>NZ_JACHBY010000001.1 GCF_014200495.1 Mucilaginibacter geliditolerans
TAATTATTGCAATGCGGCTAAATTGCATGCGGGCCACAAGCGGGACGCTTGCGGCAGCGGGGACAGCAGGACGGCTTGATTTATAAGTTCGCGTTAGGGATGGCAACGGATACCGGCCAAGTGAGGGTCTCAAGCATCGGCCGAGCCTAAGGCCTGTAGCCGTATGAGTGGACAGCCCGGCCCGCTGCATAGCGGGAAACGCCCTGAAAGGATTATATTAAAAAACAAAAACCTTGTTCAGTAAAGAACAAGGCTCTTGCGCTTCAATAGCAAATCACCAAGAGGTTTATATGCTGTTATTACCGCTATTTATTTAAAACAACCATCATTAGTATTTAAGTTCAGGCTTTTACAAGAGGAAAGTATTAGCGAAGTGTAGTCAACGCAATTGGGTTTTCCACTAAGGCAATGCTTCAATTACGGCATTTATCAGGTTGGGTGCCATAACCATCTTATTATTGATATGATTGATCCAGCCCGCTTCTTTTTTGATGAACGTGTAGGCGCTATTATACATATCTATGGTAATCTGTCCTGAGTCTTGATTAATCAAAAAAAAGGAATATGTGCGGTTATCATCGGTAGCAGTGAATTTTTCAGACATGACCGCAAAGATATTTATATTCGTCTCAATACTTAACTTTGTTGAAAAATCAAATACCAGGCAATCAAATATGTTCTCTTACAATGTGAATAGAATCAACCTGTAAACGGGAAATGACAGGACGGAATAACCTTTAACTATGAAAAAGGCAGCTATAATATTGTATCCCTGTCATGGGAAAACGGAAAAGGTGCAATTAAGCGAACCGGACAATTCAAAATACAAGCTATGTGATAAACAAATGGCAGTTAATCAACTAATCAATCCAAGGCGCAAGTTTTACGCCCTGACAACAATTCATGCCGGAATTGAAGCTAATTTTAGCCTTTATTATTTACACCATAATTATGAAAACCATAATTGCCGCCACTGACTATGCTGAATTAGCTGAAAACGCTGTGGACTATGCCGCCGCCGCAATAGCCCGGCAGAACAACTACAGGCTTGTTTTATTTAATAGTTTCACAATTCCTATACATGTGATGAGCAAGGCTGTTTCGGCAAAGGACGTGCAGGATCTTTTAGATGAAAATAAAGTGCTTCTGGAAGCAAAAGCTTTATTGCTTGCCCAACAATACGGTATTGAGGTATTACCACTGACTACGTTTTCATTTGTAGCGGATGCCATAAAGGAATTAATAGCTAAATATGTTCCCGAACTAATTGTCATGGGGATGGAGGAAAAAACGCTCGAACAGGAGCTTTTGGGGAATATGACAACTTCGGTGATCAAAAAACTGCATATCCCTGTTCTTGCTGTTCCCGCGAAAGCAAAATACAGGGGCTTAAAAAAAGTACTTTTTTCCTGTGACCTGGTGCACGGAATCTCCGGGCAATTATTAGAACGTATCAAAGAAATTGCTTTGATCACTCAGGCTGAAGTGGAAATACTATTAGTTAATGAGACTGTGGAAGAATTAAAAGAAAAAGGGGCGGATCCGAATGTTTTACGCCACATTGATGAAGGATTGGAGGGTATTGACTATTATTATAAAAATATCAAATCGGATTCTATTATCCGGGGCATTGCCGACGAAATTAAAAGAATAGATGCCGATTTGTTAATCATGGCTCCGCAGCAGTATGGATTTTGGAGTTCAATAGTTCACCGCAGCAAAACACGCATTATGGCCTCTGGCTTAAATATACCCTTGTTATCTTTTCCCATTTAATTTTTTTACCTGGCCATCTATTGCTATTGACTTTTTTATCATAATGTCGCCTTGCCATAAGGGAAGAATTCTTTAAAATTAGAAATATCGTTTTGGTAATATGAAATGAAGATATATTTGTCTCGTTCAAATTATCCCGACCTATCGAATTTCTTTAATTGAAATTTATGATAAATGCTCGGATACTAATTGTCGATGGTCAACCTGAAAACAATATTAACAATACGAACAAAAAGCCTGATTTATCAAACTTTAATCATAGAATGGCTAGACTGCGCAATATTTTACAATACAGGCAGCTTTGCAATTCCTAATATTGTATCAAAAAACAAAAGATTATGCCGTTTGTAAATATCTACCTGCCTTCCGGTTTTACTCAGCAGGTAAAAACCAAAATATCACTATCGGTGCACGAAAGCCTGATAAGTGTTTTCAAAATACCGGAAAAGGATTATTTTCAGGTGATTCATCCTGTAATGGCAGAGCATTTAATCTACCCAGATAATTACCTTGATGTTCAACATACTGCAAACCTGATCTATATTCAGGTGATTTGTGGCCCCGGCCGTAGTATTGAGATGAAACAGGCACTCTACGCTTTAATTGCAGAGAAAATTGCAGCAAGTACCCCGGTGAGTGCAAATGATGTGATTATCGTTTTAACTGAAACCGGGTGGGAAAACTGGTCGTTTGGCCAGGGAATTGCGCAGATGATTAATTAATATTAACCAACGACGAAAATGACTCAGCCAACTATTATTCGGAAACATCTGCTTACAGCAACTTTAGGCGCCAGGCAGGTCACCTCCGTAGAAATTAAAGAAATTACATTTGACTCTGGACAGAAGGCGGGACTGCATCTGCATCCCTGCCCGGTGACAGGCTATATCGTTGCAGGTACAGCCATCATGCAGATAGCGGGGCAGGAGCCTTTGATACTCAAGACCGGCGATGCCTTTTATGAGCCTGCGGACACCCATATCATTGAATTCAGCAACTATTCAGCTGCTGAGCCAATGACTTTTATTGCGTTTTATCTGTTAAACGGCGACCAGGAACTGATCAAAATGCTTTAAACAAACCTTATGAAAAAAATAACAGCAAGTAAATTGTCAACGATTCCCGCACCGGAAAAATATTTGAACGGAAAAGCCTGGATCAATAATTTTTCAACAGGAAACACAGCGGGGTGCGACATTGCCAGTGTCATGTTTGAACCCGGTGCCCGGACACACTGGCACAAGCATCCTACTGTACAGATTTTATTGGCCGAAAAAGGTTGCGGGTATATTCAAACGCGCGGAGTTGAAAGAGAACTAATGCAGCCGGGAGACATGGTGGTCATTTATCCCGGTGAAGAACATTGGCACGGTGCTGTACCTGATCAGTTGTTTGCTCATCTGGCTATTCAGTTGGAAAAGGATGAGGGTATCATCAGTGAAGTTACAAATGAAGAATATTTTGCGATAAACAGCTGAACATAAAGCGCCGTATAAAAACAGAAAAACCGCTTGCTTACGCGATATGAATTTAATCCGGAATGGATATTAAATCATTAATTGATAACTTTATATTTTAAAATCTTACATGATAAACAGCAGGGAGAATTTGTGTCTGGATAATATCACCTTCACAAGCGGTGATAATTTTACGCATAATTTTCCGGCTCATTTTCATGAGGAATATACGATTGGTGTATCCGTAAGCGGTATCCAGCATTTTGAGCTACAGGGTAAAAGCTTTATTGTTGAACCCTATTCCATCTTTTTGATAAAACCACAGGTAATGCACGCTCATTTTCCTGTCGCTGATCTGGGCTGGAGTTTCAAAAGCCTTTACCTTAGCGCTGATCTCATGGATCACTTGCTGAGAAGTACCGGGATACCTAGTAGGGGACATGATCTAATACTTTTACAGGATAAGTCTTTATACACGGAATACTTACGGCTTCATTCTAGCAGGCAGGTGCCTGACGAGGCTCTGCTCGTCAAATTCATAAAGCAGTTTTCAATAAATGCTGCTACAGTTGAGTCTCCGGATCCTGTCCGTCCTGATAAGATTGAAGCTGTCAGACTTCATTTGTCCGGGCAATTAGGCCAAAAACTTCAGCTAGACAAAATAGCTGAAATATACAAAATAGATAAATACCAATTGATCAGGCAATTCCGTCAGTATGTCGGTGTGACGCCCAATACATATTTAGCGATTCTGAGAATTGAAAAAGCTCGGAAAATGATCAATACAGGTTATCCTATTGTTGAAGCCGCACTTGAAGCAGGGTTTTACGATCAAAGCCATTTTCACCATAGCTTTTTATATTATACCGGGGTTACACCTGGTAAATTTATCAGTAATCAACAAATGGGATAATACGATTGTGCGGTAAGCTGCATCGCTAATGAATACCATGCTTTTTTTCAAGATCTTCATAACTGTCCCCATTAGAGTTGCTGTATAAAATCATGTGATGAGCTACTTGAAACGCCTATATTTTTCATTTCGGCAAGCTCATTTTCATATAGTCCCGATACCGCGTCTGCAATCAGTATGATTCTAAAATCCCTTTCACTGGCTTCATAGATATTTGTACGCGGGCAATTAGGGAAATTACAGCCAGTAAAGATCAGGATGTTGATACCTTTATTCCTTAAAACGGCTCAGTTGTGTTTGATAAAAGCGCCCCAGCGGGATATATAGAACCTATTTATTTGTGGCGATCGCTTCTATACTACCAAAAGTGACCATCATGGGTGCATCTTTGTCACCCACAATGCATCAGCCTGGAAATTTAAAGTGATTTTTCTGTAAATAAAAAGCCTCACAAAAAATTGCGAGGCTAACTACTTGATTTTTAAGTGATCCTTAGATCGCAATTTTCGAACTTTTTTATGGAGGATTTGAAAAAGTTAGCTTCAATAAGATAAGTGCTTTGTATTTATAACGAAGTGTTGCATCCTCCATAAAATATTGCAAATGTAACTTTAATAGTAGTTGTGGGCGATATTAATAAAGTTGCTGTTAAATCTAGATGGACTTTCTAAAAAATTGTAAGGCGAAACCCGGAGCAGCTTATATATTAAATGGTTTGCTGTTACTTCAATCGTTTGTAAGTACAATTGATAATTATCTTCTTATGTATATCAGCTGCCGGAACCATTACATAAGGTATCCCGATATTATTGTATGTTTTGATATCCAATTTTTTATTATTCTCAGTTACTGTTTTAATTTCGCTGCGTGGTAATTCAATAATATAGGCCCGGTTTGCTACTTGTTTATTAAATGGCATACCTGTTACCGGGTTAATAATTATAATGGCTCCATCATTTTTTTGCGTGTAGGTTAACCTGGTAAAGTCCTGTTTACCCTTTAAATAATCATTGGTTAGGCCATCATCTTCATATAAAGTATAAGCGTTTGTTGTATTTTCCGTACCGGGATAACAACGAATCACCAGGGTATCCAATTTTGCAGAAGCCATGCGTTGGTGATAGGTTTGCATTGGCAACGGATAGCCGCCTTTTACAAACAGCGGAAATGAATTAATATCGCAGGTTATGTCTTGGGTGGTGCCGCCATTATATTTTTTATTGTTGAAAATATTATACCATGCATCCCCTGCCGGAAACCATACCTTTTGTGAAGCTTCAAGATCATTACCTTTTCCGGGAGTAGTTATAGGCGCGGTAAGTAAAAGGTCGCCAAATAAGTATTGTTGCGGATTATGATACGCCGACGAATCGTTGCTATAATCAATATACATAGCCCGGCAAAGTGGTACCGACTGATCATGACTTTGCCACACGCTGCTATAAATGTAAGGCATAAGCTGCGAACGCAGGTGATAAGAAATACGCATGGCATCCTCTGCCTGCTTGCCCCACAACCATGGGCGGCGGTCAAGTGTTGGATCATCTACTGAATGTACGCGCAATGAAGATGTAGTTATGCCAAATTGTGTCCACCTTACATATTTCTCTGCATTCCTGTCGCCATAAAAACCACCAATATCATGCGCCCAGAAAAAACAGCCCGCATTACTGCTGGTAGCCGTAAATGCTACCTCAAATTTTAACATATCCCAGGTGGATACGGCATCGCCCGAAAACTGTATTGGTGTGCTCTGACTGCCCCAACCACCCCACCGGCTAAAAAGCAATCCACGCTGGTTGTTTTGCATGGAGTGTTTGAAATATAAATTATTAAGCCACGGCAAATGCAATAATCCCGGAAAACCTAATACATGTGGCAAAACATAATCCTGCTGCCAGTCGAGCCACCAAAAATCAACACCCATCTTTTCATTAGGCTCCAATGCGTATTTAAAAAAGTTATTCATGTACTGCTGGCTGCCTGCATTAAACAGCAACTCTCTTTTACCAGTTGTATCAATATTCATGGACTTCATAAAGCCTGGATAGATTAACTCATGATATCTTATACCATCATGTGGATGATCATTCAGTGCAACATATATATTGTCTTTTTTAAAATCGCTTAAAAGCTTTGCCGGATCTCTGATTAGTTTGGTGTTCCAGGTATAGCCCGTCCAGCCGTAATTGCCGGCATGCCCCATGCCGGTTGTTGCCTCCTTTTGCGTATGCCAGGCCATATCCATAACCATAATATCCAAAGGGAAATCATGTTCCCTATATTCCTGAACAATTTTCCGGTAATCATCATCAGTATAATTCCACCACCTGCAATACCAGCTACCGTGTACATATTTCCTGTTCATAGGTATTACACCACTTATAACAGTCAGCGCTTTTAATGCCGATTTATAATCGGTATCATAGGCAAAAAAATACAGATCTTTTAAATGATTTACCGGGCGCTCTTCAATCCATCCATTGTGTAATAGTTTAGTGTCGCTGTCATCAATAATATGCCAGCCATTTTGTGATAATAACCCATCACTAGTTGGTACTGGGCCTGCAACATCATCAAGGGTTGGGAGTGTTCCGCCTAAGTTTTTATCATCCTTACTATATATACGCCAGTCATAATCGCCTGCCTTTCTTTTAACTTTTATTTTGATGTTCATCTGGCTAAACGGTAGTGCATCGTTTATAAATGATACCTGCATACGACTTGTTGTAATAGTATATAACCGACCTTTGATCGACAGTTTAAAATCAGTAGTAAAATCATTCCTATTGACAGCGAAGAGTGTTGAATCATCAATAAATTTTCCATCGGTCGCATATTCCATTCTGATCAGCTCCGGACGAATAATGGTAAACCTCGCATTCCCGACTATTATTGGATTTTGGGCTGATGATGCCAATGGTTGCAGGCAACAGATTAGCGTAAGAACGATAAGCATATTTTTAAGCTTCATAAATGATTTAACTACAATTGATTATGGCTTAACTTTATTGTTAATCACTAATTGTGACTCTACTTTTATATTATAATAAGCTTGTTTTCCTTCTTCCTTTGTAGTAGGACTATTTAGCAGGTCTATAAGTATGTCTGTAGCTTTTTGTCCCTGCAGGTAGGGGAACTGTTCAACCGAGGCTGCGGGTACATAATCCATATAATTTATAAGCGGCAGGTTGGCATAACTTACAAAAGTTAGTTCCTTATTTATTTCGATATTTTGCGATCTTGCATAACGGATGGCAAAAAGTGCGACATAATCATTAAATGTTACTATTGCGGTTGGTCTTCTTTTATTGTTGAGTAGTTCTTTCATCGCCGCTATAGTTCCGGTTTCCGTCAGATCGCAATTCACCAACAGTGATGGATCAAATTTAAGCCTGTTTTTTATCAGCGCTTGTATATAACCATCTTTTCGCTCGCCAGTAGCATATAGGGTAGAGGGGCCATTTATCATTCCTATAACGCGGTGCCCTCTTTTTAATAGAAAGTTTACAGCTTCAAAAGTGCCGGTTGCCATATTGCAGGCCACGCTATGAATGTCCTTCATGGATGGAATCCTGTCAAAAAAAACTATAGGGATATTGGACTTTCTCAATGTTTCAAAGTGATCATAGGCGGATGTGTTTTTTGTGACAGATATAAGCATGCCATCAACCCGTTGGTTTTTCATTTTGGCCACCAGCGTACGTTCTATTTCTTCGCTGTCATGTGATTGGGCTAATAGAACTGTATAGTTTCTTTTATCTGCAGTATCCTCAATACCATTTACAGCTGCTGAGAAAAATGACTCAGAAAGTTCAGGCAATATTACCCCAATGTTAAATGACTTGCCTTTTTTAAAGGAAATTGCTGTTTGGTTAGGTTCATAATTAAGCTCCCTGGCGCGTTGTTTTATCCTCATTTTGGTAACCATGCCAATGCTTGAGTGGTCTTGCAAGCCTCTTGAAACGGTAGAAACTGAAATGTTTAATGCTTTAGCAATTTCCTTTAAAGTTGTTGGTTTTTTTGTCATAATTACATGGGGGTTAATGAGTTTAATAATGATGGCATGGTTTACTGCGCTTAACAGTTAGGTTTTAGCAAATTATTAATCAGGTAATTGCAGATCAGGTTTTTTTGAGCTTTGGCGGGTTAAATTGGTACTAACAGGGGTGAAGTCGCTAAAAAAGCCACAGTTGCGTAAATAGAACAGATCATCTTTCCCTGCCGCAATTTTTTCTGTAGTTGATGTTTGCCGTAGCGTCACCCGTAAAAAGGGCATCATTTAATGGGTACTGTTAGGTATGTTTGTGGTGCCGACTGCCCAAATGTGCTGCCCAACGCTAAAAAACATTACCGCAATCAAAATATTAATCCTTTTTATTGTAGTACTCATTATAATCAGATCTAAGTCTTATTTTTTATATTATTTTGTATTGTTGATCTCTCCGGTATCAATAAATATCCGGAGATGAATTAATTTACAAACTTCCGTGAAATTCTTATTGCGGAAGTTTGTAAATCATTAATCTCCTTTATTTAATGCCATTTATTTAGGGCACACGCGTAGCATCAACCGACTGTTCAACTACCAAATACGAACCGGGTACATATATCCGTATGGGGAACCGCAGATTTAATGTATATGCTCCTGCTGGTAACCCATCATTATTTACATACTTGGCCGGTATTCTTTGATAAATATTGAACGCATTTCCAAGCGTGTTTAATGGAAAAGGAACCAATGGGAACCTGAAAACGCTTGAAGTGGGGGTGTAATAATACGAAGAAGTATATTCTTGTAATGACTGTAAGTAAGGAGGAATTGGATTTAGCCCTGCCGCGGGCCGGCTTACTACTTCTCCAGCTTGAGGATTCCACGGGGTTCCATTTTTATCTTTATATACTACTGTTATAATATTTGGAGTATCCGCTACTCTTGTAACAGTTAATAATGGAAGTTTACCAACACTCGATTTACTTTCGTTGCCAACCAGGATACGGGTTTCGCTTGTTGAACCTATTGCCGGTACAGCATCAAAGTTTGTAGTGTCCACTAATATAAAATCGCCAATCTTAGGATAGATCTTTGTACCGGCTTCATTTGTTATTTTTAAATCATACTGATATTCCCCTGCCGGCAAGTACAGTGCACCGGCGTTAGCCGATACCTGTCCGCTGTTAGGTAAAATTGTTACTGCCGGCAGGCTTTCTGTTTTCAGAAAGGATACGATTTGCTGAAAGGTAGTATCCTTTGTCGGGTCAATATATCCAGTAAATATCTGTACAGGGAATTTTTTACTGAATAATGAATCCACTATTTGTCCGTTAGCTTTATTGTAATAGTGAACAACCGTAGCCGTAAATGGCATAGACGACCCGTCCGGGTTTAACGCCGAACCCAGAAAGGTACGACCCTTGGGCACGTATATGGGATTCTGTTCATAATGAACATAAGGGCTCAGAAATCCGATCGTCGACTTTTTGCAAGAGTATGTTGTAATTATAAATGCCAATATGATAGCACTATATAAATAGAATATCTTTTTCATGTTGTATAAGCTATTATTGTTTAAAATATAATATATGTCCGTTTTGAAGAACATTGAGTTGCCCGGTGGCTGTAGTGAGCCCTGATGTTTGGCAAAGCACCCTTACCCCTACAGTATCAGCTATTTGTGATGCAACAAGCGGCGATGGCAGAGGCCCTCCTTTAATAAAGGTATAGTATTCGATCCTTGGTAAGGTACTTATAGCCCCTGAATAGCCAAGAGTTGGATCCGTGGTTGTTTCATATGAGATGACGGTTTGGTTGCCAAGCGCCGTTTTAAATAAAACGCCATTTTCTGTAAGTGAACTATAGGTTACAGTGCTGGGTACGATATAAGCATTTAGGGAATCCTTAAATGTAGCCAGATCATACTTTATCAATGTGTCGACGGTATATTTTTTGCTTGGATCAACATTTTGCACTTCAAGCGTTCTTAGCGCCAGATAATTGTTTATAGAATAATCACTCGGTGCATAAAAGGTTATTCCTTTTTGGTTGATCACATCTTTCAATCCGGCTTTATCAACCAGCATCAGTAAGGTGTCAAACATTTTAAACCTGTTATTTTTCAAATAATCATAAGTAGTGAGGGTAGTTGTAGTACTTTCCAGTTTACCGCCAACTATATAGTCATTCTTTTTACATCCATTAAATACAATTGCCATTACAACAGCAAATGCCATATATTTTATAATATTTTTCATTTGTTATTTCTTTAAGTGAATCAAATAATTAATGCGACGCCCACCATTTATTTTGTACGAGCAATGGATCCTGCTGCAGCAATGCTCTTAACCCAATCGGCCATTGGCATCCGCCTCCGTTAACCCTGTCGGTATTATAACCGGGTACTGAATTTTCGTAGTTAGGGTCTGAAATTAACCCCGTGCGATAAAGGTCAAAATACCAGCTGCCTTCGCCGTAAAACTCTCTTCCGCGTTCATCCATAATTTCATATATAAGGTTAGTAGCATCAGTTGCATTATAAGCCGCTACCCCTGCTCTTTTACGTACCAGGTTAAGGTACATATCTCCTGTGCCCAGATCACCTAACCGTGCGGCAGCCTCAGCCCTTGTAAGATAAATATCGGCCAGGCGCAGCACCACCAAATCATCACTTACATAAGCAGTGGTTTGGGTACCTGAATTCTGATACACAACATCCGCATATTTTACCAGGATCGGGTTTATGGTTTGCAATCCGTAAAAGTTATTCTTCACGCGTATATCAGCAGAAGTGGATGTAGTATCACCGTAAAGATTATTTATCACAGTTGGAGCTACATACCATGCCGTTTGCTGGTCAATTATAAAAGGCGCCTGCAGGAACATATTGAAGGCATCTCCTGCTGCCTCATTGTCAGCACCTGAATAAAGCATATATAACTCAAAAATGCTTTCCTGATCATGTCCCCTAAAAATATTTCTATAAGTTGCAGCTGGCTCAAGAGTATAACCGCCATATTTTATCACGCTATCTGCGGCCGCAGCTGCAGGCTGGTATTGTTTTTGCCACATATAGGTTTTTGATAAAAGCGCGAATGCTGCACTCTTATTGGCCTGTACGGCAACATCACCAGGGTTAGCATAGCTATACTGCAGCATACTGATACTTTGTTTAAGGTCATTTACCACCTGGGCAAAACCTTGAGCATCTGTAGAACGGGCAATTGGCTGCGCTGTAATAGGATTAGTATATACTTGTGTAACAAGTACAGGTGCTCCCCATACTTCGGTGATATAGTAATAAGCGAAAGCCCTTAAAAAATATGCCTGACCTATTATCTGTTTTTTGGTAGCAACCGGATCGTCAGTAAATGTTGATGCAGCCATACCGGGAACCTTGTTAATAATAAGGTTACACTGGGCTATTAACTGGTAAAAGGTGGTCCAGTCGTTCCATTGGCTACCATACGGTGTATAGTTAAAATCGTACTGGCCGCTTTCACTAAAATCTGAATAAGCTATATCGCCGGCAAAGGATGTGAATTCGCCCGCTGTAGCGTCGCCAAAAGTAAAGTAGCTTGAGCGGTTCAATAAGGCGGTACGCAATAAACTATAAGCACCCGCAAGGCCTGTTTGTGCTGCCTGTTCCGATGTCCAGAAGTTGGCGGTAGTAGGCGCGTTTATCGGCGTTTCGTTTATATATTTCTTACACGAGCCGAACAGTATTGTGCCGCAAAGAAATAATACTACAAAGTGTTTTATATAATTTTTCATTGTAATTTCTTTTTAAATCAATTTAAAACTGAACATTTATCCCCAGTGTATAATCTTTTGGTATAGGGTAAGTTGTACCATCATAATCACCAAAAGGAGTTACCTGTTCAGCATCAGGTACAGTGGCTTTTTGGAAAACAGCTATGTTGTCAGCCGTAAAATACAAGCGGCATGATGATACACCTAAAGCATCTGTGAATTTTTTAGGCAGCCTGTAACCCAATGAAATGGTGTTGATCTTAAAATAGCTGCCATTTTCGTTAAACATGGTTGTCCATGGAGAATATTCGTAAAAATAAGGGCCGTTAGGATTTAAAGCAGGGAATTTGGCCTTATATCCGTTAGGGTTAGCTGCTGCCGCTGCAGGATTCCAGAATCCTAACTGATTAAGATTAGGGATACCGGTGTTGACAAAATTATATAGGCCACTTCCCCAGTTATCTAACTGCTGCTGTTGCAATGTATTAACAATTGTACGCCCTAGTGTAAAAGAGGTGTTAACGCTTACTGTAAAACCTTTGTAACTAACCGTGTTATTAAAACCGCCTGTAACCGAAGGGTTTGGATTACCAGTTGGCTGTAGATCACCATATTGATTACCTGTATCTTCATCAGTCCATACATCATAATCTCCATTAATATCTTTCCAGACCGGGTAACCCGGCCTTACGGGATAATAACCCTTAAAGTAAGTAAGCAACTGCCCTGTTAAAGGATTTACCGGCACCTGGCCCTGTGTGTTATAAACACCCTGGTATTGTATCTGGTAGTACACATTTATCGGCTTGCCTACTGTAAACACATATTCTTGCTGTGTATTAGGGTCGGTGTATACTAATGTGCGGTTACCGTTTGGTAGTTTCAGTATCTCATTGTGGTTATACGATATGTTAAAATTAGTATTCCACTGCACCTTGCTTTGTGGCGATAGGTTACGTGTGTTAAGGTTAATTTCAATACCCCTGTTTCCTACCGTTAATGGTGAATTGGTTGTTTGCTGTGTATATCCTGTATAAAATGGCAGCGGGAAGGTATAATATTGGTTACTTGATCTCTTATCGTAATAATCAACAGTAAGTTGTATCCGGCTGTTCAGGAAAGACGCATCAAAACCCAGATCCAGTTGTTTTGTAGGTTCCCATGAAAGTTTTGAATCGGTAAATGCCGTACCCGAACTGAAATTAGGGATACCTATTGGTACGCCATTGTAATAACCGGTGAGGGTAGATCCGTTACCATTAAAGTTATTGTTGCCTGTACCAACAACATAAGTATTGTAAGGTGCATAGTAATTGGTGGGTTGCTGCCCGCTAATGCCCCAGCTTCCGCGTATCTTAAATTGATCTATCCACTTAATACGCTTCATAAAGTCCTCATCCATTATGTTGTAACCGGCACTCACAGATGGGAAATAACCCCATTTACTGCCGGGCCCAAACCTTGATGAGGCATCTGCGCGCAGAGTAGCGTCCAAAAGATATTTTTGTTTATAATCATAATGCGCCTGTCCGCCCCATGATAAAAGCGAGGACGCCAAATAATTAGTTGAAGCAGACAGGTTACCTGCTGATACTCCCTGCACCACCTCAATAGAGTTATCGGGAACGTATTGGCCCGACACGTAAAGAAGGTTAGTTACATCTCTCTCAAAGCTCTGAAATGCAAGTATGGATATGTTACTGTTTCCGAGCTTTTTATTATAAGACAATATGTTATTGGCATTTACCTGGGTGTAATTGCTCAATGAATCGGATGCCACAGCAGCACCTGTGCTTGAGAGATTGGAAGGCGCGGAAAACTGATTCTCATTTGACTGCTTATTTATCGACTCTTCAGACTTGAAAGATAAACCAGGTAATATCTGGTAATGCAAGCCGACAAACGCGGTTATATTATCATTCCTATCCAGATTGCGTATACCGCTGTATTGTCCTTTGTAAGCAGCAATGTCATCGGCATCAAGATAGTAAAACGAGCTCGGCAGCGAATAACCGGCTAAAGGATTAACACTATGTATGGAGTTGCTTAAACCCGGCTGCCTGTCTACCCTTGACATGCTGATATTAACCTCAATGCCAAACTTCTTAGTTACCTGGTAATCAATATTTGAGCGGAATGAATATCTGTTAAGTCCCGTACCATACAATACGCCATCCTGATTATAATTGTTCATGCTGACACGATAATTAAGATTATCCGATGCACCAGCTATTGATAGGTCGACATTATGCAGGTAAGCTTTCCGGTATAACAGGCCCTGCCAGTTTGTAGCATTGTTAAATGACGGGTTCAAACTGTCGGTAAGCATTTGGGGAAGACCTGCAATGCCCGACTTATTTGTTTGCTGCGCGATGAAATCTATTTTCTCATTCCGTTCTTCAGAGCCTGTGGCGGTTTGCGCTAATTTTGGCTGTGGAGAAAAACCACCATAAACATTCAGCTCAATTTGCGGCTTGCCTTTTTTAGCTTTTTTGGTGGTAACTACTACCACGCCATTTGCACCCCGTGATCCCCAGATGGCTGTAGCGGCCGCGTCTTTTTGTACTTCGATACTCTCTATATCGTTTATATTAATACCTGCAAGCACATCAGTTTGCGTATTATCAAACTGGCTCATATCGCTGAGGTTAGTTGGTACACCATCAATAATAAACAATGGTGTACTCAGTGCATTAGCTTCATTAAAACCTGTTGAAATATTTGTGTTACCCCTAACTACAAAAGTGTTACGCACACCGGGCTGGCCATTGTAGTTTTGGATATTTACGCCGGGTACTTTACCCTGCAAGGCCTGATCAAAACTTGGTGTTGGCAGGTCCTCAATGTCCTTGCCCGAAATTATTGTGATAGCTGCAGTTGTAGTTTTTTTTGATACCTCGTGATAACCCACCACTACAACATCCTCCAGGTCTTTTTTTGATGCCTGTAGTGTGACATCAATTACGGATCTGCCCTTTACTTCAACATTTTTAGGAACATAGCCGATAAAGGAAAACTGTAATACCGCATTTGGCGATACAGACAGATGGAATCCTCCATTGAGATCTGTTACTGTACCATTGCCGGTACCCTTAACAATTACGGAAACCTGAGGCAATGATTTGCCATCATCAGATCCCTTAACTACTCCGCTTACATTAACCTGGCCATAGGCGAGGCCATAGTAAACAAAGCATAATAAACAAACAAGCGTTTTTTTGTAAGCATTTGCCATACTGATTGGATTTAGTTAATAAATAAATAGTGCTTAATCGGACTTTTGATGATGCATTGTTATACCGCGCATATAACTGCATCATTGGGGGTATCCTGTTTATAAGTGATTGTTTTCCACTTAACTACCCAAATGATCACAAGTCGAATCTATCTAATAATAATCTTGAATGGCTAACAAAATCTTGCGCAAACGTTTGTCTTTATAATATCATAATTGAATAGTCGCGCAATTTTTCTAATAAATATGAGTTGCGTTTGATGAAAAAATGAAAAGACTAATGTTGAATCGGTGGTGATATTGTATCCATGTTTTATTATTGGGATACAAATGCCATTATATGTTATCAGCAATAATATACGGGCGGGCTAAATGATTGTAAAGAAGCTATTACCTGCTTGTAAATTAATTAATAAAGGCTCCATTGATAGCTAATCAAACGATTGTGTAATGCCTTTAAAATTTTAATTAATGGTTAATATTAACTTGAATAAATTAAAAATCAATTCATTTACTATTAATCTTTTAATTATGAAAAAAAGTAATTTGTTTAAAACAATGATTTTTCTGCTGTTATCTGCGGGTATTATCCAGGGCTGTAAAAAGGATAATCAAAAGATACCTTCAACAGGAGCTATAAGTGCAACTGCAAGTAGTGATGCTTTGGTGCTTACCCCTTATGGGAGAGTACCGGCTTCCCAGGTTTTTGCCGATGATCCCGGGACAACAGTATCAGTGGAAAATGGAAGAGTTGTTGAGAAGAATGATGCAAGTGGTAAAGTACTAAAAGATTTTGGGGCCTATGATGCTCAAACCAGTAACACGCCTCCTGGTAGAAATTTAGCCTTAAAACTAAATTCACTTGCTGTTACTTCGGGAACAGGTTATTATACTTCAGCAAGTGTACCTGCAGGCGATACCATTAAAAAATTCACTACCAGGTGGATCGTTCCGGTAGCACCAACAAATGATTCTACTCAATTTTTGTGGAATGGTTTGGACGGAGGTAGTTTACAGCCCGTTTTGCAATGGGGTAACGGAAGTACAACCTGGCAAATTGCCAATTGGTATTATTTAAACGGCTATCACCATGGTACCTATATTACTATACCTGCCGGTACTGCTTTAACAGGTGTTATCACATTAACAGCTCATACTGACACTTCTTATACGTATACAGAATCATTTACAGGCTACGCAGCTGCAAATGTAACTGTAGTGCGTCCAACGTTGGCTAACAGCACGGCTGAGTGCTGGGAGTCGTATACAAATTCTTATATATACTTTCCAAATCAGTCGTACGTGGGGATGACCAATATCAATTGTTTAACGCTTGAAGGTACTCATCCATCCCTTCCATGGGTAGTAAGTACAGGTAGCATAACCACTCCTTCAGGTAAAAATACGGTAGTGGTAAGTGATAGCGGAACAAATGGGGAGGTTGATTTTTATTTCAGATAATTAGTGTTTAGTGTAAATGCCTGTCGTAAATTCAGACAGGCATTTTTTTGCTTTTTAATTTAGACCCTGGAATAATACATAACGATTAGCTGGTGAGACAACACAAACGATGGCACCCCGATATGCTTGAGTGTCAACTTTAAACGACGATATTGTGATATTCATTATCGCATTCACTGTTTGCTATTCCGGAACGAAGTGGTCAAGGGCTCCGGAATGTCCAATTTAATAGCTCTCTTTATGATTTTTAATATCTTGCGAAAACTGCGAGGGTGTTTTACCGAATTCCTTTTTAAAGGCTTTAGTAAAATACGATTGTGTTTGTATCCCTACCCGGTACATTACATCAGTTAGTAAAACATCTTCATGGGTGATAATATTAGCAGCCTTTTTTAATCTGAACGACCGTACAAATTCACCGATTGAATAACCGGTGATGCCCTTTATTTTGTTGTATAATTTAGTTTTACTCATGCCCATTTCTTTACATATATAATCTACATCTAAATCAGAATTGCTAAGTTGTAATTCAATAAGGTTTATTAATTGATCTAGAAATTCCTTGTCATTTTCTGAATCTGTAATTTCCTGCGCCTCTAAAAAATAATTTTTCAGGTAGCGCTCCTTTAATATGCTTCGTTGCTCAAAAATATTTCTGATAGAAAGTAACAGCAGGTGAATACTTACCGGTTTTGGGAAATAGAGGTCGGCTCCGGAATCGGCTCCCTCTATTTTTGACTCAATGACATCCTTCGCTGAAAGTATGATAAACGGAATCTGGTTTGTTTTTTTATCCTTTTTTAACTCTTTGCAAAAGTCAATGCCATTCATTCTGGGCATCATTAAATCGCTGATGATGAGATCAGGCAATTCGGCTTTAGCGATGGCCAAAGCTGCAATGCCATCGCCAGCCTCAATTATTTGATAAAATTCTGCTAAACTATGACGAATAAAGTTTCGGAGTTCATCGTTGTCATCAACAATAAGAATTTTATACGTTTGGTTGTTGGTTTTTGTAATAGCGGGTTTACTTAACTCCTGTAATTCTTTATTTTCATTTTGATAAACAGATGCACTTAGGCTTTCTAATTGGATAGCCCTGTTTACTGATTTTGAAACCCATGTTTCATTGGTTGAATAGTCGGTTTTATCAACCGGAAACATAACAACAAAGTCGCTGCCCACATTTTTTTCACTATTAACATATATACTTCCTTTATGTAGGAGTGTAAGGCTTTTTACAAAAGCTAATCCTACGCCCGACCCCATATGTGCATCTGTAATTCTGTAATAGCGTTCAAATAAATGTTGTATAGAGTCATTTGATATTCCTATACCATTATCAGATACACGTATAAAAGCATACTTTTTACCCTTGAAATTAGCATTCACAGCAATTTGATGCTCATATACTGAGGTAAAGCCTGGTTCATTTTCATAAAGTTCAATAGTGATGCTTCCGCCATTTTTAGTGTACTTAAAAGCATTGTCCATCAAATTCAATATTATCTTTTCTATAATCTGGCGATCAAACCAGGTCTCACCTAAATCCTTATCTATTTTTAAATATAAATTTATCTGCTTTTGTAAAGCAAGACTTTTGAAGTCTTCTGCTATTTCAGCAATAAATATATTTAAGTTTCCGGGCATAACTTTTAGTCTAAATGCTCCCGTTTCTGCCTTTCTAAAATCCATCAGTTCATTAATTAATAATAATAACCTGTTGGCATTACGGTGGATAGTTTCATAGTATTGATGAAATGTTAAACGATCGTCTTCCTTCATCATTTTTTCAACTGGGCCTAAAATAAGACTGAGTGGCGTTCTGAATTCGTGAGAGATATTGGTAAAAAACTGCAACTGTATATTGTGCATTTCCTCCCGCTTTTTTTCATCTATTTTTTTAAGATCGAGATTCTTTTTAAACAATAGTAAAAAATAAGCCGACGTAGAAAACAATACCAGCATCAAGAGTTTAAACCACCATGTTCCCCAAAATGGCGGGAGTATATCAATGGCAACGGAAGTGAACTTATTATTCCATACGCCATCGTTGTTGGCGGCTTTTACGTAAAATGTATAATGGCCGGGGTCAAGATTAGTATAATTAGCATTACGTTCTGTACTATTATAATGCCATGCTTTATCAAAGCCATCTAATTTATAGGCATATTGGTTATTCTCTGGTGCTGTATAATTTAGCAGGGCAAACTCAAATGAAATAGAAGATTGCTGGTAGTTTAAAACAAAATGACGGGTGAAACTAATATCCTTTTGCAAAGGAGAGTTTTTCTGGTTTGGTTGTATATTTTGGTTAAATATTTGAAAGCTTGTTATATAAACCGGAGCTATAAATTGATTTATTTTTATATCCTGCGGATAAAATTTATTAAAGCCATTGATGCCGCCAAAATACATTTCGCCATCTTTTGTTTTCATATACGATCCGGCTTCAAACTCAAGCCCCTGCAAACCATCGGCGATATTGTATTTTTTTAATGAATGATTATCCGGGTTTAATCTTGTTAGGCCATTTGAGGTAGATATCCATAAATTGTCTTCTTTGTCTTCGGTAATTCCTTTAATAAACTCTGATGATAAGCCGCCTTTATCCGTAAACAAATCAAACCGGTTGGCATATTTATTAAATAAGTATAAACCTGCCTGGCCCACCCAAACCCGTCCTTTGCTATCCGTAAAAATAGTTCTGATATCGGGTGTTTGTTCGGCACTAATAAAGTAATGTTTGAATTTCTTTTTGATAAGATTATAGCAATTGAGGCCGCCATCATCAGTGCCTATCCATACGTTCTTGTCTTTATCCTCATTTAAGGCGACAATGTTATTTCCGAATATGCTGGTTTCCTGCCGTAAATCGCTGGTTATTCGCCTAAAATGATGGGTTTTAAGGTCGAGAAGATTGAGGCCCCCATAATAAGTTGCCACCCAAAAATTCCCTTCACTATCATTTAAAGTTGCTTGCACATAGTTTGAACTGATGGAGTTTTTATCGGCTGGATTATTTACAAAATGAACAAAAGTGTTATTAGTTCTGTTCATCAGGTCTAAACCACCTCCCCAGGTTCCTATCCATAAATTGTTATAATGATCTTCATTAATACTTAAAACAGCATCCGAACTAATGCTTTTGGTGTCATAAACATTATATTTAAAATGCTGAAAGGTATTGTTCGTGGTATTATATAAATTTAATCCACCTCCATCAGTACCTACCCATATATTATTTAAATGATCCTGACAAAATGATTTAACATCATTATAACTTAGGCTATTGATATCAGTTTGTTGTTGTACCAATTTAAATTTATCGGCTAATGGGGCATAAAAGTTAACGCCACCGCGATGTGTACCTATCCAAAGATTATTCTGATCATCTTCAAAAATAGCTGATATGGTTTTTTGAGATAAACTGAGTGGATTGCCCGGCACATTTTTACAATGGATAAAGTTACTTGTAGTAGTGTTAAACAAATCAAGGCTTCCATTAATGCCGCCAGTCCATATCCTGTCTTGTTTATCAATAAATAAACTTCTTATCTGATCAGTGCTCAGGCTAAAAGGTTCTTTATCGTTGTGATGGAATTGTTTAACAGTATTCCTGGTTAAATTAATTACAATGATGCCGTCATCAAGGGTTCCAAACCAAATGTTTCCTTGTTTATCGCCCTGTATTTTAGTTATAGAATAGTTGAGATGATAATCCGGATTACCTGCTAGTTTAAAAGTGTTTACAAAGGCGCCGGTTTTTTGGTTGTAAAAGCATATTCCTTTATCTGTTCCAATCCAGAGATTTGCATTGCCATCTTCATACAAATCATTTATTTCATTATTCAGGAGGTTTGAGGGATAGCTTTTGTGGTATTGAAGCTGTTTAAATACATCATTTTTAGCATCATAATAATTAAGCCTGCCACTGGTTGTTCCAACCCATAATTTCCCCTCTTTATCACAATACAAACAATTTATTTCGCTGCCCGACAGGCTGTTTTTATTCGAAGGATCATGTTTATATGTTGTAAACGTGTTTTTATAAGGATCAAATTTATTCAGTCCGTTTAAAGTGCCTATCCATATATTGTGCTGTGCATCCTCACAAATACATTTAATATAATTATCGCTTATGCTTTTTGTATTGTTTCTGTTGTTTCTGAATATCTTAATACTATAGCCATCGTACTGGTTTAATCCATCCCTTGTGCCAAACCAAATATAGCCTCTGCTATCCTGAAAAATGCTTTCTACTGTATTTCCCGACAGGCCATCGGTGGTGGTAATATGTTTAAATTTTAAGTTCAGATTTTGGGCCATCAATGGTAATGGAGCCATTATTTTAAAACAAATAAGTATGAAAATCACACATAAGGATAATCTCCTAAATGCGCTGCAGTAATGATTGCTAAAATATTTATAAACCATTTTTTGGTTGTAGGTTGAATAATTGGTTTGTGGAAGTTCTTTAAGCTTCCATTCCTGGCTAATTTATAAATCCTTACTTAACAATAGGTTATGATAGGATAGGAAAATAATAAAATGACCAATCGGACTAAATAATTGACTGATTGAACAATTCGATTACGTTGAAATTGTCAGTTATTTGTTCAAGCCTAATTAACTGTACATTTTACATTTGATGTTTCAAATATAAATAAACTGTTAATACAGTAGCCACTTTGTCCTCAGCAAAATGGTGCCATTTTATAAACCAATTAAATTATTTAAACCATTAATCGATGAATTATGCGAAACTTTACTTTTACTTTTCATTTCTGGAGAAGATTCATGTTTTTGATCTTTCTTGTAACCGGACTCCTTTCTTTGAAGGTACATGGTCAGGAAACAATAACTGTTTCGGGCACTATTAGTTCCAAGGATGAGGGAACCGTTATTCCGGGTGCAACCATTAAAATAAAAAACACCCCGAATGGAGTGGCATCCGACCTCACAGGTAAATACACTATACACGCGGCAAAGGGCGCTGTGATTGTTTTTAGTGCAGTAGGATATGAAAGTATCCAGGCTACAGTAACAGGCGCTTCGCTAAACGTATCACTGGCAACCAAACAAAATGGCCTGAACGAAGTGGTGGTTATAGGTTATGGAACATCTACAAGAGCAAATCTTACAACAGCGGTTGTTAAAGTTGATCCTAAATCTATTCCTAAGGATGCAAATAACTCCGTGGAGGAATTGCTCTTTGGCAGGGCGGCCGGTTTGGACGTTCAGCAGTCGAGCACACAACCTGGTGGGGCTATTAACCTTTCCATACGCGGCCGCGGCGCCCCTTTGATCGTGGTAGATGGCGTTATATTTCCAAATGACGGGCTTGAACCGAGCGGAGGTAGTATAGATGCAGGCACAAATGGTGTTTCGCGCGGTGCATTAGCCGGTTTAAACCCCTCTGATATTGAATCTGTAGAGGTTTTAAAAGATGCGAGCGCAGCTATATATGGTGTTAACGCAGCCAATGGTGTTATTTTAATTACTACCAAAAAAGGCAAAGCCGGCAAAATAAATGTAACTTTTGATGGCAGCCATTCAGTTGTAAGCAATACAGGCTATTTAAAACCTTTAAATGCTACGCAATATGAAACGCTTTTTAATACATTTCAAACCGACCAGTATTTAGGTGCCAATTTAATGGAACCTTATGGGTCAAAGGCACCATCAGGATTGCCAACACCAAAGTATTCGGCAGATCAGATAGCAAGCGCAGGTGTTGGTACTAACTGGCTCGATCAAATCTTTAGAACCGGGTATATTGACAATGATAACCTGAGTGTTAGTGGCGGCACAGATAAAACCACTTACTATTTTTCAGGCGGTTACTTTAATCAGTTAGGTACCGTTCAGGGTTCAGCCTTAACAAAATATACCGGCAGGGTTAACCTATCATTCAAGCTGGCAAAATTTGTTACTTTAAATACAAACTTTACAGGAAGCCAGAATGATTATCAAAACTCTTCATCGGGTGGCCAGAATGATGGGTCAGGCAGTCAGGGATTTGGTATTGTTCAGGCTGCTTTAGCTTTCCCGGCAAACATACCTGTTTATACAAATGGTGTACTTTCTCAATTTGGCACTACTTCAAACCCGGTTGGGCTGCTGCAGGTGCAGGATCATACGCACTATCATTCTTTAAATACCAATATATCTGCAGATTTTAACCTGATACCGGATGCCTTAACCGGCCGGTTATTATTCGGTGATAATTATGAAACAGCAACACGCGACTTTTTTGTACCCGGTAGCGTGTTTTTTTATCAGCAATTCCTGTCAAGGGCTTCAATAAATAATAATGATCGTGATAACCAAACTTTAGAAGCATCGTTAAGCTATAAAAAGAAAATAGCGAAATTTTTGAATATTGATCTGGTAGGTGGTGCAGGCCAGTATATCAGTAAATATAGTTCCTTTAACTCACAGGGAACCGGTGCCGAAGACGGGCTTACCACAACCAATCTTGGCGCCGAAACCGGAAATATAGCCATTACATCAAACCAAACAGCAAATACAACCCGCTCCTATTTTGGCAGGGGCACATTCAATTTTCTTGATAGGTATATCATCTCCGCTTCTTTGCGTGATGACGGTTACAGCTTATTCTTCCCTAATAATAAATATGCGTTGTTCCCGGCTGTATCATTGGGATGGAAAATTAATGATGAATCGTTCTTCAAAAATGTAACCTTTGTTGATCTTTTAAAGCTTCGCGCCAGCATTGGTGTAACCGGCCAAACTATAGGATCGGCGGCATACGGCGGGTATTCCCCAAACTCGGATAATGTATACCTGGATGGAGGATCAGAATATGTTACGATATCGAGGTATGCAGTAGATAATCCCGATTTAACCTGGCAAAAAACAATTAATAAAAATATTGGCCTTGATTTTGGACTATTTAAAGACCGTATAACAGGTTCTGTTGACGTATTTAGGGACGATATCACCAATTTATTAAGCACAACGGCACCAACAGCGCCTTTGTCAGAGTTTTTTACCCAAACCATCAATGGTGCGCACCAGATCAGGCAGGGATACGATATCTCGCTGATGTCACATAACATCACAACAAAGGATTTTGACTGGAGCACTGTTATCAATGCATCTCACTATTCATTCAAATGGGATACCCAATTTCCTTTTACTGTTTTGCAGGCCTATCAAGGTGTAAACGATCCGGTGGATGAATATTATTATTTTAAGACCGATGGCTTATTAAAACCGGGCCAGGCGGTACCTGCGTCGCAGCCGACAACCGGCGGCGCTAATTTGCCGGGATCTCCAATTTTTGTTGACAAAAATCATGATGGCAAGCTAGATTATCATGACGTTTATAAAATAAATCCCGATCCTAAGTTCACACTTGGCTTTGGCAATAATTTCAGATATAAACAATTTGATTTAACAGTATTCTTTTACGGACAGTTTGGCGGCCACGCTACTAATTTAAACAACGCCTGGGGCGATCCTAATGCAATTGCTTCGGGTAGCCAGAATGGAACTACGCAAGCCTTTAATGTATACAGTTCAACCAATCCCAATGGAACAAGGCCGAGCGTAAATTATGTTGAAAGCGCTGTGGGCCTGCTGGTACCATCTGATATTAACCTTACCAGTACTGATTTTGTTCGCCTGCGTAATTTATCGTTTGGATATACCTTCAATTCGTCTGCTATAAACCGGTTTGCAAAATCTGTACGGGTATTTGTTGATGCACAGAATCTGTTTATCATAACCAATTATAAAGGCGCGGACCCTGAAGTGACCTACCAGGCTGTAAAAGGTGGTTATGCCCCTTATCCGCCAACCAGAACCCTGTCAGTTGGCCTTAGAGCATCTTTTTAACCATTTGATGTAAATTAAAAAATTAGAATCATGAAAAAAATATTGATATATATATTAGCCACATCATTTATTGCAATAAGTGGCTGTAAAAAGCTGGACCCGCAGCTGTATGGGAGCTTAAACGCTGCCACTTTTCCTAAAACAGTTGCTGATTTTACGGCTTACACGATACAGGCATATGAGCCATTCCAGGCGAAATGGGGCTACCAGGACGGAGCTGCTTATCAACCTTGCTGGTTTAGCGCGCAGTATGGCCAAATAATGGAATTTGACTACGGTACTGATGAAATGAATACTTTTACCGGTTGGGGTGGCATATTTACACAATTTAGTGAGGCTGATTATACCCCGCTGATTAGCTTACCTGATGCTAATAATGACCACTTTGAAAAAACAAGGTTTATCAGCAGGTTAACGCAAATAATTGCCGATATCACAAACTCAAGCATTGACCAGGCAGACAAAGACGAATTTATTGCCGAAGCCAGGATGTCAAGGGGGTGGAATATGTATTACCTTTTGCAATTATACGGGCCGGTGCCTGTTATTATTAATCCGGCTTTACTGGGCACAAGTGCCGAAAGTAACCTTACCCGCCCGTCGCGCGCCGATTACCTGGCCGATATAGTGAGCGATCTGACCTTTGCAGCTGCTAATTTACCTGTGGCGCCAGCAAATTATGGCAGGTTTAATAAGGCATTGGCTTTAACCGTATTGATGCGTACTTACATGAATGAAAAGGATTTTACCGACGCGATTCCTGTTGGCAAACAAATTATGGGCATGGGCTACTCATTGGTTAATAATTATGCCAGTTTGTTTACAACCGCAACAGAGAAAAACTCAGAAACCATGTGGGCGGCTATATGCCTGCCGGGATCAGATGGGAAACCGGTTTCCTCAGGTTTTAATCCTTATGATTTTTATACCTACCCGGGCGACTATGTTGGCAACGAGGTACAGTATGCATGGGGATATGCAGGTAATGCACCTTTTGCTGCAACCTGGACATTTTATAATTCCTTCGATCCTGCTGATAAAAGACGCGCCTTGCTGATAGCAAGTTATACCAACAGGTCAGGCGTAACAGTTAACCAGGCTAGTGGCTTAACAGGCCCGGTAATAGCCAAATACCCCGATAATGATGGGCCAAGCGGGTCATTTCAAGCAAATGACCTGCCACAGGCCAGGCTGGCTGATGTGATGCTCATGCTTGCCGAAGCGGAGAATCAGGTGAACGGGCCGACTTCGGAATCCATCGATTATGTAAATCAGGTTAGAGCGGCTCACGGCGGGCTGGGAAGCGTTCCGGCTGCCGCAACTACTGACAAGGCATCGTTTGATGCGTGGATATTGAAAGAAGAGGGATGGGATCTTTATTTTGAAGGAGACCGGAAAATGGAGCTAATAAGACACGGGCAATACAACCAGGCATTACAATCTGTGGGTAAAACACCAACCAACTACCTGGAACCTGTTTCAAACTATAACCTGGCTGCCGGAAAAGGCACATTAACTCAAACGCCTGGTTATTAATACATATCCCCGGCATCAGTCAATAACATGGCTGATGCCGGGATTATTAAGCCTAATAGTGAAAAATATATTTCGGTTTTCAGCATTATCATGGTTTGTACCAAAGAGGATAATACCCAAACCACCGGGTTTGGGGCTTTTGATAATACAAATCCACTATAGCATTGGATGCTTTTGCAAACTGATCGGTAATACAAAATAGCCACAATTTACTAACCAATTAAACAATATTATGAAAAAAATTATCATTCTTTCATCAGCTTTATGGCTTTGTTTAGGCTTAAGTTGTACAAAAGAAGCTACACAAAAACAAGTTACTCCAACTAAAACCAAGTCGGTGCTATCTGCTACTTCATTAGCTACCACTACAACGTTTGCATATGGCTCAGATGTAAGCTGGGTTACGCAAATGGAAGCATCCAACTACAAGTTTTATAATAGCAGCGGTACGCAGCAAGACCTTTTTACAATTTTGAAGGGGCTGGGTATCACTTCTATCAGGTTACGTGTTTGGGTAAATCCATCTGCCGGATGGAATAATATAACGGATGTGGTGGCAAAGGCAAAAAGAGCTGCCGCTGCCGGAATGAATATCCTGATCGATTTTCATTATAGCGATACCTGGGCAGATCCGGGTGATCAAACAAAACCGGCTGCCTGGACAAGTTACAGTACCAGCACCTTAATAAGTACGGTTTATAGCTACACTTATAGCGCGTTAAATACTTTAAAATCAAATGGTATAACCCCAACATGGGTGCAGGTAGGTAATGAAACCAGTGATGGTATGCTGTGGCAGGATGGGAGAGCCTCAGTATCGGCAACTAACTTTCAAAGCTTTGCAAGCATGGTGCTAAACGGTTATAATGCTGTGAAAGCAGTATTCCCATCGGCAAAGGTTATTGTACATGTGGCTAATGGCTTTAACAATACTACCACCCGATGGATATTTGATGGGCTCAAAACTTATGGTGCCAAATGGGATGTTTGCGGGTTTTCTATTTATCCTACAACAAGCAACTGGTCAACAATTGACAGTGAGTGTTTAACTAATATGAATGATATGGTTTCAAGGTACGGAAAACAGGTAATGATATGTGAAGCCGGCATGGATGTTACAGCGCCAACTACCTGTAATGCTTTTTTAACCGATCTTATAGCTAAAGTTAAATCAGTATCAGGCGGTAATGGTTTAGGGTTGTTTTATTGGGAGCCCGAAGCCTATAATAGCTGGCAGGGATATAGCATGGGCGCATTTGATGCTACCGGTAAGCCAACCGTAGCCATGAATGCTTTTGCACATTAATAAATGAAAATAAGTATGCAATATGTTGTGGGTCGCATACTTGTTTTATAGATTGAACTATATATGAAAAAGAAAATCATACAAAGCTTGAAGATTTCAGCCGGCCTATTAGTTGTTGTATTTACAGTGCACACATTGTTCGCATTTAAATCATCACCGCCTAAAAAGCATATTCATTTTGACAAAATACTGGGGGCCGATATTTCTTTTCTGCCTCAGTTGGAAGCCGAGGGGCATAAGTTTTATGATAATGGCACTCAAAAGGACGCTATACAGATACTTGAAGATCATGGATTTAACTATGTAAGGCTGCGTATATTTAATAATCCGGCCGCTGATAGCGGATACTCTAAAAAAGGGTTCTGCGATCTGGAAAACACAAAGAAAATGGCGCTGCGTATTAAAGCTGCAGGTATGGGCTTTTTACTGGATTTTCATTACAGTGATAACTGGGCCGATCCGGGAAAACAGCATAAACCCGCTGCTTGGAGATCGGCAAATTACCAGCAATTGCAGGACTCACTGCGCGCCTTCACAAAAAATACACTGCTGGCGTTAAAACAACAAGGAACCCTGCCCGATATGGTACAGGTTGGTAATGAAATAAGCCATGGTATGTTATGGCCCGATGCAAGTCTGAAACACCTGGATACCCTGGCTGCTTTTTTAAAAGCGGGTGTGCAGGGGGTAAAAGATGTAGACAAGTCGATTAAAATAATGCTGCACATTGCCTGTGGTGGTGAAAATGGCGAATCGAGGTATTTTTTAGATAATATGTTAAAGCGCGACGTAAAATTTGATATCATAGGAGAGTCCTATTACCCTGAATGGCATGGGCCGACGGATAGTTTAAGCAGAAATCTTACAGATTTAAATCAGCGTTATAAACAAGATGTTATTGTTGTTGAATATTCGCAGCACAAGCAGGCTGTAAATGATATTGAGTTCTCCCTGCCGGGGAATAAGATGAAAGGTACTTTTATATGGGAGCCAATCAATTACGGCGAGGCGGCATTTGATCATAGCGGTAATGCCAATGAGTATATGAAAACCTATTCAGAGATCAGCAAAAAGTATAACATCACTCAGTAGTGTTTTTTGCCTGATAAATTTCAACTAAATTGTTAATGGTGCCATTGCCAAACGGCAATGAATCTGTTGTTTAATTCTTATAAATGAAAAAATATCCATTTTACTTTTTGCTTATAATTGCCAGTATATTACAAGCTAAAGCTCAAACAAATCTTCCTTCGGTTAAAAATTTTAATGCTGATTGGGCGTTTGTAAAAGATATAGATACGGTTAATTGTGGGCAGGTTTTAAGCAATGCTCAAACAGCTAATATTAATTGGGAAAAAGTATCATTACCCCATACACCCAATATTGAACCTGTAAATAAAATTAAAGAACAATGGCAGGGAACGTGTTTTTACCGTAAGTTTTTTACAATTCCTGCTGAAAGTAGTGGTAAACATATCGCTATTCAGTTTGATGCCGCTATGCACGAAGCGGATATCTATTTAAATGGTAAACATATCTACAAACATGTTGGCGGCTTTCTGCCATTTTATATTGATATATCCAATATTGTAAAAATCGGTCAACAGAATTGTATCCTGGTAAAACTAAATAACCAGGATAATCCCGTTATACCACCCGGAAAAGCAATAAAGGATTTAGATTTTAATTACTATGGCGGTATTTATCGCAATGCATGGTTAATTACAACCAATAAACTGTACATAAACAATGCTGTACAAGCTAATCGCATAGCCGGGGGTGGCATACTTATCCATGATGAGGATGTAAGTGCAGCAAGTGCAAAAGTTATTGTTAAAACTGATGTGAACAATGACTATAAGCAAGGTAAAAAGGTATGGATAAAAGCTACCTTATTCACTAAGGATGGCAAAGTAGTGGCAACTTCAACATCCACTCAACAATTAATTGAAGCCGGCAATTACGGAACGTTTACACAAACGCTTACAATTACCAACCCTCAATTATGGTCGCCAGCCCAACCCAATCTATATAATATTAAAATACAGGTATATCAAAACACTAAACAGGTTGATGAAACAAGTCTGAAAACAGGTATTAAAACGGTTGTTTTTGCAGCCAATGGATTTTATATAAACGGAACAAAGCTAAATATTGTAGGTACCAATCGCCACCAGGAATACCCATACATTGGCTATGCTTTATCAGATAATGCGCAATACCGTGATGCCTGGAAGATAAAAAATGCAGGGTTTAATTTTGTAAGATGTTCTCACTACCCACCTTCACCAGCCTTTTTAGATGCCTGTGATGAGTTGGGCATAATGGTAATGGATGCCATACCCGGCTGGCAGTTTTTTGGCAACAATGAGTTCCAGAAAAATAGTTTTCAAAATATCCGCGATATGATCCATCGTGATCGTAATCATGCTGCTATTGTTTTATGGGAAGCCTCGTTAAATGAAACCAGCATGAGTAAGGATTATATGGATACGGCAAATAAGATTGTACATACGGAGCTTCCTTTTAAAAATGTTTTTAGCTCGGGCTGGATGGATTATGCTTTTGATGTGTTTAATCCTGCCCGCCAGCATTTAAAAGCGCCTGATTACTTTAAAAAATACAATCACCCCAAACCGCTGTTGCTTGCAGAATATGGAGATTGGGAATATTACGCGCAAAATGCCGGATTTAACCAAAAGGAATATGCAGGTCTAAAAAGTGAAGAACGCAGTTCAAGGCAATTGAGAACTGATGGGCAGCAACGAATGTTACAACAGGCATTAAATTTTCAGGAATCACATAATGATAATTTATATGGCCCGGGTGTTGGTGATGCTAATTGGCTGATGTTTGATTACAAAAGAGGATATGCAGAAGATCTGGAAACATCCGGTATAATGGATGTCTTCAGGCTGCCTAAATTTAGCTTCTATTTTTACCAGAGCCAATACCAATCAAATACAGATGCAAATGGATTTGGTAAGCCCATGGTTTTTATAGCTAATTATTGGAATGATCCCAGGCAAAAAACTGTAAAAGTATTTAGTAATTGCGACGAAGTAGAATTGTTTCTTAATGGTAAATCTCTCGGTATTCAGAAACCGGATACAGATTTATTTTCCCGGAATTTGCTGCACGCGCCATTTACTTTCAATCCTGCTACATATATACCTGGCAAATTAACTGAAATTGGTTACATAAAAGGTAAAAAGGTTGCTGCCAATACCATATCAACACCAGGTAGCGCATTTAAGATAAATATTAAAGCAGATTTAAGTGGCAAAAATCTTGTTGCGGGAAAAAACGATATAATATTTATTTATGCCAGCATTACTGATAGCAAAGGCACAGTTATACCAGATGCCATTGATATGATAAGATTTTCAGTTAAAGGAAACGGTGAGCTTATTGGTAAGCAATCTATTAATGCTGAAGCCGGTATTGCCACCATATTACTTAAAGCCGGAGACAAACCCGGACCTATTAAAATTGAAGCTTCATCTGGTAAATTAATTTCAGCAGAATTAGTGTATGTTACAAAATAATGGTAAATCCAATAATTGCATTATCTGTTTTTAATTGATGTGAACTCTTTGTCAAATTTTAGATCGTCTCTATAGACTCTACCAAAACCCATTATTCTTCGCCCATGTTTCAAACAGCCTTGGCCATTCGTGTACCGCCGGCGGGCCTTTAGCAGCCATTCCCCAGCCATGCCCTCCGGATGGAAATAAATGCAATTCAGAAAGTACATTATAACTTTGAAGCGCAGCGTACATCAGCTTGCTATTCTCAACCGGCGAAATCGGGTCATCAATTGCCTGGGCCAAAAATGTTGGTGGCGTTTGCCCGTTAACATGCAGCTCAACAGAATATGCCTTTTGTTGCTCCCTGCCGGGATGAGTACCTATAATTTCCCTCTCTGAATGTGTATGGTTATTTGGCGGCATCATAGTTATTACCGGATATATCAAAGCAGCAAAGTCCGGCTTTGCTGATAAACGGTCAATTTCATCCATAGGTGTATATAGCTGTTTATCTGGTTGGGTCTCCGTCATTCCAGCCAGGTGACCGCCTGCTGAAAAGCCTAAAATCCCAACCTTGTGCTGATCATATCCAAAGCGGTGAGCCAGATGCCGGATCAATCGTATTGCACGTTGCCCGTCTTCAAATGGAACATTAGTTGTAGCCCAACCTTCAGTAGGTAAACGGTAAATCAACTCAAAAGCGGTTACACCTTTTGATTGCAGCCATTCAGCCGCCGGCCCGCTTTCTTTTCCCTCTTCTATATGTGCATATCCGCCACCGCTTATTACCAATATTGCAGTTCCGTTAGCGTGTTTGGGCAGGTGTACAATTAATCTCGGTTGTGAAACATTGGTATATGAGCCTTTATCTGATACCCGCTCTGTCCCTTGCGGCCCCGGTCCATCCGGTGGAGTACTATGCCATAGAGGAATTTCTTCCATTCTGTTGGATGTTTGCGCTTTCGCCGAATGCGCCATCAGCGTGGTGGTGCCCAACAATATCATTATTAGTTGTACTTTGACTTGTGATTTCATATCCGAATAAAGAAAATAGAGGGCGTTTTGTTGAGATGGTTTAAACCGATAGCATCAATTAAAATAAAGCATAGTTAATGAGGTTATTAGTTTTTTAAAAAGCTCAAAATTCCGTTGAAAACGGTAGGAGGGCATGAGAATGACCCTAAAAGGAAGTCGAATTCAGAAAAAGATGGGTGGGTGGATAGTTTGAACATAAATAGACCCGATTTAAAATTAGTATAAGATTTTGCTTGTAAATTCCGAACTCTTTTTTGAAGAAGGCTAACGGACTGCCTATCATTTTTTACATGCATAAAAAAAGGAAACACCCATGATAATGATGTTTCCTTTTGTGACCCGGGAGGGGTTCGAACCCTCGACCCACTGATTAAGAGTCAGTTGCTCTACCGGCTGAGCTACCGAGTCGTTTTTTTACGGGTTGCAAATATATAGCAATTTATTAAAAAGGCTAATATATTTTATCAATATGATGCCAAAACATTAAATCCGATGCCGAAGAGGCTTATTTTTTCCCAATTGGCCTGGCTTGTTTCCCTTGAGATTATGTTACCGCTTAATACACTAGCCGAAAACATGATGCCCTGACCATTACTATTTTCAATCGCTTCAAGGCTTACAAAAAATTTATCTTCAACATATATATGGTAAGGTTCAAGGTCGACAGTTATTTTTTCCTCATCTTTTTTTACCATAACAAAAATATTCTGGTGCTGTAAAATGGTATCCGGCTTGCCATTTTTAACACTGTAAAAGTTAAGCCTTAACTTTACAGAGTCAGTTGTAGGATGAGCAAGTGATGTGTTAAATTGTTTAAGATGCGTGGGCGCCCTTTTTATTTTGATAATTGCACCAATTTCGTTACCCAACAGGGTGCTTGTAAAACCAACATCAGTTGTTTTTGATTGGGTTGTGTTACCTAATATGCTTTCTTTTGGTTTGCGGCTATAAACTTTAACTTCTTTAAGCTGCCTGTTATCTGGTGATAACGAAATAACTTTAGTCCCGTTATAATTTCTGAGAAAATCGCTTATTAGAAATGCTTTGGAAACATAGCCTATCATTGAAATTTTCAGGCTATCAGCATTGTTATTATTAAGCGTAAGCTTAAAATAGCCATTATTGTCTGTTACAGTGCCGGTAGCTTTACCAATTAGGCCAATATTTACATATTGCAGCTTTTCATTGGTTTTGGCATCATTAATAATGCCGTCAATAACCTGCGCATGCGCGCATGCAAATTGTAACACACCTAGAACTGCAATAAATAATACTTTTTTCAAGATTGATCTAGGCTAGGGCGTATAACTCGTCTCTTTGTTTTTGTACGGCATCACTGTTAATGTACTCGTCATAATCCATCAGTTTATCAATATAACCGCCAGGGGTTAATTCAATAATACGATTGGCAACGGTTTCAACCAGTTCATGATCCCGTGAGGTGAATAGGATAGTGCCCCTGTAGTCTTTCATGCCGTTATTAAGTGCTGTGATCGATTCCAGGTCAAGGTGGTTGGTTGGTTCATCAAAAATCAACAAGTTGGCTTGTTGCAGCATCATACGGCTAAACATGCAGCGCATTTTTTCACCACCTGACAATACATTGCTCTTTTTCAATACTTCTTCGCCAGAGAACAGCATACGGCCTAAGAATCCGCGGATAAACTGGTCATCCTTTTCGCCCGGCGAATACTCGCGCAGCCAGTCGATCAGGTTTTCGTTCTTTCCTTTAAAGTAGTCCGTATTATCCATAGGGATATCAGCCATATTAATGGTAACGCCCCATTTAAATGTGCCTTTATCAGCAGTATCTCTGCCTGTTAAAATATCATAGAAGGCTGTAGTAGCTAAACTATTTTGTGAAATAACAGCAATCTTATCGCCCTTGTTTATGGTGAAACTGATATTGGCAAATAATAACTCACCATTAAGTGTTTTTGACAGATTTTCAACCTGTAATATCTGATCACCGGCTTCACGGCCCTGGTTATTGAATATAATGCCCGGGTATTTACGGTTTGATGGCTGTATTTCGTCCAAATTGATCTTATCCAAAGCTTTTTTACGACTGGTAGCTTGTTTTGATTTGGATGCATTCGCGCTAAACCTGCGGATAAATTCCTGCAATTCTTTAACCCGGTCCTCAGTCTTTTTATTCTGATCTGAACGTTGTTTTAATGCCAGCTGACTTGATTCATACCAGAATGAGTAGTTACCGGTATAAATGCTCATTTTTGAGAAGTCGATATCTACCACGTGGGTACAAACAGTATCTAAAAAGTGTCTGTCGTGCGATACTACCAGTACGATAGCCTCATAGCTTGCTAAAAAGTCTTCGAGCCAGCTTACGGTATGTATGTCAAGATCATTGGTAGGCTCATCCAGTAATAATATATCGGGATTGCCAAAAAGGGCCTGTGCTAATAAAACACGTACCTTTTGGGTATTATCCAGTTCTTTAACCAGTTTATAGTGATATTCTTCTTTGATACCTAAATTGCTCAGTAGGGTAGCGGCATTGCTTTCGGCGTTCCATCCATCCATTTCAGCAAAAAGATTTTCAAGCTCACCGGCGCGTTCGCCATCGGCGTCTGTAAAATCTTCTTTCAGGTAGATGGCATCTTTTTCTTTCATTACGGCATACATTTCTTTATGCCCCATCATCACGGTTTCAAGTACCGAATACTCGTCAAAAGCGTAGTGGTTCTGGCTTAATACCGCCATACGTTCGCCGGGAGTAAAACTTACTGAGCCGCTGGTCGGATCAATTTCGCCTGAAAGTATTTTTAAGAAAGTTGATTTTCCCGCGCCATTAGCACCTATAATACCATAGCAGTTACCCTGGGTAAATTTCAGGTTAACGTCTTCAAATAATGTTCGTTTGCCGTAGCGTAGGGATAGATTGGATACCGTTATCATGCTGCACCTTATATTTTGTGCAAAAATACGGTAAATTTTACAATTAAACCCTGTGGCTGGCATTATTGCTTATACAGCATAAAATGCCCGATATTTCCCCAATAATATTCCCATGAGGAGTAAGTGCCTCGTAAATATTACATTGTGTGAAGACTAAACAGGATTTTTTATCGTTAGCTGTAAGTAAAATTTAATAAAAATAGCCTCGTTGTGTATCTTTTGGAACAGACTTTGACTTATAATTATTAAACAATATAAACTTAGAGAAGAGCAAAGTTATGGGAACACTAATTTTAGGCTTAATTATTATCAACGCATTTTTGGTAATAGCCCACGCCATTAATAAACAAAGAAAAGGTACTTACTAAGTATTGAATTTTAATTCAGTATGTTAAGCAAGTTTGCTGTTTCATCGTCAGCCAGTTTTTGTAACGGGCCCGATGCAACCATTTTCATCATCATATTTAAATCTGCAGCAATGGTGAAGTGTACTTCGGTATGATCTTCATTGCCGGATAAGACCCATTTAAGTTCAAGATCAAAAGGGGGCTTTTCAGCGGGGATTATTCTTATAGCTGTATCAGGAGTACGCTCTTCAATTTTCAGCGCCAGTTTTATCATATTCCTGATAGTAAATCTTGCCTCATCCACAGTCGAGGACCAGTCTGAGATATCATCAGGCATTAATTGCTGATGGTTATTCATATCAGCCAAAAATTGATAAACAATATTTGTTGCTTTATTTATAGTAACGGTACTTTGGAAGGTAGACATATTTTTCAGTTTGCAGTTAGCAGTTTTCAGTTGGCATTATAGAGTAGACGAAATCCGGCATATTGCACACTGCCTACTGTAAACTGCCAACTGAATTATCTTCCCCATTCAGATGGGTTTTCACGCCACTTTTTTAGCATATCAACATCATCAGTACTAACATACTGGTGCTGTTCAGCATATTTTATTAAAGCGCTATAGTTTGATAATGTAACAAATGGACATTTTGCTTCATTAAAATTCTCTGTTGCTACATCAAATTGATAGGTGAATATAGCGGCAAGCCCGGCTACGTGGTAGCCTGCCTCGCGTAAAGCGGCAACAGCCTGTAAGCTGCTTTTGCCTGTTGATATCAGATCTTCAATTACTACAACTCTTTTACCGGTTACAACATCACCCTCAATAAGGCTGCCTGTGCCGTGTTCTTTTGCTTTTGAGCGTACATAAATAAATGGTAAGCCTAACTCCTGGGCAATTAATACACCTTGAGGTATGCCTGCTGTAGCCACACCGGCAATACAGCCAACAGCGCCAAATTTTTCCTGGATCAGCTGTGTTAATTGCTGGCGGATGTAGGTGCGTACGGTTGGATGAGACAGTGTTATGCGATTATCACAATAAATTGGCGATTTCCAGCCTGATGCCCATGTAAATGGATTATTAGGTTGTAATTTAATTGCTTTAATTTGCAGCAGGAATTCGGCCACTTGCTGTTCGGCCTCACTATTATTAAACATGGCTCAAAAATACAGAATTTATATTAATGAAAAGGTAATCCTACTCACAGAATCGGAACCTAAGAAAGTAGAAAGTTATGAATGTCTTGATGCTGAGACTTTTGACTTGAAAATTATATACACCTGGATACTTAAACATCACAGTAATCTTTTTTATATTTTATGCGATGATGCTAAGGTTTTCCTTAAAAGTGTAATAAATAACACCACACTTATTGAAGCAGCAGGCGGCCTGGTTAAGAATGAAGGTGGTGATTATCTGTTCATTTACCGTAATAATAAATGGGACTTGCCCAAAGGTAAAATAGAGAAAGATGAGAAAGTGAAAGTTGCTGCTGTGCGCGAGGTAGAAGAGGAGTGCGGTATAAGAGTGAGTAAACTTGGTAAAAAAATATGCAATACTTATCATGTTTATATCAGCAGGGAAGAGGTGGTGTTAAAAAAGACCTATTGGTTCAGTATGAAATATAAGGGGACAGGTAAATTAAAGCCACAAACGGAAGAAGGCATAACCGATGTACGCTGGTTCAGGAAACATCATATTGATGCTATCCTGATGAATACATTTCCATCAATACTGGATGTGCTGGTTAAAAAGGACCTGATTAAAGATAAGCCAGTGCCTCTTTCGGAATAAACTGGGCAACATCACCATTGTACCGCATAATTTCGCGTACAATGGTTGAGCTAATAGATGAATAGCCCGGTTTGCTTACAATAAAAATACTTTCTATTTCGGGCACTAGTGAGTGATTCATTTGTGCTATGGCTTTTTCGTATTCAAAATCTGATACGGTACGGATACCGCGGATCATATAATCAGCGCCGATTGATTTGCAGAAATTTACGGTTAAGCCTTCGTAGGCTACAATATGAATTTTGGGCTCGTTTTCAAAAACAGCACGCAGCATTTTTTCACGGGTCTCCACGCTTAAAAAGCCTGATTTTGAGCTGTTGACGCCTATGCCGATATAAATTTTATCGAACAAGCCAATTGATCTTTTTACAATATCAACATGTGCCTTGGTAACGGGATCAAACGAGCCCGGGAAAAGAGCAATTTTCATATATAACTTATGAGGTTGTTATTGCAAATATAAAAGAAACCGTGAATGATAGGATTAAATTATCGAATTGTCATTGCGAGGAGGAACGACGCGGCAATCTCGTCGCTTGTATATTGAACGCGACGAGATTGCCGCGCTATCGCTCGCAATGACAAGATTGATTTATTGGTTCACTTGAAAAAACGAAAACGACGAATGTCCATATTTCCGTTGCTCAACAAAAGCCGGGTGGTTACTCAGGTTCTGTAATGATTGATGTTCAACTATCAGCAAACCGCCGGGCAGCAACAGATTTTTCTCAAATATGATCTTTGGCAGTTCGGGGATCTGGTTCATATCATACGGCGGGTCGGCAAAAATGAGGTCATATTGCTCGGTTTCCAGTTGCAGATATTTTAGCACATCAGCTTTAAAAGTTTTTATCTGCGTTAGCTTATGCTGGCGGGCGGTATCTTTTAGGTAATTGATACATTGTATACTGCGGTCGATAGATACTACTTCCGCAGCACCACGAGATGCAAACTCCAGTGATATATTGCCCGTTCCACTAAAAAGATCAAGCACTTTTATGCCTTCAAATTCGATTTTATTGAGCAGGATATTAAACAGTGCTTCTTTAGCCAGATCGGTAGTAGGGCGTACCGGTAAATTTTTAGGCGGATTTAATCGCAGTCCCTTTAAAACACCTCCGATGATACGCATAATGATAAAGCTATAAGGGCCAGTATTTTATGAGACTTAACTTCAATTGGAAAATCAAGTAGATTTAAATCGTTAAGCTCAACGGTTTTGAAAAAATCAGCAAGGCGGGTAGCATTAGGGTCATCCAACTCAATGTCACCGCTTAAAACTAAATTTAAATTTTGAGGCTGCAGGTCCAGTTCTTTTGCAGCAAGTGCTACATAATAAACCAGTTCATCAGGGTTAAAGAAATTGAACCTGTTAAAAAAGCGAACTTTACCATCCACACAATATAACACCTCAAACAGGTTTAGGTTATCTATGTTTAAATACAGATTGTTGGGCAATGGATTATGATTTGCTATGGCAGTTATCCAGCCTTTGGCTAGGAAAACGGGATTCTCAAGGTGATGAGGCTCATCCCGGTTAATTAACGATTCGTCAACTTTATAAATGATGTGATTTTCGTTGTCCAGCGGTTGGGCAAGCACTTTTTCATTGGGTTGTACATTCAAAAAACGGGCAATATCAGCCACACGGTCTTTACTATATAAAAGCGTAGGGACGAGAGTAAAGCCAGTAGAAGGCAGACCGGTTACGATCTGCCTGAAGTTATAATTTAAAAGATCGTGGTCATGCCCGGGTTCGTGCAAAGTATCCAGACTGATATCAATTGCCATAGCAACCAGCCTGTTTTTATGAACAATGGCGTATGAAAATGTATCAGGGTACATTTGTAGTACTAAAATATAATTATCAGTAACCTGGTACAGGTGTATATCTTTATCCCGGTAGTAGTTAATATTTTCGCTCATGCTCTTGAACAAAAGTAATATTTTTTAGCAACACTAATTTCACGAATTTAGGAAACACAAATTAGATGGGCACTAATTATACAAATGGTACTAATCTGCCTGCATGATAGTTTTAATTAGTGCTATTCGTATTAATTCGCTTAATTAGTGTACTTAATTATGTCGTCAGCAGATCATATCCTCAAAGCATTCCCACATGAACCAACTGCTCAGCAGTTGGAGTTGTTTGGCAAGTTGCATGATTTTATTGTAAGCGATAGCGGCGAAGAGTGTTTTATATTAAAAGGTTATGCCGGTACGGGTAAAACTACCATTGTAAGTGCACTGGTGAAAGCATTGCGCAATTACAACTACAAATATGTACTGCTGGCACCCACCGGCCGGGCAGCAAAAGTGATCAGCAGTTATTCGGGGCGCAAGGCTTTTACTATCCATAAACGCATCTACCGTAAAAAATCGGCCTTAAATGTTGATGAATCTTTTTTGCCGGGTGATAATATGGCCACTGATACCATATTTATTATTGATGAGGCATCCATGATCTCGGATGAGATCAGCGGGAATAATCGGGACACGCTGTTGCACGACCTGGTGAAATACGTTTATAACGAAAAGAATTGTAAGCTGCTGCTTGTTGGCGATACCGCCCAGTTGCCCCCGGTTGGCTCAGATGAAAGCCCTGCGCTCGATCCAGAGCTGATGAAGGCCCAGTTTGGCTTAACCGTTTTTAGCTATGAGCTTACAGATGTATTGCGTCAGCAAAAGGATTCGGGTATATTATTTAATGTGACTCGTGTGCGCGATATCATCAGGCAGGAAGAGATCAGTAACCCGCAGATCATCACCAAAGGGTATAAGGATGTATTCAGGATGGGGAGCGATAAGCTGGAAGAGGGGCTAAACTATGCCTACAATAAATATGGTGATGAAAATACGCTCATTATTTGCCGATCAAATAAGAACGCTAATTTATACAACCGGCAGATCCGCGGGCGTATTTTATGGCGCGAGGAAGAGCTTACCGGTGGCGACCAGGTGATGGTGGTTAAGAACAATTATTTCTGGTTGCAGGATCAGGAAGAGGGTAGCACAGGCTTTATTGCCAACGGCGACATTGCTCGTATACGCAAAGTGCGTAAGTTTGAGGAAATTTATGGCTTTCGCTTCGCGGATGTGCAGCTGGAATTTACCGATTATGCCGAGGATCCGGTACTTGATTGCAAGATCATGCTGGATACACTTTATTCAGAAGCCCCGGCTCTGCAGTCAACCGATCAAAAACGCTTTTATTTAGAAGTGATGAAGGATTATGACCACATCACCAACAAGCGTCAAAAACACGAGGAGTTAAAGCTCAATCCATACTACAATGCCCTGCAAATAAAATTTGCCTATGCTATCACCTGTCATAAAGCACAGGGTGGCCAATGGGACGCCGTTTTTGTTGATCAGGGCTACCTGACCGATGAAATGGTAAACATGGATTTTTTACGCTGGTTTTATACCGCCTGTACGCGGGCAACTAAAGAGCTGTTTTTAGTGAATTTTAATGATAAGTTTTATCATGCGAAGAGGGAAGTGGAGTTTTGAATATATTACCCGCGTCATTGCGAGGAACGAAGCAATCCCAAACTATACAGGGCGGACCTGCTTATTGGGGATTGCTTCGTTCCTCGCAATGACGCGGGGTGAGCCGCACGACACCCTTTGTTAATTGAATAAGGAAATAATTTGCACATTTGCATATACGCACATCTGCACATCAAAATACGCACATCTAAAACATGCATCTATTATATCCCGCTTTTTTATTTGCATTGGTTTCACTGGCTATCCCTGTTTTAGTGCACCTGTTTAATTTTCGCAAATACCAGAAAGTGTATTTCAGTAATGTGCAGTTTTTAAAGGAAATAAACGAGCAGCAATCATCCCGCAGGAACCTTAAGGAGCGATTAATACTTGCAGCACGATTATTGGCGCTTTTCTTTTTGATACTGGCTTTTACCCGGCCATATATTAGTAATCAGCATACAGAAAATGCGGGCTCGCAGCAGGTGGTGAGTGTTTTTGTTGATAATTCATACTCCATGCAAACCCTGAACAGCGAGGGGACATTGCTTGATGAAGCCAAACGCCGGGCAAAAGAGATAGCCTCGGCCTATGGTATAAATGATCGTTTTCAATTACTTACGCAGGATTTTGAGGGCAAACATCAGCGTTTACTGAACCGCGATGAGTTTAATGACGCGGTGGATGCGGTAAAGATCAGTCCGCAAAGCAGGAGTTTACAACAGATCATCAACAGGCAACAGAGTTTGTTGGGGATGCAGCCAAATTCATTACGATCGATCTATATTATATCTGATTTTCAAAAAAATATAAGCGGTACACAAGCGCTTAAGGTTGATACAGGTACACACATTAGTATGGTGCAGCTTAAAGCCAGCAGCTTACCCAATGTGGCTGTGGATTCTGTGGCTTTATTAAGTGCGGTGCACCGGCCCGGCGAAAGTGAAAAATTGGTAGTACGCCTGCATAATTATGCTGATGAAAAAGCCGAAAAGATCCCGCTTAAAGTATTGATTAATGGCGAGCAAAAGGCTTTGGGGAGTTATACCATTGCACCACGATCTGCACAAAATGATACTTTATCGTTCTCGGGCTTACAGGCAGGCTGGCAGCGTGGTGAGATCACTTTGCAAGATAACCCGGTTACGTTTGATAACCAGTTTTATTTCAGCTTTAATGTAAAACAGCAAATGCCTGTTTTATTGATAGATGATGGTATTGCCAATACTTATTTAAAGGCAGTTTTCGCTTCCGATCCATTTTTTAATGCACAACGGGTGCCTGCAGGGAATGTAGATTATGCAGGGTTAAATGCCTATCCGCTTATTGTGTTGAGCGATATTAAATCCATATCAACCGGACTGGCGCAGCAATTAAAGTCTTATGTTAGTAAAGGCGGTACTTTGGTTGTTTTCCCCGCTGTTGATGCGGACCTGTCTAGTTATCATTCTTTATTACAGCCGGTGAATGCCGCTTATCCTGAAAAATTAATTACAGAAGCCACGAAAGTTACGGCTATCAACCTGCAAAATCAGGTGTTTAAAAATATCTTCGATTCCTTTCCTCAAAACCCTGACCTGCCGGTAGTAAAAAAATATTACCAGTTAAGCGCATCATCCGGCAGGAATGAAAACCTGATGCAATTACCGGGCGGCCAATCTTTTTGGATGGATAATACCAGCGGCAAAGGAAAAGTATATATAGCAGCTGTGCCTTTAGATGAAGATTTTAGCAATCTTCAACACCATGCGCTCTTTTTGCCCATAATGTTCCGTATAGCGCTACTCAGCGGGCATGACCAGCCATTGTTTTACACACTGGGACATGATGAAACCATTGAGATAGCACCTATACAAACCAATGAAAAGCAATTGTTAAAGTTGGTTAAAGGCCAGACGAGCATTATCCCTGATGTACGCCAGCAGGAGGGCAGTACTTTGCTTTATACCTCAGACCAGGTAAATGAAATCGGTACATACGATCTGAAAAAGCAGGATAGCACTCTTGCCGTGCTGGCTTTTAATGATAACAGGAGTGAATCAGATCTGAGCTATTATACCCATGCCGATCTGGTTAAAATATTGCCTAAAACAGCTGATATATTGCAGAGTAGCAAAGCCTCATTAAAAGGCGAGATAAGTGAATTAAATATTGGCTTACAATTATGGAAACTTTGTATAATTTTGGCATTGATATTTCTGGCTGCTGAAATATTGCTTGTCAGGTACTATAAGCCTGGTAAAGAAATAGTTCAGCAATCGGCATAGATCAAATATAACCACTCTTTAAAGCTGCGCAAATGAATTTGCTTATCAAATCCGCGACAATTATTGATCCCAATTCTCCATTTCATCAAAAAGTTGCCGATATCCTGATCGAAAAAGGGCATATCACCTCTATCGCATCAAATATAGATGCCGATGTAGAAATTATTGATGCGAAAGGCAAATATGTATCTCCCGGTTTTTTTGATCTGAACTGCAACATCGGTGAATTAGGGTTGGAAACCAAGGAGGACCTGCAAACCGGTACCAAAGCAGCAGCGGCAGGTGGTTTTACAGGTCTGGCTTTAATGCCGAATACCCAACCGCCCGTACACTCAAAAGCCGAAGTGGAATACCTGCTTAACCGCGCTAAAAATAACCTGGTTGATGTTTACCCTATAGGCACCATCTCGCACAAACGCGATGGTAAAGATCTGGCCGAGATGTATGATATGTTCCTGAGCGGAGCAAAGGCTTTTACCGATGGTGACCGCCCGGTGCAGGATGCAGGTTTAATGGAGCGCGCGCTGCTTTACACACAAGGTTTCGGTGCGCTGATACTTTCTTACCCTGAGGATACCGCCATTGCAGGCAAAGCAAAGGTACACGAAGGGGAAGTAAGCACTTTATTAGGCATGAAAGGTATCCCGTCGCTGGCTGAAGAGCTGATGATAGCCCGAGATCTTTACCTGGCTGAATATACCGGCTCAAAGATCCACTTCAGCACCATTTCAACCGAACGTTCGGTTGAGTTGATAAAGGAGGCTAAACGCAAAGGCTTAAACGTAACCTGTGATGTTGCCGCCCATCATTTAATCTTAACCGACGAGGCTTTAACAGGCTTCGACAGTCAATATAAAGTAAAGCCGCCACTGCGTACCCAAAAGGATGTAAAAGCGCTTATAAAGGGCTTAAAAGATGGCACAATAGACGCTATAGTATCACAACATACACCGCACGAGGTGGAATTTAAAGATGTGGAGTTTGAAGTAGCTGAATTTGGCATGATAGCCCTGCAAACCGCTTTTTCAACGGTTTTATCAACCGGGTTGGATATTAGCCTTATCATAGAAAAATTAGCTATCAACCCGCGTACCATATTGAATATTGAGCCTGCCGTAATAGCGGAAGGCAGCAAAGCAAACCTAACCTTATTCGATACGGATGCCGAATGGGAATATACCCGTAAAAACAACCAGTCGAAATCTTATAATTCTCCCTTTATCGGGCAGAACTTAAAGGGTAAAGTAATGTTAGTATATAACAACAATCACCTTTTTAAAACGAAAACAACATGATCGATTCAAAAATAGAAATAGCGATAGGGGATGCTCTGGTAGCGTTTTCTGAATACAGCAGCTTTGATGCAACTCAACTTACCGAAGTTTTTGGTGAAGTTTTTGAATCAGACGAAGACTTTTTAACCAAGGTTGATGAACTGGACGAGGTGTTTGATGATAACCCCGAAATTGAAGTTTTACGCGAGGTGTTTTTCGACCTGCTGCTGATCAATTTTTTCAGTGCTGATGTAAAGAAACTGGAAGATGATTACCTGGAAACAGCCGAATGGGAAGATATTGAGGAGCAGACACTGGACAGAGGAACCGAGTTGTTGAACCTGCTGCTGTACCTTAATGAATGCGAAGACGAAGATATTGAACCAGAGCTGGAAGATTATCTGAAAGAATTTTTACTGGTTGATGAAGATGAGTTTCAGGATGAGTACCGTATTTATGAGCCTGTTATCGCTAACCAGATATTGATTGATAGTCCGCCTGCAGAGATCAATAAGGTGGCAGTAAGCTTGCCGGATGATTCGGAAGTAAAAGAACTTTTTTACCCGATGATGTGCTTCTTTCAGAATATAGAATCAACAGAAGAAAGCAGGAAAAATATTGCCGATCATGCTGTAAGTCCGGATTTTGATATGGCAGTTTATGATATATTACAAGCGTTTAATTAATTGATATGCCAGAAGAAAGTATTGATAGCCAAGTTAGAAAAGGTGGTTTAATAAGGGGTTTGGTTTTAGGTTTTATCGTATTGGCGCTATCCATAGTTTCATTTTACTTTATAACATCTGCCAGCACAACCCCCGTTATGGCATTAGTGGTGCTTTATGGATTTTCAACCATCATACCGCTTGCTGCTGCTATTTATTTTGCATTTAATTTAAGAAATACGGTTGGCGGGTACCTGACTTTTAAGCAGGCAGTAACCGGGGTTTTTGTTATGGTGCTTACCAGTTATGTTTTGTTAGTTATTGGCAGGGACCTGGCGTTTGTTAAATTGGCTGAGCCTGATATGGCCCAAAAAACGGAAACTGCCATGCTGAAAAACTCTGCAGATATGTACAAACAACAGGGTATACCACAAGCAAAGATCGATACAAAAATAGCTGAAATGAGAAAACAATTTGGGGATGGGCAAGGGACAAGCATTGGTGGTATAGTAACAAATTTTGTAGAGAATATTATACTTTTATTTGTACTGGCTATACTAATTGGAGCGATCAGTAAAAAAGAATCACCAACTTATCTAAAGGCATAACAGACCTGCATTTTATGAATTACAAGGGCCGTTCAATTTTGAATGGCCCTTTTTGTTTTTTTAACTGTATAATATTTAGTGTAAGAATAAACTGAAATATCTATCTTTAAAAATAAACAAACCAATTCACATGGAAACCAAATTACCAAGTTCAAATCAAACAGCTTTTAAATGGGCTATCATTTATGTTATTATTGCAATTGTAATAACTTATGCATTCCAGTTTTTGAATATTGATCAAAGTTCAGGTGCTAAATATTTAACCTATATTCCTTTTATAGCTTTTATGTTTTTAGCACAAAAGGAATACAAAGATCAGCTTGGCGGTTACCTTACCTTTAGTCAGGGGTTAGCAACCGGTTTTAAATATGCAATGATCTCGGGTGTTATTTTGGCCGTTTTTCTTTACCTGTATTTTACCTTTTTAAGCCCACAGATTTACGAACAGATACTGACCGCTACACAAGATAAATTAACCCAAGAGGGAAAATTATCAAGCGATCAGATAGAGACTACTATCAACTTCATGAAAAAATTTGGTATTATATCCATAGTGTTTGGCAGCATAATAGGCTCTGCATTTTTCGGTGTTATATTGGCATTGATAGGTGCTGCTATATTTAAAAATGAGAAGCCGCCATTTGATATTAATGACGAAACCACATACGTTGACCCCGCAGTTTAACTATAAATACCTATAAAGCAAAAGGCCCGCTCAATTTGAACGGGCCTTTCTTATTTTATATCGGAATATGATTACCCGAAGTTTTCAAAACTCTCATTGTCATCTCGAATGCTAGTGAGAGATCTTCTGCACCATGCAAAGCGATTATGCAAATCGAAGAGGATTTCTCCTCGTACCTCGTCGAAATGACAGGTTTTTAATTATTAATGTTTAACAATCTGTTTTACAATATCGTTACCAAAAACAAATACCATTAAGGTAACCAGCAATACAAAGCCTACTATTTGAGCGCGTTCTAAAAATTTATCGCTTAATGGTTTACCTTTTATCATTTCTATCAGTAAAAATAAAGAGTGACCGCCATCCAGTGCCGGGATAGGTAACAGGTTGGTGAACGCCAATACCATTGATAACAGGCCTACCAGGCTCCAGAAACGCACCCAGTTTATCTGACTGCCGAACATAGTTGCTATAGCTACCGGGCCGCTAACGGCTTTATTGAACTTAACATCGCCTTTAAATACTTTGCCTAATCCTTTAGCATCATCAGTAAATGTGCCCCATGCTTTTGAAGCACCTACAGGTAATGAACCGAAAAAACCATAATTTACCGTGTCCTGTTTAGGGAAATCTATTTTAGGTGCAAAGCCAATGGTGCCATCAGGTGTAACCTGTGCAGTCAATTGTTTTAGTTCCCCATTGCGTTTTACTGATAATTGTATCTTGCTGTTTTTATCAAGTAATAATTGCGATTGCAGTTCATCGAAAAATGCAATAGTATGGTTGTTTATTGCAACAATACTATCGCCTTTCAGTAATCCGGATTTTTGCGCGTTACTGCCAGCTACTACAGAATCTACAGCGAAAGTAGTTCGAGGTACGCGGCTTATAAACTGATCGATCCCATGATCTGACAGGTCATTCAATATGCTTGCCGGAACAGGGATGTCTAATTTCTGACTTCCACGCAATACATTAAGTACCGAACGGTTAAGCAACACATCGGTACTGGTAAGATCTTCAAAACGCTTAACAGGTATACCATTAACCGCATAGATTACGTCACCAGCCTTCAGGCCCATTTTTTCGCCGACGGTACCGGGTACAATGCCATATTTCAGGCTGTCATTCGGGGTATAGGTTTCGCCGTACTTTACAGTCAGCATCCAGAATATAAATATGCCCAGTATAATGTTAACCGTAATACCTGCAAGCATTACAATTAAACGCTGCCATGCCGGTTTCGAACGGAACTCCCAGGGTTGTGGCGGTCCCGCCAATTGCTCAGTATCCATTGATTCATCAATCATACCGGCAATTTTTACATAACCGCCTAAAGGCAGCCATCCTACACCATATTCAACGCCTTTATAGTTAAATTTAAACAGACTAAAGTTCCAGGCATCAAAAAACAGGTAGAACTTTTCTACCTTAATTCCAAATGCCCTTGCAGCTAAAAAATGGCCCAGTTCATGTAAAATCACTAAAATCGAAAGTCCCAGTATTAACTGGCCAACCATTATTACTATACTCATTATTGTTTTATATCAAATTGTAATGCCTTTAACGGCATTTGTTTTATTAAATTTTGTGCAAAGATGCGTGTTTCTTTATCAGTATTCAAATAGTCGTCGAGCGTTGGATTTGCTTTATGCTCTATCTTTTGCATACAGGTTTCAATGATCTCGCTCATGGCTAAAAATCCGACACTGTTATTCAAAAAACCACTAACCGCTATTTCATTAGCTGCGTTGATAATGCAAGGCATGTTACCGCCTTTATTTAATGCATCAAACGCTAACGCAAGATTACGAAAAGTTTTTATATCTGGTTTTTCAAACGTAAGGTTAGGGTAATTAGTAAAGTCGAAACGCTTAAAATTGTTTTGTAAACGATTAGGGTAAGCAAAAGCGTACTGTATAGGCAGTTTCATGTCAGGCAAACCCATTTGTGCTTTTATGGAGCCATCCTGAAATTGAACCATGGAATGTATGATGGATTGCGGGTGCACGATCACATCAATCTGATCAGCATCCAAACCAAATAACCATTTGGCCTCAATGACTTCCAGTCCCTTGTTCATTAATGACGCAGAATCGATAGTTATTTTAGAGCCCATTACCCAGTTAGGGTGTTTTAAGGCATCCTCGCGCAATACTTTAGCCAGAAAATCAAGATCTTTCCCCCTGAACGGGCCGCCGGAAGCGGTTAATATTATTTTTTCTACAGGGTTGTTTTCCTCACCTGCAAGGCATTGAAAAATGGCCGAGTGCTCAGAATCTACAGGTAATAGTTTAACATTATGTTTGGTAGCCAGGTCGGTTATTAATTCGCCAGCGACAACCAGTGTTTCTTTATTTGCTAACGCAATATCTTTTCCGGCCTTTATAGCAGCGATGGTAGGTTCCAAACCCGAAAAGCCAACCATAGCGGTTAAAACCATGTTGATCTCGGGGTGGGTTACTATATCAGTAATAGCTTCAATGCCAGCTAGTACCTGTACATCGGTATTGGCAAGCGCGTCCTTTATATACTGATATTTATTTTTATCGCAGATGATGACATAAGCCGGGTTAAATTGCAGGGCTTGCGCTATAAGCAGATCGGCATTGTTTTGGGCCGTTAACACATAAGCCCTGAAAAGGTCAGGATTTCTGCCGATAACATCCAGCGCTTGTGTGCCAATGCTGCCGGTTGAGCCTAAGAGGGCTATATTCTTTTTAGTACTATCCAATTTTTGTATACTCCTTCAATTCGTCTGCAATTTTTCGGTCGTTAGCCAGTCTTGGTACTTTATTCTGACCGCCCAATTTCCCCTGCGAACGCATATAGTTTATAAAGGTATCTTTTTTCAAACTTCTGATCACCAAAGGTTGCAAAATGTTGCCTTCAATGAGGTCAAAGTAGTAAATATTTTTCTTTTGTAAGGCTTTATCCACTTTTTGCCTGAATGCTTCAAGATCATTCGGCTCGTTGCCAAACTCAATAAACCATTCATGATAGGGGAGTTCTCCCGGCGCCGGGTTAACCTGTGGTGCAACCGTAAACTCTACCACATCAATCCCTTCCTCTTTTGCAATGCTCATTAATGAATGTTCAACTTCTTCGCCTATCACATGTTCGCCAAAGGCAGATATAAAATGCTTTATGCGGCCGGTAACCAAAATTTTATACGGGTCTTTTGAAATAAATTTCACCGTATCGCCTAAACTGTAGCCCCATAAACCGGCATTGGTGTTTAATATGAGCGCGTAATTTTTATTCAGTTTGATATCTTTAAGGCTGATGCGGGTCGGGTTATCATTAAAGAACTCATCAACCGGGATAAATTCATAAAATATGCCAGAGTCAACCTGCAACAGCAGGCCCTTGTCCTTTTGTGAATCCTGGAAAGCGATGAAGCCTTCAGATGCCGGATAGGTTTCTATAGAATCAATCGCAAAGCCGATACTTTCCTCAATACGTGCGCGGTAGGGTTCGTAGTTTACTCCTCCATATACAAACAGCTTAAAATTAGGGAAGATATCCTTTATCTTTTTGCCGCCGCTTTTAGTTGTAAGCCTGTCGAAATACATCTGGCACCAGGGCGGTATGCCCGATATAAGGCGCATATCCTCGTTTATGGTCTCATCAACAATGGCATCCACTTTTTGCTCCCAGTCCTCAATACAATTTACGTTGTAACTGGGCATGCGGTTCTTTTGCAAATATGGTGGTATATGATGCGCAACAATGCCCGATAGCCTGCCGGTATCAAGGCCGCTCTTTTTGCTTAAAACAGGACTGCCCTGTAAAAATATAAGTTTGCCATCTAAAAAATCTGCATTGCCAGTTTCGTATATATAACTCAGCAAGGCATTCCGGGCCGAATCAATATGGCCGGGCATGCTCTCTTTGGAGATAGGGATATATTTTACGCCTGATGTAGTGCCCGAAGTTTTGGTAAGATACAAGGGTTTGCCGGGCCACAGCACGTTTTCTTCGCCGTTGGTTACACGCTCAATGTAGGGGCGGAGTTCCTCATAATCACGTACCGGGACTTGCTTTTTAAAAGCATCATAGTTGCTGATCTGCCCAAAATGATGAGCCTGGCCAAAGGCTGTATTTTTAGCTTGATCAATGAGTTTCAGAAAAGTTTTATGCTGTAATTCAACCGCGTTTTTGCGGATGTTGTTCAGTTGTTTATTAACCAGTTTAGCGTATAATTTGCTCAGTACAGCTTTCAGCCCCATAATCAGTTCGTTTCGGCAATATCATCATCCACATCAAGGTGGCTATAAACCAGTTTACGATAAGCCACAACCAGTATAATATTTACAAATGGTATTACAAATATTACACCTATAAGTGTTAGGGATGCCAGGAAAAACAATAATTCTACCAGCACAAATAATAGGAAATACTTTAAAAAATTACCTTTTATAAGATAATAGCTTTGATTAACTGATTCAAACGGACCAGAGCTGTCATCTACAATAAAACAAGTACAAATGGGGAGTATAAAAAGGAAGAAGAATTCAAAAAATATACCTATACAAATACCTAAAATATTTTTAGTGAATTCATTATTCACTCCTTCAATTAAATGTTGTAGGAAAACAGACAGCGCGCTAACTAATATCAATAAAATGAGATAGCTGAAGAGCATTTTAATTCTTGGTATAATCTCCTTGAATTCAAAATCATAATACTCTTTGTCCATCAGCTTAAAAATCAGCTTAATGTAGCTCAGGAACAAAAAGCTTACACTAATGAACAGAACAGTAATGCCAATGGACGCCAATAGGCTGTCGGTAAAAACATAGTATACAACAAAGCCTAATATAAATACAATAAAGAAGGCAATCAGTGAAAAGATGGCTACAACAGCGAAGTTTTTCTTTAAAACACTCCACGATGTTTTAAGCGTTTCAACAACTGAAAATTCATGATACATATATACTGTTTATGATTTTTTTAATACTATACGCTTCCAAAAATCCTGCATGAAACCCAAGCCATAAGCAGTAAGTTGTATAAAGGCAGCTATGATGCTCAAAAATGCAATTTTTGCCGACTTGTTTTTCCACCACGAGTGAAAAAATATTAACAAAATAAATATAGCAAATATAACATTACATAAAACCGCTATGTGCCAGCAAAATACGTTAGCTATTATTGTAAATATAATATATAATGTAAATACAGCGGGGAAAAAATGTACTGCTTTTAATCCTTTCGGAAAGAATTTATAAACGTTAATACGCGCCCTGCCGAAGAAATGCAGTTGTTTATAAAACTGTAAAAAGTTGGTGCGCCGTTTATGATACACTTTAGCATCGGGTATTAGCCCAATTTTAAAGCCCATGGAATGTATGCGTATACTGTATTCAATATCCTCGCCCAGGCGGGTGATGATAAAGCCGCCCGCCTTTTCCCATACCAGGCGGGATATACCCATATTAAAACTGCGCGGGTGAAACTGGCCTATCCCTTTTTTATTGCCACGTATACCTCCGGTGGTAAAAGGGGAGGTCATGGAGTAACTTATAGCTTTTTGGGTAGGGGTAAATGACGGGTGCGCATCATCGGGTCCGCCGTAAGCATCCAGCCAGTTTGTTGCAAGGCTATCATTTACTATTTGCAAATAATCAGCAGGTATAAGGCAGTCTGAATCAAAAACTACAAAATAATCACCTTTCGCACGTTCGAAACCGAAGTTGCGGGTAAAGCCCTGGCCTTCATTAGCTTTTACAAAGTATTTAATATCCAGTTTATCAGCAAAACTCTGTACAATTTCGGCAGCATCATTTACTGAGCCATCTTCAATCACTAAAACCTCGAATTGCTTATACGTTTGCAGCGTAAGCGTTTCCAGCAATTCTTTGATCTCCTGAGGGCGGTTGTATAATGGAATGATGATGGAAAAAAACATGTATTAGAATTAGGTAATTTGATGATTTGATGATTTGAAGATGTTAAGTATCATTTTCAAATCTTCAAATCAACCAATTTTCAAATTAAATGGTTTCCTCAACCTGGTATCTGTTGCGTTCGCTGGCGCTGCGGGCTACCAGTTCGGCAACAAAGCCGGTTAAAAATAATTGCGATCCTAATATGATGGCTACAAGCGCTATATAAAATAATGGCTGGGCAGTTATATCCCGGCTGTATTTTAAATGCATTTCTATATCATACAGTTTCTCAAATATCAGCCATAGGGCAATAATGGTTCCTGTTAAAAAGCTCAATACACCCATGGTGCCAAAAAAGTGCATAGGGCGCTTGCCAAATTTGCCAACAAAAAATATAGAGAGCAGATCTAAAAAGCCATTTACAAAACGGCTCATCCCGAATTTGGTTTTGCCGTATTTGCGTGCACGGTGCTCAACCACCTGCTCACCAATTTTGGTAAAGCCTGCCCATTTTGCTAAAACAGGTATATAACGGTGCATTTCGCCATAAACCTCAATGTTTTTTACAACAGTGCTACGGTAAGCTTTCAATCCGCAATTAAAATCGTGCAAGTTATGTATGCCCGACATACTGCGTGTAGCGGCATTAAACAACTTGGTAGGGATGGTTTTGCTTATGGGGTCATACCGTTTAGCTTTCCAGCCTGATATCAAGTCGTATTTTTCTTCGGTTATACGGCGGTATAATTCAGGTATTTCATCGGGGCTGTCCTGCAGATCGGCATCCATGGTGATAATAACATCGCCTTTGGTAGCATCAAAGCCGGTATTTAAGGCGGCTGACTTGCCATAATTACGCCTGAATTTTATGCCTTTGATGTATGGATTATTAAGCTGCAATTTTTTGATCATATCCCATGATCCGTCCTTGCTGCCATCATCCACCAGGATGATCTCGTAAGTAAAATGATTTTCATCCATTACACGGCTTATCCATGAGGTTAGCTCTGGTAATGATTCTACTTCATCATATAAAGGTACTACAACTGATATATCCATGTATAGTGAATGCAATTGGAGCAATATTTGTTATAGCTACTCCAAGCCGCTGCAAAAATATAAAAAATACTAATGCTTTGCGATGGTGCGTTATTTAATAAAACCAGTATAAAAAAACACGCTTTAATATATTTTTATATATTTATTGCCTTATAAATCTAATAAATGAACTATTGTAGAATAGCTATGGTGCTTTTAATGTGTGCCTGCATACATAGCGTTAATGCCCAGAACACCGAAGAAGTAACAACTAAATATGATCAGTATAAAGTATTTACGCCTACCTTTTACCCTGATAAAGGTAACGAATACAGAACAGCCAGCGGTGCGCCCGGAGCTAAATACTGGCAAAATCGTGCCGATTATAAACTTAATATAACGCTTGATACAGCAAATCATAGGGTTAGCGGTACCGATATAATAACTTATACCAATAACAGTCCGGATGGGTTATCATTTTTATGGTTACAGGTTGATCAGAATATTTATCGTGAGGATTCACGTGGTACGGCAACAGCCTTGTCAGGTGGCCGGTTTACCAATAAACACTATACCAATGGCGATGAGATAAAAGCTGTTTACATTATAAAAAATGGCAAAGCCGAGAAAGTCGATTATTTGGTTACCGACACCCGGATGCAGATAAAGCTAAAAGATACCCTACGGTCAGGCGGTAGTAAATTACAGATAAAAATAGAATATGCTTTTACTGTACCTGAGTATGGTACAGACAGGATGGGCCGCATGCTTGCCCATGATGGCTGGATATATGAGATAGCCCAATGGTACCCCCGCATGGAGGTTTATGACGATGTTACCGGCTGGAATGTGATCCCATATATGGGTGGAGCAGAGTTTTATTTAGATTATGGCGATTTTGATTTCACCATTACAGCTCCGGCAAACCTTGTTGTGGTAGGCTCAGGTGAGTTGCTTAACCCAACCGAAGTATTAACGCCAAAGATCATCAGTCGTTTAGATGCTGCCAGGAACAGTGATAAAACCGTATTTATTAAAGCTGCCGGTGATGTTAATGATAAAGCATCTTATCCGAATAAACCATCCTTAACCTGGCATTTTTTCTGTAAAAACTCGCGCGATGTGTCATGGGCCGCATCAAGGGCATTTATATGGGATGCCGCGCGCATTAATTTACCGGGTGGTAAAAAGGCATTGGCACAATCTGTTTATCCTGAGGAATCTGTAGGGCAGGATGCGTGGAGCCGCTCAACTGAATATACCAAAGCTGCTATTGAGCTATACTCCAGCAAATGGTTCTCTTATACTTACCCTGTTGCTACAAATGTTGCAGGTAACGTAAGCGGTATGGAGTACCCGGGAATTGTATTTTGTGGCTCTGACACTAAGAATGGTGAACTGTGGGATGTCACCAACCACGAGTTTGGCCATAACTGGTTCCCGATGATTGTAGGGTCAAACGAACGTAAATATGCCTGGATGGATGAAGGTTTTAATACTTTTTTAAATGAGGTTGATACCAAAGTTTTTAACAACGGAGAATACTATAAGAAACCAGATGAACAAAAGGCTGCACCTGGCATGTTTTCGCCGGATGCGAATACTATTATGACATTGCCTGATGTTACGCCGGATGAGTTTTCCGGCATGTCAGAATATGAAAAACCTGCCCTGGCTTTAACCATATTACGTGAACAGATACTGGGTGAAGAACGTTTTGATTATGCTTTTCAAACGTATATTAAACGCTGGGCCTTTAAGCATCCAACACCATGGGATTTTTTCCATACCATGGATAACGCAGCAGGAGAGGACCTCAGCTGGTTTTGGAACGAGTGGTTCTTTACCACATGGAAACTGGATCAGGCTGTAAAAGGGATAGATTATATAAATGGAAACCCTGCTGAAGGGGCAACCATAACCATTGATAATCTGGAAGAAATGGCCATGCCGGTAACCATTGCAGTAAAAGAAGAGAATGGCAAAACAGGTATTGTAAAATTACCTGCTGAAATATGGCAAAAAGGTGGTGAGTGGACCTTTCCTTATAAATCAACCTCAAAAATAATATCGGCGGTGATAGATCCTGATCATACTTTGCCTGATATTAACCCGGATAACAATGCTTACAGCGGTTTAGCTGTTCCTGATGGTACCACAGCTAAAAATGTAGTTAAGAAGTACCTTGATGCTGTAGGCGGCGAAGATAAGCTGGCTGCCATCAAGAGAATAAAAATAACTGCTGTTGCCAGCATACAGGGTTTAGATCTTCAGCAGACTGATACTTATAGAGCGCCTAATACATTCTCACAAGAAGTTATAGTACCCAATTATGATAACAGTGTATTTTCACATATCGACATTAATGGCGATAGCGTATTGGCTAGTGAGAAAGATACCCGCCTGCAACTTGGCAGCATTGATAAAAGCATTCTGAAAGAAAAACATAAAATATTCCCGGAACTGGATTACAATAAGCCAGGTTATAGTTTGCAGCTGGCACCAATGCTACAAATACTCAATAACCAGTTTGTGTACATGGTAACGGTTACCACACCGGCAGGCGTTAAAATAAAAAACTATTACGACCAGAAAACAGGTTTCAAATTGAAATCAGAAGTAGCTGTTCCGGGCAATACACCAACTGATTTTGAAGATTATCGCGAGGTTAAGGATGGAATTATGATCCCGTATACCGAACAAACACAGTCATTCGGCCAGCCGATTGATTTTAAGGTGAAGAATGCGGAGATAAATTAGTTTGCAGTTTACAGTGGGCAGTTTTCAGTAAGCACAGTCCAGTTTTTTGCTAACTGTAAACTGCCTGTTCTATATAGCGATGGGTTTCAAATCCATCGCTATTTTTGCTTTATACATTCGGTAACTCAATGGCTTAGATATCGCTCCAATTTGATAGATCGGACAAGATAGGCAGTAACGCCTCGCCTTTGGGCGTTAGTTGATATTCTACTTTAACAGGTACTTCGGCAATAATATTTTTGATGATCAGTCCGGATGATTCAAGCTCCTTTATTTGCTTTCCCAGTGTTTGATCAGATATGGAATGCAAGGCGATCTTCAATAAGCTAAACCTATTTGTGTTTTCTGATATGTGTATAACTATCAGGGCTTTCCATCTGCCTGATATGAGGTCAAGGGCACCATTTATTCTGCAAGATTTTAGCAGGAAAGCTTTATTCACGGCATTTGAAGAAGTTTCTTTGATCATTTTATATGGTACTCCCTTTTTTGTGAGTTACTCCCAATAAGAGGAGTAAAGGTTATTTAGTTTATGAAGCTATAATTTTGACGCTTTACAAATTTATACTTATAGCGCTATGAAAGCAATAATATTGAATGGTTTTGGCGATGTTTCTAACTTCAGTTTAGCTGAAGTTGAAGTGCCTGTGATAAAAGATGACGAAGTTTTGATTCAATTAAAAGCTGCGGCTTTTAATCCAATAGATTACCAGATGCGGCTTGGCTTACGGGAGAGCAGGATCATGAAATCTCCTGTCTTAGGTAGAGAGCTTTCAGGGGTAATTGTTGAAGCAGGCAAAAATGTGGTAGGATATCATGCTGGTGACGAAATAATCGCGGCTTCAGGCAGTAGGGGCTCAAATGGTAGTTATGCTGAGTTTATGGCATTGAAAAGTAGTTTTATAGCACATAAGCCAGCCAATATTAGTTTTGAAGCAGCTGCAGCAATACCATCAGCAGGATTAACGGCCTGGCAGTGTTTTAACAGGATGCCTATTGAAACTAATAGCAGCGTTTTTATATCAGGAGGAGCAGGAGCGGTTGGGCGTTTCCTGATAAAATTACTGCTGATAAACGGTTGCACAAATATTGTAACAACGGCAGGGAGTGAACAAAGCATTAATGCACTTATTGCGCTTGGACTTAAGCCATCGCAAATTATAGACTATAAGAAAGATAACATGGAGCAAAATATTTTAAATGCCAATAATGGTCGCGGGTTTGATTTTGCTGTAGAAATTGTTGGTGGTGTACTAGCCGAAACAGCAGCTAATGTGCTTGATATTAATGGCACCTATGTTGATGTTACGTTTTTAGGAACAGAATTAACGCGTGAAACATTATTTGATAAAGGCTGCGTTATAATTAATATAGCCAATTATGCACAAGCCGCAAAGAATGCTAATTGGTATGGACAGACATTAAATGAATTGGCTAGTTTAATCAGGCAAAATAAGATAGCACCGCCCGAAATTAACAGCGTAGGTGATCTTAGCGTTGAAACTGTGCAGTTGGCTCACACACTGATGGAAACAAACCGGATTTTCGGTAAAAAGTTAGTGATGTCGATTTGATAGCTTACTCATACCTCAAAGCTTCAATCGGATCAAGTCGTGATGCTTTTTGTGCAGGATAGTAGCCGAAGAAAATGCCCGTAAGTGCACAAACTACAAAGGATAATACTACTGATGATTGAGATATAATAGTAGGCCAACTGAGTATTAATGTTACCAGTCTGCAGGATATTATCCCTAAGCACACACCTATAACACCGCCTGTTATACTAATTAATACTGCTTCGGCTAAAAACTGAAGCAGTATATCTTTACCCCGCGCACCTATCGACATGCGCAGACCGATTTCGCGGGTACGTTCAGTCACTGATACATACATAATGTTCATAATACCGATGCCGCCTATAACCAATGATATACCGGCAATTACTGTAAGTAAAACGGTAAGCAGACTACTGGTTGAGCTCAAGGTGTTGATTAATTCCGCCTGAGTACGCACCTGGAAGTCATTATCCTCGCTAGCCGTTAAACGGTGTGAGGTACGCAAAATATTGGTCATTTCAGTTACCGCGGCATCAGTTACCTGTTCATTGGCTGCCGACGCGTAGATATTCTGATAGTAAATAGTAGCCAAAATCCTTTTTTGTACAGTGGTATAAGGCGCTATCAATATATCATCCTGATCCTGGCCGAAAGCGTTTTGCCCTTTGGGGTTTAATATGCCGATGATCTGGAAAGGGATATTACCAAAACGGATCACTTTACCAATAGGGTTTGTATTTGGGAACAGGTTGTCAATTACAGTTTGCCCTATGAGGCATACTTTGGCTGATGTTTGCACATCCTGTTCGGTAAAAGCGATACCATCTTTTAAGGTCAGCTTTCTGATGTCAAGATAGGCGGGATCAACCCCCTGCATACTGGTGGGCCAGTTCATGGCGCCATTAATTGCCTGGCCTTTTGCCGTTACCGATGGTGAAACATCAGTAATGTATTGCGCGTCACGTTTTAAGGCGACTATATCCTTACTGGTTAGGGTCTGAAAGCTGGACCCGGAGATTTTTACACCGCCATTTAAATTACTGGCCGGCATCACGGTAATCATGTTCGATCCCATATTAGATAGCGAATCATGGATGCTTTGTTTTGAGCCCTGCCCGATAGCTACCATGGCAATAACTGAAGCCACACCCATAATAATACCGAGCATGGTTAAAAATGCCCTCAGCTTATTACGCTGCAATGCCCTTAATGCTATCAGTATCAGGTTGTAGAAACTCATATCTCAATATTAATAATCATCGGTAACCGGTAAATTATCCAGCACTTCACGTGCCGAACGGATGTTTTCATTCGGGGTATCCTTTTGTATGATTCCATCGCGCAGCAAAATAGTACGGCTGCTGAATGAAGCTATATCGGGCTCATGGGTTACAAATACTATGGTTTTACCCTGGGTTCTATTCAATTCCTGCATCAGCGCCATAATCTCGTAGGAGGTACGGCTGTCAAGATTGCCCGTTGCTTCATCGGCAAGTATCATAACCGGCTCGTTCACCAATGCCCGCGCTATGGCCACACGCTGCTGCTGCCCGCCCGAAAGCTGACTGGGTGTGTGATCGTGCCTGTCGGCCAGTTTAACAGCTTCTAATGCATTTATAGCACGTTTTTTTCGTTCTTCAGAGCTGATCTCCTTATTGTATAATAAAGGCAGTTCTACATTCTCCAATGCTGTAGTACGCGGCAACAAGTTATAAGCCTGAAATACGAAGCCAATTTTATGGTTGCGCAATTGGGCAAGCTCATCACGCGATAGTTTCTTTATATCCACGCCATCCAGTAAATAATCACCGATGGAGGGTTTATCCAAACAGCCTAAAATATTCAGCAAAGTTGTTTTGCCCGAGCCGCTGCTGCCCATAATGGTAACAAACTCACCGGCCTCAACCGTAAAGCTGATGCCTTTAAGCGCGCGCACGGTTTCAACGCCCATAACAAACTCCCGTTTAAGCTCGCGTATTTCCAAGATTCTTTTGCTCATCGGCCTTTGCCTCCTCCACCACGTTTTGGTAAAAACGGACTACCGGTTGATGCAGCCGGCGTTGCTGTTACACTTCCAGAAATTGCTATGCCGGTTATTACATTATCGGTAGTATCTAAACCTTTTAAAACCTCAACATGCGTATTGTCATTTAAACCGATCAAAATATGTTTGTAGCTTATCGTTTTGCCTTTCAGCAACCATACAACAGCGCCTTGTTTTGGAATGGCGCCAACGCTATCTTTCCGGCTTTTTACGGTATGTGTAACCTCGGCAGCATTACCGCTTGCGCCGCTTTTCTTGCCCTTGCCCGTATGTGGAACTTTACCTACAATGGTATAATCCTTCATTAAGGATGAATCGGGGGTGAATTGCAGTGCTTTAGCTGGTATGAGCATGGCATTGTTAACCTCTTTTGTGTAGATGATGATATTGGCAGTCATGCCCGGCTTTAATTTCATGTCCTCATTTGGGGCATTGATGATTGTGGTATAGGTAACTACGTTGGCCGATACATTCGGGCGCAGCCTGATATCTTCAACTGTGCCTGAAAACTGATCGTTTATAAAGGCATCAACAGTAAATGCAACGCGCTGGCTTTTGCTTACATCGCCAATGTCGGCCTCATCTACATTAGCCTCAACCTGCATTTTTGTAATGTCTTTGGCTATAGTAAACAGGGTAGGTGTGCTGAATGACGCCGCAACCGTTTGTCCAACGCTTATGCTTCTGTTAAGCACAACACCATCAATGGGCGAGTAAATATCAGCATAAGATAAATTCTTTTGGGCTGAGCGCACCGTTGCTGCCGCAGCATCAACATTTGCTTTTGCTGATGAGTAGGCTGATACGGCGGAGTCATAATCAGCTTTGCTGATGGCATCTGTTTTAAAAAGCAGGTTTTGGCGGTTATAGTTGTTTTTTTGCAAGACCAGCTGACTTTGTGCATTCAGCAGGTTGCCCTTGTTTTGATCAAGCGCTGCCTGTAACAAGGTTTTATCAAGCGAAGCTATCAATTGCCCTTTTTTAACTTTTGAGTTGAAATCAACATATAAATACTGCAATGTGCCCGATACCTGGGTGCCCACACTTACGGTATCAACAGGTTCAATTTTGCCGGTAGCCGTTACGCTGGTTGATATGTAGCCGTAAGTTGGTTTTTCCGCTTGCAATACCACAGGCACATCGGGTTTTCTTATAAAAAAGAACCAGATCAGTAATAGCGCTAAGGCTATTCCTGCTATGATCAATATTTTTTTGTAACTACTTTTCATGATGGCCTGAGGTTATAATTTAATCGGGATACCCTTATAGAAATCATATATTTTTAATGTTAATATCACATTGTACTTAGCCTGCACAAAGGCCTGCTGCGATTGTATGAACAGATTCTTCTGTAGCAGAAAGTCAACAATGCTGGCAACGCCCACCTTTAACTGCTCGCTGGCAATGCGGTAGCTTTCCTGGTTGTATTTGTATTCAACTTCGGCAGCATCATATTGGCTTTTTGCATTTTGAAAATTCAGATAGGCGCGCTCTACCGTTTGCGATAGTACTATTTTGGTATCGCTAAGTGTAAGGTTAGCTTGTTCTACGTTTATTTTAGCCTCTTCAACCTGTGTTTTAACAACCCGCTTGGTGAAAATGGGTATAGATAGGGTAAGGCCAATATCCTGGTAAAAATTACTGTTCAGTTGTGAAAAATAACCGGCCTGGCTACCACTAACATAACCTGATGATAAACCTGCCCCGGCAACCAAACTTGGTAAATAACCCGCTTGTGCTATTTTAACGCCATACTGCGCAATTTGTACACCCAATTGGCTGTTCTTTACTTCGGGGCGGTTCTTTAATGCGATATCCTCCGCTTCGCGAAGCGGGGAGGCTGTAGTATCATCAGGGGCGATGCTATCTGGTTTGAAAATATCAAAGTGGCTATCTGTTGGTAAAAGTAAAAGTTGTTTCAGGGTTAGCAGGTCGCCGCGCTCGGTGTTTTGCTGGTTAACTAAGGTATATTGATCGGCTGCTTGCTGTGCCTGTAATTGTATCAGATCCTTACGGGCTACGCTGCCTACGTTGTACCGCTGCTGTTCAAGCTTGGTTTGTGCTATTGATGTGTTTACCAGATCGGTATCATAGATGAGGTTTTCCTTATCGAGCAGTATAGCTAAATAAGCTTGTGTGATTTGCAGGGTAATATCATTTTCCTGTTGTATAATGGCATAATTGGCCTGCTGAACGGATAGATTAGCCTGTGAAATGGTATTGGTGATAGCGTTGCCATTATATAAGGTTACGTTAGAGTTTAAACCATACGAGCCCTGTGTAGTAAAGCGTGAACCAAGTGTTCCATTATAAGAAGTTACATTGTTGCCATGCGCGAATGTTTCACTGGCCGAAGCGGAAAGATTTGGTAAACGTGCTGCTTTTGCCAATAAATACTGCTGCTGACTGGTTTGCTGGTTAAGGCGGATACTGTTGATCTGGATATTGTTCTTTTTGGCGTAATCAATACATTTAACCAGGTCCCATTGTATGGTTTTGCCAACCAAAGTGCTGTCCTGTGCATAAATATTAAAACAGCCAAAAAGTAATAACAGGAGTAGTATTATTTTTTTTGTTTTGGATAGCATATTCTGTATCGACATCGGCACGGTTTAATATTATTGCTAGAATGCTTAATGCATTTTAAGCATAAATGTTTGATTTATAACAGATATTTCTTGTAATATTTTAATTACCCGCGTGAAAAACGACCCAATTAATGCCGAAAGCTAATTTTAATATTATTTAATACGTTGTTTTTTTCATTCCTTTTAAGTATAGCGGATGCATTTATTATATTTAGGTCCTGATTAATGATTATGCTTAAACCTATACTTATCTTCTTTTTTGGATTGTTTGTTTTTCAAACTGCTAGGGCGCAGAAGCAGGATACATTGTTGTATTATGTGAACAAGTCCGGTGTGATAATAGCTAATAAGGATAGTGCTGATTATTTTTTGACAATAATGCCGCCGGATACCAGTACAGGTAAGGTGCTTTATCCTGTTAATGAGTTTTATCCAAATGGTAAGAAAAAATTAATGGGTACTTCTGTTAGTAATAATTGCAGAGCATTAAAGTTTGATGGGACATGCATTAGTTATTTCTCAAATGGTAAACGTGCGAACATGACTACATATAAGATGGGAAAATTTTTTGGTGCTTTTGCAGATTATTATCCCAATGGTCAGTTATACTACGCTGGAGAAAATTATGGTAAAAATATACCACGCTATATTGAATGCAGAGACAGTACAGGGAAAATATTGACTGAAAATGGAAATGGAAAGTTGGTGTTTTATGATAATTTGTTTAAAGATGTTGAAACTGAAGGGAATATAGTTGACAGTTTACAAGAAGGAGAATGGCAATATTTCATACATAATAAGTTAATAACAGTTATTAAATATTTAAAAGGTGAAGTGGAATCTTGTGTATATTATGATACTAAAGGGAAGACTCATACAATAATAGGATATGAAGTTGAACCATCGTATAATGGTGGGTTGGCTGATTTTTATAAATTCTTAGGAAATAAAATACAATATCCAGATAGTGATAAAAGAAACAATATTCAGGGTAAGGTTTTAGTCACTTTTGTTGTTGAAAAGGATGGTACACTAAGTGGTGTTAAAGCAGTTAGATACCGAAGTGAAGGTTTGGCAGCAGAGGCTGTGCGTGCGGTAAAGTTATCATCTCCATGGGTGCCAGGATTTCAAAATGGGAGACCAGTACGTGTACAATATACTGTACCGGTATCGTTTACCTTAAATAGGGATTATTAATTTAACATGATAAAAAATATACTTGGTTTAGTTTTGGGGTTGATGGTGTTGCAATCTGCCCAGGCTCAAAAAAATACAATACAAAAGGATACTTTGCTGTATTATATGAAGAACTCTGGCGGGATAACACCGAATAAAGACAGTGCCGATTACTTTATGTTTATAATGCCGCTTGATAGTGCCACCAAGCTATATCCGGTTAATGAATTTTACAAAAATGGAACTCGTAAATTAATCGCAGCTTCAACCACAAATAATTGGGATCAATTAAAATATGATGGCCCATTTATTTCGTTTTACCCAAATGGCAAGCGTAATACATCTGCTACGTTGGTAAAAGGATATATGAATGGAGAAATGACAGGATATTATCCTAATGGAAAATTGTATTGCATTGAAAAATATGTCACAAATAAAAATTCTTCATTAATAGAATGCAGAGATTCACTTGGAAAAGTTTTAGCAGAAAATGGTAACGGGCATTGGCTGGAATTTGATAATCAGCTAAGAAAAGTTATTTCAGAAGGAAATATTATTGATAGTCTTAAAGATGGAGAATGGCACGGTAATATAAACGATACTGGGAAATATACTTGTCAGTATAAAAAAGGCATATTGTTATCGGGCATTGGCTATGATAAATCGGGAAAGACATACTCTTTTGAAAAAGTACGTGTTGCACCTGCTTATAAAGGAGGAACTAGGGCTCTTTATACACTTTTATGGCAAAAAATAAATTATCCTAAAGATGCATTAACGCATGGTTTTTATATCAAGGTATTAGTTAGCATCAGTATTGATAAAGATGGAAGCATAAGTAATATACATACATTATACAATCCGCTTTCTTCAAGTAAAGTAAAAGCTATTAGAGATGATTATTTGTCATTTAGTAATGAAGTTTTGGCATCTGCTAAATTATTGCCGCCGTGGATACCTGGAATAGAATACGGCATGCCCGAAAAAATGGAAGTCATTATTCCTGTAGATTATACTATAAGCCATTAATTAAAAATATCTTGGTTAAACAAAAACGGCTTCCCGAAAGGAAGCCGTTTTTGTTTATATAGAGTGATCTAAGATTAAATAACTCCAGTATCGCTCAATACCTGGTTCATATTTCTAACCGCGTCTGCGCTTTTGTTGAACTCTGCTTGTTCGCTGTCGCTCAGTTTAAAGTCGACAATTTTTTCCCAACCGTTTTTACCTAATATAACAGGCACAACTAATGAGATATCTTTCTGGCCGTATTCGCCGTCAAGGGCAACACCGCATGAAAGTAATTTTTTCTGGTCGCGAACAATGGCTTCAACCATAAATGCAGTACCTGCACCTGGCGCGTACCAAGCTGATGTGCCAATAAGGCCGGTTAACGTAGCACCGCCAACCATAGTAGCTTTAACAATTTTATCCTGTTGCTCCAGGCTCAGGAACTGTGTAACCGGGATACTGTTCCAGGTAGCATGTTTGATCAAAGGGATCATGGTAGTATCACCGTGACCGCCAATAACTACCGCGTTCAGATCAGCAGGAGAACAGCCTAATTCCTGGCTCAGGTAATATTTAAACCTTGATGAATCAAGCGCGCCACCCATACCTAAGATACGGTTTTTAGGCAGGCCTGAAGTTTTCAGGGTTAAGTAGTTCATGGTATCCATTGGGTTTGAAACCACAATGATGATGGTATTTGGCGAATGCTTTAAAATGCTTTCGGTAACAGTTTTTACTATACCTGCGTTAACACCAATCAGTTCTTCGCGGGTCATGCCCGGTTTGCGGGGCAGGCCAGAGGTAATTACTACCACTTCTGAATCTGCAGTTGCTGCATAATCATTGGTAACACCTTTTATTTTGGTATCAAAACCCAGCAGGGCCGATGTTTGCATCATATCGATAGCCTTGCCTTCAGCAAAACCTTCGCGGATGTCTAATAAAATAAGTTCTTCAGCTAATTCTTTTCTTGCGATGTTATCAGCGCAAGTAGCGCCAACGGCTCCGGCACCAACTACTGTGATTTTCATATGTATTATTTAATTTTAGATGGAAACATTTGTTGTATGGTATAACAATATTATAAGATATTGCTGTTTTGATCTGTCTTTGAAATAGAAATTTAAAAACAGGGCAATTTTAAGAAAATTTTATAACAGGAGCTTTAATTAAATTAAAATATAACAATGTGCGGATGGTAGTTGGCGATTTGCAGTTAAGCGGTAGGATAAAAAAGTTCTATTCCATTGAGGTTAAGGGTAAAAAAGCTGCAAATTGCTAATAATCAACTGTAAACTGCTTATTGCTAACTGTAAACTAAAATACCCTTTTACTTAATTATATTAATTTTTTCGACAATACTTAACACATTTTTAACGTTTTGATTTTTCTGTGGTATGATATTGAGCTTTTGCGCAGATAAAATGCCTCTTTTTGAAAAAAAATATAATTTTTTAATATTTTTATGATGGAATTTGTAAAAATAATTTAAATTCGCCTTCATAATTGAATTTAATATCAGAAAAACTATTTTTTGGACCAATCATTAGAAAATAATTAAAAATGGCAGCAGCAAAATTAGAGTACATCTGGCTTGATGGCTATAAACCAACACAGAGCCTCCGCAGTAAAACAAAAATTGAAAAAGATTTTAGTGGTAAATTAGAAGATTGTCCGCTTTGGAGTTTTGATGGTTCATCAACCGAGCAAGCACCAGGTGGTTCTTCAGATTGTATATTAAAACCGGTTTTTATTGCTATTGACCCTCAAAGAAAAGATGGCTATTTAGTAATGTGCGAAGTACTTGATTCAACAGGTGCACCACACGAATCAAACGGCCGTGCTTTGATCCAGGATGATGATAACGATTTCTGGTTCGGTTTTGAGCAGGAATACTTTTTATGGGACCCAGAAACCAACAAACCGCTTGGTTTCCCTGCATCTGGTTACCCAGCGCCACAAGGCCCATACTATTGCTCAGTAGGTGCTAAAAACGCTTACGGTAGAGATATCGTTGAAGAGCACTTAGACGCTTGTTTAGAGGCTGGTTTAAATGTTGAAGGTATCAACGCTGAAGTTGCTGCTGGTCAATGGGAATTCCAGATCTTCGCTAAAGGCGCTAAAGAAGCTGGTGACCAAATCTGGGTTGCACGTTATTTATTAGAAAGAATAGGCGAAAGCTATGATGTTGCTATCAACTGGCATTGCAAACCATTAGGTCAGCTTGACTGGAATGGTTCAGGTATGCATGCTAACTTCTCAAACACTACATTGAGAACTGCAGGTAAAAAAGAAATCTATGATGTAATCTTAGAGGCTTTCCGTCCCGTTGTTGCTGAGCATATCGCAGTTTACGGAGCTGACAACGATCAGCGTTTAACAGGTAAACACGAAACCGCTTCAATCCATGATTATAGCTATGGTGTATCTGACCGTGGTGCATCTATCCGTATCCCGCTGTACACTGTACAAAAAGGATGGAACGGTTACTTAGAAGATCGTCGCCCTAACTCAGCTGCCGATCCATACAAAGTAGCTGCTGTGATCATCAAAACTGTTAAATCAGCAAAAGTTTAATACCCATATAAGGGTTAAATATAGATCCTCCCGGTGTAAACCGGGAGGATTTTTTTGTTTTCGGCTGTCGGTGGGGGGGGGACGTACCCTTAAAATGGCGCTAATAATAGTTTTTTAAATAAATTTTTTATAGTAAATTGATTTTCAGTTATTTATTTATGGAAAGTGTGCCACTTTGTGCCGGTCGTCTCACCTGTTTCATGTGTTTTGCGGCACACCAGGCTATTGATCCGAGTCCTTATACTTCAAATAATCTCCCGACTCAATCAAAACCAATCTCTTAACCGGCAGATTGTATAAATATACCCAGCAATCAATAAAACCTCCTTCGGTTTCAATTGCCTTTATCTCCCGTATAAACAAATTTGGCTGCTGTTGATCAGCGCCAAAACCTTCGTAATCATCAAGCTGCTTTAAAACAGTGATTGGGTTATTGATCGAAACTATACTGCCATATACATAATCGGGGGAATTGCTATCAGCTACTGCTCCGGGATATTCACCAATATCATATAAGCGGCCTTTTAATTTGCCTTTAGTATAAAAACTGCAATTATTAGTCAGATAAGCAGCGAACTTATTGCCTGCATCCAATAATGTTCCGTACACAAATAAATAATTGCTTGTTTTTTTCATTAAAAATAATTTGCTACGACAAAGATATCGTATCAGCGTTGAGACGCAATATTTTGCGTCTCATTACGTCTCAATCCTGGCTAGTGAATTAATAAGACGCAAAATATTACGTCCTTACACTTATTATTTGTTAAGATGCTTAACTTGCCATTGAAAAATATCTACGCCTTATGAATGAAGATCAGATCATAACCTATTTAAAAGAGAACGATATACAGAAAATAAAATTCGCTTTTGCAGATACCGATGGCATATTACGGGGAAAAGTTATCCATCATAAAAAATTTATAGATGGTATGCGCAATGGCTACGGCTTTTGCGACGTGGTTTTTGGTTGGGACAGCAGCGATGGTACCTATGATAATGTTGAAGTTACAGGCTGGCACACCGGTTATCCCGATCAGCAATGCCGGATTGATCTTTCTACCTTTCGCACCGTACCATGGCAGGATAATATCCCGTTCTTCTTAGCTGATTTTAGCAAAGCTGATGGGAATGATTTGGCAGTTGATACCCGTAGTTTATTAAAACGTATTGCCAAGGATTGTGAATCGATGGGTTATCATCCTGAATTTTCGCAGGAGTTTGAATGGTTCAATTTTAAGGAGACGCCACAATCATTACAGGAAAAGGATTTCACAAAACTGCAAACGCTAACACCGGGCATGTTTGGCTATTCCATCTTGCGTATATCACAACAGAGCGAATTTTATTACGATCTGTTTAATTTGCTGATGCAGTTTAATATCCCGCTGGAGGGGTTGCATACAGAAACCGGTCCGGGAGTATATGAAGCGGCTATTCTGCACGATCATGTAATTAGCGCAGCTGATAAAGCGGTACTGTTTAAAACCGCAGTAAAGGAAATTGCTTATAAGCATGGTATAATGGCATCTTTCATGGCTAAATGGACCGAAACCCTGCCGGGTTGCAGCGGCCACATTCATCAAAGCTTATGGAGCAAAGATAAAAGCGAAAACCTATTTTATAGCGCCGATGAAACCAATAATATGAGCGATCTGCTTAAGCATTACCTTGCAGGTCAGCTATATTGTATGCCATATATTTTGCCCATGTATGCGCCTACGGTAAACAGCTACAAACGTTTGGTTGAAGGTGCATGGGCGCCAACAACCGTAACCTGGGGATTGGATAACCGTACCACTGCATTGCGGGTTTTGAATACTTCAGCTGCTTATACCCGGTTGGAGACACGTATCCCCGGTTCTGATACAAATCCATATCTGGCTATGTCGGCAGCGCTGGCATCTGGTTTATACGGTATTAAAAATAAACTGGAGCTGAATATAGAACCTACCATCGGCAACGGCTATCAGGATATTAAAAATGGCAGGTTGGCATCCAACCTGCATGATGCAGCTATGCTCATGAAAAACTCACCCATTGCCAAAGAGTTATTTGGCGAGGCCTTTGTTGAGCACTATACCCAAACTCGTCTTTGGGAACACCGTCAATTTGCTAAAAGTGTTACAGATTGGGAATTGAAGAGGTATTTTGAGATAATATAGTTCTTTGGTTATATCTTTGTGCCCTCTTTGGTAAAAATAATGGACTATTCTAATATAATAAAAAAAGCGTGGGAAGGATATGATGCTTCAAAAACGATAAAAAGTATTGAAGATATCAGTGCGATGGTTTCAACAAACCATGTATACCGTGTAACATTTGATGATGATGATATTATCATCGCCAAGCTATCAAACTTTGGCAAGTATGAGCATTTTAAGGAAGATCACCGTATCATCCATAGCCTCTCCAACAACCTGCTTTATCCTTTTGAAAACCTGCTGGCCAAATCGCTGCTAAAAAATAACCGGGTTTACATTTATCGGCATAAACATGCCCGGACAGATGTATGGGTGGTGTTTTATAACCCAACCCGTATAATGGACCGCTTGCCAAGTCGGCTGGATGAGCACCACATTCGCAAATTAGGGCAACAGATAGGTAAATTTCATAAAGCCTGCTCGCGCATTAAGAACGTATTGCCAAAATCATCCAAAACGCTGCGGACAGATATTTATGCTTTGCAACAGCAATTGGAAATAAATGAAAAACACTTCGGCACAGCAATGCAGGCTGATTTTTTGAAATATCACTGTGATCTGTTTCTCAAAAATCGGTCAAACTATAATCTGAAATCTTTTGAGATCATCCCTGTTTTTATCGACTGGAACATTGGGAATTTCTCGGTAGGGCCAAATTTGGAGCTTTATTCCCGCTGGGATTATGACTGGTTCAGGATGAGTTACCGGATGCTTGATTTTTACTTTTTAAGCAGGGTAGTATCTGATATCGGCGATAAAACCGTATTCAGTTATGTCATCAATACGATGATGGAGGACAGGTTTATCATATTTTTAGAAGAATACCATAAGGTAAATCCTTTAACAGCAGATGAGATCCGCTTTTTAAAGGAGAGTTACCGCTTCTTTATCCTGAATTATGTAATAAAGGATGGCAAATACTTTTTTAATGAGCAATATGCCAAAAAGCTACAAGCCGAAGCATTTGATATTTATTTGCCATCAGTCGACAGGGATTTTGATGCCGAAAAGATCATATCAGCCTTAAATTTAAAATAATGTACTTAACAATAAGCCCATGCAGCGTATAGACAATTTCAAATCCATCATTGATAAATATAAGGTAGTTTTCTTTGACGCTTTTGGGGTGCTGAAAAATTATGAGGGGTTATTACCGGGTATCGAGAAAACCTTTGCTTACCTTGAAGAACAAGGTAAAGAATATTACATTGTAACCAATGATGCTTCAAGAAGCCCTGTTCAATTAGCGGAAAGTTATCACCGGGGAGGGCTTAATTTTATAAATCCCGACAGGATCGTATCATCGGGTATGCTCACTAAAGAGTACCTCGATCTGAAGGTCAAGGACGGTATTGTGGCTTATTTAGGTACAAGAAACTCAGCCCATTATATTGAAAGCTCGGGAATGAAAACCTTGCCCGTAAGCGAGATAAATGAAAGCAATATTGATAAAGTGAATGCTTTGGCTTTTCTGGATGATGAGGGTTTCGATTGGTCGAAAGATCTGAACAAAACCGTGAATCTTATCCGTAAACGTACTATCCCGGTTATTGTAGCCAATACCGATAGGGCTTATCCGCTTACAATAAGCGATGTTTCAATAGCCATTGGTGGCATAGCCGCTATGATAGAGAGTGTTGTGGGAAAACAGTTTATCAGGTTTGGAAAGCCTGATTCACAGATGTTCATGTTTGCATATGATCTGGTACGCGCCCGTGCATCCATAAACAAAAGCGAAATTGTAATGGTAGGCGATACGCTGAACACAGACATATTGGGAGGGAATAAATTCGGGTTGGATACGGTGCTGGTATTATCAGGCAATACGCTATCAAAAAATCTGGATACCATAATAACGGCTACCGGTATTATCCCTACTTACATATGTGAAAGCGCGGTGATCGATAACGATGGCCTGGGTTTTTAATTTAGGCTATATTTTTACCGGCATCAATAGTATCTTTGGTCAGCTTTAATCATCTTCATCTAAAATAAATCTATAACTATGACAAATACTGCAGGGCACGCACAATCTCCCGCTGCCTCAGCCTTTGAAAGTACCATCAACGGTAAACAAACACATTTATACGTATTAAGAAACAATAACGGCGTTGAGGCGACTATTACTAATTACGGCGGTAGAATTGTGAGTATGCTGGTACCCGATAAAAACAGAAAACTGGTAGATGTGTCGGAAGGCTTTGATAATATCGAAACCTTCGAAAAATCAGCGGAACGTTATTATGGTGCGCTGATAGGCCCTTTTGCAAACCGTATAGCTAATGGTAAGTTTACTTTGGATGGACAGGAATATACCCTTAACACTAATAATGGCACTAATGCCTTACATGGTGGCAAACCGGGTTTTGAGTCGGCAGTGTGGGACGGAACCCAGGTCGACTCATCAACTCTTGAGCTTACTTACATTGCAAAAGATATGGAAGGCGGGTTCCCTGGTAATGTGCATGTTAAGGTTGTTTACCATTTAAACGATGATAATGGTTTAGCCATAAACTATGAAGCCACTACGGATAAAACTACCGTGATAAATTTAACCAGTCACCCATACTTTAACCTTAATGGGGTTGGTAATGGTACTATAGTTGATCACATAGTACAAATACATGCCGATGCTTATATACCCGTTAATTCTAATTTGATACCGACAGGCGAACTGGCAACTGTTATAGGCACTCCGTTTGATTTTACTCGGCCAACAACAATTGGCGCCAGGATAGATGATGATAATGTGCAGCTAAAAGAGGGTAGAGGCTATGACCATACTTATGTGCTGAATAAGCATGATGATAAAACCCCGGTAGCTATCGCCATAAGTGATAAAACTGGTATCGAAATGAGCGTGTTTACCACAGAGCCTGGCATGCAGTTTTACAGCGGCAATTTTATGCAGAGCAAAAACATAATGAAACATGGCGGTACAGATGATTTCAGGACTGCATTTGCTATGGAAACACAACATTACCCTGATTCGCCAAATCAGCCAAACTTTCCATCAACAATATTAAAACCCGGAGAAGTTTATAAAAGCTATTGCGAATACAGGTTTGCGGTAGTGAAATAGATAGAATTAAAATATTCTCTATCTATCATAAAACTAAATAGTAGATGACAAAAGAAACTGCACAGTTGATTGGAGCGAAGGAAGCCATTAGATTTGTTAGCGTAGGACTAATTATCGCTTATTTAATCATGTCAATACTAGCTGGTTTTTCATGGTTTCTTTTAGGGAATTACCAACTCAACTTATTGATAGCAATTGTTGTTGTATACTTGTGTGGATACTTTTACGGTCAATTAGCTGGTGTAGCCATACTTGTTAAACGAAAAGGGTGTTTATTAATAGGGCTTATCTATGGTTTTTTAATATTAATAACAGCGACATTTGTATCAAGTTTAACCGGATTTTTTCAGGAAGTGTATAAGAGCACAGGTAAAACGGATGATCCAGTTGGAGATTATGTATTTAGGCCTTTATTTTTAGTATGCTTTGTTGGCTTAATACCGGCTATATTTTTAGGGTTCTGGTTTGGTAGCAGGATAAAAAATAAAGGTAAAATTTATGATGGTACGGTTTTAAGTCAATAATGAGTTTTTAGCTATCAGTCACTAATAAGATATGTTTTTTGCTCCCTGTTAAATAGCTAACCGGGATTTTTACATTTAAATACATTTTGCAGACTTTGCTGTGAAAGGTATTGCCTAATTTTACGACTAACATCAACTTAACGCATTAAGGTTTGTTAAGTACAGACAGGTATTCATTAAACATTTACAATCTTGTTAATAGATAATCACGGCAGACCCATTAATTACCTCCGCTTGGCTGTTACAGACAGGTGTAACCTGCGTTGCTTTTATTGTATGCCCGAGGATGGCTTGAACTGGTTGTCGCGTAAGGAGCTGATGAGTTATGAGGAGATGCTTCGTGCCTGCACCTTACTGGTAAGTATGGGGATCCAAAAAATACGCATTACCGGGGGCGAGCCATTTGTACGCAAGGATATTATGTCGCTTTTAACTTCAATTTCTGAGTTAAAAGGGCTGGATGAGTTGAGCATTACTACCAACGGTGTACTTACAGCGCCTTATGTGGAGCAGCTGAAAAATATAGGAGTAAAATCGGTAAACCTGAGTCTGGATACTTTGGATGCAGGCAGATTTTTCGCGATTACCCGCCGGGATGAGTTTGCGGCAGTAATGGCGACTTTGGATGAATTGCTGAAGCACGATATCGAAGTGAAAATTAATGCCGTAGTAATGGACGGAAAAAACACACAGGATATTATACCGTTGGTTGAATTAACCAAAGAATTGCCGGTAAGTGTGAGGTTTATTGAAGAAATGCCTTTTAATGGCGATGGGCATATTTATACCGGCTTAAACTGGGATCATATCCGCATACTGGATACGATAAAGGAGCATTTCCCGGAGATTAAGAAAATTGAAGATCCTGCATATTCAACTGCTTATAATTACCATGTTCCGGGGCATAAAGGCGATGTGGGTATTATAGCAGCCTATTCACGCACATTCTGCGGTACTTGCAACCGTGTGCGCATTACTCCGCAGGGCACGTTAAAAAATTGCCTGTATGATAATGGGGTTTTAAATGTAAAAGATTTAATACGGGCAGGAAAAAGTGATGCAGATGTAAAAGAAAGCCTGTTAATTGCGTTTAATAACAGGGTGAAGGATGGATGGGAAGCAGAGAGTTTAGGGAGTACAGGTATACATGAATCAATGGCCACAATTGGCGGATAAGAATAATAACACATGATAACCGTAGAAGAAGCCGAAAAAACAATACAGGCAGAGCTAAGAGATTATGGTGTAGAGATTATGCCATTTGAACTTACTTTGGGCAGGGTATTAGCAGAAGATATTAAAGCCGACCGCGATCTGCCGCCGTTTAACCGGGTTACAATGGATGGCATAGCGGTTAACTATGATGCAATTGAGAACGGCGTTAGCTCATTCCATATTAAAGCAACACAAGCGGCCGGTGATCCACCGGGTGTAGTTCATGAACCTGATCACTGTATCGAGATTATGACTGGCGCGGCTTTGCCTTTATCAGTTGATACGGTAATCAGGTATGAAGACCTGGAGATAAGAGCGGGTTTGGCCAGTGTGCTCATTAGTCCTAATCATATCAAAAAGGGGCAGAATATCCATTTTCAGGGTCGTGATAAAAAACAGCATGATATTGTTGCTGAATCGGGGCAGATCATATCACCGGCAATAATAAGCCTGGTGGCATCGGTTGGAGAAACGGAGCTACGCGTAAAAAAAATGCCAAGGGTTGTAATTATATCCTCAGGCGATGAATTGGTAGAGGTTGAACAAATACCGCTGGTTTACCAAATCAGAAGGTCAAATAATTATACCGTTAAGGCTGTTTTACAGCAGCATGGTATTGAAGCTGCTATGCTGCATGTCCCGGATGATCCGGAGATCACAAAAAGGCTCATTCAGCAATGTCTGCTCAATTATGATGTGATATTGCTTAGTGGTGGTATCTCCATGGGGAAATTTGATTATATCCCTAAGGCATTGGAAGAATTGAACGTTCAGCAACTTTTTCATAAGGTAGAACAAAGGCCCGGTAAGCCATTCTGGTTTGGCAAGCATGAAAATGGGGTAGTTGTATTTGCTTTCCCGGGCAATCCGGTAGCTACCTTTATGTGCCTGCACCGTTATTTTTTAACCTGGCTACAGGCAACGCTTGGCTTAAAGCCACAACCTGCTGCATATGCCGTGCTGGATAGGGATTTTAACTTCCTGCCAGCATTAAAATATTTTTTACAGGTGCATCTGCAGGTAAACGAAAGCGGACAATTAATGGCTACACCAATCGAAGGAAATGGATCGGGTGATTTTGCTAACTTGGCTGATACTAATGCTTTTATGGAATTACCTTTAGAGAAGAATCATTTCGCGAAGGGTGAAGTTTATAGGGTGTGGATGTTTAAAGGTTTATTTTAATATGAGCGAGAAAGTTTTAACTCATCTTGATGAGCAGGGGCGCGCTACCATGGTAGATGTTAGCGAAAAAGCGATTTCGCTGCGTACGGCTACAGCCCAAAGCATAGTCTCGTTGCCGGAAGAGGTATTAAGTCAGCTGGAAAATGGTGATCTTAAAACGCAAAAAGGCTCGGTATTTCAAACAGCTGTTATCGCAGGCATCATGGCGGCAAAAAAGACAGGAGATCTGATACCACTTTGTCATCCACTGGGTTTGGATAATTGTAAAATTGATATCCAACTAAATGATGACAACGATGTTGTTATTAATTGTACGGCAAGCATAACCGCTAAAACAGGGGTAGAGATGGAGGCTTTGGTAGGCGCATCAATTGCTGCTTTAACCATTTATGATATGTGTAAGGCACTGAGCCACGATATAGTAATTAAGGAAACCAAACTGATAGCAAAAACAGGAGGTAAACGTGATTTCAAAAGGTCATAGAAAACATGCGGATCTGGCACGGCCATTAAACGGCAACTTCGGGCGTAATGAGTGGGCTATTATTGGTGCGCCATGCACCACTATAAAGGTTTTGGCTGATAACATTATCCAGGCTTTATCACCTAAATACAAATCCGCTTACGTCGATACCTCGCATAATGACGATGAGGTTTTATCACCCGGTCGTTTGGCAAGCGGAGCCATTCTGGAATATACCGATCAGTTGAATTATCAGCAATTTAATTATAATACACCTGTTACCCCGTTTAAGCAAAGGCAATTATTTGCTGAGGCTGATATAGTTTTGGTAAACGGAAATCATCAGCAGGCAAAGGCACAGGTTGTTATTATCGATCTTAATAAAGAAGCATCGTTACAAAAAAGGATTGAGCAATTAACCAATATACAGCTTATTTTACTGGCTGATAATGTTAGCGATGTATTTGATTTTGTAAAAGAAGCTATATCCAATTGGCAGCAGATCCCGATTTACGCGTTGGGTGATACCGAAAAGATCATCGGTTTTTTTGCTGATAAAATGGAGCAGGCAAAGCCGGTTTTAAACGGATTGGTGCTGGCTGGTGGAAAAAGTTTACGTATGGGTTTTGATAAGGGCGCCGTTAAGTGGTATGAAAAAGAACAGCGCTATCATATGGCTGATATGCTGAAACCACTGTGTAATGAAGTTTATATTTCCCGCAATTCTGATAAGCAGGACATTGATGTAAGCTATCCGTCTATAACAGATACATTTCTCAATTTGGGTCCATATAGTGGTGTTTTATCGGCATTTCGTGAAAAGCCAGATAGCGCCTGGCTGGTTGTAGCTTGTGATCTGCCTTTGCTGGATACAGATACGCTGAATTATTTGGTTGCCAATCGTGATACATCGGCTATAGCCACAGCATTTCATAGTGAAACAAGTGAATTTCCAGAGCCATTGATCACCATATGGGAGCCAAAGAGTTACCCGGTACTGTTATCGTTTTTGGCACAAGGATATTCATGCCCGCGTAAGGTTTTGATCAATACAGAACCTAAGTTATTACATGTTCCTAATCCCGGTGCTTTAACTAACGTTAATACACCTGAGGATCTGGAAAAAATCAAAAAAGTTCTTCACCAAAAAATAGCTACAGCATGATACCTGAAGACTTTGCACGATATAGCTGTCAAATGGCTCTACCTGGTTTTGGTGAAGCAACACAAGAGCTTTTACAAAATGCAAAGGTGCTGGTTGTTGGTGCGGGCGGACTAGGGTGCCCGGCTGCACAGTATTTAGCTGGAGTAGGGGTTGGGACTTTAGGCATAGCCGATTATGATGCTGTTTCATTAAGCAATCTACATCGCCAGATATTATATACACCTGCTGATGCCGGGGCAAAAAAAGCGGTAGTAGCGGCTTACATTCTGCAAAAACAAAATCCGGGAATTAAATTGATAGCGCATGATATTAAGATCACATCGGACAATGTGATGGATCTCATCGCCCCGTATGATATTGTGGTTGACTGCACTGATAATTTTGAAACCCGTTACCTGCTTAATGATGCCAGTGTTTTGAGCGATAAGCCCGTTGTTTATGGTGCTATTTACCAATTTGAGGGTCAGGTAGCTATCTGGAATGTGAAAAACTCCTGTGGTGTGCCATCATCTAATTATCGTGACCTGTTTCCGCAGGTAAATGCCGCCCAGATTCCCAATTGTGCCGAAGGTGGTGTTATACCTACGCTAGCTGGTATAATTGGCTGTATGCAGGCTAATGAGGTAATTAAATACATTACCAAAGCAGGTGATCTGCTGGCTGGCAGAGTACTGATCTTTGATGCACATAGCATGCAAAGCCGGATAATTAAGATCGGCTATGCCAGCAAAACAAATATTACCGGATTGACAGGTACCATTATTATTCCAACCATGTCAGTAATTGAAGTGAGGCGGGCATTGTTGGATGATACCATTGAACTGGTTGATATACGCACTGATCAGGAACGTGATGTTATTGACATTGGCGGCGTACACATGGAAGCGGATGAAGTAGAGGATAACCTGGATTACTTAACCAGCGGAAAACCCAAAGTACTATACTGCTCATCAGGTAAAAGGAGTGGCGAGACGGTAAAGACCATTAAACAGAAATTCCCGGATGCGAAGGTTTATTCGCTGGAGGGTGGGTTAGGAGCGTTCCTGAGCTAAACCGGGTTTAAATGGATTTCAGGATTTATTTGTCCGCTATGTCATTGCGAGCGATAGCGCGGCAACCTCGTCTCCTGTAGAGCAATGCAACGAGGTTGCTTCGTCGTTCCTCCTCGCAATGACAATCTATTATATCACATCTTGAAAATCTAACAAATCTGTTAAATCCTGGTTCCCAATCCCGGTTCTTACGGATGCGCAGCCACCCAAACCTCACCATCCTCAAATATCTCTTTTTTCCAGATAGGCACAGTTTGTTTCAATGTATCTATAACATAACGACATGCTTCAAATGCTGCTGCGCGATGTGCTGTTGATACGGCTATGATAACAGGTACTTCGCCAACTGCTAAAATTCCGGTACGGTGATGGATCAATAATCTTTGGATCGGCCATTTGCTGATAGCTTCTGCGGCTATCTTTTCCATTTCAGCTATGGCCATTTTTTCGTAGGCTTCAAACTCCAGGCGTAGTACAGCTTTGCCTTTGGTAGCATTCCGTACTGTACCAATAAAAACATCTATTCCGCCTGATTCAGGCAGCATTACCCAATCAATACAGGTTGGTATGTTTAATGGTTCGGAGGATATTTGAATTTGGGTTTGCAAGGCTTTCTAATTTGTCATTTCGACTGTAAGGAGAAATCTTCTGCTATTTGTCTTTCCGCTATGCAGGGTGAAGAAGATTTCTCCTTGCAGTCGAAATGACAAGTAGTATAAGGTTTATCATCCACCACTTACTGGTGGTATTACAGCAATTTCATCACTCTCATGTATAGTATCACCTAAAAGAGCGTATTCATTATTAACTGCTATCATGTATGATGCCAGTTGCTTTAGTCGCGGATATTGATTTTCGAGGGAATATTTTAAATTATATACAGTGGCATCATTGGCCAATTCCAACCTAACAGTTGAGCCCCCGAATATATCCTTTGCTATGCCAAATGCCAGTACGTTGATGTTCATTTGCTTTGTTTATTTGATGTTGACAAACTTGAGCACCGATTGTTTAAAATTAAACAAATATCGCATTTTTTATGCGTTAAAAGCAGAACAATAAGCTTATTTGAGTTGTATATTTGATATATGCCAGCCAGTTCAATCACATATTTGCCAATCACTAAAGTAAGTAACGCCATAAGTGCAGAAACATCAGACGCGCTTGCCATTGAGGAACCTTTGGAGATCAGGCTGGAACATGGACCGGGAGAGAACCGCCAGTTACAAAATGTCTCCGTTACCATGCGTACACCGGGTAATGATGCGGAACTAGCTTTAGGTTTTTTGTTTACCGAAGGTATTATCCAAAAACAGGAAGATATCGCCAAAATAGATCATTGCTTTATAGCCTGCGCTGAGAATAAGGAAAATGTAATACAAGTAACATTAGGCGAGGAAACTATACCTAACCTGCGCAATACCGAGCGTAATTTTTATACTACATCAAGCTGCGGGGTTTGCGGTAAAGGTTCCATAAATGCTATTCGCACGGTAAGTGCTTATGATCATCAACAGCAAGCAGATAATTTTATTAATGCTGAAGTATTACATCAGTTACCGGCAGTATTAAGCAGTCATCAAAAGGTTTTTGCCGATACCGGGGGACTGCATGCTTCGGCATTATTTACTCCATCAGGCGAATTACTGTTGTTGCGTGAGGATGTTGGCCGGCATAATGCTTTGGATAAACTTATCGGCGCAGCCTTAAATAAAAATTGGCTGCCTTTAAATAAGCATATCTTATTGTTAAGTGGCAGGGCAAGTTTTGAGCTGGTACAAAAAGCAGCTATGGCGGGTATAACCATCATTGCCGCGGTAGGTGCACCATCCAGCCTGGCGGTGCAATTGGCCGAAGAATTTAATATTACGTTAATAGGATTTTTACGCAACGAACGTTTTAATATTTATACAACCGCATACCGAATCTTAATCACAGAACATGAAACTACGCATTAAAAGCAACTCATTACGCTATAGGCTCACACGTACTGATGTTGATAACTTAGCCAGGGAAGGATACCTGGAAGAGCAAGTGAGTTTTGCAGGAGAGCCTCTCGTTTATGCATTGCAATTAACTGAAGGTAAAGAGCTTACATCCAGTTATATCGACAATAAGATCACTATGTGCATGTCACGCAAAATGATCAGCGAGTTGATAAATACCGACCGCGTTGGTTTCGAAAACAAGTATGGGGTGCTGGAGTTACTGGTAGAAAAAGATTTTGTGTGTTTAGATGAAGTTGACGAAGACCAAAGCGATAATTATCCAAATCCGCTCGCCCAAAAAAAGAAAGGATAATACCATGAGCAAGAAAATAGAACAACCCGATGCTGAAAATCCCGAAGAGTTGTTGGATTTGAAAGTAACCGAACCTAAAAAATGGGCGGCTGGTATCCCAGCTGTTACAGCTGCACTGACTGATGTTTTGCAGGAAGCAGGCTTGGTGCGTGGTATGGAAGGCCTGTTCCACATGAATAAAAAAGGTGGGTTTGATTGTTCCAGTTGTGCCTGGCCTGATCCGGATGATGACCGCTCACCAATTGCGGAATATTGTGAGAACGGTGCTAAAGCATTAGCCGAAGAAGCTACTACAAAAAAGTTGACAGGCGAGTTTTTCGCACAAAATTCAGTAGCTGATCTGGCCAAACTTAATGATTACGAAATAGGTAAAAAGGGCAGGATTGCAGAACCTGTATACTTGCCAAAAGGCGGCACACATTATGAACCTATTAGCTGGGATGATGCTTTTAAAAAGATTGCTTATCATTTAAATAAGCTCTCATCGCCAAATGAGGCCGCTTTTTATACCTCGGGCCGTACCAGTAACGAAGCTTCGTTTACTTATCAGTTATTTATAAGAGAATATGGTACCAATAATCTGCCTGATTGTTCGAATATGTGTCATGAATCTTCGGGCTCAGCACTTACACCAACCATCGGTATAGGCAAGGGCACGGTAACACTGAATGATTTTTATGATACCGATGTGATCATTATTATCGGGCAGAATCCGGGTACAAATCACCCACGCATGCTTACAGCCTTGCAAAAGGCAAAAGATAACGGCGCAAAGATCATCGCCGTAAATCCACTGCATGAGGCGGGATTAATGGGCTTTAAAAACCCGCAGAATGTTAAGGGAATACTGGGCATCAAAACTCAATTGGCCGATCTTTTTTTGCAGGTAAAAATAAACGGTGATATGGCCCTGTTAAAGGCGATAGAAAAATTGCTGTATGAGGCTGAACTTAAAGAACCTGGTAAGGTATTCGACCAAGATTTTATAAGGGATAATACATTGGGTTATACGCAGTTTTTGCATAGCCTGGAACAACATAAAGTGGATGAGCTTTCCGAAAAATGCGGTGTACCGCTATCGCAGATACAGGAGGCCGCTGAAATGCTGAAGTATAAGAGCCGCATTATTATTTGCTGGGCAATGGGTGTTACACAGCATAAAAACGGGGTTGATACCATTAAGGAGATCGTTAATTTAACCATACTTAAAGGGGCCATCGGCAAGCCGGGAGCAGGGTTATGCCCGGTGCGCGGGCATAGCAATGTACAGGGCAACCGTACCATGCTGATATTTGATAAACCGACTGAAAAACAACTGGATAAGCTAAAAGAGGTTTATGGTTTTGAACCGCCACGTGAGCATGGACTGGATGTTGTAGAATCCATCAAAGCGATGCACGAGGGTAAGTTAAAAGTGTTTTTCTCGATGGGCGGCAATTTTCTTTCGGCCACGCCGGATACGAATTATACAGCTGACGGTCTGCGCAAAATGAAACTTACGGTAAGCGTTTCAACTAAGCTTAACAGAAACCATTTGGTGCATGGTGAGGAATCGATCATATTACCGACACTCGCCCGCAGCGATAAGGATATGATAAATGGAGAAGCGCAATTGATAAGCTGTGAAAATTCAATGGGTGTTGTACAAATGTCGAAAGGGATATTGGAGCCGGTTTCCAAAGATTTACTGAGCGAAAATCAGATCGTATGCAGGCTGGCGAAAGCTACTTTGGGTGACAATACGGTTGTAGACTGGGATAGGTTTGCTAATAGTTATGATGCTGTGCGCGATGATATAGAAAAGGTGATCCCCGGGCTTGAAGATTACAATAAACGGGTGCGGGAGCCTGGGGGATTTTATTTACCAAATGCGCCACGTGAAGGGAAATTCACCGGCGAAAATATGGGTGGTAAAATACCTTTTACGGTAACCAAACTTACCGAACACAAACTGGCTGACGATGAATTTATAATGATGACCATCCGCAGTCACGACCAATTTAATACTACCATTTATGGTTTAGAGGACCGTTACCGGGGCATTCATAATGAGCGCCGGGTGATATTCATGAATGAAAAAGATATACAAAAGGCCGGCCTTAAAGCCGGAGATAAGGTTGATTTATTCAATTATCATGGCGGTAAGGAGCGTGTTGCACGTTTATTTGTTATCGTAGCTTATAACATCCCGGAAGGCAATACTGCAACCTATTATCCCGAAACAAATGTGCTGGTGCCTATTGATACCGTGGCAAAGACGAGTAATACGCCTACATCTAAAATGGTGGTTATTAAGATTAAGAAGCATAAGAACCAGGATTAAACGGATTTTATAGATTTTCAGGATGTTATTGCGTTAAGGATTGAAACGGATACCGGCCCAGCGGATGTGTGTTTGCTAAAATTAAGGAGCATAAACCCCAATTGCGTGTCATTGCTAGGAGGAACGACGAAGCAACCTCGTCGCGTTCAATATGCATGCGACGAGGTTGCCGCGCTATCGCTCGCAATGACATGATAAATAAATTTGTATCCAATTGTAAACCTACTATCATATAAACTATCATTTCCATAGGATTAATAGTAAATGTAAAAAATTACTACATTTGCTTAAGCATTTTAAGCTTGCATAAAATTTAATACCATAAATATAATATATCATGAGTTTACGATTGGGTGATGATGCACCAAACTTTAAAGCACAGACTTCACTAGGTGAAATCGATTTTTATGAATTTTTAGGCGATAGCTGGGGCGTATTATTTTCGCATCCTGCGGATTATACACCGGTTTGTACTACCGAATTAGGCAGAACAGCTTCATTAAAAGATGAGTTTGAGAAACGCAACGTTAAAGTGGTAGCATTGAGCGTTGATTCTGTTGAATCGCACAAGTTATGGATCAATGATATTAACGAAACACAGAATGTTGAAGTTAACTTTCCTATCATAGCTGATGAGAACAGGGAAATAGCCGAAGCTTATGACATGATCCATCCGAATGCTTCATTAACAGCTACGGTTAGATCATTGTTTATTATCAGCCCGGATAAAAAAATAAAACTGATCATTACTTACCCTGCTTCAACAGGCAGAAATTTCCAGGAAATTTTAAGGGTGATTGATTCTTTACAATTGACCGCCAACCACAGCGTTGCCACACCGGCCGATTGGAAAGACGGAGAGCGTGTAGTAGTATTGCCATCTATTAAAACAGAAGATATCCCGGCTAAATTCCCTAAAGGATTTGAACTGGTAAAACCTTATTTAAGGTTAACACCACAGCCGAATAAATAAAGTACTTTTGCGTCATTGCGAGGAACGAAGCAATCCCAAACTATACAGAGCCGCTCTGCTAATCGGGGATTGCTTCGTTCCTAGCAATGACGCTTTGATTAAGAAAATATGGATTGCCCCGTCGATTTTGTCAGCATCAATGAAAACAAGGCTCGTTTAACGGCTTTTTTTGTTTTGGTGTTGTCTGTTGTTTATTTGATAACAGGCTTTTGGCTGATTATCGCTTTTTTGCTCCTTGATTTTACATTGAGATCATTTAACTTGGGTAAATATAGCGTGCTTGGCTTTTTGAGTGATGCAATTATCAAACAACTCAAAATTAAAAATAAGCCTGCTGATCGCGCACCTAAAAGATTTGCCGCCATGGTAGGAGTAGTGTTTACCTTGGCTATTCTTATTGCTATATTTTTCACTCAAACAATTGTTGCGGTTTCCCTTGCAACAGTATTATCTTTCTTCGCTTTACTGGAAGCTTTCTTCGCATTTTGTGCGGGGTGCCATGTGTATTCCATAGGGAAAACAATCGCCAATAAATTTTAATTAACTGAAAATTAATGTATTATTAAAAATATTCAATTATATACTACTAATTAGATAGACTTTATAGTATATTTGTCTTATTAATACTTCAATATCAATGCAACAACGTAATTCAATCACAAGCACTCGCCAATTTTTAAAGTCAGCCGACTTAAAAAATATGATGATGCCTATATGTTGTTGCTGTTATAGCTTATAAGCTATACCTCCAGAATCTCCATTAATACTTCCTGAACTTTTAACTGATCTTATTATAAAATTATGCGCTATTTATTTACCAACCTGTTAAAATACTACAAAGTAGTATATGGCTTATATCGTTGTTGTTAACCGCCTAACCCCCAATTAATTAATACCGCTGAGCGGTACGCGTTTTAAAATTTTAATACTATAAGCATGTTAGCAACTACCAATAAATATCCATTTTTTGAATTAGCAGAGATCATCCCTGAACTGAATTTTGAATTTAAATCATACAAGCCTTTAAAACCTGTAAAATCAGGAAACTATATTCCCGATTTTACTTTGAACAACTTGCATGAGCAATGGCAGCAGTTTTATAACGGTGCCGAAACACATGGCCCGGTATTGTTGAGGCATTTACTGAATAAACCGCTGGTTATCAGTTTTTATTCGCACCACTGGAAAGAAGCGGGCTTGGATCAGCTAAAGCAGTTAAATGCCTTGCAGCACGAGATAAGAGCCAATGGCGGCAATCTGCTGGTCATCAATGATGAAAGAGAAAGCGGCCTGCAAAAACTGGCATGGGAAAACAGTCTGTCGTTAAATTTTTATTTCGACAAGGATAATCATATGGCTAAAAAGTTCAGGATATATTCTGAAAGTAATCCTGCCTGGAACAGGTTTTCAGGTATTGACGCGAATATTCCCTTGTTAGCCACATATGTGATCGATCCTTCACAACGTGTGGTTTATGATTATATTGATGAAGATTTTATTAAACCTTTTCCATCAAAAGAAATATTGTCAGTAGTTTATGAATCTGCATTAATTGTTAATAGTAAGAAATCGGCTTAATATTAGTCCCCCTTCAATATCGTAGAGACGCAATACTTTGCGTCTCTTTTTTGTTTATATACTCCAAATCTTTATATTAGCGGCAGGAAATGGTGTCTTCCTTTTAAAAACCGCGATTGCTGATGGCGCCTGCAAATTCATCGTAAAGTTATGCTTTAGGATATAAATTATTATGCAGGTGAAAAAAAACAACATTATCCTCTCAAATCTATCACAGTATACCGGTGAATTGAAAAACAAGGTCTTCTCTTCTGAACATTTCGGCATTATAAAATATACGCTCCGCTGGACGGTATTGATAGCTCCTGTTGCTATAGTAATTGGCAGTATGGTCGCCCTATTTTTGTGGCTGTTAACTACTGCTATCCATTTTCGTTTTGCACATACCTGGTTGTTGTTCCTGCTGCCTGCGGCAGGTGTACTTATTCATTTCATTTATAAATGGGCCGGTAAATCTGCTGAAAAAGGTAATAACCTGATCATTGACGAGATACACCAACCCGGAGCAGGCGTACCTGCGCGAATGGGACCGATCATTCTTATAACCACTGTTATTACGCACTTATTTGGTGGTTCAGCAGGGCGGGAGGGTACAGCTGTGCAGATAGGTGGCAGTATTGCGGCCTTATTTGGCAAATGGTTTAAACTTACTGATGGCGATATGCGCATGATACTTACCGCGGGTGTTGCGGCAGGCTTTGGTGCCGTATTTGGTACGCCGTTAACCGGAGCTGTGTTTGCTATTGAGGTACTTACTATCGGCAGGTTAAAATATGATGCTTTGTTACCCGCGCTTATCGCAAGCATCATCGGTGATATTACAGTTGCGGCCTGGGGGATTCATCATACGGCTTATCATATTGATATTATAGCTAAAACGCCCTATTTTTTATCCGATTATTTGCCTGTTGACCTGTTGCTATTTGTTAAAGTTATTATCGCTTCCGCCGCGTTTGGCTTGGCCAGTTATCTTTTTGCTTTGATGGTACACGAGATAAAGGCGGTATTTTTAAAGATCTTCAGTATAAAATGGCTGATTCCTGTGTTTGGCGGACTGATCATCATAGCGCTTACTTATGCTATAGGCAAACCTGATTATTTAAGTTTAGGTGTGGATGCGCAATATCCCGGGGCGGTCACCATCCCATCGGCATTTCATGCTGGTGGATCCGATACTTGGAGCTGGTTGTGGAAAACCATATATACAACCTTGACACTCGGAACCGGGTTTAAAGGAGGGGAGGTAACGCCCTTGTTTTATATTGGCGCTACATTGGGCAATACCTTATCAGGCTTATTAAACGCACCCGTGAGTTTGTTTGCGGCATTGGGCTTTATAGCAGTATTTGCCGGTGCAACCAACACACCATTAGCCTGTACATTTATGGGGATAGAGCTTTTTGGCGGCGAGCATGCCTTACTATTCGCGATTGCATGTTTTACTGCTTACTTCTTCAGTGGTAATTCAGGCATCTATACATCGCAGCATATTGCGGTGCCCAAAATATTTGGCGGCTATTTCTCGGATGAGAAGTCGTTATCAGAAGCTAATAAACGGCGCGGATACTTATACAGCAAGTTATATAAATATAGTCGCGATAGCAAAAAGGATGTGCCAAAAGGTGAATAGACAATTACGTTTTAAGCGTTTTTTGCTTGTTACGCAGCATGATCATTGCTTTATCGGCACGAATTTTCCGGGTATCTTCCTGTTTGGCAGAGCCCACCCAATCACAATAGCCTTGTTTATACGATTTCGACAGGCTTTCAAAAAACTCATTGGCCTCAGGCTCTTTGTCGAGCAAAACCTGTAACTCGGTTGGTGTACCTTCAATATGTTCCCCTTTTTTCAGCATAATATTTTTGATTTAAATATAAAGGATGAAAAGAATATTGGCAATAAAAAAACTCTGTGTCCTTTGTGCAAACCTCAGTGCTCTTTGTGGTTCAGTTTAACCACAGAGAGCACAAAGTAAAGAGCACAAAGCACACAGAGTTAGTAATTTATTACAAGCTTAATAAGCAGCGGTAAAGCGTTCGCGGCTATGTTTATGTTGTTCAATTTCATCAACAATTACCAAAGCCAGGTCCTCAACCGATAATATGCTTCGGCCTTCGGAATTAAATACAGGGTTCTCATTGCCTAAGCGGTAGGTGCCTTTGCGCACACCTGATGTACCATGGTGCATTTCAATTGCCGGACTTAAAAATACCCAATCGAGTTCTGTTTCTTTCTTGATTTCATCCAGATAATCACGAGCTGCTGTAGCACCGGCCTTATATTCTGCCGGGAATTGTGGTGAATCAACCAACTGTTTGCCATCAATAAATAAGCTACCCGCACCGCCAACAACCAGTAAACGTTTTACGCCTGATTTTTTAACACCTTCCTGAATAGCTTTTGACCCGTTAAGAAAGTCATCATAAAGATTTGGGTTTGTCCAGCCAGCATTAAACGTATTTATAGCCACGTCTGCACCTTTAATGGCTTCAGCAAGTTCGTCAACATTAGTTGCGTCTGCTTTTACTATAGTTAAGTCTGGTTGTGCCTCCAGTTTTTTAGGATCACGAACGATAGCTATCACCTCATGACCTTTTTGCAGTAATTCATTTAATACCGCTTTTCCTACGAAGCCTGATGCTCCAATTAATGCTACTTTCATTTTTTAATTTATTTAGATATGATAGAATTGAAATACTGTAATGTTATTTATTACAGTATTGGTTAAATTTTTTATTTGAATTTCTTTACAAAATCAGCCAGTGTTATGGTACTTAATTTATTGATGAGTGCATTATCCGCCTGGGTGTACAGTTCGATTAAATGATCGTTAATTTGTTTGCCAACCAGGCAATCAGGATTCGGTCTGTTGGCCTTACCAAGCAGGGGAGTAGAGTTTACTGCGTGGTAAACATCCGAAAGCAAGATCTTATCAGCTGGCTTGGCTAATATCGCTCCGCCACCTTTTCCTTCTTTAGTTTCAACAAGTCCATGCGTCCTTAGGGTGCTTAGCGCTTTACGCACCATAGCCGGATTAATGTTAATGCTCCCCGCCAGATAGGCAGATGGCACAACACCCTCGGTTACGGCAAGTAACGTGAGTATATGAGTGGCGGTAGCAAATTGAACATTATCCATACTGTAACTCTATTTATTACAGTACAAAAGTACTATTTAATTTAGTTTCAGCTATAGGGAATAGAAAATAAGAGATTGAAATGACTAATTAATATTCAACAAATGCTTCATCGGGGTAGCACCATAGCCAGCGTTCACCTTCTTCGGCTGAGGCTATAACAGGGTGGTGGGTGGCATGATAATGCTGGGTCATATGTTTATGTGGGGAATCATCGCAGCAAAGCGTTACGCCACAGGTTTGGCAGGTACGCAGGTGTACCCAATCCTGGTTATGTTTAATACATTCCTCGCAAACATGATCGTCGCTGAGTTTTACAGTTTTTATTGCTAGTAGATGCGCGCAAAGTTCCTGATCTGCCATGTAGTAAAAATAATAAAATTATACTGAAGATTTATATCAAACAGAAATGACGCGACTATCAGTCAAAAAGAGCAATTGATTAAAAAACGCTTTTATCTTTTCCAGTAAGCCCTGTGGTTTGCTTTCCTTTGTAATGAGGATATCTTGCTGTCCCGGTTCATCAGAAGGTGTATCAGTTCCTTCCATCTCCTCCAGGATAATATGTCGGATATCCGGCACACGATTAACTATTTCGTCCAGTTCCACAAGATCAGAAAATTTTGCTTCTCCGTTCTTTTGTTTCTTTATTAATATCTCAAAACGTTCCTGTGAAAAGGTAACACGCCTAAGGCCTTTTTGATGTTTCATATTGACATCCATATATATTGTTATTGCATGCTCAAATAAAATGCCACGATAGTAATATATTGATTGTCAGATTTTTATAAATATTTAAATAAGGGCATAGTACAGTATCGATACAATGTTATGTTCGCTTTCGTTCAGTAGTTACAATAACGATTAGGTACGTGGTTTAAGGCTGTAGCCAAGCCAAACATTAAAGAAACCTGTAATAATAAAGCCTATGGCAACAAAAAGTATGATAGTCATGGAACCAAAAACTACATCGAATAATATTAACAGGCCAAAAATGACAGTTACAATGCCGCCTAATTTGGTTACCCATGACGCGCCAATAATACGGGAATAATTGAACAATGCAATCCCTCTGAAAATAAACCACAGCCCCACCAGAATACGTAATACTGCAACGCTTGTAGCTATATGGCTTATAAATACTATGCCTAGTACTACTTCTAATATGCCAAGGCCTAAATGCCAGTTGCGGCTGCCGGGACTGTGGCTGTTTGATACATGCAACAACTCGGATATACCCGCCAGCAATATCATCAGCCCAAATATAAAGCCCAATGCTACAAAGCTTGTGGCAGGAGAGGCGATCATATAGATACCTGCCAAAATAAATAATAGCCCTCTTATTAAAAGCAACCACCATTGGCGGAAGCCACCGTCGACTGATAATTCCATGTTTTTTCTTTTTAACAGGAACTTACTGAGGCTTGAAAATGTTTTAGATTAGATTTTTAATTGTTGGCTAACTAAACGTTATGTGGTGAAATTTTCTACACCAATACAGCTCCGCCATCAACAGTAATGTTTTGACCGGTGCCATATTGCTGTTTCATAAGGTAGAGAAAAGCCAGGGCAATATCATCTGCTGCGCCTACACGTTTTATGAGTTGAGCTGATGCCATTGATTGGTATAGGTTTTCCCGGTCGGCAGCATGCATACTGTCCCAAAGGTTGGTATCTACAACCCCAGGCACTACACTATTTACCCGTATTGGAGCAAGCTCAACAGCCATCGCTCTTACAAAACCTTCCATAGCACCGCAAATACTGCTGGCTACCGACCAGCCTTTACCAGGCCTTGCACTGGCAGTACCGCTGGTTAAAGATATTGAGCCACCTTTGTTAATATTAGGTGCACCATATTTTACCGCAGCGAAGGCTCCCCAATAGCGTATGTTGAAAAAATTGCGAGCCTGCTCAATATCAGTTTGGCCGATAGTATTAAGATTTAAATTTTCTCCTGCTGAATAAACGAGGTGGTCAAAATTGCCGATCCTATCAAAAAATGCTTTGATGTTTTGTTCGCTGCTAAGGTTTACAGCATAGCCTTCGGTGCCTGGTGGCAGGCCTTGCAGTGCGTTATCAATACGTTGTTGGTTACTTGATACGATGACAACGTTTGCCCCTTCGTTAGCGGCTGCCATTGCAGTTGCCAGGCCCAGACCTGAACTTCCGCCTAAAATGATCACTCTTTTTCCTGTTAAGGATGAATTGTTTTTATGTGTTTCCATGAGATTATTAATTCTGATGCAAAATTGCCCGAATAATAGGCCAACACACTTAACAAATGGTAAAAACGAAAGGCTTAGCGAATATTTTTGCGGATACGGCTGAGTGATTGTGGTGTGATACCGAGATAGGAGGCAATATCCTTGAGGGGGACGCGCAAGGCAATATCCGGGTTTTGCATCACAAATAGCCTGTATTTACCCTCAGCATCTTCGCCTAAAAAAGTATTGCGGATGTTTACCTTTTCAATTAACCGTAACTGGTTAAGCTCATCAATTATTGCTTTCATATAAGGTAATTGCTTGTAGAGGTCGAGCAGTCTACTTTTAGTAATAACTAATACTTCAGCGTCGCAGGCTGCATGTATGCCTGCTGTGGCAGGTGTTTCATCGGTAAAACTCTGCAATATGGTACAAAATTGGTTTTCCTTACAAAAGAAATGGGTTAATTCAATGCCTTTATCATTTATAGATACAATACGTATTACCCCTTTACAAACAAAAAATAATTCCCTGCAAATTTTCCCTTCCTTAAACAGCAGATCACCTTCTTTAAAGGTTTTATACTCAAAGTGACTAGTGATGATGCTTTCATCTTCTTTTGGGATGTTTCTTAAGAGGCATAAATAGGAGATGAGTTGATTATGCATTGTTAGTCAGGCGTTATAAGCAAATATAGAATTTGATTGGGATAGGGGCTAATTAAATACTATCCTTAAAACAATCCTGCAGTTTAAATATTACCTACTTAGATGAAATCGAGGTCATTCATTTTTATTTCGTTGGCAGTTGATTTATTGATCGCTGTATCAAAATTTGTTGCAGCTGCAATAACGGGCAGTTCATCAATGCTGGCTGAAGGAATCCATTCGGTTATTGATGCTATTAGTCAGCTTTTGTTGATATGGGGTATAAAAACAAGCAAAAGATTACCCGATGCTGATCGCCCTTTTGGTTATGGGAAGGAGCTGTATTTCTGGTCGTTCATTGTATCACTGGTTATCTTTATTGTAGGAGGTTGCATTTCGGTTTACGAGGGTTACATGCGACTGGAACGTCCCGGATTTGAAGGCAACCCAGGCTTGAACTACTTGATATTAGCAATCGCATTTGTTTTTAATCTCGTTTCTATGTTTTCGGCTTTAAAGGCTTTTAACTTACAAAGGGGTAACGTATCATTCTGGAAAGCAGTAATAGGAACAAAAGACCCGTCAACCATAATAGTACTGCTTGGTGATTTTGGCGACCTGTTTGGGCTTGTTATCGCTTTTCTGGGTGTTTATTTAGGTAGGCTGTTCCACAACCCTTATTATGATGGTGTTGCTTCAATGATCATTGGGGTAATGCTCATCATTATATCAGCCTTTCTGGCTCGCGAAAGCAAAAGTTTATTAATGGGCGAGACCATTAGTACAAAAGCATTACGCAGGGTTGTGCAACTTACAGAAGAGGATGCCGCGATTATTAAAGTAAAAAAGCGTTCATCAATGTATATGGCTCCGGAAGAAGTTCTGTTGCAGATGGATGCTGTTTTTAAGGCCGATTTAACTACCCGGCAGATAACTGATGCTATTGAACGGATAACTAAGGCTATACAAAAGGAGTTTCCACGGATGAAGCAGATATTTATTGAACCGGTGGCGAAGTGATTTTTAGTTAGAGGAATTTTTATCAAAACATAAAGTTGGCAAAACGGGTTCTAAACAGAATCATACTAAATTATGAAGCGTTTATTTTTAACACTATCTATAACTTTTACATATTGGGTTGCTTTTTCGCAACAATTATCGCCCAGGCAGTTATACCCCGGGCTTTTTGAAGCTGTTCAGCTTTCGTCTATTTATGCCGATAATAAAACTTTTGTGGATGCAGTGCCAAGACAACCGGCGAAAGTTATTATGGCGCATTACCGGACTGAGAAGAATAAACCGGGATTTGACTTAAGCAGGTTTGTAAATGCTTATTTTACAGCACCGCAGACTGCAAACGGTATCTTTAAAAGTGATGTATCCGCTGGCATCAGGAAGCATATTGATACCTTATGGCAGGTTCTATCACGACAGCCGGATACCGCTAAAGGGGGATCATTACTTGATCTGCCGCATAGTTATATAGTGCCTGGCGGGCGTTTTCGTGAGATCTATTACTGGGATTCCTATTTTACCATGCTGGGTTTGCAGGAAAGCCATAAAACCAAAATGATTGAAAATATGGTGGGCAACTTTGTCTACCTGATTGATAAATATGGCTTTATACCCAATGGCAACCGTACTTATTATTTAACCCGCTCGCAACCGCCATTTTTTTCGCTGATGGTTGACCTGCTTTCGCGTGATGATGGTGCTAAAACCTTAGTAAAGTATCAGCCTGAAATGTTAAAGGAATATGCTTACTGGATGAAAGGCACAGCCGGACTAAAAAAAGGTAATGCCAGTAAACATGTTGTAAAATTGATGGGCGGTGAATTATTGAACAGGTATTGGGATGCGTCAGACCAGCCTAGAGAAGAATCGTATAAAGAGGATGTGTTATCAGCAAAGCAAACTAAGGAAGCGGCCCCTGTTTTCTATCGAAATATCAGGGCAGCGGCTGAATCGGGCTGGGATTTTAGCTCTCGTTGGTTTAGTGATCCGGCTAAATTATCCACTATCCAAACTACTGATCTGATACCGGTGGATTTAAATTGTTTACTATATCATTTGGAGCAAACCATTGCGCAAAGTTATAAATTGAAGGGTGACAGAGCTAATTACAGTTTGTATCAAACTAAAGCTTTACACCGTAAGGCTGCCGTACTAAAATACTGCTGGGACAATAATCGCGGTTGGTTTGTGGATTATAACTGGCGTAAAAAACAGGTAAGCGCGGCTAAAACCTTAGCCGGCGTGTTTCCGTTGGAATTTCATATTGCTGATACTGTACAGGCAGTAAGTGTAGCCGTGCACTTGCAGACTGAGTTTTTGCAGTCGGGTGGATTAGTTACAACCTTAAATACAAATGGGCAGCAATGGGATAGCCCTAATGCATGGGCACCCTTACAATGCATGGCAATATATGGGTTGATCAATTATCATCAATCCAGATTAGCCAGGGATATAGCTATGGCATGGATTAAAACCAATATCCGCACATTCAAAAAAACAGGAAAGCTATTGGAAAAATATAACGTAGTAGATACGCATGCACAAGCAGGCGGCGGCGAATATAATTTACAGGATGGCTTTGGGTGGACGAATGGGGTGCTGTTGAATTTGATGGATTATTATCAGGTGAAACGGTAGTTGGATAAGAGTATTCTAAACCAAGCGTCATTGCTGTAAGGAACGAAGCAATCCCCGACTTTGCAAGTTAAAGTGCGTAAGCCGTCATGCTGAGCGATAGTCGAAGCATGTGGGCAAAGGCCTCTACGCTCATACTTCGACTATCGCTCAGTATGACATCCTTGCCATCATGTAATTATTAATAATGCGCAGTGATGGTGAATTGTGTTTACCCTATTTAGTCACCAACACCCAATCAACCAGCATTTGGGCCTGGCCTTGTTTTATCTTGTTCACTGTACTTTGCGGCATTCCGTAATATGGCGCAGTAACTTTGTTTACACCTTCGGGATAACCTCCGCCTAAAGCGAAATTCAGGATAATGAACTTTGGATTATCATACGCCCAGCGGCCGTAATGCTCAACCATAGCGCGGGTTACGGTATAGGTTACTTTGTCATCCACACTAAAAATAATGCTGTTGGCACTCCATTGCACTTTGTATATATGCCATTGATCAACAGTAATTCCTTTCGGGAAAAAGGCACGAAACGCCAGCGGAGTATTGCCAAAATAACCTGGGCCATGCAATGCATGGCTAACCCATGATGAATCGCCTACGGTCTCCATCATGTCTATTTCGCCGCAATCCGGCCATTTACCCTCACCTAAGGCCCAAAAGGCAGGCCATAATCCAGCACCACCAGTCATTTTTATCCGGGCTGATACTGTGCCATAGGTAAACTCAAATTTACCACGTGTGTTTATTCTTCCTGACAGGAAATCATATTGTTTTTTCATGTCGCTGATATACCCCGGATGGTAGATTGGTTTTATCGATAAAAGTCCATCTCTCTGTGAAAGCACACTTGCAGAATCAACATAGGCTTGCTGTTCGTTATTTACTGTATGCCCGGTAACCTCTACATTCCATACAGCACGGTTAAGTGTTTTGCCGTTAAAGTTTTCAAAAAATACAGTATCAGGTTTATGCTGAGCGGTTGCAACAGATGAAACAGAAATTACGATAGCAAATAATGATAGAAATTTCATAAAATAGTTAAAGAGTAGTACGAAGTTAAGTTAAACTTAATTAATGATTTTGAAAATTGTGGAAACAAAAAGTTACAGGTACCCGCATCGCGCAGGTACCTGTTTAAGCAGCCAACTATTATTGATTAACCCCGAAAGATTCCCATCCTGATGCGGTTGTGCGGTTACACGTCATGGCTTGTGTGCCATCCTCACTGGATATATAATCGCCGTTATTACCTTGCAGTGTTATTGTACCATCGGGGTTTGTGCCCCAGGTAAATTCTTCCCATGCGCCGTAGCTGGTGCGGTTACAGGTAATAGGCATAGTGCCGTTTTCACTGCTCACATATTTACCCTGGCTTTCCAGTGCGATCTTTCCATTGCCTGCATCAACTACTAAAAATTGTTCCCAGCCTTGTGCTACCGTACGGGTACAGGTCATGGCTTGTGTGCCATCCTCGCTACTCACATAGTCGCCGTTAAAGCCCTTTAATGTGATGGTTTGGCCAATAGGAGGGCCGCTTGTAGTTACGCCTTTATAAACACGTACATAATCAACCAGCATACTGGTTGGCAATGAGCCATTATCAATATTATTGCCAGGCAGATCGCCCCCTATGGCTAAGTTTAATATCAGGTAAAAAGGTAATTGGAATGCGCCTGTATTATTGATGTTATTTGCAATATTGCCGGTAACATACAACGTATTATCCACATACCAGTTAATACTGTTATTATCCCACTCAACAGCATAAACGTGAAAGCTGCCAGGCGTTGTAGTTGTGCTGCTGCCATACTGAACATGCCCGTTACCACCATTCCAATGCATGGTGCCTAAAATGGTATTTGTAGTGTTTACGTGTTCCATAATATCAATTTCACCGCAATCTGGCCAGCCAACAGTGCTAATGTTGTTGCCAAGCATCCAAAAGGCAGGCCATGTGCCGTTTACCATAGGCAACTGGATACGCGCCTCGATACGGCCGTATTGGGTTGAGAACTTACCGGATGTTTCCAGTTTAGCTGATGTGTAAGGCTGTCCGCCTACGCTTTGCTGTTTCGCGGTTATCACCAGGTTACCACCTGTTTCAGTAACGTTGGCTGCCTGGTAATATTCCTGCTCATTATTTACGCCGGGGTTGCCATTGTCAATATTCCACTTAGTTTGATCAACGCTGGTGCCGTTAAATTCATCCGACCATACTAATTGGTAAGTTACAGCTTTGTTATTTGCCATAGGCTTTACCATGTTAACGGCTTCAGGTGTTTTTGACGTGTTAGTACTGCTGATATCCTTTTTGCAGGATGTAACCATTAAGCCCAACGTTAGCACTATGCCTACGCCGGTTAAAAAACCAGGGAATTGTTTTTTCATAATTTGGGGTTTTACTAAAGCTATCATCCTTAAGGACGATAGCTTTATAGTTAGTGATTATTGTGATATAAGGTCAGTTTTCTATTTAATTTACGCCGAATGATTCCCATCCTGAAGCTGAAGTGCGCGTACAGGTCATGGCCTGTGTACCATCTTCACTTGAAATATAATCTCCGTTATTGCCTTGCAGTGTTATGGTGCCGTCAGCATTTACGCCCCAGGTAAACTCTTCCCAGGCGCTATAACTGGTACGGTTACAGGTAATTGCTTGTGTGCCATTTTCGCTGCTTACGTATTTGCCCATGCTTTGCAGTGCTATTTTACCATTACCGGCATCTACCACTAAAAATTGCTCCCATGTACTTGCGGTTGTGCGGGTACAGGTCATGGCTGTAGTGCCATCTTCGCCGCTTACATAATCGCCATTAAAACCTTTAAGAGTGATTGTTTGACCGATAGGTGGGCCAGAAGTAGCGCTTGATTGTGTGCCGGCCCATTTAAAGGTAGCAACAGCCCCGGCAGGTAGTGTATACGTAAAAGATTCGGTGCCCCATTTTATTTTAAATGTTTGGTTTGTTGATGCCGTATTAAGCGCTATTACCACTTTGGTGCCATCAGGATTTTTAAAGGCAACGTTCTGTATGCTGCCAGAGAATGTATTTGATGAAATGCGCACTGCACCTGCATTCACAAATTCAGAAGCATGCGCTATAATATAGTAAGCCGTGTTTCGCGTATAGCTATTGCCTGATATGGTTACCGCACCCAAACAATTAGAACATCCACCTGCAGTATGCGGGTTATAATTCGGATCGGCAGCAAGGTTCCATTCAAGCACAACCCGGCTCCAGTTACGTGGTGCGCCAATAATGAGGTTGTTTACATGCCATGACAGATCACCACCAAAATTACTCGGGCCGCCGATGAATTGCTCGGTGAAATAAACGTTTTTAGCAGGGTAAGCATTATGTACCGTTGTTAAAGCGCTGATATCACCAGCGTATAAGTGAAACGCAGAACCATCAACATATGGGTTTGCGCTTGCATCCCCCAAAACAGCCTCAGGATAGCCTGGCTGATCGCAATTATGATCATAACATATAATTTTGGTAGTGATGCCATTAGAAGCGAACTGCGGGCCCAGATTATTTTTAATGAAGTTGGCCTCCTCGTTTGATTGCATGGTCATGGCGGGGTTATTATTGGCATTTAGGGGCTCATTTTGAGGCGTTACCGCATAAATGGTGATTCCCTGTGCCGCCATTGCCTGTATGTATTTTACAAAATAGCGGGCATAGGCATCATAGTAAGCTGTATTTAAGCTGCCACCGGTAAAACCGCCGTTACCTGTGGTGCTGCTTTTCATCCAAACAGGAGCGGTCCACGGCGTTGCCAGTATTTTTATAGATGGATTTATAGCGATGATCTTTTTTAAAACCGGTATCAGGTCGGTCATTTCCTTGCTGATGCTGAAGCTGGTTAGATTAACATCGGTTTGCCCTGATGGCATATCGTCATAAGTAAAATCAGATGCGCTGAGATCTGATGCACCTATGGTAATACGCAAAAAGCTGGAACCCATATGGCCCGATGCTGTAGAAAAAATCTCATTCAGAAAAGTGCTTTGATTTGCGCCCAGTCCATTAATCAAAGAGGCGCTACCACCGGTAAGGCAATAGCCAAAGCCATCAATAGTTTGGTAAGTAGTAGTTTCATCAACAGTGATAGTTGTGGCGTTTGTGCCCGCATCAGCCGCGAAGTTTATGCCGGTTTGCTGTGCCAGCAGTTGGGATTGGTCGGCAGTTGTTTCCCATACGTTTACCGCTTCGTTTGCTGCAAGTGCGGTTTTACCTGCTTTGATAGTTGATTTGGCATAAGCTGCATTAGATGAAGAGTTTGAGAGATCCTTTTTACAGGACGAATACAACAATGCAGGCAATATTATCCATATCGCCATGAATTTAAAATAGGTACTTGTGTTCATAATTGTTTATTTGGTTTTGTTGGTTTAGATTTTTTTGACCAAATAAAAGCACGTAACTATCCTTAAAACAAATTTTGTTATAACCTTATTAACCTGTATTTAAATATATAATGCAGGATATTATAACACTAAAACAGTTTTTTAATAAGTAAGTCTGTAATCAAGGTAGTGGTAATGATTCTATAGTTGGTGACACAAATCTAGGTTATTTAAAACGGTAAAAACAAATAAAAAATCCATAAATAATTGATTTATAGATAATTATATAAATTTCAATACGCTTTAAGCGCAGGTTGGATTTTCAGTAAAAAAACGTTTTATTATATTGAAACACCATTTTTGAGTGGGCTTATAAAATGTTAAATGATACGCTTGCCTCGCATATGATTTATTATGAAAATATTGTATTAATCAATATGAAATGATAGTGTGTGAGGTAATAATGCAGCATAATAAATGTATTTTACCTGTTACCTGTCTCAAAACCTTTGGATAATTAATATAACTTTACCCCAATAAATTATATCCAATGACATTAGTTATAGTGTTGTTATGTATTGCAGGCCTTGTTATCCTGATATCCGCTTGTAAGATAAACGCATTTTTATCCTTTTTAATCATCTCCGTAATAGCAGGTATAGCCTTAGGAGTACCCGCAGCACAAATCCCTAAATCAATTGAGAAAGGTATTGGTGATACTTTAGGCGGGCTGGTTATTATACTGTGCCTGGGTGCCATGTTGGGTAAGCTATTGGCCGAAAGCGGTGCTGCCCATAAACTGGCAGACGCGTTAATGCATGCCTTCGGCCCCAAATATATTCAGTGGGCTATGGTAGCAACGGGGTTTGTAATTGGTATCCCCTTGTTTTATGGCGTGGGGTTTGTATTGGTTATACCGCTTATATTTTCAATAGCTTATCAATATAAAATGCCGGTAATATACATTGGTCTGCCTATGCTGGCAGCTTTATCTGTTACACATGGCTTTTTGCCTCCGCATCCGGCGCCATCGGCTTTAGTTATACAATTTAAAGCCAGCATGGGGCTTACGCTGTTATATGGTTTGGCTGTCGCTATACCAGCTATAATTATTGCCGGCCCGCTTTTTACACGGACATTAAAAAATCTGGAAGTACACCCGCTTCAAACTTTTGCACCAACAAAAGCCGCTGCTGAAAAAACTCCCGGTACGGCAATCAGCTTTTTTACAGCTTTATTGCCTGTATTACTGTTAATGCTTACTACACTTTATCCTTATATTGATAACCATCATCTGCCTTTTCAAAGCACGGTGGCGTTAATAGGCCAGCCATCAGTAGTAATGATCATTTCTATAATTTATGCCACCTATTCATTAGGCCTTAAAACGGGTAGAGGTATGGCAGAGATCATGACTATTTATGAGGATGCTGTTAAGGATATTGCAATGATCGTTTTGATCATCGGCGCATCGGGCGCATTAAAGCAAATTTTAACCGATAGCGGTGCCAGTGCACAAATAGCTGGTATGCTACAAAATGTTGATCTGCCACCGCTTGTATTGGGTTGGCTAATGGCTACTATTATAAGGGTATGCATAGGCTCCGCAACGGTAGCGGGCCTTACCACAGCAGGGCTGATTGCACCTTTAATGCTGCAAACTCATACCGATCCCAACCTGATGGTATTGGCAGTAGGAGCAGGAAGTTTAATGTTTTCGCATGTTAACGACTCCGGTTTCTGGATGTTTAAGGAGTATTTTAACATCAGCGTTAAGGATACTTTGCGGTCATGGTCAGCTATGGAAACATTGGTAGGTACCGTAGGTATCATAGGAGTTTTGATCTTAAATCAGTTTGTAAAATAATATATTAGCCCAATGAACACACCTGAAGAAAACTTTGCAAAAACAGGCCTTACACTTCCGCCTGCACCCACACCACTTGGTGTTTATAAACCATGTTTGGTTGATGGTAAATACCTTTATGTATCGGGCCATGGCACGGTTCAAAATGATAAAAGCCTTATCATCGGCCGTATTGGGATAGATATTGATATGCACGATGGGAAACTGGCTGCCCGGCAGGTTGGCCTTGCCATTTTATCAACAATAAAAGCTAATCTGGGTAGTTTAAATAAAGTAAAAAGGGTAATAAAGGTATTAGGCATGGTTAATTGTGTGCCTGAGTTTGAAAAGCACCCTTATATAATCAATGGTTGCAGTGAACTTTTTGCCGAAGTTTGGGGACCTGAAAACGGTATCGGTGTAAGAAGCGCGGTCGGTTTTGGATCGCTGCCTGATAATATTCCTGTTGAGATTGAAGCTCTTTTTGAATTAGAGCAATAAAAATAGGCTAATGGAAGACTGGTTCAGTATTTCGGATGTAGATCAGGTAGATACCCCTGCACTGATAGTTTATCCCCAAAGGGCAAAGTACAACCTCGATCTGCTTAAAACACATATAGATAATGTTGATCGGTTAAGACCGCATGTAAAAACGCATAAATGCAAAGAGGTTGCTCTTTTAAATATTGAAGCAGGGATAAATAAATTTAAATGCGCCACCATTGCGGAAGCCGAAATGCTGGGCATGTGCAAGGCAAAGGATGTTTTATTAGCCTATCAGCCAATAGGGCCCAAGATAAACCGGCTAATTAGTTTAATAAGACAGTATCCGGATACAAAATATTCCTGTTTAATTGATAGCCTTGTATCGGCACAAAATATCAATACAGTAGCCGTTTCAAGTGAGCTTTCTATTGATGTTTATATCGATATAAATGTTGGTATGAACAGGTCTGGTATTCATCCGCATGAAGCATTGGCGTTATATGAACAGAGCTCAAAGTTATCAAACCTTAATGTTGTGGGCTTGCATGCCTACGATGGCCATATTCATGATGTGGATCTTGATATCCGCACACAGCGTTGCAATGAGTCTTTTGCACCGGTTGAGGAATTGATAGTCCAATTAACGGATGCGGGTTTTAATCCTGTAACTATCGCCGGAGGTACTCCAACTTTCCCAATCCATGCTAAGCGGAAGGATGTGGAATGCAGTCCGGGTACATTTATTTATTGGGATGAGGGTTATGGCAAGGCTTGTAAAGAGCAAGAGTTTTTGCCTGCTGCATTAGTAATAAGCAGGGTAGTATCTTTGCCTGATGAAACCAGAATTTGTGCTGATCTGGGGCATAAGTCCATTGCATCTGAAAATACATTAGATAAACGGGTAATATTTTTAAACGCACCCGAATTAAAGCCTGTTGGCCATAGTGAAGAGCATCTGGTTTTAGAGGCTGGCGCAGGCCATACCTATAAAATTGGTGATCTGCTTTATGGATTACCTTATCATATTTGCCCAACCGTGGCACTGTATGAACGTGCTATAACAATTGAAGATAAAAAGGTAGCCGGTGAATGGAAAACTATAGCCCGCGACCGTAAAATTAATATTTAAAAAACTATGTTTATTGTAGATGCCCACCTCGACCTAAGTATGAATGCGCTGGAATGGAACCGTGACCTAACACAACCCATTGCAGCAATTAACGAACGGGAGGCCGGCCTTACAGATAAACCCGACCGTGGAAAAGGCGTTGTATCATTGCCAACATTGCGTAAAGGAAACATTGGTTTGGTAGTCGCTACGCAAATTGCACGCTTTGTAGCGCCCGATAATCATTTACCCGGCTGGCATTCACCCGAGCAGGCATGGGCGCAGACACAGGGTCAGGTTGCATGGTATAAGGCAATGGAAGATATCGGCGAGATGGTGCAGATCAATAACCTTGAAACTTTAGAACGCCACTTACAGCTTTGGAATGATGGTAGCAGCAATGAGCATAAGCCTATAGGCTATGTTTTAAGTTTAGAGGGTGCTGATTCATTGGTTACTGTTGCACATTTGGAACGTGCTTATAATTATGGCCTACGGGCGGTTGGCCCAGCACATTACGGTCCCGGCCGGTATGCACAAGGGACTGATGCAACTGGTTATATGGGGCCAAAAGGCCATGAGCTGTTAAAAGAAATGGAACGCCTGAACGTGATTTTGGATGCTACCCATTTATGTGATGACAGCTTTTGGGAAGCGCTTGATCATTTCAACGGGCATGTTTGGGCCAGCCATAATAATTGCCGCGCTTTGGTAAATCATAACAGGCAATATAGTGATGAGCAGATCAAAGTATTGATAGAAAGAGGCGCAGTGATTGGCGCTGCCTTAGATGCATGGATGATGGTGCCGGGATGGGGGAGAGGTGTATCAACACCAATAGGCATGGGCTGTAACCTGGAGGTGATGATAGATCATATTGATCATATTTGTCAGATAGCCGGAAATACTTTGCATGTAGGTATCGGTTCTGATCTGGATGGCGCATTTGGCCGCGAGCAATGCCCTTATGACTTGGAAACAATTGCCGATCTGCAAAAAGTGACCGGTTTGCTAGCTAAACGGGGTTACAACCAAGCCGATATTGAAAATATGATGCATGGTAACTGGCTCCGATTTTTAAGAAAAGCCTGGAAATAGTTAACCGGGTTGAAATTCGTTTATCTATTACTAAATAGATAATTCTACTTATGTAAATTTACCACTACATAAGCCCTGCAAGGTCTTGTTTTGCGTTAAAAATAAGCGATTTAATATTTTTATCTGTATTTTAGGATTTCAATATTATTTCATGCAACAACTTCCCAGTCGCCTTTCATCTATTGATGTTCTCAGGGCTATTACCATGTTATTAATGATATTTGTTAATGACTCGAGTGGCCTTAAACTAGTCCCAGTATGGATAGATCACGCCAAGGAATATGAGGATGCATTAGGCTTTGCCGATACCATATTTCCGGCATTTCTTTTTATAGTAGGCCTATCGCTGCCATTCGCCATAAAAAATCGGATGAAGAAGGGCGATTCACAAATCTCAATCTTATTTTACATACTTACCCGCAGCGCCGCGTTGCTTATAATTGGCTTTTACCATGTAAACCTTGAGGAATACAACAGTGTTTCAGCTCCTTTACCTCATGCTGTTTGGGAGCTCATTATCACATTTAGTTTCTTCCTGATATGGTTGGATTACCCGGAAACCATGTCAAAAGTGAAAAAGAATATATTGGTGGGTGTCGGTATTGCTGCGCTTATTGTAATGGCCATATTATATAAGGGAGGTACTCCTGAACATTCAACATGGATGCATACCTCATGGTGGGGTATATTGGGTATAATTGGCTGGTCGTACCTGGTTTGCGCGCTTGCCTTTTTTATATTTAAGGGCAGGTTAAATGCTATGTTAATAGTGTACGTAGTTTTTGCCGGGCTTAACATCGCATTACACTCAGTTTTTAAGCATGATAGTTTATGGGTAATTGGCGATGCCGCATCCGTAACCTTAACTATGGGCGGTGTGGTGATATCAGGGGTATATGCCTACCTGGTTGAAAAGAATCGTACGCACCGCTTGTGGACTATTTTTACAATTGCAGGTGCAGGGTTAATTATATTAGGATTATTGCTTCGCCCTTATACTGAGGGGATTTCAAAAATACGTTCAACACCGGGCTGGGTATTTATTTGCAGCGGTATTACTATACTCATGTTTGAGCTATTGATCTATGTGGTTGATATGAAGGGTAAAAAGAATTTCTTCAAGATCATAAGTCCGGCCGGTACAAGCACTTTAACCTGTTACTTATTGCCTTATATACAGGTAAGTTTAATTGAATTATTTGGTATTGAATATCCTCGTATTTTTAATTATGGCTTTACAGGTTTGTTGCGCTCAATGGCAACTGCATTTATAATCATCTGGATAGGCGGGCTGTTGGAAAAGAAACGACTAAGATTAAAAATCTAACAAACAAAGTTTATATGAAATCGAATTTTAAACTCATTGGTAATGAAGTATATACTGTCGTATTGCTTTGTTTGTCGCTCATTATTGGTTTTAACCTATCGGCCAATGCTCAGAAGAAGAAATATGTGGTTATTGGTTATGTGGGTGGTTACAGGGGATTGATTGATACCACTATGGTCGATCCGAAAAAACTAACCGTTATCAATTACGCCTTTGTTAATGTAGTTAATAACCGGGCTACGTTAAGCAAACTCAATACAGATACTATCAATCTAAAGTATCTGGCCAGCCTTAAAAAAAGAAATCATGATCTTAAAATAGTGATTTCTATAGGCGGATGGACCTGGAGTGGAAATTTTTCAGATGCTGTGCTTACTGACACTGCAAGGCAGGCATTTGCAGCCAGCGCGGTTGATATTGTGAGGAAATACCAATTGGATGGCGTTGATATTGATTGGGAATACCCTGCTCAAAAAGGATTAGGCAATATAAATAGCCCTGAAGATAAGCACAATTATACACTGATGTTCCAGGCTATAAGGCAGGACCTAGATCAATTGGAGCAGCAAACCGGCAGAAAGATGATATTGAGTACAGCAGTAGGAGGCTTTAAGGGCTTTATAACTCATACGGAGATGGATCAGGTGCAGAAATACGTTACTTACATAAACCTGATGACCTATGACTATGCGCAGGATAGTTTAGGCGTGGCTATTCATCATACTGGTTTGTACGGCTCTAAAAAGTATAACGCGACGGAATATTCTGCCAAAGCAGTTACTGATTTTATCGCAGCAGGAGTGCCTCCTGGTAAACTAGTAATAGGCATAGCTTTTTATGGTCACGGGTTTGAGACTGCCGATACCATTCAAAACGGATTGGGCAGTAAAGTTGTTAAGTCGATGCGCGGCGGTGGTTATACTTTTATAAAAGATAGCCTGATCACTAATAAGGATTTTAGATACTATCGTGATGAAGATGCAAAAGCGCCTTATTTATTTAATGCATCTACTAAACAATTTGTAACATTTGACGATGAATGGTCGGTCAAAAATAAGTGCCAGTATGTAAAAGATAATGGCATGGCAGGAGTAATGTTTTGGGAGTATTCCAGTGATAAGAAGGAGTACCTGTTAAAAGAAATCAACCACGATCTTAAATAATTGATTTAAAAATATATAGATTTATTTTCACTCAAAATAAACCCAATAACCCCTGATGAAACGTAACTACTACATCGTAGCATTAATAATGCTCACCTTCTTCGTGATCTCGTTTATTACCAATATTATAGGGCCTCTTTCTCCCGAATTTATTAACGATTTTAAGCTAAGTGACGCTTTAGCTGGGGTATTGCCTTTCGCTTTTTTTATTGCTTATGGAGTAATGTCTATCCCTACAAGCATGCTGGTACAAAAGTATAATGAGAAAGTTATTATGGTGGCTGCTTTTGTGGTCGCTTTTTTAGGCTCACTACTTTTAGCTGTTGAGCCTAACTATTTAACTACTATCATTTCTCTTTTCCTCATCGGTTGTGGTATGGCTATGCTACAGGTGGTGATCAACCCGCTATTGAGAACCGCAGGCGGGGCTGAGAATTATGCCTTTACTTCTGTTATGGCTCAGCTGATATTCGGCGGGGCATCATTTCTTAGCCCATTGGTATACTCTTACCTGGTGACAAACATAGACAAGGGGAATCACGCAGGTGTGTTTTCACTATTGCAGCCATTGGTTCCACATGGCATGTCATGGATATCTCTGTATTGGGTGTTTACTGTCATCAGTATTTTTATGTTTGCTGTTATGCTCATCTCGAAATTCCCCAAGGTTGAATTAGCGGAAGACGAAAAAGCAGGTCCATGGAAAACCCACGTTTTATTATTCAAAAAGCCAGTGGTTATCCTGTACTTTATTGCGTTATTCTGTTATGTGGGTACCGAGCAAGGAGTATCTTACTGGATGTCGCAGTTCCTGTTTCAATATCATCATGTCGATCCGCAGGTAGCAGGAGCAAGTGCTGTTTCTAATTTTTGGGGATTAATGTTAGTTGGTGGTATTGTCGGCTTGCTGCTGTTAAAAGTAATGGACAGTAGAAAGCTTTTAATATTTTTTACCATTCCGGCTATTATATGCCTGTCGCTTGCTCTTTTTGGTAGTGCACAGATCTCATTATATGCTTTTCCTATCATCGGCTTCTTTATGTCGGTAATGTATCCTATTATATTTTCGCTGGCGCTCAGTTCTGTTAGTGAAGATCATGGGTCTTTCGCGGGCATATTGGTTACAGGTATCATCGGTGGGGCGGTGGTGCAGATACTAATCGGTGCATTAGGTGACTTGATTGGCCTGAAGGCGGGGATGACATTTTTATACATCACCTTTGGCTATATGCTGAGTATAGGGTTCTGGGCCAAACCGATTATTACCAACCAAACAGTTTTTGATAAAAAAGATAAGGTATAATTGAACATGGAAGATGCTAAAGTAATAGGAATAGACCTCGGCGCAACTAATATTCGTGGTACAGTAGTAACGGGTAGTACCTTTTCTGATATAGTTTCCAACCGCATTCATAGCAATGGTTCGGTAGAAGATGTACTAAATGATATTTACCAGGTGGTGGATGCATTGATAGACAACTCGATAAAAGCGATTGGCATTGGCGTACCCAGTGTGGTTGATGTTGCCGAAGGTATTGTTTATGATGTACAACATATCCCATCGTGGAAGGAGGTGCATTTAAAAAGTATTATGGAGGCGCGTTACAACATCCCGGTTTATGTTAATAACGATGCAAACTGTTTTGCCCTTGGCGAGTTTTATTTTGGTAAAGGAAAAGGCAGCGAATCATTAACAGGCTTAACGTTAGGTACAGGATTAGGCGCGGGCATTATTACTAACGGGAAATTATATTCAGGCTATAATTGTGGGGCAGGTGAAATTGGATGTCTTAACTATTTAGATGAGAATTTGGAGTTTTACTGTAGCGGTTCATTCTTTCAAAATGTACATCAATTGGATGGTTTGAAAGTATATGAGGCAGCGCAAAGGGGCGAGGAGCCAGCATTGAAATTGTATGCCGAGTTAGGCAAGCATATTGGTGAAGCTATAAAAATAACTATGTACGCCTATGATCCGCAGGTGATCATTATGGGAGGCTCTGTTAGTCAGGCTTATGGATATTTTCACGAAGCTATGTGGGCGCAGCTTAAAACATTTGCCTATCAAAAATCAGTTGAGCGGATCCGCATTGAGATATCTGAACTGGAGAACAGCGGCATCCTGGGTGCGGCGGCATTGTTTTACGATGCAGGCAAATAATTGAAAGACTAAATACATTATACCATGAAAAAATACTTGTTAACCGTATATTGTCTTTCAATTATCTGGCAATCGTACGGGCAGAGCAGGAAGGAAAACTTTCAGATGATCCTGAAAGATGACTGGAAGATGCAATCCGCGATAACCGACCCATCCGCAGGTGAAAAGGTATCCCAGGATTCCTTTAAAGCAAAAAGATGGTATAATGTAAGTGTCCCTACAACTATTTTGGCCGGTTTAATAGCCAATAAAGTATATAGCTTCGATCCGTTTTACGGTCAGAATTTTAAAAAGCTGAACGACCCAAGATTAGACCATCCCTGGTGGTTCAGGCGCGTTTTTGAACTGCCTGCTTCACAAAATGGTAAAACTGTAATATTGCGCCTGCATGGTATTAACTACAAGGCAAACGTATGGCTAAATGGTGTACTTATAGCTGATTCAACACAAATAAAAGGCCCTTTCAGGATTATCCAGATAGATGTGACCAAACATATTAACAGCAGCAATAATACGCTGGCTATTGAAGTGCTAAGGCCTTTTAATCCAGATGGTGAAAAAGGCGACCTGGCAATCGATTATGCCGATTGGATCCATTATCCGCCTGATTACAATGGTGGTATCGTAAATAATATCGAAATAAAGACATATAACAAAGTTGGTGTACAATATCCGCTGGTGACCACCAAATTTGATCTGCCGTCAATTCACATCGCTCATTTATCGGTTGATGCCTTAGTTACTAATTATACGGCAAAGGAGCAGGATGCAATTTTAGAGGGTACTATTGATGGTAAAATTAAGTTTGAGCAAAAGGTTCACTTAAAACCAAACGAATCACGTAATGTAAGCTTTTATCCGGCAGATTATCCGCAGTTAAATATCACTGACCCTAAGATATGGTGGCCGTGGCAATACGGCAAACCGGAATTAAACCATATTAAGCTGACAATTGTAACCGGTAATGAGGTTAGCAATACCATCGAGGAAGATTTTGGAATCCGCGAGATCACTTCAAAAATGATAGACACCGCTTCAAGAATGTTTATTGTAAACGGCGAGCCTATCATGCTGAGGGGCGCGGCCTGGTCGCCTGATATTTTTCAGCGCAGATCAGAGGAACGCCAGGAGCAGGAGGTAAGTTTGGTGCGTGATATGCACATGAACATTATCCGTTCGGAAGGAAAGCTGGAGGACGATCATTTTTATGACCTGTGCGATAAATACGGTATGCTGGTAATGACGGGCTATATGTGCTGCGGTACATGGCAGCATCCCGAAAACTGGGATGCCGATAAAAGGAAAGTCGCCATGGCATCTGATAGTAGCATTATGTATTGGTTCCGTAACAAGGCCTGTATGATGACCTGGCTCAACGGTAGCGATATGCCGCCTACAGACACCAGCGTTGAAAGAGGATACCTGAACATTGAAAAGACCTTAAAATATCCAAACCCCATACTGTCAACGGCTAATGAGGGTAAATCAAAAGTATCCGGTTATAGTGGTGTGAAAATGGCCGGACCTTATGAGTGGGTGCCGCCTATTTATTGGGAAACCGATACCACCCACAGATATGGTGGCATGTATAGTTTCGCTACTGAGATTTCTCCCGGCCCGTCGATCCCGCCATATGAAAGTTTGATCAAATTTATTCCTAAAAATTCGTTGTGGTATACTTCAGCCGATTGGCAATATCATTGTGGTACACATGATTTTGGCACCACAAATGTATTTAACACGGCTTTAAATTCGAGGTATGGGCAGGCATCTACCATTAAAAACTATTTAGCCAAAGCACAGGCGCAGAATTATGAGGCGCACCGTGCCATGATGGAAGCTTATGGATTAAATAAATACCATACCGCTACGGGCGTGGTACAATGGATGCTGAGCAATCCCTGGCCGGGACTAATATGGCATACCTACGATTATTATTTATACCCGGCAGGCACCTATTTCGGTATGAAGAAATCTATGGAGCCGCTGCACGTAATGTATTCATACAGGGATAATGAAGTTGATGTAACCAATTCCTTATTGCAAAACTTTACAGGCCTAACTGTTCAGGCTGATGTTTATAATTTGGATGGAACTTTGAAGTACAATCATTCAGTACCGGTAACAGTTAGTAAAGATAGTATAGCCAAATGTTTTAAGATCCCGGCTATTGATGGCTTATCAGATACCTACTTGCTCAGGTTGCAATTAAGTGATAAAGGTGGCAGCGTAAGAAGCATTAACTGGTATTGGTTAGCTAAAACAATGGATAAGCTGAACTGGGAAAAATCAACCTGGTATATTACGCCGCAATCAGGCTATGCTGATTACAGCGCTTTGCAAACCATGCCTAAAACGCCTGTAAACATGAATTTCTCTACCATCGTGAATAAGGATAGTACCATTCACCAGGTGGTATTAACTAATACAGGTAAAGCAGTTGCATTTTTTGTACACCTGCGTGCCTTAAAGGGTAAGGATGGCGATGATATATTACCGGTGATTTTTAGTGATAATTATATTTCACTTGCACCGGGAGAAAGAAGGATAATCAAGATTACTTATGCTACAAAAGATGCTAAAGGTGTACCGCCATACTTTATCACCTCGGCTTGGAACCTGGACGTAGCACAAAGTAAAGGCGGCGATCATACTGCGTTTGAAAACGGTTTGCCTGTTAACTGATTTTCATTATCTTGTTTAATATTTATAGAGGCTTAATATGAAGAAGATTCTTTTTTTTGTTGGAATATTAGCAAGTACTATTACCGGTGTAAATGCTCAAAAATATAACGGGTTAAACCCGGGTTTAAATAATATATACCAGTTATCTGATGCGCAAAGCCGCTCCATAAGTCCTGAAAACTTTACAGGTGAAAAAGGTAAGGGAGGCATGGCCATAACAGGCAATGGGCAGGATGCAGCAAAGGAGTTAGGCCAGGGTTGGAAAGTTAGCCCCAGCGTGACCATTAAAAAACATACCACCTTTACAGTAGCCGAAATAACTGGCCCGGGAGCTATACAACATATTTGGATGACACCTACCGGCAACTGGCGTTATTCTATTTTACGTTTTTATTGGGATGATGAAACAACGCCATCGGTTGAAGTACCTGTAGGCGATTTCTTTTGTATGGGATGGGGGCAGTATTCGCCTGTGCAATCATTGCCGGTTGCAGTTAATCCGGGAAGTGCGTTCAACTGTTACTGGCCCATGCCGTTCCGCAAAAAATGCAGGATAACTATGGAAAATATTGATGATGAAGACATGGTACTTTATTATCAGGTTGATTATACCTTAACTTCAGTGCCTAACGATGCCGCTTACTTTCACGCGCAATTCAGGAGAGTGAATCCGGCAACATACAAAAAGCCTGTTATTTTGGTCGACAGCATACAGGGCAAAGGCCAATATGTGGGTACTTATATCGCTTACGGATCAAACAAAAATGGCTGGTGGGGCGAAGGGGAGATCAAATTTTATATTGATGGTGATACACAGTTCCCAACCATTAATGGCACTGGTACCGAGGATTATTTTTGCGGTTCGTATGATTTCGATACTAAGAAAACTGATAAGGAGGGCAATGAAACAACTGCTTATACCGAATATTCCGGTGCTTATGCAGGTTTACCGCAGGTGATAAGGGGCGATGGTCACTACAATAATGCGCAGCGATTTGGTATGTACCGCTGGCACATAACCGATCCTATCCGTTTTGAGAAAAATCTGAAGGTAACTATACAGGATCTCGGCTGGCGGCATGATGGGCGATATATGCCTTTGCAGGATGATATAGCTTCAACCGTGTTCTGGTACCAGGTTGGTCCGCATGGGCCTTTCCCTAAGTTTCCATCAAGAGACGAGTTGGAAATTAATTAGCGATCAGATCCTTAGCAGGTTTCATGCTCAGGCCGAAGTAAAACTTTTGACCAGCGTGGTAATTTTCACGCAGTTCAAAGTTTTCAAATGCCGGGCCGCCGGGTACATCCATATATTTACTTTTATCAGCATTATCGCCTCCCCAGTATTTTGCCCTGCCATTCACCCTAACTAATAACGATGGATCATAATCTGTCGAATCTACCTTCCAGTATTGGGTAAGCTTATAAAACGGGCGATACCGCCAGCCCCAGGCTGATAGATATTTTTGTTGCTGTGGCCATGAAGCTAATTCATTAAATGTTTCACTTGATTCTGCATACACAATATAATCACCCTTGCTGTTCCTTATCATTTCCTTAGCAGGATAAGGATCTTTCTCGGCAAATTCAATATCATTATAACCTGCGAACAATTGCCTGGAATCAATCACTTTATCTTTCAGGTACAACAGTCGCAATCTTGAATAATTTCCCATGGTTGCTGTCAATGCGCACCGTTCCATTTTAACACTGCCATCGTGGTTGAATATTTGCAGGCAAAGTTCGCCGGGATTATCACTGCGGATACTTAATTTAAGGTAGGGGTGGGCGCCATCCAAAAACTTTTCCATAAATACATATAGTGAAAGCTCCTCAACCTCAGGGTGTTTGGTATCCGGATGAGTTATTTTACCACGGGTTGATGCATAGGGAGAAAAGCTCTCATTATCGGTACTATCAGCTGCCCAGAACAGTTTGCCCCATTTATCATCTACTCGTGATTCGGTTACTTCACTAAACTCCATATCACCATTAACAACTGGTTCAACCGCAATGTAATTTATTAAGTAAACTGTACCTCCAAATTCATAACCTATACGCAATAAACCACGGGGCCCGCCTTCATAACCCGGGCCGCCTTTTTCAATTGATGCAGGCCAGAGGCTAACTACTATTCCATTATGAATTCCCCATATAGGCGAGGATTTTTCGTTATCAGGCCGTATCCAGTCGGGTTTTGCATATTGTGCCTTTACATTATTTGCAACAATTGTCAGTAGTATTATAAAAATGTAAGTCTTTAGTTTCATTTTGCTTTTAACTAAAAGCGCATAGTTTTTTAACTATGCGCTTTATTAATTCATATTTTATAAATTTTTATTATTTATCCCACCATACAACGCTGGTCATTTTATCACCTCCAGTTAAATTGGCCACAGCGGCGTTGTAATTGGCCAGGTTTGTTGTTTTTTGGCTTGGTGGATACGTCAATCTCCTTGGTATAGTGGTCATTCCGGTGCCTGGATATAGGGTAGGCACTAATACCGGATATCCCGTACGGCGCCAATTACTCCATGCTTCATACTCATCCATTAATGTGCAGAGCCAGTACTGTGTATTAATTAAGTTATATGCGGTGGCCTGACTAGCGGCAGCGGTAAATTTAACTTTGTCGTAGTAAGTATCTGCGTTACCGGAATTAATTGAAGGGAAAGATCCATAAGCTGATAATTGCATAACAGCAGCTTTTACACCATTCTGATAATGCGCTACTGCATCTGACATACCATTCAGCCCTGCCATACTACCCCAACGTGCAGCAGCATCTGCCAATAAAAACTCTGTTTCGGCATACGTTAAAATTAAGTTAGGTGCAGTGGTACTAAGTATATTATCATTTAAACGTGAATAACCATATAGACCCGCATATTGACCATCAGCATTACCGGTAGGATAACCAGATTGTTTTGTAATATCATAAATTGGATTTGCGCCGCCAACAATAAAACCAGGAGGCAGCCCCAATTGATGAGCAGGAGTAGTATCCGTAACTGCATTGCCATCACCATCACGCTGATATAACCAGGCAACAACAGACAAGCGTGGGTCACTATTACTTTGCATGTTATTAATAATAGTACTGGATAATCTCAGGTCAGTGCTGTCATTGCCAAAAATTTGCACTGCATCCTGGTTTTCTGTTATAACATTTCCTGTTTGTACACGATTTATAATTGCATTATCGGCATTGCTCTGCATGGTATTGCCTATTACTTTTTTTACATAGGCTTGTGCAGTTGGAACATCTACTTTGGTTAACCTCATAGCCATACGAAGCAATAATGAGTTGCCGAACATTTTCCACTCTTTAATTTGATCGCTGGCTTCGGCATATAAAATATCGCCACTGGGTTTGTCCGCACTTTCGTCCAAACTATCTGTAGCTTGTGATACTTCTTTCAAAAGGTCGGCATAAATGGCCTTTTGCGAATCATAAACAGGGGTATAAATACGATCATAATAACCCAACCCTGCCTGAAAATAGGGGATGTCGCCATACTGGTCAGTTATTTGTTCAAACACCATGGCTTTCATTATCCGTGCAATTTGGTGCAGGTTTCTGTATTGTGGTTTATTAACTGTAAGCTGATATAATTCAACTACGGGTTGTACGGAGGATGTATAGGCATCCTGGAACATTTCACCCATAGCGCCTATGTTATTAAAATATTTATCGCCGTAATAAAACCCGGTGTTTGTAGATGCCACATGCTGAACAAAACAGCCAACTGCGCCCCATTTTGTCGCCCAGGCGCTACCGCCAAAATTAACTGCTCCGGGATAGGTTAGTTGCACCGTAGTTAGCAAAAGATTTGGATCATAATTCGCAGCTGTAATTTGATCGGGGTTTGTATTTGCTTTAGCAAGATCTTTTTTACAAGAGGCGGCAGTGACAATAATCATAAAAGCTGCTATTGTAAAATATATATATTTAAGTTTCATACTTGTAGTTTTTAAATGTTTACACATGTTTGCTTACAATTTTATGTTAAGGTTCAATCCCAATGTTCTGGAATAAGGAACTGCAGGCGCCTCAAGTCCTGTTGAATATATTGAAGCTGAATAGCTTGATTCAGGATCGATATTCGGGGTGTGTTTCATGATAGTGAACACATTGTGGCATACAAAACTTAGCCTTAAACCATGTATTTTACCGTTAAATATTTTAGTTGAGAAATCGTAACCAAATATTAATTGCCTGAATTTGATAAAGCTGGCATCATATACGAACATTCCCTGATCTGCTAATGCCCAGTCAGCATAATAGGCTGATGGTTGTTGTTGGTCAGTGCCGTATAACAGATTTCTACCGGCAAGGGTTGCTTTTGATAACCCTTGTTGATAAGCAACTATATTGGTATTGGAGAATAATTTCCCTCCAAATTTCCCATCTATCAAAAACGACAAGTTAAAACGCCCAAACTTAAAATTGTCATTTATACCGGCGGCCCAGGGGCTTTCTGCCGAGCCAAAATCCTTTGGTTGTGATGCAGTTGGGTCAGGAGCACCTAATGCCGGATCGATAATAATATTGCCTTTGGCATCGCGTGCCGGATCAGGGGCAAATATTTGTAATGGTTCTTTACCTACAACTTGCTGTATGTAAGCCGCGGAGTTCCAATCCTGAGCCTCATAGCCAAGTGCTATTTCGGGTTGCCCACCTAATGATATTACTTTTCCTTTTGAGTAAGTGCCATTAAAGTCAACATCCCAGCTAAACTTGTCGCTTTTAACAGGTGTACCACCAAGGGCCAATTCAACACCATTATATTTAATTGTGCCCACATTAAGCAAAGCAGAATTATAACCAGATGTATAATCAATAGTTACCGGTACAATGTCATCAATAACCTTCTTTTGATAAACGGCCAAATCAAATCTTAACCTGTCTTTAAAAAAGTCCATTTCTGTTCCAACCTCAATCTCTTGCCTTTTTGACGGCTTTAAAGCGCTATTAGGTACCTGGCCATTTCCTGCAGTTCCTATAGGATAAGGTTGGCCGCCGGGTGAAGTATAGGTGCCCTGTATACCATAGGTTTGTAAAGTTTGATAAGGGCTATCGGCAGCGCCGCCAACATTCGCATAACTTAATCTTAGTTTACCAAGGTCCATGTCAGGAATATGCAGCAATTCTGAGAAAACAAACGAACCGCTGAATGATGGATAGAAATAATTTATTTTTCCCGGCGACAAAGTTGAATACCAGTCGTTACGGCCGGTTACGGTCAGATACAGGAAGTTTTTGTAACTAAAGTCAGTACTTCCGTATAAAGACTGGTATTTTTCATTATTTGTTTGAACGCTTTCTGTCGGATTTTCAAGATTGCCAATGGTATATAAAAAAGGAATAGCAAAATTGATCCCGCCTGCATTAAAAGCTTCCTGTTGCGATCTTCTGTAATTGCCGCCTACTAAAACATTAAGTGTAAAGTCTTTACCAAATTTGAAATTCTTACCACCGGTAAGGTCTATGTTTAATTCGGATTGTTTTTCATTTAATTCATTCATATCCCCGACATTGCCCTCGTCTGCCACATAAGCGGTTCCGGGGGGATCAATATTTGTATTCCGGTCATTGGAGTAATCATCCGCAACTTGAAAACCAATAAAAAAACCATCATCAAAAGTATATTTAAGGTTAGCCGAACCTGTAAAGCGATTGCGATGAATAGCGCCCTGTATTTCGTAAGCGGCAAAATAGGGGTTGGTAGTATATGGGTCGCCAAAAGCGCTTAGTTCATTGCCACTATCGCCTGCTACGGTACCATTCCCGTTAGGCCCTTTCAAAGTGGTGATGTTAATATTGCGCGGGACAAACATCGGGCCCCAGTTTAAATTTCCAATAGCATCAGAGACGTTAGGTGCATTTTTGGTGTACTCTGATACATATTGTGAAGATAGATCAAGGGTTAAATTTTTTCCGAATTTGAGATTAGTAGTTTGATTGAATGTAAGGCGTTGCAAACCAGCATTTGGCACATAGCTCTGATCGTTAAGATCACTAAAAGAAAAACGCGTAGCTCCGTCATCACCAAAGCCTTTACTGAAAGATACTGTATTGGTAAAGTTACCACCAGCCTGATAGAAACGACTAAGGTTGCCATCTGCAACTGCAGAATAGGGCCTTTTAACGCCATCAAACTGGTAAACCTCGGAGCCATCCAGTTTACCACCCCAGCTTGATTCCATTGATGATAACGCATCAGCCCCACTAACGGGTTTTACCCCGTTATAGCCTTGTCCATACACATTTTGGAAATCAGTTTCATCAATCACATTTTCCCTTACATAATTTGAGTTTATTTCAACACCAAGCCCTTCACCACTTTTACCTTTTTTAGTGGTTATCAATATAACTCCGTTAGCACCGCGATAGCCATATAATGCAGTAGCAGCAGCGCCTTTTAATATAGATATGGTTTCAATATCATCCGGGTTAATATCACCAATACCATCACCGCCATCCTTGCCACCATAACCGCCACTTACATCGGTAGTTGCATAGTTGTTATTAACCAATGGTATGCCGTTTAACACATATAGTGGCTGATTATTACCGGTCATATTGGTAATACCACGTATAACAACGTTACTGGCGCCGTTTGGGCCTGTAGCCACACCGCTAACATTTACACCGGCAACCCGGCCTTCAAGGCTGTTTACAAAGCTGTTCTGCCGTGCTTCAGTAATAGTTGCACCTTTTACAGTGCTAACTGAATAACCTATAGCCTTATTTTGTTTAGTAATGCCTAATGCTGTTACAACCACATCTTTTAATTCAGTGGTTTCCGGTTGTAGTTTAACATCAATGGTGGTTCTGCCGGCTATAGCTACTTCTTTAATTGTATAGCCAATGAATTTGAAAACCAATGTAGAGGTACTCCCGGCTGTAATAGAGTAGAGCCCATTAGCATCCGTAGATACTGCATTGGCGGTGCCTTTTACCTGTATGGTAACACCGGGGAGTGTTTCATTTGTTACACCATCGGTTAGTTTGCCTTTAATGTTAATGTTTGCCTGGGCTGCAGCAAAATTGCTGAACAGCACCATGAACAATAAGTTTAGTGTGGCAATTTTTAAAACAAGATTGATTTTTTGTGTGTAGAAGTTTTTTTTCATAGTTTGAATTTTAATAAAAAAACAATTGACCAATAAGCAAAAAACAGTTTGTGAAATTTAAAGAGCGATAAATATTGGGTAGAACTTAAAGTTCTGGCAGGGCTAGGTTTGTATAATGAATGTAAGTTACAACAAAAAGTATTCTTTCCCTAATACGAGGACAACATTAAATTTACTTTAATAAACGTATTTTTATAATCAATAATGGAATTTTATTAAGGGTTTTAGATGATACGCCCATTTTAATTTTGCTTACTCTACGGTATTTAAAATATGATAAAAAGATTCTTAGTCCAGGCATTGCTTATTACCAGTGTTTCTTTTACAGCCTTTGCTCAAAATTCTAATCAGCTAAATAGTTTTAAAACAAGTGCTTACGATGGTAAGCGTTTGCTGATTGCCACAACTAAGGGCTATATTGAAATAACAGCCTTTGCCCCTGATGTAATACGCGTTACTTATCAAACCAATCCTAATGAAACTGTTAAAAGCTTTTCAACAATTGCCAAACCAGGGAGTGTAAGAGTGCAATACATTAATAACAATCTTGTTACAGTATTAAAAACTAGCTTACTCAAGGTTGTCGTAAACAAAAAAGACCTTTCGGTGAGTTTTATTGACCTTAAAAATGATACACTATCAAAAGCATTTAATTACCTGAAGACAGCTGATAGTTCTGCAATCGGCTTTCATTCAGATGGTAAGGAAGCTTTTTATGGCGGTGGTTCAAAGGCTATCGAACTGAATAAAAGAGGTCAGATACTACAAAATTACAACCAGGCACATTGGGATTATAAGTTTGGGCAAACCGATCTGAATATTTCTATCCCTTTCCTAATATCAAGCCGTAAGTATGGTATATATATGGATAATGCCGCCAAAAGCAGCTTTGATGTTTGTAAGACCGATCCGAATGTGCTCGGTTACAAAGTATCATCGGGCCCGGTAAGTTTCTTTTTTGTTGGTGGCGAGAGTGTGGATAAGGTAGTCTATAATTATACAAATTTAACTGGCAGGCAACCTTTGCCGCCTCGTTGGGCATTGGGTTATATATCATCAAGATATGGGTATAAATCAGAAAAGGAAGTAACCAATATAATTGATAAAACACAGGCAGCTGGTATACCGCTTGATGCTGTTGTGTTCGATCTTTTTTGGTATAAGGCTGATACTTTAATGGGTAACCATAACTGGTACCGTGATAGTTTTCCTGATCCGCAAAAAATGCTGCATAATTATCTGAACAAGGGCATTAAGGTCATCACCATAAGCGAAACCTATATTACTAAGAAATCAGAAAATTATAAAGCCGCTCTGCAACAGCATTTACTTACACCTGATTATATCACTAAACCGGCGCCACACATATTCAAGGATTTTTGGGCAAGCCCGGCAGGATTGCTGGATATTTTTAAGCCTCAAGCACAACAGTTTTACTGGAATTTTTACAAAGCCCGCATAAAAGAAGGCACAGTAGGCTGGTGGATGGATCTGGGTGAGCCGGAGTCAAGCTCGGATAGTTTGCGCTTTGCTGCAGGGTCGGATAGCAAGGTTCATAATGTGTACGCGCTTATTTGGGCAAAAACAGCTTTCGATGGTTACCGCAAGGATTTTCCTGCAAGCCGTATACTTTTGTTGCCACGTTCAGGGTATGCGGGTATGCAGCGATACTCGGTATTTCCATGGTCGGGTGATATTGACCGGTCATTTGACGGTCTGAAAGCACAGATCCCCATTATTACCACTATGGGTTTAGATGGCGTGGGGTATATGCACATGGATGCAGGCGGATTTACCACAGGACAAACAAAATTAGAGGGTGATCCTGAGCTTTACTCGCGCTGGCTGGAGTTTGCCGCTTTTTGTCCGGTAATGCGTACCCATGCCGATGCCACTAATTATTCGCCCGAACCTATTTTTTGGGATGATAGTACACGTTTAAGGGTTACAAAATATATAAAGCTAAGATATCAGCTACTACCCTATAATTATACGTTGGCCTATATCAATACAACAACTGGTCGACCGTTGATGCTGCCACTTAATTATTTCGACGACAATAAACAACTGTCTAACATAAATGATGAGTATTTATGGGGCGGGCACCTGTTAGTTGCACCAGTAATTGTTAAAGGCCAAACCGAAAAGAAGGTTATTTTCCCCAAAGGTGAATGGATAGGTTTTAATAATATGAATTCTTACAGCGATTCTGCTGATGTTGTCGCACCATTGGATAGCTTGCCCTTATTTGTTAAAGCAGGAAGCATTATAACAATGACAGCGCCAATAACCAATACCAATCAATACGATGGTAAAAGTCTGATCCTTAAATATTACATGGGTACTACCAGTTCAACTGTAAAATCGCAATGGTTTTATGATAACGGAGCAGATGCTAACTCTCTACAAAAAAAACAATACGACCTGGTTACCTTTACCAGTAGTGGTGCCGGTAATGAACATCATATCAGTATAAAACCAGAGCATTTGATCAATAGGCAAAAGAAATTCAAATTAGAAATACCGGGCGAAAGGGTCAGGAGGGTTAAATTTTCCAATAAGACTAAATACACAGTTATTGGTAATGAGATCTATTTCAGCTGGAACGGACAGCCTTTGCAAATAGATATTAAAACTTTATAAAACATTATGAATAAAGGTATAATCCTGCTATTGGCTCTGAGTTTATTTTGGATCAGCGCAAAAGCGCAAGACCCATGGATAATTAAGGCCGATAAAATTGACCCGGCAAATTACTATGGTGTTACGGTTGCCAACGGTATGATAGGGATCGTATCATCATCAGAACCATTTCAGGTAAAAAATGTAGTGCTGGCGGGTGCTTATGATATGTATGGCAGGGGTAGGGTAAGCAATTTTCTGAACAGCTTTAATTTGCTGAACATGTATCTGCTATTTAATGGCGATGACTGGGATGCCAGCAAGGTGAAGAACATGAAGCAGGAACTGGATATGCAGCATGCCTCGTTCACCACTACTTTTGATTATGGCGATGTTGCTTCCATAAAATACACCTATTATTCGCTCAGACAATTGCCTTTTTGTGTGTTGATGGATGTATCTGTTACTGCAAAAAAGACGGTAAACATTACCGCTGCCAGTGTAATGCAAGCGCCGGATGCTTTGCGTGATGTGCAGAATTATTATAATGAGGTTGACGGGCCAACAGGTCGTATCAGTTTGCTTACCTCTACAGCTAAAAGTCCGACAGGTAAGCTGCAATTATGCGCCTCTAATGCTTTTATATTTAATGAGGCAGATTCATTAGCGCCAAGGCTGATGCATGAGATGCTGGATAATAATATGCATTCCATGCGGTTCAGTAAGGAATTAGCTGCGGGACAAACGTATACTTATAGTATAGTGGGTTCGTCTATAACCTCCACGCATACCGCTGACCCATTAAATGAGGCGGAGCGTTTAACTATATTTGCCCGGTTACAGGGCCGTGATGATTTGATAAAAGCACATACCCAAGCGTGGGCTGAGCTTTGGAAAAGTGATATACAAATTGACGGTGAGCCGCAGGCGCAACAAGATGTGCACAGCATGTTATACCATTTATATTCATTCTCACGCGAAGGAACTGCTTACGCGCCATCGCCAATGGGATTATCGGGATTGGGATATAACGGGCATATATTCTGGGATTCTGATCTATGGATGTTTCCGGCTTTGTTAGTGCTTCACCCTGAAATTGCCAAATCACTAATTGAATATCGTTATGAACGCCTTGCTGCCGCGAAGCAAAATGCCTTTGCACATGGTTTTAAAGGTGCAATGTACCCCTGGGAGAGTGCGGATAATGGTACCGAGGAAACGCCTGTCGGTTCATTAAGTGGCCCTTTTGAACACCATATTACCGCTTGCGTGGCATTGGCTGCATGGAATTATTACTGCGTAACCCAGGATAAACAATGGCTGCAGGAAAAAGGATGGCCTATTATATCCGCGTGTGCCGATTTTTGGGCGAGCAGGGTTGAACGTAACGGTTCTGGTCAATACGATATTAAAAATGTAATTGCCGCTGATGAATGGGCAGAAGGGATAGACAATGATGCTTTCACCAATGCTGCGGCAAAGGCCAATTTGCAATGCGCCGTGTTAGCAGCCAAGGTTTTGAACATGAAAGCTGACCCTGATTGGCAATTGGTTGCGCAAAACATCCCCATATTAAAGTTCCCGGATGGGGTAACCAAAGAGTTTGCAACTTATAAAGGTGGCGGTATTAAGCAAGCCGACGTGAATTTGCTGGCCTATCCGCTAAAAACAATAACTGATCCCGCACAGGTAAAAAGAGATTTGGAGTTTTATGAAAGCCGGATACCAAATGAGGGTACGCCAGCCATGACACAAGCCATTTTTACCTTATTATATGCAAGATTAGGAAACGGTGATAAAGCATATCATTACTTCAAAGATGCTTATGAGCCTAACCTTAATCCGCCATTCAGGGTGATAGCTGAAACAAAGGGCGGTACAAATCCATATTTTGCAACCGGGGCGGGTGGTATCATTCAAAGCCTGTTAATGGGTTTTGGAGGATTAGATATTACATCAAACGGGATCACCCAAGTTAAAAGCACGCTGCCATCCAACTGGAAATCAATTACGATAACAGGAGTGGGGCCTGAGAAAAAAACTTATGTGGTTAAATAAACCTATTGAAAATTTGGTGCTGCAGGTTTATCAGTCATGGTAAACACCAAATTGCCACCGCTCATGATATCTTTATAAGTGATATATGGTTTGGTATAGATACGGCCGTTTAAGCTTATGCTTTCCACATATTTATTTGTCTGCGACAGGTTTACTGCTTGTATTACAAAATGCCTGTTATTAGGTAAGGTAATATCAATATTCCTCATCTGCGGAGCGCCAAAAACGAATTTGCCATCTACCGGGTTAACGGGGTAAAAGCCCATGGTTGTAAAAATATCCCAGGCCGACATCTGTCCGCAATCATCATTTCCCGACAGGCCGTCCGGTTTGTTTTGATAGAACTGCTCATGCACCTGCCTTACATATTGCTGTGTTTTAGCCGGATTGCCTGCCAACGTGTACAAATAAGCCACATGGTGCACCGGCTCGTTGCCATGTGCATACTGGCCGATTAAACCCGTAACATCCAGCGTTGATCCTTTGCCAAATACCTTTGCCGGCATGGTAAATAAGGAATCCAATTTATCGGAGAATACTTTGTTGCCGCCCATCAGCTTAATTAATCCCGGTATATCATGTTGTACCTGCCATACATATTGCCAGGCATTGCCCTCGGTATAATCGCCGCCAATAGCCAACTGACCACTATCCAAATGTGCAAATGGCTCAACCCATTTACCGTTTGCCAGTTTACCACGCATCAGGTTGGTTGATTTATCAAATAGGTTAACATAAAACTTTGAACGCCTGGTGAAATAGGCATAATCTGCCTGTTTATGCAATGCTTTAGCTAATTGAGCTGCGCACCAGTCATCATAAGCAGCTTCTAATGTCCTTGATACCGCTTCACGTTTTACTATATCCGATGGCAGGTAGCCATAGTGCATATAAAGGTGCCAGTCGTATTTTGGATTTACGTTTGTAGTTAACGTTTTCTTTATAGCGGCGAATGCTTTTTCTTTATCAAAACCCTTTATACCTTTTAAACTGGCATCAACTATAACAGGTATGGAGTGGTTGCCGATCATGGCATAGCTTTCCTTACCCCATAAGGTCCAGATGGGTAATGCTTTGGCTACGTCAAAATGTTGCAATATGCTTTCAACCATTTGCCCGTCACAGTCGGGGCAAAGTATGGTATACATGGGATGTGCTGCGCGATAGGTGTCCCACAGCGAAAAAGTCGAATAAAACACCTTATCAGCTGATTGGTGCACCTTTCCATCTGCGCCACGATATTTGCCATCAATATCAGCGATGTTATTAGGCTGGATAAACAGGTGGTAAAGGCTGGTGTAAAGATTGGTCTTTTCATCATCAATACCTTCGGCCTTAATAACACTCAACTTGTTTTCCCAGGCTTGTACGGCTTCGCCTTCAACTATCTCGAAGGATTTATTTATAGTTTCAGATAAATTGAGTTTAGCACCTTCAATACTAACGGCAGATATGGCCACTTTTGCTTCTAGCTGTCCGCCGACTTTGGTATCAAAATCAAGCACCAGACGCCTTTTGTTATTGCCATCTATAAAATGATAGCCGGTAAATGGCTTATTGAATATCGCGGTAAAAAACATTTTCCTATCCACCCAAACCGATGTGGAGGTGTAACCGCTGATGGAATTATTGCCATTAATGGTGATCGATCCGTCTAAAAGATGGCTTTCCAATTCTTCTTTGGAATCGACCAGGCTGCTCTGGATATCCACCAAAATATGCGAATCACCTTTATTATTAAAAGTATAACGGTGCAACCCTGTATGCGGCGATGCGGTAAGCTCAGCTTTGATGCTATTCCGGTTTAATACAACGGTGTAATAACCCGGAGAGGCCTTTTCTGTCGATCTTGAAAAACCACTTACAAAAGTTGCAGGCGTTTTGCCCTGGAAAGGGAAGAAGAGCACATCACCCAGGTCAACGCCACCCGTGCCGTTTAAATGGGTGTGGGCAAAACCAGTGATCACACTGTCCTCATAGCGATAGCCCGAGCAGTAATCCCATCCAAAATTGCCAGTTTCCGGACTTAGTTGCACCATGCCGAAGGGTACTGTGGCGCCCGGAAAAGTATGCCCTGTTGCCGCCGTGCCGATAAATGGGTTTACGTATTTAGTGTAGGATTGGGCGTTGGCACGAAAGACTGAGGTTAATAAAATAACACAAATTACTAAAGCAAGGCCCGTGCGATTCCCCTCTTGAGAGGGGTGTAGGGGTGTGTTTATACCGCATGTAGAACACACCCCTGCAACTGCACCGGCTTTCGCGCCCCCTCTCGAGAGGGGAACTTGATTTGCATCTTTTATGCCTTTCATTATTTAAACTCCACTGTTTTTTTCAATACTACATCTTCGGCCGAACGGGCTATCATAATATCAAATGTTCCGGGCTCGGTTACGTGCTTCATTTCTGTATTCCAGATGGCAATATCATCGGGTGATACGGTGAATTTAACCGTTTTCGTTTCGCCGGGCTGCAATGATATTTTATCAAAGCCTTTTAACGCCATAACTGGCGTACTTACACTGTTTACTTTGTTGCCGAGGTACATTTGTACCACTTCTTTACCTACCACAGTTCCTGAGTTTTTCACATCAACACTAACTTCAACCTTGTCATTTATGCTAAACTGCTCGGCTGATACTTTCATGTTCGAATAATCAAACGTGGTATAACTCAACCCAAAACCAAACGGAAACAGGGGAGCAGTAGATGAAAATACATAATCCTGTCCCGGTTTATCAGGCGTACCCGGATTGTGGTAGAAGCCTTTATTGGTGTTTGCCATATTATAATACACGGGGATATGCCCGGTTGATTGCGGTATAGATACATTTAACCTGCCTGATGGATTTACTTTGCCGAAAAGTATATTGGCAATTGCTGTCCCGCCCTTTTCGCCGGGATACCAAGCCTCGAGTATAGCGGGGATGTTTTCTTTTTCCCAGGCAATACTCCAGGGACGGCCGTTTACCAGTACGAGTATTACCGGCTTGCCAGTTTTGTATAATGCTTGCAATAGCTCACGCTGTACGCCTTGCGGGTTGATGTCGGTTACGTCATAGCCCTCGCCGCAGGTAAACGGATCTTTAGGTTCGTTAGCCGGCAAATGCCCGTTCCAGCCCACACCCTGAAATACTACGCTTGTAGTGCCCAGTACCACCACAACAGCATCGCTATTGTTGGCTGCATTCATCGCTTCATCAAAGCCGCTTTTATCATTCGCCATCAGGTCGCAACCTTTTGCATAGTTGAGTTTTATTTTATTGCCAACCAGTTCCTTAATACCAGCCAATACGGTAGTGCCTGAAAGATTATCACGGGTCGGACTATAATCGCCATATTGAACCTGGTTTGCATTCGGGCCGATAACAGCCAGCAATTTGATGTTATTAATATTTAAAGGCAAAAGCTGCTTGTTATTTTTTAGCAGTATGATGGATTCTTCAGCTATCTGTTGTGAAAGCGCGATATGTTGTGGTGTATGCACCCGCGCTTTTAGCTGTAAAGTATCAGGTGTTGCCTTTTCAAATAAGCCTGCTTTAAATTTTGCGGTAAGTATACGGGCCACTGCAGTATCTATCAATGATTCTTTGATAGCTCCCGATTTTACCAGTTCGATCAATTTGGGATAAACATCGGGTTGCGGTGATTCCAGGTCTACACCAGCCTTTAGGCCCACCATGGCAGCAGTTTCCTTATCCTTTGCAACCTTGTGAAAGGTGTTCAGCATGATCAAGCCATCATAATCAGAAAACACATAGCCTGTAAAGCCCCATTCTTTTCTTAATATATGATTCAATAAAAAACTATTGGCATGTGCAGGTACGCCATCAATCTCGTTATAAGCAGGCATTACTGAATATATATTTGCCTGTTGCACCGCTGCCTTAAATGGTGGCAATATCATAGAGCGTAACTCGCGTTCGCCAATTTCGGCTGGGGATAGGTTAATACCCGCTGTGGTGATACTATACGCGGCAAAATGCTTGGCGGTACACATCACTTTATCCTTACCAATGCCAACCCTGCTTTGTGCTGCCTCACCCTGCATGCCTCTTACAAAGGCAGTTCCCATTGCAGTTACCAGATAAGGATCTTCGGAATAACATTCTTCAACACGACCATATCTTGGGTCGCGGATCAGGTCAAACAAAGGAGATAGTGCCTGATCAACACCTGATGAGGATGCTTCATAGGCAATCACCGAACCCATTTGCTGAATTAAAGCCGGGTTAAAGGTGCATCCCTGGTTTATAGCTTGCGGGAAGATGGTAGCGCCTGCGGCCAGTTGCCCGTGCAAACATTCGCCAATTTGAATAGGTGGTATGCCCAGTCTTGATTTTTCCCGTACTTCTTTTTTTGCAGCGATCGACTGTTTAGCTACATCGCCCACAGATAAAAAGGGACTGGCGCAAACACCATAAGCAATATCGCCATTCAAAGGTTTATCCAGATCAGAAGCAGTCATTTGCCCAATCTTTTCTTCAATGGTCATCCTGCTTAAAAGATCCTTTACCCGTGCCTGGATTGGCGCTTTTGGGTCTTTATAAACCTGCGCCTGTGTTATAGTGGTAAAGCCCAGTATTAAAATTAACAGTTGTATTCTTTTGCCCATCATTATAACAAATTAATGAAACAGGTATGATGTTCCTGCAGAATTACCATCAGTTGTTTTTATGCTGATCAATGTTTGCTCACTATTTGTAGCATCAGCCAAATAATAACCGCTTATTGGGTATATGCCTTTTTGCAGATGCAAAATGGTTTCCTGTGGTTCAACGTATTTGTTTTCATTGCCATTGATGATAACAAGGTTACCCAATAATATCAAAGGACTATTCTCGAAATCTGATGTGATCAGATAATCACCCTCCGCATCAATTTTAAGGTATCCGTTTAATTTAACCCAGGTATTAAACTGGCCGGGGAATGGCTTGATAAAGTCGCCCGCTTGCCAAGCGCCGGTCACGAAATTTTTAGCTGTATCCAATGTCGGATAGTTATTGTACGTGGTTCTGTACGCAAAATAACCCAGGCCTGGTTGCAGGTGAGGTGTATTTGCTAAAGGTTGTAGTACATTAACATGTTTTATCGTGGCAATTTGTGTAATGGGTTTTGCAGGCGGACGTGTAATATATAACCTGATGGGTAAACTGTCTTTAAATGTCGAACTCAATAATAATGGAAATGAATTAGCCACAACACTCGTATCAGTCTTCCCGGTAAAGGAATACCGTATCTGGGTACCATTTAATGGGTAAGTTATGGTTTGTGAATAGATGTTTTTATTGGTGATCACACTCTTCAACCCATCAGCATTGGGTATTCGCGCATTAAGATGCCATAAGTTAAATAAACGATAATTGGCATACATGCTTTGTTCAAAGCGTTTAATATCCTTTTCGGATTTTGGTGTCCATGTTAATTCAGCTATACCGAGTAAACGGGGATAGATCATATACTCCAGGTGCTTATAGGTGCCGATTTTCTCTACCCAAATATTGGCCTGCGCACCTAATATGTATTTTGCCTCATCAGGCGTAAGTTGTTTTGATTGTGGCTCATAGTTGTAAACCATCTGCCAGCTCACCGGGTCGTTCCAGCCGATAGGTTCGGTTACTGCGTTGGCTTGTGGTGCATCAAAATACATTTGGGGCAGGGGAGTCATTATCACTTTATGGTGCATTTTTGCAGCTATAATACCACCTTCTTCACCTTCCCAGCTCATTACAGTTGCTGATGGAGCCAGTCCGCCTTTTAATATCTCATCCCAGCCGATCAGTTTTTTGCCGTTGGCATTCAGGAATTTCTCAATTCTTTTAATAAAATAACTTTGCACCTGTCCCGGCTCGGTAAAATGCTCCCTTTTCATCAGGGCTACAGCGGTCGGACTTTTAAGCCAATCGGTAACCTCAGCCTCATCACCACCGATGTGTATATATTGATTAGGAAACAATTGCATTACCTCTGTAAGCACATTTTCATAAAATGTAAAAGTGTATTCACTTGGGTCGAGCATGCGCACACGGTGTACTTCTCCTGTTGAATCCTTGCAGCCTAATTCCGGATAAGCAAAAATAGCCGCCTCGCTATGTCCGGGCATTTCAATTTCGGGTAAAATTGTAATAAATCTGTCCTGTGCGTACTTAACAACTGCACGGATATCATCTTTGGTATAAAACCCATCCCGGCCTTCGTCATTCAGGTTGTCCAGTTTTCTGAATTTACCCTGCTTTGCGTAGTAGGCTATTTTAGCACCAATTTCGGTTAAAAGCGGGTATTTATCAATCTGTATGCGCCAACCCTCATCATCGGTTAAATGCCAGTGCAAAATATCTAGTTTGTAATGCGCCATCATGTCGATGTATTTCTTTACCTCATCAACCGTGAAAAAATGGCGGCTTACATCAATGCTCAATCCACGCCATTGAAAACGGGGTTTATCCGCTATCCGGCAGGCAGGAACGGCCAATGATTTACTTATCGTGCCGGGTAATAATTGTATCAGTGACTGCACCCCATAAAATACCCCCGGTCCACTTCCTGTTATGATAATGCTTTTGGGCGATACCGACATCGTATAAGCACCTTTAACGGTATCGGTAGCCTTGCTCACTAATTGGATTCCGGCGTTTGGCGGAATTTGATCGTATGTCTTAATCTTTACATTTAACTGGTAAGTATCTTTTAAATACTGCTGTAAATAATTGCCCACAATTTGACTCTCTGCATCTACAGTAATTGTAGCCCCATCTTTTAAACTAAAAGAACCCTTTTGCTGAACAGCATTAACCGGTTGCGGAACGATATGTAATTGTGCAAACAGATCGCTGTTTGTTGTCAATATGAGGGCTGTTATACATAAAAATGCATTTAACAAACAACGATATTTAAAGCTCTTTTCGGTAGGATGATTTTCAGATAGGATCATATGTTAAAAATAGATTTAATATCGCATTTAAGTGTATATCAATGCCAAAAACTTAAATTGTAGTGCCTTTTTAGTGCTTAACCACAGGTACAGTTGGTTTATAAGTATAAACAAATGTGTAATCACCCGAGCCTATTGTTAATTGCATCCCCGTATTGTTTTTTTGAATGTTGCTGATCTCGGGTACGGTATAAATATTATTGCCGCTTTCGGTTATTAGACCTGAAACTGAAGGCAGTACAATATTGGCTGTTGTATTTGGAGGGATAGTAACATTAAGTGTATATGTGCTGTCGGCAATGCTCCATGCTGATTTTATTGCGCCATACATGGTTTCCAGTGTGCCCTGAGCCGATGTAAGATGACGCCCAACATGCGGGGTGATCCATATTTTGTGAAAACCCGGCGAATTTTCATCAGTGCGTATGCCCGCGATATCCTTATACATCCAATCGCCAATAGCGCCATAGGCGTAGTGGTTAAATGAGTTCATGGCCGGGTCCTGCAATGTGCCATCGGGTTTTATACCATCCCAGCGTTCCCATATAGTGGTTGCACCTTTGGTAACCGGGTAAAGCCACGATGGGTATGATTTTTTCATTAATAACGAAAAAGCGACATCGGTATAACCAAACCTGCTCAATACCTGGCATATGTAAGGCGTACCCAAAAAGCCGGTGGTAATGTGGCCGTCATAATCATCAATGTTTTGCACTAATCTTTTTATAGCTGATTCTCTTAAATTTTCGGGGAGCAGGTCGAAATTAAGCGCGAGTACATAGGATGTTTGTGTGCCCGATATCATCCTGCCGCTCGGTGTAACATATTCTGTTTGAAAGGCTTTTTTTATACTGTTAAGTAATAAAGTATAGATCCTTACATCTTCATCCCGCCCTAAAACCTTAGCCGCATTAATTAGCAATTGGGTTGAATACGCGTAAAATGCCTGTGCTATCAGGTTTTTATCAGTGAGGGCAGCCCCGTCCTCATAATCAGTACCGGAATAAAAAAGCCAGTCGCCAAAGTGGTTGCCGGTATCCCACAGGTTATTCCTGCTGTGCGATTGTATGTAGCTCACCCAGCTTTGCATACTTGCATATTGCTGCTGTAATATTTGTTTATCGCCGTAGGCCAAATAGATAGTCCATGGTGCAATAGTAGCCACATCGCTCCAACCGGAGGCGGCAACATAAGTGCTATCCAAAACATTGGGTATTACATAGGGTACCGCGCCATTTTTAAGCTGATCGGCAGAAAGGTCCTTTAACCATTTGGTGAAGAAGCTTGCTACATTCATATTAAAAGTTGCTGTACTGCAAAATGCCTGCGCGTCACCTGTCCAGCCCATACGCTCGTCGCGTTGTGGGCAGTCAGTTGGGATATCGATAAAATTACCCTTTTGCCCCCACTGAATATTATGCTGCAGTTGGTTTACCAGTTCATTTGAGGTAGAGAAGTTACCCGTTTGCCCCATGTCGGAATATAAAGCATAGGCCACAAAGTTTGTTGAATCGATAGGGCCAGTATAGCCCTGGATTTTCACATACCTGAAACCCTGGAAAGTGAAATGAGGCTCATAAGTTTCCGCATCGCCATCCTTGAAAACATAGGTGATCTCTTGTTTGGCAGTACGTAAGTTTTTATTGTAGAAGTTTCCTTTTTGATCGAGTACTTCGCCATGAAATAAGCGGAGTGTATCACCTGCTTTCCCTTTTAGCCTGAATTGCACCCAGCCAACCAGGTTCTGTCCGAAATCTACTACGCGGTCGCCTTCGGGTGTTGTTAATACCTGTATGGGTGTAAATTTTTCATGCTTTGTAACAGGGGGGCCATACATGGCGATCAGATGATCTTTTATGCTATCATTTGTTTGTACGTTATCCCATTGACTAACGTTATAATCTGCACCTGACCAGCCTGGCTTTTCATTGCGGGCATCGTATAATTCTCCATCAAAAAATGATGATTTCAGGATCGGGCCATAAGTAACACGGCAATTCTTATCGGAAGTAATAATTTGACGGCTACCATTTTCATAAATCACTTCCAGCTGAAAAAGAAGTGCCAGTTTGCTGCCATACACATCCTTTTTACGATCATAAGTATAACCACGATACCAACCATCGCCCAAAGTTACACCTATGGCATTATCGCCTTTTTTTATAGCTGATGAAACATCGTATACCTGGTACTGCAAACGTTTTTTATAGCTGGTAAAGCCAGGTGTGAAATAGTCATTACCAACTCTTTCATTATTCAATTGAGCCTCGTAAACGCCATGGGCTGTGATGTATAGATAAGCTGCCCTTATTGGTTTTTTGATGTTGAACTCTTTCCGGAACATAGGGCTTGGGCCGCCAGTAGTGTCGGATTTATAGGTGTCTTGTATCCAATGAGCTACCCAATCGCTACGGTTCAATAAGCCCATTTTCCAGTAATTGACCTCGCTCCAGCCCGATGCCTGGTTCTTATTATTCCATACCCGTACCTGCCAGTAACATTTCTCGCGTGAGATTAGTGCCGGGCCTTTATAGGGTACCTGTGTAGACTGATCAGAATTAACGCGGCCCGATTCCCATATGAGTTTTTTGCCCTTGGTTAATAGCAGGGCATTGCTGCCAACCCTTATCTCATAAGCGTTTTGCCGGGTGTTTCTGATTAAAGAATAGAGTTTCCAGCTTAAACGCGGATTGCTGACATCAACTGATATGGGATTTGTTTTATATTCACAAACCATGTTGCCAACGTTTACCGGGTAGGTGAGCGTTTTAGCTCGGATGCTAAAAGGGATAAGTATTAGCAGTAATACTTTTGCACTTAGGGGTATTTTGTTGCGCATAGTAATAAATTCAGCTGGCTTTATGTATTATCATACTATGCATATCACTGCGGATTAGACGTATGGGTAATAATACAAAAACAATTATTTAAAAAGAAGTTGTAACACGTTTTGTTTTATTTTAAGCGTAAAAAATCTTTATATAGTACTTTTATTAGCTCCCGAAACTATATTGTTACATTATAATGAACAAGCCGGCTATTGCGCTATATAAGAGTTACGTTGCATAGCGGTATAAGGTTTTTAATAGCCGGATATTAATTTAGAAAAATATTCTTATACAGCAATTAAGAAACAGGGTTTTGCCCGAATATCAGGCTTAGCTGAGCGTAAATTTCAGGGTGCTTATGTTGCAGCTGATCAGGCTTCTCAAAAAAGTATTCGGAGGCTACTGCTAAAAATTCGGCTTCATTAGTTAATGCGTAAGGATTGATGTCGGATTTTCCTTCAGCAATGCGGTGCATTTCAACATGCATCATGTGGAGCCATGGGGCGGCATATTCATGAGCCATCAGATTTTCCGGGATGCCATCTGTTGCCCCGTCGGATTTATCGAGTAGGTGTACAAACTCATGTATGGCCGTATTCTCCATGCCGGCATTAGCCGAAAATCCTTTTGTTAATGCAGCGCGCGATAAGAGCATTTGCCCGTTCATATAGCCCGAACCTACCATGCCCAATATGCTGCGGTTCTCACCCTCAAACTGAAATTCCTGATCGAAGGTGTCGGGGTAGAGGATCACATTGGTCAGGTTTTTGTATTTCCAGTTAGGGAAACCAAAAATCGGAACCACCGCGCTGGATGCGATCAACACACGGTCGGTATCTGAAACTTCAGTGCCTACACCTTCAATATTGATGCCGTTTAAAAAAGTATCCACCAGTTTTTCAAACCGGACTTTGCCTGTTGCATCTAATTTGCGGTAATAAGCAACATTAGTTTCAAGTAATGCCTTGTATTGCTGTGGTTGGATGCTTACCTCAGGCCTATTTTTCCGGCGGAGAATAAGGTAGCCAGCAAGGCCGATTACAATGAATGCAATTATATATACCATGTTATAGTAGATGGCGGTTTATATAGCCACCGCTAAGATGGGGATTTATTTAATACTGCGCATATAAAGCTTTTAATTGAGCGGTTTTATCACGCATTAGTTGCAATGCGCCGCTTAGTAAGGTGGTATTATCCAGATCGAACCCCATGAACTTTTTCAATAGCACATTTACAGGCGCATTAAAACCATTCTTTAACAACGCGGTATAATTTGTGGCGAATGTTTTAGGGTCAGTGTGCTGCAATTCATACAGTTTGCAGGTGACCAGCATGGCGTATAAATAATTCACATTGTACAAGGGATCGTCAAAAACTAAACGCTTGTTGATCCACTCGCTGTGCCTTTGTGGTTCATTGGGGAAATAGATGTCATATTTATTCATGATGCCGGCATAAAGGCTGTCCACATCAGCCTGGGTATTGATGTTGCCGGCTGTTACACCATCATATAATCCCTGCTCAAAAGCACCTTCTTCTGCCGAAGTAAATACTTCCAGCGAAAGCTTGTCTAAAAATTGTTTGGTATAAAAGGCTTTGCCTTTAACTGTTGTGTCTTTCTTTTCCAAAGCATCAAGCAATAGTAATTCGTTCAGCATAGCATATGATTCAAACAGAAAATTAGGCCCCTGAACATATGATGGCACACTCAGGTTCTCACTCATCAGTTGTTCATGAATAGCATGACCGCCCTCATGTATTAAGTGAGATACATCGCTTAATGCACCACCATAGCTTTTCATATACAAGCTTTCCGGAACACGGGGGAAGCCTACGGAAGTAAACTCGGTTACCCGGTTTGGCCCCGGTGCAATATCCAGTTCGCCATTAGCCGGGTTAAGCAGATACGCAAAGTGTTGTACATATTCCGTACCCAATGGAGCAAGTGCATCTAAAACCAGTGGCCGTACCTGGCTAAATGGCAATGGTTGCCAGGTAAAACCCATTGGTAATGTTGTGTCCCAACTGTGTACATGGCTTATGCCTGTTACCCGTTTTACCTGGTCTGTTTGTAGCTGTTGGTAAGCCTTTAAAACATCGGCATGAGTGGTCATTTCTGTAAGCATTTGCTTTACGCTGGCCTCGGATAGTTGCAGTTTTCGGGCATAAGTTCTTTCAGGCGCGCTTTTAAACCCATAGGCTTTAAATAAAGCTGTTCTTTGTTTGGTAATATCTATCAACGTTGCCGCTAATATCTCCCCATGATTTGTGTAGGCCTGGTAGTACGCTGTCATGCCCATTTTTCGCAATAAACTATCCGGGCTTTTTAAGAAGATTTGCTTGTCATTTACCGGGTTGTATTTTTTGCCGTTATAAGTAATACTGTCTGCCTTAACATTATCCATCAGTGCGTCATAACGGTCGATAAGGTGGTCATCTAATAAGATGTTGATCAAATGGTCGTCGTGCGTTGATAAATTATGAGCTGCATTTTGTTTGGCCTGAGCCAATAGGTACTGGTATTTTACTAAAAAATATTTGCTTAGTTGTGTATTGTTAATGGTAGTAAATGGTGTTTTTTGAAGGATACCATTGGTAGCATCTTGCAGTTCGTCAATACTTTCATCTATCTTCTGGCCGGTGTGTTGTGCCAGGGTATCTTTGTTGTTTTTATAACAAACCAGCCGGTAATATTGCAAATGCCTTTGCAGCGAAACCAGTAACGATTCATATCTATCTAAATGCGCGCGCAAATTATTCAGGTTCCATACAGAATCCTTATGGAAAGCAGTAGTGCTGTCTGATAATAATTTTAGCGATATCTTTTCATCCTCCTGGCTTTTAAAATATCGCGTTAGCTGAACATGAAAATCCTGTGCCTTGCCATCAAATGGGTCGTATTTTTGCGCATATGTGTTTGTAAACAGACATAGCAACCCAATAGTTAATGCAAAGGTTGATTTTTTCAGGGGGATATATGATGGAAGCATGTTAATGTATTTTAATCAAAAGTAGCCATGCTTAAGTCTTCAAAATTGAATGAAATTAGCCCGGATTGTTAAACTTTCCTGAATTCTTTAGGCAGATAGCCTGTAATAGCTTTAAACGTGCGGGTAAAGTGAGCCTGGTCGGCAAAGCCACAAGTATAAGCAACCTCAGTTAGCGGGAGTGAGGTGCCTTTAATTAAGGCAAGCGCCTTATCTACCTTAATCTGCTTAATATAATTGCCTAAGGTTGATGAAAAATACAAAGGAAAATAGCGTGATATGGTAACCGGGTGAACGCCTAGCCTAATTGAGAGATCGTCCAGTTGGAAAGGTTTGTCCCATTCGTCATTTAATATTTCCTTTAAACGGAATGCCCATAATGGTACGGTACTATATTTTTTTATCCCGGCAGGATGGATGGGGTTAAAAAGTTCATACAGCAGCAGCTCAGCGGATGCCTGTGAGTGGCTGCCGATGTCATCAAGCTCATGATATAGTTTTAACAGCGTGAATTTAGCAGGCAATGTTTGCGGGTCGCGACTACTTAATTGATCTGCAAGTGTGGTGCTGTGTTCAAGTAAATTGGTATGCAGATCGAGATTGATCTTACGGGTACCGGGAGCATATTTATTACAGCGGTGTACTACGCCTGCCGGTATAAACTTCAGGTCGCCGGGAGTTCTCTTGAATTGTTTGCCCGATAGGTCTTCCTCATAAGTGCCGGATAGTAATAGGCTGATGCTGGCGTTTTCGTGTGCATGCCAATCTTCAAACCCGGCATTGTGTTCATAAGTGGTTAATGCCACCTTTGAACCGTTTACCGGTTTTACCAGGTGGTTATAGCCTAAAAATGATTGTTGAAGATTCGCCATTATATTTAAATGCAACTTACGAATATTCTTCTTTCATAAATTGCGATATTTATAAAAAGATATATTTTACTTTAAATCTAATTCTGAAATTTGATAAAATAATTTCCATCTTTGTATTGTAACAAACAAATCACAATGACTAAATTATTTGTCGTGGGTTTCCCGCGCGATATGGACAAAACCGAACTCCTGGAGCTATTCAGCCTCCACGGGCTTGTTGATCTTGTTACCGTGATTACTGATAAGGAAACAGATGTAAGCCTCGGCTATGGCTTTATTCATATGAATGATGAAGCAGGCGCACGTAGGGCCATTGCCGCGCTTGACGGCGCTGAAATTGATGACAGGAAGATAAGTGTACGCGTAGCGGATAACAAAAATGCTCCCGCAGCACCAACTCCGCCTCCTGTGAAAAAGAAAAGGCCAAGAAAGACATATTAAAGCTTATAGGAAAGAATATTCCCAGGCACTTTTATAAGCCCCCAAACTTTCTGCATAATTTACCATATCTGCATAGAAAGGCAACCTTGTTAAGGTAGAGCTGTCACCAATAACTACCAGCTTTTTCTTTGCTCTCGTCATTGCCACATTCATTCTGCGAATATCCGAAAGGAAACCGATCTCACCGTCGCTGTTACTCCTTGTCATGCTGATCAACACCATGTCGCGTTCCTGTCCCTGGAAACTATCAATAGTGTTTACAGAAATATAATCCAGAAACGGTAACAATGCCGGTGTATTTGTCAACTGTTCTTTTAGCAGCCTGATCTGTTCCCGGTAAGGAGATATTATGGCGATAGTCGGGAAAGGATCAATCCCGGTAACAAATGTTTCAAGATATTTAAACAGAAATGCTGCTTCTTCGGGATTGGCAACGCTTGTGCCTATTGGTTTCTTTTCAAAACCACAACCGGCAGTATCGATAAAATTTAAAGGTGAATCGCCCTCAAATAATAATCGCGAAGCAACTGATGCATGCGCCTTTAATTCGTTATTATAAAATACTTTTGATGAATAGCCCATGATCGCCTCATTCATCCGGTATTGCTCATTCAATAAAACAACGGCTTCGGGATATAAGGCTACACATTTTTCTAAAAGAGTAGTGTTTAATCCGTTTTTAGCTGCGGTAGCAGATTTTATGGTAGGCGGTAATTGACAATGGTCACCGGCAAGTATAACCTTTTGCGACTTTAATATAGGTATCCAGCAGGCAGGTTCCAGTGCTTGCCCGGCTTCGTCAATTACTACGGTGTTAAATTTTTGTGCTTTTATAGTCCAGTTATTGGCGCCCGCTAACGTAGCAGTGATCACTTGTGCTTTACTTACCAGGTCATCAATAATAAACTGCTCAGTTTTGGCAACTTCCTTCATGATCTTGTGCGCTTCATCAAACAAGGCCTTGCGTTGGTCGCGTTCGGCTTTGCCAAAATTGCGCTTATACTTATGCGCCATGTTCTTATATTCCGAAGCCTGCTTTTTAAGCTTTTTGCTCTCCTTCATATAGCTGTGCTCCGCCATCTGGCTATCCAGTGTTAGTGACATCAGCCTATCAGATACCCTTGCCGGGTTACCGATGCGTAATACATTCAACCCTTCCTGAGCCAGTTTTTCACTCAGCAGGTCAACCGCGGTATTACTTGGGGCGACTACCAGTACTTGTTCATTTGCTGCCATTAGTTTAATAGCCTGTACCAAAGTGGTGGTTTTACCAGTACCCGGCGGCCCGTGAACTATCGCCAGGTCATGTGCAGCAATGATTTTTCTTACCGCTGCCTGCTGGCTAGTATTTAATCCGTTTAAAGGAAGAGTAGTTTCAGGAGCAAAAAGAGGTGCTTTAAGGCCGGTTAATACCTGTATCCGGCGGTCTTCGGGCATGGAAGCGGCTAATTTCAAAGTCGCATTCATATCGTCATAGCTGTTATCATCAAACAATAGCTCAACGCCCAGTTTGCCATCCCGACTCCAGTCGGGCAGTTCTTCAGTAAAGAGATTGATCTTTAGCCTGTCGCCACCCTGGTAGGAGATAACGCCTTCAACACGGTCGTTTTTTGGGTCATGGTTTGAGAAAAGCACTGCAGGACTACCAAAACGCAATTGATGCGCGATATCCTGGTGTGCTCTTCGCTCAATTTCTACGTTCAGATAATCGCCTCTGCTGGGTTCAGTACCTGTTATTGAAATGGGATACCAGCATAAACCTGCAGCCCTGCGGTCAGTTACTGATGTGGATGTTGTAAGCTTCAAATAAGCTTCACGATCTTCGGTACGTTCAATTTTTAGCAGATCCTGCAGCTTTTTGAAATAGTCCATCGGCCAAAGGTAATCATAAGCCTATCTTTGTTGTAAGTCCACACTAAACTTATGACCTATATTTTATTATTTATTGCTGCCGCGCTTAGTTATTTTCTTCGCAAACTTACGCTTACAGGGGCTATCACAGGGTGGGTAGTTGCCTCGTTAATTTATACAGGCGCTGGTTATGAGGGTATAAGTTTGCTGGCGGCTTTTTTTATACTGGCCTCATTGGCAACTAAAGGAAAAGGCTCAAAAAGAACATCCGGGCAAGTATTAGCCAATGGGGGAGTAGCCGCTATTTTAGGATTATGTGCCTGTATATGGCCGCAAAATCAAACCTTGTTTCAATTGATGATGGCAGGCAGTCTGGCATCGGCTACTGCTGATACGTTATCATCGGAGCTTGGAACGGTTTATGGGAAAAGATTCATCAATATCATCACTTTAAAAAATGATGAACGTGGACTTGATGGTGTAATCAGCATAGAGGGCACGCTGATCGGACTGACAGGAGCTGCAATTATTGCAATAATCTATTGTTTATTCAATAGTTGGGGCATACAGCTCTTTTATATAATGGCAGCAGGTTTTATTGGCAATATTATTGATTCTGTGCTGGGGGCGACGCTTGAACGTAAAAATTTTATAGATAATAATGTGGTGAATTTTTTAAATACTGCCGTCGGCGCATTAATCTGTTTACTGTTATTTAGTTTATAAAAACGGAAACTAATTAGCTAAAGTCCTGTTATCTGATTAAAAAAGTAGCCATATGCGATCAGATAATATTGACCTTGTTGATCCGGATGAGGATTATATCACCGAAGAGGAAGATTTTGATGCAGAAGAGAAAAACGATCTGCACGAAATACAAGTTGATGATGACATTAATGAACCTAATGCTGAAGAGACTGATTTGGATGCCGAATGGATAACTGGGGATGACGAAGAAGATGAATAAGCTCGATTATATCAGGCGTCCTGGTTGATTCTGAAACCGCTCCCAAAAATAGAATCTTTATTTGTTTCTTGTTGTTTTGCTTTTTCTCCGGCCACGGCGCTATCCCTGCTAACTAGCTTGTTGTAGTATATTTTTGAGATAGCCCTTGAGCGCTTAAATGTTTGATCGGTAAAAATTGATACCAATATATCAAGGAAATAAACGTATGGCCATAATATAGTTGCCTTTAATTTTGTCATATCAAACATTGGTTTGGCTTTGTAAATATAACTAATAAGAAAAGCATTTGTTATATTATTAATTAACAATGCGTGATTTGATTTTAGGTTGTATGATAAATTAACATTATAAGGTATGTTTATTTATTGTATAACGGTGTAAATTAATGATATATGAAGTGTTAAAAGCTTTAAAATCAATTTAAATTATAATAACTATAAAAAATCACATTTGTATATATTAGGCAATTGTTTATATCTTTAAAGGAAATGATTTACCTATCACCTGTATACGAATGCATCCTAGTGAAATAACATTCATGCGAAAATATTGCACCGATGATGAATGTTTACCTCTGACAAACCGGATTAAACAAAGTACTGCTCCTCAGGATGTTTATGAGCCTGTTCAAATGTATTTTAACCTCAATAAGGCCGGGACATTTACCGTCAAAGTAAAATATAAAATAAACGGAAAGTTACATGAATCTGTAGCCTATGTTAACCGGTTTGGTAACGTGGTGCATCTGGAGCATGTTTGATGTGTAACAGACTTTAGCCCTTAGGTAGGGCTGGATCTTTAAAAAAGAGTTAGCCATTTTCTATCACCTTAAAGGTAATCCTTAAATTTTTTTCATAAAAAAATTGCGTAGTTATTTAACTACGCATATATTTGTAGTCAAATAGCTACATAATGAATTTAAGACGAGACGTATTCCAGGCTATAGCAGACCCGACAAGGAGGGCTATACTGCTGTTGGTAGCTTCGCAGGCCCTAACTGCCGGTGCAATAGCAGCTAACTTTGATACAGCAAGGCCCACAGTTTCAAAACACCTGCAAATACTCACCGAGTGCGAATTACTTGAACAAAAACAAACCGGTAGGGAAATTTACTATCACATTAATGCAAAAAACATGAAACAAGTAGCCGACTTTATTGAGCCATTCCGCAAAATGTGGGACGAGAGATTTAATAAATTGGAAGATATAATGAAAGCATACCAATCAAAAAAATAAACCACTATGGAACAAAAAACAAAAGTTAATGCCGAAGATGGCAAACAGGATCTGGTGATCACAAGGGAATTTGATCTGCCGGTAGAATTGCTTTTCAAAGCGTATACAGAGCCTGAATTTGTTGAGCAATGGATGGGTACCAAAGTGCTGAAGCTTGAAAGTAAAAAGCATGGCAGTTATCAATTTGAAACAAGCGATGGCAAAGGGAACGTTGCGTTTAAGGCCAGCGGAGTAATTCATGAGTTTAGCCCGAACAAAAAGATCACAAAAACATTTGAAATGGAAGATATGCCTTTTGGTGTTCAACTGGAGGTTTATGAATTTGAACGGCTTTCCGCAGGCACAAGTAAACTCAGTATGCATGTAATATATGAATCGGTTGTACAAAGAGACCAGGTGCTGAAGTTACCTTTTGCTCAAGGCATAAATATGGCACATAACCGGATACAAGACATCATAAGCAAATTAAAATAATACACCATGACAAAGAGAAATATAATTATCTATTGGGTTGCCACAGGTTTACTGGCTTTTGGTATGCTGGTAAGTGGCTTGCAGCAAATATTTCATACAAAAGAGATGACAGGCATGGTTGTTCATTTGGGGTATCCACCTTATTTTATGAATATACTTGGCATTTGGAAAATTCTTGGAGTTATAGCTATTTTAATTCCGGGGTTTAAACTAATTAAGGAATGGGCCTATGCAGGTTTCTTTTTTGCTATGACAGGGGCACTGGTTTCACATCTGGCAATCGGTGATGATGGTTTAAAAGAAATTATCGGGCCATTTATGCAAACTGTTTTTATTATTTTGTCATGGTATTTCAGGCCTGTGGGTAGAAAAATTATTTCGGTTAATCAATAAATGTATAGTATGAACCCTAAAGTTGATTTTTATTTTAACAAAGCCAAAAAGTGGCAGGAAGAATTGGAACAATTGCGATTGATCGCTCTTGATTGTGGTCTGGACGAAGAATTGAAGTGGGGCTGCCCTTGTTACACGTTTCAGAAAAGTAACATTGTATTGATACATGCTTTTAAAGAATACTGCGCGTTCCTGTTTTTTAAAGGAGCCTTGTTAAATGATGCTGAGGGGATTATGATCCAGCAAACAGAGAATGTGCAGGCCGCGCGCCAGATTCGGTTTACTAGTCTTCGGGAAATTATGGAGATGACGTCTACTTTGAAAGCCTATATTCATGAGGCTATTGAAGTTGAAAAAGCAGGCTTAAAAGTGGAGTTAAAAACGACCACAGAATTTAAAATGGCTGAAGAATTTCAATATAAATTAGATAAGATCCCTGCACTAAAAGCTGCTTTTGAAGCCTTAACACCTGGACGGCAAAGAGGATATTTATTGTATTTTTCCTCAGCCAAACAATCTAAAACCCGGGAGGAGCGGGTTGAGAAATTTATACCGCAAATTCTGGATGGGAAGGGGTTGGATGATTAGGTGATAAAAGCGTTTTTTAATTAACGTTAACATATTTTTTTCTCCTGGAAACATTTATCATAAAACAGATTGTGATCAATGTCCCTAAAATAGATGGGATAAACTGGCTATAAGGTTGATATTGTGGGAAAACTGTTCCTGAAAAAGCAGATAATAAACCGCCGAAAGCACCCACCATTTTTAAGATATGTTCATATATCCATAGGTTTGCATATGTTTTGGTTGGTATAAAATATCTTCCAAGATCATACACAATCATCAAAAATAAATAGCCAACTGTGCTATAAACAATTACCGGAGACCAGATCATTCCAATGGATTTAAAATAATAAAGGAAATATGATACGGATATTAAGGATAACAGACATATACCGAGGTCAATAAACTTAGGGACATTCGACTTTGCTTTTATGACCCGGTATCCGGAAAATGCCAAATAACCACTCAATACTGTTATGACCAACAGGAAGGTATTTCTTCCGAATACAAACACCCCAATTAATCCGGTTATAATAACAATAGACATCAGGATCAGGAATAATCGCCCGGTTAACCTGTGTAACTTTCTTCCCTTACTTGCAATAATTGCTATTAAACCAACAACTAATGCTAATGAACCTGCTGCGACATGTATCGCAATATTAATTTTATGAACAACTGTTAAACTTTCCATTGTTTGTTTTTTATCAAAGGAAAATCTAAAATAGATTGCAATCGTCCGAAAAGGTAGGGAAGGACCTATAAATTTATTAGCTAACAGCCTTTCGATATTGCAAGGGTGTTTGGCCCGTAGTTTCTTTAAAAATTTTGTTGAAGGAAGACTTTGAACGAAAACCCGAATCGTAGGCAATTCCCAATATCGAATAAGCGGACAATGCGGGGTCTTTAAATTTATCCTTTACTGCCTCTACCCGGTAACCGTTTATGAAATTAAAAAAATTAGACCGGGATTTTTGATTGATAACTTGTGAAAGCTGGTTTGCGGTAATCCCTAAATCACCTGCAAGCATAGCCAGGCTCAGGTCTTCTTTCAAGAATGGCTTCTCTTCATCCATGTGAAGTTTTAACCGGATAAAAATTTGATCTGCCTTTTCATCGCTCAGCCCCGAATTTTTATAGTTTGCTGCTATGATGTCTTCTTCATTAGTATCTACCTGAAGTGATATACCATTGTTAAATACTGCATCCTGATGCAGGCCGCAGAACCCAATAAAAAAAACATAGATAGTAAGGATGGCCCCAACAACTGCAAAAAGATCCGGGTAACCTACAAGTCCGTAACTAACCCCATACCTGATAAATAGAAATAGCCCGGCGAAAAGAATAAGCAGCGAAACAACAATCCATTTTAGCCAGTTCAGGTTTATTTTTTCGGTATAGGAATAATTATCCGGCAGTCTTTTTTGGTGCCGCAAAAGTACAAGAAAGCTTAAAACAGTGTAGTATCCGGGAATAATTGCTAATAAAGCAGTTAAGGAATACTTAACCCCCGAATTTAAGGTACTACTAAAATGTGGGAATCCATCCTTCAAAAACAGGTCGCCAACTTTAGTGTAATGAAGAAAAAAAGTTATGCAATTAAAAAATAGGAATGGAAGTAAATAGATCGATATATTTCTCCATTTAAAATCGTACCCAAAAGATAATGAACTAATATAGAAATAAAGCACCGGAGAATTAATCAAAGGCAGAGAGAAACCTAACAGTTGTAAGTAGTCTGGAAAAATGGGATTGGCAGATAGGTTATCGTAATAAAACCCTAGTTGCAGTGAAATAATCCCCATCCATACCATTAATATTCGGTCGCTATCCGAATTTCTCAGCTTACTCCTCAAAAGAAGAATGAAAAATAAGCCATTTATAGCACCGGTAAATATTATGGATCTAAGCAGCATTTATTTCAAAAATCCAAATTAGCCAAAATAAGCTTGCAATTTTTGGTCATATTATAAATATCGATATAAAAACAAAAGCCCGACACAGACAAGCATCAGGCTTTTGTACCAACAGCGGGGAGTTAATCGAACACATTATTCAAATGGTCACAAAACACCCTTCGTTTTGTCACGATTGCCCCTTGCGCATGCACCTCGTCCGTTTTAACTTCGTATAACCATTAAACTAATAACAAACAAAATGAGAAAGATCAGGATCTTTGAACATGTCTCGCTGGATGGCGTGATCGACCATGACGAAGACTACGCGTATGGTGGATGGACGACACCTTATCGAACTCCGGCTGGGTTAGAGGCCGTCCCAAGGCATACGGCACGAGCTTTGATCTGCTGCTTGGCCGCCGCACCTACGATGCATGGGCCGGCTTCTGGCCGAAGGCTGGGAGCAATCCTATGGCGGACGGGCTGAACGCCGCAACGAAATACGTCACAACCCACAGGCCGGACAGCCTCGAATGGGGGCCGGTCAAGGATCTGGGCGCAGACATCATAGCGGGTGTTCGCGGCGTTAAGTCGACAGACGGCCCTGATCTGATCGTTTGTGGAAGTTCTACGCTGACGTCTGTGCTGCTCGGGGAGGGACTGGTCGACGAGGTTGTGCTGATCGTCTACCCGGTTTTGCTGGGCCGGGGCAAACGCTTCTTTTCGGACAGCGTTGACGCGCGCGAACTCGCTTTCGTAAGCACGAAGACCACGCCAACGGGCGTGCTCATCAATACTTATCGATATGTTGGAGCGCTGCGAACCTGATCTTTCGACGTAAACGGCTGAGCGGGTGCCCAGATCTATCTATTAATTGTCAGTTTACCCGATGGGTTGAAACCTAACACACAATCGGGACGCCTACGGTAGTGGAGGAGATGGTAAAAAGTAACTTCCTTAAAAGAAAATAGTGTATTTTTATTTATGACTAAAGTAACTTTTTCTAAGGATGAATTAGTATACCAGATGAAGTTACAACTTTCATCTATTGAGCAATTTTGTAAAATATATGATGAAGATAAATACTACATCTCGCAAGATATTGCTGTCAAAATAAGGGTAATATTTCATCAAACAGACCAATCAAAGAGCCTTATTAATCTTTTAAAGCTAAATCACTTGCCTATTATTTGTACGTCCAACAAATATGACTCCAAAAGCCTAATGAAATCTCATTTGGGATTAGTATCTATGGAACATAGGGTTGATATGGGTTGGAGATACTCTCCGACTCTTTCTCTGATGAACTCTAAAATGGTCAACCAAAACAACTGGTGGAATAATCAAAAGGTTATAGTTGACTCAAACGGAATTTCATACTCCAGATCAAAAATTATAAAAGACATTGCCAACAAAGACGGAGGTGCTCATGTGGATGATTCAATTTGGAAAGATATTTATGATTTAACCAGATCAACAACGTCAGGCTGGGCAATGCAAAATCATGACGGTACAGCAATACCTATGAATCCAGTACCACCATCTATAAGACAGATGGCATACGAATTATTGGAAACCTTCCGGAATATTAATATAGGTTACGAAAGCAAACTTAGATAGGATAAACATTTTCATTACTTATATACCCATCCCCCGGAAACGCCCCGCTTATGGTTAGCTTATGGTCGGTATTATTACCGCACCATCAAAAAACAAAAAGCTCTGATACGGGTATGTATCAGGGCTTTGTACGCAAGGATGCACAGATATCGGGACACTTTAGAGGGTTTCAAATTTTATTGAGTCTAATCGCTTAAATCGATGTTTTCAATTAAGGCGATGGGAAGAAAATCCAAACGTTTATTGAATATAAAACTGATACCACTGACAGTCCTTTTAAATGAATGGTATTCTAGGGCGTTTTGGAATTTTCAACATCCTTTATTTGGTATGGCATAAATCACGTTGCCTGAAACAGATAAATTGAAGCCATAATTTTCTATAGCAGGAAGTAACAGTTTTTTCCATGTTTTGCCCATGTCAGATGACCGGAATATACCATCTGAGCGGCCACATATTAAATATTTACCCATTTGTTTAATTGATGAAATATTCAATGAAGATTTAAGTAAGCCTATTTTTTTCATTAATAAACTGCTCCAGGAAGGTTGAAGTTCTTCGCCTATGGCATTCCAGGTTTTTCCACTATCCAGTGAAATGTGTATGCTATTTGTTTGGGTTATTGTGTTGTTTACTATAGCAGCAAATCCTCCATCTATACGTTCCACAGCGATGCCAACACCCCCTTCACTAATCACACGATCCCAGTTTTGACCATCATCGGTCGATCTTAATATTCCATCTTTGCTGGTAGACAGAAGTACACCGTTTGACTCTACCAATTTCATTCTACCGTCTCCAACATGCACTTGTTTCCAGGTTTTTCCACTGTTAGTGGATCTAAAAAGGCTGTTGTTGGAGCCAATGAAAACTGTGCCTCCGGCAGTTTCAAAAACGGTGCGTACTTCTCTCTCTTTATAATTCTTGTACATCCAATCTATCGTTCTGTCTATGCGTACGGCTTGCTCTTGAAAATTCGTGTACATGGGCGACCAATCACTCGTTCCGTTTATTTTTTGTAAAAATTGTCCCCTGAAATTATATGCAAATATCCCATTCTTGCTAGGGGCAATCTCACGCTGTTTACCAGGGAAAATCTCTTTTGTCCAAAAAGTAGTTGTGGAATTTGGTTCACTGTGATAGACCCCATTGCCAGCACGTAAATAGAGCCCACGGTCATTTGCAAATAAACCATGACTCCACACACCTTCTCTTTGCAAATTTTCAGGCAGCCCTTTGCTAATGTCCTGCCATGTTTGTCCGCCGTCAGTAGATCTTAAAACGATGTTTACAACCCCTGATTTAGTCTTTGTTGTTTTCTTCCCCGCTTCCTTTTCTTTTAGCACAAAAGAATTTAGTAGAAATAATACCAGGAGGACGGCCGGAACAAACACAAATAATTTTTTCATTTTTTCATTTTTCATAACCTATCAATTTGATTCACCGAAATTACTTTGATATTTTTCAGTCTGAAGAACCTGGATTGTAAATAAAAATGTAAACTTTGTAAATTAAAATCTTGACATTATGCTTGATAGCCGAAACCTCCTCTCAGGGAAACGCAAATACCTGTGCGGATTGATCGTACTCTTGTTTAGCTGTGCAATCTGCGCAACTTTCAGTATGACTGGCAGTGACGACTTTAATATCGCCAGAAGGGAAGTGTTGCTCCGCAAGGTCGGAGATGAACTACTCTCACAATCGGGCGACCTTACATCAAGAGTGCTGCCGGTAAAAAAGATCGCAGAAAATGAATACCAGGTAAGGTTTGAAAAGGATCTTACTTTTCTACCGGACTCCCTGGTGAATACTACCCAGCGTTTGTTAGCTAAAGACCCGCTCACACGTGATTATATTGTCAACGTTCTGAACTCTGCCAACGCTAGTGTAGCCTATGGATTTGCTATATCCGGAAATAAAAAAGATGATATTATAGCATGTAAAGGAAGGAAGCAACCAAAAGCATCTTATATGATCAATATTAAATTCAAGCCAACGGGCATAAATACCGCAAAGAATGGATATCTTCTGGGCAGCCTGCCATTTTTAGCATTTGTTGGTTTTATTCTTTTGAGATCTGTTAAACCGCGGAGAGCGTTACCTAACGATCAGTGCACCGAGATATTCACTTTTGGCTCGGTTTTGTTTAATGCGCAGGAACGGCAACTGATAATAAATAAAAAGACCATAGACCTGACTGGAACTGAAACGCGTCTGCTGCTCATTTTCGCGTTGTCTCCTAACGAGACTATAGAGAGAAGCCGGCTACAAAAAGAGATATGGGAGGACGAAGGGATTATTGTAGGGCGTAGTCTGGATATGTTCATATCAAAACTTAGAAAAAAATTGGAACTTGATCCCAATATCAACATTGTTGTTATACGCAGCAAAGGATATAAGCTTGAAATTGGCTCTTAAGAAGAATCTCCTCGCCCCAAAACTGATCTTTTAGACTTCAATTTGGCATCTGTAAGACTTTATCGTGAACTACTTAACGGGATCATTAAAAGAATTATCCTTACCGTAGATCGCCCCAAAAACAACGTTTTCCAAGCGATAAAGCCACGTTAAAAATTCACTAAAAACTAAAACCCTCTCTACGCAATGTAAAGAGGGTTTGTACTCATAGCGTTACAAATATCCGAACGTTTTTTAGAAGATATACAGCTTTTAGGCTATTTAAACGCCCTTAATCAAGCAGGTAGCGGGAAGGATATTCGGACGTTTTTATAGTTTTATAAATATTTATTTTTGAGAAAAGAGTTCGAGTTCCGGAGGGGTTTGTATTGCCCTTGTACCATGTTGATATTCAATATTTTACAATGGATTAGTTTCTTACTCGCCGAAACACTAACCACTTTTCAATACAGATTAATTGCAAATTTTCTAATACAAATAGAATCATTTTGGTTTATACAAGTAGATTACTTATTGATATGTTAGACATTATTTTATAACGATTGCTTAACCATAATTGTAGTATTTTTTAAGTCAGATCATTCGAAATATCTAGCTTTTGGGGCATTTTTTTTAATATCAAACAAAATCCAATAAAATATATTTATTATTGCATAATCATTGAGTTATCAAGTATATGTCAATAATAAATTTCTCTCTCAAAACATTAATGAATCTGGCCAAAGTGCAAGCCGTTATGTCGCGCCGGTTTGATCGCTTAAACATGCATGGTATTGGCTTTAACGATTTTATAATCCTCTACCTATTACAGCAGTCGGCAGCTGGAAAAATGCGAAGGATAGATTTGGCAGATAAAATAGGGATCACTGCCTCTGGTGTAACCCGAATGCTGTTACCGATGGAAAAAACAGGTCTGGTAACACGCGAAGCAAACGAACGCGATGCGAGGGTGAGTTACGTAGTACTCACTCCCGGCGGCAGACAATTATTTGAAGATGCTGAAAAGACAGCCAATGTACTGGCGCTTGAAATTATCCCTGCAAGAAAATCAAAAGATATTGCCGCTTTAACCGATATTCTCACCAAACTCGGCGGCAACATTACCTAATCACTTATTACAAATGCAAACTCTACACACCCTTATACCGCCTTCAAATTTAGCGGCGGTTGAAAACGCATTACTGCAAACCTTTAATACAACAGTGGTAAAAGAAATAGTTTTATTGGCGGGCGGGCTATCTGCTTCCACTGTATTTAAAATTGTCGTTAACGATCAACACTACGTTTTAAAAGTAGATAGTCCTACAGCATTTATTGATGACCAGCTTCTTAGTTGTATGGAGATTGCCGCTGAAGCAGGCATTGCACCACCGGTTTATTATTTGAATAAGGCAGCGGGCATAACTATCACGGGCTTTATTAAAAATACACCACTGCAAAGTGCTTTCAAATCTCCCGATGTTCTGTTACCTGAACTCGTTAAAACTATTAGACAGATACATGAGTTACCGCCATTTCCGACTGAAAATAATTTAGTGAATACCGTTGATGGACTTATCGCTCAATTTAAAGTATCGCGTATGCTAACAGGACCTGTCTTCGATGAGTGTTTCGCTTATTATGATGAGATTAGAAAGCATTACCCTTGGGGCGATACTGATAAGGTTTTAAGCCATAATGATCTTAATCCGAACAACATCATTTTTGATGGCGAAAAAATATGGATCATTGATTGGGACGCGGCTTTTAAGAATGACCGATATGTTGATCTGGCTATAACAGCAAACTTTTTTGTAACCAATGATGAACATGAAAACATCTTCCTTGAAACCTATTTTGGCAATAGCTTGACAAATTACCATAGGGCGCGGTTCTTTTTAATGCGACAAATATGTCGGCTGGTTTATGCCATGTTAATGTTTAAACGGGCACATACCTCAAACAGAAGCGGCATAGGGGATGATCCAGTTATGGGGAATATTAGCCTGAAGGATGTAAAAGAAAAATTAGGTGCCGGAAAACTAAGTCTTGCTTCTTATGAAGGCCAACTATTATTTGGTAAAGCTTTGATTAATGAAGCCTTGAATAGCATGCAGTCGCCTCGATTTGCTTCCTCCATAGGTCAGTTTGTTTAAATAATTCAGCCTATGGTCGGTGTTATCACCGCACCATCAAAACACAACAAAGCCCGATATTTTCATATCAGGCTTTGTGTCGATTTGTTTCTAAGTACTCAGAGCGGGAATCGAACCCGCACTCCGTTTACGGGAACAGGATTTTAAGTCCTGCGTGTCTACCAGTTCCACCATCTGAGCAGGTGTCTAAACCTTTAACAATAAATCCCTTCTTTTTGTGGGAAGGGATTTGAGCGAAAGACGAGATTCGAACTCGCGACCCCGACCTTGGCAAGGTCGTGCTCTACCAACTGAGCTACTTTCGCATGGTAAGAGTATCGTATTTTTCTACTCTTTTCCTTTCAACTCTCTAAGCTAAACCGCCTCTTCGTTGTTGGGAGTGCAAATATAGGCAGAATTGAATATCCTGCAAGGAAAATTTTCACTTTTTTTATAAAATTTTATAACTCGCTGGTTTTCAAAATATCATTTATGATATCAATTTCATATCCGCGGCTAAAAGCGTACTGTTGCAGCTTATACCTGCGTTTATAAGGGTCTTTCTCGGTAAGTGAGATTGCTTTTTTGTTCAATAGTTTGCTCAAGGTCTCCAGGTATTCGTCGCCATCAATGGTTTGCAGGGTCTTTTTTATGAGTCCATCGGGTACTTTTTTTAGTTTAAGGCCCTGTTTTATTTTTATTTTCCCCCAACTTTTTTGTTTGAACTTGCCGGTTACATAGGCTTTGGCAAAGCGTTCTTCGCTTAAAAAGTTATTGCCAATAAGCTGGATGATGATATTTTCAACAGCGTCCGTCCACAGTCCCCATTCATAAAGTTTATTGCGTACCTCATGCTGCGATCGCTCCTGGTAGGCGCAAAAAGCTTCGGCTTTGGTTAATGCTACTTTTTCGTTGGTAATTTTAGGGGGCTTGGGCTGATCCATTTAAAACCAAAATTCGATAAAAATTCTTCTATTGGCAGAAATATAATCAAATTAGTGCCATGCTTAACAGCCAATATACCATAACTAAAATAAAAGAGATCATAAATGCCAATGGGGCTATTGTAAGTGAAAATAGCATCAGTGTTTTGCTTACGGATAGTCGCCGGATTAATAATGCCACAGAAGCTTTGTTTTTTGCATTGAGCGGCAGGAGGAACGGCCACGAGTTTATTGCTGAGGCCTATGCCGCCGGTGTCCGCAATTTTGTGGTAAAACATGGCTCTGAAATTAAAATGCCCGGCGCTAATTTTTTAATTGTTGATGATGTACTGACAGCTTTACAAACATTAGCCGCTTATCACCGTAATCAATTTAAACTAAAAGTGATTGGCATAACAGGTAGCAATGGTAAAACCATAGTAAAGGAATGGCTTTACCAACTGATGGCTGCCGACCATAACATTGTGCGCAACCCTAAAAGTTATAACTCGCAAATAGGTGTGCCGCTTTCTGTGTGGCAAATAAGCGATAAGAATGATTTAGGTATTTTCGAGGCCGGAATATCAACCACTGGTGAAATGCAGCGCCTTGAGGCTATAATTAAGCCGGAGATAGGTATACTAACGCATATAGGATCAGCACATGATGAAGGCTTTGAATCGCGTGATCAAAAGATAAAGGAAAAGCTTGGCTTATTTAAGTATTGTAAGCTCGTTATTCATAACTATGATCAATTGATCGACTATCAGAAAAGCATCAAAGCGGAATGCTTTACCTGGAGCCAGAAATTTAAGCAAGCCGACCTGTATGTTTTTAGTGAAGCGGTAATTAGCAGGAACTTTTACCTGCGCGCTAAATACAAGGGCCATGGGATTGAATGCCTGGTGCCATTTATGGATGAAGCCTCGGTTGAGAATGCGATTACCTGCTGGGCAACCATGCTGGCAATGGGGTATAGTCCGGTTGAGGCTGATAAGCGTATAGAGCGATTAGCACCCGTAAGCATGCGCCTGGAGCTTAAAAATGGCATTCATGATTGCTCTATTATTGATGATTCCTATAACTCGGATGTACAATCATTAGAGATTGCGCTTAATTTTTTAGGGCAGCAAAATCAGCATCAAAAAAAGACCTTAATACTGTCGGATATATTCCAGTCGGGCTTAGAGGAGGATGTATTGTATGCACAGGTGGCAAATCTGATCAGCGCTAAAAAGATAGACAGGTTTGTAGGAGTGGGGGCTGCGCTGTTTAATCATCAGGAGAATTTTGATGTGCCCGAGAAACACTTTTTCCATGATACGGCGGCTTTGCTAAAGGATCTGGGTAAACTCAATTTCAGGAATGAAGATATCCTGATAAAAGGTTCGCGTAGCTTTGAGTTTGAACGGGTGAGCCGTGCATTAGTGCAAAAAGGGCATGAAACAGTGCTTGAAATTAACCTGAATACGCTGCTTAACAATCTTAACTTTTATAAATCAAAGCTAAAGCCGGGGGTTAAAGTTATGGCAATGGTTAAGGCTTTTTCGTACGGCAGCGGTACTTTCGAGGTGGCCAATATGCTGCAATACAATAAGGTTGATTACCTGGCTGTAGCCTATATTGATGAAGGGGTTACCCTCAGACAAACAGGCATTACCTTGCCTATTGTGATCATGAACCCTGAAGTATCGGCATTTGACAAACTGGACGAATACAAACTAGAGCCGGTGATTTACAGCTTCGGCCTGTTTGATGATTTTATAAAATATGCACAATCTGCAGGTTTGGTGAATTATCCTGTACACTTAAAAATAGATACGGGCATGCACAGGCTCGGTTTTGAGGATTTTGAGATTGAAGCCTTATGTGATCTTTTGGAAGAAAATATTTATGTGCAGGTAAAATCAATTTTCTCGCACCTGGTAGCCAGTGAAGATCCGAAACATGATGCATTTACATTAAAACAGATAGCTAAATTTGAGAAAGCCTATAAGCAGGTAGAGAAAGCACTTGGTTATAAGCTAATTAAACATTTAAGTAATACATCAGGCATAACTCGATGGCCAACAGCTCAGTATGATATGGTGAGATTGGGTATTGGCCTATATGGGATCGACTCAGCAGTGCCTGCTTCTGAAAATGCGTTGCAACCGATCGCCGGTTTAAAAACAAGTGTATCTCAGGTTAAAAAGGTGCCGGCCGGCGAAACGATTGGCTATGGCCGCAATGGCCGCTTGGTCAAGAATGGCAAAATAGCTACCATTCGTATAGGTTATGCCGATGGTTATTTGCGCGCGTTTGGCAATGGTGTTGGCAAAATGATGATAAGGGGCGTGCGGGTGCCAACGGTAGGCAACATATCAATGGATATGTGTATGCTTGATGTTAGCGCCGTGCCGGATATACGCGAAGGGGATGAGGTAACAGTTTTTAATGAAGAGCTTAGGATTGAAGAACTTGCCGCTCAAATTGGCACTATTCCGTATGAAATATTAACTAATGTTTCGCAACGCGTAAAAAGAGTGTACTTTTATGAGTAGAATTTTATGAGAAGAGTTGCTAAAGCATTGCTTAATTATTTTGTTAAAGGTCTGCTGATTGTTGTACCCCTGGGGGTAGCTATTTTTCTGATTTACTGGGCAGTAGCAAAAATTGACAACTCCCTGAACCTAAGCAGTAATTTTATTGAAGACAGTAAAGGCAAACCTATTTATATTCCGGGACTGGGTATTGTAAACGTAATACTCATCATTCTTATAGCCGGGGTTTTAGTTACAAATGTTATAACCGAACCTATAAAGCAGTGGTTTAACCGTTGGCTCAACCGCCTGCCTCTATTTAAGTTTCTGTACTCATCAATAAAAGATCTGACAGAAGCATTTGTAGGTGAGGAGAAGAAATTTAACGAACCTGTTTTGGTTGATGTGAATGAATTTGGCTTGAAAAAGATAGGTTTCCTGGTTAAAAAAGATATGGCCATACTAAATTTACCCGGTGAGGTTGCCGTCTACTTTCCTTATTCCTATTCATTTGCCGGGCAGGTAGTTATTATATCTGCAGATAAAGTGCACCCCATAGATAAAAGCGCTGCGGAAGTGATGAAGTTTGTAATATCAGGCGGTGTAAGCGGGTTGGACTAGCGTTACCTCTTATAAAAGAATTGACATTTCTTTAGCCTTTTTTACCGATCCTGTACGGCAATCGGTATGCAGTTTTTTGCATACACGGGTTAAGTGCCTTTTAACAGTGCTTTCCGCAATAAATAGCTTGCCAGCAATTTGCTCATTGCTGAGGCCCTCATCAATCAACAGTAATATCTCGCCTTCGCGATCACTGATACCTGCTTTAGCCATTTGGTCATGGTTTATTAATAATGGCCTTTGCTGAACGATGGATGAATGTTTTTTTATTGCATTTTTTATAATGATGACACTAGTTGTTATAAACGCCAGGATAAAAACAACTATCCATATGTAATCAATAGAAGCACTATAAAATTGATCAACGCGGGCAAGTAAAAGCAATACCAGGATAGCAATAATCAGCAACTCAAAACTAATGATCAGTTGTTTCATTAATCAAACTTATGAAATTATGTTATTAAAGTAACATCTTTTTTAAAGCTCCTAACAACCAGTAACACACTTATTAATATTAATAAGGCCCCAAGTATATATGGTGAGCCCGGAAAATAAACTGATGAGTCTTTATGCGTAAAAAATTTAAAGCAATAACCCATCACCAGCGGGCCAACCACCAGGCTTATACTCGAAAGTAATGTTAAACCGCCTTGTAATTCACCTTGCTCACTTGCCCCAAATTTACTGGTTATAAAGCCCTGCAAGGCCGGCCCCGATATGCCGCCAAAACAATAAGGAACCATGAAAATATAAACCTGCCAGCCCTGGCCTGCAAACGCAATGAGTGTTAATCCTAAGCCGTATGATATTAAACCCAATATGATATTTTTCTTTAGTCCCCACTTGGGTATAAGGTAGCGGATAAGCCAGCCTTGGATACATATCAGCAAAAAGCCAATAAAAAGGCCGAGATAACCCACACTCCTCATTGACCATTGAAACTTTTCATACACATAAAAGGGCATTTGGTATTCAACTGCTTTTTGCGCTATATAAACTAATGTAAATGCTATTGCCAAGCCGGTTAATGCTGAATATTTGCTAAGCTGCATAAATGAGCCTATCGGATTAGCGCGTTTCCATTCAAATTTTCGGCGGTGTTCTTTGTCCAGCGATTCAGGCAAAACGAAATAGCCATAAAAGGCATTAAACAAGGCAGCGCCCGCGGCCACCATAAAAGGGAATTTGATATTGATATCACCCAGGAATGCACCGCCAGAAACGCCTATGATAAAGCCCAGGCCCGATGCCGCGCCAACAATGCCAAAGTTAGCCGCTCTTTTATCTCCTGTGCTTATGTCTGCTATATATGCTGTAGCTGTGGACATGGTTGCACCAGTTATACCCGCTATGGTTCGACCAACAAAAAGCCAGAACACAGTAGGTGCAAAGGCCATGAACGTATAATCAACACAAAAGCCTAATAAAGATATAAGCAGAATGGGCCGCCTGCCGAAACGATCGCTAAGATTACCCATTACCGGCGAGAAGAGGATCTGCATGGTGGCATAGGTGAAAGTTAGCCAGCCGTTAAGCTCAGAAGCTACCGAATAATCAACATTTCCCAATTGCTTCAATAAGTTAGGGATCACCGGGATGATGATAGCCAAACCCATCACATCAATAAATATGGTGACAAATATAAAGCGTAAAGCGGCTGAGGTTTTAACTTTGGGTTCCTGATCCATTCGAGAGAAAATAATAATTGAAGGGGAATTGTTTTAAATGGAGATGGTTTAATTTCTTTTAAAGCTTCGTACAGCTAATATAGCACTCAAAAGCATCAATACAGCGCCTATCAGAAATGGCGCTCCAGGGAACTGGAAATAGGGGTTAGGCTGCGTAAAATAACGGAATGACCCCAGCATTACCATCGGGCCAAAAATTGAGCTTAAACTCATGAGACTGGTTAAACCGCCCTGCAGCTCACCTTGCTCATTGGCGGGTACACTTGCGCTCATATATCCTTGCAAAGCGGGGCCTGCAATGCCACCAAGGCAATAAGGAACCAAAAAGGCAAACATCATCCAGCCTTTACTCGCAAATGCAAATAAAGCCAGTCCGGTTGCGTATAAGAGCAATCCTATCCAAATACTTTTTTCCTGCCCAATTTTTGGTATGATCACTCTTATCAATCCGCCTTGTACCAATGCCACAAATAAGCCAACCGCGCCGAGTGAGTAGCCCACCATTGCCTCGTTCCAGCTGAATTTATCCATCGTATAAAAGGTCCAGGCGCATTGTACCGCCTGTGCGGCAAAATACACCAGGAACAAGGATACAGCCAGCCCAATAACTGCTTTGTATTTGCTTAATTTTATTAATGTACTTACAGGATTAGCCTTTTTTATTTCGAAAGGGTGCCTGTGTGCAAGATCCAAAGATTCCGGAAGAATGAAATAACCGTATGTCGCGTTTAACAACGCCAATAAAGCAGCGGCAATAAACGGGTAATGAACATCATATTTGCCCAATATCCCACCAATCACCGGGCCTATTATAAAACCCAGGCCAAATGCTACGCCAACCATCCCAAAATTTGCTGCGCGGTTTTCAGGGGTGCTGATATCAGCAATATAGGCTGAGCCTGTTGTAAAGCTGGCACCGGTTATGCCCGCCACAATACGGCCCACAAATAACCAGGCTATTGTTGGTGCAAAGGCCGAGAACATATAATCCACACTGAAGCCCAGTAATGAAAAAAGCAGCACGGGCCTGCGGCCAAACCTGTCGCTAAGGTTACCTATCAGCGGCGAAAATAAAAACTGCATCCCGGCATAAGCAGCGGTAAGAATTAGGGCATAGCCCGATGCCTCACTCAAATTGCCGTGAATTAAGTGCTCAATTAGTTTGGGGATAACAGGTATAATAATACCCAAACCCATTACATCAATTAAAAGTGTTGCAAAAATAAATCCTAAAGCAGCCTTACGCTTTTCAGGTACAGGTTTATTCATGCCCGCAAAATAGCAAATAAGTTAAATATTGATTATTAAATTTTTGTTAGGAGGGATTTCCTAACCTTTTTTGCCATTTCGAACGAGTTACGAGGAGAAATCTTCTGCACCAAGCAAAGCGAACTATACAGATCGAAGAAAATTTTTCGCTCACACAGCCCCAGGCACCAATCTGCTCAAGAGATAGTTTCTCCCTCAGGTCGAAATGACAAGGGGACTATTACGGCTCTATCCATAAAACCGAGTTCCCGGTACCATATTGGTTCTGTTCCCACAGTTTATTGCCGGGGTCGATTATCCAATTGCCATCAACTATAAATTTGTAAAGGTACTTACCTGGTTTCAGGCGCATGCTTATACTCCATTCATCACCATTATGAGCTAGCGCATAACTCCCCTGGTTCCAATCGTTAAAGCTTCCCGACAGGTGGATAACCTTTGCATTGTCATACCCCTTTAATTTAAAAGTATGGGTGGGGGCTACTGCTAAAAAGCAATTGGTTTCCCCATTTATCACGGTATGGTTTTGGTTCAGCGGGTCTAATATCCATTGGCCATCCACAACAAATTTATAATTGTAATTACCTGCTGAAAGCTTAACAGTGACTACCCACGCGTCACCTGATTTGCTGAGGCGAATCTTGTTGGGTTTCCAATTAGTAAAATCACCGGCTACAAATACATTTTTTGCATTTGTGTAGCCATTGAGTTTAAAATTGACCGTTTCGCCAATATTTAGGACAGAACTGATGTTGCCATCCTCATCAACATGCTTATCTGGGTTGGCGGGGTCGGTCATCCATTTACCATCAACTTTAAAACGATATTCATGGGTACCTTCGCACAAATACATAGGGATTTCCCATTCACCTTCATTTTTTTCGAGCTGCAGTTCATTAGCATTCCAGTTATTAAAACTGCCCGCTAAAGTAACAGTATGCGCACTCAGGAAGCTTTTTAGTTTAAAGGTATAATTACACTTGTAATAAACTGAGTTGGTGTTTCCCGCTCCGTCATTCATCTGCAAAACATTATAAGGGTCAACCATCCAGCGACTATCAACTATATATTTATATTCATAACCACCGGGCTTTAGTTTCAGGTCGATGACCCAGCCTTGTGGGGTTTTTGTCATTAAGCCTTTTAAGGTACTCCAATCATTAAAGCTTCCGGATAAGAATACCCGTTTTGCATCCTGATGCCCCGGTAAAAAGAACCTGGTTAAACCTGGTGACACTTCAGTAACTGTAGCAACTGCAAAATTATTTACGCCATACACCACATCCAGGTATCCCGGCCTGGGTTGAGTTTTTATAATACTTGCTGTAATGATATAAGGGTTTTCCTGCGGATTGCCCTTCATATCCGTAAGTGAGCGGTTAAACTGCACTACGTTGTTTTGTTTTTTCGCCATTACCCAGCCATCTTTTATAATTGCCGAATAATCACCTGCTAAAAATGCGCGTTTGTCAACTCCGGGAATGGCTGCTTTTTTAAATATACTATCCAGTTCAGCAGGGGATGAGTGGAGGTCGATGAGCAATATAAGCTTTCCTTTGCCGGCTATGAGATTGTTACGGGTTTGGGCAATAGCATTCACCATGCCGCTTAACAGCAACATCAAAGTGAATATATATGGCCAGTACCGTCTCATTTTATTGGTTGTTGTAAATGTACATTTCAAATTCCTTTTTAACGAAATTGATACTGAAAACGCCCCTTGTAAAAAAATCGTAGCCCAGTATACCATCAATGGTATGGTCATAGGCCTTACCCATTTTTTCAAGGTTGGTTATCAGTATCCGGTTATGCATAAAATCCTGATCACCAATGGTTAGTTTATCAAACCGCGCATATAAAACCTCAAAACTTGAACCTCCCACACCAACCAGTTTCGACCTGTTTATAATCTGCATATTTTTTATGATCTTTTTTGATTTGCCGTAATCCAATAAGTTGGTTTCGGCGCCGCTGTCAAAAACAAACCACATGCTTTTATCATTAATACTGCCTTTTAAAAATATAATATCATCCAGAAATTTGAACGGGGTTTTTAAGGTAGGATTATGAAATACCACTTCTTCAGGTGGGATATTGCCATCATTGTCGAGTTTATGAATATAAAGCAGGTTATTTTGCAGGTCGATGGTAACGGCAAGCCTGGAAAATAAGCGTGTACCTAATAAGCCCAATATTTTAATTCCACGACCATTTTCAATGCCTGAAAGGTCGGTAACATCAGCGGTAAGCCTGCTGTAATGCAGGTCGAGTATGGAAAAATCATGTACTACTGTAGTAAAGGTATTATCAGCCTCGCCGTTTATGCCAGCCGCGTGCTGTTCATGTATTTGGGGTGCATCCCTAAAATAAGTAGCGTTTAAAACCAGGTAGGGGGCACCGGTATCAAACACAAAATTACCCTCAAGCGAGTCGACCTGGGCTTCAACTATTATCAAGTTTCCGGCTCTTTTTATCGGAACAATAAGTGTCTTAAAATCGCCATAAGGAGCAGGGTCTATATCAACTAAAGTGTGTTTAAAACTTATTCCGCCTATTGTTATTTTACCGACACATTTGCCCTGCAGTGCTAATGAAAGCACAAACACGGTGAGCAGGTAGAATAAAAATTTGCGCATTAGGTTGTTTATATGTTATAGAAGACAAGATTGATACCATAAAGGTTACACGTTTGCTCAATTATCTAGCACTTTATTTATATAGTTGTAGGTAACAAGCTCATTAGCACTGGTAATATGTTTGGTTGCGCCATTGTGCAGCAGTATAATCCTGTCGCTTACATCCAGGATATTATAATATTGGTGATCGGTAAGAATAATTCCCTTTGTTTTGGCGCATTTGCGGATGGTAGCCTTAAAATCGTCTGCCTGTACTGGCGAAATATGGGTAAAAGGTTCATCCAGCAAAATAAAATCAGCTTTATTGTAAAGGATCATCAGGGTTTCCAGCTGTCTAAGTTCGCCGCCTGATAACTGATTTGCTGTTTTATGATGATGATCTTTGTATACCTGGTAATCGGCAAACTCGTCCCAAAGTCTGCTATCGATCATCATTTTAGCCATTTGCTGAATTTTAATTCCATTTGGCAAGTAATTATGCTGCGGCAGATAAGCTATTTTTTGTTGATGATAACCCTTTTTGATAAACTGATCATTAATGCTGACATGTTTATAAGCTGGATTGAGCGTGCCGAAAATTATGCGCAGCAGCGATGATTTACCGGAACCGTTTCTGCCTAACAAGCCTACAACTTCGCCCTGTGTACAGGAAAGCCATACATCCTGCAATATTTTGCGGTTGTCGAACTCTAGCTGTACACTATCAACCTTAAGCGTGTGCAAATGCATAATGCAGGAGATAAAAGAATGAATATAAAAGGGAATAGATCGCCAGGTCGAGTATTGCTACATATGCGTAAAGTCGTTTCATACTATACCCCGCATTACGATAATAAAAATAGGTATTGCTTTTACTGAAGTATTGATAGCCAAACAAAAATAAATAGCTGAATAGCTTTAAAAAAACGCCCTGGCCATAGTCAATCTCGCTACTTTCATAAATGAGATATAAACTGAATACCAAATTTATGGCAAACAGAGGTCTGTAAAATTGTAAAACTATAGTTCGGGTATTTGACATTTATTAACAGATGACCGGTTGAAAAAGATCAAAACTGTTTGCCAGCTCCCGTTCACTAAATGCCTCGTTTTGCACAGTTTATCACAAAACGGATGGAAGAAATTAATATTGTAAGAGACATGTTAAATAAAAAAGCCTCCGGTAGAAAGCGGAGGCGTAACAGTTCTGATTATGGATTTTCTTATCCTCTTTACCGCTCGCGGAGAGAGGATCGACCAGCGAAGCGTAGTCGAGGTGAGTTAACGGAGCGCGTTAAGATTTTGACTTACCCGGTCTTCACTCAGTCGCTCGACCACCCTCTCTGCCGCAAGCGGAAAAGAGGGTAGAAGCGACTAACTTTTGACTTTAAACTTTCAACTCAATACTTACTTCAGTTCCCTGTCGCCTGATTGTCTTTCAACCATCCAACCCGGGTATTCTTTTGGCAGGGCGCTTACTTCATCAATGTTTTTAAGATCATCTTCAGTTAGTGCAACTTCAGTCGATTTGATATTGTCATTTAGTTGATCAATATTTTTAGCGCCGATGATGGTACTGGTTACACCTTTTTGCTGCCTTACCCAAGCCAATGCGATGGCTGCTGTTGATACATTATGTTGTTTGCCGATTTCGCTGATCACATCAAGAATATCAAAGGTTTTGTCCTTGTTGATAGGAGGAAAGTCGAAATTGTCGCGCCTTGAATTGCCTGTTTTATCTTTATCACGTGTGAATTTACCGGATAAAAAACCACCCGCTAATGGGCTCCATGGCATCATGGCCAAATTTTGATCGGCTGCTAATGGTAATATTTCACGCTCAATATCGCGCCCGGCTAATGAGTAAAAGTATTGCATACATACAAACTTATTCCAGCCATGCAACTGGCAAATGCCCTGAGCTTTCATTACCACCCATGCAGGCCAGTTACAAATAGCTATATAACGTACTTTGCCTGTTAAAACAATATCGTTTAATGTACGCATGGTTTCCTCGATAGGAGTTTTTGGGTCGAAGCCATGAACATATAAAATGTCAATATGATCCAGCTGTAAACGCTGCAGGCTTTCATCAACTGAATTAAAGATATGATAACGCGAAAGGCCTACATTGTTTTTTCCTTCGCCCATGCGGCCGCGTACTTTGGTTGCTATTACCAGGTCATTCCGTTGCAGGCCCAGATCCTTAATAGATTGCCCCAGCAGTTTTTCCGATTCGCCGAATGAATACACATTGGCGGTATCAATAAAGTTGATGCCGGAGTCTACTACAACCTGCATTAGCTCATTTACTTCTTGTTGTTGAATTTTGCCTATGGCCTCCCAGTAGCCCGTGCCACCGAAGGTCATGGTACCAAAGCATAGTTCAGATACCACCAGGCCGGTGTTCCCTAAAAAATTGTATTTCATAATGTGTAGTGATTGTGTATTAAGTAAAATTCAAAGTTTATTTAATAGAAATAGTCAAATGAGCGTAAAGTTGTTTGTAGAGGTTGTAAAATATTTACATTAGTAATCTCAAACTTATCCGATTCATGGAGCAACTTTATACCAAGTTTAAATCCACCCCCACTACAGTTGACTATTGTGTGAGTTTTTATAATGAGAATTCAATCCTCATTAATAACGTGTCTGGTTTTAATACTGAATATGATGTTTTATGTTTTACTGAAATGTATTATGGGTGTATTAATTCACTTGTTCAACGAAATCAATACAACAAAGCAATTGACAGTATTGTAAGGGTTCTCCCTGTATTAGAAAACGGAATAGCTAAATTCAATATTAATAAGCCAAAGTTTCATCATTATGTATGGCTATTATGGCAACAGGGTATTGCTTATTATTATTTAAAGGATTATAGCCAGTCAATTGGGTTATTTACAACAGTTAATAAATATGAGCCTGATAATGATAAGGCAAAAGAATGGTTGGAACGTTCCAAAACAGATAGATTAGCTAAATACCCATTTGTATTATGGATTTTAGTGCTGATTTTTACAGCAGGTTCTTTTTTCGGTAAGAACTATATCACCCACAACATCAGGTCTTTTGTTTTACTTATAACTTTTCTCATTTTATTATCAACTATATTATTGGAATTCTATATAAGAAGAAAAAGACTAAGAGTAAAAAGATAATTAATTACACTATTGAAAGGTCGGTGCATCAATAATTAATTTGAAGTGTTAAAACTTAACTATTTCAACATTGTTGTCCCCAAAATGAATCCTCTTCTCAAAAAACTCGAAAAAATTGGCCGCGACCCAAAAAGCACGGCCCAAGCTGTCGGATTGCGCTATGCATCCGATTCAACCCCTGGTTATACCCGTAAAAAAGCAGGCAAGGGCTGGAGTTTTTATGATGCTGACTGTAACCTGGTAAAGGATAAGGAACTTATTCAACGGTTTAATAAGCTGGTGATACCACCTGCTTACACTAATGTATGGATCTCACCGCATGAGAACGGGCACCTGCAATTTACAGGTACCGATGCAGCAGGCAGAAAGCAATACCGTTACCACTCTGATTGGAACAAGATTCGTAATCAATCCAAATACCATCGCCTGCAATTATTCGCTGAGCATTTACCGGCCATACGCGAGCAGATTGACAAGGACCTAGCCCGTCATAAACTGGATCATGAAAAGGTAGTAGCGTTGGTAGTTAGGCTGATGGAACTGACCTGCATCAGGGTAGGGAATGAATCATACAAGAAGTTATATGGCTCCTTTGGTTTAACTACGTTAATGAACAGGCATGTTCAGATTGATGGTTCAACACTAAAATTTGAGTTTAAGGGTAAAAAGGGTGTTTTTCATAAAGTGTCGTTACAAAGCAAAAAACTGGCAAGATTGGTTAAGCAATGCCGTGATATACCGGGTAAGGATCTTTTTCAATACTATAATGATGAGGGTAGCCATTGCAACATAAGCTCAGGTGATGTGAATGATTATTTAAAAAATATTACAGGTGAAGATTTTACTGCGAAGGATTTCCGTACCTGGGCCGGTAGCGTAAGCTCGCTGTATGCTTTTAAAGAAGCCGGGGAGTTTGATAACGTAACTGAATGCCATAAGAAGATTGTGAACGTACTGGATGAAGTAGCACTGAATTTGGGTAACACCCGGACTGTATGCAAAAAATATTACGTGCACCCAACTGTTATAAAAAGCTATGAAGAGGGCACGATCTTTAATTATATTAAAAAACTAGATGATGATCGCGATATTAAAGCCGCAGAGCTAAACCTTGCTGAAAAGGCCTTACTGCAAATATTAGAGCATGAAAAGTTGGCGGAAGCCTGTTAGTGCCTATATTTATGGCGTATTCATTATAATACCCATATGTCAATAAAAACTACGGTGATTACCGGGGCAACCTCCGGAATAGGGAAAGAAACTGCTTTAGCGCTGGCTAAAAAAGATCACACGCTTTATCTGCTTGTTCGCAATACAATTAAAGGCGATGAGCTTAAGCAGGAGATCATCACTAAAACGGGCAATAAGAATATTCACGTTATAAAGTGCGATCTTTCTGATCTGCAAAGTGTTCGTGAGGCCGCTGCAGAACTTAATAATGGTAAGCTGTTTGCCATAAACGTGTTGATCAACAATGCCGGTGGTATGTTCGATAAAAAAGAATTGAGTAAAGACGGTTTTGAAATGACCTTTGCAACCAATCATTTAGGTCATTTTTTATTAACCACCAGTATTTTGCCTTTGCTTGAAAAAGGACATGCGCGTATCATCAACGTAAGTTCCGAAGCGCATAAAATGGGAAAGGCTAATTTTGATGACCTGCAATGGGGACAACGCCCGTATTCAGCAATAAAGGCTTATGGCGAGGCTAAATTATTCAACATATATTTTACAAAAACATTGGCTGAGAAATATGCCGATAAAGGGATCTCATCATTCGCGGTACATCCAGGTGTTGTAAGAACAGGTTTTGGTGCTGAGTCAAGCGGACTTTCAAAGTTCTTATTATGGATTGCCAAACCGTTTATGATATCACCGGAAGAGGGTGCTCAAACAAGCATCTTTTTAGCAACAGAACCGGGCATGGAAGCTAAAAGTTGCCAGTATTTTATTAAATCTAAAATGGCTAAATCATCCGTACTAGCCTGGAGCGAAGCAAACCGGAATACGCTTTGGGATATTAGTAAAAAGCTGGTAGGGAAAAGCGCCGCTGCAGGTGAGGACACCAGCAAGAAGAGCTAAATAACAAGCTTATTTAATCTTTTACATTTTATCCCGATGTTTGTGTCCTTACAAACATCAGAAAGATGATATCTTTAATTTTGAACCCCATTAATTGTCCCGTATTTTAATCCTGCATCAATAAAAAACTTCTTTAATAAAGCATATTTCTGGGTACATAAAGTTCCAACAGTAATTTTATCAGATAGTGATTCTGCTCCAAGGCATTCAAAGCATATTTCTATATAGTCAAATACTTTTCCATTTTTATCATAGAAAATCAATGCATTACGAGGGTTAAAACATGCTCCATGGTCTGCTGCATTAAGACCGGGCTTTCTGTAATTGGTGTTGTAAATTAAATTTGTTAGGTCATTAACTTGCTTTTGACTCAATGCTCTAACTTCAATTAGTGAGGAATAATTTAATCTTCCGTTTTTGATATGTAGTCCTGATTTTAGCGTGTCAACAGCGTTTATTGTATGTTTCGAAGTGTCCACAAATATCTCGGATGGCATATCTTGCAAATGATATGATACCGCCAATATTTTTATAGCTTTTGAAAAAGGATAATATTTTAACCGTTTTACAATCGAATATTTATTGGTAAAAATGCAATCATCGTTGATTATTTGCTGTGCTGACGATTTAGGAGGTGAAGGTAGATGTTTAATTTTTCGCTTTTCTTTTTGCTGATTTTTGATAGTATCGGCTTTGATATAAGTGTGGCATGACGTCACCTTACCTGATACAATCATCTCTGCCTGAAAAAATAAAAATATAATTAAAATGAGTTTAAGTAATTTCACGCGCTGATTGATAAGGCTTAATTAATAGGTTAAAGGACTAAAAATAGCATAAATATTAAACAATGCGCATAACAATAATAGGTTCTGGCAATATAGCTACACATTTGGGCGCCGCGTTTAAAAATGCGGGCCATCGTATTGTACAGGTTTATAGTCGAAGTGCCCATAATTCGGCATTGTTGGCTTACCATATTGGCGCCGAGGCTATTAATAATATTGATAGCATAAATCCTGCGGTTGATATCTTTATCATAGCCGTAAGTGACGATGCCATACCGGGTATAGCTAGTGAATTGGCTAAGTATGGTAAACTGATGGCACATACTTCAGGTGTTACAAACCTGCAAGCCTTATTAAATTATACTGATAAAGCCGGCGTGTTTTATCCCCTGCAAACTTTTAGCAAAACCCGCGAGGTTGATTTTTTAACCGTGCCTTTATGTATCGAGACTGCGGATGAAAATATCCATAGCACTTTAAAAGAGCTGGCACAGAGCATCAGCAATAATGTATATGACATTGATTCCGCGCAGCGTAAAGTATTGCACCTGGCAGCTGTATTTGCCTGTAATTTCCCTAATTATCTGTATGGTGTGGCACAGGATCTGTTAAAGCAAAATAATATACAGTTTGATTTACTGAGACCTTTGATATTGGAAACAGCTCAAAAAGTACAGGAACATTTTCCACCTGATGTGCAAACCGGACCAGCTATCCGTGAGGATTTTAAGACCATGGATACGCATCTCGAAATGCTAGCAGGCGAACCCGGTTTGGAGCAGGTTTATAAGATATTAAGTCAGGGTATTATCAAAAAGGGTAAATCAAAATACGGGGCGTAAGTTATTTTGTTACTTTTGCCCAAATGAATATTTTTAAAGTTAAAATCAACTTTGAGGAAAAAGGGCACGAATCTGTTGAGTTGCCTATTGCCGAAGGGGAATCAGTTTTAGATGTTTGCCTGGAGAATGGCATTGAGCTGCAGCATAATTGCGGTGGTGTATGTGGTTGCAGTACCTGCCATATATATGTAAACAAGGGTATGGATAACGTACAGGAAATATCCGATAAGGAAGAAGATTTTATTGACCGTGCCGTAAATCCGCGCATTAATTCGCGCCTGGGGTGCCAGTGTGTGATGATTGATGGCGATATTGAAGTAACTTTGCCCGATCAATCGGACTTCATGGGGCATTAATGCGGGGTATCGATATATTATAAATTTTACTATAACAAATAAAATGGCAGACCATAAATTCACCTTACCTATTCACTGGAATGATCATGAAGACATTGCCATTGAACTTTACGAAAAGTTTGGTGATGATTTTGACGAATCAAAAATATACCGCATCCGTTTTACCGATCTTTTGGAGTGGATACTAACCTTACCAAACTTCGCCGGTACGCGCGAGCAATCAACCGAAGGCCACCTGGAGCAGATCCAATCAGCCTGGGTGTATGAATGGCGCGATAACCAATAGTTTCAGTTGGCAGTAGCTGGTTTGCAGTTTGTAATCGGTGAAATCATAATGAAAATCAGTGTAATCATAATAAATCAATGGAATCATTCCTGAATAAACTTAAAGATATAACCACTTTTATTTTTGATGTGGATGGCGTACTTACCGATGGTTCTGTATTTGTAGCAGAGAATGGCGAACAAAGCCGTGCCTTTAATATTAAGGATGGTTACGCTATACAGCTGGCCGTAAAATGCGGGTACCAGGTTTGTGCCATTTCGGGCAGCCGCTCAAAAAGTGCTGTCTATCGTTTAAACAGTCTGGGTGTAACCGATGTTTACATGGGCACCCACACCAAAACTGAACGTTTAAAAGTTTACCTGGAAGAAAAAGCCACCCACGCCTCTAATGTTTTATACATGGGCGATGATATACCCGATCTGGGTGCAATGCACCTGGCTGGTTTACCTACTTGTCCTGCTGATGCAGTAGAAGAAATAAAGGCTGCAAGTCAGTACGTGTCACCTTATGCCGGCGGCAAAGGCTGCGCCCGCGATGTGATTGAAAAAGTGCTGAAGATACAGGGTAAATGGATGAGCGAACAGGCCTATAGCTGGTAAATTAGTTAGCAGTTTTTAGTTGGCAGATAGCAAATCCCTGTCCACTGCAAACTGCCCACTGTAAACTGAAAACTATGAATCACAAAATTATACTGGCATCTAAATCACCACGCCGACAAGAATTGCTGAGGCTGATGGATATTGATTTCAGGATAGTTTTGAAAGAGGTAGATGAATCATATCCCGATCATTTATTGCCAGAGGAGGTTGCACTTTACATCGCCAGTAAAAAAGCGGAAGCTTTTGATGAAGCCATAGGGGATGAGGTAGTGCTTACAGCTGATACTATCGTTTGTATTGATGGTCTGATACTTGGTAAACCCGAAACGTCTGAACATGCCGTAGAGATGCTTAAAATACTTTCAGGCAGGGTGCATAAGGTTATTACAGGCGTTTGCTTGCTGCATAAACACAAATACAATAAGTTTTTTGATGTATCCGAGGTGTTTTTCCGCAAGCTTACAGATGAGGAGATCATTAGTTATGTTGAAAAATACCAACCTCTTGATAAAGCGGGCTCATACGGCATACAGGAAAGGATAGGCCTGATTGGTATTGAACGCATCAATGGCTCTTATACCAATGTGGTTGGTTTACCTACTGAGAAGCTGTATCAGCAGTTAAAGAATCTATAAATTACCCCATTGTCATTTCGAACGAGGTACGAGGAGAGATCTTCTTCGATCTGCATGTGGGCGATATATTATTGCAGAAGATTTCTCTCTCCGGTCGAAATAACAGGAACAAAAAAAGAGACACAAAATATTGTGTCTCTACGATGATTCTTTAATGTAGAGACACAATATTTTGCGTCTCCTGTTATCCCTGAATATTCTCTAGGTAGTATAACCCAGTATCTTCAATACCTGTTTACTATTCTGCTCTTCACCAAACACCTCAAAGTTAAATGTCTCATCGCGGTTGCGCCTGATGATCACATGCTTTGGCGATGGCAGCAGGCAATGGTGTATGCCACCATAACCGCTTAATACTTCCTGGTAAGCGCCTGTATTAAAGAAGCCTAAGTATTGCACCTTACGGGTTTTAGGCATAAACACACTGTTCATGTGGGCCTCCTGATTGTAGTAATCCTGACCGTCGCAGGTAATACCACCTAAGTTTACACGCTCATATTCGCTATCCCAGTTATTAATTGGTAACAGGATGTATTTTTGATTCAGCGCCCAAACATCCGGCAGGTTGGTGATGAATGAACCATCCAGCATCAGCCATTTTTCACGATCGTTCTGTTGCTTGCGGCCCAATACTTTATATAAAATGCCTGAAGCTTCAGCAACAGTATATTTGCCAAATTCAGTAATGATATCCGGTTCAACGGTGTCATTTTCGGCACAGATCTCTTTTATCCGGCTCACTATCTCATTGATCATGTATTCATAATCAAAATCAAATACCAGTGAGTCCTTGAAAGGTAAACCACCGCCGATATCAATGGTATCTAACGCCGGGTTTATCTTTTTAAACTTGCAATATAGGGTTACATATTTTTCAAGCTCATTCCAGTAATATGGCGTATCTGATATACCTGAATTGATAAAGAAGTGCAATAGTTTAACCTGGAAGTTCGGGTTGTTTTCGATCTTGTTATAATAGAAATCGATAATATCTTCCAGCCTTACACCAAGGCGTGAAGTATAGAACTGAGAATCCGGCTGCTCTTCAGCAGCTATACGTATACCGAGGTTACATGGGGTATCCATTTCGATCTCGTCATCATACAGGTTGAATTCTTCCTTATTATCCAGTACCGGGATGATGTTTTTAAAGCCATCATGCAGCATATCAATAATATACTGTTTGTACTGAAAAGTTTTAAACCCGTTACATATTACGGTAACATCTTTATTTAGCGAACCTTTTTTCTCAAGGGCATCGATCATTGGCATATCAAATGCCGAAGATGTTTCAAGGTGGATCTCGTTTTTAAGCGCCTCTTCAACAATATGTTTAAAGTGCGAGCTTTTTGTACAATAACAATATTTATAGCTGCCGCGATAATTGTTTTTAATGATCGCCTGCTGAAACAACAGTTTTGCCTGTTGTATCTTTTTCGAGATGATTGGAATATAAGTGAAGCGCAGGGGAGTACCATACGTTTCGATCATTTCCATCAAATTAAGATCATGAAAGTATAATTCATCATCTATTATCTCAAAACCTTCCTGCGGAAAACCTACACTTAGGTCAAGAAATTCCTGGTAACTCTGCATCTATTAAAATTTTGGCAAAAATGTAAATTTTAAACGGAAATAATGACGATTTTTTTATGGTTATAATGTAATTATTTTAGTGACAAATAATTCATGGTTTACAGTTCATAATTTTAGGTTATATATTGCATATAAAACTATTGTTCAAACGGTAAATGTACCTCGGCTATCATACATCTTGCACTGCCTCCACCGTTGGTTTCAATAGTATTTATATTGCTGTAAATCAATCTTCCATGCTTTCCAAGTGCGGTTTTTTGAACCTCTGTGAGCGACTTAAAAGCGCTTTGCGACATCACGATCAGTGCCTCTCCGTTTTTATTCTGTACCTCTAACATATTACCGGCAAATTGGTTCATTTGCTCAAATGATATTTCAATAATTTCTTTCCGGGTTGATTGTAGCGATTCAATAACTGTGACACGCTCGTGCGGGTTAGGTATACTATCCAAACAAATAACCACGAATTTACTGCCAACGCACATTAAAACGTTGGTATGATAAATAGCTTTGCCATGTTCATCTACGGCATCAAAACAAACAGCTTTATAGCCCGTCTGTTCACAAAAAACTGCTAATACATCTTTATCAGTACGTGGTGAAATACAAGCATAAGCAATTTTGCCTATCCGGTCTAATACCATACTGCCAGTACCTTCTAAAAACTTATGATCGTGTTCAAACCTGCTCAGGTCAACAATATGGTGCACCTTAAAACAATCCTCTAATTGATTGATAATATCTTCCCTGCGCTCCAGTCGGCGGTTTTCAGCCTGCATAGGGTACAGGAATATGTTACCATCACTATGGAACGACACCCAGTTATTGGGGAATATAGAATCAGGTGTATGTGGCTCGGGAGTATCGTCTATAACGGTAACATCTACACCGTTATTTCTAAGCACGGTAACCATGTTATTAAATTCGGTTAGCGCTTTTTCCTGCACTTCGTTTTTCTCCCCTAATTTAGTCTGAAAAGCGTTGCTCACGGCAGTTTGCTCATTAAAGCCGAAACTAACCGGGCGAATCATTAATAAGTGAGATGTTGATTGCATAGTACTGAACCAGGATTTTCTGGATTTAACAGATTTTCCTGATGTTTATGATTTTTATAATTGGTTTATAACTAATATCCTGTAAATCCCTTAATCCGTTTAATCCTGGTTCATCACCTTATCCCTAAAAAGCGGCATGCTCATACAATGAAAACCACCCCTGGCTCTTGAAAGCTCAGCCGATGGCATCAAAATCAAGGTATCCTTCATTGTTTGCGGGTCAAGCTCGTTATTCTCGAATTTCTCCAATAGCTCAGCTACTTTAACCACTTTAAAGCCGTTTTGTTTAAATGCTTCAACGGTTTTATCATTGCGGTCATAACCCAGTACAACGCCTTCTTTTACAGCCAGCAGGTTGCAGGAGTCTGTCCACTGTTCACGTGCATCATAAGGGAAAGTATTATTACCTGAATAAATGAACTGCGTTTTCTCCTTGCTTTCCAGGTCATGCTCGCTAATGTTTGATAGCAGGTCTTCCAAACATTCAAACATCTTTGGCTTTTTGCCCTTTCTAAACTGTATGATCTCAACTTTATCCTTTGATTTTTTATCGGCAAACCAAGCTATCGGCTCTTTATCCTCAATCGGACTTTCAGCAATAGCCAGCGAGCCAAGCAATACCCACATATTGCGTTTTATCTGGGTAAACACGGTGTCAATATGCATGTAGTCGCGCTTGTGTGGTATTTTAACTATGGTTACTTTTTTTACTGCATCATTATCAAACAATAACTTAATAGCTTCATTTGCACCACTTGTTGAAGTTCGTTCACTGCAACCGATTATCAAATGCTGCGGACTAACCATCATCACATCACCACCTTCAAGCGTGGTTTTATCGGTATTATCTTCGCCGGGGCGCAAAAAATGCTGCATGCTTTCGGGGATCTCTAAAATGTTCCCGTGATAATTAGCAAATAGTGGGTGGTTGAAGAATATGTATCGCGCTAACAAAGTTTCGCGCGCTCTTGCTTTTTTTGCAGGTTTATTAAGTAGCATAAAATTATTTATGGCGATGCCGATATCCCTTGAAAATATCAAATTCGGAATAGGCGCGAAGATCATCTCATCGGTAGTTAATGAGCCTGATATAAATATCTTAGCAAGTTCAACCGGCTTGGTATCTATCAGTTTTTGTTGCAGGCGATAGTTACAGCTTTCAATAGCGCAAACAGAGGCTACCAGCTTTTCGCGTATGTTTTTTTCTTCCAGTATATCGGCCAGCAGGGTTTGTATCTCAATTACTTTGTCTGATGCATGGAAATTTTTATTATCAGGCTTAAAGAATGAGCGCTTATCGGCTGCACTGTCAATCTGCTTAAGTTTTCCCTTTATCTTATCCGGATCAAGGAAATACATCAGCAGTTTTACGTAGTAATCATACTCATTTTTACGAACAGTATCCAGATGCACTATATCTTCAAAAAGCCAATCCTGGGCCTTTGAGGGTACTACTTTGCCCAGTCCGCTATCCGGACTATGGATCAATAAACTGCGAAGATTGCCAATTTCGGAAGTTACATCAATTTTAAAACTATCGTTTTTGAGTATCATAAAATGAATAAGAGGAAATACAAATCTATATTTTTTAGTTCATGGTTCATAGTTGATAGTTGATGGATCATAGTTCAAAGCGAAATGTACACAAACTATACTGTAGCCGCTATTAACTATCAACTATGAACCATGAACTAATTATATTAATTTTGCCAAATATGGATTTTATTATTGCAGCCGTTGTTGAAGCGGTTAAACACTTATACCAAACTGATATTACTGCCGACGCCATAAACTTACAGGAAACCCGTAAGGAATTTGAAGGCCAGGTTACCATAGTTACTTTTCCGTTCACTAAATTCTCACGCAAATCGCCGGAACAAACAGGGGCTGAGATAGGTGAATATCTTAAAGCCAACCTGCCAGAGGTTGCGGCTTTTAACGTTATAAAAGGTTTTTTAAATATTTCAATTGCTGATAGCTACTGGCTCAATCAGCTATATACCGAAATTTTGCCAGATACTTTTGCCGTTGCTAAACCAAACGGTAAAAAGGTTATGGTAGAGTATTCATCGCCAAATACCAACAAGCCATTGCACCTGGGCCATGTGCGTAATAACCTTTTAGGCTTTTCAGTAGCACAAATTTTAGATGCAGCAGGATATGAGGTGATTAAGGCTAATTTGGTGAATGACAGAGGTATACATATTTGTAAATCCATGTTAGCCTGGCAATTATTTGGTAATGGTGAAACACCTGAATCAACTGGTGAAAAAGGGGATCATTTGGTTGGCAAGTACTATGTAATATTCGATAAAGAGTATAAAAAGGAAATAGAGTTCCTGAAATTCGAAGGGCAAACCGATGAGGAAGCCAAAAAGAATGCGCCATTGATTAAGCAAGCCCAGGAAATGCTGCTTAAATGGGAAGCAGGCGATGAAGAAGTTATCAATCTTTGGAAAACCATGAATACATGGGTTTATGATGGCTTTGGTAAAACTTACAACGCTTTAGGTGTTGCTTTCGATCAATTTTATTATGAATCGAACACCTATTTATTAGGTAAGGATATTGTTGAAGAAGGGCTTGCAAAAGGCGTTTTCTTTACAAAAGAGGATGGTTCTGTATGGATAGACCTGACTGCTGATGGCCTTGATGAGAAATTGGTTCGCCGTTCTGATGGCACTTCTGTTTACATGACCCAGGATCTGGGTACTGCGCAGCTTAAATATGATGATTACAAAATGAATGAATCTATTTATGTTGTAGGTAATGAGCAGGATTATCACTTTAAGGTATTGTTCCTCATACTGCAAAAACTGGGCAAAACGTGGGCGCAGGGCTTATACCATTTATCGTATGGTATGGTTGATCTGCCATCAGGTAAAATGAAATCGCGTGAAGGAACTGTGGTTGATGCTGATGACCTGATCAACGAAATGGAACAAACAGCCAAAGAGCAAACCGAAGCTTTAGGTAAGGTTGATGGCTTTAGCGAAGAGGATAAGCAGCATTTATACCATACCATTGGTATGGGAGCTTTAAAATATTTCCTGTTAAAGGTTGATCCTAAGAAACGCTTATTGTTTGATCCTAATGAATCTGTTGATTTTCAGGGGCATACCGGGCCGTTTATACAATACACGCATGCCCGTATCAAATCGGTAATGAGCCGTGCAGGTGTTGACTATGCTGATAAGATCGATATTCAGGAATTATCAGCCGTTGAGCGTGACCTGATCGTGATTTTGACTCAATTCCCGGCAATTATAAACGATGCAGCTAAAGAGTACAGCCCGGCTGTAATTGCTAATTATATTTATGAGTTGGCTAAGATCTATAACAAATTTTACCACGAAAAATCCATATTACAGGCAGAGGATGAATCACTTAAGAAATTCAGGCTGCAGCTTTCAGCAGCATCGGCTAAAGTGATTAGCAAAGGAATGGGTTTGTTGGGGATTGAAGTGCCGGAGCGCATGTAATTCAGTTTGCAGTACGTAGTTAGCAGTGGCATCAAATTGCCCACTGCTAACTGAATACTGCAAACTTATTATCTCCAGTGCCCTTTATGCCATGAAAAACCGCGTGGGCCATGATACCAGTTGCCAGCAACATAAACGCGGCCTGAACGTGGCCTTGCCCAGTATCCCTGGTGGCGTACATATCTTCCGCCGCTCCACACCCAATCGCCATTGATCCAAACAGCACCGGCATATGGTGGCGCAGGCCTTGCGTAATAAACTTCAGCAGGCTGGTTACTTACGTAATACTCTCCAGCACATGATGACATGAACAGCGAACCTGCCAATGCAGCCAGGATGCCTAATTTTGATAATGTTTTCATCTGTATATGATTGATAAATAATATTTATTGACAATCAAATACCTTAAAAGTTTAATGATTAAATTCAGGAAAATTTATCGGCCACTATAATTTCTTTACTACCAGCAATATATTTATAAAACCCGCTTCCCGATTTTACACCCAGATGCCCGGCGGTTACCATATTCACCAGCAGCGGGCAAGGCGCATATTTTTGATTGCCAAAGCCGCCGTATAATACATTTAAAATGGCCAGGCATACATCTAAACCAATAAAATCAGCAAGCTGCAATGGGCCCATAGGATGGGCCACGCCCAGTTTCATTACAGTGTCTATCTCATTTACGCCGGCTACGCCTTCAAATAGGGTATATATGGCTTCATTTATCATGGGCATTAAAATGCGGTTAGCCACAAAGCCAGGATAATCATTTACCTCAACCGGATTTTTATCCAGTTGCTGAGCCAACTTCATCACTTTTTGGGTAACCTCATTGCTTGTTGCGTATCCTCTTATTACTTCTACCAGTTTCATTACCGGTACAGGGTTCATAAAGTGCATGCCTATCACATTTCTCGGTTTTTTAGTAACCGAAGCTATTTGTGTAATAGATATGGACGAAGTATTTGATGCCAGTATGGTATCATCGCTACATATCTCACTCAGTTGTTTAAACAGTTTTAGCTTAATGTCGCGGTTTTCAGTTGCGGCTTCTATTACCAGGTCGGCTTTGGCCGCTGCTGTTGCCAAATCGGTATAGGTGGTGATGTTATTTAACGTATCCGCTTTTACCTTTTCATCAATAGCGCCTTTTTTCAATTGCCTATCGAGATTATTGGTGATAGTTTGTATAGCACGACTCAAAGCATCGGCATTAATATCAACTAAAGCCACATTAAAGCCATACTGCGCAAAGGTATGGGCAATGCCGTTACCCATAGTTCCGGAACCGATCACTGTTATATTTTTCATATCAGTTTATAATATATTACTAAGTTGATGCTATTTATTTAATTGGCAATGTTTGGCTTAATTTATAAGTTGATGTACTCACCGGCTTCAATAATTATATTTTTTTCTATTGATGTATATTCAGGGATATGCCCAAGCAATTTTAAGCCGGTATATTTTAGAATATAAGTTTCAGAGTCAATATCTGCTTTGCCATTAAATATGATCCCTTTTATAGGGATATTATACTGCTTTAAAACAGCAACAGATAATAAAGTATGATTAATACTACCCAAATAATTTTGCGAAACCAGTATTACTTCTGCATTAAGGTGTTTAATAAGATCTATCATTAAAAGATCATCATTTAAGGGCACCATTAAACCGCCTGCACCTTCAATTAGCAATTGATTGTCCGTTTTTGGGATGATGAACTTATCTTTTTCAATGCTGATATTATCAATAGCAGCAGATTTATGTGGCGAAAAAGGTTGGGTTAACCGGTATGTTTCCGGATGAAATACTGTTTGTGTGTTGGATATAAGACCTTTTACTTTCAACGTATCGCTATCATCCAGATCACCTGATTGCACAGGTTTCCAGTAATCAGCCTTCAATTTTTCAGTTAATATGGCTGATACGATGGTTTTACCTATCCCGGTTCCTATTCCTGTAATAAATAATGGTTTATTCGGCATTGATCAGTTCGTTTATTGTTTTAGTAAGTAAGAATATTTCACCTACCGTATTATAGGCATGCAGGCATATTCTAATTCGTTCGGTTCCTTGAGGCACTGTAGGACTAAGTATGGCCCGCACATCCAACCCGGCATTTTGTAAATGTGTGGCCATCTGCTTTGCTTTTTCACTACTGTTTAATAGCAGGCATTGTATTGCGCTATCACTCTTAAGCAGGGGATAGGCTGTATTATGTTTTATATTTTGTTGAAATAAGCTGATATTATCAGTCAACCGGGCTATCACTTCATCCGACTGCTGCAACAGTTCATAGGCCATTTTTGTAGATGCGATCTGATGGATTGATGCTGCTGTAGTATAAATAAACGACCGGGCAAAATTGATCAGGTAATTCCTTAACAAGTTGCTGCCTAATACAATGGCCCCATGACAACCCAGCGCCTTGCCAAAAGTGATTATTCGTGCAAATATCCTGTCTTCCAAACCAAGTGCGCAGGTAAGACCACGTTTATATAAGCCAACCGCATGTGCTTCATCAACAATCAGGTAAGCATTATACTTTTTCGTTAATTTCAATATTTCCACTATTGGAGGCGTATCTCCATCCATAGAGTAAACACTTTCAATAACCACATAGCAATTGCCTTTGGCCTGCTTTAGCTTACTCTCCAGGCTCTCCAAATCATTATGCCTGAAAGTATATCGGTTGGCATAGCTTAGCCGCGCTCCGTCAATTATAGAGGCATGTATCAGCTCATCAGTAATAATGGTGTCGCCACGTTGCGGGAGGGATGAGAATAAACCCACGTTGGCATCGTAGCCTGAATTAAATATTAATCCTGCTTCACTATTATGAAAGGCGGCTACCTGCTGTTCCAGATCTTCGGTATAGGTTAAATTGCCTGATAACAACCTTGAACCTGTTGATCCGTTCAAGGCCTGCGGCAAACTATTTAACTCCCGCTGGATTTTATTTTTTAATGCTGATGACCTTGCAAAGCCCAGGTAATCATTCGAGCAGAAATCAACCAGCGTACTTTCAGGTTTTAGGGTTCTGTAGGTACCTGATGCTTTTCTTTCAGCAAGTCTTCTCTCGATATGATCTTCTGATAATTTCAATGCGGATAATTTCCGCTAAAATAAAGAAAAGCGCCCCGATATTTATCAGGGCGCTTTTCTTTATTAAATTAGTCTTTGGCCGGGATGGTTAGTTACCACCACCGCCACCTCCGCCATTTTGCATTTTGGCGCGCATATCATCCATCATTTTTTTATAAGCCACTTGCTGATCAGGAGTAAGTACTGCCTGAACTTTGTCATTTGTAGCCGTCATGATAGGGCGCATAGCTGATCTATCGCCGCCTGCTTTCATTACGCTATCTCTTTTTGCAGCAGCATCTTTATAAATGACAAGTATTTTAGATGATTGATCATCTGTTAAATTTAACTTGGTTTTCAATGCTGCAACCCTGTCCTCAGGACTCATACGCATACCTTGTGCGCGACTTACTGCTGTAATTCCGATAAGGAAACAACAGATTAACAAAAATTTTTTCATCTTAGTTTTTTTAAGTTTTTAATAAGTATAAGATAAAGATAGGCTGTTATGGTTTAATAACAACCTTGTAACTTAATTGTTGCAGCCCCCTAACCCCCTAAAGGGGGAATTTTAAACTTAATTTCTGCTTGTTTTAAATAACTCCCCCTTTAGGGGGCTGGGGGGCTAATTACTCCCTTGTTGCAGTTTCGATATTGAACGCTGCATCTGGGCCATCATGGTAGTCAGGCTTTCCATGGTTGGCTCTGGGGTAGGGAGCGGCATGTGGGTAGAGATGTAGGCCTTAGCTTTCCATATTTCTAAAATATCTTCGCCATTAATATCGTAAGGCTCATAAACCGGGTTATCTGATATCAGCTTCAGCTTTTTATTTTCTTTAAATTTATTGCCGATGCGTTTGTAAACCACACCGTCGCTTTTTGAAATGATTACATAAGTTTCAGCTGGTTTTACATCGCCCCAGTTTTCCATGTATTCACCTATTATAATAGTGCCTGAAATTAAGGGTAACATGGAGTCACCTTTTATTTCAAATGCCCTGAAAGTTCCCTGCTTAAACATAGGCAGATAGAACTTAGGCAGCTGCGCGACATATTCCGGATCGGCATAGCCATTCAGGTAGCCTGCGCTTGCTTTCATGGGCACAAGCTCTATATTTTCATTATCATCCTTATCAACAGAAATGCTCAGGATACGAAGATTGCCTTTTGGTGCGGGCGCCCATTTCTCATTTATCGTCTCTTTTATAAAATCATCAAGGCTGATCTCGAAGAAAGATGCTATTACTTTTAGTAATTCATACTTCGGTTCGGCTCTTTCTTCTTCGTAGGCACCCACAAGTGAACGTTTTATACCTACCTGATCTGCAAACTGTTGCTGTGTTAAACCCTTCTTTTTACGGAGAAATTTAATATTTGATGAAATAATTGACATAAAATTTGGAATTGCTAAAATTATTAGTAATTTTATGCTCATAAAGTTAGTAATTATTTTTTAAACACCAAATTTATTCTCAGATGAAACGGTTTATCTATATTATCACAGACAGAAACAGGAAGAATTTACATGTAGGATTATGTTCAGATCTGCTAAAAACGTTGAATTTTTATACACAAATGCCAACCTTGTTTTTCGACAGCGCGCAGCAACTAAACCGTTTAGTATATTTTGAAGAGATCAATACTGAAGAGCAGGCAATGGAGCGTTTTAAATATGTAAGCACATTCACCCGGGCCCAGAAAGAAAAAATGATCAGACCCGTTAATCCTGATTGGGTAGATCTGACCATTGGCTTGAATATTGAAAGTAACTTACGTACCAGACCGCATATGCGCCCATCAGTAAGTGCTTTAAGAAAAGCGGTTACTTCGTTTTAACGAAAATAAGCGCGCCTGAATTCATGCAGTAACGTTTGCCGCCGCGGTTAACAGGTCCGTCATCAAAAACGTGCCCAAGGTGTAAACCTGTACTTTTTTCGATCACTTCATCGCGCGACATGCCGTAACTGTTATCTTTTACGATCTCAATTTTACTCATATCTGCAGGCTTTACAAAACTTGGCCAGCCTGTGCCACTATCAAATTTATCCTCCGAGCGAAACAGTATCTCGCCGGTAGCAGCGCTTTTATAATAACCTTTTTCAAAATTCTCATCATATTCATTATGAAAAGGAGGTTCTGTTCCTCTTTCAACCATTATAAAGTACTGATTTGGTGTAAGGATCTTTTTCCACTCGGCATCTGTTTTTGCCATGGGCCTTTTTTCCTTTTTATCGTTTTGCGCGTTAATGTTCTGCCAGCTGAAGAGGGCTATTATACCCAACAGCATTATAGATAAGATTGACTTTTTCATTTTTGTATTCCTTTTAGTTTAAACAGCATACAATGCATATGTTGTACTTTTACCTCTTTAGTCTAAAATTACGTAGTATCCTTACAAAAAGATTGTCATAATAGGGTTAGTTTAAGCTGGTGGTTTCAATGGAAACAGTGTAGCAGTGATTATATCTAAAATGCCATTTTTTTGCTGGATATCAAATATACTGATGATGCTTTGGCCGCCATTCATATCTGTTAAAACTATATTACGGTTAGCATCAATAGTTGCTGTAAGCGTACCCGAGAGGGTGTTTAAAATAGCCTGACCATGATTTTTACGTATCAGGTTTAGTACATCTTTTGAAGTAAATCTTCCCTTAACGATATAGCATTTTAATACAGCTGCCAGTTGCCATTTATGTTCAGGCTTGCTAAGAGCATTGTAAAAACTATCCAGTTTTACAATTCCATTATTATCAGGTGCAAATATTGTTATAGGCCCTATGCTTTTTATAGTATCAATTAAACCACTATAATTTAAAAATTCAGCAAATTTACTTAGCCGTTTTATTTTCGATATGCTTTCTATGATATCGTCTGTTGATCTTATTGCTGTACCATCAATCGACCTTTTTAAGGTATCTGTTTTCTGAGCGAACAGCAAAGTTGTATTTACAATAAACAAAAGTAGTAAGATTGATTTTTTCATGTTTGCGAGAATTATAACAAAAACCAAATTAATGGTAATCGGTTTTATTATTTACCAACCCGGTGTAAAGCCTAAACCAAATACGGGTTTACTTACATCATCGCGATTGAACGGAAATGCCAGATATGGCTCCAGAATAAAAGCGCCGAAAAAATTTACCCGTAACGATATACCCGCGCTCAGTGCTGGCACACGCTGAATAGGGCCACCTTGTGCATCAGTACCGATAATACTTGGTGTGGTTCTCCCCAGATCTATCTGATCGCCATGATTCCAGGCTAAACCCGCATCAAAAAAAGCATTCAGATCAGAAAAAAAGAATTTAGATTTTATCTGCGCCAATTTTTCGGGTCCTGTAAAAGGCAGTCTAACCTCAAAGCTTGCCACGGCTATGCGGCTGCCGGATAATTGATCGATAGTAAAGCCATTACTAGGCTTGCCGGTTCCATTATAAAAAGTTTGCGCTTCATAACCACGTATTAAAAACGGATAACCTACATATAAGGGATAAAGTCCGTTAGCATCACCTAAACGGGCATAACCATATAGCCTGGCTGCAAAGGTTACCGGTGCGGCGCGCAAATATCCTCTCAGGTCAATGGTCGGGTCAAAAAACTTGTAAGTGCCCACATTATATTCAGCCTCAATGCGGTAACGGTAGCCACTTAGTGGTGCCGCCACTCCGAAAAATGAATTATCGCCAATTATGGAGGTATTTAACTGGTAAAGTGTAAAGGGTACTAATTGTGTGGCCAAATTATCAGGATCGGCATTATAGGCTGAGTTAGAGATATGTGAATGGTTGGAGGTTAGGTAATGACCCAATGTATCATACAGTGTATTATACCTATCCACCCGGTAATAATACCTTGATGCACCAGCACCAAATTCCAAACGGGTTTTTCTTGAAAAAGGATAGGAGGTAAATACACTAGCCTGATCTTCAAACACACGGATCAGGTCATACCTTTCATTAATGGCAGGTATAGTTGTTGTTCCGTTATTATAAGTTGTACTTACATTATTATAATTAGCATACTGATATGGTATATGCGACAAGCCGAAGCCAAAATTCCAACGACCGGTTTGCTTAATATAAATTACCTGCGCGCCAAAATCATAAATCTCGCCATTTATTGCTGCTCCGGCATATATTTGGTTTCGTCCTAATATATCACTAAATACGCCTTGTATGCCACTTGCCAAACCTGTACCAAATGAACTTACACCAACGCCAACGCCACTGCTCGCCAAATAATCAAGCTTAAACATGGGTTTGTAAGGTATGCTATGCACTGAATCCGTCGGGATGCGTGGATAGACCAGAAAATTATTTAAGTTGGCATTAATAAGGTTTACACCTACAGCACGTGCCGGCGGAAGTAAGCCAGCATCGGTATTAATATAAGTACTGTCAACCTGCTTGCCGGTAAATTCACTCGCTTTGGCATTGTAAAGCGAATATTTTTGAGCACGGTAATAGGAGTATACAATATCATTATTATTGGAGATGCTTAAAGCAGGGGAGTACTCCGTAATACCGCTGATACCGGTAAACAAGTTGGTCATCTGTTCAAGTTTGCCATTGCTTAAAGTATAACGGTACATATTACGGAATCCATCCTGGTTCGATAAAAAGTAGATCTGCGTACCGTCCGACGAGTATTGCGGGTTAAGGTTATTTGCCCCGTTAAATACTTTAATATCGGTTATTTTTCCGGTAGCCAAATCCAACTCCGCCAGGTTAAAGGTGATATCCTGGCCTAGCGACTTGTCATAAGTAGTTCTGTCACTTGCAAAAACAATCTTTTTACCGTCACGCGAGAAACTTGGCTGATAATCGGAATATTTATCGTTGGTAAGCTGTGTTATTTTTTTAGTATCAAAGTGGTACAGGTATAAATCTCCCTGGCCTTCGGATAATCCCTGGAAAACGATACTCTTACCATCCGGTGACCATGACAGGTTACTGAATTGCTCCGCTTTTTCCATCGAAATATCCTGCACTACACGGCCACTTGGGATTTCAACAACCAGCATACGGTTGCGACCTTTATTAAACACGCTGAAGGCAAACTCTTTACTATCCGGCGACCACGCACCTGCCGATTCGATGAAATTGAATTCATCAACGTGGTTACTGGATACCTTGCTGGTTAGCTTTCGTATTATAGTCCCGGTTTTGGCATCCGCCAGATAAAGATCAATGGTAAACAGGTTCTTCTCCGATAAAAATGCCAGATATTTCCCATCAGGACTGATAGCAGGAGCAAGGTTCATCTTCCCTGAATTTTTATCGCTGATGATCTGATGACCAATTGGCTTTTGCACAGTATCCTTTAAAAAAGGACGATATGTAGCCTCAATTGAGTTTTTCCATAAGTTCGACAGCGTTTTATCATTATACCCAAACGTGCGCCTGATACCGTATTCCAATCCGAATTTGGCTGTGTTTTTAAAGAATGGTACAATAACCGTATCGCCATAAGTTGAACCTATAAATGACCAGAATGCCTCGCCATAACGATATGGGAAGTATTTATTGGTTTCAGTAAGATCCTTTATGGTAGGGATATCATGATTTAAATAGGCATCACGCATCCACATAGCGGTATAAGAGTCTTTTTTACCTAATGAAAGGTATTCGGCCATACCTTCTACCATCCACGATGGTAAATTGGTAATATTATCAAGATTGGTAGAATCCCGCCCTTCCAATAAATGATATTGGAACGCGTGCACCATTTCGTGCCCGATAACATGCCTGGTGGTTTGGTTGGTTTCCATAACAGGCATTACTATGCGGTTCTTTAAACCTTCGGTAACACCACCTGTACCTACATCAATCTCGCCGTCAATGGCTGTTGTTTGCTGAAAATCGGGATGGTTAGCATAAAGAATAATAGGGTTAGGCTTTTTAAATGTATCCCTGAAAACCTGCTGATGTAAAGTATACCAAAGCTCACTTTCCTGCGCAAAACGTTTAATCATACTATCATTTTTAAGGTAATAGTAGATCTCAAAATGGGGGGTGCGGTAAACCTTGAATTTAAGGTTTTTATACCGCACCTTGTTTTGTCCGAAATATTGTGCCTTAGCGCGCTGGCTGAACAACAGAGTACCTAGTAAGCAAATTGCTATTGCTGAATATCTTTTTACTTTATTTAAGCAAGGGTAAAATCTATTCATATTTTCCAGGTATCAATTGTGTTGACTTAGCGCAATTAAATTACATATTTTTTATCAATCTCCCTGTCCGGGTGGTTTACTTTCAGGTTTATCCTGCGATGGTGTTTTTACCGCAGGTACTGTCAATGTTGTATCAGCAGGTGTGTCACCCAAACTATCTGTTTCAGTTGTATCAGCTGAGATCCTTGGCGACGGGCAATCATATTCCTTGGTGATCTTTACCCATGGTTTAGGGAATGGCCCCGGGGTATAGCCTGATTTTGGATCAGCATAAACTTTCTCCATAAACCTTGCAAAAATTGGCAGCGCTGTATGCGAACCTTCACCGGTCTCTGAATCTTTAAAGTGAACGCTGCGGTCATCGGCACCAACCCAAACACCGGTAACCAAATCTTTGGTAATACCCATATACCAGCCATCAACATAATGTGATGATGTACCAGTTTTACCACCGATTTGATTGCTCTCCTTTTTCCATAACCCAGGGTATTCCCACAAAGCCTGCGAGGTACCACCCGGTTCTTCCATACCCCCTCTGAACATATAGAGCATCAGCCACGCGGTTTCTTCGCTTAAAACCTTTTCAGTTTTTAGAGTAAATTCCTGTAATACATTGCCATCTTGATCAGTGATCTTAGTTACCAGCAACGGATCTATCTTTGACCCTTTATTCAGGAATGTGCTATACGCACGTACCATTTCATAAACAGACACATCATTTGAACCCAATGATACCGAAGGCACCGATTTCAGCGGACTTTCAATACCCAGTTTGTGCGCGTATTGCACAATCTTATCCCAGCCAACCTGCTCGGTTAACTGCGCGGTAATTGAATTTACTGATTTACCCATAGCCCAGCGTAATGACATCTCCTGATAACTAAAACGGAAGTCGGCGTTGTTTGGTTGCCACACCTCTTGTTTTCCGTTATCAACATATTTTATGGTTACAGGTTTGTCGGTAAATTTATCGCAAGGGGTAAAGCCATTATCCAGGGCGGTTACATAAGCAAATGGCTTAAATGTTGATCCTGCCTGGCGTTTTGCCTGGTTTACGTGGTCATAATTAAAGTATTTATAATCAATACCGCCAACCCAGTCTTTTATCATTCCGGTTGATGGTTCAATGGTCATCATACCTGTATTTAAGATACGGGCATAGTATCGGATAGAATCCACACTGGAGAAGGTAGTATCTTTTTCACCGTTCCAGGTAAATACTTTCATTCTCTTTTTAGTTTCGAAGTATTTTTTGATCTGTACTGAATCGCCGTGGAACTTCCTGTCCAGGATTTTATAAATAGGCAGGTTTTCTTCAGATTTCAGTACAAAATCCTTGATCTCGTTACCACTAAAATCGCGCCATGGGTTTTTGCTACCCCATACATTATCAAAACGCTTTTGCAGCATCTTCATTTTTTCAGCAACCGCTTCTTCTGCGTATTGTTGCAGGCGTGAATCGATAGTAGTGTAAATCTTTAAGCCATCAGTATAAAGATCATAATCGTTATCCTTTAACCATTTTTTAAGCCACCTTTCTACCGCTTCGCGCAGGTAGGAGTCTCCATTTGATTCATCGTCAACATAGCTTAAATTAAGGCCAATAGGTTTAGCCATATTGGCATCATAATCAGCTTTATTTAAATAACCATTCTTTTCCATCTGGCTTAAAACAGTATTACGCCTGTCTAACGAACGATCGGGATTATTAATAGGGTTATAGGTTGATGTAGCTTTAAGCATACCTATCAATGTGGCAGCTTCGGCTGGGTTAACCTGATCGGGCGTTTTATCAAAATACTTCAGTGTAGCTGTTTTTATACCGAACGTATTATTGCCGAACGGCACAGTATTCAGGTAAAGCGTAAGTATTTCCTGTTTTGAATAAACGTGTTCAATTTTAAATGCGGTAAGCCATTCCTTACACTTATACACCAGTGTACGTATAAAAGGAACATGCTTTATAAAGCCTTGCGATTTCTTTTTACGCGTTTCGAAAAGGTTTTTTGCCAATTGCTGGGTTATGGTGCTACCACCACGTTTATCGCCTTTGGCGGTTGACAGTATACTTGTAAAAAAGGAGTAAAAATCAACTCCGTGGTGGTGGTAAAAGCGAACATCCTCAGTTGCAATTAAGGCATTTACCAGGTTTGGTGATATCTTATTAAATTCAACAGGGGAGCGGTTTTCCCGGTAGTATTGGCCTATCAGTTTTCCATCAGCTGTATATACCTGCGATCCTACCGACATGGATGGGTTTCTAATATCCTGCATATCAGGAGAGTATCCAAAAAGATTGAGGAAGTTTAATTCTATTGCACAGAAAAACAGAATTACAAAATAGATAAAAATAACAAAATACCTGAGAAATCGGTTTTTAATACGTCTGAACATGGGCGTAAAGATGTAAAATTATGGCTCTAAATCATAGCCGTGTAAACAAAAATTAACAACGTAAATTCGGCAGCGAAATTTCATGAGGGCTAATAAATCTCGTTAAGGTTTACTTTTTGTGCTTTGGTTTTGAGGCTTTGGCGAATTTATTAAACGCAAGCGAATTATTTATCCAGTAATCAAAATCCGACCTTTTTTGAAGTACATCTTCGCTAACATACACAAAACCTTTCATTGTTCGGCCATTATTAACCATAGTATGGGTGCCGTCTTTTTCAAGAGCTTCTTCAAATATTTCAGGGCCAACCCGGCATAAAAGATTATCATCACTTATGCAAATACACATTTTACCATTCACCATAAAGCAAACCCCACGGAACATTTTCTTCTCTTCAACATCCGGCAGGTCAGCAAAAGCTTCTCTTATAATATTAGTTAGGCGCTCACTATAAGCCATGGTTTATAAGTTCGTTTTTCAAATATAATAATTAAAACTTACTCCGTATAGACACAACACTTTGCGTCTCACTCTTGATATAGTAGAATAAAAACTTTGCATTTTCATTTTTTTGATCCCATGTTAAGCTAATATTAAATTATTCTATTTATCCCATGGATGTAATAGTCTTTATTATATTTGTATTTTCATGAGTTTAAAAACCAACCTTTTATCAATTTAAAATGAAAAAAACACTACTATTTATTATTCTTATTGGCGCCACACTATTCTTATTTAAGAGTGCTTCAGCTGCGGGTACGCAACCAGATGTTGTAGTAAGCTGGAACCTAATAACCGTTAAAGCCACAAAAACAGCAGGCTTAAATAGCAATCTTGGCAGCAGGATTGAGGCTATTGAAGCCATTGCTGTTTACGATGCTGTAAATTCCGTTAAGCATATCGGTACACCTTATCATTACTATGTGCCTGTTAAAAGTAAAGCATCATTACAGGCAACAGTTATATATGCCGCGCATGCGGTGTTGGTTAATTATTTCCCTGCTCAAAAGTCTGTGCTTGATTCAGCATTAGATAATAGCCTTAAAGCAATCACAGATGGCCCGGTTGGGAGCGCGCAATCAGTTGGCGAAGCATCGGCAGCAGATATTATCGCATTGAGGGCAAATGATGGCTCAAGTCCGCTAACTACCTATGCCGGCCCTGCGAGCCCCGGCGTTGGACAATATAGACCTACACCGGGTAAATTTGCACCGGGTATAGATGTGGAATGGGGAAATGTGAAACCATTTATTTTAAAAAGCTCAAAACAGTTCCTGCCTGAGGCGCCACCTGCTATCGGCAGCGATGAGTATAAAAAAGCTTTGGCAGAAGTAGAAAATATTGGAGAAATTAAAAGTACAACACGTACCGAAGATCAGACACATATAGCTCAATTCTATAAACAGGATGCGGAGTTGACGGTTAATGAAGGTGCACGTTTATTGGCTATAAATAATGGCACGTCACTTGAAAAGAATGCTTTAATATTTGTTTTGGTTGATATTGCTGAAGCTGACGCGAGGATAGAAGTTTGGGGCGGTAAATACGGTTACTTGTTCTGGAGACCGGTTACAGCTTTAAATGCCGATAGTACAGGCACGGTAAAATCATACGCTAAATGGACTCCATTGATCAATACGCCGGCGCATCCAAGTTATCCAAGCGGGCACAGCGCTACCATTGCAGCCGGTTATGATGTACTTAAAGCCTTTTATGGCGATAATAACAAACTGGAACTGCATACAACAACCCAGGGAGAACCGAGTCGTGTAGTGGAATCATTAAGTAAAGTAGAGTGGGAGAATGGTTATAGCCGGATATATGGCGGTATTCATTATCCTTTTGAAAATACCGCTGCCCAAAACATTGGCCATAAAATAGCTGCTTATACATTAACTAATGGGCCTAAACTGTTGAAAGATTAGCACAAACGCGTTTCTTTTTCATCAATAAGTAATATTTAAGTTACGGTAGGTTTTTGCAACTGATATATTACATAACTATTTGATTATTAATATGATTATATACTAATTTTATATAGTTATAAGCATGTTATGAAAAAGATATGTATAGCATTATCAGTATTTATTTTTATGCTGATAAAAAGTGCGGATGCTCAGAAAAATGGTTATGTTATTGGTTTAAATAATGACACCGTTCATTGCTACGTAGAACTTAACCGCTGGTTAGCCCCGCAATATAAAAGTCCGTTGGATGAGAAGTTTCATAAAATAAAAACCAAATATTTAAACGGTTACCATATAGCAGGGGACAGGTATTATTATACAGTAAAATCAGTTGGCAAAAAACAGAAAAAGCAATTTGTGGCCTATATTGAGCGTGGAAAGATTGATTTTTACTATGCGAATGTTCCATATAGTAAAGAACGCTATATGGCCTATAATGCTTACTGGTATGTAGCAAAAGGAGAGGACCCATTGCAGCTCATACTTATGCAGGAAGACTGGCTCTTTCCTAAAAAAGGCAGAAAGATCCTCTATGACATGCTAAACGATAACCAGGCATTGGCATCAGAATTTAATAACGATAAGAAATTTGATTTTTATAGTGTCAGGTCATATATCCAACGCTATAACCTGGCTGCTGTGAAGCAATAAAAAAGTAGAGACGCAATATTTTGTGTCTCTATACTTCATATTTGTGAATTAGACGCAAAATTTTGCGTCTCAGCAATTGGGTTATTCTACCGTTATTTCATCAACAAAAATATAGGACTGATTGCCTTTGGCTTCATGCCACTCCGGCAACGGGCCATATTGTTTGGCTACCACTTTGATGTAGCGTGCATTGGTGTTGAGGTCGGCTTTAAATTGCTGGATTTGTGCCTTAGATTCTTTTATATCAACCTTGTTATCAACTGTTGCCAGTAGTTTATAATTTTTACCATCATCTGATGACCAGTATTGAACATATTGCGGAAAAACAATCCATGAGCCAGTATCTTGTAATGTACCTAAGCTGATCTTATTAACAGGTTTTACCTGTCCGAAATCAAGTATGGCAACCAAATCATTACCCTGGAAGCCCTGCCAGTTGCCGAGTTGCCAATTGTTTTTACCGTGCAGGCCGTTGATCAGCGTATTATCACCCTGATCCTTATATTGATCCAAATATTTATTTACCAGTGTAAGTTTTATGTCATCCCTTATCTTAGTAAAAACAGCAGTGCTTACAAAACTTGATTTACCATTTTTTATAGATACAGCTTTAACAGTTGTATTAGCGGAAATTTGAATGGGAGTAGTGTAACGTGCTGAGCTTGATGATGGTGGTGACCCATCAAGCGTATAATAAATTTGCGCGTCTTTATCTGTAGTTCCTATCTCAATATTAAATGGTTTTTTAAATGTTTTTGCAGGTGCTATTATATAAGGGTTAGATACGAGCAGGTTATCGGTAATTAATGAAGTTGGTTTTTCCAATCCTTCTTCAAACATCTTATTAGGTAGTTTGCCGGTAAATACCTCAAATTCGCCACCATTAGTAACGGTGTTGTACTCTATAAAGCTCTTGTTATACACCTGCTTATTCAGGTTCATGCCCTGTAAATAAATATTTGAGCGGCTGATACCCTGCCCTGAATTAATGATGGTGAATTTTTTACCATTTTCAAGATTAATAACCGTTTTATCAAACTGCGGCATACCTATCTGGAATTGCTGCTGACCTGGCATCGTATTATAAATCCCCAATGAACTCATTACATACCAGGCCGACATTTGTCCGCAATCTTCATTGCCCGATAAACCATCCGGGTTCGGACTGTATTCTTCATTCAATATTTTGTTGATATAATATTGTGTTTTATCGGGCGAGTCGGTAAAATTATACAAATAGGCCATGTGGTGACTTGGCTCATCGCCATGCGCGTACTGGCCAATAAGACCGGTTACATCGGATACATCTTTACCTGTAAGTTTTGAACTTGTAGTAAACAACTCGTCCAGTTTTGCTTCAAACTTGTCCTTGCCACCCATACGCTCAATTAATCCCTGTACATCCTGCGGAACTAAGAAAGAATATTGCCATGAGTTGCCCTCAGTGTAATTATTATTAAGTTCAGTAGGATCAAAAGGAGTATACCAGCCACCATTTGTGCGGGCCTGCATAAATCCATTTTGATCGTTAAAATTGTTTTTCCAGTATTGGGCACGTTTAATAAACTCGTTATAATCCTGCTGTTTGCCCATCGATTTTGCCATTTGGGCTATACACCAGTCGTCAATTGCATACTCTAGTGTTTTTGATACTGATTCGGGCTCATCATCAGCTAATGTAACTCCATTATTACGGTAGCTATCTAAACCAAACTGGGTGCGGTTTACGGCTGATTTCATGGCTGTTAATGCTTCCTCGGTATCAAAGCCATTAATGCCCTTCATATAGGCATCAACAATAACCGGAATGGAGTGATTGCCCACCATACAATAGGTTTCGCTTGAAGCTAAAGGCCATATAGGCAATAAGCCACCCTGTTCGTACATCGCCAAAAATGATTTTACAAAGTCAAGTGTTCTTTTACGGTCTATAAGGTTAAACAATGGGTCTTCGGCACGATAAGTATCCCATAATGAAAATACAGTATAGTAATTAAAGCCTTGCGCAGTATGTATTTTGTTATCCATACCGCGATATTGGCCGTCAACATCGTTATAAATGTTGGGCGCTATCATGCAATGGTATAAGGCTGTATAAAAAGTAACCTGTTTCTCTTTAATGTAATCAATTATTACAGCTTTGGGTTTATGCCTTTCAGCTGTACTTGCTGCAACAGGCTGCATACCCATTTGTGTTGACGCAGTAGGTGCGCCACCCTGAACATCTATTTTTGATAGCTCTGTATTCCATGCTATTTTGGCATCATGCTGAACTTTTTTAAAGTCGAAATCAGGAATCTCGGTATCGAGGTTCTTTAACGCACCTTCGGCACTTACATCTGATATACCCACCTTGGATATTACTTCGCCGGGGTTATCAAACTGGATATACATTTTGATGTTTTTGCCTTCTGCTTTACTTTTACCGGGTTGCAGCTGGTCATCAACCGCTATGCCATAAGTTTTAAATGGTTTTGAAAATTTAGCGTAGAAATATACATACTGGTTACTGGCCCATGATCTTGAACGACGGAGACCGCGAATTTCATGATCGTTGATTACTTCTATCCATGAGTCTAAAACTTCATCACGGTGTTGCAGATCAATAATAATATTGGCTTCATGAGTTGATGGATAAGTATAACGGTGAACGCCAACACGGGTTGTGGCAGTTAGCTCAACGCCAATATTATACTTATCTAAAAGCGTTTTATAATAACCCGGTGTGGCACTTTCATTCTTCTTTTTAAAGCCTGAAAGATAATCGGTATTCTTAAATTTAGGTTCGCCGGTTGTAGGCATGAATAGCACATCGCAATAATCAGGGATGCCTGTACCACTAAGGTGTGTATGCGAAAACCCGTAAACTACGGTATCTGCGTAATAATACCCCGAACAACCGTCCCATGTCCCTAATCTAGTATCCGGACTCAATTGTACCATACCAAAGGGCCTTACAGCGCCCGGAAAAGTATGCCCGTGGCCACCTGTGCCAATAAAAGGATCAACTAATTGTGTATAGTCTCTCTTTTTTTGTGCCGATGATTGAAATATGATTGCGAAGAGTAAAGCGATTACCAACAGAAAACGGGGTATCAGTTTCATGGGATTTTAATAAGTTAAATACCCTGCAAATTAAGAAGTTTATGTGGATTTTGCCCTATATAACAATGACTTCTTAAAATATTTTAAGAAGTCATTGCTAAGGATTTAAAAAGTAAATACTTAAAGCAAATTTATTCGATCTCAAATTTATCCGCGTCCTCTAAAAAAGGCATGGCACGGCGTATTTTTTCTATCTCATCACCTACAATTGAGAAGGTGTACATATCTTCTTCATCGCGTTTATAATAGATCACTTTTCCGTTCGGGTCAATACAATTGGAATCGCCTGAATGATAAACCTCATTACCATCGTGCCCAACACGGTTTACGGCAACTACATAAGCCTGGTTTTCAATAGCCCTTGCGGGGATGAGGGTTCGCCAGTGCAGAGCCCGGCGCTCGGGCCAGTTGGCAACAATAAGCAACAGGTCATATTCACCGCCAACATTACGCAGCCAAACCGGGAAACGCAGATCATAACAAATAACGGGGCAAATTTTCCAGCCATTGAGTTCTACTATGATCCTTTTATCACCGGCGGTATAAGTTTCATGCTCCTTGCCTAAAGCAAACAGGTGGCGCTTATCATAATGCTCATGGCTGCCATCAGGGCGCATCCATATCAAGCGGTTGTAATATTTATTGTTCTCTTTAATAATCAAGCTGCCTGTTACTACGGCATCATATTTAACGGCTATTTTATACATCCACTGCATTGATTTGCCACCCATAGGCTCGGCTAATGCTGCTGCATTCATAGTAAAGCCTGTGGTAAACATCTCCGGCAGAATGATCAATTCGGTTTTTTCACGTATTGAACCGAGGCGTAACTCAATGTTTTGTAGATTTTTATCTATGTTTTCCCAAAAAAGGTATCCCTGAAATATGCTAATTTTAAGATTATCCATTCTTTAATTTTAGTAGATAGTTTTGCAAACTATGGTTTACTAATCGGTTAAGGAGTGATGAACTAATAGTTAAACACGCATCAATCTATCAACGGCATTATCCAACGTTTCTTGCCTTTTGGCAAAACAAAATCGTAAAATATGGTTATCGATGCCCTTATTGTAAAATGCTGATGTAGGTATTGAGGCTACTCCAAACTCCTTAGCCAGGCGTATGGCAAATTCGGCATCTTTCTCGTCAGTAATGTCGCTATAAGTAACTGACTGAAAGTATGATCCGTGACATGGCAATAGTTTAAAACGGGTTTGTTCAATACCGTTTCTGAAGTGATCCCTTTTCTGTTGAAAAACTTGAGGCAAGTCTAAATATACATCCTCATTTTTAATGTATTCGGCAAGGGCATATTGCATCGGCGTATTAACACTGAATACGATAAACTGGTGTATTTTTCTAAATTCCTGCATTAGCCAGTCGGGAGCGAGGCAATAGCCAATTTTCCAGCCGGTAGCATGGCAAAGTTTACCAAACGAGGCTACAATTAAACTGCGTTTCTGAAGCTCGGGGTAACGGGCCATGCTGTGATGTGTTTCACCATCATATATCAGGTGCTCATAAACCTCATCGCTTAAGATCAAAATATCCTGGTCTTTAACAATCGCGCTTAACTTGTCAATATCCTCTTTATGCAGTATGGTAGCGGTTGGGTTATGCGGCGAGTTAAGGATGATCATTTTTGTGCGGTTGCTGATCAGCCTTTTAACCATATCCCAGGCAATGCGATAATTTGGTGGCTCTAGTTCCAGTGATTTTACAACGCCGCCCATTAATTTAATGGCAGGGGCATAGCAGTCATAAGCTGGTTCAAATATAATAACCTCGTCATTTGGATGTATAACCGCGCTGATGGCTGTAAATATGGCTTGTGTACCCCCGGCTGTTATGGTTATTTCTGTTTCGGGATTATATTTAGCGCCATATAGTTTTTCTGTTTTATGGGCTATTTGTTCTCTTAGCTGCATAACACCAGCCATAGGCGCATATTGGTTATGGCCATTTTTCATAGCCTCATTAACCAAATGTACCAGGTGCGGCGAACAGTCATAATCAGGGAAACCCTGAGATAGATTAATAGCCCCAACATCGGCAGCTAATGCCGACATTACAGTAAATATAGTTGTCCCCGTTTGGGGAAGTTTAGAAGTAACAGGTCTCATGTATGGGCCTAAAATAGCTAAAAATCGTAAATTAGCCGTTAAAAGAAGTTAAATAATTCTACTATGAGATTAATTTATTTACTGTTTTTGTTGTTGATAAGCGCTGATATACATGCACAAATATGTGGAACATCAAAAAATAATGCCGGTGAGATTTCGCGATATGCAATTGTTCAGTTCGGGAAAGACACGATAGTTATGGGCGCGCCTTTTAAGATTAAAGACAAACCGGGAATGAGTTTTGATTTTTCGACAATAAAAAATAATACCAATTTTGTATTTGTTTTACGATTAAGTGATTCAACCCTTATTGCCGATTCAATAAAAGTAGACAGTTCCTATCTCTTATTTACTATGAATAATAGTGATACCTTGAAAATAATGCCATTAAAAGCATCGCAGCCGCCTCATGGTTTAACCAAGAGCTCCCGAGCTACAATTATGTCTCTCAGATCTTATTTTAATCTTGAGCGATTAACCACCCTTGCCCGGTATAAATTAATTGATGTTAAATATTATCTTAATGAAGATACCTATATTAACCTGCCTGTAACCACGCTTGAAGTGGATAAACTTAAAACAGCTGTGGGCTATTTGCTTAAATAGTTCATTTAATTTTCACCTTTTAGTTTTCAGCTTTAACCTTTCAACCTGATTAATTAACTTCGTAAGATGAAGCTTTCGAAATACCTCTTTACTTTTTTCATATTATTTAGTCTTGCAGCTTGTAAACAAAAAACAAATACCGTACCTGTTGTTGGTTTTGTTGATGCTTTTGAAGACGCCACCATATCACAAGCACGTGATGGTTTTGTTGCCGCTTTAAAGGATAGTGGTTTTAGTGCCGATAAAGGCAATATAAAAATAGAATACCGCAATGCTCAGGGAGATATCCCAACATTAACTCAAATAGTAAATTATTTTGTGTCGGAACCGGTAACATTGCTGGCTACCTGCACCACTTTATCATCAGTTACAGCAGTACAAAAAACCAAGACCATTCCCATTTTCGAAATGGTTTCACCTACACCTGAGCGCATGAATGTGCTTGATGCTAACGGGAAGGCACCGGCCAATTTATTTGGCGCGGTTGAGGATCTCCAATACATTGATACCTCATTCTCCATCATCCCTAAAGTATTAAAGCCAAAGAGCGGAAAACTGGTTATCGGCATGATCTATAATCAATCTGAGCTGCAATCGGCTGATGCGATGCAATACATTAAGGCTTTGGCCGCTAAATTTAATATCACCCTGATCGCCTTACCGTTAAATTCATCGGCGGATGCCCAACTGGTAACACAATCATTATTAAATAAAAACATCGATGCTTTTTTTGCTAACCCGGATAATACCGTTTTTGAAGCATTTGAAACTATAAAGAAAAATTGCGATCAGCACAATGTGCCTATTTTTACCAGTGAGGCAGGTTTAGTTAAACGTGGTGCAGTAGCCGCTTTTGGTGCCGATATTTACCAATGGGGATACCAGGCCGGTGAACAGGCGGCACAATACCTGAAAACACATAAAACCGACGGACTGAAACCAGAAATGGTGAAGATCAGGAAGCGTGTATATAATCCAGAGGCTGCTAAAAAATATAATATCATCATCCCATCAAATTTCGAAGCTGTTAAATAATGGATTTTTACCTGACCGCTTTATTACAGGGGCTTTGCTTTTCGGGGATAGCATTGGGTATTTATATCTCCATGAAGATATTTAACATACCTGATATTACCACTGATGGCAGTTATACACTTGGCGGCGTGGTAACGGCTATTTTTTTAACCCATCATCAACCGGGCTATATTATTTTGCCTGCGGTTATTATTTCGGGGGCTGTTGCAGGGGCATTAACAGGTATTATCCATACTAAATTAAAAATCAACGCCTTGCTGGCCGGTATTTTGGTAATGACTTCACTGAGGTCAGTAAACCTTATTTTAATGGGACGCCCTAACTTGCCGTTAAATGGTATTTCATCTTTGTTCGATATTATAAATGTTTTTAGTAACCCCAATCAAAATACATTCTGTATCATAATTGTATTCGTTATTATAATAACCCTTTTAATAGGCTATTTGCTTAAAACTGATTTTGGGATAGCAATGAGGGCAACGGGAAATAGTGAGTCAATGATCAGGTCATTGGGTGTTAATACAGACAGAATGAAAATTATCGGCTTAGCACTTGCTAATGCTTTAACGGCTACAAGCGGCTATTTGATTACACAGTTTCAGGGCTTTGCTGATATAAATATGGGGATAGGAATAGTGATTGTTGGTCTTGGTTCAGTAATCATAGCTGAAACAATCATCAACTGGATGAAGATAACATCTGTATGGCTTAGTTTGATTTTGATGTTAACGGGGGCAATAATCTTCCAGTTCGTATTGGCTGTAACGCTTGATATTGGAGTGAACCCTAATCTTTTAATGCTTGTAACAGCTGTATTTGTGCTATTGATTGTCAGCCTGCCGCGTTTATCCTTTAAAAAGTCGTTATGATCGATATAAAACAAGTTTATAAAACCTTTAACAAAGGCAAGCCCAATCAGGTGGATGCTGTTAACGGGATCGATCTGCATATTGAAACCGGGGAATTTGTAGTTATCATCGGTTCAAATGGTTCAGGAAAAACTACATTATTGAATTTGGTTGCAGGCAGCGTTATCCCAACTTCAGGCACAGTAAGTATTGATGGAAATGATGTTACTGATCTGGCAGATTATCGCCGCAGTCAATGGATAGCACGTGTTTTTCAAAATCCTTTAAGCGGTACAGCATCAGATCTGAGCATTCTGGATAATTTCAGACTGGCAGCTATCCGTACAAAACCTAAAGGGTTATCTATAGGTGTAAATGATCACTTTAAAAAAGAGGTAAAGGAAAAGATAGCCACGCTGGGTATGGGCCTGGAGAAAAAGATAGAGCAGCCAATGGGGACTTTATCGGGTGGACAAAGGCAGGCCTTGACCTTACTAATGAGTATTATGGATAGTTGCCAGGTATTATTACTGGATGAACCAACTGCAGCGCTCGACCCGAGATCCGCAGAAATAGTAATGAAAACAGCCGATAAACTCATCAAGGATTTTAAACTGACCGCGATCCTGATCACCCATAATTTAAAGGATGCCTACAATTATGGAACGCGCATTATACAAATGGGCGAGGGGGCGGTTCTAAAGGACATCGATACTATAAAAAAAACAACCTTAAAGCAGAATGATCTGTTTGACTGGTTTGGATAGATTGATAACCCTCTTCAAAAACTCAATTTCTATGATCCTACAAATTGTCAGGAGCGATAGCGAAGAACCTGCACGATTGCTATAACGCGCCTTAAGATGCTTCGTTCCTCAGCATGACAAATAGAGCAGTTCAAAACTTCGTAAATTTAATACGGCTTTATGCGCCAATCTCTTTTTTAATGATCGGCGCAACCCTAGTCCCGAGCAATTCTATAGCTTTCAACACATTAACATGAGGTGTATGCCCTGTTACCAACTGTGCTACAAAGCGGGTGTTATGAAATAATTCATACTGCCCCATTATTTTATCTACGGCTTGTTGCACATCGCCAACAACCAATGGGCCATCTTTGCGCAGCCATTCAAATGATTCCCTGTTCATTGGCGACCAGCCACGGTCCCTGCCAACACGGTTCATTAATGCTTCGTATGATGGATAAAACTCATCAGCGGCCTGTTTAGCATTTTCGGCGATATAAAATTGCGATGATATAGCCAGCTGCAATTTGCTTACATCATGCCCGGCTTTCTCAGCAGATTCACGATACAATTCAACAAATGGTACAAAATGTTTTGGCGCACTGCCCAGTATGGCAATGATCATAGGCAGATTTAGGCTGCCTGCACGTTTAGCCGAAGCAGGCGTACCGCCAACACCTATCCACACAGGTATAGCATTTTGATAAGGCCTTGGATATATACCCTGGTTTACAACAGGCGAACGGAATTTACCTTTCCAGTTCAGTATTTCATGCTTGTTAATCTCTAAAAACATTTCCAGTTTTTCAGTAAACAATGCGTCGTAATCATCCAGGTCATAACCAAAAAGCGGATACGATTCAATAAAGGAACCCCTGCCGGCGATCATTTCAGCACGCCCGCCTGAGATCAGGTCGACCGTTGCAAAGTTCTGGAATGTACGCACCGGATCGGCAGAGCTTAATACAGTTACGGAGCTCGATAAATGAATGTTCTTAGTAATAGCAGCAGCGGCCGCCATCATAATTTCGGGCGCCGAGATCACAAAATCCGGACGGTGATGCTCGCCGAAGGCATAAACATCAAGGCCAACTTCATCAGCCAGTTTAACTTCTTCTAAGAGTTCCTGTACACGCTGATGCGCATTAACTGCATTACCGGCTTTGCCGTCGGGGCTGATCTCTCCGAATGTACTTATACCTAATTCCATGGGGCATAAAAGTAGCTACAATAATATAACCCCGATGTCAAAATTATTTAACCTTAATGCAAACTTTATCCGCTACCTTTAATTAATAAATAAGTAATAACCAATTTTAATCACAATGGAGAATCAACCAAACACTAAACTAACAGGCAGTTTTAAGCCCTTAAAGGCAGGTGCTAATTTGCAGGACACCAATAAGGATGAAGTTATAACTGTTACTGTACGCTTGCGCAGGAAAAAAGAATTGCCGGCAGATGCGATGAAAGGCAATTTTTTAACAAGAGATAAATATGAAAGCGATTATGGCGCTTCTTTAGAAGAAGCAGAACAGGTGGAAGCTTATGCTCATGAGTATGGCTTAAGCACTGTATCAGTAAACCTGGCCCGAAGAAGTGTTCATTTAACCGGAACAGTTAGCGAATTTGAAAAAGCGTTTAATACTACTGTAAAGAACCATAATAGCTTTAGGGTTTTACAATCAGAAATACAGGTTCCTGAAGCGTTGAAGGATATTATTGTAGGAGTATTTGGCCTGGATAACCATCCTATAGCCCGACCGATGTTCCAGGTAGCTAAAAGTGAGGGTAAAATTGTTTCGCATGCAGCGGCCCCGCAATCCTTTACACCCAACCAACTAGCCGGGATATATGGTTTCCCGACAGGCGTAACTGGCAAGGGGCAATGTATAGGTATTATAGAGTTAGGCGGTGGTTATCGCACAAAAGACATTACCGCTTATTTTAAAGAAATTGGCGTGACTAAGCCAACTGTAAAAGCCGTATCAGTTGATGGAGGAAAGAACAGCCCTTCAAACGCCAATGGTGCTGATGGTGAAGTTATGCTTGATATTGAAGTTGCAGGAGCCGTAGCGCCCGGTGCAACAATTGTTGTTTATTTTGCAGGAAATACCGATCAGGGATTTTTAGATGCTGTTACCAATGCCATACATGATACACAAAACAAGCCGTCCGTTATCTCTATCAGCTGGGGCTCAGCAGAGGTAAACTGGACACAACAGGCTTTTGATAACTTTAATGAGGCCTTTAAGACAGCTGCCGCTTTGGGCGTTACTATTTGTGTTGCTTCGGGTGATAGTGGTTCTAGAGATGATCAAACTGATGGCAAGGTGCATGTCGACTTTCCGGCATCAAGTCCTTATGCGCTGGCTTGCGGTGGTACTAAATTGGTAGTAAACGGCACTCAGATCATATCAGAAACCGTATGGCATGAGTCCAGTGATTCAGCAGGTGGTGGCGGTGTAAGTACCTATTTTCCATTGCCGGATTATCAGGCCAATGCGAATGTCCCGTTAGAGTTCGATACACAATTTAAAGGCAGAGGAGTACCTGATGTAGCAGGAGACGCAGATCCTGATACTGGTTATAAGGTAAGGGTAGACGGGCAGGATATGGTTATAGGCGGCACAAGCGCGGTAGCTCCTTTAATGGCCGGGTTAATTGCTCTTATCAATGAAAAAACTGGCAAACCTGCCGGTGATATCCATGCTCAGATATATGCCAACCCGGGTTTGTTACGTGATATAACAAGCGGTGACAATAAAACCACATCTGCTAATACAGGCTATACCGCCGGACCGGGCTGGGATGCCTGTACGGGCTTGGGGGTATTATCAAAGCTGAGCTAAATTGCTGCAAGCGTAATAGCGGAACTGTTTGGTGAAACCTGGTAAAGTATATAACTGCCCTTTTTATCCTTTAATGGCGTAAGCACTTGTTTATGTTCCCCCTGTACAATGCTTGCCTTTTTCCAATTGACTGGAATGTAGGTTTTAAGCGTTAAAGGAATATTATACATTGTTTTATCCAGAGGGTTACTAAGTGTGATCTGAATTTTGCTGCTTTGTTGATTGCTTTGCAGCTTGGTGTCTTCGCGTTCGCGCATGTATTTGGTTACATCCCCAAAGGTGGCTATCCATATCTTGTTTTCCCTGTTTTTAATGTAGGTAAAATAAGTATCGAGCAAGGTATGCGGTAAAGCCTCGTAGCCCAATCCGTCTACACCATGTATTACCAGCACCAGCCAGGTATTGTTTTTGGCTACAGTTGTGTCAACCCATGACTGCATGAGCGACAGTGGGGTTTTAGTGGTTGCGCCACGTTGCCATTGTATGTAATCCTTATCGGTAGTACCAGGCGTATTTGTGCTGGCGCGATCAATTTCTTTTAACCATGGCTCAGGCATCCGGTTACGTAGCGCAGGGTATATTTTGTAGGCATATTTCATTACCCTTGAGTTTTCATAGCCATAAGGCACCTCAGCCGAGAAAGTATATTTTTTACCTAATTTATCCAGTATCTCTGCCTTACTTTTCTCCAGTTCATAAATAATATTGGCTGAATCCAGCGCAGGCATACTGGCATGTGTAATAGAATGACTGGCAAACTCATAACCTTTAGCCGCATCACGCCTGAAATCTTCCCATGTTGAACCCTTTTCCTGCAATACCTCGTCGCATGGCTGATAACCGGGTTTAAAATCGCCATTACGCACCTCTTTATAAAGTGTATCCATTAATAAATAGGCATGTTCGGTTTGTCCTTCATCATATACGCTGGCAGCTTTTGTATGATAGGTGATTGTTCCTTTATAACCTAAATACCCTGCTGCGGAGCATCGTTCAAAAAAGTTCTCAGCATTAGTTGGTATAGTAGCCGATTCGCTGATGATATCTTTTACAGGCCGACCTATAAACTTACCATGATAAGTTGAGCCCGGTATGCCACCGGTAATTATAAAGAAAGTAGCCGGTAGTTTAAGGCGCTCCATAATGGGCAACGCATATTTAAACTGGTTGATGTTGCCATCATCATAGGTAATGGATACCGCACCATTTTTACCGTATTGCCATTTGGTGATTTCCGTGTGGCCGATGTTTGTTTGAGTATAAGCCCAATTAGTAAGTAAACAGATGATACTTAAAAAGAGTATAGGTTTTATAGGCAACTGCATAACTCAAATATAAACGAATAAAAAATATCTGCTGCTGCTTTTTATTTTAATGCCTGAAAGAGGATGGAGGAGCGTTGGTTTGCTTTTTAAAAAAGTGATTAAAGTGTGCAGGGTCTTCAAAACCGAGGCAGTTGCTGATCTCGGCAATATTCCAGTTGGTATGTTTTAATAAAGCTTTTGCCTCACTGGTCATTCGCTCAAATATTAGCTCAGTAGTGGTTTTTCCGGTAGTTTGTCTGATAGCACGGTTAAGATGATTTACATGTATACAAAGCTCTTGCGCAAAATCCCTTGCTGAACGCATTCTGAATTGTTGTGAGAGCGATTCGATAGGAAATTGCCGTTCAAGTATATCATTAAAAACAGCTGTAATACGGGAATTGGCATTTATATATTGATATAGAGTTTCGGATGGCTCCATTTTGAGCGCGTAATGGATCATTTCCGTTATATAACTGCGGATAAGATCATATTTGAACGGATAAGCCGAAGCTATTTCATCCTGTATCTTTTTGAAAATGCTGGTTAGTTGCTCATCCTGCTGATCGTTCAGCACATAAGCAGTTTTTGCTCCTGGCGCAAACATGGGCAGGTCTTTAATATTACTGCGGATATGATCGCTGAAAAAGGCTTCTTTAAAAATGCAGTAGTATCCGGTGGTATCAGTTGTTAGCTGCTCGAATTTATAGGGCACCATCGGGTTAAAGAATAATAGGGTAGAGCCTGAAACTTCAAGACTTTTATCGGCATAATGAAAGATGTGCTTTCCACGTATCAGCATGATTTTATAAAAATCCCGGCGGGTGTACTTTACAGGGGTTGCACCATGTCTTGCTTTATCTTCAAAATTAAAGATATTGAAATGCCCAACGTCCTTTTTTAAGTCGTCAGGCATCCAGTTAAACTTTCGCTGGTAAAACTGCTCAAGTGTTTCTGTTTCTGCCATATTGCAAAATTAAAACAATTACACCGGGAAATCTGTACTCAAAGTCAAGTCTTTCCACTGCTCAAGGTCATTACCCAGTTGGGTGATCTTTGCCGAAGCCCTGGTATATGCATCACTGCCTAAAAATAATCGTACCGGAGGTTTAGGGTTTTCAGCAAGCGCTATAAAAACCTCTGCTGCCTTGTCAGGGTCACCGGCCTGTTTGCCGTTCATGGTATTGTACCTGGCATGTGAATCCCGGATAGACTGGTAATCGCTGATTATATTTTCTGCCATTACTAATGATTCAGCTGAAAGAAATTCAGTACGGAATCCTCCCGGTGCAACAACGGTTACCTTTATACCTAACTCGCGCACTTCTTCAGCCAGAACTTCCGACATGCCGGTTATCGCGAATTTTGTTGCTGCATATACACTCCATCCTGTAGCCCCTGCAAAGCCGCCAATAGAAGAGATATTGATAATATGCCCCGATTTTTGTGCTCGCATAACAGGCAAGGCATGGTGAATAACCTTGATGGTCGCAAAGACATTTACGTTAAAATTATCATAAACATCCTTTTGTGATAGTTCTTCAATAGAACCACCGATACCATAACCGGCGTTATTTACAACAACATCCAACTGCCCAAAATGAGCCTGCGCTTTTTGAATTGATTGTTTAATGGATTCATCATTGGTAAGGTCAACTTCCAGCGCCAGAAATTGATCTTCATTAATTGATCCAATTGCTTTTTTTAATTGTTCTGCCTTGCGGGAAGTAGCAGCAACCCTATAACCTTCATTTAATAGTTTTTTCACCAATGCCAGACCTAAGCCCTTTGATGCACCTGTGATATACCATACTTTTTTTGTGTTCATTATCTGTAAATTTTATAACACAAATATGAAGTATAATTGAATAATTCAGCTTGCCGGTATCAAACCAATACTTGTCGAATTCAAACAATTTAAGGTTGGATATTCAATGCCTGGTATATTTCGGCATAAAGCAAACCGCTGCCACCACCATAATGCTGTATCACCGGTACTTTATAATGTTCTTGAATTTGCTTTGATTCGGTCACATTCAATCCTGCCCCTAAAAGTACAATGTTGAATGGAATGGCGTTGCCTTTTTCAATGGCTTCATCGGCTGTAAAAACTGCAGTTCCGTTCCATCCGGGTTTGTTATTGATAAGCCTCAGTATGGTTTTCATTATATCGGGGTGTTTTCCAATAATCAGTATTTCAATGTTTTGCATGAGCTTAATTTTAAGGTTGTTAAAAAGACATGGGAACTTCCATCAGCAAAAACTCGGCATCTTCCAGTATATCAATGGTAAACTTATCAGTGTCCCATATACCAAATCCATCACGTGTATTTAAAACCTGCCCGTTAATTCTTATTGATCCGTTAATAACAAATACATATACACCATTACCGTTGGCTTTTAACTGATATTCAGTGCTTAAACCTTTATCAAAACCACCCAAATTAAACCAGGCATTTTGGTGGATCCATACACCATCGTCATCAGGATTAGGAGAGAGGATCTGTTGTAATTTATTATGGCGATCATCCTTATTCAGCGTAAGTTGATCGTAACGGGGCTCAACATTAAGCACATTTGGGTAAACCCATATCTGCAAAAACTGAACAGCCTCGGTTTGGTCGTCGTTATGCTCTTCGTGGAAAATACCGGTACCGGCGCTCATTACCTGTATGTCGCCATTATTTATTACGGCAACATTATCCATGCTGTCATGATGTTTTAAGCCGCCTTTTAAGGGGATAGATATAATCTCCATATTATCATGCGGGTGTTCGCCAAAGCCCTCGCCGCCGTCAACGGTATCATCATTTAAAACGCGTAATGCGCCAAAGTGCATCCGTTCGGGATTGTAATAACCGCCAAAGCTGAAAGTATGATAGCTTTTTAACCAGCCAAGATCTGCTTTGCCTCGTGAGGCAGCAGGATGAAATATTGTTTGAGCCATAGTGTTTTTAAATTATATAACAAATTTACGCACACGGGCTTAGGTAAAAGTTAATGTAGGATAAGAAATAAAATCTATTTACACTATTTTTTCCCCTTTAGCATATGGTGCTGCATCCGGCTGAAAAACTCAGGTGTAACACCAATATATGCTGCAATTTGTTTTTTGGGCAACGTGGTAATAAGGGTAGGGTATCGCCTGCAAAAATTGTTGTAACGCTCTTCAGCAGTCAGACTCAAATTATCAATAAGCCTTTGTTGGTACGATACCAAAGAGTTTTCAGTTATAATGCGGAAGAAGCGTTCAAACTGCGGAATGTCAAGGTACAGTTTTTCCTGCCGGGATTTGGAGAGCAGTAGTACTTCTGTTTCTTCCAGTGCCTCAATGTTCAGTATGCCCGGTTTTTGGGTGAGCAGGCTGTACATATCGGCTATCCACCAGCCAACAGGGGCAAAGTTAAGCACATGTTCAAAACCGTTCTGATCAACGGTAAAGCCGCGCAAACAACCATTGGTTACAAAAGTGGAATATTTACATATCTCGCCTTCTTCTAAAATAAATTGCTTGCGCTTATAAATTTTCGGCTGAAGCAGGGATACAAAATGCTCCTTCTCTTCAGCCGAAAGCTGTATATGGCGGGTAATACTATCAATAATAAGACTGGTCGACATTAAGTCGAAAGTACGGCTTTACGGGTAAAAATGCTAATCGATCAGGCAACGATCCTGTTCCATTCCGGGTGGCGCTTTAAAAAATGCTGAACATAGGCGCAAATCGGTACCATTTTTAAATGATGATCCTCGATATATTGCAGCGCTTTTTCAACCATCTCAGGTGCTACACCTTTTCCTTCCAGTTCCTGCGGCACTTCTGTATGGATCAGGTAGATCTTATCGCCCTTCAGCATATAATCAATAAACGACCTGTGGCCGTCAACTATCATTTCAAAATTGTGCTCGGCCTCGTTATTGGTAAGCGGTACTTCAGGGTAATTCATAATAATTGCAATATACTGTTATCAGGCGAATATTAACCGGTTAGTCAGTTCAATTTCATCGCCTGTAATAGTATGCGGGCGGCCTTTGTAAACCTTAACAGTAACATTGGCATTTAAGTTTTTTAATATTGCCGCACTTTCTTCCACGCGGCTTAAAGGCACGTGCGGGTCAGGATCACCGGTTGTAATTAATATAGGTGTATTATTGAAATCGCCTTTATAATTTGCTGTTTCTAACTCTTTGCCGATCAATCCACCGGTAAAAGCGATTACGCCACCATAGCGTTTGGCATTACGTGTCACATACTCCAGGGTAAGACAAGCGCCTTGTGAAAATCCTGCAAAATAAAGATGCTCAGCAGGTATACCTTTGGCAATCAAATCATCTACTAGTTCGCCAATAATTTGCAATGCCGAATCTAATGCAGGTTGGTTTTGCGCCACCGGCATCATAAAGCTATATGGGTACCAGCTATGGTTTGATGCCTGCGGGGCAACAATGGCAAGGTTCTTTATATTAAACTCATCTGCCAGCGAAATAATATTATCTGCAGTACCGCCGCGGCCGTGCAGCATAACCAGTGCCCCCTTGGCTTTATCCAAAGGGGTTCCGGCTGTTATAATTTGTTTTTGATGTGTGTACATAATTATGATAAAGTTGGAAGGTTTTGTTCTATCTGGCTGCGCTGACTTTCATATTGGGCAGGCAGCATTAAGTGTGTTCCTAATTCATCAACCGGCTCATCAACAGCAAAGCCTGGATTATCGGTAGCTATCTCAAATAAAACGCCTCCCGGTTCGCGGAAATAGAGTGAGTAGAAATAATTCCTGTCTATCTTTTCTGTGATATGTAAGCCCAGTTTCGCTATCCTATCTCGGTATTCCATTAATATCTTTTCATCCCTTACACGGAAAGCCACATGGTGAACCGATCCCCCTGCAACATGCCCTGCAACTTCACCCGCAACTTCAACTAAGTCAACAATATTTGCATTGTCAACCGCATCAGTTATAAAACGATACCTGTTTACATGTTGTTCCAATAATCTGTAACCAAATACGCCTGTCAAAATATCAGCAGTTGGCTGCATTTTGTTAGTGGTGATGGTTATATTATGAAAGCCTTTAATAGCGTTTTCAGCAGTTATTTCATCAGTTTCCCAGGGTGTACGTGTATCCTCATTTTTAGCTACGGTAAGCTCCAGCTTCAATCCATCAGGATCAAGTAAGGTAAGATACTGTTCGCCAAATTTTTCGGCTACTTTATTGTGGATCACGTTATGATCTTCCAAACGTTTCAGCCAAAAATCCAAACTGCCTTGTGGTACTGAGTACCCAATCTCAGTTGCTTGGCGTGCGCCACGACGGCCTGCTGTAATACCTTCCCATGGGAAGAATGTTAAAATAGTACCCGGTGATCCAACTTTATCGCCATAATAAAGGTGATATGTATTTGGATCGTCGAAATTAACGGTCTTTTTAACCAGGTGTAAGCCCAGTGTTTTTGAATAAAAATCGAGGTTGCGTTTTGCGTTACCTGCGATCGCTGTAATATGGTGAATACCTTCTATTTGATTTTTCATTGTTTTAAATTGATTTGTTGATACAAATTTACTGCACAATTGAGGCAATAGACTTGATGTAGGATAAGAAATGAGACTCGTTATTATTTATGCTTCATTAAGTATTCAAGCACCATCATACAGGAACTAACGTTTTTTTACCCCTTCATTTCCACTACTTACAACCAAATAAAGTTTCCCTTTGAACTTGTTTTGTGAAATTTCCTAGAAGGCAGAACTGAGTTTTTATACTATCCGCCTAATAATCAACCCAAATACAATCTTTCATTGGTAGTGTAATTGTAGTGCCGTCAAAATCTCCTTTAAGAAAAGGTCAAACTAGCTTTGTGATAAGGCAGATCAACACGTCCATCCTGATCTGTTTGGCGCTGACCGCCGTTAAACTAACCACCTGTTACTCAATACTAAATTTTACTATGAAAGATCAGTATTAACTCATTAACTAAATTTCTAAAACCAACTAACAAAAGAAAAATGAAAAAACTATTACCACTAATTTTATTAATTCCGTGTATTCCGGTAAGGGCGAGTTCGCTCCATAAGGAACATATGGTAATTAATACAGGCTTGCATGTGAGCCAAAGCCTGCACACCAAAACCCTGCTTAATGTTTCAACCATTAAGGGTACGGTAAAGGATGCAACCGGCCAAACACTACCCGGTGTATCCGTAAGTATAAAAGGTACAAGCGTTGGTACCCAAACTGATGCGAACGGACAATTTACCATATCGGCCAAAGTAGGCGATGTGCTGGTATTTACTTCTATTGGTTATGCAAAAAAGGAGGTAAGCATAGCAAATATCAATATGCTGGTTGTTGAACTTACCACCGATGCCAAAAACCTGAACGAGGTTGTTGTAACCGCTCTGGGTGTAAAAAGGTCAGAAAAATCATTGACCTACTCAACACAGCAGGTTGCAGGTACTGAGCTTACTACAGTAAAAACTGATAACCTTGTAAACGCCCTGAGCGGTAAAATAGCAGGTGTAACCATTACGCCGAGTGCATCGGGCATTGGTGGTTCATCAAAGGTGTTATTGCGTGGCAACAGGTCATTAAATAATGATAATCAGCCTTTATATGTGATTGATGGTGTACCGATCTCTAACGGTGGGAATAATTTTGGTCAACCGGGAGATGCTTACGGAGGTAACCCCGAAGGCGGCGACGGTATAGGCAACCTAAACCCCGATGATATTGAGAGCATGACCGTACTTAAAGGTGGCCCTGCTGCTGCATTATACGGTAGTGGCGCAGCTAATGGTGTTATAATTATTGTAACTAAAAAAGGCAAATCGGGCAAAACAGTTATCAATTTTTCCTCTTCAGCCTCTGTTGACCATAAGGCATATGAGCCAGCGTTTCAAAACAGGTACGGACAAACTTCGGCAGGTGCCACAACCAGCTTTGGGCCGGCTATATCAAGTGCACCTGATAACCTGAGTCAGTTTTTCCAAACTGGGAATAATTATACCAACTCTTTGAGTTTAGCAGGAGGTTCTGACATAGCGCAAACTTATTTCTCCTATACCAATACTACTGCAAGAGGTATAGAACCCGGTAATAAGCTTGGAAGAAATAATTTCGACCTGCATGAAACTGCTAAGTTTTTAAATAACAAATTAACGGTTGACGGAAACGTAAACTACATTACTCAAACATTGGATAATAGCCCGGCACTTGGTTATTACTCAAACCCATTAACGGGTTTATACTTGTTTCCGCGAGGGCAAAATATAGCTCCGTATAAAAATTACGAAGGGCCGGATGGCAGCAATGGTGTGCCTACTCAAAATTGGCCTTTTCAGGAAGACATTCAGCAAAACCCATGGTGGATCATTAACAGAAATACCAATGAGGCTACCCGTAATCGTATATTATTGAACGGAAGCCTGAAATATGATATTACCGATTGGTTAAGTATACAAGCAAGGGGAAGTTTGGATCGTACTACCGATGTGGCCGATCAGAAATATTGGGCAGGTACACTTGCGCCACTTGCAGCACCTAATGGTAATGGCAGCTGGAATGGTTTTAACACTACTAATTCGCAGCGCTATGCTGACGTTATCGTTAATTTTAATGTGCCTCTTAAATCCAGCTTTAAACTAGATGGTTTATTAGGTGCCAGTGTCACCGATAATGTAGGAACAGGTATGAGTTTTGGCCCCGGCCCTCAAGCGCAAACCTTGTTTGGTTTATTTGTTCCAAATTTGTTTACCATACAGAATATAGAAGTTGCCCCCGCTGGTGCTAATAATCCTTACGGAAGTAATGTTAGCGGCGGTACAACTTATGAAGATCAAACACAATCAGTATTTGGCAGTGCTAACTTATCCTTTAAGGATTGGGCATACCTGTCGGTAACAGACAGGATTGACTGGTCATCAGCGCTGGCATTTACGCCAACTTATCATTATAATTATCCTTCTGTTGGTTTATCCTTTATTTTAAACCAGATGTTCACTTTACCGCAAGCAATTACTTATGCTAAAGTAAGAGGTGACTATGCATCAGTTGGTAATCATCCTGGCGAATATCAAACCAACCCTGTAAATTATCCTAATGCCAATACGGTTTCATTTAACTCAACCGCTCCATTCCCTGGTCTTAAGCCTGAATTAACAAAAACTTATGAAGCGGGTGCTGATATGCGTTTTTTAAATGATAAACTGAGCTTTAGCTTTACCTTATATAAAACAAACACGATTAACCAAGCCGTATCATTTGCTCCGCTAGCTACTTCAGGATATGGTTCAGCCACTATTAATACTGGTAATATTCAAAATAAAGGGCTAGAAATTACTTTGGGTTATGATTTAGTACAAAATCAAAATTTCAAATGGAACTCAACCATTAACTTCTCCAGTAATATAAACAGAGTACTGGATGTTGCTTCAAAAATCGGGATCGATAGTATTGAATTAACCAATAGCAGCAGCTATGTATCTGAAGTGAAAAAAGGTGGCTCTTATGGTGATATTTACGGGCAAACATTATTAAAGAATAGTAAGGGTCAATTATTACTGGATGCCGATGGAACGCCACAAAAAGGCGACTTTGTAAAAATTGCTAATCCTGAACCGAAATTCCAAATAGGTTGGAATAACAGTTTCAATTACCAGCACTTCTCTCTTAATTTCCTGGTTGATGGCAAGTTTGGCGGGCAGGTTGTATCAGTAATGCAATCTATATTAGATTCATATGGCGTATCACAGGCATATGGTGATGCACGTGCAGCCGGTGGTGTGAAGGTTAACGGTGTTGGGCCTAATGGCAAACCTATCACTACAGTTGATGCAGAAACATGGTACACTGCTATTGGTGGCCGTAACGCCGCTTTAGGCGAATATGTTTATAGTGCTACTACCGTACGTTTGCGTGAAGTGGCATTAGGTTATACACTGCCGGTAAAAAACAGTGCATTCAAGAGCTTTAAATTATCATTAACAGGCCGTAACCTGATCTATTTCTACAGGAAGGCACCATTTGATCCTGAAATTACATCATCAACAGGAAACGGTTTGAACGGTGTAGATATATTTAATCAACCTGCGCTACGCAGTTATGGCTTAAAACTGGATGTTACTTTATAAGTATTTTAATCAAAAAGATAATGGAAACGACATATAAATCAAGAAAATATAAAAAGAGTAGTTATTACTTAGCTGCTCTGTGTACAATAGTACTGGGATTAACTAATTGTACAAAAAACTTTCAAAAATATAATACCGATCCTACTGGTATAGCAAATAAAGATGTACAGATTGCAGCTGTATTTATACCATTTGAACAGGAGATCATGTATTCTGCAGATGATGGTTACCAGGTTGGGCAAAATCTGAATGCGGATATATATGCAGGTTATTCATGCCCCCCGCAATTCTTCGGTACAACATTAAATAACATGAATTATGTATTTGTTGATAACTGGAACCAAGAGGCCTTTAATAGTATCTATACCAACCTTATCGGCCCAATAAAAAACAAATTAGCCGCAACAGGGGTAAAAGCTAAACAGCCTGATTTTTGGGCAGTTGCCTTAATTGTTGAAACAGAAGCTATAGACAGGATAACTGACAAATTTGGCCCTGCGCCTTATAGTTTAGTTGGTAAATCGTTAATAGCTACTCCATATGATAGTCAGCAAAGCATCTATCAGCAAATGTTTGCACAATTGGATACTGCTGCTGCAAGTTTAAATTCCTTTATAACTGCTAACCCGGGTGCTACACCATTCGTAAATTCTGACGTTGTGTATGGCGGCGATTATACCAAATGGCTGAAGTTTGCCAATTCGCTAAGGTTACGTTTGGCTATGCACCTGGTAAAAATTGACCCTGCGACAGCACAAACACAAGCGGAAAAGGCTTTAGCCGCGCCTGGTGGGCTGCTTTCTGATGTTTCGGATAATGCTGCTGTTGCCGTTGCCGGCCAAAATGATTACTGGCAAATTACATCAAGCTATACCGATAACTCAATGAATGCCACTATCGGTACTTTTATGGTAGGCTACAAAGACCCGCGTTTGCCGGTATACTTTACCCCGGTTGATATTACTCAGGGTCCGCTTCCGGCTAAGTATGCAGGGCAGTACATAGGTATCCGTTTAGGTACTAATGTACACTCAAAACCACTTTACTCAGGTTTTTCAGTGTATAACTACAATACTACATTTGTAGTAACTGCCAAAGAAACCATTATGACTGCTGCTGAAGTGTACTTTCTGAAAGCCGAAGCAGCACTCAGGGGCTGGACCGGTGCAGGAGATGTTCAAACCAATTATGAAGCCGGTATAAACAGCTCAATGGCACAATATGGTGTTACCAGTGGTGTTGCAGCTTATATTGCTGATGGCACTAGTAAGCAAACAGATTACGTTGATCCGCAAAATGCTGCTGATAATATTGCTGCGCTTTCCACCATTACAATTAAGTGGGACCCATCTGCAACAAATGAAGTAAAGCTGGAGCGCATCATCACCCAAAAATGGCTGGCTATGTTTCCTGAAGGGCAGGAGGCTTGGACTGAGTTCCGCCGTACAGGATACCCTAAATTATTCCCTGTTGCGAATAATCAAAGTGGTGGCGCTATCAGTACTCAGATACAGGTAAGGCGTTTATCTTACCCAGTAAGTGAGTACTCAACCAATGGCCCTGCTGTAAAAGCAGGAGTAGCTCTTTTAGGCGGCCCGGATAATGGCGGTACCCGTTTATGGTGGGATGTAAATAAAGGTAATTTTTAATAACCTAAACCTTATCCAAAAAGAAGCCGTTTCATGATAAATGAAACGGCTTCTTTGTTGTTATTAGCCTGGATATTAGAAATTGTAATTTCTTTTCTTAGCGTACGCAGCAATTTTTGAGCCTGCATCTGCATCAAGCAAAATTTCGCAGTTGGGGTGTAGTTGTACTACTGACGCGGGGATATCCGTTGTTACCGGGCCAAGTATGGCTTGTTCAATAATATCAGCCTTATGAGCACCCTTGGCAATTAATATCAGCTTGCGCGTATGCATTATGTTTTTTACACCGCGTGTTAGTCCGCCTAAAACAGTTTCGGGTGGCACTTGCGTTTCCCTGCGCACACGGGCTTCAAAATCCGGATCCATTGGTGATACCCATGTTTCACTTTCAAACGGCGTACCAGGCTGATTTATGCCTATGTGGCCATTGCTACCTATGCCCAGCATCTGCAGGTCGGCGCCGCCACGATCGGCCAGACGCTTTTCAAACAGGATCGACTCCGCTTCAAAATCATCAGAAAGGGTGGGAGGCATAATGAAGTTTTCCGCAGGGATACCTAAAGGGCCTGCTATTTGGTTCAGGATCATAGTATAGCAACTGCCCGCGTATTCTCTCGACAGGTTGGTTAGCTCATCAACATTAAACAAGGTAATAGCAGCTACATCAAACGGATATTGCTTGTAAATTTCAGATACCACACGATGCATACCAATGGTAGTTTGTCCGGTTGACAAACCTATTACTGAATTTCGTTTCTCCAGCATCTGGGCAATAATTCGCCATGCCGCGGTTATATCAAACTCGAGTTCGCTTTTGGTTATAGTTATTTTCATTGTAAGTATTATAAAGCTTTTAATTCTTCATTAAAAAAATGATCGAGTGCGTCGGCTGCTATAATTTCATCATCACCTTCGATCAAAATAGAAATAGTTTCGCCACCTTTTATCGCCATGGACAGGATATTCAATATGCTGTTGAGGCGAACTGTTTTGTTATTCTTTTTTATGCTGATAGTAGATTTATAGCTTTTAGTGAGCCTTATCAATGTAGTTGCCGGCCTGGCATGTATGCCCTGTGCTGATGTTATTGTGTATTCTTTTGTTATCATTAAACGGTGTTCTCCTGTAAAAATTGAATAATGCTATCCGAGTTATCTATAGCCATTACTTTATTGTAAATATCTTTTGCTTTGATGGTATCGTTGTTGATGAGGATGTCTTTTATTGCGGGTATAGCAGTTGCGCTCATTGAAAACTCAGTTAAGCCCATACCGATCAATAATAAAGTAGCTAATGGGTCTGATGCCATCTCACCGCACATAGCAACATGTATATTATGCTGGTGCGCTTGCTGTATCACATAATTTATTAACCGCAACACGCCGGGATTAAACGGATCATACAGGTGCGATATCTTTGCATTCATCCGATCAACGGCCAATGTATACTGGCACAGGTCGTTAGTACCGATGCTGAAAAAGTCCACTTCCTTAGCTAAAATATCAGCAGTTATAGCTGCTGATGGGATCTCTATCATTATCCCAACCTCAATGGCTGCATTAAATGTGACGTTAGCCTGTAATAATTTCTGTTTTGCTTGTGTGATAATGCTTTTTGCTTCCCTTACTTCCTGTATATTAGAGATCATCGGCAGCATGATCTTTAGATCACCAAATATACTTGCTCTTAAAATGGCTTTTAATTGGGTAATAAAGATGTCTGTCCTGTCGAGGCAAATGCGTATGGCCCTGTAACCCAGGAATGGATTTTGCTCGGCAGGCAGACCAAAATAGGGTAACTGCTTATCGCCACCGATATCGATGGTCCTTACAATTACCGGTTTGCCTTTTGACTGTAGAGCTACTTTCTTATAAAACTCAAACTGCTCATCCTCAGTGGGGAATGAATCCCGGTCCATAAAAAGCAGCTCGGTACGCAGCAGACCCACACCCTCGCCGCCATTGTTAAAAACATCTTCCAGGTCATCGGCGCTTGAAATATTGGCGAGCAGCTTTATTTCGATGCCGTCGGTAGTAACAGATCTTACGTCCTTTAGCTGCTTGAGTTTGTCTGAATTTGATGTATAAGTATCTTTCTTACTGGTGTATTCTTCGATTAATTGATGTTCAGGATTAATAAATACTAGTCCGGTTGCCCCGTCCAAAATAACTATATCATTATCTTTAATAGTTGCCAGGTTATCACCACAACCAACCACTGCTGGTATGCCTTTTGCTTTTGCAATGATTGCTGTATGCGAGGTTTTACTGCCAACCTGCGTTGCAAAACCGGCTACATTCCGGGTATCCATTGTTATAGTATCTGATGGCGCGATATCTTCAGCAATAATAATAGTACCGGGCTTAAACTCCTGCGTAAAGCCTGGTGTTGACTTGGTGAGATGCTTTAATATACGATTGCCAATATCCTGTATATCAGCAGCTCTTGTCTTTATATATTCATCATCCATCTCCTGAAAGAGTTGCACCATATTGGCGATAGTTGCTATTAAAGCATCGTTTACATTTTTCTTATCTGTGGTTATCTTTTCAACTACATCATCACGAAGTTGTGGATCGGATATAAACTCAATTTGGGTATCTAAAATGGCAATGTCTTCTTCGTGTAATACAATGTCTGTATTTTGCTTGGTCGCTTCAATTTCGTTGACTGATAGGCTAACTGCATTATCAAACTGGTGAATATGAGCTGCTATTTCCGCTTCATCCTTCAATAAAACGCCCGTTACTTCAGCTTTGTTATTTTTTATAACACAAGCCCTGCCAATTGCAATACCCGGAGAAACGCCGATCCCTTTCATGGTTTAAGCAAATAAATGTATCATACTGCCAACAAAACCCAATACCAGTAAGCCCAGCAATAAGTAGGCAGTTTTAGCACCCTTTTTTACAAAATAATACACAAGAAAGGTTAGTCCCAGCGGTATTACAGCCGGTATTATCTGGTCTAATATACCCTGTATGGTTATTGCTGATTTTGATGAGCCGATGGTAATAGGTGTAGTGATGTTCATTAACGTTGCAGGCATAGCGCCAACCACCATTAGCCCTAATATAGATGCCCCGGTAGTTAATTTATCCATCACATTACTTTTAGCCAGGTTGCTCAAAAATTTGGTACCCGCATTATAACCTATAAACGTGAGATTATACCTGAGTAACAGGTGCGGGATATTAAATATCAATATAAAAATTACCGGCCCCATTATATTCCCCTTTAGGGCAAGTGAGGTACCCACACCAGCGGCTATTACCTTAAACGTACCCCAAAACAACGAGTCAAATATGCCTGCCAACGGACCCATTAGCCCCAGTTTAACCGAGCTTATCGATTCCGCGTCAAAATCTGTATCGCGGCTATTTTGCTCTTCCATAGCGGCTGTAATGCCCAATACAAGGGTTGAGCCGTATGGGCTGGTATTAAACAATTGCAAATGCCTTTTCAGTGCTTCTGCCATTTGCTTTTTATCGGTATAAACCCTTTTTAGTGCCGGGATGATGGAGAAAGCAAAACCCGTATTTTGCCATGTTTCAAAATTAAAATTAGCCTCAAGCGCTAGTGAGCGGAAAAATATATTTCGGATATCCCTATTAGTAAGTCTGTGAATTACCTCAGGCTCAGCATCAGGTTCTTGCGTTTCATTGTTGTCATCGTCATCATTTGTATTTACAGGCATGTATTGCGTTATAATGAGCGCAATAATTACCCCGATGCCGCCAATGGCTATTATAGGTAGTTTTAAATAGCTGGCCAGTATAAAGCCAAGAAAGAAATAGGGTGCCACTTTTTTATTGAACATCAGGTTCATTAAAAGCGCAAAGCCCAGCGCCGGCAGCATATTACCTGCAACCTGTAAGCCGGATTGTACCCAGGCAGGTATCATATCCAAAAACGAACGCATGGCATTAGCGCCTAATTGAAGCGCAAGCAGTACAATAAAGCCCATTAACAACGGCCTTATCAATCCCGATAGAATATGCAGCCATTGTATCTTTTTGTAATTACCTTCTTCGGCATATTGGTTGAACTTTTTGTTGAGCATGGCCCTCAATACAAACAGGGCGCTGATCATCATTTCAGCTAATATAGATACGGGTATGGCAATAGCAAGCGCAATGGCCGGCCCTTTGCCTGAAATAATAGCAAAAGCTGTACCCAACACACCACCGGTAATAACATCCGGTGGGATAGCGGCACCAACCTTAATATTACCCATAAATATCAGTTCAAGCGTAGCGCCTATGATGATTCCCTGGTTTAAATCACCTAGCACCAGGCCAACCAGGGGGCCGAGCACCAGCGGGCGGCTCAGCAGGGTAGTGCCCAGGAAATCTTCAGAATGACCGAACATGGCGATCAGCGCTATAAGAATAAATGATACTGACACTTATATAGGGTATTTTAAGGTTGAAAAAGGTGATATTAATTTATGCATTTAATGTTGATCAGATAAGGCTTTCAACCAGTTGTTTACTATCCGTTGGCACCTGTCTTATTTCAAGTTCGATGCCCTTATTTACCAATTCTTTTATAACAGGTATATCATCATCGGCAATAGCAATTGCCTTTGAGATGAGTTTAGAACCTTCTTTTGATCGCAAACCGCCAAAGTTTATTGATCTTATTTCAGGTACATCAACAGCTAATGTATAGGCATCTGTAACACTGTTAATGATCAGTAATATATTCAGTTTCTTATTCTTATCATCATTTAAAAAACCGGCAGCATCTTTTAATGATTTTATTAAAAGCTTTGTCCCGGCTGGTTTGGCCAGGTTTAATGTCATCTTTAAAAATTCATCCTTCGCTACTTTATCGTTAGCTATAATAAGGCAATCTGCGCTTAAAGCGGGTGTCCATGTAAAGGCGACCTGTCCATGTAATAATCTATCGTCAATCCTGGTCAACTTAATCATCCTGATCCTCTCCGTTATTTGAGTTTATTAATTTGTTTACATACACCATTTGCTCCTTCGCATTTATAATGGCATCATCTATCACTTCAGCTATTGGCGTTTCGGCATCAGCAAGCATTATCTCAATAAGCAATGGTAAATTAAAGCCGGATACTATATGCGCATTTGACTTTAGTACCTGCTGTAATAATTGATTGGTTACACTTCCTCCCATAATATCGGAAAAAATGATCAATTCATCTTCATTGCTGATCTCGTCCAATACTAGTTTGATCTGATCTTCAATGTTTACTTTATCATCTACATATGCCTCTATAATGTACAGGTTTTCCGTATCACCTATTATCATATTTAAAGACGACTTTACACCCGTAGAAAATGTGCCATGTGTCGCGATCAGGTATTTTCGTCTTTTAGGTTGTTCCATTAGCTGTTTTACCGGTTTACATTATCAATATTTAAATATACATCCTGGTGGTTAATAAAACAGCGTATACACCTGTGATTTTAACATATAGCATTCCGTTATTTACAGGATACAATTATCCTTAAAAGTTAAGTGATATGCTATTTTTAGCCCCCTACATAAGCACTACTGTAATTACAACAGGTAATATTATCAGGAAATCCAGCTCATTAAATCGGTTTTCTTATTAAAACATATTCAGTTGATATCGATTTTACTGATCAAAAGCTTTTTTGAAGTTTTAGTTTAAATTGTAACTAATGAGATACAATGCTGTAGCGTAGTGCTTATGTAGGGGCATGAAAATCTGTTCAATAATTTCAATAAATTAGATTTGTGAAAAGGGATTACTGAGCAGGATGAAAATTATACCGATTACCAACCTTTAAACTATACCAGATCTTATGACTATACCAAAAACAAAAAAATGGCTGCTTTATTCATTGCTGAATATTCCACTGTTCATCCAGGCGCAATCGGTAAAAATTGTGACCAATCATGTTGGCTACGAGGATAACAAAGCCAAGCATGCTGTTATTGTTAGCGATCACCAGCTTACTGTTGCCAGTTTCAGTATTGTTGATGCCGGTACTGGTAAAACTGTTTATTCCGGTAAGCCAATATTTAGCGGTCCGGTTGATAAATGGAAGAACTGGCAGTTTTGGACTATTGATTTTACTGATTATAATACGGATGGTAGTTATAAACTACAGATCACTTTGCCGGATGGTACTGTTTCATCATATCCGTTTATAATAGGTAAAAACGTATTGGAGCAATCCACGATTTCAAATGTGGTATATTACTTTAAGGGACAAAGGAGCTCAGGTTTGATAGATAAGGCCGATCATCATTTATTATTGGCTGGTAAAACAACTGATACCGTTGATGCACACGGTGGATGGTACGATGCTACCGGTGATTATGGTAAGCACCTTTCACATTTATCATTCTCTAATTACTTTAATCCGCAACAGGTATCATTAACTGCCTGGAGCTTGTTTAAGACCTATGCGCTTTTATCAGAACGCCCCGGGACTGATTTTAAACAAGTTGACAGGCGTATATTGGATGAGGCCATGTATGGTGCTGATTATTTGGTACGCATACAGGCAAAGGATGGTTCTTTTTATCGTTCGGTAGCAGGACCGGGTCCGGGCAAACTACCGCAGGACAGGGTGATACAGACCAATGAGGGCAGTTATCGAATTAAACAAAGCAAGGATGGTGTATTTAATAAAAATACCACCAGTGCCAACTGGCGCAGTTATCAATCTAGTTATCGCTCAGGCGGGGGAATAGCCATTGCTGCTTTGGCTATGGCATCTGCTTATCCAACATCGGGCGATTTTACTAATGCTGATTATTTAAATGCTGCTGAAAGGGCATTCGCTTTTTTAGAGAAGGATAATAAGTTAATGGATTACGATGGCAAGGAAAACATATTGGATGATTATTGTGCTTTAAGCGCCGCTACCGAACTTTATAAAGTAACCCATAAGGATGTTTATAAAACAGCCGCCGAAAAACGTGCAAACAGCTTAATTAACCGTTTAACCAGCTGGAATAGTTATAAAGATTACTGGCGTGCCGATAATGTAGATCGCCCGTTCTTTCACCCGGCTGATGCCGGTATGCCTGTAGTTAGTTTGTTAAGCTTTTACCCATACGCTACGCCAGATATGCAGGCACAGATTAAAAAAGCCGTAAAACAATCAATGGATTTTGAATTGACTATAACCCATGAGGTTAATAATCCATTTGGCTACAGCAGGCAATTGGTGCAGGATACGTTGGGCAATCGCCATAGCGCATTCTTTTTCCCGCATGGGAGCGATGCCTCGCCTTGGTGGCAGGGTGAGGATGCGCGATTGGCCTCTATGGCTGCTGCAGCGCGTATGGCTGCGGGTATTTTTACCGATGATAAAGCTTACCAGGATAAGCTGCAAAGCTTCGCACTTGATCAGCTGAACTGGATATTAGGGCTTAATCCTTTTGATGCAAGTATGCTGCAAGGTACAGGGCATAATAATCCTGCTTATGGTTTCTTTGGCACGTTCCAGTACACTAACGCGCCGGGTGGCATTGTAAACGGCATAACATCGGGTTTGAATGACGAGCATGATATTGATTTTAATATCCCATACACCACAACAGGAAAAGATTATGACTGGCGTTGGGCCGAGCAATGGCTGCCCCATACTGCATGGTATTTATTCGCGGTAGCAAACCAATAGAAACAGGAAATTATAAACAGATGAAGAATTACAGAAGAATAGGGTTGAGTTTGGTTGCGATATTACTTTTAGTAATATCAAATATTGCATGCGCACAAGATGCCGCTCATCAGTATGATCATAAAACGTTAGAGATTGGTGCCAGCGCGCCGGATTTCAGCCTGCCTGGTATTGATGGCAAAACGTATACGCTAAACTCATTTAAAAGTGCTAAGGTATTAGTAGTGGTATTTATGTGCAACCATTGCCCAACCTCGCAGGCATATGAGCAACGAATAATAAAGCTAACCAGCGATTATGCCCCTAAAGGTGTAGCGCTTGTTGCCATTAATCCTAATAACCCTAATGGACTGCGTTTGGATGAACTGGGCTATAGCGATGTGGGCGATTCATTTGATGATATGAAAGTACGGGCTAAAGATGCAGGCTTTAATTTCCCTTATTTGTATGATGGCGAAACCGAAATAACTTCAGATAAATTCGGGCCGGTATCAACTCCGCATGTTTTTATTTTTGATAAGGATAGGAAGCTACGCTATAACGGCCGGATAGATGATATGGAAAATCCTGCCAAAACACCGCATAGTCTGGACGCACGCAATGCAATTGATGCGATATTGAGCGGGAAGGAAGTACCTGTTGCGGTTACTAAAACCTTTGGCTGCTCCATAAAATGGAAAGATAAAAGTGACTGGATACAAAAAGCAACCATTCAATGGGCCAAGGAACCTGTGAAATTGGATACTATTAGCGCCAGCGGCATAGTTGAAATTGTAAAAAATCATACCGATAAGTTAAGACTGATAAACGTTTGGGCTACCTGGTGCGGGCCATGCGTAGCTGAGTTTGCTGATCTGGTTACGCTTAATCATACCTATCGCGACCGGGGATTGGAATTTGTAAGTATCAGTGCCGATGATCCCTCAAGAACGGATAAGGCGCTTAAATTTTTGGTGAGTAAGCAAGCATCCGGCCCTAATTATATCTATACTGGTGACGATAAATACAAAATGATTGATGCAGTTGACCCTAAATGGGATGGAGCGCTGCCTTATACTATGTTAGTTGATCCCGATGGTAAAATTGTATATGCCCACCAGGGTGCTATTGATCCGGAAGAATTAAGAAAGATAATCTTTAATGATCCTTTAATGGGAAGGATATATAAATAAGGTCTTTTTGTGTTTGAATTTAGTTTGATTAACCTGCTGTAAGTAATTTACAGCGGGTTTTTTACTGCCTCAATTAAAAAATCATACAGGTTGATCTCTGTTGCGAGGTTCAGCTTTTTACGGATGCGGTACCGGCTGATCTCAACCCCTTTGAGCGAGATATTCATCAGTTGCGCAATTTCTTTTGAGCTGAGGTTCAATCTTAAATAAGCACATAACTTTAAGTCGGTTGAGCTTAATTCAGGGAATTTTGCTTTAATGATAGTCAGGAAGTTGTTGTGTACCTGGTCAAAATAAATGGCAAAATGGTTCCAGTCGTCAGCATTTTTTTCTATCTCATTCAATAATTTAAAAACACTTCTGAACTCATATTCGGCATCCGGTATTTTTGTTTTTTTAACTAAGCTAAGCAATGCCTGTTTAAAATTGGTTAATATACCCCCGCGTTCAACTAAATGCATGGTAATGGTTGCCAGTTCCTTATTCTTAAATTGCAGTTCAGCTTCGAGGTTTTGATTTTTCAGTGAGATGATCTCTTTTTCATTTCTGTCGAGCTCAAGGCCATGCAGGTAACTTAGCCTGGCTTGTTCTTCGTCATGTTTCTTTTGCTGTATGGCAAATCTTCTACGTTGCCACAAGGTGAATATGCGGATCAAAATAACAGCCAAAACCACGTAAAACAAGTAGATCCATGCGGTTTGATACCATGCCGGGGTTATAATGAAGGTATAATTAACCGGCTGCGATTCATTACCCAGGTTGTTGCGTGCAATTACTGAAAATGTATATATGCCGTAAGGCAAATTGGTATAATCTTTTTCCGTTTTAACCGACCATGCCGACCATGCCTGGTCAAAGCCTTTCAACTTATATTTAAATTCAACATTACTTTTTTGCGCATACAAGCTTGATGAATACTCAAAATGAAAAGAGTTCCATTGGTTAGGCAGGCTGATCACCTGTTTAAGGTTTTGGTCTGATGCTGCATTATTCTCATTAAAAAAGTACCCACCAAAAATGAGGCTGTCTTTATCAGCAATAGCTTTTACAGTGCTCAGCATCACCTTTAACGGCATTGCTGACTGTGTGTATTTGCTATAATTTAAATGGAAAACCCCATCGTTTGAACCAATGAAAATGTTCTGATTATTGTATGGATAAATAAATTCAAGCCCCTTTACGGTTTGTGCTGTTAGCTCCGGAAAATAAATAACGGTATATGGCTGTTGAGCAGTTTTCTTACTGAAATCAATTACCCCAACCCGCTGTTCATTTACAAACCAAATATTGCCGGTACCATCAGCCGTAAGATATTCAACAGCAGTGTTTTTAAAAACAGGTGAGAAAAACGGTGATACAACAAACCTGTCAGTAGTGGTATTGTATTCATATATGCCTTTTTCGGTTGCTACTAATACCTTGTTTTTGATAAAGTAAACGTGGTTGTTTTGGGTTGATGGCAAGCCGTTATCCTGCGTGTAGGTTTTGTGATGGATGATCGTTTTCCTGTCAGCAGAAAGCTGCATCTTGAAAACGCCCCTGTATGGATGCGATGCCCATACATTTCTGCTGTTATCAATCGTGACATTATTTAACGACTCATACACACCCTCCAATTTACCGCCATCTGTAAAGCCTGCATCTGTTGTTTTGTTAAGGAGTTCAAGCCCGGTATAAGTACCTGCAAGAATATCATGTGCAGCAGGGTAGGCCTGGAACGACCACACGCCCTGATGTGTCATTAAGGGAACGGCTTTGTTATCCTTAACAATAAACGCTCCATCCTGATGGCCTAAAAAAAGCTGATGATCTATCTCATTCAGGCTCCATACCTGGCCTTTAGTATTGGCTACTTCGTTAAATGTGCCGTTATTGTAGCTTATATCGCTTAATGCATTATTTAAGGGGATACTATAAAGTCCGTTCGAGGTGCCTATAAACAGCTTTTTATCAAATATTCTTATGGCCGAACTAACGGTTTGATTGCCTTTGACCGGGTATATACTTTTTACCGATGTATTGGAATTGATAAATGATACGCCGTTTTCAAGCCCGAGCCAAATATTTTTGTCATGGTCGGCCAAAATGCGGTATACATTTGAGTTTTGCAGGCCTTCTGTATTTGATAGTTTTTGGATCAGTTGTCCTTTTGCATTAATTATTAAAAGCCCGTTTGCCACTGTACCAATAGCATATTTATTGGAGTCGATTTTTTGAATACAATTAACCAGGTCGTTAGCAATAATGGCATCTATCTGAGTAGCCTTCTTGGTGAGCGTTTGTCCGTGCAATAAATAAAGCCCCTGTTTTTGGCTGGTCACCAACAGTGTATCGTTGCTGTAATTACAAATGCCCGTTATGCGTATCCCTTTCAGAGCAGGCTTTGCAATTTGCGTTTCCCAATGATTGTTTTTGAATAATGATAACCCGGTTTCCTTATCAAATGCAAATACAGATTGATTTACCTTTGTTAAGTATTTCCAGCCATCTGGCGCATCAAATACAGTAATATGGTTGTTTTTGTATTGAAAAATAGCTTCAATAGTGCGGAAGAAAACCTGGTCGCCATCAATTATTATATCCCATATATCGGCAAATTGTTTTGCTTGTTGTGGCAATAGTTTTTTTATGGAATGGAATTTTAAAACTCCATACTGGTTAGGGTAAAAGTAGCCTACCTCATCCTGTCCGCCTGCATATATTTTGCCACTGGCATCAATCGCAATTGATTTTATAGAAGTATGGTTTGGCATTGGATATACTTTCCAATAATTACCATCAAAGGTTAACAGTCCATCATCATTAGCGAAGTATAATATGCCTGCTTTGTCCTGTTTTGCATCGTAAATCTGGGTGGCTGCATTGTAATCATTGCTTTTATAATTCCTGATTGCAGGCAAGCCTATGGTGGTTTGTGCAGATACCGCGTTTATGGAAAATAGATATAGGGCAATAAAAAAAATGACTCTGTTCATTATAAAAACTGATCACGAAAGTAAATTAAATGTTAATATAGAGTATTTTAAAGGTTGTAAAATACCTAAGCCGCTTTTAATGCATTTAGTAGTACTAATGTAGTGGTAAACAAATTGACTTTATTTAATCGGATGTTGATATTTGGATAGCTAATGAACTCATAATTAAAGTGCTATAAACCAAGTATAAAACAATGAATAACTTATTAAAAAAAAGTGTAGTGCTAACGCTGGTCTGTTTTTGGGCCATGGGGTTACAGGTTTACGCGCAACAACGCTTCAAAGTATTGGTAGTGGCCTCACGTGCCAGTGATCATTTAAAGATGATTGCCGCGGCTAAACCTTTCTTTGAAGAACTCGGCAAAAAGAGCGGTTTTGATGTTGATTTTACCGATGATACCAGCAAAATTAATGATGCCAACCTGGCCAATTACCAGGTTTTTGTAATGCTACAACTGGCGCCGTTTGATATGTCGTACAGGCAGCAGGCGGCTTTGCAAAAGTTTGCATCGCAGGGTAAAGGTTGGGTAGGCATTCATGCAGCCGGACTAACCGGGCAGGAGTTTTTGGCAAAGAATACTATTTACTGGCAATGGTTCGAGGGCTTTATGGGCGGAGTGATCTATTCACCACATCCGGCTTTTCAAAAGGCTACAGTTATAGTTGAGGACCGGAAGCACCCCGCTACAATGCACTTGCCTGCGAAGTTTGAAATAAGTGACGAATGGTACGAGTGGGATAAAAGTCCACGCCCCCACGTGCGTGTATTGGCCAGTGTTGATGAATCAACCTATAAACAAAACAAGTCCATGGGCGATCACCCGGTGATCTGGACAAATGAAAACTTCAGGCGGATGATCTATATTAGTATAGGCCATTCCCCTGATGATTTTACAAATCAAAATTATGTAACCTTAATGCACGATGCCATTATCTGGGCAGCATCTAAATAAAAAATACATCTTAAACATCTGTCTATGAAAAAAAACCTGTTATTGATCTTTATTTACCTTTTTAGTTTGGGCACATTAACCGCGCAAATAAAAACACCACGTTTTAAAGTGATAGCACTTTATGAAAATGGTGGTCATCACATTGAATATTCAAAAGCCGCGCGTGTATGGCTGGATAAATTGGCTGCCGACAGCAATTTTAGTATCGATTATATTCAGACCACGGATAGTATTGATGATAAATTTCTGTCTAAATACCAATTATTCATCCAACTGGATTATCCACCGTATGCCTGGAAAGACAAGGCTGTAACCGCATTTCAGAATTACATAACTCAGGGTAAGGGGGGGTGGATAGGTTTCCATCATGCAACATTGATCGGGGAATTTGACGGCTTCCCGATGTGGGAATGGTTCCACCAGTTTATGGGCGATATCAGGTTCAAAAACTACATAGCCACCTTTGCACGGGCTACTGTTGATGTGGAAGACAAGGATCACCCGGTTATGAAGGGTGTATCACCGAAGTTTGTAGTTGAAAAAGAGGAGTGGTACACTTATGATCAGGACCCACGCCCGAATGTGCATGTGATCGCTACTGTTGATGAATCAACCTACGAGCCAAATTCAGACATCAAAATGGGCGGCGATCATCCGGTAATATGGACTAACCCTAATTATAAAGCTAAAAATGTATACATATTCATGGGCCATTCGCCTATACTTTTTGAAAGTAAGGATTATAAAAGACTGTTTACCAACGCCATTTTTTGGGCAGTAAGCAAGTAAATTATTGATGTGCTATTTTGGGCTGTGATCACTTTTTCACAGCCCAAAATATGGCATTGCGCACTAGGGTAGTATAATTCTCATCCTGGAATAAAGATGGGAAATGTCCCATGGCAATATAAATGTTCCTGGCTTTTACATGCTCATTTGTCCATATAACGGGGTGGTCGCCCATCTTCACATTTTTTTGCGGATCATAAGTCTCTTCATTAATACTGGCTAATACATGCACATTGCCCCGCGGACTTTGGTTGTAGATATACCATTCATCTTTTGTTGTAAATGATGCTGGCAAGCCTTTCATTATGGGATGATCTTTATCTTCCACAGTTAGCAATGCCGATGTGCCACCCGGTATGTTATTCTTAAACTCAATGCCACCCATAAATTGCGAATACCATTGCCACATCGGGTAGCCATCAAATACACCCAACAGGGTAGGATGATGAAAGCCGATCCAGCCGCCTTTGCCTTTTTTAATATAGTTTTCAAAGGCCATTTGCGCGGTATCGCTCCATGGGTAAGGCGGGTAATCCAATTGGATGAACAACTGGTATTTACGCAAGAATGCTTTAGTAATCGGCTTGGTATCGGTGATGTAATCAATGGTAAAATTGCTGTCGATTGCCAGCTTGTTGAGCCAGATCTTTGCCGCGGTATCAAAACGTGCATGCCCACCGCCAATCTCCGCAATCGCGATCACCCTGAATCGTGGTTTTGTGATTTTTTGAGCTTGAGTAGTATAACAAATAATAAGTAAAATGGAAAGGCAAAGATAAGTAAGTCGCTGTTTCATTTAATTCAGATTGAAAGACGAAAATAACGGATTAGGAGCGGGTATTTATTTAACAAACTGTATATTAATTAGCTGTAGTGCTTATGTAGGGCTTCATATTTTAAGTTTAGCGTGGTGATTAATGATATTTGAGAATACTTAATTGTATCACAAAAATTTAGATTATACCATGTTTAAAACGCTGCTTTTCGGATTACTTACTCTTTTTTCATTAAGCGGACTAGCCCAAACCAGTAAAATAGATATCCCGATGAAAAAGGGAAAGGTTTACTATGAAAAAAGCTATAGGATAGATGATAGTTCGCAGAAAAAAGAATTGTTTAAACGTGCCGGAAAATGGTTTAAACAGGATTTTCCAAACACGCAAAAGATCAAACTATCGGCAGATAAATCAACCGGCGAAATAACAGGTACCGGCATATTTAAAATTGTGACCAGTAGCACAGGCAACTACTACTTTATGCGCTTTGCCATCACTATTAAAGTGTACAATGGTGGCTATACTTATATTGCCGACAAGTTTTATGAGAAGCCTATAGAAAGCGGTATCTCCAACGAATATTCAAAAATAGAATACCGCTGGTGGGATTACAGGCAGGGCAAGCCATGGTCGAAAGAGGATGAAACACTTTTTAGGGGTATAGTCTCAAACGAAACAGCCTTAATGGCATCGCTGGAAGTTGAAATGAATAATAGATAATTACAGATGATGAAAAATATACTCAAAACCATTTTCTGTTTAGCTATAGTACTGGTATTTAACCAACAGGCATCCGCGCAAGCGCAAAAATTCAGAGTGCTGGTGTTTTACTCTACTAAGGTCGAATCAGATCATGTTGATTTTGCAAAGGATGCCATCAAATTTTATACAAAAATGGCTGCCGATAAAGGCTTTGCCTTTGACACTACCCAAAACTGGAATGAGCTAAATACAGAAAACCTGAAAAATTATAAAATGGTGATCTGGCTGAATGATTTCCCCCAAACGGAAGTACAGCGAAGTGATTTTGAGAAATACATGGAAAATGGCGGTGGCTGGATAGGCTTCCATGTGGCCGGTTATAACGATCAGTATACACACTGGCCATGGTATGTGAATTTTTTAGGCGGAGCTGTGTTTTACAATAATAACTGGCCGCCATTGCCCGCTAAGGTTATTGTGGATGATAATACTCATCCGGCAACAAAACGGCTGCCTAAAAGCTATATAGCGCCAATAAACGAATGGTATGGCTGGAAGCCTGACCCGCGCGACAATAAAGATGTGAGGGTATTGGTTACACTCGCGCCGTCGAATTACCCGTTGGGTAAAAAAGATATAATTACTGAGGGTGATATACCGGTGGTGTGGACGAACACCAAATACAAAATGATCTACATGAATATGGGGCACGGCGACCAGATATTTGATTCGGCGACGCAGAATAAAATGTTTGAGGACGCTGTTTTATGGCTTGCCCAATAAGGTGAACTATTGGCCATAATTTACTTAGTAATCTTTAATCACATATAAAATGATAAAATCCATTACCCTCTATGGCTGCCTCGCCCTGCTTTTATGTGCAGGTAAAACTTACGCGCAAACCGATAGCATAACCTATCCGCTCGACCCGCTTACAGCTAAGGAAATGCAGCGCGTTGTGCAAATATTAAAGGATAGTAAAACAACTACGGGCAAGGATATCTTCAATATTATCAACCTGAAAGAACCGCCCAAGCGTGAAGTTTTGGCTTATAAACCCGGCGCACCTTTCAGGCGTGAAGCTTTTACCAGCTTTTATGATTACAGCAAAAATGGTGTAACAGAAGCCGTTGTTGATTTGAATATAAATAAGGTTATCTCCGTTAAAAATATCCCCAACGTTATCGGCATGGGCTTGGAGGCTGATTCTGCTGTTGCCAGTGAAATTGTGAGGAAAGATAAAAATTGGGTAGCGGCCTTAAAGAAAAGAGGGATCTCAATTGATTCAGTTACTCATCGCAGTGTGTTCACCGGTGATTTAGGCATAGGGCCAATTGGTCATCGCGAACAGTTGGTAATTGCGAGGCGGAAAAAGAATAATATCGACATCGAAGGTTTAATGGCTTATGCTGATTTTACTACGGGTAAAATATTAAAGATTGTTGATGAGAGTAACAGTTTTAGCGGCATGGTTGATCTTAATTATTTTAATAAGGATTCGGTTAAAGAAGTTGAATCCGCGCCAAAGCCCTTGATTATTACACAGCCAGAAGGTCACAACTTCCAGTTGAAGGGCCATGAAATTACCTGGCAAAACTGGAAAATGCGTTTCGGGGTTGATAATCGTGAGGGCTTGGTAATTTACAATGTGCGTTATGTTGATAATGGCAAGGAACGTTCAGTAATGTATCGCGGTTCAATGCCGGAGATGGTGGTGCCTTATGGTTCGCCCGATTTGTTCCAGGCATCGTATAACTTTTTTGATGCCGGTGAGTACCGTTTAGGCCAGGGAACGGCGCAATCGCTTAGTCCGGGGGCTGATGCGCCGGAGAACGCGGCTTATGTGCCTGCAATTTTGCATACGGAAAATGGCGTGCCGTTCCAGGTTGACAGGGCAGTAGCTGTATACGAAGAGTATGGCGGTGTGCTTTGGCGCCACGGCACAGTATCGCGCAGGGCTACTAACCTGTGTATTAAATATTATACCATGATTGAGAACTACGACTATGCTTTTACATGGAAATTTCACCAGGATGGAACTATTGATGTAGATGTTGAATTAACCGGGATTGTTGAAGTTAAGGGCGTGCATCGCATTAATGAAATGGATGCGCCGGATAAGGACGATCTTTCCTACCAGGGGCATTCATTCGGCACATTGGTACACCCACATGTAGAGGCTATTAATCACCAGCATTTCTTTGTTTTCAGGTTGGATATGGACATAGATGGTGCCAATAATAATGCTGTTGAGGAAATGAACAGCAAGCTGGTGCCTCCGGGGCCGCAAAATCCTTATGGTAATGCTTTTTATGTTGATGCAGCCAAATTTAAAACTGAGTTAGAGGCACAGCGGGATGTTAATTATGAAAGCGCCCGTAACTGGCACATCATGAATAATAATGAGATGAATGATCTGGGCCAGCACGTAGGTTATATGCTGATGCCGGGCGCGCAAGCCAAAACATTTGTACCTGAGGGTTCATTATTGCTAAAGAAAGCCAGTTTCTTAAATCACCAAATATGGGTTACCCAATATCATGATGATGAGATCTATCCTGCCGGAAAATACCCTGCCAGCAATAAGGTATACGATGGTTTAGCTACATGGACGGCTCAGGACCGAAATATTGATAATAATGATATTGTAGTATGGTATGTAGCCGGTATCACTCACATTGTAAGGCCTGAGGAATGGCCAATCATGTCGGTACATCATATGGGCTTCACATTAATGCCGTTTGGCTTCTTTTCAAGCAATCCTACTTTCGGTATTACCAATCCGGCTTTTATAAAGAAAGAGTTTAAATATGTAGATAAAAAACAAGCCGGCTCTGATATAGATCATCAATAAATAATGACTTTATATTTTTGATATTATATAATTGTATATCAGTATGTTAAATAATAAAAACAGCCTGTAAATATCTCTATTTACAGGCTGTTTTATTGGAATATAAAATCATTCTGATCTCAACACATAAGCGGTTTCATTCTTCACTTCTGACATTACCCAATAACTGGTAAACATGCCTACGCCAGGTAGTTTAGCCAGTTTGTTCATCAACAGGGTGCTGTATTCGTCCATGTCGCGTATTACTATCCGCAGTAAAAAGTCGAATGTTCCGGTCATGTGGTAGCATTCCATCACCTCGTCTAATTTTACTGCTTCCTGCATAAAGGCGGTCAGGCTTTCTTCAGTATGCTTAACCAGTTGCACTTGTATATAACCAACAAGCCCGCGACCTATCTTTTTGGCATCAATAATTGCAGTAAAGCGTTTAATATACCCTAACTCCTGTAACCGCCTTACGCGGATATGAATGGGGGTAATGCTTTTGTTCACTTTATGCGCCAGCTCTTTATGCGATTGGCGGGCATCCTGTTGCAGTAATCTAAGGATCTCGTTATCCGTTTCGTCAAGCACATACTTTGTCATACAGTTTCTGATTTGGTATATTGATAGGATGGTTCAAAAACCTCGTTCATAAAGCTTTCGGCCTTCAAAACCATTTGTTCTGAACCTATAAATATGGGCGAGCGCTGGTGCAATGTATTTACCTCAACCTCCAAAATGCGCGTTGAGCCATTGGTTGCCCTGCCACCCGCCTGTTCAATTATAAACGATAGGGGATTACATTCATATACCAATCTCAACTTGCCGTTAGGCGCAGCTGCAGTACATGGATAAATAAATATGCCGCCCTTTATCAGGTTTCGGTGCAGGTCGGCTACCATGGAGCCAATATAGCGTGAGGTATAAGGGCGATTGCTTGCTTCATCCTCAACCTGGCAGTATTTAATATAGCTTTTCACGCCCTGCGGAAAATGAACATAATATCCTTCGTTTATAGAATATATGGTTCCGTTCTCTGGTATCTTCATTTCCGGGTGCGACAGGCAAAACTCACCAATTGATGGATCAAGTGTAAAGCCGTTCACACCACGGCCTGTTGTATAAACCAGCATGGTAGAAGAACCATAGATAATATAACCCGCTGCTACCTGCTCGGTGCCTTTCTGCAATACATCACTCAAAAGAGCAGGCCCCTCCGGTGATATACGTCTATAAATGGAAAATATAGTACCAACCGGCACATTTACATCAATGTTTGATGAACCATCAAGCGGATCAATAGCAACGATATATTTGGCACTTTTTGAAACGGCAGAATCGATAGGTATCACCATTTCATTTTCTTCTGAGGCCACCATGCAGCATTCACCACCACTGCGTAAAGCTGAGATGAATTGTTCATTGGCATACACATCCAGTTTTTGCTGAGATTCTCCTTGTATATTGGTATTACCGGCGCTGCCTAAAATATCCATAAGGCCCGCTTTATTAACCTCCCGGTTAACAATTTTGGCCGCTATGCCTATATCCCTCAATAGCCTCGAAAGCTCGCCTTTTGCGTATGGAAAATCGGCCTGCTTTTCAATGATAAATTGCCCCAGTGTAGTGAAATTATTCATATACTTAGTGTAAAATATACAGTATTAAATTGGTTAATTATTGGGACGAATGTAAGTTAAAATAAGAATAAAAAGCAAATTTTAAGCTTTATTTTAACGTTACTTAGTGTATTGAGATTTAAATTTAAACAATTAAAACTTCACTTTTTTATCAAAACAGGACTTAAAAAGAGGCTAAAACAGTCAATATGATCTAAATAATAATATTTAATAATCATTTTTTCTAAATAATAGTACTACTATGGCATGTTTTACTAAAACTGCAAACCTTTACAGTAAAGAAATTGAGGTTTATGGAAAAGTTGGAGCTACAAAATTTATCGCTTAAATCACGGGGTTATTATCAGTTAACAGTTGAAGAATTAGTTCAGCAAACATTGTTAAGAAAAGAGGGCGTTTTGAATGATACCGGGGCGCTTGTTATTAACACCGGCGAATTTACCGGCAGGAGCCCGGCTGATAAATTTATAGTGAAAGATGAGATCACAGGAGAAACTGTCGACTGGAATAAATTCAATCATCCGCTCGATGAATCTTACTTTTTTATCTTGAAAGATGAGATGCTGGCATATCTTGTACAGCAAGACAATATATGGATCAGGGATGCTTATGCTTGTGCCGATCCTGCTGTACGTTTGAAATTGCGCGTAATAAATGAAAATCCGTGGGGGAATCATTTTGCTGCCAATATGTTTATCGACCCTGTTGAAACCGAATTGAAAAACTTTGAGCCGGAATGGCTCATCATCCAGGCACCCGGGTTTAAAGCTAACCCGGCTTATCACGGCACAAGGCAAAGTAATTTTACGGTGGTTTCCTTTGAGCATAAAACTATACTGATAGGCGGTACGGGTTATACCGGCGAGATTAAGAAAGGAGTGTTTACTGTGCTTAATTTTATCTTACCCCGGCAAAATATATTAAGCATGCATTGCAGTGCCAATGAAGGTAAAAAAGGAGATACTGCCTTATTCTTCGGCCTTAGCGGAACGGGGAAAACTACATTAAGTTCAGATCCCGAACGGAAATTAATTGGCGATGACGAGCACGGATGGGATGAAAAAGGTATTTTTAACTGCGAAGGAGGGTGCTACGCCAAAATCATAAATTTATCGGCTGAATATGAACCCGATATTTTTGGAGCTATTCGTGAAGGGGCTTTAGTGGAAAATACCATGTTTATAAATGGCACCAATAAAATAGATTTTAAATGCAAGGCGATTACCGAAAATACAAGAGTAAGTTATCCGCTGAATTATATCAAAAACAGTAAAATTCCATCTACTGCGGTTACGCCTAAAAACCTGTTCTTTTTAACATGCGATGCGTATGGAGTGTTCCCACCCATCAGTAAACTAACCTATGAACAGGCCATGTATTATTTTATTAATGGTTATACAGCAAAGGTGGCAGGTACCGAGGAAGGGGTGAAAGAGCCACAGGTAACTTTCAGCGCTTGTTTTGGCGCCCCGTTTTTGCCATTGCATCCCGGGGCTTACGCACATTTACTTAAAGAAAAACTGGAAAATCATCAAACTAATGTATGGATGATAAACACAGGGTGGACAGGCGGAGCTTATGGGACAGGCAAACGCATAAGCATAGCTTATACCAGGGCTATGATATCCGCTGCGCTAAACGGACAATTAAATGAGGTAGCATATCAACCGCATCCTGTTTTTGGGATATTGATGCCGCAAAGTTGTCCAAATGTTCCATCGGAGATCTTAGATCCGGCTAAAACATGGGCGGATAAAAAAGCTTATGATAACACTGCCTTAGCATTAACTCAAAAGTTTAAAGAGAATTTCAGTCTGTATCAAAATGAATACCTGGAATACGCTCTTTAATTAAGATCAATCCAACCAATAACTCATTAACTACTAAACTAAATACCCGGCCAGCAAAGCGCAATAATTTATTGCGCTTTTATGCTGGTCTACTTAACTCGTAAGCTGAACTTACTTTTTACACCTCGTATTTATCGCATCTTGTTAAAATAATGATAGCAAATGCGAAAAATTCATTGCCCGGCGATTTTAATTAAGCCTAACTTTAGCGCTCAATTATCAATCATGTATCCTAAATATCGTATCGCTGCCCTATTCCTGTTATTTATATCACTGTTTTTTGTTAAAGTTGTTCATGCGCAGTCTGAACTTGCCCCCTGGGGAAACATTATGGGTATTCGCCAGCAAGGACAGCTTTTTGATTTCCAAACCAGTTTAAATGTGATAGCTAAAGGTGGTTCAAATACGTCATTTACAGCTAAAGAAGCGCAAAGACCACATTATGTACGTGATGGTAACAAGCAAATAGTTACAACTAACATTGACAGCCTTTATTTTAAGGAAACTATAACAGATGTGGCAGAGGGGGAAATAACAGTAAATGTTAAGGTAAATGCACAAAAAGATACCGCGGTTGATGGGGTATATTTTTGTATCAGTCTGCCCGACAAGGATTATGGCAGTGGCGAATTGAATCTTGAAAGATTAGCTAACGGCTCATTAATGGCAAATGGCTTTAGTATTAGCTCGCATCATCGGGTATTTAATATCGCCTTTGATAAGCCCGCAGCAGTGATCATGAAAAATGATACCGGTAAAGCTGGTAATAAGTTGTTTTTTGTAGCTCTTACCCTGCAGGGGGTACATAAAGGCGATTCACTGCAAAATACTTTTACTATAAAAGTATCAGGCGATATTGATAAGTCTCCGGTAAATATAGTTGTAAATACAGCTATGACGGGCCAACCGTTTGATGGTTTGGGTGGGAATTTTCGCCTGCAATTCCCTAAGACTGACCCACAGGTAATTGATTATTGTCTTGATAATTTGCGTGTGGCATGGGGCCGGGTCGAAATGCCATGGCATTTTTGGCAACCACAGGAAAATATGTCCCCGGCCGATTCAGCCAATCAAGCTAAACCGGTGGTTAATGCAATGCTAATGGCACAACGATTAGGTAAAAAAGGTATCCCGCTTATTCTTTCGGCGTGGTTCCCGCCAACGTGGGCCATCACAGGCAAGTTTAATTTCAGGCCGGTTAACGGTGTTTGGGGTAATCCGTTAAACCCGGATAAGATGCAGGAAATATATAAATCGATCACTGACTATATTCTTTATTTAAAAACGCACTATGGAGTAGAGATCGGCCTATTCTCTTTCAATGAATCAGACCTGGGTATAAACGTTAGGGTTACCGCGCAGGAGCATGATGAATTGATAAAAGGCTTAGGTGCGTACTTTGCTGCACATGGTTTAAAAACAAAAATGCTTTTGGGTGATAATTCAGATGCTACCACCTATAAGTTCATTTATCCGGCGCTTAATGACCCTGCCGCTTTGCCTTATATCGGTGCAATCTCTTTCCATTCATGGCGCGGATGGGATACTGGAACACTGCAAAAGTGGGCCGATGCCGCGAAACAGATCAATATACCGCTCATAGTAGGCGAGGGTAGTATTGATGCACAGGCATGGGGGTATCCGCAGATATTCAAGGAACCAACTTATGCTTTGGAGGAAATTAATTTATATACAAGGTTGCTGAATATTTGCCAGCCACTAACCATACTACAATGGCAAATGACTACAGATTATTCACCGCTTATAGGGGGCGGCATTTTTGGTAATGATGAACCGTTGCACCCCGGCCAGCGATTTTGGAATCTTAAACAACTGGCATCAACACCTGCGCATCTTTTTGCTATGCCGGTTACCTGTAGTGCAGGTGATGTGTCCTGCGCTGCTTTAGGTGATAATAACAAAGGTATTTATACCTTACACCTGGTCAACAACGGAACAACCCGCAACGTAACTTTAACCGGGCTGCCTGCTAATTTAAAAAGAATACACCTGTATGTTACTAATCAAACAGCAAATATGCAGGAAACACCAATTTCAAGGCCAACGAATGGTACAATCACATTTGAAATGAATGCGACCAGTTATTATACGCTTACAGTTAGTAAATAAGCTATATTTAGAGGTGTATATATGTGTTATCACTAAAAAAAGCAATAACCGTTCGCATTTTTCCAATTTATACTTTTTACTGCGATGTAGTTTTGGGTAACAAATTAACAACAATCATGAAAAAATCATATCATATATTGCTTTTATTGCTTATCACAGTATTATCAGTAAAACATGCAAATGCCCAGGTAAGTGATACCTCAAGATTATTTAAAACACTGAAAACAGCCGATAGCCTGGTTTTTAGCGTAGGTTACAATAAATGCGACATTAGTCAATTTGAACAGCTTATTGGCGACGATTTTGAGTTTTACCACGATCAGGGTGGTTATATCCATACAAAAGAGGGATTTATCAACAGCATTAAAACTAACATTTGCTCTGGTTCATTTAAGGCCAGGAGGGAACTTGTTGAAGGTGGTTTAAAGGTTTATCCGCTTTACAATAATGGGGTTTTATATGCTGCATTACAGATGGGCCTGCATCGTTTTTATCAAACAAATAAAGGTAAACCCGAAAGGCTATCAGGCATTGCCCAATTTACTACGTTATGGATAAAAAATGGCGACAAATGGCAAATGAAAAGGATTTTGAGCTATGATCATAAGGATGATCCATTACCCGGAATAGGTGAAGCACAAATATTTGATAACGATGCCGCGATAAACAGCTGGCTGGCAGTCAATCATGTTCCGGCCTTAGGAATAGGCATAATTGAAAATGGTAAATTACAGGATGTAAAGGTTTATGGCGAGCTTAAAAAAGGAGATCCTGCGCCTTATAATGCCATTTTCACTATAGCGTCATTAACTAAGCCCATCACCAGTATGCTAACGCTGAAACTAGTGAGTATGGGCAAATGGGACCTGGATGAACCGCTTGACCATTACTGGATAGACCCTGATGTAAAGGACGACCCAAGGCACAAAAAATTAACTACCCGTATTATTCTTAGTCACCAGTCGGGCTTTGCAAACTGGCGCTACCTGAATGCCGATAAAAAGCTTCATTTTGAATTTGAACCGGGAACGAAATACCAGTACTCAGGTGAAGGCTTTGAATATTTACGTCGTGCGCTGGAGCACAAGTTTCATATCACGCTTGATAAATTGGCAGATTCTCTGATTTTTAAACCATTGGGTATGCATGATACCCATTATGTTTGGAGCGATGAAATAGATACCAACAGGCTTGCTCATGGGTTTGATCCTAATGGAAATATGTATCCGGTAATTAAAAACACAACAGCCAATGCCGCTGATATGGTACACACAACTATAGCCGACTATGGTGCATTTGTAGTTGCGGTAATGAATGGAAAGTTATTTACTCAAAGTCTATATGACCAAATGATCACACACCAGGTACGCACAAAAGGCGACAAATACATGGGCCTGGGCTGGGAGGTATATGATATTGGAAATGGTCACTATGCTTTAGGGCATGGTGGATCTGAACAAGGGGTACATACACAGGTATTCATATTACCGCAATCAAAAAAGGGGCTTATCATTTTCACCAGCGTTGATGACGGCTATAAGGTTTACACTAAACTACTTGACCAATATCTCGGTACTGACGGCAGAAAAATATTGGCACTGGAATTGCAATAACTAAAATCTCTCGTTTTACCCGGTCCCCCTCATCACTATTTATTCAATAGATTTGAGATGGATCGGGTAAAATATTTCTATTACTCACTGATTTTCAACCCCAAAGTCGAACGGGTGTTACCTACTTTGAAATAAGCGTTCTCAGAAAGAAATCCTGTTTATTTCATTCATTATCAATACGCTATTCAACCTGTTCATTGTAGTAAGTGGTCGTGGATTTGAGGCTTTATAACCTTATCTTTCAATATCATTCACCGTGAGCCTTATGAATAACAGGGATATTTTAGCCGACAAATTAGATTTTACTTATAAAAAAGAAGAGGACCTAAGTGAGGTAAGGAATTTCATAATCCTTTGCCTCAATTACTGGTATATTTTTCTTATCACTATTGTTTTAGGCCTTGCGGTGGCTTTCCTGTATATACGGTATTTACCCAGCCAATGGGCAGTAAGTAGTAAAATTATTGTTGAAGACAATAAAGACGGTCCTGGAAAATCATTAACCAATGGTGTTAATGCTGATTTGGCCTCCCTTTTTGATATTAAAAGTAACGCTGATAATGAGGTTGAAATATTAAAATCGCGTAGCCTGATAAAGAGTGTGATCGCAGCGCTCAATCTTAATACCCACATTTTTGATAATAATGGTTTTAGAAAAGTGGAGATGTATACAGATGCGCCATTCTCTGTTGGTATTAATTATAAAAATGATAGCATTAAAGCTGGTAGCTATGAGATAAACATATTAGATAATAACCATTTTAAGATAACCGGCAAAAAAAGTAAGTTTAATGCTGTCTCAGTATTTGGCAAGCCTGTTGATCTTGGCCAATATGATCTCACTTTAAATAAAACAAAGACTTTTAATGCGGAGGGGAACTATGGCTTAGTGGTAACAACATTAAAAGAAGCTGAAAAGAAACTTAGTGCCAATTTTAATGCCTCAATTGATGACAAACAAGCCACTGTTATTGATCTGCAATTAAATTATGAAGACCCTGATCGTGGCGAAGTGATATTGCAAAAACTGATGCAGATATACCTGCAAAACAACCTGGCCAATAAAGTGCGTTTGGCTGATAGTACCATGAAATTTATCGACAAGCGTCTAATACTGGTTAGTTCTCAGCTAAATGATGTGGAGAAGGACCTGGAGCACTATAAGGTAAATAACAGGATCTCAGATATAAGCGCACAGTCAAAAGCCCTGGTTGATGGAGCCGATCAATATCAAAGCAAACTGAATGATAACCAGGTGCAGCTGGCTGTAGTAAATAGCCTGTACCAATATATTAATGATAGTAATAAACCTCAGCTTGTGCCTAGTTCATTGATCACCAAGGATGTGGCTTTTGGTTCTGCTATTAATGAGTACAATGGGATGCTTTTAAAGCGGGAGCAGCTCAAATCATCTTTTATTGAAGGTAGCCAGGTGATTGCTGACCTTGACCGGCAGATTAAAGTGGCCCGTGAGGCGCTCAAAAACAGCCTGATGAATTACCGGAACAGTTTGCAGACCTCTCAATCGGAATTGAAGGCTCAAAATTCAACCATTAATAATCAGATAGCAAATGCCCCCGCTAAAGAGAGGGTTTATCTGGATTATACCAGGCAGCAAAGCTTAAAGCAGGACTTGTACCTCTTCCTTTTGCAAAGAAGAGAAGAAACAGCTATTTCGCAAACGGCTACCATATCAAGTTGCAGGATATTGGATGATGCTGAAAGTGATGATAGTCCGTTTGCGCCAAAAAAATCGCTTATATATGCCATAGGATTGTTTGCCGGAGTTCTTTTACCAGTCGCTGGTTTAAGTATTAAGGAGATGCTCAATATCCGCATACAAAACAAATCAGATATTGAAAGGCATACCAGTGTGCCGCTACTTGGTGAGATCAGTCGGAGTATCAACAGGAAAAAGGTCCTTATCTATTGCGACCCCTTATCTATTATCTCGGAAGAGATAAGGGCCTTGCGTACCAATTTAAAATATATAACAGATAAAGGCCGGTTAAACGTAATCATGTTTACATCCAGTATGAGCGGCGAGGGCAAGTCGTTTGTATCACTTAATCTGGCTAACTCTATCGCATTATCGGGTAAAAAAGTGGTTTTGCTTGAGCTGGACCTGCGGAAACCACGCCTGTTAAAAAGTATAGGGGCAGATAACTCATATGGCTTTACCAACTATATGATATCCAACGATAAAAACAATAATATGGATGAGCTGATTCAGCCATCATCATTTAATGAAAACTTTTATATGATAGCATCGGGACCCATTCCTCCAAATCCCGGTGAATTATTGATGGACGAAAAGTTGAAATTATTGATAGGAGAGTTAAGGCGAAAATTTGATTTTGTGATCATAGATACCCCACCAGTAGGGCTTGTTTCAGATGCTTTGCTCATTGAAGAGTTTGCTGATATAACCTGTTATATAGTTAGGCAAAACTTCACATTTAAATCACAACTGGGCATTGTGAACGATTTATATAAAACCAAAAAAGTAAAACAGCTTTACCTGGTAGTAAATGATATTTCATTACAAAACAACGCAGTAACAGGTTACGGCCACGGTGTTCGTAGTTATGGCTATGCTATGGTGCCGCAGAACGGAAACAAGCTAAATTCCCTGTTAAAGAAACTAAAGCCGGTAACCCGCTAATAAACATTTGTATGCTACAGGCAATTCAAACAAATATACACAGGTTCCTTACCCAGGGGCATGAACGATCATTGCGCGCTAAAAAAAATATCATTAAGTCTGTTTTTATAAAGGGAGGGAGTGTAATTATCTCGCTTATGCTTATACCATTAACCATTAACTATGTAAACCCAACTCAATACGGTATATGGCTAACTTTAAGCTCTATTATAACCTGGGCTGCTCTCTTTGATATGGGCCTTGGCAATGGTTTAAAAAATAAGCTTGCAGAAGTTGTAGCATTAAATGATACGTCGAGAGCGAAAAGTTATGTGAGCTCTACTTATGCCATATTGCTAATTATATCAGCTTTACTTTTTATAGTGTTTTGCTTAATTAATCCCTATATCAATTGGGCCAGAGTTTTAAACGTACAAGCCGGCGCCTATGAGCAATTGAATCATTTGGTGCTTATTATTTTCGCATTCTTTTGTTTCCAGTTTGTAGTTGGGCTAATCAATACTGTGTTATATGCAAACCATGCCCCGGCTAAGTCGGCGCTTATGAATATGATAGCGCAGTTATTAACGCTTGTTGTTATTGTAATTGTTATCAGGTACAGGCCGGGTTCTTTAATTGAACTGGTTATAATTATGGCGGGCATACCCTTGCTGGTAATGATTGCAGGCAGCATTATGTTGTTTAAGGGAAGTTATAAATTAATAGCCCCAACTATAACCGACATCAATTTTAAATATGCTAAAGAATTATTAACTGTAGGCGGTTCATTTTTTGTAATTCAAATAGGTGCACTGGTACTTTATGAAACAGATAATATTGTTATAACTCAATTATTTGGCCCAAAGGAAGTCACGGTATTTAATGTGGCCTATAAACTCTTTTCAGTTATTCTTATGGGTTTTATGATAGTAATAACTCCGTTTTGGAGTGCATTTACTGAAGCCTATGTTAAAGACGATTACGACTGGATAAAGAGCGCTATCAATAATATGAACAGGATATGGTTAGGCTTAAGCTTTTTGAGTTTATTGCTGCTTATTATTTCTCCGTGGCTCTATGCTATGTGGTTGGGTAAAAGCATTAGTGTGCCTTTTAGTTTATCAATTGCCATGTGTTTATACATCATTAGTATTATATGGCAAACTACGCATGTTCAATTACTGAACGGTACTGGTAAAATTAAACTGCAATTATACCTTGTTATAAGCTCTTCTATTATTAATATCCCATTATCAATTTTTTTGGGTAAGAAAATAGGCATTGCAGGTGTTACATTTTCAAACGTAATATTAATTGCCATTACTGGAATTATATTCTCTATCCAAACCAATAAAATTATTAATAAAACAGCTTCAGGAATTTTCAATGCCTAATAGTTTTCTTGTATGAATACATTTATTGACACTTCATTTTTTACAAACCCGGTTAGTGAGTATTTACAATGGCTTAAATGTAAAAGTACTTACCAACTGAAAAATTGGGGTAAGCATCTTAGAATTGGCTATTTAAGTACTATTACCAATTGCAATTTTGGCAACTATAATATAATTGGCAGTCATTGCGTGGTTTCAAACACAACGCTTGGTAACTATAGTTATATAAACAGTTATAGTTATATTTTATGGGCAACCATTGGCAAATATTGCTCTATTGGGCCTAATGTAAAAATAGCTCCCGGCAAGCATCCCTCATCTGTTTTTGTAAGTACACATCCAATAACATTTAATCCACAGGGTAATTTTTTAAAAAACTTTTTGAAGGAGTCGAAATTTAAAAATTTTGAGCAGGTAACACTTGGTAATGATATATGGATTGGCGCTAATTCCATCATTATTGATGGTATAACAATTGCCAATGGTGCTATTGTAGCAGCCAATTCAGTAGTAGTAAAAGATGTTGGCCCTTATGAAATTGTGGGAGGAAATCCTGCAAAACTTATTAAAAAACGCTTTAATGAAGAGCAAATAGAATATCTAAATGAACTTGAATGGTGGAACAAAGATGAAAACTGGTTGCAAGCCAACATTTCAAAATTTTGGAACATTGAAGAATTAATTGATCTGGAAATTATATTGGAATGAAGCTGATAAGGAAATTTTATAGGGGATTAAGGTTTGTTTATTATGAAATAGCAAGGATATATTCATGGGTAATTACGCGGTTTAAATTTTATCTGAACGATGTGAAGTTCCATAATGATTTTATAAGCTATGGCATACCCATATTGGATATTAGTCCGGGTGGATCGTTTACTATAGGTAAAAAATTCAGGTTTAATAGCGGTAAATACCATGCCATGGGCGGGCGGCAGCAGCAATGCTATTTTGTAGCAGCAAAAGGAGGCGAAATAATTATTGGCGATAATGTTGGCGTTACTTCAATTGCCATTATTTGTCACAATAAGATCAGTATAGGTAACAATGTAAAGATAGGGATCAACACGGTGATCTATGATACTGATTTTCATTCGCTTGATGCAAGCATCAGGAATCAATATCCCGAAAGTATAGAGGGAGTAAAGAGTAGGCCGGTAATAATTCATGATGGTGTTTTTATTGGTGGGCACACCACCATTTTAAAAGGGGTAACAATTGGCGAAAATGCTATAGTAGGGGCTGGATCAGTAGTGTTTCAGAGTATACCTGCTGAACAGATCTGGGCAGGAAATCCAGCCCAATTTGTAAAAAATACTTATAGTAACGAATTAAAAAAAATAGTAAATGAATAGCAGGGTATATCAGGTTTTATTGCTGATGCTGGTTGTGGCTTCTTTCTTTCATTCACAAGCAGCAGTGCTTGGATTGACATTTTTAGTCATTGTAATATCGCTTTACAACTATTCAGCATCTGTAAAAATGGTGAGGCTGTTTACTATTTTATTAATCCCGCCAATATTAGGGCTAATCGTCGGTTATGAAAATGATACCTATCTCATTTTAAAAGATTTTTATTATTTCTCTTTCCCGCTGATATTTTTATTGTGTGGAATTTTATTAGCCAGCCAGCTTGAAATAGCAGACTTTTTAAAAACGATTGTTTTGGCAGGTGTAACAGCTTCTATAATTGTAACGGTTATATCAATAGCCTACACAGGTTTTAGCGCGTTAACCAATCCTTATTCCGCACATTATGCTATGGGTATTTTGGGTACACCAGCCCCGGCTGTAGCATTGGCTTGTCTCTTATTTACCAAAAAGTTTAATATAAGGCTGTTTACTTCCTTCTGGTTTAATATTTTGCTGGCAATAAATGTGATGGGCATATATATGTTTGCTTCGCGCAGTTATTTCATTATTCTTATGTGCTTCCTGTTTTTGCTGATTGCCAATCGTATAAAATGGAGCTGGATAACGCCTTTGGTAGTTACATTGATAATATTTTTCACACTGTTGCCTACCGACATTTTCACTGCAAAATCATCAGATACCTTTTTGGGTAAGTTACTAAGTTCATTCAATGAAATCAGTATTGGGAATTATAATACCGAGCAGGACATCAATATCCGCTATAGAGGATATGAATCATTTATGGCTCTTGATGGGTATATGAAAAGTGATACCAAAGGGATAATATTTGGCGGACTAGGCAAGCTGGTTGATTTAAAAACCTTTGTGAGGCTGGGGGTTGACACCGATTATCGTTACATCCCTGTATTACATAATGGCTGGCTGTATATTCTTGTAAAAACCGGTGCAACTGGTGTGCTTACTTACCTGGTGATATTTTTTGGGTTGATAACTGTAAACTGGAAAAAATATGCCGATGCAAAAAGTAAACCCATTATACGCTTATTTGCTGCATTAACCATTGGTTGTATTTTAAGTTTAATGCTCACCAATTATATCATAACCTCTTTTTTTAATGTAGAGATGAGCATCATCATGATTACCCTTGGTTACAGCTATATGAACTTTTATTCACTGTTAAGCCGGTTAAAGGAACGTGAAGAAGCAGAACAGCTTAAACAAGATTATATAAATAACCTCAGTTATAGCTTATGAAACAGAACGATATATGGCCAAAGGTGTCAATTGTTACTACTGTTTTCAATGCAGCAGCAACAATCGAGGATACTATATTAAGTGTTATCAATCAAACTTATAAGAACATAGAATATATAGTAATTGACGGTGGCTCAACAGATGGTACGTTACAGATCATTAATAGTTATAAAAACCAGATTACCCATATTATAAGTGAACCCGATAAAGGCATTGCCGATGGCTTTAACAAAGGTATTGCCCTGGCTACCGGCGAATGGACAGGTATGATAAATGCTGATGACTGGTACGCTCTAAATGCCGTTGAGCTGATGATTGAAAATGCTTCATACAATGACCAGGTGTGCTGCGGTAACATTATGTTAATGGGAAATAATGGTTATAGCCGGATAAAGAAGAGCAAGGTAAGCTGGCTAAACCTGGGTATGTACATTATGCACCCTACATGTTTTATCAGAACTGAAGTTTACAGGCAGATAGGCTTGTATGATACGTCGTTAAAGATAGCGATGGACTTTGATATGTTTTTGCGAATAAAACGTAAGGGATTGAAATTTAAATATATAGATGAGTTAATGGCATACATGCGTACAGGCGGCGTTAGTACTGATGTTGCAAAAATGCATAAGGAAGAGCTTACTGTAATGAAAAGATACTTAACTCAATTCACCTATTTTATGGCTTATACCTTTAACTATCTGAACAGGTTGCGTTGGCGTTTCTTTTATAAGGATCCCTTTAGTGTAAAATTAAAATAATCGCGATGAAAAAGAAGATCCTCATATCTGCTTATGCTATATCTCCTGTAAAAGGATCAGAATATGGTGCCGCCTGGGATACTGTTACCCAATTGGCTAAGCACCATCAATTATGGGTGCTATACGGTATGTCTGATGATCATATGGGTGATACGCAAACCCTAAGGGAGTTTATAAAAACAAACCCGTTGCCATCGATCACATTTATTGAAGTAAGGGCAGGTAAGGTAGCTATGGCCATTAACAGACTAAATAAAATAGGATTGGGCTGGTTTTTTTATATAGCATACTACTTATGGCAAAAGGAGGCATTAAAAGCAGCTCGCGCTATTTTAGCTACTGTTAATATTGATGTGGTTCATCAATTGGGGCCGATTGGGTTTAGAGAGCCGGGGTTCCTTGGTTACCTGGATAAACCATTGATTTGGGGGCCAATTGGTGGTATGAAAGTGATCGATAGTCTTTTATTAGAGAATAAGCCATTGCCAACCAGGTTTAAATTTGGGGTTAAACATCAAATTAACCATTTTCAACTGCACTCCTCTCAACGAATATCAGAAGCATTCTCAAGGGCCGATATATTAATTGCCGCTACAATTGACGGGCAGCAAACCATATTGAAAAGATTCGGACGGGAAAGCCACTGGCTGCCTGAACAGGGGATAGTTGGTGATATTGAGATAGATGAAACAAAATTCGACCACATTCATCAGCGTGTACAGCTTGTTTGGTCGGGTAGCCATATTGAAAGAAAGAACCTTGGTTTGTGCCTTGATTCGCTGGCATTAATAAAACACAAAAACTGGCACCTGCATATTTTAGGCAGCGGTCCGATCACTGGTAAATTAAAACAAAAAGCTGATGAGCTGGGCCTGTCGACCAATATTACATGGCATGGTCAGTTATCCAGGTCAGCTGCAATAAATATTATGAACGCGGCCCATTTGCATATTGTGACCAGCATTGCCGAAGACAACCCGGCAGTAATATTTGAAGCCTTGAGGTTGGGTGTACCTACACTAACACTTGATCATTGTGGAATGGGGGATGTGCTGTGTAATAAATGCGGCATAAAAATAAAGGTAGCAACACATGATCAAATGACAGGAGAAATTGCAATTGTTTTAGATCATCTTTTACTACGTCCTGAAATTTTAGCAGACATGGCCCTGGATACTATAACATGCGCCGCCATGCATCAGTGGGAAAAAAGATTGAAGTTGATGGATGCTTATTATAATGAAGCCATTGAACTGTATGGAAAGTCAACAATATCTAATAATGAAACCTTAATCATATTACAAAATGCATAAAAACTGGGAGGATAAAGTAAAGCTGGGTATTGATGCCAAATGGTTCTTTGAGGGGCCACCCAGTGGGCACATGGTTGTAAAAAACCTGGTTGATGAAATCATCAGTAACAACAAGGGGCGCTTTGAGATCTTTTTATTATTAAACACTAAAAATAAACAACAGGCACAAGCCTATTTTCCCGCAGATGTTAAGCTCATTTTCTTGTTTTGGATGCCTAATATACTGTCGAATATGTTGCTGGTTCCTTTGATAGCCCGGTTATATGGTATAAAAATAATGCTGTTTCAAAATTTTAGCAGTATATGGCCTCAGCAACTCTTTAAAATAGTTTATATACATGACGTTTTGTTTCTGGATCATCCACAGTATTATTCCCGGCTTGAAAAATTGCATTTCAGGCAAATGAAACACCTGGCAGCCAGGGCAAACGGTATTATTACCATATCAAATACGGAAAAAGAGAGAATGGTTAAAAACCAGGTAGGCGATGCTGATGATATAGCTGTAGTTTATCATGGTATACATAAAAACTTTAAACCACTAACCCATCAGCCGGCCGACAGAATCCAGGAAGTGATGAATAAATACGATCTGCCTGAAAAATACCTTTTGTACGTTGGGCGGGTAAATAGTCGTAAAAATATAGCTAATCTTATCCGGGCCATATCGCTATTAAAGGATAACAATCTTAAATTACTTATTACAGGTGAACAGTGCCGCAATTGTGCTGATCTGGAAGAATTGATCCATGTGGGGCACTTAGCTGATAGGATTATGTTTACAGGGCATGTACCTGAAAATGATCTGCACCTTATTTATGCCATTGCAACCGTATTCTGCTTTCCCTCATATGCAGAAGGTTTTGGCCTGCCACCGCTCGAGGCTATGCAATGCGGAGTGCCTGTAGTTGTATCAAATCGTACCGCAATGCCTGAGATTTGCGGCGATGCCGCAACCTATATTAACCCCGACGATCCGGCGGATATAGCAGAAAAAATAAATACTCTGCTCAATGATAGTTGCTTATATGAAGAAAAAATGATGGCCGGGATCAGGCATGCTGCAAAATTTTCGTGGCAACAATCAGCTAATGAAATACTTGACCTAATAAGCTACGCATATGTTGATAGAAAAAGTTATAAGGAAGCTTAAGGGCAATCCTGATTATAAATGGGAGAGTAAGTATGATCTGAGGGATCTTGTTGAAATTATGTCAGTAAGGTCTAAGCAGGTATTGCGTGGCAGTTGGAAAAAAATATTTTTCAAAGGATCACATGGTTTAGTATTTATTGGTACAGGGGTTATTATCCGGCACCCTTACCTGTTTACTGCTGGCGCGAACCTCATATTGGAAGACCACGTTTATATTAACGCCTTATCCTGTAACGGGATATTTGTTAAGGATAATGTATCACTGGCACGCAATTGCACCATGATATGTACGGGTGTAATAGCTCATAAAGGTGTGGGCATTACTATTGGTAACAATTCAGGCATAAATGCAGGTGCTTACCTTGCCGGACAGGGTGGTATTGAAATAGGTGATCACGTAATTATTGGGCCGGGAGTAAAAATATTTTCTGAAAATCACAATTTTTCAGATACTGACAAGAATATTAAAGACCAGGGAGTAACCCGTAGCAGCGTGGTTATTGAAAACAATTGCTGGATTGGTGCCGGTGCTACCATACTTGCCGGCGTAACCATTGGCGAAGGATCTGTGATAGCTGCAGGTTGTGTGGTAACCAAGTCGGTTGCATGTAATTCAATTGTAGCGGGTGTGCCAGGGCGGGTATTAAAGAATAGAAAAAGAGCAGAGGTTGAAGTGATTATTAAAAGTATTAGCAGGCCTGATGTTACAAAATATGGATAATAATATAAACAAGTTGCCGGGAGCATTTATTTATATGGCTTGTGCAACTATTGGTTTATTGCCTTTTCATACCGTACGGATAGCCTTGTTACGGGCTTTAAAAGCTAAAATTGGCAAAAAAGTAGGTATTTATAGGGGATTTGAAGTAAGGAGTCCATGGAAACTGAAGATAGGCAATAGCAGTGTAATTGGTCATGGTGCATTGCTGGATGCACGGATGGGTTTAACAATTGGAGATAATGTGAACCTAAGTAACGAAGTGATGATATGGACCCTGCACCATGATTATAATACATTTGACTTTGCACAAACCGGCAAAGAAGTGATTATTGAAGATTATGTGTGGATATGTTCAAGGGCTGTTATTTTACCCGGGGTTACCATAGGTCGTGGTGCCGTGGTGGCTACGGGCGCTGTAGTAACACGTGATGTAAGTCCTTTTACTGTTGTTGGGGGGGTACCTGCAAAACCCATTGCCACGCGTAACCGTGAATTATCTTATGATCTTGGAGATGGGGTTATCCCTATAATCTAGTTAATATTTCCAGGTAATGTCACTTTTAAGCACACGCAGCGGGTTGCCTCCGTAAATGCATTTTTCTTCAATTAATGTTTTAGTGATCATTGAATTAGCCGCAACTACACACCCTGATGGTATTACTGCTCCTTTTAAAATGGTGCATTTACATGCTACCCAAACATTATCGCCAATAATGATCTCTTTGGGATGATTGAATTCTATTCCGTTTTCATCGTAAATATGATGAAAATCAGTATCCATAACCAGACTCTCCCATGAAATGCCACTGTTTTTGCCAATACGAATTCTCTTTTGGGCGATAATGACACACTCCACACTCATATTAAAACCATCGCCTATAATCAATTGAGCATTCTTCATTACATGAATTTTGCAGCCATGCATAATATAACTTCTGCCATTAAATATTACATCACCCTCAACCTCCCAAATAGCCCGCGACCGTTTAAAATCAGCTATTCCCACTTTGCCATAGCCTATTTGAATAAGGCCCGTTTTGATAGGGCCATTAATTATTACTTGCCCCTTTACTTTATATAAAAAAACATTATTTGAAATAAGTACCGGCAACCTGATAGCCATACCGAAAGGAAAGTACTTGAAATTGAAATATATGGTCTTTAGGTTAATACGGCCAAGCAACTTCAGTGCTTTGTTCATGTAAAATTCGTTTAGTATTTACTTTAATAATAAGTATAATTTTCATTGAATCCGGCATTTATACGATGTTCATTTTGTTCATAATTATTCCCTTATACAATATGTTCATATGGGCTTATAGTACTGAAAATCAGCGCTATTATTCGTAATATTAGTCATGCTTAAATATTTATAGCCATCGGGTTGTAACATGATTTAAGCATATAACTAAACCTATCATTTATTTAATAATAATACAATATGCGAGTAGCAATAATAGGCACGAGAGGGATACCTAATTATTACGGAGGCTTTGAACAATGTGCCGAATACCTGGCCGCCGGATTAGTAAAAAAGGGATATGAGGTTGTAGTATATAATTCGCATAATCATCCTTATCAGGATAAAGAGTGGAACGGTGTGAAGATACGCCATTGCTATGATCCCGAATATAAAATGGGAACAATAGGACAGTTCTTTTATGACCTGAATTGCATAAGGGATTTAAGAAAAGAGAAATATGATATTGTGCTGCAATTAGGCTACACCAGCAGTTCGGTATGGGGCTGGCTCTTACCAAGAAATACGGTTATTACCACTAACATGGATGGAATGGAATGGAAGAGGAGCAAATATTCCAAAAAAGTACAGAAGTTTTTAATGTTTGCTGAAAAACTGGCTGTAAAACATAGTGATCATTTAATTGCCGACTCAACCGGGATACAAAAATATTTGGATGAGAAATATGGTATAAAGCCTGTATACATTCCTTACGGTGCCGAACTATTTGAAACACCCGCTCCCGATGTACTTGAGGAATATCACCTGGAACCATATACTTATGATATGCTTATTGCACGTATGGAGCCTGAGAACAGCATAGAAGCTATACTTGATGGGGTAGTTATAGCAAAAACCAACAGGCCGTTTCTGGTGGTGGGTTGTGTTAAGAATAAATTTGGTATTTATTTAGAGGAGAAATTCCGCGCCTATAAAAATATCAGGTTTTGTGGTGGAATTTACCATATGGAAACCCTCAACAACCTTAGATATTACTCCAATCTATACTTTCATGGCCATACAGTAGGCGGTACTAATCCATCATTGTTAGAAGCAATGGCTTCCGGTAGTCTCATTTGTGCAAATGATAATCAGTTTAACCGTGCTATAGTAGGTGATGATGCATTGTATTTTTCATCAGCACGTGATGTAGCCTTTAATTTACAGATGGTGAAGAAATGTACCGGTGCATTTGAGGCTATGATCGCAGCTAACATGGACAAGATACAACAGGTTTACAATTGCGAAAACATTGTTAATGCTTACGCAACTCATTTTGAAGCCATAGCTATAAGGCCACAAAGTGTAAACCCAATGCCACTAAGGGGCGAAACAGTATCACTTATGTTAGATTAAACAATGGATATGAGTAGGAGAGTACTGAATCATCATTTACAATTCGTTTTATCAATATCATCAATTTTGTTGTTATTTAGTTCATGCTCCTATAAGCAGGATCAGGTGCTTTTTGAAGGTAATACGCAAACAACTGCGAGTATTAGTCCTGCAACAATCTATCGTATTAAGCCACAGGATATATTACAGGTCAGGAATCTGCAAAACGTAAAATACATTGTTGATGACGCGCCATCAAACTCATCTTCTTCGCCATCAGCAGCAAACGCTGATAACCAAACTTACCAGGTAGAAGAAGACAGCACGGTTGGTCTGCCTGTTTTAGGCAATGTGAAAATTGCCGGTTTAACCCGATATGAAGCTGAGAAAAAGATAGCTTATCTATATGGCAAAACACTGTTAAAGGACCCGGTTATACAGGTTAAAATACTCAATTTAAAGGTTACGTTAATGGGTGAAGTTAAAACACCTGGCAACTATCCGCTATTAAAAGATAAAACTACATTAACAGAAGTACTTGGTGAAGCCGGAGGACTTACCAGCAAAGCTGATGAAAAAAACATCAAGATCATTCGTGGGCCCCAGGAAAACCCACAGGTAACCGAAATTGATTTAGGTAAACTTAATTCGCTATCAAATCCTGCTTGTATATTGCAAAATCAGGATATAATTTATGTTTCAGAAAGCAGACACGCTGTAAAAAATGAGAAACTTCAGAATCTTTCAAATATTGCACAGCCTGCGCTTACGCTGCTAAATACCGTTTTAATAATTTTCACACTGTCAAAATGATAATGTGTAAAGTGGTTATTTATAAACTAAGGTGCAATGGCTGCTCAAGAGATCGGTATTTACGCTGCACTGATAGGTCATTTTTTTATAATCATTATAAAGCTGTGCATAAAACGTAGGATGGGTAACAGCGAATCTTTCATTCTTCATTAAAAAGATTAATATCAACAGCAGGGATAGCTTATTGCCCGACATTTCGCTATTCGCTCTTAATGCTTTAATTTCGTCCATAATGGCATAATCTTCATGATTACCCGCCATGAATTTTATTTTTACACTTAAAAATAAGGTTTTCATAAATGGTGACATTAACCCTTCTGATTTTTCATAAGCATTGGATATGGCATAATACAATGCAGTAACCATATCATTATCACCCAAACGAAAATATGCATCAGCAGATAGTATCTTTACCATAAAACCGTAAACTGAGGTTTGATTATATAAATCATCACTCTTATAAAATGATCTTATGGCATGAATAAAACGTATAGATTTTTTAGGATTGTTGCAGATGGATAAAGTATACATACCGAGCATATATAGCATGTCATTCGTTACACAATTCCTTAGTTCATGCTCATTTTTAGGTGATGTAAAAACTAGTTTGGTTAATGCTTCTAATGATTCTTTTTTTACGATACCATATTTTAAAAATTGATAAATGGCATCAAGGCACTGTAATGGGTTTATAGCAAAGAACAGCATATCCTCATCCTGAAAATCTTTTAGTTTTATAAGATAAGTATAAAGCTCGTCCAATTCCAGGTTTATAATTGCCAGCATGGCCAGTAAGGAGTAAACATGTATTCTTTTCTTGGGCGATAAATTAAACTCTAATAAATGCTTTAATGTTTTTTTATAGTCATTATGCAGTAATTCGGAACCCAGGAAATATTCAAATAGCTTATCACCAATTTCTTCCTTTTGCCATAATGGCATCTTGTTAAGTACATCGCCTAAAAAGAGTATTATCTCACACTTTTCAACCGGAGTTAAATGTAATTCAGTTAAATGTACCAGATTTGATTGCTGCTCAGTGCTAATCGCATGTAATATGCACCATTTCAATAAGGATAATTTAATGGGGTTGTTAGCAAACCGGTTGTCCAAATGCTTAATAAGCACCGTATCAAAGCGTTCCTTATTTTTGTATAATAGAGATTGGGCTATGCCAAGACTGGTAAAATATGGGGTGCTGAACTTCACCGCAACATGGTAATGGTTAAAGCCACTTTCATTTACCTCTCTTAAAAAACCTGTACTTAACAATTCCAGGTAAGCAGTATGGTGTTTACTGATCAGGTCATATATCTGTAATTTGTCGGCCACATGGTTATCCTGTTCGGGATCCATACATTCGGCTAGTTCCCTTGTTAGTAATGCTTTTTCCTCAGCATTGCCACCGGAATATATATTACTTTTAACCATAAAATAGATCAACTCGTATATTGCACTATGATCCATATGAACAGGAGAGAAGTTTTCCTTGTATTTTTTATAGTAGTATTGAAAAAATAATGGGTGGTCAAAATCAGCGGCGAGGCGAATAGGTATAAATTGATGCAAATAAGGGTTGATTTTATAACAAAGCGTTTTTATTTCGGCAGGATTTAATAACGGTACATTAATGCAGTCCTCATCTGTATTAAAGCCGGTTAGCCACTTATTATCATTTGCCTGCAACTCATGCCTGTGATTGATCCATGTACATGAACGCATGCTTAAAATGATCTTTAGCCATGGGTTTGACCTGTGTAAGGCAAGAAGATCACCAATTTGGCCCAGGAGTAACATAAACTGATCGGTTTTAAATGAATGTTCATCAAAACCATCAATTACCAGATAAAATCTGCTGCCCTTACGTTGTTTTTCATCCCATATGGCATTTATGTCTTTATCAGAGGTGTAGCCAAGTAATCCAAGCAGCCAGTAATTAATATCCCGGCCTGAAAGCAGGAAGCTTACCAATGCAATGGAACTAAAGAATAATATAACATCATTGGTGGCCTTTGATTCATTTAATTCAACCTGTTGCTCAACCCATTGGCAAAGAGAAATACTTTTTCCATATCCTGCAGGTGCAGCAATAACAGCGCCCGTATAATCAGATTCCCTGAAATTATTAAAATGATCTGCGATAAACGACCTGCTAACTGTTCTGTTATAGGGGATCCCCGACCTGTTTTTTATAGCATCGATAGTGAATTTTGTGATCTTAGCGGCGTTACGTTGTAAATTAAACCAATCAGCAGCATCATCGTTAGTGATTTTTGACGATGCCTGGTGTTCACAAAAATCTTCCCATCCGCTATAATTACAATATATACTAAGTGTATCTAATGTAAAAAGAGAGGGGTTAAACCGGCTTACAGCAAAGCCATAAATACGTTTTATAGTAGTTTCACTTATATTGCACCTTGTTTTTTTTAGTATAAGGCAGGATATTATTTTACAATCGGCGGGTGACACATTTTCCAGACCGGATGTATATTTAATTTTACTTTTTAAAAGCTCCAGATTATGATGCGATAAGTGACTTGTCATAGGGAATAGCTTAGGCGTAAAATAGAGCACATTTTTGGGGGATTTTCCCCTTGTGAAACTTTTATTTCAATTGAAATTAATCAATAATTAAAGGTAGCGTTAAATATAAATAACAACTTTGGGGGTATTCCCAATAGTTGTTAAATAGGCAAAATGGCTAAAATGAATAAGATTTTTATTGAGGAATTTCAGGTAATTGCAAGTGCACGATGTTGATTAATAGCTTTTTATGTATTTTTCCGTAAGCACCATTAATAATGCTCTGTCAGCTTTAGCTTCCTCATAGTTTTCTTTCAGTAATTTCTTTATTCGGGGTTCAGGAATACCCGCTGCGGCAATTTGTAATATTCTGAAAGAAGCCATTTCAACACTTTCCTGCTGATACAGGTATGTTACGATCAGCAGGTCACGCAATTCATGATCACCAAACTGACGTTGTAAATTTGTAAATATATTTTCTAAAAAAATGATGAGTGCATTGCAGTTTTCAAATGAATATTGCAGGTTCAGCAACTCAAATATCTCATCCATTCGTGCTATTTGATTTTCAATCACATGAATGGTTTCTTTGATTGCGTGCTTCAGATCAGCAAAACCAGCTTCTTCATAAATTTCAGGCAATCGCTCAGCCAGATGCGATTTTGCGCAATAAATTCTGTTAAGATGATCTACAAAAAAAGCTTGTCTTTTTTCAGATCCCAATATTTTTTTAGAAGATTTGTTCAATTGATATAAATTAATCAGGCGGTTGAATTAAAAAATACTGGTCATAATATGCACGTTATAAAGTTATAACATCAAAATTACAAACCTGTTTTTTTTAATTTAATGACATCAATATGTACGTATCCTGAGAAAGTTTGGTTTTAATGAACAAAAATGAATAAATATTGAAAATATTACTTTTTAATTAAAAAAGGTAATATCCTGATATTTTTAATAATCGGTTAAGTATTTTAATAAGTAAATCACGAAAACAATGTTTGCGTAAGCTGACTTTGATATATGTTATACGCATCATACTTGGCCAATATTGCTTGTTCCCAGGCCCAATTATCATCGGCAGCACGGTATGTTGTAAAACCCTGTTTTATCCCATCAATAAAAGCATCGTTAGTCCAGGCACCATTTGTGGTATATGCCCAGCCTTTTGACCATTCGGGAACCACTTTAGCTGCGGGTGCTTTAAAATGCTGTGTAAACCATTCTTCCAGCTCTGTATAAAAATCCATTGCATATTTTGTACCCGGAATGGTGAGCACATCAAACCATACCGCTACATCCCAATTGTTTTTTATTGTTTCCGCATCGATTGCCAGGCTCGAAATTACCGGTCTACCCGCTGGGCCACCAGTAACCGATGGCATACCATCACCACTGTCCAAACCGGTCACACGTATTTCAAGCGGTGAGTTGATCGGGAATTTATTTTGCCCCTGATAGGCAGTCAGCATGGTTTCAAACTGGGTAGTGAAATCGGCAATCGCTTGTTGCACATTGGCTTTATTCATCAATACTGCATAGCCGTTGGCAGTTATACGCAGCGTGGTGTCCTTTACATAAAATAGTGTGTTTTTTGATGCACCCCATATATCCCTGCATTGCGGTAGCACAGGATAACCCAAAACTAACCCATCAAGGCCGCTATTGGTCATGTCCAGCATCATTTGGCCGAATTTTACGGTTAAACTGGGATCGCTGTTCAGAATTATATCTATAAGACTAGTTACAAAATCAGGTAAATTATCAGAGAATGTATAATTATTGGGCCCATCTACCTGTCTTGATGTAGCCGGTTTGGCAGCATCAACAGTCCACACCTTTAGCCATGGATAGGTAGTGAAGGGGAACCAGATCACTTCAATACGCCCACTTTGATTAAGGAAGTCACCACAGCTATTTGGCGGTGGCGGTCCTCCGGCTGATTCTTTAAATAAAGTGGCACTATCAATATCTGTAATACTGAGGCAGCTTAGGTTATAATTATCAATCACCTGTATGGTAACTTCGGTTATAAGCGCGCGCCCAAGCTGGGTCATAAATGCGGTTGTTTCTTTATCACCCCGTTCAAATGTTTTTAGCTGGTACGTTTTGGTGGGATCAATCCCTTGTGGGTCAGTTACAACAGCAGTTAATGACAATATCCTGTTACTCATTGAACCATAGGTGGTCGTAAAATTATCATTGGGCGGTGTTGGTACTGCTGTGCCATGCGCATTGATAGCCATTACACCACCAACAGTTAAATTATCAGGGGCTGGGATATGCGGAAAACTGTAACCTGGTGCAGCTCCATTACCGCCTTGCTGGGTTTCTAAAAATTGCATCAGGGCCGACATTGTTGCACCTGTACCCACTTTTACTGATGGGCCAATAGACCCATGCGGCGGAATAAAAGTGATATCATTCAGCGAAACTGTGGTATCTATAAGCAGTAATTTATTATAATCTGGCAAACCTGGTGTTACTGATAATGGCGACCAGTTGTGCATAATACCTCTTGGCCTTACGGTATATCCATTTTGTGCTGCCCAGTTACAGGCTGCAACAACATCATCTGCACTGCGTGGGGCGCAGGTCCAAACGCCGGGAACATCAATGGTATGGGCCCAGTTCAGGAACTCTTCCTGCTTAATGGGAATAAATATTGGGAAGCCAGCAGGCCTGCTTCCGGGGTCATCTTCAATACCTTTAAAATTGATGGAATAGCCAAAAAGTGTACCTTCCACTTCATAAACGGCGGTTTTGCCATTCATCGCGAAAGTGAATTTTTCTGCAGCAGCCTTGGTAGAGCCCCAATAAGCTGACACAGCAGCCCAAACCACATTACCTTCGGGTAATTTAGTTGGTGCGAGATCAATTGTACGCGATTGTAATACCGGGTAATCGCCTGACGACGGAGTAGTGAACTTTCCATCGGTAATTACAAATGACATAACAAAGGCTGCTTTGTTCTTGCATTCAATTCTTTGGATAGCATCCATAATAATATCTGTTTAGGTTAAAAATTATAATTGTTTAAGTTGATGCCCGGTTAGCGGTAAGGCTGTCCAGAAATCCATAACACCAATGATTTGCGAACACCTTTTGTAACGGGTGATACACGATGTAAAAAGAACGACGGAAATACAATGGCGCATCCTTTTTCCCGTGGAAGTTTTATGATATCCTTACCCAACAAAAACTCAAAATCACCGCCTTCATACTCATCAGGGTCGGAGAGTTGAAGCGTTATACTGACCTTGCGCCTTGAAAAAATACCACTGCCGATATCCATATGCCAGTCATAATGGCCGCCGCCTTCATGATAAACAGTGTATTGCAGGTCATCAAAAATGCCTGTAAGTTCAAAATGCCAAAGTGAATTATTGGCTTCGGTAACCATTTTTACAAATTTTTCATACAGCCATCTGCATTCATCCATATGCTGTGGCAGCCATTTGATCTCGCTCTTCCGATATTCTTCCAAATCGTGTGGGTTTGCATTTATTACTGCTTGTTTGAAGGAGATATCTGCCTGTAATTTCTCCAATAGTTCTATTTCTTCGGGACTTAGCGCCTCTTGGAACCAGTACCAGTTATCAATAGAACTTTGCCTGAAATCTTCAATAATAAAACTCATACTATTTGTTTTTAAAGTCTGATGATCCCATCAGCAGGTGCAGCATTTGGTGAATTTTTCAAACCCATAAAATTGAGCTCACTTTTAGTGCGTTCACTGGCATATTCCCTTGTTCCTAAATTGCCAATACTGCCATCTACAAGTCCGCCAACAACGGTATTTAATAAGCCTTTACTCAGATTATCGCCCTGCACCGCATTTGTGCCTAATTGTACGGTAAGGCCAATTGCTTCGGATTTTGCGATGTTGGTTACCATTCGTGCAAAGAGATTACCCCATCCTGCCTTATAATCAAGGCTTGGCAATGCATAAGATAATGATGAACTGAGTACACCGGTAAGCAGCGAATCGCCCAATCCGGTAGTAAGGCTGCGCCCATTAGCGGAATTATCAATTAATGTTGATGTAGCCGCCGCTGCTTCGCCACCCGCGATAGCAAAGCCGGCTTTGATACCTGAATTTGCAGCTTTAGCCAAACTACTTACTGCTTGCCCTGCTTCTTCAGCGGCTTTAACACCTGTGGCAGCCTCCGCGGCTATTGATCCGGCAGCGCCGAAACCCGCAGTAATAGCACCGGCAACAAAGCCAATAGCTGTATTTACCCCATAATCCTTCCAACTGAAATCATTGGTAATTAAACCGACTGCTGAGTAGGATACAGCGCTGATACCCGAACCTAAAAAGGCACCGCCCAAACTTGCCAGGCCAATACTGGCAGGCGTTGATAATCCCCCGGTAACAACTTCAAGGATGCCCGCAATAGCATCTACAGCAACTCCTATTAATATTTCAAACGCGCCAATAATTGCCCCGCCTATGGCTGAGAAGAAATTACCAATAGAGAAATTGCCTGATGGATCGACATAAATTAGCGGACTGTTACCCGCAAATATGTATGGACTATAGAACTGGTTATAATTATCAACCACACCAAAGCGGCCAACCCTGCTAAAGTAAAAGCGCGCCTTGTAGTTATAAATACCTAATTCAAAGTCAAACTCCTGGCTACTATACAGATAGGAAAAGAAATTAGTTTCCGGTTGCTGTAATATATTTAGATTTCCATATAGATCGTAATCGTAAGCTGCTGCTACGGCAGCAGTATCATCAAGTATAACCCTTATCGAACCAAGGTGATCCTTGAGGGTATTATATTGTTTGTCATCTTTAATAAATTCAATAATCCCGATAGGCCCATATACGATGCAGGTTAATTGTTTGGCACTGCCTTGCGCATCCAACTGAACAAGTGTATTACCAGCCAAACTGCTTATATACATGGTTGATGCATTAACAGTTGTACCTGTGAGCACCTGTTTTAGCACCCTGTCGTTTGAACTGCTGTAATAAAATTTATAGGATTTTGAGTTGAGGTTATCTTCAACCACTGTTGTCATTCGGTTGCCGGGATCATAGGTGAAACCAAGATTTTGTGCCGGCAAACCATCGCCTCCTGAGGCTATGTAGCTGCTGATAGCCCCATTTTGATTATATATAAAACTAAACAGCGACTGGTTATTACCCTTATCGGTAACACTTTGCAGTTGGTTCCCTTTACCAGATTGCCCGTTGTATTGGTAACTACCGGAACCAATATTTACATTATTGAAGTTTCCGTTATTATCAAAACTATATTGCCTGTTTATAGCTGGCGCGAAGGCACTCGTTTCATTCACCTGCTCTAATGCATTAATACCGTTGTAATAGTTGGTATACACCGAGCCGGATGAAATACCCTGCGGATAACGGTACGCAATCTCTGCCGACTGCCCATTGTAATATGACGGGCCATTCGTTGCGGCTGTTTTTAATGTCTCATCAAATATTTCATTGTTTTGGCTGTTGTTATCCTGCAACTCCTTTAACCATACAGGCGAATTATAGCTGTAGGCTCTTTTAACAGGAGCGTTGCCATATTGATTAAGTATTTCCTGAACCGGTTTGCCTGCTGCATTGTAAATATATGCCGCAAGTCCATCAGGTTGGTTAGTCTGCTTGCCAACACCAGTAAGCTGCCCAATGCTGTTATACTGATAAAATATGCTTAGCGGTGAACCAATATTTTGTGTCGGATAATCAATTTGTGTGATGCCGCCAAGATTATTGTAGGTAAATCCAGTGATGTATTTATTACTATCAAAGGCAAATACCTGCTGACTGCGAATGGTTACATTACCATAAACATCATACACAAAATTTTCCTCCACATCAGGCGAGCCATTGTCTGATTGATTATTGAGCGTTTTAATTACCCGGCCAATCTGGAATGGCTGCGAGGTGCCATTGTTATCATAAAATGTTTGTGTTCGCCAGGTAACTGGTGTATCAGGGTATGCGGGATTGCTATTCGCTTGCTGCTGTAACTGTTCACTGTTCCAAACACCAATCAAATAACCTGATTCTATTATCCGGCCCGGTATATCATATTTAAAATATTGATAATTGCCCTGTGCTGCTGCCTCTGCATCCTGCCTGAACCGTAAGCGATTGGCTTGATCATAGATCATGTTTACCGTTCCGCTGGTATTGGAGGTGCTGCTGATCAACTGCCCAATAAAATTATACCCGTAATAAGTGATCCAGTTGGCATTATCCGGATCGTTTTCCTGGTAATTGGGCGATCGCAGTTCGGTAGCATTGCCTGCTTCATCATAATAAACTGATGAAATGATCTGCTCGCTAACGCTTTTCTGACTCAACTTGCGTACTTCCAGGCCTCTTTTATCGGCAAGGGAATAAGACACGTTGCCATTCTGATCGGTAATGGTTGTCCGGAAATATTCACCCGCAGGTAAACCGAGTGAATTATCATTAGTACCATAAGCAATGGTTTCTGTATGGGTACCCATCTTATAATCAGTACCCGGCATTGATAGTTCCACCTGCCGACCCAACGGTGATGTTTCATACCTGGTGCCGAAATATGGATAGCCACCATCGGCAGGGTAATAATCTGCAACAAGGCCTGTCATAATGCCTGTACCTGAATTATACGTCGCAAAATTAGTTATATATTGAAATAGGGGTGCTTGATCTGCTGTAACAAAAGCTGGTTTTGTATTGGCTATAATTCTTCCAAGATTATCATAAACATTTTCAATAACCGTCAGTTGGGTATTGTCCAATAACTGTGATTGTAAATCGTTACCCGCCTCATTAATGCAGGTAAATGTGATCTGATTATTAAATGAGGTAAGCAGGTAATCTAATGCAATTTTATTGCCTGCGAATAGGGTAGCAGCGCCGGTTATTGTGATCGCATTTACGTAATTGAAAACCAATTCACCATCTACAAAAAACAACAGGCTGTTTTCATTTACCAATAACGACCATTGTGTGCCTATACCGCTTACTTCCGTGCCGGTCCCGTTGTTTTGCAGCGCGAAATATTGCTGATAGTGTGCATCATAAATACCCGTGTCAGTCTTTATTAAGCTTAACATCTCATCATTACTAACACTTACACCGCGCCTCAATAAATATGGCTGTATAAATGACACCATCGTACCTGTATCGCCCAAAGGTGTATCAATTGTGAGCTGGTATATCTTTTTTTGCTGCAATACTGCGCCCGAGGCATTAAGTAGCTCCCATTGCCCTGTTGCAGGTTGCCATTGCAAGGTGAACATATTGCCCACCTTTATGCCAAGGGGTTGCGTAATGGCTTCAGCTGGCAGTACATTGGTGAGTACGCCATAATTATTGGTCATAGCGCCAATATAACTTAAGGTGCCTGTGGTTTGAAAAGAGCTGAGTTTGAGCATACCACCATCAGCATTCCAAACAGAGCCGTTGCCTGCTACCCAATACTGCATCCATTCATTACCTTTTGTAAATGGGAGGGCAGGCCCGCCACCGGCCGACAGTACTTTTATTTTACTATTCGGATCACTTGTTGAAAATTGGTTATCGTTACCTGTGCGCGAAAAATAGTTTGTGGCGATGGAAGTTGTTTCACCTGAAAAACCTGTTGTAGCAACTAACTGCTGAAAGCTATCAAAGAATTTACGCCTGATCTCACCATTAGCACCTAATGCCGCATCAACCATGTTGCTTTTTAAATCCATGGATATAGCCGCAAACAAACTCTGCAAAGGGGAGAAGCGAAGGCAATCAATTAGTACTGCTGATGCTGTATTGTCATTTTTGGCTTTGATATTTATTGTAATAGGTGTATTTACTCCGCTATTAATACCCTGCAGGCTGATAATACAATAAACATATTGCCAGCTACCCACAATATTGCCAAACGGTAATATAATATCATTACCTGCGGGTGTCGAATTTTGGGTAAAAGATATCAGCCAGCTGGCATTGCCTTTACTGGCATCAAAGCCATCAGGCAGCTTTATATAGCTGGAGAATACGTAATCCTGTGATTGATTTTTAGGGATAAATTGCCGTTGTATTCCCGTACCTGTCTCGATTTTGAGGGAACTGATGCCCATTTGCGCATCTATAGTAGTATCATTTGTATTTGGGATAATTGATGCGCCTGTGCCGAGTTGCCATCCATCCGGCGTTTCATAGGGCTCAAAACTGTAATAGGATGCTTCATCGCCGGCTTTACTGGCAGCAGGGAATTCAGCCACCTCAAAACGGCCCTGCGTATCGTAAATATATGACGATACTATGCCATCAACATTGGCCATCTCAGTAATCACGCTATAAGGTAACCCACGACTGATCACTTCCTGCTTTTTAAGCCAACCAAGTCGTGGTGCTCCATCAGAAAAGTCAAATGCAGGGTTGCCTTCAGCAGGGCCGAGCCATTGATAATTCTGATAGGCTGCCCATTTCCATGAACCATCATTTGCCCAGTTTTTCCAGGTCACGCCTTTTGATGATGTATATCTTTTTACGCCATCCTTACCGGTAGCAGATACAGAATCCTGCGCAACGGCATTCAACAAGTGTTTGCTTGTCATGGAGATGTTATAGGCATCTACTTGTATAGCATAGGTCTTTTCGGTGAGTATCGTTTTCGTTTCGCCGCTGGAGTCGCAATAAGATGTTGTACTAAATTGTTGCAGGCCGAGATCCTGAAAGTAAGTTATACCGGTAGTTTGGGTTACCCCATCCTGCATAATAACGCTCTTGCTCAGTCGGTAAAAGGCCCCGAAAAGATAATTTTTCTTTACGATGTTGTTTTGGTATACCTGCCAGTAGTTGGTTTCGCTGGTAACCAGCTGCCCTTGCTTATTGTACTGTAGTTTTTGCAGCAAAGTGCCATTCAGCAACTGGTTGAAGTTGTATATCCAATTACTTGGATAAGGTATTTCACTTTGAACGGATACTCCGTTTGAAAAATAGCTAATAGCGATACCTGACGGGGCTGTGCCTGCGTTAGGTATTTTAGAACCTGTTACTACAGTTACTTTGGGAAACTGTGCAAGATTACTCTGCGCGTCATAAGTAATTACTGATTGTGCGGAGCTGGCGTAGTCGTATGATTGATAGTAATTATCGGTTGGGTTGTATTCATTATCAATTTCAATATATCCTACTGGTGTTACCTGTAGCGTATCAGCGGCCTTACCACTTACAACTTTATAAAGTGCAAGTGATGATGCCATATTGAAATCCTGATTTGAAGGGTAGGTAACAAAAGTATCTGAACCAGCCAGCAGCGTGCCGGCTTTTACTATATCCTGCTGTACCATTATTTTCTGTCCCGTTCCACCGGCTATAACAGGCAGAGGCTGCGGATTGCCCGGAATACTATTTAGCGGACTGGCAAAGTAGGTTTGAGCGTTAGCAGTTGTATTATCCTGATAAGCGATATAGGAAGCGCCACGATTTTGTACTGTTTCAGGCGCTTGAAGGCTGTTTAATTGCTGCTGTTGCTTTATCCACTGCCCGTTTGTGTTTTGGTAAAAAATGTCTTTACCCGCTGTTATATAATTGCCGCCAATAGTTGGATTGGTACCTGTTGAGCCCAGGTTCTGCATAATCCCCCACATTCCGGTATCGGGATTGAACTGGTAGTATTGATTTACAGCAGCGGTACCTTGTGCTAATGATATGATAGAAATATCCTGACCGGTAACAAAGCTTGGCTTATCGGTAGGTTTGGTTACGAATGATGCTTGTTTCCAGTTCTGCGGGTTATTACTGTTGCCGGGCCCGCCGATATATCGGTTCAGATAAGGGTTATTGGTAATTAAAGAATCTGATAGGATAGTATTGAATACACTGAATTGCGATTGACCACTATTAACCGGGGATTTATAATTATTAACCAACGGAGTACCTGGGTTAAGCAGGTTAAAGCTTTTATCCCATTGCAATATGCGAAGGCTATAGTCGGCCTCTGTAGTTGTTATGGCCGTTACATAAGTAGCCACGGCAAAGGCATTGCTTAATGATAAGCTGAATGGAAACTCAGTCGTATTATTCGGATCCTGATAAATTTTTACATTAGATGTATTGTACAACACGCTGTTATTCCATGCGTTATTTCCATCGTGATAAAACAACTGGAATTGTAATAACATGCTGGTTTGGTTGTACAGAGCTGCTATATAATAATTATCATTTGCTGAGATAACTATATTACTTGCTTTGGCTACATCACCTGGCGAAGGGAGCAGTACAGGTATAAAACCTGTGCCCGGATTGTTTGACGGCGAGGTATCCCAGCGTTGTTGTTTCCAGTTCCATTGGTATGCTGTAACTGCATTGGTGATAAAATCCTTGCTAAAGGCGATAACAAAGTCCTTACCTGCCTGAACGCCTACATTAGGTGTAGCGGTTTTTACGGGCAGATACTGTGGGCCGCCTGATAAATTAAAGACACCAAAATTTGTGGGATTACGCCTGTAAAGGAATAATTGCACCTGTTTTTTGGTCTTTTCGGTAAAGTATAGTGCTATAAAATCCTGGCGGGTAATTACGCCCAGGGTATCAATGTCAAAATCTACATTATCAAAATAATGGCCGGCAGGCTGGTCGCTGTTCAGCTCAAAAGTGATCCAGTTGCCGCACCATGAATATACTGTGCCCCTGAGTGTTTTGGTTGTAGCATTATACCAGGTTATAACCGTATAATCCGATCCGAACCATACTCGTGGTGTAGCACCGGTTAATGGGCTATTCAGTTTTATGTTGCGCGAAGTGTTAAGGGCTTGTTGTTTATAGTTATATGTTGCCCTTGCTCCCTGTGGATAGGTAATTGTTTTTAATGCGCCAGAGTTTATATCTGCATTTTTATCATAATATTCAAACTCTATACCCGGTAGCGATCTCCCATCCGGTTGTACCTGCCAAAAACTAGTGAGTACGCGTTTCCACATAAGCGGATATACGGTTGTTTGACTGTTTACCCCAAGATTAATGAAATCATATTCAAACAATATGGTGAATTGCAGATCGCCGATTGGGTTTTGTACATCGATATGATCGAGGTACCTTGTTTCATATTGTTCCTGATAGGCATTTGGTGGCGCCTTTTGTGTATGTGCAGCCTGATATTCAACAATATTTTGCGTGCCCGGATTCTTAGCTCCGTATTTTTCGCCGTAGTTATAGGTGATGGTTCTGTTAAAACTATCTATGATCTGTTTAAGATAGGAGGCTTGTGTGTATTCCAACCCTGTAACATCGCCAACTTTAACCTGCACATTATCATAACTGTAGGTGATCTTCTCGCCCCAAACATTCTGCATTTCTGAAAGGTTCCAGGCAACAACATATTGTTCCTGACCAATAACTGTTGATGAATCACCCAGCCAATTACCCCATCCAACGCCGTATTGCAGCGTGTTTCGTCCGCTATTTTTATCGCCATAAATAAATACTGTCCCGTCTTCCTTAATAACTGTCCATTTCTCGGCATAGGGATCATATTTAACATCCCAAAATTCATAATTGCGTAACTGAAACAACAGGATATTTGCCGGGTTGGCAGGAGTGAAGCCATCCTGTACCAATTGATTGCCAGAACCATTACTCAATAAGTAATAATCATTAGAGGTAGGAGTGCCGCTGCCATTTTTATTAACTACTATTTTGTCGTAAGTCATTTCCCATCCAATGCCAATAATACCTGTAGGGTTAGTTAAGTTCCAGTTTTGTACATCGCTTTGCACATTACTGTTGTACATGATGCCGATGTTGATGTCCAAATCCTTACGCCCTGGCAACGATGCTATATTTATGGGTATATTGGCTGTGCCCGTAAAAAGGTTTACGCTATCTTTTATCTGTCCCACCGCATCATTGCTGAATTGGAAAGTGGTAATTTGTGGCACCGATTGCTGGCTTATGCCGTCACTACTATTGGAATTGCTCATGATAGTTTAGTTTTGGTTGATATGATTTTGGTATAGGTGGTTGCATGCCTTTGCCACATAATTGCTGGTTATGGCAGCACTTTCATAGGTTAGTATGGTATGTACAAATCCCATTGGCCGGCCCATCGGCATCCGGATAAATGGGCTTGATGGCCAGTTACCATTTGCATCGCAGGTTTGTTGCAGATAGTTAAGGCTGCTTTGCAGCCATTGTTCATCAATGGTAAGGCCGAGGTGTTTTTTGCCAATACTTAATGCCTGTAATGCCAATGCAGTTTGCAAGGGGCTGCTTTCCTGCCGCTCGGTCCAGCTGCCATCGGGCTGCCTGTTGTTTTCAATAAAGGTAACAGCACCTTCAATAGTACTTTTAGGGCCATTAGCGACACAAATAGCCCGCAGACTAACATAAGTACCATAATAATCGCCATAATACCAGGTGCTTTCCCAGCAATGGCTATTTTTATGGCTGTTGAGTAAAAAGGTTAAACCACGCTCAATGGCTGCGGCAAATCTTTTATTATCGAATAAAATAAACGCATATATTAAATTGGCCACCACTTCAATATCAGAACCGGTTCCCCAAGCTTTATTAACCCAAATGGTTTGTAGCTGCTGTTCTTCAGTTTGGTTGTTTTTGGGTATGATCCATGATTCCCATCCATTATCTGCATTGGTCTGATCATTAAGTAATACGTTTAGAGCCAACTCGAAATAAGGTGTGGCAGTTTTTGAATAGCCGGCCCGTAACAACACCTGCATTACCTGGGCAAGATCATCAGCATCAGGCGGCAATTCCCGCAGTTCCGGAAAATAGGCCCAGCCACCAATCCCTGTTTTACGGCGTGCATTGAAAAGATAGTCGGCTTCTGCGCTAATAATATCATCTAATTGATTTTGCATGCCCGGGTTGAAATCAAGCAGCGTATCAAGTATAAGCGCCCTTTGAAACACATCGCCCTCTTGAAAATCCTTATCTACCTGAAATACTTCACGCGGAAATGGCATTACATGTTTTGTAGCTGAAAACCCGTTGGCATATTCCTGTAACAGGTGCTCCAATCCCTTATAACTTAAGGCCTGCCATGGATTCTTTATCTCTGGCAGATCTATTTTCGGCGTTTGAGAGAATGAGGCCGCGGCGAATATGGATGCTGTTGTATCAAACATTGTTTTATGATTTGGAAAAATCGCTGAGTGCTTCGATTATTGATTCAATATCCGGTACGGATCTATCAACCCGTACGATCTCTGTTAACCTGTACCTGCCAATATCAGGTTTGCTGAATAAGGGCGCCGTAACGTAGTAATTATGATCAACCTCAAAAATTTCGGCCATGCCAATGTCTTTTATTTCATGGTAATGGCAATATATCAGGCTGCTCTCAACCGGGCCAGCCAGTCCTGCGGCTACAATGCGTGGTTGTGCGCTTTTATTTGGCGGTGATGCATGAAACAATGCTGGGCTGCCTATATAAGCCTGCCCGGCCTGCATAAATAGTTGCTTACCGAATCGCTCCAATAAAGTTTGCTGTGATGTGGCATAAGGAAAGGGACGGCCGCCGCAGCGTAATTGTTTTAACAGGGTATGGCTGCCGGGTATAACTTGCAAAGCACCATTTTCGGGAGTAGTATCAACCAACGGCACCCAGAATCCTAACGTTTGAAAAACGCGCTCATCCAAAAATGAATGATCCTGATGCAGCGGAACGGCCCCGATATTATTGTGGGGATATTTTATGTTGAAGTTGCCCCAGTAAAAACGGGTATCCTGAAGAGTTTTATTTATTGCGCGCGCGAAAGTATTTTCGATTAGCGCCGATACTGCCAGGCGGTATTCAGCATCACGACTCATTATGGTCGATGCGAATGCAGGTGTGCCCAAATCACCCTGTAAATTGGCATAAGCCTCGTTTAATGAATCAACTTCAGCAGGAGTTAAGAAATCAATTACTACATAGCCATCACTGTCAAAACTTTTCTGCAATATCGGATCCCTGAAAAGCTGCCGTTTTTTTTTAAGCGAGCCTGATGGTTTGGCTTCTGATGGATGGATGATTGTTTCCATATTTTTTAAGCATAATGGATTAGGGCGTCAATTTTTATTTCATCAAGCACTTCAAACTTATAGGGGATAACACCAATTTTTACGGCTTTACTCTCATCCGGGCGACTAAATAACGGTTTCTCAATATAATGACTGGGTTCAAGCTCAAATACTTCCATGGTTTCGCCGGGGTTCTGGTAATCCTGATAATAGCAGCGCATGGTACTTTCTTCTTCTGCCATCCAGGCTAATGCGGCCACCCTTTCGGTATTACTCAAATTGGATGGCGACCAATGAAATACTCTTGAACTGCCCAGGTAAGCCTGCCCGGCTTTCATATTGATCCGTTTAAAATATTTTTTTAATAATAGGGGTACTAAATCATTATATGGGAAGCGTGGGAGTGTACTGCGAGGCCAGCCGTTTAGTAAATGGCTCCTGTCAATTACTTCAAGTGCGCCATTGGTTTCATCAACATCTATTAGTGGCACCCATATGGTAAGGCCGGTATAATTACTTTCATCTACATAAGCCGGGTCCTGGTGCATGGGGCATAAGCTTTTTTCCTGGCCGGGTTGTTTAGATGTGAATATGCCAAAGAATATTTTACAGCGATCAAAATAATGATTCATGGCCCTGTTAAAACTGATGGTGACAGTATCAGATGCCTTACGCCGGTAATTGGTGTCCATGCTCATATTTGAGGTAGAAAAACCCATTTGTATAGGCTGATCTCTAGAACTTTTATAAGCCTCTTTTAATGTGCTTAATTCTTTAGCGGTTAAAAAATCAACTACTACATAACCTTTATCTTCAAATTCCGCCTGTATTGCAGGATCATTAAAAATGGGTCGCATATGTTATATATTTAATTTGGGAAAAAGGGTGGATATTGATTTTCAGACTTAGGCAACGGTGCCGTTTTTTCAGATAAAACCATCGATCTTATCGTATAAAACCATGAAAGCACAATAGCGAATGGAACAGCTGGGAATACCCAGTAATTATAAACGGGCTTGCTGCCCAGGAAAAGAATAGGGTAGCCTTTTGCCTTGGGGTAATCATCAAAAAATAATTTAATACTATCGTCTACCTCAAGTGGGATACGTTTGATGAAATTAAATGACATCAATACCACCATTTTTGATAATATCTGACACTTTTTACAATAGCCCTGGTAATAGAGCACGATCCTGTTTCGTGGTACAAGATTGTTCTGTTGCATATTTATAATATTTTATTTTTCAGGTATAGGTTCATTCTCACATCTCCCTTACGATCTACGCCAATACCGTAATAGGATATGGCGCATTGTTCATCAAGTACTTTTGCACTAATTGGGAATGGTGTTAACATATAGCGGGAAGCTGTATTTTTTAATACATGTATCCATGATTGGGCATCGAGGCTAACACAGGCGTTGCAGCCGCATATATCAATTTTTGCATCAAACATTTTGCCTGATGCAATGTGAAATCCAATATTGAATACAAGCCCGGATAACCTTATTTGCTTTTCGCCTACAACATCATCCAGAAAAAGAGAAAACTCATTACGTAATAGTAATGGGATAGCGAGGTCATTTAAAGTTGCTGGGTGGGACAGTCGGAAATAGATCTTAGCCCGCAGGTTTTCCATAGTACTGCCTTCCAAACCAATGCTCATTATACCGGCGTGCTGACTTACATGATCTATAAAGTCATCCACTTCGGTATTTTGTGGCATCAGGTAGTTTAGCCAATCTCTCAGTCGTCGCCATGATGCTTCGTTACCTCCACGACGCCCGTCCATATATACGGCCATGCCGTCTATATCAGGAGAAGCGCCTAACCAGAGTACACCGTCAGGATAATCATCAAGCGTTTCCTTTTCAACGGGTAAATGAAAGCTGAGCATCTCTTCGCAAACTTGCTGAATAGCAGTTGAGCCGGTTATTTCATAAAGTTTTTGAAGTGCATCATAACTATGGCTATAGCGTTGTCCGGTTGAGCCAATAATACATGCAGGATCACTGATAAAGCGCCCATTTAAACCATTAATTGATGAACTAATGCAAAACTGCAGCGGGCTGCCATCAGCATTTAAACCAGAACGGCCACCGGGTTGAAATGGGTAATCCTCTCCGGGCAATGCCAGCAATTCATCTCTGAGCTGCAGCACCTGTTTGGCTGGTGCCTTACTAAGTGCTGCAGCAAGGGATGAAAGCTGCTCAATGTTATTAATAACCTTTTGTTTTGTATCGAGCATGCCTGGTTGTTGTATTAAACTGGTTGAGGAATGATATTAGCAGGAGTACCATTATTACCGGCTGTGCCTCCGGCGCCGGCCTTTCCGCCACTACCTGCACCACCACTTGGCGAACCGGCTTGTCCGGCTGAACCACCTACACCACCTACGCCGACGTTGCCACCTTTAGGAGTAGGGCTTGAGGTAATTACACTACCACCATGATAGGTAATAATACTGGTGCTTCCATTACCGCCATTACCTGCGTTACCACCGGCACCACCGTTGCCACCATTGCCTGCATTGCCGCCAGGGCTATTGCTACAATCACTACCCGCAGGGCAACTTGAAGCTGAGCCGCCGTTTCCGCCGTTTCCGCCTCCCTGACCGGCGCCACCATTGCCGCCGTTTCCGCCGTCGCCAGCTGCGGCAGTTACAAATAATGTTCCCTGAAGATTGTTTATTTTAATAGTTGCTGTTGGACAGTCGGTACCATTACCTGCATTACCTGCGCCGCCGCCATCAGCGCCGTTACTACCTGCTGTGCCCGGACTTGAGCTTGGACGACATACTGAATCCCAGTCGCATGATGCGTTAACCCCGTTACCACCACTTGGGGCGGGGTTTGAAAAACCTTGTCCCGGCTGGCCAGCAGAACCATTGGCTCCGGATATAATAATATCACCTGTTAAAGTGCTCATATGATTAATAATTTAAATGTTTAATAATTTTTGATTTTCGTTAGTTTTTAGGTTGAATTCAGTTATTGTTTAACTAATGTTTCAATACTGATATCAGCGGTCGTGTATACAAATATTTGTCCGCCCGGTTCAATGGTTACAGTGCCAAATTGTACAGACACCGGGCCGCTGCCACTAATAATAAGTGGGTTGCCAGGTGATACAACTACATTTGGCGGTGCTGTGTAAACGGCCACCTTTGGAGCGGTTGCTCCACTCTTTAATTTAGGGGCGGTGGTGTGGGCTGTGAATGCTGTTACTTCACTGAGGCTTTTCATTTCAGGAGTAAAGGCTGAATCCGGATTAGCCGGGTTGGAAAAAATTAATTTTCCTGATGATGCTTTAGTCATAAGATTTATTTTTATTAATGAAAAAAAATGAAAATTAAGAATTGGAGCAACCGTTAATTGTATCCTGGATGCCATCCCAAATTGTACCCTCGCCTACAATAAATGGTTTCTTTACAATGGTGTAATTAACGGTACTGGCAGAGGCATCATAATCATAAGTTAATGCTACTTCTCCAACCGGAGTGTTGGTAGTGGCCGTTCCGCTTGCAGCGCCCGGGGGTGCGTAAATGGTGCCGTGTTCTTTAAAAGATGTAGTTTTTACACACTCCCAAATAGCTGGAGTAATCCCATTAAAGCTTTTTGTTTTTGCCATGGTTTTATTTTTTTGGTGAAGGAAATAGGTTATAATATTTAATAATTGGTTGCAGGCAGAATGATCAAAATCAATAGTTTAATTATTAACTACGACTTAAAACTAATTTTTATAAGTACCGGAAATAACTTTATTACACTAACTCTGCTTTTATCAATACCAATGAGACTATTGCCACATTGATTAATAATAGAGCTTGCAGTTGTAAGGGCTTACAACTAGCTTGTTTAAGAAATACAGATGCTAATAATTGATACATTTAACTATATGTTTGATATAGTGCATTTTGGCAGTTTGCAAATAGGTTAAAGCTGCTTTTTATAGAATAAAGTTGAAGTAATAGCCCGCTGTTTATTCATGGTATAATATTACCAGATGAAAATTGTTGTATAAGCCAATTTTGATAAGTAGAGCGGATATTATAAAGGGTGGGGTATTTCTCAATAGTTAATACTTCTGTATTAATTAACTTATTTGAGTTGATTGGTAATGATAGCCTGTTTTTAAAATAGTTAAGATTTTCACCATGTACTGCGTGCATCATAGCTTGCGTTTCAGATGAATTCATAAACCTGGTTTTCCACTTTTCAATTATAAGCTCAGGTATCAGGCAATAACCAAATAATGTTCTCATCAATGTTGAGTCCCCGGCTAATAAGATCACCGTACTCATTCCATTAAAATGCCGGTATGGAACGGTTACTTTTTTAACACTATAACCGCTACGTTGAATGCGATATGAAAAATCCAAATCTTCAATGCCCGCAAAAAAGAACTCATCATGGCCTCCAATTAGTTCGTAATTCGCTTTGCTCATTAATAATGGAGTGCCTTTTAAAAACTCAAAATTAAAATGAGGATTATAGACACTTTCGGTACTTGTAGCAAAGGCTCCGTCATTTATAGCAGCTATCATGGGGTGGTGCCAGCTATGCGATGTTATGAGGCAATCATCATGAAAAATTGCTATGAATTTACCCTTTGCAGCAGCAACACCTTTGTTATATGCCTTGGAAACACATCCTGTTTCTGATTCAAGTATATTGAAATTTTCAAATGCCGTTAAATCAGTTGCTATACCGTTATAAACTATTATAATTTCATAGGGTATAATAGTATGGGCAATTATTGATGGTATAAGAAAGTGCTGAACAAAGAAGCAGTTAAAAGTTAATAATATAATACACGAAATAACAGGTTTATCAGATTTTGAATAGGAACTGAGATCTGTACTATGGGGCGCAAATTTCTGTATATAAGCACCAGCCTCGCAAAAGCCTTGTTCGGGGTTTTGTGTATGTGATGTTATATGTAAATGCTGACCATTCCCTTCACCGGTAATTTTTAAGTGAAAATTATTGGTTTTATGATCGATACAATCGTCATAAACCACCTCATCAAAAGCGTGTATAAATTCGTTTTGTACTTTACTTGTAGTGGGCATTGTAGAGGTTTGAGGTTTTGATTACTAATTAACGTAAAAGTTTTAGTATTGATTAAGAAGAAATAATAATTATTGATGTTTTTCCCTCAACTTTACTTGAATTTTCTTTTATAATTTCCATTAATTTAGTGTCGCAAAAGCCTTTGTGTTATTGTGCCTATCTGTACCAATTAAACTAATTGCTTCCGGTTTTATACTGTCCTTTTATAATTACCTGTTTGGCGAACGGATAACATCCAAACAGATGTTTATTAACCTTAATTGATTTTACTATTACTTAAACCCTAACTTTATGCTCAACGTTTGTTTTAGTCCATATCTGTTTTTAAGGTCTCCTGCCTTAAGTTATGATGATTATAATTTATCCATGTTGGAAGAGATGCTTAACTCGCAGTTTTTTCAGGCGGCAATATTTTTGGCAAGCGAAAGCCTTTATATGGAATTAAGTCGTTGTAACTTTAATTACCAGGCATTGGATAAAAAAGTAAAACTAAGCCTGCAAAAGTATTTTAACAGGATGTGTTACCGGCCAACCCCATTTGCTATGTTTTCGGCATTCAGCTCACTTAGCTGGAGCAGTTTAAAGAATACCGGGGCTTGTATTTTGGATGATGAGCGGAATATTTATGTTAATCCTGATTTTCAGTTCACCGTTAACATAGCGAAAAGGATGGAAAAATCAGCTGCGTTCAGCAATGTTAAATATTACTCAAATAATGCTATTTACACTATAAAGGACGAGAAACGGTATTTAACAAGTGCTTTTGATTTAGATCAGGAGAAAACTGATTTTCTGATTTCATCCTATAAGGCAGATAGGCTATTGAATAAACTAATGAGCTTTTGTAAGGATGGGAAAACTAAAATTGAGTTAATCACATGGCTTGATAATTTGATAGATGATAAAGATGATGCCGTGAATTATATTGCCGACCTGGTTGAAGCAGGCTTATTGGTATCAGAACTGTATCCTAATATGATAGGGGAAAAGTATTTTAACAGGCTGGCAAGTATCGCAGCCAGAAATACAGGAAACAAATTGACTGAAGATATATTAACCTATGAAAAATTAATCGGCAGTATTAAACAGGAGAGAGATGTGAATATTAAGCATCTTACCCAAAATAGTTTATACCTGCACCCCGAGAAGAAGCTAAAATCCATGTTTTATGTTGGTTATGAAAGGATGTCGCAATCCTTAATCGACAGAAAATATCAGGACTATATAAAAGATGGCTTAAACTGCCTGAATAAATTAACCTTCGGTGGTGCAACAAAACCGCTTGTTAATTTTAAAAGTAAATTTAAGGCCCGGTTTGAGGATCAGGAAATCCCTATACTTCTTGCACTTGATCGTGAGTCGGGGATAGGGTATGAGGGGTTGGAAGCCAATTTAGCTACAAGTGAACTATTAGATGGGATCCAACTGGATCTGCAATCAAACAGTTTGAATTTTAGCTGGACACCTGTTCATGAGTTTTTTTTATCAAAGCTTTCAAAAAATAGGAATGACGACTGCATCTCAATTTCTGACAAAGACCTGGAAAAAATTCAAACGCAATCAGCGTTAAAGTGCCCGCCAAGTTTTTCAGTACTATTTAGAATATTTGGTGATAAAATCTGGATGGAACAAGCAGGTGGCTGCACTTCGGCCGCTATATTAGGCAGGTTCACCTTATTTAGTGAACGAGTATTAGAACAAGCCCGTTATGTGGTTTCAATAGAAGAAGAAATCAACAAGGGGGTTGTTTTCGCCGAAATATCTTGTTTTAATGATGAACATGCCGCTAATATTAATTCGAGTGCAGGAATAAGATCATATGAGATTCCGATAGGAGTACACTCCACTCTAAACAGAAATAATATCATCAATCTTTCTGATATTACTGTTTCGGTAGTAGATGATGATATTATTTTAAGATCAAAAAAGTTAAACATGGTCATCATACCAAGATTAAGTTCTGCCTATAATTACAGTAGAAGCGAGCTTTCGATATTCAGGTTTTTATGTGATCTGCAGCATCAGGGCCTAAAATCCAATTTCAATCTTGATCTTAAATCTTTACTTCCCGGGCTTAATTTTTACCCCAGGGTTGAATACAAAAATTGTATCCTTTTTCCCTCAACCTGGATTTTGGGAAATGAAGAAATTACTGAAATAATAGGAGGAAATGATACAAAGGGTAGTTTTCAAAAATTGAGTGAAAAAATCAGGCTCCAAAAATTCTTTGCACTTACTGAAGGCGATAACCAATTAATATTTGACCGGGATAATACCGAATCAATAATCATGTTTATAACGGTGATAAAGAATAAGAGTTCGGCTGTATTGCAGGAAGTTTTTCTGGATCAGTCAGCTTTTGTCAAGGATCAAATAGGTAAACCATTAATAGGGCAGTTTGCAGCATCTATTTATTCAAATGATATTACCTATTATCAGAATACTTTAGCGCCTTTACCGCGAAAGAACAATAAAATTAAACGTGTTTATTTGCCGGGCGACGAATGGATCTATCTTAAATTATACTGTCATCCTGCTATATCAAATAACCTTCTGACGAAAAATATTAAGAGTCTGGTAACATGGCTAAAAAAGCAACATATTTTAAAAAACTGGTATTTTATACGGTATGCTGATCCTGATAATCATTTAAGGGTACGGGTTCAGATCAATCCAAATGATGCTACGGAAGTGCTGAAATATATTGAGAAGAAGATACGCCACCAGGTTGAAAAAGGAAGTGTAAACAATTTATTGCTGGATACTTATAAACGCGAAATAGAACGATACGGCGAGCATACTATTGAATATGTTGAAAAGGTATTCCAGGTTAGCAGTGAGCTGATTTTAGCTTATCTTAAAAATATATTTAAAGCACCAGGTGGTTATTTCGAACTGCATTTAGCTATTATATCAGTTAATGCTATGCTTGAGATTTTCTTCCATGAAAACGTCAGGAGAATAACGCTGCTTAAATGTATACATGAAAGCATGAAACATGAATTTGACGATAGTAAACAAGTTAAGTTTCAATTGGATAATAAATACAGGGAACACTCTTTTTTTATAAACAATATGGAAGCAAACAGGAAAGCCATTATCATAATTACCGGCAAGAAAGAGTTTAATAATTATTTAAAGGCCCTGGAACTGTTGAGATCCAATACTGGCCAACTTACAGATGAAAAGCTTATTAAGCTGGTTGCAGATTTAATCCACATGCATTTGAACAGGTTGTTTAATGAAAAACAGCGCAAACAGGAGTTTATTATATACTATTTACTTTACAAGTATTATCTATCTGTAGAAGCCCGAAAAGGTAAAATGCCTTTAGTTCTGCCTCCGGCTCCTAAGGGTCATAGTATTGATCATGCTAATGAAGCTGTCTTTAAATGAAATGCCGATAGGTAATTCGCTTGACTGCGCCAGTATTACATTATTACCATCAATTGATTTTATTCTGTCGATATTAACGATATAGGATTTGTGTATCCTGATGAATTTTGATAAAGGGATTGCCTTTTCAATCTCTCTCATAGATAAGTAGGTGATATATTTACCCTCGGTTGTATATATAACTACGTAGTTTTTTAGGCCCTCAATATATAATATATCCGAGTAGTTCAACTGTATCATCCGGCCCTTAATACCGGGGTTTATAAAAAAGTGCTCACTAACCAGATGCTGATCTGCCAGGCTTTTTGATCGTAGCAGGTTTTGCACTTTTGTAACAGATTTAGTAAAACGTTCAAACGAAATGGGTTTCAAAATAAAATCGGAGCCGTTTTTTTCAAAAGCCTGTACAGCATAGTTAGGGTAGGCAGTAGTGAAAATTACCGAAGTGTATGATGAAATGATATCAGCAACATCTAATCCGGAAAGTTCGGGCATATCAACATCTAAAAAAACGATATCAACCTGCGCAGCATTTCTTATTTCATTGATGGCCTCAAGAGGGTTTGTATTACTGCCAACTAAACTTAAACCCGGAAATTTATTGATATACCCAACAAGTGTATCAATGGCATGATACTCATCATCAATTACATAACATGTATTCATAGGTATTATAATTCAATTTTCAGTATTGATTTATACTCGGTTTTGCTATCTTCAATAATTAGTTCATATTTATAGTGCATAGCTAAACGATCTTTTACGTTTTTAATTCCAATTCCGTAGCCATGATCATGAACTGTTTTCCGTTTACGGTTTTGAGTTATAAAAGTTAAATTATAACCCTCAATTAATACAATTATTTTTGCAGGGTATTCACCAGCTAGCAGATCTCCGTATTTTAAAACGTTTTCTGCAAGTGTAATCAGCACCAGGGGAATGATCCTTAAACCATCGGGATTACCATCTATCCGAAAATCAATATTGAGCCTTTGACTAAATCTTGCCTGGTTTAATTTAATAAAGCTGTTGATATGCTCAATCTCCAATGCTAGTTTTACCTTACCATCTTCATCAGCATTGGTTAATGCATAGCGCATTATATCTGATAATAATAATATGCTATCAGCAGTCTCCTCCGAAAATTTTGAAACTGAATTATATAGAAAGTTTAAAGTGTTTAACAGAAAATGTGGATTTATTTGTGCTTTGAGATATGCGTTTTCAGTACTCAGTAATGTTTTTTCAAGGATCTGATTTTGCAGTTCATTTCTAACATTTATGTTTTCCAGGTTATCTATGATTTTTCTATCCTGTATAGTTGACAAAGCAAACCAGTAACCTGTACTTAAACCAATAAAATAAACAGCGCGCCAAATACTCTCCACAAAAAACGACCATGTATTTGTAATTAGCCTGCTGATTTGAAAGTTGAAGCCTACCAATAAGTTTGTCAGCAAAAACTTAAGCAGCATATACAATACAAGTTCAGCTATTATTAGTAATGTCAATATAAAATAGGATTTCCTTTTCCGGTTTATAGCTGTTGGAAACACTACGTGGGCATTGAAGTAGAACAAACCTATATTTAATAAATAATGGCCGGCATAGTCGGGGAAAGTTGTAAATTTTCCTCCAAAGGAAAAACTTACGGCCAATTCATAAACAATAAATATCGCCCAGAAAATAACGTGCAATTTTAAATTCTCAAGTTTTAGTGTTTTCATTAATACCCGTGAAGGCTTTAGGTGACTTCAAAAGTAGTTATTTATATAAATGAATTATTAAGCTGGCCACAATAAGTTTTTCAGTGATAGCTAATCAGGATCTAAAAAAAACATGAATCGAATATTGTAATTGGTATATACAATAATGCAATTGGTGTAATAACTTTTTTGAAGCGAAGTGACTTTCATACCTTCTTGCCAAATTAAACTATCAGACATGAAAGCCACCGGACAAAAACTCAAAAAGCTTAAAACTAAGCAAGTTTACGGATTCAAAAAGTATTCGTTTAACGTTGATAACCATGTTGGAGATCCAACAACGATCACTACTGTCACGGTTACGCACATGTTGTTAAATGTGTAACATAAGATAATACAAGCAGGACGATTGTGTGTTATTACTATCAATAATAACGCTATGATGTTCTAAGGCCATTAATATATAACTGATCTCGTTTTCCTAAACCTTATTACACCTTTTTCAGGCTGCTTTTTCATTAATGGACAGGCATATCCTGAATAATTATGCTATGCCTAAACCAGTTAGTATAATAGTAGGATGTAATCTTACAAAAAGCTTCTATCGAAAGATAGAGGCTTTTTGTTTTTAAAGAAATTACATTACTTACATTTGTTGAATAACCTGATAACACTTTTATTTATGAAAAAAATCACAGCTCAAACATTGTTAATTATTGTTTTTTGGTTTAGCCAGAGTGCTTTTTCATTTAAACAGCCATTACCAGGGAAGTCTGTGATAGAAAAGGCTGCCGAGGCAACACTTAAACAACATATTTTGGCCGAAGCAGACTGGGCGATGAAGCAAGAGCCGGTTACCGTTACTGCATTCTTTTGTTCAAGAAGCGCAGGCGGAAAGCATGATTTCTTTTCAGAAGCTGATTATTTTTGGCCTGATCCTAAAAACCCTGATGGGCCATATATAGACAGGGACGGTATGACCAACCCTGACAACTTTGTTGAACATCGAAAGGCAATGATCCGCTTTAGCAGGATTATTGGCGCTTTGGCATCAGCTTACAAAATAACTGGTGACGAAAAATATGTAAAACAGGCAGTTATTCATTTTAAAGCGTGGTTTATTGACCCTGAAACGCTAATGAACCCCAACCTGTTGTTTGCCCAGGCTGTAAAAGGTAAATACACAGGTAGAAATTATGGTATAATTGATACCATTCATTTAATGGAGGTTGCTCAGGGAGTAATAGTAATGGAAAACGCCAAAGCTATGGATCCGGAAACCGCAGCAGGTGTAAAGAAATGGTTTGCAGCCTATACTAATTGGTTGATGACCAGCAAGCCGGGTATTCAGGAAAAATTAACTACAAACAACCATTCAACCTGCTGGGCTATGCAGGTAGCATCATTTGCCAGGCTTTGCAATAACCAGGTAGTGCTTGACTCCATGCGTGTGAGGTACAAAACTGTTTTATTACCCAACCAAATGGCTTTAGATGGACGTTTTCCATTAGAAATAGCACGTACTAAGCCTTATGGCTATTCTATTTTTAATTTAGATGCAATGGCCACTCTTTGCCAGATCTTATCAACCCCAAAGGATAATTTATGGGTATTTGAAACACCAGACGGTAAATCAATAAAAAAAGGCATTAATTATTTATATCCTTTTGTGGCAGATAAAAGCAAGTGGACGTTAAAACCTGATGTGATGTATTGGGATAATTGGCCGGTAGCACAGCCATTCCTTTTATTTGGTGCCAATGCTTATGATCAAAAAGCCTGGTTACTGACCTGGGAAAAGCTTGATCATGATCCTCAGGTAGAAGAAGTGATCAGAAACCTGCCTATTCGTAACCCATTGATATGGTTATAACCATAGCGACCCGATAGCAAACAATAGGGCGACAGTCATTACCAAAATGCCGATCTTCAGAAAGATAAACGCGCTGACTGTTATTCCCTCGCGCCGTAAGGCAACCAGCCAGAGTATGGTTGCCAGTGAGCCGGTGATTGAAAGATTTGGGCCGAGATCAACACCTATCAAAACAGAGCTTTTAACTAGATCAGGCACATGGCCAGCCTGTATTACATTGCCTGCAATTAGCCCTGCCGGGAGATTATTCATCAGGTTACAGGCAAAGGCAATAATAATACCGCTGCCCCATATTGCCCCCGTTACTGAATGAGCTATGCTTTGTTGCAACAGGTTGGTTAGTGTTAGTATCAGTCCGGTTTTATTTAGCGCTTCTACTATAACAAATAGCCCGGCTACAAGTGGTAATACAGCCCACGAAACCCCTTTAATAACCATCGATGGATTTTTTTTGGCCCGAATGATCACAATAGCTGAGGTTAATATACCTGTAATTGCAGTTGGCAAGCCTAATTGAATATCAAATGCCGATGCCACCAACAAAATAATTGCCGTTGCTGCAATGCCAATTATAGCCGTTTTGCCACCTTGTGAGAGTGAAGGTATAGGAATATTTGTTTCAATACTTTGTTTTAATTCGTTCCGTTGCGTAAAACGCAGCATCAGGTAAGTTGCTGTTATAGCAAAAACAGAAGGTAAAATATACTGATGTAACCATTGTAATAACGGCGGCATGTGATTTCCATATATCACCAAATTAGCAGGATTGGATATTGGTAATACAAAAGATGCGGCATTGGCTATAAATGCACATATGAGCAAATAGGGTAGTGGGTTTTTAACTTTGCTGGCCTTAACCGCTGCCGCCACTGCAGGAGTTAATACCACGGCAGTGGCATCATTTGATAGAAAAACAGTAACAACAATTCCTACAATATAAATTAACAGGAATAACCTATTTGCCGATCCTTTTGCCAGTTTGGTAGCATGCGCTGCAAGCCAGTCAAACAGTTTTTCTTCGCGTGCAGTTTCGGCCAACAACATCATGCCGGTTAAGAACAGGTAAACATCTGTACCCTTATTAACGCCTGTTATACTTTCAGATGGTGAGATCAAACCAAACAATAGGAGCAACGCAGCACCAGTTATGGCCCATATTACCTCGGGTATTTTAAAGGGCCTTATGATAACCCCGGCAAGGGCTAAAAAAGAAATTATCCAGATAGAAATATTTGTCATGAATTTTAAAAGCTATAAATATAGAAATGCACTTGGGTTTGTTATACTTAATTGTTTATGATCTTATAGTGATAGATGTGAGTTTTTGGCCCGCTATATTTATATTGCAGGCTATTATGATGAGATAATTCATTAAATAGTTAATATTTCATAACTGAATAAAGGAAATAGTAACTTACTTTGGGTTATATCAATTTTTACCAATTAACCGTTTTTCCATCATGTCTGAAGTGTTGTCAAAAGACCGCGAAATCTTTGGTTTTATACCCGCGAAGAGTATCGTATCATTTTCACTGGTTACTATGTTGTTTTTAATTTGGGGTATTCCCAATAACATGAACGATATTTTGATAAAACAGTTCATGAAATCTTTTGAACTAAGCCGCACCCAGGCAGGTCTGATTCAATCGGCATTTTATATGGGCTATTTCTTTTTGGCAGTGCCTTCGGGGCTTATCATGAAAAAGTATTCTTATAAAACAGGGCTTATTGCGGGCTTATTACTTTTTGCATTAGGATGCTGTTTGTTTTGGCCAGCTGCCATTGCCGGTAAATATGGTTTGTTCCTGTTTGCCTTATTTGTGATCGCTTCAGGCTTAACTTTTTTAGAAACCGGGGCCAATATATTTATTGTAAAATTAGGCAGTTCTCAATCCGCCGAGCGCAGGCTTAATTTTTCACAGGCATTCAATCCTATAGGCGCGGTTCTGGGTGTGCTTATTGGTACCATATTTATACTTTCAGGTATCGAGCATAATCCGGTAAAAATTGCCGCCATGAAATTATCGGGCGAGTATCAGCATTATCTGCAACAGGAAACTATGCGGGTTGTTACTCCTTACCTGGTATTAGCAGCATTTGCCGTGTTATGGAGTATTTTGCTGATGTTTACCAAATTCCCAAAAGGTACTGACGAGCTAAAAGAGGAAACACAAGCTCCCGCCAATGCAAAAGAGTTATTAAAATATCCTCATTTTTATAAAGGTGTACTTTCACAGTTCTTTTACTGCGGGGCACAAACCTGCACCTGGAGCTTCTTTATACAATACGTTCAGGATTATACAGGTGAGCCCGAGAAAATCGCAGGGTATTTTTTAACCGGAACTTTGGTTGCATTCGGGCTTGGCCGGTTTTCGGCCACCTATATCATGCGCTACGTATCGCCGGGCAAATTAATGGGGATTTATGGAGTGATAAATATAGCCCTGGTTGTTATTGCTATATTATTTCCGGGTGTTGTAGGGGTTTGGGCCATATTCTTTACCAGCTTCTTTATGTCATTAATGTACCCTACAAACTTTGCGCTCAGCATTCGGAGCTTAGGTAATAACGCAAAAATCGGCGGCTCAATAATGGTGATGGCTATTGTTGGTGGCGCATTCTTCCCGCCAATAATGGGTCTGATCGCCGAATCGGCAAAAAGTATGGCTGTTGCTATGATAATACCATTAATATGTTACCTGTATATTGCTTATTATGCGTTTAGAGGTTCAAAAATACCCAATGAACATGCAGAAGAAATATCTGCAGAAACAAAAGTATTATCTATTCATTAAATATATATGCCCGATAAAAATTTCAAACCATATGCTTTGGATATGTCACCGGTGATTTTTGGTACCAGTGGCTTAGGTAACTTGTTTGTAGCCTTAAATGATGATGTTAAACAAGAGATAGTAAAAGAGTGTATTGCCCATACCCAGGGCAAGCTGATCTTTGATTCGGCTGGTAAATATGGGGCAGGCTTAGCGCTTGAATCATTGGGTAAATGTTTAAAAGCATTAAATGTCGACCCGGACGATGTGATCATCAGTAATAAATTAGGATGGGTACGTACAGAGCTAAAAACACCCGAGCCAACTTTTGAACCCGGCGTTTGGCGTGATTTAAAATATGATGCCGAACAACACATCAGCTATGAAGGTATTATTGAATGTTTTGAGCAGGGGAATGAACTGCTGAATGGCTATATTCCGCAAATGGTATCGGTACATGATCCGGATGAATACCTGGCTAAAGCGACGTCGGCAAGTGAGGATGAGAAATTATACAATGATATTTTAGATGCCTATAAGGCTCTTGAAACATTAAAACGTGATGGCAAGGCTAAAGCAATAGGTGTGGGGGCCAAAGATTGGCGATCGATAGCCCGCGTTTACGAGGATGTAGATCTGGATTGGGTGATGATTGCCAATAGCATGACTATAAAAAGCCATCCCAAACCTCTGCTTGATTTTATGAAAAGATTGGAGGATGATGGCGTACAGATCATCAACTCTGCTGTATTTCATTCCGGTTATTTAATTGGCGGTGATTATTTCGACTATAAACTTATTGACGCAAACGCGCCTCAGCACAAAACATTAACCAAATGGCGGGACGATTTTTTTAATCTATGTGCTAAATTTAACATAAAGCCGGCTGAAGCTTGTGTGCAATTTGCGTTAATGGTGCCAGGGGTAAAAAGCATTGCCCTGAGCACTACTAATCCTAAAAGGGTAAAGGATAATATAGCAATGGCAGAAGTAACAGTGCCAAAAGCATTCTGGGAAGAAATGATCATCAATGAATTGATAGATAAAAACTGTTTAGAATATACCAACATCCTGTCATGAAGAGATACTGTTTAGCACTTGATCTGATAGACGATCCTGCATTAATTGCAGAATATGAGCATTGGCACAAAAAAGAAAATACATGGCCCGAGATTACAGAAAGTATTAAGGATGCCGGTATTGTCAGTATGCAAATATACAGAACAGGTAATCGCCTGTTTATGATAATGGATACTGCTGATGATTTTGATTTTGATATAAAAGCAGCGATGGACGCCGATAATCCCAAAGTACAGGAATGGGAAGAGCTGATGTGGAAATTTCAACAGCCTTTACCATGGGCCGAGCCAGGTGAGAAATGGGTGTTAATGGATAAAATCTTTCGATTAGGTTGATATGTTAAGGATAGATTCGCATCAGCATTTCTGGAAATATGATCCGGTTGAATATGATTGGATAGATGATAGCATGGCTGTTATACGAAAGGATTTTTTACCGGGTGATCTGGAGCCTGTTTTAAAATCCAATGGCTTTGATGGCTGTATTATTGTTCAATCTCATCAATCAGAACAGGAAAATGATTTCCAATTAGCCAATGCCGATAATTACAACTTTATAAAGGGAGTAGTGGGATGGGTTGATCTGCAATCGGCAAATATTGGGGAACGTTTGACCTACTATAATCAGTTTGAAAAGATGAAAGGTTTTCGTCATGTATTGCAAGGTGAGCCTCAACGTGATATGATGCTACAGTCGGCTTTTTTACATGGCATAAGTCTGTTGAAGAAATATAATTACACCTATGATATTTTAATTTTCCCGGATCAATTAAAATATACAGCAAAGTTTGTAGCGCAGTTCCCTGATCAGCCTTTTGTTATTGATCACATAGCAAAACCCAATATAAAACAGGCTGAAATAGCCGATTGGGAAAAGGATATAAAAGCGGTTGCCCAATTTGAGAATGTATTTTGCAAAGTATCGGGTATGGTTACGGAGGCCGACTGGCAAAATTGGAAGCCAGCTGATTTTAATCCTTATCTGGATGTTATAGCAGATAATTTCGGTACTGACCGCCTCATGTTTGGTTCCGACTGGCCTGTGTGCAAGATTGCTGCTGAATATGAGCAGGTAGCAGGAATTATAGCAGCATACTTTTCAGCTTTTAGTAAAATAGAACAAGAGAATATTTTTGGCGGAAATGCTGCCAGATTTTATAATATCTAATCCAGATCTATTCCTTCTCCAGCTCTTTTTTGGATTCCCTTAGCTTTTCCATTTCATCTTTTGGCAATACAGGGTATTTCAACTTCAGGTTTTCAATGGTTTGTAGTATAATGGTTGATATGGCTATCCGCGTGAACCATTTCTTATCTGCCGGAACTATAAACCAGGGGCATTCTTCTGTGGATGTTTTTTTTATGGCTGTTTCATATGCTTTCATATAATCGTCCCATCTGTCGCGCTCCAAAATATCACTTGCTGAAAATTTCCAGTTTTTCTCCGGATCGTCAATACGTTCCAAAAATCGCTGTTTCTGTTCATGTTTTGAAAGATGAAGAAAGAACTTAATTATAACAGTTCCATTCACATGTAAATGCTTTTCAAAATTACGGATGCTTTCGTAACGCTGATCCCAGAACTTTTTATTGATATGCTTAATATCACTAATTCCCGGAATGTTCTCTTTTAATACTAACTCCGGATGTACTTTGGTTACTAGTACGTTTTCATAATGGGAGCGGTTATGTATACCTATGCGCCCATCTTCTGGCAGAGCTAGATAATGCCTCCATAAAAAGTCGTGTTTATAATCTTCAGGCCCCGGTTGCTTAAAACTGAATACCTGGCAGCCCTGAGGGTTTAATCCCGACATGGTGTGGGCAATTGCACTATCCTTACCCGCTGCATCCATCGCCTGGAAAATGATAAGTAATGAATAGGTATTTGCAGCATAAAGCTCTGTTTGCAGTTTTGCTGTTTGCTTTATAAGATCCTTTAAAATAGCAGCCGCATCTTCCTTTTCGTAGTGGGCCGAGTAGGAGGTATCATAATCTTTTAACGAAAAATTTTTATCGTTGGTTATTTTAAATTGATCCGGTAAGCTTTTCATAAGATAGAATGGTTACTAAGCAGTGATCATGAGTTTATATTCTACGTAGATCACAATAGTAAATATACCATTCGTTTTTTAAAATTGTATATCGGATTGGGGTATTATACAAGAAGTCCCGGTAGTTTTAATAAATTGTTACTTTAGAGACCAAATTAAAAGACGTTATGATAAATGAAAACGAAAAACCCGAATTTTGGGAATCCGCCTTTATCAACAAACATGAAATGTGGGGATTTGAGCCATCAAAATCATCAGTATTGACAAAGGACTTTTTTGTACAAAAGTCAGTAAAAAATATCCTTATTCCCGGCATTGGCTATGGGCGGAATGCGCAAATTTTCAGAGAGCATGAAATAGTAGTTACAGGGATTGAGATATCAAAAACTGCAATTGATATGGCCAGAAAACATTACGGAGCCGATATGATCATCTATCACGGTTCTGTGACCGATATGCCTTTTGACAAATGCCTGTATGATGGAATATTCTGCTATGCCTTAATTCATTTGTTGGACGAAAACGAACGCGAGAAATTGATCCATGATTGCTATAATCAACTGGCAGACAATGGTTATATGGTTTTTACGGTTATTTCAAAAGAGGCTCCAACATATGGACAGGGTAAATTTGTTAGCAAAGATCGTTATGAAATATTCGATGGGGTTAGCATGTTTTTTTATGACAGAGAATCAATTAACGCAGAGTTTGGTAAAGTTGGATTATTTGAGATAACGGAAGTTACTGAGAACTATCCATTCTTTTTAATCAAGTGCAAGAAAGGCGATCAATAGTATAAATGATGACCCCGATAACATTAGGAAGGCAGTTATAAAGGTAACGTTTATTCTATTTCGTGCTGACGTTTTTAATACCCCAACATAATAAACGATATACTTTGAAAGCTAAGGAAATATTAGTGCAAAGCTTTCAGGATACTGCAGGACAAAGGGAGTTAAAGAAAAACACTTTAAAAATTTTGAGATTCCGGTTCAAAATGAGCAGAATAATACTGTCTACCTGGCCCTATTTTGCAAACCTAACGTATCCTCCTAAAAAAAATATCACCACAATGAGGATTTTACACAAATAAATATACCTTTGGCTCTTATCCTATTCTATTCCATTATTGACAGAATTAGGGTTTAGGGAAGATGTCAAAACATAATAAAAATACGTTTGATGAGAGATATATATGACCAGATACATGAGCTTGAGGGTATACCCAGGCTAACAAAACACGAGCAATTTGTGCAGGGCATTATCAATGCGGTTGATAATAGAGTGGTTGTTGTAGGTGATCTGCTGCCATCAGTGAACAAGTTGATGAATGAGTTGGGTTTTGCCAGGGAGACCATCATGAAGGGCTATAAGGAACTCATCAAACGTGGCATTGTAGAATCCCGTAACCGTATGGGCTTTTTTATTGCCAGTGCAGATACCGGACAGAACCTTCGCGTAGCACTGCTGCTTTATGCATTTGACACTTTCCAGGAAACCTTCTATAAAACATTTAAAAAACACCTTAAACCAGAGGTGCATCTTGATGTATTTTTCCATCATAATAATATCGACATCCTGGATACCATTATCGGCAACATACGCGGTAAATATGGTATGTATGTAGTGGCCCCAATTCCCAACCCCCGCACCTGTGATATTCTCAAAGGTATTCCCTCGAATAAGTTCCTGATGATTGATCGTTTTGAGCAGATGGAGGGGGACTTCTCTTACGTTACACAAGAGTTTGAGCAAGCTACTTATAAAGCTTTTTGCGAATTGAAAGACGTAATAACGCGCTATGATGAATTTGTTTTCTATTACCGCCCATCTACAGATACACCAATTGAAATTTTGCGGTCTTTTAAAAGATTTATTAAAGAATACGGTATAAAGGGAACCATACAAACGGAATACACCCCGGGCGCCATCACCAGGGGAAAAGTATACTTTACAATCAATAATACCGAATTATGGGCTATGCTGAAAGATTGTATTGATAAAAAACTCGACCTGGGTACTGATGTAGGTATTCTGTCGCACAATGACGATATGGTGAAAGAGATCATCTGCGGTGGTATTACCACTTATTCTACCGATTTTAGGTTGATGGCAGAAGAAGCGGCTTCGTTTGTAATGTCCGGTAAGTCGGTCAAAAAGATCATCCCTACAACGCTCATCAGGCGTAAATCGCTGTAGCGTAATTTCTGTTATATTATCAACACCGCATTTTAGTTTGATATGCTGCTTAGTTTTATTATTTGTACCGGTTTGGTAGCCTTGATCTCCTGGCTCAAAACAAGACGTACACGCCTTAAAACGGTTAATGATTATTTTTTAAGCAATCGCAGCCTTGGTTTTGTGTTGGTTGGCTCCTCTATTTTTTTAACCAACCTGAGCGGCAACCTGCTCATCGGCGAAAACGAGTCAGTATATATCAATAACATGTCTGTTATGGCCTGGGGGATGACATCTATCCTGGCCATGCTCGTTGTTTCGGAATTTCTGCTGCCGGTTTATTTACGTATAGGTGCTATCACTACCCCCGACTTTTTAGAGCATCGTTTTGATGCAGTTACCAAGAAGATAGTATCTATTGTTTTTCTGGCCAGTTATGCAATCAACCTTATTCCCACTATTTTATACGGTGGCGCCCTGGCCATGAACGGCATATTCCACGTTAGTCAGCGTACAGGCTGGGATTCAACTACCACTTGCTGCGTACTCATTGTGATTATCGGCATTTCGGGTAGTTTATACTCTATTCTTGGCGGCTTGCGGGCCATGAGCATATCTGATACGTTATTAGGGCTGGGTATGATGACAGGCTGCCTGCTTATATCTTATTACGGGTTTAACTATCTCGGTCATGGCAATTTATTAAATGGAGTGAGGGTGATATTGCATCAAAAAAAAGAACATCTTAACGCCATTGGCTCAGCTACAGATGCGGTGCCCTTCACTACAATTTTTACCGGCATGTTACTCATGAACCTGTATTACTGGGGCATGGAGCAATTTATAGTTCAGCAAGCGCTCGCTTCCAAAAACCTGAAAGAGTGCCAGAAAGGTATAGCGTTAGCCTGCGTGGGTAAATTACTCTCCCCGTTAATTTTGAACTTGCCGGGATTGATTGCCGTGCATTTGTATCCTCATCTTGATAATACTAGGGAAGTGTTTCCAAGGCTGATCTCGGATATTTTGCCCGGTGTTTTCCAGGGTTTTATGGCATCCATAGTTTTAGGTGCAGTTTTCAGTACGTTTAACGCCGGCCTTAACAGTTCAGGTACATTATTTATCATGAATATTTACAAGCCCTGGTTTGATAAAGCCGGCAAGCAGAAAAGCGATGAACAACTGGTGCGAAGCAGTAAGATATTCCAGGTGTTGCTTACGCTGATGGGGTGTTGTATAGCGCCATTCATTATTTTCTTTAAAGGTGGTTTTTATACTTATATCCAGATGCTGTCCGGCTTTTTCACTGTACCCGTCTTTTCCGTTTTGCTTGTGGGCTTTTTGACGCGAAGGGTGCCGCCTGTGGCTGTAAAAATTGGACTGGCCTTTTTTATATTGACCTATGCCAGCGTTATCCTTATATTTCAGCCTCCAATGCATTACCTGCATGTGCTGGCTATATTGTTTGTATGCACAGTTGGTATAATGCTGTTGATAGGGCGACTGTTCCCGCTCAAGGTGCCTTATCAGCCAGAAAAGCATCCGGTAGTAGATATTCAGCCCTGGCGTAACCGGCATTGGGTAAGTGTGCTGCTCATTATCCTCATGGTACTCGCCTTTGTCTTGTTCTCGCCGCTAGGGATTGCCGGTGGGTAATCATACAATTCACAATATCGGGTATTTGGTGGCTATTAAAAGATAAAAGATCTTATCTGGTTACTTTTAATATCTGTACTATTCTATACCTTAATTAAAAAAATATTTCCACGTTTGTTAACTACTTTGCCAAACGCCGAAGGTAAAGGGCTTTTCAAGAATTTTTTTTAATAAAATATCTAGTCATAAAAAAATAGTGTAAATGATCTTATACTTTCAGTAATGTGATTAAGAACGATTTAGCATTGAGTGTGTCGCCCGTTGCACCAATTTTTCGTGTATATAACTTTTGTCTGCACACATACAATTGAATATCCAGATAGTAGATGTTTAAAAAGTATAACGGAAAATTTGCAAAAGTCATTTTATATTTTCACTTTTGAATTATAGTATAGTATAGAATAGATAAACGTTTGTACTATTTGCCAATTATCAACCAGTTGCTTAAAGATTAGTGTTCTCCATTATATAATGTGTTGCTTGCAGCATACTGTAAAAATGGTTTTTTGATGTATAGGCACAACCAATTGTTTGCTGCGAAGTAAATAAAGGCATTATGCGACTGGTGAAAGGAAATTATAGAGAAGTAATCAACCAAATTTTAAACCATATAACACCTCTTACATGAACCGAAAAAAAACACCAGTCCAAGGAAAAACTTAAGGCGGCAACGTTTTTAGCCCAGCTTTAATACATCTTCCAGTATTTTCTACTAGTCCAAATTAATCAAAACCAATTTAAATTAAATTATGAAAAGATTTACTCATTACATTTTAAAGGATGGCGATATGAGGCAAGCTTTTTCCGGTGTTTGCCAAAAAAGGCAGCGTACGGCCGGTAAATACAAGCTTGCTTTGTTTCTTTTGATCCTTTTACCCTTATTCACCTTGAATACCTACGCGCAAACAATTACAGTCGGCGGTACGGTATCTGATAACAGCGGGACCTTGCCGGGAGTCAGCGTCACAATCAAAGGCACAAGCACTGGGGTAAGCACTGACGTTAAAGGGCAGTATATGCTTAAAGTGCCTGGCAATGCTGTGCTTGAATTTAAAATGATCGGCTATAAAACGCAGGCGATCAATGTCGATAACCGGCAAACAGTTAATATTAAACTGGAAACTGACAGTAAATCACTTGATGAAGTGGTAGTTGTTGGTTACGGTGCCCAAAAGAGGGTTAATTTAACGGGATCAGTTTCGACCATATCAGGAGAAGATATGATCAAGCGACCGGTGGTAAACACAACCACTATGCTGGAGGGGCTTGCTCCGGGCGTGTCGGTGGTGCAGGGCAGTGGCGAACCGGGAAATGAAAATGCTTCGATTACAATCCGGGGCGTGGGCACTTTCAGCGGTGCTGGTACCTCACCTTTAGTATTGATTGATGACGTTCCCGGCAACCTGAACGACGTTAACCCTATAGATATTGAAAGTGTCTCTGTATTGAAGGATGCTTCTTCCTCTGCCATCTACGGTTCAAGGGCGGCCAATGGGGTAGTTTTGGTAACGACAAAGAAAGGTAAAGCAGGCAAACTTAAAGTTGAATATGACGGAAATCTGGGTTTCTCCACTTACACTAAAATGTTTCAAATTGTTACCAATTCTGTCCAGTACATGAATATGTACAATACAGCACGTATTAATTCGGGGCTTACCGACACAACACAACTATATACCGCAGCTGAAATTAACGCTTACGCGACGCATCCGAATGATCCTTTGTATCCAAATACGAATTGGTTACCATACCTTTTCAGGACAGGTACAACACAAACCCATAACCTGACGTTCAGCGGAGGCAATGATAAAACAACCTATAATATCAATTTTGGCTATGTAGATCAAAACGGTATTATGCGTGGGTTTGATTACAAAAAATACAATATTCGTACAAATCTGCAGTCCAAAGTAAATGATCATATCACTTTTGGAACTAATATCCTGATGAAGTCAGGTATAACGGATGCAACGTCCAATGGATCTGAAGATATGTTCTTGTCAACATTATCACAAGCACCTACTTATGGCCCTTATACGGCGGATGGCAGTGGTCACTATACCTATAAAACGTATCCGTTTGAATATAATAATAAGAACCCTGTTGCGGTGCTGGATGAGGGCTTATATCATGATACCAAGGACTATGAAGCGGACATCCAGGGTTGGGCAAATGTAAGCTTCAATAAAGATTTTTCATGGTATACCAAGGCTGCATTTAACGGAGAATTTGATACTTACAAAAACTTTGTTCAAAACATCCCTGAATATTATTATGGAACCGGGCAATTGGGTACAACTCTTGACCTGGGACAAGGCTTAACCGTGCAGGACGAGCATACAATTTACTCCAATTTATTCAGTTACTTAAAATATAACCACTCCTTCGGTTCCCATACTATTATGGCACAGGCCGGCTGGAGCATAGAACAAAGTAATTACGAATTTCTGCAGGCTTACAGGCAGAATTATGTGGATCCCGCCTTGCAGGAGATTAGAGCCGGTAGTACCGATCACATTACCAATGATGGTACCAGCAACGGATGGGCGCTGGAGTCATGGTTCGGCCGTGTGGATTACAATTATAAGGAACGTTACCTGCTGGAAAGCAATATCCGTTTTGATGGTAGTTCTAAATTCGCACCCGGTAATAAATGGGGAACTTTTCCTTCCGCATCTGCTGGTTGGAGAGTTACGGAGGAACCATTCGTTAAGGCACTTAATTTAAATTGGCTCAGCAACTTTAAATTCAGGGGATCATGGGGACAGGTAGGTAACCAAAATATCAATGGAAGCCTTTATCCTTATCAGGCATTGTTGAATTTTACCGGTGCTTATTCGTTTGATAATCAAAGCTTAACTACGGGTGTTGCGCAGACACAATTGAATAATCCTCAATTGAAATGGGAAACAACAACCATGACAGACATCGGCGCGGATATTACGCTGGTAAAGAATTTTGGTATTACTTTTGACTGGTACAATAGGGTCACTTCAAATATTCTTAGGCAATCCCAAATCACGGCTGTTGTTGGGCTGCAGGCACCTATTGTTAACGATGGAACGGTTGATAATAAAGGTGTTGAACTTGGTCTTACCTATGGCAATTCCGTAAAAGGGGGGGCACTTGAAGGGATGACCTATAATTTTGGCCTCAACCTGGATCATAACACCAATAAACTGGTGAAATATGGCGCGCCTGATATTTACGGTAACAGTATTAATGAGGAGGGTTATCCAATCAATTCTTTTTATATGCTGAAGGTGGTCGGAATTTTCCAGAATAAGCAGGAAGTTGCAAATTCTCCTAAGCAATACGGTGACAATACGCAGCCTGGTGACTTAAAGTATCAAGATACTAACGGCGATGGAAAAATTGATGATAATGATAAGGTGATTATTCCGGGCGTTGTTCCAAAATTGAATTATTCCTTTAGTGCGAATGCCAGCTGGAAAGGCTTTGATTTGTCTGTGCTGATGCAAGGTGTATATGGTGTTAAATACTTTGTTAATGATTGGGGTACAATCCCATTTGTGCAGGGTGCGCCACCAACCACCAACTGGCTGAACGCCTGGTCGCCCACAAATCCGTCTACAACAATGCCTCGTCTTTACTGGGGATTTAATGCGCCGCAAAGTCTGACCCGCCCGTCTACTTTCTTTCTGCAGGACGGTTCATACCTTAGGGTGAAAAACCTTGTGTTTGGGTATACTATTCCAGCCAATATTACCAAACATATAGGTATTGATCGCCTTAGGGTCTATTTCTCAGGCGACAACTTGTTCACCTTTACGAAGTATCCTGGTCTTGATCCGGAACGCGCGGGAAGTGGTGACTTCCTGACCTATCCGCAAAATAAAATATATTCCTTTGGTGTAAATGTGACCTTTTAAGAATTGATAAAATGAAAAAACGAATATATATCATCATATGCATGGCCGTAGTTTCGACACTGGGCGCATGTAAAAAATCGCTCGATTTGAATCCGACGGATCAATTAGCAACTACAACCTTTTACAAACAAAAAAGTGACTTTGACGAAGCGCTGGCTGCGGTTTATGGTTCCTTGCAAACCGAGGAGTTTTCCTACGGAATGGGGTTCCGGGATTGTCTTTCTGATAACGGCTACGCTCAGTTTAATTCAGGTTCGGTTACCAGTATTGATCAGGGTAATCTGAGCGCAACAATAGGAGGCTACCAGCAGTCAATTTACGACGATGCTTATACCACCATTGCGCGTGTAAATAGCTTTTTGGCTCAGCTTACTGCCTACCAGGGAGCTGATGTTACCGATGCTATCAGAAAACAATATACTGGTGAGGTAATGTTTGTGAGGGCATTCATGTACTATCAGCTGTATACCATTTATGGCGATGTGCCGCTGGTAACCCAACCATTAACACTTGCAACACAGAAGCAGCCAAAAGTTCCGGCTGCGCAAATATTGGCACAAATTGAGAGCGACCTGAATTATGGTATAAACAATTTAGGTACTGGGCCCTACATCAGCAACTATGGACATGCCTGTGCATCATCGGCGCAGGCTTTACTGGCCCGGGTATTAATTTTTGCTGCTTATCAGGGTACAGGAGTGGTTGATCCAACAATCATGGGGCAGGTGCGCGACTTATGTAAATCAGTACTAACACAATATTCTTTGGATCCGAACTATATCAGCCCGTTCAGGGATGCAACCCAGATGACCAGCAAAGAGGTTATTTTTACGATCAACTTCCTGGCACCTAACAACACTGCGCCCTGGGATCTGTATTATGGCGACTGGGATGCCTGTGCGCCTTATGAAAATCTCGTAGATGATTATGAGTGTACTGATGGTTTACCTTGGGGAACTTCGCCACTGACGGATAAAGTAAATAACTTTAATAATCGGGACCCCCGGTTGGGAATGACGATTTATAAGGGTTATGTCGATTTCGGGAACGGTGAGGTTCATCATCCCTCAAATCCGGTTCCAACTGGATACGGTACAAAAAAATTCCTTGAACCCAAGAATATACCTTATGGTTTCTCTACGCTGAGCCAGCAGGATGCGGTTATCCTTCGTGCAGGCGAAGTAATGCTAATGTATGCTGAAGCTGAAAATGAATTATCAGGACCAGATGCTACAGTTTACCAGCTGACCACGGCCATTCGGGCCAGGGTAAGTATGCCAGCTTATCCGGCAGGTCTGTCGCAGGACGAAATGCGCCAGCGGATACGCCATGAACGCAGGGTAGAACTGGCGTTTGAGGGATTACGCCACTTTGACCTCGAAAGATGGCATATTGCAGGCCAGGTACTAAACGGGTTGAATACAGGGATAATTACGTTTAACTGGCAAGATAAATTCTATAAATGGCCATTGCCACAAACAGAGATAGATAAGAGCGGCGGTATATTGGTTCAAAATCCTGATTACAAATAAAACTGAATTATTTAGTTTATATCGTTAATGAGTGTAATAAAGTCCAGCAATGGACTTTATTCATAATTTAAGTATAACAGAAAAAAGATTGTATTCATTGTCGGGATGAAGACCCGGGTCAATATTATTTAAGGATTATAAAAGCATCATACAATTGAAAATAATAGATATATATACAAAGGGCAGATATATTATACTGGGTTTAGCAACAATTGCCTGCTGCGGGCATGCGAAAGCGCAGCAAATAACAATACCAATAGAAACAGAGCAGACAGCTGTTGTTTTACAAACGGATACCGCCAGGCATTTAAATACAATTTATATAGGGAAAAAGCTGGAGAAAATAAATGAATATGAGTTGGTTACCGGCGAATATAAACAAACGGTTGATTATAGCGGGATGTATAACTCCGCTTATACACCGGCGGGTTCGCGCAACCTGCTGGAACCTGCCATCGCGGTAACGCATGCCGATGGTAATAATTCGCTTGATTTGCAGTATGTCAGTCATACCCAAACTAAAATTAGCAATGATATCTCACTTTTAACCGTGCTGCTGAAAGATCCGGCTTATAGCATCCAGGTTACCTTGTACTACAAATCCTACTACAAAGAAAATGTAGTTGAACAATGGAGTGCCATACAGCACCACGAAAAGGGAAACATTGTACTGCAGAAATTTGCTTCAGCTAACCTTAATTTATCTGCAGGCAGCTATTGGCTTCGGCAATATCATGGCGATTGGGTCAGAGAGATGCAGCCTGAGGAAACCTTATTGACGCACGGCATCAAAACGCTGGATTCGAAACTGGGAACGAGGGCCAATCTTTTTATGCCTTCCGTATTTATGATTTCGCTTGACGAGCCAGCCACTGAGGATCACGGCAGCGTTCTGTTTGGCGGCCTGGAATGGAGCGGAAACTTCAAAACGGATTTTGAAATTGATCCGCAAGATAACCTCCGGATCATATCCGGGATCAATAATTATGCGTCAGCTTACCAGCTCAAACCAGGTGAAGTGTTTGAAACTCCACCTTTTTTATATACGTTTTCAACCCAGGGCAAGGGCAAAGCAAGCCGCGACCTGCAATCCTGGGCCCGTAACTATAAACTGGTTGACGGTAAAGGTTCAAGACTGACCCTGCTTAATAACTGGGAATCTACCTATTTTGATTTTAATGAGACTAAACTCAACGGGTTGTTAAAAGATACCAAAAAACTCGGTGTCGATCTTTTCCTCCTTGACGATGGCTGGTTTGGTAACCAGTTTCCGCGGAACGACGATCATGCCGGCCTGGGTGATTGGCAGGAAAATCGTAAAAAACTGCCAAATGGTATTGCGGCTATCGCAAAGGAGGCACAAAACGAGGGTGTCAAGTTTGGGATCTGGATCGAACCGGAAATGGTTAGTCCGAAGAGTAGCTTATACCATCAGCATCCTGACTGGGTAATTAAACAACCCAATAGACAGGAATATTACTTTCGAAATCAGTTGGTACTCGATCTGAGTAATCCCCAGGTACAGGACTTTGTATTCCATATTGTCGATTCCTTATTTATTAAGGATCCGGCATTGGCTTATGTGAAATGGGATTGTAATGCCGTAATTTATAACGCTTATGCTGTCCATTTGCACCAAAACCAATCGCAGTTTTATGTTGATTATGTCAGGGGCTTGTATAAAGTATTACAGCGAATTCGGGCCAAATATCCGGAGGTACCGATGATGTTGTGTTCAGGTGGGGGCGGTCGTGTAGATTATGGTGCTTTGCAATATTTTACAGAATTTTGGCCGAGCGACAATACTGAGCCGATTGAGCGAATATTTATTCAGTGGGAAAATTCCTACTTCTATCCGGCAATTGCAAGCGCTAACCATGTAACTGATTGGGGTAAAGAATCTTTAAAGTTTCGGGTCGACGTTGCTATGATGGGCAAGCTCGGATTTGATATTGTGGTTAGCAAACTCGGTGGTGATGATCTCAAGTTTTGCCAGAATGCGGTGGCAACCTACAATGAAATAAAGCCCGTGGTATGGCAGGGAGATCAGTACAGGCTGTCAGATCCGCGAAAGGAAAATACGGCTTCGTTACTCTATGTAAATGCTGATAAGTCGACTGCAGTTATGTTTACTTACCTGGTTAATTACCGCTATGATGAAGGAAGTAAAAGACCAATTTTACTGAATGGACTGGATCCTGAAAAAAAATATCGTATCAAAGAGATTAATTTGTATCCGGGTACCTCACCGGCTATCGGTCATGATAAGGTTTACACAGGGGACTTTTTAATGAAGGTAGGCCTGAATCCTGAAGTAAATACTAACAGGACCAGCGTGATACTCGAATTGAATGAAATAAAATAATTTGCGTTATAAGATGGCGAAAACGGAAATAAAAAATACTTTTATACAGATTCATCCCGACGATAATATGCTGGTTGCGCTTACTGATTTAAAGAGAGGAACAATTACGTCGGGCTATCTTTCAGGGCTCATTAAGCCATGTATTAAATTTAGTTTCGTGCTGCTTTTTGCTTGTGTATGCTTATTTGCAAAAGGCCAGGACAAACCTACTGCAATTAATATGGGCCTGCCTTACAGCAACTATTATACGCTGGCCAATAAACTAAATAATTTTAAGCAGGTAATTGCCACCAGGAAAAAGGTTACCGTAACATTCCTTGGTGGTTCCATCACCTACAATCCGGGCTGGCGACAGATGGTTTGTAAATACCTTACCGATAAATTCCCGAATACTAATTTTCATTTTATTGCTGCGGGTATACCATCATTAGGAAGCCTGCCGCATGCATTCAGGTTGCAGCGCGATGTACTTGATTCGGGCAAAACCGATCTGATGTTTATTGAAGCCGCTGTAAATGACAGGGTAAACCATACCGATAGCATAACCCAGGTAAGGGCCCTGGAAGGGATAGTAAGGCATGCTAAACGAAGTAATCCTGGGATGGATATCATACTGATGGCCTTTGCTGATCCTTACAAAACGAGTGACTATAACAAGGGTTTTATTCCAACCGAAATAAGTAACCATGAAATGGTTGCTGAACATTATAACCTGCCGTTTATAAACCTGGGTAAAGAGGTTCGTGATAAAATAAATAATAAAGAATTTAGCTGGGAAGGTGATTTTAAAGATATACACCCGGCGCCTTTTGGCCAGCAATTGTATTTTGAAAACATAAAAAGCCTGCTTAACGCTTGTTTCGATAGTAAGGCCCAAAAGATAATTAAACAACCATTGCCTAAACCGTTGGATAAGGCAAATCTTGAGCACGGAAATTATTACATTATCAGTAATGCCCGCTATAATTCGGGCTGGGCTATTGATAACAACTGGAAACCAACCGATGGTCTTGGTACAAGAGAGGGTTTTGTAAATGTACCTGTATTAAGTTCTGCAATACCGGGTTCAACGTTGTCATTACCTTTTAACGGAACTGCGGTAGGCATAGCCATTGTTTCCGGCTCAGACGCAGGCATTATTTCATACAGGGTAGATAATGGCCCTGAAAATACTGTCGATCTGTATACCGAATGGAGCGGCATGCTGCATTTACCATGGTACCTGTTGCTGGGTAGCGATTTAAAACCCGGAGATCACGTGTTAACTATCACCATTAGCCAGCTAAAAAATAAAAATAGTAAAGGCAATGCCTGCCGGATAGTTAACTTTTTGGTAAATAAATAATAGCATCACAACTCATATAATAATAAATATGATCCGTAAGATTTCTCTATTCACAATACTTAGCACCGTAATAATTAATACTTGTTTCGGGCAACAGCCTTTGAGATTATGGTATGACAAACCTGCGCAGGTTTGGGAAGAAACCTTGCCTTTAGGCAATGGCCGTTTAGGCATGATGCCCGATGGTGGCGTAGCCAACGAAAATATTGTACTGAATGATATTACGCTATGGTCGGGTGCACCGCAGGATGCTAATAACTACAATGCTTATAAAGTTTTACCGCAAATAAGAAAACTGCTTGTCGAGGGTAAGAATGACGAAGCACAGGATTTGATTAACAAGGATTTTGTGTGTACGGGCAAAGGCGGGGGCAGTGTGCCGTTCGGTTGCTACCAGGTGCTTGGCAATCTTAGCATAAAATATAAATACAACGGCGCTGATAGCACCGGCACTCAATACAGTAATTATGAACGCGAACTATCGCTAAACACAGCCATTGCAAAAAGTACATTTACGGTAAATGGCGTTACTTATACAAGGGAATATTTCACCAGCTTTAATAATGACATCAGCATTATAAGGCTTACTGCCGATAAACCGGGGCAACTAAACTGCAGCATAGCCATTAGCCGTCCGGAGCGGGGTAATGTTGCCATAAATAATGGTGAACTGCAATTAAGTGGTCAGTTGGATAATGGATTTGATGGTAAAGGCATGCAATACCTGGCGCGTGTAAAAGCCAAATTGCAGGGCGGTACCATGAGCCTTACAAACAATGTGCTGGTCATCAAAAATGCGACCGAAGCTATAATTTATGTATCAGCTGCAACCGATTTTAGAGGTGCAGTCTTTCAAAAGAATACCGAGACTATACTCAATGCCGCTGTAAATACCTCTTATATTATTGAAAGGCAAAAACACATCAGCAATTACCAAAAGCTGTTTAACAGGGTAATTGTTAATTTGGGCGATGCCGGTAATACTAAGGAAACAACTGATAAAAGGCTAATATCTTTCCATAAAAACCCAGCATCTGATAATGGCTTGCCGGTATTATTTTACCAGTTTGGGCGTTACCTAAGCATTTGCAGCACAAGGGTAGGGTTGCTGCCGCCAAACTTGCAGGGTTTATGGGCCAATCAAATACAAACGCCATGGAATGGCGATTATCACCTGGATATAAACGTGCAAATGAATCATTGGCCGCTGGAAGTATCAAACCTGTCGGAACTTAACTTGCCATTAGTTGAGCTGGTGCGCGAAATGATACCGCATGGCGAAAAAACAGCAAAAGCTTACTATAATGCTGATGGCTGGGTGGCTCACGTAATAACTAATCCCTGGCATTTTACCGAGCCGGGAGAAAGTGCATCATGGGGTGTAACCAAGGCAGGTTCAGGCTGGTTATGCAATAACATTTGGGAGCATTATACCTTTACCAACGATAAGAAATACCTCGCTAATATTTACCCCATATTAAGAGGTTCTGCGCTGTTTTATAACAGCATATTAGTTAAGGATCCTAAAACAGGCTGGCAGGTGACTTCGCCGTCGTCATCGCCCGAGAACTCATTTTACTTGCCAAATGGTAAAACCGCCAGTATTTGCATGGGCGCAACTATCGATAACCAAATCATCAGGGAATTATTTAATAATGTGATAACCGCCTCAAAAATATTGGGTAAGGATGAGGTTTTCAGGGCTCAGCTAAGTGCTAAATTAAAGGAACTACCACCTCCGGGTGTTATATCCAAAGATGGCCGTATACAGGAATGGCTGGAAGATTATAAAGAAACCGACCCGCAACATCGCCATGTTTCGCATCTATACGGCTTGTTCCCGGCATCATTAATAACGCCTGATGCCACACCCAAACTTGCTGAAGCCGCTAAAAAAACGCTTGATGTTCGTGGTGATGATGGGCCAAGCTGGTCTATAGCCTACAAAATATTATGGTGGGCAAGACTGCATGACGGCGACCGCGCTTTTAAGTTGTACAAAGAATTAATGAAACCAACTTTGCGCATCGATATTAATTATGGATCGGGTGGTGGTATTTATCCTAATCTATTGTCGGCGGGCCCGCCGTTCCAGATCGATGGTAACTTTGGTGCAGCAGCGGGCATTGCCGAGATGCTGATACAAAGTCATGCCGGTTATATCGAACTGATACCAGCCATACCAAATGAGTGGAAAGCAACCGGAGAAGTGACGGGTTTACGTGCACGCGGTAATTTTACCGTTGATTTTAAATGGAAGGATGGTAAAGTAACTGATTACCATATCACATCCGCACAACCGCGAATGGTTAAGGTGAAAATAAATGGTGTTATCAAAAATATAATGGCATCAAAAGCCTGATCAATAAAAAAAATATGAATCATCTTATAAAAAATACGCAACGGTTATTACTACTGATGATTGGTTTGCTGCCATTCAGTGTTTTAGGTTCAGCACCTGTTAAACCTGTTAGCGTTGTAGATACAAAAGTTAATATTCCGTACGCAAATGGTAGGGTGGTGTACAACTTAAAAACCGGCATGTACAGCGTTTACAGTCATAATGAGTTAATATTTTCAAACATTATTGCTACCTGTAAGGTAAATGGAAAAACTTTGAGTTCGGCAGACTTCCCTGAACGGAAATATAATCAAATCAGCATAAGCGACAAATTCGGAAACGGGTCAATGCACACAGTTACACTTAAGGGCAACGGTGGCATTGAGATGAAGCAGGTGTTTTATATATATAATAACCGGCCATATTTTATTACCCAGGTTGAACTAAGCGGTGGGTATTTAAAAAGCAATTACATGTCGCCTTTTAAAGGAAATTTTGCCGGTATCGCTGGTGATGCGCGTACGGTATTCTTTCCTTTCGATAACGATACTTTCATCAGCTATAATTCAAAACCGTTTATTGCCCCGGCTGCTACCACCAGTTCCGAAACGGGGGTAGTATTTGATAATACATCCCGCAAGGGCTTTGTATTCGGTTCGTTAGAGCATGAGGTTTGGAAAACAGGTGTAACTACAACCGCCGCAAAGGATGATGGCAACATTGTTAACGTTTTCGGGGGATATAGTGATTCAACGGTCACCCGTGACAAGATCCCGCATGGTGAAATCGGCGGCACCACAATTAAATCGCCAAAAGTATTTGTAGGTTACTTTAATGACTGGCGCACAGGGCTGGAAGAATATGGCAAGGCAAACCGCCTGGCTGAGCCACCATTTATTTTTAACTGGACAAAACCAACACCTGTAGGATGGAATAGCTGGGGTGTATTACAGGATAAGGTAACCTTTGATGAAGTGATAAAAGTTGCCGGGTTTATTGCCGATAGCCTGCCTGGTTTCAGAACAGGGAATACCGCGTATGTTGATCTTGACGCGTTTTGGGATAACATGGTGAAAGGCGGGAGTGAAGGTGACTACAGTAAGTTGAAGGAGTTTGCAGATTATTGTAAATCGAGAGGGTTGCAGCCAGGTGTTTACTGGGCGCCATTTACCGACTGGGGCTGGAAAAGCGGCCCTGACAGAAAGGTAGAAGGCAGTCAATATAAATGGGGCGATATATGGACTAAAGTAGGCAATAATTATCATGAAATTGATGGCGCACGTGCTATCGATCCAACCCATCCCGGCACACAGCAGCGCATTGCATTTATGATTGGCAAATTAAAGGCATGCGGTTTTAAAATGATAAAGATTGATTTCCTTGGGCATGGCACAGCGGAGTCGACAAATTTTTATGATACTACAGTTACCACCGGCATGCAGGCCTACCGTAAGGGAATGGAGTATTTAATTAAACAACTTGATGGGCAAATGCTGGTTTATGCTGCGATATCGCCTAATTTGGCTACTGCGCGTTACGTACATACGCGCCGCATTGCTTGCGATGGCTTTAAGAGTATGCATGATACCCAATACACACTAAACAGTGTTAATTATGGCTGGTGGCTAACCTATATGTACAACTTTATTGATGCCGACCAGTTGGTATTAGGTACAGAGGCGCCGGGCGTAAACAGGGCGCGGGTGCTGTCGGGGATAGTTACTGGTACTTTTTTTACCGGGGATGATTTTTCAACCACCGGGCAATGGACCGCGGTTGCTAAAAAGCTGTATCAAAATAAGGAATTGCTTACAGTGATTAAAAATGGTAAAGCATTCAGGCCGGTTGAGGGTAATATGGGCGACAAAACAACTGAAATGTTTACCCAATGGATTGGCAATGATTTTTATCTTGCAATATTTAATTACAGTAATGTTGCCAAGGAATATAAAATAAGCAGGCAGCGCATTGGCTTGCCACCGAATCAAAAGTATAATATTAAAAATCTGCTGCCGGGCGATGCGCCAATTTCATTAACGCAATTGTCGTCAATAACTAAACTACCTGCGAGTGACGCAGCCTTATATAAGTTCAGTAAAGAATAGTGCGGGGTCTTTTAATTAAAAACGAGCTTTAATAGCGTAAAGCAAGATAAAGCCCTTTAATTGCAAAATTAAAGGGCTTTTGACATATCTGTTGGAATCATATGGCCTTTTATGGTAGTTGTGATTTGTCGCAATTACACCCTTAAAAAGTCCGGAATGCGCCTGACGCGTCCATGCGTTTGGTGTTATTTTTGATTCATATTTACACTAAAATCATTTACCTATGTTCCCCATCAAACCGCACATCTGGTTCGACCAGGATAAAGCTAAAGAAGCAGCCGAATTTTACGCATCATTAATGCCTGATTCGGCCTTAAACTATGTGAATCATTTCGCTATGCCCGGTGGTGGCGAATGCGAAACAGTTGAATTTACTGTGGCTGGACAGCCCTTCCTGGGTATCAGTGCAGGGCATTGGTTAAAGATCAGCCCTGCTATATCTTTTATGATCAATTTTGATCCCTCGCGTGATCCGGACGCTTCCAAACTTATAGATAAGGTTTGGAATAAGCTGTTACCAGGCGGAGAGGTGATGATGCCGCTGAACCGCTATCCCTTTAGCGAACGCTATGGCTGGGTAAGCGATAAATACGGCGTGTCCTGGCAGTTGATCCTGACCAACCCAACCGGTGAGGAAAGACCAGTGATCGTTCCATCGCTGCTGTATACGGGCGATGTAGCCGGTAAAGCCAATGACGCTATCGATTTTTACTGCTCGGTATTTAAAGATGGTAAACATGGCACCACGGCTCCGCGTCCTGAAGATATGGGTCCCGACAAGGCAGGTACGCTGATGTTTGCTGATTTTTATGTAAACCATACCTGGCTGGCGGCCATGGATAGCGCGCACCCGCACGGGTTCGCTTTTAATGATGCGGTGTCATTGCTGATCGCCTGCGAAACACAGAAAGAGATCGATTACTACTGGTCGGCCCTTTCGGCCGATGGCGAACCTGGGCAATGCGGCTGGTTGAAGGATAAATACGGTGTATCCTGGCAGGTGACTTCAACCGTAATGTTTGAGGCACTTAAGAATGGCAGCCCTGAACAGGTTGCGCGCGTTACGCAGACTTTTATGACCATGAAAAAAGTTGATGTTGCGGCTTTGCAACAAGCCTATAATGGGTAGATCAACAGAATTTAAGGAAAATAAAAAAAGCCTGTAGAAATAATTTACAGGCTTTTACTCATTTTGATAATGTTTTGCGGAGAGCTAGGGATTTGTACCCCCTTTAAAGACCGCTCTATTTCAGTATGTTATAATGGAATTAATTCCGTACTCACCGAATTACTCACCACTTTTAGTTTACTTTGGTATAGCTGCAAATGCTATGTTGCAAATATACAAAAAACAAGGTTTTTATACGTTGTTTGAGGCTTTATTTAAATAAATATTTCAATTTAAAATGCTGAAATTTGCACGTTTTTTTCTTTAATTCATTGTGCTGTGATTAGTCACATTTGTAATTTCCAAATCATTACCTGGGCTTTTAAAGACTTATCAGGCTGACAGTTGTATTTTTATTCTTTCAAGTAAATGGTATATATCAAAAGGTTTTGTTACAAAATCATTTGGAGCCCCTGGCAAATGCAGCGATTGACCCAGGTCCTGTGTCCCGGAAATCAGAATAACGGGAAAATATCCGGGCTATTATTAAAGCGACTGATAACTACAAAGCCTCAGTTAAATGATTTGAAAGCAATATAGATACCTGAAAGTTTTGGACGTCGTATCTTTAATGTGGTAAGTTGGTCAAATATGGCGATAGGAGCACACTTTCCAGCTTTAGAAACTCCCGAGATACTGATGAAAGATATTCAGAATGCTTTTTCTAAATTTTATAGCTTAAAGTTTTTGTCTATATATAGCTTTGGGCAACAATACACTTGCAGAAAAGTTGCATAAATTAATGCCGGTAATAGTAAGCTATTTTTGAACGTAGTGACTTCTGACCCGGCTTAACGTCTCTCTTGAAACGCCAAGATACGAGGCTATCATATGCAAAGGAATACGATGAAAAATATCCGGAAAGCGGGTGATAAAATTCTGATATTTTTCTTCTGCGGTGTAACTAATATTGCTCATAACCCGATTTTGAATGGCATCATAACTCTTCGCTAACAGGCTGTCGACAAATTTCTTAAATTTGGCTATGGTTGTCAATAGATTGATAAAGTCCGGTTTATTAATCAAAATAACCTCGCAGTTTTCCAGAGCATCGATATTACATTTGGACGGCGTACCGTTATTAAAACTTTCCCGGTCACTCATCCACCAGTTTTCCACGGCAAAACGGAGGATATGCTCCACGCCGTTGTCCCCCACACCGTACATACGCAGACAACCTTTTACAATAAAGCAGCTATAATGGCATACATCACCTTCCTGAAGGAGATATTGTCTTTTTCTTATATTTCTTTCGATACAAACCATCCGAACAGCTTCAATTTCATCAGCATTCAGATCTGCTCTGTCTCTTAAATAATTTTCGAATGCTTTAAACATGCTCATTTGTATTTTACAAAAATATTTAAAAATTGCCCTAAAGCGCAATAAAACTGAATTTACAGTTAATAACGCAATTGATTCGGTTATCAATCAATCCTTCTTTTCATATGTCTGTTGTGGTCAACTGGCAATCTACGTCGAAAAGGAATAACCGTGACATTTATCACGTGTATTTTGCGTCATATCTCCTTGTCTCACATGAACTTATTAGTCGACCTTTGTCCCAAATTAAATATAAGATCATGAGACTAAAAAATAAAGTAGCCGTCATTACCGGCGGAAATAGCGGCATCGGATTTGGTATCGCTAAAGAGTTTTTCTTAGAGGGAGCTCAAGGAGTAATTGTCGGCCGCACGCAGGAAACCCTGGACAGTTCTTTAGCACAGCTTGGCGATAGCTTTATCGCAATCAAGGCGGATGTGACCAATCAGGAAGATCTTGACCGTGTATTTAAGCAGACACATGAAAAATTCGGAAAGATAGATATCGTGGTTGCCAATGCCGGCGGTGCGGCGACCGAGGCAAAACTGGGATCAGTGGCGGAAATTGGTGAGGCTGATTACGACAAGACGATGGACCTGAATTTGAAAAGCGTTTACTTTACAATTCATAAAGCGCTTCCTTATATGAATGACGGCGGCTCGGTCGTTATGATCGGCTCGAACGCAGCACACATTGGTTTACCTGCATTATCGCTATACGGCGGTGCAAAAGCTGCGCTCATTGCGTGGGCCAGGGGCTTTTCACTTGATCTGCTGGAACGCAAAATAAGGTTTAATGTAGTTTCCCCTGCTGCCATTGACACACCGGTATTCGAGAAATTTGTTGAGCCAGGCCAGGTTGAAGCCGTTAAAAAGCAGTTAGTGCAAGGCATCCCTATGGGCCGTATAGGACAACCCCTCGATGTCGCAAAGGCAGTTGTGTTTTTAGGTTCAGACGAATCATCATTTGTGCTTGGCACGGAGATTCTTGTCGATGGAGGCTCGGTTAACCTTCAGCCGTTTAAGTAAGATCATACCCCTATAAAGCAAGGGATAGATTCCGTTTGCTTTAGGAAGTTTGGCGCAGGGGCAATTGAGTGTCTTTGCGCCAAATGGCCTTGTCAACTTTGACCAACTTACAGGCGCATTTGCCTTATAAAATTAATCCTAAAATGAGATTAAAAAATAAAATAGCCGTTATCAGCGGCGGCACAAGTGGCATCGGACTTGCCATTGCCAAACGTTTTGTAGAAGAAGGCGCGGAAATATTTATTTTCGGCAGAAGAAAAGATGCCTTAGATGAAGCGGTCAGAGTTATTGGCGGCAAGGTTACAGCCATTCAGGCTGATGCTTCGAAACTGAAAGACCTTGACCATGTCACTGATGTTGTCAGGAAAGCAAAAGGTAAAGTAGACATTTTGGTTTCTAATGCAGGATTTACTGAGCAGGTTCCGCTTCGTGAAATTACAGAGGATCATTATGACCGCACATTTGATTTGATGGCCAAAGGCCCTCTATTCCTTACACAAAAAATGCTACCGCTAATGGATAGCGGAGGTTCAATCATTCTCGTTTCTTCGGCGATGCATTATATGGGCCTTGCCAACCACTCTGCTTATGCCGGTGCTAAAGCGGCGCTGCGGTCATTTGTCCGTACGTGGGCAGCAGAGTTTAAAGGCAATGGCATTCGCGCCAATCTTTTAAGCCCGGGTCCATTTCCAACCGCAATCATGGAGGCCCAGGCAAATACTTCTGAAGAGCTTGACGCGCTTCAGAAGTATTACGCAAATTTCGTCCCAATGCTTAGACTTGGGCGTGTAGAGGAAGCAGCGGCGGCAGCAGTTTTTCTTGCCTCTGATGAGAGCTCTTTCATGACTGGATCTGATGTGGTTGTCGACGGGGGAATCAGTAGTATTTGATACTTGCGGAATATGATAAATATTCCACAATCCTGTAAAAGAAATGGTAAAGCACAAACCGCCCTTAACCGACGTATTGAAACAGTGTAATTAAAATACAAAAATATCATAAAAGGTCTTTCGGCATTTCATCCGGGCTGTTTTAAAACCGAATCGCCTACATAGCATTTTTTAAAATCTCGTAAATGTATTACATCAATTTTGGATCGGCAAAAACAAACCAAGCTTATAAAACGGCTTGACATCCTCTTATAAAACAATTCCTTACTAATAAGAACGCATTGCATGGTTCCAGAAGCATCAATTATGTTTCGCTGGGTTATTTCGCATATTACTTAGCGCCAATGTTTTCCATATCAAACGCTTACCATGTTAAAAAAATTTATTGAACGACCGGTGCTAGCCACTGTAATCTCCATCATACTTGTCATTCTGGGCCTACTAAGTTTGATCAGGCTGCCCATGTCGCAATTCCCGGATATCGCGCCGCCGACAGTTCAGGTAAGTGCGGTCTATCCGGGAGCTAATGCTGAAACCGTTCTCCGTACTGTAGCGCCTTCCATTGAGGAGGCAATCAATGGAGTTGAGGATATGACTTATATGACCTCTACTGCCAGTAATGACGGAACATTAACGGTAACTGTATATTTTAAGCTGGGAACCAATGCTGACCAGGCCGCAGTAAACGTACAAAACAGGGTTTCGCAAGCTACGAGCAGGTTACCTGAAGAAGTGATCCAACAGGGTATCGTTACAGCGAAACAGGAAAACAGTTTCATTGTCGGCATGGGGATATGGAGCGAAGATGAAAAGAAATATGATGCCACCTTCGTAGCCAATTATGCCCAGATCAATATCGTTCCTGAAATCAACCGGATACCGGGCGTGAGTTCCGCGTCTATCCTGGGAGGCTCAAAAGATTATGCCATGCGGATATGGCTTAATCCGGCACAATTGGAAAGCTATAAGATCACACCCGCTGAAGTGATGGCTGCGATCCAGGATAAAAGTTCGGAAGCCGCGCCAGGCAAGATCGGACAGGACAGTAAGGAAACTTTTGAATATGTGATCAAATACAAGGGGAAATTTACCAAGCCTGAAGAATATGAAAACATTGTGATACGAGCTAATTCAAACGGCTCGGTATTAAGGCTCAGAGATGTCGCACGTGTAGAACTGGGAGCGTATTCCTATACTAATCTGACCCGCATGGATGGAAAACAGGGATCATTCATTCGCGTGATCCAATTGTCTACGGGCAATGCAAATGACATTCAGGTCGCGATCACAAAACTGATGGACCGAATCTCAAAAGACTTTCCTCCGGGTTTGAAATATAGCATCATTTATACTAAAAAGGACGCACTGGATGAATCGATCAAACAGGTAGAACACACGCTGATCGAGGCTTTTATACTTGTATTTATTGTTGTTTACCTGTTTCTTCAGGACTTCCGCTCAACGCTGATACCGGCAATCGCCGTTCCTGTCGCCTTGATAGGGACATTTTTCTTTATGCCCATATTCGGTTTTTCGATAAACCTCCTGACGCTATTCGCACTGGTTCTTGCCATCGGTATCGTAGTTGACGATGCCATCGTCGTCGTTGAAGCCGTGCATGCAAAAATGGAACATAAACATTTAGGGCCGAAAGAGGCGACTATTGAAGCAATGCACGAGATAACAGGTGCTATCATTTCAATCACATTTGTCATGGCTGCGGTCTTTTTGCCGGTTGGCTTTATGAAGGGTTCAACGGGATTATTCTATAGGCAGTTCGCTTTCACCATGGCGACAGCGATCATCATTTCTGCAATAAACGCTTTAACACTAAGCCCGGCGCTTACAGCTTTAATCCTTAAAGATGTTCACGCTGCCAAGCGAATCGGTAAGCAACCAACTACATTTAAAGAGCGATTTTTTGATGGCTTTAATAGAAACTTCGAAGCCCTCACGAGTAAATACACCGGAGGACTAAAATTCCTGATCCGGCACAAGTGGATAAGCATGGCCGGGCTGGCTGTTGTTGTGGTTGGTGTTATCTGGCTGGTCCGGACAACGAAAACCGGTTTTATCCCTCCGGAGGATCAGGGCTTTGTTGCTGTAGCAGTAGACGCACCTTCCGGAACTTCATTGAGCCGCACATCAGCAATCCTTAAAATTGCTGAATCGGTGCTGGGTAAAGATCCTGCCACCCGTCAGATCACTTCACTGCCAGGTTTCAATCTGCTTACCGGATCTACAAGTCCTTCGGCCTCACTTGTCTTTGTGGTTTTAAAAGACCCCGACAAAAGAGGAAAAATCAGGGACATCAATGTCATCATGGAAGGTCTGAGAAAAAAACTCTCATCCATACCAGAAGCCAGTTTTTTCGTATTCAGTTTTCCGACTGTGCCCGGTTTCAGTAGTGTGGAGGCCCTGGACATGGTGCTACAGGATAAAACAGGCGGCAATCTTAACAAGTTCAGTGGTGTAGCAAATCATTTCATTACAGAATTAATGAAGAAACCCGCAGTAGCTTTTGCTTTTACTTCGTTCAAAGCTGATTATCCGCAGCTACAGCTTGAGATTGATGAGGATAAAGCGAGTCAGTTGGGTGTGAAAACACAAGATGTTCTGCAAACTATGCAAATATATTTTGGCAGTGCCCAGGTCTCAGATTTTAACCGTTTTGGCAAATATTATCGCGTCATTGTCGAGGCAGATATTGGTGAACGTGCAGATGTTTCTGCGATAAATAAAATTTTCGTAAAAAACAATGCCGGGGAGATGGTTCCAATCAGCTCCATTGTCCACCTGACACGAGTTTACGGCACGGAGGTCGCATCAAGATATAACTTATTCAATTCCATCGAGATCAATGCCATTCCAAAACCTGGATACAGTTCAGGTGAGGCCATTGAAGCCATAAAGCAAACTGCAATAGAGCAACTGCCCTCGGGTTTCTCGTATGACTTTATTGGCCAAACCCGAGAGGAAATATCTTCGGGCGGACAATCTGCCGTGGTATTCCTTTTATGTCTGATCTTTGTTTATTTTCTACTGTCCGCTCAGTATGAAAGTTACATCTTGCCATTTGCCGTTATTCTATCTATTCCAACAGGAGTCTTAGGCGTATTTTTAGCCATTGGCTTGACCGGTATTGAGAATAATATTTATGTACAGGTGGCTTTGATCATGCTTATCGGCTTACTTGCTAAGAATGCGATTCTCATCGTAGAATTTGCTGTTCAACGCAGAAAAGCAGGGCTGGGATTGGTCTCCGCAGCACTTGAAGCGGCGAGGCTTCGAATCCGTCCTATTATTATGACCTCAGTTGCCTTCGTTTTCGGGCTGTTTCCAATGGGCATTGCCACCGGACCTTCCGCACAAGGTAATCACTCCATTAGTATTGCGTCTGCCGGCGGTATGGTATCCGGAGTTATCCTTGGGCTATTTATTATACCGGTGCTGTTCGTGATTTTTCAAGCTTTGCAGGAAAAGGTTACCGGTCGTCCTTTTGAAGTTATGAATATTGATGCAATTGAGGCTTATAACCGATTAAATGACAGCCACATTCAGCCGGATGAAAATATTTAAGCGAATCGAACGCCAAAGTTAATGAGGCGACACAGCTATATTTTTGATAACAGAAAATTATATGAACGAAAATCGGACAAACTTGATTTTGCAAGCTTGTCCGATTCGGTAGGCTATACCTTAGCATTGGGTAAAATTAAGCGTCCTTAATTTTACCCAATGCTTGGCGGCCTGTTAGCGCTTCAGTGTATTTATATCATAAGATACAATGAAACCACATCCGAGCCTAAATTATGTTTAACATCAAAATATACGTGGGAATAACTGACCTGTGTTGGCTTTATAATTTCCAAAACCGTCATGCCTTGACATGGATTGATCCTTCTTATTCATATTGTAAAAGAAATAAATTATCCACCCGCCCAGGTTTAATAACGGAAGCCAGTGCCAGGATAATAATGTTAGACCAAGGTAAATCAAAATTTCACCCAGATAGTTTGGGTTTCTCGTTGTGGTGAAAAGGCCGTCCTCAATCAGCCCTTTTCTAATCTTTAAAACAAAGTACTTCTGTGCGTCACCCACATAATGGAAAAAGATGCCAATTACGAAAACACAGGAGGCCGCCGCAAAAACCCATTGCGGAACTTCGTTATGTTGTGAAATTAATAAATAAGGCGCAAGGCAATAGCCTTCCAAAAGGACAAATAACAAGACCGCCCCTCTTATTGGTATTTTTTGCTCAAAATTCTTGTCGGGATAAATTTTTTGCTTGAAAAGCCATAACATGGTATAAGTCCCGTGGAGGCTAAGATATAGAAACGCTGCTGCGCTCCAGTTATTAAAATACCACATCATTAGTAAAACAAGCGGAGTGACTAATATTTTGTGGGTATTGATTGTTGCATTAACTGATACTTTCATTTGATTTGATTTTATGGTGGATGATTTTGAAAAAGATTTTAACTTATAATTAGTGCATGATCTGCTTCTTTTTGTTAAATCAAATGTACCGCACCGCAGAGGCACTCACCCGTAACATATGTTACAAAGCATAAGGCCTGCATTGAATTAATTATCCCTCGCATGTTGATCGACGTCAGCAATTAACCAGCGGCTCATCCCAAAAGACAGGCTCACTTTCTTTTTTATAATACGGGGTTTAGTCAGGCAAAAAATTTATATTCATCCCATGGAACCGGATATTGAGATTTACAGAAAAGTACTTAATGAGCTAAATCCAAAAGTTTCGGCAGATGAATGGGATTATTTTAAAACCGGGTTAGCGGTGAAGAAACTTAAATCCCGTGAATTTTTTATTGAATCCGGAAAAAGAAATCATTTGCTTGGGTTTGTAACGAGCGGGCTTATCAGGGCATTTTATATCAATCATCTGGGCGAAGACATCACCATATCATTTATCAAAGAATTCGAGTATGCCACCGATTATCCATCTTTGCTGGTAAAAAAGCCAAGCAGGTATAATTTTCAATGCCTGGAACCTACTACAGTGGTTACTGTGCCCTACCACCATATTCAAAACGGATACGAAAAGTTTGCTGGTTTCGAACGCAATGGGCGATTGATCGCAGAAGACGTACTCAAACGGCAACAAAGCCGAATCGAAAGCTTTCAGTTTGATAATGCAGAGCATCGATACCTGGACTTTGTGAAAAAAAATCCTGAACTCTTCAACCGGATATCGCTTACTCATTTATCGTCCTATCTGGGCATTGAGCGCCCATCTTTAAGTCGCATCCGGAAGAAGATTGTCGGTTTATAGTTACGATAAATATGCAGGAATGAGTACTCTTAGTTTCTTCTTAGCGCTCACTCAGTTTTATATTACCTAAGGATCTGCATTTGCAGCTTAGATTATCAACCATCGTTCGATTACGATTGACTTAATGCTAAAGACCCGCTGCGTTTCTTTTGTTGATAGCTTCCTCGGTTCTGGGAATAAAATTTTCACTTAAATCTAATTCGGCTTGGGCTTGAACTTCCTCAATAAATGGCCGCAAATTGTTGTTATAATCCTGAAAAGCTAATTCAAAGTCTCCGTTGTGTTTTTGCAAAGCATCAGCTAAAGCCCCGGCTCCACTTACTGCCAATGACGCACCCATTCCTGCGGCGGGAGAAGCGCAATAGGCCGCATCGCCCACCAAAGCCACCCGGCCCTTTGTCCATGAGGGCATTTTTATCTGACAGAATTTATCGAAGTAAAAATTTGCGGAATGTTGCAGTTCCTCCAGTAATTCTGCGGTTCTCCAGCTTTGGCCAGCAAACTTTTCTAAAATGATTTTTCTTTGTTGCGCTATATCACGGTAGTCGTAGGTGATTTCTTTTTCTGAATTGAAACAAAAAATAATATCGGTCTTATTGTTATAAGCGTTAAGCATAATAGCTTTATTTGGCACATTATACATTTGCATAGTATTTTGTTTGACTAGCGATTTGTTTAGAATGACAATAGATGAATAGGCTCCCAGAAAATGTGAATATTTAGTTTCATGACCAAACCAGATTTTTCTTACAGCCGAATGAATTCCATCGCAGCCAATCAGCAGATCGAAATCCCGTAAAGGCCCACTTTTAAAAGTAACTTGGATAGTGTCCTTTATTTGGTTTAACGCAGTGATACTGTCGTTAAAAATGAATTCTACTTCATTATTTAGCGCTTCTAATAAAATACGCACAAATTTATCCCGTTCAATTTCTATTTCATCAGTTGAATTTTCCTCCTTTTCGTCCTTCACCAAAATTGAATTTTCAGTTTCATCTTTAGCATTTTTAAACTCAATCAATTCCAAACTCAAGGCGTTCGATTTTAATTGCTCATAAATTCCCATACGCTTAGCAACTTCAACGGTAGGCCCCTTTATATCAACAGCCCCACCGGCAGTTCGGGGTTCGTTTGCCAATTCAACAACAGTTACTTTGTAACCTAATTTATTCATCCATAAAGCGGTTGAAAGACCGGCCATACTTGCACCCGAAACGAGCACTTTTTTTCCTTGTATTGATTCCATTTTTTTAAGAATTGATTTGACAGCACAAAGGAACAGCCTATAATCAGGGCAACCAATGTCAATACAAAGTATGTATTGTACTAATCGAGGTTTTTATTCCGGAAAGTTAGTGGTGTCAACCCAACGGCTTTATGAAAAAGCTTTGAAAAATAAGGATAATCATCGTAGCCCAGTTGAGACGAAATTTCTTTTACAGACTTATCGGAATGATAAAGCAAACGTTTTGCTTCTAAAATAATACGTTGCTGTATGTGATAGGAAACAGAGTACCCGGTGGCATTTTTGACACATTCGTTCAAATAAGGACTAGATATGTTTAATTTTTGAGCATACGCTGCAGGGCTCTTGACCTTGATATAATTACTTTCCAATAATAATTTAAAGGCATCTGCAACAAGCTTAAATCGTGAAAGCGTTTCCGTCGGTTTAGCTGATGCCAAATATTGTGAAACAACCAGTGAGATTAATGCGTTGCTGCTATCTTTTAATGATGCGTGATAAAGTTTATCGTTTTTACGTTTTAAAATTTTAATACAAAGAGATACCGCTTCGGAAATTAAGGAAAACGTTTCCTGCTCCAACATTAAGGGTTTTGCTGGTGTGAAGCTTTCCAGCAACTTCAGATATTCTGGATTCAGGCTTTCATTATTTATCGCCCAACTAGTGACGGTCACATTTTCAAGTCTCAAAATACGATGCACCTGGTCAGGATGCATATATACAATTGAAAACGGCTTAATTTCGAATTTTTTAAAATCAATTTCAACAACGACTGTTCCCTTTTCAAGTAAAAAGAAGGAATGACGATCTTCCCTATGTGCTATTCTTGCTTCGTCCGAAGAATTTAATATCGTTTCTTCTGATTTGCTAAGGTTTAATCTTTCAAACGCAATACCCGCATCGAAATGATCGGTCATTTTATTTATGGGAATAGATTTATTTCTCTTAGCCATTTTGAAACCCTTTTTTATACTCTCTTTAAGATAGTCTTATTCGCGCTACTACTTCTTTCAGTTGCGTTGTGCCAAATCTGAAAATTAAAATAAATTATAAGTTTTATGATTTCACTATTGCGTTGGCTCATAGCATTTCAACAGCTTCTTTTTGCAGATATGGTCACAACCAAAATCGTCCCTATTCGGGGCATAATATCAATAAGTATCTGCCTTTCCAAACGCGTATCAAAAATGACTAAATATGCTATTTTCCAAAAACCTGCCGGAAGATTATTTTCTGACGGTTGCCAAGTTTAACAGATTTGATTTCGCCTGCACCTTCAAACCCAATTCCAATACCGACAATTTTACCAATATCCTGAGCAATTAATCCCGAATAAATGACTTTATTATTGAGTGATATTTTTATATGGTCATTTTGAATACTACAGGAAAGATGCTGAAAAGAATTAAAATCACAGCCAAATGCGCTTAGGTCGTGATCTTTACCATAAATTTTTTCACGGCCCAAAGACAGGTTAAGTGTGGCAATACAGCCCTTATCTGAAAGCGGGATGGAGATTTCGTTTTCCGTTCCAACAATTTCTACCGATATTTCCCGACAGGACGATTGTTCAGGGCCGGATGTATTTCGTAAAGTAGTCTCAAAATCAAGATCATGCCCGCTGGCTCCTTCAAAATAGCGGAAATTATAAAAATGCACCCAGGCATCGTTTAATACGCTTGACCCCTTCAGTTTTACAAACGTTTGGCTCTTTATCCCCATTCCATCCTGTAAATTCATCGAATCGGCATTTAGGTAAACAGGCACAGGATTTTTGTCAATAATACCCATCCACCCATTTGTTTTTATAAACACGCTGGCCGTCTTCCTTATCTGTTCATCGGCTACCAGCTTCGCATTGAAGTATCCCGGATAATAGTACACAGAAGTATGTTGCTTTTTATTTTTATCTAATTTTTCAGTACGCTTCGAGTCCCAGCTTTGCTGTAGGTAGATCTCGTTTGCCGGATCAGTCGAAGCGTCATAATTGAAAACAACGGAATTGGGCATTTGGTCAGAAACTACCCTGCTTTCAAAAATTTCCTTAGTTGCGTCATACTTATTTGTCTTAACCGAAGTTTTAACAAATTTTGTAATGCCCAATACCATCAGGACTGCGCACACTACCGCTGTAATAACAAGCAATTTATGCCTGTGAAGTAGGGAACTATTTGGCTTTTCATACGCTGACCGCTCAGCCCCCAAATTGTCTTTGTCTATCCTTTTTTTGAAGGCTCTCCAATCTTCAAAATCCAGCGCATGGGCTAAAACATTAAGGGTCGCTATTGTTGGTGTACTCTTATATTGCACCTTACCCCATAACCTCTTTAAAGTTGACAAGCTTAAGCGGGTATTAGTTTTAGAAAAAATAATTTCACTCAGTTTTTCAAAATCATACTCACTCCAGGTATCACTGCTTTCCCAACCTAAATATTTTTCAAAAAGTTCCCGCCATAAGCGAATGTATGGCTCTTCTTTGCCCATGCTAATATGTTATATTAATTCACCGATGTTATCAATCAGGTGAAATTCAAAATTAGCGAAACCATCCCGACGCGGCAACATTATAAGTAACTGATAAATAATGTAATGCAACTTGAACTGAAGTTGAACGCTGCTTGAATTGCTGCGGAGAAAAGGAAATCCGAAGTTTGCAGCATGAAAAATAATTCAATGCTTCGCACGGTAGAAGTCCGTTATATGATGATATTAATGTTAATGATTGTATTCGCTTTTAAAAGTTCTGCAACAATGGGGCAAACCATTTACGTAGATGCTTTAAAAGGAAAAAATAATGCTAAAGGAACAGTTAATGATCCTCTTCTGTCCCTTGATGAGGCTGTGTTAAAAACAAATAGCTTTAAAGGCAGCGAACCTGTCACCTTAAAGCTGAATCCGGGTTTATATACTGTTACTCATAAACTTATCTTAAAAACAGCCGGACCAACTGCCGGTAAGCAGCCGTATACCATCGAGGCTGTGACTTTGCCTGACGATAAAGCATGGCAACCGACCAGTATGCCGGTGATCCTTTGTATATCAGGCAATAATGCCGACTACGAATTTGCCCATTGCGAAGGAATGTCTGTCTTCCAAAACAATGTAAATATTATAGGCCTGAAGTTTGTTGGAAACCCAAATACAAGCGTTCATTACTACTATCCAATAGGGAGGCACGATAAAACCTTAAGCGGGTTGGATGTTACGCAATGCCTTTTTATCGGCGAAGCGAATTCTTTAGCAATTCAAAGTGCATTTTGGGTCGCCGGCCAGGGAATCCGTGTAGACCATTGTATCTTTCACAATAGCAAAATCGCTTTTGTGCTCAGCGGGAATATCAACGGTTTTTCGTTGACGCACTCTATTATTGACGGTGCTTATAATACTGCTATCTGGTATGGATTTGATGGAACGCAGCCAAAATTTACGTTCAAAAATAACATTGTTACCAATTGCTATTATGTGATGGTTTATCCTGTAGAAAAAGGACAGCCTGCTTACACATTCAGTGATTCTTATATTACCAATAATAAAAATTACCTGGGTAACTATCCAAAAGCACAGGATAGATTCTTTGCCGAACCCAACAAGCATATAAAAGAAATCAATATCAAAAAAACAGGAACAATAGAACTGGTTGATGTCAAAGATGACGGAATTACCAGGGACAATCTTAACCCAACCAAAAATTCAGCAGGACAAAGTACAGGTGCCGGAATATTTATGAAATAAGTGATTTTGTCATAAGATCATGCTTAATGCGTTTTAATCCAAATTTTTCCGAAATAATAAAGGTGGTTTAAATGGCAACTTGAGATCAATCAGAATCAAGCCCGGTTAAATAAGGTTAAATCGTCCCAAACGTGCTTCTATCGGTCTAAAATAGCTGACCTTCGCTTTTTGCAATGGCGTTCACCAAGGGCTTATATTTAATAAGGCAATAACAAATATTGCGCGTTCCCCGTCAAATGCTAAACAAGTTAAACTTTTTAATATGAGTAAAATATCTTTAAAAATCGCGCTTCTTATAGCTCTTATCAGTTTGACTTGTCAATGTCCTGCACAGTCAAAAATAGACACTACTGAAACGCTTCGAATTGGCGGAATCAAGCAGGTAATAAACTTAGCCGGAGCAGATCGGTCAAAGCCCTTGTTTCTTTTTATTACAGGCGGGCCGGGCCTGCCGGGTATTTATCCGGAGGACACCACCTTTACCAATCAATTGCAAAAACAGTTTGTAGTGATGCAATGGGATCAGCGAAACACCGGCGAGACACTGAAGCTAAATCCCTCACCTGTCAAACTAACCGTAGACCTGTATGAAAAGGATACCCATGAATTGGTAAGTCAGCTATTGACTCAATTTCACCGTAAAAAACTGGTATTGATGGGATGGTCCTGGGGCACGGTTCTGGGATTCTATATGGCGGCCCACTATCCGGGGCTGTTATATGCCTATATGGCGGTAAGCCCGGTAACCAACCAGTATGAAAGCGAAAGGATAGCTTTAAACATGCTACAACAAAAAGCCATTAAAGACAATAACAAAACGGCGATAAGGGAACTATCGGCCGTTAAAATTCCGTTTGAAAATAATTTACAGATTTACTATGACAGAAAGTGGCTGCTGGCCAGTAGCGGTGGCGACATAAGTGATACTGTTAGTTTGAAGAAATATTTTGCCGACAATGCCTGGGTATCAGAACTTTTTGACAAAGCAGCGGTTAATAATCTAATGGTAACACTACCAAAAATTAATTGTCCTGTTTATTTCTTTGTCGGCCGTAAAGATTATCAAACAAACTATTCAGTGTCTGAAAAATATTACAACAAGCTTAAAGCATCCAAAAAGCAACTGTTTTGGTTTGAAAAATCCGGCCACCTCATTCCGTTTTCAGAGCCTGAACTATTCCAAAAAGATGTAATTGATGAAATTTTGCCGCAACTATCACTTGTTAATTGATAGCTCAATTCAGTAATTGATTATACAGCAGGTATTATTAATTGCAAATTGGTTTAGTAACAGACAGTAAGATCCAATTGATAACAGCGTGGTTTGCGAGCAGACTTAATTAGTCAAGCCAATCATTTCACATCTAAAAAATAGCAATGAAACTTAAAAACTATTACATGCCTTTACTGGCTTTATTGATTCTGGTTTTATTGATGTCCCGTGCGCATGCACAAAACTATATTCGATGGATGCAACAGCCTGCCGTATCGCCGGACGCTAAGTGGATTACTTTTGAATACAAAGGGAATATTTATAAGGTGTCTTACCAGGGGGGTAAAGCTATTCAACTGACGAATGAAATTTCCTATAATGGCTATCCGGTATGGAGTCATGATGGTTCAAAGATTGCTTTTGCTTCAGATAGAAATGGAAATTTCGATGTTTACATCATGTCCTCTTCAGGTATGGAACCAAAACGCTTGACATTTAACTCCAGTAAAGACATCCCTTATGAATTTTCAAGCGACAATCATGATGTGTATTTCGGGACTACTCGCCACGATATTTATTCGTCGGTTCGCTCCCCTCAGGACAGATTTTTTTTAAAGCTTTTTAAAGTGTCCTCAGCAGGGGGAGCAAGTTTGATGGTTAATAGCGCAGGAATGGAATTCGCTCATTTTAACCATCAGGGCGACCGAATTATTTTCCAGGATATCAAAGGTAGTGTCGAAGACAGCTATAGAAAACACGCAACATCTTCGGTTACCAGAGATATCTGGAGTTTCAATACTAAGACAAACGTCTATACTAAATTGTCGCCTTTTCCTGGTGAGGACCGGGAGCCGCTTTGGGGAGATGGTAATGATTTTTACTATTTAAGCGAGCGAAACGGCAATCAAAATCTTTTTAAATCTTCAACTGCGGATACAGGCAAAATTAAACAACTCACTTTTTTTGAAAAAAATCCGGTTCGTAATCTTTCCAGGGCAGGTAACGGCGATTTCGTATTTACTTATAACGGCGATATGTATACTTTTTCAGAGGGACGCATTCCGCATAAAATTATTGTCAAGTTTAGTGAGGCTGCCAAAGACAGCATTATTTCAATCCCGGTAAACGGTTCATCCAGTGATTTCGATGTTTCTAAGGATGGTAAACAAATCGCCTTCGTAATGCGCGGAGACGTATATGTAACCTCTACAGATAGTAGCAGTGTTACCCGGAGAATCACTAATACCCCTTATATCGAAAGGATGGTGAATTTCTGCCCTGATGGAAAAAAACTCCTTTATTCCGTTGAACATGCGGGCTCCTGGGACATTAATCAGATAACCATTGCGGACCCATCTGAAAAATACTTTTACAATGCAAAAAAACTAAATACAACCAGTATTATCGCCGGGTCGCAAGATGAATTTCAAGGGGTTTATTCACCGGACGGAACAAAAATTGCTTACCTGGAAAATCGGGAAATTCTGAAGAGTTACGATGTGGCAACCAAAGCAGTACATACTTTGCTTCCCTATGGCATCAATTTTTCCATGAGGGATGGCGATCAATCATTCACCTGGTCACCAGACAGCAAATCCATTTTAGTGCAACATGGGCAGCAAAATATTATCCTGGTCAGTGATGATGGATCTGGTAAGCGGATAAACGTAACAAAAAGCGCGTTTGAAGATAAGCTGCCGCATTGGGGCTCTTCGGGCAGTACCATGTATACGCTATCAGCAAAAAACGGATTAACCAACTTCACCCGCGACCAGAGTCAGTTTGATATATTAGAAACCTTTTTTGATAAAGGAGCATGGGATGATGACCGGCTCCGTAAAACGGAAGAAACCTCTTTGAGGGACAGTGAAAAAATATCGACTGTATTTTCAGACACCACCTATCATACCAAGCCGCTAACATCCTCTCCGGCGAACATTAACGACTTTGCAGTATCCAGAGACGGCAAACTGATTTATCTGCTCGCCAGCTATGAAAACAATTTCAACCTCTATACACTGAATATTAAGTCAAAAGAAGTCCATCTTTTTGCAAAACTTAACGCGCAAAATCCGAAGATGAAACTAACCAATAATGGAAATACCATAGTAATAATTGGTAACGACAACCAGTTTAAAACGATTGACGCTATTTCGGGGAAAGAAGCCGCTGTGACGATAAATATGAAATCGGAAATTAATATTACCCGGGAGCGTAATGGAGTTTATGACCATATATACCAATTGATAAAGAAACGATTTATGGACCCGAAGTTAAACGGCGTTGACTTTGAGTATTATTACACCAACTATAGGCAGTTTCTTCCGTGCGTCAATAATAATTACGATTTTAAAATCCTCGTATCCGAGTTGCTCGGCGAATTAAATACTTCACACCTGGTTCCTCAGTTATCCGTTTCTATTCCCCATGCGGAGTACACCGCCTCTTTGGGTTTACTATATGACCTGACGCGAACAGACGACGGTCTTTTGGTAAAGGAAGTCATTGCAGGTGGTCCATTTGATAATGAAAGCACCAAAATGCGCACGGGCATGATTATCGATCAAATCGACGGTCGAAAAATCACCATTGCCGACGACTGGACTAAATATCTAAATAACAAAATAGATTCTACCCTTCTGATCAGTTTTCATGAGTCGAAGACCGGGAAACAATATGAAGAAAAAATTCGTGCAATTGATTTGCGTGATGAGACCTATAACTTAATGGAAGCGCGCTGGGTGCAGCAAATGGAACATTTAACAGATAGCCTTTCAGGCGGTAAAATTGGGTATGTTTACATCAGCCAGATGGATGATGATAATTTCCGCTCCTTTTATGATAAAGTGTTAGGGGGTTATGCCGATAAAAAAGCTTTGATCGTGGACACCAGATTCAATAACGGCGGCGATTTACTGGACTTACTGATTTCCTTTTTGAGCGGTAAAACCTATTTGACTGAAAGAAGGCAGGGCCATTTGACTGAAGGCGGGGAGCCAGACACGAAATGGACCAAACCCAGTTGCATCATCATGAATGAGGCCAACTATTCCGATGCTTTCAGGGTACCATTTATTTACAAATATTTAGGATTAGGTAAAGTTATCGGAATGCCCGCACAGGGCACGGGAACTGCCGCAGTAGCTGAAAGGCAATTGATTCCCGGTTTTGCTATAGGAGTTCCACAGGGTGGAACTTACCATCCCGGCGATATCTATCCTTCGGAAAATCACCAGTTGATACCCGATATTTTAATAAACGATGATTATTTAAACATACTCAATGGCGAGGACCAGCAAATTGAAGCTGCGGTTAACGAACTTTTGAAAGGAATGGATAAAGCGAAAAAATAAAAACACCATCAGTTTGTCGGCGTTTGATCGTCAAGCGATGAATATCATAGGGTGTATTGATAACACTGAAACGAACAATAAATTGTAAATGAAAAATAAATCCTGGGTTGCACTTTCTTTTTTTCTCTCTTTCGCAAGTCTGAATCTATCGGCACAAACGCGATCAACTATAATAAAAAGCCCGAAAGTAAATGATTATTCGCTGCTGATTAAGCGTCTTGATAGCCTTATAAAGAAAAGAATGGCTCAATACAATATCAAAGGTGTTTCCATAGCCCTGGTTGATAATCAATCGGTAATTTTGCAAAAAGGATTTGGTTTTACAGATAAAACGGGAAAAACTACAGTAGATGAAAAAACCTTATTCAGCATACAATCTATCTCAAAGACTTACTTAACCACTGCATTTCTGATGGAGGCATCCAAAGGAAATTATAAGCTTGACGATCCTCTTATTAAATACTATCCGTCATTTTCTATAAAGTCAAGGTTTGAGACTAACGAACCCAAAAAAATAACGCTCCGGCATTTATTAAGCCACCGGGCCGGACTTTGCCAGGAAGCGCCTGTTGGCGGCAATTACGATACCGTACACTGCACCTATAAAGAACATATCAAAAGTATAAGTGATGGCTGGCTGAGGTTTCCGGTGGGGAAATTTTACAGTTACTCAAATGAAGGACTGGATTTAATTGGATTTATTCTTTCAAAAAAAGCAGGGATTCCGATCGGGGATTATCTGAAACAAAATTTATTAACTCCGCTTGGAATGAATAATAGCACCTATAACCAGGATGATGCTTATGGCAACGGTAATACAGCCAAAGGTTATTACGGAAACAATGAATTAAAAAAGACGTACATCGCCGATGTGGCAGCCGGCGGACTTTACTCCAATGCCGCAGATATGGCTAGATTTCTTCGATACCAATTTAATGATTGTAAGATAAACGGGAAAGCGACTATATCGCCTGCATTACTTACTCAAATGCATACGGTTCAATTTAAACTTGAGGAACAAAAGGCGGGATATGGCTTGGGTATTATGATAAAACCTTATCATGGTGCCACATTATTATATCACCCTGGGGGTGGATATGGATACAGTGCAGAGCAGGCATGGATTCCGGAAGCTAAATTAGGCGTTGTTATTTTAACAAATAGTGCTGACGGTTACGCATTTAATCAGGAAATCTTGAATGAGGCACTTGAAGGTATGCTAAGCGTCAAATCCGGATTGCTAAAACCTGACATACAACAGGCTCACAAACCTGTTATTCAATTAAGCGACAGTTATTTAAATAAATTAACAGGAACATATAAAACCGGCGGAAAACTCGTGGAAATTAGGAAATCAGCCGGGAAACTAATATTAATGTCCGGTTCCGACACATCTTTTTTGACTGCGAATAGTAAGACGAAAATTTCAGATGCTAAGGGCAATGAACTCATCTTTCATTTCAATAAAAATGGTATGCCTGAATATTACATAAATGTAAATCAAAACGACGCTGATTTTTATATTTTTAATGACGCCCCAAACGAAAAACCCGGAACCAACAAAGCATCCTGGAAAGCCCTGACAGGCACTTATAAAGGATATAATGACAGGCAGGAAGAAATTATTAAGCTATTTATGAAGAACGGTTACCTGTATTGTTCAGCAGGTGGCTCAACAAAGGTAAGCGAATACATGCCGGGTATCCTTTTCACGGCAGACGGAGAATCAATTTTTAAGAGAAACGGCATCCTTTATCTTGGGAACCGGGCTTATTATAGACTTTGATTTTCCTTGTTCAAGCCGACCGGGAATACTTTTATTGGCTTCATCGTATATCTCCTGAAATATTATGAACGGGAAAATTTGCGCTTTTACAAATGTGTGTTTAAATTATCGACAATAGTGCCTAAAAATGGGGTTATAGAATGCTTATTTAACTCTTCAGTATAGCATGGGTTTAGATTGACAATAAATTCAGATAATTTCCGCTTAGAATTAACAGGTATTAAAATAGTGGCATGTTCAGTAAGCTAAATAAGTGGGCAGGGGGAACGATTATCGCTATTGTGCTGACGATTGTCGCCTGGTATAGTTTGAAGGGCCAGGGGTTAACAGATCCCGGAAAGGTAGTTCAATGGATGGCCGGAGACCTGCTGTTTATTTTGATGTATTGGAGTTTATACCGTTTAGCCTTTAGATCGATCAGCAAAAAATGGCCATTGGCTTTCCAGGTCAGAAAGCGGTTATTCTTCCAGCTGCTATGGGTCATCGTTTCGGTTTTGATCGTTGGCGCCGGATTAGACACACTCAATTATGCCTTGCCTTATTTTTTTAAGGTTGGCAACAACCTCCGGGATTTTAATCACCTGGTGGAAAATAGCCTGTTAACCATCGCCCCGCTGATTGTTATTTACAATCTATATCTTTTTTTGCATTTATATGAACAAAATATCATTGAGAATGAACAGCTCAAAAAAGAGGCTCTGGTCGCTCAGTTTGAGATCCTGAAAAATCAGATAAGCCCGCATTTTTTATTTAACAGCCTGAATGCTTTGATTACACTGATACCCAAAGATGAAATGATGGCAGTTTCTTATACACAAAAACTGTCTAATGTCTACCGGCGATTGTTAGATAATACCGGGAGAAAAACGATCAGCCTGTCAGAGGAATTAATTTTTCTGGCTGATTACATCTTTATTTTTGAAAGGCGCTTCGGGGCTAAAATGTCAATAAACATGAATTTCCCGGATGATATCAGTCATCAGCTGGTCGTGCCGTTTGCGCTGCAAATGCTGGTTGAAAATGCGGTTAAACACAATACTATTTCGCGGGATAATCCGCTGACCATCCGGCTTTTTATCGAAGATGAGCATATCATGGTAGAAAACAATCTCCAGGTTAGGAACAATCCTGTTGTCTCGACCGGTATAGGTCTTGAGAATATCACTAACCGCTACAATTTGCTAACCGGGAAACAGGTGATCGTTTTAAATACAGGTACACATTTCCGTGTATCATTACCGCTGATCCTTAAAGAAGATATACATGAAAGTAATTATTATCGAGGATGAGGAACTCGCCGCAGAGCGGCTCACCGGCATGCTCATGCAACTGGATCCATCATTAGAAGTTATCGATGTAATAGAAAGTGTGGATGATGCTGTGCGGCGATTTTCAGGCGGAATCCAGCCTGACCTGGTATTTATGGATATCCGGCTGGCTGACGGCGAATCTTTTGAAATATTCGACCAGGTAAAGATAAACACACCGGTGATTTTTGTCACCGCCCATGACGAACATGCCATCAGGGCTTTCCAGGTCAACACCATAGACTATTTGCTCAAACCGGTAGAGGCTGCGGCACTCGAAAAGGCACTTGCCAAATTTCATGCGTATGCGCCTGTAACATCGAATATAATAGCGCTATTGAAATCATTGAATGCTGACTCTATGGCTGCCGAACCACGTCGAAATTTCAAAGCGCGTTTTTTGGTCAGGTCTGGCGATAAATTTATTCCGGTAAGTACAAATGATGTCAGCTACTTTAGTTTCGAAAACAAATTGTCCTTTCTGCACCTGGCAAACGGGACACGTTATATGGCTGACCAAACGATGGATGAACTGGAAGCCGCGCTTGATCCCGGCCTTTTTTTTCGCCTTAATCGCCAGTATATCGTTTCCTTCGAAGCGGTTAAAACGGTGCATAATTTTTTTAACGGCAAACTTAAAGTATACCTTCACGCGTTGCCTGAAGATGGCATCATGGTCAGCCGCTACCGTGCTAATTTGTTAAAGGAGTGGTTGAACCGGTAGTGGCAGCCTTTTTGTCTCCTATTCTTAAATTTACTTTCATTTCAGTCAGTCTAATTGACCACTCGTGCCTCAATTTCCGCCCCTGGGATACTTTTTGATTTCTTTCCGAAAGTTTGCCTATTACTATTGCAGGAAATAATCAACGAAAGATATGACCACAACCCTAAAAACGCTGGCAGTAATAATCACCCTGCTGGCTGCCCGTCCCCAAAATGAACAAAAAAGCGCCCTGATGATCGGTACCTGGAAGGTAAGCGATATACACGCGGAATACCCGGCAACTTTGACAGCCATTGAAAAGATGAAGGCGCAGGAATCCTTTATGTCAATGCAAAAAATGTTCGAATCTTCACCTTTTGTTTTTGAGAAGAACGGCGACCTGACCGTTATGCAGAAATCTGCCAGCTGGGAATTAGCCAGGGATGAAAAATCTTTCAAGATCATCCTCATGAAGGATGAGGGCCTCGACGCCGATATAGTTTCCCTCAGTGCAAAAAAACTGGTCTTCACCGTATTAGACCACGACATCAAAGAGACTTTTGATCTTGAAAAAATCAAATAATAAATTAATTGCCAGTCATTTATATTGTTTATCACCAAATTTAATAGGTTATGCTTAAAAAGATATTGACCCTGATCCTTGCTTTTGCCTGCCATTCCTGCTTTGCGCAATCAGGACCCCCGCCCGTTGAAGGGCCCGACCGCGGGTATGTTGTCAAAGTCGGCCAGCAGGCCCCGGACAATTTCATTCTCAAATTAACGGATGGGACAACCACATCACTTAAGGCACTTCGCGGAAAAGTCGTTGTACTGCAACTGACGGCTAGTTACTGCACCGTTTGCCGCCTGAAATTTCCGCACCTGGAGCATGAGCTGTGGCTGCCATTAAAAGACAAAAACTTTATGCTGATAGCCGTAGACCGGGATGAGCCACTCGCTAAGGCCGTTAAATTTAAAAAAGATATTCAAATTACTTATCCGATGGCGCTTGATCCCGGAGCAGAAATATTCGGCAAGTTTGCTTATAAACAAGCTGGAATCGCGAGGGACATTGTCATAGATCAAAATGGCAGGATAGTCTTTCTGACAAGGCTCTTTGATCAAAAAGAATTTGAAGAGATGACCTTGAAGGTTAAGAGTCTCCTGTCCAAATCCTGATCAGGGGAACTTAGTTCTCATTACATATTAATTTATAACCCATGCCACGTAAACTGACAATTTCCACACCTGGTTCACCCCTAAGCATTCTGCGCAGATGGGCCATAAATACGTTCATACTTTTAGAATTATAGTAGTTGTCATCCCCCCATATCTCCAGCAGCGAATCCTGCCGTTTTAAAATGTTGTTTTTATGAAGCAATAACATTTCGAGCAGCGCAACTTCTTTAAAAGACAGCCTGTATTCACCTGAACTGGTTACCAGTTTCTGGTTGATAGTATCCAGCTCACAATTCCCAAAATGATAAACGGTAACTTTTTTATCGGTTGAAACATCCGACCCGAACCGCGTGAGTAAAGATTCGATCCTGACCAAAAGTTCCCCCATATTAAATGGCTTTTTAAGATAATCATTTCCACCGCTCTTAAAGCCCTTGATAATATCTTCAGGAAGTGATTTTGCACTTAAAAAAATAATAGGTGTTTTAGATCCCAGCCCCCTGATGTCATCAGCAAGCTTATAGCCGTCTTTTAAGGGCATCATAATATCGAGTATACAAATATCCGGCTGCGCACTTTTAAACAGGTTAAAAGCCTCCTGCCCGTTACGCGCCTGCAAAACTTCATAACCGCTTTCCATCAGGCCATCCGTAATGATACCGGATAAAACCGGCTCATCTTCCGCATATAATACTTTCATAGCTGCTTAAATACTGGTAAATACACCATAAATTTACTTCCCTTTCCCTTTTCACTCTGAACATTAACACTTCCTCCGTGCATTTCAACGATCTGCTTCACATAATTCAGTCCGAGACCGGAGCCTTCTACATGTGGTTTGTCGTCTGCTCCGGGAATTCTGAAAAACCGATCAAAGATTTTATCATGGTAGATCGCTTCGATACCGGGCCCGTTGTCTTTGATGCTGACTCTCACCCTATCTGCATTACACGTACAGTCCACCTCAATATGCACACCAGTCTGGCCATATTTCAGCGCGTTCTCGATCAGGTTATAGAAGACATTGGTCAAATGAACAGGATCGCCGCTAACAAAACAGGGTTCTGCTGAAGGCTTGTATGTAATTGTCGCATTCTTATTGATAACCTGAACGCTCATCGAAGCCACCACAAGCGTAAGGCATTGCTGCACGTCGTAAAGTTCCTGGTGCAGTTTAATATTTCCTTTATCTATATCATCCAGCCGTAGTGCCTTATCAATCATCTGTTTTAATCTTTGCAACTCGGTTTTACTGATCTCTAAATAATTGTTAAGCTTTTCGGGCTTTGCCAGCAAATTATAGCGAGTGATGGAATCCAGGGCGACTTCAATAATGGCAAGCGGCGTTTTAAGTTCGTGGGACATGTTACTGGTAAATGCCGCTTTAGCTTCTGCATACAACTGTTTGTTGGCGATGGATTTCAAGATATAATAACAGGCGAAACCAATCAGCAGGATAAGGACAAATGCTGAACAGATGTAAATACGCATCCGCCATAAAACCAGGCTGTCCAAACCAGGTACGATCAGTTCGTATTTATTTTTAGATCTGAGGTCATAACTATATTTACGGGAACGGTAAGCAGGATGAGTTACCGGATTGTTGACACTGTATTTTATTTGTTCGTCATTGTTCCGGTACCGGAAGGCTCCGTAATAGGCTTCCACGTTTAAATCAGCCTGTTTCAGCAACACTTTTACGGTGCTGTCCATCTTTAACACAGAACGCTGATCAATTGCTAACATTTCGGGGCTTACTTGCTTTGGAGAACTACGAGCCATTGCGGCGTGGTTCACAGCAGTATTTCCGCTGTAAACCTGTAAGTGAATATTGACCACAACACTGTCCCTGAACGCGGAAGAAGCAAAGGAACTGTTTAAGTAACGGTTAACCTCGCTGTCGGTGATCGCATCAAACGCTGTTTTCAAATTGATCCATCTGGGGGACAAAAAAAATTGGCGGTAGTCGCCGTTTCCCTTTTTATCTCCCAACAGGTTATTGTACATCGCCTCTCTTGAAGCTTTGTTCACCACTTGTTCCAGTTCTTCTTGAACAAGCTGATTTTGTTTTTTAAAAAGTTGGTCAAGCCAAATCAGCTGCAGACAGACGGCCAGCAGGATAATGCCGGACATGATTGGAATTAAATACCTGTTTGCAGTAATTTTCACAAAACAAAAGTGGTCAATAAAAGTGACTGAGTTTCAGCATACTTAAGATTTAACCTTATTTAATCTTACTTAACCCGCCTTAATCTTAATCCGCAGTAGGTTTGCTGCATGAAAAAGTTACTGATAATGTTCATTTTAAATCTGCCGTTTTTATTAATCGCCCAAACAAGGATTAAGGGAATGGTCAGCGACCGGTCAGGGCATCGGCTTGATGCGGTAACCATAGCTTTGAGCCAGCAAAATAATGCGGCGACTTATGCGCTTGCTGATTCAGGGCGCTTTACTATTAATACAAAGAGTAGCGGTAGTTTTACCCTCACTGCCACACTTATCGGATATAAGACCATTATAAAGTCTATTACGCTGCCGAAAGATACGCTGCTGATTATTATGGAGGAAACTGCAAAGCAGTTAGGCATGGTTACCATTTCAGCCGCGAGACCGGTCATTGAAAGAAAAATTGACCGGGTCGTATTTAATGTAGAAAATAGCATTGTCGCCAGCGGCGGAAGTGCCTGGGATGCCATGACCAAAGCGCCGGGAGTTCAGCTGAACAGCGGCAATACACTGACTGCTGATAGAAAAAATGTAACGGTATATGTCGATGACCGGCCGCTGCATTTATCGGGCGATGAGCTGACCACCTATCTTCAGGGGCTCCCCTCAGACGCGGTTTCAAAAATAGAGGTCATTACAAACCCGCCGGCAAAATATGATGCAGAAGGTGGGGCAATCATTAACATCGTAACCAAAAAATCAAAATCGGATGGATTGAATGTCACCCTGAATTCCGGCTATACACAGGCGACCTATGGAAGCTATAATGCCGGGGCGATTTTCAATTACCGTAAGGATAAACTGAATGTCTTCGGCAGTTACAATTACAGCAACCGGGATAAAGATTATAAAGAAACAGACTTTGTAAACTACAATACCCCAGGTAATCCTTCTTTCTGGAACAGTGATGTTGTTAATCACCGGAAATCAGCAGTCAATAATTATAAACTTGGGGCTGATTACCAGCTTAGTAAAAACCAGGTAATCGGATTTCTGGTTACCGGCTACAATGCGGCTGGTAACGGGCATAGCGAAACTAACACTTCCGTAGCAGGCGGCAGCAACGCAAAACCTGATTCCCTGCTTCATACCATAACGAACAGCAAAAGTAATACCACCCAGATCGGGTTTAACGCGAATTATATGCTGAAAATCGATACAACCGGAAAAAGTTTGACCGTAGATTTTGATTACCTTCCATTTAGGTCAACTAACAGGCAGTTTCTTGATAATTATTCCTTCCTGCCTGACGGTAGCCCTGCATCAACCTCCTATCATATATATACCCCAACCACTCAGGATATCAATATATACTCGGGAAAGGCAGATTATACCAGCAAATTATATAAGCGCTGGACATTGACATCAGGAATAAAGTACAGCAGCATAAAAACTGACAACACCTTTAATTATTTTAACAACGCCGGTGCGATACCCGTTCTAGCCAGTAACCAGAGCGATCATTTTACCTACACCGAAAATACTGCAGCGTTATATACCAGCATCAATGGAACCGTGGGTAACTGGACATTCCAGGGCGGGTTACGTGGAGAGTATACGCGCAGCCAGGGTTTTTCAGCTACACTTGACTCGTTAAATAAACGTAGTTACTTTAAGCTTTTCCCTACCGCTTATGTTATTTATAAACTAAACGACAACAGTGATCTGCAGCTGACCTACAGCTACCGTATTCAGCGTCCCGAATATTTCAGGCTGAACCCTTTTAAAACCTATGTTACACCTTATTCATTTGTTGAGGGAAATCCTGCATTACAGCCTTCATTTGTTCAGAATATAGAATTGGGTTACACCTGGAAGAAGCTGTATAACATCACAGGTTATTACAATGTTACACATGATATGTTCACCTACGCAACGGTACAGGATAACGTGGATCATCTCCTTTATACTACCCAGCAAAATCTCGGCTTCAGTTCAAACGCAGGTGTCCGCCTATCAGCTCCCTTCAATCCGACGAATTGGTGGGAAATCAATACTACGGCAGATTTGTCCTGGCAAACCGAAAGGTCAGCTTACCTGCAGGGCAGTTATGATTACCATAAATTAACTTTCAATGGCAGCATTGATCAGGCATTTACCATAGACAAGGGCGCCGGGTTGAAGGCAGAATTAAATGCCTGGTATAACACGCCTCACATAGCGGGGATCTTCGATATCGACCGTACCTACGACGTAAGCTTCGGCATAAGGAAAACAATTTTTCATGACGGAACGCTTAAACTGTCTGCCGGTGATATTTTCTACGGGAATTCTTTTAATGTGAGCTCACACTACCTGAATCAGGATAATGGCTCATTGATGAGAGGTGATACACGGAATATTACTCTATCATTCACCTACAAGCTCGGTAAAAACGTGAAAGATGCGAAGCAAAGGGAAACTTCAAACGAGGACGAAAAAAACAGGGCGCGCTAATGTAACAAACCGGGCATTTTGTAAAAATTAAATATCAGACCACCTCATATACTTATTACCTTGCTTAAATTTCAACAAACATGACTTTGAGAAACTTATTCGTGACCGCGCCTTTAGTACTATTTTTTTACTTTGGCTGCCATGCGCAAATCAAAAACAATCAAAAATCAATCATAATTCCTTTTGAAACTCTCAGGTGGGATACTACTGCCGCAAAAGCGGAATTTGTCACTTACAAAGGTGTAAAGGCTATTAAAATGCGCCCCAATGGCGGGCAAATCAATCTTAAAGGATTAATCTTTACCAACGGCACAATTGAATTCGATACGCAGCCGATCGATGCAGAAACAAGGGGTTTTGGCCCAATAGGCATATACTTCCGTCAGGAAAATACTAAGGAAAGCGAATACGTTTATCTGCGTACTAAAAAGGACGACAGCAAGCGCGACAACGACGATATACAGTACGCACCGGTCGTAAATGGTGTGCTGCTCTTTAATATGATGTCACCTTATGATGGGCCGGCACCTGTACATAACAAGGAGTGGAACCATGTTAAGCTGGTAGTGATTCTTTTTGTAATTATTTTAGGTGAAGCAAACTTTTTTTTCAGTAACGCCATATCTGCACCAACCTTAATATCCAGTATTTTGGCATAATGCTGTGTCGTCTTAATATTGGTGTGGCCCAACATTTTTGATACGCTTTCAATAGGGACACCATTTAAGAGCGTTACAGTGGTTGCAAATGTGTGCCGGGCAATATGGAATGTTATGGGTTTGTTAATGCCGCATACGTCTGCTATTTCCTTTAAATAGGAATTCATTTTCTGATTGCTCAACACTGGTAATACTCTGCCGCTGTTCTCACAATTTGGATGATCTACATAACGTTGCATAAGAGTAGAGGCCGCAGGCAATAAAGGAATTCGGGAGGGAGTATCAGTTTTTTGCCTTTTTATAGAAATCCATTGTTCACCATCTATACCGGTTACAAAATCCCACCTCCGTAGTTTTTTCACATCTGCATAAGCCAGCCCCGTAAAACAACAAAATAGGAAAATGTCCCTAACCTGTGTTAGGCGGTCAGTTACCATATCTTTATTGGTCATTTCCTGTAATTCACCTGTTGTCAAATAAACCCGGTCAACTGTTTTGATTTTATTCTTGTAGTTCAGGAATGGGTCATAAATAAGCCACCGGTTAGCAATGCAAATACGGATGATCTTTCCAAAGTTCTTGATATACTTAACGGCAGAGTTATTTGCGCATTTACGTTCGGAACGCAGGTAAAACTCATATTCCATGAGAAAGGCATGATCTACCTTTTTAATGTCAATATCTGTAAGGTTGTATTTCCATTTGAGGAAATCAATAGTATGTTTTAAGGAGGTTTGATAACGGCATAAAGTACCTTTAGCATATTCTTTCCCAATAAGTGCTTCCACCTTTTTATTGTGATCCTTAAATATATCAATTAAAGAACGTGGTTTTTCTGTTTTGCCCAGGAACTTGTTTCGGATGGTTTCGGCGGTAATTAATTCATCAGCTTCGGTTAACAGCCGGTGTGCCTGATAGACTTTAGTTTGCAAATCGTCCAGGAATGCATTAAATGCCCTGGTGTCTTCCTTTGTGCCGTTGGCGCGGCCTGTGCCGGCATTCCAGCGAGAAGGTTCGCATTCACGTCCTGTTGTGGTTTCTGACCGTTTTCCACTGACTGTAATGCGAATGTAGATCGGCGCTGAGCCTGATTGGTAGTTCTTTTGCTTCTTCATATAGAAGAGCAGGCTAAAATTAGTTTTCATGTTTTTAAACATTAAAAGGTGAAACAAATTTAGCTTTGCAGATACTTCCAGTCAAGATGTTCAGTTTTTGAACATGCTGTATGTCAAATAGTTATGTCATATTCGGTGAGTTGTACTATCCCGTAAACCTACTCACCTAATCACGCCCCTTTTTGTCGGGAAATGGTGTATTATTAGGGTTTTCGATTAAAATACAAAAGCCTGCAATCATTTGATTTGCAGGCTTTTGTTTGGTTTTGATACCGATATTTGCGGAGAGCTAGGGATTCGAACCCCAGGAACCTTTCACAGTTCAACAGTTTTCAAGACTGCCGCAATCGACCACTCTGCCAGCTCTCCGGGGACAAAAGTACAAATCCGGGGCGAATTGGCAAATTTGATATTGATTTTTTTTCAAATATTTAACATTTCCATATAATGAATTGATGACCAAATCATTAACTTTGCATTTTTTTTGAATTTCAATGCCTGAAGCTGTTAAAAGTAGGTTTTACCACTTTAATATTGCGTTTTGCGAAGTCGATATTGGCGTTTAATTCGAATCCCATCAAAATAATTAGCGAATTCAGGTACAGCCAAAGCATCACAACGATGAGTGTACCTATGGAACCATAGATCTTATTATAATGAGAAAAGTGGTTGATATAGTACGTAAACCCTAATGATGTTAGGACCGCCAACCCGGTCGCCATCATGGAGCCAGGATTAATGAATGCCCATCGTTGTTTATGGGCTGGCCCATACCTGTACAGGATAGATACCGTAGTGAAAAATATTAACACAATGATAATCCACCTCGATAAGGCAAATATATAAAGCCAGAAATGGCCTTTACTAAAAAAATGCGCCTGCAGAAAGCTGATAGCACTTTGTCCGGCTATCATAATGGTAATTGCTATCAGCATGGATGTACTGATCACAACGGTAAGGATAAGGGCCACCCAGCGCCTTTTTAACCAGGTACGGGTCTCCATTACTAATGACGACCTGTTGAATGCTCTCATGAGGTTATTTACGCCATTGGTGGCAAGTATTAAGGCTGACAGAAAACCAACTGATAATAACTGCCCGTTTTGATGTTTGATGATAACCACCACGTTTGAATCAAAGAATTGCGAAGTGCGCTCATTAGGTAAAACCAACCCAATAAGATTGAGTAACTCATCCTGAAAGTTATTAATGGGTATGTAGGGGATAAGCGTAAACAAAAATATAGTGGCCGGGAATAATGCCAGCATAAAATTATAGGCCAGCGCTGAAGCTTTGGTGGTTAATGTCCCCTGCAAAAATTCCTGCACAAAAAATATGACGACCTCATATAATGATAGTGGGCCAAAACCGGGTAACAATACAGATTTCGTCCAGTTGGTAAAAGACCGGTAATACTTAAATCGTAATAAAAAGCGGTTCAGCCATCTCATTTAAGCTCAAATCTACTCAAAAAAAGGCTTTAATTTAGCTATAAAATCCCTTGGCGGAAAGCATGGCCGGCCCGTTTTTTTGCTTACAAAAACAAGTGTAGTAGCTCCTGTATTTATAAGTTCTTCAGTTTCATTATACAATTCGTATTTGAAGTGGATCTTTACTCCGGGCATTTCATCCATAATTACTTTTATAGTGATTTCCTGGTCGTACAAAGCGGGTTTCAGGTATTTGCAATGCAGTTCGGCAACCGGCAGCATAATGCCCGTTTCTTCCATTGCCCTGTAGCTCAAACCCAGGTCGCGGAGCATATCAACACGGGCTACCTCATAAAATTCGGCATAGTTGCCGTAGTAAACATAGCCCATCTGGTCGGTTTCGCCGTAACGTACACGTAGCTTTGTTGAAAACTCAAGCATTACTTTTCAATATGTCGAGCGTCGAGCGCCTGCTGAAACTTATGAGCATTAATTAAATGGTCGGCAACATTGGTAGCAAAAGCGTGATAGCCTGAAAAATCTGCCTTGGCACACATATATATGTAATTGCTGGCTTTGTAATCAAGTACGGAGTTAACTGCATTTATAGATGGCATCATCACCGGGCCCGGGGGCAAACCTGCATACATATAGGTATTATAAGGCGATATTACTTTCAGATCCTTGTTCAACACACGGTGAATGGTAAAATCATGCAGTGCGAATATCACAGTCGGGTCTGATTCCAGTTTCATGCCTTTTTTAAGGCGGTTAAGGTACAATCCTGCTATGGTTGGCATTTCATCGTCATGCAAAGCTTCAGCATCAACTATAGAGGCTAAAATAGATACCTGTACCGGGCTCAGGTTGATTTCAGCTGCGCGTTGTTTACGTTCCGGCGTCCAGAATTTCTCATAATTGGCATACATCCGCTTAAACAATTTCTCGGGCGAAGTATTCCAGTATAGCTGGTAGGAGTTAGGCATGAACATGGTATACACATTATCAGTGGTAAAACCATATTGCTTTACATAAGCAGCTGAATCCAATAGGTTAAGAATAGCGATTGAATCCGGCTCTATTTTTTTTGATACAAAACCGGCAAACTGTTCTTTCAAACGTAAATTATGGAATGCCAGTGTTACCGGTTCCTGAGCGCCTGAAGCCAGCATGTTAATGAATTTGCGGTTGCTCATACCTTCGTGTAAACGGTATCTTCCCGGTTTAACACGGGTAGTATACTTCATGTTTACAGCCGCCCAGTGAAAAGTGGTTGTATCTTTAACAATGCCTTCATCACGGATGGTTTTATACACATCATCAAAAGTAGCACCGGTATGTATGTATAAATATTGTTGTTTGTCGGAAACGTTAGGGCCGAAATAGCGTAGGTAATAAACCACACAGGTAATGCCCAGCGATATAATAATTAACAGCACCAGGGCAATAATGAATTTTTTAGCTGTACCTGACGATGCTTTCTTTTTAGTCATGATAATTAATATATTTTGTTATTGTTGATCTTTTTGAATGGCAATTAACCCGCCCGATAGGTTACGTGCATTAACATAGCCGTTTTCATTTAATAGTATACGGGCTGTTTCACTGCGCTTACCCATGGTACATATAACTATAAGTTCATCTGTTTTGTTATATCCAAGTTCATCTAATTGAGAAGACAACTTACTTACAGGAATGTTTTTTCCGCCGATGTTATAAGTTAAATATTCTATTTCCTCGCGTACATCAAGCACATTCAGTTGTTCGCCGCTATTAAGGCGAGCCATAAAGTCGTTTGCACTAATTGGATCCATCTGCTTTTTTACCTTGTGTAACAGTCAGGTTAATGCGCGTGCCCAGGCTTACTTTTGAAGAATCTGTTTTTATCGGAAACTGTGCTGAAACAACCACATTGCTTGAATCTGTAATAGAACCTTCATAGGTAACGGTTCCTACTGTTAAACCTGCACCCTTAATAGCAAACTTTGCAGCATCCAGATCCTGGTTAACCAGATCTGGTATTTCAACTTCGCTTGCACCTGCACCATTACCTATCACCAGGTCAAGTTTTGAACCCTTTGGTATTTTTGCGCCTGCAGCTATAACATGACCTGCAAAGCTAGCTTGTAAAATATGATCGGCAATATCAGCTTTATAAGTAGTGTCGCCCACTTTTAACCCGTAGTTAGCCAGTGTGGCCACAGCCTCCATATAATTTTCATTCTGCAAGTCGGGCATGGTTACATCAGGCGCAAGTCGGGTAACCATAGTTAAATAAATTATACGGTTTACTTTTACGTTAGTGCCGGCATCCGGGTCCTGTTCAACAATGGTTCCGGCCGGTTCATCCAGTACGTAAACCGAATCAATCTGGTAGCCAAAGCCCTGATCTTTCAAAAGCTGTATAGCTTTTTCAACGGGCAGGCCTTTTAAAGTTGGTACAGGTATGCCTTCGCCGTGGCGGGTGTAATAACTCAAACTAAAAAAAGCGATGATCACAACCAATATTACTGTACCTATCGCTGCGAAAAAGTTGTTACGAAATGCTTTTGTTTTTAAGTAGTCCCAAAATTTATTCATTGTTTTTTATAAGGGTATTCACGCTTAATGAGCAATCAAACATAATGTAAAATTTCGGATTTCGGAATTACGATTTGGGATTTTAGAACCTATATATTAATCTAACTTTGTTAAAATATTAAAATAAATCCGAAATCCAACGTCCGAAACGGCGAAGCCCTCTTGAGCTCCATAAAATATACAACAGCGAAAAATCCGAAATCAAAAATATTATCTTTGACAAGTATGACAACAAAAAACATTGCACTTTGTGCGGGAGGATATACCGGGGAATATGAAGTTTCGCTTAACAGCGCTAAAAATATAGCTGCCAATCTTGATCCGGCTAAATACAAAGTTTATACCGTATTGATAAACCGCGATAGCTGGTTTTATGATGGCGAGGGGGGTAAAATAAATATTGATAAAAACGATTTCAGCCTAATCATAAAAGGGGAGAAGGTGAAGTTTGATTTCGCTTTTATCACCGTACACGGTACACCTGGCGAGGATGGTAAATTACAGGGTTATTTTGATATGATGGGCATCCCGTATAATACCTGCGATGCAACAACATCGGCTATTACCATGAACAAGGCTTATACAAAAACTATTGTACATGGTATACATGGTCTTAATGCGGCCCGGTCAATGCAATTGCACCGTAAGGATGCGCATGATGTGGCAACAATTGCCGCTAACTTAAAGTTCCCGTTGTTTATAAAACCTAACAACGGCGGCAGTAGCGTGGGCATGAGCAAGGTGCATAATATTGCCGGCTTACCCGAGGCGCTTAAAAAAGCATTTGATGAGGATGACCAGGTTTTGGTTGAGGAGTTTATAAAAGGACGCGAGTTTAGCAGGGGTATAGCCCGTTTAAAAGGTAAGATCACGGTTTTACCCGCCACTGAAATAATAAGCTTTAAGGAGTTTTTTGATTACGAAGCCAAATATACTGCCGGAGCATCTGAAGAAATTACACCTGCCGATCTGAGCCCTGAGCTAAACGATAAAATTGCCGAAATACTCACCGAAATTTACCTGCGCCTAAACTGCAAAGGCATGGTACGTATTGATTTTATTTTGCTGGAGGATACGCTTGATTTTTATTTTATCGAAGTAAATACTACGCCCGGACAATCTGCTGCAAGCTTGATACCACAACAGGTACGCGCAGCTGGTATGAGCGTAATGGATTTTTATGGTGATTTGATTGAAGGAGCGTTCTAGGAACCAGGATTTTTAGGATTTAAGCGATTTTCTTGATATGAGCCTTGTGTCATTTTCTATTTAAACTTTTCCTTCAGTTTTAGGAAAGGGGTTTCAAATAAATAATAACTGATATAGGCAATCGGGATCATAAAGACCAGCTTTAGCACTATTACGAAGATCAGCGGTAAGCTGTTCAGCTCTTTTAACCACGGTATCCAAAAGAATTTGCCGATGAAAATTTGCTGCCATATGTATATGCTATAGGATAGAATTCCAATTTTAACCAGGATACGATTACTTAAAATCTTCGATAAAAAGTTTTGTGATCTGATATTTAACAATATTACATAGGCTATAATAATTGAAGATATATACTCAGATGTATACTTACTGTATAAAATGAAATTTCTTGTACTTATTAGGATTGCTAATATTAATAAGAAGAAGCTTAGAAAATAATGCTTGTTGTTTGGTTCAGACTTAATGATTCCTTTAAATGTTAAGATTGAAAATACCGAACCAATTAAAATTATAGTTGGCCCTTTCCAAAAAGAATACATTATGAATTTTATAAACAGTTCGAAAATATGATTTGTGAAAGAGTATCCGATACAATTAAAAGCCAGAATTGATAGGAGCGGAACAAAAATCACAACGAATAAAGCGAAATTGAAATACCTTTTTATGCCTAAGTACATTAATAAAGGTAAAATGATATAAAACTGTTCTTCAACAGACAGTGTCCAAAGATGAGCTGTAAATGGTTGGTTCTTAATAGGTAAGTTTTTTAAAAACAGAAATGAGTATATAAAATCTGATTTTGTACTCATTCGGTAATAGCAAACACTGATAATGATGAGTACTATCAGGAATAAATAGGCTAATGGTACAATTCGCAATATTCTTCGGGTATAGAAATGTTTAACCGAGATGTTGCCTGTTCGCAGTTTTTCTTTTATTAATTGTGTCGTGATTAAAAATCCACTAAGTACAAAAAAGATATGTACCCCTATTTTGCTGTCAATTAATAAATTATAATGAAAAAGAATGGTATCAGTACCAAAATGAGCGAGCATAACCATGAAAATGGCAATTGCTCTTAACCCATCTAAAGAGGGAAAATAGTTACCTTGCAACACTTCAGGAACAGTTGTAATTTCAGCAAGCAGTTTTATTCTGGTTGTCTTTAGATATTTCAGCACTCAACTAAATTTAGGTGTAACGAAATTACAAATTATAATTGCAGGGATAGACTTTGTTACCGCTACACATTTTTCTCTGCTTTGCCAAACTTACTATTCAATATCCCTACGGCAATATAAATAACAGGCGAAATAAGAAACTCAAACAAGGTGTCGGCAATATTGCGGATTTGCATGGTAACTGCACCGAAAGTCCAGTCGTAAATACCGATGAGAAGTAGTAATGTTATGATTACTATATGTATCATGTGCCAAATGAACATCATCCAGTCGCCCGTATATTTTTTTAACGCGAAGGTACCGGTTCCGTATATGGTTAATACCGCTACTAATTTACCCACATGCCTTATTTTGCGTGGGATGGATTGATAGTAGCTAACATCAACTAAATACAAGTTATATAAGGAATAAATGACAGCTATTATTATAAATCCCAGCCAGTAATAGCGTTGTTTATTGCTCAGTTTCAGCATGCGTAATTTTAAGCTTTTTTACGAAGATTAGCCACAGTGCAATAATAAGGGCATAAACTATAAATGTGAAAACATAGTGGTGCGCAAAGTCGGCATACTTAGGGTTATATATGATAGTATAGGCCACCACAGCACATCTGATAACATTTGTAATGTGGATGAGCAAAATACCACCTGTAATAAATATTATTTTTCGCCATAATGATGCCGGCATACATACAATAAACCCGGCATAGAGTACAAATAGCTCAAGCGCGTTGCAAGGGTCTTCAATTGAAATAACGTTCCGCTGATTAAAGTAAACATCCTCCAGCGGACTGATAACTGGCCCGTTATCGGTAATAACGGTACCGATATCAGATTTGGCATAGTAAGCAGTTGAGTTAGTATACTTATTTAACAGCCAGGAAGTACCATTTGCAACTGAATGGCTGAGTGGCTTATCCAATACCCGTGTAGGTAATAAGAAAACCAGGTATAATATTTTCCAGCTGATTAAAATTGCAAGGGCACGTAATATAAACTGCCTTACAGCTACCGGAACTTTTTTCCACTTACTTCTATACGTGTCAATAACCATTAGGCTAATTTAATAAGTTTGTTTTTCTTAATAGCAGTAATTCCAATAACAACTCCGGCAGCCATTAAAAACATTAAACCATTATTAATTGGTAGCTGCGTGCCTGAGCCGCCAGTATTGCCTGTGTTACCAGTATTTCCTGAACCTGACGGGCCGTCTAAGCCAAGTAAACCCAAAAGATCGCCCAACCAACTATTCGAATTATTACTTGTGACTGTAGCAACAGTAATAGTACTTGCGTTTGCAGGTGCAGCCATAAAAAGAGTGCTCGCTAACATAATAACTGAGAATAAATAAATGTGCTTTTTCATAATTTATTGTTTGTTGATTTATAAAGTTAATGCAACAATTATGCCCCATGCCAATGATGCACTATTTATTTTTGTTCAGCGATATTTTCTCTTAATGAATTTTATATTTCTTTTAGGGAAATATAAAATTCATTAAGAGAAATGTTTTTCTACGTGGTTTATCATCCCCAAGTTGTGGAAATATTAACCTATGGGAATTTATTAAAGTAGAATTTGAAAAAGGTGAATAATTTATCTTTTGGATGAATTTAAAAAAGAATAATATATAACAGGAAAAGTACATCTGTCAGCATATTAATTTAATGCGATTTGAAAAAGTTTATAAAATCAAAAACCGGCAAATGTTAATAAGCCGGTTCCTGATTTTATAGGGTATTAATTATGTACTATAACTATTGCGTTAAATATCTAATCGCAAAAAAAAATTATGCTTTTACAGTAACAGCTTTAAGTGATTTTGCTTTACTAACAGTAGTTATACCAATAGCAACACCTGCAACCATTAAAAATGCAACACCATTATTGATTGGCAAGTGGGTTGAAGGAGGGGTTGGTTTTGTTGGCGGGCAATATGGTTGTCTATCATGTGCTGTTGCCCTTGCTGAAATTAATACTGTTATTGCTATGATAACTAAGAAAAGTTTCTTTTTCATGGATATTGATTTTACTGTTTAATGCCAAAACATAGGCAAGTATTGTACCTAACGGCATTTAACTGTAAAAAACAATAAAACAGGTGTATAATTGGGGCTTAGAATACCCAACCTGTGAAAATTGACTTTATAAATAGGGGATTTATATACTATACCAGAGTGATTTACAAATAATAGTTAAATGACTCAATTTCCTATTTCAATTCAGATAATGCTCAATAACATCCTGCGGTATGGGCACTCCTTTGCCCGTTTTAAGGTCTATCAATACAAAATCAAACCACCCATCGCAGCAAATTTTCCCGGTTACTTTGCTGATGATCTCAAAATGAACCTTGCATTTCTTTGCATCGATGGTTTTAATACCTGTACGCACTAAAAAATAATCACTCATTTTAAGTGCCCGCTTGTAATCCATATACACACTGCGTACCAGCCAGCCAAAACCACGTTCAATGAATGACTCCATACTTAACCCATAGCAGCGTTCCATCTGATCATAGCGCGCAGCCAGCACATAATCAAAGTACTTACTGTTATGCACATGGTTAAACATATCAATGTCGTCGGGGCGTACACGGAGTTCGGATTCGTAAGTAGTATACATTTGAGTTGAAAGTCTATAGTTAAAAGTCTCAAGTCAAAAGTAGGATAATTGTTTTTTGATTTTAGTTTTGATGTATTAAATATTGCATTTTCACTCAGGACTAGAGACTGAGGGCTATGGACTAAAAATCTATTTTTACTTTTGAATTAATTGGCTATCTTTGCACCCACAATTAACAAAATTTATTTACGCTTTAGTATTATTCAAGTAATGTATTTAAGTAAAGAATGGAAATCAGAGATTTTCGAACAACACGGTAAAGCTGTTACCGACACAGGATCTACCGAAGGACAGGTAGCTTTATTTACAAACCGTATTGCTCATTTAACCGGTCACTTAAAGAAAAATAAACACGATTTTTCTACCCAGTTATCGCTTCAAAAATTAGTAGGTAAACGCCGCGGATTGCTGGCTTACCTATACAAAAAAGATATCAACAGGTATCGTGCTATTATCAAAGCATTGGCATTAAGAGATATCATTAAATAATATCTTATACGTACCAAACAAAAAGCCGTCTCAAATTTAAGGGGATGGCTTTTTTACTTTCTGAAACAAAAGTTTACACACAAATAAAATCGGTGCGCCCTAAAGACGAAAGCGCATCATAACACACAAAAGATGAATGTAATTAAAAAAGTAATCGATTTAGGTGACGGCCGCACCATCGAGATCGAAACAGGTAAACTGGCCAAACAAGCCGATGGATCAGTAGTAATAAAAATGGGTGATACCATGTTATTAGCTACCGTAGTTTCATCGCCTGACGCAAAGGAAGGAGTTGATTTTTTACCTCTTTCTGTTGATTATCAAGAAAAATACGCTGCCACTGGTCGTATTCCAGGTGGCTTTTTACGCCGTGAGGCACGTTTATCAGACTATGAGGTATTGATCTCCCGTTTGGTTGACCGTGCATTACGCCCAATGTTCCCTGAAGATTATCATGCTGATACACAAGTAATGATAACCTTAATATCAGCTGATAAGGATATTATGCCTGATTGTTTAGCTGGCTTAGCTGCATCAGCAGCATTATCAGTTTCTGATATCCCTTTCAATGGCCCTATATCCGAAGTTCGTGTAGCTAAAGTTGACGGTAAATTAGTTATCAACCCAACTTTAACTCAATTGCAAACTGCAACTTTAGAATTTATTGTTGCCGGTAGCGAGTTTGACATCAACATGGTTGAAGGTGAAAGTGCTGAGATACAGGAAGCTGAATTAGTTGAAGCAATTAAATTTGCACACGAAGCTATTAAGGTACAATGCTTTATACAAAAAGAGCTGACTATTGCAGTTGGAAAAACTGAAAAACGCGTTTACAGCCACGAGCACAGCAATGATGAGTTGGAGAAAGCTATCTACGCTGCTACTTATGATAAAGTTTACGCTATTGCTGCTGAAGCATCTGGTAAAGACGAGCGTGGTGCTAAATTTAAAGCAGTACGTGACGAATACATCGCTACCTTAGGCGAAATTGATGATATCACTAAATTCTTAGCTAAAAAATACTATCACGATGTGGAGTATGATGCTATTCGTAACCTGGTATTAGACGAAGGCAAACGTTTAGACGGTCGTACCACTACCCAGATCCGCCCAATATGGAGTGAAGTTGGTTATTTACCATCTGCACACGGTTCTGCTGTATTCACCCGTGGCGAAACACAGTCATTAACAACAGTTACCTTAGGTGCTAAGGATGATGAGCAAATGATTGATGGCGCGTTCATTAACGGTTATCAAAAATTCTTATTACACTATAACTTCCCTGGTTTCTCAACCGGTGAGGTTCGCCCAAACAGGGGAGCTGGTCGTCGTGAGATTGGTCACGGTAACTTAGCTATGCGTTCATTAAAACGTGTATTACCTGCCGAAGACGCAAATCCATACACTATCCGTATAGTATCTGATATCCTTGAATCAAACGGTTCGTCATCAATGGCTACGGTTTGTGCCGGTACATTGGCGTTGATGGATGCAGGTGTTAAAATCACCAACCCGGTATCAGGTATCGCGATGGGATTGATCACCAATGAAATGGGTACTAAATATGCTATCCTTTCTGATATTTTGGGTGATGAAGATCACTTAGGTGATATGGACTTTAAAGTAACCGGTACTAAAAATGGTATTGTTGCTGTTCAAATGGACCTGAAAATAAATGGTTTATCATACGAAGTTTTAACAAATGCTTTAAACCAGGCTAAAGAAGGCCGTTTACATATCCTTGGTGAAATGGCTAAAACCATTACTGAGCCTCGTGAGGATTACAAACCACATGCACCACGCATTATCACTATCCGTATAGATAAGGAATACATTGGCGCGGTAATTGGCCCGGGAGGAAAGATCATCCAGGAAATGCAACGCGAAACCGGTGCTACCATCTCAATTGAAGAAGTTGGCAACCAGGGTGTAGTTCAAATCTTTGCTGATAACAAGGAAGCAATTGATAAAGCGGTAACCCGTATCAAAAACATCGCTTCAAAACCTGAGGTTGGCGAGATATACGAAGGCAAAGTAAAATCAATTATGCCTTTCGGCGCATTTGTTGAAATTATGCCGGGTAAAGATGGTTTATTACACATTTCTGAAATTGATCACCGCAGGATAGAAACTATGGATGGTATATTCCAGATTGGCGATGAAGTTCGCGTTAAATTGCTTGATATTGATAAGCAAGGTAAATTCAAACTTTCAAGAAAAGCGTTATTGCCAAAGCCTGAACCGGCTAAGTAATAAATAGCAATAATTAGTATATGCAAAGCCCTCATAAAGAGGGCTTTGTTATTTTGTTGAAAATTTATTTTTTAATTTTAAAACAAAAGCTAATTTTTAGGCTTTCTATCAGTTAAATAGTTTCAAAAAGCCGAGTTTTTTATCGAAAAATGACATCTACTACCGAAGATCCTTTAGATTTTCTTGATAATAATGCGAATAAAATCCAGAACAGCGCACAAACTGATCTGATCCAGCAATTATTATATGAAATTATAAGGGTTAAAGAATTAATCAAGTATTATGAATCCATTCCAAATGGAGGTGGTCAACTTGGTGCCTCTATTTTGAACGAACTGGTATCAGAAGCTTATAGTTCGCTGGTTAATTACGATATCATCCTTATGAAAAAATATTACGATCTGTTATTGAATTGTGATTAATTTAAGTCCGAAAGACCGAAAGTCTGTAAAGACCGGAAGTAATTACATTGATTTAACTTTTTCTTACTGACTTTCCGACTTCCGGACTTTCCGACTAAAATCCTAATTACTATCTTTGAGGCATGAACCATCTAGTCGCTCCATCTATTTTAGCTGCCGATTTTGCTAATCTGCAACGCGATATTGAACTTATTAATAACAGCGAGGCCGATCTGATCCACGTTGATGTGATGGACGGGATGTTTGTACCTAATATTTCATTAGGATTGCCTGTTGTTAAGGCCGTTTATAAACATGCTAAAAAGCCTTTGGATGTTCATTTAATGATTGTACAGCCCGAGCGTTATTTAAAGGATTTTAAAGAGGCCGGAGCAGCTAGCATTACGGTGCATTACGAAGCTTGCCCAAATCTGCATCGCACCGTACAGGTGATAAAGGAATTGGGCTGTAAGGCTTGTGTTGCCATTAATCCGCATACAACTGTAGCTTTATTGGAAGATATTATCCTTGATCTGGATATGGTGCTCATCATGTCTGTAAATCCAGGCTTTGGCGGACAAAAATTCATTGATAATACTTACAAAAAATTAGCTGACATTAAAGCACTGAAAAGACGCTATAATCCCGAACTGCTGATTGAAGTTGATGGTGGTGTTGATGAAACCAATATTGTCAAACTTAGTGATGCAGGCGCTAATGTATTTGTAGCAGGTAATGCCGTATTTGCATCAGCTGACCCAACGGCTACCATAGCCAGTTTAAAGCATCCAGGTATCTTATCGCGATCGTAAAGCTTTAAGAATCAATTCCAAATCCTCATTTTAACTGACCTTTCTTGCTTAACCCGTTTTAGTCGGAGAATTGTATTTCTTTTGAAAAAAAAGCAAATAATCTCTATATATTTTGTCAAATTAATTAACTTCGGCGCGGCTAAGTAGCAATTTGTTAATTACGTATTTAGCTATAAATTATTAATAATATGAAACATAATTTTGGTGCCGGACCCGGCATTTTACCTCATGAGGTTTTAAAACAGGCTGCAGCAGCAGTGGTAGATTTTAATGGTATAGGACTTTCTATATTAGAGATCTCACACCGCTCGCCTGAGTTTGAAGCTGTTTTGGACGAAGCTGTAAAATTAGTTAAAGAGCTATTCAGCGTTCCGGAAGGTTATTCAGTATTGTTTTTACAAGGGGGGGCAAGCACACAGTTTGCTATGGTACCTTATAATTTATTACCAGAGGGCGGAAAAGCTGCTTATCTTGAATCGGGTGTATGGGCAAATAAAGCAATAAAGGAAGTTAAATATTTTGGTGAGGCGCAAGTTGTTGCTACAGCAAAAGAAGCTAACTTCACTTATATCCCTAAGGATTTTGAAATCCCTGCCGATGCAGCTTATTTCCACATCACATCAAACAATACCATTTACGGTACGCAACTGCATAAGTTCTTCCCGTCACCGGTACCTGTTGTTTGTGATATGTCATCAGATATTTTCAGCCGTAAAGTAAATGTTGCCGATTTTGGTTTGATCTATGCCGGTGCTCAAAAAAATATGGGCCCTGCAGGTGTTACACTAGTAATTGTTAAGGATGAAATATTAGGCAAATCAGGTCGCAAAATACCTGCTATGCTTAACTATCAAACACAAATAGAAGGCGGCTCAATGTACAACACGCCTCCGGTATTTGCCATATATGTTTCAATGCTTACACTTAACTGGCTTAAATCAAAAGGTGGTGTTGAAGCTATCGAAAAAGAGAACGAAGCTAAAGCAAAGGTGCTATATGAAGAAATTGACCGCAACCCATTATTCAAAGGTGTATGCGTTCCTGAGGATCGCTCAATTATGAACGTTTGTTTCGTAACTGAAAATCCTGAGCTTGAAAAGCCATTCCTTAAATTATGTGATGAAAAAGGAATAATTGGCATAAAAGGCCATAGAAGCGCAGGCGGTTTCAGAGCGTCTATATACAATGCATTGCCTATCACCAGCGTTTATGTGCTGATTGATACCATGCGCGAATTTGCAGAGAAAAATAAATAAGCCCCCTAACCCCCTGAAGGGGGAATAAGGAACTGCCTTCCCTAAAGGAGGAACTGAATTAATTGCTCCCCCTTTAGGGGGCTGGGGGGCTAAACACTAGAATGTAATGATAAGAATATTAGCTAATGATGGTATCGATCCGATAGGCAAACAAATGCTGGAAGATGCCGGTTTTGAAGTAGATACGAACAACATACCACAGGACGAATTACCTGAGAAATTAAAAGCTTACGACGCTATTACTGTGCGCAGCGCGACTAAAGTACGTAAAGCTTTAATTGATGCCACACCAAACCTTAAGCTGATTGGCAGGGGCGGAGTAGGCGTTGATAATATTGATGTTGAATATGCCAAAGAAAAAGGCATAGGCGTATACAATACACCGGCTTCATCTTCATTATCAGTTGCCGAACTGGTTTTTGCGCAATTATTTGGTGGCGTTCGCTTTTTGGCTGACAGCAACCGCAAAATGCCTGTTGAAGGAAACACTAAATTCAATGATCTTAAAAAAGCATATGCCAAAGGTGTTGAATTACGTGGTAAAACTTTAGGTATTGTAGGCTTTGGCCGTATCGGTCGCGAAGTAGCTAAAATAGCTATTGGCGTTGGCATGGATGTTTTGGCTTATGATCTTTACCCGTTCAATCCTGAACTGGCATTGGTTTTAGGCGGCGGCACCGTAGTAAATGTTACTATTGAATCAGCTTCATTGGAGAAGATCATCAAAACAGCAGATTTTATTACTCTGCATACACCATTTGTCGACAAGGCCCTTATAGGCGCTGAAGAACTGGCTCAAATGAAAAAAGGTGTTGGCCTGGTTAATATATCACGCGGCGGCTTAATTGACGAGCTGGCGTTGATAGATGCCTTAAATAGCGGTAAAGTATCATTCGCAGCTTTGGATGTATTCGATAACGAACCTACACCACGCGAAGAGATTCTGAAACATCCTAAAATTTCACTAACCCCACACATCGGCGCAGCCACTAACGAGGCACAGGAAAGAATAGGTGTGGAGTTAGCTAACTTGATTATAGAGCACTTTAAGAAGTAACAAGCCGGATCGGGCTAATTTTTTTGAATGGCATGAATTAAAAAATTCATGCCATTTTACTTTAAATTAGTAGTGTGGAACGTGATAACGCTCAATTAATAATTCTTGTTTCTGAAAGATTAATCTTCAGACAGCACATTATGGCTGATATGGATGCCTATTGTGATATGGAACAAGATCCGGACGTACGGAAATTTGTTGGTGGATATGCTCGTTCTCGGGAAGATGCGGAAAGCCGCTTTTTAAATGGCGCGTTTCAACCTGTAAACGACCGCCTGGCAATGTGGGCTACTATTCTCAAATCTGAAAATAAATATATCGGAAGATGTGGCTTATATCCACACTTTAATGTGGATGGCAACCCTATAAAAGATGAAGCCACTTTGGCATTTTATATTGCACGCGGGTATTGGGGGCGTGGTTTTGCCACAGAAGCCGGGCAGGCATTTATACGTTTTGGTTTTGATGTGTTGAAGGTTAAGCGAATTGTAGCTACCATACAGGTTGGTAACGATCCTTCCGTCCATGTCATTAAAAAACTTGGATTTATGCTCTGCCACACAGAATCTGGCCCCAGGTCATTCTACCATTTAGAACTTAAAGAAAATATTTAACAACCCGTTTTATAACCTTATACCTAAAAGAGCCGAAACAATTATATAAAATCCGTACTTTATAAGTCGTAGCTAATTCCCTTTTCCGGTATCACCACTTTATAACCATCAAACTCCAAACTATTGGCCAAAGCCTGCATGCTTTCTGTTTCACCATGCACAAGGAAAATACTTTTGGTTTTAGACTTGTCCTGCTGATGAACAACACTTGTCAGATCCTCATGATCTCCGTGAGCACTTAGTACATCAGTTTGTTTAATGGTGGCATAAACCGCAAGGTCGCGGTCTTTAATGTGAACTATAGAGTCGCCCCGCAATAAGCGATGGCCTAAAGTCCCTTTGGCGCAGTAGCCGATAAAAAGTATGGTGCAATAATAATTCTGGATGTTATAGAACAGGTGATCCTGTATGCGCCCGCCCTCCAGCATGCCGGCTGAAGATATGATAATGCAGGGCTCGAAATAATTGGAAACCTGTCGGCTGTCCTTTAAAGTTTCAACGTAGGTTAAGTTATCAAACTCAAACTCATCACCCTGATTTTTATAAAAATCCTGCGCTTCCTGATTCACCAGATTGTGGTATTTGCGGTAAATACCGGTAGCCATTGAAGCCATCGGACTATCAACAAACACTTTAACAGGTGGCAATGAACCGCTGCTGAAGATCTTATTAAGCGCAAAAACCAATGATTGTGTGCGCCCGATGCTGAATGCAGGGATGATCATGCGGCCTTGTTCTTTTATACAAGCCTTTTCTATAACCTCAACCAAAGTTTCCTCAACAGATTTTCCTTTGGAATGAAACCTGCCACCGTAGGTTGATTCTGTTACCAGGTAATCAACCTGTGGTAAGCTTTCCGGATCATTTAAAACAGGGTAGTTTTTACGGCCTATATCGCCTGTAAATGCTATGCTTTTTTCAGTGCCGTTATCATTTATCTTGAGTACTGCAGCCGCTGCGCCTAACAAATGCCCAACTGGTATAAAAGTAAGTTCAATATCGCCATTCACCCTGAATGGCCGGTTAAAGCCGATGGTAATAAAACGCTCCACTGTATCCATCACATGCTTTTGCAGGTATAATGGCTGGCCGCCGCTATTGAATTTGCTTTTCCCGCGCTTTCCTTTTTTCTGCGCCTTACGCATAAAAATACTTACCGAATCCATCAATAAAAGCTCAGTAAGATCGGCTGTAGGAGGAGTGCATAATATTTGTCCTTCAAAACCTAAGCGTACAAGCGTAGGTAGGTTGCCTGAATGGTCAATGTGTGCGTGGGTAAGTATTACCAGGTCAATCTCGGCCGGATTAAACGGGAAATCCTCATTCATTTGTATGTTGTGGTCTTTCTCGTAATCAAGCCCACAATCCACAAGTATTTTATATTGGCCAACCTGCAGCAAATGCATGCTGCCTGTAACCTGTCGGGCAGCCCCGTGTATGGTTAATTTCATCCTAATTCATAGCTAAACCCTGTGTAACAAATCATATACTAATTGGCTATGAACTATTTATCTTTTTTAACGAATTTGGCCCTCAAAAGCAATATCACAACAAAAAGAAGCGCGAAGATTATCCCCAAAGATATCTGTTTACTTTTTTGCTGATCCTGCTCGGTTAACTCAATATCATGTTTCAGTTTTTCGTTTTGATCCCTCAGCCGGTTAATGGTGGTCATATAACCCATCTTGCTTGTATCAGCATCTATAACATGACTTTGAACCTCTTTTTGCTCAAATGTTTTATAATCTAACAGCACCTTTAGCTGAACGAAAATATCATCATCAGTTTTAACAATATCCATCAAGATATCATTCGAGTGGCGGATATCTTTTTTTGTTTGCAGTCCGAATATCCCTGTGTGCTGACTTAAGCTTTGATCGTACTGACCAAATTTTTGTTTACGCTGTCCCAGCATATCATTTATCTTTTTACGTTGTGCCTGGTAAGCCATTGAGTCGGCGCTTACCTGTGCATAGGTATCAGCTAGAAAAAAAGAGAATAGAACGAGTAAAAGTATTTTTTTCATCATATGTATTATTCAAAATCGAGTATAACGCTATCGCCAAGATTTAGCCCTAACAGGCCGCTAGCATTGCCTTTATTTATGGCTATCTCCAAATGGTCGCTTATACCAAACAGGCACAGCTTTTCACCCTCAGGAACTTCATTATAATGCCAGCTTAAATGGTTAATGGTTTCATTGCGTTTAAAGTACAAAATAAAACGGCGTCCGCGCTGTACATTGTTAAAAAATTCCTTGGTTATATTGGTTATCACGTTTTGGAACGAGTCGATATAGATTACTGAGCCCTTTATCTGGTTTTTATCAACCACAGGCTGCAGGTTCATTTTCTTTTCAATATCGCTGGTTGGTATACCTATTTCGCTTAGCTTACCGCCTTTCGCCAGGTGACAGGCTGCCTTAACAAAAATATCGGCCAGCGGGAAGTGCAAAAACTTAAGATCCTGCATAATAGTTATTTCCACCACCTCATCAGGCTCGGTATTGAACATCAGGGAGAATATGCCATTATCAGCCCCAACAAAATAATGATTTTTATATTTTATAGCCAGATACCGGGTTGATGTGCTGAAAACTGTATCAATACCAATTAAGTGCACCGTAGCATTCGGAAAATAATAAAAACTATTCTTTAAAATGAACGCTGCTTGCTGTATATTGAAGGCCGAAACGCTATTGGTAATATCAACAATATTTACGGTTGGCAACAATTTCAGGATGCTGCCTTTGAGTGCAGCCTGATAAATATCTTTATCGCCCAAATCTGTAGTTAATGTTATTATTGCCATTAATATTTTAAAATTTTATTACTAATCTTGTAGAAGCATTAGATGCTGCAAATATCAATTTTTAATTCATAAAAATCTGCAACTAAAAAATCAATTTGTATTGAACGAACTTAAATTATCAATTGAAAACATCAACCCCGCAGTATTATGGGGACCGAATAATGATCATTTTGAGATCATTAGAAAGCAGTATCCAAAGCTAAAAATTGTAGCCCGCGGCAACGAGGTAAAGATATTAGGGGATGAGCATGAAATAACTACGTTTCATGAAAGATTTGAGCACCTGCTGCAGCATGTGGAGAAATATGAATCACTTAACATTACTGACCTTGAGCGCATTTTAGGTACAAAGGCATCAGCATCTTCACCAGCAGATCCGGCAGCGGATAAGTTTGCCAGTGGCGAAGTTATTGTGTTTGGCCCTAACGGCGTTATGGTAAAGGCACGTACAGCCAACCAACGTAAAATGGTTGATTGTATTAACAAAAGCGATATACTTTTTGCCATTGGCCCGGCAGGTACAGGTAAAACCTATACCGCGGTTGCATTGGCAGTAAGGGCTTTAAAAAACAAGGAGATAAAACGCATAATCCTTACCAGGCCGGCAGTTGAAGCAGGGGAGAACCTCGGCTTTTTACCGGGCGACCTTAAGGAAAAGATAGATCCATACCTGCGCCCGTTATATGACGCGCTTGATGATATGATACCAGCCGAAAAGCTAAAACTTTATCTGGAAAACCGTACCATTGAGATCGCGCCACTGGCATTTATGCGCGGCCGTACACTGGATAACTGCTTTGTTATTTTGGATGAGGCACAAAATGCTACTGATATGCAGTTAAAGATGTTTTTAACACGTATGGGGCCATCAGCCAAGTTTATTGTAACGGGTGATGTTACACAGATAGATCTACCTAAAAAACAACAATCAGGCTTGCATACCGCCCTGCGTATCTTAACCGATATTAAAGGGATTGACATAGTTTACTTAAGCGGCGAAGACGTAGTAAGACACAAACTGGTAAGGAAAATATTAGCAGCTTACGGAGATATACAATAGTTTTAGTAGCAAGTAGTCAGTATCAAGTAGCAAGACGGAATTTGCTATTTTTGCTGGCGATAAAATACTTGATACTAAGTACTAGATACTTGATACTAAAAAAATGAATGCAATAAAAGAAACACACTTTAATTTTCCGGGGCAAACGGCCTTTTATAAAGGAAAAGTACGCGATGTTTATACTATAAAAAATAAATACCTGGCCATGGTTGTTAGCGATCGCATATCAGCATTTGATGTGGTTTTGCCGGAAGCTATACCTTTTAAAGGGCAGGTTTTAAATCAGATAGCAGCAGGTTTTTTAAAGGCTACAGCCGATATCGTACCTAACTGGGTTGTTAGTGTACCTGATCCGAGCGTTACTATCGGCCGTATTTGTGAGCCTTATAAAGTAGAGATGGTTATTCGCGGTTATTTGGCCGGGCATGCGGCACGTGAATATGCTGCCGGTAAAAGACAGGTTTGCGGTGTAAGCTTACCTGAAGGATTAAAGGAGAATGATAAACTGCCTGAGCCTATCATTACACCAACCACTAAAGCATCGGTAGGGCATGATGAGGATATCTCGCGCGAGCAGATACTGGCTAAGAAGATAGTATCTGAACAGGATTACATCCAACTGGAAAACTATACCAGGGCATTATACCAGCGTGGTACCGAAATAGCGGCAAAACAAGGTTTAATATTAGTTGATACCAAATATGAATTTGGCAAGGCTGATGGTAAAATATTCCTGATTGACGAGATACATACCCCTGATTCATCCCGTTATTTTTACAGCGAAGGTTATGAAGCACGCCAGGCAAGTGGTGAAGCTCAAAAACAACTTTCAAAAGAGTTTGTTAGAAAGTGGTTGATTGAAAACGGTTTCCAGGGTAAGGACGGACAAGTTATACCAACAATGACAAAGGAGATAGTTCAATCCATATCTGACAGGTATATTGAGCTTTACGAAAAAATTACCGGTGAAGCATTTGTAAAACCTGAAAGTACTGATATATTGAACAGGGTTGAAACAGCAATTATAGGTGCGCTGTCGTCATTGTAATTTTTATTATAAATAATATTATATCTTAGTGCTTTAATTTATTGAGATGAAATTTACGATTGATAAACACGAGAAGTATATATTGGTGAAGCTGAATGAGTCAAAATTAAATTCATTGGTTACTCCTCAGCTAAAATCTGAGCTAATACTTATAAATACTGAAGGCCAAAGAAATATTGTTCTTGATCTTTCGCAAGTAAAATTTGCCGATTCATCCGGATTAAGCAGTTTACTGGTAGGGCACCGTTTATGTAAAAACTCCAAAGGGGTGTTTATTCTGACGGGATTAAGCGATGCTGTTTCACGCCTGATAACTATTTCGCAACTGGATAATGTACTTTCTATAGTTCCTACATCAGAAGAGGCTATCGATCTTGTATTTATGGAAGAAATAGAAAAAGAATTAAAAAAAGAAGCAAAATAATCACCACTATTGTTTACCCTATATGAAATTTGAGGTAACAATACTTGGCAGCAGTTCGGCAACCCCCATATTCAACAGAAACCCTTCTTCACAGGTGCTCAATATTAATGAGCGCCTATATTTAATTGATTGCGGCGAAGGTACCCAGCAACAAATGCTGCACTTTGGTGTAAAGGCCAGTCGTATAGATAATATTTTCATAAGTCATCTTCACGGCGATCATTACCTGGGCTTATTGGGCCTGCTTTCATCAATGCACCTCAACGGGCGTACCAAACCGCTGAATCTTTTTGCACCAGCTCCTTTAAAAGAAATTATTGATGTTCAGCTAAAATATTCTGAAACAGTTTTACAGTACCCTATTAATTATGTGTTTACCGTGCCTGATAAAGCAAACATAATTTTCGATAACCAGGATATTGTTGTTGAAAGTATCCCGCTTGATCACCGTATAGATTGTACCGGCTTTTTATTCAGACAAAAAAAGAGGAACCGAAAGCTGTTAAAAGATAAGCTAGAAGAATTTAACGTCCCCATTGAATATTATACTGCGTTAAAAAAGGGTGTTGATTATATTGCTCCCGATGGAACTGTATATAAAAATGAAACGCTAACGTCGGCTCCTGAAGAGCCAAAGAGCTATGCCTATTGTTCAGATACTATTTATAGTGAAACGTATTTTAGTCAGATAAGCAATGTAGACTTGTTATACCATGAGTCTACATTTTTAAACGATATGCTGGAGCGTGCACAGAGCACCTATCATACTACCGCTTTGCAGGCAGGGCAGGTGGCATTAAAAACTAATGCTAAGAAACTTTTGCTGGGGCATTTCTCCGCTCGCTATAAAACGCTCAATGAATTACTTGACGAGGCAAAAACTGTTTTTCCTGATACTGAGCTAGCAGTTGAAGGGAAAACGTTTGTTATAGAGTATTAAATGATCCGTGTCATTTCGAACGATAGAGAGAAATCTTCTGCTGTATACTTATCGCTCGAAAAAGATTTCTCCCTCCGGTCGAAATGACAAAGAATAAAACTAGTCTTTCTTACCACCGAACACCGAGAAGCTCACATACCGTTTAGGATGTGCTTTTATATCGATGAACAGGTTATTTAAGTTAGCCGTAGCATCACTTAAATTCTTGTACATCTTATCATCATTTATCAGCAGCCCTAATGAACCATTACCGTTATTGATCTTGTTCATGGTAGCCTGCAGTTCGGCTAATGTTTTGTTGGCATTCTCCAAGGTTTCTTTAATATTTGAGTGAGCCAAATCATCGCTTACTTTTTCAAAATTTGTGCTAACAGTTGTTAAATGCCCAGTGCTGGTTTTTAAATTATCTGAAACTACTTCAGCATTACTCATAATATTGTTTATATGTGCTGACTGACCGCCAACCAGCGCATCAATTTTTTTGGTTGTACCTTCAAGCGTCTGTAGCGAGTTGGCTATGCTATTAAAGCTTCTGTCAACATTTTTTTGAAAATCGGGGTTCAATATTTTATTTACAGCTGCTAATGATGAATCTAATTTAGATATCAAACGCTCTGCCTTCATTTGGATAGGCTGCAAACTTTCGGCCAGGCTGCCTTGTATATCGGCACGTAAAGTGTCTTTATCCTGCGCAAATTGCTTGCTGTCGCCATATTCAAAACTAATAGCTTTGCCTCCTAAAAGATCGGTACTTACCAATTGTGCCAACGTGCTTGATGGAACATTGTATTGCGGGTCTATCTTAAATTCAACTACTGTGCGCCCATCAGCCCGCAGGTGCATGCTGGATACCCTGCCGATCTGAAAGCCGTTTACCAGTACTGGTTTTGATACCGAAAGCCCATCTACACTATTATAAATAGCATAATATTTATTCGACCTGGAGAAAACATCATTCCCACTCAAATAACTGTAGCCCAATATAAGCACAGTAATTACAACAGCAGTTAGTACTCCAATTTTTGTTTCGTTTGATATTTTCATTTTTATTAGATGTCTTTTTTCAGTATCAGCTGGATATAAGTAGTTTGGGTCTCAAACTCCACAACTAACCAGGGCCGCTACATTATGTTTAAGTACTTATTCTGCCGCATCTTCAACTTCCTTTTTATAATTCTGCAAAGCCCTTATTATTGATGCTACTATTTCATCCTGGCCACTTTCAGAGTTTAAATATGCTTCGTCGTCAGGATTATCAATAAAACCCGTTTCAACTAAAACAGAAGGCATCGCGGTATGACAAAGCACCAAAACTCCCTGTTCAATCACACCATCACTGTGCCGGCCATCGTGTTCAACAAATTCTGAATTTATTAAATCAGCCAAATGTATGCTTTGTTTACGGTATTTCGCTTTAATGGAATTCATTAAAATAACCGAAGTAGGGTCATTAGGGTCAAAACCGGAGTTGTCATTTTCTTTGAAATCCTCATCACCTAATAGATTTTTACTAATCGCTGCTTCTTCTTCTTTAGTACGGTGAAAACCATATACCAGTAACAATACACCTCTTCCGGAATGATCCGGAACATGTATTTTTCTGCCATGCTCGTGTATCACCTTATCGGGCAATGCATTACAATGTAGAGATATAAAAAGATCCCCTTTGGCATCATTAGCTATTTGTGAACGTTTTTCCCATGACACATCATCTTCGGTACTGCGGGTTAAAACCACTTTTACGCCGCTCATATCTTTTTCTACCGCTTTTTGCAATTTAAGTGCAATAGCCAGCGTTACATTTCTTTCATAAGAATATGACCCCGATGCGCCGTGAGAAAAATGCCCTGTTGTACCTGATGGAGTGCCGCCATGGCCCGCATCAACAACAATGGTTCTGATTTTATAGCCGTTGGAAGGTACCGTATCTTTTTTTAATGAGTCAATTGGAGAAGAAAATAACGAAAAGGACACCAGTAATAACGATAAACTGCAAATCAATCTTTTCAATATTTTATTTTTCATTATGTTTGAACACTGTTAATTGTTTCTGCAAAAATACTATTCATAATCGATTTTGAAATTCATCAGCCTGTTTTTTCTGCTTGAAATTGTTTTAATGGTAAATGTTATGGCTTCACCTAAAAAAGGTAAATATAATTACCATAGGCCACTTACTGATACCATTATCAAACTCGACTCTATAAAAGACAAAAAAATTCTTAGAATAAAGGATACTGTAAGTACTAAAGGTACGAAAAGTAATAAGACTAAAGGTATTATTGGTAAAAGTGACACTTCATCCAAAAAGGGTAAGAACGAATTGGCTTCCGAAATAAAAGGTAATGCCGATGACTCAACCATTGTTGATAAAGTGCACAATATTTTGTACTTCTACGGTCGGGCTCGTGTAAAATATGAAGATGTTGAAATGGATGCCGACTATATAAGGGTCGACCAAAAAAACCACCTGATATTTGCCAGCGGCAGTATCGACCCCAGAACGCACAGGTATATAGGCCGGCCTATTACAAAACAAGGGAAGGATAAACCCGTTGAATCCGACTCATTACTCTTTAACTACGAAACCAAAAAAGGCAAGGTATATAATCCTGCATCGGAGCAGGGCGGTAACTATATTTCGGGCGGCCAGGTAAAAAAACTGAATGAAGATGAAGCTGCTTACCGGAATGTGCTTTTCAGTACCTGCGATAAGCCTTTTCCTGAAACGGATTTCGGTATAGTGATAACAAAGGGTATTGGGGAGAAAAAACGTATTATCTCGGGCCCGGCTTATCTTGAAATTGAGGGTGTACCTATACCGCTGGCCATACCTTTTGGCTTCTTTCCGAAGCCGGATACCAGAACATCGGGTGTTATATTGCCAACCTTTGGTGAGGATCAGAAACTGGGCTTTTACATCAAAGATCTGGGGTATTACATTGCTTTGAATGACTATGTAGATATGACCACGCAAGGTACCTTTTATGCAAAAGGGTCATATGATTTAAATGAAACGGTACATTATTTAAGCCGGTATGAATATTCAGGAAATCTGTCATTAAGCTACGGTTCACATAATTACGGATTACAGGGCGACCCCCCGACCAAGGATTTCAATATTACCTGGTCACATTCCCAAAACTCAAATGCAAGTCCCGGGAGTACGTTTAGTGCATCGGTAAACGCGGGTACATCAACTTTTTACCAGAACAACCCTGCATATAGTAACTATAACCTGCAGGCGCTTACACAAAACAACTTAAGTTCAAGTATTGCATATGGCAGGGTATGGGCCGGTACACCTTTTAACCTTACAGTAAGCTTATCACACAGTCAGGACCTAACGGCGAAAACAGTTACGCTGAACTTGCCTACGTTTAACTTCAACATGTCAACACTGAGCCCTTTTGATTCAAAAGACAGGGTTGGCCCGCAAAAATGGTATCAAAAAATAACAGTAGGCTATAGCTTACAGGGAACAAATAATATTAACGCGATACCCGAATCTGAGTTATTTCAGGGGAATACCCTCTTTAAAAAGATGCAAAACGGGCTTGAGCATCAAATACCCATCGGGTTCAATCAAACTTTGCTTAAATACTTTCAATTCAGTGCAACAGCCAATTATACGGAGCGTTGGTATTTCCAAAGTATAAAAGAATATTATGACCGTACTAACCCAAACATACCCGATCCTACTCTTCCTACTGTTGATACGGTAGGAGGCTTTAAAAGATCAGGTGAGTATAACCTGAGTGCCGGCTTTTCAACAAAAGTATATGGTACAATGAACTTCAAAAAGAGTAATTTAACAGCCATACGTACGGTTATGACACCGTCAATATCGTTTCAATACAAGCCTGATTTCTCTGACCCAAGTTATGGCTATTATAAAACCATTGTAAGCAATGCAACCATACCATATCCTTCTACCTATACGACATATTCCATATTTCAGAACGGTGTTTATGGCTTTCCATCAGCAGGCAGGCAGGCAGGATTAAACTTCAGTTTGGATAATACTATTGAAGCGAAAGTAAAAGCGAAAGCTACTGATACTTCAAATACCCCTAAGCACATAAAGATATTAGATGGGTTAACCTTCTCAACATTCTACAATTTTGCGGCTGATTCGTTCAGGCTTTCACCCATCTCATTCTCAGGGCACACCGCTATATTGCACCAAAAAATAAATATTAGTTTTAGTGGTGTATTTAACCCGTATGAGTCAAAACTTATGGATTCAATATCAAACGGTGTAATACAAAAATATGCACATGAGATAGATCGTTATACATGGCAGGATGGTAAATTACCGTCTTTGCAATCATTTAGCATATCAGCAAGCGGCAGTTTAAATTCAACCTCGTTTCATCCGCATAATACAACCCAAACGCCTGTTGGCAGCAATATGCAAAACATGACGCCCCAGCAACAGGATAGACTGGCATTATTAAACAGCGATCCATCGGCCTATGTTGATTTTAATATCCCCTGGAATATTTCCTTTAACTATAGCTTCACTTACAATAACAATGTAACTAATACGAACACTACTAATACAGTTATGATAAGCGGGGATTTTAATTTAACCCCCAAGTGGAAGATACAATATTCAACTAACTACGACTTAAAGGCGCGCGCGTTAAGCAGTGCCACATCGTTTTCAATCTACCGCGATCTGCATTGCTGGGACCTTTCAATGCAATGGCTGCCGTTTGGATATTATAAATCATATAACGTTACTTTAAGGGTAAAATCAACTATATTACAGGATCTGAAACTAAGTAAGAAGAGTGATTATACCAGCAATTCATATTTTAATCAATAACAAGTGTTAGCAGAAATAATAACCATTGGCGATGAGATACTTATAGGGCAAATAGTTGATACCAACTCAGCATGGATAGCGCAGCAGCTTAATAATGCTGGTATACGTGTAAAACAAATCTCATCAATATCTGACGACCGCCAGCATATTTTAACCGCACTTGCGGAAGCCAGTAACAGGGCAGATATTATACTCATAACCGGTGGACTTGGCCCTACAAAAGACGATATAACAAAAAAAACGTTAACCGAATATTTTGGGGTAGGCATGGTTGAAAGCAAAGAGGCGCTTGAAAACGTAAACCGGATTTTCGCCAAATATAACAGGCCATTGCTTGAGGTGAACCGCTTGCAGGCCGAAGTGCCCGAAAACTGCGAAGTTATCCTGAATAAAAATGGCACTGCCCCTGGTATGTGGTTTAATCATGATGGGAAGATATATGTATCGATGCCGGGCGTGCCTTTCGAGATGATGTATATGGTTGAGGAGGAGGTTATACCTAAGCTTAAAGCCACATTTACACTGCCGGTAATTATCCACAAAACTATTTTAACAGCAGGAGAGGGGGAATCATTTTTAGCGGAAAAAATAGCTGATATTGAAGATAGCCTGCCGCCATACATAAAGCTAGCCTATCTGCCCAAATTAGGTCAGGTACGTTTAAGGCTAAGTGCTTATGGCGATGATGCCGATCTTTTGAAACAAAAGGTAGATGAATTTGCTGCGTTAATTGTTGAACGTGTTGGCATCAACGTAGTAACACAGGAGGACATCCCGCTTGAAAAAGCCCTGTTAAATATAATGACTGAAAAGGGCTTAACCTTATCGGTGGCTGAAAGTTGCACAGGCGGTTATATTTCGCATTTATTCACCCAGCACCCGGGTTCATCAAAAGTTTTTTTGGGCGGTGCGGTTAGTTATTCCAATCAATTAAAGGAGAGTTTGCTGGGTGTAAAAGAGGAAACCATTGAAAAATATGGTGCCGTAAGTGAAGAAACTGTTACCGAAATGGTGCTGGGAGCGCTGGAAAATTTCAAGTCGGATTTTGCTATTGCGGTTACCGGCATTGCAGGTCCTGATGGTGGTACACCAGATAAACCTGTGGGTACTGTTTGGATAGGAGTGGCATCGGCCAGGCAAACATTGATTAAAAAATTCACATTCAGCAGTAAACGTATTCAAAACATTGAGAGAAGTGCCATGTCGGCATTATCTATGTTGAATACTTTACTAAAAGAATACAAAAAGTAAGAATGAATTAGTTATTTTTGACCATACTAATTCTAAATTTTCTATGGCAAAATATCAGCTGTTACTGCCTAAAATGGGAGAGAGCGTTGCTGAAGCAACTATCATCAAATGGTTAAAAAAACCGGGAGATTATGTTGAGGCAGACGAAGCAGTAATGGAAATTGCAACTGATAAAGTTGACTCAGAAGTTCCATCTCCCGTAGCCGGAAAACTTACGGAACAACTTTGTACTGAAGATGATGTGGTACAGGTAGGATCGGTTATAGCTGTAATTGAAACAGAAGCTGCCGAAGAACCGGCGAAACCCGAAACACCTGTTGCACCGGCACCCTCCGAAATACAACAACCTGTTTCTACAGAAACATATAAAGCGCCGGAAGTTGCGGTAGCAACGCCTGAGCCTGTAATTGCTATACCAGGCATTGAACAGCTTCCTAAGGCTGAACCAGTTCAAAATACAGTGGCATTAAATGATTCCATTAGATTTTACTCGCCATTGGTGCGCAGCATTGCTGTACAGGAAGGTATTGGCGCTGCCGAGCTCGAACAGGTCTCAGGTACAGGAGCTGAGGGCAGACTAACTAAGGATGACCTGTTGGAGTATATTAAAAACCGGGCTACTAATAACGGTCACACACAATACACACAGCCATCACAGCAAAAGGCTGTACCTACCAGTCCCAGTCCAGTATATGAGCCTAAACCAGAGGCTGCAAAAGCTGCAGTATCAGTTTCAGGTGGTGATGAGATTATCGAGATGGACAGGATGCGCAGGCTGATAGCCGATCACATGGTGATGAGCAAGCAAACGTCGCCGCATGTTACCTCATTTGTTGAGGCCGATGTTACCAATCTTGTTTTATGGCGCGAGAAAATAAAAAACAGCTTTGAAAAACGTGAGGGACAGAAAATAACGTTTACACCAATTTTTATTGAAGCTGTTGCACGGGCCATTAAAGAAATGCCGATGATAAATGTTTCTGTTAACGGAACACAGATCATCAAAAAGAAGAACATAAACATCAGTATGGCTACCGCCTTGCCAAACGGCAACCTGATAGTACCGGTAATTAAACAGGCTGATGAGCTAAACCTTATTGGGTTAACCAAAGCTGTTAATGACCTGGCAAATCGTGCCCGCAACGGTAAATTATTACCTGACGATGTAAAAGATGGAACATTCACCATTACTAACGTAGGCTCATTTGGTAATGTGATGGGTACGCCGATCATCAATCAGCCACAAGTGGCGATATTAGCAGTTGGTGCCATTAAAAAGAAACCAGCTGTAATTGAAACTAAAGAAGGTGATATGATCGCTATACGCCATATGATGTTCCTGTCATTATCCTATGATCACCGTGTGGTTGATGGCGCTTTAGGCGGATCATTTGTACGTAAAGTGGCAGATTACCTGGAAAACTGGGATTTGAACAGGGATATATAAACATCGCTCTCTCCGAGCGTCATTGCGAGGAACGAAGCAATCCCCGACTATACAGAGCGGATTTGCAAATCGGGGATTGCCGCGCTAACGCTCGCAATGACGGTTTATAAAAATATTATTACTAAATGAAAAAGGCTCCCGAAAGGAGCCTTTTTCATTTAGACAACTAAAGCAATCTACTCAACAACTTCAGCTGCTAATTTTACTTCCGGAGCTAAACTAACCCCTGTTAATTGATCAGCAAAGGCTATGAACGCCTTATTATCTGCTATAAGTAATTGATTATCGATCAGATTTTGCAGGTTGATCTTTCCAATCACAAATTTGTAGCTGTCTGAGTGGTAACGTTCATGAATGTGTTTGAAATTCAAAGCCTCTACAAGCGCTTCATCCTCATAACGTAAGTATACGTTCAGTTCAACATTATTAGTAAAGTTCAGGTCTTTTTTACCTTTTGCTTTCTTGTACTCGTACTGGTAATTGTAACGCAATGCCGCGATATCAGATAATACAGCTGAACCTGTAGGATGACCTCCAGCGCCTTTACCAAAAAAGAATTGCTGATCAGCAAACGCAGCCTGTACAGTTACCCCGTTATATTCATACTCAACATTGTATAAAAATTCAGTTTCGTTTACAAACTTTGGCAGTACAAACATGGCCACGTGCCTATCGTCAAGTTCCTTAGCTATTGGTACAAGTTTTATCTTTAATTTCTTCTCACGCGCATATTGCAAATCGCTCGCAGTCAGGTTTTGAATGCCTATATTTAATACCTCTTCCGGCTTAACAATTACACCGTAGGCATGAGATGCGGCTATTATCAGTTTATATTTAGCATCAAATCCACCCACATCACTGGTTGGGTCTGTTTCAGCAAAACCCAGGTCCTGTGCTTGTTTTAACGCTGTATCGTAATCAAGATTCTCTAAATAACCTTTTGACAATACGTAGTTTGATGATCCATTGAAAATGCCGCTGATAGAGTGTAATAACTCATTGTCATAATACTCTTCCAGGTTACGGATGATAGGGATACTGCCGCAAACTGCGCCTTCATATAATAATGAAGTGCCGTGGATATGTTGTAATTCAATTAGCTCATCCAAATAAGTAGCGATCATCTTTTTACTGGCTGACACTACATTTTTGCCAGAGCTTAATGCACGTGATACAATTTCAAATGCAGCTTCAGTATCGTTTATCAGTTCAACAATGGTGTTGATCTCCGGATTGTTTAATATTTCTTCCTTATCAGTAGTAAATATTTCTGCCGGTAATGAACGTTTCTTCTCCGGGTTTTTGATTGCTATTTTAACTATTTCAAGATTCAGGTTCTTCGTTTTGATAATATCATATAATCCCTGGCCAACAACGCCAAAGCCAAATAACCCTATATTTAATTTCTTACTCATTATGTGTTATGCTATTCTTTGTAGTTCTATTATCTTTCCCTTTACATCTGTTTTAAAGAAAGACGTTATAATATTTGTTAATGCTTCTGTTTCAATTAAAAATCCATCATGCCCATAAAAGGAATCAAACTCAGCAAATGCCGATTTTGGTATATGCCTGAACAGGTATTGCTGTTCCTCAACCGGGAATAATACATCAGATTTTATGCCGATAACCAATGTGCGGGCTTTTATCAGGCTCAAGGCTTTCTCAACACCATTACGGTTACGGCCCACGTTATGTGAGTCCATAGCCTTGCTTAAGTACCAGTAGCTATAAGCGTTAAACCTGTTTACCAGTTTTTCTCCCTGATAGTTTTGGTATGATGATGCGCGGTGATCATCGCTAATGTTATCGTTATCATCCTGCTGGCTTACGGTATAAGTTTTATAACCACGATAGGATAGGAGCGCTATGCTACGAGCTGCTTTTAAACCTTTTCTGCCACCATCAGGAGTATTTGAATAAAAAGTACGGTCGGCTGATAAAGCCAAACGCTGTGATTCATTGAATGCGATACCCCATGGTGAGTGACGGGCATTTGTTGCTATCAGTATCAGGTTCTTGATACGCAATGGCTCAATAATTGCCCATTCAGCAGCCTGCTGGCCACCTAATGAACCACCAATTAATATCTCGATCTGATCTATTTTAAGATGCTCTGCCAATTGCTGATGCGCCTTAATAATATCCCTTACTGTAAACTGCGGAAATGCTAAATAATAAGGTTGACCGGTTACCGGGTTTTCACTTAGCGGGTTGCTGGTGCCATATGGCGATCCTAAAATATTAGCACAAACAATAAAATGCTCTTCAGGATTGAAAAATTCATTCTCGCCGAACAAACCCTTCCACCAGTCCATCACATCTGAGTTTGCTGTGAGCGCGTGGCATACCCACACAACGTTATCCCGGTTTGTATTTAATTTACCATAGGTGTGGTAACCTATTTCCAGTTGCTGTATCCGCTGTCCCGATTCAAGCTCAATTGGTTGTGTACTTTTAAATATTTGTGTATTCATGTTACCGTTTTGTTATTCCGGTGCAGTTGCTTGTTGGCAACTGCATCCCGTAACAACACTATTATCACTAAAAAACTAAAAAAAAACTCAATATTAAACTAACTCTGCTGCCTGCTCACTGATTTTTACAAATGCCTGTTCAAAATCAGCTTTTATGTCATCAATATGTTCAATGCCTACAGCCACACGTAATGATGCAGGCGTTACACCGGCTGCCAATTGCTCAGCATCCGATAACTGCTGATGTGTTGTGGCAGATGGTTGTATAATTAATGTTTTAGCATCACCAACATTTGCTAAATGGCTTACCAGTTTCAGGCTATCAATAAACTGACTGGCCTTTTCTTTATCACCTTTTACCTCGAATGATAACACCGCGCCAAAGCCGTTTTTCAGATACTTTTTGGCCAATGCATGGTATGGCGATGATGCTAGACCCGGATAGTTAACTTTTGCTACCTGCGGATGCTGTTCGAGCCATTTAGCCAGATCAAGCGCATTATCAACGTGGCGTTGTACACGTAAGGATAGTGTTTCCAAACCTTGTATCAGTAACCATGAATTAAATGGTGATTGTGATGAACCAAAATCACGCAGGCCTTCAACACGGGCACGTATAATATATTGTATGTTGCCGAAAGGGCCGTTAACGCCAAACACATCAGCGAAAACCAATCCATGATAACCTTCAGATGGTTCAGTGAACTGTGGGTATTTACCATTGCCCCAGTTATAATTACCACCATCAACAATAACACCGCCAATGGTTGTACCGTGACCGCCAATCCATTTAGTGGCCGATTCAACCACCACATGCGCGCCATGCTCCAATGGGCGGAATAAATATCCGGCTGCGCCGAAGGTATTATCTACGATTAATGGTAGGTCATGATTTTTAGCTACTGCGGCTATCTTCTCAAAGTCGGGAATATTAAAACCCGGATTACCAATGGTTTCTAAGAAAATAGCTTTAGTATTTTTGTCAATCAATGATTCGATGCTATCCGCATGATCGTCCTTGGCAAAACGAGCATCAATACCAAGGCGTTTAAAGGCCACTTTGAATTGATTATAAGTGCCGCCATACAGAAAAGGAGAGGTTACAAAGTTATCCCCTTGCTGTAAGATATTATTAAGCGCCAGGAACTGTGCTGCCTGACCAGATGCTGTTGCCAGCGCTGCTACGCCACCCTCCAATGCTGCGATACGTTTCTCGAACACATCGGTAGTGGGGTTCATGATGCGGGTATATATATTGCCAAATTCCTTTAGCGCGAAAAGATTTGCGCCGTGCTGGGCATTGTTAAAAACGTATGATGTTGTTTGATAAAGAGGTACAGCGCGTGAGCCGGTTGTAGGATCAACTTCCTGACCTGCATGTAATTGAAGTGTTTCGAATTTTAAATTTGTAGCTGACATATGATTTGATTTTACAGGTGATTAAAAATTTGTATTTATGGCTAGTTCACGATAGGGTAAAACATATCCCTGTGTGAGGTAACACGCGTTTTTTTTTCAGGAAAAGAAAAATAAAGACGTGTACTGCTTCAACAACAGCAACAAATACAAATACAGCCGGCAGAATAGCTATACGTAGCAAACAAAGAACCTTTTAAGGCTTTCGGTTGGGGTGAAAATGTGTTTTTTGAACTTTTCATGGTCGTTAATTTATATCCCCCGGTGTTATTTGCCGGGACAGGAATTGGCACCTTCTCTAAACTTAGAGGGTTGCCAGCGGGTAATTGAGCCTGATCTCTCGCCGCTTCTTTATAAATCAAAACCTTTTGAGGGGGATTGATCTCAATTTGATATTGCTACCAAATATTGTTGCAAATATAGTGCGATTGTATTTATTAAACCAAATTTAATTTCATTTTAAGGGAATTAGTAGCGAATAATGAATTTAAGGACATATTTATTGTTCCAAAATCACTATCCCAAAGCCTGTTCCAAATCCGCTATCAAATCATCTATATGTTCCAATCCAACAGATATTCTTAATAAATTAAACGGCGTTTTGGTATCCGGCCCTTCAACAGATGCGCGGTGCTCTATCAAACTTTCAACACCACCAAGGCTGGTAGCTTGTGTAAATAATGTTAAGCTGTTTATTACACGCCTGGCTTCAACCTCGCCGCCTTTTATACAAACAGATAACATCCCGCCAAAGCCCAGCATTTGTTCTTTAGCTATATCATGCTGCGGATGTACAGGTAATCCAGGGTACATTACTGCTTCAACTTTCGGATGTTTTTGTAAATATTCAGCTAATAATTGCGCGTTCTTTGCATGGCCCACCATACGATAAGGTAATGTTTTTATGCTGCGTGCAAGGTAATAACAATCCATAGGAGAGGGTATAGCGCCGCCCATTTCCTGCACCTGCTTTATTTTTGTCCACCATTCATTTTTTACCGGAGTTATTAAAACGCCGCCCATTAAATCGCTATGGCCGCCAAAGTATTTGGTACTGCTGTGCATCACCAGATCAGCACCTAATACCAAGGGTTGCTGAAATACTGGCGTAGCAAAAGTATTATCACAAGCCACCTTAATACCGCGCTCATGCGCAATGCCGATCACCTTTTTTATATCGGTAAGTTTTAATAAAGGGTTAGAGGGTGTTTCAATCCATATCAAACCTGTATTTGGTTTAATATGCTGTTTTAAAATTTCAGTATTATTTATATCGATAAAATCAAACTCCAAAATACCGGCAAACAATGTTTTAATCTGGTTGCGCAAGCCATGATACATATCATCAGGCAAAATAATATGTGTACCTGGTTTTAACGACTGAAAAACAGCCATGCCGGCAGCATTACCTGATGAAAATGCTGCTGCATCAACACCATGCTCCAGTTTCGCCAATACATTTTCAAGTAGGGTACGATTTGGGTTTGACGACCGGCTATAAATATGGCCACCGGGATAACTTCCATCTGCAATACGCTCAAAAGTTGTAGACATTACGATAGGTTGAATTACAGCGCCTGAAGATTTATCAGCCTTATTGCCTGCATGTATGGCGATGGTTTCAATTTTCATGAAATAAAGTTTTGGCAAACATAAAGTTTTTGCCGTTTGTCAGTATATGATAATATTGACTTTAAATGAACTATTTAATTATATTTGTTCATAATATCAATTTTATGAAAGTAGGAAAAATACCGGTAGCTTCAATCATCTTAGGAGTTGTTACGCTAACAGCTCTTTTACTTAAGTTTTTTAATCCAGCGCAAGCCGTTGTAAATTCCGCTTTTATTAATGGCGCCTATGCAGGCTCATTATTTGTGCTCGGCCTGTACTATGTAAACATTTACTACACAGCCTGGATAAATAACAGGAAAGAAGCAAAAGCTCATCAGGAATAAATATCCTGTCTGATCCTTTTATAAATGTATCCAGGATCTTTGATTACTGTTAAGTCAATTAATGGTAATTTTTGAGTAAAAAACTTTTCAGAGTGCTTCAGCATTGATATTATGCGCCCATTTATGGTAACAATTGTTACTTTTGCACAAAGTTTTTTTAATGGAAGCTGAACGTAATTTAACTTTATTATTACAGAATACGGGTTTACCGACTGATTTAAAACACATTGCGGAAAAAGTGCTTCACAGCGAACGCATCACCTTTGACGAGGGTGTTTTACTGTTTGAAAAAGGCGAATTAGGATACCTGGGCATCCTTGCCAACTACATCCGTGAGAAACGCCACGGCAACAAAACTTATTTCAATCGCAACTTTCATATTGAGCCAACCAATCTTTGTGTTTACGACTGCAAATTCTGCTCGTATTCAAGGTTGATAAAAGAACGCTCGCAAGGGTGGGAGTATACCATGGAAGAAATGCTCGACATTGTAAAAAAATATGATGATGAGCCGGTTACCGAAGTGCACATAGTTGGTGGTGTGTTACCGCAATACGATGTTGCTTTTTATTCGGAACTGTTCACCAAAATAAAACAACACCGCCCCGAGCTGCATGTTAAGGCATTAACGCCGGTTGAATACCATTACATCTTCAAGAAAGCCAAGATCGATTACGCTACAGGTATGCGTATGATGATGGATGCCGGTTTGGAATCAATACCAGGCGGCGGTGCAGAGATATTTCATCCTGAAGTACGAGACTTAATATCAAAAGATAAATGTACCGGCGACCAATGGCTGGCTATTCATGAGGAATGGCATAAAATAGGCGGCAGGTCAAATGCTACCATGTTATACGGTCATATTGAGAAGTTCTGGCACAGAATTGATCATATGGATCGCCTGCGTATTTTGCAGGATAAAACCGGCGGTTTTCAGACTTTCATCCCTTTGAAATTCCGTAACAAAGATAATCAGATGTCGGATGTACCTGAATCAACGGTAGTTGAGGATTTGAGGAATTACGCTATCGCACGTATCTACTTGGATAATTTCGATCACATTAAAGCTTATTGGGCAATGATCAGTCGCACAACGGCGCAATTGTCATTAAATTTTGGTGTGGATGATATTGATGGTACGCTGGATGATACCACTAAAATTTACTCAATGGCAGGCTCTGAGGAGCAACACCCGGGTATGAGCACCAAGCAATTGGTTGAACTGATAAAGACTGTCGGCAGGTATCCAATTGAACGCGATACGCTATACAATGTGGTTACCGATTACAATGATTACCAGTTCCCGGAAGAAGTAAAACCTTCTTTTTATAAACTACCTGTTATTAATTAATTGGTTCATTCGTTCACTGGTTCAATAGTTCATTGGTGCAGTGGCGGGATAATGATAAGCACATATTATTAAAGAGGTAATAAAATAGTTAAATATACGATTGAAGGTTCATCGCTTTTTACTAATGAACGAGTGAACCAATGAACAAATGAACACCATAAAAAAGACACTATACATCGTTCGGCACGGACAAACAGAGCTTAATAAACTGGGGATTGTACAAGGCCGGGGAATGAATACCGACCTTAATGACGAGGGCCGCAAACAAGCCGCTCAATTCTTTGATGCCTATAAAGATGTTGCCTTCGACAAGATCTATATATCCGAATTAAAGCGCACCCAGCAAAGTATCCAAAAATTTATTGATCTGGGCATCCCATATGAAAAATTGGAAGGGCTTGACGAAATGGCCTGGGGTGTTTTGGAAGGAACAGAAAGCACTCCCGAAAATAGGGCATCTTTCTTACAGGTAATTCGCGAATGGGTAGCCGGTAACCTTGATGTTAGTCTGGATGGCGGCGAAAGCCCTAACCAGGTAAAAGCAAGGCAGGAAAAAGCTATAGCAACTATATTGAGCCATCCGGAAGAAGAAACGGTACTTATCTGCATGCACGGTCGGGCAATGCGGTTACTACTTTGCTGGATAACAGGCAATCCGCTTACCGAAATGGAAACATTCCCGCATCAAAACCTGATACTTTACAAAGTAACTTATAACGGTGATAAATTTGAGATCATAGATTTCAATAATGCCGAACATCTAAAATAGTATCAAGTAGCTAGTATCAAGTATTTAGACAAAAAACTTGTCAAGGTGCTTAGTACTTGCTACTTGATACCTGCTACTTGATACTAACGAAATGAAACTAAAAATATCCGCGGTTAGCTATACTAACACCAAACCATTTATATACGGCATACAACATGCTGATCTGTTAAATAAAATTGAACTTAGTTTAGATACCCCAACAGATTGCGCTCAAAAGCTAATAGATAATAAGGTTGATATAGGTTTGATACCCGTAGCGGCTACATTAAATATGCCATACTGGGAGATTGTAGCTGATTATTGTATTGGTGCGGTTGGCCCGGTAAACTCGGTATTTATATTCAGCAATTGTGCTATTAAGAATGTAAGGCGGGTTCAGCTAGATCCGGAATCACGCTCATCAAATAACCTGGCTAAGGTATTGCTGAAAAACTTCTGGAAAATTCAGCCGGAATTGATAGTTGATGCTGAGGATTATACTACATCCACTGATCCTGAAACTGCCTGTGTGCTTATAGGCGACCGTACATTCGGCAAAAAAGATAAATATGCGTTTGTGTATGATCTTGCTGAAGAATGGCAAAAATTTACTGGTTTACCTTTTTGCTTTGCCGCATGGATCGCTAATAAACCCATCCCACGGGAGTTTATCGATGAATTTAACGTTGCCCTTAAATCAGGGCTCGACCATAGATCGGAAGTACTAAAGGAATTAACCCCGAGAACCGATTTCGACCTGGAAGATTACCTGATGCACAAGCTTGATTTTGACCTGACGGAGAAAAAGAAAGAGGCTTTGCATTTGTTTTTAAAGTATATAAAGGAGTTGTAAGCTACAACTTCTTTTCCCTAACATTTCACACTTTTCTCTCAGCGCTATCGCTCGCAATGACGGGGGGGGTAATTACACCTTTTTCTTTTTTCTAAAACTATATCCTGCCAAATAGATTGCTTATCTTAACACGTAAAACAAGCAATCTATGAATCAGATACAAACATTAAAGGGACAGGCCGCATTAGTCACGGGTGCTGATAGCGGTATAGGTAAAGGTGTAGCTTTGGCGCTGGCAATGGCCGGGGCTAAAGTAATTATAAACCATGTTGACGCGCATGAGGTTGCCCAACAAACAGTTGACGAAATTACAGCAGCTGGCGGTGAGGCTTACGCCATACATGCTGATGTAAGTAATGAGGCTGATGTACAGGCCATGTTTGCCGAAATGTATAAGCAATATGGCACTATTGATATATTGGTAAATAATGCGGGCCTGCAACGCGATTCCAAATTTGTAGATATGACCATTGAGCAGTGGAATATGGTTATTGGCATAAACCTTACCGGACAATTTTTATGCTCGCGCGAGGCTGCCCGTGAGTTTATACGCAGGGGCGTAGTTGAAGGCCGCAGCAAGGCTGCCGGTAAAATTATATGTATGAGCAGTGTACATGAGGTTATACCGTGGGGAGGCCACGTAAACTACGCCAGCAGCAAGGGTGGTGTTATGATGCTGATGAAAAGCATGGCACAGGAATTAGCCCCGCATAAAATAAGAGTAGTATCAATTGGCCCCGGTGCTATTCAAACACATATTAACCAGGCAGCGTGGTCAACCCCCGAAGCATTGAATAGCCTTTTAACCCTGATACCCTATAACAGGATAGGCGAGCCAGATGATATTGGCAAGCTGGCGGCATGGCTGGCATCTGATCAGGCTGATTATATTACAGGTACTACCATTTTTATGGATGGGGGTATGACTTTATACCCTGGTTTTGCCGATAATGGATAAATTTAGGTTAAAAAACTTTGCTTAGATCGATTTAGCAAGTCTTTTTCATTTTCACTTATTGTAAAAAATACACTAAGTAAATTATAAATCTTTAAATTTTACATCCCAAAAGTATATACATTATTAAATATTCATAAAAGTTCAAATTTATTGATGATTTTGATAATTATACATTACTTTTGTTATGGATTTAAAATTTAAAACAACATGAAAAAGATATTCATAACAACAGCAATGATCGCCCTTTTAGGTACAAGTGTATTTGCTAAGGACGGTGGAAAAAAAGCAGAAAAAGCGGTTACAGTTTCTTATACTGTTCAAAACCAATTTGATGCAGATTTTAGCGATGCAACAGATGTTAACTGGACTGTAACTTCTAATTGCCAAAAAGCAACTTTTACATTAAATGATGTAAAAATGACTGCATTTTACAATTTGCAAGGTGAGTACTTAGGTACAACACAAGATGTTAACTATAGCACAATAGCACCAAAAGCTAAAAAACAAATTACTGATAAATACAAAGATTACACTGTAGCTGACGTAATTAAATATGAAACCAGCGATAATGTAACTGCTGATCAAACAGTTTACTTTGTTGATCTTAAAAATACAACCAGCGAAATTTTGGTAAGGGTAACTCCAAACGCTGATGTTTACTTCTTCAAACAAGTAAAATAAACTACCTAACAATACAATTGTTCTGGAGCCATCTGCATAAGCAGATGGCTTTTTTGTTTTTATAGTGTGTGTTTAAAAGAAGATAAATAGCCACCCGGTTTGTCTATAAATGCCTTAATTTAATCCAATTGGCCTTTTTTAAAACAAATTCAGCTTACAGGCCTTTATTAATAAACTATATAAATAATGCCAAAGACAATCATTGTATCGAACAGGTTGCCTGTAAAAATATCCAAAACGGATAATGAATACCAGTTATCACCAAGTGAAGGCGGTTTAGCTACGGGCTTAGGCTCCGTATACAAACAAGATGATAATGTGTGGATAGGGTGGCCCGGTCAGGAAGTTATTGAAGAGTCTGATAGAGATATCATTACCAGTAAATTGCAGGAGTTGAGCTTATTGCCTGTATTTTTATCACAGGAAGAGATAAGTCAATATTATGAAGGATTTTCGAATACGGTTCTTTGGCCCGTATTTCATTATTATGCTTCAACGTATGCCACTTATGCACAATCAAACTGGGATTATTATAAAATAGTAAACGAAAAATTTAAAGATGCTATTTTAAAAGTTGCCGAGCCTGGCGATACCATCTGGATACATGATTACCAGTTGTTACTGTTGCCGGCTTTGGTGCGAAACGAGATGCCCGATGTATCTATTGGTTTCTTCCTACATATTCCATTCCCGTCGCACGAAATGTTCAGGCTGATACCGTGGCGTTATGAATTGCTTGAAGGTATGCTGGGTGCCGACCTGATCGGCTTTCATACATTTGATGATGCAAGGCATTTTATAAGCACTACAATACGTATTTTACCTGTAAACTCATCATCAAACATTATAACCATTAATGACAGGCTTGTTGTAGCCGAAGCTTTTCCTATGGGGATAGATGAAAACAAATATTCATCGTTGCCGAAAAGTAAAGAGGTTATAGAGCAGATAAAACAAATAAAAGAAACATTTAAAGGCAATAAGCTGATCCTTTCTATCGACAGGCTTGATTATAGCAAAGGCATACTGCAGCGTTTAGAAGCTTTTGAATTATTACTCCAGCTCCATCCAGAATATATCGGCAAAATAGCACTTTACATGATCGTAGTGCCATCAAGGGATACGGTGCCCCAGTATAAATACCTGCGCGATCTGATAGATAAAAAAGCAGGGAGTTTAAATTCCCTGTACCGTACAATGGATTGGAGCCCAATACATTATTACTACCGTTCATTCCCGATTGAAACACTTTCAGCTTTGTATTCATCAGCCGATGTGTGTTTGGTTACCCCAATGCGCGATGGTATGAACCTGGTTAGTAAGGAGTATGTGGCAAGCCGTATACATGATGATGGTGTGCTGATTTTAAGCGAGATGGCTGGTGCATCTAAAGAATTAATTGATGCCGTAATCGTAAATCCCAACAATATAGGAGAAGTTTGCCGGGCTATCATACAAGCGCTGGAAATGCCACTTGATGAACAAAAGACCAGGATGCAACAAATGCGTCAGTTGGTAAAAAAATTCAATGTTTCGCATTGGGTTAAGATATTTACAGATCGTTTAAAGGAGGTCAAACAGCAACAACGTTCAATGCAAACCCGGCATGTGAGCAATACTACGGAGCAATCTATCGTCAATCGTTATGCTAAGACTAAAAACAGGATCATCTTCCTTGATTACGACGGGACACTGGTTAATTTCAGATCAAATATTGCTGATGCCAGTCCTGACAAGTTATTGTATGATCTTCTTCATCAATTAACTGAAGACCCGGCAAACCAGGTAGTAATCATCAGTGGCCGGAAGCATGAAAATTTAGGTGAATGGTTTAATGATGAAAATATTTACCTGATTGCTGAACATGGTGCATGGTTTAAACAGCAAAACACACGCTGGCATAAGGTATCAGGATTATCTGATAGCTGGAAGCAGGATATCTACCCCATACTGGAAACCTACGTAGATCGTACTCCGGGCTCATTTATTGAAGAAAAAACATATTCACTGGTTTGGCATTACCGCAAGGCACAAAAAGGGCTGGGCGAATTAAGGGCCAATGAACTGATGAACAACCTCAAATACATGACCACAGATAGAGGCTTGCAATTTTTGCCGGGCGATAAGGTATTAGAGATAAAGAATATGGAGATAAATAAAGGCAAAGCAGCCTTATCATTATTGGAAAATGAAAATTATGATTTCATTATTGCCTTTGGTGATGATCACACCGATGAGGACATATTTAAAGCATTGCCTGATAGTGCCATTACTATAAAGGTTGGTAATAACTTATCAGCTGCCAAGTTCTATTCACGCAACCCGTTTGAGGTGCGTAACCTGCTTACTAAGTTTACCGAAAGTACATTAGCAACTCAGAAATAGCGTATAGTTCATGGTTGATAGTTCATAGTAACTTCTATAAACTATCAACCATGAACTATCAACTACAAAAATATCGGCCTATCCAGCTTCATCGCTATACGATAAGCCGCGTTCATTAAACCCACATGGCTGTATGCCTGAGGAAAATTACCCCATTGGCTGCCATCTTTTTCATCAACATCCTCACTGAAAAGCAGCAGGTGATTTGAAAACTGAAGCAAATTCTCGAATTCTTTTATAGCATCATCAATACGGCCGACAGTAGCCAGGGCCTCTACATACCAGAACGCGCATATCAGAAAAGTAGTTTTAGGCTTACCAAAATCATCTTTATATAAATACCTGTAGAATAGGCCATTAGAAGCCTTTAGCTCTTTTTCTAATGCAATTAAATGATCCTTGGCACGGTCGGATGCGGGGTCAAGGTAGTTCATCATAATCAGTTGTAATGTACTGGCATCAAGGTTAGTACCTTTAGCTGCATTGGTATAAACTTTTCTAACCGGGTCATAACAGCTTTCAATATGTTTGGCCGCTCGTTTTTTTAGTGATATTGCTCTATGTACTAATTCTTTATTATCAATAGTCCGCGCCATTTTTTCAGCGGCCGAAGCACCTGCCCATTGAAACAGGTTGCTGTAGCAATGTATGTCGGCCATATTTCTGAATTCCCATATACCGGCGTCCTTTTCATCTATTGTAGCTTCTATCTTTCCAAGTAAAAACTCAATCCAGCGTACCGAGTCCTTTCTTTCTGAAAAAACGAAACGATGGTCGGTATATAATGGGAGCAGGGAGATGAGTACCTGCCCGTAAATATCATTTTGGATGTGCTCATAAGCCTGGTTACCTATCCGTACAGGTTGATTACCCTCGTAACCTTTAAGGTCGGTTAAAATTTCTTCAGTAAGTATTTTCTTAGCGGTGATGCCATAAAGCGGCTGGTAGCGTTTGTCTTCAGCAAATGAAATATCGGTTACATAACTAAAGTACTTTTCCATTTCTTCAAAATGCCCAATGTGGTTCAGGGCTGTGATCACATAATAAGTATCGCGCAGCCAACAATAACGGTAATCCCAGTTACGCCCGCTGCCCGGCGACTCCGGCAAACTGGTGGTACTGGCAGCTATAATAGCACCGGTATCCTCATACTGGTGTATTTTTAAGGCCAGGGCCGATCGTATTACGAATGGCTGGTAAAATGTGGCGATTGAGGAGTGTTTTATCCATGTGCGCCAGTATTGTATGGTTTCACGTAAAAAACGTTCAGCTGTACTCTCTAGTGGGGCTTCCAATGGTTCGCCATAAGTGAGCACCAGGTATTTAGGTTCATTTAAAACAAATAGCTGCTCATCAAATACATAACTAATAGCAATATTAGTAGTTAAGCGGATATTTTCCTCGCCGCCCAGGTACTGTATATGGTTACTGCCGCGGTTTACATGTAGTTTAACTTTTCCGTATTCGGAAACCGGCTCACATTTAACCCTGATACGCGGCGAGCCTTCAATAGCTTCAACTTTACGTATCAGCATTAAGGGCTTATAATAGCGCTGACTTTGATGAAATCGCGGGGCAAAATCGCTTACACGGTAGCTGTTGCCGTTTTCTAAAGTAATTTCAGTAACCAGTACATTAGTGTTTTCCATGTAATACTGGTGCGATGTGAATTTACCTTCAGGCAAAATGGAAAATTCTCCGCCTTTTTCATTGTCGAGCAGGCCGCCAAAAATAAAGGTGCTGTCGAACCGCGGCCAGCAAAGCCACTCAATATTCGTGTTTTTATTTACGTGAGCCAGGAATGCGCAATTACCAATTATACCGGTACTATAAGTGTGTTTTTTCATTTTTAAACGAAGAAAAAGAGTGCTTTAAGCATTATTTAACAACGTTTATTGTATAATGTTGGGTAAAAAATTAGAGGAATTGTGATTTAGCTATTGATTATTAGGAAGATCAGGCGTAAATTAGTATCATAATTTGATGATTTTGTTGGTGTTGATGGCATTTTAACAAAATATTTCAAAGGTTACATAGGGTTAAAACCTTATTTACAATTAATACTCATACTAAATAAATAATTTTATTTGGTTATTAATTATTTTATATATTTGAAAAAGAGAGGTTTCAATTTTGCTTCTGATTATTAATACCATTTTATATTCAGTTTGGCTTTTTTATTAATCTTCTTTAACACAACTTAATACTATTATATTATTATGAAAACTGGAAAAGTAAAATGGTTTAACACACAAAAAGGTTACGGCTTTATTGTTACCGATGACGGTAAGGATCTTTTTGTACACTTTAAAGATGTACAGGGTGGCGTAAACGCTATTAAAGATAATGATAGCGTAACCTATGATGTGGAAGAAGGCAGAAAAGGATTACAAGCAGTAAATGTGAAAAAAGTATAATCTACAATTCTGAATTATGAGAGGAACCCCTGCAACCAACAGGGGTTTTTTTTTGTGAAATTTTCAATCTGATTTATTTACTTTAGCCTCACCAATAATTGATTTATGACTACTGCAACCAATGCAAAAACCTCACGCAATATAATCTTCCTGGTAATAGTCGCAGCCCTTGGCTACTTTGTTGATATCTATGATCTCCTGGTTTTTGCTATTGTAAGGATACCAAGCCTTAAAGCACTTGGTATTACAGATAAAGACATGATCACTAACGATGGACATTTTATAATGAACATGCAAATGTTTGGCCTGTTATTAGGTGGTATACTTTGGGGAATAATGGGTGACAGAATAGGACGGATTAAAGTGCTATTTGGATCTATACTATTATACTCAATTGCCAATTTTGCTAATGGGTTTATTGGTAGTATAAATTTATCTTTTTTAAATATTGACATAGTTCATACCTATGGCATAATAAGGTTTATAGCCGGTGTTGGCCTTGCTGGCGAATTGGGCGCAGGCATTACACTGGTTACTGAAACTTTAAGTAAGGAAAAAAGGGGCTATGGTACCATGATAGTAGCCTTTATAGGGCTTTTTGGAGCCGCAGCTGCATATTTTGTTTCACAGTACGGTTGGCAGAAAGCATATATTATCGGTGGTATTTTGGGCGTTTTGTTACTGCTGTTACGTTTAGGAACATTTGAATCGGGTATGTATAAAAACGTAGAAAAGACTAATGTATCAAGAGGTAATTTTTTTATGCTTTTTACTGATTTTGGCAGATTTAAAAAGTATTTATATTGTATTTTAATAGGCGCTCCTTTATGGTATGTAGTGGGTATATTGGTTACTAATTCACCTGAATTTGGGGTTGCTTTAGGCTCTAAAACTACTTTAAGTGCAGGTGAGGGCATATACTATACCTATCTTGGAATAGCAATAGGTGACATATTCGCTGGCATGTTATCGCAGATCATCAAATCAAGAAAAATAACAATGGTTGTTTTTCTTTTGTTATCGCTTATAAGTGTTGCATGTTATTTAAACGCAAAAGGATTAGATAGTAAGCAATTTATATGGCTTTGCTTCTTTATGGGCTGCTCTGTAGGTTACTGGGCAACATTTGTTACAATTGCTGCCGAGCAATTTGGTACAAATATCAGGGCAACGGTGGCAACAACTGCTCCCAACTTTGTGCGGGGATCATTAATACCAATAACATTTGCATTTGATGCATTTAAAGCTCATTACGGAATGATTACCAGCGGTTATATCATGATGGCTATACTCACGGTTATTGCGCTATTCTCATTAAGCCAGTTAAAGGAAACCTTTGGCAAGGACCTGGATTATTTAGAGATCAGTTAGTGAATGAGTGATTGCGTGAATTAGTGAATTGTTGGCTTATTTAATAAATCAATTGTTTGTTTAGTTTTGCGCTATATATAATTAATCACCACTCGCTAATTCAGTCCATCACTCCATGATTAACAGAGAACAAATAAGCGCCGATTACCAGCAGATACAGGATGAAATATGTGCCGCACTTGAACACTTAGATGGCCAGGCAAAGTTTGAAGAAGAAAAGTGGGAGCGGGAAGGCGGAGGTGGCGGCCGTACACGCATTATACAAAATGGCAATATATTAGAAAAAGGCGGTGTAAACTTTTCAGCTGTACATGGTAATTTGCCTGCATCAATAAAAAAATCATTACAAATTGAGCAGGATGACTTTTTTGCTACAGGAATATCTATCGTTATTCACCCCAATCACCCGTTGGTTCCCATCATTCACATGAATATCCGCTATTTTGAGATGCCCTCATCATTTGTGGAGGGTCGGCAGCCGGTAAGATGGTTTGGCGGTGGTATTGATCTTACACCGCATTATGTGATTGATGACGATGCGCGTTTTTTTCATCAATACTTAAAATCGGTATGCGATGCTTATTATCATGATTTTTATCATCGCTTTAAACTTTGGGCCGATGATTATTTCTACATAAAACACCGCAATGAAACCCGTGGGATAGGGGGCATATTCTATGACCGCTTAACTGCTAATGATGAATTATCATGGGATAATATATTTGAGTTTTCAAAAGCTTTAGGCAGATCATTTATTCCGATCTATACAGAATTGGTTAACCGCAACCGTATTAAAGAATTTACTAACGATCAGCAGCAATGGCAATACCAGCGCCGCAGTCGCTATACCGAGTTTAACCTGGTTTATGATGCGGGTACTAAATTCGGGTTGGAAACAAACGGACGGATCGAGTCTATTTTAATGAGCTTGCCGCCAACCGCCAAATGGATATACAATTACCAGCCACAACCGGGCAGCGAAGAAGAAAAAACCTTATCATTATTAAAAAAAGGCATTAACTGGGCTTAGTATGAAAAAATCAGGAGCATTACTCATTATAATAATCCTCTTATCATCATTTCAAACCGCAGATACACTAAAAGGTACCTGGGAATACGCCGGTGATATTTTTAATAATAAAAAAGAATCCGCACCAACTGCTTACATATTACAAAGGAAATACAGTGAGGCTCATTTTGAAGCTTATGTAATAGAAAAAGGGTATGTGCCTGAAATGTATGAAACTGGAGATTACACATTAAATGCTGATAGCTGCATTGAAATTCAAACTTTCAGTACACAGGATTCAAAACTGCTTAATATCCCTGTTCACTATCATTATAAAATAAGTAATGATACACTCACTTTAAAAGGTATCTTACCAAATGGCGAAAGGGTGGAAGAGTACTGGAAAAGGGTAAAATAAACTCTTAACAAAACACAACGCCAATTAATAGTTAATTATACTTTTTAAAAGCATTTTTACTGCTGTAATACCTATAATGTTAGTAAAAATATGATGTAAAATGATATAATTTCTTAACTTCGCAGGTCGTTTAAAAATCACTTTTATAGTGACCGATTATAACAAGATTTCTACATAAAAAATAATATGGCCGACGAAACAGGAAACGGAAAACCACCACACGAAGACAGAATTATTTCGATAAATATTGATGAACAAATGCGATCAGCCTACATTGATTATTCAATGTCGGTAATCGTTTCCAGGGCACTACCTGATGTCCGCGATGGATTAAAGCCGGTACACAGGCGTGTACTTTTCGGCATGCTCGATCTGGGATTAAACAACAATAAGCCTTATAAAAAATCAGCACGTATAGTAGGGGAAGTAATGGGTAAGTATCACCCGCATGGTGACTCATCTGTTTATGACACCATGGTACGTATGGCCCAGGACTGGAGTTTGCGTTATCCACTGGTTGAAGGCCAGGGTAATTATGGCTCAATTGATGGTGATAATCCTGCGGCAATGCGTTATACAGAGGCAAGATTGGAAAAGATTGCTGAAGAAATGCTGGCCGATATCAATAAAGATACCATTGATTATCAGTTAAACTTTGACGACTCATTACAAGAGCCGACTGTTTTACCTGCAAAATTCCCTAATCTGCTGGTTAATGGTGCATCAGGTATTGCGGTGGGTATGGCTACTAATATGGCCCCACATAATTTATCAGAGGTGGTTGACGCTACTATAGCATTGATAGATAATCGCCAGATAGAGGTTATTGAGCTAATGAAATATGTTAAGGGCCCTGATTTCCCGACAGGTGGTATCATCTACGGTTATGAAGGTCCGCGCGAGGCACTGGAAACAGGCAGGGGCAGGGTAGTATTGCGTGCAAGAGCCGAAATTGAAACCTATAACAACGACCGCGAACGTATCATAGTTACCGAAATACCTTACCAGGTAAACAAGGGCTTAATGATTGAGCGTACTGCCGAGCTTGTTAATGAGAAAAAAATTGAAGGTATAAATGCCATCAGGGATGAATCAAACAGGGAAGGTATCCGTATAGTTTATGAAATAAAACGCGACGCCAATGCAGCCATTGTATTGAACAACCTGTTTAAATATACATCACTGCAAACATCGTTCAGTGTAAATAACATTGCGCTGGTGCATGGCCGCCCAATGATGCTTAATCTGAAGGATCTGATCCATCATTTTGTTGAGCACAGGCACGAGGTAGTAATACGCCGTACTAAATTTGAATTAGCAGAAGCACAAAAACGTGCACACATATTAGAAGGCTTGTTAATAGCGCTCGATCACCTTGATGAAGTTATCAGGCTGATACGTAGTTCAAATACGCCTGACGATGCGAGAGAGGGTTTAATGACCCAGTTTAATTTAAGCGACATACAAGCGCGCGCCATATTGGATATGACCCTAAGAAGGTTAACCGGACTGGAACGCGATAAAATAAAGGATGAGTATGACGCATTAATGAAAACTATCGACTACTTAAACTCTATTTTGGCTGATGAAGGTTTGCGTATGCAGATCATTAAAGACGAGCTTTTAGAGATCAAGGAAAAATATGGCGATGAGCGTAAAACCGAAATGGTTCACTCATCGGCAGAAATGAATACTGAGGACTTTATTGAGGATGAGGATGTTGTTATTACTATCTCTCACGAAGGTTATATTAAACGTACACCTTTAACAGAATACCGCAGGCAGGGTAGAGGTGGCAAAGGTTCAATAGGCAGCAACAGTCGTGATGCCGATTTTATTGAACATTTACTGGTGGCATCAAACCACAACTACATGCTGTTCTTTACCGAATCCGGACAATGTTTCTGGCTGAGGGTATTTGAAATTCCGGAAGGAACACGTACCTCAAAAGGCCGTGCAATCCAGAATATCATTAATATTCCGAAGGAAGAGAATATCAAGGCTTATATCAAGATCATCAATCTTAAGGATAAAGAGTATCTTGAAAACAACTATATCATTATGTGTACCCGTAAAGGTACCATCAAGAAAACCTCGCTTGAGGCTTACTCACGCCCGCGTGCAAATGGTATAAACGCTATCAATATTAATGAAGGTGATTCATTGCTTGAGGCAAACTTAACCAGCGGCAGCAGCGAAATTGTTATGGCGCTTAAATCAGGTCGTGCTATACGCTTTAACGAGGCAACTGTTAGGCCAATGGGCCGTACGGCTACTGGTGTGCGTGGTATATCGCTTGATAATGATAACGATGAGGTTGTAGGTATGATCAGTATCGATAATCCTGAAACTACAGTGCTTGTGGTATCAGAAAAAGGTTATGGTAAACGTACCGATATTGATGATTACAGGGTAACCAACCGTGGTGGTAAAGGTGTTAAAACACTTAATATAACTGAAAAAACCGGAAACCTTGTGGCCATAAAAGGTGTTACTGATAAGGAAGACCTAATGATCATCAACAGATCAGGTGTGATAATCCGTATTGCAGTAAGTGAGCTGAGGACAATGGGCAGGGCTACACAAGGCGTTAGATTAATTACCCTAAAAGGGAATGATGAAATTGCGTCAGTTGCAAAAATTGAGCATGATGAGGATGAAGAAGCTGAACTTGATGGTAATGCCGAAAGTGATGAAACTAATACCGAGTCATCAACAGATGATGTAACCGAATAAAATTTATATGCTGAGCCGTAAAATAATAATACCGGTTTTATTTTTGTTGTTTATTACACCTTATGCCTTCTGCCAGTCGGAAGTGTTTAAGCCTGTAATAAACAACTTAGCGCTTTATAAGAAAAAGAAAGATCTTAAATACTTAGGAGCTGCTAAAAAATCTATTGATAGCTTATTCACTACACGCGCTGATTCATCAGACCTGAAAAAAATTGTTTACAGGATAGTAGTAAACTCAAGTATACTGTATATCGATTCATTAAATACACTTAAACAGCCTGATATTCTTCTTGATCAGACCGTAAAATGGATGGATAAAATATCCTTAAGCAAAAAAATAAACAGGTATCGTGATGAAATGGATTTTTCCAATGATTGCATTGCCAATGTTTACATCCGCAAGGGGTTTGCCTATATGTATACTTCGGATTTCTCTAATGCCGAAAAAGCATTTATAAAAGCCCAGGAATATGCGCCTTCATTTAAACAATTGAACTTTTATATTGCTTATTCAAATAACAAACTGGGTAATTTAAAAGATGCGGCCAAGTACTATGATAACCTGATAAGTACGGATAGTACTAAAGCGGAATATATAGAAACAGTATCAAACATCTATAAATCAATAGGTGATACTGCTAAAGCGCTGGAAGCACTTCAAAAGGGCAGAAGGCGTTTACCTGACGATAAATTGCTGCTGCTCGATCAGGCTAACATCTACAATAACCAAAAAAATTATATTGCATTAGCACCATTACTAAACACCCTGATTGCTAATTATCCCAATAACGCAGACATTGCGTTTGTTGCAGCTAACTGTTATGACCATTTAGGTCTGTATGATAAGGCAGAGCCCCTTTATTTACATGCTATCGATCTGAATAGTGCGGCATATGATCCGGTATTAAATCTGGGCGTACTTTATTTTAAGGAAGGCCTTATAAAAAAAGGAAATGATCAGCAAAAATATATTTCACAAGCTACTCAATTATTAGAAACAGCTAATGAAATATCACCAAATGATGCAAGAAGTTTAGAGGTATTGCAACTGGTTTATGAAAAAACTCAAAACAAAAACCAGTTGATGAATGTAACTAACAAATTAAAAGAATTAAATAACTAATAATTATATTATGAAAATCAAATTTTTGATAACTGGTCTCTTAGGCTTACTTTCAGTTGCGGCATTTGCACAAAAAGGCGAATTAAATAACGCAAAGGAGCAATATGAGAAATATGACGCATTAAGAGGCGGATCTTTAAAATTGGCTCTTACAAGTCTTACAGATGCTAAAACATCAATAGATAAAGCATCACTAAATGATAAAACATCAGCTCTTCCTTTAACATTTGCATTAAAAGGAGCAATTTATGCAGCTTTAACCGTTCAGGATACTGTTCCTGCTACATCATTACCGAACTTTAAAATTGCTGATGATGCATTAGGGAAAGCCAAATCATTAGATTCTGTAAAACAGGAGAACAAAAAAATAATTGATAATGCATATCTTAATTTAGCGCAATATCAATTTAATAAGGGTAGGGCCGAATTTCAGGATAAGAAGTTTGAAATGGCCTATCATTCATTTGATTATTTTCGCCAGGTTTTGCCAAATGATACAACGGCTTTATATGCAACCGGGCTGGCAGCAGCAAATGTAGGTGCAACAAACCCTAAGTATTATACTATTGCTATAACTGATTATAATAAGTTACTCACCACAAATTATTCTCAGAACGCCACAATTTATTATGATCTGTCATCTATTTATTTATCAAATAAGGATACTGCAAATGCTTTTAAAATAGCAGGTGATGGTGTGGCAAAATACCCTACAAATAATAATTTACGCAGGAGAGAAATTGAAATTGGTTTGCAATCAGGCAAGCAAGAGCAATTAATCAGTAAAATTGATGCTGCAATAGCAAGTGATCCTAAAAACAAAACATTGTACTATTATCAGGGTATAACTTACGCTCAAATAGCTGAATCAATTGGCGATAAGGAAGCAAAAACAAAAGATCCGGTTGCTAAAGCTGCTTTAGAACAACAAAAAGTTGATAATTATAATAAAGCTGCTGATCAGTATAAAAAAGCAATAGCAATTGATCCTAATTATGCTGAAGCCGGCTTAAGTTTAGGTTATGTAGTTGTTGAGCCAGCACTTGATCTTTACAATGCGGCTAACCAATTGCCAACAAATCAGCAAAAGAAATATGATGCAGATATGGCCCAGGTTCAGGTATTAATTGAAGCTGCAAAACCATATTTACAAAAAGCAGTTGATTTAAATCCTAAATCACCTGAAGCTTTACAAAACTTAAAATCATATTACCTGGTAAAAAGGGATATGACTAATGCTAATCTTATTCAAAAGAAGATAGAAGCATTAAAATAATATAAGGGAGGGCTTTTAAAATGGCCCTTTCTTTATTTCTATACTACTTAACATAATGTTAATTATGTGAATAATATTAAACGTATTAATTTAAGGCTTGCGACCGATTAATTTTAATATATATCAGCCCACAATCAATTTATTTGGCATCTTTAAAATCATAACAAGCAAACAGCGTTTTGTTAATGAATTATTATGCCCGAAATCACTAAACCATTAATTCCGGAAAGAAAAAAACTATTAGGCTTAGATCATTTAAGAGCGTTCGCTATCACAATTGTATTTCTATATCATTACCAAATATTTGGTCACCCAGACTGGGAACAACGTATTTTTGGCTTTGGCTGGACTGGTGTTGATCTGTTTTTTGTATTGAGTGGATTCCTGATCGCCGGACAATTGTTTGATCGAATTAAAAAAGAAAAAAGCATTTCATTCAGCGATTTTTTTCTAAAGCGCTTTTTTAGAATAATACCAGCCTATCTAACAATCCTCTTATTATATTTTTTCTTTCCGTTTCTTAGGGAAAACGAACAGATGGCACCGCTTTGGAGATACTTGAGCTTTACACTAAATTTCGGCCTTGATCTTAAAAAAACAGGCACATTTACGCATTCATGGTCATTATGTATTGAGGAGCAATTTTACCTGCTATTGCCATTAACCATATTGCTGCTTAATTATTTCAAAGTCGGTAAAAAAGCTATTTATTTGATTGCTGCCATATTTTTAACCTGTTTTATAACAAGAATATTAATATGGAACAGTACGATCAAACCAGTCTTAAATTCAAATGATTTGGGTGCAATCTGGCATGAAAATATTTATTATCCTACCTATTGCCGTTTAGATGGCTTATTGATCGGCGTTGCCATTGCAGGGCTTTTTACATTTTACCCTGAAGTAAAACGCAGGTTAAATAACTATAGCAATTGGTTGCTTTTAACGGGCATTACATGCTTAATAGCCAGTTATTTTATTTGCGAAGTAAACACTGGTTTTAATGCTACTGTATATGGATTTTCATTAATCGCGTTCTCTTACGGGTTAATTTTAATGGCTGTGGTAAGTCCATTAAATGTAATTTATAATATAAAGTCTGCCATTACCTCGCAATTAGCAACCCTATCATATTCCATATATTTAACACATAAAATGATGATCCATTTAACACAGCACTTTTTTGAAAATATGGGTATTGATAAGAATAGTAACCTGATGCTCTTGCTTTGTGTGGTTAGTTCACTGGTCGGTGCGTTATTGTTACGCAATACCGTTGAAAAACCGGCTTTAAAAATCCGGGATAAAATATTGAATAGCATAAATAATAAAGATACTGCTGTTTTATCTACTTAGTAATCTATTAATAAAAAGGCCCAACCAATTTCTCAGTTGAGCCCCTTTTCATGAATATAAGAAAAATTACATTTTCTTAGTTGTATCCTTTTTTGTGGTGTCCATTTTTGTAGTATCCATTTTCTTGGTGGTATCTGTAGCCGGTGCGCTCATTGCCGAGTCTTTAGCAGTGCTATCAGAACCGCTTGCCTTTTTTTCAGAACTGCAGCCTGTTGCAATTGAACCTATCATTGTCGCCACAAGAGCGAAACCTAAAATGTGCTTTTTCATAGATAATCGTTTTAATATGTTTTATTAGTTGAATTAACGTTACAACCGTGATAATTTGATATTGTTTGTAAGTAGCTTAGTTCAAATTGTAACAATTGTATGAAATGGTTGAGTATATCCTTATTGTACGTTAACGTATGTTAATATAATCACTAATAAGATTATGCTGTGCTACATTTGATCCTCAGTCAATATCGTCATGAAAAAGAAACTGAATATTTTGTTTGTATTAATAAGCCTGTCGTTATTTGGGATAATTTTTTTCCAGATATACTGGACGATTAATGCTTATAAGGTAAACAAGGAAAAATTTGACAACAATATCGACCTGGCCATGCAAAAAGCTATGGACGATTGTAAAAAGGATTATTTCGATTCTATTCGCGTGGTTTTAGTTAGGCGTTTAAGCGATACCGCCATAAAAATAAGGATTGATACTTTACACGAGGCCGATACTATTCACAAACAATTATCAATTTTTGTAAAAAGCAAATACTCTGGTATAACCGGGCCTTTTCACATAACATCAAACCAGTTGGACTACTATGGGAGTTTAATTAAGCATAAGGCAACATTACCTGAGGTACTTACTGAAGCATCATTTTACATACCAGCTTTAATGAATAACTGGCAACTATTGCTCGGTATGGATGATATTGAAAGTCATAAGGGTGAAATGTCTGCTTACTTAAAAACACATAACAATATACCAGCTGATAGTATTATCGTGCACAATATTTTAACATTACATGGTATTTACGCGTTGCCTAAAAACTATCGGAAAGCTGATAGTATTAAGTTGCATAATCATTTAAAACAGGAATTAGACAAAATACACATTAACACAAATTTTGATCTTAATTTCTCTGCACGCCATACATCGCCGCAAAAATTCAATAAAAACTACAGCGAAACTAATGAATATAGCTACAAATATCATGGTTTTGTATTTATACATATGCGTGGCGATGAGTTTTTTGCGCAGGCAATATTCAGCAATGTTCAGTATAGCGTGTTAAAAAACATGCTCACCCCTCTCCTGTTGTCTTTGTTGTTAATTTTATTCACCATTTATTGCTTTAACTATATAATTCAGTTGGTTATTCATCAAAAGAGATTATCAGAGTTAAAAGATGACTTCATTAACAACATGACACATGAATTAAAAACTCCAATTGCTACCATAGCAGTTGCTATTGAAGGGCTTCAAAAATTTAATGCTTTAAATGATATAGATAAAACACAACGTTATTTTCAGATCTCCAAGGCTGAACTTTCTAAATTAAATAACCTGGTTTCGAGAGTGCTTGATATAGCAGCCTTTGAAAATAAAGATATCGACCTAATTAAGGAGCTAATAAATGTAGATGAGCTTATAAACGGCATAATAGCTACAGAACAATTAAAAGCTTATAAAAAGATAAATTTCACGTATAGAAATAACGATAAAATAGCTGCAATTTATGCTGATAAGCTGCACTTTGGAAATGTATTGAATAACATAATTGATAATGCTATTAAATACAGTAATGAGCCTGTAGATATAATTATTAACTGCTTTAAACAAAATAAGACCCTGATTTTTTCTGTAAAAGATAACGGTATAGGCATACCTGCAGATCATATCAATCAGATATTTGATAAGTTTCATCGCGTACCTACAGGTAATGTCCACAATGTAAAAGGTACGGGCCTTGGGTTAAGCTATTCAAAATATATAATTGAAGCACAAGGAGGTACAATTGGTGTAAAAAGCGAAATTAATACAGGCAGTGAATTTATTGTTTCCATACCTTTAAGCAATGGATAATATAACAGTTTTATTAGCAGAGGATGAAATTGCATTGGCCCACATTGTACGTGAAAGCCTTGAAGAGCGTAATTTTAAAGTGATATTATGTGCAAATGGCGAACAGGCTATTGAACAATACAGGAAGTTTAAACCGGATGTATTAGCGCTTGATGTTATGATGCCTAAAATTGATGGTTTTGAAGTAGCCCGGCAGGTACGTGAAACGGATGCAATTACTCCTATAATATTTATAACCGCGCGTTCGCAGATTAAGGATGTAGTTAACGGCTTTGAAATTGGTGCCAATGATTATTTGAAAAAGCCATTCAGTGTTGAAGAATTGATAGTCAGGATAAAAGCTTTGCTAAGAACCAAACGAACACATGATAATATAACAAAGGCAAGTAAAGCAGACAATGAACCACTTAAAATAGGTGATATTTTATTTAATCCTATAAAAAACACTATCCAGCATAATAGTGGAACCGTACATTTAACCGCCCGTGAAAGTGCTGTATTATATCAATTATGCCAGCCTAATATGGAATCAGTTCCCCGCAAAGTGCTGCTTCAAAAAATATGGGGTAATGATAATATTTTTAATGCCCGCAGTCTGGATGTTTTTATCACCAAACTGCGCCGCCATCTTGAAGCTGATCCCAATATACAGCTCATTAATATACGCGGAATTGGGTATAAATTAGTCTGGTAGTCACTTTGTTAAAAACTATTTTAAGGAAATTCTAATCCTATACGCATCATTTTAATTCAAATTTCTGATATTTAAGCCATATGCCGGTCTCAGAGAATTCATTAAAATGGGTAATGCGCTTTTATCCCCCCTTATTTTTTCAGCGCATTTGGGTGGTTAAATTTGATGAAGGCTTTCGGGGTGTTGAGGTAAAGATCACTAAAAGCATGTGGAACCGGAATTATAATGATTCCATTTTTGGTGGAACAATTTTTGCCGCTGCCGATCCGTTTTATCCTGTACTTTTTCACCAGATACTCAGTCATAAAGGTTATAATATTAAGGCCTGGGCAAAATCGTCCGAAATAAAATTTTTAAAGCCCGGCCACAACAATCTATCTTTTAAAATACAACTGGATGAAGCGGAAATTATTGAAGCAGAAGAAATATTAAACAGCATAGGTAAATATACCAAGGTCTACCCTATCAATATTTATGATAAAAATGGCATACTTGTAGCCTCTGTGCTGAATGAAATATACATGCGTAATTTGAATTTTACAGAAAATGCACACAGTGATAAATGATGAAGCTTTCCTGAAAAAAGGATTCAAGATCTCAACAGATAAAAGCCTGCTTGATTTTGATATGATCTATAATTATTTGAGCAAGGAATCATATTGGTCAAAAGGCATACCTGTTGAAAAGGTTAAAGAATCAATTGAAAGCTCTATGTGTTTTGGAATTTATAAAGATGATAAGCAAATAGGCTTCGCGCGCGTAATTACCGATAAAGCCATCTTTGCATACCTTTGTGATGTTTTTATACTGGAGGATTTCAGGCGTTTGGGATTATCAAAATGGCTAATGCAAACCATTTTATCACATCCGGATCTACAGGGGTTACGACGCTGGTTGCTCGCAACTGCCGATGCACATGGATTATATAATCAATTTGGCTTTACAACCATAAACAATCCTGAAAGATGGCTGGGAATTTATACACCTTTTAAAACCGACGGAGAGCATAAGTGAACATGAACATCAAAAAACTGATTTTTGAAGGAGAAGGTGTATCGCTCGACTTTAAAAAAACCATATCCAGTTGTGAAAAGATAGCTCGTACCATGGTATCATTCGCCAATAATAAAGGTGGCCGATTACTTATAGGCGTGGCCGATGACGGCGCTATTAAAGGTGTAAAATCTGAAGATGAAGAGCGCTATATGATTACACGCGCTTGCCATTTTTTTAGTCGCCCGGCGCTGGAACCAGAATTTGAAGAGATTTACGTTGATGATAAGCTGGTACTGGTTGTTAATATACCCGAAAGTACCTTAAAGCCACATTACGCACTGGCCGAAGACGGTAAATGGTGGGTATATGTGCGGGTACAGGATAAAAGTGTACTGGCCAGTAAAATTGTGGTTGATGTACTGAAGCATTCATCGAGCGATAAAGGCGTACTGATAGAGTATTCGGATAATGAAAAGAGTTTGTTAGCTTATCTTGAAAAAAGCAATCGGATAACCGTTAAGGAATTTTGCCAGTTGCTTAATTTAACCCGTAAAAGGGCACAGCGCATTTTAGTCGACCTCATATTATCAGGCATTATACGGATACATACAACCGAAAAAGAGGAATATTATACAGCGATTTAAATTGTGAATGACTATGGTGCATAATGAGTGATAAAATTATCTCACTTATGAAAGCATTTACCATTCTACTTAACCATGAAAGACCTCTACCTTAAATATAAACCTCACTACCGTGATAACCTTAAACTGGCTATCCCGGTTATCATATCCCAACTGGGACATACGCTGGTTCAAACATCTGATAGTATTATAGTCGGGCATTTTTCGGGAACTATAAGCTTAGCAGCTGTATCATTAGTAAATAGTATTTTTATTTTACCAATGGTGATTGGCCTGGGTATTTCATACGGCTTAACCCCACTTATTGCCCAACGTAACGGACGAAAGGAATTTATAGCCTGTGGTAAATTACTCGCCAATAGCTTATTTATAAATATCATAAGCAGTATAATTCTTTTTTTGGGCCTTTATTTTGGTTCTGTATATGTGTTAAACCATTTGCACCAGTCGCCGGAGGTTGTTATACAAGCTAAGCCTTATTTGTTTTTGTTGGGATTATCAATTATCCCCATGCTCATCTATAACACCTTTAAACAATTTGCTGAAGGCCTTGGATTCACAAAACAAGCCATGGTGATATCAGTGAGTGGTAATATCCTTAACATTATACTGGGGATCATTTTTGTGAAAGGGATGTTTGGCATTGCGCCAATGGGTATAAAGGGCGTTGGTTACAGTACGTTGATCGATCGTTGTTTGATGGCTATTGTAATGGGTTTTTATGTTTTCCGAGCTCAAAAATTCAAAGTTTATTTAAAGGGGTTTACTATTAACAGTATAAATTATATTCGGGGTTTAAAGATTATGCAGATAGGCACCCCTGTTGCTTTACAATATACTTTTGAACTGAGCGCTTTTAGCGGGGCAGCACTTTTAATAGGAACAATTGGCCCTGTACAGCAAGCGGCACACCAGGTGGCTATTAACCTGGCAGCTATTACTTATATGATATCAAGCGGTGTTGGGGCAGCGGCAACTATACGGGCGGGCAATTATTATGGGGTTAAGGATCATGACAAATTAAGATCATCAGCAATATCAAGCTACCATATTGTTATTGTTATTATGTGTAGTACAGCTTTGTTATTTAGCCTCGGGAATAACTTATTACCATATATTTATACTACAGATAAAAATGTAATAGCCTTTGCAGCACAGTTACTTATAATTGCTGCAGTGTTTCAGTTATTTGACGGTGCACAGGTTGTTGGCCTTGGTATTTTGCGTGGTATGGGCGATGTTAATATCCCAACCTTTATCACATTTTTAGCCTATTGGGTTGTCGGCTTGCCGGTTGGCTACTACCTGGGGATGCACTTAAACTGGGGCGCACAGGGTATTTGGTGTGGTTTGGTATTAGGGCTGCTGGTATCCGCAGTTTTGCTGTTTTTCCGGTTTCAGTTTATGAGCAAGCGATACCGTTATCAAGCAGTATAAGTCAATATACTTAAAAATAAAGCTGGCTAGCAATACGGAAAGTATTACAATGCGCTTCAATAATATCCCTGATTTGTGGTGAATAGCCCCCTCCCATGCTCACCTGCACAGGGATTTTATGCTTGATACATAGTTCAAACACAAACTGATCGCGTTGTTTACATGCTTCGCGACTTAAAGCCAGTTTGCCCAGTTTATCTGATTGAAGCACATCAACTCCGGATAGATAAAATATAAAATCAGGTTTTTGCTGATTGACTATTTTAGGCAAAGCATCATATAATAGTTCCAGATATTCGTTGTCTGTAATGCCATCAATCAAAGGGATATCCAGATCAGACCGCTCCTTACGGAATGGGAAATTGTTAGCGCCATGCATCGAAAAAGTAAATACCCGCGACTCGTTTTTAAATATTTGTGCAGTTCCATTACCCTGGTGCACATCTAAATCAATTATTAAAATAGATGAGGCTAATTTGTTATTTAACAAATAATTAGCAGCCATAGCCTGGTCGTTCAGCAAACAAAATCCTTCGCCCCAGTTGGTGCCTGCATGGTGCGTGCCTCCGGCAACATTAAAAGCTATACCGTGTTCAAAAGCATAATGACAGCCATCAATAGTCCCTTTGCCAATCCTTATTTCGCGTTCAATTAGTTGTGCTGATAATGGGAAACCAATACGCCTTTGCTCCCGGGGCGGTAAAGTAAGATCGCGCAATTGCTGCCAGTAAGCGGCATCATGCGTCCATAAGATTACTTCCTCATCCAATAACGCGGGCGAAAACAGGTTCTCTTCTTTTATCAAACCTTCGTGCAATAACTGTGCGGGTATCAGCTCATATTTAAGCATTGGGAAACGGTGCCCCTCGGGTAAAGGATGGGCATATATAGGATCATAAGCTATTTTGAGCATAATTGGAGCGTTATAAGCCAACTTCCTTTACGGCGGATGTCAGAATGCTTCCCGCAATAAAAACGTCTTTAAATGAATTATAAAGCGGCACTGGGCTTAGCCTGATAACGTTGGGTTCACGCCAATCGCCAATTACACCGTTTGCAGTCAGGTAATCGAATATTTCACGGGCTTTTTCACTGCAAACTATTGAAAGCTGGCATCCACGGTCGTGTTTATTTTTTGGGGTGATGATCCTGAATATCTCTTTGCCAAAGCTGTTATTTATTTCATTCAGTACAAACTCAAAATAGCCCGTTAGCAGCTCGCTTTTTGTTCTCAGGGCTCCTATCCCACCAGCTTGTTCAAAAATATCAAGAGAAGCCTTGTGGAGGGCCATCAGCATAATTGGTGGAGTACTTACTTGCCAGCCATCAGCACCTTGCGCGGCCTGGAAGCCGGGCGCCATAAAAAAGCGCTTATCCTGCCTGTATCCCCACCAGCCAGCAAAGCGGTTGAGGGTTTCATCTTCAAAATGCTTTTCATGTACAAAAATGCCGCTTATACCACCAGGACCTGAATTCATGTATTTGTAGGAACACCAGCACGCAAAATCAACATCCCAGTCGTGCAGTTTTACCGGAACATTCCCTGCAGCATGGGCTAAATCAAATCCTGCAATTGCCCCTGCTTTATGCGCCACTTTGGTTATCGCTTCAATATCAAAAAACTGGCCCGTATAATAATTTATACCGCTGAATAGCACTAAAGCCAGCTCATCACTATTGCTATTTATGATTTCCAGGATGTCCTCAGTTCTTAAAATATCCTCACCATTGCGGGGAAAGATCTCAATAATTGCATCTTTTGGGTCATATCCATGAAACTTAACCTGGCTCTTCAAAGCATATTGATCTGAGGGGAAAGCACCACCTTCCATTATAATTTTGTATCTTTTATCTTTTGGTTTATAGAAGCTTACCATCAGTAAATGAAGATTTACTGTAAGTGAATTCATCACCGTTACTTCGTCTTCTCTAGCACCCACTATAGCTGAGAGCGTACCGGCAAGCTGCTTATGATAAGCTATCCAGGGATCGCCGCCATTAAACCATCCCTCAACACCAAGCTGCTGCCAGGCGCTAAGCTGCGCAGCGATATATTGTTGTGCTGATAAAGGTTGCAGGCCCAGTGAATTACCGCACAGGTAAATCGCATCTTCCCCATTATGCTGCGGAATTAAAAATTTATCACGAAAACCCTTTAGTGAATCCTGTTCATCGAGCTGGGCAGCAAAAGCCAAAGTATTTTGATAATCCATCGGTCAATATTACAAAAAAGAGCAATGAGATTTGCTATTTGTTAGGTTTGCTTACGTAAGGATTTCCTTTTACATAGAACCGGTATGGCAGTAATGCATCATCTCCTGCATAATCAACACCAACACGTGGAACTGCTGCAATCTCATCATTTGTAAAGCTTAAATCCCTATCTTCAATCCACAAAACATCACTTTGCAGGCTGATAGCATTGATGTTGCGTGTTATACCTAATGCTTTGGCTACGGAACCCGGCCCTGATGTTATGTTTGATTTTAATTTGATCATATTCCGCCTGTACAACATTACATCTAATCCATCCGTAGGTTGTATGGCGCGGATGAGTATAGCATGGGGCTGCCCTTCAACAGAAGTTACCACGTTAAACATTTCATGGATACCGTAGCATAAATATACATAGGCTATGCCACCCTGCATAAACATAGTTTTGGTACGCGGGGTTATCTTGTTGCCAAATGAGTGTGAGGCACGATCAATGATGCCGTTATAAGCCTCTGTTTCAACAATATATCCACCCGTAATTACATCGCCAATACGAGTAAATAAATACTTACCGATAAGGCTTTTGCTTAGATGTACTACGTCGGAATTAAGATAGAATGATTCGGGGAGTTTCACTTTTTGAGTATGTTCTTTAATAGCCTATTTACCTGTTTGGCCATATTGTAAACCATAATATGGGTTCCGCCTTTAACCAGTTCGGCATTATTTATGTTTTTATATGGGAACACCAGGTCCTTATCCCCATGTATATGGTACACATTTGGCGGAATAATTTTATTGTCCCATTTTACAACCGCACCCATTGCCCATTTTATAAACGCAGGTGAAGTATTGCTCAACATATCGTTTAGCAGCCAGGCATCGCCATCAGTCATTTTACCAAATAAGGGTTTGATCATAAACCCCATCGAATTAAACATTTTACCGGGGAGGATTTTGAATACTGGCAGATTTTTGAACACTTTGAAATATCCGGGTGCTTCATCAATAGTTTTAATGCTGGATATTATTATGGCTTTATTAAGAGGTACCAGCTTGGCTATTTCTATGGTCAGCATCCCTCCCAACGATGTGCCGATGGCAATAGATCCTCTTGTTATATTATATTGATAGATAAGTTTTTGAGCGTAATTATTTAAAGTATCAGTTTTATTTGGCTCGATCCAATCAACCGGAATAACTTCATAACTTGAAGGGATATCAATGTTGTTATACAGCCTTGTATCGGCGCCTAAACCTGCAATTAAAAATATGGTGCTCATTAAAATCTAAGCAGGTTTATTATTTGTACCAGGTACAAAGCGTCGGTTTCATCAAAGTGGGCTACATGTTCGCTATCCACATCAAGCACACCAACAACTTCATCGTTATGAAACAGAGGTAATACTATCTCAGAACGTGATAACGAGCTACAGGCGATATGCCCGGGAAATTCATCAACATCAGGCACTATAAGCGTTTCAGCTTGCTGCCAGGCTGCGCCACATACACCTTTGCCCTTAGCAATGCGCGTACAGGCTACAGGTCCCTGGAACGGACCTAAAACCAGTTCATTGTTCTTTACCATATAAAAACCAACCCAAAACCAATTGAATTGTTCTTTCAGAGCCGCACTGATATTGGCCAGATTTGCAACAAGATCTTCCTCACCGGTTATCAGCGCTTCAATTTGCGGTATTAATGATTGATATTGTGCTGTTTTATCAGCTGTATGAATGATGGTTAAATCTTCTGCCATAGCACAAAAATAAGGAGGAACTATTACAATTAAATAAGACAAATCTCATATTTAATCTTTTATTTCGCATCAATGATAGTAAGCCTTACCATCGTCCGCTATCGCAAAGCATATATACCTGTGGCGCTTTTCGCTATGGCCATACACAGATTACCTATGCTATTACAAAAAGGCTGTACTTTCTGGAAGCTATTGGGCAGTGGTCGTAATGGCACACTCGATCTGCAGCCCGATTGGCAGCAATGGGGATTGTTAGCTGTTTGGAATAGCCGTGAAGATTTTGACAGATTTAACGAAAGGTCATTCATAAAACACTGGTGGAACTTGTTTACCCGTGAGCAATGGACAATTTTATGCGAGCCATTACAAAGCCATGGTAAATGGGACAGCGAAGAGCCTTTCGGCAATGCAGATATAAGGGATTATACAGGCCCTGTGGCGGTTTTAACCCGGGCCACTATCCGGCTAGGCAGGTTAAAAAACTTTTGGGCCAATGTAGATAGTGTAGCAAAGCTAATGAAGGATGCACCTGGCTTTATTACTTCATTCGGCATAGGCGAAGCACCAGTTTACAGGCAGGCTACCTTTTCTGTTTGGCAAAATATTGATGACGTAAAAGCATTTGCCTATGCATCAAAAGAGCATGCTGAAGTAATTAAAAAAACACGACTTGAGAAATGGTATAGCGAAGAGCTTTTTGCAAGATTTAAACCTATTACAAGTTTTGGTACAATAAATGGCAAAGATCCGCTGGATGGGTCAATCTAAATAAATAAATCATGAGAATAATAGCTGAACTACCTCACCCCGATTTTAAAATATCAATCCTTAACATGAATCAAAAATTCATTATTAAGATAGAGCAAGGAAGTCTTGAGCAAAGTTACAAAGTACCCGAAATGGACCTGACAGATGGTGTAAACAGTGTGTTTGAATTACTGGATGAGGCATTTTTGAAAACCGTAGCCAACAGATTTGCAGAAATGCGTAAGGATTATAAGGAAACCTATTTTAGGTACAATTATTAGTGAAGTAATTAATATAAATTACTGTATATTAACTATTTAATAATAAAAAAATAGCGTCTCCAAATTTTATTTGGCTCCTATTTAACAATACATAAACATATTCCTATTTTGTTTTAATTCATCCATTTGTATAAACTATGTAACTATTTGAAATAAAGTATATTATACATATAAACAAAATTATATTTGGCTTGTAAAAAACATCTGATTAACTCGTAACCAAACATTTTTTTATATGATTATGATTTAAAGGCTTAAATTTAGGTATGGCAAATAGCAAACGATTTTATAACATGCAAACAAACCAGGGCATGAAGTTGATAAATATAAACAATATAGCTTGCATTGAAGAGATTGACACCTACCCCCAGGTAACAATGAATGTTAAAAGGGCTGATGGTAATTTTATTGAATTTATAGCTAGTGATGTTTATGATAAGCTGGTTGAAAATATCCTGAAAATGGATACAGGATTTGATGAGTAGTAGTTAATTTCATTTGAGAAATAAGCTTTTCATTTTTAAATTACTATCCTCTATTTATCCTGTAAATAATTAAAAAAATACAACCATACCCCAGGTTGTTATTCCGGTAATAAATCACAATACCAAAATCCTGAGCGTTTCTGATCATTCACTGCAACACAGCTATCGTTCGCGTCCTTGGGTGCATTGTATTCCTTAAATACCTTTTCTCCTGTTTTATATTTTATTTCTTTTGAAAAGATGGGACCTTTAAAGACAAAAGTATGAAACTCGCCGTTTTCTCCGCAAACATCAACATCGGTTGGTAAGCCGACAATAAGTTCATGGCTTATCTCCTTTCCTACTATATATTCCAGTCGCTCCTGTGTACAGGCAATTACGGTACCAAATCCCAAGTCCAGAAACTCATCTATCAGTTCGTGCGTATCACGTTTCCATAATGGATATATGCCCGTCATGCTAACTTCTGCCAGCCGCGCATCGCGATAATTTTTAAGATCTTCCAGAAAAATATCACCAAAAATAGAATGGGTAATACCTTCAGACTTGAACTTACTTAAATGCTGACCCATAATCTCGTCGTACTCTTTCATTCCCGGCATCTCGGGCAAGCGGATCTGATATAAGGCTATGCCAATGCTTTCTGCCTGCTTTATCAGCAGTTCAACTCGTACACCGTGCATGGAAACCCTGTCGACAGCATCATTAACTGTTGTAACCAGATATTTAATGTTTATCTGAGGATCGCGCAGGCAATGGTAAAGCGCAAGTGAACTGTCTTTGCCGCCGCTCCAATTGAAAATAGCTTGAACCATGATTTATGGGATTAATTGATTTTCTTGATTATTAATTATCATGATTATTTTATAAATCTGTTGTGCCCTGATTCAAAAGGTTATTAACTAATTCAGGTACACCAACGGATGCTTTTTCCTGTATTTTGATCACATTAGTTTGTCGCACATAAGGAATATTAGGGTCGATAATATATTTTGGCACGTAGTTGGGTACATAGTTAATTAGTCCGGCGGCAGGATATACAGCCAGCGAAGTACCGGTTAAGATAAATATATCCGTCTTCGCACAAATTTTGGCAGCTGTTTCAATCATGGGGACATCCTCACCAAACCAAACTACATGCGCACGTAAAGGAGAACCTAATTCGCAAACCTCATTCATGCTTAATTCCCAGCCATCTATCGGATAGGTAAGCTTAGGGTTAATACTCGACTGCGACCTGGTGATAATACCATGCAGATGTATAACATTGGTTGAACCTCCCCTTTCATGCAAATCATCAATATTTTGGGTGATGATAGTTACTTCATATTTTTCTTCCAGAGCTGCTAATGCATAATGTGCTGCATTAGGTTTAGCTTCCAGTACTGATTTACGGCGTTCATTATAAAAGTGCTGTACTAGTTGCGGATCGCGCTCCCAGGCCTGTGGCGTGGCTACATCTTCAATATTATAACCTTCCCATAGCCCGTCACTATCCCTGAATGTTTTTAAGCCGCTCTCAGCGCTTATTCCGGCTCCGGTAAGTATGACTATCTTTTTCATGTATCTGCTGCCGTAGGGACGCAATACTTGCGTTTCTGTTTGAAAATTATAAAAAAGACGCAAAATGTTGCGTCTCTATGTGATATATGTTATAAAGAGACACGATATTTTGTGTCTCTTTATGTGTATTTTTATATATTATCCTTCGCAATTACGCTCCAGTCGCTGTTGCCATAACCTTTTTCAATCCAGCTATCCATTTCCGTTGCTATAGCAGGTATTACAGCTAGTTTAGCACCATTCTCTTTTGCCGCCTGTAACATCAGACCTGCGTCTTTACGGGCCATACTTAATTCCCACGATGGGTTTGAAAAATTGCCTTCGGTTATTTTTTTAAGTCGGGTGGGCATCATTGCCGCAGGGTTCCATGAATCAAATAATGCTGATACATCACCGGCAGGAATATTTAAACCTTTTGCAAAAGCTAATGTATCTGAAATGCCAGCTGTAAGGGTTAACAAAAACAGATTACCGGTCAGTTTCATTCCTGCTGCTTTACCCTCTTCGGGCCCGAAATTGATCAACTTACCTGTCATTTTTGATAGCTCAGGCTCTACCCTACTGATCACAACCTGGTCGCCGGATACCAGCATATTACCGTTGCTCTCCAACGCATTTACAGGGCCCATAAATACCGGGGCATGCAAATAAGTATAGCCTTTGGCTTTCCATCCGGCGGTTCTTTCAATAGCGCCTTTTGCTGATGTAGTGGTATGATCAATTATTATCACACCAGGTTTAAATCCTTTACTTGCTGCTGCCAACACCTCATTTACGGTATCATCATCTTTAAGGGTCACATGGATTGTGTCTGCTCCTTTTACAGCTTCTGCAACATCATCAAATGCTTTGGCGCCAAATTCCTCCAATACATTTGCTTTAGAACCCGTACGGTTCCAAACCTGCACCTCGTCGCCATGTTTGATCATCGCCTTAACAAAATTTGAGCCTAACAGGCCCATTCCCAAAAATGCTTTCATAGATATTTTATTTTAGATAAAGGTATAACTTTCCTTATAAAACGGTTTAAACACATGATCGTTTAAACGTAAAAAAGCCGTCTCATACTATAATGAAACGGCTTTTTCTATTTCGATAATTTGAATTTAAACTGCCAATTGCTGGTTACTGCGTAATATAATGTATCTGCTTTGTGCAAACTCAAAACCTCCGAATAACAAAGCACAAAATAGGGCATCACCCAAAATCATGTTTTTTTCAAAAGGTATAGCTGCAACTAATGATTGCCCATAACCAGCAAATGTATGCGGGTATAATGTTCCGTATAACCAAGGCATGTCAATTATTAACCAGTGGATCACTACGGATACCAACGATGCTAAGGTTACATTTAAAACGTTAGCTTTCTTTATTAATGAGCCAATAAATACCATTATAGCAAATGTTAAATACACCAATGCAGAGCCACTATACCAAAACACCAGTTTTGATGTATATAAATAGTTAATAGCAATGTCGCTTAAAAATAAAGCCAATAACACCACTGCATATGCTTTCCACTTATCGGTAAAATAAGCACCACCGAATAAGGCTATTGCACCAACTGGTGTAAAGTTGCTTAAAAACTTGTACTCATAGCTCACAAAACGAAAGGCAATGGCTGCCAGTATCATTAATACGAGTACAATATTGCGGGTGTTTACTTTTTGTAGTGACATAATTTAATTTATGCAGTAAAATTAGTCATTTATATTATTTAAATAAAATGCTATTAAAGGTTACTTATTTATTAAAGCAATTTTCCCCGGGTTTATACCCACCGTAATGACATATTCCTGCTTGCCGGTTTTATCGAACACAAATACTTGTCCATCCGATGTGTAATTTTTAGCATCCGTTACAAACACCTCGCCTGTTGAAGCATTGGCGGTGATGGCGAAAGGCGCGGTAATTACTGTACCATCTGATACAAAAGCAGCGTTACTTACACTTTGAGTTGTAACATTATAAATGCCAACTTTACCTAATGATGTAATAAAATAGCCATTATTACCTACTACAGTGAATGTGGAAGCATCAAAATTAGTTTGTGACTTTATAACATCTGCATTATCATCAATAATAGCAAGACTGGAAGGTATTGAAGTATAATTACCGGCTGAAAGTACATAAACGTTACCATTGGCATCAGCAGTTATATTTTGTGGGTTTATTACAACGGTAAGTGTTTTAGTTACGGTTCCTGAAACAGGATCGATTACCGATACTGTGTTATCATAGTTAGGATAATCCAAACCGCCTGAATTAGCCACATATATTTTATCATTAGCAACAACCAATTGCTCAGGATTACGACCAACAGTTATGTATTTTGTTACGGTCAACGAAGCAGTATCAATTACAGCTACAGTACCATCATATGAGGTTACATAAGCGTTTCCTTTATAGAATGCCACATCACGTGGTTCGCGGGCGGTAGTATCATTAAACAATTTTATTTGCTTGATAGATTTTGCTGTATGCGGATCAACCACCTCGATAGTGCTGGAAACATTTACAACGATATACATTTTTGCACCGTAGATTTCGATATCGTTACCTGTATCGCCTAAACCACGGTTATTTGCCGATCTAAAGATATCTGGTGTAACTTGTTTGCTTGTAAAGCTATAAGCCGACAGGCTGCTATTATTAGCATTCAAGCCACCCTGGTTTAATATATAAAAACCATCAGTTATACGTATAGGGGCAGTATTAACATCTTTATCCTTATGGCAGGATGCCAGTATTAAGGATAAAGAGGCTGTTATTAGTAAAGCACTTAGTTTTAAATTTTTCATTGTTATGTGGTTAAATTGTTATTTGAAATGATAGCAGGAATGAACGACCAGGCATAGGAAAACTACGCACGATCATATAATTTTCATTGAACAAGTTATCGGCATGTGCCGATAATACTAAAGGCTTATTACCTACAGTTAATTTGTAGATAAAGGATAGATCGGCAGTTCCATATCCATTAATATAATTAGCCGAATTACTATTGCTTAAAAAATATCGTGAAGAAGATAATACCTGGTTATAATACAGTCCCATTTGGTTGTAGTCAACCCCCGCATTTAAAGCAAGCGTATTTTTAGGGGTGTAAGGTATTTGCTGCTTATAATAACTATCGTTAGGGTTGGTAACATCAACAGCATACTGATATGTATAATTAACAGATAACATTTCCCGCCACCCATTGCTTACTTTGGTTTGTGTTTTTAGTGAGATATCCGCACCTTCGATCCTGACTTTTCCAAGATTAATTATGGATGCTATTACAGGGTTTTGATTGGGTATAGCAACTATTTTATTGGTTACCATATTATAATAGCCATCTATGGAAAAAGAAACATAATCCAGCCAATTACTAAATGCTTTTCTATAAGTAATACCCAGATCATATTGCTTAGCATATTCAGGCTTAATATTGCGGCTTATATTGTTTATTGCAAAATAATACTGCTCATCAAACGTAGGCTCACGAAAACTATCTTTGTAAAAGGCCCTGAGCTGCAAGTTTGGATTAAATGGTTGAAAAGAAACCATCAATGTAGGCGAGAAAACTGTTTCGGCGGGAGTAGGCTTACCTGTTCTAACTTGTTCTGTAACATAGGTATTCAGCAAATTACCCTGAAATAACCATTTGTTTAACGTTAATTTACTTGCTAAAGCATTTAATAAAGTGAATCTTGAAGGATAAGCATAATTATACAAATTGGCATCCAGCTTACTGAAAGAGACATCAGCGGCATACGATGTTTCCCAATTTGATGTAAGGTGATAAGCTAAAGCTACAGATTGATAAGCTTCACGTTGTGTATACTGATCATTAAGACCACCACTATTATTAAGAAAATATTTATCGGTGTAATGTGTGTATTCCTGTGACAGCTTAGTATTTAAGAGTAAATGAATCCCATCATCCCAGGTATGCTCATATCCTGATTGTAAAAAAACATCCCGGTTCCATAGCCGCTCGTCAGAAAATGGATTATAATAAATCACCGCGCCGGGCAATCCCCTATCTGAATTATAATAATTGATGTGCAGATTAAATTTATTGCTATCGTTTTTTGCCCAGTATAATGCACCATCAACCTCCTGATCGCTAACATCAGTATTGGTACGGGTTTGGGTTGTATCAGTTCCATCGCCATTGGTTTTATATTTATAGTGACCATTGGCATTTTCCAAATAGCTGTTAACAACAAATGACCATGTATTACTTAAGCGTTGCTGCCATTGCAGGTAAGGATTAAGTAACCCGAATGAACCGCCATTAAGCCCTAACAGAATCTGATAAGGTTTATCTGCCGTTAAATTGGGGTGTATGGTTTTAATGGCTATTACACTTGCCGATGCAAATGACCTTGCAGGTGTAAGGATATTATCGGGCTGTGCGTTGTAAAGTGTGATCTGCTGAACGCCATTTAGATTAAGTTTACCAAGATCTATCTGGCCATTTTCGGCATCATTTATTTCAACGCCATCATATAAAATAGCGGTATGATTAGCGCCAAAACCTCGTACTGAAACTGTTTTTATGCCACCAATACCGCCATAATCCTTAATATTAACACCGGCAAAATCGCGAATGGCGTCGGCTACGGTTAAAGCACTATACCTATCGAAATCGCTTGAAGATATGGATTGCGAGGGGGTAACGCCCTGTAATTTTGGAATGGATGACGATACTTTAACCTCCTTTAAATTTTTGGTAGTATCTTTTTTTTGTGCAAATAGTTGTGAGGGTAACAATAAAATCAGCAACAAGCACTTCGACTTATGCCAAATATGCTTTAAAAAATACTGTAGAATTATTGCCATTTGTTATGAGTTAAACTCACAGCCAATGAAAAAGCAAGCTTTGAAATGAAAATACACTGTGTAAGAGCATTCACAATTCAAGCTTCAATCCCCGAAAGCTGTGAATAATAGTATGGCTTTGGCAGGTCTTCTGACTTACTCCCCTTCGTCCTGTCTTCCCGTCGCGCTTGGTTGGCGGACAGTGACTTAATTGATGTAGACTATGGTTATGGAGCTTACAGCTGCGGGACAGTTATGGATTTACACCATATTCCCTTTTAATTTCCGACGATATCATTCGCAGGAAAACCTAAAGCATTGCAAAAGTACGAGAAGTATTTGTAATGGCAAGTGGCTCTTATATTTATATTACCATGGCAATTTATTAGTGATAAATTGCAAACTTTGTTCACATCTAAGGGTTGTATGATTGTATAAATTTATATCATGACAAATAAAGTATTGGTGCTTGTGCCTGAGGGCCAGGAAACCGAAAACAATTACATTAATTTGAAATGGCCTGAGCGCTATGTGTCTATTGCAGGGGGTGTACAGCTGGGTATATCAGGATTAAAGAACTTATTTTCAAGTCCTTTTGCAAGTATTGTAAAACTGGGCGCAGGAGGCTATCTGTTAAACAGGGGAATTACCGGACATTGTGAACTGTATTCACAGATTGATAAATATATGGCGAACCCGGTTAATATTAATATTCGTTCATCATTCATTATTCATAAACCACGTAAGGATGTTTATGAATTTTGGCGCAGGTTTGATAACCTACCCCTATTCATGACCCATCTTAAAAATGTGGAACTTTTGACTAATGATCACTCGCGCTGGGTACTGAGATTGCCAATTGGTGTTGCCAGCATTAGCTGGGAGGCAGAAGTTGTAAAAGATAAACTTAATGAGATGATCGGCTGGCGTTCATTGCCAGGCTCAATAATTGATAATTCGGGAAAAGTACGTTTCAGGGATACGGAAGATGGTGAAGGTACGCGTGTAGATGTTGTAATTTCATACCAACCACCTGTAGGAACCGTTGGCGCAAGTATAGCACGTGTGTTTAACCCCGTATTTAAAAAGATGGTTGAAAAAGACGTACAAAATTTTAAGCACTATATGGATATTGATTATGCAACTGATAGCATAAACTATATCTGATCAGGATATATTCGCCAGGTAATTATATAATGCCTGGCGATCTGTTATACCGGCAATTTCGTTTTTTGCTTTTATGAGGATATGGTCATGATCTTTTAATAATTGCAAACGGCCTTTGAATAACTTTTCTTCGGTACCATCTAAAAAACGCTTTATTTCCGGCAAGGTTGTTTTGCGGCAAACCAGTTCCTGGTCTTTTTTATAAATGACCAGCCTGATCTTTTTATTATCAGGCTCCGCTCCCAGGTTAAAATCTGTACCGAAATTTAATAGTTGCATATTATTTATACCAATACACTAAAATAGCTATAAAACAAAAAGGCCCGCATAAATGCGGGCCTTTTTAAATATTGAGTCTGTAGCTTATTTTACAGCGTCAACAACTGCTTTGAAAGCATCCGGGTGATTCATCGCTAAATCAGCTAATACCTTACGGTTTAAACCAATTTCTTTGGCGGTTAACTTACCCATTAATTGTGAGTAAGAAATTCCATGCTGACGGGCACCTGCGTTGATACGTTGTATCCATAAAGCCCTGAATTCTCTTTTCTTGGTTTTACGGTCACGATATGCATACTGTAAACCTTTTTCTACTGTGTTTTTTGCAACGGTATAAACCTTGCTTCTTGAACCCCAATAACCTTTGGCGAGGTTCATTACTTTTTTCCGGCGTCTTCTCGACGCGACTGCGTTAACTGAACGTGGCATTTTTTTGTCGTTTTGGTAGTGAGTGCCTCAATTAAATGAGAACTTAAGACTCTAATACCTGGTTTTAAAATTTGTTAATTACTTCCCGATACAAAGCATACGTTTTACGTTACCCATATCAGCATCAGAAACTAAACTGGTGTTGGTAAGGTTACGCTTACGTTTTGTCGACATCTTTGTTAAGATGTGGCTTTTGTATGCGTTCTTTCTTGCAATTTTACCTGTTCCAGTAAGCTTAAAACGCTTTTTTGCACTGGAATTGGTTTTCATTTTTGGCATAACCGTGTTTGTGTATATATATATTATTTAATTAATTCTCTCTGAAAGAGTCAGGAGGTAAGAATTAAGAGTCAAGATTTTTTCTTCTTGATTCCTGAATCTTATCTCTTGATTCTAGTATCTATTTCTTCGCTCCTTTTGAGGCTACGGTTAAAAACATCCGTTTCCCTTCAAGTTTTGGCAATTGCTCAACCTTACCCACTTCTTCTAATGCCTGTGCAAAACGCAGCAGTAATATTTCACCTTGCTCCTTGTAAACAATTGCACGGCCTTTAAAGTGTACGTAAGCCCTTACTTTTTCGCCTGCTTCCAAAAACTTAATGGCATGCTTTAATTTAAACTCAAAGTCATGGTCATCAGTATTCGGCCCAAACCTTATTTCCTTAATAACGGTTTGCTTGGCATTGCTTTTTATTTCCTTAAGCTTTTTCTTCTGTTCGTAAACAAACTTGTTATAGTCTGTTACCTTACAAACAGGTGGTACAGCATTAGGTGAAATCTCAACGAGGTCCAGTTCTTGTTCCTGGGCAATCGCTAATGCATCCCGTAAGGAAAAAATACCTTGCTCCACGTTATCACCAACAAGGCGAACTTCAGGAGCTTTTATAAATTGATTAATGTTGTGTTCAGCTTCTTTTTTCTTAAAAGGAAGCCTTGGTCCTCTATTGAAGGGTTTGTTTAATGCCAAGTTATACTGTTATTTCTTTAATTATTTGTTTTTTAAAATCTTCTATGCTCATGCTTCCCAAATCACCCTGACCATGTTTACGAACTGAAACCAACCCTTCGGCGGTTTCTTTTTCACCCACAATCAGCATGTAAGGGATTTTTTTGACTTCAGCATCACGTATCTTACGCCCGATCTTCTCATCCCTGAAATCAATAAGCCCGCAAATATCAGAATCTTTTAACGATTCTGAAAGTTTTTTTGCATAATCTTCATATTTTTCAGATATCGGCAGTATCACGAACTGCTCAGGCGACAACCACAGCGGGAAATTACCTGCACAATGCTCTATCAAAACAGCCACAAAACGTTCCAATGAACCAAACGGTGCACGGTGGATCATTACCGGGCGGTGTTTTTGATTATCGCTACCAGTATATTCCAGCTCGAAACGCTCAGGTAGATTATAATCTACTTGTATTGTTCCTAACTGCCATTTTCTGCCAAGAGCATCTTTCACCATAAAATCAAGCTTAGGGCCATAAAAGGCAGCTTCGCCATATTCAACTACGGTTTTAAGGCCTTTTTCATCAGCTGCTTCAATAATTGCCGATTCAGCTAAAGCCCAATTTTCATCAGTGCCGATGTACTTAGCCTTGTTTTCCGGATCACGCAGTGAGACCTGTGCAGTATAATCATCAAAACCTAAGGCTTTAAATACATACAATACCAGGTCAATCACCTTCATAAACTCTTCCTTTACCTGATCGGGGCGGCAGAATAAGTGCGCATCATCCTGAGTAAACCCGCGAACGCGTGTTAAGCCATGCAACTCACCGCTTTGCTCATAACGGTATACGGTACCAAACTCAGCCAAACGAACCGGAAGATCCTTATATGAGCGTGGTTTTGTCTTGTATATCTCGCAATGGTGCGGGCAGTTCATCGGTTTTAAGAAGAACTCCTCTCCTTCTTGCGGAGTTTTTATAGGCTGAAATGAATCAGCGCCATATTTTTCATAGTGACCTGATGTTACATACAGGTTTTTGTGGCCGATATGCGGAGTAATTACCTGCTCATAACCAGCTTTAACCTGTGCTTTTTGCAGGAAGTTAACCAAACGCTCGCGCAAAGCAGTGCCTTTAGGTAACCATAAAGGTAAACCCATGCCCACTTTTTCAGAGAATGCGAACAGTTCCAGTTCCTTGCCTAATTTACGGTGATCGCGTTTTTTAGCTTCCTCAATCAGGTGCAGGTAATCAGTAAGCTCACTTGCCTTAGGGAAAGTTACGCCATATATACGTGTAAGCTGCTTGCGGCTTTCATCACCACGCCAATAAGCACCTGCAACACTCATCAATTTAACAGCCTTTATAAAGCCTGTATTAGGGATATGCGGGCCACGGCACAGATCGGTAAATGCACCTTGTGAATAAAATGTAATAGCGCCATCAGGCAGATCCTTAATCAGATCGAGCTTGTACTCATCACCTTTATCAGTAAAATATTCTATCGCATCGGCTTTGCTAACAGGCTTGCGGATAAACTCTTCGCGGGTTTTAGCCAGCTCGATCATTTTATCCTCGATCTTTTTGAACTCATCCGAAGAGAATTCACGGTCACCAAAGTCAACATCGTAATAAAAACCGGTTTCAATAGCCGGGCCTATACCGAATTTTGTACCGGGGTAAAGCGCTTCTAAAGCCTCGGCCATTAAGTGAGCCGATGAATGCCAGAAAGTAGCTTTTGCCTGGGTATCGTTCCAGGTTAACAATTTTACCTTGGCATCCTGCTCAATTGGGCGACTCGCATCCCAAACCTGGCCATCAACTTCGGCTGCTAATACATTGCGTGCTAAACCTTCGGAGATAGACTGTGCTATCTGCATGGAAGAGATCCCCTTATCGTATTCACGAACGGAACCATCAGGAAGTGTAATATTAATCATCTACAACTATGATTTATGTTTTATAAAATTACTTTAATTCAATCACCTACTAAGTGATCATTTATTTGAGGTGCAAATTTACGATTATTTTTGGATGATTTCACCCTATCTTTATGAAATGAAAGTAATTAAGTGCGCTTTTTTTATTCTCCTTTTCTTCTGTTCATACAGCTATTCCCAAACCAACAAAATCACCGTACAGGTTAATAATGTGATAAAAAACATATCACCATTAATGACGGGTGCCTGTATTGAGGATGTGAACCACGAGATCTACGGCGGCATATATAGCCAGATGATTTTTGGTGAAAGTTTCCAGGAACTGCCCATGCATATTGACGCGGCTGTTAATCCTGAATTTGCAGGCTTATCAGGTTGGTTAAGCTGTAAAGCATCCAGGGATCAGCATAAGGATGAATCGGAAATACGATCATGGCAGCCTGTTAAAACAGGGACTTCAAGCGGGAGTTTTAGTATTGATAGTATACAGCCGTTTGTTGGGAAGCAAAGTCAAAATATCAACTTTATAGGCGGGGTTGGCACAATTGGTATAGAAAACCGTGGACTTAACCGTCAAGGATTGTATTTAAGCGGAAAACAACCATATGAGGGTACGATTTACGCGAAAACCAATAACCCGGTACAAGTTTACATTTCATTACAGAGTGAAGACGGCTCGGTAACTTATGCTGAAACGGCTGTTATTGTTACAGATGTTGCCTGGACTAAATATAATTTCACTTTAACACCCACAAGATCGGCAATACATGCGCGGTTAGCTATCACGCTTCATCAAAAAGGCAAGGTTAGTCTGGGGTATGTATTTATGCAGCCCGGTAGTTGGGGCCGTTTTAAAGGCCTCCCGGTGCGTAAAGATGTTGTTGACGGATTGATTAAAGAAAATATAACGGTATTACGCTATGGTGGCAGTATGACTTTAGCTGATGATTACCGGTGGAAGAACATGATAGGTCCGCGGGAAAAACGGAAGCCCTATAAAGGGATTTGGTATCCGTTTTCGAGCAATGGCTGGGGAATTATTGATTTCCTTGATATGTGCAGTGTAACAGGTATTGTTGGGATCCCCGATTTCAGTACTGGTGAAACGCCGCAGGATATGGCTGATTTTGTGGATTATGTAAATGGCAATAACAACACACATTGGGGGCGAAAACGAATTACAGATGGTCATAAGCAGCCGTATCATCTAAAATACATTGAACTGGGTAACGAGCAGTTCAATAATCAAAAGCTAACAGATAAATTTAAATTACTGGCTGATGCTATATGGAGCAGGGATCCATATATCCAAATTGTTTTTTGCTTTAGTGATGAGACACGCGAGGATACAAAAGGTGATCTGGCTTATATAAAACAAACCATAGATCATTGTCAAAAAATAGGCCACCAGGCCTGGTTTGATGTGCATATTTTTAATGATACTGAAAAACAACCCGATCTGAAAGACTTTGAATTTGCCGAAAGCCAACTTAAATCAGTTGCACCAGATAGCAGTTTTAGATTATGTGTATTTGAAGAAAACGCCGATAATGCCCGAATGAGAAGGGCTTTAGCACACGCCAATGCTATAAACCGCTTGCAACGTATAAAATATGATGTGCCGATAGTTTGCGCGGCCAATGGTATGCAGGTTGACCATCAAAATGATAATGACTGGGATCAGGGGTTGTTGTTTTTTGATCCTAAACATGTTTGGGGGCAACCCTCCTATTATGTGACTAAAATGATGGCGGAAAACTATTTGCCGCAGGTATCAGAATCAAACTTTGCAAGTAAAAGTGACACGCTTGATGTTACCTCATGCAGAAGCACTGATGGAAAGATAGTTACCATACAGGTGGTAAACTCAAAGTCAACTTCTGTTAATACAGATGTACAGTTGAATTATTATGATGGTACGGCAACGAAAGTGACTGTCAGTGAACTAAAAGCCAATAGTCTTGAAGATTGGAATACAGTTGATGAGCCTAATAAAATTGTACCTGTAAAAAGTGAGATCACAAGTAGTAATAATGGTTGTAATTATACTTTCGCGCCATATTCGTTTACGATATTAAGATTTGAGCAATAATACTATTCCCCCTTTAGGGGACTAAGGGGCGGGCTATATATTTCCCCATCCTTGTGCCAGCACATCAGCCAGGTGCATGGTTTTTATGGGGAGGTTATTTTTATCGATATAGCTTTGCAGGTGCAATAAACAGGAAGCATCGGTGCTTATGATATAATCTGCTTCGGCGGCTAAGGCATTATCAACCTTTTGCTGGGCCATGGCTGTTGAGATAGCATCAAACTTAACGGCAAATGTACCACCAAAGCCACAGCAGGTTTCATTGTCTTTCAGGTCGACCATCTCCAGGCCTAACACCTTTGACAGTAATTGACGGGGCTCATTTTTGATCTTGCATTCGCGTAAAGCAGCACAGCTGTCATGATAAACGGCACGACCTTCCAGCTCAGCGCCGAAGTAATCAAATTGGAGAATATTTACCAAAAAATCAGATAGCTCATAAATATTGCCCTGTATAGCGCGACATTTATTATGCAGCGTGGTGTTGGTAAACAGATCGTTATAATAATTCTTCACCATACCCGTACATGAGGCTGATGGGGTTACAATAACGCTGTCGTCCGAAAAATCATTCAGAAATTTACTGCCTATAGTTTTTGCATCATCCCAAAAACCCGCATTAAATGCCGGCTGACCGCAGCAGGTTTGTAAAGGGTTATAGTTTACAGTACAACCTGCTTTTTCTAACAATTTTACAGTACTAAAGGCAGTATCCGGGTATAACTGATCAACAAAACAGGGAATAAACAATTCTATCTTCATCGGCTGCTAATTTGAGAAAAAGTTTGGAGTAATAAGTAACAAGTCCGTCTTTTCTCAACTTACAATAATCGGAAATAGAAATTATATTATTCTTTGCATGTAATAAATTACTGATACATTGCTAATTAGCCATAAAACTACAATCTAAATTTATAATGGCTCTACACCTTTCGCGCCCTCTGTAACATTATGGGTCAACAAATCAATAAGTATGGAATCAAAGGCAGGCCCATAAGCTGAATCTATACTATTAAAGATTATAGCCAGTTTATCCTTTGTTACCTTTATTTTAAGATAACCAAATGTTTCTACATAAGCTTTTAAAGCAGTATTACTTGCCATTGACGGTGGCACCTTTACTGTAGGATCGCTGGCTTGAGTAGAAGTTGTAATATTATAACCACCGCAACCAGCAATAATGTAAGGCATTTTTATGCCATTTATATCGCGTTCAAGCCGCTCATACAAATGCGCATGGCCTGAAAGAACAACATCAGGCCACAAGCCACCTTTTGTGAAGGCATCATCAAGATCGTCGCCCATTGGGTTATCTTCTGTACCACCATAAAAAGGGGGATGATGCAACGCTACAATTACTGCAGTTTGATTGGCCTCGCGTAAAGGCTTTAATCTTTGCAGTTCAGCAATCAGGAAATCTTTCTGAAAATCAGTAAGGTTATTCTTGCCACCTTCGGAAGAAATGGAGCCCGGCCCCTTATCAGTTACATTACTATAAAGGCCAATAATATTTACAAATGGCGCGGCAAGTGTAAAATAAACTCCGGGTTGATTCATAGTTGAACGAATCAGCCCTCCTGCATTTGCAGCAGGCCCTGGGGCCGGTGTACAAAAATTATTGAGAAAAGCCTGAAGTGAAGTCATGGAAGGATCCCATATCATACCATCATGATTACCCGGAATGGCAAAGATTGGAGCATTGTATGCGCAAAATGGTTCGTAAAACTCTGAATAATAATCCGCTGCCTGGCCAAACTCATATACAACATCTCCAAGATGATAAAAAAAAGATGGCGCTGGTTGGGTTGCAAGGTCTTTTACCATATATGCAGATACATCGGCTTCATCGACTACCCGGTTTCTTTTGTCTGCTCCGGTATCACCAACGCAATGGAATACCAGCATCCCCGTAGTATTGATATCATCCACAGCTGATTGCCCCAGAACATCCGAAAGCTGCATGATTAACGATGCCCCCTCCCTTGGTGCCGGGATAGGTTGTAATACACTTGCATAAACATCATATTTGCTGGCCTCTCCATCCGTTATCTGGCCTGGCAGTAACGGAATAAATTTAGGTTCAGCATACAATCGTGTGCCAGGTGCGGGAGTAGGAACAGGTCCTGTTCCTACTGGGGGTATAGGGGTATTTGCCATTGTAATATTTATTTAAGTTAAGCTTTAAATAAAGTTACAAAACAAATATTACCTAAAAATTAAATCCATAACAAATTACTCATATTGAATAGCTTAACTATTAATACAAGTAATTATAAGCTAAACTTCTGCCAGTTCCGCTTGTGGTGCAGTTGGCAAATTCTTATTTTTCTTTTCAGCATAAAATAATGAAATTAATAAGCCAAAACCTATCAGGAAAAATAGATCAAGTGTAAGTGCAGCTATACGCATTTCATGGCTGATGGCTTCAACTAAAGAAAAACAAAGCAGACCTACCACTATAGCGCTTTTTTCTGTAACATCATAAAAGCTAAAGTATGATGCTGTGTCGGGAATATTTTGTGGCAGGTATTTTGAGTAAGTTGATCTGGATATAGCTTGCACGCCGCCCATTACTGCGCCTACTATTACCGCCGCAACAAAAAACTCAGGAATGCTGGTAATAAAATAAACGGAAAGGCATAATATCGTCCAAATGCCAACTACCCAAACCAGCGTGCGCACATTACCATATTTTTCCGATAGTTTGGAAATACCAGCAGCCCCTGCAACGCCTACCACATAAATAATAAGAATAATGATGATTAGCGTGTCATCCGGCATTTTCAACTCTTTTGATGCAAATTGTGCGGCTACCAGCATAATAGTTTGCACACCGACAGAGTAAAAAAAGAATGATGATAGAAAACGGCGAAGTAATGGCATGGTTTTCACCTTTTGGAATACTTTTATTAATTCTTTAAAACCGCCTGTTAATACGTTATAATTATGTTTACCGGGATTTGGCTCCCCTTTAGGTAATAACCTGAATGGAATAATAGAAAAACCCATCCACCAAACAAATACGATAATAAAAGTGATACGCGCGGGTAAAGAATCATTCTTAGGGTCGATCCCAAACCATTCAGGTTTCTCTACAATAGCTAAACAGCACATTTGAACAACAAGACTCCCCACATATCCGTATATAAATCCCTTTGCACTCACACTATCTTGTTTAGCTTCTGAAGCAATTTGCGGCAAATAAGAATTATAAAAAACAAAACCGCCGCAATAACCTATGCATGCAAGTGCAAAAAATATTAGCGGCATTTCAAGTGCCGGTATCCCATGTTCAACGGGTTTAAAAAAGAATAATCCTGCACACGACAATGCACCAAGCCAGGTAAAAAATTGCAAATAACTCTTTTTATTCCCTTTGTAATCGGCAATTGATGTAAGTATCGGCAACATTAACACAATAATTAAATAAGCAATACCTAATACAAAATTTGATAATACAGTATTTACAAATTCAAACCCAAAAAAAGTTACTTTATCACCATTAGGGTTATGCCATGTAGTATAGTACACGTAATAAAAAGGGAATATGGTTGTTGTGATCACCATATTATAAGATTGGTTGGCCCAATCGAACATACACCAGGCCCAGATAGTTTTCTTATTGTCTTTAACGATTTCCATTATGGGTTAAAAATATATAAATTATGGTAGTTACAAAGCATCCACGCATAATTTAATAAGACTGCTGTACAAGGGCTTTTCTTAAAATTTATGCTTTATTGTGATTGTACTTAAAATTAATCGCAATTTAGGAGCGGCAATTATGATAGATAATACCCAACTTGAACTTAGAACCGTAAATGTTACCCGGTATGTGACGCCCCTTCGCGAGGGCGGCTCCCTGCCTGCAATTGCCGAGGCCGATGACGGTTTTTTATATGTATTGAAATTCCGGGGCGCTGGTCAGGGCGTAAAAGCTTTAATAGCTGAAATAATTGGCGGCGAAATTGCGCGGTCATTAGGTTTTAAAGTTCCTGAAATTGTATTTGCTAATTTGGATGAAGCTTTCGGCCGTACCGAACCCGATGAAGAGATCCAGGACCTGTTAAAAGCAAGTGTCGGCTTAAATCTGGCATTGCATTATCTTTCAGGTGCTATTACTTTTGATCCTACGGTTACCAAACCGGGCCCCTTACTATCCTCGCAAATAGTTTGGCTGGATTGCCTGTTGATGAATGTCGACCGCACTGCCCGCAACACCAATATGCTGATATGGCATAAGGAGTTATGGCTGATAGATCATGGTGCGGCTTTATATTTCCACCACTCGTGGCATAACTGGGAGGAACAGGCTAAAAAACCATTTCTATTAATAAAAGATCACGTTTTGCTTTCGCAGGCTACTGAACTGGACGAGGTTGACGCCGTGTTTAAAACTATCCTTACCGAAGAACGCATCCGTGCCATTGTTGGCATAGTACCTGATGAATGGCTTACCGGTGAATTCGATACCTCGGAAGAACACAGGGAAGCCTACATCCAATTTCTACTAACACGCATAGCAAACTCAAATATTTTTGTAAAAGAAGCCCAACATGCAAGAGAGAACTTTATTTGAATATGCTGTTATACGCGTTGTACCGAGGGTTGACAGGGAGGAATTCCTGAACATCGGTATCATACTGTATTGTGCAAAACAGAAGTATCTGAAAATGCTATATGTGCTTGATGAAAGTCGTTTGCAAGCATTCGCCGGATATTTGGATATGGATGAATTAAAGGAACATCTCTGCTCTTTTGAGCGTATTTGCTCTGCCGATATACAAGGCGGGCCTATTGCCAAGCTGGATATACCATCGCGCTTTCGTTGGCTTACAGCTACACGCAGTACGGTGCTGCAAACCTCAAAGGTTCATCCGGGCTTGTGTATTGATGCCGCGGAAACTACTGTTAAGCTATTCAGTCAGTTAGTAGCCTAATAGCTATCCTAAAGCAAACTCTACGGCTGCTTTAGCATGTATGCTCGCTGTATCAAACAAGGGGATATCTACATCAGTACTATTAATTAACAGTGGTATTTCTGTACAACCTAAAATAATACCCTCTGCTCCTCTCGCTATCAGTTTGTTGATCACATTGATATAGTATTGCTTAGTATCGGGATTAAGGATACCCCTACCTAATTCCTCGAATATGGTGTAATGTAAAAAATCGCGCTCATCATCATCCGGGATAATGGCTTCAATACCTTTTTCATTTAGTTTGTCAGTAAAGAAATCACGTTCCATGGTAAATTTAGTACCTAATAGGCCTACCTTCTTTAATCCTTTTGAGGTAATGGCATTTGCTGTAGCGCTGGCTATATGTATTACCGGGATCTGAACATTCTGCTCCAGCTTATCAGCGATCAGGTGCATGGTGTTGGCACAAAGCACTATCGCCTCTGCCCCACCGCTTTTCATACTAAGACTTGCTTTAGTGATCATTTCAAGGGTTTTATCCCAATCGTTAGCATCATTATTACGTTTAATATCAGCATAATTAAAAGAGTAGATCATGCACTCGGCAAAATTAAGATCACCAAGTTTTTCATTTACGCCTTCATTAATCAATTTGTAATAATCGAGAGTTGATACCCAACTGATGCCACCAATGAGCCCTAAAATTTTCATGCTACAAATATATTGATTTACTAAGAATAACTGAGCTTTACACCAAAGCAAATTTGAGCTTTACACCAAACCTACCCCCTCTTTTTATCCCGACCTTTGGTTTATAATTAAAAGAGAAAAAATGAAAAACGTAATATTAGTTACAGGTGCATCTGCCGGTATGGGCAAAGAATTTGCGAAGGAGCTGTTAAAAGATGGCAACATTGTTTATGGTGCAGCCCGCAGGGTGGATAAAATGGATGACATTAAACAACTCGGTGTAAAGGTTTTGGAAATGGATGTAACCGATGAGGCGTCGATGGTTAAGAGTATTGAAACCATAATTAAAGCTGAGGGCCGGATTGATGTATTGATAAACAATGCCGGTTTCGGTTCTTATGGCGCTGTTGAAGATGTTTCTATTGCCGATGCACGCTATCAATTAGAAGTGAATGTATTTGGTGCAGCCCGGTTAATACAATTGGTACTGCCTTATATGCGTAAGCATAAATATGGTAAAATAGTAAACATATCATCAATTGGCGGCAAAATAGCTTTACCATTAGGCGCGTGGTATCATGCCAGTAAATTTGCATTAGAGGCTTTAAGCGATGCCTTGCGCAACGAGGTTAAACAATTTGGCATTGATGTAGTAGTGATTGAGCCGGGTGGTGTAAAATCCGAATGGGGCGGTATAGCTATGGATAACCTGATTAAAAAATCAAGTAACGGTGTGTATGCTCCGCTGGCTAAAAAGTTTGCTGACGCTATTACCAATACCGAGGATAAAGGCGCCGACCCTATGGTAATAGTAGAACTGGTAAGAAAAGCTATATATAACAAAAAACCAAAAACCAGGTATAGTGGCGGTTATATGGCAGCAATGGTATTGTTTATGCGAAAAATATTATCCGACCGTATGTTTGATAAGGTGGCAATGAGCCAGATAAAATAATTAATTGGATTATATTAGCAATTGATGATGAAGGAAGATAAAAGCCATATTGTAGTTAATAATATACTATACTCCTGCGTAGATCAGAAACAGCGGGGTAATGAACAGTTTGTGCATGAGCACGCTTTAGGCTATGTTATTTCGGGCGAAACCCATTTGATAACGAATGATGGTGTAAAAATATTCAAAGCCGGTTCTGTAGGGTTAGTCCGCCGGAACCAGCTTTTAAAATCAATAAAAGTACCACCACCTGGTGGTGAATTTAAATCGCTGAATATATTTCTTAACCAGGATTTTTTACGCAGATATAGTACTGAACATAAAATTGACCCGGTGTGTAAGTACACAGGTGAGTATATGCGGATATTATCTCCCGATCCTTTCCTGAAAGGTTATTTTGATTCATTAATACCTTATTTTGATCATCCCGATCAATTGAAATCAGTTTTAGGGGAACTAAAAACCAATGAAGCTATTGAGCTTTTGCTCCGGCATGATAAAAGCCTAAAAGGCTTCCTGTTTGATTTTAGCGAGCCTTATAAAATTAATTTGGAAGCCTATATGAATCAAAATTACATGTATAATGTGCCAGCCGCTCAATTTGCGCGCCTTACCGGCCGCAGCCTGGCGAGTTTTAAGCGCGATTTTGAAAAGATCTTCAACGCTTCACCAGGCCAATGGTTACAGCAGAAACGACTTTCAGAAGCTTATTACCAGATAAGTGAGAAAGGCCGCAAACCGTCCGATGTTTATCTGGATGTTGGGTTTGAGAACCTTTCGCACTTTTCATATACTTTTAAAAAGGCATTTGGTGTTGCGCCATCAATGTTGTAAACGATAATTACATCCCGCCGCCACTTTTGGATACATCATCATTATTGATACTTTTTCTACTCTTTTTAATATCGCTATTTAATTTTCCGAAGTTGTAGTTGATGCTAAAATTTACAGATCTGAAATAGGCTAGATTGTCGCTTGTTTGTGTAAAACCGGGGCCGTCTGTTTCAGTTCTTTTGTTACGGTATTTTGTAAATGGATTATTTACACCTGTCGAAAAGAACAGTTTATTTTTCACAAGTTCTTTATTTACGCTTAATGATGTTGAAGCAAACCCATTATTTACACCTTGTAATGAAAGAGGTGTAGGCGAATAATAATCAAAATTGGCGTTCATGCTCCAGCCTTTATTAAACTTAAACCCATTTGATAATGACGCGTGTGAAAGCGTCCTGTTCAGTTTATCTGCTGAAGCATCGCCGGTACCGTTAACAAACAGGCATAATGCATTTGCGTTAATACTCAGGTTATAAAATTTAACCGGTGCATAGTTAATATTCAGGTTACCTTCTATCCCACCGCCTTTACCTACGTTGCCATAGGTGGTTTTTGTTATTTGGGTTAAAGGATCATAACTGGTGACCTGCAGATCGAGATTGTTAAAGAAAGTATAATCAGTACCGATATAAACCGATACCTTTTTGCCGCCGCCGTTGCTATAGCCGAGTTGAATAATATTCATTATTACAGGGCGCAGGTTAGGATTACCAGTGCTGATGAAATCCGGGTTCGACCTATCCACAAAAGGATTTAAACGATAAATGCTTGGCCTGCGGAGGCGCTGGGTGAAGCCAAAGTTAATACTGCTGTTATCCTTAAATGATTTATTGATTGACAAAGACGGGATAACATTAAAATAGTTTTGTTTGGTGTTTGATCCGTTAGATGCAAAATCAGCATTAACATCGGTGTATTCAGCACGGAGACCTGCGTTAAAGCTCCATTTTTTAAGGCTGAACTGGTATGAATTATAAGCTCCGTAAACATCCTGAGTATAATTGAACATATCACTTAGAGCTGAATCGGGCTCAAATAAACCATCAGTTGCATTAAATGAATTGTATTCAGCATTACTTTTACTGTTACGTAGGATGGCTTTTAAACCTGCTTCCATATTTACCTTATTTATGGGATGCGCGTAATCCACCTGTATAGTTTGCTCCTTTGAATCCTGGTAATTGAGCTGATTGTAATCGGGTGTAGGGTAATCTACAGGATTACTGATATCTACATTAGTATAAGCATTACTGCTGTATGTGGAGTATTGATATGAAAAGGTAAGGAGCGTATTTTTGCTCGATTTAAAGCCTAACTGATAGTTTACAGCGGCATCAAAGCCACCGCGGTGCCCATGGTTGGTATTATCCAGATCATAACTTTGTAATAAACCTGTACTTCCGTTAAGTACAGAAGTTTGATCATCCAATCCATGATAATTATTGTCATTTATATCAAAATTACCAGATAAAAGGTTGAGTGAATCTATCTCATAGCTTAATTCTGCACCAAAATAGCCATTTTTACTATCAGACTTATTATATCCATTTTGCTGTAAGGTAGTTGGGTCAACGCCAGTTGTATTACGGCTCATGGTATAAGTTGTTTGGGGCTCGTTATACATACTGGCGCCACCATAACTGTTTATACCAAACTTGCCTTGTTGCGCTGTAAATGACGCTCCTACCCCCGGGCCACCCTGTGGTAGGCCTTCACTAGCATTTAAAGTCCCTTTATAACCATCGCTAACTTTTTTATTGGTTATGATATTAATAATTCCCGCCATGCCTTCAGCGTCATATTTTGATGGTGGTATGGTTATTACCTCTATCCGTACAACTGTTGATGCCGGCATGCTGCGTAATACCTCTTTAAGGTTATTGGTTAACATGCCAGATGGTTTACCGTTTATCAATACCTTATAGCTTGAACTACCCTTCATGAGTACATTGTCATCCGCATCAACTGAAAGATATGGGATCTTGTGGATCATGCTTAAAACATTGTTTACCTTACTTTCCGGATCAGCTGCCATATCATATATAATACGATCAGCTTTTTGCTGAATAATAAGCTTGTCGCCTTTTATTTCAACTTCCTTTAAATTGTTTACGCGCTTGCTTAAATATATAGTGCCAAAATCACTATTAATCTTGTTGTCAGTCAGGGTAACTGGAACGATTTTCTTTTCATAGCCTGCAAACAGGATCACCAGGTTATATTTTTTAAGGTGCAGATTTTCAAGCTCGAATTTACCACCAGCTTTACTTACCCTGGTTTTTATCAGGCTGTCTTTTTCTGTTTTCAGCATAACTGTTACCAGTTCAAGTGGTTGTTTAGATAGCGAATCGGCAATTATGCCGTATACTTTTCCGGCAGGTACATCCTTTTGCGCTTTTGCATTGCTATCAGCAATAAATAAAATGGCAAGGATGATGGTTATATGTATGAATATATTTTTCATGATGATAAAGGCTAATTTTTAGGCAATAGAATTCCCTGAAGCGAAAAATGCTTTTAAAAAATCTATTAATAAATTGTTGTGAAGCCGGCTTATAAGATCAGGGAATAAGCCGGCATGTTAATTAAATTATTGCTTTGGCTTTCTGTTTACCAAATAATAGTAGGTTAAAAAACCTGCAGCAATAAACATGGCTTCGAGGCCATAAGGTAAGGCAGAATCTTCAGGGTAAGGGATAAATTGAAGTATAACTAAACCAAGCCCTCCGGCAAAAATTATACAGCCCCATTTAAGTGATTCAGTATTTGAAGCTGATGATAGATTTTTAAGAAAACCCATAGCCTCATCATTTACCGGACCTGAATCGATGATGCGTTTCTTTAATCTGAAATTATACCAGGCTATGATTACCCAGGCGATAGTAATTACAATAACTGCGACTACTAAGAAAACTGCAATGTGCTTATCCATAATGTTTTTATATTTGAGTGAATATTTACCCTAGTAGTCAACCGCAATATTTATAAGGTTGCAATTATTTTTAATATTTTTTTTACAGGGTTTAAGGTATAAGTTTTTTTAATATTTTTTGCAACCTTTAACTCATCAGTGTTGACTAATGGCATATGTTTAATGAAAAAGAGGTTGTAACCAGGATTTTGAAGGGCGATATGCGCGCCTTTGAACTTTTGGTAAAACAATATGAACGACTTGTTTTTCATGTCACCAGTCGCCTTATAAAGGATGAGGATGACATTGCGGATATTTGCCAGGAGGTTTTTATAAAAATACATAAGGGGTTGTTCAGGTTTAATTTCCAGTCTAAATTATCAACATGGATAGCGCAGGTTACCTACTTCACCGCTATAAACTATTTAAAAAAGTATAAAAATAAACAGGTAGATAGTTATCCGGATGATATTGAGAACTATCATTTTACTAATGATAACCCCGAGCAGTTATTAACAAAAAAGGAAGTTGCAAATTATGTGGAACAGCTAATTTTGCAATTGCCTGAAACATATAGAACGGTAATAACATTATATCATTTAAATGAGTTCTCACTCGAAGAGATAGGTGAAATTACCGGCATGCCTGAAGGGACAATAAAAAGTTACCTGTTCAGGGCACGGAAATTGTTAAAAGACAAAGTAGAAGTTTACCTTAAAAAAGATATGGTATGAAAAAGATGGATGATGAGGAACTGCAAAAGTGGATAGAGGAAAATAAGCTATCGAACAAAGAAACTGATGGTTTAATAAGTGATGATGCCAAAGCATACCAATTTTTATTTGATGTACTTGATCAAGAACCATTACAAAGCCTGCCTTATGATTTTTCTGCAAAAGTAACCCGGAAGGTACAGGAGGAAACCAAACGCACTAGTGAACTACGCTCCTATTTAACATTACTTGTGGTTTTTATTGTAGCTGTTGGCATAATATATACATTGCTATCAACAATAAACTTCGGCAAGGATCAGGCATACTTTAACACGCTGCTAGAGTATAAATGGGTATTCGTTTTAACCATATTCGGTTTGTTAACCATTCAATATTTGGATCAGATATTAGTGAAGGTGAATATATTCAGGCGATAATAACAAAGCCGTTAACTTATTCAGTTAACGGCTTTCTCGTGTTACGTAATATCAGTATTAATACCTATCCCAAAAAGCGGGTGGTTGAATCCCTAATGCCCGCAGGTATACATAACCTTGTGCCCGGTGGTGAATTTCATTATCTATCCAATACAAGATTATATCTGAAGTTACGCCTTCAAACTCACCAAATGCCTTGATCACTTCATAAAAACTTTCCTGGGGTAGCTGTGCCCAGAGTGTGTTTATTATAACAGTTACTTTATCCCAGCTATCTAAAATTTCCTCTTTTGTAGCCAATGGGAGTTTATCTCTGTGATATTGAAGCGCACTTAACGATGTAGGCGTATTTTTAAACAGATCTTGCAAACCTATAGTAGCTATACTCACTAATTCGTTTATCATAGCCGAAAAGGGGCGCATCCCTCCTATTGAATAAGTAAATAACTTATCTTCCGGAAAAGCTTCTATAACTTTTCTGGTTAATCTGCGATGCCCTTGCCAATGAATTAACATAGCATCGGTTGTAGTGAATCCTTCAGCTACAATGTTTGTTTCTTGATTGAGGTTGTTTTCCATTGTGTGTTTTGTTTTTTAATTATTATAACACAAAGAAAAGGTGATGTAATGACAACCCTATGTCAGCAGGAATAAGGGATGATGAAATAATTACTACGCGATGTAGTTAATCAGCTTTTTCAGGCTCCAGTATATTGGTTGTACTCCATAAAGCCAATGACTTCATAATATCTGTCAGCGTTTTCCCTTTTTCGCTTAAAGCATATTCTACCCTTGGTGGCACTTCAGGGTAAGCTGTTCTGGTAATAATGCTATCTGCCTCTAATTCTTTTAGCTGCCGGTTCAATACTTTTAAGGCGATGCCGGGAATTGATCTGTGCAACTCCCCAAATCTTTTAACATCCTGTATCAATAGCCAAATAATAATAGGTTTCCATTTACCACCGATCACATCAATAGTGGCTGCAATTGGACAATCGCTGGCTTTAATATATTTACCTTTATTTTCTAATTTTAACATACTGATTTTCAATAATTATTACCTTTTTGTCGCTACCTGACAAATAGGTAACTACTTGACAAACGTAAAATATAGGCATAATTTTGACAAAAAAAATATCTTATGGAAAACACTAAAACCGAAACTTACCAAAAAGGCCTTGCGCTACTAAACAAATTACATGGCGGACAGGCGGGCGAACAAATAGTTGACAATTTGAAGGATATTTGTCCTGATTTTGTTGATATGACCATTGAATGGGCAATGCAGGGAATAATGGCAAGGCCAGGTTTAGATCTGTTAACTCGTGAATACCTGCTTATTGCATCATGCACAACGCTTGGGCACGCGGTACCTCAATTAAAAGCACATATTGATGCCGCTTTAAAACTGGGTGGTAGTAAAGAACAAATTGTTGAAGTAATTTTGCAGATGACCTTTTATGCGGGCGGCGCGGCAGTAAGCAATGCATTGAGCCATGCCAAAGAGGTATTTAATAACCACGTACAATAAAATATTATAGAAAATGAAGATCATTATAGTAGGTGCAACAGGTACACTAGGCAAACATGTAACAAATGCTTTGGCTAAGGAGCATGAGGTTATAAAAGCAGGTTCAAAAAGTGGGGATATCACGTTAGATATTACTTCACCAGCTTCAATTGAGCGTTTCTTTAAACAAACAGGCGCTTTTGATGCGCTGATCAGTATAACAGGTAAAGGCCACTTTGGGCCATTGGCTACAATGACGGATGCCGATTTCAGGGTTGGGATAGACAGCAAACTAATGGGACAGATTAACTTAGTATTGATAGGCCAGCATTACATTAATCCCAAGGGTTCATTTACATTAACTTCAGGCATATTAAGTGAGGATCCGATTGTGCTCGGAGCAAATTTAAGTGCTGTTAACGGAGCCATTGAAGCGTTTGTTCGCGCGGCAGCTATTGAGTTAACCAATAATGTGCGTATTAACGCGATAAGTCCGGGTGTTGTTGAAGATTCGCCGGGCTTCTTCCCCTATTTCCAGGGGCATATACCCGTAACCATGGAAAGAGTAACACAGGCTTATATAAAAAGCGCATTGGGAGCTTTGACTGGGCAGGTTATTAAGGTGTATTGATTTAGTTAATTTCTTAATCAATCAATTCACTGCGATGTAAAGCGGCAAAATTATAAATCAATACATCCAAATCCTCTTTAGGTATACAATATTGCGCCCCTACCACATCATGGTAATCAAATAGTCCTTTTTCTAATAGTTTCCATTGAGGATTTGCGACATTTATCATCTTTATTAATTCAGTACGACGAGTAGCAAGTTTTTCAGGTATTTTTCCTTTAGGCCACTGTATTTTTGACGCATTTAAAACATTATAAGTACGGTAAGCACTTATAGTTTGTAATGCAGCAAGGGTCTTTTGATAAAAACTCCCTGAGTTGTCCAAATAAAATTCAGCCAACCCGCTCAGTCCCTGTCCTGAAAAACCAGAATAAATTTTGTATGAATTTATTGCAAAAAACAAAATTTGTTCCGTTTTACTTAAGGTATTAATATCTTTTCCGCCTTCTAATCTTCTTTCTATTTTGTTTTTGATAGCATCCATAACAAACGAAGTATCCAGTTTGAATATATCATTATAGCTTTTTACCGGATCGCGTTCACCTGTTCCATATTTAATACCATTGTTCAGAAAAAATCTCCTTAACAAATCATATTTTGTAGAACAATATTGGCCATCATTAATCCGATCTGATGATTTTGTTTTGCGTTCACATGCAAAACAAATTTCAATATATTCGAACGCTTTACTTGCCTCATTAACAAATAAAATACCGTTTCGGGGTTCATAACAACTCGCTTCTCCCGAAGGTAATTGCGTTGCTCTCTTAACAGGAGTAAAGCCTACATTATAAAGTATGCTGGTCAGGCTATCCTTGCTTTCCTGTGTCAATGTTATTTGTTCTAGTACTTGTTTCTCATCAACAACCTGTTTTTTTACAGGAATGCCCTGATCTTCTTTGAAAGAAATCAATATCACATTCTTAGCTTTATTAAATGGGTAAAAACTCAGCCTTTGGGCGGTACTGTATTTATTAGTAAAAGAGCACTCGTCAATAATTTTACTTTCTATAATCTGTTTTGGGGAGGGTTCTATAAATCCTTTAACTCGCTGGGCTAAAGTGATGGTATATATAAAACATAGAATGAACAGAAATATATATCGCACAATATTTAGTTTAAATATTTCTAATGTAATGCATTATAACGGATAATCAAAGATTGATTTAAAGCAGATAAAAATTATTTTGGTATATTTTTCAGGAGTTAAACTATAGTATATAGTCGAAAAGACATATTTAATAAATAAAAACATGAACAGTAAAGACAAACAACAGGAACAGTCTATAGAAGAAAAGCAAATACGCGAGGCTCTTAATGCGCACTGGCACGCGTCGGCAGTTGGTGATGTAAATGCGGAACATGATATTTATGATGACGATGCCATCTGTGATTATCCCCAGTCGGGCGAGCGAATCCTGGGGCGAAGCAATTTGCAGGCCTTGAGGAGTCATCATCCGGGTAAACCTTCAGGTTTCAACGTAAAGCGAATTCTCGGAAAAGGCGATCTCTGGGTCACAGAATACACCATCAACTACCAGGGACGATCAGCATACACAGTGAGCATTATGGAGTTCCGCAATGGTAAGGTTGTACACGAGACACAGTATTTCGCAGATCCCTTCGAAGCTCCGGCCTGGCGAAGTCAATGGGTTCAGCAGACCACGTGATGGCCATTTGGATAAGATTGATGAAGGTTTGCTACCAGGCTAAGGATTGCTTCTTGTGGAGCAATTCTTTTTCTAATTTTGGATAGATCTTATTGACCAAGCTGATCTATTTTTTCCTGTATTCCCTGTTTCTCGGTTTGTGTTTTAGCTAAGGCTTTGGCTTTTGCATAATTGATTTTGGCCTTTGCGTCATTAATAGTTTTATATAGTTCGCCCAGTAGCAGGTAATAAAAATGGTTATGCTCCAGATTCAATTTCTCCGCTTCAATTAAAGCTGCATACCGGCCATTGGCTTTGTACAAAGCATAAGTGCGGTTCAGTGCCACTGTGGGCGAATAATTAATCAGTAAAAGCCGGTTGTATAGCTGCAAAATATTTTCCCACTTTTCATGTGTATCCTCTTTCCGACTATGCCAATAGGCAATCCACGCCTCCAGATGGTACGATGTGATCTCGTTTCCCTGGGCAGAAAGGTTTAAGAAATGGATACCCTGATTGATTAAAGCCTGATCCCATAGCATCACATCTTGTTGCTCGTAAAGTATTGAAGCTTCCTGGCCCGTTTGACGGGCATTAAATCGCGAAGTATGAAAACACATGAGGGCTATCAGGGCATTCGTTTTGGGTAGATTAGTTTTTACATACTCAGTCAGCATTAATCCTAACCGCAGGGCTTCAATACATAAATCCTTACGCAGGATTTCATTTTGAGTTTTGGAATAATAACCTTCGCTGAAAAGCAGGTAAATGATGTGCAGCACATTATCCAGTCGCCGCGGGATCTCACTTTCAGGCGGAAATTCTAATTGTATCTTTTCATTACGCAGTTTTTCTTTGGCGCGGAATAAGCGTTTATTGATGGTTTCTTTATTAGATAAAAATGCCTCAGCAATTTCATCAATTCCAAAACCGCAAAGGATACGCAGGGCCAGACCTATCTGGGCTTCGCTGGCAATAGCAGGGGTGCAAACGGCAAAAAGCATCTGCAATTGGCTATCCTTAATGTTTTGATGCGAGAAATTCAATTCGGCCATCTCTTCGTACTCCTGTTGCTGCAGGCTTAGCTGGGGCATTACCTTTTCGGCATAAATTTTATTGCGCCTGAAATACTGCAGCGTTTTTTGTTTAGCCACTGTATACAGCCAGGCTGCCGGGTTAAGCGGAATGCCTTTATGTTCCCAAGTTTCGGTAGCCAATAAAAAAGTTTCGGTTACAATATCCTCCGCAATTTCAATGTGTTGCAAGCCATATAATTTACTAATTACGGCTACCATTTTAATAAACTCCTGCTTAAATAAATGTTTTAATGCTGCCTCGTGCTGATCCATGTTGGTAATTACCCCCGGCCAGTAAGTTGACCAGGGGGCTTATAAAGAGATTTTATGCAAATGCCGATCTGATTTCCACACTCCCGCCTTCATCAATGGCAGGACAGCCGTGAGCCAGGGTAATGGCTTCATCCATGGTATCAGCTTTAACTACTATAAAGCCTCCCAGTATTTCCCTGATCTCTACAAAAGGGCCATCAGTAACTACACCTCCGGTTTTTAATACACTGCCATCCGGTGTTAGGTGGAGACCGTTACTGGCTATTTTTCCCTGGGCAGCAATGCCGCCAATCCAATCCATCCATTTTTTTTGGATCTCTTCCTGTTTTTCCGGACTTTGGTTTAAAGCTGGCTGGCGGAATAAAAAAACGAATTCATTTGCCTGATTCATGATCATATTTTTTAATTGACGTGTGAATTTAAATTAATCCTTGTTAAATCAAACCAGACATTAGGATTTAAATTGCCCTGGTTGATAACTGCCCGCCGGAGTTTGGAAAGCAATGTTAATACGGTTATAACTGTTAATGGTTATAATAGCCATTGTTAGATCTATCAGCTCCTGTTCTGTAAACTCGGCAGCAGCAGCGGCATATACCTCGTCGGATACATGAGTTTTGGTAACACCTTCGGCAAAAGCAAGGGCAGCGCGCTCCCGGTTGGTATATACGGTCCCCTCGCGCCAGGCATCCAACATATATAAGCGTTGTTCGGTTTCGCCTGCGGCGCGTAAATCTTTTGAGTGCATATCCAGGCAATAAGCACAGCCGTTAATTTGAGATACGCGGAAGTAAAGCAGATGCAGTAATTTTTGTTCAACTGGCGATTTAGCCAGGTAAGCACCTAAACCATACATAGCTTTCATTGCGTCTGCGCCCTTTGCGAAAAAATTGATTCTTGATTCCATTTTCTGTTAATGTTATTTTTTATTTATACCTCAATGATGATTGAGATAAGCTGAATTGGACACTCCACAAAAAATATTTTTCATAAAGGATATCAAGTGAAATTGATGTCGAATCTGATACAAACTATATCAGATTACCGAGATAGCATATGAACAAAATAAGATATAAAAAAAGGGAACGGTATTAAAATCATTCCCTTTTGTGCACCACATGAGACTGTATTTGAACACCTTGAATATGTTTTTATTGATAATCAAGGCAGTAAAGTATTAAAAAAAATAGTTGTTCAATTTTATTTTTTAATATTCGAACCCAATAGGGAGCATATTGTGCGCTATCATTGACTGAAATAATCGCGAAAAGCCAGAAAGAACTGGAACCGGTTTATAAAGACTATCTTTTTTAAACAGGAACAACTGAACAGTCTTCCCATAAGAGCTGGTAAAATGTCTACACAAAAACGAATGACTGGAATTTAAATAGAAGTTTAGCCAAAAAAATAAAACAATCTCATAAGTATACCGTTCTGTATATTTATGAGATTGTTTTCAAAAGTTCCATTGTTAAAAAAGATATGAAAAAACGAGGCGAGGTAGTAAAGGAAAAAATAATAGAAGCGGCGGGCCGTCTGTTTTACGAGCAAGGTTATAATCTGACAGGGATTAACCAAGTCATTGAAGAAGCTGATATTGCCAAGCGGTCCTTGTATAATCATTTTGATTCCAAGACTGATCTGCTGTTCAGTTACCTGGATAAGCTCCAAGAAGATTGGTATAAAGAGGCTAATATTTACCTGGCTCCATTTAAAGATCCAAAGAAAAAGATGCTCGCGCTTTTTGATTACCGCATACAAAATCAGCTGAATTTAAATTATGGCGGTTGCGCATTTGTTAAGATCAATGCGGAGGCTGGATGTACCGATGAGAGAATACTTAAAAAGGCACGGCAGAATAAAGATAAGCTAAAAAGTTTTATCGGCAGTATTATAGCTGAATTTAAAGAGCGGGTTTCCCCGGTGCTGTCAAATGAAGAACTGGTTCAAATGATCTATCTGATGATGGAAGGTGGGATTACCAGTACTTCAATCTATAAAGATGTAAATGAGCTTAGGTCAGCAAAAAAAATATTAAATAAAATACTCTAAAAAAATTTACCCATTAAATATACAAATCAGTCTATTTATTTATGAAAAATTCCATATTAAAATCAAGATGGTTTGCCTTGATAATCGTGTTAACAGCACCTTTGCTGTATGTTATTGATATTTTTATTATTAATATGGCCATTTCTGATATTCAAAAAGGGGTTCATGCAACTAATGGAGAAGTGCAATTGGTTATTGCCGGGTATTTACTCGGCAGCGCATCATTCCTGATTACGGGGGGCCGGGCCGGCGACTATCTGGGCAGAAAAAAGATATTCTTTTGGGGGATGTTTTTCTTCACGCTTACTTCCTGCCTTTGCGGCATGTCGCAAACAGCAGTGGAGCTGAATATTACCCGTTTCTTCCAGGGAATAAGTTCTGCCTTTATGGTGCCACAGTCAATCGCATTTATACAGGTCTTGTTTACCGATCAAAAGGAAAGGGCAAAAGCCATAGGCTGGTATGGTATTACACTAAGCATTGCCGCCATAATAGGGCAAATTTTAGGTGGATATTTAGTAAGTACACATTTTGCAATTGCGGGATGGCGGCTTATCTTTTTCATCAATCTTCCGGTAGGTTTATTTTCGCTTTGGGCCATACGGAAGTACCTGAAGGAAACAGAACAAAAAATTGACAAGGCATTTGATTATTCAGGCGCTTTTATCTTAACTATTAGCCTTGCTTGCTTAATAGTCCCGCTTACCTTGGGCCGTGAGGCTGGCTGGCCGCTTTGGAGCATTGGGCTTTTGTTTTTAGCAATAATCATAGGTGCTTATTTTATATATGATCAAAAAAACAAGCTCAAACTTGGTAAATTTTCTTTGATAGATATAGAGCTTTTTGGCATACGTGAGTTTAATATTGGCTTGCTGGCTGTTTTGTTCCACTTTATGCTCCATACTGCCTATTTGCTAATGAGCGCCGTATACCTGCAAAAGGGGCTTCATTTAACGGCAATGGATTGCGGACTTTACTTTTTACCACATGCTGTGCTGTTCATGATCTCATCGGTAGCTGCATCTAAGCTGATTGTTAAATACGGCAAAAAGGTTTTGCAGGCAGGCCTTTTCATTATTTTAATCTCATTTGTTTTACAAATACTGTTTTTTAAATCATACACAAGCGGTGTAGTTATGATCCTGACGATAGGACTTTACGGACTTGGGAATGGTCTGGTGCTTCCGTCTTTACTTACAATGGCCTTAAAAAACGTTCCGGTTAAATTTGCAGGTACTGCATCGGGTACATTTTCTACTTTCCAGCAAACTGCTTCGGCATTGGGGATCAGTATTATTGGCGGTGTATTTTATTATGTTGTGAGTCAGCATTCCAGTCATCCTGATTATTTTAAAGCATTCGATTATGGATTGAGCGCTAATATAATCTGTCTGGCAATAGTTGCCGTAATGATCTATCTATTACCAAAAGCCATTAAGAATTAACGTTTCCACATAGCCCTAAATTAGTTCCCCAGACTGCAACTTTAGCTATTATGGAGCTTATAGGCAAAAGCTGGTCGCGAGATCGACTTTTGTTGTCAATAGGCTGATTTGATCCTTGCCGCAGACATCGAAGTTTTACTACTCACGTTTCTGGGTGATTGGTGTGTGATCTGATACAAAGTATATGAGATTGGGGAGATACCGAAATCAACTTTCAACAGAAAATCTTCAGGCATTGTAACCTGCCCAGCGTTTTATGAGTCACAAATAAAAATTTACATCATGAACGCCAGATACTTAGTTTACATCTTGTTATTCAGCCTTTTTTCGACACCTCTAACTGGCAAATGCCAGCAAAAGGATAGCACTTATTATAAAAAAGAAAATGCATCGGGTGTTAAGAAAATTTTGATTGACGGTAAGTTTTGGGTGTGGACGCAAAAAATCGGTGACGGTAAAATTAACGTCTTATTGCTGCATGGTGGACCGGCTATCACGCACGAGAATTTTGAAATATTCGCAAAATACCTGCCCAAACATGGTATAACCATTTATTATTATGACCAGTTTGGATCCTATTTTTCGCAGGATCCAACAAAAGAACAATTGAATGATACTTCTATCTGGAAAGTTTCCCGCTATGTCAACGAAATCGAACAGGTTCGAAAAGGATTGGGGCTTGATAAGTTTTTTATATACGGTCATTCGTATGGCGCATTGTTGGCGCTGGCTTATACTTATAAATACCCGGATAATATTGAAGGAATGATATTTTCGGACATGAACCCATCTCAAAAGGATTTTGGTGAGCGATATACACTGGCAAGCAAACAAACCGATGATTTATTAAATGAATTGAAACAATATCATGGTATAATTCAAAATAAGGTTAAAGGCATAAACTACGATACCAACCTTTATCAAAAGGCATTTGACAGCACATTTGAAAGAAATTTTGTGCTAAGATTAGATACGCTGCCGGACTATCTCATGAGGACAAAAGCGCATAAAAATTATGAAACAGCCCGAAAAATTGGGCCTTCAACCTTTTCGTTAGATTATATGGCAATGGTTCCACGGGTGAAAGTTCCGGTATTACTTATTGCAGGGCAATACGATTTTATTATAAGCAGCGAACAGGTAAAGGCTTTAAGTGTAAAATTTCCCAACGCACAATGGTATATAGTACCCGATGCTGCACACATGTGTTTCTCTGATAATCCTGAAATGTATTTCCCAGGGATAATAAAATTTATAAAAAAAAATAACAAAAGCATTAAATAGCTAACCAATAAATATCGCCCGCTAATCGAAAAGAACTGTCGAACCAATGATACTCAGAGAACGGCCTGGTGGCTTCTAAAAATGAAAAGCCCCGTATTATTACATACAGGGCTTTTATGCACCACATGGAACTGTATTTGAACACCTTGAAAATATTTTATTGATAATAAAGGATTCTGAAAAGTAGCTACAAGTGACGCCAGGGCCTTTCAGGAACCGGACCTGCAACTCCCTATACCTTTAACAGAGACCTACAAAAAGATCCTTATTTGAATAAAATATCTTGATGAGCAATTTAGACCTGGTCCCTCAATTTAAAACCAGGCCTAATTTATTTGCAATCTTATAATTGTAGAATAAAACGTTTGCAAGTATTTCGATACTTACGAACGTTTTGTGATCCCGAGGGCCTAGCGGAACTGGTGGCTAGGTTCTTTCGTTTCGGGCATTAATTCAAAACAATTCTTTAAGCTTATTGGTCAAATCATCCCCTCTCAAATCTTTAGCTATAATTTTTCCGTTAGGATCAATCAAAAGATTTTGGGGTATTGACCTGATGCCATATAAAAGAGCGACCTCGTTGTTCCAGAATTTAAGGTCAGATACCTGTGTCCAGCTTAAGCCATCAGCATGGATTGCTTTAAGCCATTTATCATGGCCATCGGGCTGATCAAGCGATACACCTAACACATTAAACCCTTTAGGATGATAAAGTGCATAAGCCTTTACCAGGTTCGGGTTTTCGGCACGGCACGGGCCACACCAGCTTGCCCAAAAATCAACCAATACGTATTTGCCTTTGAATGAAGAAAGCGATACAGGATTACCCGCAGTGTCTTTTTGAACAAAGTCAGGTGCCATACTGCCTATAGCTGTTTTTTTAATATTATTAAGTATGGTACCGAATTGTTTACCAGAAACTGTTTGTTTTACATTGCCAGCAAGGGAATTATAAATCGGTTCAACAACTGCCACATCGGGCTTGGCACCTGCATATTCCTTTAATGCATCTAAGCTGATAATAGTTTGCGGGTTGCTTTTGATATAGGCTAAAAGAACAATATTCCTATCGATGGTTATTAAACTATCCTTTTTGTTTATCTCACTTTGAAAAACATCGGATTTACGTTGCTCTGCTGATGCCGCCATATATTCCTTATTCAACGCGGACGATTTTTCATTTACCTGCTTCAGCATATCATTCAGGTGTTGATTATCCGCATTAATTGGCGACCCCTTTATTGGTGCTTTTGATAGAGAATCAGGGCTATTCAATTCAATCGTCCCTTTATCAAGATATACCTGCATACCATCGCTATTGGTTAGCTTTCGCAGCGTTGTACCGTTGTGGCTTAATATAATAACAGCTCTTGAAGGTTCTGAAATGGGCCCGGTAAACTCAAATTTACCGTTCACCAATGTTGTTGAATCAATTGAGCGGTTATCGTTTATATAAGATATTAAATATGCTTTTGCAGGTGTATTGAGATTGCCTATTTTACCTTTTAAAACATAGTTTGATTGCGCATATATCAACGCCGGTGCCATTGCCAGCGTTAACAGGGTTATTTTTTTCATAATTGTATCTGTTTGTTTTTTTGAATTAATTTAAGGATTCAGCTAGTTTTTTATCCATTTGCGCTTCCTCTTCAGGTGTACCTTTATCATATCTACCAACGATGGTACCGTTACGGTCTATTAAAATTTTGGTTGGCAATGAATGGATGCCGAACTTATCTGCAATAAACTTTTCGTTCTTTTCGCCTTTAATTGCCTTATCCCTGTCAAAACCGCTGAGTACATTGTTCCAGATACCAACGCCATCAGTTGCTATTGCTTTCCGCCATGCATCGGGTTGGTCATCATCCTCGGCTATGCCAATAACTTCATACCCTTTAGCGTGGTACTTATTGAATAGCTGTATCATATGCGGACTGCTGTGGCGGCAAGGCACGCACCAGCTTGCCCAAAAATCGAGCATTACATATTTACCCTTAAATGCGGATAAGTCTAAAGGTTTTCCATTTACATCTGTAGTCGTAAAATTTGCAGCTATGCTACCGGGTGAGCCTGCCAGCAGTTTCGCAATTTGTACAGACAACTCTTTACCATACACGCTTTGCTGAATAACGGGGCTCATCCGGCCGTAGTACATTTTTAATGAATCCGCTGAAAGTGTACCTACGTAACGCTGTAATTCATAAACGGTAACATAAGAGTTGGGGTGCGCATCAAAAAAATGATAATCAACCTGGGCTATCCTACTCCAGTAAGGATCGAACTGATCATGAATGGCTGACGCTTTTTCTTTAAGATCGGTGGTAACCTTATCGCTCTCTTTGTTTTTTACGGCCTGGACATATTTAATATTGGCGTCCCTAAATGCCTGCGACAGAGGCTTCATCTCTTCATAAATGGGTGCTTTTAACTTTTGAAGCTCCGCATTTTCACCCTGGGTTTTAGATCCGGTTATAACCACATTTTTAAAATCACCTGCAGCTACCTGTAAAGTCATATTACCCGGTTCTATAAAAAAATCTGTAGAATTGGGATCCTCAACATTGCGTGATTTTATCGCACCATAAAAATAAACGATCTGTGGCCCGTTGATATTACCCTTAAAACTAAAACCTCCGTTTTTGAGTGCACAACTGTCATTAACCCATTTGCTATTATTATCCTGATAACTCAGGTGAACATAGCCTGTATTTTGTCCGGTTATTTGCCCGGTTAATTCAAATGATTGTGCCCGGGCAACCAGGGTTGCCGATAATAGTAACAGCGCCAAAATAATGTACTTTTTCATACTAATTGATTTAATGGTTTAATATTAATTCTTGAAAATTGCGGCCAGTTGTTTATCCCTGTCCTCTTCCGTTTTGCCATTATCGCCAAAGCGGCCAATGATGACTCCATTCGGGTCAACCAAAACGGTGGTAGGATATTGGGTGATGGCAAATTCCTTTTGTGAGATATCGCTGATCTTACTATCAACCATTTGCGGCCATGGCAGCTTTTCTTTGTTAATGTCCTTAACCCATGCATCCAGATTGCTTTCGGTAGCCAGGCCTAAAATTTCGAAACCTTTGTCATGGTATTTAGCATACAAATCCCTAAGACCGGGCAATGCCGTGTGACACGGGCCGCACCAGCTTCCCCAAAAATCAATCAATACGTACTTACCTTTAAGGGAACTGAATTTTACGGGGTTATTTTGCGGATCATTCAATGTGAAATCGGCGACTGTACTTCCTAATGCTGATTTCTTTCTGCCTGCTATATTGTCCTCAATCCCCTCGGCAAAAGAGCCTTGTTTTAGGGATGGTGATAATAAGGCATACAGCTCTTCCAATTTAGGCAAGGTAAAATCCCGGCAATTGTAGTCGAGCAGCACCAGCGATGCAAAAGACGATGAATTTTGACGAATTGTAGTTTCCAATGTTTTATCAACAAACTGTTTATACTCGCCATTTAGCTGATTATAATCAGCAATAAGTGCTTTATATTTAGCATCGGCGGTATCCGGTTTGGGATTATCCATCAACTCGCTGCCATATTTTGCAGTAAGCTTATCCATCATAGCCTTTTGAGCAGGCTCTGTTTGTGCCGAAAAGTGCTCATATACATCGTTTGATGCCGAACCGGTAACCTTAGAGTTTGGCAAACTTTCCATATCAGCGTTGAAGTGAATTACTGAAGGATGATCAACCAAAATTCCGAAAGGAGAATAGCCATGTTTGGCTTTTAGTTCGTAGCTACTGTAAAACATGTAGCGTGTGGCAGCGCTAAAGGGCCTTTTAAAGGTAAAAACACCATTTACAATTTGCGCGCTATCGTGCTTTTCCTTCAGCAGGTGGTTATAAATATGTACGTACTCCCCGTTATATTTTGCGTCGGCTGTTCCTTCAAAAATAATATCACCGCTTGCAACGGCTTGCGCATTCGCCTTTCCTATAGTTAAAAGCGCGATAAATAATAATAATCTGTTTACATTTTTCATAACTATTTATCAAAAATTGAGGTTAACATTTTGTCCATATCCTCTTCGGTCCCACCATAACTGTCACCAAACCGGCCAATAATTTTGCCACTGGGATCTATTAATATTTTTGTTGGGATAGATGCTATACCATATTGTTCATCAAGGTCGTTCGGATTTTCGATATGCTTCATTATCATATCAAAGTTGAGACCGCGTAATACATTATGCCATATCCCTACCCCATCCTTTGTTACAGCAGCGTTCCATACAGCCGTTTTACCATCGTCATCGGCTATGCCAACTACATCAAACCCTTTGTCGTGGTATTTTTTGTAGAGTTCTATCATGTGTGGGTTGCTTTTACGGCAGGGCACACACCAGCTTGCCCAAAAATCGAGTATTACATATTTGCCTTTAAAATCAGCTAATGATAATGGCTTGCCGTTAATATCAGTTTTTGAGAAAAGAGGCGCCACGCTGCCGGGCAATCCTGATTCAATAGACTTGATTTTTCCGGCCAGCTCCTTCCCTTCCGGCGATGATTTTAAATCATCATTAAAGCTATTATACACCGCCTTTATTGAGTCAAGACTCATGCTGGATACGTAATAGCGCATCATATCTAGCGTTACATAAGAGTTTGGATGATCGGTAAAGAATTGGTAGGTAACTTTCTTGATCCGTGACTGATAGGGCTCAAACTGGTCATGTAAAGCAGCTGCTTTTTCATGATCTTTTTCCTTCATAAAAGCTTCTTCAAGCGGTTTCATTTCGGCACGTATGGGCGCTGTTTTTGCTTCGAGCTGTTCAAACTCAGCTTCAGTAGCAGAACCGCTCAATTTCAGCGACTTTAAATCGGCAGCGTCACCTGTTAGTTGCAGAGTGCCCGGTTCAATATAAAACTCACGCATCCGGTCTTCCATCTGCATACGTGGGATCACCTCGCCTTTATTTTTAAATATTATTCGTGCACTACTCGCATGGCTGATATTACCGCTTATGGAGAATTCGTTATTTAAAATTGGTTGTGAGGCATGCGCGTAATTACCGGCCGCATCTGCATAATACAATAATGCCGAATCCACATGCGTACCGGTTAAACTACCTTTCAATGTAAATTGCTTACTGGTAGTGGATTGCGAAAAGCCTTGTTGTGAAATAAGCAGCCCAACCATGGTTGCGCCTATGATCATTTTTCTCATAAAAATTAATTTAGATTATTTTATTAGTCTGAAAATGAATAATAAGAAAGCCTAACCAGGCACATATAAAGCGCCTGGTTAAACTGTTTATAGCTTAGTTTGAAAATCCCGGGTTTTGTATTACCTGCCCATTGGTTGTAATTTCAGTATTAGGTATAGGGAATATGAGTGTTGTTGCTGTTTTAATTGCCGGCTGCAGCGTTTGCATTGTTGCAAACGGCAAGCGGCGTAATGCAAACCAATCCTGCCCATTCTCACCTACAAAGTTTTTCATCTCCTCCTTAACAACCAACACTTGTAAGGCGGCGGCTGTTGATGCATTATCAACATCCGTAAAATCGGTAATACCTGCATGGCCTTCTACTGTTTTTAATAGCGTTTTTGCCTGGGCAAGATTGCCGCCGGAAAGTGTGATCGCTTCTGCCTGGAGCAAATATGCCTCAGTCAGGCGAAATGCATAGCAATATTCAGAAAGTGTGGTTTGACTTACGTTAATCGGATCGCCTGAGTAATATTTTGTAAATTCAGGTAATGCCCCGAAGTATGGACTGTTAGCAGTTTGGTAAACCCACTTATTGCGTGGATCATTCTGCAGAAAGCTGATCAATGAATCTGAAGCCGGGTATTGTAAATAAAACTGATTATTTAAATACTTATAGGTTTCAGTCGCGTAAGGCTGTACGCCCAACATCACTTCTTTACTGGCAAAACCTTTTGTCCAGAAGATATCCTTTACATTAGTTTCTAACGAGAAAGGCCCGTTGGTAATGATATCGTTGGTTAATGCTATTACCTGCGCATAATCACCGCTGGCGCCCCTATTAATTAAAACCTGTGCTTCCAGCAATTTTGCTGTCCACGAGTTGGTGTAATAGATCTGTGTATTTAATGATGGCAGGCCGGCTATGGCTGTATTCAGATCGGCCAGAATAGAAGTGTAAGTTGCCGCGACAGTAGCCCGGGGCTGATTTACGTTACTAATGTTTACAAACTGATCCCTTAAAATAATACCGTACTTACTGGCTGGGTCATTATATTGCCCGAAATAAAGCAACAGTTGTTCATTGGCGAAAGCACGTAAAAATAAAGCTTCGGCTTCCATTTGCTTTTTGGTAGCGGCTGGTATGCTGGTAACAGGGTCTACATTTTTCAAGAAACCATTGGCAGCATTTACCAGGTTATAGCCATAACTCCATTCATCACTTATTTCACTGGTTTTTGAATTAAAAGTGAATGATAATATCCCGTCATCACCGCTTGAATTAGTAAGCATACCGCTTAATTCCGATGGTACACTCTCGTTAACATCTGACCATTTAACCGTTGGCACGTTGTTATAATCCACTCCTGCGTTGGCAAAACGATAATAAACACCGTTTAATACGGTTGCAGCACTCTTGGCATCCACTATTACATTTCCATCTACTTCTGAAGTAGTTGGATAAACATTCAGCTCCTTTTTACAAGCCCCAAAAGAGCAGGTAATGAGCAGGAGCATGATTATTTGAATATTTTTATATTTCATTTTTAATATGAATTAAAATTTTGATTAAAAACCTGCCTTTATCCCTATAGAATAGGTACGTGTTGTAGGATAATTACTCACATCAAAATAACCGCCGGTAACACTGTATGGATCGTCTGATGTTTCAGGATCATTACCGGGATACTTGGTTATGGTGAACAAGTTGGTTGCCGATGCAAACAAAGTCACATTTTTCATACCGGCCCTTGTCATCCACACTGAATTGTTAAAGTGATAATTGAAGGTAAGCGTGCGTAATTTGAGATAAGATGAATTAAACAGATCCAGGTTTGATTTGTATAGTAACGCATCGCCCAACAACAGCCTTGGCTCATCTGTGTTGGTATTAGTTGGCGTATACCTGTTAAGAATAGTTACGTTTGCATTGGCTGTACCTGAAAACTCTTCGCTGGCAATATGATCGCCCCATAATAGCTTACCGCCCTGTGAGAACGTGAAGTAAAATTGGAGGTCGAAATTTTTGTAAGTAAAACCTTGTGTAATGCCGCCATAATATTTAGGAGCCGCATGGCCTATTACTTCACTCATGTTCGGGAATTTAGTAGTAGGATCAAGATCAAACATCGGATCGCCTATGCCAAGTGTTGGTTGTAAATACTGTGCCCAAAATGGCGATAGTTTCGCTTTATATGCATTTAGTTCCGCCTGATTTTTGATAATACCAACTACTTTCATACCTGTGATCAGACCCAATGGCTGGCCTTTAATTAACGTTGTATTATCATACTCTAACCCTGTCAGATCACCTAGCTGGCCAAGATCAGCAGCTGGAGGCAGCTTTGTTACCACCGAATTATTCCAGGTAACATTAACCGATGCATTCCATTTAAAATTCTTAGTGCGGATAATATCACCATCCAAAGAAATTTCAACACCTGTATTTTTTACCCCTACAGCATTGCTGAGCACACTGGCATATGAGCTGCTTGGCGCAACCGGTAATGATAATAGCGCATCATTGTCCTGCTTATTATAATAATCGGCCGTTGCCTGTAACCTGCCGTTGAACAGGGAGATATCTAAACCACCATCTGCCTCTCTTGAGCTTTCCCATTTAATGGATTGATTACCTAATTGGGTTGGAATGAGGGCACTGCTGCCAGCGTAAGAATATGGCGTATAAAGTGTACGGTACATTTGGTTACCTATATTTTGATTACCTGTTAAACCATAACTTCCACGCAGCTTAATGTCGTCTATCCATTTAATATCCTTCAGGAAATCCTCTTTAGATATACGCCAGGCTATAGCACCTGAAGGAAAATATCCTGTTTTATTGTTCGGGCCGAATTTAGATGAGGCATCAGACCTGCCGGTAAACGTAAGTAAGTACTTATCCAGGTAGTTATAATTTGCTCTCAGATAGAATGATAGTAAATAATTTTGCGGAGATGTAGGGCTGTCGCCTTTTACAATCAGCGGTGTTATGGCTGATGAAAGACTGGTTAATACATTGTCGTTAGGATAACCTTCGCCAGTGGCGCTAAAGTAGCTGTATTTGTCAGTTTCATAGGATTGACCGGCTACAACGTTCAGACTGTTTTTATCATTAAATTTTTTAGTATAGGTCACCGTGTTTTCTATTACCCAATTGGCAGTGGTACTGTTGGAATTACTGCCTATGCCACCTGTACTTGCATTACCATTATAAGTACCTATGGCCACGTAACTTGGCGTATAATTACGCTGGTTGTATTGTTGCAGGTTCAATGATCCGGTACTTTTGAACTGCAGATCCTTTGTAATATCATACAAGGCAGAAATAGAGCCTAACAAGCTAAATGTTTTGGCATTGTTGGTAGCGCTTACTAAAGCAACCGGGTTTTGAAAACCCTGGTATGAAGCACCAACTGATGAAAAATCAGTGTAGTTACCCAAAGCATCATAAGGTGCAAAATCAGGTCTTGCCTTTATGGCCTGTTCATATGCACCATCGCCGATATCCTGATTGGTATAACCCAAAATCACATTTGTGATAAAACGAAATTTTGAACTGATATCATTTTCAAGGTTGATTTTCCCGGATATCCTTTGATAATCAGTTCCATCAACCACGCCGGGTGTGGTGTTATATGAAATTGAGCTGAAATACTTTGATGAATTACCCCCACCCTGAATAGATACTTCGGCATTGTTTGAAACTGTGTTACGTGTAACTTCCTTTATCCAATTGGTATTTGCTGTACCAAAAAAGGTTGAAGGGGTGTTCAAAATAGCGTTTACATTCGCCGGAATTGAAAGGCCTACTGCCGTACGTGCATCAAAGTCATTTTGAGCGGCTTCTGTTAATAATGTACGATATTGATCCCCATTTAATACCTTCGGTGTTATCGGTGTGGATACTGTTGTATAATAGCTTGCGAAAATTTGAGGCTTCATATCTTTTTTACCTCTTTTAGTGGTAATAATAACAACCCCGTTTGCTGCCTTTGAGCCATATATTGCGGTTGAAGACGCGTCCTTTAAGATGGTTATAGATTCTATATCATCTATATTTAAGCCACCCAGTGCATTTAATCCGTTAACAAAAGAAGTGGCCAGGCCTGCATTAACTCCCCCCGAACCTGTAACATCATTACCAACAGGGCTGCCTACGTCATAACCCGGATTTATGTAGTTGCTTTGTACCTGCAGCGGGACGCCATCAATAATGTATAAAGGATCGTTACCTCCTAAAAATGAGCTTGAGCCGCGTATACGGATACGGACCGCGCCTCCGGGCGAACCATCTGTTTTTGTAACCTGTACACCCGCTGCTTTTCCAGCCAATGCATTATCAATAGTAGTAAAGGGCACATCTTCTATATCCTTAGTATCAATTGTAGATACCGCGCCTGTTAGGTCTTTTCGCTGGGTTGTACCGTAACCTACTACTACTACCTGATCCAGATCCGATGTATTAACTTCAAGCGAAACATTTACCAAAAGATTATTTCCATCGTAAACACCTGTAGTAAATTTTTCTTCCAGCTTAATTTCTTTTGTTTTGTAGCCTATAAAGCTAAAAGCAAGTACGTCTTCACGGCTGGCCGGTATCGTATATTCGCCGTTACGATCAGTGATAACACCTATCTTAGTTTTTTTATCAATAATGGTTACACCGGGTAAAGGCTTACCTGTTTCATCAGTTACTTTACCTTTTATGCCTGTAGCAGGTGTGAAATATTTAACCAGCTTTGTTAAAACAGACTCATCCTTACTTTTTACTACAATATTTTTTTGGTCGATAATATTGAAAGACAACGGCAGGTCTTTAAAATAGGTATTTAATATATCCTCTATTTTGCCATTTTTTACCTGCAGGCTAACAGTTACGTGCTGCACCAGGTTGTCATCATAAAAGAAAACATATCCTGTTTGTTTTTCGATAGCTTGAAATACCTTTTCAAGAGGCGCATTACGCACATTAAGGTTTACTTTTTGACTGAATCCTTTCGCACTTACCTGTACCAGGGCTATGATTAAGAGCAGAGTTGTCAGTTTCATAACCAATAATAATTTAGGGGGCAGCCATGCCTCGAGCATAGCTTTAATAAAAGCATAAAATTTCATTACTTTTGTAGAGTTTGGGTTAATACAATAAAGAGATTACCATTTTTTTTCCGATTCTATCGGGGTTAATCCAGATACTTGCCGTAGAAGTGGTTGCAACACTTTTACGGTTTTTTCTTTTATAACCTGTTTGCCTTAGCTTTTACATCGTAAGTTTACATTCATGTTTGTTTGTTTAAGGGTTAATAAATAATTAGAATCATATCAGGGTGTTATAATAAGTTTCCTTTTTATTTTCCCGTCTTTCGAATCTTCAACTTTATAGTTAATTGCGGAGTAATCAATAATTTCCATCACCTGAGCAGCATTAACATTGCGGTATATTTTACCGGAAAATCTTCGTTGCGGCATTTGGCCATCAAACTCAACATCAATATCATACCATCGGGCCAGTGATTTCATGATAGATACCACATCAGCGCCCTTAAAATAAAACAAGCCATTCTTCCAAGCTATGGCCTGAGAGGTATCCGCATCGCTGATCATCACCTCACCTTTAACCGGATTGAAAACAGCTTGTTGACCAGGATGCAAAAGCCCCAACTCTACGCCCCTGACTGAGGAGATTTTAACAGAGCCCTCCAAAAGCGTAGTTTTAACTACCGGCTCGTCTTCATAGGCATTAATATTAAAGTGTGTGCCTAATACTTCTACGATCTGGCCTGCCGTTCCGACTTTAAATGGCATTTCTTTATTTTTTGCGACCTCGAAATAAGCTTCACCGGTTAGGGTTACATCCCTTTCCTTACCAATAAAAGCAGTGGGATATTTTAATGAGGATGCTGAATTAAGCCAAACTTTAGTACCATCGGGTAGTACCACCTGAAACTGCCCCCCTTTTGGGGTCGTTATTGTGTTATAGGATACTGCGGTTACATCGCCGGCAGGAGCTTTGTAGATAATTTGATCATTACTGGTTTTATTGATAACAATATTACCCTGGTTGGCAACCAACCCATTTTTAGTATTGTTAAGAACAATCTGCTTGCCATTGGCCAAAGTTAAAACGGCTTTATCTCCACCAGGCTCAACATCTTTCAACTTATTCAGGGCAATCTGGTAACGAATCTGCTTATTAAGCAATTGATAAGCTCCGAATGACAGTATTAAAAGCACAACAGCCGATATAGCAATTTTCTTCCATAGCTGGTAAGGCTGGCTTACTTTGTTGGCTTCGATAATCCTGGCATCTATTTTATCTAAAAGCATTTTAGCATGCTCCTCTCCAGACATGGCAAATTTCTCAGGAAAGATCAACTCATTTTGTGATTTACTATTAAACCAATTGTCAAATTCTGCCTGCTCGGCAATAGTAATTGTTCCTTTTAAATATTTATTCGCCAGTTCCTGTAACCTTATTTTATCCGGTTCAGCCATATTTGCAATGCTTTTTATATACAAGTACCACAAACATGACAATCGCTTCAAATTATTTAAAAATAATTTGAAAAAGAATATAAAATTTAATTTGAATGGGAATTTTCAGATGAGATTAAGGTAATTTTCAGTGTTTTTTTACAAACGGTAAAATTCACAGAAATTATTAAAGGAATAATTAAGCCTTAAAATAAAATTGTGGTTAAAAAACCACCTAAAGTAGCTCGAAGTACCTTTTTTATGCGAACAAGATGTAGACCAACGGCCTTTTCCGTTAAATTTAATTGATTTCCTATTTCCTTATAGCTAAGGCCATCTTCCTTATTCATCCTATAAATAAGCTGGCTCCGTTCAGGCAGGGAGCAGATAGCAGCTTCCAGACGTTCATAAAGCTCATCAAACGCTAGGTATTGCTGGGTAGAGTCATCCAATACATCCGTAGCAGATATAGCGTAACCTTCATAAATACGTTGCGAACGTTGTTTATTTAATTCTTTAATCACCCGGTATTTAATCGACACGATTAAATAATGTTGAAACTCTCCTGTGATTTGAAGCGTGAACCGCCGTTGCCATAATGAAAAGAAAATATCCTGAACAACATTTTCAGCTTCCATTACATCAGTCATCTTTTGCAGGGCATACGAGAACACTTTGTCCCAATAGCGATAATAAAGCGTATTGAACGCAAGCTTGTTATCCCGGGACATAAGTTCCAGCAATTCTTTGTCCGAGAGTTCGCTGTTAGAGGCCGTCATGATAAGCACGAATATAACAAAAAATTCATATTAAATTAAAACGCTGTGGTACTTAGTACTTAGATACTTTAGCTGGTTATTTGTGTTGAAAAAATAAGATTGCTTTTTTTATAATGACATAAATTATAATTGAAGAAACGGAGTAAATTATAATGGGATCAACAACACATGTACATTAACTTGCTCATATCCGGCAGCTTTAAAAACTTGAAGAAATTTATAATGCAATTACATTAATATTGCACGCGCAACAAATATACTATAATATCTATATACTTAGTAGTTTATAACATCGCCATTTCTTTATTTAATTTATTTTCAACTAATTAAAATATAATTTTCGCTCAGGCATTAACAGTATATTCTTTCGTAAGGTTAACATAAACGCATTATTTTATGTGATAATATGGCGATGGATGGTGTTTGATTTGACTCTTTCGTGACATTAATTTGTTCTATCACACTTGTTGCCAATAGTTGTTCATTAACACATTTATTACACTTTGGGGATAACCCGAAAATACTTTCCGGCTCATTCCGGAAAGTATTTAATTAATATTAAACTGATTTCATTAAAGTAATGAAGAACTATAAAGAACGAAAGAGTTTCTTGCTGATATTCATAAATTTTATCTGATGATATTTTTATAAGCATCCAAGCCGCTATCTAAATATTTGAGGTAGCTTGTAGGATCGAAATCCGCGCCCTGCGGAGTTACTAACGGGTCGCCCGTTGTGGGATCAAGTAGCACATAAAAGGGCTGCGAATTGGCGCCAAATTTTGAGGTTTGCAGGTAGCTCCACTTATTACCTATAGTTTGGATATGTCTTCCTTCGGGTGTTATGGTTTGTTCGTTAGCCGCCAGATCAGTTTTATCATCTACATAAAGCTGTATCAATACATAATCCTGGCTTATACGTTGATAAACCTGCTTATCGGGCCATACATTAGCTTCCATTTTCCGGCAGTTTACACAGGCATGGCCAGTAAAATCGATCATTACTGGTTTATGCACTTTAATGGCATAGGCAACGCCTTCATCATAATCAAAAAATGGGTTAAACCCTTTTGGCTTATCAAATAAGGCCGCATATTTATGTGGTTTTTCATCCACAGAATTGTTATTGACCCCCTGGGTTGTTGCGCTGCCCGGTGAGTACAAGTCAAAATCCTGCGTGGCCTGTGGCGGCAAAAATGCACTGATCGATTTTAATGGCGCTCCCCATAAACCGGGTACCATATACATGGTAAACGACAGCACAATTATAGCCAGGAAAAGTCTTGGCACGGAGATAAAAGGCAGCGGACTATCATGCGAGAAAGTTAATTTACCCAGCAGGTATAAGCCCATCAGCGCGAATATGACTATCCACAGCACCAGAAATACTTCCCGGTCGAACCAATGCCAATGATAGGCCAGATCAACATTACTGAGAAATTTTAATGACAGCGCCAGTTCCAGGAACCCCAGCGTTACCTTTACACTATTCAGCCATCCACCTGATTTGGGCAATGAACTCAGCAAACTGGGAAACATAGCAAACAAGGCAAATGGTATAGCCAAAGCGAACGAGAAGCCAAGCATACCTATAGCCGGCCCAAGTAACGCTCCGCTCGTAGCAGCCTGCACCAACAAGTAACCAATAATAGGCCCGGTACAACTAAAGGATACCAATGATAAAGTAGCCGCCATAAAAAACAAACCTAAAATGCCGCCTTTGTCAGCATTCTGATCCATTTTATTTACCCATGACGATGGCAGGTTAATTTCAAATGCACCCAAAAACGATGCTGCGAAAGCCACGATAAGCAGGAAGAAACCAAAATTAAATATCCCATTGGTTGACAGGCTATTCAAGGCATCGGCACCAAAAATTACAGTTACCAATAAACCCAGCACCACATATATAACCATTATACTAAGGCCATAAAGCAATGCCTTACTTATCGCTGATCCTTTTTGATCCTCTTTTTTGGTAAAATAACTTACGGTTAATGGCAACATAGGAAATATACAAGGCATTAGCAATGCCGCAAAACCACCAGCCATACCTGCTAAAAAGATTGCCCAAAGTGTTTGTTTGGTTTGGAGATGCTTTTGATGGGCCGTATGTGCTACTTTTTTACTGACAGGCTTAACCGGCGCAAGCGTTGCCGCAGTAAAAGAAACACCTGCGGTTGATACCGTGTCCTGTGCTTTAACCGGGCTGTAAACCGCAAGTACAACTGTAATTAACAGCAAGCAAACTTTTAACAATAAATTCTTCATTGCTTTGGGTGGTATAATAGATATGGAGATAATTATTTTACCACAACACTAAATTCAACATCCTCGGGCGGCAGGCATTGATGGTCATTACAGGTCATGTATTCTAACGTACCTTTTACGGTTGCCTGCCCTGTTTTAAGCTTTATTTTTTGCTGAAAAATAACTTCATGTTCAAAAAAGCTTACATCCATGTTAAATACTTTCTCGTTCCTGGTGATTGGTGTAGGTTCTATTGTTTTACCAATTAGCGTATAGGATGCTGATACAGGGAAGGTGATGGTCGTTTTTATTGGGCCACCCTCTTTAACTGTTTGGGAATACACGTGCCAGCCATCATCAATAGTAGCTTTTATAAAAACTACGGCTTCATTGTTATTCAATTTCTTTGCACCATAGCTCCAGTGTACAGGAGTGAGCATTTGCGCCTTTGTAGTTAGAGTAAACATGAATAGAATTACGGTAGCTATGATTAGTTTTTTCATTAGTTTGTGATTAAGGTGTTTGAAATTATTTTATTGTATAGTTGGTTCCGGTAAACGGCATATAGGGTCATAGCCTGTAAATACGGTATCTGTAGAAATATACCCTTCCCTTATTGGTTCATCCTTTACCAGGTCAGTACTCAGGTATTTTTTATTACTATCGCACAGCAGGGTAACCACAACCGCATCGGATCCCATCTTTTCTTTTAGTTTAATGGCACCTATTACATTGGCGCCTGACGATATACCTACCGCCAGGCCGAGCTGTTTTGATAATTTTTGCGCCATTATTATCGCGTCGCCATCACCTGCCTGCACCACTTCATCTAATTCATTTAGTTTCACAATGGCAGGTATAAATTCATCTGATATGCCTTGTATGCGGTGGCTACCTACCTTATAACCAGTGGTTAGCGTAGGGCTCTCAGCCGGTTCAAGCGGATGAATCTTAATATTCGGGTTCATTGCTTTCAGGTATTTACCTACCCCCATAACCGTGCCGCCTGTACCTACCCCTGCTACAAAAGCATCAGGCTTTTTGCCTATACTTTGCAATTGCGCCCATATCTCGGGAGCAGTGGTCATTTCATGCGCCTCGGCATTGTAAGTATTCTCAAACTGCCGCGGCAAAAAATATTTATCAGCAAACTGCGCTAAACGCTCAGCAAGTGCTATGCTTCCTTTAAAACCACCTTCGGTCTTGCTGACCGTGTGTATCTGAGCTCCCAGGCTTTTAATAATATCCGTACGCTCTTTGCTTAACCAATCAGGCATCATGATAATAACTTCATGGCTTAATGCCTTACCTATAGCCGAGAAAGATATACCTGTATTACCGCTGGTCGCTTCAACAATTACATTTCCTGGCCTTATTTTGCCTTCTTTATATGCCTTGTACAAAATATACAAAGCCATACGATCCTTAACACTGCCCGTTAAATTATAATGTTCACATTTAACATACAGCTTACCCTGATTGCCTTTGTAAGTATACTGCAGTTCCAACATTGGAGTATTACCCACTAAATGCCACAGGTGCTTAAACTTATTCTCCAAATCAGTGGTAAGGCCAAAAGGCATTTCCTTTTCTTCAATTAGCATATTAATTTCTTTTTACCGTTTTATTTCACTTTTCTATCACTGTCAAGCTGTATGATATGATTAATTATAATTCTATAAATCTCTATATATCCATTATTAGTTACAATCATTTACCTAAAAACCATAAATTTTCTTTTTTTTATTGATTATTCTTATATTTATTTCAGTTCAGGGCTTTTTTTATAACTATCATTGTGCGTTTTTTCATTTAATATATTACAAGGATGGCAGCACATAATTTAGACCCAACCGATTTAGGAATTTTAAAGCTTTTACAAAGAGATGCTTCATTAACTAATAAAGAGATTGCAGGCAAACTGCATAAATCCATTGCCACTATTCATGAACGGGTGAGAAAACTTAACGAGGCGGGGTACATTAAACGCATCGTAGCAATTTTAGACAGAAAAAAGATTAACAAGGGATTACTGGCATTTAGCCAGGTGCTTTTAAATGATCATACTGCTGAAACGCTTTCGGGATTTGAGAATGAGGTATCCAAGTTCCCTGAAGTGATGGAGTGCTTCCAGATGACAGGGACTTTTGATTTTATACTCCGTATTGCCACAAGTGATATGGACGCATACCATGATTTTTACAGGAACAAACTGGCTACGCTACCTAATATCACTACAGTGCAAAGCTTTTTTGTATTGTCAGAAACCAAAAGTGATACCGCCTATCCATTGTGATGCCTGATCCGATTGGCAAGAACAATAGCTAAACTCATAACAGAAATAATTATCAAAGAAACCTGGCGATCAAAGCACGATCTGCGGCGGTTACAGGCCTGCGGGTTCCCCAGGGTTGATTGGGATTACCCCAGGTCGGCGGCCCAAGTAAAGTAACTGCTTTTGTGGCTGTATTTTGCGCCTGTGCAGTTGTCAAAAGCGAAATGGCGGTAAGAAATAAATAAAATCTTTTTTTCATGTCGTTAACCTTTTATTGATTTTAATTATTTGCTATGGCGATCCTTCCGCTTTCTGTTAAGCTACCGCAGCGAAACGCACTGGCATGATCTTCCTTAACCGCGTGAATATTGCCCTGCCAGTTGTAAAATAACAAGCCACCTAGTTTTTGCTGCTTTGCGAGCTGACCGAAATAGCCACGCATCTCGTTCACCAATTGAACACGCGCGGTATCAATTACCGGGCAGGCATCGGTATTGACGGCAAATCCCCATTCGGTGAACCAGCATGGTTTTCCGTTTTTACTACCTGGCGGCTGGCATTCATCCAGGCCGTTTTGGATCAAATGGGTATAACGGGCCTTAGCCCCGGCCACTGTTCCCGGCCTGGTTACAGTAGGATAGCAATGAATGCCGTACCCATCCACCAGCGTATCCAAACCATTATAGCGCAAAAAGTTGAGGGTGGCGTCAATACTAACCGCATCTGCCTTTTCATGCTGCGTCCACGTGCCGCCGCTCAGGTCAGCTAATCCGGCGGTTATGATCGGTGTATTCCGGTTTAGCCTGGAATGATCGCGCACATCTTTCAGTACCGCTAGTACCTTCAGGTATTGCAATAGGCCTGTAGCAAATAACCTGCCTTCCGGGTCGCTTGTCAAATCATTCAAACTTAAAACCCTTCCCTCTCCGGGTAAGGGAAAATCAGCGTTAAAGCCGGCCCAGTTCAACTCGTTACCCAGTTCAAGACCTGCCAGTACAATTCCTTTGGCTTCAAGCTTGTCCATCAGTAGTTTAAAAGAAACTGCACAGCTATCAGGGTCAGCTTTAGACAGCGGCGGTTCCCTCCACAATCCGGTAAATCCTTTTGGGGCAGAAGGCCATGGCGTACCCGGCGCATACCGCATATCAACAATCATTTCTATTTTTATTCCATGGGCGTAAACACGCTGTATGAAGTCTATGCCTTTGTCCGTTACTACATCTCCTGCCCGTATTACTTTAACCCCGGCATTTTGCATCGCTGTTAAAATAGACTCTTGTTCAGCAACGGTAAGGTTTTGAGGCACGTTTACTAAATTTACCCCTATTATGACCTTATTATTTTGTGCTTTTGCAAGGGCAAAAGACAATACCAACACCATGATTAAACAAAGACTTTTTTTCATATCGGTTTATTTTAATATTAATCCATGTTATAATAGCCTTTAGAAAGGTTGCAATGCAATTTTTCCCGTCTCCGTTAATGCCCCGCAACGGTAAACATCCCGAACACGGTCGCCCGTCCAGGAATAATAGATAAGTCCTAACAAACGTTTTTCCTGCACCAGAGGGCGAAAATCATTCATCATTTCCTGCACCAAAAGGCTGCGAGCCTTTTCATCCGATGGACAGGCTGTGCTGGCATTTGTAAATCCCCACTCCGTAATCCAGCAGGGCTTACCGGCAGAGGAACCTATAGGGTAACATTCAGGAAGGGCGGTTTGCATTAAGCGTCGTAAACGATGCACTGCGGCAGCCTTGTCTCCGGGACTATCTGCCCAGGGATAGACGTGGATCCCATAAGCATCCACGAGTTTATCCAAGCCATTGGCACGAAGAAACCGGATTGTTGCGCTTATGCTGACTGCGTCATACTTCTTTGGCTGTGGCCAAGGTCCTTCGGGGCCGGTATCCGAAAGGCCCGCGGATATAAGAGGCGTATACTGGTTGAGCTTTGAATGATCACGTATTTGCTTTAATACAGTCAGCACTTTTAGATATTGAAGGTAGCCTTTAGCAATTTGCTGTCCTTCAGGATCATGATAAAGATCATCCAAATCAAAGTTTTTACCTTCGCCCGGCAATGGGAATTCTGCATTGAATGCGGGATGATTGATTTCGTTCTCCAGTTCCAATCCGGCCAGTACAATGCCATTAGTATCCAGCTTATCCATCAACTGCTGAAAATACAGCCTGGAAAGTTCAGTGTCTGCATAAGATAGCGGTGCTCCATGCCACATACCCGGAAATTCCTTTGGTTGGTAAGGCCGTATGGGAGCATTTGGTGCATATTGAGAGTGAATGATGAGTAGAACCCTGATGTTTTGAGCATAAGCCCGCTTTATAAATGCTATGCCCTTGTCCGCGTCGGGGGCAAAGAAACCAATACGGATAACGCTGACACCGGCGGATTTTATCTCACTAAGGGTAGCGTTCTGTTCTGCCAGGCTCCAATTAAGCGGGTGTACCACATTTGCGCCTATCGTAACCTCTGGGTTGCCGAGAGATCGTTTAGCTGTTAAGTTTTGTGCTCGTGCAACAGTAAAGCAACAGGTTGCAAAAAAATATAAATAAATCCTTTTCATCATCTCATGTTTTATTTTCCAATTATTTTAATAATCCTGGATCAAGGGCTGATTTGCCGCTCTCGGTAAGCGCGCCGCAACGAAAGATACTTCCGAAGGAAACATTTTTTGATAAAGGGTCGCTGTTCCATGAAAAATACAGCAATCCAACCAGCCTGCCTTGCTGTACATAGGGGCGGTAGTTATTCATCATTTCCTTAATAAGCAAAGTTCGGTTGGTGTCATTTATCGGGCAATTCATATCTGTGTTATTGAACCCCCACTCCGTTATCCAGCCGGGCTTTCCACTTTTGCTGCCAATTGGCTGGCATTCTTTAAATCAAAATTTGCTAAGCGGCTCCTTCTGCCGGTAGCAGCCGAAGCATCACCCGGACCATTGCTCCAGGGATAGATATGTATGGCATAACCATCCACCAAACTATCCAGGCCATGGGCACGCATATATTCAATTGTTGAGTTGACACTAACGATATCACCTTTCGGCCTACCAGGTAAAGGACCGTCATTTTGCTCATAATTGCCCAGCCCGGCAGTCAGAATTGGCGTATGCTGATTAAGTTTGGAATGATCCCTGATATCCTTAAGTACAGCAAGCACCTTAAGGTACTGAAGATACCCTTTAGCAATCTGCTGCCCCTCCGTATCGTGATACAGATCATCTAAACTAAGTTGTACTCCCTTACCAGGGATGGGGAACTCGGGGTTGGTGCCGGAAAGGTTAATCTCATTTCCAAGCTCAAACGCAGTTAATATAATTCCTTTAGCTTCCAGTTTGGCAAGTATAGTGGCAAAAGTATTTCTGAATTGGTCAGGATCAGCAGCCGAAAGGGGAATATGTCCAAAGGGGTCGTATCCACCGAAACGATAGATCATCCATTCAATTTGGATGCCTTGTTCCCAGGCGCGTTGCGCAAAATCAATCCCTGCATCGTTTAATGTAATGCTTGCGCGGATGACATGAACTCCGGCAGATTTTATCTTGCTGAGCATGTCATTTTGGTCAGCAATGCTCAGCTTGTAAGGATTGATAACATTAACCCCAACAGCAACACCCTGGGCATTCGCCTGGTCTTGAATTTGAGCAGCAAGCATAATAATGAGAGCGAAAAGACGGAATATGAAGGAGCAAGGCTTAATTCCCTGAAAAGGAAGATTGACTGCCAGAAGGAAGTAACTTCGAAATAACTGGCAACGACTGTTTGAGTTGTTCATAAGTGTATTTTGGGATGGTTAAAAATGTTTATTCTTTTTACAGGCTATCAAGGCTTGCGGGGCTCCTGTTCTTCTTACTTTATTTCTCGCCGCGTCATTTTCGTATCAGGGTCAATTTTCCGGCATCGGTTAGTGCGCCGCAACGGTAAATACTGCTGGGATTTATTTGGGTTGAACCCGGCGCGGAATTCCAACTGTAGTAAAAAACACTAATCAATCGCCCTTGCCTTGCGAGATCAAGAAAATTACCCATCGTTTCCTTTATCAGCAGGGCGCGGGCGCTATCGTCAATAGGGCAAGACTTATCATTATTACTAAAGCCCCATTCTGTGATCCAGCAGGGTTTTCCGCCGGTAACACCTGCTGCACGGCACTGCGAACATGCATAGGTATCCATGCGTTTCCTGCGCTCTGAGGCGGTAGTCTTATCATCAGGATAGTAATGGATACCATAACCCTCAACGAGGGTGTCCAGACCATTCAAGCGAAGGAAGGTCAATGTAGCACTTATAGTTACGGCATAGCCGTGCAGCGTAAAAAAATTGGGTGTGGTTCCCGCAGGACCTACCGTTGAAAGGCCAGCCGAAATGATCGGGGTTTTCCGGTTAAGGTCAGCGTGATCCCGGACATCTTTTAAGACCGCCAATATTTTTAAATATTGAAGAAGGCCGGCTGCAATATGCTGAGCTTGCGGGTCATGATGAAGATCGTCGAAGTTAAATATCTTCCCATGGATGGTTTTAGGAAAATCCTTATTCAATTTCGTCCAGTTTATTTCATTACCAAGTTCCAACCCGGCTAAAACTATACCGTTTGCCTCAAGCTTCTGAAAAAGGATTTGGAAATAGGATTTGGAAAGAACAGGGTCAACAGAGGCCAAAGGAAGGCCACCCCAAATTTGGGGATAGTTATCTGATTGATTTAATACAGCAAGCGCACTCCTAGGGAATTGGGGTTCAATAAGGGCCTCGATTTTGATTCCCTGGTCGTAAGCCCGCTTTGCAAAGTCGATGCGCACGTTGTCAGTAGTCAGGGCAACACGAATTACATGAACACCCGCTGCCTTAAGCTGTTGGATGAGATTGTTTTGTTCCGCTACGCTGGCCGCCGTCGGGTTCAGGGGAATAGCACCGGTGACAAGATCCAGCGCAGCAGGCTTGATGGCTGTGTTTTGTGCTTTCGCGGCCGTGAAAAAACAAATGGCGGCAAAAAATAAGTAAAGGCCTTTTTTCATATTTTAATACTGATGATCAATTATTTATACTAATATATTAAGGAACAGACAAGATCTCCTGTCTTGAACACGCAATAAGATTATTCCCGGGTTTTGCATGATTAAATATCTTCCTTATCTCCTTAGTTTAATTGGCCTGATGGCCTCGCGGCCACTTGGCGTAAGTCCACCACAGCGATATAAACTATAGGGAGTAGGCTGCTTCGACCATGGATCAGAGTTCCAGGCAAAATATGTGATACCCACCAGGCGCCCCTGTGCCGCGGCTTTTGCAAAAATATTCATCATTTGCTTCACAAGCGTGGTTCGGGCAGTATCGTTAACCGGGCAATTTTGGTCGGTATTATTGAAACCCCATTCGGTTATCCAGGCGGGCTTGCCGCTTTTTGAACCCACTGGACGGCATTCTGCAATATCAACGCTGGCGAAACGGGCAGCTCTCTTAGCATCCGCCGCCGGGTTTCCCGGCTGCCCTGCTGAGGGATAGCTATGGATGCCGTAGGCATCTACCAGTGTATCCAGGCCATTAGCCTGGAGAAAACCAATGGTGGCAGGTAAGCTCACCATATCTTCTTTTTTATTATTATACAGTTTTTCCCCATCCGGCGCACTCGCCATACCCGCCAGGATGATGGGTACCTGGTGATTCAGACGGGATTGATCACGTACTTCCTTCAGCACAGCCAAAACCTTGAGGTATTGCAAAAAGCCTTTAGCAATTTGCCTGCCTTCAGGGTCGTTATACAGATCATGCAGACTCAGTATCTTCCCTTCGCCAGGTATAGGGAATTCAGGGTTGAAAGCCGCCCAGTTAATCTCGTTACCCAGTTCAATACCGGCTAAAACAATGCCGTTTTTATCCAGCTGGTCAAACAGGGACTGATAATGTTTTTTGGAAAGCTCAGGATCAGCATAGGATAAAGGGTGTCCATTCCACATCTGCGGAAAGTTTTTCGGGTCATAAGGCCTTGAGGGCGCCCCCGCCGGATACTGCGGACTAAGGATAAGCTGCACACTGATGCCGTTAGCCGCTGCACGTTTAGCATAATCGATACCCTTGCCGTCTGGGGTGATACCACAACGAATGACCTGGACACCTGCCGCCTTGAGTTGGCTCAAAGTAGCGTTTTGATCCCCCAGATTGGCCCGCATAGGATTAACTACATTAACGCCAACTATAACACTATGGTCTCCCCTAGCTGTTTGAATCTGGGCATTTTGCGCTTTCACATTGATAACCCAGGCAATTGCTGCAAATAGTAGGAAAAGAACTTTTTTCATATTTTCTTTTTAAAGTGCTGAAAGAGACACCTATGAGACAAATTTAAATCAATAAGGTTTATTTAACTTTAAGATTTAGATGGGTTTATGATAACTTATTGTTTCTTTTTTTATATGATTCTGAATTTATAGAAACTTATCTCCTTTTCTGTAAATTCCATAAAAAAGGAACAGAACATCGAGTTGTGTTGATAAGAGGTAAAATCGCAATTAACACTCAAAAAGTTGATGCGGCCTCTTGCGATTCCGTAAGAAATCTTTTGACTTAAAATCCCATATGGGACATATTGTACACCACGTGGGACTACATTAGAACATCTTGAAGATATTTTATTGATAATCAAGCCAATAAAGGAAGCGGAAAAGTAGCTTCTCAATTTTGTTTTTGACTGTTCGAGTCCATTAAGAAATTTAATGTGCGCCCTAATGGGTGCTTATCGAACCATTTTATGAAGGATTTGAAAGCATTAGCCTCATTATCAATATAGAATAAATAAAATCTTGAGCACCCATGTAAAACACTGGTGCACTTAAAGCCAAATCCACAGTCCATTTCGACTACTAACCGGCTGCTTCACAGCCATATATTTCCAATGACTTTGATTTTCATGAACTAACGATCCAGTAATTATTATTATTAGTTACTTTTTGTTTCTTATCAATAAGCTTTAACCTTATCGTTTAAGGCTAAAACGCCTGTTCAACTATTGCATCTTATAATGCTCATATTTTCTGCTGCCGATCGTTTTTATTCTTTTATTCCCACTCTTCAATTGATAATCTTTCGGTAATAGTTGTACTGCAAACAGACATACCGGTAAACTGAGCATTAACCAAAACGTTAAAATTATTTTAAGCATTATCCAATCGATCGTCATCACTTCCCTTTCTTTATCATTAAAAATCAAAAAGTATACCTCGCCCCTATCTGCATTTGCCACCTTGAAGCAAGCGGATCAACGGAATAGGATAATCCAGGATTGATGAACTGATATAACGGATAACCCTGTGATGACCTCGCCGGAATGTAAGGCACAAGACCCACGCTGGCGGTAGAGTTATAAGTATTTGGTGAGAAATAAACTTTACCCCAGTTCTTGTCAATCAGGTTGGTCAGGTTGGTGATATCTACACTAAAGGTAAGCGTATGCCATTTAGATGGTTCTTTTTCCGTATTTAAGTTAATATCCTGCGCAAAATGAAAGTCGGCATCATTATTCCATGGCGTTCTTGCAGCGTTTCGCTCGGTGAAACCTCCTCTACGCGAACTCAGGTAATTATTGCCATCAATAAATTTGTCGAAAGCATCAGCCTGTTGCTGTGCCGTTTGCGTTGGCGTTGCCGCGAAGAAATTTATGGTTTCTCCCTTAGCCGGAATATAAGCCAAGCCTACCTGTTGCGGTGTATTTTGCGGGTTATAATTCACAAAACCATAGGTGAATGGGCTGCCGGATTGAGCCGTTACAAATAAAGTAAAATTGCTTACCCATACTTTATTCCAGACCTTACGGTAATTAGCACTGGCAACGATCCGGTTACGGATATCAAAGTTGGAGTTGGCCAGTTGCGGGTTGTTAGGGTTTAACGCCTGGTTGAGTTGCCAATTGGATTCAAAAGAGTTCCTGATCCCGTTTGATACGTCTTTTGATTCGCCATAAGTGTAAGCTGCAGAAAACCCAAAGCCATTATCAAAGTTTTTGGCTATCTGCCCGGTGATGCTGTAACGGTATCCCTGTGATGTATTTGACATTTCATATACGTTCGCAAATTGAGGATTTCTTGGATTTTGACCGGGAAAGATCGGCTGTTTTCTTTGCGTAGCCGCCGTATCATAAGTATAATAAGTGGGGTTATCTGTTAAGTTTATCTGCTTAAAAATAATGTCATGTATGGTTTTGGTATAAATACCTTCTACCGTGTACTTAAACCCGTTTGGGTCTTTATAATCGAGCGCCAAACTGCCTCTCAGCACTTTTGGCATCTTAAAGTTATTATCAATCGCGTCCACCTGCGTTTTACCCGCGTTAACATCATTAATGACTTGTCCATTCTGCCCCGCGAAGCTGCCGATACCTGTGCCCGGCGTATGGCTGAGTGGGTTACCGTTGAATACATAAGGTGGATTACCATCTGTTTTTTGGTCATAAGCACCATAAGTGTTACCGTTGTTATAAAAGGCGTACCCTAACCAGGCAAACGGTATGCGCGAGGTGAACATACCCAAACCGCCACGCAGTACCAGGCTCTGGTCGCCCCTGGCATCATAACGGAAGCCAATCCTGGGAGAGATCTGCACCGCGCCAAGATAATTACCTGTGATCTGGTTTAATGGTGTATAGGTATAGGTGGTACCAAAGTTAGGATCAGTAAAGGAATTCTGTGATTTTACACTCAGGATCTGCTTGGTTGGCACCTGTTGGTAATCAAATCTCAATCCAGGAGTAAACCTGAATTTATCGGTTACCTGTATCTCGTCCTGTATATAGGTACTGTAAAAGTTAACATTAAATACCGCCCCGGGATTGGCTAATATGTAACTACGACTGTTATTAGTATAATTATAACTGCCCTGCACCCGTTCCGGGTCACTATTTAAAAAGTCATCTATACTCTGATAAGTCACCCTTCCGTTCCATGCATTCACAAAGCCGTAATTAATCTTGTAGAATTCATTATGCGTACCTACGGTAAGGGTATGCTTGCCCAAATTCCAAACCAGGTTATCCGTCAATTCAAAAGTACTTTGCTTCATATTGAAGATAGAGGCTTCACGATCTGTACCAAAGAAGATAGTGGATCCCGGTGTATTACCCACGATCTGTACCTGCGGGAATGAAGGATCGCTGGTCGGGGTGCGGTAATCATGGATGTTAGTGTAACCCACCACTGCACTGTTGGAAAAGTTATTGCTGAACCTGGTCTTCAGCTCAGCAACCGTTGAGTTTTGGTTATTGTTTTGTTTGTAGGCAATGCTGCCGAAACGAAAGTCAAACTGATCTCTTTCCATGTTTAAAGCATCCGAAAGAATGTAATTATTCCGGATAGTAAACTGGCTTTTGTCGTCAATGTTCCAGTCCAGACGGTTGAAAAACTTGGTAGAGTTGGAATAGGTATTGAACTGCCCGGCGGTACCAGGATCGAAGTTATAGTTCTTGATCGAGTAGTTTATGATCTTTTGCGCATCCGCAGCGCTTAATATACCAGCGGTTGCGGGGCTGCCTGCAACTTCCAGCACGGGATCCTGTCGCCTCGTGATCTCTTCATTTGTAAAGAAGAACAATTTATTTTTGATCAGCGGAAAACCCAAACGAAAACCGGTTTGGTAATTATAATAAGCCGAAGGCAGCTTGCTGTTCAGTTCAGTTCCGGTATTATCCGGGCCCACCAGCGCGGCAGCACTTCCAAAGCTATAAACCGAACCTTGCACCTCGTTGGTGCCCGAACGGGTTACAGCGTTGATACTTCCACCGGTAAAGTTGCCAATCTTTACATCATAGGGGGCGATATAAACCTGTATGTCCTGAATGGCATCCAGCGAGATAGGATTGGTGCGGGTAGAAGAACCCGGCATGCCGGAGGTACCTGTTTGGCCACCTGCCGATGGACTGAAACCAATTGCATCGTTGTTGATGGCGCCATCAATAGTTACGTTATTGTACCGGAAATTAGTACCGGCAAATGAATTATCTTTTGAGCCCTGCGGCACCATTTTGGTGATATCCGTTATACTGCGGTTAATCGTAGGCTGGTTATTTATCTGATTATTGGAGATGTTTTGGCCGGTTCCGTAGTTGTTGGCCTTGGGACCGCTTTTTGAGCTTTTGACCACTACCTCGTTTAGCGTTTTTGTATTATCTGTGAGAACGAAGTTCAGCGTTAACGGTTCACCCAAACTGATCTGCTGGATCATTCTTGTTTCTGTGTTCATACTCAAGAACTTTACTTCTATAGTATAGGGTCCGCCTACCCTTAAACCCGGCAGGTTATAACGGCCATCGTTACCTGTCGCCGTAGCGTATTTGGTACCGGAAGCCGTGTGGATTGCTGTTACCGTTACCCCCGGCAATGGTTGGTTTGCAGCATCTGTTACCTGGCCGCGCAGACCGCCGCTGGTTTCCTGGGCGCTTGCTTTTTGGCCTGCAAGGGTAAATATCAGGCATAAGCCAGCCAGTATGAAATATTTCATAGCGTATATTTTTTTCATCTCTATTTAGTTTTAGCAGTATTGCTATCTGACTTTTTCTGTTATTTTAACAACTTGTAAGCATTGATTAATTAAGTGTACTTCCTAATGGGATACGATTACCTGATCGACAATATGGATTACACCATTGGTCGCCACTATGTCCGGGTGTATGATATGTGTAAGCCCTACATTTCCAATGGCAAAAATTGAGAAACCATCAGCCTGTACATAATAGTTAGCTCCAGCAAGTGCATATCCACCAATAAAAGCTGAAGTAAAAACCTTACCGGGAATAATATAGGTGTCTATATAGTATTGCAAATTAGAGGGGGCATCTGCATAGATTGCCGCAATATCAGGGTAGCCGAATTTTTTGTAGGCTTCATTGGTAGGGGCAAAAAGTGTATAATAAAGTGCAGCATCACCGGTAATATAGGGATTGGGAGGTGGCGGTACCGAAAACATGGCATCATAACCAATATGCTTAAGAGCTGCTGCGAAAAAAGTAAGATCAGGCGACTTGTTGATCAGATCAAATATGTCAGTCGTCGGCGGGAACGGCATTCTTTTTAATTTATGTAAAGCGCCATCACCCAAATCCATACTTGAACCGGCTACCAACGGGATACCATCAAAAAAGATCCCGTAATAGTTTTTAGTAATTCTTGGTTTAAACGTTGGGTTTTGGGATTGTACATCCTCCGCATAAAATCCTACCAAGCTGGCAGCGCTGATTTTGCCAAAAGTTATATCATATTTAAGCACCAATGCTAATGCCTGAGGATCATACTTATTGATGCTATCCAGTGTAAGGCCGACATTGATAAATGCTGAATCCACCGGGGCAAATACCGTAAATGGGCCACCAGTACTAAACGTTTCCGCATTATACATTCCTGCTCTTTTTAACGCTGCCTGATAAAGGCCCAGATTTTTACTGGTACTGATGTATTGAAAAACCGTTTGTTTTGCCTGATTAAATTGATTCGCATTTTCTTTCTTACAGGATATTAAGAAGAAAAGTGGCAGAAACAACGAAACAATGATGATACGGCATCGGTTGTTTATTTTCATTTTTTTTTGATATTTATATTTTGTTCCCATATAAAAAGCATTTAAGGAATAAGTACCTGGTTAATAATATGGATCACCCCGTTGCCACACGGAATATCAGCGTAATTAATAGTTCCATCATAAAATACTGGGGTAGGAATCTGAGATGGAATGCCATTATTACCACTACCTAAAAAAGTGATAGCGTGAAAACCGCTTGGATATCCTCCGATAACTACTTTTCCCCCATACAGCATAACCACGCCTGTTGGATCTGCTTGCATATTTCGGTACAGATCACCTTCGAAATACCGGCCCTTAATGATATGATATTTTAAAAATGCAGTAAGCTTTACAGGGTCAGCGGTAAGGATACTATCCAGCGTACTTACCCCTAAATTTTTACCCAGTTGCCCCGACTTATAAAAGGCTGTATTTGAAGGGGCCAATAGTGTATATTCATCAGTACCGGATAATAGTGAAACATCAAGCTTGCAACGCTGTAAAGCAGCGGAAAACATGGTGAGCGTTGTATCGTTATGTATATGATCAACCAGCTTCTGATATATTTCCGGGTTCATGACTTGTGGCAGCAACTGGATCAGCCCATTGAAGGCCCGATTGTCTATACTACTCAATACCAATCCATTAACTGTAACTATAGTATCGCTACCATTCAAATATTTGGTAACATAAACATTGCCACCTCCATGTGTTAAAAAGGGCTTGTTTTGAACCAATGGAAGACTTTTAAACGAAATACTTCCGTTCAGGATGCAGTAACGCATAATATTTTGAACACGGCCCACGCTACCAAAATAGTAAAAGCCATACTGGGTAACACCCTCCATTAAAAAGGCATTATTATCAGGGGCTAGGAAAGTATATGGGCCGGGCTTGGCAAGCGTATCAATCAAACCGGCATATTGCAATCCGGCATACACAACATTTAAACTAAAGTTATCATTCAATACAAAATCTATCGTACTTCCGCTTCCGGCATCCGGGGTTTTAACAATCTGATTATCTTTTTTGCAGCCGTTTACAGCCAAAATAAATAACACCGCGCAAATCCCCTGTTTAAAGAATTTACATCGATTATTGTTCCTATGTTTTATATTCATCATCAGTATCATTATTTCACGATGGGATAAAAAAGTTTATCAATCTTATATAAAGCCCCGTTCGAGGCAATAAAATTATTCACAGGATGTAGCGCGGAGACATCAAGGGGCAATACAACAAGTGGTGATGCCGGGTCGCTGTTCCATTTAATATTTACCACGCCGTTGCTGGCTGAAAAAATTAAGGGCGTTGCATACCCCAAACCCGGCCCCAAGTAATTATTGTAAACACCATTGTTAATAGCCGGATCGAGCAGGTTATTATAAAATATCCTTATAATACCTACAAATGTGCTTGGATCGCCTTGAGCAACGTTATAGTTATAAAGGATATGATGTTTTAATACGCTATCTACCGGCGAAAAATTAAATGCTGGATAATCAGCACCGTAGCCTGTTTGTGAGCGCAGTGCAAACTGTCTGATATCATTTACCGTATAAAAGCCGGCATCGTTAAATGCCTTATTTGTAGGTGCCAGTACGGTTGGATAAAAGCTTGCATAATTATTTCCGTAAATCGAGAACTTTATTGGATTACTAAAAGTAGCTACATCGTCTGAAAAAGGGTCTGGAAGACCGGTCGCGGCATCACGTATGCTGTCAGCAATGATCAGGGACTGGTTATATAAGGTTAAATCCGGGTCCGACTTAATGACATCATATAAGGTTCTTGATGGAATACCGGTAATCAGGCTATTGATCAGATATATATACCCGTTCGTTGTTTGAATTGCAGGCTTGCTTTTTACAACGGCTATGCCATTTAAATATAATACCTTATTTTCTTTAATAAATAAGGGAGGCACAACTACCGACCCAAATCCGTGTATGTCGGATACGGTGTCTTGCTGTAAGGTTGTTACCTGTTTGCTGGTTATACTGCTTGTAAGCGCGTTATCATCATAAACCCCGTTTGCAATATGGTACATGATCAGCTTACGCAGGGAATCTATAGGAAGCTTCGTAATACCCGCAGCATCTAGCCCTGCTGCCTTCATGGCTGAATCTGTAGGTGCAAATATGGTAAACCCGCTATTAGGCGTTATAACCGAAGCAAGCGCCAGTCTGTTAAATGCCTGGTAAAATAAGGTTAAAGAGCTTTCTCCAGCCAGCGTTTTCACCATATCCTGTCCTTTAAAGGGGAGAGGGATAGCTTTTACAATTTCACCGTCCGATGGCTTTAAACACCCGCTGAGCAGAATGGAAAAGCTTAACCCGAAAATTGCAAGCAGTATATTTGTTTGTAATAATTTCTTTTTCATAAAATCAGTTTGAATATTATCGGTGGATTTTAGCGCTATCAGGCAAGACGGGTAAATCGCTTGTCCCGTGTACAACTCCATTTACAGCCAGATGGTCAGGGTCGCTGAAGCCTATTGGCGCATAGGTTGCGTCATAAAGATATGGGTCTCCATAATCAGGGGGGAAAGGATTAGCTTGAATAGCTATATAATTATATGGCACTACTCCATAGCTAACACCGTTATAACGGTCGGCGGTAAACAGCAGCAAAACGTCGGGAGTTACATAAGCAGGAAAAGTTGGCTGAAGGGGTGCATCAAAAAAATCGCTTAAAAAAAATAATTGCGGCGATAATATATCTGCACTGAATAAGAATTTTTTATAGGTAAGTGTATCTAAATTTGCAATTGCCGCCTGATCTATCCCATTCTGTATAAAATCATTGTTGGTAGGAGCCAATACAACAAAAGGCCCCGGCTTGTCAAGCATGTTAAACAGTCCGAATTGCTTGAGCGCCTGCACAAAATAGCTGTATTGTGGTGTGCTCTCCAAATACGCCTTTACAGATGCTGCGGGATAGTTTAATACCTTACTGAGATCCATGATATATCCATTGCTGGCTGCTATATCCAATTTATTAACCGTTACACCATTAATATGTAGAATTTGGTTGCCTACATATTGGGTTTGCTGAGGCCCAGGAATGGGTACTGAAAAATAAACCAGCTGACCGGCCAGGCTTTTATAAGCAAAGTCAATAGTTTGCGGAATGGACGCGTATGAGATACTTGCCGGTATAATATGATAACTGATTATTTTTTTTAATGTGGCAGTATCAATACGGGAAAGGCTGTCAGCATTAATCCCCGACAAAGTAAAGGCATCGTTGTCAGGTGCCAATACAGTAAACGGGCCTTTGCCTTCCAGTGTTTTATCCAACCCGGTACGTTCCAGTGCCGTGTAAAACATACTGTAAGAGAAGTTATTCTTTAAAATGGTTAGCAGCGGCCTGCTGCCTGTTGCCTGTGATGATATGGCTTCTGGTTCTTTAACACAGGCCGCCTGCATACCTAATAATAATACGCCGGCAATCAATAAATAGCTATTTTTCATTGGTCGTTTAATTTTTAGGTATCTCATTAAAGCCCCGTTGGACCTGCATCAGGTACACCCGGTCATAAACTATCTCCATAATATTCAATGTGCCGTATACATGGTAAGTGTTACCTGTATTTACAACCAGGTTAAGATTAGGCGTATAGTTTGTCACGGAAGAATTTCTCGTATCATAATTATTGATGGTATTCGGATCTGCACTACAGTCTAGTCGAAACGTTTCGACTGGAAATGTATTTGGATTAGAAACAGGGGAATCAGCATTACTCAGCACGAAACTGAAATAGGGAAGCGAACCCTGATAATTAGCTGGGTTACTTAAAGGAACGGGACTGTAGGTGCGAATCAGGGCCTGGTAAAAAAATGAACTTTCAGGTAGCAAAGGCAGGGTCAGGTATGGGATGTCAGTATCCATTTTAGTATTTAAAGTGGTATAGTAATTATTATCGTATCCCGGATATGGGTTATATGAAAAATACGTGGCGTTGGAGATAGCATCATTTAAGATATTGTAAGAATAGTTGATGTTTATTTTATCCCAAAAGAAAAACCCTGAACCATATTGCCCCGCTATAGGTGTTTTGCCTGAAAGATTGGTAAAACCGACATAGACCTTATCAGCCTGAAATGACTGATGAATAAATTGTTCCTGACGGATGTATAAGCCGTATTTATTATTGTCCAGGTCCCGGGAAGTTACTTCCAGTGTGTAAACTTCTCCTTTCTCAAAATTTACGGTGGTGTCCAATAAAATATTCCCTCGTTGGGCCGTTGAGAGATCTTTAAAACCGACAGCATTCTGGGGCCTTACCACAAACATGATACGGTGCTTACCGGATGGCGCCTGCGCCCATGCAGAAAGATCAAAACCATTTATAAACGAAGCGGAAAGTACCGGCGCATTGCCGGGATACTCATGATTTACGGGATATAACACCGGTGGCTCAAGGATATAGCTACCATTTACATACCCTATAAGCTGGTCGCCTGTAGAACTGTTAGCTTCATTTATGGGATACGATAAACTGAATAATTGCCTGGTGCCTAAAGCATCGCCGATAACGGCTGCATCATTGGGGATACCGGCGCCGTCGGTTTTTGGGTCCATTAAAAAAGTTAAGAACGGTGCAGCCTGCTGACTATGAAAAACATCAACCGGGTTATTTAAGTCATTAAATACCCGGATATACGCGGGGTCTTTTAATGAAGGAATTATAGCATATTTCTTGCATCCAGCGATAAAAGCCATAAAAGACAGTAAAAGAAAACTTAGTTTATATATTTTCATAAGATGCTTACTTGTTATGTTTAATGACGATCAGTTTGGCTTTGTCAGTGGTTCCCGAGGCATTGATCGCCCCTACCAGCGCCACTGTATAAATTCCCGTTTCTGCCGTTTTAAATTGGGGAGCTGTATACAAAGCAGGATTGGCTATAAAGGCCTGCAATACATTAATTGGCGCAACGGTAGTTAATAATAACCCTGGCACCTCCGGTTTATCCCCGGGTTTTGACTGATATCCCCGGATTAATTGAGGGACTATGCCTTTTTCCGAATTACCGAACGGGACACCGGTAGCAGCAGGCGAAACAAATGGTAATGAATATAAGATGGATGAATTATTGGGAGGCATGGCGCCGGGCGCCAGATTTACATATGCACTAAAAAAACGGATTGTATCTCCCTTATCTATCCCTGAAGCTGCTACAGCCGGTAAAAACAATTGATTATCGTTGGTAAAGGTAGCATAGGGAAGATCAGGGCTTAGGTTAAGGAATCGGCTTTCTAAGGCATAATTATATTGCCCCCTGCGCAGGGTACCGTTGGTACCATCGTCGGGTGCAACATATCCGCTCTGACTGGATTGGCTTAAATAAAGGGTACCCGTCATATCATTCGCTTCAAATAACAGGGCGGGTTTGCCATCAGGCTGATCATAGGCCCAAATGGTATAATTATCATAGGGGAAAAGCTTGATATCCTTATCCGCCAATACATTGCCGCTTTGATCTTTTGCCTGGATATGATGGGTTCCCTGTACATAGATCTGGTATGGGGCTTGTTGCGCGGTATTAGCGGTAACCGAACCGGCGTAAGGAAGCGGGCCGCCCAAAGGCTGGCCATCCACATTAATGGTTAACTGTTTACCGGGTATTGCGTTAACCGCCTGCATTGCGGCATAAGTGCTGTTAACACCCGGGTCAAGTTCAGTAATTACCCGGTATGAATTTATAGGCATACCTGAAGTAAATCTATTAACATCTCTGTACAAAGGCTGAATATTTTCAGATACAATGATGCTGTAAACCCCACCTGGTTTAAACGTGCGCACCCTTGGTATAAGGCCTTCCTGTGGCAGCGGCCCAAAATTGCCCGGTATGTAATAAGCCGAACTGGGAATTTCAGCTAACTGCCTGGTCACATCTATTGCGCCGTTGGCAATAAACAGTTTAAACTGGTATGCCCTGTATGGCAATTCCACATAACCCGACGCTGCACCCTGGGCCACATTATTTAATGCCGGGCTAACCGGGCTGCCATCGGCATACGTGAGAGAAACAGGGCCCTTTATATTCAAGCCCGACGGGTCGCCATAAACGTTACTCCCCAGGTTAATAACCCTTATTTTAAAGTTCTGGGAGTTGGTTGGAGGCACGTTGTCGCGGTTAACAACTTTAAAATGGCCATTCGGCATCAAATAATAATCTTGCGGTTGCGTTGCATTATTCATGATTGTTGTGTCTATTGTTGATTGCTCACCTACAGAACCAGATGTAATAGTAGATTGAATCAGCATAGTAAAGTGAGCTTTTCCATCCTTATCTAACAAGCTGTTAGGCACAACGAAAGGACTTCCATCATCCCCGTTTGTCCAGATACCGGTAGGGAAAATTGATAAACCCAGTGCTGTACCTGTTGTAGGCGTATTAGGATTTGCATAAGCAGTAAGCGGGATGCTGTTTACGGTCACATCGGTGGGGTCATCAAAATTATATAACCGGATGGCAGATGCAGATTTATCGGCAACGTTCAATAATGGAATGGTGCCATATAGGTTCTCTTTTTTACAGCTATTTGTAAGTATGGTAAATAACAGCAACAAAAACATGCTGCAATAAGCTGGTTTATAAATTAATGTTCTTTTCATATCTTTTTAGAATAATTTATAGGTAAGCCCCAGTGAAAATTCAGCGCCTTTATGGTACATGCTGTAGATATATTCATTGCCGTAATATTTGCCATCATTACCTGGGTTGGTATATACCTCCTTGTAGGGCGGGTCCAAAATATTTTTAGCAAAACCTTTCACTATCCATTTTTTGCCCAATTTCTGGCTGAACACCAGGTCAAGTGTAGGTGTTGGCCGGTCATAAAGATCAGGGGTCCCATCCAACTGTACCTGGATCAGTCTTGCGCCAACCATGTTAAAGCTTGTGGTTATATCCGTACCAGTGGCGGTGTTTGCATAATCCAGGTAAGCATTAATGGAATAAGGCGCTTGCTCAAATACGGGGCTTGTAGCTGGTGAGTGCCTGTCATTAATGCGCGAAGCAGCTAAACGTGCAGGATTTTTATCTATCGTACTTTCATCCAATAATAAATTAGAACCAATAAACAGATATTTAAGCGGGTCCCACGTTTTACCCAAATCCTTACGGGCTTCCAGCTCCACACCATATACCCTACCCACATTTGGATCATTTTCATAGATTATCAGCGGGAATTCAGGCGCTGTAGATTGATTACCCTGTGATGTATAGGTAAATACTTTTTCTAATGAATTATCAATGGTTTTAGTGAATGCTGATGCCGATAAAACTTCACCTGGTCCGGTAAACCATTCCCATCTGAAATCTGCACTTTTGGTTAGTTGATTAACCAGGTTAGGATTACCGCCAACAACAGCAAATTGGAAAGGATCAAATTCATAAATATTGGTAAGTTCCCGTAATTCGGGCCGGGCCAGTGAAGTGCTGTAGGCCAGCCTGAAATTCATGTCCTTTATTTTTGAATAGGTTAAGTTTACTGAATAATAAGGCTTGTAATTTTGTATATAGCTGGTATTGGGCTGGCTGGTGCTGTATTTTACAGATTGATTGGGCAGTCCGCTGAGTGCATTTAAATTAGGTGGAACGTATACACCTGTTGTATCTACATGCGCTCTTATGTCAGTGGATTCAAACCGCACACCACCGGTAATTCGGAGCGTTTCAGTGATATGAGCATCCAGCATTCCATAAAAGGCACGCGTTTCATAAGAGCCGGTATAATTATTAGGCGACTTCTGTATCTGGTATAAAAAGCCACCAACTCTCGGCTGTCCTGCATTATCATACTGTGAAGGATCCTGTAAACCTATATTGCTTGGCGAAACCAATTGGTTAAGGTTACCATTTGCGTTGTTTAGTAGCTGGGCACCACCTCCGCCTAAATTAGAACCGGGTAAACCCAGGATCTGTTCTGTATAATCCCTATTTCTTTTCAAATAGTTGAAACCAAATTTTAAGAGCTGGCTCAATTTCCCGATTTTAAATGGCTGGCTCAGATCGGCCTTGGCATTATAATTGGTTTCATCTAAATTCCGGTACTGACGACCGTTAGGATCGGCAACAATAATACTACTATAATCATTTCCTACTCCATGTACTAAACCGCTGACAAAACTGTAAGTATCTGAGCCTATACCTACGCCATTCGGGTCGACGAACCGCTGTGTACGATAATCGGCCAGATCGGTAGAGCGAAAGTCAGGGTCATTCTGGGTACTTTTTGAAGTACTTAAATTGTAGCTAAGTTTCGGCGACCAATCTTTATCCAAAAATTTGTGTTCCCCTTGTATATTGTAGGTATTAAATGTCCGGTAGGTAGTCCGAAGCTGGTTAATAGTGTTATAGACCGGAAAGTTCAGACCTGTATTTTGCCAGGAACCGTTAAGGTTGCTACCTTGCGATTCAGCGCCGCGGCTTCCCAAAAACTGCGCCTGAATTTCATTGCGATTATTGAACTGATATGTAAGACCGATCAAGCCTCCATAGTTTATAGTTTCAGTCCCGGTATTTTCCTTGTAACTTAAATAATCGTCCAAACGCGGAGCAGCGGGCGATATAAAATTGGGAATATGAAGCGGATTAAATATAGTTGGCGAACCGGTAACTACGCCCTGAAACAAGCTGTACTGGTTCCGTTCCCCATTATAAATATCTGTTGTGCGCTGGTAGTAATTGGCACTGATAACCACACCTAAGGTATGACCATGGAATATTTTGTAAGAGTTACCAAAAGATAGGGTATAAACCTGGTTTGGATCAGCTTGCTTGTTTTGAGTCGTAAGTATGGGATCAAAACTCTGCATAATCTTGCTGACCCTTAATGCTTCAATAGTTTGTTCCGGACTGTTACGGCTTTGGATAAACAGGTTTTGGATTTCCGTTAATCCCCCCGGATATTGTTTTGCCAGGTTAATAAAATCAGGGCTAAGGTCATGCTTACTTACGTTTTGACCAAAAAAGCCAAGGTCGCTGTTGTAAAAGCTATTATAATTGCCACCTAATCCAACAGTAGAGTTAAAACCGGATTGCGCGGTAAATTCCAGCACCAATGATTCGGGTACCGATTTGGTTTTAAGCTCGATCATCCCTGCCGATGCGTCGGCGGGCCTGTCAGGGCTCAATGTTTTATAAACGGTTATGTTATCCAATAACGCTGCCGGTACAAGGTCAAGCGGTACTGCGCTGCGTTCGGGATTTGCAGATGATAAACGGGCGCCATTCAATTCGGCAATTACACTACGGTCGCCCAGTCCCCTTATCGCCACATATTTATCATCCGTAATGGTAACACCGGTAACCCTTTGCAATGCTTGTGTGGTAGTGATACTAGCTGTTTTTTCAATATTCTGTGCCGATATCGCATCTGAAACAACAGCGGAGTTCTTACGGTCATTCAATAGTACAGTTTCATTGGCTGCTCTTCTTCTTGCCTCTACCCTCACCTCATTCAGCGAGGTGGCTGAAACTTGTAAGAAGATGTTTAGTGTAGTTGTTGTTGATTGCTTTACCGTTACGTCAGGTATCTTTTTTGATTCATACCCGATATATCTTATTTCCAGGTCATACAATCCTGGTTGCAGGGATATTCTGTAATGCCCATTAACATCTGTCGGATAAGACCTGCCAGCTACAATAATCACCGCACTTATTAGGGTTTCCTTTGTTTTGGCATCATAGACCACCCCTTCTATGACGCCGGGCGGCGGGGGGATGGGCTTCGTTTCAATGACTATAAAATCATTTACTAACTTATATGTTAAGGTAGTGTTGTTTAAAATCTGTTTTAACGCCTCCTCTAATGAAATTCCATTAAAATCCACGTTAATCCTTTTAGGATTACTTTCTACCAGGTTTTCACCAAATGAAAAACGGATGCCGCTTTTTTGTTGTAATGCTAAAAAGCTTTGTTTCAAATCGGCATTATTGAGGCGAAGAGTGATTTTGATTCTTGATATGTCCTGACTGCGGGCAGTTGTGGCATAGAGCATCCCTGTTAAGGTGAGTTGTACCATAAGCAGGATAATGGATACTTTCATAATAAATCGAATACAAGAATGCAGGTGTAAACCTTTTTGCATATTTTTGAATGTTTAACGGTTGATCCTCTTTCAGAGGAATTATTCTGTTAGCTGCCAGAATAATTTTATTCAGGCATTTTCCTTAAGCACACCGCGTCGAAAACTGTAGGCTTATTGGAACCAAATTTTAAGTTTCGCCCTGTTTCCGCAGGGCGTTTCTTTTTTATTTACTTTTTATACTTTATCTATTTCATTTATCTCCTTTTTATTGTAATCTGTTTACCTTGAATATTATAGTTGAAGTTTGCTGTGGCGCTTAATATCTGTAACACTTTGCCCACTGATTCATCCGCCTTAAAGGATGTATTAACCCGATATGTGTTTATTTCCTTGCTTGAAATCTGTATCCTGACATCATAATACCGTTCAAGAACTGCGGCAACTTCATCCATTCTTTCCTTATCGAAAATCAAGTTACCCATCTTCCATTGCTGAAGATCATCTATTGAAACTGAACTTACATTTGCTTTATCCGTAATAGCATTATAAGTTACTTTCTGACCGGGTATAAGTACAGCAAGGGAATTAAGGTGCTTTGTTGGTAATGCAACGTTTTGATCAACCCTCACTTTGCCCGTTGCTACGCTTACGGTAAATAAATGCCCTTTGAATGCTTCTATTTTAAAAGATGTGCCTAAAACTTTAGTTTGGATAGAACCGGTATGAATAATAAAGGGATGTTTATGATCTTTCTTTACCTGAAAAAAAGCTTCACCCTCCAAGGTTATTTCCCTGGTACTTCCTGTAAAACTCTCAGGAAATTTAATTTTACTACCTGCACCTAAGTAAACAATTGTGCTGTCCGGTAACGTCACAATAGAACGTTGTCCGTTAGGGTTTTTACTTTCCCAAAACACCACTTTATTGGTTTGACTGCTATGATTCCGCAAGATTGAATAAAAGCCAAGCCCTGTGGCTAATAGGAATATTGCCGCATATTTTAGCCATTGTTTTCTCCAAAGAGGTCTGACCTTTTTAAAGTTAAATTTGTCATTCCGCTCGGCTAAAAAACGCAGGCGATAATTAGCAAGCTCTTTTTCATCCAATTTGGGTGTTTCAAATGTGGCCCATTCCTCATCAAGTACCTCCTGTATAATCTTTCCTGATTCCGGGCGGCTAAGAAAATAATTGACCTCTTCTAATTCTTCAGTAGAACAGGCATTTTGAAAATATCTTTTTAATAATTCTTTATTCACCTTATGGCAAGCACTAAATGGCTTTCATAAGAGAATACGCAAAAATTGAAAAGCACCCTGAATAGAAAATGAAATATTTTTAAAAAAAGTAAATGAGGGAAATAATTACTAAAAGAACATCAGAATAGATGTGTAAGCTTTTACGCAGATGGATCAGAGAGGCCGATATATGACTTTCAACTGTTTTAACAGATAGGTTTAGGTGTCTGGCAATTTCAGGATAGGTCATATTTTCATGACGGCTCATCTCAAACACCCGGCGTCGTTGCGGACTAAGTTTCTCTAAATTTGTGTGATAGATTTTGTGTAATTCCTCAAAAGCAAGGTTGTTTTCGGCCGAATTGCTCATAGATAGCTTTTCATGGAATTGTTCTAAAAGAACAGTTTTCAAGCCTTTTTTTCGATAATGATCAACAATTGCATTTTTCATGGACCTAAAAAGATAAGGCCCGATGGATACTTCAGTTGTAAAAGCTTCCTTTTTTTCCCAAAGTTTAACCATTATATCCATAACCATTTCTTCAGCTAAAGCGCGATCTTTTAGATATTTTAGAGAAAAGAAATGTAACTTATTAAAATAGCGCTCAAATAGTATATCAAAGGCTTTGGCATTACCAATCCGGCATTCATGAATAAGAATATGGTCTGGTAAATTTTTAAATTCCATAAGGAATATCCTTTGCTGCAAAAGTAGGAGTCAGAAAACACAGATACATTAAGAACGTATTAATCAATTATTAACAACTACTACGCTTATCCCCGGAGTTCATCGTTCCTGTACTTTTATATTTTTAATGTAAAGTATATTGTGTGTTACCTTTGTATTTAACAGCTTAGCTGTCTATAATTTATAAAAAGACCAGTTAATACAATCTTATAATAGTTGTATGCCTTTTACGGATCAAGGATAAGAGAAAAGTTTAAAGGCTACATACAATATACCATTGGATGGGCGCGCATACAATATTATTTCAATATTGCTTTTTATGAGAAAGCCTAAAACAAAACTATGAAACAGATTATCAAAAAAAACGATCCAGAATTCACTACAGAAGAACTTTAGCTATTAAATTTAATAGCTGAACTTATTACAGAAATTATCATTAATGAAACTACTAAGGATAATTCGATAATGATTATAAACGACCCTAAAATGGAAATTAAGGGTGTTCGAATCCCATGTCGTCCTGACCACAAAAGAGATTGCGATAATCCTGTTTAAATATTATTGAGACAAGATTTTTGCGTGTTCGAATCCCATGTAGATTGTAAAAAAGATGATCTTTTTGATGCTTCTCTCAAAAATTGTAAAAAATTAAAGTATTGATAATGAGAGTGAAATAAAAAACGGGAATAGTGTTCAAACTATTCCCGTCTGTGCGGAAGAAGGGACTCGAACCCCCACGCCTCGCGGCGCCAGATCCTAAGTCTGGTGCGGCTACCAATTACGCCACTTCCGCATTAGGATTTTGTGAGGTGCAAAGATAGCTTAAAATGACAAAGAATAAAATTTATTTAGCATAATTACGTAAGCCATTAATCACTAGGCTATTTATTTTTTATTGCCCTAATAATTACAACAAATTTTGTGTGTTATAACGTACTTATGAGCCCCGACATATACCCCGGTGCCAATAACAATCGGCTCCCATACCACGAGAACATTTCACCATCTACCAAAATAATCTTAGCATTGGGTACTATCACTTTAAATTCAGTAATATGTTTTTCTGCAAATGGATATGGCTCTGAAGATAGAAAAACTAGATCGGGGTTCGCATCGATGAGCATATCATTGTTTATTTGAGGATATCTGCTCAAATCAAATGCATTTATTAATCCGCATTGCTGCAGCATACTATTGATAAATGTATCGTTGCCCGCAACCATGTAGGGTTTGCGCCATATGAGGTAAGCAACACGCAATTTTGATGGTAATGGTTTAAGCTGATCGAATTGATGAATTATTGAGCGGCCAATTGTTTCCACTTTGTCTTTACAATCAAGCATCTCCCCTATGCTATTGATCATATCAACTGCACCTTGCAGGGTGTTGATATCGCTTATCCAAACCGGGAAGTATTGTATCAATTCTTCAATCTGCGCGCGGTCGTTTTCCTCTTTATTGGCGATAATGAGATCGGGCTTTAGCGACTTTATCAGCTCAATATCCAGCTTTTTAGTGCCGCCAACTTTAGTTTTTGATTTGGTTTTATCAGCAGGATGGGTACAGAAATTGGTGATACCGATTATTTTCTCATCAAGGCCCAAATCAAATAATAATTCGGTTTGTGATGGTACTACGGAAATGATTCTTTTCGGTGTAGCCGGAAGATCTACTGCCCTGTTCAGTTGGTCGTAGAAAACGGGCATTTTTAAAACGCGTTTTCGTCGCCTTTAATAGTTCCCCAGAAAGTTAAGAAAATGATCTTCAGATCAAGCAAGAACGACCAGTTCTCCAGGTACCAAACATCAGCCTCAACACGTTTAAGCATGCTTTCAGTATCTTTTGTTTCCCCTCTCAGGCCCTTTATCTGTGCCCAACCTGTGATGCCCGGCTTAAGGAAATGCCTTACCATAAACTTGTCAATCAGTTGAGAGTATTGCTCGGTATGGCTTATCATATGCGGCCGTGGGCCTACTACTGACATATTACCCATCAATACATTAAAAAACTGTGGTAATTCATCTAAGCTGGTTTTACGCATAAAAGCACCAATTTTGGTTATACGGGAATCATTACGGCTGGCTTGTTTTTTATCCGACTCTGAATTCACCCGCATACTCCTGAATTTGTAGCATTTAAACGGGTTATTATCGCGCCCTGAACGGAGCTGAACAAAGAATACAGGCCCAGGTGATTGGATTTTTATAATGATAGCCAGTATAGGAAATAACCAACTAAAAATAAACAGTATAACAAATATTGAAAAAACACAGTCGAACAGGCGTTTTATAGCCCTGTTCAATATATTTTCAAGTGGTTCTGGTCTTACTGATATAACCGGAATATGACCAAAACTTTGTATGTATGTAGGTTTTTTAGCGTAATCGTAATATTCGGGTATAAACTTAAAGCGGATAAGGTTTTTATCAGCATCAAGCATTAGTTTTTCAATCTTATCGGCTTTTGAGTTAGGCAAGGTGCAAAAGATCTCATCAACCTTATTTGCTATTACATAACTGATACACTCATCGGTATTACCCAGGTATAAATGTTTATCCTTTACTTTTTCGGAATGATCGTCAAAAAAGCCAAGTAAGTTATAGCCTCGCTCTTTATTCTGATCAAAGAAATGATAAAGATCATAGCCTATACGTCCACCGCCTACAATTACCACATTTCGGTTATCAATTAAGGATGTACGATCGCTTTTACGTATACCAAGGAAAATAAGCTTCCACAGCCCCAGTAAAAAGCCAAATAATGCTAATGAATAAAAGAGATATTCGCGGGTTATGAAGTATGGTTTAGTACCAATCAGAATTATTATGGTGAAGCATATAAAACTTACGAAGATAAAGTAGGTTTTAATAACCCCCCTATATGTTTTAATGGAGTCCTTATTTAACACATGTTCATAGAGCCCGGTTATATTGGCTGCTAGCAGCCATATAAGATTAAACACTAAAACAATAGGCAAATAATTTTTATTGTTGATCCAAAAAAAGTTGGATTTATCAACTATAAAATATGAAAGCACCATGCTTATATTCAGTATAATATAATCGGTGGTAAGATTAACGGCCTTAATAAAAGTTGCGTACCTGTGAATCATGTATTCTTTCTGTTACGAAACATATAAAATTGGTTAAACAAAATGCTTCTAAAAGTTTGCAATATGAAAATTTTATATGGGTTACCTCGTATTCAACAAATTTAGAAATTTATAGCTAATTTTTTAGTAAAATCATAAATATCTAAAAATAGAAATCTGTAAATCATTATGGTAAGATTACTTTTGCGGAAGTAGTTTAACGCATCATAGAATATCATCTTTATAAGCTTGTTAATTATAAATTTGATAAACGCCAGTAATCGTTCTTTGTTCTATATCGCCCACAAGTATTGTAGTTATTTTTTTTGCCATCATTAATTTTTCTGCCTGGCCAACAAACTCTTCAGCATTGATGATCACCGGATTTTGCGACATCATACCGGTTATATTTAATTTAGAGGTGTCTGAATTACGTACTAATGCCCGCCTTAGGTCACCATCAGTAATTACACCTTCTACATACTCATTGGTTCCCACTATTACCATACCCAGGCGCCCTTCAGACATGCGAAGCAGCAGTTCTGTAAACGAAGCATCCTTTGCTATATAAGGCAGGTTATCGGTACGCATCAGGTCCTTTACCCTTGAGAGTAGTTTATGCCCCAATCTTCCCCCCGGATGAAAGCGGGCAAAATCCTCCTGCTGAAACTGTCGCAGTTCCATTAATGCCACCGCCAGCGCATCGCCCATAACTAATGCAGCGGTGGTTGATGAGGTTGGGGCAAGTGCCAGCGGACATGCCTCGCGGGTGATATTTATATTAAGATGGTAATCGCTATTTTTAGCAATGGTTGATTCCGTGTTCCCGGTAATGCCTATAATAATATTCTTATTCCATTTTAAAAACGGAATGAGTTTCAGTACCTCATCCGTTTCGCCCGAGTAAGACACCAATAGTATCTGATCATTTTCACCTACCATGCCCAGGTCGCCATGAAAAGCTTCGCCCGGATGCAGGAAAAAGCTGGGAGTGCCGGTGCTTGATAAGGTAGCTGCTATTTTTTTGCCAATAAGGCCCGACTTGCCTATGCCGATAACAATAAGCTTGCCGCTGGCCTTTAATATAACCTGTACTGCTTTTGTAAATTCATCATCAATTAAGCCTGCAACATGCTGCAGGGCTTCAATTTCAATATCAAAAACCCTTTTGGCAATATCTTTCATAGCGTTGTATAAATCCCCTTCAACAGAACGGTTTTTAGTTTCAAACAATAAATTATCCAAGCAGCGGTACAATCACGTTTTCAAGATCATGTAATTTAATCATATTCGGGCCATCGCTCAGGGCATTGTCCGGGTCGGGATGAGTCTCCATAAAGTAACCATCAGCCCCAAATGCTTTTGCAGCCAGGGCCATCATGGGTACAAATGTACGGTCGCCGCCAGTTTTACCGCCTGCCGCGCCGGGGCGCTGTACAGAGTGCGTACAATCCATACATACCGGGTGACCAAAAGTTTTCAGATCGTGAATATTCCTGAAATCAACCACAAGGTTGTTATAACCATACATATTACCGCGTTCGGTCAGTATAACCTGATCGTTACCGGCTTCAATTACTTTTTGAGCTGGATAAAACATATCCTGACCCGACAGGAACTGCGCTTTTTTAATATTTACAATCTTGCCTGTTTTTGCTGCCGCGACTAAAAGATCAGTTTGGCGGCATAAGAAAGCCGGGATCTGTAATATATCAACTACCTCGCCTACAATAGCGGCCTGGTAGCTTTCGTGTATATCAGTTAGTATCGGCAAACCGAAACGTTCTTTTACTTTCAGCAGCATTTCAAGGCCTTTTTCAATGCCGGGCCCACGATATGAATGTATCGACGTACGGTTAGCTTTATCAAATGATGATTTAAATACTACCGGGATATTGTACTTCTGCCCTATTTCGGCAACTTTTTCAGCAACGGTATATAATAGTTCCTGGTTTTCCATTACGCATGGACCCAGTATAAAGAACGGCTTTTGCCGCATTTTTTCAAAAAGCATAGTTTATAAGTATGTGGGTATACAATGCAAAGATGATAATTTTTATGTGAAGTGAGAAAACTCAACCTATCTCTGTTGAATGAAACTGTTGTCTAAAAGCTATAGAGTATGGTAGAAGACGCTGCTAGTGTTCATTTTCCGATGTGATAAATATCATATTAAAATAACAAAGCCCGATACTTTCGTATCAGGCTTTGTACCCAGAGCCGGGGTCGAACCGGCACAACCGTGAAGTTATTGGTGTTTGAGACCAACGCGTCTACCGATTCCGCCATCTGGGCCTACGTTAAGAACGCTGGATTAGTTCGTTCAAAATCGGGATGCAAATGTATCTAAACTCTCCTTAATTCGCAATAAATATTTTTGTCTAAAGTAAATATCTGCAATTTCATTCAACCGGCTTTCTTTTGCAGTATCATCTAAAGTGGCATAATCAGCAGTCAAGCTTTCCAGCTTTTCATTCATATCGCCTTCAATAGCAAGAACTTCACCTGTTATTGATCCAAGTTCAGTTGCATCATCAACTTCCATTATGCGCTCGTTTATATCCATCATTTCCATTAAAAAATCTGATGGTAATTGTGGTTTTGCACCTTCTGAAACCAGTTCATGCAGCCTTAAAATGTATTCCAAACGCTTTGCAGGGCTTGAAAGTGTCTGATATGCCTTGTTATTCAGCGTTGATAATTCAAGGATTTCCTGCTGCTTTTCCTCGCTTTCATTGGCATAAAAATCGGGATGGTAAAGCTTGCTCAATTCATAAAACTTCTTTTTTACCGCTCCTTCATTAAGCTGGAATGCTTCAGGTATTCCGTAGAAATCAAAATAATTCATATCGCAAAGATAAGGGTTATGGCGTAAGTTCAGGATCACGGGAGTTTGAAAGTCAGTTTTATTCGATAATTTTACAGGCTATGGATATTATTTCGGTACCCAATGCTGTTAGACACCAGGCACAGATAAAAGCAGGTGAAATATCATTCGTGCATTACCACGACCAAGGCAGCCTGTTTAAAAACCAAGTTGTATTTGATCAGTATGCCATCAGCTTTGTATTAAACGGCCAAAAAGAGATTTACCGGGCAACTGAAAATACGGTTTTAAGAGCGGGACAAGCTATGTTGATACCACAGGGTAACTCCATCATTGCTGAACATAGCCTTAATAAAGATCCTTATAGCAGCTTCATCGTGTTCTTCCCCGGTAATTTGGTAACTGATTTTCTGGCTAAATATCCGCAAACTGCAAATCAGGTCAATGTTTCGGAGCATGTACCGCCTTATATTCATTTTGCCAGTACCCCCTATCTTAATGAATATGTAAAAAGTGTACAAGCGCTCATTAATGGAGCTCATGAACTATCATACACCATAGCATTGCATAAACTGGAAGAGCTTTTATTGGTAATTTATGAGTTATTCCCGGCTCAATTGACGACACTTTTTAGTAAGCACCAAGATTTAGGCCAATTGTCCTTAAAAAACATTGTAGAGAGCAATCTTTTCAGTAATCTTACCTTAGATGGACTGGCATTCTTAGCTAACCGGAGCCGCTCTACCTTTAAACGCGATTTTGAAAAAGCCTACAGCATATCGCCACAAAAGTATATCCGTGAAAGAAAGCTCGAAGCGGCTTGTAACGAGTTGTTGAAGGGAAAGCAAGCCAGTGAGATCTATGATACCTATGGATATGAAAACCTCTCCAACTTTAACACGGCTTTTAAAAAGCAATTTGGTGTCACTCCTGCTGCGTATCGGCAAAATATAGCCGTTTGATCTTATTGCAATAGTTTTTGAACCGTTTTCAATATCGGTTCAAGGTATATTTATTGACTTTTGGATAAATAAATATTCAAAATCATGAAATCAATTTTCACACTTTTCATCAGCTTGTTTTTTGTACAGGCTGCATTTTCACAAACTTTTACCATTAAAAGTAATGACCTTGGCGGCCAGTTCACCAACGAGTTTACCGCCAACTCTTTTGGCTGTAATGGCGGCAACAAATCGCCTGAACTAAACTGGACAGATGCTCCCGAGGGCACGCAAAGCTTTGCCATTACCATGTACGACCCTGACGCGCCCACAGGCAGCGGTTTCTGGCATTGGGATGTAGTTGATATCCCCGCAACAATTCATGAACTTAAAGCAGGTGCTGGCGATATTAAAAGCAATATTGCCCCACAAGGCAGTCTGCAAAGTATGAATGACACTGGTGCTCCCGGTTACCAGGGCCCATGCCCGGGTGCGGGCGAGGCTGCACATCGCTACATTATTACGGTGTACGCTTTAGGAACAGCCAAATTGGGTACCACAGCTTCAACTACTGCCGCTATAACCGGTTTTCTGTTAGGCAAGCAGGTATTGGCTAAAGCATCGCTGATCGTATATTGTAAAAGATAGAATGGTAACAACTCGAAGTGTGCCGCGGAACACATGAAACAGGTGAAACACGCGGCACACTCAATATTAGATAATCAATTCACAATAAACATGTTACTCGTGCGCTTTAGCCCTTTCAGGATCAAAATGCAAGCCCGGCGTTAACCAATACAGTAAAATAACCCTCGAATACCTGAAATGGAACGGTGAAAGTAAAAAGGCAACGCCCAAAAGTATGGCACAATATAACCATGGCGATGTGCTGCCGGTTAATATATACGTACCTACAGCCAGCGTAACCATTTCGGCCACATTCATGGCGTAGCTAACAAACATGGCCACATAAAAATAGCCCGGCTCCCTTTCAAATATTAAACCGCAATGCGAACATTTTTCGTTCATTTTTTGTGAGCCGAAACTATACATAGGGCCGGCAAACATATTACCTGTGCGGCATCTTGGGCATTTGGCATGTAAGGCGGCTTTAAATTGTGAAGGTTCCTTTTCCATAACTAAGTTTAATGTTTTCATGATCTTTTTGTAATAAATTGTTTCCTAAATTCTTCCGGTGTTGATCCGGTCTGTTTTTTAAAAAACTTGGTAAAATAAGAGTTATCGCTAAAATTTAGCTGACCAGCAATCTCTGTTATGCCAAGTTCAGGGTTCACCAATAATCGTTTTGCCTCTAGTACTACCCTGTTACGGATCACCTCGCCTGCTGAAATATCAAGCAGGTCGTTACACAATGCATTCAGATGATTGGGTGTGATGTAAAGCAGCTCCGCATATTCTTTAGGCAGTTTTAAGCTCCGGAAGTTTGTTTCTATTAAATTCCTGAAGCTTTTTAGTAAGGTTAAATTATACGGGCTAACTTGTTTTTGTTCATTCGGGGCGGATAAGCGGCCTATTGAAATGAACAATTCTACCAGCAATAGCCTAACCATATCCAGCGCCCCACGTTGCTTGTCTTCGCTTTCGCGTAATAGCTTTTCAAACAGGTTTATCATATCAGCCTGCATAGCAACCGGCACTTCAATTACCGCTTCATTCGCATTCCCACTGAAAAAACTGAATTGCTCAAAATAATCAGCCTTCAATAAAAACGATTGGAAAAAACTGGCAGAAAAATTAACCACATAACCATCTACATGTCCCTCAAAGGCCCAGTGATGTACCTGGCCCGGAATCATAAAATAAAACTGAAATGGCTTTACTTCAAATCGTTCAAAATCTATAGTTTGACTCCCTGCTCCATCTGTAAAAAATACCAGGTGATAAAAATCATGCTTATGTGCCTGCTGCAGGTTTTTATGTACAGCCAGGTATGGGGCAAACCGGCTAATAAGTATATCCTCCTGTTTAAACTCATCTAACTGGCCGATATTTATAACAGGGAACTGATCCTTTATCATAATACAAATTTACAATGATTATTAATGCAACCATGGTATTATTTAATGCATAAATGGTACTATTTACTGATTGTATCTTTTACATCACCCAATATTTAATATAACTATCTTTACATTATGGTAAATTTTATTGATACCCAATTCTCTTATGAGCTTAATATTGACGCTAAAACCCAACTTTTAAAAGAGGGTGACACCGCACAGAAGATGTTTTTTATTAAAAAAGGGAGCCTGCGGGTTTGGTTCAATAATAATGGCACTGATGTTACCGCGCAATTCTTCTTTGAAGGCGATGCCGGATAGTTTTATAAATAATGAGCCGAGCCTTTTTACCATCGAGGCTATGGAACCATGCCACATTGCGGTATTTAATAAAAGTGATTTTGACCAATTATTGGCAAATGATCAGGCATTTAAAGATTGGTTTTACCAAACAGCTATACAAAAATTGTTATCTCACTCAAAACGACTTTTATCCTTCATCAAAAATAAACCAATGGAGCGTTATCAGGAGTTGATTGCTCAGCAACCTGCCATCTTTCAGCGGGTGCCACAGCGTTATATTGCCTCTTATCTGGGCATCACCCCTGTTTCACTAAGCCGTATACGCAACCGTAAAGTATTTTAATTAGTTAACAATTGTTATCGCTAAAGGCTTAGCTATTCAGGAATTTTGTATTAACAAAAACATACAAAATGAAACTCTCTATATTTCTTATCATATCAGCTATTGGCTCATTCGCTTTTGGGGCGATGATGTTTTTTATACCTGGCTTTGCAGCGCAATTATTAGGTCTTGATTTTACACAGCAAAGCGGCTCATTATTGCAAGGCATGGGCGGACTTATTATCGGCCTTGGCACTATAAATTTCTTTGCCCGTAATTTTACCGATTACAATATGTTAAGGGCCGTGTTGTTAACTAATATCATCACAAACGTACTAGGCTTATCAGTAGATTTGCTGGGCATATTTAACGGCACTTTACTAACAAGCAAAATGGCACCGGTTGAAATCACACACCTTTTTATCAGTATCGGCTCGCTAATCTATTTATTAGGATTGAAACGCACTCAACCTGCTTAATCCAGATAATCGGGCGGAAATAGTTTTTGGCCATATTTTTCGGCTATCGCAAGCAGCTTTTTCAGGGATTCTTCATCCAATTCAGGCGGAGGCAAGAAAGTGCCGGGGGCAACAGGTACGCCTACCTCCTCAAAAAATTCTTCCAAACCCGATGGTACAACGGTGCAAAGGATATGCGCCATCTCTTTGGATTCATTTTTAAAGCAATGTACCAGTCCTCCCACTGGAATGCTTACAAATGCGCCTTTCTTTGCTGTATAGCGATGTCCTTTAGTTTTAACCTCAATTTCTCCGTCAATCACATAAAATGATTCCTGGAATGCGGCATGCGCATGCGGACCGGGGCCGCCGCCAGGAGGTATCAGCATATCAATAACGGCAAAAGTGCCATTGGTTTGTTTACCGCTTACCAATATCCGGTAGGTATCACCTACAACAGATAGGTTTTTTCCGTCCTGCGCGCCTAGTGTGATGGCATTATTTGTGTTTTCCATGTTTTTTAAATTGATAGATGTTACTCAAATCTACCTGATATTCTGTACATAACAATTCAAAAAAGGCAATTAATTAATATTAATATAAGCTATTGAAATTGATACAATTTATGTCCTGAATAACCCTACATCTTGTCTTTATTCGCCCTGTTAAACGTAACTTACACTTAGTACCTTTGCTATTATAACCAATTAAAGCCATGCAAAAAATAACCACATTCATAGGTTACGATAACCAGGCCGAGGAAGCAGTTAATTTGTACACTTCCATTTTTAAAAACTCAAAGATCATCAGCACATCATACTATGGCGAAGCTGGCCCTGCTCCTGCCGGCACTTTCATGAGCGCTATTTTTGAGCTTGAAGGACAAACATTTTACGCGCTGAATGGCGGCCCAATGTTTACCTTTTCATATGGTATCTCGTTATTTGTAAATTGTACTACGCAGGATGAAATTGATAATTACTGGGAGAAATTATCCGCAGGAGGCGAAAAAGGGCAGTGCGGCTGGCTTAAGGATAAATTTGGTGTATCATGGCAGATAGCACCAAGGGTTGTATTTGATATGATAAGTGATAAAGATGTCGAAAAATCAAAACGCGTAATGCAGGCCATGTTTACAATGCACAAACTGGAAATACAAACGTTGAAAGATGCGTATGATGGTGTTTAATTATGCGGTTACCTGCTTTTGGTATGTGCAATAGAAGCCGTTATCATTTCATTAAGTACTTCTAAATTAACATCGCTCAGTCTTTTCAGGTAGATACATCCCTTGCCGATATCATGTTTGCCAAATTTTTCGAGCAATTTCTCCTTTGCCGGGAAATCTATGGAAAGATATAAAGTTATAGCTGCTTTTCTCGGCGAAAAGGCTATCATTGGCATGTCACCCTCACGCCCGCTTTCATATTTATAATGACAACTTCCAAAGCCAATAATAGCCGGCCCCCACATTTTTGCCGGATACCCGCTTTGCTGCTCCATTATTTCAGCAATGCGAAAACTATCAGCCCGCTTTGTTTCATCGGCAATCGAATTAATGAAATCGATAACGCTGCCTTCTGTTTCAAAAGTTTTGTTTTTTGCCATTGTTAAAGTCACTTATTAGTAATACTAATATACTTATTACTTTTCATCAGCCATAGCGGCAACAGCCTGTAAATACCAGGCAGCATGTGGTATCCATTGCTCGGTCCAGCGCCATTCATTGCCGTTATCCTCTGTTTTATAGTCGATGCCACTTCCGTCTGGGTTACCCTCCTTGCCGGTTATCCCGTTTGATACACCTCCCCGCTCCGAGCCATGCCCAAAGTTGGAGTGCATGTAGGGCACATTATTCCTGCCAAAATTATACATAAAGCACACCTGGTAAGGGTTGCAGCCCAATATCCAGTTCACCTGGTTATAGGCAAAGGCGGTTAAAGCCTGCTTTTTCTTAATGTCTTTTGGTGACTTATATAACAACCTTGAACTAATAATAGCAGCTGTCGCCAATGAGCTTAAACGGGCATTTTCACCTTGCCACCACCAGCCGGTTTCGTTTTCATGCGGGATGAAGAAGCCATTTTTAATCGAATCCCTATACCTGAAAGTTTGCCTTGCATAGCCAAACGGGTTACTTACGTCGCTTGTTACTTTCAACTCATAATCCAATGCGCCTTTTATAGTTTGTAATGCCTGTGAGCGATAAGCCGGGTCATTTTCCTTTTTCAAATATCTTGCTAACGCGATGATAGGCAAACCTGCATCTGAGGCATGCCAGTACGGGCGGGTGCCATCATCAGCTATAAAATAACCATCTTTTGATAGTCGCGCCGAAAGGTTATGCGCACGTTTGCGGGCCTCATTCTTATACAGATCATCGTTGGTGCTGATCCAAAGCTCGGTAGCTGCCATTAATGCGCAATAATCATCAATGATGTTTTCCTTATGGTCATCGTCATATTTGATATTATTGACCAGCAGATGAGCAAAAGCCCGTTTTGCGCCATCCAGGTATTCTGTTGACTTAAAATCACCATGCTTTTTCCATCGTGAGATCCGGGCCAGTGCCGCTATCGCCATCCCTCCGCCCTCACGGAAAGCACATTGGTAATCATTAGTAGTTACACTGTTCGCCAGCAAGCCTACCACCCTGCGCGCGTTCGGATCTTTATTAAAATAGCTGAACACGATCATATAAAAATAATCATCCTTTGATAAGGCCCGCATCATATAATCAGCACCCCATAAAGCCTCATTATCCAATGAATCCTTTACGCCCAGCTTATTCAACAAAACAGGTATAGCTTCATCCGTATTAATGAGCGACCATGTTACCAGCGGCGTTTGCTGTGGCGACATAAAATTGGCATATGCCAGGTGTGAAAAATACTTGCTCACATCACCTGATGCATCGCACCAGCCACCACGCATATCAACTGTATTATCACTGCCAAAAAGTTTAAGATGTGAGTCGACAGAAAGTTCCGTAGGCGTATTAGCCCTTTGCTTATGATAATAATGAATAACCGATGGAATAGTTAACTCCGCCAAAGCGTTATAACCTATTTTAAACGCATCTGACGTATAGTTTTTACCGGAGATAGTAATACTTAACTTATATTTACCGCTCTTCACTAACGACGAAAAATCAGCCTTATAAAAGTATTTGCCCGGCGCCCAGTCCTGAACCTGCTGCTTGCTCTCAAGTGTTCCGGTATAAACAATTTTTGCGGTAGAAGCATCAATAATATTAAAACCTATTTTACCAATATACTGCTGATCATCACCTATCAGTGCCGATTTTGGGGCATTGCTATCAAATGCGACCTCATTAATGTAGATAAGTGGCGTGGCGTTTGCTGAGTTGTAGAATGCGGCAAGCAGTATTAAATATATAAAAACCAGTTTTTTCATAAGATGATCTTATTGCTTATTTAATGCTAATATATCACCTCGTTTCCTAATTTAAGCCACTACAAATTCACTCATATAGGTAAAGTAATGGCGTCGATAATATTAAAGCTTATTTTACCAATATACTGTTGATCATCACCTATCAATGCCGATTTTGGGGCACTACTGTCAAATGCAACCTCATTAATATAAATAATGGGTTTTGCATAAGAGCAAGATAACCAGGTAAATAGCATGAGTATAGATAATAGTTTTTTCATGATATCTCTATTGTGACAGCGATTTAATAGCAACACTGTCTTTTGCAGAAGGCACAATGATGGTATAACTTTTAAGCAACTCATCGTTAATAGCTATGCCATTATTACAAATATTACCTTTTTTATAAGTATCCTGTTTATTAAATGCCGACACCTTGTTTGATTGATTAATTCCATTCACAATAAACTCGCTCTTATTTATGGATATCTCGTCCATTTTCGCACCTAATAATTTGCCCCAAAAATGCTCCCCCTCTTCTATTTTATAATAAGAAGGATAAATATGATCAAAAAGCGATGTATATTTCACTTCAATAACTAAATTAAGATCCTTTGCATGGATCCACAGCAAACTCATTTCATCAGTTTTATCCAATAAATTATCAGGAATTTCTAATCTGTAAGATCTTAAGAGGAAATCATTACTCAGAATAAAGGTTAGTTGATAAAAAGCCTTACTGTTTTTTTTGGGAAAAATGGTGATCTTAAGATCATCCGAACCTTTATCACCAAACCGTTCTAATGTGTACTTATAATCAGCCAAAACCTTGTCAGGAAAATAATCGGCTATCATGGCAGACAGCAGGGCGTACCTGAAAGCCTGGTTTGGATCGATATCAGACTTGAAATTCTTCTTCACGTCATGTCTGTCTTTATTGACATTTTCCTCAAACCTACATCTTGAAGCGTTGATTTTCAACTGTATCTCTTTAGGCGAAGCACGATCAAAAAAATAACTGCAGATAGCATCTGAATATTCAGTGCATTTAGCATTTGTAAAAACAAGTTCACGATAATAGCCATCCAATTTCATAGGCGAAACAAAAGCCACGGTATTATGCCGGTTAATACTGTCCAGTAATTGCTTTAATGTAAGCGGCCTGATGGTCACTTCTTGTAGATTTTCAACCGTAGCTTTAAGCTTTACTTTCAGGTTTTTATTATTTATTGCAGTATTAATACTTACGCTTTCTGGGTTGTAACCAATACACGAAAAAATTAATGAATCCTGTTGCTTATAGGGCGGAGTTAACATGATAACAAATTTTCCGTCAGCATTCGTTATTGAACCAATCCCTTTATTACTCCATGCTATAGTAACACCGTCAATGGGTTCACCATTATCCTGTGAAATAACCATACCCGAAACAGGGTCCTTAACCTGGGCAGATACATAAAGAGAAACAAAAAGAAGATAAATAAGAAAGCCGAATCTGACGGAATATTTTAACATGGGGTATTATTATAGATAGAAAATACTTCCTAAATATAATTTTTATTTTTATTTATTCCGCCTTTTTGAATGGATGCTTATATCAGCAGCGTATCAACCCTGTGCGCAAGCACTATCTGATCGCATGGCGACCATGAGAAGATGGTAAATCTGCCATCCTGAGAAGCCACCAGTGCAAATGCATCCCGCTGATCGAACACAAACTGCGCTGCCGAAAAATGCCGTGTTCCACCGTTGCTTGATGGCGGTATGATCCGTGCAGGCGAATCAATAATAGGCTCTGTAATCATCATCTGCTTAACAGATTCACGCCCCGGCGAGCGGGTGATCTTGGCACCAAAAGCCAATAATTCGTGATTGTCATTAATTATTGTAGCCCCGTCAACAGCAGTAAGGCCTGCTACAGATGCTATTTCATCACTCAACTCCTCCTGCCAGGTAACAAGGTTCTGCTCGCTAACATGTCGGCTCATCAATACTGAAAGCCTGTTGAAAGCCGGAAAAACAGGATATGATATAGGCTGAATAATAGAATCACGCCATTTATCATGAGCAGACGGCACAACCAATAAAGTTCCGCCCCGCCCATGTGCACGCATGGATACAGCCAGTTGAACATGCAGATTAACAGCAGTATTCCATGATGAGGTGTCAGAAAATCCAAGTAATGAATTTACTATTGCAGGGCAATCGGGTAAACTGATGCTTTGTTCGTCGATTATTTTCACGTTATCTCCCTGTAATACCGCAACATTCACAAATTTACCAAAGCCATCTATCCTGCGGTGTTTAACTACTAATAAACCCGGTTCAACAACTTCTAAAACAAAGCAAAAGCCAGGAATAATTTGCGTGGTTCCCCATATGTATAGTTCACCTTCCTGTTCCCAAACGCCCAAATGTATACCTGGGCGCTCAACTGCCGGGGCCAGTTTAATGAGTATATCAGCAGTAAGCGCTAAAGGAAATTCAAATATTAAAGGTTGGCTAGTTTTATCCGGAGGTAAAAATGCCAGTGATATTTTAGGTGAATGGCCCTCCTCTTTTCTAAGGCTTGCCCAAAATGCGGTATCAATAATTGCTTCAATTGATTGCTTTCCTGGTTCGGGGGCAAGATTTTTTTCGCCGCGTAAAAATGCTTCCGACAATTGGTGGGCAAAATGCCGCTCAATAGCCGACGAAGCCTTCAGAGCTGCTTTATAAGTAGGATTTGACGATAAATATTGTGCTGGGATATTCATTTATTAATATGGGCAGGTAGTTAAACGTCCTAAAATTAAAACCTGATTTGCGCTAATGCAAATTACCAATAAAATATGACGTTGCTATGCCTTATTAAAAAGTATAGACTATGTTGTACAAAAAAGTCCTTTGGTTTTGCCAAAGGACTATGATTTGAGCTAAATACGAAACTCTTATAGCGTTATATACTTACTTTTCCTTTTCACCATCAAGCCCATGCGCTTCGCGTTCCGCTTTATTACGCGCGTTTGATTCGGCGATCTCGTATTCAAGTTCAGGGTCGATGTTTGACTCTTCTACTTTCTTAGCTTTTTCCATCAACTCCTCATGATGAGCTTGTAACCAGGCCAGTTGTTTTTTACCGTATGAAACACGGGTGAATATTACAAATAGCACAGGAACTATAAATATAGATATGGTTGATGACGCGATCATCCCGCCCAAAACCGTCCATCCAATAGTATTTCTTGAGGCACCACCTGCACCTGTTGCCAGTGCCAATGGTAATACACCCAATATAAATGCCAGCGAGGTCATAATAATAGGCCTTAAACGCAAGCGTACAGCCTCCAGTGTAGATTTGATAAGTTCCTCGCCCCTGTCAACCCTTATTTTGGCGAACTCAACAATCAGGATGGCATTTTTAGCTGATAAGCCAATTAGCGTTATCAAACCTATTTGCGCGTAAACATTGTTTGTAAGCGGTGGTAAACAGGTAAGCGCTACTATCGCTCCAAAAGCGCTTATCGGCACAGCCAATAATACCGAGAATGGCACCGACCAGCTTTCATATAATGCCGCCAGGAACAGGAATACAAACAATATGGAGAACATAAAGATGTAAATGGTAATTGAACCTGCCTTTAGCTCCTCATAGCTCAAACCTGAAAACTCATAAGTATAACCACGGGGTAATGTTTTTGCTGCTATTTGTTTTAATGCATCTAATGATTGACCGCTGCTATAACCATCGGGTATATTGCCATCAACTTCAGCCGAACGGAAAATATTAAAGTGGGTAATAAGCGGTGGTGCAACTGTAGGTTTGTAGCTTATTAAAGTACTTAGCGGAACCATTGTACCAGCCTGATTGCGGACATAATATTTATTAATATCAGACACCAAAGCCCTGTACGCTGTATCTGCCTGTACAACAACGTGGTATGTTCTGTTATATAAAGTAAAATTATTTACAAATAAGCTACCCATGTAGGCCTGCATCGTTGAAAATACATCCGTGATATTAACACCCATTTTTTCGCATTTCTCCCTGTCGACTGTAAGATCATAACTTGGTGTATGTGCCGAAAAATAACAGAATGCTGTTGATGTTGCCGGCACTTTTTTAGCAGCAGCAACAAACTTGTTTACAGCTTTCTCAAATGCATGTATATCATCTGTTGAGCTACCCTCTTCAATCTGCATGCTAAAACCTGCTGCAATACCAATACCCCGTATGGGTGGCGGAGGTATTACTACGATATTGGCATTTTTAATACCCGCCTTAGCTATCCTGTTTTTCAGAACAGTTAATAGCCCAGGCATCATGGTTTGTTTGGTGGTACGCTGATCCCATGGGGTAAGCATGATAAACATGGAGCCACTATTTGAGGTTGCACCGCCATTTAATATATTAAAGCCGGATGAAGCTGTATAATGCAGGATACCCTTTGTAGAACTCACCACCTTCATCAGTTTCTCCATAACATCTACCGATTGGGCTGTTGAGGATGCATCAGGCAATGAATAAGTGATATATAAACGTCCGCCATCTTCAGTAGGCACAAAACCCGATGGCTTATTTTTGAATAAAATAACAGTGGCAATACATATGCAAACCAATATAATTACTACAAATTTGGAATGTTTAATACCCCTTTTTACACCATTTGAATACCTGTAGGTAACCCGCTCAAACCAATTATTAAACCAGTCGAAGAATTTATCAAGCCAGTTTTTCTTTTGGTGATGTGATGGCCTTAATAACAAAGTACACAGCGCAGGTGTTAACGATAAAGCTATAAAGGCCGATAGTATAACAGATATTGCAATGGTAATGGCAAACTGCTGGTATAAACGGCCAACTATACCCGGTATAAAGCCTACTGGCACAAAAACCGAGGCCAAAATAAGAGCGATCGCGATTACCGGGGCGGAGATCTCTTTCATGGCATGATAAGTAGCTTCCTTGGGCGACATATGCTGCTCATCAATATAGTGCTGTACGGCTTCCACCACAATAATGGCATCATCCACCACAATACCTATGGCCAGTACAAAGCCAAACATGGTAAGGGTATTTATGGTGAAGCCAAGCGGAATAAAGAATATGAAAGTTGACAATATAGATACCGGGATGGCCACAATAGGAATAATGGTTGAACGCCAGTTTTGCAGGAACAGGAATACCACAATAGCAACCAACCCAAGCGCTTTTAACAGCGTACCCACTACCTCTTCCATTGAAACCCTGATGATGGTTATAGATTCAAACGGAACTATATAATTCACATCGGCAGGGAAGGATTTTTTTAGCAGGTTCAACTCATTGTAAACGTTATCCGCAGTTTGCAACGCATTACTTCCGGGTGATTGATATACCTGGATGATTGAACACCTGTTACCATCAACAAATGAGTTGCTGGCAAATGTAAATTTGCCAAGTTCCACCCTTGCAACATCTTTCAGGTAAACTAATGCACCTGTAGATGGTATAGTTTTTACTACTATGTTTTTATAATCAGATGCTTTGTTAAGCATCCCGTTAACTAATATACCGGTTTCAAAAGCCTGTGATGAATTTTGCGGTGGCGAACCTACAGAACCGGCTGCTACATACACGTTTTGAGCATTTAATGCAGCTGTAACATCGGCAGGGGTTAAACTATAGGATGCCATTTTATCTGGGTTCATCCATATACGCATACTGAACTGATCGGCACGGGCGCTAACATCACCCACACCCGGCACGCGCAATATGGCATCCTGAATAAATGTATTGGTGTAATTATCAAGAAAAGTAATGTTATGCGTTTTTTTAGGCGAATAGATCGCTATCAGCATCAGCATATCCGGGTTACTGGCACGTACCGTTAAGCCCAGTTTACTTACAACTGATGGTAATGATGGCTGGGCAATACCCAATCGGTTTTGTACGTTTAGCGCTGCTATTTGTACGTTAGTGCCGATATTAAAAGTAACCCTTATGCCTATACCACCACTATTGGTACTGGTACTTTGCATATACTCCATGCCGGGTGTACCGTTTACCTGTTCCTCAATTGGTGTGGCTACGGTTTGCTCCACGGTTTGGGCATCGGCACCCGTATATGAACCGTTAATAGATACGCTCGGAGGTGAAATATTAGGGTACTGATCTACTGCCAGGTTGTTAATGCATATCACACCCGCAATCATTAATACAACAGATATAACGATAGCAGTTACCGGTCTTTTAATAAAGGTATTTGCAATCATGCGTGATCAGATTTACTCAATTCACGGGATTTATTTATTTCGTACTCCAATTCAGGATCTATATTCTGCGATTCAACCTTTTTCGCTTTTTCCATTAATTCAAGATGATGCGCTTTCAGGTAATCCAGCTTTTCTTTACCATAGGAGAACTTCGTTATCAATACATACAACACTGGCACAATAAATATAGCCAGGGTTGATGCAGCAAACATACCGCCCAATACTGTAAAGCCTATTGTTCTACGAGCCACCGCGCCTGCGCCTGTTGCCAATACCAATGGCAACACACCCAATATAAATGCCAGTGAGGTCATGATGATAGGCCGTAAACGAAGGCTTACCGCGTCGAGTGTTGATTTCAGCAGATCTTCACCCCTGTCAACCCGCACCTTGGCAAACTCTACTATCAGGATGGCGTTCTTGGCTGCCAAACCTATCAACGTTATCAAACCTATCTGGGCGTAAACGTTATCTGTTAAGCTTGGCACACAGTAAAGGGCCAATATCGCGCCAAATGCACCTATCGGCACAGCTAACAATACCGAGAAAGGCACCGACCAGCTTTCGTATAAGGCCGCCAGGAATAAGAACACGAATGTTATAGAGAACATGAAGATATAAATGGTGGTTGAACCCGCCTTTATTTCCTCATAACTCAAACCGGAGAATTCATAGGTATAGCCTTCAGGTAATGTTTTCGCAGCCAGATCCTGCATAGCAGCAAGCGCCTGTGAACTGCTATAACCCGGAGCCGATGAACCATCAACCTCAGCTGTGCGGAATATATTAAAGTGCGATATCAGCGGAGCAGCATCTGTAGGCTGGTAACTGATCACCGTCCCCAACGGCACCATAGTACCTGCCTGGTTGCGCACATAATATTTGTTCATGTCCGATATCATAGTACGGTAAGCTGTATCAGCCTGCACAACAACGTGAAAAGTACGGTTATAAGTAGTAAAGTCGTTTATATATAAACTACCCATAAAGGCCTGTATAGTAGTGAATACATCGCCCACACTAACGCCTAGTTTCTCGCATTTTTCACGATCAACAGTAAGATTATAGTTAGGGGTATGTGCCGTATAATAAGTATAAGCCTTGGTTATAGCCGGATTTTGATTAGCCGCGGCAACAAACTTATCAACCACCTTTTGGAAATCCTGTAAATTATCATTGGTGCTGCGTTGCTCTATTTGTATACTAAAACCAACCGTAGTACCCACACCCGGTAAAGGCGATGGTTGTATTACCTGTACGTTGGCACTCTTTATTCCTGCCTCTCTTATGCGCTTCTGCATTACAGCAACAATACCCGGAACCTGCTCACTGGTTTTGCTACGCTCATCCCATGGAGCAAGCTGGCAATATATAGTACCGTTATTAGAGTTACTGGCGTTGGTTACTACGTTTAACCCGGATAAGGCCGCATAATGCGCGACACCCGGCGTTGAACCAACTACCTGCATTAACTTACTCATTAAGTTAACCGATGCCGCTGTAGATGAAGCCGGAGGTAACTGGAACGTCACGTATAAGTTGCCATCATCTTCGGATGGAATAAATCCTGTTGGTTTAGCCTGGAACAGGAAGTAAGCACCAGCGCAAAGGCAAACCAATAGAATAACAATGTACTTTGATCCTTCAATACTTTTCTTTACACCTTTTGTATAGCTGGCCGTTATACGCTCAAACCAGGCGTTAAACTTAAAGAACAGTTTATTAATGCCTTTCGCATCCTTAGTTATACTGGTTGGCTTTAGCAACAACGTACAAAGCGCGGGGGTTAATGATAACGCGATGAAGGCCGATATAATTACCGATATAGCGATAGTGATAGCGAACTGTTGATATAAACGACCAACAATGCCCGGTATAAAGCCTACCGGTACGAACACCGCGGCAAGTATTAACGCGATAGCTACAACCGGTGCCGATATATCTTTCATGGCCTGGTATGTGCCTTCTTTGGCTGTCATGCCCTCTTCATCAATATAATGCTGCACCGCCTCGACGACAATGATCGCGTCATCCACCACAATACCTATCGCCAATACAAAACCAAACATGGTTAAGGTATTTATAGTGAAGCCTAAAGGGATGAAAAAGCAGAATGTACCAAATATTGATACCGGGATAGCCAGCACTGGTATAAGCGTTGAACGCCAGTTTTGCAGGAACAGGTAAACCACGATAGCTACCAGTCCAAGCGTTTTTAACAATGTGCCAACCACATCTTCCATGGAAACCTTTACAACGGTAACCGATTCAAACGGAACGCTGTATTGTACATCTGATGGGAATGTTTGTTTTAGCTTTGCCAGCTCATCATATACACCTTGTGCAGTTTGCAGCGCGTTACTACCTGGCGCCTGGTAAATTTGCAGGTATGATGCACGGTGGCCATCAACAAATGAATTACTTGAGAAAGTGAACTTACCTAATTCAACCCTGGCAACATCCTTTAAGTAAACCAGCTCGCCGGTGGCAGGGTTAGTTTTTACAATGATATTTTCAAACTCCGATACCTTGCTTAAACGGCCGTTCACCAATATACCAAGCTCATAAGTTTGGGTTGATGCCTGTGGCGGCACACCGGCGGTACCGGCAGCTACCTGTACGTTTTGCGCGTTTAGGGCATTAATTATATCGGTAGGTGTTAAACTGTAGCTTGCTAGTTTTTCAGGATTCATCCAGATACGCATACTGAAATCATCAGTAAAGCGGTTTATACTGCCCACACCCGGTACGCGTAACAAAGCATCCTGGATAAATATATTAGTGTAGTTATCCAAAAAAGTAATGTTATGCGTGTTTTTTGGTGCATATATAGCAACCATCATCAACATGCTTGGGTTTACCGCACGTACAGTTAAGCCCAAACGACTTACCACTGCCGGCAGCAATGGCGTTGCAATGCTCACACGGTTTTGCACATCAAGTGCGGCAACATCAATGTCGGTACCTATTTTAAAGGTAACGTTCATTTGCATCAGTCCGTTGTTGGTGCTGTTGCTTTGCATATATTCCATGCCGGGGGTACCATTCACCTGCTCCTCAATAGGCGTTGCAACTGTTTGTTCAACAGTTTGCGCATCGGCACCTGTAAACTGGCCGTTCACCTGTACAACAGGCGGTGTAATATCCGGGTATTGGTCAATCGGTAAAACAAGTATACTTACAATACCAGTGATCACCAATACGATAGATATAACTATAGCAGTTACCGGTCTTTTAATAAAAGTATTAGCAATCATATATTATTTTATATATCTATAGATAGTAGCCTGTATATTATCATTTCCCGCCTTTGCCACCTGCTGAAGGACCTATCTTATTAGCAGTTGTAATAGGTACATTATCATGGAGTGTTTGCACACCATCAACTACTACCCTTTCACCTACATCTATACCACCTTTTATCACTACGTTGGCACCTATTGTTTGGCCTACCTGTACTTTTTTCTCATCCGCTCTAAGCTGTTTTAGCTGCTTTTTAGCTGAATCAGCACCGGCTTTAGGATCGTTAACCAGCGTATCCTTAGCTACGTATACAAAATATTCACCCATTTGCTCTACAACGGCTTTGCTTGGTATAACCAGTTGCGGTTCGGTATCCTGGTTATGTACCCTAACCTGACAGCTCATGCCCGTCCTTAAAACGCCTTTTGGATTACTAAACACCAACCTGATTGTAATGGAACCTGTTTGAGAATCAACCGCACGGTCAATTACTGACATTTTGCCCGTAGCAGGATAAAGAGAGCCATCAGGCAATAAAATGGTGAATAATGAGTCGACAGCTTTCTTTGCAAACTGAAGTTTCTCAAATTTTGGTAATTGTTTTTCATTGATGACAAAATCAACCGCCATTGGATTATCCGTCGATATCGTATTCAGCACAGTAGTACCTACTGTAACCACATTCCCTAACTTTACCTGACTAAGGCCAATAGTACCATCAAACGGGGCATAAATAGTAGAATAGCTCAAATTTGTTTTGGCTGATTTTACTGCTTGTTCTGATGATTTTACCGAGTTTTTAGCGTTTTGCAGGGTAATAACCGCGTGATCATACAATTGCTTGGCAACAGCGTTGTATTTATTTAAATAATCATACCTGTCGGCATCCTGTTGCGATTGCACCAATGTACCTTGTGAAACCTGCAGATTAGCAACTGCCGCATCATAAGCATCCTTATACAGGCGCTCATCAATTGTATACAACTTCTGCCCTTTTTTAACATGGGTACCTTCGGTAAAAAATATGCCGGTAACAGCTCCCTGCACCTGCGGAAGCAAACTAACCTGGCTTAACGCGGCTGTTGTTGCCGGGTATTTATCGTAATACAAAACTGTTTTTTTGGTAACCTTTAATAAATTAACAGGTACCTCCGTGTTTGCGGGTGGCTGTTTTTTTGCACAAGCAGCCAAAAGCAGGCAGCTTACAAAAACGGTATTTAAAATTGCTTTATTCATTTAGGGCTGTTGTTATGCGTTAATAAGTTATGTTTCCCATTGCTTTTTGCAGATCGATCTTGCTTGACAATGTTTGGAACAATGCGTTTAAGTAACTGATTTCTGATGATATAAGATTTGATTCGGCTGTAATTACGTTTAAGTATGCTACTATACCCTGTTTATATTGTAAGCTCACTACAAAATAAGTGCGCTTGGCCAGGGTTACGTTTTGCTGTAATAACTTTAAATTATATAGATTACTTTTATAGGTAGCCATAGCTGAAGTATATTCCGAATAGATCTGCGATTTCAGATCAACTTCGCCCCAGTTCAGCACTTCCTCCTGTAATTTGGCCCTGTGCAAACTATGTATGCGCGATAGTCCTGTAAAAATAGGTATGCTGATAGATACGCCTATTAATTGACTTGGGTATGAGTTTGAAAACAGGTCCGACATCCGGTTATTCTCATATGCAAGGTCATAGTTGTAAAAAGCAGATACAGTTGGCAGGAATGATGTTCTGTAATATTTAATCTGCTCGTTCTGAATATCCTTTTGCGTTTTTAACTGTTGATATTCAATACGTTTTTCGTAGGCTAACTGCTGGGTGGTATCCACGTTAATACTTTGTGCCATCTGCAGGGTATCAAAATTAACATTGAATTGCTTTTCAGGCGGATACCCCATTAAGCGTTTTAACACAGCATATTGCGGCACTACAGTTTCATTGGCTTGCTTTAATGAAGCTTTTGAATTATTTAATGATATCGCGGCTTCTTCATAATCGGTTTCATCAACAATACCGCCTTTGTATTGGTGGTAAGCATCACGGAGATTTTTACCCAAGCGTGCAGTATCCTCTTTTAATACATTGATCTGCTCTAAAGTAAGTAATACGTTGTAAAAAGATTTACTTACTGCCGATACCAGGTATATTTTGGTACTATCTGTAATTTGTTTAGACTGTGTAACCAGCAATGGCGCACTCTTAGCTGCTAATAACAAACTGGGACTAAATATTGCCTGTGAAACAGCAAGCTCTGGTATAAAGCTATTGGCAGCACTTGATCTTGTTGCAGTATTGGTTGACCCGGTGCTTGTACCAGTTGTTGTGCTGGAATAGTTGGATTGCTGTATGTAATGTACAGCGCTGCCGGTAGCATTAACTTGTGGCAACCATGAGGATAATGCTATTGCATTGGTTTCCCTTGTAATGCTTTGGTTTATTAATGTTTGGTTTAATGCTGGTTGATGCACCAGTGCATAATCAATACATTGCTGTATGGTTAAAAACTCGCCGCCATTTCTGCTGATATCATTAATCGGCGCAAGCATTTTACTGGTATCAGGTGTTGGATCCTGCGCATAGCCAGCAAATGACAGGCAGGAGAAAAAAGCGATCAATAAAACCACTCGGATTGTATCTGTATAAAAAAAGGTATTGGCTAATTTATAACAGTATGATTTGTGTTTTGATAAATGATATTTCATAAACAGATGCTGATCCGGTATACGTAGAGGTTTCACTCAACTATATACAGTTACTAATAGTATGTGTTTGCAAAAATGGTAATTTGATGCATTATTACAGGTAACAATATTGTTAACTAGGTATTAGCGGGTTAAACGATCTCATATTGTTGCTTATTTATCAATATTGTTACTTAATATTATTGTTTGAAAACGATATTAATTTGTGGGTAACAGGGTTATAAACCTATTTTATTTATATTAAATAACTTAATTTCAGGCAAATGCATAAAAATAAAACGCTTAAAACAGCATTCATGGCGCTAACAGCTTTGATCGCATGGTTTGCTGTAATTTTACAGTTTTCACTTTCAATCTCAATATACGTTGCCGAGGGCAGAACATTTGCAGGAATAATGGTGCAGCTATTAAGCTATTTTACTATCCTCAGCAATATATTAGTTGCTGTAAGTTTAACATCAGCGCTATTGAGCCCCACCGGCAAATGGGGAAAGTGCTTTTCATCCGCATCGGCAACTGGCGCCATTACGGTTTACATAGCAACAGTGGGCATAACCTACAATATAATATTACGCAACCTGATTATTTTGGAAGGCTTCTCCATACTTGCAAATGAGCTATTGCATGTAGTTGTTCCGGTACTGTACGTTATTTATTGGTTTCTGTTTGCAGCCAAGGCAAGATTAAAATGGAGCGAAATATATTACTGGCTCATCTATCCACTGGTTTATTTGGTTTATATTATGATAAGGGGTGCTATAAGCGGTTATTACCCCTATCCTTTTGTAGATGTTGGCATATTAGGTTATGCAAGCGTAGCTATAAACTCTTTGGGGATGATAATAGGCTTTGTTGTGCTCAGCGCGTTGCTTATTTTAACAGGAAGATTAATGTATAAGAGTAACAATTAAGTTATTTCATACTGTATTTCAATCTATCCCGAATGAGAGAGCTACTTTCCTGATCACCACTGGAAGCTATACATAACATTTTGTTATTAAACTCATCTTTTATTAAAGCTTAAATAGTTATTTTTGGTGCTTTAAGATCTGAGTATGTTTGATTTCCGCCTGCAAGTATTTTATACCGTAGCTAAACGACTTAATTTTACTAAGGCGGCAGACGAGTTATTTATAAGTCAGCCTGCGGTAACCAAACATATTAAAGAACTGGAAAGCGAGTTCAAGGTTTCTTTGTTTGAAAGAAGCGGGAATAAAAAGATCAGCCTTACCCCTGCCGGCGAAACGCTTTTACAACACACCAGCAAACTTTTCACTACCTACCGCGAACTGGAATATGATATGAATATGCTGGTTGATAAGCATAATGGCGTGTTACATATTGGGGCCAGCACCACGGTTGCTCAATACATTATACCGCCAATACTGGCACAGTTCCATAAAAAATTCAAGGATATAAAAGTGCTGCTCATTACGGGTAATACCGAAGACATGGAGCAGGCATTACTCGACAGGAATATTGAGATCGGTATAATTGAAGGAATATCACGCAACCCCCAAATCAAATACGAGGAGTATTTACAGGATGAACTGGTATTGGTAAGCGCCGCAAACAATAGCCTGATAAAAAAGGCGACTCTAAAACCTGATGAACTAAAAAGCTATCCTTTGCTCTTGCGTGAACCGGGTTCAGGTACATTGGATGTAATTGCCCATGCGCTAAAACCTCATCATATAAAACTATCAGACCTACAGGTTGAAATGCAGCTCGGAGGTACCGAGAGTATAAAATCATACGTATTACATAGTAATTGCCTTGCATTTTTGTCAATCCATTCTATTTTAAAAGAATTAAGAAATAACGAATGCCGTATAATTGATATCAAAGGCCTCACTGTTGAACGCCCCTTTCATTTCATACAACTGCATGGACAATCATCTCCCCTGGCTGAATTATTTATCCGCTTTGCCCGTAATTATAAAGCGGATTAAGGGAAGCGAGCCCTTTAAATCTAAATATCTATTCGGCAATAACCATAACTAAAGGTTATCAATAATTACATTTTATGATAAAAACCTCCTTATAAATTGGCCGACCTTTGATCTGTCAAAACAAAAGGTCATGTACACACAAAATACATCAATTAAAAATAACGACTTATTACTGCATGTAAATGATAATGCCAGTAAAGTAATATTTATAGGTTGCGTTATACTTTGTTTAAGTCCGTTTGTAAGTCCGGCTATTGCATTGCTGATGGGGCTTGTTGTAGCGCAACTTACAGGTCACCCTTATATGCAGCTGAACCACAAAGCCACACATTTACTACTCCAGGTATCAGTTGTTGGCTTAGGCTTCGGCATGAGTGTTCACAGTGCCCTGCAAGCTGGCAAAGAAGGCATATTGTTTACCATAGCTTCTATCACATCCACATTAGTTTTTGGTTACTTTTTAGGCAGATGGCTGAAAATTGAGAAAAAGACATCATACCTCATCTCAACAGGTACGGCTATTTGCGGCGGCAGCGCCATAGCAGCAATTTCCCCTGTAATAAAAGCCGAAGAAAAGCAAATATCAATAGCACTTGGCTGTGTTTTTATATTCAACTCAATAGCGCTGTTTGTCTTCCCGGTTATAGGGCATCATTTTAACCTTTCACAAACTCAGTTTGGCTTATGGTGCGCTATTGCCATACATGATACCAGTTCGGTAGTTGGTGCGGCAAGTAAATACGGCACACATGCGCTTGAAGTAGCCACAACCGTAAAACTGGCAAGGGCATTATGGATTATCCCCGTTGCATTTATGTCAACCTTTATCTTCAAAAACAAATCAAAAAAGATCAGTATCCCCTACTTTATAGGCTTATTTATACTCGCCATGGTGGCTAATACCTATATCCCGGCGGTATCCATTGTTAGCCCTTATATTATACTAATTGCCAAAGCAGGCTTAACACTTACTCTGTTTTTGATAGGTGCGGGATTATCAAGGCAGGTTTTGGTATCGGTTGGTTTTAAACCACTATTACAGGGCCTTGTACTTTGGATAGCCATATCAGCCACTGCATTATACGCGGTAATGCATCTAGCATAATCACTAAAAAAATCTTTATAAAACAAAAACCCGGTGTTATTAATACCGGGTTTTTGTTTTATAGACATATGGATTAATTATTTACGATGTTCACCACCTGGACTTGGCCTGCTGGCCTGGTGTTGTGGCTGGCTATGCTGCTGTGGTTGCCCCATTGGCCTTGGAGCAGGAGCACGATTAGCCTGGTGCTGTTGCATGCTTATTCTTTGAGGTGCATTGTGTTGAACACTTGGCTGCCTGCTTACGTTAGCATGCTGAGTATTCGTATTTGACCGCGCAACAGAATGCTGTGCACTAGCTTGACGATTATTAGTTGCTCTTGCCTGATGATTGGTAGCTCTTGCAACTGAATGCTGTGCATTAGCAGAATGATTGGTAGCTCTTGCAACTGAACGCTGTGCATTAGCAGAATGATTTGTTGCTCTTGCAGTTGCATGTTGTGCACTAGCCTGACGGTTTACTGCTTTTGTATTAGCACGTTCGGCAGCTACAGCAGGGCGACCGTGGTTAGCAGATGCAAACTGACTACGATTTGTACTTGCTGTACGCTGATGCGCCATTTGATTTGATGTAGCCGGTATATGCCTGTCACGGGCAGCCATTTGATCATTTCTTGACGGCCTTGCTGTTACACCACCGCGACCATTAAAACTAGCCCGGCTGTTATTACGCGCAAATGAATTGTTAACATAAGTATTGTGTATAATGGTTCTGTTAACGTGGCTTACAGCAGTGTTGTAAGCAAAGTGGCCGCCACTCCATCTACCACCGTAATAGCCAGAGCCGCCATAACCAAAGCCGTAATTAATACCGCCATAAAAACCTACGTGTGGGCCCCAATAACCTGAATGGAACGCGTAAACCCCGCCATCAAAACCCCACCATGCCGGTGTCCATAATACGCCAATGCTTGGGGGTGCTACCCAGGCGCCGGGTACCCAATAATAACCACCATCGCCATAAGCCCAGTAACCTGGTGTCCATAGGTAACCATCTGCAGGGCAAATTGGCTGTTCATAAACCGGTATAGCCGGTGGCCCTATACGCACCGATAAGCCTACACTTACCTGTGCATGTAACTGGGGTGCTGCAATTGCAAGGCCCGCAATTAATATGATACTTTTTATTACCTTTTTCATTGTAGTATGTTTCTTATTAGAACAAGATATTTAAGAAATAGTTTATAAATTATTTTTTTAATATTTATAAATCACTTAAAATCAATATATTGTTCAGATTATTAAATAACAAAAGGGCCCTGCGCGTAATGCACAGGGCCCTTTTGTTAAAAGTATATTTTATTTATTTGGCCGATATAATTTTTATTGCTGTAATCATTTTTATACACCTTGCGGGCTTTTTTTCATCCTGAACAATTATACGAAATGGCCCTTCGCCCGCCGGGAGTGTTTTGCCATCAACCATATCTGCTACAATGACAAGCCTATCAGTAAAATCTTTATCCAGCTCAGCTAAGGCAAACACAACCTGGTAGCCATCACCAGCATCTATCAATACATATTTTGTAAGATTCTTGCCCCTTAAATCTTTACCTGAGGGGACACCTGCTTTTTGGAGAATATCAGACAAAATCACGCCCGAATAAGTATGATCCTTACCCTCCTTGTCTTTACGTATAACTTCGGTTTGTTTAAATTTATTTAAGGAATCCAGGTTAATATCAAATGGCGCTTTTACTTCGCCTGTAATTTTAACCGAAACCTGATTAATGGTTGTTTGCGCCTCGCTTAAATACGGTGTTATAAATAAACCCAGCAGGATTGTAAAAGCAATCAACGTAATTTTTTTCATGTCTTTAGTTGTAGGTGTGAAATTAAAGATATTCTACGAGCCAACAAATAAAATCAATGAGCGAAAGGGGATTTTTCATCCTGCTTATAGTTCTTTATAAACTCGGCGTAGCTTTTCTTTATGTAAAGCACCATTTCATAATCCGTCATTTTTTTCGCCTCGGCTATGGTTGGGCGGTAATCATCCATAAAGTTGAGTAATGAGTCGCCTTTTAAATTGGTGATGGCGGTTATTTTTTGTTTGGAGAAGGAATGGTCTACATAAGTATTTTCTTCATCCTGTAACAGTGTCTTTTGCAGCTTGGTTTCGGGCGCCTTGTTTTTAGAGAGCAGATTAGCAACAGCTAATAAATTCACGCTGAGTATTGTTGTAGCGTTATTGGGCGCATCAATATAATTGTAAGGAATGTAAACGTAAGGATCAGTAGTTATAAACATATCCTTTAAACCTGGCGCTTTATAATCAAATACAGATGAAAACTGCCTGCGTACGTTAAGAGAATCCTGCCTGTAATTATGCCTTGCCCTTACATTCACATCCCTTAATAAAATGGAGCTTTGTTGAAGATATATGAGAAGCGTATCCGATTTGGTTTTTCTGTATACCCGTTTATAAGGCTTGTAACCTATACAGGTGATCTTTATGGTATCACCAGGGATAACACTACTCAGACTAAACTGGCCCGAATATGAGGTAACTGTTACTTCTGATCTGGTAGCAACGTTTGCAAAAACTACCGGTAATTCGTCGCTTTTATCAATAACGGTTCCGGTTAAGTGCTGCGCAAAAAGTGATAAGGGGGAAAGCATTAAAAGTAATATACCCGTAAGCTTCATGTTGCTGTGATGTTTTGGTTTGAATTATGGAATCTAATTTAACGTTTAACAGGCTATCTGGTAAAACTTTAACATACCTTAACAATTGCAACCGGCAATTTTTCAGCTTCAACTTGTTTTCAGAAATCAACGTTGTACCGCACCGCAGCTTTAAAGTATGGGTATTTTCTGTCGATATCAGCAAAATTGCTATAATTTCCGTTTAGCCTGAAATAACCGGCTTCGGCAACAAGGGCAATATCCTTTACTACAAAGTAGCTTAATTCATTAGTGATGTTGTGTAAAAGGTATGATGATTTATTGCCATTAATTGTCCACGTCCATGCACCACGATAATTTATGCTGTAATAGAGTTTATGGTCAACAGCTATGGTACCGCCCGCATTAAACGCCAGCCCCGATTCATAATCATAATTACGGCCTTTATACAGATAGGGATCAGGCACACCGCCTAAAAGTACACCTCCCAGACCAAAAGCAGTATTTATAAACATTCCGTTATCTATCTTATACTTAGAGAACAGGTTTAACTTAACGCTTTGCCCCCCATAAAAAAATGCTGCGTTATGAACATAATCGTAGTTAGCCGATAGTATAAGCAGTTGCTGCTGAATATCATTTGATTTAAGTTCCCAGCCTGTTAATGAACCATAAATACTAACTATATTAAGCGCGGTGCTATCATCCTTGCCTATTTCCGCATTTACAACAAAATTACTAAAGGGTTTTTCATAACCCTCATCCGGATCGCCATATATAAGTCTTGCATGCAGGTACCAGCCCTTGCTGCTGTTTTGGAAAGGGTTATTGTTATCTACATTATACTCCCTGAAACCAAAGTCAAGCTGAGCAGATATTTTACTGGAATCGCGTAATGCCGGGTTAGTATTCACTTTACCCCACCTGCCATCGGTTATCCGGGTTAAGCCATTCATCGGGTTTATCAGGAAAGCCAGCACTTCATCAGCCTGCCTTTTAAAACCTGTGGCTGTGTTATCAATAATCTTGTTTGATAAGCGGTAGGTCATTTCACCTATAACAGTTCCGCCAAAGGTTGTGTTTATAAAATCGTTGGGTGATGGTGGTTGGTTCTCGGCAAATGTTTCCCAAAGATAACTACCCGCCGCTGCAGCCGGTGCCGACTGCCAAAAACTATACCCATTGGCCCTGAAAGCGCTATAAAACTGGCTCCCATGGTACGGATGGCCAAATTGGTTGGTGGTAAACTCATCATCATCAAATTCCCAACTGCTGGGCTTTAAATTATGCGCTGTTGAACTCCAGGAGATCATGGCGTAATCAGCCTTTACTATATACCGGTCATATATAAATGGGGTTAATTCAGCTATTCCCAAAAAGAGTGCTGCACGGCCGAAATGTTTTTTTCTGAGGGTATCCGGAAATGGATCTCTTTTAAAGGAATCAACAGATGGCGGTGTGGGAAAAGAAACCAACTGGGCCTGTACAATGCTTGAGGAGCAAAGTAATATTATGAAAGAAAAGATGAGAATAAATACTTTCCTCTTTAAATAAGTTTGGTTTAATAGCATACGCAGATAGGTTGAATACCTAAAAATACCAAAACGTAATGATATGTTTTAACGAATTGTTAATATATCATGAAGATGTTAAAATTTATTGCCCTGCTTGTGTTCAAACTAAACTAAGGCAAATCATTAAAAATGATGACTAAAGTGCTTATAGTGAATAATACCCAGTCATCAAATCGACCCTCAATAAATTCTACAATCATCTTTAACAATAATTAACTAAAAGCATCCAATAGCTGTAATAAATAACATTGATATTAGCATAAATAACCTGTAAATGAAAATCTACCTAACCTGTATCCTTATTCTTTTAGCAAATCTGTGCGCATTTTCACAACAAGTTACAATTAATGGTAAGGTTACCGATGAAAACAATAAGCCCATTCCCTTTGCCAGCGTATATATTAAAAACACAACCAAAGGAACTTCGGCAAACAGCGAGGGCGAATATATTTTGCAATTAACGCCCGGCACATACAATGTGCAATATAAAGCGGTAGGCTACAAGCAAGAAAGCCGGGAAATTGAATTAAAGACTAGTAAAACATTAAACGTGAGCCTGAAAACTGAGGCTTACCTGTTAAATGATGTGGTGATTCGTTCCGGCGGTGAAGATCCCGCTTATGCCATTATCCGCAAGGCCATCAAAAAGCGAAAAGCGCATTTAAAGGAGGTGAATGCCTATACCTGTACGGTTTATATAAAAGGCTTACAAAAGATGTTGGATGCCCCTAAAAAATTCATGGGATTTGATGTGCAGAAGGCTACACGTGAGGCCGGCCTCGACTCTAACCGCAGGGGGATAATTTACCTATCGGAATCGCAATCAAAATACAGCTTTCAGCAGCCAGATAATGTGCATGAGGAAATGATATCATCAAAGGTGTCGGGTAGTAATAAAGCCTTTAGCTATAACCGTGCATCGGATGTAAAGGTTGATTTTTATGAGAACATCCAAAACTGGGAGGGACTTAGCAACAGGCCTGTAATATCGCCAATTGCTGATAATGCCCTATTTTACTATAACTATAAATGGATGGGTAAAAGCGTTGAAAATGGCGAAACTGTAGACAAAATAAAAGTTACGCCTAAACGCATGTACGATGCTTGTTTCCAGGGATATATATACATTTTAGAAAACGATTGGCGTATATATGGATTAGATCTTTTCATCACCAAAAAACAGAATATAAACTTTGTAGATACCCTGAAATTCAGCGAACAGTTTTTCCCCGTAAGTCCAAAGGTGTGGATGCCATCATCAGTTAAATTTGAATTTACGGCGGGTTTATTTGGGTTTAGGATTGGTGGTTATTATATATCTGTTTATAAGGACTATGACCTCAACCCCACCTTCACTAAGAAAGAATTTAACGAAGTGCTGCTTATTAAACCAGGTGTAAATAAAAAAGATTCGACGTTTTGGGAAAACGAGCGGCCGGTACCGCTAACCGATGAGGAAAAAACCGACTACCAGAAAAAAGCGATACTGGCCCGAAAGCGGGAATCCAAATCTTATCTCGATTCTTTGGATAAGGTGAATAATAAATTTAGTCCCGGTGAATTTTTGCTTGGCGGATATCATTACCGCAATCGTTATGAGCATGAATATTATAACTTCGACCCATTGCTGACTGCTGTAAAATTTAATACTGTACAGGGCTTTGCTATAAATTATGGTGCATCATTCAGTAAACGGGTAGATAGTATCAATAATCGTTACCTCGTTATCGCTGCTAAGGCCGGTTATGGTTTTTCTGACCATAGATTTACCGGTGCTGTAAATACCAGCATCCCGGTTGGGAGCTTTACGCTTGGCATTAACGGTGGTTCGGAAATTACTGACCTGAACAACACTCAACCAATTTCCTCATTCCTGAACTCAATGTATAGTCTGTTTGAGCGTGAAAATTATGAAAAGCTGTATCAAAAGCAATATGTATCTGCATCACTGCATAAACGTATAATTGGCGGCTGGCAGGCAACTGCGAGTGCAGAGTATGCTGATAGGAAATGGTTGCCAAATGCTTCATCCTATAGCTTTTATAATCCCGGCAATAAAGATTATACCTCAAATAACCCGCTATTACCAAACCAGGAGGTGCCATTATTCCCCGAAAATCAATCGTTTAAAGTTACGCTGCGTACCACTTATGATTTCAGTGATAAATATGAAACCTATCCCGATGGCAGGCATTACCTCCCGTCGGATTATCCAACTATTGGCCTAACTTATACCAAGGGGATTAAAAATCTACTAGGTTCGGATGTTGATTATGATCTATTAGCCGCCGATGTATCAAAATCAAATATAAACATGGGTGTGTTTGGAAAAACATCGTTTTACGTAGGTGCAGGTAAGTTCTTAAACAACAACAGCATTTTTTATCCCGATTATAAACAGTTCTCAGGCAATCAGATCTTATTTTCAAACGGCGGTATCAATACATTTTTACTGTTGAACTATTACACATTCAGCACCTATACAGAGTATGTTGAGGCACACCTGGAGCATAATTTTTCAGGTTTTATCCTGAATAAGATCCCGCTGATAAGAAAATTAAAGTTGCAGGAAATAGTGGATGTAAATTATTTAAGCACGCCAACATTAAAGAACTATACCGAGCTGGGTTTCGGCCTGCAATACTTGAATTTCCGTATCATGTACGGCACTTCATTCAATAGCGGCAGTAATACAAATTCGGCAATAAGGTTGGGGATAAGTTTTTAAACTATGAATTGAAAAACATGTCATGCCGAACTTATTTCAGCAATAAACCTAATTGTCATTTCGAACGAGGTACGAGGAGAAAACTTCTTCAACTTGTATAGTTCGTATTGCAGATCGAAGAAGATTTCTCTCTATCGTTCGAAATGACATAGGTAATATGTACTCCGTTGATGGCGGATACTATTCACCAATATACTTCAACACCTGCATTTGCTCATCATCACCTAACAGATCACCATCATATTTCCATTTATCATCATCTGTAATAGTGATCTTGCCTAAATAATCAGGATTATCTTTATCCGACAGTTCATCGTTTATGTCATTAATCTCAAGAGGCTCAGTAAATAAAGCGGATTCATCATCAAAAGCATCCTTATAGATCTTATAAACACCAGTATTTTGCAAACTACCATTGTCATCTTCTTCCAAAACAGGTTCAATAATAACTTTTCTTGGCGAGCCATCAGATTGGGTTAAGCTTAATTGTACCGGAGTTTTCATATTGATATGGTTAATATGTATACATGAAGATAACAATTATTGTTTGAAACCAATTTAAATGTAGGCTATCCATTTTTCAGATCGCTTATATATTGCCGTATTTGGGCTTTATCTGCCTTCGCTTTGGTGAGTTTTAGCGCTGTTTCAAAATTGGCTATAGCACATGTATTTTCTATTCCGGAATACAGGTAGCCCATTAAACAATGGTATAGATAATTGCCATTTAAGCCTAGCTTACCGGCCTCAATAATTGCGGCCTCCTTCCCTATTGTTTTTGATAACGCATAAGTACGATTCAGCGCAGCTATAGGCGAATATTCCAGTATCAGCAAGGTATTATAAAGCTGTAAAATATGTTCCCATTTATCTGCAGTTCTGGTAGTATGCCAATAAGCTATGGCAGCTTCAACATGATATTTTGAGATGGCGTTCCCAACGGAAGCTTTGTTTAGATAATGCTGCCCCCTTGCAATCAATTCATCATCCCAAAGTGAGGTATCCTGCTCTTCATACAAAACCGATTCGCCGTGCTGCCCCAGCCTGGCTTCAAATCTCGAAGAGTGAAAACACATTAACGCCAATAAAGCATTGGCAGCAGGCTGGTTAGTAGCTTCATTGCCTATCAACAAATAAGTTAATCGCATGGCTTCAAGGCAAAGATCCTTTCGGAGCGATGCATTTTGCGACAATGAGTAATAACCCTCATTAAACAGCAGGTACAGCGTAGTTAGCACCGTGTTAAGCCGCGAGGCCACTTCTTCTTTATCCGGAAATTCTATTTTAACCTGTTCGGCCCTTAACTTTTCCTTCGCTCTAAAAAGGCGTTTATTAATAGTTTCCTTATTGGTTAAAAATGCATCAGCAATTTCCTCAATACCAAAACCGCAAAGTATCCGCAGGGATAAGCCTATCTGCGCCTCAGCAGGGATAATAGGGTTGCAAATAGCAAACATCATTTGCAATTGACTGTCAGTTATATTTTTGCCTGACAGATCTATTTCTATTTCATAAGTTTCGGGGGAATTATACGCTACCGCGGCGGCTATTTTATCAGAAAACAGCTGATTACGTTTCAAATAGTCTTTGGCTTTATTTTTTGCAACGGCATATAACCAGGCTACCGGATTATCAGGCAAACCCTTTTGGCCCCACGTTTCGGCGGCCATCATAAAGGTATCACTTACAATATCTTCGGCTATTTCAATATGCTCAAAGCCAAACAGCCGGCCTAATACAGCGGTTATTTTGCTGTATTCGCTACGGAATAAGTGCGGTATAAGTTCCTTTTCTGATTTCATAAAAAAAGCCCCTTCATTTATAAAGGGGCTTTCATTTTTACATACTCATTGGTATAATGCTCCTTACTTCAACGCAGCCCCCAGCATTGTATATAGGGCATCCCTTGGCTAGTTCAATGGCCTCTGCAAGCGTTTCAGTTTGTACTACAATGTAACCGCTTATCATTTCTTTAATTTCAGCATATGGGCCATCGGTTACCACATTGTTTTTTCTTACCACTGCACCTTCAAAGGCAAGCCTGTTACCGGGGTTAGCCATTTTATTTTGTGCTGCCATACCGCCCATCCAGTCGTGCCATTGCTTTAAAATCTCCTGCATTTGTTCGGGTGAGAACTGTACATCAGGATTCTGTTCATTTCTGAAGATCAAACTAAATTCATTCATGGTTTTAAGTTTTTAATTTATATACCTTAATGACGATCAGACTTTGGGTAATTGGACAGCTTGTTTAAATTATTTTTCAAAAATTAATTCACCTGGAACTTCTCCCTGTATTCAGTGGGTGTCATACCTACCGATTTTCTGAAAATCTTTCGGAACGCTTTAGGGTCATTGTAACCTGAGGTATAGATAACCTCGGTCATTTGCTTATCGGTTTGCTCCAGCAGCTTTTTAGCTGCTGCAATGCGGGTATGCTGTAAGTATTCAATAGGTGTAATGCCGGTAACCTGTTTAAATCGGCGTACAATATTGCGGCGACTGGCGGGTATATCCTTTATGATCTCTTCAATGGTACAGGAATCACCATAATTGCTTTCAATTTTTTGTTGTGCCGATGCCACCAGTTCATCATGATGGTTATGAAAGGGCTGGAAAGTACTGAAATAGGATTGATTATCCCTATCCATATCAATGGCGAAAAATTTGGCCGTACGTACAGCCTTATCCGCCCCGCAATATTTTTGTATCAGATGCAGTAATAAATGAAAGGTTGATGTTGCCCCTCCGCTGGTATATAGCCTGCCATCTTCGGTTACAGTTTTATCAGCCTTAAGTTTTATAGCCGGAAAAGCTGAGGCAAAACCATTACACGAATCAACGTGAGTAGTAGCAACCTTACCATTAAGCAAACCTGTAGCGCCCAGCAGGAATGCACCGGTACAAAAGGTAGCAATTTCAGCCCCTGTTTTATATTGATTGATTATCCAGGGTAAAAACTCGCGGTTCTCATATATGGCCTGCTGTATATTATCGGTATTAAATGCGGGTATCAGTACCAGGTCTTTCGGCGCGGTGTCATCAATACATTCACATTCGTATCCCATTAGTGAATATTCGTCATCCCTGGTATTTAATAAGGTAATGTTAAAAGGATTTTCCTGCCCGTTATTCGAATAAAATTTGTTTACAGTTTCAAAAACATCCAATATAGCTGCTATGCTTAACAGCCGGTTTTGTTTAGTTATTAAAAGGCCTGTCTCAATCATAATTGGTTAATTATTAAATGTAAACATAATAATTTTGTCTTAAATGCCCCCTAATATTGACTTTTTTTACCAGCAAATACTTATTACCTATTGATACATTTGATTTGTAAACCAAATTAATAATTATGAGTAACAGGGTAACGCATTTTGAGATACCGTCAGATAACCCGGAAGCCAACATGAAGTTCTTCAGCGAAGCTTTCGGCTGGACATTTAAACAACTCGGCGACCGCCCCTACTGGCTGGCAATTTCTGGGGACAAAAATACACCGGGTATAAACGGCGCCATAATGAAAAAGCGTGCTGCAGGCCAGCCATTGGTGAACTCTATTTTGGTTGATGACATTGATGAAGCAGTAAAAAATATTGAGAAAGCCGGTGGCAGAATCCATATCCCTAAAATGTATGCTCCGGGTTATGGCTGCATAGCTTTCTTTGCTGATCCTGACGGTAACATGCATGGTATTATGCAACCTGATGAAAACATAAAATAAAAAAAAATGATAGATAACAATAAAACACTCTCAGAAATCAACAAAACCTTTGAGGAATTTATACTGATACTTTCCTCATTTTATGATGAACAAATAAATAAAATCCCTTTTGAGGGCAGTTGGACACCAGGACAAGTCGCGCAGCATATTATCCTGTCTGTTTCAGGATTTGTTGATCTGATGAATGGCCTCGAAGAGGAAACGACAAGGCAACCTGACGCGTATGTAGCTAATATCAGGGAGGCATTTTTAAATTTCGACATAAGAATGCAGTCGCCTGATTTTGTCATCCCACCCGTAAAAAATTATAATAAAGAAGAATTGTTGCTTACATTAGATCAACTAAAAACCCAATTAAACCAGATCATACCTGTAAAGGATATGACCAAAACATGCACTGGCTTTGAATTACCTGTGTTTGGTCACCTAACAAGAACCGAATTAGCAAACTTTATTGAGGTGCATACAAAAAGGCATCTTCATCAATTAAAAAACATCTATAACAAAATCACTTACTAAAATTAAAATCACTATGAAATTTATCGAAGTAGTCTCTATCCCGGTAAGCGACCAGCAAGTTGCTAAGGAATTTTACCTCAAAATAGGCTTTGAGCTTATAATTGAAGCCCCAATGGGTAATGGCGATACATGGCTTCAGCTAGGTTTACCCGGGCAGGCCACCTCTATATCATTAGTAACCTGGTTCTCAAAAATAGCCCCCGGCTCGTCACAGGGCCTGGTATTGTATACCGAGGATATTAAAAAAGAAGTGGATGAGTTAAAGGCAAAAGGCTTAACCGTAAAAGATATTGATGATACACCATGGGGTAAATTTGCAGAGTTTTCGGATCCCGATGGTAACAGCATGGTTTTACGCCAGGAATAATATACCCATTTAATTATGGTAGAGGTTTTCAAAACGAATATTGCTAAAGTTAGTCAGTCCAAATTACTGGTCAAAAAGCTATTACAGCATTTCCCATCAAGCTACATTAATTTCGATCTGGATGATTGCGATAACATTGCGGGTTGAGGGTGATAATATTTGTCCTGAAAAAATAATTACACTGGTAATCGAGCACGGTTACCAGTGTGAGGCTTTAGCCTAAACCTTAATGCAATTGAATGGGTACTTAGCGAAAGTTATTTAAGTTAGATCAATGTCTAACCTATAATAATCAAGCGTCATTGCGAGGAACGAAGCAATCTCTAAACTATACAGAGCGGTTAGAATAGTAATTCAACCTGTTTACGTTGAGATTGCTTCGTTCCTCGCAATGACGCTTTGTCTTTTTAAACAGACTATTTATACGTTTCCTTATGATTAAAATCAAATATTCTTGAAATAGTAAACCCTATCCGGTACTGCCCCTTTGAAAAATCTTCCCGTGTATTGCTTAAATAATTAATAGGATCAATTGCGTTGGCGTTTGTTATGTTAAGGGTAAACACGTGGCCACCGGTTTCAATCTCAATGCCAAACCCCAGCGGATCATGAAAACCGTTAGCTGATGTTCTGAAAGAAGAGAACGGGTGCGCATAATCAACTAATACACTCATATGATTAGTCACTTTTAGCTTAGCCGCGCCAGCCAGGTTAAAGAAATGTGTTTCAATGCCGGGCACATTCGGATCGGCTGTATTGGTACTCAGGTAACCCGGAGACACCTGTAAAGTAAATATTGATGTGATCTCCCTTGAAATGATCGCCTGTCCAAACCACGACAAACGGTCGCTAAAAGTATCATATGATCCGTAGGTATTTACACCTGATTCGCCAAGTAAAGTTAATGATACAGGTATGCTGCTATCGCTGGTTTCATGTAATACAGCATATTTAAGATCAAGGTTAACCAACCGGCCAAAAGTGCTTCTGCCAAAATCAACATTCAGGTTATCCGTTAAGCCGTATTCAAAGCCGATGTATACATCATTAATATCATCCAGGCCATAAAAAACCTGTCCGCCACCATTCTTTCCGGCTAAATCACCGAAACGGTGAATGATCTGAAAATTAAGATTATTCTTTTTTACTGTCTGTGTACTTTGCGACAAGATAAGTCTTGTTGATTTAAAGGCAACAACCGGATGTTTTTTATCATCAGTGCTCATGGAGTTCAATAATGAATCAGCCGATGAAGTTGAACTTTTACTTTTAGTTGTATCGGTTTGCTGGGCTATTAAGCTCCTGCTAATGAGAAGAAGGCTAAATAAAATGAGGTGCTTTTTCATGTGATATAGTATTGGGGTGTGTTATTTACTAAGTGTGTAGGTGACCGAAACGTTCATTTTTATGCTTTCAGCTATATTATGGAATACCAGCCGGGGTATTTCAATATGATGGTCGGCGCATTTCACCATAAACTCTGAGGTCATGGTTATCACCCCATTTTTTACTGTAATGTTGCCAGGTATCGTTCTTTTTTGGGTGACGCCATGCACTGTAAGGTCGCCGGTTACCGTTATCGCTGTACTTCCATCTTTGGTGATATCAACTTTCTCATTGATCTTCCCTTTAAAGGTTGCCCGCGGATATTTATCGCTCTCCATGTAATCGGAATTAAAATGCTCCTGCATTAATTCCTTATCAAACTTGAATGAACTGATAGCTACGCTGAAGGCTAATTCGCCGGTGGCGGCATTGTAAACAGATGCTGCAGTGGATGTTGTGGCTTTAATATCTTCTATTGGAGCTGATGAAAAAAGACTGATAGTTGCATTTTTACAGGCATAGAGGGTCTGCCCCGCCTGGTTTGAGATGCTCATCCAGGCGAGTAAAATAAATGTTATGTGTTTCATATTTCTAGGGTTTTGATAGCGAATTTATGTTCCAGGTGAGCCCTACCGCAACACCCGTTGTTTGCAGCCTCACCTGGCTGGCACCTACATTTGATAAAGGAAGTTTTAAATATGGTTGTACGCTTACACCGAATTTTGAATTTACCTGCCGGGTATAAGTGGCTTGCAGGTTGAGTATGCTGAAGAAATATTTATTCGGGTTAGGTACATTATAATAACCGGGCCCATTTGAACCTGCTGCATAGTTGAAATCATAACTTTCATGCAGCATTAAATACGATGATATACCCGTACCTACAGAAAATTTATTGCGGTGCTTTGCATATAACTGATAATCAATATTAAGCGGAATATCAAGCATACGGCAACTAGCCTGAACACTTACCGGATTGGTAGGGAACTGGTAAGCTGTATGGTAATTGTCGAAACCCGTCATATAAGGTTTTGATGTATAGATAGCCCCTGTACTGATAGTTAATTTTTTAAACACACCCGCCGAAAACAGTAAACCAATATTTGTACCCACCTTAGTATCCTGTAATGAATTAACCCCGTTAAGATCTGAAGCGGCAAGCACGGTTAGTGCATAGCGTGGCCTTTGCGTAAATGAAGTTTTTATGCTGGTTTTATGCTGTTGTAATGCTTTCGGATTCGACTTGGGCGCTACATCAATTGTATCAATGTTTTGATCTGTTATAGTGGCATTATCAAATACAGGTTGATTATTAAAGGCCAGCAATTCATCACCTGTTTGCCGGTTTTGTACACCAGGCAATTGTTTTACCCCGGTAGTATCGCGGCGGACTCCATCAGCGGATGAGCTAATTGTCGGCTTGTTTGTAAGCTTATATTTGGTATAAGGTGAATTATTAGCAAAATTGGCAGGTGTTAAATTCTTTTGTTGCCCAACAGCTTGTAACTGAGTGGATCCGCCGCTTTTACCGGGATTCTTTTGCTCATGGTTTGCAATATCGTCTTTCTCTTTCTGATCATTAACAGCGGTTTGCTGTGGCTTTTGCTGGTGTATAACAACCGGTTTTAAAAACCATATACCAAAAAGTATTAACAGCAAAGCAGCAACACCACTTAAAATTGGCAGCCAATAAATAATAGCGGGGCGTTTTTTTCCGTCATCCAACATTTTTTCCATAGCGGCCCAATCATCATCCAGATGTGCTGAATGATCATCGGGATTTTCCAACCCGCTTTTGAAAATGTTATCTAACTCTTTATCCTTATCCGTTTTCATCCCCTGATGTTGTTATTGAAGAAAAATGACCTCAAATTGTCTGTCCCATTTATTGCTACTATTGAATTAAAATCCATCCCCCTATTATAATTAGTTTTATTCGCCATCGCATCAGCTTCAAAAACCATTTGCTTTAACTTTTGCCTTGCCTTGTGCAGGTTTGATTTAGATGTACCTGCATTTATATTCAGCATTTCGCCTATCTCCTCGTGCGAGTAACCTTCAATTGCAAAAAGATTAAATACCGTTCTATACGCCTGCGGAAGCCGCTGCACCATATCCAAAAGATCATTATATCTCAGGTTTTTGTCGGCCAGATCGCCATCGCTTATATGCTCAGCTTTTTCAAGATCATCAGCATAAGCCATTTTAAGATTTGAGCGGTAGTGATCGATTGAAGTATTGATCATTATTTTACCCAGCCACGCTTTAAACGGCTTGGCACTGTCATAGCTGTCAATGCGTGTAAATATCTTGAAAAAACCCTGATTCATCACCTCTGCAGCCTCATCCCTGTTGCCGGCGTAGCGCAAGCATATCCCCATAGCAAAGCCATAGAACGCTTTATAAAGCATTTTCTGGCTTTTCCTATCCTGCTTTTTACAGCCCCCGATCAGTTGATGTAGCTCTTCTTCGCCCATATGGGTTCTAAACTTTGCTTATGTAAATATCGTCTTTAATCTTTTCCTATCACGCATCGCGATTCATAAAGGTTGCCTGCTATCAGAAAAAAAGTAAAAAAATATTTATGCGGGTAAATGCAGTACTATTTTACTAAAAAAAACGAACTAATATTTAACCACTTTCCATTCATTTAAAAAGATTATAACTTACAGGCAAATTCTATTGTATTTATTTGGTATTATTGTTTTATGAGACCGTTATCTATCCCTCATTACATCAATACCTATTTAAAAGGCGAGAATTTTACAATTGATAAGCTCCCGGCTGTTAGCGCTGCTTATCAAAAATTGTTAAAAGGTGAGCCCGAAGTTTCCATAGTGATGCCTGCCTATAATGAGGAAGCAACTATAGCACCCACCCTGGCCTCGTTATGTAATAATATTACCAATAGATCGGTTGAGATTATCGTAGTTAACAACAATTCAAAAGACAATACAGAGAACCTGGTAAAAGCATGTGGCGTTACCTGTATACTTGAAACCACACAAGGTATCACACCTGCACGCAATGCCGGATTAGCTAAAGCTACAGGCAAATATATTTTAAATGCCGATGCTGATACTATTTACCCCAAAAACTGGATAGAAGAAATGATTAAGCCCCTGGCTGATAATGATGATGTGGCTATAACGTATGGCCGGTTTTCATTTATCCCGGTTGGCAGTACAGGGCGTTTTACTTATTTCTTTTATGAGCATTTTTCCGACCTTAGCAAGCTATACAACAAGCACTTTAAGGCCGAAGCTGTGAATGTGTACGGGTTTAATTCCGGCTTCAGGCGTGAGCAAGGTTTACAGGTTGATGGTTTTAATCACCCTCCCGGTACTAATGAGGACGGTTACCTGGCGCTCAAACTAAGTAAAAAGGGATTTGGAAAACTCTTCAGGGTAACAAGCCCAAAAGCTATAGTATGGACAACTGATCGTCGTATTCAAATAGACGGAGGCATGTCGAAAGGATTAGTAATCCGGATAAAACGGTTGTTTAACATCAAGTAACTACCGATTAAATATCTCAGGAAATTCCGCTTTTAAGTTTGCTAACACATCATTAATTACCCGGTCAAGTTCCCGTACATGCGCATTCAGTTCATCCGAACTGCTGTTCTGGTAGTGTTCCAGTTGTAATATGGTGTCTTTTAATACATCTACCTGGAAATGCCCTATCGATGATTTCATCTTGTGGGCCAACTGCCCTACCTCGCGCCAATCGCCTTTAACTGCGGTTTCTTTAAGCAATTCATTGTCTTTACTTATAGTATCGGCAAACACGGAGATCAATTGTTCAAAAAACTCCTGGTTGTTATCGCTAATGGCATAAATCATAGCCAAATCGTATGGTTTGTTATAACTCATCTAATGGTTTATGTAATGGAGGCATTAAGATAGATAAATTCTTCCATTAGTTTTATTTATTTATTAAGCAACAATAACAATACACATTTCGTAAAAATAGATGCTTTATTAAATAACAGTTATTATACCTATCAAAGCATTAACAATTGTTTAATAAAGCATCTACATCTCAATAAAACTTATCTTTATAATAAAATTTAATTATTTTAGCTACATCGTTTTAATTTATCTATGAGTTTACCCCCAGCTAATAAAATCAAAATCCTAATAGTGGAAGATGATGTATATATGCAGCTTATTTTAAAGCAATTCCTGAGCAATGTATATGAAACGGAAGTATGCGTTAATGGTATGGATGCACTTACATCCATACAAAATGGCAACATTCCCGATCTGATCATCTCCGACCTTAATACATCAAAATTAAATGGTCTTGAACTGATAAGCCAGCTGCAGGCAAGCGATTTCTTTAAAACGATTCCGGTTATTATTGTATCTGGCGAGGATAGCTCTGAAAAAAGGATCATGTGTTTAAACAGTGGTGCCGACGATTACATAGTTAAGCCATTTAACCCCGCCGAACTTGAGGCGCGTGTGAGAGTAATATTACGAAGGATTAATAGATAGCCCCACTATGACTGATTCTACCTCATCAAAAAGCGATCAAATAATTTTATTACTCCGTTTCGACGCTGAATTATATGCTGAATTAATTAATTTATGCGATTTTGAAGGAAGACAGGTCATCAATTTTGAAACTGATGATGATATGCTTGATGCATGGCAATCGAAAAATATAAACGCAGTAGCTATTATTTCTAAAAGCGATATATTGGGCAGATATGGTGTAAATCTTATTGAAAGCCTCAATAAAAGGAAACTACCTGCTATTCCAGTATTGTTAATAGGAAAACACCTTGATAAAAACCTGCGTAAAATTGCATTAAGCGCAGGCATAACAGATTTTTTCACCCGGCCGGCTAACATCGAAAACGTGGGTAAAAGGGTCAACTTTCTGATTAACAACTGGGCCGATCTTAAAACCAAATTAAAAACAAAACCTATTACCACTTATAAAACCCCATTTGGTAAACGTGCATTTGATGTCTTTTTCTCGGGGTTGGCTTTGGTATGCTTATCACCTGTATTCCTGATCGTTTATTTATGGATAAAGCTGGAATCAAAAGGTCCGGCATTTTATTATTCGTACAGGGTTGGTACCGGTTACAGAGTTTTTAAGTTTTACAAATTCCGCTCAATGTATGTAAATGCTGATCAAAGATTAAAAGATCTCAAGCATTTAAATCAATATAATATTGATGCCGCTGCAAATGATAAGCAAACAGCTGCTACTATAGATGTAGATAGTTTATGTAACGATTGCCTTTCATATGGCAAGTGTCAATTTCCGCTATATGCTGATAAAGTAAGATGGTGCGAAAAACAATATATCGATTCCCGCAAAACAATGGGTGGATCGGCATTCATTAAAATAAAGGACGATCCGCGTATTACCAAAATAGGCAACGTGATCAGGAATTTAAGTATTGATGAATTGCCGCAGCTATGGAACGTGTTTATTGGCAATATGAGTATTGTTGGTAATCGCCCGCTGCCACTATATGAAGCTGAAAAACTAACCACTGATAAATATGCCCTGCGTTTTGCAGCACCAGCGGGTATTACAGGCTTATGGCAGGTTGAAAAACGCGGCAAGGGCGATATGAGCGAAGAAGAAAGATTGATGCTGGATAATACTTATGCTCAAAATCATAGTCTGGCAACAGATTTAAAGCTGATATTTAAAACCATACCAGCCTTATTGCAAAAGGAAAACGTTTAAACACGCACCCACTCCTGCTTTGTAAAATCATATTGCTTAATAATTTTTGCAGGGTTACCAGCGGCAACTGAATATGGGGGGATACTTTTAGTTACTACAGAACCACCGGCTACAACACTATGCTTACCTATGGTTATACCCGAGGTTATCACCGAGTTAGCTGCTATCCAGCAATCATCCTCAATAATTATGGGCGATACCAGGATCTTTTGCTGAGAGATGGGCACATTTACATCGGTATATTCATGGTTTAAGCCACTGGCAACTATATTTTGGGCGAATATTACATTGTTACCAATATTAACAGGGCCTATAATCACGTTGCTCATGCCTATCAATGTATTATCGCCGATGATTACATCACCCACCCCATTGTTGATAGTTGAGAAAGATTCAATGGTTGATTTTTTGCCGAGCTCAAATTTATTAAAAGGCAATACATCAACTCGGGTGCGCCATTTTATGTTTGAGCCGCTCCCCCGTTTATGAACAAATGGATTTACAAACCACTTCACCCATAACCTCGGCCTTGCTTCACCGGTTGGTATAAGCATCCAGTGTATGAACTTTTTTAGCCCGGGATTGCTTTTTATATTATCTTTTATCGACATAAACTGCTGTTAATTAAATAAGGCTATTGTCTTTTTGCCTTTTCCCAAATGGCACTTTGCCTGCCTAATGAATAGCGCCTTATACCCATCAATACTGCGTAATTCATCATACAAAAGTAGTAGGGAATAAAAAATATCTTCACTTTTATATTTCGCTCTTCCATTATCCAGCCTAGTATAGCCATCAGGTAAAATGCCACCTGAGCTATTAGTAGCAGCTGATAGATCAAGGAGCCATCGCCGCTAAATACAATAATAAAATTAAGTATTAGCGCCAGTATCATCAGGAAAGGTACGATAGTCCACCGTAATACCCGGTGACTAACATATTGAAACGAAAGCATAGGTATAGGAAATGGATTAAGCAGTGATTTCAGCCAGATGATAGACTGTATACCACCAGCCGCTATCCTGATTTTCCGTTTCAATTCCTCAGTTACATTTTGCGATGCTGATTCTGTAGCATACGCTTCCGGCTCATATATAACACGGTAACCTTTTTCGGCCACCAGTAATGAGATCATAAAGTCATCCAATATGGTATCGGGCGATACAGGCACATAAAGTGATGTACGGATACTGAACAGTTCACCTGCAGCACCAACAACAGAGTACAACTCAGAATCCCATGTTTTTAGTTTGGATTCATATTTCCAGTAGAAGCCCTCACCTGCCGTAGCGTTATCAGCATCGGCATAAACCCTTTTCTCACCTGCTACCGCGCCAACTTTGGCATCACTATAATGGCGACAAATGTTTACCAATGCTTCTGCATTTAAAAAAGTGTTGGCATCGGTAAAAATCACAATTTCAGTATTTACTGTATCCATTGCCCGGTGTACCGCAGCAATTTTGCCCTTGCGCTCATTACTATGCATATGCCTTATCTGCGGATATTTTTCAACTATTGCCGCTGTGCCATCTGTAGAACCATCGGTAATAAAAACAAACTCCAGCTTACTGGCAGGATAAGTTAGTGAAAGACTATTCTTTATTTTCTCTTCCATCACCCCATCCTCATTATAAGCAGCAACTACTAAGGTGCAAGTGGGCAAATCATCCAGATCAACAACAGGCAGTACTGGTTTTCCTTTTATCAGGCGTTTTATTTTTATTAAGATGAACAACAGAATACCATAGCCAAAAAAGGCATAAAAGGTAATAAACAAGCTTATCCAGAGTAATATTTTCATTTTTATTTAATGGGGTATCCCAATTTTGTACTATTAACACCTTGCGTAATATTCCACCATATGGCATTAAATAGTTGCCTTGTAAAGCCATGAAATCCCTTCTTTCTGTAGGCTATTATGTTACGCGGCACTACCAGGCATATAAAGTAAATATAAAAAAATAAGCGCGCCTGTATGGGCGCATTACGGCGGATGAACAAGATCCTGTTCCTGTTCATAAAATATTCCTTTAAGGCACTGGCTCTGCCTACCGAAACGGATTCTTTATGATAGATCAATGCTTTGGTTTCCACCCATATCTCATAACCCGCTTTCTTAATATGATCGCACCAGTCCATTTCTTCATAGTACAAAAAGAAGTTTTCAGCCATTAAGCCAGCTTTATCTATTGCTTTTTTTCTGGCCATCATTGCTGCGCCATGTGCGTATGCCGTGGGGCCTGTGCTATCATCATACTGGCCTTTATCAAGCTCAAACTGCCCCACACAATAATTACTACAGGTATAATAATTCATTGCGGTAAACCCCACATATTGCAGTGTATCAGGTTGATCAAAGTAGCGAATCTTTGGCGATACCATACCAACTTCCGAATGCGTATCCAATATGTTAACTAACTTTTCTATCAGACCTTCGGTAAATTCGGTATCGTTATTTACAAAAAAAAGATACTCGCCTGTGGCTTCTTTCACTCCTAAATTATTCCCACCTGCAAAACCAAGATTAACATCCGAACGTATAAACTTGAATGCCGGATATTTAGTCTGCCACTGCAGTACATCATTAACTTTACTCCCATTATCAACTACAATTATCTCTATATTAGGATACGTGTTTGTTAAACTTATTGACGATAACAGTTGTTCAGTAATAAGCGGCTGATTATAGTTTACCGTAATAATGGAAACAGTGTTCATTTAGTGTTTATACGTAGATTAGCTGTAAATTAAATATTATAATTGAGCCGAGAAAATAATATTAAAAAGAAAGACGGGGATTTTCAACGCATTGCTGAAAATGAGGCTACTATTGACAAAAAACTGAACGAACTGATCGATCTGATTTCAACAAAAGATATCAATGTTGAGACCGCCAAAGAATTTCAACAGCGATTTGATAGCGCGATAAAGAAATCGGGAATCAAAAGTGATCAGATCGAGGCATTTAAAAGTTTAGATGACAAGGAGGCATCGCGCGAGGAATTGCTTGATGAATTCAGCATATTATTATCGGCCAATCAGTTCGGCAGTAAATTACCAAAGAAGCAGGAACGCGGCGAACGTCTTTCAAAAATTGTACTCGTAATTATCAGCCTGACCATGATAACGCTTGGTTTTGGTATGATCATAATGCCGGCACCACCCTATTTTGAAATGTTCACCATCTTCTATTTCAACGAAAATGACGGCATTACTATAATGGACCTTATATCGCTATTAATTATATTAGCCGGGGTCTATTTCCTGATCAAGGCTGTTGTTCGCGATCCCCTAAAAAAATAATATGATGAGCATCAATTTGAAAAAAATATTGTTGGTTGATGATAATCAATTGTTTCTAAAAATGTTATCAAAGGCGTTTAAGAAATCCGGTATTGAATGCATCACAGCCGAATCAGGTTTGGAGGCGCTCGAAATATTGAAAACTATCACGCCCGCTGCCATATTATCAGACTATGAAATGCCGGATATGAATGGCATTGAATTCAGACAGCGACTGATGGATGATCCCGTATTAAATAATATCCCCTTTGTTTTTTTAACTTATATAACCGACAAGGAATTAATGGTAAAAGGCCTTAACCTTGAAGCCGTTGATTATGTAACTAAGGATACGCCTGTAAATGTTATAGTTTCAAAACTAAACAATCTCATATACACCGTACACAAACAACAGGAGCTATCAAAGCAAGAACTTAAAAAAGCAGCTGAGGCACTAAATGTAAGATCAATACCTAATAAAACGCCGGTGGTTGATGGCTTTGAGATCAATTTCTGGCATCAGCCCTATCAGGACATTCCCGGAGGCGATTTTATTGACTTTATACAGGTAGATAACCGCTATACATTTATTGTTTTGGGTGATATTATGGGCAAAAAGTGGATGGCCTGGTTTTTTACCTTTAGCTTTTTAAGTTATGTAAGGGCCGCTATACGCTTTGGCATACTCAGCAATGATTATTCTGTTGCCAGCATATTGCAAAAGGTTAATAATGTGATATGCTACGATGATGTGTTAAAGGATATCCTTTCAAGCCTGTCTTTATTAATGATAGATAATGAAACCAACCAGATAAGCTACTCAGGCGCGGGTGATCTGCCCCTATTGCATTATGAAGCAGAAACAGGGCAGCTTAAAAAAGTTTATGCCGACGGTATATTACTTGGCTTGCTTGCCAATAGTGTTTATACTGAACAACGTATTAATTTAGGCAAGAACGACCAGTTATTCATTTTCACAGATGGAATGATCGATTTTTCGACTGATAAAGGTAAAAAAAGTGATTACGATGGTTTTACGAATAATCTTAAATCATTCTTAAACAAAAGCTATAATTTTAAAGAGTTAGAAACAGATCTGTTTGAATCCGCACCGGCCGCACGGGTTGATGACTGTAGTATTATAAATATTTATAGAACCGCTTAATATGATCAAATTAATTAAAGATGAAGCTAATCATCAGTTAATAGAAATAACAGTTTCTGAAGCAAACCTTGAGAACGCTGATGCGTTTAAATTACAGGTTATACAATTGCTGGATACACATGCTAAAAGCGTAGTAATTGACCTTAATAATGTTGAATATATCGACAGTTCATTTTTAGGTGCATTAGTAGCTATTTTAAAACATGCTATAGCCATGAAGAAAGAAGTTATATTAATCAACCTTAAAAAAGATGTGCATGATCTGTTATTATTGATCAGGCTGGATAAGGTTTTTAAAATTTATAGCAATTACAAAGAAGCTTTAACACATTTATAACTCTACTAACTAAATGGCCGGAAAGAGATTTGATTTTTTGAATAGCGATGAAACCATTACTCCTGTTTTAAAGCAAATACTGGAATACATAAAAAGTGCGCTGCCAGCAATAGTTAATACTGATGACACGCTGTTTAAAGTAAAGATCATTATAACCGAACTGCTTACAAACGCGTTAAAGCATTCCCATAGTAAAAGCACTATAATTGATGTTAAGATCACCAATAAAATTCTGACCATAACAAAAACAAATTATAGTGATCCGCTTGTATTAATAGCTAAAACTAATGTTACCAGGGATAGAGTTGCCATTACGAAAGATATGCTGCATACTCTCTATGCCAAATCTACAGCTAAAGATCAAGTGCAGTTTCTTTGTGAAGAGAATAATATAGATGAAACATCCTCAATAAATGACATTATAGAGCATTTTGGGTTACTCATTATTACCAAGGCTGCAGATATATTTGTTTATACTTATGACCATCATCTAGGATCAAATACATTTGTGGTAACTATAGAGTATTAACTTCTACACCTCCTCTGCGGCTCTTTTAGGCCTGAACTTTTGCCTCACTGCTGTTAGTACTGTTTTGCTTTCATTCCAGCCCACGGCATATACATTCCAGAACGAGAATTTATGCCATCTGTTAAGTGCCCAGTAGCCAATTATTACACCTACCAGTATAGGCATTACAGTGGTGATGGCAATGCCGTAAATATTACCGAATATCTTGACGCCTAAAATATCAAAGGTGATATTGGTAGCCAGCATTACCAGTACCTTATAAAAGTTCACCTTAGGTTTGTGTATTACATCCAATGTAAGCGCAAAGAACCTGTCGGCCGGGTATAACAATGCAAAAGTTAAAAACAACCTGAATACATTGGCTGCTATGGCACTTGATGGCGTATGCCCTGCAATAATATAAATAGGAATATTAGCCAGCAACCAACCCAATACAGCAATTGGGATCAGTAATAATGTAAGCATACCAACGTACTTTTTCATTACATAAATCACGCTGTCCTTATCACCCAGATTGAATGCTTTTGATAGCGAAGGCATGGCTGTAGCCGCAAAGCTGCGCAATATAATTTCAACCGCTTGCATTAATGTTTGGCCCAGATTGTATATAGCCAATGCGCTATTACCCAGCAGCATTTTTATGATCTGGGTATCTGAAAAACCAAACATATTAGCGCTCAATGTAGTACCAACACTAAATTTGCCAAAATCAAACAGCTCTTTTATTCCTTTTTTTGTGCGTTTACTAAATGTGTTTATCCGCGACCAGCCTGTGCTCAGCGCAAATATACTGGTAACAAAATGTGAGAATATGTAAGCAATGATCACCGATTGCAGGTCCATGTGTTTGAAGATCAAAAGCAATACCATGTATACAGTAAAACCTCCCTGATTTACCAGGCGAACATATAATAGCCTATCGAACCGTTGCTCGCCCTGTATAACGCAGGTGGTTATAAACCATGGCAGCATACATATAAAGCATGGGGAGAACCATCGCAATAGCAAAACATAATCCTGATCGTGTATTTGATTTATAAAAAATAGAAAAGGAATGTTTATTACCACCAGTATACCCGTAATACACATACCAATAAACCATGCCGAGCCGGCAATTTCAGCAGCACGTTCAGGGCTTGAACCCGCGTAAAACTTAATAAAGGCTGTTGTTAATAAACCTGAACGAAAAGTATCAATAAATACTACGGTGGCACTAAAATAAACCCATATCCCCGCCTCGCTTATAGGTAATGAACGGTAAATAATTGCCATTGTTAGCATGCCGAGGCCCGACATGATGACATTGCCAGATAGTGATAGGAAGAATTTATTTTTAATAACAGCAGCTACTTTTGATGGCATATGTTTACAAAGTTATCCGACCTGATTAATATAGCAACAAAATTGTGTTTATAAACTAAATTTTTGGCATATTAGCTTAATTATGAACGCAAACGAAAGTCATTTCCCTGAAATTACTTTATTAATAACCCACTACAATCGCAGTAGTTCGCTGGAAAGATTACTGCAAACATTTATTAATCAACATATAACGTTTGGCGACATAGTAGTTTCTGATGACGGCAGTAAATCAGAACATCTCGACAAGCTTACCGCCCTGAGTAGTAAATTTAATTATAGGTTGATAACCACGCCAAAAAACAAAGGCTTGGGCAACAATATCAATAAGGGTCAGGATGCGGTTAATACACCCTATACCCTATATGTCCAGGAGGATTTTGAGCCAAAGGAAGCTTTTCTCGAACATTTTAAAGATGCGCTTGACCTGATGAATGAAGATGCCGGCTTGGATATTGTGCGTTTTTACGCCTATTTCCGGTACCCTTATTTAAAACCTTATGCCAAAGGATATGGTGAAATGATGTTTAGTCCGAGCTTTTTTGCCAATAATCACCTCAAGTTTTATGTTTATAGCGATCACCCGCATTTAAAACGCAGTAACTTTTTACAAAAATTCGGGCGTTATCCCGAGGGAATTAAAGGTGATCTGACCGAATACCGCATGGCGCTTTCGTTCGTTCAAAATAAAGGCCGGGGATTGTTCTATGAAAACTTTAATGATCTGTTTTATCAGAAAAATTCAGCAGATGAACCAAGTACTATGGGCCGAAGCAGCTGGCGCGAAAGTAAAAATCCTGCTGCTTTAGCTGCACGGACTGTTTACCTGCAATTTAAATTGATGAGATGGACTTACGATTATTTTTTCAGGCACTATAATAAGTAATAGCTTTTATGAAGCAGTTCAACACCATAACTTTACTAATTACTCATTATAACAGGAGCCAGTCACTTGAAAGGCTGTTGAAAACATTTAATGCTCAGCAAATCGCATTTGGTGATATTGTAGTATCTGATGATGGCAGCAAGCCGGAGCATCAGGATTACCTGAAACAAATACAAAACATCTATAATTTCCGCTTGATTACTACGCCCAAAAACAAAGGGCTTGGCAATAATATTAATAAGGGTCAGGATGCCGTAACTACACCATATACCTTATACGTACAGGAGGATTTCGACCCATTCCCTGGTTATAGCGAACATTTAGAAGATGCTTTAAGCATTATGGATGAACGGCCTGATGTTGATATAGCTCGTTTTTACGCTTATTTTAAGTATCCGTACCTAAAGCCTTATCGCAATGGCTTTTCGGAGATGATATTCAATGTATTATATCCCGGCTATCGTAAGTTTCATTGTTATAGCGACCACCCCCATTTAAGGCGCAGCACTTTCTTTAACAAGTTTGGTCGGTATGCAGAAGGCATAAAAGGCGACCGTACAGAATTTTTAATGGCGATATCTTTCCTGAAAAATAAAGGCAAAGCCATGTTTTATGAAGATTACAAAGGATTATTTGATCAGATAAACTCCTCAGATGAACCAAGCACCATGAAACGCAACGATTTGAGACAAAGCTCCAATTTTGTTATCTCATTTGTGAGGGCCATCTATCGCAACCTAAAACATAATTACGATTATATGTCGGCTAAAAGGATCGATAATAAGGACTGATCATTGGTTAGATTTAGCCCTAAGTCCTTTTTCAATCAGATCTGATATTTCCTGCGCCCGTATCTTCCAGGTATTTTGCTGCGCTACACTTAATCGCAATGCCTGTTGCTCAGGCCCATCATCTTTAAGTATTGCATTTATAGCTTTTGTAAAACTTTCGGCATCCTGGCAAAAATCAACTACCCCATGCGTATAATCTCTCAGGTCAGGATTAAAATCTGTTAATATTACGGGTTTGCCTGCACCCAGATATTCAAACAGTTTTAACGGGAAAATAGTAGTACTAACATCATCCTTTTTAAAGGGGATAATAGCTATATCAAAACCTTTAAGCATACCAGGCATTTCATCATAAGGCACCTGCCCGGGCAGGTAAATGTTAGATGTATTAAAGAACCATGCAGGAATATGTTCATTAATAAAAGGCCCGGCAAATACAAAACTTTTATCTGGATTTTCCTTAACTACATCTTTTATAATATCATAATCTAATCGGCGCTCAATACTACCAAAGTAGCCAATAATAGGTTTAGGTATATTTTTTAGTAATGGATGCACATCCGTATCCTTATCCAATGCCTTTGAGCTATGCGACAGATCAGCCGCGTTCGGTACAAAAAAAGTGTTTGGATTTATTTTTAATTTCTCATTATATAATGCCTTACTTGTGCAAATAACCATATCACTTTCCTTAACCAGTTGCAATTCTGATACAAGCCCATGCCTTATATCATAAGGCGTTATCATAGGATCAATACATTGGTACACCTTTATTAAAGGCTTCAATCCATTGCCAACATCAGGGTAATAAAAGTTAAAGGAGTTCAGGAATATAAAATCCTGTATTCCATTTTTGTTAAGTACCTCTTGTATGCGTTTTACAATGAGCCGCTCATTGAATTTCAAAACCCATCTGAATATTTTACCTTCGGGCATAAAGTTTATTGGAGCAACAAGCGGTAGAATAAGCTTTTTAAGATTAGGGATATCGGTATCAATCAACGCGTCATCAGCATTAAAAAAGCTTTTTCTTATTTTTATAAATGCATCGCTGTTTTTATTGTTTATAAAATCCTTAATGGTATAAGGGTAACCAACATAATAAACCAATCTGTCTTCGGCTAAATTACGGGCAATAAATAAGGATGTAGCCTCGATAGGACTATCATAGCGCATATTGCTGAAAATAATAACCGGAGTTTTTTTAATTGCCATGTAAGTTATAACCTGCCGATTTGATGGCCTTATATAGTTCCTTAACACTATTTTCCCATGTGTGTGCTGCTGCGAAGGTGAGGCGATCATTTTGCACTTCAGCAGAATTATCATGCAGCGCCTTTTCTATGTTTACCAAATAATCATCATGACTATCACACAGATAAGTATGATCTTTAAAAACGCTCATCCCCTCTGTTAAGGTAGCAACCACCGGTTTGCCCATTGCCAGGTACTCATCAATTTTACGGGGGTAATTACCAATGGTAACCTGGTTAACAATTTGCGGGTTTAAGCAAACATCAAAGCCTTTAATATAGGCAGGCATGGTATCGGCAGGTTTAGCCCCCAGGAAATGTATATTTTTAATCCCGTGCAGATCACTGGCCTTAAACTCATTGTCTTCGGGCCCTACCAAAACAATATTATACTCAGGTTTTTGCAGGGCAATATATTTTAACAGCTCAATATCCAACCTGATACTTTGTAAAGCACCAACATAACCTATCACCGGTTTCTTTATTTGAGCCAGTTCATCAGGAACATTGCCTTTAAAATTGGCAAAATCATCAATATCACAGCCCTGCCCTATATAGCATGATTTTGGGTTGTATTGCTTACAATAATTTGCCAAATAAACCGAGTTGGCAACGCACAGATCGCTTTTGGCAATCAGCTGTGGCTCCATCTTAGTACCATGTAATTTCCAGTAATCAACTGTCAGCAAAAAGTCTCTTGAATAGTATATGCTTATTTGGGGCTTAAGCAATTCCTTCAAATAAAAACACCTGAATATATCGTCATCGTTAAACAATATAAAACCCTTAAAATCAAGCTCATTTACAGCTTTTTTAATGGAGTTGGCAAAACGCTTGTTATTAATTTTATTTAGGGAGGTATAAATAAACTGAACCTTTATCCAATTGATTGATTCAATCATTTTGTCAGGATAATATGTCCATAGATTAGGCTGTATCTGGATAAGGCCTTCCGCTTTTTTGTGTATTATATCTATTCTTTTCTGTACACCTGGTTCCGATTTATGTTTCAAAACCGTAACCCTATCCAGTGGTGAATTAACATATAATACACGATTGTATTTACTCAGCTCAAGGGCAATATTTTTACAGTTACTGCCAATTTCAACATCCCAAGGTTGCTGCCCAACAATAATAATATCCTGATTTTTTATAGTATCGGTTACGCCCATTATTTAAAGCAATTATATGGTTTGTTGAAGCTGTAAAGCTTTAGCAGCCTTTTCCTTTAACGAAATATCCAATCTTAGAGTTATGTTAATTAATGCCGCTTCCAGATAAAATAAGATGTTGGATGGAAATTGCACCAATGCTTCTTGCGGAAAATTAGCCAGGTTATAAGCAAATATGATCAGCGTCATGGCCAAACAATAGGTTTTCAGCTCCTCATTCTCGATTAGGTAATAATTGTTTATCCCCGTTTTCAATATCACGAACATGAATGTACAAAAGAGTATCAATCCAATCCAGCCTTGCTCAACGGCTACCCTTATATACCCGCTATCGGGCGGAAAGCTAGCTAAGTACGAACCCGGGGCAAAGCGCTTACCCCACTCTCCTGTCGCGCCTAATCCGCCACCCAATGGATGTGTAAGTATATAGGGTTGTATCCTCTTCTGATTCATCTTTCGTAAGTTATATGAATCATCATTATTAGGCTTAAACGCTGTTTGAAAACGCCTTAAATTAGGGTTTGATGTAGGTACATTAATTAAAAACAGGATAAACAATGCCGCTACACCTGTACCGATCAATATCTTTCGATTATATTTTAGTATAGCGAAAAGAAACAGTGCGCCGGGTATCAAAACGTTGGCACCGCGTGTGCCTGAAAAAAGCATAGCATCCAAAAAAAACAGGGCCAGTACGCCTAACGCTATTTTTTGCCATAACTTTATGCGCATAGTTAACATGCATATAATAAATATGCTGGGCATAACCATGTTATAGGCAAAAGCAACAGGATCTGAAAATATGGAGAACTTACGCCAATGCCCGTCAATAAACAGCAATGAGGCTATGTCGGGTGAATTAAGATAATCCTGTTCATGTTGATTAAAGCCTATATATTCCTGCTTAAAACCATAGGCAGCACCAACAAAACTAAGCACCCCTAACAATACAAATAATACCCTGATGTATTTAACCGAGCGAATGTTATACATAAAAACAAAATAGCTTAAAGCCACTATTGCTACCGAGCGGATGGTATAAATCCAGGCTAACCTTGACGATGCGGCCGGGTTGCCAAATTCAAGCAGGTTATAGCCAAGCCATATAAATATTACCGTGGTTATAGGGCTTTTGAAGATTGACCAGTCGTTATTATCTTTCTTTACATTGATGAGTACTCCTAATACCAATAGTACCTGTAAAGCATCCATTAATGTACCAATTGGGCCATCAATACCTAATTGTGCTATTACAAATAGCAGATAGGCCATTACCAACAGCATTATTATCCCAAATTTTGGATAAACTACTATACAATATACTACAGGCGGTATGGTAATCAATAATATGAGCATTATGCCAAACGAGACACCATAAAAAGCTATACCAACCGCCATTATTATACCAACAATCGCCAACAGGGCAATCCCCGTAGTATTGTACAATTTTTCAATAAAAACGAGCCTTTTAAGCGTTTGTAAAAAACCCTTATTCTCCTTGCTTACTGAAGGACGCCCTATTTTATAATGAAAAATGTTATCCATTAAAAGAATAATATCTTGAAGAAGAATACGAACGTACTAATGAAAGCTACAACAATTGCCACTATCCTGGTAATCCTTTCAACCTTTTTACTGGGATCAGGTATAGCATTCTGGCGTAATGATTTTTCAGTAGGCTCAATTCTCATCGTTTTTTACTTTATCATTCTCGGTAGTTTCAGTATTATAATAATGTGTTGTAGCCACAGAATGTTTGTTGGCGTTACGCACTTTTAATAATGATAATACCTGGTAAAAAATAAACTTCGGAATGTTGATCAATGACTGGTAGATACGCTTATCGGTATCTGACTTGGCAAGTGATATATAAAAACCTGTTACAAATAATATCAAGCCTAAAAGCCAGATAAATACAGCAGTTGTACTTACAAAAAAGTTTATCAGCATAAATACAACTGATAGTATTAAAAAGATAAATAAAGGCGGCCTTAACAGTATCAAGCCAAAAAGAAACTGATTGCGACTGAAGTTTGTGATGCCTTTAAATACCAATGTAAAACCAAACCTAAAGTACTTAAACCAGGTATTTATCCATCGTGAACGCTGTTTAACCAACTGATCGGCATGGGTAGTTTTTTCGTCGTATACGATAGCTTTATCAGCAAATGCAATCCGCAGATCATTACCAACAATTATGGATTGTAACACCTTATCAAATCCTGCACCGGTTATATCAGTATTCTCCAGGCTATCACGATATAACTGTGTAGTAAATGCCATCCCCGAACCGGCAAGCGTCGCAGATGAGCCTATCCCAAATAGTATTTTACCATCATAAAAATGATAGTAGATATCACGCGCGGCATCAAGGCGGGCATAGGTTGTATTCAGGTTTTTAGCATCTCTTACCCCTTGTACGGCTAAAAATCCTTTATCAAAATACTTATCCAGCTCGTGCAGGTATTCAGGTGCAACCAGGTTATCGCTATCAATAATGGTTAAACGTGTATGCGGGCGCTTAAAATTGCGGATAGCATAGAAGTGCGAGCGTGTATTACTGGCCAGTGTTTCTTCGGGGCGTAGTAATATTACACGTTCATCATTAAAATCTAAGCCGGTTATATCGCATTTATCTGCCACTATATAAACCAGGTAATTGGTATAGTTAAGCTTTAATATGGATGTTACCACAGCCGGAAGTGAATCTGTTTGCTCATAAGCAGTTACTATTATGCCGTAATCACTTTCATATACAACAGGCAAAGCCTCCTTTGATTTCCTGTAGAAAATAAAAAGCAACATTGGCAAATAAAGGTTGTAACCAATCAAAATTTGCAACAGAATCCAAATTATCCAGATGACCACCATTATATTGTTATAACTATATTATTGTACTCGCCTTACTTTACAGCTTCCTTTTCTTCGGCATTAAACTTATGAACCACGCTTAATACCCAACCCATAAACTTTTCGTCAAGGCTTTTCAGATATTTAATATCTACATGCTGACTATTACTTATTTTTTTGTCTGATTCAAATACAGTCAGAATTTTATCTGCAAATGTGTTCCACTCTTTTGATTTGTTTAAAGTATCCAATGCTGATGTTTCAATTATAATTACATCAAAATCAGCCTTAAGCTTATTCAATTTGCTGGTGATGTTCTCTTCGTTACTTACCTCAAATAATGAGCCATCGCCGCCTTTGTTGCTGAGCACTGTTATTTTATGGCCTGCCTGTGCTTCTAAATTTGTGGTTGAGCCATTAAAGTAGTCTTCTATATATGCATTTGATTTGACGGATTTAGTTATACCCTGACTATGAAAATTACCATCAATCAGCAATACTTTTTTGTTGACCAATGAATAGGCATAAGCAAGGTTTGTGGCTAAAAATGTTTTGCCTTCACCATCTATCAGGCTATTAATCAATAATATTTTATGATGATCCAGATCCGTATCAACCTCATACCTTATGGATTGCATCAGGTTTCGGAATTGTTTTATTTCATTGTCGGAGGTTGGCCCTATCCACAATTGCCGCAGATCAATTGCCGAATTGCTTAGTAAATTCAGGTAACCGAGTACCGGTTTGCCTGTAGCATTTGCAAGTTCAGACGGTGTTTTGATTGTAGTATCAAAAAAGTAGATAAAGAAAAATACAACTATGCAAAACACGAACATGATAATACCGCTCAATATCACTAATAGCATTTTCTTGGATGGCTCAGCTATACCAGGCATGGCTATCTCAACCTGTTTAAGCTGGCCTATATAATTAGAGTCTAAACTGGTTTGATTGTATTTGTTAAGTATCTCCAGGAACTCCTTTTGAGCTACATCCACATTACTTTCATCCTGTTGTACAACCGCTTCATGAGGTACAATACCATCAAGCTCGGTATTTAAGCGCTTTAATTCATTTTGTATTGATCCTATACCATTTTTGGCGAGCTCATAGGCTATTTGTAAAGAAAGACGCTGCGTAACGAGCGCCTGTTGGTTAGCAAGCGGACTGGTAATATACTTATCAGAAGATTGCATAATCTTTTCATTTACAGCAGTCTGTAACGAGTCGATCCTGCTTTTGTAAGCAGGGTTAAAATCACTTTGAATATATTTTTGATTCAGGTCCTTTAGCTGATCAGTAAGATTTACTATACTCTGGTTTACAGGCACCATTGCATTTTCAAAGTACTTACGGTCTTTAGGGTTAAAGTGATCATCAATATTTTTTATGGCGGCCTGGTTAGCAATGGCTTCGCGCTGGGCCTGCTCCAAGTGGGTTTCAAAATCAGCAAGCTGTGAGTATAGTGCGCGCGATTGTTCAGGAAGACTTAATATCCTGTTCTTTATTTTATAATTTCTAAGCTCAATTATTTTTGCATTAAGCGTATCTCTTTTTGATTGCAACAGGTTGCCTAAAAAGCCAATAGCCCTGTGCTGGTTCTCTTTTATTGTGGTATTATAATAGGTAATAAACTCCTGCGTGAGTGTGTTTACTACGAAGGCCGCCAATTCTGAATCATCAGTACTAAAATCCACATCAATAAAATCGCTTGATTGCGCGCGATAAATACTCAAGGTTTTTAATAATGATTCATCATCGTATTTCATTGAGGTTAGCAGGTTATGCAAACCGGCCTGATCCTGGTTGTAAAGCGATAATTCTTTATGTTTTACATAAAAATCTTTGTAAGCAGTCAAGGCATGCGTACGTGCTGCCCCATCCATAGTTGTGAAAAGCTTACTTGGCTTACGGAAAGGCTCATTACTGCTTAGATCGTGGATCATTAATTGGTAAGATACCTGGTTAAGCATCTTTTTTGAACGCATGATCTCTATCAGGTTGTCAAAGTTCTGGGCTATCTGTGATTCCTGTTGTGCTTCATTATTGTTATTGCTTAGTGCCTGTTGACTTTTATCAACAATACCGGTAGCTATCTGCGCCTCTGAAGTGTAGCTATCAGGCTGATGCCGTACAAGGAAATAGGTGATAATGATAGTAATTAACGGAATTATTATCAGCGTTAGCTTATGGCGAGAAAGGATCTTAAAATAATTGCCTAGTTCCATTATTTTATGTTTTCTAATTTATCGCCCAATAACTCTTCCAGATCTGATTTAGCTATAAGAAAGTTTGCTTCAGCAGTTATTTTTGCCTGGTAACTAACTGTTAAATTCGTTTGAGCCTTGTTATAATTATCGTAAGTTTCCTCACCCAGCTGGAATTTATGCTTCATATCAGTCAATACATTTGTGGCGTCCTGGCAGGTTTGTGTAGCGAGCTTCAGATTGGCTACAGTTTGAATATAGGTGTAATATCTTTTCTTAACATTATTTGCCAATTCTAATAAATACTCATCCTGTTCATAGTTTGCAACTTCCAGGTCGCCCTTCGCGGCCCTTATGGCATAAGGTTTCTCTAAAAATGTACCCAAATTAAAAAATATACCTACCTGTATACCATTAAAATAGCTGTAATTAGAAGTTCCGCTTGCACCGGCAAGTGTGTTAACACCTTGCGGCTGATAGATGTAGGAGAAAGTGAATGCATCAAAATATGATGCTTTTGCTTTACCAATATTACCCTCGGCAATTTTAATATGCCCCTGGTTAACCTTTACGTGAGGATAATTTGCTTTTGCAACGGCTATTAATTTTTCAACATAAGCATCTGATATTTCGGGGATGATAGATTCTTGTGCGGATGCTTTTTGGTGTAGGATTATAAATGCAGTTAAAAAAAAAAGTAGTTTTATCTTATTCATATATGGTTAGGCATACACCTTGTTAATGCAATCAATAGCTTAAATTTATGAAAAATTAATTGCACGCAAATATTAATATAATTATATGTAATAATATGCACCTAATTTAACAGACAGGTAATTTAATTAAATATACTTTAAGCTCATTCAAAGCCTGCCTGAATAGGTTCAGCAAACGTCTTAAAACAGCTAAAGCTTGCTATTTCATGGTAGAACATAAAATAGCAAGCTTTAATTTACGGGGTTAATAAATAATTATTTTCCTGGCGGCGGCGGAACTGAATCCCTTTTAGCTCCCGGACCTGCACCTGGAGCATGTATATCTCCGTGGTGCATCATGTCCATACCACCCATATCTTTTACTTCATCAGGATGTGGATTGCCGCGGTGGCAGGTTAAACACTTAATATCGCCCATTACCAACCCAATTGAGTCTTTTTTACCTTCAAAATATTTACTGTTAATTTTGGCCGTCATCTTAAACATTTCACGGGCCATGTTCTTTTCAGGCTTTGCATCACTGGCGAAATCCATTTTACCGTCATTGCCCTTTGCATGGCAAAAATTACAATGCACACCTAGTGCATGCGACCAATCATCCATTACCTGGTGAAGTGCCTCATGGGGTATGTTTTTAGGTAATACTTTCAGATTTTTAGGTCCCGGATGATCCTCGGCGCTCATAGAGGTTAGGGCTGTAAAAGCAACCACCCCGAGCATACAGGTAATTGTTATAAGTTTTTTGTTGATAAGCATAAATTCAAGTTTGAACATCTAAGATATGAACAAAATTTTATGCAAATTGATTACAAAAAGAAATATTATAAAATTGTTACCTGAGCTTGCTTAGGCCGACTTCAGTTCTTTATTCCGTCTGAAGATAGAAATCAGGAAGCCGATCACCATAATAACTGTACCTGTCCACAGGAAGTTTATATAAGGGAACTCAATGGCACGCATTACTATATATGCTTTTTTGCTTTCTGGCTGATCATAAACGGTGATCTCTACCTTGCTCTTATCAGGAATGATCTTTGAAAGGCGCAGCTTTAAACCGGCATCATCAACCTTACGGGCAAAATCAAACACACTGCCATTTTTCACCATAAATACCGGCTCGGCATCGTATGATTTACCGTGTGACACAACTTTCAGCTCAGCGCCAACAGCAACATCATTTGGTCCCATTGGGATATTTTGAACATGCGCTTCCTTATTTAAGCTCTGCAAAATAATATAACCTTCGCGGAATGGTATGGTATCCCCTACTTTTACCTCGTGAGGCACAGGAGGGTTATAATTTGCATTATCATTTTCTTCTCCATGACCGGCATCGCCCTGCATTTCATCATCATACTTTATAGGGGCCATGCTCACATGGGTATACAAATCATGAAATAAATAGTGCTTAGTATCCGGTGATGAAACCAAACCCATTTTGCGGTTGGCCTGGGAGTTTGGTTTTAACGTAAACTCTTCAACAACTTTTCCGCTGGCATCTAAACGCTTATAATCAACTTTAAAATAATGATTTGGTGCCTTAATCGAGTCGCCGTAATAGGTTACCATGTAATCACCCATTTTCTGTGGCTCATTTTTATAGAGCATGATATTTTCACGGGGATTGTTACCCTTTGCAAAGTCGGCGCCGTACTCAAGTGTATCATTTTGGGAGACAACTTTGCTGGTACCGGCGGCAATTAACGCGCCTACCATTATCAATCCAAACCCAATATGCGCTACGGCTGATCCGGCAAGTTTTATCTTGCCTTTCAATACATCGGCCAAAACTTTTGTATTGGCCATTAGCGTATATATGGCACCAAACATCACCAGTACAAACACAAAACGCAGGTGGTATAAACCTGTTATATAAACGATAAGCCCGGTGATAACAGCTGAAAACACCAGGTAAATTACTGATGTGATAAAGAACCTTGTAGTATCTGTTTTCTTGTACTTTAAAAACTGCGTGATACCTGCCAGTAATGTTACCACAACTGCAAAACCAGCCTGGAAAACATTGTATAGTGTAACCGGGTTAGTTGGCGGCGCAATATGTGTTTTGAATATAGCGTTCCAAACCGGGATAGAGGTTACTACGATAAGCTGAAGACATGATAATGCTAAGAATATAGCACCAACAAACATCCAGAATTCACGCGAATAAGTTTCTTCTTCTTTTTTGCTGATCGGCAGTTCCTTCCATCTTAATACAACAAGAACTACAGCAATAATAAAGAATATGGCCACATCAACCACCAAATGCCAGAACATACCCAGATCGGTAAAGGCGTGAACCGAAGTATCGCCCAAAATACCGCTGCGGGTAAGGAATGAAGCATATAATACCAGTATAAAACTGATCAGCGTTAAAAAAGTAGCTGTGAAATAAGAGTGACCAGTATTTTTATACACAATCATCACGTGTACCGCACCAATTAACGTTAGCCATGGAATTAACGCGGCGTTCTCCACCGGATCCCAGGCCCAGAAACCACCAAAGTTTAGTGATTCATACGCCCATAATGAACCCATGATAACCCCTGTACCCAATACCATAACAGCAAACAATGAATATGATATGGCGGGCTGAACCCATTCTTTATAGCGTTTTGTCCATAAACCTGCTATCGCGTAGGCAAATGGTACTACCATTGAGGCAAAACCCAGGAATAAGGTTGGCGGATGAATTACCATCCAGTAGTTTTGCAGTAGCGGATTTAAACCGTTACCGTCTTTTATGAATGATAAATAATCAGGGCGGCTCAGTATAGGAAACTGCATTGCCTCTCTCAATAAAATAAATGGAGAACTGCCAATACGCTGTCCAAATATATCAATGCCTAAAAGCATTGATGATAATAAGGTTTGTGCCAGGGCGATAACAGTAAGCACAGGTTTTTCCCATGATTTTGCTTTCCATATCAGGATATTACCTAATACGGCCTGCCAGAAACCCCAAAGCCAGAAACTACCTTCCTGCCCTTCCCAGAAACTGGAAATGATATAATATACCGGTAATGTACGGGATGAATGCTCCCATGCATAATGATATTCAAAAAAATGACTATAAATAAGATAAAACAGACACGTGCCGATACCTACAACAGATATACTGTTTATAAAATATCCTATTCGGCCCATCCAAAGCCATGAGTCATCCAGCTTATTGGTGCTGGTTGTGGCAAAGTAATAACTTATAGTTGAAAAAAGTGCGGAACCAAATGCGAGAATGATAAAAAATTGGCCTAATTGCCCCGGTAAAAGGTGTTCGCCCTGGTAAGCTATATTCATTAAATGCGATTAAATTGAGCCCTGTTTAGCGCTGGCCTCTGTAGTTTCTAGTTTATCCTGTGTGTATTTAGACGGGCATTTCATTTGTATATGCGATGCATGAAATTCATTACCCACCATACGACCAACCAACACGATCTGCTCTGAACGTTCAAAATCCTGTGGCTTGGTACCCGTGAATACCACTTTGCTTTCAGTACCCTTTTTATCTTTCATGTAGAAAGAAAAGTAGTTTGCATCCTTATGGGCATCATAATACAGCTCTTTTTGCTTATCTAAATAACCGATCACGTGTAAATCACTTTGCGATTGTTTAGCCTCAGTAAAAGAGCCATAAGTACTTGAAGAACCATATGTGCTGATGATAACAGCTATAGCGATAGCAATAACTATGATACCAAAAATTGAGCTTTTTTTCATTTACGGTTTATCTGCTGTAATTCTGTACAAAAATACAAAACGCAAAGTTAATAAAGTTTATTACAAGACATTAATCTTATTTAGAATCATTATTGATAAATTCCCGCATTGTCATGCTGAACTATTAAGCATCTATTAACTAAGCAGCAGGTCCGCAGGCAGATAAACGCGGATAGGTTCTTCGCTATCGCTCAGAATGACATTTTTGTTTTATGTATACTGCAAAACCAAAAAAGCCGGCAAATGCCGGCTTTTCAAATAAATAAATATCAGCTATTTCTCACGGCCAAACACCAAGGTTTTGGTATGACACCGCTATTTTATTGATAGCGCCTACAAATGCTGCAGTACGCAAAGTATCTATCTTTTCAGTATTAATAAAGGTTTCCCTTATCTCATGATATGAGCGGATCATGGTATCTTCCAAACCTGAATTTACCAATTCCAGTTCGGATGCTCCCTTTACAATGGTTGAACGCTGTACACTGTTTAATGCTACTCCCGTAATACCTTCAACCATGTTTACCAGGTTCAGGTTTGAGTTTTCTTCAAAACGCCTGTTCATACGGCCGAATGCAACATGCGAAAGGTTTTTCAACCACTCAAAATATGATACGGTTACACCACCGGCATTCGCGTACATATCAGGGATTATAAGTCCGCCTTTTTGATAGAATGCAGCTTCAGCTTCCGGAGTTGTTGGGCCGTTTGCGCCTTCGGCAATAATTCTTGCCTGTATCTTACCAATATTGTTAATGGTGATCTGGTTTTCCAAAGCAGCCGGTACCAATATATCACATGGTTGTTCAAGGCCTTCCATTGAGTCGATAAACTCTCTTTTGGCACCTGCATAACCTAATATTGATCCTGTCGCTTTGCGATGTTGAAAAACAGATTCAACGTCTAGTCCATCTGCATTATAAATAGCACCTTCATATTCACATAAACCAACTACAATAGCCCCAAACTCGGTAAGGAATTTAGCGGAATGATAACCCACATTACCCAAGCCCTGCACAATTACTTTTTTGCCTGATATACCTGCTGTAAGGCCTATCTTTTGCATATCCTCACCTACACTCACACATTCGCGAATGGCGATGGCTACGCCCCTGCCTGTGGCCTCACGGCGGCCTGCTATGCCCTGCAATGCAATTGGTTTACCTGTTACTGCACCCATCGCATCCAGCTGACCAGGATTCATGGTAGCATAGGTATCGGCAATCCAGCTCATCTCACGTTCACCTGAACCATAGTCAGGTGCGGGAACGTCAATGCTCGGGCCAATAAAGTTTTTCTTGATTAGTTCTACCGTGTAACGACGGGTAATGTTTTCCAGTTCGCCAACAGTATAGTTTTTAGGGTTGATCTTGATACCGCCTTTCGCGCCTCCGAAAGGTACGTTTACAATGGCACATTTGTAGGTCATTAACGCGGCAAGCGCCATTACCTCATCCTCGTTAACCATTTCGCTATAGCGGATACCGCCTTTGGTTGGCGATTGATGGTGCGAATGCTCCACCCTCCAGGCATCAATTACCTCAAAACCATTTCCCTTGCGGATAGGGAAACGAAAACGGTAAACACTGTTGCATGATTTTATCTGATCCAATAAACCTGCATCGTGTTTTGTGAATGTTGCGGCGTGATCAAAGAACTTACACACATCACCAAAAAAGTGATTATCGGGTACGCCAACAGAATTATTCGTGGTCATAGAAATTTAGTTAAAATATTATATTGTTAAAAAACTGCGCAAATTTGGTACAATTATTATCAATATTGCAAATATAAAATAGATAGTGTTTGCTATACACATGGTAACAGCGGTACAAAATCTATGTTTAAACAAGTTAAACTAAATTTTTGAACTAATTTCCTTTTTCGATTTTTTTTAATCTTCTATCGATAGAGAACAGGAAAATGGCCAATCCCGCAAAAATAATGCAGATTGTAGCTATTACAACATATATTTTACCCGAGCTGCGAAACGCGTCGGCCATTTCAACAGATTTATCAGCCTGGGCAAAAACACCAAAACTGCTTAGTAGTAACAACAATAAAAAGGTTAATTTCTTCATATTAATTTATGGCATTCTTCTTATTTTCAACTATACGGATACGGAAGCGAACAGTAGCTATCCATAGCGCTATAAAACTCCAGCCCAACATAGCCGGATAAAAGGCAATTTTCATCCCATTATCCAGGTCATATTTTCCAAAAGCAGGGTTACCACCGCTGCCGGGGTGCAATGAATCTGTCATTCTTGGTAAAACAAATATCAGCACTACCATTATAGGGAAAGCGAAAATATTGTAAATAGCAGAGATCTTCGCGCGTTTCTGTTCCTCATCAATAGAGTTACGCAAAACTAAATAAGCGCAGTACAGCAAAAAAGCAATAGCTGCACTGTTTTGTTTAGGATCACCACTCCAAAATTCTCCCCAGGTAAATTTGGCCCACATCATGCCGGTTACCAGGCCCATTGAGTAAAATAACAGGCCAGTGTTTACACATTCAACAGCTGCCAGATCGTATTCTTCTTTACCTGTATTTAAATATTTAACACTATAAAAAACTGATACCACAAAAACGGTCAGCATACCCATCCACATAGGTACGTGGAAGTAAAGGTTTCTTATAGTTTCATGAAGTATGGGTAAAGTGGGTACAGGAAAAAGCAAACCTGTTATAAGCGTGGAAAACACCAGCAAAACTGCTATCACCTTCCACCATGTTTGATAAATGAACTTCATATTAATTTGTGGCGACAAATGTAAGGATTATTAAACACGAATTGGTGCAATTTGCGCTTATTATTGTCCCGGCGCATAGTCAACAGGTAACAGATCAGAAAGCTTTGATTTTGACCATGTACCTTCATATAACGGTGCTTCATTGCCAAAAACAACCCCATTGGTATCAAACAAATAAGGTTTGGTTAAAGTAACTACACTTGTTTCGTAGTTGGGCATATCCAATGAGTGATATACATCCTTAAAGTCAGTTTCTTCTCGCTTCTTGGTATAGACAACATACAAATAATAGCCTGTATAATTTATAGCGAACACGCCCGCTTTTTCGGTTTTATAGAGAATATCATAATTATGCAAAGTATCCTTACTTAGGTCCTCCCTATAATATTTTGACAGGTTGGATAATGAGATCCAGTAATTTACCGAATCACGTTTGCCTTGCTGTGAAAAATATTTGACTTTTTGCTGGATCTCTTCTTCGCGCGGACGGTTGGGGTTTAGCATACGTGTAAGACGGTACATCTGGAACCCTTCGTCTCCTAACTTATCAGTATAAAGTGATCTGTAAAAATGCATGGGCGAGCCATAATATGCTTCTTCACGCTTCGTCTTCCACTCCTCCTGCTGCTTTTTATTCCCCGGAAGCAGCTCAAAAAGCCTTTCACCCGAATATGATATAATGTGTGATAGTTTGCTGCTGTTAAATTCCTTCACCAAAAATTTCACCCTGTAACCTAATGCATGATTTTCAACCACTAAAAAGTCATCAGTATAAGCCTCCAGATCCTGCTGGGAACGATGATATACCAGAGTTACAGCGTGTGGGTTCATCACTACGCAATATTTGGCATTATCATCTGTACCGATAAAATCCTTTACAAACTGGGCATAGTTTTTCTTCCAGTCGGCATCGGTTGATATCACCACCTCGTGCAGCAGTGTGTTGCGGGTTGCAAGTTCAATATTTAACTTAATCGGCTCCTTGCCTACCAGTACACTTTGGGTATAATCTTCATAGCCTACTATGGTAACTACCAGGGTGTATTGCCCCGGTTTAAGGCCACTCAAGGTAAAGTTACCCTCCTCGTTAGTTGCGGTGCCGGCAGTACTGTTACTTAAAAACACATTGGCCTGCGGCACGGGAGCCTTACTGTCAATTCGTGATACTTTACCTGTAATTACACCACTTTGTGCAAGCGTAACAAAAGGAAATAAAAAATATAGTAGAAATAGCCAGGAAACACGCATTTAATAAAAATACTTATAATATTTTTTGAAGATGCTAATAAAAGAATTACAAATGAATAAGAGATGAAAATTTTAATCGCATTCTAATCCCTTAATATTAAAGGATTAGAATGCAATACATTTTTTAGATATTACAGGAATTTAAAAACCGCGTCCTTATCATGCTGGAAGCACCCCGGACTGTTTACAGTAATTTAATGTAGTTGTTAATGGCTTAATTTCTAAACAAGTTATTTAGTCGCGCCATAAAAAAGGGAAAAGCAGTAATGAAGTAGCTATAACTATCACATTTATAGCAAGTAGCACACCCATATTGCCATAATTCAAACTGCGCTCAAGCCCATCCATCGCGTTTTTACTTATTTTAATGAGCAATAAAATAACAGGAATAATTACAGGAAAACTTAAAATGGCCATCAATGTGCCGTTGTTTCCTGCTTTGGATGCGATAGCGGATATCATGGTAAATACCGTTGAGAAACTGATACTACCCAACAAAACTGACAGAAAATAAAACAAAGGATCGCCTAAAGTATTAGGAAAGAAAAGCAGATATACAATTAATGCGAGTACAGTTAATAACGACATCAACAATATATTATATATTGTTTTTGAAAGGATAATGGCCTGCGGGCTGGCTATGGAATAATAATAAAGTAATCGGCCCCTGCTCTCCTGTACAAAGCTTTTTGTAATAGCATTAACCGATGCAAAAAGTATAATGATCCAGAAAAGTACATTCCACGTGATCCTGTAATTTGCTGAATTGCTATTTACAAATCCCGCACTTAAACTAAATGAGATATAACAAACAAATACGGTTGATACGATATACAGCAATACTCCATTGAACGCGTATTTTGAGCGCCACTCCAGCAGAATTTCCTTTTTAAAAAGATCCCAGGTTTGTTGGATTAATTGCATGGCGCGAAGATAGTGATTTGGTTGATTAAGTTGAATTAGGTTAATTTAGTTGGATTAGATTGACTTGGGTTAAAAATGCTAATATTGCACATAGCAATACAATGGACAACCACTCACTTAATCAACCCAATCAACTAGCAACCAACATTGCTTACTACCAAACCCCTGTTGGCGTTGCACGCATTATCGCTGAAGATGGGTTTATTGCATCCATATCTATCCGTGATGAAGAAATTGAGGTTGAGCCAACGGATGATCCGCTATTATTAAAAGCCATGCAACAACTGGATGAGTATTTTGCCGGCAAGCGTAAAGAATTTGACCTGCCTATTAAACAGCATGGTACACCTTTTCAACAGGAAGTTTGGCAGCAATTGCTCCAAATTGATTACGGCACAACCATAACTTACGGGCAGCAATCTAAACTAATGAATAATCCTTTGGGTATAAGAGCCATCGCGGCAGCAAATGGTAAAAACAACCTGTGGATAGTAGTGCCCTGCCACCGCGTTATTGGCGCTGATGGCAGTTTAACCGGCTATGCAGGCGGTTTGTGGCGCAAAAAATGGTTACTGGAACACGAAGCCCGTATTATGGGCACGGGACAAACTAAGCTGGATTTTTAATCTTTAATAATTTTTGAATTTTACTATGCAGTTCAGTAGCCTGGAATGGTTTTGACAGCACATCATTCATCCCTGCCGAGATGGCTTCCTCCTGTTCATGATCAAGCGCGGCGGCCGATAATGATATTATTGGAATGCTTCTCTTAGGCTCCTCAAAATCAAGTCTTATTATTTTTGCAGCCTGGTAGCCGTTCATTACAGGCATATTGGTATCCATCAATATGATATCATAATGCTGCTGGCGCAGTTTATCAATAGCCTTACTACCATTATCAACTATTTCAAAAGCTACATTCCAGTCAGTAAGCATTTTTGATACAATAAACTGGTTAACCAAATTATCTTCAGCTACCAAAACGTTAATATCATTAAAAGGCTGCAGAATGCCTCCATGGGGATTATTGTCCGTATTAACCGGTTTGGGTTTATTAACTATTGTATACCAGTTACTAAAATTAAATACGCTCCCTTTGCCTATCTGGCTGCTAAATGTAAGCTCGCCGCCTTTTAGTTCAACCAGTTTTTTAACAATGGTTAACCCTAAGCCCGTACCGCCATATTTGATGGATGTATCATCCTCAGCCTGTTCAAATGAATCAAAAATCTTTGTTAGCTTGTCAGATGCTATACCGATACCGGTATCCTCAATAGTGAATTTTAAATTAACTTTATCATTATGCTGTTGTATTACTGTTACTTTCAGTTTAACATGCCCCCTATCTGTAAATTTAATGGCGTTACTTAACAGATTCATTAATATCTGGTTTAAACGCAGCGAATCCACATTCAAATATTCAGGAACCAAAGGATCAACTTCCAGTAACAAATCGATCAATTTTTCATCAGCCTGGAATTTAAGCAGTTTGTGTACCGATTCAACCAATTCGGCTACATTATTGGCAGATCGTATAATACTAAACTTACCGGCTTCAATTTTTGATATATCCAGTATATCATTAATAACCTCAAGCAATGAGCGTGATGATGTTTCCAACAGATCAAGCATACTTATCTGTTGCTCATTAACCGGGGTTTTACGCAGCATTCTCGTTAAACCAAGTATACCATTAACCGGTGTACGCAATTCATGGCTCATATTGGCTAAAAAGGTTTCTTTTACTTTTTTGCCATATTCAGCCGCTTCTTTTGATTTCAGCAATTGCTCCAGGTAGCTTTTTTGAGGAGATATATCGCTGATATTTATAAATATACTTTTGTTTTTATAAGATGCGCGGCACTCAACCCATATGGTTCTTTTGTCAAAGGTTTCAAACTGAAACTCGGAAACAGAAAAGCTTAGATTATCTTTAATTATCTCACCTAATTTCTTTCTGAATGCCGGTCGTTCACTCTCTATGGCCCTATCAATAATACTTTTATGAATAAGCTCCGACGGTTTGTAACCCAGTATTTTTTCAACCGTCGGATTAATGGTCTGTACACGGAAATTTTGCGCATCAACCACACATATAATATCAGCCGAGTTTTTTACTACTATTGAGAAATTTTCAAGTTCCTGATTTTTAATCAGCATCTCGGCCTGGTGGCGGGCCAGTTGTATAAATGAATCTACTTTAGCTGATGTGATATATGGATCAAGTGGCTTGTACAAATAATCAACAGCGCCCGTATTTAAACCTTTTATCACGTATTTTGATTCTTTGGATATAGCGGTAACAAATATTACCATAATATCCTTTGTACGTGGGTTTGATTTAAGCATATCAACCAGTTCAAAGCCATCAATTTCAGGCATTTGAACATCAATCAATGCTATGGCAATATTATTATCCCAGGCAATTTTTAATGCATCATTGGGCGATGTAGTGGAAAATATGCGAATATCATTGCGCTTCAATAATGCTTCAAGCGCAATAATGTTCTCTTCCTTGTCATCAACAATAAGAATATTAACAGGCGTCATTCATTAATATGGTTTAGTTGATTAAAATTATTGTGTTTTTAAAAGTTCAAAAATATCGTTTGTGCGTAAAATATAGTCGGCTGCCTTAATCTCAATTGCCGCGTATGGCATCTGGGGCATTTCTGCATCCACAGGGTCCTGCACAATTGTTAATGATCCGCAATCGCGGAGTTTTAGCAAACCCTCAGCACCATCCTGGTTCGCTCCCGAAAATAGTATTGCTGTACAATTATCTTTATATACCTCAGCAGCGCTTTCAAAGGTTACATCAATTGATGGCCTTGAGTACCATACAGCCTCTGAAACGTCCAAACTAAAACACTTTTCTTTTTCAATTAAAGTGTGATAGTTTGCAGGAGCTATAAATATTGTATTTTTCTTTATTAGCTCCTTATCACTAATTTCTTTGAGGGGCATACGGCTGTTATTTGCAAACAGTTTTTCAATTTCACTGAAGAAATTTTTTTTTCTGTGAATAACTATAATTACCGTTTTATTAAGATTTGCTTCAAAATTTTTCACAATCTGGAAAATCAGGTTAAATGAACCTGCAGATCCGCCAAGCAGCAAAACTTCTGACTTTTGCCAGCGCTGTATTATGTTATTATCAAGTGGCAATTTTCTGGTATATGTTTTCCTTACTGTTAATTACTTTAAACTTCTTTTTGAATTTATCAGACCGTATAGTTTCCTTACTCCCCATACACAAAAAGCCAAACGGCGATAAACTGTTATAAAAAAGCTCTAACACTTTCTCCTGCAATTCAGTTTCAAAATAAATAAACACATTTCTGCATGTAATCATTTGAAACTCATTAAATATAGCATCAGATACTAAGTTATGAATTGAAAACAATGTATTTGGTTTTAATTCACTATGAATTGTTGCGGCATCATACATGATAGTAAAATGATCTGTCAATGATCCCTTTAAACCTGAATACTGATAATTTTCGGCATAGCTTTTTATTTTTTTAAGGCTATAAATCCCTCTCCGTGCTTCTTTAAGCATTTCAGTATTGATATCTGTACCGTATATGAATGATTTTTTACTTAAACCGGCCTCACGCATTAAAATTGTCAGCGAGTAAACCTCCTCTCCCGATGCACAACCTGCACTCCATATTTTAATATGCTGATAGGTTGATAAATAGGGTATTACCTGGCTGTTAAGTGCTTTATAGAACGAGGGATCACGAAACATTTCGGTAACGTTCACGGTAACCTCATCTAAAAACTCCTGAAAAAAGGCCCGGTCATTTACCAGTATATGCTTAAGATCATAAAACTCCAATCGTTTATTCTGCATTATTCTCAGCACCCTCCGTTTTAAGGATGCTTTTGAATAGGCTGAGAAATCAAACCCATGAATTTTTTTAATCAGATCTATTAATTCGTCTAATTGCGGTGCCGGCAAAATACCCTGTTGACTTATCATATAATTTAGCTTCCTAACCACAGCTGCATCAATGCTATCAATCTATCTATATCAACCGGTTTGGTAATATAATCATTAGCTCCGGCTGCTATACATTTTTCACGATCATCTTTCATTGCTTTAGCTGTTAAAGCTATTACAGGCAACTTGGCCCATTTGTTTTGCTTACGTATATATCTGGTGGCTTCATAACCATCCATTTTAGGCATCATGATATCCATCAAAACTATATCAACATCATTTATCTGCTCTAATTTGGCAATGGCTTCTTCCCCATCGTTAGCAATTTCAACCACAAAATCATAACTTTCCAATGCGCTGCTCAGGGCAAATATATTACGCATATCATCATCCACTATCAGTACTTTTTTACCTTTTAAAGCGTCTCTGCCTTTATTCATTACCTTAGCTTTTGCATTAGGTATAATTGATCCCTTACTATTTGCTTCGCTAATTTTATTCAGGAAAAGGTTTACTTCATCAATCAGCCTGTCTGATGATTTACTTGTTTTTACCACCATGGCATTAGCATAATGCATCAGCCTGTTAACTGATGTTTTATCAAGCTCCATGGCGGTGTTGATAATAACCGGCAGTTCAATAAATCGATCAACTCCCTTTATCTTATCCAGCAGGTCAAGACCTGATATATCAGGCAGGTTCAGGTCAAGAATAACACACTGGTACTCATTCTCATGCAGCATCCTGAATGCTGATTCACCATCAAAGGCCTGGTCAACGGTTATACCCTGCCCTTCCATCATATCCTTCAGGGCCTGGCTTTGCGCTTTATGATCTTCAACCAACAATATCTGCTTAAATTTAGCGCCGCTTTGCAGCATTATATCCGTAAATAGCTTATCAAGCGTACCTGTATCTATCGGTTTTTTAAGGAAGCTAATAGCACCTTCACGGCGCACACGGTTAGCGGCAGCATCCCCTGCCGACATAAGGTGAACAGGGATATGCATGGTATCTTCTGATTGCTTTAACTCTTTTAGTATCTGCCAGCCATCTTTTCCAGGCAACATAATATCCAGAATTACAGCATCAGGCATATGCTCTTTGATGATCTCAACAGCATTGGTGCCTTCATTTACCATTACCGATTTATAACCATGATCACGCGAGTAATCATGCAGAATATTGGCAAAGTTTTTATCATCCTCAACAATAACTACCAATGGGTCCCTGTCCTCTGCCCTTGCTTTCTTTAGTACCGGTTTCAGGAATTCTGGTTTTGCATTGAAGGTTTCAGCCGTTGGCAACAGATCTTCCTCTATCACCGGTACTTGCTTAGCCTCAAAAGGAATAGTAAGTATAAACTCACTGCCTACACCCGGCTCGCTTGTTAAAGTAATAACGCCGCCAAGCAATGCGGTTAACTCACGACTAATAGACAAGCCTAAGCCTGTACCGCCGTATTTGCGGCTTGTTGAACCATCGGCTTGCTGAAATGCTTCGAATATTACTTTTTGCTTATCTTTTGGTATACCTACGCCTGTATCTTTTATACAAAAGCTAAGCGTTTTTTCAATTGGCCCGGGTACAACATCTATACTTATTGTTCCTTTCTCAGACGTGAATTTAAAAGCGTTTGAAAGCAGATTTTTAATTACCTGCTCAACCCTCACCTTATCAGTAAATATCGACTTAGGCACATTGCCAACACTACTGTTAAATGTGATGTTTTTATGTGATGCAACCTCAGCAAATAACATCTCCATATCTTTTAGTATGTCGGTTATTTTTACCTGTTCGTTTTGCATCTCCAGCTTACCCGATTCAATTTTTGAAAGATCGAGGATATCATTGATGAGCGTAAGCAGGTCATTACCGGCATTGAAAATTACACTGGCATATTTTATCTGATCTTCAGAAAGGTTTAGTGGTTTATTATCTTTTAAGATCCGCGCCAACACCAATATACTATTAAGCGGTGTGCGCAACTCGTGGCTCATATTGGCCAAAAACTCCGATTTATACTTACCGGTAGTTTCCAGTTCCAGAACCTTTATATCAATAGATTTACGGGCCTCTTCAATGGCCTGGTTCTTTTCTTCCAGCAAACTGGCTTTTTCTTCCAGTTCGGCGTTTATTGCGCGTAATTCTTCCTGCTGTGTTCTCAGCTCTTCTTCTGATGCTTCCAACATTTCTGTTTTGTTCATCAGCTCTTCGTTGGTAACACGCATTTCTTCCTGTTGCGCTTCCAGTTCTTCGGCCTGCTGTTGTGTTTCTTCAAACAGATCGTGCATTATGGTGCGAGCCTGCGCCGTATTAACAGCTATACCAATATCATTAGCAACAGCTAAAATATAATCACGACTGTTGTTATCAAGGTCACCATTAAAAGCTATCTCTATAACACCCTTTAACTGTTTATCAAAAAAGAAAGGTACAATCAAACTCTCAACAAGGGCCTCACTTATAATTGAACTTTGCAGCGACATGGCGTCATTCAGTCTGCCTTTTACAATAGCTTCTTTCCTATTTTCAGCTGCCTGGCCAATCCAGTTTTCTTTTAGTTTGATTGATTTTTTTAAAGCGCTTAAATCATGGAATGCGTATGCCGCATATAGCTCCAAACGTTCTTCAGCTTCATTATATAAATAAAATGTTCCTGTTACCGCGCTTGTATAATGGCATACTTCGGCAAGAATATTTTCAGCAAGCTCTTTTTCGCTTTGCTGGCCTTGCATTCTCTCGTTAATAAGCCCAGTACCGGTAAGCAACCAGTTTTTGGCCTCGTTTTCAGCTAAAACTTTCTCAAGCTCGATGTTGGTAACGCGTACCTCTTCTTCTATCTTTTTCTGCCGGTCAAAGGTTTTTTGTATGTAGATGAATAATACAATAATAATAGCCAGGAAAATAAATGAGCCAATAAATATGGTTACAATGGTATAGTTTGCAGCACTCTGTGTTTTTGCGCGCCCCTGGGCAAGTTCCGCATCCTCTTTAGCATTTATCTTGTTGATAGTAGCACGTATGCTATCCATTACCTGCTTACCATTCAACAACATACTATGCTGCCCCATATACTCCAAGCCTACAACATCTCTTACATCAATATTATTTTTTATAAGCTCTAACTGTTTATTAGTAAGGGTATAGAGCACATCTAAATCGTCTTGCTGTTCAGGGCTTTGTACAGCCAATAATTTTAATTTATCAATGTCGTTTTTAATCGCAGGAAGGGCAGCTTTATAAGGATCAAGAAAAACAGGCCTGTCTGTGGCTACAAAACCACGCATACCAGTTTCAGCATCAATTAGGTTTTGTAAAACATCCCGTGAGATATGGATCAATTGTTCACTATGCTCAACTTTAGCCTGATCTTGCTCTAATTGCGTTATACTTACATAGGAGAAAATAGCGACTAAAAAAACCAGAACTATGGATACTGCGAACCCAGTTAATACCTGGTTACGGAAAGACAGTTTTAACATTTAATAAAGTTTATTAGTTACAAATATGCTGAAAAAACGGTATTCCCTAATACGTTAACCCACAACCTAAAGTTGTTAATTAATACGAAATAATATTAAACATCCAGTCTAATATTATTTTTTCTATTGCTTAAAACGCCGACTATAGCCAGTACTGAACCTATGCATAAAACATACCATCCCCACTTGAATCTAATTTTATCAGACAAATAACCCGCAAGCGAATGAAATGGGATAAAGCTAAAACTGGTGTGGATCCTGAAAAGTGCCGCTATATAAAAAATGATAGTTAAACCTAATGACACCCATGCCATCAGCTTTGTTAATTTAGCATTACTAAATATAGTGCTTATGATGCCAACAACGGCTATCAGTAAAAAAACAAGCCCATAAGGCTTGTTTAACTGGTAAACCGTTTGATTAAATATGGAAAAATGAAGTATAGGGCAAAAGGTTGCCACAATGATCATTATAAAACCTACAAAGGATATAAATGAACTAATGCGCATTGATAAACTATTTTTGGGTTAGTTCCATTTTATCGGCAAAATGGGCGCAATAATCTCTAAGGTCTTCTACTATATTCTTTTCACCTGTAGCGCGTAAAAAGCTATCGCCCATTGTCTGCAGGGTTTCATAAAAAAAGCGTTTCATATCATCAACAGGCATATCTTTTGTCCAAAGATCAATGCGCAGGGTGTTTTTATAACTCTGATCCCAAAGTGCCAGCATCATTGATTTAACCGGAAGCGCCTCTTTATTCTGTGAGTCGGTTGATTCCCACATAATGTTTTCAGGCACATTATTTTCGTCCATATCAATGGTCAGTTTTATTTCAGCTCTTTTTTTCATTCTTATTTAACAAGTAAAAATATAATAATGGTCAAAGTTATAAAGCTTAGCTCTACAATCCACAATTTTTTGATCTCAGGGAAAAAATTCCGGAGCATCAGATCCAAAAATGACACAACAAAAGCAAACAGCAGGAAGATCCATCCTATTGTGCCACCCAGATGCGGCAGGTTAACACCGGTTACACTGGCGCCCTTTATCCATACATAACCAGCCAGCAATAAGAGTAGAGCACTGGCGAAATTTAATGGGGTTATTCTTAATTTCATGTACAAATTAATGCTTTTTCCTGAACTTTTTTGCACCGGCAGGTTTGCCATGCCTTGAGTTTGGCTGCGCTTTTTCCCTGGCTGCCTTAAATTTCAATTTTTGATTCAATGTTTTCTTTTCGTGAAAAGCACCTTTAAAATCAGGATCATCGCGCCGCTTTTGCATATCGATCTCCTTGGCCTGATCTTGTTTCTCTTCATAAGGTGTGGCCTCAATAAACACTTCATCAGGAATTACCGTGACAGGGATAGTTTGCCTGATAAGCTTCTCTATTTTATGCACATAATATTCCTCTGATGGTGTAGCAAAAGTAATAGCCTCGCCTGATTGGAATGCCCGGCCGGTACGCCCAATGCGGTGTACATAATCCTCAATAACCACGGGCACATCAAAATTTATAACATGGCTCACATCGCTCACATCAATACCACGCGAAGCAACATCAGTAGCTACCAATATTTTCACCTCATCGTTTTTAAATGAGTTAATACTATTGATACGGGTATTTTGCCCTTTATTGGCATGCAATACCTTTACATCCTTCTCGCCGAATTTACGGAGTAGAAATTTATATACATCCTCAGCAACGGCTCTCGTTTTACAAAATACGATCAATTTTTTAATATCATCCGGTTCATCCAGCAGCTTTTTAAGCAGGTTGATCTTGGTTTTGATATTAGGTACATGGTACAAATGCTGGTTAACTGTTTGCGCCGGTGTAGCCTGCGGTGTAACTTCTATAATAGTCGGAAATTCCAAAAAGTTATTGGAAAGTTGATGGATCTTATCAGACATGGTAGCCGAAAATAGTAGGTTTTGCCTTTTTACAGGCACCACCTCCAATATGCGGTTTATCTGTGGCATAAAGCCCATGTCCATCATTTTATCAGCCTCATCCAAAACCAAAACCTGTAAAGTTTTGGTAACGATGTGCCCGGCAAGATAGATATCCATAAACCGGCCAGGCGTACCTACGATAATGTCGACACCTTTATTAATAAGCTCAATCTGAGTTTTTGGCCCCAAGCCCCCATATACTGATACTACACGCAGATCAGTATAAGCGGCAAATTGCTTTGCATTCTCCTCTATCTGCATGGCCAGTTCGCGGGTTGGCGCAATGATAATGGCGCGCGCATTATCGCCCTGGGCATATTTCAGCCTCATGATGATGGGCAATACATAGGCTGCAGTTTTACCTGTGCCTGTTTGCGCTATCCCCATAACATCCTGCCCATTCAATATAGGCGGAATAGCTTTTTGCTGTATAGGCGTAGCTTCGGTATAACCGGCGTCGGCAATCGCGTTCAGTATTTGCCGGTTAAAATTAAAATCTTCAAAAGTTACAGCCATGGGGCAAAGATAAGGTTTTCTTTTAGTTGGGGAGTTTTTAGTCGGAAAGACCGAAAGTCAGTAAAGTCCGAAAGCAATGCTTTTATCGAAAATTAATCTTTCGGACTTTACTGACTTTCCGACTTCCGGACTATTAATAATTTTTCGGACTTGCCGTCTTTCCGACTTTCAGACTATAAAAACTATATTTGCATTATGAGTTCTATCTTGATAAAATCCGCCACTGTAGTTAATGAAAATACGCAATTTGTTGCTGATATCTACATAAAAGATGGCTTTATAGAGCAGATCGCCAGCCAGATTGATAAACCTGCAGATCAAATCATCAATGCCGAAGGCTTGCATCTGCTGCCCGGTTGTATCGACGACCAGGTTCATTTCCGCGAGCCGGGATTAACGCACAAAGCAAATATTTATACAGAATCGCGGGCGGCTGTTGCGGGTGGTATTACCTCTTTTATGGAGATGCCTAATACTGTACCTAACACTTTAACACAGGAACTGCTCGAACAAAAATATGAGATAGGCCGCCACAACTCCTTGGCTAACTACTCATTTTTTATGGGTGCCAGTAATGATAATATTGATGAGGTGCTGCGTACGGACATCAATAACGTTTGCGGCGTCAAAGTATTTATGGGTTCGTCAACCGGCAATATGCTGGTAGATAATCCTAAAACGCTGGAAAACATCTTCTCGCAATCACCCATGCTAGTGGCTACACATTGCGAGGATGAGGCAACCATCCAAAGTAATTTAAACCACTACAAGCAATTACTGGGTGATAATATCACCGTGAAACTTCATCCAAAAATACGCAGCGCCGAGGCCTGTTACCTGTCATCATCCATGGCGGTTGAACTGGCTAAAAAGCATAATACAAGGCTGCACATATTGCATATATCAACTGAAAGAGAAACACACCTGTTTACAAATGATATCCCATTAAAAGACAAAAGGATAACTGCCGAAGCGTGTATTCACCATTTATGGTTTAGTGATGAGGATTATGAAACCAAAGGCAACCTGATAAAATGGAACCCTGCAGTAAAAAAAGCTAGCGACCGTGAAGGTATTTTAAAGGCCGTTTTAGATGGCCATATTGATGTGATTGCTACCGACCATGCCCCGCATACCATTGAGGAAAAGGCACTCCCTTACTTACAAGCACCATCCGGTGGGCCATTGGTACAACATGCTTTACCTGCAATGCTTCAGCTGCATCATGAAGGCAAGATCACACTTGAGCAGATAGCCGAAAAAATGGCGCATAATGTCGCCATCTGCTTCCAGATAGAAAAGCGTGGCTTTATCCGTGAAGGTTATTATGCCGATTTGGTTTTGGTTAATTTAAACAAGCCATGGCAGGTAAGTAAAGAAAACATTCTTTACAAATGCAACTGGAGCCCTTTTGAAGGCGTTGATTTTCAATCTAAAGTAATACATACAATAGTATCAGGTAATTTAACTTATAGTGAGGGTGTTATAATTGATAATTTACCGGGTAAAAGGTTGACTTTTGACAGGAATTAAATATATGTCATTGCGAGCGATAGCGCGGCAACCTCGTCGCTTGCATATCGAACGCGACGAGGTTGCTTCGTCGTTCCTCCTCGCAATGACACCACTTTTATATCACTCAATAATCTTCTTCAACCCATCAAACACTGTCTTCCAGTTTTGCTCTGAGTGATCGGCAGCTTCCTGATTTTTAACACCATCCTGGGTAATAACCAAAGTAGTTACACCGCCGCTTTCGCTTAGCTCATAAGTGATGTTGTAGTAATTCTCGGGTATATTTTCAAGACCCATCATGCTGCTCCAATAGGTGTATTTTAATACCTTGGGCTCATTAATATCCAATATAATACCGCCGTCTTCATACTTATGACCCTCCCATTCACCGCTGAATGTTATTGGACTGCCAACTTTCCAGTCGGATTTAAGATCGGTACCAAAAAAATATTCCTTCACCGTGGCCGGGTCAGTTAATCCATGCCAAACTTTGGCAACAGGAGCTTTAAAGGTGATGGTTGTTTTTAATGTTAGTGTTTCCATAGTTGTTTTTGTTTTATATTAAATTGCTCAGGCGGTAATTAGTTTTTCTTTTAACATATGCGAGCTGATCAGTTCAAAGTCCTTTTCGTCCAGCTCAAAAAATCCGAAACGGAACCTATATCCCCACGAATTTTTGTTTTCAATAAAATCAAGCTGATTAATTAATGGGGCAATAGGTGTTTCATTGCAATTGTAATAAGTAACATTCCGCCTGTAGGGAATAAAATCTTCTGACATTTTAAATTGGTACAGTTCATCATCCTTTACCTGCCCTATTGCCGTAAAAGCCTGTAATGCCTTATCACAGCTATAAGTTTGCTTGGGCGAGTAAACTACCACCCAATCGCCCGTATGCAGTTTTTTTAACGATGAAGATTTACCATGATTCGCCTGCATAAAGCCGCCTTTAACACCATTTGCAATATGATCTTTTGAGACCACTACTACCCAGTAACGTGTTGACCTTTCCATATCGGTTTTAATTTTATAAAACAAATATGCGGCCAGCTAATGACAGCTGTATGTCAGCAGGAAAAAGAAAAAATTGATTGCGCTCGTCAGTGACGAGCGCAATTATGGGAACCTGATGTTATTTTACATCAACAGATAACCTTTGCAGCATAATTTCTGAAAGAGCTATAACCCTGTCTCTCAATTTATCAGGCTTAATAATCTCGGCATGGTCGCCAAACATCATGTACCAGCGGGCAAAACCTTCAATTGATGAAGTAAGGAAAGTCATCTCAGTGATATTCCCCATCTTTTTTTCAGACACAAAACCGCTGTAATATTTTTGATAGTCAAGATTCCCATAAACAACCTTTTCAACCCGTATAATAATTGTTTCCAAATCCTTATCCTTAGCTGTCCGGGCTATATAGTCCTTTAATGTTGGGTGCTGACTGGTGAACTTTTTATCGCTTACACAAAGCTTATTTATACGGTCGATCCTGAAATCGCGGTAATCATTTCTTAAACGACAATAAGCGATCAAGTGCCAATAGGTATCAGCAAAAATTATACCCACAGGTTCAATCTCGCGTGTTGTATGCTGCTGACTATGATGGGCAAAATAATCGATAACTATAATATGCTTTTGCGCTATACTGTTCAGAATAGTTTGTATATAATCATTATTTGTGCTTATTGGCTTATTTGAACCTTTTAGAACTTCTATTTTGTTATCTATATCTTCAAGCAAATCCTTTTCAGTAGTTCGTAGTATCGCTTTTATTTTATACATAGCCGATTTATGATTGGCTATGGTTGATGCATCTGTCAGCTTCTCAACAAATTTTTCAGCAGTTAAAAAAGCGGTAGCTTCTTCCTTGGTAAACATCACCGGTGGCAGGCGGTATCCATCCATAATGGAATAACCTACCCCGGCTTCGCCAATAATAGGGATACCTGCCTCTTCCAATGTTTTCACATCACGATAAACAGTGCGCAAACTGATATTGAAACGTGCGGCAATATCGCCTGCCTTTACCACCCTGCGCGATTGCAGTTGTATTAAAATAGCTGAAATACGATCGATGCGGTTCATGTTCGGCAAATTAAATAAAAACTAACTATATTAGTTTATTATTTAATTTTTATGGAGGATAGAATAGTAACGTTTGAGAGCTATAATGATCCTATGCTCGCCGAAATTATAAAGGGCAGACTAGAAGCTAATGGCATAGATTGCTATATAGCCGACAATAATACAATAGGCATGAACCCGCTTTATACACAGGCATTAGGCGGCGTAAAATTAAAAATATTTGAACACGATTTTAAAACATGCCAACTGATTTTAGCACAAAATGAAGATCTTGCATTAGATGAAGTAGTGGATAATGAAGAAACGCCATGCCCTTATTGCCAGTCTACAAATGTGCGTTATGGTGCAGCCACTATCCAAAGAACTAATTGGTTTGGTGCAATCGTATCATTTTTAACGGTTACATATCCATTTTATGCCCGCAAGGCATGGCATTGTTTTAACTGTGGTAAAGATTTTAATTAAAACAATTTTATCCCGCTAAGAGTATAATTACATTATTATGGATGATAAAATTATAACATTTGAAACCTACCATGACCCAATGCTGGCACATATTATCCGCGCCAAATTAGAGGCGCACGATATTCCCTGCTTTATTGAGGATGATCATATGTCGGGTTTAAACCCTGTATACAATCACGCCATAAGTGATATTAAGCTCAAGATATTTGAGCGCGACCTTAATGAATGCCTGAGAATAATAGATGACGATAATGAAATACTGCTGGAAGAAGATCTGGAGATAGATCCGGAAACAGAAATAGCTATTGTTTGCCCGTATTGCGCATCAACCCATGTTACCCGCATTGAGCCCAATACCGCACGGCCAAGCTGGTTAAATACCTTATATTCGTTTTTTGCATCCATTTTACCTTTCTATTCATCTAAACAATGGCATTGTGTAAACTGTAAACAGAATTTTGAATAAAATGAACCTATCCGCTGTAAAAATCATTATAAAGATCGGCCTGGTTACCGCCGGTATTATTATTTTGTTCGAGGCAACCAGCCTGTTATTTATTTACAAGTATTTTAAGTTCGATTATTATTTAAGTGCTGTTGCGCTATTCTTTTTACTTGCGGGATACACCGTATCAAAATATAATATTGCAGCTAAAAAACAGAGCACAGTTGAGCCAGATCCATTTTTAAACCTTACCAATAAAGAACAACATATTTTGCAATTAATAATTGAGGGAAAAAGCAATAAGGAAATTGCTGCCTTAAATTATGTTGAGGTAAGCACCATAAAAACACATATCAATAATATATATGCTAAACTTGGTTTAAACAACCGTAAAGAGGCCATAACCCAGTATAAAACCAGGTTTGCTACTGTTGATTACGCAAATATCCACCCTTTTTCCACCTGAAATATTTTGTTTCCGAACTTAATATCCCTCAGCTTTGCATCGTAAACTATTAACATTTTTATGAGATCAACTTTAAAATACGGAATAATAACCGGGGCAGTAGTGGGAATTTTTGCCATTTCTTTTTTTTCAATAGTCAACTGTGTTAACAATAGCGAGGGCTGGGGTATACAGGCTGCAAATATCAGGGGTATTAGTGGTTTACTTACTATCCTGATACAGGCTACGGGCATTTATGTAGCCATGCAAGCTATCAAAAAGCAACAGAATAATTCTTTAACCTACGGACAAGCCCTAAAAACCGGGATATTGATAGCAGTACTTACTGCTGTAATTACAGCCCTTTTCAGCTTTATTTATTGTGAATTCATTAATCCCGGTTATGCGCAGTATATGGTTGCTGAAGCTCAAAAGGTAATGATAGCCAAAGGTGAAACGCAACAACAGATCATCACTGATTCAGCCGCAGTAAGAAAAGAATTTTCAACCGGAGCACAGATTGGAGAGTCTTTAGTTGGGCAATTCTTTGTAGGAACGGTAATATCACTTATTATGGGATTATTCATTAAAACTAAAAAATAATATTTCCATTACATTTTATGCTGATGTTTAGGCATCTCCACAGCTAATATTTATATTAGCGAAATGTATAATCGTCGCAAATTCATTAAAGTATCTGCTGCAACCGCATCAATTACAGCACTTTCACACTCGGCTTTCGCCAAAACAATTAATAGTATTGAACCTGCGGGCTTTCCTATTGTGATCTCCACATGGAATTTTGGGGTTGATGCCAATAAGGAAGCATGGAAAACACTTGAAAAAGGTGGGCGCGCATTGGATGCTGTTGAAGCCGGTGTAAGGATTCCTGAAGCCGACATGAATAACCATACCGTTGGCAGAGCCGGTTATCCCGATCGCGACGGACATGTTACACTGGATGCCTGTATTATGGATGAATTTGGCAACTGTGGCTCTGTGGCAGCTATGGAAGATATAGCCCATCCTATTTCCGTAGCGCGTTTGGTAATGGAGAAAACACCACATATTATGTTGGTGGGCGATGGCGCTACACAGTTTGCTGTAGAACAAGGATTTAAACGAGAAAAACTACTAACCCCGGAATCAGAAAAAGCATGGAAAGAATGGCTTAAAACGGCCAAATATGCCCCAGTATTAAATATTGAAGATAAACAACATGCACCCGGTAACCAGTATAACCATGATACCATTGGTATGCTGGCACTTGATGCTAAAGGAAATATCTCCGGTGCCTGTACAACCAGCGGTATGGCTTTTAAATTACATGGCCGTGTTGGCGACAGTCCGATAATAGGTGCCGGTTTATTTGTTGACAATGAAGTTGGCGGAGCTACTTCAACAGGCGTTGGCGAAGAAGTGATACGTAATGTAGGCAGTTTTTTAGTAGTTGAGTTGATGCGCCAGGGCTATCACCCAGAGGACGCATGCAGAGAAGCTGTTAACCGCATCATAAAAAAGAAACCCGACACCGCTAAACAGATACAGGTTGGTTTTCTGGCCATCAACAAAAAAGGTGAACATGGTGCCTATGCTATACAACCCGGTTTTGAATATGCAGTTTGTAACAGCAAAACGCAAGATTTGCTAATTAAAGGGAAGAGTTTTTATTAAATTAAGTGTCTACTTACACAAATAATTTAAGCTATATCTTATATTTACTGTTAAAATTACACTTAGCACTTAACGACCCTAAAATTTAAACATGATTTCACTTGAAGTTTGCGCCAGCTCCGTTACTTCAGCTGTTGCTGCACAAAATGGTGGCGCTATAAGAGTAGAATTGTGTGAAAATTTAAAAGAAGGCGGTACTACCCCATCCTTTGGCCAGATATTAATGGCCCGTAAGCTGCTTCATATTAAATTATACGTACTCATCAGGCCACGGCCCGGTGATTTTTTGTATAATGATCTTGATTTTGAGATCATGATGGCTGATGTAAGGTATTGCATTGAGGCTGGTTGTGATGGCATTGTAATAGGCATATTGAATACTGATGGTACTATCGACAAAATACGTAACGGTGAGCTGGTACGCCTGGCAAAACAATGGGGACTTGGTGTAACCTTTCACCGGGCATTTGATATGTGTGCCGATATGTACCAGGCCCTTGAAGATATTATTGAACTGGGTTTTGAACGTATACTCACCTCGGGCGGTAAAACTACTGCAATGGAGGGTGCAAATACTATTAATCACTTGGTTGAGAAAGCTGCAGGACGTATTATTATTATGCCGGGCAGTGGCATCAACGAAAATAATGCCGCCGACCTGGTACATTTCACCGCGGTAAATGAGATCCACTCATCCGCCCGTACCCGCCTGCAAAGTCAAATGGAGTATCGGAACGATCACATATTAATGGGCCAGGAAATTGGCGATGAGTACAGCCTGGATGTAACTGATGCCGAGAAAGTAAAAGCTATTTTGAAAGCGGTGAATGGGTAATAGCTGTCACCCTGAGCGATAGTCGAAGGGTAAGCGCAGAGGCCTTTGCCCGCATACTTCTACTAGCGTTCAGTATGATATCCTGTTTTATTCAGACCCGTTGTTGGTGTCCTCACCAACAATTTCTACTTATCTAAAAGAAGCTCACCGGCAACACAATCTCAATCCTGTTTCTTCCAGTTCCGCCAAAAATATCAGGATCAAGCAGCCTGCTGTACCTTATACCAAATGAGATCGACTCCTGGTTAAACCATTGGGTATCAAAAAACAATTCCATACCTGTTGACCGGAAAGTACCTTTAAACTTACTGCCATCGGTATAAAAATCAGTGGCATGAGTATAATCATAAAACAGATTTCCGCGCAAACGTAAAAAATATATGGTATTGGCAACACCCCAATCAGGATAAGCAATCGGGAAATCATAACTGGCGCCTGCCTTATTCATATCATACAGATTTTCGGCTGTATAACCCCTTGAAAATGGAAAATCATTTGAGAAATCGATCACATTGTTATCATTCCCTTTTTGCTGATGTGCCACATTGATAATCAGGTTATGATTAACAAACAATCCTGGAAAATAAAAAGTACCATTAGCCAAAAACTGCGTTGCACTTATACCACTGATGGCATTTTTATAATTTAAGGTAATGCTTTGCCCAAACCTCGGATAAATATGTTGCTTAGCCTGCTGAATGCTATTGTTAAAGACAATATAATTATTCAGATAAGTGTATGAGATATCATTAAAATCCTGCTGGAATGGCTGCTGGAAGTTAGTGCTACTGTAATACAGATCACTACCGATAGCTAATGAAGTAGATAACTTGCCGCTGCTCAGGTTTAATGGCAATTCCAGGCCGCCATGAATAGTGGTTTCATTCCAGTATACATTTTCTCCACGATAATAAGCACGCCTGTCAATGGTATAATCCGCCCCGCCGTCTATGTAAGGGAACAGCGCGCCGTATATGCCATCAAAACCAAACTCCTTGTAACCCTCATTACGGTTATAAGTAAATGACAAAGCGGATTGAAAGGTATTCAACACATTTTCCCCGGAAAGTGAAAAGGTATAATTAGGATCGCTGATATCAGGGATGAGACTATGAAAATTAAATAAGTGGTACGACTTATGGTATTTGGTAACTTTTAATGAACTATCAACCACATTGGCTAGCAGATCAGTTGATGAATCTCTTTTTAAGGCCGAGATAGCAAAATCAGGCATGCCACCGGGCAAACTTGCATCGGGAAGGCTATTCCACTGAACAGCACTCTTATCAGCCTCATGCATTTTATAACCAAAAGCTGTAAAACTCACCCAAGCCATTTTATTAGGTGATATACTAGGTTGGTAATTGCCAATGGAGCTTTTTAACGAATCATTGGTCAACTCATAAAGTTTATGGTCGTTTACTGACAAGGCGAACAATTTATCATTTATACCCGACACCGCGCTAAAGTAAACGGTGTCCTTATGCACCAAAGGGAAAGCTATCGGCTGATAAGTAAAGGGCAGCAAATACTTAACATCGCCTGTTTTTATACTGATAAGCGCCAGTGACATTTTGCCTTTATTGTTCCGCACAGCGGAGATTAATCTATCATTATCATAAAACTTTGGATAAGTAAAAAACAGGCCATCTTTATTGGGGATGGCAGCAATCAATTTACCATCACTCACATCCAGCAAATGCAAATCACTTTTACCTGATGGCCCAACTTTAACGGCTATAACATTTTTACCGTCCGCGCTAAAGGCTGGCGAAAAGTATTTGGATTTTACCGTTATCCTGTGCTCTTTTCCTGTATTAACATCCACCACCATTACGTCACTGTAATCGCGGTAATTCCATCGCAGGTCCTGTCGGTAGGAGGCATAGGTTATTTTGCCGTCATGGTAATCGAAATAGCTATCCAATGAAAAATCTCTTACACTTATTTTTCGCTCCTTATTACCCGTTTTTACTACGAAAACTGGGATATGATTATAGGTACTTTTCATGTAGATGATAGTACTATCATTTACATACACAGGATATTCCTGATCAGCGATAAAGTGCCGGTTCTTTTTATACTTATTACCTGCAAACTGCTGCGGTGTTTGGGTTATAAACTGTTGTTTGTAATAATTCAATCCATCGTTCCTGAATTGTACAAAATCCACTCCAGCATACTTTTTAATTGCCCGCTCAAAAGGATAAAGGCCACCTTTGTAGGCTGCAGCATCATGGGTAACATTTTTCCAGAAGTAATCCCCATATTTTTCACGGCCGTAACTTACCAGCATATAGCCCAGCGGGTACCAATCGGGTGTATAATCCAGGTACGAACCGTTGCGCAATTTCATATAGCTGTAATCCCTGCCATCGGCCCATAAAGCACGGTAACCATCAAAAAAATAAGGTATCCTGCCCCTGCCCTGGTCACTTACATGGGTTTCATTAAAAACAGCATCGCCCTCAAAAAACCAGTTGGGGATAGAGAGCTCATTACCTACGGCCTGCCCTCCCTCGCCAAAAATAACGTGCAATACTTTTGATACACCTACATTAAAGTTATTGTATTGCTGCACATGCCTGAATTCATGTATAGCCAATTGCTCGGGCCAGGGCAAACTGCCAATAGCAAAGCTGTTTTGATCGGGTGTTAAATAAAATTCACTCCTGAAAGGTGCCAGCTGCACGTATGCATTGGCTATGGTAGTTTGGTTTTGCAGTAAAATGCTTACCTGCTTTTGTTTAAAACCGATGGTTGGCTGTATGGCCTTGTTCATCTGCTCAACAATATTAGCTACCCGTAAGCCTGCTGAGTCTAACCCGAAGGGGAATATAACTTTTGCGGCAGGTGTATTTACCTGATCCCATTTGATGGATGGCGGATTACCACCAAACTCCTGTGCTTTGGTAATAGTAGCTGTAGCCCCGAGGAGCAACAGCAAAAATGAACAGCGTAAAAAAGGGGGTATTACGTATTGCTTCATAGAGATGTGAAAGTAATCAGAATTTAGAGAATTAAAAGATTAAGGATATAATTGTTTTGTTACATACGGGAAAAGTTCCCCTGTCATTCCGCCACTGTCATTTCGAACGAGGTACGAGGAGAAATCTTCTTCGACTTACCTATTCGCTATTCATGCTGAAGAAGATTTCTCTCTATCGTTCGAAATGACAGGAAGGGTAATAAACCAAATCCGAAATCGAAATTCCGAAATCCGAAACTAACATGACACATCATCAGCTAAAACTAGCTACATTTGCCGCTTGTTAATATAGTACTATGGCTAAAGTGTCTATCAACCTGGCAACAGGTTCAATACAAAAGGAAGAAATTATTGTCGGCATTGATTTGGGTACCACTAACTCGCTGGTGGCATTCATCAATCCTGATAAAAACCCGCAGGTGATAAATGATGCAGGAAAAGGCGTGTTAGTACCCTCTGTTGTGCATTTTTCAAATACAGGTGATATTACTGTTGGTAACGAAGCCAGGGAATATTTAACAACCGACCCCAGCAATACAATATTCTCTGTAAAGCGTCTATTGGGCCGGTCATATAAAGACATTGAAAACTATAAAAGCTTTTTTAGCTATAAAGTCATCGACGACGACAGCGAAAGCCTGGTGAAAATAAAGGTTGGCGATAAATTTTATACACCGATAGAGCTATCAGGCCTGATACTGAAAGAACTAAAAGCCCGCGCCGAACATGCCTTAAAAACGCCTGTTAATCGTGCTGTAATAACTGTACCCGCCTATTTCAATGACTCACAACGCCAGGCAACCCGCGATGCAGGTAAACTGGCCGGACTGGATGTTCTGCGCATTGTAAACGAGCCTACAGCCGCTAGTTTGGCTTACGGTATCGGCCTAAATCCTGAAGAAACTAAAACTATAGCTGTATATGATTTAGGCGGAGGCACATTTGATGTATCTATCCTGCAAATTCAAAACGGCATTTTCGAAGTATTAGCTACCAATGGCGATACTTTTTTAGGTGGCGATGATTTTGACAGCGCTATTGTTGATTACTGGATAGAAAAAAATCAGCTTAACAAAGCCGAACTGATAGAGAACCATGAACTGGCCCAACAACTGCGTTTGAAGGCTGAGGAAGCTAAAAAATCATTCGCGCATCAGAGCCTGTTTAATGAAAAGATAGGTGAGATCTGGTGCACTCTTGATAAGGCAACTTTTGAGCAATTGATATTACCAAAGGTTGAGCAAACCATCACAGCCTGCCGCAACGCCTTAAAAGATGCTGGCTTGACTATTGATAAAATTGATGAAGTGGTAATGGTGGGCGGATCAACACGTACAGCATTGGTGAAAAAGATGGTGGGTGAGTTTTTCGGTCGCCCGGTGCATGATGAGGTGAACCCAGATGAAGTTGTTGCTCTCGGTGCTGCTATACAAGCAGATATTTTAGCCGGTAACCGCAGTGATATTTTATTGCTGGATGTTACCCCGCTATCCTTAGGTATTGAAACCATGGGCGGTTTAATGGATGTGATCATCCCGCGTAATTCAAAAGTACCAACCAAGGCGGGCAGACAATACACTACTTCCATAGACGGGCAGGTAAACATGAAAATTGCCGTTTATCAGGGCGAGCGCGATTTGATCAGTGAGAACCGTAAACTGGCAGAGTTTGATCTGAAAGGTATACCATCAATGCCTGCTGGCTTCCCTAAGGTTGATATCAACTTTTTGCTAAATGCCGATGGGATATTAACTATACAAGCTATTGAACTGCGCTCGGGTGTAAAACAGCAGGTTGAAGTAAAACCAACCTACGGTATTACTGATGACCAGGTTGAGCAAATGCTTTTGGATAGCATTACCCACGCTAAAGAAGATGTTGCCCAACGTATGCTGATAGAAGCCCGTACCGAAGGCGAACAAATGGTTTATACCGTAGAGCGTTTCATCCAGAAGAATAATAGCTTCTTATCAATAAGCGAACTAAGTGAAACCAATAAATACATACAAACCCTTAAAGAAGCATTAAACAGCGGCAACAAGGATTTGATACACAAAGCCATTGATGAGCTGAATGAATTTACCCGTCCGTTTGCCGAGCGTTTAATGGATGTGGCAATAAGTACAGCAATGAAGGGGAAGAGTATAGAGTAATTACTTTGTGTTTGTCATTCTGATAGCGAAGAACCTGTACGCTGACTATACAAGTATAAAGATTCTTCGCTATCGCTCAGGATGACAATTAAAGTAAAAAAAATCCTCGTTTCCGGGGATTTCTCATTTTAAAGATTCTTTATTTCTTCCTGCTCCTTCAACGCTGCAATATTATTGCTATTGCTGTAGCTATCGGTTTGGCTGGCAAAATCTTCCAATATCGCTGCAATAGTATCCAAATTATCGGCTACCCTTTGGTGCATATCAGGCAGGTCTTTTTCCAATCTTTTATTGCCCAGGTCAATATTATCCACCTCTATCTTAGCAAGCTTTTGAATGATGGCCTGCTGACTATTTTTCAGATCTTCCAGTTCATGGACAATCTTCTCCATCAACGCAAATTTCTTTAACTTATCCATAGTGTTGTCGTTTTTAAATTATATCAATACAACCCCTATTCAGCTATTTTGTTTAATAATTTGGATTTATAGTTTATAACTAATAATTTAGTTATATGAAATACTACATCATCCTACTTCTTATTACCGGCCTTTTTCAACACGCATTTTCGCAGGATAGCACAAGGCAAAACAATGCCATATTGCTTGATTATTATCAAAATCAACGCTTTGACCAGGCTGTAAATTACCTGAAACAAAATAACCCTGAACCCATCACTAACATCAAAATATTAAAAGCACTTGCCTACTGCAACCAGATGAATGGCAAACTACCTGAAGCCGAAACTTATTATGAACGTGTTTATGCAATGGATTCTACCAGCACCTCAGTATTATACAGTTTAGGCAGTATCAACCTGCGCCGGGGCAATGAAATAAATGCAGAAGTCTTTTATAAAAAGATAATATTAAAGGACAGCACCAATTTTATTGTATACAAGCAATTAGCTAAGATCAGCATTGATAAAAAGGATGTGATCGCTGCGGTAAATTACCTCATAAGAGCCAACAAGCTAAATCCTGAGGATGCAGATGTAGCATCGGATCTTGGTGATATGTATATAAGCATGAAAGCATATTCCGCGGCCGAAAAGGTTTTAGACCGTGCCATCATCGCCGATCCTGAAAATATGATCTTACTGCAAAGCCTTGTAAAACTGGAATACAACCAGAAGAAATGGTCGGAAACAGCTAATAATTGTGAGAAACTGGTACTGTTAGGCAATCAGTCTGGCTCGATATTAACACAATTGGGTATTGCTTATTATAATTTGAATCAGTACAAATGCAGTATTGAAACTTTTAGTCAGATTGCTGAGATGGAGCAAACCGAAACAACTTACTATTTTACTGGGGCATGCTATAAAGCATTAAAAGATTACAACAAGGCAATCACATACTTCCAAAAAACTATCACGCAAGGCATATCGCCCAACATTAATAGCTATTACAGCGAAATAGCCGATACTTATGAAACGCTCAGGAAGTTTAAAAAGGCTGAACAGGCCTATCAAAAAGCATTACAGTTTACCGAAACACCGATAACCTGGTATTCGCTGGCTAATCTGTACGATACTGAATTGAAGAAGAAAAACTCCGCCATAAAATATTACAAAAAATTTTTGACAGCAAAGCCAGCTAAGAATCAGCAAAGCTATATTGCGTATGCGAAGAGTCGGGTTGAAATATTAACCAAATGAACCGGGATTTATTCGATTTAATAGATTTACATGATGCTTGAAAACATCCTAAGAATCAAATAATTCCAGCGAATCCTGATTCACAAATCCTGGTTCACTATCTATTCATCAACCTCGCCACATACTTCCCAATGATATCAAACTCCAGATTCACAAACGAGCCTACGCGTACGTGCTGCAGATTGGTATGCTCAAAAGTATAAGGGATAATAGCTACGGAAAAAGTATTAGCAAAGGAGTTAACAACTGTAAGGCTTATGCCATTTACACAAATTGAACCTTTTTCAACCGTAACATTACCTGCGGCGGCATCATATTCAAAAGTGTATTCCCAGCTGCCGGCAAGCTCATTAAAAGCTACGCAAGTTGCAGTTTGATCAACATGCCCCTGAACGATGTGCCCATCAAGGCGCGCATTCATTTGCATGCAGCGTTCCAAATTTACCAGGTCGCCAATCTTCAAATCGCCAATATTTGTTTTGTTCAACGTTTCCTCAATAGCGGTTACGGTATGTTTGCCATCTGCCAGTGCTACCACTGTTAAACAAACGCCGTTATGCGCTACCGACTGATCTATCTTTAACTCAGCCGCGATAGCTGACTCCACCGTAATATGCAGATTGCCATGATCATGTTGCAGATCGGTTACCTTACCTAAAGTTTCTATTATTCCTGTAAACATATGCCCCCTACCCCCCTAAAGGGGATTTTTGAAGCACAAATTTAGTTATTTACATATGACTTTATTCCAAACTATATAAAATGACATCGAGTTAATCAAAACTCCCCTTTAGGGGCTGGGGGCTAAAACTAATGCTGGTACTTTTGGTTTTGTTAACTTAGCCATAACTATAAACATTATGCCCAAGCAAAGCGCCGGAATACTCTTATATCGAAAAATAAATAACATATTACAAATCTTCCTGGTACATCCCGGCGGACCGTTCTTTAAAAACAAGGACGAAGGCAGCTGGACAATACCCAAAGGCGAGTTTTTGGATGATGAAGAACCGCTTGCAGCAGCTAAACGCGAGTTTCAGGAAGAAACCGGTAAGCGGGTTGATGGCGACTTTATCTCCTTAGGATCTATTAAACAGAAGAGCGGCAAAACAGTGTATGCCTGGGCAATTGAGGGCGACATTGATCAAGAAACTATTGTAAGTAATGTTTTTGATTTGGAATGGCCTCCCCGGTCAGGGAAAATGATTTCTATCCCTGAAGTTGACAGGGCAGATTGGTTTGATATTGATATCGCGAAGCAAAAAATAAACCCAGCGCAAGTGCCTTTGATAGAGCGGCTAAATAAGCTATGAACTAAATATTAAATGATTTGTAACGTTTTTGTGTTTTTAACTATCTTAAGTGAAAATTCTAAACTATGAGGAAATTGTTATTGATCTGCTGCATATGTTTAAGCTGTTTGTTTGCCAATGCGCAATTAAATAAGGAATTAACCGATTTCCAAACCTATTCCAGGGAAATGAGCCAAAAGGTTAGCGAAGCTTCCAAAACGAAAAACGATGAAGCCGGAATTGCTGAAACCAATGAATGGCTCGATCATTACAACAATCTATCGCCTGAGGCAAAGAAAAGCGTGATGGACTTTACCCAAAACATGTACTATAACCTGGCATGCTTCTCATCCCAGGAAGGAAAAAAGGCTGTAGCGATAACTTACTTTAAAAAGGCAATAGCTGAAGGTTTCAGCGATTATAAACACGCATCAGTCGACAGCGACCTCGATAATATCAGGAATGAAGCTGAATTCAAAGATGCTCTTCAAAAACTGCGCAACAAATTTGATTATGGTTATCTATTGCAGCAATCGGGCCCTTATAATAACTCAACTGCTGCTTTGCCAGCATTTACCTACCAGTCATCATCTGCACCTGAATTGGTTGAACTAAAAACCAGATTCAACCTCGATTCAGTGAGCGGTAACGGCGATGAGATCAGCAGAATGAAAAACCTTTTACACTGGGTACATAATGAGATCAGGCATGATGGAAATTCAGGTAATCCTAAATCAAAAAACGCTGCGGACCTGATAACCATATGTAAAAAGGAAAATCGCGGTGTTAATTGCCGTATGATGGCTACTACCTTACGGGATGTTTACCAGGCTGAAGGTTTCAAGGCAAGAATAGTGACCTGCATGCCTAAAGATACGAACGATTTTGACTGTCATGTAATTAACGTAGTATGGTCAAAAACATTCAATAAATGGGTATGGATGGACCCGACCTTTAACGCTTATGTTAGCGACAGCAAAGGTAACCTGCTAAATATTGAAGAAGTTAGGGAGCGACTGTTGAAAGGCAGCGACGACCTGGTATTGAATGATGATGCCAACTGGAATAACCAGGAAAAAGAAACAAAAGATTATTATTTAGGCTATTATATGTCGAAAAACCTATACTGGCTTAAATGTTCTGTCAAAAGCGAGTGGGATCTGGAAACACGCAAACCCGGCATGGCTTCAATTGTGTATATTAATTTATATCCGGGTTCTTACACCACCATATTTCAGCCTAAAAAAGCTAACGGTGATGTGGTAGAATATGCTGCTAATAATCCAGTCTATTTTTGGCAAAAACCGCAAACGATTAACTAACATAATAAATTTCAAAGCCTCTCCTTTGGCTGTCCTTAAAAGAGGTTTTTTCTGTTCTTTACCCAATTACTGCTTTCTAAAACACCATTGGTTAAATTAATCTTTTTCTCGCTTAATAGCTTTTGCATTATCAAAGCAGCAATCAGGGCTTCGTCGTCGTTACCTGTTTGCAGTACCTCTGGCGTAAAGTATTTCTTTACAAAATGAGTGTCAAAATTACCTGAGGTAAATGCTTCATGCTGCATTACAAATTTGCCGAACGCCAATGTAGTAGTAATGCCAGTAATGCTGTATTCATCAATAGCCCTAATCATCCGTTCAATAGCTTCGGCCCTATCCTTACCATAAGTAATAAGCTTGGCAATCATAGGGTCGTAATAAATGGGGATTTCCATACCTTGTTCAAAGCCATCATCAACCCTCACACCCGGACCTTTCGGTGTGATGTAGGTTTGCAATGTACCTATATCCGGTAAAAAGTTATTGGCAGGATCCTCAGCGTATACACGCAGTTCCATGGCATGGCCTTTTATTTCCAGGTCTTTTTGTTTAAAACTGATGGCTTCGCCCCTTGCTATTTTTATTTGCTCTTTTACCAGGTCGATGCCAGTGATCAGTTCCGTTACCGGGTGCTCCACCTGCAGGCGGGTATTCATTTCTAAAAAATAGAAGTTCATCTGCTCGTCCATAATAAACTCCACTGTACCTGCGCCGGTGTAATTAACCGAACGCGCTACATCAACAGCGCACTTACCCATTGCCTCACGAATCTCAGGTGTTAAAACCGATGAGGGCGCTTCTTCAATTACTTTTTGATGCCTGCGCTGTACCGAACAATCCCGCTCAAACAAATGCAGGATGTTGCCGTGCGTGTCGCCCAAAACCTGTATCTCAATATGCCGTGGCGATGAAACATAACGCTCAATAAATACCGAGCCATCACCAAATGCCGAGGTAGCTTCCGATACGGCCAACTGCATTTGCTCCTCAAAATCGGCAACACTTTCAACAATACGCATGCCTTTACCACCACCACCGGCAGCAGCTTTTATCAGGATAGGGAAACCAACCTCAACAGCACGTTCCTTAGCATCATTTATATCTGTAATGGCTTCCTCGGTCCCGGGAACCATTGGTATATTATATTTTAAGGCAGCCGCTTTGGCAGATAACTTGTTACCCATCACTTCCATAGCTTCAGGCGATGGACCTATTAGTATTAACCCCGATTCGCGCACAAGCCTTGCAAAAGCTGCATTTTCCGAAAGGAAACCATAACCAGGATGTATCCCCTCCGCTCCTGTTTTTCGACAAGCATCAATGATCTTATCTGCCACCAAATAAGATTGATTGGATGGTGCTTCGCCGATATGCACCGCTTCATCCGCATAGCGCACATGCAGCGCATTACGGTCGGCATCCGAGTAAACGGCAACTGTTTTAATACCCATTTCCCGCGCTGAGCGCATGATCCTCAAAGCAATTTCGCCACGATTAGCAACCAGTATTTTTTGCATAACGTAAATGTAGAAAAGAATCAGGAGTTAAGATTCAGGAATCAGGATTTTCTTTTTGTATCTGTACTTCAGTTGCAAACTGAGAAATAATTCATTTTCGAATAAACATCGTTATCCGTAGGCTTCAGTTGCAAACTGAAGCCAGTAACTAAAACACCATTTCATCCACTAAATACAAAATCGACTCATAATTCTCATTCACCGCCTGCGACATGGCCATTTCACAGGTTTTGGTTGATGAATAATAACCTTCATATTTATGCTCACAAACCTCCAAAGCCTCGGGCATAGTAGCCGATTCTGTTAGTTCCGGGAATAAAAAACCTCTATCACCTGCCATGCCACAGCAACCGGCATGTAGCGGTACAGTTACCTTCTCTGCAAAATAATTTGCCAAATGCACAAACTTGTCCTGTGTATGCATTTTTTGCAATGAACACACCGGGTGCAATACAATTGATCCTTTTTTGGCTGATATCTTTAACTGCGGCATTACCATATCATGCAGATAATCCACGCTATCAAATATATGCAACTGATCATATTTCAGTTTATTATCAGCATTAAGTACCGGTCTTAGGTTTTTAAGTGAATAAGCACAGGAACTTACATCTATCACAATTTTTGTTGCCCCCTGCTTACTATCATCCCATAGCTTTTCAACAATATTATTAGCAGTATAGGCATACGCATCCTTATATCCTTTTGATGAGAATATCTGACTACAGCAGCTTCCTGAAATATTTTTTGGAATCTCTACCTCAAACCCCGCTTTAGCTGAAACACTTAAAAATGTTTCCATAATATTTTTTTTTCCATCATTTCCGCTGCCCAGCATGCGGGAGATACAGCTTGGGAAATAGAGCACCTTATCTTTAACATTTCCCGACTTATCTTGTGCTTTTAATGCTGACAGGTCAGGCGGATAACTGATCTGCTCCGACCATAAAGGAATTCCGGCAGACAGTTTTTTCATGCCTAATGTAAGCCTGGTCATCGCACGTTTGCCCAATATTTTATTTGCGCCCGTACCCGCTTTTAATGCAAACCGTGCCCACCAAACAGCTATGCCGAAGTTTTTAGCAACCATTAAAGCTACTTTATTAGCCAAATCAGAATGATTTTCTCTTCTCAGGCGCTTAACCAGGTCACCGGTATTAATATCAACGGGGCAAGCTGTAGCGCATAAACCGTCTACCGCGCAAGTATCCAGTCCATCGTATTGATACTGGTTCAGCAGCGTTTCATAGTTTTGCTTATCGCCGCTTTGCTGCATCTTTTTCAGTTCCCGCCGGATGACAATTCGGCGCCTTGGCGTGGTAGTTAAGTTACGGCTTGGGCATTTATGCTCGCAGTAACCACATTCTGTACACTTGTCAACCTCTTCCTCAACTGTTGGCAGCAGCTTTATATTTTTTATGTGGACGTGTTTATCGTCATTAATAATAACACCTGGATTAAGCAATCCTTTAGGGTCGATGGCTTGTTTTAGTTGCTTCATCAACAAATACAGATCGCCGCCCCATTCAGTTTCTACAAAAGGTGCCATATTGCGGCCGGTACCATGCTCTGCCTTTAGCGTACCATCATGTTTATTTACTACCAGCTCCACCATTTCCTGCATAAAGCGGTCGTAACGTTCAACTTCGCTTTGATCGTTAAATGAGGGGGTGATCAAGAAGTGAATATTGCCATCCTTAGCATGCCCAAATACTATGGCATTATTGTACTCATACTTTTTGAATAATTTATGCAGGTCGAGTATCGCATCACCCAGTTTTGCAACCGGGAATGCCACATCCTCCAAAATAACCGTCGATCCGCTAACTCGTACCGCCCCAACTGATGGGAATAGTCCTTTACGTACTTTCCAATAATAATCCTGCTCTTTGGGATCGCTGGTAAAAACAGGGGCTTGCAATAATGCCAACGATGGTACAACGCTTAAAAAATCGTTAACTTTTGCTTCCAGTTCCGCATAAGTACTTTCCTGGAACTCTATCAATAAAGTCGCTGCATTTTCCGGCAGGTTTTTGATAATCTCCGGCAGATCAGGTAAATGCTCAATGGCATAAAGCGATGCCCTATCCATCAATTCAACCGCCTTTGCCCCGGCATCAATTAGAGGAACTAATGCCTGGCATGAGGTATATATATCAGGAAAATATAAAAGTGAAGTTGATTTGTACTTGTAATCCGGGATGGTATCCAGTACAGCTTCGGCTATAAAAGCCAGTGTACCTTCGGCACCTATCAGCAAATGTGCTAAAATATCAAGTGGGTGCTCAAAATCAATAAATGAGTTGAGCGAATAACCTACTGTATTTTTCTGTTGATATTTTCTGCGGATCTTATCATACATACCCACATTGGATGTTATCTCTTTTTTAGTTTGAAAGATAACTTCGCACAGATCCTTACATTCAGTAGTAAAGCGAGTATAATCTTCCGGATTCTCGGTAGTAAACAGCTTACCATCAGGTAAAATAAAGCGGATATGCTTTACAGTATGATAAGAGTTTAACTTTACCCCACAACACATGCCGCTGGAATTATTGGATAATATCCCCCCAATCATAGCCGAGTTAATACTCGCGGGATCCGGGCCTATTTTACTTTTAAAAGATTTAAGGTAAGAGTTTACCATGGCCCCGGTAATACCGGGCTGCACCCGTACCGAAGCGCCGTCAGCTTCAATATTTACCTTATCCCAATATTGGCTCAGGTCAACCAAAATGCCATCGGTAATGGATTGACCGGATAAACTGGTGCCACCGGTACGGAAAACCACGGGAATATGATACTGATCGGAAAACTTAAATAAAGCAATGATCTCCGCTTCATTTACAGGCTGTACCACAGCTTTGGGTATCAGCCTGTAAAATCCGGCATCCGAGGCATAAGAAACCAGGTCTATCAACCTTGTTTTTATTCGTTCTGCCGGTAATACTTCCTCTAATTGTTTGCTTATATCCATCCAATAGCAATATTACCAATATTCTATCGGATGGTATAAAAGAAAAATCTCTTTATGATTATCTATCGGCTCCAGGCCTTTAAAACTTGTTTTGAAGTACCCAAACCTTCAATACCCAGTTCCACAACATCGCCGGTTTTTAAATATACAGGTTCAGGTTTCATACCTAAGCCCACTCCCGGCGGCGTACCAGTTGAAACAATATCGCCCGGTAAAAGGGTCATAAACTGGCTGATGTAATGCACCAGGAAAGGCACATCAAATATCATGGTTGATGTGCTGCCGTTCTGCATTGTTTTGCCGTTAACGGTTAGCCACATATGTAAGTTATTTACATCTCCAAGCTCATCTGCAGTAGCTATAAATGGGCCTACAGGAGCAAAGGTATCACAGCCTTTTCCCTTATCCCATTGGCCACCTCTTTCAATCTGAAACTCACGTTCGCTATAATCATTATGCAGGCAATAACCCGCCACATGATCCAGTGCATTTTCCAGATCAACATAACTTGCTTTTTTGCCGATTACAAAAGCCAGTTCAACCTCCCAATCAGTTTTTACGCTATTACGCGGGATGGTAACATCATCATTAGGCCCGGTTAAGGCAGTTGTGGCCTTGAAAAATATGATAGGCTCCGCAGGTATTGGCGCGTTGGTTTCTTTAGCATGATCAGCAAAATTAAGGCCGATGCATACAATTTTTGATGGCTTAAACACCGGCGCACCTAAGCGTACATCCTCCGGTAATTCTTCCAGATCATTTTTGTGAGATGCAATATATTCACTTAATTTTTGCAAGCCATCGCCGCCAAAAAAAATCTCATCATAATCTCCTGAAAATCCAGGCAGAGCGTATTTTTTATCATCTATTATTACACCGGGTTTTTCTTGTCCCGGGTTACCATATCTTATTAATTTCATAGGTAAGTTTTAGTTGTTCAATTTAGTAAATCCGCCGTCAATAGCGTAATCGTTGCCTGTAATAAATGAGGCTTCGTCAGAACATAAGTATAATGCCAAATAAGCCACTTCTTCGGGTTTGCCCATGCGGCCAATAGGTTGTGATGCCTGTAATTTCTTAAACATCTCTTCTTCCCTGCCCGGGTAGTTCTTAGTTAAAAAGCCATCCACAAAAGGCGTATGCACCCTTGCCGGCGAAATAGAATTACAACGCACATTATAACTTAAATAATCCCTCGCAACAGAAAGAGTCATGCCGTTTACTGCACCTTTGGTCATGCTATAAGCAAAACGGTCGGTTATACCTACCAGCGATGCTATTGAAGCCATATTTAATATCACACCACCTTTCTTTTTCAAATGTGGTATAGCAGCGAATATGGTATGGTACATACCCTTTACATTCACAGCAAACAAGCGGTCAACAGCCTCAGGTGTAACCTGCTCTATATTGCCAATATGGGCAATACCTGCATTATTTACCAAAATGTCCAATCCCGATTCTGTTATAATCTCTCCTATAACATTATCAACCTGCTCTTTTGATGAGATATCACACTTTTTAAATGCGGCTTCGCCGGAGGCATCTGTAATTGCCTTTACCGTATCTTCCGCTCCTTTTTCATCCACATCAATAATATAGATTTTAGCGCCCTGCTGTGCAAATATGGTGGCTATCGCCCTGCCAATCCCGCTTCCGCCGCCGGTAATTACCGCTACCTTGTTATCAAGCTTAAACATATAATTCTATTGTTAATTGTTCATGTAAAGGTGTAATATAATGCCTCAATTTTTAGGAGACCCAAAGTATTGCATCTCGACAGTTTAATTAATTAGTGCAATTTATAAACGACAAATCTAATTCAAACTTATTTTATATCAGCTTTTATCTTAAATATCATCTTGGCTAATTTTGATACAATATTTGCATAAAACATAGCTTTTAACTCACATTCTGAACAAGGTCATATAGCATAAAAAAGCCCCCTTGTTTAAAAGGAGGCTTTAAGCATTATGTTAATATTATGGTTACCAAACTTGCGCACGCTCGTTCTCAGGGCGGTAAAGTTTATCGCCGGGTTTAATATCAAATGCTTTATAAAAAGCAGGTGTATTATATAATGGCCCGTTAACACGGTACATTTCTGGTGAGTGCGGATCGGTATTGATACGGGTACGCATTCTTTCGTCGCGATCTTTTATCCTCCATATTTGTGCAAACGATAAAAAGAAACGCTGATCGGGTGTTAAGCCGTCAATCTTTTTATCGCTTTTACCTTCAGGTGTATTTTTAAATGCCTGGTAAGCAATGGTTATACCACCTAAATCGGCTAGGTTTTCACCTATTGTTAATTGACCGTTTACATGCAGGCCATTCAATATAGTATACTGGTTGTACTGATCAATAACCACCTGTACTTTCTTTTTAAATTTGGCAGCATCCTCAGCTGTCCACCAGTCTTTTAAATTACCGTCTTTATCATACTGGCGGCCCTGGTCATCAAAACCGTGAGTCATTTCATGGCCGATAACCATACCAATAGCACCATAGTTAATGGCATCATCGGCATCCTTATCAAAGAAAGGATATTGCAAGATTCCGGCAGGGAAAACGATCTCGTTAAATGTAGGATTATAGTAAGCATTTACTGTTGGTGGAGTCATACCCCATTCAGTTTTATCAACCGGCTTACCCGCTTTTTTTATCATTTCCTTATAATCATGTGCTGCTATGGATTCCTCATTAGCATAGTAAGTATCCTTATTGATCACCACATCATCATACTTTTTCCATTTATCGGGATAGCCTATCTTTTTGGTGAAGGCATCCAGTTTTTCAACAGCCTTCTTCTTGGTAGCCGGGCTCATCCAATCCAGGTTCTGGATACGCTCACGATAAACACTTTGCAGGTTGTTTACCAGATCAAGCATACGTTTTTTAGCTTCAGGCGTAAAGTATTTCTCTACATAGATCTGCCCAAGCAACTCTCCTAAGCCCCCATCTACTGATTGAACTATTGTTTTCCAGCGCTCATGCTGTGTTTTTTGTCCGTTCAGTATTTTGCCTGAGAAATTGAAATGAGCATCCCTGAAGGGCTTGCTTAACAAGGTTGATGCGCCGCTTAATGCATCAAAGGTTGCTTTATCTTTCCAAACATCTATCGGCGTGGTCTTTAATAAACCATTGAGTGCTACATAATATTTAGGCTGGCCAACCAGTATGGTATCAGTGTTCAAATCCATACGGCTAAAGGCATCCTTAAGATCGATATCAGGAACCTGTTTCTGGAAATCAGTTAGCGTGAATTTATTGTAATTTTTAACCGGATCACGTAACTCAACCGGTGATAAATGTGATTGTGCTATGGCTGTTTCCAGTTTCAATACACCTGCTGCTTTTTTGCTGGCAGTTGCGGTATCAACGCCTGTTAACGCAAACAATTTGGCAATATATTTAACGTAAGCAGCGCGTATTTTTACTGAAGCGGTGTCTGTTTTAAAATAATAATCACGCTCAGGTAAACCTAAACCTGTTTGGTCAAAATGAGCTGCATTTTTATTGCTGATCTTATCATCAGGCGATACATAAAACCCGAACAGGAAACCGTCCCCGGTTTTAAAACCATCAGCAGCCAATTTTATCAGATCTTTATAATCCTTAACTGCATTTATTTTGGCCAGTTGTGGTTTTATGGGGTTATACCCTAACTTTTCAATGGTAACGGTATCCATGCCGCTTTTGTACAGGTCACCTACCTTTTGCTCATTGCTGCCTGCAGCGTTATCTTTTGATGATACATCGTCCAGTATCTTGTGCAGGTTTTTCTCATTATCATCATATAATGTATAAAATGAGCCCCAGCCGCTTTCTGATGCAGGGATAACTGTACTTTTCATCCAGTTACCATTAGCATAGTTAAAAAAATTGTCGCCGGGTTTTACGGTTGTGTCCATACCGGTTTTATCAAAAAACACGGTACGTTTAGTGGTGTCCTCGCCACCTGATTGATTTTTACTGGTGCATGATATCGCAAGGAGCGCAGGCAAAGCCAGTAACATATAAGAATGTTTTTTCATTTATAATAATTTGGTCTGTTAATTTAGGATTGTAAAATTAATTTTATTAACTAGAAACCAAGTATTTTCAGGATAATTTTTATGCTGATTTTAATATTTTAACTGTTGAAAATAATAAATTCTATACTAAATTTGACTGATGCTCCAAGTTAGTGAATTATTTATCTATCCCATAAAGTCATTAGGCGGTATAGCGCTTAATAAAGCAGTTGTAACCGAGAGGGGCTTTGAGCACGACAGGCGCTGGATGTTGGTTGATAAAAATAACCGTTTTCTATCACAAAGGGAAGTAGCGGAAATGGCTTTGCTGAAAGTAGATTTAAAAGATAGTTGCTTGCAGGTCACCTACGCAACAGGCGAAAATATTCTGATACCTTTTGAGCCCTTAGCCCATGAAACCTGCCAGGTTGTTATTTGGGATGATACCTGTACAGCTATTTATGTAAGTAATTTGGTTGACGAATGGTTTACAAAAATACTCGGCATACCTTGCCGGCTGGTTTATATGCCCGATAACAGCAAACGCCAGGTTGATGAAGGATATGCCCCGATTGGGCAAATAACTTCCTTTTCTGATGCTTATCCATTTATGATAATAGGACAGGCAACATTAGACGACCTAAACAATCGTCTTGCCGAGGCATTGCCTATGGACAGGTTCAGGCCTAATATTGTATTTACTGGCGGCAAAGCGTTTGAAGAAGACCTATTAGATAATTTTACCATTGGCAATATCCGTTTCAATGGTGTTAAATTATGTGCACGCTGTATATTAACCACTATTAATCAGGATAATGCAGTAAAAGCAAAAGAGCCATTAAAAACACTGGCTGGTTATCGCAGAAAAGATAATAAGATCTATTTCGGGCAAAACCTCATACATGTGGGCAATGGAATAATTAAAGTTGGGGATGCAATTGGGGTAATAAATTACCATTATAATAATGAGAAGTTCCTGGTATAAGATTTTTCCGCTCTTTCAAACACCATTTTTAACCAATAGTATCTAGAGTATTAAACCATTAAGCAATTTACATAACTAATTGATTAATATATATTTATGGCATTGTTTTTGAAACCTATTACTCGATTATATCGTAAATAGGCTCTCATTTAACAAAAGATCATGAACGCAATAAATACTTTATTTGCACCGGTGCTAAAAGCAGTTGCTGCACTTGCAAACAACGGTGGCTTATTCAAAAAAAGAAAAAAGAAACCTTTTGATCCAAAGATCATTATGGGTTTTAACTATATGCTGGGCATATAAATCATAAGTTAAGTCTGAAAATTATAAATCTGATCTTATCTGATACTTGGATTATACATTTGCAAGTCAACACAAATCTTTTACTATATTTGGATTTGTATTTTTAAAAAATGTTATCAAAAAAAACCAAGTACGCTATTAAAGCTTTAGTTGTTTTGGGGAAAAATATGGACAAACCGCCCATGCAGATCTCAAAAATTGCCGAAGAAGAGCGAATACCCAAAAAATTTCTTGAACAAATACTATTAGACCTCCGCAATGCCGGTTTCCTTTACAGTAAAAAAGGTGCAGGTGGCGGCTATAGTTTAAATAAGGACCCCAAAGACATTTTCCTGGTAAGTATAATGCGTATTACTGATGGCCCTATTGCCATGGTGCCCTGTGCAAGTCTTAATTTTTATCATAAATGCGATGAATGCCACCAGGAAACTACCTGCGGTATAAGAGATGTATTTGTTGAGGTGCGTGATGCCACCTTAAAAATATTATCAGAAACCAGTATAGCCGACATTATAAATCGGGAAACGACGCTGATATCAAACATTTAACATAGAGTCAGGAATCAAGATTTTAAGATTCGATCCTGACTCTTGATTCTTAACTCCTGACTCTTTTTTCAATAGACATTTTTTTGTAAAAAATCATTTTTTTAATTAAAAATCCAGTAATTCCCTATACTATATGTATATTTGGGCGTGAAAATAAATCATATTAATTGCCCTTGCTGTAAAATTAACTGCTATTGCTGTATGAACAGCGATAGCCCATTGCTATAAGAGGAAAATAAACAAGATACTATGACGCCTCTTTAGCCTTAAAGCCAAAGAGGCGTTTTTATAATATATAAATACAAGAACATGCAGAGTTTCAGAACGGAACTGGAGAACCCGATAGTTGAGCAGGATATAATAGATCTTGAGAAAAAGATAAGAGCTTTTCGCGAAGGAAAGATACACGACGAAAAATTCAGGAGTTTACGTTTAGCACGTGGCGTTTACGGTCAGCGCCAGCAGGGTGTACAAATGGTACGCATTAAATTGCCCTTTGGTAAGATCACTTTCAAGCAATTATTGCGTATTTCTGATGTATCAGACGAATACGCCAGCCGTAACCTGCACTTAACCACCCGCCAGGATATACAGATACATTATGTAAGCCTTGACAGAACCCCCCAACTTTGGGCCGAACTGGAAAGAGATGATATTACCTTACGTGAAGCCTGCGGTAATACCGTAAGAAATGTTACTGCCTCTCCTGCTGCCGGTATCGATCCATTGGAACCGTTTGATGTATCACCTTATGCGCATGCAACTTTTGAATACTTTTTGCGTAACCCTATCTGCCAGGATATGGGCCGTAAATTCAAAATCTCGTTCTCATCAAGCGATCAGGATACAGCTTTCGCTTATGTACATGATATTGGCGCTATCCCTAAAATAAAGGAAAACGGCGATCGTGGATTCAAAATATTCTTAGGTGGTGGCCTTGGCGCGCAGCCTATGTTAGCGCACTTAGTTGAGGAATTTTTACCTGAAGATCAGCTGATACCTTATATAGAATCGATTATCCGTGTATTCGATCGTTATGGCGAACGCAATAACCGTAATAAAGCACGTTTAAAATTCCTGATCCAAAAGATCGGGTTAGATGAAGTTGTTCGTTTGGCTAAAGAAGAACGCACTGCCAATAAAGTAAAAACTTACGTGGTTAACCGTGATACTGTTGAATTGCCGGCATTACCACAAACAACCGAATATCCAGAAGTTACTATCAGCAACCCATTACGCTACGAGCAATGGCTGGCTACCAACGTATTTGAGCAAAAGCAAAAGAATTTTTACGGTGTATATATAAAAGTACCTGTTGGTGATATCCCAACGGATACTGCCCGCAAACTGGTTGATGTTTTAAGGCCATTAGTGGCTGATGAAATCCGCATCACCCAAAACCAGGGTTTGCTATTGAAATTTGTTCGTAAAGAGGCATTGCCTGCTTTATATAACGGTTTAACAGAACTGGATCTGTCGGCTCCTGGCTTTGATAGCCCTGCTGACGTAACCACCTGCCCGGGCACTGATACCTGTAACCTAGGTATCTCAAACAGCATGACCTTATCAAAGGTGCTGGAAGACCTGATCTATAACGAATACGAGGAATTTATCTACAACCGTGAGATCAAGATCAAAATTAGCGGCTGTATGAACTCTTGCGGTCAGCATGGTTTGGCGCATATTGGTTTCCACGGCAGCTCATTAAAAGCCGGAACAAGGGTATTGCCATCGGTACAAGTGTTATTAGGTGGTGGTACTGTTGGTGATGGCATAGGCCGCGCTGCTGATAAAGTAGTTAAAGTACCTGCAAAAAGGGCTACCGATGTTTTAAGAGCCGTTTTGGATGATTTTAAAGCAAATTCAATTGCTGATGAAACATTCCATAATTATTATGACAGACAAGGTAAAGATTATTTTTATCAGTTATTAAAACCACTGGCAAACCTGGCAACATTAACTGAAGATGAATTTGTTGACTGGGGTCACCAGGAAACATTTGCTACCGCGATTGGTGTTGGTGAATGCGCCAGTGTTATAATTGATTTGGTAGCTACCTTATTATATGAGTCTGACGAAAAAATGGGCTGGGCCAACAAAGCATACGAAAATGGTGCATGGGCCGATGCTATTTATCATTCATACAATGTATTTATCACTTCTGCTAAAGCTTTATTACTAGATAAAAGCATCAGTAGCAGCACACAAGCCGGTATCATCCGCGAGTTTGATGCTCATTATATAGATAAGGGTGAATTTGCAATTGACGGTTCATTTAGCGACCTGGTTTTACAGATTAACAAAAATGAGCCATCGCACGAGTTTGCAGCAAAATATAAAGCTGCCGCCGAAGATTTTTTAGGTGCGAGCAAGGTTAAAAGAGGGGAATTGGTATAATAATGTCAGCTACTGAAATAAAGAAACCGGTTAAAGAACCACGCATTACACTAGTTGGCGCAGGCCCGGGCGATGCTGATCTGATAACCATAAAAGGCATTAAAGCTCTTAAAACTGCTGATGTGGTTTTATATGATGCCCTGGTGAATGAAGAACTACTGGAATTTGCACCTGAACATGCTACCAAAGTATATGTAGGCAAACGCAGCGGTGATCACTCTTTCTCTCAGGAGAACATCAATAAATTAATGGTTGATTACGCCCTTAACTATGGCCACGTGGTACGCTTAAAAGGCGGCGACCCGTTTGTTTTCGGTCGTGGTTATGAGGAATTAAATCACGCAGCATCATACAGCATTCCATGTGTAGTTATTCCGGGAATATCAAGTTCCATAGCTGTTCCGGGTCTGCAAAACATTCCGGTTACACACCGCGGCTTGAGTGAAAGCTTTTGGGTAGTTACCGGCACTACTGCCGATGGCCGTATATCAGCCGATCTATACCAGGCTGCCCGTACCAATGCTACAATTGTGGTATTAATGGGTGTACATAAGCTAAAGGAAATTACACAGCTGTTTAAAAACGAAGGCAGAAATAAATTGCCTGTTGCTGTGATTCAAAGCGGATCAACCGAAAACGAAAAAGTTGCCATCGGCATTATTGATACTATTGTGGATATTGTTGAAGAGAAGAAAATATCATCGCCTGCACTTATTGTAATTGGCGAGGTTGTATCTTTACACCCTATGTTCCAACCTATCAGGGAATTTTATGACATTGTTGCCGAAGGATAGCAGTTTAAAACTAATTCAGGATGATAATAACGAGGGCAATCAATTGTTCCCCGTATTTATTAAGCTGAATGAATTGCATACGGTGCTGATCGGTGCGGGTAATGTTGGTTTGGAAAAACTAACAGCGATCCTCAACAACAGTCCGCTTGCAAGGGTAACTGTTATTGCCAAAACCTTTGTGCCCGAGATTCATACTTTAGCCGGCGAATTTGATGGCCTCACCATCATCCAAAAAACATTTGCTGAGACTGATCTTGACAATGCCGACCTGGTAATTGCAGCTACAAACGACAACGAACTGAATACTTACATCCGCCAATCGGCACATGATCGCAAATTACTGATCAACGTTGCTGATAAGCCGGAGCTTTGTGATTTTTATCTGGGATCAATTGTTCAAAAAGGTGATCTTAAAGTAGCTATATCTACCAATGGTAAATCACCGACGGTAGCAAAAAGATTAAAAGAAGTGTTAAACGAAGGCTTGCCTGCTGAACTGGATGTCACTTTACAGCAAATGAGCGAGCTGCGTAATTCTCTTTCTGGCGATTTTGCATATAAGGTTAAAAAATTAAACGAGGTTACTTCGGTACTGGTTGGCAAAAAGCCGGAAAACAACAAAAATGTGATATGGCTAATTTGGGGCGCAATTATATTAGCTATTGGTGTAGCTGCGATATCATTGTGGTTTAAAGAACCCACCTTTAAACTATATGTTCAGGGTATTAGCCCTACTTTTTATTATTTTCTTGGGGCTGGTTTTGTTTTTGCATTGATAGACGGTGCTATCGGCATGTCATATGGCGTAACTGCTAATTCTTTCTCCTTAACAATGGGTATCCCTCCTGCCGCGGCAAGTATGGGTGTGCATTTGTCCGAGATCATGAGCAACGGTATTGCCGGCTGGATGCATTACCGCATGGGCAATATCAATTGGAAATTGTTTAGAATGCTGTTAATACCGGGCATTATTGGTGCGGTAGCCGGAGCTGCGATCATCTCATCTTTAGAGCACTACAGCCAATACACCAAACCATTTGTTTCGGTTTATACACTTATTTTAGGTGGCATTATACTCTCTAAAGCATTCAACCTGAAACGCAAACGCACTACAGAAAAAATAAAACGCATCCCCCTATTAGGTTTAGGAGGCGGTTTTATTGATGCGATTGGCGGTGGTGGCTGGGGGTCTATAGTATTATCAACCCTTATAGCCGGTGGCCGTAATCCGCGTTTTTCATTGGGGACGGTTAAGCTTTCCCGCTTTTTTATCGCATTGTTAAGTTCGTTAACTTTCATCACCATGCTTCATAGCAATCATTGGGATGCAGTTGCGGGCCTGGTTATCGGCGGCGCGCTTGCTTCACCTATCGCAACCAAAATATCAAACCAGATATCAACCAAGGCTATTATGGTATCGGTTGGTGTTATCGTAATATTGATCAGTATCAAAAGCATTTTCGCTTTTTTAGTTAAAGTAATTTAAAAGATGAGTGCGATTACAGAACATATAAAACAACAAATTGCAGGGCTCGATCCGGTACAGGCATTAACTGTTCTGGCTGAATCACATCCCGGTAAAGTTGTATTTTCAAGTAGCTTTGGATGGGAAGACCAGGTGATCACTCATATGATCTTCGCCAACAATATTCCAATCAAGGTATTCACATTGGAAACCGGCAGACTATTCCCTGAAACTTATTACGTTTGGAACCGTACCATGGAAATGTATGACAAGGTTATCCATGCTTACTACCCAAATAATGAACTGCTTGAGCAAATGGTAAATGCCAAGGGTCCGAATAGCTTTTATGAGTCGGTTGATAACCGTAAAGAATGTTGCGGTATCCGTAAGATCGAGCCCTTAAAACGGGCCTTGGCGGGCAATGAGATCTGGATCACCGGTATTCGTGCCGAGCAATCATTGAACCGCCAGTTTATGCATGATGTGGAATGGGATGAGCAAAACAACCTGGTAAAATTCCACCCGGTTTATAGCTGGACATTAGACGAAGTAAAGAATTATATAAAACAACATAACATACCTTATAATACCTTGCACGACAGGGGTTTCCCCAGCATAGGTTGTGCGCCATGTACAAGAGCAGTGCGTGAAGGCGAAGATTTCCGTGCCGGCAGATGGTGGTGGGAAGATCAGTCGAAAAAAGAGTGCGGATTGCATGGGGTAAATGAAATTGTAGAAAAATGAGTAAACATCAACTGGATTATTTAGACGAACTGGAAGCGGAGGCTATTTATATTTTAAGGGAGGTAGCTGGCCAGTTTGAGCGCCCTGCCCTGTTATTTTCGGGTGGTAAGGATTCTATTACACTGGTGCGTCTGGCTGAGAAAGCCTTCAGGCCGGGCAAGTTCCCTTTCCCGCTGGTACATATTGATACCGGGCACAACTTTATTGAAACTATTGAATACCGCGATAACATGGTGAAACGCCTTGGCGAAAAACTTATCGTGGGTAATGTTCAGGATTCTATCGACCAGGGCAAAGTGGTTGAGCAAAAAGGAAAGAATGCCAGTCGTAATGCATTGCAAACAGTAACACTATTGGATACCATTGCCGAGCATAAATTTGATGCCTGTATAGGCGGCGCCCGAAGAGATGAGGAAAAAGCACGTGCTAAGGAGCGTATATTCTCTGTACGTGATGAGTTTGGCCAATGGGACCCAAAACGCCAGCGCCCTGAGTTGTGGAATATCTACAACGGTAAAATACACAAAGGCGAAAACGTTAGGGTATTCCCTATCAGCAACTGGACCGAGCTTGATGTTTGGAACTATATCCGCCGTGAAAAAATGGAATTACCATCAATCTATTTCGCGCATGAGCGTGATTGTATCACACGTGGCGGTCAGTTGATGGCTGCATCGCCATTCCTTAATATGGATGAAGAGGATGTGATAGAGCGTCGTAATGTACGTTTCCGCACTGTAGGTGACATGACCTGCACTGCAGCAGTTGAATCATACGCTTATGAGATTGACGATATAATTGACGAAATAAGTGCCTCAAAAATAAGTGAACGCGGTGCACGCATGGATGATAAAGTAAGCGAAGCCGCAATGGAAGATCGCAAGAAAGGAGGCTATTTCTAATTTCGGAATTACAATTTAGGATATCGGATTTATAAATAAACAAATTATAAATCCATCAGAATCCGAAATCAAAAATCCGAAATCCGAAATTCTTATAATTATGGAAATACTAAAATTTATTACAGCAGGTAGTGTTGACGATGGAAAAAGCACCTTAATTGGCCGCTTATTATATGATAGCGAATCTATTTTGTTAGATCAGCTGGAAGCACTGCACAGCTCTAACCGTAAAAATGATGACGGTACCATCGATCTTGCCATATTAACCGACGGCTTAAAAGCCGAACGTGAACAAGGTATTACTATTGATGTTGCCTACAAATATTTTCAAACCGAAAAGCGCAAATTCATTATAGCCGATACCCCGGGCCATACACAATATACCCGTAACATGGTAACTGGCGCATCAAATGCTAACCTGGCTATTATATTGATAGATGCCCGTAAAGGTGTTATCGAGCAAACTATACGTCACTCCTTTTTAGTGTCATTATTGGGTTTACCGAAGGTGGTGGTTTGTGTAAATAAAATGGATATGGTTGATTTCAGCGAAGAAGTTTATAACGACATCGTTAAAAATTACCAGGCACTTGCCGTTAAGGTTGGTCTTAAAAATGTTGTTTTCATTCCTGTAAGCGCGCTTAAAGGCGATAATATCGTTAATAAATCAACAAATATTAATTGGTACCATGGCAAAAGCCTGTTGGATTACCTGGAAACTGTGGAGATTAATATTGATGATACCATAGCACATGCCCGTTTCCCGGTACAGTGGGTTGTGCGCCCGCAAACTGATGAACTGCATGATTACCGTGGCTATGCAGGCCGTATATCAAGCGGATCATTCCGCGTAAATGATAAGGTTACTGTTTTGCCTTCAGGTTTTAGTTCAACAGTTTCAAAAATCGAGGTATTTGATAAAGAACCTGAAGAAGCATTCGCCGGCATGTCGGTAACTGTACATTTGAAAGATAATATTGATATCAGTCGTGGTGATATATTAGTTAATACTGATTATCAACCACAATTATCACAAGTTATTGAAGCCGACCTTTGCTGGATGGATACCCGCGCGCTGGACACTTCGCATACTTATTTTATACAACATAACAGCAAAGTAACCCGCTGCCGCATACAGGAAGTATTACATAAAGTAAACATCAATACACTTGAAAAAGAATATGATGAAGACTTTAAGCTGAATGATATCGGCCGCATCATTATTAAAACAGCTGATCCTTTAGCATTCGACCCTTACCAGGTTAATAAAGCTAACGGTGGCGCTATTATTATTGATAGCCGTACCAATGTTACTGTTGGTGCGTTGATGCTAAGAGCTGTAGCTGATTAAAGATTATTACTAGATATGAAAGGCGGATGATATAATCATCCGCCTTTTTTGTTTATTACCTTCTCCTTCCTTCTCACCACGCGTCATTGCGAGGAACGAAGCAATCCCCGACTATGCAAGTCTGCTCTGTAAAGTTTGGAATTGCTTCGTTCCTCGCAATGACGCTTGGTAAAAAAAACTATTTTCTTCTTTTTTAAAATAATTCTTGCACACTCAAATTAAAGATATATATTTGTACTACTAAAAAGATAGACTTTATAGAAATAGTAGATAAATGAGCACTTTAAAATCACTTCAGCAAAAAAACTTCAACACTTGTTATACCCAAATAACAACTGCTTGTATGTGCTGCTGCTGTCAATAGTCGCTACTACTAAACCGCAATTTCATTCCATACAAATTTTCCTAATCAACAATAATCTTAAACTCTTTTAAACAAAGAACATGAAACACTCGTACTTATTAAAGCCCCTATTTTTATTTATACTCCTGTTTTCGTTTGCTGCTGCCAGAGCCCAGCAAAGTGATGACCTGCTAAATGTCCTCATCAAAAAAAATGTAATAACACAGGAAGAAGCCGATTCAATCCGATCAGATGCCGCTATCAAAGAACAGAAGAAACGCGATAAAGACAAAGAAAACCAACACGGTATAACCATTGGTAGCCGCGCCTTGCAGTTAAGCGGCCTGGTACAAACCGAATATGAAGGCTTTGAGCAAAAAGGTGTTAATAATACTTTCCTGCTGCACCGTGCCCGTTTGGATGTAAAAGGCGACATTAATGATAGCTGGAGCTATGAGGTATATACCGAATTTGCCGGTACTACACCAAAATTATTGGATGCTTATACAACCTATAAAATAGCCGACTATTTAAAATTCACTGCTGGTCAGTTTAAAGTTCCTTTTTCTCTTGAAAGTCTGATTTCTGATAGTCAGCTCGATTTCATCGATCGCTCACAGGTTGTTAATGCACTTGCGGGCCGGTCAACAGATGTTATCGGTAATCAAAATGGCCGTGATATAGGTATCGAGATCAGTGGTAGTTTTGCAAAAATAGATAATCGTTACCTGTTTGATTACACTTTTGGCGTTGTGAATGGTGCCGGTTATGATGTAACTACCGATAATAATGGCCATAAGGATATAGTAGGCAGGTTAACCGTTCACCCTATCCAAAACCTGGATGTATCAGGTGATTTTTATAACGGACAAGGCTATTATATAGTTGGTACAGCCAAAACTGCAACCAACAATAAAAGAAACCGTGAAGGTGTTGATGCCAGGTATACAATTGGCAATTTAGCTGTAGAGGCTGAATACGATAAAGGCACAGACGGTACCATAAAAAGAGATGGCTGGTATGGTCAGGCTACCTATTTCGTCCTGCCTAAAAAATTACAATTAGCCGCTAAATATGACACCTACGATCCTAATAACATTACAGCAAACGTTCGCACCGATAATTATACAGGTGGTATAAACTACTTCTTTAATAACTGGGCAAGGTTCACGGTTAACTATGTTGACCGTCGTGAAGAAGTTACCCAGATCAAGAATAATTTATTTGAAGCTCAACTACAGCTAACATTCTAACAAAAAGATCATGAAAAACATACTAAATTCACAAACACTAAAGGTTGGTGTATTAGCAATAAGCACGCTGATTGTAACCTCATCCTTTACAAAAAAGAATACCCCGGCCCCGGCATCTGCTGACGACCTGCAGGGAACTATAAGCATATCTGGCGCGTTCGCCCTGTACCCTATCACGGTTAAATGGGCAGATGAGTTCAGAAAACTGCACCCTAACGTAAAATTCAACATCTCTGCGGGCGGTGCGGGTAAAGGCATAACTGATGCGCTGTCAGGTTTAGTTGATATTGGTTTAGCTTCGCGCGATATCAATCCGGCTGAAGTAAAAAAAGGCGCATATACTATTTATGTAACTAAAGATGCTGTTATTCCTACTTTTAATACAGCAAACCCAGATGCACCTGCTTTATTAGGTAAAGGTGTTAAAAGAGCTCAATTTGCCGACATATTTGTTACCGGTAAAATAACCGACTGGAAACAGGTTGCAGGCAGGGTATCTGTTCCTATTCATATTTATACTCGTTCTGATGCTGCCGGTGCTGCTGAAACATGGGCTAAATACTTCGACAAAAAACAGGAAGATCTATTAGGTGTAGCCGTTTATGGTGACCCGGGATTGGCACAGGCTGTTAAAAAAGATCCTACTGCTATCGGCTTTAACAATATAGCTTATTTATATGATCTTAAAACCCGTAAACAGGTAGCCGGCGTACATGCCTTGCCTATTGATGTTAATGGTAACGGTAAAATTGATGCTGATGAGAATTTTTATGGCACTATTGATGAATTAACAGATGCCATAGCTACAGGTAAATATCCTGCGCCGCCGGCCCGTAATTTAGGTTTCTTGTTTAAAGGAAAACCACAGAAAAAAGAATTGATCGCATTTGTAAAATATGTATTAACCGACGGCCAAAAGTTTATTGATGAGAACGGCTACATCGCCCTATCAAAACAAAAAATTCAGGACGAACTTAAAAAAGTTAATTGAGTGTATTAGCGAATTAGTGATTGAGTGAATTTTCTCACCAATCACTAATTCACTAACTCACTAATTCACTCAATAAATATGCAACTACGCTTAATAAAAGATAAAATCATTTCAAAACTGATGCTGGTGTTTACACTGGCATCAGTTTCTCTCGTTATAATCATAGGGGTTGGTTTATACTACCGCTCCCTTCCTGTCCTGAATAATTCATCCTGGGGCCAACTATTAAGTTCCTCTGTTTGGAAACCGATGAAAGGCCTGTTTGGCTTTTACCCGTTTATTATGGGTACGCTATGGGTAACAGCAATTTCTATTATCATCGCATTGCCTTTGTGCCTGTTAACTTCTTTCTATTTATCGGAATATGCACACACACGCGTAAAACGTATCCTGATCCCTTTTGTAAACCTGTTATCAGGCATACCACCGGTTATATTCGGTGTTTGGGGTGTATTGTTTATTGTGCCACTCGTGCAAAATCATATAGCGCCACATTTCGTTGAATATTCAACGGGGTATAGCGTACTGGCTGGCGGACTTGTATTAGCGGTGATGATCTTCCCGCTGATAGTAAGTATTGTAAACGAAGTATTAAATACCATCCCGCAGGAGCTAAAAGATGCCTCACTTGCACTTGGCGCTACCAAATGGGAAACCATAAAAAAGGTAACCATACGCAAGGCATTGCCGGGCATTGTAGCTGCCACCGTGCTGGCCATATCACGCGCCTTTGGCGAAACCATTGCCGTGTTAATGGTGTGCGGTAATAACGCTATAGTACCGCATTCGGTATTTGATACGGGTTATCCGCTGCCTGCGCTTATAGCCAATAACTATGGCGAAATGATGTCGATACCTTTATATGATTCGGCTTTAATGTTTGCTGCTTTATTGTTATTTATAATTATCCTGTTATTTAACGTGATATCCAGAATTATTTTAAACCGGTTGGAAAGGAACCTTGCAGGATGATCAAACGCAAATTAGAAGAACTTTTTATTAAGATACTGATGATACTCGCTACCATACTAGTGGTTGGCAGTTTCTTCCTGATCGTGGGCACCATATTCAGCAAAGGCTTACCTTATATGACATGGGATATGATCACCAAAATACCTGGTGGTGGTTTCTATATCGGTAAAGAAGGCGGTGTATTAAATGCCATCATAGGCTCACTGTATGTGGCCGGTGGTGCAACCGTATCAGGACTCATCATCAGCATACCGGTAGCTATATTCATTAACATGTACCTGTCGGGAAAAAACTTTATAACCGATGTACTGCGTACGGTGTTTGATGTGCTATTCGGTATACCATCTATAGTTTATGGAGCTTTTGGCTTCCTTATTATGGTTTACTTTGGTTTAAGGGCATCATTATTAGGTGGCATTATAGCAGTAACCTTATTGGTGATCCCGCTGCTTGTGCGCACGCTTGATGAAGTGATACGTACAGTACCCGGCGAACTGCGGGATGCTGCCCTATCCTTAGGCTCAACCCGCTGGGAAACGGCCAAAGTTGTTTTACGGCAGATAAGACCCGGAATTTTCACTGCCATACTCCTATCCTTTGGGCGCGGTATTGGTGACGTGGCATCCGTATTATTCACAGCCGGATTTAGTGATAACATTCCCACATCACTGCATGAACCCGCTGCTACCCTGCCGCTGGCTATATTTTTCCAGTTGGGTAGCCCGGTTGAGGAAGTTCAGGGCCGGGCTTATGCCTCAGCGCTTATATTAACTATCGTAGTTTTAATTATTACTGTTTTATCTGAAATACTGATAAAGAAGTTCTCCAAACATAAAATTTAATGACAAGTACTCCACATATCAGTGTTCAAAATTTAAATGTGCATATAGCCAACCAGCACATATTAAAGGATATCAGCATAAATATCCCCAATAAAAAGGTAACCTCAATTATTGGCCCTTCAGGCTGTGGTAAAACAACGTTATTAAAATCATTTAACCGTTTGCTGGATAACACTCCTGATGTAAAAATTACCGGTAAGGTTTTGGTTGATGGCGAAGATATTTATGACCCAAATGCAGAAATAACTCATATCCGCAAAAAAATGGGATTGCTATCACAACGCCCCTATCCACTACCTATGTCTATTTATGATAACGTGGCATACGGCCCGCGCATACATGGCAACCCCAAGAAAGCCGAGCTTGACGAATTAGTTGAAACACAACTAAAAGCAACCGGCTTGTGGAATGAAGTTAAAGACCGTTTAAAGGCCCCTGCTTCAAAGTTATCTATCGGTCAGCAGCAACGCTTGTGCCTGGCACGTGGGTTGGCTGTAGAGCCTGAGATCATCTTAGGTGATGAATCTACCTCAGCATTGGATCCTACCTCTACTCATATTATTGAGGATCTATTTATCGAACTGAAAGAAAAATACTCCATCGTTTTAGTAACGCACATCTTAAGACAGGCACGTCGTGTATCAGACTATATCATCTTTGTATACATGGGCAAGATCATTGAGTTTGGCCCTACTGAAGAAGTACTACTTAACCCAAAACAAGAGCTGACTAAAGAATATGTAAAGGGCTTTATCAGTTAAAATCAATTGTTTAATGCAAGAAGAGCCTCTATCAGTCCCGATAGAGGCTCTTTTTATTTATAAAATATCTATTCAAAAAAATATCATTTTAATCAATATTTTATTATTATCAGTCATTTTTTGATTAAAATAAATCATTTTATATTAATTTATTCACAAAAAGCCTCATATTTGCTTATATACAATGTATTTAAAATAAATTTTAAATAAAATTGACCATTTTTATGATTTTTTGTATTAATTAAGGATAATTTATAGTCAATGTCATTCAATTACAATCGGATAATAATCAAAATTGGTTCAAATGTTTTAACGCAGAATGACGGCTTACCCGATATAAACCGCATAACCCACCTGGTTGATCAGATTGCATCTATCAAAAAACAAGGCAAGCAGGTTATCCTGGTATCATCCGGTGCAGTTGCCTCGGGCAGAAGCTTGATAACCATATCTGAAAAATATGATGCCGTAGCCGCAAGGCAATTACTGGCGTCAATTGGCCAGGTAAAGCTCATAAATACTTACTCTCAATTATTCGAACGTTTTAATATACTGTGCTCGCAGGTATTGGTAACCAAGGAGGATTTCAGGGACAGGATGCATTACCTCAACATGAAAAACTGCCTCGAACTGTTATTACAATGCGATGTTATCCCGGTAGTAAATGAAAATGATGTGGTATCAGTAACCGAACTGATGTTTACTGATAATGACGAATTAGCCGGGTTGATAGCGTCTATGCTGAATGCCCAGGCACTTATCATTTTGAGCAATGTTGATGGTATATATAATGGCGACCCTAAATTAGCCGGATCAAGCGTAATAAATGAGATCAATGGCGAAACGATTGATTTTTCATCATTCGTAAACTCCGGAAAATCACAATTTGGGCGCGGTGGTATGATCACCAAATCAACCATGGCACAAAAGGTGGCAGCGCTGGGTATTGCGGTTCATATTGCCAACGGTACAAAAGACAATATACTAACCGATGTACTGGATAATAATGTGACACACACACGCTTTATCCCTAATAAAACAGCATCAGGAAAAAAAAAGTGGCTGGCGCATTCTGAAAACTACGCTACCGGCATAGTGCAGGTAAATGATGGTGCAAAAACTGCGCTTACATCAACCAGGGCTACAAGTCTGCTTCCGGTTGGCTTGGTAAATATCCTGTCCGATTTTAAAAAAGGCGATATTATTAAGCTGGTTGATTGTGCCGAAAAACTCATCGGCCTAGGTATAGCCGAATATAGTGCCGATAAAGCCAGGGAGCGGATCGGCCAAAAAAACCAGAAACCACTGGTGCATTATGATTATCTTTATTTGCAATGATAAGTACAATGAGCTACACCTCCTATTTTGAAAACGCGCTGATAGCTGGCAGGAAAATAAGCCCTGCCCCCGCCGCTATAAACAAGGTATTGGAAGACCTTGCAGCTGCTACCATTGCTCAAACCGGATACTTGTTACAAGAGAATATTAAAGATCTGGACAGTATGGATCCAACTGATCCGAAATATGATCGCCTTAAACTTACGGAAAGCCGCCTGCAGGATATTGCCAATGATATATTAGCGATAGCCAAACTGGAAAGCCCGTTGGGAGAGATATTATTAGATAAAATATTGCCTAATGGCTTGGAGATCTCGAAAGTAAGGGTTCCGCTAGGCGTTGTAGGCGTTATATATGAGGCAAGGCCAAACGTTACCTTTGATGTTTTCTCTCTTTGTTTTAAAACCGGAAATATATGCGTTTTAAAAGGCGGTAGCGATGCTGATTTTTCAAACAGGGCAATTATATCGGTAATACACCAGGTGCTTGCAAAACATAATATTGATGTAAATACAGCTACATTATTGCCTGTTGAGCGTGAAGCTACCCAAGCATTGTTAAATGCCATAGGCTATATTGACGTGCTGATACCCCGCGGGAGTCAGTCGCTAATAAATTATGTACGCAATAACAGCAAAGTGCCGGTTATAGAAACAGGCGCGGGTATTGTGCATACTTATTTTGATAAAACCGGCGATTTGGAGAAAGGCGCTGAAATCATCTTTAATGCAAAAACACGGCGTGTAAGCGTATGTAACGCGCTCGATTGCTTAATAATACATAGCAATCGGTTAAACGATCTGCCTAAAATAGCTGAGCGGTTATTAGAAAAACAGGTGGAGCTATTTACTGATGAAGATGCATATGCTGCATTAACTGGCCACTATCCTGCCAACCTTTTAAATAAAGCTGAGCAGGAGCATTTCGGCACTGAGTTTTTATCGCTAAAACTGGCTATAAAAACGGTTGATAGTTTAGCTGGAGCTCTTGATCATATTGCCCAATATGGCTCGAAACACAGTGAGGCTATTATTTCTGAGGATGCTGAAAATATTGCTGCTTTTTTAAATAATGTAGATGCTGCGGCTGTATATGCTAACGCGTCAACAGCTTTCACAGATGGGGCCCAGTTTGGCTTAGGTGCCGAGATAGGCATCAGTACCCAAAAATTACATGCCAGGGGGCCGATGGGATTAGATGAACTAACCAGTTATAAATGGATAGTTAAAGGTAACGGACAAACCCGCAATCCATAAAATCAATTTAACTTTAACAAAATAAAAAAGGTGCCTACCCTGAGTAAGCACCTTGTTTGTTTGTTTTGTTTAGTCTTCTTTTTTTAGTTATTAAACCAGGTAATCAAGAATTGCAACAAAACAAATGGCCACAAGGATTAATCCTTGTAATTTCTGTTCGATTGACAGTTGGGTTAAAGCTCTCATTTGTTTATTTTAATTAGGGTATAGCAAATATAATTTGTAATGCATTTGTTACAACATGCAATTATATTTTTGCCAATTTTTTAAATAAAAAACCGTAACTCAGTATTCTCTTCAATTGTGCAATTATTTAATAAAATATTCGCAACAAATACGCCCCAATATTAAAATTCACCCTACCGGAAAATGTGAATAAAACCTCATTTAAATGATTTAAACTTAATTTTTCTGCTTATTTCCTAAAAAAAGGCTGTACAACCGTATTAAAGACAGGTCTTATTTAATTTAATTATTACTTTACCAACCAGTAATACCCGATCAGTGTAATGGACAGGGCAATAGAACTAAGCAAACAGACTCAAACACATCTGATTAATCTAACTAACTAAGTTGAGCTAATATTAACAAGACAGCACCTGTTCTTAATTTACAGGAAAAAGCAATTATTTACTGAGGCAATATATAACGGGTTTACTTGATGTTTGTAGCTGCCAATAATAACTTGTGAACGGATATTCAAAAAATATATGTCTAAATTTTATAGGTGAAAAATCACGGCAAATATTTTGCCTGAGCGTCAACTTGAAATTGTAAACGACCAAGAAAAATCCCATTCTAAGTCCGGTTCATCTGCTCCAGAACAATTAGGTTACTGGCTACATTTTGGTCTTTTTGAATTACCTTGATTTGCAATAACGAGAGAGAAATATCCCAACGATAAATCTCAACATATATAAATTAAATATTTATATAATCTACATAAACATTTGATTATTAATATTAATTAACTTAAAATTAATAGACAATCTATCCCCATTATCAATATCGTAATGGCAAATTATTAAAAACTGATAATCAATAAAATAGCGCTTAGGCAGATTATTTAAACTATTGCCAGCCCTACCTACTAATTGAAATGTTAACTTTAGAACTCAATTATTACAACCTGATTCAATGACATTTAAAAAGATTGCAAAAGCACTTGCCTGGATAATATTGAGTTTTGTATTATTTATTTCCGTTTACCTGTTTGCTGTATTTGTTTTATCTATGATCCCGGTTACTAAAGAGCCCGGCACATCCAATGATGTTGCCATTTATATCCTCACTAATGGTGACCACACCGATGTTGTAGTCCCGGTAAAAAATGCAGTGAAAGATTGGAGTACCGAGGTTAAATACCAGAACACCATAAGCCGGGATACTACCGCAAAATATGTGGCGTTGGGCTGGGGCGATAAAGGCTTTTATCTCAACACCCCTACCTGGGCCCAGTTAAAATTCAGTGTCGCCTTTAAGGCGGCTTTCGCTTTAAGCACATCGGCCATACATGCTACATTCTGCAATACCCCTCAACCAGGTACTAATTGTAAAAAGATCATGATTAGCAATAATCAATATGCCCTGTTGGTAGCTTATGTTGACAGCAGCTTTAAAAGAGATGCAAAAGGCAATATCATCAACATAAAAACAAATGCTAACTATGATAGCCATGACGCTTTTTATGAAGCCAAAGGAAGTTACAACCTATTTTACACCTGCAATACCTGGGCCAACAACGCCCTAAAAGCCTGCGGACAGAGAGCTTGCTTGTGGACGCCGTATGATCGGGGGATATTTTATCAGTATCAAAACCGGGATTAAACGGATTTTAATAATTTACATGATACAGGCAAAATCCTAAAAATCATTCAAATCGGTTTAATCCGGGTTCCCCTACTTCACAAATCTTACCCTTTCCTGACCTTCACCTCTATTAACCTAAATCACAATATCGTATCTTTGCAACCAATATGAGTAAGCACGGCAGGATATTAGTGGCAATGAGCGGCGGAGTTGATAGTTCGGTAGCGGCAGTAATGTTGCATGAGCAGGGCTATGAAGTTATCGGTCTTACCATGAAAACCTGGGACTACGCCTCATCAGGTGGTAGTTCAAAAGAAACCGGCTGTTGTAGCCTGGATAGCATTAACGATGCACGTGCCCTGGCTGTTGGCTATGGTTTCCCGCATTATATATTGGATATCAGGAGTGAGTTTGGCGATTTTGTTATAGACAATTTTGTTGATGAATACCTGGCAGGGCGCACCCCTAACCCATGCGTTTTATGCAACACCCACATTAAATGGGAAGCTTTACTTAAACGTGCCGATAAACTTGATTGCGAATTTATTGCAACCGGCCATTATGCCAACATCCGCAAACAGGATAGCGGCCGCTACGTAATATCAAAAGGCAAGGACGAAAATAAAGATCAGTCATACGTGCTTTGGGGCGTATCGCAAAAGAATCTGGCTCGCACCAAATTCCCTTTAGGTAGTTATTCTAAACCTGAGATCAGGCAGATGGCTATGGATATGGGACAGATTGAATTAGCTGGTAAAAGCGAAAGCTATGAAATATGCTTTGTGCCCGATAACGATTACAGAGCCTTTTTAAGACACAAAGTAAAAGATCTGGAAGAACGTGTAGCCGGGGGCAATTTTGTTTTGACTGACGGCACCATAGTAGGCAAGCACCAGGGATATCCCTTTTATACCATAGGGCAGCGCAAAGGCTTAGGCATTGCTTTAGGTCAGCCTATGTTTGTTACCCATATCGATCCTGTTACCAACACCGTTGTTTTGGGCACTGCTGATGCTTTGGAACGTAAACAAGCCTGGGTTAAAAACCTTAACCTTATTAAATACGAAAGCATTACTGAACCAATTGAAGCTGTAACCAAGATCAGGTATAAAGATGCGGGTACCCAAAGCAGCATTCAGCAAATGGGCGAGCATATGAAAGTAGACTTCCATCATAATGTATCTGGCATAGCACCGGGGCAATCGGCTGTATTTTATGAAGGTAATGACCTGCTTGGTGGTGGTTTTTTAATGTAGATCTCCCTAACCGTTCCTGTTTTAACATTATTCTTTATTGGCATAAAAACTGCCCGGTTGGCATCATTTTGGCGCATCATTCCAAAAAACAAATTTGCGTTTCGCTTTCTTTATGTTTTATTTGCAAAAAATAACCTGATTAAATGGCTAAAAATCTATTAATAGTTGAATCACCGGCGAAAGCCAAAACCATAGAAGGCTACCTCGGCAAAGATTTTACGGTTAAGTCGAGTTATGGACATATTCGTGATTTAGTTAAGTCTGAAGATGCAATAGATATAGCTCATAATTTTGAACAAAAATATGAAGTACCTGCGGACAAGAAGCAGGTGGTCAGCGATTTAAAAAAATTAGCCAAAGAAGCCGACATGGTTTGGCTGGCATCGGACGAGGACCGTGAGGGTGAGGCCATATCGTGGCATTTATTTGAAACATTAGGTTTAAAAGAAGCCAACACCAAACGCATTGTTTTTCATGAGATTACCAAGCCCGCAATTTTGCGCGCGATTGAAAATCCGCGTAAAATAGATTACAACCTTGTAAATGCACAACAAGCCCGCCGTGTTTTGGATAGGTTAGTTGGTTTTGAACTCTCCCCCGTTTTATGGAAAAAAGTAAAACCATCACTTTCTGCAGGCCGTGTACAATCAGTAGCTGTAAGGCTTATTGTTGATCGTGAACGTGAAGTAAATAAATTCAAATCAGAGGCTGCATTTAAAATTGTCGCCATTTTTGGTAAAGGCAAAGAGGCTTTTAAAGCTGAGCTGCCCGAAAGATTTGCCAAACAGGATGATGCCGAGAAATTTTTACAGGATTGCATTGCCGCTAATTTTGATATAAACTCGCTGGAAACACGCCCGGCAAAACGTTCACCTGCGGCACCTTTTACTACATCAACCCTACAACAGGAAGCCAGTCGCAAACTGGGTTATTCAGTTTCGCGCACCATGCAGGTAGCACAAAAGCTATATGAATCCGGGCTCATAACCTATATGCGTACCGATTCGGTTAATTTATCTGATACTGCATTAAATGCAGCTGCAGATGAGATCGTATCCGCATATGGTAACAAATATCATCAGCAAAGAAAATATAAAACCAAAAGCGCAGGCGCTCAGGAAGCTCACGAAGCTATCCGTCCTACTTACTTCAATCAGCATAGTATTGATGGTGATGGGTCTGAAAAACGCCTATACGACCTTATCTGGAAACGCGCCATTGCTTCACAAATGAGTGAAGCTCAGTTTGAGAAAACCACCGCAAAGATCGGTATATCAACCCGTAAAGAGGAATTGGTAGCTAATGGAGAGGTGATGAAGTTCGACGGTTTCCTGAAAGTTTACCTCGAATCAAGCGATGAAGAGGATGAACCACAACAGGATGGCGAAAACGCCATGCTGCCACCTTTAACCAAAGGACAGCGCCTGGCCTTACAGGAGATGTCGGCTACAGAGCGCTTTTCACGCCCGCCTGCCCGTTATACCGAGGCCAGTTTGGTAAAGAAATTAGAAGAACTGGGTATCGGCCGTCCATCTACCTACGCTCCTACCATATCAACCATACAAAACCGTGGCTATGCGGTAAAAGAGGAACGCGAGGGCAAGCAAAGAGCTTTCAGGGTATTGACGCTTAAAAGCGGTAATATAGTTAAAGAAGAAAAAATTGAGAATACAGGTGCCGAAAAAGGCAAGCTATTCCCAACCGATATCGGTGCAGTCGTAAACGACTTTTTGGTATTATACTTTAAAGGCATCGTTGATTTTAACTTTACCGCCAGCGTTGAAAAACAGTTTGATGAAATAGCACAGGGATTGAAAGAATGGACGGATATGATCCGTACTTTTTATGACCCATTCCATAAGGATGTTGAAAGCACCATACAAACCGCTGATAAAGCAACCGGCGAACGTGAATTGGGTGTACACCCGGTAAGCGGTAAAAAAATATCAGTACGTATTGGTCGTTACGGTCCGTTTGTGCAGGTAGGTGAAAATGCAACCGATGCAGAGCCGGAAAAGCCGCTGTACGCGAGTTTGCGATCAGGTCAAAGCATTGAGACAATAAGTATTGAAGATGCCTTAGAACTGTTTAAATTGCCTAAAAAGGTTGGTATTTTTGAGGACAAGGACATGACTGTTGCCATTGGTAAATTTGGCCCGTATGTAAGGCATAACAGTGCTTTTTATTCGTTACCGAAGGGTATTGACCCGCTTGACCTTACCGAAGAGCAGGCAATTGAGCTGATATTGGAAAAACGCAAAAAAGACGCCGAAAAACTGATAAAAGCCTTTGACGAAGACCCTACCGTAAAAATACTGAACGGTAGATGGGGGCCTTATATTGAATTTGGCAAACTAAACGTTAAGATCCCAAAAGGCAAGGAGCCCCTTGAATTAACATTTGAAGAATGTAAGGCACTGGCAGCTATTGCTGAAAAGGAGCCGAAAAAAGGTGGTAAAAAGTTTGCAAAGAAAAAATAATTCAGTTGACTGGTTGGTTTAGTTGATTAGGTGAGTAGTTTAACTTAATCAACTAATCAACCGATATACCCAATCAACCAAAATGATTAAAGACCTTCCGGAAAACGTTGTTGAGGATATAGCCATAGCGGTTGCGCTGGAGAAAGAAAGCGTTGAAACCAAGATTTGGTATGTATATTTAATAAATCTTAAAAGTGTACCGATTGAAAATGTGTTGATCACATCAAAAGGTTATGGTGAAAAAGACGGCGAGCAGGTAAAAACCTCTACCCTGCGCCATATGTTCCCAATTGTAGAGAGTAACTCATTTGTATTGATAGAACCTATTGACGAGGCTACTTTCGGCCTGAATAATGAATACTGGCTGAGCTACTACATTGGCAAGGAGATCTACGATAAAAAATTCATTTTCCTGCCTGAAAGCATAGTTGAACTAAACTTTATAAAATTACCTGTTGTGAATAAGCCAGGAGTTATGATACGGTAGTTTAGATTTCTTTATATTTACGTCATTTAACCAAGCGTCATTGCGAGGAACGAAGCAATCCCAAACTTTACAGAGCGGACTTGCATAGTCGGGGATTGCTTCGTTCCTCGCAATGACGAGTTTAATATTTTTACCTCCATGCTTGAACAATACGACCTGCATAACCTGATGGTGCTTGATATTGAAACTGTACCCCAATACAGCAGCCACGATGAAGTACCCGAACATTTTCAGAAACTGTGGGATAAAAAAACGCTGAGCCAGCGTAAAGAAGAAACCGCGGAGGATTTTTATGAACGCGCCGGTATATGGGCAGAGTTTGGCAAGATCATCTGCATATCAGTAGGTATATTCACCGGAGGAAAAAAAACCGGGCTAAGGGTAAAATCTTTTTTTTCGCATGATGAAAAGGACTTACTGGAGAGGTTCTCAGCAATGCTATCCAGCCAGCCCAGCAATTTGATCCTGTGCGCGCATAATGGCAAAGAGTTTGATTTTCCATACATATGCCGCCGTATGCTGATAAACGGACTAAAGATCCCTGTACAGCTGGAACTATCGGGCAAAAAACCCTGGGAAATAAACCACCTGGATACCATGGAGCTTTGGAAATTCGGCGATTATAAAAACTATACTTCCCTTAACCTGCTCACAGCGATCTTTAATATCCCAACTCCAAAAGATGATATTGATGGCAGCCAGGTGGCGCACGTTTACTGGAACGAAAACCAACTCGATCGTATCTGTACCTATTGCCAAAAGGATGTAATTGCTACCGCGCAGTTATTAAGGCGCTATCGCGGAGAAGACCTGATAACAGACGACTGCATTACCATTGTTGAATAACAGAATAGTTTTAAAGAATACCCTCATGAATTTATCCCCCGATATCAGGTTAAAAAGAACTAATAATACCGACACAGATTTTAAATCGCTGGTAAGCTTACTGGATAAATTTTTGCAGGAGTTAAACGGCGAAGCACAGGGCGATTATGCACCGCATAATAAGTTGGATTATCTTGATACCGCTGTTGTTGTCTATTTAGATGATGAGCCGGTTGGATGTGGTTGCTTTAAACAGTATAGTGATGATAGTGTGGAGATAAAAAGGATGTTTGTTAGTCCGGCTGCGCGTGGCAATGGGGTCGCATCAAAAATTTTAAACGAGCTTGAAGTATGGGCAACGGAGAGAAGCTTTAAATATGCTGTACTTGAAACCCTGAAAACTAATACTGAAGCTGTAAATCTGTATACCAAACAAAGTTACAAGGTGATTGATAATTATGGCCCATACATTACACTAACCAATAGTGTATGCATGCGAAAAACATTATAAATAGTTTAATGCGGGTGGTTTTGCCTGAATTCAGTTTTTAATTCCTGTATCTGCTGTTGAGCCTGGCGGTTTTCCAGGTAGAAATATATGGCGCAGGCGAGAAATATCTTACCTAACACAAATACGGCTGCAAATACCCATTTCCAACTCTTATGAATAGTCATATGGGTTGATTGCGACTCGGCTACCTCTATATAGTCCCTGTTTGCCGTTTTAAAATCGTAGCCATTTTTACTACCTGGTTCTTTAAGCCTTAATGGTTCATATTCAGGTACGGTAGTTAATTCATTAATACTTGCTTCAATCTTACTCCAGGTTCCGGGCGGAGGTGTAATAGCCATTTGTTCAGCAATAAACTCCAGATCATTCTCTAACTCATGCAAAGCAGTTTGCACCTGAGGGTATTTCTTCTTAAAATAAAGAAGCTCCCGGGCCTCGGCTTCAGATGCCGACCCAAGTACGTAAGTTTCCAGTATTCCACTTTCTATGTATTCCTGAATATCCACTACCCTTTTTTTATTATTATGAAAGCTTCTTTTAAAGCCATTCGTATTATTTCTTCTGATTTGTTTAATTCTTTAGATAACTCTGCAATTGTTTTTCCGCAATAATAAGCGTTATAGAACACGTGCCTTTGTTCATGGGTCATTAAACCCAAGAACCTGTTACGCCCATTATATTTACTTAAATCAGCGCCGTTAAATTGGCTGCTGTGTATTGCACCTTTAGAATATTCCAGATATTTTTTAGCTAATCGCTGCAATTGGCACCAGGTATTAGTTCCCTCATCAGCTAATTCGTTAATATGGTCAGGTATACAATTGTAGATGTTTATAAGGTGCTGCTCCGCTAGATTATTATCTTTTACTATTTCATAAATATAACCAAACAACATACCCGAATACTTATCATAAAGCTCACGTACGTTATATTGATATAAGTTTATTGATATTTGCTTTTCCGTCTTCAAATTAAAACTGTCTCGCGCGCAAACGCAATATACCTGTTACCGGCGTTGTTCGTTATAAATTAACTAGTGTAGTGTAAAAATAAGGTTTATGTTTTATATTAAAAAGAATAATAACAGCACGCCACTTATAAACAACATCATTTGGTTACAGGCTCATAATCAACCGGTAACATATCGGCCAAACGACTGTCACCCCAGCTGCCTTGCATAATAACATCCTGTGGATTTAATAAAATACCATTATTATCAAAATAAGCATAAGGCGCATTAATATTTACAATGGATGTTGCCAGCGAATTTTTATCATATATTACACACAGGCAATCCTTAAACTCCAATGCATATTCACCTTTTTGATCCGTAAGCCGGGTATAATCCCCAGTAACCAATGGTGTTGTTACTATAGTTTCAATATACTTATTATTTAAGCCCCCTGTATACTTAGAGTTTGGTTTTCTTATCAGCCGTTCTACTCTAAATTTCTCCTCGGTTACCTGATTAGCAATTACCGCCCGCAAAAAATGCATGCTCGACCCTAAATAAGTTTGTTGCCTTTTCTTTAGCCATTTTTTCATTTCCCCTTTAGTGCCTTTCATATCTTCAAAAAAAGCTGTTCCCTCAAAATATATAGTACCTGCTCCATAATCATCATTAAATTCAGAGAGCATATATTTTATCTTATAGCCAAGAGCCCTGTTCTCCACCTCAATAAAACCTGATGCTGTTGCTGTAAAAATCTTTCTGGTCTCGTCAAAATCAAAGTCGAGCACATGCGGGTTTAATATGGTGCATTGCCTTGCATTATCTGTACTACCTAAAAATTCGCGTTTAAAATCTTCAAAATCTCTTGCCCAGTGCGGTACGGGGCCAATTCTTACCTCCTTCAGTGCTATTACCTGCTGTACTATATCAACATCAGGCAAAGTAATATCTTTATTAACCAATAAGCTTTGTGTATAAGTAGCATAACCAATAATAGATATTACCACATTATATTGACCACCCCGCACCCCATTAATAGTAAAAACACCATTACTGTTTGTTTCGGTTCCCGCTGATGCATTGCTTAAAAACACACTTGCACCGGCAACGGGTTCTTTTGTAGCAATATCCACTACCCTGCCTGTAATATGGTATTGCCCTACTGCCGCAAATGGCAATAGGGTAATAAAAAGCAGCAACTTTCTGTACATAAACAAATATAACTAAATATTTAGTTCACGTAAAACGTACAATAAAAAAAATATGAAGTTTACTTATCCTGCCTGTATTACTGGTATAAAAACTACTTTAGTACCTTAATACAAATAATTAATGCAAGCATATTTATTAGGGATTGACATAGGCACCGGCAGCACTAAAGCGGTGGCTGTTAGTTTTAGTGGCGAGCCAATTGATGTTTCGCAACATTATTACCCGGTTAAAAGCCCTAAGCCTGGTTATAGCGAGCAGGATCCAGCATTAATTTTTGAGGCTTTTATTAGTTGTATTGCTGATACAGTAAAAAAAATCGGGTATCCGCCTTATGCTATCAGCCTGAGCAGCGCTATGCATAGTGTTATTCCTGTTGATGCTGATGGAAAAGCACTGGCTGATATGATTATCTGGGCTGATGCCCGGAGTGAGGAAATTGCTCAGAAACTAAGAGCTACTACACAGGGTGAGGACATTTATAAAACTTCGGGCACCCCTATCCATGCCATGACACCACTTTGCAAGCTGATATGGCTTCAGGAACATCAAAATGCGTTATTTATTGCTGCACATAAATTTATCTCAATTAAGGAGTATATATGGCATCAACTTTTTAATGAGTTCCAGGTTGATTACTCCATTGCTTCGGCAACAGGCCTGTTTGATATTATAAATCTTAAATGGAATCCCAATGCCTGTACTTTGGCTGGTATTACAGATAACAAACTTTCTGAGCCGGTAAATACAATTTATAAACGAACAGATTTAAATAAACGGCTCGCATCATTATTAAACCTTGCACCCAACACTCCATTTGTTATTGGTGCCAGTGATGGCTGCTGTGCGAATCTGGGGAGTTTTGTTACTGAACCGGGAGTGGCTTCATTAACCATAGGCACCAGCGGCGCTGTGCGTATTACAAGCAAGCAACCTGTATATAATTACCCGGCCATGGTATTTAATTACTTACTGAATAAAGAAACCTTTGTTTGCGGTGGTGCGGTAAATAATGGCGGCATAGCATTAAACTGGTTAATAAAAACATTCCTTAATAAACAATTGCCGGGCCACAGCGATTACGATACTGTTTTCAACCAGATTGCAACTATTGAAGCCGGAAGTGACGGCTTAATATTTCTACCTTACCTATACGGCGAAAGAGCGCCGCTTTGGGATACCCAAAGCTGTGGCGTATTTTTTAATATTAAACCCCTGCACACGCAGGCCCATTTTTTAAGGGCCGGCCTTGAAGGAATCTGCTTTGCCTTATATGATGTACTGCAAACCGTTGAACAATCATCAGCTCCAATTGATCAACTAAACATAAGCGGTGGATTTATTACTTCAGCTGTTTGGACACAAATGCTGGCAAACATTACAGGCAAAAAATTAGTGATCGTTCAACAGGAAGATGCCTCTGCAATGGGGACAATATTTCTGGCTGTAGATGCCCTTAAGTTAGATCTGAAAATCTCACAAAAACCACCAGTTACTGAAATAAGCCTGATACCCCATCAGCCTACCCATCAAGCCTACAATCAAGGCTTTTTTGCTTTCAAAACTCTGTACCAAAACTTGAAAGAAACGATGCACTTATTGCATAATATGTAATATTTATCATAACAAGAAAATACAATTTTCTCCATAAGAATATCTGCGCATTTCTCTCGAAAACGCGAACTTTAATATTATAAATGTCGTATAATTTTCAATTATACAGTATCAATTCATTAAATTTAAGGGATTTTTAATGTGTAAAAAACATCTTTTCGACTAAATAATAAATATTTTTCAATTTTATTATTTAATCGAAATAGGCGAAAAAATATCATATTATTTATTTATTAAAATCATATTTTTTATTTATTTATTTTTTTTAATAATCGGTTTTATAAAAAAAGCATGGGACAAAAACTGCATTTTAACAAGCATTGTAAAGGGCTTTTGTAATGAAACAATTTCATTCAATACCAAACAATACAAGTTATCAAACGCGATATAGCACAGAGCTAAATAATAAATATAAAACTGGCTTTCTTCAGCATTCATTATAATATATATGAAGGGTACTTTACTTGGTTTAATTTTTATTTTTTCATCTTTCGTAGGGTACAGTCAATGTACTTTAAGTGCATCCATTACATCATCAAGCCCTAATCTTTGTCCGGGAAGCAGCGTAATTTTAACCGCATCAGCATCAGCAGGCACACCACCATATAGCTATATCTGGAGCACAGGTGAAACAACTCCCAATATAACGGTGAACAAGGTTGGCACTTACACGGTTACAGTAACCGATAAAACCTCTGGCTGCCAGCCTATTGTACAAAAAATAGCTATTACTAATGTCGCAAATCTTAATCCGCCAACTGCACAAAGTGTCACAGTTTGTCGTAATAGCCCCGCTACTTTAATTGCGACAGGGCCCGGTGGTGATTACCAATGGTATGACGCCCCTGTAGGTGGGAACTTCATAATAGACGGAAGTACTTATATTACTCAAAATATCACACAATTTGCTGTTTTCTATGTTCAAACAACAATTTCAGGATGTACGAGTGCAAGAACACCAGTATATGTAAACATTATTAGCAATCCGATAGCCACAGGCGATACCGTATGTTCTGGCAGTCCAGCTACATTATCAGCAACCGGTGCCGACAGCTATTCCTGGTATGATGCACCTTCGGGTGGTAGTTTGCTAAGCAGCACTTCAACTTATACTACTCCTCCAATTACAAGCAATGTCAATTATTATTTAGTAGGAATTAAAAGTGGCTGTACCAGCTCAACAATTACAGTACCAGCAAGAGTAATCCCAACCCCTCCTACACCGACAAGTACAAATGTTACTATTTGCTCAGGTTCTTCGGCACACTTACATGCTGATGCATCATCCGGAATATTCGACTGGTTTGATGTCCCTACCGGAGGTACATCTTTAATTTCAAGTCCTGACTATACTACACCTACATTAACAACCACAACCACATATTACGTACAAACATCAATAAGTCAATGCGTTAGCGTAAGAACACCTGTAACTGTTACCGTAAACCCCAACCCGACCCCACCGGTTGCACAAACAGATACCATTTGCCCTAACAGCCCCATCATGTTAACGGCCAGCACTGCACCTTCAGGATCATACCAATGGTATGACGCACCTGTTGGTGGAATTCAGCTATCCAGTGCGAATACTTATACTACTCCGGCTCTTACTCATTCAACAACTTATTATGTTCAAAACAGCAATTCATCATGTACAAGTGGCCGTACACCAATAAATGTCATTGTAAACACGCCGCCCAATGCGCCATCAGCTTCGGAACCGTTGATATGTGCAGGTTCAACAGCAACGCTAACGGCAACTGCTCCGGGAGGTACATACCAATGGTTTGGCAGCGCCAACGGCACGACTGTATTAGCGACTGACTCCAGTTATACTACACCAGCATTAACTACTACCACCACCTACTATGTGCAAACTACAGTAAATGGTTGTGCTAGCCCGCGAAAAGCCGTAAAAGTTACAATTCTTGCACCGGTGGCAGGCCCTAAAGCTGCAGGCACATCGGTTTGCTCGGGCAATGCCGCCTCGCTTACCGCATCCGGATTTAGTAGTTATACATGGTATGATAAAGCAACAGGCGGCACTTATTTATCTTCGGGGGCAAATTATATTACACCTGCGTTAACTGCTACTACTACTTTTTATGTAGAAGGTACAACAATAAATGGCTGTGCTACTATACGCACCGCGGTAACCGTTACTGTTGATCCAGTTCCAGCTGCTCCAAAAGCGGTAAGCGGCCCGGCAGTATGCCCGGGATCGCCACAAACCCTGACAGCAAGCGCAAGCAGTGGTACCTTCCAATGGTATGATGCAGCCAGCAACGGAAATTTATTAGCTACCGGTGCAACTTATACCATACCGTCATTATCGGCAAGTACAACCTATTATGTTGAAAACATATCTCCTACATCATGTACAAGCCAACTAACATCGGTTATTGCACAGGTTATCTCTATACCAAGCCCGCAATTTCAGTACTCATCAGGTACATTTTGCACCACTGGCGGAGGGAATCAAACACCTAAAATTAACAACCCGGGTGGAACGTTTAGCGCAGTACCTGCAGGTTTAGTAATAGACCCGGCAACAGGTACTATTAATACTGCAACAAGTATTCCTGGTAAATACCAGGTTTCTTATTCAAGAGCGGGCACCTGTACATCAACATCCAGTACAATTATAGTTATCACTACACACCCCGATGCCACATTCTCCATAAATAGCCCTGTTTGCCAAGATGGAACCAATCCTGTGGCCGTTTTTACTGGAGGCAGCGCCGGTGTATTTACAGCATCGTCCCCTAATTTGGTATTCTTTAACACGTCAACGGGCGAAGTTAATTTACAAAAAAGTAAGCCAGGGACATATACTATAATCAATACCATATCAAGCGGGTCTTGTCCTACTGTTTCCGATCCGGAAACCTTAATTATTAGCCAGCCGATAATTTTAACTGCCGGCCCAAATCAATCGGTACCGATCAATACGCCGGTTCAGTTAGCCGGAACTTTAAATGGCCCATCAAGTGTAACGGTAAAATGGACGACTAATGGCAAAGGCACATTTAACAACCCTGCTTTATTAAAAGCCATTTATACGCCAAAAGCGGGTGAAACATCTGTAAAACTTACTTTAACCACAAGTAATCCTGAAGCACCCTGTGCTAATAAATCAGCTTCAGTAACCATAACATTTACTATTAGTACAGTACCTAAAGCACCAACTGTTGCAAGCGTTACAATTTGCCCGGGCACCGCCGCCACGTTAACTGCTACTGCTCCGGGTGGGGCTTATGTTTGGTATGCTACTGCCGCAGGCGGAACCCCAATAGCAACAGGAGCTTCACTTACAACCCCTGCATTAACAAATCCTGCCACTTATTACGTACAAACAACTGTAGGCGGTTTAACAAGTCCCAGAACAGCAGTAACTGTTAATATTACTGCAATACCTGTTCAACCAGTAGTTGCGGCTATAGGGCCTATATGCAGCAATTCTTCGGCAACACTTACAGCAAGTACTTCAGGATCGGCAGTGGGCAACTATGTATGGTATGATGCGCCTGCTGGTGGTAACCTAGTATCGGTAAGTAACCCATTTATAACGCCGCCTTTAACTTCAAACACATCGTATTATGTACAAGCTACAGGTAATACCTGTACAGTTACAAGAACAAAGGTTAATGTTCTAGTTAATCCATTACCGCAAATAACAAGTGCTCCATCAGCTAATATATGCAGCGACGAGCCTCAAACTTATGCCATAACTTCAAATATCGCTTCAGCTACCTTTGTGTGGAAACGTGCAGCTATAGCAGGAATAAGTAACCTGGCAGTTTCAGGTAAAACCTCATCAACCATTACTGAAACATTAACAAACACTACCCTATCGCCAATTAATGTAACTTATCTCATCACGCCATTAGCTAACGGCTGTTCGGGTGCTGCATTTTCTTATGTTGCTACTGTAAACCCAAAACCATTTGTAAAAAGCGCGGCTGTAGCTACAGTATGTTATGGCATTTCCAGCAACTATACCATTCAATTTAATGACCCTGCAACTACCTATACATGGACACGTGCAGCAGTACCGGGCATAAAAAATTCACCAGTGGCCGGACAAACAGGCACTATACAAGAGATTTTGTTTAACACTACAAATGCTCCTATTAACGTAACTTATGTATTTAACTACCACAATTCAACCTGCGACGGTGTTCCGTTCAATCTGGTAGTTACTGTTAATCCAGCAGTAACTATAACCAGTCCAAATACAGGGGTAGCGTGTAGCGGCGTGTCTCAAAGCTATACTATTACATCAAACATATCGTCAGCAACATTTACATGGGCACGTGCAGCAGTAGCTGGTATAAGTAACCCGGCTGTATCAAATCAAACAACAACATCAATTAATGAGGCATTGGTAAATACCAGCAGCGCACCTATAAAAGTTAACTACATTATTACACCAACGAGTAACGGATGCGTATCATCAACACCATTTATCTATACAGCAACGGTTAATTTTGTACCTGCACCACCTACCTCAGCTACCAGCAATTCACCAGTATGCTTAAATAGCACTATTCAATTGAGTACCAATCCAGTTCCGGGTGCAAAATACCTATGGACAGGACCAAACGGCTTTACATCTACCTTACAAAATCCGACAATTGAGTCTGCTGCTAAAAGTGCCAGTGGCGTATATAGCGTATATCTTATTATTGGTGGATGTACAAGCCCGCCAAAAACTGATACGGTACAAGTGGATGATCCGCCTATTGCTACGGCAGGCGCCAGTTTTCCAACTTGTTTAGTATCACCATCAGTAAATCTGCACGGAACAATATCAGGAGGCACCTCAACAGGTATTTGGTCATCTTCTTCCAATACCGGAGGATACTTTTCACCCAGGGCCGATTCAATACAGAATGTACAATACATACCTTCAGCCCAAGATATAGCAAACGGCAGCGTAGTACTCACTTTAGCTTCCACCAGTAAAGATAATTGCGCCATTGCCACATCATCCCTGACAGTAACATTCACGATATTTGCAGGTGAGAGCGCGGGAAATAATATAACTGTATGTTCGCAAACTGAAGCCATTCAATTAAAAGGTTCAATAAAAGTTCCGGGAGCATCGGGCACATGGAAAGGTGGAACAGGAAAATTTCTTCCAAATTCCAGTGCTTTAAATGCTGTTTATGTGCCAGGTGCCGATGATATAAAGCAAGGTTCAGTAAAGCTATATTTAACAAATAATTCAAATAGTGCATGTTATCAGCCAACTGATAGCTTGGTTATAACTTTCATGCCACCTCCAACCGTTAATGCCGGAGGCACCAGGTACGTCTTACGTGGCAGTAAAATAACTTTAGAACCAACGGTAAGTGATCCGACTGTGAAGTATTTATGGACCCCAAAAATTGACATAAACGATAATACTGTGAAAAACCCAGTTATTACAGGAGATCAGGACATCACTTATACCCTTTTGGTTACTGACAGTTTGGGCTGCACCAGCACAAGTTCGGTTAGTGTTGTGGTATCTCCTCAATTAAACGTACCTAACGCATTTACACCTAATGGTGATGGTATAAATGACCAATGGAATGTTGTAGGCCTGGTGGCTTATTATAACGCTACTGTTGACGTTTTTAACAGGTATGGTGCAAAGGTATTCCATTCAGTAGGATATAATACGCCATGGGATGGCACCTATAATGGCAGCCCATTACCAATGGGTGTATATTATTATGTAATTGATACCAAAGTCAAAAACCAGGTACTTTCCGGCTCGGTAACTATTGTTAAATAATGAATTATGAAATCAGGTGTATAGCATATTTTGAAATGCTATATACCTAAACAATTATTATCCCGGTAAAATACGGTTGTGCATTTCAGGTAGTTTACAGTAGGAGCCGTTCCCCAAAAGTCAATTCTTTTAAATCCTTTCCCTGTCAAAAAGTTAATGCCTGGGGCGTATTGTTCCCTTTCCGAGTCATCGAGTACCACTACGCCTGTTGATTTTAGCGCCTGTAAATTGTTTATACAGCAATTTACCCGGTCTCTACCGTCAACTATTATTATATCATACTGATTATCGGTTTGAGTTGCATATTTGCAATACTCCTCGCCATATACCAGTTCACAGTAAAATAATTTAACATTTTGTGGCATTGAACTTTTTATCTTATCATACCAAAACTCATTATTTTCAACACTGTGCACACAAGCAACTTTATCAGCATAATAAAGGGTTGAATTACCACTTCCGAACTCAAAGATCTCGAAATCGCTTTGAAGCCTTTCTTCTATAAATTTAATATAAGGATAGGTAACCCATGGTAATGGCTTACCCGATTGATCAACAATAGTTCCTGTACTTAATGAATTTATCCAACCGATATCATACAAATAACCTCCCTTTTTAAATGCAAGCAATTCCTTCTCTTCCTTATCGCTTAGCAGTGCAATCAGTTTTTCTCTTTTCATAAGAGAGGTTAAGATATAATAGATCGCTTTCTTCATAGTATTTATTTGCGGTATTGAAAATTCAAATTTTAGTCCGGTAAATGTAAGCATTCATCCAGCTTTGCGCTTTTTTGATACATATCTGTTACAGTTGAATGATAAGCTACAGGCGAGTTAAATTAGTTACACTAACTTAACTCTTTGTTAATATTTAGTTAACAATAGAGTCTCAATTATTATCTAATATTGTAATCAGCTATTAATCATTTAATTATGGAAAATCAAACACAGGAACAACTAGTAAGCATAGGAGATGACCAGGAATTAAATTATTGGTCGAAAGAATTTGGCATAGCCAAAGAGGAACTGATTGCCGTATTTAAACAAGGCGGAACTTTCGCTTCAGCGGTAGAAAATTACGTCAAGACCCTCCAGTATTCTTTATAATCAGCCGTAGCACTCTATAGCTGCGGACATACCCAATACTATTAAATTTGAAGCAGAGCTGTCAGGTTAATCAACAACTCTGCTTCAAAACCAATAAGACATTCCCGGGCTACTTCTTATTGAACAATTGTATCTGATAACTAAAGGTTGCCGGCTTTGCATATGGGCGATATTGCTCTAATGGCCGTGGGCCGCAACCATTTGAACCTACCCCCAATGTTTCATGGCTGATCACTAATACAGTCCCCTTACTTTTCGGTAAATCAATTTTATATTCAACCGGCTCCATTTCCTCATCGCTGTATGGGAGTGCCGAAACCTGCATCAGTGATGTATCTGCCTTAATAGTTAAACCCAGGCCTTTACCTGATGTTAAGTTTGCCCAACGCACATCTTCGTGGTTACCGCAATCCATTGGTTTTTCATATGGTGTCATTTGCTGTACAACACTGCTTGAATAATGTGCCACATCCGATCCCTGTTTCCGGTCCGGATAGTTCTCCATCGGGCCACGGCCAAAATAATCAAATTGATCAAGCTCTTTGTTCAGGAACATACGCACGCCAATACGCGCAAGTACAAGTGTCGGGTCACTAAAGCTCACCTTATTTTCAGCGTTAATTACTCCCCTGCCGTATATGGTATAAATTACCTGGTGATGCACTGTGAAGTTTTGCTTGCCTGTTCCGGTTAAGCTTACCCTGATCTCTATTACACCTTTTGAAATCTGTGCACTCTTCACTTCATCAGCAACCCAGTTTATATCCGTAAGGCCTTTCTTCTCCCATTCTCTATAAGCCCACATATCATCTATTTGATGAGGTGCACGCCATAAGTGCAGCATCGGGCCGCCATTATCTCTCAGTACGTTTTCCCCGTTCTTTACCATTTTAGAGAAAGTTCCCTTGGTTTTATCAAAGGTTAAGCTAAAATCAGCTCCTGTTACTTTGATGGTTCCAGTTGAATCGTTCAGTGTTAATGTTCCGTTTCCGGCATTATCAACTTTAACAGGTTTTGGTATAGATAAGTCGAATTGCTGCTCAGCGACCTCATAACCTTTTTTAGCCCAGATCTGATCTGCTCCCAGATCAAATGATATCCGCAGGAAATACTCCGCACCAGGTTTTGGTTTAATAGTAAAAGGTACTTTTATATCCTTTTCTTCACCCGGATTGATAAGGCCAACATTTAAACTGCCTGATGATATTTTAGTCCCATTTTCGCTTAAGTCCCATTTAGCTGTAAGGCCATTCAAGTTGATGAACTGGTAACGATTTTTAATGGTGAAGACTTTATTCTTAAGATCTTTTGCTTTGATAGTTATCCATTGATAAGCATGTTTAAGCTCCGGGTAATGTGGTTTAGGTGTTCTATCGGAAAACACAACGCCTTTATGGATAAAATAATGATCATTGGGATACTCGCCAAAACCACCACCATAGGCTGTTATATGATGATTGGGGTCACGGTCATTATAAATACCCTGATCCTGCCACTCCCATATGGCGCCACCCAATAACTGCGGGTATTTATCAAACAGATCATTATAAATATCAACCGAACCCATCGAATTGAACATGGCGTGGGCGTATTCGCATAAATAAAACGGCTTGGTAAGCGTGGTATCATTAGCTTTTTTCTCCAGGTCATCAACTTGAGTATACATTTCGCTGTCCATATCGGCAGGATTTTTCGCACCGATGCCAAAGCCCTGGTAATGTGTTGGCCTTGTAGTGTCGATAGATTTGATGGTGCTTAATATAGCTCTGAAGTTAGAGCCTCCGCTTCCGCACTCATTACCTAACGACCAAATAATAACCGATGGATGGTTCTTGAAATTCTCCACATTGGCCACGTTCCTTTCAATCAATGCCGCCTTAATACGCGGATCTTCATTAAATTCATCCCATGAACCATGGCATTCCAGATTAGCTTCAGCAACAAGATAGATACCATATTCATCGCAAAGCTCATACCACCTTGGGTCATCAGAGTAATGGCAGGTACGTACGTGGTTACAATTAGCCTGTTTTATGAGAGTGATATCGCGAATCATCTGCTCCTCGGTAATGGCGTGACCATCATCAGGCCAGTTCTCATGCCGGTTCACCCCTTTTAGCTTGATAGGGACACCATTAACTGTAAATATGCGGCCTTTAATCTCAATCTGTCTAAACCCGGTACGCGATGATTCGGTTTCAACCTTGCGGCTGCCATCATTGATCGTTAAAACAGTTGTATACAATTTCGGAGTTTCCGCAGTCCATTTTTCGGGATTGTTTACTGGAATATCCACATTAAGGGTTACCTCTTCACCGGGTTGCAATGCAGGAATATCCTTTTTAGCAACAACTCCTGTTACCACTACATCCCCGTTATAAAGCGAAACTTCCAATTGTTGTGCCTTTGCAGGTTTATCGCTATAGTTTTTAACTTTTGTTGCTACCAATAAATCGGCATTATGGAAATCTTTATCGAAGGTTGTTTTTATAAAATAATCCCTGATATGTTCCTGCGGCGAGCTCCATAATGTAACATTTCTGAATATCCCGCTTAAACGGAACATATCCTGATCTTCCAGGTAGCTGCCAGTAGTAAAGCGGTATACCTCGGCTGCTATAATATTATTACCTGGTTTTACATAGTTGGTGATATCAAATTCAGCGGCGTTGCGGCTATTAACACTGTAACCTACTTTTTTGCCGTTTATCCAAAGGAAAAAACCTGCATCAACGCCATCAAATGTTACAAATATGCGGCGGCCATCCCAATCAGCGGGCACTTCAAAATTACGGCGGTAGCTGCCTACTGGGTTTCTTTCCTGATAAGCGGTATAGCTTACAGGAGGCGTGCTCATTACACGCGGAAAATCCTTTTTGAAGATATAAGTAAAGTTACTGTAATATGGCGTTCCGTATCCTTCCACTTGCCAGCATGATGGCACCTTAATATCGCGCCAGCCAGAGACATCGTAATCTGTTTTATAAAAATTCACCGGGCGCTTCTGTGGCCAGTCGACCCAATGAAATTTCCAAAGCCCATTCAGGCTCCGGCTAAAGGATGAAGCATGACGATTAGCTACCAACGCTTCTTTTAACGAGCCGTATGGCATTAGAGTAGCATGGTCGGGTTCTTTATTAATGCCTATACATTCCGGGTCTTCTATCTCCTTCGGGACAAACGCGGTATCGGCTTTTGAAAACAGATGATTTTCTGATAGCTGCTGACCTATACTTATTTTGCAGTTAAAAACAAAAATGAAGATCAGTAGAATGCCTGCAATTTCTTTTTTAATTGGGGTTTTACTCATAAATGGTTATTATACTTAGGTTGATTATGGATTTAATGTTTAATTACTATTGCAAAGAACTATAAATTTCAAACCAACAATTTGTCGTGATATACATATTTATTGGCATGGTGTACTTTAAACTGTAAAAATAACAGGTATTGATGATAACAGCTAATTGATTTACAATCTGCTTATATAAAAAAAGCCACAACCCCATAAAACGGGATTGTGGCAATTATTAACCAATTAATACCCAGGATTCTGGGTAAGATTTTTATTCTGCTCCATAACGCTTTGTGGTATTGGTAACCAGTTCATGTATTCGGAGAAGGTATTATTAAATGTAATCACCCGTTTATAGGTTAAGTTAGTGGTATGCGGAGTATTATCATTCGGTGTTATCTCCATGCCATAATCAGGAGTTGTTAATACACCGTTCGGACCGGTTGTAATATCCCATCGCCTTATATCATACCAGCGTTTATCTTCCATCGCTAATTCAATACGGCGTTCGCGGTGGATATCGGTACGCATATCGGCCTGACTTAATCCTCCCGGCAGGTTTGGCAATGCAACGCGGGTCCTCACCTGGTTAACCGCATCGTATACACTTTGATCCGGGCCAACTGCTTCATTTTGCGCTTCGGCATAGCTCAATAAAACTTCGGCATAACGATAGAATATGTAATTAGACGTATTTGGCGAAATACCCAAGCTTGTTTGCCCGTTGATTGATTCATCAAGCGTTTTTTTGCCATTATAGCCGGTGTTGGATATATCGCTTGTGGAGCCTAAGTCGATTTGGTTATTCCCTCCTATCCTTGACTCCCAGATATCGCCCTGCCATGCTGAACCATCATAAACGATAGATTCATAAAATCGCTGCTCACGATTAGCATAAGGATGCTGAGGATCGTAACCCGATGTAGGGTCGGTAATGGGTTTGCCATTATCCATTTCGTAATCATCAACCAGGTTTTGAGTTGGCGCAAGGTTTCCCCAGGCTTGCTCACCGCCGTGTACAATTACGGGCCCTAACATACCTTCCTTTTTGTGACCTTTATTGGGGGCTGCGTACCCCCTGGCAAATATGGTTTCTGAATTCCAATTGTTAACAGCCAGGAATTGTCCGTTATAATCAGAAAACAAGCTATACGCTTTGGAATTGATCACCTGAAGGTTAGTAGCAGCTGCTTTGGCCCATTTTGCAGGATCATTGGTTTTATTTGATAGCGGGCTGGCGGCAAACAGTTCAATCCATCCCTTGAGCGTCAGGGCTGCACCACTTGTAGCTCTACCGGTTTGCGGCGCTTTTGCAGCTAAAGCTCCCGCAGCAGCATCGCAATCAGCCTCAATAAATGCCACTGTCTGATCGGCAGTACCCCTTGCCACAAATATATTTGAGCCATCACTATTATCAAGTGGAGTAGTGATAATGGGTACGCCATTATAATTGGTGTACAATATTGAATAGAAGAACGCGCGCAAAAACGTTACTTCGCCAACACGTTGCGTATACCAATCTGCAGAGAAATTGCCTTTATTTTTAGCAGCTTCCTGTAAAAAGACATTACATTTCCTGATGTCGCTGTATAGCCCGCTCCAGCTAAAAGAATTTGCCGGCCCACCGGGTACGTTGCTTGGGTTAATGGAGTTTGAACGTACAACAGACTGCCCTGTCATCCATGCTGCACCAACAAAATCATTATCTGTGTACTGGTCAAGTACCTGGTCCTCATTATTTATATCCGGTAATTGGTTATAAATATCGTTTACAAATAGGTCGGCGTTATCTTCTGAACTGAAGGTAGTGGCATCAGTTAAAGAGCCTTTGGGTGATACGTTTAAAAAATCATCTTTTTTACATGCCCCCATGCTTATGATAAGCACAGCAAGCAAAAAGATCTGTCCGTATTTTAAATATCTGTTTTTCATCACTTTATGTTTTATTAGAATGAAGCATTTACACCTACTGAAATAACTCTCTGCTGGAAATAATTTTCGTTATTGCCACCCTCTTCCGGGTCCATGGTTTCTTTTATAGAAGGGGTCCAGGTAAATACATTCTGACCGGCTACATATACTCTTAATGAATGGATAGAATTACCCAACAATTTGCTGGAGAAGGTATACCCTACCTCAAAGCTCTTCATACGCAGGTAGGCTGTATTCCTTATCCACCATGAAGATTCCTGTGTATTATTTGCAGTAGGAGTACCTGTTAACCGTGGATATAAGGCATTTATATTAGTGGGTGTCCAATGATCGGTATAGGCAAGTTCCGTAGCCGAACCCGATGATTGAAATGGCCATACAAAATAGTTATTGACGAAAATATCGCTGTTGCCTGATCCCTGGAATAAAACATCCAGATCAAAGTTTTTATAGGTTAAGCGTGGTTCTAAACCATAAATAATTTCAGGTGTGCTTGGATGGCCAATATCGGTTATATCGTTCGCATCAATTTTACCATCATGGTTTAAATCGGCGTATTCAATATCGCCTGGATGCACCGGACCAAATGTAGGTACCGGTATACCTGCTTTAAGCGAACCATCTGCATTAAAATCAGATGCTTTAAAATAGCCAAGGGCATCTAACCCAAATTGGGTACCAAGTGGCCTGCCGGTTTGCCTTCTGTTAGGGTTATTATAGGTAGCGCTATTTTCATATACCTGTAATAGTTTGTTCCGGGCAAACGTAAACGTACCTTTTATATCTAATCTCAGATCATTTGAAAACTGTTTTGTAGTGGTTAGTGTAAGGTCGATGCCATGATTTTCCATTACCCCGGCATTCACATCGCCTGTACCTATACCATATTCAGCAGGTAGTGCTGCACCTAAACTAACGAGCATGTTTGAGCGTTTGTCATAAAAATAATCCGCTTCAATGCCCAGTACGCCTTTCCAAAACGAGGCTTCGATACCCACATCTGTTTTGTTTGATTTTTCCCAGGTAATGTTAGGGTTGCCTTGCAATGCTTCATATATACCCTGGGTAGCACTACCGCCAATAACCGCGGAGTTTCCGTAAACGCTGTACGGGCTCAGGTATTGATAGGTTTGTATGCCGCCACCCAAAGATGGGTACGCACCTGACTGCCCCCATGAGGCCCTTAGTTTTAAGTTATCGATCCAGTTGAAGTTATCTTTTATGAATTTCTCTTCAGAAATACGCCATGCGCCTGAAAACGCCGGGAAGAAACCAAAACGGTGACCAGGGCCAAACAGATAGCTGCCATCGTAACGACCGGCCGCACCTATGAAATATTTCTTATCATAAGCGTAATCAACCCGGTAAACATAGCCTATCTGTTTTTCGCCGCTTGAATAACCTGAGTTGGTTTCATCTGATGCCGCGGGGCCACCGTAGTTTAGCTCATCAATATTCAGATTGTAGTTTATCCTTTGGGCGCTAAAATTCTGATAGTTTACATTCTTATCCTCAACCACAACTACACCCGTAATATCACTCTTGCCAAACGATGCCGCATAGTTCAATAACCCCTGGTAGGTCATGGTATGATTTTGAGAATAGCTCTCATAAAAAGTTGCCTTTGAGTTTCCCTGGATGTTTTCAGCATAAGTGTATGGCGTAGTTGTAGTGATCACATTGTAAAAAGGGATAGGCGTACTATATTTCCTGGTGAATTGAGTTATGTCGCCGCCAAATAATGGATCGGGGCCACTATCATAACTTACCACACCTTTTATGCTCAGGCCCTTAACCGGTAACTGCTGATCTATAAATAATTGTGTGTACAGCGCGGTGTTTTCATTTACCTGGTAACCGCTATGGTATATTTCACCAATAAGAGACTGACCTATATAGCCCGACCATAAACCATTGGTATAATATACAGGGCTGTAAGGTGCCTGGCGCATGGCCTGATCAATAATGGAGCTTGCACCTACCGACGGGAAATGTTGATCCTCCACATAACTATTTACTGATAAGCCTGCCGTAGTGGTTTTGGTTGCTTTAGCAGTTACATTCAGTGAACCGTTGTATCTGTTCAAATAGGTGGTACTCCACATACCATCCTGATGAGTATAACCTACTGATGCAAAATATTTAATATCATCCGTACCGCCAGATAAACTCAGGTTATCATAGTTTATTAAACGGTTAGGTTTAATAATTTCTTTTAACGGTTGACTATTGGGGTATGCATCCGGGTCAGACTGATCTTTGAATTTCTGGATCTGACCAGCAGTGTAGGCAGCGGGCTGGCCGTCATTGGCGTTAGCCTCATTCCGCATTAAAGCGTATTGGTATGAATTAACAAACTCCGGCACCTTGGTTGGGTTTTGAAAGCCTACATAACCATCAAAAGTTAGTACTGGCTTACCTGTTTTCCCTTGTTTGGTGGTAACCAAAATAACACCATTTGCACCGGCCACACCATAAGGTGCTACAGCGGCGGCATCTTTTAATATGGTAATGGTGGCAATAGTGTTAGGATCTAAACGGCTGAAATCGCGTGGTACACCATCAACAATGTAAAGTGGTTGGGTGCTCCCTATTGAGCCCGCCCCCCTGATCTGAATACCAGACCCATCAAAACCCGGTTCGCCACTGCCCTGGGTAATAATGAGGCCCGATGCACGCCCTACCAGGCTATTGGTTAAGTTAACAACCGGCTTTTGCGCTATTTCGCCTGTATTAACAGTTGATACCGCCGCTGTGAGTGAAGTTTTCTTTTGTGTACCGTAACCGATAACAACTACCGCGTTTAAGTTTTTGGCCGATGATGTTTGTAAACTAATATTTAAACTGGTTTTACCTTTTACCTGAACCTCAATTGGGTCATAACCAATAAAACTGAATATCAAAGTTGCATCAGCAGGCGCCTGTATGGAGTAGTTTCCGTTATTATCGGAAACCGTTCCAACCGACGAACCTTTTACCCTGACAGATGCACCAGGAATGGTTTGACTTGTCGACTGGTCGGTAACTTTTCCTTTTACTGTTATATTATCTTTATCGGCATTTTTACCAGCAGTTAAAGTGGAGCTATTTAGTGCGCGGTTTAAAGTACCGGCAAAACCAAACGTTGAACCAAAAAGAAGAATAAGTGTAAACAGGTAAACCCTGTGATTTTTTAGAAGGAGTTTTTTTTTAAGTAAAGTCTTTTTCATAGTTGAGCTTTTAATTAAACTTAATGAGAGCATGGTTTGAATTGGAGCATAGATTGGTGTTTTTTAATTTCATTGGCTTTAAAGGTTTTTATTGGTTTTAGTTATTGGATCATTGCTATACCCGGCTTTAAAAAAACGACATGTATAAATGACATTTATTAAAAAAGGCAATATGCTTAATCCGTTAATTGGTTGATACAAATAACTTGTTTAATTAAGCCGGCGGGTTGTCAAATCATGCATATTTTTTGACATGATGTGCATATTATTATAGGTGAATAATATTATTAATGCACTACTTTAATATATTCTTAGTGAAGTTTGGTATAAACGATAAACAGTTAATAGCCGATCAGATAAAACAAAATCCCGGTGTACTTATACCGGAATTTTGTTTTTTATACAGTACGATTTTCCCACGCTGGTATTAATACTATTGCAGTTTCCAGCGTTGATTGGTTCCGCCATTCCAGCCCCATTCAATAAGCTTATAGCCGTTGGTTGAATTACTTGAATTATCCAAAGCACCACTGGTAGCCTGGCTCCAGATCTTGTACGTACCATCCGATTGCTGATCGACCCACCAACGCTGGTTATTGGCACGTGTCGGTGTCCATTGGTCTAATTGTGTTCCATTTGTTGCATTCCCACCCGGAACGTCCAAAGCCAGCCAGCTCTGCTCACTGATGATATTCCATGAGCTGTCCTCATTTTGGGTGAAATTCCATTTCTGGTTCTGCCCGCTATTTAATCCCCATTGGATAATGCCTGCACCATTGACACTTGAGCCAGCATTATCAACCGCTACCCCATTTTGGGCGCTTACAATAAAGTGCATCCCGGCAATATTATCCGGCTGTGCGCCCGGCGTAAACTGCAGCCATGCCACTGCGCTGGCAAATTTGCTTGTGGTTAGGGTATTATCGCTTGGGGTTTGCTCATTCCAACCGTTCCAGGTAATATTATAATCAGTACGGCGGTTGGCCCATATGGCATTGGCATTTTGCAACATCCATGAGTAATAAGTACTCCACATTTGGTTATCCCGCACAAAATGCCCTAAGCCCCGGGCAAATTCGTCGCCCCAGGTATTCAGATAGGCTGCATCATTGGTGATAATACCTCCGGTTGTCATGTTATTCTTTACATAATCTATCGACCTTTTGGCATCGTTATAATAATTCACATTACCTGTAATTTGGTATAGGTAATTAGCATAATCAACAAATGTTCCCTGATTATAAACCGCCGAACCAGTGTTAACTACATTACTTTCATTTATACCCGTATAAACTTGTCCGGTGCTTGAATTGTAAAGATTGGCCCATACCCAACTGTAAATTTGAACAGCATCACTCAAATAAGTTGGGTTAAGTGTACTTTGATAAATAAGGCAGGCTACTTTACCCAAACTATTGTTAGATAACGCCTCCTTATCAATTGTTTGACCGGCAGGTGTCATATTAGGCTGCTGTTCCCAAATCCCTCCCCCATTATACTGTGTGTCCCATCCACGCGAAAAAGCCATATTGAAACCGTACTCAGCCTGGGTTAAAAAATTACTGTTGCCGGTCATCTGGTAACCGCGGATCAATGCCAGCGAGAACCATCCGATATCATCATTCCATCCGTCCCAGGTCCATGGTGGCGGGGTATTCGCCAGCCAGGTTGTCAGCAAATTATTAATGAGTGTTTTAGTTGTTGCATTTCCCGACCGCTCATAATCATCCTCTGCCGCGAGGATGTCCAACGATGCTACCCATGTACCATCGGCAGTACTGCTGCTGATTGATTGTTTGTAATACGTTTGGCCGCCCGAATTCACCAAAAAGGCACTATTATAGCCATTGAAAGCAGCATCAGCATTCCCGGAATTAACAACGTTCTTCGTATGCACACCTGCCTTGGTAGCATTTGTGGTTGGTAAACCATTGGTTTGGGCCTCATCCGTTTTCTTGCAACCCGACAGCATTGCCGCTGTTACTACCATAAATCCCGTTGAGATTTTTAATACGTTACTTTTAGTTAGATACTTCTTTTCCATTAAGTTTTTATTTAGGTTTATAAATTGGTGATAGAAATTGCGTTGAGCAGATGACGGTTTAAGTGCCACACCCTTTAAATTATATATACATCATTCAAGAGCTGTAGTAGAATAAATAGATTGTTTGGTTTATAACTGCCCGGGCCAATTTCAGCACAAGACAAAACAAAGATGCCTTACTTATTAATAAAGGAGTTTGTCAAATCATGCATATTTTTTAACATGATATACATATTATTGCATACAAATAATTAGCATTATCAATCTGATTGTCTTGCAAATAACATTCAGGTTATTTATTGTATTTTCGTTTATGCATCACCTGGCCATACAATTAACCATTCTTTTATCTGTCATCCTGTTTATTGTGATGCTGGCTCAAAAAATCAAGATCGCCTACCCTATCCTGTTGGTGTTAGCCGGTTTGCCGCTTGGTTTTGTGCCGGCGCTTAGCGGTATAGAGATAAAACCTGATTTGATATTTGTGATCTTTCTGCCCCCTTTGCTCTATGAGGCAGCCTGGTATACATCATGGAAAGATCTGTGGAAATGGCGCAGGGTTATCATCAGTTTTGCCTTCCCGATAGTGATCATTACCTCATGCGTGGTGGCATTTGTTTCTTCGGCTTTAATACCCGGTTTTACTTTGGCTACAGGCTTTTTGTTGGGAGGAATAATTTCACCCCCGGATGCGGTTTCTGCTTCGGCCATCTTAAAAAACATTAAAGTTCCAAAACGGTTTGTTACCATAGTTGAAGGTGAAAGCCTTATGAACGATGCCTCCAGTTTGGTGATCTTCAGGTTTGCGCTGGCCGCTGTTGCTACCGGCAGCTTTGTTTTTAGCCATGCCGCTACCAGCTTTGTATTGGTTATTGTAATGGGGATCTTAATAGGAATTGCCGTTGGCCTGGTATTTTACGCCATCCACAGGTGGCTGCCAACTACCACTAACATTGATATAGTACTAACATTTATTACGCCTTATGCCATGTACATGATAGCTGAGGAATTTAATTTTTCGGGGGTGCTGGCAGTAGTAAGCGGTGGTTTATTCTTATCAATAAGACGGCATCAGTTTTTGAGTAATCGTAGCCGGTTACAGGGTGTTAACGTATGGGAAGCTGTAGCTTTTGTGCTGAATGGGTTTGTATTTATATTGATAGGCCTTGAACTGCCGGTGATAATTAAAGGGTTGGGCCCTGGTGGTTTGCAACCTGCTATCATATATAGCTTGATAATTACCGGGCTTTTAATTGTAACCCGGTTTGCCAGTACGTTTGGCGCAACCATATTTACCATATTTATGGGCCATTTTATTACCGTGCAAGACAAGAATCCCGGCTGGAAAGCACCCATACTATTGGGCTGGACTGGCATGCGTGGTGTAGTATCACTGGCGGCAGCATTGAGTATACCGGTTACACTATCTTCGGGCGCTGCATTCCCTAGCCGCGATATGATCCTGTTTATCACCTTTACCGTGATACTTGTTACGCTGGTTTTACAGGGACTTACATTGCCTGCCCTTGTACGGCTGGTGAACATGCCCGACCCGGATTATACCATATCTATGGAACAACAAAAACAGCTGATCCGGAAAAAACTCTCTGGTCTTTCACTGCAAATACTACAGGAAAAATATGCCGATCAATTAGCCGGGAATGAAATGCTGAAATCCGTTCAGATTAAATTAATCGCGGATATGACCCTGTTAAAGGATTGGGAAAAGGAAGACGGTGTAGCACGTGCCGATGCTTTTTACAAGGATTACCGGGAAATTATGGCTGATATTATGCAGGAACAGCGAAGCCTGTTAAAAACCCTGAATAAAAAAGATAATATCAGCAATGAGCTTATCCGCCAGCAATTGGAACTACTTGATTTAGAAGAAGAAAAAATGAGGCAGCATTTCGCATATAACGAAGAATGAGCCTCATTTTAAATCCCTGGCTTGTGTATTATTTTGTTATCATCTCAATATTCCCACCATTCTTAAACAAATCGTGCGATACAAAGTAACCTTTACTCACTTTTCCGTTTACTTTTATAGCTGTTAATGCCCTGCCTTTGTTTGGTTTGGTAATGGTAAGTACTTTACCGGTGCTTGTTTTCCATTTTACCTCATCAAAAAGCGGAACGGTAACAATATACTTTGGATCGGTTGCTGAAAACGGATATAAACCTAATGAACTGAACACATACCATGACGACATCTCCCCCGCATCATCCATACCGCTTAGTTCAAGCCCCTGATCGCCTATACCATATAAGTTGTTCATAATGTAATCGAGCATTTTTTGCGTTTTTTCAGGCTTATTAATAAATATATAAGCAAAAGGGGCTTCATGATCCGGCTGATTACCCTGGCAATACTGCCCTACCATGGTTTCTACGTTACGGGCTATATAATTAGGGTTCCAGGGCAAAGTAAATAACGAATCGAGCTTGGCTTCAAAGTTTTTGGGGCCGCCATATAACTTAATCAACCCAGGCATATCATGCGGCGCATAAAAAGATACCTGCCAGGCATTGGCCTCGCGGTACATATATTCATAATATGGATACTGCGGGTTAAAGTTTTTGATCCAGTCTCCATTCTCCAATCTGCCACGCATAAACCGGGTTGACGGATCGAACACATTTTTATAATTCTTTGATCTCGCCATTAAGATCCGGTAATTAGCTGTATCACCTAATTTTTTGGCTATCTGGGCAACCGAATAATCATCATAGGCATATTCCAGCGTAGTTGAAACGCCTGCCTTGCCTTTGGTTTCCACAACAGGATTAGCCACATCAGGGTCAGATATATAGCCCTTCTGTATGTACTCAGTAATATAGGGACGAGTGCCGCCAGCCACATTTGCGTTTCTTAATAACAGCTTATAGGTGTCCCGGATATCGAAATCATCAATACCCCTTAAATAAGCACCGGCAATAGAGGATGCAGCATGATCGCCATGAAAAAACGTAGGGATAAAGCCGGTTTTATCACCGATATCCTTCATAGATTTGATCACATCAAGCGTTACTTTTGGCGAGATGATTTCTAACAATACATCTTTATTGCGATAAGTATCCCATAATGATGGAACGGTGTAATAATTAAAATCAGCTTTAGCCACCTGATTTTTCGCATCGGTATATTCTCCATTTATATCGCTGCGCAGGGCGGGCCACAAAAAAGACCTGTATAGGCAGGAATAGAACATCCGCTTTTGCTTATCCGTACCTCCTTTTACCTGAATTTTTGATAGCAGGTTTTCCCAGGTGTTTGTAGCTTCATTCCGGATTTCATCGAAAGTTTTATTACCGATCTCGGCTTCCAAATTTTGTTTAGCGTTTGCTGTGCTAACAAATGACAAGCCTATTTTCAATTCAACAGGCCCGGTGCTGCCATCAACTAAATGAACCATAGCATAACCGTTTCGGTGGCCTACTGCCACGGTATCCAGCTTTGCTATTTTAGTATTCAGTTTGGCATAAAAATAAACGTTCTCGCCATTCTGAAAGCCCTCTATTGCATCGTCTCCCACTTGTTTAATTGTCCAGTAGCTTACACGGCTATTGGCTTTTGCCAGATCGAAAAGTATTTGCCGGTCGGTATTATTTTTGTATTCGTATTTATGATAGCCGCACCTTAAGGTTGATGTAAGGCTCACATTTACCTTATAATCGTCAAGGTACACCTGGTAAAAACCGGGCGCCGAGCTTTCATTCTTATGACTGAACCTTGAGCCAAATTTATTGCCTGTTGGACTTGAAACCGGTAGTATAGGTATATTACAAAGGTTCCAATGCCCCTTATTAGTGTGTGCAAAGCCATATATAACGGTATCCTCGTATTGATAACCCGCACCTGAGCCAAATGCAGTGATGGGGCTTAATTGCACCATGGCATTTGGCAATGAGCTACCGGGAAACACCAGGCCCGCCCATGAGCGCCAACCCTCCGGTAATTTATAGCCAAGAATCTTCGGATCATTAAGCGGCGCCGTACCGATGAAGGTATTCACATATTTGGTATAATTGGCTGTTTGTGCACATACCGGCGTATAAAATGCTTTTAGCAATATTAGTGCTAAACCCAGGATATATTTTCTTCTTATTTTCATTTTTAATATTGTATTACTTTTTGCAGATGGATGATCTTACGGGCTTAAGGTCTATACTACTGTATTTATTGAATATCCGATTCCGCTTTTAGTTTGGCAGCCGCTTCAATCATTATCATACCGCTTAACTGCGTAGTGAGGTCGGTACTACCAGATGGCTGTTGGGTCCAGTCGGGGCTGATCATAAGCGATGGCCGTGCGATGCCCTTAATATATAGTGTTTGTGCATTTTTTTGCAAGAAATTCGAATATTTAGTTTTATCAGCAGCATCAAGATCAGTCAATTCGGTTAGTAATGTGAGGTAACGCACCGCTACTCCCTTAAATAATCCGCCATCACCCTGTCCTTCACTTTTTAATATGCCGCCCACTTCCAGATCAGGATCAGCAACCAGATTATTTGCTGTACGGATGGCATCCTGAAGATACATCTGATCTTTTGTGATATTATAAAGTTCAACTGCAGAGCCAATAAATAATCCCTGATTATAAGTAAACACCCAATTATCGATTTTCCCGTCCTGATTACGGTTAATTCCATCATAAACTACGCCGGTTGTGGGGTCGGTTAAAGTGGTTTTCATCCAGGTATACAAACTTTTAGCTAAGGTAAGGTCATCCTGATTACCTTGCAATTCATAAAAACGGCTGGCTAGTATAGTGGCATTACCTGTTGAGGGTATATTTTTATAATACAATTGCGTTCGTTGCCAGGCAATCCCCCCACCGGCAACATTATTTGATCCGCCTTTTATTTCGGTATATAATAGTTGAGCCGCATTTAAATAATCGGCATCCTTGGTAATATTATAATCGCGCAGGCTCGCATTGGCCAGCCAGCCCATGTCATCATAAAACTCATTGGGATATGCTCCGCCATTTGCTGTTTTAATGCCGTTAAGCAGCGTTTTCATCCGCTGCGAATAAGTGGTGCTGCTAGTTCTCAAATAGGCATCGGTTAATACATCAAGCATGTGTGCGTTAGGCCAGTAATTGAAGGTATTATTACCGCTATTGTTTTGAATAAAGTAATTACGATCGGCTGATATGAAAGTCACATATGTTTGACTTTGCAATGAATCAGCCAATGCTGCATAATTATAAACAAAAGCGTGCTGTTTTGTTGTATCGACAGGAGTTGTCCCTCCCCCGCCCGAATCACTCTTTTTTGAGCAGGAGCTCAAAGCAACCAAAATACAGATGATTTGAAGAGGCTTGAAGCATTTAAATTTATTTGTTTTCATAAGATAGGAATTAACGGGTAAAGGGTTACAGCTAACGCCGCAACCCTTTTGTTATTAATGAAGGCTAATTGTGTTATTGTAGTTTGGTAAGCCCGGACTAAAATTCACGTTTACATTCACGTTTTTATTATTGTCAGCAGGCAGTATCTTAAAACAAAAATTAAACTGCGAATTATCAACTAAATACATATACCAGTATGATGCCGGCGTAGTTGAACTTGGGTCAGGATTATCTGAATTGATACTTCCATACCACTCAGTGGATTGTACCCCAGCGGAGTTCATAACTGTAAACTGGTATTTATACCTGCTATCGGCACCATATGATTCCTGTGGAATAACCAGGGGCCAGTTATCCAGTTCCCACTGGCTATTACCAATATAAGGTAGCGTAAACCAGATTTTCCCATCGGGTGCCGACCAGAAGCCAACAGATACAATTTGCGTAAGCGTTGCAGCAGCATTGGTCAGATCGATAGAAATCCTGTACACGGCATTGTTACCTGTTACAGTGGTACTCCCATTCAATACAACATTTATATTGTTTTGTATGGAATATGTGGTTGGCGTGCCTGTGGTTTTATCAATCAAACTGTAAGTACCTGCCTGTAATGATGTATACAATTCAAATACACCATCTGCTGTTTTTTTGAATGCAATGGCTTTTGCAGCGTCGGTGCCATGCTCCGTAGCTGATCCCGTTAGATAAAGCGAATCGGGCAGCACAGCAAAACCTGCCGGACGGGTAAGCTGCAGCGTGTGGCTGGTGGTACTAAGTTTAGCATTTGTTGCTTTAGAAACAATAACCGCCCACTTTAATGAGCCGGTACTTGACGCGGCTATACCTGCCATTGATGCAATGGCATTTAACTGTTTTTGTGTGATAGTTGCCTGTGCCTGAACACCGGATCCATCAGAAAGCACTTTATAAACCGGCTTGCTGAAATCACCACCGGCTTTATCAAAAGCTACTTCATACAATACTAGATCCTGGGTAGTGCTGGCATTCCAATTAAATACTATACTTGGCCCCGTTGTCGGTTGCAGGTTAATACTTGCATTGTCGGTAGGTGCATTAAGCGTAGTTACCGGGGCTACTGTAAGGTCGAGCGCCCTTGTATCTTTTTTGCAGGAAGTAAAAGCTATAATGGTTATCATAACCATAAAGCTCATTTTTATTAATGTCTTCATTTTTTTCGATTTTATAGGTTATGAATTAATAGCCGGGGTTTTGGGTTAAATTTTTATCAAGATTTAACTCCGACTGCGGTATAGGCCACAGGTAATTCTTTGTTGCATCAAAGTGGCGCAATTGCACCCTGATATATCCGTTATCAACAGTTGGATCGCCATACCTGGCGCCATGCGCATAACCATTAAGCACTGTTTCAGAAAGTTTCCACCTGCGGATATCCTCAGTTCTCAAACCCTCCATTGCCAGCTCAGTGCGCCTTTCACGCATGATGATATTGGTCATATCCGAATTTCCTGGATAGTTCAATGCATTAGGATCGGTAAAACCAGCCCTTTGGCGTAATGCCATGATAGTTTTATTCCAAACATCGGCATTCATTTGCCCAAGGCTGTTTTCAGCTTCAGCATAATCCAATAAAACTTCGGCCCATCTTATCATTTGCAGATTCAAGCCGGAAACAAATCCCGGCAGGTGATTAGGGTCGAAATATTTTCGCCAGTAATATCCCGACTGTGAAACCGCTTCGTTCCCTGGCGCATATTCATTAAGTGGCGGTTTGTTCGGATCTGTGCCTGGCTTTATATAAATGATTTGTATTGTACCATCGGGGTTTAACCATTTATACTGATCGTACACAATAGTAGCGGTAAGCCTCGGATCGCGGTTTACATAAGGGTTGTTTTGATCATAGCCTGATGTAGGGTCGGTGATAGGTTTTCCGTTGGTCATGATATAATCATTCACCAGCTCCTGTGTTGGGGCAAGGCTATTTACACGAGCACCCGTTGAAATTGGCGCAAAATCAAAATCCTCAGACCATGCCCTGCCTGTTGTACCCTCTGAGTATTGGAGAGCAAGCATGGTTTCGGTGTTTGTTTTGTTTACCGTTGCATCGCTAAACAAAGCTCCATAATTGCTGGCTAATGAATAGTTTCCATAGGTAGATGGGTTGTTCATTAGTTTTTCGCAAATGGTTACTACGTCCTGCATGCGGTTACCTTCATATAACAGTACTCGGGCCTCCAATGCCAGCGCAGCACCATTGGTTATCCTGCCATTATCAGCAGCAGCATATTGGTCTTTTGATGGTAAACCGGCAGCACATGCTTCCAGCTCACTGGTTACAAAACTTAGTACGGTAGCTCTCGGGCTCCTGCCAATCACTTTAGCTTGGTCTGGTGTTATAACACTAGTGATCAGCGGCACATCACCCCACCATTTCATTAAATTAAAATAATCCCATGCTCTTATAAAGCGCACCTCACATTTCATACGGGCAATTACATCGGCACCCAATGTTTTATTCTGATCAACACTAGCCAAAAACAGGTTGCATGAGTTTATGGCTGAATAATAATAGGTCCAATCGCCAATAAATTTCGCAGTTGATGCATTAAAACTTCCGGTAGCTATAGGGTCATTACCACTGCCGTATGCATTGTCAGACATATCATCATTATAAAAATAAAGATTGCTGTTATACATCAGGCTGTAGTTATTATTTAACGCGTTATTTACGTTTATGCTGGTAGTCCAAAAGTCCTGATCGGTAAACTTATTTGTAGGCACCAGGTCAAGCTTTTTGCAACTGCTGACAGCTATGATAGCCAGCGTTGCAATGAATAATTTTTTAAAATATTTCATGGTATGTTATATTTTTAGTGAATTAAAAGGTAACGTCAAGTCCTAAGCCATAAAAGATTGGCATTGGGTATGAGCGTCCGCTGTTTGAAGGAGCCTGAAGGCCTGTATTATTATCAAATGTTGAAGTTTCAGGATCTATAAATTTAAGCTTGGTTAGGGTATACAGGTTTTGGCCTATAAGAGATACTCTAAGCTTCTCGATACCGGCTTTTTTGGTCATATCCCTTGGAAAGGTATAGCCGATATTTACATTTTTTAATCGTGCATAGGCAGCGTTAAAGCTATAAATATCAGAACCATCGCGCCAGTTATTGGTATTTGAATCAGATCCGATAGCAGCCAACCTTGGGTATTTAGCTCCAGGGTTTGAAGGAGTCCAGAAATCAGTCTGATTTTCAAACAAAGTATTACCATAATTATAATGGAATGGCTCAACATCCTCTCCTCTTATCAACTCGGTACGTTTGCCAACGCCTTGTATAAATAACGACATGTCAAACCCTTTCACCGCTATGCGATAGGTAAAACCAAATGTAAATTTGGGGAACGGGTTTCCCAATGGCACCATATCCCTCTGGTCAATAACACCATCCTTGTTCTCATCAACATATTTCAGGTCGCCGGGAGCAAGATTCAAGCCGGCAGGTTTTGCTGAGCTTTGAACCTCTGCCTGGGTTTGAAATATGCCTGCAACTTTATAACCATAGTATTGCGTTACCGGGTCACCTACCTGCCTTAACAATGAGTATTCGCCCAGGTTAACAATTTGCTGGCTGGCGCCATAGCTAAAAGCCAATAGTTTATTGCTGTTATTGGCAATATTAAAGCTAAAGCTTTGTGTAACCGCGTTTGTTCTAAGGGTGTATGATATAGTAGCTTCCCAACCCTTGTTCTGCACCTTTGAGATGTTATAATCGGGGAAACCGGCACCGAACAGTGCAGGTACATCCTGACGTGCCGCCAATATATCGCTGGTTGTTTTATTAAAATAATCTAGTGATACATTTAAGTTATTATTTAAAAAGGCCGCATCCAAGCCTATATTTAAAGTAGCCGCTCTTTCCCAGGTTAAATCAGGGTTACCCAGTGAATAGCCTGAGCCCCCAACAATAACGTTGTTAAAGCTATAAGCATTTTGATAAGGGAAATATGTAGTTTGATACTGATATGCATTTACATTCTGATTACCAAGCACACCATATGATGCCCTGAATTTTAAGGTATTAACTACACTTTTTATTGGCTGTAGGAATGTCTCATCTGAAGCTATCCATGAACCTGCAATTGATGGGAAGAAGCCCCATCTGTGGCCGGATGCAAATTTCGATGAACCATCTTCCCTGAAATCACCTTCCAGAAAATAACGATCCTTATACGAATAATTTACCCTGCCGAAGAATGAATCCAAGCTGGTTTCAGTAGTGTTGTTATTACTGTTGTGTGAGTTGGCAACATCAGGCACAGTACCTGTGGTAGGTGTGCCTAATTGCGGATCGGTATATAATTCCTGATATTGAAAGTCTGATGAATTGAATGACTCATTTGACACGCCTAACAGTACATGAAACTTATGATCTTTAATTTGTTTGGTGTACTCACCAAAAACCTGGGAGTTTATTAAAAGCTGCTTAAGGCTGTAATCATACACGGGGGTATTATTACCAGACACACCTGTTGGCACATCATTAACCTGTATGGTTCTGCCAAAAGTGCTGTTATCGGTAACTGTACCACCGATTATTCCGGTTAGCTTAAAGTTATTACTGATATTTAATTCCCCTTTAAGCGTACCAAAAAACTCGTCGTTATCGGTTTGATTATAACCACCTTCCCTTACCGCACCCAATACGTTAAATTGTGATGATACCGGGTTGGTAAGATAATTGCCATTAGCATCCTGCCAGCTGTAATTATAAGGCACACGATCCGCATCAGCAAAAAGGTTATTATCGCCAACAGTATTTGTTTTATTCCGGTTTTTATCATAACTCAATATCAGGTTTACTTTAAACTTACCGATGATAGAGGTTTGGTTCATGCGCAGGTTATATTTCTGATAACCATAATCAGCACCTGAGCCGCCGTTACCTACTATATTGCTACCCTGGTTTTGATATCCGCCCGAAATAAAATAGGAGTTGGTTGCGCCACCACCACTAACAGCTGCATTTTCTGAGATTAAAGGCGCATTCTTTAATACATGCTGCACATCCCAGGTGCCATTGCCCTGCTCTTGTAACTGCTGAATCTGCTCAGGGGTATATGCCGGTGATAAACCCGAATTTACCAGCGATTCATTTTTATAGTAAGCATTCTGCCAGGCATCTACCTTGTGCAAAAGCACATCGGGATGCTGGATGCCGTAACTGCTATTGAGCGTAATACTTGGTTTTTCATTTATTTTACCGCTTTTGGTAGTCACCAGGATAACACCATTGGCCGCGCGTGACCCATAAATAGCTGCCGAGCCTGCATCCTTTAAGATGGAAACACTGGCAACATCATTAGGATTAAGGGTATTGATATTACCACCCACAATACCATCAATAACTACTAAAGGGGTGTTATCGCCTGTGGTACCCACACCGCGGATATTAAGGTTTACGCCACTCCCCGGATCGAGGGCAGTTTGCTGAACAATAAGATTGGGTGACTCGCCCTGCAAAGCCTGCAACACATTAAGTACCGGTTTATCGCCAATATCCTTTGCATTAACCTGGTTTACCGCACCTGTTAATGAAATTTTGGTTTGAGTGCCGTAACCAACAACCACAACCTCGTTAAGGTTAGCATTATATTCTTTAAGCTTTATGTTTATTGAACCATTATCAGGTACCTGCACCTCCTGTGATAAAAAGCCAATAAAGGAAAACACCAGCACAGCTTTGTTCTCAGTTACTGTAATACTGTAATTTCCGTTCTTATCTGTAATAACTGCATTATGAGTATCCTTCTCCTTTACAGTAACACCGGGCAATGCTGCGCCTGTGCTGTCTGTTACTTTACCTGTAACTGCCTTTGAGATTGCTTTTTCAATGGGCTTTACTGGTTTTTTAGTAATTAAGATGGTCGTATTTTCAATACTGTAAACCAATGGCTGGTTATTAAAACAAATATCCAGTGCCTGTTTTAAACTCATGTTGTTTAAGTTTAAAGTTACAGGCGAGGCTAAGTTTAACTCATCTTCATTATACAAAAAATCGTAACTGGTTTGAGCCTGAATTTTTGAGAACACCTCCCTGATGGTTGCATTTTTAACCTTTAAAGTAACCTTTTGGGCATACGTTGCCGCCGATACCTGCAGGAAGGTTACCATTAGCAAAATAAGGGTGAATTTCATGATGAGCAGTGTTTTATAGATGCGGCAAGGTCGCCTGCCGCAAATAAAATCGGTAAAATTTTTATACATTTGAGTGTTAGATTAGTTAATGGATTGTATTAAGCTGCAACTGTTTATTATCTGACAAAGCCTTGAGCTTTACAGCCAGGGGCGTTGCGAGCGCTCCTGGTTTATTTTTTTCAGATAATTGTTAATTTGAAGTAATGATTTAGTTCATAACAATTATCCTCCTTCCTGTAATGGTAAAGTGTATCTTACCTACCTTTTCAAGATGTTGCAATAATTCTGCAATGCTTTTTGAGCGGTAAAACGTACCACCAAATTTTTGATCATCATAGTTGCCATTATATTCAATATCCACATCATACCAGCGCGATACTTTCTTCATAATACCGGTAATATTATCATGGTCGAATATAAAATAGCCGTTCTTCCAGGCCATCACATCGTCGATATTGGCATCAGCAACCGTAATATTGTTTGAATTGCTATTTATAACAGCCTGTTGCCCGGGTTTAAGCAATGAATGATTTTGATTTTTTGTTACCTGTACCGATCCTTCGAGCAAAGTGGCCTTAATGTTATGATCATCACTATAGGCTTCAATGTTAAAATGTGTTCCTAATACCCTTATCTGCACATCATCAATACTTACAAAAAATGGTTTGTCTTTATTTTTTGCCACTTCGAAATATGCTTCGCCGGTAAGTTTAACATGACGCTCTTTGCCCGTAAATTCAGTAGGGTAACTTAATGACGAGGCTGCATTTAACCATACTTTGGTACCATCGGGCAGCACCACCTGGTATTCACCGCCTTTTGGGGTGGTTAGGGTATTGTAAGTTATAGTTTGATCAGTTGCTGCTGTATTGGCTTTGTACACAATCTGGCCATTGCGTGGTTTAAGTACATTGCCTGAATTTGTTTTAGCCAAAACCCCGTTGTTTGCATTGGAAAGATAGATCACCTTACCATTACCCATGGTTAAATAAGCTTTGCTTGAACCTGGTACTATTTGCGTTTGCTGCGCTTTGGCAATGTTATTTTTAGTTACCTGTACATTTTTTTGATGTAAAAGATAAAGTACACCACCTGTTACCAATATTAACATGGCAGCTGCTACCTGCAGCCAACGGTTTCTATTTATTGTAAACTGGTTGGGGCGCTCTTCTTTTTCGGAGGATGATCTTTTGAAACGTGAATCCGACTGGATGCGTTGTAAAATTTCATGGGTTTGCTTTTCCCCAAAGCTGGGGCCGCTTTCCAGGTCAATTAATTCAATAATAACTGCATCAGCAATTTTATCAGTACCAGCCTTATCCAGATAGTCTAATAATTCAATACAATCGCTTTCACTTATAGTATCGTTTAAATACTGGTGCAATAAAATTTGCAGCCGCTCTTTGTTCATACTTGGTGTTTATAATTTGCCTGAAGAGGCTGGTTTATATAGTAGGGAACAAAAAAACAGGGGGGGTAGGACTAGTCGGCAGTAAAAAAAATATTAATTATTTGAAAAATCTCTCTTTATGGCTCGTTTTTTTACTTTTCACAGGTTATATAAAAGCGTATCAAGTAAATTTGATTGCTAACTTGCACACTAAAAGTTTGTTTAAGCATTCCTATGAATTCCCCTTCTTTTAAATGGACGGTGCTGGTAACCAGCCTTGCTTTTGTAGTCGCGCAGCTTGATGTTTCTATCGTTAACCTGGCATTGCCGCAGATCGCAGGCGCTTATCGTGCCGGTATCAGTACATTACAATGGGTGATAGATGCCTACACACTGGCATTTGCTGTGCTCATGCTTTCGGCAGGCAGTATTAGCGACCGGTTGGGCTCGAAACGGATCTTCCAGATTGGAATGATCATTTTCGGGATAGCTTCGGCAAGTTGCGCCCTGGCGCCTAACTCCATCTACCTCATCATTGCCCGGATCATCCAGGGTATCGGTGCAGCTATGATGATCCCCAGTTCGCTCTCACTGCTCAACCAGCGTTTTGCACACGAGCCCGACACACGGGCGCGGGCCGTAGGTTTGTGGACCGCCGCGGGTAGCGCGGCGATGGCTGCAGGGCCAACCCTGGGCGGCTTACTAATTGAGCTGGCCAACTGGCGGTTTATCTTTCTGATCAATATACCTATCTGTTTGGCCGGTTACCTGATGAGTTTTCGCCTCGTGGATGCGCAAGTTAAAGTTTCAGCAAAACAATTTGACATTGCCGGGCAGGCTACCTGGGCACTCGGTATTACGGCTTTGATAGCCACCATTATTGAATGGCCACGCTTAGGTTTTACAAACCCACTGATCATCGGCGGCTTAGCTTTCAGTGTGATCATGTTTGTTATCTTCCTGATCATTGAAAAAAAGACACATCACCCAATGATCCCCCTTCATTTATTTAAATCAGGCTCTTTCAATTCCCTGCTGATACTTGGGGCTGTTTTAAACGGCTCCTATTATGGCAGTGTATTTATCTTGAGCCTTTATCTTCAAAAAGTGCTTCATTATAGCTCACTGGCGGCAGGCTTTGCCTTTGTTCCACTTACCGTTGGCTTTGTGATATCCAATGTGGCCAGTGCCCGTGTCATCAATAATTACGGTCTTTGGAAGCCTATATTAGCAGGGCTTATTTTATTTGCTGCTGGTTTTGCCGGCTTGTTTGTTGCCGGGACTTCTACCCCTTATTGGCAGCTCTTTTTTCCTTTCCTGATCATTTCTACAGGTATGGGGCTTGCCGTACCCGCCATGATTAACGGCATACTATCCAGTGTCGATAAAAAACTTTCCGGTACGGCTTCGGCCATATTAACCACAGCACGGCAAACGGCAGGTGCTATAGGCGTTGCAGTATTTGGCGCAATGGCAGTGGGAAGTAACAATGCAATACTGGGTGGAGTTTTCAAAAGCGCAGCTATCTCCATCGGCTTCACGCTGATAGCCGTCATTTTTATTTACAGGCTGCTTAAAAAAAGCGCCCATTAATACCATCTGTTTTCAAACATTGTTTGCCAAAGCGGGAACGCTTAATGGTGAAATAAAATCGCGATAAAAAAGATCAGGTCGGCGGTTTTTAAATGCGTTTTTAAAGTCTTGAGTGCTTGTATCATATGGTTTTTAACCGTATTAGGCGAGATCTTTAATTCCTCAGCTATCTCTTTGTAAGAGAGGCCTTCATTACGACTTAGCTTAAAAACCAACTGTTGCTGCGGGGGGAGTTTTTCAATTATTTTTTGAGTAAATACTTCCAGGTCATGCGCGATTACATCTTCTTCGGTTGAGTTATGCTCCTGTGTAGTATTCCGGATCAACACGTTCCGCTGATCGGTTGATTTACAGATTAGCTTTAATGAATTTATTGACAGGCGTTTAGAAATAACATATAAATAAAGCCATAAATCGCCATCCGGATCGAGCTTATTCCTGTTTAGCCAAAGTGTAATAAATGTTTCCTGAACAATCTCCTCACTTTGCCCCTGATCCTTTAAAAAGCGGTACGCCAGCCTATAAGTTTTCGCACTGTAAAGCATATATACTGCTGTAAATGCAGTTTCATCACCTGCAATTAATCGTTTAATGCTATTACTATCAATAAGTTTATTAATCACTTTGTCAGGCAAATATAATTGGCGCTTTAAATTTAATAAGTATTATTTCGTATAAACAAATATTTTTTCCAAACAATACAATATATCAACTTCTGCAGCAATTACTATTGTGCTTTAACAAGTTATAATTATATATGATTTATTGCAAACCTTACTCCCAGTTAAAATCAACGTCCCTATTGTTCAACCTCCATTTTTCGGGCTGCATGGTATCCATCCAATCCAGTGGTTCGCCCAATGGCTGTACTTTTGCAGCCTGGGTAAAGGCTTTTTTTACTGCTGCTTTTTGTATTTCGCCCATTGCTTCAGGCTGTCCGGAAACGAAAAGCGGCGCGCTGCTTTCAGCCAGCAATTGCAGCCATTGCTTATTTCTATCCCAGGCTATATCAGTGGTTATGCCTACACAATCGCCATCTACCGCATAAAATTTATTATGCTGCGGCAAGCGGAATGCCAGCGTATTAACCCCCATTTTCCGTGTTCTGTCCCATTCCCTGCCGCTGGTATCATCACCAATACGGCACATTTCAAATATGCCTGCACTCAGGTGACTCATGGTATTGCAGCCTATTACGTAAATACCATCGCCTGCAGCCCCGCGAATAGCGCGGTACAGGTTAAGTATGATCTCCGCGGTAGTTTTACTTCTGTCATTAAAATTCCAACCCGGCGATGTAATACTATCTTTCATACTTGCGCCCCAGCGCCCGGTAATATCGTAAGTACTAAAATCGTGCTTCACCATTTCATAACCCCATTGTTTATATACATCAAAATTGTGTTTAATGCGTTCTATATTTTCGGGGATGGTTGGGTCAAGCACCGGATTGCGCGGATCATCCCTGCCGGGGATTTTTGGGGCCAGTAAGCTTGCTTTTTCGTCGTGGCGGGCACAAAGCGGGCGCATCCATAAACCGGGGCGCATACCCAGTTTTTTGATCTCATCACCTAGCAGGTGCATGTCCTTAAACTTATCGTTAGGCTTTGAGAAATCATCGTTCCAACCACCATCACCTGGTAGTAAAGGTGAATAGGTGGCCCAACCGGCATCAATTACCGAGAATGGTTTATTGCCGGTATCGGTAACTAATTCAGCCATCATGGCGGTGGTTTTTTTTATTAGGTCGAATGAATTATTGCCATAGGCAAAATACCAGTCGTTGATACCATAAATAGGTTGTTTAGGTAAACGTGGCTTTTCACACATCATGCCGCAAAACCGGTGATCGGTATGGAATGGGTTTTCGCCCGCTTTTCCGCTTGTGGCAATAATATCGGCAGCATGCAAAGTACGGTTGCCTAATAATACACCATTACCGCCCGAATGAGTATCCAAAGTAAGCTCCAGACTATCATTACCCAAGCCCCACCAGCAAACACTGTTAGCACCGGTTTTTACCCCAAAACAGGCAGTTTGCCTGCCATCATATATGATCACGTACCATGGATTTTTAACCCCTGCCCTATCTGTTTTCCATTGTAGATCGCCGTACGAACGCTCCCAATGATCACCCAGAAATTTAGCGGTTGATGGTATATTATGTTTCCATTTTAAACGGACAGCATTTAATTGTTGTGTTGGCGAAGTAACGTAAACACCTTTGGCATTGCCGTTTGTTTTCACCTTTACCTCAATATCATTATAACTAAAAACAGATCCGTTAGCAGCTTTAAGCCTGAACCATTCATCGCCTGATTGCGCCCAAACTTCATCAGGCATATTTATGGCTATGGTTTGGGTTGATGTGGCATAAGTAAGCCTGCTCAATAATACAGCTGTTGTGGTAGTCGCAGAAAGTTTAAGAAAATGTCGCCTTTGCATAGTGATATAATTAGATGTATTATTTTTTACTTAATAACCTCATTGATTGCTTTTTCAACAAGCGGCTCCATTACCTTGTAACCATCAAGGCTAGGGTGTACACCATCTTTTGACAGATTAGCTGGCAGGCCTTTTCTCGCATCGGCCATAGCTGTAAAATAATCGAGGTAGTTTATTTTATTTTTATCAGCATAAGTTTTTAACATATCATTTAGCGCAGCTACCTGTAGCACAGGATCAATAGCCGGGCGCCATGGCAAGGCAAAGGCCGGCAATACTGATGAAATAACTACTTTAATATGGTTTGCCTTAGCTAGCTCAACCATTGAAACAATGTTGCCGAAAACATCCTCCAATTTTTCAGGTCCGTTATTTTGGGCAATATCATTTATACCTGCAAGTATTACTACCACAGCTGGCTTTAAATCAATCACATCCTGGCGAAAACGCAGCAGCATTTGACCGGTTGTTTGTCCGCTGATGCCGCGATCGAGATAAGACCTGCTATTAAAAAACGTGGAATCATTACTTATCCAGAAATCAGTGATCGAGTCACCCATATACACAACTCTTTTTTCGCCGGCAACAGGTGGCGGTACTTTGCTGTTAGCATCTTGATATCTTTTCAGATTGGGCCAGTCCTGCGCTTTAGCTGCGCCAATGGAAAATAGTAATACAAGTACTATCAGGGTTCTCTTGGTCATAATTGATAAATTGGTTCTGCAAGTTGGTAAAAAAGTTTTGCTAAATCGATATTAAATTTATTTTTCATTTAATACTATGGGAAGATTGCTGGATAGCTGTTATTACTCCAAAATTTATAGGTTTATGAAAAGAATTCGCAGATCAATAACCAAAGGAGTATATCATATGCGGGCACAATAATAACCGCTCTTGCAAAATTGATCGCTACAAATAACCCCAATAAATCAATCTGCAAGCTTGTCAAATCATACATATTTTTTGACATATAGTGCTTTTATTACCTCTGCATTAAATTATTTCGACATATAAATTCATTTTTGAGTATATGTGTAATAACCAATATCCAAGGGAATAAACCTTTATTTTCAAGTACTGAAAAACCAATTATTAAAACAAGCAAGCGGCAAAAAAACTTGTTGCATTGTTAATGAAAGTGAAGTTTTTGAAATCTCATGCACTTTACTTTCGCAGTTATTAATCAATGATTATTAGATATAAATGAAAATTGAACATCAGTTTGGGTTGAAAAAAGATTATCACATAATAACTTTCCTTTTTTTAATCTTAATTACCTGTATAAACCCTCCTACACTTTTCGGGCAGGCTTATCCTTATAAATTTAAATATCTTACTGTTGATGAGGGATTATCACACACCGATGCTAATGATATTGCACAAGACAAGCTGGGTTATATTTGGGTGGCTACCTATTTTGGGCTTGATAGGTATGATGGCTATACCGTTAACAGGTATTATAACAATAATGCTCCTCTAAATAATGCCTTTAAAAATCGCCTGAGGTGCATTTATGCTGATGACAATGGCAACGTATGGCTTAGCTCTGAAGGCGGTTTACAATGTTTTGATGTACGTTCAGAAAAATATATTGATTTTAATGATGATCAAAAAGCTATCCCAACGTTCGAAAAACTATATAAAGCGGCCGGTGGATTTTTATATGGCCTTTTTGGAGGCCAATTAAAACGCTATATATTGAAAGGCAACACGGTTAAAGAGCAGCAACTATACCAGCCACGGGATGTGCAATTTTATGACATGGCTCCCGATAATAATGGCACTCTCTTTTTATCAGGCAATAAAGGGCTTTGGATGCTGGATAAGAACAATAAATTTAAAAGGATAGCTGTAACCGGTCTTTCTGCACAAAACATTTCGAAGCTCTATTTTGATAAAAGGAATAACCTGCTGATGGCCTCTCATAACACAGCATTTTTCACCATTAAAAAAACGTCTGCTACAGGTACTGAAACCCGGGATGTTATTAAACAATTTGCCTGTGCTGATAATAACGATATTAAGGATATTCTGGAAGGCAGCAGATCAGATTATTGGATAAATGATGGCACTAACCTGTTAAGACTGGATAATGATTTCAATCTTATCCAAACTATAAACAATCATGATGTACAGCACAGCTTAAACTCAAATTCTTTATCCAAAATGTTTATCGACCGTTCTGAGTGTTTATGGGTATGCACCTTTGGCGGCGGTGTTAATTACTGCGATTTGAATGAGAAATTGTTCTATACACTTCAGCATAATCCTGAAGACCCAAATTCACTCGCTGGTAATCATATCCGTTCTGTGCTTGAGGATGGTGAGAATCTATGGATAGGCACCACCGCAAACGGACTAAATCTTTATAATTTAAAAACGCAGAAATTCAACTACTACAATACCTATAATTCGCCGGTAAAACTAAAAAACAATGTGATAACCTCACTGGTATTTGACAGCGACAGAAACTTGTGGATCGGCAATAATGCGGGTATTGAAATACTAAAACCCGACAGAAAAACCCTGTGGCGGCCCGCTGGCTATGATAAATTCCCAACCTATGTAATTGAAACATTGGTAAAAGACTGTTACGGAAATATATGGTTCGGTAATCACATGGATAGGTTTGGCGTAATATGGAAAGACGATAAAAACTGTTATCATGTAAAATATTATGGCGAAGGTTATTTTATTCTGGCCGATAAAAGCAATCCACAGTTATTTGTTTCGAGCACACATGGTTTAAAACGACTCACCATTGATAACCAGGGAAATATTGTTAAAAGCATTACCTACCAGGCATCGTCACAACCCAATTCATTAAGCTCTAATTACACCTATCCTATTTGCAAACAGAATGACAGTACATTCTGGATCGGGACTATTGGCGGTGGCCTGGATCGCCTTTCATTAGGTATAAATAATGCTTATAAAATAAAATCGTACTCCAGCAGCTATGGAATTTTCAATGATGTGGAAAGCCTTGAAATAGATAATGCCGGCAATATATGGATGGGTGGGAACGGGCTGGAATGCCTTAATCCTGCAACAGGGAAATTAATAAGATATGATAAAAATGATGGCTTACAGGGCAATAGTTTTAAGGTGGGTGCATCATATAAAGGAGCAGACGGAAGATTATATTTTGGCGGGATAAACGGGTTAAATTATTTTTATCCTGATCAGATCAAGGCTAATAACGTTGCTGCAAAGCCTATTTTAACGGATATATTAGTAAACAATCAAAAACCTGTTTCCGGTGAACCCGATTCAACGAAAAACTCAATAAGTCCGGCTATCAGCTACAGCAAGCATCTAACGCTTAATTATCTGCAAAACAACTTCGTAATTTACTTTTCCTCAATGCATTTTGCCAACCCTTTAAAATGCAAGTACCGCTATAAGCTCACAGGTTTTGATAAGGATTGGAGATATACTGATGGTAAAAATCCAAGCGCGGCCTATAGCAATCTTGATTACAGTAATTACCGATTTATTGTACAGGCAACTAACAATGATGGCATATGGAGCTATATCAGCGCCGAAATAGGTATTACTATTACCCCTCCATGGTGGAAATCACACACTGCTAAGTTTATTTATGTTTTATTATTCCTATCGGCACTTTCAGGCATCTACATTTACCAGGCACGATGGTACCGCCTTAAAAGAGAAATTGAAGTTAATGCGGTTAATGAAAAAAAGAGGGAGGAAATGCACAAACAGCGTGAGGAACTTTACCAACAGCAACTGATGTTCTTCACTAATATTTCACATGAATTCCGCACACCGCTTACACTCATACTCGGCCCGCTGGAAAGCCTGATCAGCGAAAATAAAAATACGGTTTTAGATAATTCTTACCAATTGATGCTGAGGAACGCCAAAAGATTAACTAACCTGATAAGTGAGCTGATGAATTTTAAAAAGGTTGCTGACAGCGTTATAAAATTGCAGGTACAACCATTAATAATTAATCAGTTTTGTGAGGATTTGGTACTTGAATTTCAGAACCTGGCCATTAGTAAAAACATCGATTTTAAACTGATCAATAGCATCGAAACAAACATGAGCGGCCAGTTAACCGGCACATTTGATATCCAGGTGCTCGAAAAGATCTTGTTTAATCTCCTAAACAATTCATTTAAATATACCGATGTTAATGGCCAGGTTACTTTTGAAGTATTTTTTGATTTTAATAATTTCAAGCCGTCTTTTGATACGGGTTTTCAATTGCTAAATGAAAATTATCGCGCTAAAAAGTATATATATTTCCGTGTAGCTGATTCAGGTATTGGTATTTCAGGTGATTCCATAACAAGGATATTTGATCGCTATTACCGAATAAGCCGGAATCATTTGGGCTCAGGGGTTGGATTGGCATTGGTTAAAAGTCTTACCCAGTTGCACAAAGGGGATATTTACGTTTATAGTGAACGATACAAAGGAACAGAAATAATAATCGGGATACCATGGGGTGAAGAAAACTATTCAAAGTCGGAAAAAACACCATCCGGAGCTGAGTTGGAGCCCCTGCTGGAGGCTATAGATAATTCCATTTTATTGCCTTTACCTGACCATGAAAGCACCATACAGGCGATCAGCATAAAAACAAATAAACATATTTTAATTGTTGATGATAACCAGGAGCTGCGTGTGTTTTTAAAACAAGTATTTGAAAAACACTATTACATATATGAAGCCGAAGATGGTAATAAAGGGTTTGAAATTGCTACCGAAAAGGTCCCCGATCTGATCATAAGCGATGTAATGATGCCGGGGATGAATGGCATTGAATTTTGCAAATTGATTAAGGAAAGATTTGAAACCAGGCATATTCCGTTTATAATATTATCGGCAAAAGATGCTCTCGACACCAAAATTGAGGGTATGGAATCTGGTGCGGATTATTATTTTGCCAAACCATTAAGCATTGATCTTTTGCTCTTAACTGTTCATAATATATTTGAGCAAGGCGAAATACTTAAACAAAGATACACCAATGATTATTTGTCGGAAGCTACTGAGCTCGTACATTCTGAAAAGGACAAGGAGTTCTTCAACAAGCTTCTAAAGCTTATTGAAGACAATATACAGGACATTGATCTGGATGTTGACTTCTTGTGCAAGCACCTGTATATAAGCCGAACAAAACTATATCAAAAGATAAAAAGTATATCCGATCAGTCCGTTGGTGAATTTATAAGAACTATCCGCCTGAAAAAATCAATTCATATAATGACACATGAGGACATTGCGATGAACGAGGTTGCTGATAGAGTTGGTTTGCAAAGCAGCTCTAATTTTTCAAGGGCGTTTAAGAAAGAATATGGCAAATCTCCCCTACAATTTATGCAGGCACTAAAAAAGCACTCCATATAATCACTTATTAAACTGCCAGACTAATCATATTATTTAGATTTCGGTGTTGATGCAAAGCCATCCGCAACAGGAATATTTATGAAACTATCATTATACCAATTTACTTTAAGCGGTGTGTTTGCATCCCTTATAGTTTCGTCACTAACATTTTTGCCTGTACCATAATTAATTTCGGAAAATGAATTTTTCAGCACATTTAAAACGATTAATAATCGGCTGCCTTTACTCATCTGCCTGCTTACCAGCCTTGTTCTGGTGAATGGAATAGATTCAGTTCTGCCGGGATGCAACAACATCCTTTTACTCATATCCATTGCATAACTGGCGCGCCCAATAAAATATGATAATTCAAAATATTTACCATCGGGCATTACTTCATACAATGCCGCACATACATCCATATCTTTTTTATTTATCATTGCTTTAAGTTCACCGCTGAACATCCCATTAACAGCTACCGGTTTATCAAACGGTTTGCTGATGAAGAATAGTCCGTTACTCCTGTCGAGATTATCTTTTATAATAGGATAAGGATAATAATCACCATAACTGGTTTTACGATCGGCAAAATCAATCACCTGACTAACTGAGCTACTTTTACTGGGCTTTATGGCTGATAAATCATAATTATCCCCCATTTTAAGGTTCGTTAAATACAGTTTTAGTTGATGATCAGCCATTTTTTCTATTGATGGCTTATGTTGCCATACGTTGCTACCCATTACCTCATAATTGATCTTATCTTTTAATATTTCGGGCTTCTTTGCCCCTTTCAATATATAATCCAGCCATTGGAAAGTAATAGCTCTGGTACTGATCAATGCCACAGGATCAACTTTATAATCCCGTAAAACCGGCACACCGCCTTGTTGAGTACCAAAATGATCATATGGGCCTATGATCAAATAATGAACAGCTTTGGGATTATACTTCAGATGCTCCAACATATAATGCAATCCCGAGATTTGTCCATCATCATAATAACCTTCAAATGTTAGCACAGGGATATTTATACTTGCGAAATCCTTTTCATAAGGCACCTGATCCTGCCAGTACTTATCATAATCAGGGTGTTTAAGCCAGCGTTGCAACAATGGGTTTGGTGTTCCATCTACGCTGTCAATTTTATTATACGCTGCACCGCTGGTATACCAGTTGTTATTCATATTATGCCAGCGATTGGGATCGTAATATACTTTGTCATCCAAATATTTATTACCTGTAACGTAAAATGCCCAGCCATAATTGGCATTGATAAACACATTATTTTCCATCGGCAGGCCAATACCTGGAATTGCAGCTACATATGGCACAATTGTTTTAAGCGCTGGGTTATGATATTTAGCAGCAGCCCACGGGGTAAAACCATTATAACTACCACCATACATCCCTATTTTACCGTTGCACCAGGCTTGTTTATTTATCCAGTTGATTACAGCATTGGCATCTTTACCATCATCTTCATACGGGGCTATCTTTTCCGGGCTTCGGCCTTTCCCCCTGGTGTAGGCTATTATACCTGCATAGCCATAGGCAGCAGGTTCAACAATCCGTGTCCAATTGCAGCTATCGGCATAAATAGTATATTGTAAAACAGCCGGCTGCGGAGTATTGACTCCTCTTTTTAACACAATTACCGTATTGATCAAAGCGCCATCCCAGCTTTTTATGAGTTTATCCTCTATAATATAACGCCTGTTGCAATCTTCCTTAATTAAAGGTTTTGAAATTGTCTCGATGTTTTGATAAAGTTGAAGCTCATAATAGTTTCGGCAGAGTGTTATTGCATCAGTAATATTAATACTGTCGTTTTTCTGTGTAGCTACCAGCGAGCTCTGAAAATCGCTTTTCAGTTCATCAATACCGTCGGGCGAGATAAATGAATTATAACTTTGATAGGCCCTTTTATCGTTCAACCCCTTAAATAAACCCCGGAATAATTGGACATATTCCATTTTAAAAGATGTGTTATTTTTAATCTGCTGTAATCGCGTTTCAGCAAATAAGTCATCTTGCAGGTATTGCAGGTTTGTCGATCCCAGAAAGTGGCGCAAGGAGATAATAGTAACTTTTGCATCCACATACTTACCTGCAATCATTTGCAGCCGGAATAAATTATCAAGGTAATTTTCCTGGTTACCCTGACTTTTATAAGTTGATAACACTTCAATAGCTAATTCCGGCATTTGCCTGGCTATGGTTACACTATCAATTGCAGCTGCTTTGGGAAAATAGATTTGCTGCGCCATGCAATAATTGGCTATAATAAGGCATAGCAATGCCATACAGAGTCTTCTGTTCATGATTCTAGTCTTAATTTAAAAAATTGTTGATTACGTTCGCCCCATATTTTTGAGCTTTACCGACTGCCTTTCGGATACTTCAAACACCTCACCTGTTTTCAGGCTTATACTCATTCGGCCGCCTGGCGCTATACTTATTTTATCGATAAAATGTATGTTAATGATCTGCGCCCGGTTTATCCTGAAAAAAACAACTTCGTCAAGCTTTTTCTCCAATTGATTTAATGAGCTTTTGAGGAACACCTTTTTATCATCAAAGTATAACCGGGCATAATTGTCCATCGATTCTATTAAATACACCTTGCTCCAGCTGATAAAGTGATATTGCTGGCGGTCTTTCACAAAGATCTGGCTCTCGGCTGGCGTAGTCGCTGCTTTTAATCTTACCTGTTCAATAGCCTTGGCAAAGCGTTCTTCACGCACAGGTTTCATCAAATAATCAATGGCACTAACTTCAAAAGCTTTAACCGCGTATTGATCAAATGCAGTAATAAATATCACCTGTGGTACTTTGTCCAACGATTCCAGTAGATCAAACCCTGATTTTTCTGGCATTTGAATATCTAAAAACAGTAAATCGGGCTGTTTTACTTCGATCAGTAATTTTGCTTCATCCGCATCTTTGGCCTCTCCTATTATTTCAAAATCAGGATAATTTTCCAGTAGTCTTTTCACTTCATCCCTGGCGGTACGCTCATCATCTATGATAATAGCCTTTATCTTTTTCATGAGCATGGAATAAGTATGGTTGATAAAACATTTCCCCCTGCCTCATTAATGATATTGAATGCGGCTTTCCCCTTATATTGCAGCTGCAAACGTTCAGTTAAGTTTTTAATTCCCAAACCTCCATTTTGTTCATCCATATTAAATTCTCCCGGGTTTTGGACGCTGATATTGATGTAATTATCCACCACTACAATTTTCACACTGACGAGGCCCCCGCTTTTTTGCTTGGCAATGCCATGTTTTATCGCATTTTCGGCAAGCGTTTGGATACTGAAGCGCAGGATCAATACATTGTTCAATCTATCATCTGCCTCAATACAAAAATGCAAACGTTCTTCAAAGCGTAATTTTTCCAGCTCAAAATAATCTTTTACCAGGGCAAGTTCATCTTTTACAGTGGTTAGTAACACATCGCCGCTGTAAAGTGCTGTTCGCAGCAGATCGGATAATAAGTCTATCGCCCTGCGTGCAGATTTGGGATTTTCAATCACCAGGGCCTTTATATTATTTAATGAATTGAACAGGAAGTGCGGATTGAGTTGTGCCGATAAACTCATAAGTTGTGCATCCTTGGCAATAATGGCTAAACGGGCATTTTCTTTTGCAATATTGATCTCCCGCTGTGCATAGTGATACAAATGATAAGCCAACAGCCAAATGGCCATTAATCTTATACCGGCCATTAACATAGTCGCCCAGTTAAGCCTAAAAAAAATCATAAATGCCGGTACATTGTCAGGCGCAAGCCAAAACCTAAATAAATAACTTTTAATTAGGGTCACCAGTAAATAGGCCAAACCCATTACAAAAATTGCCGGAATAATTCGTTTTAATAGTTGGTTAAGATTTAGCTGCTGCCATTTATGCCTGATTGAAAAATTACGATATAAGTGGGTGATTAATATGTAAACAAAAACATCTGACAAAAATTGAAACAGACCAATAAAAACATTGAAACGACCGCCCGAATATCCTATATAACTCCAGTACAACGCAGCAACCGACCACCCGATAAGCTGGCATTTCCAATAAAGTGATATAGATATATTTTTCTTCACCTTGTTTTGCGCTGATTTATAAATCAAAGCAACACAATATACTTTATACTTAAAATATAAAGTACAGGAATGAAGTATTTTGGGGATGAGCGCAGTATCTGATTCTAATAAGATCGTTTAGTATTTAATATATAGCCCAGACAATGGATTAATTGCCTAAGATTGGTAAATAAAAAAGCCTGTAAATAATTAAATTACAGGTTTTTTTATGATTTTCAGCGGACGCGGGGGGATTGAGATTGAAGCAAAAACCGAAATTTCGCCTGATTTTGATCTCTTTTTTATCTACCTGACTGAGTTGTTGGATGTGGTTGATGAAATGGAAAAGTCCGCAAAAAAAGAAAATTAACATATCTTCTCGCAGCATGGCCAGGTAGGACCTGCAATTACTAAACACCGATTTTAGGTTGTTTAAAATATCTATTAGAATGCCGTGTATCATCTATTTAATGTAGCATGCATTATTTCATTAATGTTTTTACATCGTCCAAGAAGTTCGAGATTTGTCCCGTTCCGTCTACCTTTTAAAAAGTCAAAAGCCTCAATTCGAAAGTCTTGAAGCTTTTTTCGTTTTTGGAGGAATTTGTGCTTTAATTTAAAGGGGCGAAGAAAACATTGGCTATTACTTAATAAAAAAAGCCCCCAGCCTGGCTGGGGGCAACTCATAAACACTAAACGTAATTCAAGCGCAATTAATAACTTAACCGGGTACTGAATATACGTTTATGGTCTTGCTACCATTGCCTGTATGGGTAATGGTTATAGGGCAAATGCTACAGGTAAAACTTAGCAATGCCACAAGTTTTTAACCAGCTGCAAAGCCACCTCCAGCAGGTCGGCACTGAGCGTACTGTCTTTGCCCGCGGGATGATCTAAAAACTGGAGATAGTGATCGAGGGTGGCATCCAGACCCTTCCTGCGGATATCGGCAAGGATATCTTCTTTTTTGCTGGGATATTGGCTGCACTCGGTTTCATAGGCGTAAGAAGGCGGAGCAGCATTAACAACAACCAGCAATAAAATGCTGGTAATGAACATCATTTTTTTCATTTGAATTAATTCTATTGTCTTTAATTTTCTATCCTTCCTGCCTCGCTTGCCGCACCGGTCTCTCTTTTCTTGTCTGTATTATGTGCCGCGCCGAAACTATAGGAAAAGCCGAGGGTGAATACCTGGGAGTTAAATCGGTTACGGAAAGTCGCAGTCGTGTTAGGTATAAAATTGGTGATGCCGTCCGCGACATACGTGTGCAGCAGGTCGCGCCCGCTCAGCCTGAGGGTGCCCTTATCGTGCAGGATCTTCTTTTGCAGCCCGCCGTTCAGTTGGCCGAAAGGATTGATCACCGACTGCCCGTTGGCAAAACGCGTCACGTAATAGCCGCTCAGTTCGGCGCTCCAGCCGTTGCCCAGGCCGAACTGGCTCGTCATATTAAACTGTTCAGAGGTCGATGACTGGTTGAGATAGGTGTCGAACAACTGTCCTTTAAAACTGTTGTGACCAATCTGCCCGTAAATATTCAGGTCCCACCACCTTGTGGGCGACCAGGAGAGCGTGGCGCTGATGCCTTCGAAATCCGCGGTGCCGATATTGCCCGTGCCGTCGATAAAAATATTTCCTTCAGTACGTATGACTTCGTTTTGTAGGTTGCTGATGTGGTTATAGAAGACCGCGAAGCTTAACAGCGATTTGAAGTTGTAGGCCAGCTTGTAATTGTCGGCGAACTGCGGCTGCAGGTAAGGGTTGCCTTCTGAGTAGGTAAACTTGTCGGACAGCAGGATGAAAGGGTTCAGCGCCTGGTAATACGGACGATTGATCCTCCGGCCGTAGGACAGCACCAGTTGCTGCACCCCGGCGCTATCCAGGTGGTATGCAAAAAAAGCGGTAGGAAACAGGTTGGTATAGTGTCGCTCGAAAGAGGAATCCGCATGGGTTGTATTGCCCAACTGGTGGCCGAAAGCATTCGTGTTTTCCGCCCTCAGGCCAGCCTCTAATTCGAAATGCCGAAAGGGCTGGTCATAGTTCAGGTACGCCGCATTGATATTTTCCTTGTAAAGGAAGTTATTCGAAAAATTCTCGTCGGGCGTACTGACGCCGCCCGCGACGTCGAAATAATTTGCGGCATTGCCGGTACTGACATAGCTGCTTTTAAGGCCTGCTTCGATCTTACCTTTATTCGCCAAAGGCTGGGTGAAATCCGTTTTGGCGGAATAAATATGGATACCCACCGGCAGATTGTCGGTCAGCAGTTGGTTGCTGGTTTGCACGCCGCCGGGCAGATAGGTAGTGTTGAGGAATGACTGATCACTGTTCGCATGATACCGGATATAATCCAGGTCAAAGGTGAGTGCCTTTCCGGTACTGTCGAACCGGTGGCTATAGTTGACGTTCAAACCGGTATTGGTGAAATAGCTTTTCCCGCTGTTTTCGGCGATAATTGTGGAATCCAGCGCGCCGCTGCCATTAAATAAATTATCCGTTGAAGGATTACTTTGAGTGGTAGACGAATGCACGTTGGTCAGTACGAATCCCCAGGTGGTCCTGGCGGACGCGGCGTAATCCATGCCCAGTTTGATATTCGAATTATTGGTCTGTGACCTGATGACCTGGGTTTGCCGGAACAGCGAAAGCAGGTTGCCCGCAGCATCAAAGTAATCGCGTCCGAGGTCCAATATGCGATAGTTTTCGTTGGCACCGTAACCCGCATTGGCAAAAAGATTGACCTTGCCTTCATGGTAATTGAGCGCTAGGTTTTCGCTGGTCTGACCGTAGGTGGCCTGCCCGTAGCTTGCGGAGACCTGTCCGTTTAAACCAGCACTTCTCGATTTTTTGGTTTTGATGTTGATCACACCCGCGTTGCCCTCCGCATCGTATTTGGCGGGCGGGTTGTCCATCAGCTCAATTTGGTCGAGCGATGAAGCAGGCAATGATTTGAGGTAGGCGGTCAATGCGTCGCCCGAGAGGTAGGTCGGTTTCCCGTCGATCAGTACGAGCACGCCTGGTTTGCCTTTAAAGCTGATATTCCCGTTGCCATCTACGAGCACGCCGGGCGATTGGCTCAACACATCAAGCGCATTGCTGCCGGTACTGGAAATCATTGAATTGACATTGACGATGGTGCGGTCTATTTTTTCTTCAATGGCCGGTTTTTTCGCGGTAACGGAAACTTCTTTTAATGATTTAGTCGTCTCAGCCAGTACCAGGTCGGGCAGGCTGACGATCCGGTTACCAGCGAGCTCAACCGCGACGGATAGACTGTCCATGCCAACGGCGGTGATCCGAAGCAGGTAGCTCCCCGGATCCGTAACCTCCAGTTTAAAGCGCCCGCCGGTATCGGTCTGGGATACCTGCGCGGCCTTGTTATCAGTCGTACGGCTGATGGTCACGGTGGCAAACGGGATGGGCTCGTGGTGCGGGTCGACCACGCGGCCGCTGATCTCGTAAGGCACTTGCCCCGCCGCCCGTTCGATAAAAATCGTCTCGCCAACCTGGCGGAAAGTCAGGAAAGTATTTTGTAACAATAGGCTAAGCGTTTCAGCCACTGACCTGTCTTTTTCCGGCATCGCCGCCACTTCAATATTCTTCACGTCGGCTTTCCGGTAATAGTAAACATAAGGGGTCTGCTTTTGAAGCAACTGCAGCGCGCTTTCAAGGCCTTGCCCGCTGATGCCGAACGATACCCGTTCTGTTCCGGCGTTTTGCGCTTTGACGGGCGCCGCCAGCAGCAGGCCGGCAGTACTGAACAGGATAATATAGCAGAGCAGGCTGATACGCATAACTTGAAGGAGGGTATTGATTAATGCGGGTCCTCCGGCCCGTTTGGATAATAGTATTGCTCTATGCTGCAACTTTGCAGAAAAAGTCATAGTTTTAAATGTTTTAAATGAATGATGAAGTTTAAAACGCCGACTTGTCGGCTTAACGGTAACCGGGTGGCTGCCTGGTTGCCGTTCTTGGTCATCCGCCTTGCGGACTCCCGGTGATCTGCACTATGGTTCTTGCATTTTCAGTTTTTTAAGCATTAGCTAATTTAATTGCGCCCCTTTCCGCTAATCATAATAGAATGGTCAGGCAGCACCCGATATGTCGCCTGGTTGAATTCGCAAATCGCCTGCAGCACGTCTTCCAGCTTTTCGCCGGTGAGCGTAGCGCCTGTAAAGCGGGATCGCCCGATCTGCTCGTTGCTGAAGCTGATCCTGACATGATAATGCTGTTCCAACTGCAGGGCGACATCCGCGAGGGTCATATCATCGAAGTTAAGGTCAATCTTATGCCAGGCGATAACCAGGGAAGCGTCGACACGCTGCTGGGTTACCTGCCGGTTATCTGTATTAAAACTGAGCTGTTGGTCGGGCAGAAGAATACCCAGCCTGCGCGTGCCGTTGGAAACGCCCACCTTGCCACGCTCAACGGTGACCGTGACCGTGTGGTGTTTCAGATCCTGCCGGATGTTGAAAGCGGTGCCAAGCACTGTGGTCGTCACGCTGCCGGTATGGATAACAAAAGGCAACGCGGCATTGTGTTTTACATCGAAGTAAGCTTCCCCCTCCAGGTAAACTTCGCGAATATTTTTGTTGAAGGTTCCGGGCCAGTTCAGCTTGCTGCCGGTGTTTACCCACACCCGGCTGCCGTCCGGTAAGCTGATCTGTTGTTTACCCGCAGGCGCACTGTGGGTAACGAGCCGGGCACTGCCGGAGTTATCATGCGCGTGGTGCCAGTAAAAGTAGCCTGAAAAACTGATGATCAATATGGCCGCGGCAACGCGCGGCCACCAGTTCAGGCGGCGAACGACCGCCCGTTTTAAAGGCAGGTCATCACCTATGCTTATCAGGTCTTCCTCCAGTTCACCGGGGGAAAGCGACTGGATCCCGTCAGTATCCTGCTGGAGATACCAGCTTTCCAGCAAGGCTTTTTCTGCCGCTGTCGCTGAGCCCTTCCTGTATTTTTTCAGCAGGGCCTCGATTTCTTGATTTTCCATATGTGCGCTGTACTATATGCTTTCATTGCTATAGTAGGTTAAGCGCCGCGATGGGAGTAGATTTAAAGAAAAAAAATTGTAAATACCGTGACGCCGAGTTTTGAGCGAAGTATTTTAAGGGAATTGCTGACCTGTTTCTTTACGGTTTTCTCGGACAGGTTAAGCTCAGCCGCAATTTGCCGGTGGCTAAGGCCGCCTTTGCGGCTCAGCTCAAAAACCTGCCTCATTTTTGGAGGTAGGGATGCGATCTCTTTTTCGACGAGGGCCAGCAGTTGTTGTTCCCGGATGCGGTCGTCAGCATGGACCGTGCTTTCTTCGGCAAACTTCCGGATAGAATCAATATACTTGGTTTTGACCTGGTTCCGGTCGATGAGGTCGAAGACCCGGTAACGCACTGCCGCAAACAGATAGGAAGCCAATGAACCGTGTATAGCTATCGTTGTCCGATTTTGCCAAACCTGACTGAAAAGATCGTGCACAATATCGCGCGACTCCTCGCGGTTCCGTAATTTATTGAATACGTGAATGTACAAAGCCGCGTGATAGCGGTAATAAATTTCCGTGTACGCTAATTCATCGCCCTGCTGCAGCAGGGTCGCTAATTCATCATCCGGTAATTTATCGTATCGGCTCATTAGACACAAGGCAACTTTTTATAACCGGCATTGGTTTGCCATTTTCATACCGGAATCGTAGCCGGTTGCAAATTAGCTTATTATCAGCAATGTTTCAGCGCCTTGTGTTCGAAATTATTACACAACCGTTTCTTTGAAGGGGTAGTTAGAACACCTTGGCTGCATCCGGTCTTTAATCATAACTTGCTGATCCTTAAAGAGAAAAGGCTGCTCTTTTTGGAGCAGCCTGGTCAAAGTTTTGGCGGAATCCCGCGTGGTGGGGATCAAGGGACTCCATTAGAACACTTACAGGAAATTTTAAGGATTATTAAAGAAATTATAAGGCGAAATAATAAATGATCTTTTCTTTCAGACAGTAGATATTTTTCGACCAGTTTATTAAAGTATTGAGGAAATTCAATGCCAGACGGCCTGTAGTTCATTTTCAATCAGATTATAAAAATGTTGGTCAGATAATTTTATCTCCGAAAGGTATTGCCTGCAATTATCATCTGTTACAAATCTTTCAAAAAATTCCATTATTTCCAGTTCTTTAAACATCATTTTTATATTAATACCCTATTTTTATTAATATTTTCAATCTCAAAAAATGAAAAAATTATTTCTAAAGGTATTCTTACTACTTCTGGCGTACTTTCAGATTGAGCAGTCTAATGCTCAGATCACGTCGCAGCAAGCTATTACTCATTTGCAAAAGGGTATCAATATTGGTAATACATTAGATGCCCCTGGCGGTGAAACCAGTTGGGGACAGCCCCTCATTCAATCTTATTACTTTGATGATTACAAGGCTGCCGGGTTCACGGCAATTCGTATTCCGGTTACCTGGGAAAGACATGTTGATACCATCGCCCCGTATACTATCGATCCGGAGTTTATTGCACGCGTAGAACAGGTGGTTGACTGGGGCTTGAGCCGGGGCTTATATATAATATTAAACTGCCATCACGAGGAGTTCATTAAAAAGGATTATTCGCCTAAAAATGTTGCCCGTTTTGAAGCAATATGGAGCCAGATTGCCACCCATTTTAAAAACAAATCAGATCATTTATTATTTGAAATATTGAATGAGCCGCATCCGCTGAGTTTGGCAAATCTTAATGATCTGAATAGGCGCATCTTTAAAGTTATCCGAAAAAGCAATCCTACGCGTATTATCGTTTACGCAGGCACTGAATGGAGCAGTGATGCAGACTTATTAAAGGCCGATATTCCTAAGGATAAATATCTGATCGCGAATTTTCATTGCTATAGTCCCTGGGCCTGGGTTTCCGGAAAAGATAATAATATTCCCTGGGGCACACAAGCCGAAAAGAACGAGATTAAGGTAATATTTGATCGGGTCCATAACTTTTTCGCTTCTAAAGGCATACCAGTTATGGTAAACGAATATGGTTGTCCGGTAGGTAAATCGCAGGAGTGGCGTGTATTATTTTATAAAACTTACGTCGAAAATATCCGCTCGCATGGTTTTGGATCTTTTGCGTGGGACGATGGAGGTGGTTTCAAAACTTACGATAGGACAGGCCGTAAATGGATTGGTGGTGTGCAAGGGGTAATTACATCATCATCTGGTGAGCAATAGCTGCGCCTTTGTTGGTACTGTGACCAACAAATAATCATCAATACCAAAAAGAAAAGCCGGGTTAAGTGTAATATTTAACCGGGCTTTTTACTTAGCGGTGAGAGAGGAATTATAACCCACCCTCATATATTGTTGATTATCTTCCATTTACACACTTACCGGACCCGTGTCACCACGAATGTCGCACTGCTTTTTATAGCTGTAAATTCATTTCTAATTTAAGCATTGTTCAGGTATTTGCAAAGCGACGCATTATAAATAATATCAAGAATTTAATAGACACGGGAATGTCCAGCTCAAACTTCAAACACACATTTACCATCAACAAATGTGCGTTCAACTTTAATATGTGACAGCTCATTTGCCGCTGTTTTTAGAGGGTCATGGCTTAATATGATCAGATCGGCCAATTGCCCGGGGTATAACGCACCATATTGAGTTGCATTACCTATAGCAGCCGCGCTAATAGTGTATGCCTTTAAAGCCTCAGCAACACTAATAGATTCCTGGGGGGCAATAGCATACCCTTCATTATCCTTACGGGTAACGGCGGCTTCTATGCCTTTAAGCGGGTTTAAATTACTAACTACAGGAGCATCAGATGATAAAGCAGTTAAAATACCATGTGCTAAAACGGACCTTACCGGGTAACAACGGTTAAGATAATCCTTGTCCAAATATTTCCTGAAATTCTTACCAAGTTCACTAATAAATATGGTTTGCATTGAAGCCGACATATTGTGCTTAGCCATAGCTTCCAGGTGCTTTTCCTCAGGTAAACCTAAATGTTCAATCCGTTTTATGGCATTCGGGAATGATTCATCCAGGTGCCGGTAACAGTCTACAACAAATTCAATAGCGGCATCACCAATGGCGTGCGTTGCCAGCCCTAAACCTTTTTCCATTGCTGCTGTACCCAGTTGCAGGTATTGATTTTTTTGCAAACGTAATACACCCAGATCGCTGGTGTTTTTATAATATCTTTTTAGCGCGGCGGTTTTCCCGCTCAATCCACCATCACTAAAAAATTTAACTGTGTTCACGCTAAACATGGCTGATGAATAACAATCAGGTAACGCATAAGGCATTTCTCCTCCATCCGGCAACAAAATGGGTATAGCATTTAGCCGGAAGCCTAATTCATCGGCAGCATGCATTTCATAATAAGCCTGTAATAATAAGGGATCAACAGCAGGGTCGGTAGCAGCGGTAATGCCGAGGCTGTATAATTCATTACGGGCCGCCTTCACCATTACCTTTAACTCATTTTTTGTATAAGCTGGTATATGCTTACTCACCAAACCTAATGCAGTCTCCGATAAAACACCGTTAGGTTTTCTATCTGCTCCCATATACATCATACCGCCTGGGGGCACAGGTGTATTTGCCGTAATATTGCTTGCCTCCAGCGCCCGGGTATTTGCTACCGCTATGTGCGCGCAGGTACGGATCACATAAACAGGTTTATTGCTTACAACTTTATCAAGGTCATTTTTATCGGGCATTCGCCCATCTTTCCAGCCAGCTTCGTTAAAACCGCGAGCTGTTATCCAGGATACATCAGGGTTTTGCCAATGATAATCGCGGATCATACCCAGCATTTCATCTAAACTACCTGCCGACCGTACATCTAACATAAAAGTTTTAAGGTTGCCCACCTTCCAGATGTGGATATGAGAATCATTAAAACCCGGCATTATCGTTTTGCCCCCGGCATCAATTACGGTTGTATTCGCATGCACCAATAACTTTAGCTCATCCCATCTGCCAATAGCCTTAATACGATTACCTTCAATAGCAATGGTATCGCCACTACCCTGCTTAAACCCCTGGTGAAATGAAAGCAGATTGGCATTATGGATGATGAGATTTACCATATAAATTAACTAATTACTACTGCTCTTTTTTCCTGCGCGCGGGCAATGGCATCTTCCAATACCTGTAAGCCTTCGGTTAATTGTTCATCTGTTATAACTATAGGCGGCAGCAAACGGATACAGTTACTGAATAAACCGGCACGAATCATTAATAGCCCATGTGCTACGGCATCTTTAATGATCTCAAGCGTAGCTTCCGCATCAGGTTCCTTGCTGCCGCGATCTTTTACAAATTCAACCAATCGCATAGCGCCAATACCTCGCACATCGCCAATTAATGGATATTTTTCTTTCCAGCTTTCCAATGTAGTACGGATAATCTCACCAACTTCATTCACCCTGTTTAAAAACGCATCGCTTTTTATAATTTTAATTGCCTCAATAGCAGCCACACATGCAACCGGACTACCGCCGTAAGTGCCTCCTACACCACCCAAATGCGGTGCATCCAATATCTCAGCTTTACCGGTAATGGCGCTGATCGGCATACCCGCACCAATAGATTTCGCGCTTACCACAATATCAGGAATAACACCGCAATGCTCAACGGCGAAAAATTTACCTGTACGGCCCGCGCCGCATTGAATTTCGTCAACAATAAAAACAATTCCGTAACGGTCGCATATTTCTCGTAGCTTATGCAGATAAGCGTCGGGCATCTGCAAAAAGCCACCCTCACCTTGCACCGGTTCAATAATAATGGCTGCCAACGATTCCGGATCGACCTGTGAAATAAACGCTTCTTCGAGCTTTTTAATACACCAGGCAACGTATTCATCCTCACTCATCCCTTCAATGCCCCGATAGGTGTTTGGCGCAGGAACACGATAAATATCAGACACATATGAGCCAAAGCCTTTTTTAAACAAGGTATACTTACTGGTTAGGCTCAATGTTAGCAAGGTACGCCCGTGATAAGCCGCCTCAAAACACAGTACAGCATTACGTTTGGTATAATACTTGGCAACATTTATCGCATTCTCTACAGCTTCAGAGCCTGAATTTGCCAGCAATGTTTTCTTTGGGAAATCACCTGGCGTTATGCTGTTAAGCAGTTCGGCCAGATCAAGATAGGGTTCCATTGTGGTAACTAATGAACAGGTATGGATATACTTATCCAGCTGTTCTTTTATAGCATTTACTACCTGCGCGTTACCATGTCCAACGTTAATCATCCCAATTCCGCCCGCGAAATCGATCAGCTGGTTACCATCTACATCCCATACCAAAGCGCCTTCGGCACGTTCAACAACTATATCTGTTGATTTTGCCAGGCCATTAGGTAAAGCATTCTTTCTTCTCTCCAAAGCAGCCAAGCCTTTAGGGCCGGGCAATGCTGTTTTTAGTTTTATAAACGACATATTTTATTTTTTAGTCCGAAAGACGGAAAATCCGGAAGTTTATTTTTTATTTATATTATTATTGAGCTTTTGTCTTTTCTGACTTTCGGTCTTTCCGACTTACAGACTTTCCTGACTTTCCGACTCAATCAAATCTCCTTATCTATCTCTATTTTAATCAGAACGCCATAGTTACCGCATACCGGGTCATTCAAGTGTTCGGGCATCAGCGCTATTGGTTCAAATCCTATTTTCATTTGTTTGGTCAGGGTTGGGTCCTTACGCTTGCCTTCAATCAATTCGCGGTAATAAGTTTCCCCGCTTATTTCATTGCTCACCGCTCCATATCCACTCATCATCCCTACAGTTAATTGTCCTTTTAAGCCAAGTGATCTTGCCATTTCGTGCCTCGCCCGGTATAGCACCCTGGCTAAACCCTGACCACGGTAAGCAGGTAATATGCCCATATCCAGGCCGTAAAGCCAGTCGCCATTGGGATCATGGTTACTTAGCCATCCACCTGCAATGGTTTCGGCGAACGTGTGGTGGTAATTAGCGAAGTCGAAGTTGGTACGCATTGTGGTAGTCATCCCGATCACTTTATCGTTATCAGTTATTACAAATTGCCCTTCGGGGAATAACTCCAGGTGCCTTAAATAATGCACCGCCCTAATATGCTCATCAGCCGATAAAGTTGGGAATACAATTCTTTGTAGCTCTTCCAGTTGCTCGGCGTGCTCGGGTCTCGTATTTTGTATCAACAAACCTGAGTTTTCAACGGTAGTATAGGTATTAATAATGGTTTGCATTTCTTAATTTTTTAATGAATAACATAGCCCAGCAAAACATAAACAAGTGCAGATATAGAAAAAGCGATCAAAGCGTAAGGCAATTGCGATAAACCATGATCAAGGTTATTACACTCGGTACTTTGTGCTGTTAATACGGTAGCATCAGAATATAGACAGGCATTAGCACCAAACACACCCGCGCTGATCACCGCACCACAATTCAGCAATACATTCGAACCGAAATGCTGCGCCAATGGAACCACCAAAGGGATAGCAATAGCATACAAGCCCCATGATGAACCGGTAGTAACTGAAATAATAGAGAGCGAAGCAAATATGATAACCGGCAGAAACTCCTTATTTAAGTATGGCGATGCCGAATGCAATACATACTGGGTTAAGCCCATTTTGTCGTTCACATCCTTTAATACATAGCTCATCATGAGTATAGCTAAGGCATATATCATGCTGTTAAAGCCGCCAAATAACGTTTCTGATAACTGCCTGAACGTACCGACTTTAATAACCAAATAATACACAAACGTAAAGGCCACGGCAACCATAACACCTTTTAGGGCATCAATATCAAAGAAAATAGTAGCGGCCAGTAATACAACAATCGGAAGTAAAAAATAGATGATCTTTGATGATTTTGCCGGGTTCATCGCGGTGATATCCATAGTAGCGGTATCATTAAATTCGGATGCGGTAAGCTGACCGGTTTCCTGTGCGCGGATATCAGCTTGCTTCAGCTTCCCAAACCATGGTAAAACGCCATAAATAAATAATGGGATGATTAGTACCGATACATAGCCATAACACACATAAGGGATCATCTTCCAGTAAGTAGATAAACCCTGACCCTTGGGAGCTACGTGTGAGGTTTCGAGGATATTACCGATAAAGATAGTCCAGGTGGAAATTGGCACAACTACGCACCATGGGGGTGCCGTTGTATTCACGATATAAGCCAGTTTTTCACGGGGAATTTTAAAGGCATCGGTTATTTTACGCATAGATAGGCCAACGGTAAGCGCGCTCAAATAATCATCCAAAAAAATGAACAGCCCCATACCCCAGGCACCCATTAGCGCGCCTTTTTCGGTCTTTATTCTTTTCAGCGCCCATTCGCCGAATTTGAATGTGCCGCCGCTGCGAACCATCAGCCCTATTAATGAACCATATAAACCACACACCAATATCACCCAAACAGAATCACTGTTACCCATCACTTTTTCAAATGAGTTCACAAAATTGGTGAAGAAGTTGGTATGCTCGTGATAGCCAATAATAGCATATCCTACCAAACAGCCTATCAATAATGGCTCAAACGAGGTACGTTGTTTTATGGCGAGTATAATAACTACTGCCGGTGGTATTAATGCTATTGCGCCGTAAGCCATTTTTTGAATGAGTGATTTAGTGATTTAGTGAATTCCATTGCTTGTGTTACCTATAAAATGCTGCCTATGCTGATCAGTTTCTTTTCCATGTACTCATACAGGCCCTCGCTCCCGCTTTCATGGCCCTGCCCGCTTTGTTTCCAACCGCCAAAAGGTAGTTCCGTACCGTGGGGCGCCCATTCGTTAATACCGATTATGCCAAATTCCAATCCCTCGGAAACCTGTATGGCCGTTTTTAAATTATTGGTGAAAGCGTAAGCTGCCAATCCGTATTCGGTGTCATTGGCTTTTGCCAATGCATCTTCCAGATACTCAAACTTTAAAAGCGGCAATACCGGGCCGAATATTTCATTACGGGCAAGTGTTGATGTTTGATCTAGATTGGTTACTACGGTGGGTTGTATAAAATAACCTTTGTCTGTGTGCTCAGGAACATGCCCCCCGGTGAGTACGGTAGCATTTTCTGCTTTTGCTTTATTAAGCAGGTCAACCACACTATCCCGTTGCTTGCTGGTAATAAGCGGACCAACATTCACACCATCTTCAAAACCACTGCCTACTTTTAGGGTCGACACATACTTGCTAATGGCCTCTGCAAACTGGTCATAAATATTTTTATGCACATAAAAACGCTGCGGTGATACGCAAACCTGCCCATTGTTACGAAAACGTGCTATAGAAGCCGCTTTTGCTATGGCATCAACATCTACATCATCAAAAATTATTACGGGCGCGTTGCCGCCAAGTTCCAATGAGAGCTTGGTGCTGGTTCGGGATGCGCCATCCATTAATAATTTACCTACACGCGTACTGCCCGTAAAGCTGATCTTTTTTAAGCGGGAATCATTTAACATGGCTTCGCCTACCGGTGCCGCATCTGCAATCAGCAGGTTTAATACCCCGGCAGGCAAACCTGCATGTACCAGCGCATCAACCAAATGATAGGCTGCTAATGGTGTACTTTCTGATGGCTTGGCAACAACCGTACAGCCCGCTGCCAACGCTGCCGCCCATGCACGCGCCGGATTATAAGCCGGAAAATTCCAGGCGGTAATGATCCCGATAACACCCATAGGCTGATAAATAACTGAGCTTCTTTTATCAACACGATTGGTTGGGATCACTTTGCCATAAGCACGTTTACCTTCCTCAGCATACCACTCAAATAGGTTGGCGGCAACAGTCCACTCGCCACGGGCTTCTAATAATGGCTTGCCGCTTTCAAGCACCATATCAAAAGCGATGGTATCGAGGTTTTGGCGCAGATAATCGGCGGCCTTTTTTAGTATTTCAGCACGATAATAGGGTGTTGTTTTGCTCCAGATTTTAAAGGCTGAACTTGCAGCATCAATAGCCAGCGCGGCATCTTTTTCATTACCGAAACTAATTTTGGCAAGTACCTCTTCTGTTGCCGGGTTTATCAATGGTATTTGCAGGCCATCAACCGCGCTAACCCATGCGCCGTTTATATATTGTTTGTTTTGTGCCGATTTCACTGATCCGCTCATAATTCCCTTAATTTAATTTTTGATTTTATCAGCTACCTGATCACCCAATAATTGGTGTAAGCCACCTTCAATTATATCCAGTCCTTTGTGTAATAACTCTTCCTCAATAACCAGCGGACTAAGCACCCTGATCACATTGCCATTAACTCCTGCGTTGATAACTATAAGGCCATTATCGGCACAATAAGCGATCAGCTTTTTACAAAGTTCCGCATCGGGTTGAAACGGGTCATTATCTTTAACCAGTTCAAAAGCCATCATCGCGCCTAATCCACGCACATCACCAATAGCGCTAAACTGTTGTTTAAATGCGTTAAAACGTTCACGAACAATATTACCTATACGCTCACCAAGCGCGTTGATATCGATCTCTTCCATATACTTTATTGTTGCCAACGATGCCGCGCAGCAAACCGGGTTGCCGGGATAAGTACCACCTATGGTTGATGGCTTACAAGCATCCATGATTGCAGCTTTACCGATGACAGCTCCTATAGGCATCCCACTGCCCATGCTTTTTGCCCAGGTTGATATATCGGGCGTAACACCGTAATGCTGATAGGCAGCCCATTTACCTGTACGGCCAAAGCCGCTTTGCACCTCATCCAAAATGAGCATAATGCCATATTTATCACAAACCCGGCGTAAGCCTTTCAGGTATTTTTGTGGAACTACATTAAAACCACCCTCGCCCTGAACAGGTTCGATGATAATTGCCGCGACTTGCTCAGCAGGTACGTTGGTATGGAAAAAATCTTCCAGTTCTCGCAGGTGTACATCTGAAAATTGGTCGAGATCCATGCCATTGCCATAGCGGTAATAATCAGGGAAAGGAATCCGGTAAACCTCAGGCGCGAATGGGCCGCAGCCCAGTTTGTAGCCTACTTTTGAGGTAAGGGTCATACTCATCATGGTACGGCCGTGAAAAGCACCACCATAGCAGATAACCGCTTGCCTGCTCGTTGCCTGGCGAGCTATTTTTATGGCATTCTCCACACTTTCAGCCCCTGAATTGGTAAGCATAACTTTGGTATGATCGCCATGCGGGAACAGTGTTGCCAATTTCTCGGCTAACTGCATATACAGGTCGTACGATGCCACATTGAAGCTGCAATGGATAAGCTGTGCAGCCTGATCGGCGATGGCTTTAACAACCGGTGGCGGACAATGCCCGGCATTAACCACACCTATGCCACCCGCAAAATCGATCATTTCGCGGCCATCGGCATCGATAATAATTGCGCCTTTGGCACTCACCGCAGTTGATGGGTTAAAAATGCCTATGGCATTGGGCACAAACTGCTTTCTCCTGTCTAATATCTTTTTACTTTTTAATTCCATTTTATTGATGATTACACCGATTTTGATTTGATTTCACCGATCACCTGCCTCTTTTATTTATTGATCGGCTGCTATGCTTTTTATGTTTACAAACTCCAGTATGCCATGCCTTCCTAATTCCCTGCCGTAACCTGATCGTTTTATACCACCGAATGGTAACCTTGGATCTGACTTCACCAATGAGTTGATGAACACTGCCCCGCTGTTTACTTTACGGGCCAAGGCGATTCCCTTATCTACATCCTTGGTCCAGATACTGCCGCCAAGGCCGTAATTTGATTGGTTGGCGATATTAATTGCATCCTGTTCATCTGCAGCCGTAATTACTGAGGCTACCGGCCCGAAGGCTTCTTCATCAAAAGTGGCCATGCCTTTTTTAACATTCAGCAATAAAGATGGGGTAAAGTTTGCCCCGTCGACCTCGCCTCCAAGCTGTAATGTGGCACCCGATTTTATGGAGTTTTGCATTTGCTTTTCCAGTTGCTGCGCAAGGTCTATTCGCGCCATTGGCCCGGTTGTTATATTGGTATTGAATGGATCACCTTGCTTTAATTTCTGGATTTGCAGCTGTAGCTGGTTTACAAATTCATCCTGTATTTTTTGTTCAACGATGAATCTTTTTGACGCAATACACGACTGCCCGGCATTCTGCATGCGCGACTGGATAGCTACCGTAGCGGCCTTTTCAATGTCAGCATCAGCCAAAACTATCAACGCATCGGAGCCGCCAAGTTCCAATACCGATTTTTTGATATGCTTACCTGCCAGCATTGCCATTGATGATCCGGCGCGTTCGCTGCCGGTTAATGTTGCCGCCTGAACGATATCGGCAGCAATGATCTTTTCCACTTCCGGCACATCAATAATCAGCGATTGAAATACGCCTTGTGGCGCACCGGCTTCCTTAAACACACGCTCAATAGCCAGCGAACACCCGGTTACATTTGGCGCGTGTTTTAGTAAGGCTGTATTACCAGCCATTAACGTTGGTGCTGCAAAACGGAACACCTGCCAAAAAGGGAAGTTCCAGGGCATTATAGCTAACACCGCACCTATCGGCTGGTAAGCAACTAAGCTTTTGTAATAACCCGCTTCCATTATTTCATCAGCTAAAAAAGCCTCGGCATTTTGGGCATAGTACTCGCAGGTAACAGCACATTTTTCTACCTCACCTTTTGCTTCGGCTAATACCTTGCCCATTTCATTGGTGATAATGGTCGCCAGTTCTTCTTTTTCTTTTCTTAAGATGGCTGCCACATTATTCAGTATGCCAGCCCTGTAGGCATAGCTTTGTAACGACCAATGCGTAAAAGCTTTGGCACTATCAGTAAGGATAGCGTTAATTGTATGATCATCCATTAACGGATACTCAGCAATTACCTGCTGGTTATAGGGGAAAATTGATTTAAATACGTTCATAATATTTATTGATTACACTGACCAGGGAAACAGATCACACCGATTGATTAACGGTGCGCCTTTGTAGTAAAATATTAATCCCTTTATCATTGTAATTGTTTAAAAATTGGTCATAAAAAATATAAGCTCCGACTATTTAGCTATTAACAGCCATTGCCTTTAACATTGTCTCTACTGCTACCCTGCCTGTTTGCGCTCCCCCGTTCATATAGCCTTGAAAATCGCGGCTAACGTGTTCTCCGGCAAAATATATATCGCCTACAGGCACACCTTCCCAGCCCGCCAAAGTGCTCCATTGCCCCGTTTTAAATGAGCTGTAAGCCGCTTTTGAATACGGATTATTTTGCCATAAAAATTTGATCGTCTTTTTACTGAACGCCTCAACCATGCCGGGATAAATGGTGTTTAAAGCGGGGACAAATTTTGCAGCAAGGGTTTCTGTGCTTTCACTGTTTACCATATTGCTGAAATCGCCGCCACCAAAAACGGTGAAAGCACCTTCAGTTTCTGATTGCATCTGACCGCCGTCCCATCCGCAGCCAAAGTTCAAATCAGTAAACGTGTAGCCTTGTTCACCATGCGCGCGCCATGGCTTTTTTGTAACACCGATGAAAAATTTACTGCTGTTGCCATATCCTATCTCATCAATACATTTCCGTTTACCTTCGGGCATCGGTATTTTAAAATCGATGCTCCGTAATATGGTGAACGGAATAGCAATGATCACCCGTGCAGCAGTAACGGTAGTTATTGAACCGTTCTGATCAAATTTTAGATCATAGCCCTGCGATTCATACTTCTCTATCCCAACAAATTTATACCCTGTTTTTACTGATGAGCTCACCTTTTCGTAAAGCGCATTGGTTAAGTGCATACTGCCGCCTTTTATCTTAAATACTTCATGATCGGCGCCAAATAACTCATAGTTTTTTTCAGTAGCCACAGGTGCCACAAACATGATGAGGAAATTAACCGCAGATTGAACGGATGCTTCCATACCATATTCCCTGGTTAATGTTACGTGCAGGTAATCATAAAGCCAGCCTGTTATGCCTATTGATTTTAGATAAGCATCTATCGACTGATTATCCAGGTGCTGAAATTTAGCCGCGGAATGATAACTGATGATCTCAGGCAGAGAGGTAATATCCTTTACCAACTGAGCAACAAATGGCTTTAGCGCATTTACCAGGTCAGCTTCACTATATCGTTTGCCGCCGAAATAAAAGGTCTTACGAATTAGCGGGTCAGTTCTTAAATCATAAAATGATAAGCCTAATTCTTTTGCCAGTTGTAAGATATCAGCGTGAGTTGAGTCAACAAATTCACCGCCGACATCGGTAGTAATACCTTTCCCAAACTCATCATGCAGGGTATACATCCGCCCGCCTATGCGACTCGAGGCTTCATAAACCGTAGCTTTAATGCCCTTCTTTTGCAATTGGTAAGCGGCATTTAAACCGGCTATACCCGCGCCAATTATGGCGATGTCATTATTTTTTGTTTTGTTGCACGATGTTAAGCTCAATAATGCTGGTGTAAGCATTACGCCTGCACCGGCAACGGCTGCCTGTTTCAAAAACCTGCGGCGACCTTCATTCCATTCATTAAAGTTCGCCAATGCCTCCTCATCTTCACGCAGTGCTGCCTGAAATGCTGATTGCAAAAGCCGGGTAATTGAATTGTGAGCCATCGTTGGAATTATTGATTTTTAATAACCCGGATTTTGTATCACTACACCATTAGTCGCGCTGATCTCTCTTAATGGTATAGGGAAACATGAGTTTGCTGATGTTATGGTGGTGCTGGTTAGTGGCTGTAATACATTAACAACCTGCCCCAAGCGTGCCAGGTCAAAATACCGGTGACCTTCAAAGTTGAATTCTGCACGGTCCTCATCAGCTACAGCTTGCGCGTAGGTATCATTATCGGGTACATCTGCTGCGGTTAATGCGGTGAGGCCACGATTTGTTCGGATCAAATTCATGTCGGCAAGGCCTTTTGTACGACCCAATGCTTCTGCCCTTATCATGTACATTTCAGCAATGCGGATCACATAGGCAGAGTTGTCTTTTTGCTTGATATCGCTGCTGTATTTCAGTGTGCGCAGGTAACCGTTAGGGTTTGTGGTATCAACTAAATTATAACGCAGATCGCCTGAGCGACTTTCAAAAAACGACTGCAGATCAGGATTCAACAGAAATAACACTTCGGTTGAAGCTGCATCAGGCCTGGCATAAGTTGTAGCATTATACTCGCTTTGGTTTTGCTGATCGAATGGCAATTCAAAAACAGATTCCTTGCTATTTTTTGAAGTATAAATTTCCGTGAAATTGTTTTTATCGAGCAATGAGAACGCGCCATCGTTAATTACTAAGGTGGCGTATTTTGCAGCATCGCTATAATCCTTTTTATAAAGATATACCCTTGCCAGCAAAGCATTAACTATTGCAGGATTAACATAGTTAGGATTACGGTCGGTGTTTGTTTTTAACAGGGTTGCCGCTTGTAATAGGTCATTAATAATAGCTGTATAAGTTGCGGCTACGGTGCTGCGTGGCACAACACTGGTACTTGTTTGTACGGTGGTTACAACAGGGATACCGTAAGAAGAGGTTAAATCCCAGTGATAGCCAAAGGCACGGAGCAGATCAAAATGCCCCATTGCTCTCAATGTTAAGGCCTGTCCTTTCACCGCGTCTAAATATGCCTGAGATGCACCTTTAACAGTGCTTTCACCAGCAATTATAGCGTTCGCGGCAGCAATGGTTTTGTAAATGGCCACATAAGTATCCTGGATAAAAATATTTGATGAGGTTACGCTATAAGCGCCAAATTCGTTTAACGAGGTGTTGTTATAACCGCCTGCAACGCCATTATCGCTGTTCAGGTCGCACATCATCGGGTAATTGGCACCATAGTAGTCCTGTACTTCTAATGTGCTATACATCCCTGTTACGGCTGATGATAACCCGGTGGAATCTTTAAATAGCTGCGATGCCTGCACAGCCGTTGGTGATATTTGATTTAGCTTGGCGCAGCTGCTCATGATGAGCAATGAGGCCGCGATAAAACTAAAAGCTGCTATATATATTAATTTCTTCATGGTCTTTCGTTTATTAAAATTTAACATCAACACCTAAACTAAATGTGCGAGCCGGTGGATAGGCTGCATAGTCGATACCCGCGGTTTCAGGATTTGCCCCGCCTGTTGAACTTACTTCCGGATCAAAGCCTATGTATTTTGTCACGGTCAGCAGGTTCTGAGCCTGGGCGTATATCCTTATGCTACTGAAGTATTTTGGCTTATTAAAGGTGTAACCGATGTTAACCGTCCGAATCTTCAGGAATGAACCATCCTCCAGGAACTCGCTTGAATTAGGGAAATAATTTTGTGTTAAAAATGAAGGGCGCGGGATATCAGTTATCTGGCCCGGGTGCGACCACGCGTTTAGTACCCTAGTATCATTATTTGCATAAACCCCACCTAAATAAGCGCCCGATGGTGTTGACGCGCTACTCCAGCCTAAGCTTTCATAAGTGGTGCGGATAAGGTTGAACACTTTATTACCATAGCTAAACTGTGTGGTGATCAGCATATCGAATTTCTTATACTTAAATGAGTTGTTGAACCCACCAAAGAATTTCGGCCTCGCATTACCAATTACTGTTGCATCACGGGTAAAATTTACCTGGTCGGCGCGTTCCTTGGTACCATCTGCCGCATAATAAAGTGCATCGCCATTGGCAGGGTTAACACCTGCAAAACGCACACCCAAAAAAGTACCGACCGGCTGACCAACCTTTAAAATATTGGTAGGCGACTGGTCATTATAAGCGCTGATGTATTGGTTATCAACAGCCAATGATTTAATGGTATTTTTCAGGAACGAAATATTGAAAGAGCTTGTCCATGTGAAATCAGTAGTATGGATATTGTTTGTATTCAACTGTATTTCCAAACCCTGATCCTGGATCTTACCTGAGTTTGCGTAGGCCCATTGAAAGCCGGTAGTACCCGGTATCTGCTGCTGATTTAACAGTTTGGTTTCATCGGAAACAAAATACTCAATTGAGCCATTTATAAAGTGGTTAAACAAATCGAAGTCGGTACCAACGTTAAATGTTTTATTGGTTTGCCAGGTTACCGGCTGCGGCCCTAAGATGTTATAAGGCACAAAACCTGCATCGCCATTATATTTTGCAGCGCCCCAGTAAGCATAATCCTGGTATGAGGGCACATTATCCTGATCGCCTGATAAACCGTAGCTGGCGCGTAGTTTTAATGCGTTTACCACTTTGTTATCCTGTAAAAAGCTTTCGTCGGACAAATTCCAGCCTAATGAAGCTGACGGGAAATATCCCCATTGATGGCCCGGAGCGAATTTTGATGAACCATCGGCACGCATAATGAATGAGAAAAGATACTTGCCATCATAATCATAATTGGCGCGTGAAATAAACGACCGCAATGCATCATATACCAGCGGATATGGCACTATAAATACCAAAGGTGTGGCCGCGTTATTGATGTTTTGAACATTGCCTGTTTGCGGGAATCCCTCGCCTCCACTTTGCGACAACTGAATTTTACTTTGCTGTTGCGAATACCCTCCGAGTAAAGTGATATTATTTTTGCCGAAGCTATTTTGATAAGTTAACAGGTTTTCATTAAGCCATGTTAATGTTCTTGATTCGCCTAATAAGAGCTTGCCATCAACCGCCTGCGCATCAACTGTGAGGGCCGAGAAGAACTGATTATCGTTCACATCATTATAATCAATTGACCAGGTGGTTTTAAATTTAAAGCCCTTTGCAATCTTATATTCAGCAAAAAGCGAAGAGATGAACCTGTCAGTATACGTATGCGCGTTGATCTCATTGGCTGATTTAACCGGATTATCAGATAACCAATAGGCCTGGTACTGGGTAAAATCGGCATATACACCCGGCGATGAATAAACCGGCATTAACGGCGAAGCACCCAAAGCGTTAGTTACTACGCCGGTGTAGGTATTATCATTAAAGCTACGCTTGTCATCAGAATATGATGCGCTCATATTCAATCCCAGCGTTAAGTTTTTGGTTGCCTGGTCGTCAACATTAGCGCGCAGGTTATAACGTTTGTAATAGTTATTGATGATGATTCCATCCTGATCATAATAACTACCACCAATAAAGAATTTAGTTTTATCGGTCCCACCACGAGCCGATAACTCGTAATCAACAACCGGCGCGTTGCGGAAAATCGCTTTCTCCCAATTGGTATTTATACCGCTCGAGAGATCGTAATAAGGTGCAGCCGGGTTAGGTATCGCGTTGCCATTAGCATCAACAATACCCGCGGTTATCATATCTGATAAAGCAAAATGCGGATCAGGATTATTGGTGGCAATATCATTATGGTAAACCCAGATATCTTCGGAGATCGCTTTATTGGTCAAATCATAAAATTGCTGTGAGTTTAAAAACGGGATTTCTTTTGCTACCGACTGTACTCCATAGCTCATATTAAAATCAAGTACAGTTTCACCTGCTTTACCGCGTTTGGTAGTAACCAATACTACGCCATTAGCCGCACGCGAGCCATATATGGCTTTTGAAGCGTCCTTTAATATCTCGATGGATTCAATATCATCAGGGTTGATATCTGAAATTGAGCTGATATTTTGGCCGCTGCCTGTTGATTGCCCTGTGAGGTTATAGGCAGTACCTAATGATGAATTACTTTCGCTTTCCATAGGGACCCCATCAATAACATATAGTGGGTTTTGCGCTCCGCGAATACTTACCAGCAAACCTGCGCCGGGCGTGCCTGATGGTTGTGTTACGTTAACGCCTGATAGCTTACCTTCAATACTGGCAGCTAAGTTTGATACCGGCTGGTCTTTAAATTCCTTGTTTTTAATGGATGATATGGCACCCGTAACCTCACTTTTCTTTTGGGTACCATAGCCAACCACTACCACCTCCTTAAGCTCGTTCTTTGATTGATCAAGCACTATGGTAATCGTACTTTCTCCTTTAACTGCAACCAATTTTTTATCGTATCCGGCAGATGATACCTGCAATACAGCATCTGTACCATGTACCTTGAGGGTGTAAGTACCGTCAACGGCGGTGCTTACACCCTCATTAGTGCCCTTTATAAGTATGGATGCTCCTATTACAGGATTGCCTTGCGCATCTTTAACAGTTCCTTTTAAGGTTCGATCCTGTGCGACGGCTCGTTGCGGCACCGTGCAACAAAGCCAGAGGATTACAAGACTAAATAATAAACGTAAAGTTTGCTTCATGGATGTGATTTTGGTGGTTAATGGAAGTTTTTGTCTAAAAATCATCAATTATATATGCCGTATAAATTAATTTTAAGCCAGGATCAGCATTTCAGTCTAAAAATCTCCCCACTAATCAATAAAAATCACTTCATTTAGAAAAAACACTCGTTATTATTATAAATCTAAATATCACTAAGTCAGATGAGTAAAAATATAAGTCAAAATATTTTTTTGATTTATTTTTTAAATATTGATTTACAGATAGTTATACCGGGTCAGATTTAAGTATATTTATTGGTCAAAAGTTTGACAAAACTATATTGTTATGACCAGATGATTTATTCGTAAAATTTAGCCTATTTTAATACCAACTAGAAATCAATCAGCGTGATTTTTTGAAAAAACCATCAGTACAATTAAAAAATATGCAGCTAACTGAAAAATTAAAGACCGCAATTGAAGATCATCCCAGCATTATTGCAGCGCTGAAAAACAAGAGCAGAGAGAATAGATGGGAAGGTTTCACACGCACGCAGTTTAATTTGGTTGCAAAGGTCATCAACAAACAGATCAGCAAGGAGGTATTGGTAAACCCCGACCTGGTTGAAATGAGCCTTATTATAGGTAAGCAAAATTTTGAGAAACAGCTCCGCGCATTACGATCAAGCCATATATATGATTTTATAAAATATTTAAGCGCCCTGGGCGAATACCGTGTTTTCAACTGGGTAAGCGGTAAAACACTTCAAAGCTATTGGAATGGTGGCGACGCCAAATATGTTAAGGTTAACGCTTTGACCGTTTTTTTACAGGTCCCGTTTGCAGAGTGGGACGAGTGGCAAAAGATCCCTGATCAACGAATGGATCTGTATAATAGCAGCCTCTCCAGACATTCATTTGCCGGGAATGGCTTTAATCGCTCATCAATGGCTATAATAAAAAGCTATTACCTTGGTAATTACTTTCTGTATTACCCTAAAACCGATGGCAGCCGCAACATTGTAAAAACACCGTTTATACTAAAGGAGCTTGATAACGGGCAGATCATTGTAAAATCGGTTTCTGAAGGGCACCGTTACAGCGGAAAAGTGATAGGCATAAGGGACGGATGCCTGTATATCAACTGCCAGAACCTCGACTTTGAAGAGATGGAACAATATGTATTTAACATAGGGCTTGAAACTAAGCCGGAAGTATTGTTTGGTGTAAGTACAACTGTAAGCGTAAGAAACCGCCGTCCAGTTGCTCTAAAGAATATATTAGTTAAGCAAACCCAGGATCAAAAGAATTTTGATGGCATACCTGAAACCGAATTACCAATTGATAAAGTTTTTACTACTGATAGCGAGGAAGCCATTATTGTCAACTACTTTAAACATAATACCAATTATATAATAACTACCAACAGCTGCCGCAAGCTGGATGATGTTAAAAAATTGGTGATGGGATAACTCACTAAATAGAATTTAAAGTCAGTCGCTTCTATTCAGCGTCTGTCTTACAGAAGACTAGGCATTCCAGAGTCATCAATTCTTTCCACAAATAATTATATATCAACAAGTTGATGGATAATTTCTAAAACTACTCACATACTCTTTAACAGCGATTAATACAAATTAAACGATCTCTTTTAATTATGTAATAACAGTTTACATTAGTTTTGACACTTTGAACTCATAATTTAAGTTGAATTCCCTGTAGTTACTTCCCCGGAATTATAGCCATCGGCCATGTCTACTTATCTGCAAACCATAGGCTAATAAACACACCACCCGATATTCCGGGAGGTTTGACCAGGCTATTCCGTGCGCTTTGGAGTACCGAGTTGTGTAAGCAATTAGGAAAATTGCAGTTAATAATTAATATGGTCAAAGGGTTACGGAATTAACTATTTTCTATTCCCGAACGAGGTGGTCAATGGCTTCTGAATGTCCACATTATGTGTCTCCCGAATGTCCAAGACACTGTTGTAAGGCTATAATAAGTTTACACCGGAATTGAAATGAGTCAGTGGCTAATGTGTGTTTGATTTAACCACCCAAAACTTTACCGCAATCTTTTTATTATTGAAAAAATAGCTTCCGGCAATATAGGCCGGGATTTCGTCATAGGCTTCCTGCATATTGTCGAGAATAAAGTAATCAGGTCTGCCCTGCGGGACAGGAATAAATTTCAACCGGTTATTGGCATCCGCTACTCCGGCATCAGGTTCAAAAACCAATGGCCTAATTTTCCCCGGCAAATACATTTTCAAAGAGCTTGCACTGATATAGCCTTCGGCTAAGCTAAATCTTACCTGCTTGCTGTTCACCTTTCCCTGGTAGTTTATGGCTTCATAAGCTTTGGGCACTCCCTGCGCATGCGCCAATAAAGAGGCTGAAAGAATGAGCATTAAACAAATAAAGTATCGAAATGTCTTTGTTATCATATTGATAATTTGGAATATCTGGTTCTCCATGCGCAACTGATCGCTATGCTTTATTGCCTAGTAAAGCTTTTTAATGAGCCGTCTTGATTAAAGGTAATCTTATAAGTTCCCCCGTTGTTGCCGGCTAGCACAACCGGATCAAATTTCCATTGTGGATGATGCGGGTCGGTGGCATCAAATACCAACCCATCTAAGACTAAAATGCTGCTTTTAACAGACCGCGCCTTGTTGATATAGGCGTTGGCCATCCTACAAACACGTCTAAAAGGAACTGAATCCAGTGGAAACAAATGGTTTATTTTGCCGTCGTCAGCATCATCCACAGGTTCGCGATGCCATACCTCACCCTCATTAAATCCGTAGTTAATAAGTTGCTGTAAGGTATCCGGATTTTGCAGGGTGAGATAAATATTATTGGAATTGAAGTCGATCTCCTTTTTGAACCAGAGCTTTTTGCCCTTGAACTGCGGCAGGTTCTTTAAGGTTTTTTCGGCATAGGCCATTTCGGCGGAGTCATTGAGCATATTCCACCCATTGGGCTCGCCAAAATATTTGAGCGAACCGTCATCTTTAAAAAGAATTTTATATTCCACGCTCTCCCGGTTTGTTCCGCCATTTATCTTTTCTTCGTATTTCCAGTTGCCCCTGCCGGCAAAGTAATAATCGTATTCCACCATATCCAGCGTTTCATTACTGCCCACAGCACGCGCTTTGGCATTATAGGCCGTTACGATCTTAGCTGCTGTAGAGAAGGAAAAAGAATCAAGCGGAAACAGGCCATTTTGCAGCGGGTAATCGGTATGATCAAGCTTGTAGGGCCCTGCATAGGTCCATTGGCCGCCGGCTTTATGTAATTGATATTGATAACTGTTGATGTGAGATGGGGTATCGGGGTCTTGTACGGTAAGATAGATCCTGCCGTCATCATAAAAGCTGATCGTCTTATAAAGGTTAATTTTTTTGCCCTTAAAGCGGGGCAGTTCCTTGAAAGCCTGCTCGGCCTGATCCAACACATTGCCATTAGATACCATTTTACTGGTGCGGCCGAAAAAGAAATAATAAAGAAACATGCAGGCGATGATACCAACCAGCATGATCATCTTAGAAGTACCCCTCGATTTTTTCATCCATTTGGTAACAGCTAAACTTCGCATGTGTTTTTAAGCAAATTTGATATGCCCAATTTCCACATTAATTGTTTAAACATCTAAATATAGCAGTATTTACGAGGTAGACGCACCCTGAATATGCAGGGGGCCAGCGAAGCAAAAAAAATCAATATTGATTTTTGAAAAAGGATTAAATAATAAAATTAGTTTGAATTTAAACTGTTGAATTTCTAACTTTGTTACATGAATCAGCATGAATCCTTAATTGAGCATGGGCCACGTTTAGTGATTATTACGGTTACCGCTGTGTTTTGCGCCTTACTGGAGATCATTGATACCACAATCGTTAACGTAGCCCTGAACAATATGCGCGGTAGCATGGGTGCAACCTTAAACGAGATCAGTTGGGTCATTACGGCTTATTCATTAGCGAATGTGATCATCATTCCGCTCACCAGTTGGCTTTCACAACAGTTTGGCCGCCGAAACTATTTTGCGGCTTCGGTCATACTGTTCACTGTTTGTTCTTTTTTATGCGGCAATGCGCATTCCATTACCGAACTGATCATTTTCCGTTTTTTGCAAGGTATGGGAGGCGGCGCACTATTGGTTACCTCGCAAACCATCATTACCGAAAGCTGGCCGCCTGAAAAGCGCGCGATGGCACAGGCGATCTATGTACTGGGCATTATCGTAGGCCCAACGTTAGGGCCGCCATTAGGCGGCTATATTGTGGACAACTATTCATGGCCTTTTATCTTTTATATCAATATCCCGGTGGGCATTGTAGCCACGCTGCTTACGCTGAGCTATGTCAGAAGCCCGACTTATGAGAAAAAACGTTCTGCCAGCGAGATCGATTGGCTGGGTATATTTTTACTGGCGGTAGGTATTTCCTCATTGCAGTATATATTGGAAAAAGGCCAGGAAGATGACTGGTTCAATAGCAGCCTGATCATTACTTTATGTATCACCGCTTTCCTGGGCTTATATTTATTTATCTGGCGGCAACTGGAAACCAAGTTCCCCGTGGTTAACCTGCGGGTACTGAAGAACGGTAACTTAAGAATGGGGGTCATCCTATCTTTCGTTATGGGTTTTGGGACGTTCGGATCGACCTTTGTCATCCCATTATTTACACAATCGCTCCTGGGTTGGACGGCGCAGCAGGCCGGTGTGCTTCAGCTACCCAGTACTTTATTTGTAGCCGTAATGATGCCGGTGGTGGCTATACTTATCCAAAAGGGCATTCAGCAAAAATACTTGATCGCTTTAGGGATGTTCATCTTCTATATATTTTGCATGATGTGCTACAAAATCATTACGCCCGATACCAGTGCCGGTGATTTTTTCTGGCCATTGATCGTGCGCGGTTTGGGTATGGGCTTGTTATCCGTACCGGTAAGTACCATGTCGCTCTCCACACTGAAAGGCCAGGAGATCGGCCAGGGGGCAGCCTTTACGGGCATGATGCGGCAACTCGGCGGTTCCTTTGGAGTGGCGCTGATTTCTACCTTTCTTTCCAGGGAAACGAGTATACACAGGGTCGATGTGGTGAGCCATCTGAATATGAATGATCCCACCGTGCAGAACCGGGTGGCTATGCTAACGGCGGGGATGCGCAGCCATGGGACGGACAGCCTTACCTCGCGGAATATGGCTTATCAAATGATGGATAATTCGGTGACCATGCAGTCCACGCTCCTCTCCTACATGGATATTTTTATATTGGTGGGAGTTATTTTTGTTGTTTTTGTACCTTTCGTACTGCTATTCGTTAAAAAATCAAAAGCCAAGGTCAGCCTGGCGGATGCCGCGCATTAAATTTAATAACTTTGTCTATGCAACCCGATCAAAAATCCGAGCTGGTTATGGACTATATCCAATCTATATTTAAACTGCGTTACAAGTTGCGCAGGATGTTCCAGGTAAAATTAAAGGAAGCCGGGATCAGCATCAGTTTTGAGGTCTTGGAGATCATGAAACAGTTGCACAGCCATGACGGCCTGAACCAGCAGGATTTAGCCGAACTATTGTTCAAGGATAAATCCAGTATGACCTACCTAATCGACAATATGGTTAAAGCAGGTTTTGTTAGTCGTAAGGAAGATGAAGCCGATCGCCGTAATAAACTGATTATCCTGTCAGACAAGGCGCATGAACTGCTCAAGCAGCTGGAACCCTTGGCTAGCCATTGTTATGCGGTATTAGCAGCAGAGGTCAGCGGCCAGGACATCAAGGCCAGCCTTGATACGATAGCCAAAATGAATGGCTCACTGGACGCTTTCATTATTTGAGGCTTTACTTATTAGCCGATAATGACCCACGCTTTTATTTCAAGCTTCCTTCTTCGGTGGCAGATTGATCTGGACAGTTTGCGGGCTCTCTTTCGATCCTGCAATGATTTTAAAGATGACACCATTTAAAGTAATTGTCCAAGCAGGAGTTAGCAAAGCGCTTTCACTGGCAAAAAGGTCGGACAAGCTGAGATATTTGACTTCATACTGCCGCAGCCAGGGGAGGTCAAGGGCATTAATGTTTTAGCTGCGGCCTGGAAGGCGGCGCTGCCGAATTTTTAAAGGCCATTCAGGCCATTTGTTTTTTTTGGGGCATTCCCCCAATCCTATCGGGATCATAGAAAGGTCACCAAACCATCTCAAAGTAACTAAAGGCACTTTTTCATAACTCAAGATCAATGTGGATATTCCAGGAGGCTTGATCATATGATTCCGTGCTCCAAGTTCGTATTTTTGTGTGAGAGGTATCACTAAATTGATTCTTCGTGTAAGCGTATTAGCATGATTAAAGTGTTTCGAAACGATATTTTTGATATTCCGGAACGAGGTGGTCAATGACTCCAGAATATCCATGACAAAAATTGGTTTGATTTAATAGACACACGAAAATCGCACTGTGTTACACGATCCCGAAACTCACCAGACAAAAAGAGCATTTATACAGAAGGGAATAATAACATTTCACCCTTAACCGTTTTTTTTATACCTTCGCCGCCCTTCAAATTTTATAGTTTGAACCTTCCCAGCATGAAGAAGTTTTTATACGGCATTGATTTTGGAACAACCAACTCGGTACTGGCTATCTACGATGAAGAAGCAGGAGCGCTGCAGGGCACCGTGATGATCCCCTCACTCATTTATTTCTACCAGCAACCAGGCCCGGGAAGTACACCAAACTATGTCGCGGGCGAAGCTGCCATTACGGCCTACCTGGCGGATGGCATGAGGGGACGTTTTATCAAATCTGTCAAACAGATATTGTCAAAAAGCAGCTTCACCGAGACCCGTATCCAAAATAAGCGGTATAACGCTGCTGACCTGGTGGCTATTATTTTAAAGGAATTGAAGGCTCGTGCCGATCAGGTCACCGGGCAGGATTGCCGCAAAGCAGTGATTGGCAGACCGGTTTTTTTTGACGACGATGATGTGCAGAAAGACACCCTGGCACAAACCCGTTTAAGCAAAGCGGTGGCACTAGCGGGTTTTGATGAGGTCCGTTTCCAGTTTGAGCCGATCGGGGCCGCGTTTGTCTATGAGCAAACCCTGACCAAAAAGGAAAATGTGCTGGTAGCCGACCTTGGCGGTGGCACGACCGATTTTACGTATTTGGTGCTTGACCCCGAAAAAGTGGGTAGCCAGGACCGCAAGAACGATATGATAGCCAGCGGCGGTATTTATATTGGCGGAGACAGCTTTGACTCTGCCTTTATGTGGGAAAAAGGCACACCCTATTTCGGCAAATACACCCAATATGAAGCAACACCTGGCAAAATATTAACGGTACCAAAGTCCCTTTTTGTTAATATCTGTTCCTGGGAGCAAATGAATTTCTTTAACGGGCCGCGTATCAAAAAAGACATAGATGATTACTATTATTTTTCCGGCCGGGACCCGCAGTTTAAAAACCTGGTCACTCTTATCGAAAACAATTTAGGCTATTCGGTATTCCAAGCGATCGAGCAAACAAAAATCACGCTGTCCACTAAAGATACGACCCTATTCAGCTATGACCAGATGGACATCATCATTGATGAGGAAATAACCTTGCCGGCCTATGAGCAGCTCATCGCGAAGGACGTATCGCGGATCGCGGACTACCTGGATGAATTTATGCGGCAAAACGGCATCGGACCAGGAAACATCGACAGCCTTTTTTTAACAGGCGGCACGTCCATGGTGGGCAGCATTCAAAAATTATTTCAAAACAGGTTCCCGCATGTTAACCTTAATTCCGGGGACAATTTTCAAAGCGTTGCCAAAGGCCTGGCTTACAGCGGCTACCTTTTCCAGGATTGAAAAGAAGCGGCTCCGGCAACTATTAATGGCCGATCGGGAACAAAACCACAGAGAACACGCAGGAAACTTAATTTATCAGTGTAGGAAAGCAGTTAATTTATACTTTTGGTAAAATATGACCGTGCTCAAACCAACCATATGCCTCTTATTTCTTTTTCTATTTGACCTCGTTTCAACGGCGCAAACCATCAGTAACGCCACTATACCAGGCCGTAAACAGATACCCATACTATGCTACCACCAGATCCGCGACTGGAAGGCCAAAGACAAGTCGGCAGATAAGGATTATATTATTCCGCCCGCCACTTTCAGGGCCCAAATGAAAATGCTGGCCGACAGCGGTTACCATACCATTTTGCCCAATGAGTTATATGACTATTTGCAAATAGGCCGGTCCTTACCGCCCAACCCCATCATGCTCACCTTTGACGATACCAATGAGGACCAGTTTACCGTGGCCCGTCCCGAACTGGCGAAATACAATTTTAAGGCGGTTTACTTTATCATAACCGGTCATATAGGTACACATAAATGGTATATGGATAGTCAGCAAATCAGGCAACTATCAGATGAAGGGAACGCGATCGGCTGCCATACCCTCAGCCACCTCAATTTCAAATTCTTAAAAGGAAAAGCCTGGGAAACGGAAATAGGCCAGCCCAAAAAACAACTGGAAGAAATTACAGGAAAGCCCGTAGACTATTTCGCCTTCCCTTTTGGATACTGGCACCAGGCCGGCCTGCCGGGACTACATCAGCAGGGGTTCAAAGCCGCTTTCCAACTGGAAGAACCTCGCGATCCCAAAGATCCCCTCATGACTATCAGGCGCGTGATCGCCCGCGGTTACTGGTCCCCACAGACACTCGATTATCAGATCAAACATGATTTTGGCCACTAAGCATGCACACGACATAATGAAAAAATCAGTGCCATAAGAAAGGCTCCTGATGGGCAGGAGCCTTTACTAACCAATTATAAACCTAAATTATGAGAAGACTTGTTTTAAATACTTAGTGTAAAAGTAACACTAAGATAGAGTAGTTCCAAAAACTTTTCATTCTTTTACTTAAAAATGACGCTGGCTTATCTGCTAAAAAGGAAACATCCGTCCCATATTGATAAATTGCACCATGACAACAGCCGATGCGATCAACCTGATCAGAAAAGGGGTCAATACAGCGCGCCCTCAAAACTGGGCCGACCTTGGCTGCGGCCCCGGGACATTTACCGAAGCGCTAAGTACGCTGCTGCCCGCACACAGCCAAGTTACTCCTGTCGATAAACAAATCCAAAAGCTGCCAAATTTCATCAAAGCTGACTTCGAAAAAGACGAACTGGACCTATCCGGCCTCGACGGCATCCTGATGGCCAACTCCCTCAACTATGTCCGTGACAAACAAACACTCGTCAAAAAACTTGAACATTATTTCGCGGTCGGTCCAAATTTTCTGATCATCGAATACGACACCAGCCGCTCCAACCACTGGGTACCCTATCCCATCCTCGACCAGCTAAACGCACTATTCAACAACCTGGGCCATAACGCCATAACAAAACTCGCAGAGCGCCCCTCCATCTATAACCGCGCCAATATTTATGCCGCGATCATCCAAAAAATTCAAACAAAAAAGAATTCTTAGTTGTCTACCACCAGCAGTTATATCACTATATAAGTTTGCTAAAAATCGGAGGTGATAAAAAAGGATATGGATAATATAAATCCATCTTTTTCACCATCTTTCTAGTCCTGTTTAATTAGTATCAAACTCAATTACTTCTGTTGCAGATGTATTGTTATTATTATCATGTGTTACCACCTTCCAATAATACTTGCTTTGCGTCTTTACCGGAATATTACTGATACTCATGGAGGTGTTACCGCTTTTATATAATGGCGGTGTCGTTGTTGTACCGAAATAAATATCATAACCAACAATATCATTATCTACACTAGTGCCCTGCCAGCTAAGTGTGATCGTGCCAGATGGAGGAACGGTTACATATTGTCCATTTCCTGGGTTTAGCCCGTCTGCTGGAAAAGGAGCGTAGGAAGTTACACCGGCACCGGAATTGTAGAATTTCCATACAACACTCTGAGCAATTGTACTGGTTTTGGCTGACCTGGAAATCACACACCAGGAATAAGGGGTATTGGTATTTAAAGTGATGTTAATTTGCGTTTGGGTCGCAGGACTGGCCACGGTATCGCCTGTTAGCAGATCTTTGGTGACCACCACATAACTATCGGTATAGTTACCAGCATTCCATTTAAATTGCACCGAGCTTTGCTTCGGTGAAATTATGCTACCGGATATACAAATTGAGTTTTGATCCGGAAATACCAGGCTGGCAGCCCCGGGAGGAGAAGCAGGGCCGGGGTTTGAAGATTTATTTTTGCCACAACCCGCAAGTAGTAATAATATGGCTATAGTTGTTATTAGAGGTTTCATTATTTTTCAATTTTAAATAAGGTGGACGATGTGCCTAATGCCAGTTTTAAAACATAGGCCCCTGTTGGAATATTATTAACATCTAGGTTAAGCATTCCTGCCTGATTAACTAAAGTTTGATTGTATACCACTTTACCAAAAATGTCCATTATTTGAACATTGGCTGTGTTGACATTGCTACCACCCAGATCAATCGTTAACTTATCGGTAAATGGGACCGGATATACGGTTATAATCTTTAGATCTACCGTTTTTTCGACAACGCCCTGGCATAACTTATCGGTATATATTTTTAGTTTATTTGCCCCGTCATTTAATTTCAAGCTCAGTTGGGTATCATTGGTTTGGTATACCTTATCATTTAAATTAATATAATACACATCGCCACCAGATAGATTTAAGCTTAATATACCGGTACTTTGATTGACCACGGAGTATACCGATAGGTCTTTCGGCTCGGTAACTGTAAGCGTATAGCAACGCTGAAACGTGCCATTACCTGCAATTCCAATACAAACATTATATGCGCCTGTCACTAGATTTTTAACATTCAAGCTATCGGTAAATGTGTAGTTTTTGCTGGTGTTATCAGGACTGGTAACTACGGCGGTATAATTAAGTGGTTGTTGTGCCTTTATACTTATCGATCCATTATTGCTTCCCTTGCAAGTTGAACTCGTCACCGAAACTGTAAAATTGCTGTCAGGTAATGTAAAAGGGGCGTTTTGAATAATTACATTAAGCGATGACACTTTTTGCAGATTTAGCTTTTGGTTTGTTGCTACTACCGTAACTATGCCTAAACCAGCGTTGCCCCAGTTTACAGTTGTTTTATCAACTGTAGGGTTGATGCCGACACTGCCTGTAGCCGACCAATTATAACTATCATTATTATTCAGTGTTGAATACGCCACATTATTTGCATGGTTCAAAACAGTATCGGGGCCGGTAACCAACGGGGCAGGCATATCTTCAACATCTATATTGATTATTCTGGGTTCACCGCTTGCGCACTCATTATAAGGTGTAGCTTGTAAAGTATAGGTACCTCCCGTTTTCCACGCCACCATAATTGAATTGTTATTATACTCCACTTCGGCGGGGCCGGAAACTACCCATTTGTAGTAGGTGTTAGGGACACTCGGAACCGTATAAGTTTGTTTATTGAAAACAACAACAGCTGTATCACCAATAATGTAGCCGGCATTGGCAGGTGGCGGGCTTGTACTATTTAGTTTAATGATAGATCCTGCATCCCCTGCTAAAAACAAATGACCGTCGTTGAGTTGAAGGGTGGTAATCTCGGTCCATGTTTGGTTGATCAAATTCCATGTCAATCCCGCATCTGTTGTTTCATAAACCTGGTTTACACCACCCGCCGGATTTTTATTTAAAGCATATCCATGCTGCTTATCTAAAAACTGAAATGAGTAGAGGTAAAACAACATAGAAGAATATACCGGGTTCCAGGTTTGCCCGCCGTCAGTGCTACGTATTAAAAGGCCATTGGCACCGCCAGCCAATACCGTCTGGCCATCAGTGGTATAGACAGTCATTAAGTAGTCGCTGTTGCTCGTATTAATAGGTGTCCATGTATTTCCTCCATCAATAGTTTTATAAAGCATACTCAAGTTTCCTACTGCATAACCCGTTTGTTGATCTGAAAAGCTAATAGATGATACGCCAAATGAACTTGGTACGTTTAAAACATCTTTCCAGGTATTACCACCATCCATTGTGCGGTAAAGGTTTTGCCCATTAGCATAAAAACCTAGTTTTGTGTTATAAAAATAAAGGCATTGTACAGTTGACGTGCTGTCTGAATGTATCCTGATCCAGGTGTTACCGGCATCTGTGGTTTTAAAAACATTATAATAGTTGGCATAAAAACCTGTATCCGCATTTAAAAAGCAACTTTTTGTTATAGGGTTATAATAATCATCCGCTATGTTCAAATCATTCCAGGTAATGCCATTATCAATGGTCTTTAAGTTTCTGCCTCCAAAAACATAACCCGTACCATTTGCAAACAGGTTACCACTATTATATCTGTCGTTACCATAATCAGAACGGCTGGTCCATGTGCCCGCGCCGTTTTTTAAAATAATGCAACTCCCCTGCTGTGAAGTTGTGCCCAGGCCTTCACCATGACCCACGAGGCAGAATTTATCACCGGTGGTATTGTAGGCCAATCCCATAAACGCCCCACCCCCGTTAACGCTTTCCTGCTGCCAGGACTGCCCGCCATCAATCGTTTTATATAAGCCGGCCGAATTATAACCAGCTAATAAATAGCCTGTCTTGTCATTTAAAAAATAGATCCGTCCAGTATAGCCATCAGTTACAACCGTACTGACGCGTGCCCAGGTCGCACCGCCGTCTTTTGTTTGCAATATATCACCCGCGCTACTGGTAATATAGCCGGTTGTTTTATTAATAAATATAATATTGGCTAAATTAGTACTGGTACCAACTGCGGTTTGAGTGATCGCTTGCCATGTGGCGCCCCCGTCTTTTGTTGTAAGAATTGTTCCCGACGATCCGCACGCGAAACCGGTATTTTCATCAAGAAACCAGCCTGAATTGATCGTGTTGTATTGATTGGTGTTTAGGGTTGCCCAGCTGCGGCCGCCATCGTTGGTTTTGTAAACGCCCCCGCCTCCAAATAAATACCCTACGGTATCCGAAGGAAAATAAAAACTGCTCAATCCCGGGTAACTTGTTACCGGCAGGCTGACCGGGAACCAACTGTCTCCGCCATTTTCAGTTTTCAGCATTCTGCTGGCTCCAAAAATATAACCTATTTTACTGCTGGTGAATTTAACCTGGTTAAGATCATCAGCAACCCCGCTGTTTATAATTTTCCAGGTTGTTCCGTTATCATCCGAATTCAATATTTCACCTGCAGTGCCAACGGCAACAATACGCGAGTTAACATAAACAGCGTCATTTAACGAATATGTTAAATTTTGGAAGGATTGGCTACAGGTGCCCGCTAAGTTGGCCTGAACATTTTTTATCAGCAATATAAAGTTTTTTTGCAGCGTAGCTGTTCCGTTTGTTGCTTTAACCCGTATTGTGTATGTGACCTGGTTGTTAAAATTAAAAAATGTAGCTAACTTTAACTGCCCGTTATTAATTACAAAACTGCTATTATCATTATCCCCGCTTCCGGATATCAGTTGGTATTGATAGTTACCTGTCGCACCGCTTACATTAAATGAACCAATTGATGTGCCTACCGGGGCATTTTCCGCGATAGTATCCTGACTTAATGTAAACCCGGGTATACTATCCTGAAATATGATCTGTTTATCAAGGCCATTAGCTGCCCCTATAACCTTATTGACAGCGATACCGGCAGCCGTTCCGGTTAAATTCGCTGTAAAATTATATTGGCCGCTATTGTCATTACTTTTAATATATAAGGCAGCAGTTGCCGGCCCTGCCTTTATCGGCGAATAAACCAGGTTAAAACTTGCCATGCTATCAGCCTGTAAGGTTTGCAAGGGATGCCCGTTTACATAAAACGAATCGCCGGAAATACCTATTTCACTAAAAACCAATGGCTTGTTGCCCGTATTGGTGACAGTAACCTTATTACTTATTATACTATCTATTTTTGAGATAAAAGCAGTAGTGCCGCCATTAGTTAAATTTTGATAGTAGTTGATGCTTACCTGCATCTGGCTTGCCGGTGCATTATTCCAGATATCATTGGTAAAAGAGCCCTTAACAGAAAAATACACTTTGCCGTTAACATCATACAGGTTTACAGGATTCCCCGGCTGCTCCAGTTCCTTTTTGGCGTTTGCGCCATCAAAGCTCCATAAGTGTTGGTCGCTGCTATTAAAATAAATCTTCTGGTTTGAAAGTACGGGTGTAGCGCCCGGACTTAAGCTGACATTTGCAGCCTGTACAGTACCGCCAGAAGTGCCGTCGCTCGTATACAGGCTATAATTGCTAGTTGAAGCAAAATACAGCTTATTATTAAAGGCCACAAAATCCTGCATATAAGAGTAAGCCAAATGATCTTGCCATTTAAAGGAAGTAACTGATTTGGTTCCTGCAGCGGTACCATCACTGGTCCACAAGGCATCCACTGCATTATCATTGGCATCAGTTGTGCGAATAGAGAAATAAATTTTTTGGCCAACAGCGGTGATATTATCTATATCATTGGTGCCATAGGTGACCGCGTTAAATGATTGCAGCAACACCGGCTTATCATTGCCGGGATCCATGGTATAGAGCCTTATCTGATTGTGATTAAGCGTATAGGCGGTAATAAATACCAGTTGATTATTCACATTGTGTAATAGTTCAACCGTATAATAATCATCCACGCTAATCGATTTTGTGCCGGCTATTGTACCATCGGTTTTCATGAGCGTTGCGTTGCCGAGTACGAAATATAAAGCATTTCCTACAACGGTCATGTTATTTACGCCCAGATAATTTACATCCGATATTTGTATAGTACCCGCAGCTGTACCATCTGTTTTCCACAGGCCATTATAATTTCCGTCAGGCGAAGCCGAAAAATACAGAGCGCCATTAAAAGAAATAAACTGGCTTGGCTGTGAGCCCGTATTGCCGGTATGTGCTGTATTAATGTCTTTAACCATTTTTGTACCCGCGGTGGTGCCATCTGATACCCATAGTTCCATCCCGTTAAGGCCGTCATCAGCTCCAAAATAAATTTTGTTATTAAAAGCGTATAAAGGGAGATAATCTGTTATTGAATAATTCATTTTAATGGCTTTCACCAACATGGTACCGTTTTTTGTACCATCCGATTTCCATAGGCCTGCTATGCCGTTGGCATCAGTAGCCGCAAAAAAAAGGGTATTCCCCACTTTGGTAAATGTGCCGGCCGATGCGAATCTTTTGATGAAATTTTGGGAATGGACAACATTAATGAACAGAAAGCACGAGGTGCATAATAGGACAAGCGCCTTTTTTAGCATAAAATAATGATAAGGTATGTAAGAATTAAGTATCCAAATATAATATGAAAAATAAAATATCAAGCTTAATTTTTACCATATTAGAATTGCATTTCACGCATCAGCACACCAATCAATAGCCTCATTCAAAACCATTTTTTACAAAAACCAATGGCAACTCCCTATTCGAGGCAATTTTGTCCTGTCACGGTAGCCGTGATAACTTCCCCGCGTTGGATTAGGCTTTGCCTTGCTTCATAAGCTTTACCAAGAAGGATATTAAGATATTCGTTAAACGCCCTTGATTTTCAAAAATTTTTAAGCGACTTTTTTAACCTTTGCCCTTAAGTAGGATATATTATAATTCCGGCAAAGCCAAAAATCGCATTTATAACCAGATCAAGTTCCCCACCCTTTGTGAAATCATTATACACATTTTCACACATTGTATCAGATTTCATATTTATCACGGTCCAGAATTATTTTAACTTATTTTTATGATAATCATCTAGTTACAAACAATACAATCGAAAAAAACAGTGATTTAATACGGGTAGTTCTGGATACGCATAAGAGTTATCTGCCTGGGCTATACAAGCGTCAGGTCATGATAGCTAAAGGGGCCGGACATAAACAATTTAATCTTTGTGGATGCTGCTAATGGCAATGCAATTTAACTCAATACAAATATGAAAACAATAACAAAATCTTTTAAAGCAGTTATTTATGGCCAAGCAAATCTGGCAGAACTTGGAAAATTCGCGTTAGCAATAATAACTCTCCTTTTGATTATACTTTACTTTTTTGGAAGCAAGTTCGCTGGTGCAGGTAATTAATTATTAAAGCCGAGTGTTTGAAGTTTAGCCAAGACAACCTTATGAGATGAACCACACAATATAGAAAGTCGTTTTTGAGGAAGTATTTGATGCTTTCAAATGCTTAAAACCTCAAATTGTAAATGATAAAGTCGATCATTTATTAACCTTAAAACAGAATTATATGTCAAACTTAACAAAACACTTAATTAAAGAGCTTTTAATTGCGGGCATTTTATTGAGCGGCTTATTGCTTTACGGCTATTTTGGCCGGTGAGTTTAAAAAAACTTTCAGTCTCACCATAAGGCAAATTTAAACTGCTATCATGTGCGCTAATCCAATACAGGAACAGCGCATTCTTATCTGCATGTGTGTCTATCCCCCCTTCCTGTTAAAACTCGTGCTAATGACCATATTTTTAACTTTTTAAGGTTGTAAACTTCAATGTTTATGTACTATAGATAAATAATTATATCGTTATACAATAATATTTTAAATAATGATTTAATTTCATCAGTGTTCCTGGAATTACAAAATCGACCTCGTTGGGATCAATAAAATGTGTAAATAAATCCTCAAATTGTGTAATTTAAATCCCAATTCAAAAATGAACAAAATGAACAAAAGTTGGCTCCTATCGGAAATGGGCGGTCTGGCACAGCACTAATTCAATGCTATAGAGGATATAAAACGAGTGCTTTACGAAGTCGTGCTGGCTGATTCATAGTTTATATAGTTCTGAAAGACTAAATTCTTAGGAGCGACATTCCCAATAATGGTATACTATGTGCTACAACAATTAAACGGTACACGATCTTTATAGCGTTCTTTAAAGAATATTTTTTTTCAGAAATCAGTCTGGAACATGAAACAATCTTGTTTCCAGGCACGTAATAAAGCATCTGGATCAGATACTGAATTATCTAATCCGTTAATGCATATATAGATTACAACTCTGCGAGTAAATGATAAGTGAAAAAAAGAAAGATTATCGTGAAAAAGAGGGGAGCTCATTCACTATCAATGGAATAGACTTTGATATTAATATTCAGGAATTCAAAGACTTTTTAATCCATAGTGCCACTTTTATGGATATTACCAGAGAGGGCTTTGACAACATGATCGGCAACATATCCGATGCGATCTTGGATAATGAAAGTCAAAATTCAACACCGGAAGAGTTGCGTCCACAGCTAAAATTTCTGCGCGAGATAAATCTTTATCTAAAAAGTATTTACGGCAACAATCATATAGATTAACTATTGATTTTCAGTAAGTTAACTTACTATGCTGTTGTTTTCCGTTCCACTTTCAGAAGCATACCAGTCTGCAGTCCTTACTAAAAGATCATTATATTTTTCTAAGATTTCAAGGTATTTATTTTTCCAGTATTCCGCATCCTGTTGTCTCTGGGAAACATCTTTAACAATGTTAAGGCTATTGAAGGTACTTAAATGTTTAAAATCGTCGGGCTTAAATATATGGGGAAATTCAATTGAAAAATCGTGTTTTATATATATACCTATCTGGTAAATTATTTCCGTCTTTAAATACTGTTGATTAAACCAATAGTATATCGATCTCCGGTTAACTTTGGCAAGTCTGGCCAATTCGCTTATACTGTAACCCTCGCGCCTGATTACCATTTCTACGATTTGTCCACGGTGAGTATCCATAGTTATTAGTCAGTTTTTAAATTTTATAGCTAAAAATCAACCTGTCATTATCTTGATGAAATAATTTAAAACACATGTATTAGCTGGCCGCATATAATGCCAGTTGCTTAACTTTTACTACCACGGCACAGTCCAGTTGTTCAATAACCATTAGTACTTTTGTTCCCATGACCTTGTTTACAAAACCTTCTTTATTCAAAAGCAGACCGTCTGTTATTTTAACTTTATCACCAATTTTTAAACTTTTCAAGCTAACAACCTGGGCATCAGCGTAGTTTTTTGTAATTAATCTAATCTGTTCAATTTCTTGCTCGGTAATTATCACAGGTTTCCCATTGTTGGATAACAGATTAATCACACCTGGTGAATATTTAACTTTATTCACATCGAATGGAGAAGCCTTCACAAAAAGATAGGATGAAAAAAATGGCTTTTCTATCGTCTTTACTCTATCTGCCCATTGATTGCGGGATGTGATTAAAGGGCAATAGGAGATAATCCCCTGCTCTTTTAAGTTTTTATCGACTTTTTTTTCAAAATTAGACCGCGTGTAAACCACCATCCATTGGGCAACATTTTTTTTGAATCCAATTATCATATTTTCACGATTTAGCTTTTTGCAGAGTATATACAGAAATTATCGTACCAAATAAATTCAGTTTCACATTAATTAATTATAATTTAACATACATGTTCAAACACATACTATGTTCAATGTATATAGCTATTAATCAACATTTAAAATTTCCCTTCTGTCAATTAAAATACTATACGATATTTTAAAAATCAACCATTTCGCTCCATTTATTATACACCAAGCCCCTCTTTCAAATGCCAGGAGAACGCAATGGCAAGCTCTGGGATTCTCCCATTATGTAATTTGATAACACTTACTTCTCACTTTTTCACAATATACCCCATGGTGTTATACACATTTTCACACATTGTATCAGATTGACATAATTTTACGATACTAATAATAATTAGCCTATTTTTATGTAAATAATTTACAGAAATGCTACAAGTATTAGCATTAATGATAGTCCTAATTATTTTATCGCAAAATGAGGTCACTGTAAGTGAAATGGCGAAGCCATTTAATCAGGCATAAATACGTCCCCTTTTTAGATATGCTATTATGCAGACCGGATGCCTATTTCAAAAAATCCTTATCGAAACTGTGCCACGCCCACAATACTTTAATTAACTATTATGAACATAAATAACCGTACGCTCCTGTTATTAATATTATCCATTACTTTTCTTGCGGCATCCTCCTGCAATTCTTACAAGAATATCCCCTATTTTCAGAATGTAAACCGTTCAAATACTGTAAATGAGAAGATTGATAATTATTCACCGCTTACCATTCAAAAACAGGATATTTTAGGAATTACTGTCACCAGCCTCAACCCTGATGCGTGGAAAGATGATAGTGTGAAACCAAACGGATATTTGGTAGATATGAATGGTAACATACAATTACCCTTAGTAGGAAGCATGAAAGCCGAAGGATTTACCACTAACGATCTTCAGCAGCAAATAGCATCCAAACTGGCAACCTATTTAAAAGAACCTTCTGTTAATGTAAGGATCATGAATTTCAAGATATCAGTGATAGGAGATGTAGCACATCCTAATGTTTACCAGATATTAAATGAACGTGTAACTGTTCCCGAAGCCTTAGGCCTTGCCGGAGATTTAAATATAACAGGCCTCAGGAATAATGTGCTCCTGATAAGAGAAGTTAATGGCAACAGGCAGTATGTTAATATAGACCTTACTTCGGCCGACCTATTTAAATCCCCATATTATTACTTAAAAAACAACGATGTGATCTATGTACAACCAGATAAAACAAAATCTAATTCAGGTGATAGAAGTTATCGAACAATAAGCCTTGTGTTAGGTGCCTTATCTCTAGTCGCAACTATTGTTCTTACCGCTGTAGTAAACAAATAATACTATGAAAAACGAACGCCTTTTTCTCTCCTCTGCGTATAACGACCAAGAGCACGTGCCGCAAAAAGATATCCGCGGGTTATTTACCAAATACCTGCATAGCTGGTCTTTTTTTCTAATCAGCCTGGCACTCACTTTCAGTATCGCTTATTTTTATATTAAAAGCACGAAACCTGTTTATGATATAAAAGCTACGCTCGCCATAACTGATGAAAAAAAATCGCCGGATGCCAAAGAAGCACTTGCTGAACTTGATGTTACAGCCCAACCGAAAGACATCGAAAGCGAAGTTGAATTCATAAAGTCCAGGCCATTGATACGCGAAGTTGTTGACGCTTTACAATTGGCAACCAATTATAAAGATGCAAACAACTACAAACACAGTGATCTATATGTTAATACGCCCGTCCGGTTTAAGCTCATACACAGTTCGGGAGACGCGAGTGATCTATCGCTCTTAATTTTTATTAAAGATGCCAATTCCTTCGTAATAAAATCATCCAATGGTGAATCACCGATGTACAACTTTAATACGCTATTAAAAAATGATCTGGGTACCTGGGAACTTACAAAAACTCAAAATTTTGACAGTTACATTGGTAAAACAATTAACATAAGTGTACAAAACCCAGAGGATGTGGTTACCTTATACCAAAACGCAATAGCAGTAACGCTTAATAAAGACGCGCCTGTTATTGAATTGGAACTGGAAGATGAGATTCCCGAAAGAGGAAAAGAAATTTTAAATCAACTGATCACAGCTTACAAAATTTCAAGCATAGAGGATAAAAACAAGGTTACCCAAAGTACCTTGAAATTTATTGATGACAGGCTTTCTACACTTACAGGTGAATTAACCAACGCCGAAAAAAATGTGGAGGGCTTTAAAAGCAGCATTGGGCTCACTGACATTTCATCCAAATCAAAATTCTATTTAGACAATGTTCAGTCGAACGATTCGCGTTTAAATGATGTTAATATCCAGCTTAATGTAATTGAAGGTATTGAACGTTATGTTAATTCAAGTACTTCATCCGGCAATGTGCCTGCTACCCTGGGCATTTCTGATCCTGGCCTGATCAGCCTTGTTGACCAGCTATCAAAACTACAACTGCAACACGACAGATTGCTGGCAACTACTCCCGAACAGAATCCCATATTTGACCCTTTAAACAGGCAAATAAAATCAACTAAAGCCCAAATAAAAGAAACCATCGTCAGCATCAAATCTTCCTTGCTATCTGTGCAAAGGGAACTTCAGCAGAACAATTCGGGTTTTGAAGCCTCTATCAAAGATATCCCCGGCCAGGAAAGACAATATATTAGTATCAAACGCCAGCAAAGCATCAAGGAGAACCTCTATATTTATTTGCTACAGAAAAAGGAAGAAGTTTCATTAAGTTATGCTTCTACTATAACCGGTATCCGTACGGTTGAAGAACCTTACTTTATTGCGCCAAAATCAAAAAAACAAGTTCCTTACGTACTGGCATTATTGCTTGGTCTGGGCGTACCTGTTTCCTTTATCTATGGCCGCGATTTATTAAAAAACAAAGTGCTGACCCGCTCTGAAATAGAAAAGGCAACAGGCGCTCACGTTATTTGCGAATTAAATCAAAACAAGGGAGATGTGCAGATTGCTGTGCTTGAAAAGGGTGCGTACGCCATAACAGAACAGTTCAGATCGTTGCGCACTAATTTGCACTTGTTGTATCAAAATAAACCAAACGGAAGGGTAACCATGTTTACCTCGAGTGTTGCAGGTGAAGGTAAGAGTTTCATTGCCAGTAACATGGGCGCTGCGCTGGCCGCAACCAACAGAAAGGTGATTATATTAGAACTAGATATGCGCAGGCCTAAAATATCTGAGATATTAAAATTAAAGAGCGATCAGCCGGGCTTAAGCAATTACCTTACAGATGAAATAACATTGGCAGAGATAATCCAGCCCTCCGGTATCCATCATCATTTAGATGTGATTGGAGCCGGCCCTATACCTGATAATCCATCCGAATTACTGGACAATATAAAGCTTGATGTTCTGATTAATAAGTTAAGAAGCGATTACGATGATATTCTGATCGATACACCGCCGCTTCACCTGGTAACAGATGCCTTGTTGCTGGCAAGAATTTGTGATGTCACCTTATACGTAGTTAAACAAGGTTATACCGATAAATCAGAGCTTACATTTATAAAACAAATGGTTAAGGAAGATAAACTTCCTAACTTCAATATTGTGTTCAATGGTATCCAACGCTCAAAATACGGTTATGGCTATAATTATGATAACAGCTATTACGTAAACCCCAAACAAAGAAAACAGCGCTCCTGAATTTGTTCCGAAACTAAGTATCGCCACCGCTTACCTTAAACATTATTATAACTGACATTACAATGCCCCCATTTATCGCGGGGGCTAATAACTATGAAAGCTGCTGTACAAAATCTGCCCGTTCACTCAAAATATGCTAAAATAATTGAATGGGGTAAACTAATTACCATCACCGGTTCCGCGCAATTGATCATTCAGTTAATTGGCTTTTTAAGTGCAATTATTATAATACGGCTATTGCCAACCAAAGAATATGCGCTATATACCCTGGCTAATACAATGCTTGGCACGATGATTTTGTTAGCCGACGGAGGTGTATCAACGGGAGTAATGTCGCAAGGCGGTAAAATATGGATGGACCGTGAAAAGCTGGGACTGGTAATAGCAACAGGCCTCGACCTAAGAAAGAAACTAGCCATAGGGAGCTTAATTGTAGCAGTCCCAATTTTATTATACCTTTTGTTGCATCATGGGGCTAGCTGGTTAATGGCTTCTTTAATCACATTGTCATTAATACCGGCGTTTTTCACGTCATTATCAGGCACCTTACTTGAAGTCGCTCCTAAATTAAAACAAGATATCGCGCCGCTTCAAAAAATACAGGTTGGCACCAATGTTTTGCGGTTAATACTCATCGGGCTTACCATATTTACTTTTCCATGGGCATATATTGCTGTACTCGCCTCTGGTTTACCCCAAATTTGGGCAAACCTTAAATTAAGAAAAACCTCTTATGAATATGCCCGTTTTGATCAAAAGGCTGATCCGATAATTACAAAAGAGATATTAGCTTTTGTAAAAAGGATTTTACCGGGCGCCATTTATTACTGCGCATCGGGCCAAATAACCATCTGGCTCATATCCATTTTCGGGTCAACAACAGCTGTAGCGCAGGTTGGCGCACTTGGTCGGCTGGTAATGGTACTCGGCTTGTTTAACGTACTTTTTTCAACATTGATATCGCCCCGGTTTGCTCGTTTAGCTAATGATAAAAGAGTCTTGCTAAGTAATTATATAAAAATACAGATAGTACTATTTGCATTAATGGCATTAATCATAACGGTAGTATGGCTGTTCCCAACACCTATTTTGTGGGTCCTGGGTCCCTCCTATTCCAACCTGAAAAACGAAATGGTATTAAATATTGCTGGTAGTTGTGTCGCATTAATAGCAGGCTCGTCTTTTTCCCTATACACGCACCGTGGCTGGGCTATAAAGCCCATTATATTAATACCACTAAGTATTGCTGCTATTGCCGTATCAGCATCATTGATCGATATATCCACTTTGCATGGCATATTGTTACTAAACCTATATGTAGCAGGCTTTGAAGCTGTAATGCATGTTCTGTTCAGCTTCATTATGATTAATAAAGTTAAAAACGAAAAAGATGTCGTTACTGAATAAATTACCATCAGTTGGTCAAAAGCGTGGTTGGCCATGGGATGAAGAAGTTAAGGATAATGTTTATTCATCAAAAATACAATGGCCTAAGATTTCAATAGTTACACCAAGTTACAACCAGGGGAAATTTATTGAAGAAACTATCCGTTCTATCCTGTTACAAAATTATCCCAACCTGGAGTATATCATAATTGATGGTGGCAGCAAAGATGATACGGTTGAAATAATTAAGAAATATGAAAAATGGATCACCTTTTGGGTTAGCGAAAAAGATAAAGGACAGGCCAACGCTATAAACAAAGGTATTGACAAATGTACTGGTGAGATTTTCAACTGGATCAACAGTGATGATTACCTCGCAACCAACGCTTTAGCCAATATAGCCGAAGCGTTTAAAAGCGGATATACCGTTGCAGGTAAGGTTTATAACTTTTATGATAATGATCCGAAATTTAAAGACATCATTGAAAATAAAGCGCTTACCGGCAATCAGTTCATAGCGCTTAAAAGCACATTTCACCAGCCGGGCATCTGGTGCGATTTGAGTAATATAAAAGCAACAGGTAAATTTCAGGAGAACTCATCCTATTACTTTGACAGGATATTCTTTACTACATATTTCGTAAAATTTAAAAAGGTTATTTATACAGATCAGGTACTTATCCATTTCAGGTATCATGAAAATTCAAAAACACTGGTAATTCGTGATAGCCACGCCAACGAGTTGATAGAATTTTACAACCGGCTATTGGAAGACCCATTATTTAAGTCCTTTAAAAAAGGAATAAAATCAGCATTAAAATACCAGCTATTGCCCGAGAAACATATCAGCGACTGGGCGTATGAAAATGCACATAAAAACATTGGCAGCAGATTATCAAGCTATTTTGGTTTGATGCTCAGGAAACCTGAATTGATTCAATCGCGCCATTTTTTTACAAAGTTAAAAAGAAGTGTTCTACAGAACTTAACCTAACCCGTCTTAAACAGACTAAGACCTTCACGAGTTAAAAAAATGAAAATCACTTTTATCTGTGCATCTCTGGAACCAGGCCGTGATGGCGTGGGCGATTATGTGCGCCGCCTGGCTTGTGAGATCATTAAACAGGGGCATAAGGCCGAAGCAGTAGCACTGAACGACAAGTATGTAACCCTGATAAAAAAAGACATCCAGCAGCTCCATGCAGTTGGCTTGCCTGTGTATCGTTTATCTGCATCCTTAAATTCGGCCGACAGATACCGTTATTTATATAACCGGCTGGAAGCATTTAACCCGGATATGGTCAGCCTGCAATATGTAGGTTTTGGGTTTAACAAATATGGTCTACCGGTAGATATCCTGCTAAAACTTAACAAAACATTAAATAAAAGAAGGTTACACCTTATGCTCCACGAACTTTGGTGTGGCATGGCGATAACAGCGGGTCAAAAAGAGAAAATCCTGGGCGGAACGCAAAAACTCTTTTTGAAAATGATGATAAAAGGACTAAAGCCCGAAGCGATTTTCACAAGTATAGAACCTTACCGGCTTTTCCTGCAAAATATAGGTATTAAAGCCACCGTAGTACCGATTTTTGGCAATATACCTGCCAATGAAGAAGGTGATGAAAATGACTGGCAACACCTGATTGATCAAACAGGCCTTTCTTCGTTGATATCAAATCCTCAGGAATGGCTTATACTAGGCTTTTTTGGAACGACTTACAGCTGTTTAGGACTGGACGAACTAGTGAAAATGGCAGCATTCGCTGCAAAATCCAGGGGATTAAAACTTGGGGTATTGTTTATTGGCAATAACAGGGATCAGCATACATTAAACCTGATTAAAGCCATACCAGATACCTCTTTCTGGCAAACAGGTACTTTATCAACAGGTATGATTAACCGCTGTATGCAGCTTGTAAATATTGGCGTGGTTACCAGCCCGGTAGATGGGATTGACAAAAGCGGATCAGCATTGGCATGGATGGAAAGAGGTGTACCTGTACTGATATCACAAGCCGATAAACATTACCAGGAACTTACAATGGCAAAACAAGGCATATACCAGGCGGTTTCGCCTGATGTTATATTTCGTGCCTGCAGAATCAAAGATCAGCTTGTACCTGTCAATAATTTAAAAAAAGCCGCGGTTGCCTATACTGTAATAGCCTTTAATTAAAAACATACCTGTCAGCAGCTAAACCGGGACAACATGAGCCATACTCTTACGAAAAAAATATTATTGATGGGCCATACCGATGGTCTGGGTGGTGCGCAAACCGCTTATAGGGAACTGTTTGATTTTGTAAAACAAACAGGTTATGAGGTAAAAATCATCAACATAACCGACAGAAAATCTTATGAACAGCCTTTTGGCCGTAACGCTTTAATGGGTCAGGTTGAGCATAAAGTTTTTGGTCTGCAAAAAATCACTAAGTATTGGAACCTCGTTTTATCAGGTATCCGCGCCAGGCGTTACAATCCTGATATTTTTGTGAGTATAGGCCTGTCAAATTCATCAAATTTCATCAGTAAATTTCTGCCCTCAGGCTGCTTCAAAATTGCACAGGATTTTATAGCTGACAGATCGCAGGAAGAAGATATCTGGAATATCAGCCGCAAGAATTTCAACGGCATTGCTGTTCAGGCGCCATCGATGCTTGACTACTGGAAAAAAACGCTGACTAACTCATCTGGTGTAAACTGGTTGCCATGTTTCCCTCAACCACCTGTAGATGGTGTATTGAAATCAGTAAAAGATAAGCCAAAGGATCAAATTAAACTGGCTTATTTTGGTAGGCTAGCAGGTAATAAGGGGCTTGATCTGCTATTTAAATCGCTTTCGGATTTACCTGCATCGGCTAATATAACCCTTGATTTATGGGGTAAGGGTGATCAGGAAAGCTATCTAAAACAGCTTGCTCAAGATCTCACCCTTCAAAACAAAATTACCTTTCGCGGAGGATATCCCGCAGACCGGAAGGGAGCGGAATTAATGGCGTCGTATGACAGCCTGGTTTTAACCTCCACAGAAATGGAAGGCCTTCCTTTGATCTTATTGGAATCGATGGCCTATGGATTACCTTTTATGGCTACCAATATCGGCGCTATACGCGACTGCTGTAAGAACAATCCGGATACTATCCTGGTTCAACCTACCCAGGATAATATCACTACGGGATTATCAACCCTTGTTAACCGTGTAAAAAACAATCAATTTGACCCCATAAGGTTGAGGCAATACTACGAACAAAACTTTTCATCGGCCGTAATGGCCGCCCGCTGGAAAGAGTGTTTTGACAATCCTAAACTATTTTTCTCATGAACACCGCCCCAACTATATTGATAACAGGAGCTTCAGGTTTTTTAGGCACCTACCTGGCAGATGAGGCCGCAAAGCAAGGTTATCAACTGATAGGCATTGATTTGAGAGCTCCGCTTCGCCCCCATTTATGGGTTGGCTTTGCAACCTCTTCTCTCGAAAATGTCGACCTTGATCAGCTGCTTAAGGGTCATCATTTAGCTGCAGTCTGTCATTTGGCGGGAGGGGCATCTGTGGCGTTATCGGTAAATGACCCATATGGTGATTTTTCGAGCTTGTTGCCGGGAACAGCACGTATAGCACTTTACCTGCTCAAAAACCAACCGCAGGCACAAATATTTTTCTTTTCCAGCGCTGCCGTTTACGGCAACCCAAAAACATTGCCTATCACCGAGCATACACCCGTACAACCCATTTCGCCCTATGGTATTCACAAGTCCCTGGCCGAATCGTTACTGGCAAATTATTCAAGGGCGATGGGCCTGAAGGCTACCATATTTCGCATATTTTCTGTGTATGGCCCGGGATTGAGAAAACAGTTAATTTATGACGTTAGTTTACGCGCTATAAGGGCTGCTGCCCTTGGTGAACGGAGTATCCAGTTATTTGGCACCGGGCTGGAAAGCCGGGATTTTTTATACGTTGAAGATCTTTGCCAAGCAGTATTAACCGTGCTAAAATCACAGTCAGATACAGACTTCGCCATATACAACTTAGGCTCGGGTGTTGAAAACACCGTAGCTGATGTTGCCAATTGTATTGTAAAACATTTAGGTATTGATATAGAGGTAACTTTTGATGGCAAAGTACCCAAAGGCGACCCGTTGAACTGGCGGGCCGATATTAGCAAGCTATCACAACTTGGCTTTAGTGCTGAATACAGCATGAATGACGGACTAAAGCAGGTTGCTGACTGGGCAAAAGCGCTGGCTTGATAAAAGCCCCTTATATAAATATTGATTGTATTCATATACACCACATACACTTTATCACTTTACAACTTTTAGCCGAATATGAAATACAATCCCCAATTGGATAGCATGCGGGCCTTAGCAGCACTTGCTATAATTGCCTATCACTATTTACTTTTCCCGGCCGGGTGGATAGGTGTACAGTTCTTTTTTGTATTGTCCGGATTTTTAATTTCAGGCATAATACTCAATGGAAAAAGGCAATACAAAGCGCAAGGGATGTTAACTTTTTTCAAAGTTTTTTATAACCGCAGGATGCGGCGTTTGTTACCGCTGTATTTTGGTTATTTAGGTTTACTTGGCATTTTCTACCTTTTTACAAAAAAACCGGAAGCAATTAATAGTGAATGGTTATGGTTACTCACTTACACACTAAATTTCAGATGGTTGTTTGATAGTTATACTTTCCATATGGTGTACGGGCATCTATGGAGCCTAGCGCTCGAATGGCAATTTTACCTGGTGTGGCCAGTCTTTCTATGGAAACTACCTGAAAAATATTTTCTTAAGGTGATGCTTAGTTTAATATTCGTTGCCATGTTTATCCGGATAATGGAATATGTTGTATGTAATCACATAACATTCTTAGTTGGTTATAACGGCACCCCGGCAAAAGAAGCATTAGCCCCCTATGTGCTGCCATTTTCGCATCTTGATGCCTTTGTATTTGGGGCTTTATTGTGTGATAGAAGATTCAGGCATTTCCTTTGCAAACCACTTATAGCCTATTTATGTATATCGGTAACATTAGTTGCTGGGTTGATTCTTGTTATGGCAATTCCAACATACCCATTGGCTTCATTAGGCTGGCCAACAAATTTGCCATCGGCATTTCAGTGGGTATGGGGCTATTCTTTATTAAATTTAACAAGTGCAGCCCTTATTGCTAACCTCATCAAACGGAAAGATGCCCGGTTATTTTCATTTACTAAACTGAAACTGTTTCAGCATTTAGGTAAAATCTCCTACGGAATATACGTTTATCACCCTATAATTATATTCTTAACCCTTGGCATTAATGCCAAACTACACCCCTTCCCGGGCAACAAAATTTTAGAATTACTAATTGTGATGGCATTGACCTCTTTAGCGGCTCACTTTTCATATGAGTTATGGGAAAAAAGATTCCTTAAAAAGAAAAAGGTAATAAAAACCACTGTAAAACCTGAACCCGAAATAGTTTATAATTAATTACAAACACAAGATTTTATCATTTTTTATAATGAGTAAAAGCATTAACAGGCAATTAATTATCATTGCTCCAACCTGCCCCCCGGGTGTTTGCGGTGTAAGTGATTACGCATATAAAACAGCGCTTGCGCTAAATAAATCTTATCGGTCGGTAAAAATAGGTGTTCAGTATTTCCCGGCTGCAACTCAGGATACGCCGTTATCTATTACAACTGCTTACTGGCAAACGCTATTAAAACAAAGCATTAAAAACGGATTAGCAACCGACTTGATTTTAAACTTTACGCCAACAAGCTATTCAAAATTTGGCTTACCCAATAACTTGTTGAATACTTTAAAACTATTTAAAGCCGCTTCATTAGCTAATCGCATATATGTTTTCTTCCATGAAACATGGGATGATAGCGAGGGCTTAAAAATCCATCACAGGGTACGTAATTCTCTCATAAAACATACTGTAAAAAGCCTGAGTAAGCTTGCAACCGGCATTACCGTTGTAACTAACGAACAAAAAATTAAAATTGAATTATTAACCAAGAATAAAAAAATAAGGCTAAGCCTGGTTGGTGCCAATATATTACCCGCCAATAAAGAACATGGTTTAAACAGCGTAAGAAAACCCGGCGAATGGGTGACATTCGGTTTGGCACACACACGATTGTGGACTATTCAACAACACATGCCCTTAATAAAGGATTTATACAATAAAGGGGTAATTAAAAAGATCTATGCAATAGGACCTCTCGACAACCAATTTGCGGTAGAAGAATTAAGATTAACAAAAAGTATGCTGGGGCCTGATGTACTGGTACAGACCGGCATTCTTGAACCGGACGATGTTTCGGATAGGATGTTAAGCGCCGAAGCCGCATTGGTAGGCCAAACTGCAGATAGCCTTCGCAAATCGGGTACTTTTGCAGCTTTATCCGCACACGCTGTACCTGTTATATGTGAAGCTCCTTTTTCTTTAGATGAACCACCGGGATGCGCCATATTTCGCCCGCATGAATTATTGAGCAATCAAAACCTTGTATCAACCATTGAGGGAGAAAAACGCAGACTGCTATTACACCAATGGTTTTGGCTGACAAGAAGTTGGGAAGCTATTGCTATCGACATGCAAAGTTGGATAAACAGCTAAATCTGATTTTACTACCAGACAATCACTTTACACAAAGCATTCATGAAAGTTATTTTATCCCATCCAACAGGCAATCGCAATGTACGCGCAGTTATAACTGGGCTTGCTAATGCTGATATGCTGGCCGGTTTTAACACCACGCTGGTTGCTGACCCTGGTGCTTTGTGGATAAAGCTATTACCGCATAACATACGTACTGAATGGTTGCGCAGATCATTCCCGGTATCCAGAACTAAAATTCATACCAGGCCTATACTTGAACTTGCCCGGATGGCCATGCCTAAGCTTGGTTACAATAATTGCATTAAACACGAAAAGGGCTGGGCGAGCATTGATGCGGTTTACCAGGATCTCGACAGAAATACTGCAAAACAACTTGTGACAAATAAATTGAAGGCCGATGCAGTTTACGCTTATGAAGATGGTGCACTGGAAACATTTAAACAGGCAAAAGCGCTTGGCATAAAATGCATATATGACCTGCCCATAGCCTATTGGAAAACGGTAAAACAATTAATGAACCATGAGGCTGAACGTTTACCGCAGTGGGCAGCTACCCTTGGAGGTGGCATACATGATTCTGATGCCAAACTGGAGCGAAAAACTCAGGAGTTTGAACTTGCAGATATTGTAGTTGGGCCAGGTTCATTTGTTATGGATTCATTGCCTTTGTGCGTTAATAAAAAGCTCATCATATCACCTTTTGGTTCGCCGGAGTTTGATAAAACGTGTGATGAAAGTAGTATCGGCTTAAAGCCAACAAACAAACCCCTCCGTGTTTTATTTGCAGGGTCAATGGGGCAACGTAAAGGGCTTGCAGATCTTTTCACAGCAATTAAAAAAATAAATAGTAAAAACGTAGAACTGGTTGTAATGGGTTCATTACTTGCACCTGCTGAATTTTACCGCGGTGAATTAGCCGACTTTACATATGAAGCAGGCAGACCAAACGAAAAGGTACTGGAATTAATGCGCAGTTGCGATGTGTTTTGCCTGCCATCAATCGTTGAAGGCCGAGCACTGGTAATGCAGGAAGCTATGAGCCAGGGTTTACCCTTAATCATTACACCAAATACCGGCGGCGCCGACCTGATTGAAGAAGATGAAACCGGATTTCTTGTACCAACCTGTTCGCCGGAAATTATTGCTGAAAAAATATCGTGGTTTATGGATAACCGTAATCGCGTAGCTGAAATGGGTAGAAAAGCCATGGAGAAAGCTGCCGGTTACACCTGGGATGCTTATGGTAACAAGATAGCCCAATCAATTACTCAATATTTTGAATAGCCCTACCCTCAATTAAACTATTTAACATGTCAACAGGAGAAACTACGGCAAACAACCTTTTATCGCAATTTTATGTTGCTAAGCCGGTTGCTCTCAGAGATCCTAACCTCTTATTAAAAAGGGGAATATGGGCATATTTCTTATTATTAATATTTGAAGGCGCACTTCGTAAGTGGGTGTTACCGGGCCTGTCCACCCCCCTGCTTGTTGTGCGTGATCCTCTGGCGCTGTGGCTTGTTCTTTTAGCATGGAAACGTAATCTGCTCCCTTCAAACCTATATGTTAACGGGATGATCGCAATTGGTTTAATAGGTATAGTTACCGCATTAGCTTTTGGCCACGGCAATTTTACAGTGGCAATTTATGGCGCCCGCATATTGATGTTTCACTTCCCGTTAATATTTGTAATAGGCAAAGTGTTTGATCGGGACGATGTTATTAAGATAGGCAAGGCAACTATATGGATAACCATCCCAATGGCTATACTCATAGCCATGCAATTCTATAGCCCGCAATCAGCCTTTGTGAACCGTGGCGTGGGAGGCGATATGAAAGGCGGAGGTTTTGATGGAGCTATGGGATTTTTCAGGCCACCTGCCACATTTTCATTCACAAACGGAACGGCATTATTCTTTGGGTTTGCTGCACTTTATGTTTTTTATTTTTGGCTTACACCTAACAGTATAAATCGCCTGGCACTAATTGGCGCAACACTTGGGGTATTAATAGCCATCCCTCTATCTATCAGCCGAAGCTTATTATCGCTTGTGCTGGCATGCGTATTATTTTCACTTGTAGCCATATCCCGTAATCCAAAGTATCTTGGAAAAATGCTGATGGCTATCGTAGCGCTCGTCATCACATTTCTTGTGCTGAGCCAGTTTAGCGTTTTTGCTACGCCGCTTGAAGTTTTCACACACAGGTTTACCAGCGCCAATGAAACTGAGGGTGGTGTATCAGGCGTATTTGTCGACCGTTTTTTAGGAGGCATGGTAGGCGCGATCATCGAATCAGCGCAGAAACCATTTTTCGGCTACGGTATAGGAATGGGTACCAGCGTTGGCAGCATGCTTATAGCTGGTGATCATACCGTTTACCTGATATCTGAAGGCGAATGGGGCCGTTTGATTGGTGAAATGGGCATCATCATGGGATTTTCTGTAATTCTCATCAGGATTGCCTTTGTTTGGAACCTGGCTGTTGACAGCTTCAAGAAATTAGCCACCGGCGATTTTTTACCCTGGATGATTTGTAGTATCGGCATCCTGGCCATCATGCAGGGTCAATGGGCCCAACCAACATCACTTGGCTTTGACGTCGTGCTCGGTGGCATTACACTCGCTGCTTTACGCACACCCAATCGCAAATTATGGGCCGTAAGACCGGTTGAAGGGGTAGACAACCATTCATTAGCTATTGACAATTATTAACACAACACACGTTATGATATCACCAGGCAATTTTACAACACAGGAGAGGAAAGCATCAGCATACTCCTCAACTATTGATGAACTGATTGATGTATTATCAAGGAGCAAGCAGCTCGAGGAAAGTATATTAGCGGCTGGATCAGCCATAAAAAAATCAATCCTTAATGGAGGTAAGCTTATTACTTGCGGAAATGGCGGAAGTGCTGCAGATGCGCTGCACCTGAGTGAAGAACTTGTTGGCCGGTATAAAGCGGAGCGCAGAAGCTTGCCTGCTATTTGTCTTAATGCAGACGTTACAGCAATAACCTGTATCGGTAACGACTATGGCTTCGATTATATTTATTCAAGGCAACTACAGGGCCTTGGTAAGCCTGGCGATGTATTAGTAGGTTTTAGTACCAGTGGCAATAGTTTTAACATTATAGAAGCATTTACTCAGGCAACACATCAAAAAATTACCACCATACTTTTGGGGGGTAAAAACGGAGGAGCGTTAAAAGGCACCTGTGATTATGAAATTATTATACCAAGCAATACTACCGCCCGCATACAGGAAATGCACACATTAATCCTACATCAATGGCTGGAGGAATTAGATATCACCGATTGGAGTACACTAAACTTATAAATCTTATGAATTTATCGTATTTACTAAAAGAATTGAGCACTGTTAAAGTATTAGTCATCGGTGATTTGATGCTCGATCACTATATATGGGGCAACGTGCATAGGATATCGCCGGAAGCACCTGTACCGGTTGTACAGGTAAAAAAAGACACTTATACCGCAGGCGGTGCAGCCAATGTCTCGCTTAACCTTTCCAATTTGAGAGTTAAAACCAGTGTAATGGGGCATTGCACGCCAGATGAGGCCGGCAAGCGCTTATTAAAAATTCTCACCGATAAAGATGTCAAATATATTATACCTGAATTATTATTTCAGGCGCCAACAATTGTTAAAACGCGGGTTATTGTTCACTCACAACAGCTTTGCCGTATTGACCGTGAAGATACCCGCGAATGTTACACCATAGATTCGTCCCCCGGTTTTGAAAAGATGCTGGCCCAGATGATGGCTGATGTTGATGCCGTTATTATATCCGATTACGCAAAAGGGGTAATATCACAATCATTACTTGACGTTGTTTTAAACGCGGCACGCAAGCTGCCAAACTTGCTGGTGGCTGTTGATCCAAAGCCAGCGCGAAGGCTTGCCTTTCGTGGTGTAGGCCTTCTAACGCCTAATCGCTCGGAGGCGTTAGCGCTCGCTGAATTGTCTGATCCCGCATCGGAAGAGAAATACCCGCTGGAACAGATTTGCAAGCGCATATACGATATATATAGCCCACGGGTACTTATCGTAACCCTGGGGTCAGAAGGTATGGCCATAAGTCACAATGGTTATGTGACCGAATTACTCCCAACAGTTGCACGCCAGGTTTTTGATGTATCTGGCGCAGGCGATACAGTTATAGCAACTTTAACTGCCGCGCTGGCAACCGGAGCCCCAGCCTCCGAAGCAGCCCGTTTGGCAAATGCCGCTGCCAGTTGTGTGGTTGCCCATGTTGGCACCGCACCGGTAATTTACAGCGAACTTGAGGAATGGCTGTTAAAAGCCGATATGGATTATCTAAGCATCTAGTATCACTATTTTCAGTTATGAGCATTTCAAAGAATAACAAGATACTTATTTACAGGCTTGGCAGCCTTGGTGATACGGTTATGGCTTTGCCTTGCTTTCATAAGATAAGAAACTCGTTTCCTGATGCGGACATTACTTTACTTACCAATAAACCCGTAATGGCTAAAGCCGCGGCACTTGAGGCAATACTAGGAAACAATTACTTTTTTAACCGAATTATTAATTATCCTGTTGGCACCCGCAACCTGCAAATACTCCTCGGAATTATAAAACAGATACGCGCGCTAAAAATTGATACGGTTATTAACATTTCACCAACGCGCTCAAAAAAAGCGCTTTTAAGAGACAAACTGTTTTTTAAAGCTGCGGGCATCAGCAACCTGATAGGTTTTGACGCGCAAATAGAAGACCTTATTGTTTGTATCGATCCGGAAACAGGCATCAATGAATGGGAGGCTAAAAGACTGGCAAGGCGGATAAACGTATTAGGCGGAATTGATTTGGATGATGAAAGTAACTGGGACTTATGTTTAAGCGACCAGGAAATAGCAGCAGCGGATGTTTATATGGATCATGCACCGGCTACACCTATTTTAGCAATATCAACAGGCACAAAAAATCAGTCGAATGATTGGGGTGTACATAACTGGGAACAGCTTTTAACAAAACTTTCCGGCTTGCTTCCAGAATGGAAATTAGTAGTGATAGGTGCCGCCGATGAGATTACAATTGCAGAAAAATGCATTAACGCATGGGGACGTAATGCCATAAATCTTTGTGGTAAAACTACGCCGAGGGTATCCGCCGCGTTGTTAAAAAATGCCAACCTATTTATCGGGCATGATAGTGGCCCAATACACCTTGCTGCAGCTGTGGGTACACCATGTGTAGGTATCTATTCGGCCCGCAATATGCCCGGCCAATGGTTTCCCAGGGGGAAACATAATCAACTGCTTTATAACCTGCCTGAATGTGCTGGTTGCGGATTGGAAGTATGTATCGTTCAGCAAAAAAAATGCATACTATCTATTAATGTAGATGAAGTAATACACGCTGTAAACACAATCTTAAAACAACAAACGGTTTCATTGCCAATAAATAAGTCATCAGCATATTTACCTATATGAGAGTACTTCATGTAATAAGCAGTATGGATCCCAAAACCGGCGGCGTGTGCGAAGCGGTAAGGATATTTGCAAACGGGCTGGAGGACTTAGGCGTTACTAATGAAGTGGTTAGCGTTGACAGCATTCCATTTAACCGAAATGACAAATATACTAGTCACGTGTTAGGGCCTGCAAAAAATTCCTGGTTTTATAGCAAAAAGCTTTTGCCCTGGCTTATAGATAATATCAGCCGTTTTGAAGCTATAATAGTTCATGGCCTTTGGCTATACCATGGCTATGCGGTTTACCAGGCATTCAAAACTTTAAAACAGCAGGGCAAACAGAAAAAAATCCCTAAATTATTTGTTATGCCGCACGGTATGCTTGACCCTTACTTTCAACGTGCAAAAGGCAGGAGATTAAAAGCCATAAGGAACGTATTATACTGGGCGTTGATTGAAAAAAAACTTATACACCAGGCAAACGAAATATTATTTACTTGTGAAACAGAACTAATCCTTGCACGCGAGCCTTTCTGGCCATATAAACCCAAATTAGAAACTATTGTTGGCCTGGGGGTGATAGCTCCCCCAGCCTACAATACGAAAATGGCAGATATTTTTAACACAACCATACCTGAACTAAGCAACAGCCCTTATTTTCTCTTTCTGAGCAGGATACATGAAAAAAAGGGAACAGATATGCTTATAGCTGCTTATGAAAGGTTAATTGAAGAATATGAAAGTAAAAAACCAAATCAGCAGGGAGTAAAAACTCTGCCAAAACTAATTATAGCCGGCCCGGGCCTTGATAGCCCTTATGGTATAAGGATGCATCAAATGGTATCATCATCAAAGACCCTGAATAAAATGGTCTTTTTCCCGGGGATGCTTACCGGTGCGGCCAAATGGGGTGCATTTTATGGCTGCGAGGCATTTGTACTTCCAAGCCATCAGGAAAATTTTGGAATTGCCGTTGTGGAGGCCTTAACATGCAACAAAGCAGTCTTAATATCAAACCAGGTTAACATCTGGCGCGAAATACATGACGGAGGCGCTGCTATAGTTGGCGATGACACTAACGATGGCACCTACTCCATGTTTTATAACTGGAGCCGATTATCACCGGAGGATAAAGAAAAAATGGGCGATAGTGCGCGGCATTGCTATGAAAAGCATTTTAAAGTTAATGTCGTAGTCAATCGTTTTTACAAAATTTTGACCAATCAAAACTAAAGCACAATAAGCGTTTGGTTTCTATAAATTATAATACTTATGATGTTTTCGTACCATAATAAGGACAGTGCTGATGGCTATTTGCGTCCTGTTTTTTCATCGACAAATAAATTAAGAAGATTAACATGGAACCTGAGCTGGCTTTTTTTATGCAGATGGACACCCAGGCCTATGCATAAATGGCGTGTGATGATTATACGGGCTTTCGGCGGGAAAATTGGTGATAGAAATGTAATATATCCTGATTGTACCATATGGGCTCCGTGGCTATTGGAAACTGAAGATATTGTTACGATCGGCCCCGGAGTAGAGATTTATAATCCGGGTGGCATATATATAGGGCATCATTCCGTGCTTTCGCAAAACTCTTATTTATGTGGCGCTACGCACGACTATAATTCGGCTGATTTTACCTACATCATGAAACGAATAGTTATATCCCCGTACGTGTGGATATGCTCAAAGGCAGTTGTATTACCCGGTGTTCGCTGTATGGAAGGCAGTGTTTTAGGCGCGGCATCAGTAACATCCCACGATTTGGAACCGTGGACAGTATATGGCGGGCACCCCGCCAAACCAATAAAAAAACGCACTAATTTTTTGAAACACCTTAACCAAACCAAAAATGAAGTTGCCATATGATTCCCCTGTAAGTTTTGACTTATGTGTAATAGGCAGCGGTCCTGCCGGAATTATTACAGCCCTTGAATATGCCAGGCTAAATCCTTTAAAAAAGGTGTTATTGGTTGAATATGGCATTGGCCACCAAACCGAAAATGCTCTCGACAATTCTATTCAAATAAACAATACGATAAATCATCACCCTCCTTTAGAGTGCACGAATAAAGGATTAGGAGGCACATCAGCAACATGGGGAGGCCGTTGTGTAATGTATGACGATATAGATTTTATTGATCGCCCTATTTTAAATAACGGCTGTACCTGGGATACCAATCTTTTCAAAGAAATTCAGTCCTTTACCCCTACTGCCGCAAAATATTTTGAATGCGGCAAACCTCAATTCAATACAGCAGCAATATCGGGGCTATCAAAAAAGCCAATTGCCGAAGGCTTTAAACAAGGCATTGTAACTGATGATAAATTGGAGCGTTACAGTATGCCCACCCGTTTTGGCAAACGTTATGCAGCAACTATTAAAGCGCAAGAGAATTTAACATTACTGGAAGGGTACGAAGCAAGAGATTTTTCGGAACCTGATGAGCGTGGAAAAATTACATTTTTAACAATAAGAGAAGTAAGCACTAAAAAGCTGATCCAACTTTCGGCAGCCGCATTTGTGTTGGCAGCCGGAGCCCAGGAAAGCACCCGTGTGCTATTACGCAATAATCAAATATTTAAAAACCTAGAATCGCCTCCGGCTTCTTTGGGCAAATATTATCAAGGACATTTATCGGGTAAAATTGCAAGTGTAAAGTTTAACGGCGACCCTAACAAAACAAATTATTCATTCAAAAGAGACACCGATGGAACATATGTCAGGCGCCGGTTCCAATTTTCAACTGATTTTTTAAAAAGTAATAATCTATTAAATACAGCCATATGGCTCGATAACCCACTATACTTTGATCCCAAACACCGTAGCGGCGCCATGTCATTTATGTACCTGGCCATGATTACGCCGGTGCTCGGCAAAAAATTGGCGCCGCCTGCAATCGCGCATTCTATTACTAAAGGTAAAATTAATAAGGTGGGCGCGCACCTGGGGAATATTGTAAAGGGCCTGCCTGGTTCATTATTAAAACCCGCCGCAATATTTTACAAAAGATATTGCACTACACGCAAGCTGCCTGGAATATTCCTGTTCAGCCCTGCAAATACCTACGCATTACATTTTCATGCCGAACAAATACCCTTTGAAGGAAATTGCATGAAGCTGGATAAAGACGGGGAAACCCTAATTATCGATTATTCTCTTACAGATTCGGACATATCATCGGTCATCAAATTACATGATGTGCTGGATAAATGGCTCAGGGATTGCGATTGCGGAGAGCTGAAATACTGGTTTAACGAAAATGAATTACCATCGGCCATAAAAACTATGTCAAAAGATGGCCTGCATCAATCAGGAACTACCAGGATAGCTGATACACCCGACCGTGGCGTAGTTGATAGAAACCTAAAAATTTGGGGAACCGCTAACGTTTATGTGTGCAGCAGTTCAGTATTTCCCACATCAGGCCAAGCTAATCCAACTTTCTTGTTAGGAACATTTGCTGCAAGACTGGCACAGCACTTAACCGTAATACTGGTTAATAAAAACACATGCACAACTGAAAAAAGCCATCAAGTTGCTGCTTTAACGCTATAAAAATGATATCTGTAATTATACTTACAAAAAACGAAGAAGCTGATTTACCGGTATGCTTGGAATCATTAGCGTGGACTGATGATATACATATTTTGGACTCGCTTAGCACTGATAAAACATGTGAAATAGCCTTGCAATATGGGGTGAATGTATTAGTTAATCCTTTTCAAAGTTTTGGTAAACAACGAAATTTCGCACTGAAAAATATTGATGTAAAATATGACTGGGTGCTTTTTCTGGATGCAGATGAGGTTGCCTCACCTGAATTCATTAACGAAATACAATCAGCTACTGATAACGCTGATGACGATGTGGCTGGCTTTTATTGCTGCTGGAAAATGATGCTTGAAGGTAAGTGGCTTAAAAGATGTGATAATTTCCCTAAATGGCAATTAAGACTATTGCGTAAAAATAGGGTAACCTATACCGATTTTGGTCATGGGCAAAAAGAGGGAAAGGTACTTGGGAATGTATTATATATTAAAGAACCTTACATCCATTTCGGCTTTTCTAAGGGTTGGTCACATTGGATAGAAAGGCATAACAGGTATTCAACCCTTGAAGCAATTGCCCGGCTTGATAAATGCCCGCCTCTCAAAAATGTATTCAGCAAACACGGAAGTATTCGCAACCCGGCGTTAAAATCCTGGATGATTAAAGTTCCGGGATGGCCGTTATTGAGGTTTATACACACCTATTTTTTCAAACTGGGTTTTATTGAAGGTTTACCGGGGCTTACATACTGTATTAACCTCTCATTTTATGAGCATATGATCGTGATTAAAAGAAGAGAGATCTTATCACAGCGAAAAACCAATTACAACAACGTAAACCAGGAAGCAACGATAAACGATAATGTTCAGGTAGGGTTAAATTCTTAAAACCGGAGCATTTATTTTTTCCTTCCGGGTGACAATCCCCCCACTAAGTAATGGGCTATGTGAGTTCTATACGTTGCATTATTAAGAAAGTTACACTATAAAAAACTGCCATTAATATTAGTTACTCCTAAACAATCAAAACATGGAAATTCGACGGGAAAGTACAATCAGACCCTATATCAAGGCTGGTGAAATTTTTACATTTAATGGAACATATTTCGAGTTTCCGATCGATAAACCATCTGAAGCAATAAAATCGAATGCCTATTATTTCAATCATCCGGAATGGGCTGAAGAATATCTTATTTATTGCCACAGGAGCCCATCATTTAAAAGCAGATGGACTAAAGCTATCGGCAGTTGGGATAACAAGATTGTTGTTGATATTGGATGCGGGCCGGGTAATATTTACGCAACACTAAGCGGTAAACCCAGGCTTTTAATAGGTATTGATGTGGCACCAAAATCATTGGAATTTGCTAAAGGCCTTGGATACACCAGCGTACTGGCTGATGCTACAGATTTACCTTTTATAGCTGGCTTTGCTGATGTAGTTGTACTGAATGCAGCCCTACACCATTGTGAAAACATGGAACTTGTTTTAATGGAAGCAGCCCGCTTATTAAAACCCGGAGGTATATTGGTTACTGATCATGATCCTCAATTGAGTGCCTGGGACTATAAAGGTGCTGCAAAATTGCTATGGAACAGCCGGAAATTGATTTACAGGTTAACCGGCCGGGGGTTTCATAAAACTACAAGCCAGCAATATTGGGGGTTAGCCTGCGAAATACATCATAAACCCGGGCATGGTGTGTCAAATTCATTTTTTAAAGAAACACTTGAACCCTTGGGTTTCAAAGTAAACGTATACCCCCATAATCATGAACTTGGTGAAGAAGTGTTGGAAGGCAGGAAAGGAAAAGCCGAGCTTAAATATCAATTAGGTAATCTGTTATCAGGCAGAAATCCCTTTGCTGATAAAAGTGCGTTATCATTGATGTGCCTTGCACAAAAGTTACAAAACCCAGGCCCCTTAAATACATAGCCAATCTCTCCGGCCGAATTATTTTCAATTATAGCTCTAATAGAAATATAAACATGTCTGATCGAACAACAAAAAGTGTGCTTATCATAGGCATTAATTTTTCACCCGAATTAACCGGAATAGGTAAATATACCGGTGAAATGGTAGACTGGTTAACCGAAAACAATTTTAAATGTAATATGGTTACAGCGTTTCCGTATTATCCTTATTGGAAAACCCTTAAACCTTACACGAACAGATTTTATACCAGGGAAACATTAAAAAATGGACGGTTAAACATTTATCGCTGCCCAATGTATGTGCCTAAGAACCCTAGCGGATTAAAAAGGCTAATACATGAAGCCACCTTTTTCATTTCGGCGTTAGTAATGATTACATACCTGCTGTTTAAACCCAAAAAAGACTATATTTTTTGTGTTTCCCCGCCTTTTCATCTCGGCTTTCTGGGCTTGTTCTACCGCTTTTTTAAGGGCGGAAAAATAGTTTATCATATCCAGGACCTGCAAATTGAAGCCGCCCGCGACCTGCAGCTCATCAAATCGGATCTGGTTTTTAACACCCTGTTCGCCATGGAAGCCAACATTATGAAAAGGGTAAACCATATCAGTACAATATCTGGTGGTATGCTCAAAAAGATAGCGAAAAAGGCAGATAAGGATATTTTATTTTTCCCTAACTGGGTGGATACCGTCGCTTATTGCCCGCTTTACGACAGGACTGAATTAAAAATTCTTTGGGGGTTTCATGAAAATGATAAAATAGTGTTGTACTCCGGCAGCATCGGCGAAAAACAAGGTTTGGAAAGCATACTTACAGTGGCGCAAAACCTGACTGCATCAAGCCCCTTTATTAAATTTGTAATTTGCGGGACAGGTCCTTATAAAGAAAAGCTGATGTCAAGGGCAAAGGAACAAAAACTTAATAATGTATATTTTTTCCCTCTTCAGGAGCCGCATCAGTTCAATAACTTTCTAAACATGGCCGATGTGCATCTTGTGCTTCAGAAAAAGAGCGCAAGTGACCTGGTGATGCCCTCTAAACTTACAACCATACTTGCGGTTGGTGGATTGGCCCTGATAACAGCCGAGCCAGGCACTAGTCTTTTTGAAACAGTGAATGACAATCACATGGGTATTGTTATACCATCGGAAGACTTAACATTACTGGAAGACGCTATTATTACATGCTGCAACCGCGATAATTCCCTTGTTAAACTTAACGGCCGGAGCTATGCAGAAAATCATTTGAATAAAAACAATATCCTGACCAGGATATTCAACAAACTGGAAAACAAAAGTGTCGCCATACATGAGAAGAACACAGCCCTTGAATTTGTGGAACTCAAATAATATCCACAAACCTGAAAGGCTAGCAACATTATAGTTAAAAGACAAAATTTCACAATAATTAAAACCATTAGCAAAAGCTCTACGTATAAGATGAGAAAAAAACTTGAAAGCATCTTTACAACCCCGCTTAACCCAAGACTCCGTAATGGTCATGTCATATCAAAAAATCTATATTACGGATACGGAACGAAATTTAACCTTCTATGGTTCAGTTAAATCCATGGATGAAAATCGCGGTATGATCAGTATATGTTTGTTGGATGTCGATGTCTACGAATACTCTTCCTCAAATTACCTTTACCACGAAGCAGAAGTATCATTTTCGAGACCAAAAGGCCTTCTGTCTATAGAAGAAGCATAGGTCTTTCTTTAAAATACCCTACAAAATCGCTGTTGCCGCACCATAACTGATACAGTTATTGGAATTGTCTTGCTTTACGTCCCTGTAAATTTTCTCTTATTTTCCTTCAAATACCGCAGGCCATCATAAGTCTGCTTTACAGTATCCTGTTGGGTTACTGTTATAATTTCCTAAAACTAAACATTCATATTATGAAAAAGAAAGCCTTAATCACCGGCATTACCGGTCAGGACGGAGCCTATCTTGCTGAACTCCTGTTATCAAAAAATTATGAGGTTCATGGCGTAAAACGCAGAAGCTCTCTTTTTAATACGGAGCGTATCGATCATTTGTATCAGGATCCGCATGACGAAAACCGAAGCTTTGTGATGCATTACGGCGACCTGTCCGACTCCACCAATCTTATCCGCATCATTCAACAAGTGCAGCCTGATGAAATTTATAACCTTGGTGCCATGTCACATGTAAAAGTAAGTTTTGATACACCGGAGTATACAGCCAATGCTGATGGCATAGGCACACTCAGGCTGCTGGAAGCTATAAGGATATTGGGGCTCACAAAAAAAACCAAAATATACCAGGCTTCAACCTCTGAACTTTACGGGTTGGTACAAGCTGTTCCGCAATCAGAAACCACCCCCTTTTATCCGCGGTCGCCATATGCTGTAGCAAAACTGTACGCTTATTGGATAACTGTAAATTACAGGGAGGCATATGATATTTTTGCCTGTAACGGCATTCTTTTCAACCATGAAAGCCCTTTGCGCGGTGAGACTTTTGTAACCCGTAAAATAACCCGGGCCGCTGTAAAAATTGCGATGGGGCTGCAGGATAAGTTGTACCTGGGTAACCTGGACTCCCGGCGAGACTGGGGACACGCTAAAGATTACGTGGAGGCCATGTGGTTAATTTTGCAGCAAGAGAAACCCGAAGATTATGTAATAGCCACAGGTATAACAACAGCAGTACGTGACTTTGTAAAAATGGCATTCGAAGAGTTAGGTATTGAAATAACTTTTGAAGGATCCGGAGTTTCCGAAAAAGGTTACGTAACATCCTGCCGGAACATGGATTACCTTGTTGAAATAGGAAAAGAAATAATTGCAGTTGATCCGGCCTATTTCCGTCCTACCGAAGTTGACCTGCTGATAGGCGATCCTACCAAAGCCATTGAAAAACTGGGATGGGAAATCAAGTATGATTTAAAGATGCTGATCAATGATATGGTGACATCAGATATTAACGTGTTCAGAAAAGACAAAATGCTGAAAGATTTGGGTTATGAAATTAAAAATCAATTTGAGTAGATTATAAGTATTCATCTGCCATTAAACAAAATAATATGAACTTATTTATTATCGACGATGACCCGTTTCAACATTTTATCATGGAAAGAATGTTGACCCTACATTTAACAAATCCTGTTGATCAGGTAACCCACAGTGACAATGCTGATGAAATTTTAAAGTTTATGGAAGTAAACAGCGATAATACCGACCGCCTTCCTGATATTATATTCTTAGATTTAAATATGCCGATCATGAACGGGTGGGACTTCTTGGAGCGGTATAAAATAATACAGCGAAAGATCACTAAATCGATTCAAATCTATATCATATCTTCATCAATTGACTCGCGTGACGTTTTGCGCTTAAAGAAATATAGATCCGTAAAAGATTACGTTTTAAAGCCCGTTACAAGACCCGCTTTAGAAAAAATATTTGAAACAGGTGCGGCGAACGGATCACATGGAATAAGCAAACAATAATGCAAATATCAATCAATAGTATTCTTTCAAAAAAGTTATTTGATTTAACGTCAGCAGTCCGCCAGTTAAAAGAGTGGCAAGGCAAAGGAGAAAAGATTGTTTTTACAAATGGCGTCTTTGATTTAATTCATATAGGCCATTTGAGCTATCTGGCCGAGGCCGCGAATCTCGGCAATAAATTAATTGTAGGCTTGAACAGCGATGATTCTGTCAGCAGAATTAAAGGGCCAGACAGGCCTGTAAATGATCAGAAAAGTAGAGCGGCATTATTATCATGCCTTTGTTTTGTGGATATGGTTATCATATTTGGCGAAAATACTCCTACTGATCTGATTTCAGATATATTACCAGACATTTTGGTTAAGGGGGCAGATTACGCCTTAGAGAACATAGCCGGAGCAAACAAAGTCATTGCAAATGGCGGTGAAATTAAGACCATCAAATTTATAGCAGGATATTCATCAAGCCTGATCATCGAAAAAATAAACCGTCAAAAGCATTAAGCATTATTGTAATCTGAAACAAAATACACAGTTAAATGTCGTAATAACACCACTCTCACATATAGGAAATCATATTGCTAAAGGTCTTTTATTTCGCGTGTAGAGAACTGGGCAAATCACATCATTTACTTACGCAATTTTTTTTCTGAATTCACCTGTAAAAGCTAAATTAAATTGTTGCGAATTAATGGGTTTTATAATGTAATCGGTAATATCCGGATGGTTTTGAGCATGTAATATATCCTCATAACTGATACAAGAAGTCACTAAAAATATGGTGATCTTTTTGCTGATTCGTGTCCTGATCTGCTCAAAAGCTACCATAAACTCCCAACCATTCATCACAGGCATATCAATATCTAAAAATATGATATCAGGTAAATTAGCAGCATTTACAGCATCACCTAAAAAGTTTATAGCATCTCTTCCGTTAGAAAAATCCACAACATTAGCACATAATTCCTTTACTTCTACATATTTTCTAAATCCGAACCTGTAGACTTCATCATCATCTATAATCCAGGCAATTTGTGTGGTATGATCCATGATATGGAGGATTATACGAGTTGTGTTTTGGAATTGTTGCAAATTATAAAAGTTTAATAATAAATTTTGTTCCAATATTTAAATTACTTTCTACCGTTATCGTTCCACCAAGAGCTTCAATCTGATTACGGGTAATGTAAAGGCCAATCCCCTGCGAGTCCAGATTATTATGAAAGGTTTGATACATACCAAAAATCTTGTCACCATTTTTTTTCATATCAATACCCATTCCGTTATCCTCAAAAATAAGGTATACATGCTCGTTTTCGATGTGACTTTTACAAGTGATGATGGCTTGCCGGTCAGGACTGCGATATTTTAAAGCATTAGTGAGCATATTATGAAAGATACTTTCTAAATATGCCGGCAGGTAATAAATATTAGGACACTTACTAAAGTCATATTTGACGATGGCATTAGCCGAATGTATATTGCTTTGCAGCGCATTCAAAATATTTTTAAAAAGTAAGTCAAATTCGATCAGTATTTTTTCCTGATTTGCTACCAAATCAATTTTTACAATTTCATTTAGGTGTTCAATAGTGGCGTTTAAACTGTTACTGATGCTTCTTACATGCGATAGAATTTCCTGCTGTTCGGTTTGAGTTTTTGATTCCTCATGCAGGTTCAGCATTAATTGTAAATTACCAGCGTACGATCTCAAATTATGTGATGCGATATAAGCAAAATTTTGCAGTCGCTCATTCTTGTGGCTTATTAAATTAAGTGTTGATTTCAGTTTATTTTCACTATGCTTTGTGACATTAATATCTTGTATCACACCTTTGATCAGTAAGCATTTGCCATAATTATCAATTTTTGCTACTGCTTTTATTTTTGTCCAAATAATTCTGCCTTTCCCTGTTTTTAATCTTAGATCGAGATCATAAGGCCGTCCAATTCTGATACAATCTTCAATAGCAGCAGTCAACAACTGCCTATGCTCCGGTTCAAAACAACCAATTAGTTCATCAATAGTAGCCGGTTGCCGATGCAGCTCAAAAATATCCAATGCTTCATTAGTTAAGAATAACTTATTTAATGTTACATCAATTTCCCAGGCGCCAACTTTAAGCAATTTATTAGTTTCAGCAACAAATGTATTGTTCGTGGTCAGCTGTAATTCTGAAAACTTAAATTGATTTATATTTATCAGGGTACCTGCAATTTTTGCGTTCCCTTGTCTCTTCACAGTACTTTGAAACCACTCATAACCATTTTTTGTCAATAACCGGATATACGCGATTTCTGATGACTGCGCCGTCCGATTATTTATAGTCGCCAGAAATGAAGCCTTATCCTGATAATAAATTAAATTGTCAATAAAATTACTGTAGGAGCATTCAATTTCCCCAGGCTGGTAGCCCAAAATCGTAAACAAGCTAACCGACCATTTTACTTTATTAGTGTTTACATCAAATTCCCAAATACCGGCGTTGACGCTGTTAATTAAACGTGCTAGATTAGGTGTTTCATCGTCAAAAAGGTAACTTTCAAATAAACTCATCGATTTTTTACTCTGCTATAGCCTTCCCTATTTTGACTATAAACAGCGGGATTAATATAATAATAATTGCTTGTATTGACAATAATTTTCGGCACATGACTATTCAGAATATTTAAAAGTTGCAACTCAAAAAATAAATTATTAAATTTTGCTTAGTAGTTCATTAGTCATATCAAATAATCAGCCAGTTTATCTTTCTGAATAAAAAAAAATAATTTATTGAGAAAGATTAATTTTTCGTCGCTTAAATGGCACATGATCTCGGCTTTTTTAATTAAAAAGTAAAAAATAAACAATAAATAGATAGCTTGGTTTTACATTAAGCTAATGAGATCGGCTGATTGCGGTTACCTAATACAAAGAAAACCAACAACAATTTAAGCGTTGAATCATTTACTCTATAAAACAGCAACTGAAGATAAAGAAACAGTCAAGTAATTGGATATTCCGGGATCATTGGCCACCTCGTCCCGGAATATTAAAAATATCATCCCGAAATACTTTGTTCAGCATTGGCCCGCTGCCGTCATAATTTTGGGGTTGTTTGAGGAAAAACAACAAACCGAAACTCTTTTCTAACATAAAGACGCATTTTTAAGTAAACAAATTTCGAAAATGCAGCCTATAAAAGTCAGTATGTTTAGTATCTAAAAATACTGTAAGTCAGATCATTAAACTAATTTCAGTGCGTCTTTTTTATGAAAAAAAAAGACGCATTGAAGGTCGCACCAAAACTTTGCGAATCCGCACATATTTTGATTAAGTCCGGAAACGAAAAAAGCCTGTAATCGTATGATTTACAGGCTTTTTTCGTATTTTAAATTGATACTCAGCGGTGAGGGAGGCACTTTTTTGCCCCCCCTGTTTTCCGCCTAATTTCGCTATTTAAGGATTTTTCCGGTTTTGACTCACCAGATACTCACCAGCTTTTTTTCGCTTTGGCATAGCTGCAAATGCTATCCTCCAAAGGTGCAAAAAATGTAATTATTCCGAATAAAAAAGGAGTAATCCATAGTAAAATAACTTAGTTTTGGTTATGTCAACCAAAGTTTTATTTCATATAGTTGGTCAAGCATGAAAATTGGGTGCTTTCATTAGCACCTCATTGAAAGCAAACATCAAAAACCCTCGGCTATTTACCTCGAACTGGGCTTTGAAAGCCTGTCGCACTTCTCACATGCTTTCAAAAAAAAGTTCGGCAAGGTATATTTATTTTCTGATAAGCTATTTATGACAAAGGAGTTAGCTAAAAACGCATTGGTATTTTAAGGATTATGATGATCGAAATTATTTTTTCATAGTTCATCAGTGATAATTTTAATAATCTTAATGCCTTGCGCATATGCTGCTTCACTGTATTTTCAGAAATGTCGAGCCGGTTTGCTATTTCCTTTACAGAAAGATATTCTTGTCTCCTTAGTTTAAAAACACTCCTGCATTGCGGAGGCAGTTTCTCAATATGTGAATTTAAATGCTTTTCGAGATCTTTTATCTCTAAAGAATGAATGGTAGAAAAATCCTGTTCTTCATATGACATGGCCAGGTATTCCTCATATTTTTTATGTACAAGGCTGTGCCTGTAATGATCTAAAATTTTATTTTTAAGTATAGTGCTGAGATATGCCCCGAGAGAAGCAATCTCAGATGCATTCTTACGGCTATTATAGAGTGTCAGAAAAATATCCTGGATAAATTCTTCCGAGATATTTCTATCGTTTGTTTTGCGCATAGCCAAAGCCAGCAATTGAGGAGAATATCTTTTATAGATAACCTCAAAAGCAAATTCATCACCTTGTTGCCAAAGTAAGATCAACTCCAAATCGCTAGATTCCACAAAAATTAAAATTACTTAGGTTGCTACCACAATTATAATGAATTATTTATATGAAAAGATTGCAGTATTAACTTTTGTAATTTATATAAAAAAAAATCAGTAGCAGATAACACTTTGATGTTGGCTGCTCGTCTTATTGATATAAGCCGGTATTTAATTTCACTCCGATCAAAATTTTAATGGAACATCACAGACTACAATATTTAATTGAACAATATTCAAAAGATCAAATAAATGCAGAAGAACTGCATGAACTAAATCAATGGTATGAGTCTGTTGATTATAGTTCTAAGAGCTTTGATGAATGGGTGAGTGAGTCCAGAGGCGAGGAGGAACTTATAAACCAGCTTTATGAACGTTTTGATTTTAAAGTAAAGGCGAATAAACGTGTAATTAATTTAAAGCGAACTTATCGTGCTATTGGCATAGCAGCTAGTATAACTATCGTTTTTTTAATTGGATTCGCCTTAAATAAACAGCAAAAAATGCAGCTGACAGCAAAAGCCAGTATACAAAAGGCTATTATTCCCGGCTCAGACAAAGCCATTCTTAAACTGGCAAACGGCCAGCAGATTGTTTTGGATAGTCAGAGAACCGGGACAATTGCCAGCCAGTATGGTGTCTCTATCACCAAAAATAGTAAAGGGCAGATTGTCTATAAAAATCCCACAGGTTCATCAAAGCAGCCTTATAACCTTGAGGCTTATAATACCATCGAAACTAAGCGGGGCGGCCAATATAGCATACAGCTTCCCGATGGAACTAAAGTTTGGCTAAATGCTGCATCCTCCCTAAAATATCCGCTTCATTTTTCGAAAAATGAAAGAAGAGTTGAACTTACCGGGGAAGCTTATTTTGAGGTGGCCCATAACAAAAATCAGCCATTTAAGGTAATCAGCAACAATCAGGAAGTCAGGGTACTGGGAACACACTTTAATATTAACGCATACGATGACGAACCGGCTGTAAGTACAACCTTACTTGAAGGAAGCGTATTGATACGCAATCTATCCTCCCGTGAATCGCAAATGCTTGTACCGGGTCAGCAGGCGAATATTGCGAAAAATGATTTGAAGATTAGTACAGTCAACACCGAACAGGTAATATCCTGGAAAAAAGGCTATTTTTTGTTTGATAACATGGATATAAGCAGCATCATGAGGGTAATAAGTAGATGGTATGATGTTGATATTCAATACAGTGATATAGACAAGAGCGAAACTTTTGGGGGCACATTTTCACGACAGGCTGACCTGACTGAAATTTTACATGATCTGCAACAGCTGGGGCATGTACATTTTAAAATTGAAGACAGAAAAATTACTATCGGCAAATAACTTTTGTGCCGGAACCAATAAGTATAACAGGTAATAATTTAATGGAATTTTAAGAAAGGAGGTGATTATTTAAGCAGCAATACTCAAACCAAAGATTACTAAACCAGGAACGTTGAAGCCGTCCCTGGTCAGCCAGCAAATTGCTGAAATCAGGTAATCAAAACGATTGCAGTCAACCGATTAGTTTATTTAACCTAACATTCAAATGTATAAAAAAATTACTGAATTACTTTTCAGGAGGAATTCCCATGTATTTTCCAATTTTATCTTAAAAATGAAACTGACCATATTTTTAATGATCATCAGTTTTTTACAAATAAGAGCTGAGGGTTATGGGCAACTGGTGTCATTAAATGTAAAAAGGGCATCTTTAAATGAAATTGTTGCGAAACTTAGAGAACAGGCCAATGTCGATTTTCTCTACAACAATATAACTGTTAAGGATTTTAAACCCGTAACAATTGATATCAAAGATCAGGATCTTCTAAAAGTTCTTGACGATTGCTTTAAGGGCCAGTCCTTAACCTACAAACTAACCAACAAGGTAATACTAATTACCAATAAAGCGCAACCAGAGAAAGTTAAAGCTGATGCCGGTATCCCTGCGCAGAAACAAAATATTTCTGGGGTGGTGAGGGACAGCACATCCAATGAGCCGTTATCAGGTGTTAGCGTTGGTGTAGAAGGGACCAGCTTTGGTGCAATTACCGATAACAATGGTAAATACACACTGAATGCACCAGACCCAAATTCTGTTTTGGTTTTTTCCTTTGTTGGATACCGCACGCAAAAGATAGTCGCTGGCAGCAAAACAATCATTAATGTAAGCCTTGCGAGCGTTCAAAACAAGCTTAGTGATGTTGTGGTAATTGGTTACGGCACCAGGACCAAAGGCGCTATAACAGGTGCTATATCAACAGTAAAAGCCGATGTATTTGAAAACCGGCCTATTAATAACGTGTACGACGCGCTGGAGGGCGAACTTCCTGGTGTAACCATTACTCAAGGTAGTGGCCAGCCTAACGCTCAAGGCTATACATTGCAAGTACGGGGCTTTTCAAGCATTAATGGTTCTACGGCAATCGGTGGTGAAGACCCCTTAATATTGATCGATGGGGTGCCAGGCGATATGAGTACGCTGAATCCGAGGGATATTGCGTCTGTTACTGTTTTAAAGGATGCTGCCGCCGCGATTTATGGCAATAGAGCCGCAGATGGAGTTATTTTAGTAACTACCAAACAGGGAAAGAAAGGGCCACTGCAAATAGATTACTCCTTCAACATCGGTTTGAAGCAACCTACCTATCTGAAAAAAATGATGAATACCCTGCAATTTGCTACATTCATGAATAATGGCTTAATAAATGCAGGGCAGCCAGGGTTTCCAAACTCTGTTTTTACCAATATTAAGAACAATGCGCCCGTTGATACATTGCAAGGCTGGAATTTTGGCGTAACCGGTTATCCGGGTTTTTATGGCAATACAGATTGGAATAAAGTGGTTTTTAAAGATGGAGTTCAGGAGCTGCACAGCTTGTCAATTTCGGGCGGTAATGAATACAATACGTTTATTATTTCTGGCGGTTACGATCACGATGGTGGCACATTAAACTATGGTACGAACTATGCCGACCGTTACAACCTGCGATTTAATAATAATATGCATCTGCTCAAAAATTTCGATCTGCAAACGCGAACAGAAATTCAAAATACGCTTACCAAAACGCCGACTGAGATTACCCCAAGTGCCGGATACGACAATCCGTTATACCAGGCATCAAATCAGTTTCCATACCAGCCCGTTTACAATCCTGCCGGGAATTTTTATGGCTATCAAGGGTACGAGAACCCGGCACAGTCGCTTGCACAAGGCGGGTTAACCACCACATGGTATACAGGCGTCCATACCAATTTCCTGGCTAATTATAAACCTATTGATGGCTTAACCATTACCGGCCAGGCAGCCGTCAACCTTGATTTTAATAACGAGGATTCATTGTTGCCAACATATACCCGGTACAACTGGGATAACGGTATACAGGACATCCGTAACACACCAAATTCGGCAACTTATTCAAATGGCCGAACCACTTATCAGCTATACCAGGTTTACGCAGATTATGATAAAAAATTTGGCGATCATAACTTTGACTTTACAGTAGGTACTTCGCTGGAAAAAACCAATAATGAAGGCCAGTCTATTACCGGGTATAACTTCCCTAATAATGATATTTTAACGCTTAACCTGGCTGATAAAACCAACCTTGCTTATATCAATTATACCGGGGACTTAAATAACCAGACGTTAGAATCATACTTCGGTCGTTTAAGTTATTCTTACAAAAATAAATTTATCCTTGACATAACCGCCCGTACCGACGCCAGTACCAAGTTTGCACCAAGTGAGCGCTGGAGTGAAGTGTTTCCTTCGGCAGCGTTAGCTTACAATGTGAGCGAGGAGAAATTTATTAAAGACCTGAATTTTTTCGATCAACTGAAGTTACGGGTATCTTATGGTAGGGCCGGTAACCAGAACATCAGTTCACTGGGTCTGTTCGATTATATACCTTTGATTACCATTGGAGGCGTTTATCCGCTAGGATCACCAAATGCTGGTTTACCGGGAGCAACCGCTTCTCCTGCTTCACCAACCAGGACCTGGGAAACTATCACCAACAAAAATGTCGGTATCGATGTGCAAATACTGAAATCACGGTTGACGGCTTCATTTGATTACTTTAACAAGATCAATAATGATATGCTGGTTGCCGTAGGCGTTCCTGCCACTTTTGGTGCCACACCACCTACCGAAAATCAGGGCCGGTTGGTAACCAAGGGTTTTGAAGCTTCTGTCACCTGGAGAGATCATATTGGTGAGTTCCGCTACAGTGTTATGGCCCAATTGAGTACTAACACGGATAAATTGGTGAGTTTAAAAAACAGTAGCGGCTATGGCGAAGGATTGAATTACGCACGTCAAGGTTATCCGATTGATTCTTATTTCGGATATGTGTACAACGGTATTATTCAAAACCAGGCCCAGTTAACTGCCTACAAAAAATTAACGGGCGTACCGCAAGACATACAGGTAGGTGACGTTATGTATAAAGACGTAGACGGCGATGGCGCACTGACTGAATATGGCAATCCTGCAAAAGGCCAGAACGGTGATATGGTTTACCTGGGCAATGCCATTCCAGAGTACACGTATTCATCAAATATCACAGTACAATACAAAAACTTTGATTTTGCTGTATTTCTACAGGGTGTTGGTAAAAGAACTGTACAATATGGCGGCGATATAGCCACGCCAAACGCTTTTTACTATAACTCTTTGCAATATTATTACGGCAAAACCTGGACACCGCAAAATACAAACGCGCAATATCCGAGATATATTCCCGGTAGTTTAGGTTATGATGACATCAGGAATTACGATTATCACACATCATCGCTTACGCTGGAGAATGACGCTTATCTGAGGTTTAAGACTATCACCGTTGGTTATAATTTACCAACCTCATTTGTACAAAGGATAAAAATGAAGTCGGCCAGGATATTCTTTAGCGGCTCGGACCTGATTACTATATCCAAAGGTACATTGGGTGGAAACTTTGATCCGGAAGACGGCAGCATGAGTGCCTTTACTTATCCGTTTAACAAAGTTTATTCAATGGGTGTAGATGTTAAATTTTAATTATGAAAACGATGAAAAGAAATATATTAATTACCACAATATTCAATCGGCTAGGATATCGTTTTGCAACACTGGGCTTAATTCTAGCAATTTTGGGAACAGGTTGTAAGAAACAGCTTAACGTAGAACCACAGGATGAGATTACTGATGTTGTTTTCTGGAAAACCGCCAGTGACTTTAAATCAGCTGCAAACACTTTATACCAGGGGCTTGATCGTTTCGGTTTTGACGATACTGAATCAGATATCGCATTTAACAATCCCAATACAACCAGCAACGGAACACTTACCGTGTCACAAAATGGCACAAATAATATAGGTGGCCAACCCCAATGGAGTATGAGTTATCAATATATTCGCGACGCGAACAATATTATGGCGCATGGCGCCGGGCTTACCGATGCAGGTATTAAACAATATGTTGCCGAAGCGCAGTTTTTCAGGGCCTGGTATTACTGGAAAATCATGGAAATATATGGTGGCGTGCCGTTAATTTCTACGGTGCTTGCTGTGAATGATCCTTTGTTGTATACACCGCGGTCGACCCAGAAACAAACCGCTGATTTTATCATCAGTGACCTCAATGCCGCGGCTGCTAATTTACCGCTCCAGTCAGATTTGTCGGCCCCGGATATTGGCCGTATTACTAAAGGCGCTGCTCTATCCTTGCTTGCCCGTGTAGCATTATATGAAGGCACCTGGGAAAAGTACCGTGGACAGTCTGACGGCAATTCTTATTTTACCCAGGCAATTGCCGCGACAAAAACAGTGATGAACAGTGGACTGTACGCTTTGTATACTGGTAGTGGGGCACAAAGCTATCGTTACAACTTTATTGAAGCTGGAGACGACTCAAAAGAATGTATCCTTGACCGCAGGTATGCAAGGGGCATAATTGGCCAGGAATATCCTTATGATTGCGATGGACAAGGTTATAATCCAACCAAGAAATTGGCCGATATGTATTTGGATACCGCCGGTGTGTCGATTACCAGCCCGGGAACTAAGTTTCAGGGTTATGCTACCATGACATCCGAATATCAATTCCGTGATCCCCGTATGACGATGACCATGATCATTCCGGGTAAAAAAACAGTACGCGTATTTCACCCGGTTATACCTATTGCCAATTATCCCGATAATCCGCAAAGAAGCCCGAGTACAGGTTATATTTTGTACAAATACATGTCTGAGGATCCCATTGCTAACAATTCAGGGGAAATGGGTGACGCCAGTTTATTTGATTTTGACAGGCACCTGATACGCTATGCTGAAGTCTTGTTGATTTATGCTGAAGCTACCTTTGAATCCACAGGCACGCTAAGTGATGGTGATTTGAACCTTTCAATCAATGTACTCCGCGACCGTGTAGGGATGCCGCATCTTACTAACGCCTTTCTTGCGTTGCATGGTATGGATATGAAGACAGAGATCCGTCGCGAAAGAACGGTGGAACTTGCATTGGAAGGTTTCCGTTACGATGATGTTCGCCGTTGGAAAACCGCTGAGGTAGAAATGCCTGAGAACGTAATGGGAATAAAGATAAAAGGATCAACCTGGCAAACCTACCCGTTATACAGCACAGCTATTTACCAGGCAAAAGCGGATGCTAACGGCTTTATGACCACAGAATCAGGCAGGACATTCGATCCGGCCAAAGATTATTTACAACCGCTTCCAACTCAGGAAGTTAATTTGTATCAGGTTGCCGGGCATACGCTCCAACAAAATCCCGGATGGTAATTTAAATTTCACAGAGGGGCAGTAGAATGCTGCCCCTTGTTTACTAGCCTACAGGTATATTCCTGTAATGCTGATACCACTTATTTAATTGAAAAGCGAAATAATTAGTAACTACAACCAGATCAAATGAAATTCAAATTAACACTCCGACTGGCCAGTCTTCTTTTAATAGTAATAGCATTTTCCAGTGCACACGGGCAGGAAAACAAACCCAAAAGTGAATTAACACTTATGGGAAATCGTTTCCTGACTTTCAATACTGTCATCAGGGTAAACCAGATTGAAGTATCAAGAGACCGCAACGTAGGGGAAGATGAGCGAGCGTTACATACCCCGGCAAGGGTTATTGCCTTCAGAAACGCAGTAGCGGAAGGATTTCCGGGTGGGAAAATGACCTGGTCGTTCAGCTGGCTCGCCCTGCAGGACACGAGCGTTAATTACCTGGAAATAAGAAAGCTGGTAGTAGGCTACCATTACAAATATGGCGATGATATTACGTTTATACCCGGCGCTTATTTTGCTAATGCATATAACACAACGGAACAAGTAAATAAGGACCTGCATGACGCGCTGAAAATAATAGGCGATATGGTAGGCGGTGGCTACCGTCCGTCAAGTATAGTGGCGGGGTTCCTGTCGGCTGAAAATCAACAATACCTGGCAGAAAAAGAGGGAATACATGTATGCCAGGGAAATATCTGGAGCCAATTTAGTATAGATAACCAGGATGGTGACGGCTCTGTTTCTTATCCTTATTATCCCTCAAAAGAACATTTTTGCAAACCGGCGCAAAATAAAAATGATTTTATTGATTGTGTTAATCTTGATGGCTGGACCGTTGATTTCCTTGCGGCCAGAAGAAAGGGTTTTGAGGGCGGATTTAATAGCCGGATGGGTGTTGGCCCGATAGAAACGCTTGGCCGATATGGAAATGAGATAGGTTTACAAGAAATGATGTTTGCCACTGCCATCCATTTTGATAAAGGCTACCAGCTTAATGGCTTTGCCTGGGTAACTAATTGCTGGGAACTTTCCCTGCCTATTGATGTAGCTTCATTAAAAAGCTGGTTAACAGCCATCAGGCAACGCTGGCCCGATGTTAAACTGATCACCCAAGGAGAATTTGGCCTGTTGTGGCGGGCTCATTATAAAAGCAATAGTTTCAATTACCGTTTTGTAGAACGTGGATCTGGTATTGGCGGCTCGGATGCGGATAAGGAGATAAAATGGTTTATGAACAAAGACTTCCGCCTGGCATTGCTCAAAGACTTGAAAAAGAATACTCCGGAAGAAGTTATCGATTTTACCAGGTATGATGTTAAGGCCACAGAGCCTGCAGAAATGACGCGCAAATGGAGCTTACTGGGTGATATTAATCAAAAACAATCACGCCCCCAGGATAAGCCTGTTCCGCTAAGTGAGATGCCGCAAAACGCGAAATCGATCATAAAAAAAAGATATCCGAACCTATTAAACTCATTCTAATTTAAACTTTTCAACCTATTGTCGGTAAATATAAAGCCTGGATCCTATGAGACTTAAATGAACGTATTGTGCATTATGGTGAATTGCACAGGAGAATTGCAGATATGGCTTCCAAAATGCTGCTCAAATAATTATAGACCGGCAGAATCAAATGTTCACCGTTATATTGATGGTATCTTGTGTAAAAGAATTAGTAATCTATATTGAATATACCGCTGATATCACTAGATCAGCATAACATTCTATTACAATTATTTTGTTTTTAATATTAAAACATTAATATTGCATAGTTAATATTAACTAGTTAAGATTTCTATGATAGAAAATAGGCCGGAATACCTGATACATCGACTGGTAATGGAAATGGACCGCGTCGCAGACAAAATATTGACCGAGAATTTTGGTATGTCCTATAAGCGCTGCCGGGTTTTGGCCGTATTACAGGACGGCGGAACAAAAACGCAGCACGATCTGGCACTTATATTAGGACACAGTGATCCGGCGGTAAGTAAAATGCTTGTCGAGTTATCAAAGAAAGGTTATGTTACTGTCAGAATCGATCCTGCTCATGCCCGTAAACGGCTGGTCACCCTTACCCCAAAAGGCAATGAGATAACCACAAAAGGTTCGGTAATGCTCCATGAACATTTTAATGGAATTCTCGATAAAGCCAAGGTAGATAGTACACAATATGCTGCACTTACCCGCAAACTTTATGAAGCCCTGATAGCAAAAAACTAACACATTTAAAAAAGTACACATGTCTTTAAAAAATCAGCTCAACACAGTCCCTGAGGGCGGCACAGTTATTTCCAGGGATGGTACCATTATTAGTTATCTAAAAACAGGGAGTGGTCCCGGCCTTATTCTTATTCATGGTGTGCTATCCATCGCTGCAAACTATAGTCAGCTTGCAGCCGGCTTAGCGCAGCGATTTACAGTTTATTCCATGGAAAGGCGCGGGCGCGGATTGAGCGGTCCGCAAGGAGAAGATTACAGCACCACGAAAGAATGTGAGGACCTGGATGCACTACAAAAACACACCGGGGCCATCTATCTTTTCGGCCACAGCTATGGCGGATTAATCGCTCTTGAAGCCGCACGAAGCAATAAGGCGTTCAGTAAAATCGCCGTATATGAACCGGGCGTATCTGTTGATAACTCCATTAACGTGAGCTGGATACCTGACTATGAAAAATATATGGCAGCTCATCAATATCTGGATGCATTTGCCGTATTTTCGATCAAGGCGGGACCCGAAAACGCGCAGAGGACGCCTTTATGGATGATGAAGTTGATGTTGCCTCTTTTTATTAAAGGCCCTAAAAGAGAGCAAATGTATGCCCTGATGCCGTCAAATTTACGCGAGCATCAACAAATAGCGAGTAAAAATAATACCTATTTAGATTATCACGAAATAACTGCGGAGGTATTATTGATGTATGGCGGTAAAAGTAAACTCAAATGGGTGGGACAGGCTGTCCGGGCATTAAAGGAAGTATTACCTCTGGCTGGTATAAAAGAATTTCCGACGCTGAATCATTTTGGACCGGATGAAACAGGCCCCGGGGAAATTGCACAGGTATTGACAACGTATTTTACAGAGACTATCTAAACTGGGCCGCGGATCTAAATCCGTAAAAAACATATAACCTCATCGATAATATTAAAATTGCCAGGTAGTCTCTCGTTTCTTTCAGTTACTATAACCGACCTTTGGGAAGGTAGATGCCCGATAGCCTTATGATAAATGGCTTTCCTCCTTTCTCTTTAACGGAATAAGTATAGAAAACATAAATATAATAAACCCGGCATATGCGTATTGCGTGCGTGAGACGCCGATTCCATAAGGAAACCAAATGCCGGGGATATGAGCTATAGATAATTCCTGCGCAAACAGGCCGGTAGCTAATAAAATAACTGCCGGCATAACAAGCCATAGTTGATGTTGATGTCGCCGTTGCCTGTATCCCATTAATACCAAAACTATTAATAGGGCTAAAAACGCAATTCTGAACCAATTGCAAGCAATATCGAAATCAGCCTTTAATGGTTGAAAAGTGCCTGGGAAAAACCAGGAAAGGCTGAAAAGCCTGCATACCATAAACAATATAGTCAGCGAATTAAGAACCTTGGGAAACCATGTTAACCTATTTTCTATACCGAACCAAAAGCGAATTGTCATTAGCCAGGCCCAAAGGCAAAGGGGTGTGAGGATGACTTCCCTGATCAAATCATAAGCATGATTGCTTTCATATGGGGCCCAGAAAAAGAGAACCTGGTTAGCACGAACACAGGCGGTTAATAATAATGCCAGAACGAACCACCGGCGGGCCCTTTTTGAAGAATAAAAAAGGGTAATATTACAGGTCAAAATAGCCAGCAAAATAAACAGCAAGGGCTCAACCGCATCAACAATATATCCCCAAAAGGATTGCAGCCATTGAGCGTGATATATGGCTTCAATACCGCTCTTTACGCCTATAGTTGGTGCAATATGAATCCCACCCGCATCGTCCGGCGAACCTTTTATCGTACCTGCATCCACCCAAACCCGAAAAGCAATAACCAGGGAGTCATTGCCATCTTTCGGGGCAAATCTGGCTTTTGAAAGTGAAAAGATACGCGGCCGTATGCTATAAACAGTTGGCGTTTTACCAGAAAAATCACCGTCACTGCCCAGTAAAAACCCATTAGCAAAAACCTGGTAAGCATCTTCCACGTCCGGTGGCCCTGTCATCTCTAAATCACTGATTTTTTCACCGGCAATGTTAATGTGAATCCTGTACCAGGCATAACCTGAATATCCCGGGTGACCTTTAGCAGTCCAGCCTTTCACATAACCCAAAAGGCCAACATCGTTGTCATGAGCTCCTGGTGTGGGCGTCAGATCTACTTTCTCCCAGTCAGCGTCATCAAATCGTTGATCAGACCAATGCTTCTCGTCGCCGGTGTGGAACTTCCAGAGGCAGTCAAGAACAATTACGGAATGATTAATGCTTTCTGGAAATGCTTTTATAATAGCTATAGAAAGAATTATTAGTATCAAGTATCTGAATTTCCCCATGCTATCTTACTATTTCTAACAGTACGCCGAATGATTATATATACGTCCTCAAGCGTCGTCTTTGTATAGAGCGACCTCGACTTTCTCAGAAACTAATTTATTAAAAAACTCCTTGTTCTTTGAATTCTTAAAACATTCCTTTAATACTTGGTATTAATTAGGTGCATTTTGATCATTGCTCACTAAAGAATATTGCTGATTATAAATCAGTCTTTCCTTATAAAAAGAGACATTATTGCCTATGAAAATTCAATTTTGAATTGACATCAGCCTATCCTACTAAACTTATATATAAATTATCTTGCTTCCCTTGTACGCAAATATTTTTGCTAATCAAGCTATACCTCTAGTTGTGTCGAGAAGATGTATAAAAGAATTGAAATTTATGAATATTTGTTTTTTTTCTCCTTGTGCGGAACTTAAGTCTTATATCGATAGATATTGGAGCTGGGACAATACACAGAAGCAAAATGAAATTTATATGCCCGTTATTTCACCGGCTAGGGCATTGAACTTTTTATTCATCACAAAGATCCGTTTTTCATTAATCATACAGGAGAATTAACACCGAATCATCTTATTTTCTCTACGGAAAGATCTTCAACATCCCGAAATATTAGTTTTGTAGCCATACGGTTTAGGGTAGGCATATCCAGGCATTTTACTAATATTCCTTTGGCCGAATTGAACGGCCATTATCACCGGCCAGACACCAACTAAATTCTTTGGTTATAAATATCCCTGATATTATTTATTCCAGTTTATTTTATAGCTATACTGCCATTTAAGTCCTTTTTCGCCAAATAGGCCAATAAAAAACGCCATCATTTTTTCTTTTATAAATAGGCCAAAGGTGCCGGTTACCTTTTTATCGCTATTACCCCTTTTGGCTGCTTCAAAAAACTTTTTTAACCGAGGCATGCGCTCCGCTTCAAACAGCTTAAAAATTTGTTGATAGTTAGCTATTCCATTATCCTTAAATAATTTAGCCAGAAACATCGCGTCTTCGAAAGCCATGGACGCGCCCTGGCCCGAGGTCGTGCTCAGTGCATGGCCAGCATCGCCGATCAATATGACTCTTCCTTTATGCCAGCCGTCCAAAGGGGCAATTTGGTAGCTGATGGTTTGGGCAAATTGCTTTGTCTTGGCAACCAGCTCTTTAACAGGGTGATGGTAATCAGCAAACAGGTCCAGTAACCTGTTCCGGATCTGGTCATCCGTGTTATTGGTTACAAAAGATTTCACTTCATTTTCGGGCACTTCAAGGCTGCTCCACCATAATATTTCGTCCGGCTTGTCAAAGCCGTACCCGAAAAAGCCGGCGTTGCCATAAACCAGTGTTAAATCCCCTTTATTTAACGTTTCGTCGTTATTAATGTCTTTTATATCCAGTATACCACCTGTTCCATAAAAACCTACATAAGCTGGTTTCGGGGCATCAGGGAAGATAAGCTGTCTTGTCGCCGAATGTATGCCATCTGCGCCGATCAATAGCGCCCCATTTACCTGGGTACCATCCTCAAACAGGGCCGTTACCATCTCTCCTCTCTCATTTATGGCGATCAACTTTTTACCGTAGTTCACTGCAATGCCTTGCGCCAATGCGGCGCCATAAAGCGCTTTGTGCAAAGTATACCTGGATATCATGACCGATGGCTGTCCGTATTGTTCTCCATGACCGGTTCGTATCCTGGCGATGCGGCCTCCCCCTGCATTCTTAAATTCAAATGCCGAAATGATATTTCCGCTTTTGATGATCGCTGTACTAAGCCCTAATTCTGCCAACACTTGCATGCCGTTTGGTGCTATGGTAAAGGATAGCCCGGAGTTTTTAAACTCCGGATAGGCCTCATAAACAGCTACGGGTATTCCTGCTTTTTTTAAGAATAGGGCAAGCGTAAGCCCCGCCATGCCGCCACCGGCTATGATCACTTTTTCATTTTCCATGTTTATTTTTTGTTGATGTTTACTTAACCTGTTCAGCGTTGATGTGCCTTACATTCCCGTCGCCATTGTGTTTAATGTCCTTGAGTACACCATTCCCCCAATAGCTGATGTTACCCTCTCCATAGTTACTGATCGTGAGCGTTTCCTCAGCAAACAGCTCAATATTGCCTTGTGAATAATTTTTAAGCACTATATTTTTAGCTTCCATTTTACGGGCCAGCAGATGGCCTTCTGATCTTGCTTTAATCTCCAGCATATGGCACGCGCCTTCTATTTCCACATCACCTACACAGGCAGTGATCAGCTTTATTGCCGGAGCGTTTATATGAAGTTTGCTACTGCTTTTATCACTGCATATTTTTATTTCAACAGGTTCGCTGGCTTTAAGGATATTTGCGCAGATCAATGTACCGTTTACACAGCCGTTATATATGTTATAAAGCTGGCGATAATAAACTTTTACGTTTAGTTTGCTAAACCCAGGCCTGCGCCATTTACCGTCCGCAGTAACATACAATGTTCTGCCTGAATTGACCACCTCTATGTATTCCTGTAAATTTTCATCCGCTTCAATGACCACTTTTTCTATAGCAGCCTGAATCAGTTCAATGGTACCGCTTACGCTCATGTGCAGCCTGATAAAAGAGCTCACCTCTTTCCCGATGGAAACTATGTTTCCGTTTCCTTTTACTTCAATCATTTGTCTTAGTTTTTTAAAGTTCATTTATACTTTCAATTTGTTTCCCGTAACTAATCCACCCTCCGGGCGTTTAATTGGTAGGTTTAATTTGATAGTACAAAAATCGGCAGCAGCAGTACTTTGCCGTTTACATTAACCGGAGCAAACTTTATATAATCGGGAGCAATGCCATTCGAAATAAAAAACAAAGCGGATAATAGTATCCTTCATTCCAATGAGTTATCAGGAAAGGATTTTAACAGCGAAAAGCTGGTTGAACAAAACATGCACCTCAATTTACCTTTCGCAGATGTGCAAATGAAACAATGGTATTTCAACGGTATACGGATGGGCTATAGCAACTGGCACTATAAAGAGCGCATGGAAATGGAGTGGAAAGGCGATCTGGACATGGTGACGCTCTATTTTAATATGAAAGGCAAAACCACCATCACCAATAAAAACATGGATAGGCCTTTTGAGTTAGGCAAATACCAGCATAACCTCTTTTATTCACAAAGCGGCGAAGGTATCCTGAAAAACGATGAGTTATTTGTGAACACTTTTATGATCCAGTTTAACACGGATGCCTTTTTAAGAATAACCGAGGGAGCAAATGATGTGCTCAAGCGTTTTGGCGATGATGTGCTACTGGGTAAAACGGTGGCATTGAGTGACACTAATTTATACATGGACATTAACATGATCAATGCCATTAACGCCATCGTCGGATGCAAATACCAGGATGACCTGAAAAAGATGTTCCTGTTATCAAAAAGTATGGAGTTATTGGTGTTACAGGCCGAAGCTTATCATGCCTTTCATCATTCAGCTGTACGGTATTTAAAAACAGAGTATGATAAAGAACGGATCATTTATGCCCGGGAATACCTGGTACAACACCTGGATATGCCGCCCGGTCTGAGCGATCTGGCAAAAGTCGCCGGCATCAATGAGTACAAACTAAAAAAAGGATTTAAAGAGCTGTTTGGGAACACCGTATTTGGCTACCTGGCTGAAACGCGCCTGGAACTGGCTAAAACCGACCTCCTGGAAAAAAATAAGACCGCCAGCGAAATAGCCTTTGAACTGGGTTATAGTTCTGTACAGCATTTCAGCACTGCTTTTAAGAAAAAATTTGGGGTATCGCCAACAAAATGTAGCTGAAATGGTGGCGAAAAGATGAGTTATTTAAACTCAGCGTACGCGAGTTTTCAAGCATTACAATGCCGTTATCTACGATTACGCTTATAGCAAAAAATGACTGGAGATAGAGCTCCAGTCATTTCTATAGTGTTTCGTTTATTTATATCTGTTAGAAATTGAAGGCGGCTGATAACTTACCAAACCTGCCTTCAATGGGGCGTGCATAGTAAATTGGACCAGAAGCTGCAGTTATTCTGGGGTTGCCTTCAGTTAAACCAACCGTATTGGTGATATTAGATACATCCAGTGCAAAACGCATTTGTTTTACTTTTAATGCCAGGCCTGCATTCAATACATCAAATTTAGGCAGGATATCAAGGTTGGCATTGTCTGCATATTTTTGACCGAAATGATCCAGTTCAACATACATCAATAAGTTTTTGGTAATATTATAACCCGGGCGGATGGTGCCATAAAACTTAGGTATCCTTTCTACCGAGTTTCCATTATAATCAAATGGCGCTGTAGCATTAGGGTTTGTTGCGGTAGGTGCCGAGGTTGTTCCTGAGAAATTGGTAAGTGTCGGGTTTTGGATAGTGGCATTAAGTGTTAAGTTAAAAGGTCCGGCATGATATTCACCTTCAATTTCAACGCCTATATTTTTAGCACCTGCAAATTGGTTGGTTGATGTTCCGTCGGCCAATACATCGTTAAAAGGAATGTTATCCATAGTCATGTAAAAACCGTTGGCGAATAGCGCGAAGTTATTGCTTTCATATTTGTAACCAAGTTCGTATTGTATAACACCGGTTGATTTTATAGCCGATAAATCCGTTGCATTAGAATAATAAGTGGCCTCATCGGGCGAACGGAAACCATTACTATACCTTGCATACATCGACATATCTTCACTGATTTTATAGTTAGCCGCTAGGCTAGTTGATAAACGGCTCACTTTATATTTCCAGTAATAGTACGGGCCACCTACAGTTGTGCTGGAGTTATCAGCAGTTGTTTGGGTAAAATCATAGCCGAATGATGTATTGTTATCAAGGCTGTGTGCGGCGCTTTCGGTAGCATTGTAACCATTATATCGGTCTGAACTATAGCGTAGGCCCAAGTCGAAAGTCAAATCCGGGTTAGCTTTTATTTGGGCATCGCCAAAAAAGTCATTTAAAGTGCCTGAGAATTGAGATTGCCTGGTAAGGAACGACATATCTGTTATACCATTATACGTAACTGAAGAATTTGGCGAACCTGCCGGAACCGCATTATTAACCAGGTTCAATAATTGAGGGTGTTGCTCTACACTAACCAAAATATTACTCCAGTTCCAATATTGGTTCGACGTGAAACTTGAATAGTAATAACCTGCTGATACTGTTAACCATTTGTTTTTGTAGCTAAAACTCATGTTATTCGCAAAATTTTCCATTTGCTTGTTTATTGCCCAAAAGCCAACATTAGCTACATAGGCAGGATTAACTACTGCCCCTGTATTGACATTGGTATACAGCGGATCGGCTATGGAATTACTGGCTGCAAAAGCTGCGCCCGTTTGCGGCGTATCTCCAGGAAAAATGGCGGTATATTGCATGTTAATGTTGGTATATTTCATATTATTATCTATGGAAAATCCACTGCCCAAATTTTTGTTGAACTCCATACCGTAGGCGTTAACTATTGGGTGTATACCATCTTCAAGGTTCCTGGTAAAATATCCGCCGCCTAATTGTGGCACGCTGATCTGGCTGTAATTTGATGAAGCAAATGTTGATGTATTTGGATTGAAACCATTAACGCCCTTGGGATCAGTGCTACCGGTTAATGGAATTGGCAGCAGGAACAGGTCCTTGTCATCCAAGTGCTTATAACTCACTTTAACATAGCCTGTACTATCCAACACATACTTTAAATTCATTTTAACCTGGCCCCCGTCGTTCCCTTTGTAACCCGGATCACGAACACCGTTTTCTACCCGGTAGAAACCGCCTATATCGTAAAATAACTTATCTTTGATCAGCGGGCCGCTAAGGTTTAAATCAGTTCTAAAAAGACCATCAGTGCCTGTGCTCAGTTTAAAAGTCCCGGCAAAATCGTCAGTGCCTGTTTTTGATATGAAGTTAATTAAACCACCGGGTGCATTATTGGCGAAGATAGAACCCGACCCACCTCTTACTGCTTCAAGGCGTGCTGTTGTTTCATCCACCCTTATCCAGTTATCGGCATTGCCAAATTGTAGTTCACCATCTTCGAAAACCGGCATTCCATCTTCCTCTATAGTTACAAACTGGTAACCACCTGCTGCCGGTATACCCCTTGCAAAAAGGTTGTTCCCAACCTCACCGCCCGATGCTTCTACCAAAAATCCCGGTACATGCTTTAACAGATCGGCTGTGCTTGTAGGCGCAAGCTGCTCTATTGCCTTGCTTCCAAAGCTTGTAAGCGCAACGCTCGCTTCCAATTTTCTTACCGGGTTGGTACTACCTGTAACAACTACGGTGTTCAACTCCATAAGGTCATCAACCAATACAACATTCAGTGCCGTATTATCTGCAACGACAACCTCAACCGGTTTGTAACTTACGGCAGTGATAACTAATGTTTTTCCTATTGCAACGGTCAAGGTGAATTTTCCTGTTTTATCACTACTGGTGATTGCTGTTTTATCACCTTTTATGGTAATAGTTGCTCCCAGGATAGGTTGGCCTGCTTTGTCTACCACGGTGCCTGTTATATTTCCGTTAGCTTGCTGGTGTACGGAAGGTTTGCTGCTTGCTGCTTGGGTAGCATTTATCAGTAAGCATAGGCATAGGCATAAAATAAATAATAAACTTCTCTTCATAATTGTAATAGTTAGTTGTTCATAATGGTTAATAATTCATGATTTGGGGATGTATTATTGAAGTAATAAATGGTTTAGCAGCATAAATATTTGGTTATAATTAAAACAAAGTAAATCTAAATGCTAATTCATCAGTTATGACAAATAGGGCAATAGCGCCTTGTTTTGGATTATGTTATAAAAGTTAAAAATTGGTTTAATTAGCCTATTGCAGGTTTCAGAATTAACAGTGGTTAAGGAGCCTTGTATATCCTGATATCTGAATACAGATCAAAGGAATATAAACGAAATAGCATAACCTATTTGTTCGCTTAAAATTTAAGAAAAAACAGGATTTTTAAAATTCAACTAACTGTTAGTCAGGTACTAAAAAAACACCAATGTCAAAAAAGTATAAATATAATTTAACGTTTTTCGGCCATTATTTATGCGTAATATCGTATCAACAACAGTATAGAATGTACGTTATAAATGTTAGCATGGAATTGGCATAGGATATGCGCTATATGTGCAAAACGCGCGTAAGATTTATGCCTTGTTAGTGATATCCACAGCCTCAATAGCCATAATTGAAAGATCGAAGTGATCGCCCGGGATAATTGCTTTTGCCTTTATACGCATTTTGTAAACATAAATGGTGTTTACCGAATATTCAAGAATATTAGCCACGGTTTCATTATCGTCAATACCTAATCGCATCAAGGCAAATATGCGGAGATCGGTATTTAATACTTCATTGTCCTTGGGCCATATCTGGTCTTCTTTTTTTAGCAAAGCATTAAAGGCAGGAATAAAATTGGGGAAGATCTTTAAAAAAACACGATCAAAAGTGTTAAACAATGTTTCCCGTTCTTTTTTTATGTTGATATCATTAGTTGTTAGGAGCAGGTCGTCGTAATTTTTGGTCGATACCTTTCGCTCAACGTTCCTTTTTATCTTCTCAAGTTTTAGGATATAACCGGATATTACGTTAAAAAAGTAACCGATATACTCTTCTTTAATATGCGCGTCCTCAATCAGTTTAATATTTGTTTTTGCCAGTTGAACATTAGTTTCTTCAATTATTTTTTCCCTGGCCCTTAATATTTTGAGGCGGTTAAAAATGATGAATGTTATAAGTGTGATCAAAATAGCCACGACAGCTATTGACAATAAATAAACGAGGAACCTGTTCTTTTGATTTTGGGCAACGATTATCTCCTGTGCAGCAACAATTGGCAAAACCGCTCCTATCTTTATTTGCCGAAGCCTTGCGCCGTAATATTGAGCATCGTTCATGGCCTGTTGCATAAACAGGTAGGCATCTTTTACATCGCCCTGATGGTATAGCTCTTCGCTCAGTTTAAAAATGGCTAAAGTTTCTTTGGTTGAGGACCGGATATCGTTTATTGCACCCAGTGCCAGCAGATTTATCCTATCCTCTGCATGTGCGGAGCCTGTATAAAAGAAGCTCAATACAGTAGCAACCCTTGCCCTTTGATGATCAGTAAGGTTATAATGGTTCAATAATGTGAGGTAATATGGCGATGGCACCTGCATCTGGCCCGTTCTTATCTGCCTGTCGCCCTTGTGCATCAGCATCTCGAACGAATTAGGTTTACATAAGGCTATAGCCGAATCTATATACTTTATGGATGTGGCATTATCATCCGGCGCATAATATTTATTATCGTTATTGTAGTCGGCCAGATCCGAGTATGCCCTTGCCTGCAAAGAGTAATATTCAAACCTTGAACTATCGGCCAATAAATGGGTATTTATATGGCTCAGGCAATCAAAACTTTCCTTAAACATTCCCGATGATACCAGGATGAACGCCAGTTTTATCCGTGTTTCGTTTTGCCTGGTCGTGTTTTTTGTTAGCTGGCTTATATTCAGCAGCTTTTGGGTATAAATATAGGCCGAATCGAACTGAAATGATTTATATTCCTCAAACAGTTTGCTACAGATGTTGTATTGATCGTTCAGATCGCTTTTAGGTGTGCCGCTAAGCTGGGATTTTAACTTTTCTATCCGCTCCTTTTTTTGGCCTTCGTATATTTTTTGTTTGGTTAGCTCGTTTTTAAGCGTGGTAAGTAAACTATCACTTTTTGTTGATGCAAGTACCGGGAAGCCGAAAGTCAGCATCAAAAAAGTTATAGCAAGTCTCTTCATAAATCAGGTTTATATTACACATCTAAGCTATGCTAATAAATATTAACTTAAAACCTATTATTCAATTTTTATATGAAGCGAGGGTGGATAATGATCCATTAAATTGAGCAACACCCCGTTGGTCCACCCAAAACCATCCTGAAGCGTGTATTCGCCACCGCCAGCTTTTGCTCTGGTATCTATAACGTTATATTTTTCCATCAATTTTCCTGTTTGTTCAAACACACGGGTATTGGTGCTAATCCACCGTTCGGCTATTGATTGCGCCAAAACAGTGTGATGATACTTACTTAAACCATCTATAGCAATATACTGCAACGGTGCCCAGGCATTTGGGCTATCCCATTGCTGCCCTGTTTTGCTAAGTGTAGTAACCAACCCTCCGGGTTTAAGAAAATTCAATTTTAAACCTAAAGAAAGCTTATTGGCCTGCTTTTTATCAGCAATATTAAATTCAAGCGGGAAAACACCGGCGAGTGTTTTAACAGGTGATATCCGGTTCAATTCCCAGTTATAGTCCATAAACCAACCCTCTTTTTCGCTCCAGCAATATTTAAGGATGGCCTTTTTACGGGAGATTGCTTTATTTAGGTAGCTATTGTAATTATGCAGATCGCCCTGTAAGCGGTACGATCTCGCAATTGAAAGTTCAAGGTGATAGATTAAACAGTTCAGATCGACGGGGATAATATCGGTGGTTTGTATGGTTCCCAGATCGTTTGGATTGCTAAACCATCTCGAACTAAAATCCCAGCCCGATTCTGCCGCTGCCCGAACATTACGATAAAATTCTTCCGGTTTTTGTTGGGTTAGCTTTGCAGCATCCACATCTTGTTTATACGATTCCTCGCGCGGTTTGTCCGATCCATCCCAATACCTGTTAAGTACCTCGCCGTTGGGCATAAGCACTACATTATCGCTTGCCTGCCCAATAGTTAAATTCTTGTTGCCCTTCATCCAGAAAGCATATTCTTTTAAAAGTTCAGGCTGATATTTAACCAGCACCTTACTACCCTTGTCATTAGCCAGCAGATCGATCATCATCGAAAAATATGGTGGCTGTGAACGGGTTAAATAGTAAGTACGCATCCCATTAGGGATAAAACCATATTTATCTATCAGGTAAGCAAAATCGGTTACCATATTTTGCAGTATCCCTGTTTTATGACTTTCCTGTAAACCAAGCATGGTGAAATAAGAGTCCCAATAATACATTTCGCGGAAACGGCCACCCGGCACCACATAGCCTGCCGGTAATCTCAATAAAGAGGAATATGGCGCAATAGAATCCGGTTTACGGTATAATACGGTCCATAATGTATCTATATGATCGCGTATCCCAGCTGCTACATTACTTTTAAAGCCATCGTTATGAGCGCCCGGAATTGTAAAATTAGCGATAACGAATTGTTTAAGATCAAAGCCGGTTGTTGTACCCATTGAAGTATAATCCTTCATTATAGTTGCAGGATCGCGTATTGGAATGGCATCAACAAAGGTCTTGTTATCAGGAAAAATACCTGATAGTTGCACAGCTTCAAATAGCCCGGGGAATAATTGCCGGGGCGTAAGCGTTTGCGAAAAAACTGAATTAAAAATGACTACCAGCCATATGACTAACAGAACTCTTTTCATAATAAAGGTACCAATTGGTTTAAATTGATAAAGACCAAATATATCAGCATCAAAATAACTGTTAAACTATTATCTAGCGTTGATCATACCCGTATAAAAAAAGTATAGGAGAAATCGCAGTAAAAAAAACACAAGTACTTAAAAATGAATAACTTGAAAATACAGACCATTCAAATTATATAAATATTATTAACAGGAGCTGGAAGTCAGCACATCATCCCAAAGTTTTTGGGATAGCGGGATATGCCCATTAAGTAAGGAATTTATGTAATGAGATCGTAACCAGGCATCACGGAAGGATATGGGCTGAAAATGAACCTGAAATTGGCAGCACTTTTTGGTTTACATTACCTTGTTAAACGACTATTTATTCAATAAGGTCAAGGCACCCTGAGAGCGATGCTAACTGATATTGATGAGATGCGAAAGATTTGCCCGACAATAAATTAATTTATCCTTGAAATTGCGTGTGTGTTTTTACTCAAAAAGTTTATTGACGATCTGTTATTAAGTGCAATAACTAATTAAAGGAATGCTGATAAAAGGCGATCTATCCGGTTGTTGTTTACGAAATAAAAAAAGGTTAGCATAATCAATATTTTAATTAGCTACATAGTAGTCCGAACATCGCGACACTGGAAAGTGACAAGCTCTGATAATAGCCAGGGCTTTTTCTGTTTACCATCTACCGGCGCACGTGTGCATAGAGGTATACACATCCCAACTTTACCAGTTTGATTACTTTATAAAAACAATAAGCGCAATACTGCTGTCTATTTCCCTACTCTTCTTCAACCATTTTCAGCTTTTTAGGCCTGCCTTTAAACAACAAACGCCAGACTTTGCAGTCCGGCATTTGTTATTTCCTTTCACTGTATACTATTTTTGCTTAGTTGCTTTTTTTGCGGTAGACTTTGCATCGGATTTTGCGGTAGTGAAAGCTGATTTGGCGTCAGTTTTTGCTGTAGTCGTAGCTGACTTTGCAGTAGTCGTAGCCTTAGTGGTCGCTGCCGATTTTGTTTTGTTGGCACTATACCTCATATCAGGTGTACCGTCTTTCTTTAAATGTTGTGCTGTAGGGGCTGGTGTTTGATAAAATGGTGACGCGTTGACAGTTAGCGTCGCCACACTAAATAGAACTGCGGTAAGAAGTGTCAATAACTTTTTCATAATTTGGTTTTTTATTTAAAAAAAAGAGTTGTTAACAAACCAATAAGCATTTGCCAGACAAATTATTTATTTAAGGGTTGGCTGCAAGATATCGGTTGTTCCCTGTCAGCACAACCACAAGTTACTGATTATGATTCGTATCGCCCGTGCTCATCAGCGCCATATATCAATCAAACTCACTCCCCAAACTCAGCTCCTGCTTCTTATATCTTTCTTTCAACGGCCCATATCGATCCTTACTTTAGTATCCGTCACCCGCGCATATATTTGCCTGGACTTGATGCTCTTGTGCCCGAGCATCTGTCCTACCCTTTCGATAGGCACACCATTCGTGCGTGACGATTGCGGCAAAGGTATGCTGGGCAACATGGCTAGGCTAGCTTCTTTTGATATTGGGCACTTTGGCGATATCCTTCAGGTAAGCGTTCGCTTTCTGGTTGCTGATCGTGGGGAACAGCTTATTTTCTTTCCGCCTAGGGTCGTCACGGTATAACTTAACGAGTTTTAGCACAGGCGGTAACAGCGAAAGCCTGACCCTGTTATTATTTGGGGGCGTTGCGTTTGCAGCCAATGCTCGCCGTCTTCCACTGTGACGATATCATCCAGCTCCAGCTTAACCGTAGGAGGAAGCGGAAACCCGAATGGGAATGCTGGTTTAAATGGCCATGATGGCCGATCCTGTTTCGACGGTGCTGATGGGCAGAAGGAAAATGTAACTTTTACAATGACCAATCCGGCACAGTAGCAGAGATGTTTCTTGACAGTGTTAAAGAATGTTCCCCGCCTAGCCCATAATAAAGACATATGAAGGCACTTCCGAGCCAGTACTAAGGCCGGGCCGCCCCACATCAATATCCAACCCCATCGAATATGTTTGAAGATGTAAAAGTACTTAAACATAATTAGCCATAGAAGCCAATTTCGTTAAATCTCCTACAAAGGTGTTTGAACTGCGGTCGCAAAGGATCTAGGGGAAACTCAATCTTTCTATTAAGGCCGTTAGATGACGTAATGTACATTAACATCCCTGGTGACAATCAAACGATACACGAAATTCAGGGAACTTTTAATATCCAAGATCACTCATATAGCTGTTAGAAAATGGATCGATTAATTATAAAAAGAGTCAATCCCCAATATATGGTTATTTTAGCGGTCCGCATTCGCAGCCCGAATCACCACAGGCACACCAACCAGCTTCACAACATACACAACATCCGTAGTGCAGCAATAGAGGATCGTCATATAGAGCAGTTATTATACCTTTAACTCTTCCGTTTTTTTCGCCAAGATATCTGATTGAAATAGCATTGATCTTGCTCGCACTCCCGATTTTAAAGCTGCAATGATTGGGTATTGAAAGTGATAACATGTCATTGTCCAATACCTCAAGAATTGTATCATGAAACTCTTGTCTTGAACCTGCGATATACGATTTTTCACCAACTTGAAGCGATGTTGCACTATTGCATACGCTTAGATAAACTTTGATGTTTGTAGACATAAGAACTTGGTTTAGTTAAGTGTAAGTTTACAAAAAAAAATTAAATATCAAGACTCCATACCCCATTTTTATAGATGAAAGCGGTACTTATTTATATTAAGATGGGGTTATAAGGATCCATTCCCTATATGAATTAGCAAGCAGCTACTATGTTACCTCAGGTGTTAACATCCACTCAATATCATGCTGCGCATCCTTTTTCTTTTGTTTTATTATCATCTCAATTTCATTCAACGTTAAGCCCGTTACTAGCTTGAGGTATGCATTCGTATCAAAAAGTATTTAATAAATAGCACCTGTAAACAGGTGCTATTTATTTTTTGTCTAATTTGAGCCGTCCGGTTTCCTGTCAAATTGGATCCTAACTGGACCTGAATAAATACCTGACAACAACAGATATACCACGGATTTTCGTAAATCGCCGATAAAAAAACTCAAAAAATGCAGTCTGATTCAGTTAAGGAGGTATTCAATAGAGACTTCGAGAAAATAATCATTTTATAATTGATCAGGAACTATTTCGGGTCGTTAACTATGTTGCTTAGCGTATAGTTCATCCTAATGATTCCCGATCAAACCACAGCAGTGCAATCATAAAAAAAGGGAAGATTTTACCCTCACCCCTTTTAAGAGCTATTTATTATTACCCGTTTTTTCCTTATAACTATTACGCAATTGCTCCAGCGCTTTTATCTTTTCCTGGTAGTTGCTTCATCAATACATTCCTCACAGCGATGGAAATGAAATTCACTGATACAAGAAACCCTGGCGATCGGACCGTCAATTATCCGGAGCACATCAACTAAAATATTTCATTGACAGGTCTGCTCAACAGATATCCACCGTTTATGCCTTTTTACTTAATAAAAATCCTGAATTTCTTAATTCCGGCAGGATCACTTCAAGGTACTTTTTCGGGATCCTTCCAAGTTGTGCAATTTGCACAGCAGATAATGGTTGTTTGCCGCTGTCGACAGCCAGCAACATCAATGACCCTATCGCATATTTCGCCTTTTTCAGATAGCATGATTTGTGTGTGATGTTATTGCTTTTATAATACATGATCTATAAGCGCCAAATATCCTCTAATGCTCTTTTGGCAGCATGGAAACCAGGCATGCCATGAACGCCTCCGCCGGGCGGCGTTGAGGCAGAGCACAAATAAATACCTTTTGCTGATGTCCGGTAAGGTGAGCGCCGCAAAGCAGGACGGGTATATAACTGCCATATATCCAATATCCCACCATTAATGTCGCCACCAATATAATTAGCGTTATACCTCTCCATTTGTGCCGTATTAAAAACGTGCCTTGCCAATATACGGTCTTTAAAACCCGGCGCAAAACGTTCTATCTGGTTTTCAATTGCGGCCGTGCGGTCTGCCATCGAGCCATTGGGTACATGGCAGTAACCCCAGAGCGCCTGCCTACCTTCCGGCACGCGCCCTGTATCAAAAAGACTCTGTTGTGCCAGCAGGACAAACGGTTTTTCGGTGATTATACCTGCCGATGTTTCACGTTCTGATACCGCTATTTCCTGCAATGTTCCTCCAATATGAACTGTGCCGGCTGCCCTGCAGGCAGTGGCTTTAAAAGGCACGGCTCCGTCTAGCGCCCAATCAATTTTAAACACACCGGCACCATAGCGGTATCTTTTTAATTGCCATTTATAAAAACCCGATAAGGATTCACCGGCTATTTCCAGCAATTGCTTTGGCCCCAGATCAAAAAGGATTGCCTTTGCCGAAGGCAATTCTTTTAACGACCGCACATACCAGTCTGTTTGTATTTTCCCTCCAAGCGAAACAAAATACCCTGCCAGCGCATTAGCTATTTGTTGCGATCCGCCTTTAGGAATTGGCCATCCTTTGATGTGGCCGTTAGCCATTAGCACCAAGCCGATGGCCGCCGTAGTGAGTCGGTCAAGCGGTAACAGTGAATGGGCAGCCATCCCCGCCCATAAACCTTTTGCTTCCTGTGTTTTAAATTTATTTGCGATACCCAACGCCGAACGCAGGGCCGGTATACCGAATTTTAAGAGATCTACCGGATATTTCGGAAAGCGAAGTGGCCCCAAGACATCTGCTGCTATATCAGGCCAACTATCAACAATCGGTCCGATCAGATTGAGATATGCATTTTTATCCGGGCCTAAAAAATCAGCTGTTTCATATAAGGAATGTTTTAAGACCGCAGCATCTCCGTTATCAAACGGATGCGCCGCCAGCACTGGCGGATTAATGTATTCCAATCCGAATTTATCCAAAGGCAATTGCTGAAAAAATGGCGATGCGGCCGCCATAGGATGTATAGCTGAGCACACATCTGACAAATATCCGGGCAGCGTTAGCGCTGAGCTGCGCATACCCCCTCCTATGATACCCGCACCTTCTATCAGTAATATAGACAACCCAGCCTGCTGTAAGGTAATTGCAGCCGCCAACCCGTTAGGACCAGCCCCTACTACAATAGCATCGTATTCATAAACTGCCATTTATTTTGTATTTTGCTTTTCGGCAGCTTTGGCAACCTTTTCATATTGTGTAACGGCCGTTCCGAGGTCAAACACTTCCTGGCCGGGCAAATATTTCTTAATGATACTACTACCTGCCGCGGAACGATATCCAGAACCGCAAGAAACCAGAATTGGTTTGTCCGTGGGAACTTCTTTTATCCGACTGGCCAGATCTTGTAAAGGTATATTGATGGCATGACTGAATATCTTCTCCTCTTTCACTTCTTTCGCTGTCCTTACATCGATTATAGTATATTGCCCACTTTCCGGATTAAATGAATTGTTGTCGAAGGCAGTGAATCTATTACCGTCTTTGGCATCGTACACAAAAGCTCCTTTAATATTGGCTTCATAGCCGATCTTGGCTGCCTTGTTAATAAGTACAGCCAAATCATTATCACTTCCGGCAGTTAAATAAAATTGCACATCCGGCGCTACTACACTGCCCAGCCAGGTTTCGAATTTACCGCCATCCTGTATATTGATTGCATCTGTAATATAGGAGTTTTTAAACAAGGCAGCAGGCCGGCCATCAATAATAAATTCATTGGCTGCTACATGAAAATTTTTATCAAGCACATTTACATTGGTAATACTTGTTTTAACAGCAAGGGCACCGTGGACATTTAATGCCACATCATAGGGGAAATATTTGGGAATGAAAGGCAGATCACTAATTAATAATTGTACAAAATCACTTTCGCTTCTGGGTTGAAAAGCATAGTTGTGGGCCTTTTCATAACCTATAGTTGAACTTGGTACATCCCTCATGGCTTTACCGCATAACGATCCCGCTCCATGGGCCGGATAAACGATCACATCATTATTCAGCTTGGCAAACTTTTCGTGTATGGTATGGTACATCATGGCTGCCAGCCTTTTACGTTGTGCCAGCACATTGTTCGAGTAATCGCGCAGGTCAGGGCGCCCTACATCACCAATCAGTAGAGAATCACCTGAGAACACAACCACATCTTTGCCGTTCTCTTCCAATATAACCGCTATATGATCCGGCGCATGACCCGGTGTGTACAAAGAGCGTAAACTTACCTGATCGGATAGCTTAATGATCCCGCCTTCATCAAAAGCTGTAAGCGGATAAGCCGGTTGCGTGAGGCTGCTGGCATATATTTTGGCGTTTGTGGTTTGATGAATTTCAAGGTGTGAACTGGCAAAATCTGCATGGGGATGAGTCTCGATAACACCGGTAATTACGGCATTATTCTGCCTGGCAAAATCATAGTAGATCTCGGGATTTCTTTCAGGGTCGACTATAATTATCTGGCCTTTAACCAAAATCGCATAAGAATAGTGTGCCAAGCCCTTATCTTTAAACTGCTCAATGTGATAATTAACGGTAGTAATTTTACCGAATGTTTTAGCAGTAGCCAGGAGGGATAAGGTACCCACTCCGGCCACGTTAATAAATTTTCTTCTTTTCATAGGTTTATTGTATAACAAAATTTATCCTGTCAACCCCTGTATTACCAGTTTTAGCATCATAGGCATACACATCCAGTTCATAGTCTCCTTTTTCTTTTACTTTCAATGTTCCTTCAAACAAGTTCTGTTCAATAAACTGTAGGGATAACTCACCGGTTTTAACGCCTTCTTTTTTAACAATTGCATTAACCGCGATGTCATCTGAATTCCAAATGCCACCATTGGTGATCGGGCAGCCGCATTCTAGTGTAAGGCTGGCTTTAAATTTCAGCTCACCGTTTTTAAGCGAGTCCAGTTTGATGAATTGGTGTGTAGTAGGTGAAAGCACATCCAGAATAAATCCCGGAATCTCCAGCACAATGCCATCGCCTAAAATATTTTTGCCGGGAATGAGCCAAATTTGTGTGCTGGCCTTTACTGTGCCATTTCTGCGGTTTACCGGCGCAATAACCTCTATATCAGCAAAAGTAGGTTCGGTAATATTAACTTCAGCCACAAATTTCGCCGTAGCGCTATCCGTTAGGGATTGCCCTCTTACTATTGGCTTCTTGATCAACACATCAGTACTGCCCGAGCCGCCGGTGGTTAACCCTTTTGCAAGTATTTCGCCTGTTAGGTTGTTTTTAACAATAACCAACGCGCCGCCAATGGGCGTACCGATAAACTTGGCATCCTTAGCCTTTGCCCTGATCACCACCTTGGTAGTTTGTGCATGGGCATAAATAAAAGTTGAAATAATGATAAGGGTTGCTATTAATTTTTTAAACATGATCATAAATTTTAATGGTAATTTATTGAGTGATGGTTTTTGTGGTGTAATTGCTCCGGTCGATGCGGATAGGATAATCTTTTTTAACGCGATCCAGCACAACATAGATCGAGTCCTTTTTGTCGTTAAGGCCTGATAAAATAATACGATCGGCTGACGGCCGGCTGAAATTCCAAACCAGTTTTTTATCTTCTTTCTTCTTGGCTTTTTTCTTTTTAGCTTTTACGGTATTGAAAAGGGCGGACGCGTCTTCATCTGTAGCGGGCCTGTCTTTATCCTGTAAAACGAGCTGCTGTTTTTTTGCATTGATCGTATAAAACAGGAATCTTCTGCCTCCGGCGATACCTGCCAGTTCATAGTTTCTGTCAACATCCTTTGGATTAGGGCCGCCATTGGCCAGTGATATGGGGAAAGGCTTGTTTACTTTATAAATCAGCGTGCTCCATTTTTCGAATATGGCATTCTGCCAACGCACTGAATCCAGGGGCGAATAAGGAATCACCTTGCCGTTAAGCCTGAATTCCGTCACATTATAATAACCGGTTGCATTTTTAAGGCCCGGAGTAATGGGTTCCTTTAGCTGCCCTACGTGGTAGTGCACATCATACCTTAAGATGCCAAACAGGATAGTAAATACAAAGATGACTCCATATTTTGCACCATGGAACACGATCTTCTGCCATTTGGTATTCAGTTTAGGATAATAATAATGCGGCGTAACATTTTCACCTTTGATCAGCAGCTTCCATAAGTTGGGTATGTAGGGTATCAATATAAATAAGGAGAACAAAACAAAAAGGCCGCTATAAACATGAACGCCACCATCATAAGCAATATTCGCATGTGCAATATTATACAATACACCGGCTACTAATACGGCACCGATAGCCGCAGTTTGCCGAAACAACACCAATATCCCGCCAAGTATCTCTACAATACCCAGTACTACCTCATACCAGATCGAAACACCTACAACCTGCCAATAGATCTTATAAGTATTATAATCCCCAAAATTGGCATCCAGATTGGAAAGTGATGGTGTTGGCATTTGCATTGGGTAGAATTTAAGAAACCCAAATGCGATAATACCGATGGCAATGCGGTAACGTACCGCTACACGCAGCCAGTAATACAGGTTATTGTATTCAGTTCGTTTGCTTTTCCGGGAAAAGAATGTCCATATCCCCCCTCCTACCAGACCAGCCAGTAAAGCAATGCCCCACGAAACATAAGCGCCAAGGCCCCATCTGCCGCTTTCCGAATGGAGCACATAAAAGTTGGTACGGTAACCTGTAAGCGTATTCAGGAATGCAAAAAAGGTCTTGACTGAAATTAGCTTAACATACCATGTATAGTCAATAGGGATGACCAATAATATAAAAAATATAAACGCCACACGAAAAAGGAACTTTTCCCATCCGGTCCAGGCAAGGCTGCCGGTCTGCTCATTTTCAACAGGAACGGCGACTGGTTTTTCTACTATTAATGTTGCCATAATTTTAATTTTTAATAGATGGTTACCGGATTCCGGCGGCCTTTATCCAATAAATATTTTTTATTTTGTTTATCCAGGACTACATACAAGCTATCCTTGCGGCTGTCGACCCCCTGTAGAATTATAGTCGACTTGTCTGGTCTTGAAATGGTAAATGTCGCTATATCGGCCGCTATGTTTGTATTAGCCAGCCTGACGGTACTATCTTTAACGGTGTAACTGTAAAATATCCGGCCGCCATTTCCCTGCGATTCATAGGAACGCAAACTATCGGGCTGATAGTCGACCTGCGGACCGCTCAGATCTATAGGAATATTTCTGTTTACTTTTATGCTGATCACGTTCCATTTCTCAAATACTACATTCTGCCAGCGGATGCTGTCCGTAGCCGAATAAGGTAATTCGGTATGGTTGAGCTTAAACTCCCGGACATTATAAATACCATAAGCATTAGGCAGGCCAGCTGTATCGGGATACGGCCATTTGCTTTTTTTATAGCTTGCATAAGTTAACGAAGCATAAAAAATCACAAAAAAGAGCAAAAGTATTTTTATCGTGTACCTGGTTTGTTCTATATATTTAAATTTCAGAACAAGTTTAAACTGATCAGCTTTTGCAAGCCCTTCCTTTACCAGCAGGTTGTACAAGCGTGGCGTATCATAAGCGATAAGGAAAGCAGCGGTTATTAGCAAGTACAAGCTATAAACGTGCTCACCCAACTGGTAAGCAAAATTGGCCAACACGATATTGATCAGGAAAGCCGCGGCAATGCTTGTCCCCACAATAGTGGTTCGCCGGTAAAACAGCAGCAGGCCCGCCAGTATTTCTATTGCCCCGAGCGTTTGTTCATAACCGGCCGAAGCTGCCCCGGTAGATAAATAATAGATTTTCCAGGGTAAAAAATCGCCGTAAGCAGTGTGCAGATCGCTTAATGTAGGATAAGGTATTTGTACAGGAAAAAGCTTGATTACCCCGTAGCCGATAAGGCCGATAGCCAACCTGAAACGAAGGATGACCCTGAGCCAGTAATAAAGCTGCTCATAGCTTACGGCTTTGGTTTTTTCTAATAAACCCCATACAGCAGATCCCGCCAAAGCAATCAGTAGTGCAATGCCCCAGCCAGCATAACTGGCGATACCCCATTTGGAGATATGCACCAGCGCAGGTGCATAATTGGTGATACTAAACAGATCCTGAAAATGTAAATGGAACCAGTTAATGGAGAATAGTCTTTCATAATATTGCGGATCAAGTGGTATGGTCAGCAACAGAAAGAAAATAAAAGCAACACGGAACAGGGCCCGCTGGGTCCCGCTCCATATAATTTGATCTTTTGATTGTTGTATTGTGCTCATAACTTATTGATTTAATAACCAGGATTCTGTGTCAAATTGGGATCGACCTGCAATTGCGCATAAGGGATAGGCAACAACAGTTTGTTTGCATCGGTAAAGCCTAACACGGTTTGTGCCCTGCCTGTACGTACAAGATCATACCAACGGTGGTCTTCAAAAGCAAACTCCACCCTGTTCTCATTCTCTATAGCCAATAACAAGTCGGCCTGGGTAGCCGCTGTTGTCGCTGGTAAGCCTGCACGGTTCCTTACTGCGTTAAGATCGGCTGCGGCATCAGTAAGATCGTTTTGATTAACTTCAGCTTCAGCTCTTATCAGGTATAATTCCGCTAACCTTATTATGTAAGCCGGGTCATCACCAGAGCTAGAGCCTACTACACGGTAATATAAAGTGCCGAAGTATTTAGTAATTCCTGAGGAAACTACCGTTTGCAGCAATGTATTTCTGTTTCCGCCAATTGTAGGATCATTTAATAGTGTTACAATGCTGCTGGTGGGCGTTACCCATCCTACACCGCCTTTAGTGGTTGGTAACCAGTTGTAAGACTCGCTGTTAGTTACAACGGTATTATAGTATAACTCAAACACCGATTCGTTGGTAGCAGTGGCATTGTTGGCAAAAAACGCATCGTAAGGGCCTATCAGCGAATAATTGTTATCAGCAATTATTTTTGAGGCATATAATATGGCATTCGCCCAATCTTTCTGATAAATCGCATAACGCGCATGTAAGGCATAAGCTGTTTTCCTGGTTGCCCTTATACGGTTAGTAATATTAGGCAACAGGGTTTCTGCCTGGGTAAGGTCCTTTAACACCTGGGCATAAGTATCGGCCAGGCTGCTGCGTTTAGCCTGAGTTTGGTCTGTTGCTGAAACGGTAGGTGTTAAAACGAGCTGTACGCCACCCCAGGTTCTTGCCAGGTCGAAATAGGAAAGAGCCCTTACAAAATACGCTTCGCCCAGCAATTGATTTTTAAGACTATCGGTAAAAGTGGAAGTTGTTGCCAGCGGCGGTACTTTTGCCAGTACGTTATTGGCCCTGTTTATGGTGTTATATATAGCGGCCCATGATGTATTTAAAGCCGCCAGGTCGGAAACAACAGCGTGATTGGTTAATTGCTGATTTACTGTTTGCGAACCAACATATTGAATGTTGTCGCTTGAGAAAAAACCTAATGTTTGAAATGTATAGCCATAATAGTCATTCGATTCCAACTCGTTATATATACCGCGTACCGCTGTTTGGGCCGAAGTTCCGTCCACAATTGTTTGCGCGTCGGATAGCTGATCTTTGGGGTTTACGTCAAGAAACTTTTTGCATGAATAAGAGAGTGTTGAGACAACGATCCCCAGCACTATATATGTTATTTTTTTCATATCTGATCTGTTTTAAATTAAAAGGTTACGTTTAAGCCAAACTGGAACCCTGTAGGTTGCGGTGGTACGCCAAATGAGCCGAGGCCCTGCGCATTTGGATCGGCAGTTACACTTGATTCCGGGTCGCCGGTATATTTGGTCCATAAAAACAGGTTCGAGCCTACAAAATATACCCGCACATTAGCCACATTCAGTTTTGAGGCAACTGATTTTGGCAATGAATAACCAAAAGTGAGTTGTTTTAACCTGAGGAAAGAGCCATCTTCCATATAGCGCGAGCTATTGTCGATAGTATAGTTGTTACCTACTGATGTTAATCTTGGAATGTCGGTGATTTGGCCAGGTGTGGTCCATGCCTGTAAAACAAAGGTATCTTCAGCACCGGTAAGCGCATTTCTTTCCCTGAAATAACGGTTCAGGTTAATTAACTTATTGCCGTACTGAAAGGTAAATAATACGCTCAGATCGAAATTCCGGTAAGTGAAGCTGTTGCTGATCCCACCATATATTTTGGGATAAACGTTGCCCATTATTTTCCTATCGGCAGCAGTTACGGTACCGTCGGCAGCCTGGCCGGCAAATATTACTGCGCCTGTTTGCGGGTTTACACCTATTTGATCATACAACCAGTAGGAGTTCATGGAATACCCCTGCTGCATGATTACCCAATTACGGGTATAATCAGTTATAGGAGTTGGCAGTTTGGTGATCTTATTCACATTTCCTGCGAAATTCAATCCCGTTTTCCAAGAGAAAGAGCTGGTTTGTATATTGGTTGTGCTGATACCTACTTCGTAACCTTTATTATTTATTGCGCCTACGTTAGCCCAATAGGTTGAAAAACCCGACGATGAGGCAATAGGTTCCTGCAATAGCAAACCGGTAGTATTTTTGTTATAAACATCAACAGTAATATTAACCCTGTTATTGAATAAACCAGCATCAAAACCAAGGTCGGCTTGAGCCGTTTGTTCCCATTTCAGGTTGGTGTTGCCTAACTGATAAGGCGCTATGCCAGCTGCAGCGGTTCCGTTAACATCGGCATAACTGCTGCCACCTGTCCATAAGCCTTTAGCCGCATAATTATTGATACCCGATTGGTTACCGGTGATACCATAGGATCCGCGAAGCTTGAGATCAGTAAGCCAGTTAACATCTTTAAGAAATTCTTCCTGCTTTAAGCGCCAGCCGGCAGAAAATGCCGGGAAGTAGCCCCATTGGTTATTGGTACCGAACTTAGATGAACCGTCGGCCCTTACACTAGCATCAAAATAATATTTGCCTGCAAAATTGTAATCAAACCTACCAAAGAATGAAGCAAGGGTGTATTTGGTCCAGGTTTGGCTGGATGAACGGGTGGATGCTGAGGATATATCTGTAAAAGCGTCATTGGCAAAACCGGTACCTGTCGCCCCAGTAAACGCGATCACGTTGCTTTGCAACGAGTTACCCAGCAGGAAATTTAAATGATGCTGCCCAAAATCCTTTTGATAAGTAAGTGTTTGCTCATTTATCCAGGTGCTGTTTTGAGTAATATTAGATGTAGCAGAACCGGCTGGTTTTCCAAGACTAAGTTGAGTATCCCAGTAGGCGGATTCATCATAGTGGTCATAATCAACGCTGAAAGTAGTTTTAAACTTTAATCCATCAATTATTTTAGCTTCAGCATACAGGCTGCCTATATCACGCAAACTGACCGTATGTACATTATAATTTGCTATTAAAAGGTATATGTTATCCGTGCCGGTTGAAGTACCATCAGCAGCGTATTTTGGTGTATAGGTGGGTACGTTAATCGCATTCCACAAGTCAACGTTCGGGCCATCACCATCAAATGCCTGATTGCGGTAGCTTCTTGAAATACTGTTGCTTAATCCAAACGTAACATGATCAGAAAGCTTTTGTTCGAAATTGAATTTTAAGCTTTCCCTTGAAAAGGTAGGCACCTTGAACATAGCCTGCTGCTCATCATAGCCGCCGCCAACATAGTATTTGGTGGTGTTTGAGCCACCCTGGATGGCCAGGTTATAATCCTGAAGCGTACCATGTTGTAATAAGTCATCAAGCCTGTTGTAAGTTTGCTGCTGCTGCGGCGTTCCCTGGCCGCCGGATGCTACCGACCGGAAAGGTTCATTAGCAGCAGTTTGGTTTAGAGACGGGTTATCGACACCTGAATTCACCCACCACTCATTGGCCAGTTGCGCCGCTTGAGGACCGGTTACCAGTTTAGGCAGTGTCGATTTATCGGCCTGTACCCAGCCGGCTGAGGCATCAAGTGTGATTTTTGGCTTACTGTTATAAGAACCGTGTTTAGTGGTAACTATAACTACACCGTTAGCACCCCGTGAACCATAAATGGCTGTTGCCGAAGCGTCTTTCAATATTTCAATGCTTTCGATATCCGCAGGGTTAATATCCGCCAGCGGAGAGGTGCTGCCACCGCCAAGACTCAGCGTTTGCAAACTGGTATTGTTAAGGAAAACTCCATCAACGATATATAGCGGATCGCTGCTGGAGTTGATAGAAGTGGTACCTCTTACCCGTACAAAGATAGATTGCCCGGGAACACCAGATGGATTACTCACCTGTACACCGGAAGCTTTGCCCTGCAATTGCGCATCGAAACTGCCCACAGGAATCTTATTTACTTCAGCAGCATTGATTTTAGACACCGCACCGGTTAGGTCTTCTTTCTTTTGCGTTCCATAACCAACTATAACCACATCATTTAATTGGCTGCCGGAAACTTTTAGCTGTATGGTTATTGAACCGCCTGTGGCAGTAACCTCAGTCCGGTCATAACCAATATAATTGATAACCAGAATTGCAGGCAGCGGACTGGGTGAAGTCAGGGTAAACTTGCCGGAACTGTTGGCTGACGAGGCATACTTTGTGCCTTTGATTGTAACTGATGCGCCCGGAAGTGGCTGATGAGTGGCTGCATCCTCAACGGTTCCCGATATAATACTGTTTGGGTTTTGTGCGTTAGCCAGAAAGGGAAGAAGAAAGAGCGTAAGAGAAAAATATAATAAGGATATACGCGTTAATTTGGCATGGAGAATAATTTCCATATCTTTAAATGGTTTTATATTAATGATTCATTTCGTTAGTAAAACTGGGATGAAGATCGGTGAGTGATTGGCGTTACGTAACTGATCTTTCATTGTACAAACCGGTGAGGCTTCCTTGCCGGTTTTATTGTTTGTTTGGTGGCTATGCTACTTCATTTTAATTATTTTTAATTCTTTAATCGTGTTTTTCAAACGGCGGAATTAATCCATAAGATTTCATTCTTCCTTCTATCGGGGTTCAGATATAATAAATAAACGGAAATTAGAGTTTGTTGCCGTTAGCAACAACAATAGGCAAGAGACGAAGCTGAAGTTTTAGAATAAAACTCGTTCAATTTTGAATTTGAAAGTAAAAATGCCTTCATCGCGTTAATTTACACCGCAAATATACAAAATAAATTTAATTCTACTAAACAGATAGGGTAAATATACTATTATATTCACATTGGTAGTGTTTTAGGTATTTATGGGTAATTGAACAGAAGCCTAAGTAAATAAAAAGTCTCTTTCTTTCGAAAAGTCATTTTTATCTGTTGCTATTTACACAGCAATAAATAGATCTATGTAGTAAAATATCGAACCACAATGTGAACATGCCACTATACCTGATTATCAATGATTTATATTTAAAAAGCTACGATAGGAGTTTTTGCACAGAGGTAAAAGTGCGACAAGCATTAAGCATGGCAGTATTTTAAAGAGCAGTAAGGGTATTTAAAATACCAGGCGGGCAGACATTGCCCGACCATCAAAATTAAATTATTTTTTTGACAATCAGCAAGTTAATTACAGTCAAAATACACGTATTATACTTCATAAAATCATTATTATACCAAAATAGTGGCGGGATCAATCACCTGTCCCTATAACTTTTATGGCAGATCCATACGCCAACATGTTATATTTTTCATCGGTGTAGACAACCGTTTTCGAATGTCCGCGCTTGCACTTGATTTTGAAGTCACTTTCATCATCGCTTATCAACAGGTTAAATTCCTGCCGACTGTCCAGGCCGCGCCGTTCACAAACCGGGCAAATATAATGATAGTGATACTGCATGGTCAAATAATGATCTTAAGCCGGCCTGTTTCTTTGTTCTTGGATTTTAAAGATAAACAAAAGTCCCTAAACATTCGCTGCCGTGAACTTCCTGCTAACCCTTATCACATAAATTAATGATGTCAGTCTAAAAAAGATTATGCAAAATAATAAATTCTTTTTGTCCCTGTAGGGTTTCCGTAGAGAGTATGCTATGAAAAACTCATAATCTTTTAGTTTGTGGTTCGAGCCCAGGTGGGCGTACAAAGCCCTACATAAGCGGAGCTTTATCACTCTAAAAAGAGCAACCCTATTCGAAATTAAATACAGTCCCGTATGGTGCACCACACGGGACTGTATTTGAACACCTTGAAGATATTTTATTGATAATCAAAGAAATAAAAGAGACAGAAAAACAGTTCACTACTTTATATTTAATTACTCATCTATTTTATATTCTTCAATTTTCCTATATAATGTAGCTGAACTGATATTCAATAATTTGGCTGCCTGTGTTTTATTCCCTTTTGTATATTGAAGTACTCGGTGAATATGCAAGCGCTCTACACTGGAAAGATCAAATGCCGAAAGTGTGTTTGATTTAAGTGCAGTACTAAATTGTAATTCAACCGGTAAATTATCTATGCTCAATTCAGTTCCCGGGCAAACAATCAGCGATCTTTCAATTACATTTCTCAATTCCCTGATATTGCCACGCCATTCATTTTTTTGCAGGCGTTCAACAAAAGCATTTGTCATGCCCTTTACCTGCTGGTAAGCATCCTTTGTTAACTTTTTTACAAAATAGTCCGCTAGTAAAGGAATATCATCCTGACGCTCTCTTAATGGAGGCAGGTTAATGGTGACCAGGTTTAGGCGGTAAAACAGATCTTCCCTGAATTTTCCGCTGCTGATCTCCTGCTGAATATCGCGGTTGGTTGCCGCGATGATCCTGATGTTGACCTTAACCTGTTTGGTATCTCCAACCTTTATAAATTCACTGGTTTCCAGCACCCGTAACAGTTTCGCCTGTAAATCTAATGGCATCTCGCCAATTTCATCCAAAAACAGAGTACCCTCATTAGCCTCTTCAATCAATCCCTTTTTGTCTTTATTAGCCCCTGTAAAAGCGCCTGCTTTATGGCCAAAAAGTTCACTTTCCAAAATATCTTTGCCGAAAGCACTGCAATTCAAACCCAGGAAAGTTTTGGTATTTCTTTTACTTGCCGAGTGGATCGCCTGCGCAAAAACCTCCTTACCGGTGCCTGTTTCTCCCAAAAGTAGTACAGGTGCATCCGTAGGTGCCGCCATTTGCGCAAGTGTTTTTGCCTGGGTAATGGATAGCGAATACCCAATGATAGAATCAAAATTAGCATAACGATCAGCGGCCTGTTTTTCTAACTGGGCAACTCTTTTCTCCAATTTAACTTTTTCTAAAGCCCGGTATAGCAACGGTAAAATACGTTGATTGTCATTGGCTTTAGTTATATAATCAAAAGCGCCGTTTTTAATAGCCTGAACGCTGTCGGGTATGTTTCCGTAAGCGGTTAGCACAATTATCTCAATATAAGGATGAGTTGCTTTAATCTTGCTGATAAATTCCACCCCATTACCATCGGATAATTTTACATCACATAATACCAGGTCTATACTTTCATGGTTTAATTGCTTCGACGCTTCTTTGATATTTTCGGCCTCAAAAACTACAAAACCCTCTAGCGAAAGTACTCGCTTTAAAAGCAGGCGTACATCGTTCTCATCTTCTACCAATAATATATTTGCAATGGTCATATCCTTATTTTTATTTTCAGGCGTCAATTAAAATATTAAAACCAAAGGTACTGCCTTCGCCATATTTGCTGTTTACCCATATTTTTCCGCCCTGTGTTTCGATAAACTCTTTGGAAATGGATAAACCTAAACCGGTTCCCGATCTTTCCGTTGTGCCGGGAACCTGGAAGTATTTATCAAATACCCGGTCCACATATTGTTCTTCAATACCCCTGCCATAGTCAGCAACCCAAAATTGGATAATTTCCCGTTCTTTCTTTACATGCAACTCTACAGTTCCTCCCTCTGACGAATATTTAATGGCATTATTCAGGAAATTAATCAGTACCCAAACTGTTTTTTCCTCGTCAAGATTAACTATAGGCAGATTTTTCTCTACATGCTCATTTAATACTACTCCGAATTGAGTGGCCTGCTGCTGAACGGCCTGCATCGCACGCAGCGCGATAACTTCTGGCTTTGCCGGTTCCTTTTTTAATTGAATCCGCCCCGTTTCTATTTGGGATATATTCAGCAGTTCACCGGTAATTTTTAATAAACGTTCGGCATTGGCTTTTATAGTTCCCAATATCTCCGTTTGATCCTTATTCATTTCACCCATCCGTTTGTCTTCCAGTAATTGCGTGCTCATGTTGATTGCGAATAAAGGAATTTTCAATTCATGCGAGATAGTCGCAATAAAATTGGTTTTGGCGGCATCCAGTTCTTTAAACGGCGTGATATTCCGTAAGATGATCACCCGCCCGCCAACAACATTATCGGCCTGTATCAGGATAGATTCCTGCACAAAAAAGCTTTCCTTATTATCTAAAAATATTTTGAGCTGCTTGCTGGTTTCATTTTGCAGAACTGTACGAAGCAGATCATTCTGAATGGCGATATCGGCAGCATAACTGCCTATAATGTCCTTTTCCCTTAGCCCAAAAAGACTTTCTGCTGCGGAATTGAAAAACAGGATCTCGTTTTTATCGTTCAGCCCGATGATCCCGTCATTCATTTTGTTGATAATAGCTTCTATCCTGCCTTTTTCAGCTTTAATCTCCGCCAGGTTACTGTGTTCGTATTCATCCAGTTTCCCCGCCATTGTATTAAAGGTGTCAGCAAGCGTGCCAAATTCATCTTTTTGTTCCAGATGTATTCGTTTACTGTAATTTTTGTTGGCAATTTCTTTGATCCCTTCTGTTAGCTCCCGAATAGGTTTTGCAATTACCGAAGGAAAGTTAATTACAAAAGTAAAAGCCACTAAACTTAAAACAGTTACAATACCGGTAAGCCACAGTGTAGCCTGTGTAGCATAATGAGAAGCACGTGCATTTTTATGAATAATAGCAATTTCATTAACATCATCAATTTTGAAAATGGCCTTGTGCATCTCTCTGATTTTATCGAAGCCGGCGGGATCTTTTTTCAGCTGCTCAAATAAGTAGCGCACTTCCGCTGTTGCCTCGAATTCTCCTGGCTCCGTGATGTTGTTTTCTTCCAGTTTAAGGTTTTTTTCAAAAACAGCAATCTTTGAGGAATCCCCGGGTATTTCATCAAGCGCTTTAAGCATCTGGCTGCAATACTCCACACTGATCTGGTTGTCTTTTAAGATCTTACTGGCATCGTTGCTCAGGCGGTTAACATAGTAGATACCCAATACCCCAAAGCAGATAATTACGACAAACAGGAAAAGCAGGCCAAACGTAAGTTTGGTTTTAATATTCATTCTCATCATGATAATATTACTAAATCTACGTCTAATTTGCTCAGCGTTTTCAGCAGTTCATTAAATGTGGCTGTCTTTAAAATAATACTGAGCAAAGATAAGTGAGGTTTGCCCATACAAAGCGTGGTGATCTTTTTATCAACAACCGCTTTAAGCATACCACTGGCTACTACCTTACTTTTAACGCGCACCACCTCGGCCCCCATTTGCGTGGCCAGCTTAAAATTATTGATCAGGTGCCGTTGGTCTGCCAGGCCAATGCGGTCTGCGCTTTCTTTAGGGGTTTGAATGTAAACCACAAACCATTTGGCATTGTAATAAGTGGCAAGGCGCGCTGTTTTCCGGATGATCAGCTTAGCCGTTTCATTGTTAGTGCTGATGCTGCACATCAATCTTTCACGCCTCGCCTGCAATAAACCAGGTACTTCGGTTTGGATCTTTCTTTCTACCTGTGTAGCCACCTCCTTTAGCGCCAGTTCACGCAATTGCAGGATCTTTTCACTCTGGAAGAAGTTTTGCAGTGCAAAGGCTATCTTATCATTGGTATAGATCTTTCCTTCCCTTAAACGGGTAACCAATTCATCTGCAGTCAGGTCGATATTGACTACTTCGTCGGCCTGCCGCAATACATTATCCGGTACACGTTCGTTCACCTCAATACCGGTAATACTTTTTACATCTTCATATAAGCTCTCAATATGCTGGATATTCATAGCGCTGATCACATTGATCCCAGCATCCAGGATCTCCACCACATCCTGCCAGCGTTTTTCATTTTTACTGCCCTCAATATTGGTATGAGCCAATTCATCCACAATAACAATCTCGGGGCGTAAAGATAAAATAGCCTGTAAGTCCATTTCCTGTAACTGCTTTCCTTTATAAAACAGCTCACGGCGCGGTATAACCGGAAGCCCCGCTATCAGGTCTTGTGTTTCCTTTCGCATGTGGGTTTCAATATAACCGATCTTCACATCTATACCATTGCGTAGTAAAGCATGAGCCTCCTGCAGCATACGATAGGTTTTTCCTACACCTGCGCTCATGCCGATATAGATTTTAAACTTGCCTCGCCTGGAACGTTTAATCAGTTCCAGAAAATGCTCAACCGACTGTTCTTTAGTTTCTTCCTCCATCATTTAATTGCAGTAATGCCTTATTAAACTCATTTTTTAAACCTATAAAAGGGGACGCTTTTACATCCCCCTTTTGCATGAACTTTAACCGGTTTAACTAACTCACCAACCAACAAACCGATTGTGTAGGTACATACTTATCATTTATACTTATGTTAGAAAGCATAAACAGCAGCTAACACAAACTGCGATGCAGATTTAGTAGTCGCGGCATTGCTATCCATAAACATATCTTTTGATCCGTTATCCAGTCTTACTTCAGGAATTAAAGTTAAGGGGCCTGATTTAATATTTGCCGTTAATGTCAAACCTGTTACTGATTCACCGGCAGCCGGCCCGGCCGACTGGTAAGTACCTGCCTTGTTTTTAAAATACTCGCCCCTTAACCCTAAAGTAACCACTTTTGATACCGCTATTTGCGGATATAAGGCGACTCCCTCGAAGCCGCCTGTTCCGGCCCCATTAGTTGCCGAATAATCTGCTGCATTTAATCCCAATTTAAAAGCATTGGTAATTTGGTAAGCAGTTGTTAAATCAATTTCTGTTCCTGATGTTGGTGTACTGTTATTGACGGTAAGCAGGTTAATATAAGCTGTCCATCCTTTTGCTGGTGCCAGAAATAATTGAGCGCCAAATGCATCTACATTATGGGCCGACTTATATACATTCCATTCATCATTGAAGATACCTGCCATCAAACTTATCTTATCAGAAAAAGAATAAGTTGCCTTAACACCCGCATTTTGGAACGGGCCATTGGTGAACAGGTAAGATGTGGAATAATTAAAGTTGCCTGCCGGACTGATTACTTCATAACCAATAAAGGTTGCCATATAACCGCCTGTCAAATTTAATTTATCTGTTACATCATAAGAAACGTATAGATTTTGAATATGATAATTGGTATTAGCTGAGGGCAGGGATTGGTCACTACGCGGGCCAAAGGATACTTCACCTACAAATGATGCCTTGCCTACCTTTTTCTTCAAACCCAGGTCTATCATACCGATAGAGATAGAGTTTTGATCATCGGCAAAGCTGGTAGGAATATTTTTATGCCCTGAAAAATCATATTTATAATAAGCATCTACAGAGCCGGAAATAGTTAACGGTGGATCGGCAACAATTTTGGTAGTATCAGTAAGGGTTATATTGGCTTTTGCAGTAAATACTGTAGCACCAAAAAGAGCGATTAATATTAATTTTTTATTCATTTTGTTATAGTTAAATCTTTTATTTCTTTAATTCACCAAGTGCCACATTCAATCTTAACACATTTACTTTGGCGGGGCCAAACATCCCCAGCAATGGTTTTTCTGTATCAGCATCAATAATACTGTTGATTTTCTCAGCAGAGATTCCTCTTGTGCGGGCAATTCGTGCCACCTGCACCTTTGCACTGGAAGGTGACAGATCAGGATCGAGGCCGCTGCCTGAAGCGATAACTAATTCGGCAGGGATCTGCGCGCGGGTTACACCCGGATTATGCTTTAAGAATGTATCGATTTTGGCCTTCACATCCTTTAAATAGTCAGGGTTTGAAGGCCCTTTGTTTGACCCGCCTGAACCATCGGCATGATAGTCAACGGCTGAGGGACGTGACCAGAAATATTCGTCTTTAGTGAACTTTTGCCCGATGTTGGCATAGCCCACAACGTGTCCCTTATAGCTGATGGTTTCTCCATCACCATGCCCTGGTGAGAACGTTCCAACACCGGCAATAGCCAGTGGATAAATCCCTCCCAGAATCACCAGCAGGATGACGGTTAATTTTATAGATGGCAATAAATACGTTTTCATAATTATATCTTTTAATTTTTTATTTCGATTGGGGTTTATATGAATATCGCTACCAGCATATCAATCAGCTTAATACCTACGAAAGGAATCAATACACCACCCAAACCATATATGAGCAGGTTACGACGTAACAGGGCACTTGCCCCTATTGGCTTGTATTCTACTCCTCTTAAAGCTAATGGTATCAATAAGGGAATAATGATGGCGTTAAAGATCACAGCTGATAATATGGCTGATTGCGGGCTGTGCAGATCCATGATATTCAAGGCTTTTAATGCCGGTATGGATACCATAAACAAAGCCGGTACGATGGCAAAGTATTTGGCTACATCATTTGCAATAGAGAATGTGGTTAAAGTACCACGGGTCATCAGCAATTGCTTACCAATTTCCACAATCTCGATCAGTTTGGTTGGATCGTTATCCAGATCGACCATGTTCCCTGCTTCCTTGGCGGCTTGTGTACCGCTGTTCATAGCCACACCAACATCTGCCTGTGCAAGTGCAGGGGCATCATTGGTACCGTCGCCCATCATGGCTACCAGTTTGCCGCCCTGTTGCTCAGCTTTTATGTAGTTCATTTTATCCTCGGGCTTAGCCTCGGCAATAAAATCATCAACACCTGCTTTTTCAGCTATAAATTTAGCAGTTAAAGGGTTATCGCCGGTAACCATTACCGTTTTTACGCCCATTTTGCGCAGACGTTCAAAACGTTCGGCTATGCCGGGTTTAATGATGTCCTGTAGCTCTATCACGCCCAGGATCTGTTCATTTTGTGACACCACCAAAGGCGTTCCCCCGTTTGATGAGATCTTCTTTACATTGTCCTCCACCTCAATTGGGAATTGATGTCCGGCCTTAATGGCTATATTCCGGATGGAATCAAAGGCCCCTTTACGAACGCGTAATCCATTCGGCGTGTCCAAACCGCTGGAGCGGGTTTCAGCGGTAAATTTGATAAATACAGAGTCTTTAGGCGCTATGATTGACGGTGCTGTTTTGCTTTGGTTTGCTAATTCAACAATCGACTTACCTTCGGGCGTTTCATCAGCCAGCGAGCTCAGTACACAGGCAATTACAAAGCTTTCTTCGCTAATGCCCTTTGCAGGATAAAAGCTGGTTGCCTTGCGGTTGCCAATGGTGATGGTGCCTGTTTTATCTAATAATAGAGTGTCAAGGTCACCGGCTGTTTCAACCGCTTTACCTGATTTGGTGATCACATTGGCACGCAACGCCCTGTCCATACCGGCGATACCGATGGCCGACAAAAGGCCACCGATAGTCGTCGGAATCAAACAAACAAAAAGTGATATAAATGCCGCAATGGTAATGGGCGTATTGGCATAATCTGCAAAGGGTTTAAGCGTAACGCATACGATCACGAAGATCAATGTGAATCCAGCCAGCAAAATAGTTAAGGCAATTTCGTTTGGCGTTTTCTGGCGTGATGCACCTTCAACCAAAGCAATCATCTTATCTAAAAAACTTTCGCCGGGCTGGGTGGTTACCATTACTTTAATCCTGTCGGATAATACTTTGGTACCTCCCGTAACAGACGACTTATCACCACCCGATTCACGGATAACAGGGGCAGATTCACCCGTAATAGCCGATTCATCAATGGTAGCTATACCTTCGATAATCTCGCCATCAGTTGGGATATTATCACCGGCCTCGCAGATAAATACATCGCCTTTTTTCAATTGTGACGACATTACCCGTGTTTCTTTGCCGTTAACCAGCAGACGTGCAGGGGTTTCCTCACGTGTTTTACGTAAGCTTTCGGCTTGTGCCTTACCACGTGCCTCAGCAATAGCTTCGGCAAAGTTGGCAAACAATACGGTAAGCAGCAGTACAATAAACACGGTGAAGTTATAGCCAAAGCTGCCCTGACCTTTATTTGTCAAAGAATAGATGCTGACGATCAGCATAACAAAGGTGCCAATCTCCACGGTGAACATAACCGGGTTACGGATCAACTGGCGTGGGTGAAGCTTGATAAATGATTGCTTTAAAGCCACACTTACCTGCTCGCCCTGGAATAATGTATTTTGAGTTCTCATGATTATTTTAAAGAAAAGTGTTCAGCAATAGGCCCCAATGCCAGGGCAGGGAAAAACGATAAGGCAGCAACAATAAGTATTACAGCAAATACCATAATACCAAAAGTTGAGGTATCGCTTTTTAAGGTGCCGGCAGATTCCGGTATGAATTTTTTGTTGGCCAAAATACCGGCAATAGCAACCGGGCCTATGATGGGTAAAAAGCGACCAAACAGCAGTACAAAACCGGCACTTACGTTCCAGAAGATATTGTTATCGCCTAAGCCTTCAAAGCCCGAACCGTTATTGGCGGCAGACGAGGTATATTGATATAGCATTTCTGAAAAGCCATGGAAACTTGGGTTATTGAGCCACGCTGATGGCTTAACCGCCCAATCGGCATTTGGCATATGTACCAGTACGTAAGATGATATAGCTGTGCCTACCAGTATAATAAAGGGATGCAATAAGGCGATAATAGAGGCGATCTTCATTTCGCGGGCTTCGATCTTTCGCCCGAAAAACTCCGGCGTTCGCCCAACCATCAGCCCGGATATAAATACGGCTATAATGATAAAGATATAGAAGTTCAATATCCCCACACCGCAGCCTCCATAAAAGCAGTTGGTCATCATCGCCATCATCATCATAAACCCGGGTACCGGCATGGCGCTGTCATGCATAGAGTTGACCGACCCGGTAGATATGACGGTAGTTATAATATTCCAGTAAGCGGTATTGGCCGGACCAAATCTTACTTCCTTACCCTCCATTGACCCGGTTGGCTGGCTAATTCCCATTCGAGCTATGGCCGGACTGCCGTTGATCTCCGCATTCATCGTAGGGATGAGCAGCATGAGCATACCAATGGTCATTACACTAAACATTACATAGGCAAACTTTTTCTTTTTGAGATAAAAGCCTAAAGCGAATACTAACGCTATCGGGATGATGGTTTGCGCTACCAGTTCAACAGTATTGGTTAAATAATTCGGATTTTCGAGCGGGTGAGCCGAGTTTGCGCCAAACCAGCCACCGCCATTGGTACCCAAATGTTTTATGGCGATCATGGCTGCTGCCGGGCCCCTTGATACATGGGCAGTATCGCCCTGCAGGGTAATAAACGTGTCTTTAGCCTTGTAGCTTGTGGGCGTGCCGTTGAAGGCCAGGATGATAGCCATCACAACTGATAATGGCAATAATATGCGGGTAATGCTTTTTACAAAAAAGTCCCAGAAGTTGCCCAGTTTGTCGGTTACCTTATCCCTGAATGCCTTGAATAAAACAAACAATGCGGCAATACCTGTAGCTGCTGATACAAATTGCAGGAACATAATCACAAAGTGCTGGGTGAAATAGGTAGCGCCGCTCTCGCCCGAGTAATCCTGTAAGTTACAGTTCACCACAAAGCTGATAGCAGTATTAAATGCCAGGTCGGGAGTTTGGTTAGGATTACCGTCAGGGTTCAAAGGCAAATGCGCCTGGTACAATAAGCAGAAAAAAGCATAAAATAACCAAACGCTATTTATGGTGAGCAGCGCAAGCATATGTTGCTTCCAGTTCATTTCTTTTCTGGTGTCAATACCACTGAAACGGAAAATGAAACGTTCAACGGGGGCCATAAAATCCAGCCAGGTTTCTTGACCGCCAAACATGCGTGCAATGTAAATACCAAGTGGGATAGCGATGGCCAGGGTAAGCAGGTAGGTAAAAATTACGCCTGAGATTTCGGTGTTCATAGTTTTTAATGATTAGAATTTTTCGGGTTTTAACAGCACATATACCATGTAGACAAACACGGCTATGGCGACGATGAATAATGCGGTCATAAAGAATCAGATTTTTTCGAAGTAGTTAACGGATTTGAAAAATAGCCAGAAGAACGCCAGGCCGAGCAGTACATAAATGATAGTTATCATTTTTTATTTATTTAGAGGTGTAAGAAAAATTTGAATTTTAAGTAGCAGACATAAACCAGGGACAGCGCTATCAGCCAGGCGAAAACGATTATTGCGATATCTTTAAAGGTGTATTTGTCCCTTTCGTCCGGGGTATCGGTCGTCTGCTTGTCAGGATGGAATATTCGTTTTTGCATAATTTACTGCTCTTATTTGCGCCAACATGCCAAAACGAGAGCCAGAAAACGAAAAGATTTAGCCAAGCAAAGCAAAATTCTGTAATTCAGTGACTTACATTACAACAAGGCAAACTTCAGTATAATTGCGAATCGGTTAAAAGTCCCTTATTTTGAGAGGGTATATCAAGATTAAATAGTAACAGCAGACTGGGCTTTCAATTCATTGCACCCTATTTGTACTTTAAAATAATTCGATAGTGATATACAAACGATCTTGAAAATGGGAATTAAGGGTGTTCTAATCCCATGTTACCTGAACACAAAAAGAGATTGCGATAATCCCGTTAAATATCATTGAAACAAGATTTTAGGGTGTTCCAATCTCATGTCGATTGTAAAAAAGACAATCTTTTTTGTATTCTATAAAAATTAAAGCATTGATAATGAGGGTAAAATAAAAAATGGGAATGATGTTTAAACCATTCCCATGTGTGCACTACATGGGAATGCATTTGAATACCTTGAAGATATTTTATTGATAATCAGCGATATATTAAGCAATCCCAAAGCTGCTAAATAACCATAGTCATTCAAATCATTTTTTTCCTGTATTTAAACGTACAAGCATGTCATAAAAAGAACTTCCTATTTCTATATGATATTCTTTTTCATCAAGACCAATATAAGGAGCAAGAATCAACCTATAATTATTGGGTTCTGTAAATTCGATTGCGATAAACTCACCACCACCGTTTCCTCCAATAGCTATAGTATTAGGAAGGTATTTTATGATCTCATCACCAGCATTCAATTCTAAAACGGTTAAGGCCCGGGTTGCCTTAGAAATCCACATTAGTTATTTCGTAAGCTTTTTACCAGACTCATTATTGCAGAGTTAGTACAGGTAAAACCATACCCTTACTCAAGGGGTAGGCTTTTAACTATTAACTGGTCCTTTATTAACTAGATAAAGGCGTATAAAGAACAGAGTATGATTTCAGACCATTATTAAAATGGCTTTGGTGCAATATTTCTATTTTTTATTGTCCGGCATCAAAACCAATTTGATATAATTTTTTCCGCTCAAATATTTCTGAGCTGTTTCTTTCAAACTCTCTTGTGTTATATTCGCCATGTTAGCCTTGTAATCATTCACCTGGTTTAACGGGTTATTATCCTGTAATTGATCAGTCAAATAACCGTACCACCATTCATTGGTCTTTATATTGATCTCGTGGGTACGCAGTTTCTCAGCTTTGTATTTATCGATATTAACCACTGGCGGGCCCTCTGTTTTAAGCTTGGCTATCTCATCCAATGCTGAAGCAATCAGTTTATCAACATTTTGCGGCGCACAACCAAAACCAACACCAAAAGTGTAATGAGGGGTAGGATATTTATCGGTACTTGCAAAGGCGCTTGGGCTGTATACTCCACTTTCGTCTTCGCGCAAGCGCTCTAATAGCCTAATTTCCAATACTTCTTTAAGCGCATCTAATTGGTACTTTACCTGGGCCGAGTAATCAAGATCACCTGTAAAATAAAGTTCTACGGTAGCTCTTGGCTCACTGCCTTTGTAGATGGTTTTTTCGATGTGGCCTTTTGGCGTATGGATAGCCAGATCTTTAGCATGCTGATGGGAGTTTGTTGATGGTAATGATGCAATATATTTTTCCAACAATGGCTTGATGGTTGCCGTATCTATGTTACCTACAAAAACGAAGGTCATTCCGGATGCGTCCGCAAAACGCTCTTTGTAAATGCTGCAAATTTTATTGAGGTCTATCTGATCCACCATTGCCACGGTTGGTGGCATATGCCGTATATCGTAGCCACTCATAATAGCGGCTATCGAATCTCTGAATACAATATTCGGGTTATTACCCCTGTTTGCCAGGCCAGCCTTCGTACGTTGAATGATATTATTGAACTGAAGTTCGTCTTTACGAGGTTCCGTTAAGTAAGCATATAACAATTGGAAAGCAATTTCCAGGTTTTTAGGTATACTGACCCCGGTAACACCCTGTGTTCGATCGGAAATAAAAGGCTGAACACCCAATTGTTTTCCCGAAAGATATTTGTCTAATTCTGTTGTATTATAGTTACCCGCGCCAAATGAGTGGATCATACCACCGGCATTAGCCGCGCTTCGGAAATCTGCATCAGAATATAAAGAGGTTCCACCAGCAGAGAATGCGCTGAACATGATCTCATCATTTTTAAAATCGGTAGGTTTTAATAACACCTTGATACCATTACTTAAAGTAAGTGTAGTGATGTTAAGTTCGCTATTTTTTTCTTCTTTAATTATTTTGCCGGGAACAGGATTGTTAATTAATAATGGTTTACTGCTAACATCATCGCTATAAGGTTTAAGGTTCTCTGCCTCAACTGCTTTTAACCACTCGTTAACGGTAGTTTCCGATGGTAAAGTAGCTTTGTCCTTGTCCTGACCCAGTATCAAAATATCTTTATTATCATTACGGACATAAGTTTCAACAAGCTTGCTCATGTCTGCAAGTGTAATCGTTGGCAACATAGCCTTGACCATTTTATATTCGACATCAATACCCGGCGCTGCTTCATTTTTCAAAAAGTTATTAAGATATTCACTCACATAAGATTGAGAGTTTGTTTTGCCTTTCGCCCTTAACATATATTCTAAATTATTAAAGTAGCTCTCTTTAACGCGCTCCAGTTCTGTAGCGGTAAAACCGAAACGTTTAACGCGTTCCACTTCGCGCCATACCGATTTCAAGCCTACCTCTAATTCGTTTGGTTTAGCAACAACACTTGCATCAAACATATCAAGGCCACCTAAAAAGTCTTCTATGCCTGTACCGCCTTGTATAAAAGGCGGATCGGCCTGTCTTGAAAGTTCGCCGTAACGAGCCCTCATCATATTATTAAATAATTCCTTTACTATAGCTTCGCGATATTCTGCTTCGGTAGTTACCGGGCCTGTTTTGTGTTTGATAATGATCTCAGCCGTAGTGCTGGTCATTTCCTTATCGGTTACTTCCATAAATTGGTTACGGCCGGTAAGTTCAATACTGTATTTGGTACGTACCCTTTCCTGTTGAGGGTTTTTCAGATCGCTGAATTTGGCTTTCACTATTTGTTCCATTTGGTCAACATTAACATCACCAACAATGATGAGTGCCTGAAGATCCGGGCGGTACCAGTCATGATAGAAGCTGGCGATAGTTGGTCGTTTAAAATTGTCTAATACCGTGTCTAAACCAATAGGGATACGTACGGAGTAACGTGAGTTATTTAAAAGCTGGGGCCAAAACTGGCGGCGCATACGTTCTGCGGATCCTTTTCCTAAACGTTTTTCTTCCAGAACAACACCGCGTTCCTTATCAATTTCTACCGGGTCAAGGGTGGCTTCCTGTGCCCAATCACGCATGATCTCGATGCCGTTCTTCAATACTTCCGGATCATCGGATGGTAATGGCAACTGGTAAACTGTTTCATCAAAACTGGTGTAGGCATTAATATCAGCGCCGAAACGCACACCTTCTTTTTGCAAATAATTCACCAACTCATTGTGAGGAAAATGTTTGGTCCCATTAAAATTCATATGCTCCATAAAATGGGCCAGGCCGCGCTGATCCTCATTCTCCAACACCGAACCTACTTTGTTGGCCAAGTAAAATATTACACGATTTTTGGGCTCTTCGTTATGGCGGATATAGTAAGTAAACCCATTAGGTAATTTACCGGTACGTACTACCGGATCTAGCGGCAGAACCTGAGCCTGCGTTGTAGCGAAACCACCCATAAGCAGGGCAGCAAATAAAATATTTTTGATTTGCATAAAATGAAAGGTTATTAATTAAATAAAGAGGCCAGTTTTTTAGTTAAATCATCGCCTCGGAGGTTTTTGGCTATAATTTTACCTGTAGGATCGATCAAAAAGTTTTGGGGCACAGACCTCACATCATACAATTTGGCAGCTGCATTATCCCAAAATTTCAGATCGGATACTTGCGTCCATTCCAAACCATCATGCTTAATAGCGGCCAGCCAGGCATCCTTTTTACCCGGGCGGTCTAATGAAACACTTAATATGGTAAAATTCTTGTCTTTGTATTTATTGTAAGCCTTTACATAGTTGGGGTTTTCGGCGCGGCATGGGCCACACCATGAAGCCCAAAAATCCAGCAACACGTATTTACCACGAAAATCAGCAAGATTTATGGGCTTGTCATTCACATCATTTTGTGTAAATACCGGGGCCATTGTGCCAATCATAGTTGCAATTGAAGCTTCGATCGATTGGCCTAATTTTTTTCCTGTAGAAGTATTTTGCAGATCCACAGATAAGCCATCATAGAGTTGTTTAAGCGTGGGTGCGGCTACATCCGACCGTGATAATTGAAGTAATATTTGAAGACTGATATAAGAATCAGCGTTTTGCTGAATATAGTTTTGTTGTATTTCACGTATTTTTTTCCTGGAATCGGCTCCGCTCTGAAGAACAGGATCGATCATTGCTTCATATTTCTTTTCATCTTCATTTACTCTGGAATCGGTTATTACTGCCGTTTTAACAGAATCTTTCCCTGTAATATTAATTATCCCTTTCTCCAGGTAAAGCGATGTTTCGTCAACATTTCTGATAAGGCTCGAGTTACCCGTATGGTCTACTACCAATTGTGCCAGTGCTGGTTCATATACCGTCCCACTGAACTGAAAGACACCGTTTTGTACGGTTGAACTATCTTTTTTCAATTTATCCGACTCAACATAGGTGAGGTAAACCTTAGCGTGGTTATCAAGCCCCCCTATTTTACCATTTAGTGTAAAGTTGTTGTTTTGCGCCAGCGCGAACGCCGGAACAAGGGCAACGCCCAATAAGATCAGTTTTTTCATCTGTATTTGATTGTTGTATTTGTTTATTTCCACGCACGTTTATCAAACCAAAGCTACGGGACACGGCCCGCCGCTTTGGTTGAAACATGGCGTAAATTATTGATGTTGCCCGCTTAATTAGTAACCCGGATTTTGTATCAATAAATTGTCTAATTGTATCTGTGTCTGCGGTATCGGATATAATGCAGCATTAGCGGTATAACCCGTCTTTTCTGCGCCAAGCACTGTTGCTGCTGATGTTGCAGGTGTTACGTTCCTTTTCAAATCAAACCAACGGTTGCCCCATTCACAAAAAAGCTCTGTTTGCCTTTCGTGCATAACGGCGGTAAGTGCGTTATTTAAGGCAGTTGTTGGCGATGTTACATCAGCGGTAGTGTTCGGTAAGCCGGCCCGGGTACGTATAGTATTTATATCCGCTAAAGCCTGAGTGAAGTTATTCAAATGCGCGGCAGCTTCGGCGCGGATCAGGTACACTTCGGCTAACCTCAATATCATTTGATCTTCGGTTGTTACGGTTGCATCTAAATTTTTATATTTATTCGAATAAGAAAACGTTTGGTTACCTACAGATGTTGAGCCTATCCAATTTTGCAGGCGTTGGTCTCCGGCCTCAAATGCATTTAACAAAAACGGTGTTACCGGGTAATTAGGGGTTGCTCCGGAATATTGAGGTAGAAAATGTGCTGCATCACTATTTACCGAAAACTGACCATTTGCCGGCAATTGCCATATAGCTTCATTACTGCCATTAAGAAATACACCATTTAAAGGAACATTGGCCACATTATATAAACCGGAATTGATAACCGTATTGGCTTCATTATAAGCACTTTGCCAATTACCCTGGTATAAATCAACTTTTGCAAGCAGCGCCATTGCTGTGTACAGATTGGGCCGGAACCGCCCTGGTGATGGATAGGTTGCTGTCAATTTTTTTTCGGCATCGGTAAGGTCGACCTTTATCTGGGCATATATTGCAGTAGTAGTGGCCCTCGGCAGAACGGCTGTCGCAGCATAATTTGTTGTGGTTACCAGCGGTACACCACCAAATATATTCACCAGGTTGAAATAATACAGGGCACGTACAACCTCCATCTCTCCCGTGATCTGCTTTTGGAATGAAGCAGATAAAGCACTGTTATTGGCAACACCACTCAATACCGAATTTACCTGGAACATGCTTTGGTAAGGAAATGGCCACAAGTTGCCAGTAACATAGCTATTTAACGGGGTTAAGGTATAGCTATAGAATTGCTGCGCGTCGCTTGAGATGCTGGTTGTCACTTCGTCAGCAGAAAGTGCGCTGCAAATAGTCATATCTCCATCACTATAGCCAAAACCGTTCCCTCCATTATAAGCATAAACGCCGGCAACAGCGGACATGGTTGATGCACTATCAGCAAATTCTTCCTGCTGGGTAACCTGTGAAGTTGGATTTGCAGGTATCTCGATGAGTTTTTTGCAGGATGCAAATAACCCGGAAACCAACAAAAGGCCGATTATTATTTTATTTATATTATAAAAAATCTTTTTCATAACCATTTTTACTTAAAATTTGAGATTTAAACCAAATGCCAGAATACGCTGTATAGGAAAAGAGGTATATGTACCGGGTAGTTCCGGATCCCCCACTTTATAGTCGGTGAACGTCAGCAAATTTTGGCCATTCATAAACACGCTTCCCCCTTTTACATGTATCTTTTTAAGAAAGGCATCAGGTAGTTGGTAAGCCAATGAAACAGTTTTTACACGCAGGTACGTATCGTCGGTGTAAACTCCGCTTGAGCTCTGAAAGTCCAGCCCAGTAATAAAAGCCTTGGAGCTGTAACCGCTTGCTAATCGCTGCAACTGGGCAACATCGCCGGGTGCTTTCCAATAATTATTTAGCACTGCCGTAGGTTGATTATATTCAAATCCCATTGGATAATTGGAATATGCTTGCGCTAAGTAACTCGGCGCGTTCTGGCTGGAAAATTGACAAAAAATATAAAGACTAAAATGTTTATAGGTGAAATTATTTCCGAAGCCCCCCATGTATCTTACCTCCTGATTGGCAATTGGTACTTCATCGCCACCAACTGCGATCGTGCCGCCAGTAGGATTAGAGGTGACTGTTTTCCCGTCAGCCTTGTAAAACTCAAACAATCCGGTAGTAGGATTTACATCCTTGTATTTATAACCGTAGATGATAGAGGTTGGCTGCCCTATAACGTACTGCTGGCTATAAGAAGAATTTGCCAGGTTTGGAAACGAAATCAATTTATTCCGGTTAAAAGACAAATTGAAGTTGGTTTTCCAGGAAAAATCTTTGGTTTTAATGTTAGTTGAGATGATGGAAAATTCAAAGCCCTGGTTCTGAACCGTAGCATCTAAATTACCAAGTACCGATGAAAAGCCTGTTTGTATGGGCAAAGGATAATTTACTAACTGGTTACTTTCGCGGTCTCTGTAAAAAGTAGCATTCAATAAAAGGCGATTATTAAAAAGGCCAAGGTCTAACGCTATGTTCAAAGATTTTTTTACCCCCCAGCTATAATCAGGATTGTAAGCGTTATAGGGAGTAGTTGGTGTGCTACCCTGGAAACTAGGGTAATATTGAATAGTTTGGTATAAAGTATTGTATTGGTATGCCTGGCCAGCGTTGTTCCCGGTAGTTCCATAGCTACCTGATAGTTTACCATAACTCAATATAGACGGAGCGTTTTTAAAAATTTTCTCCTCCGTAAATATCCAGCCGGCAGCACCAGAGCCAAAATTACCAAATTGTCTCCCGGGGCCAAAATAGCTGGAGCCGTCCCGCCTGCCTGTCAACTCAAAGATGAACTCACTGTTATAAATGTAATTTATACGGGCGAAACCTGCACTATATTTATAAATGCTGGATGCATCAAAAGCGGTTACTGTTGTAGCACCGTCAATCGACCCGAGAAAGTTAATATTTGGATACCCTGTTCCCGTTAGCTGGGTTGAATAGGATGGTTGCTTTTTATAGGTTGAACCTACCAACGCGCTGAAAACCCCTTTGCCAAAAGTTTTGTTGTATTTAATTTGTGGCTCTATGTTGATCGTTTCAGCGGTGCCGTTGGTAAAGGTTGCAGAAGAGATATAATTATAATTTGCCGGATTTTGTGCCGAAGTTGGATTAATATTATGCTCGTTTGTACTGTTACGGTTATAACCCAAATCAGCACCTATGCTTAACCCATCCCATATTTTATAGGAAATATGAAATGAGTAATTAAAATTATAATTCTGCAAAGTGGTAGGCTGCTGCAATCCACTATAAAATTGATCGCTGGTTAGATCCACTCCCTTATAATTCCAAATTAAACCACCGGACGGACTTAACAAATTGGGTAAATTCGGCGGCAAAACTATATCCTGCCCGCCCCCATAAGCTGCGGAGTTATTTTGGTCATAACCAAAATCAGTGGTCATATCTATAGCAAGGCGCTTATCAGTGGAGATATGGTGAAGGTTACTGTGAAATGTAAATCGCTGGTCAGCAAAATCACCTGGATAATTATAGGTTGATTTGTTATAACCGGCTGACATCACAAAAGTATTATTAGCCGTGCCGCCAGACAGGCTACCATGCACATCGGTATTACTGGTGGTTTTACCATAAATAACCTTTTCCCAGTTAGTGTATTTGCTCTGATCAAAAATTGTAACGTCAGGTGCATAAGGCTGGGGATAAGCATTCGGATTGCTTGTTGGTTTTACCCCATCTGCTGCAAAGGCATCGTTTCTAAATTGCAGGTATTGCTGTGTATTCATCATTTGAACAGGATCGGCAGCCGAATTGAAGCCTGTGTTTACATTCAAATCAAACGCCGTAGGGCCGGCTTTCCCTTTTTTAGTGGTAATAATGATAACACCATTAGCCCCTTCACTACCGTAAATAGAAGTTGCGTCAGCATCTTTTAGTATGCTGATGCTTTCAATGTCAGCTGGATTAATGTTGTTAAAAGGGCTGAAACCTCCCCCAGGTTGGTTACTACTCCCCCCTGTGAAATTACTTGTATTCACCAGTGTGGATAATTGATTGATATTACTATTTTTTGCCGCGAACGGAACACCATCTATTATAAATAAGGGTTGATCGTAGGGTTTTAGATTGGTTGTATTAGTAAGCGAATTGCTCAACAAAGTATTTTGGCCCCTGATCTGAACTAATACCTGCGACCCGGGTATGCCGCCGGTGGAGGTGATAGCCAAGCCCGGAGCCTGGCCTTGCAATGCAAGTAAAGGGTTGGTTACCGGTTGCTTTTCGATATCTTCGGCAGTAACGGTGGATACAGATCCAACACTAAAACGCCTGGATTCGCTGCCATAAGCAATGACTTGGATTTGATTAAGTGCCGAAGTTGAATTACGCATTACTAAATTTAGCGTCAAATCCTTGCCATCCACTTTCACAATCTTTTCCAGTTTGCTATAACCTATATAAGTCACAAGCAATGTGTAACGCCCTTGCGGCACCTTACTAAAATTAAAGTCTCCCTTGCTATTAGTGGCCGTGCCATAAGCATATCCTTTTATACTAAGGCTTACGTTTGCGCCTATCACAGGTTGCCCCAGGCTATCAACTACTCTTCCGTTTACATCTGCGGGAAGGGCAAGGAGTGTGGCTACTTTGTCTTTGACATTATCGAGAAAGCTGGGGTCCTTTTCTTTTATTATAATCGTATTATCAACAATAGTAAATGTCAAAGGTAGATCTTCCAGGCATTTATTTAAAGTTTCCTGTAAGCTGGCGTTAGTTACCTTGATATTTACTGGGGCCAAATTATTTAACAGGCTTTTATCAAAAAAGATAATGTACCCGCTTTGCTTCCTGATATCTTTAAATACCGTTTCCATAGAAGCATTTTTTTCATTGATGGTGATTTTTTGCGCATAACCTGCCGCAGCTACATGAAGACAAACGACGGTGGTTAACAATATAATCAGTTTCATAACCAAAATGGTTTTGAGAAGTGCGCCCCGTTTAGACCGCACGGAGTTAAAGAGCGTATAAAAATTCATACATTTGTTTGTTAGGGTTAAATACTTGATGATCTCGCAAGATTTTATTCTTCCCGGATTCCGGTTAGAAAAGGGTTGACCCTGATATTGAACCGGCAGTGTTTCCAGCACTTCCGGTTTTTTTATGGCTCCCTGGTTTTTTAAGTCCTTATTTTTTCATACGCCTCCGTTTTTTTAGGGTTAATCAATAATTACACTTCTCAATTAAGGTTTTATGATGATTTTATGGTTTTCTACCGTACAATGGATTTTATTTCCTTCCAATACCTTTAACAAGCTTGATAAATTTGATTTTCTTGAAATACCACCCTCAAATCGGCGGTTAGGTATTTCCCCTTCATATACTACATCCACATCATACCAGCGCGACACCTGCCGCATAATGGTTTGGATGTCTTCATCATCAAATAATGTCTGACCATTTTTCCACGCCGCCGCTTCCTCTACATCAGCATCCTTTACCTGAATATCGTCTTGCTGTAATTTAGTGATGGTCGCCTGGCCTGGTTTTAATATCGCTTTGTGGCTTCCTTTTGTCACCCGGGCGCTACCGTTGATTAAAGTGGTTTTAATTACCGGCTCATCATCGTAGGCATTGATATTAAATTCAGTTCCAATATCTTCCACGGTTTGACCACCTACTACTACACGGAACGGCTGAGCCGCATTGTGAACGACCTCAAAATAGGCTTCGCCCGTAATGGAAACGCGCCTTTCTTTACCATTAAAAGTAACCGGATAAGTAATGGAAGAAGATGAGTTTAACCATACTTTAGTACCGTCTGCCAATACCAGCGGAAATTGTTCCTTTCGTTTAGTAGTAAGGGTATTGTAGGCAACTTCAGCAACCAGGGGTTGTGCCGCGTCCTTTTGCGTATAAGCTATCTCACCGCCGGAAGTCATGTTGATTGTTGTATTTCCCTGCTGGGCCAGCTTGCCGCTTAATGATTTTGTCAACACTATTTTTTGGCCGTTAGCAAGGGTAAGCGTAGCTTGGTTTGTGCCTGGCTGTATTTCATGTGGCTGGTTTTGGGCAATTTGCTGAGGCAACGGCTGCCGTATTAGAAAGTAGCCCCCTGCTGATAAAATAACTAATATGGCAGCGGCAGCGGCTATACGTGGCCATAATGACCTTTCTTTACCCAATTTTAACGGAAGCTGTCCTTTTAAAAATTCAACACTTTCATCCAATTGTTCCGGACTAAGTTGATCTGTACTGTTTTTAGCATGTTGTAAATACCAGGTTTCCAATAATGCTTTTTCATCCGCACTGATGGTTCTGTTCTCGTATTTCTTTAACAGTTCTATTGCTTTTTCTTCATTCATAACCAATAAGGAAAACTTGTCCCCTTATGCAATGACAGTTAAGTAAGCCTATCGTCATAGACGATCATAAAAAAAAGTTAAAAAAATGTAAAGAAGATATAAAATCAGCGTTAAATAGGCCCTATAGGAAAGGCAAAATGCTCATAATTGAAGTTATTTTTAACCTTAAATTCTTAACAGCGTTATAAACCTGCTGCTTTGCGGTCTTATCCGTAATTTCAAGTTTTAGAGCGATCTCTTTATAGGATAGTTCCTCTCTTTTGCTTAGCAAATAAACCTCCCGCATTTTAGGAGGCAAGGCAGCTATTTCCTGTTCAATGATAATAGCGAGTTCTTTAACCCTAATCAATTCATCCGTAACCGCATGTCCAACCTCCATAAAGTTAACGATGGAATCGGCATATTTAGCAACGATCTTTTGATGCGACATACGATTGAAAACACGGTTACGTATGGCCGTATAGAGATATGATGAAAGCGAAGTATTTAATGCTATACTTTCCCTGTTTTGCCAAAGCGTGAGCAAAACATCCTGAACCACATCGTTGGCTTCGTCCTGATCTCCTAATAAACGGTAAGCGTGGGCGACTAGTAATTTTGAATAACGTAAAAAAACTTCGGTATAGGCTACCTGATCGTCTTCCTTAATCAAAGACGCTAATTCATTATCCGTGAATTTACCGTATGCAGTCATCAAGAGTTTAAGACTGCAATTTACAGAAATTTAATTTGAAAATGAAAGTGTGATAATAAGCGTAAACTCTAAATCACTATCTTACTTTAAAACTACATCGAAATTGACGATCCATTCTCATTGTCCTTTTCTACTCATCCGGATTTTTATATCTTTATCTGAAGGTCAAACAAAGGTCCGGCCTCATCCTTCGCTGCTTCATTCTTAAATTTTAAAGATGCCTTGAATTAAATTGAATGCGCCTTAATCTTTAACCCATATCAGCGGAAGCTTTAATTGTTCTACTAAATGGTTCGATTATGGGCAGCCTGGGGAACTTTAAAATCAATAAAGAAGGAAATCTTTTGGAGCAATAAATTTTTGACGGGATAATCTATCTGTTGCTGTGTTTCGCGGTTTTCTACTTGTCATTTATAAGTGTGTCCCTGTGCATCCTTCCCCAGGCACCAAGAGCCATTAAAACTTCCTTTAATGTATCGCCGTATTCGGTTATTTCGTATTCATAAATATCAGGGTTTTCGGAAATTAAACTACGCTTTACAAACTTGTTTAGCTCCAGGTCTTTTAACTCATTTGAGAGCACTCTTGGAGAAATCCCCTCTATTGTACGCTACAATTCGTTAAATCTTTTATTGCCCGATCTTAAAACGATAATGATTTGCAGTTTCCATTTTTACACCAAAGACAAACAAGGCGTCTCTTACAGGTTTAAGGTGCTTAATACATTCTATCTCAGAGAATTCAACTTTAACATTTGGCGCTTTTCCCATAATAGCGATTAAGTGATAAAAAGGTTAGCAAATAGATTTTTTTATATAAATAGCTTTGTAACAGTAACGCTACAAAATTGAATTTAGTTGCCTCAAAGAATGACGGAAGAAAACTTTATTAAGTTGATTAAGGATGTATAAGGAACGATATAGCATGTCAAAAGGCCTTGTACCAGCATTATTACGCCTCTTCAATGGCTAATAAATAACAATCCAATGCAAAGAAACACAATTTAATGACAAATACTAATTTATTTAGCATTTATTGCGCGGAACTATAATTTGGAGAATAAAAGTGTGCCTTTTTATCAGACCAAAAAGTATAAATTAGATCATTGACGTGGCACCGGTCGTGAAATTTCACCACCTGAAGAGGTATCTGAACTTTTTTAAGGTCTTTTCAGGACTTATCAGGCACTTAACGCGTGGCAATACCAATGCCCCATATCTCTATTTACAGTGCAAAGGGTCGAAACTCGGCCGGTAGCCGATATAACCGAAGGACACGAGTTCGCCCAGGCATTTATGGTAAGTGGAAACCGATTTGATGCGCGAAAAGCGCATCAGCTTTTTACGGAAAATATCCCTTACTTGAGATAACCGGTCGGTGGAAAACTGCTTATTGCCCCATACCTGCAATTCATCGGTTGTAAGATACACCCTGTCAACTGTTTTTCTTTTTTGCTTGTAATTCAGAAAAGGGTCGGCAATCAGCCAGCCGTTGGCAATACAAATACGGACAATCTTGCCGAAATTTTTCATGTTCTTGACTGCGGAATTGTTTTTGCATTTGCATTTGGAACGGAGATAGAAATCATAATCGGTAACAAACGCATGATTGATGCACTTGACATCGATATCTTCCAGCTTATATTTCCATTTCAGAAAGTTTTGGGTGTGCTTAAATGATGTACGGAAACAGGTCAGGGTTCCCTGGCTGTATTCTTTCCCGATAAGCGCTTCCATCCTGGCGTTGTGTTCGCGAAACAAATCCATGAGCGAATTGATCTTGCTTTCTTTGCCCAGGGACCTGTCCCGCAATTCTTCCACGGTGTAAGGCTCGTCCAGCATCGTCAATTTGCGGTGCACCTCGATTTGCAGGTCATCAAGATAGGCATTTAAGGATTTGGCGTCCTGTTTGGTGCCATTGGCCCGCCCGGCGTGCATATTCCAGCGGTCAGGCTCACATTCACGTGCGGTTGCCAGTTCAGTACGCCTGCTGTCGACGTTGAACCGCATGTAGATCGGCATAGGGCCGTCTTGATAGTTTTTTGGCTTCTTTAAATAAAAGAGCAGACTAAAGTTGTTTTTCATGTCTTTTTTAACATTAAAAGGTGAAACAAAATTAGCTTTGCAGACCGCCAAAGTCAAGATGTTAGATTTACGAACAGGCTGTATATCAATCAGATACAAGCTTTCTGGTGAGTTATGGTCAAACTTTGGGCTGACTCACCATATACTCACCAGAATAGTGCGAAAAAGTGAATAAAACCGGGATTGCCCAAAAACATAAAAGCCTGCAAATGAATAATTTGCAGGCTTTTGTTCTTTTTTGATATCGAATTTGGCGGTGAGGGAGGGATTCGAACCCTCGGTACAGTTTCCCGTACGTCAGTTTAGCAAACTGATCCTTTCGGCCTCTCAGGCACCTCACCATATTTTTGGCCCCTTGGCCGGTATCGCGATAAAACCCCTTTTTTCGGGACTGCAAATATAGTAATTCAGCTAAGCCGTCAAAAAAAAATTTACCTTTCTTAGTAATTTATTCTCACGTGATAGATACTCATCAGCATTCGCTTAAAAATTTCCTTGATGGTTTCAATTTCCTTAAGCGTTATGTCGCTGTCTTTCAGCTGGTCTTGATTGAGCTTGTATTTTACAATACGATCAACCAGTTCGCTTATTGATTTTTCATCCGGCTCTTTTAATGAGCGCGAAGCAGCCTCAACAGAGTCGGCAAGCATCAAAACACCCCCTTCTTTTGAAAAAGGTATAGGCCCGGGGTACCTGAAAGTGTTCTCATTTATCAATTTTTCGGGAAAATTTTTCAAATACGACTGGTAAAAGTAGTCAACCCGTGTGTTGCCATGATGCGTGCGTATAAAATCAATAACAACTTCCGGTATGTTTGCTTTCTCAGCCATTTCAACACCCTTACTTACGTGCCTGATGATAATTTGCGCACTTTCCTCATAAGGCAATTTATCATGCGGGTTAAATCCTGAACTTTGATTTTCTATAAAGAAAAGCGGATTCTCCAGTTTGCCAATATCATGGTACAAAGCCCCTGCCCTAACCAGTAAAGCATTGCCGCCAATACTATATATGGCATTTTCGGCAAGATTAGCTACCTGTAAAGAATGCTGGAACGTACCGGGAGCGGTAAAAGCCAGTTCGCGTAACAATGGTGCATTGGTATTGGTTAGCTCAATAAGTGTGATATCTGAGGTTATGGCAAATAGCTTTTCAAATAAATAGATGAGCGGGTAAGCCAGTAAGGTGAGCAACACGCTAACTACAAATGGAAGGAAATCTACCCAGCTAATATTAATAAAGCTACCCTCCCGTATGAATGAGATACCAAGGAAAGCCACAAAATAACTGAAAGTAATGATCAATGCTGATATCAGGAATTGCTCACGCCTGATGAGGTGTTTCATGCTGTATATGGAAACCATACCGGCCGTGATCTCAAAATAAGCAAACTCAAAACTATTGGGCACAAAAAAGCCCGCTATTAACACTACCAGTAAATGTATATTGAGTGCCAAACGGGTATCAAAAAGTATGCGGATAATAATAGGTACGATACAATACGGTATATAGTACAAGTTGGGCATCTCCAGCTTAATAGCTAATGATAAGGTACCCAGCATTGCGGTAATTACCAGTAATATAAGCGAAACCAGGCGATTATCATGGTAAATATCCTTACGGAAAAGATACAGGAACACCATAAGCAAAGCAATAGCTATTGATACCAGCAATACCTCACCCAAAACCACTAAACGGCGGTCACCATTTACCCTTGCATTATCCTCAAATGCTTTTTTGTAGGATTCCAGCTTTTGATAAACCTCATCGTTTACTACCGAACCTTTACTTACTATAATCTCATCCTTTTGCACCATACCCCGGGTTACAGAAAGGCTCTCTATGGCTTCTTTTTCCAGTCGCGCGGTTAAGCCATCATCATAAATCAGGTTGTTTTGCAGCCTGCTGATGATCAAATCCAATAGAAACGACTTATCAATATCCTTTTGTTTGCTTAAAACCTGGTTGCAGTAGTCGAGCGCTTTTTGCTTGGTGAACAGGTCGGCGGTATTTTTATCAGTAGCGATGTTTTTGTTTAGTACGGTTACAGGGTAATCTGCCGCATACTGCTGATACTTAGGGTTAAGCCTTAAAAGACCAGTATCATAAATATTCTTTAACAGGTTGGTACCAATGGTTAGGTACGCCTCTTTTTGCCGGTCGTTTAAACCTGCTGAATGCCATTTTACTTCAAGACTGCTTTTGAAAGTATCAAGTTGTTGCTGCCCTATATCGGTATTTAACTGGTAAATGGGTGTTATGCTCGCCAGGGCCGCACGGTGATCATTATCTATCTCCTGCGGTGTTTTTAGTATGGCGAAGTTATAGGGGGATATAAGGTCCTTTTGTGTCCAAATACGCCCTTTTTCAATCTCATACCTGAATTTTGCTTGTTTTGGAAGTGTCCAAACAATTAAACAGATACTCGCCGCCATCATCAAAAATTTAAGATTACGGGCGTATTTGCGTAGTAAAGCCTTTTGGCGTGAGGGAGATAGATTTGCCATTATTTATTTAAAGCTATCAAAATTACTACTAAGTTTCTGTTTATCTATATTTTTCTTGCATTTGTGATTTTAAATTTGATATCTTTATGATATCATTTTAAAATCACAAAATCATGGATTCTGAAAAAATAATCAACCCACCTTCAGGTTATGCGGCCTTTGTTATATTTCTGGTATCAGCTGTTGTTGCAATAATATTATTCTCAACCGAGAGCCTTGTATTAGCACTTATTCTGACAGTTATTAACCTCGTTTTTATACTTCCGGGCCTGGCTATTGTGAACCCGAATGAATCAAAAGTGCTCACACTTTTTGGCAAGTATGTGGGCACAGTTAAACAGGACGGCTTTTTTTGGGTGAACCCTTTCACCGTAAAAAAGAAAATATCGTTAAGGGCCTTTAATTTAAACGGACAACAGCTAAAGGTTAACGATAAGGTTGGTAACCCGATTGAAATTGCGGCAGTAATTGTTTGGCAGATAAAAGATACGGCTAAAGCTGCCTTCGCCGTTGAAAATTATTTACAATATGTAAATATACAAAGCGAGGCAGCGGTGAGGCACCTGGCTAACTCATTCCCGTATGATAACAATGAAGATGAAACTGCAGATATTACTTTAAGAGGTGGCACTGAACAGGTAAGTCTTTTTTTGGAGAAGGAATTAAATGAAAGATTAGACAGGGCCGGCATTGAGGTATTAGAAGCCCGTATATCACACTTAGCCTATTCGCCTGAGATAGCACATACGATGCTGCAAAGACAACAGGCATCGGCAATTATATCGGCCCGCAGGTTGATTGTTGAAGGCGCGGTTGGTATGGTTGAAATGGCGCTGGCTAAATTATCGGAAAAAAAGATTGTTGAGCTTGATGAGGAACGCAAAGCGGCCATGGTAAGCAACCTGCTGGTTGTTTTATGCGGCGACAGGAGTGTAAATCCGGTTGTAAATACTGGAACATTATATCATTAATATTATGTATTCAATACTTGATACAAAAAACACGAATGAACTATACCTTGTTAGAAAAGGCTGGTTCAGTCGCGAAATTGAGTTAACTGATAATACTCGTAGCTATGGTAAGATAGTTTATCACCGGCTGTCTAAACGTATAGCAACTGTAATAACAGCTTCAAATACTTGGATATTTAAACGGGCGGAAAATTCATATAGGCTAATATCAGTTACCGATGAAAACGGCGAAATAATTGGAACTGCAACCCGCGATATTTTCAGCCGGATTACTACATTATCATTGCAGACAGGTTTCGTCGCTAAATTTTATAAGCCGTCCGTTTGGTCGCGGCATTACGTTTGGGAATCGGACGATTATGGTAAAATAATGAATATAGATAGCCATCCATTTGGTCTAAGGGATAGTATCAATATCGATCAAAGCATGGCACCGGAATCATCAATTCCATTTTTAACTTTTTTCGGATCGTATTTAGTCATTTTAAAAAGACGAAGAAATAATGCTATAGTGAGCGGTTTGCTGTATAGTTTGTGGGGTGGCCGCAATATAAAACGGAATTAATACCGGCAGTTTATACCAATTAATCACTATGCATAAATTTCCGGGATACATTTTTTATTTTAAGAAGACATAGAAAAGCAGCACATTAAACCATGGCTGAAAAAAAAGCATTTATATTACGTATCAATCCTGAAGTATTAAAGGAGATAGAAACCTGGGCGGCAGATGAATTCAGAAGCACCAACGGGCAGATAGAATACCTTATGCAACAGGCTTTGAATGAGCGTAAAAAAAGCAATAAAAAGAAAAAATCAACCTGACTACTACCGCCTTAAATAATATCTCAGCTATTATATGGTTTATAGTGTAAGCAAACACTAAATTGCAGTCCAATTTTATTCATTTGTTATGAAAGAAGTAGTAATAGTTGCGGCTACCCGTACACCTATTGGTAGTTTCGGCGGCAGTTTATCGGCATTAAGCGCCACACAGCTTGGCAGCATAGTCATCAAATCAGCAATCGAAAAATCAGGCTTAAAGCCGGAGCATATACAGGAAGTCTATATGGGAAATGTAATGTCGGCCAATGTGGGGCAGGCACCTGCTACACAAGCAGCAATTTTTGCCGGACTACCCTATCTGCCAGCAACAACTGTAAATAAAGTATGCGCATCGGGCATGAAAGCTATTATGCTGGCCGCGCAAAGCATAGCCTTGGGCGAAAACGATATTGTTTTAGCCGGAGGTATGGAAAGCATGAGTAACGTGCCCTATTATTTAGATAAAGCACGCAACGGCTATCGCTTAGGCAACGGACAAATTATTGATGGCCTTGTTAAAGATGGCCTTTGGGATGTTTATAATGATTATCACATGGGTTCGGCGGCGGAGCTTTGTGCTGAGGAATGCCATATAAGTCGCGAAGATCAGGATGCATTTGCCATTGAATCCTACCATCGCTCACAAAAAGCACAAAGCGAGGGCAAATTCAGCAATGAAATAACCCCTGTTGAGTTAAAGGATAAAAAAGGCGATATTACTTTTTTTGCCGATGATGAAGAACCCCTGGCTGTAAAGTTTGATAAGATCCCAACATTAAAACCTGTATTTAAAAAGGATGGAACGGTTACAGCAGCAAACGCATCTACCTTAAATGATGGCGCAGCAGCAGTTATTTTAATGAGCAAGGATAAAGCTGATGAATTAGGCATAAAACCACTGGCAAAAATTATTGCCTATGCTGATGCACAACAAGCGCCCGAATGGTTTACTACGGCTCCATCCAAGGCTATTCCATTGGCCTTACACCGCGCAGGTTTAGCCATTGATCAGGTTGATTACTTTGAGATAAACGAGGCTTTTTCTGTTGTAGCTATAGCTAACAACCAAAACTTAAAGCTCGACCCGGCAAAGGTGAATGTTAATGGCGGAGCGGTTTCATTGGGCCATCCGCTGGGTGCTTCGGGCGCGCGAATCATTGTTACCCTTTTAAACGTATTACAACAGAATAAAGGCAAATACGGCGTTGCCGGCATATGCAATGGCGGCGGCGGCGCAAGTGCAATTGTTATTGAAAATTTACGTTAATCAAAAAAACTAACGTCATTGCGAGGAACGAAGCAATCCCAAACTATACCGGGTGGACCTGCTAATCGGGGATTGCTTCGTTCCTCGCAATGACGCTTCAATAAAATATTTTATATCAGAACTTATAATGAAGCGTTTTCTCCTCTTTACTTTTTCACTATTAACCTGCTATAATTGTTTTGCGCAGCATGCTGATGAGAGCGCCAATACAAAACAATTACAGGTTTATCAGGATAGCTTAGCCGACCTCGGGAAAGCAATAGTAAATAAGGAAACCGGACCTGAACGTATAAATGCCAATTACCAGTTTATTAAAACATTAGTAACCGCTTTAAAAGTTCCTAACTCCTATAATTTCCCTTTCGATTCGGTAAAGGCTGTAACTATTGTAAATTCACCCGATAATACTTTCAGGATCATAAGCTGGCATGTAACCAATGATGATGATAGCTACCGGTTTTATGGCGCTATACAAATGAATACAAACGGCGCTTTGCACCTGATCCCTCTTGAAGATTATTCCCCACTATTAAAAAACCCTGAGGATTCAGTAGTTGATAACCGCAAATGGTATGGTGCCCAGTATTATAAGATCATAAAAGTTATTGCCGAAAAACCCTATTATGTACTGCTTGGATGGAAGGGTTATACTGCAGATGCAACTAAAAAAGTAATTGAAGTACTATCATTCAATCAAAATGGGGCGCCTGTTTTTGGCATGCCTGTTTTTGACTATAAGAAAGGCCAAAAAAGAATAATTTTTGAATATACCCGCCAGGCATCAATGCTGCTAAAATATATACCCGAGCAGCACCTTATTGTGTTTGATCACTTATCTCCTCCTGACAATAAATACAAAAACAGACCCGAAATGTATGGCCCCGACCTTACCTATGATGGCCTTCGTTTAAAAAATGGCAGATGGGAATTTGTTCAGGATATGGATATGAGAAATGTACCCAGCGAACAGGATAACAATTATATCGATCCTAAAAAATCGGCAGATAGCATAAAAATGACTGGCCAATAAACAGGAATTAAAATGCTATTAACCGTTTATAATTAAAACATTAACGAGGTAGCGCCAACAACTTTCAATATAAAATTTTGATTTAACAGAATTATAGTATTTTAGCCAAAATTAACTGATCTCATGGTTCAAGACACATTGACTGCGGAGAGCACTCCGAAGAAGTCAAAATACCCAAAAAGCGTACCCTATATCATAGGTAACGAAGCTGCCGAGCGTTTTAGCTTTTATGGCATGCGTTCTATATTGGTAACCTTTTTGGTGGCTCAATTTTATAATCCCACCAATGACAAATTACTGTCGACAGTGGCCGATGCCAAGGCAAACCAAATGTCGCATCTTTTTGTTACAGTAGCCTATGCACTCCCCTTTGTTGGTGGTTTGGTTGCAGATTGGTTTACCGGGAAATACAAGATCATTTTATATATATCGATAGTTTATTGCATGGGGCATTTGTGCCTGGCCATGTTCGACTCAAGCCTGAGTGGTTTTACCTTCGGACTTGTGTTGGTAGCTATTGGTGCCGGCGGTATAAAATCATGCGTATCAGCCAATGTAGGTGATCAGTTCGACGCCTCGAACCAGGATCTTTTATCAAAAATTTACGGGTGGTTTTATTTCAGCATTAATGCAGGCTCCGTATTATCAACATTGGCAATCCCTTACATATATCAAAACTATGGCGCAAAATGGGCCTTTGGTATACCGGGCATTTTAATGGGCTTAGCTACTATAATTTTCTTTTCAGGCAGAAAACTATATGTACGGGTACCTCCTTCAGGTGTTAACCGGGATAATTTTGTTTTTATTACTTTTTATGCATTAACACATATTAGTCATAAAAAAGCAGGTGAATCATGGCTGGATGTAGCTAAAGAAGCACATAACCCTGAAAGAGTTGACGGTGTAAAAGCTGTTTACCGTGTAATGGCAGTATTCTTTTTCGCGCTGGCATTTTGGGCCGTTTGGGATCAGTGCCTTTCAGAATGGGTATTGCAAGCCGCCCACCTCGACCGCACTATCAATTTAGGTTTTTATCAATTCACAGTAATAGCCGGGCAAATATCAACTGTTAACGCGGTGTTCCTGCTTATATTTATCCCGGTGTTTAATTACTGGGTTTATCCATTCTTTGACAAGATCGGTTTGAAAACTACGCCATTGAGGCGCCTTGGTACCGGCTTGGTGTTAACTGCATTAACCTTTGTTATTATCGCCTTAATACAAACAAGCATCGATCATGGCGGTACACCATCAGTATGGTGGCAGGTATTAGCTTATATCGTGTTATCGGCTGCCGAAGTATTGGTATCCATTACCGGCCTGGAATATGCCTATACTCACTCCCCGAAATCAATGAAAAGCACCATGACGGCTATTTGGCTTTTGGTGGTTTCGCTGGGTAACTATATTACCTCGGGTGTAAACGGATATATCGCCAATAAAGGCACTTTTGCGCCTTACCTTGCAGGGGCCGGCTATTATTGGTTCTTTGTGTGCTTTATCTTGGTTTTTGTAGTAGCGTTTATGTTTGTTTCGCCACGTTTAAAAGAACACAACTATATTACTGACCCTTATATAGATGAAGCCGACCATAATAAGATAATTGCTGATACAAATAATTTATAAATAAAATATACGTTAGTGAAAAACAGGAAGGTTTAACACCCTTCCTGTTTTTTTATTTTTTATACACTATAAAATCACCTATTTTTGGCGATTGATTTTTCAGCAACACAACCAAACATTTTTTAAGTGCCCGATAGCATAGTTATTATACCAACCTATAATGAGAAGGAGAATATTGAACGGATGATCCGTAAGGTTATGTCCCTCCCTCATGATTTTCATTTACTCATTATTGATGATGGCTCACCCGATGGTACACAGATCATTGTAAAAAACCTGATGAACGTATATCCTGAACGTCTTTTTATTGAAGAACGTGCGGGAAAACAAGGTTTAGGTACCGCATATATTCATGGTTTTAAATGGGCATTAGCACATCAGTATGACTACATATTTGAAATGGATGCTGATTTTTCGCACAATCCGGATGATCTGTTAAAATTAAGGCAGGCAATCATTGATGGTGCAGATGCAGCCATTGGCTCACGCTATATTAATGGTGTAAACGTGGTTAACTGGCCAATGAGCCGTGTGCTGATGAGCTATTTCGCATCGGTTTATGTGCGTTTTATTACAGGTATAAAAGTTCAGGACTCTACTGCAGGTTTTATGTGCTATAAACGTAAAGTTTTAGAAACCATCAGCCTTGATAAGATAAAGTTTGTAGGCTATGCTTTCCAGATCGAGATGAAATATACGGCCATAAAACATGGCTTTAACCTGGTTGAAGTACCCATCATATTTACCGACCGTACAGCAGGAACCTCAAAAATGTCGACCAGCATATTCCGCGAAGCATTTTTAGGGGTGATACAAATGAAGATAAACAGTATTTTCAGGAAGTATCCTGAAGGTTGATTTGATTTCGGATTTCGGAATTTCCATTTCGGAATTTACTAACTATCAATGCTATGATTCTAAATCCGAAATGGAAATTCCGAAATCCGAAATAAAGAATTAATTTCGTTGGTAATGAACGAGCATCTTGATCCCGACCGCGAACGCCTCTCTCCTACTGAACGTGATATTGAAAAAGTGTTGCGCCCGCAGGTATTTGAGGATTTTACGGGTCAGCATAAAATATTAACCAACTTAAAAATATTTGTACAGGCTGCCCGACAGCGCGGTGAATCGCTTGATCATGTGCTCTTGCACGGCCCTCCGGGCTTGGGCAAAACCACGCTATCGCACATTATAGCAAATGAGATGGGTGTGGGTATTAAAATAACCTCGGGCCCTGTATTAGATAAACCCGGCGACCTGGCCGGCCTGCTTACCAACCTTGAAACCGGCGATATCTTATTCATTGATGAAATACACCGCCTTAGTCCGCTTGTTGAGGAGTATTTATACTCTGCAATGGAAGATTTTAAGATAGATATTATGCTTGAAAGCGGACCGAACGCTCGGTCGGTGCAGATCTCCTTAAATCCGTTTACATTAGTTGGTGCCACCACCCGCTCCGGTTTACTTACAGCACCATTACGTGCCCGTTTTGGCATTAATTCAAGATTAGAGTATTACGATGCTAAGCTCTTAACCACCATTGTATTGCGTTCGGCAACTATATTAAAAACCCCAATAAGCGATGAAGGTGCATACGAAATTGCCCGCCGAAGCCGGGGCACCCCCCGTATTGCCAATGCGCTGCTTCGCCGTACCCGCGATTTTGCCCAGATAAAGGGTGATGGCAATATTGATACCGCCATTGCCAAATATGCCCTTAACGCCCTTAACGTTGATGAGCATGGCCTGGATGAAATGGATAACAAGATACTGGTAACTATCATCGATAAGTTTAAAGGTGGCCCTGTAGGCTTAAAAACCATTGCCACTGCCGTTGGTGAGGACGAAGGAACTATTGAAGAAGTTTATGAACCCTTTTTAATACAGGAAGGCTTTTTAATGCGCACCGCGCGCGGCCGTGAGGCTACGGAAAATGCTTATAAGCATTTGGGTAAAATCAAACTGGGTGGCAATCCTTCATTATTTTAGTTCGGTTTATTTTCAGGGATCAAACAGCAAAAAAGTTACAATTAGCATTGTAGATAAAGGCGATAATAACGTGTATATTAACGGCTTGATTGTAATAGCTAGCAATCCGATCTATAAACTGAATTTTTCTTTGTTCTGTCAAAAATGAAAACAAACCTGTTTATCAAAAGCTTAAAGTGCTTTAAAAGCGCTGTTTTATCAGCAGCATTAATTGGCATTTCTATCACCGTATCACACGCGCAAACATCTTTACGCTTAGGCGTAGCGGGATTAAACCACAACCACGTATATAACATTTTAAACAAATACCGGGATGGCAAGGCTGATATTGTAGGCATTGCTGAACCTAATAAAGCCTTATGGGTAAAATTTGGCAAGATCTTTCATATCCCCGATTCATTGTTTTTTACAGACCTTAAAACAATGGTGCTAAAGAAAAAGCCCGATGCTGTTTTAGGTTATAATGCGGCAGCTAACCATGTGGATATTGTTGAAGTATGTGCACCACTGGGTATACCGGTTATGGTTGAGAAACCACTGGCGGCAACTTTAGTGCAGGCTGTTAGGATAAGAGAACTGGCTGAAAAATTTCATATCAAGGTATTAACTAATTTTGAAACTACGTGGTACCCATCAAACTGGGATGTTTACAATACCGTGAATACAGGCAGTATAGGCCCCATCAGACGAATGGTGGCTCATGACGGGCATCAGGGGCCAAAAGAAATTGGTTGCAGCGAAGAGTTTTTAGCATGGCTTACCGATCCCGTATTGAACGGAGCAGGCGCGCTAAATGATTTCGGCTGTTATGGTGCCGACCTGATGACCTGGATGATGCACGGAGAAAGACCCATTGCCGTAACAGCCATTGCCCGGCATTACAAGCCGGATGTTTACCCAAAAGTTGAAGATGATGCAACCGTTATAGTTGAGTACCATGGTGCAACAGGCGAGATAGAAGGATCATGGAACTGGCCGTTCTCCATTAAAGATTTTGAGGTTTTTGGCGCTACAGGATATCTGCATGCTTTAGATACCAGCCATATAGTTAGCCGTATGCGTGAAAATATCAAGGGTGCTAAAAATGTTGAACCATTGGCTGCGCCAATTAATGACCCAATAGTATATTTAACCGCGGTTCTTCATCACCAAATACCGGGTACTGATGATCTCTCATCGCTGAAATATAATATCATAGTTATGGAGATATTGGATGCTGCCAAAAGATCAATAAACGAAGGAAAGCGGATAGTTCTGTAAAAACAACTATGTTTAAATGTTTATAAATTAAGATTTATAACAGTCAAAATATATTAATTTTGCCGGTGTTTAGAAATATTAATCATCGCCAATTACTTATGTTAAAACAAATTTTCTCCGTACTATCAATAAGCCTTTTGGGTACTTTTGCCGCACAGGCACAAGAAAATACAGCAGCCATAATGGCCCGCAAACAAGTTCCTGTAATATGCTATCACCAGATACGCGACTGGAGGCCTACTGATTCAAAAACAGCAAAGGATTATATCATCCCTCCTGCAGCATTCAGAGAGCACATTAAAATGCTGGCTGATAGCGGCTATCATACCATATTGCCTGATCAGTTATACAGCTATTTAACCAAAGGCACCCCATTGCCAAGCAAACCTATCATGTTAACTTTTGACGATACAGACCTTGACCAGTTTGAGGTTGCCCGCCCTGAGTTAAAAAAATACGGCTTTAAAGGCGTATACTTTATCATGACAGTATCACTTGGCAGGCCTCATTATATGTCATCGGCCCAGGTAAAACAACTATCTGATGAAGGTAACGTTATTGGCAGCCATACCTGGGATCACCATATGGTAAGCAAATATAAACATGATCCTAACCCCAAAAAAGATGATTGGGTAATACAAATTGACAAGCCTACTAAAAAGCTTGAAGATATTACCGGCAAAAAAATAGATTACTTTGCTTATCCATTTGGTATATGGAACAAAACAAACTTGCCTGAGCTAAGGAAGCGTGGTTTTAAAATAGCTTTCCAGTTAGCTGATAAACGTTATCCGGAAGACCCGTTGTTAACTGTTAGAAGAATATTGGACAGTGGCTACTGGACAACAAAAACATTTGGCAACAGCGTTAGACATAGCTTCTAATTCGCTAAAGCATTAAACAAAAAGCTCTTTCTAAATTTTAGAAGGAGCTTTTTGTTAGACATTATTACCTATTTTACAGACACCCATCTCACAGCCTCGGCCAACCTATCTAAAGGAAAACCTTTTGACTTGCCGGGAATAATAAATTTAAAGGCATCACTGAACAGCTTCACTCCCTTTTGGTCGGTTACTATAGCTATCCTTTTCCATTGCCGGTAATGTTTTAACCCTAATTTCAGGTCTTTCCATAATGCACCCCATGTAAAGCTTGACACCTTGGTATCAAGCACTAACAAAAAATTAATCTTACCCTGGCTGTTAACCTGTTCATTAAGTAGCGGCGCCAATACTCGCTCTAAGTCTTCATCCCTCACCTCACCGGTAGCATGTACACCTGCAACATGCGACGGTAGGTCTTTTATAAATTGCAGCATACTTAAATATTTATATAATAGTTACAAATATTATTCCAGTTAGCATTAATAAGTAATAAAAAAACTGGTTAACCATATGAATGCTGTCCGGCATAAAATTTAAAACTGTTTAATGTATTATCTTTGTGCCATGCATCCAAACAGGTCGGCTTATAGCGAACTAATTAAAACTGAGGCAAAAAACCTCGGTTTTATGTTTTGCGGTATAGCTAAGGCCGAGTTTTTGGAGGACGAAGCACCCCGGTTGGAGCAATGGCTCAAAAAAAACATGCACGGTGAAATGCGTTACATGGAAAATCATTTTGATAAACGGCTCGATCCGCGTTTATTGGTTGATGGCGCAAAATCTGTAATCTCATTAGGATTAAATTATTACAGTGAACATAAACAGGTTGACCCACTGGCACCCAAAATTTCGCAATATGCTTATGGGGCTGATTATCACCAGGTAATAAAGGATAAGCTTAAAGAGTTGATGGAGATAATCAATGAGAAAATAGGCGAAGTTGGTGGTCGCGCATTTGTTGATTCGGCACCTGTGCTGGATAAAGCATGGGCAAAAAAAGCAGGCCTGGGCTGGACGGGTAAAAACTCAAATCTTATTAATAAAAAAGCAGGCTCTTTCTTTTTTTTAGCTGAGCTGATCATAGATCTGGACCTTGAATATGATATAGAGCCTACCGCCGACCATTGCGGCAGTTGTACACGCTGTATTGATGCCTGCCCTACCGAAGCTATTGTGGCGCCTTATATTGTTGATGGTAGTCGTTGTATATCATACCTCACCATCGAACTTAAAGACGCGATACCACAGGAATTTAAAGGCAAAATGGATAACTGGATGTTCGGTTGTGATGTTTGCCAGGATGTATGCCCATGGAACAAGTTTTCGGTATTAAACAATGAGCCGTCATTTAAAGCAACACCCGAACTGTTGGATATGAATAAAAACGACTGGACAGACATTACCCAGGAAATATTTCAAAAAGTATTCAAATCTTCAGCCGTAAAACGCACCAAATTCAGCGGCCTGACCCGCAATATTGAGTTTCTGCGGAACAGTTGATTAGTGATTTGAGGTTAGTGATTAGTTACTTTGCAGCTAAAATTTTACTAATCTCCAATCACTAACCTCTAATCACTAAAGCCCCTTTTTAAACTTATCTGCCAGCAATTTCAACATATCATCATTAACCGGCACTGCAGGCTCTTCCTTCTTTTTAAAAGGCTTGTTATCCGGGCGATTGTTATTATTGTTGTGTGGCTTTGGATATTCCGGCTTTTTAACAGGCTGTGCAGGTGTATTTTCAACTGGTTTTGGTGCTGCCTGGCGGGGTTGCCTTTCAGCTGCCCTTTTTGCACTGAACCGGGTGTATATTTCTTCCAGTTTACGCTTAGTATATAAAGGAAAATCGCCCTGCATCATCCATGAATAATAACTTGGCTCGGTGCTGAATACATCTTCAACTTTTTTGCCTTTGTGCTTACCAAAATTAATGGTCTCCTCGCCTTGCTCATTGTAAACCAGGCGGCCGGCAAAATCAACAGGCCTGGTTAAATTGGTGAACTTATGAAGCGCCTCAACATCATTTACTACAGGTATGCTCTTATTGCCCTTCTTATCCTCCCACTCCATATTTTCATATTTAGCTATCTGGGCAAGTAAAACTTCCATAGTAGCGCGGGTATCAGCCTCGGCTGAGTGGGCATTTATGATCTGTTTATCGCAATAAAACTGATAAGCGGCCTTTAGTGTACGCTGCTCCATTTGGTGAAAGATATTTTGCACATCAACAAAATGGCGGCTATCCAGATCAAACTGAACACCTGCACGCAAAAATTCTTCCATCAGCATAGGTATATCAAACTTATTGGAGTTAAAGCCGGCGAGGTCACTTATGTCTATAAATTCAGCAACAGATGCTGCTATTTGGTTGAATGTTTGCTCATTCTTTATATCCTCATCATAAATACCATGTATGAGTGACGATTCCAGCGGGATAGGCATTTCAGGGTTTACACGCCATGTTTTTACCTCTTCGCTGCCATCAACATTTAGTTTTATAACAGATATTTCAACAATCCTGTCGGCACCTATATTAGTTCCTGTAGCTTCCAGATCAAAAAAAGCCAGCGGTTTCTTTAAATTCAATTTCATCATAATGAGTCGGAAATGCAAAGGTGCAAAAGTATAATAACAAAGGGCTGATTAATTTAAAATCTTTTCAAAAAGAACTGTAATTATTTTATAATTTAATGCGACCTAAATTGGTTGAACAATTATGAAGAAACCGCTACTAATACTCCTGATATTCATCTCCTTAACCATTATTGCAAAAGCGCAGGATTTTGAATATGGCACTTTTAAGCTCGAGGACCTGGAAATGAAACATTACGACAAGGACACATCGGCACATGCAGTAGTATTAAATGAGTACGGAAGATCAAGAATAGATGCAACAAGTGATGACCATATCAAGATCATTTATGAATACCATGTTAAAATAAAAATATTTGACAGTAAGGGCTTTGATCATGCAAATGTAGAAGTATTGCTTAGGGACAATGATGAGGATAGTGAAACCATTGAGAATATTAAAGGTATAACAACCTACTCCGATGATAATGGATCAATGAGTAAAACCGAGCTTGAACCGGGCAAAGTTTATAAAAGCAAGGTTGATAAATACCATACACTGGTAAAGTTTGCCCTCCCATCTATACGAAATGGATGTATTATTGAGTACCAATACACCACTTATTCCAGATATCTGCAACTTTTCCCACATTGGGATTTCCAGAGTGATATCCCCAAAATGCATTCAGAATATGATGTACACATACCGGGCTTTTGGACTTATAATGCCTCATTAAGGGGAAGCTTAAAGCTAACAACAAATAAGGCTGAGGTTGAGAGTGGCTGTTTTAGTGCAGGTGGTGGCAAAAGTGACTGTTCGCATTTAACTTTTGGGATGACTGATATCCCGGCATTTATTGAAGAGGATGACATGACCTCAAGGAAGAATTTCTTATCCGCCGTATATTTTGAGCTTGCTGAATATACCAACCCATATAACGGAGCTAAAACAAAGATGGCCAAGGAATGGCGGGATGTAGATTATGACCTTAAACATTCTGAATATTTCGGTAGTCTGCTCAGGAAAAAGGATCTGTTTAAAGAACGGATCATACCTGTAATTGCAGGTAAAACTGATAGTTTGGCCCGGGCAAAAGCCGTTTATGAATACATTCAGAAAACCCTTAAATGGAATGATTTTTATGCAACCGGAAGTAATGATGGTTTACGAAAAGTATTGGAAACCCATAGTGGTAACGTTGCTGAAATAAATCTGGCATTAGCTGCCGCTTTAGAGGCTGCAGGCTTCAACGCTCAAGCCGTATTGCTATCTACACGTGAAAATGGTTTTATAAATAAGCTTTACCCTGTACAGGAGGAGTTTAATTATGTAGTTGCCAAAGTTGATATTGGCAATAAAATTTATTTGCTTGATGCAACAGATCCTTTACTGCCCTTTGGAATACTGCCCTTAAAATGCTTAAATGACCAGGGCCGGGTTATGAGCCTTGACAAGCCTTCGTACTGGATAGACATGAATAGTACCCAGCAACGACGCGTAAGAACTTCTGCACTTGACCTGACATTACAGCCCGATGGCAAACTAAAAGGAACCATGACCCAGTATTTATTTGGTTATGCGGCCTATGAAGAAAGAAAAGCCATAAAGAAATTCAACTCCGTTGATGAATATGTGGAAAATCTTGATGAACGTTCACCAAGATTTAAGATATTAAATTCTGAGATAAGTAATCTGGACAGCCTTGACATGCCTTTGGTTGAAAAATATGAAATTGAAATAAAGAAATATAACGATCTTTATAAGGATCGGCTGGTCTTTAACCCCTATATTACCGATCATATTACACGTAACCCCTACCGTTTACAGGAACGGAATTACCCTATTGACAGAGGTATGCCACTTACAGAAAGGTTTACCTTAGTAGTTCACCTACCTGATAACTACATTGTTGATACCCCACCACAGGATATATCCATTGGTTTGCCAAATAAAGGGGGATTATTTGAAACCCTTTACCAGGCTAGTGATAATTCGTTTACATTTTCACACATTATACAGTTCAACAAAGCTATTTACAGCTCTGAAGAATATGCTTATTTAAAAGAGCTTTTTAATAAGATCATCTTATCGGAAAAAGCGCCGATGACTTTAAAGAAAAAAAGTTAATATATATATTCTTAAACAGGATTAATGAAACCCATACTTGTATTTTGCTTGTTATTTATTGCTGCTACTGTTAATGCACAGCAAAATTATGATGCCAGCCTCATATCAAAAGACTTGCTTCCATACGCCCGTGCCGTGGTACGAAATGAACAGATTAATGTTGAGGTAAAAGATTTTGATAATACTGTTTGTCATGTTAAAGAAGCTATAACTGTATTAAATAAAAATGGCGATAGAGCAGCTCGCATTGCTCTATACTATAACAAAAGCATCACTATAAAAGGAGTTAAAGGGGCTATTTATAATTCTTTTGGCAAACAAATAGGTAAGTTTTCGGAAAGCAATTTTGAAGACAGGGGTACTACCGATGGTTTTTCTCTTTTTGAGGATATGAGGGTAAAACATTATGAGCCCGCTATCACAGACTACCCTTACACTATTGAATATGAATACGAATTAAGATATGAACAATCGCTTAACATACCGGGTTGGATGCCAAATTCGGAAACCGGAATAGCTGTTGAAAAAAGCTCTTTTAACTTTATCTGCAAGCCTGATTTTAATATTCGGTATAAAGAAATAAATATGCCAACTAGCGTATATATTTCAACTAGTGCTAATACTGGTTTAAAAACATATGCCTGGCAGGTTAATAATTTAAAAGCAATTAAGGATGAACCATTTGACCCTAACCCTGAAAATTACCTGAGCATGGTTAAAATTGCCCCGGTTAAATTTCAGTACGAAGGTATAGATGGCAGCTTTACCAACTGGAATGAACTTGGCAAATGGATATCAGATAAATTATTGAAGAACAGGCAAGCGGTATCACCTGCCACAGCCCAGCAGGTTATACAAATAACCAGCGGCATTACTGATCCTAAGTTAAAAGCAAAAAAGATATACGAATATATGCAGGACCGAACCCGATATGTGAGCGTACAAATAGGTATTGGAGGATATCAGCCATTTACCGCTGGTGATGTTGACAAGGTAAACTATGGTGATTGTAAAGCACTGGTGAACTATACACAAGCATTATTGAAAGTAGTTGGTATCGACTCATATTATTGCACGGTTGAGGCTAATCCGTCACGTAAAATAAGCTTCCTAACTGATTTTGCGAGTATGAACCAGGGGAATCATATTATTTTGTGCTTACCTTTTAAAAATGATACTACCTGGTGCGATTGTACCAGCCAAACCATCCCTTTTGGCTATCTGGGAGATTTTACTGATGACCGTAATGTATTGGCTTGCACACCTGATGGCGGTAAGCTGATGCATACGCCCAAATATACAGCAGAAAACAACCTCGAAAAACGAAAAGCCAGCTTTGAAATTTCAGCAACTGGTGACATGACAGGTGAGATGACCACCACCTTTAAAGGAACTGAATATGATGACCGGGATTGGGTAATTGCGCAATCACAAGTTGAAAGGCTGAAAGCTATGCAAAATATCTACCCGATAAATAATATGAATATTGAGAAGCTGGAATTTAGTCAGGATAAAAGCCTCGATCCTTCTACCACTGAAAACATAAAGCTCAAAGCTCCCGAATTTGCATCAACAGATAATGGCAGGATAACTTTTTTATTAAATCCAGTACACCACATAGCTGTACCAAGGCAGGTACATAACCGTGTTACCAATGTTTATATAAATGAAGGCTATACCGATGAAGATGAAATAACTTATACCCTGCCTGAGGGTTACCATCTGGATAGTGAAATATTACACAGAAATCTTGATTCGCCTTTTGGTAAGTTTAGCGCTACGATGAAAGTTGAAGGGAACCAATTAGTTTATAAGCGGAAATTCCGATTAAATGATGGCACTTACCCTAAAGATACTTACCAGGACCTCGTCGATTTTTACCAGTCGATTGCTGATGCCGATGCACACGAGATAATACTGGTTAAAAATAACTGAAGATAACTATACCGAGTATAATACCCACAATCATAATTACATACAAAAGTATTTCGGTACCGGCAAAGCGTTTATATTTTGTCCAGAATGAATAGTTTTCTTTGGGTTCTTCCATTATGTCACAAAATTACCAATTTATCATAATGGTTTGCAATAAACACGCAATTGTTAATTTACCGAATCAGCTGTAACGGTAGTTGTACCCAGATCAGTTACCGACCCGCATCTTGAAAAGTATTTATAGATGGCACCATGCAATGGTACAATAATTACTCCTTTAGATGAACTTGCGTGAACTATATAGCCATTTTGCAGGTAGACACCTACGTGACTGAATTTTTTACCATCGAAATCAAAAAACACCAGGTCGCCTTCCTTCAGGTCCTGCTCATATTCGCGCTTAATAACAAGTATTTGCTTACTGGTCATGCGTGGGATGGCTATGCCATAAACTTGCTGTTCCAATAAAAAAGCAAGTCCTGAGCAATCTATTCCATCCTTATCCAAGCCGCCAAATCTGTAGGGTGTACCCATCCACTGATCAATAAAAGCATAAAGCCGGCCGTTTTGTATATCGTTTTTATCAACCCCCATCATCTCCGAATATTTATCGGCAATACTGGCCTGCGGCTGAACAATTTCACCCGGCTCGCCTTTCATCACCGCTTTGCGGGAGTGGCATGAAGTAAGAATAGTTAAAGAGATGAGTGCTAAGAATACAAATTTGGAGTAGCAGTTTAACTTCATACTATAAAAATACCCCTAAACTTTTTCGCCTTAAAAGTCAGTTTATTAACATATTAACATTTTTAAATGATCGGGATCATTAAGTAAAGAATTTATTGGATTTCCCGTGTCATTTTAACTGTCAAAAAGCTAAGCAACGCTAATACAATCAGCATTGATAACCATATCCACAGGCCAAAATCATGCTTAGGCTGTGCCCTTTTACCGGTAGCATAATCCGGATTTTTATAAGCAGTATTTGAAGCTATTACAGGCAATCTGTCTATTGAACAATACTTTAAAAAACTAAGATCGTAATTAACAGTTTTGGCAAGCGAGTCGCCGGTAAGTACATAATAATCATGGCCGCCAGCAAGGTAACTGATGATATATTGTTTTAACTGATATGCCTTTACAGATACAACATGCAAGGGATTATCATCACTATTAAATATATCAACCCTGATGTACTTTGTTTTAGCAGAAAGCATGATATCCTGTGTGCCTGATGAACTTAAAACAGTATCACAAACCTCATCAATATTTATATTATCAAAGTTTTTATCGGTTGTATACACCATCACCCTGCGGCTGTAATATTTAGGGTCGGTTATGTTTAAATGAAGCTTATTAAGCTGGTAAGGTTCATCAAAATTGATAAAAATACTTGTTTTTTTGCCGGTATCTACCTTGTTGAATTTAACAGGGGGCAGTTCGGCATACTCAGGCTGGTTCGATTGGGTTAAGTAAATGCCCGATCTTAATATTTTTACAGGGGCCTTATTCTTACCATTTACCTGTATCTTAAAATAACGGTAATTACTCGTTGGGAAACTAAACGATTGCTCATAATCAGGTTTGCCACTATCTCCGGCATCCTGTAATTGGATATCCTCCTTTATAGCAAACCATGTTTTCAGGTCATCGCTTCCGGTTAAGTTCACATTTCTGCTTACACTGGTATTTTTCAGATCAACCCATAGCTGGTTTATATTCAGCCTGTTTACATTTTCCGAGATATAAATAGTGGCAGTATCAGTTTCAGAATTTGAATTAACCGCCGGAAACTCAATAAAACTATCCTGGTTTCCTGCTGACAAGTTATTACTTAACGCATAAGCAACAGTTTTCCCGGTGTTATCAAACAACCGGATATCATACAGACCTTTAGCACTTTTAGCGATCAGGCCCGGATTTAGTTCAATTTTATAGATCCGGGCTGAATCAATCTTTTTTATATCGGCCCGGTATTTAAAAGCATTCACCTGCGCATGGGTGGATATGCTTTTTAATATTAAAATGCAAAGTAATGCAGATACTAACTTAACTCTTCGGTTCCCCATCATCAGCAATAATAACTTTAACTTTTTGGTACATAAACGAAATAATGAGCAATAGCACACCCAGGCAAAAGAAAGCGGCTATTTTACCCGCAGCGGGGATATTCTCAATATCAAATACAAATAGCTTAACCAGGGTAATTGTAAATAAGGTTAGTGATATAATGCGCAGTACCCGTATTTTATAACGCATACCCAGCCACATCAAAGCAAACGATAATACGCCCCAAATAACAGGCAGCGCCGTTTTAATATATACAGTTTCAATATGATCCATAGTAGCTCCCTTAGTGTAGAACAGCAGATTGCTTAACAGACATATCTCTAAACTTAAAAACAGCACAATACCCGCCGACAAAATCCAGCTAACCGGCTTAATATATGCTTGGAAACTAGCCCTGCAAACTTTAATAAGTGCATAAAATATGAGCAGGATAAATACGGCACCTATCCAATGCGCAATAAAATGGCTGGCATTAACGGTGTACGCAATAAGTATAGCAGATTGTAACCCGAAAAACTCCGGTGTTAACAGCAGGTATATGGTAATAGTGGCAGCGTAAACACTGGCTATTACTTCCCTATTCATTTTGTTGATGAAGAACCTGTCTGCTACCTGGCAAAAAACGAACACAAAAACTGGCAGGTAAAGCATAAGGTATAATATATTCAGATCGGTTGCTGGGTAACGATTTAAAAACTGATGATTTATCTCTAATGCGCCACTGCAAAATAGCAAGATTATAGCCACATAATTGTAAATAGCAGGTGATATGAGCGGACCATTCTCATGCGATTTATTGGCAAAAGCATATAACGCCCAGGTGCAGATGGCAGAAAATACAGTTGTTATAAAACCCTTATTAGCGATGATAGCAAAGCGTACTTCCGGCGAGATATACAACTGCGACCAATCCATCATCAGGCTCAGCAACATGGCTATCCAAATAACCAGTGACACCAGCCGGATTAACTTTATGCTCGATTTTTGGTATAGCCAATACAGCAAAACACTTTCGGCAGCCCAAAATAAGGTAATAAAATGCCCATGCAATTGTATTGGGGCGGCTAATGAGATAAAGGTTAATGTAATGCCTATAAGCAGGTAAAGGATATTGATCTCGGCCCGTTTAGTTCTGAAAAGTACGAATGAGAACAACAGGTTTAAAGCCCCGATACTTGCTGAAAACAAGCCGCGGAACTGCTCATCATGCATCATGGTAAGCAAATACAGGCCTGTACTAAAATAAAGCGCAGTATTTATAAGCAGGATGCTAAAATCAGAGGTGATGAATTTCTTGTTTTCCCGAATGTTGTACGCGATGTTGATCAGGAAAAACATGAGGTATAAAACAGTGATATAAGTAAAACTGATTTGATAAGCGCCAACGGGTAATGTGTAAACAATACCTGCCAGTACCAATACCGTTAAACCAAATGCCGTAATATTAAGTACGCGCCACGATTTGAAGTAGGCAATAACCAACAAACCCGCATTTAAGGTGATTAGATAAATAAACAAAGCATTATAGTTCGCGCTGCCGTTACTTACCATAAACGGGCTCGACATGCCACCTACCAATGCTATTACGGCCAGTTCCTGCTTGTCATAAAGCATTGAAAGTGCGACTGCGAAACACGTAATAACAATTAATATAATGAATGAGACTGTTTGATCAAACAGATGAAACTCATGGTAAGCCAGCGTAATGGTAAAGTAGAATATGGCCAGTCCGCCACCAACCAATACCGAACTAAATGCCTTGTAGCTATTACGCAAGCGATGCGCAATGGCTATTAATATACCGCCGCATAATATACCTATTCCAACCCTGCCTGCAGGGCCTACCCAGTTATTATCAATGGCATACTTAACAAAAAAGCCAATGGCCAGCACCAGTATGGCAATACCTATCTTATTAATCAGGTTTTCGCCGATGAACTTTTCCAGATCCGGGTATCGTTCAAAAAAAGAAAGCCGGGGTTCTTCAATTACAGGCTTTGGCGTTTTTCTTATATTTGAGAAAGGATCGTTAATAACCTCTATATGGCGTTCAATCTCAGGCTCTTTAGCTTTGGGCGGAGGAGGTAACGGTATATCAGGCGCTTTTTCTGATACCGGTTTTACAACGTAATCTACCTCCGGCTCAATAATAGTTTTCTGATTTTCTACTGTCGGCTTAGGCACATTAAGCCCGCGGATCATATTCTTAAGATCAATGATCTTTAACTCCAGTTCCCCTATCCTACTGTTGAGCTTGTTATTATTAGTAATTAATAAAATGATTATAATTAGAAAGAATACAACATATATGGCATCCATAATTTCGGGTTTGGTTCACTAAATATAGATGAATAATTTAGAAATCATAAAATGCAGTATAAATCCAAAATCGGAATTCCCAAATCCGAAATCCAATTACCCTTTTATCACCCGCTGTATTTCATCCAGTTTCATCAAAGCTTCAACCGGTGTAAGCGTATTTACATCAAGATTATTCAGGGTATCGCGTATCTTAACCAAAACCGGGTCATCAATACTGAACATCTGCATTTGCACCGCTTGTTTTTGCACCTTGCGGATACTTTCCTTTATATGCTCGCCGCCTGTACGCTCGTTTTCCAACTTTTTGAGTATATCATTGGCACGGTTTAATACCTTTTGCGGCATACCTGCCAGTTTAGCCACGTGGATACCGAAACTATGCTCACTACCACCCGGCACCAGTTTACGCAGGAAAATGATCTGGTGGCCTACCTCCTTTACCGATACATTAAAGTTTTTGATGCGGTTAAAGGTGTTGCTCAGTTCATTCAACTCGTGGTAATGCGTGGCGAATAATGTTTTGGCTTTCGCCGATGGATGGCTATGCAAATATTCGGCAATGGCCCAGGCTATGGAAATACCGTCATAAGTTGAAGTACCGCGCCCTATCTCATCCAACAGGATCAAACTTCTGTCGGATATATTATTGAGGATACTGGCTGTCTCGTTCATCTCCACCATAAAGGTTGATTCACCTGAGGATACATTATCCGATGCGCCTACCCTGGTAAATATCTTATCAACCAATCCGATCGAAGCGGCTTTAGCCGGCACAAAACAACCCATTTGCGCCATCAGTACGATCAATCCGGTTTGCCTTAACAACGCCGACTTACCCGCCATGTTCGGCCCTGTAATAATGATGATCTGCTGCGATTCGGAATCGAGGAATACATCATTGGTGATATAAGTTTCACCCAGTGGCAAATTCTTCTCAATAACCGGGTGACGGCCACCTTTTATATCAATAATACGGCTATCGTTTACCTCAGGCTTAACGTAGTAGTTTTTGATGGATATGGTAGCAAAATTCAGTAGCACATCAAGCCTTGCTACCAGTTGCGCGTTCAGTTGTATAGGCTTAATGTACTCGGCAAGTGAATATAGCAAGTCGTTATACAGCCTTGTTTCCAGGGCAAGTATCTTTTCCTCTGCACCTAATATCTGCTCTTCGTATTCCTTTAATTCAGGAGTGATATAACGTTCAGCGTTTACCAGCGTTTGCTTGCGGATCCAATCCGTAGGTACCTTATCCCGGTGACTATGTGTAACCTCCAGGTAATAGCCAAATACATTATTGAATGATACTTTTAATGATGGTATCCCGGTTATTTCTGCTTCCCGTTTTTGTATCTCCAGTAAATAACCTTTACCACCGAAAGCGATCTTACGTAAATGATCAAGCTCTTCACTGATACCCTCATTCATTACGCCGCCTTTCACAATCATTACCGGCGGCTCGGGGTCTAATTCCTTTTCTATCTTATCACTGATGAGTGTACATGGATTCAGCTGTTCCCCAATGGCTTTTAAAGGCAAACTGATTGAGCTTTCACACAATTGCTTGATGGTCTCAATGGCTTTCAAAGCTTTTTTAAGCTGACAAACCTCACGTGGATTAGCCTTTTGTAAACCAATCTTCGATATCAGCCTTTCCAGGTCACCAATCTGGCGGATATACTGCTGTAGCGTTTCCCTAAGTTCTTCCTGTGCTATCAGGTATTCCACCACACCCAGACGGTCGTTAATAGGCTTTATCTCTTTTAGCGGCATAACTATCCACCGGCGCAGCAAACGTGCGCCCATAGGTGAACAAGTGTTATCCAACACATCAACCAGGGTAAGGGCGTTCTCATTGTTAGAGCCAACCAATTCAAGATTACGGATGCTGAACCTGTCTATCCATAAGTACCTGTCCTCCTCTATCCTTGATATTGCCGAGATATGCTGTAAATTCCGGTGCTCTGTCTCATTCAAATAATGCAGTGCCACACCGGCAGCAACAATACCCAAATTGAGTTTATCGATACCAAAGCCTTTTAATGATTTTACGCCGAAATGCTTTAACAGTGTTTCATTGGCATAATCGCCGCTGTATGGCCAGTCGTCAAGCGTATAGGTGTAAAAGCGGTCGCCGTAAGTATCTTTAAAATCAGATTGACGGCTTTTGGGGTAGATCACTTCACTCGGCCCAAAGCTTTGCAATAGCTTATCAATATAATCACTATTCCCCTGTGCGGTCAGGAACTCACCTGTTGAAATATCTATTAGCGCTATACCTATGCTGTTCTTCTCAAAATACAGCGATGCCAGGTAGTTATTACTCTTTTGGTTGAGTATATTATCGTTGATAGCTACTCCCGGTGTAACCAGTTCGGTAACACCTCGCTTAACAATGGTTTTGGTGGTTTTCGGATCTTCCAGCTGATCGCAGATGGCTACTCGTTGCCCGGCTCTAACCAGCTTTGGCAGGTAAGTATCCAGTGAATGGTGCGGAAAGCCAGCCAGTTCTGTATGTGTTGAGGCTCCGTTGCCCCTGCGTGTGAGCACAATGCCTAAAATGCCTGAAGCCTTAATGGCGTCCTCACCAAATGTTTCGTAAAAGTCGCCCACGCGAAACAACAGCAAAGCACCGGGGTACTTAGCCTTTATCACGTTGTATTGTTGCATTAAGGGCGTTTCTTTGGTAGCGTCTTTTGCCAAGCGGTATACTCCTTTTTAATAGGTGGGTAAAGTTAATGCATTAGGCGGTGTTTAAACAGATTGTTGAAAATTTAGGCAGATGTGGATTGTTGAACAGCTACATCTTGTTCCATAGTATATATGAAACAAGATGTACTTTTAGATGAAAGTTTAAAAACCAAGCCCTGGTTTTACAGGTATCTTGTCCCCACAGCAGACGGGTCAGGCACTCAAATAAAAACCGCTAATATTAAGACAATAGTTAATATTCAGAACTGTGTAAGGGTTTAACAAATAGTTTTTCGATATAAAAATGCCTTTCTGTTTTAATTAAGGCACTATTTTTAAAAACAGTGCGTTTAACTTAAATATTTTAGCTTAAAGTTTAAACCCCAGGACTACAAGCACCCAAACCGTACATTCTCATAATTCTATATTTTCATATTCATATTTTTTATGATGCTTTTTTGAAAATATAATAAAAAGCTAATCTATCAAATCAAAAACTTACTCTATAAGTTATAGAGTAAAAACAATTGCAATGTTATTGCATTAACTAGCCATATGAAGATATTATTCAGCTATCTTAAAAAATACAAGTGGACCGTACTGCTTGCCTTACTAATGACAGCCATAAACCAATGCTTTGCGTTGTTTGACCCTCTCATCACAGGTAAAATAGTAGATGATTATATTGTTAAAAGAGACCTATACACCCACGACGAATACCTCAGGGGGGTATTAATGCTCATAACCTATGGGGTTGGCGCCGCGCTGATATCGCGTATAGCCAATAATTTTCAGGATTATTATACTATTACAGTTTCACAACGCCTGGGTGCCGATATGTATGCCGATGGCATGAAACATTCCCTGGCTATCCCCTACTACGATTTTGAAGATACCCGTAGCGGTGAAAAACTAGGCGTTTTGCAACGCGTAAGAAGTGATGCCGAAAACTTCATAAAAGCATCTATAAATGTAACGTTTATGGCTTTTTTCGGGATAGTTTTTGTGGCTGCATATTCTTTTTTAATAAGCTATAAAGTAACTATAGTGTTTGTGCTTTCGGTACCCATAATTACTTATTTAAGCTGGACTTTATCAAAAAAGATAAAGGTTATTCACCGGGCCATTATATTAAAAACATCTGTACTGGCGGGCCGTACCCATGAATCATTAAGAAATATTGAACTGGTAAAAAGTCATGGCCTTGCCGACCAGGAAATTGAACGTTTAAATACTACAACCCACAAAATTTTAAGCCTGGAAATTGTAAAAACGAAGATCCTGCGGTTTTTAAGCTTTATACAGGGCAGTACGGTAAACGTTGTGCGTAGCATAATGGTTATGGTGTTGCTAATGCTGATATTTGATAAAGAGATATCGCCCGGACAGTATTTTAGTTTTTTATTATACTCATTCTTTCTTTTTGGGCCCCTACAGGAGTTTGGGCATATGGCCTTAACCTGGCGCGAGGCACAAATATCCCTGGGTAATTTTAAGCGGCTGATGGCTATGCCGATAGAAGTAATACCTACCGATCCTACTGAGATCAACTCAATAGTTCATATTGAGTTCGATAACGTATTTTTTAAATACAAGCAAAGCAGCCGTTATGCGCTTAACGGCGTATCGTTTCATGCGGAAAAAGGAGAGACGGTAGCCTTTGTAGGCCCATCGGGCTCAGGTAAAACTACGTTAATAAAATTATTGGTGGGCTTGTATAAACCATTGCAAGGCGATGTATTGTATAATCAAACTTCATCAAATGATATACACCTTGATGATCTGCGTCGTAAAATTGGTTTTGTAACTCAGGATACGCAATTATTTTCAGGAAACATAAGGGATAACCTGCGTTTTGTTAAACCCAATGCTACAGACGAGGAGTGTTTGGAAGCGCTTAATAAAGCCGCTTGCCAATCATTATTGGCAAGGGCTGAAGATGGATTAGATACAATGATAGGTGAAAGTGGCGTAAAGATATCCGGAGGCGAAAAACAACGCTTATCAATTGCAAGGGCATTGCTGCGCCAACCAAATGTGCTATTATTTGATGAGGCTACGTCAGCATTGGATTCATTAACTGAGGAAGAGATCAGTAAAACTGTACGTAAATTATCTGAACTGAAAGATCATATTACAATGATCATAGCGCACAGGTTATCTACAATAATGCATGCCAACCGTATTTATGTACTCGAGAATGGCCACGTTATTGAATATGGCTCACACGAAGAGCTTATAAATCTGAAAGGATTATACTACGCTATGTGGAGGCAACAGGTTGGCGAACGCAAATTACATGAGGAGCTTAGTTCATTTACCCGCAAACCCGATCAGATACCCATTATGGCAGGTATACCTATCAATCCAAAAATTTAATATATAACAAAAGAGGCGCTTACACAAGCGTCTCTTTTGTTATTAACTATGTATATTTTTCTGTGTTTCAAGCTTTTATAATATAAACTGGTGTTGTTAATTAATTTGGCACAATTATGTTGCCATATACTGTCCTCATAAATAAACAAGTTTTTACACCTCCCATACCCAATATTTCTTTCATAAGTATTAAAACATGCTTTTACCGGCTTAGGAACAGTTGTTGTATCTATACTAATACACATTTATTTCAAAATAATAAGCCATGAAAAACTTAAGAGTAATAGCAACAGCATTGATCGCTACATGTGCATTTGAATATGCCATAGCAAATACAGGTAACCCTGTGAAAAACAAAAGCATGAAAATTACCGCGGTAATGGATACAGTGCCTACTACACCAAAACCCGCACCTACCCCAACACCAGCTCCTACTCCAGTGCCTACACCTGTTCCTAATCCTGCGCCAACACCAGTGCCAGCACCAACACCTAGTCCTAATCCTGCGCCGGCACCAGCACCTAGTCCAACGCCTACACCTCCGTCACCAACACCAAGCCCTACTCCAACTCCGCCAACTACACCTCCATCTGGTTCAAAGTAAATAATAGTATAAAATTATATGCTAAGGGGCAGCGTGTTCTTGTATAAGATAAGAACACGCTGCCCCTTAGTATCTCAAAGCTATTATAGCAATATTATTTTTGTAACAAAACAGCTGTTAAACCGTCTACTATATATAAAAAACATCACTATGGATGCATCACTTATCACCACAAGTACCGGTTTAGAAGGATATCGTATTGTTAAACATTTAGGCGTTGTACGCGGTATTACCGTGCGCAGTCGTAGCGCTTTAGGCAATATTGCAGGTGGCTTTCAGTCACTTTTTGGCGGCCGGCTCTCTATTTATGTTGAACTTTGCGAAAATGCCCGTGAAGAGGCTTTTGTATTATTGGCGCAGCATGCCCAGGCTTTGGGCGCTAATGCCATTATAAACATGCGTTACGATGCCAACGAGGTAATGCAGGGCATTACCGAAGTATTGGCATACGGAACTGCTGTAGTAGTTGAGAAAATTTAAGGCCTTAACTGGCCTTAAGATGATCGGTTTTGTGCACCGGACCTTTTTCAGGTGGTGTTGAGGTTATTTCACCAAACTCATTAACATAGGCCATCATGCTTTCAAGACTGCCGTCGGCTTGGTTTTGTTGGCGCTCCAACTTACGTTGTTCTTTATCTTCTTTCTTTTTCTGCCTGTTTTTTTCAAGCTGTTTTTTCATGAATGTTGCCTGCGATTTTGCCATAAATTACATTTATTAGTTAGAAAACTCCGTTTAACCACTTTATTAACAATGTTTCTTGCTTGATTAGACGGAACGGGGTAAAAATCGATTCCGAGGGCGGCAACAGGATGAGCAGCTAAGGAAAATGGTCTGATCAAAAAAAAGAAAACGGTTAGCTGGTTAAGCTATAGAGGAGTGTGAATTATATCCTGTTTAATGCAAATATACGCATTTGGCGGCAATATCCCTAATATTATCCGGGTTTATAACCTATTTAAAGTATGAGAGCGGTATCTCTTTCCACATACCGTGGGCCAGGTGACCTATAAGCAATTCATATACAAGATAAACCGGCCAAAATATATAAGTAATAAGCAATACAATAAGATTATGGTTATAATACCAGCTTATCATTAACGAGTATAAGCCTAAAAGGAAATATAATATACTTGAATCTCTTTTATCCATTTTAATATCGTACTGGGGTTTAACTGTGAAATTACACTTTTTTTTGAAAAACAAATAAACTGTATTTTTTTGCAATTGAGTACCGCGTATGTTCGGTTAAAGTAACCTCTAACTTAAAAATATGTTAATTACCTATAATATGTTAATAATTTTTAGTTCAGTTTATATATAAACTAGTTACAATAAACTATGTTTGTTAAAACAAATGTCCCTGTAGGGGGTTAAATTAAAAAAACAATTTAAACTAATTATGGCAACATCACAAAGCGGCGGTATTACCGCCTATTCTGTAAAAACAAAAACCAAGAATGTACCCATGATCGATCCGGTTATCGATGTGAAATCAGGCAGGTATATTGCAACTGGTAAAGACAGTGCAGGCAACAAAATGGCTGCAATTATGAGTAAAGCTACAGCAGAAGGACACATTAGCAGCGGCAATGCTAAAAAAGGCTCTGGCTGGTAAGATATTTTTCGTCTAATTAATAGCATTGTTGCCTGTAACAGGGCTTCAATGCTATTTTTTTTATAGGCAGTGCCCTCCCAACACAGGTATATCATATCACAAAGGCTGTTATCTCCAAAAATCAAATCTTTAACTAAACAAACTCAATAATGATGAGTAATTTAGAAAGATTGCCTCGCCACACAAACCCACTTGCGTACAGGCCTGTAAAATCCACGTTACTTCTTTATTGGCTATCAACATTCTAAACAGATTATAATATATTTAATTGTAAAAAAAATGTTAAAGCATGTTAAACTGGTTATGCTGTGCTTTTAAATAGATATATTTAACCGCTTAACCGCTGTATCTTTTATTTCAATTCATGTTGATGATCTTAAGAAAACTTTTACTTACTGCCTGTTTATCGTTAGTTGTAGTATTATCCGCCTTTGCGCAGGATGATAGCGTGGCACTAACAACTATTATTTCAAAAACCGCAAAATTTGCCACAAACTATCCTGTTGAAAAGGTTTATCTCCATTTTGACAAGCCTTATTATGCCGTTGGCGATACCATCTGGTTTAAAGCCTATGTAACCATACAGGATCATCAATTATCTGCATTAAGCAAAATTGTTTATGTTGATATGATCACTAATCATGATTCAGTGGTGCAATCCTTACGCCTGTCAGTAGCTAATGGTGTTGCAAGTGGCAGCATTGTGCTCCCTCAGGTTTCATTTATGGAGGGCAATTACCATGTGAGGGCATATACCAATTGGATGCGGAACTTTGACCCAGCCTACTTTTTCACTAAGAATATAACGGTAGGCAATACTGTAGATGAGAAAAACCCCGTAAATACACATATTTCATTCACCAATTCGTTATCGGGCGGGGTCGAAAAAATTGATGCTAAAATTATTTATAAGGATCAGGACGGCGTAGCTTATATCAATAAAAAAGTATCGTGGAAAGTGCAGTCGGATGATGAAACAATTGATAAAGGCAAGGGTACAACCGATCAGAACGGTGTGCTAACCCTTAGTTTTTCAAGCAATAAACGTGGTTCATTCGGAACAGCCGATCTGATTACCGACATTGATCTCAATTATAAAAAATCCATTTCCAACTCGTTTTCTTTAAAAACGGCAGCCATACCAAAAGATGTACAATTTTTCCCTGAAGGAGGTAACATTATAAGTGGCATCCGCACAAAAGTTGCTTTCAAAGCTATCAGTTCTAATGGTTTAGGTGTTGAGATTAAAGGTACTGTAACTGATAATGACAATAAAGTTGTTACAAATTTCGCATCGCAGCATTTAGGTATGGGGATGTTTATTTTAACACCTGAAACCGGTAAAAGCTATAAGGCAAATGTAACCTTTCCCGATGGCACGCAAAACAGTTATGATCTGCCAAGAATAATGGATGAAGGGATCGACCTATCAGTAAATAACACTAACCCTGATAGCCTTAACCTGAAGATATCTTCAAATCCTGATTTCTTACAAAAATTCACCAATACGCGATTCTATATTGTGGCCCAGAGCGGTGGCGTGATTTATTATGCCGCACAAACTAATTTACGCAGCTTAGCTTATTCTGCAGCAATACCAAAAATCAAATTTCCTACGGGCATTTTACAGGTATCCCTCCTATCATCTGAAGGTGATCCGTTAAGCGAAAGAATAGTTTTTATACAGCATAATGACCAACTGAACGTGACTCTAAATACTGATCGCCCGACATATACACAAAGGCAAAAGGTTAGAATGACCATGACTGTAAAAAATAAGGATGTGCCGGTTTCAGGTAGCTTTTCATTAGCGGTTATTGACGAGAGCAAGGTACCATTTGATGAAAATGCTGAAACCACTATTCTCTCAAGCATGCTGCTAACTTCTGATCTGAAAGGATATATTGAGAAACCTAACTACTATTTTAACCATGTTGATGAAACTAAGGTAACGGATCTGGATATATTGATGCTTACCCAGGGGTATCGTCGTTTTACCTATAGCGATATCGTTTATGATAAAAATCCGTCCATCTATTTTTTACCTGAACAGGGGATAAACGTATCGGGTATATTAAGGGCAAGCAATGGTATAGCTGTACCCCGCGGCAATGTGCATTTAACCATTCCTGATAAAATATATTATAAAGATGCAATTACTGATCCGTCGGGTAATTTCTTTTTCCAGAATTTAACGTTCCAGGATTCATCACAGGTAATATTGAATGCTAAAAACAATACAAACGGCAAATTCATGGAGCTAACAGTTAATGCTGATACCTACCCGGCATTACAAAAAAATGCAAACTCGCCTGATAATGTAGCCAACATTGACAGCATGCTTACCACCTACCTGCTGAATACCAAAAAGCAATATGCCGGTAACCGTGTATTAAAAGAAGTAGTTATTAAAGCAAAAAGTGAAGTTAAAAAGCCAAGCCATTTGGATTACCCATCATTGGTAGGATTAAGCCCACAGCCGGATCATATGATAGATGGCTCTCAGCTTGCCGGGTGTAACGTATTACTTGATTGCCTTAGAGGTGCTGCATTTGGCCTAACCTACGATGTTGATGACTTTTATATAACGCGCGATTATATGCAGGGCAATAAAAAAACACCGGTACAGGTATATTTTAATGGTATGCCCGTTGAAACAAACTACCTGGCTAATATAGATCCGAAAACTGTTGAATCAGTAGAGATATTTTTAAACAACGGCATAACCAATATAGGTTCGATGAACAATACAAAGGGCGTTCTGGTTATCAACTCCAAAAAGATACCTAAGGGTGAAAAGATCAGCCTTGCTGAATTAAAAAACCTGATTCCGCAAAAAAATGTAATTACAATTAGCCCGATGGGATATGCCAAAGAGCGCCAGTTTTATGTACCGAAATATTTAGTTGCAAGAACTGCCATGGAAGTTCCTGACTATCGTACCACTGTTTACTGGAACCCTAAAATAATAACCGATAAGGCAACCGGCAAAGTTTCATTTGAGTTTTATAATTCGGACGGGAAAGGCACTTATAAAGCAGTTATTGAAGGGATTGATATTGATGGAAACATAGCACATTATGTTTATCATTATAAAGTAGATTAATAATAATTCACCCCAAAACAAAAGGGCGCCGTACTTAATATAAAGTACGGCGCCCTTTTGTTTTAATATTTATCTCTATTATACGTTCAAGATACTTTTAACGTAAGCACAGCTTTTGGTAATGCTTACATAAGGGTCTATATCAGTATAATTTTCCTGTTCAACAATAAAGTGCTTAATGCCTCCCAATTTTGCATAACCCATAATTGATTTAAAATCGATAGTACCATTACCTACCTCTGTATTCTTCTCATGGTTAGTTTTATCCATATCCTTTATATGGAAAGCAAAAAATCTGCCCGGGTGCGCCTTTATAATAGCCTTAGGATCCTGCCCCGTGCGCACTACCCAATAAAGGTCCATTTCCATACTTACCAGTGCGGGATCAGTTTTAGCTAAAATAGTATCATAAAAAGTGGTGCCATCAACTGGTTTCCATTCAAAATTATGGTTGTGATAGCCTAACTTCAATCCCGATTGCTTGCATAACTCACCCGCCTTATTCAGTTTATCTGCAATGTTATTAAAGTCGCTAACTGTTTTTATATAGGCATCATTAAGGTGAGGTACTATTACATATTCCATCCCGGTAATATTAGCGGCTTCAATATAAGTTTTTAGCTCATCTGTTTTACCTGCTCCCAAAAAGCTATCAAATTCAAAATGACCGCTTGGTGTGCTTAGGCCATTATCCTTTAACAGTTTGCTAAAATCCTGCGCATTCAGTCCCCAAAAGCCATCGGCTTTGCTGTAGCCAAAAGGTTCAACTTCTTTATAACCGGCAGCGGCTACTTTTGCTATAACGCCTTTCACATCAGTTTTTATCTGATCGCGCAGACTATATAGTTGCAACCCCACTACCCTATTCTTTCCCATTGCTTTTAATAGTTCCGGGGCTATCATTAATCCAGCCGACACAAGGCCTGCCTGTGTTAAAAATGTTCTTCTGTTAGTCATATAATTTGTAAATATATTTAAGCTAGAATCAGGAGGCAAGATTCAAGAATCAAGATAAAATTGAAACTTCCTGACTCTTAATTCTTGACTCTTGAATATTAAACTCCTACTTTCCAGCCGTCCCTGTATTCCCTTTTCACAAATTGGTTCACATCGTCAAAATTGGTTACGCGCATGGCATTATTATCCCATTGCAGTGTTATGCTGTCACCAGGATAAGTAACACCTTTGCCATCAGCTCTAGGCTTTTGTATGCTATGCCCTCTGATAGATAAATTAGCCATCAATAAAGCCTCTGTTAAAGGTCCGGCCAATTTAAACGGAGAGCTTACATCATCAGGTTTACCGGCAATGGCAGCTTCAACCCATTGTGCATAGTGACCATCCTGACCACCCGGCACACGCTTTATAGTTTTTGGAACATTTACTTCTTTAGTGCGTGAGGTAGGCAATAATTGCGGGTTGATAGAATAAGTGCTTGCCATCATTTTACCTTTGGTACCAATAAACAGCATACCATTACCATCATCACCAAAATCTTCGTTAGGGCCTAATTCCGCAGGTCTTTCAGGTTGTATGCCACCATCCATCCAGTGCACGGTGACATCGCCTTTTGTTTTTTCTGTTTTTGGATAAGTTAATGTGATATGACTTGATGGAGGACAGCTATCAGGGTAATATGCTTTCTCAAAAGGACCTGTATATACCGTACCTATACTTGACTGCACATTTTTTACATATTGCAGATCAAGCACCCGGAACGGGGCTTCCATTATATGGCAGCCCATATCGCCTAAGGCACCTGTTCCATAGTCCCACCAACCGCGCCAGTTAAAAGGGGCTATGCCATCCATATAATCCCTGTATTTTGCCGTACCCAACCACAGGTCCCAGTTCAACTCTTTAGGCACAGCTCCTTTTGGCGGCCAATGTACCCCCTGGGGCCATACGGGGCGATCTGTCCAACAATAAACGGTATGTACATCGCCAATTTCACCGGCATCATACCATTCGCGTAGTTGCCTTACCCCATCATTTGAGGCCCCCTGATTACCCATCTGGGTAACTACTTTATATTTTTTGGCAGCCTCGGTTAAAGCGCGGGCCTCATAAATATCATGTGCCATTGGTTTTTGCACATATACGTGCTTACCCAATTGCATAGCCGAAAGCGCAACAATAGCGTGATTATGATCAGGTATAGATACTGATACGGCATCAAAATTTTTCTGATCCTTATCCAGCATTTCGCGCCAATCACTGTAAAATTTGGCTTTGGGGAATTTGCTTACAGTTTTAGCAGCACTTCGGGTATCAACATCACATAAAAATGCTATTTCGGCCTTACCACTGGCATAAAAATTGGCAATATCACTACTCCCTTTACCACCAGCGCCAACTGCTGCTATTACCAGGCGGTCGCTTGGCGCTGTATAACCTTTACCGCCTAATACGTATCGTGGAACTATCATTATACCGGCAGCTGCTATTGAACTGCTTTTAATAAAACCCCTGCGTGAAGAGTTTAATGAAGAAGTGCTTTTTTCCTCGCTCATAAAATATAATTTGGTTGTTTTTAATGGTTGAATACCTATATTAATATCAACAATACAGGTTTATCAAACATAATAAAATATTTAGAAAAAAGCATTTAGCTACAAATATGTTACTCAATATCCCCACCTGTTCATAACCTTCAAATCCAATTTCGAACATTCCAGCGGATCTGCTCCCTGGTACTCTTCCTGCTCAATAATAAATTGCGATGTACCACCTATTTTTCGGGCTTCTTTTAATATATCTTTTAGTGGTAATATGCCCTTACCCAGCACGGTGTTCTCATATTTACCATCAGAATTTTTAATCTGGTCTTTTACATGCATCAGCTCAAACCTGCCGGGATATTTTTTAATATAATCAAGCGGCATGGCACCTGTTGGGTACATATTGCCAATATCCATTTGTTGTGCTACTAAGTCGGGATCGGTGTTGACCAGCATTACATCGTATAAGGGCATGCCGCTGAATAGTGTGGTAAATTCAAAATCGTGATTATGATAACCAAACTGCAGGCCTTGTTTATGACATAATTCGCCGCATTTGTTAAACACATTCATGAATTTCTTAAACGCGTCAACATCCTTTAACAGATCATTGTCCATACCCGGACTTATAAGGTACTTCTGCCCTACTTCAGCGGCATCGGCAACAGCATGCTTCCATTCATCTGTAAAATCGTTGCTGGCGGCATTCCAATGCTGTTGTGTTAATGTTACATGCCCGCTGGTCATGTTTAAATGGGTATCGTCCAATACTTTTTTAAAATCCTTAACCGAATAGCCATAAAATTTGCGATCACTGTAACCGGCATGCTCCACCTGGAAATACCCCATATCCGATAATTTCTTCAATGTACCGGCGGGGTCGGCATGCATGGCATCGCGTACGCTATATAGTTGCAATCCCAGCCGTTCAATTTTTTTGGGCGATGCAAATAAATGCTCGGGCATAAAAGCGGCACCGGCAACTAGTACCGCGCTATTTCTTAAAAATATTCTTCGTGAATTTTGTATCATTATTATTTAGCTATTGGGTATACAGGGAATAACAATTTCGAATTGCTTACAAAAGCAATGTGTTTACTATCAGGCGACCATGATGGTGTATTGATAGTACCCTGTCCGCCATATAAATAGGCAATAACTTTTGTAGTACCGCCACCGATAGGCATTAACCTCAAATAAACATGCCTGTAAAACGGATGATCGCCGGGCGATACCTCATTTTTATTAAAGGTGATAAAAACTATCCATTTACCGTCAGGCGATATATGTGGGAACCAGTTATCATAATCATCATTGGTGACCTGCGTTTGCTCGCTGCCATCGGGTTTCATGCGCCACACCTGCATTAAACCGCTGCGCACCGAGCAGAAATAGATATATTTCCCATCGGGTGTATACTCCGGCCCGTCATCAAGGCCGGGTGCAGTGGTTAATCTTACCTCCTCACCTCCTGCCGAAGGCATGCGGTAGATATCATACTCATTGTTCCTGTCTCCACAAAAAACCAAATATTTTCCATCCGGCGACCAGCCATGCATGTATGATGGCCCTATTTTATTCATTCGTTTGGCATCTCCCCCCCTTGATGATAAAGTATAGCCAATTGAGCCATCTTTTTCACTATTACTGATCGCCAGCATTTTACCGTCGAATGAAAGCACATGGTCGTTATTATTATTGGTTGCTACACCTGTATTAAGTACTGCAGGGATGTTTGTTGCCAAATCATATTTATAAAGCAGTCCATTGCTGTTATAGATCAAAGATTTACCATCCTTTGTCCAGTTTGGGGCCTGTAATGATTCCGGCGACTGGTAAATAATCCTGCTGTTTTGTGTTTCCAGATCAAGGATATGAATATCACTGCCTATATATTTCTGGTAACCATTTTCGCCATTAGCCGGCACTACTATACGCACATTATGGAATAGGGCTGATTCGGTAACATTGGGATTATGGGAGCACACAAACAGCCCCACGTATACTTCATCGCCCAGATCAAGACTATCAACCTGCTCGGTTATAAAGGTATCGCCATTACGGGCTACAGACATAATATAGGTATTGCCTTTTCTCTCCAGCTGAATAACGTCAGCCGATGTAAGTTTAGATTTTATTTCTTCGGTAACAGCGCCAGTGGAGCGCCTGAATTGCAAAGAAGTTAACCCATCACCATGCACAACAGCGTTGACGTGTTTTGAGTCGGAATCAAGCGAGGTTCTTACCATCCAGCCCATTTTTCGGTGCATTTCAACACCTTTGCCAATAAAGGCGGCATTGGTGGTAAGTATAAAATCACCTTTCATACGTTTCCATACAAAATGAAAATCATCATGATTGGCCCATATATTTTGCCCTGAACCTGATATTTTATATTGCTGCTGAGCAGGGTCATAACTGGCCGTACCGGCGGGTTTAACACTGCCTACATCAGATTGGCTATCAAATATCCCTAAGGTTGTTTGCGCATAAGCCTTATCAAAATATAACGCAAGCGAAAAGCATAACAATAAGCAGCTTAGTTTTAATTTCATATAATTGGCGGTTGTATTAGTAATTTAGGATTCACTAAGTTAACTATTCCATTATTAAAAGGTATAGTGATTTTTTACCCCAAAGTTGTCTTTTTCCACCAAAAACAAAAAAGGAGATGCAAAACACATCTCCTTTATATTTCATTAAAACATTGGTCTTTTTTACAGATCGGCAACTAATGCTTTCTTGGTTTCTTTTGCATAAGCCTTAGCTGTTGCTTTAGCCGCTGCGGGCTCGGCACAATAAGCCTGGTAAAATTCCTTTTTTGAGTCGCGGTAATGACTTACTGCCCCTATCATGCTTAACAGTTTTATATAGCACCATGCCAGGTCGAGCTGGTAAGGTTTAAATCCTGAACGTGCACTTTTAGGGTACAGGTGATGGTTATTGTGCCATTCGCCTGCTACATAGCCTGGCCAAATCTGGTTTATTGACATATCCTCGCGGTTATAGTCAACACCATCACGGCGTTTATCTTCACCCTTACCATGGCCTTCATAGTTATAAGTACGTACACCTACGGCCCAAAAACCTGCCGCACCAAACATAGCACACACAAGCCCGAAACCACCTAAAAGGTAAAAGGCCGCGAACCAAAAGCTCCAGTTTAATATCACACTGATAATTGTGCGTACAGGCGAAGCCAATGTGCCCCATTTTTGATATTGGGCATAGCTATTGGTATTTACACCGGTATGGCGCATTAAATTAACACATTTACCGTAGTTTTTCTCCGTCATACTGCGATTGATAGGCTGATGATTAACATCGGCTAAAAAGCAATATAAAAAACCACCTGATGCGTTGTAAGGATCGCCTGGCTGGTCAGATAATGCATGGTGCACGTGGTGCGATATGGCATATATCTCTTCCGGAATAATTTTAAGGGTAAGATTCTGGGTGAAAAACCGCCAGAATTTATTGCTGAACTCATAGGCGCCATGTGTACAGTAACGATGATGCCATATGGTACCATGCGTACCCATTACTATCATGCTATACACAAAAGCCGCTATTAACAGCTTAAATGAGAAATACTTAAAAATAAAAAGGAATAAAAATGGCGCCAAACATAAAACCATGAACCAACTCATGAATGAAAGCCAGTTCTTTTTGTTTTTAAAGATATTCAGCCGTTTAAAGAACTCTTTTAGTATTTGATTGGAACTAGGTTCCGAAAGGTTACCACACTCATCTCTCCACCCATACGAGGGTGGCTCCAGCACGCTGTCTAAGAAAGCCATTAGTTTAAAAAATTAGTTTGATCCAGTATCGGAATAAATTAGTAGTCAGTATCGGATAATAGTTATAATTCAGTATTCGGAATATACGCTTGTAAGGTATGTATTAATTATCGAAGCAAAGAAAATATGTTAGAACCCTGGGGAGTAATAATCAAAGGGAACAAAATAGTACCGGAGCCGAAATAAAATTTCTTACCACATTATAACGATGGGTTCTGTTTTAAAGTATCAATGTGTCATAATAAAATCATAATCTTTATTCTGATACTATACAACGCTCACCACTAAGCATTAATTTACATTGTTCAAAATCATTTGGCATTATGATAGCATCTGATTCTTTCCTGTAATTTTGCTTAAGTTCCTTACGACGGCGCGATTCAATAAAACGCCTAACATCTTCCCTATTTTCCAATATCAAACCGGGTACCTGCACCAGGTTATTATCTTCATCTTTGGCTACCATTGTAAAGTAACTGGTATTGGTGTGTTTTACACTGTTGGTTTTTATATCTTCAGATACAACCCTTATACCCACCACCAGTGAAGTATTGCCCACATAATTCACAGATGCCATGAGCGATACCAGTTCACCAACTTCAACCGGCTGTAAAAAATCTACTGTATCTATCGAGGCGGTTACGCAATAATTACCCGAGTGCTTGGCCGCACAAACGTAAGCTACCTTATCCATTAATGACAATAAAACCCCGCCGTGTATCTTACCCCCGAAATTGGAGTAGGAAGGTATCATTAGTTCGGTGATCACTGTTTCGGAAAACCGTACACTTTTGTATGGTAGTTCATTGGGTTGGGCTGACATAATTTTCAAGATTAATCAGGCACAAATTAATCATCATGAATTGTATTATTACAATATTTATTACACATTGCATAAAATAACATAGAGAATATCTATATTAATAAATACAAACCGAACTAATATCTGTGAGAAAATATATTCTGCTTACTACTATCCTATTTTATATGGGCACCTGTTTTGCCCAGGACACTGCTAAAAATAAACAGGAAACTGTTGAGCAAAAAAACAGACTGACCGAAACCGTTACGGAAACCTTTCATGTGCTCAAAACTGATAAAAAAACCAAAGAAGGTTTATATTCCGCTGTATACAAGCGCAAAACTGCATTGGCTATTGGCAAGTATATTGATGATAGACGAACCGGTACCTGGCATTTTTATGATATTAATGGGCGACTGGTTGAAAACTTTGATTACGACAGTTTGAATTTGCTATATGAAGAACCAATGGATAGCCTGTCGCAAACTAAAATAGTATATAGCTTTGATAATAAATTTACAGATAGCGACCGTGTTACCAGGCCTTTAAAAATAGGCGGAAGGTGTTTTGGATTTATCCCTTATTTAAAAGTTTATACACTTTCTGAAGATCTTTATGGCATCAACCTTTATACTGCGGTTGCCATTTTAGAGGTACTGGTGAGTCCGGGAGGACGGCTTGCAGATTTCAAGGTACACATCCGGTCAAACGGGTACGAAAAAGTAACCAGCTTTAGTCCCGACCTTATTGCTGAAGATGATAAAGTATTTGTCCCCGCCACGCTTAACCATAAGCCTATACTATCGCGCATATTTATAAAATGCAGGATAACTAATAGTGGTGACCTGGATGTGGATTGAGGATATTGAAACACAAGCATCATTGCTTCGTACCTCGCAATGATGCTTGTGTTTTATCAGCGCTTATTTAGTGAGCGTGATGCCCGTCAGCTCCATGGGCGTGACCATGTGACAACTCTTCTTCAGTTGCAGGGCGAACATTAATGATGTTTCCTTTAAAGTGAAGCTCCTGACCAGCCATTGGGTGGTTAAGGTCAACAATAACCGCATCTTCAGCTACAGATACTACCTGCCCCTGGAAACGATTACCATTATTATCCTGCAAAGGTAATATACTGCCAATTTCAGGCACATCAGTACCATCGAACATTTCTTTAGGCAGGTTAGCTACAGCTTCATCATCATATTCGCCATAAGCGTCTGCTGCTGATAATTGAAAGTCATAGGCATCTCCTGTTGAAAGAGTACTTAAGTTTTCTTCGAATTTTGGAAGCATTTGTCCTGCCCCAAATAAAAATGTTAAAGGCTGTTCTTGAGTAGCGCTCTCAACTAATGTTTCAGTGCCATCCTGATCTACATACAGATCATAAGTTAATGACACTACGTTTTTTGGTGCAATTTTCATTATCAAAGGTGTTTTTACTAAATAAGTATTTTCGAATTAATTTGTTTTAGGGCATCGGTAATATTATCAACCGGTAAACTACATGTTTTATCTTTACATATAAATACCTGGGTTGTATTATTAAACCTATCCTGCAGCAAAGGTAAACTTCCTTTTGTACCTCCCAATATTATTTTGTTGGGGATGTAGTTATTTTCTATTTCCATACGGAAAGCTTCGGCATTTGTACCGGTTATTGCCACTTCATACACGCCGAAAATCTCGTTAAGCAATAACGAAGCCCAGTTGGAGTATGCAGACCCATATTTAGCCATATGCGGTAAAATGTTACGCAGTAATTGTGCCGAAATATCTAAATACTCCTGTACATCAAAAAGTAAACCCAGTTTCCTCAGATTATGTGCCATCACCGAATTTGATGAAGGTATCACCCCATCCATTATCTCTGATTTACGGGCAATTAGCTGTTCATCCTCATCGCCGGTGAAGTAAAATATACCTGTGCTTTCTTCATAATAATGTATGATAGCATAATCAGTTAGTATTTGAGCCTGGTTTAGCCAGTTTTCGTCAAAGGTAACTTCATACAAGGCAATAAACGCGTCAATAACATTGGCATAATCATCTAAAAAAGCAATGGAGTCATTGTTCTTACCTTTATATATGCGCGATAACCTGCCATCTGTGTCCACCATATTACCTAAGATAAATTTGGCATTTTTAAGCGCTGTTTCCAGGTATTCCACTTTATTAAAAGCGCGGTAGGCATCACAAAGCCCTTTCAGCATCAAGCCATTCCATGAGGCCAGTACTTTGTTATCCAACCCGGGCCTGATGCGGCTGGCCCGTGCCTCAAATATCTTTTTGCGCGATGCTTCCACATTGGCTACCATATCCTCCAGTACTATGCCCAGCTTATTGGCCAGGTTTAGGTCTTTATCCTTTTTGAACAGTACATTAGTCTGCTCTTCTTCCCAATTCCCCTCATCTGTTATATTATAGTAAATACAGAACAGCTCAGCGTCAGCACCCAATATTTCTTCTATTTCAGCTTTAATGAACGTATAAAATTTGCCCTCCACACCTTCACTATCTGCATCCAGCGCACTGTAAAATGCACCTTCGGGTAATGATAACTCACGAAGCGTAAACGTGATGATCTCATCCACTACCTGCTTATAAAGCTGTGAGCTTTTCCATGTATAAGCCTCGGAATATAAGCTAACCAGTTGTGCATTATCATACAACATTTTTTCAAAATGCGGCACATGCCAGCGGCCATCAACGCTATAACGGGCAAAGCCGCCACCTATATGATCATAGATACCTCCAAAGGCCATTTTCTTGAGCGTTAAGCTAACAACCTGCGCTATTTCACTATCATTCATGAGGTAAGCATAGCGCATCAGGAACTGCCAGTTATTAGGCATCGGGAATTTTGGCGATGAACCCATGCCGCCCTCTTCCTTGTCAAAATATTTCTTCCAGTTATCAACTATTAGCTGTATATCATCCTTGCTATATTCAGGTTGCTCTTTTACAATGCCAATAGATTCATATTGCTTTATGCCTTCGGTTAATTTAACAGCATATTCATCTGCTTCGGCAGGTTTTTGTTTATAGAAATCAGCCAGGTTAAAAAGCAAGGAAGTCCAGTCGTTTTTACGGAAATAGGTACCTCCATAAATAGGCCGCTGATCGGGCAGGCAGATACAGTTTAATGGCCAGCCTCCCCTGCCGCTCATTAATTGTACGGCACTCATGTATATCTGGTCGATATCGGGGCGCTCTTCCCTGTCGACCTTAATACAAATGAAGTATTCATTCATCACCGCGGCTACTTTTTCATCCTCAAAGCTTTCATGTTCCATTACATGGCACCAGTGGCAGGCCGAGTAACCTATACTTACCAGTATCAGCTTGTTTTCATCTTTCGCTTTTTTTAAAGCTTCAGGGCCCCAGGGATACCAGTTAACAGGATTATTGGCATGCTGCAATAAATAAGGCGAGGTGGAATTGGCGAGATGATTCATATGTATTTATTAACAGCTAAAGTGCAATATTTAAAGCAATTGTAGGATGCAAAAGTTTTCAGATAGAAGAATAGTTTTTAACAATAGCAAAATTAATTATGCTTATTGATAAGCATGTGAGGGGAATTAAATATTGATTATACAGATAGCGAATACAAACTATAATTACAGATATGGTTTGAGAAAATCATTGTAAAGAGAAACTTAAGAAATAATTAATGGATCTTGCCTATTATCCCAAAAACAAACAATTTCAATAACATTATCATATACTTTATATAGCATCGAACAATTTTTATGAAGCAAACACTTTCTTACTTCGGTATTCTCTTCTACAATAGGATAAATAAAAGGTGCTTCTGAAATGAGATTAAGAATTTTCAAAATCTTTGCCTCAAATTTAATTACGAACTTATCACCCCATCTTGCTCGAAGTTGAATAGCTAATTCATTATAGGTTTCTTCAGCTTCTAACGTAAACCTTATTTCAAGGCTCATTTTTTGGAAAAATGTTTATCTGTAAAATCTTTCAAAGAAATTGTTTGGCCATTTTCATGCTGCTGGATACTCCTTTCGATGCTTTTTAATACATGAGGCGGTAAAGTATTAGACTGAGGTTCAAATTGAATATTTAAAGCTTTCAAAAAAGCTTTAACAGTTTTCAATTGCTCAGCACTTTCAGGATGTATCAATATAGATTCCATAATATCAAATTTACACATCACAATAAACAATTCAAAAATATATTAATCCTATATGGATTTAGTTTTTGTATCATCCTTGTTAACAAATCTTTAATAAAGATTAAATTTTATTATTTTCGCTGCCTTAATTGACCGAAATGTTTTTTATAAAATTTAAACACCTACTGGCTGGGTGTGCCGTATTCTTATTGGCCGCCAATACATTATCAGCCCAAACAACCGATTCTAGTAAATACGACCACAATGATATTTTCGGCCCTATTACATGGCCCGTTACAAGTGGCAACACCCGTTCAGCAAGCGGACAACCAGGCGAAAACTACTGGCAAAACCGTGCCGATTACCTCATACATGCTACTTTAAATGAAGGTAAGCAGGACACCACTATCACTGGTGATGTAACCATTAATTATACCAATAACAGCCCCGATAAGCTGGACTACTTATGGTTGCAGCTCGATCAAAATTTATTTAAACCCGATTCGCGCGGTGCTGCAGTAACTCCTATGAGCGGTGACCGTTTTGACGTTAAGGGCTTTAATCGTGGTGGGTATCATATCGAATCTGTATCGGTTACTTATAAAAATCAAACCTATACAGTTAAACCGATAATAACAGATGCCCGCATGCAGGTACGTTTAAATACGCCCATGGGTGCAAAAGGCGATAAGATAATTGTAAAGGTAAATTACAGCTTTTCTATCCCGGTATATGGTGCCGACCGTATGGGTCGTGAGAAATTTAAACAGGGATATGTTTATGAAATTGCGCAATGGTACCCGCGCATGTGTGTTTATGACGATGCCGAAGGCTGGAACACCCTGCCTTACATGGGCTTAGGTGAATTTTTCTGTGATTATGGCGATTTTGATTATTACGTAACCACGCCTGCAGATATGCTGGTTGTTGGTTCAGGCGATCTGCAAAATGGTGCAGCGGTGTTGACACCAACTCAACAAAGCAGGTTAGCTGAAGCGCGTAACAGCGATAAGACTGTAATGCTGATAAAACCTGAAGAGGTTGACCAGCCTGCAACTCACCCTTTTAAAGGTATGCTAACCTGGCATTTTAAAATGCAGAACAGCCGTGATGTATCATGGGCCGCTTCAAAAGCATTTATATGGGATGCGGCAAAAGTTAATTTCCCATCAGGCCGTAAAGGTATTGCCATGTCTGCCTATCCTGTTGAAAGTTCAGGTAACGACTCATGGAGCCGTTCAACAGAATATCTTAAAAACAGTATGGAAATTTATTCAACCGGATTTTTTGAATATCCATGGAACTCGGCTACAAGCGTATCAGGTGTTGCATTGGGTATGGAATATCCGGGTATTATCTTTTGCCTGAATAATTTAAAAAACAAGCAACTCTGGGGCGATATAACACACGAGATCGGTCATAACTGGTTCCCAATGATAGTAGGCTCCAATGAGCGTAAATACATGTGGATGGATGAAGGTTTCAATACCTATATCAATGTTTACGCTACAGATCGTTTTAACAATGGTGAATATAAGGACACCGCTAAAATAGCCCAAAAGACATTAAGGGGCTATAGAAAAAGTGTCGACCCGTTAATGACGCCCCCCGAAGCTATTGGACTTCATGATTATAGTCAATATTATTACAAAACATCATTAGGACTACAAATACTGCGCAATGATGTGGTTGGACCGGAGCGCTTTGATTATGCTTTCCGCGAATACATTAAGCACTGGGCATTTAAACACCCGCTGCCATATGACTTTTTCAGGGCGATGAATGACGCTACCGGCGAAGACCTGAACTGGTTCTTTAAACCATGGTTCTTTACTACCTGGAAGCTAGATCAGGCAATACAGTCGGTTGAGTATGTGGACGGGGATACCACTAAAGGTGCGATCATCACACTGATAAATAAAGGAAAATTGGCTTTGCCTGTTGTATTAAAAATAACGCAAGCTAATGGCAAAACAGAAACCATAAATTTCCCTGTTAACATCTGGCAGCGTAATGGTGTATGGGAGTTTAAATACCCTTCAACATCAACCATAAAAACTATGGTGCTTGATCCCGAACATGAATTGCCGGATTCAGATCTGAGCAATAATGTTTATAACGCGAAGTAAGCATTAAGAGTCAAGATGCAAGAGTCAGGAGTCAAGAATTATAGGGAATTTCCTATCTTGATTCCTGGCTCTTTTTCTTTACTCTTTTTTCATCTTGATTCTTAACTCTTGTTTCTTGATTCTTTTTCCCATCTTGATTCCTGGCTCTTTATTCTTGAATCTTTCCCATCTTGTTTCTTGATTCTTTTTTTATAGATTAGCTTAACAAAAACACAACATTATCTACCATGACCATCCCCATTTACCAGGCTGATGCTTTTACCGATAAACTGTTCGGCGGCAACCCGGCGGCTATTTGTCCGCTTACAGAGTGGCTGCCAGATGAAACGATGCAAAAAATAGCTATCGAAAACAATCTTGCCGAAACAGCATTTTTTGTAAAAACAGCAACCGGGTATAAATTAAGATGGTTTACACCTGAGTATGAGATAGACCTTTGCGGGCACGCTACCCTTGCATCGGCACATATTTTATATACCGAACTGGGTTATAATGAGGAAGCAATTCATTTTGAAACTGTAAAGGCAGGCACTTTACATGTTAAAAAAGAAGGAAGCAAATATACCATGGATTTCCCGTCACGCCCTCCTATTCACATTGATGCGCCAATTGGCTTGGTAGAGGCTTTAGGCGAAAAAGAACCCATTGAAGTTTTACGCTCAAGGGATTACTTTCTGGTTTATGAGTCGGAAGATGACATAAAAGATATTTCGCCCGATTTTTTCGCCCTGTCGAAAATGGATACAGTAGGCGTAATAGTTACTGCTCCCGGTAAAAATGTTGATTTCGTATCCCGTTTCTTTGCACCCGGCGCAGGTATTCCCGAAGACCCTGTTACAGGCTCGGCACATTGCAACCTTATACCCTATTGGGCAAAACAGCTGGGTAAAAATAAGCTGCACGCCTATCAACTATCATCCCGAAAAGGTGAGCTCTGGTGCGAGCTAAAAGGCGACCGTGTATTGATGAGTGGTAATGCTGTAACATATTTAAAGGGGACAATCGCTATTGAGGTGAAAGCATAAAGCTGAAAGGCGAAAGCTACAAAGTATTCTATATAAAGAGCCCTTCACCTCTTCTAATATCCCTTAGTAAAATGCTCTTGAATAGGTGTGAATATTATACTTTAAGCTTAATGGATTGCCCCTTGACAAATTCACCTTTTGAAGAGGTAACAGCTATCTTTTGATCAGCAGTAAGGCCAATCGTTTCGCCTATTTTTAATGTAACTTCTTGACAGAGGACATAGGAAGTAATATTAAATAAGAAATCAAATAACTCTTCCAAACTTAGCTTTGAATCAATTATTTCAATTTCTTGGTTATTAAATTCTTTTAAGCCATAAGTATATGCGCAATTTCCTGTTGTGAGTTTTTTAAGCCCGATGTAAACCCATAACGTAACTGGTATATCGTCGTTTTCAAGTACATCTATATTATCCAAATATTGATTTCGGGGTATAAGTAACGACTGAGCTCCCTGATATACTCCAACAGCATCAGATGTAATTAAGATTGAGTATAATACTTTGCTCAAAATCTTAAATCGTTCCAATGGGCTTTTTTGCCCTGACATTATTGATACGATTGCGTGTCCACCGTGGTCTTTAAGTTCTTCTGATGCATTTGGCCAATTGTAGGCATATTTTGCAGTGCCTTCAATGTCATCCCATGGAATTTGTACAGGTATATAGGCTAATGCAATTGTTTCTCCGTTTATATTAAAAGCTACTGCATTATTATCACCCTCAATATCAGTAACATCAAAACCCCAATGCGATTTAAGATTCTCAATTATATTATTAATATCATAACTATCGCCATTATTAAAAATTGGCATTGCAAGCAGGATATTATTTTCGGAGGCTTGAGGTTTAGTATTTTTCTTAAATAGGTTGAATAAGCTCATTCGTAGGAATGCTAAATTTCCCGAAAGGTAAATTATTGAACTAAATTATGCAACCCGTGTGAAACCTTTTGCCCTTTACCTTTCAGCTTTAACCTTATTCAATATCCCACCGTAAAATGCCCTTTAATATGCATTGGGGTCTCCAGCTCATCAACAATCGCAATCGCGTAATCTTCCATTGATATGTGGCTTTTGCCATTCGCGTCAGTCAGTAATTGATTATCGCCTGTACGGAATTTACCGGTACGGGTACCGGGGTAAATCTCTGCCGATGGACTCAGGAAAGTCCAATCCAATCCATTTTCCTTTTTATAAAGCGCCAACGCATCCCTGTGGGCCAACGAAACAGCTTTATATTCAGGTGGAAAATCAGGGGTATCTACCAGTTGCAGGCCGGGCGCTACCTCTAAACTTCCTGCACCGCCAACAATAATTAATCTTTTTACGTGAGCCTGCTTTAAACCGTTGATAAGCGGAATGGCTACTTCAGTTATAGTTGACGGTGGTATACCTTTAGCCGGATTATAAGCCGATACCACTGCATCCTGGTTAAAAGCAGCTGTCTCTACATCCTGCGAGTTAAACAAGTCGGCTTTTGCAACTTTGAGGTGCGGATGTATAACGGTATAATTTTCGGGGTGGCGCACCGCCGCGGTAACATCGTGGCCCCTGTTTAAAGCTTCTGTAACTATACGGCTGCCAATACGGCCGCCTGCTCCAAATACTGCAATCTTCATGATAATTATAAGTTATGATAGCTAAACTAATGTAGGCTGTAAAAGTTTTTGTTAAGCTGAAAGGATAAAGGTGAAAGCTTAAAGACAAAAGTCAATTACCGACAAAATCTCTTCAAAATTCACCTTTCAGCTTTGAGCTTTCGTCTTTAAGCTTTCCAAAAATATATTTTAGGATTTCGTTTTTTTATAACTAATTTGAAAGTTCGGAATTTTCCGAAACGTTACAATTTAAATGCAGCTTACATCTTTAGAAATCAAGGGGTTTAAAAGCTTTGGCGATAAAATCACCATCAACTTTAATGAGGGTGTTACCGCTATTGTAGGCCCTAATGGCTGCGGAAAATCAAACGTAGTGGATTCCATCCGCTGGGTACTGGGTGAGCAAAGCACCCGGATGCTCCGTTCGGAGAAGATGGACAACATTATTTTTAACGGTTCGAAAAGCCGTAAGCCGGCTAATCTGGCTGAGGTATCGCTCACTTTTGACAATACCAAAAACATTCTGCCTGTTGAGTTTTCGCAGGTCACCCTAACGCGTAAGCTTTACCGTAACGGCGACAGCGAATACCGCCTGAACGATGTACAATGCCGCCTGAAAGATATTACCGATCTTTTTCTGGATACTGGTATCGGCTCTGACTCCTATGCGATTATTGAGTTGCGGATGGTTGATGAAATCATCAGCAATAAAGAGGGCTCGCGCCGTAATTTATTTGAGGAGGCATCGGGCATATCAAAATATAAGCTCCGCAAAAAACAAACCTTCGCCCGGTTAAAAGATACCGAGGCTGATCTGGAACGTGTGGAAGACTTGCTTTTCGAAATAGAAAAGAACCTGAAAACACTCGAAAATCAGGCTAAAAAAACTGAACGCTACTACCGCATCCGTGATCAGTATAAATCACTGAGCATTATGCTGGCCTCATTCAGGATAGCGTCATTCAGTGAATCACTTGCCCGGATAGAGGAAAAAGAACAGGTTCAGCTGACTGAAAAATCCGGCATTTCTGCGCAGATAGATACGCTTGAGGCCGCTTTACAACAATCAAAGCTGGATAGCCTGCACAGAGAGAAAAACCTTTCTATACAGCAAAAAGCTACCAATGAGCATGTAAGTAAAATACGTGCTTATGAAAGCGAGAAAAAGATAAAGAACGAACAGCTAAAATTTCAGCAGGATAAGGAAGCGCGGTTAAGTGAAGAACTGGAACGCGACCGCAACCAACTGAACCACGTACTGTACAATATAAAACGCCTCTCCGAAGAGAAAATGCAGGAGGATGAGGCGCTGCATACGGTGCAATCCAAAGTTGCTGATCTTAAATTAGCTGTGGATGAGCTGCGTTTGGATCAATCATCATCGCGCAATGAACTAAATGAGCTAACCGACATTAATAACCGGCTACAAAACCAGGTTTATAAGGCCGAAAAGGATCTGGAGATACTCCAGATTCAGCAACAGGCTTTGGAGCAGGAAAGTCAGCGCAATATGGAGGATGCCACCAATAAAGAGGTGGAACTCTCCCACTTTAACCAGGTAGTAGCCGAATTACAGGAACGCACTGAAACCCTTGAAAACGAATACAAAGTACTGGTTGACTTTGAGCAGCAATTAAAAGATCAGCTGATAGATATTGATGAGCAGTTAAGTACAGTTAAAGAAAGCATAATTGCCGATAGCCGTAAGTTGGATGCCAAGCAAAACGAGTACAACCTTACCAAAAGTATGGTTGATAATTTGGAAGGCTTCCCCGAATCTATCCGTTTTTTAAAGAAAAATGCGGACTGGTCTAAAAACGTTCCCTTATTCAGCGACATTTTATTTTGCCGCGAGGAATACCGCGTAGCCATTGAAAACTATCTTGAGCCTTTGATGAACCACTATGTGGTAAGCAATTATGATGAGGCCATCAGCGCTATTAATCTGTTAAGTAAATCTGCCAAAGGCCGGGCACAGTTTTTTGTGCTGGATAGCTACAAAGATGAACCACGCGTAATTAATGACTTTGAAAGCGGTGTTGCTGCATTGCAAGTAGTTGAAGTTGATAAGCTTTATCAGCCGCTATGTAATTTTCTGTTGAAGAATGTTTATTTGGTTGACGACAGCAGCGAGCAGGTATTAAACAATGCTACCCTGCCTGACGGCGTTGTGCTGATAGGTAAAAGCGGAAAGTTCAACAAATCAAAACATACCATGGCGGGTGGTTCGGTTGGGTTGTTTGAGGGTAAGCGTATTGGTCGGGCAAAGAACCTGGAAAACTTAGCCAGGGAAATTAAGCAGTTCGATACCCGTATCAATTACTCAAAGGAAGAATCCATTGGCCTGCAAAGCAGATCGGCGGCATTAAAGGCATCCGGCAAAGCCGAAGAAGTAAAACAAAAACAACAGGAACTCAGCAGGCTGAATACTGAACTGATCACCGTTAAAACCCGGCAGGAACAATATCAAACCTTCATTACCAACAGCTTGAATCGCAAGGATGATATCGCCAAAAAGATCAGTACTATTATAGAAGAAACAGCGGCCCTACGCCCTGAGCTGGCCGAACTCAAAACCCAAAAGCAAATACAAAGTGAATTGCTGATTGAAAAGCAGGCCATTTTTAATGAGCTGAATGAGCATGTGACCGTACAATCCAACGCTTATAACCAGGAGAATATCCGCTTCCATCAGCAGCAGAATAAAGTTTCAGGATTAGTAAAGGATTTGGATTACCGCGAAACGCAAAAAGAACACCTGGAAGTTCGTATTAAACAAAATGCGGTTGAGTTTGATAAAGTAAAGATCGCTATACAGGAAAACCTGCAACAATCGGACCTGAATGATGATGACCTGATCGAGATGTACACCCAAAAGGAAGAACTTGAAAAAGCTACTCAACAGGCCGAGCAGGAATATTATGAGTGGCGTGGAAAAATAACCGAAACAGAAAACGAGATAACCGATCTGCGCCGCAAAAAGGATAACGCCGCCTTTATTGAAAACGCGCTGAAAGACGAACGCAATAACCTGAAACTGGAATTGAACGCGCTGAAAGAACGCCTTTCGGTTGAGTTTAATGTGGATATACAAGAGCTGATTGATACCGATGCCACTGTTACCGAAAGTGAAGATGAATTACGCGAGAAAACCGAGAAGCTTAAAAAGCAAATGGATGATTTCGGTGCTATCAACCCTATGGCAGTTGAGGCTTATAATGAAATGAATGAGCGTTACCAATTCATCCAGGCACAAAAGAAGGACCTGGCTGAGGCAAAGGCATCGCTACTGGCCACTATTCAGGAAATTGACGATACGGCTAAGGAAAAGTTTATGGCGGCATTTACTACGGTACGCGATAACTTTATTACGGTCTTCCGTTCGCTGTTTAATGAAGAAGATTCATGTGATCTTATCCTGACAGATCCCCAGCACCCGCTTGAATCTGATATCGATATCATCGCCCGGCCAAAGGGTAAACGCCCCCTATCCATCAACCAATTATCAGGTGGTGAAAAAACATTGACGGCTACGGCTATCCTGTTCTCGCTTTACCTGTTAAAACCTGCCCCTTTCTGTATTTTTGATGAGGTTGATGCCCCGCTTGACGATACCAATATTGATAAGTTCAATAACATTATCCGCGAGTTTTCTAAAGATTCGCAATTCATCATCGTGTCCCACAATAAACGCACTATTGCCAGTACCGATGTTATTTACGGTGTAACCATGGTTGAGCAAGGCATATCGCGCGTGGTACCTGTAGATCTAAGGCAATTAGCCGATTAAAGCTGAAAGGCGAAAGCCTAAAGCTAAAAGCACTTTAATAAAGTTTAAAGCTTTTCTCCTTTTAGCTTTAAGCTTTTATCTCTTCAAAGCTTTTACCTTTCAGCTTTTGATTTAAATACCATTGGTCTGAACTTATGCTTGTTCAATTCGAGAGATACGACCCGGGATTGTTCAACTGAGAAAGTATTTTGTTTTGACAAGTCTTGTGGAATCTTTAAGGCAAATGTACCATTCTTAACGTAGTTTAAGGCATATGACAACAGCATTTCTGTGGAGTCGCCAAATTCCTTTGTAATATCATCAGCAGCTGACTTACCAGGGTATGTAGCAGTACCCGGAATCATACCCGAATAGTAATCACCCTTATTAGCAGAGTTCTCTACATACAGTTGTGGTGAGTACAGGTAGTATTTATTTATGGGGATAGGTATTTCACCAACTGGTTTGCCATACGTTGTGCTGCCAATTAATATTACATTTAGCTCAGGTAGTAAGTTATTAATGGTAAGCTCACTTGATGAAGCTGTTTCATTAGTCACAATAAAAAACACCCTGCTGATATTTAATGAGAGCTTTTTAACAAATTGCGTTTGATTGTTTGCAGGCAAAAACTGACCGGGGCTAAGGCTATATTTTTTACTCAATAAAGGATATTTATCATTTTGCAGATTGCTGTTAAAGTATTGCGTATACATTAAAGTATTGCTTTTTGCCGCGGGCACAATTAAATCATCCAGGTATTCTGCTGTTTCTCCTGCCCCACCACCATTATAGCGCAAATCAACCACCAGTTCATTTATGCCATTTGTTATAAAATAATCAAAAGCGGTATTTAATTGTGGCTGCGCATTAGCAAGGGCGGTAAAACTATTAAAAACCATATAGCCTATCTTATGCCCGCCCCCCTCGTTAAAAACTTTGTAGGTTATTACCGGATTAACTGTATAACTGGCGGTTGACAATGAAACACTTATACTTGTTCCATCGGGTTTCAGCAAGGTCATTTTGATGGTTGGGCTATAATAAATAGCATCGATAACAAAATTCAGATTACTATTATTGTCTGACGAAGGTGTGGAGGTACCATTAATATTGGTTATCTGGTAGCCGCGTTTTATACCAGCCAAATCAGCGGGCGAACCGGCGTATACATATTTAACCCGCAGATCTTCATCAGCTATATATGCTGGCTCAAAGCCAAAATCACCATTTGTACCGTTGAGCGATGCAGTTTCTGTTCCATCATCAATAAATGAATATTTGGGCACCAAAGGATTTGTAGCGAAATACTCATATGGTGCATTGGTTGCAGGATTGATTTTCAGCTGCGATATGGCAAATATTTCGCTGTTCAAAGCATCCTGATCATTATCAGACGTATAAGAGCGCGGATCAAATGTGGAGTATGATGGTATGGCATCGTTCCACAAATAGTCTTCTTTTTCGTAATAATAAACGGAATCTCTTATTTGATCCAGTGTACTGGCAGCTTTAGTACTCTTATCTTTTTTACAGGATGCTATTAACCCGGCAGATAGTATAATGATAAAGAAAAATAGTTTTTTCATATACAAGGGGTTATATACCAAGGTAGAAATAGTTTCCTTTACGAAAATAAGGTTTAAATCTTATTCCTCTATAAAAATTGTTCGGCATTCAGGCAATCTATACCGCAAGCCTGTGCGCAAAGCCTGTCTTCTTCGGCATTTTCAATCATTACTATATCCCGACGCTGCAAATTATGCTCCTTTAATAGCAAATGAATGATATCGGGCTCGGGCTTTGGCGTGGTTTCATCAGCAAAATAACATACCAGGTACTTTTCAAGTCCGTGCCATTCGGTTTGCTTTATCTTATTCAGTTGTTGTTCGGGATTTCCATTAGTTACTATAAATAGTTTCTTGCGGTCAACCACAATATCTTGCATCAATTCAAGCATATTTTTAAACAGCAATAGTTTTAAAGGCAGCTTGGCAGTCAGCATTTGGTTATCAAGGCTCGCACGATATTTTTCATCAAGGTGAAATCTTTCCTTAACACGATCAAAAACCTTGTCTTTACCCTCATTTTCATAAGTTGATGTCATTAAGCCGAGTACAGCCTTGGCATCATGCAGTTCAGTATATTCAATCAGGTTGGCAAAAAGGTAATAAACCTGGTATAAGTAATCTTTTTCAGGATAAAGCACATTATCCAGCTCAAATATGAACGCCGTTTTGCGTTTGTCGATGTCTGTGTATTTCATTATGTAATAACCTTATTGTCATTTCGAACGAGGTACGAGGAGAAATCGTCTGCACTTGCATAACCTGTACGTCCTCAGTATAAGATCTCTCACTATCCTTTGAGATGACAACTTAATATGATGACAAATTTTATAAATTTTGGTAAACAATATTAATCCCGTATTCAGTAAACAACTGCTCCGATTCCTTTAAAAGCACCGTCTCTTCTTCCCGTAAAACATAAAGCGTATCTATATTTTTATCGAGACAAAGCGCTAACATTTCGTGCAGATATGAAACGGATTTAGGATCAGGCAGCCGGATCATCTTACCTGACTTGACCATAATTTCAGGTAATTCCAGGTAATCGCCCAAAAGAATACTCCACGCGTTTAATTTGCTTTTCAGCTGATAGGCCTCAGCTGAACTTGCCGCTGTAATAAGTACGTTCACTATTGAGTAATTAAGCCGTCTTTCATTAAAACTTTGCGATCCGACAATGCCGCCAGATCTTCATTATGCGTAACGATCACAAAGGTTTGGCTAAACTCATTGCGCAATTGCAGGAACAATTCATGCAACTCGCGCGCGTTTGTGGAGTCGAGGTTACCCGATGGTTCGTCGGCAAAAATTAATGCCGGGTTATTTACCAGTGCACGGGCCACGGCTACCCTTTGCTGCTCACCACCTGATAATTCGTTTGGTTTATGATGAAACCGGTCGCCCAAACCAAGCCGTTCCAATAATTCTGTAGCTCTCTTTTCAGCCTCATTACGTGATTTCCCAGCGATGAATGCCGGTATACACACGTTTTCCAATGCATCAAACTCAACCAACAAATGATGGAACTGAAATATGAACCCTATTTTAAGGTTGCGGAAAAGGCTCAGGTGCTTGTTACTTAACTTGCTCAGCTCCTGGTTGGCAATAAATAACTGACCAGAATCGGGTCTATCTAAAGTACCCAGTATATTCAACAATGAACTTTTACCGGCACCTGATGCCCCTACTATGGTAACAATTTCGCCCTTTTGCACTTCCAGGTCTACCCCCTTTAGTATTTCAAGCTGACCGTATGATTTATGTATGGATTGCGCTTTAAGCATGGGCGAATTTAGTGATTAGTGATTAGTTAATTAGTGATTAGTGAACTTTTTATGGTTGTTTACCGCTATAAAACTAATCTCTAACCACCAACCTCTAATCACTAAACCTCCCTGTAACCAGATTAATACTCAAATTAATGTAAAAACAATGCACTTATATCTTATCACTAATTATTGTTTTTGAAACAAAATCGTAGTTTTACCGCAAATTCTTTCGAAAACATGAATATTCACGAATATCAGGGTAAAGCCATTCTAAAAAGCTTCGGTGTTAGGGTTCAGGAAGGTATCGTTGCTGATACTGTTGAACAAGCTGTTGAAGCGGCTAAAAAATTAAAGGACGAATACAACTCAAGCTGGGTTGTTGTAAAAGCACAAATACACGCCGGTGGCCGCGGTAAAGGCGGTGGCGTTAAATTGGCTAAAAATTTAGACGAGGTTAAAGAAAAAGCAGGCGCCATTTTGGGTATGCAGCTAGTTACCCCGCAAACCGGACCTGAAGGTAAATTAGTTAGAAAAGTATTAGTTGCCCAGGATGTTTACTATCCGGGTGAAAGCGAAACCAAGGAATTTTATATCAGCGTATTGCTTGATCGTGCTAAGGGACGTAACATCATCATGTATTCAACCGAAGGCGGTATGGATATTGAAGAAGTTGCACACTCAACCCCTGAGCTGATCCATAAAGAAGAAATTGACCCGAAAGTTGGTCTGCAAGCATTTCAGTCACGTAAAATTGCCTTTAACCTGGGCCTTTCAGGCGATGCATTTAAAGATATGGTGAAATTCATCACTGCTTTATATAAAGCTTATGATGCTACCGATTCGTCACAATTTGAAATAAACCCGGTATTAAAAACATCCGACAATAAAATTTTAGCTGTTGATGCTAAAGTAAACCTGGATGATAACGCATTATTCCGTCACCCTGATTTTGCCGCTTTACGCGATACAAATGAAGAGGATCCGATGGAAGTTGAGGCCAGCAAATCAAACCTTAACTATGTAAAGCTCGACGGTAACGTTGGTTGTATGGTTAACGGTGCAGGTTTAGCTATGGCAACTATGGACATTATTAAAATTGCCGGTGGTGAGCCTGCAAACTTTTTGGACGTAGGCGGCACTGCTAACGCTGAAACTGTAAAAGCAGCTTTCAACATCATATTAAAAGATCCGCATGTTAAGGCTATTTTGATCAACATCTTCGGTGGTATTGTTCGTTGCGACCGTGTTGCACAAGGTGTTATTGATGCTTACCAGGAAATTGGTGACATCCCTGTTCCTATCATCGTGCGTTTACAAGGTACCAACGCAGTTGAAGCCAAAGCATTAATAGATAACTCAGGCCTGAAAGTTTTCTCAGCCATATTACTGAAAGAAGCTGCAGAACGTGTTAAGGAAGTATTGGCACTGTAATTTATTGGTTCACTGGTTCATTAGTTCATTGGTTCATTGGTTCATTGGTTCATTGGTTCATTGGTTCATTGGTTCATTGGTTCATTGGTTCATTGGTTCATTGGTTCATTGGTTCATTGGTAACTAGTTGATATAATCATAATAAAAAAGGGGAGCAAATTGCTCCCCTTTTTTATTATGATATCCAAGCGTCATTGCGAGGAACGAAGCAATCCCCGACTGTGCAAATCAGCTTTGCATGTTAGCCTTGTATAGTTTGGGATTATTAATGTTGTGTTTATTTTTCAATGGTATTAATGAGCTCCCTCCCGTCGGTTGTCTTCGTTCGCAATGACGCTTGATGAAAGAATCGAACTAATGAACCAGTGAACAAATGAACTAACTAATAAAAGCGCTCGCCTCCGTTGAAGCCACCTGACTCACTTTACTATAATCAGGCACAAAAGTATTTTCACTGCTGATGGCCATATCCATTTCAAAATTTAGTGGATAAGGTGTATTTAGCAGGCTGCCTTTCGGAATATATGGGAACAGCTCGCCATAGGTTTGTATCTTATTATTGCTAACGCGACGATAGATGAACATACGATGAATATCATCCGGGTGCTGCAAACCTGCTGCGCCTATCATTTGTATGGCACTGCTAACCGTGGCTTTATGAAAACTAGCTACCCTGTCTTTTTTATCGGCAACAACCAGGCCTTTCATCAGGCTTTTATCCTGCGTGGCAACTCCGGTTGGGCAAGTATTGGTATTGCATTCCAGCGCTTGTATACAGCCCAAGGCAAACATCATTCCGCGGGCGCTGTTGCACATATCGGCGCCAAGTGCAAAGTTCTTCACCAGATCGAAACCGGTTGCCACTTTTCCTGATGCTATAATTTTTATATGTTTTTTAAGATCAAAACCGGTAAGCGCGTCATAAATAAATGCCAATGCCTCACGCAAAGGCATCCCAACGGAGTTGGAAAACTCTAATGGCGCGGCGCCCGTACCACCTTCGCCCCCATCAACTGTAATAAAGTCGGGGTAAATACCTGTAACAATCATCGCCTTACAGATAGCTAAAAATTCGCTTTTATGGCCAACACATAGTTTAAACCCAACGGGTTTCCCATCCGAAAGCTCACGCAGTTGTTTAATAAAGTTCATCAGCTCCAAGGGTGTGCTGAAAGCAGTATGGTATGGTGGCGATATCACGTCCTCTCCCATTTCCACCAGCCTGATCCGCGCTATCTCAGGCGTAACCTTGGCGGCAGGTAAAATGCCACCATGCCCGGGTTTTGCGCCTTGCGACAGCTTTATTTCTATCATCTTTACCTGGGGTAATATGGCTCGTTGTTTAAAGGCATCATAATCAATTGTGCCATCCTTGTGGCGGCAACTGAAATAGCCTGTGCCTATCTGCCAGATAATATCACCACCGGGTTGCAGGTGGTAATCGCTCAGGCCACCCTCGCCGGTATTATGCGCGAAGTTGCCTATTTTCGCACCGCTGTTCAGTGCCAAAATGGCGTTCTGACTCAATGAGCCAAAACTCATAGCTGATATATTATATATACTTGCCGAATAAGGCTGCTTACATAACGGGCCGCCTACGGTAATCCTCGGATCCAAATTCAGTTTAGTATGATCCAATGCCGCGATACTATGATTTAACCATTCGTAACCATTTTCATAAACATCCAGTTCGGTACCAAACGGCCGGGTATCATCAACCTTTTTAGCCCTTTGATAAATCACACTGCGGTTTTGACGGTTGAATGGTGTGCCATTGGTATCGCTTTCAATAAAATATTGGTAAACTTTTGGCCGCAGGTCTTCCATCAAAAACCTTAAATGGCCAAATACCGGAAAATTGCGGGTAATGGTATGTTCGGTTTGTAACAGGTCATAAACACCCAATATAAAAATGGGTACAAATATCACCAGCGACCATACGGCCGGCTTCCAGAGAAAGGTCCACCCTACGAGAGCTGCCAGAATTATTATTGCGGAGAAGATGAAGAGCTTACGCATTGGTAACAGTTATTTAATGTAAATCTAAAGGTTTATGCAGAACAAAAATGCATATTAGTCGTTAAACTTTTCACGTATTGTTGACGGATTGTAATCTTCAATATTAAATAGATGTTTAAACATATATATACTTACATTATGTCTCATAAAAAAACAAAATTTAAAAAATCATGGCAACAACAACAAAATGGGTGTTAGATCCAATGCACTCAGAAGTTCAATTTAAAGTAAAACACTTAGTTATATCAACTGTAAGTGGTTTTTTCAAAAGTTTTGAAGGTGAGTTAGATACTGCAAATGATGATTTTTCAGATGCAAGTATTTCTTTTTCTTTAGACATCAACAGCATCGACACCAACCAAACTCAACGCGATGAGCACTTAAAATCAGCTGAGTTTTTTGATGCTGCCGAATATCCAAAAATTAGCTTTAAATCAAGCTCATTTACTAAAGAAGGTGATGACGAGTATGCTCTTGCAGGCGACTTAACTATAAAAGGTATAACTAAACCGGTTACATTAGCTGTTGAATTTGGTGGCGCTGCTACCGATTTCTACGGTAACACTAAAGCAGGTTTTGAGATTACCGGTAAAATAAACCGTAAAGAATTTGGTTTAACCTGGAGTGGTGTAACCGAAGCTGGCGCGGTAGTAGTTGGTGAAGACATCAAATTACTGATCAACGTTCAGTTTGCTAAACAAGCGTAAGCTTTATTTCGGATTTCGGATGTTCGATTTCGGAATTATATATTTTTGACAGGGTTTGCAATGATATTGCAAACCCTGTTCTTTTGCTATAAACAAACAAATATTAGTAAATATCCTTTTAACTTCGACCATTATTATTAAATGTTCGTATTAAAGTAAGTCCGAAATCGAACATCTTAATTCCGAAATACACGAACATGTTAATCAAGATCTACCCCGAAAACCCGAACCCAAAAGCTATTGAACAGGTGGTTGAAGTGCTGCGCAAAGGCGGCCTCATCATCTACCCTACCGACACTGTTTATGGATTAGGTTGTGATATTACTAATCATAAGGCTATCGAAGCCATATGCCGTATCCGGAACATTAAACCTGAGAAAGCGAATTTCTCATTTATATGCTATGATCTCAGCCATATATCAGATTATATTAAGCCTATCGACAATACCACTTTCCGTGTGTTGAAAAAGGCATTGCCTGGGCCGTTTACCTTTATATTTAATGCCAGCCACATGGTACCAAAGCTGCTTAGCTCCAACAAAAAAACAGTTGGTATAAGGGTACCCGATAATAACATAGCCCGCGAAATTGTAAAGGCTTTGGGAAACCCGATCGTATCAGCATCTATAAAAGATGACGACGAGATCATCGAATACTCAACAGACCCGGAACTGATCTATGAAAAGTACCAGGACCTGGTTGATATAGTAATTGATGGTGGATATGGTGGCAATATAGCATCCACAGTAGTTGATTGCACCGCGGGCGACTTTGAGGTCATCCGTGAAGGTAAAGGCGAGTTGGAGTTGTATTTGTAAAAAAACATTGTCATTGCTGTAAGGAACGATGAAGCAACCTCGTCGCGTTTTGATCTGCAAGCGACGAGGTTGCCACGCTATCGCTCGCAATGACACAATTAGAGATAATATTACGGCCTTATGGCTTTCACAAACGCAGGTATCTTCTCTAAATAATTATCCTCAGCCAGTAACTTAACAAACGCACTGCCTACAATAGCACCGCTGGCATATTCGCATGCTTTTGTGAAGGTAGCGTTGTTTGAGATCCCAAAACCAATAATAGCAGGGTTGTTTAATTCCATAGCCTTAATACGCTTGTAGTAATCCTCAATATTGGTTGATACATTTAAGCTGCCCCCAGTTATGGATGATGATGAAAGCAGGTAAATAAAGCTATTGCTCAGCTCATCAATCTTACGGATACGATCTGCTGATGTTTGCGGTGTAACCAGGAATATATTGCTCAGGTTATTATCCAAAAAGTATTTGGAATACAGGGCTTCGTACTCATACATCGGCAAATCGGGCACTATAATGCCGTCTACTCCTACTTCCGAAGCCGTTTTACAGAATTTTTCTATACCGTATTGCAGTATAGGGTTAACATAACCCATTAGCAGTATAGGGATGTTTACACGTTTACGCAGGTCTTTCAACTGCTCAAATAAAACGTGCACGGTCATGCCATTTTGTAATGCCGTTTCTGAACTATGCTGGATAGTAGGTCCATCAGCCACCGGATCAGAATACGGGAAACCGATCTCCAGGAAATCGGCGCCGGCTTTTTCCAATGCCTCGGCAATATCAACAGTAGTATTCAGTTCAGGATAACCCGCCGTATAGTAGATAGATAGCAGGTTAGTTTTTTTTGTATGGAAAAGGTTTTGTAAGCGGTTCATTTGTTAGTTCATGGTTGATAGTTCATAGTTCATGGCAGCACATATCACTATGAACTATCAACCATGAACCATGAACAAATTAAAATCCGAAATATTTTATATAAGTCTCTAAATCTTTATCTCCCCTGCCTGATATGCAGATTATTACATTGTCACTGGCTTTAAACTGCATTTTTTCAAGCTGCGCTAAAGCATGGGCTGTTTCAATTGCTGGTATAATTCCTTCCAGCTGTGAGCAAAGCAAGCCTGCCTGTAAGGCCTTATCATCTGTAATGCTTACGTATTGTGCACGGTTTATTTTATATAGATGTGCGTGCTGCGGGCCTATGCCCGGGTAATCCAATCCTGCCGAAACAGAATATGGTTCAACAACCTGCCCGTCATCAGTCTGCATCAATATAGTACGACTACCGTGCAATACGCCTTCCCTACCCAAAAATGTAGTAGCTGCAGAATGCCCGCTATCTACACCTTTACCTGCGGCTTCAACTGCTACCAGCCTAACACTTTCATTATCCAAAAAATGATAGAACATACCCATAGCATTACTACCACCACCTACACAAGCCATCACATATTCGGGCAATTCCTTACCGGTATGCTCCAGCAATTGTCTTTTGGCTTCCAGCGATATAATGGATTGGAACCTCGCAACCATATCCGGGTATGGATAAGGCCCAACTACCGACCCAATAATGTAATGTGTATCAACAGGATTAGCAATCCAATCGCGCATGGCCTCATTAGTAGCGTCCTTAAGCGTTTTACTGCCCGATGTAGCTGAAACCACTTTAGCACCCAACATTTTCATACGGGCCACATTTGGCGCCTGGCGCGCCATATCAATTTCACCCATGTAAACAATACATTCAAGCCCCATTAAAGCGCAAACCGTAGCAGTAGCTACGCCGTGCTGACCTGCACCTGTTTCAGCAATAATGCGTTTTTTGCCTAAGCGCTGGGCCAAAAGTATCTGGCCTATGGCGTTATTTATTTTGTGCGAACCTGTATGGTTCAGATCCTCACGTTTAAAAAATATGTTTGCGCCATATTTTTCAGAATATCTTTTAGCATGATATAATGGCGAAGGCCTGCCAACATAATCCTTTAATAACTGGTCGAATTCAGCTCTAAAACCAGCATCATTAATAATGTTTAAGTACTGCTGCCTCAATTCCTCAACATTGGGGTAAAGCATCTCTGGTATGTATGCTCCGCCAAAATCGCCATAATAGCCTAATTCGTTAACTCCGTATTTCATTTGTATCAAATTGTTTAATGGCAGCAAATGCCACTTTTAATTTCTCTATATTTTTCATTCCCGGTGCAGTTTCAAAGCGACTATTCAAGTCGACTCCATAAAACTGCGGGTGTGTGATCTTTTTTATCTCATCTAGGTTATCCAGGCTGATACCCCCACTCAAAAAGAAAGGCACATCCAGTTGGTATTTATCTAATATGCTCCAATCGAACGTTTTACCCGAACCACCGTGGATATCCGTTTTAGTATCGAACAAGAAGAAATCAACCTTATCAATATAATCATTCAGCTGCTCAAAATCAAAGCTATCGTTTAGTCCGAAAGCCTTTAATATTGTTACCTTACCTTTAAATTCAGCGCAAAAATCGGCGCTTTCATTACCGTGCAACTGTACGGCATCAAACTTAAACTGATCTATAAGCGCATCAATATTTTCAGCAGTTTCATTAACAAACACCCCTGTTTTGATAATGGACGAAGGTAAAGCATTTAAAATTTCCACCGGCACATCTGCAACAAAGCGTGGCGATGGGCCATAGAAAATAAAGCCCATGTAATCGGGTGTTAACCCAGCCACCTGTTCAATATTCTGTGGATCTCTTAAACCGCAAACCTTAATTTTCATACTTTAATTATTGATCAAAGTTTTAAAACTGTTCAATGCTTTTTTAGCAGTTAATGCTTCCTCTGCTTCATAAAAACAATCAGCAAAGCTTTTTTCGGGGCAAATTGTTTTAATAGCTAATGCCGCATTGCATAAAACCACGTTCGCTTGCGCGGCGGTAGCTTCAACATTAAGCACCTTCATAAATATATCAGCCGACTCACTCACGGTATGCCCACCGGTTATTTCAGCCGGGTTCAGTTTGGCAAAGCCTAAACTCTCAACAGTATTTATTTTTTCACCATCAGCGCTGAATGTTTTAAAATCGCAGGTTAGCGAAACTTCGTCATAACCTTCAAGCGCATTTACGATGGTATATTTCTTATCGGATTTTTGATAAAGATAGGCAAATACACGTGCAAGCTCCAGGTTATACACCCCTACCAGTTGATTTTCAGGCTTTGCCGGGTTAACTAATGGGCCGAGCATGTTAAAAAATGTCTTCACCCCCAACTCGCGGCGTATAGGCGCTACGGTTTTCATAGCCGGATGGAACAATGGCGCATGCAGAAAGCAGATGTTAGCCTTATCAATGCTATGTCTGAGCTTATCAGCATCATTTGTAAACTGATAGCCTAAAAACTCTATCACGTTTGACGATCCGCAACCTGATGATACCCCATAATTACCATGTTTAGCCACTTTATAACCTGCGCCTGCCACTACAAATGATGCCAGGGTAGATATATTAAAAGTATCCTTACCATCGCCACCGGTACCGCAAAGATCTATCATTTCGTCTGTTTCCAAATCGATGTTAAGGCAAAGCTCCAGCATGGCATCGCGGAAGCCCTCCAGTTCGTTAACTGTAATGCTGCGCATGCAATAGGCCGTCATAAACGCCGCCATTTGCGAGTTGTTGTATTTACCCTGTGCAATATTTATCAAAATCTCTTTTGACTGCTCCCTGGTAAATGTTTTATTTTCAAAAAGATGGTTTAATATCTGCTTCATAATTTAAAATTCTGTTTGTCATTTCGAACGAGAGTGAGAAATCTTCTGCAACCTGCTCGTCGGTTTGCATTTTGCAGAAGATTTCTCCTCGTACCTCGTTCGAAATGACATCGCATAATAGTACAAAAAAAGGGTTACCATGTGGCAACCCTTCTTCTGTATATGTTAAAAAAACAAAAATGGAATTGCCTTACGATTACTCGTTAAGCCACCACCAATTGTTGTTTAATATTTTCACTGTCATTATTATGCGACAAATATGGAAATAGTTTTTACTAAAAGCAAACAGAATGATAAATTTACGGTGTAAGTTGATTGAATGAGTAGTTTATTGGGTTGATTAGGTTATTATCCAAACTTAACAACTACTCACTTAATCAACCAATCAACTTAATCAACCAGCAAAACATGTCCATACCTACCCGTAAAGTTAACCCCGAAGATGATCTTGGTTTCGGCTATCAGCCGGTAATGAAGAATCAACCGCTGATCAACAAGGATGGTTCGCCAAATGTGAAGCGCAGGGGCCTGCCATTTTTCAATACAGTAAACAATTACCATAAACTCATTACAATGAGTTGGGTAAAATTCTGGGGCTTGGTGCTGGCTGTTTATATGGTTACCAATATTTTTTTCGCGCTTATTTATGTAGCCATAGGCCCGGATAGTTTATACGGTCATCATATTGATGGCGAGCTTAACCGCTTTTGGGAAGCATTCTTTTTTTCGGCGCAAACCATCTCAACAGTTGGTTACGGGCATATTAACCCGCGGGGTATGGCGGCTAACAGTGTAGCGGCACTTGAATCAATGATGGGTTTACTGGCATTTGCATTGGCAACCGGCTTGCTTTACGGGCGTTTTTCGAGGCCATCGGCAAGAATAGTATATAGCAAAAATATATTGGTAGCGCCTTACCTTGAGAATGGGCGTGGCCTGATGTTCAGGTTAGCTAATCTGCGCATGAATATTTTGGTTGATCTGAATATGGAGGTTATTTTTTCCTATAATGAAGACGTAAACGGGAAACCAGTACGCAGGTTTTTTCCACTTAAGCTAGAAAGAAGATCTGTAAGCATACTAACCCTTAACTGGACTGTTGTACACCCTCTTGATGATCACAGTCCGTTAAAAGATATGACACTTGATGATCTCAATAAATCAGAGGCTACCTTTGCTATATTACTAAAATCATTTGACGATGCGTTTTCGCAAACCGTACATTCACGTACAGCCTATCAAAATGAAGATATAATATGGGGTGCTAAGTTTAAAACAGTGCTTGACCGTGAAGATACCGGCCGCATAGTATTGGATTTGAGCAAAATAAGCGATTATGATCTGGTTGAATTGCCCGAATTGGAGGTTAAAGCCGAAGCGTAATATAAATCTACTTCAACAATGAATCCTTCTCTTTAGAGAACACATTGTAAACCATCTTATCTAAAAAGCCGGGTATAAATTTACTTAGCGCTACGGTTAACTTACCCTGCCCTGTCATGATTAATGTACGTGAGCGGTTTTCTACGCCATCAACAATAATTTTGGCCACTTCATCAGCGGTCATCATTTTTTCTTCGTGAAGTGTGCTCTCTCCCTGCTGCTTGCCATTTTTGTCAAGTGCTGTATTACGGATGTTTGATGCTGTAAAGCCTGGGCAAGCGGTTAATATGTTTACGCCGGTCTTCAAAGTTTCAACCCGCAACGCATCCAAAAAGCCGTTCATGGCAAATTTTGATGCTGAATAACCGGTACGGCCCGGCAGGCCTTTATAACCCGCAATGGATGATACGCCAACTATTGTACCCTGTGATTTTATAATTGCAGGCAAAGCATATTTTGTACAATATACTGTACCCCAAAAGTTTACATCCATCAACTCCTTTAAAACTTTAATATCAACATCATTAAACAATGCCCGCATGGATATGCCTGCATTGTTTACCAGCACATCAATCTTTTTAAAAGTCAGCAGGGTTTGCTTAATTAATTGTTCGCATTCATCCTCTACTGAAACATCGCAATGGATAGCCACTGCCCTGATGCCATATTTCTGCTCAAGGTCCTGTGTTATTTCACATAAAGCCACATACTGGCGCGCACCTAAAACAAGATTGGCGCCGCGTTTGGCAAATTCGTAAGCTAATGATTTTCCGATGCCTGACGAAGCACCGGTTATAACTACAATTTTATCTTTCAACTTCATATAACAGTGGCAACTGTGGTTGCGGCACGCCTGCTACTTTAATTTCAGGCATCTTGAATAAATATTTGAAAGCGAATATAAGCATAGCGCCATAAAAATATTTAATAAAATGCCAGTTAAATTTAGGCAGGCTACGATCGCCTGCATTGATGATATATGTTTTAGGGAAATAGTAATTCTTATAACCGGCAAGCCTCAAGCGGTATGACAGGTCGATATCATGCCCATACATGAAAAAGTGCTCATCAAACAAGCCTGTTTCGTCTAAAGCCGATTTGCGGAGCAACATAAACGCGCCATTTAAAAAATCAACCTCAGAAGTTTGAAACTCTTCAACCCAATCCTTACGGTTACGATCGAGCAGCCGTGATTTTGGAAATGCCCTCGCCAGGCCTATAAGTTTAAAAAACGCGATCCATGATGATGTAAGCCCCCTATTCGACTCCGGTAAAAATCTTCCTTGCGGAGTTACCATGCGCACACCCAATCCGCCTGAATCTGTATGTATATCCATAAACTCAAGCGCACGCTCCAAAGTCTTTTTGGAGCTTATTATATCCGGGTTGACCAGTAAAACATACTCGCCTTTTGCCACCCGGATAGCATCGTTGTAAGCCTTTGCATAACCATCATTCCGGGCATTGGTAATAACCTGAAATTGCGGAAACTCATCTTTGAGCATCTCAACAGATTTATCAGTAGAAGCATTATCAACTATAAAAATCTCATAATCAACATGCTTACCAGCATCAATTAAAGAGCCGAGCGTATGCCTGAGCATTTCACAAAAATTATAATTGACAATAACTACAGACAGTTTCATATTTAGCGTGATAGTGAATTCTCGTACGGAACACGTGTGGCTATTGACCGACCTAAAGTCAATTCATCCACGTATTCTAATTCACCACCAAAAGCTATGCCACGAGCTATAGTTGAGATAGTTATATTGTAAGATTTTAATCTTTTGTTTAAATAAAAAATAGTAGTGTCGCCTTCCATAGTGGCACTAAGGGCAAAAATCACCTCCCTCACCTCATTTTCCTTCAGGCGCTCAACCAATGTATCCACCTCAAGATCAGACGGACCTATGCCATCCATTGGCGATATCAATCCACCCAAAACATGGTATAACCCATTGTACTGATTAGTATTCTCTACGGCCATTACATCACGTGTATCCTCAACCACACATATCAGGCCCCGGTCGCGCTTAGGGGCAGTACATATCTCACATACAACATGATCAGATATATTGTGGCAGGTTTGGCAAAACTGTATGTTATTACGCAGGTTACTTATAGCGCCACTAAAGCGCTCAACCTCAGTCCTATCCTGTTTTAATAAATGCAAAACCAATCGTAAAGCAGTTTTTTGCCCCACACCCGGCAGCTTCGAAAACTCCGCAACCGCATCCTCCAATAACTTTGATGAAAAGTTCATGATGCTAAGGTAAGGAATTATTGATTGAGTGAATTATTGATTGCAGGTAATTGGGATTTTGTAATTTGGCATTTTAATTCAGTAATTCCATAACTCAATAATTATGAATAGCATTTGCATATTCTGCGGCGCAAATTTTAGCGGCGACCCTTTATTGGAACAGGCCATTAACCAGTTAGCTGAAATAATGATTAGCCGCGATATATCGCTGATTTTTGGTGGCGGCAAGGTTGGTGTAATGGGTATGGTTGCTGATGCCGTATTAAATAAAGGCGGCAGGGCTATTGGTGTAATACCACAATTTTTAATGGCAAAAGAAATTGCGCATCCGGGCTTAACAGAATTGCATATAGTTGAAACCATGCACCAGCGCAAACAATTAATGAGCGATCTGTGCGATGGTTTTATTACCATGCCCGGTGGTTTAGGCACTATGGAAGAATTTTTTGAGGTATTAACGTGGCTGCAACTGGGTTTACACAGCCGCCCTGTTGGTATTTTAAATGTGAATGGCTTTTATGATCTGCTATTAAAACAACTGGATGTAATGGTTGAACAACGCTTTCTAAAACCTGTAAACCGCCAACTGGTTTTATCATCAGGCGATCCTATCGAGTTGATTAGTTTGATGAATAATTTTAAGGCCGAAACTGATGAGGTTTGGTTTAGGGATAGAAATCTTATTTAGTTTTAAGGTTGGCTGATATCATAATAATCACTTAAAATTTTATATCATTGGTAATGTTATATACCTAACCATTGTCAATGAAAAAAATTCCCTTAACCTTAATTACAGTTTTATTTTTCTTATTAATTACCCGTACAACTGGTAATGCGCAGGTAACGGATTCCACCCTAAGAAAAAAACTAACTATAAATGGCTTCTGCCTTTGCCAAACAAGCCTGCAATTATTAAAGCAATCTTACCCCAATTTAAAGGAAACAAGTTTAGAAGAAATGGATCTGCCGAGAGGATGCCTTGGGCAGGATGCGCGGTACATTGCAGGCAATGGATATTGTACAGATAAACAACCGGGACTGATTTTTCAAAAAGACCAGCAAACAGATTATATCAGTAAGATAAGATTAACAAAACAATTTAAAGGTTATTTGCCTAATGGAAAATATATTGATATGAGTACAGCTAAATTGAAAGACCTCGCAAATTTATACCCCGAATTGAAAGACCAATGGGGTTCAAGAGGTTGTTCTGATTATTGGAATTTTTCGAATGATACTATATCATTTTACGTTAAAATAGATATGAATTTAAAGCCACAATTCCCTATAAATAAAGCCTACTATATGGATAAACCAATAGAAGGAATTGATCTCACAATGTCTTGCTACAGCCTTCAGAAAGACAAAGCCGAAGTAGATATTTTTGATGAAGACACAAAAGAACCTGTATATTTTCTTGATAGCATACGTGTGAACAAAATGGTTTTATCCAATTATCAACCATCAGAAATTGCATTAGTATCCGTTTATAAAGATTCAACTGTAATAAAAAAGCTTTTCCCTCCGGGGGCAAAAAATGGGCTTATTTATATTGAAACAAAAGATTTTGTTAAGCATCGATACTGGAAATACTTCAAGTCGAAATCAGCCGATTACGCCAAAATATACCCATCGATGCCGGATGACTCAACTGTTCAGTATATTCTGAATGAAAAAGTTCTCAAAGAAGATTATGAGAACGACCTGCCAACAATAAATGATACGAATTTTAAAACTTTAACTATAATAAATAAACAGGAGCTAATTAAAAAATACGGTATAAAAAATAAAGATTATGGTGTAATAATTATCGACGCTAAAATAGCCAGCAAAAGCCATTAACGTGTTATTACTGATGAATGATGTATTTATACAAACAAAATTCATGTAAATAACATTTTCCTGTTGTAATTTACCTAAAATTACATTTCACATAACAGCCAATTATGGATCTTGAATTCAATAAAAATGAAGATATTAATAAACAACTTGTTTATGACCTCTCAACCCGTCTAAAAAAGATTTACCTGGGTGGTGGTGAAAAAGCCGCCGCCAAACAAAAAGAGAAAGGTAAAATGCTGGCACGGGAACGTATCAGCTACCTTTTGGATAAAGACAAACCCTGGCTGGAGATCGGCGCTTTTGCGGGCGACGGGTTATATGCAGAGCATGGCGGTTGCCCGTCAGGAGGCGTAGTATGTGGCATTGGTTATGTATCGGGCAGGCAATGTGTGGTTGTTGCTAATGATGCTACGGTAAAAGCCGGGGCATGGTTCCCAATTACAGCAAAGAAAAACCTGCGCGCACAGGAAATTGCCATGGAAAACCGGCTGCCTATTATTTACCTGGTTGATTCTGCCGGTGTTTACCTGCCTTTACAAGATGAGATCTTCCCCGATAAAGAACATTTCGGGCGCATATTCCGCAACAATGCCATCATGAGCAGTATGGGCATAGTTCAAATATCGGCTATCATGGGTTCATGCGTGGCAGGTGGCGCTTATTTGCCAATTATGAGCGATGAGGCCATGATAGTTGAAGGAACAGGTTCTGTATTCCTGGCAGGCTCATACCTTGTAAAATCAGCTATTGGCGAGGATATTGACAACGAAGCACTGGGAGGCGCAGCTATGCACTGCGAAATATCAGGTGTTACCGACTATAAACAACCCAATGATAAAGCCTGTTTAGATAGCATCCGCAATATTTTAAGCATGTTGGGCGATTATAATAAAGCAGGATTTGATCGTATAACATCAGCCCCGCCTAAGCTTGATCCCAAAGATATTTACGGACTACTACCTGATGCACGCGACAAACCTTATGATATGAGGGATATTTTGTTGCGCCTGCTGGATAATTCTGAATTTGAAGAGTATAAAGCTGAATACGGACAATCTATTATTTGCGGTTTGGGCCGCATTGATGGCTGGGCCGTGGGTATAGTTGCCAATCAGCGTAAAGTTATAAAATCGGGCAAAGGCGAAATGCAGTTTGGTGGTGTGATCTACTCTGACTCAGCCGATAAGGCCACACGCTTTATTATGAACTGTAACCAGAAAAAAATCCCGCTGGTATTTTTGCAGGATGTAACCGGCTTTATGGTGGGCAGCCGCTCCGAGCAGGGCGGCATTATAAAGGATGGCGCCAAAATGGTAAATGCCGTAGCCAATTCGGTAGTGCCGAAGTTTACCATAGTAATGGGTAACTCTTATGGTGCGGGCAACTATGCCATGTGCGGCAAGGCTTATGATCCGAGATTGATATATGCCTGGCCATCGGCAAAAATTGCGGTAATGGGTGGCTCACAAGCGGCAAAAACCCTGTTACAGATACAAGCCGCCGGCTTAAAATCAAAAGGTGAAGAAGTGATCACCAAAGAGAAGGAAGCGGAACTACTAAAGGCGATCAGCGATAAATACGATTCACAAACTACCCCATACTATGCAGCAGCCAGGCTTTGGGTGGATGGCATTATAGACCCGCTGGAGACACGCAAGGTAATATCAATGGGTATCGAGGCGGCAAACCACTCGCCTATTGAGAAAGCCTTTAATGTGGGAGTTATTCAGACTTAAATAATGGAGAGACGAAACATTCTGCGTCTTATGTTGAAATTCATTCAACATTGGTGATTAAGGGTATTTTATTTAAGTTTGGATATGGACAATCAAGCCTTTATTATTCTTATCACTTTTTTGGCAGGAGTTTTTTTTATAGTGTTTGGCATCGCGAAAAGTCAGGAGCGTGATTCATTCTTAAAAAATGGCATAAAAACCGAAGGTGTCGTTTTAAGATTGAAAAAAGATATAGTATGACCAACAATGATGTGCTATATCATCCGGTTATAAGATATGTTACAAAACAAAAAGATTGGATAACAGAAGAATACGATATTGGAAATTATCCGTGTTTATATAATGAAGGAGATAAGGTTACTGTAATTTATGATCCCATTGATAATAAAAAGTTTATAATTAATGATAAATCAACTAAATACATCGGCCCTTTTTTTATTGTAATAGGTATAGCTGCTATGTCTGTTGCTATTTATTATTATCTTTTCCAAATACCACATAACTAAGTTGACATTTAATGAAAAAACTGCCATTCATATTACTGCTCTTGTTGTGCTTAAAATCCTATGCACAAAGTGCTATGGAAATCCATCAGCGCGCTATCTTGGTTGATACCCATAACGATGTATTATCAAATGAACAGATCAACCATTTAGATATCGGCAAATTACAAACTGAAGGTCAGCTTGATTTGGTGCGGGCAAAACAAGGCGGCTTGGATGCACAGGTTTTCTCCATCTGGTGCGGGCCTCAATATGGCAAGGGCACCGCTTTTAGATTTGCCAACCGAGAGATAGATTCGCTTTACGCATTGATTAAGCGTTATCCTGATAAAATAACATTAGTACGTAACTCAGCCGAATTAAAAAAGGCAGTAGCCGATCACAAATTTGCTGCTTTAATTGGCGTTGAAGGCGGACATATGATTGAGGACAGGATGGATTATATTGATAGCCTACATAACCGCGGCATGTGCTATTTAACCCTCACCTGGAATAACAGCACCTCATGGGCAACATCCGCTTATGAAGAAAGGTTTAAACATGATAGCTTAACACACCATGGTTTAACAGAATACGGCAAACAGATAGTGCATCATTTAAATGACCTGGGTGTAATGATAGACCTCTCCCATCCTAGCGAACAAACGTTTTATGATGTGCTTGCCACTACCAATAAGCCAGTAATTGCATCGCACAGCTGCGCTTATGCGCTTAATCCGCATCAACGCAATTTAAAAGATGCACAACTTAAAGCGCTGGCTAAAAATGGCGGTGTGGTATTCGTAAATTTTTATAGTGGCTTTGTCGACAGCACCTATCAAAAGAAAGCAACTGAATTCCGTCACAGGCACCGCGCAGAACTTGATTCACTTATAAAGATCTATAAAGATGAAGACCTGGCTACTGACAGGCTTTATGCTGTTTACAAAGCAGAATCAGAACCTATGCGGCCACCTTTAAGCCTGCTGATAAAACATATTGATTATATAGTAAAATTGATAGGTGCCGACCACGTAGGCATAGGCTCTGATTTTGATGGCGCCGAATCATATCCAAAAGGTATGGATGATGTGACCGATTATCCCAAAATAACCGCTGAACTGCTAAAACTAAACTATAGCGAAAAGGATATTGATAAGATATTAGGAGGAAACTTTTTAAGGATGTTAAAAGCCAATACCGGCAAATGATCATATAGCAGTGAGCTCGAAACCATTGTATGCAAATACAAATCAACTCAGCAACAATTTCAGCACAACAATAGTAATAACCAAAATAGCTATTATTAATATTGAAAACTGCCACAGCGCTTTATTCTTATCTTCCATAAATCTAAAGATGTAAAATAATGAATAGATTTCAACAGGAAAAGCAAAATTCCACAATTCATATGTTTACTAACATCTGACCAACCAAATTACCTTTTTTCGTACATTCGCACTTCATTATTTAATAACAAATGTCTCAAGATATTGAACACGTAAAATGCCTGATCATAGGTTCAGGTCCTGCGGGATATACCGCTGCTATATATGCTTCACGCGCTGATTTGAAACCCGTATTATATACAGGTATGCTTGCCGGCGGTCAGCTTACACAAACTACTGAGGTTGAAAATTACCCTGGTTATCCAGATGGCATCATGGGCCCTGAGATGATGGAAAATTTCCGGCAGCAGGCTGAGCGTTTGGGTGCTGATATCCGTTTTGGCTATATAAGCTCGGTTGATTTTTCAAGTCTGCCGCACAAAGTAGTAGTTGATGAGCATAAAACCATTACTGCCGATTCAATTATTATTTCAACAGGCGCGTCAGCAAAATGGCTGGGCCTTGACTCAGAACAAAAATATAGCGGCTTTGGTGTTTCAGCCTGTGCTGTATGCGATGGATTCTTTTTCAGGGGGCAGGATGTGGCATTAGTTGGCGCGGGTGATACCGCTGCTGAAGAAGCTACCTATTTGGCTAAAATGTGCCGTAAGGTAACCATGATCGTTCGCCGTGATGAGTTCAGGGCTTCAAAAGCCATGATGCACCGCGTGTTGCATACACCAAATATCGAAGTATTATACAATACCGAAACTGTTGAAATACTTGGCGACGGACAAAGTGTAACCGGCGTAAAAGTACTCAACAATAAAACACAGGAACATACTACAATTGATATAACCGGTTTTTTTGTAGCTATAGGCCATAAACCAAATACTGATATATTTAAAGGCTGGATCCATATGGATGAAACCGGCTATATCATTACCCATCCAGGATCAACCGAAACAAATATTGAAGGTGTATTTTGCTGCGGCGATGCGCAGGATCATATCTACCGCCAGGCAGTAACAGCCGCAGGTACAGGTTGTATGGCCGCTATTGATGCTGAGCGTTATTTAGCTGCTAAAGAGCATGTGGTAACAGCATAAGGATTAAAAAAAGAGTTGTCATCCCTAATTTATTTCGGGATCTCACATGCCCAGTAACCGCCATGATGGCATCCTTGCGCGTGAGGTGCTGAAACAAGTTCAGCATGACATATAAATAGATAAGTATATTATCCCAAAACAATTCCTCCCATTATGCCTTTATAATCTAAACAATTATAAATACCATGGGAAAAGGAGATAAAAAATCCAGAAAAGGTAAAATAGCAATGGGTTCATTCGGCAAAAGCCGACCGCATCATGTAAAAAAAGCTGAAACAGCAATCCCCTTGCAAAAAGAAGAAAAACCTGCCGAAGCTGTTGAAAAGACAGAAAAAGCAAAAAAACCATCCGCTTAGGCGAATGGTTTTTTTATTTTATTGAGATTTTTACACAACAGTAGCTTCGTGTTTTTTCAAAATCTGCTATCTTCACAAAATCGTATTTAATTTACTATGTATAAAAAGTTTTTCCTGTTATTTTTTGCTATTGGTACCCTTTCTACAACAATCACAAACGCCCAGGACGGCGGACCAAACCTGGGGATAATCCCGGCGCCTGTATCCATAAAAAAAGCATCCGGTAATTTTACCCTGAGCCGGCAAACAGTAATACTGGCTGATAGCACAAATAATAAAGCTGTAGTTTTTTTAGCAGATTACCTGCGCAGCAAAAAAATGCTGAGCATTAAACCAGGCATTGACTCCAACAAAAACACACCCAATAGCCTGATATTAACAGCTGCAGGTACAGACAGCCTGCCTGCTGAAGGTTACAGGTTAACCATTACACCACAGCAAATTACCATTGCAGGTAAAGGAGCAGGTTTATTTTACGGGATACAAACGCTTATACAATTAATGCCTGCCGATGGCGGCGCTACAATACAATTACCTTGTGTGCAAATTGAAGATTACCCCCGCTTTGGTTACCGCGGTATGATGCTTGATGTTTGCCGTCACTTTTTTTCGGTAGAGTTTGTTAAAAAATATATCGATCTGATGGCGGCCTATAAGCTCAACAACTTCCACTGGCATTTAACTGACGATCAGGGCTGGCGCATAGAAATAAAGAAATATCCAAAATTGACTTCTATAGGCAGTCAGCGGGCGCAAACAGTTATCGGCAATTACCACGACCGTACACCACAACAGTTTGACAACACCCCTATTGGTGGTTTTTATACACAGGATCAAATTCGTGATGTAATTAAATACGCTGCCGACAGGTATATCAACATTGTACCCGAAATTGAAATGCCGGGCCACTCTGAAGCTGCACTAGCCGCCTACCCGGAGCTGGGTTGCGAACCCTCATTTCCTTACAAGGTATCTGAAACATGGGGCGTTTTTCATGACACCTATTGCCCATCTGATAAAACATTCAGCTTTCTGGAGGATGTGCTAACAGAAGTAATGGAATTATTCCCTTCAAAATATATTCATGTTGGTGGTGATGAAGCGCCCAAGGATGCCTGGAAAAAATCAGCGTTTTGCCAGAAACTTTGCAAAAAACTCGGGCTGAAGGATGATCGTAATTCAACTAAAGAAGATAAGCTGCAAAGCTATTTTATAGAACGGATCGAAAAATTTGTAAATTCAAAAGGCCGCAGCATTATAGGCTGGGATGAGATATTGGAAGGAGGCCTATCCCCTAACGCTACCGTAATGAGCTGGCGTGGCGAAGCTGGTGGCATAGCCGCGGCACAACAAAACCATGATGTGATCATGACCCCTGGCAGCGGAGGTTTGTATATCGACCATTCGCAAGGCAAATTAAACGAAGAGCCGTTAAGCATTGGCGGTTATGAACCCGTATCAAAAATATATAGCTATAACCCTACCCCGGCAGCACTTACCCCCGATCAGCAAAAGCACATAGTAGGTGTACAGGCCAATTTATGGACGGAATACATTCCTACTGAAAACAAAGTGGAATATATGGTGCTGCCCCGTATGCTTGCGCTGAGCGAGGTGGCATGGTCGCCATTGGCCAATAAAAACTATAATGATTTTGCCAATAACCGCCTGCCATCCCATTTAGCCTGGTTGGATAAAAATGGTTTTGATTACCACGTACCGCAGGCTATTGGCGCGAAGGACACCATTATGTTTGGGTCACAACTTAATGTGAATTTGAAGCCATCGGTTACAGGTGCAACTGTTTATTATACTATAGATAGCTATACACCACGCGAAACTGATATACCGTACACTATACCTATGACCTACAATGTACCGCAGGATCAGTACCGCGAACTGGAAACTATTGTTATAACCCCATCAGGCAAGCGCAGCAGGGTTACCAGCACATTTGTGTATAATAAGTCGCCATTGCCGCCGGTTAATTATCAGGGCACTGCAAGCGGCTTAAAATACCTGTTATATACCGGTGCATTTAATAACACAGGCGAGTTGGCTACAGCTGCCGCCGTTGATACCGGCATAGCAAAAAGCTTTAATACAAGCATCATCCGGAAAAATAATCCTGCCTTTGGTATAATTTATAGCGGTTTTATCCGTATTGATAGTGATAATGTTTATGGATTTTCAACACTATCAGATGATGGCTCGGAGTTATCTATTGACGATATACCTGTTGTTAAAAACGATGGCAAACATTCCTCAATTGAACAAGGCGGATCAGTGCCTTTACAAAAAGGATATCACCGTTTTACCTTAAAATATTTTAATGTTGGCACAACAGGCACGCTTCGTGTATATTTGACCATACCGGGTAAACCAAAAGGCGAACTATCGCCAGACGAAATGTATAATTAAGCCGATTTATGAATATGAATAACAGGTTTTATTTATTGATACTGACAGCATGCACCATAATAGCAGGCTGTAATAATAGCGATGATAAAAAAACAGACAGTGCACCTCCTGTAGTGAAAAAACCTGTTATAATGCAACCGTTCAGGTATCATAAATTGATAGAGGTTTCGCCAGGCAATGATTTTGACGTTTTAAGCTGGGGAAGAGGATCGCAGGCAGTAGGTTCATTTCTGATATTGCATTCCGATTCATCAGGCATGAAGTACACTACTACTACCGGTGATCTGGATGGCTCAATTGTAGATGTCTATAACGCTGATATGGACATGGATGGCAATCCGGAGATACTTATACAGGCCAAAGCTACTGATACTACCAACTATGCTGTTATATATGCATTTGAGTTTACCAATGGCAAAGCAAACAAGCTTGATTTTCCAAAGCTAACCTCGGCGCAAAAGAAAGGCTATCGTGGTAGCGACAACTTTTATATACAGGAAGGCAAGTTCATGCGCGAGTTCCCGATATATGATGGAAATGGCAAGGATGCCAAACCAACCGGGGCAAAACGTTTGTTGCAGTATGGATTAAGGAACAATGAGTTTACAGTACAACAGGTAAGTAAAGATTCAACCTTAAAAAGTAAAACTATAGCTGCGCCACCTGTAAAAACAAATTCTACAACAAAGAAAACTTCAACCTCCACCCAAAGCACTTCATCAACCAAAAAGAAAAAGAAGTCGGACGAAAGTTCTTCAACTACCCATAAAAAGAAAAAGAAGAAACATCACCATAGCAGCGACGATAATTAATTAAGCTGCCTTTTGCTTTCATAAAGCGTCATTGCGAGGAACGAAGCAATCCCTAACTATACAGGGCGAATAAATAGGCATATTTGATTTGCACAGTCGGGGATTGCTTCGTTCCTCGCAATGACGCTTTATGATATAAAAGACCTCATTTTAAATCGCCATAAGCAACTTTTTTTTATGCGCATAATAACTAATAACCATATATTTGAAAATTGGATCAGCTGATTTATGGCTGAAATACATTATTTATGACAGTTCTCACAGGCGATATTAGTGACAAATATGAGTTGGTTGTAGGGTTAGAGGTTCACGCGCAATTATCCACTTTAAGTAAAGCATTTTCATCAGATTCAGCTGCATTTGGCGCTGAACCAAATCATCATATCAGTCCGGTATCATTAGGGCACCCGGGTACACTACCCCGCCTTAATAAAACTATGGTGGAGTACGCAGTTAAAATGGGCCTGGCCTGCAATTGTAGCGTCAACCTTAATAACACGTTCGCCCGTAAAAATTATTTTTATGCTGATCTGCCGAAAGGTTACCAGATAACCCAGGATCATAAACCAATAGTTACGGGTGGTTTTGTACCTGTGAGATTGAGTGACGGTACTGCAAAAGATATCGCTATCCACCATATCCACATGGAAGAGGATGCCGGTAAAAGCATGCACGATCAGCATTTTGATGATTCGCTAATCGACCTTAACCGTGCAGGCGTGCCATTAATTGAGATTGTTACCGAGCCCGATATGCGCAGCAGTGAGGAAGCCGGTCAGTTTTTAACAGAAACACGCAAACTGTTACGCTACCTTGATATTTGCGATGGCAATATGGAGGAAGGCAGCATGCGTTGCGATGCCAATATCTCGGTAAGGCTTAAAGGTGAAACAGCTTACGGCAATCGCTGTGAAGTAAAAAACCTGAACTCTATACGCAATGTACAGCGTGCCATTGAACATGAATTTGCAAGGCAGATAAATATTATTGAAAATGGCGGTCGCATAGATCAAAACACATTAAATTTTAATGCTGATACAGGTGAAACCTCTGTTTTGCGCTCAAAGGAAATGGCTAATGATTACCGTTATTTCCCTGAACCCGATCTGGCGCCATTGTTTTTAGATCAATTGTATATCGACAAAATACAACAGGCTATGCCAGCCTTGCCTAACCAGCTTTATAAAAAGTATACTACCGAACTAGGGCTATCAGATTATGATGCGACGGTTATTACGGCTGACAAAGAACTTGCTTTATTTTTTGAAGAACTGATAAAGCATACTAATAATTATAAATCGGCAGTACATTTACTGATGGGACCTGTTAAATCGCACTTAAATGAGAGTGGCCTACACATTGGTAACATAGGTGTTAAACCTGCAAACCTGGCCGGACTAATTAAACTGGTTGATTCAGGACAGATCAACAATACCGTTGCATCACATAAGTTGTTCCCTGCTCTGCTCAAGTTCCCTGATAAAACAGCGGAAACGCTGGCTGCCGAGCTGAACTTATTGATCAGTAATGATGGTGACGATGTAAGTCAGTTTATCCAGGCCGCGATTGCCAAGTTTCCGGATAAGGTTAAAGAATACCAGAAAGGTAAAAAAGGCGTTTTAGGTTTGTTTATGGGCGAAATTATGAAAAGCTCAAAAGGCAAGATCGATCCGCAGAAAACAAATCAACTACTTATTAAAGAACTAGAATCTAAATAAATGAAAAACCGTATCATATTATGCAGCATTGTATCTATCTCAATGCTGATATTTTCGTGCAAGGATAATAATGCATTTACCATTTCTGGCACTGTTCAAAATCCGGCAAGCTTAAAAACTGTATTCCTGTTAGAGAGCGACAGCACCACCACAAACGTTGTTGACTCAACCAAGCTAAGCGAAGATGGTAAATTTCAGTTTAAACATACCGCACCTTATGCCAACCTGTATAAACTACGTGTAGGCGGTAGTGTTTTTGACCTGATAGCTAAAAACGGCGATGCCATTGACTTCAGTACCGATTTGAATGACAATAAACACAGTTACACCATCAGTGGCTCAGATGAGTCGGAAAAGATCCAGGAGTTTAATAAGATAAGTAATGTTTATACCGACAAAAACACAAAACTGGCTGATGAATACCAGGCAAAATCACAGGCTTTAGGCAAACAATCAGATTCATTGATGAAAATATACCTGCCCGTATTTCAAAAAAACATAGCTGATTACAGCGTTGTTACTTTGAAATTCATGAATGATAACAAAAACTCGCTGGCTGGCTTTTACGCAGCAACATCACTTGACCCTGATAAATATGAGCAGCCGTTAATTGCTTATGCAGATCAGATAAAAGATAGTTTTAAAGATAATCCAGGTGTACAGCAGTTCATCAAACAAATGATGCTGATTAAACCAGTATCGATTGGCCAGCCTGCGCCCGAGTTTACCGTTATAGGTGTAGATAACAAGCCCATCAAGTTATCTGATTACAAAGGAAAATATGTTATGCTTGATTTCTGGGCATCATGGTGCGGCCCGTGCAGGCAGGAAAATCCTAACGTAGTTGCGCAGTATGCAAAGTTCAAATCAAAAGGTCTTAATATCCTTGGTATATCGTTAGATACTGATAAAGATAAATGGCAACAAGCTATAACAGCAGATAATTTAACTTGGAGCCATGCATCAGACCTTAAGAATTTTGAAGGCCCTACAGAAAGGTTATACCATATAGAAGCCATACCATCAAACTTCATAATTGACCCTCAGGGCATTATAGTTGCCAAAAATGTAAGAGGGGCTGATCTTGAAGATTTTTTAAATAAAATATTTAATAAGCCTTAATTAACTGTTAAGATAAAGTAACATTTAACAATTTGTTAATATTAGCTTAACTATTTGCTTCTTTTCAGCGTATACTTTTATACAAAAATTAATCATGAGCAACATATCGAAACAAAAAATACTTATTGTTGATGATGAACCGGATATTTTAGAGCTGATAGAGTATAATTTAAAGAAGGAAGGCTATCAGGTTTTTCTTGCCCATAACGGACAAGAGGCTGTTACTGAGGCCAAAAGATCTCTCCCTGACCTGATAGTACTGGACATTATGATGCCTAAAATGGATGGCATCGAGGCCTGCCGCATTATGCGCACCATGCCCGAATTTAAGAATACCTTTATGGTATTTTTAACTGCCCGCAGTGAGGAATATTCTGAAATTGCAGGTTTCAACGTTGGAGCAGACGATTATATCGCCAAACCTATAAAGCCCCGCGCTTTGGTTAGCCGTATTAACGCCATATTACGCCGCAACGCCCCTGCCGAAGATGTTACCGATAACAAACTGGAAATTGGCGACCTGGTAATTGACCGCGAGGCTTATCTTGTTTTCCAAAAAGGTGCCAAGGTGGTATTAGCCAAAAAAGAATTTGAGCTATTGTACCTGCTGGCCTCAAAACCCGGTAAAGTTTACACCCGCGAGGTGATCCTGAAAAACATCTGGGAAGACTCAGTAGTAGTTACCAACCGTACCATTGATGTACACATCCGTAAAGTGAGAGAAAAACTAGGTGACGATATTATATCAACCGTAAAAGGTGTTGGGTATAAATTCGGAGCATAAAACCTCACAATAAAAAATAACAAACAGGGTCAGTAATAATTTACTGACCCTGTTTGTATTATATCCACCTGGATATAACCAAGCGTCATTGCTGTAAGGAACGAAGCAATCCCCGATCAGCATGACCGCTCTGTATAGTTTGGGATTGCTTCGTTCCTCGCAATGACGCTTGCATAAAAAATTGAATATGTCTTACTTGGCAACCACAGCTTTTTTAGCGGCAGTTGCCTTAGCGGTAACAACCTTTTTAGCGCTTGTTGCTTTAGCCGCAACTTTCTTTTTGGCATCAGTAGCTGATTTTTTAGCAGCAGCTGTTTCGGTTTTAGCTTTAGCAGTTACTTCTTTTGCTTTAGTATCAGCCTTCGCTTTTACATCTGAAGCAGCACTTTTCGCTTTGGTTGCTGTAGCTGACGCTTTATGCACAACGCTTGCCTTAGCTATTGTAGCTTTATGTGTTGCGGTAGCTTTTTTAGCGGTTACTTTATCTTTAAGATGGTCTATTGTATCGCCTGCTTTGTCTTTTAATTCCTCGGCGTTATCCTTGGTATCATCCCAAAGGCTCTCAATCGTTTCTTTAACCTTTTCAAAAAATCCTTTTTCTTCAGGTTTAGTGCTGTTATCACTCATGTTTTTTACAGTTAGTTGTATGTTAATATTTCATTAAAATACAATTACTATACCAATGCTACCTCAGCCTGATTTCCTGTTTTAGAAGTTAGGTTTAAGCACATATTTATCATAAAAGCGGAAAATATGTTCTGTAGCCTCTTCGGCGGTGTCTACCAAACGATACAAATTCAAATCTTCCGGGCTGATATTATGCTCATGTTCCAGCATATTTTTCTCCACCCAATCAAACAACCCCTTCCAGTAGTCAATCCCCACAAATACAATCGGAAAACGGGCTATCTTACCGGTTTGTATCAACGTCATGGCCTCGAATGATTCATCCATGGTACCAAAACCGCCCGGCAATACAATAAAACCCTGTGAGTATTTCATGAACATTACTTTGCGCACAAAAAAATAATCAAACTCCATTATCTTATCCCTGTCGAGATATTTATTATGGAACTGCTCAAATGGCAATTCAATGTTCAGCCCTACCGACTTCCCTCCTGCCTCAAATGCACCTTTATTAGCAGCCTCCATAATCCCCGGCCCGCCGCCCGATATTACGCCGTAGCCGCGTTCTGATAGCAAACGGGCGCATTCTTCGGATATCTGGTAATACTTACTGTCGTTTTTTGTCCGTGCCGACCCGAATATGGATACACAAGGGCCTATTTTAGCCAGTTTATCAAAACCATCAACAAACTCGGCCATAATTTTAAATATCTGCCAGGAGTCGGTCACTTTAATTTCCTGCCAGTTTTTATTTTCAAACGCGCGTCTTATTTTATCATCATTTGTCATAAATTATATAGATAGAGTAAAAAGTATTAAGCACTAATTGGTGTTTTTGTTTTCGATGCAGAAGTGATCAGTAACCCGGCAAATGTAATCAATCCGTTCACGATGATCAGTTCATTGTCGAAAACATAACCGCCCAGCAGCACCTTTGATGAGGTGCTCAGAAAATAGCAAACCGCTGGTGATATCAAACAAATAAAAGGCACCAGCTTATCCCTGACCTGCCTGTTTTTCATAAACAAACCAAAGCTGTACAGGCCCAGCAGCGGACCATAGGTATAAGATGCCACTTTGAAGATAGCTGTTACAACAGCATCATTATTAATGGCATTAAAAGCGATAATGGTCAGCAGCATCAACACAGAAAAGCCAATATGCACAAAATGCCTGGTGTTTACATTCTTTTTACTGTTGATGGCTTCACGCTTATTAAAACCTAAAAAATCAACACAAAAAGAAGTTGTGAGTGCGGTTAATGCGGAATCAGTAGTGGCAAAGGTTGCAGCCGTTAAACCAAGCATAAAAACCATAGCAGGCACTATACCTAAGTATTGCAGAGCGATAGTTGGATACAAATAGTCCGTTTTGGCAACCTTGATGCCGTTATGCGCAGCATAGATATACAGCAATGCCCCTACGCTTAAAAAGAAGATATTGATCACCACAAAAACAGCGGTAAAACTGAACATATTCTTTTTCGCTTCGTGGATATTGGATAAGCTCAGATTTTTCTGCATCAGGTCCTGATCGAGCCCTACCATGGCTATGGTGATAAACATACCGCCTAAAAATGCCTTAACAAAATGGAACTTGCTGCTCAGGAAATCGCTAAAGAAAAACACTTTGGAGTAACTGCTATTCTTAACCGCGTCAAATGCCTCGAATATGTTTAGATGCAGGCTGCGGCAAATGAATATGATCGACAGGAAGACCGATGATACCAGGAACAACGTCTGCAAACTATCGGTAATAATAATGGTTTTAAGGCCACCTTTAAACGTATACGACCATATAAGCAGCAAGCATATCAGCACCGTTACGGCAAATGGCACATGATAGCTATCGAATATGAATTTTTGCAATACTATAACCACCAGGTATAGCCGGAAACCTGAGCCTATTATCCTGCTGATAAGGAAAATTCCAGCGGCAGTTTTATAGCTCCAGGTACCTAAAGCGGTTTCGATATAGCTATAAATGGATGTTAATTTAAGTCGATAATAAAGCGGTAACAACACAGTGGCTACGATGATAAAGCCCGCGGCATTACCCAATACAAACTGGAAATACTCAAACTGATCGCCGGTTGGGGCACCTACTTTGCCAGGGACGGAGATAAACGTAACTCCACTTAAAGCTGTACCGATCATCCCAAATGCAACCAGGTACCATTTTGAATTGCGGTTTGCCACAAAAAAGGTGTCGTTATCAGTTGATTTACGCGAGGTTAGATACGAGATAACCAGCAATACCAAAAAGTAACCGATAATGAAAGATAGGAGTATTGCGGGAGACATGTTTTTAGTATTTAGTAGCTGGTATCAAGTAGCAAGATAGTAATAATCCGTTATGACAATAAATTTGTAACAGAAATTTAATCTAACCTGTCATTCTGAGCGATAGCGAAGAACCTGCACTGTTGTTTGCCACGTGCTAAGATTCTTCGCTATCGCTCAGAATGACAATTACGTTTTTAATACACCAAACCATTCCCCTAACTTTACGTTCAATAATTATGAAAATCAACAGGCTCGATCATTTAGTTTTAACTGTAAAAGATATAGATGCTACTTGTACATTTTACCGGGATATTTTAGAAATGGAGATCGAAACATTTCAGCAAAACAGGAAAGCGTTGAAATTCGGCATACAAAAGATCAACCTGCACCAGTACGGGCATGAGATTGATCCAAAGGCTATCAATCCTACTCCCGGCTCTGGTGATCTTTGTTTTATTGCTGATACGCCGGTTGCTGAGGTTATAGAAACACTCAAAAATAAAGGCATTGCCATTGAAACAGGTCCTGTGGAACGGACAGGCGCTACCGGTCGGCTTATATCAGTGTATTTAAGAGATCCCGACCAAAATCTTGTGGAAATAAGTAATTATATTTAGCTTGATGAACAAAAACTTTTTTGAGTTAGATAAGTCGGTTTATTTATCACACATTTTATACCTGATAAAAGTAATTTTAGGTGTTATCATCTGTTACATCCTCTACAAGTCTATTCCTGAATATCCCTTTTATTGGTCGCTGGTTTCGGTTGTAATAGCAACCTCCCTCGATAGAAGCACCGACCAGGCTTATGACCGTATAAAAGCAAATATTTTGGGTTGTATTGTAGGCGCAAGTCTATACCCTATTCAATTGCCTGAATTACTGGTTATGTGTATAGGGGTTACTATAATAGTGTTTTTGGCTATCGGCTTTAAAATAACCAGCACTTTAAGGAGCGCGCTTGCTGCGCTTATCATTATATTATTACAGGCAGAAACAACTAAACATTGGTATATAGCGCTGGAACGTGTGGTATGTGTTGTGACTGGCTGTGTGGTGGCTTTGCTGCTTACGCTATTCTTTAATAAAATATGGCCGAAGGCAATGCATGTGAAGATGACGAAGGAAGTATGAGCCTATCTTAAAGCGTCATTGCTGTAAGGAACGAAGCAACCCCCGATCAGCAGAGCCGCTCTGTATGGTTTGGGATTGCTTCGTTCCTCGCAATGACGAGTTGAATATAGCTAAAGAATTACCTTGTATAATTAGGCGCCTCCTTAGTTATTGTAATATCATGAGGATGTGATTCACGGATACCTGAAGCGGTGATCCTCACGAATTTTGCTTTTTGCAATGTCTCGATATCCTTAGCACCGCAATAACCCATACTGGCACGTAAACCACCTACATATTGGTAAACAACCTCAGCTAAAGTGCCTTTATACGGCACACGACCCACAATACCTTCGGGAACCAATTTCTTGATATCATCCTCAACATCCTGAAAATAACGATCTTTTGATCCTGATTCCATTGCTTCTATAGAACCCATACCACGGTATGATTTAAAACGGCGACCTTCATAAATGATGCTTTCGCCCGGTGATTCTTCAACACCTGCGAATAGCGAGCCTGCCATTATGGAGCCTGCACCGGCTGCGATAGCTTTAGCAATATCGCCGGTGTGTTTAATACCACCATCGGCAATTACAGGTACGCCTGTGCCTTTTAATGCTTCGGCACACTCATAAACCGCATATAATTGCGGTACACCTACACCAGCAATAATACGGGTGGTACAAATAGAACCCGGACCGATACCAACTTTAACGCCATCAGCGCCTGCATTGGCTAAAGCTAATGCAGCTTCACCGGTTGCTACGTTACCTGCTATAACCTGCAGATCAGGGTAAGCGGCTTTTACTTCTTTTAATTTATTGATAACACCTAAAGAGTGACCGTGAGCAGTATCAATTGCGATAACGTCCACTCCTGCTTTATATAAAGCTGCTACACGCTCCATCGTATCGGCAGTAACACCCACTGCTGCGCCTACACGCAGGCGGCCATGCTCATCTTTACAGGCATTAGGGAAATTTTTTATTTTTTGAATATCCTTAAAAGTGATGAGGCCGATCAGTTTGTTATCAGCATCAACAACAGGAAGTTTTTCTATTTTATGATTTTGCAGTATGGCTTCGGCCTGCACCATATCAGTACCTTTTGGGGCGGTGATCAGGTTGACTTTGGTCATCACCTCACTTGCCGGGCGACTTGGATCTTTCTCAAAACGAAGGTCACGATTGGTTAAAATACCTTTCAATCTGCCGTCAGCATCAACAACCGGTATACCGCCTATACGATATTCCTTCATGATCTTGAAGGCATCACCTAACAGCGCATCTTCATGCAACGTAACCGGATCCTGGATCATGCCACTTTCAGAGCGTTTTACTTTACGCACCTCATCAGCCTGGCGCTGTATGCTCATATTTTTGTGCAGCATACCTAAGCCACCTGCCTGTGCCATAGCAATTGCTAAAGCCGCCTCGGTAACAGTATCCATCGCAGCTGAAACCAGCGGAACATTAAGCTTTATTTTTTTTGTTAAATAAGAACTTGTATCAACCTCGCGGGGCAATACTTCTGAATAAGCGGGAAGTAGAAGGACGTCGTCGTAAGTTAAACCTTCGGCAACAAATTTAGAGGGGTTTGACTGCATAGCAAATAATTATTTGTAGGTATTATTTGCCGGACAAAGGTAGCAATTTATTTCGGATTCCGGAATCCGAATTTCGGAATTGTTTGGATTGAGGATTTATTGATTTGAATATGACAATTGGGATTGCTGGTGACCAGTTGCAAACTGGCTGAGCATGGAGTTGAGCATATGTAGGCTTCAGTTGTAAACTGAAGCCAGTGAAGAGGGTCTAAAAAACTGTCATTCTGAGCGATAGCGAAGAACCTATCCGCATTCAATCGTCTGCGCGTAATAGATGCTTCGCTATCGCTCAGAATGACAATTCATTAAACCTAATACTTCCCTACTATCACTTTATAAAACCCATCAAAGTTCAAATATTGATCAGCCAGTTTTATTAAGTCTTCAGATGTAATTGCTCTTATAGTTTCGGTGTAGCGATCATAATAATCATAATCCAAACCGGAGAAATACAGGTTTTTGAACTTATCAGCATGAGAGAAAACATTCTCCAGACTGCCTAATAAAGAGCCCAGCATGTAGTTACGTACTAAGGCCAGTTCTTCTCCGGGGATGAGTTCGGTTTTAAGGATGTTGATCTCTTTTTCAATTTCAGTTACTGCTGATTTGCATACATCTGCCCCTACCTCGGTAGCGATGAAAAAAGCACCGGCGTGTTTTAATGAGCTCATGCCCGAGCCAATTCCGTAGGTATAACCTTTATCCTCGCGGATATTTGCCATCAACCTTGAGCCAAAATAACCACCCAAAACAGTGTTCAACACCTGTACCGATGGGAAATCAGGATGTGTGCGGTTAATGAATGGCATACCCATGCGGATAGCTGATTGCAACGCGTCCGGCTTTTCCGTAAAATAGAAGTGTTCGGCAGATGCCTTTAATTCCGGCTGGGTAGTATCAGCTTTTTTATCTGCATTTGTCCAGGAATCGCCAAAAGTATCTTTCAACAGTTCAATAGTTTCCTGATCAATTTTTCCGGCAATGATGATGGTACAATTTGATGGCTGATACATTTGCTTGTAATGCGCCAGCAGATCGTCACGGTGCAGTGTTTTGTAATCATCGGCAATACCTGCATAACCGTAAATGGTATCGCCATATATGGCCTTGTTAAAGGTACGCCTGGCAACTACATCATTTTTTTGCAGGCTTACCTGTAGCTTTTGCTGCTGGTTACGTACAAAAGTTTCCAGTTCTTTTTCAGGAAAAATAGAATTGATGAGGATATCCTTTATAACCGGCAAGGTATTTTGCAGGTGCTTATTTAAGCTGTATAAAGTCACCTCGGAGTTGTCATAACCGTACTCTGCCTGTAAAAAAGCTCCATAAAAATCTATGGTATCTGCAATTTGCGCACCGGTCATGGTTTTGGTGCCATCGTTCAACATGGTGTTAACTGCCAAATTTAACAGCGGACTAGCCGGATCGAAACGCAGGTTGCCAAATATCCACTCAATACGCACCAACTCCTGATCGCCGGAGTTAAAGCAATAAATATTACAGCCATTACTAAGCTTGGTATGCTCGGGCTTTATTAAATTAATATGATCGATGGCCTGGTAAGCAGGCGCTTCTTTTCTGTTCATTTGTGTTTTTTAGTCCGAAAGTCGGCAAGACCGAAAGTCCGGAAGTTTTCTTTTACCAGTTATTCTAAACAGATATACTTTCGGACTTTCCGACTTCCGGACTTTCCGACTTATCTGCCAAATAGATCAGTGTTGATGAATTATCTTTTCTGAATAATTTATTAGCCTGTTGCTTTATATCAGCTGCGGTTACTTCAAGGTATTTTTCAGTTTCATGGTTCAGCTCGTCCGCATCGCCTAAAAGCTCGTAATAGGCCAGGTTCATAGCTTTATCCAGCAATGACATTTCAGAGAATATCATGGTTGATTCCGTCTTGTTCTTAACTTTGGTCAGTTCATCGGCAGGTACTTCGGTAGTCTTTAGTATTTCCAATTGCTCCCATATGGCGGCTTCGGCTTGTTCAATACTTACATTTTCCAATGGTTTACCCTCAAATACAAACATGCCGGTATCCAAACTGCCGCTCATATAGGCATGCACATCACTAAATACCTGGTTCTCCTTAACTAAGCTCTTATACAAACGTGATGATTGCCCGCGCGAAAGTATATCCGACAGCAACTCACTGGTATGATAGGAATCATCTAAACGCCCTTCCATCTGGAAAGCGATATAAACATCATTCAGTGGCACTTTAGCGGTAACCGTTTCGCGGCGCTCATCATGCTGTTCAGGCTCCTGCGGCAAATCGCGATAATATTTTTCACCTGCCGGGATCGGCCCGAACCATTTTTCGGATAATTGTTTAACCTGCTCCAGGTTTACATCTCCCCCTACTACCATAATAGCATTTTGGGGATTGTAGTGTTTTTTAAAGAATGCTTTTACATCCTCTATCCGTGCATCCTCAATGTGCTTTATCTCTTTGCCAATAGTTGCCCAGCGATACGGGTGTTTTTTATAAACCAATGGGCGTAGCTTTAACCAAACATCGCCATAAGGCTGGTTTAGGTAGCGTTGCTTAAACTCCTCTATCACCACATTGCGCTGCACATCCAGGCTCTTTTTATTAAAGGCAAGGCTCAGCATACGGTCGCTTTCCAGCCAGAAAGCGGTTTCAATATTATTTGAAGGCAGGGTGATATAATAGTTGGTGATATCATTGCTGGTGAAGGCATTATTCTCACCGCCTACCCTTTGTAGTGGTTCATCATAGCTGGGAATATTTATTGAGCCGCCAAACATCAGGTGCTCAAACAAGTGGGCAAAACCGGTTTGTTCGGGATTTTCGTCGCGCGCGCCAACATCATAAAGTATGTTAACTACCGCCATTGGTGTTGTATGATCCTCATGAACAATGACACGCAGGCCATTATCGAGTGTGAAACGATTGAATTTAACCATGTAGTAATATTCCGTTAAAACGGTTGACAAATGTATAATTTTTTTGATTTGATGATAGACAATTTGAAGATTTGACAATTTGAGGATCACAGGTAATTTGAAGATTCGTTGATTTGAGGATTTGAAGATATTATTGATTTTCACTAATTTTCAAATTCTCAAATCTTCAAATTGTCAAATCAAATCGTGACACAGGCCGAACTCATACAGCAATTATCAGCCACTTTTGGAAAAACCAAGGTGAATAAGCTTGCTGTGATCCTGAAGGAACGGAAGTTTGCCTTGCGCGATCTGATTGATACTACCTTTAATACTAATAAAACTATAGCCTTTCGGGCCGCCTGGTTATTGGAAAATGTTTTCCTGGATGATCCGGGCTTTTATCTGACCGATTTAGACTATTTGCTTACGCGATTTAAAGACGTTATCTACCCCAGTTGTCAAAGACATTACGCCAAGATCATGATGCACCTAACGTCGCCCAAAGCACCAGTACAAATAAAGGAGCAAATACAATTATCCGGCATGGAAGCGGTAATTGAGCAATGTTTCGACTGGATGATTAACCCCAAAGTGCTGATCGCCGTAAAAGTACATACTGCTGAAACTCTATTTAACCTGCGCGACCGTTATCCATGGATAGCAGAAGAACTGGCAAATCAGTTGCAGTTTTTGATGAAGAATGGTAGTGCTGCTATACAAGTAAGAGGGAGAAAGTTATTGGCAAAATTATAGTCCATCATAACGACATGTCATTGCGAGGAGGAACGACGAAGCAACCTCGTCGCGTTGATGTGCAAGCGACGAGATTGCCGCGCTACGCTCGCAATGACATGTTTTTTATAATTTAATTTTTATCCTCAGTAGGCTTATCATCCCTGTGCAAATTATCACTCACCTGCCCGTGGTTTAGCTTGGCGTGTATGGCCGATGAACTGTTATTGGCGTAAGTACCATAAGCATTAATCAATACGCCCTTTATGTGGTATTTATCAGATGTTACAGCGTAAACTATCGACATATCATCAGGATTGCTTGGCCCTTCAAAACGGTAAAATTCATCTATCTGAAAGTCCTCAGCGGTCATATGGATATTTTTTTCTTTATCGCCAATCGTATCTCCCTCAAGGCTCAGATTTTCGGTATAGCCCCTTTTCATCAGGTCGTTCGTAGCTTCTACTAAATTGTTATATGTTATCATGGTGATGGTATGTTTAGTAACGATTCGTTATATTTTATAATTATAACCCGTCATTAAAACTATTGTTTGTTTTGAATCATCCCGTACATATTGAGATGCCGTTCACTGCTTTGCAAATACAGAAAATTGTTATTTATGGCACTGTAAATGAGCTGATTTATTTTCTATAAATGCCGTTTATTTCTAATATTTTCGCACATCTATATTTAAATGATTTTCTCCCTAATAGAATCATTATAAAATTGGATCATATCTTAATTATTAAGGCTATTGACAAAAATCAAACCCGCTCATCCAAACATGAAGTTTTTTACCCTTGCTTTCTCTTTTTTATTGCCCCTCAGCATTACAAGCTATGCACAAAATGGTGTTCCTGATAATTACCCCACAGCAACAATTTATATAGTTGATGCACAAAACGGACAGGAAGTTTTAGCTAATAGCGATACCGCGATCTTATTTAAAAATGCGCTTATTGGCCTGGTAACCAATACTATTATCGTACAAAAACAATACAAGCATGTAATGGGCCATAACGCCTATGTCATCACACAAACCGACCCATCAAACGGAAACGAATATCAATTGCAGGAAACTACCAAAGTATTCGGAACCGTTGTACCTGTTTATACCTTTGTATACAATGTAGATCAGAACAAGCTATATTTTAATAATACGCATGGTAACGGGGGTGACCAGAACCTTGAAGCGCAATGGATATCGCAAGATAATATGGCTAATCTTGACAGATGCCAGCAGTTTGGCTGGTTCAATAACCTGAGTGCCCCGCCTGATAATACTCAACAACAAGTGGACGACACCACACCTGTAGATACAACAGTAACCGCCACAGTACCACCACCGGCTTTGCCTACCTACGATCAGCCTGAATGCCCGCAGGATGGCTATTTATGGCAACCCGGCTATTGGGCATACAGTATTGATGCCAGGGGATATTACTGGGTTCCGGGAGTATGGGTAGCACCGCCATCAGAAGGGCTTTTGTGGACACCTGCTTACTGGTCGTTCAATGGCTTTGGTTATTATTACCATTCCGGATATTGGGGTACTAGTGTAGGCTATTATGGCGGCATTTATTATGGCTATGGTTACGGTGGCCATGGCTATTATGGTGGTGAATGGCAAGGCGGCCGTTACCGCTACAATACTGCGGTGGTAAGGGTTAGTGTAAGTGTACGCAACACTTATGTAAACAATACTGTAATTGTAAACCAAACAACCCGCAATAGTAGTAGCTTTAACGGCAGAGGCGGTGTTGTAGCCAAGCCTTTGCCCCAGGAATTACAGGTAGCTCGTCAGCCGCGTATACAGCAAACCCCTGACCAGATCAGGAACCAGCGCGCAGCAAGGAACGACAAAAATCAGTTTGCTTCACCAGCCAATGGCAATAAGCCAATGAATTTCGCAGCGCCAAGAGCACCTGAAAAAAGCGTGACCGCCGCACCTAATCAAAGGCCAAATACTAACCCTGCGGGTAATAATGGCAATCAAAGACAAGGTTACAACAACCAAAATGCAAGACCAGCCGCGGGTAATACAAATACCACTAACCAAAGCCCGGGCACGAATAACGTAACTCCAAAGCCTGCCTACAATAACCAAAATACAAGACCGGCTACTAATACGGTTAACCAAAATCCGGGTACTAACACAGCTCCAAGGCCAACCTATAATAACCCGAACGCTAGAACAGGAGCTGGCAACACGCCTAACCAAAACTCAGGTATGAGCATACCCAAAGGTACTGGTAGTGTAACACCGTCCTCAAATAATGGGCATGGCGGAACATATCAAAATCAGCCGTATGGCGGCCAAAGAAGAGTTCCTGCAACCAAGCCACAGCCTAAGCCTCAAACAGGAAATGAGAAGCAGGATAAAAAATAGATCTGTTAACGATTGATATTAACGCAAAAGAGCCGCCTTTATAAGGACGGCTCTTTTTATATATAATGGATTTAATTATACTGATTAATTAAACCTAATCAACCACTCACTTAATCAACTCAATCAATTCAGGTGAGTTCAAAAACACAAAGTTATTATCAAACATATCCAGCTTTATCCTGCTATCTCTGTCAATCTTACCGGCGAGGATCTGTTTTGAAAGCTCGTTCAAAATCTTCTTTTGGATAACCCTTTTCAATGGCCTAGCGCCTAATTGCGGGTCATAACCCAGTTGTGCCAGCCAATCCAATGCTTCTTCTGATGCATCAAGCGTAATGCCCATTTCAGCCAAAGTTTGCTGTACATGCTTGAATTGCAGTTTCACAATATCACCTATTTCATCACGGGTAAGCGGTGTAAACATGATGATCTCATCAATCCTGTTCAAAAACTCGGGACGGATGGTTTTTCTCAACAACTCGAACAGCTCATTTTTAGTTTTGGCGATGATAGCGTCGCGGTTCTCATCTTCAAGGTTCTCAAAATTCTCCTGTATAATGTGTGAGCCGATGTTGGAGGTCATGATGATGATGGTATTCTTAAAGTTCACCACACGGCCCTTATTATCAGTTAAACGGCCATCATCCAACACCTGTAACAGGATATTGAATACATCTGGATGGGCCTTCTCTATCTCATCCAGTAATATCACGCTATATGGCCTTCTGCGAACGGCTTCTGTTAATTGTCCGCCTTCATCATAGCCCACATAGCCCGGAGGCGCTCCTATCAATCTTGAAACGGCATGGCGTTCCTGGTATTCGCTCATATCTATCCTCACCATAGCCTGCTCATCATTAAACAGGTATTCGGCTAAGGCCTTAGCCAGCTCGGTTTTACCAACACCGGTAGTACCTAAAAATATGAATGAGCCAATTGGCTTGCGCTTATCCTGCAAACCGGCACGACTCCGCCTGATAGCATCACTTATTGCTTCAATAGCTTCCTCCTGTCCTGCTACACGTTTGTGCAGCTCATCTTCCAGATTCAGCAATTTTTCACGTTCGCTTTGGATCATTTTTGAAACTGGGATACCTGTCCACCGTGAAACTACACCTGCGATATCATCGGCGGTAACTTCTTCCTTCAGCATACGGCTATCGGCCTGGTTTTCAAGCAACGCGGCTTTTAATTGCTCCACTTCTCCCTGTGCCTTAACAATGGTTCCGTAGCGCAATTCAGCTACCTTGCCATAATCCCCGGCACGTTCGGCCTGATCGGCTTCCAGTTTGTAGTTCTCTATCTGTTCAACTTTTAGGTTGATGCCATCTACCAGGTCTTTTTCACCTTGCCATTTGGCACGTAATGAATCACGTTCTGACGACAGGTTAGCGATCTCTTCGCTTAATGACTTAACCTTAACTGTATCTTTTTCGCGTTTAATGGCTTCACGCTCAATTTCCAGCTGCATTATACGGCGTTCAAGTTCATCAACAGCTTCCGGTACGGAATCCATTTCCAAACGCAGTTTACTGGCAGCCTCATCCATTAAATCGATAGCCTTGTCCGGTAAAAACCTGTCGGCAATATAACGCTGCGACATTTCAACGGCGGCTATAATAGCTTCGTCTTTTATCCGCACTTTATGGTGGGCCTCATAGCGCTCCTTTAATCCACGCAGAATGGAAATAGCATCCTGTGTATCCGGCTCATCAACCAGCACCATCTGGAAACGGCGCTCTAAAGCCTTATCCTTTTCAAAATATTTTTGATATTCGTTCAGGGTGGTTGCACCAATGGCCCTTAATTCGCCACGGGCAAGGGCCGGCTTTAATATGTTGGCAGCATCCATAGCACCATCGCCGCCACCTGCGCCAACAAGGGTGTGGATCTCATCAATAAATAATATGATCTCGCCATCAGCCTGTATCACTTCTTTTATAACTGACTTCAGGCGTTCCTCAAACTCTCCCTTATATTTGGCGCCTGCTATCAGCGCACCCATATCCAGCGAATAAACAGTCTTTGATTTTAAACTTTCAGGCACATCGCCTTTAATGATCCTGAAGGCGATACCTTCGGCAATGGCAGTTTTACCAACACCTGGCTCACCAACCAAAATAGGATTATTTTTTGTACGGCGTGATAAGATCTGTATCACCCGCCTGATCTCCTCATCACGACCAATAACCGGGTCTAATTTGCCTGATTCGGCATATTCATTCAGGTTACGGGCATATTTATTTAAGGCGTTATAAGTGGCTTCGGCATTTTGATCAGTTACCTTGCTATCACCGCGTAAGCTGATGATAGCTTTTTTAAGGTCCTTTTCATTTACACCAAAATCCTTTAAGGCGCTGCTGGTTTTATCATTACCAGCTAAAATGCCCAGCAGGATATGTTCCACCGATACAAATTCATCTTTAAATTCTTTTAAATATGACTGTGCTTTCTGTAAAACAGAGTTGGCAGATGACGACAAATACACATCGCTGCCGCTAACTTTAGGGAATGATGCTATTTGCTGGTCGAGTATGTCGTTTAAACGGTTAAGATTAACGTTTAATTTTTTTAATAAGTAGGATATAACGTTATCATCAACCAATAACAAGCCTTTGAGCAAATGCGCCGGCTCTATGGCCTGCTGCTGATTGCCGCTTGTAATTTCGGAAGCCTTTTGCACCGCTTCCTGTGCTTTTATGGTAAAGTTGTTAAAATTCATAATAAGTACTGTTCAAAAAACCGACCAATGCACCAACTCTGAAAAATTGGCATTTAAAAATTATTTCACCTGCCCTTTTGTCGTCATTAGCGATTGATGATCAATGGTTAATTTACACATAACATCGTGATTAAACCCTCAATAGCGCAAGTCTTGTGCGCAGCCCTTGCGCACGGCTGACTTGTGCTCTTTTTCATCCAGTCACAAGTCCCCCCAACCACAATTCACCCCACAAGACTTGCGCCAAGAATATGACCAATAACTACTCCACTCCCTTTACATTCATTTTTATGGAATAGAACGCGGTAGATGCGGTTATAAATAACACATCCTTATCCTTCCCTCCAAAGCATAAATTACTTGTCCAGGGCTCATCAATTGCTATGTGGCCAATCTTTTCACCCTGTGGATTATAAATAGTTACGCCTTTGCCGGTCAGGTATATATTACCTTTTTCATCTAAAGTCATCCCATCCGATCCCTGGTTTACAGCCAGTGTTTTATTGCTTAAAGTGCCATCGGCATTAATGGTGAACTTGTAGGTCTTGTTTGCGCCGATATCGGCAACATACAGGTACTTGCCGTCGGGCGTGCCTACAATACCATTAGGCTTTTTAAGGGTCGCGTCAACCGCAACAGGTTGTTTGCTGTTTTTGGGCAGATAGTAAACTTTTTCGCCATCCAGGTCGGATGTTTTTCTTGTCCAGTAATCACGCTGGTAGTAAGGGTCGGTCATGTAGATACCGCCTTTAGCATCTATCCAAATATCATTTGGGCCGTTCATCAGCTTACCGCTCAGATCGGTCACTAAAACCTTTATTTTCTTTTTAGGGCTGATAGACCATAACCGGTCATGTTCATCGGCACAGGTAACCAAATTGCCTTTATTGTCAAAATACATTCCGTTTGATCGGCCCGCGCTATCTAAAAACAACGACAGTTTGCCATTTGTATCATACTCCCAGATCTTATTATTAGGCTGATCGGTAAAAAAAACATCACCTTTTTTATTTACAGATACGCCCTCGGTAAAGCTGAATTGTTTAGCTATTAAATGCGCTTTTGTGGTAGTATCATATAAAGCAATGTTTTGTGCTGATACGGAGCAGGTTGAAAGGGCTAATAACGCCGCTATTAATAATTTATAGTTGACTTTCATTTTTCAGTGTAGACGGCTGTGAATTATTCTGCTAAAGTAAATGCTAATTAAAGATTAATGTACTATACAAATAAATATTTTCTAACTAAGTTTAACCTTCTTAAAACCATCAATGAAAATACAATCGACTTTTTTTACCTGCTTACTGGCTACTATTACCTTCGGAACTGCCTCAGCCCAGGACAAATTAATTTATAAAGATGCTACTCAACCTATGGAAGTCCGGGCCAAGGACCTGGTATCCCATTTAACATTAAAGGAGAAGGTAGCACTGCTGGGCTATAATAGCCAGGCAGTTCCGAGATTAGGCATACCTGCCTATAATTGGTGGAATGAAGCCCTACACGGTGTTGCCCGTGCAGGTGAAGCCACTATATTTCCGCAGGCTATAGGTATGGCGGCAACCTTTAATAATGACTTGTTGAAGCAGGTATCAACAGCAATATCAACCGAAGCAAGGGCAAAATATAACCTGGCCATAGCACAGGATCATCATATACAATACATGGGGCTAACTTTTTGGACACCCAATATAAATATTTTCAGAGATCCCCGTTGGGGCCGCGGACAGGAAACATATGGCGAGGACCCTTATTTAACGGCAACCATGGGTTCAGCGTTTGTTAGGGGTTTACAGGGCGATGATCCTAAATACCTGAAAGTATCAGCTACAGCCAAACACTTCGCTGTACACAGCGGCCCGGAAGCCACACGCGATTATTTTGATGCCCACGTTGATGAAAAGGACCTGCGCGAAACTTATCTGTACGCCTTCCATGCTTTGGTGGTTAATGCTAAGGTAAACTCAGTAATGTCGGCCTATAACCGGATAAACGGTGTGCCGAATTCCATCAACAAAACCCTACTCACTGATATTTTAAGGAAAGAATGGGGCTTTAAGGGCCATGTAGTAACAGATTGCGGCGCACTAAATGATGTTTACGAAACTCATAAGACCCTGAAAGGTCCGGTTGAAACCGCAGCAGCAGCCATAAAAGCAGGTATTAACCTTGATTGTTCTACAGTTTTGCAGCAGGATATTATTGAAGCTATCAACCAAAAACTATTAACAGAAAAGGAGGTTGACCAGGCGCTTACTACCCTATTACTTACCGAATTTAAACTTGGCTTTTATGACGACCAGAATGCTATACCTTACCATAGCTATGGTGCAGATAGTGTACACAATGAGGCACATATAGCCCTTGCCCGGAAAGTTGCACAACAAGGTATGGTGTTGCTTAAAAATGACAACAATATTTTACCACTAAATAAAAGCAAGTATTCCAGCATTATGGTGGTTGGCCCAAATGCGGCAGCATACGACCCTATGGTAGCCAATTATCACGGCGTTAGTGATAAAGTTGTAAATTTTGTTGAAGGTATAACTGCAGCAGTTGGCCCCGGCACCAGTGTTGATTATGACCTGGGCTGTAACTATACTGATACTACCCACTTTGGCGGCACATGGGCGGCAGGTAATGCCGATGTAACTATAGCAGTTATGGGCTTATCTCCTGTTTTGGAGGGTGAGGCGGGTGATGCATTTCTATCCGCATCAGGTGGTGATAAAAAGGATTTGAGTTTACCTGCGAGTGAAATAGCCTATATGAAACAGTTGCGTAAGGTTGATCATAAACCCATTATTGCCGTTATTACAGCAGGAAGTGATGTTGATATAGATACCATTGCTCCTTATGCAGATGCCATCATTTTGGCCTGGTATCCCGGTGAGCAAGGTGGCAATGCGCTGGCTGATATAGTGTTTGGTAAGGTATCCCCGTCAGGACACTTGCCACTTACTTTCTATAAATCGATAGCTAATGTACCTGCCTATTCAAATTACAATATGACAGGCCACACCTACCGTTATTATAACGGCCCGGTGCAATATCCGTTCGGTTTTGGGTTGAGCTATACCTCGTTTGCTTATACTTTGCAGGATGGCTTGAAAACCAATTACAGATCCACTGATACACTAACCACCACAGTAAAAATTAAAAATACCGGCACTGTTGATGGTGATGAAGTATTGCAGGCCTATATTGAATACCCACAAATTGAGCGTATGCCTTTTAAAGAACTGAAATCATTTAAACGCATTTCGGTAACTAAAGGTGATGAGCAATCCGTCACCATAAAAATCCCGGTAAGTGAGCTGCAAAAATGGGACCTGGCAACGCATAAATGGAAGATCTACCCGGGTAGTTACAAACTGGTATTAGGCAGTAATTCGCAGGATAGTAAACTGAGTATGGATTTTGCGGTGGCTAAATAAACTATTGTCATTTCGACCAACGGGAGAAATCTTCTGCAGTTTGCAAAGAGAATATGCAGATTGAAGAAGATTTCTCCTCGTACCTCGTTCGAAATGACAAGAAAGAATAATAACATGTATTCCAAAGATGAAGCATCACAAATACGGCAGGCATTCTGGACGGCATTCGGGCAATATATCTCCCCACAACTATCTGCCGATGGCTTAAAGGTAAACTGGGTAAACTACAAAACAGGCATAAAACATCTGTACTTTAAAATGGAAGCCGATAAACGATTTGCTACTATCGGCATTGTGATCACCCACCCTGATATAGGCATACAGGAACTATTTTTTGAACAGTTTAAGGAATTAAAAACCATGTTCGGCAGTTATTTAAATGAGGATTGGATCTGGGCTTTGCATGATAAAGATGAATATGGTAAAACCATCAGTCGCATTTACCAACAGATAGATAATGTAAGTATTTATAACCGTAATGATTGGCCGCAATTGATCTCCTTCTTCAAATCGAGAATTATCGCGCTCGATGATTTTTGGAGCGTGGCGCAGTATAGTTTTGAGAGTTTGAAGTAAAGATTATCCCAATTTCTCTCTTAATGTCATGCTGAACTTGTTTCAGCACCCCATATGCAAGGTTTACTTCACGCTTGGTTACTTAACATGTGAGATCCCGAAATAAATTCGGGATGACTATACAAAAATAATTCCAATTTTGCTAACTTTGTTAGCATGAAGCGTTCGGGAAGTGCTGATCTGCCATTACATTACGGCTATGTACCCATCTGGCTTGCAGAGCGGATGGCAAAATTGGGGCTGGCCATTGTAGAGAATATACTGATAGATTATGGTAAGGACGATCTGCTACGCCGCCTGAGCGATCCTTTCTGGTTTCAAAGTCTGGGTGCGGTAATGGGTATGGACTGGCATTCGTCGGGCATTACAACCTCTGTTATGGGCGCTTTAAAGCGGGCGGTAAATCCGCATAGTAAGGAGCTGGGCATTTACATCTGCGGCGGTAAAGGCAAATACTCCAAACAAACCCCTGACGAGCTCCTTAAAATAAGCGAAAGAACCGGCCTTGATGGCAATTACCTGGTTAAATGCAGCAAGCTTAGCGCCAAGGTTGATAACACAGCCATACAGGATGGCTTCCAATTATACACCCACAATTTTATTTTAAGCGATACCGGCAAATGGGCAGTTGTGCAACAAGGCATGAGCGATTTGAGCAGTACAGCGCGCAGATATCATTGGTTATCGGAATCCTTAACCTCTTTTGTGGATGATCCGCATACATCTATCTACGGGCAAAATACCGGCTACATTTTAAATATGGCCGATAAACAAGCTGATGGCTCAAGAAACGGCGTAATGCAAATAGCCGCTGAAAACCCAGAGCGTATGCTAAAGGAGATCAGCAAACTGGTAATGCCATCGCACCATGATGTGCGGGCAAAAGATGTCGATCTTAAAAGATTGGGCGCCGTGCTTTGGCTGGCACATGAAAAACAGCCATCAGATTTTCAGGACTTGTTATTATTACAAGGCTTAGGCCCAAGAACATTACAATCATTGGCATTGGTTAGCGAAGTAATCCATGGCACATCATCACGGTTTAAAGACCCTGCACGATTTTCCTTTGCACATGGTGGCAAGGACGGGCATCCCTTTCCTGTACCCATAAAAGTTTATGATGAAACCATCAGCACCCTGCAAACCGCGGTTTATAAAGCTAAACTAGGCCAATCAGAAAAAGCTGAAGCTATAAAAAGACTCTCAAAAATTGCAGAAAACGCCGAGAAGGGTTTTACCCCCAATGCCAACTTTGATAAAGTAATTGAAGAGGAACGCAGTAGCTCATGGAAATATGGCGGTAGGACAGTAATGGGTAGAGCTAAGCCACCCGTACAACAGCAATTAAAACTATTCTAAAACAAAAATAGCGATGGGTTTAAAACCCATCGCTATTTTCTATTCTATTCGATCCGTCATCCCGAACTTGTTTCGGGATCTCATGTGATTAGTAGCCAACATGAAGTAGACCTTGCATATGAGATGCCGAAATAAATTCGGCATGACCATTCACTTTGTTCTATTATTATTTTGCTCCGGCTAACTCTTTAGCCTTATCCAAATGCATTTGAAGCATTGGCAAATTGTCAGCAGCAAAAGTTTTTATAGTTTGATTTTTGTCGTCGCTTGCTTCTGTAAACAGGTCAACAGCTTCTTCATGATCTTTAACCATCATTTCCAGATAAGCCTTGTCAAACGCTACACCTGTTTTTTTAGCAAGGCTGTCAATCATTTCCTGGTGCTCACCGCTAACTGTATCCTTCTCAGTCATTAGTTTATCGTATTCCATCCATTTAAGCGTGCTATCAGCTTTGGTATGATCGGTTATTATCATCTGAGCAAAACTTACTACCTGCGGATTAGTTGAGTTTTTTACAGCTAATTGTGATGCCGCTATTTCAGTCATGCCGCCTTCAAGGCCATTTTTAATAAGCGATACACCTACGTCGTCAACCAATGTTTTTTCGTTATAGTATTTTGCTTTCCAGTTATCTATACATGATTGCAGAGATAAAGCCATAGCTAATCCTAATACCGGGTAAATAAGTTTTTTCATTTTAAAATGTTAAAGTTATATTATCGACAAAACATTAAACCGTACCGTTTAATATTTCATGCAAAACAAATCAATTTATTAATAAGAAGCCAAAAATTTGGCAAATATTTTTAGTGTTTATGCCAGATTTCTGCCTGCATTTACAATACCATATACGGTTCTTATAACCAGCTTATCATAAATCTCTGTCATCTCCTCATCACTCTTCTCATTATTAAGGCATTGCAGCGCATAATGCTGTACAATTACCAGTGGCAACACAATACGCTCACGTATACCTATTGAACGCCTTTCAACCGGGTATTCATCCATCAGCGCGTTACTACCTGTTAATTCTATCAGCATAGCTTTGGTAAGGTCATACTCGTCTTTCAGCATCTGCCAAAACGCACCAAACTTTTTATCTTTTTGCAGATAAGCGGTAACACGAAAATCAGACTTAGACATAGACATCATACAGTTATCCAGCATGGTTTTAAAGAAACCTGATGTTTGATATAGTTGTTTCACCTCTTCCCATTTGCCATCATTTTTCATTTTCTTTAAAGCAGTGCCTACACCATAAAAGCCGGGTATGTTCTGTTTCAACTGGCTCCATGAAGTTACAAAGCTTATGGCCCGCAGGTCTTCCAGTTTCAGTTGCGCATCGGCATTACGCTTGGTTGGGCGGCTGCTGATGTTGATACGTGAAAGCAATTTTAGCGGACTGAATTTTTCCAGGTACTCTACAAATAAAGGATCCTGTTTTAAATCCATAAACATTTTATAGCTTTCGCTGGCCATATCGGCTATTAACGCTTTATGGTTCTTACTTAAAAGGTCGTTCTTGTTAGGATATAGTTCCGAAACAATACCTGCATTAATTAACTGCTCCATATTAAAACGGGCAGTTTCAATTGATCCGTATTGCGAGCTCACCGTTTGGCCCTGTATGGTTAACTGAATATGCTCATTGGCTATCTCGTCGCCCATTGAGGCATAAAAACGATGTGTTTTACCTCCACCACGTGCGGGTGGGCCTCCCCTGCCATCAAAAAATGCCAGATCGATGCCGTATTTCCTGGCCATAGCGGTAAGTTCAACTTTCGCATTGTATATCGACCAGTTGGCCATCAGGTAACCACCATCTTTGGTACCATCTGAGAAGCCCAGCATAATGCTTTGGCGGTTGCCTCTATTTGCTAAGTGTTCTTTATAAAAGGGATGAGTATACAGTCGTTCCATTATGGTTGCTGCAAGCTTAAGGTCATTAATGGTCTCAAACAATGGCATAAAATCAACGCTCAGGTTTTCCTTTTTCCAGCCACTCCATAAAAACAGGTCTATCAGCTGTAAAATATCTGATGCCTGCTGACAATTACTGATTATAAAGCGCTGACAAGCCTTCTCACCATTAGCATGTTGAATATTTTTCATTAACCTGATAGTGTTGAGCGTATCCATGGTCAGGCTGTCCACATTATCAGGGCAGTTAAAGTCAGCCTCCTTAAAGGTGATATGCTTTATTTTTCCTTCTTCATCCAGGTCATTATAACCTGCATAAATGCTTTCTTTAATGCCATCCTGTTGTTCTATGTATTCGTATACACTACGTAATACACGGCTATCCTGCCTTATATCAAGCGTAGCGAAAAAGCAACCAAACAGGTTAACTTTCCTTATCAGGTCCTCAACTACGTTTACAAATAAGCTGTCGTGATCTTTTATTAATGTATGCCTAACAGATTGCAGCAAAATCAACAGGTCCTTTTGTACATCTTCCTGTTTTTCCTGCGGATTAAAGGCATTTTTATATAAAAGCTTCTCAATGGTTTCTAAGGTTTTACCAAAACCCCTAAAAGTAATACGACGTTTCAACACCCTGAAATCACGGTAATAACAACGGAATACGATCTGCCTTAAAAATTTAGCTACCGCTTTGGTAGTATCTGTAGTAACGTTAGGATTACCATCCCTGTCGCCACCCGGCCAAAAACCTAATTCTAATATCTGGTGATTATCGGCAAGGTTTATATCAAACTCTTCTTCCAGTTTTGATTGTATACCCGATATGGCCTGGTAAAATATATTCTCCAGGAACCACACCAAGCTAACCGCTTCATCAACAGGTGTTGGCGATGTTTTATTAAAGAAAGGTGTTTTACCTAACTGTTGTAACAGCTCATCGATGGTATTTATATCATTGATCTTCAGCGCCTCTATCATATCAGTCATGATACCCAAAACCGTGCCCGGATAAAACTGTGTAGGATGCGCGGTAAGTACCAGGCGTAATGAGAAATCTTTTAATTTTTCGCTGATCGCATTACGGGCCTGATCGCTGGTAGCTGCTTGCTGCAACAGGCTTTGCAATGATCCTGAATCATCTGGTCGACCAATTTTGCTGAACGATGAATCCTCTATCGCATCAAATAATACTACCTGCCGCTCAATATATTGTATAAACCTGAACAAACGGTTGATCTGCTCACGATGATCGATATCCGGTACATACTTTTTAAAGAATGATTCGATGATCTCCTTTGGAGATTGCTCATTAATAGCACCTTTTTCACAATGCGAACTAAAAAACGGCAGCAAAATACCGGTATCTTTAACCTGGTAAAAAGGCAGCGTTTGAAATAAACTGTTATACAACTCAAAACGGGCAACAACTTCATGGTTGAAAGCGGTTTCTCTCTGACTGAGTTTTAACGTTGAGGACATACAAATAGGTTGAACATGAGTATAAAATTCCGGTGCATTTAATGAGGTCGCATTAAAGGGGTGAATTTAAATATCTAATTCTGAAAATTAGCAATAAATTGAATATTTATTAACAATTCATCGCTATATATGTTAATATTGATTAAAAAACAGCCATCCGGTTAAATTTTTTAAATTTGCATTTCTAAATCAACCAATTAGCCTCTATGCAGTTCAGGGAGATAAAAAGTTTTTTTTACAGTCAGTATTTTTCTGATGGATTGCGCATAACCATAGGTGTTTTACTGCCATCATTAATATTAGCACAACTACATTATTTTGATGCAGGTGTTAGTATGTCGCTGGGTGCATTATGCATCAGTGTTGTTGATACGCCTGGCCCGGTAATGCATAAGCGTAATGCTATGGCTATATGCAATTTGTGCGTGTTTATAGTAGCAGTAATTACAGGCTTTGCAAGATTTAATATTTACACGTTAGGGATTGAAGTTACTTTATTTTCCTTCCTGTTTTCCATGTTTACCATTTATGGCAACCGGGCAGCATCAATTGGTACCGGTGCTTTGCTGGTAATGATACTGATGATGGATCAAGCCGCAAAACCTGCCGATGTGCTACCATCCAGCGCCATTATATTGGCCGGCGGGGTTTGGTATATGCTGTTTAGTCTTGTGTTTTTTGGTATAAGGCCTTATCGTGCCGCGCAGCAAACACTTGGCGAAAGTATTGATGAAGTGGCTAAATTTTTACGAATCAAAGCTGCCTTTTATTTACCGGATACCGATATTGATGAAAACTACCGTAAGCTGGTATCGCAGCAAATAAAGGTGAGCCAAAGCCAGGACCTGGTGAGGGAAATGCTGTTCAAGAGTCGGTTATTGGTGCGCGAATCAACCAGTGCAAGCCGTATTTTGGTGCTTACGTTTATTGACCTGGTTGATATGTATGAGAACATTATGGCTACCCATTATGATTATGCCTATCTGCGCGATAAGTTTAAACATACAGGCATATTAGCCTATGTAGCCAAGATAATTGAACATATGGCCAATGAAGTAGATAAGGCTGCGTTTATTGTTTTATCCAACACCAAATATAAAAACCCGGTAGATTTTACGCCTGAGCTGGAAAAGCTGAAAGCAAAGATTGATATACTGGCCCAGACTGAACCCGAAACAAGCAACATTATCCTGAAAAAAATACTGGTTAACCTGCGTGATATGAACCAGAAGATCACCAGTATTTACAACTATTATAATTCTGATTCGGCCAACCTGCTGTTTGAGAACCGCAGGAGAGTAGAATACTCCAGGTTTGTAACCCACCAGGATTATGCCCCGCATATATTTACTGATAATCTGTCCTTTGATTCGGCTGCGTTTAAACATGCCCTAAGGGTAGCTTTGGTTTGTTTGATCGGGTTTATCACCGCAAAAACCATCTCACAGGGACACCATAGCTATTGGATATTGCTCACCATTATTGTTATTTTAAAACCAGGTTTCAGCCTTTCAAAACAACGCAATTACCAGCGGCTCATTGGCACCATTTTCGGTGGTATTATTGGGATAACCCTATTAATTCTTGTACCCGATAAAACTGTTCAGTTTTTCTGCATGGTGTTTTTCATGCTGGGCTGTTATAGTTTTTTACGGTTTAACTATGTGTTAAGCGTTTTATTTATGACCCCATATATACTTATTGTATTTAGCTTTTTAGGGGTTAACCATATCGTTCAGGAAAGGATCACCGATACTTTAATAGGTTCTGTTATTGCTTTTATAGCCAGTTACCTTATTTTTCCGGCATGGGAATATGAGCAGATACAGCAAACCCTGCGCGAGATGATTTGCGCTAATGTGAACTACCTGGTTAAAATAGCCGAAAGTTTATCAGGCAAAACGGTAGATACTACTGAATATAAACTGGCCCGGAAAGATGTTTTTGTAAAATCAGGAAACTTATCGGCCGCATTTGAGCGCATGACATCTGAGCCAAAAAGCAAGCAAAAGAATATAAAGGAGATACACAAATTTGTAGTACTCAATCATATTCTGTCATCTTATATTGCTACGGTCGCGGCGGAAATTATTGGTAAAACGGTAAGCAATTCACAGCCGGATATCATCAGATCCATTAAAAAAAGCCTTGCCGTTCTTAATGATACCAGCGCAAAGCTTGGCGGACAAAAAGCTGATTTTAACACCGAAAGATCAACCCCAGTTAGCCTTGATAACAAGCCGGAGCTTTTAGTGCCCGACGACAGCCTATTAAAAGAGCAATTAGGTTTTATAAACAAAATCAGTGCTGATATTGCTCGGGTGTCGGAGAATATTTTAGTTTAGTCTTAAGTCTGGAGACTTTAGCCAATAGTCGACTTCAGACTAAAGACTCTGGACTAAAGACTATAATAGTTCCGTTGCCAAATTGGCCAGCTCACTTCGCTCCCCTTTTTGTAGGGTGATGTGGGCATATAATGGGTGATCTTTAGCCTTATCAATTAAATACGATAAGCCATTACTTTCAGCATCCAAATAAGGTGTATCAATCTGGTAAATATCGCCTGTGAAAACAAACTTACTATTCTCTCCTGCCCTGCTGATAATGGTTTTTATTTCGTGCGGGGTCAAGTTCTGCGCTTCATCAACAATAAAAAATATCTTACTTAAAGTGCGCCCACGGATGAAGGCCAGTGGCGCTATGGATATTTTATCAGTGGTAACCAGCTCATCAATCTTAGCCTGCATCTTTTCATCGTCATTAAACTGATCCTTAATAAATTTAAGGTTATCCCATATTGGTGCCATGTAAGGGTCTATTTTTGACTTTATATCACCGGGCAAAAAGCCAATATCTTTATTACTTAGCGGAACGATAGGCCGGGTAACATAGATCTGCCTGAAATGCTTTCGCTGTTCCAACGCACCTGCCAATGCCAAAAGTGTTTTGCCTGTACCCGCATTGCCTTGTATGGTAATCAGTTTTATGTCTGGGTGTAGCAGGGCGTGAATGGCAAAAGCCTGCTCCATATTTTTAGGCGAGATATTGAAAATAGGCTGTTCAGTAACCTTTTCCAGTTGTGCGGTTTGCGAATTGTAAAATGCCGGCACTGACTGATTTTTTCCGTTTAAGATATAAAAATGGTTATTAAGGTGTTTAATATCAAAGATATCTACCGGTAAACTATCATGCTTATTGAGTTGGGTTATGAGCTTATCGGCTACTTTGTTTAAAGTGGTTTTACCTGTATAAAGTTCATCAACGTTCTTGATCTTACCTGTCTCATAATCCTCAGCATATAAATTAAGCGATTTTGCTTTCAGACGCAGGCATATATCTTTTGAAACCAGTACAACTTTTTTATCCGGATTTTCCTCCTGCAATACCAGGGCTGCATTTAATATACGATGGTCTGTTTTTTCAGAGCCAAAAATAGCCGCAGCATCGGCTGCAATATTTTTAGTGTCGATAATTACTTTAAAGCTGCCTTTGCTTTTCCCGTTCAGCGGTTGCCACTCGTTAACCAGGTTGTTGCTGGATATATCATCCATTAACCTGATAAAACTGCGCGCCTCAAAATTGCGGGTATCATTGCCGCTTTTCATATTGTCAAGCTCTTCCAGCACTTGTATGGGTATGGCCACATCATGTTCCTGGAAGTTTTCAAAGGCATTATGATCGTATAGGATAACGGAAGTATCTAATACAAATATTTTCTTCTTGTCAGTTTTTCTCGAGCCGTCCTTTTGCATAGATGGCTAATTTAGCTTTTTTGGAACAAAAAAGAGTGATTGGTGGTTGGAGATTGGTGATTAGTTTTTAGTTTTTAATCCCGACACTGTCATTATGAGTGGCAGCGAAGAAACTGGCTGTCTCGTTATATTCGGGTGGCAATTGCTTATCGCTAGTATAATAGATCCTTCACTACGTTCAGGATGACAAGAAGGATCCTGTAAATCCCTAAAATCAAAAAAATCCTGGTTTCCCTGGTTTAAAAACGAAAACGGAAGCCCTCCTCTTGCGATTTGAACTTCCGTTTCCAAACTCCTTAGCAGCCATAGCCGCCTCGGAGCACCAAGTTTTGTGTATCCCCTAACCGACCTGATCTCCTCATCGTTATTTTGCCTACGCTGAAGATCATTATTCCCTGCGAATGCTAATCCATCTCTGCTATGCTTAATACCGGTTTCTGTTGTTATCCCAACGGATTAAACGCTGTCAGTTTCGTTTTCACATTCAATCTGCCACCATTCTCGTGAAATGGCAGTTAGTATGTTCATCGAACGCTGAGGTTGTTATGATCCTGCGGATACGCAACTCCATCGTTATTCGTGCAACGCTTTGATACATCTTTATTCTTAGCGAATGTGATGACTCATCGTTTGCTAACGCTGATTACTTCAAGGTCATTATTTCGGCTGCCGTTCTTCGTGAAGTTTTGCAGCACCTATAATACCTTTCTATTGCTTTCCCGGCAATTTGCTTTCGCTATTTTTCGGTAGGCAATGAGATACGTTCCCTGATCTTTAGTTCGCCCTAAGGTCCACCCGATTCAGTTTCTTTATCTCCAAGGTTGTCAAAGTACGTCGTTCTTGATATTATCAATATCGGGAGATCCACATTATTTCACAAGCATTTTTTTTATTTTTTCTTAACAGGTTATTAACAGCTATCGGGTTGTTGTAAACATTTGGTTTATTGCTGATTTTTAGGATCTTAAATTAATTATGGTGATGAATGCGCAACTTTATTAACAGTGTTATTATCCACAAAACCTAAAAAAATCACATCCTTTTATCTGCCTGAAAATTCCTGAAATAAGAAAAGATTGAATTTTCCCTGTTAAAATAGCCTCTTCAAATGAATATTGAATGCGTTACAAAACCGATGAATATACTCCTGAATTCATTGCCGTTTGCTTTAGCCAACGGGTTTAAAGCAAACATATCATGGCTTTAGCCAAACAACCATTTAGGCTAAAGCCATGATATAGGCATTAATATCCCGTCCCATAAATGTGACTGCAATAAAAATTCAATTGTCATACTGGCCGGGCCGAGCCAACCCGGCATCCTACTTCCGCCCTACCACATTCAAAAGCACCGCACTGGTATGCACTATTCCCAATGTATTACCGGGTTTAACAATAAGGTAGTATTTTAAATACCCATCAATAATAGCTTTTATGGTTTTGGTAGTTGATTCCCTGTACTCCGGCATAATATAATCTACCGACCTATCGAAATACATTTGCCCTTTATCATCAACAAACGCCCAAAATGAATAAGAGAAATCTTCATAGGCCTTATTAATGGTTATGTTAAACTCAGGATTCATATACCCATCGGAATCATCAAAATTATTGGATACATCGGGCTTTATTTTCAGATACTTAACCGTAACTCGCGGACTTCTGCTTTCCATAGTAACCGGTATACGTGCAGAAAAAGCGCTGTCGGGTATCCTATTAGCTAATTCGGCTTTCTTTTTAATGAACAGCGTGTCGTTGCGATCGGGTTTGCCCAATGTGGCAGCATTGGTTTTTAATACATTTTTTAGATAATCATTGGAGTAAAAGGTCATGTAAACTAATGAGTGCTTCATATGCAGCGTATCACCCTGCACTTCCAGCACCTGTAGTTTCAGGCTATCCTTACTCATCTGCATCATTTTAAAATACGAGCGTGCTACGTTAAAAATGGAGTCCCCCTCCATAAATACAAAAAAGTTAATGAATTGCTTTTTCTCCGGACTATATACACTTGCCGAGTCGTTAGCCAAAAAGGTAATTTTGTACGATGGCTCCGTTTGGAAACCATTGTTATCAAATGACATTCCGTTCTTCAAACGCCTGCGCACTTCGGTAAAAGGAATGCCATATACCGGCTTAAAAGACAGGGAATCCTTTTTCTTTTCCTCATGATGTGCTACGCGTCCCCTGTTACATGAGCTAACGATCATCGCAAAAACAAATATGATGAGCCCAATTGGCCCTAAAAGCTTATATCTGATAAAATTCATAATCAATGCATTATGCATCCGGAAACCTCAATTTTAATATAGCGCAATATATAGGATTTTCGTAATTTCAACGTTTTAAAACATTATGAAAACTCTATTTATACTACCATTAGCAGTATTCGTGGGAATTATGACCTCGTGCAAAAACAATACAGGCACATCAGCAGGCAATAGCGCTGATTCTGCCTCAACCAATCCTTTACTTACAGCAAGTACATTGCCTTTCCAGGCTCCGCCTTTTGATAAGATAAAGGACTCGGATTATGAGCCTGCGTTTGAAGAAGGCATGAAACAACAGCTGGCTGAAATGGAAAAAATAGCCAACAACTCTGATGCCCCAACATTTGAAAACACATTTGTGGCAATGGAAAAAAGCGGTGTGTTACTGCAACGGGTAAATAACATTTTTAACACGGTTACAGGCGCTAATACTGATAGTGTTTTACAGAAAATACAAGAGGAAGTAGCCCCTAAACTTGCAGCTCATCAGGATGCCATACATTTGAATGCTAAACTATTTAAACGTATTGAAGCAATATATAATAACCGCGCGCAACTTAAGCTCGACCCCGAATCGGCCCGTTTAGTTGAATATGACTACCTGGAGTTTGTGCTGGCCGGCGCAAAACTTTCTGATAGTGATAAAGTAACCCTCAAAAAATTTAACGGACAACTGGCTTCGCTTAGTGCTAAATATACCAATCAATTATTGGCAGCCGCCAAAGCAGGTGCGCTGGCTATAAGCGATACTACTGAGTTAGCTGGCCTTTCGCAAGGCGATAAAGACGCATTGGCGCAAAATGCAAAAGCTAAAAAGCTTGATGGTAAATACCTGATAGCTTTACAGAATACTACGCAGCAGCCTTTATTGCAATCATTAGCAAACCGCACTACCCGTGAGAAACTATTTAATGCTTCTTATACCCGTGCAGAAAAAAGCGACTCAAATGATACCCGTAATACCATTATCAACATAGCCAAATTACGTGCTGAAAAAGCCAAGTTATTAGGCTATCCCGACTATGCATCATGGGTTTTACAGGATCAGATGGCAAAAACACCACAGGCAGTTGACAAGTTCTTTGCGCAACTGGTACCTGCTGCCACAGCAAAAGCCAAAAGCGAGGCTGCTGACATACAAAAAGTTATCGACCAGCAAAAAGGTAGTTTTCAGCTACAACCTTACGACTGGAATTTTTATTCAGAACAGGTTCGTAAACAGAAATTCGACTTAGATGAAAACGAAATTAAACCCTATTTCGAGATCAATAATGTATTGCAGAATGGGGTGTTCTATGCAGCTAACCAGCTTTATGGCTTAACGTTTAAAGAGCGCCATGATATTCCCGTTTACCAAAAAGATGTGCGGGTATTTGATGTGATAGACAAAGACGGCTCACAAATTGGCCTGTTTTATTGCGATTATTTTAAACGCGACAATAAATCAGGCGGTGCGTGGATGAGTAATATGGTTGATCAATCGAAGTTATTGGGCACAAAGCCTGTAATTTATAATGTTTGTAATTTCACCAAACCTGCGCCTGGTCAGCCTGCATTAATCAGTTTTGATGATGTTACTACCATGTTCCATGAATTTGGCCATGCCCTGCATGGTTTCTTTGGTGATCAGCAATATCTTACCTTATCAGGCACTAACGTAGCCCGCGATTTTGTGGAGTTTCCGTCACAGTTTAATGAGCACTGGGCATTGTATCCGCAGGTATTACAACATTATGCTACGCATTATAAAACAGGTAAGCCTATGCCGCAAGTTCTGGTTGATAAAATAAAGAAGGCCGCTACCTTTAACCAGGGTTATTCATTAACAGAGATATTGGCTGCTGCATCATTGGATATGCAATGGCACCAATTACCGGCCAATGCACCATTACAGGATGTGGATAAATTTGAAGCAGTATCGCTTGCCAAAACAGGTTTGAATCTATCACAGGTACCGCCGCGTTACCGCTCAAGCTATTTCTTACACATTTGGACTAATGGCTATGCAGCAGGTTATTATGCTTATTTATGGACAGAAATGCTGGATGATGATGCCTTTGCCTGGTTTAAAGAAAATGGCGGTTTAACAAGGGCAAATGGTCAGCGTTTCCGCGATATGATATTGTCCAGAGGCAATACCATTGAATACGGTAAAATGTACCGCGATTTCAGGGGGCATGATCCAAGTATTAAAGCTATGGAACAAAAACGTGGTTTAATTGCGGAGTAATAATACCCCTCTTGTCATTTCGACCGTAGGGAGAAATCTTCTGCTCATGAATTGCGAATATGCAGATCGAAGAAGATCTCTCCCTCCGGTCGAGATGACAATGTTTTTTACATAAGCAACCATTACACAAAAAATACGTTATTGTATTTGTAGACGCAACACTTTGCGTCTCTTTATATTACCTATGGATGTAAAAGAAATTGAGCGACTGATAAAAATAAGCAAGGAGCATCCGCTTATGCCCGAAACTTATATCCCATGGCATGAACAACCCAAACCCGAAGAAATATTTTTACCGGAAGTTTTAACTTCATTACAGGGGCTGGAGGTCTACAAAACATTAACCGACACTCAAAAGCTTGAACTCGGCAGGCATGAGCTGGTACAGGTTATTGCCTCCTATGCCTGGGGAGAATGCTTATTCTGCCTTTTTATGACGCGCCACTTGCTTACTTTACCGGCTGATAATGTGGAACATCGCTTCCTTTTGCGTGAACTGATTGAAGAATTCAGACACCAGGAGATGTTCACACAGGCCATAATGCAAATAAGTGGCAAACCCATTAAGCAATCGGGTATGCATAAATTCATAGGGCACTTTAGTAATAAATACCTCCCTGCTGATTACTTGTTTATGGGTAGTGTATCAGTTGAACTGGTAACTGATGTTTATGGTAACTATGCCCGCAAAAACCCGCAGGTTTACCAGGTTTTACGCAAGATGTTCGATCTGCATAATATTGAGGAGGCACGTCATATCCTTTTCACTAAAAGCTTACTAAAAACATACTCCGCCAAAGCCGGATATATTAAACGCACGCTCTACAGCTATGTAATTTTGCTTAATATTTACTTTGTACGCACCATGTATGTTAAACGAGAAATATATGAGCGCATCGGCATGGAAAACCCGGATAAGGTGTACGAGCTCGCCTCAAAAAACTTTAAACAGAAATTTGCCGATAAGTGCCTGCACGATATTATTGAGTTTGTAGATAGCTGGAAAGGCCTTAACAACGCCACCCGTTGGGCCTGGCGCTGGGTTTTAGGCGCGAAAGTGTAACATTTATTAATATTGTCATTGCGAGCGATAGCGCGGCAACCTCGTCGCGTTCTTATGCATGCGACGAGGTTGCTTCGTCGTTCCTCCTCGCAATGACATGGGTTTATTATTTGTGTGTTATCGTGATTTCCACGCTCCAATCTCCCCCACTCCCAACATGATAATCCTTAGCAAAATCGCCCTGATTTAGGGCGAATGACAACTGCATCAGGCTATTGATATAAGCAAGCGGCTTGCCAACAGGTACAACGGCAAAGGTTTGGCAATAAGGCATTGTTCCTTCGTAAACCTTTTTGTGATCGTGGAAGATGGATATTTGTAGTATATCGCCGAATTTTGGTTTGAGCTGATCAAAAAGACTGGCATCAATATTAGTCCATACATTACCATATTGCACATCGAGTATTGGGATGTCACCTTTTAATACACCATTTTTCAGTATTGCTTTTTGATATGGGATACTTACCACATTGAGCGGCAATGCAGGGCCAACCTGCTCATAGGTGATGACGCCTGCTGCCAACCGCGCTGCAGTGTAAGCATATACATCACGGCCATGAAAGGTATAAGAATCCTGCGAACCATTGCGGCGGTTAACTTTTTCGTCTATCTCGCGTAGTTCTGCAATGCCGAGTGATTCGGCTATAAGGGTTAAAGTACCATTATCCGGCGTAACAATAAACTGGCCCGTTTTTGTTTTAAGCACCACTGATTTACGGCTTGTGCCCACTCCCGGATCAACAACCGATACAAAAACTGTCCCGGCTGGCCAGTAAGGCACTGTTTGGTACAGACGATAAGATGCCTCCCATATATTATAGTTGGGTATCTCGTGGGTAAGATCGAATAATTTAAGATCAGGGGAAACGCCCATTGCCACGCCTTTCATCGCTGAAACAGCCCCATCTTTCAAACCAAAATCCGACTGAAAAACAACGATCTTGTTTTGAGCAACGGAGAATTGGGCAAGCAGGAGCAATAAAGCAACGCTTAAGGTAAGGCGTTTATGCATGGTGAATATGTTTATTAATTACTATGCAATATAATCCAAAATGTCATTTCGAACGACAGTGAGAAATCTTCTTCACCATGCAAAGCGAATATGCATATCGAAGAAGATTTCTCCTCGTACCTCGTTCGAAATGACAATTAGGGTAATTATCCAATCACCTCATTAATGCTCATTTCCCTGATCTCCTTGCTCTCGCCAGGGCGGCCATTCTTAAAGGCTTTACGTGGTTTTAATCCTAACAATTCAAACATTGCCATATCCTCATCAAATGATGGGTTGGGCGTGGTTAATAACTTATCTCCTGCAAATATGGAACTTGCACCGGCCATAAAGCATAATGCCTGTTCAACGGTGCTCATTTCTGTACGGCCTGCTGATAAACGTACTACGCTTTTAGGCATAATAATACGCGCGGTAGCAATCATACGTACCATATCCCAAACAGGGATCCGTGGTTGATCGGCCAGCGGTGTTCCTTTCACTGGTACCAAAGCGTTAACAGGTACCGATTCCGGATGTTGGGGCAGGTTTGATAATGTCTTCAGCATCGAGATCCTGTCTTCTACAGTTTCGCCTAAACCTATAATACCACCGCTGCAAACCGTTATTTTAGCTTTGCGCACATGTTCTAATGTCTGTAAGCGATCATCATAACTACGGGTGGTTATAATACGTTTGTAATCTTCTTCTGATGTATCCAGGTTATGGTTGTAGGCATATAAACCAGCATCTGCCAATCTTTGTGCCTGCGACTCGGTAAGCATGCCTAATGTGCAGCATACTTCCATATCCAGCTCATTAACGGCTTTAACCATATCAATTACCTTATCAAAATCTTTGTTATCACGCACCTCGCGCCACGCAGCGCCCATACACAATCTTGAAGCACCGCCATCCTTCGCTTTTTGAGCTACGGCTATAACTTCGTGCTTAGGCATTATTGCGTGTACATCAACACCTGTATTATAACGCGCCGCTTGCGGACAATAAGCGCAATCCTCAGGGCAACCGCCTGTTTTTATTGATATCAGCGAACTGATCTGCACTTCTGCATAATCCTTATTTTCACGATGTATTGTTGCTGCCTTATAAATAAGGTCTAGTAGTGGGCTATGATATATTTCAGCTATCTCTTCTTTTGTCCAGTTGTTTCTTACCGCTGTCATGTATATTCAGTTTATAAATTCAAAGTTAAGTAAAAGCTACTTTACATGTGTATGTAAAAGCAAATGTGTTGCAAACCACAAAGGCAATAAAAAGCCTGCGCAGTCTGTAAAAGTTGTAATAATGATGGATGATGCCACGGCAGGATCGATCCCTACTCTTTTAAGTATCAATGGGATAGATGCCCCTGTTAAGCCGGCAACAACCAGGTTACCTGTCATGGCTAAGAATAATACCAGACCAAGCATAATGTTGGCATCATAAAATAAGGCAATAAAAAACACGATCAACCCGTTGGCTGCTCCGTTTATCAAGCCTACTAAAAACTCTTTAAAAACGGTATTGTATGCCTGACTATCGGTCAAATCGCTTAATGAGATACGCCTTACGGTTACGGCCAATGCCTGTGTTGCCGAATTACCGCCCATACCCGCAATAATGGTCATATATGCGGCAAGTATTGGTAACTGAGCTACTGTATCATCGAAATGACGGATGATAGATGCTGCGAGATAAGCCGTACCCAAATTGATGATCAGCCAGGGCAAACGGCTCTTAACAGCGTCTTTCCAATTACCACTTAGTTCCTCATCCTCTGATACACCGGAAATCTTTAATATATCCTCGGTATTTTCCTGCTCCATTACGTCGATGATATCATCAACAGTAATGCGGCCGAGCAGCTTCATATGGTCATCAACAACCGGGATGGTTGTTAAGTTATATTGTGATATTAATTTGGCTACTTCTTCCTGATCGAGTTCCGCTTTTACAAATACAAAGTCGGTATTTACAATATCCTTTACTTTTGCATTTATACGGGCCTTAACAACATCTTTTAAGGATAATATACCTATTAATGTATTCGAATCATCAACCACATACACGGTATAAAACTCCTCCATCTCTTCCGATTGGCGGATGATCTCATCCAGCGCTTCCTTTTTATCAAAGTTTAAGTTAACCTTGATAATTTCGGAGTTCATGATACCACCTGCGGTATCTTCATCATACTTTAATAACGCGCGGATGCTATCGGCATCTTCCTGATCAAGATCTTCCAGGATTTCCTGCTGTTCATCTTCATCCAGCTGCGAGATAATATCCGTAGCGTCGTCATAATCCAGCTCTTCAACTATCTCTGAACGTTTGTCGGGATGCAGGTTTATCAATAACTCTCCCGGACGGTGTTCTTCATCCATTTCAGAGATAACCTCTGATGCCACTTCGGTCGGCAATATGTTGATGATTTTTTCCTTGGCCTCCTGCGGAAGTTTCTCAAAAAGCAATGCAATCTCCGAAGGGTGATACTCCTTCAGAACCCTTTGTAATTCAGCGTCATCGCTTTCAAGCGCGACTTTAATGCGCTGCAGGTCAGTTTTGTCGATTTCAAAAGATTGCATACTGTGCTAAAGTAAGTATTTAAAGCTTAAAACAGGATATAAAAAAACACCGGATATATTAAAATTTCATTAAAAATAACTCTTTTAAGAGAGCCTTCAGATGATGAGTTTTATTACTGCTCCACTTACTTTCTCAAACCTGGCAATACTCTGATTTACCTGCATGCGCCGTATCCCAATCTTCACAATACATGTATTATCAAATTGCTGATCTAAAACGGTAAGGTTATCCTCTTTAATAATGCGCATTACATCATTCATCTGTTGGTAATCAAACTGAATGGTGTAAATATCATTCAGCATTTTTTCAATAACTACAGCAGTGTTCAATGCTTCCTCCGCAGCTGTGCGATAGGCATTGATCAACCCAGGCACTCCAAGCAACGTACCGCCAAAATAACGTACCACCACTACCAGTACATTAGTAATATTGCGGGAAAGCAGAGCATTTAAGATCGGCCTGCCTGCCGTGCCTGATGGCTCGCCATCATCATTAATACGAAACACAGAGCGGTCGATCCCCAGGCGCATGGCCCAGCAATGGTGGTTTGCTTTAGGATGCTCCGACCTTAATTGCGCCAGCAATGGTTTTATATCGCTTTCAGTATGGATAGGATATACAAATGCCAGAAATTTGCTGCCGCGATCACGGAATACACCCTCGGCTGGTTTATCAATAGTGAGAAAAGTATCGTCAAAAAGCATTAAAGAATATTAGAATAAGAAATAACAACTATAGCAGCAATGGCTAATGCTATACCAATTTTATTGATGACAGTTAGCTTTTCCTTAAATACGATTAGGCCAATTACTGAGCCTAATACAATAACGCCGATATTCATGGCAGAGAAAACGATTGATGGGTTACTTGCCAGTGCCTGGTGCGCCTTTAGGTAAAACAATATGTTACCAAAGTTTGCTATGCCCAATATCCACCCAAAGACAATATGGGGCCATGAGAATTTTGCTTTTTTTGTAGCGAAAAGATATGCTAACCCTAACAACCCTATCACAAAGGAGATTACATAAACTAACAAAAGAGATGTTGCATACGGTACACCCTTAAACAAGGCCATTTGCTTAAATAATATATCAATCACCCCCATGCCTAAAAAAACCACAAAAAGATAGATCCACGAATTGGCGGGTGCCCTTTGAGTTTTATATCGCTCCCTTTTCCATGGAATGGAACATAAAATTGCAGCAAAACCTAACGCGATGCCGATAATTTTTAGTGTAGTTGGTTTTTCATCAAATAACAAAAAAGCTGCTATAATGGGTATAAAAAGTGATAATCGCTGGGCAATTTCTGTACGTACTATACCTGTAAACCTTACCGATGCGGCAATTACAACAAAAAGTGTTGGTAATAAAAACCCCAGCAATGAATAAATATAAAATGGTGCCGATTGTAAGCTTTGTATCTGTGGTTTTAAAAATACCCAGGTAAGCAAAATGGCCATTGAATAATTCCAGGTAATAGCCTGGAAAACATCTATCTGGTAACGCTTTGCCAACTTTAACAATATGGAAACGATTACACTACAACAAATACTTAAAAAAACGTAGAGCATCTTATAGGTTAATTTTGTTGATTGAGTTGAATAAGCGAATGGTACAAATTAGGGGTATTGATTTTTATTAATAAACATTAAACTAAATCAACCTGATCTAACCCAATCAACCATTCACCAAATCATTATAAAAAATTGTTAGGCGGTCGTTCCCCGATAAAACTTCTTCGCCAATATTACCATTTATAAGCGGTGCTTTAATGCCCTGCTGTAAAATAATATTGCCGGTAAATACCCTCGCTTCGTCCCATAGGCCGGCCGCAATAAATTTATTAAGTGTATGAGCGCCCCCTTCAATAATAACCGACTGGATATCCTGAAGGTATAATTGGTACAAAATATATTCCGGCACATACCGGCCGAAATCCTCTAAAGCAATGTATTTATTTTTACCGTCGAACTCCGTTCTTATTTCATTAAATATCAGTGTTTCAATTGATTGATCAAATACATTTAAATCGTTACTTAATTTCAATTCACGATCAATTATCACACGCTTTGGTGATTTACCTGTACCATAACGCACGTTTAGTTGCGGGTTGTCAATAGCTGCAGTATTTGTGCCGACCAAAATGGCGTCCTCCTCGCCCCGCCATTGGTGTACCAGTTTACGTGATTCTATCCCGGTTATCCAAAGCTGACTGCTATCTGCCGGGGCAAAAAAACCATCTTTTGTTTGTGCCCATTTAAGTATAATATATGGTCTGTGTTTTTGCACGCGGGTAAAAAAGCGCCTGTTCAGCCACCTGCATTCCTGTTCCAAAATGCCTGTTAGCACCTCAACGCCGGCAGCTTGTAGTTTCTCTATTCCCTTACCATTCACCTGGTCGAACGGATCGCGGCAGCCAACCACAACTTTTGGTATTTGATGCTTGATAATCAGATCAGCACAGGGAGGCGTTTTGCCGTAATGCGCACAGGGCTCGAGTGATACATAAATGGTTGCTTGCTTCAGCAATTCGGCATAATTATCAAACTTGCCGACAACCTGGTTAACCGCATTTACCTCGGCATGCGCTTCGCCATATTTTTGGTGATAACCCTCGCCTATTATACTATCGTTATGCACAATAACCGCCCCTACCATTGGGTTCGGACTTACATATCCAATACCCATTGCAGCAAGTTCAAGACAGCGGCGCATATATATTTCATGTTGGGGCATGGTACAAAAGTAGCTTTTATGTTACTTTGTTGCATGAAAACTATTAAGGATGTATTTAGCACCTTTAAACAAAGTTTGGCAACCTTATATGATGCCAGCGAAATTGAGGCGCTCACCTTAATGATAATCAGCGAAATAACTGGCTCATCAAAAGCGATGGTGAAGGCTTTTCCTGAACAGGAAATCACATTACAACAACAAGGCGAACTAAACGATATATTAACCCGACTGCAAACCGGTGAACCCATCCAGTATATTTTAGGGTATACTGAATTTTACGGCTTACCTTTTAAGGTAAATCCAGCGGTCCTTATCCCACGCCCTGAAACCGAGGAACTGGTGGAATGGGCTTTAGCTTCAGTTAGCAGTTGGCAGTTGGCAGTTAACAGTCAAGAACAGTTAGCAGTAAAGAATATTTTAGATATTGGTACCGGTAGCGGCTGTATAGCCATCAGCCTGAAAAAGAATTTGCCGGCTGTACAAATCTCAGCAATTGATATTTCAACTGATGCGCTTCAAACTGCAAAACAAAATGCTGACCTGAATGAAGTTGATATTAATTTTATCCAAGCTGATATTCTAAACATAAATTCCGAAATCGAAATTCCGAAATCAGAAATCATCATCAGCAATCCTCCTTACGTTACCTTGCATGATAAAACCCGGATGCATACCAACGTAACCGATTTCGAGCCCCATACCGCCCTGTTTGTACCTGAAAATGACCCGCTGATATTTTATAAAGCCATTGCTGATTTCGCCATAAATAACCTCGCATCTAACGGTCTGCTATTTTTTGAGATAAATGAAAGTTTGGGCAGGGAAACCGTTGAGATGTTGGAAAGTAAAGGATTTAAGAATGTTGAGTTGAGAAAGGATATGAGTGGCAGGGATAGAATGGTAAAGGGAACCAGGATTTAAGCCGGGATTTAACGGATTTTGGGGATTTACAGGACACTATTCTCCAAGCGTCATTGCGAGGTACGAAGCAATCCCCGACTGTACAGAGCGGGATTGCATGTGTGCTTTTTCGCATGGTATCGCTCATAGCCGCTAAGGCCTATTTCTTTTGTCTTGACACAAAAGAAACAAAAAGTCAAGACAAAAAGATCCTTCCACCCACAGGCAAAACACGCAGGCCCGCGCTTTTTGTCGGGCCTTTGCCCGCTTTTGATTATGGCTCATTTAAAGCCATGATATTTGAAGACAGGGCTTTCCCGTTTCCCCGTCAGTAGAACAGCTTCGGGTGAAAGCAGGCAAAACGATGGTGGCCTTGTGCGTGGCAGGGCATAGGAAATTTTTGCAGCTTAGGGGCAGCGTGCGCACCATAGCCGCAAAAAGATTCCAGCCTAGGTTTTGCCTGCTTTGCGGGGCAATGGCCTTGTGCGGCAAAGAAGCATTTCTACTGGACTTGATTTTTTTGGTTACTTTTTGTATCAAGACCATAGGTGTTCGGAAGATTGCATTTTTGTTTTTAATTCCCTCCCCACGGGAGGGGCGCGGTTGGATGTGAAGTGGCAGGGGGGGGGTATACACCAAATAAGCTGTTAAACCCCACCCTTCCCCGCCCCAAGGCGGGAATCGCACAAGGCCGATGCTTCTTTTTTCCATCTTCCGAACACCTATGGTATCAAGACAAAAAGTGACGTCTTAGCGACAAGCGATTCGAAGCGATAAGTATTACGTATACCAGTTCAATCTGCACAGTCGGGGATTGCTTCGTTCCTCGCAATGACGTGCGGAGACAAAAGACTAATTACGGGGATGGAACTGAATAATCGTCCCTTTTAAAAACTCCCTGTCCAGATGCGTGTAGATCTCGGTAGTAGTAATACTCTCATGTCCCAGCATCTCCTGTACAGCGCGCAGATCAGCACCACCCTCAACCAAATGCGTAGCAAATGAATGCCTGAACGTATGCGGACTTATCGTTTTCTTCAACCCAATAGTCTCCGCCAGTTGCTTTATCACCATAAAAATATAAACACGGCTCAGCCTTGTGCCGCGTCGGTTTAAAAACACCATATCCTCCTCATCTTTTTTAATGGCGGTGTGTACCCTCACCTGCTCAATCCAAATTTTTAAAGCTTTTATAGCAGCGCCACCAATAGGTACCAAACGCTCTTTATTCCCCTTGCCTGTTACTTTTATAAATTCAATATCAAGGTACAGATTTGATAGTTTAAGCTCCGTTAGTTCGGATACACGCAGTCCGCAGCCATATAATACTTCCAATATGGCCTTGTTGCGCGCGCCATCAGGCCGACTCAAATCAATGGCCGCTATCATTTTATTGATATCCTCATAGCTCAAGGTATCAGGCAGTTTTCGCTGTATTTTGGGTGATTCTAAGAGTTCTGAAGGATCATTTTTCATAATGTCCTCCATCAGCATATATTTATAGAATGCTTTAATGCCTGATAGTATGCGGGCTTGCGATGATGGTATCATACCCAGCTCATTTACCCAGTTTATAAACAGGCGAAGGTCAGCAAGAGTAATACTTTCCGGATTTATTTTAATGGTTTGTGCTTCACTATATTGATACAGCTTTTCTATATCACGGCTGTATGCCTCAATTGAATTTGGGGAAAGAGATTTTTCCAGTTTAAGATAGGCCTGGAAACCTTTTATTGCCGCACGCCAGTTCAAATGATTTTAGTTTTAATGTTTTATACTGTAAGTTTGAACTAATGAAGATACAAATTATTAACGGCCCTAATTTAAACCTATTGGGCGTTCGCGAGAAATCAATTTACGGAAACAGCAGTTTTGATACTTACCTGGAAGAATTACGCAAGCGTTACCCCGAAATACAAATTGAATATTATCAAAGTAACGTAGAAGGCGAACTGATCAATAAACTGCATGAAATTGGTTTCAGTTTTGATGGCGTGGTAATGAATGCCGGGGCTTATACCCACACTTCGGTGGCTATTGCCGATGCTATTGCAGCTATAAACACACCTGTTATTGAGGTTCATATCTCCAACGTTTATAAACGCGAGGAGTTCAGGCACCACTCCATGCTGGCAGCCAGTTGCAGAGGTGTAATTGCCGGGTTTGGGCTCGATTCATACCGTTTGGGTTTGGAAAGCTTTTTAATTAATTAATATTATTTAATATTATCGTATTAATTTATTACTATAATTGTTCAATGCGCAAAACGATTAAATATCAGCTATTACTCATATTTTTATTTACCATTTGTGCTGCACAAAATGGTTTTACGCAGAAAGCGGGAGCACCCAGATATTTAAGGGAAAAGCAGAGAAAAGCCATGCATTCCCGCGATTCCTTATTGCGTATAATAAACAAATCCGACACTTCGGTAAATAGCTTACTGCAACGTATTGAACAATATACAACCACTTTTAACCAGATCAGAAATAATTTAGCTGAAGGCCTTGATACCGCCGATATCGGGCAGCAATTGCCGCCATTGGTAAAAAGGCTCAGCAAAATGGATTCGCTCATCAACACACACAAATCGAGCACATTACGCTATTTGTTTGTTTTAAGGGATGTTTTAGATCGCAGTCAGGCTCAATTGGAAGGCTGGCAATCAGACCTGGATGATATTAACTCGTCATTAATACAAAATCAGACTGATCTTATAAAGTTCAGTAAAGATACCATACTCAAGGCATCTCCAACTGATAGTGCTTTAAAGAAAACTTTTTTTATCCAAAGAAAAGCCCTTTGGTTGCTGTGGAGCAAAACAGATGCAACCAACCGCAGCTATCTTTCAAAAATTAACCTGTTACAGGATAAAGTATCCATTGCCTATACTAATGTACTCGACGAATCCGATCATATCGACTCTAAAATAAAAACTTTTGCAGACAGGGCCTTTGCCGGTGAATTTGGCTATATATGGGAATCTACTCCAATGTATGATGGCTTTAAGTCCCCTTTAAACAGCACTTTAAAAGTTAACAAACTACTGTTTAGCCTCTTTATTAAAAACGAGACATTAACACATTTAGCAGGATTTTTATTCCTGGTGATAATTCTCAGCTGGATAATATTTAACCGCATAAAGGTTAAACGCAATAATGAGCTTTCGGTATCAATAGCTGATAAAATAGGTTATATTTATAAAAGCCCGGTTATTTCATCATTGCTGGTTGCAACCGCGGTTGTGCCCTACTTTTATCCGCACCCACCAGTTGTGTTTACAGAGATCCTGTTCTTATTCCCCATGATATTTGTGCTGATATTTGTAAAAAGAGAGTTTCCATCCACCAAATTCAAATTCTTGCATACACTGTTTTGGCTGGCCATAATGTATGGTGTGAGCAATGTATTTATCGAAATCACCAATGTTGATAGGTTTGTAATTTTAATTTTGAGTGGAATCTCTATTACAGCCGGGCTATCGTTCTTTAAAGTGATAAAGAAAACACCCGATGACTATCTTCCATATTCAGGCGTAATAATGCAGATATTCATCGGCCTGCAAATTATATCCCTGCTGTTAAATATAACAGGACACTTCAGCCTTGCGAAAATCATTGGTGTAACATCCGTTTTCAACTTATGGTTATTAGTTATACTCTATTTTGTTATCCAGATCATTACGCAGGCATTATTCCTACAGTTTCAAACCAAAAAAACCGGAAGCATTCTTGATTGGGTTGATTATGCAATAGTTGAGGAAAAGTTTAAAAAAGTACTCACTTTACTGACTGCTTTGATCTGGTTCTTTTTCTTGTTCCAGAATTTAAACCTTGATGATGCCGTCCGCGATTATTTAAGTGACTTTTTAAGTCAATCGCATACTGTTGGTGGCGCTTCATTTACTTTTGAGGGCTTTGTTATTTTCATTGCGGTAATATGGTTGTCATCCATTATATCAAAGATCATCAGCTATTTTTATGATGTTTCGTCGCTTCGTGCTACCGATATGTCGGTGCTGAAAAAGAAGAACCGTACATCCACACTGCTGATAAGGCTTGGGGTTTTTTCCGTGGGTTTCTTATTGGCAGTAGCAGCATCAGGCTTCCCGCTCGATAAGATCACTATCATTATCAGTGCCTTTGGTATTGGTATAGGCTTTGGCTTACAAAACATTGTAAATAACCTGGTATCCGGATTGATACTGGCATTTGAAAAACCTATACAGATAGGTGATATTATTGAGATAGACAGCCGTTCAGGTACCATAAAGGAAATAGGTGTACGCTCAAGCAGGTTAGCCACCAGCGATGGCGCTGAAGTAATTATCCCGAATGGCGACCTGATCTCGCACCATGTTATTAACTGGACGCTGAGCAACAACAACCGCCGTATAGAATTAATTATAGGCGTTGCCTATGGTTCTGATATTGAAAAAGTTAAAGGCTTGCTAAAAGATATGCTGGCTAACCGTGACGACATCATGGCTGCTCCTGCCCCATCGGTTTTTTTACATAATTTAAATGAAAGCTCAGTTGATTTCCGGATGTTTTTTTGGGCTGCGGATATTAGCACCTGGCTGGAGTTAAAGAGCAGGGTTTTAAGTGATATCTACATAAAATTTGCCCAGGAAGGCATTGAAATACCATTCCCAACCCAGGATATAAACCTTCATTTAAAAGATGAGCATATTTCAATAAACAAGTTTGAACAACTTCCGGCAGAAGATGGTGAAAAAATAAAACCCAATGAAGGGCAAAACGATAAAGCTGAGGATATAGCCCCCAACGCTAATAAAACTCCTTCGGATCCAGCGAAGTAAAAACGTGTTTCTTTTTTATAAAAAAGGCGGATACGATACTACCCTTGTACATGCCTTTTAGCTTTGATCCATCGTGAATTATTTTCACGTGCTCGCGTTTAAACAGGTTACTTGCGAAATTGCGGTGGGCCCGGCTTACAGCGCCCGCATCTTTGCGTTTACCTTCATTTAAAAACCGGAGCAGCGCCATCAGGTCCATCCAGTAACGCACCCATATCACAAATACAGATCGCCAGAAAGGCAAATTCTTTTTCAACAGCAACAGATTGTTCCTGAAGTTAAGATATGTTTTAAAAGGATTTTCCGTGTTCAATGTACCGCCGCCAACATGAAATACTTCTGATTGCGCACAGTACATTATCTTATACCCCATATTTTTCAATCGCCAGCAAAGGTCAATCTCTTCCATGTGTGCAAAAAAGCGTTCATCAAAACCCTTTGCCTCATCCCAGCATTTCTTCTTGATGAATAAAGCAGCCCCCGATGCCCAAAACACTTCACCGGATTGCTGGTATTGCCCTTTATCTTCCTCTATCTCATAAAACATTCGCCCACGGCAAAACGGGTAACCAAAGCTATCTATAAAGCCTCCTGCTGCCCCGGCATGCTCAAAATGATCGCGTTGCAGGTATGATTTTATCTTAGGTGCGGCGGCGGCTATTAATGGATCGCTTTCCATTAATTCAATAACGGGTGCTATCCAGCCGGGGTAAACTTCCACATCTGAGTTAAGCAGGATATAATAATCAGCTTCTACCTTTTCTAAAACACGGTTATAACCGCCGGTAAAGCCGTAATTATCATCATTTTCAATAATGGTTACGGTTGGGTATGCTGTACGGATAAATTCAACCGAACCATCTGTTGAGGCATTATCGCCCACAACAATTTCCAGGTTAGGCCATATAGAACTTACCACGTAGGGCATAAACTCGCGCAAATGTTTAACGCCGTTCCAGTTTAAAATAACAATAGCAACTTTGGGGGTAAAATTCATTTATACAATATCCTCGGGCTTAAACTTCCATCTGCGGTGCGACCATAACCAATATTCAGGTTCTCTTTTTATCATACTTTCCAGGTACTTTACGTGTGCCTCAGTTATCTCATTCGGCGCTGTCGCTTTAGGGTTTTCCACCAGCGGCACAAAGGTATAAGTATAATAGCCTCTTTTAACACGTTTCACATCACAAAATATAACAACCGAGTTGGTTAGTTTGGCCAATTTCTCGATACCTAAAAATACTGCTGTAGGTTGGTTCAAAAATTCAGTAAAATAATGTGCCTCATGCTTAACCGGTGTTTGATCGGCCACTAAAACACTAAAGCTTATTTCGTTTTTATACTTCACCATAGCGCGCGCAGTATCCTTCATGGCCACCAGCGTAGCTCCAAAACGCGAGCGCATTTTAATAAAAAACTGGTCGAAATAATCGTTGGTTAAAGGCTTATAAACAATTATTCGCCTGTTCTCCGTAAAAAAACCAAATCGCTGCCCAGCCAGTTCCCAATTGCAATAATGCCCAACGGCCCCTATGATGCTTTTTCCTTCAGCAAAATAATTATCAATAACTTCAGGGTTGGTGGGCCATACATGCTTCACAATAGTTTCTTTTGAAGCACTTATCATTTTTATGCTTTCAACTATCAGATCGGCCAGGTACCTGAAATATTTTTTTTCGATATCGTGACGTTCTTTTTCAGTTTTTTCAGGGAAGGCATTACGCAAGTTTTCCTGCACAACTTTGCGTCTATAGCCTGTTATATAGTATATTACGACGAATAAAAAATCGGCGATGAGGTATAAAACCCAAAAGGGTAATAACGACAGCAGGTACAAAAAGAATGCACCTAACCTTGAAAGCCCTTTATTTATCATTATTTTCGCGCGATTTTATCTGCAAACATAAAAAAATATATGATTGAAAGCGGTGCTGTTTTACCTATGTGTTATCTTCCGCCGGTTGAATACTTTGTTGAGCTGAATAAACACAAGCCCAACATCATGATTGAGCGTGAGGAACATTTTCCAAAACAAACCTATCGTAACCGTACGAACATCTATTCGCCTGATGGTGTGCTGGCGCTTACCGTACCGGTTGTAAAGGGTTCAAAAAATCATACGGTAATAAAGGATGTTAAAATAAGCTACGATTTTAAATGGCAGCGCCTGCACTGGATGGGCCTGCAAGCCTGTTACCGCCGCTCTGCCTATTTCGAATTTTATGAGGATGACTTTGCCCCGTTTTATGAAAGTAAGGAAACATTCCTTTTTGATTATAATGAGCAGTTTTTACAACTATTACTAAAACTGCTTAAAATAAAAACGGATATCACTTATACCGATACTTATGAAGTGGCCTACCCTGCGCTCACTGATCTGCGGGATGTTATCAGTCCGAAAAAAGAACCGTTATTTACACAAAAGCCATACTTCCAGGTTTTTGAGGAAAATCATGGTTTTATCAAAAACCTGAGCATTGTTGATCTGCTGTTTAACCAGGGTCCGCAGGCGATGAATTATTTGTAACCCTCATTGTTATCTCGAACGTTAGCGAGAACTATCTCTTGAGCAGGTAGTGCACGGATGGTGTGAGCGAAAAAATCTTCTGCGCCTAATTCCCGCATAAAAGATTTCTCCTCGTACCTCGTTCGAAATGACATGTAGTCTAGATTAATAAATCTTTCCACAACTACTTGCATTTTGCTAATTTTATTAGCAATTTTGATAGGTGAATCAAAACTCTATCCAGGTAAAAGCCGAGCCGCGTGTGCTGTTTGTTGATATGAACAGCTTTTTCGCCCGTTGTGAACAGCAGGTGAACTTTTGGCTGCGCAACCGCCCGGTGGGTGTTTGCGTGTATACAGGCAAGTACGGCTGCGTAATATCGCTATCAACGGAGGCAAAGGAGCGCGGACTGAAGGCCGGCATGCGTCTAAATGATGTAATGGCTGTTTGTCCGGATTTTATCCCGGTTGAAAGTAACCCTGTCCGTTACCGCGAGTTCCACACCAAAATAATAAATGTATTAAAACAGTATTGCCAGGATGTGGTGCCCAAAAGTATTGATGAAGCCATTATTAACCTTACCAATTACGACCATAGCGACCCGCTCACCATAGCCCGGAAAATCAAGCGGGAAATACTGGAAAAAGTGGGTGACTACCTGGAATGCTCCGTCGGTATCGCTCCTAATGCCTTTTTAGCCAAGCTGGCATCGGTACGGGGTAAAAAAACAGGCGGCTTAATGATGATAACCCCGCAAAATATTGACGAGATTTTAAGCGGGTTAAAGCTGGGTGATCTGCCGGGCATTGGGGGCAACATGTCGTACCGGCTGGAACGTGCAGGCGTAAAAACCCCGCTGGAGATGCGGCATACCTCACCTGAGCGGTTAAAAGCCATTTTTAAAAGTATCGACGGCATTTACTGGCATTACCGCCTCAATTTTATTGAAACCAATATAGTGGCGCATGATTACCGTGGCATGCAGGCCATGCGACAGATCTCCGCAGAAAAGAGGAAGAATATAGAATATATCGACCAGTTATTCATGACCCTGTGCCTTACGCTTGAAAAACGAATGGTACACCATAAATTCTATTGTAAATCCATTGGTTTTACTGCCCGCTATGAGGATGGTACCCGTTGGGATGATGGTTTTGCCATAACCCTGCCGGTACAAGATGCTGTGAACCTGATGCGGATGATTCGGCTGCGGGTGGATAAGTTTGAGAAATTAAGCGGTACAGGCCCGGTGTTTAACAATAGCATCACCCAAATGCGGGTAGCCGTCACCAATTTTGTGAATACCGGTAATATGTTTTACAGCTTGTTTGATGATATTGAAAGACAGGATACCGCACTTAAGACCATGCATGAGATTAAAAGCAAATTTGGTTCAGACAAACTGATACGTGCCATGGAAATGACAGACAGCAAGGTAATTAAGGATGTAATAGGCTTTGGCTCGGTTAAGGATCTAACAGACCTGGATTATAAAATGCCTGTTGCGGAGTCATCTAACCCTCCACAGGATGAAGAATATATGGAGTACTAATAACAGGTTAATCAAAAGCTCCCTCTTTCGGGGGTTAGAGGGGCTTTTATTATCCGGCTAAAAAAGCTATTTTTGCGGCTAAATGGAGCACATTCGTAATTTTTGTATTATAGCGCATATCGACCACGGTAAAAGTACACTTGCCGATAGGTTATTAGAATATACCAACACCATTACCCAACGCGAATCGCAAGCACAATTGCTTGATGATATGGACCTTGAGCGTGAACGCGGTATCACCATAAAAAGCCATGCCATACAAATGGATTATGAGCTTGACGGACAAAAATATACCCTTAACCTAATAGATACCCCCGGCCACGTAGATTTTTCATACGAGGTTTCCCGCTCTATAGCAGCCTGCGAAGGCGCATTGCTTATTGTGGATGCTGCGCAGGGCATACAGGCGCAAACCATCTCCAACTTATATTTAGCTTTAGAGAACGACCTGGAGATTATCCCGGTACTTAATAAAATGGACCTTCCCGGCGCTATGCCCGAAGAAGTTAAAGACCAGATTGTTGAACTGATCGGCTGCAAACGCGAAGATATTTTGGCGGCATCAGGTAAAACAGGCATGGGTGTGCATGACATTCTGCGTGCTGTTGTTGAACGTGTCCCAGCTCCGGTTGGCGACCCCAAAGCGCCATTGCAGGCATTGATATTTGATTCTGTTTTCAACTCCTTCCGTGGCATTATAGCCTACTTTAAGGTTGTTAACGGAGAGATTCGCAAAGGCGATAAAGTAAAATTTGTTGCTACTGAAAAGCAATATTTAGCTGATGAAGTAGGCACTTTAAGGCTACGCCCTTTTCCGAGAGATGTAATTAAAACAGGTGATGTAGGTTATATTATATCCGGTATAAAAGAAGCCAAGGAAGTAAAAGTTGGCGATACCATCACAACAGTTGAACGCCCTTGTGAAACGGGAATTCAAGGTTTTGAGGAAGTAAAACCAATGGTATTTGCCGGTATTTACCCGGTTGATACCGAAGACTTTGAAGAGCTGCGCGAATCAATGGGTAAACTGCAGTTAAATGATGCCTCACTGGTTTTTGAACCGGAATCATCAGCTGCATTGGGCTTCGGTTTCCGTTGCGGTTTCCTGGGCATGCTGCACATGGAGATCATCCAGGAACGTTTGGAGCGTGAATTTAACATGACCGTTATTACTACGGTTCCCAACGTATCTTACATTGCTTTTACTACCAAAGGTGAACCGGTAATCGTAAATAACCCATCAGACTTGCCCGATCCAAGTAAAATTGATTACGTAGAAGAGCCCTATATTAAGGCTACCATTATATCAAAATCCGAATTTGTCGGGCCGATAATGTCGCTTTGCATTCAAAAGCGTGGTTTCATTAAAAATCAGTCGTACTTAACATCTGATCGTGTAGAGCTGATATTTGAAATGCCGATGGGTGAGATCGTATTTGATTTTTACGATAAGCTAAAAACCATTTCCAAAGGATATGCATCGTTTGATTATCACCAGATAGGTTACCGCCGTTCTGATTTGGTTAGACTGGATATCCGCCTTAATGCGGAACCAGTTGATGCTTTATCATCATTGATATTCCGTGGTAACTCTTATGATTTCGGTAAAAAGATCTGTGAAAAACTAAGGGAATTAATACCTCGCCAACAATTTGAGATCGTTATACAGGCATCTATCGGCGCTAAAATTATAGCCCGCGAAACGGTAAAAGCCTTACGTAAGGACGTTACCGCCAAATGTTACGGTGGTGATATTTCCCGTAAGCGTAAGCTATTGGAGAAACAAAAAAAAGGTAAAAAACGCATGCGCCAGGTAGGTAACGTAGAGATACCACAATCGGCGTTTATGGCGGTACTGAAACTTGATTAATCTATTATTATCTACTAAATCTATAATTTATCAACCTAATGAGAATACAGCTTTTGAAGCCATTAACTTCAATTATTTTATTGTTAATCACCGTAAACCATCTTGAAGCTAAAACACTATTTGATAATTCATTGAATAAAACAAAAGTTAAGAAAGGGCCAACTATTATAACATCTCAAAAACCTGTCATTGACTCAGCGTTCGATTTTGTTCCTGCTGACTCGGTGATATTTTCAGATAATTTCGCTGCCAGTATGCCTAAAAACTGGAAATCAAACGGACTTGGTAAGGTAATAACATTGCCAGGTATTGATGGTAAGTGGCTGGCATTACAAAATTTTTGTTCTTATAAGTTAACCAATCCAAGCTCGTTGCCAGCTAAATTCACTTTAGAGTTTGATATTATTGCTGCTACTGATAAAACACAGGACCTTTCGCCTGTAATATTTGGTTTTTCAAAAGATAACAGTGTAAGTCAATATCTACCTGACGCTTATAACGCTGGCAGTATAAACGCCGTCAGCATTAGATATTCCAATGGAGATGAAGTTAATATTGCCAGTAGCGCCAGAAATGTAGATGCTTCTACCAAGCTTGATTTGGTTAGTTATGCTAATCAAATTATGCATGTTTCCATTGCTGTTGATGGTGATATGGTGCGTATTTATCTTGATAAAACAAAAATAGCAAACGAGTTACTGTTTAATAAAAACAGAGTGAAGTATTTTTTCATTAGCGCTCCTATTAAAACAGACAATAACGGCAAGGTAGTTGTCAGCAATTTTAAGATAGCTACTTATAAATCACGATCAAAGTAAATTAGTCAAATTAACATATACTAACGTTTTACGCTTTTTACTACTATTAATTCTTTAATATAGTACATAAAAAAATATTAATACTTATATGCAATTACTTGATGGTAAATACGTATCCGAAAAACTAAAAATTGAAATAGCTACAGAAGCAGCTCAGATTTTGGCAGAAACTGGCCGCAAACCGCATTTAGTGGCTGTACTGGTTGGTCATGATGGCGGCAGCGAAACATATGTTGCCAGCAAGATAAAGAACTGTGAAGCCGTTGGCTTTAAATCAACTTTGGTGCGTTATGAAGGTGACGTTACAGAAGAAGAACTGCTAAAGAAAGTTGAAGAACTTAATGCTGATGCTGATATCGACGGCATCATCGTACAACTTCCCCTACCCAAACATATCGACCCTGAAAAAGTAACCGAAAAAATAGACTACCGTAAGGATGTTGATGGCTTTCACCCGGTTAATTTAGGCCGTATGCAACGCAATCTGCCATCATTTATACCTGCTACCCCTTATGGCATCACCTTAATGTTAAAGGAATATAATATTGAAACTTCAGGCAAACATTGTGTGGTGGTTGGCCGCAGTAATATTGTAGGCTCGCCAATGAGCATTTTAATGGCGCGTAATACCTACCCAGGTAACTGCACGGTAACTATTTGCCACAGTCGTACACCATCTATTAAAGACTTTACTCTACAGGCCGATATATTAATAGTTGCTATAGGTAAAAAGAATTTCATTACTGCCGATATGGTAAAACCTGGTGCTGTTATAATTGATGTGGGCATGAACAGGGAAACTTCAACTGTAACCAAATCAGGTTTTAAACTTTTTGGTGACGTTGATTTTGAGAATGTTGCCCCTAAAGCATCATGGATAACCCCGGTACCGGGTGGTGTTGGCTTAATGACCATTATTGGTTTGTTAAAAAACACTTTGGCGTCAGCTAAAAAAGAGGTTTATAAATAAAGTTGTTGGTTGATTGGGTTGATTATGTGAATGGTTGATTTCTAACTGATTCAACTCAATCAACCTAATCAACTAAACCCTTTCTTGATCTTCTCCCAAAAACCTTCCACCCCTATATAAATACCATCTCCCCTAACCTCTACCGGGAAAACATCCACATAATCATTCTGGCCAGTACTGCCTTTTCCTGTATGTATATCGTATGAATAGCGATGCAACGGGCAGATCAGCTTGTCATCCTTACACCAACCTGCGGACAGATCACCACCGGCATGTGGGCATTTGGCGGATAAAGCAAATATTTTACCCTCATATCCTACCAAACAAACGCTTTTACTGCCTGCTTTTACTTTTTTAATGAATGGTTTATCTGAATTTTCAATACCCGGTATCTTATACCACTTCATACCCTCAAAAATCTATTTTAAGGTTCATTACGTTCGGATTCTTTATCACCTCATCCATATTAGTGATCAGTGTAACATGTTTTCTATCGGCTGAGAGTACCGCCTTTGAGTTGTCTACCCTTCTTACAGGTTTGGCAAAATTTAGTACCAGTTTATAAGGCATATCAATCAGCATAGCTTTAGCCATGGCTAATGTTGATTGTGTTTTCTTTAAAAAAGCATTGAACTTTGCCTTATCAATTATCCGGTAAAACTTATGTGGGGTAACTTCATAGTTATAATAATCCTGCCCGGCTACCAGTTGCTGCGCATCAAACCCTTTTGAGCCTTTATTTTTTGTAACAGCAGTTAGTTGCCCGTTCATTGATATTTTTGAGATATGCTGCAGGTAGTATTGAAGATCGGCGGCATTTTTTGCGGTATGGATAATACTCACCTTCATTATACTTTTTTGCAGATCCATTTTAACAGCCAGTTTACTGGCTTTGGCCATATTCACCTCGTCAGATGTTAATTTTTGCTGGGTGGTATCGGGCAGGGCGCTGTAAAAATTAAGGGAGGTATCTTTTACTATTGAAAATTGCGGAGTAGCACGTACAGAATCCGACATCAGGTTCATCAGCACCGATACTGCGCTGCTCATATCAAAACCGTAAACTACATTGCATGAGCCATCAGCCTTAAAGTCATAATGCTCCTCAATATCCACACAAGAGCTGAAGCAAATCAGCACGAAAAAAATCAATATGAGCTGAATTTTTTTCAAGGGGTGAATTTTAAAGTAATAGTAGTCAATTTATACGAAAAAAAGAAAAAGAAGGTTTGGGGAAAGGTGAAAGAATAAAGGTGAAAGCGAAAAGGCAAAAGCTATTATAGGTAATAACGGAAAGTCCTAATTTCACCTTTACCCTTTCACCTAAATGTAACCTTTTGCCTTTCACCTTTATCCTTTCGCCTCAAAAAGCTACCTTTGCAAATTATTATGGCACACCAAATTCCGGATGACGGCACATTGCTTCCTTTAATGGAAGAATTTTATACGATACAGGGCGAAGGATATCATACCGGCAAAGCTGCTTATTTTATTCGCCTGGGCGGATGCGATGTGGGCTGCCATTGGTGCGATGTTAAAGAAAGCTGGGATGCCGAACTACATGCGCTTACCGCTGCCGATACCATTGCCGAAAATGCCTCGCGTTTCCCTTCAAAAGCTGTAGTAGTAACCGGTGGTGAACCATTGATCTACAACCTGGATTATTTAACCAGCCAGCTTCAGCAAAAAGGCATTAAAACTTTTATTGAAACATCTGGTGCCTATCCCCTTTCGGGCCATTGGGATTGGATCTGTTTGTCGCCTAAAAAATTCAAAGGTCCTACAACAAGTGTTGCTGCCAAGGCTGATGAACTTAAGGTGATCATATTTAATAAATCTGACTTTGAATGGGCCGAACAGCATGCCAAATTGGTATCGCCTGATTGCAAGCTGTATTTACAGCCTGAGTGGTCAAAATCAAAAGAAATGACACCGTTAATTGTTGAGTATGTGATGAATAACCCTCACTGGGAAATATCACTACAAACACACAAGTATTTGAATATTCCTTAATTAGTGTAACTTAGAGATATAATTATCCTATCCTAAGTAATGAGAATTGCTACTTTATTGGTTTTTCTGTTTTTTCTGTCGGCTTTTTGCTATGCTCAGCAAGAACATTATTCAACAACTGATAGAGATGCATTAAATTATTACAAATCAGCCAACCAAAGTATTGATGACCGCGAATTTGATATAGCGATCAAACAATTACAACAAGCAATAAAGGCTGATCAAAACTTCGTTGAAGCCCATCTGCTGCTAGCTGAGGTTTATCGCCAACAAAGGCAAAACAAGCTGGCTATTGAGCAATTCCTGGCTGTTACCGGCATTAACCCCGACTTTAGTCGTGCTATATACCTTAAACTGGGGGCTCTTGAGATTAGCGAGGCGCAATATGCGCAAGCTCAAATGAGCCTGAACAAATACCTTACCTATCCTAATATTGCCGATCAGGATTTGCGCAACGCTAAAAAGATGCTAAAGGATTGTGAGTTTAGCATTGAAGCTATAAAACATCCGGTACCGTTTAAACCTATAAACATGGGCCCGGAAATCAATACACCAAATGACGAATACCTGCCTGTAGCCACTGCTGATGAAAGCATGCTGATATTTACCCGTAAAATAAATAATAATGAGGATTTCTATAAAAGCATGCAGGTTGATGGTAAATGGCAAACGGCCACTTATTTAAGCAATCAGATAAATACGCCTAACTATAACGAGGGCGCACAATCCATATCGCAGGATGGCAAATTATTGTTTTTTACAGGCTGCGACCGCCCTGATGGGCTGGGTCGCTGCGATATTTACATAGCGCAAAAAGAGGGCGACGACTGGGGTAAACCTCATGATTTGAGCCCCCCTATAAATACGCCGGGCTGGGAATCGCAGCCATCTATCAGCGCTGATGGCCGCACGCTCTATTTTGTAAGTAACCGTAGCGGCGGTTATGGCGGTTATGACATATGGAAATCAACCATAAGCGCTAAAGGATGGAGCCAACCCGAAAACCTGGGGCCAAATATTAACACGGCTTATGATGAACAATCGCCATTTATACATGCTGATGATAGCACGCTCTATTTTTGTTCGGATGGTTGGCCCGGATTGGGTGGTAAAGATCTTTTTGTAAGTCATTTAGGTAAAGATGGCAAATGGCAAAAACCCATAAACATGGGCTACCCCATCAATTCCAGTGGTGATGAAAATGGCCTTACCGTTACAGCAAACGGCCGTTACGCCTACTTTGCCTCCAACAATCTAAATGGTTACGGCGGCTTCGATATTTATAAATTTGAACTACCTGCAAACGTGAGGCCACATATGGTTACCTATGTTAAAGGCATAGTAACTGATGCTAAAAACAAACGCCCCTTAGATGCGTCGGTTGAAATAATCGACCTTGAAAAAAATGAGATTGTTTATGAAGATGATAGTTCTCCCGAGCATGGCGATTTCCTGGCCACGCTGCCGCCGGGGAAGAATTATGGCTTAAACATTTCAAAAAACGGGTATCTCTTTTACTCAGCTAACTTCTCATTGATCGGGCATGAAGCTAAAGACCCATACAATTTAACGATAAACCTGTCGCCTATTGAAATTGGCAATTCAGTAGTATTGAACAACATATTTTTTGATACCAATAAGTTCGATATCAAACCGGATTCAAAGGCGGAACTGCAAAAACTAATCGAATTTTTAAACCAAAACCCTAACGTTCGCATCGAGATATCAGGTCATACTGATGATGTGGGTAACGATCAGCTTAACCAGGTACTATCAGAGAACAGGGCAAAAGCGGTTTATCAGTACCTTATTTCCAGCGGCATAAAATCCCAGCGACTGGTTTACAAAGGCTATGGTAAAACACAACCCTTAGTGCCTAACACCAATGACGAAAACCGCAGTAAAAACCGCCGTACAGAATTTAAAATTATCGCCAAATAAAAATAGACATTAGCCTATCTGTGCCAGATGGTGCTTCATATGCCGCACATAATCTGCCGCAACCCACTCAACGGTGTGAGTACTATCGCCATCGTAACTTACCTGTAAGCGGTTTGCCGGGTAGTAACCCAATACACGAATGATCTGCCTGTTTATCAATATCCACAGATCTAATATCTCCTTGATATCAGCGCCTTGGTAATGCTGTGCGGCAACCCACTCATCCTGGGCATATTTCAGTTTAAAATCCCCCTCATAAGTACAACGCACAAAGCGTTGCAGGTTTATTTGCGCGCTGTCGATCAGGTGCCCAACGATTTCCTTTTTCGACCATTTATCGGGTGCCGGTTTAGTCTCCCAATCGATCGCATCCTGATCAATTTTCAGAAAATCTTCAATCGTATCTATTAAACTGTTTATGGTATCTTTCATGTTGCTCATATTTTTTAAAGTTTGATATTTTATATTAATTATCAAAAAACAATTATCTTCAAAACTTAATCGCTGCCCATGGTTCTCAATTATATCTGGATATTCTTTTTTCTCATCGCATTTATCATAGGCCTGGTAAGGCTTATCTTTTTTGGCGATACCGATATATTCAGAATGATGGCAGAAGGCACATTTGATTCAGCCAAATCATCAGTAATGGACATTGCATTGCCACTGGTTGGTATTATGTCATTATGGTTAGGCTTTATGAAGATAGGTGAAAAAGCCGGCGCGGTGAATTTTCTTTCACGCATAGTAGGGCCATTCTTTAACAGGCTTTTCCCCGAGGTACCCAAAAATCATCCGGCTGTTGGGCAAATGATGATGAACTTTTCAGCCAACTTATTAGGATTGGACAATGCTGCAACCCCACTGGGTTTAAAGGCCATGGAAGGGCTGCAAGAATTGAATACGGATAAGGATACTGCATCCAATTCACAGATCATGTTTTTGGTGCTACACGCGTCCGGGTTAACTATCCTACCTATAGCCATTATAGCGCAGCGTGCAATATTTCACTCTAAAGATCCGACAGATATTTTCATCCCTTGTATTGTAGCAACTTATGCGGCCACACTTGCAGGTTTAATAGTAGTATCAATTAAACAAAAGATCAACCTGTTTGATAAAGTAGTTTTAAGCTGGCTATTAAGCATTACAGGGGTAATAGCATTAGTGATATGGTATTTTGCAAAATTTCTCAATCATGCACAGGTGTCTGAGGTCTCAGGAGTTTTTAGCAACCTGGTTTATTTAATTATACCGGTAATTTTTATTTTAGGGGCCGTACGCAAAAAAATAAATGTTTTTGATGCCTTTATTGAAGGTGCAAAAGAAGGCTTTGATGTTTCAGTTAAAATAATTCCCTACCTGGTGGGTTTACTTGTAGCTGTAAGCCTGTTCAGAACTTGTGGCGCATTAGATTATCTTGGCGATGGCTTTAAATGGGTATTCAGTCATTTTAATATGGATACCCGTTTTACTGATGTATTACCAATTGCATTTATACGCCCGTTAAGTGGTTCGGGGGCGCGGGCGCTTATGCTTGATAATTTAAAGGTTCATGGCCCCGATGGCTTTCTCGGTCATATATCAAGCGTACTATACGGCACTGCCGATACTACTTTTTATATTGTTGCCTTATATTTTGGCATTGTAAATATTAAAAAAACACGTTACACCATACCTGCTATGTTAGTAGCTGATTTTGTGGGCATAGTAACGGCTATTTATATGTCTTATTTGTTTTTTGGAAACTTACGTTAATCGCAAAATAATGCAAACAGGAGAAGAAGCCATCGCATTTACTACGGCACAAATTGGGCATACAAAATATCAAACTATTGTTAGCAGCGGCAGGCACCAAATTATTGTTGATGAGCCTGAAACTATTGAGGGTGGCGACACCGGCATGGAACCGCATGGCTTGTTACTGGGTAGCCTGGGCAGTTGCACCGCTATTACCTTACGTATGTACATTAACAGGAAAATGTGGCCGGTTGATGAAATTACAGTTAACCTTGAACTGTTTAAAACTGAAACCGGTGTAACTATAAAGCGTTGGCTAAACTTTAAGGGTGAATTATCCGACATTCAAAAGAACAGGTTGCTGCAGATTGCCGATGCCTGCCCAATTCATAAAATTTTGACCGGAAGTATAGATATTGAAACGGGTTTTAAGACTGGTGTATAAAAAACAAACCGGGAGGAGTAGTCCCGGTTTGTATCAATCACTCTAAAACAACAACCTCTAAATAAGGAAGCATTCAAATTAATTAGCTGTAGAAACAAAAAAACTATTGACTAATTAAATATGATGGTCAAATTTACCAAATAAAACACCCGGAAAATTTGAAACTAAAGCTTTTTTACTAAAGGTTGACAGTTGCATTAAAAAAGGGAACTATTGAGGTTCAATACTTTAATCCCTTTATAAAAATATCTATCAGCAACAGGCGTTTGGTGTGTATTTCGTCCAAATGTTCCATACGCGGGAACTTGGCTTTTTTGTGAGATATCGCTCCAACCCTAACCCCATGCAGGGCATCAAGCAACAGGTCAACAATTTCATCCGGGTTATCCAATGGTCTTATTCCGCCTTTTTCTATTTCAGCTTTTATAGCATTTACTAATAAAAAAGCTTCTCCCAGGCGTATCTGTTCTACTATACTCCATATAGTATCAGGCAAATTCTGTTCATTAAGCCTGAAATAATCGAAAAAGTTATAATTTTTTACAATAAACTCATGGTGCGTATTAACCTGAAAGATGAAAACATCCCTGAGATCATCCATGTGGTTATCTGTCAATAATTTCAGATAGTCATTAGCCAGTTTACGCATAACCGCTATATACAGTTCGCTTTTATCAGGAAAGTAATAGTAAAGCAGCGCCTTTGACATGGATATGTCGCCGGCAATCTCATTCATGGTTGTTTTTGAATAGCCGTAGTGCAAAAACCGGTGATGGGCCGCTTCTAATATCTTCTCCCGCTTAATATCCTGTTGATCGGTAGTAATTGCCCCCATTGAAAAATATATACTGTTTTAAATTTAAGATTCTACGTAAAATGATGATACCGGTTATCAAATTTATGTAATTTATACACTTTGCATCCTTTATTTTGTTTACACAAAGTAAATTACATTCCAAATCTGTAAAAAATCTGTGGCATTTGGCCAATAAAATCCATTAATCAGGCTGATTCGGTTAAGCCAATGCCTGCCCCTATTACCAATGCATCTTCAATAGCACCAATTAGAGGATCAATTATACCGGTATTTTTAACGGTTGTTTTACGCAACATATAGCTTAAATACGTTGATGCAAATGCAGAGGTTGCCCCTAATAAAGCACCTGTTATAACTTTACCACCCGTGGCCTTATTGATACTTGCCCCTGCCAAAGCTCCGGCCAGGCAGCGGAAAGCTATCCCGGCCGGCTTGATCCGGTTTGGGGTTGATGGCAGTTTATCGACTATCAGTTCGCCTATGGCCAAAATTTTCAAGGTATTGGCGACTGTTTTTGACTGCATAAAATTTAGCGGCGAATGCTCAAGATTTTTTGAATGGTGATGACTTAGTATATGACTGGTTATTACCGGTGCAGATGATGTACGCATACCGGCCAAAGCACCGATTCCTAATATCTGCCAAAACGAATGTGAAATTTTAAGCTTCATAAAAACCTGAATAGATAATGCACTCAACAAAGGCAATAATCATTCCCAAATGATGTGGTACACAAATTTGATGGTACTACCTACCTCAAATTTATGTTTAAAAAAGTTGGTTAATGTAGCTGATCATAAAAAAAGCCACCCGGAGAAATCCGGGTGGCTTTTTAATTATACAATCAAAAAATAATTATACTGTTTCCAGTTCGTGTTTTGGCTGTTGCCTTTTTTCTCTTTTCTTTCTGATGTTTTCCTTCATGTTGTAACGTATCAGGTACATACATGGCACTAATATCAAGGTGATCAGTGTTGCAAAACCTAAACCGAAGATCATTGTCCATGATAATGGCCCCCAGAATGCTACGTTATCACCACCAAAGTAAATATGCGGTTTAAGGTGTGTAAACAATCCGGCAAAATCAATATTAAAACCTACCGCCAGTGGTATCAAACCTAATATGGCTGCACTTGCGGTAAGCAATACAGGTGTCATACGTGTACGGGCAGCTTCAACAACGGCATCGTGTATGCTTAAGCCTTGTTCTAACAGCATATCTGAGAACTCAACCAGTAATATACCGTTTCGTACTACCACACCCGCTAGAGCGATGATACCTACACCCGACATAACTATAGAGAACGTCATATGGAACAAACTCAAGCCCAAGAACACCCCTATTATACTAAAGAAGATTTCACTCAAAATAATCAGTGTTTTACCTATGGAGTTAAACAGGGCCATTAATATAACCAATATCAACCCAAATGATATCAGCAATGCAGTACCAAGGAATGCACCTGTTTCAGCCTGATCTTCCTGCGAACCACCCATTTTGATGGATACATTCTCAGGTAACTTAAAGTTTTTGATCGCCTGTGCTATCTGGGCATTTACATCGGCCGGGGTAAATGGTTTTATAACGTTTGAACCCAAAGTTATCACCCTTCTCTGTTGTTTGTGTTTAATATTGGCATAAGTATTAGTATACCTTACATCAGTAAATGCTGATATAGGCACCTGCCTTATACTACCTCCCATAGCAATATCACGGAAGGTGATCTTTAAGTTACGTAACGCATCTACATCATTACGCTGATCTTCAGCTGCGCGTACATCAATTTCATAGTTATCCTCTGTAGTATTTCTGTAATCAGATGCCTTGGCACCATATATAGAAGCACCTAAAGCCTGGTTGATCTGGTTTGTTGTGATACCTTCACGATTTGCACGCTCACGGTCTACATCAAAAATGATCTCTGGTTTATCGGCCTGCACATCGGGTACCAATTGTTCAATACCAGCAATTCCTTGCTGATCCAGGTATTTTTTTAACCTGGCTGAGGTATGCACTAAGGTATCCAGGTTATCACCCGCCATTTCAATACTGATATCCTTTTGTACCGGCGGACCGCTGGCTTCTTGCGCAACGGCAATCTGCGCTCCCGGCACACCCTGCACCGAGCTACGGATCCTTTTCAGTATTTCTTTGGTATCTTTTCCATTCCTCTTGCCAAATTCAACAAAAGCAACAGTGATCTTACCTTTATTGTAGTAAGTACCCTGATCTTCGTCTGACGGATCGGTAACACCTACAGATACGTTTGAGATAATAGATGATACGATATCCTTATCGGGCTCAACCACTTGCGCAACCTTCTTTTCCAATTGCTGCACAACCGTATTGGTATACGTTTGATCGGTACCTATAGGCATAGTCACATATACATACACAAAGTTCGGATCAGATGATGGGAATAATTCCACGTCCAATTTACTAACTACAGAGAAACCTATTGTAAAGAAGAACAATACAATAACCCCCATAAGTACTTTCCATGGATTATGTACAGCACGCTCCAGCCATCTTGCATACCAGGTTTGAAAACGCGGCCATAAATTTTTCTGGAACCTGTCTATCACCTTTAACAATACAAAGTGGTTGAACAGGAACAGGAATATAATAAGCACCATAAAATTACCAATGCCAATACTTATGGCACCAATTGCTGCAAGCAGGTAAAAAAACACAGTTACACCTGCAAGTATTAAAGTTGTACGTGTTGTTTTACGATCAAATGTTTGATGATCATGCTCACCTTCATGGTGTGGCTTCATAAAATCAACCGCGAAAACCGGGTTCATGATATAAGCAACCACCAGTGATGCCAATAAGGTTATAATAAGCGTTATTGGCAGGAAGAACATGAAACTGCCAATTAAGCTATGCCAGAAAGCCAGCGGGATAAATGGTGCAAGCGTAGTCATGGTACCTGAAAATACAGGCATAAAAACTTCCCCGGCAGCTATTTTTGCCGCTTTTGTAATCGGCATCGCTCCATTATTAAATATACGGTGTGTATTTTCAATTACCACAATGGCATCATCCACCACAATACCCAACGCCAGCAGGAAGGAGAACAATACGATCATGTTGAGCGTAAAGCCTATGACCGGCATAAACAGGAACGCAATAAAACACGATAAGGGAACCGACAGTGCCACAAATATGGCGTTGGTGCTGCCCATAAAGAACATCAGGATAACGGTTACCAGTATAAAACCAATAATAATGGTATTAATAAGGTCGTTAAGTGTTGTACGTGTTTTGTCAGACTGGTCACCCGTTACAGTAATATTTAATCCCTTAGGGAAAATAGTTTTCTGTTTTTGTTTGATCAATGAATAGATCTCATCCGAAGCTTCGATCAGGTTTTCACCTGAACGTTTACTTACGTTAAGGGTAATTACATTTTTAAAGTTCGGGTCGTTTGGCGTTTTAAGACGCGCGTAACTTTCCTGATCCTGGAAACCATCTCTTATTTGCGCAATATCACGCAAATAAACAGCTTTACCCTGCGGATTTCTGATTACCATCGCAGCTACTTCATCTGCACTCTTAAAATCTTCTTTAATATCAACCGCGCGTTGTTCACCATTTGTTGTAATAGTTCCCGCTGTTGATAAAATATTTTCATTACCTATGGCTTGTATGATATCGCCATAACCAATCTGCGCTGCCGACATCTTATTAATGTCGACATTGATCTGGATATTTGGTTTTAAAGCACCTACCTCAACTACCTGCGAAATTTGCTTCATGCCTTCGATATCATCTTTCAGGTTATCAGCATATTCTTTTAATTTCTTAAGGTCATAATCACCCGATAAGTTGATGTATAATATAGGCTGATCGGCAACATTAATATCAGATACGGTTGATTCCTTTAAGTTGTTATCGTTTTGCGGCAAATCCTGCTTGGCTTTATCAACGGCATCCTTAACATCCTGCTTGGCATCCCTTATTTTAACATCAGTGTTAAATTCAGCAGTAATGATCGACACGTTTTGTTGTGTGTTAGAGGTAACCTTTTTCAGGCCCTTTAACGATTTCATCTGCTTTTCGAGCTGCCTTGTAACCAATGTCTCAATATTCTGTGGAGATTGCCCCTGGTAAATGGTGGTTACATATATTTTGGGTATAGTAATATCCGGAAAATTCTCCTTCGGCAGGGAATTATAGGATGAGAACCCGAGTAGTGTGATTAAAAATATAAGCACATATACCGCCCGTTTGTTATCAATGGCCCAACTCGATGGCCCAAATTCTTTTTCCTGGTCTTTCATATTCTTGAAATCAGATTATATAATTAATTACCAGATTTTAATACGCTTACTTTATCGCCGTCGCCAATTTCGCTTGCACCTTCAGTTATTAACTGATCACCGCTTGATAAACCAGATTTCACCTCAGTAAAACCATTCGATGTTTTGCCTTCGGTGATAGGTTTACGTCTAGCGTATCCATTTTCATTCACATACACATAATCGCCTTCATCCGATCTTTGGATAGCATTTATCGGCACAGCAATAGTATTATGGTTTGAGTAATTGGCAATTTGCAAAACAGCCGTCATGTTAGGGCGATATTCTTTGTTGTGTGGTAGTTTTATTTCGATACCAAAGCTACGTGAACTAGGATCGATAACCTTTGCAGCAAAAGTTACACGGGTAGCTAATGAATCATTAACATCAGGGAATAAAACCTTAACACTATCACCCTGGTTTACACTGCTTGAGTACGACTCAGGAACATCTGCCTTAACTTTTAACACTTCGGCGTTAATAACACGTATACCAGTTGAACCCGGCGCAGCTACCTGCCCTAGTTTCAGGTCCATTTGATCAACAACACCATTAATTGGCGATACAATGCGGTACAGATCAGCTTGTTGTTTTAAAGATGCTACCTGTTTTTGAGCAGTTTGCAAATTGGTTTGTGCCTGTAAGTACTGAACCTCGGTACCTATTTTCTGATCCCAAAGATTCTTTTGGCGCTGGTAAAGGATATTTGAGAGGTTAAGCTGAGATTGTGCCTGGGCAACATTTTGCTGCAATACGCTATTATCTAACTGCGCAAGTACTTCGCCTTTGCTTACGTGGTCTCCTGCTTTTACATATAGCGCTGTAATTACCGCGCTTGCCTGTGGATAGGCAGTAACGTTATCCTGTGCATCTATTTTACCCTGTATTTGTACATAGTTGGTAAACTGGCCTGGTTTAACAGTAATAGTACTTACATCGGCGCCTTTGGTTGAATCGGCACCTACCTGTGCCTGTAATGCCGCTATTTTCGAGCTTAACTCAGCTTGCTGCTTTTTCAAGTCGGCCAGTTGAGTTTTTTTATCAGTTGGTTTATGCGAACAAGCCGCTAAAAACAATATTGCCGGTATGTATAATAGTTTTTTCATTGTCTCTTTTTAATATTGTGGATTTAGTGTTATTGGATTCTACCGTATGCTTTGTCAAGATCAACTTTGCTAACTAAAGCGTCATATAAACCTTGTATGTATTGGTTGTCTGCAGCATCGAGTGATGTTTGTGCCTGTGTAACTTCAATACTGGAACCTACGCCTTGTTGATACTTGATTTTTGCAACTTTTAAAACTTCTTCAGCTAAAACCTGATTTTGCTTTTGGTTATTAAGTGTTTGCAAGCCGTTAATATAGCTTACTCTTGCCGAGTTAGCTTGCAGACTTAAAGCGTTTTTCAGGTTATATAAATCATTTTGCGATTTTAACACAGTTATCTTTGATTGTCTTACCTGATTAATACGTTGTCCTCCACTAAAAATCGGCACATTTAAACTTAATCCTATATATGTTGCCGGATAGCTTGTTGAAAATAATTGGCCAAATGAATTATTTTGATATGTAAGTGCGGTATTGCCAACTGCCGAAAGTGTAGGCAAGTAATGTGATTTTTTATTTTGCAAATCAAGCTCATTTAGTTTCACTGATGTTTCCGCCAAATCGTATTCAATTCTTTTATGATAAAAGCTGGTATCTGACACATCGTTAGCAACGTCATTATTAAGATCAATATCTTCAAGTTTACTTTTAAGTATTAAGTTAGCCTGTATAGGCATGCCCATCTGGAACTTTAATAGTTGAAGATTTAAAACCAAAAGCCGTAAGGTATTTTCGCGGCTGGTTACTAAATTATTATACTGTACCGAGATCCTGTCTACATCTATTTTTTCAACAAACCCTTGTTTATTTTCTTGTACAGTTTCGTCAAATTGTTGTTTAAGCTGTTTAAGATTTGCATCAAGCAATTTTATCTGCTCGTTGCTTACCAGAACCTGATAATATGCTTTAGTGACATTTACATTGGCTTCAATTTTTGAACGGGTGTACATCCGTTGTGATAATTCCTTATAAGTTCTTGATGCCTTTAACCCTACCAGGTACGACCCATCAAATATGATTTGGTTAAGTGTTAGCCCCAGGTTTGAATTGTATGTCTGGTATAAACTAACTTTTTGTTCGGCCGGCGTTCCGCCCGGAGGAGTGGCAGGAATAACTTCACCAGTGGAGCTATTCTTAACATTTTGCTGATTTAAAATACTATATATCGGTGCTGATATAAAGTCAGGAAATAAGATCGAAGGTGTTTTTAAATAATCCTGAAATGATGCCGTACCACTAATTTGCGGCAATCCTTGTCCTGTTATTTCTTTTACCCTGTATTCAGCACTTTTAACATCCAACCCAGCATTAACTACTGAATCCTGATGCTGATACGCATAATTCACGCAATCCTGTATACTAAAGTTATACGTGGAATCACGCAAGGGGGCCTGCTGCGCATAGCTGTTTACCGCTACGGTACAAAGCAGGGCCATTATAAAAACTGTATTTCTCATTGTTTATATATTGTAATAGGTATTATTATGTTTATTAATTGTAAAGATGAACCTGCTTGTTGACAACTGCATGTCAGCAGCTTATGATCATTCGCTACTTATATTTTTATATTTATCTAAAAGCTTATATCCTTTTAAAGTACATATGCCATAGTTAAAATGCTCCAGAAACTGGTATTGCACCTTCCACGGACTAAATTCAGCTAAAGGGAACAATGTGGTATTAAAGCCCATTTCCACCTGTGTTACGCGCATCCTTGCCATTATTTTAACATCAATATCAGGTCTTATATAGCCTTGTTTTATCCCTTTATTTAAAAGTTCCTCCAATGTGCGTATCAAAACATCTGCTTTGAAGTTTTGAAATTCCTTCCAGGCATCGGGATGATATTTTTGCATATCATGTATCACAATCGGGTTGATCTTTGAGAATATCTCTTCAGAGCATTTCATCATATTGATCATTTCCTCAATCACATCACCCGAGGTACTCATAATGGCGCACATCTGGTCTTCGTCTTCCTGCAGCTTCTTTTTTGTAAGGGCAACAACCAATTCGTTCTTATCCTTAAAAAAGTGGTAGATGGTTTTTTTTGATATACCTAAGTGTTTGGCAATATCATCCATCGTAACGCTTTTTATACCTGCTGTTAAAAACAGGTCCTCGCCGCCTTGTATAATTCTTTCTACCGGTACCATTTTAATCTCCGGCACAAAACTATGGAAACATTTTTAGATTTCAAAGTTTCCATTTCAAATTACTTTTTACAGACAACCGGCATATTTGTTACCTTTGCAAAAAATTATATAAAATGACGCTTTCTCCTCTTTCAGCCATTTCCCCTATCGACGGGCGTTACCACAATGCAACTGCTGAACTGGCTGAGTATTTTTCGGAATACGCACTAATAAAATACCGGGTATTTGTTGAAATTGAATATTTTATCGCCCTGTGCGAACATCCGTTACCACAATTACAAAACTTTGATAAAAATCTATCAGAAAAGTTACGCGACATCTACCGAAATTTTTCAGAAGCTGATGCGCTGGACATCAAACAGATAGAAAAAACCACAAATCATGATGTTAAAGCTGTAGAATACTTTATTAAAAAAGAGTTCGATAAGCTAAATATTGCTGCTTATAAAGAGTTTATCCACTTCGGCTTAACATCACAGGATATAAACAATACTGCTATCCCTTATTCATTTAAATTAGCTTTAAATGATGTTTATTACCCGGCATTAGCCGAATTAATCGACCTGCTAAAAAAATACGCCGGCGACTGGGATAAAATACCGATGCTGGCACATACGCACGGTCAGCCTGCATCACCTACCCGTTTGGGCAAAGAGATACAAGTATTTATTGAGCGCCTGGAAAACCAGCTTGCATTATTGAAACAAGTACCTTACTCTGCAAAATTTGGCGGCGCTACAGGTAACTACAATGCGCATAATATTGCTTATGGTAATATCGACTGGAAAACATTCGGTAATCATTTTGTGAATGACATTTTGAGCCTGAGCCGCTCACAATTTACCACACAGATTGAGCATTATGATAATTTCGCCGCTCAATGCGATGCCTTAAAACGCATAAACAATATTTTGATCGACCTTGACAGGGATATGTGGGCTTATATATCGATGAACTACTTTAAGCAAAAAATAAAAGCTGGCGAAGTAGGTTCATCGGCCATGCCGCATAAAGTAAACCCAATTGATTTTGAGAACTCAGAAGGTAACTTAGGTATCGCTAACGCGTTGTTTGAGCATTTAGCTGCCAAACTACCTGTATCAAGGCTACAACGCGACCTGACCGATTCAACTGTTTTGCGTAATATAGGCGTACCGGTTGGGCATACACTTATCGCTATGAAATCAACTATTAAGGGCTTAAATAAGTTATTACTAAACGAATCGGTAATTGCGGGCGCATTGGAGGCTAACTGGGCAGTAGTTGCGGAAGCTATACAAACCATTTTACGTCGCGAAGCTTATCCTAACCCCTACGAAGCATTAAAAGAGCTTACACGTACTAATACCCACATAAACGCTGGTACTATAGCGGAGTTTGTTAATACTTTGGATGTTAGCGATGAGATTAAAAAAGAAATTAAACAAATAACACCGTCTAATTATACAGGGATATAATTCAAAAGTTAAAAGTCAAAATTCAAAACAATCGTTGAAAAAGCATTTTTGACTTTTTAATTTTTAATTTTGACTTAACAATAGGTCATAAACGGGTCATAACTATTGTAGGATAGTTTTTAAATCAAAAAGCTATCTAAATTTGTTAAAGAATTTATTGGAGAAAATAAAAATGAATATCAACGTATATACTGAATCAACACCGAATCCTGCAACCATGAAGTTCATTGTGAACAAGTTGCTGATTAACGGCAGCGCCGACTTTGCAACAAAGGAAAGTGCTGAAAAATCACCATTTGCCAAAGAGTTATACAAATTTTCATTTGTTAACGGAGTTTTCTTCGCAAGTAATTTTGTTACGGTAACCAAAACTGAAGGTAGCGACTGGGATGACCTGTTACCGATATTAAAAGAGTTTGTTAAAGGTGCCGTTGAAGCTGAATTAGCTGTACAAACCGAAGAACAACCCGAAGCAGGAAACTTTGAAGGAACTGATATTGAAGTTAAAATACAGCAAATACTGCATGATTATGTACGCCCTGCTGTTGAATCAGACGGTGGCGCTATTACCTACAAGTCGTTTGGTGAAGGTGTGGTAACTGTTGAGCTTCGCGGCTCATGCAGCGGTTGCCCGTCATCTACAGTTACCCTGAAAGCCGGTATCGAGAACTTACTTAAACGTATGGTTCCTGAAGTTACCGAAGTGGTTTCTGAAGCGTTATAATTATTGAACACTAATTGTACAAATTAGAGCGAATTTCACGAATTTGATTGGTGAAATTCGAATAAATTCGTGCAATTAGTGTCTTTCTTTAATTAGGGCTATTTAAAATATTTGTGGATATAGGTTAACAACTCCCCTGTTATCTTTCCATTAGTAGCTAACAACTCCCGGGTTTCCATCACTTCATTACCACCCTTATAGTTAACCACATCACCCCCTGCTTGCCTTACAATCAGTATTCCGGCGGCTACATCCCAGGCGTTAAGATTATATTCATAAAAAGCATCAAACCGTCCGCAGGCTGTATATGCCAGATCGACCGCTGCTGAACCCAACCGGCGCAAGCCATGTGCACTTTTCATCAACTCGGTAAACAGATTGATATAGGCAGCCTGTTTGCTAAAATCATAATAAGGAAAACCAGTAGCCAATAAGCTTGCAGATATAGTTGCATTATCACTTACCTTTATTTCGCGGCCATTTAAATAAGCTGGTGTGTCTTTACTGGCGTAGAAACACTCATCCTGGTTAACTTCATATACTACACCAACAACAAGTTCATCGTATTCCTTAAGCGCTATACTTACCGAAAATACTGGCAGGCCATGTATAAAATTGGTGGTACCATCCAACGGGTCAATTATCCAATTAAAGCGTTCACCTAATTTGATCTTTGTTTTTTCCTCGGTGATGAAGCCTGCTTCGGGCAGGATCTTTTCCAAACCTGCAACAATCATTTCTTCAGCTGTTTTATCAACATAGGATACGAGGTCATTTAAGCCCTTATATTCTATTTTATCAGGACTGAATACCTTGCGTTGCTGCCGTATAAAATCTCCGGCTTGTTTGGTTACCTCAACTACGTTACTTGTTATTAGAGTGTACTGCATGATGGCGTAATGACAGGCTGAATGAAAAAAGTTTATGAACAAAGTAGCTTGCAAAAAATAAGCTTAATGCGGCTGCAGGACGTGCATATGTCGGATATACTCCTAGTTTCTTTACCAAAATCTCTATTACCATTAAATTGGCAAAATAACCTATGAAGGCAACAGAAACAAAACGCACAAATTGTTTATATGGTGCCAATTTTGATTGAGCAAATACAAAATAACGCGTTATCAAAAAATTCACAACCACTCCCATAATGTATGATATGGAAAATGAAATAGCATAATTACTTATTGTTGCATTAAATATTCGGTATGTTATATTAACAAACAGGAAATGAAAAAATATGTTAAAAGCTAACATATCAACCAAAAATCCTGCGCCAGCAGAGCAAACAAATCGTGCTATTTCGTTTTTTGATATTTTGTGTAGTAATTTATTAGCCATGTTTTAACGTAGTTTTTTTATTGCGGTTCAATCCTGATACAATTAAGACTACGCCAAGGATGAAAAGTAAAATTGCAATTAGCTGCGCTTGCGGAAAGGACAGACTACCAATATGATATCTTGTATTAACTCTAATAAATTCAATCAAAAAACGCTCTGTGCCATTCAGTACAAGGTAAATACCGAACATAATACCTGGTGTTTTTATACGATCACGGATGCTCCATAAAAACAGGAACAGTAATATGCAGGTAACCAATTCATAAAACGATGTTGGATAAACCGGAGCAGGCAGCACATGGCAAAATTTACCTACACAACCGGGGATCTGTACCCCCTCATCATTCACATTATGCGGAAAGCTGAATGACCACATCCAATCGGGCGCCCAGCTAAACCAATGTGGTTTAGGCAATAAGTTAGGTTTACCCCAGTCACCGTCACCGCTCATTTGGCAGCCTATGCGGCCTAACCCGTATGATAACATCATACCCGGTCCGCCAATATCAAGCATGGTTAATGGCTTTATACCGTGTTTCCAGGCTATATATAACACTGCAGCACCGCCGCAAATTAAACCACCATAAAATGTAAGTCCGCTAAAGCCAATAAGCATCCCTACAGGGTCTTTTAAAAATTCATCCCAGTTCTCAAGCGCGTTAAATACTTTAGCCCCTGCAAAACCACATATGGCAGCCCAAAGCAAAATACTGCCCATTAACTCATATGGATGAACCTTTACTTTTTGTTTTTTAGGCTGAGGAAGCACTTGTTTTTTGTTTTCGGCATAAGCCCAGTAAGCTATGGCTACGGCAAAAATGATCCCACCTATCCAGCTGCCTTTCGCGGATAATATCATATCCTGCGGACTATCAACTAAATCATGATAATTAAATACCGCGTATATTAACTTGTAACCCAATATAAAACCGAAGATGGCATTGCCTGCAAGTTCAGTTGTGCTGATAGGACTGCCAACAGTAACTTCCTTTTCGAACGAGTGAATGTAACCTAGTTTTTCCTTGCGTTTAAACTCCTGTGTGAAAGCCCAGTAAGCACCTACAAACGCAAGCGCTACAAAAAAACCAAAAGTTTGTACAGGTAAAGGAATATCTATTCCAAAAAGATAGTTTAATAGCGAACTAATGGTTGGGAACATAGGTTATTTTTTGCTGCGAATATAGCGCTTAATGCACTAATATTTCTTCAGATTCTGTTATTTCAACATCACCATCGTGTGAAATAGCTGTTAAGCAAACTGTTTTCAATTCGTTTACCAGCACCGGATCGTATTTAGTTTTCACTTTCACATAATTACGGGTAAAACCATGCATAATGCCATCTTTAAAATCGGTTTCAAACAGTACCTCTTCTGTTTTATTAAGCTGAGTTTCGTAAAAAGCCCGGCGTTTTTTATCAGAAAGTATATGCAGCATTTTACTTCGTTCAGCACGTGTTGAACCAGGTACAACACCCGTCATTTCGCTTGCCAGCGTATTTTCCCTTTCAGAGTAGGTGAACACATGCAGGTATGAAACGTTAAGGTCGTTCAAAAAATTATAAGTGTCGATAAAATCTTCGCGTGTTTCGCCGGGGAAGCCTACAATTACGTCAACACCTATGCAGCAATCGGGCATTAATTCTTTAATTTTAGCTACACGGTTAGTGTAAAGTTCCCTTTTATACCTGCGGCGCATCAGTCCTAATATTTTATCAGATCCGGATTGTAATGGGATATGGAAATGCGGCATAAAACGTTTGGATGTAGCCACAAACTCAATGATCTCATCGGTTAGCAAATTAGGCTCTATTGATGATATACGGATCCTGTCGATACCCTCCACCTCATCAAGTGCCTTAACCAGATCGAAGAATTTATCCTCGCGATTACCATCTCTTATACCAAAATCGCCAAGGTTTACACCCGTTAAAACGATCTCCTTTACACCTGAAGCTGCGACCTCAGCCGCTTGTTTTACAGCATTTTCAATGGTATCGCTCCTGCTGGCACCGCGTGCTAACGGTATAGTGCAAAATGTACAAGAATAATCACAACCATCCTGAACTTTTAAAAAAGTACGTGTACGGTCGCCACCGAATGACCATGACGATACAAACTGATTTGCTTCAGCAATTGGCTGATTATAAATTACCGCTTTAGGCTTTTTTGTAAGATCAGTGATATGATCAATGATCTGAAATTTTTCGGCAGCGCCTAAAACCATATCAACACCGGGTATTTCGGCAATCTCCTTTGGTTTTAGCTGCGCATAGCAACCAACAATGGTTACGTAAGCATTGGGGGATATTTTAAGCGCTTCCTTTACTACCCTCTTGCACTTTTTATCGGCATTATCGGTAACTGAGCAAGTGTTAATCACATATACATCAGGGATATCTGTAAAATCAACCGTACTGTAACCTGCCTGGGCAAACAGGCGGCCAATAGACGATGTTTCTGAATAATTCAGTTTACAACCCAGCGTATAAAAAGCGACTTTCTTGTTCATTTTCAGGTCGCAAAGATAATAAATAGGATTTTATTGCATATAAATATATTTATGCTGACAATTCAACTACTATCCTCATAAGAATTTATGCTAATACTTTACTTTTTTGAACATTATATTCCTCCTCGGTTAAAATGCCTTTCTCCTTTAACTCATGAAGCTTTTGTAATTGCTCGGACATACTTGGTGCAGCCGTAGCCTGACTAACACCAGGCACATTAACAACTATATGATTTGTATTAACGTTGTTGCTACCCATAAATCTGTAGAACATGGCGTTATAGTTATCAACCTGATTACCTAATGTAAACAGATCAATAAACCAACCTATACCAAAAATACCAAACGTAAAAAAATAGAGTATTCCGACACCCACCTTATTAAGGTAAAACTTATGTATCCCGATTAGTCCGAAAAAGAACCATAAAATGTAGGCTGTAGATTTTGATTTCATTCTTGTGAAGGTTTAAATAATAGTAATAAAAAGGTTATGGACAGCAATGTAAAAAGAAGAAATCTTAATTCAAAATCCGCCTATAAACATTGCTATTATAAACAACTCGCAAGCAATTATTTATCGCCCCAACGATAACTGTCGTTATCCAACCCCGCCAGATCAATAACACGGCTTACCACTGTCATAGCCACATCTTCTATTGTTTTGGGTTTATTATAGAATGATGGCACAGCCGGGCATATAATCCCTCCCGCTTCGGTAACCGTTTGCATATTGCGGATATGGATCAGGTTTAAGGGGGTGTCCCTGGCTACCAGGATTAATTTGCGGCGTTCCTTCAGTATCACATCGGCGGCGCGGGTTACCAGGTCGTCAGATACGCCGCTGGCTATCCTGCCGAGTGTGCCCATTGAACAAGGTATTATAATCATGGTATCAAATTTTGCTGAGCCGGAGGCAAAAGGCGCCATAAAATCATGTTTGCCGTAAAATTTGAATGGCTGGTTATTGTAGTCCTCATTATCCAACTCAAACTTCCATACCTGTTTGGCATTATCAGACATTACAACAGCTACCTCAGTTAATTGATCGTTTAATTGATGTAATTTCTCCAACAAAAGTTTGGCATATATGGCACCGCTGGCTCCTGTTATAGCAACAACAATCTTCTTCTTCATAGCAATTTCATTAACGAACCGGGGCAAAAAAAGTTACAGGCAAAAAAAAGGGTCGAATACAAGTACTCGACCCTACATCTACCTATGAAAAACATGCCCAAAAATGGGCATACAAATGTACTAACAGTTTCTTAATATTTTAATAATTTTAACAAAAAATATTAATTGATTTTCGGGAAGTTCTTTTCTATAAGTGTTTGAATGATACCATCAACCATACCCACACTAGGCACATATATGTTTTTTATGCCTGCCCACTTCATTACGGTAATGTAAATTTCACATGCAGGTATAATAACATCCGCCCTGTCCTGGTTTAGCCCAAGCACATTAATACGGTCTTTTAGCGAAAAAGAGTTAAGGTAATTGTAAAGTGTCTTCAGCTTATTAAATGACATTGGCACATCATTTTTTTCTTCAGATAGCTTATATAACTTATTGATATTACCACCAGTACCAATTCCTGATATTCCTTTAAAGGTTTTGGTGTTTTCACGAATAAAATCATGCATTTCGTTCCAGGTTTCTTCTTTATCCTGGTTATCAAGCATACGGATGGTACCTATATTAAACGAGCGTGAAGCATAAAGCGCGCCTTCAGAAAACAATGAAAGCTCCGTACTGCCACCACCAACATCAATATAAAGGTAATTTTTTGATTTGTCAATAGTTTGCTCGGCGTGACTGGCATAAATTATTTTTGCCTCCTTTTGCCCCTGAATGATCTCCAGATCTATTTGCGCTTCTTCTTTTACCCTGAAAACTACCTCCTGACCATTCTTAGCTTCGCGCATGGCCGATGTAGCAAAGGCCATATAATCCTGCACCTTATACACATCCATCAGGTTGCGGAAAGCCTGCATTGATTTTATAAGATATACAGCTTTCTTATCAGAAATATGCTGGTTCAGAAAAGCATCATCACCTAACCTGAGCGGGACCCGAATCAAGGTGTTTTTTTTAAAGGAAATTGAACCGTTATTTTCAATAATATCAGCTATAAGGAGTCTTACAGCGTTTGACCCAATATCAATGGCAGCGTATCTCAAAGTATTTCGTTATTTTTTATTTTTAAGGTAATTGTATATATCTATTTGTGCGCGCGACAAAATCTCAGAATTTGTTTTGTGGTATTTATTAGTGTTGTGGCTATTTATTTCGCGGGCCTTAGTATTATCACTTAATTGTATGTCGATGATATCCCTCACCTCCTTGCGTAATTGATCGTCATAAATCGGGAAACCGACCTCTACACGGTTATCAATGTTACGTGTCATAAAATCGGCTGATGTAAGGTAAACAAGTTCATTACCCCCATTACAGTAAACATGCACACGTGAATGCTCCAGGTATTTATCTATAATACTTATCACATCAATATTTTCGCTAAACCCTTTCATACCCGGCACAAGGCAGCACATACCCCTGATGATCAACTTTATTTTTACGCCGGCATTATTAGCCTGGTATAGTTTGCTGATCATTTGCTCATCGGCCAAACTATTCATTTTTAATATCATGTAAGCCTGTTTACCGGCTTTAGCATTCTTTATCTCGTTGTCTATTAGCCTATAAATAGCTGGTCTTGAATCAATTGGAGAAACTATCAGATGTTCAATATCCTTAGCCAGCGTATTTTTTCCTAATGCCCTGAATACTTTTACCAGATCACCGGTAAGCCTTTTATCCGCAGTGAAAATAGTATGATCAGCATAAAGCTTAGCCGTTTTTTCATTAAAATTACCGGTGGATAAACAAGCATAATAAGCCGATTTTTCCTTCTCGATCCTTTTAACCAAACATATTTTTGAGTGCACTTTATAGTTTTCAACACCGTAAAGCACATTTACACCCTCCTCTTCAAGCCTACGACTCCAGGTGATGTTATTTTGCTCATCAAATCGGGCCCTTAACTCAACCAGGCAATTAACCTTTTTACCGTTTTTGGCGGCATTTATAAGCGCATGAACTATCCGTGAGTTTTCAGCCAGACGATATACCGCAATACTGATCTCCTGTACTTTTGGATCGATAGCTGCCTCACGTAAAAAGTGGATCACATAATCATATGATTGATACGGCGTACTGATCAAATAATCACGCTTAGCGATCATTCCCATCAGGCTTTTACCAAAAGAAAGCCCTGCAACCGGCATGGGAGGATATTTCACATACTCTAACTCAGGTCTGCCCACATTAGGGAAAGCAATAAAATCCTTGAACTTATGATAACGGTTACCCGGTATAAGGCTTTCACCATGCAAACCCATCTTGCTCACCAGGTATTTAAGCATATCCAAAGGCATTTCGGTATCATACAGCAAACGCATCGGCTTGCCTTTGCGCCTTTTCTGTAAACTTTTGGATAATGAATCAATAAATTTCTCGCTTACTTCCTTATCCAGGTCAAGCTCCGCATCGCGGGTAAGCTGTATGGAGTAAGCTTCAATGCTATCGTGTTCAAAAATGAAGAAGATATCTTCAAGACTATACCTTATAACGTCATCCAGCAGGATGATAAACTTAAGGTTATTGGTTTCAGGCAGTACCACAAAACGCGGCAGGTTATCAGGCACCTCAATTAAGGCCAGCCTTGTTTTTTTGTTGCGGGTAAGCTTTACAAAAAAGTAAATTGCCCTGTCGCGTAACTCAGGTAATTGCAACGCTTCGTCGAGCATGATAGGCACCAGCATAGCCAGCAGCCTTTCCCTGAAATAATTTTTAACAAACTCACCACGGGTTACGTTAAGCTGCTTGTCATTTAATATGAATATCTTTTCTTCGGCCAGTTGCTTAACAATTATGTTTTCGTACAAATTGTTGAACTTCTTTTCCTGCTTTACAACCAGTGTTTTTATCTGGTTTAAAACCTTTTTAGGGTTATAGCCTAAAATTTCCTTGGCTTTTTCATTCAGATTGGCTAAACGGCTGAGGGTGGCTACCCTTACACGGTAAAATTCATCAAGGTTTGAGGAGAAAATGGCCAAAAATCTAACACGTTCAATTAAAGGGACCGTTGGATCCGCAGCTTCCTGTAAAACGCGCTCATTAAAATATAACCAGCTTATTTCCCTATTAATTAGTGGTATGTGCTTAATATCCATATATATGCCCCCTTTTCAGGCGGATTCTACAAATCTGCTTATTTATTTGTTAACTTAATATTAACTCCTTGCTATGTTAACTGTTTTTATTGCGACCAATTAATAACAATCGGCATCTTTATTAAGATTATATTTATAAACAATTAGCTTTGTACCAAATTAAAAACCTCCATTATGCCAACATTTGATATAGTAAGCAAGATAGACGGCCAAACGCTTGATAACGCTATAAATACTGCTAAAAAAGAGATATTGAACCGTTATGACTTTAACGACTCAAAAAGCACCATCGATCTCGATAAAAAAACCAACGAGATAACCATTGTTACCGAAAATGATATGCGCCTGAAAGCGATTCAGGATTCCATTATAAGCCGAATGGTAAAGCAACAGCTTGATCCTAATGCGCTTGACTTTGGTAAAGAAGAATATGCATCGGGCAGTATGATACGCAAGGAAATTAAGGTAAAAGAAGGCATTGACAAGGAAGTTGCCAAAAAGATAGTGAAGAAAATAAAAGACAGCGGCCTAAAAGTACAGGCCTCAATTATGGATGATCAGGTTCGTGTTCAGGCTAAAAAAATCGATGACCTGCAAGCAGTGATCAGCCTTTGCAGGAGTGAAAGCTTTGAGCAGCCGTTGCAATATATTAATATGAGGAACTAGATTTATATCGGATTTCGGATATTCGATTTCGGATTTAATTTTTTCAAATCAGAGAATTAAAGCAAATCCGAAATCGAACATCTGAAATCCAACATAAAAAAAGACCGCCCCTCACGGAACGGCCTTTCTATCAAACTAAACCACTTATTATGAAAACAATCTTTAATATTATTTAACAGCTATTTCTCTGGTTTGAAATTTAGCTTCTTCTCTTTTTGCCACAATTAATTTTAATATACCATCGGCATATTCAGCATCAATTTTTGAATGATCTACAGTTTCAGGCAAAGTAAATGACCTTACAAATGAAGTGTAGTTGTATTCGCGTTTGCTGAATTTTTTACCTTCTTCAACATTTTCAGCTTTCTTTTCAGTTGATACGCTTAATACGTTTTTATCTAAATTGATCTTAAAATCTTCTTTCTTTAAGCCGGGCGCAGCCAGTTCAATTTGAAATTCGTTTTCGGTTTCTGCAATGTTTACTGCAGGTACACGTGATACTAATTTATCGCCCAAAAAAGTATCGTTTAATATGGTATCAAATACATCGTTAAAAAATGGGTTAACACCATAATTTTTTTGTCCGTTGTTAAATTTTACTAAAGTCATCGTTATAATATATTAAGTTTTATTCTTTTATTAACTTCGTAACTGTCTGTTCAACTGTTGTACCAACGGTTAAAAAGCACTTTTTGTGCGACATTATGACCGAACAACTTAAAAACAGACAGACATTTTGACACTATATGGCTGAAAACATCAAGAATTACAAATACAGAACCTTAATTCCCATCCGCTTTTCGGATATGGACGCTTACGGACACGTGAACAACGCGGTATATTTAACCTACTTTGAAATTGCCCGATCGAACTATTGGAAGGAGATTGTACAATGGAACTGGGGCGAAAACGGGATTATTTTAGGTCGATCTGAAATAAACTATCTAAAACCCATAACCCTGAATGATGAGATTGCTTGCTACGTGCGCACCACGCGAATTGGCAACAGCAGCTTTGATGTGATGCATGTTTTGGTTAAGATAACACCAAACGGTGAGGAAATTTGCACTACCGGCAAAACGGTATGTATATGTTATGATTATAACGCCAACAAATCAGTATCAATACCCTATGCTGAAAGGCACCGTATGATTGATTATGACGAACCGGGGCTGATTTTGAATACGAATTGATCCGTATATATCAGACTTACGAAGTTTTTAAAACTTCGTAAGTCTCTAACCCCGTTGTCATTTCGAACGAGGTACGAGGAGAAATCTTCTTCGATCTGCATAGCCGCTATTCACATGCAGAAGATCTCTCACTATCGTTCGAGATGACAGGTGTAAAATAAAATCAAAAAGACTTAATATTCGGCTGCAATAATAATTCCTTATCAAGCTTACCAATGTGTTTTTTATGGCCGGTAACTACAATTGCAGCCTCAAGGCAATTGCCGTCCTTACTTATTTTTTTGCGGTATGATGTAAGATGATGCTCCTTGATTGTTTCTTCCAGTGAAACCAGATTTTCATAATCGGTACTGGCAAAAACAACTAAATACAACTTATCGTGATGTATTTTATCCAAATAATTTTCCAGTATATGAAACAGTGTTAGTACCAATATAGTGATTACTGAAGTTACTATACCCAATGTATAATCCCCTGCTCCCACCGCCATACCAATAGCAGCCGAGATCCATATTACAGCAGCTGTGGTAAGGCCGCTAACTGCTATATTATCTTTAAAAATAACGCCGGCACCAATAAAACCTATACCGGTAATCACATTAATATTTACACCCAAACCAGCCCTTTGCGCAATCATGGTAAATATTGCCGAACCAAGGCATATGAGTATAATGGTACGAAAACCCGCCGTTTTGTTTTTATACTGACGTTCAATACCTAGAATACCACCGCATAAAATTGCTATGGCTATTCTTAACAAATCATCGGGGACTAAGTGGAAGTGTTGGGGCATAATTAAAAGATCTTACCGGGGTTTAATATATTATTTTTATCGAACACTTTTTTAATACCACGCCATAGTTCAAAATGCACGTCGGTATATTTTATGGGCATAAACTCCTTTTGTACCAGACCAATCCCATGCTCGCCAGATATGGTGCCACCTAAAGATACAGTTAGTTCAAAAATTTCGACTATACCAGTATTTAATTTATCGTTCCAATCGGCATCACTCATACTGCCTTGTATAATATTTAAATGCAGGTTACCATCACCGGCGTGCCCAAAACAAACGGAATCGAAGCCATATTTATTACCAATTTCCTTTATACCTTTTACCAATTGCGGCAATGCCGCCCTGGGCACAACCATGTCCTCCTTTTTATAAACGGAGTTTATTTTTACTGACTCGCCTATAGTACGCCTTATGCGCCAAAGCTCCGCTTTTTTAGCAGCGCTATCCGCAAACAGCACATCCTTACAGCCAAAGCCTTCTAAAACCAGGTTTATCTTTTCGCATTCAGCAAAAATCACTTCATTATCTGTCCCATCAACTTCTATCAATAAAAACGCAGCATCTTCATCTTTCAAATCAAACTGAACACCGTTATAAGCTTTCACCCACTCAAAACACTTGCGCTCCATGTATTCAACAGCGGATGGCACAATACCTGCCCTGAATATAGCAGACACCGCCTCGCAGGCACTTTCATTTGATGGAAACGAAGCCAGCATCAGCGCGTCATTTGTTGGGTGAGGGATTAGTTTGGTTACAATTTTGGTAATGATACCCAATGTGCCTTCTGATCCTATCATCAATTGCGTCAAGTTATAACCCGATGCATATTTCAGGGTATTAGCTCCCGTCCATAGGATCTCACCGGATGGCAGTACCACTTCAAGATTCAAGATATATTCTCTTATAGTCCCATACTTTACGACCCTCGGTCCACCTGATCCGTGCGACACATTGCCGCCAATAAAACAACTGCCTTTGCTTGCCGGATCAACAGGGTATAACAGCCCTTTCTCAGCAACCGCGTTCATAAATACTTCGGTAATCACACCAGGCTCAACTGTAGCCTGGAGGTTTTGCTCATCAATGGATAATATCTGATTAAAACGTTCCATTGATATCAATAAACCTCCCATTACAGATAACGCCCCGCCGCTTAATCCCGTTCCCGCTCCGCGTGGTGTAACCGGGATCATATGCTCATTGCAAAGCTTCAGCAAAGCCGAGATCTCTTCTGCTGACCGTGGCTTAACAACTACCTCAGGGTAATAACTCAGGTCTTCCGTTTCATCATGGCTGTATTTTTCCAGGTCGGCGTGGCCAGTAATAACCACCTCCTCACCCGCAATAGCTATGATCGCCTTGAGTATATTATCGTCTATTTTATTAAAAGCCATTAATAATTAGCTAATCAATAAAATTAGTAATGATCACACTTGAATGCCCAACCTTTCCTTTTAACGGCGGATCCATCTTTTTTATACATACCCTTACATGATCTACAAAAGGATATTTACTTTTTATAGCATCAATTATGGATTGCCCCACCGTTTCTATCAGCTTGCGCGTATGTTTCATTTCATCACAGGCTATGTTATATAGCTGCTCGTAGTTTACAGTATTGCCTATTTCATCGGCTAATAAATTGCCTGTGGGTCTAAAACCAACTGATATATCAACCAAAAACCGGCTTCCTAATAGCTGCTCCTCGGGGTAAAACCCGTGAAAAGCAAAAAACTCTGCGTCGTTTAAATTTATCTCAACCATAATCAAAGTTATATGATATTATTATAAGTTTGATATTAGTATGAAAACAGTATCCTTTGGCTATAATACAATTCGAATCGGGGCAACTAATTTGTTTATTGTGCTGATGGCTATAGCTTTAATATCAATAGCCTTTGTTCTGGGTGATCCTAATGAATGGCTTATTTTCATACCTGTAGCCGTCATAATTATTGGCATTATACGTTTTTTCATCTTAAATTATTCATTCCCGGCATTCAAAGGCAAACCAGCATTGGTACTTGATGAAGAGAAACTTGTTTCTTTTGTTTCAGATGAAACGGTTTATTGGAAGAGTGTCGCCAAAGTCAATGTATACTATTTTAACAACTACTTTTTGTTTGAAATGGTTAATGGAGATATATTTAGAATTAGTACTAAATGGGTGGAAGGGAGTACCAGTTCGATAAACATCTATATTCAAGAATTCATATCGCAAGTTGAGAAAAAAGATAAAGTCCATTTTCAGTAACAACTGTTTGCATACAAAACACATATCTTTGCCTACCAAAATATAAACGCCATGCCAAAAACTGACCTTTTTGAATCGCCTGATTACTATCAATTAGATGAATTGCTGACTGATGAACACAAACTGATACGTTCATCGGTAAGGGATTGGGTGAAAAAAGAGTTAACACCAATAATAGAGGATTACGCGCAAAGAGCAGAGTTCCCTAAACAATTAATAAAAGGACTAGCAGAAATAGGCGCCTTTGGCCCAACCATCCCGGTTGAATATGGCGGGGCGGGACTTGATTATATGTCGTATGGCATTATTATGCAGGAGATTGAGCGCGGTGATTCAGGCATCAGGTCCACATCATCTGTGCAGGGGTCATTGGTAATGTACCCTATATATGCTTATGGTTCGGAAGAGCAGCGTATGAAATACCTGCCCAAACTAGCATCGGGTGAGCTGATCGGTTGTTTTGGGTTGACTGAGCCCGACCATGGATCGAACCCCGGCGGTATGACCACTAATTTTAAAGATGCCGGCGACCATTATGTTTTGAATGGCGCTAAAATGTGGATCTCAAACGCGCCGTTTGCAGATATTGCTGTGGTTTGGGCAAAGGATGAAAGCGGAAAAATAAAAGGGCTGATAGTGGAGCGCGGCATGGAAGGTTTTACTACCCCCGAAACGCATGGCAAATGGTCGTTAAGGGCATCGGCCACCGGCGAACTGGTGTTTGATAATGTTAAAGTGCCTAAAGAAAACCTGCTGCCCAATGCATCAGGCTTAAAAGGCCCGCTTGGATGCCTTAACCAGGCCCGCTACGGCATTGCCTGGGGTGCGTTAGGCGCAGCTATGGATTGCTATGATACCGCTCTCAGGTATGCCAAACAGCGCAATCAATTTGGCAAACCAATAGCGGCATTCCAGCTACAGCAAAAGAAACTGGCCGAAATGATAACCGAAATAACCAAAGGACAATTACTGGTATGGCGACTGGCGACTTTAAAAAATGAGAACAGAGCTACAGCAGCTCAAATCTCCATGGCGAAACGTAATAGTGTTGAAGTTGCTATAAACATTGCCCGCGAAGCAAGGCAGATACTCGGTGGTATGGGTATCACCGGCGAATATTCAATAATGCGGCATATGATGAACCTTGAATCGGTAATAACTTATGAGGGAACACATGACATCCACTTACTAATTACAGGAATGGATATAACCGGCGAGGAGGCTTTCAAATAAGCACCTTTGCCTATAAGTGAAAATTGGCAAACATATAAAATCTAAGGCTTTATAAAACCACCGTACCATTGTCCTGATGACTTAATAATGCGCTGCTGCGTATCAAAATTAACATGTATCAGCCCAAAACGGGGATGATAACCTTCGGCCCACTCAAAATTATCAGTCAGCGTCCATACAAAATAGCCGCTTACTTTATAGCCTTCGTTTTTAGCTTTTAAAACCTGTTTTAAATAGTTTTGCAGGTATTCCACACGCCTGGGGTCATGCACTTTTCCATCTTTTACCTCATCGGGGAAAGCGGCGCCATTTTCAGTTACATATATTTTTTTAATGCCGGTATAAGCATTAAACTTTTTAAGTATCTCATAAATAGCAGGCGGGTATACTTCCCATCCCATATCAGTTAAGGGTACATTCCTTTTTTTTGCCCCTATTAAACTTGCATGAACGTACGGTGTAAGCAATGAATACTTCACAATTTCACGTGTATAAAGCTGTATGCCGATAAAGTCGAAATCAAACTTCGCACTTTCCATATCACCCGGCTGAATGTATTTATCCATCTTTTTTAAAATGGGCAGATCAGCAACCGGGTAACCTAAACCCAGGGTTGGTTCAATATATACACGGTTTAAAAGGGTATCAACCCGTTTTGCAGCCATTACATCGCGCGGTTTATCACTTGCGGGCTCAATATACGAGCATGAAAATGTGGTACCGATCTGAGCATCCGGCAATATGCTTCGTAAAGTTCGGCCGCCTGCTGCCATACATAAAACAGCGTGGTGTACAGCAGGCATAAAATTACCCAGGCCTTTCCGCCCCGGCGCATGGATACCTAAAAAATAGCCAGCACCTGTAAATACGGAGGGCTCATTCATTATCATCCAGTTTTTTACCCTATCGCCAAAGTTTTTGGCGCATACGATAACAAACTCAGTAAACCAGGTGACTATCTCACGGTTTGTCCAGCCGCCCTTAAGCTCCAGCGCATGTGGCAGATCCCAATGATATAGCGTTACCCAGGGTGTTACCCCCTGTTTAATACAATAATCAATAACTCGGTTATAGTAATCAATACCAGCCTGGTTTACACTGCCAATTCCTTCAGGAAATACGCGTGACCATGATATAGAAAACCTAAAATTTGGGATATTTAGTTGTTTGATGAGATCGATATCGGCTTCATACCTGTTATAAAAATCACAGGCGTCGCCAGGTTTATGACCATTTAAAATATTGCCTTTTTTAGCCGAGAATACATCCCAAATGGATTGCCCCTTGCCCTCATGATCATAAGCACCCTCAATCTGGAAAGCGGCTGTTGCTACTCCCCAGGTAAAATCGTCGCCAAAAAGTTCCTTGTTAAAATCTGAAGTTTGCGTAGTAAGTTCCATTAAATTGAGCCAAAACCTGGCCCAAATTGTGCATTATAATTTTATAAAAAGAAATTTTGTGAATTAAACTGTTAGTGCATGAAAGTAGATTTCATACTTCTTAACATAATCCACTCAGGTAAACTGCTGATAAACTTCAAAAAATTTGATATGATTTTCATAACCTGCTTAATTTTTAATTAAAGATACGCGGCCATTATAACCCCATGATATTTATAGTATTATGTTATTGTTAACAACATTTGTGGAGAAAGGTGATATTTTTGTTTGACAATCAAGCATGACACCATGAAAACCCACTTTTTAAAGCTTATTGGTTATGACCGCTTTGCCAATCTGGAAATCTTAAAATTGATTATTGAAGCTAATGAGCCTGAGTTACCGGTACAATTAATGGCGCATTTACTATCGGCACAACAAGTTTGGTTTAAGCGTTGTGCAGGCTTACCCGATGTTGGCCGCGTTTTATGGCCCGACTGGAAAGCCAATACTTTTGAGAAAACAATTAATGAAAATCACGAAGCGTGGGCTGGTTTTATAAATGAACTGAACCCTGATGCTTTTAATAAAGTTATTGCCTATAAAACATCAAGAGGCGATAGCTATGAAAACCAGCTCAGCGATATACTGGCGCATTTAATTAACCATGGCACACACCACCGCGCGCAAGCCGGTCAGCAATTAAAGTTTGCCGGGGTTGAAAATTTACCTTTAACTGACTACATTTTTTATATAAGATAAACAATTAATACTGTTTACAAGCCGTTTATTTTGATATTTGCCAATCTATAATATCTAATCTATGTTTAAGAAAATACTTCCTATAGCAGCTGCCGGTTTAATGTTAGCCGGGTGTGCTGATAACAAGGCCCAGGAAAAGGCGCTTTTAGATTCTGTAATAAAAGTACATGATAAAGTGATGATGGATGACGGCGTGGTTATGAAAAATAAAATGCTGCTAAAGGGCATTGCATCAAAAGATTCGGCAGCGGCTGTAAAAGATTCTGCTGATTTCTATTCAAAACTTTTGGGAGATGCCGACGATAGCATGATGACATGGATGAATAAGTTTAATCCTGATTCTACAGGCAAATCGCATAACGAAGCGATGGATTACCTGCATAAACAAAAAGAACAGATAACAAAGATCAGCCTGCAGCTTGATTCAGCTATTACAGCATCAAACAACTATATTAAAAAAGCCAAATGAGAAAATTAACAGGAGTTATTGTACTGGTTTTATTATTTGGTGCCTGCAAAACTAATACTACAAAAAACACATTGCCTATATATGGCCAGCGTACAGCAGTTACCAAAACAGTAAACGGACAGCAGGTAACTGATACAGATTACCAAACTATACCGGCATTTAAGTTTGTGAATCAATATGGTGATAGCACGGGCAGCAAAGATCTGGAAGGAAAAATATACGTGGCCGATTTCTTTTTCACGTCCTGCCCATCTATTTGCCCTATAATGCAGCGCAATATGCTGAATGTTTATAACGAGTTTAAAAATACGCCCGATTTTAAGATCATCTCATTCACCATCGACCCCAAACATGATACAGTGCCTGTATTAAAGAATTATGCTGATAAATTAGGTATAAGCGGCAATAGCTGGTGGCTGATGCTCGGTGCAAGAGACAGCGTTTATAACCTTGCTGCAAAAAGCTACCTGGTTGCCGTTAGCGAGGATAGCACTGTAGCCGGCGGTTATATGCACCAGGGATATTTTGTGCTGATAGATAAACAAAAACGTGTTCGCGGATCATATGATGGTACCGATATGAAACAGGTAAATCAGCTTATTGATGATATAAAGACCTTACAGGCAGAACCCGCTCCTACTGCACAATAGCTATGAAACTTAAAGTAATAAGTGGTATTTGTTTCTTATTATTTGTGCTGATCGTTTCATGCCAGAGTGATGAATCAATTGAGTTTAAACGTTATTATTCAGCTGGCGCTATAGTGTACCAGGGCCATTGCCAAAATTGCCATGGCACTAATGGCGAGGGTTTATCAGCACTGATACCTCCGCTTACTGATACCGCTTATATTAAGGAAAACCTGAAATCTTTAGCCTGTAACATTAAATACGGCCTTAAAGGGAAGATTAATATAGCTGGCAAATCATTTGACGATGCAATGCCCGCGGAAGCTGACCTTACCCCTATTGAGATTGCACAGGCTATAACTTATATCACCAACTCATTTGGCAATAAGCAGGGCACTGTAACGGTAGACCAGGTTAATGAAGATTTGATTAAATGCGGCAATTAAGGCCAGCTATTTCCTGATCATTTTATAATGCCAGATGCCAGCTTCTTCAAACTCAGGGCCGGATTTTACAAAACCCAGTCTTTCATAAAATGGAACTGCTTGGGTTTGCGAGTGTAAATAAACATAATCCGCATCGGCAGGCAGATCAGCCAGAACAGCTTTCACCAGTTCCTGCCCTACGCCTGTACCCCTAAACTGTTTTAATACGGCAAAGCGTTCCAGTTTGTAGCCTTTATCTGTTTTACGCCAGCGCGATGCACCTGCAGGAACGCCATCAGCTATTGCCAAAAAATGAGTGGATTCATCTTCAAACTCGTATTCCAGTTCGGACGGGCAGTTTTGTTCGCCAACAAAAACCTCGCGCCTTATGGCAAATACTTTTTCAAGGTCGGCAGGGTCACTTACTTTATTTACTTGTATCTTTTTTAGCTCTGGCATTTGCGTAATGTGGTTTTGCCCTGTACGAAGATAGTTTTTGCCTGTGATTTTCCTCTGCAGCATCAATGGAATGCGTACAGGTTAAATCATCTTCCTCCTCGGCCAGGTCCGACAATTGTACATAAAATTTATGTAATCGGTCAAGCTCCAGCTCACTCAAATCTTCTAAATTTACCATCCGGTTACTTGCGCCCTGGTGTGAGGCTAGTATCTCATTAAGTTTTAAGTGAATGGCTTTTGAATCTTTATTTTGAGATTTCTGGATCAGGAACACCATCAGAAAGGTAACTATGGTTGTACCGGTATTTATAACCAATTGCCAGGTATCCGAGTATTTAAATATTGGCCCCGACACAGCCCAAACAATAATAACAATTATAGCAGTAATAAATGCGGCAGAACTACCGGTTGCAACGGTTGCCCAGTTAGCAAATCGTTCAAATAAATTTTTTCTTTTTTTCTTGACCATAACAATTTTAATGAATTAAACACTAATGTCACAACCAAAAAAAAGCGCCAATGTTCTCACATCGGCGCTTTTCCAATTATCAGGATAATTTTTTATTATAATTTGCTGGTTGCATCAATGCAATTCAAATCGGCAAATGCCTGGGTAAGGCGTTTAACAAAATTCTCTTCGCCTTTGCGTAACCATACGCGCGGATCGTAATATTTTTTGTTAGGTGAATCTTCGCCTTCAGAGCTACCTATCTGGCTTTGTAAATAACCTTCTTTTGCCTGGTAGTAATCTTTTATACCTTCCCAATATGCCCACTGCATATCGGTATCAATATTCATTTTTATAGCTCCGTAAGATATTGCTTCAGCAATTTCCTCAGGAGTTGAACCTGAACCACCATGGAATACAAAGTTGATAGGTTTTTCAGCAGTAAGGCTGAATTTATTTTTTACATACTCTTGTGAGTTATGCAAAATAACCGGTTGTAATTTCACATTACCTGGTTTGTAAACACCGTGTACGTTACCAAAAGCAGCAGCAACAGTAAAGCGCGGACTAACTTCTAATAAATGCTCATATGAGTAAGCAACATCTTCTGGTTGAGTATATAAGCGTGAGCTATCAACATCAGAGTTGTCAACACCATCTTCTTCGCCACCGGTTACACCTAATTCAATTTCAAGTGTCATACCCAATTTAGCCATACGGGCTAAGTATTTAGCTGAGATCTCGATATTTTCTTCGATTGATTCTTCAGAAAGATCAAGCATGTGTGATGAAAATAAAGGTTTGCCTGTTTCAGCAAAGAATTTTTCACCATGATCTAACAAACCGTCGATCCATGGTAATAATTTTTTTGCAGCGTGATCTGTATGCATAATTACTGCAACACCATAATGTTCAGCTAATAAGTGAACGTGTTTAGCTGCAGATACAGCACCTAAAATACAGGCTTGCAGTTTAGAGTTATCCAATGATTTACCTGCGTAAAACTGTGCACCACCATGTGATAATTGGATAATTACCGGTGAATTAACTGCCTTTGCAGTTTCCATTACAGCATTTACCGTGTTAGTGCCGATAACGTTTACTGCTGGTAAAGCAAACTTATGCTTTTTAGCTGCTTCAAATAGTTCCTGCACCTGATCTCCGTGCAAAACTCCTTTATAATTTTTTAAGTCCATTTAGCTTCTTTTTGGGCCTCGAAGTTATAAATTTTCGGGATTTATACTACAATTTTGATCGAGTTTTGCATTTATAGCAATATTTTACCCTCAATGTTCGCAATTTAAGTATAGTCAGGGGTAGTATTTATTGTGATTTTCCGAAAATGATATCTAACATCTAAAAATCTTACATCTAAATAAAAATTCGTTTCTTTGCATCATATTGAAAGAGCTAGATATAGATATGGCCTGGTTTAAGCGCGAGATAAAAGGAATAATTACGACCACTGAGGAAAAGAAAGAAGCACCCGACGGCATCTGGAACAAATGCCCGGAATGTAAGAAACCCCTTCACTACTCAGAGCAAGTTGAAAACCAATATGTTTGCCATTATTGCGGTTATCATTTACGCATAGGATCAAAAGAATATTTCTCCATACTTTTTGATAATAACGAGTTTACCGAGTTATACCCAAACCTGCATTCGGGCGATCCGCTGCATTTTGAGGATACCAAAAAATATGAGGACCGCTTAAAGGAAACCATGAAAAAGACCGGCTTAAAGGATGCTATCCGCGCCGGGGTTGGTAAAATTAACGGGCAGGATATCGTAATTGCCTGTATGGATTTTAACTTTATAGGCGGTTCAATGGGATCGGTTGTGGGCGAAAAGATTGCACGTTCTATCGATTACAGCATTGCAAACAAGGTTCCATTCCTGATGATATCAAAATCAGGCGGTGCCCGTATGATGGAAGCTGCGTTCTCCCTAATGCAAATGGCTAAAACATCGGCTAAACTGGCATTGCTGGCACAAGCTAAAGTACCATATATATCATTACTAACCGATCCTACCACAGGTGGTGTAACTGCATCATATGCCATGTTGGGCGATATTAACATTGCCGAGCCGGGTTCATTAATAGGCTTTGCAGGTCCGCGTGTTATTAAGGAAACAATAAAGAAAGATTTGCCGAAAGGCTTTCAGACTGCCGAATTTGTACAGGAACATGGCTTCCTTGATTTTATAGTCGACCGCAGGGAAATGAAGGAAAAATTAACTTCATTCTTAAAAATGATGGCTAATTAAGAAGACCTATTATATTATCGATATAAAAAGAAGCTGCCTCTAAAGGGTGGCTTTTTTGTTTTGAAGAAAATAATTAATAAAGATTTTTTCACATTATATAAATACTACAGGATGGTTGTTAACTTTAAGACTCATTAATAAGCACACCAATTTCAACCTGTAATGAAAACCTTTTTTGCATCAACCTTATTAATCCTTAGTTTATTGCTGACAAACTCAGTGCATGCACAATCGGCTGGTAACACCGCTGTATACAAAGAATGGCCTGCCTACTGGATAGCTGCCCCAAATGATGCGGGAACAGAATACGGTGTTTATCATTTTCGTAAAAGCATTACATTAACAGCAAAACCTGCTATCTATATTGTTCATGTATCGGCAGATAACCGCTATAAGTTATATGTTAATGGCGTATTGGTATCATTGGGGCCTGCCCGTAGTGATATCTACTATTGGAATTATGAAACGGTTGATCTGGCGCCATATCTTACAACAGGTAAAAATACCATCAGCGCTACCGTTTGGAATGACGCCCAATACCGGCCCGAAGCACAGATCACGCTAAAAACTGCCTTTATTTTACAGGGCGATTCAACAAACGAAGAGATCAACACCAATAAAACCTGGAAATGCATCGGCGACAGCGCCTATAAACCTAACAACTGGATAGGCTATTATACCTATTATGTTGCAGGTCCGGGCGAAATAGTGGATATGAACAAAACTGTTAAAGGTTTTACTGCTAATGATTTTGACGATTCGCCCTGGTCGTATGCCGCTAACATAGATCATGGCAGGCCAAAAGGAATGTCTGATGCTTTTGGCTGGATGCTGGTGCCATCTTCATTGCCTCAAATGGAATTAACATATCAGCGCATTCCGGTTTTACGCAAGGCTGATGGAATCAGCGTGCCGCCATCGTTCCCCGGCACAAAAACTCCGCTTACTATTCCGGCGAACACAACAGTAACGCTTCTGTTGGATCAAACTTATTTAACTAACGCCTATTTAACCTTCAATTTTAGTAAGGGTAAAGATGCGGGCATATCCATAAGCTATGCCGAATCATTATTCGATAACTTAAGTAAATATGGCCCGAGAAAAAGCAACCGTAATGAAATAGAAGGCAAAGATTTCGCAGGCCGGAAAGACAGCTTGTTATCGGACGGCAGCGCAAATCAAACTTTTACAACTTTGTACTGGCGTACCTGGCGTTATATACAGGTAAGAATACAAACTAAAAATAATCCGCTAACCATTGATGATATATACGGCACATTTACTGGTTATCCGTTTAAAAACAATACCGTTTTTAATACTGATAACCCCGAAATAACAAAGATACTGGAAACCGGCTGGCGCACAGCAAGACTCGATGCCATTGAAACCTATATGGATTGCCCCTACTATGAGCAATTGCAGTACATTGGCGATACGCGCATACAGGCCATGATATCTTACTATAACAGTGGTGATGACCGTTTGGCGCGCAATGCTATTAATTTAATGGATCACTCACGCATAGCCGAAGGGTTAACGCTAAGCAGACACCCATCATTTAGTCCGCAGATTATTTCTACTTTTTCATTATGGTACATCGGCGTATTGTATGATTACTGGATGTATCGCCCTGATTCGAACTTTGTTAAAGGCAAGCTTGCCGGTGAAAGAGCGGTGTTAGATTTCTTTAGTAAATATCAGCAAGCTGATGGTTCCTTAAAAAACACTCCATACTGGACTTTTGTTGACTGGGCCAATGCCAAAGGCTGGCGCAGCGGCATGCCGCCAACAGGCAGTAAGGGAAACTCATCTATTTTAGATCTTCAATTATTAATGGCTTACCAGCAAGCAGCTAAAATGGAAGCAAAAATTGGCCTGCCTTATCTTGCTGATCTTTACACTAAAAAAGCTGCTCAGCTAAAGCAAATAATCCAGGTCAAATACTGGAATCCAGCTAAAAAGCTATATGCTGATACAGAAGATAAGGATTTATACTCTCAGCATGCCAACTCATTGGCCATACTTACTGATGTGGCAAAAGCCGAAGACGTGGCAGCTATCAGCAAGAATATTTTAACTGATACCTCCTTAACTCAATGCACTATCTACTTTAAATATTATATGCACATGGCTTTAATAAAGGGTGGTTTAGGCAACGATTACATAAACTGGCTTGATATATGGCGCAATAATTTAAAAATGGGCCTTACCACCTGGGCCGAACAATCAGACCTGCAACATACCCGCTCCGATTGTCATGCCTGGGGAGCCAGCCCTAATATTGAGTTTTTCAGAACAGTATTAGGTATTGACAGCTATGCCCCCGGTTTCAGCAAGATAAAGATAGAGCCGCATTTAGGTACACTAAAAAATGTAAGCGGCGAGATACCTCATCCGAACGGAAAGGTGGCTGTTTGGTATACGTTGGATAAAGATAAATGGAGGATAAAGATTAATCTTCCGCAAAAAACTACAGGTGTATTGGTTTGGAAAGGCAAAAGGATTGTACTAAAAGCAGGTGAAAACTCCTTTGTGATATAAAAACAATCAGCCGTTTCATGTTGGTGAAACGGCTGATTGTTTTTACAATATCGCGGTATTTTGCCGCTATATATACTTATTAAAGTAGCGGTTTTCTAGTCCTACTGACAGAAATACCACTGTATTTTTTACGGAGCGCTCTGAGTGCGCTTGCACCATTATCACCACCGCCTTCAAGCCCTACAGAGCCAATGTTTATTTGGTTTGTACAATCATGGCTCCCGTGTACACCTTCGGTTTGATTAATGCCTTCAACAGGTCTTTTATTAACGCTGTTCATAAATTTAACTATTAAATTTATACTTAATCAATGTAGTTATTACAGGTTATTTTCAGTACCCGGCTCATGCCCCACCATACGACCTGTTGTACGCCCATGTGGACGGCTCACAAAATCAGTTTCAGCCGGGCCTACCGATGGAAATTCTCTTTTTGTTGGAGGGCTTACATCTGTTTGCTCGCTGAATGAAGCATCGTTACCCTCTTGGGGCTGTGCAACCTCGGTTTCATGCGGATAGCCCGTTTTCTCTTTTTCAGGTTGTTTTCTTTCAGGAACGTGTCCTAACGTTTTATCTTTTACCTTTCCCATGACAAATATTTTTTAGGTCAATAATGATACAGAAGTACATTATTAATTGTTATTTAAATAAAAGCCATAATCATGCCAGTGTTAAATTTAACTCACATGATTAAAATAATTCTTAAATATTAAAGGAGTAATTATAAGAAAATGCTACTAAGCATTCACAAGGCAAAGTTCCTTTACTTTAGCCACGGTAAAATCAATCTCATCCTTGGTAGTGTATTTTGAGAAAGAAAACCTCACTGATGGCCGTGACGGGTTTGTGCCAATAGCAGTTAACACATGCGAGCCAATATCCGATCCTGAGCTGCATGCGCTGCCCCCCGAAGCAGATATCCCAGCAATATCCAAATTAAACAACAGCATATCAGCCATTTCCATTTCAGGAAAAGAAACGTTCAATACTGTGTATAAACTCTTATCAGGATCTGTTTCGCCGTTAAATTCAATACCGGGTATGCTTTCAACCAACTGGTTTTTCATGTAGGTTTTTAAGCCTTGAATATGCTCCCGGTGTTGTTCCATTTCGGCATAAGCCATTTCCAAAGCTTTGGCAAGGCCCACTACACCATAAATATTTTCGGTACCGCCACGCATATTGCGTTCCTGGGCTCCACCATAAATTAATGGCTTAATTTTTATACGGTGATTGATATGTAAAAAGCCCACACCTTTAGGTCCATGCAGTTTATGTGCCGAACAAACTACAAAATGAGCCTTTAATTTACTCAGATCATGCTTGTAATGCCCCATAGTTTGCACAGTATCGCAATGATAAATGGCATTATAGGTCTCACACAGATCGCCGATCTTTTCCATATCCGATAGCGTGCCTATTTCGTTATTGGCATGCATTATAGATACAAAACTGCGCTCGTTATCCTTCAGCAAAGTTTCCAGATGATCGTAATCTATATTACCTTTTGCATCAACATTAACAAAACTCAGTTTAATACTACCTGCTTTTTCAAGTGCCTCAAAAGTATGGATCACCGCATGATGCTCGATACGGCTGGTAATAGCATGTTTTATATTATGGTCAATAATACCGCACCTAATGGCCATATTATCGGCCTCAGTACCGCTTGATGTAAAAAAGATCTCGGATGGTGAAGTACCCAATAAATTAGCAACGGTTTTCCTTGATCTTTCGATCAATGTTCTGGCCTCACGCCCCTGCGCATGTATAGATGATGGATTACCGTAGGTATTTTCCATTACCTTACACATTTCCTTTATTACCTCGGGGTCGAGAGGCGTAGTAGCCGCATTATCTAAATAAACACGCATTATTTTTTAATTAGTGAATGAGTGATTTAGTGAATGAGTGATTATTTGATTATGCGCTGTACTCGCTCATCCACTAAATCCTTCATTCACTAAATGCAAAGCATTAAATGCTTAATATTTCTTTTATATCGGCAATTATTTTGTTGGCTAAATTATTCGCCACAGTTTCTGAATTACCTTCTGAATAAATACGGATTATTGGTTCCGTATTTGAACGGCGCAAATGTACCCATTCTTTATCAAATTCTATTTTCAAACCATCAATTGTTGAATGAGGCTGTTTTTTGTATTTTTCTTCCACTTTCAGCAATAGCGCGTCAATGTCCATTTCAGGGGTCAGCGTTATTTTATTTTTCGATATAAAATAAGCCGGATAAGACGCCCTTAAAGCCGATACAGTTTTGCCTGATTTTGCCAAATGCGTTAAAAACAAAGCAATACCCACCAAAGCATCACGACCGTAATGCGATTCAGGATATATAACCCCGCCATTACCTTCGCCACCTATAATGGCATTGGTTTCCTTCATTTTGTTTACTACGTTAACCTCTCCTACCGCTGCCGCATGGTATTCGCCACCGGCCTTCTCGGTAACATCGCGCAAAGCACGGGTTGATGACAAGTTGGAAACTGTGTTGCCTACTGTGTTTTTCAGCACATAATCGGCAACAGCAACCAAAGTATATTCCTCTCCAAACATGCTGCCATCTTCATTAACAAAACAAAGGCGATCAACATCTGGATCAACAGCTATACCCAGGTTAGCCTTTTTCTTTACTACCTCTTGTGATAAAGCAATCAAATTCTCAGGCAATGGCTCTGGGTTATGCGGAAACTTACCATCTGGCTCACAATACAATTCGTGTACGGTTTTTACACCCAATGCTTTCAATAAAGCAGGGATGAATATACCACCTGTAGAGTTAACGCAATCAATAACTACATTAAAATCAGCTTTAGCTATAGCAGCCACATCAACCAAAGGCAAAGCCAGTACAGCGTCAATGTGCTTTTGCAGATAGCTGTCATCTTGAGTTACTTTACCCAGGTCATCAACATCAGCATATTTAAGATCACCTCTTTCAGCAATCTCAAGCACATCCTTACCATCCGTATCGCTAATGAATTCGCCTTTGCTGTTAAGCAGTTTAAGCGCATTCCATTGTTTTGGATTATGGCTGGCAGTAAGGATAATGCCACCCGCGGCCTGCTCAAGCGGGACAGCGATCTCAACTGTTGGTGTAGTTGAAAGGCCCAGGTCTATCACATCAATGCCCAAACCCTGCAGTGTGCCAATAACCAGGTTATTAACCATGCTGCCCGATATACGGGCATCCCTGCCTATAACTATCTTTTTAATACCCGATTTACTGATGGCCCATGTACCAAAGGCAGAAGTAAATTTTACAATATCTACTGGCGTTAAACCATCGCCTGCGGCACCGCCTATGGTGCCTCTAATACCCGAAATTGATTTTATTAGTGTCAAAACCTTAAAATTATTTGAATCGCAAAATTAAAATATTTAACGGATAGCAGCCTCATTTATTGGTTATATTTGCATTACCGTAAAAATAACCATGCTCGACCATCTTATACAACTAGACAGGCATTTATTCTATTGGATTAATCACGATTTAACTAATCCCTTTTTCGATGCAGTAATGCCATGGTTACGCACACCTAAAAACTGGATCCCGCTATACATCATCGTTTCCGTTTATTGTTTGTGGAAGTACCGGGCAAAAGGCATAATCATAATGGCTTTTATAGGCCTCTCAGCGGGCTTTGCTGATTTTACCAGCGCCAGCATGGTTAAACCATTAGTCCATCGCCTGCGCCCTTGCGCCGACCCTGTAACAGCACTTACGGACATTGAACGTGTCCCCGCTTGCGGATCGGGCTACAGTTTTCCATCCACCCATGCTACAGATCATTTTGCCGTGGCAGTATTCATGATACTCATCTTTTGTAAACATTGGCGCGGGGTATGGTTTTGGGGGATATTTTGGGCTGGGCTCATCAGCTTTGCGCAGGTTTATGTGGGTGTACACTACCCCATTGATGTTACCTGCGGTGCTATTTATGGCGCTTTTGTGGGATGGTTGATATATTGGATATTCAGGAAACTGCAAGGGCGATATCCGGAATGGATGCCGGCAGTATAATTGAGTGTGCCACGGAACATATGAAACAGGTGGAACACCTGGCACACCCGCCCGTTCAAGCGTCCACGCTTAAATTAATAACCGTAACCGAGGACGCTTACTAAAAAACAATGTTCAAGCGTGGACGCTTGAACAGGCGCTTCAAACAAATCCAAAATCGAACGTCCGAAATCCGAAATCATCCCCGCATCTTATCCAGCAGATCGCTTAATTTACCGGCTTCTTCTTCAGTAAGGTTATCTTTCAAAAAATCTTTTGATTTAAACTCCACATCAATCTTTGCCAATAATTCCAGTCCCTCGTCGCTGATACGGATATCAACTGCTCTGCGGTCTTTTTTATTGGTACAGCGCGAAACCAGGCCTTTTTGGAACAGACGGTCAACTATGCGCGATGCGTCTGACATTTTATCAATCATCCGCTCTTTCAGCAAATTTACAGTTGCCGGGCTTGGATACTGCCCCCTCAAAATCCTTAAAATATTAAACTGCTGCTGGGTAATATTATATTTTTCAAACTCCCCACGAATGAGGTTAGCAAGCCAGCCCGATGTATAAGAAATATTGATAACAGCTTTCTGATAGTTGTCCTCAAATTTGGTGCTTTGTATTTCTTCGTCTATGCGCATAACCAGTATAATGCCTGTTAATACAAATATCTTTATTTATTTTCAATTTGTTCGTCATCTTCGGCTTTTCCGTAGTTCCAGGGGCAATGCAGGCATTTATTTTTACAGCAATAGCCTCTTTTTAAATGATAAGCCTCTGTAAAAACAAAATTGCCATCCTCGTTAATGTAATAGTCGATATTCTCCTGCAGCATCTCAGTTGAGTATTTTTACAAATATATCATCGCCAAAATATTTCTTCAAATGTGTGCCATTACCATGGAGTGTCCATATCTGCGTGGGCTTTGTATGCTCAACGGCCTGTAAAATATCGTTCCAGTCCACATGGTCTGATATAAACAGGGTATCATTTTTATTCACCTGCAAATTCTTCCATCCCGATGCAAATAAGCGCTTCACTCCTTTTGCATTTATATAACTATCGAACGTAAAAGGCGGTACAATGTATACATATTCTTCCTGGTTTTTCATCAACCTGCGGCTATACATTTGATATACGCCCGGCGAATAGCCGTGTTTTTCATAAATAGCATTAATAGGCATAATGCGATGATGCACCAATATCTTTTTTTGCGGTGCATGCTCGTTTATCATCTGTATCAGGCGCTGACTTTTCCCCAAACCATACGCACCCAACAAAATATTGATCTTAATATCATTCAGCTTCTGTATCTCTGCAACCGGGTCGGGGTGTAATACCTCCGGATCGGCAAAAGTACTTTCGGTTATCAGTACATCGGTTTTTACCCACTCAATAGGTTCACAGGTCGCGTCCGGCTGCAATTTATAATCTCCGGTATACAAGTACCGCACGCCATCATACTCCATCAACACCTGCGCCGAACCCAGCATATGCCCTGCCGATATAAAGGTTATCTGTACATCGCCAACAATAAATGAATTATTATAGGCAGCTATGTTAAACACCTTAGCCGCATTTTTACCATACCGTAACTGCATAAAAGCCGCAGTAGCCGCAGTACAATAAACATTTGTATTACCACTGATGGCATGATCAGCATGGGCATGCGATATTACGGCCGTTTGCACAGGCTCTTTAGGGTCGAGATAAAAGTCGCCGTATTTGCAGTACAGGCCGTGTGTATTAAAGGAAAGAAAATCGTCTTTGATCGTCATGAAAATATATCTCGTATAATTCCCTCCCAAGGGAGGGGTGCGGCTGGATCGTGTGGTGGCAGGGAGGGGTTTGTACAACTTGATCGATTAACCCCTCCCTGCCCCTCCCAAGGGAGGGAATCGCACCAGCCAATGCATCTAAATCTGTATTATTAACCGAATAACACCAATGAACTATTGAACCAATGAGCCAATGAACAATTCATGCAAAGCCAAAACCTGCGGTATCACCAGCTCGCTGTTATCATTCTTTATAGCGTAATCAGCCAATTCAAGCTTCTTCTCTTCAGTGAATTGCTTAGCATCCCTGCTCCTGACTTCAGCTTCACTTAATCCATCACGTTGCATTACCCGCTGTATACGCATCTCTAATGGAGCAGTAACCATTATTGTTTTATCGCACATTTTATAGGAATCACTTTCAAATAACAGTGCCGCCTCCTTTAAAACATAGGGCACATTTTTAAACTTTGGCACCCAATTATCAAATGCCCTGAAAACTGCAGGATGTACTATCGCATTCAGCTTTGCCAGTTCTGTTTCGCTTTTAAATACAATATTTGATATGCGCTTGCGGTTTAATGAGCCATCCTCAAAATATGATTCCTGTCCGAAGGTTTGTTTAATGGCACCGATGAGTATTTCATCATTAACCATAACCTTTTTAGCTTCATCATCAGCATAAAAAACAGGTATGCCCAATACTTCAAATATTTTGCTTATCGTGGTTTTACCACTACCAATATTGCCGGTTATACCTATTTTAAGCATTATTTTCTGATGATGAAATCAATATTTGGTGGATCGATGCGCACTATTTTACAAAATGGCGGATACCTGATCAGCTTTACGGGCAAAATAGTGTAGCCCTGTAATCTCCATAGGTTAAGGTCTGATTCTGCTTCAAAAAAGTCCTCATTTATTTCCGCGTACTTTTTTAACGATGTCACGAAGGTAACCTTAACTTTCTGCGGAAATATCTTTACGTTGTAATAATCAAAGTTATTGATGATCTTGACAGGTATTTGCAGGGTTTTCTCTGTAAATTCATCAACAGGCACCACTACATCAACCGCTTTAGGGTACATACTCATGTTCCCCTCGCTAACAGCCTGCATGTTTAATTTGGTTCTGATGGTTTCGTTTACATCTTCAGCTATTAATGAATCAGTATCCCATTGCGTTATTTTGCTGATGCGGTTAGCCGGCCCCGTTAGGGTAACATAAGCTGGTTTTACTATAGGATTGTTTGATTGCGCAAACTGCTGCTGATATTTTAAAGCCGCCACCAAATGTACAGGCACTCTTTTTACCATACGGTACGAAAAATCAAAATACAGTGTATCGGGGTTAATGGCTATAATTTCATGATTGGCATCCTTATCATTTATTTGCTTTAGCTGTGAACTAAGCACTACAAAATTCCCATTATCCAACGACCGCAGATCTGCTGCTATTGGTGTGTTTTCATCATTCATTTTTGAAAACAGCATCTGCCAGCCGGTACCCTTTACGGTAACCTCTACCGTATCCGACTGCAATGAATGGAATGCTCTTTTTTGAGGCGAGTTTTTATAGGTTAATACACGCTTTACGTGATAATCATAAGGTTTTGACAGCGTTGTAAACAACCACGCGAGTGACGCCAATACCAGGCATGTAAAAAATGCTGATAATCGCCTGCGTTCCCCTGCGGATAGTTTTACTATAGCCATTTTTGAAGTTAAAAGTTAAAAACCGCATAAGCTAAAAGCAAAAAGCTGAAAGATAAAAGCTCAGGAATTATACCCGCACCTTTCGCCTTCAGCTTTTTCATTGCTTTCTGCTTTAAGCCTTTCGCTTTACGCTTTCGGCGGTGTATTCAATGCTTTTGATGCATCTAACGATACCGATGATTTTTCATAACGGGTTTTGTGACCGCTTTCGTGTTCAACCAAAAAAGTTGTATCGCCAACTTCTGCAATTCTTCCGTGTGCACCAGATGTTAAAACAACCTTATCGCCTTTTTTAAGCTCATTAACATAGTTTTTCTGATCTTTTTGTTTCTTAACCTGCGGGCGGATCATAAAAAAGTAAAATACAACAACGATAAGTACCAGGGGTACAAAATTACCGTACGTTCCAAATATACTGCTTGCGCCTGCCGCTTGTAATAAAATAGTTGCTATCATGTTTTAAATTAATTTATTTTTTGTTTAGTACTTCGCCAACCAGGTGCACTGCATTTTGCGGTGGATTGGTATTGGCGGTGATTGTTATCAACTTATCCTGCAAACCGCTTTTTCCTGCACTGTTAAAAGTAACGTTTATTTGCCCGGTTTCCCCTGGTTTTATAGGGGCGCTTGGCCATTCAGGTTTAGTACAGCCACAGCTTGCAACAGCATTCGAAATAATCAACGGTGATTTACCAGTGTTGGTAAAGTTAAATTTGTAGTTTACCTTATCGCCCTGGGTTATCTTGCCAAAATCATGCATACTGTATTCAAATTTCATTACAGGCGCATTAGTAGCAACCACAGCACCTTTGCTTGAAGATGAATCGGTTGTACTAGCTGTTTTTGCTGATTGATTACATGCTGATAATAGCAAACCTGCTGCTATTAGGCTTAAAAAAAGTTTTTTCATAGTTTATTCTATCAAACCTCTTCCTATTTTCTTTATTTTATTCTGAGCTTTAAGCTCTATCAAAATTTTGTCCAAGATACCGTTTAAAAATGAATTACTTTTAGGTGTACTGAACTCCTTTGATATTTCCAGGTACTCATTAATTGTAACCTTAACAGGCACCGAAGTAAAGTTAATAAACTCGGTAATAGCCATTTTCATTAACAGCGTATCCATCATGGCTATACGTTCAGGCTCCCAGTTTTGAGTTTTAGCACTTATCATTTCCTGGTATTCCTTTTCGTGGCGTATGTTTTGCGTAAATAAGTTTACAATAAACTCCCTGTCCTCTTCCCAATTACCGGTAACTTCAGCAAGTTTGTTTTTCTCGTGCTCATCAAAGGCAAAGTTTTTAAATGTTTTTGCTATTAAGGCCTGCAATACATCCTTATCCACCGCCCAAACAATAAATTTATCCTCAAAAACCTGTTCGGCTAATGACGATTTCAAAATTACTTTTTTAAATATGAACTTGATAATATCCTTATCGGTTTGAATAGTATCGCCTGTCTTTTGAAGATATTCGGCGTATTCCGGAGAATTTTTCAGAATGTTAAACAATGTTTTTGTAAGCTCCGGTTCAAAGCTCCATTCAACTTTATACCGCTTTAGGGCCGTTAAATATTCTTTATTTTCTTTTAATGAAACTACAAACCTGTTACCTAATATTTTCAGATCGGGGTTCAGGTCTTCCTTGGTAGGCAAATGTTTGTTTGAACGCTCCGTTGCATCCGTTTGGGCGTAATCCACCACCTCTGAAATTAATGATAACATCCAGATATACATTTCATATACCTTATCAATGCTTTGCAACAGGTTTTTTTCATGTACCTTGATGTCGCCGCCATTAGTTTGATGATACGCGTACAACGCCTGTAATACTTTTACTCTTAAGTGCCTTCTGTTTAACATGTGTAAGAACGATTTTAGCCCGCCTTTTGGTGGGTTATTTTAACTATTTAATTATTTATTTAGAATGATGATTTTACTTTTTTAATATCTGCTATACGTTTTTCAGCAATTTTATTTGCTGCCTCAATTGTTGAAATGTTTTCAGTCTTTGAAAGTTTTAAAATATTACGCGTTGCATCATAAATATTTTCTGTTAACTGCAAGGTGCGCTTTTTGCTAAAGCCCATCAGTTCAGAGTAACAGTTTATTAACCCGCCTGCATTAATTACGTAATCGGGAGCAAACAAGATGCCTTTATCCAACAACATTTGCCCGTGTATATGTTCGTCCTCCAGTTGATTGTTAGCTGAGCCTGCAATAATGCCGCATTTAAGCTTGTTTATGGTTTGCGTATTAACCGTTGCGCCTAATCCGCAGGGCGCATAAATATCGGCACTAATATCAAAAATATTATTGTTTGATATAGCCTGCGCACCATACTTTTTGGCCACCTGGCCTAAACGCTCTTCATTAATATCGCTCGCATAAACCATGGCATTTTCATCGCGCAGCAACCTTACCAGATTTTCGCCAACGTGCCCTATGCCCTGCACAATTACCGATTTCCCGGTTAAATTATCACTGCCATATAATTCCTTTACAGCAGCCTTAATACCCATAAACACCCCTCGCGCCGCTACAGGTGCCGGGTCGCCACTACCGCCTATACTTTCAGGCAAACCGGTAACATGCTGCGTTTCCATCCTGATGTATTCCATATCCTTCGGATTGGTACCTACATCTTCGGCCGTAATAAACTCGCCATTAAAGTTTTTTATGAAACGACCGAACTTGCGTAATAGTGCCTCTGTTTTATCCTTGCGTGAATCACCAATGATAACCGCCTTACCCCCACCCAGGTTTAAACCTGCTATGGCCGCCTTATAGGTCATGCTTTTTGATAGCCTTAACACATCATCCAAAGCATCGGCTTCGTTTTTGTAGGCCCACATGCGTGTACCTCCCAAAGCCGGGCCCAATGTAGTATCGTGTATAGCTATGATGGCTTTAAGACCCGTGTCCGGGTCGCTGCAGAACACAATTTTCTTATGCCCGAACGCCTCAAGCTGGCTAAATATAGAATCGTTTGTTGTCTGGTTCGGCATTATGGCTGACAAAATAAAATTGTTTCGAGGCTTTCGACAAAAGTATGGGTTTTTTTCGTTGCGGCAAAATGATTATGAGTCCGAAAGTCGGGAAAGTCCGGAAGACCGGAAGTTAAATGCAAAGAATATCTGTCACAGGCTTTCAATTTTTACTTAATTTCAAAGCCTTTTACAAACTTTCGGACTTCGCAACTTCCGGTATTTCCTACTTATTACCTATTTTTGAGCTTTCGGACTTTCGGTCTTACCGGACTTTCGGACTTCCATAAATATGAAAGACCTCGCTTACCTTAATAAATTCCTCTATAAATATCGCTGGCGGCTTATCCCGGGTATCCTGTTTGTTATCATATCCAACATTTTCGGGGTTATGCCGGCAGCTATTATCCGCATGGCCTTTGATATGGTAACCGAAAACATTGGTGTTTACCAGCTTTTTGCAGGGTTTAACAGGCAAGGCATGATTTACGAGATCTTTGGATCCAGCTTATTGTTGTTTGGTATCCTGGTACTTATCCTGTCATTATTAAGAGGCTTGTTCCTGTTTTTTATGCGACAAACCATTATATTAATGTCGCGCCATATTGAGTACGACCTTAAAAATGAAATCTACAATCATTATCAGGCATTATCCCTCGCCTTTTACCGTCGTAATAACACCGGCGACTTAATGAATCGTGTAACCGAAGATGTGAGCCGTGTACGCATGTACCTGGGGCCGGGTATTATGTACACCTTAAATACTATAGCGCTATTTATTATAGTGATCTATTTAATGCTGACGGTAAACATACGCCTTGCCGTTTTCTCTATATTGCCTCTGCCCATACTGGTGGTTATCGTATTTTATGTAAACAACGCCATCAATTCCCGTAGCGAAAAGATACAGCAGCGCTTATCCATACTATCCAGTTTTGTACAGGAAAACTTCTCAGGCATAAGGGTCATCAAATCATATGTACGTGAAAACTTTGTCCGCAAAAACTTTGCAGCCGAAAGCGAACAATATAAGCATCACTCTATGGAACTGGTTCAGGTGCAAGCCCTGTTCTATCCATTAATGCTGCTGCTGGTGGGCATAAGCAACGTTATAATCATGTACGTGGGCGGCGTTGAGGTAATGAAGGGCAATATAACATCGGGTAACGTGGCCGAGTTTATTGTATATCTTAATCAGCTTACCTTCCCGGTAATAGCATTGGGTTGGGTGACTTCATTAATACAAAGAGCCGCCGCTTCACAAAAACGTATTAACGAATTTTTGCATGAACAACCCGAGATCATATCGCCGGATATACCTAAAATAACTATCGACGGGCAGATAACATTTAATGATGTTTCCTTTAGGTACCCTGATACGGGCATACAGGCCCTATCATCCGTATCATTCACTATCAACCCCGGCGAGATGGTGGCTATAATCGGCCGTACGGGCTCGGGCAAATCAACCATAGCCAATTTATTGATGCGTATGTATGATTGCACCGGCGGCGAAATACTGATCGATCAGCATCCGATTAAACAACTTAACCTTGAAGGTTATCGCTCGCAAGTAGGCTTTGTACCGCAGGAAGTTTTTCTGTTTTCGGATACTATTGCCAATAATATTGATTTCAGCGCTGATGTGCTGGATATGCCACGTGTGGAGCAGGCTGCAAAGGATGCCGCCGTTTACAACAACATTATCGAGTTGGAAAAAGGCTTTCAAACCCTTATTGGCGAGCGTGGTATAACCTTATCGGGCGGACAAAAACAACGTGTATCCATTGCCCGTGCCATTGTTAAACAACCCCAGATCATTGTTTTTGACGATTGCCTTTCGGCCGTTGATACCCGTACTGAAGAGGAAATATTAAATAACCTGGGCAGCGTTATGCAGGGCAAAACCAGCATTATTATCGCGCACCGCATATCAACCATAAAAAGCGCCGATAAAATTCTGGTAATGGATAAAGGGCGAATTATTGAACAGGGCAACCACGATTACCTGATGAAGCAAAAAGGCACTTACTTTGAGCTCTACGAAAAACAATTGCTGGAAGAGGAAGAAAACGCCTGATAATTAATTTGCTGGCATTTTTTCTATATTTATAGGCTGTAAACCTCCATTAGCCTTTACATATGAGAAAACTAATTTTCATCAGCATATTATTAATCCCTTTATTGGGCAAAGCTCAAACTTATACATCCTATAAAGCAACCAATGGTGTTACTTACCATTTAAATGATACGGTAAGGCTTGGCAAAGGCTCCGCCAGTGATGGCTCATTTCTTTATATACAAGACAGGGGTATACCCTCACCCCTGCCCGGCCGCCCCTCACCTACACATAATTTACCCAAGACATTTACTAATGGCGGTGTTATTATAAAAAACATAAAAAAGAGTAACAGAAACGGCATTGATAAATATGTATTAGTTGTTGATGCAGGCGGCTTATTCCGCTTTTCATTATATATTGATGATGCCATTTTAGCCTGCGAGGTTATGCCATGCCAAACTTCCGCTACAAAAGAACCATCGCCAACCTATGTTGCCGATGAACTTAAAAAATTAAAGGAATTATTGGATGCAGGGACTATAACACAAGCCGAATTTGATGCGCAAAAAAAGAAATTACTGGGGGAGTAACTAATTTCCTTAGCTTAACGTATTAAAACGATCACTGAAATAAAAGGCCGGATACAAATGAAAATTTAATAGTAATTGTTTTAATTAATTTCAATTATATTTATTTAAATACTTGTAAATTGAAATTTTATTTATATTTATGCCAATCAAAACTAAACACAATTGATTTTATATGGGAGATTTTGACAACAGAGAGCGTGAAGAGGTATTCTCAAAGAAGGTAAGAGCAGGCAAAAGAACTTACTTTTTTGATGTAAAGGCAACACGATCAAATGATTATTATGTTACTATTACTGAGAGTAAAAAACGTTTAGAAGACGGGGTCTTTATCAAACATAAAATCTTTTTGTACAAAGAAGATTTTGAAAAATTTGCCGAAGGTTTGAAAGAAACTATCGACTATATAAAAGATAACCAGGAAGTAGTTGAAAAACGCTATGAGTTTAGCGAAACTCCTGAAGTGGCAAAAGCTTCAGCAGATGACGACTTCTCTTTTGACATATAACAGACCAAACAACTCAAAACTTTATTATAATTTATTGCAAAACCCTGCCATGGCAGGGTTTTTTAGTTTAGAAAATCCGTTATGTTATTTGTGCAATATGCCATGCATAACAATGATAGCTACGTTAAAATAGATGATTAACCCGGTAACATCAACCAGTGTTGCCACAAAAGGCGCTGATGAGGTTGCTGGATCTAATTTTAGCCTCTTCATTAGCAATGGCAGCATTGAGCCGGTAAGCGATCCCCATAATACTATTCCTATTAACGAGAAGCCAACAGTAAACGCTATCAAAAGCCAATGAACACCATAAATAGTGCTGAATGAGCTCCAAACCACAATACGCAAAAAGCCAATAACACCAAGCGTAATACCCAGCATTAAACCTGAAAGTATTTCACGGCGCATTACACGCCACCAATCGGCAATAGTAACCTCGCCTAATGCCATAGCCTGTATAATAAGCGTTGATGCCTGCGAACCACTATTCCCCCCGCTCGACATGATCAGCGGGATGAAAAAGGTAAGCTGTATCACTATGGCTATTTCATCATTAAAATACTGCATGGCTGTTGAGGTAAGCATCTCACTTAAAAAAAGTATAACCAGCCAGCCTACGCGTTTTTTTACCAGTTTAAACAGGTTTATATCCAGATAAGGCTCATCCAACGCTTCGGTACCGCCTATTTTCTGAATATCTTCGGTATACTCTTCATTAGCTATCCATAATATATCATCAACCGTAACTATACCCAGCAATACGTTAGCATCGTCAGTAACGGGCAATGCGGTACGGTTATTCATCCTGAAAATGTTTATGGCTTCTTCTTGCGGGTCATTGGCGCTTAATGCTATCAGGCGGCCATCCATCAGGTCGCTTACTTTTGTTTCGGGCTTAACCAATAAAATTTCACGTATACGTATGTCATCCAGCAAAACACCGTTCTCATCAGTTACATAAATAACATCAATGGTTTCAGAATTTTTGCCATACCGGCGAATGTGCGAAAGCACACGGGTAACATCCCACTCCTTTTTTATTTTTATATAATCAGGTGTCATTAACCTGCCCACGCTGTCTTCCTTATAACCAAGCAACGACAATGCTTCTTTCCGGTCATCGGGCGATAAATGCAGAATAAGCGCTGCAACAGCATCGCCATGCAATTCGCTGAATAAGGCGGTACGGTCATCAGGCGGTAGCCCGTTAATGATCTGCGAAACCTTTTCGCCCGAAATATCTTTTATAATGCGCTCCTGTGTAGGAAAATCCAGGATGCGGAATACGTTAACTGCGCGGTTAACCGAAAGTGTATCAATAAATTTAGGGCCATATTCAGGAAGTTCATCTATCAGTTCTTCAACGTCTGATATATTTAGGTTGTTAAGATATTCCCGGAGTTTTCTATCATTATTTTGCTCCAGCAACAGGGTTATTTGTTCAACCATTTCTTCCATAAAGATCCTCCTTTTACATATTTTGAAATGCCAATTTACCTAACAATTAGCGCCTGCAAAAGTCGGTTTAATTTTTCAAATTATTAGGCGATTTTTTCTGCTATCTTTGCGCCTTTTAAGGGGAAAGAATCAAGAGTTAAGAATCAAAAATCAGGACCAATGATTTATTGAGACCTTTCAATCTTGATACTTGATACTAACTACTTGATACTAAATAAAAAACAATGGGACTACAATGTGGTATAGTAGGTTTGCCTAATGTGGGTAAATCAACACTTTTTAACAGCTTATCAAACGCCAAAGCACAGGCGGCTAATTTTCCGTTTTGCACCATAGAGCCAAATGTGGGTGTAATTACTGTGCCTGATGAGCGCCTTACAAAATTAACTGAGATAGTAAATCCAAAGAGCATTGTGCCCAATGTTATTGAGATTGTTGATATAGCCGGCCTTGTTAAAGGTGCCAGCAAAGGTGAAGGCCTGGGCAACCAGTTTTTAGCCAACATCCGTTCAACCAATGCTATCATACACGTTTTACGTTGTTTTGATAATGATAATGTGATACACGTTGACGGTTCTGTTGACCCTATCCGTGATAAAGAGATCATCGATACTGAATTACAGTTAAAGGATCTTGATTCGATAGAAAAGAAATTGCAAAAGGTTGAAAAGGCTGCTAAAGTTGGTAACGACAAAGAAGCTAAAAAAACTTATGATGTATTAACTATCTATAAGAATCACTTATTAGCAGGTAAATCAGCCCGTACTGCTCCTGTTGAGGAAGAAGACAAAGAGCAAATTGCTGATATATGGCTGCTTACCGCCAAACCGGTAATGTATGTTTGTAATGTTGAGGAAAGCGCTGTAAATACAGGTAATGCTTATGTTGACAAAGTAAAAGAAGCTGTTAAAGACGAAAATGCACAAGTGCTGATCATCTCTGCACAAATTGAGGCTGAAATAGCTGAGCTGGAATCATACGAAGAACGCCAGATGTTTTTGGATGATATGGGCCTTACCGAATCAGGCGTAAACAAACTGATAAAATCAGCCTATAAACTGCTAAACCTGGCCACCTACTTTACAGCCGGTGTACAGGAAGTACGTGCCTGGACAATCACTAAAGGTTTTACTGCACCACAGGCTGCAGGCGTAATACATACCGACTTTGAAAAAGGCTTTATCCGCGCCGAGGTGATAAAATATGAAGATTTTGTAAAGTTCAATGGTGTTGAAGCTGTGATCAAAGAAAACGGAAAGCTAAGCGTTGAAGGCAAAACCTACATTGTTGAAGATGGTGACATCATGCACTTCAGGTTCAACGTGTAGCTTTAAAGAGTCAGGAATCAAGATAGGCGTTAATTTTCTTGATTCCTGACTCTTAATTCTTGACTCTTTTTATAACTTATTTTTTATCCCACAGCCTCTTGGTGACTACCTGCGCTATTACCTGCTCCCGGTAATTCCTGCTAATAGGGATGCGATTATCTTGAATAAATATCTCATTACCCTCAATACCTTCTATTTTATTTACGGCAACAATGTAGGATTTATGCACCCGTATAAATAACCTTGACGCGAAATTCTCCTCCAAACTTTTAAGGGATAGCATGGTGATGTATTTCCCTTTAAGCGTATAAATGTTCACGTAGTTCTGCATGCCCTCAATATAAAGAATATCCTCAATCGGGATTTTTTCATATTTGTTGCCGCATTTAATGAAAAAATAATCCTCTTCTTGTACTGATTTATCTGTGGCACTTGAACTACTTTTATTCAATAGCCGGTGGTAATCCCGGGCTTTGCCTGCTGCTTTAAAAAAGCGTTCGAAAGTAATAGGTTTAAGCAGGTAATCGAGCACATTTAATTGAAAGCCCTCAAGCGCGTAGGTTGGGTAAGCTGTAGTTATAACCACCATGGGCGGTTGCTGCATGATCTTTAAAAAATCAATCCCGTTCATTTTCGGCATCTGTATATCCAGGAAGATCAGATCAGCGGGCTGGCGATCCAGCAGTTGTAAAAGTTCGAGCGGATTTTCGCAGGTACCATTCAATTGCAGAAAATCCACTTCCCTTACATAACTTGCAAGTCCTTCTCTTGCCAATGGTTCATCGTCTATTATAACGCAGCTTATATTGTTCATGCCATTAGTTCGTATGAGGGGCTGAGTTCCATTTCAGACAACATTAGCTTAAACCGCACAGCAAAGCTGCCGGTATTTTTTGTTATCGATAATTCATATTGACCAGGATAAAGCAATTCCAGCCTGCGTCTTACATTCTTCAAACCTATACCGCCATAATTGATCACCTCCTGTAATTCTTCCTCCCAGGTACTATTATCCACATCCATTTCTAACTGTAGACCATTCAATCGTATATTAATATTGATCCAATTTCTGCGGCCGCTTTGCCTTGATACATGCTTAAAGGCATTTTCAACAAAAGTCATCAGTATAAATGGCGCTATACCTAGCCGGGCAACAGGCCCGGGGTCTATTTCCAGTCCAACTTCAAGATCATCATGTTGACGAAGTTTCTCCAGTCCGATAAAGTTTTCAAGATAATCCAACTCCTTGCTAAGCGGGATCTGCCGGTCATTACATTCGTAAAGCTGATGCCTCAGCAGCTCAGAAAATCTGGCCAGTGAGTCGGAAGCCATATCAGGATTTTTATGGATCAGGAAAAAAATGGAATTTATACTGTTGAACAAAAAATGCGGGTTAAACTGGTATTTCAGGAATTTAAGTTCGGTTTCCAGTTTTTCCTTTTCCAATAGCTGTTGCCGCCGGGTGGTTTGCAGCCAGTTTTTGGTTAGCTTAATGCTCATAGCCAACGTCATACTGGCTAAGGTGGATGGTATGGCCTCACCCAGACAATTGTATAAACCACCATACGCCTGGATAACGCTTTTATGAATAAGGAAAGCGCTCAGGTAATAACCTGGCGTTATCCACAAGGAAGTGATAGCAACAGTAGACAGCAGTAGAATAATATATATAACGAACCTGCTTTTTTCGAGATAGCGCGGAATAAGAAAGTACAGGTTAAAGTAAACCGCGATAGCCTGGAAGATGACATAAAAAGAAAACTTCACCAGCATCGGCGTAAAAAGAAGATAGGAAGCCGCTTTCAATGGGTTGCCTATCGCAATCGACCACCATATAAAATGATACACGCACCAAAAAGGGATATGGTACAGCTTATACCTGATGAGCCAGTTTGTATCGATTTTGGGGATGGGCATAGTTAAAGGTACGTGAATTGTATGAATTGAGCATACACGATCAATGAACTGCTTTAATTAATTGACCAAATGCATTTATGGGCTGATGACAGGTAAATTCTATTATTAAAGCAGTGTTTTTAGTGCTCAGATGCAACTCATCAGTTATGTACGCCCGTTGGTCAATCCATTTTTTATAGAATGAATGTTTGATTTTTCTTTGAAGGAATAACCATCAAAATCATGAAAAATCTTGTCATCTTATTATTTATCCTTTTTACTTTACAACATGCCAACGCCCAGCTTAGCGGCAAAGTAACAGGTACCGATGGCAGCCCTATCCCTTTTGCTATTGTTAGTCTGATGCACAGTACAGATAGTTCGCTTGTCCATTCCGCCGTAGCAAATGAACGGGGATTATTCCAATTGAATGCAGCAGATTCAGGTGTTTACCTGCTAAAGGTTAGCAATATTGGTTTTAACACCTACACCTCCCCTGCTTTTACACTCACTACCGGTAACCAATCGAAAAGTTTCGGGACAATAATATTGCAGCCAGCTGCACGGCAATTATCAGATGTGGTTATCCACGCAAATAAACCGCTGGTCAGCCAGCAAAGCGGTGGTCTGGTGGTTAATGTACAGAACAGTGTATTAACCAAAGGCAGTTCGGTGCTGGAAGTATTAGAACGCTCTCCCGGTGTAATTTTAGATCCCCGGAACAACAGCCTATCCCTAAATGGCAAAAGCGGCGTAATGGTAATGCTGGATGGCAAACTGATCCGGCTACCGATGCAAGAGGTGGTAAGCTTATTAAATGGCATGAGCGCCGATAATATCGCTAATATAGAGCTATTGAATACCCCGCCGGCCAAATATGATGCGGATGGTAGCGCTGGCCTGATCAATATCGTTACCAAAAAGAACAAAAAGCCGGGCACAAATGGCTCATATACTTTAACCGGTGGTTATGGTAAAGGCGAAAAGGCTTCGGCTGCATTTAACCTGAGCCATACATCCGACAACACAAATTGGTACACCAATTATGCCTACACCCATGATCGCACCTATGGTCAACTACTGGCTACAGGCACTGAAGACGTGGGTGCCATAGGCGGCTCGGTTACAGTCCACTATTTTGGGGTTAGCAAGCCTATAACCAATCAGCAGCAGTTAAGTACAGGTTTTGATACCCGGCTAACGCCAACGCTGACCATTGGCAGCAGCATTGACTATACTTACAACACCAATGAGCAAAACCACAATAATCAGGGTTTTTACCAGCTTCGGCCTGACTCGGTATTGCTGTTTAATTCCGGTATCAAAGGCAATGGCAAAGGGCACGACCTGGCAGCTAATATATTTGCTGAAAAAACGATCAGTAAAGATGAAAAAATACGCGCGGACGCGGATTATATTGATTATGCTGATAATGATCTTACCAACGTACAAAGCTCATTTGTTGATAACCATGGCAATCCCGCAGGTGGGAATGACAGCCTGTATGCACCCATGCAAAGGGACCAATATGTATCTACCGTGCATTCTGGCATTTTTCAGGTAGATTATAGCAAATCCTTTAACAAAAACATCAAATTTGAGGCAGGCGCTAAAGGAACTTATACACGCAGTTCGGGTACATCGGGTATTGAAAATCTGAAACAAGGTCAATGGGTTAGCAGCCTGAATACCTCCAGTAGCCTTATTACCAAAGAAACTATTGGCGCTGCTTATGCCTCTTTATCAGCTCAACTGGATACTGCTACCAGTTTAGTTGCCGGCGCGCGATATGAGTATTCAGTTAACCGGGCAACGGGTATCAACAGGCAGCTCGGTAAGCTTTTCCCTAATATTTCTATCGACAGGAAACTCAGCAGTACAGAAGATCTGCAATTATCTTATACCGAACGGATCAGCAGGCCTTCCTTTAGCGATTTGGCCTCTTATATAACTTATAATGATCCGGTATCTGTATTTACCGGCAACCCCTACCTGCTCCCAACCATCACCAGGAATTTCAAATTGAACTACAGTAATCACGATAACCTTTTCTCACTACTATACAGCCAGGATGATAACCCTATTGTACAAGGGCAGGTAGTAACAGGCCCGTCAAAGCAATTGGTTTATATAGCGCCTGAGAATGTAAGCTATCAGAATAATCTTACGCTACAGGCCAATATCTCCATAAAGGTTAATGATTGGTGGCAAATGAATTATAACCTAACCGGTGGCTGGCGGCAGTTTAAAATTGATTATACACTGGTACCTGTTGAAAAATCATACCTGGGTTATAGCCTCAATTTCAGCGAAACATTTCAATTACCACACCGCTTTACACTGGAGTTATCGGGTTATTACAACACTATGTCTTATTACGGTGTATCAAAGGTTGATGGGCAGGGAATGCTCAACGCGGGTTTCAAAAAAGATCTCGGCGATCATAGGGGCAGTCTACAATTAAGCATTACCGATGTGCTCCGCAGCGGCAGCTATCACAGTTATATTGGCGCGCTTACGCGCGATGCATTCGACTCCAAAATATACATCAATTATCAACCCGAAACGGCCATGGTCCCCGTTATAAAATTGAGTTATTTCCGGTCATTCGGCAGTACTCCATCTCAAACGCAGAAAAGAAATGAAAACAGTGCAAAAGACGCGCAGGATAGAATAGGCAATTGAAAATTATCGCAACGTATTTAGCTGTATACAGTGATGATAACAATATAAAACTACTGTTTAGGATTATTTTTTCTACCTTTCAGATTATATACATCTATCTAAACTTTATCAAATTAAATCTATTACATTTTTTTCACTTGCAGCGGCTTTTACAATGGCCGTATTGCTTAGTTCCTGTTCAAACAAGGTAACAACCGTGGCATCCTGGATAAATAAAGAACATATACAGCCCGAGCCTTACAAAAGCGTTTTTATAATTGCATTAACCGGAAACCTGCAGGTAAAAACAGCTTTGGAAAACAATTTGGCAGCCGCCGCCGAAGCGAGAGGCCTAAAAGCCTTTAAAAGCATCAATGTTATAGGCCCGTTTTCGGGTAAGGAAAGTATCCCATCCAAAGAAGTGATCCAGAAAAAGATAAATGAAATTGGCTGCGAAACTGTAATGACCGTAGCTTTGGTTAGTAAAGAATCAGAAACAAGGTATGTGCCTGGTTCGGTAACTGTTTACAATCCATATGTACTATACCCTTATTATGACAACTTTGGATCTTACTATGGATACAGCACCATTTATTATGATCCGGGCTATTATCAAACAGATAAAACCTATTTTATTGAGAGCAATCTCTACGATACAAAAACCAACCTGCTGATCATGTCTATCCAATCAAAGGCTGTAAACCCGCCAAGTATTGACCAGTCAAGCAAGGAATACACCGCATCATTGGTTGATGAGGTTGAAAAACTAAGACCTGCAAAAAAATAGTTCAAACTAAAATGGGTACTCTTAGCAAGTACCCATTTTTTATAGCTACTTCAGCGGCACAGCGGCTACGCCTTCATTGGTGATCTTAATTGGCTTTATAAGTCCATCTGCATCAAAATACATATGATCGATACAGGTTACCCTGTGATTTGCATCCGTTTCGGTTAAGGGCCTGCGATGGTAAACAATATACCACTCATCCGTACCCGGAATTTGTATTACGGAGTGATGCCCCGCCCCGGTTGCAATTTTAGGGTCCTGCTGTAAAACAACACCTATTCGTTTAAACGGACCGGTTGGCGCATCACTTATGGCATAAGCCACACGATAATTCGGCCCTCCCCAGCCACCTTCCGACCACATTAAATAATACTTGCCTTTCCGGGTAAACATTACCGAGCCTTCCACATAATCCTGCGGGGTTATGGATCTATAGGTAACCCCATCATCAAACGGAATAAAACCGGTAAAATCTTTATTTAGTTTGGCGATATTACAATGTTGCCAGCCGCCATAAATAATATAGTATTGGCCATCCTTATCCTTAAAAATAAACTGATCGATAGGTTGCGCGCCGTTATATATTTTACCTATCAGCGGCTTGCCTAAATAATCCTTAAATGGACCTTCGGGTTTATCGGAAACGCCTACGCCTATACCACCAATTTCCTTTTTATCATCATGAATATCATTCGCCCCAAAAAAGAAATAGTACTTGCCCCCCATCTCGGTTACTGCAGGTGCCCACATAGCACGCTTGGCCCACTTTATTGATGCGGTATCAATAATATCAGGGTGCTTAGTCCAGTGCACCAAATCTTTTGACGACCATGCATCCATATGCACCTGTTCATCATAAGGCGCGGAGTAAGTTGGATATATCCAATACTGGCCTTCAAATATCTTTGCTTCCGGATCTGCATTCCAGCCTTGTATAACCGGGTTGCCCGAATATTCCTTTTTTTGCTGCGCGATGGAATGGCCGCTTATTGCAACAAAAGTCAATCCTAATAAAATCTGCCTGTAAACTGATGGAAATAATTTCATAGTAATTTGTAAATCGTAACGCAGGCAAATCTAATATTCTTGTCAGTAATAAAGATTAAAGATGCTTTTTTTACCTAAATGCTTTTTTGATATATTATTGATTTATTTCGTTAAGATTGAATAGCTTACTTTTACTTTACTTTGCAGAAAAAAACTTAACACATAATAAGAATAATATATACAAGGATTGTAATTTTACAGTTTGATTTAAACAAACTAAGCCTTAATTAACAATCTTTGGGCACTGAATTAAAATACAGGAATAATAAATTAAACTTACGCAGCATTTCTGACCCGAAAAACAAAGAACAGGCATATATTGATGAACGAGAAATTAATTAAACCCCTAACAGCGTCAAAAAATCTTTATCGCCTGTTTATTATTTCCCTGCTTTTTATGTTCCTGCTTGCTGCAGGCTCATTGCTCCTAAAGTATTCTATTGTACAAAAGCTCGACAAGCTAAGCCAGGAGTTTAAAGAGCCCTCTAAAGCAGAAGATATCAGCAATATTCTTTTAGAATTGAATAAGGCTGAAAACGATTTCCAGCAGGCTGGTTTATATGGGCACAACGCCGAGTTGGAAAGTTATAAAGCCCGGCTTAAAAATATTTTCAGCCGGATAACAGGCATCATGAAAGATTACCAGGCCGACAGCGCCAGTTATCTCTCCGGAAGTAAACAGCATATTACAGCATCTCTTGAAAAAAAGTTGTTATTATCCCAAAAGGTATTCGAGTTGAAACATGACTTTGATTCCCTTTTAAGAGTAACTACCATAGCAAGCATTAATACAACGGTGCCTCCAAGTGCAATCAATGCACCTCATTTCCAGCAGCATATTAAAGAAAAGAGTTCTGCCGACACTACCGTGAGTGTTAACAAGAATAATAATAGCTTATTAAAACGCTTAAAGGATGCTATTGCCAACAAAAACCAGGCGACCATCAAAGTATTAACAATTCGCCGGGAAAAACAGGTCAGGGACTCGGTTACCCGGTCGCTCAACAACAAACATGAAAAGGTTATCGGAAAACTGCTAAAGGAGTTAAATGAGCAAAACAGTCGTCTTGTGTTATCCGATAAACAATTAATAGCGGCCAATCTTGGTTTGGTCGGACAACTCCATGAACTTTTACAACGATTAAAAGACATTGATTCTGATGTATGGGAAAGGGGTCGAAGTGAAATATTAAGACAATATCAATCCGCTACTGATGAAATGAATACGTTTAGCGGCATCGCCATAGCGATGGTATTAGTCTTTATTCCATTACTCATTCTATTTATCCGCAAAGCGAGGGAGGCAGAACAAAACTATCTGACAGAGAATGAAAGGGCCGTGGTACTGGCCGGTCAGAAATCAGAGATCCTGGCCACCATGAGTCACGAGATCAGAAATCCATTGACCGTAATCACCGGGGCCGTGTATATGCTCAATAAAACGACACTTACTGCCGATCAGCAGAAAAAATTAGCCTCTATTAATCGTTCCTCTACCATGCTGATGGAAACGGTGAATAATATCCTGGATGCAGGGAAAATGGATCAGCAACAAGTTGACGTACTGACACTGGTTTCTTTCGATCCTTTTCATGAAATCAGGGAAGCTGTAGAAACTGTTAAATTTATGGCTGAAAACAAAGGGCTAATAATAACATCTGAGTTTGGCGAAAAAACAGGGTTTCTTGTTAAAGGAGATGCATTCCGGCTGAAACAGGTTATGGTTAATCTGTTAAGCAATGCCATTAAATATACTGATAATGGCAGTGTAACTGTTAAAGCACTTATACTGCCGGTAAATGAACAAACCCTTGAACTGGATGTAACCGTTACTGATACGGGCGTAGGTATTCCAAAAGAGTATCAGGCCAAACTATTCACCCGTTATTACCAGGCTAACCATGCCAATAAAAAGCCCGGAACTGGTTTGGGCCTTTTCATTTGCCAACGGCTCATCCACCTACAGGGAGGGAGCATAAGTGTTGATAGTGATGCAGGTAAAGGCTGCCAGATGAGGTTTAAAATCCCTTATCAAAACGATGCTATATAAGGTTTTATGTCTTTACAATCATCATCCCTTTACCTGCTTTCAGCAGTTCCCGGGTAATGTCCCGGGTATAAGCTTTGATCTCCTCCTGGAAACTTTCAACTGAAGCACCTGAACGGATCTCCTCCAGCCTTTTTTCCCAATTACCTGTCAGCTCCGCCTGCGCTATACGATGGTCTTTCACCACATCGTAAACCGCCAATCCGGTAGCAGTTGGCAACAGGTTCTTTTTCTCCCGTAGGATATAATCCCTTTTTATTAGTGTTTCTATAATAGCTGCCCGGGTTGCAGGTGTACCTAATCCGCTATCTTTCATTGCATAACGCAATTCCTCATCATCAATCTCCTTGCCTGCCGTTTCCAAAGCTTTTAAAAGAGAAGCTTCGTTATACATAGGTTTGGGCTTGGTTTGCTTCTCCAAAAGGGCCTTATCTGTTACCGGCAGGTTCTCGCCCTGTTTTACTTTTGGTAGCGATGCATTTTCTTCCTCCTTTTTATCCTCATCCGGCTCATTAAAAACCGCACGCCAGCCTGCATTGCTGATAACCGTTCCGCTTGCTATAAAATTGCTGCCCGATTGTACCGTGATCTTCGTGATCTCCTTAATACAATCCTGGTGAAAAGCTTCCAGCATCCGGCCTGCTACCAGGTCATAAATAGCTTGCCTGTCTGGCGATAATTGATAAGGAATTTCGCCCGTAGGTAATATCGCATGGTGATCAGTAACTTTTTTAGCATTTACGCTTCGTTTACTCAGTTTTGCTCCGGAAAGAGCAGTCGCCTGCTTACCGAACTCCGGATGATCCTTAAATTTATCGATCAGTACCGGCACCCCTGCGAATACATCATCGCCGATATAACGGCTGCCTGTACGCGGATAGGTAACCAGCTTACTTTCATACAGGTTTTGTAATAAGGTAAGTGTCTGATCAGCTGTAAATCCTTTTTTCTTGTTAGCTTCCTGTTGCAGGCTGCTCAAGTCGTGCAGTAAGGGAGGTGGTTCTTTTCTGGGTTTCGCTTCTACACTTAAAATATGGCCACCATCAGGAACGCCGGATGCTGTATCCCTTACCTCATCTATAATCAGCTGCGCCTCTTCCTTTGTTTTAAATTTCTCCTCATTCAACGCGCGGAAGACCTGCCCGTCTTTATCCACCATGATACTCACCTGATAAAAGGGTTCCGGCACAAAGTTTTTGTTTTCAAGATATCGTGCACAAATCATGGCCAGCGTTGGTGTCTGCACCCTACCCAGCGAAAGAACGGAACGTGTACCTGCTGATAAGCTCAGTGCCTGGGTAGCATTCATTCCTACCAGCCAGTCTGATTGTGACCGGCAATGGGCTGAATTAAATAAAGTATCGTAATCAGATCCCGGTTTTAAGTTCCTAAAGCCATCCTTAATTGCCTCATCGGTCTGAGAAGAGATCCACAGGCGCTTAAAAGGCTTTTTACATTTCAGGTAATAATAAATATAACGGAAGATCAGTTCCCCTTCCCTCCCGGCATCTGTCGCTACAATGATCTCCGTAGCTTCGTCAAACAAACCTTTAATAATATCCAGCTGTTTTCTTACCCCCGGATCATCCACCATACCATCCTTGGTTTTCACCTTTCGGATAGCCAGTTTAAATTTCAGGGGCAGCATGGGCAAATTTTGAACATTCCAGCCATAAAAGCCATATTCCTGGGGGGCTGCCAGTTGTAGCAAGTGACCGAATGCCCATGTGAAAGTATAGCCCTTACCCTCCATATAGCCGTCTTTTTTGGTGGTTGCACCAAAAACTTTTGCAATCTCCCGGGCAACGGATGGTTTTTCGGCGATAATAACTTTCATAGCCGCCGAAAGTAGCTAATTGACAATGCTGCCACAAGCCTTGTGGAAAAACTAAGCGCCTGTGAATGGGTACATTTCCGCGCATTATCGTAAAATTGTAACAGATATGAAGCAGACGGACGGGAACCCGGTAATACAATTAGCCTTTGATTATGTGGAATCCACCAATACCATCGTTTTTCTTACCGGGAAAGCGGGCACCGGTAAAACCACTTTTCTGCAACAGGTAAAACAGGATGCCAAAAAGAAGCTGGCGATAGTTGCTCCAACCGGCGTGGCAGCCATCAACGCAGGCGGCATGACCATCCACTCATTCTTCCAGATTCCTTTCGGGCCGGTTATTCCGGGCGGCAATGCCCGGCCGGATGCACACTATAGCCCCGAAAAAAAAGCGCTGCTCTCCGAACTTGAACTACTGATCATAGATGAGATAAGCATGGTGCGGCCCGATGTGCTGGATCAGATAGATCTCATTTTACGGAATATTAAAGAAAACCCATATCCTTTCGGCGGCGTACAGCTCCTGCTGATCGGCGATCTATCTCAACTCAGCCCTATTATACGTGACGAGGAATGGGCCATGCTGGGCCGGTACTACACCACCCCCTACTTTTTCAGTAGCCTTGTGTTACAAAAGACACCTTTTGTACAAATAGAGCTCGATCATGTATACCGGCAAAAGGAACAGGCTTTCGTTGATATCCTCAACGAAGTACGCAACCAGGCCATCAGCCCCGAAAACCTGGCACTGCTAAACGCCAGGCACCAGGTAGATTTCCGTCCGCCTGCCGAAGACCCGTACATTACGCTAACTACCCATAACCGTATTGCGCAGCAAATTAATAACGAATTAGTGGAGACGCTGCCCGGGCAGGAATTTGAATTTAAAGCGACGATAAAGGGGGAATTTCCTAAAGATGCCTATCCTACAGACACCGAACTCAAGCTCAAAACAGGTGCCCAGGTCATGTTTGTAAAGAACGACAGCTCTGCCGAAAAACTATTTTATAACGGAAAGATCGGCACCATTATCCGCATTGAAAAAGATACGGTATTTGTACAGTGCGGCAACGATCGGGAGATCGCGGTTCAGGCGCTGGAATGGTCTAATATCAAATATAAGCTGGAGGAACAACAGATCAGCGAAACCAATGCAGGCAGCTTTGCCCAGATCCCCCTCAAACTCGCCTGGGCCATCACCATCCACAAAAGCCAGGGCCTCTCTTTTGACAAGGCCATTATCGATATCAGCGGCGCTTTCGCCCACGGGCAGGCCTACGTAGCCCTTAGCCGTTGCCGCACACTTTCGGGCATGGTACTCCGAAATCCGATAAGCGCGCACAACATTATCGGCGACCCGGCAGTAGCACATTTCAATACACAAGCCAGACTGTTCCAGCCCGATGCTAAAAAACTGGAGCTTGACCGGCAGTTATACCAAAAATATCTCCTGACCGAACTATTCAACTTTAACGGTTTAAGAAACAGGATCGCGGGCTTTGAACAGCTGATACCTGGTCTTCAAACTGAGGTTTTATCTATTGCTGCTAAATTCAGCAAACAGTTAGATGCAGGGGATACAGGGCGCATCCGTAAAGCGGCCCATTATTTCCATTCAGCTTTGTCGGCGATTGCTGAAAGTCTTCACGCCCAGATCCCCGCCCTGATCGGGAAATCAAAAGAAGGCGCCGCAAAAGCCGACCAGCTCCTGCAATGGATCATGGCCCGGATCAGCCTTATGGGGCATTTCTCCGAAACAGGATTTTCAGTTACAGCTTACCTTACTGCCAGCAAAGATGCGCTTGCTGCTTCAGTGGCCGACAAAAGCCGTTCATATGTAAAAGCATTGAACGCCAAACCCAACGAAAAGCTTTATGATCAAATAGTAGTCTGGCGCAAAAGTATAGCCGAAAAAGATCAGGTAATGCCCAATAGGGTTATCTCCGAAAAAACGGCGGCTATGATTGCTGAAAAACTTCCGCCCACGCTTAAAGCGTTAAGCGCGATAAAAGGTGTCGGTCCGCAAAAAGCTGAGCAATATGGCCCTGAGCTCATTACCCTGATCCGATCTTATTTGCAGAAATTACAAAACCCGGAAACAGAGCAGCGAAGTTTATTCTAAACATCAATAAATCAAATTGAATTTCCAATTTACTTACAATGGTTTCAGAATCTTTTTAAAATAATCTTTCATTTTCATTTTGAACTTATGTAAACGCGGAAATAAGTTATATTTGCGCCATATTGCTCCCGTAGTTCAACGGATAGAATTATGGTTTCCGGTACCATCGATATGAGTTCGAATCTCGTCGGGAGCACTTAAGGAAACACTTATTTGGAGTGTTTCCTTTTTATAATCATGAATATCATTCGCGCCGAAAAAGAAATAGTACTTGCTCCCCATTTCTGTTACAGTAGGCGTCCACATGGCACGTTTTGCCCATTTTATGTAGGAGGTATCAATAATATCGGGGTGCTTAATCCAGTGTACCAAGTCTTTGACGACCAGGCATCCATATGCACCTGCTCATCATAAGGTGCGGAGTAAGTTGGATATATCCAATATTGCCCTTCAAATATCTTTGCTTCCGTGTCAGCATTCATAAAGCAGTTGCTGAAGGAAAATTTTGATAAAGCAAAAGAAGCCAGCCAGCTATTGCGGATAATTTCAGCAGAATATTTGATGAATTAAATTAAGAATTCCTGATAATGTACAAAGTAAAAGCGGCAAGCATTACAATGCAATGTTGCCGCCTTCATTGATTAAATACCTATAGATGCCGTTATATCGGCAGCGGATACTTGTACTTTTTGCATGGTTTTTGAATTATCTGGTGAAGTTTTAACAATATAAACCTGACTAATCTGGTTAGACGTATATATTGTGCTCTTAAATGAAGCAATAGTAGTAGCTGAACCCTTAGCAAGAAGATTAGCGCCAATAGCGGGGTCACCGCCATAAATATCGCTGTCTGAAAACGTGTATCTGTCCAATAGTTGTTGCCTGAGTTAACAGGTTAGCATAAGCTGCCAGCGCGCTGATTTGAGCTGCACCGGCTAAAGATGCCGCACCGGAATATAGCTTACCATTTATAATTGTTGCAGGCGGAAAACCTGTAATTGCTGAACCCGGACTAACGCCAACATTGCCAGTAATTACGGTTGGCCCTGTATTGGTTACCGTAGCGCTGCCAAGTACAGCGAAGCTTTGCGCATCACCTAACGATGGCGCGGTTTGGGCAAATGCCCCGTCTGACACCACACAAAAAAGCGCGGCAGTAAAAAGAAAAGTAAAAATTTTCATCATAGTAAGGATTACAAAGGTTAAGGTATGCACACATATTGTATGCGGCTAATTTTCAGGAAAGAAATACTAGACTTTCGTCTGCAATATTGCAGGTGTTTAAAGAGAAGTAATAAGATTAAACTATGTTAATCTGAAGTTCTATAAATCTACTAATAATATTAACCAAAATGTAATAATAATTCTTATTAATTATATTTTTATTTTTAAGATACATTAGCATCTTACATTATGATCGTCACAGAAAACATTTCAACTTTCATAATCGCAATAAAGAATGTGTCCGAGTGATGGTAATAAAACAGATACAATCATTTTTTAATTGTTATCTTTCATATCATTTAATAGCTTTAAACCATATTTTCGAATATTTAACCAATAATAAACCAGTTAATCAAAACTGAATTTCATGGAAAAAAGACGGGATTTTGTCAAAAAAATGGCAATCACTACTGCCGGTATTGCTATAGGGAACAAGCTATCAGCTATGAGCGCCAAAAGCTACAGAAACATTATTGGCGCCAACGATCGCATATATACAGCGGTAATTGGCATTAATGGCCGCGGCGGAAGCATGTGCGGTACATTTGCTAAACAAAGCAATACCCGTGTATCTGTTTTATGTGATGTTGATACCCGAACATTTGCTAAAGCAATTAAAACGGTGACTGATGCCGGTCAGGCTGACGCACCGAGAACCGAAGGCGATTGCCGCAAACTACTTGAAGATAAACATATTGATGCTATCTACATAGCAACACCCGATCACTGGCATGCCCCGCTTACTATTATGGGTTGCCAGGCCGGCAAGAATGTTTATGTAGAAAAACCACTGAGCCATAACCCGCATGAGGGGCAGCTTGCTGTTGCTGCGGCCCGGAAATACAACAAAGTAGTGCAAATGGGCGCGCAGCGCAGGTCGGTGCCTGTATTGATACAGGCCATTGACCAGTTGCATAAAGGCCTGATAGGCCGGGTGTATTTTGCGAAAGCATGGTACACCAATAACCGCAAGGCTACCTATCTGAAACCCGGAACCGTGCCTGCTGAACTTAACTATGACCTTTGGCAGGGCCCTGCTCCCCGCCTTGCCTACCAGGATGGCTTGATCCATTACAACTGGCATTGGTTTTGGCACTGGGGAACCGGCGAAGCACTTAACAATGGCACCCATGAGGTTGATGTGGCTCGCTGGGGTTTAGGGGTTGATTTCCCATCACATGTAACATCAATTGGTGGCAGGTACCAGTTTAAGGATGACTGGCAAACACCTGATACACAAGTTATAGCTATGGATTTTCCCGACCGTAAATCATTGATGTGGGAAAGCAGGAGCTCAAACGGGAGAAAGATTGAAGGAAGCGACCGCGGTGTAATATTTTATGGCGATAACGGCAGCCTTGATACTGATGGTGACGGCTATAAAGTTTATGACCCCGATGGCAAACTGATCAACGAGGTAGCACCGACAATGAATCAGGCTATACAGGGGCGTAATACTACAAGTCCGGGTGTAGAATGGGACAGCCTGCATATAGCAAACTTCCTGGATGCTATCCGTAATAATACCCGTCCTAGCTGTGATGTGGAGATAGGTTACAAGAGCATCCTGGGTATGCAACTGGGTAATATTGCCTGGCGCGTAGGCCGTGATTTGAAGATAGACCCACAAACGGGATTTATTTTAAATGATCCTGAAGCACAAAAATTATGGAGCCGCACCTATGAACCGGGTTGGGAACCTAAAGTATAACAATCTCATTCTTATGAAAACACTTAAAACTTGTTATAAATTATACAGCTCCCTGTTTATTGCTTTTTGCGTTATTACTAACGTTTATGCGCAACGTAACGATTTGCTGTTCCCTCAAGCCCCGGGTATTGTATCTTTTACTTATCGCGATGGCTTTCAAAAAGATATGCCGGGAACACTGGATATTGTTAAAGGCAATGGCATTACTGACATAGAGTTTTCGAGTCTTTTTGGGAAAACAGCAGCCGAAATACGCAAGCTGATGGATGAACGGGGAATACATTGCTCATCCTTTGGTGTAAGCTATGAAGACCTGGTAAATAAAACAGATGAAGTAGCAAACAATGCAAAAGCATTAGGCGCAAGCTATGTGCGGGTTGCAGGTATACCGCATCAAGGTACTTTCACCTTAGAGAACGCGCAAAAAGCAGTAGAAGATTTCAATAAATATGGTAAACTCTTAAAAGAGAAATATGGCCTTGAATTTATCTATCATAATCACGGCTTTGAATTTGTGCCTTATCAGGATGGTACACTTTATGATTACCTGGTTAAAAACACCGATCCCCGGTATGTGAGTTTTGAGCTTGATATTCTATGGGCTTTCTTCCCTGGGCAGGATCCGGCTGGATTGCTTAACAAATATGGCAGCAGGTATAGGGCGTTGCATCTTAAAGATTTAAAAAAGGGTGTGGCCGGTCATTCAACCGGAGGCACGTCGCAGGAAAATGATGTAGTGCTCGGTACAGGGCAGATAAATATTGCTGAGGTTATGCATGCCGCTATTAAGGCCGGCGTTCAGCATTATTATATTGAAGATGAAAGCAGCAATTCTTTAACCCAGGTGCCCGAGAGCATAAAATATTTGAATAATTTAAAAAAATAGCAATACATATCCATCTTAAAAACATTCATCTATGAAAACAACAATCGGCAAAATAGCCACGGTATTACTACTAAGTTCCAGCCTTTTTTATACTGCGCCCAGCTTTGCACAGACCAATAATAAATTAACAAAAGAGGAAAAGCGCGAAGGATGGCAATTATTATTTGATGGAAAAACATCAAGCGGCTGGATAGGTGCCAATATGGATACCTTCCCCGTCAAACCAGGGGGCTGGATAGTAAAAGATGGCACGATGACCATCCAGAATTCGGGTGGAGAAGAGGCAAAAAATGTAGGCGATATTGTAACCGTTAAGGAGTACAGCGCTTTTGATCTTAAGTTCGATTTCAGAATGACAAGAGGTGCAAACAGCGGGGTTAAATATTTTGTAACACTGCAGGAACATACAGGCGGCTCTGCTATTGGCCTCGAATACCAGATACTGGATGATGCAGTACACCCTGATGCCAAACTGGGGCGTGATGGTGACCGCACACTGGCATCATTATATGATCTTATAACTGCCAACAAACCACCAAGCATTATAAGGCCAATAGGCGACTGGAACAGCGGCGAAATAATTGTTTACCCTGATAACCGTGTTGAACATTACCTGAATGGTGTAAAAGTATTGGCGTATGTGCGAAAATCTGATGCTTACCGTGAACTGGTAAAGGTGAGTAAATACAAAGTATGGAAAAACTTTGGCGAGGCCGACAAAGGCCATATCTTATTACAGGATCATGGTTTTGAAGTAAACTTCAGGAATATAAAGATCAAAACGCTGGGCAACTAAAAGCCCGCTCTTTGTTGGAGTTGTCACCCGCCCGTTCAAGCGTCCACGCTTGAACGGGCGGGAAAATCAACCTGATTATATAAGATCAGCTATCCAGATTTTAAATTCCTCTACCGTATTAAACAGCCAGTCGGGGTTTAGTTTTGCTAATTCCCCGGCATTAGTTGTGCTTGCCCAAGCAGCAGCGGCTATTGGGATACCGATCTGTTTGCAATAAACAATATCGCTTGGCGCATCGCCTACGTAAATACTTTCAGTTATATCCGCATTCAACCGGCTTAACACATTACGTATACCATTTACCTTATTTGGCCCTTCGGGCGATCCTGTTTCCATTATGATAAAGTATTGCTCCAAACCAAATTGCTTTAATGATAAACGTGTACTATGTATCCCCTTGCCGGTAACCATGGCCAGTTGCACCCCTTCTGTCTTTAAAAACTCGAGCAATTCCGTTATTCCAGCAAAAGCAACCGGACAGGTATAATGTAATTGTTCATAGTAATGCAGGTAAGCCTTAACACCGGCCTCTTCATGCGCAGGGATAAGTTTCCGGATGGTACCTTCTTCTGATGGGCCAAAAGTTGCGATGATCTCCTGCTCGCTGATTTCCTTATTTAACAAGGGCTCGACACTCTTTTTAAAGGCCGCGATGCATAAGGGCAAGGTATCGGCAATAGTGCCGTCGAGATCGAAAATTACGTTTTTTATTTTCATAGGTATTACAAATAAACAAATGCCTGTTCATAAATCATATAGGTTTTTGGCTTTTGTTGGGGATGTCCCTATCGGTATTCGAAGATTAAAAAAGGTGTCATACTGAGCGATAGTCGAAGGGTGACACCCATCCTATTTGTTCTTCCCTGGAGTTGTCTCCAACAAATTACAAATACAATTGCACCATGTGCCGCCAATATTTTGGCCTATGGGCATAACAGCCCCATACATACAATTGGTTAGGTATACCCTTGTCGTAAAGCAAGTGACTAAAATCTTTATTATCGCTTATAAACGGATCTGTTTCGCCAATAGCCAGTACAATTTCCATATCGCGGATAGCATTCAAATTACAACAATCGTTCAGGTTAGGGACAAACTGTCGGGGCATGTTAAAATAAATATTTTCATCATGGTAGCCATCAAACAGATCTCTGAAGTCCTGCATCTGTTTGGACAGATCGTACCTCCCGCTCATCCCCACTACTTTTTTAAACAATGAGGGATGTTTCATAGCCATATTTACAGCATGGTAAGCACCCATGCTACAGCCGGCAACTTCAAAATTATTATTACTGTTTTTAGAGCGCATAAAGGGTATCACTTCGTGCAAAATATACTGCTCATATTGTATATATCTGTTAATACGTACAGATGGGTGTACCCACTGGTTGTAAAAACTTTCGGCATCAATACTATCAACACAAAACAACTGGAGTTCGCCTTTACAGATCCGATCGCTCAATGCGTTTATTATTCCCCAGTTCTCATAATCATAAAACCGGGCCATGCGGGTCGGGAACATTAATACAGCTCTGCCGCCGTGCCCAAAAACCAGCAGTTCCATGTTGCGCTGCAGCCTGCTGCTATACCATATGTGATATTCCCTGTTCATTTTGATATAGCTTATTCATGCAGGAAATATCATCACTGAATATTAATTGAAGGTAAATTAATAGTTAACCATTACCTGCAATATAACTATTTATCACCTCTTTCCATAGCTGATAGCCCTTTTCGCTCAAATGCAGACCATCGCTAACAAAATATTCTTTTTTAGGGCGTCCCTGGGCATCAATCATTTGCTTAAAAACATCTATAAAATGCCAGTTACCATCGTGCTTAACAATTTCAGTTTCAATTATATTATTGGTGAATTTAAACTGGTCGGCCATATTCCAGCGACTAACGCTTGGCTTTAGTGATACAAAATAGCAGGGAATATCGCCAAACTGCTTACTAACTTTTACAACCAGTTGCTGAAAAAAGATGAACACTTCTTCGGGATGCCGGCCATCACCCAAATCATTATCGCCCGCGTAAACTACCAGTTTTTTGGGGTGATAGTTAGTCATTATCCGTTCAAAAAACCACACGCAGGCAGCAAGTGTTGACCCACCAAAACCAAGATTAACAGGTTTAAGGCTCTCAAAATCTGTAGATAAGCTTGTCCACAGGCGCATGGTTGAACTGCCATAGAAAATGGTATCGGCACCAAATCCATTTTTTAAACCATCATTCTCAAGGCGTTTAACCTCATCTTCGTACCAATACATGTATTACTTTAAAATTTCTTACCGGTAATAATAAATTTCTTTTCCTAATGTTTCACCAAAATCTGAAATTAATATATTAAACAGGTGTAATTGCCGTTAAATACCAGATAATACACTACGGTATCGTACATTGAAAATTAGTTTCAGGCATTTTAACGAGTATATATCCCCCCTATTCTCATTTTAAATCATACCTTTACGCCCTACATGGAAGAAAGAAAATACTTACAAACCTGGAAAAAATACCTCCCGGTTATTCGCCTGCATCTGAAAAGAAGTTTTAACGAAGATCAAAGCTTTAAACTAAACATAACAGATTTTGAATCAGCCGGCGACCGGGGTAAATCAGGTTATACATTCAATATCACCATGGAGAATGGTAAGGTAACCAACAACATCAGCGGTTCAGCAGTAGCCCGCGACCTTTTCGAAGCCCTAAAATCTGATGAAACCATCAAACCTATGTTACAGGATAAAAACATCAAGATCAGTGTAGGTAAATCTTTTATACTCAGCATAAAGACCACCCACGTATCAGCTTTCAAATAGCAAATCATATTATTCATCTTAAAAGATGAATTTATAAATTATTAACAACGAAACTGCTTTGTAGCTATGCTTACAAGGCTGTTTCATTGTCCGCATTTATATATTTCAGGTATTCATATATCGCATATTTTAGCGATTCAAAGTTCTCTTAACTGGCTTCACTTATTCCCATCTCTTTACCATTTTTAAGATCGATGCAAAAAGATCTGCTGCTATAATGTACGGCGATTTTAACTGTATGATAGCCTCAATAGCTATTTTTTTAGCAAAAAATAATTAGCATATCCCATTAACTGTTTATATTTATATAATCATATAAACCTATAAACCAATGAGATCAATCCGCCTGTCACTCATACTTGCATCTTTACTATTTCTTCAATTTAAGACCTATGCGCAAACTGTTGATCCGGTTATCGCAGACAAAATCAGTCAGGTTGAAAACAATATGCTTAAACCCATACGAATTGAAGGCGACGCGCCATACAGCATTCAACAGGATATGCAGGATAACCATATACACGGGGTAAGCATTGCCGTAATACACAATTATAAAATAGAGTGGGCAAAAGGTTATGGCTATGCTGATGACAGTCTAAAAATACCTGTAACCGCGCAAACGCTTTTTCAGGCGGCATCTATTAGTAAATCATTAAACGCGGTAGGTGTATTAAAACTGGTTCAGGATAAAAAATTAGACCTGTACACTGATATCAATAATTATCTCACCAGTTGGAAATTCCCGTATGATTCCTTATCGAAAAACAAAAAAATAAGTGTGGCCAACCTATTGAGCCATACCGCAGGGTTAACGGTACATGGGTTTGGAGGCTATTCAGCAACAGATACCCTACCTACTTTAGTACAGATACTTAACGGAACAAAACCAGCAAATTCACCGGCTATCCGTTCTATGTATGCACCGGGTTTAAAGTCGGAATACTCGGGTGGTGGTATCACTATTTCACAAATGATAGTGATGGATATTACCCACGAATCATATGATAAATACATGTATGATAATGTATTGAAACCATTGGGGATGACAAGCAGCACGTACACCCAACCTCCTGTTAATGTAAAACCGGCATTGTTAGCTGCTGGCTACCGGCCTGATGGTAAAGAGATACCAGGCAAATTCCACACCTATCCGGAGCAGGCCGCCGCCGGCTTATGGACCAACCCTACCGACCTTGCCAAATACATTATTGAAACGCAACTGGCTTACCATGAAAAGTCATCAAAAGTTTTGAACCAACAAATGACGCAGCTCAGGCTTACGCCATATATCGATAATGAGGCAGCTTTAGGCACTTTCGTGATAAACAGGGATAGCACCAAATATTTTTCGCACAGCGGCGCAAATGAAGGCTTCAGATGCGTTTATTATGGAAGCTTTGAAAGCGGTAATGGCATAGTGGTAATGGTGAACTCGGATAATGGCAACATAAATAATGACATTGTAAACAGCGTAGCCAAAGTATATGGCTTTAAAGGCTTAAATACATCAATAACCCGCAAAGTAATTAAGGTTGATGATGCCATTTTACAAAGCTATACCGGTAAATATGCTATTACTCCAAAACAGGTTGCCACAGTGGCGAAACAAGGCAGCCAGTTAACTATACAGATGGGTAACCAGCAACCCTTAAATGTCTATCCGGAAACTAAGAATAAGTTTTTCGTGAAAGAATTTAATGCCGAGGCTGAATTTATAACAGATGATAAAGGGCAGATAACTAAAGTTATCTTTTATGAAAATGGCCATTCGAATGAAGCATTGCCTGTGAAATAAATTTTGCCCGACATCTTTTGTCAGAATTACGAAGTTTTAAAACGGCGAAGCCCTCAACGAGGCCATTAAAACAAACAACGAGTTAAACTCCGTAATTCTCCTATCATTTATCACATCTGCAAATATGACAAAACATTTTTAGCCATATTTGCAAAGTATGTCCATGCTCCAATCTTACATCAGCCAGCAATTTAACGGTACCATTTGGCGCCTTGAAATTGATGAGCTCAGTGAAACTATCTTTGTAGAAACCCGCAACGAGCAGGATAAACAGGTTAGTTTTTCATCTATAAATTTAAACACGGGCCACACTAACTTTAAAGAGCTCACCACTCCTGAGCGCTGGTTAACCGGTATTGAGGCTGCCTATAACGGGGTACTGCTCTTACACAATTACCAATCGGAAAATGGGCCTTTGCATAAAGGTATAATTGCCATTGATGCCATTAGCGGCGAGACGTTATGGGGTAACTATATTAACGCGTTCGATCATTTAAGCGCTGATGGACCGGTTGTATACAATACCAATATCCAACCTAAAAAATTATTTTTAGCTGATGTTAAAACCGGTGCAACAAACCGGGCCTATGATCCGTCTGTTAATCATGAGATACAGAACAGTATAGTGGTACCACAATTGATTGACCCTGCATTTTTATCGCCGGAATTAATCCTTTTTTCACCATTTGGAAATAGTATTCATTATCTGGAATACAATAATTTCAGAATTGTATCTTTGCACACTTTGGAAGCTGAAACGCTAAAACAGTATCTGTATATATTTAATGGTGTTGATAAAGTTTATGACGATTTATTAAATACCAGTATACAGAAATTACAACCAGAGGCGTTTATATTGCATAAAACCCGTTTAATTTATATTAAAGATAAGTCAGTATTAAATATTGTTAACTTATAAATTAGTGTATTATAACATATTATGAAATTTAAGATCTTATTATTTACAGCATTATTATTTACAACATCCGCCTCAGTTTTTGCTAAATCATTGCGTGATTCTATTGGCGTTGAAAATAAAGATGGCAAAAAAGTGATCCTGCATAAGCTTGATCCAAAAGATAACTATTACTCACTAGGCCGCCTTTATAAGGTAAGTCCAAAAACTATAATACAATTCAACAACAATGCAGCATTGGTTATTGGCAATGTAATCAAGGTACCTACCGACAGGCCTTTCCTTGAATCGTCATACAATACGCCGCAGCAGCAATTACACCCTGCTACGCAGCAAAATGCACCTGTTAAAACAGAAGTTGTTAAACAACAGGCTCCACCGGTTCAGCAAGAGCCACAGCCTCAGCAACAGGGTCAGCAAACACAACAAACCCCGCCAGCTAATAATAGTAACTTAACACAGGATTACAAGGTATCGGCAGGTGAAACTTTATATTCTATTGCTAAACGCTTTGGTACCACGGTTGAAGATATTACCAGCCTTAATGGCCTTACATCAAGTACACTTGCACCAGGCCAAATATTAAAGGTACGTACAGGCACGCCGCCGCCGGTTGCTCCGCCAGTAGTTGCCAAACAGGACAACACGGCTATAATGCCTGCGGATAGCAGCAATGCCAGTCATTTTAATGCCAACAAATTTGGTTTGTATGAGAAAGATGAAAAAGGCGTAGCCACTTATATTGATGGCACAGACCTTGATCCCAACAAAAAACTGGTTTTACACCGTACTGCACCAATTGGTACAGTTATAAAAATAACCAACCCCATGACCAACCTTACTACCTATGCTAAGGTGGTAGGCAGGTTTACCGATAATGAATCAACTAAAGATGTGATCATCGTGGTAACTAAAAATGTTGCCGATTCATTAGGTGCTTTGGATAAACGCTTTCATGTAAACATCAGCTACGGCAGCCCGAATGAATAAACCTTTTATAATCGGTATTGCAGGGGGAAGTGGCTCTGGCAAAACCTTTTTTTTAAAGTGTTTTCTTGAACATTTTAGCACTAACGAGGTCTGTTTAGTATCGCAGGATGATTATTATTTTCCGGTACCACCTGATATGACCGCCGAGGAAAACAAACTATTTAATTTTGACCTGCCGGATACGATCGACCATCAGCATTTTGAAGATGATATAAATAGTTTGCTCAACTGGCAAACTATAGTAAAAAAGGAATATACCTTTAATAATCCCAGTGCCATCCCTAAGATGCTGGAGATAAAGCCCGCTCCTATCTTAATTGTAGAGGGTTTATTTATCCTGCATTTCAGAAAAATAGCAGAGTCACTGGATCTGAAGATCTTTATTGAGGCTGATGATGATATAGCCCTCCAGCGCCGCCTAAAACGCGACCTGATGGAACGCGGCTATTCGCATGATGATGTAATGTATAAATGGATAAACCACGTTGTACCGGCCTATAAAGAGTTCCTGCTGCCCTATAAAGATGAATGCGACCAGATCATCACCAACAATACCCATGTTGCTGATGATATTATTTGTATTACGGAGAATATATCGCATCAATTGAGGGAGAAAGTATTGATTTGAAGATTTGGTGATTTGAAGATTTGAAAATGATTCCTTAATTTGAGGCACACCATTTTTAAATTACCTAATGAGGGATGATAAAGAAAACCTGATTGTAAAATTAACTTTTGAATTCGCTTTAGATATAATCGAGTTTTCTGAAGAGCTGGAGTTAGCACGGAAGTATGTTATTGCAAAACAAATATTAAAGGCAGGTACATCTATTGGTGCAAATGTTCGTGAAGCACAAAATGCCGAAAGTAAATTGGATTTTATTCATAAAATAAAGATTGCTGCAAAAGAGGCAGATGAAGTAGAGTACTTTCTATTGTTATGTAAATTCGCTAAAACTTATCCTTACAATCCAATATTGAATGATAAGCTAACATCTATAATTCGAATTTTATCAAAAATAATTTCAACCTCAAAAGGTTAATCATTTTCAAATCTTCAAATCACCAAATTTTCAAATTAAAGTATCATTTCCGGTATCTCCCCCTCAATAACCAACCGCCCCGCAGTTGCCTTTATAATCTCTTCAACACTTATCCCCGGCGCACGCTCTATCAGCTTAAAACCACCGCCATTAGGTAAAACATCAAGCACAGCCAGTTCGGTTACTATTTTTTTAACGCAATTTATGCCCGTTAAAGGCAGTGTACATTGCGGCAACAGCTTTGATTCACCAGCTTTGTTTACATGCTGCATAGCTACAATAATATTTTCTGCAGATGCCACCAGATCCATAGCCCCACCCATGCCTTTAACCATTTTACCGGGGATCTTCCAGTTGGCTATATCGCCATTTTCGGATACTTCCATGGCACCAAGTATGGTCAGGTTAACTTTTTTAGCCCGTATCATTCCAAAACTCATCGCCGAATCAAATATGGCTGATCCTGGAAGCATGGTTATCGTTTGCTTTCCCGCATTTATGGTATCAGCATCCTCATCACCCTCAAACGGGAATGGCCCCATACCCAGCAATCCGTTTTCTGATTGTAATACCACATCCATGGTTTCGGGGATATAATTAGCCACCAGCGTTGGGATGCCAATGCCCAGGTTAACATAGTAACCATCTTTTATTTCTTTTGCTATGCGTTTGGCGATGCCTTGTTTGTCTAACATAATTTTCAAAAATTATTGTCATTGCGAGGAGGAACGACGAAGCAACCTCGTCGCATTTAATATGCAAGCGACGAGGTTGCCGCGTTATCGCTCGCAATGACATGTTTTATTATTAATCCTTCTTCCTCATCGTCCTTTGCTCTATCCTTTTCTCATAATCCTTGCCCTGGAAGATCCGGTGCACGTAAATTCCTGGCGTATGAATATGATCAGGGTCAAGTTCACCGGGCTCAACCAGTTCTTCCACCTCAGCAATAGTAACTCTGCCCGCCATGGCCATAACGGGATTAAAATTACGTGCCGTGCTGCGATAAACCAGGTTGCCCATGGTATCGCCCTTCCAGGCTTTTACAATGGCAAAATCGGCATCAAAAGCCATCTCCATTAAATAATCCTTGCCATTAAAATTTCGTATTTCTTTGCCTTCGGCGATCTCTGTGCCAATACCTGCCGGAGTAAAAATTGCCGGCATGCCATAACCTGCCGCCATACAACGTGTGGCTAATGTGCCTTGCGGGATGAGTTCAACTTCCAGTTCGCCGCTTAGCAATTGGCGTTCAAACTCAGCATTTTCACCGACATATGATGATACCATTTTTTTCACCTGCCGTTGTTTAAGCATCAGGCCGATGCCAAAATCGTCGACCCCTGCATTATTGGAGATACAGGTAAGATCTTTCACCCCCTTCTTAACCAGTGCGGCAATACAATTTTCAGGCAGCCCACATAAGCCGAAACCGCCAAGCATTAAGGTCATGCCGTCTTTAATATCATTAATGGCCTCATCAGCCCCATTAACTACTTTATTCATGTTCTATAATTGGTAAGGTAAAATTAAGTTTTTTATTCATCGAATAGCGAGACTTACGAAGTTTAAAAAAATCGTAAGTCTATATCGTAAAACCGTTCATATCTACAAAAAACCAAACAATTAAAAGTTTGAAGCATTAGTATTAATACATCAAATAATAAAAAGTCAATGACATTTAATGATGAACATTTAACGAATGACCGGGACGATCAGCCGTTAGCAAAAACACAACCGAATGCCTACCGTGTTAATGATAGCCACACCATTGAGGAAAAACACCTGAAGAAACATTACTTATTCGGCAAGGGAGACCAGCATGCAAACCCCACAGAAGGTAAAGGTGCAGGCGGACAAAAATTCGGACAGGAAAACCTTACACCTGCCGGCGATGATAAAAACAACCCATCGCAGAACGCGGGATATACCAATGCCTATTTTGCACGTACCGAACCATCGGAAGAACACCCGGAAGATTCAAACTTTACAGCTAAAAACCAGGATGGCGCGCCAAATTACACGAAAGCACAACCATATGCATCAGCCAATGAACCTAAACCCGAAAAACGGGAACGCGGCAATGGCGAAAATGATCGCCCGCATCCGCAGGAAGAATATAGCGAAGGCACTGATGATAGTGATGGCGGCGAGCTCAATATTCCCGGCCCTAATGAATTACCTGACCAGCAAAAGGTTGGAGAAGATGATGATAAAGACCATATTGAAACGTAGGAAGAATATTACCCATGTCATGCCGAACTTGTTTCGGCACCTCACAGGACAAGTGACCAGCATACAGGCGACTTAGCTTGTGGGATGCCGAAACAAGTTCAGCATGACATTCATTTTTTAAATATTTACCAATTCATATTCTGAGCAACAAATACTTCCAGATCATCGGCCATAGCCTGTTGTTCCTTAACATTGGGATGGCCCGGTGTATTTTTGTAAAGGATGAAATGAGTATAGATATTCTTATCATTAAGGCCATCAACAGCCTTTTGAATATAGCCAGGCCATGGTGAACCGGTTTGAGTGGCATCCATACTACCCAGTATACAAATGATATGTGCCTTTGGATATTTATTCCTGATAGCAGCTACAAAATCACGGTATGCATTAATAATAAATTCAGGTTTGGGCTTGGTAGTTCCGAAACGGGCTTTAAATTGCGGGTTATCGGTCTTTTCAACTATCCATGAATCATTTTGAAAAAGATTGATCACCACCAGATCGGGCGTATATTTCGAAAAATTCCATTTACTGGTTGAATCCGTGGCATCAAGCCTGTCATACATTTCAGGCATAATAAGTGGGAACCAGCTAACCGTGATCCCGATACCGCTCTTTGATGTATTATGAAAATCAGCATTAAAATGCCTTGCCGTTAATGCAGCATAGCTGATGTAGCCATCTTCATAAGGCGCGGTACCCCTGTCCTGCCCGGTGCTATCCTCTGCCGCATAGCCACAGCTGATAGAATCCCCGAAATATTCAATTTTATGTTTATGTACAGGCGTAACAGGTAAAGCCTTACCCCCTTTATTAATTGTAAAACCATAAAACCAGGTTTTACCCATGGCCCATTCGGTACGTTTAAATAATTCTAAGGTGTGCTTACCTCCATTTAAGCCGGTGATTTCATGCTCAAATCTACCATCGGTAGTTACCTGCTCTTTTTTGATTATTTTACCATCAAGCAATACATTATAAAAATTATCGCCGCGCTCATCACGCATTTTATAACTGATGCCTGTACCCTCAAAATTTATTTTAACCGTAGTCCCCGACCACGATAACACAGCAGCGGTATCCTGCAGATCAACCCTACCCATATATTGTATATGCGGATCATTAGGCTTAACAGTAATTTGAGCGCTACAGTTAAAACAAGCTACTGCCAGCGCAATACATAAGATAAGATGCTTATAATTCATTTAATAACCATTTAACATTTAAAGCCCTCTCCTTTGCAGAGGGTTAGGTGAGGTCTATTTCAAATATACATAAGTTATACCATCTCCTCCACGGTCGGCATGCTCATCTTCCATTCGATCAACCTGGTCGTATTTTTTAAGGTATTGCCTTATCATTTTACGGAGTATACCATCACCTTTACCATGTATGATCTTCAGGTTACCAAAACCCATCATCAGGGCACGATCAAGCAAGCGTTCAATATTACCTAAAGCATCTTCAGTACGCATACCACGCACATCAATCTCCGGACTAAAGCTTGCCATATCACTGCTATGCGAATTATAGCTTTTCCTGATCTCCTTCGGCACTTCCTTGCGGGATACTTTTTGTACTTTGCTCTTTTTAGCCACCGTGCGCAGTTCACCAATGGCAATAATCACGTTATCCCTGGCAATCTCTATCACCTGCCCTGTAGTTTCCGAATCATTTAGCTTTACCCAATCGCCCGCCTTTAATTCATCACCATTAATGACCGGTTTCTTTACCTCGGGCTTAACAGTATTTTTTTGCAACTCCCGATTCAGGTTTTCGCGCAGGTCACGGGTTTTTTCCTTATCGGCATTATTGCTTTTTATTTCAGATATGGTATTCTCCACCAGTTTATTTGCATTCAGTATGATATTCTTCGCCTCCTGTTTTGCATCACGGATGAGTGTCTTTTTATTTTCTTCAAGATAGCTTTTCAGCTGCTCGTTTTCCGCCAGTAAGACATTGACCTGCCTTTGCTGACGTTCAAGCTTTATACGGGTATCGTTTATCTCCTTCTTTTCCCGTTCAAGATCAACCAACAGGGTATCTACTCTTTTTTGCCCTGCACTTACCTTGCTTTTGGCCAGGTTAAGCACATTTAATGGTAATCCTATTTTTTGAGCGATCTCAAAAGCGTACGAACTTCCAGGTTTACCAACTTCCAATATATAAAGCGGTTTCATCTCCACATTATTAAACAGCATGGAAGCATTCTCCAAACCCTCGGTATTGCTCGCAAATATTTTAAGGTTGGAGTAGTGCGTGGTAACCATGCCCTTAACCTTTTTATGATTAAGCGATTCCAGTACAGCCTCGGCAATCGGGCCGCCAAATTGCGGATCGGTACCGGTACCAAACTCATCAATCAATATCATTGATTTAGCGTTGGCCTGCTCCACAAACTCCTTCATTTTTGAAAGATGCGCGCTGTAAGTACTCAAATCGCTTTCTATCGACTGGTCATCACCAATATCCACAAAAAACGAAGCAAATACCCCCATTGTACTGGCTTCGGATGCTGGTATCAATAAGCCTGCCTGCAGCATCATTTGCAGCAAGCCAACCGTTTTCATACACACCGATTTACCACCGGCATTCGGCCCTGAAACAACAACTATGCGTGTACCGTCATCTATCTGCACATTCAGCGGCACAACGGTTTTATGTTCTTTTTTAAAGTTGAGGAACAGCAAGGGATGGCGCGCGTTTACCAATTTTAGTCCGGGTTTATTAACCACATCGGGCATTTCAGCCTCAATATCAATAGCGAAAAGCGCTTTGGCCCGCACAAAATCCAACTTGGTTAATAAACCATGATACGATAATAAAAGCGGGATATACGGCCTTAATTCATCAGTTAATGTGGTTAATATCCTGATGATCTCGCGCCTGCGCTCAAATTCCAGGTCGCGGATCTTATTATTAAGCGTAAACACTTCCTCGGGCTCCATATAAACGGTTTGCCCTGAAGCAGACTCATCATGTATAAAGCCTTTGAGCTTACGCTTATTTTCAGCCAATAACGGGATACAAAGCCGGCCATCGCGCACAGTTAAGGAACCATCAGCCGTCCAACCGCTGGAGGAGGCATTTTTAAATACCTGATCAATTTTTCTGCGAGCCTCTTGCTCAGCTTTTGAAATGCCTGAGGTAATATCCATCAGCTCACGCGATGCATTAGGCCTTATTTTTCCTTTGGCATCAATTACAAGATCTATTTTTTTGATGATAGCCTTCTCAATAGGCAAATGCTCAAATAAAGCCTCCAGGTTTGGGTATTGCCCCTCACGCTCATTAAAATAACCTATTACCGAAAAAACGGTATTTAATGAAGCCTGGACCTGGTAAAACTCTTCTTCGCTTAAAAAAACACCTTCAACACGTGCCTTATTAGCCAGCGACTTTATATCAAAAAAATGCTGGATAGGCAGCGGGGCATCATTAACCAATATATTTTTAAACTCATTTGCCTGGCTCAAAAATTTACGGATCAGGTCATAATTGTTCATCACCTGTATCTTATCCACCATTTGCTGGCCCATCACACTCAGGCAATGATTTTTTATCAGTTCCTTTACCTCGGTAAATCCCAGTTTATCAACACTACTTTGCGGGTAAAGCATTCTTATTTTTCTGTTTTCTTATTAATGAATCTCTGTGGGCCTGCATTTTCTCAAACCTTGCTCTTGGGTTTACAACATTACTTTGAGGACTAACCCCTTGCGGAGCTTGCATATGTGGCGTGCTGCCTGTATTTGGAACAGCAGGTAAATTTGGCTTACCGCCATTTACCATATTTTTCTTCGATACAAGCTTATTTATCGAGTCGGTTTTAAATTGCAGTTTTTTTAAAATCTGGTCATACATATCAGCAAACTCCACAGGTTTGTTTGCTGCATAATATATAAAGCTCTTTCTAAATTGCGCCGAATCGGTATGATACTTTGCAAAAACCGCCTGATATTTGCCCTTCCCGTATTTATATAAAGTGTCAGGCGCCTGGGATACGGTGATCATGGTGCCGTCAACTATATGCACATCGGTTAACAAGGCTATCATATTATCTTTATCAATAATACCACTAGGTGTACCATTGCTGCACGCAGATAAAAAAAGCAATACTGAAAAAAACAAGGTTATATATTTACGCATTCTGTAATTTAGCGGTTTAATTCAGCAAAAATACGGATAAATGAGCATTGCCGATAACATCATCAGCCTAAAAAAGGAAACGGATAGTTTACATGTAATATTATTAGCGGTATCAAAAACAAAACCGCCCGAAGATATACAACAAGCATACGATGCCGGTCAGCGTATTTTTGGTGAAAACCAGGTACAGGAACTGGTTGATAAATACGAAAAATTACCGAAGGACATACAATGGCACCTGATTGGCCACTTACAAAGTAATAAGGTTAAGTACATCGCGCCGTTCATCAGCATGATACAATCTGTTGACAGCCTGAAGCTTTTGCAAGAGATTAATAAACACGCTTTAAAACACGACCGCATTATTGATTGCCTGTTACAGATATATATTGCCGATGAAGAAACCAAATTTGGTTTGGGTTTTGATGAAGCGATAGAATTGCTGCGCTCGGATGAATTTGCGGGACTAAAGAACATTAAAATACGCGGACTAATGGGTATTGCTACCAATACCGATAGCGAAAAACAGGTAAAAGACGAATACTACGAGCTAAAAACTTTTTACGATGGCATTAAGGCGAGCTTTTTCCGTAAGGATAAAACCTTTAATGTGCTATCAATGGGCATGTCGTCCGACTATAAGATCGCGATTGAACAGGGCAGCAATATGGTACGCTTAGGCAGTACGATATTTGGCAGCCGGGTAGTTAAACACTGGAAGAATAATTAAGCCCTTTGTCATGCTGAGGAACGAAGCATCTATTATACAAGCAAAAAGTAATCGCTTATATATTGAAAGCGGAGAGTTTCTTCGCTCCGCTCAGAATGACAATACCAATGAACAAATGAACCACTGAACTAATGAACATAGAAATAAGAACAGCCAAAAAAGAAGATTGCCCGCGTTTAATGGAGCTTGTAAATGAGCTCGCGCTTTTTGAAAAACTACCTGAAGAGGTTACTGTAACGCTTGAAGAATTCGAGGATGCCGGTTTCGGCAAAAACCCGGTTTGGAAAGCTTTTGTTGCCGAGGATAATCATATTATTGTTGGCTTCGCGTTATATTACGTGCGTTATTCAACATGGAAAGGCTGCCGTTTGTATCTGGAAGACTTGCTGGTAACGGAGAGCTACCGTGGTAAGGGTGTGGGTAAATTACTGTTCGACCAGGTAATAAAAGAGACCCTGGATATGGGCTTTAGCGGTATGGTTTGGCAGGTGCTCGACTGGAATGAACCGGCTATTAAATTCTACAATAAATACGGGGCAAATATTGAATCGGGTTGGCTGAATGCGGCTTTATCAAGGGAACAGTTACTAAACTACTTATAATGAAATTACAACATCTGCCTTTTTTATTGGTTGTTTTACTAATGGGTGCCTGCAACTGGGGCAAGCCTAACAACTCGCCCAATGGCATTAATAAGGATACGCTTGCTTATGTTTATCAAACTGTTAAACAACGGGCATCTGACTGCGGGGATAAACCTGATAGTGGCTGTACTGTTGCCATTGTAAAGTTCCCTGCTTTCAACAACAAAACTTTATTGAATGATAGTGTTAAAAACAGGCTGTTCAATTTATTCTGGGTTGATTCAACCATGGAAGCTGATACCGACCTGCAAAAGTATGCACACGAATTTGTAAGTGTGTACGACCAAAATAAAAATGATCCATCCGTTAAAGGAAAGATCTTCACCATTAATAGCAGCGCAAAAGTGCTGAGGCAGGACTCAAGTCTTACAACTTTAGAAATTGGCGGCTATATGTTCCAGGGTGGCGCGCATGGGGCCACGGTAACCGAGTTTCTAAACTGGGATACCAAGGCTAACAAAAGCATAGCGCTAAGCGATATTCTTGTCAAGGACTACAAAGATAAGTTGAATGCGGTAGCGGATACCATTTTCAGGCATGATGAAAAATTGAGTATGGATGCCTCATTAGCGCAGGATTATTTTTTTAAGGATAATCAATTTGCACTGAATAATAACTTTTCTGTAACACCGTTAGGGCTAAGATTTTTGTATAATCAGTATGAGATAAAACCATATTCGGCCGGGCAAACGGTTTTGCTCATCCCCTATGCAAAAATTAAATCACTATTATTGCCGCATACGGTGGTATCACAATATATTAAATAATGCAGAAAGCCGGTATTAAATTAGTTGCATTCCTCGTTTTAATATTAGTTTCCTTCGCACAAAAAAAAGCAGGAGCAGCAATAGTAGTCGCTGGTAAAAAAGACATGAACATTAATGCCGCTGCAAAAAGAAAAGATACCATCGCATATATAAATAAAGGAGCACACGGTGAAACGAGTAATTGTAAAAACCCAAATGGCTGCGATTTCATAACCGTTAATTATCCTGATTTTAAAGACAATGAGCCTTTAAATAATGCTATAAAACGAAAAATTATCGATTACTTATCACCATATTGTGATAGAAAGCTTGATCTTAAAAACTTTGATAAGAGTTTGAAAAAAATAGCTCAATCTTATAATAATAAAAGTGATACCAGTACAGTAGATCAATTGCCTGCCACCTATGAGTTGAATGTTGATGTGATTGTACAAGATTCAAGTTTAATTATGCTTGATTTTTCGCAAGATGATTCCGGGGGGGCACATCCTAATCATAATGATGAATATTTAAACTGGAATATAAGGGCTGATAAAACAATTTCCCTGGATGATCTCCTGGTAAATGATTACGAAACCCAGCTTACCCATATCGCTGAAACGATATTTCGAAAAGATGAAAACCTTAGCAAGGATCAGTCTTTAGCGGATTACAATTTCGAAAATAACACGTTCGCTTTGAATAATAATTTTCAAATTACGCCCGATGGCATTAATTTCTTTTACAATAGCTACGAAATTAAATCATATGCCGAGGGAACAACAGATTTGTTAATTCCATATACAGCAATAAAAAAATTACTTCGGCCCAATACGGTCATAAATCAATATAATAAATAATGCTTGTTTTTAAATTTGGAGGGGCATCAGTAAAGAATGCCGAGGGTATAATAAATCTGGGTAAAGTAGTTAGTTTGTACACTGATAAACAGTTACTCATAGTTGTTTCGGCCATGGGTAAAACAACCAACGCGCTCGAAAAATTGACCAAAGCCTATTTTAACCAGGCTGATGATGTAAATGAAATTTACGAGGAGATAAAGCAATATCACTATAACATACTGTTTGAACTTTTTGATAGCACCGACCCTGTTTTTGATGAAGTGGCAAACACTTTTGTAGAGATAGATTGGATGCTGGAGGATGAGCCGCATGATGATTATGATTTTATTTATGATCAGATCGTATCTGTTGGTGAACTGGTTTCTACCCGTATAGTAAATGCCTATCTCAATAAAATAAACTTAAAAAGTCAGTGGCTGGATGTGCGTGGATATATCCATACCGATAATACGTATCGTGAAGGTGTGGTGCAATGGCATAAAACCAAGGAAAGTATTTTACATCATATCCCCGCTTTATTAGCGAAAACCATAGTGGTAACACAAGGCTTTTTAGGCGGCACATCAGAGAATTTCACCACTACGCTTGGCCGTGAGGGCTCTGATTATACTGCATCTATATTAGCGTCATGCTTAAATGCCGAATCTGTTACTACCTGGAAAGATGTACCGGGCATATTAAACGCCGACCCTAAGTATTTTGAGGATACCATTAAGTTTGATGAGCTATCCTACACCGATGCTATCGAGATGACCTATTACGGCGCAACTGTTATCCACCCAAAAACTATAAAACCGCTGCAAAACGCTAAAATACCTTTGTTGGTGAAGCCCTTTAATGATCCGTCTGCAGCGGGTACGGTAATTAAGGAGGATGGGCATAATAATTTTGCAAAACCGGTGATCATCATCAAACAAAGCCAGGTATTGCTGTCGTTATCAGCAAAGGATTATTCGTTTATCTCAGAAGATCATTTAAGCGAGATCTTCCGCCTGTTTGCACAGAGCCATATTAAAGTGAACGTGATGCAAACGTCAGCCCTAAGCTTTTCTGTTTGTTTTGATCATGATGAAGATCGCTTTAAACAATTACTACAAAGCCTGAGCGAAGGTTTTAAAGCAAAATATAACAGCGGTTTAATGCTGATAACCACCAGACATTATACACCAGCATCGTTAAAAGAATTAACAGTTGGCAAAACGGTATTGCTTGAACAAGTAAGCAGGAATACGGCACAGGTGGTGGTGAGGTAAAGAACAAATTTATAAACAGTATGTCATGCTGAACTTGTTTCGGCATGACTGGGTTTTAAGAATAAAAATGTATGAAAATCTACCAGCAATCCATTCAGCTTCGTGAACGTAAACGCGGGTTCCATCTCATAACTACTGAGGTTGTAAATGCCTTGCCGCAGATCAGCGAGTTAAAAACGGGGATTATGCAGGTTTTTATTCAGCATACATCAGCTTCGTTGACCATAAACGAAAACGCCGACCCTACTGTGAGGCGGGACTTTGAAATGTATTTTAACAAGGCCGTACCCGAAAATGACCCGGATTATCAGCATGATGATGAAGGTTCAGATGACATGCCAGCACACCTTAAAGCCGCTATGCTGGGCAGTTCGGTAACTATACCTATCCGCAACGGACGTCCGGCTTTAGGCACATGGCAGGGTATTTACCTATGTGAGCACCGGAATTATGGCGGACAAAGAAATCTTGTAATTACCGCCTGGGGAGAGGCATAATTATTAATATTAATTTACATTTGCAGGTAAATTAAATAATACCACTTGGTATATTTTAGTTTAATTTTGAAAACTATTTATAACATAACTTTATATGCTTAAGAGAGTTGTTGTAACCGGACTTGGCGCTGTAACACCACTGGGAAACGATATAAAATCATTTTGGCAAAATGCATTAGCCGGTAAAAGCGGCGCAGCCATCATCACTAAGTTTGATGCTTCCTTATTTCGCACACAGTTTGCCTGCGAAGTAAAGGGTTTTAATGCTGCCGATTTTATGGACAGGGCCGATGTTAAAAGAACAGATTCTTTCACACAATATGCAATTGTAGCATCTGATGAAGCTATCAAAGATTCAGGTTTTGATTTTGAAAAAATGGATCCTTTTGATGTAGGTGTAATATGGGGATCGGGCCAGGGTGGTATGGAGACATTTGAAGAGCAGGTGAGCGAATATGCCCGTGGTAACGGACAACCGCGTTACAGCCCTTTCTTCGTGCCAAAATTCCTGACCAATATGGCTTCGGGCATGATCTCTATCCGTAACGGATATATGGGCATCAATTATACCGCGGTATCGGCCTGCGCAACCTCAAATACAGCTATAATGGATGCTTATAACTACATCCGTTTGGGCAAGGCAAAAATTATTATATCCGGTGGTTCTGAAGCAACTATTACGCCTGCTTCTATTGGCGGTTTTAGCGCAATGAAAGCCATGTCGGCACGTAATGATGATCCGCAACGTGCCTCAAGGCCATTTGATGTGGACCGTGACGGTTTTGTTATGGGCGAAGGATCGGGCGCTTTAGTTTTGGAAGAATATGAACACGCCGTAAAAAGAGGTGCTAAAATATATGCAGAGGTAACCGGCGCATCCATGACGGCCGATGCTTATCACATGACCTCAACGCACCCCGAAGGAAAAGGCGCGGCAAAGGCGATGGAACTGGCTTTAAACGAGGCCGGCATAACCATAAACCAGGTTGATTACCTGAATATGCACGCTACCTCTACCCCTGTCGGCGACCTATCAGAGCTTAAAGCGGTACATGCGTTAACCGGTGATGAAAAGTTAACCATGAAAATAGGCGCCACCAAATCAATGACCGGTCACCTGTTAGGTGCTGCCGGAGCAATTGAGGCTATCATTTGCTTAATGGCCATAAAAGACCAGGTATTGCCGCCAACCATCAATACAGAAACATTAGACCCCGCAGTACCAGCCAACTTGAACATTGTTCGCGGTAAAGCTATTGAACATAAAGTGAATGTAGCCATGAGCAACACATTTGGTTTCGGTGGGCATAATGGTATTGTGGTGTTTAAGAAGATATAAGTTAAATATTCAATCATAAAAAATAGCGATGGGTTTGAAACCCATCGCTATTTTTGTTTATGCCGCCTGTCACTAAACCCAATTGTCATTCTGAGCGATAGCGAAGAAACTTGCCGCCATGTATAAACGCGTGCTAAGATTCTTCGCTATCGCTCAGAATGACAATTTATTATAATAAGAGTAATTACCTCCTTGAATTCAGCATCAAAAAAGCATCCTTAGGCGATTTTAAATACGCATCATAAAACTGGGCAGTAAACCCTACATGGATCTCTTCAATATCATTTTCAAAAGCATGTACCAGTTCTTCAGCCACCTGTTGTGGCGGGATGCCGTTACTGCCGCCGATATCCTGTGAAAACTCGGTATCAACTAATGGCGGCATCAACTCAAATACCTTTATAGCTGTTGATTTTGCCAATGAGAAGCGTAAAGCCTGTGTATAGGAATGCAAAGCCGCTTTACTTGCCGAATAGGTAGGCACATCGTATGATGGCGCTATAGCTAAAACGGAAGTTACGTTTACAATAGCGGCTTCCTTTTGTTTTTCAAGTACAGGCAGTAAATGATCTGTTAAACGAAGTACAGCAAGGTAATTCGTCAATATTTCGGCGCTTGCATTTGCATAGGCAATTGCGCCAGGCAATAGCTGATATACTGACGCCTGACCCGCATTATTTATCAATACATCTAAACCCGGATAATTGATGGCTAAATAATTTACCAGTTTGTTTACATCTTCCTCTTTAGTAATGTCACAGGCAAAAATACCCACATTGTTCAACTTAGCGGCTGCACTTTTAAGCCTTGCTTCGCTCCTGCCGGTGATGATTACTTTGTTGCCTTTTTCAGTTAATAGCTTCGCGATCTGGAAACCGATGCCAGAACCTCCGCCGGTTATTAGTACTGTTTTATTTGAAATATTCATTTTATTGGTTTTTAATATTGTTGTTGATATGTTTGAAATAATGCACAATATTACATTATAAAATATACCAATTGGTATATTTTATGTCAAATTTTTTATGCTTTCATCTGGTTGATCAATAGCTCAACAGTCTGCATTATTTTATCCATATTGCTTTGGCTGTTCGTTACTTTAGCTATCATTATAGCGCCTTCTATCAAAGCAATTATTGATAAGGCTATCTGTGTATGATCAAGGCCTTCTTTAAACTCGCCTGCAGCAACACCGCCTTGTATAAGATCCTGTATAGTTTTTTTCCATTTTAATACGGCCTTTGCCGCGCGGTCTTTTAGCAGGCTATTGGTGTCATCAGCCTCAATAGCTGTATTAAGCACAGGGCAGCCACCAACAGGAAACGAACCTCGTGTAAACTGGTCATATACCTGGGCATAAACCATTAGCTTGTCATGGTAAGTGGTTGCCTGTTGTATACGTTGCTGTATAACCTGACTAACCTTACTATAATTATGATCAAACACAGCCAGTGCCACATCTTCCTTATTGCCAAAGTTACCGTATATGCTGCCTTTTGTTAATCCGGTAGCCTCGGTAATGTCAGACATGGAAGTACCCGCATAACCTTTCATATTAAAAATACCGGCAGTAGTTTCAATAATGAACTGGCGTGTACGGTCGGCTTTTGACAGTTTGTTTTCCATATACAAATATACCAAATGGTATTATACTATCAATACTAACTCATGTGTTATTTCGTATTCTGATATTAATAGGTTACCTTTGCTATCCAAAAGATACTACTATACTTTTAGATATCATCAAGATGCTTACAGATACCATTAACCGCCCACCCAACAAAGAAGCTTGCGCTGCAAGTATAAATGCTATAAAAGATGCGCTTTACGCGTTGAATGGTAAATGGAAATTATTGATCATTGTGTCGCTTGTTGATGGCCCTAAAAGGTTCAAGGAAATACAGCGCGACCTGCAAACCATTACACCAAAAGTATTATCAAAAGAACTAAAAGAGCTTGAGCTTAATGGCTTCGTTGAGCGAAAGGTTTTCAATACCACACCGGTTACTGTAACCTATGAACTTACACCTTATAGTGCCAGCCTGGGCAGCATAATGAATGAACTGAGGCTTTGGGGTATACAGCACCGCAAACATATTGTAGAGACAAGCAAAGCACAATAATTATCCTCTCTAATATTAATAATCAACGTAAATTTTATTTTGTAAAACTTGTATCATATTATTATATGTTACAACATACAAGGCGAAATATTGTGAAATTTGCAGCAAATAATCAACAGAAAAATATTTATAACAATGTATAAAGTAAAAGTAATTTCATCAACAATAAGACCAGGCAGAAAAGGCCCTGTGATAGCCAAATGGATAGCCGATGTAGCACAAAAACATGGTTTTGAAGTAGAACTTTTAGATCTGGGCGAAATAAACCTGCCATTGATGAACGAACCCGTACACCCGCGCCTTAAACAATATGAGCATGAATATACCAAGCAATGGAGCGCTAAAATTGAAGAAGCAGATGCCTTTATTTTTGTAACCGCCGAATACGATTACAGCTACCCTGCGCCGCTTAAAAATGCTTTGGAATACCTGGTACATGAATGGGCCTACAAACCAGCCGGTATTGTAAGTTATTCAATAGGGCCATTTGCCGGTGTAAGGGCAATATCAAACCTGAAACCCGACCTGCTTTCATTAAAAATTATTGGTTTGGCTGAGTCGGTAACTATACCCGCTTACAACCAGTTTTTGAATGAAGATGATGAGTTTGTTCCAAACGAATTGCTGATCAACTCAGCAGCTTTGATGTTGAAAGAGCTTACCCGATGGACAAAAGGCTTAAAAGCTATAAAAGAAGATATATAATTAAGGCAGTTTAGCCTTAAAAACGCGGTAAGGGTATGCAACCATGTCCTTACCGTTGTTGTATTTGGGCTGCCGGTTCATCTGCGAACAGCTGAAATACAAATACCCATCATTACCTATCCCAAAGGAATCGGGCCAGATAATCCGGTCGTCCTGTACCAATATGTGTATCTTTCCATCAGGGGTAACATATTGTATGGCATGATCTGGCGAATCACTTAAATAAATATTCCCTTTTTTATCGGCTATCGTACCGTGACAGACCCCGGTTTCGGCAACCATTTCAACTTTGGATGATAGATCAGCATCTGATAAATTAACATTTGCCAGGTAAGCAGTTTGTATTCTATAAAGCTTAGTTTGATTTATAGCCCGGAAATAAAAATATTTATTATCAGCTGTTAAGGCTATCCCGTTAATGGCTGAAGCGAATGGCTTTCCATTGGTATCCACCACATCCTTATCATCAAGGTGCAACACAAAACCAGGATCAATAACTGTTGATTTATCATCCTTCAGCACTATCCTGCTTTTACCGCTAACTAAATTGAGCACCACAATGGCGCGCAAACCGGGATCAGACAGGTAGGCCAGTTGCTTGCTGTTGTCAACCCTTACATCATTTAACGCGCTTTTATCTTTAGGCAGATCATCAAAATTACAGGTCCGTTTTACGGTATTATCTGACAGGTCAATCTTTACCAGCTTAAATTTGCCTGTTGTGCTTTTGGTATTCCCGATAATAGCAGCTCCGCCCGCCGGAGCGGAATCGAGCACCCATAAAAAATTACGGTTATCGGTATATAGGTCCTGCACGTTTACAAAATGGGAATCTGGTTCATCAGGCACATAATTATTCCAGGCAGTATCGGGATAAATTACAGGTTTACCATCTACTATTTCGGTAAGCGCGTACAAATAGGGTTCATGATGTGGAAAAGAAACAAACAGACGGTTGGTTGATGGTGCCAATTTAACACCAATAGGCTGATAATCGCCAAAAGCGGCAACCTCAATTAACTGTGGCTTATCTTTTTGTGCATATGATTGGTAGGTCAGCACCATAATACCTACTATAAATGAGCATTTTTCTTAACATTCGCTATTCTATTAAAATAATAAATGTTCCTGGTATACACCAGAAACGTCAAAATTAATCATTTAGCCTTTCTTATGCTCGGGTTTATGAGCGCTGTATTTGTTTGAAGTTTGGTCGGAACGTTGACCGCCTGAATTGCTGATCCCTTTTTCTCTGAGCTTCTCATTTTGGTTGGTAAAAGCACGATCAGATGTTGGCTGCCCTTGCCCGTTGTTGTTGTTCTTAAAACCTTCCTGATTTTTCATGATAATTTTAATTAATGTACAATTATTTATGACACAAGAACTGTACCGGGATGAGAAAAATTTCAGAGTTGGATCTAACTGGTACTTTACTTATTCTTAGTTATCGCGCTAATGCTACAACGGGCCAGCCTTTTTTCCATGACAGTTTTTCAATTCTTAATTTTGATATGCCCCTGTCAGCAGCATCGTATCCGTGGAATATCAGATAATCTGTTCCGTTAAAATCACACACGGCATTGTGCCCTACCCCATACCAGTTTTTATCGCCAGCAAGTACTATAGTGCCGCCACCATACTGCATAGGGATGTTATTTTCATCAACATAAGGGCCCAGAAGTTTTTTTGAGCGGCCAACAATCATTTTATAAGTACTTTTTGGCCCTTTGCAGCAATAATCAATAGAGGCAAACAGGTAAAAGTATGCACCTTTCCTGAAAATGAATGGTGCTTCAATAGCATTACCTCCGGCATCAACCCGGTTGCTATCAACCGAAGGCATATTTGTTTTGGCACTTTCATCTTTTTGACGGCTTGCAAGTGTAATGAGTTTGGTCTGATCTTCATCTATACTCAGCCTGTCCTTTTTAAGACGCACAATTTTTAATCCTTCCCAAAATGAGCCAAAAGCCAGGTATGGTGTGCCATCTTTATCAGTAATTAAGTTTGGGTCGATGGCGTTCCAGTTATCTTTTTCCGGACGGGATTCTATTATTACGCCTTTATCAATCCACTTAAAGGCGCTATCCGCAGGGTTTAATGTCTTATTAATGGCCAGGCCTATGCAAGATGTATTTTTACCAAATGCCGATACCGCATAGTATAAATAATACATCCCATTATAATAAGAGATATCAGGAGCCCAGATATGGTTTCTGAAACCGGGTATAGAATCAACAGTCCATTGCGGTGCTTTATCAAAAACAGGCTTTTCCTGTTTCCAGTGCAGCATATCTTTTGATGACCATACACCTATCCCCCAGCCTGTTGAGAAAACATAATAAGTGCTGTCCTGCCTAATCATTACCGGGTCATGGACTGAGATATCAGTTTTTAGATCTTGCGCAACAGCAAACGCCGATCCGGCTATAAAAAACAGTAAGAACAGGTATATCTTTTTCATTTTATAGCCGGATTTAGTTAGTTGCTTAATTTAACACGTATAACATTCATTGAATACGGCTTTACGGTTAGGTTGATCTTATTACCGCTTAGCTGAATTGTGCGCTGCGTCGGACTGATACTCGTTGGCTTATCCAAAGAGTTAACTGCCGCCAGATCATCACTATGCAGTGTGATCAGGGTAGCTGTTGATTTTATCTTTCTTCCTTTGATAACGAAACCGGCACTTTGTACTATTTTACCCGAATTGATGAATTTTATGATCAGCTCATGCGTTTTGCTATCTGTAACAGCTGAAGCATATACCCCATTCTGCCCACTAACTGCCTGATTATTTAATTTAAGCGGTACAACATCTGTTCCCTTGTATAATGAATACAGCTCCTGCACATAATAGTTGGGTGTACCGTATGAGCGCAGGTTATCAAACCAAATCTCATCAGGCGTCCACTGCCAGCCATCAACATGGGCAAATAACGGTGCGTACGACGCCATGCTTACCACATCGGCATTACGCTCTAAGCCTGTCATGAAAGCGGCTTCCGACAGCGCACATTGCCAGTTGTTTTTATTATCAGGGCTTGCAATGCCTACACTTTGCGCAGCATACTCACCGGCAAATATTTTCGGGCCCTTTCTGTCATAATTATCGTAACGTTTTGAGTTATCCAAAAACCATTGCGGCGAGCGGTAGTAATGCTCATCGAGTATGTCAGTATTTAAGCCCCTGAAAGTATTGTTCAGGAAATTGAATTTCTCACCATCAGGATCAGGGCCTAAGCTTGATACCAGCTTCATGTAAGGATATTTATCCTTGATGGCTTTAACAAAGATCTTCCAGCGCGGGATGTAGTTATCGCCCCATTGCTCATTGCCTATACCCATCATTTTTAAATTAAATGGTGCCGGATGGCCCAGTTGCGCACGCAGGTTACCCCATTTAGTATCGGTGCCGCCGTTGGCAAACTCAATCAGATCAAGCGCATCCTGTACATATGGATCGAGCTGATCTAAAGGAACAACCTGCCCGGTATTGAACTGGCAAGCCATACCGCAATTTAATATAGGCAATGGTTCAGCGCCAATATCCTCGGCCAGTTGGAAATATTCCATAAAACCAAGGCCGAACGATTGATAATAATCTGGTGTTGGGCGATGTTTGAACTCTGTATTCCAGCGGTTTATCAGGTTTTCGCGTTTATCAATATTGCCGATGGTTTTTTTCCATTGGTAACGTGTTCCCAGGTCGCGCCCTTCAACAATACATCCGCCGGGGAAACGCAGAAAGCCGGGTTTCATATCTGCCAGCTTTTGTACCAGGTCGGCACGTAAACCACCGGGACGGTTTTTCCAGGTGTGCTCAGGGAACAGGGATATCATATCCAAATCAATAGCACCTACGTTTTTGGCATATACATTTAAGTGCGCCTTTTGTACGGTTGCATTTGATTTAAATTGCACATTATATTTTTCCCAATCCTTACTAATGGGCTTTAAATCAGCCTGACCTAAAATGGTTCCATTAGCATCAACAAGTTCCACATATAATTCAATTTTACTTTCAGCATGCTGGCGGGCAATAACCGAAAAATTGTATGTTTCGTCCTTTTCAACACCTATCCCACGGAAACCCTCGTTAGCCAAACCGTAAGAACCTGAATTAGATTTTACACTCAGTGTGACAAAATGAGAATTCTCAGGACGTTCTTTTGAGCGGTCAATCACTTCTACGCTACCTTCACCGCCGCCTTTCTTTATTTCTGTCCATCCCATTAAGCTTGGGAAAAACTCAAAGGAACGGTTCTTTACCAGTTCGGCATATAAACCACCATCGGCGGCCATATTTATATCTTCAAAAAATATCCCGTACATGGTAGGCTGCACATGCGCTTTTATACTATCAGCCTTAATTATATAAGTTTTTACAGGGCTTTTTTGCTGAGCCATGGCCGATAAACATGCGCCAACGGTACATATAGCCAATAAATATTTTTTCATTCCGCTAGTTTAATGCCAGTACAATAACTGAGGCCGGCGGCATGCTTACACTTATATTATTGCTTTTAACAACAGCACCGTTAAATTCTTTTGGTTCGATCTTGTTAGGCTCATCAAAAGAGTTATAATCCTGCACTTTTGCTGAAGCCAGTATCCTGCCTTTAACTACCGTAAACTTTTTACCATCCAGGTTCAATGATACTTTGTGATTTTTATTGGGGTCGATATTTACCAACGATATGTGTACAACACCATTTTTATCTTTTGATGCTGATGCTGAGATCGCGGAAAGTTTTTCTGAACCAAATACATAATCATCGCTGCTTACAGTTACAGGTACTAAAGTTGCATCTTGGTGCACATTGTACATTTCCATTACGTGGTAAGTTGGTGTAAGTATAATTTTATCACCCTGGGTAAGAATGACAGCCTGCAGCACATTTATACATTGTGCCAGGTTAGCCATACGCACACGGTCGCAGTGATTATTAAAGATATTTAAAGTAGCGCCGGCTATCATGGCATCGCGCATACTGTTTTGCTGATATAAAAAGCCGGGATTGGTACCTGGTTCAACATCATACCATCCGCCCCACTCATCAACAACAAGCGCTATTTTCTTTTGAGGATCATATTTATCCATTATTGCCGAATGTTTGGTTACCAATGTATCCATCAGCAAAGCACTCTTCATAGTTTTAAAATATTGATCTTCAGTAAATTTTATTGCAGGCCCTTTATGATCCCAGTCAATAATTGCATAATGGTGTAAAGCGATACCTTCAATTAAGCCTTGTGGGATATTTTTCATTAACACATCAGTCCAATGGTAATCATCAGAGTTTGCACCTGATGCTATTCTGAACAGTTTGCCTGAACCGCTCGACATAAAGGTTGAATATTTTTTAAACTCGTTTGCATAATATTCGGGCGTCATATTACCCCCGCATCCCCATGCCTCATTGCCAATTCCCCAGAATGCAACTTTCCATGCTTTATCCCTGCCGGTCGTTTTTCTAAGATCCGACATCGGGTTTTTATTATCAGAAGTTGTGTAAGCAACCCAATCAGATAGTTCTTGTACCGTTCCGCTGCCAACGTTTCCTGATATATAAGGATCAGTTCCAATGGCTTCACACATATTCAGAAATTCTTTAGTTCCAAAACTATTGTCTTCTGTAACACCTCCCCACCATTTATTTACTATAGAAGGCCTTTTAGTTTTATCGCCTATACCATCTTTCCAATGGTAAGTATCGGCAAAGCAGCCACCCGGCCATCTTAAGGCTGGTATCTTCATCTTTTTTAAGGCATCGATAACATCATTTCGCACACCATTTGTGTTGGGGATCTTTGAAGTATCGCCCACATAAAAACCATCATAAATGCCCCTGCCCAAATGCTCGGCGAAATTACTATAGATGTACTTACTGATTGTTGGCTCGGCTTTATCACTAACCGATACACTGATATTTGTTTGCGCCTGAGACGTTAATCCAGCAGAAACAAAAAGTATAGACAAAAAACAGGCCCTTAATTTCATATATTTGAAAATTAATAATTTATAAAAAATTGATTACTAGTATCTTATAGCTACTTAACGCTAAATTTGTAAATGGTGGTTGTATGGTATGTTTCGCCCGGTTTCAAAACGGTTGAAGGGAATGACGGCTCGTTCGGAGAATCAGGAAAATGCTGAGTTTCCAGGCATAATGCCGAGCGGTGCGCATAGGTAGCCTTACCTTTACCATCGCTTAAACCGGTTAAAAAGTTACCACTGTAAAACTGAAGGCCTGGTTCGGTAGTATAAATATCCATTACAATACCTGTTTCAGGACTTTTTACTGTAGCTATTGATTGACTGATATCATGCTTATTCAGCACAAAATTGTGGTCGTAACCTTTGCCATTTTTCAATTGGTCATCGGTCTTATCAATATCGGCCCCAATGGTTTTTAACGAAGTAAAATCAAATGGTGTACCTTTTACTTTTTCGTATTTACCAGTTGGTATAAGCGTGGAGTCAACAGGCGTTATATTATCCGCGTCTATTCTTAATGAATCATTGGTGATGGTTGGCGTACCTGCACCATTCAGGTTGAAATAAGCGTGGTTGGTTAGGTTTACTATAGTAGCTTTATCAGTTGTAGCCGAATATTCTATCTTAAGGGCGTTATCATCAGTTAAAGTATAGGTTATTTTAGCCGTCAGATTTCCGGGATAACCACCTTCACCATCTTTTGAAACATAGGTCAACTCTAATTGCTGATCGCCTATTTTCTTAGCATCAAACACCTGTTTATAAAACCCATTAAATCCACCGTGCAGCGTATTTACTTTATCGTTAAGATCCACCTGGTAGCTTTTACCATCAAGGTTAAATTTACCTTTACCAATACGGTTGCCGTAACGGCCTATTATTGCTCCAAAATAAGTCTCTGCTTTTATCTGATAGCCGGATAAACCATCGTGGCCTAATATTACGTCGGTAAGTTTTCCATCCTTATTTGGCACCAGCAGGCTCACCAGGCGGCCACCAAAGTTGGTGATAGCCACAGTTACACCGTTTTTGTTTTTCAAAGTATACAAATCAACCTGCTTACCTTGTACAGTAGCTTTAAAGTTTGCAGAATCAGGAATTTGCGGCGCCTGCGCTGTAGTTGAGTCCTTATCCGAACCGGTTTTTGTACTTGATGCATGATTACATGCCACAAACAGTGTTGAAAAACAGGCTGCTGCGAGGATTAATTGGATGTTCTTTTTCATAATTTAAAATGATGGTATTAGCTTATTATAAGTTAACAGGCATTCTGTACTTTATGTGTTTATAATTGAGAGCCGAATATAATTGGTTTAATCCAAATGAAAGATTAAGCGCTAATGTATAAAAAATATTATAATTGTAAAAAAAACACTTAAATTATTTTAAATTGTTTTATGAATCTAAATATTTATCATTGCTATTGTTACGTTACATGTGTTCATCGAACAATAATTTGCGTTTTCTAATACCAATATTTTTCTATTTTTGTTATTCACTTTAATCCTTGTTGCTATAAATGATAAAATATGCCAAACAAAGCCGGTTTATCCAGGCTGTAGATTGTATAGTTTTTGGTTTTGACGGTGACACGTTAAAAATTTTATTGATACAACGTGGGTTTGAGCCCGAAAAAGGCAAATGGAGCCTTATGGGCGGCTTTGTGCAAGAAAATGAAAGCATCGACCAGGCATCAAACCGCATACTTAAACAGCTCACCGGGTTGGATGGCATGTATCTTGAACAGCTGCACACCTTTGGCGACCCACACCGCGACCCAATGGAAAGAACTGTTTCCACCGCTTATTTTGCACTGATTGATATTCTTAAGTACGAAAAACAGCTCAATACTGATTATCACCCTGAATGGTTTAGCTTAAAACGTATGCCCAAGCTTATTTTTGATCAGCAGGAAATGGTTGAGCTGGCAAAAAGACGTGTTCGTTATAAAGCCGCCCTCCACCCTATTCTGTTTGAATTACTGCCCAGCAGATTTACCATACCGCAGCTGCAAAGCTTGTATGAGAGCGTATATAACACCTCAATAGACAAGCGTAATTTCAGCAAAAGAATATTGGCTACTGGTTTGCTCATAAAACAAGCTGATAAGGATAAATCAGGCTCGCGCCGAGGTGCATTTTACTATCAGCTTAATATGCAGAACTATTATGCCAAGTTCCAGGCATTTTTAAACCTGATACCGAATCCTACTAATTTGATTTTTTAACGTAATAGGTTTCTATCACATTTCAAGATAAACAAACGGCCTGTCAAAAATTGACAGGCCGTTTTCTATTTATAACTAATTAGGGTATTACCAGAACTTAACGTAAAGGGCGCTAAGTAATAATAGTGTTACTACTATAAGTGCCAATGTCGATGGTTCTACTTTGAACATGGACTTATCCAAAACAAAGTGTTTCGGATTTATCTTAGGGCCGAATAAGCTTACAATCACCATTAGTATCATGGTAAACAGGAAAGATATCCCCATACAGATCAGGAATGGGATTTCATAACCACCATGGCCATTAGGGAATGCTGTATACAAGAAGTTTTCGTGGCCAAACCACACAGGTGCAAAATTAGGTCCGTTAAATATTACAGAAGTTACAAAACCTGTTATAATACCTGTAATAGCCGCGGCACCTGTAGTGCGTTTCCAAAAGAATCCTAATATGAATATAGCAAATATACCGGGGCTGATATAACCCGTATATTTTTGAATGTATGCAAAACCGCCTTCGCCACCAATGCCTAAAAGGTCATGCCAGGTTAGTAAAATTGAAAGAAATAAGGCTACACCAATGATGATTTTCCCCATCCCAACCATACTCTTTTCACTGGCTTCCTTTTTAATATACTTTTTATAGATATCCATAGTAAAAATAGTGGATATACTATTGGCCTTACCTGCTAATGAAGCTACTATGGCAGCTGTTAATGCAGCTATTGAAAGACCTTTCAACCCGTTTGGTAAAAACCCAAGGACCGCTGAATAAGCATTATCCGGGTTTAAGTGGCCACCAACTGTCATCTCATGCTGCAAGCCTCCGTTTTTGTACAGAACATAAGCTGCAATGCCTGGCAATATTACTATCACCGGCATGGCAAGTTTCATTAAACCTGCAAACAAGATACCTGTACGGGCAGTTTTTAAATTAGCACCTAATGCCCTTTGGGTAATGTATTGATTACACCCCCAATAGTTTAAGTTTACTATCCATTGGCCTGCAAAATACATGGCTATGCCGGGCAGTAAAAGATATTTATCAATATCCTGTTGTGAAGCATGAGGGCCAGGTTTTGGTAACATCATTTTAAAATGATCCGGCGAATGTTCCAGCATAGCATTAAAACCAGCCAGTGCATCCTTACCCAATCCAAAACGTTCACTAACTAATGTCAAGGCTATATAGGTTGTTGCCAAACCGCCTATTACTAATACCAGTACCTGTATAACATCGGTAAAGCCAATAACCTTCATCCCGCCAAGCGCGATAATAAGCGAGAATACAGCCAATGCTATAATAATATAGTGAAAACTTTCCTGAGTACCGCCAGCTAAACTATTAATGGCCAACGCGCCAAGGAAAAGTATTGAAGTTAAGTTTACAAATACATACAGGAACAGCCAGAAAATAGCCATGATTAAACTCACGGTTTGATTATACCTTGTCTCTAAAAACTGAGGCATGGTAAATATCTTATTTTTCAGATAAACCGGAATGAACCATACCGCTACAATAATCAGCGCTATAGCAGCAACCCATTCGTATGCTGCCACAGCTATACCCACTTGGAAACCTTGTCCGCTGGCCCCAATAAATTGCTCTGCTGATATATTGGAAGCAATAAGCGAGGCGCCAATGGCCCACCATGTAAGCGACCCTTCGGCTAAAAAGAAGTCGTGACTGCCGGATATAGTGGCTGTTTTTTTTCGGCGATATACCCAATAGCCATAACTTGATACTACAACAAAGTAGATGAAGAATATGACGTAATCAATAGGTGAAAACTTATTCATAATTTAAATTAAATGGTTTAATGGTTAAAACTTACCTATGTCTTTTTTTCCCATCGGCATAGGTAAGTATTGGTTGGGGCTATTTGTAGGCTACCTCGTTCCAGCGCAGCTCATTACGCAACTGATCAAGTTTGGTATCCTTACCTATGCGCACAAATTCAATTCCTGCGATATCAGCAAAATCCTGTAAATGTTCAGCTGTTAAATTCTGGCTGTATGCCGTATGGTGCGCACCGCCTGCATAGATCCATGCAGCACAGCCGGTTTTCATATCTGGGTATGGCTTCCATAACACACGTGCCACCGGCAGGTTAGGCAGGTCGTTTTGTGGCTCTACTGCCTCAACCTCGTTTATCAATAAACGGAAACGGTTACCCATATCAATAATTGAAGCATTAAGCGCTTCGCCACCGGCAACATTAAATACCAAACGTGCAGGGTCAGCCTTGCCTCCTATTCCCAATGGATGTACTTCTAAGCTGGCTTTGCCATTCGCCAGTGAAGAATCAACCTCCAGCATATGCGAACCTAAAACCAATGCATTATTAGGGTCGAAGTGGTAAGTATAATCTTCCATAAAAGCATTACCACCCGGCAATCCACTGCCCATTACTTTAAAGGCACGTACCAGGGCCGCTGTTTTCCAATCGCCCTCGCCTGCAAATCCATAGCCATCAGCCATTAAGCGTTGTGATGCGATACCCGGCAATTGAACCATACCATGCAGATCCTCAAAAGTATCAGAGAAGCCTTTAAAGCCTCCTTCTACCAAAAACTTGCGCAGGCCCAGTTCTATTTTAGCTGCCTCAAATACCGATGAATGTTTCGCTCCACCTTTTTTCAGGTCGTCAGCCATGATATAAGTAGCTTCGTACTCATCTATCAGCTCGTTAACAGCCGCATCGCTAATGCTGTTTATAACAGCTACCAGATCACCAATACCGTAAGTATTTACAGCAAAACCAAATTTTAATTCAGCCTCAACCTTATCGCCATCGGTAACAGCTACAAAGCGCATGTTATCACCAAAACGCGCAAATTTAGCGCCCTGCCAGTCGTACCAGCCGGCTGCAGCCCTTGTCCAGGCGCTGATCTGGCCCAGTACTTCAGGGTCCTGCCAGTGACCTACAACTACCTTACGGTTTTTGCGCATGCGCGATACCATAAATCCAAACTCTCTGTCGCCATGTGCGCTTTGGTTCAGGTTCATGAAATCCATATCAATACTGCTCCATGGGATATCCCTGTTGTATTGCGTATGCAGGTGCAACAATGGTTTTTGCAGGATGCTTAAACCACGGATCCACATTTTGGCAGGTGAAAAGGTATGCATCCAGGTGATGATACCGATACAGTTTTCTGCCGAATTAGCTGCAAGCAGGGCATCGTATATTTCTTCTGTTGATTTTACGGTTGGTTTGTAAACCACGCGCACCGGAATTGTACCGCTGGCATCAAGCCCTTTTGCTATTTCCTGTGAATGTTCCGCAACCTTTTTTAAAGTTTCTTCACCGTACAAATTCTGGCTGCCGGTTATAAACCATACTTCAAATGTTTTTAGATCGATCATTATATGTAATTATTGATTTACTGAATTAGTGATTGAGTGAGTTGTTTTAGCGATTGAGCCAATGACTGATGACCATTGACTAATGACTAACCTTATTGCCCGTAATATGAATCAGGGCCATGTTTTCTTTCAAAATGTTTTTTAATGAGTGAATCCTGTAGCCTTGGGGCTTTAGGGTTTATTTGTTCGGTTAGGTAAGCCATGTGGGCAACCGTTTCCAGTACAGCGCTGTTGTGTACGGCTTTGTCTGCTGTTTTGCCCCAGGTGAACGGCGCATGGTTACCTACCAGTATCATCTCTACCTCTTTGTAATCAAAGCCCATGCTTTCAAAATGATTGATGATTTGGAAACCTGTTTCATGCTCGTAGTTACCCTTGATCATTTCGTCATTCATTGGCGGCGCGCAAGGGATATCAACCGTTAAATAATCGGCGTGTGTAGTGCCGAATATAGGGATGCAGCGTTGCGATTGCGCCCATGCCGTGCCATAGGTTGAGTGAGTATGCACAATACCGCCAATGCCTGTCCAATGCTTGTAAAGCACGGCGTGGGTTTTGGTATCTGATGATGGCCTCAGATCGCCCTCAATTATATTACCGTCAAAATCTACGATCACCATTTTTTCAGGCGAAAGGTCTTCGTAAGGTACACCGCTTGGCTTAATGGCAAATACGCCTAACTCACGGTCGACAGCGCTAACGTTACCAAAGGTAAACAACACCAGGTTCAGCTTTGGCAGCTGCATATTGGCATCGTACGCGCTTTGTTTTATATGCTGATATTTACTCATATGTATATTATTAAAATTAGCTTTTGGCTTGCTGCCCTATTTGGAAGGCAACAAACTCACCCAGGCTATTATATTGTTTATATCGTTTCTGATAAACTTCTTTGTATAATGGGTTTGGATAATACTCCACATCAAACCCGCGGCCCATGGCTGCCATTGCTTCCTCAACAGTTGGATAAATACCTGCAATAACCGCGGCAAACATGGCTGCACCCAAGGCACAGGTATGTTTAAACTGGTGGATGCGAATAGGCATCCCCAGAATGTCTGACATCATTTGCATTACAAACGGTGATTTTTTTGCTACACCGCCAATGCCAATTAATCCTTTTACAGGTATCCCTTCCGAAACAAAACGGTCAACGATACTTTTAGCGCCAAAGCAGGTAGCCTCGGCCAGTGCCCTGAAAACCCGTGGGGCATCGCTGCCTAAACCAAGGCCGATAATAGCGCCTTTTAAAGTTTGATCAGCATCCGGTGTGCGGCGACCGTTAAACCAGTCGATAGCCAGTTCATTATCATTATCTATCGGCAATAAGGATGCTTGCCTTGCCAGTTCAGGAATGATCAGCTCCGACATTTCAAGCTTTAGTGCCTCAGCAGTTTTCGCATCGATAATTGCGGATTGCGATAGCACGTTATTTAAGGGCCATGATACAATATTTTTGAACCAGGCATAAGTATCACCAAAAGCGGATTGACCTGCCTCTAAACCCACCATACCTGGTATAACAGAGCCATTAACCTGCCCACATATGCCGCGAACCAGTTTATCCTTCATTTCGCTGGCCGGTGCAACCAATATATCGCAGGTTGAAGTACCCATCACCTTGCTCAGGTGATATGGCTCTATCTGGCCTCCTACAGCGCCCATATGCGCGTCAAAAGCACCGGCGCCAATAACTACATCGGTTGTGAGGCCAAGCCTTTCAGCCCATTCCGGGCTCAATGTACCGGCGGCATGATCAGCAGTATAGGTTTCTGTAAATAATTTTGAGGTAAAGCCATCCAACAAAGGATCAAGCGTAGCAAAAAACTCATTGGGTGGCAAGCCGCCAAACTCTTCGGCCCATAAAGCCTTGTGCCCTGCAGAACAGCGTCCGCGTTTAATTTCTTCAGCTTTTTTACCGCCTGTTAGCAGGAATGGGACCCAGTCGCAATGCTCAACCCATGAGTGTGCTGCTTTTCTAACGCTTTCGTCAACCCTTAAAACATGCAGCAATTTAGCCCAAAACCATTCTGACGAGTAAATACCGCCAACATATTTCAGGTAATTGATACCAAATTTAGGGGCGTGGGCATTTATCTCAGCTGCTTCGTTTATGGATGTATGATCTTTCCATAATACAAACATGGCATTTGGGTTTTCACTGAATGCGGGGGTTAGTGCCAATGGCTGACCAGTTTTATCAACTGCCACAGGTGTTGAACCGGTGGTATCAACAGACAAGCCTTTAATATTGCGGGCAACAGTTTCGCCGCCTGCTATTTTAATACAATCTTTTATGGTGATCTCCAGCCCTTCAATATAGTCCAAAGGGTGCTGCCTGAACTGGTTATTTGCCGGATCGCAATACAATCCCTTTTGCCAGCGCGGATAATAATATACTGATGATGCTATTTCTTCGCCATTTAAGGCGTTAATAATTACAGAGCGGACAGAATCGGAACCGTAGTCCACCCCTACAACAAATTTATCTTTACTCATATTGGTTTATAATACGTGTCGAATTAACACTAATTTTTCTAATAAAAGAAATATTTCCATAAAAATATTTTCAATTATTGAAAACTCAAGCATGTATAGCTAAAATTTTACTATAACTTGCTAATATCCTACAGGCGCGTGAGTATGATGGATTGATGCAGTGACGGACAGTATTAGTGTCGTTTATATACTTATAAATTTAAGCATGACAAACGACAGCACACAAATCACCTGTTTAGCTGCTAACGGCATCTATGAATGATAAAATTAATGGGAGATGTATCTTCTATACAAAGATCTCGGCGCCCGCATAAGTCTTTCTGTATTCTTTTGGGCCGACGATCTTTTTCTCTTTAAAGATACGGTTGAAATAGGATAAGTTGTTGAAACCGCACTGGTAGGCAATTTCGGAAATGGTATTTGTTGAATCTATCAGTATTTTGGAGGCATGCCCTACCCTGATCTCGTTAAGTATATTAACAAATGACATCCCGGTCCGCTTTTTTATAAAACGGGCAAAGGCCGCTTCAGACATATCAACGATCCTGGCCATCTCAGTAAGCGCTATCTGCTTGTTGAAGTTTTTATTCAGGTATTCGAATACTTTCTCCACCTTCTCATTCTTGTAGTTATAATCCTTACATAAATGACCGGGGTCAGAGAGCATCTTGCTGTTTTTGGCGATAGACAAGTCATAAAGCAGCGACATTAATTCGAGAGCAGAGTCGAACCCGCTCATATTTTTCAGTTTCAGAATCCGGTCGGCAACATTAACTATTGTCTCCTGCGAAAAAAGTATACCGCACTGCGCGTTATCAAACATCTTTTTGATAAGGCTCAGCTGGTTCCTGTTCAATAATTTTTCATCAAACAGATCCTTATGGAATTGTATGGTAACCTCGGTTATATTTTCTTCTTTACACTCATGCGTAAACCAGCCATGGTATAGGCTCGGGCCTACTAAAACCAGTTCCATGTCATCAATTATGGCTTCGCTATTTCCCATTATCCTTTTTACGCCCTTACCATTTAAAATAAGGTTAAGCTCGTATTCATCATGATAGTGCAATGGGAAATCGAATACCTTTTTGGTACGCGAAAATATGGTAAAACAATCATTATCAGTTAATGGCGTTATCTCTTTCATTATATTCCGGTTCATACCAAATAATTTTAATTGTTAATAGGTTTTTAGCGTGAAAATTGGTTGATGAATAATCAGTTTAATTAATACGGTTTATAGGCAATAATTACATGATAAATTTAGAGGCATATGCTATCGGGCTATAGCACAAATGTTAAGTTCTGTATCAAAAATGTTAACCCACGTTAATTGTTTGAAAACCAATAAATTACACTAATTTCAAGTATACATTAAATAATGTTCAAATTCATTATTCTGGCATATAGTTAAAAATGAACCTGTTATAATATCAGCCTAAGGCAAAATATCTGCAATTAATTGTTTAAATAGTATTACTGCGTTTAAAATGATTTGCCTAGTTTAGGTACATACCAATTATATAAACAACAAGATAAATGGCGCATTAAAACTAAGTCGCCTTTGCCACTAAATTTAAATTGATATGCCTCACATTAACTTACCACATGAATTTCCAGGGATAAGGAGCTTATTTATGTTCCGCCCTGAAACTGCCGGACCATTAAATGCACTGGTTCAAACCTTGCTGCACAACCCGCACCCAACTTTAAGTGCAGGTGAGCGCGAATTGATTGCCACTTATGTATCCGGCTTAAACAATTGCAAATATTGTACTACTATACATGGTGCCATTGCCAAACATCAATTGGATAATGATGGGGAGATTGTGAAACAGGTTCGTATTGATCCTGAAACCGCGCCTATAAGCGACAAGCTAAAAGCACTGTTAAAAATAGCCGCCAAAGTACAAAGCGGTGGTAAAAATGTTAGCGATGCCGATGTTGCATTTGCCCGTGCACGAGGGGCTACAGATATTGAGATACATGATGCTGTATTAATTGCCGCAGCATTCTGCATGTTTAACCGCTATGTAGATGGCCTTGATACCTGGCAGCCGGATAATGACGAACTATATGATAAAATGGGCGAACAGCGTGCACGCGAAGGTTATCTAACCAAACCCTTTAAAGTAGAAAGAACAGAAGAAACGATATAAACCAATTGTAGGAATAAAAAATGGCACACATTAAATTACTAAATGAAGAACTACCTGGCATTGTGGGTTTACTATATTACAGGCCCGAAACAGGCAAACCGCTTACCGATCTGGCGGAAACTTTATTAAGAGGCCCATCATCGCTAACCAGCGGCGAGCGGGAGATCATAGCAGCATCAGTGTCTTATTGGAACAAGTGCCACTTTTGCCACACCTCACATGCCGCCGCGGCAGCAGCACATTTAAACAGCGGACTGGCATTAATTGATGATATTAAGGCAGGATTACCCAACACACTAGTATCAGATAAATTAAGGGCTTTATTGCATATAGCGCACCAAGTGCAGGGCAATGGTAAAAATGTTACCGAAGCAGATATTGAGGCCGCACGTGCAGAAGGCGCTACCGACATTGAGATACACGACACCGTATTAATTGCCGCGGCATTTTGCATGTACAATCGCTATGTGGATGGTTTAGGAACCTGGGCACCCGGCCCTAACGAAGCTTATGCCGAAATGGGCGAAAGAATGGCCCATGTAGGTTATGGCAGATTTTAGAAACAGCCTGTCCTTTACAGAACAAAAAATAACCTGGCTTAAACCAGGTTATTTTTTATGTAAGAAATACTCTTTTTGATACTATCGTAAGGATCGCCGGGACATTTATCCTGCTCAACGAAGAAGTATTTTAGTCCGGCTTTATTGGCGCTCTTAAATATCTTTTTAAAATCAATAATGCCATTACCAACTTCGGTAAACGCGCGGTCGGTAGTATTGTTCATATCCTTCAAGTGCCATAACGGGAACCGACCCGGATTTTCATCGATCAGTTTTGTAGGATCCTGGTTTGCTTTAGTGATCCAATACATATCCATCTCCATTTTCACCAGATCCTTATCGGCATTAGCTAATATGGTTCGTATGGATATTTACCGTTCTGCTGTATAAATTCAAAATCGTGATTATGGTAGCAGAGTTGTATACCTGCTTTTTTACAGGTTTCACCCGCTTTACTTAAATCCTCGGCTACCTTTTTAAAATGATCGAGCGATCCGCGTTCTGTATCTGCCAGATAAGCGCATACCATGTATTTTAAACCTACACTGGCTGCATCATCCACGGCCTTGTTCCAATCATTCAATATAGTACCTTTCTGTGAGGCCCCGTTTACCAGTTCCTCACCTAAACGGTAGTGACTGCTCGGCATAATCAGGCCATTTTGTTTCAGCAAGCTGCCGAATGCTTTGGCATCCATACCATAAAACAGTTCGTTACCAGTATAAGTAGCACCTTCAACCGAGGTATAGCCTATTTGGACCACCTGCGCTAAAGTAGCCGCAGGGTCTTTCGTCATATAATCGCGTACGGTGTATAGTTGCAGGCCAATGTATTTCTTATCGTAAGCAAATAAATTGGGAGCAGCCAAAATTCCGGCAGAAAGCAATGCTGATGTTTTTATAAATGTTCTTCTGTTAGTCATATAAGATGATTTACAATATAATTGGTATGTGCAATGTAGTAAACTTACTTTTTATTTAATATATCGTTAGCTGCTAATATCAAAAATAAATAATCGGTAGTACCGCCACCTAAAACGTACTCACCTTGCTGCCATAAAAAAGGCCAGTTAAGCAGTTCAGGAAAATCAGGGCGTATCAATGCTGTGCCTGATGTGATCCCTCCGGGGATGTACGACCAATCGGCACGGTTAAAGCCATAAGCGGTTGTCATTGACTTTGACCCTACTCCCGAAACAAAAGATGCAGTATTTGAACCCGGATGGCAACCCAAAACAAAGTTTATGGAGGCTAACATATAATCATCCGGAAAAATTGATGGAAAATATTTATAAAGAAAGTACTGTTTGTACCCGAAATTTTGGATCCCCCAACCTGCACCCCAAATGTCTGGCTCATAGGGCACGCTGTACGGCGTTTTTGTACCATCCAACTTAACCTGTGCATATAGTTTTGTTACGGCTTGGGTAATGGCATCATGATAAGCCTGATCGTTAATAAGCGAAAGCGTACGCCCAACAAGCCAGCCCGTATTATTTATATGCTGCGCGATGACTTGCGTATGCGCTATCAGGAAGTCTGCATACTCTTTTTTACCAGTGGTTACCAACAGCTCAACCGCTAATGGCACGCGGCTCAATTCACGGTGCTCTTTAGTATTTTTCCATACTTCCTCGGCAATTTGCAGGCATTGGGTGGCAAGGGTGTCATTAAAGCCTTTCATCACCCGGTTGGCTGCGGCTAAGGCAGCGGCCGTCTCCAGACTGCGCTCCGGGTTATCTTCAGTAAATACCCAGCGATCATCGGGTGAATTAGGTAAGCCTACTGCCGGTGGTGCAGCTCCATTGGCAGGTGCTACATAAGGTTTATTATCAGTTATATTAGCAGCATCGCCCAAAATGGTGTATTGTGACAACGTAGGCTCAATCATCCCCCTGTAAAACCTGCCCATTGATTCATAGCCACCTACAATGGATAACAAGCCATGCTCAATTTGCTGCAATACATCCGGTTTACCATCCGGCTTTTGTATATCAACAGTTTGGGTAGTTTGGTCGATGGTGGTGTTATCATATTTTACGTTGAACTGCTCATAAGCCAGCGTTAAGCCATGCACAGTTTCCGCCTGTGATTCTATTCTTAGGTCGAAGTCACCAGCATCATGCCACCCGCCTTTGTTTAAACCAGGTACGGTTTGGCCCGGCGCATATTTGGTTAAGGTAGAATGGCCCTGTATATAGCCGTCAAAATGGTCGGAATCTGTGGGCGCCATGCGGGCATCATCCATATGACAGAAGCCATGCCAGATACGGTAGTTGTCTTTCACCTTCATATGGCACATTTGAACCGGCAGAAAGTATTCGAGCGTTGGCTGCCAAACATTGTTGGCGTACACATCCTTACTGATCTGGAACGGATGGGTTTTAAAGCTGCCGTAGCTCACCACGTACATGCCTGGCTTTTTTATCGCGCTAAAGTCAAACTGCAGATAATGGTAACGCAAAAAATCGCCCCAATCCTTAGTTCCGGTTGAAAGCACGGTTTCAAAACCACCATCTTCTTTAATCCTTAATAAGGATGCGGAAAGCTTTTTGGTATCATGTTTATCCAGCTCAATTACCGCTATTTTTTTCTGATCGGGATGATAGCCAACTTCCGATACCTGTATAACAGGATCTGACTGCCAGCCTTCAATAGCATGCGGGGTAACCAGCCATTCTATGGCATTTTTTGTTGCGCCCTTTGCAACTAATGACCGTACTACAAACCAGCCATTATTGTATTTGCTCCGGCCGTCAATCAGCTCTAAATTACCACCGCTTATGTTTTGGATGGTCATACGTTGCTTATCTGATTCAGGCACAATGGTCAAGGTTTTGCCTGAGGCCATCGGTGTTACCTGAAAATCGCCATCGCTGTCTTTATAAACCTGGTCGTTACCTTGTTGGGGAAATACACCAAATTGCTGATCCATATAATATGATTTACCAAACAATATCCCCGGAAAAAGCTCAAAGTTGAAACCCACCTTCCCTATCCAATCATCAGGCAAAGGTTTGTCGAGGTCGACAATAATTTTGAATGATTTGCCAACCGGCAGCACACGAATGTTATAAGCAAATTTCAGATCAGGATAAATAACCGGGTTAAATCCCTTGCGGTCGATGGCTTCGTTGGGATATTCCATCCGCACACTTATTTCACCTGTTTTGGTATCAACGACACGCTTACCTACCTTAGGTATTGGCGACCATTGACCGGGAGTCGGTTCGAGCCTGATATCGCCATTGGTGGCAACCCTTTGTCCGTTTTGTATTACGCCTACCCCACCCTGGTGGCCTTCGGGATAAAAATCATGGGCAAGCATTACGTTTACGCCCTGGTACTCTAAATACTCCTGGCTATTAAGCACCATCCCGGTAGCTTTCTTTGCATTCTGGGCATATATGGCCGTATTAATTGAAACCGCAAGGCAAATACAGGCGAGTTTTAACAGGTGTTTGTACTTCATAAAGGTCTAAAAATTGATAGGATACACCTTAGGAAATAAGTCTATCATATCATGTAAAGGAAATTATATTGATTATAATCAGTGGTGGTGTACCACATACACTCACCAAACAAACTTACCGAGTGTGAGCATGCTACAATAATACTTTTTTACCAATTGTTTTATGATTATGTAGTTTTTGAAAATGGCCGGAACAAGGCGCAGTATGATATTTTCTTATCAAAATTTTGCTCAAAACGCGCTAAATAATGGCATTAACATTAATAGAATTAAATTAGGGAACTAATCAATTTTACCATATGCCATTGTCAATATCCCACAAGACTAAAGCATCAATTTTATGTTTAACTGTATTTTGTTTGCAGGCTTTTTCTCAGGATAAAACCACCGAAAAGAAACAGATAGCCGCGCAAATGAAATACTCCATGGTCAACAAATTACTTAAACAATGGTATCCGGCATCTGTTGACAATGAGGATGGCGGATTTTTAAGCGCATTCAGCTATGATTTTAAGCCCGTTGGCAACCAGGATAAAATGATAGTTACCCAGGCCCGGCATGTATGGAGCACCTCCAAAGCTGCTGAAATGTTTCCGACAGTGACTTATTACAAATCCGCCGCCACGCATGGCTTCCAGTTTTTAAAGAATGTAATGTGGGACAAGCAATATGGCGGTTTTTACACTTTTATTGATAAGAAAGGCAATGTTAAAAAGGGGGGCTTCGCGCCTAAAGAGGCATATGGTAATTCGTTCGCTATTTATGCGCTATCTGCCTATTATCAGGTAAGTGGCGATACCAGCGCGTTAAATCTTGCCATAGCAGATTTTATGTGGCTCGAAAAACATAGTCACGACCCGCTGTATAAAGGATATTTTCAGCATATGGAAAGGGATGGCACGCCTATAAAGCGGGATGCGAATACCCCTACCACTGCCGAACTCGGTTATAAAGATCAGAACACCTCTATCCATTTACTGGAAGCATTTAACGAGCTATACACTGTTTGGCCCAATGAGTTACTGCGTACCCGCTTAAATGAAATGCTTTTGCTGATCCGCGATAAAATAGTTACCCCGAAAGGTTATTTGAATTTATTTTTTCATGATGATTGGTCGCCGGTATCATACCGGGATTCATCTGAAGCGGTAATATTAAAGCACCGCGGACTAAACCACGTATCATTTGGGCATGACGTGGAAACCGCTTACCTGATGCTGGAAGCATCATATACTTTAGGCATAAAAAACGATACGCTAACGTTAAGGATCGGCAAAAAAATGCTTGACCACGCGCTTGATAATGGCTATGATAAAAACGTAGGCGGATTTTATGATGAGGGTTATTATTTTAAGGACAAACCCGGCATAACCATTATTGCCGATACCAAAAACTGGTGGGCACAAGCTGAGGGGCTGAATACGCTTTTATTGATGGATAAATATTACCTCAATGATAAACATCAATATTTTAATACATTCAAACAGCTATGGAGCTATGTACAAACCTATTTAATTGACACCGTACACGGCGACTGGTACCAGGGCGGCATAGATAAGCAGCCACAATATAAAATGGCCCTGAAAGGACAGATCTGGAAAGGCACCTATCACACTTACCGTGGATTTATGAACTGCATACAAAGCCTGACGCCTGATAATACACCACCTGCAACGCCCGTAAATCTCACCTTACAACACAGCAATAAATCACCACTGTTAAAATGGACTGAAACAAAAGGCAGTAAAACCTTCGTTGGCTATGATCTATATCTGAACGGCAAACGTGTTTGGTATACCCCTTTAAGCACGTTTACTATACCGGCTACTTTTAAAGGCAAAAGCATGAAGATAAAAGCTGTTGATATGTATGGTAATGAATCGGCGTTCAGTAAACCTGTTTCAATTTAAACTCTCTGAAAAATAATAAGTGAATAAATAATAATTTGATTGGTTGCAAAAAATGCCCTTACGGGCATTTTTTATTTAACTGATATTGTTCGGGTTTGTCCTTTGTTATTGGTGATCTGAACGTTTGTTACATCTTTATTTACTGTAAAGAATCGTCCTGATTGCGACAGAAATGAAGATCCATAGTAAAATTCCTGTTTCTGTTTTGAGCCGTTTTTGTAGGTGACAACAGCACTTTCATCATCCAGCTGCAACTTAATATTATTCACAGGCCTGTTCAGTACAAATACTTTCAGGGAATCACGGTTTTGGCTGGCGGCAAGCATGTATTTACCATCACTGGTTTGCAGTTTTACAAGTGCCTTACCGTCATGTGGAATGTAAATGCCGCTTTGTAAAATACTTTGAGGAGCGAAATTACCTTTTCCATCGCCTTTTAGCATCAAGCCATTTAGCGCATCGTACCTGCCATCAAAAACTTCGTTACCGTAATCATTACCATTTATCATTACATCCAGGTTACCGTCTCCATCAAAATCGTCAACCACCATACCGTTTAGGGTTGATACTTGCGCCTGCATTGGTAAAGGTATAATGGTAAATTTTCCTTTCCCATCATTACGCAAAAAGCAGGATGCCGATGTGTTTGCCATTAGCCTTAAAGCACCTTCTCTTTTTTCAGCAGGGAAAACCTCATCCATCGTAGCAACCGCGTATGATTTATAATTGGTGTACTTCTTTTTCAAGCTGATCATCTCTTTCAAAATATCATCCCTGCCAATAGCCGGAAATTCCTTTTTATCACCATTCTGATCTGGCAAAAAGATTGAAGTTATGGCATTATAGCTACCGTTTTTGTCAAAATCCTTCGCTGTTATATAAACCGGATATTGCTCCGTTGCCTTATAAAAGGTATTTAACCCAACGTTGCCCACAATATAATCCATCAGGCCCGTATGCCTGAAATCACCTGCTACGATACTGTTCCACCAACCAGTCCTATTACCTATGCCAGTAGTACTTGTTGCATTTTTAAATACACCATGGTCATTTTTAAAGAACGTTACAGGCATCCATTCGCCAGCTAGTATTAAGTCGGGCCAGCCATCATTATCGTAATCAGTAAATAAGGCATCGCATACCAGGCCTACATTTCTTAAGCCCGGTGCTACCTGATCGGTTACATCAGTAAATTTAACTACGCCGTTTTTACTGTCGTTGCGCAATATCATGCTTGATACCGGTTTCGGATAATTCCACGGATCAACCCTGCCCGATATGAATAGATCAAGCTTACCATCCTTGTTATAATCAAAAGCCCTTACACAAAGTTTACTGGTGTGGTTTATCGGCAAGGCATTAAGCGCTAACGTAAAATTGCCTTTGCCATCGTTTAAATATAACCTATCCTGATAAGCAACATTATCATGGCCATTTAAATAACCCCCGCTTGCTATATACAGGTCTAATTTGCCGTCACCATTGGCATCAAAAAGCAGTATGCCTTCATCTTTAACGTTGTTGTTAGCTGCGAAAGCCGACTGGTTTTGCAACAAATCGCGCCGGATAAATTTACCGTTTGGTTGTTGTAAAAACACCTGCGCAGGCATCATTGAATTACCGCCAATGATTATATCATCCAGGCCATTACCATCAACGTCGCCTACAGCCAGACCCGGTGTATAGCCTGAAAGTTTATGCGGGATAAGCTTTTGAATCTCAAAATCGTCAAAATCAAGCTCATGGTGAGTGTAGCGGATATCTTTATCATTGCTTACATCTGTAAACAATGCTTTATCAGTAGTTTTAGGCTGCGCCCATGAGTATGGAACTGTTGCATTGGCAATATTAGCAGTAAGCACCTGGTTTGTCTTAACGTGCTGCAATACCTGCTTTTTACCATTTGCCCATCGTATAACCACCGAATCGAGCATTTGTATCTTACCCAAACCAAAGTGAGCGATGTTTTGGTTGGTCGACAGGTACCCTCTGTATGGATTATTTTCAGAAACCTGGTGTTTACCATGATCATAATAAATATCAGCCCAGGCACCCAAACCATTTACATTGCGGCTATCCCCCTTAAATTTTATCTGTAAATAGTGTGTATCCGCGGGATCTTTTTCGCGTGAGGTATTTTTGTAGATCAGGGCTTCATCGTTGGTATTATTTATAACCATATCCATTGCACCATCGTTATTCAAATCAACATAAACGGCCGCATTTGAAAATGTAGGTGTACTCAATCCCCAATCATCCGTTTCGTCCTTAAAGGTAAGGTCACCATTGTTTTCATACGCGTAGTTATGGATTTTTACTGATGGGATCTGATCCAATACCTTTTGCTTTGCGCCAATTGCATAAGCATTTTGGCGGTAAGTCATAAAATCATGATCCGTAATATCTTTCGGGAAGCCATTGGTAACAATAATATCCCGATAGCCATCATTGTTAAAATCAGTGATAACCGGTGTCCAGCTCCAATCTGTTTGGGCAACACCGCTCATAAAACCTATCTCGCTAAAGGCTGGACTACCAATTTTGTTATTCTCTAAAACTTTAGGCCCCTGGTTAAGCTGAAGTGTATTTCTGACATACTGGTATTGATACCCAAACAGATCAAAATTTTGTGTGGTTTGATAACTGCTTGCCATCAACATCATCTTTTTGCGATAATTATCCTCGGGGTTCATATCCAGTTCAAAAACATCGGCGAGACCATCGTTATTAATATCTACAATATCCTGGCCCATTGCATTAAATGATGTATGCTTAAAATATTCCTTTGACCGGTCGGTAAAAGTGCCGTCATGATTATTAATATAGAGGATATTTGATCCGATAAAATCATTGCTAACATAAATGTCTTTCCAGCCATCGCGGTTAATATCCACCACCGTTGCAGCATGCCCAAAACCACCTATATTAATACCAGCCTGTGTTGAAACATCATGAAAAACAAGGTGCTTTAATTGAGGATCCCATACACTGTGATACAACCTGCCCATACTGCCGGGTCTTCCTTTATTTCCCTTATGGCCAAAAACATTGGGATAATAACTGTCATTCGCTTCGTTATCAACAAGGTACATATCCATGTTACCATCATTGTCATAGTCAAAAAACGTAGCCATGGTCGATTGTATATTTGCATCCAGGCCGTATTCCTTTGCCATTTCTTTAAAATGAGGCACACCATCTTTGTCGACACCCTGGTTAATATATAATAAATTACGGCGCTTGTTTGAGTCGGCAGATATAGTATTACACACGTATATATCCATCAAACCATCGTTATTAATATCAATAACAGAAACACCACGGCCCCAGCGGCCCATACCACCTACACCGGCTTTATCGGTTACATCTTCAAACTTAAAATCACCCTTATTTATATATAAACGACTAGAAACCATATTCCCTACAAAATATAGATCCTGCAAGCCGTCATTATTAAAATCACCAACTCCAACCCCGCCACCGTTATAAATATTTACAACATCTAGTGGGTTTATGGAGTCGCTTTCGGTAATAGTGTTGGCAAAATGAATACCTGAATGTGATGATGAAATTTGTTGGAATAAAGTAGGCTTTTTCTTACATGAAAAGAAACACACCACACATAGGAAAAGCCCCACGGAAATAAATTTATTCATTATTATTAGGTTATTATAATATAATCATCCATCATAAACCTATTAACTATAAACAATAATACTATAAAAATACTTATTAAATAAATTAAAAAAAACAGCAAATAATACGCTATTTTAAACCATTACCTTGGTAAGCAAACCAAATTTTCACATCCAAAAAACCGCACGATAACATCGTACTATTTTCGGATATGTAAAACAATTGTCATGCAATGGGTCAACCTTTTATCTTATTACTGAAATTTTAATTAAGTAACTTATAATCAATATATTATACGTTTATATTTAAGAGAAAACTGGTGTATGATCTATAACAATAATACTAAATAGTTTACTTAAAAAAGAACGAATTATTAATTATATTTACAACACACACTTGAAAAAATCGCATTTCCAAAAGCAGCTTTTTTCCTACAAACCTGTTATTTCCCCAATGAAAAAAATTGTATTTATATCAATTATTTTAATTTCTCTATTTGTTATTATTTATTTGGCATTCAAAGGCAGCAAACCTGCCGATCCAAGGGGTGACGCCTATGCCGGATCAGCAACTTGCATGAAATGTCACGGCGATATTTATAAGTCATATTTACATACCGCCCATCACATGGCATCAATGCCGGCCGACATGAATACGGTACACGGCAGCTTCGCTAAAAACTTTAATACATTTAAAGTTAGCGACTCCCAAGAAGTGATTATGCAAAAACTGGATAGCGGCATGTACCAATCCTATTATTTAAATGGGAAACTTGTGGAACGCCACCGTTTTGATATAGTTTTAGGCGGTGTAAAAGGCGAAAGCTATCTTTTTTGGAAAGATAACGGACTAAACCAATTACCCATTTCATATTTTGCTAAGCAAGACAAATGGTTAATGAGCCCTGGATATGCTCCGGGGATTGCAGATTTCACCCGCATAATTACTTCGCGCTGTATGGAATGTCATGCTTCTTATATAGCCGATCAGCCAAGTGATGCACAACGATTAGATAATGCTGAACAATTTGATAAAAACTCATTGGTTTATAGCGTGGATTGCGAAAGATGCCATGGACCTGGCGCACAGCATGTTGAATTTCAAACCAACAACCCCGGAATTAAAATTGCAAAGTATATAGCTAGTTTCAATTCCTTACCCCGCGAACGCAAAGTAGATGTATGCGGCGAATGCCACTCGGGCAACAAAAGCCAAATGATAAGGTCTACTTTCTTTTTTAGGCCCGGCGATACACTTGCCAATTTTAAACTACCTGATTTTGCTAGAGCTATAGATACCAGTCACCTTGATGTACATGGCAACCAGGTACAATTATTGGAAAGCAGCAAATGCTTCATACATAGCAAAATGAATTGCGGAACCTGCCATAATATCCACCAAAATCAACGTGGGAATATTGCTTTGTTCACGCAAAAATGCCTTGATTGCCATAGCATGAACAATCATAATTACTGCAAAATTTCAAATCCGTTAAACGCGAAGCTTATCAGGTCGAATTGTATCCAATGCCATATGCCTGCTTTACTAACCCGGGTGATAATCACATCAAATATCGACAAAACTACCAACGCTGATATATTAGTACGCAGTCATCATATTGCTATCTATCCGGAAGAAACAAAAAAAATACTGATGATGCTTGCAAAGTAATTATTATTAAGTTAAACAATTGATATACAACACTTTTTTTTAGCACTAGTCGAAGCATGAGCGTAAAGGCCTGCCCCCATGCTTCGACTAAGCGCTCAGCATGACACCGACTTTTGGATCCTAAATCAATCTACAAAACCACATGACTGCAAGCGAAAAGAAGATAAAACGAATTAAATATACAGTTACACAAAAAAAGCCGCCTCAAATTTGAGGCGGCTTTTGTATTATATGGAACTCCGGTTTAGTAACCAGGGTTTTGTTTTAAGTTCGGATTAAGCCCTATTGCAACTTGCGGAATAGGTAATATATCACGCCCCGCAGGCAGGTCATTATAAGTAACACCGTGAGTTTTACCGTCGGATGTTGGGCCATATGGGTAAATTATTGGGCTCGTGTTATTATCCGGGCCAGCACCGGCAACGTGATTAACCTTGTGAATAAATTCCGCATCATACGCTTTACCAGTTGCTGCATCTATCCCAGCTCTGCGTAAAAGATACATCAGTGAATAATCAGCAGTAAGCTCGTGCCTGTATTCGCTAAATACCATTTGCATTGGGTCGGTTAAAGCTGGAGCCGGAGTACCGTCAACCTGAAGTCCATCCTGCCAAACAGCCGGTGGAGTTCCACCAAATGCCCTGGTTCTAACTATATTCAGGTCAGCCAAGCCTCCCGCTACATCACCCGTACGTATTTTACATTCAGCTCTTGAAAGTAAAACTTCCGCATAGCGCATCAACACCTGGTTTTGGCTACCAAAAAGTTTTTGCGGACCTGAGCCACCTGTAAGGTTTGGATCTCTCCATTTCTTAGCATCAGTATAACCCGACCGTGGTGTACCATCAGTACCATACCATGGATAGGTCGCCGTTCCGTTAGTGTTTATAATATTGCCATGACCATCTGTATACCTGTTTTTATCTGTAATATCAGTTGTTGGATTCGCAAGATAAGCTGCATAACCGCCAGTTACGTAAGGATAACCTTTTATGCCACCCCATTGTGCAATAATTCCAGGGCTTATGATCGAATCGCCAGGACCTAAGATGGTAGCATATTTACGGGTATCACCGGTTTGGTAAGAATATTCAAGTGCAGGGCTTCCATAATCATAACCTTGTCCAGTTATTTCAGAAGGCCAGCCAAAACTATCTATCCAGCCAAGCTCACCACCCGGAGGCTGCCAGCTACCAGCCCAATCCTGTGTACCCCCTGCCGGAAGATCAAACTGAACTTCGAAAAGAGACTCGTCATTATTCTGATTGTTAAATTCATTAACGTTGATATACTGCGGAATCAAATGATAATTATTTGTTAGCTCCGGATTATTAAACGCAGCCAATGCAGCAGTATAATTTCCTAACCACATTTGTGCTGAACCTTCATAAGCATAGGCAGCTCCTTTGGTAGCCCTGCCCAAATCAGCAGCAGGAAGGGTTGTTTTTGATAGCAACAGGGTTTCTGCCTGTTTCATATCACTTATTATTTGCGCAAAGCATTGTGCTTGTGTGCTTCTTGGTGTTAAGCCATTTGATGGAGTAGTAGTGGATGTATTTAGCTCTAACGGAACACCTCCGAAAGTACCTGTAAGGTAATAGTAAGTCATGCCACGTAAAAACAAGGCTTCACCTGTTAAACGATCAGCCAGATCAGAGGTAATTATTCCCCTGGCTTTTGCGTCAGCTATAATTGGCAAGGCAGCATTCGCCCTTCCTATACCAACATATGAATCATTCCAAAAGGTGGATAGTGCAGCAAAGGTAGATGGGATTGTATAATTATTCCATACAATATCATTACCGTTATTGTACCAATCATGAGTAAGGAAGTTGGCATAATACCACATCGATTTTTTCAGGAAATCGCTATTCTGGTAAGTATCATATATACTGTTTACCAGGGCTATAACATCCTGCGGTTTGTTAAAAGTAGCCGCTGCAGTTGATGAAAAGGTATTGGTTTGGGTTAAAAAACTCTTTTTACAGGCCATAGGGATGATTGCCAGCGCAGCGAACACCATTATGAGCATTATATATTTCTTTTTCATTTTCATGTCTTTAATATTTATAGTGTTTTACTAAAATGTTACTTGCGCACCCACGGTGTAATACTTTGATGATGGATAGGTACCGGTATCGATACCATTTTGAGTTGCATTGCCACCCTGTATCCCAATCTCAGGATCAAGCCCTTTGTAGCCAGTAATAGTAAACAGATTTTGCCCGGTGAAGTATAATCGGACCTTTGAGATAGCTAAATTTTTCAGCATCTCTGCCGGTAATGTATATCCTATGGTAAAGGTTTTTAGTTTCAGGAAGCTGCCATTTTCAATATATGCGCTTGATGCAACGTTATTTCCTTCTACATCGTCATTAGCACTTACCCTGGCATATGTGTTTGAAGGCCTGGTAGGTGTCCAATAATTATTGTAGTAGTCTGTGCCGACGTTCTCAACACCTACAAAGCTTCTGTTCTGTAAGCTTTCCAAAACACTTTCCTGGAAATTGAATATTTTATTTCCGTAAACACCGTAGAAATAGGCGTTAAAATCGAAGTTCTTGTAAGACGCGCTTAAATCAACACCTCCGTAAAATTTAGGAAGCGGGCTACCAAGACTAACCTGATCATTTGCATTTACTATGCCATCGCCATTGGTATCTGCAAAATAACGGTCACCCGGCTGCGTACCAGGTTGCTGATAAACACTACCTGCGCCATGTTTTGCAACAGCGGCAGCGTTTAACGCATTAATTTGAGCCTGGCTTTGGAAAATACCCAGCGATTTATAACCATAAAACTCTCCTACCGGCTGTCCGATATGTGTTTCGGAAAAAGTGGACCAACCATCAGCAGGTACTGTAAGGCCACCAAAGTTTGTTATGTAATTAGCACCTGAAGTAACACTGGTCAATTTATTATCAACTGTTGAGAAAGTAAGGCCTATACCATATTGAAAATCACCAGTTACCTTATGATTGTAATTTGCTGCAAATTCAAAACCTTTGTTGTCTATACTACCTACATTTTTGGTTTCGTAATTAAAGCCAGTTTGCGCAGGCACTGCGATAGATAACAAGAAGTCTTTTGATCTTCTGTTATACCAGTCGGCAGTAAAAGTAAGGTCGCCATTTAAAAATGCGGCATCAACACCTATATCTGTTTGGTAATCGGTTTCCCATTTCAATTTATCATTTTCAGGTTGGGTTGCTGCAGTACCATATTGGTATAATTTATCGAATGGATAGCCAAGGTTATCTGAGGTAGGACCATTAACGGATGCGGCATAGCCTGTTGAATATAACCCCTGGTATTGAAAAGGAAGTATTGCGCCCTGGTTACCAACTTCACCATAGCTACCCCTAACTTTCAGGTCAGATAACCAGTTAACATTTTTCAGGAAAGATTCTTCCTTAGCCTTCCAGGCTATAGCGCCTGAAGGGAATGTACCAAATTGGTTACTTGGAGCAAACTTTGAAGATCCGTCCCTTCTTACAGTACCTGTTAAAATATACCTGTCATCATAATTATAAGTTACCCTGCCAAAATAAGATTGTAACGCATAAATATTTGAACCATTACCTGTATTTGAACCTGCAGGATTATTGACATCCAATACAAGGTTTGAAACTTTTGATAAGTCCCGGATAATTCCGTTTGGAGGAATACCCTGGCCACCCATACCACTCCAAAATGTTTTCTGTTCGGATGCACCGGCAAGTACATTGATAGTATGTTTTCCAAATGTTTTATCATAGCTAATGGTATTTTCCCATAACCAGTTAAAAGTTTGGCTAATATGCTGACTGTAAAAAGCATTTACAATTTGAGTTCCCGGATATTGATTGTTTTCACGGTCATCCTCAGGAGAATAATAGGATCCTGAAAAATCGCTCAGATTCACACCTACGTTTGATTTAACCTTAAGCCCGTCAATAATGGTTGCTTCTAATGAAGTATTGGCTAATAAAAAGTTATTAAGGCCGTAAGTACGGTTGTTACCAATGCTATAAAGAGGATTGGTATAACCGGCAATCTGAGTAAACTTTGGATTATAAAAACCATAATTACCGTTTCCATCATATGGCAGGTAGGTAAGTTTGTTACCGCCATCAAGGGTTGGAGGTAATTCAGTTAATTGAACTAATCCGCCGCCATTTTGCAACTGACCACCAAATGGATTTTGCGAATCCTGGAAAGTGTATTTAACACTGGTTGATGATTTCAACCAATTAGTAGGCTGGTAATCTGTGTTATTACCAAAGGTAACTCTTTTGAAATACGAACCTAATACTATACCCTTTTGGTCATAATAACCAATAGATGTAGCCGCCTGAACTTTGTCACTTCCTCCGCGTATGGCAAGGCTGTAATTTTGTGTTATGCCGGTACGATAAACTTCATTTTGCCAATCGATATTATGCAATGATGATGGATCAGCATATGGGGCAAATGCGGGTAATGCAACGCTTTGCTTAGGATCGGCAGCTACAGTATTATATAAGGTAGCAAACTGCTGCGCATTTAGTACATTATACTCTTTGGGCTTACTTTGAAAGCCTACGTATGCATCCAGAGATACCTGCGCACCGCCCTTTTTGCCTTTTTTGGTGGTTATTATGATTACACCGTTAGCTGCACGAATACCGTAAATAGCAGTAGCCGATGCATCTTTCAATACATCTATGGAAGCAATATCATTTGGGTTAATGTTGTTAATCCCTCCATTATCTAACGGAAAGCCATCAATTACATATAACGGGCCATTACCGTTACTTGCCAAACTACCAACCCCCCTCACAAGTATGGAAACATTACCGCCCGGAGAAGCATCGTTATTGGTAACCTGTACACCTGCCGCACGACCCTGCAATGCCTGGTCTAACGTAGTAACAGGCACCTTTGCTATAGTTGCTGCACTAACCGAGCTTACTGAACCTGTAAGGTCCTTTCGCTTGGCTGTACCGTAACCAATAGATACTACAGCAACTTCAGCTAAAGTTGCTGTGTTAGGTGATAAGCGCACAGTGTAGGCACTTTTGTTACCAATGGGTACTTCCTGTGTATCATAGCCAATAAAGCTAATCACAAGTGTTGCATCAGGAGCTACCGATAATTTAAAAGCACCGTTCACGTCGGTAACAACTCCTGTTGAGGTTCCTTTAATTTTAACACTCGCACCCGGCACAGGATTACCATCTGTTGATGATGTTACTGCACCTGTTATTTGCCGGGTTTGGGCAAAAGATGAGTAACAGGTGCAAATAGCCAGCAAAAAAATCAGTATTGACTTTTTGCAGTTATTCAGGTTACTTAATAGTAAATTTTTCTTCATTTTCATTCATTTTAGGATTTGAAATTTAGATTGTATTATTAGGTTAATGAGTTTATTTACAAATGTTATTTATCAGCCAAAAAACTATATGCACCAACAGATTTCAGAGAAAATTCTCTTTAAAAATTCGGTCCAACACGCTTATAATTGATTAATAAAATTACAGCATTGCAGATGCTATTTGTAATACTATTTTTACATTCTTTACTATAAAAACTATCCTATTTTTCTTATTTCGCAGCAATAGTTTTGTTTTTTTTCCTCCAGCTGCACATGTGTTATTATGCCTATTTAACGTATAAAAACATTTATATTTGATTCACAGATCTCTTAGTACCAGGACAATTACATCAGGTAAAATATAGCTTATATAAAATGATACTATTTTAACATTTTATTGTATTAATTCATTCGGTTTATCAGAAGCTTTATTCATCCTGATGATGATAAATTGTTTATTTTCTTTGTAACCGCTCTTTTTAAAAAAACATGTTTCAATACCATTTCTGATCACCCAGCGATATGGTTTCCGGCCTTGAGTATATCGCGTTCACCTGCCCACGGGTGTTATATTTCCAGATAAAATCTGTCCATACCATAAACCACGCCCACCGTGGCTGCGCGGCCAATATTTCCGGCTTTGGCAACTCTCCTACTTCAGTTAGCGCCATCACTTTTCCATTGGCCAGTGTTAGTAATTCGTTATAATCCTTTTGCTCATAATCCGAATGGTAAATATCTGTGCCCAGCACATCCACATATTTTGCACCGGGATAAAAGCCCTTATAAGAATAGGCTTCATCCAGTGGAATATCCCTTGGCCCGTTAGCGCCCCACACCCACAGTAAATTATTTAGATGATGATAATTAACAAACCTGTCATACATCATTGTCCATAATTTTTGCACGCCATTCTTACCCGGCCTGTTACCCCACCAAAACCATACACCGTTCATTTCGTGATATGGCCTCCAAAGCACAGGCACATGGGCATCCTGTAATTCTTTTAAATAGTATGCTATGGTATCAACCTGGGCAAGCCATCTTTTATTCAGTTCGGTATTGGGTGTTATCAACTGCGCCCATTCTTCATCGGTCATTTTTGCCTGAACGCTTTCCCTGAAACCATATGGTGGGTTATCCATTGGCCTGCCCTGGTGCCACATTAGCGCGATGATATATCCTTTTTTATAGTTTGCAATTGCTTCGTTTACCACCTTTTGGCCGCCGCCGTCGGGGCCCGACCAAATAAAATCACTACCCCATAAAGCAGGATATTTACCTGTTATAGCTTTTGTGCTATCTAAAAATCTGTTACCGCCGCCATGCTCTCCGGACAGAATAGATTTCCCGCTAATGCTGTATAAGTATTTTAAAAGATTTTTAGCTTCAGGTGTAGCATTCTTATTTACGGGCGCAAATGACTGAGCAAATAAATTCGCTGAAACAAACACTAAAAAAACAAGCACAACATTTCTCATCATGAAACGGGCTGTATGGTTAGCAGCAGTTTCCATATCGGTAACATCAGCAAATATTAACCCTTTAGTTTTCGGGTCATATACCTTTTGCTTGTTGAAACTTAAATATTTCATTGTTATAATATTCGACAGCAAACACAATTTACACCAGCACTATAAACAACACTAAAAAGTGGGTTTACCGCGTTACAGCTATAAAATTTGAGTTTGACATTTTGGTTTATGATTTATAATTGGCTTATAATAGTAAACTAAAGGTAGATGCTTTCATCAACCTCCTTCATAACGAATGTTTCATAATATCGCAAAAATGTTAACCTGCACCTTTTTGCCTATTTGCTTACATTAAAAGCGGCTATTTGCCTTATGTCCTTTGAAGATGAAGCCGCCATTAGTTTATATTCGCCTGGCTCAACTACCCATTTACCTAACATATCATCAAAGTAGGCCAGATCGCTTACATTTATGTTCATTATAACCGGTATCGTTTTGCCCGGTGCTATCATGATCTTCCTGAATGCTTTTAATTCCTTATCAGCCCTTGATACTGCTGAGTTAACTTTACTAACATAGATCTGCACAATTTCCTTACCGGCAACGCTTCCTGAGTTTTTCACTTTTACAGATACGGCGATCTTATCAGCAGGCGTATAATCTTTTTTATCAGTTAACAGGCCTGTATAAGTGAAATTGGTGTATGACAATCCGTAACCAAAGCAATATAATGGGTCGATCTTTTTAGTATCGTACCAACGATATCCTACTAATATTCCCTCTTTATAAGTAGTGGTTGTATCTTTGCCCGGATAGGTATTTAAAGCAATTGCAGGTGAATCATTCATCGATACCGGGAAAGTAAATGGCATTTTGCCTGATGGATTTACAGCGCCTTTTAGCACATCGGCCAAAGCGTTACCGGCTTCGGTGCCATTAAACCATGACCAAACTATAGTGCTATTTGTTTTCTTGATTTCGTTAAGATCATAAGGCGCACCTGCCATTATCACGATGATAGTTTTAGGATTAGCAGCAGTAACCGCGTTAACCAACGCCTGTTCGCCAAAAGGCAATTCCAGATTTTTCCGGTCATGATTTTCGCTCTCATATTCACGGTTCGATCCGATGCACACGATGGCAACATCTGTTGTTTTGGCCAAACCCACAGCTTCATTTATTAATGCCATATCAGGCTTATCATACCCCGCATTTTGCTCAGCCGTATTACTTGCTAAATAGTTGGCTTTGTAACCTTGCGCAAATTTAATATCAGCAGTTTTTCCAAATCTTGATCTGATACCAGCCAATGCGTTTACCTCATACTTAACTTTTACACTTGCGCCAAAGCCACCTGTAGCAAAAGTACGTGTAGCGTTATCGCCGATCACCGCGATGCTTTTAACTTTATCTGTATTTAAAGGCAGCAGATGATCATCGTTTTTTAACAGCACAATTGATTCTGATGCGATATCATAAGCCGCTTTACCATGTTCAGGTGTAGCGATAGAACCTTTTAGATGATCCGCACTCATTGATGTATGATATATCACCCATAGGATCCGCCTTACTTTTTCATCTATGGTTTTTTCTGAAACCTGGCCTGCTTTAACAGCCGCAATTAAAGGTTTGGCAAAATACCATTGGTCATAAGGGCCGTTTGATCCCATTTCGACATCCAGGCCGACATTTGCTGCTGCTACGGTATGGTGTGTTCCGCCCCAGTCTGATATTACTATGCCCTTAAACCCCCATTCAGTTTTTAATACCTTATCCAGCAGGAAATCATTTTCAGAACACCAGTAACCATTTATTTTATTATAGGCCGACATAATAGTGTAAGCGTCACCCTGCTCTATGGCTGCCTTAAATGCAGGCAGGTAAATTTCGCGCAACGCCCTTTCGTCGATAATCTCATTAATAACACCGCGGTTAACTTCCTGATTATTGGCGGCAAAGTGTTTTATGCAGGCTGCCACATGCTGACTTTGGATGCCTTTTACAGCCTGTATTGCCAGTTGTCCGTTCAAATACGGATCCTCCGAATAATACTCATAAGTACGACCGCAAAGTGGTATACGGCAAATATTAAATGCCGGTGCAAGCATTACGATTTTATTACGGGCATTAGCCTCCTCTCCCATTACAACACCATATTTATGCGCCATTTCGGGGTTCCAGGTTGCGGCTATTGCTGAGCCATTGGGCAAAAATGTTGCAGAGTCGGTTGTCCAATTAGCGGAATTCCAGCCAAAACGTTCTTCCTCACGGCGTACGCCTAATGGCCCATCATCATAACTAACCTCGGGGATACCCAAACGTGGCACGCCGGCTGAATAAAATGTAGCACTGCCGTGCAGCATAGCCACCTTTTCTTCAAGCGTCATTTTTTTAATGATACCGCTTATCTTAACCTGCAGCGCTGCCTCTGTATTGTTTTGTGCCGAAGCGTTAACAAATAAAAAAAGTATTATAACGCCGGCTATCGCATATTTCATAAATAGGATTTATATAAGTTTAGTTTGTTGATTTATTTTAAAAGAGGTAGTGGAATTATAAAGCCATTACAGAGATTTGATTCCCTGTAAGCAGGCATATAATTAGTACAGTAAAACTAGGTTTATACCAAAGAATGGAATACCAGTATTGATAACGTTTATGTTATAAATGTTAAACAGTGACAAATTAAAGGCAGCTAACTGATAAGGCTACTAATAGTTTGTAACTACTTAGTAAAGTTAACTACGCCTGACGGATTGATTTTAAGAATATTGCCCTTGCTATCAAAATTTAAGCTATCAATGCAAAGCTCCCGTAACACATAGGCCTGTTTTTGAGGATGGATACGATGATATAAAATGTAGTATTGTCCATTTTCAGCGAAAACGGTATGATGACCCGGGCCAAAGGTTGTGCTATCGGCTGAGGTGGAGAGAATAGGATCATTTTCGCCCTCTTTCCACGGGCCTAACGGTGAGCTGCCAATTGAATAACGTATTTGATAAGTACCATCAATAGCTTTGCCATATGAATACATTAAATAATATAAACCCTTGCGTTTCACCAGGTGAGGCGCTTCAAAATAATGCGGAGGGGTAATATCTATTGGTTTACCATCAAAGGTTATCATATCCTTTTTGAGCTTAACAGCCATACAATGCCCGTTTACCCAATTATAACCCGAGCCCCAGTATAAATAAGCCTGCCCATCGCTATCAACAAAACAATCGGGGTCGATATTATGTACCTGCGGGTAATCATTTTTGGTTACCAATGGCGAATTATCCGCCTTTGTGTTCTTCCACGGTCCAAGCGGATGATCGCTCACTCCTGCCCAAACCTCGCTGCCAACAGCAACGTACATATAAAATTTACCATTTACCTTGCGAATAGATGGTGCCCAAACCATTGCATCGCCGGATGTTGGGCTGGTGCATTGTTTTTTGGTTGGCCAGTTAATATGCCTGCGGGTGAAAGTTTTAAAATCCTTCGTTTCTAAAACACCAAGTTCCTCAGCTCCCCACGGATCAATAGTAGCATAAATATAATAGGTGCCTTTATCTTTAATTATTGTAGGATCGGCATAATAGCCTGCAACAATAGGATTTTTAATAAAATTACCCTGCGCTGAGCAGTTAAGTGCAATGGCAATAAGCAATAGTATTAAATAAGGAATTAAACTTTTAGCTCTTTTCATATCATTAAAATCCAGTTAGCTGATCCTGATTCTTTTAATTACTTCTTTTATCCGCTCCCCGGCCTATCATTTTCTATTTTACAGATAGCTTAAATAAAGCTGCACCATGTTTATTGATTTGCTGATGATAGTTTTTCCTGAATGAGCCGATATCCTGCTTTTTCCAGAGATCCCTTACCTCCACTTTACCTTTCAACCCTAATGATGCAAAATCTACGTTCACATCGCCAGTGGTTTCGCCGAGGTTAAACATGGCTACGTATAGATCTTTACCGTTTGGCACATGCGAGTACCAAACCATACTGCCATCCTTACGATAAAGCTCTCGCGGGTTTTCGCCCTGCTGATTTACAGCGATAACTTCACTGTTATTAAATAGTTGCAGTTCAAACGGTCTGTTCTCGGGCAGGTTACCGCCCAGCATCAATGGCGAACGGAATATACTCCAGAAGGTCATGTGGGTATATTCCTCATCTTGAGTAAACCTACTGTAACGCTCTTCACCAACCGGGCCGCGTTTTGATAGTTTACCTATCTGTATCATATCACAATCTGGCCAGTGACCGGGGCCGCCTTTGCCCTGCCATTGCTCGGCATAGCCTACCATCCCGATTATTTCTTTCCAGTTATCCCAAAAATCATCTGCCATTCGCCACATATTACCATTTTTAGCGACATGATCAGCCTCACTTAAAGCGGTGGCACCTGGTGACAGGCTCAATACTATTGGCCTGCCGCAGTTTTGTATCGCTTTATGGTAGCCCTCAATTTCTGCTTCGCGATAAGGCCTTGCTATATCATCAACCTTAATAAAATCAACTCCCCATGAGGCATATAATTCCAATATGGAATTTAAATATTCTTGCGCTCCCGGCTTTTTCATATCAATACCGTACATGTGATTCATCCATGGGCAGGTTGAGCTGGTATCGGCTATCATATCAGCCGTTATACCGTTTGTGCCCTTTACAGGTGATTTAGCCCACACAGCCTGGCGCGGAATGCCACGCATTACGTGGATACCAAACTTTAAACCTAATGAATGCATATAGGCTGCCAGCGGTGCAAAGCCCTTACCACCAAATGCTGACGGAAATTTTGTAGGTTGCGGCATCAACCTGCCGTATTCATCCATGGTAAGCCATGGAATATAAGAGCCGTCCTGCAAATTCTTCTGAAAAGGGTTTCCGATATTACTTCCTACAGGATTATCATATGACCATAAAAAATCGACCACAATATACTGCCAGCCATATTGTTTAAGATTTTGTGCCACATAATCAGCATTAGCCTTTACCTCGTCCTCATGCACTGCGGATCCAAAACAATTGTAACTATTCCACCCCATAGGTGGTGTTGGTGCAATAGTTTGGGCTATCGAAGGATTGTAATAACTAACAAAAAATAGAATAGCCAAAGAGCAGATATATTTCATATTGGTTTTATAATTGTTTATTGTCAAAAATACACTTATTTATCAAAATACAAAGGGTCCTGATTCTATAGTAAAACTATTTTTTACCACTTAAAGCAAATGCTTTAAAATTGAATTTTAATACAAGAAATGCTAATGCAGGCTACTTAAATCAGGTGGTTTCTATCTCTTTTTTACGGATCGCAATTACGTATTCAGATGGCACTGTTCCATACTCATCCTTAAACACTTTTGAAAAATAGGTTGGATTATTAAATCCTACTTCATAAGCTATGTTGGCAATACTTAACTGGCTTTTCTCTAATAACTGCACGGCTCTTTTTAATCGCACCGTTCTGATGCAATCAACAGGTGTTTTGCCCGTAAGCGCTAACAATCTTTTGTAAAGTGATACACGGCTTAGTGACATTTGCCGGCTCAATTCCTCGACCGAGAAATTATAATTGGTGATATTTTTTTCAATACAGTCAAAAACATTCTTCAGGAACTTTTCATCCTCCGATACAATTTCCAGGTCCTGAACCTGTATCTCCATTTGTTTTTGATAGGTTTTTTTGAATGTTTGCTGCATGGCCAATAGCCCACTGATCTTTGAAAGTAAGATCTCGAAATTAAATGGTTTGCCGATATAGTCGTTCGCGCCGTTTGTTAAACCTATCAGCTGGTCTTCTTCTTCGGTTAAAGCCGTTAGCAGGATGATGGGTATGTGGGCGGTGCGGCTATCGCTCCTTATTTTTTTGCAAAGATCGAGGCCATTCATTTCGGGCATGCTTACGTCACTTACTATTAGGTTTGGATGTAGGGCAAGTGCTTTTTGCCAGCCTTCCTTGCCATCGGCCGCCTCTATAATGTTAAAAGTATGCTTTAAATTGTCTTTTAAATAAAAACGTAAATCATCGTTATCCTCAATTATTAACACAACCGGTTTCTTTTCCGATTCCCAGGTTGGTTTTGCATGTTTTGTAACCTCATCCTGCTGTTTAACAACAGGCACTTCTGACATAACATTCTCTTCTTCAATATTTAATGGCAATTGTATAATAAAGGCACTTCCATTGCCGGGTTCACTTTCCACGTATATTTCACCTGAGTGCATTTTCACAAACTCATGACTTATGGCTAAACCTATACCACTTCCCTGGTTCAACAAACCTTCGGGCAAATTAACCTGGAAAAACCGTTCAAATATCTTTTCCTGTTTCTCTTTGGATATGCCGATGCCTGTATCAACCACTTTTATCTCCAGCAATTGCTTATCAGGGTAGATAACATCCGTATTTATCAGACGTAGTAAAACGCTGATATGGCCGCCCGATGCAGTAAACTTAAATGAATTGGAAAGCAGGTTAAACAGTATCCGCTCAATTTTATCATGATCGAATTTTGCGCATAGCGAATCAACCTCAGTATCAAATAAATAGCCTATATGATTTTGATCAGCCAGATCAGTAAATGAAGCCGCTACCTCCTTTATAAATTTAACAATATCGCCCTTTTGCAAATCAAGCCTCAGCTCCCTGGATTCCATTTTCCTGAAATCAAGTAATTGATTAACAAGGTTCAGCAAGCGCCTTCCGTTACGTTTGATCATTAGTAACTGATTCTTTTGCTCTGATCTGTCAATGTTTTTTATCAGTGTATCAATAGGTGATATAATTAACGATAAAGGCGTTCTGAACTCATGGCTTACGTTGGTGAAAAACTTAATCTTCATCAGGTCGAGCTCATGCATGCGGTGTGCTTCTGCACGCTCAGCTGCCAGCCTGCGTTCTCCCTCCAACTTATCCTGCATTATTTCAAATTCCTTTTTCAATTTGAGGATCCCTCTGTGGCGGATATAGAACAATATGCTTATTATCAATACAAAATATAATATATAGGCTAACGTTGATTTCCAGAACGGTGGCAATATTGTAATATTGAGCGTTATTGTACTTACATTTTTAGGATTATTGATATTTCTGGCCCTTACTTTAAACACATAATCGCCGGCATCTAAATTGGTATAAGTTACTTTACGTGAGCCAGCTGGCGATGTAAGCCATTCTTTATCAAAACCCTCCAACTGATACTGGTATTTTATTTTATTGGGATTAAAATAATCACACGCAGCAAATGAAATACTAAAAACGTTTTGGTTGTGATTTAAAACCAATGACTGTGTTTTTGTAATGGATGAGGTTAAAACCACTTTGCCATTAATCGTATCCCCGGCATTTACTGTTTTATTAAACAGCTGAAAATCGGTAAACAGCAACTGAGGTTTTATATCAGGTGAGCTTATGGTTGTGGGATCAAATAAATTAAACCCGTGAGCGCCGCCAAATATCATATCCCCGTTCCTGAGTTTCAATGCCGAATTAGCATTAAACTCATTCCCCTGCAAACCATCAAATTCATTGTATTTATGAATTTCATAGGTATAGCTGTCATTACTTTGTATAAGCTTTATACTAGCAACTCCATTTGCACTGCTTACCCAAATACGGCCGCTATTATCTTCCAATATGCTCCATATATTATTACTGGGTAGTCCCTGCCTTTCTTCGATGTTTATAAACTTCCCGGTATGGGTATTTAATATACTCAAGCCTTCTTTGGTTCCAATCCAAATTAAGCCTCTGTGATCCTGTATAATACTGTTAACATCATCGGCTACCAGGCTATTAGGATTATTTGGTTTATTAAAATAATGTTTACTCCATCTGCCATATTCATTAATTACGTCAACACCTTTATCCCGTCCTATCCAAATATTTTTTTGCTTATCCTCATACATAACTGATGTATAGTTTGATAAGGTTGAAAAACGGGGATGGTTAAAATCGTCGGTTTTACCATCATAAATATTTAAGCCACCTGTGAATGTGCCTACCCATAACTTGTTTGCGGAGTCTTCAATTATGGTATAAACGCGGTCATCTGATAAACTACCCGGAACATCATCCTTATGCCGGTAATGAACAAATTTATCCCCTTCCAAACGTTCCAGACCACCAAAATAAGTACCTATCCATAGTTTATGATTATGATCGATACACAAACTAACAACTATATCATTCGATAAGCTGTTGGGGTTTGCAGGGTCGTGTTTATATTGGGTATATTTTTTAGTTTTTTTATCGAAAAACAGTAAGCCTCCCCCATTAGTGCCGATCCATAAATTACCGTTTGCATCCTCTGCAAAACAATCAACATCCTCATACGGTAAACTTGAGCTATCCAGCAGATAATGACGCACAAGCGGGAATTGTATTATTCCTTTATGGAAGTAACTGATACCCTGTTTAAACGTGCCCGCCCATATAATACCTATGTTATCTTTATACAACACTACAGCATTCCCCCTTAAGGATTTGGGGTCATCGTCGCGGTTTAATATGTAATTAATTTTATGGGTTTTTATATTAACCATGTTAATACCGCCATGGTCAGTACCTATCCAAATGGTATTATCATCGCCCTGTACCACGTTATTAATAACATTTGAGTTAAGGCTGATCACATCGCCACCTTTAACAAAATGCTGCAGCCCGTTGGCTTTGGTATTATAATAATAAACCCCTATAGCGCTTTCTGAAACATATATCCATAGGTTCTGGTCATTATCAACCATGGCAGAGTAAGGTTGCAGCTTGTTGTTATTTGCCTTGCATAAACTATATGTTCTTAATAAAACTCTGTTTGCACGGGTATCTAATTTATCAATAACGCCATCGTTGTAAATCAGCCAAACAAAACCATCCTGTGTTTTAACCACTTCCTCAACACTATTTGAATAAAGCACAATTTTTGATTTTGCAGTAGTATTGTAAGCAACAGTAGTTTTAGCATTGGGATTGTAACAATAGACGCCTTCATTTTTGGTTAAAAACCAAAAGTTACCTGTATTATCCTTCTTTAACGATACTAACTCATCAGCCTTTATATTGTATTTCAGCAGTTCATCAGCAACATTGTTCGAGAATTTTTCGGTATTGGGGTCATAAATGCTTACGCCATTATTAGTATATACCCACATTTTCTTATCCGGCCCCTCATAAATATGTTCAACATAATTATTGATGAGTGAATTAGCGTCGTTTGCATCATGCTTAAACACTTTAAACTCGTAGCCATCGTATCTGTTTAAACCCGCGGTTGTACCAAACCACATAAAACCTTCGGCATCCTTATAAATGCAAATAACCCGGTTATTGGAGAGCCCATTTGTAATATCTAATTGGGAGAACTGGTATTCGTTATTTTGCGCAAACACACATTGCGACACAACAAAACACAATACAATTGATATGTAAAATTTTAACATGGTTTGACAATTGGTAATAGCATCCAAAATGGACGGGATACGTATCTACTAAGATATGTAAATAAAGGTTTAAACGACACTAATTATCCAAATAAAAGCACCTCTTTTAGCGCTTATTTTCAGTTTTATACAGGGACGTGATAAAATAATATTAGCAAATGAAATATTAGTATCAATACCTATTATTCATTAAAAAAATTCCTTTTCAAACAACAATACCGCTGACTTTAGAGCGGTATTGTTTATGTCGATACGGTATGAATAATAAGAAGATAGCACAGTCGCAATTAAATCTTAACTGTTAATGCTTTACCTGTATAAATGATCACCTTATCTGCTTTGGCTACAGCATCTGTATTAACTCCATGACCGTCATTAACCAGCACTACATTAAAAGTGTGTTTTTTGATCATTCCATTAAAGTTACCCTTGGTATCAGAAATAGTTAGCTGGTGGGTTTTATCATTCCAGGTGAATTTAAAAGTAGCTGAGGCACCTTTTTCGTAATTGTAATTATCGTTTTCATCCTCATAATATTCGAACTGGCCATTAGCGCCGGGGTATATCCTTAGTTCGATATTATTGGCAGGTTTTTCAGTAGCATATTGCATAACAGGCCCCATTGGCACCATTGAACCTGCTTTAATATACAACGGTATAATATCTATTGGCGCCACCGATTCGATACGCTGGCCGCCGTCATATTGCTTGCCGGTATAAAAATCATACCATTTGGTTGATGCAGGCAGGTATACATTGCGGGTTGTTTTGCCATGCTCAGTTACCGGGTTAACTAAAAACGCCGGGCCAAACATATACTGATCCGGAATGCTGTATATATTTTTATCGCCACGGAAATCAAATGCCAGCGAGCGCATAATGGTATAATTTTCATTAGTTACACGGCCAGCCAGCGAGTAAATGTATGGCAATAGACGGTAACGTAATTTATCAAATTTAAGCAGGATGGCTTTAGTATTATCATCCCAGTTATTGGAGAATAATGCCCTTTCACCCTTTCCGTGGATACGCATGATGGGGCTGAAAGTACCGAACTGGAACCAGCGGATAAACAGCTCACGCATTTCGGGCTGAGACCAATCGGGAATACCATCAGGGGATGTTCTTGATATATAGCCGCCGATATCGGATGTCCAGTAAGGGATACCTGATATGCAGGCATTGATACCCTGCGGGATCTGACTTTTTAAGGCATTGAACGTTGTAGTAACATCCGACGACCATAGCGCAGCCGCGTTGCGCTGCTCACCGGCAAACGACTGCCTGATGAGGAAAAATGCCCTTTTATTAGGGATATCCTTGCGCCAGCCCTGGTAAATACCTTTAGAATGTTCCAGGGAATACGTATTAAAATAATCGATGCCTTTACCTACAGAGAAATCGGCTTTGCGGCGTTCATCAAGCAAAGCGCCATTATCAGGTTCGCATTGATCAACCCACCAGGCATCCCAGCCATAGCGTTTTACAACACTATCGCGGGCCTGTGCCCAGTACATTGCACGGGCCTTGGGATTGTGGGCATCATAGTAAGTATCCCAGGTATGAGTAACAAAATTATCCCAGGTAATGCTGGTTAAGTAGCCCTTGCTTTTCAGCGCGTCAAAATCTTTTGTTCCGCTGCCAAATACCGGCCATATAGATATCATGGCATGTATGTTTGCCTTGTGCAGCTCATCAATCATAGCTTTGGGGTCGGGGTACCTATCGTGGTTCATTACATGCGAACCTATTGGCAACGGTGCCCACCAGTACCAATCCTGCACTATAGCATCAACCGGGATATTATTTTTACGGTAATTATCCTTTACACTCAAAATCTCCGGCTGGCTCTTATACCTATCCTGCGACTGGAATAAGCCAAACACCCATTTGGCAAACATTGGCGCTTTACCAGTAGCTATACGATATGAATTAATGATACGGTCAAAATCGGGACCATAGAAGAAATAATAATCAACCTGCCTGCCACTTTCGGATACATATTTGAACTTAGTATTACCAGCTTCGGCACCATAAAAGTTTGATGCAGAATAGTTATCCCACATTAAACCATAACCTTTGGTTGATAGTAAAACAGGGATGGCGCCCGTCATATACTTGATGAGCATTTGCTGATCACGTCCCTTATAATTGATGGACAGGGTATCTTCCGGATGGCAGCCCAAGCCAAACAGTGCCTCATCGGCAGGCGAGTTGAACTCGGAAGTGCAATTGTAGGTATTGATGCCTGCAATGGTTGCGGCCTGCATGCTTTTGTTATCTATTTTATCTTCAGAGGTTATTACATTACCTTTTTTATCAAGATAAGTAATAGCGTTGGTAACTTTATCAATAACCAGTTTCAGTTTTGCTGTGGTGATGGTAACTGCGCCATTACCGTCGGCGACTGTAAAACCGGTTTTAGTGAGCCATTTATTGTTAACCACTAATGATTCCTTTTGAGAGAAATCATTGAACATGGTGTACTTTACTTCGATAATATCATCGGTACAAACTTTAACTTTCATTTTACCCTTATCAAGGGAGAAAGTAACGCCATCTGCATCCTTTGTGTAGGATTTAATTGCTGCATTAGCCGTACTTACACTAAAAATACTAATAAGTGCAATAGCAACAGAACAAGTATTTCGCCTAAGCAACCTTAAATTTTTCTTTAACATTAATTATGATTTAGTATTAATTGGTTTACAGGATTTATGCCGTAAAACTATTGCTAATGGCCTTAACAAAATGCCACAAAAGTTAATACTTAGTATAATAAATGTTAATGAAAAGGGATTATAGCCATTACTAATGGTAATGGCTATAAATTGTATAGAGAAATATCCCCTGTTAGCTATTTTATGTAATTTTTCACTACTGAATTGGGTAACAGTAATATTTTTATCGCTGCATATGGCACTAGCAGCTCTGTTTTACCTGCAGCATACGGCTTAATTGTGTATACGTTATATAAGAACTGTATGCCTTCGGACGTAATGAGGTAATTAGCCGGCAAGCTAAATTTCTTGTCCTTAAAAAAGTAAGTCCGCCCATTATTAAGTGTGGCAGTATCTTTCAGGGCTTCATTTTTACGAAATATTTGTTCGGCTGCCTGGTTTAATTTATCCTGGTATCCGGCTACGAATAAATCACGCAGCGCGATGCTCTTATTTGCCTTTGCATCCCAGTTTACGTAAGATGTAAGCTCAATACCATGCGGACCACCGTTATATGAATAGCCCGAGATTTCTACAGTTAGTATGTCTGAATCCTGTTTCAGCACTTTAGCATGCCCATCGAGCAAAAAGATCAGCGTTGATTTTGGTTGCTCCTTTTTAAAAGCTTTGTAAGTACCTATAAAATTATCGGCAAGCTGGTTGTATCCCGTATCAGTTTTACCTGCGTTTGTCGCAAACAATTTGATAAAGCTTTGTGTAACCGAATCATTTAACGTTTTTTTACCGTCAAAATCGGGATAGCTTATTTTTACTATTGTACAAGTACTATCCGGGCCGTTTCCGCAATCCGCATCGCGTTGTTTAAAGGCTTTATAGGTATAAGCTAACGTATCTTTTGTACCTGCTGATTGCTTATTACCCTGCACACCAGCATTACAGGCTGCAAAGCTTCCTGCAATAAGTAATAAACCAATATTTTTAATGTACTTCATCTTAAACTGCGGGTACATGGTTATTTAATGGGAGATTACTTGCTGTACGCGATGATTGCGGTAAAAGTAATAACAATGCTAATATTGTACCATAACTTCCACCTCGTTCAATCCATTCAAATACTTCCCAATGCGGGTAGAATAGCTCGGTGCCTATTTTCCATATCAGCAATACTATCAAAATCCCACGAAGCGGCTTGATCAATATTAAACAGGCGGAAACTATTTCAAAAATCCCAACAACAAAAGCAACTTTGGCAGGGTTTGAGAAGCCGAGTGATGTATACTGGCTCATGATACCTTTCTTATCCAACAGGTTAAGCCATCCGTGACCGGTTAATAACAAAAACACTACTATCCTTAAACATATGGTCGCTGTAGCCAATGTTTTTTCGTCGGTCATTATATTGGGCTTAATAACGGCAAACCATTCTTTTAAGCTTTTGCCACTAAAGCCACACAGCAATAACAATGTTAACGGCGCACCAAAATTGCCCGCGCGTTCAATAAATTCAGCAAATGGCTCACCTGATAAGGGGCGCAACGATGCTGTAATAATCCCCCATACTACCAACCACAATAATGCTGCACGCGTTGGATATACTAATAATGTTATACCAAGGAGTATATCAACCGACCCTAATATAGGCATCAGGTGGTATGCCATATCGTGCCCTATGCCGAATACTGCAAAATAATTGCACCAGATCTGTTTGGTGATGATGCCGAATGCACCATGGCCAATAAAACACATGGCCGATGCTACCCTAAGTGTGTAATATACTTTATTATCAACTGCTAACATAATTACCGTTAGTTTTTTAGTTTAAGTTTTTGGATGATAAAATCACCGATCTCGTGACCCTGCAATGTTCCTTTTTGTACACTGTTGAGAAAATGAATACCACCATAATTCCTGCTTAAGGCCGTTTCATCGGCGGCTTTATTAAATGAATCAAAATGACGCTGCAGACCAATATACCTCATTTCTGTTGTATCCTGAAATTTGAAGTTATCGCCAAACAAATGCGTTAACACAGTTGCTGATGCCGCGCTGATATCAGCATGCCCGGCCGGATATTCAGGAAAAGGTGGCGTTTGCAGCATCGGCAGCCATTCGCGGTCAACAGTTTCATTTATTTGCGATACCGGCCTAATATAAGAGTACTCATATTTGGCCTCCCAACTACCTATAAATGAGTCGAACAATGCGATAGAAGTAAGCGCATATGCTTGTGCTACTTTTACTGCGTTGGCATGGGTTTGCTTGCAGGCAATAGAGGTTATACCTATCCAGTGACCACCAGGTGTTATTTTTTTATCAGCAAACATCATATGCCCGCTATGCTGTACCACAAAAGGGTTATCATCCCAAAAACGGGCAATAATTTTTTGTTCGACAGTAAGATTTTTATTTAAGCGATAAACCTGTAGCGCCTGTTTTACATAAGCGCTGTTTGTATCGGCGCTGTAAGCAGGTGGTGGAGGTAAAGGGAACTGCCTGGATGAGTTAATCACAAATGGCTCCATAGTTCCCCAGCAATATTCCACCCCGTCGAAATAATCAGGAGGGGTTGGGCGCCACATGGCGTGGCCATTGTCGCCCAGGTATTTAGGTTTACCACGGGTTTGCGGGTAATTATCAACCATTGCCCTTTTAATGATCAATTTACCTATCTTTTCGCCAAATGCTATTGACCGGGCGTAGGTAGAGTCGTCCATAGTTTGTTTAAACATGGGGTAAACCTTATCCTCGTAATCCTGCAGAGTATCAATAGAAAAAGTTATTTTATGGGCTACTATAAAAAATGCTTTGGTAGCTGCCAGTGTAAAGTTATATGTCTTTCCCTTTTCGGGTACAGGTGGCGCATCAAAGCCTTTTATCTGGGTGATAAGGGAGCTGTATGTTGGATCGGCATAACGCATGGCTTCATAGGAAGCCAGGTTAGCATAGCCATAAATACGACTGGCTACCGGCGGGGTAAACACATCATAAATAATAACCTTTGTAAGCTCCTCTTCATTTGCATGCAAAATTTCCGCATCATTAATAACCGCTGGTTTTTTTCCGCAATTGGTGAGAAATAAAACCGATAGTAACAGCATTAATGAGGCTTTGTGATATTTCATATTTTGTGTCTGTTTTAGATCTATTACCCGATATCTGAGCGTTAAACGCTTAATTGGAAAACTTTACCAATATATATAATATTCAGTATGATACCATTTAAAGGTTTAGCTATCGTCCACACATTACCTACTAAACAAGCGTCAGCATGTATGTAAACACTTTATTTGGGTTTTATCAATAATGGATTATGCGTTAATCAGGCTAAATAATATGCCGGATTTAATAGTTAAACCCGGCAGTATTGGTCATTGGGGTAAAATTAGGATGGTTTGCTAAATAAGAGTAGTATTATTTTACCAAATAATATAAGAATAATCACTTTAAAACTACAAAAACACACCAATGCAGTCTATTTATGCAGGAAGAATCTTAAAGCTATAGGCCACCTGGTCTGCTATATTATCCGGCAAATTGATGGTTAAGGCATCATTATTTCGATCAAACGACAACTCCTGGCCGGTGCTGACTAACTTAACACTACCTATTTTACCGGAATAATGCGGACTGTTCAATCCTAATACTTTTATAACAGCTTTACCATCAGCAGGTAAACCCAATGCTATAGCATAAAGTATATCGCCTTTTGTTGTAAACCTAATATCGCTGCCCGAAAATGGCTTTCCTTTACCTTCATTAAAGCCCTGGGCAGTTAACGCATTCACAGACTCACTTGCCGGGCCTTCACCAAAAATCTTCCATGGCCGTGTACCGAATATAGCTTCGCCATTTTGTTTATTCCACACGGTTATGCCTTCAACAATGGCTAATTCCTCACTATCTATTGTGCCATCTCCCCTAACCGGTACGTTCAGCAATAGGTTACCGTTTTTGCTTACTACATCAATTAAGGTATGGATAACCGTTTTCGAGCTTTTATAGCCTTTCTGCTCGTATAACCTTCTGTCATAATGCCAGTTGCCTATGCAGGTATCCGTTTGCCACGGCAAGGGCTCAATCTGGTTGCTTTGGCCGCGTTCGATATCCCATACCATGCATTTGCGCTGCTGCTCATTTAATATTTTGCCAGTTATTATAGCATCAAGCTTTCCATTATTCTTTTTAATGTTACGGTTATATATGTGCGCAGCAATACGCAAACCCACATCGCTTACCGGGTATAGTGGCAAAATATTATCATCAAAGTAAACCAAATCGGGATCATAATTATTAACCAGATCAATTGTGCGATTAAAAAAATCGTTGCAATACTTTTTATCAGGAATGCTGGCACCATTCATCCAGCCCCACTGATCGCTTCCATCTAAACCAACCTTGTGCCTTTGTGCATAAAGTGCCTGTGGATCGTAACCATCCCACCACTTACTTTTACCCATATCTTTGGTAATATTACCATCATAAGGCACACCTGCCAACGGACCGGTTTTATCCGCGCCCTGCGCAGTTTGATAAAACATCCAGGCATGGGCGGCGTGTACGCTTACGCCAAACTTTAGTCCGTTGTTTTTAGCAGCTTTTGCCCAGCCACCTATCAGGTCTTTTTTAGGGCCTAATTTGGTAGAGTTCCAGCTGTGGTATTTGCTGTTATAGTTATCAAAATTATCGTGGTGGTTTGCTAACGCGAAGAAATATTTAGCTCCGGCATTCTTATATAAATTAACCAGATGCTCCGGATCCCAGTTCTCGGCCTTCCATTCGTTTATCACATCCTTAAAGCCAAACTTCGATGGATGCCCATATTTTTCTACATGAAATTTATAATCATCACTTCCCTCAATATACATCATACGTGCGTACCAATCACCATGCTCGGGCTGGCATTGCGGCCCCCAATGCGCCCATATCCCAAATTTGGCATCACGGTACCACTCTGGCGCTTTATAATTCTGTAATGAATCCCAATTAGGGCTAAACGGCCCAGTGTCCATGGTTTCATCAAACGAAATACTCCCTAACAGGTGTTCGGCACCCAGCGCTTTTGTTATGGCTAAACCCGGCATAACGCCTAGCGCGGATTTTATTAAAGTCCTTCTTCTCATAATTGGATATACAGTCTAATTTACAACTTAACTATCATTGATTTACCAGCATAAATAACTGTTTTATCAATTTTATCAGCAGTTGCAGAATCAGAGCCATGCGCGCCATTCACCATCACTATATTAAAGGTATGCTGTTTCAGCATGCCCGGAAAACTGCCTTTTGTAGCTGATATAGTAAGCTGTTGTTGTTTATCGTTCCAATTTAGTTTAAAAGTGGCATAACTACCATGTTCGTAATTGTAGTTATCATTTTCATCCTCGTAGTACTCAAAACTGCCATTTGCTCCGCGATAAATCCTTAGTTCGATCTTATCAGCAGGTTTTTCAGTGGCATATTCCATTACCGGGCCCATCGGGATAATTGATCCGGCCTTAACATACAGTGGCATGGTTTCAATTGGTGCGGCGGCGGTAATGGTTTGTCCACCATTGTAAACCTGGCCAGTATAGAAATCATACCATTTTGCAGCTGCCGGTAAATAAACACTGCGGGTTGTTTTCCCTGCAGCTGCATTGCTGCCGCTATACAGTTGTTCGGTTACCGGGTTTACCATAAATGCCGGCCCGAACATATACTGATCAGGGATGCCGTACACATTGGTGTCTGTTCTGAAATCAAATGCCAGCGAGCGCATAATGGTATAGTTATCCTGAGTTACTTTGGCTGAAAGCGAATAGATATAAGGTAACAGACGATAACGCAGCTTATCATATTTTAACAGGATATTCCTGGTTTTTTCATCCCAGTTTTTTGAGAATATGGCACGCTCACCTTTACCATGGATCCTGAACACGGGGCAAAATGCTCCGAACTGGAACCAACGGGTAAACAGCTCACGATATTCAGGTTTCGACCAATCAGGCGAACCCCAGTGCAGGTGATAACCACCGATATCTGATGTAAAATATGGGATACCTGATGCGCAGGCGTTAATGCCCTGCGGTATCTGTCTTTTGTAGGATGCGAAGGTACAGGTAATATCAGACGACCATAAAGTTGCCGCGTTACGCTGCTCACCCGCAAATGATTGGCGAATCAGGAAGAAGGCGCGTTTACCCGGGATATCCTTGCGCCAGCCCTCATATATTCCTGTTGAATGCTCTAATGAGTAGGTATTAAAATAATCGATCCCTTTGCCGGTATAGAAATTGCTTTGGCGGCGGGCATCCAGCAGATCGGTGTTATCAGGTTCGCATTGGTCAACCCACCAGGCGTCCCAGCCATAGCGTTTTATTAAACTGTCCCTTGCCTCCCGCCAGTATAATTTGCGGGCAGCAGGATTGTGGGAGTCATAATAATTATCATACGTATGCGTCATAAAGTTTAACCAGGTAATATCGGTTAAACCGCCGATCTTCTCTAAAGCGGCATAGTTTGGTGTTCCTTTACCTAATACCGGCCAGATAGAGATCATGGCATGCATGTGCGATTGATGCAATTCATCAACCATAGCCTTAGGGTTTGGGTATCTTGTAGGGTTCATGATATGTGAGCCAATCGGGAACGGATCCCAGTAAAACCAATCCTGAACAATTACATCAACCGGGATATGATTATTACGATAGTTATTCTTAACGGAGATGATCTCATCCTGGCTCATATACCTATCCTGCGACTGGAATAAACCGAATGCCCATTTAGGGAACATCGGAGCTTTGCCTGTTGTTATGCGGTACAGATCAATGATATGGTCAAAGTTGGGGCCGTAGAAAAAATAATAATCAACCTGTTTACCACTTTCTGATACATATTTGAACTTGGTATTACCGGCTTCGGCACCATAAAAGTTTGAGGCGGCATAATTGTCCCACATCAATCCGAATCCCTTGGTTGATAACAGAACCGGGATTGCCCCAGTCATGTATTTGATCAGCATTTCCTGGTTACGTCCTTTGTAATTTATGGATAATGAATCCAGCGGGTGGCAGCCTAAACCAAACAAACCTTCATCAGCCGGAGAAACAAACTGTGTTGAACAGTTATAAGTATTGATGCCTGCGATGGTAACAGCCTGCATGGTTTTGTTATCCGTTTTATCTTCGGCAGTTATTACTTGTCCTGCTTTGGTTAAATAGCTGATGGCGTTGGTTGCTTTATCTACAACCACTTTTAGTTTTGATGTGGTTATTACCACATTACTGCCTGCATCGGTTACCGTAAATACGGCAGGCGAACTCCATTTATTAGTAACTACCAATGATTCTTTATTCTGAAAAGAATTGAGTGTGGTATACTTTACTTCGATGATATCAGCGCTGCAAACTTTTATTTTGATAGCGCCTTTATCCAGCTTAAAGTTAACGCCATCCGCTTCCTTACTGAAACTTTGGACAGTAGCGGAGGCATTTGTGACCGCTATGCACGAAAGAAGCAATAAGGATACCCCTACTTTGCAAAGGCCGGAATGTAAATTTTTAAATAACATAAACGTTTATATTTTTTAGGTTGACTATTTATTTTGATTGACTGATATCGCCGTAAAAAGTTCCGCGGCCATGTGTACCTACATATACCCGCCCGTATTTTTTAGGATCACCTGTAATTTGCAGAATCAAGCTCCAGCGATGGGTATCATCATTAATACGCACCCAGTTTTTACCTTTATCATCAGAACGAAATATACCATCCACCCCATTTATGGTGCCTGCTAAGTACAGTGCCGAATAATTGCTTTTAGGAGCAGCTTTACCAAATCCAAAACCATGTATCTCGGTAACACCGTTTATCTTTTCAAAATCTGCCGAACCTTTTTTGGCATGATACAATCCGTCAAAATCAGCTATCCATAGGTCGCCCTCTTTATCTGGCGCGGCATATAAACGGTCCTGTCCGCCACGTATATCGCCCCGGTTTGAGGTACGATCGGGTAAGCCATTTGGCAGATGAAAATCCTGACCGGTAAAAGTGATTCCGTTATCGGTGCTTGTATAAAGTTTCCCGTTAAACAGGTCCATCGCGTAAAATTTGGCGTCGTTTAGCGGGTCGGCTATTACACGGGTATTATTGGGCAGAACTGCTATTTGTTTCCAGCTCGTGCCTTTATCAGTGGTGACATAGGGTGTGCTGCGTTGTGGCGTCCATATCCATGTAGTGCCTAAAGCTGACACACTAATAAATCCATCCTTGCCGCCAGGCTGCGGTGTGCTTATTGTTGGCTGCCATGTTTTGCCACCATCCAATGAATAGCCGATATTGCCCCCACCTACCTGTGTTGACCCTACTCCCACCCTAACCACAATATTACTATTTTGAGCGCCACAAGTTACACCATCGGTATTAGCAAAATGCGGGTTTATAAAATTCCCTTCGGGAGCAGGTTCATCCAGGTTATTATGTACAAAGCCGCCATAATCACCTATTGCAGATATTAACGGAACACCCTTTGGCGGGCTCAATAGCTCTAAGGCTACTGTTTCTTCAATGCCTTTATTTTTAGTCCCCCAGGTGGTGGGTTTGCCTTTATCAACATCGGTAAGGTCAAAAGTTTCGTGCAAGCCATAACCTGTAGTAAATATGGCGTGATCTGAGTTGAAAGGATCAATCTCCAAATCGAATAACCAGTGTATGGGCGTGTGTGATACATAAGGTGCATCTGTATAATCAAACTTGCCATTGCCGCTACCTGTAAATACTGGTTTCCATATTGAGCCAGCATCCAGGCTTCTGAAAATATCGTCGCCGCCAGCCTTACCATAACGGTGGAAGGTGCTTACGATAATAGTTTGCGGGTGCTGCGGATCAACAGCCACTGCAGCGTAGCCAAATCCCAATTGATTTTCGGGTTGAGGCTTTATTGGAGTAATGTTTATCCATGAACCATTGCTTGTATTAAATTTATATACAGCGCCATCCGTCATCACATCAGGCCCTGGATTCGTACCATAGGTGATATATAAGGTTCCATCGGCTGATAATATAGCATGGGTTGGCATCAGGTCGATAGGCTCGCCGGGAATAGCCGCCCACGTTGCGCCGGCATCGGTACTGCGGAATAAATTTTCCTTCTCTTTTTGTGAGATCCCGACATATATAGTGGCGCTCTTATTATCAGCTTTACTTTTAGGATCGAATACAACGAAGATCATCCCGTTTGGCCTTGGATGATATCTTGCTTTAGGGATAATTATAGTATCTGCAACAGGGATATTCATCTCGGGGAAACTATTTACACGGTTCCATGTAACGGCGGCATCTTCACTCTTCCAAAGGCCATCCAAACGGGTTGCCATGTAAATAATGTTGCCATTGTTAGGGTCTACCGCCATGCGCTCGCCATTACCCCTGCCGTTCTCATTACCGCCCATTCTGAAAGGCACATCGGTACGCTTAAATGTTTTCCCCCTATCGTCCGAACGCAATATAGCATTAGGAATACGAATAGTAGTATAAGTGCCGCAAGCCATATATACACGGTTAGGGTCATTAGCATCCAACGCGATGCCTTCAACCCCCATCAGGTTGCGGTCGTTATAGGATACCCAATCGAGCAGTGGTTCCCATGCTTTTGTCGCCTCGTTCCATTTATATGCGCCACCCATATCGGTACGGCAGTACAAAAGGTTCTTTTCTGTAGGGTGATAGATAACGCCGTCAACAAATCCACCACCACGCATCTGTACATTTTTCCATTGATATGGTTCACTAGGCACCTGTGCATTGACTGCCGTTCTTAAACTAACAGCTATAAGTAATACGAATAACAATAAATTCCTCTTCATAAGATAGCTTCTGAAAAACATGCGATAATTAAATCCGCTTACCGGTATAAGAATTGGCTTTGTTTGTGAATAAATCGGTTTTTACAAAGGCGTAAGGTATTATACATCTATTGAAAAGATGTACACATTTGTATCTATCATATGCAACAAATGTTCACACAGCTAATTGATTAGCAAAATGAGATAAAAACACATTTCTTGCTGATTATAAATAATTTACACATTTAAACAGCGAAAAAACGAGTCAAAACAAGGGCAACAGCTGATCTTAAAAGGAGTATGATGGAAATCGGACGTGCTTATCGTCCATTTATATCAGTGGCAAGTACTTCGCTCATGTAATCAAAAAAAGGGCGCATATTACGGAAAGTTATACTTGCTTCTTTAATGAAATTTTCATGCAGTACTTCTTCATCCGTAAACCGCCGGATAAGCAGGAATTGCTTGTAGCGCAACAATTCTATCCCATCGTTATTGGCGTCATAACCTTTTGGTGTGGTCTTTAGCTGTTCGCCCCGTAAGGTGCCGAACGTATCTATAAAAGTTTTACTGTTCAGAATGTTTTGCAATGGTGCTGCATCAAAAGCAATGTCATCCCTGATAAGTTTCAGATCCGCCGGGTTAGGCCCGCGAAACCCACCCACTATCAAGCTATTGCCAGGTTCAAAACGAAAATAATAGCCACCACGGCGGTATTTGCCGGCACGGCGGAACCCACCACTCCAGCATGTTTTGAACGGGATCTTATCTTTTGAAAAGCGTGTATCCTTATAAATGCGGTGCAGGCTCTTTTTGCCACTAAGCGTTTCAATCACATCATGTATATTCAATTCCTGCAACAGGGCATCTGCAAAGCTTTCTACAAAACCAAGCTCATGCTGATAAACCTCTTTATGAAGGGCAAACCATTCGCGGTTGTTGTTATTTTTCAACTCGCGTACAAAGTCAAAGGTTGACGCAGGCAATACAGGAATACTCATACAACAAAACTAGTGGTTAAACTATTATGAATTGTACCATCGATAGTAATTATCTAAATTCGAAAATGAAAAGAATCACTCTGCGCCTTTTGCTTAGTCTGTTGTTATTGTTCCCCGGCTTTTCGCTTTTGGCGCAGAAACGTTTGGTAAAGGTGATTTATATAGGTGACAGTATTACCTTTGGTGCCGGGCTTGATGATGCAGCTACTCAAGCTCCACCTGCAAAAGCAAGCGCTTATTTAAAAGCACAACGTGGGATAGATTCGGTTGAATTTTCGAACCAGGGACATAATGGCTATACCACTGTGGATTTTTCACCAGGTGGCGTCTCTTTTAATGCTGCTGAAAAAGCGGTTAACAGTTTTTCAGCCAAACCTGGGATCTTGATCTTTTCAATTATGCTGGGCACAAATGACAGCGCTATAAAAGGCACACACGGAGCGCCCGTATCGCCCGAGGCTTATTATAAAAACATGAAAAGCATTGTAGATAAACTATTGAATGATTTTCCGCAATGCAGAGTTGTGATCAACCGACCGCTGTGGTATAGCCCAAACACTTATAACGGTGCACAGTATTTACAAGAAGGACTGGACAGACTGCAAAGTTATTTTACACCTATAAAAAATCTGGTAAACAGCTATCAAAACCACCAGGTATTTTTAGGCGACACAGTAGCGTTCAACTATTTTAAAATTAACTATTTAACCAGACTAAGACCTGAAGATGGGCGCCAGGGCACATTTTACTTGCATCCTAACAAAGATGGCGCTGCTGATCTGGGCGTTTTTTGGGGTAAGGCTATTTATGGTGTTATAGGTAAGCGGTAGATTGTAGTTATCAATATTAAATTGCGCTATTGCTGGTCAAACATTCCTATCTTTAGATTAAAACGCATATGATGAAAAAATTTACGCTAATCTGCCTGCTTTGCGCGGCCTTCCTGTTGGGCTATGGTTTCAGCCGTGTAACCAACCCGGTTAATAGCGGTCCTCGAGTAACAGGCATCGGCGGTATTTTTTTTAAGGCCAAAGACCCCGCGGCGCTTAAAGCCTGGTACAGCAAGAACCTGGGCATTACCATTGGAGGATTCGGTTCAGATTTTGAATGGCACCAGGGCATGGACAGCACAAAAAAGGGGTTTACCATATGGGCGCCGTTTAAGGAAACCACCAAATACTTTCAGCCCTCTGAAAAGCAGTTCATGATCAATTATCGCGTGGAAGGCTTAGATCAACTTTTAGCCAATATGAAAGCGGCGGGTATCCTCCCGGTTGACAGCGTGCAAAAGGCGAGCTATGGTAATTTTGTACACTTGATGGACCCGGAAGGCAACAAGATAGAATTATGGGAACCCAATGATGTGGAATTTGCAAAAATGAGCACCATCACCACCAAATAAACGGCAACTGCGTCTATTAGCTTATGAGTGGTATTATCACCAATACAAAAAACTATTGTATTTTGAGTGTGATTTGATATCTTGCTAAATAAATATCAGCTATCATGCGGCTTAAACTACGGGAGGAAAATACAAATGGTGAATTACTGTTTTTCAAGGAACAAACGGGTTTTGACAGGCTATCTTTTACCCGTGACCGCTTTGACAAGTATTTTACCATCGCATGGAACCCGGCAGAAAGCCAGACCATAACTATCGACGGTTCTGCCTATGATTTCCCGAAGGATTCTTTAGTAACCCTATTATTTAACCAATCCTTCAGCTTTGAAAATTCCATAAATATTGTCGCCTGGCAGTTTAATCGTGAATTCTACTGCATTATTGATCACGATAGCGAAGTGAGCTGTGTGGGCTTCCTGTTCAGCACTACAGACCATTTATTCATTAAACTAAATGACGAGGCAAAGCAAAAGTTGCAGCTGTTGTCGGACGTTTTCATTGAGGAATTCAATACCTCGGACAATATCCAGAATGAAATGCTGCTGGTGCTGCTAAAGCGCCTGATCAGCTATGTAACCCGTTTGGCAAAGTTGGGATATGCCCCGGTAAAAAGGCTCCCGGATGAAAGGTTTCACATCATCCGAAAGTTTAACCTGCTGGTGGAAGCAAATTTCAGATCGGAGCATGCTGTTAGTTTTTATGCAGAACAACTTTGTAAGTCACCTAAGACGATATCTAATCTTTTTGCCATTTTCAACCAGAAAACCCCTTCGCAGATCATCCAGAAAAGAATCGTCGCAGAAGCCAAACGGCTTTTGTACTATACAGACAGATCGATAAAGCACATCACTTTTGAGCTCGGTTTTGAAGACGTATCTTATTTCTCCAATTTTTTCAAAAAAAACATAGGCGTATCACCCTCTGATTTCAGAAACTCACCAAAAGAAGCCAAAGAAGGGAAATAATCGCAACTAATCGGGAAATGTGTCCATCAGCCCCGCCTGCTTTTCATTGCACCTTTGTATCGTTGACATAAACAAAAAATCAACGATAAAGAAAATGAAAACACTAAATGTAAACACCGAGATCAAAAATGTTGTACTGGTTCATGGCGCCTTTGCAGACGGCTCCGGCTTTAAAGCCCTTTATAACGAATTAACTAAAAATGGGTATAACGTATCGGTTGTACAGAATCCCTTAACTTCATTGGAAGACGATGTTTTGGCAACACACGTTGCTTTAGACAGGATCGCCGGTCCGGCAATCCTTGCCGGACACTCATGGGGCGGTGCCGTAATTACCGAAGCCGGTAACCACCCAAACGTTGCTGCGCTGGTTTATATCGCTGCATTTCAGCCGGACAATGGTGAATCTGCCCTGCAATGGCTCCAGACAGCTGCCCCAGCCCCCGAAAACGGTGTACTTCCTCCGGACGAGAAAGGCATTGTATACTATGACAAAGATAAATACCATACCGGCTTTTGTGCGGACATAGATGCTGATGAAGCAGCGTTTATGTATGCATCTCAAGGCGCCTTTTATGCAAAGGGTTTCGTAACACCCATAACCCATGCCGCCTGGAGAGATAAACCAGCTTATGGCCTGATCGCCACCGAAGATAAAAGCATCGCCCCGGAGATTCAGCATGCGATGTACAAACGTTCCAATACTAAAGTTACCGAGATAAAGGGCAGCCATGTAATATTCATGTCGCAGCCTGAAAAAGTAGCGGCAGTTATTATAGAAGCCGCAACACAAGGCGCTCAGAAATAACTATACTACACTTGACGAGTTAAAAAGACAGAGGCTTGCCCAAAACGGCAAGCCTCTGTCTTTTTAACGTTAATCCGTGCCTATATCCAGGGGGGGATTTAATATTCTAAGTTTGAATATAGGCTATAAATTTATCCCGTTTGAAATTTTCGTTTACAAAAAAAGTCGACCTTATTTTACCGTAAATAAAATTATACAGGAAAAGTTAAAAACAACAAGAATTACAATTATAAGATCATAAGCTCTACATACCACCAGCCTTGATCTTATAATAGGATTTGTAGGCGACAAGCCGTTGCAACAAATCCCTGTTAGTCTTTACTATTTTGGCCGCTTCTGCCTCACCGGCGGGCATAATGATATACCCATAAGGCCCTTTCTTATCCCCTAAGACAGTATTATCCGGGTTATTTACAAATGGGCCATGATCTGTGTCACCACCAATATCGGCATTATTCATATAGGGAGCATAAAACATGTAATGGGGCATGCTCATGGTCATTATTTTGTTATTAGTCGGGTCGCCCGGATACCCGCGCATAACCGGAGCCAGCATATAAGATACTCCGGGGCGTGACGGGGCCTTGTATATGCCTTTCCTGATCCGGTCTATCACTATGTCTTTGATCTGCCTGGCAGTAAATTTTCCGGATGCACGCATGGCCGCCACAGCCTGGTAAACAGGAAAAATCGCTTTAGTGCCTGCGGCATCGAAGCTAATGGGCATGGTAAGGTCGTTCCTGAATTCTCCCCATTCCCATTCTGTGCGGGTAATAAAACAGATAAATCCATTCGTTCCTTTTTGAGCGATATAATAACCTTTTGCCGGATCTAATAAATAAACAGTGGCGCCCTTACGCAGATGAGGGGGCAATGCACTTAACGCATAGTCCCTCTCCAGGTCTACCGGCATTTTTTCAAGCTTTGAATCCGCCATTTTTTGGCAAAAACCTTTGGTAGGTAACAGTAAACACTGGGAAGTTATCAATAATACGGCAAGAAGAAGAAAGTACTGCTGACTTTTCTTTGGCAAACTGATTGAATTATTCATGATTGTGGGGTTATGTTAACAGACGGGTTTAAACATGATAAAGTTATCCGATACTACCATACATAATGAGGGGGAAAAAAGACAATTTAAGGGGTTATTTGTGCCAGTTGGTTAACAGCCGTATCATGCATTGATCAATATTCAGCCTTGGATGGGTATTATTACCTCAAGAATAAAACAGCAGTCATTTATAAGTAATTTTTTATACTATGACGGCCTTCACAACCCGGAGTTACCATACATTTGGCTTGATTATTTTAAATACAACTATCAGATTTACAAATAATTACATATAATCTAATCGCCTAAAAGAATAACAAATCATAGTTCAAGCACGACTGCCTCTTAATTTTTGTTAATGAAGCTGTTGATCGTGTTTTTATCTTCGCAACATTAAACCCCTATTATTATAATGCTTTTTTGCAGGAATTTGCTGTCGTCATTTTGTTTACTTAGTCAGGCCGTATTCGCCAGCGCTAAAAAACAGCCAGTCGATTCATTGTATAAAACGAAAGATCTGCAAGATGTTATCAGGTCAGTTGCCAAAAGTAAAGCCGATGCTGATACCGCCAAATCACATTCTAATCTATCATTTTTCCCTTCCGTTGGATATAACCCGAGTTATGGTTTAGAACTTGGACTGGTATTGTCCGGCGGAGAAAATCATGGTGATCCGACGAATACAACTTTTTCTATCTTTAATACAAATATCTTTCTATCAACAAATGGACTTGCTTCAGCCGAGTTTAAACACAATGATTTTAGTAATGGGAACAAGTGGAATTTACAGGGTGATTACGAAGTTGGAAGAACAATAGCCCTGGATTACGGTTTGGGAACCGGGCGTCCGCATCAGGGAGACGACAGCTTTGTACTTAACGGTTTACCCGTGACCATTACTCCAGGCGTTATGCCTATTCAGTATACCTATTTGAAACTGTATGAAAAGGTATACCGCAAACTATTTGATGATTTTTATGCGGGTATGGGCCTCGTTGTTGATGGGTATCAGGATATTGATAAACCCAGGAGGGGAGCTGCAAGACGACGCAGTTATAATGTCATGTACAGTATAAAAAACGGTTATCCATTAGGCGGCTATTGGGCCAATGGGCTATTATTTAACTTGCAATATAATTCGCGCGACCATCCTAACAGGCCTTATAAAGGTATTTATGTAGATGTTGTCCTTCGTCTGAATTCAGAAGCACTGGGAAGTGAACACGATGCTACTCAATTAAAAACCGAACTTAGAAAATACTGGTCACTGTCGAGTGCTAATCCTGAACATGTTTTGGCTTTCTGGTTATGGGGTGATTATTTGTTAAAAGGTTCATTGCCTTATCTTGAATTACCCGGCACCGGTGCTGACGCGGATGAAAGAGGCGGCCGGCCGTATACCATTGGAAGATTTAAGGGCACCTCCTTTTATTTTAACGAAATGGAATACCGATATCCCATTACGGAAAATAAGCTGTTGAGCGGCATTGCATTTGTAAATGCGCAGACCGGCAGTAATCAGCAAAACATTCATTTATTTGAAAGATGGAACACGGGAGAAGGTGGCGGCCTTCGCCTGCTGTTTAACAAATATACCCGCTCAAATATTTGTATGGATTATGGAGTAGGTAACTATGGCACAAGAGGACTATTCGTAGCCTTAAATGAAACATTTTGATCGTAAAGCATATAACCATCATTGATAATATCTATACTATAAATTTAAGAACAGAATAAACACACCCATTAATATTATGATTAAGCACTTACCATTTTACTTTAGAATAAGCCTTTTACTGGTATTTTTTTTCAGCGCCCTTAATTGTTTAGCCGTTCCGGTAAAATCGCAATTTGCCGACAGTACCAAAACAGATTTACCATGGTATAAAAAACTTTCCGTTATTGGCGAATATCAATATTTCAAAACATGTCACCACAGCCGTTTTGATGGCGGCTATGCGTTCGTGGATTATAATGCAACAGCCAATTTCGCTATGGGGCTTGGTATTGGTTATGATTATAGCACATTACATATAGACAATGGCTATAACCTGAGACATGTAAAAGTATTGCCGGTTCTCGCTGATTTTCGCTATGTTCCCTTCTCCGATTGGATCGTCTGTCCGTTCGCCGTTGCGGACATTGGTTATTCCACCTTCATCAAATATGAACAAGAAGACCCGACGCATGTTGAAAGTACCAGGAATGTAACAGACAGGGGCCTGTACACCTTTGGTGGGGGCGGATTATTGGTCAAACTGAGTCATAAGGTAACCATATATACCAGCGCAGGCTTTACCGGAATGCATATGTCTTTTAGCAACCTGGATGTAAATCCCCGTGGCTTGTCTAATCAGATAGGGGTAAAAGTAAATTTGCAATAAAGCTATTTACTTTATTTTTCTATTGTTTCTCAGCGACGAAACAATTTGTATATAGCTATTTTGGTAATGATGATCTCCGGGAAGGAATTTAACAAAAAAGTTTTGCATCGTGATATCAGCCAGCGGCTTCGGATTTTCAGCCTCTCCATAGAAACAGTATACAGGGATGTCTATCTTTTCCACTTCGGGCTTTACTTTGTAAATCCTGTTATCATCCCCGGTGGTAAACAGGTCGGCAAAGTGAACCCTGAAGTCTGTGGATAAATAAGGGGAGAGTAGCTGGAGTTTGCTGACTTTGGCTTTTAAATCATCAGGAAGCCGGTTATAGATAAATGGAACCACATCGGCACCAAAGGAATAACCGCTCAAAACAATTCGTTTTATCTTCCATTCCACGCTGTATTTGCTGATCAGCTTAATAAAATCAGCTGCGGTTTCATCCGGATTTTTTTGATGCCAAAAGTACGTCCGGGAGTTAAACCCTATAACATGATAGCCTCTTTTTGCGAATTGAACGGCCAATGTATCATTAAAACCCAGCCAGCCCCCATCGCCAGAAAGCAGAACGATCATTTTTGAGGACATTGGGTTTGACGGCTGATAAATAATTAAAGGAAGTCCAAATTCCTCGGTTTCAATACCTCTGTTTGCAACTGTCCTTTTCTTTAGCAAAAGGCCGCAACTGCTCAAAGAGACCACAACTAACAGGCAGATACAAATTTCTTTCCAGCCGTTTTTATAAATGTTATACCTAACCCGTAAAAGCATTTATAATTATAGCGCATTTTTTGCTATTTCGGGATAGCTTTTTGCATAATGGTGATCCCCGGTCAAAATAACAACCTTAAAATTAGATTTTTTTATTGCCCCTAATGGCTTTTCTTTTTCATCCTCGCCATAGTAACAGGTTACAGGGATATCCATTAATTTAACTTCTGCCACAATATTCATTGACCGGACAGCATTACCGGATCCCAGCATGTCCATCACATGAATTTCAAAATCCGTATACGAAGAGGGCGAAATTAATTGGACTAATACTATTTTATTTCTTATAGCCTGGGGCAAACGATTGTAGATAAAGGGGGTGACATCTGCCCCAAATGAAAATCCACAGATGATGATCTTCTGCTTATGCCATTCGTTTACGTAGGTGTTCAATAGCAGGGCAATGTCATTTGCTGTTTCCTGGGGCGTTTTCTTTTTCCAGAAATATTTAAAACTGTTTAGTCCGATAACATTAAACCCCTCGGCAGCATAAGTTTCAACAAGTTTTTGACTGAAACTGTTCCAGCCGCCGTCTCCTGAAATAAAAAGAACAAGTCTATCTTCTTTGTCCGTTGTAGCTTTAGTAATAATCACTGGCAGATCTGCAGCAAAAATTCGTCCCTCAGCGCACCTACCAGTTGCATTCACATTGCCGGCATCTAATGTTCCGGCCAATAATAACATTACAGCTAATTTTAAACGTTTCATTATAATCAGGGTTTCATTACCTTATTAAGCGCATTTGGCAGACTGATCAGGTCATAATGATTCTCATAGATCAGATATTTATTTTGCCACACAGGCAAAAACTTCTCCTTGAAATCCCTAAGCCCCCTATAATGCCTGAACTGCTGAAGTTTTTCATAAGCAAATTTTAATGTTTTTTCAGGTAGGTCTTTTGCCTGGTCAATTCCGGACAAAGGCGCTAATCCAAGATTAAGGTATTTATACTGATTAGCTTTGCAATACCCTATTAACGCGATAATAAGCGCGTCGCTTACGCCAGCCGGAGCCTCATTGGTTTTCCTTATCAGGTCGTATGTTGCTTCTTCCGGCGCAAAATCTGGTATAATATTCAGAAAGCCGAAAACCTGCTCATCATCATTTTCGACCGTGATAATGGTTTGATTTTTCAGCTTCTTCCAGTCAAACATCCCCTGGGTAAAAACAATTTCTTCACGATTTGTGCTTTTAAGCCAGTCATTAGAAACGTATTCCAGTTTTTGAAGCAAGCCGTCCTTTATTGGGGCATCATAAATTTGGGTTTTAAAGCCGTTCTTCTGAAGACTGTTCAAACCGTTCCGCATGGATTTTTTATTCTTCCCTTCCAAAGTAAATTGGCCAAGGTCAACTATCGCTTCCTGGCCAATAATCAGCGTTTTTTTTCCAAGCGACTGAAAAAGCTGCAGGCTTCCTTCATCCACCCGGTAATAAGCTGAACGCAAGCCCGATTCTAAACAGAACTCTTCAAACTCTTCAAGTAATACCATTTCATCCGCTGCATCTTTGCAAACAGGTTGTTCCAGGACTACGGCGAAGCTACCGGCCGTCCTGTAAGAAATCAGGCCCTCACGGCGGGTACCAAAATAGAGCAATTTATCTTCGTAGGTTTTGAAGTAATCCACAGGGGAAGAGCCTAACATTTTAACAAGTTGCTTAGCCTTTGCAAAGTCATCATCATCATGTTCAACGCTAACAAAATAAGGCTTTAGCAGTGTATAGAAGATCAGCCCGATCGACAAAGTACCACTGATGCGAATCGTGTTTAAAAACACAGCGGCAAACCTTGTACGAGGGGTCAAGTCCTTTACATCGAGCAAAATGAAGTTATAGAAGGTGTGCTTTATGGAATCGATAAGATGAAAATCGATACCGAAATGCCTTTCGTCTAAAAAGTAAAAGCCGGTAACGCCATAAACAGTAATTCCGCAGAATATCAATATGGCTGTTTCTATCCCAATCGTTTGCAGGCGCAGACTATGCTTTACATAATACTGTTTCCTGGTAAACCAAAGCACCAATAAAACAAAAAAGGCTACTATGCCCTCTTCATAGTCGATCGCTTTGGTCAAATTTCCAATTAATGATATCACGCATAATAAAATTGCAAATCTCCAGGCGTTCTTTAATCCTTTAAAAAGGAATGCAGAAGTAATAATAAGCAGTAGGCCTGCAATAAATACCAGATAATTGGATACAGAAATAGTATCGGCCGATAAAAAAGATTTTAGCAGTCTTACACGATACGCGAGCGCAGGTGTGAGCACTGAAATAATATTGATCAGGCCTAGTCCTAAAAGTAAAAATGCCGGGATCACCCGGAGCACCATATTTCCTTTTCTAAGCGTAAAACTAACAATACCAGCAACCACCGGCAGCCAAAACTCAAATAAGCGATAAATAAGGGTTATGGCCAACGCTTCAGAAGTAGAATAACCATAATGCTTTAAGATGACCGTCAGCGAAAACTCAATGGCTCCAATTCCTCTTAAAAATGGAGAAACAACAAGTATTAAAGTAGCTATAACATACCCGATCAAAGCTATTTTCCAGCTTGCATCGGCCCCCATAACCAGCATAGCAATGTAAAGATGTGCAACACCTGTAAGATCTATCAGGACTGAGTAAACGTTTATAAGCGAGAACCACATTTTAAAATCCGGATGATCTTTAAACTCTGTGTTTATTTTAGGTATAAACCTGTTAAGTAAGCGATACACCCACCCCTTTCTCAAAAAAGAGGTCAGGACATAAAGCATCAATATGAGGAAGAAAATTATAATAGCGACCGCCTGGTTGGCATTTTTCCAGCTATCGCCGCTGAGTGTCAGATAGATCAATACCGGAATTGAAATCAGTATGATGGAAACGATACCTGTAAAACCATATATGGTGCTGGCAAAATGGATCCGGGTACGATTGTCCTCGCTGGTTTCCTTTTGAATATCTTTGGTAAAGAATGCCAAAGATGTTATGCTTCCACCGGGCAGGAAAATACTGATCAAATTCCGCTTTAAAAATAAGATCGCAGATTTCCCAAAGCTTAACTCCAACTGGAGTGCCCTAAAACTGGCTTGGTACATCAGGGCTTGCAAACTGATATATAGAGCAGTAAGTACAATTCCGGCAATGATCCAAAAAGGATTGCCGTAACGAATATAATTGCTTACATTTTTAAGTTCCTCGCCCTGGCTCCTGATAAAGTAAATAGCCAGGATTAGTAATAGCAGGCCGGTAATTTCACTCAGGTATAATCTGGGTTTTATAAGAAGCTTTTTTAACATGAAATCAAAACGTGGTTTATCCAATATTTTTAAGGTGTAGATAATTACTCAAAGGTAAAACCTATTTCCATTCTTCATCAAACCACTAAATTTTTCATTGTCTTTTTACTGTCATTTACTAAAGCTGATTAATCACAAAGGTCTCATTTCAACAATTATTGTGGCAAAAACTACAACAGTTATAAAATATACGTTGATAAAACCATAACCGGTATATAGTAAAACCTATTGCTTAGCATTTCGTATAACGACGCAACCCTTATTAAAAAAACGATGCAAGCTGAACTTGAAAACAATACCGCCGTTATACTTCACCTGGACCATCCAGGTCTGTCAGAAATAATTGTTGCAACAAATGCGGATCTGAGAAAATCAAACGAATACCAAGACCAGCGCCGGTGAAGGTGCTCACGTTTTGGTTGCCCGTCAAAAGATACAACGGATGCCTGAGAAAGTATTATTCCTTCCGGTCCACAGACCATTGCGACCAAATTTCGCAAGGAGGAGGAACCGGTAAAGCCTGACAACGTAGGGAGCAGTAAAACAAGTGACCACCTTCCAATTTTTCAAATAATGATGCTGTTTTCGATTTTCGCGTTGTCCTATTGTAAGCAGTCGTTTTTTAAGCGTGACTATATTTATCTTCCAGTCTGTATAAAATATCAACCAATTTATCCGGACGTTCTTTCATCACATTGTGCCCGCAATGTATTGTTTCAACATGCCAATCAGGAGAATCTTTTAAGTCCTCATATTGTTTGACAAAGGGAGACTGTTCCCAACCACTGAGATAAATGAATGTACGGTTAAGAATTCGTTCATAATTTCCATTCAAGTTTAAGCTTTGCATAAATGTTGCCAGCGGATGTGGTCTTCTTCGATCATCTACCCCCGGCCGATCTGCTACAGTGAAACCATCATTGCCGGCTCCGGCTACAAAACGTTGTCGGTATATTTCACTCGTAAGACTCCAGCAGGAATCTCCATCTTTGGGAATGTAGGCATCAATATAAACAAGTGCATGTATACTTTCCGGAATTTTATCTGCAACACCTGTGATAACCAGTCCGGCATAGCTATGGCCGCATAAGATCACATCAGTGAGGTTTTCTTTTAAGAAGACATCTATGACGAACTGGATATGCGTATCTAAATTTATGATTCTGTTTGGTATACTGGATTGAGTTTCAAGACCCGGTAAGGTTAATGAAATACACTTTTTTCCTAACCGTTCCAGGTTTTCAGTTATTGGGTCATACGCCCAGCTACCGTGCCATCCGCCTGGAATAAACATATAGGTTTTTTCATTTTTCATAAGAGTTTGCTACTTCTGGTTCATCTTTTTATTATTAATTTATGACGAGACAAAGATGGTCGCTAATAGCGCAAACAACACATAAAGTAACTTAAGAAATACCCTTAAAGTAGATTAAGGGTAACGCCTATTTTTTGAGGAGATCTTTACGAACTCTACTCAAGAACTCAGGGGTAATCCCTAAGTATGAGACAATTTGTGTATTTGGAAACCTTCAAAGGCTTCTGCAGTATCAAAGCCAGGCGACTTTTTGCTCCGAATGATGATCCTGCCCTATGATTTCCTTGTACAATTCGGGTCTACGGGCTTTTATATACCTATACCCTCCGGCTTGATATAATTTATCTGCCGATAATTCTGCTATAACAAATTCATTCTCAAGCGAACGGCACTCTGCTATTACATCTCCGTACGGATCTATTACCATGGAGCATCCATTTTTTAATTGATCATCATCCATTCCTATCGGATTAGAAAATACAGCATAAATGGCATTGTCGTAAGCGCGAGCAGGTAACCATTTCATTAACCACTCCCTGCCTTTTAATCCATCAAATTCATTTCTGATCGTTTGCCCGTTCAATTCCTTGTCCAACCAAAGCGAGGCATCAACAAAACCTGCACCTGGTCTGGGGGATGGTGTGCACATCGTAACATGTGGCATAAAAATGATATCCGCTCCTAATAAGGCTGTCGCCCTCACATTTTCTATCACATTGTTATCATAACAAATCAGGATTCCACATTTCCAGCCAAACAATTCGAATACAGTATATGAATCACCCGCCAGAAGATGAGGATTAATAAAAGGATGCAATTTTCTATGCTTGGCTATTAGTCCGGTTTTATCTACACATATCTGGGCTTTAAATAGATTTCCTTGTTCGTCTTTTTCAAATAGCCCGGTCAATATGGCAATATTGTATTCTTTAGCAATATCTTTAAGTATGGCAATACTTGGTCCTTGCGGCAAAATTTCTGCCAGGTCCAACATTTGTTCTTTGGAAAGATTCCTTGCAAATGTATAGCCCGTTATTGAACATTCATGAAAAGCAATAACTTGCGCACCCTGTTGAGCAGCCTTAGCAGCTAACTGTTTGATAATATCAAGATTGTAATATTTATCGCCGCTTTTGTTCTCAAATTGAGCGGTCGCTATTTTCAGGTTTTCCTTCATGATTGTTTTTTATATGCAAAATTAACCGGCTGGATAATTGCTGTATTGTAAAAAACCGACAATCGGATATTATTGAACCTGCATAAAATTTATGACGGACGGGTTATAGCCTGATTTGTATTGCATCGGTGTTAAACCAGTATTTATTTTAAAATACTTGTTCAAATGGGCCTGATCATAAAAGCCGTAGGCGTAAATAATTTCTGTAAGGCTTTTACCGAAAGAAATGTTTTGAAGGGATTTTAAAAAGAATTGAAATCTTATTATATCCGTAAATTTTTTTGGTGAGGAGCCGATATAATGGTTGAATTTACGCTCTAGTTGCCGCTCCGTAACGGGAAGGACTTTGATCAGATCTTCTACCGAAACCATGCCACGATTCTGGTAAATGATGTTTACCGCATTTTTTAAATTTTGATCCACCTGATTAATAGATGCTAGTCTTTTCATCAGGAACCGCTCAAAAAATGAGATAAGCTGATCTATAGAAGATGCCCCCAGAAGTTGATCCTCAAGATCAGAGGCGTCTTGTCTGAAAACATCAGTAAGTTTAACAATCGCGTTATTAAGTTCGGAGGCGGCCACTCCTAAAAGTGCATGGATACCAAATGGCTGCAGAACCGCAACCAGCATTGATAGTCTGCCATTTAAAGTTATGTTATTATAATGTGTGATCTGCCCGTAAATAAAACTCCTTGGTTGTAATTGCTCTAATGTGTTTGTATTGTTATTCTGGATTAACGGAGTAGCAAAATGAAACACAATACCTGGATTCCCATCAGAAAAAAACCGATAGCAAGAATGTTCATCATCGTTACTTTCAACAAACAGATAGTGCTTAACAATGGATTTCAATTCATTCGATGGAGGTAGTTGCATTCAATCGGTCTTATTTTGCAAATTAATATAAATATTAATCTTTTCCATTAGCCTTTCGTTAAGAACCTAACAAATCCCTCATTCTTCCTTTAAACCCTATAGCTATTTCCCTAAAACCCATTGCCCTGGGCGGTAGATCATGGGTAAGGCTATGTCAGTATTCTCTATTTGATAGTATAGCAAATATCCCTTTTCAATGGATACGTAAAGTCCCCCGGGTGGGGCTGCTTACTTATTCTCTGGAATGTTAAATTGACAAACTACTGCAAATATCTATGCTATTTAATTATAATAACAGCAGATCAATTATCTCTTATTGCTAATCCACGTTGCACCCTTTCTAACAATGTTTCACTTAGGGAGATTTAAAGATATTTGCATAAAATAGGGCGCCAGAAATTCATTTTTGTGGTTTTGCCCTTAACTTAGTATAATACAATGGAAGCCAAAGAAATCTTAAAAATTCATGTAGCTAAACTAGCTTCATTGACCGATGACCAGTTTGATTATTTCTTTTCGTTTTTTAAGAAACAGAGTTTAAAAAAAGGGCAGGTGATAATCAATGAAGGCGATGTTGTCGATTGCGAATATTTCGTACTTTCCGGCTGCTTAAAATCTTTTTTTATCAATGACGATCTAAAAATGTTCATCCTGCAATTTGCCATGCCAACCTGGTGGGCTTCTGATTACAATGCCCTGTATAACCATACCCGGGCCACGATCAGCGTTGACTGCATTACTGATACAGAAGTACTTTGTTTGAGCAATGCTGACCGGGAAAAACTATGCGACGAACTTCACAACGCGGAACATTTTTTCCGGTGGCGAACCAATAAAGGTTATGTCGCTGCGAATAAAAGACTGCTTTCCTTTATGAACAATAATGTAAAAAGCCGGTATGAAGAACTCTTAAAGCTATACCCTGAACTTTATAATATAGTGCCTAAAAGCCTGATAGCCGCCTATCTGGGTGTTTCCAGGGAAACACTTAGCCGGTTATATCAAGCCTGAAATGTGATATAGGTCACATAAATTATACGCTCGTCATAATGTGACTTAGGTCACATAGCTACCCGGAATTTCCTGCCCAACTTTGTTTTATAATTCAAACACAAAGAAAATGGAAAATCAAAAATTTCAAATTGTAAGCACTCAAAGCAATATTGACTGGGTGGGCAAAAAGGTAACCGGCGCACACAATGGCACCATAGCAGTTAAGGAAGGCGAACTCGTTTTAAATAACGGTAAACTTACCGGTGGTAAATTCGTCATCGATACTACATCCATCAAAATACTGGATGTAACCGATCCTGCAACTAATGCACAATTCTTCGGTCACCTGGCTTCTGATGATTTCTTCTCTACTGAAAAATATCCCGAAGCAATTCTAAAGATCACTTCTGTTTCAGATAAACATATCGAAGGCGATCTAACCATTAAAGATATTACCCATCCTGTGGCTTTTGATGCGGCTGTTAATATTAATGATGATATATTAACTGCAACCGGCAAGCTAGTCATCGACCGTACCAAATATGGTATGAAATTCCGCTCAGGTAATTTCTTTAAGGATTTGGGCGATACCCTGATCTACAATGATTTTGAACTGAATGTAAGTTTAACCGCTAAAGCTGCCTAATAAGCCGCTTTAGCATAAATAGTAAGCCATGCCGTATGTAAAAATAGAAGTAACCCGTGAAGGGGTTACAAGAGAACAAAAGCAAGCCCTTATTAAAGGGGTAACTGACCTGTTGAGTGATGTATTAAACAAAGACCCTCAATTAACCTACGTAGTGATCCAGGAATATGATTTGGATGACTGGGGTCATAATGGTGAACAGGTATCTGTGCTGAGAGAAAAAGGGATTACCGCTGAAAGAAAAAACTAAAATGAAGAAGCAAACAATAATAGTTACAGGTGCCTCATCTGGCATTGGTAAAGAAGTAGCCCGCCACTTTTTAGCAAAGGGAGACAACGTAGTGATCAACTCCTCAACTGCTGAAAAGCTGGAACAGGTTTACCAGGAACTCGGGGGAGGTGAAAACCTGGCCATGGTAGTCGGTAATGTATACGATAAAAAAACCGGCGAGAAACTTTTGACGACTGCCATTGAAAAATTTGGTTCGGCAGACGTGCTGGTAAACAACGCCGGCATATTTGAAACCAGGCCTTTTCTCGAAGTAGACGAAGCTTACCTCGACCGCTTTCTGAATACAAACCTGAAAGGTACTTTCTTTACCACCCAAGCCATTATTCCTCAAATGCTGAAGCAGCATGATGGCGTAGTGATCAATATCGGCACACCCCTGGTTAATCACGGCCTCGGCGGAGTGCCCATTACTGCACAAATGGCATCAAAGGGTGCAGTACATGCACTTACCATACAGTTAGCAGCTGAGTTTGGTAAAGATAACATCAGGGTGAATACGATAGCACCCGGTACAATCCGCACCCCAATGCATGGTGATAAGGCTGATCAAACCTCAGGTTTACATCTGCTGAACCGTGTTGGTGAAGTGAAAGACATTGCAGAAATGGTTTATACAGTTGCAAAGAGTAACTTTATTAACGGCGCCATTATTAATGTGGATGGTGGTTTGGGAGCCGGGCATAATCTGAATTAACATGAAAACGCTTTTATTGACCGCTTTTTTGTCCTGCATATTGCTGGTATTAAAAGCACAAAACTTAAAGAAAATGGAAACAACTCAAGATTCAACAGCAATCGCCAAGGCATTGGAAGATTACTATTTCAAAGGAATTTATGAAGGGGATATTAATACCTTAGGCCATATTTTAAATCCCGGCACCTTACTGTTCGGTGACGTAAAGGGCCAGCCATATGCCAAAACGCTCGACCAGTACTTGGATGGTGTTGCCCATCGTCAAAGCCCCAAAGATTCCGGCAAACCTTTTAAGGGAACGATTATTTCTATCGATGTGGTCAATTCCATAGCAGTTGCCAGGGTACATGTTAAAATGTATGAGTTTAATTATGACGAGTTCCTTTCATTTCATAAGATTGACAACCAATGGGTGATCGTTAATAAAATGATCAGCGATGTAACCGAATAAATTTTAGCACTATGTGGTATCAAACAAAAGCATCTGAAATACTGGGCATTCAATACCCAATTCTGCAAGGGCCGTTTGGTGGTAACTTGTCATCCGTTGAGCTTGTATCAACAGTATCTAATGCCGGAGGGCTTGGAGGCTATGGTGCTTACACATTAAGCCCGCAGGAGATTATCGACGTAGATCAACGAATTAAAGCGACAACCAATAAACCCTACAATATCAATCTGTGGGTTTCCGATACAGATGCCATAGATGGCTCAGTTTCAGACGAGCAGTTTAAACAGACTCAGGCTCTGTTCAAGCCCTACTTTGACGAGTTGGGAATTGGGTTGCCCGAAAAACCGGCGCCATTCAAATCCCGCTTTGAAAACCAGGTTGAGGTGATCCTGCATCAGAAACCGCCGGTATTCAGCTTTATGTTTGGTATCCCATCTGCTGATATCCTTGAACAATGCCACCGGCTTGGTATTGTTACCGTTGGCGCTGCAACCACGCTGGATGAAGCTATTCTTTTAGAATCAGCCGGTGTTGACACGATCATAGCCTCGGGTTTTGAGGCAGGTGGGCACCGGCCATCGTTCCTTGCACCGGCGGAATCCTCCACAATTGGAACATTTGTACTGCTCCAACTGATCAAAGAAAAGGTAAAGACGCCGATTATTGCCGCAGGCGGTATAGCCAACGGAAAGGGTGTTGCAGCAGCATTGGCTCTTGGCGCTGACGCTGCACAGATCGGTACTGCATTCCTGGCAACTGATGAGTCGAACGCCACAGCCATTCACCGGCAAACGCTGTTTTCGGATGCAGCTAAATATACTACCCTATCGCGGGCATTTACCGGAAGACTCGGCAGGGGAATAACCAGCCGGGTTGCAAAGGATTTGGTAAACATGGAAAAAGGGTTTCTGCCATTCCCGCTTCAAACACAGTTTATGTCACATTTAAGAAAAGCCGCCATCGAGCAGGAAAAATGGGATATGATCTTATTCTGGGGCGGCCAGATAGCGCCTGTGCTAAAACATACAAGGGCCGGTGAATTAATGAAGTCGATAGTAGAAGAAACCACGGACTACTTTGACTATTTAAAAACCTGAGACAGGGCAGAAACAGGATATGTGTCTGAACAAAACGATATAAAATCATAATATCATGAACACTTCAAAAGTATGGTACGTAACCGGGGCCTCCCAGGGGCTGGGACTGATCCTCGTGAAAAAATTACTTGAAAACGGCTACAGGGTTGCCGCAACGTCTCGCGATGCACATACGCTGAGCCAGGCTGTCGGCTTGATAGACAAGGACCGCTTTCTTCCGCTGGCTGTCGATTTGAACAACCAGGATTGCATTGATGATTCCATACAGCAAACGCTGGCAATATTTGGGCGGATAGATGTGGTGGTTAATAATGCGGGTTACGGAATGGCCGGAACAGTGGAAGAAATATCAGAACAGGACATCAGGAACATTTTTAATGTTAATGTATTCGCAACCATAGATGTAGTAAAGAGTGTGCTGCCAGTGATGCGCAGCCAGCGATCAGGTTATATCATAAATATTGGTTCTGTGGCTGGTTTTGTGGGTGCTCCCGGCTGGTCAGTTTATTCTGCTACTAAAGCCGCTGTTGCTGCATTTTCTGAAGTGATCGCGCTGGATGTGAAAGAATTTGGAATTAAGGTTACTGTAGCCGAACCATCAGGATTTCGGACCGGATTTTTGACTAAAAATTCGCTCGCGCTGACCAATACTAAAATCGAGGGTTATGAAGCAGTAAAAAATACCCAGGACCGTTACCTGTCTTCGGACGGAAAGCAGGCTGGCGACCCGGATCGTGCAGCGGAAATATTTATGGAATTAGCTGAAAGTCCCGAACCGCCAATGCATCTGTTTCTCGGGAATGATGCCTATAACCGTGCTTCAAAAAAACTAGCCGATATGTCAGGGGAACTGGAGCAATGGAAATCCATAACTATCGGGGCCGATTTTAAATAACGATTCATGACCCATCAGATAGTCCAAAATCTGCGTTTGGAGATATATAAGTTACAGATTTGCCGGAGATGTTTCTTCTTCTCTCTAAATTTCAACGCGAATAAACATTTTACATATTTGTCCGGCATGCATTAGAATTATTATATTTCTATTTCCAATAGTACAAATAATAATTGTTACTATGATTAAAAAAAACCTTACCCACTCCTACTTGATCAACCTACTTCGACAACCCAATTCCTCGCATTAATCGATATCGTGCTCCACTTCACCAAACATATTAAAACACTAAGTTATTAACCTCTTCATCGTAACAACGAGATAAGAAATTCCATATATTCCTTCAATGGAAAAAAAGAAAAGTTACCCCGGAAGAAGTTGTTGAATTCATGAAAAAAAATGGCGAAACCATTACTATCGAACAAACACAAACAGCGCGTATTTGAAGATATTCATGGTACAGATTTCGAACAAAGACGCTATTAATTAAAAATGCCCTTCGCTCTTTCGAAGGGCATTATAATCAAACTATTAACTAAATCATTTATCGTAATGAAAAACGTAAAGAACGAAGAGTATTTTTTAAACCTTAGCCAGGTTATTGTTTTGTCGTTTCCGGCATCAAAACCAGCCTGATATAATTGTCCCCACTCAGGTATTTGCCGGCCATGGTTTTCACATCGCCGGGTTTTACCGTATCCAGTAAGCTGTTGTACTGGTTAACCTCGTTAAGGTCCTGGCCGTTCTGCAATTGCCCGTTCAGGTAGCCTAGCCAGAAATCATTGGTCTTTAATTGCGGCTCAAAGCTGGTTTTATCTTCCGCGCGCCATTTGTCTACATTTCCCTGCAGGGGGCCGTCGGTTTTAAGCTTACCTATCTCATCCAGTGTTGAAGCAATTAGCTTTTCTACATTCTGCGGCGCGCAGCCGAAATGAATTAGGAAACTGTAACGCTGCTGTGGCAGTAATACCGTATTCTCTTGCACACCCGGACTGTAAACACCGCTTTCGTCCTCACGCAGCCGCTCCAACAGGCGAATCTCCAGGGTTTCTTTCAAAGCGTCCATCTTAACATTGTTCTCCGGGCTATAAGCATACTTGCTGGTATATAACAGGTAAACCGTTGCTTTGGGTTCGCTGCCCTTATAAACGGTCTTTTCGATTCTGCCAGCCGGTGGGTGGATGTTCAGGTCCTTTGCGTGTTCCTGCTGATTGGTTACAGGTAAGGAACCCAGGTATTTTTCCAATAATGGCTTAATGGTATTCGTATCAATACTGCCCACAAAGGTGAAAGTGAAATTGCTTGCGTCGGCAAAACGTTCTTTATAAACATGGTATGCCCTATCCAGGCTGATCTGTTCCAGCTTTTCCAGGCTTGGCCCTGTTCTTCGGATGTTGTAATTTCCCAGTACCGCGCTCACCGTATCACTAAATACGCTATTGGGGTCGCTGCCCCTGTTGGCCAGACCGGCTTTGGAGCGTGCTATGATTCCCTTAAATATCGCTGTATCTTCCCTGGGTTCGGTAAAGTAGGCATAGATCATTTGCATCGCTGTTTCCAGGTCTTTTGGCGTTGCCCCGCCATTAATGCCCTGGAACCTTTCGTTGATATAAGGCCTTACACTCAGTTGTTTGCCCTCCAAATATTTACTCAGTTCCCCGGTGTTATAATTACCAACACCCCCTGCCGCTATAAGACCTGCCGCATTGGCTGCCGACTGGTAATCCGCATCACTGTACAGGGACGTGCCCCCGGGAGCATAAGCGCTGAAAAGGACCTGGTCATTTTTAAAGTCGGTAGGCTTGAGCAATACCTTTACCCCGTTACTTAAGGTAATGCTAGTGATGTTCAGTTCCTTGTTCTGCTCTTCGCTTTTGATCTTGCCGGCGACAGGCATAACACTTAATAGCGGCTTACTACTTACTTCATCTTTATAAGGGCTAAGCATTTCTGCCTCCACGGCTTTTAACCAGCCGTTTACTGTAGCTTCATCAGGCAGACTGCTTTTGTCTTTTTCGGGTGCTAAGATCAGTATATCGCGGTTAGTACCGGTGATATAGGTTTTAGCAAGGTTGTTCACATCCGCTAAGGTAATGCCTGGCATGTCGCCTTTGGTTAATTGGTATTCCTTTTCAATCCCGGGAGACGCTTCGCCGGTTAAGAAATAAGCCTGGTATTCCTTCACATAACTACCGGAATTGGTTTTGTTTTTTTCTTTTACGGCGCTTTCTATCCCGTTCAGTTGCGTAATTTTCGCCCGTTCAAGTTCGGTTTCGGTAAAGCCGAACCGTTTTAATCTTTCCGTTTCGCGCCATACCGCTTTCAAGCCTTTTTCCAATTCGCCTGGTTTAGCCTGTACACTGGCATCATAAGCATCCAGGCCGCCCATAAAACCGGATATGCCTGCGCTGCCACTGATAAACGGCGGATCAGCTTTTCTTAATAATTCCGCGTAGCGTTCGCTTAACATCTGGTCAAAAAGGCCCTGTACCAATGCAATGCGGTAATCTGCCGCTGTTTTTAATTCAGGTGCTTTATGCTTGATCATGATCTCGGCCTGGGTTGCAGTCATTTCTTTATCAGTTACCGCTATGAACTGGTTCTTACCGGTTAGCGGCACGGTGTATTTAGTACGTACTCTTTCGTGTACCGGGTTTTTTAAGCTGGCGAACTGTTGTTTTACCTGGGCTTCGATCTGGTCTACATTGATATCGCCTACTACGATCAGTGCCTGCAGATCGGGCCGGTACCAATCGTTATAGAAACGCGCTATAGCCGGTCTTTTAAAGTTATCCAGCACTGTATCCAAACCGATCGGTATGCGTACCGCGTATCTTGAATTATTCAGGATAACCGGCCAGTATTGCCGTTGCATTCTTTCGCCGGCGCCTTTGCCAAGCCGCTTCTCTTCCAGCACCACGCCGCGCTCCTTGTCGATCTCTCCGGGGTCGAGCAGCGCCTCGTGTGCCCAGTCGCGCATGATCTCCAGGCCGCCTTTTAACAGTTCCGGTTTGTCCGAAGGGATGGGCAATTCGTATACGGTTTCATCAAAGCTGGTATAGGCGTTTATATCAGCGCCAAAGCGAACGCCCGCTTTTTGCAGGTAATCCACCAGTTGGTTATGCGGAAAATGTTTGGTGCCGTTAAAACTCATGTGTTCCATGAAATGCGCCAGCCCGCGCTGGTCTTCATCCTCCAGCACCGAGCCTGCTTTGTTCACCAAATACAGCATCACCCTGTTCTTCGGCTCTTCGTTATGACGGATGTAATACGTGAAGCCATTGGCCAGCTTTCCCGTGCGGACCGCCTGATCAAGGGGGAGGTTTTGCGCTGAGGAGGCACCGATAGTTCCCACAACAAGGCCAGTAATAAAAAGAAGTTTGATTTTCATAGGTATTTTAATTGAATAGGGTAGCTAATTTTTTATTTAGTTCATCACCACGCAAATTTTTAGCAATAATCTTTCCGCTTGGATCAATCAGGTAGTTTTGCGGAATAGCTCTGATGCCATAAGCTTTGGCGGCCTCATTATCCCAAAATTTAAGATCAGATACCTGCGTCCATTCCAAGCCATCGGCTTTAATTGCAGCCAGCCAGGCATCCTTTTTGCCCGGGCGATCCAAAGAAACGCCTAACACCGTAAAGTTTTTGGTTTTATATTTACCATAAGCTTTAACCACATTAGGGTTTTCGCCACGGCAAGGGCCACACCATGAAGCCCAGAAATCGACCAATACATATTTACCGCGGAAACTTGCCAATGAAACTGGTTTATCATTCACATCATTTTGTGTGAATACAGGCGCTATAGCACCAATTGAGGTTGCCCGTGCAGCATCTATAGATTTTGCAAAAGCTAAACCTGCAGTAGTATTACGCACACCTGCAGATAGTCCTTTGTAAAGTGGCTCAATGGAAGTAACCTCGATATCCTGACCCGCCACTTCAGTTAATGCCATCAGGCTCACATAAGAATCCGGGTTTTCTTTAATGTAACGGCGCTGCAATTCTTTTCGTTGTTCCATTGCTGTATCAAACTTGCTTTGTAAACCGTTTACAAATTTCTGGTCTTTCTTTTTGTCAGCCGGAGCTGCCGCGTATTCCGCATTAATAGCTTTTAATGTTTTTTCGGGACCTGCAAGAACTGCTTCGTACTTTGCATTATCATCATTAACCTTTGAACCGGTTATTATTGCATACTTAACCGAATCTTTTGCAGTGATATTGATATTGCCTTTTTCAAGGTATAGCATAGTTACATCAGCGTCCCCGGCTAAACGAGCCAAACCTTCACCATAATGATCTAATACCAATTGAGCCCTGGCCGGTTCTGCTACTGTACCAGTGAATTGAAAGGCACCATTATCGATCAAAGCGGAATCAACAACTTGTTTGCCATTCACCATTTGTAACAAATAGGCCTTTGCAGGCGCCTTATAATTTCCAATTTTAGCTTTTAATACATAATTGTTGCTTTGCGCCCACACCGTTGCCGGAGCAATTGCCAAAGCCAGTAAAATCATTCTTTTCATCTCGTTTTATTATTAATTGATTAGTGTTTATTTATTCTTCTTCCAGCATTTTCAGTATCCCCTCATTCTCAATGATCATCATGCCATGGCGGTCACTTGAAATGCCTTCTGTTAATTGATATGTGTAAGTTGGGATGTTTCCGCTCATAATGGTAGGCAGGTAAAGTGACCGGATGTTGCTTTGTTTATTTAACACCTCTCCCGCTTCTATGATATGCGTGGAAATAATGAACAAACAATTGCGGTATTCGCTGAAGGCTGCCGTTACGGCAAGTGTCGCATCATAAGCATCCTTTACATTGGTGCCTTTAAACAACTCATCAAAAATGATGACCAGGTCCTTTTCATCATTTACTTCTTCAGCTACCTTCTTTACCCTTAATACTTCCGCGTAAAAGTGACTGTAGCCCATATCCAAATTATCCGGCACATTAATGGAACTATAGATGCCCTGTTTTACCGAGAACTGCATGTCCATTGCTGCTACCGGAAAACCCATGTGCGCCAGGTAAACGTTAATGCCAAAGGCTTTCATGAACGTAGACTTGCCAGCCATATTCGCTCCCGTTAAAAAGATCATATTGCTGTCCTGGTTGAAAGACACCGGGTTGGCTACCGCCTTGTGGATATTGGGGTGCCTTAATGAGGTTGCTGTTAAGCAGTTGTTTTCTTTGGGCAAGGCTATTGCATAACTGAAGCCTTTTTCTTTTGCTAAGTTAGCCACTGTTATATATACATCCAGCTGATAAAAAATTTCCATTACTGTTTGTAAGGCTGATCTCATTGTATACCTTAACAGGTGGTCGTACCTTGCTGATTTTTGCAGGGTATATGGAGTGGCAATGGTTTGTTCTTCTGACAGCCATTCGAGTTTTGGGTCATTCAAAATGTTTTTTGCAGTCAATAGTTCACCCTGGAAAGGATGATATTGTTCTTTTTTTTCATCATCCTTTAATTGGCTGATAAAGGTTTTACAGCTATTCAATAAAGCGATGGTTTGCTGTAAGCCGTTTTGAAGTTTTGGATACTCTTCATCTTGTACTATAGTGGCCATTAGTTTCTTCTTTGTCAGGATGAGCAGCGTGACGGGGTAATTATTTGAGGTGCTGCCATTAAGGTAGTTCTCCATCATACCAAACTGCTCATTACTGAACGGGAATGTGGTTTGCTTGCCTTGAAAGTATTTGAAGGTTTCGCTACGCATGTTTATACTTTCAGGATCATCCAGCGGATTTTGGAACATCTTTTGGAGAAGCTGTTCCCCTCCTGCTGTTCTTACTTTGTTGAACAGACTGAAGATCGAATGCTGCTTGTATTTGCCCAGCATGTTCAGGTCTTCCAATGTTTGTTTATCGGCTATGAAACTCATTTGGTTATGCCCTCCTTGCTTTTCTTTAATAATTCCAGGATGCCTTCATTGTTAATAATGATCATCCCGTGGCGGTCATCAGTAATACCTGTTTCCAATGTATAGGTGTATTCGGGTATTGTACCATTCATCCGGGTAGGCAGGTATTTAAAGCTGATATTGTTATGTTCCTTCAGCACCTCTCCCGCCTCTATGATATGCGTGGAAATCACAAACATGCTGTTACGCTTTTTGGCAAATGCCGAGGTGATAGCAATTGTGGCCTCATAGGCATCCTTTACATTGGTGCCTCTGAACAACTCATCAAAGATCACGAAGATGTTCCTGCCTGTGCTCAATTCTTTGGCGACCTTTTTTATCCGCAGTACTTCTGCATAAAAATGACTGGCTCCAATCCCTAAGTTATCCGGCAGGTTGATCGTGGTATAAATGCCATCCAGTACCGAAAACTCCATTTGCTTTGCCGGTACTGGGAAGCCCATGTGCGCCAAATACATCGAAATTCCAAGCGATTTCATAAAAGTTGATTTACCTGCCATATTCGCCCCTGTTAAAAAAACAACGTTGCTGTCAGGCATAATGTGGATGGTATTGGGTACCGCGTTTTTTAGTTGCGGATGGTAAAAGCCTTCTATTTTGATCACATGCCCTTCCTTGAACAAGGCTTTTGCGAAAATATAGTTGCGTTCGGTGGCTACTTTGGCTATGGTTATGTATACATCCAACTGGTAAATGTATCGTAATAACTGCTGTACTGTTTCACGATAGCGGAACCTCAGCATTAAATCGCAGGCTGCCAGTTTCTCATGAGGCAGCTTACTTTTTGGGTTTTCCTGTAGCAGTAAACTAATAGGTTCCGAGCTTAAAAGCGTTTGAATCTTTATTGTTTCCTCATCGCTTTTAAAAGGGCCGTCTGATGATAGCAGCGTGTTTTTTAACAGGCTGTTTAATTGCTGTATAATTTCCACCAACGCGCTTATCCCGTTAACTATCTGCTTATAGTCGGCGTTTGATGCCACCAGGCTTGTCAGCATTTTTTCCAGCGATGGCTTTTCTGCCGGGAGCTTTGTCCTTTCGTCCGTATTAGCCAAATATTGCTCTGCCGGGTCAAACAGTTCGGAGCTGAACGGGAACTCGGCTTTTACTGTTTTCAGATATCTGATCTTTTCACTGCGCGCATTGATCGCCTCTGCTTCCGAAAGCGGGTAATTAAACAGTTCTTCCAGCAGCCTGGAGCCGTTTAGCGTTGAGGTACGGTTGAACAGGGAAAGGATAGAATCCGTTCCCTGTTTACCATAGATATTCAGATCTTCCTGCGTTTGCTTGTCTGTCGTGAATAACATACTTATTTTCGTTTACGGCGGATAAGGAAAATGGCGGCAAAGATCAATATGAGACCAGGCAATACATATATGTATATGATCTTTAAGAAACTTACGTGGTCTGTACTTACTGTTACCCGGTTGTCTTTGGCATCCGGACGTGAGGTATCTACAGGATATTGGCCATAATCTAACCAGCTGAATAATGCTGTGCTGAAATAGAAATTACTTACCTGTGGGGTGTATCTTCCTAACTCCGAATTACTAAACAGGTCGGCATCACCACTAACAACGATGCGCTGCTCCTTACCATTGATTTGACGTGTTAAGGCCAATGCGGTAGTAAAGGTCTCCTTTGAAATATTTTTGTTATCAGCAGACGTCGATAGTTTTACTGTTTTTTTTGCTCCAACTTTGTGTAAGCCACCCATTGGTACAGCGGTAGCATAACCACCACCGCCAGCAGCCATTATATGAACCCCGCCGTTTTGAGCTGTGTTGGCATCGTCTTTATTATTTACAATATCCAAATCGGGGTTTCGCCTCATGGTATTACTAACTACTCCGGCTTTTGTTATCAGCAAAGGCTGAATATGAAATCCGCTGGTATCATGAAAAGATAAGCCCGCCACGCCGTTCATCGAAACAGGCAAAGTGTCTACAGAAGGTTTATCCAGCATTTTAGAGAAACTGATGGCGGCTTTTGTTAAATTAGGCAATACTAATGTCGGCGCATAATCTTCACTTTCTTGCTCCAGCATACCATTATTCAACTGTACTCCTAATGTTTTCAGTAAAGGATTTAGCATTTGCTGCCTGCCAGGTTCACCGGCTATTAACAAGTTGCCGCCTTTAGCAATATAGGCTTGTATCTTTTGGATGGCTACCGCGCTTAATTCATTCTGCGGATCTGCAATTACTAACGCCTTAATATTGTCAGCGATATTTTGGGTGTTTAACGAAAGTGTATCTACATCAAACCCCTGATTAATAAGCGCGTAACGAAAAGTTTTGTCAGTAGAAACTGTTTTATACTCCCTATCACCTTTCTTACCGGTTTTGCGCTCCCCTTCACCAGTTACAAAACCAATTACAGGCATGTCAGCTTTTAATAGCCTTTTAAAGGCAGCCGAAACTTCGGTTTCACTCGGCCAAACCATCTGGTCATTGAAAACCCGCAAAAAAGTGGACCTTCCTTTATAGGTTAATTTCATCACAAACCTGTTCATTTCCGGCTTCAGGTCAATTTCTTTTTTGATCTGTTCCGGTGTTTCAAACATAGACATCTTCAAATCAGATCCTTTGGCCCTTTGTTCGGCAATTTCTTTTATTGTTTTGCCTTTATAACCTTCAAACAGGTTGTAACCTAAGGCTAAGGGCATATCATAATAACTCACGTAATGAAAATCGATATCCGGCTTAAACCTTAAATAAGATTCCCATCTCCCTAAGTATTCGTTGCGTGCTTCTGGCATCCCAAACCAATAATAATTATCCAAAAAATTGCTGTAAGCAGTAACTTCCAGCTTGTCATCGCCCAATTCTTTGATGATCTGTTGTGCATTTGGAGTTAACGTATTATCCTGGTTTGCTGTTGTATCCCAATAACCGATCAAACTTGGGAGGGAAGTAATATAACCAATAGCTAAAGCTGAAACAACAATAGCAATGTAACGCCCTGCAGAAACATACCATGGTTTTGTTTCGCGCCCTGATTGTAACTTATATATGGTTAACCCCAGGAAAATGTACACAATAACGAAAAAATAGATCACATCCTTAGTGGTGATCAATCCTCCAAGCATATGGTGGGTTCGGCCCGAAAGGGATAGAAAATAAGTCAGGTCGCGTACAAAATCTACGCTCTGCCATAAGTTACCTATGTAACTCAAAACACCTATCATTACAAAAGTACTTACAGCTGCCACTATCTGGTAACTGGTTAAACTGGACATAAAAAGCCCAATGGCCGAATAAGCACATAACAACAGGTAAAAGCCAAGGGCGGCGGCCAACAGCATCCCATAATCTGCCGACTTGATATCAAAAATACCAGCCACCATAAAAATGCCTATTACAAGCAATAGTATGAAGCTGTATGCCATCATAGCCAGGTATTTGCCGAAAACAATTTCCCTTACTTTTACCGGGGAAGAGTAAAGCAGGCTTATGGTGCCGCCATTAATTTCCCGGCTGATTAGGCCCATGGTTAACAATGGAATATACAAATACAAGTTTTGCATAACCCCATTGAATAAACCCTGATATGGATTTGTAAATACCTCTGCTGTTAGTTGCCTCAGATATTGCAACCCCATGCCGCCCATTTCCTGTGTGGTAGCTATCTGGTTTACTACTTTGGTATAGGTAATTGCACATTCTACCATAAAAGCGATGGTTAAAAACCAGGCTATAGGTGAGTAAAACAGGTTGCGCAGTTCTGCTTTTGCTATTTTAAAAGTTAATTTCATTATAGGATGGATTAGGATTGCGTTGATTTGGTAGATAGTTGTTTGAAAATCTCATCAAGGGCCGTTTTGTCAAGGTTAATCTCTCTTAAGCGCCAGCCGTTATGTATGCTCGCCGCTATAAGCCTTTCCGTAATTTCACGGTCACCTGTAAAATAAACGCGGGCTTGCCGTTCCGTTACAAACTCCACTTTATCCACGCCAGCTATCTTCAATAGCTCCGCTGCCACCGGAGGGTTTTCCATTTGCATCAACACGCTATGTGGCTCCACGTAGTTATTGAAAGCATCCATGGTATCAGAAAAAACAATGCGGCCATCAGCTATCATTTTTATCTCTTTACATAACATCTGCACTTCTGATAAAACATGGGAAGAAAAAATAACGGCATGTTCTACAGCAATTTCTTTGATCAGTGACCGTACCTCGGTAATCTGGTTAGGGTCTAAACCATTGGTTGGTTCATCCATTACCACCAGCTTCGGTTTATGAATAATAGACTGCGCGATGCCTACCCGCTGGCGGTAACCACCCGACAGGTTCTTGATCAGGCGGTTGCTGAAGTGAGTTATACCGCAACGATCTTTTGCTTCCTCCAGGGCTGGTTTAATATCCATTTTATCCATTTTCCGTAGCTCAGCCGCATAAATGAGGTATTCATCTACTGTCAGGTCTAAGTACAACGGTGGATTTTGAGGAAGGAAGCCGATTTGCCTTTTAGCTAATTCCGGCTGTTCACGGATATCTATTCCGTTAATTAGCACAGTGCCTTCCGTTTGGTTTAAAACACCGCACATGATGTTCATGGTGGTAGATTTACCTGCGCCGTTTGAGCCAAGCAAGCCTAATATCCCAGTCCGGTTTATTTCCAGGTCAATATCGCGGATGGCCCAGGAAGTGCTGTAGCGGTGCGATAATTTTTTAATACTCAAGATTGAATTTTCCATATTTGGTTTTTTATTGAAATACGAGCCCCAGTCCGGGGTACAAATCATACCCTGGATATTGGACTAAAGTGTTTATTATCAGAAATTTACTATTTAATGATACCCGGGGTTTTGTGTAAGCGCGATGTTTAAATTTCGCTGCGTTTGTGGTATTGCGTATAAGGCACTAAAAGGCTGCCAACCAGCTAATACAGCAGGCGCTTGTCCGCTTGCCGGGTACTTGGTATCAATACTAGTCCTGTTCAAATCAAACCACCTGTTACCCATTTCGGTGAACATTTCTGTCCGTCTTTCTTTCAAAACGGCGCCTAATACAGCAGTTTTTGATGTGGCATCAACTTTAGTACCTGTTAAGCCTGCCCTGGTGCGTATAGTATTTATATCTGTTATAGCCTGGCTAAGGTTATTAAGTTGTGCCGCAGCTTCGGCGCGTACCAGGTATATATCAGCATACCTTAACAGCATATAATCTGTAGCAGGGGTGGTTGGAGATTGATCCTTATATTTAGCAGGATAATATACGTTCTGGCCATTCACCACATTCACACCCAGCCAATTTGCCATGCGCAGGTCGCCGGTTTCAAACTGATTTATCAAAGAGTCTGTTACCGGATAGTTTGGCGCTGAATCTGTAGAATAAGGTATAAAATTTCCTGCTTCACTAGATCCCTGATATTGATTTAGGATTGGCACCTGCCAGATAGCCTCATTACTTTCATCCAAAAACACCTTTGTAAGATCTGTCGATAGGCTAAAGCTGCCAGAGTTAATGACCGAATCAGCTTCGCTATAAGCAGCCTGCCAGTTGCGCTGGTATAAATTGACTTTGGCTTGTAATGCTCTTACCGTATAAAGATTAGCACGCAAGTGGCCTGCCGAAGGATAGGTTGCCGTTAATTTTTTAGCGGCATCGTTAAGGTCGGTTTCAATCTGTGTATATATAGCTGCAGACGTAGTGCGGGGTAAATGAGCATTGGTATTATAATCAGTTGTAGTAACTAAAGGCACGCCACCAAATAAATTAACCATGTTAAAATAACAATAGGCCCGTACAAACTCCATTTCTCCTGTAATTTGTTTAACGAATGACGCGGATAAAGCGCTGTTGCCTGTTATACCACTCAGTATATCATTTACCTGGTAAATTTCTGTATAATGCGCTAACCATATATCATTTATTTCGCTGTTTAGCGCAGTGAGGCTGTAATTGAAAAATACTGTTTGATCACTATTAGAACTGTTATTACTTACATCATGCCCCGAAAGAGATGTAACAAAAGTAAATTCCCCATCCTGGTAAGGAATTCCTCCCCCGCCAGGGGTTAAAGAATATACACCGGCAACAGTTGAAAGGGCCGTAGAGCTATCTGCAAATGCCTGCTGTCTTGTAATATTTGATGGTGGATTGGCAGGTATTTCAATTAACTTTTTGCATGAAGCAAAGCTACTGAGGGCAATAACCAAACCACCCGCCAGTATTTTATTTTGATTAGAAAATATTTTTTTCATGATCATTAATTATCTAAAATTTAAGATTTAAACCAAATGCGATAATACGTTGTAAAGGAAATCCGGTAAAACTACCTGGTTGTTCAGGATCACCGAATTTATAATTGGTGAAGGTGAACAAGTTTTGCGCACTAGCAGTAATACTGGCACTCTTAACGTTAACTTTTTCCATCCAGGCATCAGGTAAGGCATATGAGAATGCCGCGGTTTTAACACGCAGGTAAGTATCATTGGTATAAGCCCCGGTTGATTGCTCGAAAGTATATGCACTGTTAACATATGGTGAATTGTAACCAGATACCAATCGCTGAAGCGTAGCATGCGTATCGCCAGGGCCTGTCCAATATTTACCGAGTATATATGCAGGTTGATTAGACTCAGAACCTGGAGGCTGGCTATAAAGTGAAGAAATAGCATTAGGTTGCATACTGCTAGAGAACTGGCAGAAAATATAAAGGCTAAATCTTTTATAACTGAAATTATTGCCAAAACCACCTTCATAGTTATTTTCTCTGTTACCAATTATCACTTCGTCGCCACCTTGTGCGGCTGTTCCGTAGTTTGGATTTGAAGTAACTGATCCGTTAGCCGCGTAATACTCAAACTGACCAGTAGTAGGGTTTACATCCTTATACCTGTAACCAAATACTACAGAAGTAGGCTGACCTACTACATACTGTGAGGCATAAGAAGACGATGCCAGGTTAGGGAATGAAAGCAGTTTATTCCGGTTAAATGTTAGGTTAAAGTTGCTTGTCCAGTTAAAATTCTTGCTTTTTATGTTGTTTGTTGCTAGTGTAAATTCCCAACCTTTGTTTTGAACTTCACTATTTTGGTTTTCAAACACAGTAGCAAAACCGGCTTGTGCGGCCAATGGATATTGAACCAACTCATCGCCCTGGCGGTCCCTGTAATAGGTAGCATTTAACAATATGCGGTTATTCAAAAAGCCCAAATCTATCGATGCATTGATTGATTTTTTGGTTGCCCATTGAAAATCAGGATTGTAAAGGTTCTTTGGGATGTTTTGCCTAATGCCCTGGAAAGGCGTGGTATTACCATATGGGTAAGGGCCATACAATGCCTGATATTGATAAGCTTGGGTAGCATCACTTCCTGTTGTTCCGTAACTTCCGGAAAGTTTACCAAAACTCATAAAAGGAAGGGCATCTTTAAATGCTTTCTCCTCAGAGAAGATCCAGCCGGCGCCTACAGAACCAAAACTACCAAACTGTTTGCCCGGGCCAAAATTACTGGAACCATCACGCCTGCCACTAAATTCTAAAATATATTTTTCATCATAAACATATTTCAAACGGCCAAAAAAGGCTACGTATTTAGTAATGCCTTGTACATCGAAATTATTACTTGTGGCCGCTCCATCAATTGACCCCAGGAAAGCAGGATTTGAATAACCATAACCATAGGTTTGCTCTTGATACGTTGTATTATATTGATAGCTACCACCCAGTAAAGCGGTCAATGTTCCTTTACCAAAAGTTTTGTTATAATTGATCTGCGGCTCAACGCTAAGGGCTTGATTGTTGGTATTAGCAAACTCTGCACTTGAAGTAGCAATTTCATATGTTTCCGGCGGTAGCGCATTTGCAGGGGATATGCCATGCTCTGTACCACCATTACGGTTGTAGCCCACGGTACTTCCAATTGTTAACCCCTTTATTATTTCATAGTTAAAATTTATTGAAGTATTGTAATTAAAAGTTTGCAGATTGTTAGGTTGCAATAAACCAGCATATAAATTATTATAAATTTCTATTCCCTTGTAAAACCAAATTAAATTACCGTTCGCATCTCGCTGATCGGGTGCATTAGGAGGTAACGTTACGTAAGAGCTGCCTCCAAAACCTGCAGAATAATTTCGATCATATGAAAAATCCTGGATGAAGGTAACGCTTAACTTTTTATTTGCCGAGGTAGTGGTTAGCGCGCTGTGTAAGCTGTATCTCTGATCGGAAAAATCACCCGGGTAATTAAAGTCTGAACGTGTATAACCACCAGATACAAGAAAAGTGCTGTTGGGGGATCCGCCAGATACGGTGGCATGGATATCTGTATTGTTGGTAGAATTTCCTTGAATTACCTTTTGCCAGTTGGTGTATTTGTTTTGATCGTAATCAAAAAGATCGGGCGCATAAGCACCTGAATAATCATTTGGATTATTATTTGGCGTTATACCGTCAAATCCATAAGCATCTTTTCTTAATTGGAGGTATTGCGGGGTATTTAAAAATTGTATAGGCCTGGCAACTTCGTTGTACTGTGTGGTTGCATTTAATTCGACAGTTGTTTTACCTACTTTTCCTTTTTTTGTGGTTATTAAAATAACACCGCTGGCACCTTTTGTACCATAAATAGCGGTCGCATCCGCAGAACTAAGGACAGTGATACTTTCTATATCATTGGGGTTAATACCATTAAAAGCACCTATACCAGTTGCCTGGTCAATTCCTCCGCTAAAAGATTGTCCCATGGCAAGATTGCCTAATTGACTAATGTTAATATTTTGCGAAGCGAAAGGTACTCCATCTACAAGAAAGTAAGGTTGGTCATAAGGTTTCATGTTAAGGTTAGCAGTGGTAGCCAATCCGCTTTGGCCATGTATCTGCACTAATGTTGTTGAGCCGGGTACACCGTTCTCTGCAATAATGTTAAGCCCGGGAACTTGCCCTTCTAATGCCAGCAAAGGATTGGTTACCGGTTGAACTCCGATCTGGTCGGCGTTAACAGTATATACATTTCCAACACTAAAACGCTTAGATTCAGTACCGTAACCAATAATCTGTATTTGGTTAAGCGCCGAAGGTATATTGTGCAAAACCAGATTAAGCCAAATATTCCTGTTATTGATCTGCACAATTCTTTCAAGCTTCTTATAGCCAATATAGGTTACGGTCAATGTATAGCTTTCTTGCGGTAAACTACCAAAATGAAATTCGCCCTTATTATCAGTCATCACTACATAAGAGAACCCTTTTAAGTTTAAGCTTACGTTTGCTCCAGCCAAAGGTTGGCCGAGGCTATCTATGACTTTTCCGTGTACTTCTCCGGAGACGGCGAATACCCTGGCGGCATTATCCCGAAAATTATTGATTATTGAGGATTCTTTTAGGGATATTTCTACTGATTTGTCCTCAATCTTATAATCTAAAGGTTGCTCGTCAAAAACCATTTTCAACACATCAGTTAATTCCACGTTTTTCACGTAGATGGTCACCGATTTGGCAGCCTGAATAGTTGCGGTGGTATAAGCGAAATCATAACCAGTCTGATTCCGGATTTGCTCAAATACAGTAGTTAATGATGCATTCCGTTCAGACAAAGTAACCTTTTGCGCAAGAGTGCTGGCGCTCACCTGCATGAAGGCTAAGAATAGCATCAGGGTGGTTAATTTCATGAACAACAAGAGTTTTTTTGTAAAGCCGGGGGGCAACACAAAGTGTTCTGAGTAAATTTTGTACATTTGCTAAGTTAGGGTTGTGCGTTTCGCCTTTCGTTTTCCAAGACAGGGAGGCTGGCGCGGTTCTTAAATAGTTAATAAATTGTTTGAGCTATCCTTTCTAAGTCATCCGGTTACAGCCAGGTGACTTTTTTTATGAGCTCGCGGTCTGGTATTGATTATTCTATAACGGTTACCCTCCTTCCTTCAATTTTAAAGTGTACGCCTTTGGTATTTTCGAGTATATGTAAGATAGCGCTGATATTTTTGGAACGGCTGATCTGTGCATAGAATTTATTGGTCGTTATATCGCCTTCGTAGTTTATTTCGATATTATACCAGCGCGAAAGTTGCCTCATTACGGTTTGAATGTTGTCATTCTCAAAATAGAAGTCGCCGTTTCTCCAGGCCGTATATCTTCTGGTGTTGACGGCATTAATATGGCTGCCATCACTCTGCTGACCGGGTTCCAGGAACATGCCGTTCACTTTAACTTTCCCTTCGATAAGGGTGGTTTTAGTCGTTGGTTCATCAACATAGGCGTTCACGTTGAAAGTGGTGCCGATATCTTCGATGGTTTGCTTTTCGGTTTGTACCTTAAAAGGATGGTCAGCATTATGCGCTACTTCAAATAAGGCCTCCCCTGTAATTCTCACAATTCTTTCTTTACCGTTAAATGCTGTAGGAAAGGTTATTGAGGATTGGGCATTTAGCCATACTTTTGTTCCATCAGCCAATAGCAATGGATAAGGTGATTGTTCGCCCACAGCGGTAGATAAAGTGTTGTAGGAAACAGATAAATTGGCATTTGTACCAGCTGCTGTATAAGCTATTGCGCTTTGCCCGTTTACTCCAATCAATGTATTGCCTTGCTGTGCCAACGTACCCGATAATCCTTTGATCAGGATTATTTTTTTACCATTAGCTAAGGTCAGTGTAGCCTGGTTATGACCAGGTAAAATGTCATTTTTATAATAAGCAGTTTGCTCGGATTGATGCTTGTGCAGGAAATAATAGCCGCCGAACGATATGCACATTACAATTGAAGCGGCAGCTGCAAATCGTGTCCATAAGCGTCTGGTGATTTTGTCAGGAAGGCGCGTATCAATTTGTTCGTTGATGCGATGTTCTATTACACTCTTAAGTTCATCAGCGTTTCCTAATTCTGCATCGTTCCATTCGCTTAAAGATTGAAATTTACTGAACCAGATGTGATACAGGCGAATATCCTGATCACTGGCGCTACCCTGCCTTACTCGGTCAACAAGTTTTAAGAAATTTTCTTTTGTCATTCCGTTTGACGGATTTTTAGCCCGCTTTCAATAGTAAGGCGAAAAAAGAGCGTCTATCCCCCAAAGGAATCAGAAATAAATTTAACAAAATTTCAATTTAATCGAAATCGATCTATATAAATGCGCTTTAAAGGAAAAAAAGCCATATAGAAACACTTCCCAGAGCCACTCGAAGCTTTTTTAGCGCTATAGTAATCTGATTTTCTACTGTTTTTTCAGAAATACCTAACTTTGTTGCAATTTCCCGGTTAGATAACTGTTCATTCCGGCTTAATTCAAATATCAGCCTCGCTCGCGCAGGCAATTTCGCACTCATTTGCGCGATTACTGTTTTCAGTTCTTTAAGTTCCAAAGGATCGTCGTCAAATAATAGGTTTGCGGCATCCAGTTCATCCAAATTTACAAAACAGGCTTCCCGTACTTTGTTGCTGCGTAATATATCCGTGACTTTATATTTAACAGCAGCCTTTAAATATGACGGCAGTGAATTGATCTGTAAGCCTGACCGGTGATCCCATAACCACACAAATACTTCCTGGATGACCTCCATGCAGGATTCTTGATCACGAAGTACGTTCCAGGCCGTTTGATACAATGATCGCCAGTAACGACTATAAAGTTCGCCAAATGCGGCCCGGTCATCCTTCCCTATAAGGGAGAGAATTTCCTGATCAGAAAGCGTGGGGAGTACTAACATGATGGCCGTAATTTACACAAAATTGATATTAAATTAAAACAGGCGATAAACTATATTATAATAAATATTATAATATAGTTTACTTAAATGAAAAAAAGACAGGTAAATCAAGAGAAGATTATTGAAATACTAAGAAAGAGGGTTAAGCATAACAATCGAGCAAGCTCAAAGGTACTAGATTTTATGTACCTGATGGCTGAGATAACTTTAAGTCACCTAATACATATTCCTTATGAACATTTTATATTTTTTACAAAAAATGTTTAGCATGGTTTGAAAAAATTATTATTCAAGCACAACCGCCCTTGCCGGATACGATTATCTGTCAGGATTCTTCAAAAGTGGCAAAATTGTTAAAAACTCTATTACACCGAAACCGCATTTTGCGGCCAGCTGCCAGCTTAATCCTACCAGGACCGTTAAATTGTCTTATGATCAAAATGCACAGAATATACATTTCCTAAATAATTCAGCATTTTTATCTACTACGAATGTTTATTCGCCCAGTAATTAATATCAAGCCTGAAATAGCCGACCAGATTGTTTTAAGTTATTATCATACTTACACTGCCTTAATACGCTGTCTGGTGCCGGTACACCAACAAGCCAAAAGGCAGCTTAGGTTCGATCCAGGTCGATTTGGCCGGCAGTATTTCGCCCACATCCGCGATGCGGATAACATCCCCAATTTCAAGCGGGCATAATGTAAAAACAGTGGCATTAGGGCTAATTTTCGTCAGGTCATGACCAAAAAAGACTTCACGGTCCTTAAACACTTCGGCAGCTAAGAACTCCGAATCATAAGCATACAAAGGATGCTGCGTCACCAGTTCATACCACTGCCCATCCAGCCGCATACCAAAGCGCCCCCGCAAATGCGGGTATACCGGCTCGTCGCTGAAAGATGATTTCATAAGGAATAAATGATTCAATTCCTCCCAGTCAAAGTTGGCATTGGAATACCGGTGATAAGGCAGTACTTTTAATTGATCGCCGGACATCAGGATAGCGGAAATATGACTAGCGGTCGCCCCTTCCAAACGATGATGCCCATCTGCTACATACAATGAGGTGACCTGCTTAAACCGCTCTGCCAGTTCCAGGCCGGCCAGCCAGATTTTATAGCTTTTTCCACAATGATCATAACGGACATAGGGTATTCCGGCAACTACATCGGCGATATAAGATGCTATTGACTGGTCAGGCAGATAGGTCAGCAATACAGGTTTACCTTCTACGGCGATAATAGCCTTTACCTTTTCCGGTAATATGGCCTCATGCTTTTTAATTCGTCCTGCCCGGTAATCTTCCGTAGCCACCAAAGCCCACACCCCGGTTTGCCGAAGGCCGTTCTCCTCCACCTGGAAGATATAAAATTGCGCTTCCCGGACTTGTTGATAAGCACCTTCCCGCAGTAAAAGATCCAAATAGGCGTTGCCATCTGCTGATTTCAGCGAGGCTTTCAAATTGTTGTCGCCAAATATGAATTGCTCCGCATATAACGGATGCGGGTTGATCGCCCTGAATGCTTTTATTTCCATATTTTAAAGGTAACGTTCCTGGCAGCACGTTGTTCTACTGTGCCATCTTATAAAATAAAGATAGTTGAGTGTGACCTGAAAGGGATAAAGTAGCTAAAGACATTGCAAATTTTGACTGGTTCAGTACGACGCTAAATAACTTTGTGCAATTAATTTGGAGAGAATGGCATTTCATATAAAGAGATATAAATGTGCTTCACCTACAGTTGCTGCGTATTGTTTAACTATTTTAGTAACAAAACAGCTCATTAAGCATTTAACATTAAATATCTTCTGTGGAAACTATACTAAATATCTCCAACCTCAGCAAAACTTACCAGAGTGCAGGGCGTTCACTTACCGTGCTCGATGACATAAATTTCGCGATAACGGCAGGTTCAACTAATGCAATTGTAGGCCCATCCGGTAGCGGAAAAACAACGCTGTTAGGCCTGTGCGCGGGATTAGATCGTTCAAGTACCGGCAAAGTTGAGCTGAATAACATCAATTTAGGTGATTTAAGTGAAGATCAGCGTGCGCAGGTACGTAACCAGTTTGTAGGCTTTATATTTCAGAACTTTCAGCTGTTGCCCACCTTAACCGCATTGGAAAACGTGATGGTGCCACTGGAGCTGCGTGGTGAAAAAAACATTAAAGCGAGAGCGACCGAGCTGTTAGACAAAGTAGGCCTGGCTGATCGCGGACACCATTACCCGGCGCAATTATCGGGCGGCGAGCAGCAAAGAGTTTCCATAGCGAGAGCTTTTTCAAACCGGCCCAAATTGTTGTTTGCCGATGAACCAACTGGGAACTTAGATGCGGAAACCAGCGAAAAAGTTGTTAAATTATTATTCGACCTCAATAAAGAAGCTGGAACCACACTTATTTTAGTAACCCATGATCTGGATCTGGCCGCCAGAACGCAGCGTATCCTGCGCATAAAAGGAGGCCGTTTAATAGCCGATGAAAAAAACAATTAAACAGGCTATGGGCACCTCCCCTATCAGTAATAAAAGAAAAATAAACATTCCCTGGCTTTTTGAAATGGCCTGGCGCGACAGCCGTAAAAATCGCTCGCGGCTGTTTTTGTTTATTTCATCCATCATATTTGGCATCGCCGCGCTGGTGGCTATCTATGCCTTCAGGTACAACATACAAAACGATATTAATGAGCAGGCTACGACTCTTGTGGGTGCCGACCTGGTCATCAGCAGTAATAAACCCGTTGATCCCGCTATGCAGCCATTATTGGATTCAATAGGCCAAACCAGGTCGCAGGAACGAAGTTTCGCGTCGATGATCTATTTCCCTAAAAGCCAGGGTACCCGGCTGGTGCAGATACGGGCTTTACAGGGCGATTTTCCGTATTATGGCAGTATTGAAACTACCCCATTACAAGCCGCAGGCAAATTCAGAAACGCTAAAATGGCGCTGGTTGACCGAACATTGATGCTGCAGTTTAATGCCCATGTAAATGATTCGATCAAAGTCGGTAACGTTACTTTTTTAATTGCAGGTGTGTTGAACAAAGCGCCGGGACAAACGGGCATATCAACAAGTGTAGCGCCTATAGTTTATATACCATTACAATACCTGCAACAAACCGGCCTTACCGAAAAAGGCAGCCGTATTAACTACAGTTTTTATTACAAACTGGCTGGCAATATTAACGTAAATCAACTGGTTAAAAAAATTGATACACGGCTGGATAAAGCCGAAATGAACTACGAAACCGTTGAAACCCGTAAAGAAAGCACCGGCCGCTCATTTGAAGACCTGACCCGATTTTTATCTTTAGTTGGCTTTATTGCATTATTACTAGGCTGTGTTGGCGTTGCCAGCGCCATACATATTTATATCCGCGAAAAGATTACCTCTATAGCTATTATGCGTTGCCTCGGGGTTAAAGCAGCCGAGGCATTTTTAATATTTTTGATACAAATTGTAGGCATTGGTTTTATAGGAGCAGTTATTGGCGCGGCCTTGGGCACGTTAATTCAACACCTGCTGCCTTTTTTACTCAAAGATTTTTTACCCTTTACGATTTCGGTTAATATATCATGGATGGCTATAGGGCAAGGTATTTTATTAGGGGTGATCATATCCATTCTTTTCGCGTTGTTGCCGTTAATTTCCATTCGCAATATTTCGCCGCTAAATACCTTGAGGATGTCATATGAAGACGTAAACCTTGCCAGCGATCCCTTACGGTGGCTGGTTTACCTGCTCATCCTTTCCTTTGTGATCATATTTACCTTTTTGCAATTGGACAGTTGGGTGGGTACCCTGTTTTTCACTTTAGGTATTATCATAGCTTTTTTAATACTTACCGTTGTGGCCTGGCTGTTAATGCGATTAATGAAATTGTTTATAAAAGCCTCATGGAACTACCTGCTGCGTCAGGGCTTTGCTAATCTTTACCGCCCCAATAACCAAACCATTATTCTTATTGTTTCCATTGGTTTAAGCACCGCTTTTATCTGTACGCTGTTTTTCATTCAGCAAATAGTAATCAATCAGGTTACTTTATCTTCCAGTGGTAACCAGCCTAATATGCTGTTGTTTGATATACAAAGCAGCCAGGAAAACGCCATCGCAGCGCTTACCCGGCAGCAAAACCTGCCAATTATGCAGCAGGTACCTGTAGTTACCATACGTTTGGAAAAAGTTAACGGTAAAACGGCCGCCGATGTAAAAAAAGATAACTCGATCAAAGTTTCACATAAAGCATTTGCTAATGAATACCGGGTTACTTACCGGGATTCTCTCACGCCATCTGAAAAAATAATTGATGGTGCATGGGTTGGTAAGGCAGCGCCGGATAAAGAGGTAGTAGTATCTATTGAAGAGAGCTTTTCCAAACGAACGCATATCAACATGGGGGATCACCTGGTTTTTAATGTACAGGGCATAATGATGCCGGTTGTAGTCGGCAGTATCAGGAAAGTCAACTGGAATAAAATACAAACCAATTTCCAGGTGGTTTTTCCGACCGGTGTATTGGAAGACGCGCCACAGTTTCATGTATTGCTTACACGTGTAGCATCGCCTAAAGCATCGGCACATTTTCAGCAATTAGTAGTACAGCAGTTCCCCAATGTTTCTATTGTCGATCTCGGACAGGTTTTAAGTGTTGTTGATGACCTGTTAACTAAAATAGGCTATGTAATAAAATTCATGAGCGCGTTTAGCATTATTACGGGATTAATTGTGCTCATAGCTTCGGTAAGGATCAGTAAATACCAGCGTATAAACGAGAGCGTATTGCTCCGGTCATTAGGTGCCAGTAGGAAACAAATCTTTGCTATTACTGCTTTTGAATATTTGTTTTTAGGCGTACTATCAGCTTTAACCGGTATTTTAATAGCGATTGGAGCAACATGGATTTTAGCCAAATACAGTTTCGAGGTGAGTTACAGCATTAATTATTTATTAGCGGTTGCAATCTTCTTGCTCATATCGTTGTTAACTGTTATTATAGGTTTATTAAATAGCAGGAGCGCGTTAAATAACTCACCGCTCGAAATATTAAGATCAAATGCTTAGATCAATCAGTCCATATAAAATCCCTGGCTTATTACTGGCCTTGTTTATCATTGCCGGCTGCGGACAAAATACAAACTCCAATAACAATGATTCGGTAACTACTGAAGCACAGCATGCTGTAAGCACCAGTACAAAAAACATTCTTTTCTTTGGTGATAGCTTAACTGCGGGATATGGGCTGGAGGATCCGTCAGAAGCTTTTCCCGGTGTTATTCAAACAAAAGTAGACAGTGCAAAACTACCCTATAGCATTATTAACGCGGGGGTAAGCGGTGAAACTACGGCCGGTGGAAAAAGCCGTATCGATTGGGTATTAAAACAGAAAGTGGATGTTTTTGTACTGGAACTGGGTGCAAATGACGGCTTACGCGGTATCCCTGTTAAGGAAACAACTGAGAACTTACAAGCAATAGTTGATAAGGTTAAAGCAAAATACCCCAGTGCTAAATTGGTGCTATTAGGCATGCAGGTACCGCCAAATATGGGCAGCGATTACGCATCAAGCTTTAAAGCTGTATTTCCACAAATTGCCGCAAAGAATAAAATGGGCCTGGTTCCATTCCTGTTACAAGGCGTGGGCGGCGTGGCATCATTAAACCAGAAAGATGGCATACATCCTACAGCAGCAGGTGCAAAGATCGTTGCTGGCAATGTATGGAAAGTACTGCGACCTTTGTTATAATAGTAGAAGAAAAGGCGTTGAAATTAAGATTTTTGTATTGGGGACTTAATTGAAACAAGATGTGTGAACGCCTGATCACTTTGGATAAAGCTTTTAGAATAAACAACCATGATGATCTTGCCATGGTATGGCGCTTTCCAGTGCAGGCAATTTTGTAAGTCATCCGGTAGTCCGAAGATTAAACTAATTCCTAATATGTAACCGAAATTATTGGCAATTACCCCTGCTCACTTTAGCTAAGTTCATATTGTTAGCATAATTAAAGTCAACGGCGATCAGATAAGTTTAGGCCATAATACGAAATCGAACCAACAAATGATGGTTTAAGGCGATTTGAAGACACTTTTAGCAAATGAAATTCCAATACTCATAAAAGATTGAAAAATATCGAACCGCTTTTTACATGGCAAAAATACATTGTAAATATCTATTAAACAGGTATTTACAATAAATAAAAAAAGGGATAATCAAAAATTGACTATCTCCTTAAGGGTCAGTCGTCGGTCTTATATCCAATCAGTTTATAGCTGATTTAAAAAAAATTGCTCGAATTTGACGACGTTAATGGTGCAAGGTCGAACCGGTAATGATGGGACGGATTTCGAACCAAATAAAAGTGACACTGCTTCAGCAATCAATTATAAAGTAAACGAACTTTTCATCACGAACACTCGTCCTGCGGAAATTGAAGCGACTTGTGAACAATTGATTGACCGGCACCTGAACGACTTCGTTCATGGCCCTGTCAGTAAGATGCAGGCAATTTGATATTTTGCCGAACACTACATATCTATCCAACCCATTCCTTATTTCAAATTTTTAAGAAACGGTAAAAATGAAACAGAGAAGCTGATATAAGGAGAAGAACCATTACTTGTCCTGAAAAAATATTGATCTGGCTTATCGTCTTGATCAAACATGCGTGATGACGCTGCAGTATATAGTCCTCCGCTAACGCCAAGTACCAATTTTTTTGTCACCAGGTATTCAAAGGTAGCACCGGACCTGATGTCTATAGTACTATAGATGTTATTTTGCGGTAGTGAAGGTTGATTAAGATCAAAGAAGTAAATATTACCTCCAAGCTCACTGCCGACGGTTGCCCAGGCTTTTTTGGAAAGCTGTTTTCGTAAAGCTATTCTTGAGGGCAAGTCTACATAAAGGTCCAGGTCGGACGCCTGGAATTTATGCCAGTAGCTGATTATTGGAATCACGGGTTCTACAGTAGACGGGTCAATGGTCACAACTACACCTACTGTAAATGAAGAGTACTTACTCCTGCTTATAGGAACAGTAATCAATCCCAGATAATTTACCCGTTTAACAGACGAGGCTTCATCCGTTAGCCCTGATACACTTCCCGAATAGGTTATCGGATGGTTAAAAATTGAATCTGTCCTGCTGAACGTTGCTGTTAAACCTACCGTTGATTTATTTACGCTTTGGTCAGTACTTGGAAAAGAGGGACTGAAACTGGTTACATCGTCGGTTTCAAAATGGATCTGCTGATAACTGATCGTTCCTGTTATAGAATTCTTGCCCCATTGCGCCAGGGGAATATTAAAATTAGACCGGATGCGTTCAATGTTCATCTTGCCCTGATAAAGGTCCTTTCCATTCAGTTCACCTATAACCGTTCTGCCGCCTATAAAATCAGTAGCCAAAAAGCCTTGTCTTAGCACAGGGAAAATCATAGCATATTGCGATAACATTGCCATTTTTATAGAATCGATCATCTTGTCAGTTGCTTTTTGCTTCTCGGTTTGAGCGGATGCGGAAAGCGTAAGAAAAAGAGGTAACAATACCAGGAGATATTTCGTTTTCATGTTTGAGTTTTTCATGCCAATTCAGAAATCGGGTCACCGGTTCATCCGGAGATTAAGATTAAACAACCGTTGCGCCTATTTTTTTGAACAAAGCCGGTAAACCCGATTCTAATTGGCTATATATAATTAATGTTGCGGTTTTAATTGCAGGTTTTTCTTATCTGCTTTTTTCTTCGAAAACCTATCTAATAAATGATCTATGATGAGGTACATGGATGGCACTACAAAAAGTGTCAGCAACATCGAACTGGTTAACCCGCCAATGATTACCCAGGCCATACCGTTTTTTATTTCAGCACCGGCTCCGGCAGCTACCGCTATAGGCAGCATACCAAAAATCATCGCCAGCGTAGTCATCAGGATTGGCCTGAGCCTTTCTTTACCCGCTTCAACCAATGCCACTTTAACCGGATGTCCCTCGCTTTTTAAATGATTGGTGAAATCCACGATCAGGATTGCGTTTTTCGATACCAGCCCCAGCAGCATAATTAATCCGATCATAGAGAATATATTCAGGGTTTGCATGGTTAGCGCAAGCGCAAGCAACGCGCCTATCAGGGCCACAGGAATGGAGAACAATACAACGAATGGATAAACAGCATTTTCATAGAGTGCGACCATAACCAGGTAAACGAGTACAATAGCAACCACTAATGCAAAACCCAAACTACCAAAGGCATCACCCTGGTTTTTGACATCACCCAGGTATTCAATCGAAACACCTTCTGGTAATACGATCTTGGCTGCTTTCGCTTTAATATCATCTGCCACAGACCCACTTGGGCGACCAGCGACATTAGCGTTTACCGTTATCGATCCTAACCGGTCGATGCGCTGCAACACCGTTTCTCCTAAGCCTTCGGCAACGTCGGCAAACTGGCTAAGCAAAAACGTTTGTCCGTTACTGTTGGTAAAAGAAAGGTTTTTGACATCATCGATGTTGGAGCGGTCAAAACTATCCAGGCCGATCAATATCTTATATTCATTGCCAGATTGTTTGAACTTGCTTTTATCGTTGCCGATAAAGGCGTTTTGCAGCGCTGCACCTACCTGGCTGGCATCAATCTCCAGCATAGTCATTTTTTGACGGTCAAGGTTGATTTCCACTTGTGGCTTTTGATCCTTTACAGAAAGTTCCACGAAGCGGGTGCCGGGAACGGATGTAACCATTTTTTTGTATTCTTCCGCAACCATTCGCACCGCTTTAAGATCGATGCCCTTGATCGCGATTTGTATAGGTGCACTATTTGCGCCACCAGTGATCGATGTTGGACTTGCTGTGACTTTTGCACCGGGAATGACCTTGCTCAGTTGCTCCTGCATACGGATACCAAAATCCTCCGCACTTATTTTTCGTTTGCTCTTATCTACCATACTGATGGTGATTTCAGCCAGGTTGCTGTTATTAGTGGTTCCGGCAACGCCTCCTGTCACAAAGCCAATACTGGAAAATTCATGGGTAACCTCAGGTTGAGCCATGATTAGCTTTTCTGCCTGTTGTGTAAGCATATTAGTTTGATAAAGCGAAGCAGAAGGAGCCAGTTCCAAACTAATCAACACTTCGCTCTGATCAGCGCTGGGAACGAAGGCCCCGCCAATAAATCCTAGTGGGATCAAGGCTACAGCACCAATGATCAGTACAATGACTCCTGACAAGAGATAACGTTTTTTGGCCAGTGCGATAGTTAGCAATTTCCCATAATCTTCTTTAAGTAGATCCAGGAAATGTTCAAAGCCGAGATTAAGCTTTCCCCAAAGGCTTTTTTCATTCAGTTTTTCTATCTTACCAAATTTGCTGGCCAGTAAAGGAGTAACCGTAAAGGAAACAAACAAGCTCATCAAGGTTGAAAATACAACCACAAGCGAAAACTCCTGAAGCAGGGAACCGATAATTCCACCTGCAAAGGCTATAGGAAGGAACACCACCACATCGACTAACGTTATCGCAATGGCTGTAAAGCCGATTTCACTACGGCCTTCCAAAGCAGCTTTCTGTTTATCGGAACCCATTTCCAGGTGCCGGTAAATATTTTCCAGTACCACGATGGAATCATCGACGAGGATACCTACGACAAGTGACATCGCCATCAGCGTCATCAGATTTAATGAAAAACCTAAGGCGTACATGGCGATAAAGGTGGGAACGATCGATGATGGCAAGGCAACCAGCACAAACATGGAACTTCGAAAACTGTGTAAAAAGGCCAACATTACTACGCCTACGATCAATACTGCAAGACCGAGATCTTCCATTACACCATCTGCAGCACGGAGTGTATAAATACTCTGATCTGACGCTACCGCGAACTTCAGGTTTTCTGATTTATATTGTCCCTCTATTTCGGTAAACTTTTTCTTTACTTTTTCGCTCACATCTACCGCATTGGCGTCACTTTGCTTCACGATCTGCACGCCGATAGATGGTATGCCGTTAATGTGGTTTATAGCGGTAGTTTTCGCAGTCCCATCCACTACTTCGGCAATATCTTTCAGGTAAACGCTTCCTGCATTGGGTTTTTGGAGTACAATCAGGTTACTGATCTGCGCAATAGATACCACATTGGCATCAAATTGAATGGACATCTGCTGATTGCGGGTTTCGATGCTACCGGCAGGAAAAGACTGATTGGCTTTGCTAATCGCGTCGGTTACTTGCGCAATACCAAGTCCATAAGCGTTCAGCTTATCCTGGTCAATATTGACTTGTATTTCCCGTTCGTCACCGCCGATGATATTTACCTGCCCCACTCCAGGTACATTTTGTAAAAGGGGCAGCAGCTGTTTATCTACAAACTCATAAAGGTCACGGGGGGATTTAGTGGAGGTAATACCCGCTTTTAGAATGGGCGCATCGTCCAGGTTGATCTTATTAACGATGGGCTTGTCAATATTATCGGGCAAATCGTTTTGAGCCGTCAAATCCGACATTATGTGAAATAAGATCAGTTTGTGGTAAAATCTGAAACAGGAAATAATCCAGGGCAAACGTAATAATTGTTGCCAAAAAGATGCTTAAAAAATGCTTTGTATAATTATTATGCAGAGATATAGTTCGCGTAAGAAAATACCCGTTTATCAACCAACCAATAAAAAGCAGTGCTGCAATATGAATTGCGTAATCGGGAATTTCCCACCATTTCAATGATGAGAGTTTTCCCTGGTAAAGAAATAAAGTACTTATGGTTAGAATCCCGGTAAGAATAAAAAACCATTTGATATGATAGGTCCTCAACATATACAAATGTATTTTAAAAAACTGATGGAATTTAATGCACCTTTTGTTTTGGACAAAAATGAGAGTGAAGCAGACAATTAATTTAAATTCGCTATTGATATGAAGAGCAATCACTTAGCCGGATACGTAAGAATATCCGATAGTACGTTTTTGCCAAATGTTAAATACCTGACAATTTTCTATCCCGATATTTGTACTAACAAAAAAGGAGGAACAATGTCATGTATATTCATCACAGGCGCAGCAGATAGTCTTAGCCAAATCCACAAACTATAAATGGATAAGTTAACCAAGCCTCGCATTGTACCAAGGAACTGTATCATTTCAAAATCGAACGGCCAATTGTTCGTTTTTGGTACAACGGACTTCTATGATTTTATTTAATGAATTGTTTTACAATTTGTTATACATTTGGAATGCAGATTGACGCTCGATCATTCTTTAGGTTCAATGATATTCCGTACTACCCTTTATGATTTAGCTTCGCTGGTAATTTTATCTACCGGACTGACCTTTGCCTTGCTCCTGTGGTTTACGCCAAGGGCTAATCACGGCGCGCACCGTTATCTTGCGGCGTGCCTGGCTGCCGGTGTGCTTTGCCTGGTGCAGCAATTTTTTATGGATATAGGCCTGGCGGCAAATTTTTTGCCTTATGCATACTTATCAGGGTTTGGGCCATTGCTTTATTTTTTTGTGCGGAAGATAGCGGATACGGGTTATAAAGCTAAGTTGAGGGACAGCCTGCATTTTATTCCGTTTATCGTGCAATTTGTTCTTCCGGCTGCCGCGGTGTCTTTTATTGCGCCGCTGTCAGTCGTGATCTACCTGGTCATATGCCAGCACCGCTTAAGGCTAATGAATCAACAGGTGAAATTCAGCGGCGGTGACCGCGGGCGCCGTGTATGGCGCTGGCTGCAATACCCGGTGCTGGCGCTTTTCCTGATATCCCCTTTGTCCCTCATATACGTCCCTATATTTATTTTACTGCTAATGTCCATCATGATCTGGCTGGCTGTTGTCAGTTATTTCAGACCGGAAGCCGTCCCGGTCAACCAGCTGGCTTCTTCGGAATTAAAACAGAAAGCTGCCTGGCTGAAAAATACTGTGAAGGAAAAGCGGTATTATGAAGACCCGGAACTGTCCCTTTCGTCCCTCGCCGATAAACTCTGTATGGTGCCGCATGAAGTATCGCGGATCATCAATACGATATTCAAGAAAAGTTTCACGGATTTTATCAATGAATTCCGCGTAGCGGACGTGATCCGGAAAATGAAGAACCCGGCCTATACCCACATTACCCTGCTCGGTATGGCCTATGATGCCGGTTTCAATTCGCAAAGCACTTTTCATCGTACCTTCAAAGAGATCACGGGAAAAACGCCTGCTGAGTATAAAAAAGAACTGCCATCTTATAATCTGACACATCGTACCGGCTTTACACCGCTAATTTCATCCCGGAAATTAAACCGCAATTTTATGTTTAAGAATTATTTAAAGATGGCTTGGCGCAATATGTTATATAACAAAGGTTACAGCGCCCTGAACATTACCGGATTGGCGGCCGGTATGGCCGTAGCGCTCCTAATCGGCTTATGGGTGGCCGATCAATATGCCTATGATCGTTTTTTACCCGGCTATGAGCAAGCCTTTCAGGTGGAGATGAACTTCACCAGCCAGCATAACGGCACCATGACACAAACATCTATAGCCTTGCCGCTGACCGATGTGTTGAAAAAGCAAATACCGGGTATCAGATATGTAGCCGAAACGGATAACATTGGGCGGACGAGCCACGGGTTGATGGTGGGCGATAAAAAACTGTACCTGGAAGGCGGTGCCGCCGGGGTGGATTTTTTTAAAATACTCCAATACCCGTTTACGGAGGGAAATGCCGGTTCGGCTTTGAAAGATATGTATTCGATCGTGCTCACCCAAGCGACCGCCCGGGCATTATTCGGTGATGCTGACCCCATGGGTAAGGAAGTCCGTTTTGATAATGCACATGAGTTAAAAGTGACAGGTATCATCCGGGATATCCCTCAAAACGCCACCTTGCAATTTCATTATATCACTCCTTTTGCCTATAAAGAAGCGACCGAGGATTGGGTAAAAACAGGCCGGACGAAGTGGACCTGGAATTCATTTTCCGCTTACGTGGCGCTGGAGCCAAAAGTGAGCTATGCGCAGATCGCGCCGATGATCAGGAATATTGTTTACAGGGAGAGCACCGAAATGCGCTCATTGAAACCTGAGGTGCTGCTGCACCCCTTGAAGGACTGGCACTTGTACAACGAATTTAAAAACGGAAAGGTGGCCGGCGGATTCATCGACTACGTGCGCCTGTTCAGTATGATCGGACTGCTGGTGCTGGCCATCGCCTGCATCAACTTCATGAACCTGTCGACGGCGCGTTCGGAAAAACGGGCGCGGGAAGTCGGCGTTCGCAAAGCTATTGGCTCAGGGCGTTTCGACCTGGTTTACCAGTTCCTGCTGGAGTCGGTGCTCATCACGTCGTTGTCGTTCCTGCTCGGTTTGCTGTTGGTTCAGCTGGCTTTACCATCGTTTAACGAATTGACAGCCTCAACTATTCATATCCCCTACGGCAATATGGGCTTCTGGGGCATCATGGTCGCGTTTGTATTGCTTACCGGTTTAGCGGCCGGCAGCAGGCCAGCGTTTTACCTGTCCTCATTCAACGCGGTGAAAGTGTTGAAGGGAACGATCCAGTTGGGCAGGGCAGCTACCCTTCCCAGGAAAATTTTAGTCGTAGTGCAGTTCACTTGCTCAGTCGCGCTGATCATCAGCACCGTGATCGTTTACCAGCAAATCGGGTTTGTCAAGAACCGGCCCACCGGCTACAGCGCCGACCGGCTAGTGATGACCGATATGAATGGTGACCTCTACCAGCACTATGACGCCCTGCGAAATGAACTGCTTATGGCGGGCCTTGCAGAAAGCGTAACTTCTTCCACTTCACCGGCGACGCAGGTTTCCAGCCACTTCTCGCTGGAAAAATGGCCGGGCAAAAACGCGGGTGACGAAGGTGTGAACATCGGCGCCATTTGGGTATCCAATGACTATTTTCAAACGATGGGCATGACCATGGCTGCAGGGCTAGCATTTGAGGGTGACCCGCAAAAGGATTCGCTCAATGTGATCCTGAACGAAGCGGCCGTAAAGCGCATCGGGCTCAAAAACCCTGTCGGCCAAATGATCTCCTGGAACGGCAGCAACCAACCGGTCAGGATCATTGGCGTGGTTAAAGATGCCTTAATGGAGTCGCCCTACAAACCGGTGGAACCCGCCATTTTCGGCCATGCCCCTAACGGTACAATCGTCACCTATCGTTTGCCAAAAAATGCGGATACGCATAACATTATCGAAAAGATCGGTAAAGTGTTTGAAAAATATAACCCGGCCTATCCTTACCAGTTTAAATTTGTGGATGAGGAATACGCGCGTAAATTTCAACTGGAGGAACTCGTCGGGAGATTGGCGGGCCTGTTTGCCGTACTGGCCATATTTATTTCCTGTCTCGGCCTGTTCGGGCTAGCGGCCTATATCGCAGAACAGCGTACCAAGGAGATCGGAATCCGGAAAGTATTAGGCGCGTCTGTCGGCCAGGTCTGGGCCCTTCTCTCCCGTGAATTCGTACTGCTGGTGCTGATCAGCTGCCTGATCGCTTCACCCTTAGCCTTTTTATTCCTGTCCCACTGGTTGCAGCAATATCCTTACCGCGTTCATATCGGCCCGGTCGTATTCCTGCTGTCGGCTGCCGCCGCTATTGCCATTACGCTGCTAACCATCAGCTTCCAGGCAATCAAAGCGGCACTGGCGAACCCCGTCAAAAGCCTGCGGAGCGAATAAGCCGTGGACCAGTTAACGCGATGCAAAATGGAGATGACCTATGACTGTTCATATCAGAGGCAAATGCATCCTGATCTTTACACCAGAAAGATTTCTACTAATACCGCGATTAGGATTTTAAACCAAAATGATATTCGAGTAAATGAAGATCAAGCCAAAGAAATTTTGAACTTTTTATATCTCATTGCTAAAACATATAACCAACATGATGATGATAACGAATTGTTTTGAGACGTTAAGGTGTATTCGAACCAGGAAAACAGGCGTTTATCGCTAAAATATTCGCTTTACTTTCATGATTAAAGAAAACCCTTAAAAATCATCAAAAACTTCGAACCGATTTTTTGAAGGCAAACACGACCACTAAGGCATTAATTTACAATAAGTTATATCAAATAAAAAAGAGGTAGTCAAAAATAGACCACCTCTTCAAGGGGGGTTATAGGGCTAATTTCGAACCAGTTTATACCTGATTTACAAAAAATAGCTCGAATTTGAGGACGTTCATGGTGCAAGTTCGAACCGATAAAAATTATTGAATATTTATCTCCGAATTTATAGAAAGCAATTGATTATTGATTCAAGTTGGCTGAACATTTTAAAGTAAACCTCCGGATCACTTCAATTCTGGTTTTGTCGATTTTTTTTGTTAAATAATAAACAGCAACCATAACAGTAGTTATCTGTTGAATTCGAACAGTTTAGCATTTTCATTCTTTTTGCCTTGTATCAAGTCTTGTAAAATTTCGGCAGCTATTATGCTAAAGGTGATCCCGTTTCCCCCAAAACCTAAAGCGAAATAGGTGTTTGGCCTTTCCGGGATGGCGCCGATATAAGGCAATCCGTCCTTAGTGGTGGCAAAGGCTCCCACCCAGCTAAAATCAGGTTTTAGGGGGACATGCGTCATCTTTTTCATAAAGGCGTGCTGCAACTGTTTCGTTTTTTTAGTAATGATTGATGGTTTAATATGCGGATGATGATAAGGATCATCCCTGCCACCTATTAGGATGCGGTTTTCGCTTACCACTCTAAAATACATATAAGGCGTTGCCGTTTCCCAAATCAGGCTGTTCTGGTGCCAGAAATATTTATCGGGCAATGGCTCTGATACCAAAGCGTAGGTTGAATGTATGTCGGCTATCTTTTTAGGCACGTATTGCAAACTCTCGTACCCGGCAGCTATTACCAGTTTTTTGGCCCTTACCTTTAAATCATCATTCATGTGCAGCGTTACACCTTGCCTGGTATTTTCAATATGCTTAACAGGTGTGTTATTAAAAACCTGGTTACCCTTTTTACAAAAATCATTCAGCAAAGCATGGGTAAGAAGGTAGGCATCCACCTCACCGCCATCCTTGCTGAATACCGCCCCCGGCGCTTCAAACCCGAAGGTCTTTTTAATGTCGGCCTTTTCCAACCAGTCTATTTCAAAGCCATGCTTTTTGCGCAGTTCATATTCCTGTTTCAGTTTATCGGTATGGGTTTTAAAACTGGCGTATTGCAGGCTAGGCACCAAATGAAAATCAAAGGTAGGTTTCAGCGTTTTGCACAGGTGTTCAATATCATAAATCGCTTTGCGGCAAAGTTGGTAACTTTTAACCGCGTTGGTTTCGCCAACATAATTGCTTAGCTCGGTTAAGGGGGTATCAATTTCGTATTGTAAAAAAGCGGTACTTGCCGAGGTGCTACCCATACCCACATGCCGCCTGTCGAACACAGCCGCGCTTAAACCCACATCACGCAAATGCCAGGCAGTTAAGGCTGCGCTGATGCCCGCACCCATTATGGCTACATCAATAGAAAGATCTTTATCCAACGAAGGATATTGGGCAACCATGCCATCCTTCATCAGCCAGTAAGGGTGTTGTTCGTACAGGTTCATAACAGGTATTTTATTTGTTTTACTACTACCTTTTGTGTGATTATTTGTTTCATTTTGAAACAAAATAGCTTTGCAATGGCTTAACTCCTATGTGCTTTTGTATAAAACTAAACTATTACTATGCCTGAATTACCCGATCTGCAGGTTTTTGCTAAAAACCTCACCAAACTATTTAAAGATAAAAAGCTTGAAAAAGTAAATGCCACCGTAACGGCAAAGTTAAATGTACCTGTAAAAGAACTGGAAGATACCTTAGAGGGGCAAACGCTCACCCACATTGGCAGGGTTGGCAAAGAGCTGCAGTTCACTTTTAAAAACGGGCATGTATTGGCATTGCACCTGATGCTGCATGGCGAACTGCATTTATTTGAAGCTAAGAACGAGCACCGGTTCAGTATTATTGAATTGATATTTGAGGATAAGAAAGGTTTGGTCTTAACCGATTTTCAAAAGGCAGCCACACCAACACTTGATCCCGAAAAATCGGATACCCCTGACGCGCTTGCTGTGGATGCGAGATACATAGAGCAAAAGCTTAGTTCAACCAAATCACCAGTGAAAACTGTTTTGATGGATCAGAAAGTATTACGCGGTATTGGCAATGCTTATGTCGATGAGATATTGTATGATGCTAAATTATCGCCATTCTCTGCCTCCAATAAAATACCCGCCGAAAAGGTGAAGGTACTTTTGCACTCCATCAAATCGGTGTTAGAGGATGCTGAAAAGCAGATCATCAAACATAATCCCGATCTCATCAGCGGCGAAGTGCGCGATTTTTTACTGGTGCACAAACCAAAGCAAAAGGAAACAGCCAAAGGCGAAACTATCCATCAAAAACCGGTAGGCTCACGTAAAACCTATTATACCGATAGCCAGGAATTATTTTAAAGGATTGTATGCTATTTCTTTTTATTTACTCGTACTTTTTAAAGCCCAGTAAACAAGCACCGGCTGGAAAAACAAACGGATCAACCGCTTTTTATTGGTATCAAGGTTAAGCGCGCTTCTTTCGTGCGTGTATTGAACAATATTACCCGGAAAAACAGCGACGAAAAATGCGGCAGCTACTCTTCCGATATCTTGCCTGTATTTTTTTGGCGCGAACACAATAGCGCTTCCTAACACGATTTCGACTATTCCGGAATACACTACTGTATCATCTTTTTTTAACGGAACCCAGTTCGGTACCTGAGCTTGGAAGCCCTTTCTTGCAAAGGATAAATGGCCGATCCCTGCAATAATAAGGTTAGCCCCCAATACAATTCTTGCTGCGGTTTTTATGTTTTCTTCGTTCATAGGTGATCTGTTTAATAGCTATACACAACAACCATTCCTGTTTATTGCAACCAAGGCTTCCATGTGATATGTGATCACCGGTTTTGGCTCTGGCCGGATAAATTATGTCTCCATTTCAATAGATGGATTACCCGTCATCTTTCGGGCTCTTCTCATTTGTTTATAAGGCAGGTAATACTTTTCGTAAAACTGCTTCTTCCCATCCTTATAATGGCTGACAGCACCTATCCAGCTAACAAACTTGATGTAGTACCAGGCAAAATCAATTTGCATGGGCTTAAATCCGCTACGTGCGCTTTTTGGAAATAAATGGTGGTTGTTATGCCATTCCCCGGCGACAATACCCGGCCAAAGCTGATTGATCGATTTATCTTTTTGGTTATAATCCGTTTTTTTATTTTGCTTGTCTTTTCCTTTGGCATGGCCTTCATAGTTGAAAGTACGCACGCCTACCGCCCAAAAACCTGCCGCGCCAAAAAGACTGACTGCTAAGCCATTTCCACCAAGCAGGTAAAATATCGTGTACCAAAAAGCCCAGTTTAAATAAAGGCCGATTCCAAAACATGAAATATGCTGAGTATGCTTACTTTCAACGCGGTAATAACGGTTAAACAGCTTTTTTTTAGTACTTATATTCTAATTAATTATTAAATAAATATGGACGCCTGAAATCATCATACCGGCAGATCACTTGTGGTTGCTTTATCATCTGCCAGCAGGATAGCTCTTATACGGTCTATATGTACCTGCGATAACTTTGCCCGTTCAGCGGCCTGACGAGATGTTGCACCCCTTTGATCACGGGCAACAGTTGTAAGTAGGTTTTTTCTTTCTTCAAACATTCGCAGTGCGATCCACATGGTTTCTTCCATTTTTTCCTTTTGGGCTGCAAGCAAGGTGGCATTGGTATAAGCATGGCCGGTATGGCAACGGTAACGAACCATAGGCCCTTTATCCATTTTCCACAAAACACCCCCACACCCCGGACAATTAAAAGGGACCTGTTCCCCTAAAGAGTTAACAGATGCGAGGTCGCTTAATACCCGTTCGGCGATTTTAGACTCCCTCCTGATATCTTCCGGAATAGGTTTTTGCTTACCCAGTTTTCTTGCCATCAGCATCATAAGAATGCCACCCATTTCGGCTATAGGCACACAATAATCTACCTCTACCTGGTTTAATGCATTTTTGGGCATGTCGGGATACTGTGCCTCTTTTGGATCTTGCACGATGCAGGTTCCACCACATCTGCGGACAGCGATAAGCCCCGAAGTTCCATCGTCCAGATAACCCGTTAATATTATTCCGGTTACCCTGTTTCCAAACGCAACAGCCGCTGAACGGAACAGGGGATCAATCCCCGGGCGTGAGCGATTTTCCTGGGCACCTTTTGTGACATACAGGAGGCCGGTTTCTTCGATCATGAGGTGATGGTCAGAAGGCGCCAGGTAAACATGCCCAGCTTTCGCAGGCTCACCATTTACAGCGTGTACACAGGGTAACTTTCCGTGCTTATTTAAGGCATTCAAAAGCACGTCGCCGGTAGCATCCGGAGAAATGTGCATTACAACAAGTACTGGCGCAGGAAAGTCTTCAGGTAATTGCTGAATTAAAGAAGTAAGGGCATTCAAGCCTCCTGCAGAAGCGCCTATAACGACAACCTGCCCGGTTTTATAGTGGAAGTTTCCGTTTGTCGCTTTCTTCATACATGGTTAACATCAATAGGCCCTAAAAGTTCCAGATATAGGCAATTAACTGGCATTGACGCTACAAAAAATATTAGTAGATTTTAAAATGGTCACCAATGTTAAATATATAAATTCCGAAACGTTAAGGGATATCCATTTGCCATTTTTTTAATAATATAAATTTAACCAGATCATTTAAAGTAAACGAAATGATAGCGGTATAGCCGATCACAATCAGGGTGTCTTTTAGTGGAATAGCCGTAAAAGTCAATAAGCCAAAAGTCACTAAGATTACACCCAAAATCATGTCTCCGATGATGAGGAAAAGCAATATTTTACTTGGCCATGAATTCCAGAAATGCCTTTTTTCTCTTACTACAAAGAGTGAAAACAAACCAAAATAAAGAATAACCTCAAAGCTGTAGGTACTCAATGCAGCATCGTTTGCATTCAAACTCAAATGATGCAATCCATAATAAAGCAGCGGGAAGGCTTCAGCGGTCATCAGTAGCCCCAGGACTAAGCCAACTTTGGCCAATCCGTTTATATTCCACGAAGCAGGTTTTTTCGAAATAATCACGTTATCCGTGGCCAGTGATACTTTCACAAAATCGGTCATAAAGATAATGATTAGTATGGCCGACGCGGAGATAATGTATTTACCAAATATTAAATAAGCGATCACTACAAAGCAGGTTTTAAAAATGGAGCGAGTGATCTTGTTCAATATCCAGATATTGATCCGCTCAAACATCTTGCGCCCAGTAATAATCGGTGCGGGAATACTGGATAAACCTTCTTTGGTAAGCACGATACTGGCAGCGCCTTTAGCCACATCGGTCGCATTGCTGACCGCAATTCCAACTTCAGCCTGCTTTAAGGCCGGCGAATCATTGACTCCATCGCCGGTCATGCCGACGATATGCCCATTAGACTGGAAAGTTTTAACGATATTATATTTATCTTCGGGGTAAACACCTGCAAATCCGCTATTTTTTTCCAATAGTTCGATGGCTTTTTTGGGGTCACTTAAACAATCCTTAAATACCGAAGCATTTAATATTTTATCGCCGATCTCCAGGGTTTTTGACATTTCCTCGGCAATCGGCAGCGCATCACCTGTAAGCATTTTAACAGTCACACCCAGATCTGCCAGATCCTTAATGATCTGCATGGAATCAGCACGTGGCGGATCATGTAGCGCCACCAAACCTACGAATTGAGTGTTGTTATTTTTAGTCTGCGCAACTGCTATTGCGCGATAGCCGGATTTCGCCAGTTCATCGATCTGTTTGTTCCAACCGGCGATAGCAGCAGCATCCAGTTTACATAACGGGTACAGGGTTTCCGCAGCCCCCTTGATGACCTCAAACTGTTCATTACCGTTGGCAATGCTGGCCTCCGTTTTTCGGGTTTTGGGATCAAATGGGACAAATGCTTTTTGAATAAAACTATTATTGATGATATTCTTCTCTCTGGCTGAACCAATCATAGCCATATCGATAGCATCGTGATCGGCTTCTTGTGAAGCTAAAGCACCATAAAGCAAAACCTTGTCTCCGGTAAACCCGTCAGCGGGGATTAGTTTGGCTACAGTTAATTTATTAATCGTGAGCGTACCGGTTTTATCCACGCACAAAGTGTCCATACTGGCTGCATCGTTTGGAGCGTTCAAGCGGGTAACCAAAACGCCCTGTCCGGAAAGCTCTTTGGAGCCGAGCGCCATGCTGATAGTAAACATAGCCGTCAAGGCCACCGGGATGGCGCCCAGCAGTAACACCAGCATTAAAGGTAATAGTTGTAGGGGATTCATTCCACGGATCATAGAAACGACAAAAGCAATGATCAATAGAGCAGCGACAATGAATAGCAGCCATTTTACCACTTTAGCCAACACCTCGTCAATATGTGATTTTGGTGCAGCGGATTTGACTAATTGCGCTGTTTTCCCAAAATAGGTGTTCAACCCTGTTACAGTAACCATACCTGTAGCTTCGCCTTTGGTGACAACAGACCCGGAATAGACCGTTTTACCCGCTGGCATTTCTACTTCTCCAGACTCACCAGTTAAAGCTGATTGGTCGACACTCAAAGCTCCGTCGGTAATGGTAAAATCAGCAGGCACAAAATCTCCGATCCTTACCCGGATGATATCACCCGGTACCAATTCGCGGGCTAAGGCTGTTTTCCAAACGCTGTCCCGGAGCAGCTTGACATTGACTTGTAATTTCTTCCTTAATTCTGCCACCGCGTTGGCGGCGCTCTGCTCCAGTGTAAAACTGATTAATGCGTTCAAAATTAACAGGCCTCCCACTACATAAGCATCGGATATATTGTGTAGGAATAAGGAAAGTACCACAATGAATTCCAGCATCCAAGCGGTAAGGCCCCAGAATTTCGATAAAAAATTGAGCAGTGGGTGGGATTTGTTTTCCGTGATCTCATTGTAGCCATATTGCTTGAGCAGGCCCGCTACGGCCACCTGGCTTAAGCCAGTGGTGGGGTTGGTTTTTAATTCTGCCATTTCCAGTTGAGTATTTCGGGCATATCCTTACCATAAACGTTGATGTAACGTTTATGCTCAATCAGCTTATCCTGCAGCAATTGCTTTAAGTAAACACCCTTAGTACCCGTTTGGGGCAAGCGGTCAATTACATCAATAACCAGGTGAAATCTATCCATTTCGTTTAATACGGTCATATCAAAAGAGGTGGTGATCGTTCCTTCTTCTTTGTAACCGCGAACATGCATATTTATATTGTTGGCCCGATTATATGTTAAACGGTGAACTAACCACGGATAGCCGTGAAAGGCAAATACAACAGGTTTGTTGGTGGTGAATAAAGCATTATAGTCCGCATCGGTTAGTCCGTGGGTATGTTCCGTACTTTTTTCCAGTTTAAACAGATCAACTACATTGATCACCCGAATCTTTATCTCCGGTAAATGTTCCCGTATAATAGAAACAGCCGCAAGGATTTCTAATGTGGGAACATCGCCACTACAAGCCATGATCACATCCGGTTCAGCTTCCTGGTCATTACTGGCAAAGTTCCATATGCCGATTCCACGGGTACAATGTTCAATGGCTTCGTCCATATTGAGCCATTGCGGTGCCGGATGTTTCCCTGCCACAATCACATTTACATAATGATAGCTGCGCAGGCAATGGTCCATGACCGATAAAAGGCAATTGGCATCAGGCGGTAAATAGACCCGAACTATGGTTGCTTTTTTATTGACCACATGATCGATAAAACCCGGGTCCTGGTGGGTGAAGCCATTATGATCCTGCCGCCATACCGTAGAGGTCAATAAAATATTTAACGAAGCAATCTTTCGCCTCCAGGGCAATTCTGCACTTGCTTTTAACCATTTGGCATGCTGGTTAAACATAGAATCTATGATATGTATAAAGGCTTCGTAACAATTAAATAAACCGTGCCTGCCGGTAAGCAAGTAACCTTCCAGCCAGCCTTCACATTGATGCTCGCTCAGCATTTCTACTACGCTGCCATCGGGCGCAAGGAATTCATCGTGTTCAACTATGGGAGCTATCCATTGCCGGTTGGTGGCTTCAAATATGATATCCAGCCTGTTGGATACGGTTTCATCGGGACCGAAAATTCTGAAATTGCGTTTAGCCTGGTTTTCTTTAATTACATCCCGTAGGAAACGGCCCGAAACGTACGTATCGCCTTCGCCATCTGCTCCCGGAGCGGCAACGGTTGTGGCATAATTACGAAAGTCAGGCAAGCGAAGGTCGCGTAAAAGTTGGCCGCCATTTGCATGCGGATTAGCGCCCATACGGCTTTCACCTTTAGGTGCCAATTCAGCAAGCTCAGGCATCAGCCTTCCCTTTTCGTCAAATAATTCTTCGGGCTTATAACTTTTCATCCAGTTTTCCAGGATCTTTAGGTGTTCGGGTGGCGTAGATGCTGAAACTGCAAGGGGGATTTGGTGCGCCCTGAAATTGCCTTCGATCTTATAGCCGTCAACCTCTTTGGGGCCGGTCCAGCCTTTGGGCGATTTTAACACGATCATTGGCCAGCGCGGACGATTGGTATTTTCATTCCCGATCGCATCATTTTTTATCTGGTGGATCTGTGTAATTACTTTATCCAGCGTTGCCGCCATTGCCTGGTGCATAGCTGCAGGTTCATCTCCTTCAACAAAGTAAGGTGTCCATCCATAACCGAGGAAAAGCTGTTCGAGTTCTTCGGGGGTTATTCTGGCTAAAACAGTAGGATTGGATATTTTGTAGCCGTTTAAATGCAATATCGGCAGCACTACCCCATCTGTAACAGGATTCAAAAATTTATTGGAATGCCATGCTGTTGCCAGTGGTCCTGTTTCGGCTTCGCCGTCACCAACAACGCAGGCGACGATTAATTCCGGGTTATCCATTACCGCACCAAAAGAATGGCTTAAAGAATAACCTAATTCTCCGCCTTCATGTATTGAGCCGGGCGTTTGTGGTGAAGCATGGCTGGATATTCCACCCGGATATGAGAATTGCGTAAATAGCCTTTTCAGGCCATCCTCATCCTGGGTTATATTTGGGTAAACTTCAGTATAAGTTCCTTCCAAATAGGTGCTACCTACAACAGCGGGCCCGCCATGGCCGGGGCCCGAAACGTAGATCATATTCAAGCCGTATTCTTTAATTATCCTGTTTAAATGGGTATAAATAAAGTTTTGGCCGGGTGTGGTTCCCCAATGTCCTAAAAGCATATTTTTAATATGTTCCCGTTTCAAGGCTTCCTTTAACAATGGGTTATCCCGCAGGTAAAGCTGGCCAACTGATAAATAATTGGCAGCGCGCCAATAGGCATGGATGTTTTTTAATAGTTCGGGAGAAAGTGTTTCTTTCTGATTTATAAGGGTTTTTGTTACTTCTTTCATGGGGTAGTTTTATTTATCGTTTTGACCATTTTAGCAACTATTGCCGCGATCATGAATTCTTCATCGGTAGGAATTACGCGCACCGATACGCTGCTTTTATCTTCCGATATGAGGGGTGCGTTTTGCTGGTTTCGCTTTTCATCCAGTTCTATCCCCAAAAAATTTAATCCTTTACATATTCTTGCCCGTATTACCGGCGAATTTTCGCCAATGCCACCTGCAAACACCAAAGTATCTATGCCACCTAATGCCGCTGCAAAAGCGCCAATCCATTTTTTTACCTGGTAACAAAAAAGGTTTACCGCTTCCGCTGAATGTTCATCTTTTGCTTCTTGTTTTAAAAGATCGTTCATATCCCCGCTGGTTCCTGAGATCCCCAATAAGCCGGATTCGTGATTGACCAGGTGATTGAACTGTTTAGGCGAAAGGCTCTCGGTTTTCATCATTATCCAGGCAACGCCGGGGTCAATATCCCCGGAACGGCTACTCATGGGGATGCCGCCCGCAGGCGTAAAACCCATACTGGTATCCATGCTTTTCCCTTTATATACTGCTGCTAAACTGGCGCCGTTACCTAAGTGTGCTAAAACTATACGTCCGTGCGCTGCTTTTTTACCGGCTTGTTTTTCCAGTTCATTAGTCAGATATTGATAGGACAAGCCATGAAACCCATAACGATGAATGCCCATTTGAGCAAAACGATGCGGAATAGGCAGCAGTTTTGCTACTGGTGGCATTGTTTGATGGTAAGCGGTATCAAAGCAGGCGAATTGTTTGATCCTGGGGTAATGTTCAAGAAATGCTTCGATCAACTTAATTTCACCGGGTAAGTGATCAGGGTCATAAGGGATGATTTCTTTTAACGCTTTGATTAATTTAGGAGTGATTAAGGAGGGCTCTGTATATTGCATCCCATGTACTACCCGGTGGCCGATGGCAGTTATTTGAATATCATTCGTTTCTTTTAGCCATTTAACCAGGCAGGACATAGCCGAAATGTAATCATCACCTATGCAAGAGATATTTTTATTTGATCCTTTTAAAGTAAATGTCATCCCGGGTAAACCTATTCGCTTAAGTTCACCTGAGTAAATCTTTTCCAGGACTTTGCCTTTCTTGTAAATGGCAAATTTGATGCTTGACGATCCGCCATTTATTGTTAGGATCATAACGGATTCTGGATATTGGCCTCGACCAAATTGACGGTGAGGTCCTGGAAATGATGAAAGCGATATTCGTAAAGAGCAAGTTCTCCGTCTTTACCCATAGCTATTAACGTATTGATATGCTCCAACGCACCCGCTTTGGCCATTTCCATTGCTTTAGCATGTGTGCTATAACCATAAAATAGCGTACCGTCAGTTGGAAGCGTGTATGGCACAGCCACGATGGCAGAAAACACTTCCCCTGTTTCACATTTAAGCCAGTTTCCTTTAAATGGCTTTAAGTTGGGCGTGTGAAAATCGTTCGTTGAGACCTGGGTTACTATGGTATCGTTTATAAAAACACGGAAGTACCGGCTATAATTGCGCTGTTTCATGCTGGGATTGGAGTAAATTGTTAGCTGAAGCTTAAATATTACCGTGGCAGAGTAGTGGCAATTCCTAAGTGTAGAAATGAGTATATACAGGCTTTCGATTTATACCTGCTGTTAGTAAATGTGTATTTAACTAACCTTGATTGATGGGTTTTGTTTTATAATTGAAATGCATTGGGTATAAATAGGATGATTTATAATTAATCGTGTTTTGGATTAGAATTTACTGAGCTTATCATGGTACTAACTTTGTATATTATAGAATCATCTATTATAAAGTGGATCAACACATTAACCACTAAACATCCTATGAAAACTAATATTATCTTATCCATTGCCATAGGCGGGATATTATTTATGACCGCTTGTAAGAGTAAAACAAGTAGTTCAAGCACCAACAGTACAGCTACCACGAATACCAATACGGTAATTAAAAAAGATATGGCTGACATTAAACCGACCGGCCCGGCACTTTCCTGGGCGCCTGATATAAAACCGCAAATGCAGGCGGTTATTGAAAAGCTGGACAGTTACGGGGATAAGCCTATCCCGACTTTAAGCGCAGTAGATGCACGTAAAAATTATACACCCACCGATGCAGTAATGGATCTGATGAAACAGTATAATATACCCATGCCTGTTTTTAATTTAGATACGATGGGTAAAGATATTCCGGTAAACGGAGGATCGATCCATTTAAGCATATTCACCCCGAAAACCGGTAACGGCCCCTTCCCTGTGATAGTTTATTATCATGGTGGCGGTTTTGTTATTGCCAACATTAATGTTTACGCTGAAGGTGCAAAAACATTAGCTGATAAAGTGGGCTCAATAGTTATATCTGTAGGATACCGCTTAGCGCCTGAACATAAATTTCCGACTGCTCATAATGATGCTTATTCGGCGTATGGGGCTAATTTGGCACAAGCTAACTTATTAATTATTAGCTAATATATACCCTAATGGAAAAAAGAAATGTTACAGCTGAAGAAGTTGTCGAACTAATGAAAAAAGAATGTGAAACAATTATTATTGAATAAGCACAATTAGTGCTTGATTTCATGTACAAGTTCGCCAGGATTATGCTGAAAGTATTCTTTGATAGGTCAAAAGATGAATAATTGACAGATTAATAATAATGAGACGCATATCCTTATCTAAACATCTTGAAAAAAATTTATATCTATCTTAGAGTGAGGAATTTAAAAATTATAATTTTTATTATGCCATTTTTATCAAATGGAAATCACCACCTTTCCTTTTGTTTCACCGTTAGTAATAGCGTTGTAGGCAGCCTGGATAGTTTCCAATGAATAATTTCCGGTATCGACCATCGGATATAGTTGCTTGTTTTCTGCCATTTCGGTAGCTTTTATTAAGATATCTCCATGCTCTTTCCTATTCTTTCCTGATATTAACGGATACAAAGTAAAAACACCCGAATAGGTAGCCCCTCTGAATGATAGCGGAGCCAAAGCATGGTTACCCCAACCCAATATGCTTACCACATGCCCGGTATACTGTTTAGCAGCCTTGAACGAGGCATCCAAAACAGCGCCGCCCACGGTATCCAATACAATATCAAATCCTTCACCCTGTGTATATTGTTGTACATATTCCTCTACAGGGGTGTTATAATCGATGGGCGTGGCTCCATAGGATTTTACAAGGTCAAAATCTTTGGGATTTACAGTTGAAAAAACTTTTGCTACAAATGCTTTAGCAATTTGGATGGCAATATGGCCGACACCACCAGCACCACCATGTATTAATACGGTTTTGTCTTTGCTTACTTTTGCCCGGTCAACTAAACCTTCCCAAGCAGTGATAAAGATCAGCGGCAACGCGGCAGCTTCTTTCATGGTCAGATTCGACGGTTTTAATGCCAAAAGGTCAGCATCAACAGTCGCATATTCTGCAAGGCTGCCGGGAACACCTGCAATACCACCGGTCATGCCGTAGACTTCGTCGCCGGTTTTAAATCTTGTTACTCCTTCGCCAACGGCTTCTACTATTCCGGCCATATCAATACCTAAAATAGCAGGCAAAACAGCTTTGGCGTGTCCTGCCTGCCCCGCTTGTATTTTCAAATCAAGCGGGTTTATACCGCTGGCCATTATTTTTACCAATACTTCGCCACTACCAGCTACAGGTTTTTCAATCTCCTGTAATTTATAAGGGGTGCTAAAGTCAGTCAGAATCAGTGCTTTCATTTTTCTTAATTTGGTGTTTATTGGGGTAAGCCCGGCATAAAATCAAGTATATCCCGACCAATTTCCTCACCGTGTGTTTCCAAAGCAAAATGTCCGGTATCATAAAATTTAACAATAGTATTAGGATCGTCTTTCTTAAATCCTTCAGCACCAGCCGGTGAAAAATAGGGATCTTTACTTCCCCATACTGCCAACAGCCTAGGCTGGTATTTTCGGAAGTAAGCCTGGAAAGTCGGATATAATGCGACATTGGTTCGATAGTCACGCAGCAAATCCAGTTGTATTTCGACATTATCATGGCGCTGCATCTGGTGATCATCTATATAGATACCTTCCGGTGCTATCAGCGATTGATCTGCTACACCTTGCCTATATTGGAAATTTATACCTTCCAGTGTAAAGTATTTTCTTAGCGCATCCCTGTTTTCTTTCGTATCATGATCCCAATAAGCTTTTACCAGACCATTGCTCCAATCCAGCAGCCCCTGCTCATAGGCATTCCCATTTTGTGATATAATGCCTGTGATCTTTTCCGGGTTAGCCAAAGCCAATCTTAGCCCAACCGGTGCCCCATAATCGAAAATGTATATGGCGAAACGTTTTAGGCCCATATTATCAATAAAAGCCTGCATGCTTTTGGCAAGGTTGTCGAACGTGTAAGCGTATTCGCCGCGGGCTGGCACATCTGAAAAACCGAAACCCGGCAGATCAGGAGCAATAACATGATATTTTTCACTCAATATAGGGATCAAGTTCCTGAACATAACAGATGAGGTAGGATAACCATGCATTAACAGAATTATGGGTGCATTTTTTGGACCTGCTTCGCGATAAAAAATATTTAAACCACCGGCTTTAATGGTTTTGTAATGAATGGGATAATTTTTCATAGTGTCATTTTTTAATACGTTCCTATTACTTTGTGCTGTTAATGATAATGTTGTGAGCATCAATGGTAACATTAATGCAGGCATAAAAGTTGTATTTCTGATATTATAAATTTTCATCGCAGCTATTTTTAATTTATCGGGTCTGCGATCGGAAAATCAACCGGAATTTGAGTTAAGGCAAATGCATAGTTGGTAAATACACGCAGGCTGATCAAACCAACCAGTTCCATCAATGCGCCTTCGTCAAAGCCGGCCTCATAAAATGCGCCTAACTTATTTTCTTCCGCATGTCCTTTATTGGCGGAGATGGATGCTGCCAACTGGATGATTGCATTCAGTTTAGGATCGTTGGTTTGTCCCCTGCGTATGTCCAGTGTTTCTTCCTTTGTAAACCCTCTCCTGATTGCTGCAATAGTATGGCCGGCAAGGCAATAGGCGCAACCGTTAATTTCAGAAACGATCAATGAGACAGCTTCCCTTTCCTTCGGGGTGAACACGCCTTTATTAAGTGTCTCATCAAGATCAAAAAAGGCTTTAAGCGCATGTTCTGAATAACCCATAGTGGCATAAAGGTTCGGCACCTTGCCCATACGTTTGTTAAAAACATCGAATAAGACCTGCGAACCGGCGCTTACCTGGTCGCGGGTGGGTACGGTTATGGTTTTCATTTTTTACTGTTTAATTTGATATCAAAATTACAGCAAAAATCAGCTACAGAACATGGACAAAAAGGGTTAATGCCTGTACATATCCGCTTTAAAAGAAGTATTATAAATCTAAAGAAGATTATTAGTATTTAGAGCGATCCGCAACAATAGATATCCCGGTTTTATCACGGAAGGCTTGTGGAGATACCTTAGTGAATTTTTTGAAAACACGGCTGAAATAGAACTCATCCTGGAATTTAAGGTTCCAGGCTATTTCCTTAATACTTTTTCGTGTTAAATGAAGCTGTTTCTTTGCTTCTAGTATTAGTCGTTCCTGTATTAATTGAGACGGCGTTTTTTTAAAATACCGTGTTGAACGCTTGGTAAGATTATCCGGTGTCATGGCTAATAACGTGGCATAGTCCGACGGCCTATGCAGTGTAAGAAAATGTTCATCCAGCATTTTTTTAAAACGATCCATTTGCTCATCTTTTTCGGTTTTATCTTTATTTTCAGCAACGGCTTTTAATTTAATGGCGCTTGATTTTGCCAGGAAAAGCTGCAGGTAAGCACGCAGGATGATCTCCGATGGCACAGCTTCATCAAGCTCATCATTAAGGTCGGTTAATAGTGAATCAAACAAACCTGCTTCCTTATCAGATAAAACAACCACCGGGTCGATATAAATATTATTAAAAAGCAAACCATTACACGAAACTTCTTCCCGATGGAATTCAATACAATAAAAATCACCATGAAATTGAAGCATTTTGCAATTTGGAAACTTGCATTCTTGTATATAAATTAACTGCAAAGGTGTTGAGAACAATAACGCCGGGCCTTCAAAATTAAACACGCCAAAATCCGAATGGAAAGTTCCGGCCCCTGCCGGTATAAAAAAAACAGTGTATAACGGGTATTGTGCGGGCGTACATAAAGCAGCTTCATCCGCCGCCTTCAGCCCTAATAAAAGTCCACCCGATCCAGAATATACTTCTTTCATTTCAAACGCTAAAAATAAAGATTTTCCGGCTCATATCGCCTATAGCAATAAAAGGCTGCATTTACTATGATTAATATTTATTTCGTCAAGATCTACTGCTTCCTGGCTGGCAAAATCGCATTTCCGCTAATCCTTCATCATTGAACTGGAAAACCCGCACTCTGTAATTCTTATGTTGCCGGCCGACTGCATCATGCCAAGCTGCCTCGAAGCGTACGGCCATTCGCTCATTCAGCGCACCCCAAAGGTCCGGTTTCAAATGATAAACCTGCTGCTTTTCGAATTTAGCGATCAAGAATTGATGCTTCTTTACCTTTGATGAAGCTGGGGTCGTCACGCTTTGTAGTTAGCCAGGTTACTCTGGCCCGCTATGACAAATGATGGTATGCTCCTGATTACCACCTGTGATACACATGACCCCGCTCTTCACCTGCCTTTTCCACCTAAGTCAATGAATCCTAAAGAGCTTGCACATCCAACAAATACAAGTTTTTCCGAGGGTATGCGGGCTTATTCTTCATCCAAACTCTGCAACCTGCTAACGGCCAGGTCTTTTTCGGCGCTTGATTTGGCAGAGAAAAAAGATATAAAGGTAATTGCATACAATCCCGGTTTACCCCCCGGAACTTCATTGATGGGCAAACCGTCTCCTATTACAAAGGTGATTATGCCATTGTTTGTTTACCCCCTCCTAAGTTTGATAAGTATATTTCGTCCCGCATTCTCCAGGAACATACCTTCTCGTGCTGGTGAAGCTTTAGCGGAACTTGCCTTGGGAAAAGTCACATCGCCAACAGGAAGGATTTACGCTTCCCTTGTAAAGGGGAAAATCACTTTTCCCGACCCTTCCCAGCTTGCTCAAAGCAATGATGCCAAAGATCTATTGTGGAGAGAAAGTGCCAAGATGGTCGGTTTGCCAGATAAAATGTAGCACAATCTGCAAACTTGTAATTAATTTATATTTGTATATGAAGCAATCAACCGACATTGTGCCTGGCAGTATCGTCTATTCAATGGTTACCGAAAAGGAAAGAGTATGGGATGGGTTTCTTTCCGAAAACATACTCGTACTTCAAATCTCAGGTATTATGGATGTTGAAACTTCCACCGAGAAATTTTCAACATGGCCAGGTGATATGCTATTGACGCGCAAACATCAATTGGCAAAAATCACAAAAATGCCCTATAACGGGTAGGATTATCAAACCATAACCATTCTATTAAGCGGAGATAGTTTAAGAACATATGCTTTGAAACATGGGATTGAGATAAAGCAAAAATATAAAGGTGAACCCAATATTTTTATCCCAAAAAAATGAGTTCCTGCAAGGATTTTTCACCTCTTTAATTCCATATGCAGGTAAGTCCCAAACAAAGATTACGGACAACTTAGGACCAATAAAAGTAGAAGAAGCTATTGAATTAGTATTGTATACAATGCCGGAATTAAAAGAATTCCTGTTTGATTTTTCTGAACCCTATAAAATTGATTTGGAAAAATTCATGACCCATAATTTTTATTTCAATGTTCCGGTCGAAAAATTTGCACACATAACAGGAAGAAGTCTTGCAGGGTTCAAGCGGGACTTTCAAAAAACATTCAGCACGTCTCCCCGACAATGGTTGCAGGACAAACGCCTGACAGAAGCGCATTACCAAATAGAAAGTAATCATAAGAAGCCATCAGAAATTTATTTGGACCTTGGTTTTGAAAGCTTACCACACTTTTCATTTGCTTTCAAGAAAATGTTCGGCTATCCTCCAACCAAACTGACCTTAAAGAAACCGATATGACAAGTAAACCAAAAACATCAAAGACGATCAACGTAATTCTTTGGATTACACAAATGCTTTTAGCTGTAACCTTTATTTGGGCTGCATCAATGAAACTTTTTAAACCTGCCGACTTACCCTGGCAGTGGATAAAAGAAAACCCAAACCTGGTAAAAGCGACAGGGATTTTGGATTTGTTGGCAGGTATTGGATTATTATTACCAGCATTGCTTCGAATTCGACCTCAATTAACAATTTACGCGTCCTATGGAACTATTGTATTGATGATATGTGCGATTATTTTTCACATTTCAAGAGGCGAAGCTTCGCAAATAGGCTTTAATATTTTTATCGCTCTTATTGCTGTATTTATTGCCTGGGGCAGACAAAAGAAAGCACCTATAATATCTAAAAAACCGGACTAAACTCGGATGATTTGTTGGAAAGCTTAAAGTCACGTTCCGCCTTTTGCAGTCAGATAATCTATCGCAGTTATTTTTGGTTAACTTGTTAAATGGAAGCAATTAGTCTTTCGCCTTTAAAATTCCAGCAGTCTTTTAACTGAGCAGGCGAGTTATGGGTAAAAGATTTATGGAACAATTTAGCTTAACCATTGTTTAACCTATAGTCAAATAATTTAACTATGGAAAACACAAAAAATCCAACGCTTAATCATGCGGTGCGCTATGACCAGTTCGGACATAGAGATGTATTATATATTGATGAACTCCCTTTGCCTTCACCGAAAGCGGGAGAGGTACAGGTTAAAATAAAGACGGCGGGGATCAATCCGGGCGAAGCATCCATCCGGGAAGGCTTGATGGCAAAGCAATTTCCGTCCACATTTCCCTCGGGACAGGGAGCGGATTTCGCGGGCGTTGTAACGTCAGTGGGCATTGGCGTGACCAAGTTCAGCGCGGGTGACGAAGTGCTCGGTTTTACTGAGGAGCGCAACGGCCAGGCCGAATACATCGCGGTTAAGGCTGACCAGTTAGTGGCCCGCCCTGCTAATGTTTCCTGGGAGGCGGCAGGTGGCTTGTTCATCGTGGGTTCTACTGCTTACGCAGCTGTCAAAGCGGTAAATATCAAAAAAGGAGAAACGCTGATCGTTTCCGGCGCGGCGGGCGGGGTAGGCTCAATCGTGGTGCAGCTCGCCAAAAAACAGGGCGCTAACGTGATCGGTCTGGCCAGCGAACCGCATCACCAGTGGTTAAAAGATCATGGTATTGTCCCGTTGGCTTACGGCGATAACAATGAAGCCACCATTAAAGCCGCGCTGAATGGTAAAAAAGCCGATGCTTTCATTGATACTTCGGGTAAAGGCTATGTGGAACTGGCCATTAAGCTGGGCATTCCCGCTGACCGGATCGATACGGTTATTGATTTTGAAGCCGCGGGGAAATACAAAGTAAAGACGGACGGCAGCTCAGCAGCAGGTACGGTGCAAGTACTGGAAGAACTGGCTGAAATGGTAAACGATGGTGAACTGGAGATAGCCATCGCGAAAACTTACCCTTTGAACCAGGTCAAAGAGGCTTACGAGGAGTTGGAAAAGCGCCATACCCATGGGAAGATCATCTTGGTCGCTTCTGCTAATTAAATTTTTTTAACCCCATCAATTTACAATCATGATAGCTACTATCTCTTCTACCGTCATTATAGGCGAAAATTCAGAACACCCTTTGACCGCATACCGTCCGGGTTATGGTACCATGCGGCTTACCGGGGAACAAATTTGGGGCGAACCCGCTAACCGGCCCGAAGCGCTGCGAATCTTAAAAAGGGCTGTCGACCTGGGTGTAAATTATATTGACACAGCGGATTACTATGGTCCCGGCGTCACCAACCGGCTGATCGCCGAAGCATTATATCCTTATTCCGAAGATCTAATAATAGGTACAAAAATCGGCGCGATACGCAAGGGCGACAAAAGCTGGAACGCATTCAGCAAACCCGGACAACTGCGGCAAAGTGTTGACAATAACCTGAAAGAATTAAAGCAGGAGCAACTCTCCCTGGTTCATTTTCGGTTCATGCCTGGAGCTGAAGCCAGTTTTGAAGAATCGCTTGAAGCGATGTTTACTCTGCAAAAGGATGGTAAAATACTGCATGTTGGCCTAAGCAATGTATCGCGTGAACAGTTGGAAACCGGTCTGAAAATGGGTCGTATAGCCAGTGTTCAAAACCTTTACGGTTATACCCAACGTACCACGCTCAGCGGCCCTATGGGCGGCGCGGGCGGCGAAGAGATCCTCGACCTGCTGGAAACCCATCATATTCCGCTCATTCCGTATTTCTCGTTACAGACCTCATTGGGCAAGGGGCAGGAAAAAATAGAGCAAATGGCTGATAAATACAACATGAGTGCGGCACAGATGAACATCACCTGGCTGCTGCATAAATCACCCTGGATATTGCCCATACCCGGCACCACGTCGCTGGCACACTTGGAGGAAAACCTTAAAGCAGCTGAAACTTCACTTTCGCCGGAGGATATGGCTTTTTTAAGTTGAAAATTACAGACTTAAATTTTGCGGGATGATTCTTTAATGAAATGACAGCATTGAATAAGTAAAAGTGTTACAACAATAGGCATTTTGGTTACATCTGTTTTTAACTTGTTGCGCAACGTGATAGCCTTGCTCTAAAAGTTGCAATATGCAATGAGAGGCAACGAAGCCTGTGCCCCCTGTTACTAAAACCTTAATTTTATTTGAATCCGTAGTCATCTTTTTTCTTTTATGTCAATGACACAAAATTCGGCAGAAAAGCAAGGGTAAGGTTTGTTTTAAAGGCCGTTTTTACTTTGTTTAAAAGGCCATAATACTTCCAAAGATCCTTTACAACTTATCGCAGTTGTATTGTTATTTCAAGGATAGCCCTTTGTCAAAAAGTGAGTAATTGAAATTATAGATTTAAAACTTGGTATGTTTAATAATACAAAAAACTTTTTTGTATTATTATTTAGCATCGAATCGTTATAATGTTTATTAACATACAGTTATTTATATCGATAATAAATTTGATTTAAATTTTGCACCATCAAGGACGGTTATGAGGCTCGAACCAAAGAATACAGACAACTAATTAATATACAGATATTTAATTATTTAATATTTAACATCAAGTTTTATACTTGGCATTAAATATAAATCACAACACACTGAAAATGAGGTAATAAAAAAGCCTTCCATTTTCATGGAAGGCTTTGGGGTCGGTCATGGGTCTGATTTCGAACCAGTTTATAGCTGATTTGCAGAAAATAGCTCGAATTTGAGACGTTTATGGTACGGATTTCGAACCGATTATAGGTGATTTTAAGAAAATTTGATATTTACCGAGGAAGTATTAATTAGTTAAAATCAAACTGTTAAATCATTTTTAATCTTGGTTTTACTTTTTCAAAAAACTCTTGATACCTATTTTCATTTTCTGGTTTGGTTATTCTTGAAAATCCACAATTCTCCATGCAGATCCTCAAATAATCGATAAACGTAGTTTTATTGGGTTCATTTAAAAACAAACTATCAATAGCTTTTTCTTTCGTAATTTGAATTGAATAAGGGAGTCCGCCACTAATATTATCCTTATGTAGATAATCGGCTGCTAATTCTAAATAAGGAAATTGAGATGGATCTTCTTCAATAACTTCACTTAGGTAGTCTTTCCAATCATTGTTTAAAACCTCAGAAACAACGTCGTCAAGACTACAGATTTGGATGGGGTCAGCACAGTCCCAAAACATTTTTGGTTCCCTTTTAAAATCCCAACCAAAATTACATGCTCCTACTATTTTGTAAAACATTTTTAATGAGTATGGTATTTGCCCAAAATCAACAACTGCCTCATCAAGTTTAATAAGTAGTTCATCCGTATTTGGTAATGGTTTTAAAAGAGGTCTTTCAAAATTGAATTGAAATTCGGTTTTAAAAGCATAGCCTATATCATTTAATTCTTCAAAAATAATGTTAAGATTATAAGCTACTCTGTTAAATGTTTCCACCAACACACTTTGTATGTCATCAAAATATTTAGCATTAAACGCTTCTTGGCCAAAATCATAAATATCGTTGTAAATGGACCGACCATCTTCCCCACCTATATAGCGATCATAAAATTTCATATATTAAATATATGTATAATACGCCATATTGGCCTCAAATCAATTTCTTCAATAATTTATGAATTTTACAATAATTGACTCTACAACATTGTAAGAGATGTAATCATAAAAAATGCCATCAATTTTTCAAGTGATGGCATTTTGTGCACAGACTGGGCAGAATTCGAACCACTTAGTAGATCAATTGAAGAGTTTGAACGACTTACAAGTAGCATAGCCGATGTCATACTCACAGCACTAAAGGGCGTGATCGCATCATGGCCTAGTAAACCGACAGCGCGGTTTAACCAGCCGCTGGCGGTACCTTTATTAAACGGTGTAGCCAATTCCGTATAATCCTGCACATCAAAGTGCGAGCGGGTATTGTTTAGCGAACCTATGCCGTGCACTATGCCCAAACGTTTCTCCCTAAACATCGGCTCAAAAGCTTGCACATACGGGTGCAATCCAAAGCGGCCGTCCAAATCAATCAAAGACGTTCCGTTCCCTTTAGCCGCCGACATAAATAAGGTTAGCCTTGCCGCCTGTAGGTTTTGATCAGTAAATGGAGTAACTGCCATCAACCCATCCATAGCGCCACGCTGAAAGATGCACACCATGGTTTTACGCTTTTTGTAAGGCGCTATGCTCTTATTGCTTGCAGCGGAAGCTTCTGCTATAAAGCCCGGGATTCTCCCATCAAACCAACGCCAAAAAGGCTCAGGCCACCTTCCTTTAAAAACCCTCTCCTATTCAACATAATCGTATGTTTAATGAATTAACGTCGTTGATATTCTGGCGAGCCGATGATCAAATCCACTATCAATTTTATCAAGCAGTGTTTGCGGCGGATTATGGCTCACAAACCTAATAGCCAATTTACCAGTAATAAATTTAGCAGTAGTAGAATTGTATCCCAACATGGTAATAAATCTATAACTGCCTGATTTAATCAATATGTAAAATATAATAATATGTACTTAGATTAAACCTTAAGTGCTAACTTGTGATCATATTAAAAAAAAACAATTGAGATGAAAAAACTGATTTTAATATTATTCCTTGCAACAGGACTGAACACTTTAACTTATGCCAAAGGCGATAAAACACCTGCACAAAAAGCAGCCAAACAAACAGAAACGCTTAAGAAAAAGCTGAACCTTAATGCAGATCAAACCACCAAGGTGAAAGCAATTATGCTTGATCGCGATACCCAATTAGCCAAGGTAAAAAATGCTAAAGACGAAAAGCAACAAAAAGATGCTATCGACAAGCAAGCCGATAACAAGTTAGCCGCCGTTTTAACTGCCTCCCAGGAAAAAACTTACGAGGATTTGACAGCCGAGAAAAAGGAAGAGAAAGCAAAAGAAAAAGCAGCAAAAACTAAGGCCTCTTAATCCCGGTATTAAGATTTAGGTATAAAACGAGCATCCTAAATAGGATGCTCGTTTTTGTTAAACGCAAAATCTTGTAAACACAAAAATCCCCGCCGAAGCGGGGATTTTAACTAAACAATTTAATTAATCTATTAACTATTTCCCACTATTCGTGCATGATGTGGCAATTTAAGGTTGGAGCCTTTTTATTAATAGTTTTATTTTAAATACTAGATGTTAGCTTTGCCGATATCCCACCATACGCGGGTACCGCCATTATCAGCGCCACCTAGTAATTGTAGATCCGGGATAAAGGATCGGTTCACAAAGACATTTGGCATTCCACCGCTACCAACTTGGCAACCATGCGTAAAATAGCCGTTTAGTCGGTCGGTATGCTGGAGAATATCTAGCCATTGATCACTCATTCCGGAAAATCGACCAATGTATTCTGCAACACTTTGATCATGCTTACTGCCTAACACTCAAGTGCATTTTGAAAGTTCATTTACACAATACAAAGAACGCAGGGCACGGAATTGCATGGTCAGCCCTTGCGGAATTTCCACTCCAGAACGGGCATTCAATGGCTTGCAAACTATATTTTTTTAATTCATAGCATTATTAATATCTTAAATATCAATTTACACTTGCCTGATATCGTTATATTCTTATAAGTGCAACGATATTTTATTAATCTTTTGTTCATTTTATTCATATTAATTAAAAATATTACAAGAAACGTAATTGATATTTAAATTCATATAATTTAAACATCAATATTGGGGGAACCGCCCTTGGTCTTGGCAGCCTCGGTGTTTTTTGCAGTCAAGTCAGCTATTAGGGCACCAAGAATAGTGCGGGGCTTGAATGGTTTGTTCAGGCTTGATGATCTTACAACTGTGCAGGGGGTAAACGCCGCTTGTGAACGGGACAACAATTACGCTTAATTACTTTATATCATATCTATTTGGAAATTAGTAGTTTATCTTTTTCATTTTAGAACTAATAAATTAAATCTGCCTATGCCTACCACAATCACCGTTCTTAGCTGGAACATTGAGAGCCTTGGCGACACCAAAGCTTCACTCAATCCTTCTGTCACTCCGCTTTCAAAATCTCAAGTTGTAGATTTTATTGCTGCAGTTACAAAGGGACTTAACATTGATGTCTTGGGCATCATGGAAGTTAAGTCCGGTATTGGATCATTGTTAAGCAGCTGGTTACTGAGCTTGCTCAATAACAATGGTACTCCCGGCACCACATGGAAGGGTGCGGTAAGTTCCAGACAGGATGGTGGCACACAGGAACAATACCTTTACTTCTGGAAGTCAACCGCTACCTTTGATCTCAACATGGCCGGGCTTCCGGGGCCCACTTCCTTGGTTAACGTAGCCGATGAACAGGCTTTTGCCGGCCTATTCCAAGGCACAACCGTTACTACCACTGCTGCCCAGTCGCAATTCCTACAGTCGCTCGCTGCAAACGGTTATCTGATAAATGGCATCTTTAAAGAGCGGTCCACCACTAAAAAAACTACCACTTACCGTGTTAATCCGGCTATCTGGCAAGCCATGCAGAGTGGTACTCCAGTGGCATTCAATCTGACAATAAACCCCAATCCACCGATCGCTTTCAATCCAGCGCAGCTATCGCAAATGAGTCAGATCCTTGCGCAGCTCGATGTGTTGCGGTTTATCAGCTATGGCGACAGATCTCCCTACCTGATCAATCTCAACCTGGACGCGAAGCCGCTTACAATAGCGCTTTATCATGCCCCAGGTCCACAGGACCCTACACGTTTTGAGGCCATCAATAACATCGGTATGAGCTTTCCGCTTGCAGCCACAGGTTCGAATACGCTGCTGATGGGCGATTTCAATATTTCCACAGCACAGCTCACGAAGCAGGCACGGGCTTACCAGAGAGCTCCTGTTGCAGGCAATCCCAATGCAGTTAACTTTTCTGCCAAAAGCCCACAGCAGCTGGTGACCGTCTATAATCCGATCACTGCGGCGCCCCTTAACACCAACCAAGCATTGTTACCTTCGCCTACCTATACTTCTTTAAGCGCCAAGTTTTTGCCCAACACCGCGCCATTGAAAGACACGGAAGCAAACATATACGACAACTTCTACTTCCGACAGAGCACAACGGCAGCCAATCAGTTGACAGTAGTTGCCAACTCGGCAAAAATAGCTGCACCGTTAGCTACCTATTATCCTGGCACCACCTTTAACGCACCAATAGCGACGCTCCTGCTCACTTTTTTCCGGGTATTTGGTGGGGCAGCATCTCTTCAGAAAGCCTTGGACACATATGAAGCGTTAGAAACTAAAATGGATAAAGCCGTCAAGAAACTAACAGTCTTGTACAACAATGCAAAGGCAAACCTTACTACAGCCCAAAGCAATGGCGCACCCACCGGCACACTGAATAAAAGGGTCAAAAATAATTATAACAAGCTTACAGCCGCAAATAGTCTACTTACGAAGATATCCGGCTCCGTCACGGCGATAAATGCAACCCTGACACTGGTGAAAAACAACATTAATACCACACCGGGAGGAATTGGTGACGCATTGGCCATTTACAGGCATGCAATTAGCGACCATCTTCCCATAAGTTTTCAACTGCAATCGTGATGCTAAATAAATAATCCCATGACCCAATCAGATTTACTTGCCCTTCTGGTACAAAACTATCCCGTGGGAGCTACTTCGGGCAGCATGGACATATCGGCGTTGCAAAGTCAGACCTACCTGGATTTGTTTGCCCAGCTTGGTATAACCGGCACAAATATACCACTGAACAACAGTACTGGGTTTGTCGTTCAGCAAGCCAACATTATTTTTGAGGGAAGTATCAATGGAACATTCTTCGGCCTTACCGATGCGGGGATCACCATACAATTTAGCCCGGATCCTTCAGACACAAGTACTTTTGTTATGCTGTTGCATGTCAATCTGCCCGCAAACTGGACCTTCGGCCAGTCGATACCTTTTTTTGCCGGCAGCATCTATGATGAGCTGGTCCTTGACACCAGTGTTGCTCCGGCTTTGATCCTCGCTTCAGGCGTCGCCAGTGATCCGGTGAACAATGCAGCGATTAGTGGTTCAGGGCTCTATTTTTATGGCCTATTCAGCAACACGCAAGGCCCCGCGTCTTTTCTCCTTGCCCTCGCCCTCCTCAACGCCTTTGCAGTCGAAAGCGTTGTTTTTGGTCTTATTGGCCTGGATCTGAGCACGCCAGTTGACGGCACGATCAATATGCAGCTCACAGTAGGCTCGGGCTCCATTCCAAACCTCTTTGGCCAGGGCTCGGTTACCCTTGACTTTTCCCTGTCCCTATTTGCGGGACAGTTACCCGGCATCAGCCAATACCAGAAAGGGGTTCTGTTTTCAACAACGATCGTTTTCGGAAGCTCTAACCTCGACTTAAATGCCTTGCTCAGCGGAGGGTCGGACGGGGTACTGAACCTTGAGGCAACAGGCACGGCTCTGGCCATCGACCCGGATGCGATCGATACTTATTTCGGCAACAATAACGGTATTATTACTAGCCTTCCCTCGCAGTTCCAGGACGACCAGAGCGTGCTGTCTATTTCAGCTATCAACTTTGGAATCGGGCTTACTTCCGAAAGCCTGGAGTATGCAATGATGACGATCTCTGCATTGCCTGATGAACTCTGGAATGTATGGATGGATGGCAATACGCCGATAATTTCTATAGGCAACCTGGCATTTACGTTCAGTATTTTTCAGCCTTTCGGAGACAACCCACTCTACGAGTTCAATTTTTCCGGGATATTCGAACTAGGCGGCGTGGTGCCCATTCTGATACAGGCCCAGTTGGGCAACGCAGAAGATCTGATCCTCTCGGGACAGCTGCAGCCTGGCGAGCAGCCCGGGGTGGCCCAACTGATCGCGGCTTTTTATCCGCAGCAAACTACAGTACCATCCGACCTTGTCTTTGCAGAGATCAGTTTTGAAGCCAATATTTCCGCTGGCATGTACAGTGCAGGTCTTATTATTGCCGGTGATTGGGCGTTCAGCTTTGGCGATAACGGCACCATTGCCTTTGAGGAATTGTCGATGTCCTTCTCTTATGACACCTCAAATACACCAAATGTCCAGGCTAGCGTGGAAGGCATTTTCATGATAGATGAGGACAACCAGTTTGATATTGCCTTATCGCTTTCCGATACCAATTTCACTTTTTCCGGAGCTTGGGAAGATACCGGGGCACCAGTCACGTATATTGATATTGTGATGGCGCTTGGGCTGTACGGTTTACCGGAGCTTCCCAACCTCGATCTTTCCCTTTCGGCTGCCAAGCTTACATTTGATTCGCAAAATCTGATCTTCACCTTCGAACTCGAGTCGAAATCATTCGGCGACGCGCTGATCATAGCCGGCAAGTCCACAACCGGTGATTGGAGCTTTGTATTCGGTCTTGAAGCCACGCCCAAAGGCCAACCGATAGATATCAACCTTACCAATATACCAGTAGTGGGCAACCTGGTACCTGCAGGAGATGACACCCTTACCATTACCAACCTGCGGTTTGTAGGTACGACCACCAGCCTTCCCGCCATAACATTTACGCCCGAACAGGAAGCCATTGTGGGTACCCAGTTAAGCAGTGGCATTACGCTTTCGATCGACTTTGCTGTAGGCAGCCTGGTCAATGAGAGTTTTACTGTACGCTTTGCCCTCTCTGACGGCTCCGAATACGATACTCCACCACCCGCACCACCTTCGCAAACGGCGACACCGATGCAGGTGCCTGCTCCTGCATCATCAGGACTGCCTGCCTCCGCCGCACCGGGTTCGTTAGCTACATCGGTGAATGTACAACGCAGCTTCGGTCCTGTTCAGATACAAAGTGTTGGCTTCCAGATTGTGAACAGCAATAGCCTGGCTTTGCAGATATCAGGTGGTGTGTCGCTCGGCGGCTTAAGTATCGGCCTTACGGCATTGGAAGTTATTATTCCTATCTCCCTGCCTCTTAGCCCTTCGTTCAGCCTTGGCGGTTTGGAAGTGGCCTATACCGGTACAGGATTTAACATTGCCGGTGGACTACTTACGGTGCCCAATCAAACACCTGCCGAATACATTGGCAACCTTTCAGTAAAGGCCGGGCCATTCGGGGCTACTGCCTTTGGCATGTACAGCACTGTCGACGGCCAACCCTCGCTTTTTGCCTACGTAGCAGTCTCTGTTCCTTTAGGCGGCTTCCCGTTTTTCTTTGTCACCGGCCTTGCTGGAGGTTTTGGCTACAATGCGCAGATCAACTTACCGACGATTAGTACAGTAGCTACTTATCCTTTGATACAAGCCGTTACCAATATACCTCCGCAAACCGCTACACAGGTGCAGGCAGATTTACAGCAATTGGTTACCACCCAAGTTAATCAAAACTGGTTGGCCGCCGGCATCGGTTTCAGCTCTTTCGAAATGCTGAATTCGTTTGCCTTACTTACGGTCTCTTTTGGAAATACTTTTGCCGTAGCACTTATGGGCGAATCTACGCTTACTATACCTCTTACTGTTGATGGCGAAACTCCGGTATCGCCTATTGCGCAGGCCCAGATGCAGATACTCATCGAGTTTCTTCCTTCTAACGGGATATTTTCCGTGAACGCACAATTGAGCCCGGCATCTTATGTGCTCAGCAAAGATGCCAAACTTACCGGGGGCTTTGCTTTTGACATCTGGTTCAGTCCCAGTCCGTATTCCGGAGATTTTGTTGTCACACTGGGCGGTTATAACCCATACTACGTTCCACAGAAATACTATCCGACCGTACCACTGCTGGGCATTTCCTGGCAGCTGTCTTCAGCGTTATCCATCACTGGTGGCGCATATTTTGCCCTGACACCATCCGTTATAATGGCCGGAGGCAGTCTTAATGCGGTTTTTCAAGCCTGGGATATACGTGCATGGTTCACTGCCGAAGCCGATTTTCTTATCCGCTTCAAGCCCTTCAGCTTCTATGCCAGCCTCAATGTAACAGTTGGCGCCTCGATCAAGATGGATCTGTTGTTTACCACAGTCACAATCAGCGTTACCGCGGGGATGGCCTTACAGCTATGGGGGCTTGATTTTGGCGGTACGGTGCGCGTAGACCTTTATGTGATCTCGGTCAATGTGGGCTTCGGTCCCAGCCTGCAACAGCAATCCAACTTGCCCTGGAATATTTTCTCGGAAAGCTTCCTGCCGCCTCCACAATCCACGCCGCCTGCGGGTCAAACCAGCCAGCTTGCAGCGCAAACAACCAATGAAAATGGTGTGCCGGTAACCGCTACCGACAGCATCATCTCGCTCAACGCCAATGCAGGATTGCTCCAGATGATCGATACTTATACCTGGCAGGTTGACCCCGAGACTTTCAGCCTGCTGATCAGTTTACAAATTCCGTCTACCCTGGCGACGGTAAATACAACGGATGAACAAAGCAACTCGATAAGCACACCGGTGCCGGGAACCTGGAACACGAATCTTGGCGTTGGCCCGATGGGTGTATCTCCAGGCGGTCTGGCTGTGTCACTTACTATTGGCATCGTTGCTCCTTCGGCAGGAGATGAAGACGTTTGGGTATCACAGGCCGTTACAGGCCAGGTGCCAAGCGGTTTGTGGGCCAATACGACCAATACGATGAGCACCGACGGAACCCTACCGGATGCGCTTATCGGTGTAAATCTTGTACCCACTCCCCCGCAACCGGCCACGACCTCGGCTATAGATATTGAGCTGCTGCTTTATAATCCATCTACCCCGGTACCCTGGAATTGGTCAAACGCTAACATCGTAAATACAGACCCATACGGAGATGACAATGCTATGTCTGAAATGCAATCATCATTAGTAGACCCCGGCGTTGCTGCCACACGTACTTCATGGATCAACAGCCTTATTACGCAGGGCTTTGCGTTGGATAATAATGTGCAGGTAACCAACTTTGCTACTGATGCAAATGATCTGCTGCTCAGCGCGCCGGCATTACGGCTTGCGGGCGAAGAAAAAGCAGAATCCGCATAACCCCAAGATCAAAACGAAAAAACATGAGCAACGACAGTACACTGACCTTCATACAACACCAATTGCCTGCTTTAGACAGCGGCGAATATACCGTCAATGTATCACAGGCGGTAACCATCAACAGTATCGACACAGAGATCTTTCAGACCAGCCCACTCACTGTATTTGTAAGCGGCATACGGTTTCAGCTCGACACCTCGAATATTCAAAGTGTATTTCCGCCGGCCAATCAGCAGGGATACTATGGCAACGTATTTCCGCATGTTATACTGACCACGCCCACACTGCCCTGGCAGCGTGGAACAGGTGAGGCCGCCAGCACAGGCACCGACGATGTGGCTTCCTGGCTAGGCGTTATGACCTTTGGCGAAACCGATCCGCCGCCTGCGTTGCAGAGCCTCACGCTGAACGACCTGATAACACCGCCTGCCGGAACCTACTTCCCGCCGCTGACGCTGGAACCGGGACAGCAAAATACAGATCCGGTTACCGTCATTGACATTCCAGTTTCACTCTTCAATGCTATTGCTCCCAGCGTCAACGACCTGGCATGGCTAGCCCACGTACGTACGGTCGACGTTACCCATAAAGTGACGATCGGCGATAATCCGGCGCCGGGAACAATGAGTTTAGTGATCAGTAACCGGTTGCCGCCGGAAGGCATGAACACAACCAGCTTTTTAATTTCTTTTGAAAATTATGCACCAGTATTACCCGCTGATGATGGTACACCTTCAACCGAAGCCGGAAATTATCAGTTGATGCGTATGGTGGTGTTGTACAACTGGACTTTTATGGCCGAAACCGAACAGGTCTCTTTTGCGCAATATCTGGAAGCGGTAAATGTAGCGCCCGCAGGCCTGCAACAATTTTTCGACACTAGTCTTTCGTCGGGCGATGCAACTGCAGATGCATCGGTACAAAACATCATAAACATGGGCTACACAGGATTTGCACATTTACTACGCAATGGTGATAACACCGTATCCTGGTACAGAGGACCACTTTTGCCTTATGGTACGCAACCCTTTATACAGCTTCCCTTTGGTGACGCAGATCAATTGATGCGTTACGATCCCGGTTCGGGGATGTTCGATACATCATATGCCGCTGCCTGGCAACTGGGACGTTTGCTCGCCCTGAACGACCGGAATTTTGCGCTTGCCTTTTTCAGATGGCGGACCAGACATACAAGCGATGCCCTGGTACAACTAGAACAAAACATACTCAACAAATACCTGCATATAGAAACAGATATCACGCAGTTACCGGTAGAACAAAATATCGCCCGTATCCGGTCGTCTCTGATGACTGTAGTGAAACAGCTTATAGAAAATTTTAAACCGCAAAACCCTTAAACGATGGCTTTCATTAAACGACCCGACCAACAACAGATAAAGGAGCACCTTGCGGAATACCTCCTTAAAACCGAAATGCATTCCGAAAGGGATGATCATAAAACCATAGAAACCTGGTTCAGCAGGCTTCGTCTTTTTTATGGAATGCCCTTCAACTATATCGTTCCGGATGAACGCATGCTGCCTACCGAATCCCTCCGCTTTTTCCAGGTCGACAACAACTGGATGGATGTACTGATCGATGGCGCTTTCAGCATTGGTTCGAGCAAACCCATGTCTTCCAATTCCCAACTGGCGGCGCATATCGCAGCGTTCCGCGAAAGCGCCAAACAGAAAATGTCTTCGATAAGGGCTACTATACTCAGTAAAGCGACAGGACCCGCTGCCGAAAAGGCTAAAAAATACCTGGAGGAGTATCGGACGTCAGAATCGAACAACCTGAGCGGTTTCTTTTTGAGGTCCATGGTTATAACAGGCTGGCCGGGTATACAGGTTCATGGTTTTTCAGATGCTGCAGCCCAAAATTCCATCCGCATCCTGCGCATGGAAAAGTTATCGTCTTCCTTGCTTTTCGTGATTTTTGAAGGTGTGGTGCAATCGGTGATCTTCGAGGAGCCCTCAGAAGGCGTTCATTTCGGGGTTACGCCAGACACTATTCCGCCAACTACCGAACTGCGTTATGCGCAAACCGGAGATGGTGTAACCAGTGGAACAGTAATTACCGGGGAAGAAAATTATCCTGTTCCGATGCGCGGCACCAGTACGCTCAACGTTTTGCGGGCTAATACGTTTGCTCAGCAACTTATCAATCAGCCCACGGTATGGCCACCCAACACCCCGCCGCCTTATCCGGCATTTACAGCCGCCCAGTTCGCGCTCGAACTAGTGCAGGGTGTACAAAGTGTTCAATTTACCTGTTCTGCAACCCCTAAAAACAACCCGGCATGAATCTCAATACGCCACTGATCATACCTATCGACCTCCAGGCACTTTGCGTGGGCAATTCCGACGTTTCGGCCGAGGCCAACGTGCTTTCCCCCCAAGCCGACTTCAGTATCTTGCCCTGGAACAATGATGGAAGCTTCGTTAACAAATCTTCCTATACCAGTAACCAAGTAGTGGCAGGTGCTTCGCCTTTTAATGGCCAGGTACCGGCACAGTTCGGCATTCACCTGCACTGGGCATTACCCGATGGCCTTACCCAGTCCATTCCACCGCCAGGACAGCCGACTATGCAACCTCAGTTTCCTGCTGTACCCAACCGTTGGATGCTAACCAGGATCATCCTTGATCTTAGCAATCCCAGCACCCCCGTAACAACGACAAAAAGCTGGGTTATCGAAAGTGACCGTCTGCAAGAAGTTCAAGACCCTTCATTGCCGATAGCCTTCCCACAACCTACAGTGCCACTTGCTCCTAACAATCCAGGTCAGAATTACAACTACGTCGGGCAAGCATTTCCGGTTGAAAGCTGGTCGGAAACATCAGCACAGAGATTGAGCCCGCTTGTTGCTACAGGCTACGGCCAGGTTGCATTCGCAGCTTATTATCCCAATTCAAGCACGGTATTCGGCTTTCTTGACAATTTTGATGGAGTAGATTACAATGCAGCAACGTCCACGGTACATTACCAGGCGACAGGGTGGTACAGCGATGCTGCAAACGATCCTTTGAATGGTGAAAGTTACGAGGAAGCGGACAATCCCTTCGGATGGGCATATACCACTGGCACCAATCCTCAAAGTACAGTATGCAACGGGATCATCACCAATATTACATGGAACCCTGATACCCAATACCTGAATACAAATTCGAATCCGATCAGTGTGGCGATTGGGAACGACTCGCCGGAAGCATTCTCGGCATTACTGGCCAATATGAACGGCAATAAAACTACGTATCCTTATGCCGAACTGCTCCTCAACCTATTGCAGTTCAACTATCTTTCGAAGCTGGGCCAGATACCAGATTCCCTGCAGAGTTTTGAAGAAACCCTGCACAGAGCTTCCTTCGGACCAATACCATCAGGTGCGCGTTGGCGGATACTGAGCAACAATCCGACAGATAAGAGTTCATACAAGGCGATAGCCCCGTTTTGGGATTCGCTGACAGAACTCAACAACCTACAGGCAGCGGCAGATGCACAGCTGCTTTCGCTGAACGCCCAAAGCGCACAGCTTTTTGCTGACTGGTACAAATACCTTGCGCTTAGCTATGATAACCCGCAGGGTATACCTTCCAACCTGAATGCGAGCAATGCCCAGGAATTTGTCACTTCGGAAGCAACACCGCTTGCTGCTTTGCTGGAAGATTACCTGACAGATTATCTTGCTCCGGTGCAGAATGCACAAGTTGAATTAACCGCTAACCTGCCCACAACCCTTCGTTTGGTGCAAAGCGAACCAGTAGGACACTACTGGCAAGCCAATAACCCGGTGCTTATCCTGGCAGGAGACGATGTAGTTCCTGCAACCCGGTATGGTATGGATGGCGCAGGTAATCCTGGCAACCAGCTTCCCTGCCGGCTGGAAAGCGAACTGCTCACCGGTCTGTCGCTTGATGCTGGTTTTGTTTCTGGCAGTACGGCAGTTACGCTTGATCTGACACAGCTTCCCGTGCTGGATGTGTCGCCAGACGATGCGCCGATAACGCTCATCAACACCTTGCTACAGGAAGCATTCTTGTTATGCCCTCTGCTTCAGAACACTATCGCACAGGATCTTGTGGAGCAAGGCGGCAGCAGCAACCCTGCCATAATCGATTTTTCGGGAACGGTGCAGGCTTTACAGGCCGCGCTGACAGCACTGATGGCCGGACAGGCAACCCCTGATGCCAGCTACACCGGTACTGCACCCGATGCTATGATGATATTTACCTATGCAGGCACGCCCTGGCTACCTATCATCATGCAATACTCCGTTTTTTATCAACCAGTACTTTCAGTTGACACAGCAGGGGGATCGCCGGTATCCTATCCCGTAACATTTCTCAACGACCAGTTTGCCTGGAACAAAGATTCCATAGAGCTGCAATACACGGGTACCGGACTACAGTCAGGGGCAAATTATACGGGAACCGTCAATCTCACCCCGAGCGCCAGCCAAGACCTGTCCTTTGCCATTCAGCATTACCTCGACAATGTTCCCGCCAATGCCGATACCAAGGAGTTTCAGTCTTTACTGGCCCAGGTACAGCAATTGCCGCAGTTGGCCCAGGGCCTTGGCGGCTTTATCGATTCGCTGCTGATGTCGCAACAAGTGCTCCAAATGCCGGTCTGGGACCCTCTGGCGAGCAGCCTTTTACAGGCCCATTTTATACCGCCTGTTGTCCAGGCAGTTAATGGGCAAAACTATGTGGCTCCGCAACCGGATGTTCAGTTTAACCCCATACGCAGTGGAAGCCTGGAAATCACCCAGATCAGGCTGATCGATGCCTTTGGCCAATTCAAGGATTACCTGAACCCTACGGTTTATGTGGCACAAACCTTATTGCCACCAAGTACGCTTACCGCAACGGGTGTACAGGCATTTCTGCCTCCCCGTATCACACAACCGGCCAAACTCGACATTTCCTGGATACCGGCAGGCGACGGAAAAGATGATTCTCCCATTATCGGCTGGGTGCTGCCTAACCGTCTGGATAATAGTATTTACCTGTACGATACAGCAGGAAATGCTATAGGTGAATTGCTCCAACCTTCCGGAACCACCAATGTCATATTTATGTCTGCTGCAGGTGGGACAAATCCTCCGGGCACTTTGCTAACAACAGCACTCGAAGGCCTGAATCCACAACTGGTATCTGTGATCACAGCACTTTATAACGAAGGTGAGGCCAGTTATCTGACGCCCTTCCTTGCAGCGATAAATCAGGCGTTGAGCATGATCTTTCCTCCTGTGACATCAGATGACCAAGCTAATGCTTTGCTGGTAGGCCAGCCCCTTGTGCTTGCCAATATCTCCATGCAGCTGCAATTGCTGGGCGCACCGGCAACTGATGAATCCTGGTATGGCTTTGCCGATGCGGTAAATGGCGGTACCCGAACTGATGGTGGATTATCAGGCGTTCAGTTTCCAGTACAACTGGGCGATCTGTTGCAGATGAACGACGGACTTGTGGGTTTCTGGCCTTTTAGCAATACCGGAATAACCGACCTGACAACCTTTTACAGCCTTGGCGCCACATCTTCCCCGGGGTCGGTAACAACGCCTGTACAAGACACTATTGTCCTCACGGCTTCGCCCGCTGCAAATCCGCTTGATTTTCTGCTGCTGCTTGACCCAATGGCGCCTATTCATGCTACAATGGGTATTTTACCGGTCCACACCTTTAGGCTGGACCCGGAACTTTACGCCGGGGTACTGGGAAAGTTGAAGGTTACTTTCCTGACGGCGCCGGTGCTTTCAGGGACCAACGACGGATCGGTTGCTATTCCAATTCCGGACGAAACGCAGGGAACCTGGAACTGGATCACCGTACAGGCGGAGCAATGGAACACGATGACCCTTGAACAGGAAAGTTCACAACAGGCAACCTTGAATTATACTCCCCAGCAAATCCTTGAAGGCTGGCTGCAACTAAGCAATTTTGAACCTGAAAAGAAATAAATTATTCATCTATATTAAAAAAGCTATATCATGTGTGCTGTACCTAAAAGAATGTTTGCCCTGGACATATCGGACCAGACTACACTCAGCTTCGGCTGGGCAAACTATGATGCGTCGCAAACTATTTATATCACCAGTTCGGCATCACTTAATCAGATAACGATTACGATGACCAACAATACCAATGAGCAAGTCATATTTCCCCCGGGAGATGTTTATTCGATGTTGCATACAGGATTGGCGGGCGTGCTTTACCTGCAATTTTTAGGACAATATATTCCTGCCGATGATGTAAGTGTGATGAGTTGGGCGGCAACACCTAGCGAAACGCAGTGGACTGCCGCCGTGTACAGCGATCCGGAAGACGGAACATACCTGGCCATCGCCCCGCAATCGCAGGTAACTATCGGCATCGGCAATTCGATTACCTTCTCCCTGACGAATGTGATAACCCCAGATGTAAGCAGCCCTGTCCAGGGCGGCACCGTTGTTTTTACCTATGCAGGTGTGAGCGGCATAACAAATTACATAGCGGTACAGTTGCAGGTACCCTTGTTAAATCCTCCGGACACTACCAGCCAAGCCCTGGCTCCGCTTGTAGGCTTTGCAGAAACAGACCTGGTCTTTATCGGGCCCGAAGCCAACAACCTTACCCTTTACATTACCAATTCACAGACTACGGCTATTACTTTAAACAGCCAGCCTACCGCACCGGTATTCTCTGTCAGCTTTGTCTTTGGCACAGGCTCAGGAGCCTTGACCACGGTCGATCTCAGCAACTTTTCAGTGAATATGGCGAACAGCAACCTGAACAACTGGAAAGTCATCCCCAATACTCTGGGGGGCAACCCGTACTGGCAATTCGAACCGCTGACAACCACGATTCTGGGTCTGGGCGTAGCGTCGACTGCAGAAATCTCCATTGGCAATATCATCACCGAGCTTGTTCCCGGAGTTACCTCTGTAATTGTGGCCTGGACAGGCATACCGGGTTATAACGACGGTGAAGTCGCCGTGGACATTGTCAAAGTGAGTCCCATAGTCGTCACCGGTTTTTCTGCAACACCATCGACCATTTCCTTTCCGACTGGACCGCAACAAGTTACCCTGAATTTTGGGGTATTGAATGCGACTTTTGTTACCGTCACCAATACAGATTACGCGAAGCAAACCAATAGCTCGAACTTCAACGACCAGACTACCGCCAGCATTACCAGCAGCACAACATTTACCCTGATCGCCAGTAATATTTACACCAGCCAGCAGATTGCGAGCTCGGTGACTACTTCGGTTACACCTGATCTGTATAGCCTTCTTCCATTCGGCACTGTAGTGATGTGGGCCGGCGATATCACAAGTGTGCCTGCGGGCTGGGCATTGTGTAACGGACAAACCGTTCAGACGCCTAATGACGGGAGTTATATTGTTCCCAACTTAACCGACCAGTTTGTAATCGGCGCAGGAGGTACCGTTGCGCCGACGACCAATTTGCAGGGCGGCCCTGACCAGCATACCCATAATATAACCATCAGCGACCAAACCTTTCAGACCTCAACCGACGGGACTCACAATCACTCCATGACGTTCAACACAACACTGGCCATGAGCTCGGGAGATACTTCCCACTATACGCTGTACTATGGTAACAACAACGGAAAATCTGAGGGTGGAGGGGATAGCAACAATACTCAAGATACTTCTTCGGATGGCAGCCACACCCATACTGTCTCTGTCGGGTTCAGTAATGTGGTATCCGCAACACAAAATGGCGGGATCAATCCCGCCTGGTATTCACTGGCCTACATTATTAAAATTTTCTGATGACTGATCATTTATCGACAAACGAACAAATACGGCTTCCGGCAATTTTACGAAACGAAGCCGCCCGGCTTGTTACCACATTTTTCGGCAAAGACTGGCAGATTGCAGATTGCGCTAAACTCAATCACAAGATGGAAATCCAGGTTATGCGTTTGACTTTGCAGCACCATGAGTGTTCGGAAATAAAAACGGCGATCCTTAAATTCTACGATCCGACCATTTTCAGCAGTAATTTTTCACCACCAGATTTTTTGGAAGAACAAGTCAATTACCAATATCTGGAACGGCTTCGCCCCAGGTTTAATAGGTTTCCAGCGATATATGGATATGCAGAACAGATGTTTTTAATGGAAGATCTTGGCCCCGACACCTACAGTTTTGAATCGTTGGACCACATTATCGACACACTGGCCGATACATTGTATAACCTGCACCAGGCAAGCCGTGGAACCAGAGATATGTATGAACAAGTGAGAACAGAAGCTGGCCTGAGCGCAGATATTAGGAGATATAGCCCCGAAGGTTGTGCCGCAATTTTTCAAAAAGGATGCTCTAAGCTCCTGGAGTTTTTTTCACTGATTGGGTTGGAAGAAAGGCCACAGCTTGAAAGGTTATTACTACAAGCCCAGAACCTTGTGCTGACTCCCAGCACGTTCTGGTCTTTCGTTCATGACGATCTTGCAGACCGGCGCCAATCGGTAGTGCTTGACGGCAGGGTCATACTAGTGGATTTCGAGCATGGAAAATTTTTTCATAGCCTGATCGATCTTAGCAAACTACTGATTGGAAAAATAGAGCGGGACAACGACAAAAAAGCAATGATCTACCATCATGCCAATGTACCAACCGAAATAGGCCAAGCATATTATAATAAATGGCTTAATGCCGGCAATGCCCCACCCTATGCTGATTTTCAGCTGAATTTTGATGCTGCCAATATCTTTCAAACGATGCTGATTATTGGCCGGCTTAGCGAACTACAAGGCGCAGAAATGTTCTACTCATTGGCAGGAAACATCAAAATGATCCTACCAAGGTTAACACATCACCTAAAGGGTAGTGTTTACTTTTCGGAGTTAACAATTCTGCTTGACAAATTTTGCACCAGGATCATGGTTTGATCTGTAATTGACGATTGATCCATAACCGGATAACAGCTTAATTGTAAACTCATGAATAAAAAAATTGACCGTCTATATTAAATCCAATCTTTCAAACGCAGGTAAACTGCGGTTTGGCACCTTTCAAGATTTTGAGATCCAATGTCTTTTTTGAAACACTGACTCTTCGATTCATTTTCGCGCTCCTCAGACGAAAGAAAATGAACAGAATGATACATCAAGATACATTTATTATTTAATTATCTTGTAGTATTAAATAATTATTAGTTAAAACTTAAACCTTTAAACAATGGATACAAGAATTGTAAATGGCGCAACCTATTGGCTGCCAGAAAGCAACGATGATGTAATTGCACTAGTGCAGGAGGCTCTGGACAAAAACGAGATCATTTGTGTTCGCGGCTCAGGCCACTCATTTCCATTAATCGGCACTACTGAAAAAGAACAAATATCATCAACCGGTAGGCCCTACAAGTATATTATGCTCTCCAAAATGTACGCGGTGACGATGATTGATGCCGACACTGTAAAAGTTCAGGCAGGCTGCCACCTCGGTGTCGACCCTTTTGATCCTACAAAAATCTCCACCGTTGAAAATTCCCTGTGTTATATTTTAGATAACCTGGGACTCGCACTTCCTGACCTGGGCGGGATAACGCATCAAACTATTGGTGGTTTTCTGTCCACTGGTTCATCTGGTGGTTCAACGCAATATTCGTTTGAAGATGCCCTTGATTCTATAGAGGTAGTTAACTATATGACAGAAGGAGATTACGCGGTTCCTTATTTATATGAATATAATATTAGTGTTCCACAACAATTTCATTCGACTGGTTTAGCTTCGATGGGCTTAATGGGTATTATTGTTTCAGCAACTTTTAAGTGTACTCCTAAATTTTATATTGAGGGGTCAGAAACTATTGAATACACCGATAAATGTTCCCTGATCAACCTGTTCGGATCCTGGCCGAGCAAATTACCAGGCCTCCAAACTTTTTTAGAGAAAACAGAATACACCCGTTTAATGTGGTGGCCGCAGCAAAATAATAGTCCGCAAGATCTATCGCGGATGGTGGTTTGGCAAGCAAAACGTACGGATAAGGCTGGGGCCGAAGCCTGGGCAAAAAATGCTTATGACTTAATGGGTGTTCAGCCATCTGCCGACGGATTAAAACCTTACGAAGAAGTGCCCTATATTTTTGGCAGCCCTGATCCGGCAAATGTTGTTGCCAATCTTATATACAATGCCATTGGCCAATGGCCAACATGGCTGCAAAAACTTCTGGCTGATAAACCTACAGAGTATGAAATCATTAAAACTTTGGTAGAGAGTAATTATGCAACAAAGATATTCCCTGCTATCATGGACATTTTTGTTGCTGTTGATACACCTACCAATAAAAATAAAGGGCCGCAGTTGTTTTCAGATCTTTGGTACACAGGTATACCTATGGACAACCAAATGAGCGATAAACTGATGCCGGTTTGGTTTACAGAGCTTTGGATAGATATTTGCGACACAGAAAAAGTAATGCAAGCATTAAAAAATTATTATGATGCTCAGCCAATAACTATTGACCTTAGTTTTAGCTGCGAAATTTATGCGGCCAAAAAAAGTCCTTTTTGGCTAAGTCCGGCTTATAATCGTGATGTTATCCGGATAGATGTGTTTTGGTATGGTAATAATCAGGGCGACCCGGCAACATTTTACCAGAATTTCTGGGATCTATTGGCACCCTTTAACTACCGCCCACACTGGGGTAAATACATTCCTGAAACTGTTAATGGTACGCCAGTCGCAACTTATTTATCCAAATTATATCCCAAGTGGCACACTTGGATGAATTTGAGACAGCAAGTAGACTCCAGACAGATATTTGTAACCGATTACTGGCGTGAGAAATTAGGAATTCCCTTACCATAATTATTATGTATCTTCTATAAAACAAAAAAGCGGCGATGGCCGCTTTTTGATTTATATTTTTACGCTCATCATAACTATCGCAATGTGCAAGGGTCTCTCCTATGGACTGGCGTACTTACAAAAAACTACAAGTAAAATATCAGCCCTTTAGCTCAAACCCAGGCCTAAAGCAATCTGGAGTACTACTCGTTTATGTGAGCGGCTTACGGGCAATATGTAATCCTTAATATGTATTTGATGGGTTTCGATAGTGGTAATATGATCAATCCCGATCATGTATGATTTGTGAATCTTTGCGAATTTGTTTAAAGGCAGGTTGTTTTCAATCGCTTTCAAACTTGAGTAAACCGTGTATTTCCTGTTTTTTGTAATGATAATAATATAATTCAGCATCGATTCGATAAACAGAATATCGTCAAACCGGATTTTTTCAAATCGTTGATTGCATTTTACATATAAAAAGTCGGGCTGCGAATGAATAGACTTTATGGTTTGTGAACCGCTGATTTTTGCAAGTGCCTTTTCACTTGCCTTTAAAAAACGTTCGAATGTTACAGGTTTCATCAGATAATCTGTAACCTCCAGTTCAAAACTCTCAATGGCATATTCCGGAAAGGCGGTAATAAAAATTACCTGCTGAAAAATATCGTTATTTCTTAAGAAATCTATACCACTTATTTGAGGCATTTTAATATCCAGGAAGATCAGGTCAACCAACTCGGATTTCAAAATTTCTTTGGCAATCGCTGGGTTACGGGCAGTCCCGGTCAGCTTTAGAAAGGGAATCCTCCCAACGTAACGTTCAATTTGTTTGCGGGCAAGCGGCTCATCGTCTACGATTAAACAGTTAAGCATTACTTTAACTTTAGTGTTAGCGTTACCTGGTATAACCCGTTATTAATCTCTTCTTTTAAATTGAACTTATCCCGGTAGATTAATTCAAGGCGTTTTTTTACGTTAACCAATCCGATCCCTTTGTTCACATCCCCCGGCTGCTGACTTTTGACATCAAAAGTATTAACGCAGTAAAAATTCAGGTCATTATTAACAAAGGTAATTCCGGCTTTTATAGAGTTTTCTTGTTCACTATAATCAGAAACGTACTTAAATGCGTTTTCAACAAAGGATATAAGCAGTAAGGGGGCTATCAGTAAATCTTCGTTGTTTCCCTCAATCAAAAGGATTGTCTTACAATTATCGTTGCGGATGCTTTGCAGCTTAAAATAATTCTCAAGATAAGCAAGTTCTTTTTCTATAGAAATAAAATCAGCGTTACATTCATACAGCTGATAGCGCAATAAATCAGCAAGAGCTACCAATGTTCCTTTCGCATCTTCAGGGCTAAACTCCAATTGCGTATACAAGCCATTAAGCGAATTGAACAGGAAATGAGGATTTATCTGTGCTTTGAGGTATGTTAACTCTGCCTGTGATTTTTCTTTCCCCATAATTTCCATTTTTCGCCTTACTTCCAGCCTGTCTAAAGCCAATTTTACAAAGCAACCACCAAGAACGCCCAATAAGACGATAAAAAACCGGTTGTACTGCATATCTGCATAGGTCCACGAAAAATCAAAGTGAATGGGCATCAGCGCATGATGTAAAAATACGCCCATTATCCATGCGTCAGTTACGGTTAAAAGCGTTATCAGTATTACCGAAAGCAGGATCAGCCTTCCTATGCTTTTCCGCTTGAAATAATAGGGCATGATGTATAAATAAATTACATAAAAGGCAACTACAACCAGGCTTACATCCAATGCTGAGAAGTAAATCCTGTTGGGAATATTATTTACATAGAAATACATGATGCGGCTCCACATCAAAAAGAAAACGATCCAAAAGAAAAAATGCAGGAAAAACTTTCGCATTGACCAATTTATGCAAATCCAGGGCAAAATGTTAATCTTTTATAGCAACGGTTGTTTTTCAGGGATGAACGGTAGCATTATTTTTCCCTGCGTGCGGTTTATATAAAAATTCATGCACTTAATATAATTATACCCGGTGGGATCCGCAATGCTGCTTATCATTGAAGAAAAATGTATGAAAAAAACAATAGCTGCATTACTATTCTGGCAAGTATTTGCCTGCCACGCGCAAACCATTGATACGGCAAACCAACTGGCCGCATCATATTTTAAAGAAACAGAGCTGGCCACCCGGAACCAGCACATATGGAATGAGAAACTATATGGGCGAATGCTTTTTGTAGAGCCGTATTCGAGGGTAGCCTATGCAAACATGCCCGATAGCGCCGGAATACTTAAGCCTGATGGTGATATTTATAAAGGTATTTTACCCAACGACGTTTTGATAGCCAATACCTCCGTTTACTGGGAAGGTAAATTGTGGTCGTTTATACTATGGCCATTGCCAACTGACCGCGACGAGCGCGTAAACATGATGGTGCACGAATCCTTCCACCGTATTCAGGAAAAAATTGGTTTTCCGCAGAACGACCGTATTGTGGACCACCTAAGCACCATGTACGGGCGAATATATTTTTTGCTAGAACTACAGGCGCTAAAAGCCGCTTTAAGCAAACCTGTTAAACAGCGTGGTCCCGATTTAACCAATGCACTGATCTTCCGCGAAAAAAGACGTGAGCTTTTTCCCAATACGTTTAAAAATGAAAGACTGTTAGAAATGAATGAAGGTGTGGCCGAATATACAGGCGTAATACTTGGCCGCCCAAAAGACAGCATCAGGCAGCACTTATATCACGTGATCGATACAGCTGGCAACCGGAAATCATTTATCCGTTTAGCCGCATATATGACCGGGCCTGTTTACGGCTACCTGCTTTATGAAAAAGATCCCCAATGGACTTTGAAAGCTGATTCCAATTCAGATTTTCCGGTACTGATCTCGAAATATTATCATGTGAATTGGCCAAACCTTCCAACGAAGGCGGCACTCGCTGCATTGGAAAAGAAATATAATGGAGACGTCATTATTCAATCGGAAAAGCTTAAAGAGGATAAGCGTTTACAGGTTGTAAAACGATATACAGTACTTTTTACGCAAAAACCTACTTTAACCATCTCATTGATAAAGGTGCGTGTCAATTTTAACCCTAGTACTTTGTTTGACATGGGCGAATATGGAACGCTTTACCCGACAGCTGTTGTTAAAGACGTTTGGGGAGAGCTTATCGTCTCGGCCAACGGCATGCTGATGAAAGATTGGAAAATAGTTACTTTACCTATTAGTGAAGGTTTAAGCATAAATAATAACGTCATAACGGATAAAGGGTGGAAAATCATTCTTAAGGATAATTGTAAAATTGTAAAGGTCGATTCGTTGCATTATAAGCTTTCAAGTCAATAAATTTTATATGATTCTTAATCAACAGAATGAACGATAGAAAATAGTTCTGAAAGCCCTTGCTTTTTTCCCTAATAGGCCGCCTTGACAATAGGTAGCCTCCGATATTCGCTCGCAATGATAGCGAGTAATAACAGCTTTGAATTTGTGATATTACTGCTCATTCGCGAATTACTACCCCGTTACATATTACCAAGAAGCGGCTAAGGTTCCTGAGGCTGGGCTCGAACCAGCGACCCCCTTAAATACCTCGCAACCATAATTATTCTGTCAACAATTGTACTACCTTTTCTTGTACCTCACCAATAATCGCCCAATCCTTATCCAAATAAATGTCAAGAATTCTATGCCTTTGATCAACATGGTTTAAGGTTAAATCAAGATCATCTTTACTCACTCTACAAGCATTACGAGCTGTATCTCCATCCCCTATTTAATTTTAAAAGACATTTATTGCACAAATTTTTACACCCGGTTAATAATGCTCAAATCAAGCTGCAATCGAATTGTAAGCAACAGATTGAAGAAGACGAATAAAACCTATCGGTTGAATGTCATGATCCAGTTTGTCTCCCACGTCTTGCCAGCGTCGTCGGAGAACGCCTGTTCAAAGTGGCTCGAATCTGGGGTAATGGAGGAAAATCCATTGCGTGACATGATGATTCTTCCCTGGAATTCTTCCTGGTCATAGAACTGCCCCTGTCCGTTGGCAAACTTGCCAACCATGGGCGTTGTCATGAATGGGTCTGAGCCGCCGTTTACCCAGTTCAGGCTCCATTGATGAGATTGTGGGTTGAAAAGCCGCAATCCGAAGCCTTGAATGTGCCCCGTCGGGCCGTTAACTTCGAGTTCAAGAAGGCTCGCGCGTCCCCCCCAAACTTTGCTGACTACTGAATTGCCGTCATAGTCGGCCCAGGTGTCTGATCCGCTGAGAGGTTTTAGCAGGCGCCGGACATGGGTCTTCCAAACGCCAAAATGAAAGTCGAAATCGTGCGCGCCGTCGGCTGCGTTTGAGACAGGAGGTAAAGGTCTCTCATCGCTGGTCGAAGCTTCTTTATCCCGCGTCAGGGTCGCCACAAAATTAGGTTCCCAGGTTTTGCCGCCGTCATTGGAAAACGATTGTTCAACGTGATGGGAATCTGATGTAACGTCCGACCAAACCATTCGGACAAGGATGGACCGTCCGTTGAACAGTTCCTGGTCGAAAAATTCGCCTTGGCCGTCCTTGAACTCGCCGATCTGAGGTTGGTTCAATATCCCCTCTTCGCTGTTGGCAAAGTACTGAGCCCACTGATGCGCCTCGGGATGATAAAGAAACAATGTAAGACCTTCGAAATGTCCGGTTGAACCATCGGCCTCAATCTCCTCCAGTTGCGCGCGGCCATTCAAAACCTTCCGGACATGCACCGTTCCATTCAGATCCACCCAATCGTTAGAGCCTGTAAGTGGATGCAAGAGGCGACGGATATGGGTCTTCCAGACCCCTATGTTAAAATCGAAATCGTGCTGGCCGTCACGTTCCGCCGTTGAATTTTGTTGGGCTGAACAATTGATTGCTGGCACAATAAACAGAACATTGAAAGCCAGGAAAAAATTAATAAAATATTTTGTTACTGTGCGCCTTCGATCATCGACTTGAAATGTATTTCCTGAATTATAGACAGATGGCACGATGTCGATTTGTTGACTTAGGGTAATGCCTGATATAATTTTTCCCTGTGATTTTTTCATTTTAATTGATCTTTGATTTTGTTTTAATTTATGGCTGCAAGATATTTTTAAAACAATTTGAAAGATTGTACAAAATCGTCATCAGAAAATACAACCGTATTTATTGCGTTTTTTTAAGAATGGGCGGGGCAAATCACATCCAATACTATCATCCTCGTTTTAAGGACGTAGAAAAAGGCTTTAATTTAGAAGGATTTTTGAATAGAACTTGTCACACGAACCAACCACAGGGTAGGTATCCATCGAACTCAGATTGTTTTACGAAGTTAGAAATGCCCATGTCAACTTTTTGGAAACTATTATTTTCCTGGTCTACCCGTTTAAAATATCGAAGCGGCTGCACCCCCGAAAATTCTTTGAACTCCCGGTTAAAGTGCGACTGATCATAATAATTGCAGGAATAGGCAAGACTGGTCATCGTAGCGAACTGGCTTAAACAGTACCTATCCTTGACGGCCTGGAAACGGGAGATTCGCGCAAAGTACTTCGGAGGAAAACCTGCTATTGCTTTAAATCTTCTTTCAAATTGCTTAACAGACAGACCGGATTCTTGCTGTATCGTTTGAATGTCTACAGAGCCGGCACTTTGCAAGACTTTATCGACGAAATATTTAAGTGGATCAATTTTATAGCGGGATGCTTTATTTGTAAGATAAAATGAAACACGGGCGATGCGCTCCTGCACATTGATCGCGCTATATACCTGATCTGCCAGTTCTGCCCCTTCCCGTTTGAATAGATCCGAAAAATCAAAAACATCATTTACAACTTCATTTGCGGGAATATTTAGCAGTTGATTCACAGCGTGCGGAAATAACCGCACACCAAAAAAACCTACTTTGTTTGCTACATCAAATTTACCGTGAATAGAATGCTGAAAACGGATCCGGGCACTTTGCGGAGAATAATTTTTAAACCCTTCATTGTATTGAAAGATAATTTCAGGGCAACTATCTGCCATCAGAAAGTAGTCTTTGGGAACGGGTTCATTCGAGTCACTGTCCAATGTCCAAAAGCATTGCACTAAGCCCTTTAAATGTTGCGGTGGTGGAATTATTTTGTAATCCATTTAAAACAAATTATAAAGCATACGCAATGTCGTCCTGGTTATATATGTTCCTGTTCAGCAATTCCTTAATTTATTGCAAATTATGAAAGATAAATTAATCACACTATACTTTGCCTGTTTTTTAAGTGCTTTTTGACATATCTCCGATAAGGTGACAGTGTCAATACGCATTTAATATGGACCATTTTCCAATTCCATCTGTGGGGAAATTGTGCCGTTTTGTTCGTTGGATTATATAAATAAGCTTATCAGTATCCCGTCGATAAAAGTCAGCAAAGGTTCACTGCATCTTTATTGAAATATTCATAAGGAATGGCTGATCTTTGAGAGATGACCAAAAGCCGTGTTATCAGCGTTCTCTCTTTCATTGTTAATAGTTACTTGATACGCTCTTGTTGGCAATAAAGTTTATTTCCCAGGTTTTGCCCCCATCATCAGAAAATGCTTGTTCATAAGTATGGGTGTTTGAAGTGATTTTTGACCATTTACCTCGGGCAAGAACGGTTTTTCCATTAAATGTCTGTTGAGAATAGAACTCAGCTACACCATTTTTAAATTCGCCGATGCTCGGAACCTCCGGAACACCTCAACTGAGGTCTGTAAATGTTTGAGACCACTGACCTGCTTTGCGATTATATAAAAAGAGGGTAATACCTTTGAAGTTCTCCGACACGTTTCCTGCTTCAATTTCTTCAAGAAATGCCTTTCCGTTCCAAATACTTCTGGTGGTTACTGTGCCTTCAAGTTTGACCCACACAGAGGAATGACTCAACGGATGCACCAGATTGGTAATATGCGTTTTCCACTTACCAACACTGAAATCTTCTCCAGATGAAGTTGAGTATCCATCTCGGATCGAACCAGGGACCAAAAGATTAAATTTGGGGCAACAAACCGTTTGTAAAAAACAAGTAGTTATTTACCTTTTCTTAGGTTTAACAATGACACAATCTTAAACTGGACATCATCAATTATCCGCCAATCGGGCTTAATATAAATATCTGTTGTTTTCGTTGTGGGATCAATGTGATTTAAAGCAAATGCCACATCATACTTCGAAAAGCGACATTCATTCCGGGCTATACTACCAAAAGAATGACGAGCACAATACATGGTTAAACAGGTAATACCTATTGCCTCACCCATTTCCTTTAACCCCTTATTTAATGCCATAGTTAACCTCTTTTCCAAATTGATTTTTACGCTTGAATTTTCTTTCCTTTCTCAGATACCTTTCATAGTCAGGCAGCATTATTGAATTTATTCGATCTATCTCAACTTTTTGACTTCCGAAATAGTCACCAAGGCTATTAGCAACTGTTAAAATTGGATAGGCAGTCCCTTTTCTGCCTTGCTCAATCAAGTCGCTCACATATTGCTTCGCGAATGCAATTACATCGATTACGGAATTTTCGTCTTGCTGGGTGAGACGGTTTGCTAGTTGCTTTACATCAAAATGTATTAGCAGACTATCCAGCTCCAATAACTTCATCCGGTATTTTGCTATATAAGTGGAAATCACGGAGAGTAAAAACTTATCCTTTACAGTAAAGTCTTTCTTTAGTTGCTTTTCCCCAACGAAATGATTCGTGTTGATGTACGTTATCTTTCGATTGTGAGTCAATCGATATTTAATATTATAAGTACCATCCTCCTTTTTGTGGTGTTTGAGAACCACTTCCTTAATTGTAGACATTTTGACGAATTCCGTCGTAAAACATTTGTAAAACATTTTCGTCAAGTTGGGCAGTTTTTCGTGCTAAACACAACAACATCAGTTTTCAACTGACGAACTATAATTTTTATAGAAAACAGCCCTGAGGGCATAAAAAAAGCCCTTTTACTACTGTAAAAAGGCTTTTTAGAAAGGGGTCGGTTATGGGGCTAATTTCGAACCAGTTTATAGCTGATTTACAGAAAATAGCCCGAATTTAAGACCTTTATGGTACGGATTTCGAACCAATCAACTTTTATGGATCAACTAAGACAGACTATATTTTATATTAAAAAAGCCATATTAATAAAAACCATATCGTATATCGAAAATTTATCAAAAACTTCGAACCGATTTTTAGCGCAGGCGTTTCCGCCCAGGACGCTAAAACGAAATACTTTGGCGGCGGTAGCCTGATCTTCGGCAGCCGGAAAGAATTTTGCATCTAAGGTGGCGCTGCGCTGGCCAGCTTGTCCTTACCATCCCATGTAGCAGCCGCAAGTCTGTCAATGGGCGCGGTACCTCTTTACAGTAGTATCACTTGGGGATGGTTTACAGGTTTTTCCTACACATTTGTCCAACTTTAATGCACTGGGTGCAAGTAATCGTAAACTTTCAATTGCTGTTCGCGTAGTGTATCTTTTAAGCCAAGCGTAGGGTTGGGAGCATTATTATATAGTGCCGCCTCCCAGTCGCCATAGCAGGCGTTGGGCAGGATGATCCACTGACGACCCCACTTTGCCGCATTATTGGTAACACGCTGCTGACGTTCGGTGCTGGATAAATATTTTTTATTTATCTTATCAAAGGTACTGTCAATATCAATCAGGTTATCGCCGAGCAATAAAATGATCGAGTCCGTTTTCGAAATATCGTCGCGGCGTGGTTGCTTTGAACTGCCAACCTGCGCAGCAGGCAGGAACCGGAAGAAACAGTGCTCAGTAGCTGAAACAGGGAAACCCAAATCACCCATTTGCTTGCTGGTAGCGTCCAAGATCGGGGGAAGAGCAGGTCGGTTGGAAACATAATAGATATTGAACTTTTTCGTGCCAGCAGCATATTTAAAAAAGTCCTTCGCGCCCGGCACGGCATCAGGATGGCCAGTCAGGTCCCATTGATTGGGATTGTAGGTAGTATCCTGCTGATAAGCATAAGCATCACCGGCACTGTTATCCAACGCCGTTTCATCCAGGTCAGTTACAATTGCCATCGGTTTGGCGCCTTTATAAATCGCTGCTATGGAATCAATACGGTAACGGGCCAGGTTATAAGCCTGTAAACATAGTGCCCTGTATTCGCCTGCCTTTTGCTGATACAACAAGGCCAGCAATGATTCCTGATCTGCGTTTTTCTTTTCAATGGTTAGCTTCGCCGAACGGAGCGCTAACAGCAGGCTGGCTACAATAACCACTCCTGCCACGGTCAACAGTTTTTTCATAAATGTTATAAGCGTTTGGGTGAGGTAACCATTTTATTAAAAGTCGGTTACCTATGTAATATTAAAATATTTTTGTCAAATAGTAAAATAAATCAAAAACTTAAATTATGAATTTACCCTGCTCCGTAAAACATCAAAAAACCGAATTCTTCAATTATGTCGTTTTCTCGGGAAAGACAATAAATCTCGATATTTGTTCCTTATCACCGCACAATCCAAAAAAAACGTCCCTCAATTTCTTGAGAGGCAAAAAAAACCGAGTCAATTATGGTTCAAATAACGAACAGATTTATCACTAATTTACAAGCAATTGCCTGTATTTCGAGCAACCGCAAATAGTATAAATATCGAACCAGGAAATTTTCGGTTATCCAATTAAGCGATAGACAGGAAAAATTATTTGGAGCTACTTGATTAACAATTCAGGTAAAAACAAGAATATTGAAACCTTTTTACACGAACACCATCACATTTTTGCGATCTCTGAGCCACTGGATTGGAAGAGTAAATGGGGTTTTTCCCGAATACCGGATCGTTGCTTAGCGAAGGTGGCTCAATTCAAATATCTATTCAGCGAATCAACCGAGGATTGCAGCTGCGACTTTATTTTCCCTTGTAATATTTGATCGTAGCTCACGGTTTCCATTGTTAAAATATCCACCGTTAAACAATAACGGGGATCGACACTGTACTGTTTTTCATAAACATTCGACAAATAATTGAATTGTGCCTCAGCATATAGTCCCAAATCTTCTTTACTGAATCTTTCGAGCCAGGCAACAAACCAAATTGCTCCTACTTTGGTGGCGTTGCTTTTACCAAAAGTAAAAACGTGATGCGGGAGGATTTGTAATGGTACATTATCTATTGTTAAAAGCTCTTTTGATTTAGTCAGAAATTTCAGTTCGCCCTCAGGACGCAAATTTGAAAAATCGAATTTCACGTAATTGTGCAATATGTCTAGGTTCCTTTCGTACATTTTCTTTGTCAGTACATTAGTGGTTGATTGGTATACACTCACTACGGCCTCGATTTTTTCAGTTATTCTAGCACTATCATTGTCCTTAAAAGCATTACTTAGCCCACTCGTGCTTCTTTTCCAATAGTCCCCCCCGCCTTCGACTGGCGCAGCCACCTTTAGAACTTTAAGCTGGTTTGCAAAGTTGGCCTGTCTTTTTTCCGAGAGCCTTCTGAACTCCACTAATTTCTTCAATGCTAATTTATTTATCATTATTCCTAAATAACTTATAGTTAACGACTTAAACTAATTAAAAATACAAAAAATAACTCAGACTTTTTTTGGAATTTTACTGACATTGTCTTAATTGCTAACACTATTAGCACAAAAAACCACTTGTTATATCTTTACAATGTTGAACCATCAACTATCTCGCCTTTTGTTTCCTGTGAAAAATATGCAAACTATCTTCCTGCTTGTTCCGCGGCCTCTTCCACCCACAAACAATAATTTTTATAGCCATCGTCGTTGGTCCAACAATAGGATTCGAAATATTCAGAAAACCTGTAAAATTTGCCAAAATCATTACTAAACCAACCGCTTTCAAAATAAAGCGTATTCGATTTTTTATTATTGATCTCTGGTAAATCACCATAGACGTACCACTCACCTTTAATTAGTTCATAAAAATTGATTTTGCGGCCGTCATTAGAAATTTCAAACGCAAGTCTGTCGAGCGGATTTAAGCCTTTTACGGCAATACAACGGTTTTTATCTCTGATTCTATTAATGTGCACACCCAAAATACCTTTGCCCTGTTCAAAGCTTTTGATTATTTCATATTTTACCCACCGTCTATGAGCAGTGTCTGCACCAATTAGTACAGCAGTTACAGAAGTGCCTTGTAAGCCATATTCTATTAACCTTTTTAGTTTAGCAGGGCTATTTGTACGTTCATCTTCCCAAATTGAAGCGTCATAAAATGTTTGGTCGTCATTGTGATGAAGCCAACTGTTGCGAACGACATTTACTCTGAAATTTTTAACATCTTCATACGAAAAACTAAAAAAAGAATACCGCGGCATATAAGTTATCTAAGTGTTTTGACTATGGTATAGTTGATGATATTGCTATTAATACTTGTTGCGATATCCAAATTTGCGTCAATTGCAGTTATAAAGTCCCCCCATTTAACATTATGGATATAAGAGTGTCGGCCATAAAATATAGTATTTCCGTTGCAATCTTTTGTATCTGGGGCCTTCATATTGAACATATTTTCTCTGATAATATTAAATAAAAAGGGAGTATTATAAGAGGTACTTCCACAGGCTACATTTTGAGTAATATAGTATTCATAGCTACCATACTCGTCAGGGAGCACCACGGCCAAAACTGCATTTGTAAGGCTGGTTCTGCCATCTCTGCTATGTTCTTTTAGGGAATACGATATTTCCCAGGGCATCCACTGATCTTTCTCATTCAAATAAAGCGATTTCATATTCTTAGAGATTAGTACAATGGTAATACTACTATCGTAAATTTTATCACGAAGTCTCGATGCTATTGCTTCATCCTCAAAATCTGCTAATGACTGCCCGTCTTGTTCTCCTTTATTAATATGATCCCCGGCATCGATTAATGTTTGAAGTTTATCAACGTAATCCCTGACCTTTGTGCCATATTTATTGTCTAATGCGAGTACACCTGTATCCCCATACTTATATGAAATAAAAATTTTGCGTCCCATTTTCTATGATAAGTTTGTTTTATAAATCAATTAGATCATTAAGAAGTTCCCTGAATAAATCCATATATGCATAGTTTTTGAGTACGCTTTCATTGGGTTTAGGATTCATATCCTCATATATTATTTTAGCGGCGGCGCCAGTGCTTGCAATGGGTAATAGTTGACCTTTCGGATGAAACTTCTTAAAAAGCTCATACTCAAGCAACACACCCTCCATTCCACCAATAAATATGCCCGCTACAAAATCATTGTTTTTGATCATTGCATTTCTCATATCTATTAAACTATTGTCAAGATTGTCTCGTTCAGGGATTAGTTCAATGTTCTCAAAAGCAAAATTATCCTCAGGAAATTTATCCTTAAAAAAGTTCGATTGATATAATGTAACGTGCATTTTTAAATCAGCATTCAACTGTTCCATTACAAACCTGATCAGGGGTGTTATAGCGGGATGCCCACCCCAAACTAATATTGCTTTTGGAATAACAACTGTCGCAAGAGCCCGAACAGCATCTCTGATCGCAACAATATCCGCTGTATCGTAAAATCTTCGGTCCCTATCAGGGAAAGGTATGCTTGCAGAAAGAAATACCTTTTTTAAATTTTCTTTAGCCATTGTTCAACTTCTATTATTTTAATGGTTTTAATGGGAAGATAGCTGTCAAGCCAGGATAAATGTTCAATCCATTTTTTTCGGATATTCCGGTGATCATACAACAAATAAGCCTCAGCAACATCTTTAGATTTAATACGTTTTACTAATTCTTCAGATTGGTTATAGGTAAATGCTTGTGGTACGCCAACTGTAGGGATAATAACAAGTTCTTTGCCATCCGTACGTTTCATAGTTATGAACTTTTCTGGTTGCAAATCTACGGATATGCTCAAACTCCTTGCAGCTTTAACAAATTCTGTGATAATATTATCCTGTCTTGCAGCCAAACTTCTGGCCCTTAAAGATTCAGCTTTATTCACGATGTCTTTGATGATATTATCCACTAAAAAGCTTTTAAAGTCAGTAAAGTGCCCGTTTTCGAAATCTATTTCTTTTAGTTGATAAGGGATACTTAATTCGGCCTCTCTTTCGAGCGTATGTTTGGGCCAGATCAATTGTAAAATCCCAATGGACATAGCATTCGCTTGGGCTAATTCCTGTTTTGTCCAGTTACTTTTCAAAAAACCGGGTGTGTTGAGTAAGACCACAATATCGGTATCTGCAAGCCTATGCCACAATTCTTCCTGGAATACCTCACCTGGCCTGATGCTATGTGTATCTAAGAATACATCAAACCCTGCCCTTTCGAGTTTCTCAAAAAGTTGGATAGCAACTGAGGTAGATTCATCTCGTTTATAACTGATGAATAGCCTCCTGGATAATCTTAATAACCCCAATCCTTCCAAGACGGTGCTCACCATTGCTTCTATATCCTCCGCCGATGCTAATTGGAATCCGTTAATATTCCTTAATTCTTCCGGTATCGATTGAGCAAATTCCTCTAAATTCGCTACAACAGGCAAGATCAAGGTAGCATCATCAATCAATCTTTTTACGATTCCTAAATCAGTAAAATTTCCGTCTGCATTTCCAAAATACAAACAAAATGCGGGAGCATTCGCTATGTAGGTGTCATGAAAGTTTTTAGGATCAAGAATTACTGTAGCACTTTCACTAATTCCTAATTCAGAAATGTGACGAAAAAAAACCTGCTTGATTTCGTTTAGTAAAGGACTGTTGCTACCTATAAATATGAGTTGATATTTTGTATTCATCTTAATTCTTTTTTAACATCAATAATTACTTGGAATTTAACCATTTGCCCAAGGGAGTAATTATTCTCACATTGTTCTTATTGACAGGTTTTGATATATAGTATCCGGCAGGAATTTGTCTGCCATCTTGATATTGCCCGAAACCATTTTCATAATCAATCTGAGGATAAATCTGTAAATATTCATTGCCTTTATACTGATAATCATACTCCCCTTTTTCTTTAATTGGTAGCAATGCAATATTCTCCATAAATTTATAGGTGTCCCCGATACCTAACTCCCAATTACACCAGTAAGATTCTATGGCCTTTTCAGTTGCCATTAAAATAAACTTATCACAGAACTTGATTACTTCTTTAATTCTAACTGCAGTATCTCCGCAGGTTTGATCCGGTAATTTATTATCCATGCTATCGATATAGATTTTTGCCCCAATATTTTCTAGCTCCCCGATTACACCTCTCAGGTCAGCTAAATCGTCGTGCTTATGACTTAAAAACACCGTGGGTTTTGTCTTTGATTCCGTTTTAGCACTGAAGTTCCGCACTTCTCTCAAAGATAGATTGATAGAACTTTCGTTTACAGGGCGGCTACTAAAGTGACCTCTTTCAAATATCATGGCAAATAGTTTTATATAATGGTGACATTAACTGCATTTTCAAAGACGCTTTATTTATTAAGTATAAACTTTAAAACATCAATAATTTTTTCGGATTTTAATGGCATCATCGATAAGATCCGCGATATTTTCGCTGATGTTATTATAGGCATCTGGGCCGGGGTCGTAACACTTGACGATCTCCGATAACTTTTTAGTGCCTACTGTAAATTGCTCAAAGGGATTTTTACCTTTACTACACTTTCCATTGCGCGGGCAGTTAATGTTATGAATATAGATGCCCAAGAGACCTTTGCCTTGTTCCCAGGCTTGCTTTATTTCATACTTTACGAATTTTCGAGAGGCGGTGTCCGCACCAACAAGTACAATCACACAATCTTTATTTTTTATATTATCCCTAATCCATTTTTCGATTGCCGCATCTCCCGAACGTTGTAAGGTTTCCCATTCATTGGGTTTTACAGGTTCATTGCCTTCGATTACGCCTATGTTACGTATTTGCTGCACCCTCATTACATCATTATCGAAATGAAAGCTATAGAATATTAGTTTTTTCGCCATGTTTATGATTTTATTTTTTTAACAATTCGATGAACTGCTTCATCAGATATTGTGGATTTAATTTGCAGTTTCTTAAGCATTCATGTTCAACTTTTATCTTAGCGGGTTAGCCATGTTTTTAAGGAAACTTTTGTACCATCCGGATTGATTATATAATATACATCCTCCATTCGCCTGTTATAAACATTGTATTCGCTTGTCTTATCCAACTTGGGATAAATCAGTAGGTACTCGGCATCTTTCCATTGACCGGTATAATCCTCTGTTGGAAAAATCGCGATATTGTCCATGTATTTTTGGGCATCGCCATAGCCGAGTTCCCAATTGACCCAGTTGGATTTTATAGCTGATGGAGAAGCCAGCAGGATGAACCGATCATGCTTTTTAATATTCTCTTTAAGCTTACTAGCTGTTAACGCATTAGTTATGGCTGGCATAGTCTCATCCTTCCAGTCAATATATATATTGACTCCGATGGATTTCAATAGTACTATTGCTGGTTCTAATACATCCTTATCGCTATGACTGTGTGATAGAAATATGGTTTTCAGAGCCTTCCCTTTTGCCTCATTGAGACCAAAGCTTTTTGTCATATAAGCACTACGCGTTGTATAGCTTAAGTTCGAGGAAAATGTTTTTAATTCCTGTTTTGTAATAATTGCCATAATGTCAATTCCTTTCTTTTTAATTCAATTCGATGGCCACACCGAAATAATATTTATCCAGCATAAATTGTCTCAGCATTTGTTAAATCGGCGCTTGTAATTCCGGATATGACCATAGAATAAAAAAGAATTTATACGTTTGGCTAAAACAAGCCTGAATATCGCCGGGGTGCTTAACCCCGGTCTGCGCCTTCCCAAGCTCAAAATATCAGGTCTGAAAGAGGAGATTTATCAAAGCCTCCTTTTGTTATTAATGGTGTTAAGCGATCATATATATATTTTAAGACGGTTAATACTTATTTTTAACTCTTCAATAGTGTCCTTAAATTCTTCACCCGCTTTTAAATACTCCAATGGGTATTCCTTCTTCAATATGTCCATCAGAACAAAATATACAGGTTTTAAAATACCCTTAAAATCTACAATGGCATTATCAGCAAAGAAATCCAGAGCAACTTTGTATTCCTCTTTTGCGAGCAAAAGCAAAAAATAACTCATTAGCTCGGATAGCAGATTATCAGCTTTAAAATCATCCAGTGATTCGTCGATCCCCAATTTTGATTCAGCTATTTCGCTATACAGGGACCTTACAACATCGACTGATTTTTCGATATTATTGTTCCACAACAGGATTTTAGCGTAAAATACGTCTGACGTGAATATTCCGTCTATTGCTTTAAGGTTTTTTTCTAAAGCTTCTAAAGCAAATTCTTTTTTATCCTTCCTTCCACGGGAATAAATGTTTGACACCATGCATAAAATGGCGACATGGTCTCCCATATCATTAGCCTTTATAAATAGTTCGTCGGCTTTATCATAATCCTTACGTTCCGCATATAAATGAGCAAGCTGGTGAACGCTTGAAGCGTCTCCGTGCTTCATGCCTTCAGAATAAATTTCCAAAGCCCTTCCTTTGTCATTAAGTTTACGGTGATATAATTTACCTAAATAACCGTAAGCCTTTACATCCCCAACTTCGATCGCTTTATTGAATAACACCCTGGCCTTTTCGTAATCTGGCCGGGTTTTATATTGATTCCATTTACCGTATTCCAAAAAAGCCCCATCATCGTTACTTTCTATGGCTTTTTCAAATGAAATTTTTGCCTTTTTAGCATCCCTAATCCTTGCATAAAGCTTCCCTAGTTCAACGTTAACATCCTTCACCTTATGGTCAAGGGCCTCCAAAAGGTACTTTTCAGCTTTTTTATAATTGCCTCTATGGAGATAAATCTTGCCTAGAGACAGCAATGACGGCCAATAAATTTTCTTAACAGCCAAATTGTGATAATCTACAGCTGCCTTATAGTTCTGCTCTTTATAAAATGAAATTTCACCTAATCGATTGGCAGCATAAGGATGATAAGGTTGCTGTGACAAGCTTTGTTTGTAATACAAAACCGCTTTATCCATATCTTTTAAGAAATCTTCATAGATAATGCCTAAAGTTAATGCGGCTTTCGCATTTGTTTCATCTAAAGCCAAAACTTGTTTGGCTGCTTCTGCGCTGCGCTCATAATCGCCGGTCATGAGATATAGTGACGACGCCAAAGTATAATATTGGGTATCTCGGGTTTCTATTTGTCCAAGCATTTCGATGGCTTCGGCAAATTTTTGTTCGGTGATTAAATCTGATAAAGTAGAGTGTTCATTTTTAGTGGCCCATTTAACCGTATTAAGTAACCGTTCCGGCAAAATGGATTTTGTAATTCTAAAAAGTTCACTTTTCAAAGAATCAGAAACATTTACACAGGACAAAAAGGTATTACCCATATCAATAGCGGCGTTAATATCATACGCCCCGTCTTTTAGATTGTCAATATGTGCAGCTATAAGTTTATCCAGTTCCTTTTTTTCACACCACGCATCGAAGAACCTGACCAGCCATATTACATTCTCCTTGTCGTGCTTTCTTCCAAACCGCATCAGATACCAAATATTCATGAAGCGTTCTTTAATCCGATAAAGATGGTTCTTGGTATCTGTGGATACTTTTTCAATAAGCTGATCCTTTTCAAGGGTTGCAATGATTTTCGATATATTTTTGCTCTCCAGCCTGGTAGCTTTGACAATATCCCTTACCGGGATAGCATCCCATTTTCTGGCAATAATATCAATGACTTTTTGTTGCTGGGTTGATAATTGATCAAGTTCAGATTTATATAGAAGGGACAGGGTATCGATAAGAATATACAGATCTTTAATGGCTTTGCCGTTTTCATTGTCAAGAAAAATCTGGAACAAATAAGATATCGTTCTTGGAATTCCGCCGGTTAGTCGTCTCAGAGATTCAATGCGACCCGGGTGATATTCGATAATATGCTTAATCCTCTCTAGCTGTCCATATTGTTCCCCGATTTTAAGAAGCAATTGCTCACATTCATCTTTAGTTAATCCATCAATCTGAATTATTTTAAAAAAGCTGAAAAAATGGCTGGCAAAATCTATGTAACCATCGTCAAAAGACGTTGAGGTTCCAACCAACCGGATAGCTGAATCATTAATTAAAATATCTTTTAACCTTACAAGTTCCCTTTCATCAAGTTTATTAAAAAACACATTAATGTTTTCTATAAAAAGTACGAGGGTTTTGTTTGCATTACGTAATTTGTTGCATAGATAATCATAAACGTTCTGCTCATAATCATTACCATCAGCAATTATATTTTCAATGATTCGAGTTACATTACTCCAACCATATTGATCCTCAAGATGTATTGCTACATTTTCCCAAATATTAACTAATTCAGAAAGGTAGTATTGTTCTTCGGTGAACACTATTGGGATCAAATGTTCATTGAGTTTTTTGTCATCCTCAATCGCATAATTTAATCTGTGCATCAACGAAGTCTTTCCCGTACCTCTTTGTCCAATAATCAAATAATGTTGTTTATGATTAAGTAGGCTGGTCTGCTGAAGGTTATAATATATCTCATGGAACTCATTAATACGGATAACAAAACCTTCCACTAAAGACTGTTTTGTTTTGTTACCTGTATTGTTTCTTAATAATATATCCTCATGTATCATGCCTTTTGCCATTTAGCGATTTTTTATTCGCCAAATATATATGACGATTTTTTATTCGCCAACTATTTAACGATTTATTTTTCGTTATTAATCAAACCGTTTAGATTATTAACCATACCGAAATTCCATTTACATTTTACTTAACGAAAATCAAGATTATTTAACAATAGAAAATCTAGTTTATTTTATTATGAAATCACCCTACATCTACGTCAGAGTAAGTACCGATGAGCAAAAGCGCCGAGGTTATTCACTTATTGAACAAGAAGAACGTCTGCTAGAATATTGCAAGACAAATGACATTCGTCTAGACAGAATTTTTCAGGAAGATCATTCTGCAAAAGATATTAACCGTCCGGCATGTAAAAAGCTTATCAAAACGATCAAGAAAAACAAGAACAGGCCTCCAGGTAATGTTCTGTTTCTTAAGTGGGATCGTTTCAGTCGCAACATTCAATACGCGTATCAGATGATCGAAATACTTAGGGATTTGAATATTCAAGCTATGGCTATCGATCAACCAATTGACTTTGAGGTTCCTGAAGCTATAGTAATACTTGCAATCTATTTATCGATTCCGCAGGCTGAAAATAGCAGACGTGGCAAAAACACTTCGGATGGATTAAGAAGAGCAAAAAAAATGGGCCGATATGCTGGAAAGGCACTTATTGGCTATCATAATGTAGCTACACAAGGCATCAATTACAGTGCAGTTATTAAGAAGTAAATACCTTTCGAATATCCTTGAAGTCCGTAAAATCTGCTTTTAGGCCAACGATCGTAGGACTATTATCAATCTCTGTGGGATTGCTGTGACCTACCAGAAAACCACAGCATCTTTCAAAGATTTCGTTCAGCTTCTCTTTGTGAATGTTAATGGACTGGCCGTCAACTTTTGCAAATGATGTTAAGGCAACGTTTTTTTGATACCTTTTTACAGTTCCCTGGAATACCTCATGTTCAACGCAAAGTTCAACAGCGGAGCGAAGATGGCCATAAGCCTCTCCGGCGATTTCACTCTCCGTTCGTCCTTTAGGAGCATTGTTTAAAAGAACCTCAATTTTTTTAACGACACTCGATGTCGTGTTTATTTCTTCTGCTTCAGAAATAAAGCCTGTTTCCTGAAATTCATTTTTGGTATTTAAAAATTTGCAATCCAGACTTTTGAATAATGGCAGTTTAGCAGTATATAACAAACTATTAAAGAGCAGCACGCTATGGGTGAATATTATTACTTGTCTGTCCTTAGATAACTTGATAAATCTTTTAGCAACATCGTCAATAATATGGTGATCGAGGCTATTTACTGGATCATCAAAAACGACTGGTGCTTTTGAATTATCAAGTTGCAGTTCTGTTAAAAATTCTGCCAGGGCTATTGCTTTTTGCTCACCTTCACTAAGTATATCCGTAAGTTGGTACTGGTTGATTTTTTGAGATATTTTTGAATTCCCTTTATCAGTACCGAAGCTTAGATCAATTTTAAGATGTGACTTGCGAAAAGCTTTGAGTTCTTCTTGAAAAATACTATCGAAATTTTGGCTGATTAGCTCTTCCCTTGCTTCGCTGGTTTTTCGGCTTATCGAATTGCTGTTGAAATCAGTCGCTCTTGAGTTCAATAGTTTTAAATTCTTCTTATTCTGGATCACCTTTTTTATATCAGTTTCATTATCAGCTAACAGCTTCCTATCCTTCAACTCGCTGATTTCTTTTTGTATCGCTAATACTTTATCTGATATTGTTAATAATGATTCATTTTTAGAAGTTAGATCTGCGGTGAGCGCTTTGTTTTTTTTCTCTAAAACATCAATGATATTTATATAATCTATATCGAAATTTATTCCTTTGGCTATTGTGCCACTGGTAATGTGTTTTTTAAATCCACTCAATTTATTGTTAAACTCTGTTAATTCTGGGGGGAGTATGTTTTTTCCGGCAGTATCTAACCCAAAGGAAGGTTGGTTTAAAATATGATTGTCCTCAAGTAATTTCACCTTATCAACCATTTCAACCCTGCTTTGCAACAGCTTTTTTAGATCAGACTCTGTAGTGTCATTCAGTAGAGTTCGATACGCTAAAAGTAACTTTTGCGCGGTTTCTTCTAAAGGCTGGTTGCAATAAGCACATTTGTCCCCTTCATCCGGATAAGGTTGCTCCAAAAGATTTATATAGTTGTCCGCAGAGGTCAGAAAATCTTTAAATTGTTCGCTCTCATATAGCAATATACCGTTGGTCTCTGCTATTTCTTTCAACCCAAGTTTAGTTTTGCCTTGTAACGTAAGTATATCTTCATTTATCTTAATAAGGACATCCCAATTAGTATGGGTAAAATTGAGTTGCGTGGATTTAATTTTCTTCACTAAAAGTTCTAACTCCGTGATTTGGCTATTCAAATTACTGATCTGTGTATTTAAAAGTTCTTGATTCAACCCTGTTAGACTCTTTTCCTTTTGCGCTATTGCAGTCGCAATGTTTTTTGGATAATCTGAGAGTTCTTTTAATTTCAAATCTGTTGATGTATCTGAAAGTTCCTTGATGAATTTGTGCTGTGGTGTTCCCTCATGCAATGCTGCTGAACAAAGTAGCGTATCTGGATATGCCACCTTTTTAAGATTTAGTAAACCAGAAAGATCAGCTAATTCACTTGTAACAATATCAAATAAATGAAAGCCAATCGGTGAAACAATTAACTTCCGGTTCGATAATGAAAGCTGAACACAATTGTTGTTAAAAACTGAAATGTTAGACAATGCATCATCCGTATTAGAACCGCTCCATGTGAAGCTTTTAGCAGCACCGTTAACATTAAAATCGATTGTCGCAGATTTTGGTTCTGTTTGACTGAATATATTGTGATGGATCGTTGTTTGTTGTTCGTAACTGAATCCAAGCGATCTTAAAATCCTTCCGTACCCTGTTTTTCCCGTACCGTTTTCTCCATAAATAATAGTTAGGTTATCGGCAAATAATACTTTTTGATTTTTGGCGAGCCTATTTACTCCTGTTATATTGGATATTGAAGAAAGTTTAATGTCTTTATTTGTGACGGTAAATGTTGGTTTAATAATATTGACCGCTGGAAGTTTTTTAATTGTTCTTAAAGAATCAATGAAGTAATCGAATATTATTTGCCGGTCAGCAGCCGTGAGTACTGATTCCGTTTTTACAATGTTATCTACTAATAGCTTTGCCCAATCACCTTTGGGATCTGCCCATTCCCATAAAAAATCTATTATCTCCTTTTTTGCATTAGTTGTTGACGCCATTGTTTTAGGTTTATTAGATTGGTATCCAAAGATATACTAAACCAGTATATTCCTAGTTACAATTGCTAACTTATTACATTCTCCGATTATTTTCATTTCATTATCTTTATTTTCCCAGATGGTAGCCAATAAATATTAAAACAAGGAATACCAGCATTTTCAAATCATATATGAACGACTATAATTTTTCCACGCTGAATGATAAAGAATTTGAATTGCTTACCCTTGATGTTTTAAATAAAGCATTTGAGTTAAACCTGCGCAGTTTTAAGGATGGAAAGGACAAGGGAAGAGATTTACGATACGCTACCAGCGGGAATGACAATAAAATTGTCGTTCAGGTGAAGCACTATTTCCGCTCAGCATTTGCCCAGTTAAAATTTACATTAACGCATAAGGAGCTACCCAAAGTGCAAAAGTTAAAGCCGGCCAGGTATATTGTCGTTACCTCTTTGCCTTTATCTGCGGAGCAGACGGATGAAATCAAAATGCTGATGGCACCGTTTATTCTATCTTCGCAGGATGTTATCCACCAGTCAACTCTGAATGATATTTTGAGGAACCATCCTGAAATTGAAGAAAATCATTTTAAACTCTGGTTTTCCAGCACAACAGTGCTCAATTCAATTTTAAACAATGCTATCGCCGGACGAACAAAATCCTATATTGAAAAGATACAATCAAAAATAAACTTCTATGTGGTTACCCGCAGGTTAGACGAGGCGGCACAGATTTTAGAGCGGGAAAAGTTATTGTTGATCTCTGGTCAACCAGGAATAGGAAAATCAACGTTAGCGGATGTACTTTTCTTTGCTAAAGCCAAAAGCGGGTTCAAAATATTCAAAGTATATAATATTGAAGAAGCAGAAAAGGCGATTTCTAAAGATGACGATGAAAAACAATTGTTTTATTATGATGATTTTTTAGGCGAGATCTACTATCAGGTCCTGCCAGCCAGTCAGCATGAGGCCTCCTTGACTTCCTTTGTTGAACGTATAAAAAGCACTCCAAACAAGTATTTAATATTAACTACGAGAACGGTAATCCTGACCCAGGCCACTCAGAAATCGGATCAGATCAATCATTCCGACATTTCTGGGCTCCAGTTTGAATTGAAACTTGACGACTATTCTGCCTTTGAAAAAGCACAGATACTGTATAACCATATTTATTCACGGGGCATCAACGACGAGGCTATCTCAGCTATCACCCAGGATAAATTCTATACGAAAATAATCAGCCATGAAAATTATACGCCCCGTACTATAGAATCTATAACCAAACCGTCGACCGTAAACGAACTAAGCACAGAACAGTATCGGGATTTTATTTTAAAGAATCTCAAAAATCCGGAAAAAATATGGAGCAGTTCCTTCCATAATCAAATTCATTATTTTGACCAAAGATTACTTTTAACCTTGTTCACACGGCCATATGGAATGGACGAGGCAAAATTGCAAATCGCATTTGAACAGCGAATGACCTATGAAAAAACTGAAAACAACCAGGTGATCAAAAGCAATCAATTCCGCGAATCCCTAAATACCTTACTTAATGGTTTTATCACCTCGACGTTAATATCTGAACAGGAATTTTTAGAGGAGGATAAAATAAAAAGAGAGTTTAAGCTGATTAATCCGTCCCTTTCCGATTATATTGCGGCTTACCTTGACGAATCCTATTTAGAGAAAAAAGGCATCATATATAGTGTCGTTTACATCGAACAGTTAGCCCATTTTAATCCGGTAAATGGAGTACTTCACCTGGAAAAAGAATTGCAATTAATTATACGGGATAAGATTGCCTCAGGGGAAATGGATTCGCTGGACCAATACAAAGAGTACCGGCTTAATGGATTGGTGCTCGAAACTTTATGCAGGTACTGCAATGATATTTCAATAGATCAGCTGTTATTGGAACATTTGAAATGTATTGATTTTAAAGGAGGTGCTTGGTGGATGATGAATAATCTACTGTACTTACTTTTAAACTTGGGAGATGCGCCTATGACCAGGGTATTTATTGCCTCGAACTTTACGATGATTATTGAAAGTTTGATCAAGGCAATTGAAAACGAACAAATGGCAAAAATCGTTCCGGACGTTTTTAAAGCGTACGGAATTGATTATGAGCGCTACGTGTTGTCGGTGGAAGGTAAAGCCCATTTAACTAATATGCTGCAAAGGACCTCTAAATACCGGGAAAAGATTAACAAAATGCTTTGGCAGGATAAGATAAAAAATTTCGCGGCGGTCGAAAATTTATATATGGCTCAGAAGAAAGAAGACGCACAATTGGCGAATATCTTAGTCCGATCTGATTTCACTCCCGCCGGTTTACCGGACATGGACAGGGAGTTCTGGACAAAAAAAATCGAAGCGAATACCATTAAAGATAGCAGTAACCCTCCGACCTCCACTGCTTTATTTAAAGACCCCCAAATTAAACCACAAAAAGAAAGCCAGGCCATTGATTTGCTTTTTAGCACCCTGGGATGGGAGCAATTCCCTTCATCAATGGAAGAATTGGAGATTAAAACAGATCAATTAATCTCATAAGTCACCAAAGGATTATCGGAAAGTACAAATTGTCAGCTGGCGATTTAATCTTTTGGTTCATTTTGTAAGCGATTACTGAAACTTTTATGGTCTACTTTCGTTTAATAGTTGTCAGTCAAGTTCATTCATAAGAATGCTTGATAAACTTTTATTATAAATTATAATAAAAAAATTATAATTTATACTTACATTTGTATTAACACTGCCCAAAGGGTAAATGTACTGGCATCGCAAAGCCGTATTTGCGCGCAGCACCAACAGGGTGCTGTTTTTGTTTAACAGGTTCCTTTCCCTTCTTTATAATCTGTATACCTCTCATAAAATTTAAACTTTTCGTCTTTGTCGACACAAAAAGCGGTCACGATTTGAACATTCTTCCCAATGTCTTTCAGTACAACCATAAAGTCTTTTTTAAAGAACCAAAAATGTTCTTTACATACATTCTGGTCGTCGACCCATTTATAATAAAAGATCTCATCACAAGGGTGGCCTAATAAAATAGGTTTTATCCAATGAACACGGTTTGCACGTTGAGCAACATAGATCCTTCCTTCTGAACTTAAATAACTCCTGCTTATTATATGTACAAAAGACTCACAGTATTTTGCATATTGCTTTATTTTAGATTTCTGAGGATATATTTTTACGACCTTTCCGTTAACTTCGAAAGAACCATTTAAAAAGTCTTCGCAGAATTTTTCATAAAATTTGTCTATTTGTGCTTCGTCAAATCCAGAACTTAATTCATCCTCTTCAAATAGTTCTTTCAGCCCCATTAAACTCATATAATTCTTTGTTTTGGCTGATGATCGATGATGTTAAATTTGGTTTCCCAGAGTTCTGTGCCCTCAGATATTGAATAACCTGACTTTTCCTCCAAATAGGATAAGAATTCGTTTTTTGCTTCATTTACTGGGACTTCATTTAAAAGCTTCCGCGCGCTGTAGGCAACCGATCCTACAAATAGATCTGTCAATTCAAAAAATATATTATGGTGGGAATGTAAATGCTGAAGATCAATAATAGGAGACTTATCATTATAGGTAACTGATAATGATTCTTGAATCTTGTTTAACCGCTCTTTGCCCCTTGTATTAATAATGTCTAAAAAAACTTTGTATTCTGAATCTTCCTGATTTAGTTTTAACAAAAACTCTATCATTTTGTAATAGAAATTTTCATGAGAGCCTCTGCTTAAATCCACTTCACCCAATCGCTCTTTGTATTTCACAAGAATGCACTTAAATTCAAGGTTATGGGTAAAGAAATAGTTTACAAATGATTTGTATAACGGAATTCTACTTCTCGAAAATTGGTTCCATTTAATTTCAGCATGTTGTTTAAATTGCGCCTTCAGAGCCAATAAGCCAGTTTTAAAATCGTCGTAGTTTGGTTCAGGTACTTTTATAAAACCAATACACATGATTGATGAGCCGTCCTTTTCCAAATGGCAGCTTTCATCAATAAAAATGTTATAAATCATAAACGAAGGTATTAATAAAAAGAAAAAATGATTAGTTATATTAGCAGGTAAATCACACTAATACCCCAACATATCGTAAGACATTACGTACCCAACCAAACACAACAAATGATTAGATTAGATTACATCAATAAAAATAGCATAATATGTGGTTATTTAATATATGATTCTGTATTAGGCGTTTTTATCGAGGTTCCAAGTTTGGTATTAAGCTGGTTTATGAAGTAAACACATGCTTCTGGCACATGCCTTTCATCGTTCTGATGCATGAAGAACCAAATGGATTTCAGCCCCTGCCCTTTCCAATCTTGCAATCGGTTTACCCAATCATCCATCCGCTTATAGTCGCTATCCGCTAAATTATTACCAACGAAACGAATGACGGCATCGGTTGTAGTTAATTCCATGTGTGCACAATCCCTGCGGCCGGATGTATCAGTGATGACAGTTCCGATATTGAGGTCATTCAGTAAATGCAACAAATCACTGTGATGATAACTATTGGAAAACCAATCCTTGTGCCTAACCTCCACGCTGACTTTTATTGACGGCGGCAAGGATTCAAGATATGCTTTCAGTTGAGGAAAGCTTTTTGGAGAAAAGTTTTCTTCAAACTGCAGCAATAGCGGTCCCAATGATTGCCAAAAGCATGTAAACTCTGATAGAATTGAATCGCCACAAAATAATAAATCACAAAAGACAAACCAATAAATCAACAGCGTGTTTACTTCCAATAACGCTAAAAATAACGAGCATATGTCAGGATATAGTATCCTTCAAGCAGGCTGGACAAAACACAACAAATCATGACAGTCAGCATCCTGGGGTGCGGCTGGTTCGGCGCAGCTTTATCAAAGGCATTAAGGGATCAGGGTCACGCCGTAAAAGGTTCAACTACATCGGGAGACAAACTTGATTCCAACCGCAGCCACTTAATTAAATTAACATCTGCGGAAGACAGCGTGTATAATCCTGTTTTCTTCGATTGTGACATCGTAGTCATTGCCAATAATGTCCGGATGAACGATGAAGCGGCGTATTTGCAGCGCATCAATTTTACGATTGAACTGATCAAACGGTTCAATATTCCCAAAGTGCTCTTTATCAGCTCAACCAGCATTTACGGCGAACCTGGTACCACTGTAGATGAAACCACTCCCCCACAGCCCGGAACATTATCTGCCAAATTACTGGTTCAGGCCGAACAACTTTTTCAAACCGCGTCATTTAATTGGACTGTCCTGCGTTTCGCCGGGTTGATCGGCCCCGGGCGGGACCCGGGCAGGTTTTTCGCAGGTAAAAGCAGTATCCCAAACGGCCTTGCTCCGGTCAACCTTCTACACGTAGATGACGCCGTGGGTATCGCCGTGCGGTTGATGACAACAGCTTCACATCACAAAGTCATCAATGCAGTTTCCCCGGATCATCCGTCAAGAATGGACTTTTATAGAACGGCTGCAAAACGTAGTGGTCTCGAGCCGCCGGATTTCATAGCGACATGTATCCAATGGAAAATTGTCAACAGCCGCTACACGGATTACAAGTACACCCACAATTTATTATCTTAGCCAGGCATGACAGACATCGAGCGTTTTAATCTTTTTTGGCTTTGCCACGCCATGACCGCGCCGCTATCGGCTGAGGAATCATATTATTTTGATAGCCAGTCCAAAAAGTTCTTTATGGAAAAGTCAACCGGCCTGTTCGATATGGTTGACTTGCCGCTGATTGCACCATTGGCTGAAGATATTGAACAAAGAATGCCGGAGATCGATTCTGAAGCTTCGGAGATCGTAGAGATACCCCGGTTGAACATACAGGACAAAATCGCTGTCCAATTATTGTTCCTGTCGAAATTTCCAGGGATCATTCATGAAGAAAAGCTGCGCTTAGCCGCAGAAAAACAACAGGACGCCTATGGTTTTGGGCTGGATGTATTATTTAACGTTAACGAAACCTTACAACCGATTATTTCTTACTGGGATGACTTCAAGCTCAAAACCATCCAGTATTACCTGGAAAAGTTCACCGGCCTTGTCGGCATCACTTTAAAAATGCTTTAAACCATGTCAAAGCGCATATTAATATTGGGGGCTACCGGGAGAACAGGTAAACATGCCGTATCTTTCGCATTGGCTCAAGGTTACCAGGTGGTGGCCTTAGTAAGAAATCCGGCTAAGATCCTTGTCAATTCTGAAGGCTTAACCATTATAACAAGTGTCCCGACCGATATTAACGATGTCCGAAACGCGATGAAAGACTGCGATGCCGTTATCAGTTTATTAGCACCGTTACCTCATGGCAAAGCGATTTCCATCCGGAAAATAGACCATCCCCGCATCCTGGAAAGAAGCATATACAATGTACTGGACGTAATGAAGGAGTACCATATTAAAAGAATCATGATCCTGTCAACCGTAGGTGCGGGGGATTCGTGGAGATACAACCCATGGTATGTTAAATTATTAGCCAGGCTGACAAATTTCAAGGTAATATTCGAGGATCATAACGCACAGGAACGTTTAATCCGGGCATCCGGAACAAACTGGACGATTGCCCGGCCAGTTGGATTAAATGAAAGCGAAACTATGGGAACATTGGCAATTACCTATGACCATACACCCAAGCCGTTTCGGATGAGCCGCAAACTGCTGGCTAAATTCTTTATTGATAATTTGTATTCGGAAACTTATATTCACAAAGCACCGATGCTTTCAGAGATATAATAAGTTATGCTAAATTAAACCGAATAAAATAAAATAAACCACCGGAGGCATTGAGCGTTAAGTCTATATGATAAAGAGATCATCTAAAACCGCCCTGATTACCGGCGCCTCCGGGGGCATTGGCTATGAACTGGCGCTGTGCTGCGCCAAAGATGGCATCAATTTAATATTAGTTGCCCGCGATAAAGAAAAGCTGGAAGCCATTAAAAAAGACCTGGAAGTAAAACATGGATTACAGGTAACGACTATCTCCACTGATCTGTCAGTTCCCGGGCACGCCAAGATTTTATACGATTATTGTATTACCAAAGAATTATCTATTGATTACCTCATCAATAATGCCGGTTTTGGAGATTACAAAAAGGTCGCAGATGCCGACCCCGCTACGTTAACCGGTATGCTCAACCTTAATATTATCGCGCTTACCGAACTAACCGCTTTATTTGTAAAAGACATGGTCAAACGCGGCAGCGGGCGCATCCTGAATGTGGGCTCAACCGCAGCTTACCAGCCGGTGCCCCGGTTGGCCGTTTACGCTGCATCCAAGAGTTACGTGGTGAGTTTTACAGAGTCCCTTCACGCTGAATTAAAGAATACAGGAGTTACGGCTACGGTTTTAAGTCCCGGTGTGACTGCAACCAGTTTTTTTGATCGGGCTGAAATGCACAATTCCGCTACGGTGCAAGGCAAACAAGCGGATCCCGCCAAAGTTGCATCAGCAGGTTACCAGGCCATGCTCAAGGGTGACCTGTATGTCATTCCGGGTTTTATGAACAGGCTGCTGGCCTTCGGTTCACAGATCATGCCCTCACGCCACCTGATACTGGCATTAGCAGGAATCATCAACAGGGAAAATCCAGATCAAGCCTGAATATGGAGTAACAAAAATCTGCTATTATTAAATATAGTTGTTAAGTAGTACCGTAAATCAGCCTGACGTGATATTTTCCAAACAAGTTAAGTATTTTCTTGGAATGTTCATCGCTGGTCAATTTGATGAGACAGCATTTGGTTACTGCAGCCGCAATAGTTTACCTTATCTGCTTAGGCTTAGCCAAAACAACTATATGTGTATTTTATTTCCGTGTACTTTTCCAGGCCCAGTAAACCAGCACGGGTTGAAAAAGCAGTCTTGCAAAACGTTTCTCATCAGTGTCCAAGCCAAAAGCAGAACGACGGTGGGTAAATTGGGCCATATTACCAGGGAACACCGCTGTAAAGAACAAAGCCGCGATCGCACCAATTTTTGGACGCTGTTTCTGCGGAGTTAGCGCAATAGCGCTGCCTAAAGCGATCTCAGCGATACCGGAATAAATTACCGTGTCATCTTTCTTCAACGGCACCCAGTCCGGCACCTGCGCGCGGAAGTCACGACGGGCAAAGCTCAAATGGCTAATGCCGGCAAATATCAGTGCGCCGCCTAAAGCGATCCGGGCAGCTGTTTTAATCGTTTCGTCTTTCATAATAACCAAACAAGGCGATCCGATAAATGTTCAGTTTCTTCCATAATAAACTAAAGCAAAGCAGAAAACCTGCAACCCGCTTTACTAATATTTTTAGTAGCTAATTCTCAAAGCATTACCTTTTTTCATTTTTCCTGCTGAAATTTACTTCCCATATTCGCTGTATGAAAAAAGCATTTGTATCGATTGGACTCGTTGTTTGCGTTTTATCACTTACTTCCTGGGGGTTCAAAGGGCACAGGGCCATAGCAGAGATTGCGCAAAAGCACCTGGCCAGCAACACGGCTTATGTGGTGTCCGCCTATCTCAAAGGAGAAAGCATGGCTGATGTCAGTACATGGGCGGACGATAACCGCAGCAAAACTACGGCACCCTGGCATTTCCTGAATCTGCCCTTAGGTCTGAGCCATGAGCAGTTTGTAAAAGCTGTGGCGCAAAGCGACAACAATGTGTATACGGCCATCCTGAAGGCGGAAGCCAGTCTGCAGGACAAGACACTAGGGCCAGATGAAAAAAACGAGGCGTTGAAATACCTGATCCATCTTGTAGGCGATGCCCACCAACCGATGCACATTTCCCGTAAAGAAGATAAGGGCGGCAATACGATACAGGTCAGGTTTGATAACCAGGGCACCAACCTGCACAGCCTTTGGGATAGCAAACTGATCGATCATGAGGGACTGAGCCAGGACGATATCGCTAAAAACTATGATATTGCGACACCGGAACAGGTCAAAAAATGGCAGGCGGACAGCCCAATGGAATGGATTTGGGAAAGCTACCAGATCAGCAGCAGGCTATACGCGGAAGTAAAGCCCGGACAGGACATTGATGAAGCCTATTACCAAAAATATATCCCGGTCATCCGGCAACGGATCGACCAGGCCGGTATTCGCCTGGCCGGAGAGCTGAACAGGACCTTTATGAATGAGAAAGTAAAGGTCACCAGTGTTGCCATGACGGCTCAGGTCGCGCCAGTTCCCATGGTCATACAGCTGGCTGATGCGAAAGGCGCTACCGGCAAATTGGTGACCGTAAGTGGAAAAGTGTACGGGATCAAAGATATCGGGAGTATGGTACTGGTAAACATGGGGGCAGCCTATCCCAACCAGCAACTGACACTCGCCGTAAAAAGCGAGGCTAAAGCACTCGGTGAACAGCTGGACGGGAAAACCATCACCGTTTCAGGGCTAGTGATCGCCTTTAAGGACAAGCCCGAGATCGTAGTCACAGACCAAACCCAAATTACCGTTAAATAAAAATTATAACACCAATGCTGGGGCAGCTTAAACAGGCTTGTACTTAAGCCTGTTTAAGTTTCGCTTCCATGCTCATGGTGGTATGCGGTACCGCGCGCAGACGTTCCGCCGGAATAAGCTTACCTGTTCCGCGGCAAATTCCATAGGTCTTATTCTGGATGCGTGTTAAAGCGGCTTCCATCTGTTCAATAAATTTTTTCTGTCTTGCCGCCAGCTGGTTGACCTGTTCCTTTTCATAGGTTGCCGAGCCGTCTTCCAGGGTTTTTCCGGCAATTGCCGCATCATCCCCGTTAGAGTTCGCCGCGCTCAGCGACCCTGCCAGCTCATTCAGTTCCTGGCGCGCCGTCCGGATCTTCTCCGTGATCAGGTTCCTGAACTCTTCCAGCTCGCTGTCGTTGTATTTTGTTTTGATTTGTTGTTCCTGCATGATGCATGTCAACAACAAATTCGGCAATTGGTTTAATTAAAAAAGATTAATAAATAGTTTTGCGATTATGCATCGGTCAACGATTAACTATAAGACACGTATCCAGATGTATCATTTAGGATTTCCGCAAACAAAACTGCCGATATTGATCAATTTTTCCTTTTCTCATATAACAAGCAAAGTACAAAACAATCCAGGCGTGAACTGATCGTTTCGGACCACGACTGACTTTATTTGTTGTTGGAAAGTATTTATCAGGATCAATTATGGTCAAATTCAGCCATCGCGAAAACAGACGATACGGAAACAGCATTAAAAACGAGTAAGCATATTTTCGATCAACCTGATCCCGTAATTCCTTTTGACGGGATGGATATGCCTTTTGATAAAATTAATTCAAATTTCGGCACGTTCAAGAAGGTTCCGGCCCTCAACATATTTTTTACTTTTCAGCAATGCAAACGCCCGTGCGTAATATTGGTGGGGCATGCCAGTCGATGTAGCCGCCCGCCGTATCTATACGATTCCCGACATAAAAGATAGTGAAGCCGCACTGCAAATGACTACTTTCGAAATCAGGGATAACTGGGACTTTATTTAATACCCAATGGCTGCTACTGTTTTACCCGGTCACGCATGCGGGGTATAGGGTGATATTCCCGTAAATACATATCACGCTCTCTTTCCAGCGATTGCTTTTTTTGTTCAAGTCGGTTTAGTTCATCTATCAGCTTATCGACTAAAGCGGCTTTTTTTTCTCCGTCCTGCAATGCGGTTTGCATTTCCAACAGTGCGATGTGGCTGTTATTGATCTCCAATTCCTTTTCATCCAGTATAATCTTCAAATTTTCGTACCGTCTTTTGTGCATATCCGCGATCTCAACGTCATTGTTATTTCGTTCGGAATCCAGTTGCTGTTTAAGGTTGTCCAACTGGGCCTCCTTCGCTTCCTTATATTCTTTAATTGACCTCAGCCGGAAAAACCGGTCTACTATGAAGGCGACGATCAAAAGTATATCAACGCTGTAATGTAAGTAATCCATAATAAAGCAATTTACTAAAATTATTAGCACTACAAAAATATTTTTTTTGTAACAACAGTGTACCTTCCCCGTCTAAGTGGTAAACTTGTTTACCATGAACTGGAAATTCCTGTCAAAAAAGAAGACCGCCACTACCCCAAAAGTCAAGAAATCAAAAGGCCGTGAATGGCTCGACGCATTTGTTTTTGCCGTAGTTGCAGCTACAATCATTCGTGGTCTGCTGTTTTCCGCTTACGCCATCCCGTCTGGCTCAATGGAAGGCACCGAACTTACCGGGGATTATCTTTTTGTAAGCAAGTTCAGTTATGGAGCACGTATGCCCATTACGCTATTTTCTATTCCGTTTACCGAGCCGATGATGTATGGTGTAAAAACTTATTGGAGCGGCGTACAGCTCCCCTATTTCCGTTTGCCTGGTACTACCTCGGTAAAAAAAGAAGATATCGTTGTTTTTAATAAGCCCAGTGAAACCGGCACACCAATTGACCAGCAGACTACGCTCATCAAACGTTGCCAGGCTACCGCCGGCGATACATTAACTATCGTAAATGCGCAGGTATATATTAACGGCAAAGCCGCACCAAACGCGCCGAAGGCGCAAACCTCTTACACAGTCATTACTGATGGAAAGGACCTAAACCCACAAATTTTTCAGGACCTGAATATTACGGTCATGAACCAGAATGCAGCCAACAGCTGGGAAATGATTATTCCACCGGATAACCTGGCAACGCTGAAAAGCTATTCCAATATCAAAAGTGTGACACCAGAAGTCGCACCTGCTGGTGCCTATGACAGCCAGGTTTTTCCCAACGATCCGAAATTCAAATGGAACGAAGACAATTTTGGCCCGCTGGTATTGCCAAAGACCGGCATGACCATACCACTGAATGACTCTACCGTTATCCTCTATAAAGCAGCGATTGAAAACTATGAGCATAACCGTCTTGGCCGCTTGGGAAATGGTTATACCGTAAATGGTAAACCGGCAGCCACTTATACCTTTCAACAGAATTATTACTGGATGATGGGCGATAACCGTCATGATTCCCTCGATTCCCGCTTCTGGGGTTATGTGCCCGAGGATCATATTGTAGGCAAAGCCATGATCACCTGGTTCAGCACTGATCCAAATAAAGGCTTATTTGATAAAATCCGCTGGAGCAGGATCTTAAGACCGATCAACTAACAAAACAGCAATGGGTTTGTTAGGGTTATATGTCTTCCAGACGTTTGCCTCAGCTTAAAAGAAATGCTATCCGTAAACTTTTTATTGAAGGTGACCTGAAGGCATATCAGGTCGCGGATAGACTCAAGATTAATTATAGCGTTGTTTATCATTATTTCCAGCTGTTCAATCAAATAAAATTCGTCTGTCCGGAAAGATTATTCGATATGAATTTTTATTTCCAGGTGCACCGCAAGAAAGAAAAACCATCGGTCGCCTACCTGGGGTTAGTCGAGCTGTTGCCAAAGCTGGTAGCCGAGGACCGGCATAAACGATTAACCGCGTCAAAACTATGGCAACGCTATAAAGCTGATGGACTTGGCACCTACAGCGAATCACAGTTTCACAGCATTTGCGGTAAATGGCTGAAAGACAATTCCGTCAATCAGTTTGTATCAAGTAGAGTTCAGTTTATTTCAGCTGAGGACTTGAAAATATTCAGTATCTGGCGAAATGCTACGGACCACCGGCAATGGCAAAAAGCTGTCGTGATCATGGATTCGTTCAGGGGGACCTCACTTTTCGACCTTGCCGCCAAAGTGGAGGCCACAATCGAGGCGGTTGAGAATTGGGTCATGCGCTACAAAAAAGGTGGCATAGCAGCGATCGAACGCAAGCCATGGACCCTACAGGAAAAGGGCATACTCAGGATACAGGAGAGAACCGATAACCTGATGAAATTAATTCACCAAACGCCGAAGCTTCATGGCATTGAACGCACCAGCTGGAAAACAGACGATCTTTCGGCAGTTTATTTTCAGGTCTACGGTTCAAAAATGAGTCGTACGACCATATTGAAATACCTGGCAAATCAAGGATTCAACTTTAGAAAGGCAAGAGAAGTGCTGACCAGCCCTGACAAAAATTTCGAGGAAAAACTTACAAAAGTAATTGGGATCGTTTCCACACTCGGCCCAAATGATAAGTTTTTTTCCATTGACGAGTTAGGACCGGTTGGTATCCGTTTAAAAGGCGGCTGGTCGTATCAGCAGCATGATGAATTAAAAACGATTCCCGCTCATGCGAAAGCGAAAGGCTACCTGGTTTGCAATGCTGCCCTCGAATTGGCTACGAACCAGATCACTCATTTTTATTCAGCTAGCAAAAACACGGACGAGATGATCAAGTTGCTGGATATGTTACTGGTTCAGTACCCGGATGCCGACAAGCTTTGGTTATCATGGGATGCCGCCAGTTGGCATGCCTCCAAAAAATTAAAAAATTATATTGAAGATTTGAACATGACCGCCTATCGTGAATTGCATAAAAGCCCATGGATAGGGCTTTCACCCCTGCCCTCATCCGCGCAATTCCTCAATGTGATCGAATCTGTTTTTAGCGGTTTGGCCAAATCAGTATTACATCACAGTGATTATGAAAACGTAGACGAGTGTAAATTGGCTATCGACGGCTATTTCAAACAACGAAATGACTATTACGTTAAAAACCCTAAACGCGCCGGTAAAAAAATATGGGGGAAAGAATTAGTTGAGCCGGTATTCAACGCCTCCAATAATTGCAAAGACCCCCGTGTCAGAAGTTAATAATTACCTATGTACGGCTTACGCTAACTAGTAAGAATGGATCCTTAATGGATAGACATCAAAAGATTTTCAGCAGGAGCCGTAAATCCATTACTTGTCAGGTAATTATCAATCATAAAAAAAACGGCGGCTGTTGATTGGTGTAACCAACAGCCGCCGCCGCACAACTTTATGCGCGAATTACCTGTGTCTTCCCCGCATTTCGTCCCGTAGAAAAGCCTCAAAAAAGCGTTCCCGTGCCCGCTTTTGCGCTCTGCGCTTCATTCGCTTATGGCATCTGCAAAAAAACAAGCCCCAGATAATAAAAGCTACGGCAAAAAACGGTAACGGGTTATGGGCATTCAAAGCGCTGAACATACAGCCTGTTGAAATGAAACAGGTAAATATAAAATATACTATGATTTTCATTTTAACACACATTGATAGGTTTATGCTAAAAGCAGGCGCTATGCGCCTGCTTTATATCAATTAGAATTAATTCACTATAAAATCCCCGACACCATTTTTTTCAAATTCCCGGCACAGGTTAAAAGCCGATTGTGTTTTGTTAAAACCGTTTCCAAAAAGGATGGATTTTAGTTTTGCCTTGTCATTCTTGTAGTGCATCACATTTTGAAAATAACCGGTTATCGCATTGTAAGCGCCAAACAGCGTTCCTTTTGTAGTCGGCATTTGCTGGGTTTCGTTACTAAAACCGTACTCACAAACCCGCTCCACGGTATTTATAAAACGGCTCGAATATTCATCCATATTCTCGTCGTTCAGCACTTTTACCAGCACTTCCCTACTTGGTGCCATTGCCTGCTGTACCAACTTTAATAATTCCTTATCGGTAATACGCACACGCGCCCAGCGGTTAAAAATTCCGTTCAGTTCTTCAGACATCGTATTGGTCAAATTCATTACTTTATGTGCCTGTAATAACCGTTCTTTTGCACTTTGTGTATGCCTTATTTTAATGCAATTGGTCATGTTCTTTACAGCTGCATGCAAGGTATTGTTACACACTACCCTTATAGGCGTAAAAGCAGCCATGATACTGCCTAAACCATCGTGCGAGGTGGTTAAGAAAAGATATTTTTCAATGACATCATCACTGCCCACACGGATGTATCCCGGCAATTTAGCGGTGATAAATATGCGTTCACCTTTGCCCAATGCCCCGGCGGTCTCGTATAAAATGCCGTCTCCCCCTCCTACTATCGCATCAAAAAAGGAAAAGGCATCCCGGTTTTGTACGACCTCGTAATCATTGCCGACTACGCCCAAAACCTGATCGGTATCGGCTCTTATGGTGGCGAAGTAATTCGGTACCATAACTTCGGGAATGATGATATCGGTGTCGGAGTCACCTGTATGGTTTTCGGTAACCTTCGTAAATAGAGGGCGTTTTTCCACGATATAATCCAAACCCGCAAATTCTATTGCCTCTGCGCTGGTCGGGTAACGGTCAACAACCTGCCCTAAGTTGTGCCATGCTTTTTCCTTGGTGCTGAAAAAGCTGTGTTTCCCTATCTTTTCATTAAAATTTATGTGGTGTGCCATGATGTTTAATTTTTTAATTATTTCGTTTTTAATTCCATTATCTCTGTTTTGATGACCTCGACATTTTTCGTGCTGCCGATGTGGTAATCTGTTTCCCGCTGCAATTCCCTTATCGCATTATGGATATGCTTGTAGGGCGTTTTTACAGTTACTTTTATCAATAAAAAAAGTGTATCCTGCATAGTTAAAATTGATAAGCGTTCATAAACTCATTATATTCAAACTGAAACCTTCCGGGGCTTTCTTTGGCTAATTGCTCGGCGTAACCCTCCCAAAATATTTGGTTGGTCAACTCTATAAATTGCTCGTACATCTTAATTCCTGTTTAATAGATTTGAATAAAAAATGCCTCCCGGCAGTACCGGGAGGCATGGGTTCATTAAGCATTAGGAAATACAATTTCTGCTTCAATCTCAGCGAGTTTAGAGATGCAGGCATCATAAACGAATTTGGAAACCATAGCGATCAAATTTGGCGTATTGGTTACAAACTGGTTCCGCTTATCGTCTTCGATAATCAGCTTGCAACCCTGAAAAATATTGCTTTCCAGTTGGTCGCCATTTTCAGCCAGTTTGATCTGGAAGTCCTCCAACGTTTTAATACGGGCTATCAGCGCCAGACGCTGAATGTTTTTGCGGTTTAAGCTTTCAACCACTTTAACCGTTTGCTCCAAATTCAAGGCAGGTTTGATGTAATGTACTTCCGCCTTTGGTTCGGCTTTTACTTCTTCTCCGTTAGGTTGTTCATGATGGTTTGCCTGTGGCTCATTTGCGGGGGTCTTAACTTCTGCTGACGGTGCGGGCGCAGCTTCCGCACCTTTGGCAGACTCATTTTTTGCGGGTTCATGGGGCTGGTTTTTGTCCTTGCCGGGAATGCTGGGACGGTTAGCGGTTGGTGTTGTTTTTGCATTGTTTTTTGTTGTGGTGGCAGTACCTTGTGCTGCGCCGTTGCTTTTTTCAGATGTGTTCATCTTTTTGTGTTTAAAGGGTTAAAAAATTATTTATTTACTTTTCTTTCCCTTTCCCCCTTAGCTTTTTTCCAAAAGAAAAAGGAAAAAAAGAAAGCCACCCCAGGGCAGACGGTAAGCAGGCGGAGAGCAATAAGTCCCGGAGGGTGATTGCAGGTTGCTTTGCACAGCAAGCATTATGTGCTCGCAGCCAGCGGCGTCTTGCCCTTTTTCGCGGCTCTTTTTTTTCTTTTCCTGGAAAAAGCGTAGCTGGCGATGCCATAGATCGAAACTGCGGTAGCCATAGGTCAATTACTACGGCTAAAGGCAACTGGCTTGGCTGCGGGCATGCATGATTTGGAATGCAGCGGAACGCAAATGAAAAATGATGTAATGCAGGGAAACGGTCGCAGTGAAGCCTGTTGCCGTGTGAGCGAAGCTGAAGAACGATGAAGAGCAGCGACATGTGAATCGGCTGCAGCGACGGCAGCACCAGGAATTGCAGCGGCATCCTCCGCAGGAGATACAGCGGAAAGTGCGGTCCGGCGGGAGCCGGAGGTGCCATCAAAAACGATATTGAAAGATTGCCCGGATTATCCCAAATACGGGCAATCCTTAAATACTAAATACATAGAATTATAGCTATGTTAGGCCGGAATTCCTATCCAAATGGCTTAGTGGAATGAGCAGGTAATATTTTATCTTGAAAGGGAGCGGTCAACAGGAAAATAAGGTAAGTAAAAGCAATATACAATTGCGTTCCTGTTCGAGCGAGAAGTGCTTGCGAATTGGTTTGATTACCTGGGATGGGCAAAATAATAAAAGCCCCCTCGCACTCGCTGCTTAGGGGCTTTAACCTAAGTATTATGATTTGAAAAACACCCGGGCTCATAAAAATGTATATCATAGATAATCAACGGAGGATATTTATGAAACAACAAGTAATTGAAGACGTAAACATTATGCCTCAATTAGACAAAGCCTGTGGTTTGGACATGCACAAGGACAAAATCGTCGGCTTTATCTCATGCAAAGATGGCAGCAATCAGGAGTTCAGGGAATTTGGCACTTACACCTGTGAACTCAAAGAGATCAGGGATTGGTTACAGGAAAACGATATCCATCATTGCCTGATGGAAAGCACGGGTATTTATTGGATGAGTTTATACGCTATTCTTACTGAAGTAGGTATCGAAGTAATTGTGGCGAATCCGGTTCATATCAAGCAGATGCCTAAGCGAAAAACCGATCGTAAAGATGCCAAATGGCTTTGTACATTGTTGCTGCACGGATTAGTACGGCCAAGTTTCATGCCTGATAATACCCAGCGGATAATCAGGGATTATTGCAGAAATCGCTTGTTTTATACATGGCAACTTAACAGGATAAGGAATCGCCTACTTAAGATATTGGAAAGCAATAACATCAAATTGCGTTCTGTAATCAGTTCAATCCATACGTTATCAGCTATGGATATGATACGACTATTAGCTAAAGGTGTCACCGATCAGGAACAATTACTTAATTGCGCAAGGGGTAAAGTAAAGGCAAAGAAAGAACAGTTGATCAAAGCGTTGGATGGTACGCTACAAAACTATCACCATACTCAACTGCAAATGCTATTGGAGGATTACGATCATGTTCAAAAGCAAGTCGACTTTCTGGACAAGTCAATTACTGGAATCATTACCGAGCATTATGCACAGGCATTTGAATGCCTTGATAGCATCAGCGGCATAGGTGTTAAATCGGCTGAAATCATTATCAGCGAAGCCGGAAAAGACATGACTCGTTTTCCATCTGCTGACCATTTTACAGCATGGTGCGGCATTGCGCCAGGAAACAATGAGAGTGCAGGTAAGCGAAAAAACACCTCAATTAAAAAGGGTAACAGTTATTTACGTGTTGCCATTGTTGGCGCGGCATGGGCCGCTGTTCGTACGAAAGACTCTTATTGGCATGCTTTATTCGATAAGTTACGCAAACGCATGAAAGCGCAAAAAGCGATTGTGGCCGTCGCAAGAAGATTGCTTAAAGTGGTATACAACACATTAGAAACGCTAACCATTTACAAAGAAAAGGGTATCGCTCACTTCGTGGACTTGCAGGCTAAAGCAGCATTGTATCATAACGCAAAGCTACCGTGGCCTCAAAACAATATTGATTAAAACACTAAAAGGACGGAAAAGGTAATAGAATAAAAAGTCTGAAACCTAAGCTGCCAAAACTGTAGATAGCACCCAGGCTTGTTCCATGAGAACGCAGAGGAAACTTGTTTATAGCTATTCAGATGATTTATTGATTTGAGATAATATATAGGATTTCAATTTTTTTCGGATCAATTAACTGGACTTCAATCGAACCGCGATTATTTAAAGTAAGTTAAAATACCCTATAAAATTTACTATCCAACATTTGTAAAAGTAATTCTTCTTTAACCGCATTCTTAATTTCAAGTGCTATAGTCGATAAAAATTTAAAGAATAACTCATTCAACACTTCGTCACCTAGTTCGTAGTTGAAGTTTATTGTTTTGCCTTCAAATATATAAGTAGGTGTTTCACGTTCATACTCTTCCTCCCAATGCTTTAACTCAAGAAACTCAAATTCAACAACCTCAAAATCGGGACAATTATGTGATGTATCCGCTATTGATTTATCGATATTAAATGATGATGATATCCATCCTGCCCAGGGACAGCAATATATACCAATTGAGTTGAATCTCTCCTTTTGAGACTTCAAAACCTCAATCGAATTAATTATGAAATTTATAATTACTTGCTTTTTGTCTTCCAAAACAATCATGACTTGCAATTTAGGTTAAGTATAACTATTTAAAATTCGAAGTTATTAATTATGATTTATATAGAGGTATTTGTCATCAACCTTTGTACTGTGAATTGAGTCATCCGACATTTATTTTTAGAGGAAACCTTATCACAATCGGACGAAAGAATTCATCCAAAGTGTGGGCAAGTTAATTGAATTAATTTAATTGTGTTGTAAAATTCCGCCGTTTTATGGCTTCGATTTACGGGTGTTTCTCCTCGCGTATTCTTCAAACTGGCGTTCCATCGAACGGCGCGCAGCCTGTTTTTTCAGCCTTCTGTTCCACCCCAAAAAAAAGACCACCCATATGCCGAACGCCAGCGAAAAGGCAGGCAAGGGGTTATTCATATTCGTGGCTGCAAAAAAGGCACCCACCGAAATGCAAATGGTAAGCATAAAATATAGGACCGTCTTCATCTTGTTTAGCGATTAAAAATAATAAAAGACAAACCGATTTTAAAGCATAGAGTCATTTTTTTGTCAATTAAGTACGTAAACACGGTTATTTTTTCGCGCTGCCGATACTCTCTCACGCAGCTGTTCCACGAGGTTTGATAAGGGTATACCACGCAGCCAAACCTGTGGGTTGATAGGGTCCATAGTAATCAATTGTAAATCCATCAAATGAAGAACCTGTAACAGCGGAGACTGTTCCAAAACATAGGTTTTCACCTTAAATAATTCAATGGTATCTATCCGTTTAAAAAACATGCCACGACTCAATTGTAAGTATTCCGAAGTTAGCACGTACCTAATCCTTCGGATATACAAATAGCGGTAGATGGCAAACATTGCAGCAAGAACACTAAACCAAATCATCACAGGCCAGTAATGCCAGGCAGCCCACATCAACGTTGCTGCTGCTAATAAGAAAGGGCTTGTCTTCGCGAAGGCAAACAATGTCGCCGGCCGGATCTCGATGACCGGCGACTGGACAAAAGCTGAATTTTCCATGGTTTTTTAATTTTTAAAGTTTTGTGCCTCCAGTTGCCTCAGCCAGCTGACATGCTGCCGGGGTTTGAGCGTTTTTACGTTGAAGCGAAAACCTGAAAGGCGCTCGAACCGGCTCAAACTAAAATCTTCACAGGCAATTTTAAAGCGGCGGTTCCTGAATTCGATTTCCAGGCATTCACCGGAGATGGAAACTTTTGCGCTATAGCCCTGCAATACCGACGCGATTTTCAAGTCAAAAATGTGGCCCAACAGGTCTTTAGGAAACAATAAGCTATACTTACAGCATTGTTTTTGTTTCCTGAGCATTAGTAATTGCTGCTCATCCAGGCTGTTCCCTATAGCTATAAATTGCAAACCCTGATTAACGTTTGATAAGGCACTGTTGCAATTCAGCCATGCGATGGCGTCCATTGCCGAACCACAAATAATGATCCTCCTCACTGTACTATCGATCTCATCTCCCGAAATCCAATAATGGGTCGCGGTCGGGACGAGGTGGTAAGCAAGTCCGTATATTTCCGTCAGGCAGCCATAGCTAAAAATCAGGTTGCCGTTTTCATCACAGCGGCAAGCCGGAGCAAAAAACTGCTGTATTTCCGGGCGTATGCCCAGGCGGGTAAGATAAGCGTGCATTATCTTGAGCCTGAACGTGTATAGGTACGGGAATACTGTTTATCAGGCTGTCGGGCGAAAGGTTCACCCCTCCGCTCCTGTTGTTCCAGGTTTTCCAGATCAGTGTAATAGTCCTTACTATACACATCCGCATCTTCGTCATGCTGTTTTTTTCCAAAAAGGTAATTGAGGCCTTGGTATAGCACGAAAGACAGCCCGCCGTCGATGAGCACAGAAGCGATCAATGCCAGTTTATTTGAGCGGATGCCTTCCTGTTCGGTCGCGGAGAACTGGACGATGGTGCCGTCGCTCATTTCGACTTCCTTCCCTTTTCGGTACCGCTCTTTCTGATCCAGCGAAAGATACTCACCGTTGATACGGTCAGGAACCAAAATACGGGCCTCATCGATCACGATGAATTCTTTGGTTTCCTGGTCAAATTCAACAATTACATCCTTCGGGATACCCTCTTCGTCATACATGATTTTCTCGATATTGGGAACTTCGCCTTTCTCCAGCGACTCGGCTTCTTCTATGGAAAGGAAAGCCAGGTGTGGCGCCTGCTTATAGATGGGATGTACCAATAAACCCAATTCACCATTTCGCTGGGGTTTTACGGATAATTTGGCTTCCAATTCGGCGATATGGTGCCCTTCATAGGATAAGTCAGATAGCTTCAAAATCTCAGTCCGCCTCCCGGAAAGCAGGGCTGAAATATTATCATTTGACATATGGATATCCTTGCCGCTGGCAAGACCTATCTTCCGAAGATCTTCTATGGGAAGATCCCGTTGTTCATACAATTGCTGTATCATGTGTTATACTATTTAACGTTTACGTGAATGTGATGTCGTTGCTTCTTCGGAATGCGCCATTTCAAACTCCTGATCCTGCTGCTGACGCTCATCGATCTTTTCAGCAGGTTGCGGGTTATTTAACTGATTGACCAGGGATTTATATAGCCCGTTGGTTGGCGTAATCTTGATCTTTTCGCTGGTAGTCATGTCTTCGATTTTAAAAGCGCCTTTACTTTGCTGCTGCAGAATTTTATAGGTGGTGCCATTATAACCGATCTCCATTCCTTCCGCCAGCTTAGCGGATTGTGCCTGCTTCGTATCCTGCTTTTGGCTGGCCTCTCTTTCGAAACCTATAACATAGTCTGCAATCTTCTGCGCGTCATTAGCGGCGTTAAACAATTCTTTGGGATCGTTGGTCAATATTTCCGCCCAATCTTTTGTTAGCGGGGCATGTTCCCCGAGATCATACGGCAGGTTCAGTTGGGTGCTCATCAAAATGGAGGCTATATTTGTACGCAGCTCCTCATGGGGCAATTGTTCGGATCCCGGCGTATCGACGATGGGACGGTCAAGCCTGGTTTCATGACCTGTCGCATGTGCCAAACAATGTAAAGCCGCGGCATAGAATAATTCCGGCCGTTCAAATGTTTCCTTTGCCGGCATCTGGATGGTATCAGTGGCGCGGTCATAGCGTGTAACCCGGCCGGTATAATCGAACTTGATGCTACTGTTATTGATCATCGTCTCCGCACGTTCTATCGGCGTTTGGGCATTGGGCTTTACCGTGCCTGTTTTCAGGTTATTCAGGTCATTACCGTTAAATAAAAATGCCTGCACGGTTACCGGTTCATCCAGTTTGACACGCTCCATTTGTGGCCTGCCGTTTTCTTTCATAACCGGCTGGCCGTTTTCTGTTTTCTGGCGAAACTCGTTGTTAGAGCTGAATTCAATCAGCACACCGTGCGCTCCTTTTTTTACGGGGGTCTTGTTGAAAGTCGCCTGGTCGTAAGACAGCCAGCGCGGATCACGGCGGTTTTGCATGAGCAGGACAAATGCTGCGGCACCGGAATAGCGTTGTTTGTTGCGCGCATTGATCGGCATGATAAATTGAGATGTCCCATCATCTTTCATGGGTTTGGTGAAGATGGACCTGTTGTCGTTTAACAGGCCTGCCATTCTTTCGCCGACCTGGTCAGCGAGCGGTCTTGATTGTTCGTTCATATTGATTCTACTTTTAATGGTTACTTATTTTTTCAGCGGCTGTGAGGAATGTCAAGGGGTCGATGTAGCGGTGAAAAAATTGCACCGCAAAATGCAGGTGCTCGCCTGTCACCCGGCCGCTTGAACCGGTTACACCCATGGGGCTACCTGTAGCCAGGCTATCGCCTATGCAGACAAAACATTGGGAAAGGTGCCCGTAGGTAATTGTAAATGGGCCGCTGCTAATCCTGATAAAGATGCCGAGAAACAGATTGTACCCGGCATTTTCAACCCGTCCGTCAAGGACAGCTAAGACAGTATCGCTACGCGCCCGCAGGTCTATTCCATAGTGGAAGCCATATGATCCGGTCACCGGATGGACGCGGTTACCGAAGCCGGAGGTGATAAACAGATGCCTTAACGGCAAGCCGACCTGCGCATACACCGGGCTGGCACGCAATAAGACAGTCAGTGCCAGGAACCGGATCATTCGCATATTTATTTCTTCTTTTGGTTATTTCGATTATTCGACTGCGTGGTAGCAGCTGCAGGTGTTGCCGGCGTTGGTATGCGAAACTTTTTAACGATTGCTTCCACTTCATCATTGATCCGGTTAAAGTTCGCCCGCAGTATTTCCTCTTTCCTATCCCCGAAATGGTAATAAACAGGGAGGTCACGATAATTCGCCTCTTCGAAGGCGATGGCTTTGGCGTCGAGATTGATGCGGCAGTTTATAGCAGAGGTTTCGAATTTCCCGGTATAAGTTTCCTGTACGTCGGCTGCGATCAGGCCGACCATTTCGCCGGTATTCAGCGCTGCCATTTTACCGGCAGGTATCAGGGCTTCGAGTTTTTCCTGTAAGGAAGTGGATGTTTTGTTACGGTCAATGGACAGGCTTTCACCGATCTGCTTTGATTTACCGAACAGGCGTTCCAGCCAATCGAGAGTTTCTTTGTTACGGATCGAGCCCGCCAGCACATTGCCCACGACCGAAGTAATGGTCGCCGCTGTTTCTTTGCCATACTGCTGGTTAAACTGCGGCAATTCCTGCAAACCCATCAATATAGCGACCTTATTTGACCGCGCTACGGCGATAAGGTTTTCAATTTTATGCGTGTATAATGTGGGTATTTCATCAATGATCAATGCGGACGGCAGGTTGCCTTTGTTATTGATCAGTTTGGTCAGGCGGTTGACGACGACGGAATAACAGGCAGAATTGATATTTTGTGTATTGGGATCGTTCGCGATGACTAAAATACCCGGCGCCTGGGGATCGGATATTTTGAGATTAAAATCGTCGCCTGAAAACACCCAGAAGGTCTCCTTCGTCGCGAGCCTGCTGATAAAGATCTTCAGGGTGCCTACCTGCCCTTCCAACTGGTCGAAAGCTTTCGCGAGAAAAGCACTTTTAAAGGGCGATAATAGCGAGACCAGTTCCGGTTCGGAAAAGAGCGTATTGAAGATATCCTCATAGGAATGGTTAAGGAAAGATAAAACATGCGGGTAGCTGGAATATTTCCCGTCCTGGTGGCGGCTGAAAAAATAAATACAGGCCGACAGAAAATTAATGGCGGACTGCGTAAAAAACTGGTCGCTTCCGCCGGATTTATCACCTTTCTTCATCGCTTCAACTAAACCCTCAGAAGCTTCGGACGCATCCGCCAGTGTCTTTAGGTAGTCGCTCCTCCAGGGGTTAATTCGCCTGCTTTTTTCCGGCTCGGTCAGGTTGATCACATGAAACTGGTGCTTTTGGCACCTGCCGTGCTGTTTAGCGAGCAGGTAATGGTAATAAGCGATCTTGCCTAAGTCCGGGAATTTGTAATCATAAATGCAGGAACAAAATTCTTTGGCAATCAGCTGGCGGATAAATGGATTAACCACTCCGAACGATTTGCCCGAACCGGGCGTACCGATCAGAATAGTGCCGCGAAAGGGATTGACAATATTGATGTAACCATTCCAAACTTTCTGTTTGTAATAGAACTGCATCGGTATGTTCACGGAATATGGCGTGTCGATCCGGCTGACCTGTTGCATAAAACTTTCGCCTTCGACATTCCACTTGTCTTTCCCCAGGCCCGAACGGATCATTTTGGAGATGTTATCCATCGAGGTGCTTAGTAAAATAGCCCCTGCCAATGAGCCAATAATGTAAAGGAGGTTGTACGAGGTCGTATAATCCAATACAAGTGAAGCAGGCCTGTTACAGCAAATCATACTGCCAAAAAATAATAGCAGTCCTATAACCAGCGGATAAAGGATGTGCCGGTTAGGCTTAAGTTCCGTGTTTTTCTTCGCCAGGGTACCAATGCTGACGATGCAAATCAGCAACAATGTCGACAATTTGCTGTACAGCAAATTGTGATAAATAACAAGGTGGCTCATCTTTACCAGCGGGGCATGAAAAAAGCCCCAGAACGGGGCCGCTTTGTAAACAAAAACCGCCGCTTCGAGGGCGACGGAGCTATAAATGCAACATTGCATAAAGCCATGAAGGCGCTGCTGCTCACGGGTTTCTTCCATAAATTACTTGCTTATTGGCTGGACAAATAGGTTTTGCTGCTTAGTATAGTGGAATAATATCTGCCGCCAAAACATCCTTATAGGGTATTGAAAGGCTGACCACACGGCCCGATAGTTGTTTTTCATTGAGTTCAATTTGCAGTACTTTGTTGCCGGGAAAACTGAACTTTTTAAATACGAAGATGTTCCGGTAATGATGTGCGAAGCTTTCCGCGTTAAACAGGACAAATTCAGGTTTGATCTCAACCGATTGAACCGTCGTAGCTTTGGTTACTTTGCGGTCATCAATCTTGAATCGGAACTCGTCGATATCGTAAGCCAGTTTAGAACGGTTATCATAGCTGATATCTAAAAATAAATAGTCACCGGCGGCGTAAATATGGTTGAGCCTGGCCCGCATATCATAGGCTTTTACCTGCTCAAGATTTTGCTCCGGCCTCCTGCAAAATAGTTCCATCGCTATTTTTTTCAGTTCCGGTTGCGACAGGCCGATCCCGATATCCAAAGGTCTGGTTTCCGACGGGCTGATCTCTATTTCGGATTGCACCGCTCCCCCGTTTGACGGTGAGTATTCGATGTGGTATTGCGCTAAAAATTTTTCGCCGGCAATGGTCACTACAGCATCGCGGCAGTAGCCTTTGAGGGAATCGGTACGATAGCGAATACGCAATACATTTTTTACCGGCAGATCGCCGACAATGTCTTTTGATGAGATGTCTACGTATTGTATGGGTTCCGGCGATATAAAATGTAAAGAAAGACTGTCCGGCAGATACACTACGGGCAGTTCCGTCATCTTTAGACCGTTAGGAACGGTTACTTTTTGGGCAAAAGCATTTAGGGACGTTACACAAGTAACAGCAATGGCAAAAATTAAAGATTTCATTATTGATTTAAGTTTTTGGTGTCGATTAAATAGACGTAGGAATTGTATTTGACTCTGGCCTTATTCTTTCGGATGGCCGAGGCAATAGCCGAAGAGGTGGATTCAAAGACTTTGTCAGCCGTGCTCATCAGGAACTGGCTGCCGGTGGAAGTACCGTTATCGATACTTACCCCTTGTATGGTATTGGTGCCCAGGTCTTTGGTGAAATCCCGGAACTGTGAATCAGGCACATACAAGCCGGGTAGTCCGTCCTGGTCGTAAACAGCCAGCTTCACGGGCAGTAGTTGGCCATTGATCAATATGGATTTAATGGTCATTGTCACCCGCTGGCCGGAAAATCCGTCAATGAGCGCGTACATATAACTATCCTTTGGGATCATTATACTACCCGCCATAACGGGTTCCAAAAGGCGCAGGCGGATGCGCGAACCTGCATAGCCGGTCACATTTTCATCAATTACCGCGGTAATGAACTGCTGTTGCGCCTGTGGGCGCACCGTATTAAAATCTGCCGGGATTTGGTTTACTTTTACGACCGACAGCGTTTTATCATCGGCCTTTTTTGCCTCCACTTTCATTTTGGCATCCTGCTGCTGCTTTTGCCATGCCGGATCACTGGCTTTACGGAGACTGTCCATATAAGCAATCTGCTTTTTAAAGACGTCCATCGGGTCCTGGCCACCGGTCGCAGTACCCTGCCCGGCGGGATTTGAAGACCTTTTTTGCCGGCCCGCTACCTGGTTCAAAGCATCCGCCAATTGGCGGTCGCGCGGATCGGCTGTACTTTGATAAACCCTTCGGCTGGAGCCGAATCGTCTTTTCATAACACTGTCTACTGAATCTAACTGGCGTTGCTGTGCCGCCGTCGAATTCAGCCCGCTGTTTGGGCCAGCAGAAGTTTCAGGAGTTATCGGCGTAACGGCGGTAGCGCCATCCACGTCTTTGTAGCGGTCGCGGTAAGCGTCCAGCTTGTCTTCCAAACTGCGCTTCTTTACATCCTGCGAAACATCCGCGACGGTGCCATTGAAACCGGATTGCTGTTTGACTATTTTCTTGTTTTTCGATGCACTGCTATGGTACACATAAAAAAACAGGCAAATAAACGGCAATGCGACCAGTGGCAGGATATATTTCGGTTGCTTAAAATTGATCTTCATTTTCGTTGATTAAATTTTCTGTTAAGTTGCTGAAACCTGTCCAAAGCCTTTTCCAATGCCAGGCTATCGGCTGAGTTGAGCTGTTTTTTTGCTGAAAGGCTGTCGATAGCTTGTTTCAGCCGCATCATTTCCTGAAGGGCTTCACCGGTCGCCAGCAGCTGATCCATCCCGGTGCTTACAGGCCCAGCGATACGGACCGGCTTTTGCACATGTTCATTATTCGGACGTTGCCTAAACACGGTAAAGGCAAGGATGGCTGATAGTAGAATACTGATCACCATAAGACTGAAGACCATCTTCGGATGTCGTGATAATAGGTATTTTACACCTGTCCCGGCCTTGCTGACATAGGGTTTGAACTCCCGTTTCATTTCAGTGAATACGGTGGCATTTGGGTCACGGTCAGAGCGTATTTTTCGGAACATTGGACAAGTCTTTGTTTTCGATTGTTTTCCAATTGGTTATCAGAACGCCATTACAGTTGTTATCACTGGATTTGATGTCTTCGAGGTAACCCTCTGTTATCAGCGACCTGATCACTGTTGAGCTTCGCCGGTCAATCCTTAGTTTCCCGTAATAGCGGAAATATTTGCGGCGCATATCCAGCGAGATAGAATCCATGGTCAGGGTGAGCACTGAACTGGAGGAAAGTATGGAATTGAAATAGCCATTCTCCTTCAGGGTATTGTATTGCTCAACGCCGGATTCGTCGATGAGGTACATCGCCTGTTTCATTTGGTATTCAATGTATTTATCATCGGGTGTCAGCGAGAAAAACAAGGCATGAAAAAGCGCGATGGTACCCCTATACTGTTGCGGCCGGTGAAGTGAAAGATCCGTCTCCTTAGCCGAGAGCGCCATATTATTATCCAGCAGGTAAATGACCTTCCGTGAGTCTGAAACCTGCCGGGAGGCAAATGCCAGCGCTGCCACTGCGATAATAACAGCGGTCAAAAAGCTGCCAAATGCGATAAAGGTTGACAGCCGGATTTTGGCTTCAATATTTTTAATAAGCATAATAAAAAGGGTTATGATTAAACGAAACTGCCGCTTATCTTGCGGCCTACGGCGAAAACAGTCGCGGCGCCACGGCTCGCGCTTGAGGTAGCGGAGGTAATGCCAGAGGTAGAAATAATCCAGGTCGAGATGCTGGGCACCGTGAACATACAGATCGCTCCTATCAGGAACGTGATGATGACCGTTCCGAAAGAAAGAATGCCATTACCGGCGAACCATGCCAGTTTTTCCAAATTGGCGTTTGTTCCGTTCTGCCCTACCAATACCTGATAGCGGCTGATCTCTGATTGCATGCCATATTCCTGCATTAAAGCGCAGAGGTACATAATCAGGTAACCGATACCAGAATAAAGATTGACGGAAACAAATCTTGCTACCCAGGTGCTGAAACTGTCACGAAAGGAAGGCAGAATACTGCAGGCAACAGAGAACGGCCCCAGGATAACCAGTATGGAGGAATAGATGATCTGGATCATAAATAGTACATATACAGCTATCCTCAATATCAATATGGCCAGAAATTCCAAAAGCTGGGTCACCAACAATTGCATCCCTACCTTTAGCCGGTTCTTTAATTCCAACAAAGGGGAAACGACATCAGAAATGCCCTGTTTAACCGTACTGGTTACCGAGTCCCAGGCCTGTCCATACCAGGTATCACTTTCCTTTTCGGCCACTTCAGTCTGCGCCTGGTAGGTGATCAGTGAATTAGCAACTGCCAGCATCAGGTTGGCACGCTGGAAACGCAAGCCTTCCACATTTTGCTGTTCGCTTTCAAACATTTGATAGGTCTGCGCTTCTACCAGGTCGGTCGGATAGGCAACAATCTTGACGAACGCGCCCCACCAGATAATGATCATGGCGAGACCAAATGGCCGTAATAAAGGCATGACCTCCATTTTTTTGTCCCCCACCATCATCTCATAGCTTTTTATGGCGAAAAAGATGATCATGAAGATAGCGGCCAGGGCCTGGGCGTCCGTGATAAATAAGCTGAAGTGCGACCAGATGGATTGTTTCAAACCACCTAGAAAGGTCATCATGCCCGATTCATAGATGCCATCACCCTGAAGGAATTCAACCGATTGTTTATTATTGGCTGTATCGATGGTATTCTGGGCGTAGCCCGCCGATGCAAAAATCAGGACGGGCAGGGATAACAAAAAGGTTTTCTTTCTCATAAATTAATAGTTTGCGTGTGCGAGTACCTTGTTAGCGATCTGTATGTCCGAATGGGGCGTCCAAAGGCCGGGATTGACTGAACCGGATTTGAGGAGCTGTTGCTGGGCAGTCATTTGAAGATCTTTTTGGGCGGCGGAGATGCGGATATTCCATACACCCGCAAGCCGCTGATATTCTTTCAGCATCCGGTAGTAAGCCATGATCCGCGAACCCCTGTCCATATCAGTCGTCCGGGCGGCATTCAGCCGCTGTTTTAACATCCCTAATTCGTTGGTGTACCAGCTGTAGGTACCCTCACTCAGCAGCTTTGCGCTGACCTGTGGCGGTAACGAACCTAAAAGCGATGTCGCCGAGTAATTCAGCAGCGGCTGGAATTGCTGGTTATAATACAGCAGCCATAGCGGATCAGCGTCCGATAGCAAACCAGATTGGCTGGCAAGCTGTGACAACGCAGTATTGCGAACAGTATCGGACTGTAGTTTATACTTCCCATCTATGGAATTCTGCGTGGCGACCAGCGCCAGCCGTTGTGTCTGGGGACCGGTCGCGGACAATGGCCGCAAATCTGTTTGATGGTAATTGGGATCAAAGAGCCCCCAAACGAGCCAGTAATATGGATTGGTGTCCAGGAATCCGGCTTTGGGATAAAAATCATTTTGGTTCCATTGCGCATAAACCATTCGCTGGTTTTGGTTCTCTATTGCTTTGTCCTGTACAAGCTCCTGCGCATGCAGCGCGGAAATATAGAAAGACACCGTAAAAAGGATTGCTAATTTTTTCATCGTGTTAAGTGATTTAATTGGTGAAGAGGCTGTAGCCCGATTATATCGGATGAGGGCCTCATTGTTTCAGGTATTCGGCGTTATCAACGATCCGATTGGCGAGGGACAAGTCGCGGTTGATCCATGCCTGGAATGGGTTTAGCGATGCAATTATGCCGTGTTCCTTTGCCCAATACATGGCACGGTAAGCGCCATAGGCCAGGCCGTCAATGACCTGGAGCTGCATGGTTACTTTGCGCAATAACTGATCGCGGCTATTATAGTCCGCCAACACATTATCGCCTTCTTTCAGCACATAACCGGATACGTCGTTGACGAGGGCTACCGCGCGTACCTGCATTTGTTGTTGGATTTGCTGCGCGAAAAGCAACAATTCAGGCTGGGCTTTCGCCATGATCAGGCATTGGTTAAGGTAGTTCATCATATCGGCAATGATGACGGACAGGTTTTTAACGGCCAGGCCGTCTTTCAGGGCCGAGTTCACATTGGCCAAACCATTGTAAATCATGGTTTGTGCCAGCACAACCGAACTCATATTCGTATTCATGGTATTCAGGTTGTTATTGATCTGGCCCAGGTATTTGTTGTGCGTATTTTCCGCGCCGCTGCGCATGCCGCTGTTAACTACTACCGATTCGAAATAAGACTGGTCGAAAACGTATTCCTGGGCTAAGGCCGGAAATGTCAGGCATAGCACTAAAAGCAGCAAAAGCGTTATTTTCATTATTTTAAGTATTTAGTATTTGAAATGATGTTTTTAGCCATGCCGACGTCGGCATCGATCCAGGCCTGGAAAGGATTCAGCGCTTTGAGTACAGCAGCAACATTTGAATACTGCAAGAGATTAAGCATATTACCTGACAGTTCCTGTATCACGCTGAGCTGCTGAATGACATCATCAAACAGCAATTTCCTGTCCGAAGCTTTCATCTGGTTGACATCACCGATGGATAAAACCAGGCCTGCCACATAGCCCGAGAGCGCTTCCGCCTTTTCGACGAATTCGATCTCGGTTTGGTAGCCGAGGATGGCAACTGCCGGGTTCTTTTCCACTTGCTGGACGATAAGGCCCTGGTAGGTGACAATCTGTTTGACCATCGGTTCTACTTGTAAACCGATGTCCGCAACAGTGATCAGGGTACCTAAAGTATTGTACCGCTGCTGTAACGTGCGGTACATATTTTTCAATTTGCTCAATAGTGTGAGGTTAGCCTGTTCGTTTGCCGTGTTCACAGCCTGTTGATTTTTCGCCTTTACCTGCGCGGTGTGTTCATCCTTTGACGCATCGATCAGCTGGTGCATACCGACGACATCAATTGTTTGCTGTTGCCCGCGAACGGATAAGCTGACACTGACGGCAAGTATGAATAAGATATATCTCATTGCTTCAGGTATTTAGCGTTATTGATTACATCATTGGCAATACGGCTATCTTCGTTTACCCATGTCGACCACGGGTTTAATGAGCGGAAGATGCCATTCATTTTAGCCCAGTACATGGCACGTCCCATGCCATAGGCGATCCCCCGGAGGATATGCAGTTCCGAGGCGATATGGTTGAGCAGCTTTCCGCGTTCGCCGGAATCCATGAGGTTGGCGTTTCCGCCTTTGAGCACGAATGCGCTGACGTCCGCGGAGAGCGCGACCGCCCTGCTTTCAAACTCGCGTGCGCCCTGTTCCGCAAAAAGCAAGAGTACCGGGTCGGACTGCGCATAGGAAATGGCCTGGTCTACGTCCGAAACAATGTCGCTGCCGCATTCGGCGATATCTTTGATGGTATAAAGGTTGGAAATAACTGAAGCCACCTGGCTTAAGCCTTTATAGATATCGTTTTGCAGGGTATTGGCGATGGTTAACTGACTGGTAACAGCCAGCTGGCCTTTGGAAATAAGACTCAGGTTGTTGTTGGTCGTGTTCATCTGACTGTTGATGACGCCCGCGCTGACTAAAATGGCCGCGGAAGTGGTGGGATCGACCACCAATTCCTGTGCCCTCGCCTGCTGCATCAGCATGATGAGCAATGGCAGAAAAGTGATTATTCTGAGTTTTAACATAAAAGAAAAGTTAATTGGTTAATGGTTCACCGGCTTCATTGATGATCCGGACAAATTCACCGAGCGATTTACCGCTGGTTTGCAGGTTCTTGATAAAGGCGTCCAGGCCTTGCGGATAAGAGCCGTACCGCCTGGTATAAATTTCAACGGCAGATTTTTCCGGTTTTTCCGTCGAAAATGTCAAATACTGCGCAAGCGCCACTTCTACCCCATACACCTCGCCGACCGCGCCCCTGCGGATATAGACTTCCTTAAAGCGACCACGGTTTTCTTTGTTCTCTAATTGATTGATGGTAAAGATCTTTTTGCGCTCGGTCTCGGTAATTGAAAGCAAAGCTGAAATTTCCTTGTAATTATCTTTAAATTTTGTTTGGTCGAGTAAGATCACCGTATCGGTATTGCTGATGAGGCTGTCCTTTAAGGTAGGATTGCCCAGCATGTCATTGAGTTCCTGCGTAACCGGGATCAGCTCTCCCCAAAACTTGCGTACCGTTTTTACCAGATACAATAAGAATCCAGCCATAACAGGCGAGGTCAGCGCACGCCAGGCCTCTTCCAGTATCAGCGCCTTGCGTTGCTGCTTGCGGTGGCGCATTTTCTGGATGAATACATCCATAATAATGAGCGTCACGATTGGGAACAAAATTTTGTTCCCCTGCAAATTGTCAATTTCATAGACTATAAAGCGTTCTCCGAACAGCGATTCGTCGGCCGCCTCGTTCAGGATCGATCCATAATCGCCGCCCCTGTAAAACTTTTTCAGCACAAAACGAAACTCTTCCAGATCAAAAGGAATTTTTTCAGCCTGCTTAATTTCGGGTACTTTCTGAAGGGCAAAATCGTAAAAGGTATTAAAGGACAAATCACTTACGCCGTTCCCGTTAAAATAACAATGGTAATAAGCACTGATCACCTGGGCAATGACATCGCGCTCCACCGTAGAAAATGAACCATCCGCCCCTTTCCATAATAGCGCGATCAATGTGACCAGGAAATCTTTTTTTTCGATATTGTACTCCTCTTCCGTTACCTGGAACGGGTTCATCGTGATCGGCTTGTCATCGCTGTAAGTGATGTATTTGCCTTTATAATAAGTGCAAAGCCCGGAATAGGAATGCCCGACATCGACAATGACGACATCCATATTGTACAGCATATACTGCTCTACCAGGGCGTTCATAAAGAATGATTTACCGGAGCCACTGGGACCCAAAATAAATTTATTACGGTTATTAATGCGCCCGTTGCGCATCGGCAAATCCGCCGGGTCAATGGATACCGGAATTCCCTGCCGGTCAGTAAACCGGATCAGAAAATCGCTTTGCTCATCCTTCGGCAGCGACTCTTTAAAAACGAAACAAAGCGCCGCATCGCAGGTGGTCAGGAACCAATCATATTTTTTCAGTTCCACCGCATTGCCAGGCAATGCCGTCCTGAACAGTTCCAGCTGATTGTAAGAATTTTTGTTGGCAATGATACCGAGCCCAAATAGTGAGCTTTCAATAAAGTTGGATGCCTTTTGAATTTCAGTTTTAGGCGCGGCGATGATGATATTAAAGTGGCAATTGACCAGCAGCTGGTTTTCCCTGGCCACATCGGTCAGCAACTGATCGATGTCTTCGACACAGGTGGTATTGGCAGGATCAGGGATACCTGAATGCCTTTTTTTCTTCAGTTCCAGCTTTCGCAGCGTGGCGGTCTGGCCTGGTATTTCAATCACCTGGTTATAGACGATGCAATCGCAACCCGGCACTTTAAGCAGGAAAGAAAGAAAATCCACAGGGAAACCTTTCAGCGTATCTTTTTCATTCCATTCCATATGGCTACCGACTTCGGAAGGCAGGTCGATACTGTCGATATTGATGAGGCAGATGCTCCGGATGGCCCGGTCGCCCAATTGCAATTCGGTTTCCAGCGGCAGGATATTGTCCAGCGTAATGGCTTCACTGCTGAAGTTCATGCTGAGCGTTTGCATGATCAGCTTGTTGATCTGCTTTTCATCAAGCATGCCTGGCCTCATCCCGGCAGCCTGAAAAATATCAATTATTTTAGAGATGGATTGCCGGAAATCACGGAGGGCCCTGGCATTATAAACATAGAAAGCTCCCCGTTTTACCTGCCGGGTGATGACCAGGAAGGTTTCAATTTTCACATAGATACGGCCTGCAAAATGTTCGTTATATTTTTGCTGCAAAAATTCAGCGGCAGGTTGGTAAGGATAAACGGCTTTACTAAAGACATCCAGCTTTTGCAGGATATAGCCATCTCCGAGCAATTTGACCACGTTGATCAGGATGTTATGGTAATCGTCATAAGCTTCAGGCGAAGCCCCATACTGTACGACCGGGTTGGTGATAGCGATTACAGCTGAGAAGTCACCTTCGGCACCGTATAGGATGTCCAGGTCAGCGTCGGCGGCAATGCCGACATACGGCAGTTTAAATTCTGTTTTCGCGGCCATAGGATTTGATTTTTTTGAGGTTAGCAGGGTGAATAAGCACCATACGGGAGCGGGATTTGTTATGCAGGCCCTTTTTTTGTTTACCGGCGAGATAAAGCAGGCCGCCGGTGATGCTGCCTGCAAGCACCACTGCGCCGAGCCACATATTGACCAGGGACATGGTAAGCGCACCTAGGACAAGTCCGCCGAGCAGGATGCCCACGCCCCAATAGATGTATTTGCCCTGGAAGCCTTTGAATACAAGGGGCTTCTGGAGCCCCTTGTAAACAGCAAAACGCTTCGCCATTAGGTCAACCCGAAGAAAGCTTTAATGATAAGCGCGGAGACTACTAAAAAGACGCAGGAACCTCCCCAACCCATAATCTCTTTGTTGATATCCTGGTCGCCGCTGTTCCATTTGGAGTATACGCGGATGGCGCCGACGATACCGATAATGCCGCCGATGACCAGGGCAATATTACTGGCCGGATCGACATAGGTTTTAAGTGTTGAGGTTGCGGTGTTCAGACCGGTTACGCCGCTTTGAGCGAAAATCAGCTCGTTAATACAAAGTGAAAGGACCGCGGTCAGGGCCCACATTTTTTTGATCTTGGAATTCATTTAAAGGGGTATTAAATTTTTTGAAAAAAAGAAAGCGGCCCGTTTCTGGTACCGCTTTCCTGTTATTTGGGGTATTAAATTTTTTGCTTAGATGCCGAAGACAGCCCTTACAAAGGCACCGGCCAGCACCATAAAAATTGCTGCAAAAAACCAGGCAGCGATCTCCATATCTATGCGTGGCTTGCCTAACTGCCAGTTGTAATAAACGCGCACAGCGCCGCCTATAGCCAGCAAGCCTGCTAAAACCAGGCTGCAATCCTGTGCTGAGAAAAATGATTGGGTAAGGGACTGCTGCGCCTGCTGCATTTCGTCGAGGCCGGGTTGCGCGTGGCAATAAAAGGAACTAACGGACGAAAGCACGAGCATTAGCAGTACTTTCCTATGTATCTTCATGGCTTAAAAACTAACTTCTTTGATATAAACTATCGCCTCCTTTCTCGCCAGGCTGAAGACGTCCTTCAGCACCACACCTCCGGAGGCGATCATCTCGGGTGCATTTTTCGGCTGTCCGCCAGCCGACGCCTTCTGGTTCTCCAACAGGGCCGCCGCGTCGTGGGGCGTAACCTGTTCGGAAAAAGTAAGCGCATTGGTTGCGCTTTTTGCATTTTGCGGTGTTGTCATTTTAAAGTTGTCCCAGAGGACAAGCGCCAGGTAATAGAGCGTGTAAGTGCCGCCCAACCATAGTAAAAAATGTATCCAGTTCATATTTCTAATTTTTGCAGGTATTGTTTGACAATGGTTTTGATTTCCGGGTGCTGTTCAATGAATTGTTCTACAGCATAGCCAACGACCTTATTTACCTCGATGCCTGTTGCCATTTTAAAATGATGAAGCAGGTGTGCGGTCGGATTTTTAAAGCGCGTATGAACCATACTTTTGTGGTCGGCAAGATCATGGGCGCGCAGCTGTTCCAATATGGGCGGCAGCGGTTGGGACTTTGTCGTTCTCACTTTCGGGGATTTGGTGGTTTCTTCGGGCTGCGCGTCCGTGCCGGAAATCTTATTGCGGAGCTGATCGGCCAGCGATTTGATCTCACTCATCAGGTGTAAGTTTTAAATATTGTTTATATAGCGCGTCAAACACGGGCCGTACGACCGGGAACACTGCCAGGGGTGTCTGAAAGGTGCTTGTCCGTTGAAAATCAATACGGTCGGGTATGGCCTGCAGCACAGGGCCAAATTTACTGAGCTGCTCATTGACATCCACCTGCGTATCATATTTGACATTCGCCTTGACACGGTTTGGAATAAATAATAACCGGCAATCCGGGCTAACCTTTTTCAGTACAACTGAAAAAAGCACCGTGGACTCAAAGCTGAATTCATCATAGGCAAAAGGGCAAATGACCAGTTCGGCAGCTTTAAATACCGGCAATAAGCCGTCATCATCAAGCTTACCGGGCAGGTCGATCAGGATCAGCGCCTGGCTGTCTGTTTTCATGACTTCCAGTAAATCCGGAAAGTCTTCTAGCGCGGCTTTTACGACTTCGTACGGTTCTTCATTTTCAAGCACTTTTGCTTTTTCAAATTTTTGGGACAACGATTCCTGGTAGTCCATGTCGATCACAGTGACCGTTCTTTTTTTGACGAGTGTCAGGTAATTGGCCAGCAGTAAAGTGAGTGTACTTTTCCCGGCACCACCTTTTTGGTTTCCAATAATAATGATCATATAAAATGTTTTTTTGAGTTACCTGCTGTTCGTCCGCGGGTGCTTTTTCCGTCGGCGGTTGCGCCCGTTAATTGCTTCATCATCTATGGATGGCGCAATAACCGGCACGGGAATAGCATAATGTTGAAGGTTTACCTCCGTTTCAAGCTCGCCCGACCGGGCAAATTCCTGTAGAACCGTTTGCAATTCTTTCTCATCCAATAACTCGTCAAGCGGAATAAAAGCTTTATCGCCACGATCGATGAGATAGTACCTGTCGTCTCTCAGGTAGATATAAATATGGGTGTGATGAAGACCTTGACGGATATCCGGGTAATTATACATCGCTGCGCGAAGCAGTGATTTATAAAAATCCCGGCGGCCAGCATGACTGATGCTGTCATAAGCTAAATACTGTGGCTCTTCCTTTATAGGTTCTTGAACGCTTTCTTCTTTCAATGAAAGCAACGCAGCGAGCGGCATGATATGTCCGCCTTTATAAACTGCTTTAAAAGGATGATCAATAATGGAGTAACCATAGGGCTTTTTACCTTCTTTCGCATGCAGTAAAACTGAGATGCCATGTTTGTCCTGCAAATAGGCAATAAAGGCTTCCGTATCGTATTGAGCCGCGTATTTATAAAAGAGTGCGCTCACCTGCGACCGGCGCTGTTCGTCTTCCGGTGATTTTCCAAGTCGTTCCATGACCCCGGTTACGTCGGTTTGGGCCTGTACCTTTCCAAATTTGATCACCTGGAGCCGGCCATCTTTCTCCGCGATTTTATAGCCCTGCGTTTCCAGGATCATCATCCACTGGGCTTTGGTTTCAAATGCATACGCTTTCGCGTTTGCGATAGCTTTTTCCGCATTTTGTTGCTCGTCAATGCCTAAAACCAGGTTGAGGTTTTGCAATGCCCGGATATTTTCAAAGCCGCTGTTTATTTTTTTGCCCTTGCGGTCTACCCTTGTCGATACGATATGCACATGGTTATTGTCGGTGTCCTTATGAAAGACAACCAGGTAAGGTTGTTCGGCATAGCCCATTTTGGAGAGCCATTCAACGGCAATTACGGTCAGCTGGTCTTTATCGAAAGTCCGGCCCTCGGCTGAAATTGCCGCGTGGAACTGTGGTTTTTTTACCGCTTTATTAGTCGCTGAAACCATCTTCAGGTAATTCCGATAATCTTCGGGGCGAAGTTCTGACAGCCCCTGTAAGGCACCGAAATTTTTGACCAGCATTAATTCGCCCCTGTTTGTGCTCATTTTATCGGTATTGTAAGTGATCCCGGCAAAGCCTGCGGATGACGAAAGTATTTTAACGATCATAGGTACCAGAGATAAAGTAGCCGGTTATAAGGCAGCCGGAGATGATATCACCTGGTATGTGGTAGCTGGATCGCTTTGGAATTGGTATCCAGATTGGATGTATCCGGTCACTTTATAGCCAGCTATAAAATATAAAGTACCGGGATTACTCTTACCAGGAAACAATGTCGCCCGCTACTTTATCCCTTCGATCCGGGTATAAAATATCCAGCTACAAAACTGATAAATAACAGGTATCCGGCTACATGCGATCAGCTAACTGGTTATAATGAAGCCAGATACAGTATAACCGGATATATAACCGGATACCTTATCTCCCGGCCAACCGTATGATCTGCCGGAAAGCAATTTCGAGCGATTGCTGGCATTGCAGATAGGCGGTGAGTAAGCTGCTGAAACGTTCGGTGACAGCGGGATCTGTTTTTCCCATTTTTTTCAATATGTTGGCATGTTTGGCCAGTTGATTGATATTATTCGCACAGTGTGCCATTTCCGTCCCGATGCTGTCCACCAAGCCTATCAATTCCCTGGCGTTGATGACAATGTTTTGTGCATCAGATAAAATCCGCAGCCGTATCAGGTCGGTACGATTCATCCCTAGGTTAGCTTCCAGTTCGAGTATGATTTTAAATTCGTCCTCGGTAAAGCGAACATCTATCTTTTTCGTTCGCTTACCTTCCGTTAATCGCGGCCTTCCGCCGCTCCTTCGTTTTGCTGTCATCAGAGGAATTGAGTTGCGAGATTCCGATACTCCTTAATCTTTTGCGGAGGAACGAGGCAAATGGTTAAGGCAAGATTCTGATTGGCTGACAAAACACCGGAGGTTTTTGTCGGACAAGAAGACATCTTGCGAGGTGAAAAGAAAAAAGGCTGCTGGCTACTTTGTAGCCGGGTATTTGGCTTATTGCCGGATATATTTGCCCTGGTCAGCTATTTAGACCAGCCCCTACTTATAGTTATTATTGCTGTGGCCTGGTTGATGACAGGAACAGTCGATACTTTGCGGCATGGCTTTAATGAAAGCTGCGGTGGCCTGCCAGCCGGCCAGATCGCGGTCAAAGTAAATATTGACGTCGGTAAACTCCCTTGCTGCACGGATGCCTGAAGGCAGCAGGGCTAAGGAATTGAGTACAAGGATGCTGTCAGGAGAATATGGCCGTTCAGTGAGCCAGCTCAGATAATTTATAAAACCTTCGAAAACGGCGACACGATCCTCAGCGCCGGGTATAAAGGTGATGGCTTTATGGCCGAGACAACCTTTGAAATAACGATTACGCACTTCCCAGGAGCCGGACTGGTTTTGCCAACCGGCTGCATAAAAATATTTGCGCTGTTTTTTCTCATCTTCAACATAGTAATGGATCTCTTTCAGCAATTCATGGGCAGCATTCCAAACACCACGTTCCCTGAGGTAGGCTGTAATATCGCCCGTAGTACCGAGATCAAGGATTGCCTCGATATGGTAATGCGGCAATTTTGTAGCATGACGACGGACGCCTGTCTGCAGCGGCTCCGGCACTTGACAGTCATCACCGGTTACTTCGCCAATCTTTTTCAGGGTTGATTTAAAATTCAGCTGCCAGTAGGCCATACCAAAATCGATGATATTTCCGCCTTTGCCAGTGCCATGATCATACCATACATTCAAGTTTTCGTTGACGCAGAAGGATGGTTTGGTGTCCGAATCACGCAACATGCTGAGGTATAATAATTCACGTCCTGCTTTTCGCAGCGGTTCATAGCCCAGCCGGGCTAACAGCGCGACCAGGGATATGCGGCTCTTGATGTCCGCAGCGTTGTTATGGAGATTTCTCATAGCTTGTCGTTTACTAATAGCAGAAGATGGAAAACAAAAAAATAACGGCATAAAAAAAGGGCGGCCATTAAATTGACCGCCCAGAATCGGGATTACTTGCCTCGCATCCTACGATACGGATCTCTTGTCTGCCCATGGGTTTTCGCTGGGACTTGCCAGCTTCCATGATTTCCGGCGCGAACCGGATAATGCCTCATCCCCCGATGTCAAAGAATTAATTATTGATTCAAAATTGTAAAATCCTTGCAGCCTGCTTTAACAAGTTTTAGAACTTGTTATCGATTTAGTTTTTTGAAGCTGTTCTTTTGGCTTTTTTCAAACTGAAACTGTCTTCGATATGGCGTTTGACCTCTTCACACATCCGGTCGATAAAACGGGTCGGGCTAACCGTTTTGCGGCGCTTGATATCCAGAAACATCCGGTAGGCGCGGTCCGGTGATAAGTCCAGCGCCAGGCTTTCATTTAGCCAGGCGATAATTTCCATGACTTCGGCTTTGCCGTCGTTGATCTGCCCGGTAAAGTAAATACCATAGGCAAGTTCTACGATATTAATCTTTTCCCCTGTCCAGCGAAGTTTCGGCAATGGCATTTCCAGCCGTTTATCGATATAGAACATCGTTAACTGATCCACCAGGTAAAACTGTAAGCGCTCATAAGCAATAAATTTGGCAAACAAGTAATCCAGGGTGGTAGAAAACCCGGGTAACGGATCGGTGACATCCAATACGGGTATGTCTCCTGGCCTCCCTTCACGTAAAAAATATTGCTGATCCAGTTCACTTGCCCCGAGACGGTAATATTGGTAGTAAAAAGCATTATTGCGGAAAAAGCGCATGAGGTAAAGGAGTTCATCTTCATAAAATTTCCTGATCATTTCACTTGTGCCAACCGGTTTGTTGATACATAGGTTATACCATTCGAGTTCAAATAATTGCAAGGCATAAAATCCTGGTTTGACAACCTTGAAAAAATGAATCTCAGCGTCATTGGTTTCAAATCCGTTCTTTAGCACTTCTTCCTTAATGTCATTTATAATTCCTGAGATCAGCGGCGCGGTGTGCCGCAGCCTATCCAGGGGGGCGATAATTGCGCCGTCGAGATTTCCCAGTTCAGCCTGTAATTCGGCAAGCCACCGGTCGAATTTTGGTTTTTTCATTACAATTAATTTTTAGCTCCAAAGGAGCGATCCTTATATTTTATGGGATCAAAGCACGGATTTGGAGCAACGCTAAAACAGTGACAGGGGGTGACAAAAATTTGTCACCCCCTGTTTTAAATGATAATTATTCGCGGTTTTAAATTGGCAGATATCCAATTAGTAGCTATACATGCTTTATTCTTAAAGATGGCCTAAGTAAAAAATGACAGATCAGGGGATCGTAAATAAATTCAAAATAAAAAGATAAGTGCAAGAAATTCTTTTTAAACGTGCGATGAAAGAGGTCAAAATAATTGGCACAACATTCAATAAATTTTTGTTTTTGTTTTGTATCAAATCCACAAATTTGATAAATTGAGTTTTTATAAATATCCGATCATGGTCGAAATAACCAATCTAAAAAGCTCTTTTAAAAAGCTTGGAATGGGTGCTCAGTTCATTCAACAGGCAGAACGATTAGGAGTTCATACCCTCGGGGACATTATGAAAGCAAATTTGCCGGCTTTAAAACAGAATAAAGAATTCACCTACTCCTGGTATATAGATGTGCTGAATTTATTGAAAAAACACAACCTGCTTAGAAAATTTCAGGAACGGCAGTGGTCATAACAGTCAGTTGTAATTTGATAAATTATAGTTCGTATTTAACCAGTTCAACATACCGATTAGCTGTCCTTTCATTTTTCTAGCAGTAGCAAATTCGACATCTGTTGATTTTTTCCTCAGGCTCTCCGCAGAGATATAAGTGGAATTTGGTGTATAAAAATGTGTCGCAAAAAATGAAAAAATCTCTCCTATATGCTCTTTGACCAATAAGCCTTTTTCTATTTGCATCCTGATAAAAAGGCCGAATTGGGAAACCGGTAAATTGATCAAAAAACGGGTATTGGTTTTAAAGCGTTCACCATCTTTAAGAGTTAGCCGGTGAAGCTTTAACAGTTGTTTTAGGAATGTATATTTCTCAGCTAAAAATTGATCCAGCTCATAGTAAACAGATGGCGACCCTGGCAAGTGCTTTATATTTTTTTTGACAGATAGCTCATACAACCTGTTTTTCTCTTTTAAGACAAATCCTAATTGCTCATGGATTCCTTCGATCTCAATAAAACGATTCTGCCATTTATTGACACAAAACAGCAAAAATTCAGGTGCATTGAAATTTTTTAAAATCAGCAAATCCGTTAATTGCTGACTTTCAGCGAAAGTCTCCAACAATAGCATTTTGATTAATTCCCTGATATACTTTTCTTCGTTCACTGTTAAATCTTTTCTATTAATGAACTGATAAATCCCGGCGAAGAGCAATTCGAGCAATTCGGCATCTATGGCCTGCTCCGCCAAATGCGTCTTCAGACAATTGAATATTTCCTTTAGGTTCATTTTAACTGCGGGCAAACTGAATTTCGGAATGATACTTAAGCCGTATGCTACGGAATGATCAGTAGCCAGGAATGATAACAGGTCATCAAAAAGGATGCAGGTAAATAGGTAATGTTTCTTTATTTGATCAGCCAGCATATGGCCCCGCCAGACTGGCAACGATTTGACCAGGTAAGCGTTGACCATATCACTCATTTCAATGAGCTGATTAATAGTTACAGTTACTTCAAAGCCAGGATTGTGTTGACTTGTGGAATTTGCACTGTATAAATTGAGCTTGATATCACTTACATTTTTTAACAGAAATAATTCCCATTTTTCGAAGTCGGTTACGGAAAGTGACGAAGCAAGCAGATTTTGCGGATTCAAAGAATCGCGCACAAAAGTTTGGAGTTGAACAGGTATTAGACTCATAAACTACTTCGTTATTTTTGTTCATGCCATTAACAGAAAGTTAAAAAGGGCTTAATTCCCGAAGAGTGAATAACTAACTGGTTTTACCAATCAGGATTAGACATAATTTTACACCGTTGTAAACACCTTGGCGAAACCTTGTTAATTGTTAAATATCACTCTGGTATTTAATTGAAATAAATAGCTGCTTATCTACCTCTTCAAAAGCGCTTAAAACTTTATCCAGGTGCTCTTTGGTATGGGTCGCCATGACATTCAGTCTAATGCGCGCGTTCTTTTTAGATACGGCTGGGTACATGATCGGGTTCGTATAAATACCTGCTTTTAAGAGTAACCTTCCCGCTTCTAAAGTCTTAGGTATATCCCCAACTTTGACCGGAATTACCGCAGACACGGTATTCCCTACGTCAAACCCCCGCTCGATCAGCCCACTTTTTAAATAGTTGATATTTTCCCATAGTCGCTCCCTCCATTCGGGTTCGTCGTCGATAAGCTCAATCGCCTTTAATATGCCCATTATGGCTGGGGTTGCCGTTGTTGAAAATAAGTGCTGCTTCGACTGGAATTTCAGATAGTTAATCAATGCCGGGCTGGCGATCACGTAACCGCCGATGTTCCCCAGGGCCTTGCTGAAGGTGCCGGTTATAATGTCCACATGTTCAAAGGCATTGAAAACTTCTATTACTCCCCTTCCGTTCTCCCCCAAAACGCCGATACCATGCGCGTCATCCACGACTAAAAACGCACCGTGGCGGTGTGTAATTTCAGCAATTCTATCAATAGGCGCGATATCGCCATCCTGGCTGTAAACACCGTCTATAACTACCATTATCGTGCGGTATTTATGCTGTGCACTTTTCAAAACGTGTTCCAGCATCACCAAATCATTATGAAGAAATTTCTTTACATTGGTCGTTAAACACCCTTCAAATACGCTGGCATGAACATTCATGTCCAGGATTGCAAGGTCATTTTTGTTGTCGTCCTCATCGTTCCTGTACAACATACATTGTAGAGATGAACTGTTAGCGTTATAGCCGGTCGTATATAAAATCGCTGCTTCCTTTTTGTAAAATCCAGCGATCTTGTTTTCCAGTTGTTGGTGGTAAACAAAATGGCCTCCGATCGCCGGAGATGCACCAGAACCCGCACCGAATAATTCAGCACCTTTTATGACGGCCGCTTTAACCTTTGGATGCTGGCTAAAGCCTAAATAGTCATTTGAAACCAGGCACACGCACCACGTCGGGTGCTTTTGACCGGGCAGGATCAAATTCATTTCCGGCCCTACCGGTGATAATGACTCGATCCGATAATTCAAATGCCCGGCCGATTTTAAAAAATCAAGATATTTTTGAAACTCACGCGCCGTTTCATATACATTTTGTCCTGCAATGTTTTCAAAATCCTTGAAACTTGCTTTGTCGAAATCTATTTTTTTCATATGGGTAAATATTATTTACCCTAAAATATGTCGCAAAAAAATTAAAAACTGTGACAATCAGTAATTTAATTAACAATTTCTTAATATTTTTTTAATATTTAGCTATGTCACAGAAAATCAAAAAGTGTGCATTTAATTTTGCAGCGATTTATCATCTAATATATTTACGCATGAATAGTGAGCCACTTTTTAATTTGTTAAATGACATTATTCCTTTAACTGTAGATTTAAAAGACAGTCTGGAAAAGGAGTTGCATCAGGAAAGCTACAAGGCGCGGCAAATCATTCACGCCGCGGGACAAATTGAAAACAGATTGCACTTTCTGGAATCTGGTTATGTGAGAAATTATTATTTTGACCACCATGGTAATGAACATACCGTAAAAATATGGGAAGCAGGAGACTTCATGTTTTCTTATGAAGGTTATTACCAGGTTCCATCCTATTTTTACACGGATATCATGGAAAAATCAAGTATGATCACGCTAAGTTATAGTAACCTGCATGAACTGGATAAACAGCATCCGGAGATTTCAACAATCATAAAAACCCTGCTGCTTAAATTCCAGCAAGAAGAATATGAAAAGCTCATGCTGGTCGCATTGCCCACCGAAGAACGTTACCAGACATTCAGAAAGAAAAAGCCTTACCTATTTCAAATACTCCCTAACAGAATAACCGCGTCCTATCTTCATATGTCCAGGGAAACCCTTACCCGGCTGATCGGAAAAGATTAACCCGCCCGTCCAGTATGTGAGAATATCACTATCAAAACGCGTCAGATATTCCCGAAAGTTGTGGACTTCTCGCCTGCAAATAGTGATTATATCACCGTCGGTGGGTTTTCTCAGCACGTACTTTTACCAAGTAATTGTTGCATTGAAAATGAAAAAGAATATTCCAATAGAAATTTACCGGGGTTTGCTCATCTTGTTGTTTGCTTACACGGCAACCAGTAAGTTTTTGGATTATCATTTATTCGTATTCCAAATGATGCGCGCGCCCATACCCATCATGAAATCAATGGCACCTGTGTTGGGCTGGTTAACACCCTTAATCGAGGTTATCTTGACTTTAGGACTATTGTGGGCTAAGACCCAAACTAAAGCCATTATTTCGTCGGTTATCTTACTTTGCCTATTTGAAATTTATATTATAACCATGCTGTTAAGCGGGTTAGATCTGCCATGTACATGCGGAGGCATCATATCAAGCATGAGCTGGAAAGAGCATTTAATTTTTAACGGAACTTTTATTGTAATCGGTATATTTTCAATAATCCAAAAAAAACATAGTAGATTTTCTGAGCCAGCTCTGCTGGCGTCAAAAAACCCCAAGAGCTTTCGCGCGTAAGCAGGTACTGCCGTTGCCTGAAACTAACGGCTAATTTGAATTAAATTAAAAATCATGAAAAAGGTAAAGTCAAGTATCCTGGCATTTTTATTAATTGCCGGCGTTTCAGGCGCTTTTGCAACGAAAATTGCGAAGGCAGCTGGTAAAAGATCAACATCTTACAACTGGACTGTCTATGACAGAAACGGTGTTCAAACCGGAACGTTATCCAACAAAACCGAAGCCCAGGCAGAATCGGCAACCGGATGCAGTTCCGGCACGCCAACTAAATGTGCTGTTGCCACCGGTGGGCCAACTATCTACTACACTAATTAACTTATTGATGGCGCATTCGGACGATTCGGAATGCGCCATCCGGACTGAAAAGACACCAATCGTAATCAAAAATCCGAAAATCACACTGATTTGCGGGTTTTTTGTTTTTATTCCCACCAAAATATCAATGAAGATGTGAGCAATTGCATGAGTGATTTTAGTTTTCTTAGATTCGAATATTCCTGAATATCCACTCAATTTTGCTTGTACCCCCTGGGTGCGATACAGGTACATGGCTTACAGCAATACACGGTGTTTCACGCGAGCTATCTCAGGAAACTATTTCCAACAAAAAAAGGACTGATCACTCAGTCCTTTTTTAAATACCAAATAGCCATTTACAGTTTCGCATCAGTTTTTTTAATCAGCTTTGGCAAGTCCTTGTCCAGTGCTTTCATTAGTTCATCCATAGCGCTTTGGCACATTGGGAGTACTTTGTCAGTTGTCATTACCGGGATGCCGGCAACCATCGGGTTTACGCTTTTTGATTTACCATTCTCAGTTATTGCAAACACCCTTTTACCATCCTTATTATGCAGGCTAATCGTAGTGGTCGCCATCATCTTAACCACGCCCATATTGTTAAACCCGTACTTCAACATTCTGAAACTGATATCTACCTTCATTAAACCATCGTACTGGCTAAATATGGCAAGCAGGTGTTTTATATTATCGTTCTCGTTCCAGGTTGTCAAAATCTTGTAGCCTGTATAAGGTGTCACATATTTCGCATTGGCGTCTGATTCGTTACCCTCCGGTACAAAGGTCTTATAAGCGTCGGTATTAATTACATCCCCTTCAGCAATCAGGTCAAACGGAAAGTTTTTGGCATAACTATTAAAAAACTGATCGTGATAGCCGATCAATAACGGTGTAAGGTTAAAATTTGGATCATCACTAAGCGTAATGGCAGCTTCTTTGGCGGCAGCGCCAAAATCGCTTACATCAATTTGCTTGCTTACATAAAAGCTAACAACGGCAACTCTTTTGTTTTGAGCGAAACTGCCGGTAACAATCAGCATCAACAGCGTTACAGGTATAAGTAAAGATTTTTTCATGTTCATAATAAAATAAGGTTTAATATTTACGGCTAAATGTAACTAAAAGCTTACAATTACCAGCATATTTCTATATTGGTTGGGCTTTAGTTTGCGAATGAAAATCCAATTAAAATTAAAAATGAGCTTTATTAATAGTGAACGCAATATTTCAACATGCTTAACAATAAGTTAAGATGCACGTCGTTACGAGTTAATAAAAGAAAGTTAATTTTACCGAAAGGCTTTATAAAAAGCGGAACGTTTGAAATTCAGTGTCCCTAAAATTTAAAACAATTCGTTAGTTTTCTTTTGAAATATAAACCAAAGTATTAACTTAGGCTTTAACTAAACCTTATGCTACAGAATCCTGACTATACAATTACGGGAGATTCTTCTTTCGACGATAACTCGGTCAATTTTAATATTGTATTTCAGAATACGGGTGATCAGGCATTGGTACAAGCTTATGAATGGTATCTTGACGGAATTTTAGTAACCAATGCTATTGCGCAAGACTTCATTGCCCGGGTCAGTTGCGGTACACACATCATCAGCGCGCGCGTACTTTATCAGGACGCATGGACCGGCACACAGGAATTCAGTTTCGTAACATGCAAAACCATAACTTCGACATTTATTTCTGGGCCTGACCAGGTTGATGTAGGCGACAGTGTTCCTTATACTGTTATTCGTGAATACTCGGATGGTTCTACGCAAGATATAACCGACCAGTATACATTCAGTTGTACAACCGGCGGCTCATTTACCGGAAATGTATTTACCGCTACTGGAGATAGTTCGCTGACACCGCCGTTTGCCCTAACCATTACTGCTACTTCTGGTGAAGAAACACCATTAACCAAAGATATCACCGTGGGCGAAACAGATGTGACCAGTATGGCCATATTGGTTGTTGACTTCTACAATAATTCGACATTAAACATAATTGGTCTTATTAATAATGCCGGAGTGGTTGGTAGCAACGAGCCTGCTTATACCGGGAATAATTTTATACCGGTTGAATCAGCGCCTGCTGATGCGCTGATTCTGGCTTCTGACTTTATCGACCAGTCTATACTGAACTGGCGTTTTGAATTTAACCTGCGTAAGCTAAAACTTCAATACCCGGATACAGATCAATTCTATTTTCCTATTAAAGGTAGGTACAAAGGCGATCAGGATACAATAGTTCTGAACGGTGAATATGTAGTATTCAACCCACAAGGCACCATGATTATGGCAAACAGTCCAGGCACCTATGTGCCTTCGGTGGCAGGAGGCACTCAATTGGTGACGCAAACACCGTTTACCGCAAATGTGGATAACGGAGCAATTGACAATGATTATGATGAAGCAGATTTACCACTGATCATTCAGTTCATTTATACAGTGTCCGATAATACAGTTACATATACGACGGAGATAAATTAAAATATAAGATTTAGAAATTAAGATGGCAGCAACAAGCAAGTTTACACCAAATTCTTTTTTCTTTACAGATCCAACCGCTTTAACTCAAACTGCGGCTCAAGCCTTTGGGCCCGTCTCAGAAGATATTTATCGCCTTACGAGCAAATTCTCGTTTTCTGCTGATACCGATGCTTTTGCCATATGTACCGGTGTGGTACTGGTGCAACCCCAAACAGGCAACTCCGGCCTGGTTAACTTAATATTGAGGCCATTTAAACAACCTATCACAGGATTCAATATCAAATACTTTGTCTATCGTGGTTTAAATGTTGGTGATTTTTTTGATGGATCAAATGTGATTCCAGCAAGCGAAGATGCTTCTGACTTTATTAATAAGATCAATGCAAGTTTTACTGCATATTATTTAAGTACAGGAACCACACCGCCAGCGTTTTTAGCGTCTTTTATCGGATTTGATCCCATTAATCAACCAGCAACAACTTTAATTTCCGACCTGTTTTTCAAAGTTACCGGTGGTACTGAAACAGCGCAAACAGCATTTGAACTTCCTCTCATTGCAGCCGGTGCGTCGCTTGGGACTTTTGCTTCCGGTGAGTGTGGTTTGGATATTGTGCTGGATTATGGAGATTATAAGCTTCCGACCCCAAATGACCAATTTGTTTTTGATTTGAATTACGCACGTGCTGCAGAAGCGAAGATTGATATTACAAATGTTTCCGACGATTTTCAGCAAAGTCTGCTCAAAGAACAGATTTTTCAATTTCTTGATGCTGCCGCTTTTTATGGTTTCCATGTTGCTAATGGTACAGTAAATCTGAATAATGATGGTACTGCCACCGCTAAAACAGGAGAAGATATTTATAATTCAATTATCCAAAATTTCAATACCAAGAATAGCCTTTACTTGTATATACAAAGCGACAGAACGCGGTCCTATAATTTTTATGGAAATTATAATATAAGCGATAGTGATGACAACTGTTTATTAACAGGTTTTTCTGCTGATGCGTTATCAGAACAAGGTTATGAAACAAACGGATGGCCCGTCATCATTCTTGCCACAACCCAATCGACAAGTGATCCCAATATTATTCTATATATTCAATTCGTTACCGATAATAATGACAATACAGTTTTGTACGGGCAAGTTGGACAAATAATAAACGCTCAGGGAAATAATTTCAGCGGACCTGATGATTTGCAACAGGATGCAGATGATAGCGGAAGTCAGCCAAATCTGACAAAGATTTTTCAGCTTTCAAATCCGGCTGTGGGTACTGGCGGGTCTAAAAACTATGCGGCTTCTTTTAACATAATTATTTATGAAGGAGTACAATATGATTACGTGACTCAAGGTACAGACAGCGAAGGTAACCCAACAACTACTACTGCAACATCATACTATTTTGACGACATTTTTGATGAATTAAATGCTACTGCAGCCTTGAATGCAAATGATACTTCAACCTATTCTTCTATTAGTTTACAGAGAATAAAACTGATCAATCATATAAGTAATAATGTTCAAAAAGGTATATCGGCAGTTCAGACAAGAATTGTCAATGATGTTTTGACTACCGGAGACACCACAACGCCTACTGTTAATAGAACGATATATATATCACAGTCAGTAAATGTATTTAATAACGTTGTATCAGTAAACAATACTATTAGTTCTGATACACAAACTACACCATCAGTTTCAGGTTCATTGGATGGAAGTGATACTTTTCAATTACCTTCTGCTGCTTATTATAACATCACTCAATTTACAGATAATGATAACGTCATAAATGGTGTGAATGTTAACTCCATGGATAACACCATTCCTGCAATGATTATTTTGGGGATAATAAAGGCCGAAAATGATCAATTGCTTGCACTTATAGCGACTAATAGTAGTCTATTAAATGTTAGGATATTTTTAATACCACTTTTTCAGCAAGGCAATCAGTTGGTATCAACTGAAGGTATTTTGTATCAAAAATACAATGTCGGAATTGTTGGCGAAGACAATACCGGTACACTTCAATTAAAACTTACTGATTCGAGTATTGTCGTTTATTCGCTCGACAATAGATTTTATTATTCGTCGGCATTTTCAGAATATATTCAATCGGACAATTCCATTTCATCATTGGCTTTAGATCTTGATATTTCACTATAACTATGGCAAACGCATTTATACTTTTTAACGCGACGCAAACAGTTAAGCAAACTACTGGTGTATCAGACTATACTTTTCACAACAAATCCGGATTTATCGCCACTTTAGTAATTAATGGCATAAAATATACACACACATTTACGCAAACGGTCGGTGGTGTCAATGTTACAGCTGGGTATTACCAGGAAATACCATTTTTAAAATGGTTAGTTAATAAAACAATAGCCACGGACCTGACACCATATGTTTTGGATATGGGGAAACTAGTTGATGCTGTTAAAGGCGACACTGTGCTTGTAGAAACGCTACGCATTGTTACACCTTACACTGATTTCTGTAAATTGAACCAATATTCATGGAATTACAATCCCGCTATAAAAATTCTTGATGATCAAGGCAATATAATAATTCCTCCGGGCACGCAACCGACTATTATGCCGGTATCTTTGGTTGTTCCCGCATTAAGTTTTTATTCAAACAGTATTCCGTTAATTAACAGTCCCGACTTTACAGATAATAAGGACGATGCGGCATATTCCCTCGCCTTATGTGCATTGCTTATTGATAGAATAAATGTTGATGTTTTTCCTTTGTTCAATTCAGTGCCGGGCTTGGCAACCTATATTCTTAATCAGAATGCATACTGGCAAACCGGCACTATTTTTAACCAGCCAACATATGAGGATATACTTCAATATGAAGAAAGTCTGGCTAATTACTACAATGCAACCTATAGCAACCAGTATTATATTACCGCACAAAACGATAGCAATAAGTTCATCTGGCTCGCGAGCGTTTTAAGTCCGAGCGCGTTGGCGGTATTTCCTTTGGATACAAAAATAGCATTGTTAAATCAGTTATTGGATGTAATGAGCCAGGCTAAAACCTCAGCCGTTGCGGCTGCTATTAGCCCGATAGGTAATGTCGTAAACAACCCATTCGCAAAAATTGCGGCAATTGGACCTGCATTAATTTTAAATCTTACAGCTTCTGTAGTAGACGTACCGACACAAACTGATTCATTTTTAAACAGCTTGTTGAAGACGAAATACACGAATACGTTTTCGGCAGATCAAACCGTTTATGAAGCGCTTTACGATGCATTAAGCGACAACAATATTGGCATTTTAACACTTGGGGCAATCAATGCCAATAATAATCGAAAGCAATTCGTGCTATCCGTATACGGTATATGGAAGTCGTCAAAATATTATCCTTATTACAATTCGCCAAATTACACACAGCCTGCTAATCCATCGACAGGTGTTTTTCCTGAAGCTTTTTTTATTACCAATAAGGGAACTTATTATAATAATAAAACTGCCTCAGCAACCCTTAACTATAATTCTGTAACGACGTCATTTGCAACTTATGTTGTTAATTATCAGTATGAATTTAATAATCTACAAATAAAAGCTTATAAAGTTGATACTGAAACAAATAATAAGGATAACCCTCTTGCAAACGGCTCCCAACTGCCAACGTTGTATGGCACTTATCATCTATATCAGCCTCTATCGTTAATTGGTTATACTCAAAACCCAGTTGTACATCTACCAAAGACCAGTTGTATACCTGTATTTTATCTTTTATATGCTTATGAAGCTAAAGCAATTCAAGATTTCGATATTGGGATAATGGATTTTATTGAGCTTGGAATAAATCTTGGTTTAAATCTAACCGGAGCCGGCGAGATCACAGACTTAAGCTATCTTTCAGAGATATCTGAACTGGCAGAAGTAGAAACCTTAGCAGATAGTACTCCTATTTTAAATTGGGAGAATTTTCTTGGACTAAACAGAACCGTTATGATAACTGCTGGTTCTGTCAATGCCATCACACAGTATCTTGCTCAGGAAGCTGGTAACGCCGATCCAGATGTCCAAGCATTTTTAAAGACGTTAAATGAATTTTTAGGAATTATAGCGTTGGGCACATTGGCTATTGATGCAACGGCGCAAATCATCAGCTCATTTAAAGCACAGCAGATTATAGAGGAATCGGCGAGCTTAGATGAAAGCGACCAATTGCCGAGCGATGTAAGAGAGGAAATAGAAGAATTTGTCGGAAATATTTCAGAATTAGTTGATTTAATGAATACAAAGCTCTTGGAATTGCCAAACATCCCTTCTGGCTCAAATACAATTATCGGAAAGTTTGCTCAAATTACCGATGCCCAAGAACAGCTGAATTTCTTTAATTATTTTTATTTTATTGATGATGATGATCCCCTTTGGTTGGAATATAATGAGATTTATACTGCAAATACATTTAGCGACGATGGAATTGTAATAGGAACAACGCAAAAAACATTGATTGATGTATGGGCGACAGACTTATATGCGATTAATAACATACCAGCTGCGCGCAACGATTTTACAGTAGTACAATCATTTCAATTTCTAGAGAAAAGCGATCAAATATTTAAACATGTATTTTTTGGCGATATAGCTATTGATCGTCCCATCTTAGCAAATGGTAGTTTAGGAAATACCAGTGTAGATTTAAGTGGAATGCACAATCCCAGCAAGATAACAACTGTGCCACCTTATATAGAAGGGCAATGGAACTTCAAAGGAAACTTTGTTGAAAATAAATTGGGTTATGGTAAAGGAAAAATAGAAAGGTGTATGACGGCAAATGACATTGATCCTGCTACAGGCGAACGATGGGTTAATCCATTTGAAACTGATCCTGCTCGGAAATACATGAAGACGAAATCGGATCCTACTGCTATATGGCCTTCTTCATACTCTACCCAACGGATAAGAGCCGAAATGGCTGTTAGTTTTGCCAATAAAGTGCAAAAAACCACAACTGTTCCGAATGCGCTTCTTTACAGCGGAACAGCCTCAGATGGACAGATAATTACGATTTATTTCGATCAGTATGAAAAGTGGTCTATATATCCCAATAACAAATTTATAATACAAAATCAATAAAAAAATGAGCGTAAAAGATATTCTTAATAGTTACGGCATTCAAATGAGAAATGAAATTGTCACTTTACGATCTGGTACTAAAGTAGTTGACAAGGTGTTTTCTGGTGGCCAATTTTTAGAGCCATTTTTTAATTTGTCCTACAATGATCCGGATAGCTTAAGCAATGATATTTTAACAATGGTTAATTATGTATTGGGCGGCAATGACCCACCATTAAATGAAATTGATAATACGTTTGGAGGTATAGATTCGAATGCAATAATTTATGACGATGCAGTAAGGTTTCATGAATTAGGTACCGGAAAGATACTTCAAACTGTTCCCATTAACGATTTTCAAACTATTGCTAACGCTTGGAATGACTTTCTCACACAACAGCCTTTGGATGGGGCTAACGTTTAAAAAATGTTTGACGTTATTGACAACACAACAAAATACAGATCCACACAAATAAAGAATAAAGCGTATGCCAGAAGACAATGTAATTGTTAGCAGATATTATCCACAATTGTCAGATCTTATTACAGTTGACGATCTGCCTGATTTCTTGGACTTCGCTAAAGAGGGCCTTGATAGCCTTTTAAGCAGTATTTTTTATAAGAATTTTCAATATTCAAAAAGCCAGCGTTCAGATTCAACTTTTTATAAAATTGAAATAATCACGAGCAACCTGGGCTTGGATTTACCATTCGGCCTTCGTTTCATTTTAAATCCTGATGCTTCGGGTGATACCAATATTTCATCTTTTCCTGTTACGCTGCAATACCAATGGACTATTTTTTCTTTCCTGAGATCATTTGATCTCTCATCTGTGTCGCTTGATCCATCGAGTATATTTCAATTAGGGCTAAACGTATTCAAGGTAAGTGATCAGGATCTTGTTGCGCATGTATTAAACTTTTTTGTTTCGCCGTTGGACGATGCAACCACAATATATGAACAGTTGGTCAATGATATAAACGCATATTATCCTTCAGCAAATATTACCATTCCTCCCGGCCAAACTGCTTCCATTTCATTAATAACTTCTTTAATATCCGAAAATGCAAATATTCCGGATTCAATTTCTGAAGTAATGTTTGTAATCTATCTGTTTACCTCAGATTCGGGCACGCTAGAAACAAGGTTGCAACAATTTTTTACATTAATATCTCCGGGTGGCATCCAAAATTTTATTAGCGGGTTGGTTAAACCTAAATTTAAAGCCTCGTTAACATTGTCTGCTGGCCTTGAGTTTCCAACAAATATCCTGCAGCCGGTTGACGCAAGCGGCAATATCATCCCGAATGAAAAGACCATTTTCCAATTTGGGGGAGCTACTTTTTATGTTGATACAGATGCGGGTATAGGCTCACAAGTCGAACTGGCGGGCTCGTTAATTCCGACATACAACCAAATTGCCAATACGGGATTGATTATCAGTATTACAGGTGCAAAACTTGACTTAAGTCAGACCACCAATATCCCCGAAGCAACAGCAGCCGGCTTCCCAGTTGATTTCATGGGCTTGTATGTAAAGCAAGCATCAATTACACTCGGAAAATTTGGAAAAGACGATCCCAGTCAAACAAGCGCCACAATAACCGCTACTAATTTCTTGATCGGTACTGGTGGTGTGTCGGGTACCATAGCCATGCAGGAACAGGGAGGAATAATTCATCGTGACTTCGGTAACTTTAAAGTTGAACTGGATGCATTTTCGCTCACCTTCCGTCAAAACGCAATTACCGCATGTTCAATAACTGGTGCAATAACCTTAGATAAATACACCACCAACGGTCAACCATCGAAAATATCAATTGTAGCACAGATAAAAGACGCCGGGGATTTCTCCATCACTGCAACCCCATCGGCCAACTTCCCACCCATCACTTTACCAGGTGTGTTTACATTAGCTATCCGACAACTGGTAGTAGGCGAAGAGCAACCAAAAGGTTATTACGTACAGGTAGCGGGCACGCTTACCTTTATAGCGGATCTGCCCATTTTGGGTGATGTGCTACCCAAAAATATCAACATCTCCAAACTTCGGATTTGGGATGACGGCTCTATAGATTTTGTTGGTGGGCAGATCAAGCTGCCGGTTGCGTTTACCCTAAAGATCGGCCCGGTAAAACTGGAGGTCAAGAACATGTCGTTGGGTAGTTATAGCAAGAAGCTTAATGGCGTTGACCGTAGCTATTGTTACTTTAGTTTCGACGGCATGGTAAATACTGGTAACGCAGGCGTAGAAGTTGGCGGTAACGGTATCAAATTTTATTTCACTGTTGACGACGGCCCCAATAAACCATTTGACTGCTATATCCGCATTGACCAGATCGATATTGATATTACTATACCGGGTAATGCTAAACCAAGCGATGCTGACTTTATTTTGCAGGGTCACCTTAGCGTAAGCAACCCGAACCCCAATGCATCATCATCGACTGCCGGAACTGAGTATGGAGGATCCGTTTCGGTGTCCATTCCAAAAATAGGCCTGACGGGTAGTGCTGGCATGCGGTTAAACCCCGCCATCCCATCTTTCATAGTCGATCTTAACCTTGACCTTTCGATACCGATACCCATCGGGGGCACTGGACTATCCATTTACGGTTTCCGCGGCCTGATCGGCGAGCATTATCTGCCGTCAAAATCAGCCACTACACCACCATTGCCAGATACAGCAACCTGGTGGGATTATTATAAGGCCAAAAATGTTCCGGACGGACTGGAAGGCATAGAAATAGATAAGTTCGCTGACGAAGCCGGTTTTTCACTTGGCGCAGGTATTGCGATAGCTACTGATGGGGGCGGTTATGTATTTTCATCAAAACTGTTCCTTTTATTAGGAATTCCTGATGTAATCCTGATACAGGGACAGGCCGGCATACTGCAGGACAGGATTGGACTAACTGATAAAACCGATCCGCCATTCAGTGCCCTGATTGCGATAGACAGTACATCCTTTACCGGCGACCTTTCGGTAAACTATAACCTGCCAAGTGACAGCGGCTTTAAAGGTGACATATTCTCTCTGCAAGGCAGCATGGATATGGCCTTTTTCTTCAACAATGCTTCAGGCTGGTATATCAACCTTGGCAAAGATCAACCTGCCAGCGCCCGTATTCAGGCGAAGATATTGGACCTGTTCAAGGGATATGCGTACCTGATGATCTCCTCGCAGGGTTTCAAAGTGGGCGCTGGGGCAGGGTACAGCTTCAACAAAAAAATCGGGCCGGTGGGTGTCAACCTGAGCGCATCGCTGGACATGGGCGCCTTTGTAAGCTTCAAGCCGGTGCAGGCTGGCGGTTTTATCAGTGTTAGTGGCGAGGCCTACCTTAAATTTTTCTGGTTAAAAATCGGTGCGGGTCTGGGTCTTACACTTGCCGTGGAGGCGCCGCACCCTTTCAATATCACCGGCAAGTTTCAGATCAGACTCCACGTCTTCATACATACTTTTACACTCTCACTGCCCTTTAGCTGGAGTATCAATAATAACAATGCACCGCTACTGCAGCCTGTACAAATACTTCAGCTGCCGGATCCAGCTTCGGCCTATTCGCCGGCAGTTGCTGTCAACATCATGTCGCAGGAAACCTTCCCAGTCAATTACGTCAACCAGGTCTATCAGGGCAGCTATACCATCCCTGCGCCAGGCCAGGCCGGCTGGCAGTACGACTTTACGGATACTACCGCGGTAATGCAGGTTACCGTACCGCTGGATAGCTATATCGATATCGAACTGTTGAAGCCCGTCATTCCCGGCAATGTCCCGCTGGGGGGGGCCGGGAGCCAATTGCCAGATGGTTATACTGATCTGTTACCGCCCGTAAAAGGCCTCAGTGCCCAGGTGAAGCATAGTTACTCGATCTCCGCATTGGATATCTTTGTGTGGGACGATAGCGGCTCCGACGGCGGAAGCTGGATGCCTTACCAGGTATACGAAGCCGTTACCGCAATTGTCGACGGCAATACCGGTAATCCACCGGTTGACCTCAGCTCCCTGCCGCAGGGCTACTGGCAATTTGTACAGCCGAACACCTATAACAAGATACGGCTGTTGTCGCAAACTATGTTCAGCTATTCCAATGGATCGGATTCGGCTGCTTCCAACCTCGACATGTCCAACTTCCAGCGTAAAGCGCTGTTCTGCTATGAAACCATAAGTGAAGAAGAGGTGGTGAATTGGAAAGGCGAAACGCTTGGTACAGTTTACGCCGAAGGTTCAACAGTAATGATCTCCGGCGTTTCGTTTACTTTCAACGAGTTAGGCGGCAGCGTAAACAATGATGCCGGCTTCGGCTACAACAGCCTGTTTATCGAATCATTGGGTGGCAGTATACTGATCACCTTGCCGGAGCAGGTAACGCAATATGAGATCGATTTTGGCTCTAACCAAAATGATTTACTGATCTATCCGGTAGTGACCAATTATGTTGCTGCGCCTTTTGGACAAACTATCCCGATGGATACCTACCTTACACCAGGGCATTTGTCTGCTACGCAGCAAAACACCAGTATCACCTACAATGATCCCACTACACCGGTTGATAAAATACTGATAATTATCGATACTATCCAGTCTGTGGATTTTATTGGCGACCTGAACATGGGTGGCTATTTCCAGTTGTCCGACCAGTTCCTGCCTGTAAGCAACCCGCAGTTCCACCATGAGTACGATGTGAGCAAGGCACTGATGTATGTTTCCTTATTCAATACGAGCTTAAGCGCATCCGATATACTTCAGAAACAATACAGCGATACGGCAGGAGTTGTTGGTCAATGGCCGCTGAATTCTGGTCTGGCTTCCATCGGAAGCCTTAACGCAAATCTCAGCGGAGACCCCGACTTGGTACCGGGTTATTACCCGCTGAATAATACCGCGCCAATGCAACTTCAAAATGTTTTTAGCTACAGCGACAATACGGACGCACTCATCGTTCCTTACAATGACGCGCTTAAAGTTGAAACAGGAAGCTTCTCTTTTGAAGTGACGGCTTTGTTCGATGCCTACACGCCTGGTATCAGTACCTTATTGTCAAAGGTTTACATTGACCAGGTAAGCAGCAATAAAAAGGGCTATGCGTTACACCTGTATAAACAAACGGCAGGGGATCCGCTGCAAACGTATACGGATATCAGTACAGTTCCGAGCTTTTTCGTTTGGCTCACCTGCTACGACGGACAAAATGCGGCGGGTGTGCAGGCTTCCGAGACTTACACGCTGGATTACACCACAGGAAAGCTGGCGGCAAACCAGTACAAACATATCATCGTTACCGTAAACCGGGATACCAACTTGTTAAGTATCTACATTGACCGGGTATTGAAAACCAGCGTAGCCATACCGGTGGAACTTGCACCTATAAACATTCAACCATTTGCCACCTATGTCGATCAATTAAGCTATTTAACCACCAGTGTCCAGGAGCGTCAGCAGGAAAATAATGTTAGCCCTGATACGGTCATTAACGAGGCGCAGATCCTGAGCGATAACCTGAATAAAGTTATCCAGCCGGTATGGAGGCCAAACACGACATTCGCTGTTGCGGTGACGACTAAAGATACAGTCAATAGCAATACAGGCGGCGCCATCGCTTATACGCAGATATTCGGCTTCCGTACCGCTGGGCCAGTGGGCCTTTTCCAGCAGCAGAGCGCCGCTTACCAGGCGCTGGTGCAGGCCGATCAGACCGATATGTTCAAACTGGCCGACCTGACCGATTATATCGATTATAACCGGTCATCGCCGGATGCACAGGGCCGCTTTAACATGAGCAAACCTGTTTTTTACACTGATCCGCAGATCAGCCTGATCTTTACCATGCCTTATATCAATGCCATGTATTCAAATTGGGATAGTTACCAGGGATTGCCAGCTATTCAAAGCAGCCTGCAAATACAACTGATCGATCCTTATGGCAATACATTAAGCCCTCAACTTGTATGGTCGCAGCTACCTGATCAGACCATCGACAGCACAAACTATACCTCGCTGCCAAACGACCAGCAACTGATTTTTTTGCTTGACCAGGCTGCATCGCAGGATTCCTGCAACCCGAACCCGATCACGCTTACCAAGCAAATCAAACAGGGCACATACCAGTTCCCTGACCTTACACCCAACAAGCTGTATACAGCAGTTTTCAACGCGGTATACCAGCCGGCAGGTGAAGACCAGCAGGTGGCAGAAGTACATAAATTTGGCTTCCTGTCTTCACTATTTGCAACCTTTCAGGAGCAGGCGGGCAGTTTCATTCTTGATGACACACCGGGAGCCGAACGCTATGCCTTATACAGCCTCAATGTCGGTTTCACCGCAGAACAGCTCACACAAAACCTGTTACCGCTGCTAAACAATGACGCTGACAATAATTCTCCGCTGGTGATGCAGTATCCGGCGCAATTTGATCGCATTATATTCGGCGGATGCCAGCTGAAAGCATTTGAACCGTCGGCCAATACGATCATTAACCTGCTGATAAATACAGATCCCGGCGATGGCAGTCAGCAACTGTTGGGTATCATCATCCGTAACCCGGAACCGTTTAATGATCCAAAGCTGCCGGCCAATGAACTTTCCGATACTTTCCGGCTTACCTTAACGCAGGCGGATGGAACGGTGATACCGGCAACCGGTTTTATTTATATCTATTCCAGCGATACTTCGGCGGTACTGATCACCAATAGTAATATGCAGCTTTCGGCGGGCGATATCGTCTTTACCTGCCATTATAAGATATTCAACGGTATTGACTATGACACGGAACATGAGGACTATACCAGCCCATCCATAACCATTGCAATTAGTTAATCCACATGATCAAAATGAACATATAACCCATATAAAGATGCCTTCAGCAACCAATTATTATGCATTTTGCGCTGATTACAGCGATATGGCGACCTGTTTATTTGCCATACAGCAATTGAACGACGGAGGGGCCTTTAGCGATTACCCCGATTTAGAGCGTATGCTTCGCGTATTCCAGCAATCGACGCTATTAAAGCTCTACACCAGAGCGGTAACTATATTACAGCAATTAGATGGCGTAGAGGTTACTACTACAGGATTCCCGTTTGGCGATTTCTGGGAAGATGATTTTTGGGAAAGTGACTTCAGCACAGGTGCCCTGCTTGGGGATTTTCTGTCAATGGATTTCACCAACGATTTCCTGCTCGGTTACCTTGATCAGACCAATACCGGCTTCAGCTCGCTTTTTCAAACCATATTAAACATTCTTGCTGAATTATCCAGAGAAGTTGATGAGCTGACCGCAGATCAGATCGCAGGCTTGGATGCTGCTTTAATCAGTGTACTAAATGCGTTTACCGAGATACAGGCTTACCTGAACTCGATAGGGCTGAACCCCTGCGTACCTGCCGCCAAAAAATATCAGAATAATTCCACGGATGTTTACCTGCAGGCTGCCGGCGCTGATGGTTCTGACGGTGTGCCGGAAGGCATTCATTTAAGGTGGAGCCTCGCCGGTGAACTGGGTTCAAATCACCTGGCAAAAGGGCATTATGACGATGAGGCCGTCAATCCGGCGAACTTCAATCAGGCCAATGACTTTATCAATATAACGCGAACGCCTTACGTGAATGCGGTAAGTGTCGGCCTTGATCTGCAGGCAGTGCCACCCGTGATCAACTATGCAGCTAAACAATGGACTTATACCATTAACCAGGCGGCCGGCAGCACACAGGTTTCCAACAGGATCGACCTGACTTTTACAGATGCCGCGCTTTATAACCAGCTTGCCGGAACAATTGACCCGGCAAATGATTACTTTAATTTCCTAAAGAGCTATAACGGTATTATCCAGTTGCAGATAGCTGATAAAGCTGCCTACCGGTTTGATTTTGATTTCAATAATCCAACGGCAGCAGATGCGGTTTTGAAAATTCAGGCGCAGTGCCTCGCCGATGTGGAAAGCACTACTGCTGAAACCGTTTATGCACGGCAGACGGTCAGCGTTGCTGCTGGCGCAAGCGATAGCCCGACGATATGGGGTGAAAACATCCAGGCCGTGAGCCTGAAAATGTCGCCGGGCAGTTTTATACAAAGTTTTTCATTTGAAACCTACAGCGATTTTCTGACCACCAGGAACGACAGCGACTGGACGGCAATAGGAAATGGCTTCAGCCTTTCGCTGACGGATCAGGATGTGTTTGATCTGCTGGAAACCGCTGCCTACCCCGTGGATAACCATTGGCCGCAATACCGCGACGGTACAACAGTTAAAGTGGCCAACTATCATGATAAATGGTTAACGAATTATACAGATCAACCATCGATGAAGCAAGTGGTCACTGATTACATGGCTTTAAGCGAAACCGACCCACGTGCCATGGTAACGCTTAACAATGATGATGATCCGCCGGGAACCCCGGGGCTTTCTATTAGCTATGTTGACCTGTTAAATACGGTAGCGATAGACTACCACCTGGCGCGTATGCTCGGCCTGGGTTTCATCGATGTAGTGACGGGAGCAGTAAGTGATCAGTACATCTATCGCCTGACCTATTCGAACCGCACAGGTTTGAGCGACAGTACGCCGCTTAACCGCTCCTATATGACGCTACCCTCATCGAAGGCCAATAACCAGCTTCCGTTACAGCCCGCCATCCGCCCGGTAAGCTATGGCCTGCCCGGCGTCAGCAGCACCGCTGTGCGAACCTACGACAGTAGTGGGTATGCTACTGTCGGAAATATGCGCGCCGTCAGTATCGGCCGCGAACCATTTAATGATGAAATTGCCGGTTACGACTTCTTTGCCGACCTGACCCAGGTTGACAATACTAATATTTTCCTGAACAGCCTCCCTGTGCAATATGGCATTGAGTATAGACCAGCCAGCCAGAGCAGTTATGTAAAACCCGAAATTACGCAGCAAAACGCATTTGGCACCCAGTATTATGCTTATGACCCGGACTTCCCTGCGACTGGCATTCCTGAAATAGTCCTGGTTGCCGATGATCCAACCAGTTTATACATACAGCTTGAAAAACAATCAGGTGTGCATTTCTATGCAATCTATGGCGTTAACTGGTTTGCCCGTGCTTCAACGTTAAGTATGGAAGTTGCCACGGATGATACAGAATTCCCCGGGCAGAACACCCTTTTGCCACCGACTGGTATTGCGGTGCAGTATATCCAGCAGGAAGACCCCTTGCTGTTCACATCTGCGCAGGAACAAACCTGGCTTGCAGGCAGAATAGCTGCTTTCCCCGGAGAGGACACCGGGTTAACAAGGATTGTGTTTAACTGGCTCGATATTACAGATGTTACCACACTTTCCGAGATCAACGAGGAGCAATTGCTGACTGCCGTAAAACCTGATAAGGTAAATACTTACTTCAATCCGGGTTCACCCATTGAGATTACCGGCGCTATACAAAATCTTATTGCCGTGGACGGGCAACCTACCCAACTACAGGTGATCACGGGCCCTTATACGCAGATCGATGGCACCGTGGTGTTACCATACATCCCAACTGACCAGTTTTTCCGGTTCACCAACAGCTTGCTGAATACACCAGATGGACAATTCCAGGTAGTGTCAATTGTAGCCGGCCCTTCCTATCCTGTTATCACTATCGAAAGAATACCGCAGCATGCTGCGGTAGAAGATACTCAGAATCCGGGCAGTTACAACCTGCAGCAAACATACCTTTCGCCATCAGTAAACACCCGTTTTTCGATGGTGGAGAACTTAAGTAATCCAGAAAACTGGGATACGCTCGCCGAAAGCGTTTCATTATATAGTTTTGCAGATCCTGCAAACCCGGTTATTGAATCATTTACAGATTCGGAAGACAACGTTACTAAGAACTGGATAGGCGGTATCAGCGCTGGCGCGGTTGTTACGCCATTATTCAGCGACCAGAACCTTCCAACCGATCTTCCTGGTTATTACCAGGTGGCTTTTAACCAATCGCTTGCACCAAACCCGCAGGTCAACTTGCCATATGACCCGGCAAATCCGCAAAACAATGCGCCAGGTTCCTTGCATACACCTCATGTGGAATGGTATCAGGGCTTGATCCGTATAGCGCCGGCTTCCGGCGATACAGACCTAAAGCTATTGAGTGTATCGAGGATTGTGCAGACGGATCCCCTTGAACTGATCATCTATGATGCCGGTTACCAGGACGATCCGATTGTAACCTCTCCGGATAGTACGACAACCGTACCGGTCAATTATCATCCTGGCTACAGGACCTACTTTTTCCCTGAACCCTCGCCTGCAGCATTTAATGCAACAAATATTTTACCGGCCAGCGGTCAGAACAGCCTGAAAACTATGATCGGCCTGCAGACAGCCGATACCCAAACAGGCAGCAGTTTTACGTCAAAGGTATCTACCCCGGCTATTTTGCTCGCGCTGTATATTCCGGTACCCGTACAATACGCAGGCCCTGTTGCGGCTTCCTTAAAAGTGCGCCCGGATGCTGACGGAGATGCTGCCTTTACGTTCGATTTGACCGTGCCGCCAAATAGTGATGGTACAGCCGCTAATCCATTTGGCTTCAAATTTGTCCGTTTAACAGAGGAGGATGCGTTAGACGCTTTGTACAATCCTGCAACCATAACCACGATACTGACTGACCTTGCTGCATTAACGACGGATGATAACTATAATCAGCGTTATTTTGAACTGGTCAATCTGATTTTTGACCCCAATAACCCCGGCAATTTCCGGGTGTTTGATGCGCAACCGCAAGCTTATGGGTTCCCGGTGCCGGACAAAACCGGTTTGGTTGATCCCGATGATCCACAGGACCTAAAGATCCAAAAATATACAGCTGCGGTACAGGCATTTATTTTACCGCTGACGCTGCAAACACCGATACTTGCATTCATTAAAACAGGCATGGTGACGGATGGCTCACAGCCGGTTATCCGTGATGTCAACGGAAATCTATTACTGCCGACAGACCCGGACTTTAATCCTTTCCCGATGATCCGGCAGTATACCAAGCCAGATCAAGTAAATACGGTTTATATCCGGTTTACCGATTACACGTTGGCGGCTTCGTCACCCAGGCTTTACTTTTATGCAGCTGCATCGGTGACCAACAAACTGGTTGCTGGTCCGCTCAGCCAGTTTACCGGACCAGTTACCATATTAAATACCGTACCGCCTGAAGAACCTGTCATCAGCACTTATGCTATCGTGCCTTCTACGGAATCGACAGGCGCACCGCTTAACGTGACTTTCCAGCTTTCTCCTACGGCACCGTACGACAATATTACCAATATGTATATATACCGGACAACTGACATATTGCTGACGCAAATGCTTTCGACTATGGGGGCTCCTTTGGATGTGCCGGTAAATGATGAGGCTGGTGGGGGCTATGATATCACCGATGATTTTTCGGATATGACGGTAGTGCCGTTTGGCGATACCCTTTATTACCGGATCGCAAGTATCCGCACCATCATCAACGAGTTCAATTTACCGGAAGAGATATTATCGGTAGGCTCTGATGTACTGGCGGTTAACCTGATTGATACGATTAATCCGGCAGCTCCACAACTGACCTATACTGAATCGGATTATACCCTGAGTTGGACGGCCGGTACAAATAAGGGTACCTACTACCTTTATCAGCAAAATTCGAAAGGTAACTGGACTTTGCTTAATACCAATAATAATGCGGCACTGGGCGATAACGTTCAGTTTCAATTGCCTGGCCCATTGGTAAAAACGGACCCGAACGGAAATACGCTTTATTACAGTTTTAAAGTCAGGGTGCAGAATGCTTCAGGGTTATTCAATCTAACCGATAACATATTAACCGTATAAAATATTTGCGAGCCACAGAATTAAGTTTATATCATATAATAAAAGACACTTATCATCAAAGAATATGGATATTTCAGGATTGAGTTCAGTTACCACCGCAGCTGAAATGCTGACTTGGCTGACAGAAAATTGTGTTACGCCGATAAGGCCGGCAATGAGTGGTGAAGATTTTGGTGCGATCATGCAAAAAATCATTGATGTGACCGGTGGTGGAACGACGGATGTCAGTTCCTATCTTAGAAGCCTACCGGGTTACGTTGGCGATGGTTCTAAAATACTTTCAGACGACCTTACCTGGCGTCTTGCACCAATCAGTGGCGACCAGCTCACAGCACCAATTCTTACGATCGACACTATTGGTCCAACTGATATTACCTTAAGCTGGAATTCGCCAGCTAATACAACAGGCTATGTTTTGCAACGCGCGCTGGACGAAAATTTCACGAGCGGTCTTACTGTGGTTTTCGCAGGAGCAGCAAATCTGTTTGATGATACAGGCTTAGCTTCATCAACCCAGTACTGGTATAGAATTAAATGCACGGCGGCAGGCTACGCTGACAGCCCATTCAGCAATGCAGCTGGCGCAAAAACAGCTGGGCCCATTGGAGGTAATGGAACCGCTAGAATCGTCTTTACAAATACCGGAGGAATATCAGAACCCGGATGGAATAACTTCGACAACCCCAGTTACTTAAACGGCTATAGCGGATGGACTGAATCAGGGTCTGTTGGCCGTACCAGTCCCGTGTTATTGGATACCGCCGGAAATATAACTGGCTGGAAGCTTTCCATAACGCTGGATGCAAACTATCTCTATAATAATGCTGCGGATCCCAATGTCCGGTCAGCCGATGATTTCCCACAGGATACACTTATTACCCAATGGGTAAATCCTAATAACAGTACTGGCAGCACTATACATTTCGTCCTTTCGGGTCTTGAAACTTCTAAAAACTACATTATTAAAACACTACAACATGACGGTGTGGCCAGTTTGAATGTAACAGTGACATGGGGAAGCGAATCCGAATCAGGTGATCAGGCTTTTTTTGATGGTAGTTACTTCGTTCCGCTTGATCTTACATTTTCTGGTATTGCGCCTGACGCGAATGGCAACATTGCGGGAACTATCGTGGCCAACGGCGCAGGAAATGCAGTAATTAATGCAATGATCATTTCTGAGGCATAGGTTGAAAAATAAGATAACAGAACTGATAGATAAGACATCCGTACAGAACAGATGTTTAAAGAAGAATAAATGCTGCAGGTTTTGCAGGCAACAGCTTTCGGTAAATCGCATCGCTGATAACTGATGACTTTCGCACATTTTATATTAGATAACTAAATGAATTGTAAACTTAGACACTAAAAATATGGCAGATCCAATAGGACCAGTTACAGACGCCTACATCGATGGGATCATTAAAGCTTCCGATACTTATGATCCAAACCTGAGCCTAACCCAGGGCATACAGTTAAGGGCATTAATCAAACTGCTGCGCGACCGGCTGGAGCAGGAGGTTGCCGGCGCTGCGGCACAAGTGCATTATAAGGGAACTTACATATCGGCAACAGCGCTTTCCGCTGCTAATCCAACCGCTAACCCGGGTGATTACGCATTTGTGGATCCCGGAGCGGGTGAAGATGCCCGTCTGTACATCTGGGACGAGGACAACGTAGTCTGGATATTGAGTTCAGGAACCGGGGATATTGCACAGGCAACTGAAACTAATGCCGGGATCATGGCCATTGCCACTATCAGCCAGGCATTGGCGGGAACTGATAACGCCAGTGCGATGACGGCACTCAAAACTTTATCCGTGATACTGGACCAGAAGAAGAATGTGAATTACCAAATCGCGCCGGTCAGCCTGAACGAGGTTTCTGTGTTAATGCTGAACGCAGGCAGTGTTAACGGTATTACGATCTCCGGAGCCAATGGTGCGAAACTTAAAATAGGCCTGACGGGCTCCTATCCTACAGGCACACAAACCTTTCCACTGAGCTATGCGGCAGGCGACCGCGTATTTGTTAGCTTTTCCTATACCGACCCGAATAATGCAACTTGTAACCTTATATTAACCTGTAGAGATAACTAAGATGAGTGCAACCTATAACTGGACCTACAAAGCCGGTACCATGTTCCCCTTACGGTATGACGGGGGCCCGGCAAATGATTACATAGCTGAATCAGCAGATGATGTACGGCCCTCCAACGCAATTTATATTGCCTTATTTGGCAATGATACCACCGGGAACGGCAGCCGGCAATATCCGCTTAGAACGATCGCAGCGGCCTTTGCCGCCTATCCAGGGTTCAGAAATATGTTTATTGTGGCCAGCGGAGTTTACCGCGAAGCTGTTAATGGCGGCATGCTACTGGTCGGAGATGGTGACGTCGTTATTGACGGCACCGGCCTAAATCCTTATTTCTTTACGTCGACTGGCAATTTTTGCGTATCCTATAATATACGTTTCAGGGGTTTCGTTTTTTTTAATACCGTAGACTACACGTCATCTCATACCAATAGCATATTTGAGGGCGTAAGCCCGGGCAGTCCGGGGTACGGGAATGCCAATTTGTTACAAAAAAGCATAGTACTGAATACAACTGTCTTTTTCGACGGGGGAGATTCCGGAAACAACATACAATTTAACCAGATCATCAATAATACATTTTCCGGTTCAAATGTGGTCTTTCAGAATAATGTTTATAATCAGCAGCTCGGCGTCAATACCTGTATCTTTTACCAATGTAATATCTACTTTGCCAGCATTCCAAATTTTATTGATTATTGTTTGTTCTACCAGTGCAATTTCAGGTTTGATACTTCGATAGTAAACCCTTTTCCGGCTACATTCTACCCAAATGTTCCCCCTGGCTTTACACAATATGCCAATATCGCGGCTTTACAGGCCGCCTGCAATTCCGCCTATGGCAGCAGCCTGGTATTCACGAATTGTCAAATGACAGATCCCTTATTTAATAATCCGGCTATTGGTGACTATAGTTTAGCATTTGCCAGCCCGGCCAAAAACATGAGTTATCAGGGTACCTATGCAGGGGCGGAGTCCATTGCTTATCCGGTTAAGGTCAGCGCTACAGAGACCGGCGGCTCTTTTGATTTTTCAAGTATTGTCAACCTGTCCGTTACCAACAACAGCGTTACATTGACCGACCCCACGCAAAATGGTAGTATTAAAACCAAACTGATCGTCAATAGCAGCGGCAGGCAGATCGAAAAACTGCCGATCTATGCCTATAATGCGGACAGGAACGGCCAGTATATCGATAGTATTGCTGATTTGTCCGCAACGTATATGAATGCCGGGGACACTTTGGACACACCTGTTCCCTACCTTGTAGAAAACGGCGCGCTCTCCTACAACGGCAATAGTTACCAGCCAGGGGAACGGCTAACAACCGTAACTGGCATCACCACCTTCAGTTCTGTCAACGGGGGAACGCTCCGCGAAATAACAGAGGCGCCGCAGCGCCATACGATCATGGCCCGTTTCAGCGACGGCGGAGCTATTGTCAATGCCGGTTCTGCACTGATCGACGGCTATTGGTATTATATCAGCGCGGGAAGTGTCAGCTATAACGGGATCGTTTATAATACAGGCAGTAGTTTTAAAGCAGTAAATACGACTCCTTTCAGCGGTACCGGTACCGTAATCATTGCACTTGGCACTGAAGCCTTCCAGCATTATGAGCCCGGTATTCAGCCCACCTCAAATAATGAGGGTGACAGCCGGCTGGGAACCATCATTAGAGGTAATGGCGACCCGGCATACGTAAGAGGTGGCTATAACATCCAGGAGTTTCCTATCAATTCCAGGTTTATCCAATTATATTATATTATCAATGTCAATAACCTTAAGCCATAATGTACAATATAATCAGCGGCGATATCCAATATAATGTGCTATACCTGGTGTCCGGTACTCAAAGCGTAACTTATAATGGCACGATTTATAGCGAGGGTCAGACCTTTAGAGGAATAGCGGGCATCGACACCTATATGCCTGAAATCGGTGCGGCGGTCGTCGAAGTACTGGAGTTGGCTGGCGGAGCCATAGAGTACGCATTGAACCAATTGGATAGGCCCCGTTTTTCCGAAAAATTAATTTTCAGAGGTATGGCAATCGAGTTTGGGATCAACAAAATTGATGACAGGGATTATGGTGAGACGACTACCCTGACAGGCAGCGCAATTGAACTGGATACCGTAGCCTTTTCATTTGCCATTACAGAAACAAGGCTATAATTTTAATTAAGAGCAATCATGAGTGCAACCTATAATTGGACCTATACCGCCGGATCAACTATACCTGTAGATTTACAGTTGAAGCTGGGGCCTTTGGCCATAGCGGATTCAGCGGACGATGTACGTCCTTCCAATGCCGTTTATATAGCTTTGTCCGGTAACGATCTGACGGGTAACGGCAGTCGGATATATCCTTTACGTACGATTACCGAAGCCTGCCGTAGGTTTCAGGCCTACAATTTTCTATTTATTATCGGTGCCGGTGTTTACCGTGAAGGGGAGATCAACGGTGGGCTGAATTTATTGGGCGACGGAGATGTGGTGATCGACGGCACAAACTTGTTTGGCAGTTTCCTGCTTTCTACCGACATCGGCTCCGCCAGTTATAATGTCCGTTTCAAAGGTTTTACTTATTTTAACGGTAATAATTATTCATCGGGTCATTTCAATAGCCAATTTGATGGGGTTGGCCCGGGTGGACCGGGCTTTAACTATAATAGTAATTATTTCAGAAAAAATGTGATGCTGAATACCAGCTTCTATTTTGACGGCCCCGGCGCGCAATATGCGATCATTACCAACCTGATCGCCAATTCAACTTTCATCAGTTCGAATGTTGTTTTTACCGGCAATACCGACAATCAAAAATTGGGCGTCAACTCCTGTATATTTTACAATTGCAATATCTATGTCGCCAGTATCCCCAATTATATCGATTATTGCCTGTTTTATCAGTGTAATTTCCGATTTGATACTTCAATAAGCACGCCTTTTCCCGCAACTTTTTATCCAAATGTACCACCGGGCTATACGGCCTATTCTAATATCGCCGATCTGCAGGCGGCTTGCGAAACCGCTTACGGAAGCGGGTCGGTCTTCGCCAATTGCCGGATGGAGGATCCCTTATTCAATAACCCCGCGATCAATGATTACAGCCTGTCCCTGGGAAGTCCGGCCAAGAACGCGGGGTATTTAGGTACATTTATTGGAGCGCGGTCTATTGCCTATGCTATAAAAGCGGCCTCGACTGCCTCAGACGGTAATTTTGATCTATCCAGCGGGGTGAATGTTAACGTGATCGACAATTATATTTCGCTGGCTAATGCCACCCGTAACGGAAGTATAAAGACCAATGTGATCGTTAACCCTGGGGGCGGCCAGGTACGCAAGTTGCTGATCTATGGTTTTAATGCCGACCGTCAGGGACAATATGTCGATAGTATTGCTGATCTGGATACTACTTATAAGTATGCGGGAGATGTGCTTAATGCTCCCGCTCCTTACCTGGTAGAAACGGGTGCGCTAGTTTATAATAATGCGGTATTTCAGCCGGGTGACCGCCTGCTTACAGTAACGGGCTTAACAACTTTCAGTTCTGTCACCGGTGGCACGCTGAGAGAAATAGTTGAGGCTCCGCAGCGCCATACCATTATGGCCCGCTTTAGTAGCGGGGGTCCGGCCGTCGCTGCTGGTACTGCGCTGGTAAGCGGTTACTGGTATTATGTAAACGCGGGAAGTATTAGCTATAATGGGATCACCTATAATGTAGGCACTTGTTTCAAGGCGGTAAACACAGTTACCTTCAGCGGATCCGGTTCATTAATAATAGCGATGGGCAATGAAGCTTTTCAGCATTATGAACCCGGTATCCAGCCTACTTCTAACAACATGGATGATAGCCGCTCAGGGGCCATTATCAGAGGCAATGGCGACCCTGCCTATGTTAGAGGAGGTTACGGTACAACAGAATTTCCGATCAACGCTATGTTTATCCAATTATATTATATTATCAATGTCAATAACCTCAAACCATAGCACCGATGCATTTTGCAATCCAACGGTGAAAAAGATGGTTTCGAAAGTATAAATGAACCAGCGTCTTCCTTATCGCATATTGGCTCGATGTACCGTAAAAATCTATGTTTTTGACGGAAGGGAGCTTTGCCGCCCATCTAAGCGAATCGCCTTCACTTATCTAGCAGATTAACAGACAATTAATATGCATAAAAAAAGGGGGAGGTTATCTTTTGATCCCCTTTCCCCTTTGGTAGCGTAAGCAGGGACTCGAATCAGATTGAAATCTCAATTCTCAAAAATCTTGTCATTTTTTCTGCTTCTTGCAAGAAAAGAAGTCCCGCACTGAGTTAAGCTAAGATTTTGTTGTATTAAGTAAAATAGATCGTTAAATTTGTATCATTCGCTGTTAAAGAGTATGTGAGTAGTTCTAAAAAGTCTCCATCATGATATTGATATATAGTTATTTGCGGAAAGGATTAATCATCCTGCCATCATTTCAATTATTGTGATCATAAATGACCAAATGCGGATAGTCTACCCTTTCCAATTTGATATCCAAGCCGATACTGTTTAAATACTTTCTTAGCACATCAATGGTAAAACCATTCGGTAAACTGGTAAAACGCTGATTTATGTTTACTGGAAAAGTAGTACCCGTACCATCTACAAATGGCGGTTCCTGATCATACATATCCGTAAGCCTGGCCGCCAGTTGTTTCCACGTTTGCCGCTGAGCAATCAACGATAATTGATAAAGGTGAAGTCCGATAGCAGTTGTATCTTTTGACGGCGCCGGGCTTTCATCGGAACGGATCTTTGTAATTACCCAACAATTGGTTTTACGATTTTCAACTTTTGCGCTAACGTTAAAAAAGAGATTAACCTCCTTTACCATTACTGCATATAAGCTGTCACAATTGATTCTGTACCGGAAACTGAATTCATAACAATACAAATTTTCTTTCCGCCAAAGTTTATATTTTTTCATTTTGACGCTATCTTCCCATTCCGCATGGTTAATGTGCGAAGGCACGTAATAAGTGGATGTATCTTTCGCATGGAATTCAATAAGTTTATAATCCTTGGTTGAGAATACACTTTTCATATAGGCCGCCCAAATGATAGTGGTTTTCGGAATGTTCCAGCCAAAAAATCTGGTATGCTGCTGCATCGAATCAGGCAGCCATACCCCTCCTGTACCGATTTCATCTTTATCCTTTGTAAATATCGACCTGTAAATGAATTCTGAATCGGCTACCACTAACGGTTTCTCAAAATCAAATGGCAAGTCCCTTTTCTGGTTTAACGAAGTCTGACCCGCTAAAAATTTATCAATGTTTGTTACCGTAATTTCATCATCTCCGGTAATAGCTTTTACAAATCCGTTTTTATCAATCCAAACATTATGTGGTATCGCGGAATGCGGAAAAAACTTCTTCAGCGTGGTATCGCAGGATGAAAACAACAAATTGCTAAGTCCGGGATTAGATGCTAAAAACCCTTTAAGTTTATCCTTTGATTGGTCGGTAACGCAAATCACATGCATATGCTGCTTGTTTTTAGCCTGGATAGAATCGAGGTAGGGTAATTCCCGTATACAGGGAATGCACCAGGTAGCCCAAAAATTGATGATCAGCAACCCGTCCTTATATAAATGAGACGCATTTTGAGTGGAACCGGCAGCGTTTTCAAGATTTCGAAATTCAAAATCGGGTATTTGGTCGCCTATTTTATACGTTTGACTAGCTGACGATTGTGCCATAACAGGTAAACCGGGTAAGGCCAGCAGCAGAATAATTATTATTGATCTTAAATTCATCATTATTTTTTTATCGTTATTTAATAACCGGGATTCTGAACCAAAGCGTGGTCATAGGTTAATTCGCGTAAAGGAATGGGCCACAGGTCCGCGTTGGTCGACCATGTCGCTTTTTCCTTTTCCATTACCATATTTAATAGTCCTGTTCTTTTCAAATCACAAAACCGACTTCCCCATTCACCGAATAATTCTAACCTTCGCTCCTGCATAATTGCTGCCAGCATCGTAATTTGGGTGACCGCAGTGGTATTGGTTAATCCCGCTCTAACCCTAATTTTATTTACATCCTCGGCAGCACTTCCGCTGCCAGTAATTTTACCTAATTCCGCGCGTGCTTCAGCTCTGACCAAATATTGTTCGGCCAGACGTAATACCGTCAGGTATTCAGGACTCGAGGTATTGAGTTGTGTATTTTTATATTTATTATAAAAATAATAGGCTGTACTATCTGTGCCGTTTGGCACAAAACTGGTTCCGATCCAGTATTCTTTTCTCAGATCACCGGCTTCGAATGCAGTCCACATGGAGCTAGAGACGATGTAAAGTGGCAAACTATTGGGGTCCGGCACAAGTTGGGCAGCGCTATACACATATCCGTATTGATTCCAAACCTGCAAAATGGCTTCATTATTATTACTGAGGAACACCGTTGCCGGTGAGCTTTCCAGCGCATATAGTCCGCTGTTAATTACACCTGAAGCCTCTGTTTCTGCTCCCGTCCAATTGTGTTGAAAAAGATAGACCTGCGACAAGAGTGCCGCGGCTGCCCAATTATTGGCCCGCACCCTGCCTCCCCCCTGGTAATTGGCGGTTAATCCCTGCTTCGCATCGGTGAGGTCTTTGATGATTTGCTGAATAACTAAACTCATATCCGCACGGGAAGCGACTGCGTTAACATTTACATCTGTTGTGAGCAAAAGCGGGACATTTCCGTAGGCATTAATCAATTTAAAATAAATGAATGCCCTGATAAATTTTGCTTCATTGGTTATCTGCTGAACAATTGCCTGGGGCAGTTTTCCTGATGCAGGTACTTGCGCAATCAGATCATTACATTCATAAATCAGCTGATACATGTACTGCCATGCCACTAAATCAGTTGAGTTATCCGGCGAAATTTTGCTGTGATAAAACTCCAAATCTTGCGGTGACACATCTGTAAAACTTAAGTTATCAGTATATAAATCCGACATGACTGAATAATTCACGTCTATATTTCTGTCAAGCTCACCATAAATAGTTCCCAAAGCCGCCAAAGCTGAAGTGGTGTCCACAAACACCTTGTCTGTAGTCAGCTGATTTTGAGGACTGCTAACTTCTATTATTTTCTTGCAGCTTTGAAAAGCCGCGGCGCAAACGATGATCAGTATTATTTTTTTCATGATTTTTAGATTAAAGGGTTATCTGAACGCCTACGACGATTGTTCTTAGCGGCGGCACACCATTGATTCCGCTTTCAGGATCATATAGCGCTGTATTTCGGTTCCATAAAGTCATCAGGTTTTCACCCTGCGCATAAATTCTTAGTCGCTCCATTTTCTTTGACCGGGTCCAGTCCCGGGGAAAAGTGTAAGAAAGCGATGCCGTCTTTATTCTTAAATAAGAAGCGTTGAAGAAGTTCGCCGTTGAAGAGGGATAATTGTAATCTGTATTAATAGTCGTTGCCTTGGGTACATTGGTAACATCACCAGGATGTTGCCACCTTTTGTTAATGAATTCAAAATTGTTCATCAACTGTCCCGGTGCGCTCTGCAATCCACCGGGCAAACCGTGTTTTGCAAATTGCATAAACAGGTCAAACTGAAAATCTTTATAAGTAAATGAATTATTCATTCCGCCGTAAAAAGCCGGATTGAGATTAATTGAACCTAGGAAATAACTGTTAAACGGCGGGTTTGAACTTGTTCCGCCGCCTTTAACCTGATAAATATCAGCACCGGATTGAGGGTCGACCCCCAGGAACTTAAAACCATAATACCTTAAAATACTTTGACCGATTACATCTGTATTTGCATAAGGAGAATTACTAAGGCCCGGGAAGCTTTTTAAAAAATTTGTACTGGTGGTAAAATTGAAACTGGTTGACCAGCTAAACGCCTTCGATTGCATATTTTTAGACGTTAACTCAAATTCCCATCCCTGATTTTGTATGACTGCCGGTAAATTAGCTTCATAACCATCAAAACCGGTTATATACGGTAATGAGTAACTTACCAGTTGATCACTGCTTCGATCTACAAAATAATTAATGGTAATCATCAACCTGTCCTTAGCTATACCAGCATCAAAACCGGCATTCAATTTTTTAGTCGATTCCCAGTGAAGATCTGCGTTCGTAATCCTGGTGGGTATGAGCCCTGGTAAGTTCTGATAAGTTATGCCCGACGAGCCATAAGTGGAGAGATATTGATAATCGGGGATCTGGTCATTTCCTGTTATCCCGTAGCTTAACCGAAGTTTGCCAAAACTGAGCCAGCTGATATCATTCTTTATCCAGCTTTCGTTGCTGAATAGCCAGGCTAAACCTACAGCACCAAAGTTACCGTACTGATGACCCGGTCCGAATCGTGATGATCCATCCCGGCGCACACTGCCATTAATAATATATTTGTCATCCCAATTGTAAGTGACCCTGCCGAAAACGGAAGCATATTTATATTCCAAATAAGTATTTGAAGGCTGAATAGTTGCAGCTGATGATAAATTTTGCAACTCATTGTCGCTGTTAAAATTGGTCGCGTAGATCAGTTCACCATTCGTTTCTGTTTTTTGGTAAGTCCCGCCGACCAGCACATTTAAACTGGATTTGTTTAGCTTCAATGAGTAATTTAACTGCGGCTCAATGATCACTGATTTACTCGTATTGTCACCGAAATAACTGTTGCTTAACGGCTCATAACTGTTTGGATCTTGCGCATAGCCAGGGTTGACCATGACCTGTTTCATTTCCAGATTATTCAGGCCTGCACTTGCTTTGATTTGTAAACCGGGTAAAATATTATAGCTGACCAGGGCATTTATAAGAACATTGCTGGTTTGAACATTGGTGGTGTTCTGGCTATTAGCCACCGGATTATTGCCATTTAAGAAATTATAGCTGCCGTCCTGGTTGTAAATCGGGAAATTGGGCGGCAATAAAATATCACCGGACAGGGAAATTGCCGGATTTACCAATTGATTGCTATCCTGTGTATATGATGAACTCATAGAGATATTGAACCTCCGGTCAGCCGAAGTGTACTGAACGCTCATATGCATCCCACCGCGCGCATATTTATTTTCACCGGGTAATACAGTACTCTCCACACGGTAGTTAGCACCTAAAGTAAAACTGGTTTGTTCGTCTCCGCCGGAAACACTGGCCTGCAGATTGGTTAAGTGGCCCGTACCTCCCAGCATATACTCTGCCCAGTCGGTTGACTTCGCTTGGCTCCAAACGGTAAGGTCGGGCGCATAGTTCTGAGAATTAGGATCTGATGAGGGAATTAACCCATCATTCTTAAACGCTTCTTGTCCTATCGCCAGGTAATCCTTTAAATTAAGCAGTTTGGGCAGGTCTGCAACCTGCGAAATACCGCTGGATAAAGTCACATCTGTTTTGACCCCTCCTTTTTTTCCTTTCTTCGTTGTGATCAGTACAACGCCATTTGCACCCCGGCTGCCGTATATCGCAGTCGCGTCGGCATCCTTTAAAATGCTGATGCTTTCAATATCCTCGGGGTTTAAAGAATTAAAGGGACTTATCGCTCCATTAATACCACTGGCAAGCTGACCCAGCGCCATTGAAGAAGATACGAACGGGACACCATCGATGACATAAAAAGGATCTGTTCCCGCAGCTAACGATCCCGGGCCCCTGATCTGTATACTAACGTCTCCCCCGGCCAAACCATTATTGGTTTGAACATACACGCCTGCAGCCCGCCCGGAAAGCGCTGATAAAACATTGGTCACCGGTTGGTTTTCGATCTCTTTTGCAGTGACCACAGAAATGCTGCCCGTATTTAGCTTTTTTGTTGCCGTCCCATAACCTATTACCTGTACTTCATTTAAAGAATTGGCATCCGCTTTTAATTGAATAGTTATGAATTGAGTTCGGTTAATGTTGTAAGGTGATTCTGCTGTCTGATAGCCTACATAACTTACATAAAGCATTCCGGTATCCGGCACTTGGGTCAGTGTAAAATGGCCTTCACCGTCCGTAATTACGCCATTATAGCCTGACTTCAATTTAACCGAAGCACCAGAAAGAGGTTTTCCTTGTTCGTCCAGGACTTTTCCTTCGATCTGTGTTGGTTTACGTGACGGCGTAGATTGCTTTAACTGTCTTTCTATTTGGCTGATCACAATATCCTCACCGATTATACGGTAAGTTAACGCGTACGGCTTAAGCAGTTCATCTAAAACTTTTTTTAAATGTTCATTCTTCGCATGAATACTTACTTTACTTTCAAACAGCTGTTTTGAACTCCCATAGATAATCGGCACCGAAGCGGCTCGAGCTACCTGATCGAGCGCTTCTTTAAGACTTTGGTTCTCAATTGCAATACTGATTCGCTTATCCAGAATCTGTTCATTACTTTTTGTTGCAGCATAAACAGGAAAGGTAACTCCCAGCATACAGGCCAGCAAAAGGTATATTGGGAGAAATCTTTTTAAAATCATTAAAAGTTTAAGCATATGGTGATTAATTAAGAGTTTGAAAAGGGCCTGCAAAACCGAAAAGTATAGGCAATACTATCCTCTTAAAGCAATTCTGGCTTTTATTGCAGTCGTTATTAATTCTAAAATTTCAGGAAAATTGGCGCCGGCGTACGATAATACGCTAACCCAGCTGCCGGTTCATTTCAACTATCATTCTTCACAACCTCCTCTTATGATATATACGTTGTCTTGTATAACTACCCTGGCATTAATAGCCGCGGCTAATTGTGCCAATAAAATATTAACGGGCTTCCTGGTGTCAAACTCGCCATAGCATAAACAATTTTCTGATTTGTTTTCTACATGAATTTGAACGTTATAATACTGCGCGAACGCCAATGCAACTACTTTGACAGGCGTCCCATCGAAAGTCAGGATACCGTCTTTTCGTTTAAGCATATCGATAGCATTCGCGGCATATGCACTTATGAGTGATCCGTCAGCAGGTGTAAATTCAGAACGGTGGTTAGGCAATAGCACGACTTGCTTTTGTGTTTTGGCTGAAGAAACCTTTACAATACCCGTAACCACGGTCACCGTATATTTTGCCTGTTCCTTAAAAGCATTGATCATAAAGGAAGTACCTACGACACGGGTATCCATTTGACCGCTATGAATAATAAAGGGATGTGTTTTATCCTTAGCAACTTCAAAAAATGCTTCGCCCTCCAGTTTTACCTCACGTAATTTACCATTAAACTGATCCGGGTATTTCAGAGAACTGGAAGGGCTTAGCCATATCTTTGTGCCGTCTGTCAATTGAATAATTTTCCGCTCACCTCTTGCTGTCAGCGCCATCTCTATGTTTACCGGCCTGAAGTAATTGTATATCTGCTGCCAATGTTTTTTAACTAAAACTGTGGAACTAACGAGCAAAAATAAAATCGCTGCAATCTTCGCATACCGGTAGAGTTGATGGCGCCTGGTGATTTTAGAAGCGTTACTTTTGTTTATGGCAACTAATAGATTTTTTCTTACATCTTTAACTGCCGAATTTACTGATGGGTCTTCCTGAGATGCCGAATCCATGTCAAGTGAGGCATAGATTAATGAGCGCAGCATTTCCTCATTCTGAGTAAGATCAAAATGGGAAAGCAATAAACGTATCTCCTCAGGAGAGCACCGGTTTTCTAGGTACTTTATAAACAGATCCTCAATGGGTAATGAATGGTCCAAGTTATTCTTTTACCCTAATATGCAGGAAAGCAGATTATCCTCTGCTCCGGAACAGATTATTTTTCCATTTGCTCTGCCCACTTAAATATTTCATCGCCAAGAGACATGACGTTTTGTACTAAATTTGCGCCTTCCGGGGAAGCGGCTAATTCCGGATTTGTAGTTTTGAAGGTTTTCAAAAACCATTCATTTAATTCACGCTGAAACTGATCAAAAGGAATTTGGTCAAACCTATTCATTATAGCTGTCAGCGTGCTAAAGTTTTCTGATTCGGAAGAATTGGGATTTATATCCATAGATAAAAAAGATTAAATAATTGGACATTTAGGTTATTTGGTGTGTAAGCAAATTTGCGAAACGATTAATAAAGCTACATATTCTTGATTATTTAACAAATATTGCTTGACAGATTTATTCGCTTTAACAATGTGATCGCTGATCGTTGAGGTAGAAATTCCTAATTCTTTACTTACTTGTTCATAGCTTTTTCCCTCCAGCTTACATAGCTTATAAATTTGCTGCCTTTGCGGAGAAAGTCTGCTGATTGCATTCTCCAGGAATTGCTTTTTCTCTTTCAATATCATTGATTCTTCAGCATTAATATCAAATTCAAAATACGAGTTTAATAAATTTTCCACCAGGCGCCTGTCTTTAGAAAGCTTACGAAAATGCATAAAGACCAGGTTTTCTGCAATCTTATACAAATAGGATTTAAATGACTTATCAGGATCAATTACCGCTCTGCTTTCCCATATTTTCAAGAACAAATCCTGCAACAACTCTTGAGCAACATCATCATTTTTGACTAAACGAACGATATTTCTATAAAGTGGTTTACTATAGAGATCATATAAATAGGAAAAAGCAATTTGGTCCCCTTTAATTAATTTTTCAATAATTAAAGATTGTTTCAAAGAAGGTTCAATAAGTGAATATGTCCTTTCCATTATAATTTAACATTTAATAATGAAAAAGCATACCAGTGGCGTTCCTCCTGTAAAGGATTACATTGGTGTTTAACTAAACTGTAAAATTTAAATTTCGCTTCCATATCCATCAAAACAAACAGATGGATTGTGGCTTATTTGAAAAAATAAGGCGTGGAACCCATCTTATTGTCTTAGAGGTACTGGTATACCAGGGAACGAATAAGTGAGCCCACGCCTATAGCGTGAGCATATTCACTTATCTCTCGTTCCCTTTAAATTACCAGTTTTCTAAGACGAGATTCAGTGCGAAATGCTTCAATGAAGTCTCGCAAATATATTAATTCAATTTATTGATCTGTAGACCAACTTTACATAAACCAAATATAATAAAAAATTAACAAATACGGTAATATAATACCGTGATTTTATTCTAAAAAAGCAATCATTTTAAGCACTGATAAAAGTGCATGGCAAAAAAAGATCATTCGATATTAAAAAAGGCCTTTGGCACACATTTAAAAAAATTGCGTGAGAAAAAAGGATATAGTTTGCTAGAGTTGGATTATAGGTGTGAGCTAAATGAAAGCAATATATCAAAAATCGAAAATGGCAAGTTTGATATTCGATTGTCTACAATAATTGAACTCTCTAAGGGATTAGAAATAAAAGCGAAAGAATTACTAGATTTTGATCCGGAAAAATAAGATTTTATTTAAGACATTATTAGAAGTTATGTAAATGGCATGCTAAATACAGTAATTATTTTTTTTATTCGACCTCTTTAAATGCCCACCCTACGATCTGCTCAATAGCCTTTAATATTTCCTCCCGTCCTTTTTCAGAACTGATATCCAGATCGACAAACATACCGCCGTTATATATCGTATGTAAAATAATATAATAAATTCCACCCACCAATAAGGCCGAAACCGATCTGAAATTTACATTTGTGTTTTGAAAATAAGGATCAATGATTTCCAGAAACCTTTGTCCCATGCTTTCGCGGGTATTATGAATACTTTTCATCAATTTGCTCTCAGTTGAAAGTTCCCATAAGATTAAAAGTTGCATGTCTTTTTCTGTAAAAAAGAACTTAAACAGATTTTGCAATACTGCAGTGATCATTTGCTGGTCGTTTTCAAATTTACGTTCCGACAGCATTTTCTTCATCTGATCAGCAAATACCATCCAGTAATCAGTTTCAATGATATAAGCTTCTACCAGGTAATCTAATGTGCGGAAATTTCTGTAGATCGTATTTCTATCTACGCCAGCAGTTCTGGCGATTGCGCTAATTGTTAGGCTCGGGAAACCTTCGCTTCTTACAATCTGCCCGACGGCCTGGATCAATTTTCGTATTGTCGCAGCCTTATTCCTTCCAGATTGGGGGTTCTGTGATTTTGACATATGGTAAATAAGTTCAGGTAATTAACTAAGGAGTAATTTACGAAATATTCCTATTTTGTTTATTTACTTTAAATTATTTTCTTCTCTTACTTATAAATAATTACTTAATGCTGATAATTTGCATTTTTTAAAAGAAAAAAATGCAAATATCGTCTCATTTGATTTACCGGCAAAAGGGGTTATGTTCCCGATTCCTGAAAACATGCGGAACATTTTCAGAACTAAAGACACCAGATTCAATTTAAATCGGAAAACCTTTTTGTGAACCAGGATGGCAAGGGATCGATGCAGGCACAAGCGTCACAACTTCAGTCTCTTGCAATTTTCACCTTGCTTTAAGATAGAAAGCTATCCTACATGTAAAAGGGTCATATTTCAGTAAAAACTATTAAGTCTTCAGTAAGCCAGGTATTTTCGGGCTCTCACTAATTTAGGCTGAGGCCCGAAATTACCTGATATAAGGATTCCTGTTTTAAGATCTGTTGTCCGGCTATAAGTATTCCTTCAGTAAATCCCTGTAACGGTTCAGTATATTCGATTTAAAGATGAACCCTACATACCTGCCCTGAGATCCCTATAAGCATATTAAAATGCCTGAACACTTCTGTTCGGGCATTTTTGCATTTTTAGTTGCAATGTAAAGCACTTTAAATAGCAAAAATTCACTTGCTAAAGATAAGTGGGTAAAAAATCAACACCAAGTTTCAAAACTTGTTAAGAAAACAATTATTACTACCATAATTTGTCCGGATGGACAAAGAAATAAGAACAATCACAGCCCGGGAAGTTGTTGAAATTTGCAAACAGGAAGGACAAATTATTACCCTGGTTGAAGCACAAATTGTTTTGGATTTCATGTATAATTTCAGTAAATTAACCTTAGAAATTTTATTGAAAGATGAAGACTGCTGATTTATATGTAAGAGTTAGTACAGACGAGCAAGCTGATAAAGGGTATTCACAAAGAAGTCAGGAAGATGTTCTACGCAGATATTGTGAATATGGCAACATCAAGGTAAGAAGGGTTATTTATGAAGATCATTCGGCCAAAACTTTCATTCGTCCTGAATGGACCAAACTCCTTGCCGATCTGAAAAAACATAAAGGAAAGACCGATCTGCTATTATTTACGAAATGGGACAGATTCAGCAGAAATGCCAGTGACGCCTATTATATGATCAGTGTCCTGAAAAAACTGGGTATCGAACCAGTTGCAATCGAGCAACCCCTGGACACCTCTGTGCCTGAGAACAAAATGATGCTGGCAGTCTATCTCACCGCTCCCGAAATAGAAAATGACCGCAGAGGTTTAAATACCTTCTACGGCATCCGACAGGCTAAAAAAGAAGGAAGATGGATGGGGTTCGCTCCGATCGGTTACAAGAACAAGACCCACGAAAATGGCAAGAAATATATTGCCATCGACGAACCGAATGCCTCCTATATGAGGTGGGCGTTCGAGCAGGTCGGTGAAGGTCTTTATTCTGCTGAACAGGTTTTAAAATTAGGGCGCACTAAAGGATTGATATGTAGTAAAAATAATTTCATGGTGGCAATGCGTAATCCCTGCTATATGGGTAAGATAAGATTGGCAGAATTCAAAAATGAACCGGCTCGTTTCGTGGATGGTTTGCACCAAGCGTTAATATCTGAAGCTTTGTTTTATAGGGTGCAGGACATTATTGACGGCAGGAAAAAGCAAATAGGCCAACCAATCTATGTGCCGGAAATGCTACCGTTGAGAGGTTTCCTTCAATGTCCAAAGTGTGGCCGCACTTTAACAGGCAGTGCATCTAAAGGACGTAATAATTACTTTTACTATTATCATTGTAGTTCCGCATGCGGGATCCGGTACAGAGCGGAAATGGTCAATGATCTGTTCGTGAGTGAACTTCAAAAATATAAGTTAAGGCGGCCTATGGGCACAGTCTATTCACGCGTTGTTCACGATCAGTTCAACAATATGGCCAGGTTCGTATTAGAAAAAAGACGAAAATTAGTGACCTTGGTAACAGAACAGCACAACCGATTGAGCAAGGCGAGAGCACATGCATTATTGGATGATTTCGATCCGGATGATTACAGGATCTTGAAAAAGGATTGCGAAGATAAGATTATTCGGCTGGAAGCAGAACTGCGTGAGGTGTCAGCTCAGCCTGAGATCAAAGTCAATTTAAGTAACTTGGTAGAAAAAGCAGTGTTTTCACTAGAAAACATCGATTCTATATACGTGAAGGCCGATATTGTAAAAAAACGTGAAATAATTGGTTCGATGTTCCCCGAAAAAATCGTTTTTGACGGAACAAAACATCGAACCGGAAAAACAAACGAGGCGATTGCGCTTAGTCACCTCATTAACAGCAAATTAAAAGACAAAAAAAATGGGACAGAATCAACTTTTTTTGACCTGCCCCATGAAGGGTAAATGATGGGGCTCGAACCCACGACCCTCGGTACCACAAACCGATGCTCTAACCAACTGAGCTACATCTACCGTTTTGGAGATTGCAAAAGTATAAATCTTCGGCTTAATTGCAAAGCATTTTTTAATATTACAATTAGCTTACCTGTTAAATTGATCCTGATAGGTAGATTTGTGGTATGGCAGAGCAACTGATAGAGCTGAATGTTAAGGGGATGCATTGCAATAATTGCGCAATATCCGTCCATAATTTATTAGAAAAAAAAGGGCTAAAAAATATTTTGGTCGATTTTGCGGGCGAAGAAGTGAAATTTTCGAACGATAAAGGGGCCGATGTTCCGGATATTATCAAAGGCATTGAGCAGCTCGGCTTCAAAGTTGTTGATGATATTGCTACACATCAACCTAAATTTTATGAAAAGGTGGAGAATAAATTCATCTTCTGCGCCATTTTCACTGCTCCCCTGTTGCTGCACATGATACTGCCCTGGCATTTTCTACATATGCCGATAGTACAATTGCTGTTATGCCTGCCTGTTTTTATAGTTGGGTGCCTTCACTTTGGTAAAAGCGCATATGGTTCGGTAAGAAATGGCCTGCCGAACATGGATGTGCTGATATTTGTAGGATCGACCGCCGCGTTTGTATACAGTTTGATAGGAACTATTGAAAACATGGGCCAGCAATACGAGTTTTACGAAACCTGCGCCACTATTATCACCTTGGTATTACTGGGTAATGTTTTCGAAAAGCGTTCGGTTACCCAAACTACATCCGCAGTAAAAGACCTGGTAAAAATTCAGCAGGTTACCGCTAACAGGATAATTAACGGCGCTATTGAAGTGATCAGCGCGAAGGATGTTTTAGCAGGTGATACCTTATTAGTCAACCAGGGCGATAAGATCCCTGTTGATGGTGATGTACTCTCGGGTAATGCTTCGGTTGATGAATCGATGCTTACGGGTGAAAGTCTGCCTGTTGAAAAGGGCAAATATGATAAGGTCATTGGCGGTACCATCATTCAACATGGTAATATTCACATGATAGCTACCAAGGTAGGCTCAAACACTGTATTGGCGCAAATCATCGATCTGATGAGAAAGGCACAGGCAGCCAAACCTCCTGTACAAAAGCTGGGCGATAAGGTAGCATCTATATTTGTGCCTGCTGTAATGCTCATCTCATTGTTAACATTCGTTATAACCTATTTTGCGGCCCATACGCCAGTGCAAACTGCTTTAATGAGCGCTATTGCCGTTTTGGTAATATCGTGCCCCTGCGCCATGGGTTTGGCCACGCCTACTGCTGTAATGGTTGGCCTGGGCAGAGCTGCAAAGAATGGCATACTCATTAAAGGCGGCGATACCATTGAGGCCGTTGCCAACACTAAATATATAGTTTTCGATAAAACAGGCACTTTAACCACCGGTAAGTTCCGTATTAATGATATAAAGGCTGAGGCTGGTAATGATATAGAAAAAATCCGGGGTGTAATTATGGCTATTGAGGAAAGATCGAACCACCCGATAGCTAAATCGCTGGTTAGTGAGTTAAAAACATTGCCGCAGCAAAAGGTGATACTTCGCAAAGCCATTGAAGAAAAAGGTCTGGGTATGCGTGCCGAGGATATTGAGGGCAATAATTACTTTTTAGGCACTGCAAAAGTTGAAGGCAGTAGTAATTTCAATCTGTCACTCTATAAAAACCAAGTATTACTCGCGCAAATAGCTATTGACGATGAAATAAAACCTGATGCAGCCGCACTGATCGCTCAATTAAAAAAAATGGATATCATCCCGGTTTTATTAAGCGGTGACAAAAAAAGCAGGTGCCAAAGGGTTGCTAACGCGATAGGCATTACTGATGTACACGCAGAAAAACTGCCGGATGAAAAACTCGCTGTTATCGACATCTACAAACAAAAAGGCAAAACCATTATGATTGGCGACGGCATTAATGATGCCCCAGCCCTAACCCAGGCCGATGTTGGCGTATCAATGAACGATGCCAGCCAGATAGCCATACAATCCGCACGGGTGATATTATTGAATACTGACTTGCAATCCGTTGTAAAATTCCTGCAGATCAGCAAGCATACCTTGCTTACCATTAAGCAAAACCTTTTCTGGGCATTCGCCTATAACATAGTAGCTATCCCGATTGCCGCTTTAGGCTTTTTAAACCCGATGGTAGGTGCATTTGCCATGGCATTTTCGGATGTGGTGGTAATTGGTAATTCTTTACGCCTCAAGGCAAAACGCCTTAGTTGATAGTTCATGGATCATAGTTCATAGAGTTTTTCTATTTTTGGGGCTTTGATGGCCATGAACCATTAGCTATGAACTATTAACCAACAATGATCGAAATTTTTACAGACGGTGCATCAAGCGGGAACCCGGGACCGGGTGGATATGGGGTAATATTACGCTCAGGGAAGCATTATAAGGAACTTTCGGAAGGTTTTCGTAAAACTACCAACAACCGCATGGAGCTGATGGCTGTGATAAAAGGACTCGAAGCTATAAAGACCTTAAACCAGGATGTTATGATTTTCTCCGACTCCAAATATGTGATTGATTCCATCGAGAAAAAATGGGTATACGGCTGGGTAAAAAAGGGATTTGAAGGCAAAAAAAACAAAGACCTTTGGATGCGCTATTTAGAAGTCAGCAAACTGCATAGGGTTAAATTCAACTGGGTACGCGGGCATAATGGTCACCCTGAAAATGAGCGCTGCGACCAACTGGCAGTAGCCGCCGGCAAACAAAAAGATTTACTGATTGATTCTGTTTTTGAAATGGAAAATGCGAAGGTGAATTTAATATAATTGGTTTATTAGGTTAGATTAAGTTGTTTATGTTTAGGGCGTTACCTTCGGCCCATTCTTTCCGCTCATACTACACAAGGCCTTAGCCGCCAGGCCGGTATCCGCTTCAATCACTAACGCAAAACCCGTTGTCATGCTGAGGTACGAAGCATCTATTATTCGACATGCTATTGCGCTTGGTTATTGAACGCGGGCAGGTTCTTCGCTACCGCTCAGAATGACAAGCGGAAAAAAGAACAACTACTCACCTAATCAATGCAGTTAACCACTCACACAGCCAACTCAATCACCTGCAGATCCTGGATCTTATCTCCATCAATGGCAAAGCGCATAAGCGTGCGTACTTTTTGCCAACCCTGCTTGCCTGCCGCGCCGGGGTTCAGGTGCAGGCAATTGATCTTTTTATCGAACATCACCTTTAAAATATGCGAATGCCCGGTGATGAATAGCTGTGGCGGGTTAGCATATATCTCAGGCCGCACTGCCGGTGCGTATTTGCCCGGGTAGCCGCCAATATGGGTCATCCAAACATCCATATCCTCGCATTTAAAGCGTAGATTCAAGGGATAGACTCTACGTATGTCTTGTCCGTCGATATTGCCGTATACGCCTTTTAATGGCTTAAATTCGGCAAGTTTATCGGCGAGCTCTATATTGCCAAAATCACCGGCATGCCAAATCTCATCGCAGTTTTCAAAGTGTTTGAATACGGCATCGTCAAGAAAGCTATGGGTGTCGGAAATGAGCCCTATTTTGACCATAATGATTTAATATTACATCAGCTATTATAAATACTATAAAACACACGAACAGCACTGTGTTTTCATAATATTTTTTTCTTTTAGTTAAAAAAAACGAATAACCAAACAATAGCAAACAAGCTATAATCTGTGTAAGAACTTTCATTTCTAAAACAAACATAAGTTCTTTTGCCATGCTGTCACCTTTCAGATAATCATACTCTGTGTACAATAGTGCTACAATTGGTAATATTAAAATGGAAGTGAAAATATTCGAAGCGTTTTTCATATTAAAAAGCGAAAAGTAAGGCAATTTTAACTGTTCATTATTGGGATACATACCAATACAAAGAACACAAATAAAACAACAAATACGCCTGATAAAATTATAGCTGAAATATATTTCTGCTTATAATAAAGCCATATAGAGCCTAATAAAGAAACAGTATAGATTACAGATAAAACTATATCCAGGTTCCAGTCAGATGCTTTATAAGCGTTATACTGAATTACCGTTTCGTACAAAAGAAAGGATAGAATGACAAATAAAACAGCTAATAATGTAAGTGACAGTATCTTCATACTAAAAAGCGATAAAGTAAGGCTGCAATAACTTTTTATATTCTTCTGAATATTTATTTACTGCTTCGTAAATTACCAATTTACTTTTCTCTTCTAAAATTTCATTCGATCCAAAACACACGATCTCCCTATGCGGCAATGATTCTTCAAATGAATGTATCGATATAGTCTTTTGCAAATGCAAATAATACTGCTGCCCCAATATTTTAACCAGCGCAGAAGTTTCCAACGGCAAAACCAGCCAGCATAAGCCATTTTCAGTTAAATGTTCAGCTATATACTTTACCAATGCCTCAAAAAAATCTCCATCGGCATGTTTCGCTAATGTTTTTTTGGCCTTTGGCGATTCTAATGAATTTATATGAAATGGCGGATTTGATATAATCAGATCATACTTCTTTTCGGGATGACCTTCAAAGTAATTTTCAAAACCTATCGGGGAAACTGTTAAGTGATCAGTAAAGGAGGAATTTTTAAAGTTATTACCGGCAGTTTCCGCGGCAGCTGCATCAATCTCGACTGCATCTATTTGGGCATCGGTAAATCGTTGGGCAAGCATTAATGCGATAACGCCTGTGCCGGTACCAATATCCAATATACTTTGCGGATTTTCACCTTGTGCAAGCGCGCCGAGGAGCACACCATCGGTATTGATCTTCATGGCACAGCCGCTCTGATCAACGCTGAATTGTTTGAAGCGAAAGATATCCGCCATGATTATTTCTCTACAAACTCAATCGGCAGTCCATCCGGATCGGCAAAAAAAGTAAAGCGCTTGTCCGTAAACTCATCTATGCGGATGGGTTCTACCTCTATACCATATTCTTTAATATGAAACACGGCCTCATCAATATCATCAACCTCAAAAGCTAAATGGCGCAAGCCTGCAGCTTCGGGTCGTGATGCACGCGCGGGCGGGTTGGGAAATGAAAAAAGCTCAATCTGGTACAGTCCTGCAACTTCCAGATCGAGCTTATATGAATCTCTTTGTTCGCGATAAACTTCTCTTACAACTTTTAAGCCCAACACCTCTGTATAAAAGTACTTCGACTTTGTATAGTCGGTACAAATAATAGCAACGTGGTGTATGTGGTTTAGTTTAAGCATTACGCGCCTAAAATGTTATGCAATACGTTATCGTAAACCATTTTAATATCGGTGATATGGCCAAATGCTTCTTCATCTACATTCAGGAAACCATTGTTAACGGTACCCAGCAGACTGAATTCTACCTCGCTGGTTGCCATTATCTCTATAAAGCGTTCCTGGTCGGCAGGAGCAACACTTACCACTACCCTGCCCTGAGCCTCGCCAAACAAAAACGCGTCTTTCCTGATAGCGCTGTCAGTGTCTACATCAAAACCTAAACCGTTAGGTAATGCCGACTCAGTTAAGGCAATATATAAACCACCATCAGCCACATCATGTGCCGATTGGATCACTTTATGTTTGATGAGTTGTTTTACTACCTGATGCATATCATATTCCTTATCCAGGTCGAAATATGGTGCCGGGGCAGCCAGTACTTTATGCCATGAAGCCAGGTATTGTGACGATGCGATATCATTAACAGATTCGCCGACCAGGTAGATCAGATCATCAGGTTGTTTAAAGTCGGATGTCATGATATTGGTGATATCATCCATTACACCCAGCATACCAATCGTTGGCGTTGGGAAAACAGAACCTCCATCAGGCGATTGGTTGTAGAAACTTACGTTACCGCCGGTTACCGGAGTTTCAAACTTGGTACAAGCTGCGCTCATGCCTTTTATTGCGCTTACAAACTGCCAGTAAACCTCCGGATTGTATGGGTTACCAAAGTTTAAGCAATTGGTGATAGCAACCGGTTCGCCACCTGCGCAGGTGATGTTACGGGCAGCTTCTGCAACGGCAATTTCGCAACCCTTTTGCGGATCGGCGTAAACATAGCGTGAGTTGCAGTCAACCGTAATAACAATAGCTTTATCAGTACCTATAACCGATACTACTGCCGCGTCGCTTGGGCGGTTGGTTGTCATGGTTGATACCCCTACCATTGAATCGTACTGATCGGTTACCCAACGTTTTGATGCAATATTAGGATGTGATATTAAATGTTCGGCAACTGCTACCAGGTCGGCAGGCTCCGCAACATCTTCTGTTTTAAATTTCTGATTTTCTTTAAAGTAAGCAGGCTCTTTGTATTCGCGCTGGTAAACCGGGGCACCTCCGCCTAATACTAAATCATCAGCAGGTACATCCGCAACCAATACTCCTTTCGCGTAATATTCAAGACGTTTGGTATCGGTTACCTCACCAATGATAGCGCAATTCAGATCCCATTTATCAAAAACAGCTTCAACTTCTGCTTCGCGGCCTTTGTGAACCACTATCAGCATACGCTCCTGAGACTCTGATAACAGGATCTCGAAAGGCTTCATATTTGCCTGGCGGGTTGGCACTTTATCCAAATCGATACGCATACCGTGCTCGCCTTTTGCCGACATCTCTGAGTTTGAGCAGATAATACCTGCCGCACCCATATCCTGCATACCTACAACCGCGCCTGTTTTTATAACTTCAAGCGTAGCCTCTAATAATAATTTTTCCTGGAAAGGGTCACCAACCTGTACGGCCGGCAGATCGTTCACAGAATCTTTTGTTATATCTTTCGATGCGAATGCCGCACCGTGTATACCATCTTTACCTGTTGCTGAACCCACTATATAAACCGGGTTACCTACACCATATGATGTTGCCGATACTGTTTCGCCAGCCTTAACAATACCTGCCGAGAAAGCGTTAACCAATGGATTAACATTATAACACTCATCAAAAAACAGCTCACCGCCAACGGTTGGAATACCGAAAGCATTACCATAATGACTGATACCTTTAACAACACCCTTAACCAACCATTTGGTACGGTCAAGCGCCAGGTCACCAAAACGCAGTGAGTTTAACTGCGCTATTGGTCTTGCACCCATGGTAAATATATCGCGGTTTATACCGCCCACGCCCGTTGCAGCGCCCTGGTAAGGCTCTAATGCTGAAGGGTGGTTATGTGATTCTATTTTAAACGCGCAGCCTATGCCATCGCCCAGATCAACTAATCCGGCATTTTCCTCACCAGCCTTAGCCAGCATCCGCGGACCATCTTTTGGTAAAGTTTTTAGCCAGGTGATAGAGTTTTTATATGAACAATGCTCGCTCCACATTACCGAAAAGATAGATAGTTCGGTAAAATTGGGAACGCGCCCTAATATTTCATTTATGCGGTCAAATTCTTCGGGTAGTAAGCCTAAATCTTTGGCGGTTTCAACAGTGGTTAATTGCAGCTGCTCCAATGTGTTTTTATTTATTTTGAAAGGATGCGCAAAATTAGGAAAAAAGGGTGAAAGGACAAAGGTTAAAGGCAGAAAGGCGAAAGGTTGAAAGCTTAAAGCGGAAAGCTAAAGGCTGAAAGATGGAGGTGAAAGGGCAAAGGTTAAAGGCGAAAGGGTTTGGAGGCGGGCGAAAGGGTTAGTGTATGAGTAAAAGTTCTATAAAAACATAAAGGGCAGAAATAGGAATACAGATATTCCTATTTCTACCCTACTGCGACAACTTAATCACCTTTCTCCTTTTTCGCTTTCACCTTTCCGCTTTAGGCTTTAATTACCATCATCGCCCAGTTGAAAACTAATTGGGATATTATATTTCACCCGTACTGGCTGGCCGTTTTGCATACCGGGTTTCCAGGCCGGTGCCAATTTTAACACGCGCAGGGCTTCTTCGTCCAAACCATAACCAGGGCCACGATCAACAGTAATATTTGATAAATGACCATCTCTTTCAATAATAAAACTTAACCAAACCTTTCCTTGTATATGATCGTTTACGGCACCATCGGGGTATCTTAAATGTTTCTGCAAAAATTTCGACCACGCTCCTGCTCCACCAAAAGGTTCAGGCATTACATCAAGGCCTGTTACAGGAACCGGATCGTTACCAAGCCCATGATCTACACCCGGACCTTTGCCTGGGGTTTCATCAATGGGACCGGTAGTAGTGGTTGTTCCTTTAACATCAGCAGGGCCAATATTACCAGTTAGCGTGCTTGTCTTTGGCGGTTCGGTAATTGCAGGTTTAGGTGACACCACAAATGGGATATACTCCTTTGTTGGTACCGTTACAGCTTTTGGCGGAACCATGTGAGGATGGGGAATCGCATGCGGTGGATGCACTACTGCCTGGTGTACATAATCTTTTAAAGTAACCGGGATTATTGTTTCCGTTGGCACAACCGCCGTTGCAACCGGCTTAATAAGCACACCAATTAAAAACGCAATACCCGTAATCGTTAAAAAGGCAATTGCCATGGCTTTCAACATGGTACGGGAGTAGTGTTGCCTTAATTCGTAAGCACCATAAGCTTTGTTACGGTCGTCAAATACAAGTTCGAGCCACTCAGACTTGTACAAATCAAATTTTGAGATAAGCATGTTTAGTGAAATTAAATTTCATATATAACGCTTATAAATTGCTCATGTTTCGTACAAAGTACCAAACACAGTCCATTTTAACATTATTTAACAATTGCAACGTTGTTGCAACTACTTTTACAAAACTGCTATTTTCAATAAATCTCACATTTGATTAACCTTATTAAAATTATATATCATTATTAATAAAATAATCACAACATTATTTTACAAAACCGATAATTTTCGTATTTTTAAATATGTTTAAAAATATTTTTAAACTTCCTGGAATAATCCTCCTGTTCCTTAGCGGATATGCCATTTTTGCTAAGGCCAATCCACCAGTTCCCAATAATTCACATCCGCATAAACAAGCTTCATTTGCAAGTGCTGTACAACATAGTCCAGGGCAGGAATTTGTAAACACCAATGGTACTCCTTTACAGATCGCAAGTCTTCAGCGACACAAGACAGTTCACTCTATAAAATGTATTAATAGCCAGTTCAACATAGCTGTTATACAAATCAAGTACATCCATTTTATTTGCGGAACCTACATCAGTGAACTCTCCCGCTTCCGCAAGCTCATCTTATTCCCTTTTCATGTATTCTGGTAATTAATAAAACAACATCAACCACTTGCTTTTAGTAAAGGCAAGCGGATTTATTTGTTTATTAAATTTAGTTTATGACACTGCCTGGTGTTTTTGATTGCTATACCAGGCAGTGTTATTTAGTTATATCCCTCCAAACCAAATTCATGAAGAAATTTATCCCATTTTCTGTGCTTATTATTATAGTAATACTGGCACTTTTTTTTCCCTCGGTTGAAACCGTAACCGTTGCCGATAGTAAAATTGATTCAGGCGATACCGCGTGGTTATTGGTTAGTACCGCATTAGTATTGATCATGACGCCGGGCCTCGCATTTTTTTATGGCGGCATGGTGAGTAAAAAGAACGTGTTATCAACCATGATGCAAAGCTTTGTTTGTATGGGTGTGATAACCATAATATGGGTCATCTTCGGGTTCAGCCTTGCCTTTGGTGATTCAATAGGCGGTTTTATCGGCGACCCGCGAACATTTTTTATGATGAAAGGCATGCTGGGTAACGCTACCTGGAAACTTGCCCCTACCATTCCACTGGTTTTGTTTGCTATGTTCCAGTTAAAATTCGCGGTTATTACCCCCGCCCTCATTACCGGCGCGTTTGCTGAGCGCATCCGCTTTAATTCCTACATTATATTTCTTTGCCTGTTTATGATATTTATTTATGCCCCGCTGGCCCACTCCACCTGGCACCCGGATGGTTTCCTGTTTAAACTTGGTGTACTTGATTTTGCAGGCGGAACAGTTGTACATATGTCGGCCGGATGGGCTGCTTTGGCTTCAGCATTATATTTAAAACAACGTCACGACAAGGTACATTCACCTGCCCGCATCAGCTATGTATTATTAGGCACCGGCTTATTATGGTTTGGCTGGTTCGGCTTTAACGCGGGTTCGGCATTGGGTTCGGGCACATTAGCTGCAACGGCATTGGCTACAACCACCACAGCATCAGCAGCGGCTGCTATTAGCTGGATATTTTTTGATATGCTGCGGGGTAAAAAACCATCGGTTATGGGCGCATGTATCGGCGCGGTTGTCGGCTTGGTAGCTATTACCCCTGCTGCGGGTTTTGTCACTATCCCTCACTCATTAATTATTGGTATTGTTGCCGCGGTTATCAGTAACCTACTGGTAATCTGGCGCTCATCAACCAGTATTGATGATACGCTTGACGTATTCCCGTGCCACGGTGTCGGCGGTATGGTTGGCATGCTGCTTACCGGCGTTTTTGCTCACCAGAATGTAAATAGCGGCAATAGCACCGGTAATGGTTTATATTATGGCGAAACGCATTTATTTTTTATACACGTACTCACATTGATAGGTGTATCAGCATTTGCATTCTTCGGTTCTTATATTTTACTAAAAGTTACCGACATGATCAGCACCTTACGTGTAACACACGAGGAGGAACTTATCGGGCTTGATATCAGCCAGCATGATGAGGAACTATAACCTATAAGATCAACCTTTTTAATCACAAACCATAAAAAAAGCTGCATTATACAATGCAGCTTTTTTTATGATCTAAACTAAAGCCCCAAGCCTACCAATCTTTTGTAGATATTACTTTTTTCTTTGTTTCTTTTGGTAAAGCGGCAGGTTTAAGTATATAATATTTTAATTTATCGCCGAATGCCTTGCCGTATGTACCTATCTGATCCAGATAACTGTCCACTTGTTTCTTATCCAGCTTTGTTGTTGCGCTCTCAAGCGGGATATCAATACCCTCCTGCGGAACAGAATTTCCGTAACGATCAACTTTATATGGGGTAAATACAAAATCGGTTAGCCAGTACCTGTATTTCTGGTCTTTACATTCAATATAATAGGTATAATTTACTTCACCCTCAATATGCTTAGCCATAGTAAGCCCACTTACGACTAGGAATTTACCGGTACCAGTATAGTTACCGCTTGTTTCGCCTTTTTTTATTGTGTTTTTAGGATAAGCCTTTTCTAAAAAATACAAAGCCCTGTCGTTTAAAGTATCTGTAATTACGCCAGGCTGACCAACTACCTGGTAATACATATATTTATTTTGCTCGTTAAATGCCAGCAGATCCTTTTGTGCCGATGCAACTTTGGCAAACAGCACGCACATTAAAACAAAAAATACTTTTTTCATGCTATAAAGATAAAAAAGCCGCCCCGAATTACGGGACGGCTTTCCAATAATAATATTGTCAAAAAAACTTATTAGAATCCGTAAACTACAGCCAGCACAAATTGTGAAGCTGATTTAGTAGGATCGCCTGAGCTATTAGTGAAAGAAGAATACTGTTGTTTGTTGATACCATCAAGCCTTACTTCCGGAATTAAAGTTAAGGGGCCTGTTTTAATGTTAGCAGTTAAAGTTGAAGCAAGAACAGAACCACCAGGAAGCGGGCCTACCGGAGCGTAAGTTGAAGCCGCTGTACCGTTATCAGATTTGAAATACTCTTCTCTCAAACCTAAAGTAACAACTTTTGAAACTGCCAGCTGTGGATATAAAGCTACACCGCTAAAGCCAGCGCTATAGTGTGTTGTGCTGTAAGTTGCAGCGTTTAAGCCTAATTTAAATGCGCTTGTTATTTGATAAGCAGTTGTTAAATCAAATTCAGTACCTGAAGATGGGCCTGTTGCTACGTTAAGATAAGCAGTCCAGTTTTTTACCGGTGTGATGGTTAATTGAGCGCCGAAAGTTGATACATCATGTTGTGAAGTGTAAACATTCCACTCATCATTGAAAATACCTGCCATTAAGCTTACTTTATCAGAGAATGCATAAGTGAATTTTAAGCCTGCATTCTGGAACGGACCGTTAGTGAATAAATAAGAAGTTGAGTAGTTAAAGTTTCCTGTCGGAGAAATTACTTCATAACCGATAAAGGTTGACATGTAACCTGCAGTTGCACTGAATTTTGGTGAGAATGCATAATTAACATATAAGTTTTGGATATGGTATCCGGCAGTTGGGATAGACTGATCATTACGCGGGCCAAATGACATCTCACCTACAAATGATGCATTGCCAACAGTTTTCTTTAAGCCCAGATCAATCATACCGATTGATACAGAATTATTATCACTCGCAAAGCTGGTAGGGATATTACCGTGGCCAGAGAAGTCGTCCTTGTAATAGGTATCAACCGATCCGTAAAGTACTAAAGGAGCATCAGCCGTTGTTTTAACAGTATCCTGCGCTTTTGAGGCGATACTATACGTTGATGCAGCTAATAGTAAGAGTAAAAATTTCTTTTTCATGTTAAATAAATAGTTATAGGTTAAAAAATATAAGGTTGCTTAAGAAAATGGTGCTTTGGTTAATTTGTAACATCCTGCACCAAACAGATGCCACAATTATCAAGATCTATCCAAGCTGATAGTTATTGATAATTTATAAATAATGAGGTAGTAAAAATTACAACATAACAATCCCCGTACCTATCCATATTGATAGGTGGAATGATAAAAAGAAATTGTTTTGTTGAGATAAACCCTTGTGCGATTAAAGGTTGAATTAGGACCGCACAAGGGATTATTTATATGTGAGTATTATACTGATACTGTACCTGATTTTTCAAACAGACCAGTTAAAGTGATATCATCATCTTGTGGTGGATAAACTTCGATACCGTGATCGAATACATCCAGACCGCCTACGCCTAATTCACCATGCTCTTCAACACGTAGTTTCCAAGGATGTGGAAGCTTGTTAATAACAAACATCATTACATAAGTTACAACGAATACTGCGATAGCTATAGTAAAAGTACCGATTGCCTGTGCTTTAAGCACACTTGCATCGCCACCGTAGAATAAACCTTTAACAGGTGCTGAGTTGTCAGCTCCGTAAGGGCCTGTAGCGCCATATTCGCCCGATGCAAATAAGCCTAAAGATAGTGTACCCCAGATACCGGCAAAACCGTGTACTGAAACTGCACCAACCGGATCGTCAATACGGAACCACTCTAATAAATACATACCGCCATAGGTTACCAAGCCAGCTACACCACCTAATATCATGGCGCCAAGCGGGCTAACCCAGTAACAAGGGCAAGTGATAGCAACAAGACCTGCTAAAGTACCATTCAATGTAAATCCTAAATCGAATTTACCTTTGGTAGTACCCCACCATAAAGCGGCTACCATAGCTGTCATACCACCGGCACAAGCTGCAAGCGTAGTATTAGTAGCAATACGGCCTATACCTTGTGCATCCATAGCTGAAAGTGAGCTTCCAGGGTTGAAGCCGTACCAGCCAAACCATAGTATGAATGTACCAACAGCTGCCATTAACATGTTATGGCCTGCAGGCATACCGCCTTTTTCTTTGTCATCACGTGCAAATATTCTTCCTAACCGTGGACCTAATACAATAGCACCCGCCAATGAAGCAACACCACCAATAGTGTGTACTACTGTTGAACCTGCAAAGTCGCGGAAACCTTGACCTAAAGTTGGCAGGAAGTTACCGGCAGATCCCATTAAAGCAAGGAAACCATCCGGACCCCAAGCCCAGTGACCAATGATTGGGTAGATGAAGCCAGTGATACCGATAGAGTAAAGGATATCGCCACGGAAGCTTGTACGACCGATCATAGCACCAGAAACAATGGTTGAGCAAGTATCAGCAAATGCATATTGGAATATCCAGTGAGCAATTACAGGGATACCTGTAGTAGCATATGTAGCAGGTATGTTCTGTAAAAAGAACCATGAACCAGCAACTTTCGCAGCAGGATCACCATGCCAGCCAATAAAGCCATTGCCCCAGCCGAACATAAATGCATAACCGATAGCGTAAAATAAGATACCGCAAAGACAGGTATCAAACATACACTCCATCAAAACGTTTACAGTCTCGCGTTTACGTGCAAAACCAGCTTCAAGCATTACGAAACCAGCCTGCATGCCAAATACTAAGAATGCTGCCACCAATGTCCATGCAGTGTTGATCGAATTCATCATTGATGTTTCCAGATCGGTTGGTTTTGGCGGAGCGGCCGCGGCAGCATGAGCTGAGGTGCCAAGCAGTCCGGGTAATGTTACCATTGCCACTAATACTACCAATAACCCGAGCAGTTTTCCGGTAAGAACGGTAGCACCGAGCGCCCATTTCTCTCGAGTCAGTTGCCGGATCGAATCGACCAGGCTGTGCTTTGTAGAGTTTACTTTCATTGTTTGTTTAATTTAATTTAGTTTGATTTGATTGCTTTTTTTAAAAATTGGTCGGTTCAATAAAAATTTTAATCTTTTAATTCAAAATCACATCGCGAGTATGAGTTTTTATTAATCAGATCAGTAAAAAACATCTTTTTATTAAAACTTTCCTAAAACTATGCATGAATTTTAACAAAAACAAATTTTAACATCAAAAAAATTGAAAATAATTGAATATTTATCAAAATAATAAAAAACAAACGAAAAATATAGGCCATTTTGATAATTTTTCAACCATAAATAAAAGGTAATTATAATTTGGATAATGATTTTTTCAATAATTGCGAGAAATTTAGCCACACACTATTATTTCATCTATAAAATCAGAAACTAAGCCTTAAAATCCTCCGCAAAAACAACAAATCGAATAAAAAGTTAACAAATACACCTATAAAACCAATTAAAATCAAAAAAACAGTTCCTTTTTCTTCCCGATTTACACTATTAATTATATTTCATTTAAAACATGTTCATATTTTAAATGATAATTATACTTTTGATGTAAACCTTTATTTAGAGCTAAAAAAATGTCCAATATCCGATTTCAAGCACTCCGGGCTGTACAAAGCAGAACAATACCGGAAGTAAAAATACCCTCTCCAAAAATCTCTGATTTTTTCGGAGCCAATGTTTTCGATAAAAAGAAAATGAAGGAGTATTTGTCAACAGATGCGTATCAGGGAATTATTAATTCTATAGAAAAAGGCGAACCAATCCCACGTGATATGGCAGAGCAGGTTGCTTCGGCCATGAAATCATGGGCCATAGGCAAAGGTGCTACACATTATACACACTGGTTTCAGCCGCTTACAGGTACAACAGCCGAAAAGCATGATGCTTTTTTTGAGCCTACCGAAGACGGTGGCGCTATAGAGAAATTCTCGGGCGATGCGCTGGCCCAGCAAGAGCCTGATGCATCAAGTTTTCCGAGTGGCGGCATACGTAACACTTTTGAGGCACGCGGCTATACCGCCTGGGATCCCTCATCCCCTGCCTTTATAATGGCGCGCACCTTATGTATACCTACCGTATTTGTATCGTACACCGGCGAAGCATTAGATTATAAGGTACCTTTATTAAAGGCACTAAGCGTATTAGATAAAGCGGCAGTTGATGTTTGCCATTACTTTGACAAAAGCATTGAAAAAGTTAATGCCTCATTAGGTATTGAACAGGAGTATTTTTTGGTTGATCTTGCCTTATTTAATGCAAGGCCAGATCTACACCTAACCGGCAGAACACTGTTTGGCCACATGTCGGCAAAAAATCAGCAATTAGAGGATCATTACTTCGGATCGATACCAGAACGCGTGTATGCCTACATGCAGGATATGGAAACCGAGGCCTTATTATTAGGTATACCATTAAAAACACGTCATAATGAGGTTGCCCCCTCACAATTTGAGTGCGCACCTATATATGAAGAGATAAACCTGGCTATTGACCATAACCAGCTATTAATGGACGTAATGGACCGTGTGGCCAAACGCCATAACTTTAAGGTATTACTGCACGAAAAGCCTTACGCAGGCATTAATGGCTCGGGCAAACACAATAACTGGTCGCTGATTACCAATAGCGGTAAAAATCTGTTATCGCCCGGCAAAACACCCAAGAACAACCTAATGTTCCTTACCTTTTTTGTGAATACCATAAAAGCTGTATATGAGCATGCGGACCTGTTAAGGGCATCCATAGCATCAGTTAACAATGATCACCGTTTAGGCGCTAACGAGGCTCCTCCTGCAATCATATCTATATTCCTGGGCACGCAGTTAAGAGATGTACTTGATGAGATAGAAACATCAAGAATAAGCAAGATAATTAAGGATGATGCCTTATTATGGCAAGGCATTCCAAAAATACCGCAGATATTAAAGGACAATACCGACAGGAACCGTACCTCTCCGTTTGCCTTTACCGGTAATAAGTTTGAATTGCGTGCAGTTGGTTCATCAGCAAACTCGGCAAGCCCAATGACCATCCTTAACCTTATAGTAGCTGATCAACTTAAAAAATTCAAGGTTGATGTAGATAAACTGCTAAAAAAAGGAGAGAAAAAAGACGTTGCTATACTAACCGTTATTAAAAAGTATATAAAGGAGTCGAAAAAAATACGTTTTGAAGGTAATGGCTATAGCGACGAATGGGAAAAAGAAGCCGCAGAAAGGGGCTTATCAAATATAAAAACCACACCAAAGGCACTTGATGTGTTTGTTGCTGATAAATCGGAAGCCTTATTTTTGGAAACAGGCGTTTTTACCCGTCGCGAAGTACATGCCCGTCATGAGGTTTTACTGGATAGCTTTTATAAAAAACTGCAAATTGAAGCACGTGTAATGGGCGAGCTTGCCAATAATATTATTGTACCTGCCGCCATCACCTATCAAACTAAACTGGTTGAAAACGTTAGGGGCTTAAAAGATATTGGCTTAAGCCCCGAATTATATAAGGCCCAGATTGATATTATCACTAAAATATCGGAACATGTAAATGCCATAAGGTCTGATGTTGAAAGTATGATACAGGAACGTAAAAAAGCCAATACTATTGAAGACCTACGCGATAAGGCCATCGCTTATGACGAAAAGGTAAAAGCTTATTTTCAGCCAATACGCTACAACGTTGATAAGCTGGAGCAATTGGTTGATGACTCGTTATGGCCGCTGCCTAAGTTTAGGGAGTTACTGTTTATATAGTGAACCAGGATTTGTAAGATTTAAAGGATTTTCAAGATGATTTATTAATAACATCCTGAAAATCCTTTTTTAATTTTGAGAATCCTGGTTTCAATCCTGGGTTATATATGCGCAAACAGATCCGTTTCCTTGTGCTGTTTTATAATTACTTCGCGATATTGGGTTAGCAGGGTTGATTTCGAGATAAAACCGACAAACACTCCATTTTTAACTACAGGCAGTTGCCATACATCAAGGGCATCAAAGGTTTCCATAACGCTGCTTACCGGCTGATCATAATCAATAATAGTTGGCGGCGGCACCATAATTTCAGAAACAGTTTCATTGGTTATCTGCTGATCGAAAAGCTGCTTACGAACCTGATCCATCAATATAACCCCCTCTAATAAGCCTTCCTTATTTAAAACGGCAAAAATATTGGCATTACTTTTTGATAATAGCTTATAAAAGTCGGCAATGATGGTTTCTTTACTTACAGCTGTATAGGTTTTATTGATTATACTATCGAGATCAATCGCGTCAAGCATACTATAATGCTGCTCCGGCCGTATATTTTGCTCATGGATCAGCTCCTTCCAATACATATTATAGGGGTTCGACAAGCGCGATATGATATAGGATATAGCCGAAACGATCATTAAGGGTATAAACAACACATACCCACCCGTAATTTCAGCGATCAGGAATATAGCGGTTAAGGGCGCATGCATAACACCACTTAAAGCACCGGCCATACCTACCGCTATAAAATTACTCACACTTAAATGCACCCAGCCGGTTTGGTTAACAGCAAATGCTACAAACAAGCCCAAAAAGGCGCCGGTAAACATGGTAGGTGCAAATGTACCCCCATTACCGCCTGAACCAATGGTTATACCCGCTGCCACAATTTTCATCAATACCAAGCAGGCTATAAACAACAGCATAACCAGCGGCTGTACTAACCATGAGCTAAAGAGTGTTTCGTTTTTTAGTGCATCTATATTACCATTTAATATATCCTGCAAATGCGTATAACCCTCGCCAAATAATGCAGGAAATATCATTATGATTATCCCTAATATTAAACCACCGGCCAATGCCCGGGTATAGCGGTTATAATTTTTAAAAATGCCTTTTTCCAATATACCGGCCATTTTAGATATATAAACCGATATCCAACCGCTAAATAAGCCCAGGATCACATAAAAAGGTATTGCATTTAATACCCATCCCCCGGTAACCAGGTGAAACAATTGACCCGAGTACAATAATTTTGACACCACAACACCTGTTGCCGATGCTATTAATAAAGGTATAAATGTGGGTATGGTGATCTCTCCTATCAAGATCTCCAGCGAAAACAACACACCCGCAATAGGGCTGTTAAATACGGCTGCTATACCTGCTGATGCACCAGCCGCAATAAGCACCGTTTTTTCGTACGGACTTAAATTAAAGAATTTGCCTGTATTGGAGCCTACCGCCGCACCTATACTAACAATAGGCGCTTCCAGGCCCGATGAACCACCAAACCCTACAGTTAATGAGCTGGTAATTATCTGCGAATACAGGTTATTTATTTTAATATTTGAGCGGTTCTTTTTTATGTTGATGAGTATTTTACCAATGCCCTTTTCAATATGATCGCGGTTGATGAGATGCTGGTAGGCTACTGTAAGAAAAATACCCAGGGCCGGTAAAAATGCATAGGCAATATGATAATAAAGGTGCGAAGCGATATTCTTGCTTAGCTCCTCCATTAAACCTACCACATACTTGAGTGCAACCGCGGCCAGACCGCCTATAAGGCCAACTACAACACTACAATATATTAAGAAATTCCGTTGAAAATTGCGCCTTAACCGCCATTGATTTACTTTATCGGCAACGGACCTGAACAGCTTAATATATCCTATGTTTCGCAAAGTATTGAATTTGGATGTTAAAAAAAATAATAAGCAGTATATTTGCCCATGATTTCTTCGCAAAGATATGATCTGAGAGGCGTATCTGCATCAAAAGATGATGTACATAATGCAATTAAAAACATTGACAAAGGTATTTTCCCGAAAGCATTCTGTAAAATAATACCTGATATTTTAACCAATGACCCCGAACAATGCAATATTATGCATGCTGATGGCGCAGGTACAAAATCATCCCTGGCTTACACTTATTGGAAAGAGACGGGCGACATATCTGTATGGCGTGGTATTGCGCAGGATGCCATTATCATGAATATTGATGACCTGCTTTGCGTGGGCGCTATTGATAATATTCTTTTATCATCCACCATCGGCAGAAACAAAAACGTTATACCCGGTGATGTGATAGCAGCTATTATAAATGGTACCGAAGAAATTTTAACCGAGCTGAGAGAAGCAGGTATAGGTATTTACTCAACAGGCGGTGAAACTGCCGATGTAGGCGACCTGGTACGTACCATTATAGTCGACTCCACAGTTACCTGCCGTATGAAACGGGATGATGTGATCTCAAACCACCGTATTAAAGCAGGCGATGTTATTGTTGGCCTGGCATCATACGGGCAGGCCACTTATGAAAAGGAATATAACGGTGGCATGGGCTCAAACGGATTAACATCCGCAAGGCACGATGTTTTCAATAAATCCATCGCTGAAAAATACCCCGAAAGCTACGATCAGGCTATACCTTACGAATTAATATTCTCAGGCAGTAAAAACCTTACCGACCTTATAGATATCGGCAACGGCCAGTCAGTAACAGCCGGTAAACTGGTATTATCCCCTACCCGTACCTACGCCCCTATTATTAAGGCGATACTTGACAGCTACAGAAGCCAGATACACGGCATGGTACATTGCAGCGGCGGCGCACAAACCAAAGTACTGCATTTTATTGACGACCTGCATATCATAAAAGATAATCTGTTCCCTGTACCGCCGCTGTTTAAGCTGATACAGGAAGAATCAAAAACCAGCTGGCAGGAAATGTATAAGGTATTTAATATGGGGCACCGTATGGAGCTGTATGTACCAGAGGAGATCGCCCAGCAGATCATAGCTATATCAAAAAGCTTTAATGTTGACGCGCAAATCATAGGCCATGTTGAAGCGGCTGAAAAGAAACAGGTAACTATACGTTCAGAATTTGGCGAGTTTGTGTATTAAACCAGATTTTTAAAATTCATATAAATAAGAAAGGCCCTGATAATTCAGGGCCTTTCTTATTTATTGTTATTAGCTATTATTGTTGAGCAACCCATGCTGTACCACTCCATTGGAATAGCAATGAGGTAGGTACATCAGCACCACCTGTATAAGCCAGGTATATTACACTATAATTTGTATTTGTTTGTGGCGTTTGAAAATCCGCAGTTAACGCTAAGATCATAGCAGCATCAAGTTGAGCTGTTGTCCATCCGCTAAAGTCACCATAGGAAGCAAGATTTGTTAATAAGCCTGATGGTGCAACAGTTGACTTTGCAATAAGGGCAATATCAGCAGATGTAAGCGTATAACTTATTACCGGTAATGGTTGAACATATTGCCATTGGCCAGATTTCTTAATAAAGTTTAATGGAGCTGCAACTGAAGTTTTTGGAGCTACGTAATTACTACCATCATACTCTAATGGTATAACCCTTTGATAAGTTCCCTTGTCGCTTCCGTAATAATTAAAGCTGATATATTCAATATCACCTGCTTTAACAGTATCCTGAACGGTAAGATCTGTTTTAAGCAATGCGCCTAACATTGCAGGCAAAGTAGCATCATTAGTTGAAGTGAATTGATTGTACTTACCCAACCCATACACTGCATATTGTGCAGGAGTAATAGTATAGATCTCGCTCCATGCGCCATTAAGGTACAGGAATGAATACGGAGGTGTTAAGGTAGCCGGATAAGGTGTAAAAGTTAATAATGCCAACTGGTTTACAACCGGGCTAGGGTATTTATAAGGCAACCACTTTATTACTTGTGCTATAGAAAAATCGGTGTACTTGTTACCGGGTAATAGCAAATAATCAGCCGGTGTAAGTGTATAGGCAACATCGTTGTATGCACTATCTGTTAGTTTAAAGCTAAGTGCCGACTGGGTGTAGGTTACAACAGCGGTTGAGTTATCGGCTGCTACCTTTGACGGATACTTGGCATTTAATATGGTTGGGATATAATTTTGCGCATCAGTAGCATTATTAAAAGATAATGTTTTTGAAGGATAAGCTGTTGACGGAAGCAAAGCATAATCGGAAGATGCAAGCGTGATATTGTAACTTTGTTTTGATGCTACCGCTGGATATAACGGAACAATCGGCTGCTTTTGACAAGAGGTAAATACCACTGCCACAAAAGCTATTGCATAAAATATTTTTTTCATATCAATAAATCTTTAAATGAATTCCTTTTAAAACTTAATTTTTAACGTGGTTACGTAAAACCTTGGAGCTCCGTAGTTAACACCAATTGTTGGTGCCGTTGGCTGGCCACCTGTTGAGTTACCTGGTTTACCTGCTAAACGCTGTAAAGTGCTTAGGCCCGGAGTTGGAGTGCTCTCATAAGCATCGCTGATGTATTTGGTACCAAGTACGTTGTAAACGTTACCAATAAACTCAGCGTCAAATCCAGCCATTTTAAAGCGGAATACAGCATCCAGATCTAATGTACCAAAATTAGGGATATCATATGGTTGGAATTCTCCCTGGCTAAAGCCATTTGCTGAACTTATTTTTGATGGATTATATGCCGCATAATAGTGGCTGTAATATAAATATTGGGCTCCTAAAGTTACACGTGATAATACCTTAACGTCTAAAGTACCACCTGCAGTTGTTTGCGCGCTTCCGGCACTTGGGCCGCCTGTAACGCCGCTACCCGGGTCGCCTATTTTCAGGCCTTTTAACAATAATGAAGGTATGGTTGTAGAAGTATTGCCGGTTTCTGAAGTAACTTGTACAGCACCTGTATTACTGGTATAATAATAATCACCAATTGAAAGCATACCGCCTAATACCACACCTTGCACCGGGCGATATTTAGCAACTGCTTCTATGCCTTCATGCATTTCATTAAGCCCGGTTACGTTAGTATAAATAGGAGTTGGATCATTTCCCTGGGTATATGTAGTAAATACTTGCGCCCTATCCCTGTAGCTTGTTCTGTAAGCATTAACATCCGCAGTAAATTGAGAACTGGTATAGCTATAGCCTAATTCATAGTCAAACAATTTTTCAGGAACAGCACCTGTATTAATTGTATTGTTTTTGTTAAGGTAAAGGCTACCTACCAGCGGTGCTCTTTGTATGTAACCAATATTAGCATAAATATTGTTGTGAGCATCTAAGTTGTAGTTAACTCCGCCTTTTGCCTGGTAACCCAAAAAGTTAACCCATTTACTATCCTGGTTGCCCGGGGTGTAGTTAAAATAGTCGATCCTGCGATTGCTGGTATTGCTGCCTGATAAGGTTAAAAATGCCGTAAGATCATTTTTGCTATATTCAGCCTGAGCATAAGCACCTTCAGAAACTACGTCATAAGTATAATCGTTATTAAACTTTTGACCAAATGTAGCCTGGTTGTTTTTATTATTGATGTTACCTGAAGCAATACCTGTTGAACTGCTAACAGTATAGGTATCTTGTATGTAGGTTGATCCTAACAAGTTATCAGCCTTATCAAAGTGTTCGCCTGTATAATCTCTCAGGTCGACACCTGCCAGGTAAGTTATATCGTTAACTTTTTTCTTGATAGTACTTATAACACCATATTGCTGGTGGTTGTTAACCACATCCTGCATATAGGCAGTTGCAGCACCGTTACCGCTTGTTTGGTTGTTTGCTATATTTTTATCTTCAATAGCGTTAAAATCTATCGGAGAATAAGTTCCGCCTGTTCTGGCTATTGTAGTACTTTGACCCGGAAGTAGTGTTCCGTATGAGCCCGCCAGGTAATCAGCAGCGCCTGTTCCCCATGTACCATATACTACGGTTGACCATGAAGTATTTTTATCAATATTCCAGTTATAGTTAATTGAGCCTAATGGCTTGTTATAATAATTTTGCTCAGCACTGTATTGCTGACCGTTAAGATATCCCCAATCTGAGTTATATCTGCTGCCTTGCGGAGCATTCTGGAATGTTGAAACATAATTATAGGTATACTCCTGACCATGTCTTTGTGAAGCACCCATATAGTTGATAGACAAGGTTTGATTTTTGCCTATGATCTTTGATATGTTGGCAAAATAATTATAACCAGTATAATACTCACCTTCAGCGCTTGGTGAATTACCGGTAGCTCTTGACAACAAGAATGAAGCTGCCCAGCCATCAGGACTTAAACCTGTTGCATAAGATATCAAAGTTTTTTGAGCGCCGTAGCTGCCGATAGACTGTGATATGGTACCACCTTCTTTAATATCGGTACTGCGGGTGCTGATATCAATAGTACCACCCATTGAAGGTACTGCTATGGTTGAAGCACCTAAACCGCGTTGAACTTGCATTGAGGTAGTAACATCCTCTAAACCAGCCCAGTCATTCCAGTAAATTTTACCGGCTTCAACATCGTTTACAGGTATGCCGTTTATTAAAAGGGCAACGTTGTTGCTGGAAAAACCACGGATATTGATCCTTGAATCGCCATAACCACCGCCGCCGCGGCTTACTGTTACACCCGGGGTCATTTTCATTAACTCCGGAAATTCAGCACCCGCACCATGCTCGTCAATATAAATTTGACCTACAGATGAAGCAGCAACCGGTGTTTGCCTGTTAATTTTTAATGATGGATTGGCATTTACCACAACTTCTTTCATTGAAGCTGAGTTAGGGTTGACCAAAACTGTACCGATGTTGGCATCAGTAACCTCAATTTCTTTTGATACATAACCTACATAGGAAATTACCAAAGTTGTACCGCTTAAAGAAGAAACGCTAAGTTTAAAAGAACCATCAAGAGCAGCGGACGTTGCTTTTGTTGTTCCTTTAACCAAAACAGTAGCGCCAATTAATGGCTCTTTGGTTTGCGCGTCAAGTAATTTGCCCGTTATGTGTACCTGTGCCGATGCAACCTGTGCATACGCCAAACACATTGTAAAAACGGAAATGAATAAAGAGAGTAAATACTTCCTCATGCTTTGCTTGTTTTAAATGTAATAATGAAATCCTGTTAATTGCGAAGACAAAGATAATTGAATGCGATATTGACAATGTTAATTTCCTGTTAACATTTTTTATGATTTTATCAACATTTAAGATACAAGTAATGTAATTATTTAAAAAACACCTCTTTTATATACAAAATTTGCATCAATTACAATCTAAATTATCCAGATAATTTTACAAGTAACAATATTTTTACAATTGATTTATACTAAAATGAATTCTGCTGAAACAGCGTCATTTCATTAGCTTTTACCTGCTGTATTATTTGTTAATAATTAATATACCCTATTATTAACTAATCAGTTATACAACTAAAATATAGCGATGAAGCCTGCTTTATTTTGTTACCAAAGGAAGACAATATGAGTTGAATATATATTGCAATATAAATTCACCGGGCGGCATGAATAATGCCGGCATTATTAAACAAATGATAAGGCAAAGTTACCTCATCATAACCAGAGCGAATTTGCAAGCCACCGCATAATTAATATTGCTAAATTTCGTCATCCTTTTTTGTCTAACTGCAATTTGTCTGCCTATTCTAATCATTTCAATATAGCAAACAGGTAATTTTCGCATATCGCCCCTTTTGTTTAGCTTTGCCGTAAAATCATAAAATACTATATATAAATATGAACTACGATGTAATTGTTATAGGGAGTGGCCCGGGTGGTTATGTAGCTGCTATCCGTGCTTCCCAGCTAGGTTTAAAAACCGCAGTAGTTGAAAAAGAATCGTTAGGTGGTATATGCCTTAACTGGGGCTGTATCCCAACAAAAGCATTACTAAAAAGCGCACAGGTATTTGAATATTTAAATCACGCGGCCGATTATGGTATTACTGTTGAAGGCGGCGATGTAAATTTTGAAGCCATGGTAAAAAGGAGCCGCGGCGTTGCCGATGGTATGAGCAAAGGCGTTCAGTTCCTGATGAAAAAAAATAAAATTGATGTATTAACCGGTTTTGGCTCGCTTAAAGGCAAAGGCACAGTTGAGGTTAAAGGTGCTGACGGCACAACTCAGTTGCACACCGCAAAACACATTATACTGGCAACAGGTGGCCGCTCACGCGAACTACCTAATATAAAACAGGATTATAAAAAAGTTATAGGCTACCGCCAGGCCATGATATTGCCTAAGAAACCAAAATCAATGATTGTGGTTGGTTCAGGCGCTATAGGTATTGAGTTTGCTTACTTCTACAACTCTATAGGCACCGCTGTTACAGTTGTTGAGTATTTAGATAACATTGTACCGCTTGAGGATGAGGAAGTATCAAGAACCTTAGGCCGCATACTTAGAAAATCAGGCATTAATATACTTACCGGCTCAACTGTTGAATCGGTTGACAGCAGCGGCGACTTATGCAAAGTAAGCGTAAAAACTGCTACCGGAACTGAAGTTTTAGAAGCTGAGATCGTATTATCAGCCGTAGGTATATCAACCAATATTGAAGGCATCGGCCTTGAAGAAGCTGGTGTTAAAACCGACAAAGGCAAGGTGCTTGTTGATGATTTCTACAAAACCAACGTTGAAGGCGTTTATGCCATAGGCGATATTGTTAAAGGACAGGCACTGGCTCACGTAGCATCTGCCGAAGGTATTATCTGCGTTGAAAAAATTGCTGGCCACAACCCTGAGCCGTTAAATTACAACAACATACCGGGCTGTACTTATTGCTCACCTGAGGTTGCTTCTGTTGGTTATACCGAAAAAGCTGCTAAAGAAGCTGGTTACGAATTGAAAGTGGGCAAATTCCCATTCTCAGCATCAGGCAAAGCGAGTGCAGCTGGTGCAAAGGATGGTTTTGTTAAACTGATATTTGATGCCAAATACGGCGAAATTTTAGGCGCCCACATGGTAGGCCATAACGTTACTGAAATGATTGCCGAAATAGTTACCGCACGCAAGCTGGAAGCTACCGGTCACGAGATCATTAAATCGGTACACCCGCACCCAACCATGAGCGAAGCAGTAATGGAAGCTGCCGCTGAAGCGTACGGAGAGTGCATACACTTGTAAGTAAAGTCAAAATTCAAAAATAAAAAGTCAAAAGACCGATGGTTAATAACTATCGGTCTTTTTATTTGTTCATGAATTAGCTTTTCATTTTTGAATTTTTACTTTTGATTTTTGACTTTCTATGAAACTGCACACTATAGATACCGGTTTATTTAAGCTAGATGGCGGCGCTATGTTTGGCGTTGTACCCAAAATCATCTGGAACAAAACCAACCCTGCCGATGAAAATAACCTGTGTACCTGGGCCATGCGTTGTTTGTTGATTGAAGACGGCGATAGGTTGATATTGATTGATACCGGCATAGGCAATAAGCAGGATCAAAAGTTTTTCAGTCATTATTATTTGCATGGCGATGCCAGTATGGATAGCTCGCTGGCGGATAAAGGATTTCACCGAGATGATATAACCGATGTATTTTTAACGCATCTGCATTTTGACCATGTTGGCGGCGCTGTTGTAAGAGATGGGGATAAACTAGCACCCGCGTTTAAAAATGCCACCTATTGGAGCAATAAAGATCATTGGGAATGGGCAGTAACCCCTAACGAGCGCGAGAAGGCATCGTTCCTGAAAGAAAATATTTTACCGATACAGGAAAGCGGGCAATTGATGTTTATTACCGGGGATGATGGCGTACAGTTCACACAGGATATCAGCATAAAATTTGCATACGGGCACACCGAAGCCATGATGCTGCCGCTGATCAACTATAATGGCAAACAAATATTGTACATGGCCGATCTGCTGCCATCTGTAGGCCATTTGCCCATGCCGTATGTTATGGCTTATGACATGTTTCCACTAAAAACTTTAACAGAAAAGAAGATCGTTTTAACTGAAGCACTGGAAAAAGAGTATATTCTGTACCTTGAACATGACCCTATAAACGAGTGCTGCACCTTGCAACAAACTGAAAAAGGAATAAGATTAGGCGATACATTTAAGCTAAGTGAACTGTAGGTTTCAATGAAAAGTTAGGAGTACGGTAACGGTATTTATGAGCATATGCAAAGCTATACCCCATACAAATCCATTTTTAAACCTAATGTACGACATCCCCCATCCCATTAACAATTGCGGTATTACAAAAACAGGGTAGATCCATATTAAGAAATAATCAATCGGATGAAAATTCAGGATATGCATCAGGCCAAAAAAGCTGATGAAGAAAATTATCCATCTTTTTTTATTCGCAGGTGATATTAATACCACTGTAGCTGGTATAAACTTAAAACACAACCCGGCTATAATTACTGCAATTGCGGCCTCAATACCTAGTTTCACCAATATATTAGCCGGGTGAAAAAACGCCCCTGAAAAATAAAAAGCGGCAATTGATAAGCCTATAGCTATATCCCTCTTTTTAAATGATAGCGGCAGTCTGCAAATCACCTCCTCAAATACCGGCGCGACAATACACGCTAAAAGAAAGCTCTTTAAAAATCCTAGTTTGTGAAACATTGCATGAAGAGCAAACTTATTCGCACTGGCCAAACTTTTATGATGAAAAACATTGGTCACCAGTTTATCTGCAACAAGCATAACAGGTACTGCTAAAAATATAGCCAGCAATAAAATGCCATAGGTTTTTAAAAGCGTTGATAATTTAGTGGAGAATGTCTGTTTTTGGTCGAGATCGGGATAGTTGCTTATGGCAAATATTTCTTCAAGCATTAATTAGGTAGTTTAATAAGTGTTTAGGGCAAATTATTTAACAAACTCCAAAATATCGCCCGGCTGGCAATCCAGGGCTTTGCAAATGGCTTCAAGTGTTTCAATACGTATGGCTTTCGCTTTACCCGTTTTTAATATGGATAAATTAGAAATGGTGATGCCTACTTTATCGCTCAACTCATTTAGCGACATCTTTCTTTTGGCCATCATTACATCCAGGTTAATAATAATTGGCATAATTATATAGTTAACTCCTGTTCTTCCTTTAATTGCGCACCTTGTTTAAAGGCTTCGGCAATTATCAGTACCAGTAAACCACACATCAGCACTTCAAAATCATAAGCTGATGCATTTAAAATTGTTACAGGTGAATTTATAAGGCTTTTACTAACGCAAAAATCTACCTGTTGATAGGCATAATCCACTATCGTATAAACGATCAATGATAACCCTATCCACCAGATCATTTTCAACTGCTTGCTTTCAAAAATTGAACCCTCAAAAATGCTATAAATAATTTTGTTAATAATATAAGCAATGCCAGCAAGTATAATAAAACAGGCAAAAGCCAAAATCATATTTAATGCGGAAAGCCAAGAAGGTGTGTTTATAAATTTAGCATTTATCCTTACATAGGCGTTAACGCTGATGTCTTCGAGTGAATAATTGTTATTCAGTTTCATATTCCCATCCTTGGCGCCAGCTATCAAACGGGGATCAATAGCTGATCCTGGAATAACAGAAGTAACCACACCCGACGTGTCCACATCACCCCTGATGCCATCCATAAAACCTTTATAAAGCCCGGTAGCAGCATTTTGAAAAAACAATGCTGCAAATACTATATATACGGCTAATTGTAACAATCTAACTCTTTTCATTGTAAATTATTTTATGATACAAATCAAAGCTTAATTTATTACAATTCAAAATATATTTATCGATTTACAATAAATATTAATCGCAATTCGTTTTTATCAATATAAACAAGTGTTTATATAACAAGACTTGTGGAAAAACTTTTCCGGGTTGGAATTATGTAAAAACAATATATTTTGTATCTTGAACACGATCCTATTGATGAATGCTGTAAACTGAAGCAAACAAAAAAATGGATAAGGATAAACGAAACATTTAACCTAAATTATATAAAAACCGAGGCAATATCACACCACAAAAACCGTGCAATAAATAGCATGTAATCAATATAATACACCTCTTTTTTTAATATAAATTTTAGTTAAAAAAATCCACAACAATTTCGTACCTTTGCACGTTCAATTTTAAAAGTAAGAATCGAGGTTTTAAAATAGATGAGACAACTCAAAATAACACAATCCATAACCAATCGTGAGTCACAATCTCTTGACAAATACTTGCACGAAATTGGTAAAGTTGACCTGATAACAGCCGAAGAAGAAGTAATATTAGCCCAAAAAATACGCGAAGGCGACCAGGCTGCATTAGAGCGCCTTACAAAAACCAACCTTCGCTTTGTGGTGTCTGTTGCTAAACAATATCAGAATCAGGGCTTAACCCTGGGCGACTTAATAAATGAGGGTAACTTAGGCCTTATTAAAGCTGCCAAGCGTTTTGATGAAACAAAAGGTTTCAAATTTATATCATACGCCGTTTGGTGGATCCGTCAATCAATTTTGCAGGCTATTGCCGAACAATCACGTATTGTACGTTTGCCTTTGAACCAGGTAGGTTCATTAAGTAAAATAAGCAAAGCCTTCTCAAAACTGGAGCAGGAATTTGAGCGTGAGCCTTCACCTGAAGAACTTGCCGATATACTGGAAACAACCGTTGATAAAATATCTGACACGCTGAGTAATTCAGGCCGCCATGTATCAATGGATGCGCCGTTTGTACAGGGCGAGGAAAATACATTATTAGATGTATTGGAAAACCAGGAGCCAAATACCGATTCGATTTTAATTAATGAGTCGTTATCAGAAGAAATAAAACGTTCATTATCTACACTTACCGAGCGTGAGCGCGAGATCATCGTATTATTCTTCGGCCTGGGCACCAACCATCCGCTTTCACTGGAAGAAATAGGTGAGAAATTTAACCTTACCCGTGAGCGTGTAAGACAAATAAAAGACAAAGCGCTGCAACGCCTGCGCCATACTTCAAGAAGTAAGATATTAAAGTCATATTTGGGTTAATAAACGCAAATATTGTGTCTGTATGTGGATACGGATGAAAGAGGTCCCGCTGTGATAGCGGGACCTCTTTTTGTTTATTTTATTCATGTCATTGCGAGGAGGAACGACGAAGCAACCTCGTCGCGTTCAATATACAAGCGACGAGGTTGCCGCGCTATCGCTCGCAATGACACATTATAAATTATTTACAACCTCTTTAAAACTCCAACTACATACTCCACCTGCTCCGGATGCACATCCAAATGCAATACAAACCGGATACGATGACTATCAGTTGGCAATGCCTTAATGCCATGTTCAGCAAGCTTTGCTAAAACAACAGCGGCAGGTTCAATAGTATCAAACAAAACAATATTGGTTTCGGCAGGCAAAACATTGCTTACCCAAGGGCATTGGGTTAATGCTTCGCTCAATATTTGCGCGTGAGCATGATCAATCTTTAATCGCTCCACATGATTATCAAGCGCGTAGATACCCGCCGCAGCTAAGAAACCAGCCTGACGCATACCACCGCCAAAAACCTTGCGTATACGGCGTGCATATTTAATGGTAGCCTTATCAGCCAAAAAAACAGACCCGACCGGTGCACCCAGTCCTTTTGATAAACAAACGGATATACCATCAAAATACTGGCCATAATCAACAGCTTTATCACCAGTATGTACAAGGGCGTTGAAAATCCGCGCACCATCCAGATGCAATTTTAGATCTTTTTCGCGACATAGCTCAGCAATAGGCTTTATCTGCGCCAGCGTATAACAACTACCACCACCTTTATTCACTGTATTTTCCAATGCCACCAAACTGGTATGCGGATAGTGTATATTTTCCGCGTTGATCTCGGGCTCGATCATCTCGGCAGTAATAATACCACGATAGCCATTCAATAACCGGGTTGATACCGCTGAATTAAAAGCTATTCCCCCACCCTCATAACGATAAATATGTGCGGTTTGATCGGCAATAAGTTCATCCAGCGGTTGGGTGAAACATTTTATGGCTATCTGGTTGGTCATGGTGCCTGAGGGGCAAAAGATACCGGCCTCCATACCAAACATTGCGGCAGTTTTTTCTTCAAGCTCATTTACGGTTTCATCTTCGCCAAAAACATCATCGCCAACCCGGGCATTCATCATGGCATCCAGCATCGCGGGTGTTGGTTTTGTAATAGTGTCGCTACGGAGGTCAACAGTCATATTATTTCCTTTAAAATTACGTTCTTTGTATTTTACATTATATGCGCCCAATTTTAATCATTTTATTTTTTATGCTGATAGGTGTATCAGCAAAATCACAAAGCTGGGTACCTGGCTATTTTTACGATGTTAAAGGCAACAAAGAAATTGGCCTGATCAGGTACAAGGGCTCCGGAAACGGCCCAATTAAAGATGAAGGCTTTATTGAATTTAAGGCAAACAAAAAGGCCAACACAACAGTGTTAAGCGCCAGCGATTTGAGCTCGTTTGTTATGGGCAGGGATAGCTTTGTAGTAGCTGCTGCGCCACGTACAGGCGCATGGTCAAAAAACGAAATTGATTTTGTGCTGGTGGCAGTGGATGCTGACAAGGAAGACCCCAAGCTCTATATGTTTGAGGGTAAAGTTGGTGGCGGAGGCGGTGGCGTACAGCCAAGCGTTGGCCTGGGTATAGGCGGCGGCTTTGGCGGAGGAGGTGGTGGCTTCGGCGGTGGTATAGGTGGTGGAATTTCAATTCCATTAGGCGGTGGTGGCCATAAGGCAACCAGCTATTTCTACGGCCGCAACACAGCCGAAATGAAAGAATTAACCCCTGCAAATTTCGTAGATGTAATGAGCAATATTATGGGCGATGAACCCGAAATAGTTGACGAACTACATCAAAACAGATACAGCTTAGGCAATATTGGCAAACTGCTTGATAAGTTTTACAAGCTGCAGGCAGAGCACGGAGCGCAACAATAGAGTCAGGAATTAAGAGCCAAGAATCAGGAAGCTACACTTTTCTTTTCCTGATTCTTGTTTAACTTAATCTATTACCAATATCTTTTTTTCAGCATCCAAAGATGCTGGTGTCATAAAATCCTTAAACAATAATTCGTATGAAATAATGAACCATGCTATTATACATGGCCATGCTTTCATGCCATATTTACCAATAATCTCGCCTCTGAAAGGCTGTGGCATAGCATCCGTAAGTCCCAGACCTGTTATAACCAAGAGCAAGACAATAAGTACAATATTTACTCTTGTAAATGACTTTTCCTGCATCAGCATCCATAAAAATACACCTACAACTGCTATAATATAAGTTGGGCTTTCGGCACCGGTACTAAATATCACTACCATAATTAAAGCAGTAGCCAATATTTGCAGTCTGAATTTATATGACTTGTACTGGCTGAATCTGAGCAAAGGCAATACAAAAACGACCGCCCCAAATATCAGGAAGGGCAAATCAGGCACATTAGGGGTTTGGGCAAAGTCCCTTACCACACCCATTATACATATGTCCTGCGATCGTGTGGCTAACTGGTGATTAAGCTCATTTTTAAAATTCAATGCCGCAAACCATTGGTGATACGAATTGATAACAAAAGTTGGACTGGAGATAGCAACAGGTACTATCAATAATATAACAAACCATACTGCGGCCCATACTAAGAACTTGGGCTTGTTTTTGGAGAAAAGAATGAACGTTAAACCAACTATTGGATAAAGCTTCATCAATGCGCCCAATACTATAAAAAATGTTGCCCAGGCATCTTTACCGCGTTCAACCAGTATAAAACTTACAATTATAATAGCGGCTATCATAGGGTTAAACTGCATGGAGAACACAGCATTTGAAAACTCAATGGCACATAACAACAATAATATGGTTTTGCGTTTTTCACTAAGTGGTAATATGTTTATGGCTGCTAACAAGGCGACGGCACCGGCTACTTCCCATAAAAACAAACCTATTAACGCTGATGGTAGCGCAAACGGCGCTACAAACAACCCGAATAATGGCCCATAGTAGTAAAAATCATAATACTGTTTAGGGTAGGCGGCATACATATTTAGCTGCCCCTTTAAATGATAAAAGGCTTCGCGAAAAATGAGATAATTATTATCAATGTGCCGCAGGTATTTAATTTGCCAGCTAAAAACAGCTACTGCAATGTATAATATCCAGGTCCATTGATAGCCTGTTAATTTAAGAAATGTTTTTTTATCAGTTTGCAATCAGGTTTTATTTAAGATTTAGATTTATAATCCCGAAAATAATAAATTAAGTTTAATCAGGGTTAAATACTCTGCGCTATAACAAACCCGCTGGCCCAGGCCCATTGGAAATTGTAGCCACCCAACCAGCCGGTAACATCCACACATTCGCCGCCATAGTACAGACCGGGTATCTTTTTAACTTCGAGGGCTTTGGACGATAGCTCATCGGTTGATACGCCGCCGCGCATTACTTCGGCTTTATCATAGCCCTTGTCCCCGGCAGGTTTTACTTTAAACTCGTGAATCAGGCTGCTGATGTTTTCGATATCGGCTTTGGTTAGTGAAGCCAGGTTCTTTTCAACGGGCAGCTTATCACTCAATGCCTCGGCAAATTTGCGGGTATATAAACCAGCAAGGTAAGCCAGCAGCATCTTTTTACCATTCACTTCTTTTTCCTGCTGAATAAGTTCCGCAATATCCTGATTGGGTAAAAGATCGATATAAATAAACTCGCCGGGTCGCCAGTAGGATGATATTTGCAATATGGCAGGCCCGCTTAATCCCCAATGGGTGAATAAAATATTTTCATCAAAACTGATCCTGTCGTTCCACACCCGGCAAAAAATACTATTGCCGGATAATTGCTCATACCATGGCTGATCTTTACCTGTGATGGTTAAAGGAACTAAGGCTGGAGCCGTTTCAATAATTTTAAGGTCAAATTTGCGCGCTATGCTCAGGCCAAAATCTGTTGCCCCTATTTTAGGGATCGGCAAACCGCCTGATGCGATTACTACTTTTGGCGCTTCAATGGTATGTTCTTTTCCATTCCTTTCATAGCTAATATGGAAACCGTTATCGATTTGTTTGATGTTTTTAACCGTACTATCGCACTGGATCTCCTGCCCTAATTCATAGCATAGATTAGTAAAAACCTTAACCACATCGCGGGCATTATTACTTGTAGGGAATAGCTGGCCGAGTGTTTTCTCCTGGCCCTCAATACCGTAGGTTTCAAAAAAATTTATAGTATCATCAACCGTCCACTGCGCGAAGGCTGATTTAGCGAAATGCTCATTAGTCGATATAAATTGCTGTGCCGAGGAATACAGGTTAGTATAATTACAGCGCCCACCCCCACTGATCAGGATCTTTGCGCCTACTTTATCGTTTCGCTCTAATATGAGTGTTCGTTTACCCAAAAACCCTGCCTGTACCGCGCACATTAGTCCGCATGCACCTCCGCCAATAATTATAGCGTCAAAATCTGTTTGTTTTATTAAATTTGTTGCCATGGGCGATGTTGTGCAAATATCAGAATTTGGAAAGATACTTATCTTTTTAATAACAGGAATAATACTGGTATGCCTTATATTTTTTGTAAACCGGTTAATGTCGCCAAATCACCCCAATGCCGAGAAATTAAGCTCGTATGAATGCGGCGAAGAACCAACCGGCAGTGCCTGGTTGCCGTTCAACTCCCGTTTTTATGTAATCGCGCTGGTTTTCCTGCTTTTTGAGGTGGAAATGGTATTCGTTTTCCCCTGGGCAACGGTGTTTGGCAGCCACGAGATCAATAATTTTGACCCGCGCTGGGGTATGCTGTCGCTTATTGAGATGTTTTTATTTTTAGGTGTACTGATACTAGGACTGGTGTACGTTTGGTGCAAAGGCGACCTCGACTGGATAAAACCAAAGCCAATTACCCCAACAACCGATGTAAAAATCCCTACATCACTGTATGACCAACTAAATACCGAACAAAGCACATACGTTGTAAGGCAATTCAACATGGAGCAAACACCTGTAGTCGCAACTATTGAAACACCTGCCGCGCCAACTTCACAACCCATCAGGAAACCCATGTTTAAACCAACTTTTAAAAAGCCAAGCGATGAATGATATAACCAGCGAAAGTGGTGGCATGATGGTTACCAAAATGAACGACCTGCTTAACTGGGCACGTCTGTCATCACTATGGCCATTAAGCTTTGGTATAGCCTGTTGCGCCATTGAAATGATGGGCTCATTCGCTTCCACTTATGACCTCGACCGCTTTGGCGTATTCCCGCGACCATCAGCACGCCAGGCAGATGTAATTATCATAGCGGGCACCGTTACCTTTAAAATGGCCGAGCGCATTAAACGCCTGTACGAGCAAATGCCCGAGCCAAAATATGTGATCTCCATGGGATCATGCTCCAATTGCGGCGGCCCCTACTGGCAGCATGGTTACCATGTGGTAAAGGGTGTTGACAGGGTAATCCCTGTTGATGTATACGTACAAGGCTGCCCCCCACGCCCGGAAGCGCTGATCGGCGCTATTTTGGAGTTGCAGAAGAAGATTGAGGGGGAAACGTTGGCGGGGAATACTTCAACGAAAGTAGAAAGTCAGGAAGTCATCTGATCGACTTGCAAAAGCAACCTTAGAACGCTAAAAGCATGTTTAATTTGACTAAAACAGACATTAAGAAGGTTGTCAAATTCTGGGATTGGTTTAAATCTGTTTCAAACGATTTAATTCTTAATCCTACAAGAAATGACTTAACAATTCAAATAGATAATCATATCAGTCAACTTGGACATTTCGATTGGGAGATAGGTCCTTGGGATGAAAACTCATTCTATTTTGCTATATCTCCAAATCTGGACCCTAATAAACTAAATCTTACTCATCAAATTATTGAGCATGCTCCTAAGTGCAAAGGATGGCATTTCCTAGCCTCCAAGCCACCCAAAGAATGGCAAGGAATCTGGAAAATGAAAAATGAAAAGGGGACAGAAATTTGGATTAACTCAAATAATTGGAAATATATTCTATATGCATTTGAGGACAAAACATTTGATATGGATATTATGATTGATGATATCAATGGCAATGATGATACGATTAACATGGCTATTGATATTGCGCTAACAGGATTTATAGGTGAAGAAAAGTTTATGAATCTGATTAAAAATATTAGCATAATCAGTTGTGATGAAGAGTTTAGCGAGAAAGCCACATCTATTAAATACATAGCAAAACATATCGAAAGCATACTCATTAATACAATTTCTTAACTCCTTGATTCTCGCGCTAGGGATGGCAGCGGGTACCGGCCCTGTGACTAAGGCCTGTGCAGTATGAGCGTACAGCCCGGGCCGCAGGCAACGCCCAAAATATCTGAACTCGAATTTAAAGAAATATAGAATTATAGAATTCTGTTTATTCTATAATTCATAAAATCCCGGTTTAGACAATTGATAAATATGAGTTAGCACAAACGCGCTCCGCTTACTCACCCCGACTACGTTCGCTGGTCGACCTTCTCTGCGACAAGTCGCAAAGAGGGTAAAACACATAAGAAAAAGTATAATTTCTACAGCATTTTTATCACATTCTGGTCATCCTTTAAATCCCACAAATCCTGGTTCCAAATTTCCTCTCAAAATCGTATCTTTGCGCCAAATGATAGCTATAAATAACCTTACGTTTGAGATTGGTGCAAGAGCCTTATATGATGAAGCTAACTGGCATATTAAACCCGGAGAAAAGATAGGCCTTATTGGCGCTAACGGAACCGGCAAAACCACGTTGCTTAAAATGATTGTGGGCGAGTACAAACCTACATCGGGCACTATATCAATGGCTAAGGACCTGACCATGGGTTACCTGAACCAAGATCTGCTATCCTACTCATCAGATAAAACTATATTGCATGTGGCCATGGAAGCCTTTGAGCGCCAGAACCAATTGCATGATGAAATAGAAGTATTGCTTAAAAAGCTGGAAACAGATTATACCGAAGATCTGCTGCACAAACTGAGCGACAAACAACATGAGTTTGAAGTGCTCGACGGTTACAGCATTGAGTATAAAGCACACGAAATTTTAGCTGGTTTAGGTTTTAGCGATGCTGAAACACAACGCAAGCTAAGCACTTTCTCAGGTGGATGGCGTATGCGTGTGATGCTGGCTAAAATACTTTTACAGGCACCTGATATCCTTTTACTGGATGAGCCTACCAACCACTTGGACTTACCATCCATACAATGGCTGGAGGACTACCTGAAGGCATTTGACGGCGCGGTGATCATTGTATCGCACGATAGGTGGTTTTTGGATAAGGTAATTAACCGTACGGTTGAGTCACGCAAGGGAAAACTGACCGTTTACGCGGGCAATTACTCTTTTTATTTAGAAGAGAAAGCACAGCGTGAAGAAATTCAGCGTGGCGAATTTAAGAACCAGCAATCAAAAATAAAACAGGAAGAACGTTTAATTGAGCGTTTCCGCGCTAAGGCATCTAAGGCAAAAATGGCGCAATCGCGTATTAAAGCGTTGGATAAACTGGAGCGTGTGGATGATGTGGATGATGATAACCCATCGGTTAACTTCAGCTTCCGTTTCTCTAAACAATCGGGCAGACACGTGGTAACATTAGAGGATATTACCAAAAAATACCCTACAATTGATATTTTAGACCATACCGAGGCCATCATTGAAAAAGGCGATAAAATTGCCCTGATCGGTGCCAATGGTAAAGGTAAATCGACCCTGTTACGTATAGTTGCAAGTGCCGATAAAGATTTTACCGGTAAATTCGAGACCGGCCATAACGTTACACAAACATTCTTCGCGCAGCACCAGTTGGAATCGTTGCACCTGGAAAGTCAGATATTACAGGAACTGCAAGCATTCGCGCCCAAACATAATGAAACTGAATTGCGCTCTATACTAGGTTCGTTCCTATTTACAGGCGATGATGTTTTCAAGAAGATAAAAGTACTTTCAGGTGGTGAGAAATCACGCGTGGCTTTGGCCAAGGCTTTAACTGCCGATGCTAACTTCCTGATACTGGATGAGCCTACTAACCACCTTGATATAGCTTCGGTAAACATATTAATACAGGCTTTAAAGCAGTTTGAAGGCACGCTGATCGTTGTATCTCACGATAGGTATTTCCTTGATAATGTGGCCAACAAAATATGGTTCATCGAGGATCAGAAGATAAAGATCTATCCCGGCACTTATGCCGAATACGATGAATGGCAGGCAAAACGCAAGCTTGAGTTAAAGGGCGCGCCTGCACCTAAGGTTGAGAAAAAGGAAGAAAAAAAGCCTGAGCCTGTTAAAGAGCAGAAACCGCAATCAGAAAATAAATTTCAGCAGTTAAAGAAACTGAACCAGGATCTTTCAAAAATGGAAGAGCAAATGAGCGAGCTTGAGCGCGCGGTTAAACAGTTTGAAACACAGCTTGCTGATGAAAAACTGTATAGCGATGCCAACAAATCCAAGGAAGTAACCCGTAACTACGAGGCCAAAAAACTGGAATTAGGTGCCATACAACTCCGCTGGGAAGCTTTGGCCGAACAGATCATGGAATTAGAGGCATAAAAATATCCCTTCCGCCATGCCAATCCGCTAATTAGCGGATTGGCATCTCACAGGACAAGTATCGAAGATTTTACTTGTGGGATGCTGAAACAAGTTCAGCATGACAATTTTCTTTTTATATTCATGTTTTAAAAGAGTATAATTACTTTTTATGAACAGGTACCTAAAAGTATTTTTGCTGCTGCTTATTTCTGCAAAGGCATTCTCCCAAGCTCCACAATACGATAACAACGTTTTTAACCCGGTTATAAAAAGCGTTGAATTTTATAACACTAAAAAGAATCCCTCATTCCCCATCATCAAACTAAACTCAGGCGAACAGGTGGAACTTGATTTTGATGACCTGCGCGGTGGTCTGCACTATTACTATTACACGCTTGAGCATTGTGATGGCGATTGGAACTCCTCCAACCTATCGCCTACCGAATACCTGAAAAGCTTTAATGATGATAAGATATTGGATTATAGCTATTCATCGGCCACCTTTCAAAAATACACGCATTACAGTATCAAATTCCCGAATGATAACATAGCACCTAAAATATCGGGCAACTATATTTTAAAGGTTTATGAGGATGATGATCAAACCAAAATGATACTTACCCGCAAGTTTTATGTGGTGAATGATCAGATATCCGTTACAGCTAATATTGTTCCCTCAGGCGATATCGGTAGCAGGCAAACCAACCAGAAGATCAATTTTCAGCTTAATTACGGCGCGTTAAAAGTGCAAAACCCTAATATGGATATCCGCACCTGGGTGATGCAGAACGGGCGTGATGAAACCGGGCAGTTTACTACACAAGTGCAGTATATCCGTGGTACCCAATTGATATATGAGGATCTGGCCACTAATGATTTCCCCGGCAGGAATGAATTTCGCCATTTTGATTTCCGCAGCCTGAAACTAAACTCTGAGAATGTAGCACATATTTACAAGGATACCGCCAACACGGTTGTAATGCTAACCGATCAAAGTCGCAACCAGCCTAACTACACTTTTTTGTATGATAATGACGGTAAATTCTACATTATAAACCAGGAGGGCACTACTCCTGCCGTTGATGCCGATTACGCGCACCTCTTTTTCAGCTTTAACACCACAAAAACAGATGTAGATGGCTCATTATACCTGGTAGGTAAGTTTAACGATTACAGGCTTGATGAACACAGCAAAATGGATTATGATTCAAGGGGCAAATTCTATAGCCACCTTTTCCTGAAGCAGGGCGTATATGATTATATATATGTTTGGGTTGATAAGGCCACAAAAAAACCGGATGACATTATTTTCGAGGGCTCTTACTTTGAAACGGAGAATAATTACCAATTATTGGTTTATTACCATCCGCCTACGGCGAGATGGGAGGAATTGGTGGGGTATCAAACAATCAACACAACTAAGAAGTAGTCAGAACCATGATTTAACAGATTAGGGGATTTACTTGATGTTGTTAATCAGTTGCCCTAAAACAAAGCGTCATTGCGAGGAACGAAGCAATCCCCGACTTTGCAGATCAATCTGTAGATCCGCCCTGTATAGTTAGGGATTGCTTCGTTCCTCGCAATGACGCTTGGAGAGTTCTCAGCTAATTACTTAGCATTCAAATTCGGCAAATCAGTATTGCCTTTCAAATATCTTTCTAAATAATAAAAGCTAACCTCGTTTATTAACAACCTGCTTTGCGGATTATATCCTGCTCCATGCGCGCCCGGAGGGTAAATACGCAGATCGGCATCTTTACCGGCGTTGGTTAAAGCTGTTAACAGTTGCATGGTATTGGCAGGATGTACGTTATCATCGCTTAGGGAGTGGATCAGTAACAAATGATCCTGCAAGCCTGAGGCATGGGTCATGTTCGAGCTGTTTTTGTAACCTTCTGCATTATCCTCTACTGTACCCATATAGCGCTCGGTATAAATATCATCATACAAACGCCAGTCGGTAACCGGGGAGTTGGCTATACCTACCTTAAACACACCCGGATGAGTAAGCAAGGTATAGGCCGTAATATAACCGCCATAACTGCCGCCCATAATAGCCATGTTCTTGCCATCTACATAAGGCAGTGTAGCCATATATTTTGCTGTAGCAGCAAAGTCATAACTTTCCCATTTGCCTAATTGCTTGTAAACAACTTTCATGAAGGCACTACCATAATTGGCAATTCCACGGTTATTTACGTTTACAACTATATAGCCGTTTTGCGCCAGCCATTGCTCTGATGTGGCATCAGAAAATTTATTAAATACCCCATGTGATTCAGGGCCACCATAAATGGATAATACTACCGGATATTTTTTTGTTGGATCGAAATTAAATGGCTTTATCATGGAACCATCTAGTTCAGTACCGTCATCCGCTTTAAAGTGGAAAAGCTCCAGTGGCGAGTAGGCATGCGTATTTAAAAAGTCGCTTACACTCTTATTTGCTTCCAGTAATTGCAGAGTTTTTCCTTTATCATTACACAAAGCAACTTGTGTTGGTGTGGTGGTATTGCTGTACTTATCTATATAATACTTTGTATTGGGCGACATATCAATATCATGAAAGCCCGGCACCGGGTTCAGTCTTTTCTTATCGCTGCCATCGTATTTTATGGAGTAGAACTGTTGTTCAAGCGGTGAAGCCTCTGCCGACAGGTAATAAATAGTTTTATTATCCGGATTGATACCACTCACCTTTATCAGATCCCAGTTACCCTTGGTTACCTGGTTTATCAGCTTGCCATCGTAGCTATAACGGTATATGTGATAATAACCAGAACGATCAGACACCCAGAAAAACTCTTTTGTTTTCTCAGGGAAATACAGCATATCATTTACATTGGTGTAAAAGTTTGAGATAGCTACCCAGGTAGTATTTTTTTCTTCTAAAACTACGTGATGATCACCAGTTTTCACATTGAAGAAATACAGTTTCATGTCGTTTTGCGCACGGTTTAAGGTAACCATGGCTAAAACATCAGGATCGCTCGTCCAATAAAGGCGCGGAATGTAGAAATCGCCTGTTTCATCCGGCGACAGCCAAACTTTTTTGCCTGAATTTACATCAATAACCCCTACCCTTACTTTCGGGTTCGGGTCACCTACCTGCGGTATGGCTATGTGTATGTTATTAGGATGTTGGCCCTCAAAATTAGTCATCTGGAAATCAGGCACCTTGCTATCATCAAATTGCCAGAAAGCCAGGTATTTATTATCGGGCGACCAGTTCCAGGCCTGGCTAACTTCCAGTTCTTCTTCATAAACCCAATCACCATGGCCATTAAAAACGCCGTTCTCGCTGGTGCTGTCATGGGTTAACTGTTGCTCCTGCCCGGTAGCGAAGCTATAAACGAACATATTGCCATCGCGCTCAATGCCAACCTTTGTACCATCAGGTGATAACTCTGCCGAGCGTGCATTTTTAGCAGCTATTTTCAGCTGTTTATTAGCCAGGTCATAGATGTAATAATCTGAAACACCTGAACGGCGGTATTTTCTCCTGAAATTGGTTTTAAAAACCAGGTGCTGCGCATCTTTTGACCATTGGAAGGATTCATATTCAAATGGGGTTGATGTACCCGGCAGGGTCATGCCTTTGCTGGTAAAAACATTACGTTCCTTTAGCGTTGCAGGGTCTTTGATATTGATCGAGTCGCCTTCAATAAAGGAGTATTGATTACCTCCGTTTATCCAGTTAACACTTTTAGGGCCCGATTTGCCCTTTAATTTGCGGCCCGCTGCCGAAGCATCAGCCAAACTGCTGTAAGTTACCTTGTTTTGCGCTATTGATTGATGAGGCCATAGCATGCCGGAAACGCAAAAGCACATGAAAGCGCCCTGCCAGAACTTTTTATTCATAATGAGGAGTTAAAACGTGCTAAACTAACAGAATTTCCCTATATGAACAATATATAACCAAATTGTTATACTTAATTTTTTCAGCTTAAAACGTATATTTACAGCTAAAATAACCGACCAATGCAAGGAAAAAGCCCCCAGGAATCATACACGATAATGAATGAGCTGGTATTACCCAATGATACCAATACGCTAAATAACCTGATGGGCGGGCGCTTATTGCACTGGATGGATATTGCAGCAGCCATATCTGGCCAAAAACATTGCAACCGCATTGTGGTAACCGCTTCGGTTGATAATGTATCCTTTAAAAGCCCTATAAAGCTGGGTGATGTGATCAGCATTGAAGCAAGGGTTACACGCGCGTTTAATACTTCGGTTGAGATCAGGATGGATGTATGGGCACAGAACATACCATCGGGCACACGAGTAAAAAGCAATGAGGCTTATTATACTTTTGTAGCACTTGATTCAAACGGCAATACTGTATCGGTACCTGAACTGATCCCCGGCACAGATGAAGAGATAGCATTATATGATGGCGCCCTTCGCCGCAGGCAATTACGCCTGATACTGAGCGGCAAAATGAAACCCGATGATGCTACTGAACTAAAGGCTTTATTTTTCGCTGCACAGCAATAGCATTATGGCCGCCAAAAAGAAACTACCCTCGCCTATTACCATACTTTTTATAGTAATTGTTATAGCGGCCATTGCAACGTGGTTATTACCTGCGGGTGAGTATAATTCACTTACTTATAGTAATAATTCGTTTACCGTATCGTCAGCCAGTGGCGATAAAACACTCCCTGCCGCGCAGCATACGCTGGATAGCCTTAAAATACTGATAACGCTTGATAAGTTTAAAAGCGGCGATATATTTAAACCCGTTGCTATACCCGGCACTTATCATCAAATTAAAAGTAATAAACAGGGAATTACTGACGTGATAGAAGCGCCGGTAAAAGGTTTGTATGATTCCAGCGATATTATCTTTTTCCTGCTTTTTATAGGTGGCTTTATAGCCGTTTTCCAGGAAACCGGGGCTTTGGAACAGGGCGTAGCCGCGCTCTCGCACCGCATGCGCGGGCAGGAAGCATGGCTCATTATTATCATCACCTTCTTCTTTGCATTCTGCGGTGCGGCTGAGGGTATGGCCGAGGAAGGACTTGCCTTTTACCCCATATTAGTCCCATTATATTTAGCCGCTGGTTATGATCTGATGGTGCCCTTAGCCGTGATCTTCGCGGGGACCAACATCGGGAATATGGCCTCTTTCAGTAATCCATTTTCCACCGTTATTGCATCCAACGCGGCAGGCATTAGCTGGACCGACGGCTTTTTAGAGCGTATTATATTCTTTGCTGTAATTACCGCTATTACCATCTGGTATATTGTACGCTATGCCCAAAAGGTTAAAAAAAATCCGGCCAGTTCACTTGTTTACCGGTTTGATGGCGCTGTAACCTCACCCTTTGCCGCGCTTGAACATGCAGAGGACGCAAAAGTAAAACTCGAAGCAAAAAACGGCTTACAGATCTTCATTTTCCTGGCAGCCCTTGGCCTGATGATAGGCGGATTTATTGCGGGCTGGTCGATGCCGGCTGTAACAGCGCTGTTCGCAGTCGCCGCCGTATTGATGGCGGTTATAGGCCGCGTAAAAGAAAAGGTGTTCATTGAAAAATTTATTGAGGGTGCGAAATCACTCTTATCCGTGGTGTTGATTATTGGCGTAGCCCGCGGCGTTACCTTTATTTTAAACGATGGCCATATCAGCGGTACATTGTTGTATTATTCGGCTATGCTGGTGGGTAAAATGCCCGGGATTGCCTTTATATTGATGATGCTGGTATTGTATATGGTGTTTACACTATTCATCTCCTCATCATCAGGCATGGCGGTGCTAACCATGCCTATATTTGGCTCGCTGGCGGTGATTATTGGCGTGCCGGGTAAAGAGATAGTAAATGCCTACCTGTTTGGCATGGGTATTATGGGGCTCGTCACGCCCACCGGTATCATGCTGCCATCATTGGATATTGCCAGTGTAAGCGTTAAAGCCTGGCTGCGCTTTGCCTATCCGCTGATGATAATGCTGCTTATTGTTTCGGCGATATTTTTGGTGGTTGGGGTGTTGTAGGTTTGTTGGTGACAACACCAACAAAGGACGACGACGAGCACAAGTCATCATCCCGCAACCAAACTCACAAGACTTGCGCTAAAATCATTCTTCCCAAATTTGTCATTTCGACGAGGAACGAGGAGAAAACTTCTTCGATATACCCACTTTAGCGCACTTGTTATTTCGAACGCTAGTGAGATATGACAGATTCTTTAAATCATCATATTTTATCTCGTTCCAAAATTCATTACATTTACCTAAACCTAAAGAATTATGAAAAGATACCTGCTGCTTTTTGCAATACTTTCGTTGCCTCTTATTTCACGTGCCAGTGTTAAGGATATAATGCCTGGCGATACCACTTTGCATGTTGCTGCTCCGCATGATACTTTGCGGGATGGTTCATCTTATGAAAAAGCCATTATGATTGAAGCTACTACCGATTTTCAGGGTGTAAAGGATGAGTATGCCTGGCTCAGGAAAAACTATCCAGGCAGCAAAACTACCAAGCAAGCATTAATGATGCACGATAAAAAATCTTTTGATGTGCTGAGTGTTGTTACCGCTGATGGTAAAGCGATAGATCTGTATTTTGATATCAGTAAATCATTTGGGAAGATGTGATTTGATAGTAAATGAAAAACTATGTCATCGCGAGGAGGAACGACGAAGCAACCTCTTCGCGTTCTCAACATGCGACGAGGTTGCCGCGCTATCGCCCGCAATGACATAGTTTTATAAATTTTATATTACGCCATCTCCTCTTTCAATATCGCTAAAGTATTCCCATTCTCCATATTCCCGAAAAACGATACGCCAGCGGCACCATTTTTAAGCGCGTATTGAATGCCCTGGCGGATCTCATCATCACTTTTAAAATCCGACAAATATAAGCCTGCATACAGCGGAAATTTACCTGCTAAAAAGTGTGTTCCTTCTTTAACGGCATCGCCTATCCAGCTTACTTTTTCTTTATAAAAACCATGGTATATCATGGGGCAAACACCATCGAGGTTCCAGTTTGTCCAGTCCTGCCTTACGTTACGGCGGGCAACTTCGGGGGTCGGGAACACAGCTGCGGTTATCTTTTTCTTTTTGTCGTGGGCGATATCGCAAAGGCTGTTTACCACCCTGTTGATATTGCCATACCTGAACAAGCGCCATGAAAGACTAGCCGAGGGATATTGCAGCGAGGTAACATCAATGCCATACTGATCCTTAAAATGACTCTGACAAACATCGCAATAGCAGAAATCATACGCAGGCAGTTCCGTAGTTTGGTCGAGGTTATAATGCTCCCAAAGGTTTACGGGCAATATCACATCGCAATAACGTACATAATCCAGGTGGATGCCATCTACATAATCCTTATTCAATATATCGGTTACCTGTTGCTCTAAATACTGCTGCACCTCGGGGCGCGAGGGGCAAAGCCAACGGTAATAGTTCACATAAGGTGGATGATCGGCACAAGATTCGCCATTCCTGTTCTTGCTGTACCATTCCGGGTGAACGGTTACCAGTTCGGCACGATTAAAGGTCCACATCCAACGGTGAGCTTCCAATCCCTGTGCTTTTGCCGCGCGGAAATGTTTCTCGCTATCAGCCTCAAAAAAAACAGCATTAATACCAGCTTCCTTAAAAGCGGCATAACGCTTGTTCAGCATCTCCGGCGTATCTTTTGGGTCAGGACCTATCCACACCCAATTTTTCATTTTTTTCTTTTTGGGCGATGCCAGATTTGCGGCAGCATTAGTTGTTAATGATAGTTGAGTAGCTACTCCTGCCAGCAGTCCGGCTTTTATAAATTCGCGCTTATTCATGTGATCTGTAGTTTATTGGCTGTATGAGTCCTTCCTGGTTAATTGTCCAGGTTATTTTATCCTTATCATCGGTAATTAGCCCCATAAACTGATGTTTGGTGGCTTCGAGCTGCAGTGTATTAGCCTGATCATTTACCGTTACCTTATCCGTAAGGCCGAATTTATCGAGCGATAAAGTATATTCCCCATGTTGCCTGAACCACTCCTTTTCACGGTAATAAATGAGCCATAAATAACGCTTTTGCTGTTCGGCATATGGCATAGTAAAGGTGACGTTATTATCGCCTTTAGTAAATAGCAGGTATCCCCAGCGCTCGGGCATGTGCATAGCAATAAGGCCCTGCGGCGACCATACCCAATTGTGCTCTGGTTTATTATTGCCATTGCTATCCTTATCTTTTACATATTTACCATTAATTGCTTTGGTATCCCACTCTACCCTCGAGAAATTGATACGCCATAAGGTACTATCTTTTGGCGGGCGCGTATTCCAACCTGTGCTTATTGACCTGAATGGGATAGCCATTTCTACCGTCCAGCCTTTATCCGTATCTGATGCATTATTAACGGTGCCCTGTACCTTAACAGCCGACCGCATACCAGCAGCATCCCAGCTAACCATAGGGTTTCCGCTAACATTATAGGGTTTATTTAGAAACAGATCGAAGAGGGTATTTATGGCATTAACCTCTATCTCAAAATACTGATGAGTAGTATTATTGGGGTTGATAAAGATCTCGAAATCATTATCATAATAAACAATATCATCATGGTGCGTTTGGTAGGCCCACAGGTTCGGCTCCTGCAGTTTTGCAGCAATATACAGGCAGCTATCATCCCAAAGCATTTTTACTTGTGTTTTCAAGTATGGCTTAGGTTTCAGATCGCCCTCAATGTCCTGAAACTCCGCCGTCCATGCGGCCTTTTGCCATACCGCATCATTAATGTCACCATCAATAACCGGCGGCGTATCAACATGGTGGATAACATAATTATCGGGCACGGTAAAAAGGTTTTCTAATCCTTTAAACGGCGATTGAGCTATTGCAGCAGGCACGGCAGAAAAAAACAAACCCGTTATTAATATACCTGTATAAAAAAGCGGTTTAACCCTTGGTGTGTTAGTCATTGGGTTAAAATTAGTATTTTTTCACACAATTTAACAGGAAGATACTGCCTTATAACAAATATGTAGTACTTATTTAGGGTGATATTCGCACTTAGCTTCCCAGCTCAATGATGCGATCAAACTCCTCGCGCTTAAGTCCCATTACCGACAAACGACCCTGCCTTACAAGACCAATATCCTTTAATTGTTCATCAGCTTTTATTTGCTCCAATGTTACCGGGTTTTTAAGACTTTCAACAGGTTCAAGGTCAACAACTACCCAGTTTGGATCTTCGGTAGTTGGGTCCTGGTAAAACTCTTTGGCTACTTTGGCTATGCCTACAACAGCTTTACCCTCGTTGCTGTGGTAAAACAGCACCAGGTCGCCTTGCTTCATTTCTTTCAGGTTATTGCGTGCCTGGTAGTTACGCACGCCATCCCAAAAGGTACGGCCATCCTGGTTAAACTTTTGCCAGCTATATTTTACGGGTTCGGATTTTACAAGCCAATAGTTCATTATTATCAGTATTAAAAGAGGAGTAAAGATGTTAAAAAGTGGTGATATTGTAAAGATGAATTTGTGTGTAGATGCAATCTACAGGCATAGAGGTTCGAAGTCAGGAGACTTCGAACAGCGTTATAGCGTAGGATTTTGCTTTTATAGATAAGAGTCCAAAAGGATATTGTAATCAGCTAATTTCATTGTCCCCTGAAACAAAAGGTTATAGTACTTTCTTTTCTCAGAATTATTTAAGAACTCTCTATTCTTTTTAAACAAGAACCCATCTACATTGGTCTCATCCAAAACGGAGTTCACAATCTTTGCTAATTCTTTCAATCTGTAATCGTAGATATGATAAATATTAACATATTAATGCGTTAACCACATCCCCAGTAAAAATAGGATGTAAACCTAACATGTTTAACGAGATCATGTCAACATCTATGGGTGACCTTTTACTATAAATATGCAATCCATTACGTGGCTTAAAATCTTCATCAGTCATAAGTGGACTATTTTCTAAATATTCTTTTAAAATAGCAAGTATCATTAAAGATTCACCACTATATTCCATATCATTAGTTTATAAAGTCAATTTTTTCCTGTTGGTATTATAACTATTGTATTTGATATACAATCAGACGGATTTGTGGGTATGTGAAGATACAGTCTACACATATGATAGTCTGAAGTCGGAGACCTCGAACTACATAAACAACCTCAATGCAATATCTTAAACATCAATTCCTTCATCAAAGCGCCATCATCAGCAGTTGATTCAACGCCTTTGCTTTTGAGATCGTACTCGCGCAGGTAACTGATGATTTCCATGGTTTTGCCATAGTTGTAACTACGGGCGGCCATCTCATAGTCCTTCACAAAATATGGGTTTACACCCAGCTCGCGGGCAAGGTTTTGCTGCGATTTATCTTTAATATAATGGTAAGCCAGCACCTTGCTGAAATAGTTATTCAGGTTACCCAACATTAACACTATCGGGTTGGCTTTGGGGTTAGCCTCAAAGTAATTGATGATGCGGTTTACTTTCAGCACATCCTTTTTACCCAGCGCGGTTTGCAGTTCAAACACATTGTATTCCTTGCTTATGCCAATGTTGTTATGAATCAGATCGAGTGTGATCTCCTGCCCTGGCGCTACGTTAAGCATCAGTTTTTCCAGTTCATTGGCAATTTTTGAAAGATCGTTGCCTAAATACTCCGACAGCATTAATGTAGCCTGCTGATTTGCCTTGTAGCCTTTTTCATTTATGAAAGTTTCTATCCAGCCGGGGATCTTACTATCATATAATGGCGCCGATTCATAAACCAGGCCGTGTTTTTCAATCGCCTTATATGTTTTTTTACGCTTATCAAACTTGCCATACTTATAGCAAAACACCAGTATGGTGCTTGGCAGCGGATTTTCCAGATAGTTTAGTAAAGGGTTAATGCTCTTTTTATCATCATCGTCCTTACCCCATTTCATTTCCTGGGCCTCTTTAACCAGTACCACCTGGTAATCGGCCATCATGGGGTAGCGCTTGGCAGCATTCAATACAGTCATTACATCGGTATCCTTGCCGTAAAGTACAGTTTGGTTAAACCCTTTTTCTGCTTCTGATAAAAGTTTATGCTCTACATAACTGCCTACTAGGTCAATATAATAAGGTTCTTCGCCGTGCAGCAGGTACACGGGTTTGTATTTACGATTTTTAAGATCTTTTAGTATATCCTCAGCAGCCATTTCAAAGTCAAAAATCAAAAGTAAAAATTCAAAAGCATTAGCGGGTGCTAATTCAAAAGTAAAAATTCAAAAGTCAAAAATATAGCAATGTTCTCACAGTAAAATACCAATAACCATTTTTGAATTTTTACTTTTGACTTTTGACTTTTGACTTAACCACATGGATCAGTTACAACCGCTCACCCTCCCGCCCTATCCTTTTAAAATAAGTGATAAGGACGGCGTGCTGACCATGTTTGACGAGATACGGAAAAAGCACATCATCATCACTCCTGAGGAATGGGTACGCCAGCATTTTGTGCAATACCTCATCAACCAAAAAAATTATCCAAAAACACTGATAAAGCTTGAAGGCGGCCTTAAACTGCATGGTATGGCTAAACGGACCGATATTGTTGTGTTTAACCCTGCCGGTGAAAAGATATTAATGGTGGAATGCAAGGCACCATCGGTAAGTATCAACCAAAAAGTGTTCGATCAGATTGCGCGATATAACATGACGCACAAAGTAGCGCTGCTTGCCGTGAGCAATGGACTGCAACACTATTATTGCAATATTGATTTTAAGGCCAAGCAATATAAGTTTATGGAAAACCTGCCCGATTACCGGGAGATTAACCCTCTTTAAACAGAGGCTGCAAGCGTGTTAATTTTCGCAAACAGCTCATCAGGCTTAAATGGTTTTGATACATAATCATTCATCCCCGAATTAAAAACCCGTTCGCGTATATCAAACAAAGCCGACGCGGTAAGCGCTATGATGGGGATATTTGCCTTTTTAGGGTCGTGCATTTTCCTTATTTCAACGGCTGCATCAAAACCATTCAGTACCGGCATTTGCAGGTCCATCAATATAATATCAAAATCGCTGCTTTGCACCAGTTCAACCGCGCGTTCGCCGTTTTCAGCAATGGTAGACGCCATGTTCCATTTTGAGAAAAGCTTTTTCATCAGCATCACATTTACCAAATTATCCTCAGCTATTAATACACGCAAGCTGCTTAAATTATAATTATTCTGAAGCTGTACCTGTTTGTCTTCCTCGCTATTTCCAGCATTTTCCATTGATACCGGCATCTCCATATTAAACGAAAACTCCGACCCTTCATTAACCTTACTGGATACGTTTATCTTTAGCCCCTGTAACTCCAGCAAGCGCTTTATAATAGCCAGCCCCAAACCTGTGCCGCCATACTGGCGCGTTGTACTGATTGATTCCTGTGCAAATGGCTCAAATATGGCATCAAGGTTATCTTTGTTTATACCTATGCCGGTATCCTTAACCATAAAATTCACGATAAGGGAATCCTGCTTGTCTTCAACACAGGTAACTTTTATCCATATATTACCTTTTTGGGTGAATTTTATGGCATTATTTACTAAATTATGTATGATCTGTGCTAAACGTGTTGGATCGCCGGATACTATTTTATTATTGAGGGCACTGTCAACATCAAGCTTATATAACAATCCCTTTTCTTCGGCCTTTAATTTTTGAGCGCCGCAAATGCTGTGGATTAACTCAACCAGGTTAAATTTAACCTGATCAAACACCAGTTTACCCGATTCTATTTTATCATAGTCGAGCACATCGTTCACAATACTCAGCAAATTGGTACCCGAATATTTTAATATCTCCAGGTTCTCCTTTTGATCATTCCTCGGACTGTTCATTAAAAGCAGGTTGGTCATTCCTATAACCGCGTTTAATGGTGTCCTGATCTCATGCGACATGGTTGACAGGAACTCTGATTTTACCTCTGAGGACTTCTCGGCTCTTTCAATGGCTATTTCCAGTTGGGCATTTAATTCACATTGTGCTTTACTGGTTTTGTTAAGCTCTTTTATATTATTGTAAAAAGCACTGTAAAAGTGGCTGTGCATATAAAGTAACAGCACAAAATTGGCAATAATGGTAATAATAACCGTTGACTGATTTACTACCTCAGGCTGAAAAGCAATATGATAAGCCTCATTATACTGAATTGCCAGAAAAACCAATACTGCTGTTATATTGATCAGGGAATAAATTATGCCGTACGTTCGCCCAAGCATATAGAAACCGAAAATTATCACCAGTATCACTATCTGAACGGTAATAATATTTACATCCTGCAATGTGATATAAATATTACCCAAATTAAGCAGTGTTGCCTGTATAAGCAAAGCATGTGATATGAATTTCCAGTTTGGTTTATAGGTAAGTAACTTAAAAGAAGCACCACATGACACCATCAAAATTATAATGATGGCTGTGTGTATTGGCTTGTGCTGAAAGTAAAGATTACTTGAAAGAGTGGCAAGCGCTACAAATACTATCCCTAAACCATAATATAACAAACGGATACGGGCCTGATCAAGTACTGATTGGTCGTCTGAAAGTATATTATTGAGTGAGACATTTAAAAAACCCGGCTTTTTCCCCATGCCATTCCAAAAAACAAAAATTGATAATTAAGGGTGCAGAATTTGGTTAGAACACTACCAGGGTAATAGTACTATTTTAACCAAATTCTGCACCCTTTATACCATTTTGTGCAATTAGTAAGCCAAAGAGGAAAGGCTCTCCTCCAGAAGTTTCAACTTGGCTTCGGCATCATTTTTTTTCTTTAACTCAACCTCAATTATTTCAGGTTTAGCATTATTCATAAAACGCTCATTACCAAGCTTTGCGTTAACTGATTTTAAAAAACCGTCGAGATATTCCTTTTCTTTCAGCAAACGGGCACGTTCCGCAACGGGATCCACGCTTTCATTTAGGGGAATATAAAATTCATCAGTGTGTACCATAAAGCTGATAGCGCCGCTTATTTTATCATCAACAATACTTAATTCGCTTATATTAGCCAGCTTTGCAATGATGGGTTCATAAGTTTTATAATTAAGCGCTGAACCCGATTTTAGCGATAGCCCCAATATTTCTTTTGGCGAAATTTGTTTACTGTTTCTAATATTTCTTATTTGCGCTATTACTTGTTTTACGCTCTCAGTTTCGGTAAGTAACTGGGTATTAGTTTCCCCATTGTTAGGCAATTGCGCAACAATACAACAATCCTGCTCGATCCTTTCCCCAAATAGCTCATCATGCCAAAGTTCCTCGGTAATGAAAGGCATAAACGGATGGAGTATTTTCAGAATATTTTCAAAGAAGGAAATAGTTTTCTGATAAGTCTCATTATCTATAGGATGCTGGTAAACCGGCTTGATCATTTCAAGGTACCAGGCGCAAAAATCGTCCCATACCAGCTTGTAGGTCGCCATCAATGCTTCCGATAACCGGTATTGCGCAAAGTCGGCTTCAATCTCAACCAGCGCCTGGTTAAAGCGGCTATCAAACCATTCAATTGCTATCTTATTAGGGTTTGGCAAGCTGTTATCAACCTCCCAGCCTTTAATTAATTTAAAGGCGTTCCATATTTTATTGGCAAAATTACGACCCTGTTCGCAATAGCTTTCGTCGAACATCAAATCATTACCCGCAGGCGAACACAGCAGCATACCAACCCTTACACCATCAGCCCCAAATTTTTCTATCAGCCCGATAGGGTCAGGTGAATTACCCAACGATTTAGACATTTTCCTGCCCAGTTTATCGCGAACGATACCAGTTAAGTAAACATTTTTAAACGGAACCGCGCCCCTGAACTCATGCCCTGCCATGATCATCCTGGCTACCCAGAAGAATAATATCTCGGGTGCTGTTACCAGGTCGTTAGTTGGGTAATAATAATTGATATCAGCATTATTCGGATCTTTAAAACCATCAAAAACTGATATCGGCCACAACCATGATGAGAACCATGTATCCAAAACGTCTTCGTCCTGGGTTAAGTCTACTGTTGTGAGTTGAGAGTTGTCAGTTGTGAGTTTTTGAGCCTCAACCAACGCTTCTTCTGCTGTTTTAGCAATCACATACTGCCCGTTTGGTAAATACCATGCCGGTATCTGTTGCCCCCACCAAAGCTGGCGACTGATATTCCAGTCGCGCACGTTCTCCATCCAGTGACGATAGGTGTTCTCAAATTTTTCAGGGATTAGTTTTATATCGCCATCCAACACATAATCAAGCGCAGGTTTAGCCATCTCACCCATCTTGCAAAACCATTGCATAGATAGTTTGGGTTCAATAACCGCGTCGGTACGTTCTGAAAAGCCTACTTGTGATTTGTAATCTTCAATTTTCTCTAATGATCCTGCTTCCTCTAATAGAGTTGCAATCTTTTTACGGGCGATAAAGCGGTCTTCACCAACTAATATCTGTGCTTTTTCGTTCAGGGTGCCATCATCATTTAAAATATCAATAACCGGCAGGTGATGTTTTATACCCAGTTCATAGTCATTCAGATCATGCGCCGGTGTAACCTTTAAACAGCCGGTACCAAAATCCATGGTAACGTATTCATCTAATATAATAGGTATCTCCCTGTTAATTAAAGGAATAATAGCTTTTTTGCCATGCAGGTGAAAATATCTCTCATCATTCGGGTTGATACAGATAGCCGCATCAGCCATGATAGTTTCAGGGCGGGTAGTAGCGATGGTTAGGAAGTCGGAAAGTCCGGAAGATGGTAAGTCCGCAAGATCGCTTTCGGTCTTCCCGTCTTTCGGACTTTCGGACTTAACAGCATACTTAATATAATAAAGCTTCTGATTTACTTCCTTCCTTATAACTTCCTCATCTGATACCGCAGTTTTCCCCTGCGGATCCCAGTTCACCATGCGCACGCCTCTATATATCAGACCTTTTTTATATAGATCAATAAAGGTGTCTATAACCGCTTCCGACAGATCATCATCCATGGTAAAACGGGTGCGGTCCCAGTCGCATGATGCGCCCAGTTTTTTAAGCTGATCGAGTATGATACCGCCGTATTTCTCTTTCCATTCCCAGGCATAGCTTAAAAATTCGGCACGGGTGAGGTCTTTTTTGGCTATACCGCGCTCTTTAAGCATGGCTACCACTTTGGCTTCGGTAGCAATACTGGCATGGTCGGTACCCGGCACCCAGCAGGCATTTTTACCCTGCATACGGGCACGGCGAATGAGCACATCCTGTATGGTATTATTTAACATATGGCCCATGTGCAAAACGCCGGTGACGTTTGGAGGAGGCATTACAATGGTATAAGGCTCGCGCTCATCAGGCACAGACCTGAAAAACTTGTGCTGTAACCAATAGCTGTACCATTTATCCTCTGCTTCCTTTGGCTGATATGTTTTATTAGAAATACTCATAGGGTGCAAAAATAATTATTTTTAGTTCATAGTTGATGGTTCATAGTTCATAGTTGCATTTAGTTTTTTAATAAAAATATTAAACTCTATTTCTTTGATCTTGCTATGAACTATGAACCATCAACTATTAACCAATTTTCTGCAACAATAATATTACAAAAGCGCTGTTATACATACAAATGCACTCATTTTCATGAAAACATTACATGTAAGGCCTTTTATCCATTACATCCTTAAAAAATCGGGGGTGTATGCTATAGTTAATTGGTTTAATCGTTAGTGACATCCCCCTGCTTCACTCGTATTACCAATAAATTATTATCTTTAAAAGTTTAATATGATCTCATTATGAAAGTAAAGCCCTTTAATCTGGTGCTTGCCGGTGCATTATGCCTTTCGGTAAGCGCTTTTGCCTTTGATGGCGGTAAAAATCCCAAACCAAATCCTGTTCACCCTAAAAAATTTATTGACCCGGCTAACATGGACCAGTCCATTAAACCCGGCGACAATTTTTTTGATTATGCCAACGGCAACTGGATAAAGAACAACCCTATCCCCGCTAAAGAAACCCGCTGGGGAAGTTTCAGCATACTGCACCAGGATAACACCGATAAATTATTAAAACTGCTGAACGAGGTTAGTTCAACTCCCGGCCAGCCAAAAGGGAGCCTGAAACAACGTGTTGGCGACCTGTATGCAAGCGGTATGGACACCGTTACCATTGATAAACTGGGCTACACGCCTATAGCAGGTGATCTGGCACGTATTGATAAGATAACCGACCTGAATGGTATTATCAGTGAAATAGTATACGAGCGCTTAAACGGCATAGGAAGCCCGTTATTTGGCTTTGGTGTGGGCCAGGATGATAAACATCCTAATAAAAACATAGTGAACTTTAACCAGGGTGGTACAAGCCTGCCGGATCGTGATTATTATTTAAAAAGCAGTGCACGCAATCAGGCTATTCATGATGCTTACACAAAATACGTTACTACCCTGTTTACCTTAACAGGAACCAATGCCGATGATGCAGCTAAAAACGCATCGACTATATTCAATTTTGAGAAAGTACTCGCTAAAGCGCAGCTAAGCCGTGTTGCCATGCGCGACCCTAATGTCACTTATAATAAATACTCGGTGACTTATTTCAGCAGCATTACCCCACATTTAAACTGGGCGCAATTGTTAACCGCGCTGAAAACACCGGGCCAGGATACCGTATTGGTTGCCGAACCTGCATTTTTTATGGCTGCTGATACATTGTTGGCTTCTACCTCCATATCAGATCTGAAAGTATATTTAAAATGGAACATTCTTAAAGGCTCGGCAGGCGCGTTAAGTGACCCGTTTGTGAAAGCAAATTTTGATTTCAGTGCCGCTTTAAGCGGACAAAAGGTACAGACACCGCGTAATGAGCGCATGTCGGGCCTGGTTGATGGCAGTTTGGGTGAATTATTGGGGCAATTATATGTAGAAAAATACTTTACACCTGCCGCCAAGCAATATATGATTGACCTGGTGAACAACCTGAAGGAAACCCTGGGCGACCGTATTAAACGCCTTGATTGGATGAGCGACGAAACCAAACAGCGCGCGCTTAAAAAATTAGCTGCCTTTACCGTAAAAATTGGCTACCCTGATAAATGGCAAACTTATGATGGTGTTGTAATTGACCGTAATGATTATATGGGCAATTTAAGGCGCCTGAGCACGTGGAGATATAATTACAATGTTAGTCAGCTAGGTAAACCTGTTGATAAAAAACGCTGGGGAATGACGCCGCCAACAGTTAACGCTTACTACAACCCTGCAAATAATGAGATCGTTTTCCCTGCCGGGATATTACAGTTCCCTTTCTTTGATTTTGGGGCAGATGATGCCGTTAATTATGGTGGTATAGGAGCCGTTATAGGCCACGAAATGACCCACGGCTTTGACGACCAGGGCCGCCAGTATGATGCTGATGGTTCCCTGCGCAACTGGTGGAACAGCGCTGATGCTGATAAATTTAAAATACGTGCCGACCAGGTAGTAGCACAGTACAACGCATTTACAGTGCTTGATTCTATCCATGTAAATGGCAAACTAACCCTTGGTGAAAACCTTGCAGATTTGGGTGGTGTAAACATCGCTTACGAAGCCTTTAAGAAAACCAAAGAAGGGCATTCAACCACTAAGATTGATGGTTTTACACCTGACCAGCGTTTCTTCCTGTCGTGGGCGCAAGTTTGGAGAAGCGCGCAAAGGCCTGAATCAGCCGCACAGCGTATCTTAACTGATCCACATTCACCTGAGCAATACCGCTGCAATGCCCCGCTTACTAATATCGACGCATGGTATACCGCATTTAATGTAAAACCTGGTGATAAAAATTATAAGAAACCAGAGGATAGGATTAAGGTTTGGTAATTTTAGTCGGAAGTCTATAGCCTTAAGTACTGAGTCAAAGCCCTCTGTTTATCGGAGGGCTTTGTTATTTATAAACCAATTACTGACTTTAGACTTCTGACTCAAGACTTACATACTATTCCATATCTTTGCCACAATTTATGATTATCCATCAATTTTACGATAAAGGTTTGGCGCATGCCTCTTACGCTGTTATCCGCACAGGCAAAATGATCGTCATTGATCCGGCGCGCGATCCGCAGCCCTATTATAATTTTGCTACCCTGCATGAGGCCGATATTGTGGGCGTTATAGAAACGCACCCACATGCCGATTTTGTAAGCTCCCATTTGGAGATACACCAAACAACTGGCGCAATAATTTATGTAAGCAAGCTTACCGGCGCTGAATATCCGCACGAAACCTTTGATGATGGAGATAGCATTGAACTGGACGATATCAAACTAAAAGCCATAAACACACCGGGCCATTCGCCTGATTCTATCTGTATCTTATTGCAGAATGAATATGGCAATGATGTAGCCATTTTTACCGGCGACACGCTGTTTGTAGGCGATGTTGGCCGCCCGGATCTGCGTGAGGATGTGGGCAATATCACTGCCAAAAAAGAAGAACTGGCAAGGCAGATGTATCACTCCACCCGTGATAAACTGATGAAATTGCCTGAGCACACTACCGTTTACCCGGCACATGGCCCCGGCTCGTTATGCGGTAAAAACATAAGCCCTGATCTGCACACTACCATAGGCCGCGAATTGCGCGAGAACTATGCCCTGCAACTGATGGATGAAGTGCAATTTGTTAAAACATTGACCGAGGACCAGCCCTTTGTGCCCAAATACTTTGGCTTTGATGTAGAGCTTAATAAAAAAGGAGCGCCTGCATTTGATGACAGTGTTAACAGCGTTCCGAAAGTGGCATATGACACTGTATTAGAGAAGAATATATTGATTATTGATACCCGCCCAAACGACGAATTTAGAAAAGGACATTTAAAAGGTGCTATTAACCTGCAGGATGGCGGAAAATTCGAGACCTGGCTTGGCTCAATAGTCGGCCCGGATGAACAATTTTATCTGATTGCCGGCAGCGAAAGTGAGTTGGATACAATGATCGGTAAAACAGGGAAGATAGGATACGAAAAAAACATCGAAGCTGGATTACTGACGCCAGAGAACCTTCATGAAGTATCTACCGATCTTGATCTGGACGATTTTAAAGCAAACACCGATAACTACAACGTAGTTGATGTACGCAACTGGGGTGAGGTAAACGGCGGTTTGCTCTTTGATAATGCAACCACTATCCCACTGCCTGAATTGCGTGAGCGTATAAAAGATATTCCAACTGATAAACCAATTGTGGTACATTGTGCTGCCGGTTACCGCTCTGCTGCGGCTACCAGTATTATAGCGGCTAGCATTAAGAATGTTCCGGTTTATGATCTGGGTGAGGAGATAACATCAATATTAAATAATTAAAAAAATAGTCATGTTGAACTTGTTTCAACATCCCATAAGCTAAGTATATACCATGCAGGCTAATTGTCCTGTGAGATCCCGAAACAAGTTCGGGATGACGGGAGATTTATGAACTACTATCAACTATGAACCACGAACTAAAGATCGTTCAAACTGCCGATGGCTCCAATACCATCTTCAACAGCGAAGTTGGCGAGAACTACCATTCGCGCCACGGAGCATTGCAGGAGAGCAGGCATGTGTTCGTTGAATCTGGGTTAAAGCATTTTTTATCAACTAACAACAATGATAATGTCAGCATCCTGGAGGTTGGTTTCGGAACAGGATTAAACTTCCTATTATCTGCTGATTACTGCACAGAAGAAAATATCCAACTTGATTATACAGGGATTGAGGCTTATCCTCTTACATCTGAGATGATCAGCCAAACAGGCTATGATGCATATGTAACACCAGCTTTGTGGGAAACATTCATTTATAATTACCCACAAACATTATTAAAGCAAGTCGATCTAAATCCTAACTGCCAACTGCAAATTGCCCACTGCAAACTGCTGGATTTTCAGTCGGAGAAGCAATACGATGTAATTTATTTCGATGCCTTTGCTGCTGTTCATCAACCCGAAATGTGGGATGAAACAGCCATTACCCATACCCTGAAATTTTTAAAACCCGGCGGTGTGTTTGTTACCTACGCCATTACTGGCAACTTAAAACGCACTATTAAGGGTTTAGGCCTAAAAGTTGAGAAAGTTCCCGGCGCGCCGGGAAAGAGGGAGATGCTGAGAGCTACCAGATGTGCAGATTTGTAGATGTGCAAATATGCAGATGATTTTAAATACACTTTTCAATAAATCTATAAATCACTAATTCAATAATTGGCTAAAATCTGCACATTTGCATATACGCACATTTGCACATCAGAAACATGCCATTAATACCACCCGTTACCGCCCCCACCCCCGCTACCGCTTTTGAAAGACTGCTCACCATTATGGATGACCTGCGGATGAATTGTCCCTGGGATAAAAAGCAGACGCTCGAAAGCCTGCGCCACTTAACCATTGAGGAAACCTACGAGCTATCTGATGCTATATTAAGCGGTGATATGCCCGAGATACGGAAGGAACTGGGTGACATTATGCTGCACCTGGTTTTCTACGCTAAAATTGGTTCGGAAACAGGTGACTTTGATATAACCGGAGTACTCAACGGCATTTGCGACAAGCTGGTTAACCGCCACCCGCATATTTATGGCGATGTGGATGTGCAGAACGAAGAGGATGTAAAACGCAACTGGGAACAGATAAAACTAAAGGAAGGCAATAAATCAGTTTTAGGTGGCGTGCCGCTGTCGTTACCTGCATTAGTAAAAGCATCGCGCATACAGGAAAAGGCCCGTGGTGTTGGGTTCGACTGGGAAGAAAAAAGCCAGGTATGGGCCAAGGTAGAGGAAGAATTACAGGAGTTTAAAGATGAATTTAATGTAGAAGATGGAAGCACCATAGACCATGAAAGGGCTGAAAGCGAATTTGGCGACCTGCTATTTTCCCTCATCAACTATGCCCGCTTCATCAACATAAACCCCGAGGACGCACTGGAGAAAACCAATCGTAAATTCATCAAACGTTTTCAATACCTGGAAAGCAAAGCCCAGGAGATAGGCAAGCAACTACATGATATGAATTTGGCCGAGATGGATGTATTTTGGAACGAGGCGAAGAAGTTGTAATTATTAAAACATGTCATTGCGAGCGATAGCGTGGCAACCTCGTCGCTTGCTTATGGAACGCGACGAGGTTGCTTCGTCGTTCCTCACAGCAATGACACAGGGTTTGTGGGCTACTTGAACCTTATCGCCTTAACCGGCGATATCTTGCTCACCAATGTTGATGGCACAATAAGCACCAGCAGGCAGATAACCAAAGTGCCCAGGTTTAGCATTATCCCATCAAACCAGGTAAATTCTATGGGTACAAAACTCATATAGTATGATGCCGGATCGAGTGTAAAAAAGTGGGTATGCATTTGAAAAAAGCCCAAACCATAGCCTAAAATATTGCCCAATATCAAGCCAAGGCCGATCAGATAAAAAGAGTTATATAAAAATATTTGCTGGATGCTCCAGTTATTAGCGCCCATGGCCTTAAACATGCCTATCATTGATGTGCGCTCCAATATCATGATCAGCAGGGCCGATATCATGTTGATCACCGCTACTATCAGCATCAGTGTTAGCATTACTATGGTGTTAACATCTAACAGGTTGAGCCACTCAAATATGGTTGGATAAGTTTGTATTACAGTATATGCCTTTAGTTTTGGGGATAATATATCATCAATATCGGCTGCAGCTGCTTGCAGTTGTTCAAAATCATTTGCCCTCAGCTCATAACCACCAATTTGGTTGGGATCCCAGTTATTAAGGCGTTGTATTAATGACATGGCGCCAACTACATAGGTTTTATCAACCTCATCAACCCCTGAACTGTAAATGCCCACTATCTTGAACCGGCGCGTACGCATAGGCTGCTGAACAAAATACATGATCACTTTGTCGCCCAGTTTCAGTTTAAGTCTGCTGGCCGTTTGCTCAGATATCATGATCTGTTTTTGCGCTTCTACTGTATCTTTAAAATCTATAACGGTACCCGCTATCAGCGTTTTTTTAAAGAACGACCAATCGTAGGTTTTATCAACACCTTTTAAAACAACACCCTCAATCTCGTCATTAGCCCGTATAATGCCCGTTTTGGTGGCGAAAGGCATAACGTAGGTAACCATTTTAGTCGCCAGCGCTTTTTTAACAAAACCGGGATCAGCTAAAAAGGGAGAGTTTTCGTAGGAGTTATTCAGGTCGAATTTCACTATCTGTATATCACCCGCGAAACCGCGGATCTTTTCCCTGATCTCTTTTTTAAAGCCTCGTACCACTGCCAGCGATAATATCATTACCCCAAGCCCGAGCATAATGCCCACTATGGCTATGCGTACAATTAGTTTTGAAAACGTACGCTTAGACTTAAAAGTAATACGACTGGCGATAAATGAAGCGAAGCCCAATGCAGAGATGATTTTTTGTACCTTCGCAAATATGCAGTTTTGCTGTTAAAAATGATGCTTAATTTATGATGATGAGGAAAAATATTCATTTGATCACTATAATAGCTTGTTTAATATCAAATACCCTTATCGCGCAAAACGTGCCTGCTGCTCATCACAAAGCATCGCACACAAAAACTGAAAAAATAATTCCCGGTGCTGATCAAACCCAGCTTTATGTTAATTACCTAAGAGGTAAGAATATAGGCATGGTGGTTAACCAAACTTCAGTAATTGGCGATAAACTGACACCGAGTGTGGATAGCCTGCTTAGTCTTGGCATCAGCATAAAAAAGATCTTCGGCCCGGAACATGGTTTTAGGGGGAATGCCAGCAATGGCGCTACCGTGAGTGATAGTACTGATCCTAAAACCGGCTTGCCGGTAGTTTCGCTATATGGCAATAAACACTATAAACCTACCCCACAGGATTTAAAAGGCCTTGATCTTGTGATATTTGATATACAGGATGTTGGTGCGCGTTATTATACCTATATATCAACCCTGCATTATGTAATGGAGGCCTGTGCCGAAAACAATGTGGAGCTAATGATACTCGACAGGCCAAACCCCAACGGTTTTTATGTTGATGGACCGATATTGGATACCGCATTTCATTCCTTTGTAGGTATGCACTCTGTGCCCATAGTACATGGCATGACCATTGCCGAATACGCTCAAATGATAAACGGCGAAGGCTGGTTAAAAAATCACGTGCAATGCAAGTTGAAGATCATTAAGGTTGCAGGGTATTCGCATAGTTCAAGTTATACTTTACCGGTATGGCCATCCCCTAATTTAAATTCGCAGCAATCTGTTTTGCTTTACCCGGGCTTGTGTTTGTTTGAGGGAACAACTCTTAGCTTGGGCAGGGGCACGTATACACCTTTTCAGGAGGTTGGGCACCCGGCTTTAAAGGATAAATATTCGTATAATTTTACGCCGGTTAGCATACCGGGCATGAGCGAAGATCCGCCGCAAAAAAACCAGGCTTGTTATGGCATCGACCTGAAGAATTATAATACCAATATCATAAAAACTACCGGCAAGCTAAATTTAAGCTGGTTGATTGAATTATATAAGGCTTTCCCTGATAAACAGCATTTTTTTAATGCGTATTTTGCAAAACTTGCCGGGGGGAATGAGTTGAGAAAACAAATTGAGGCCGGCAAAACAGAACAACAGATCCGCGATAGCTGGGAACCGGCGTTAAGCAATTACAAAAATATGCGCCGCAAATATTTGTTGTACAATTAAACAAATGTTTGTAAATTGTTACGTACTGTTTACAAGCATTTGTGACTGACTTTTTTTTACTGAATACATCACTTAATACCACGAAAAACCTTACCATGAGAATTGTATTTATGGGTACTCCCGCGTTCGCTGTAACATCACTTGATGCTTTAATTAAATCAGGCTGTGATATAGTGGGCGTTATTACAGCCCCCGATAAACCTGCTGGTCGCGGGCAAAAAATAAGCCAAAGTGCTGTAAAGGAATATGCAATTGAAAATGATCTGAAGGTGCTTCAACCTGAAAAATTGAAAGACCAGGCTTTCCTGGATGAACTTAAAGCATTAGAAGCTGACCTTTTTGTTGTAGTAGCTTTCCGGATGCTGCCCGATATTGTTTGGACCATGCCGATACGCGGAACCGTAAACTTACATGCATCATTACTACCCCAATACCGCGGCGCGGCGCCAATAAACTGGGTACTCATAAACGGCGAAAAGGAAAGCGGTGTTACCACCTTCTTTTTAAAACATGATATTGATACCGGTAACCTGTTATTTACCGAAAAAATAACCCTTACCGGCGAAGAAACTGCCGGCGAACTGCATGACCGCCTCATGAATAAAGGTGCAGGCCTGTTGGTAAAAACTGTTAAAGGCATTGAAAGCGGCAGGTACAGCGAATACCCGCAAAGTCAGCTGGTTGAAAATGAAGAACTAAAACACGCCCCCAAAATATTTAAGGAAAATTGCCTTATTGACTGGAACCAGCCTACTGACAAAGTTTATAACCTCATCCGGGGCTTAAGTCCCATCCCTACTGCCTACACCTTACTCAATGGCAAAATACTTAAAGTTTATAAAGTTGAAAAACAGGAAACCAAGCCTGATATACAACCCGGCCATTTTGTAACCGACAATAAAACGTATCTATCATTTGCAACAGCTGATGGTTTATTAAACCTTGTTGATGTGCAACTTGAAGGTAAAAAGCGTATGGGTATTGAAGAGTTTTTACGGGGTGTTAAGCTGTAATTAATATTCCTCATTGTCATTTCGACCGGAGGGAGAAATCTTCTACGATTTGCATATTCGCCTTGCTAAAGAAGATCCTTCACTAACGTTCAGGATGACAAAGGGATATATCCGACTCACGAATATCGGGCAGGGATGTCACCCTGAGCGGTAGTCGAAGGGTGAGCGCAGAGGCCTTTGCCCGCATACTTCGACTACCGCTCAGTATGACATCCTTTTTAATCTTCCAGATATCGTTCGGTATGACAAGGGTTTATGTATCAACACAAAGTCAAAATAACGCTGCGTGTACTAACTTCTGCTTTATCTCGTTATTTTTGGAACGATTTTAAATTACGGCATGGCAAATTATACCCACAGGATAGAACAGTTAAAGGCAGAAATCGAGCCCCTTCGCAAACAATTGATTGACCACAGGTTATACAAACACATTAATTCACTTGCTGAATTAAGCGTTTTTATGGAACATCATATTTTCGCGGTGTGGGATTTCATGTCGTTATTAAAAGCCTTACAGCAAAAACTTACCTGCACTACCCTACCCTGGATGCCCGTTGGCAATGCCAATACCCGTTACCTGATAAACGAAATTGTTACCGGCGAGGAAAGCGATATTGATGAACATGGCAACCGTGTTAGTCATTTCGAGCTTTATTTAAACGCAATGGAACAGGCAGGCATACAGGCAAATGCTATTGACGACCTGTTTAATGAGCTGAACTACGGCAAGAATATTGATGAAGCGCTGATCGTAGCTGATATCCCTTTAGCTGCCCGCAATTTTGTTCAGCATACTTTTGATGTAATTGATACTAATAAGCCGCATATACAGGCTGCAGTATTCACCTTTGGCCGTGAGGATCTGATCCCGGATATGTTCATCAGCATAGTAAAAGAGATCAGTCAGCAATTACCTGGTAAAGTTGACACGTTATTATACTACCTGCAAAGGCATATTGAAGTTGATGGCGATCATCACTCACACCTCGCTTACCAAATGACGGCTGATCTTTGCGGCGATGATGATCGTAAATGGAATGAAGCTTTAGTGGCCGTTAAAGAAGCCCTGCAAGCCCGCATAGCCCTTTGGAATGGCATTTTGAATGCGATTAAGGCGCATGTGGTTGTTGAGTAATAATTACCTATAATATAATCACTTATAATATAAACAGACTTACGAAGTTTTGAAAACTTCGTAAGTCTCTAACCACCTGCCATTTCGACGAGGTACGAGGAGAAATCTTCTGCTACTTTGCATGGCCGCTTTGCATAGTGAAGAAGATCCTTCACTGCGTTCAGGATGACAAGTTGGATATAATACTTATAACTTATTCAACTCATCAACCAGCATTTTGCTTACTTTATTAAAATAGCGTTTTACGCCATAGCCCATTACGCATTGTACACCACGGGTAGCATTGGTTAAAAACACTTCATCAGCCTCGTATAGTATATCGGGGTTTATTTGGGCCTCGGTTACACCTATATTATTTTCGAGGGCGATTTTAATAATCACCTGCCGCATTATGCCCTCCACACAGCCCTCACTTAAAGCAGGGGTATATAAGTGGTTTTGATACCATACAAATACGTTGGAGCTGCCTGCTTCGCACAAAAAGCCGTTCTGGTTTAGCAAAAATACCTCATCCAGCTTGTTCTGTGCTTTAAAAATACCTGCCATTACATAAGTGAGGGAATTACAGGTTTTTATGTTCGATAAATAATTGGATGGTTTAGGCAGATCGGTAAAAATATCCATGATCAAACCTTTGCTATTCAAAAAATAGCGGGGCTCTTCAACCGGTGTTAGTTCAAGGCAATAGCCCATCCTGTTTTGGGTGGGTGTATATAAACCCTCAGCATCACGAAAAACGGTTAAACGCAGGCGCGCATGCTTGGCTTTGTTTCTTAAAGCCAGTTCTTCAGCCAGTTCCTTTAAAAACCAGGCATCCATTTGCGAATACCCGTCGATCTTCAGCGCTTTCATCCCGCGCTGCAAACGATCTGCATGAAGATCGGCAAATTTAAGCTGACCTTTCATCAGGCGCATGCTCTCAAACAAACCATCACCATACCGGAAACCCCGGTTTGCTATGCTTAATAATTTGGTATCTGCAGGTACTATTTCCCCGTTAAAATTTATAAATGTCATATTCAGATATGAGATTTGACAACAAAAGTAGTTGTTTAAAGTTCTGCCTAATGTCAGAATCGCTTAATTGGCCGGGAGATAAATTTCTATCTCCAATCTAATGTCTCATATCTGCGCGGTTGCATATTTCTGCCATTTTAGTAAAACCATTTCAAAGTCCTGTGGCAAGGGAGCTTCAAAATGCATTCGTTTTCTTAACGTGGGGTGTACAAAGCCCAGGGTTTGTGCATGTAATGCTTGCCGTGGCATTATCTCGAAACAATTCTCCACAAACTGCTTGTATTTACTGAATACAGTCCCTTTCAAAATCTTATCACCACCATAGGTAGCATCGCTGAATAAAGGATGGCCAATATGTTTCATATGCGCACGTATCTGGTGTGTACGGCCGGTTTCCAACTGGCATTCTATCAGCGTAACATAATTAAGGCGCTCAAGCACCTTATAGTGAGTTACAGACCACTTTCCCTTCTCCGGGTCATCGTATATCGACATTACCCTCCTATCGGCAACACTGCGGCCTATATAGCCGGTAACGGTTCCGTCCTGCTCCAGGTCGCCCCAAACTAATGCCAGATATTTACGGGTAATGGTATGCTCATAAAACTGGCGTGCAAGCCAGGTCATGGCGCGTTCATTTTTGCTGATGAGCAACAGGCCTGATGTATCTTTATCAATACGATGTACTAATCCCGGCCTGCCTTCATTACCCGGCAGGGTTGGCAGTTGCTGAAAGTGAAACACCAGCGCGTTAACCAAAGTACCTGTATAATTATTATAACCCGGATGTACCACCATACCGGCAGCTTTGTTTACCACCAGCAGATCGTCATCTTCATAAGTTATATTCAGCGGCAGATCTTCAGGGTAAACCTCCGTATCACGCGGCGGATGCGGCAGCACAACCGATATTACATCAAGCGGCTTAACCTTATAGCTCGATTTGATAGCTTTATCATTCACCAGCACATTACCCAGCTCAATAGCGTTCTGTATGCGGTTACGGGAGGCATTCTCCACTCTGTGCATCAGGAACTTATCAATACGCAGCAACGACTGGCCCTTATCAACCACTATGCGTAGATGCTCGTATAAGTCCTGTTCGTCCTGCTCGTTTATTTCCGCGTCATCAATCATTGGCGCAAAAGTAAACGTTTTACCGTAACTTTACTTTCCCGATGCCCACATACAAAAGTTTTTAATGAATATTGATCTTGAAATTTTCAGTCCCGTTCATCAGCTAAAAAATGAATTGTTTGACAAACAAGATCTGAAGGTTTTCATTAAGCGTGATGACCTCATCCATCCCCTCATCTCGGGCAATAAATGGCGCAAGCTAAAATATATCCTCAAAAAAGCATCGGACCAAAATAAAACTCACCTGGTAACCTTTGGCGGGGCATTTTCAAATCATTTGTTAGCAACCGCGGCAGCCGCGGCAAAATTCGGGTTTAAGGCAACAGGCATTGTGCGCGGCGAAGAAGTAGAGAACGACACCCTGTTTTTATGCAAGCTGCATGGTATGCAATTGATATTCGTCGACAGGGAGAGCTACCGTGATAAACCCGCCCTGTTCAGCAAATATTTTAGCAACGATGCAGATGCAATTTTTATAGATGAAGGCGGCGCATCAGCCGAAGGTACTAATGGCTGCGCTGAACTGGTTGATGAACTAACCGAAACTTACGATCATATCTTCTGCGCCTGCGGAACAGGTACAACCGCGGCAGGTATTATTAACGGCTTACAAAATCATCAGCTGTATACTGAATTTCATGCTATACCGGTATTTAAAAATGGTGGTTTTATTAAGGATGAGATAGACAGGTTTTTAACCACATCGGCAAATTATCAATTACATACCGATTATCATTTTGGCGGCTACGCAAAAACCAATACCGAGCTCATCGATTTTATTAAAACTTTTGTGGTTGATACTGGGATTTTGATTGAGCCGGTTTATACGGGTAAGATGTTGTATGCTTTGTATGATATGGCAGCTAAAGGTTACTTTAAACGGGGGAGTAAAATTTTGGCGATACATACTGGTGGATTGATGGGGTTACTAGGGATGAAAGAGAAGTTTTAACCATCATCCTTTACAAATAGCGACGGGTTTGTGTTTAATTCCCCTCTTGAGAGGGGGCGCTTTGACAGTGCGGCTGCAGGGGTGTGTTATTCCGCATGCATGAGGACACACCCTACACCCCTCTCAAGAGGGGAATCGCTCAAGTCCTCGCTTTTTCAAACCCTCCATTGCGATAAATTTATCTGGTTTTCACGAAGAAATTCCATCATTTGCACATCTGCACATTTGAAATCTGCACATCAAATCATCCCGACCAAATACGCTTTTGGTACAAAAACCAACTTTAGTTAATTTAAAGTTACTTTTTTGCAATCCGGTTCAAAAACCGCCTAAATTATTGTTTTTGAGCGGTTTTTAGTAGATTTGTATAAACACCGATTGATATGTATAACCTCCTAGTTTCACCAGAAAATGTCCAGGCTTCGTTACAAAAGCATGTACTGGCCGATGGCTTCGACCTCACTTTTGATATGGAAAAAAGCAAGGGCGTTTATATTTACGATGCTAAGTATAAAAGAACGCTGCTCGACTTTTTTACCTGCTTTGCTTCTGTGCCTTTAGGTTATAATCACCCTAAAATGGTGAACGACGAGGAGTTCAAAAAGAACCTGATGTTAGCGGCTCTCACCAACCCATCAAATTCCGATATCTACACCACGCAATATGCGCAGTTTGTAGACACTTTCGACCGCGTGGGTATTCCTGATTACCTGCCGCATGCTTTCTTTATTGCAGGGGGTTCGCTGGCCATTGAGAACGCCTTAAAAGTGGCTATGGACTGGAAAGTGCAGAAGAATTTTGCACGGGGCTATACCAAGGAAAAAGGCTTTAAGGTGATTCACTTTGAGCATGCTTTTCATGGCCGCTCGGGGTATACATTAAGTTTAACCAATACCCAGCCAAATAAAACCAAATGGTTTGCCAAATTCGATTGGCCGCGGGTATCATTCCCCTATATTAAATTCCCTTATTCTGATGCAAATCACGAAGATTTGTTAAGGCGGGAAGAATTATCCATCGCCCAAATAAAACAGGCTTTTGAGGATAATAAGGATGATATTTGCGCCATTATAGTTGAGCCCGTACAATCAGAAGGCGGCGATAACCATGCCCGTAAGGAATTTATGGAAAAGCTGCGCATATTGGCCGATGAAAATGAAGCCATGCTGATATATGACGAAATACAAACCGGCGTTGGCCTAACCGGCAAATTCTGGTGCCATGAGCATTTTGGCGAAAAAGCCAGACCTGATATCATCGCCTTTGGCAAAAAAATGCAGGTTTGTGGTATTCTGGCGAGCAGAAGAGTGGATGAGATTGAGGATAACGTTTTCAATGTATCATCACGCATAAATTCAACATGGGGCGGTAGTTTGGTTGATATGGTACGCGCATCCAAGATCATGGATATTATTGAGGAGGATAATCTGTGTGATAACGCCGCGCAAATGGGTGAATATTTACAAAGTCAGCTGCTTGATATTGCAAGCCGTAACCCCATCATAACCAATGTGCGCGGCAAGGGATTATTAGCCGCTTTTGATTTCCCGGATAAAGCTACACGCGACAAGTTTATTAACGTAGGTATGGATAATAACGTAATGTATTTAGGCTGCGGAAATAATAGTATTCGCTTTAGGCCTGCACTTATTATTAATAAGGCCCATATTGATGAAGGGCTCACTATTCTTGAAAAAATAAGCGGTAAATTATAACTTTTGTAATAATATTGCTACAAGTCCCTGTTTTTGACCCAAACAGGGGCTTTTTTATTTTTAAAAATACTATAATCGTTTGATAACGTTAGTGGTGTATTAAATACCGAAAATAATACTTTTTATTTCGGGCGTTAAATACCTTAACTATTACGCATTTTTGTACAGAAAATAGCATAATAACATATCAGCAATTATTATGAGCAAACACATCGACAAACTAAAGAAACAACTTGCAGAAATATCAGAAGTTGTAAATTCATTTAAATCAGAGGCCGTTCAGTTAAAAATAGTTGAAAAACTATTAGATGTGATAATTGATACGGAGAGAAGTGAAACGGAAAGCGTGGAGTTATTTACTAAAAAGGGTAAGCAACGACCGGACGATCATGATAACGACTCCGTAAATGGCCGTAAAAAACCGGGCGCTACAAAAGTTTTAAACCAACTGCTCAGCACTGATTTCTTTTATACCCCACGCTCAATAGCCTCTATTGCTAATTATTGCAAGGATAATTTCGATTCAGAATTTAAAACTTCAGAATTATCAGGCATATTACTGAAGCTCGCCAATGAGCATAAGCTGAGAAGAGAAAGAAGCCATGATAATAATAGGTATGAGTATGTTTCATTATAGTGATAAGCGATTAGAGGCTAGAGATCAGTTATGAAACCCTAACTAATTTCTAGCCTCTGATCTCTAATCTCTTTATCGCAGATCAAACAAACTATCTACCCCAAAAATCTTCTTTGATGTAAAGCCTTCAGCATATTTTACCTGTATGCTTTTGCCAAACTCCAGTCCCCTGCCATCTATTATTTTGATAAACTCAGGCGATGAAATATAGGTTTGAGGTTCGCCCTTCCATTCAGGGTTATAAAACTGCGAGCCATAAGCCATCACACTTTCAATCTTTTTGTCCCAATAATCGGTAACATCTATTACTATATCAGGCTGAATATATTGATCCTGAATAAAATGGAGTACTAGGTTTGGGCGCCATGCTTGTTGCAGTTCACCTTCAAAATAAGTTTCTATTTTCCTTAATCCCGATAAAAACGTCGAGGTTCCAACCAGGTCGCTTGCACGCCCGTGATCGGGGTGGCGGTCATAATGCGCATTGGTTATTATAATATCCGGCTGATACTTGCGGATCACTTCGATTACCTTTAACTGATATTCCTTAGTATTTTCAAAAAAGCCATCCGGTAATTCAAGATTATCCCGCAATGTAAGCCCTAAAATTTTAGCTGCGGCCGCGGCTTCCTGCGCCCGTATCTCAGCTGATCCTCGTGTACCTAGCTCACCCCGGGTAAGGTCAACAATACCAACTTTTTTACCTAAGGCTATATGTTTTAAAATAGTACCGCCGCAGCCCAGTTCGGCATCATCCGGGTGTACGGGTAAAACCAGTATATCTAATTTAGTCATAAAATAAATTCAGTAATTACGTTTTTGCGGTAAGCAAACGCTCTATCTTTTTCCTGATCTTTGATGATGTAGGCTTAATGAACGGAAAATAAAAATCAGTTATTAAGCCTGTTTTATCAATCAAAAACTTGTGAAAGTTCCACCTGGGTACAGAGTTGAGCTTGCCATTTTGCTTTTTATCAGCAAAAAACTTATACAAAGGGTGCGCATACGGGCCTCTAACCCTTATTTTATCAAAAACAGGGAAGTTTGAACCGTAGCTCTCACAAAAAGCGCCTATTGCCTCACCGTCTAAAGGTTCCTGCCCTCCAAAATCATTTGATGGGAATGCGAGTATCTCAAAATCACGGCCTGTAAATGTATTTTTTAGTGCTGCGAGGTCTTTTAGCTGGGGCGTAAAACCGCATTGGGAAGCGGTGTTAACTATTAATAGCACTTTATCCTTATATCCCTCCAGGCTTATCTCTTCACCGTTTAACTTTTGAACATCAAACTGATAGATGCTTTTGCTATCCATTATTAATTTTTAACAGAATCATAACCCGCTTGCTGAAGAATTGTTTCGATGTCCCGTTCTTCGTCCGGGTCGTACGTTTCTTTCAGGTTATGACCAAATATTTTGGCTACTGATTGCAGCATAAAAGCATCCAATCCGCCTTTTAATTGTGTAACTAACTCATAGCTGGTATTGCCGGTTTCCCTGTCAATCAGCTTAATCAAAACCTCACCCTGACTTATTGTCAGGTTCTCTATCTCTTTCTTAAATAAATCTTTTATCTGATCATTACAAGTAGTTATGAGCTGCTTTTGTTTGTGTTTATCGGCCGTAAGCGCCAGGTCACGTTGTAACTGCCTGTATCTCTGGCCCGCGAAGTGAGCGTATGGTATTACTTTGTGTACGTTATATACCAATCGGTTATAAGCATCCCTGTCAGCCTGGCTTTTAAACACACGCACATCACGAATATTAACCTGCTCGGTAACTATCCAGGGCACATATTCACCATCAAGAACAGTCATGTATGTTCTTATGGTATCATTTTTGCCTAATTTAGTTGGTGCAGGTTTTGGCGTTTGGGCCTTAACAACTCCAACCGCACAGCAAAACAGAATAAGGATACCAATAAATTTCATAATTTTACCTAATACAAAAATAATGCATTTTATTTTGTATTTTACAATTACCTGTTATTTATAATTTTGGTTACAAGTATATTACATTGCTTTTTGTTACGGAGAGATAGATGAAAGAGTTAGTGATTGATCTGGAAGTTGAAAAAAACGAAATATTAAAAAGATACCGCGCTTTGTTGCGCGCGTGTAAATCTACCCTTGAAAAAGGTGATAAACGCATGATACGCAAGGCGTTTGACATGGCATTGGAAAGCCATGCAGCCATGCGCCGCAAATCAGGCGAGCCATATATATACCACCCTATTGCAGTAGCGCAAATTGCTGCCGAAGAAATTGGTTTGGGTACTACATCAATTGTGTGTGCCCTGCTGCATGATGTGGTGGAGGATACTGATGTTACGCTGGAGGATATTGAAAGGGAATTTGGTAAAAAGGTAGCCATGATAATTGATGGCTTAACCAAAATATCTGGTGTTTTTGACACGAACAGCTCGTTACAGGCCGAGAATTTCCGTAAAATGCTGCTTACCCTGGCTGATGATGTGAGGGTAATACTAATTAAGCTGGCCGACCGCCTGCATAACATGCGTACCATGGAGTTTATGCCGCGCGATAAGCAGCTAAAACTTTCATCAGAAACTGTTTACCTGTATGCTCCTCTCGCCCACCGCTTGGGTTTATATGCCATAAAATCAGAGCTTGAGGATCTTTCCATGAAATATATGGAAAGGGAAACCTATCAGTTTATAAAAAATAAGCTGAATGAGAAAAAGGCTGAGCGGGAGAAATTTATCCGTGATTTTATTGAACCGGTTAGAAAAGTAGTTGACGGGCAAGGGCTTACAGCCGATATATTCGGCAGGCCGAAATCTATCCACTCCATCTGGAACAAGATGAAAAAGAAGTCGATACCCTTTGAGGAGGTATACGACTTATTTGCCATCCGGATAATACTGGACAGCACACCGGAAAACGAAAAAGCCGACTGTTGGAAGGCATACTCCATAATTACCGACCTGTACAGGCCAAACCCCGACAGGCTGCGCGACTGGATATCATCGCCAAAGGCAAATGGTTACGAATCGCTGCATACAACTGTTATGGGGCCGCGCGGCCAATGGGTTGAGGTGCAGATACGCACCACGCGCATGAATGAGATTGCCGAAAAAGGGTTTGCCGCACATTGGAAATATAAAGAATCATCAACCGATAGCGGACTGGACCTGTGGGTGCAAAAAGTAAGGGACCTGCTTAAAAATCCTGACTCAAATGCATTAGACTTTTTGGATGATTTTAAGATGAATCTTTTCTCTGATGAGATCTTCATTTTTACGCCAAAAGGCGCGCTTATTCAATTGCCGCTAAATGCAACCTCGCTCGATTTTGCTTTTGAGATACATACTGATGTGGGCGCAAGCTGTATCGGCGCCAAGGTGAACCATAAACTGGAACCGCTGAACTATAAGTTACAGAACGGCGACCAGGTGGAGATCATCACATCGAGCAAGCAAACGCCTAAGGAGGATTGGCTGAATTTTGTGGTTACCGCCAAGGCTAAAGCCAAGATAAAATCAGCATTAAAAGAAGAAAAACGCAAGGTTGCCGAAACCGGCAAGGAGATATTGGAGCGCAAGCTTAAATCGTTAAAGATCACCTACAACTCCGAAAATATACATAAGCTGAGCTATTATTTCAAGCTACCCTCAACGCTCGACATGTTTTATAACGTGGCCAAAGGCCTTATTGACATGAAGGACCTGAAAGAGTATCAGGCATCAGAAAAAATAGTTGAAAACAAACCGCCTGACAGAATAGAGGTTGAGCAGGTACAAAGCCTGATCAGGAGTATTAAAGCCAAGGACAGTGATATGTTGCTGATTGGTGAGGATATGCAGAAGATTGACTACAAGCTGGCCAATTGCTGTAACCCTATCCCCGGCGATGATGTATTTGGCTTTGTTACCGTGAGCGATGGCATAAAAATCCACCGTACCAACTGCCCTAATGCCGCTAAACTAATGGCCAATTATGGCTACCGTATAGTAAAAGCCCGCTGGACCAATCAGCAGGAACTGGCATTTTTAACTGGCTTGCGTATTACCGGCATTGATGATGTTGGCTTAATAAACCAATTAACTACCGTAATATCCAACGATTTTAAGGTAAATATGCGATCAATTACTGTTGACAGCGATAATGGTATTTTTGAAGGTACTATTATGGTTTATGTAAATGACACCCATCACCTTGATAACCTGACCAAGAAATTAAAAACCGTAAAAGGTGTTACTTCCGTTACCCGCTTTGATTCGGCGGTGGAAAAAGCATCTTGATTTGAAAAGAGTCAAGAATTAAGAGTCAAGAGCCAGGATAAAGCGCAATGCAAAATCCTTCTTGATTCTTGGCTCTTAATTCTTGATTCTAAATAACTAACTTTACCCCTGTTAATAATTTATTATGCAGCAAGTAGAAACCATTGCATTGGTTAAAAATATTTTTGAGGCCTACCTCGAAAATAAGAACCTCAGGAAAACCCCTGAACGTTTTGCTATACTCGAAGAAATTTACTCCCGTAGCGATCACTTTGATGTGGAATCATTATATATCCACATGAAAAATAAAAAATACCGCGTAAGCCGTGCTACGGTATATAATACCCTGGAATTACTGGTATCGTGCGATCTGGTTACCAAACACCAGTTTGGTAAAAACATGGCCCAGTTTGAGAAATCATACGGCTATAAACAGCATGATCACATCATTTGTATCAATTGCGGCAAGGTGGTTGAATTCTGCGATCCGCGTATTCAACAGATACAAAGCATGATGGGCGACCTGCTAAAATTTGAAATAAAACACCACTCTTTAAACTTATATGGTGATTGTGCAAAATTAAGAGCAGGTTTTTGTGACAGAAAAATATAACTTTGCCCCCTTTCATTAACATTCGATATAAAATTAATGGCTGTTGACGTATTATTAGGCCTCCAATGGGGCGATGAAGGCAAAGGAAAAATTGTTGACGTACTTAGTGCCGATTATGATCTGATCGCGCGCTTTCAAGGCGGACCGAACGCAGGGCATACCCTGGAGTTTGATGGTAAGAAATTTGTACTGAACACTATCCCTTCAGGCATATTTTTCAATAACACCCTAAACCTTATTGGTAATGGTGTGGTTATTGACCCTATTACCCTTAAAAAAGAAATAGAAAAACTTAAAGATGCCGGGCACGATCTTTTAGCAAAGAAAAACCTGGTTATAGCTAAAAAGGCGCACCTTATTTTACCTACCCACCAACTGCTTGATGCGGCATCTGAAAAGAAAATGGGCGAAGGTAAGATCGGATCGACCTTAAAAGGTATTGGCCCAACTTATATGGACAAAACCGGGCGTAACGGCCTGCGTATTGGCGATATAACTCTGCCCGACTTTAAGGAACGCTACCAAAAACTTGTTGATAAGCATGTATCCATGCTGCAATCTCTTTATGGCGATGTGGCTGATTTCTCAGAGCGTGAAAAAGCATTCTTTGAAGCTATCGACCTGATCAAACAATTCCCACTGGTTGACTCAGAGCATTTGGTTAATGATTTTATTAAACAAGGCAAAAAAGTTTTGGCTGAAGGCGCACAGGGCACTATGCTTGATATCGACTTCGGTTCATACCCATTTGTTACTTCATCAAACACTACCACAGCAGGTGCATGTACCGGTTTAGGTATCGCACCAAATAAAATTGGCGAGGTGATAGGCATTTTCAAAGCTTATTGCACACGTGTTGGCGGCGGCCCCTTCCCTACTGAATTAAACGATGAAACCGGTGAAGAACTGCGCCGTATAGGCCATGAATTTGGCGCTACCACAGGCAGGCCACGTCGTACAGGCTGGATAGATCTTCCTGCGTTAAAATATGCTATAATGCTTAACGGTGTTACCGAACTGGTAATGACCAAAGCTGATGTATTAAGCGGCTTTGATAAGATTTATGCTTGTACCCATTACAACTATTTAGGCGAGGTAATTGATTACATGCCATATGATATATGCGCGGTTGAACCAATACCTGTTTTAAAGGAAATTGATGGCTGGCATGAAGATATAACCGGCATTACTGAATTATCAGAAATACCTGCGAAACTGCAATCATACATCAAATTTTTAGAGCAGGAATTAGGTGTTCCGGTAAAATATTTATCAGTTGGGCCTGACAGGGTTCAAACACTGGAATTGTATTAATAATTTCACTAAGGCTCGCGTCATTGCGAGGTACGAAGCAATCTCTATACTGTACAAAGCGGATAGAAAGGCTTAGAATCTCCAATACCGACCTGCCTAAGTAGAGATTGCTTCGTTCCTCGCAATGACGAGGGGCTATTTACAGGTTGATTAATTTGTAAAGTGATAACAAACACAAACGATCTTCAAAAATTCAAACAACAGGCCCTGCAATGGGCCTGTGTTTTTGATGCGGTTTGCTATCTTGATTCCAATAATTTCAACGATCCCTACTCCAAATTTGATACACTTATAGCCGTTGGTGCCAAGCACGAACTGATCGCGAAATCAGGCAATGCTTTTGAGGCATTAGCCCAGTTTCGTGATGAAAATCAAGGTTGGATGACGGGCTTTTTCAGCTATGACCTGAAGAATGAACTGGAGCAACTGACTTCATCCAATACCGATCAGCTTGAATTCCCCGGCTTATATTTCTTTGTGCCGGAGTATCTCATCATTATTAAAGCTGATGAAATAGAGATATTGGCCGATGATTCTGCTTATGTTTTGGAGCAGATTGAGCAGCAATCGCTTAGTTCTCCACAACCATATCCTGCTGTAAACCTGCAATCCCGTTTTAGTAAAGAGGAATATTTGAATGCAGCGGAGAAGATAAAACAGCATATCAGTCGCGGGGATATATATGTGACCAATTTTTGCCAGGAGTTTTTTGCAAAACATGCGGAGATAGATCCGTTAGCCACCTTTTTTAAACTGAATACTATCTCCCCAAATCCTTTCGGTGGATTTTTTAAATGGAAGGGTAATTATATCTTATCCGCATCGCCCGAGCGCTTTTTGGCAAAACGGGGTAATAAGCTTATCTCCCAACCTATAAAAGGCACTGCAAAAAGAGGTAAAACCCAGCAGGAAGATGAGGCCATTAAACAACAATTAAGGACCCACACCAAGGAGTTACAGGAAAACGTAATGATAGTTGACCTGGTGCGCAATGATCTCACCAAATCAGCCAAACCAGGTACGGTGAGGACTGAGGAACTGTTCGGCATTTATAGCTTTAACCAGCTGCATCAGATGATATCGACAGTGGTATGTGAGCTGCAGGATGGCCTATCAGTTATTGATGCTATAAGGCACAGCTTTCCGATGGGCAGCATGACCGGCGCGCCAAAGATCAGTGCTATGCGGCTGATGGAACAATACGAGCGCAGCAAAAGGGGCGTATACTCCGGCGCGATGGGCTATTTTAGTCCGGATAATGACTTTGATTTTAATGTGGTGATCCGCACATTACTATATAATTCAGCTAAAAATTACCTGTCATTTCATACCGGCAGCGCCATCACCTACCATGCTAATGCAGAGCAGGAATATGAAGAATGCTTACTAAAAGCCAAAGCTATTTTGGAGGCGTTGGGGCAGCCCGCAGCTTATTAGCTATCCTTACACTAATATCCGAGCCATCAGCAAAAAAGGCGGAATAAGGTTTCACACTTAAATAGGGCGCAAATTCCTTGCCATATAGTTCCACAATATCAGCCTCAAAAATACTGTCTTTAACTTCGGCTACCTGCCATGATATGTGCTCAACCTGGTATTCCATGGTTAGCTTGTCGCCTAAGGTATTATAGCCCCAGTAATGCTCAAAAATAAATTCTTCAGGGCTGCCGGGTTGGATGGGTTTAAATGAGTCGTTTACAATACCACCAAGTTTGTTCCATTTTCCTTTTAACTTCCATTCGTATAAAAAATCAGTGTGATTCTTGCAGCAACGCATAATGGAATGGCGCATAGGTAAGGCGCGGTAATGTTCATTATATAAATTATTGGCGATAAGAGCAATGAGGCTTTTAGGCACTATTTCACTAATAAAAACTGCTCCGCGCTTCCACTCCTGTCCATCAAAATGCTTTACATAAAAACGCAGGTTTACTTCTTCAAAGTTTATATGCCCGGGCCATTTTATGCCTAATACACTGGTTTCTTTAAATAAAAAACCCACCATGCTTACCAGGGCCTTGCCTTGCCATAAATCGAGAACGGTATAAGCCGGTAAATATGGTTTTAATATTTCCGGATCAACTTCGTAATTGAGCATCAACAGGTTTTTCCATTGTGCCTTTAAAAATCCGGGGGAGCTCATGCAGGTTTAACGCTTATTGAACGTATATGTTTATCAGGTTGTTTTTCTCTTGAACAGGTTCACTTTGGATTCGGTGCCTTTCAGCAAACGCTCTATGTTTTTTTGGTGGGTGACTAATATCAGCAGGCACATGCACATGCCGTATATAATCACCGATCGTATATACATCGGGAAAACAAACGTTACGCATATGGGGTAAGTAAAACCTGCTATAATAGAACCCAGGGATACATAGCGGGTAATTAAAAGCACTGTAATAAATACGCCTACACACACTAAAGCGGCAGGTAAATTAATAGCCAGTATCATCCCAAACAAAGTTGCTATACCCTTACCACCTCTGAAACCTGCAAAAATTGGGAACAAGTGGCCCATTACCGCGGCAATACCTAAGGCAAGCGCGTAATTAATATAAGCTGCCGAATTATAGGCACCGGTAGTTGATACCCCTATAAAATAGGCAAGATTAGTAGCCGTCCACCCCTTTAAAATGTCGATAAGCATTACCGGGATACCGGCTTTTTTGCCGAGTACCCTGAAAGTGTTCGTCGCTCCGGCGTTGCCGCTGCCATATTCGCGTACATCCACATCAAAAAATGCCTGCCCAATCCATACCGCAGTAGGGATCGATCCACACAGATAGGCCAGTATGAGCGCTGAAATCGGATAGATTGATATCATCTCACCACAATATTACTAAATTGAAATCATACTAAAATGATAAACTTAAATTAAAGGTAACAATTCCTGAACAGAGATTAGTGATCAGAGGTTGGTGATTAGTTTAGTAATAGTAAAACTCCAAGTATTAATCACTAATCTCTGTTCACCGAAAACTACGCTTTCACAGCTTTTAAACTCAGGTCGAGGCTTTTTACGGAATGGGTTAACGCACCAACGGAAATATAATCAACCCCGCAATCGGCATACCGGCGTATATTATCAACGGTAATACCGCCTGATGCTTCCGTAATATACCGTCCTTCAATCATATTTACGGCTGTACACAGATCGTCGAAATTAAAATTATCTATTAATATACGGTCTATACCACCGGTTTGCAGTACTTGTTCTACCTCTTCAATATTACGTACTTCTATTTCTATAGCTAACTTTTTATCCAGGCCGGCCACATAATTGCGCGCGCTTTCGATGGCTTCCCTTATACCCCCTGCATAATCAACGTGATTATCCTTTATCAGTATCATATCATACAAACCAAAACGATGGTTTACACCTCCACCTATGCGTACTGCCCATTTTTCAAGATAGCGCATTCCGGGTGTGGTTTTCCGGGTATCTAAAACCTTGGTGTTCGTGCCTTTTAACAGATCAACAATTTCGCGGGTTTTGGTGGCAATACCGCTCATACGCTGCATGCAGTTCAATACCAAACGCTCGGCAGTTAAAATATTCCGCACATTGCCTTCAACCTCAAAAGCCACATCTTTTGGCTTAACAACAGCGCCGTCATTTAAAAAGATATTTATTTTAAACCGGTTGTCAATCACATGAAATATCTCTGCAGCTAGTTCAACACCGGCCAATATGCCATAATCTTTTACTAAAAGTTTTGCTTTGCCAACAGCGTCGGCAGGTATGGTTGCCAGTGAGGTGTGGTCGCCATCGCCCACATCTTCTTTTAATGAACTAATTATAAACTGGTCTATAAGTTCTTTGTCCAAATCCTTGTCTTTTTTTTGAAAGCTCAAAAGTAAAAACAATTAGAATATTATTTAGCTTTTTCAGCTTCAATACGCAATTCAATAATTTTCATGGCGCCTTCCGTTTCATTAAGGGTATAGGCAATGCGGTAAGTGCCGCCTGTGCTTTTGAGTATTACCACCCCAAAAAGGAATTTTTGGTTTGAATTTACCTTATGTAACAATTGTATGTGCTGGGGTTTGTTCTTGCTGAAAAAACTATTTAAAGCTTCCTCAACCTGTCGTTTTGAGTAGGTATCCTCCTGCCCCATTACGGTCATCTCAACTGTTGATGCGCAAAGCTTTACAATTTCGGGCGTATTACCCTGCTTTATAAAGCCGGCTATATTATCAATTTTATCCGACTGGAAAGCAGTAGTAAAAATGAATAAGATAACAACCGATGACAGGTAAATAAGCCTCATAATAATATATACGTAATATATGTAAAATCTGCTTCAAAGAAAAATTGAACAGAGATAAATATTATTCCGTAATGTACAACGTGGCCTTTATATTTGCATTGTGGAAAAACAGAAAAAAGTTGCATTAATTATATTAGACGGCTGGGGTTACGGCCGTAATGATGAGTCGAACGCTATACTAGCCGCTGATACTCCTTTTGTTGATTCTTTATTGGCGAACTACCCGCACTCAAAGCTGGAAGCATCAGGTATGGCAGTAGGTTTGCCCGAAGGGCAGATGGGAAACTCCGAAGTTGGGCACATGAATTTAGGTGCAGGCCGCGTAGTTTACCAGGAGCTTGGCCGCATACACAAAGCAGTTTTAGATAATGAATTGCCTACCAACCCTGTGTTAAAGAATGCTTTTGAATACGCGAAGGCAAATAACAAGGATGTTCACTTCATAGGCTTAGTATCTGATGGTGGTGTACACTCGCACATTAAGCATTTAAAAGGCCTGGTTGATGCTGCCGGTGTTTACGATCTTAATAAGGTTTACATTCATGCTTTTTTAGATGGCCGCGATACCGACCCGAAATCAGGCTTAAATTTCATAACCGATCTTGAACAATATATTGAACCAACCCCGGTAAAAATAGCCTCGGTTATTGGCCGTTATTACGCTATGGACCGCGATAACCGCTGGGAACGCGTAAAACTGGCTTACGACCTAATGGTACACGCCGATGGTGAAGCTACTCAGAATGTACTGACATCGATAAAAAAATCATATGCTGATGGCGTTACTGATGAGTTTATCAAACCGATAGTAAATGTTGATGCTGATGGCAAGCCTCTGGCTGTTATAAAAGATGGCGATGTGGTGATCTGCTTTAATTTCAGGACCGACCGTGGCCGCGAGATCACTATCGCGCTTACACAAAAATCTTTCCCTGAATATAACCTGCACCCGCTTAACCTGCATTATATTACCATGACCACCTATGATGAGACATTTAAAAATGTACAGGTGGTATTTACCAAAGAAGATCTGACCAAAACTTTAGGCGAAATATTAGAGGAAGCCGGCAAAAACCAGATCCGCATAGCTGAAACAGAAAAATATCCACATGTAACCTTCTTCTTTTCGGGTGGCCGGGAACGGGAATTTGCCAACGAAAAACGTTTACTTGTACCATCGCCAAAAGTAGCAACTTATGATCTGCAGCCAGAAATGAGCGCCGAAGGCATACGTGATGCCATTATCCCTGAACTGATAAGCGGATGGCCTGATTTTGTGGTATTAAACTTTGCCAATACTGATATGGTTGGCCATACCGGTGTGTTTGAAGCAGTTGTTAAAGCCGCTGAAACTGCTGACAGGTGTACACAAGCTGTTGTTGAAACAGGATTAGCCCATGGTTACTCATTCATTATCCTGGCTGACCACGGCAATGCTGATTACATGGTTAATGATGACGGATCGCCGAATACTGCACATACTACCAACCTGGTACCGTGCATTATAATTGATGAGGATGTAAAATCAGTAAAAGATGGCAAACTTGGCGATGTTGCACCTACTGTATTAAAACTTTTAGGTGTTGCCATACCTGCAGAAATGACCGGGAATGTATTGGTATAAATCAAAAACAAGGTTTGCAGTCGCTCTGGCAGCAGCTATATGCTGTTTAAGCGCCTGCAAACCTGCTATAAAGGAAACCGGAGCTCAATTAAAATATTTTGATATAAAAGGATATTTTGAAAAGGATTCGGCGCGCCTTAGCAAATTAAATCCGCTGGTTTTTAAAACGGTGGTGCATAACGGCGTTAGCGAAAGTAAAAAGGTACATATAGCAAACTGGGGCGCCGAGCTGAACTTCTTTAAATCATCAGATATCAACAGGCCTGCCTGGCGGGATAGCTATACTATTGAGGGTGATAGCAATACTTTAATATATAGGGCAAAGGACCATGACCTTAAAACACGTGAGATAGTCATAAAACTAGATAAGGGCAAAGTTAAATGGATAATGATAGGCAATTACACAAAAAACCTGCTGTATATGACCCGCGAAAAATTAAGCTATTTTCCTGATTCGCTTTATATGGTTGAAAAAATGCAGGCCGTAAGAGTGATAGGAATTAACCGCTATAAGATAACCTGTGCTTTTACTCAATGATGAGCAACAACATCTGCCAGTTTTGCTTTTGAAAGCTCCATTAAGGATGAGATATCAGTTCTTGTAGGGTCGCTGCTCAACACCTTTTCAAAATCAGTAATTGAGGCTTTTAATGCGCTTACAGCCCTGTTTTTATCATAAAAGTGCAGGGTTGGCTGTAGTTTAAATACAGCATAATCACGGTACGCTATGCCCCTGTTCTGATAAAATTTAATATCTGACGGATCGGTGTTGATTTCTATGGCTTTGGTAAAGTCATATATCGAGCCTAGCATATATTTTTCCTTATCGGCAGGTGAAAGCTGTGGATCCTTAGCCATATAGCATTTTGCCCTTGCCCTGTAGTAGTAAGCAGATGCATCAGCAGGTTTAATAGAAATAACTTTGGTATATGCCGCTATGGATTTTTTGTAATTGTCGCTATGGTAATAGGAATAACCAAGCATCCAAAGCGCGTTAACATCGGTTGAGTCGGCAATACAGCCACGCTCAAGCTGCTGAATGGCGGCTTTAAAATCCCCATCCATAAAAGCCTGTTGTCCTAATTTAACATAAGCGTTCTGGGCAAATGTGCTTTCAATCGTAGAGAAAATCAACAAAGATACTATGACCGATAACTTCATCCGGGGACTATTGTCAAACAAATTTAATACAACATTAACTAAAATTGCAAGTAAATATTATATAAGGTGTGTATTTGTTTACAAATATTTATTAACAATCAGCGTTTTCTATAATTATAGCATGACTTTTTTTCATCTTTAATTACAATTCCTGTTTATTTAGAAAAGCCGGAAATGGATTTACAATAAACACATAATCAATTTGTTATGTCATTATAATAAATATTATAGCAAGATACCGTATCTTGGCATAAGTGTTGGCATATAGTAGTTAATAGTCAAAAAATGCTATTCTAAATTGTACCTGTAATATACAGGGTGACAACATGGCGTTTTTTTTATCATATAAAAAGAGGTTTTTGATGAGTTTTGATCCGTACGATTTTAAGAGTGCTATGCCGATGTTGAACGATGATGCTGAATTTTTTCCGCTAATGTCTTCAGAGGATGAAGCTGAAATGAATAATGAGCTGGTTCCGGACATTTTGCCCATACTGCCTTTACGTAATACTGTGTTATTTCCCGGCGTAGTGATCCCGATCACTGTTGGCAGGGATAAATCTATAAAACTGATCCGCGATGCCAATAAAGGCGACCGGATGATAGGTGTAGTTTCGCAACAGGATGTAGGTATTGAAGACCCTACCTTTACCCAGCTTAATAAAGTAGGTACTGTTGCCCTGATTATAAAAGTACTGCAAATGCCCGATGGTAACACAACTGTTATCCTGCAAGGCAAAAAACGCTTTATTTTAAGGGAAGAAATACAAAGCGAGCCTTATATTAAGGCCGCCATTGATTCATTTAAAGAAGTAAAGCCAAAAGAGGATAAAGAATTTAAAGCCATGATCTCGTCTATAAAAGACATGGCCATGAATATTATCCAGCTTTCGCCAAACATACCTAGTGAGGCAGGCATCGCTATCAGGAATATTGAAAGCAGTTCATTTTTGATAAATTTTATATCATCAAACATGAACGCTGATATGACCGCCAAGCAAAATTTGCTGGAGATAGCCAATCTGCGTGAGCGTACCAACCTGGTGCTGGAACATTTAACGCTGGACCTGCAAATGCTGGAACTAAAGAACCAGATACAAACCAAGGTACGTGTAGACCTGGATAAACAACAGCGCGATTATTTCCTGAACCAGCAGCTAAAAACTATACAGGAAGAACTGGGCGGTAATTCGCCCGATCTGGAGATTGATAGTTTACGCGAGCGTGGTACCAAAAAGAAATGGGCCAAGGATGTTAATGACCATTTTAATAAAGAGCTTGACAAATTAGCCCGCATAAACCCTGCCGCGGCAGATTATTCGGTACAGATAAATTACCTGGAATTGTTACTCGACTTGCCATGGAACGAGTTCACCAAAGATAACTTCGACCTTAAACGTGCCCAAAAGGTATTGGATAAGGACCACTTTGGTTTAGATAAAGTAAAACAGCGCATAATAGAATACCTGGCCGTGCTTAAATTAAAGCACAATATGAAAGCCCCTATCCTTTGTTTGGTTGGCCCTCCGGGAGTTGGTAAAACTTCGTTAGGTAAATCAATTGCAAAAGCATTGGGCCGCAAATATGTGCGTATGGCTTTAGGCGGCATCCGCGATGAAGCGGAGATACGCGGTCACCGTAAAACATATATTGGTGCTATGCCGGGCCGTATCATCACCTCAATTAAAAAGGCCGGAGCTGCAAACCCTGTGTTTATATTGGATGAGATTGATAAAGTAGGTAATGATTTTAGGGGCGACCCGTCTTCTGCCCTGCTTGAAGTGCTCGACCCTGAGCAGAACAGCACCTTTTATGATCATTATGTAGAGATGGATTTCGACCTGTCGAACGTGATGTTCATCGCGACAGCAAACTCACTGAGCAGCATACAACCGGCATTGCTGGATCGTATGGAGATCATTGAAGTGAATGGCTATACCATAGAGGAAAAAATAGAGATCGCTAAACAACACCTGTTGCCTAAACAACGTGAGGCACATGGTTTAAAAACCAAGGATGTAGTTATTAAAGGCGATGTACTTGAAAAAATAGTGGAGGATTACACCCGTGAGTCGGGCGTACGTGCGTTGGAGAAAAAAATTGGCTCGGTAGTACGCGGCGTGGCAAAAAGCATTGCCCTTGAAGAGCCTTATAACAATACCGTAAGCAAGCCCGATGTTGAGCGGATATTAGGTGCACCCATATATGATAAGGACCTGTACGAAGGCAATAACGTAGCGGGTGTGGTAACAGGTCTGGCCTGGACATCGGTTGGCGGCGATATATTGTTTATTGAGGCCAGTTTAAGCCCCGGTAAAGGCCGTTTAACCTTAACAGGTAGTTTGGGTGATGTGATGAAAGAATCGGCTACTATAGCCATGGCTTACCTGCGTGCGCATTCCTCTTATTTTGATATCAACCCTAAATTGTTTGATCTGTGGGATGTACATATACACGTACCTGCGGGCGCTACACCAAAGGATGGGCCATCGGCTGGAGTAACTATGTTAACTGCGCTTACATCGGCCTTTACACAGCGTAAAATAAAGCCTCACCTGGCCATGACCGGCGAGATAACCCTGCGCGGCCGTGTTTTACCGGTTGGTGGTATCAAAGAAAAAATACTGGCCGCAAAACGTGCCAATATTAAAGAGATAATACTTTGCAAGTCGAACCAAAAGGATATACTGGAAATTAAGGAATCTTATATTAAAGATCTTCAGTTCCATTATGTGACTGATATGCGCGAGGTAATTAACCTTGCCCTTTTAAATCAGCAGGTTGATGACGCGCTTGATCTTACAGTAAAGGAAGAAGCTAAACCCGTTTTAAATTAAGCAGTATTCCTATTTAGTTTAATAATTGTAATCACATATTTTTTAAAAGCCTCTTGTATAAGGAGGCTTTTTATATTTTTGAGCATTAGTTGATCTCCCATTAATGAAAATAAAATTACTTTTCACGCTCGCATGTATCTGCGCAGCTTCAAACTTATTTGCGCAGGCGCAGCATAGCACTGAAATTGGCGTACAAACCGATAATGATTCTTATTTATTACAAGGATCGGACAGATATTATACGGATGGTATTTATTTCTATTACAGGCATGCATTATCAACCGATGGGAATGATAATCTGAAGAATAAAATATTAGGATTTGAATTCGGCCAGAAGATATTTAATCCGCAGGCAGGCAGTGTAAATATAGATGGGAGAGATCTGTCCTATTTAGTCGACCGCCCTTTTGCGGCCTATTTATATGTTGGATCGACCCTGAACTTTCTGTATAGCAATGAAAGCAACCTGAAACTGGGCGCGCAATTAGGTATAGTTGGCCCGGATGCATTTGGTAAACAGGTACAGGATTGGGTGCACAGTACTTTTGGCTTTTACCACCCAAGCGGCTGGGAATACCAGATAAAGAATGACCCGGAGATAAACCTTTCTGCTGAATATAACAGGCTGCTTGCACGCACTACGGGAGTGGACATTTCATTCAGCTCATATGGTAACCTGGGTAATGGTTTTACCGGGGCGGGATTAGGTTTCCTGCTTCGTTTGGGTAATTTTAACCAGCTGTTTAATTCGGTAAGTACACAAAGTACCGCTTCACAAGGCGACAAAATAACACCGCTGCACAAGCATGAATTATTCTTCTACTATAAACCGCTCATTAATTATGTAGCCTATGATGCTACCATACAAGGTGGTTTACTGGAAACACATCACGAGGCCGGCAGCCAGGAAATTACTTTAGATAAAGAGCCTTTTATTTTCAGCAACCAATTAGGCGTTGACTTTACCACCAACCGCTTTACATTTGATATTGCCGCGATAGTACGTACTCGTGACACAAAAGAAATGATCCGCTCAACCCATCAATGGGGAACAATTACGGGGATGTACCGCTTTAAATAGAGTGATTGGAGGTTGGAGACTAGTGATTAGGTGGCGAATTGAGAAAAGCGCAAGGTTAGAGTGCTAAGACTAATCTCTAATCTCCAACCTCTGATCACTAACAACTACTCATCAAACTTACCTCTTCTGCCTTCCTTTTTAGCAGCGTTTAGTCGCTTATTTTCCAAACGCGCCGCTTTGGCTGCTTTGCTTACACGTGTGGATTTGCGGACCTTGGGTTTATGCAGGGCATTTTTGAGCAATATAATTAGTCGCTCAATGGCTTTTTCCTTGTTGAGGTATTGGCTGCGCTCCTCATCGCATATTACCTGAATATAGCCATCCTTATTAAACCGGGATTGTAGTTTATCTTTTAGTAAAGCTTTTTCCTCATCAGTAAATAAAATTGAATCATCTATAGAAAACAACAGCTCTACCTTACTTGATACCTTGTTTACATTTTGCCCGCCTTTACCCCCGCTCCTTGATGTTTTATAGGTAATTGTTTTTTGCAGTGATTCTTTATTGAGGTTCATTACCAAAAGTAATAAAGTTTGCAGTATTGCAGTGGGCAGTTTGCTGATTTGCTAAGCAAAATCAAAACAATCAATCGAAATCAGCGGTAAATTTCTCCGTCTTCACACCAAACTTATTCAAAAAGTCAACGCCTTCGTCACTTGGCAGGCCTTTATATTCAGCATAAGAGCTTTTAAAGTAGACATGTTTTATACCTGCGGAGAAGATCAGCCGCGCGCAGGCAAGGCAGGGCGATAGCGTAGTATAAAGTGTAGCACCTTCCAATTTAGCACCATTTTTAACGGCGTATAATATAGCGTTCTCCTCAGCATGCAATGCCAATGAGCAGCTATTACGAGAATCGCGCGGGCAGCCGACCCCGGGCCATTCCTCATCGCAGTTATGGGTACCTGATGGCGGCCCATTATACCCGATGGATATGATACGGGTATCCCGCGTTAAAACGGCTCCGACCTGGGCCTTAATGCAGTGAGAGCGTTGGGCCAGGTCGGATGCCAGGTTCATGAAAATATTATCGAAACTTAATTTACTCATAGATTTTGTCATTGAGTCATTGGTCATTGGGTCATTGTTGTGTTAATGACTTAAGGACCCAATGACATAATGACTAAAGAAGATTAATGTCCGCCTTTTGCTTCTACGTGATCAAGATCAATACCTTGTTTTTGTAACTCACGGCTAACTTTCCATGCAAAATAGGTAAGGTAAGCAAAGCCTAATACCGGAACTATGTATGAAAAATGTATCCCGCTCATGCCTGCAATCAGATTGTTGCTGCCATCGGCAATTTTACCTTGCAGCGGCGGAATAATAGAACCACCTAATATCATCATGATCAAAAATGCAGAGCCCTGACTGGTGTATTTACCTAAACCTGTGATAGCTAAAGAGAATATAGATGGCCACATGATTGAACAGCATAAACCACCGCTAATAAATGAGAACGTAGCCACACGGCCTGTTGTAAATAAACCTACCAATATAAAGATCATCCCAAGCACACCTAATGTAGATAAAGTACGTACCGGTTTTTGCTGACCTATAAAGAAAGCTACAACCAATATAGCGACACAAACTGCATATACATATAAGTTACTTACATCAACACCCGTTATTGCATTTACTACCAGTACTAAACCAAATGCTATAAATGGCACTAAAACATATAGCACATACTTTGTTGTTTTTGAAAGATCAAAAGCACCTATAGAACCAGCAAAACGGCCGATCATTAAACTACCCCAGTACAATGAAATGTATGGTGCAATTTCTGATTCGCTAAATGAACCGAACGCAGGAGTTTTTAACAATGAGCCCATATTACTTTGTATAGTTACTTCGGTACCTACATAAGTAAATATGGCCAGCATACCTAAAATTAATTGAGGGTATTGCATTGCGCCCCAGCCGTGGCTGCTTTTTTTGGCGGCAAATATGGTACCTACCAATGTAAACACAATAATAGCCAATGAAGCGTAAACAAAATACTGGCTCGGTATTGAAGTTGCTTTGCTGATAGGATCAGCAGCAAGGATCAATAAAAACGCAATGAATATTACAAAAAGCGGTGTATTTGCTTTTGTGCTCGCCTCAATTTCTTCATCGCTGGTTACTGTTGGCAGTTTTGATACCCAGAAGAATATAGCAACAGCTATAAATAAGCCTGCAAGTATGTAGTATAGGTTATCAACTGATGATATTTTTACATCGGCTGCCGCAATTTTTGCTGATGCTGATCCAAATAATACAAAACCAACTACAACCGGGCCTAATAAAGCGCCAATATTGTTTACGCTGCCTGCGAAATTTAAACGGTTTGAACCTGTTTCAGGCGGTCCCAAGGCAACAACGAAAGGGTTTGCCGCAGTTTGCTGTAATGAAAAGCCTACTGCTATGATGAAAAATACGGTTAAGATTAAACCAAATGAGCCTGATGCAACAGCCGGGATCATACCCAATGCACCTGCTGCCGATATTACAAGGCCCAGGATAATACCATTTTTATAGCCTAATTTATTAAGTATATCAACCTTGCTGAATTGTGATGCAAAGTATAATATCAATGATCCGATAAAATAACCACCGTAAAATGTAAAATCAATTAGCTGTGATTCAAATTGCGATAAACTAAAGTGTGATTTGCAAAACGGTATAAATACACCATTTGAGGCCGCCAAGAAGCCCCAAAAGAAAAATACGATGATAAGGGTGTACAGCGCAGAGCCATAACTTTTTGTTTTGTCTTGTTCCATTGTTTATTGTAGGTTATAAAAAAGTATAATCAGGGCACTAACATAGTGCAAATTTTATAATTCAGGCTAAATTTTTTTGAATTAATAAATCGGTATAGCAAACTTTTCTTTGTTTAAGAGATAAAAATTGCATATTCGCATACTCAAAACTGAAACTATTATTAATGATAGAAGCTGTTATCTCGGGGATTGGATTTGGATTAGTGCTGACGTTTCTTACAGGCCCGGTATTTTTTGCTCTAATTAAAACCAGTATTGAAAAAGGTTTTCATGCTGGTGTTGCATTAGCCTTAGGCGTAGTATGCAGTGATATGGTATTTGTAGGAGCTCTGCTATTTGGCGCGCAATACTTTGATATTTCAGCACATGATAAAACTATTGCCGGTGTGGTAGGCAGTGTTATCTTATTTATCATCGGCATTTATTATATATTCAAAAAGGCCGAGGTTAGCTATAAAGTTACGGTTCCAACAAGGTTGCACAAGGCTGGTTACTTTCTGAAAGGCTTTTTTATGTGCATTTTTAACCCTACCATCCTGCTGCACTGGACATTTGTTATCGGCACCGCCAGTACCGTTTACCATGAGGGGGTACATAACCGGGCGCTTAAAATAGGCATCATGTTTTTAACCATATTGATAGTGCAATTTGGTATGGATACTACAAAGGCCTTTTATGCCGATAAGCTCCGCGACCGTATATCCGTTAAATTTGTACACCGGCTTAATGAAATAGCAGGTGTAGCATTAATCATCGCCTCCCTTATCATCTGCGATAAGCTGGTTACACACTTTGTATTCTCGGCGCCGGCCGCTTCTTAGGTTAGTTCCTTCATCAGCTTATCAAAAGCTTCACGCAATTCAGCCAGTTCCTGCTCCAGCTTAACTACACGGGCTTCTAAACCGCTTGATGGTTTATTAGCGGCCTCATCAGCATAATCTTCATTTACATCAGGTATACCCGATAATAAATGCGCGTAACGCACCTCTTTTTGTCCCGGTCGGCGTGGCAATTGCAATACAAATGGCGGCTCGGCTGTAGTTAATCGCTCCAAAACCTCCTGTACTTCTTCTATCGATTCGAACTCATGTAACCTGCCCGAGTTGGTGTTTAGTTCTCCAGGAGTTTGCGGGCCCCTCAGCATTAATAAACACATCAGCGCAACCTCAGATGGTAAAACCGGGAACACAATAGCAAAATTATGTTTGAATTTTACCGAACGATCGGAACCACCGGTAGCGGTCGAGATCAACCCACGCCTTTTTAATGTGTTCAGCGCAGTGGCAACGGTGTCCTCATCATATTGCACCACCGGCTTGCGACTGGTTTTTTGGTTGCAGGCCGCCACCAGGCTGTTGATGGTCATGGGGTAATAATCGGGCGTGGTTTTGCTTTTTTCCATTAATACGCCAAGTACGCGCAGTTCCTGAGCATCCAGTACAGGTAAAGTTTGTGGTGAATCCATGTGCCAAATATAAACATCAGTTTTGTAAGTAAAAGTTAAGATAATTTGATTAAAAACCGGTTAATTTGTAATTGGTATGTCGCTATTTATTACATCATTAAACTCGGGGAGCAACGGCAACTGCTATTACATTGGTAATGAGCACGAAGCGATCATGGTTGATGCGGGCATCTCCTGCCGCGAAACCGAAAAGCGCATGAAACGGCTGGGATTATCCATTAATAAAGTAAAAGCGATCTTCATCTCACACGAGCATACCGACCATATCAGCGGCATCCCGGTGCTGGCAAAAAAGTTTAATATACCTGTTTATATAACACCCGGCACACTCAGGCACCTAAATGTTAATTTTGAGGATTATAGCTTTATAAATTTTATAGCGTATGAGCCGGTAATGATTGGCGAACTGGCGGTAACTGCGTTTCCCAAATTCCATGATGCATCGGAGCCGCATAGCTTTATTGTTACTTGCCGGGATATTACGGTTGGCATATTTACCGACATTGGCATAGTTTGCGATAACCTGATAGCTAACTTTCAAAAATGCCATGCTGCCTTCCTGGAAGCTAATTATGATGATGAAATGCTGGACAGCGGCGGTTACCCTTATCATTTAAAACGGCGCATCCGTGGCGGCAACGGGCACTTATCAAATAAACAGGCACTGGAGCTTTTCATCAACCATAAGCCTGCCTACATGAGCCATTTATTGCTGGCCCATCTTTCAAAAAACAACAATGATCCGAGCTTAGTTTATGAGCTGTTTAACAGTCATGCCAATGGCACTGAAATAGTTGTAGCTTCAAGATATGAGGAAACCCCGGTTTATTATATAGGTGGCGCGGAGGTTATTGGTGGTAGAGCTAAGCAGTTGGTGTTTAATTTGTAGTTTGATTCGTAACATCACCTTTTTATCAAAGCGTCATTGCGAGGAACGAAGCAATCCCCGATTAGCAGAGCCGCTCTGTATGGTTAGGGATTGCTTCGTTCCTCGCAATGACGCTGTGAGAGAAATAGCGCTAATCATTCGTGTAATTCGAATAAATCCGTAAAATTCGTGTAATTCTATTGCTTACTATCCACCTCTCTCCTATACTCCTGTATAGCATTTACAATAGACTTGACAATCTCGGCCTGGCCGGTTGCGGAGTTGAGGTAATCTTCTTCGGTGGGGTTATTGATGAAGCCGGTTTCAATCAGTACAGCAGGCATCGCGCTATGCGCTAAAACCAGTACGCCTTGTTCTTTTACACCTAATACCTCGCGGTCGCCGGTAGCTTTAAACTGATCCATCAGCAGATCACCAAACAAGATGCTTTGCTTACGGTATTTTTGCATGTAAGCATTTAATACAATGAGGTTTGTGGGGTCGCTCTCATCATAGCTTTCATAGGTTTGCTTGTAGTTCTTCTCAATATATATAGATGAGTTTTCACGGATCGCCTCCAATTGCTCGCCTTTGCGGTGGATAGCATAAACCAATACCATTATACCTTTTTGCTTATGCGCGATACTTGCGGTACCCTCGGGCGATGAATTACAGTGTATAGATATAAACAGGTTTGAATGGTTTTCATTTGCGATCTCTGAACGCCTGTTCAGCTCAATAAAAGTATTGTCATCCCGCGTCATGATGACTTTTATTGATGGCATGGCATCATTTATAGCATCCCTTAATTTTTTGGCGATGGATAGCGCTACTGTTTTTTCAAGCGAATAGGAACCATGAGCACCGGGATCTTTGCCACCATGGCCTGCATCAATTACAATTGTTCGTACTTTAAAGGGTTTTGTTTGTGAGGTATCGCCTGGATTGACAAAGGAGGTTAGTACAGGACTGCAGAACAAAGCAAAACAGATAATAGCTTTTAGTCCCCGGATGTTATTTCTCATTAATTATTCGTTTTGCGAGTAGTACGCATTGTTGTTTTTGAAGGTATAAAGCAACAACTAAAAATTAGCAATAAAGTTGAATTATTTTTTATTTTCTTTTTTGCTGCATTTTGGGCACAGGCCGCTGGCATACAGCGTGAAATTTTCGGCCTTAAAACCAGCCGGAAGATTAATTGCCGGCAGGTTAAGATCATTTAAGCAATATACATTGTTACACACCGTACAATTAAAATGCAGGTGCTCATCCTGGTGGTGATGCTCCTCGCAATTAGAGCTGCAAATGGCGTAATTGGCTGTGCCATTTAAGTCGAAAACTTTATGGATAATGCCTTTTTCTTCAAACACATTAAGGATACGGTAAAGCGTGACACGGTCAACATCGTGCATCAAATTCTCCAGGTCGGGCTGGGAAGTAGCGGTATTTTTTGATGACATCATCGACAAAACTCTTAACCTGGGCCCTGTTTTTTTTAAATGATGATGATCAAGCAAATGCTCAAACCGGTTATCGTTTTGTACTTGTGGCATTAAATTAATAATTGATTATCAAGTATATAAAATTACTCTGAAAGGAACGTTATTCTTACCAAAATCTTGCAAAGATACATACCAATGCAACAAAATTGCACCTGAATTATCTTTATTTTACTTTCCAATTATTTAATAATCGTTTAACAATTACAGAATATTCCATCGCAAATACTATTTTTGCGCCTCTAATAAAAAAAGTGTGCCCCAAATAGGTTTAAGTATAAAAGACAGATGGAAGGTAGCCTGCAACACAGGGCCAAAGCGATTGAGACTGATAAGCGGTTCAATCATTATCTTTGCTATTATAATTTACCTACCTTATTTTTTTAGGGGCATTGAACAAAGGCAGGGTGTAGTACTGCACGACTGGCTATTGGCCCAGGTACCACCACACAACGTATCGGTTGCTATATTTATTATCATCTGGGGCATGGGCCTGCTAATATTATACAGGGCTCTTTACAGACCATCCATCTATCTTGTATATGCATGGTCGCTTATATTTGTGTGTATAGCCCGCATGATATGCATTAGTATTGTAGCCTTAAACCCGCCAGTGGGCTTAATACCACTCTCCGATCCGCTCACAGGAGTATTTTACGGACAAGCCTTGATAACAAAAGACCTGTTTTTCTCCGGGCATATTACCACTGTAATGCTGATATTTTTATGCCTTGAAAAAAAGACCGACAAAATAATAGCTTTCTTTTCCATTATAGCAATCGCCGTTTTGCTGATTATTCAGCATATACATTATACTATTGATATTTTGGCTGCACCGGTTATTACTTATACGGTTTATCGCTTTACCCTATATTTGCTGTTTTAATTAATCCGGCAATTCGTCGGGTATATCAAGCCTGGCCACACCAATTCTATCGTCAGCCATTCCATAATATAGGTCGAACCGGTTAGGTGTACCCAGATCATGCCTGCAATCAATCCCTGTCGGGAACACTACATTGGCAATCAGCCCAACCTGCTCATCAGGATTATCCGGCTTTAAAACAGGCTGAGGCGAACGGTATAATATATTAGCTGGGTTATCCTTATCCAGTATCATCACCCCTGCCGAATACACCAGCCGTTGTTTTTGATCGCCTGTACCGTCGGTTTCGTGCACACCGTGATAAATGATCATCCAGCCGTGTTTGGTTAAAACGGGTGGCGTACCGCAACCTATTTTCAGCTTTTCCCAATCAGCCTCGGGTGCTGCTAATCTATGATGCGAGGTAAATTTGGCCCCCTTAACAGGTATATGTTCATTTAATTTAACCGGGCGGTAGGATATCCAGATACTTTCCAGGTGGATATCAATTTCCTTCGACCTTGATTTTTTCATCATCTCCTCAGGACTGGTGCCTGGAAATAACGGACGGTGTAATAAGCCAAGTTCGGGGTGACCGGATGGGTTGGGTATTGCATCAGGAAAAGTACAGGAATCCTTATTATCCACACCCTGAAATTCAATATGCTTGTAAGGACTAAAGCTGGCTAACCCTACCCTTTCCCAATGCAGCAGATCATTAGAACGCGCTAAGGCTATTCTTGGGCCATTGGGGCCAAATGCTACATAGTTCATTACGTAATGCTGTAACACGGTATTATAAGTAATACGCGGATCTTCGCAGCCACCACCATCCGGCCGTTTTTCATAATCTGCTGTAGGTTCCAATGCTATACCCAGGCGTTCAACACCTACCGGATCACCGGCATCATTAAACTTTACGCGTGCTATACCAATCCGTGAATAATTGCCTTTGGCCACCAAACGAGGGAATAAATATAAATGTCCATCCGGCCCACGTACCGCAGCCGGGTTTAACACACCTTCAACTTCCAGCTCATTACCTGGCTCGGGTGTCATCAATGTACCCAAACGCTGCACTTTAAATTCAGGCATCTTGTTTCTTCTCCTTTTCTATTTCAAATGTTGATATTTTACCGCCCAGGCATGATATGATCGTTTCAATAACCCGCTTGGTTTCATCCGGATCTCGTACCTGTATGGAGTCGGCCCCGGTTGTGCTGGCCGGGTAATCATTACCACCTTTAAATAAGGCATCGCCAATAAATATCATCTCGCTGATCTTGATACCTAATACCTTTTTAAGCTTACGCATGCCGTAAGCTTTATCAATACCTGGCTTGGTAATATCAATTGAGGTAGCGCCGCCCATTTGTACCGAAAATTCGGGCAGGGTTTTATCCAGTATGTCTTTGATCTTTTTGCGTTTTACAAATTTAGGATCCCACACTTTTTTCTCATTCAAGGGCGCTTTTTGCCCCAATGCCGAATAGGTGATCTGGCTGCCCCTGTCCTCAATCGCTTCGCCCCAGGTTTTTATTACTTCGGTTTTCGATTCCTTTATAGCAGCGTTCAGCGAATCGATGATCTTTGTTTTCTCATCATCGGTAAAATCCTCCGAATAGAGTTTTTCCCAGCCTTTTTTATATTGATAAAATTTGGTGCCGCAGGTTGGTAAGATCGACAAATGCTTGAGGTGCTTATCCTGAGGCAGATGAGATAATACCTGTTTCTCAAACTGTGGCCAATCCCCGCCGGATATGATGGCTACATGTACAATATCAATTAAACGGCTAAATAATTTGGCCATTTCAGGATCTAATGCTGCTTTGCTTTCAGCAAGCGTGCCATCCAGATCAAATACAATTAGTTTTTTCATAATTTATATTATATCATCCCCGCAGGGATAACGCTTAGGTTTTAATTTTCAGGTATGGCTATTTCCAGCAGGTTTATTTTGCCTTTCGGCGAACAATTAAGCACACCCAGCACAGCCGGAATGAGCATTACATCGCCTTTAGTAATTGGATAATCGGTCCCATCATAATGCACAGCACCTTCCCCATCTACGCATACCAATATGCGCGGTACATCTTCGGCACCTACTGAAAACTGATCTTCAGTTTGGATGCGCCATAAAATAAAATGTTCGTTATTAAATAACTGCTCACGCAGTATGGGGAGGGCCGATTCAATTTTTGGTTTTACCGGCCCAACATTGGTGATATTAAAATCGATACAGGCAATTGCTTTATCTACATCCAGCTGACGGGGTTTGCCTGTTTTGGCATCAACCCTGTCCCAATCATATAAACGGTAAGTAGTATCGCTGTTTTCCTGTACCTCAAATACTACAACATCGGCCAAAGTGTGTACAGTGCCCGAATGGATAAACACAGCATCGCCATCTTTTGGTGTAAAATTGTGGATATAATCGGCAACTTTATGTTCTGTAAGCGCTTTCCGTAAGATATCTGCATTAGTACCTGGTTTTAAGCCGGAATAGATGAGTGCTTTTTCGCCTGTTTCCAATACTACCCATGCTTCCGTTTTGCCGGTATCACCGGGCGGTATATATTCCTTTTGATCGTCGGATGGATGTACCTGTACCGATAGTACTTCCTTACAATCCAAAAACTTCAGCAATAAAGGAAAACGATCAAATGTTGAAGCAAATTTACCCATGATGTTCTCGGGGTATTGCGCAAACAATTGCGTTAGCGTATAGCCCTGGTATAAACCATTGGTAACTACGCTGGCATGGTCGTCCCTGTCGCTTAATATCCAGGCCTCGCCTACCGGGCCTTCTGGCAATGGTTCTTTAAGCAAACCGGCCAGTCGCCTGCCGCCCCATAACCTATATTGGTATATTGGCTTAAATAGTAAGGGATGTAATGTTATCTCGTTCATGGTTATAATAATTTGCAGCTATTTGTAGTTATATGTTGCAGCATGTTTACCCATAACACGCATCATACAATTATGTTGATTTGTTTTAATAATAATACATTCAAATTGCTTTAAAAGGCGATTAAACCTTTTACAATTTGCATTGTCTATTATACATCGGCACGTTAATTGCCTTATTGTTATAGATTATGAAAAGGTTAAATAGAAATATCATTGTTTTAGGCTTAAGCGGACTGTTATGTCTGTTTTTAGCAGTTCCCGCCAGTGCACAGCACGGACATGGCGGTGGTGGTGGCGGCGGTCATTCTGGCGGCGGCGGTGGCGGTGGTCATTTTAGCGGTGGCGGCGGCACTCACTTTAGTGGCGGCGGCGGCGGTCGGGCAACCTATTCAGGTGGCGGCAGAGCGGCCTATTCTGGCGGTAATCGTGCTTATGCAGGCCGTGGAAATTATGCAGGCGGTAACCGTGCATACGCGGGCAGAGTTGGCTATGCCGGAAGAGACGGTGTAACAGCCTATAGAGGGGGAGCATATAGAGGCGGCTATTATGGTCGTGGTGGTTACCGTGGGGGCTATTATGGTCGTGGTGGATACGGGTATCATGGATACGGCTATCGCGGCAGGTTTGGTTATGGTGGCTATTACTACCATGGCGGCTTTTATGGCAGCATATATGGCCCGCGCATTGGTTTTAGCATAGGATTTTTACCTTACGGATACTATCCATTCTGGTGGGGAGATTACCAATACTATTACAGCAATGGTTTTTACTACCAATATAATAACGACCAGTATACTGTAGTTGAACCACCGGTAGGCGCAGAGATAAATACTTTACCATCAAAAGCACAATCAATTGTAATTAACGGGCAGCAGTATTATGAAGCTGATGGCGTTTATTATGTAGCTATTACTAAAGATGACGGCTCATTAGCTTACGAAATTGCCGGTAAAGACGGCGAACTGAATACCGATGGACAGCAAGGTGTTGGGCAGGACAACGATAGTGGCACCCCTCCTCCACCAGCTAATGGAAATTATGACCAGGGAAGCAGTGCTGCTCCAGCCCCAACAGGCATTAGCAGGGCGAATGTTCAAATAGGTGATCTTGTACCAAAATTACCACCTGATTCAAGAGGTGTTACTGTTAACGGCACACGCATGTTTGTAACACCTGATGACATTTATTACCAGGAAACCCGTGATAACAACAACCACAAAGCATATAAAGTAGTTGGCCTACCATCCGATGGGCCTCAATAATATCAGCTTAATCAGCTAACAAAAAAGGGTAAGATTTAAAAAATCTTACCCTTTTTTGTTGAACAATATTCGGTTTACATTTTTGCCATATCTATCATACTGCTTACTGTGCTTACCACGGCATCGTCCGAGCCATCATAGCCCACATGTTTAAAGCGGATATTGCCGTTACCATCAATAATGAACTTGGTAGGTATGCCATCAACCTTAAACTGGCTTATAACCTTCGCCTGCTGGCCTGATTGGTCTTTTTCATCAACCAGTACATTAAATGTATACTTATTATCGCCTATAAACTTTTTAACCTTTGGCAGGTAATCGTCGCCATTTTCCCAGGCATCAATGAACAGGAATTTTACGTTAGGATCGTTCTTATATTTATTTACAGCTATCTGCATTCCGGGCATCGAGGCTTTGCATGGGCCGCACCAGGTTGCCCAAAAATCGACTATTACAGTTTTTCCTTTCAGGCTGGCTAATGACACAGTGTTACCATCCAGGTCTTTTAAAGTAAAGGCAGGTGCGGGTATATTAATCATTTCTTTAGCCAATGCCTCCTTAGCCTTTTGGTTTGATACTTCATTTAACTGTGCCATATACGCATCAAAGCCTTTGTCACTGCCATTTTTATGCAGATAGCATTTTTTCAACACATCGTTAAGGCCTTTGGTTGCTTTTCCATCTTTAATAGTAGCTTCAATAATTGATGTCGCTTTACCGTAGTCACCGGTAGCCATCAACAATAGCGCATAGTGTTCAGTTATATCAGCATCGAGCTGATTCCTTTCCCAAACTGGAGCTTCCAGTTTTAAAGCTTCAGCATAGTTTTTACCCTCTTTATATAATATAAATGTATAGGTATCGGTATAAGAATCAAGACTTTCCTTGTTGCGCGCTTTCAGTTCGTCTGCTGTTAAAAAGCTTTTTGAGACGGGATGATTGATCCGCGCGGTTATGGAATCAATTGTTTCCTTTGATAATTCTTCGGCCTCAGGTAAATGCTTACCGGCTACAGCCCACTCATATGCCACAGAATTGAAACTACCATCTAAATCGGTAGTATTAATTATCTCTTTTTTGTATTGGCGATATTTTTCAAGGTTTTCCGCTTTTAAATATCCTAATGTTAGAAAAACTCCCATATACTGCGTTACAGATTTAATGGCATGGCTGTCTTTACTATACAATTGATATATGGAATCTCTTTTAGCCAGGTTGGTTGTTGCAAAAAACTCATTTTCCAAAGCATACCTGGCAATATTGTCATTTGGATATTTCAATTTGCCTATAGCAGTAAGAGAATCTGCTGCTTTGGTTTTGTGCTCTGCTCCCAATAAAGTAATTGCAAAAAAAATACTACCTTCAGTACCTGATTTTTCCAATGAATCTATGGCCTTATTAACCAGCGCGCGTTTTGCAGGGTCAGATGATCTGGCCATTAAAGCATAATTTGGCATTTTAGGCGATTTTCCATTTAACTGCAGCTCAGTTTCTTTTTGATAATCGGCCGTGGCCTCTGCCATATCCGGGGTAACATCCAGCTGTTTTCCCATCTGGTAAACGTAGGCTTTTGCATTATAAGCGCCCTTAATTGGTTTCTGATCTTTATAAATAACATATACATAGCCCTTGCCTTTATTGTTATCTATAACCGTATCACGCAGCACTTTTACCACAAATGCCTTTGCCGAATCATTTATAGTTACTTCGCCCTGCCATAATTCTCCATTTTGCTTCAAGGCGATCTCATCAACCGGAAAGTTTTTATTATCGATATAATACACCCTGGCTTTAAGCGAATCTTTACCGTTTAAAGAGGTACCTGCGGGATTATAGGTAATAGTTAATTTTTTACCAGCTTGGGGATACTGGGTTGATAAGGTAAGTGGTGTTTTATCCTGCGCATTACCGGCATGAGCAAGTAGTAAGGCGGGTAAAAGAGCTAGCAGCTTTATGGTTTTCATATATTTAAGGTTAGAACTTAAATATAGAAGTTATACCTGAGTATATTTTGGAATAACAAAATATTTACACTCAAATTAAAAGGCAATAAAAAAGGGACAGCCCTCTTGTAGCAATCCCCTCTTTATAATTAACTGAACTTTTATTACTTAGTTCTTTACGCTTTTTTTAGCTGGAACTAAAGGTAAAATAATAACAGCTAATAAAATGGCAACTTCTAATACTACTAACATGACTTTAATTTTTAATTTTTTAATAAATATGATTTAATATCTCTTTTAGAAAAAATATTACTCTTCCAGTTATACCTTGTTTCAGGTTTAGGATGTAAGAACAATCTTTAATTTTCCTGATGTGGTATTGTCTAATTCTATGCCACTGTGAAATATTTTTTTTCCGGGTGAGATAGCGAAAAAACAGAATTTATTAAATTTTATAATTCACCTGAAAAAATGGGATTTAATGAAAAAATATCGCCGATTTTGGATTTGGAGGTCGAAAAAACGACTCAAAAAAAAATATTTTGCCATTTTAGCACCAAAAAGAAATTTTCAGACGCCAAAAGTTGAATTTGAATCAATTTTATCAACTTAAAAAAAGAATTAAGATTTTTGTTTTTTCGCTACAGCACATGACCTTTAAAATATCGGAGCATTTTGCAAAACATGATCTGTAAAATACAGGCTACTGCGTTATTTGAAATAAATATTACACGAAAAGAAATATTTGTCACTTTGTCAGTAAACATGACACAGATTCAATAACTGACAAAATGACCAAAAAAACATCTGCCAAAATCTGCCAAAACCCCGCTAAAAACCTTAAACAGAATAATATTAGGCAGCAATGCCAAAAATCAGCCTGTGCCAAATTGCAATTTCAGCATTAAAGGGGCTTAAATATTGCAATTGTTGTATAAATAAGCGAACATTAAGAATTTGGCCTGTGTGAGTATTAATTAACCGGCATAATTAAGATAAAACAAGTTTCATAATTGGTTGATGTTACTGAAAGTTTGCCTTTGTGTTCAACAGCTATTTGAGAAGCAATGTATAAGCCAAGGCCCAGGCCTTGCTGCCCGCGTTTAACCTCGCCACGCGAATAAGGTTGGAACAGGCGTGCCATTGCCGATGCCGGAATTTTAGTACCCTGGTTTGTTACAGATAAAGTAAATTCGCCATCAGCGCTCGTGGCCTTTACCCTAACAGGTGCATCGGGTTTGCCATGGGTAAAAGCGTTACTTAAAATATTGGAAAAGAGCTGGGCAATACGCTTGCCATCGCAATTTACCGGTTCGCCAAATTCAAACTCAGCCTTAACTATACGATCAGGGTATATGATCTGCAATTCTGAAATTACATGGCTCAAAATATCAGCCATAGGCTCATTGACATTGCGGTTTAGGTTTATACCGCCACCAAGCCTGCCGCTGGCAAAATCCATGATATTCTCAATCAATCCCTTTATGCGGTATGAACTATCTTTAATAATATTAGCCACTCGGGTAGTGCGCTCATCCAAGGGCATCCTGAGCAGCAACTGCGCACTGTTTAGTATTGCCCCGGCAGGGTTACGCAAATCGTGGCCTAATATGGCAATGAATTGTTCGCGCAATTCGGATGTTCTTTGCTCTTCTTCCAGTTTTTGCTTTGCGAAGCTTAATTGTTCAATAGAATTTAAATGAAAGGAGATCAGATCAGCAAAAAGGTTGAACATGCCAATCGTTTCGGGGTTGTTCAGTTTTGCAGGTTTTGGGTCAATAGCGCATAAAGTGCCAAAGAAAGAGCCATCCCTTCGAATGATAGGCACTGATATATAGCTTTGAAAGCCATACATGGCAGGTGTATGGTGATGGCGAAAAGCCGCATCATTATCAACATGATCAATAATAACCGCCTGGCCGCTTTGCCTTATTTCGTGGCAAATGGTGGTTTCCAGCTTTAGTTCATCGCCGGGACCAAGGCCGAACAGGATTTCATCGCGTACGCTGCAGGTGATCCATTTTTCATCAGTAACCCGTGCAATAGCGGCAAAGCCCATGCCTGTAGTGCGGCAAATAACTTCCAATAAATTAGGCACAATAGGAATGCTCATTACAGCTTCCACATCTGCGTTATAATCTGCCTGAATACCTGCCACTCTTGTGATTTGCTTAAATTGATATTAAATATACCAAATACACCTATTCAGCCTTTATGGTTTAAAATCCTTTGTAAAAATAGTATTATAATCCATATTTAATTAATCTGAATGATAATTTATAAATTAGAAATAAACTAAAGCATTTTGTAATCTTTCAAAGATGCCAGTTAATTATACAGGTATAACAAACCAAAATGTAGAACCTTTGCCCACTTCGCTTTCGATGTTTATCCGGCTCTGGTGCTGTCTGATGATCTCAGATGATATATACAATCCCAATCCTAAACCGGCATAACGTTGTGAATTTTCATCAACCCTGTAAAAGCGGTCAAATATGAGTGATACATTATCAACAGGAATACCGATACCAAAATCGGTAATTGCTATTTTTACCCCCCCATCTACTTTTTCCACATGGATGATTACCTTATCGCCTCCCGGTGAATATTTAATGGCATTGGCTACCAGGTTTATGATCACCTGTTCCAGTCTATTTCTATCAGCATGCAAAATTATACCTTTTTCACCCTTAATAATTATCCTGTGTTCCTGTGAGCTGCTCTGCAATTCATCGGCACATTCCGCAATTAATTCATCCAGTAAAAGATCTGCCTTTCTAAGCATTAGTTTGCCTGATTGTATTTTAGTAACATCAAGCAGATCTTTTATTAATTCGGTAAGCTTATCAACCTGCTTAATGGCTTTTTGAATAAATGAATCAACTGTTTTTATGTCACCTCCCCTAAGAGCGGCACGTTCAATTATTTGCAATGCCCCTTTAAGGCTTGTTATAGGTGTTTTTAATTCATGGCTGGCTATACTGATAAATTCGTCCTTCTTTCGTAATAATTCAACTGTCGCCTCATCAGTTAATTTTTGAACAGTGACATCCAATAATGTACCTATGAAACGTATGGCCACACCTTGCTCATTAAAATAAGCCCTTCCTTTTGCTTTCAGCCATTTAGTTTTGTTATCAATAGGCCGTGTTTTATATTCTATATCAAAATCTCCTGAGCTATTATTAAGCAATGTTTCCTTTATCCGTTCTTCCAGGTGAGCACAATCATCCGGATGGGCCATTTCAATAAAAGAAGAAAGATTTATTGGAGCCGTTGCAGGCAATCCAAATATTTCCCTGCAACGTTTATCGCCTATAAATTCCTTTGTTTGCGGGTTATAATCCCAGGTACCCAAACCGGCGGAATCAACTGCGGCTTTTAATCTATCCTTACTTTCAGCTAATAAACGCCCCGCCTCGGCCAGGCCCTGCTCTACCTTACGTTTATCGGTTATGTCTTCTATTGCGAGTAATATCAACTGCTCACCATTTATATTATCAATTTGCCGGGCATTAAGACACATGATCTTTTTGCCGATATGCGGAAACACGTGAGTAACTTCAAAATCTTCTGATCTTTGCTTTTCCGGCAGAACTTTTTCTAACAGCTCCCGTAACTTAGGAATATCCCATTGATGGTTTCCTAAATCATATATATGTAATCCTTCGGTTTCCTTTTCTGTAGTTTTAAATTTATTATAAAAACCGCCTGTGGCCCGTTTTATACGCAGGTCTTTATCAAGTATAAGCAATGGGTCGCGAATGGTATTAACAATCCCCTCGGTATACAAGCGGGCGTCATTCAGCTGATCATTCCTGCTTAATAATTCCTTATTCACGATCATGATCTCTTCATTAGTGCTTTGCAGCTCCTCTTTAGATGTTTCCAGTTCTTCGTTAAGGCTTTGCAATTCTTCACTGCCTGATAATAGTTCCTCATTAGCGCTTTGCAGCTCCTCATTGGCAGTTTCCTGCTCTTCGGTAATAGCGCGCATATCAGCACGCGCCTGTATCAACTCTTTTTCCAATTGATCAATACGCAACTCGTTTTCATTATACACCACATTTTCAGGAGGGTATATGTAATCGACCGGCGTTTGCTGAATACCTGTTGACGAGGCATTTTGAAAAACTATAAGATAGTAAGGCTCCGGCGTATCCCTTAACGGAGCCGCTTGTATATTTACATAGTGCTGCAAACCGTTCAGCTTAAAAAATACTGCAAATTTGCGGGCAGCCTGGTTTGTTTTTTTTGCCAGATGCAGAATATTGCGCAGCTCAAACGCCAGCCCTTCGCGGGCCATTTTTATCACATTGTATGATGGCCGGCCCGTTGGGGGCACAAGCCATGTTTCTGTTGAGCCCCTGAACTGAACGATATCAAATTTTTCATTTACCAATACACCCGGCGGCATAAAATTGGCCAGCATTGCCTCATCGGCAATTTTAAAAACATCCTTATTGGTACTTTCTTTTTGTACCCCTTTATCAATCTCCCGGAAAGATAGCTCTCTCCCGGTAGAAGCTACACTCATGAAACGGCCGACAGGGCCTTTTCTACGGTATATTTTTTCAACGCTGTTATAACTGGCAAACAAGTCTGTACTGTGGCCAACGGTTTCAGACTTGCCCAGCATCAGGTAACCTTCTTCATTAAGTGAATAATGGAAAGTAGTTAGCGCCCTTTTTTGTAACACCGGTTCAAGATATATCATCACATTGCGGCAGCTCACCAGGTCTATCTTTGAGAACGGTGGATCTTTAAGCAGGTTATGCTGGGCAAATACACACATATCGCGTACGGCTTTACTCACCTGGTAATTACCATCAACCTTAACAAAAAACTGCTGTAGCCGCGATGAAGAAACATCAATCAGCTCTGTAGGCCGGTAAATCCCTGTACGTGCCTTAGCAATAGCTATTTCTGAAATATCAGTAGCGAAGATCTGGATCTTCATGGCGGTGGCTTTATCGCCAAGTTCCTCCTGTAAACATATGGCTATGGAATAAGCTTCCTCGCCAGTGGCACAGCCCGCAACCCAGATCCTCAGCGGTTCATTAATACTTTTTTTATTAACCAATGCCGGCAACAACGTGCTACATAGGATTTCGAAGCTTTGCGTATCACGAAAAAAGTTGGTGACCGAGATCAGCATATCGTTATACAAAGTATCCTGTTCAGCCTTATTTTCGCGTAGAAGTGCCAGATAATCATTTGGTTTTTCGGCCTTGCTAAGCGCCATGCGGCGGATGATACGTCGTTTTAACGTACTTTGTTTATAGTAGGTAAAATCAACTCCGCGACGAACGCGCAAAACGGTAAGTATCTGTTTAAATATCTCTTCATCCTGTTGCGGAACTGTATCATCTATTTGCTGCTTTGAATAATCCTCATGAAAAGGGTAATTTATAGCGATCAGGCGTTCAGCAATTTTATTGGGTGGCAAAACAAAATCAACCACACCTGCATTAATAGCACTTTTGGGCATACTATCAAACGCAGCCGAACCTTCATCCTGCGCAAACGTGAGCCCTCCGTATGATTTGATAACCTGTAACCCTGCAGTTCCATCATTTAACGCACCGGATAATACCACGCCCACCGCATAACTTTGGTGTACCACGCCCAACGATGAAAAGAAAAGGTCAATGGTATTACTTTTTTTATTGATCTTATCTAAAGGTGCCAGTTTAAGTATGCCGTCGGTAGCGGTAACTACTTTATTTTGAGGGATAATATATAAATTATCAGGGTCAAGATGAATATTATCTGTGATCTGATGAACCGGAAACGGGGCCACCCGTTGAAGCAACTCTGGCAAAATACTGGTGTGCTCAGGACTTAAATGCTGAACAAAAACAAAAGCCATACCCGATTTTGCAGGGAGCGCCTGTAAAAATGACCTTACTGCATCTAATCCCCCTGCCGAAGCGCCAATACCAACTACAGGAAATTGCAGATTGGGTGGGTCTGCTTGTTTTATTTTAGCCATTATTAACGGGTAGTGAAATAGACGTGAAGTTTCTTGATGTCTATTGGATATAAGCATTATGTAGCAAAAAGGTTTTAATTCACGCTTTATACTAATCCTAATCAATAATAAGCAAATAGTTTTATTAGTTGCGGGTTTATAGGAATTAAAAAAGGACAAGCTCCATATATTTTTTATCAAAAAATGAACTGTTGCTTATATAACGAAGCATAATGTATATTTATGCTAATTTTACCAGTGTAGTTCGTTATTAGCCTGGCAACTATTGTTTGTGTACTTTATCACAATTTATGAAAACATCTATCACAAAAGTCCTGTTAAAAACGCTTAAAATAAGCGGTATTATATTAGGTAGTATTATACTGCTTATGTTTTTGCTGCCATACCTTTTTCCGCAAACGGTAACCAGCAAAATAAAAGGATGGATAAATGGTAACATAAACGGCAATATCTCTTTTTCGGGCACCAGCCTGTCGTTCTTCAAAAAGTTCCCCGCGCTAACGCTTACTTTGTATGATGTGAACCTGGAAGGGAGCGCCCCATTCCAGAAAGATACCTTAGTAGCCGCAAAGGAATTATCGCTGGGGATTGATCTTTCGTCGCTGTTTAAAAGCAAGATCAACATTGATAAAATATTCCTGAACAAAGCCTTTATTAATATACAGGTTGATAGCGCAGGCAGGGCAAACTACAGTATTTATAAAGGATCGCAGCAAAGCACAGCCGCTTCATCAGATACCAGCGGTGCATCATTAGGCATCGACCAGATATTGATTGAGGACAGTCACCTTATATATAATGACCTGTCTATCCCCACAAAGATCAATGCCCGGAATTTTAATTATTCAGGCAGCGGTGATTTGAGCAAGGATGTTTTCACGCTGCATTCGCATACAGATATTGGGTCGATAGATTTTTATTATGGCAACGAGCCTTATGTGTTATCGAAAAAGGTAAATGCCGACCTGGTGACTAATATCAACACCAAATCCCTTGCTTTTGAATTTCAAAAGAATGACCTAAAGATAAACCAGTTACCGGTGCAATTCAAAGGGCGTTTCGCGTTCATAAAAGATGGTTATGATATGGATTTCAAGATCGACTCGCATGAAACGAACCTGAACGATATCTTCACCGCTATGCCTGCTTCCTACCTTAAAATGCTGGATAAAACCGATGTAAATGGCATTGGTGATATAAAGATAGCGTTAACCGGTAAATACATCGCCAAAGACAATATCAAGCCTGATTTCAGCATGAATTTAATGATTAGAAATGGTTCGGTATCCAACAAAGCAACACCATCGCCGGTGCGCAATTTGTATCTGAATATGGAAACGAAGTTGCCGCATTTAAACATGGATAGCCTGTATGTAAATGTAGATTCTATCTATTTCAATATTGATAAGGACTATTTCAGCTCGGTAATAAGGGTGAAGGGTATAAAAAGCCCCTATGTGTATGCCAAGGTAAATACAGAAATTGATCTGGATAAATGGAACCGCGCTTTCGGTATAAAAACTTTTGATGTGAGGGGCCGCTACACTATGCACTTACTAAGCGAAGGGCGTTATACAACAGGTATTGTTGTCCGCAAAGGCCTCAGAAAGAAAGTAATTGATACGGTGATCACCAGTGTGCCTAAATTCAGTATGCAATCGTCATTTAAGGATGGTTATTTTAAGTATGCATCGCTGCCGGAGGCTATAAATAACATCAGCTTTAACATGAAGGCCGATTGCCCCGATCATAACTATAAGCACATGAGCATGAGTGTAGACAACCTGTACGCTACAGCCCTAACTAATTATATAAAAGGATATTTTAAATTAGGTAATGCCGATACCTTCCCGATGGATGCTAAAATAGAGACCAAGTTCCATTTTGCAGACCTGAAAAAGTTTTATCCGGCCACCGACAGTTTAATTGATATTAAAGGCGACCTGGATGCCAATATGCAGATAAAAGGGAACTATCTGCCTGCTCAAAAGAAATTCCCGGTTATGGTGGCCAACATCAGCATGAAAAATGGCTCTATAAAAACCAAATACTACCCTCACCCTATCCAGAATATACAGGTTAACACCACCATTATTAACCGTACCGGCACACTTAATGGTATGAAGGTATTTATTAAGCCAATATCATTTGAGTTTGAGGGCGAGCCATTCTTCCTTAAAGCCAGTCTGAATAATTTCGCGGATGTGGATTATAATATCAACTCGCATGGCACTATAAATATTGGCAGAATTTACAAAGTATTTGCTATAAAAGGCTATAATGTAAATGGCGCGGTTACCGCCAATGTATCGCTCAAAGGCAAACAAAGCGACGCGGTGGCAGGGCATTACGATAAATTGAACAATTCGGGAACGCTGAAGGTTAAGAATATATCGCTTACATCGGAGCTGTTCCCAAAACCATTTTATATAACCAAGGGCGTTTTCAGCTTTAACCAGGATAAGATGAATTTTGATGCCTTTACCGCTAAATATGGCAACTCAACGCTTGTACTAAACGGCGCGTTATCAAACGTTATAAACTATGCCATTAAGCCGGGATCAGTACTAAAAGGTGATTTTAACCTGAGCAGTGATTTAATTACGGTTGATGATTTTATGGTTTTCGCCGGTACTCCCGATGCGCCTAAGCCTAAAAGTGCGCCATCTGGCGTAATAATGGTTCCGAAAAACCTGGACCTTAACTTTACAGCGGCAGTTAAAAAGATAAAATACCAAACCCTTACGCTTACTGATGCCAAAGGGCAAATGAGCATCAACAATGGCAATATCGACATGAAAAGTACCGGGTTTACCATCATTGGCACCCCGGTAACTATGGACGCGACCTATACAAATACCAGTCCGCGGATGGCATTTTTTAATTACCACATAAACGCCAAGGACTTTGATATTAAGAAAGCTTATGACCACATCAAACTTTTCCATGATATGGTTGCAACGGCTGCCTACGCGCAGGGGCTTGTTTCGCTGGATTACCAAATAAGCGGCAAGCTGAACAGCAATATGCAGCCGGTATATCCGTCGCTAAAAGGCGGTGGTACATTATCAGCCAAGAAGATACAGCTGCATGGCTATAAGCTGTTCAGCGCTATGGGCAAGGCTGCTAATAAAGACAGCGTGAATAACAATGCCGATGTATCACAGGTAAATATCAAAAGCACCATTGCCAATAATGTGATCACCATTGAACGCACCAAACTACGCATGGCAGGCTTCAGAGCCAGGTTTGAGGGGCAGGTGAACTTTGACAAGCAAATGGATATCAAATTCAGACTGGGGCTGCCTCCGTTGGGCATAATAGGCATCCCGATGAACATTACCGGCACGCAGGATAACCCTAAAGTAAAACTAGGCAATGGCAAAAAAGAAGGCACGGTGAAGGAAACTGTGGATGATTCGGGGGAGTGAGTTTGAAGAGTCAGGAATCAAGAATTAGATTATAAGATTCATATACGCACACGCCTGCCAGCAAGGAACATAGTACTTGACTGGATTAAGGATCTGCCACCGCTTAAAGGAAGAAACAATGGATGTATTAGACAATAAAGAAAATCATATAACCTCTTTAAAACGATTTTTCGAGATAATTGAAGAAAGGCATTCTGCTTCAACTGATAAACCTCTTAAATGGATATTTAGAGGGCATGATAACTTTGAGTATAAGCTTCTTCCAAGTATTGGCAGAATTCTAAATACAGGAAGGTTTGTTGATGTTGAAACTGTTAAAGAGGCAGAAAGGCATTCTTTTCAACAATTTGAAGTCGAAACATATCATGAATTAAAGGAACGTAATCTATTTATATTATTAGCCGTTGCCCAACATCATGGATTAAAAACAAGGCTTTTAGATTGGACTTTTTCTCCACTTGTGGCTCTATTTTTTGCGGTTGAAAATGTAAATAACCTTCATACCGATGCAGCTTTTTTTGCATTTCAAAGAAAAGGATTTGTGAATATTTTAAGAAAAACAGAACATCCTTTTGAAATCTCCGGGGCTGATTACCAATACTTAACAATTCCATCATTAACGCCCCGTATAAGTGCTCAAAATGGAATTTTTCAGTTGTTCAAAGAACCTACTAAACCATTGGAACATTCTGTGGGTTTAGAGAAGTTCCGAATTCCTGCTGAGTGTAAAAGAGATTTGAAGATCGACCTATTTACTATGGGCATTTCTTATTATACTTTATTTCCTGATATCAATGGAATAGCTAAAAATATTAATTATATGCATCTTCAATCTTAAACTTGCGATTGGCGCAGGTGTGCCGGATTTCCCTAAATTAGTTCTTTTTAATTTTAACTTTCAACTCCAAACTACTCTTCCGTATCATCAATAACCAACATACTCCAGCCTTTGCTGCCAGCATTGCTGAGTTGTTTCTTCTTATCGTCCATGATCTTTTTGATGCGGGTGCTGTAGGCCCAGCAGGTGCTTTGCCGTATGGCTACAATTTCTGATAGTTTATGCGATGATATTTTGCCTTTGGTGGAGTACATCAAAAATATCATATAAAATGCCTTATTGATAGGTATGCGGGTGTTCTGCAATATGGTATAGGCAATTACAGATTCCTCGTAACCGCATTTTGAGCAACGGCGACTGTACGGCAAATGCCCGTTACCATAATGCGTATTACCGCATTTGCGGCAGGTATAGCCTTTCTCCCATTTAAGGTCGGATAGGAATTTAAAGCAGGTTTCACGGTCGGGGTAAATCTTGCTAAACTCCTCAAAATCCACCGCTGCCGACATTACACGATCGTGCGTAACTTTCTCAATATTGGTATGCAGGGTGATGTTATCATTCTCCAGCAAAACGTTTATGCGTGAGATCTCTTCGGCTTGTTCCTTCAGCAATATGTTAACCGATTTGAGTTCCTCGTTCTGCTCCTCTATCACCTGCGATTTTTCAACCAGTTCATGGGTACGTGCGCGTACTTGTTCTTCCAGGTGTTTGTTCAGGTTGTCTTTCAGCTCTTCGTTCTGCTTCATCTGCCTGATGATACGGCGCTGCGCGTAATCCTTTTTCTTTTTCAGGATCCGCACTTTTTCTGCTATCGCGAATGAGATAAAGAGCATCTCCATTATAAAACAAAAGCTAAGGCTGTAATGTGTTAACGGACCAAAACCCAGCCAGGCCCTTGATTCCAGGATCTTGATAATAAAGCCCAGGAACAGGAAGCTATAGCCAACAACAAAAAAGCGTGCCGGCCAGTAACCTTTATTCAGTACATAATAACCTGTATAGCAAGCCAGCAACAGCGGAATAAATTCTATTATCCGGTAATTGAACCAGGCATTATTTACCGTTAAACACAAAATAAAGAATACGGTACGCAGTGCTATAACCACCCATATTAAGCGGTTAAGCGTTGGCGCTTTAGCCTTCACATACAACAGGCTCTTGGTAAACAACATACCAAAAACGCTTGCGAAAAACAGAGCCACCCCATAAGCATATTGATTCCAGACGGGTGAGTTTGGCCATAAATACTGGTAGGCAATACCATCGGTACACATTTCATACATCCCGATGCTGAGGTTATATAAAATATAATACAGGTACTGTATTTGCCTGATGGCAAAAAACATCATGAGGTTATACAGGCCAAATACCAGCAGCATCCCATAAAAAACCCCGAAAAAGAAATACTCGTCCAGTGCGTAATGGATAAACCAGTTAACCGACTTTAATACGACAATAACGTTTGATGGCTGGTGCGACCGTATACGGATATAATATGTGTGCACGCCATATAGCTCATTATCAATATTTACGCTAAAATTTTTATGCTGATACAAGCGGTTGGTAAACGGGTGACTGCTGCCAAACCTGGATATGGTGAAGCCATTATTTGCGTTAGGCGAATAAACCGTTATATCATCAATAGTTTGATCATAAAACTCCAGTAGCCAGTTATTCAGTGTTGGCTTGTTGTGATTTATGGTTATGCGGCACCAATAAGTGGTATGCGCATCGTGTGTTGTTGGATATAAACCACTGATAAGAAATTTGGATGCAATTGCAGGGCTGCGGATCTGATCAAAAGTTAATTTGCCGCTCGCATCCTCAAAGTGTAAAATCTCATCGTAGCCAAATGGGTGATGCGTGCTGGTATCACTAAGTGTAACTGCCTTTTGCGCAAAAGCCTGCATGGCTGTGCTGCACAAAATTATAACACCAACAAATAATAGTTTCAGTAACCGTTTTATCATACTTAAAAATCACACTATGCCCCTACCCAGATACAAACATTCGCCCGGAAAAATAATTGGTTTATTGCAGTAGCGCAATTATAACTATTAACACTAATATACGTATAGTTATACGTATATATTACTTATTTGTTACCAAACCCAAAGCCTGTATATAACTATTATTGGGGGTGCAGTTTTCAAATTTGCTATTCTCCAGCATTTCATATAAGGCCTGTTTAACCTGTGCACGGTTTGTTGGTGCCGCTTTACGAATATCCTCAAAGCTAATGCGCTGTTTTTCGGTATAGTTTATAATGGTATCATAAGCCATTGGCTTTTTAAATGTAATAATACCGCTTACATTATCCATCTTTTTGTACGGCCAGTAGGTCCAGCCAATATTATTGGCTTCAAGCAGCTTACGAAAGTCGCCTACCCATGGATCCTTGTTTTCGCCGGTTTCGCCGCAATATATCGGCACATTGTATTTATCCCTGAAATCGATATACTCCTGTATAACATCCTTGGTAGTTGGTGTCCAGTATTTGTGGAAGGTATAAACCAGTTTCGAATCAAACGGAGGGCCGAACATGTGCATGTTACTATCCCACTGCGCGCCGCCCAAAATGATCAGGTGATTTTTATCAACTGTGCGTACCGCCTTGGTTAGCTCCTTATAAAATGGTTCCAGGTATGGGTTTAATTCTTCTTTGTTAAAATAGTGCGCGATAGGCTCATTCAGCAGATCGTAACCCAATATGGCGGTTTCATTTTTATAGTGATCGGCTATTCTTGTCCATATTTGTATGGTTTGCTGCCTGCTGCCCTCGTTTTGGAACAGAAATGGATATCCGTAGCCATCATCTATATTATCGCCTGTCTGGCCTCCCGGTGCGCTGTGCATATCTAAAATAACATATATGCCTTCGGCTTTGCACCAGCCTATCAGCCTGTCGAGCAATTCAAAGCCACGGTTCGGGTTGTTTTCGCCCAGGTAATCCTCATCAGTAAAAAGGCGGTAACTAAAAGGCACGCGCAGGGTATTCATACCGCTGGTTTTCATAAAATGAATATCAGCCTGTGTCATGTAAGTATCCAGGTATTTTTTCCAGAATATTTTGGTTTCATCCGGACCTATCAGCTCCATAAAAGCCTGGTTAATGAGCTTTGGCGAGTTGATTTTGGCAAACTTAAACATATAGCCTTCGGGAATAAGCCAGTTACCTGCATTGGTACCTTTCATTAAAAAGGGCTGACCATCAGTCCCGATGATTTCTTTACCTTTTACCGATATAAATTTTGCAGATTGTGCATTTGATATAACCGGAAATATAGCCAGAACGGTCATTATTATAAACAAACACTTTTTCATGGTTATGTGATATTTAAGGGGATTTAATCTTAAACTTTGTAATTAATTTGCCTGTAACTTATTATATTTTTTCAGATAATTGACTACTGCCTGCGTTGCATCACTATAAATAGCTATATGATGGGTACGCACTGTATAAGGAGCTGCCCTGCCCTTATCGCCAGCTTGCACAGTAATTATATTTGATGGCCGGGCAGGCATATGGCAGTCAATGCAATTGCTTTTTATAATGCCGCCGATAGCATCAGCCATTTTACAAAAATTATGATTCTCGGTTTTATGGCAGTTCATACATTTTTGCGAATACATGGCCAGCTGATCCCTTTCGTTATTATGCACATTGTGGCAGGTTGCGCAATCCATATTACTTTTAATAAAGCATTTGCTGCTGGCCAATAACTGGTTCTGGTTACCATGCACATCAAGCTTGGTTGAATCAACCGGGGGCATGTAGTATGACAGCTCCTTAAACCTGGCAAGGTTATCACCGGGCTTAAATGCAAATATGGGCCCTATTATACGGCTCTTGTTACCAGAGTGGCAAACGGCACACATATCCAGTTTTTGAGCACGTGTTAACGATACATAGGTGGCTATATACTTAGCCTTTTTTTCTTCGGGATAAGCTAAATGATAGTTAACGTGGTTGGCGGCGGGCCCGTGGCAACGTTCGCAGTCAATACCTAAAACCAGCGAATTTTTATCATAAGCAATAGTGCGGTTAAGGCTTTGATCCTGATCTGGCAATGCTTTAATGTAAGAGCTATGGCACTCAAAACAACGTGTGCCTATCATGCGGGTATAATCAACATTGGTAGTATCAAAACCGGGACTATCTGTCCAGCTGTTTAAAGCTTTAAAATATGATATAGGTAGCTGGAACATTTCATTGCCATGCCAGTATAAATAGCTTTCGGCCTTTACACTGCCAAAGGTAATATCAAAACGCTCAGATCTTATTTGTTTACCTTTAAAATAGGCAACCTGATACATGCCATCGCTGCGTTTTTCCATAACAACTTTCAGGTCCTTATTAAAAACATATTCGTTGCTGCCGTGCTCAAAGCTACCATGTACATTATCAGGAGTTGATAGGCTGGTAGCCGAAAAATGCGCGGTATGCAGATAATTATCATACACCTCCTTATGGCATTGGATACAGGTTTTTGAACCGGCAAAAATTTCTCCCCGCGGATCAGGCTTTGTAGTGTTTGAAGTAAGACATTGCGAAAAAATAACAACAAGCGGAACTAAAAAAACTAATACTAAAAATAAATTCCTCTTACTTTTCATCAGTATCATTAATAAACATCAACAACATATTATGGTAAGCAGGCTTTGCAACCTGCTCACGTATATGTTATTGAACAATAAGCGTTGTAATTGAATGCGGTAAACTGGTTGTATTAGCTGCCATACCCTTTATCCAAAGGTTATACGGCAGCGTTTCATCCGTCAAATTTAATACAATTACAACTAGCTTGTTATCTTTATTAACAAAAGCTGTAGTTAATAATTGATCTCTGTTTGATGAACTGATAATACGCTTAGCACCAGGGCGTACAAACTTTGAGAAATGGCCTATGTAGTAGTACGAATTCATATAAGTAAGCTTGCCTGTTTGTACGTTGGCATGTATTGGCGCGTAGCAAAAATTCCCCACGTGGTTAGGTCCGCCCTGCTCATCAAGCAAAATGTTCCAGTCTGTCCAGCCTACAATACCGTTGTTAAAATCATTAACCATTGATTTTCCGTATACCTCGCCCCATCTCCAGTCATTTATCCTGCTTAGGTCGAAGCGCTCACTGCATCCTTCGGTAAACATCAGGTTTTTATTAGGGAAAGCCTCATTAACCAGTTTCACGTTATCAAATACATCACGTACATACCAGTGAAAACCGGTGCCCCAAACATATTTTGCGGCTTCAGGGTCTTCATATATAGTGCTTGCGCGTTGGTATATCAAATCACGGTTATGATCCCATATGATCAGTTTTTTATCGGCCATACCGTTGTTATGCAGGGTTGGGCCTAAATAGTTTTTGATGAAATCGCGCTCATCCTCGGCAGTATAAATACATGATTCCCATTTCTGGTTAGCCATTGGCTCATTTTGTACCGAAAGACCCCAGACAGGTATGCCTTCCTTTTCATAAGCTTTTATAAACTTAATGTAGAAGTTGGCCCAGGTCTGATCAAACTCAGGTTTTAATTTGCCGCCATGCATCATGTCGTTATTTGTTTTCATCCATGCCGGTGGGCTCCATGGCGTTGCAAACAGGGTTAATTTACCACCTGCTGCCGCCATTACTGATTTTATAAACGGAATACGGTATTTTTTATCATGATCGATATTGAATGTCTTTAATGAAACGTCATTATCAGCCACATAGCTATAGACATCACTTGAAAAATCGCAGCTTTGGATATTCGTGCGCGCCAGTGTATATCCAATACCAGTTTCGGTATTGTAGTAAGCATTTAATATCTCCTTTTGCTTATCGGCAGGCAATTTGTAAAATGTTTCGGCCGATGCATCAGTTAAAGCACCACCTACACCTAAAACCGTCTGGAAGGTTTTCGCAGGATCCACAAAAATACAGGCCTCCGTTTCAACAGGCTGCGGATGCGATTTGAAAGCTAAGGTTGCCGTACGTGTTATACGATAATCTGTATTTTCGGCAGTGGTATATACTGCTACCGATTTACCTGTAGCTGCATATGTCTTAACTGTTTTATGAACTGTGCTTTGCGCTTTTAATAAAAAGGGGCACGCACTTAATAGTATTAGTGATAAAGTTTTTTTCATTTCCAATTTATACTGGTTTTGATTACAATTTTGTGTTTTAGTGTTTGTGCCGATTATAAAGTACCTGTTCCCGTTAGTTTGATGTCTCTTGATGAACTACCAACAATAAAATCAAACACTCCCGAATCCATTTCCCATTGGTTTTTAATATCATTGAAGTATTTAAAGGCATCTTCATTTAAGGTAAGCGTAACTGTTTTTTCTTCGCCTGCCTGTAAGAATACTTTGTCAAAACCTTTTAATTCCTTTTCAGGTCTTGGCAGATTAAGTTTCTCCTGTTTAACATATAGCTGTGCTACTTCTGCCCCGGCTACTGCTCCTGTATTTTTTATTTTGAAAGTAACGGTAGCGGTTTTATCACCTGTTTGTACATGCAGATCGCTGTACTTAAATGTGGTGTATGATAAACCATAACCAAAGGCAAATTGCGGCTCAACTTTGTAGGTATCAAAATAGCGGTAGCCTACATAAATATCATCAAAGTAGTTAACGGTAACGCCGTCACCAGGATACTGGCCTAATTTAATTGCAGGTGCATCTTCCAGTTTTTTAGGGAAACTAACCGGTAATTTACCTGATGGGTTCACCTGGCCAAAAATGATTTTAGCCAAAGCGTTGCCACCTTCCATACCCGGGTACCATGCCTGTATAATTCCTTTAGCATCGCTAACCCATTGGGTAACATCTATCGGGCCGCCACCCATCAGCACAACAACTGTACGAGGGTTTGCTGCTAAAACAGCTTTTATCAATTCATTTTGACCGAAAGGCATTTGCATATCTGTTTTGTCAAAGCCCTCGGTATCATAAGCATTGTCCGACCATACATTGTAATCGTAACCATGTGTCCAGCCGCCTACTATTACTGCTACATCAGCCTTTGAAGCAGCTTGCACCGCTTGCTTTATCATATCCGCATCGGCACCTGCGCCTCTTGCTATATTATAACCCTTTGTGTAGGTGATCTTTACTTTTTTTCCAGCGATATTTTGCAGGCCCTGTAATGGTGTTACTTCAAAAAATGCTTTGACCTGCGAGCTTCCGCCGCCCATTGCCTGTTTCCTATCAGCATTATAACCTATTACGGCAATTGATTTAACATCCGATTTTAGTGGTAAAATCTTGTCTTCGTTTTTTAGCAATACGATACCTTCTTCAGCAACTTTTTGCGCGGTTGCCTGGTGTGCTGCGGTATTGTATTCGCCTTTCATGCGTTTGCCACCGCCAAGCATATTGGCTTTGTACATTACGTATAGCAAGCGCCTAACTTTGTCATCAACAAGACTTACCGGCATTTTGCCTGTTTTAACCAGTGTAACAACAGTATCGCCTAAAAAGAATTTACCGTAGTTTGGATGCGGGCCCATGTCAAGATCTGTACCCATTTCAAGGTCAGTACCATTCCATATGGCTTGTGCTGTGCTATGTACAGCACCCCAGTCACTAATTACTGCGCCTTTAAATCCCCATTCCTTTTTAAGTATCTGGTTTATGAGGTAGTTATTTTGTGTAGCCCACTGGCCCCTGAATTTATTGTATGATCCCATTAAGGTATAAACACCACCCTCTTGTATAGCGGCTTTAAAACCGGGCAGATAGATCTCCATTAAAGCACGCTCGCTCATTTGCACATCAATTGAGCCGCGGTTGGTTTCCTGGTTATTACCGGCGAAATGTTTTACACAGGCCGATATACCCTGAGCCTGTACGCCTTTTATATAACCAACTACCATTTTTGATACCAGGTAAGGGTCTTCGCTCAGGTATTCAAAGTTGCGGCCGTTCAATGGTGAACGCATGATATTTATACCCGGGCCCAGGATCACATCCTTGCCCCTGAAATTTGCTTCGCTGCCTAAAACTGAACCAAAAGCGAAACCTAATGCCGGGTTCCATGTTGAAGCCAGGCAAATACCCGTTGGCAGATAGGTTCCGGAATCTAATACGCCTTTTTGAGCGTTCCATCCCCTGCCATGCTCAAGGCGCACACCATGAGGGCCATCAGAAGTTACCATCTCGGGGATACCTAAACGCGGCACACCGCCTGAAGTAAATGATGAACTGGCGTGGATCATGTTCACCTTTTCTTCAAGGGTCATTAATTTAATAAGACTATCGCTTTTGAAAGCTATTTGCGCATCAGTATAAACAGACTGCGCTTTTGCAGAAAAAATTGAAACAGAACAGATTATGTAGCAAAATAAGGGAAATTTCAGTTTAGTATTCATTTAAGATCTGGATTTTATATTACCACACATATGTTGCTACGGCGCCGTAGTTCAAAGTACTGGTTACTGTTTTTGAGTTAAATTTAATATTGAATGTTTGTGAACCGTTAGTATTGTTTAACACAATAAGCACCTTGGTGCCATCGGTGTTTTTAAAAGCCACGTTTGGCAAAGTGGTTGAAGCATCAGATGCTATACGTACTGCGCCCGGCCTTACAAATTTTGATGCATGCGCAATAATGTAATAAGAAACATTGCGCGATACAGATGTGCTGCTGTTTACTGTTATAGCACCCTGACAAGTGGTACAACCGCCAGTGGTATGAGGCCCATAGTTTGGATCAGAAGCCAGGTTCCACTCTATTACATTGCGGCTCCAGTTACGGGTAGCGCCAACAATAAGGTTGTTAACATGCCACGACAAATCGCCGCTAAATGAGCCTGTGCCAAAGGTGGCTTGCTCGGTAAAGTAAATATTTTTATTAGGAAATGCGGTATGCACAGGCGTAAGCGCTGAAATATCACCTGCATATAAGTGGAAGGCCGAGCCATCTACATACTTATTCGCAGTTTGATCATTTAAAACATAAACAGGGTAATCCGGGCGATCACAGTTATGGTCGTAGCAGATTATTTTGGTTGTTATACTTGCCGCCTGTAAAGCCGGACCTAAATAGCTGCCGATAAATTTAGCTTCAGCAGTATCCTGCATAACCATAGCCGGATTGTTTGAAGGGTTTAAGGGTTCATTTTGCGGGGTAATGGCATCAATAGTTATTCCCTGGGCAGCCATTGCCTGTATATATTTCACAAAATAGTTAGCGTAAGTGCTGTAATACTGCGGCAGCAGACTACCACCTGAAAGGCTGTTATTGGTTTTCATCCATGCAGGTGCGCTCCATGGGCATGCAAGGATCTTTATATTAGGATTTATAGCAATTATCTTTTTTAAGGTAGGTATCAGATCGGTTTTTTCCATATCGATACTAAACTGTTGCAGGTTAACATCTGTTGAGCCGCTTGCCACGTCATCATAAGTAAATGGGGAGGCGCTCATGTCTGATGCACCTATGGTTAAGCGTATATAGCTTATGCCGATGCTGGTGCTATCGGTTGAGAAAAGTTCGTTTATTATTGAGCTGTTTACTGTTGAGCTTAGGCTGTTTATTACCTGGGCGCTGCCGCCGGTAAGTGCAAAACCAAACCCATCAATAGTTTGATATGTAGTTGTTGTATCAACATTAATAGTTGTATTTGAATTTGCAACGCTGGTAAACAGCAAGCTAATATTTTGTTTATCAAGCAATTGCGTTTTATCCTGAGTGGTTAACCACATTTTAACATCGGTTTTAACCGGTGTTCCCGGGTTTACCGGTGGAGGGGTTATTATACTACCGCCGCCTGTAACTGTTTTTTTACTACAGCTTTGCAACGTAAGTGTTAAGCCAACCAGTATTATTGTGATAACCGGAATTCGTATGATTTTCATGAGTATTATTTTCTTTTTCACTATCACGTTCACTTAAATTATTTAGCAGGAGCTCCCATGGCAAAAAAATGCACATAGTCAATTTTCATTGAGGTTGGGAAAGCAGTATCATCTACCCCATCAATACCACCCCAGGATCCGCCTACGGCAATATTCATTAAAAGGTGGAATTTTTGATCATACGGCCAGGTGGGTGAACCTTTCCCGTCATTAACATAAGTAAAAACCAATTGATTGTCATAATACCCTCTAATGGCATATGGTGTCCAGTCTTCACGATATAAATGGTATGCTGTTGAAGCAGTTGGAATGCTCATGGTACTGGTTTTGGCATTACCGGCAAAATAAGTTGCATTATGCGCGCTAAAATGCACGTTGTTTGGATCGTACCCAACCATTTCCATAATATCAACTTCGCCTGAGTTTGGCCATGGGCCATATATGTAATCATCAGGCAGCATCCATATAGCGGGCCAGGTGCCCTTTCCTGAAGGAAGCATCGCTTTTACTTCAATACGGCCATAGGTTATTGAGCCTTTTGAAATTATCCTTGTTGATGTATAACTTTCGCCACCTAAAAACTGTTTTTTTGCTGTAATGGTTAATACGCCGTTACCAACACTAACATTTCCTAACGAATCGGTATAATCTTCAAGCTCGGCATTTCCCCAACCGCCGCCGCCCAGGTCATATTTCCATTTGGTTGTATCGGGGGTACCTGTATTGGTAAATTCATCAGACCATACTGGTGTAGTGCCGAATGTCCAGTTACTATCAACCGGTGCCTGGGGTATATAAACATATGGTTTTGCATCGTTACTTTTTCCACCGCATGATGCCAGCAAAGCGGCACACATCAATCCCACTAACCATACATTAATATTATATCTCATACGTATTGGTTTCTTATAAAAGCTGCCGGCATTACCCGGCAGCTTTATAAATAATTTACAAAAGTTAGTTCGCGTAACCTGGGTTCTGAACCAGTTTGGTTGCGCTAAGGTCCGTAAGCGGGATAGGTAAAAGTTCATTTTTACCAGCCTGGAAACCTTTGAACTGAAGTACAGTTGGAGCATCACCCCATCTTACAAGGTCAAACCAGCGATGTCCTTCTGTTGCCAGCTCTAAACGACGCTCATTTTTAATAGTTGTCATGCTTACCGGCACTGATGCTAAACCAACCCTTGCACGAACAGCATCAAGCAATGCCTGTGCACGTGCGGTGCCACCACTACCCATAACCAATGCTTCAGCTTCCATCAGGTAAGTATCAGCCAAACGTATCTCAATGTAATCATTAGGATAGTTTAACTCTACAGCTCCCTGTGTTGCTTTGTACTTGGTTAATGGAGCATATTTTAACAGGAAGAAACCAGTGTTTTGGTAGCTTGCCTGATAAGATGATTTTTCAGCAGCTACAAGGCTATCCATATCTAACACTGTATAACCATACCTCGGGTCACCTTTCAGCGCGTCATGTAATTGCTTGGTAACAGGGTTAAAGCCCCATCCGCCTGCATAAGTGGCATCACCAAAGTTACGTGGCCCTACCATTTGAACATACACGTTACCCTTAAAGGTATTCCAGTTGCTCCAGGTATAAGCCTGTGAAGCTGTACGGGTTATTTCAAATACAGACTCGGTGTTAAATTTGTTAGCAGGGCTGAATATTGCACCGAAATTAGCCATTAAGTGGTAACCATAAACCGGAGTTGTGCCACCTGGTGTGCCATTAATAATTGCAAATTCAGTTGCAGCCTGAGCCCATTTTTGCTCGTATAAATATACTTTGCCTAATAAAGCTATAGCAGCGCCTTGTGTAACACGGCCTTCTTCGGTTGCTACAACAGTTGCAGGCAAGTTAGGGATAGCAGCTGTTAAGTCGGCTTCAATTTGCGCGTAAACGTCGGCCGGTTTAGCTTGTACCTGGTTATAGATATCAGACTGTGCAAGTATTTTTAATATTAACGGTATATTCTTAAATAATCTTTCCAGATCAAAGTAATAATGTGCACGTAAGAACTGTGCCTCAGCAGTGTATCTTTTCTTAAGAGCATCGCTTAAGCCTGGTACACCCGGAAGTTCAGCTATAATTGTGTTTGCACGGCTTACACCTAAATAGTTAATTGGCCAGAAGCCCTGTTGCGGTCCGGCTGCCGAGTTTAACTGGTAATTATTCCATAATTGCCAGTCGTTTGTATCATTTGGACCACCGCCACCTGCATAGCAATCATCAGATGCTGAATTTAAGGGACCTAATACATCAGTGTATGTTCCATCCAAACCACCGGTTTCAGTAGTTAATGGATCATAAGCCGCTGCCAAACCGGCGAAAGCCTGGTCAGGTGTTTGGTAATAATCAGACTCCGCGAACTCCCCTTTGGGATTCACCTGGAGGAACGATTTCTTGCAGGAGGTAAAGACGCCGATCCCCAGCAAAAAAAACGCTGTATACTTGATATAATTTTTTTTCATAATATAATATTTTTAATAACTCAATAATTATAAAGTAACATCTACACCAACCCTAAATGTGCGGGCAGTTGGGTATACACCCTGATCAACACCAACGGTGTTTTTATCACCACCTGCAAACTCAGGATCGAAGCCATTATATTTTGTTATGGTAAACAGGTTATCGCCTGCCACATATATACGCAACTTACTGATATCCAGTTTGCTATTAACTGACTTTGGTAAAGTATAACCAAATTGCAATGATTTTAAGCGCATATAAGCACCACTTTGTAAAAAGTAGCTGGATGGGCTTGTGTGGTTACCATTTGGATCGGCATCAGTTAATCTTGGAACGCTGGTGTTAGTATTTGTTGGAGTCCACGCGTCTAATGCTGAAATTGGATAGTTAGCTGTGTTTATATCTAAACGACGGTATTCCTGGAATACTTTATTACCCCAAACGCCCTGACCGAATAAGCTCATGTCAAACTGTTTGTAGTTTGCGCTAAATGAAAAGCCATATGTCCAGCTTGGTTGCGGGTTACCTAAGTAGGTACGATCTTTTGGACCGATTGTACCCGGGCCGCCAAGGTTTGCATATTTTAAATCACCAGGTTTTGCATTAGGCTGGAAGACATTGCCCTGAGAATCCTTATAATTATTAACCTCAGCTTGTGATTGGAATATACCTAACACTTTGTAACCGTAAAACTCATCAAATGGCTGGCCAACAGCTAAACGTTGTATTTGTGAAGGATTACCACCTTGCCAGCTACCTTGATTGATGTACGGAAGTACACTGATGCTGGTAACTTCATTGTGGTTGTATGCTATATTACCGCCAAAGTTTAAGTTAAACTCACCTACTTTTTTGTTGTAGCCTAACTGAAGCTCAATACCTTTGTTGGTGATACCACCGGCATTTGAGAATGGAGGATTAGCAACACCTGCATAAGCCGGAAGTGGCACCTGCATTAACAAACCATCAGATACTTTTTTGTAAACATCTAAGGTTACTGTTAAATCATGGAATAATATCGCATCCAGGGCTATGTCTGTAGATTTATCTCTTTCCCATTCCAGGTTAGGATTGGCAAGTGTTTGCGGGCCGTAACCTGTATACAATACCTGGCCACCATTTGAACCAAATACATAACTACCGATACCACTTACAATAGGTGAATACTGGAATGTACCTAAGGCTAATTCATTACCCAATACACCATATGATGCGCGAAGTTTCAACAGATCAACAAAGGTGTTTTTTGGGAACCAGTCTTCTTTAGAAGCTACCCAGCCTACTGACGCTGAAGGGAATGTACCGTAAACGTGGTTTTCACCAAATTTTGATGAACCGTCACGTCTTATCATACCCTGGAAAAGATATTTACCATCGTAGTCATAAGTTATACGGCCAAAAAGAGAAGCTAATGTTTGAGGCTGATTATCAGAAGCACTACCTAAACGGTTAGCCTGTGCTAAAGGGAAATTGAAAGAAGCATCCTGGTATGAAGAAATAGGTTCGCCCAGGTAAGTTACTGAAGAACCATAGCCACTTTCCTGCTCAGCACTTGTTCCAGCTAAAATTGAAAAGTTATGTTTACCTATTGAACGGGTATAAGTTGCAGTGTTATCCCAGTTCCACTCCAGATTTTGATTCATCTGGCGGTTTTGAGAATTATTTACAAGGCTACTTGTACTTGAGTTTAAGTAATATAACGGTGAAAATGATTCAACACCATAAAATGATTGTTTACCGGCAATCTCAGTTTTAATGCTTAAACCCTTAATAGGCTCAATTGCTAAGAACACATCACCAAACAAGTTATGTGACCAGTTATAGTTACCATCCTGCAATTGTGCCTGTGCCAATGGATTAACAATTTCCTGACCTACATAGTTAGAAATACCGTAAGGTAAACCTTGAGCATTTCTTAAAAGGAAAGCCGAATTGGCATTATAAATAGCAGCATTAGGCTGTGCATTGATATTACTAACCGTTACAGGTGTAATTGGGTCAAGGTTTATAGCATCAGATAACGGACCACCAAACACGCTGTTTGTGTTAAAGAAAGTTGTACTGCGGGTATAAGCGTAATTAAAGTTCTCACCGAAAGTAAGATATTTTTTAGGCTTGAAAGTACTGTTCATTCTTAGGTTAAATCTTTTATAATCAGAGCTATTCGGCATTACTATACCTTTTTGATCAAGGTAACCTAATGAAGTATAGTAGCTTGCTTTTTCAGTACCACCACTAACCGCAATGTTTTGTTGCATGATAGGAGCATTACCAAATATCTCATTTTGCCAGTTGGTACCGGTACCATATTGAGATGGGTTAGCAAATGGAGCGGTGCCGCCATCATTGGTAACGGCTTCGTTCCTTAACTGCGCATATTGAGTTGCATTTGGAAGATCAAGTTTTTTAGTAACCGACTGTGTACCGTAGTAAAAGTCATAAGTGATCTTTGGTTCGCCTGCTTTTCCTTTTTTTGTAGTGATCAATATAACACCGTTTGATGAACGTGAACCGTAAATGGCTGCTGATGCATCTTTCAACACCTGTATTGATTCGATATCATTAGGGTTGATAGCATCATAACCACCGTTATCCCAGATCTGACCATCAACTACATACAGCGGGCTGCTATTAGTTAGAGAGTTTTGACCACGAATAATTATGTTAGGTGCAGAACCCGGCGAGCCTGAACTTTGCGTAACCAAAACACCTGCCGCGCGGCCTTCAAGGGCATCGTCAACACGTGTAATTTGCTGGTCTTTCAAATCAGCGGCACTAACGCTTGAAATAGCACCGGTAACGGTGGCTTTCTTTTGTGTACCGTAACCAATAACCACAACCTCATTAAGCCCGGTTGTGTTATCTTCTAAACTAACGTTAACCGCGCTACGGCCATTAACCGCTACCTCCTTGGCATTGTAGCCAATAAATGAAAATGTTAATGTGCCGCTTGAAGGGGCTTTTATTGAGTAACCACCGTTAATATCAGTAACTGTGCCCTCCTGGGTTCCTTTTAATTTTACGGTAACCCCTGGCAAAGGTGCTCCTGTTTTGTCGCTTACCGTACCTTTCACGGTAATGTTCTGCGCAAAGGCAAATGACATGCCCGATAACAGGAGGATAAATAAAAATGTAATTGTTTTTCTCATGAATAAAAAAATTAATAGTTGGTTTTTGATAAGTGTTTAAATGTTTAATGTTCCTTATTTAAAGAACTACCGGCAGCTAGCCGTACGCAGTTAAGTAGAATGGACAATCCATAGCTATGAGTTTAATTTGTAAATAATAAATAAGTTACAGGGAGTTCTTAGGTTTCCTTGTAATTGGTGCACCAAACATATGAAAGTTTGAAATATAAAAGCAAATTTATTTTTACATAAATGATTGATTTTTAGGCATTTATATCATTTTTGAAACGCTTCAATCACAAGGCTATAAATCAAATTAGGCTTGATAATCAGCGTAAAAGCTTTATTTGGTCGTTTAATCAAAAAAAAATGATACGGTTCGTTCCAGAATACCTTTTTTTTCTGTTTTCAGAGGGATATAGCGTAAACGCGGTGTTTATAGGGGAAATAGCGCTGAAAACGGCCAAATACCGTCATTTTAACAGTTTTTTAATTGCTTGAATCCGCTAAATTGTTATAGCATTTGACTATTAGCGACTTAAAGTTATTCTGTTTAATAGCACGTTAAAATGCTTCAAAATGAAGCATTTCTATCAATTTTCAGTATTTTATAGACTATTTGATCATAATTGTACTTTTTGCGGTTCGATTGCAGAAGTTCTTAGAAATATTTCGCTCATAATTGAGGAGATTTTCAGTGTATAAACGGGCATTATCTGGACATTTTTAAATGGTAAAAAACGTTTAAATAATCACCTCTCAGCCTCACCCCCTACTCATCCTGATCAAACAATTACGCAAGGTCAAGCGCGGCAGGAAAGACAAACTATGGCAGTAAAACGAACAATAGAGACCACAAAAAAAGCGACCAGTTTTTCAACTGATCGCTTTACATTCATTGTCCATAATCAAAACCAAAAGATCATGAACTCTCTACTAACCCTGTTATATATTTGAGACAAAAACAGCGTTCATCATCAATAAGCCTTAAAGGCTTTAAACATTTACTTTTTCAGAACCAGGTAGCCGTAGGCTGCAAAATTATATTGGCTTGATAGCGTAACACTAGCGTTGGTTAAACCATTAGTCCATGTGGTATTTTGCAACCCGGCAGGTATATTAAAGGTTTGAGCACTATTCCTGGCATTTACCAGTATCAATACATCATCAGTGCCTGACTTTTTCTCAAATGCAATAATATTCGAATCGTTATACTGTGTTAACGCCCCAGTTTTTACGGCTTCATGCGCTGCACGGAAAGCCAGAATTTGCTTATAGGCAGCTACCATATCCGGGTTTGCCGTATAGTCGACCGGTACATTGGTAAAAATGCTGATCGGGTTCGGATAACCCACCTCCTGGCTATCATATATCAGCGGTACACCATTCATATAGGCAGCTAAAACAAATGCCGCTAATGCGCCCTGTTTGCCGTTATACTCGGTAATAGTACTGCCATCTGATGAAGCATCGTCATGGTTAGTGATATACCTCAATTTGGTACCTGTTGAGGGTATAGAATTGATCTCAGCAGTATTTGTAGTAAACAATGCGCTTGGTGCCTGTGTATTTGCAAATACGCCTTTTAAGGTGCTATAATAGCTAAACGCGTAATCCATCTGGAAGCCCGCGCTGATTTCGGCGCTGGTTGTACCTTCGGCTAAATAGATCAGTTTGTGGGTTTTTATGGTGTTTAAAGTATCAAGTGCCTGCACCCAGAAATCTGATGGGATATTATCGGCAAAATCACAACGATAACCATCAATGTTAGCGTTAAATATCCAATATTTCATAGCCCTTATCATAGCAGTACGCATAGCTGTATTGTTAAAATTTAATGCAGCCACATCGGTATAGATAGTACCCGGAGGAGCAATAATGTTACCATTAGCATCCTGCTGATACCATGATTTGTTGGAGATCCACGCGTTATCCCATGAAGTATCATTAGCCACCCAATCAAATATTACGGCCATGCCCAGGCTATGCGCCGCTGCAACCAGGTTACGCAGATCGGCCAGTGTGCCGAAGTTTGAATTAACCCCATTGTAATCTTTAACACAATAAGGCGAGTTAATACTTTTAAGAATCCCAACCGGATAAGTTGGCATTATCCAAATAACATTTACGCCAAGCGCCTTAATAGAGTCAAGCCTGCCCTGCACAGCCTGAAAAGTGGCCGGCGTATAGGTTTGTGTATTTACCTCGTACATTACAATATCCTTGGTGGCTGGCACACCGGCATAAGGCGTGCCATACTGTGCCGGATCCTTGTAGGTACTATCCTTAGTGGTAGTTGTCGTTGTTTTAGTAACTGTTGTTGGCCCGCTGTCTGATTTGCTGCAAGCAAAACATAATAGCAAAGCAGGTAATAATACTGCATTCATTTTTAATTTTCTACTTAATTTCATTTCCACTTCTCCCTTTATGTTTATTTATAGCTTACTTGAATACTTGTTGCTACGTTATCAATAGTAACGTACTTAACTGCACAGCTTTCAGTAGGATAAGCGCTCCCCTGCGGATCGCCGCCGGCTGCCGCACCCAAAAATTGAAAGTTTCCGCTCTGCAGTTTTAACTGATCATTACCTGTTTGTATGATATTTGCCTGATCAAACCCATGCAGTATAAGTTTAATGTGCTTAAAGTGAGTTTTGTAATTCCCTTCGGCAGCATTAAAAACGATCGTGTGATTTGCAGGGTCAAAGGCGATAAGCCTCTTATAAAAATCACCCTTTTGGTAAGCAAAGCTTTTGCCATCATCCTCATAATAAACAAAATGGTTTGCTTTTGTACCGTTATAAACATGTACAAACAAGGTATCTACAGGCAACTCCGCTGTTGATTGTACCAGCGATTGCATTGGTATTATACTACCACCCTTTACATATACAGGGAGCTTATTAAGGCTTAAAGACACAATTTTTTCCTGATTGCCGCTTTCCTGCGATCCGTTATACAGATCGTACCAGGTACCTTCGGGGAAATAGATCTTTCCATACTCCTTGGTGCTTTCAAAAGGCGCTACCATAATGCCATTGCCAAATTCATATTGATTTTGATAATCGGCCCATAAAACCTTGGGGTCAAAAGTATAATCAATAGCCAGTGAGCGCATCACAGGCAAGCCGTTCTGTGTTGATTCATAAAACCCTGAATAGATATATGGCAGTAACTGATAACGAAGGCTGATATAGTTACGGGTGATATCCAGCACATCTTCGCCAAATGTCCATGGCTCGGCTGCTTTGCTGTTAAAGGCTGTATGATTACGATAGTATGGTATAAACGCGCCCAGCTCCATCCAGCGTGCATATAATGATGTTGTTGGATTACCGGTAAAACCACCAATATCCATACCTGTAAATGAAACACCGCTTAAACCTAAGCTATTCATTAAGCGTACCCCTTGCAGCATGTGATCTTCTTCGGCACGGTTATCACCTGTCCAGATAGCGGTATAGCGTTGCAGGCCAGCAAAACCTGAGCGTGTTAATATAAACGGGCGCTCTTTAAACTGCATTAAAGCCCCCTCATAGCTGGAGCGGGCCATTTGCATACCATAAATATTATGCGCCTGCAGATGGCTGGTTTGGTGGCCATCATAATCAAACAACACATTGTCCGGCATTTTTGATCCCCAGGTGGCAATCTCGTTCATATCGTTCCAGATACCGCTAACGCCTGATTCGGCAAAGAATTTAACCTGGTTATGCCACCAGTCGCGGCCCTTTTGGCTCGTGAAATCATTAAAATTACACCAGCCCGGCCAAACAGCGCCTACATAAGGCTGCCCATCGGGATATTTGATATACACATCGTTTTTTAAACCACTTTCATAAGCCGGTGCTCCCGGTGCTATTTTAATCCCCGGATCAACGATCACCGTGGTTTTAAAGCCCAGCTTATTCAATTCGGCATTCATACCTGCCGGATCAGGGAAACGGTTTTTGTTCCAGGTAAAAAGTTGGTATTTATCCATATAATGGATATCCAGGGTGATGCCATCAGCCGGAATATGCTTTTCGCGCAGCGTATGTGCTATGCGCATTACCTCTGCTTCGGGGTAATAGCTGTAGCGGTTTTGCTGATAACCCAGCGACCACATAGGCGGCAGCGGCATTCGGCCTGTTAAATAGGTATAAGAGGTGATTATATCGGCAAGGCGCTTGTGATAAATGAAATAATAGTTCATTTCGCCGCCACGTGCCCCAAATGAGGAGAAACGGTTGGTACTCGCGCCAAAATTGAAGTCGGTTTGATAAGTATTATCCAGGAAAATACCATAGTTTAAACCATGATGAATGCCTATATAAAAAGGAATGCTTGAGTAAAGCGGATCCTGGGTTATGCTGTAACCATAAACATCAGAGTTCCAGTTGGTGTATCCGCTTCCGGTTCTGTCAAGGTTCCCGGTTTTTTCGCCCAGGCCGATGAAATGCTCATCAGGCTGCAACTTTTTATAATCGGTTACAGATTCATTTACCCATGAAGTTGATAAACCTTTATCATCTTCATTTATAACCTGACCATCGGGGGTATAATAGGCGATTGAAAATGGTTGTTTTTGAATTACCGCTTTTAATGAATCGGTAATGATATCAATTTCGGTATCTGTCTGTTTAATATCAGCCTTAACAGTTATTGGTTTGCCAACAACAGCGTACGAAAAATCGGGCGATAAAGCTTTCTTATCCATACGCACCCGTATAACTGATGGTGTGTAAACAGTTATTTCAGCATTAGCGTTACTGGTGGTTATACTAACTTTTTGACCTTCGATCTTAACCGCGGTTACATTTCCAATGCTTGTTACCGGGCTTTGCTGGCAATAGCCAGCAGTCATCATAAATAAAGAAAGGACGGGAACAATAACAGAATATTTTGTATTCATTAATTTAATAATAAAGCAGGCAGCGCTGTAACGCTGCCTGCTAATAATTTAGTTTTTAACTATGGTATAAGTGTAAGCATTCGTCTTTGACTGGCTCATGTCTATCGTAACGGTATAATTACCATCAGATGCAATAGTGATAGCACCTGGATTATTAAACTGAAGTACGCCTGTAAGCGCATCAACCGCCGGGCCATAATTAATGGTCCAGGCATCATTTGCCCTAAATTTAAGTGGCTGACTACCAATTAAGTTTATAGTGATTGACCATACAAAATTGCCATTATAGGTCATGGCTGTCGAAGCATTCCAGCCACCTGGTGTTGCAGGGCCAATAATTCCCATACTGCTTATTAAAGAAGCACTATAAGTTAACGCAGATGTATTGGCATCAAGCAAATAAACACCTGCCGAGCTATACCCTATGCCGCCCGCATTGCCATCAGTTGTTAACGTACCATTGCCACCATCGCCATAGTTAATATGGTTATAATCGGGTGCTGAGGTAAATTTGAAGTTACCCGCCGCGCTGAAATAAGCATAACCCTCAAACATATTAGGTGATTGCTTTGGAATACTAGGCGCATTTGCAGGGGCATAGCCCTCATAAGAGCCCGGTAACCATAACCTGTCAACACCTTTAAATGTGGTAAGCGCTATCTTAACAACTTTAGAGTAAACGGTATCCTTGCCATATATGGCTGATCCTACACGCAGTTCAACAGATGTGGGGGCGTTTGGCGCCAGGTTTAAACCATTTGTTAATAAGGTATTTAGCGTACCGTATGATAATGACACCGAATTAGCTGATGTTAAATTACCCAGGTTAACCAGTGTAGAGAAGTTTTTCCCGGCAGAATCAACCTGCACAAAATAACTTACTACTGCTGACACGCCGTAGCTGGCGCTTTTCCAGTTAATTTTTAGTATTTGTGATGAATCAGCTGCTGTTACAATAATGGCGGTATCAGCCGAAGGGCTGGTAATTACCGGCGCCTGTATGTTACCTACATTAGCCAGCTTGTCTTTTTTGCATGCCTGCAGCAAGGCAAAGCTTAAAACAGCTGCTATAATGAATATTTTTTTCATGATGATGATTTTTAATTTCCGTATCCTGGATTTTGTTTTAAGTTGCTATTCAACTGAAGATCAGATGCTGGCAGCGGGAATATATTTAAGTGGGCATCAGTAGCTGTTCCACCTTTTACATTTCCTTTCCAATCCCACAGGTATGAACCTCCTGTAAATAAACCGAAACGGATCAGGTCGGTCCTTCTGAACATCTCCCAGTAAAGCTCACGGCCACGCTCATCGATCATGAAACTCAAATTAAGCTGAGCTGCAGTTATATCGCCTGTTTTGCCGCCATAAGCTCTTTCTCTTAAAGCATTGATGTAAGTAAGTGCGGTACCTGCATCGCCGCCTGAGCCACCGCGCAATACAGCTTCGGCATAGTTTAAGTAAACCTCACCTAACCTGAATAACGGGAAGTCGGTATCAACAAAAGTGTTGTTTGAACCCGGCGCGCCTGTAGAGGTTACGTTTTTCCATTTTGCTGATAAATAACCTTCGGCAAATATGGTTGGATCTGCAATTGGGCCCAGTGTTTGGCCTGCGGTATAAAAAATCGCTCTTTGATCTGTTTTTCCAGTAGCGTCAGGGAACACTTTAGTAACAAAAGTATTGGTCATACGGTTACCAGCCCAGCCACCGCTGGCTATACCAAACTCATTGGTTGCATCTTCAGAACCACCCACACCAGCGTGGATAATGAAAGTTACATCGCCATAGCTTTGTGTGTTAAGCCCATCTTCTGCAAAGGGCAATATTATCTCATCACGGTCGGCATTGTTATCAGCTAAAAACAATTGCTGATAGTTAGGGTGTAATGAGTATTTACCTGAAGCAATGATCTTGTTTGAATAGGTGATACAATCGGTATTACGTTGTGTGCCTGAGTATACCTGCGCGTTCAGATACAGCCTGCTTAATAAAGCCCAGTCAGCAGCCTCGTCAATACGGGCATATTCATTTGTAGCCGGCGCTGCAAGTAAAGTTTGTATAGCAAGCAATTCAGATTCAACATATTTAAACAGATCGCCCCTTGAAATTTGTTTAGGAACAAATGTACCCGGGAGATCCGCTTCAGTAGCGAAAGGCACATTACCATACATATCCATGGCACACTCGTAAAAATACGCTCTTAAAAAACGGGCCTCAGCCAAATATTGCTGCACAGTTGATACTGACAAACCCGATGGAAGCGACCCAAGTTTGGCGCTTACATCCCTTATATATTCATTACAGTATGCAATGTTTACAAATATCCTGTTATACATTAACCCTACATACAAGTTTTGGTCAGACCAGATACCGCCGTGATATTCTACCAGGCCACCATCGCCCCAGGCGTTAATACACTCATCAGTAGTAACTTCTTCCGCCGCCCAATACTCGCGCATAAAACAGGCTGTACCCTGATCTGCTGCTGCTATGTCCGGTTCGGTAAAATTTGAATTTTGACCTGAAATACCTATTGAGGCATACAATTTTGCTAAACCTCCTTTAAAGGCAACCGGTGTATCGTACACATTTCCCGAAGTTTTAACCAAAGGGTCAATTGGCACCGTATTTAATTTGTTTGTACAGGATATGGTAGACATGACCGTCAAGGCTACCAGCGTTGAAAATATTTTATATGATTTCATAATATCTTTATATTAAAAACTTGCATTTAAACCCAGTTGATAAATACGGGCCCGTGGGAAGAAGTTGTTATCCAGGCCACCGGATATTTCAGGATCTAAACCTTTGTAAGGGGTAATTGTAAATACATTTTGTACACCAAGGCTAAGCCTTAGCTTCAATTTGTTTTTAACATAAGTAGGGAAAGTGTAGCCCAGGTTCATATTATCCATTTTGAAGAATGACGCGTTCTGAATGTAATAATCAGACTGGTTGGTCATAAGCGCTGTAGTGAATTGCGTTACGCTCGCGTTTGTTGTTTGGTTTGATAAATAACCAAGTGATGAATATAAACCACGGTAGGTACTATTGGCCGCTACGTTATTATAATTATAGTTTCCTAAACTCACCCTGCCTGAAAAACTGAAATCAAATCTTTTGTAACCAATATCTGAGTTAATACCCATCATTACTGTTGGATCGGGACTGTGATCTAAGTACAGATCAGAGCTGTTGATCTGGCCGTCACCGTTACGGTCAACATAACCATCTTCAATAGGCTTACCATTTTTATCATAGATCTGCTGGTATACATAAAATGAATTTATAGGATAGCCTACTTCATTAGCTTGTATAGTGCCGGATGTTGTTCCGGAGATAGTTGAATTCGGATTTCCCTGTATAAACCCAGGGTTATTGCCACCTATTAATTTTGTGATCTTATTTTTGTTAAAGCTGATGTTATAACCTAATTGCCAGTGCCAGTCTTTTTGGGCTATTATAATGGCATTTAATGCTAGTTCACCGCCTTTATTTTCCATATCACCAACGTTTTCAAGCACGGTTGATCCAAAGTTTGTTAGCGCTATTACGTTTACAACATTCAGCAAATTGGAAGTTTTTTTGCGGTATACATCAATACTACCGGTTAAGCGGTCATTAAAGAAGCCGAAATCCAAAGCAATATTAGCTGTTGTGGTCGACTCCCATTTTATACCTGCATCATATGCACTTGGGCGCAGTGTATAGTAAAATGTATTACCAAACTGATATCTTGATGCGGCATCACTTTGTACAAATGTCGACTGGTAAGGGTAGTTATTATTATTACCCAAATCCTGCTGACCTGTAGTACCATAACCCAAACGTAATTTCAGGTTTGAAAATACAGTATTACCCTTCATGAAATCTTCGTCCATAATTTTCCAGGCAAATGCTCCTGCCGGGAAAACACCGAACCTGTATTGCGGACCAAATTTTGAGGTACCGTCATCTCTTACCGTGAAAGTAAGTTCATACTTTTGATCAAAGGTGTAATTCACCCTTCCAAAAAATGAGATCAGTTTATAATCTGTTTTGTAAGGGAATGAAGTAACCTGTGTTTGGTCTACATCCGATTGAATAGTGTTACCATTGGTATAAAAATCAGAGTAAGAGTACCCTGCAGTCGCATCAATAACACTCTTTATTGATTTAAGGTCCTTTTTATAGTTCAGGTAAAACTCTGCCAGGGTATTGCGGTTTACTGTATTATAATTTAGTAACCGGCCACCCATAGCTACAGGTGTGTAGATCCATTGTGTGCTATCCAGAACGTTGTTTTTACCAAAGGTTAAAGTATAATCATAACCAAGGTTTACATTAGCGCGCAGACCTTCAATACCAGGTATTTTATAATCTAACTGTACGTTTCCAATGCTCCTTCTGCTTGTTGAAGTATTATCGGTTTCATTTAAACGTGCAACAGGGTTAGCTGTAGCTAAGGTAACAGGCGGGCCGTTAATGTCTGACGGGCCACCGGTTGTCCATGTAGTATAACCTCTGTACAGTGTGTTACCATTATAAACCGGCTGCGTAGGGTCATAATTAACCGCGCTGCCAATAGCTGCCTGGTCGGCAAAGTTGTTGGTATTGTATAAACCCTTTAAATTGACATGAACATTTAAAGTATGATTAAAAAAGCTGGGATCTAAACCAACTGAAACTGTAGTACGCTGAAAATTATAGGTTTTTAATACCCCGTCAGCATCATCATACCCAACTGATACGCGGTAAGGCATATTTTTAGCCATACCTGCAATGCTTATGTTCTGATCATCGCCAAAAGCTTTATGATAGATCTGATCCTGCCAGTTGGTGTTGGCATTGCCAAGCAGTGCCTGGGCAGCCGCCTGGGCTCCGGGGGTAGAAAAAGATGAGGGGTTATTAATTAAAGCGCGGAACTGATCGGCAGTGTAAACCGGAACTTCTTTAGGAATTACTGATAAGGAAGCTGTATTGTTGTAATTGATTGTAAGATCTTTTGTACCGCGTTTGGTAGTGATCAAAATTACACCGCTTGATCCTCTTGAACCGTAAATTGCAGTTGCAGAGGCGTCTTTTAATACGGTAATATTTTCAACATCATCAGGGTTAATGGCTGTTAAAATATTAGCCGAGCCACCTGGAACCACGTTGCTTAACGGCACACCATCAATCACTATCAGCGGATCGCTGCTCGCGTTTAATGAAGTGGTACCGCGGATACGGATGGTTGAGGTGTTACCCGGCGCGCCGCTGGTTGAAGTGATGTTTACACCTGGTAATTTGCCCGAAATGGCATCCTGAATGGTATTTACCGCGCCTTTGTTAAAATCCTTAGCGGTAATTACATCAATAGCACCGGTCGCATCAGCTTTTTTAACCGTGCCGTACCCAATTACGGCCACCTGGTTAAGCAATACTGATGATGATTTTAGCTGAAGGTTTACCACCAGCCCGTTAGCTACTGTAATTGGCTTCTCCAATGATTCGTAGCCCACATAGCGTACAACAAGTGTTTGCTGGCCGCCCGGGGTGTTTGTTAATTTGAAATAGCCATTTACATCAGTACCGGCACTGATACTTGTGCCTTTTATAATAACTGTTGCACCTGGCAGAGGCAGGTTGTCCTCGTCAATAATCCGGCCTGTTATTGTGCTTGATTGAGCCATTACCCAATTGGACAAGCAAATAAAAAGTAACAGAAAACTGTACCTTAAAAAGTAAATCTTTTTCATTCATTTATTGGTTTAAAATTGGTTTAACTGGAATTGGTTCTTCTGGCGAATTCCGAATCAAAGAAAGGGGGATGAAAATTCAAAGACAACAGTGGCAGAGTCCAATATAGAAAATATCAGATCTATATTAACGCAAATTACTGAATATAAATAAGTTATAATCAAATCAACCTAAGTCAATATAGATTTAAAATTCTTGAAAAAGACTGTTTATACAGCTTCTATCTGCATAATGTGTTGTTCAAAATCGTCATTAGCGATGAACGATCTGTTTTTTATGCGGTTTTTGTAGGAGTAAATGGTGTTAACGGAATAGCCAAGCAGCTTAGCTATGCGGTCGTTATCATGAATGCCCATACGGATAAGGGCGAAGATCCGGTGTTCGGTGCTAAGCAATTGCCCTTCGGGGATATGTATTTCGTCGCCATCATTAAACAGCGCATTAAACTTTTTAATAAAATCGGGGAATAAGCGGAGGAAAACCTTATCAAACGTATAGAAAAGTTCGTGGCGCTCGTTCTCCAAATTCAGGCTTTTAACAGCATGCTGGGCATCTTCATAACGCTTGCTGCTTAACTTTTTCTCAATCGACTTTTGAAAACTTTCCAGCTTCTCAATATATATAGAGTTGATGTTAAAGTAATAGCCTATATATTCATTCTTTATCTTATTGGCAGTGCTTAGGTTTCTGTTCAGCTCTTCGAGGGCGAGGTTATTTTCCTGTAATGATGCGTTAGCTTCTTTAATAAGGTTATCGGCTATGCGCAATTTTTTCAACTGGCGGAATATGATAACCGCGAATATCACCACAAATAAAACCAGCAGCGTAATAATAAAGGAGTACATGTAGAGCAGCTTTTTTTGATGCTCTATCTGGTTTATCCATTGGGCTTCAATAATGGGTAATATGCTGCTGATCTTTACCTGGCGGTGCAGGGCTCCGTAAAAGGTAGCATCGTCCATGGCCTGTTTAATATATACGTAGGCATTTTTTATATCCCCCTTTTTATACAGGTAATCGGCAAGCTGGTAGCTGGCTACGGTTTCTTTGGTTGCCGATTGGATATCAGAGATGGATGCCTTTATCAGCAGTTCCAATGATTTTTCATGATCTCCCCTCTCACTATATATAAAGCTCAGGCAACAGGCATTAACAGCAAAATCATGCGGCGTAATTTCAGGCATTTGCAATAGGGAGATATAAACCTCCTTACCATCGTCATAATTACCGGTCCGCAGATCTTTTAAGCCTTTTAATTCCAAATAATTGAACGTACCCGGGTCACATATTGCCAATGCCGAATCGATACAACCAATGCCTTTGGGGTTATATATAGCCGTATAATCGGGGCTGCGGTTATAATCCGACAGATCAAAATAACTACGGGCCTTTAAGAAATAGTAATCAACTTTATCTTTTACCGGCAGAGGTTTCAGATTGATGCTGTTCAGTTGTTCCAATGTTTCCTTAAACAGGCCCGATGAGAGCAAAGTAAAGGCAAGCTTCATTTTTGCCGAAGCGATCAATACAGGGTCTTTTAATACTGATGCGCTTTCCTGTAACTTTTTGGCATAAGTATAGGCCGAATCATAACTGAATGATTTGTATTGCTCATATAGCAGGTCACAGGCAGTGTATTTTTCCTTTTGAGTTTTGGCGGTGCTTAAAACTGCATTTAATTTAGTTATAGCCTGTTGTTTCCTGGCTACATATACATCCTTATTGGCTAACGCGGTATTTAATTCAATTAATAAACTATCAACAGTTGATTGAGCACTGCATTCAAAAGCAGTAAATGCAAGCACGTTAATAAAGAGTAACAGTCTTAAAAATTTCATCATATCTTCCTTTGAAAAGGAATGGGTTTACAAAGTATAAAAATAGGAATCTTTTTAATTTTTAGGCTGTGCTATATAAATATCCCCCGGTGGTACCTAAACCTGGTATCAGAGCGCTTTAATAATTGACTCACCCGGTCTTTGCTTCGCCCGTCCGCCCTCTCTGCCGCGAGCGGCAAAGAGGGCAACTCATTTCTTTTTTGTCGATAAATATCCTGTATTTGAATTTCGCAAACATTGGATTGATGTTTGCAAACAGCCTGTTATTAATGTCTCTACCTTTACATCAACAAAAATAAAAAACAAACACCATGACAAATAACAATAAGATTGCCCTTGTTACCGGCGGCAGCCGCGGATTAGGTAAAAACATGGCTTTAAGCCTTGCTGCAAAAGGCATTAATGTAATACTTACCTATAACAGTAAAAAAGATGAGGCGCTTGCCGTAGTAACCGAAATTGAAAAAACCGGGCAGAAAGCGGCAGCTTTACAACTGGATACAGCCAATGTTAAAAGCTTCGATGCATTCTTTACAGCTGTTAGCGAGGTATTAAAAAGTACTTTTAATACTGATCATTTCGACTTTTTGATAAACAATGCAGGTATTGGCATAACCGCCCCTTTTGCCGAAACTACCGAAGATCAGTTTGATTTGCTGATGAACATACATTTTAAAGGTGTATTTTTCCTGACCCAAAAAGCATTACCATTAATAAATGATGGCGGTAGAATAATAAACCTATCTTCAGGTCTGGCCCGTTTCAGCATGCCGGGTTATGGCGCTTATGCAGCTATGAAAGGCGCTATAGAAACATTAACACGCTACCAGGCTAAAGAACTTGGTGCACGCGGCATAGCGGTAAATGTTGTTGCACCCGGCGCTATAGAAACAGATTTTGGCGGTGGTGTTGTGCGTGATAACTCCCATATAAATGACCATATAGCAGGCATAACCGCATTAGGCCGCGTTGGTTTGCCTGATGACATTGGCGGTGTTGTAGCCTTTTTATGTACTGAGGACGCGAAATGGATTAATGCACAGCGTATTGAGGTTTCAGGCGGCATGAACCTGTAATATTTTCATTACATAAAGCTCACCTTCTTTTCTGCATTTTTCAGGCAGAATAATAAAAAACGGCCCTGTTGGTATAACAGGGCCGTTTTTTATTATTCCTGTTTTTTAAACAGTTTATAAAAATTAAATGCATTTAGCAAAAATTAAATGAGGTAAAACCCTGACTTTTTGATCATAATGAATTATTCAGGTTGTTTTTTATTATAAATCAGCTAAATTACGATCACCAAAAACATTACCTGAATGTTAAAAACCTATACTGCATCATTGCTGTGTGTAATTGCCGTGCTTTTCGTCGAAAACGCCGCATTAGCACAAACAATTACTGCCGATAGTTTAAATCATAAACAAGCCTTATACGCAAATATCACCGATAATTTTTACCGTACTATTGGGTCACAATCCATGCTGTATAATGGCAAGGACTATGAATTTTACGATCCTGCGCTCAAGGGGAATGCCTATGTATTTGATAATGCATCGTTTAGCCCGGGCACAGTGGTGTATGACGGTGTTCTGTACAAAAACGTTAACATGCTTTATGATCTTTTTAAGGATGAAGTAGTTATTAAGCTATATAGCAGCGCATTAAAAATAACCTTACTAAAGGAAAGAGTAAGCAGCTTTGATATGCTTGATCATCACTTTGTTAATATTAAAGCAGACACGACCAGTACAAATTCAATCAGATCTGGTTATTATGACCAGTTATATGGCGGTAAAATACAGGTTTTGGCCCGGAGGGAAAAAAGTATACAAACAGCCCAGGGCTTTGCCGGGTCGCTCGACTCTTATTTTTTATCCAGCCTGAATTATTACCTGTATAAAAACGGGAGATATTATAGTGTGAGCAGTGAGGGCTCATTTCTTGATGTATTAAAGGATAAAAAGAAAGAACTGCAGCAGTTTATAAAAGCAAACAAGCTAAAGTTCAAGAAATACCAGCGCGAAGACGCGATGGCTAAGGTAGCAGCATATTATGACCAATTAACCGATTAATATGAAGAGAGCCTACTTATTTATCATATTTCTGTTCATTGTAAAACTGGTTTCGGCACAAAATACGCCTGAAAAAAACATCAGTGTAAACTTTCAGCAAACTAAAATTGAAGCTTTTGTAGATGAGCTTGAGGCAAAAAGCGGCTATCATTTTTATGTAGATACAGCACAGTTTGACAGTCTGAAAATAACCCTGCAAGTAAACGATAAGCCATTAGCAGCCATATTGGGCATGGCTTTTAACAATACGATCTATCATTACACCATTATCCCCGAAGCGGCACAGGTATTTTTAACAAAAGGCAAACAGATAAAAACCGGGCTGGCATCCGGCTATTTTAATAATACCAGGCCCGGGCATAACAATCAGGTACTACCTGGGGTTGCAGCCGCAACCGCTGTAACAGCTACTGAATTTAGCGGCGATAAAGAAGCACCGGCCACAGAAGCAACTATTGAAAACAAAACTTATGAAATTGGTTTAAAAACTAATAATATACAACCCGGTAACTCCATACTCTCCGGTTATGTAAAGGATATTAAATCGGGCGAATCCGTTGTGGGGGCCAGCATAGTTGTTGCCGATACCAAAACCGGTGTGGTAACCGATCAGTTTGGCTATTATACCATTACACTGCCGCGTGGCAGGCAAACGCTTATTATACACGGCATAGGTATGCGTGATACAAAGCGGCAGATCATTTTATACAGCGAAGGCCGTTTAAATATTGAGATGCAGGAGCAGGTATTCGCACTCAAAGAAGTAAAAATATCTGCCGATAAGGTTGCCAACGTACGGAGCACCGAGATGGGCACTAACAAGCTGGATATAAAGAGTATTAAACAGGTGCCGGCAGTATTTGGCGAGGCCGATATATTACGCGTGGTATTAACCTTACCCGGCGTACAATCTGTTGGTGAAGCAACTACAGGCTTTAATGTGCGTGGCGGATCTGCCGATCAAAACCTGATACTGCTGAATGATGCTACCATTTATAACCCCTCGCACTTCTTCGGGTTCTTCTCTGCATTTGATCCTGACATTGTGAAGGATGTTGAGCTATACAAAAGCAGTATCCCCGAAAAATACGGAGGCCGTTTAGCATCGGTACTTGATGTAACCGATCGTGAGGGAAATAAAAAGCTCTTCACCGGAACAGCCGGGATAGGGCTTTTAACCAGCCGCATAAACATTGAAGGGCCAATAATAAAGGATAAAACATCATTTATTTTAGGCGCGCGTACCTCCTACTCTGATTGGCTGCTCAGCATGCTGCCCGAAGAGTATAAGCATAGCGAGGCATCATTTTATGATGTAAATTTGGGTATAAGTCACCAGATAAATGATAAGAACAATATTTATGTGAACGGTTACTTGAGTCATGACCAGTTTAAGCTGAATAGCGATACTGCTTACAGTTATGGCAATAAGAACGCGAACATCAAATGGAAGCATAATTTTAACGACAAGCTTTTCAGTGTGTTCCTGGTGGGTTATGACCGTTACCAGTATTCGGTATCAAGCGATGCAAATCCTGTGAATGGATATAATCTGAATTATAACATCAACCAATCAAACCTTAAGGCCGATTTCACCTATTATGTAACACGCAAAAACACCATCGATTTTGGATTGAGCTCGATATATTACAAGCTGCATTCGGGGGATGAAGAACCGTACAATAACAAATCATTAGTTGTACCCGATGTTGTACCTGCTGAACAGGCCCTGGAAAGCGCTTTATATTTTGGCGACAAATACGATATAACACCAAACTTTACGGTAGATCTGGGTGTGCGGTATTCAATATATAATTATTTGGGTGCGCAAACAGTTGATTATTACGCGCCCAACCTGCCCAAACAAAGCTCGAATGTGCTGGATAGCGTTACCTATGGCAAAAACAAAGTAATCAAAACCTATAGCAGGCCCGAAATAAGGGCATCGGCAAGGTATAATCTTAATGATAACACCTCACTTAAAGCCAGTTACAATACATTAACGCAATATATCCATTTGCTGTCAAACACTACAGCTATATCCCCTACTGATGTTTATAAGCTGAGCGACCCTAATATCAAACCCCAAACCGGCGACCAGGTATCCTTAGGTATATATAAAAACCTGCAATCGAACACTATAGAAACCTCGGTTGAGGTATACTATAAACGGATAAGAAATTACCTGGATTACAAGAGTGGCGCTACCCTATTATTGAACGATCATATTGAACAGGATGTTATAAACACACAAGGCAAAGCATATGGTGTGGAGTTTTTAGTTAAAAAAACCGAGGGTAAGCTAAATGGATGGGTAAGCTATACCTACTCACGCACTTTTTTAAGGCAGGATGACCCTTATGCAGGCGAACTGATCAACAATGGAAATTACTATCCGGCAAATTATGATAAGCCGAATGATTTTAATTTTACGGGCAATTACCGCTTCACCCACAGATACAGCGTATCATTAAACGTGGTATACAGTACCGGCCGCCCTATCACATTGCCGGTAGCTAAATATTATTATGATAATGCCGAACGTGTGTATTATTCCGACAGGAACGCTTACCGCATACCAGATTATTTCCGGTCGGATTTTTCAGTAAATATTGAGGGCAACCATAAAGTTCATCAGCGCTTTCATAACTCATGGACGTTTGGCGTTTATAACTTAACCGGTCGTGCCAATGCTTATTCTACCTATTTTACAGAACAAGGCGGTTCAATAAATGGTTACCAGCTATCAATTTTTGCTAAACCAATACCTTTTATTAACTATAATATACGCTTTTAGGCAATGAAAAAGAACGGGAAATATATTATTTGGTGTGGTATAATAGCCATGTGGGCATTGGGGTGCAAAAAACCATATACCCCTAACGTTATCAGCAGCAATAATAATTATTTAGTTGTTGAAGGAGTTATAAATACCGGTGGCGATTCAACTGTCATCAGGCTGAGCCGTACGGTTAATCTTTCATCTGGTGTAACCATAAATCCGGAGTTAAATGCAACCGTGATTATACAAAGCGATCAAAATCAAACCTATAGCTTACACAGCATTGGCAACGGACAGTATGCAAGCACGCCGCTAACCTTAGATAATACCCGCAAATACCGGTTAAGTATTGGCACATCAGATGGCAAGGCATTTCTATCAGACTATGTGCCGGCTATCGCGACCCCTCCTATTGACAGCGTTGGCTTTACCATACTGAATAATGGTGTACAGATCTACGTAAACACACACGACCCCAACAACAATACGCATTATTACCGCTGGGATTATAATGAAACTTGGATATTCCATGCAAAATATGATTCGGAATATATATCAAACGACAGTACGGATGTGGTTCCTCGTTCACCAGACAAGCAAATTTACCAATGCTGGGGCAGCGGTATATCAACAGTTATAACTTTAGGATCATCGGCCAAGCTTTCGCAGGATGTGATCTACCAAAGCCCTATCATTTTTATACCATCAACATCAGAAAAAATAGAATCGAGATACAGCATACTGCTTAAACAGTATGCCATGACCAGCGATGGGTATAATTATTACACTATATTGAAAAAAAACACAGAACAATTGGGTAGTATTTTTGATGCCCAGCCATCGCAGCTTACCGGCAATATCCATTGCACAACCGATGCTACATTACCGGTGATAGGATATATTTCAGCAGGAACAGTTCAGCAAAAAAGGGTGTATATAAACAATTCGCAGCTCCCTACCTGGCAACCTACCTACCCTTACACTTGCGGACTGGATACTGCATTTTATGCGAGTAAGGGGCCAAATCCTGTAAATCAGGTTTTACAAAATTTAGTACCCCAGCCCAATTCTAATATTACGATATATGCGGTATTCGGTAACGGGCCAAACCCTATTGGTTATACATATTCTGATCCAGACTGTGCTGATTGCAGTATACGCGGATCTTTAACTAAACCAAGTTTCTGGCAATAATAAACAAGATAATATCATGCAAAAATATGATCGCAATTATTGAGTTGAACAAACGATGAGAAAACATATAAGAAATATCATTTGCTTATTTTCATTACTGTTATTATCTATAACGGCAGGCTATTCCCAGGCCCCTGCTGCATTGCCCGATGTGCAAAATAATTTCAATCAATATAACTCAAATACCCTGCAGGAGAAACTGTATGTGCATACCGATAAAAACGCCTATACCGCAGGCGAACTGATATGGTTTAAAATATATTATGTAGATGGCATAAACCACAAGCCTGTGGATTTAAGCAAAGTAGCCTATGTTGAAATTTTGGACAATAACCAAAATGCGGTTATGCAGGCAAAAATAGCCCTGGATAACGGCGCTGGCAGCGGCTCACTTTTTATACCGGTAACACTGGCGACAGGTAATTTTACACTGAGAGCGTATACCAACTGGATGAAAAACTTTAGTCCGGATTATTATTTTTATAAGAGGCTGGCTATTATAAATCCACTAAAATCCCCTGACGTTGAGGCTAAAGCTGCCCCCGACTATGATGCGCAGTTTTTCCCCGAAGGCGGCAACCTTGTTAATGGCATTGCTAGTGTAGTAGGGTTTAAAGTAAGCGACCAATGGGGCAAAGGCGTGAATTTTACAGGCGCCATACTTGATAAAAATAATGATACTGTGATTCGCTTTACACCGTACAAATTTGGCATGGGCCATTTTTCATTAAAGCCTGATAATCACAACACCTACCATGCTATTATAAAAATAGCAGGCAAAACCATTCAAAAAGATCTGCCTGCCATAAATGACAATGGCTATGTAATGAGCGTAAAGGATAACGGCAGCGGATCGTTAGCGGTTATTGTTAATACCACCCTAACCAGTCCAACTGTTTACCTTTTTGCGCATACCCGCGGCTCGGTTAAGGTGAGTGAGTCTGCAACGGTTAGTAATGGCGAAGCTGTATTTAATATCGATAAAAATAAATTAGGCGATGGCATATCACAGCTAACTATTTTTAATAATGAGCGACAGCCGGTGTGTGAAAGGTTGTACTTTAAACGCCCCGCTAAAAAGCTAATGATTAGCGCCGCAGCCGATCAGCAACAATATAATACTCGCAAAAAGGTGAATATTGCCATTGACGCTAATAACGGTAACAGCAGCCCGGTAATTGCCGACCTGTCGTTAGCTGTTTACAGGCTTGATTCCTTACAGCATCCTGATCAGGAAAATATACAAAATTATTTATGGCTGAGCTCCGATCTGAAAGGAAATATAGAATCGCCGGATTATTATTTTAAGAGCGCTAAAACAGATGAGGCAATTGATAACCTGATGCTTACACAGGGCTGGAGAAGATTTGACTGGAAAGATATTTTAACTAGCAAACAAGCTGAATTTACATTTCTGCCTGAGTTTAACGGACCTATTATCCTGGCGAAAATAACCAGTACACTGACTAATATTCCCGCAAAAAACATCATGACCTACCTGGCTATTCCGGGTAAAAAGGTACAAATGTATACCTCCTACAGCGATTCGCTTGGGCATTTGCTATTCAACATGAAAAATTTCTATGGCCCGGGCGAAATAGTGGTTCAAACCAACACGCGGGTTGATACCAATTACCGTATTGATATAGCCAATCCTTTTTCGGAACAGTATGCGAAAACAACGCTACCGCATTTAAATATCAGTGCCGGTATGCAAACTGCTATTGAAGATCAGAGCCTGAGCATGCAGGTGCAAAACATTTATAGCAGCACCAAATTAAGGCAATTTTATGACTCCCATATTGATAGCAGCGCGTTTTTCGGCACGCCTTACAAAACCTATCTTTTAGATAATTATACCCGCTTTACAACAATGGAAGAGGTAATGCGCGAGTATGTAAGCGAGGTGAATATAATCCACCCTAAAAACCATTTCCACATAAAAGTTCTAAATGCTAATAACCCCTCTTATTTAAGTGATGTTGACCCTATGATATTGATAGATGGAGTACCGTTTTTTGATGTCGATAAGTTATTCGCGGCCGATCCGCTTAAAATACGTAAGCTGGACGATATGCCCTTTACTTATTATTGGGGGCCATCAGTTGAGGAAGGGATATTTAGTTTTACAACCTATAAAGGCGACCTTGGCGGTGTGGAGATTGACCCGCACGCAGTGGTGCTTGATTATGAAGGACTTGAACTACAGCGTGAGTTCTATGCCCCTGCATATGATACCGAAAAGGCTTATGCCAGCCGCATACCGGATTTTAGAAATGTGCTTTACTGGGCTCCCTACATAACCACGGGTTTAAAAGGCAAAAACAGCCTGAGCTTTTATACATCTGACAAAACAGGCCAGTATATTGGCGTAATACAGGGTTTAACCGCCAATGGCGAAGCCGGCAGCAGCAGCTTTACATTTAGCGTTGTAAAATAGCGACCGTATACTTTATCTTTGCCTATCAACCTGATTTTTTGTTATTTGTCCGGTCTATAATACGAACCAGCATTTTTTTACGTTCTAAGTAATGCTTAACCTGGCTATAAGTATAGCTAAGGGGCGTCCAATTTAAATTTAATAGTATGCAAAATAATTTACAAAATTCAAAAGGGTGGTATGTTACTTTAGGGCTGGTGATGGTATTAGCTGTAACATTTTCATCATGTACAAAAACCCCAAACAACAGCCAAACTAATACACCTGTAGCTGTATTAGCGGTTATTGACGCATCGCCGGATGCGCCCTTGCTTGATTTTTATGAAAACAGCACCGTGCTAAACACAACCGCAATTGGTTATGGCAGTGGGCTAGCCTATTTTAATTCATATGCCGGGAACGTAGCTTTTAGTTTCAATTCAAACGGTACAAGCACCAAACTTGCTACTGATAACGTAACCTTAACAGCCGGGCATTATTATACTCTATTTCTTGCCAATTCTATAAAAACGCCTGATTTTATTTTACTGGCTGATACCTTAAATCCACCCGGATCAAATAACTCATCTATCCGTTTTGTAAATGCAAGCGCAAATGCGCCCGCGGTTGATGTGGTTGTTAAAAAAGGAACCGTACTGATAAGCAATATAAGTTACAAAGGCTATACCCAATTTGTTCCTGCCCCGGTAATGACAAATGATACTTTACAAGTGCTCCAGGCAGGTACAAGTACTGTGCTGGCCACGTTGCCAAACGTTACTTTTGCGGCTGATGGCGCCTACACAATCTGGCTTTATGGTGTTGCGGGCGCTAGTGACGCTACCAAGCTTAGCGTTGGCGCAATGCAAAATGCTGCTTTTTAAAACAAGATAATCTTCAAGATAATTGATAGCCTGTTATTTACGGAACCAGCAGTTTTGTAAATGCCAGGCTATCACCTTTAAAGGCGTCAAAATCAACTGCATGATAAATGCCGTTTATACTGGCTTTATCCGAGTGTTGCCAAAACAACCAGTTAGCCGGGCCTACGGTAAGATCCTGCTGGTTATAATGCGCTATCCACAGGTGATAATTATCAAAATATCCCGCCAGGTAATCGGCATAAAAACTTAAGGTGGTATATATAAGTGGTTTTACCTTTGCATGTACCTCAACATAAGTTAAAAATGCCTGCAGCTCCTTTCGCATGGCTTCGGGCTTAACGCCGTCAAGGGTTTCAATATCAACCACCGGGGGCAGATCGCCAGCTTCAAGCGTAAAATTTTGCAAGAAGAACCGTGCCTGCCACATTCCGTTTTTGTTTGATCGGAAAAAATGATACGGGCCGCAGGTAATACCTGCCTTTGGTGCTTCACGCCAGTTACGTTTAAAATAAGGATCAACCTTGAGTAAGCCCTCGCTTGCCTTAATAAACGCGAAGCTTACATGTACACTATCCTCTTCCATGGCCTTAACTTTGGGCCAGTTTATCTTTCCCTGCGCGTAGGACACATCAATGCCATGCACCTGATATTTGTTAGGGATGCGGATATTAAAGCTCTTATAAACGCGGTAATGCGGGTTCTCGCCGGTATCCATGAACCATTGCCATGTTGATGAGAACATTTTGAGCACATACCCATAATAGAATGGGGATAACAGGATGATTAACAGGCCCGCTATTACAATTTTCCACGTTGTATTAGAATTACTGGCTTTCTTTTTAGCAGCGGGTTTCCTTGTAACAGTTTTTTTCGGAACAGATCTTTCTGTAATCAGTTTTTCAGCAACAGGCTTTTTTGATACAGGTTTTTTAGGGGTCGTCACGGAACAAAGGTAATGAAAGTTCTTTTTGGGTTAGGGTTTCAGATTAATTTTAACGCAGAAACCCCTCCCTGCCACTACCCTTTTAGCGCAAGTCTTGTGTTGGGGAACAAACGCTGGCTGACTTGTGCTTTCTGGCATATTGGGAAGCACAAGTCAGCCACTTCATAGCCGATTGCACAAGACTTGCGCTAAAAACGGGTTCTTTTTGGGTTGGGGATTCAGATTAATTTTAGCGCAGAAACCCCTCCCTGCCACTGCACAGGCTACCGCACCCCTCCCGTGGGGAGGGAATCTAAGAAAACACAACGTGATGCTTATTATTCCAATACCTGGTAAATAGTAACCGGTTTTGACTTATTTTTTAAGTTTACATCGCCAATTTTTTCGCAGCTGAATGATTCTTTGGTTTTGTGAAAGGTTTCCTCGGTTATGATGATCTGCCCTGCTTTGGCTACCGATTGCAGGCGCTGGGCCAGGTTAACGGCATCACCTATTACAGTATAATCCAGTCGTTTTAAGGAGGCTGAGCCGATATTCCCTGATACCATCTCGCCCGAGTTTATACCTACGGATACTTCTGGTTTATAAGTTTTGTCGCCAGCTGTTATTTCATCAATATTTTTTAACTGTTCCCGTACAGCCAGAGCCGCGTCAATAGCCCTGTCGAGGTGAAAATCCCCCCTGAAAACTGCCATTACCGCATCGCCCATAAACTTATCTACGTGGCCTCCCTGGGTAATTATTTCCTTAACTATCTTATCAAACAAACCATTAAGTAAGGCTACTACGGCATTTGCGGCAACCTGCTCTGTAATGGCGGTAAAGCCGCAGATATCAATAAACATTACGGTAGCTTCAACAACCTCATTATTCAGCAGGCTGGTTTCAAACTCCCGGTGGGTCATAAAGTTGAGCACATTTTCATCTACATACATTTTTAGTATGTTGTTCTCTTTAATGGCTTTTATGGTTTCCTGCAATTGCTTTACATGTAGTATGGTTTTCTCCATAGTGAGGTCAAGATCCTCGAAATCAACAGGTTTTACTACAAAATCAAATGCACCCCTGTTCATGGCTGTGCGGATGTTTTGCATATCGCCATAGGCTGATACCACTACCGCTTTAAGCATAGGATTGGCTTCGGGCAGGCGGCTTAACAGGGTAAGGCCATCCATAACCGGCATGTTTATATCACTTAGTATAATGTCGAGGTCGGGGTGTTCCTTTACTTTTACCAGTGCTTCTTCACCATTTTGGGCGAAAACAAATTCATATATGTTTTCCCTGATCTTGCGGCGGAACTTTTGTTTTACTAATAATTCAAGATCAGCTTCATCATCAACTACCAATATCTTGGCCATTATCGGTAAGGGTTTTAAGTTTTTCTTTTAAAAGATTAAAATCAAGCGGCTTGGTTAAAAAATCATTGGCGCCATTTTGCATGGCCTGCCTGTGATTCTCCTCATCGCCATAAGCGGTTATCATCATTACAACCGGCGGCGGCGGCGAATTATAGTCATGGCGTATCCTTGTCAACAGATCGATACCGCTCATGCCGGGCATATTGATATCCGACAGGATGAGCACTACTTCGGAATGCTTTTCCCGCAGGTAATCCAAAGCGGCCTCGCCCGAGAGCGCAAAATCAAATTCGAGCTCATGGTTCCGTATCTCCTTGCGGAAACGTTGTAAAAAAAGTGGCTGAACATCGGCCTCATCATCTACTACTAATATCTTCATATGAATGGCTAATATAACTAATTAAACCTATACAGGAATTGAAATTGTGAACACCGTGTAATCCGTACACATCAATACAGATGAGCTGCTGCGAGCTAAAACAAACACTTTTAGCTAATTGGTAAGATAACCGTGAACTTTGTATACTCCCCTTCTTTCGAGTCGATATCAATTTTACCGCCATGCCCTTTTGCCACAATATCATAACTGAGCGAAAGGCCTAACCCTGTTCCCTCACCTGTGGGCTTGGTGGTAAAGAATGGCTGCAGAATTTTATCTTTAACCGCATCAGGAATACCTATACCGTTATCTTCAACCTTTATTTGCAGTGATTTATTCACGACTGCCGTACTCACCTTTACCATAGGCTTGTAATCATTACCGCTTGTTTTTTGCTTTTGCTGCACCGCATAAAAGGCATTATTATACAGGTTGAGCAATACACGGCCCAGATCCTGCTGTAACACATTTACCTTAGGCAGAGTGGCATTAAAATCTGTTACCAGCTCGGCATTAAATGATTTATCCTTTGCCCTTAGGCCGTGGTACGACAGGCGGAAATACTCATCGGCGAGCGCATTAATGTCTGCAGGCTCCTTTTGCCCTGTACTGGCGCGGCTATGCTGCAGCATGCTCTTCACAATATTATCGGCACGCTGCCCGTGGTGGCGTATTTTCTCCAGGTTTTGTTTAATATCATTGGCAATGGCAATAACCTCTTCCATATTGCCATCATTTAGTTCCTGCTCCATTTCATCAAGCAGTTCAACACTTACCTCTGAGAAATTATTTACAAAGTTCAGCGGGTTTTGTATTTCATGGGCTATGCCGGCAGTAAGCTCACCCAATGAGGCTAATTTTTCGGACTGGATCAGTTGCTCCTGTGTAGTTTGCAGCAGGCTAACCGTTTTCTCCAATTCATTTTTTTGATTGGTGAGCTCCTGGGTACGCTGAGCTACCAGCATATCCAGTTCAGCGTTGCGGGCGCCTACTATTCTTATTTCTTCCTGTTGCTTTTTAGATGTTGCCCATCTGCCAAAGATCCATATAAAAGCAGCTACGGTGGCAACTACAAAGTATTCGTCATGTTTCTCATAAAAATCCTCTGCAATCAGTTCAGTTAGTCCGGTTATAAAACCTACCGCAATTAAGGGGTAATGTGCAAACGAATACGACTTAAAATGCTTAAAATCAGCCTCTCTATCAATGAATAAAACTATACCCAATAATACGCCGCTCCCTAATATGTCTTTAGCCCAATCCCAATCGCCCACATAAACAGAACACATTATACCAACAATGAGCACTCCCCATTGCCCGTAGGAAATCATGGTCTTCCATTTAAGAGCCAGAGGTGTGTATTTAAGCGATTTGCCTAAACGGTTGATGAGTAAAAAAGCGGCGAGGTAGTAAAAGAATTGCATGCCTTAATATTTTTAGCTAATATAATGTATTTGTAATGATCCTGCTATTCAGCTCAAACCGGGATAGTAATTGTGAATATGGTATACTCCCCTTCTTTTGATTCCACGTCTATTTTACCGCCATGCCCTTTAACTACAATATCATAGCTAAGCGATAAACCCAGCCCGGTGCCTTCACCGGTTGGCTTAGTGGTGAAAAATGGCTGCATAATCTTGTCTTTAATACTATCGGGAATGCCGTTGCCATTGTCCTTAACCGAAGCCCCCCAGCCCCCTGAAGGGGGAACAAATGTGCTTACAGTAACAGTTGGCTTATAACCCTCACCTGCTGTTTTCTTTTTCTGATTTACAGCGTAAAAAGCGTTATTGAACAAGTTGAGCAATACACGGCCAATATCCTGTTGCACGATATTTATTGGGGGCAGATTTCCATCGAAATTGGTGATCAGTTCGGCGTTGAATGATTTATCCTTGGCGCGCAGACCGTGGTAGGAGAGCTTCAGGAATTCATCCGCAAGAATATTAATATTAGTTTCCTGCTTTTCGCCGGTACTGGTACGGCTATGCTGCAGCATACCTTTTACAATAAAGTCGGCGCGCTTGCCGTGCTGGCTTATTTTCAACTGATTTCCCTTTATGTCTTCAGCAATAGCTTTTACCTCATCATAGTTGCCCTTGTCAATTTCTTCCTGCATTTCATCAATCAGTTCGGTATTCACCTCTGAGAAATTATTGACAAAGTTGAGCGGGTTCTGGATCTCATGCGCTATGCCTGCGGTTAGTTCACCCAGTGATGCCAGCTTTTCCGACTGGATCAGTTGCTGCTGTGCGGTCTTCAGGTCATTAACTGTTTCGGCCAACCTGTCGCGCTGGGTGATGATCTCTTCCTGCTGTTCGCTTAGCTCATGATTGGCTTCGCTTAATTGCTGGGTACGGCTACTTATTTTTTCCTCCAATAAAAGATTAGCCTTTATCAAATGGCGTGAGCGGTAAGTTATAAAAGCATAAATTGCTGCCGCGAACAACACGATATAAATAAGCCATGCCCACCAGCGCATCCATAACGAGGTGTGTATAATAATGATAACGCTATCGCCAGCGGTGTTCCATATACCATCGCTGTTGCAGGCTATCACATGAAAGGTATAGGTGCCTGGCGACAAGTTAGTGTAGGTTACATTACGTATTGTACCTGCCTGTATCCAATCCTTATCATATCCATCAAGCTTATAAGCGTACCTGTTTTGTTCAGGGTTATCATAGTGCAAGGCGATGTAGTAAAAATGGATGCGATTTTCATTATACGGCAACTCGAGCTTTTTAAGCCCGTATGCTGAAATATTCTTTGTTGTTTTAGCATCAGCCAACGGATTACTGTACACTATATTCTGGAGATGTACAAGCGGAGGAAATTGATTTGAATCCAAATCTTTGGGATCAAAAGCAGCCAACCCTCCTCTTATAGCATATGGTATTATACCGTTTGTATAAAAAGCTGCCGGGAAGCCTGCTTCATCAAGGTCTTTTCCGGGTAATACATTTTGGGCCTTAAAGTTTTTTATAATACTGGTTTTAGGGTCGTATTGTGAAAAGCCACGTTCAGATAAAATCCATAATTTGCCTGATGCATCTTCAGTTATCTCGTTAACCGAATTGAGTAATAAACCTGATGCTTCATTTAAATTACGACTGTAAATTCCTGTTTTACGATTGAACTCAAATAACCCGGTTAAATAAGTACCCACCCAAAACCTCCCGGCACGATCTTCATACATATTTAAAATACAAGTGAGTTTAGGATTATTGGTGTTATAATAAGAAACAAACTTACCGGTTGCACGATTTAAACGGTTGATCCCGCCCGAATTAGTACCTACCCAAATAGTATTTTCACGATCCTCATAAATAGATAAAACCTGCTGATCATCAAGCTTACCTTTATTTACTTCGATTTGGCTTTTCCCCCTCAGCATATAAGGATAGTGCGTTATCGTTTTTGTTAACGGGTTAAACGAGCAGAGGCCTTTGTTTGTCCCCATCCAGATAATACCATCATGACTGCGCACAAGTGTAGAAATATTGGTTCCACTGATATTGCTTGTATCTTTTAAATTGAGATTAAATACCTGCTGTTGCCCTGTAAGTGTGTTATAGGCCAATACACCTTGCGGTACGGCTGTGTAAATTATATTGTTATCGCCCTGGCAAATACCACTATGGTATTCAACGGAAATATTGATGTTACCCAATTTATTAAACTGACCGGTACCCGACCGCCATTTATAAATACCCTCTGGTGTGTTTAACCAGTAATAACCATTGCCAGCTGGCGAAACAATAGGTGTACCGCCGGGATAACCTTGTTTTTCCCCGCTTTTTTCATATACATTAAACGCGCTCTTAAACCGGTTAACCTTATAAAGCCCGTCATAGCCTAAACTAAGCCATAATGTACCTGTGTGGTCGAGCATTTTAAATGATATTGCTCCTTGTGGCAACGAACCCGGTTTAGTATCACCTATATATCGTTTAAAAAATCCCGTGGCAGGGTCAAAATAAATCAGGCCCAATTGTGATGCAATCCAAAAAGCCCCGGTATTTGTTTCTGTTATTGATGAGAACTTGTTTTTAAGATAAGATTTGACCGTATCCTGAAAAAGATAATTGGTAAACGTTTTGGCTCCCCTGTTTAATTTTGACAATCCGAGTGCAGTAGCAAACCATAATTGTTGTTTTTTATCTTCGTAAATATAATTTACGCTATCGCATTTCAAATCACCCGGTTTTGGGCCATGCGCATACTTCTCTGTAATAGCATGGGTACGCATATCAAACTTCGCAATCTTCAAATTAACATTACTACCATGAAAAGTGTTCATCCATAGTATCCCCGGCTGTGATGGTGCTTCGTAAATTGGATTGATACCCATCCTTTTCGCCGTATCATTTGAGGTAAAATAACCTGTAAACCCTTTTCCTTCACCATTATAACGATATAAGCCGTTATCTGATGCAACCCATATCGAGCCGTCCACAGTTTTATATAAGGGGTAGCAATAGGTGATGTTTAGATAATTTGTTCCTTTTTGATTATAATTAAAGAATTCGAACTTGTTAGTTTTAATATTGAATTTTGCCGCGCTTGACCTCGTACCAACGGTTTGATATTGCCCCCATATATTCCCTTCGTTATCTTCTACATCAATAATAAAAGTTCCAAAAACCTTATTGTATTGATATTGAAACTGTTGAAAAGTATCGGTACGCCTGTCATACCTGAATAAACCATTGAACAAGGTACTTACCCAAAGCGTTTTATGTTTATCCTCGTATATAGATTGCACATTGGTGTATGCCTGAAAATTTAACTTATCTGACCCTAAATTATATACCTGGTACTGATACCCATCGTAACGCACCAGGCCATTTTGAGTGGAGAACCATATATAGCCTTCTGAATCTTCCCTAATAACCCTTACCTGCCCTTCGGGCAAACCATCCTTTATGCTGATATGATCAAAGTACAGGTGTGGTGCCTGCGCTTTGCTGTATTGCAACAAAATAGAAACTAATAGCAGCAGCAGTAATTTTTTCATGAAAGATGTTCAGTTTGCAATATTTGTTTAAGTAACCAATTTTAAGATTAATAAACAAATCTGTGATGCTGCAAAGCACTGTAAAACAAAACATGCCTTAAAATTTCCAAAAAACAGCCACCCGCGCCACGCATCAGTATAAAACATTTAATATATTAGCGAAAAATAGTGCTACATGCATCTGGCAAGCACATATTTGAAACATCTAACGATCCTTTATCCTACAAATGAAAAGGTTACAACTGCCGCATTGGCTAACCGATACCATTTATACCATTACAGGCATCCTGTTCAGCGGGTTTGCCCTGAAGAGCTTTTTAGTCCCTAACAACTTTTTTGATGGAGGTGTTACCGGTATATCCCTGCTGGTACACGAATTGTACCACATAAATATTGCTTATGTTATTATTATAGCCAATATCCCATTTATTGTGATGGGGGCTTTCCAGATCAATAAAACCTTTGCCTTTAAAACCGTTGCAGCGGTTATTGGGCTGGGCTTATGCCTGCTTTATATGCCGTATCCCGCAATGACATCAGACAAACTGCTGGTATCCATCTTCGGTGGGGTGTTTATGGGCATAGGCGTTGGCCTTGCCATAAGGGGCGGTTGCGCGCTTGATGGGATTGAGGTTTTGGCTCTGTATACAGGTAAACGCATCAGCTTTACCATCAGCGAAATTATTTTAGGCATAAACATTATCATATTTTTAATAGCTGCCATAAAACTTGGCCTGCCTACGGCATTATACTCTATACTTACTTATTACACAGCATCGCGCACCATAAATTTTGTGATTGAAGGTTTAGAGGAATATACAGGTGTAACCATTATATCGGGCGAGAACGCTACAATAAAAGAACAACTGGTGATGACCATGGGCAAAGGCATAACCGTTTACAAAGGCGAACGTGGCTTTTTGAAGGATAGCTTTGATGTGAGTCAGCCGGTAGATATTATTTTTACCGTAGTAACCCGTTTAGAAGTTAGGCGCCTGCGCAACCTGGTGCATGACATTGACCCTAAAGCTTTTGTTTTTACCAGCACCATTAAAGAAGCTGCCGGCGGAGTGCTGAAGAAAAGGGCAAGGCATTAATACAAATTATGATGAGGATAGGCCGGCCAAATTTAGACGATGCTCCTGCCTGGTATGGCTATTTCTTTGATCTGGCACCCGGCGATGACCTGTTGGAAGCCCTGGAAAACAGCAAACAATATACGTTGGAACTGATGAGCACTATACCTGCTGAAAAGGAAGATTTTGCCTATGCTGAAGGTAAGTGGACTATAAAACAGGCATTCATACATTTGGCTGATGAGGAGCGCTATTATGCCTACAAAGCTTTTTGCTATTCGCGGCAAACCAACGTTCACCTTGAAATACCCATGGGAGAAAACTATGCCAAAGATTTTAATGTAAGCAAACGCTCTTTTAAGGATATAACCGATGATTATTTAGCCGTAAGGAATGCCACAATAATTCTTTTTAAAGGCATGAGCAATGAAATGCTGGATTTTAAGGATTTCCCGGTCACGCCCACCTATACCGCGCGAAGTTTGGGCTGGTTTGCAGTTGGGCATAACCTGCACCATTGTAAGTTGATAAAGGAAAAATATCTTGGACAATAAGTAACCGCTCCCGTCCCTTATTTGCATTATGACCAAATTTACACCAACAATAAAGGCTAAAAATTTATTTTTGCGGCAAAACACAGCTATATGACTATCCCCAAAGCACTCATTTTCGACCTGAATGGCACCATGATAAATGACATGGAATTTCATACCCGCGCATGGCAGCAACTATTTAACAATGATTTAGGGGCCAACCTGAGCTGGGCCGATGTAAAGAAGGAAATGTATGGCAAAAACCAGGAAGTGCTGGTAAGGGTATTCGGACCAGACAGGTTTACGCAGGCTGAAATGGATGAGCTATCTATTGAAAAGGAAAGGGGTTATCAAAAGGAATTTTTACCTCATTTGGCGCTCCTGCCGGGATTGAAAGAGCTGTTAGATGCCGCATATGAGCGCAACATCCCAATGGCAATAGGTTCTGCAGCTATACCTTTCAATATAAATTTTGTGCTGGATAATTTAAACCTTCAACACTATTTTAAGGCGATTGTTAGCGCGGATGATGTTAAGCTGAGCAAACCGCACCCCGAAACATTTTTGAATGCGGCTAGCCTTTTACAGGTAAACCCAACAGACTGCCTTGTTTTTGAGGATACCCCCAAAGGCGCGGAAACAGCCATGAACGCTAATATGAAATGCGTGGTATTGACCACCACCCACCAAGCCGGCGAGTTTAGTTATTTAGATAACATTGTGCACTACGCAGCTGATTATACCGGTGAATATTTTAAGACTTTGTTGGGGTAATTAGATACGCGGATGACTTGTGCTTGAACCCCAATAGCGCAAGTCTTGTGCAGAGGAAATGAGCGCGGATGACTTGTGCTTGAACAAGTAAAGCACAAGTCATCAACCCACAGCCGAACGCACAAGACTTGCGCTATTGGGAGTTTATCGTAGAAGATTTCTCACTATCGTTCGAAATGACAACATAATATAAAACCAAAAAAGCCACGAGAACGTGGCTTTTTTGGTTTTATATTATGGATGCGGCGGCGGTGGTGGAGGCGGCGGCAAATGAATATGTATCGTATGATGGCGATGATAGTGGTAATGCTGGTAATGGTGATGGTGCGGCGGCGGACCTGGCAGGTGCGGTGGACCCGGCGGATGTGGCGGCGGCGGCAACTGTATTGTTGTGCCCGCCTTTGCAAACTGCAAACCAGCAGTTGATAGCAATGCAATAAGGGCAATTTTTATATATTTCATAACGGGAAAGTAGATAAATACTGGTTCATCAACATAAAAAACGGTTAAAATGTTTTTATTAAAACGGACTTTCATAAATCTAAACTCTCCAAGCGTCATTGCGCGGAGATAAAAGTACATGAAATCTTTCGAAGGGACGCAGGTGTGACCATAGCCTATGTGCCACAATGTGCCGCTTGTGCCACCTGTTTCACCTGTCCCGCGGCACAGCTACTTATTTGAACAGCGTGTTATAAAGGAAGTCGGCAGCGAACTGCCCAGCCTGCAGCCAGCGTTTTTCAGTATCCTCACCTACCGGGAACACCGGGTTAAAATGCTTTTGCAGCTCGTGCGAATAGCCCTCGAATACCTTTAGCTCGTTAGTAATGCCAAGAGAATCTGCTTTGGCATGGATATCTTCGCCACCATATAAGGGCGCGCTTTTGTGGGTGGGTGGCACTACACCATCATTACTGCCTAATACCGAAACAATGGGTACCTGTACGTTTTTAAGCCAATCAAGATTATAAATAGCTCCCCAAAAGTTAATGACTGCTGCTACTTTAACACGTTCCTGTGGCTTGCTGATGGCCGCGGTATCATCTGATAGATGAGCCATTTTAGCCAGTTCGGCATTACTGCTATAGGCAGCTTGCAGAGCTATCATCCCTCCTGCCGAGTTACCAGCCAGGACGATCTTATCCGGATCGATACCGTAACGGGCGGCATTGTGCTTAAAATATTCAACGGCAATCTTTACATCCTGTACAGCGTAATAGCTGCTCTTTACCAACTCATCAAAATGGAATAAAGGGTTCTTCTTGCTCAGGCGATAATTGATATTGGCGCAAACATAGCCGCGCTGCGCGAAGGTCTTGCTCCACAAGGTAACACCTTTGGCATCCTTTGAGCCAAACTTAAAGCCCCCGCCATGCATCCAGATAATGAGCGGACGGTGGTGAACATCGTCGCCTTTGGGTTGATAAAGGTCAAACAAATAGGCTTTCTTTTCGTCTTTAGTTGCGGCGGGGTTATAGCTTTGATCAATATCGACGGTTGTTTCGGTAAAGATCATGTCCTTATACCGGTGTTGGCTTTGTGCCTGTGTTGCTATCGCGAAGCAAAATATAGGGAGGAAAATGAATATTCTTTTGAGCATTATTAATTTGTTGATAATGAATATACGTTACAAACAGGCATAACAGATGTTTGAGGCAGGTTCGATTTGATGGGGCCGATAGCTAAATTTTACTAAATTTGAAGCTGGCATATACCCTTCAAAAAACATGATAGCAGGTTTAGGTATTGATATGATTGAGGTGGACAGGATAGCTGAGAAGATCAACAAAGAAAGCGGTTTCAGGGAGTTGATATTCTCGGCAAATGAAATAGCTTACTGTGAATCAATGACCAACAAATTTGAATATTATGCCGCCCGTTTTGCCGCTAAGGAAGCTTTTTACAAGGCATTAGGCACAGGCTGGCTGGAGGGAACGGCATTTAACGAAATAGAAATAGTGCATACCACTAGCGGCAAACCCGAATTTAAGTTTACCGGGGCAACAGCTACCATAATTGACCTGATGGAATTCAGCGCTGTTTCGGTATCACTAACACATCTAAAGGCAACGGCTTCGGCAGTAGTAATTATAGAGAAGAAATGAGAGCATTTTTACAGGAAAAAGTTCAGCAAAAAATTGAGCAGACAGCGGCCATGCAGGAACAGAAATTACAGGAACTTTTGCTATATGTCGCTCAAAATTCGCCGTTTTATAAGGAGCTGTTCGCGAAGCATAACATCAATATCAGCGATATAAAAACCATTGCTGATCTGTCCAAAATACCCACTACTACAAAAGACGATTTGCAACAGCGCAACAATGATTTCCTGTGCGTTCCTGCAGAAAAGGTGATAGAATATACTTCAACATCAGGCACACTGGGCAGTCCGGTTACCATAGCCCTTACTGAAAACGACCTGCAACGATTAGCTTATAACGAGTACAGCTCATTCCAATGTGCAGATGGTTCAAAGGATGATACTTATCAACTGATGCTTACGCTCGACAGGCAGTTTATGGCGGGAATCGCTTATTATTTGGGCATCCGTAAGCTTGGGGCAGGCATCATCAGATTGGGCCCGGGTGTACCGTCACTACAATGGGAAACCATTAAGCGGTTAAAGCCAACTGCTATTGTAGCTGTGCCCTCGTTTATTCTGAAACTGATACAATACGCTAAGGATACCGGCATCAACATACACGAAACATCAGTTAAAAAGGCCATTTGTATTGGCGAAAATATCCGCAATACCGATTTCTCCCTTAATATTTTAGGTCGAAAGATAACTGAAACCTGGGATATCAAACTCTATTCGACCTATGCCTCTACCGAAATGCAAACCGCGTTTACGGAGTGCAAAGAAGGCAAAGGCGGGCATTATCAGCCCGAACTGGTAATTGTTGAACTATTGGATGAGAATAATGAGCAAGTTGCTCCCGGTACCCCCGGCGAAGTAACCATCACCACCCTCGGCGTTGAGGGTATGCCTTTATTACGCTATAAAACAGGCGATATCTGCATGTATTATGATGAGCCTTGCGCCTGCGGCAGAACGAGCCTACGCCTGTCGTCCATCATGGGCCGTAAAAAGCAGATGATCAAATTTAAGGGTACAACACTATACCCTCCTGCCCTGTTCGACCTGCTGAATGAGCGCGAAGAGATCCTGGATTTTGTGATCGAGGTGTACTCCAACGAGATCGGACTCGACCAGGTGCTGATCTATATCGTACCATCAGAGATCAGCGAAGAATGTGACCACCGCATCCGCGCCTACTTACAGGCAAGGTTGAGGGTGAGCCCGCATATCAAATACCTGACTGCCGAAGCTATACAGAAAATGCAATTCAGTGAAGCCAGCCGGAAAGCAATTAAGTTTATTGATAAAAGAGCGTAAACACTTAGCGTCTTTTTGTGTTAAACCGTTTTGTATTTAATTTATACATTTACCCCTTAATATTTATTCATCTTTTTATACAATAATTTGCCCGTGATACTTGTTGGACAAAGCCCGCTTACGCTCGAAGATTTTTCTGAAATATTATTCAATAACCAGCCGGTTGCTTTAAATGAAGCCGCTGTAGCCAAGGTTAAAACCAATTTTGAATTTCTTAAAAAGTTCTCATCCAATAAGCTCATCTACGGCATCAATACTGGCTTTGGGCCGATGGCGCAGTATAAGGTGAACGAGGAAAATATTCTTCAGCTACAATATAATTTAATCCGCAGTCATTCGTCCGGCAGCGGTAAATTAATGAGTGCTGATCTTTCAAAAGCCCTGATGGTAGCCCGCTTGAACAGCTTTATGCAAGCTTACTCAGGTGTACATACCGAAGTAATTGAGTTGCTAAAGGAACTCATTAACAATAGTATCAGTCCTTGCATTTATGAGCATGGTGGTGTAGGTGCCAGCGGCGATTTAGTTCAGCTTGCACATTTAGGCCTGGTTTTAATTGGCGAGGGTGAGGTCATTTTCGAAAATGCTGTTCACCCAACCATCGACATTTTCAATCGCTTTAATATAAAACCACTTTCCATCCATATCCGCGAGGGTTTGGCTATTTTGAATGGCACTTCGGCCATGACGGGTATCGGGATGCTGAATATTATCCAAGCACAGAAATTATTGAACTGGTCGCTGATGTTTTCAGCCATGATCAATGAAATCGTTGAGGCGTTTGACGATCATTATTCGCAGGAGCTGAACGCGGTAAAACTGCACAGGGGCCAGAACAAAATAGCATCCCTGATGCGCGATATTTTGAAGGACAGCCACATGATTCGCGACCGCTCCGAGCATTTATATAATCCGGACAACCTGGATCAGGAAGTATTTGAGGACAAAGTACAGGAATACTACTCCCTGCGTTGCGTTACACAGGTTTTAGGGCCAATATATGATACCATCATTCAGGCCGAAGAAGTGGTGGTGAACGAGATCAACTCAGTTAATGATAACCCGGTTATCGATCATGAGAACCATAACATTTTCCACGGGGGTAACTTCCATGGCGATTATGTGTCGCTGGAAATGGATAAACTAAAGATAGCTATCACCAAGCTTTCCATGCTTTCAGAAAGGCAATTAAATTACCTGCTGAACAACAAGTTGAACCAAAAACTGCCGCCTTTTGTAAACCTGGGCGTATTAGGCTTCAACTTCGGGATGCAGGGCATGCAGTTTACAGCAACTTCAACCGTGGCTGAAAATCAAACGCTATCCTTCCCGATGTATGTGCACAGCATACCGAATAATAACGATAACCAGGACATTGTAAGCATGGGCTGTAATGCCGCGCTGATGACCAAGCGTGTGGTTGATAATTCATTCGAGGTTTTGGCTATTCAATTAATGACCATTTTACAGGCTATTGATTATTTGGAATGCCAGGACAGGCTATCTTCTATCTCGCGCTCGTTATATGACAAGGCAAGGGCAATTTTCCCTAAATTTGTGCAGGATCAGCCTAAATATAAAGATTTGAAAAACGTGAAGGAGTTTTTAGAAAGTTCGGAACATATCAAAGCTTTCGCAAAATGAAATGCGCACTGATCACCGGCGGCTCACGTGGGATTGGCAGGGCTATCTGCATCAAAATGGCAGCTCTGGGCTACTATATTTTGGTGAACTACAAAAGCAATACTACAGAAGCTGATAAAACCATCGCGCTTATAAAAGAAGCAGGCGGCAATGGCGAACTGCTGCAATTTGATGTAGCCGATAAGGACCAGATAAAACAAACACTCGGCGGCTGGATTGACGCCAACGAAGAAAAACACATTGAGGTACTGGTAAACAATGCCGGTATCCGTGATGATAGCCTGATGGCGTGGATGGCCGAAGAGCAATGGGATAACGTAATAAAAACCAACCTCGACAGCTTCTTCTACGTTACCCGGCTGGTTTTAAACGGCATGCTGCAACGCAAATACGGGCGCATTGTTAACGTGGTATCGCTCTCGGGCATAAAAGGACTGGCGGGGCAAACCAATTATTCTGCTGCTAAAGCGGGTGTAATTGGTGCTACAAAGGCGTTAGCTCAGGAAGTTGGCCGACAAGGAATCACTGTAAATGCCCTTGCTCCCGGTTTTATAAAGACTGATATGACCGACGGGCTTGACGAAAAAGAACTAAAATCGATCATCCCCGTAAAACGCTTTGGGTTACCCGAAGAAGTGGCACATGCGGCGGCGTTTCTGGCATCGCCAGAAGCGGCATATATTACGGCACAAGTATTGTCCATTAACGGCGGACTATATTCATAGCTTATGATTTTCCCGGTTGAAGATATTATCCCTTTAATACCACAAAAGCCCCCTTTTGTGATGGTTGACAAGCTGCTTTTTGTGGATGATGACACCACACGCAGCAGCCTTGTTGTTAAGGCTGACAATGTACTGGTTAAAAACAACCATTTTCAGGAAGCAGGATTATTGGAGAACATTGCCCAAACAGCCGCGCTAAGAGCAGGATATTTGGCACATACCGAAAACAAACCCGTAAAATTGGGCTATATAGGTGCGGTAAAGGATCTTGAGATATTCGGTTTGCCAAAGGTGGGCCATGAACTGATAACCGAGATCACCATAATTGATACTATTTTTGATGTGACCGTTATTGCGGGCAAAGTTTGGCATAAGAATCAATTACTGGCCCAATGCGAAATGAAGGTATTTACTGTTAACGAATAATTTATATAATGAGCGGGATAACTCAACAGGATGTTTTTATAGTTACTGATAATGTATTAACTCCGCTCGGGAAAACCACAGCTGAAAACTTCGCGAAGCTAAAGGAAGGTATTTCAGGCGTAAAGGAGCATTACCGCACTGCCATTTCACCCCTGTCGTTTTTTGCTTCGCTGTTCGATCAGGATGAGCAGATCTTGAAAGCTGATGAACACGATTACACCAAATTTGAGCAATTATTGGTAGCCTCCATTGCTGATGCGCTGAATGGCAGTGGAATTGATATACGCGATAAAAAAACAATACTCATCATCTCCTCTACCAAAGGCAATATCAGCCTGCTGGAAGATGGCATCAATAACATCGAACTAAAAAACAGGATCTCGTTATCAACATCAGCAAAACTGGTAGCCGAGCACTTCGGCTTTCAGAATAAGCCGATAGTAGTTTCCAATGCCTGCATTTCGGGGGTATTGGGTATCATAACTGCTATGCGCCTGTTACGCTCCGGCGAATATGAGCATGCAGTTGTTGCCGGGGCAGATGTGATCTCCAGGTTTATCATGTCAGGCTTTCAGTCGTTCCAGGCTTTGAGCCCTCAACAATGTAAACCGTTTGATCAGGCACATGATGGCTTAAACCTGGGCGAAGGTGCGGCAACGATCATCCTATCCACCAATGAAAAATACGCGCAAAATATAAAGGTAAAGGGCGGTTCAGTAAGTAATGATGCCAACCATATATCAGGACCGTCACGCACCGGGGAGGAGCTTGCCGGGGCTATAAAACAGGCATTAAAAGATGCTGATCTGTCGCCATCAGATATCGACTTCATCTCAGCCCACGGCACAGCTACAGTTTATAATGATGAGATGGAAGCAAATGCCATATCCATAGCAGGCTTACAGAAAGTGCCTACAAATAGCCTGAAAGGTTATTACGGGCATACTTTAGGCGCAGCAGGATTGATCGAATCGATCATCTCCATTCAATCCTTAAAGCAAAACCTGATTTTACCAACCATAGGGTTCAAGGAAGCTGCAAACGCCGATAAAGTGAATGTTTTAGCTGACGCAAAGCGGATTAAAGCTAATAACTTTCTGAAAACAGCATCGGGTTTTGGCGGTTGTAATGCAGCCGTGATTTTTGGCAAATAATGAATATTTTTGAGGGATAGCTAAACAAATACAATCTTGCTTACAGACAAATATATAACCGCCAGTTGCACCATAAATAAAGGTGTGGTAAGTAAGAATGGTATAAAGCTATTTGAAAACGATACTAATATAGCCGCACTGCTGCTATCCACCTACCAGCACTTACAGCTGAATTATCCCAAATTTTATAAAATGGATAATCTGAGCAAACTAGGTTGGTTAACTGCCGAGGTATTGCTAAAGGATGGTTTTAAAAAAGACGATTATCAGCCTGAAGATATCAGCGCAATACTGACCAATGCCAACAGCAGTTTGGATGATGACATAAAATATTTGGATAGTATAAAGGATGTGGCTAGTCCATCGTTATTTGTTTACACTTTGCCCAATATTGTGATCGGCGAGATTTGTATCCGCAATCATTTTAAGGGCGAGCAGGCTTTTTATATTCAGGATGAATTTGATGCCGATTTTATGGCGCAGCAGGTAAATTATCAACTGGATAACAACATTTCGCAAGCCTGCATATGCGGTTGGGTTGATGTTTTGGAGCAGGATTATAAGGCGGTATTGTTTTTGGTTGAAAAGAAGCGGAATGAAAATTCAGTGGAATTTTCGGCGAAGAATATGAGGAAGATATTTAATAAGGATTAAAAAACATTCCCTACCCTCTTTGCCGCTTGCAGCAGAGAGGGTGGTCAAGCGGAGCAAAGACCGGGTGAGTCAACTCGTAAAGCGGCACTAGCGGGCTATTTGACTCACCCCGACATCACTTCGTTTGTCGACCCTCTCTACGCTTTGCGTAAAGAGGGTGGGGAAATATATAAATACGACAATAAAAGAGTATATGAGTTCATCAGTTTACATAGCGGGCGTGGGTGCAATTTCGGCCATTGGTAACAATGTTGCTGAACACCTGGCATCCTTTAAAAACGAGGAGGCCGGCATGGGCGATATCACCTTGCTGGATACCATCCACCGCCAAAAACTACCCGTTGCTGAAGTGAAACTAAGCAATGATGAACTGGTTGCCATAACAGGGCTGCCGAAAAATATTAGTCGTACTACCCTACTGAGCATGGTTGCCGCCAATGAAGCACTTACTGATGCCGCTATACCTGATTTTGGTTCCTTGCGTACGGGCTTTGTCTCCGCAAACTCGGTTGGCGGGATGGACAAAAGCGAAGATTTCTTTATTGATTTTTTAGCTGATAATAACAAGGGCAAACTCAGAAATATTTTCGATCATGAATGCGGCAGCATGACGGAGCTTGTTGCCGATAAACTAGGCGTGAGTGATTTCATGACCACCATCAGCACCGCCTGCTCATCATCGGCCAACGCTATATTTTATGCCGCGCGACTAATTAAAAACGATATACTGGATGTAGTTATAGCAGGTGGAACCGATGCGCTCACCAAATTCACGCTCAATGGCTTTAATACGCTGATGATACTGGATAAAGAATTTTGTAAACCCTTTGATGAGCACCGTGAGGGCCTGAATTTAGGCGAGGGCGCAGGTTATGTGGTACTGGTATCAGAAAAAGTAATGCAGACATTAGCCAAAGCGCCTTATTGTAAGCTAAGCGGTTACAATAACAGTAATGACGCTTATCATCAAACCGCATCATCGCCGGATGGTACAGGCTCATACCTGGCCATGCAGGGCGCTTTAAAGAAAAGCGGACTAACACCTGCGGATATAGATTACATCAACTTACACGGCACCGGAACGCCTAATAACGACAGTGCTGAAGGTACAGCTATTAAAAGATTGTTTGATCCATCCTACCCGCCTATGAGCTCTACCAAATCTTATACCGGGCATACATTAGGTGCAAGCGGTGGCATTGAGGCGGTATTTTCGGTACTGGCAATAAAACATGGCATCATTTACCCCAACCTGCGCTTTGAAACCCCAATGGATGAACTGCCTTTTGAACCTGAAACAAAATATTTAAGCGGACAGGATATCAAGCACGTTATGTCGAACTCATTTGGCTTCGGCGGCAATTGTACATCATTAATATTTTCGAGGATCTGATATGAAACTATATATCCGCTCGTCTGCCTGTGTATCGCCGCAAAATACTTTTAATCATGAAGGTTTTCTAAATGATATTGTTGAATATACCGGCACACGTTTAAAAGCAATTGAACCCGACTACAAGCAGTTCATCGACCCAAAACAGATCAGGCGCATGAGCCATGTGATAAAGATGGGCGTAGCGGCAGCCAAACAATGTTTAATTGATGCTGATGTAGACATGCCCGGCGCCATTATCACTGGTACAGCTTTGGGCTGCATAGAGGATACTGTAACTTTTTTAACCCGCATAATTGAGCAGCAGGAAGAATTGCTGCCCCCTACAGCGTTCATACAATCCACCCATAACACTGTTGCCGCGCAAATAGCTTTAATGCTGAAATGCCACAGCTATAACAGCACTTTTGTACACAAGGGCATCTCGTTTGAAAGCGCTTTGTTTGATGCGATCATGATGCTTAAAGAACAGGACGCAGAAAATGTATTGGTTGGCGGTACAGAGGAAATGGTAGATACCAGCTTTAAGATTTTAACCCGACTTGGTTTATATAAAAGGCAACCTGTCTCCAACTTATCCCTGTTTGTACCCTCATCAAAAGGCACCATAGGTGGCGAAGGTGCCGTTTTCTTTTTATTGACAAGCGAAGATTCATCTGCTAATTTAGCGGAGCTCACAGGCCTTAAAATACTTTATAAGCCAAAATCTATTGAGGAAAGCATTACCGTTTTTCTTAAATCGCATTCATTAACTATTGATGATATCGACATGATGATAACCGGCAGGAATGGAGATATTAAAAATGATGCAGTTTATGAGCAATTAAACGGATCGCTTTTCAAAAACACATCGCTGGCCAATTACAAGCACCTGTGCGGTGAATATCCTGTTTCATCATCATTTGCTCTATGGATGGCGGCTAATATTTTAAAGAGCGGTGTGGTTCCTGAAATTATTCGTGAGCGGATTGTTGGTGAGGACACCAACAATGGGGAAGCTGATAATGCATCACCCAAAACAATATTGATCTACAATCATTATCAAAATAAATATCACTCCTTAATGCTGGTTTCAGCAATTTGATATGACTGCAATAGCTAACGACATATTTAACATTGACAGCATAACCCACGCAAATGAGTCTATCGAAGCTATCCTCAGCATAAATAGCGGCAGCACCATATTTGATGGCCATTTCCCCGGTCAGCCGGTGGTACCGGGCGCCTGTATGCTACAGGTGGTTAAGGATGTTTTGGAAAATGTGCTGAGCGGGTCATTCCAACTAAAAAAAGCAGGCAATATTAAGTTTATCTGTATGATCATACCATCGTTAAATGATATGATACAGCTGGAGATTACCTATAAGCTTATTGATGACAGCGTTAATGTGAACGCCAAACTGGTTAGTAATGATGTGATCTGCTTTAAATTTCAGGGGAACTTTGTGGAATCTGGTAAAAGATAATCAAGAGGTGTCATACTGAGCGATAGTCGAAGTATGCGGGCAAAGGCCTCTGCGCTCACCCTTCGACTAACGCTCAGGGTGACAGCCAACCCAAATCTCCCCTTGTTGGTGTCCCCACCAACAAGTACCACGAAGCAACTCAGTTACTTCTTCCCGTTCGCCTGGATATAATCAGCCATGGTGGCTACATCAACCAGCACTTTTCTGCCTTCGCGCGGGTCGCGGATATCGATGCCGTATTCCTTCTTTAAAAGCACGATCAATTCCAGTGAATCTATGGAATCCAGTCCTAAGCCGTCGCCAAACAGCGGCTCATTATCGCTGATATCAGCCGGGGTCAAATCGGTAAGATTTAAAAATTGTATGATCTGTTTTTTAAGTTGTTCTTTCAGTTCAGTAGTTTCCATTGGGGCAATTATATTAATTTTTTTCTTTTAAGACCCCAAAAAATTACTAATTGAAGTACTACAGTGATAATAAGTAAAAGGATGATATTCTTTACCACATCCCTCAAATTCCCACCTTCGAGGAACAGGGAATAGTAAGACTGTAAACACCAGTGCATTGGCGAAAAGTTAGCCGCCGACTTAGCAAAGCCCTGCATCGCAAAACTCGGCACCATTAAACCGCCGATAGAAGACAGTATCACTATGGATACCGCTCCAAAGCCATTGGCCTGTTCCTGCGTATCGGCAAAAACGCCTACGCAGATGGAATAACTCACCGCGCACCAGCCGCAAACCAACGTCACAATAAACAGCGCCAATATATCCGATGGTAAATTAAGTGCTGGCAAACCTATATACGGGAACAGCCAGATCCCCATGGAGAAAATGACCGCTGCCTGTAGCAGGGTAACGCACAAGTAGGTGATCTGCTTCGATATGATTCCCACCCAATAATTAGTAGGCAATGTTTTTAGCCTGATAAAACTGCCGCTCACCTTTTCCCGCACTATGCTCCCCCCTAACGACATGATGACGAAGAACATGGCGAATATCGTCCACGCGGGTACGTTATGTTGGGTGGCATTTGGCGTGGCTCGTGTGCCGTCTTTTGAAACCGGGATCTCGTTTATTGCTGTATTGTTGTTCAGCATTTCGTTTTCCAGTTGCTCGGGTAGTTGTTTTTCGTTGATAGAAAAGTATAGGCTCCTCAGCGTTTCCCGGCTCTCCACCAATTGCAATGCGCTGCGGATACCGCCTTGTACCGATAACCTTAACGACTCCTGCAAAATGGGATTATAGTACAGCGTCAGCGGATCAACATCGCCTGCCTTTTTAACTGTATCGCCATCCAAACCAAAACTTTTTAATGCTTTACCGGCTATACTTTTTGATTTGGCATCAACCTTAACCGTAAAATTTGATGGGATGATTACCCCCAGCATGGCATCCTGGTTATGCATGGCATCGCCCATTTGCTTCTCGGTTTTGTCATTTGGCACTAACGACACTTTAAACATGCCTATTTTGTTGATCGATTTGATCAGTTGCATGCTGGCCTGCCCCGTATCGGTATTACAAATCAATACCGAGAGCTTATTTTTATTAACCAGGTTAAAGGTGCTGTTCTGTATGCTGGTAACTACCACCACCAAAATAATGGGCATGACAAACATCAGCGAGATGCCCACTCTATCGCGCAGCAGGATACGCACATCCTTTACAATTGTTGTCCAAAGCTTAAACATCAGTTTCGATAATCCTTTCCAGTTAAATTTAGAAACAAGTGTTCAAGGCTCTCTTTTTTATAATCGTGCAATAGCTTATGCAAGCTATCCTGCGCTATTATTTTACCACCATCAATCAATGCTACCTGCTGACAAAGTTCTTCAGCTTCGCTTAACTGGTGTGATGTATAAATAAGTGTAGTTCCACCTTTATTCAACTCATGCAGGTAATTGATAATGGCGTGCCCGGTTTGCACATCAACCCCTACTGTGGGCTCATCTAAAAATATGATCTCCGGATTATGGATAACACCAATGGCCAGGTTAACCCTACGTTTCATCCCGCCAGAAAATTTCTGCACCTGCTTATTTCTCACTTCTTGCAATCCCAGTATGGTAAGCAGTTCGTCGGTCCGCCTTTTTATAGCTGGCTTGCTCAGCCCCGCCCATGCACCAAAAAACTCTAAATTCTCAACCGGACTCAGTTCCTGGTAAAAAGAAAAATCCTGCGGTACAAAACCGAAAAGTTTGTTGGTTGAGCTATTATTCTGCTTGCCCATCTCATGCCCCAGCAATTTAATATGGCCCGAATCTGCAGTCAACAAACCGGTCATCAAACTAATGAGCGTAGTTTTACCAGCGCCATTGGGCCCGAACAAACCGAAGCGTTCCCCCTTCTTAACCTGTAAATTAAGGCCCGAAAAAGAAACATCCGCGTTCCCCGGATAATGGAAACCCATGTTTTCAATATCAATTGCCAAGGGGGCTGTTACTGCCATTTTATATTCTTTAAAGTTTCAAAAGCCTGTTTCTCTACTTCTGCAATTTCAAGCAGGTAATCGCCCATTATATTAAAATCTTCCTGACTGCCTATGCGGCCCTTATATATCCCGGCAGCATGTACGGCGGCATTGCGCCACATGTCACCGGTCTTTGTAAACATTACCGAATATTCGGCCAATTGGTTGCCTGGCAAATACGCATCGGCCTCCTGCAAAAATGCGCCGTAAATATACCTAAATCCACCACCACCTGTGCCTATCTCCTCCTGCATGCGCACCATTTGGGCCAAATACAGTTTCGATATTTCAATGCCCAGCTTATCGCGCCACTTTTTTATTTTGTTGCCTGTATTTCTAATGCCCGAGATCCCCGCAAAACTGCCCGGTATACTCAGCATGTTATAAACGTTTTTCTTTATCCCGTTCTTAATGGCCTGTTTCATCACCTCATCGGTGATAATAGCACCTTTTTTAGGGTAATAAATCAACCCGTTAGGTGCAAGCGCGCCTTTGGCAAAACGTACACGCTCCAGTTCATAACTACTCATTACGTTAGTACTTTCCATTATGGGGTCGCTCACCAGGTAATTGTCGCCATCCATGCCATAAACAATCAGGTTATGGGCATTAAAGTGAAATCGGTATTCCCTCGGGAAATAAGGCAGATAATAAACCCCTACCTGGCAACCCACCGGGTTACCGTTATCTAAACATTCCTTTAAATAAGTCTCGGCCTTTTCTTTTGAGCTGAACTTTTTACTCACAATAGGTATCCCTAGTGATTTTGCCGTACGCTTAAATATATACCCCGGAAATGTGCGAAAAGCTATCGCAGGCCCATTGTTAACTTTTATAAAAGGGATATAAGCGAAAAATAAGCCCGCGCCAATGCCAAAAGCTAATGGCTCGGTTATCTTCCCCCCTGAACTGATACTTAATAAATTGCTGGTAACGCCCGATTCACAGTGTGCGGCCTGACGGTGCTCAAACTCAATTTTCATGAACGGTCATAGTTTTCAGGTCCTCGACCTCTATATTAAACGCCTCAGCGTATTTTTCTAATTGTTTGTCGGATAATTTATTGAATACCCCAGGCTTTAAATGCCGTTTGATCTGCCATTGCCAAAAGCCGGTATAGCCCGCTAAAATTGCTGTATCCATCAGCCTGTATTCCATAAAAAACAACAGCGGACTGGCCTTATGACTTAACACCTGCTCTTTAGCAGCAGTAATACGCTTCTGAATTTCTTCCCAGGCTACATCAAGCGCGGTTATCTTCACTTCCCAACCGCTGCTCAGTTCGGCATTATACTTGCCCTCGCTGTCAGTAGCATAGCAAATCTCCTTGGTAATTTTACCAAGTGCGCTTACATCCTGCGGTATTTCTTCCTTCTTCATCGTATTATTAGCACTTTGCCTTTATTAGCAAACGGTAAGCATGGCATACATGTATGAAAAACGTGCACTTTCAGGAACCAATAGCAATATCTTTTCGCCTTTCTTCAGCTTGCCACTTTTAAACAATTCATCTATCATCAAATAAACTGATGCCGCGCCTACATTACCAACGGTATACAAGTTAATAAACCATTTTTCATACGGGATCCCGCCGCCGTATTCCTCAATCATATCATAGATCTTGCTTTTGAAAAAGTTGCTCGATATATGCGGCAAAAACCAGTCAATATCAGTTACATCCAAACCTTTCTTTTCAAATATCTCTCTTATTTTTCGGCCACCTAAAGGCACAATATTATCGCTCAGTAAAGTAATATCCTGTTTTACGCTGAATATAGATTTGGTCATGATCTCTTCCGGCGTATAATCCATAAAGCCGGTCAACGAGCCATCAGCTTGTTTATCGCCGCCCATATACATACAGGTATCCATTTCGTTGGCGTATGATACACCTTCTATCCACTCGATTCGTAGGCTCAGGCCTTCCGGGTTGGGCTTATCGGTCATTAAAAACGCCGATGCCCCATCAGACAGCATCCACCTTAAAAAATCCTTTTGAAAAGCGATATATGGGTTTTCCTCCATCGCTTTCAGGCTCTGTGCTTCTTCCTCAAAAACTTCTGACACTAATAGACCCGAAAACCTTTCTGATCCGGTAGCAACCGCAGTTTTAACCTCGCCTGCCTTTATAGCCAGGTAAGCAAATTTTAAGGCATGCATACCTGCACAGCAAACACCTGATGGCGATACCACCTCAATGCCACCAGCCTCGGGCAACCAGCCATGCGTCATTACGCCGTGACTCGGCATCATCTGGTCGGGCGATGAAGTACCGCAGGAGAGCAATTCAATTTGCTTTAATTTTTCAGGATCATTATCAAATAATTCCCTAACGGCAAGGGCCGTCATCTGGGCATTGGTATGGGTTGATTTATGTTCTTTATTCAAGGCATAATAACGGTTAATGATGCCGTTATTACGGAGTACAATTTTCTTTGATTTTGATGGTTTGTTATCAATATAACCTAAATATGATTCCATCTCGTCGTTTGAAACGGGCTCATTCGGAAAATAGGCCGAGGTATGATTGATATAAACTTTGGTATCAGACATATTATATATCAGTTATTTACTTGTAAGTATTTTAATTTTTGTGCTTTTATCCTGCGGGATGAAAACGGCCTTAAAAAAACAGCATCTAATGTAAGCAAAACCGGGGCACCTAAAAATAATGCAATAAAAAGATAATATTTAAAGGCCGAAAGCCATGGTACGCGGTTCTTTCGCTTTGATATAAACTTAGCCCAAACCGCAAATATGGGCTTGGCCCTGGCCTCAATAAACATCAGCTTATATTTTATTACAACTGCCTTTTGTTCCAGCAGCGCATCCTGTAATCCATCCCACGATGTTTTGTTCAGGTGTTCTTCAATAATCTCACCAAATACTTTGGTATTGGCTATATCTTCTTCGGCAACACCGGGCTTAGGGAAAATGTTAAGGTATTTGTCTTTTTTGCCCGATAACATCCAATAAAAGATGGTGACAAAGCTTACCACATTCGCATGCCTGTCGGCCAAAGCAATATTGCCCACCAGGTTTGCCCCTGCATCCTTTAGCATATTGCGTACACGTACATAAGCGTTTATCCACATGTTACGTGCAGCGCTGATGGTTACTACCGGGGTATCTTTAAGCAAAGCTTTAAAAGTATCATCATTAAGCAACGAATTGCTGGGTATGCTTGGCGATAAAAACCATGGCTGATAGCCCATAATAATCAGATCGTACTTCGCCTCCTCAAAAACCAATGGGTCCAAAGGCGCGGGAATCCCCAGTACGCATGATGGCATCACCGAAAAAAAGCGGCTGCCTGTCCACGGGAAATTATAATCATCAACAGGCTTAATGATCACTTTTTCAACAGATTCGCCTGCCGCCGTAAGCGGCGCAGTCAATGAATCAATGATCTCCGTCATCTGACCCGATTGGGTGTAATATATAGCTAAGACCTTTTTATTCATTTGGGGCGAAGTTAAAAACTATCTTTTTAGTACAATTAAAAATCTTCTGCATGCAGCACCTTTGAGTTCTTGCAATAATCAAGTATAGCATGCTGCACCGATGGCGATAAGTTTTTATAATTCTTTTGCACTATGGCCTTATCCTTATCAATATCACTATGGTATTTAACAATTTTAGGGGCATGTTCTTCAATAGCTAGCCTTAAAAAATGAAACTCCGTATTCTCATCGTCGGCAGCTATGGCTGTTTCCAGCTTTATACGGCCTGCCTTAAAAAGGTCGAGCCTTGTTTTGGCGCCTTTAACCAGGCCCGCCTTTCGCATCAGCATGGCACCTTCATAACCTTCTTTACTAGCTATTGAGCTGCCCTGTATAACAGTAAGTTGATTTTCAACAGCGGCCAGATCGCCTGATGCCATTGTATCATAAAATGCGGACTTCTTAAATTCTTGCTGGGCAATGCCTTTTTGCATAAACCCGGCAATAAGCAGGAAAACAGCTATAAACCCTATTTTCCACTTTATATTAATTCTCATGCTATCAAACATAAATAAATACTATAACAACGGCTTTAAATGTGTAATAAAAATATGGCCAAAATAAATAGCTGATATTATACGCCTCATTAACATATTATTATCATAATTGTTATAATATATAATCGCCAAATATTAAATTTAGCTCAGTTTTTAGTTACTTTGAAGCTGCAATTTTTTATTGATTACTTTTGAGCCCAAACATTAATATACTGACAGGCCACAGCACTAATGGTTTAAAAGCGGATTGAATGGATAAACAATTACAATTCTCAGGTTTATGGGCAGTTATCTTAGGTGGATCGAGCGGATTTGGCTTTGCAGCCATTGAAAAACTTGCTAAGCATGGTATGAACATCGCCGTACTATACCGCGAAACCTCTGCTGCCGAAAAAATATTGAAAGAAAAATTCGCGGCGCTTACTGAGCAGTATTCCATTAAGATATTATCGCACAATATAAATGCCCTCGATCAGGTGAGCCGGGCTCAATTTATTGAGGAATTTAGCACCCAGGCTGATAAGCACAGCGTAAAACTGCTGCTCCACAGCATAGCAAGAGGCAATCTAAAGCCACTAACCATACCCGGCGCAACAGTTGAGGACGAAGCCTATAATGAGCTTTCCATCGAAGATATCCAACTGACCACCTATGCCATGTCGAACAGTTTGCTCGACTGGACAAAAGCTATCCTGAAAGCAGAATTATTTAATGAGGATGGCCGCATTATTGGCCTTACCAGCGAGGGCGCACACAAGTACTGGGAAGGCTACGCCGCGGTATCCATTGCCAAGGCATCGCTGGAGAGCCTGGCAAAATATATGGCAGTGGAGTTTAGCGTTTACGGCTTAAAAACCAATGTGATACAGGCTGGTGTAACCGAAACTGCATCGCTAAAAAAGATCCCTGGCAGTGAAAAATTAATTAAGGCTGGTATCAAGAGAAATCCCCTTGGCAGAATAACAAAACCAGAAGACGTTGCCGGTGTTATATACCTGCTATGTACAGATGAGTCGTTCTGGATCAACGGTTCTATTATTCATGTAGATGGCGGAGAACATTGCCGGTAAAACACAATATTACAATACATGAACAATCATATATTAAACCATCTTCCATATAAATCGTCTTTTCGTTTTGTTGATAATATATCATTACTAAGCGAAGACGAAGTGATAGGAGAATATAAATTAAGAAAGGATGCCTTTTTTTACGAGGACCATTTCGCGGGCAACCCGGTTACACCCGGCGTTATCATAACCGAAATTATGGCACAAATAGGCCTTGTGGTTTTAGGCATTTTTTTGGTAATGAAGGAAACTGAATTTAATTTCAGTGATGATGATTCGCTTTACCCCTTGCTTACATCAACTGATGTTTCCTTTTACAAAATGGTGTTGCCTGATGAAAAGGTTACAGTCGTTTCCAAAAAACAATACTTCCGCTACGGAAAGCTGAAATGTTATGTGGAGATGCTCGACAGTAAAAAGGAACTGGTGGCAAAAGGTATGTTTTCGGGCATTATAAAGCATATTGATATTAAAAAATGAGCAGGCGCGTAGTGGTAACGGGTATGGGTGTGGTTGCTCCTAACGGTATAGGAGTACCAGCTTTTCTGCAGGCTATACAAAATGGCGTATCGGGCATAAAGTTCATGCCCCGTTACCAGGAACTTAATTTTAGCTGCCAGGTAGCAGGTATGCCCAATTTCGACTGGGCCAGCCTGAGCAACTATATATCAGATGTTACGCTACACGGGTTAAAAGGCACCAACATAGGTTATGGCTTAGTTGCCGCTTTGGACGCCTGGGCCGATTCGGGCATTGCTTATGACACTGATGAGCCTCGCTGGGAAACCGGCTGCGTATTCGGTAACAGTATCGCCGATACCGAGGCCATGAAGAATGTAATTATCCGCGTTGATAACAAGGAAGCCAAAAAATTAGGCTCGCGCGTAGTTGAACAGGCTATGAATAGTGGTGTAACCTCTTATATCTCGGGCCGCTTAGGTTTGGGCAATAAGGTGATCACTAATTCGGCGGCATGCGCCACGGGTACACAGGCCATTTTAATGGGCTATGAGTATATAAAACACGGCTATGCCAAACGCATGGTTGTTGGCAGCGCCGAGCATGTGGACACTTATGTTTACGGCGCGTTCGACTCTATGCGGGTATTATCCCGTAAGTATAATGATCAGCCCGAGAAAGCATCGAGGCCAATGAGTGCAACAGCGGGTGGTTTTATCCCCGGTTCGGGCTCGGGCGCATTGGTGTTGGAGGACCTTGATTTTGCACTGGAACGCGGAGCGAGAATATATGCCGAGGTTTTAGGCGGATCGAGCAACTCGGGCGGGCAGCGTTTGGGCGGCACCATGACTGCAGCTAACTCCACCGGTGTTATCAGGTGTATTAATGAGGCAATTACCACATCAGGTATTGACCCTCAGCAAATTGACCTAATTAGCGGACACTTAACCGCCACAAATGCCGACAGGCAGGAGATACAGAATTGGGCAAAAGCGCTTAACAGAACTGGGGAGGATTTTCCGCTAACCAATTCGTTAAAATCAATGATAGGCCATAGCCTTAGCGCAGCAGGTTCAATTGAAACCGTGGCATCGATATTGCAAATAGCACATGGTTTTGTTCATCCAAACATAAATCTGGATGATCCGAACCCCGAAATAATAAATATGGTAAGCATTGATAAGCTGCCCATTAAAATGATAAAAAAAGAAGTTAATATTGTAGCTAAAGCAAATTTTGGCTTTGGGGATGTTAATTCCTGTTTAATACTTTCAAAATTTAATTAAATAATGACCAGACAAGAGATTCTAGAAGAACTAAAAAAGGTGATCTCACCTTACACAACCAATAAAGAAATGCTGGCTGAGATTAACGATCAGACAGACTTAATAAAGGACTTAAAAATAAATTCTGCCAATTTAGTTGATATCATTATTGATGCCGAGGCTAAATATGATATCGAAATTGATTATGATGTTGCCGATAAAATGATGGTAGTTGGTACTTGTATCGACGTTATAAGCGAAAGAATCAGCCAGAAACTATGATAAGTACGGGTAATGATATTGTATCATTAAGTGCCATTGACGTTACCCGCACTAAACTGCCAAATTTTTATTCAAAAATACTTTCAACCCCGGAAAGTGTACTTTATAACGAAGCAGTAGCTGCCACACTCCCTTTTGAAAATTTCGTTTGGTTATTATGGTCGATAAAAGAATCGGCTTATAAATACCTGCAAAGGATCAACCCTGAGCTGATTTTTACACCCGTAATGGTTGTTGGAGATCAGTTACAGGTACCCCATGACTATAAACCAACAGCATTTGGTAAAAATGTACTGTCGGGCGCGGGTTTCAGGGACCAGCAGACTTTTGATACCACCGTAACATTTGGGCAGGATACTATCTATTCAAAATCATTGGTATATACCGATGTGATCGTAACGGTTGTGCATTCGAGCAAAAACTTTGAAGATACTTTTTGGGGTATAAAGTGGATTGATAATACCGATAATGAAAACCAATCAGCTGCTGTAAGGGAGTTTTTATTAGATAACCTGCATAAGCTATGCGGATTGGATAATATCATCATAGGTAAAAATCAAAACGCTATCCCCGTTTTGTTAAAAGGGTCGGAGGAAACTGATATCCCGGTATCCCTGTCACATCACGAGCATTTTGTAGCATATTCCTTTCAGCACTTTTAATCTTCTAAAAAGGATACCGGTTCCAGCTCGCCCAGTTCATCATCACTAAACATGCGCGAGTGGATCATGAAACGAAAGCCGGTTGGTATCTCGATAGAAAAACTTGAACCACGGCCCTGGGTAATGCCGATGGTTAGTTGGGTATGCTGCCAGTATTCAAATTGATCCTTGCTCATCCAAAACTCGCAGCCATCAATCTCACCCAATTTTACATCGCTGCCACCCAGCTTAAACTCTAAAAGCAGCGGCATTTCAATCGGTAAATTTTATTCTATCGCATTACAATTGATATATTTATAGCTAGGTATCGAACTCGATAATTTAATAACATGCATTAACTTAATTAATACGCACTATGAAAGATATGGCGGATATAACAGTTCAACAAGCAATAACAGCAATAGATAATGGTAAGACGGCCGAACTGATGGAATTGATTGAATTCAATCCGGATTTGGTAGTTGATAGATTACAGAACAACGGTGACGGTTATTTCAAAAATCCTTACTTGCTGTGGTTTGTGGCGGATAACCCTATACGGATTGCCAAACTACCACACAATGTTCTGGATGTAACCAGATTATTGATACAAACCGTAAAAAGGAAAGCGCCGGACACATGGCAATACCAGCTTGATTACGCACTTGTTTTAGTAGCATCTGGTAGTGTTCCGCGCGAATGTGGCGTACAGATTGCAATAATCGATTTACTGATAGATGCCGGAGCTTCCCCTAATGCTGCGATGACTGCTTTAACAAATGGCAATATAGACGTTGCAAAGTATTTAGTTGACTGCGGCGATAAGCTCACCTTAGCAATAGCTGTTTGCCTGGAAAGTATAGATGATATTAATCATTTAGCTGCATTGGCAAGTGAAGATGAAAAACTCACCGCACTTGCAGCCGCTGCGTTTTATGGAAAAGCAAATATGGTTAAGCGCTTGTTGGAACTTGGTATCAGTCCTAATGGATTTCCGAAAAACAACAGTGGGTTCCATAGCCATGCTACGCCATTGCACCAGGCCGTAAGTTCGGGTTCATTAGATTCTGTAAAACTGCTAGTTGAGGCGGGCGCAAGTCTTTATGCTACAGATAAAATTTATAATGGAACACCGCAGGGATGGGCTGCTCATATGCAGTCCGATGATTCTAATGACGAATCGAGAAAAAGAAATTTCGGGTTGATTAAAACATTTTTGCATACAGCAGAAGATGCACATTAACTTTACTTCAATAGAAAATTATCATTTTTGATACCTTCAATAAGGTCGGTATATTTTTAGAGGAGCACTTTTAATCTTCTAAAAAAGATACCGGTTCCAGCTCGCCCAGCTCATCGTCATTAAACATGCGCGAATGGATCATAAAACGATAGCCGGTTGGTATCTCAATAGAAAAACTTGAACCACGGCCCTTAGTAATGCCGATGGTTAATTGGGTATGCTGCCAGTATTCAAATTGATCCTTGCTCATCCAAAACTCGCAGCCATCAATCTCACCCAATTTTACATCGCTGCCACCCAGCTTAAACTCACCCTTCTCAAAACACATGGGCGATGAGCCGTCACAGCAACCGCCACTTTGATGAAACATCAGGTCACCAAAGCGCTCTTTTAATTGGGCGACGAGTGCAGATGCTTCGGGTGTTACCAATACTCTTTTTATCATTTTGTATTTTGGCTAATATATTAAAGGCGCATACACTTTTGATGTATACGCCTTAATACAACCTAAATCATTTTAAAAGAAACCCAGTTTATTCTTATCGTATGAGATGAGCATGTTTTTTGTTTGGCGATAATGCCCCAACATCATCTTATGATTTTCCCTACCAAAACCCGATTTTTTATATCCGCCGAATGGCGCATGTGCCGGGTAAGCATGATAATTATTAACCCAAACCCTGCCGGCTAAAATTGCGCGCGGCACCTGGTAAACCTCATGCGCATCGCGTGTCCATACGCCGGCACCTAAGCCATATAAGGTATCATTTGCTATCGCGATAGCTTCCTCGGTAGTTTTAAAGGTGGTTACACAGGCAACCGGGCCAAAGATCTCTTCCTGGAAAATGCGCATTTTGTTATGCCCCTTAAACATCGTTGGTTGTATATAATAGCCGCCTGCCAGCTCGCCTGTCAGCTTTTTCACCTCGCCACCGCAAAGCACCTCTGCTCCTTCTTCCTTGCCTATTTTCAGGTACGATTGTATCTTTTCATACTGATCATTTGAAGCCTGCGCGCCCATCATAGTGGTACCATCCAGCGGGTCGCCCATCTTAATGGCATTGGTACGCTCAATTACCCTCTTGATAAATTTATCATAGATATTTTCGTGCACCAGAATACGCGACGGGCAGGTACACACTTCACCCTGGTTCAGGGCAAACATTACGGCTCCTTCTATCGCCTTATCAAAAAATGCGTCATCGGCATCACCCACCGATTCAAAGAAAATATTAGGCGATTTACCGCCCAGCTCCATGGTAACGGGAATTAAATTTTCAGAAGCATATTGCATAATTAAACGCCCGGTGGTGGTTTCGCCTGTAAATGAAACCTTGGCTATGCGTGGCGATGATGCCAGCGGCTTACCCGCCTCCGGACCAAAACCTGTTACAATATTTAATACCCCCGGAGGCAAAATATCACCAATCAGCTCCATCAATACCATAATAGATGTTGGCGTTTGCTCGGCTGGTTTTACCACACAGCAATTACCTGCAGCCAGCGCGGGTGCAATTTTCCATGTAGCCATCAGCAACGGGAAATTCCATGGAATGATCTGCCCTACTACACCCAATGGCTCATTTAAAACAATACTTACCGTATTTTCATCATGCTCTGATATGCCACCCTCTTCGGCCCTGATCACGCCTGCAAAATACCGGAAATGGTCGACAACCAACGGCAGATCCGCGGCACGGGTTTCACGGATAGCCTTGCCGTTATCAATGGCCTCAACAACCGCTAAATATTCCAGGTTGGCTTCAATGGTATCGGCGATTTTGTTAAGCAACCCTGCGCGGTGCGCAGCAGAGGTTTTGCCCCATGTTTTAAAAGCGGCATGCGCGGCATCCAGGGCCAGCTCCACATCCTGCTTGTCGGACCGGGCCGCTTTGGTAAACACTTTACCATCAATTGGCGAAATATTGTCAAAATATTCACCCTTGACCGGCGGCACAAACTTACCGCCAATAAAATTTTCGTATTGCGCCTTAAAAGAAGGCCTTGAAACTGTGCTCATAAACTTTATTTATTTTTAATTGGTTATGCTAAGGTAGATGTACTGCTAATTAAGCAGTTGCATTATTAGGGCAAATGGTAGCACAATAATGTCAATGTTCAGGAAGTTTTGTTTATGTAGATCTATATGTCTAATTTGCTTTGAATTATGAGGCCATGAATAACAAGAACCTGTTATCGCCAATAAACCTGTCCCGCGGAAAAGAGTTAAACACATTGGTAGAGAACCGCAAGGCCTATACCATGAACCACTGCGAGCTGAATATTTTTGAAACCTATCAGCGCAGCGAACTGGTGCCCCTAACTTTTAGCGACCTGGTAATTACCAGCATGCTGCGCGGCAAAAAGGTGATGCACTTGTTTGATAAGCCCGGCTTTGATTACCTGCCCGGCGAAACGGTTATTGTACCGCCCAATATCACCATGACCATTGATTTCCCTGAAGCCTCAGCGCAGCAGCCCTCACAATGCACCGCGCTGGCAATCAATCAACAGGAAATAAAAAACACACTCGATTTTTTAAACGAGAATTATCCACGCGAGGACCACCATATCTGGAAGATCAACTATAATCAGTTCCACTTTTTTAACAACTATGAGCTGGCACAGCTTATCAACAAACTCATCCGCATCAGCACCGGTGATGCGCTAACCAAGGATGTGCTGGCAAACCTGACGCTGAAAGAATTACTCATCCGCATTATGCAAATGCAGAATCTGCACGAGATAAATGACAACCAGCATGAGCTATCCGCAGGTAACCGTTTTGCTTACGTGTTGGAATACATCCGCCTGCATTTGAGCGACAAGCTGAGCATTGAGGCACTGAGCCAGATGGCTTTTATGAGCAAATCCAGCTTTTTCCGTGCCTTTAAGCATGAACTGGGTATCTCCCCTGTTGATTATGTGATCAGGGAGCGTATCCAGCTATCCAAGCAGTTTATGAATAACCCACATATTAGCATTTCTGATGCTTGTTTTAAAGCCGGCTTCAATAACCTCAACTATTTTTGCCGGGTATTTAAAAAGGTTGAAGGAATCACCCCGAGTATGTTCAAGGCACAATTCCGGGCCACCAGTCTTAATTAAAAAAAGCGAATAACAAAAGTTATCCGCTCTCAGTTAAACACAATATATAGGTAGATTATTGTCTTTTCAAACTATAAATAACGGGATAACCATTGGTGAACTGTGTGAGCGTTAAACTATCAGCCTTCACCTTAAAACTATAAGTTCCATTTAAAATAGGCCCACTTTTCGTGTTAACATTATATAAAATAGTGTTGGTGAAAGTCACCTGGCTGCCGCTTATTTTATATGATCCCTGGGCATATGGCGCATTACTTTGTATTGATAAGTAGGTATCATATGAAGGAGAGGTTATTTTAAGCACAACATTAGTAGAAACAGCACCGCCTGCTAATGCCGTGTATTGCGTGGCCTGGCCGCTATAAGTACCATCTGTCAAAACATCACTGTGATCTTTATGGCAACTGTACATTACAGCCATAAGGACAATTGATGTAATAAGTTTTAAGGTTTTCATAATGCAGGTTATTGTCGTTTAAGCTTATAAGTGTACGTATTTGTACCCGAAGTTTTGGTGATGATCAAGCTATCGGCATTTACGTTATAACTGTATGAGCCTGATAATATTAAGTTCCAATCGAAATTAGCGGTATGAACCAGGCTATCTGTTAAAGCTATTTTATTGCCCGATAAGGTATATATCCCCTTTGATGCGGCTGTAAAACCTGTGGGCGCGGTAACAGTATTATAGTTTGCATTATTGAATGAATAGCTAACACTGCGGGTAATGGGCCCTGTATTAAAGCCGCCGTCCTTTTCATCTGCCAGCAGCAGGCCGCTGTAAGTACCATCGGCAATTGTACCGCCGTTCAGCGGGCCGTTATAAGTTGCAATTGTTGCAGGTGTTTTTGCTTTGTGGGTGGCATCCTTACTGCAGCCGGATACCATTATCCCAAGCAAAGCGATCAGTATACTATATTTTAAAAGGTTCATTTAGTGGTTTTAATATATTACGATTGATCTCAGCACTTCGCTACAATATTTATCAAAAAAATAATGCATACCGTTATAACCCGGCAATAAGCCACATAAACAGCGCTTTTTAGTATACCAATAACATATAAACGTTGCAGGCTGCTATATGCAATCGGCAGGTAGCCCATGGCAGTTATTAGTTGAATACCAGTATTATACTGTATAATTTGTGCTTACTGGTTATTTTCTGGAGCATGAAACGTGTGTGTAATTTTGGCGTCCGTATTTTATTATGCATTTGCTTAACTGCCTTGATCGTGTATGATCAATCGGTAAAGGCACAGAGCTTCGATCTGGATAAAGGGCACAATCACGTAACCATACCATTCCACATGGTACGCAACATGATCATTATTCAACTAACAATAAACAATAAAGGACCATTCAATTTTATACTGGATACCGGCGTCGGCCTGATGATCATAACCGACCCGGATATTATCGACTCGCTTAATATAAACCATAAGCACCCCATAAAACTGCATGGCCTTGGCCAGGGTGATGACTTGGAAGCCCAGCTTACTTCGGCATTGGATATAAGGGTGCATGGGTTAACAAGCCATAACGTTGGTGCAGCTATTTTAATGAAAGATTTTCTTGGCTTATCCAACTGCGCCGGTATGCCTATCCATGGTTTATTGGGCTATGAATTCTTCAGCAATGTGGTAGTAAAAATAAATTTTCAGGATAGCACGCTCTTTGTTTTCCACCCAGCGCAGATCAAGAAATACGCGAAGGGAGAAAAGCTCCCGCTTAGTATAGAAAATAACAAACCTTACTTACAGGCCAATGTAACCCTTCCCAATGGCACTGAAAAAAAATGCAAGCTCATTATGGATATAGGTGCCGGTCACCCCTTGTCGCTAGAGAATTTTTTAAATACAAATGAGCTTCCGCACAATTTCATCAGGGCCAACCTTGGACAGGGCTTTAACGGACCTATTGATGGCTATATAAGCCGGATACCGAAAGTTGTTTTGGGCAGATATTCAATTGAAAACCTGCTTACCTCATTCCCCACAAAACACCCTGAGAGCATCTCATATGATGCTGTTTTGCGCGATGGTAACCTGGGCCTGGGCCTGCTAAAAAGGTTTGCCATGATCATTGATTACCCCGACAGCGCCATATATCTTAAACCCTTTAAACAGCTAAAAGCCCCGTTTGAACATGACATGAGCGGACTTGAATATTACGCCACCGGCGATGGCTATAAGCATGTAATCATCGACCGCGTTGAGCCCGGTTCGGCGGGCGATCTTATCGGACTGGAAAAGGATGATGAAATTGTATCCATTAATTTCAAGTCGGTAGCCAGCATGACCATTGAGGATATTGATGCACTTTTTAAATCGGGCGATAACAGGAGCCTGCTGCTTGAAGTTTTTCACGATAATAAATACGATCGCGTTATCCTCACACTAAAACGACGCATATGACAAATATCCCCCATCACAACAAAAACAATATCACAATGAAAATCAACACACTAATCTTAAAAATCACACCCATTATTTTTGGCCTTTCCATCTTCATTTTAGGCTTTCAGCATGTTTATTACAGGGCGCTTAACCCGGCGCTTTTCCCTGTCACTGGCAAATTTCCAGGGTTGATATTCCTGGTATATATTTCAGGCATTATACTGATGCTGTGCGGCATTGCTGCCGTAATAAAAAAATGGCGGGCACCAGCCTTTTTACTCATAGGATTGATATTCCTGCTATCCTTTTTGCTTGTACACCTGCCCATTTTACTGGGTAACATAAAAAACGCGATGGAATGGACAGGTGCTTTTGAAACGTTTGCCATATTGAGTGGCGCATTTCTTTTTGCCGTTAATTCAGAAAACAGCACTTCGGGCACAACTTACAAAATGTACGATATTATGGAGCGCATAAGCAAGCTGATGTTTGCTATTTCACTGGTGGTTTTTGGTATCCAGCATTTTCAATACGGGGATTTTGTGGCGACTTTAATCCCGGGCTGGATACCATTCCACTTGTTTTGGGCCTATTTTGTGGGCGGGGGATTTTTGGCTTCAGCAATAAGCCTCATCATTAACGTAAAACAAAAACTGGCCATGGCCTTGCTGGGCATTATGTTTATTTTATGGGTGATACTTTTACATATCCCACGCGTATATAACCATGCTACAGACAGAGATGAACTATCAAGCCTGCTTATTTGCCTGCTGATGGCCTGCATATCGTTTTTAATAATGGCAACGCATAAAGATCATTTTCACGTAAGCAGTTATACCCATTAACCGGTTGTTCATATACCAATATTGATATTTAGCAGCTATTATAGTTTAAACATCAGAAAATTACGACCTTTAAAACAGTGAACAAGCGCATATTAAGGCATATTGTATTTTGGGTAACGTATTTTATTATAAATACGTTGTTTGAGTTTTCATGGATCCAGTCCTTTATTCCAAAATCCAATCACCAGGATATTCTTATACAGGCGGTATTAACCAATCTTATCATTTTACCTTCAAAACTGTTGTTTACTTATTTTGTGTTTTACTTTTCCATACCTAAAGCCTTTAACAAAAGTCTTAACAGCAATGCCAATATTATTATCACCATATTGGTTTTTGTAGCATCTATATTCTTGCACCGTGTACTGGCTACCTTTTTGTTGGTCGAAAATCCATCCTATACCAACCAGGTGAAGCTTACGTACGACAATATGTTCACGATTTCGCAGCTGTTCGCCTCTATGCTCGACCTTGGGTTTATATGTGGTGTAGCTATAGTGATTAAGCTTTTCCGTATGCAGATGAACAACCTGAGCCGGGAAAAGGACCTATCCAAAGAAAAACTGGAAACCGAACTAAAATTCCTTAAAAATCAAATCAACCCGCATTTCTTGTTCAATACGCTCAATAATATCTACGCGCTGGCCCGTAAAAAATCCGACCTGGCGCCGGTCATCATCATGAAGCTGTCAAAGCTGCTGCGCTTTATGCTGTATGAGGCCGAGAAAAGCCATGTGCCTATCTCCGAAGAAATACGGGTATTGGAAGATTATGTAGAAGTTGAAAAGGTACGGTTCTCCAAGCGCCTGCACATTACCTTTACGCAGGAAATTGACAATCAAAACCAAGCCATCACACCGCTTATCCTGCTTCCATTTATTGAGAACGCCTTTAAGCACGGCCCCGGTGAGATGCTGGCCGATACCTTCATCGACATAAATATAATGCTCGATAATGGCTATTTATTATTTGTGGTGATCAACTCAAAAGAGGCCAAGGAATGTGAAAGTTCCGACCGGAAAATAGGTTTAAGCAATGTACGCCGGCAGCTGGAGCTCATGTACACCGAATTTAAGCTTGATATTGAAAATTTAAGTGATACATTTAAGATCAATTTATCCATCAACCTGAATAAAAATGCAGCAGTATAATTGTATTATAATTGAGGATGAACCCCTGGCCACAGAGGTATTGGAGGATTATATTGCCGATGTACCTTTCCTGAAATTGATAAACCATTACAGTAACGCCATGAGCGCGCTCAGTGACCTGAACAAACAGCAGATAGACCTCATATTTCTCGACATCAACCTGCCCAAGCTTAAAGGGATTGATTTTATAAAAACGTTAAAAAATCCGCCCCATATCATCATTACAACCGCCTATCACGAATATGCCTTGCAGGGTTACGATCTTAATATTGTTGATTATTTGCTCAAGCCCATCGAGTTCAGCAGGTTTTTAAAGGCGGTGAATAAATTGAAGTTCATTACCTCTGAACATACCTACAATGCATCACTATTTATACCTGAAGGGCGTGATTTTATGTTTGTTTTTGTAGATAAAAAACGGGTGAAAGTACATTTTAAGGAGATCATCTATATAGAAAGCCTTAAAGAGTACGTACGGATAGTGACCAAAGAAAAAAGCATTACCACCAAATCACAACTGGGGCAGATTGAGGAACTGCTCAACAAAAATGATTTCCTGCGCATCCACCGCTCGTTTATTATCGCCAAAGATAAAATAGATGCCTATACCAGCACCATAATTGAGCTTTGCGGCAAAACCCTGCCCATTGGCCGCAGCTACAAGGAACTGGTAATGGGTATACTCGACGAAAAATAAGGCCTAAAGATTATAAGCTTCCAGTTGATCTGCTATCTGGTTCAATAACTCTTCTTTCTCTATCCCGGCATCTTTGCATATATGCAAGTGCTTATGCGGGCCGGGCTCAAAGCTGGCAATAAACACACCGTTTTTATAAACTTCGTACTTGCATTGCTCGCCATCGTGGTGCATATAATCCCGTATCTCGAAATGATGATGCTCGTTATTGTTGCTCACAGATATTTCAAATAATTCCATAACCCGTTCAATATTATACTATGCAAACCATAAGCCATCCCTATTGTTGTAATAAAACCAATATAATTAATTATGGACGATGATGAATATGCCCATAGCCCTGAAAAGGAGCTGATCAACATGAAAGAAAATTACGAAGTAGAATACTGGACCAAAAAGCTTGGCGTAAGTCGTGAACAATTACAGGAAGCAGTTGACGCCGTTGGTTCATCGGCCGAAGAGGTTAAGAAATATTTAATGTAATACATTATGAGCCTGGAAAAATATGCAGAGAAGCGGGATTTTACCAAAACCGCCGAACCCAAAGCCGGACTAAGCAAGGATAAAGACCATTTAATGTTCGTGATACAGAAGCATGATGCATCGCGCCTGCATTATGATTTCAGGCTCGAAATGGATGGCGTATTAAAAAGCTGGGCAGTACCAAAAGGCCCCTCAACCGATCCCAAAACCAAGCGCCTTGCTATGATGGTGGAGGATCATCCTTTTGATTACCGCAACTTTGAGGGTATCATCCCGCAAGGCGAATACGGCGGCGGCACAGTGATAGTTTGGGACGAAGGCACCTATGAACCTATTGAGGAAATAAAAGGCAAGAAAGCACAGGAAAAGGCTCTATTACAACAACTAAAAGCAGGCTCGTTAAAAATAAAACTACACGGCGAAAAATTGGAAGGTGAATATGCATTAGTTAAAACCCACGGCATGGGCGAAAACGGCTGGCTATTGATAAAACATAACGATAAGTTTGCCAGTACAAAAGATGTAACCAAAGAGGATAGGTCCGTACTCTCGGGCAAAACCATTGAGAGCATGGAGAAAACCAGCGAAAAAGTATGGCAACATGGCCATGAAGAAGATGTAGAAGAGCCGGAGAAAGGCAGTAAAAAAAAAGTCCAAACGGAGCGGATTAGCGAAGTGGTGGAGTCGGCAGGACAGGTTGAGGCATTGGTATCTTCGGATGAGATCGATGTTGAAGAGCTGATAAAGTCGGCACCTAAAGCTACTATTCCTGAAAACATTCAGCCCATGAAGGCTACGCTTGTTGATGAACCTTTTGATGATCCTGATTGGCTGTATGAAGTGAAATGGGATGGCTACCGGGCTATCGCCACCATAAATAAAGGCGAGGTAAACCTCATATCGCGCAATAACAAAACCTTTAATGAGAAATTCTACTCCATTTATAATCTACTGAAAAAGTGGAAGATAAACGCCGTAATAGACGGCGAGATTTTGGTATTGAATGATAAAGGGATCTCCGACTTTGGCGCTTTACAAAACTGGCGCAGCGAAGCCGATGGCGAACTGTTTTTTTATGTGTTTGATATCCTGTGGTACGAAGGCAAAAACCTGATGAGTATGCCATTAAACCAGCGCCAGGCTATATTAAAAGAAATAATGCCGACTGATAATGACCATATCCGCCAAAGCAAAGTATTTAACGCCAGCGGTATCGATTTTTTTAATGCCGCCAGTCGTATGGGACTGGAAGGCATCATCGCTAAAAAAGCAAGCAGTACTTATACTTCTGATCTCCGCTCACGCGAATGGATGAAGATAAAAGTTCACCAACGGCAGGAAGTGATCATTGCAGGCTTTACCAAAAACGCAGGCACGAGTAAATCATTCAGCGCGCTGGTTTTGGGTGTGTATGATGGTGGTGTTTTAAGATATGTAGGTAAAGTAGGCACCGGGTTTTCTGATAAACTGCAAAAGGAAATGATGGCCCAGTTTAAGCCACTGATCACTGATAAAAGCCCGTTTGATGTGGAGCCCGATGTAGATAAACCCTCGCGCTTCCGCCCTAAGCGTATGGGTGCCAAGCCCACCTGGCTAAAGCCGGAACTGGTTTGCGAAGTTGCTTTTGCTGAAGTCACCAGTGATGGGGTATTTCGACAGGCATCATTTAAAGGGATGCGGATAGATAAAAAAGCCAAGGACATAGTACTTGAAATGCCAAAAGACACCAACGAAACTGTTGAAGAAGTTGATAGTAAATCATCATCAAAAGAAACCCATAAAGATGTTGTTATGCCGCCAAAAGATAAGGACCGTAAAACATTACTGAACCCTACCGATGAAACCCAGGTACGCAAAATTTGCGGGCACGAGCTAAAATTCACCCACCTGAGCAAGGTTTACTGGCCCGAGGATAACGTTACCAAGCGCGATATGTTTAATTACTATTACCAGGTAGCTGAGTATATTCTGCCGTATTTAAAGGACAGGCCCATGTCGCTTAACCGTTTCCCTAACGGGATACATGGCTCAAGCTTTTATCAGAAGGACATAACCGGCAAAGCACCTGATTGGGTGACCAAAACATTCCCTTATACTACCAGTGAGGGCGAGCATAAAGAATACCTGGTAGGCTCTGATGAATCCTATCTATTGTGGATGGCATCATTAGGCTGTATTGAAATGAACCCATGGTTCAGTCGTGTGAAATCACCCGATAACCCGGATTATTGTGTGATAGACCTCGATCCTGACAAAAATACGTTCGACCAGGTGATTGCAGCAGCACTGGAAGTTAAAAAGGTTTTGGATACCATTGATGTGCCCTCCTACCCAAAAACATCAGGTTCAACAGGTATGCATATTTACATTCCGCTGAATGCTAAATATACTTATGACCAAAGTCAGCTATTCGCGAGGATAATTGTGCAACTGGTGCACAAACAGATCCCCGATTATACCACTCTGGAGCGTATGGTAGGCAAACGCGATGGCAAAATGTACCTTGATTTTTTACAGAACCGTCCGGGTGCGACTATCGCCGGCCCCTACTCACTCCGCCCTAAAATTGGCGCTACGGTTTCCATGCCCTTAAACTGGGACGAGGTAAAACCGGGTCTAACGATGAAGGATTTTACTATCTTCAACTCCATCGATCGCCTAAAAGAAACCGGCGACCTGTTCAAAGGCGTACTAGGCAAAGGCATCGACCTCGAAAAAACAATAAAAAAAGCACAAACCATATTTGGTAAATAATGAAATAAATACAACAAACCCACATCCTGTAAATCAATAAAATCCTGTAAATCCTGGTTCTAAATCTTGATCTTAATCCCGGTTCATTCATGCATTCATTCGCCGATAAAATAATAAACTTCAACAAAAACCTACATTTTACAGGCACTTTACCCGAGGGCGTACATATCATGAACCCTTTCCGCGAAAGCGAAACGGCCATGGCTTGCTCGCAGCTATTTTATAAAAAATATTATAACGATAACGACCCGCGGCATTTGATCTTAGGCATAAACCCCGGCAGATTTGGTTCAGCCATGACGGGCGTATCATTTACCGATCCTAAAAGAATGAGTATACAATGCGAAATCCCTTTCAGCGGGCAAATGACGCATGAGCCATCATCAGAATATGTTTATGATATGATAAAGGCCTATGGTGGCATTAAAGAGTTTTACCATCATTTTTATATCCATTCTATTTGTCCGCTGGGTTTTACGGTTACCGGGCCAAAGGGCAAGGAGGTAAATTATAATTATTACGACCGCCCCGATCTACAAAAAGCCGTATATCCGTTCATCATTGATAATCTGAAAAAGCAAATCGCCATGGGTTTTGAAACCGATGTATGCTTTTGTTTTGGAACAGGGAAAAACGAAGCATTTTTCAGGAAACTGAACAATGAAATGGGCTTTTTCAAGCAGATCATCGCGTTGGAGCACCCGCGGTATATTATGCAATACAAATCGAAAACAAAACAAGTTTATATTGATAAATACTTGCAGGCATTTCAACAGGTTAATGCCATATTATGAGCAGCGCAGGCATATTTTATGGCGGTATAAGCGGCCTGCAGGTACCTATCCCCAAACGGGATTTCCCACCGGAATTTACCGACAAAAGCAGGCTGAACTTTTATGCCAGCCTGTTCAACAGTATTGAGATAAACAGTTCATTTTACAAATTACCACTGGCTAAAACCTTAGCCAAATGGGCATTGGATGTACCGGAAAATTTCAAATTCACCTATAAGCTTTGGCGCGATATCACCCATAATAAAGACTTACTTTTCAAGCCAGAAGATGTAGACCGCTTTATGCAGGTAATTAATCACGCCGACAACAAAAAAGGCTGTTTACTGGTGCAATTCCCACCGAGTATTACGGTTGCCTGCCGTGGTCAACTGGAATATTTATTATCAGTTATCCGGAATATCGACCCAAATGAGGAATGGAAACTGGCAGTTGAGTTTCGGCACCGTTCATGGTATGATGATGGCGTTTACGAACTACTGCAAAAGTATAAGGCAAGCTTTGTAATACAGGATATGCCCGCCTCTGTTTCACCTTTAATAACTTTAGCTGATGATGTTGTGTACCTGCGTTTTCATGGGCCGAATGGTGGCTACCGGGGCAGCTATGCCGATGATTTTTTGTACGAGTACGCACAGTATACAAAAGAATGGCTGGCAGAAGGTAAAGATGTTTATGCCTATTTTAATAATACCATGGGCGATGCTATAAATAACCTTATTACGCTGAAAAGCTTTCTTGAGCCTGAAGAGCTATAAATAACAAAGCAGGATACGCGTGTACGTCTATCCTGCTTTGTTATTGGCAATTAATTAGTGTCTGCTGTTGTTTGAATTTCCGCCTGAATGTGAGGCCTTCCCGCCTTTGCTCGCCATTTCGCGTTGTTTGTTTTCGTCCATGTTTGCAGAATTCCCTGAATTGTTGCTGCCTGGCCTGTTCTGGCTGTTCTGGTTTGACTTATTGTCGCTACCTGAATGGTTTTTTTGATTAGTTGCCATTTTGATAATTTTATAATTTACAATTTGTTAACTGCTCAATAAATATTAATAAACGTGCCCTAAAATTACCAACACAATAAAACGACTGATTTATAATCACTTACAAACAATAATAATTTAATTAACCTAAAGGCAAAGTTTTAGCTAAAAAGGAAAGTGTCCCCACAGCGAAACAAAAGTGTACACTATAGCCAATAAACGTTTAAACGGGTATTAAGTCGGCTAAGTCTTTAATTGGCAGCTCGCATCATCCTCGAAATAATACCCCACCACCAGAAATATTTTCCGGACTGATAATAAATACACATCCATATATAAACACAAAAAAATACGTGCTTTTATATATTATTACGACCTAAATACGCTACAGAAATTATGTTTTACATAGCCGTATTTTTACCTGTAAACTATATAATACCTATAAATATTGATTTATCGGCGCGGTACAACAACGTGGAATAATTTTGGATTAGATTAAGCACACATACTATTAAAACATTAAAAGCCATGACAAACATTTTATACCTCATTGCCGTAATCCTTGTAATATGCTGGGCTATCGGATACTTCGCTTATTCCGCAGGTGGTATTATCCACGTATTGTTAGTCATAGCTATTATAGCTTTAATCCTTGGAGTTATCCGTAGAGCCTGATAAAAACACAATTAAATATTTATGCCGGTCAGAAATAATACCTGACCGGCTTTTTTTGCTGTTTTTTTCTCCATTTCTTTTGCATTAAACTATATTTATCCTTAATCCAAATGGCCGGTTTAAAAGGCCTATGGAGCAGAATTATTTGATATTCTGAAAGCCTGAGCAATAGTCTATGGAAAATTATACCGTCGTCCTTATTATTCTGGGTATCATGATCGGCCTGTCTGCAATGGCTGATAAAATAAAGCTACCCTATCCTATTTTACTAATTGTAGCAGGTATCGCTATAGGATTTATCCCTCAGCTGCCAAACATAGTACTAAACCCTGAAATTGTTTTCCTGCTATTTTTACCACCCTTATTGTATGATGCTGCGTTTAACATTTCCTTTAACGAGTTTAAAACCAACATGAACACCATTAGTACACTGGCAATTACACTGGTGTTTATAACAGCTACCGGCATAGCTGTTTTTGCCCATTATTTTATACCGGGTATGAGCTGGCCGCTTTCATTTGTACTGGGTGCCATATTATCAGCAACTGATAGCGTAGCTGCCATGAGCATTACCAAAGGCTTAGGGCTGCAACATAAAACCATTACCATATTGGAGGGTGAAAGCCTGGTAAATGATGCCTCGGCATTAATAGCCTACCGTTTTGCTGTTGCCGCGGTAACGGGTGCTGCCTTTATATGGTGGAAAGCCTCGCTGCAATTTTTTATACTGATGGGAGGTGGTGCATTAGTTGGTTGGGTGATGGGTAATTTACTAACCTATATCATTAATAAAGTTAAAGACAATCACATGGTAACCATCAGTTTTTTATTGCTGATGCCCTTTGTAACTTATTTAATAGCTGAAGATCTTGATGTATCAGGTGTTATCTCGGTAGTAATATTAGGACTCATTATTGCCCGTTTTAAAAACAAGGATACTTCCAGCGATCTCAAGAAAGAGGCGCGGTCTATCTGGGATATTATCGTATTCTTATTAAACGGTTTGATCTTTATCCTGATCGGGCTTCAATTGCCTTATGTAATAAAAAACCTCAGCAACAACCAGCTAATACCCGATATAGGTTATGGATTTATTATAACACTTATTGCTCTCGTATTACGCATGATACGTGTTTTTTTACAGAGAATAAACCTGCAAAGGGCTTTTCAAAAAGGCAAGGGAAAAATAACCGAAGATGCTTTGCTCGATTTTAAGAATAGCCTCATCATTAGCTGGTCAGGCATGCGGGGAATAGTATCACTGGCAATAGCCATTGGTTTACCTTTAACCCTGACAGATGGCAGCCCCTTCCCAAAACGAAATGCCATTATCCTTATTTCTATTATTGTAGTACTCTTCACGCTCATAGGGCAGGGACTTAGTTTACCATGGTTGGTAAAACGCCTCAAAATTGATAAAAACAACAGGTAACAAAATATTTATTCCCGTGTCTAAATAAACATATCAATAGTTGATATTAAATTAAAAACAATGGATAGATTAAAAAATAAAATAGCACTTATTACAGGTGGCAGCAGTGGTATAGGCTTAGCTACCGCAAAATTAATGATAGCCGAAGGCGCCAAAGTTGCAATAGTTGGCCGCGGGGCACAAAAGCTAGAGGCAGCAGCAAAACAACTGAACGGCAATGTGCTTACCATTAGCGCCGATGCTGCATCAGTTGCGGGGATTGAAACTATAGTTGAAATAATAGCAGCAGCATACGGGCATATTGATATTCTTTTTGCCAATGCTGGCATGTCAGAGTGGCCGCCGGTATTAGAAACCGATGAACATTTTTTTGATGAAATAATAGACATTAACGTGAAGGGCGTATTCTTCCTTTTTACAAAGGCATTTCCTTTATTGGCAGATCATGCATCGGTTATTTTAACAAGTTCCGTTGCTCACAGCAAAGGCCGACCCGGCGATCCGCTCTATTCAATGACCAAAGCCGCTGTCAGAAGCTTTGGCCGCACATTGGCTTTGGATGAAGAAGTATTAGCCAGGAAGATACGCGTTAATACCTTAAGTCCCGGTACCATACAAACCCCACTAACCAAACAGGATTCACCTGAAATGGAGTAAGCTATTGAGGAATATATACAGGCAACCGTGCCCATGCAACGCTGGGGACAGGCAGATGAAGTAGCCAAAGCAGTTTTATTTTTAGCATCTGATGACTCTTCATACTTAACCGGGGGTGAAATATTGGTTGATGGCGGATTAGCGCAGATATAGTTAGCGCACAACAATACTTCAAAAAGCCTTGAGAACGCAAATCTGTTCCATTTTTGAATTTGCAACACACTAAAGGTTAAAACACAGCTTTGCCGATTGCTTTACGCTTAATTTCACATAGTTTTTAACAGATTCACCTAGTCTCACATCTATGTACCACAAAAAAGCACTCAAAAATTTACTGGCTGTATTCATATTATTGGTTTGCTCTGCAAAATTATATGCGCAGGATGATGCGGCCGAATTGGCTAAAAAATTGGCCAACCCTGTAGGCAGCCTTATCAGCGTACCTTTTCAAATTAACACCGATTATGGTATTGGCCCCTTAGATGGCAGCCGGAATATTGTTAATTTTCAACCGGTAGTTCCAATCGTTCTTAGTAAAAATCTGAACCTGATCACCCGTATGGTATTGCCTATTATTACTCAATATAATATTACCGGTGTTGGGCAACAGCAAAGCGGCTTAGGTGATGCTTTAGTAAGCGCCTTTTTTAGTCCCACTACAAGCGGCATTACCTGGGGAGCAGGTCCGGCATTGTCTATTCCCACTGGCACAAACGATGCTTTTGCCAGTAAAAAATTGGGCGTGGGCCCCACAATAGTAGCGCTAAAGCAAACTAACGGATTAACCATTGGCGTACTGGCAAATCAAATATGGAGCATTGCAGGCAGCGGCAGTACACCAAGCGTTAGCCAGGCATTTATACAGCCCTTTATAACCTATAACTGGAAAACCGGCGCAGGCTTAGGCGGCACATTGGAGTGGACTCAAAACTGGAAAGCAAATACCACCACCATGTACCTGGTACCAACCGTTAGTGGTATCACCAGCTTGGGCGGCCAAAAGGTACAACTGGGTGTTGGCCCGCGTTTCAACATAGCAACAGTTGACGGCGGCCGTGCCGATTTGGGCTGGCGCGCCATTGTATCATTCATATTCCCGAAAAAATAGAACTATAACGTTTCAATAAGGTAACTAAAGCATACTGTCTGTTTTTCTTTGTGAAAATTTTCGTGTCCTTTGTGGTTAATATTGCCACATAGAACACAAAGATTTTCACAAAGAGCACTAAGAGCAGATAAAAGATTACTTTTATTGTAAACTTAGATCGTAATGCAGGCGCAAACCATTGATGAGGTTATCAGTCAGATGGAGGCTATCATCAGCCATTCTATCAAATCAAACAGCAGAGCGGGTTACTTTGCCGCCTTGTATTATAAAGTAACCTGCCGGGTTAAACAAGGCATACAGGCCGGCGAGTTTGAGAATGGCCAGCGAATGGAGCACTTTGATGTAACATTTGCTAACCGTTATCTTGCTGCTTATGATCAATGGATCAACAAAACCCCGGTAACATCACTATCATGGAAAATTGCTTTTGACGAGCTGGAGAAACCCACAGTTTTGGTTTTGCAGCATTTGTTATTAGGTATGAATGCACATATCAACCTTGATTTGGGTGTAGCCGTGGTTGAACTGGCAATAGCCCAAAATCAGCCTTTGGAAACCATGCATAATGATTTCAATACCATTAATACCATACTGGCGGCTTTAACTTACCAGGTGATCAATGAGCTTGATCAGGTTTCGCCGCTATTATCGCTTGCTGGTTTACATTCCAAAAACGATTCGCTGTTCATACAATTTGCCATGAATAATGCCCGTGATGGCGCCTGGTGCTTTGCAGAAGAATTGGCATTAAAAACAGGTACGGATTATTCAGCATTGATTGTTCAGCGTGATAAGGATATCTATGACCTGGGCGGCGGAATTGTAAATGTTGGCGGCTTTTTAAAATTCACCATCTTTATTATTTATCTGTTTGGCGACAAAAATCCGGCAAGGATAATTGAAGTGATGAACACCTATAAAAAGGCCTATTTGAAAGTCCAAAAATCTTAGTGCCATAACAAATGACCGAAGGTGATATACTCCAATGCCGTTTAAGCAGCCATCTTATTACCGATAGTAAGCTGGATAGCGCCGAAAAAGTGGCAAATTGGATGGGAGCTATACAGGCGCAGGATTATGGACAGGCAAAATATGCGATTGGCTGCCGCACAAGCAATCTCCGAAACGCTGATATTGAAAAAGCAATCATCTACAAAAAAATAGTACGCATCTGGGCATTGCGCGGCACATTGCATATTCTGGCTGCAGCGGATGTATATTGGATATTATCAGCAGTTACGCCGGTATTGCTCTCACGCTATCAACCACAATTTAAAAGGTTGGGTTTGGCCGATGAGGATTTCACAAGGATACATAAATGCATTGTCCAGCTTTTGCAGGGTGGTAAGCAACTTACCCGTAAAGAACTTTTTGCTGGCCTTGAGCAAAACGATATCAGTACAGCGGGATTACGGGGCGCTTTGCTATTATATAAAGCAGGCTGGCTGGGCATGATTTGTCTGGGGCCGCAACGCGGTAAACAGGACACCTACACCTTGCTTGAAGAATGGCTGCCGAAACCACCACCCATAACAAGGGATGAAGCGTTAATAAAGCTCATACAAGTATATTTACAGAGCCACGGCCCCGCAACATTGCAGGATTTTATTGCATGGAGCGGGTTAAGTATTACGGAAAGTCGCGCGGGATTTGAGCAGATCCGCGAAACGTTTACAAAAATTGAATTGAATGGCCAACCCTATTGGATGACAAGCAACTGTCCTGCCAATGATAAATCATCAAGCGGCATTCACTTATTGGCTGGCTTTGATGAATATCTGCTGGGTTATAAAGACAGGACACTTATACTTGATGCTGTAAATGCCGGTAAGGTAATTTTACAGAACGGGATATTTAAACCCACTATAATTAAAAACGGCAAAGTAATAGGAACCTGGAACCGTGTGATCAATAAAAACAAGCTGAATATTACAACAGAATTGTTTGATAAAACAGATCAACAAACAGACCTCTCAGCCGAAATTGAGCGGTACACTTCATTTATGAATCTCTCATAATAATAAAGGGCAGGTAACGAAATACGTACCCACCCTTTGTAATGTTAAAGCTATCGTCTTATTTAACCCATTCTTCCACCGTAAGCACATCCGTCTGGCGCGGGAAAACTTTGGTGGTCAATACTCTGTGTACTTCTTCATCGCCATCGGCACAGCAATCGGATAATACGGTGATACGATAATCTTTATCAGCAGCTTCGCGCACGGTTGATAATATAGCTCCGCTGGTAGCAACACCGCTAAGCACCATGTGCTGAATACCCTGCGCCCTTAAAACCACTTCCAGATCGTTACCTGTAAAAGCGCTTACACGGCGTTTTATCATAGTAACCTCGCCTTCCAATGGCTCCAGTTCGGGAAGAACTTTTGCAAATTCGGCCATATCCATGCTTGCAAACCTTTCCTTGCCTGCGCCAAAGCTTTTGTTGTTCAAACTAACTTCGGGCGCTCCCGGCCTGAAACCTACCGTTACATAAATAACGGGAATCTTCTTTTCGCGTGCGTTAGCTATCGCCTTTGCAGTATTGGCAATAAGAGCCCCGGTATCCGGCAGCATGCCCATTATACCAACCTGCAGATCGATTACTAAAAGAGCAGTATTTTGTGTCTGTTCCATTTTTTTTATGATGATTATTTTTGATTTTATATTTTATCCTTGTTCACAAAGTTTTTTGCACACACAATGCTCAGGAATACTACGCCTGCAAAAAACACGATTAATGACAGGTTATTATCTTCAGAAATCTTGCTTGTTCTGAAAAGTAAAAAGCCTACCACCAAATTAAACAGGCCCCATACCACATTTACCATTGGGGTTGACAAGCCTTTACCTGGTGGCTTTGCAAAAGGCGTTGGAAACGCATCGCCCGAAACACCCTTTACAAAATGCGGCACAAAGTTGGCCAGGAATGCACCTGCCCAAAAACCAGCGAAATAATTATACCATTCCATAATAAATAATTTTAAAGGTTATATGATTTTGTGTTAATTAAACTTGTTCTACTTCCGTCTCTTCTGCTTCTTTTAGCTGTTCCGCGTTAGCTTTATCACGACGCCCGCTGGTCAGGAATTTATAAAATGCGGCAACTATTATCAGTGCTATTATACCCTGGCAAAGTATAGCATTTGGCGCTCCTATCTGCTGCGATATAGCGCCAATAAGCAAGCTACCGATGGGCAACATCCCAAAATAGGCCATCGCCACATAGCTCATCACCCTGCCCCTCATTGCTTTGTCTGATTCCACCTGTATAATGGTTATAAAGATTGTGGTTTGCGACATCATGCCAAAACCGGATAAAGCGGCAAATAACATAGCCAATGGGAAATAACTGATATGCGAGAAAAATATTAGGCAGATACCAAAGATGATAGAATTGATGAGCAGCACTATTTTAAGATCGGCATTAGGTTTTAACGATGCCAGGAATACCGAGCCAGCCACTGCGCCCAAACCTATAAAACTATTGATGTACCCAAAAGTAGCGGCATCACCCTTAAAAATAACCTTGGCAAATACAGGTAACAGCGTATTATAAGGCAATATCAGCAGACTTATTAAGCCCAACATTAGCATCATTACACTTATTGAAGGAGTATTTTTGAGATAAACAAAACCTTCAACCAGTTCAGATCCTACTTTCTTTGTTATTGAAGGCGGGATATATGCCGGCAGTTTCATTAACAGCAGCGAGATAATCACCGCTATAAAACTTATTGCATTGATAAGAAAACAAGCTCCCGCGCCATATTTTACCAGTATAATGCCTGATAATGCGGGGCCCACCAACCTGGCTATATTTACCATGGATGAATTGAGCGCTAAGGCATTGGGCAGGTCGGCTTTATCGGTCACCATTTCGTGTATGAGCGGCTGCCTTGCAGGTACATCAAATGCATTAACAATACCAAGTACCACGCTAAGCGCAAGTATTTCCCAAACAGTATAGTGATTTATCAGGACTAATACGGCCAGTAATACAGCCTGTATCATTGAAGCTGTTTGGGTGATGAGCAATACCTTATAACGGTTATACCTGTCTGACGCGATACCACCTAACAATGAGAAAAGAAACGATGGGAACTGCGAGGCAAATACGGTAAGGCCCAGCATAAATGCCGAATGCGTCATAGTATAAACCATCCAGCTTACTCCCGTGCGCTGCATCCAGGTACCAATCTGCGAAATAGACTGCCCGGTAAAAAATAAACTATAGTTACGGTTCCGAAATGCACGAAATGTGCTTGTTATTTTATCTGTACTCATTTATCTGCATCTATAATTTCCAATTAAACATTTCGACATTATTCGTCATTTTGTCGAAATTAAGGTAAAATTTTTTATTTCTTTAGCCCGTGCATAACCATTTGTGTAAATGCGTTTACCGCGGTTTCTATCCCGCTGAAATCACTTTCAATAGCCATTTCACGTTTTAGGCCATGCACGGTGCTAAGCAGTACATAAATAAATGATTCCTGCTCTTTTTCATCCATTGCACGCACCTCTCCTTTCTCAACACCATTGTTTAAGATCTGACGGAGCAAAACACCTTCCTGTTTCATAATCCGTCTGTGAATGCCTTGTGCAGCTTTGTTATAATTCGACATTTCATCAGCATCCATACCGGTATTGATGGTGCTATAAAAACTTCTTCTATCGCGTATTACCTTTAGCTTGGTTGCACAAAAAGCATGGATCTTCTCTTCGGTTGTGGTTACGCTGTCAATCCCTTTGGCAATAGCGTTTAGTAGATCCCTTATCTCCACATCCATCACTGCTTCAAGCACTTCTTCCTTACTTTTATAGTAATAATAAAGAGAGCTGCGCCCCTTGCCGATGGCTTTAGCCACATCATCCATAGTCACCTTACGAAAGCCATGAGCCTGGAACAGCTGTTTAGCTGCCTGCAGGATCTGCTCCTCCATAAGTTCTTCTTTTGTTTGTTCTATGGTTGACATTTGGGTACTTGACTACTAATTACAATGCAAAGATAACACATTTTAAACATTTAAACAAATTTTGTCTAAAAGTCCATTTTGTTGAATTCTGCAAAATAGAAAAAAAGTAAAATAAATTTGCGCAACCGAATGATTGCATTTATATTTGCAACCAAATAGTTGCACTTAATATGAGAAGAGATATTTTTCAGGCCATTGCCGACCCCACGAGGCGCGCCATACTTAGTCTGCTGGCATTACAAGCCATGACGCCAAATGCACTGGCACAGCACTTTGACAGTACACGCCAGGCGGTATCAAAACATATTAAAATACTTACTGAATGCGAGGTTGTAAAACAAAAACAAACCGGACGCGAAATTTATTATCATGCAAACCTTCAAAAAATGAAAGAAATAGACATATGGCTCGATCAGTTCCGCAAGCAATGGAAAGATCGTTTCGACCAGTTAGATGATATATTAAAGGATCTATAAAAAACAAAAATCATGAACAACACAGTAATTTCAAAAGACCTGGCTAACAAAAAGCTAAACGTTACCCGCACCTTCAAGGCGCCGCTTGAAAAAGTTTGGAAATCATGGACTGAAAGTGATCTGTTAGACAAGTGGTGGGCACCCAAACCATGGAAAGCAGTAACCAAAACAATGGATTTTAGAGAAGGGGGCCTATGGCTTTATTATATGCTTGGGCCAAACGGTGAACAATTTTGGTCGCGGGTAGATATTAAAACAGTTGATGCCCAAACCAGCTTTGGCGCAACCTGCGTTTTCTGCGATGAGCATGGAAACCCCACCGATGGTACGCCACCGATGCATTGGTTTAACCAGTTTAAAGCAGATGGTGAAAATACAATAGTTAATGTAACACTCTCCTTTGATACAGAAGAAGGCATGCAAAAAATTATTGAAATGGGCTTTGAAGGCGGCTTTAGCATGGGCCTTGACAACCTGGAAGAATTATTAGCAGCTAAATAATTCCCCGGGATTATTTTTCTTTTAAGGCTTGCTTGTGTATACACAGGCAAGCCTTTTATTTTTTGACATTGCATAAGAAGTTTGCGTTAGATTCTGTGTTGAAATACAAGTATTAAATAGATTTTTTATCTTTGAGTCTTAAGGCGGCTTTATGCCAGCCTGTTTAGGGCGGTCCTTTTTT
>NZ_JACHBY010000002.1 GCF_014200495.1 Mucilaginibacter geliditolerans
ATCAAACTCTCCATTGTAAAATGTCTCGTTTGTTCACTGACCCTATTATTAATAATAGAATCTGTATATAAAATTATTCTTTTTACAGTATTCACAGGTTTCATCAATTTCGTTTGACTCGAAAATAATTAAATTTTCTTCCTGCTACGTTATATGTTATATCTTAAAACAAAGAACTTTTCGCCTTTCCTCACGGTTTGGCTTTTTATATTTTCCCATCATTGCGATGGTTAATCAATCATTGTTGTTCAGCAATTATGCTGCCCCTGATTGGGGTTGCAAATGTAGGATTGTTTTCTGTAAAAAAAAATAAAAATAAATTTTATTTAAAAAGCCCTAAAAACACTTTTTAACGGCCCGAAAACACCCTATTAATCAATTAAAAATCCTAATAAGTAACTAAAGAACAACTTATTAAAATGGCAATCACGACAAGGAAAACCATACCTAAATTTGGCAAAACAGTGGTTTGATCCTATAAGAATTTATTGTGAACGAAAATTAACAAGGTGAAAAAGGTGCGTATTTGATCAGCTTTTTAAAAAATCAGGGGGAGGGATCATTCCCAATTATCAGTGCTATACGTATTAATTTACTTTCCGGTATAGACATATCAAGCGATTGTTCGATCGCTTGTGGCTCAACAAAGTTTTCTTTAAGAATATTTATCATTTAATAAGCATCGTCGCATCCCTACTAAAGCGATCCCATTTAGTAAATAAGATAAAACCAATATGACCTTTTTTATTTTTTGAGATTGATTAAAAGTTTTTGCCATTCAGGTCTCTTAAAGGACTTAGCAGAATAATCTTCATAATTGAAATCAAAATCCATATACCCGCACATGCACATGCCTTTGTTCAACATCATTATATTTGAACCATGAAAAGTTTTACCACCCTTACCCTGCTGCTAATCGCCCAAGGTATATGTATGGCCCAAACGCCCATCTATAAAAATAAAAAAGCGCCGACAGAAAGCCGTGTAGAAGACCTGCTTAAACGGATGACACTGGACGAAAAGATCTTACAGCTTAACCAAGGCACCGTGGGCGATAACAATAACCCCAATAATAATGGGTTTAAAAAACCATCGTTCGCAGAAGGTATAGGTTCACTGATCGATTTCAGCGCCGATCCCGCTTTTAGGAACAGCATACAAAAACGTGCGATGGAAGAAACCCGCCTGGGCATACCAATCCTGTTCGGCTATGATGTTATTCACGGTTTTCGCACCGTTTACCCTATATCATTGGCACAGGGTTGCTCATTTAACACGGAACTGGTACAACAGATGTGCGCGGTATCCGCTAAAGAAACCAAGCTCTCCGGCGTCGACTGGACCTTCTCTCCGATGATAGATGTTGCCCGTGACCCGCGTTGGGGCCGCGTATCGGAAGGATATGGTGAGGATCCCTATACCAATGCTATGTTTGGCGTAGCATCAGTGAGAGGTTACCAGGGTAATCAATTGGACGCCCCCTATTCTATTGCCGCTTGTTTAAAACATTTCGTCGGCTATGGGATGTCCGAAGGTGGCCGCGATTATCATTATGCCGATATTTCACCGCAATCCCTTTGGGAAACGTACATGGTGCCGTACCAGGCAGGTATAAAAGCCGGCGCGGCCACGGTGATGAGCGGGTTTAATGATATCAGCGGTATCCCGGCTTCAGCCAATCATTATACGTTGACCGAAGTGCTGAAAAACCGGTGGTCTCATGATGGATTTGTGGTATCTGATTGGGGTTCGGTAGAACAACTGATGGCACAGGGCGTAGCCAAAGACCGTAAAGAAGCGGGCCTCAAAGCTTTTATGGCCGGGGTTGATATGGATATGGAGGATGATGTTTACAGTCAAAACCTAAAGCAACTGATAACTGAAAAGAAAATACCGATGACCAGGATAGATGACGCTGTAAAAAGGGTATTGCGCATAAAATTCAGGCTGGGTTTGTTTGATAGCCCTTATACGCCAATTGTAGAGCAGCGTTATTTGCAGCCAGAAAGTAAAGTTGTGGCGCAGCAATTGGCAGCCGAATCGATGGTTTTATTAAAGAATGACCAGCATATATTACCCATAACTGCGGCCACAAGCAAAATAGCATTGGTTGGCCCCCTGGCTAAAGATCAGGAAGACTTGCTGGGTAACTGGCATGCGCATGGCGAAGCTGCCGACATCACCACTATTTTAGATGGCCTGCAAAAAGAATTTGGGCAAAAGGTGCAGTTTAATTATGCCAAAGGCTGCGCGTTTGATGGTACCGACGAAAGTCTGATAGCCGAAGCGGTAGAAGCCGCCCGGAAATCAGATATTATTATTGCCTGCATAGGTGAAAAGGCAGGATGGACAGGCGAAAATACTTCGCGTTCCACCATCGCCCTACCGGCCATACAGGAAAAACTGATCGCGGAACTCAAAAAAACCGGCAAACCACTGGTATTGATACTAGGCAATGGCCGCCCATTGGAGCTGATGCGTTTGCAACCGATGGCTGATGCGATATTAGAAATGTGGCAACCCGGTATAACGGCGGGCGACGCGCTGGCGTCTATCCTTTCCGGCAGGGTCAATCCGTCGGGCAAACTGGATATCACCTTTCCGTTAACCACCGGGCAAATACCAACTTATTACGACATGCGCCAGGCAGCCCGCCCATACTCCGGCAAATATCAGGATATCCCGACTGATCCCCTGTACTGGTTTGGTTACGGTTTAAGCTATACCAATTTCAACTACGCACCTATACAATTATCATCGGCAAGCATCCGCAAAAATCAAAAGCTGACAGCCACTGTTGAGGTTAAAAATACCGGCGCTACCACAGGTAAAGAAGCCGTGTTATGGTATATTAGCGCCCCCGCCAGTTCTATCTCAAGGCCCATGAAAGAGCTAAAATATTTTGAAAAGAAAGAGATTGCAGCAGGTACTAAAATCATATATAAGTTTGAACTGGATCCGATACGCGACTTAAGTTTTCCTGACGCTGACGGTAAGCGCCATTTAGAGGCGGGCACATTTACACTTATGGCAGGTGATCAAAAGATCAAATTCGAATTGACGGATTAATCTCCCTGCACGTTAACAAAAAAGAGCCTGCTTATTTAAAGCAGGCTCTTTTTTGTTGTATTATATTTCGATATTAATTTTTATATCCCCACATAGCTGGCACATCATCCGGTTTGGTTCCCCAGCTTTTGTTAGGCTTTGCCCCCATTATAAAATCAAGTTTACCCCCGTTCATGATATCCTCCTGGGTAATATATGTTTTGTTATAAGCTACACCATTCAGCTTTACCGATTGGATATAGCAGTTTGCTGGTGAGCTATTTTTCACTGTTACACTAAAAATTTTGCCATTACTTAATTGCATTACAGCATCCTTTAATATAGGTGACCCGATAGCATAAACACCGCTTGCCGGGTTTACCGGATAAAAGCCCATAGCGCTAAAAGTATACCACGACGACATTTGCCCGCAATCTTCGTTACCCTGGTAACCTGATGAAGAGTTGTTATACAGTTCGTTTAAAACCTTGGCTATATAAAACTGGGTTTTCCATGGCTGCCCGGCGTAATCATACAAATAAGCTATATGATGGCTCGGCTCATTGCCATGTGCATACTGGCCAATAAAACCAGATGCATTTCCGTTTACATCGCCCGGTTTATTAGCTAAAGTAAAGAAGGTATCGAGTTTTGCAGAGAATGACTTGTCCCCTCCCATCAATCTGATCAGATCAGGTACATTTTGCGGCACATACCATGAATATTGCCATGCATTGGCCTCGGTATAAGGGCTGCCGCCATTACCACCATAATCTAGCGGGTTAAATGGTGTAACCCACTTACCATCCTTATTTTTTGCCTGGAAGAAACCGGTTTTAGGATTATAAAGGTTTTTATAGAAGGCTGATCTTTTCATAAAATGTTCATAGTCATCATTTTTACCCAGCTTTTTAGCTAGTTGTGCCACACACCAATCATCATAAGCCATTTCAACAGTTATTGATACGGATTGTGATTCAATATCTTCAGGTATATAACCATATTTTTCCCATGCTGAAAATGGTGAGCCGGGGTGATCGGTTGTTGATGATGCCTTTACTGCTGCATACGCCTTTTCAATATCAATACCCGGTATCCCTTTTAATATAGCATCGGTAATTACCGGTATAGCATGGTTACCGATCATACAATAGTTCTCATCGCCCCATAATTGCCATATCGGAAGATAACCGTAGGTATCATATTGCCTTATCATGCTATTGATGAATGCAGCCGTTTTTTCAGGCTGAATAAAAGTATAAAGTGGATGAGCAGCCCTATAAGTATCCCATAATGAAAACGTAGAATAATGCGCTTTATCCGGCGCGTTACCAATTGTGAGGTCCGACGCCTGGTAATCGCCGTTTACATCTGCCACATTATTTGGCTGTGTAAAAGCATGGTATAAACCAGTGTAAAATATCTGCTTCTGTTGCAATGTGCCGTCCACTTTTATTTTTTCCAATTCTGTTTCCCATTGGTTTGCACTTTGCTTGCTCACCTGGTCAAAATCCCATCCGGCTAATTCAGCTTGCATATTTAAGCGCGCGTTTTGTACGCTAACCGGCGATAGGGCCACCTTTACCAATATTTGCTCGTTATCAGTAGTGTTAAAGTTTAAGGCCGCCCTTAGCGAAGTTCCATTAATGACTGGCATATTTTCTATCGTTTTGCGTCCGCTAGCCAGTACAGTACTGGTAAATGGCTTAGAGAATTCGGCGTGAAAATAAATCTTACGCAACTTTGCCCAACCGGTTATAATGCGGTAGCCTTCTATTGTTGTGTTATTTACTACCCTTATCTCGGCGCCAATAATATGGCATTGCCAGTAACTTCTTTTTTTATCCAGTGAATGGTTCAGGTCAATGATGATATGTGAGCTGTCACTTTTTGGAAAAGTGTAACGGTGCAAGCCTACGTGCGATGTTGAGGTCAGCTCCGCGTTAATATCATAATCCTGCAGTTTTACCTGGTAGTAACCCGGTTTGGCAGTTTCCTGTTGATGAGAAAACGCGGAACGGTAACCGCTTCTTTTAACTTCAGGTTTGCCGGGATCCAGCTTTATAGTACCTGTAGTAGGCATTAATAAAACATCAAACAGATCAGCAACACCGGTACCGCTTAAATGGGTATGACTAAAACCTACTATGGTTTTATCATTATAATCATAGCCCGATGCCGGATCATCCGGCGCATCACGTGTATCCGGGCTCAATTGTACAAATGCAAAAGGCGTAGTTGGCCCGGGGAAATTACTACCCGATAGGCTGTTTGTATCTACAGCCCCGGTGCCTATAAAAGGGTTTACATATTGAATTAAATTGCCGCCCGGCTTGCTGGTTTGTGCAAATAATAACTGCCCAGAAAGCATTAAGGCTGCTAATAGTGTTTTTTTCATTATTAAATATTGAGTTGTTTTTTTTAGATATAGTTAGCTACCCTGTTATTTTTCAGATGAAAGAGAGAATGGAAAATCTTTGTCTTTAGTCCCCCTGCCTTTATTAGGCACATCACTCATCCCTACATTAATTATAGCTCCCTGCATTAAAGCTTTATGGCTTAACCAGTTATAATCACAAGGCACACCATTAAAAGTCATTGTACTGATGTACTTATTTTTATCACTATTTGCAGGGGCATTTATAATTACTTTTTTACCGTCTTCTAACGACAAGGTAATTTTCTTAAACAACGGCGCCCCTAATACATATTGGTCGCTTGCGGGTGTTACCGGGTAAAAACCCATTGCTGAAAAAACGTACCATGCCGATGTTTGTCCATTATCTTCATCACCGCAATAACCATCAGGTGTGGCTTTGTACATACGGTTCATAGTTTCGCGGGCCCAGTATTGCGCTTTCCATGGTTCACCTGCATAATTATATAGGTAGATCATGTGTTGTATGGGCTGGTTGCCATGTGCATATTGGCCCATATTGGCTATCTGCATTTCCCTTATCTCATGAATTACACCACCGTAATATGTGCTGTCGAATATTGGAGGTAATGAAAATACTGAATCTAGTTTAGCCACAAACTTTTGTTTGCCGCCCATTAGACCAACCAATCCTTGAATATCCTGAAATACACCCCAGGTATAATGCCAGCTGTTACCTTCGGTAAATGCGTCGCCCCATTTAAATGGATTGAACGGGGATTGAAAACTGCCATCTTTATTTTTTCCACGCATTAAACCAGTTTGCGGATCGAATAGATTCCTATAATTCTGACTCCGTTTTTTGTATACTTCAATTTCTTCTTTTGGTTTACCCAAAGCTTTACCCAATTCGTATATCGCATAATCATCATACGCATATTCAAGTGTGCGGGCTGCGTTCTCATCAATATTTACATCATAAGGCACATATCCCAGTTCATTGTAATATTTTACACCATAACGCCCGACGGCTGATATAGGCCCTTCATTATTAGCGCCATGCACCAACGCGTCATACAAAGTATTGATATCATACCCGCGCAAGCCTTTCAGGTAAGCCTCGGCTACTACTGATGCCGAGTTATTACCCACCATAATATCTGCATATCCTGGGCTCGACCACTCTGGCAACCAACCGCCTTCTTTGTAGTCATTAACCAGCCCTTGCTGCATTTCTTTATTTATAGATGGATATACAAGGTTAAGGAATGGATATAACGCCCTGAAGGTATCCCAGAAACCGGTGCCACCAAATAAATAGCCAGGCATTATTTTACCGTTATAAGGACTGTAATGAACTATTTGATTTTGGGCATTTATTTCATACAATTTATTGGGGAAAAACAACATACGATACATGCATGAATAAAACGTACGTACCTGGTCAATACTTCCACCCTCTACATTTACACGGTTCAATGTTTTATTCCATACTGCTTTTGCTTTTTGGCAGGTAATATCAAAACTGTCATTACCTAACTCGCGTTTTAGGTTAAGCTCTGCCTGATCAAAACTGATGAACGATGATGCTACTTTTAAATTTACTATCTCGTCTTTTGTTGTTTTAAAGCCGATAACCGCACCTGAGTGTGTGCTGGTAATTTCAAGAGAATCTTTGGCGATAGTTTTGCCATGCCAGGTCTCAGCAATAGTAAAAGGTTTATCGATGTAAATAACGAAGTAATCTTTAAAATTATCCATTTTACCACGGCTGTATTTGGTGCTGTAGCCAATTATCTTGCCTTCTTTTGGTAAGATTTTAATATATGAGGCTTTATTAAAGGCATCAACTACAATAAATGAACTATCCGATTTTGGAAAAGTAAACCTAAAATGTGCCGCCCGTTCGGTAGGTGTAATTTCGGTTGTTACATCGGCATCAGCTAAGTAAACACTATAATAGTAAGGATGAGCTATTTCTGATTTATGCGAGAACCAGCTCGCGCGGCCATCCTGATCAAATTTTAAATGACCGGTAACCGGCATTATTACAAACTGACCATAATCATTCATCCATGGGCTAGGCTGATGGGTTTGTTTAAAGCCTCTTATTTTATCAGCATCATAGGTGTATTGCCACCCATCGCCCATTTTTCCGGTTTGTGGGGTCCAGGTATTCATGCCCCAGGGCAAAGCTATTGCCGGGTAAGTATTGCCGTTTGAAAGATCAGGCTTTGAGTCGGTGCCCATCAACGGATTAATATAATCAACCAAATTAGGGCTTGGCTCGGTTTTTTGCCCGAATGTTGCTGTAACTATTAGCATAAAAAAGGCGGTAAAAAATAATTTCATTTAAATAGTGGTTGTTTTATGTTAACAAATAGAAATTTTCGTAAAAATGAATAACAAGTTGAAAAAGAAATATGAATAACCTGATAAACCGACTTATCTAATGAAAGTCAGTGTTATAGTTGTAAAACCATTTCACTATAATAATACATTACAATGCATGGTAAAAGGTTTTATCAAAATATCACAAAAAATCACCAAGAAGCATCGTCAAAGATATTATAGTAAAATGTTTTATCAAAATATTTTACCATAATCAATAAATTAATCTCCTGTTTTACAATAACATTAAAAAAGACAGCCATTTACTACGAAAATAACATGCAATAATTGCAGCATTGTTTATCAGTGCTAAATTTTAATATTTTTGGCCAGTCAATATTGCCGTTATACTATGACCTTTGATATTGTGGATCCACGCTCAATCAACTGCGCTCCTATTTTCATCTTAATTTTGGAGAAATCATATTTTTCATTAGTTATTTGAGCTAACAAAATATCAATCGCCGATTTTGCAATTTCAAAGGTAGGCTGTTTAACAGTAGTTATACCGGGAGGGTAAAGAGCGAAAATTTCCTGATCATCAAAACTGATTACAGCCAAATCATTAGGAATGTTTATTTTAAGTTCATTTATACTCTGCAAGCCGATGATCCCCAGGTAATTTGTGGAAAAAAACAATGCATCCATCTGCGGATTTTGCTGTATAAATGTTTTTATAGCAGCTATAGCCTTCTCATTCTCCAAATCGAAGGGTAATTTATAAATAAGTTTAGATTTGCCGGCAATATGGCTTGCCTTTAAAGCATCCTTATAACCCTGCATACGATCCTGTAACTGAATAAGATTAATATCAGCAGTTACAAAACCAATGTTATTATACCCTGACTTGATAAGGAAATTAATAGCCATGAACGTACTGTTATAATTATCAACCAATACATGCGGGATGTCATAGTCTGGCAAATAACCATCAATCAGCACAACGGGTTTGCCACCTGCAATTAATGATTGTATTTCTGGTTCCAGGCCTTTCATCGGCGTAATAATATAGCCGTCTACTAAATGCTGCTGCAGCATTCTGATAGCGGCCCTCCCCTTTTGTATATTATTATTAGTACTGCAATATATAACGCCATAACCTGCTTTTTCTGCTTCTTCTTCAATTACACGCGCCATCGCCCCAAAAAACGGGCCGCCAATGGTTTCTACTATCAAACCAATAACTTTAGAAACTCCGGTTCGCAGGCCTACAGCCATTCTGTTAGGCTCATAACCTTCTTTACGGGCTACATCTAATATTTTATTTGAGATCTCTTTACTAATGCGCCCCTTGCCATTTAGCACAAAGGACACCGTGGTTATAGAAGTATTAGTAAGCTTTGCAATGTCTTTAATAGACGTTTTTTTTTTATTCATACAATTTGCCAAAGTAATTAACTGGCTTATAATTAACAGAAAAAAATATATGGAGCATAAAACTACAAAAAATACTCACGCTTATCTGTAAAAACTATAGTTTTCTAAATCAAGGTACTTTTTGTTCAAAAAAGACTAATGGAATATCATTTGCTGGTTAGGCTTATTAGCTCCATTTATAAGGTTTAATTAAAAAAATTGTTATTTAAACTTCTTTTCTATCTAAATATTGCAAACATTTAAAACATAATTTAATGTTTTTTTAATAAAAACTTTGTAAAAATTTGATTATACGGTTTTAAAATCTATTTTTGGTAAAACGTTTTATTAATTACTCTGAAAATATACATTATGAAAATAGTTTACATAGCTATCTCATTATCCTTGTTTACTTTTTCAATAAGCAAAGCACAGCAAGCATCATTAACAATAGGTTTAGGTAAACCGCTAACAAGCCGTTCTGCTAAAGATGCTGTGGGTAGCCCCTATTTAACCCCAAATTTTCAAAGTTGCGAAGTGATCACTCCTGGTAACCATACCTTAACAAATGTGCCGCTCAGGTATAATGTGTATGATCAAACCATTGAGTATACGATCAATAGTCAGGTATATGATGTAACAGATTCGGTTATGCGTTTTACTTATACTGATTCAGTAATGCAAGTAAACACTTTTTTTAAGCAAAATGGTAAAAGCATTTACTACAAATTACTTGTAAAGGGTAACCACTCACTTTTAAAAAACTACCAGGCCGAGATATCCTCAGACGAAGACTGGTATACCAAAAAGATTACTAAAAAATATATCACCAAAAGCGAATATTTTCTATTTGACGGCACTAAGGTAACTCAGCTTGGCACGAGTAAAAAGTCTTTTATGGTCGCATTTAATAATAGTCCTGTTGTAAAGGAGCAGTTTGATAAAGAAACACCTGACCTAAAGGATGAATCATCATTAATAAATTTCTTTAAGGCACTTAAATAATACGTTTTTAAGTTCCATTAGTAATACCCCGCCTTTGTTCATTTAATAACGCTGTATAGTAAATATTACCCGTATGCGATTTGCCTATGGAGTAGATTATTATGTCATTTTTGATAAAAGGTTTTACCAAAATAAGTTTAACAACAAAGAAAAAGAAAGGAAAATGCCTATGATCTAAACAACTGAAAAACAGCAAATTATAAAAAACACTTTAACTATACTTTAAACTAATAATCATGAATAAATTTATACAAACATGCCTGTTACTTTTGGCCGTATCCACATTTGCGGGCGCGCAGAGCTTAAAAATAACAGGTAAAATTACTGCGAAGGAAGACGCAAGTGTACTTCAAGGAGTAACTGTTACAATAAAGGGATCAAAAAACGGCACCCTGACTGATGCAAAAGGTGAATTTGCAATTACTCTCCCATCACCAAATGAAACATTGGTTTTTACCTACATTGGCTATTTAAATAAAGAAGTACCTATAAAGGGTGCACCCGGGTTCTTAAATGTTGTTTTAGAAGAAGACGGCAAACAATTAGAAGAAGTTACCATTACCACCGCTTTAGGTATCAAACGGAAAGCTAAGGAAATAGGCTATGCAACCCAATCCATATCAGGTAAGGATCTTACAACAAGCAAACCTATTAACCTTGCACAGGGTTTAACCGGTAAAATTGCAGGTTTACAAATTAACCAGGCAAATAACCAGATTGATGCGGGCGACCAGATCCGTGTTGTATTGCGTGGAGATAGGTCTTTCGTTGGTAACAACCAGGCACTTTTGGTAGTCGACGGTGTGACCACCAACTTAAGTTACCTTAACTCCATTAATCCAAATGATGTTGAAAGTGTAAACGTATTAAAAGGCGCCAACGCGGCAGCGCTGTACGGCTCAGAAGCGTCAAACGGGGTAATTATAGTAACTACAAAAAGAGGACAAACTGATGGCGGTGGTTCAGTAACGTTTACAAACACTACCATGCTAAATAAACTATCATATTTCCCTAAGCTGCAAAATCAGTTTGGCGGCGGTACCAATTCTGATGCTTTCGGTTTCCCTGAGTACACCCCTTACGAAAATCAAAACTTTGGCGACAGGTATGATGGCAGCTTAAGGCCAATCGGCCGCACATTACCTGATGGTAGTATACAAATGGTTACCTACTCTGACAGGGCAGATGAAAAAGAAAAATTCTTTGACACTGGCGTTGATGAACAAAATGATGTTACCTATTCAGGTGGCGATCAAAAAGGTTCAGTTTTTATGAACGCCCAACGTCTTGACAGTAAAGGAACTACTCCTGGTGATTTAATGAACAGAACAGCATTCCGTATCAACGGAACAAGAAGCTATAAAACCTTCATGCTCAACTATTCATTTGATTATACACAACGTAATTACGACAAATCATACAACCAGGTCTACAATAACGTTATAAATACCCCATCTGAAATTCCGTTGTCGGAATATTCTGACCTCAACTCATTATATGGTAACCCCAACAATTACTATAATGATTATTACCAAAGCCCTTACCAGGGTTTACAGCAGCAACGTCAAACCGAGCGTAAGGATGCTTTATTGGGGAACATATCCTTAAATTATAAAGCTACCGATTGGCTAAACTTTACAGTGAGAGGCGGTATCAGCAGCTTTTATATCGTTGGTAAATATACCCAGGCTGCTTTTACGTATTCTGATTTTGCAAAGGCGAGCGGAAAATCAATCGCTCAAAGTAATTCAACAGCTTCAGAAAGTGATTACGATCAGAACGGTACCCGTTATAACGGAGACTTCCTAGCCACATTTTCACACAAAGTTGCAAAGGATTACAGTATTAAATTTATAGCAGGTGCACAATACACTGATAAAAATTCACAATCAATTGGGGTGGGTGCAAGTAACCTTGTAATACCCGACCTATATAACGTAAGTAATGTTTCGGGTGTGCCAAGTGCTTCTGAAAGTGTAACAGGAGATCGCCAGTTTGGTATATTTGGTGATTTAACGTTAGGATACAAAGATTACTTATTCGTACATGCTTCAGGCAGGCGGGATGAGGATTCAAGACTTGCACCGGATAACCGTAAATTCTTTTACCCTGCCGTAGATGCATCATTTGTGTTTACTGACGCAATAAAAGCGCTTAAAGATAAAGATTTCCTGTCATCAGGTAAGATCAGGGCGGGTATCTCAAAAGTTTATACCGTACAAATAGGTGATTACTCCCTGCAATCAACATTTGGTACAGGAGCAGGTTTCCCTTACGGTACAACTGCTGGCTTTACCGTAGGCGATGCTGTTTACGATCCTAATTTAAAGCCAGAACAAACGGTATCTAAAGAGATCGGTTTGGATCTGGGTTTCCTGCATAACCGCATAACTTTAGAAACATCATACTATTTCGAAACAACAAAAGATCAGGAAATTGTAACGGGTATTAACACCTCTAATGCAACTGGTTTTAGCAATGCTATAATTAACACCGGTAGCGGTCAAAACCAGGGCGTTGAGGTTACTATTGCCGCCTCACCTGTATTATCCCTAAGTAATGGATTCAGCTGGAATTTGAGCGTAAATTATGCATATAATGAAAACAAAGCTACCTCATTATATCAGGGCTTACCAAACTTAAGCATTGGCAACGATAACTATATCGTAGTGGGTGAATCATATCCCCGCCTTTTAGGTAACGATTACAATCGCGATCCAAAAGGCCGTGTAATTGTTAACCCGGTAACAGGTTTACCAACCGTAAATAATGCCCTGGTAGATTTTGGACAAACGAACCCTAAAAATATATTAGGTCTTACTACAAGCTTTACTTACAAGCACTTTACACTTACAGGTACCGGAGAATTAAGAACCGGAGCAGTTGTTTACAATGGTTTTGCAAGTACGCTTGATTTCTCAGGTGTAAGCTACACATCTGCAGAAGCTGGCCGTGAGCGTTTTGTATATCCAAATTCTGTTATTGAAACTTCACCAGGTGTATATACCCAAAATACAAATATCACAACTAACAATGGAGGTGGTGGCTTTTGGGCAGACGGTATACGTGATAACGTAATGTCTAATTATGTTACCAGCGCCGACTATTTTAAAATAAGAGAGCTATCGTTATCATACGATTTCCCTCAATCATTATTAAAACAAACTGGCTTTATTAAAAAAGCAAGCTTCGCACTTATCGGAAGGAACCTGTTTATGTTCAGGCCTAAATCAAATATCTATACCGACCCGGAAATTAACGTAGGTACTGATAACGCACAAGGTGTTAACAACCTGAATCAAACCCCTCCTACCCGTATTTATGGTTTCACCTTAAGCGCAGGATTTTAATTAAATATAGAAATGATGAAAAAGATATTAACAATTGCATTTGTAGCACTTAGTTTAGGTGCCTGCAAAAAAGGGTTTGACATAAATGACAACCCCAATTCGTCAACAGATGCTTATCCGGGTTTGGTTTTAACCAATGCGTTAAATACCACCGCATCAAGCACTACAGGTTCATATGAATTTTACCGTTTTGCATCGCCATGGATAGGTTACTGGAACTTTAGTGGTGCGATCTCCGGCTTTTTAGAAGAACGCAGCTATAATATCACCCCAAGTTATGCAGGTGCAACCGATACATGGGCAAATCTTTATAATAACCTGGAAGATTATGAATACCTGGAAACCCAAAGCAAAGTATTAGGAAAGCCTTATTTTGAAGCTATAGCCAAAACCATGAAGGCTTTTGACTATCAGTACTTGGTTGATTTTTATGGTGATATTCCATATACACAGGCCTTACAATCAACAAAATTCATCAGGCCAAAATATGATAAAGCTCAGGCTATTTATGAAGACCTTGCCAACAAGCTTGATACTGCTGCTAATCTGTTTAAAGCGAATATTGGAAAGGTAGCCTCAACTGATCTGCCATACGACATTATGTATGGTGGCGATATGACTTTGTGGGGCAAGTTTGCTAATACGCTTAAACTACGTATACTATTGAGGCAAACAGAGATGACAGGCCGTACTGATTATATTAAAAGTGAGATTGCAAAAATTAATGCTAATGGTTTAGGGTACTTAACCGCAGGTGAAACAGCTAACGTTCAGCCTGGCTATTTAAACAGTAGTGGTAAGCAAAATCCTTTTTATTCATCATTTGGCTATGATACGCAACACAACCCACAATCTGGGCACCAGTATTATCTGGCAGCTGAGTATTCAATTGATTTTTACCAAAACAATGATGATCCGAGACTTGGAAGGTTTTTCTCAACAATTAACGATGGTGCCGGCACAACTTATGTAGGTCACCCATTTGGCCCTACTGCTACCGAGGCTGAAAAACCCGCTTACATATCTGCTATTGGCCCGGGCTTAGTTGCCTATCCTGACGATGCATCAAGAGCGCAACCTTTAATAACTGATTTTGAAAGTCTGTTTTTACAAGCTGAAGCTGCTGAACGTGGCCTGATAAGCGGGGATGCAAGAACGTTTTATGAAGCTGGCGTTACCCAATCATTTATTGCATTGGATTTAACTACCGACCAGGCTGCTACCTACTTAAGCTCATCTTCCGTTGCTAATTGGGATGATCCTGCAAATACCGGCAGTGGAATTAGTGCTGAAAGTACCAGTTACGATGATAAGCTAATCTTGATCATTAAACAAAAATGGGCTGCAGCAAATGGCTTTAATGATATTGAATCATGGTGCGATTATCGCAGGTTAGGTTTGCCGGCTGATATCCCAATATCAAACAACCCTGCAGCAACAACCAGGAAAATACCTGTAAGGATGCCTTATCCGCAAAGCGAATATAGCTACAACCCGGATAACGTTTTGGCTGAGGGTAATATAAGCCAATTTACCTCAAGAGTATTTTGGGATGTTAAATAGTTAACCTTTAAAGATGAAAATGATGAAAAAGAATAATATAATAAAATACTTACTGCCAATAGTTTTGGCCGGGGTGTTTACCTCCTGCAAGGATTCATACCCGCAACCGGATTTTTCCACAGTCCCACCCATAATTGAGTTACCGGTGGCATCACCCGCAGGTGATACAGGCGGGAATTATATGTCCGAAGGCGTTACAGCCTCAGCTACCCCAACAGATATTTACATTATAGTGAATTATGCGGCACCAAATCCAAATACTTCCGATGTAAATGTTACCCTGGCTGTAGATTCAGTCGGGCCAAATTCTGTATTTGGAAAATATAAGGCAGTTCATGACACAATCCCTCCCCTGCCTGCGGCTGCTTTTAGTTTAAGCAATACAGTTATAATCCCTAAAGGTGTGGGTAAGGTTGAATACCATATAAAGATCAATACAGCAGCAATTCCTGATATTACAAAAACTTATGGCCTGCCGTTAAAAATTGTAAGTGCATCAAGTGGAACAATCAGTGGTAATTTTGGGACATTGGTATTACTGATTGGTGTTAAGAATATTTATGATGGTACTTATACCTTAACCGGAAATATTACCAGAAACTCAGCTACTGGCCCTGATTTAAGTTTAGGAGGAAGTTATAAAGCGGGGTTAACAACTCATGTTACAACTTTAACATCCAACACAGATTCGTTTACTCAATATTGGAAGGACGGCAGCGGCGTTGCCGGAATTGACGGATTGTTCTTATCAGTAGATCCTGCTACTAATAAAGTTACAGTTGCATCAACAAGCAACGCTGTGCTAAAGAATACCGACGGTTACAATAATCATTATGACCCTACTACCAAAACTTTCTACCTGGCTTTTGATTGGGGCGTGGCTCCAAGCACGAGGCTGGCAGTTGATACTTTGGTTTATACCGGCCCATAACCTACTTTCAGCCTTTTCCTTTTTATAGGAAAAGGCTGAATAATCTCTGCAATAGCAGGAATTATAAATATTCCTCTTCTTAGTTCTTTATTAATAATACAGTTATAGTTGAGTACTTGTTGTGAAGGCAACAAGTACTTTTTATAAAAGGCTTTTATAAACTTAACCCATATCAAAATCAATGATAATATACCTTACGCCCCCTGAACCAGGTTAGAACTGCTTAAAATTTATCTGTTTTGGCAGATGCGATGATAAATCCTTTTACTAAATTATTATATTGGCAATACTTTAACTGATTAATAATTGTAGCTAATATTATTTATATGAGCATTACGCCAAAACTTAACAATTTTGATTTGTCAATGATCGTTATTAGCCTGGTTGTAGGCATGGGTATTTTCGAAACTCCGGCACAGGTAGCACTCAATGTTAGCAACCCTTATTTATATTTTGGTGCCTGGATTTTTGGCGGCGCTATCAGTTTGTGCGGGGCACTTACTTTTGCCGAAATTGGCGCTCGCTACCCTACTACCGGAGGCTTCTATAAAGTACTTTCCTATTGCTTTCATCCAGCTTTTGCTTTTATGATCAATTGGATAGTAGTAATTAGTAATGCTGCATCAGTAGCAGCGGTGGCCCTTATTGGAGCTGAATATTTAAACCCGCTACTATTACCCACTGATTTACAACATACCATAGGGATTAAACTTATATCAATAACTTCAGTGCTTATTCTTTACGGTAATAATTTATTTGGTATAAAAATGAGTTCAATGGTCCAAAACATATTTACGATTTTTAAAATTGGTTTGATATTGATTTTATGCACCAGTATATTTAAAAGCAGTTCATTTACTGCTGTAAAGATGGTTACTCACCCTTTAGCGCAAACTACTTTAGGCGGATTTGGAATTAGCATGGTCGCCATATTTTTTACTTATGGCGGTTATCAGCAAACTATAAACTTTGGTGGTGATAGTATTAACGCTAAAAGGAACATTCCTAAAGCAATTTTTATCGGCATGGTCACGCTTATTTTTTTGTACCTGCTTATCAATTTTGCATATTTCAGAGCATGGGGACTTGAGGGTTTGAGGCATAAACCTGCACTGGCTGCCACACTGGCGGGTACTATTTCAGGAGAAATAGGATATAAGATAACTTCCTTACTAATGTTTATTTCAGTTATGGCATTTATCAATGTAAATATCATGTCGAATCCCAGGATATATTATGCTATGGCAGAAGATGGCGTATTGCCACAGAAATTCAAACAGGTAAACCAAAACACTCAGGTACAGGCGTTTGGATTAAGTTTTTTTGTAGTAACTGTAATATTTATATTACTATTTGTTAACTCGTTTCAGAAAATCCTAAATTACGTAATGTTCTTTGATACCATCGGATTATCCTCCGCTGCGGCATCTATTTTTTTCTTGCGAAAAAAAACCCGGCACCTGGATAAAACAGGTATTTATACTATTAAATGGTATCCGGCTATCCCAATTTTATTTATTATTACTTACTTGTTTGTTACTATAACTATTTTTATTGCAAATCCAATGGCCGCCTTCATATGCCTGTGCGCATTCTTAACTGGCTTGATCATATATTTTATCACAAAAGCAAGTAAAAGCCCAATTACCCCCTTATGATGGACCTTTCTTTTATACTTAATGAACTTGGCGAAGACAGAGATAACTACTATAATGCTGTTTCTCCGCCAATAATGCAAACCAGCAATTTCACCTTCAATACAATTGCGGAGATGCGAAACGCGATGGCCGGTGAATTTGACAACAATTTATATTCAAGGGGGCAGAATCCTACGCTTACTATCCTTCGGAAAAAACTGGCTGCCTTAGATGGCGCTGAAGATGCATTGCTATTTTCAAGTGGTATTGCTGCCATAAGCGTGCCGTTACTTACTTTATTAACATCTGGTGATCACATTATAGCAATTGAAAACCCTTACAGTTGGACAGCCAAGCTTTTTAGTGATTTTCTGCCGAAATTCGGTATCACCACTACATTTATAAATGGTTGCGACTTTAATAATTTTGAAAAAGCAGTGCAGTCACAAACCCGTCTTATTTACCTGGAAAGCCCTAACTCATACAGTTATGAGATACAGGATATAAAAAGAGTTGCTGATCTGGCCCATAGAAAAGGTATTATAACAATGATCGACAATAGTTATAGTACGCCTATATTTCAGCTGCCTATAGCTATGGGTATTGACTTGGTAGCACAATCGGCCACCAAATATATCGGTGGCCATTCAGACGTAGTTGCGGGCGTTCTCACAGGTAGCAAAGCCATTATAAAGAAGATATTTGAAAATGAATTTATGAATTTGGGGCCTGCTATATCTCCTAATTCGGCATGGTTACTATTAAGAGGATTAAGAACACTGCCATTACGCTTGCAACGAAGCTTTGAGAGCACAAAAAAAATTATTGAATGGTTAAATCATCATCCGGCGGTTGAAGAGGTTATTTGGCCATTTAATGTAGGTTTTCCGCAATTTGAGCTGGCTCAAAAACAAATGCTGGGGTGTGGCGGCTTATTCAGCTTTATATTAAAAGACAGCTCATTTGCTAAAATTGAGCTGTTTTGTGATCGGTTAGCTCATATATCTATCGCCGTGTCATGGGGCGGGTATGAAAGTTTAATATTGCCTGTTATTGCCTCCATAACCAACCAGCAATATAATTTGCAGAACAAACAGCACCAACTGATCAGAATGTACATTGGATTAGAAGACCCGGACTATTTAATTAAAGATATGCAACAGGCTTTTGAGCAATGGAGCAATTACGGCGCGCCAGAAAATTAAAAATATGGCGGTATTTTGATGGCGATGAGCGATAACCTACACTATCAGCAGTAAATTGATTTATTTAAGCAGTAGCCGTAACTTTTATCAATCAAAATCTTTAAATTATTTATATCAACCGCTTTAAATCTTCAATAAAAGAGTTCGAAATTTACGGTCTAAAGGTCACAAAAAGCCTTTCAGCGTTGCTGGGGGGCTTTTTTAGTTAGTATAGATGCAAGTCTACAGACATACACATCCGAAGTCGGAAACTACGAGACAAGCTGTGACAAATAAATCTCTGAAAACAATAATTTAAACCAAGTCAATAACTTTTAATTTTAAGTGTGTTAACAATAGAACGATTTTTTCTTAGAATTACCACTTGATTAATAACACACTGAAAAAATACTTTACAAAAATATTAATCGGCTTTCTCTAATAATTTAAGTATTTGAAATAATGATAGAAGTTGAAACACTAAAATATGCTTTGCAAGCATTTGCCAATTTGAACCAGGATGACTTTAAACTTTCATCCTCCTTTTGGCATGTTAAATCCTATAAAAAAGGTGAATATTATAATGAATATAAATCCGTATGTAAATATTTAGGGTTTATTACCGATGGTGTATTCAGATCATATATAATAGATAAAAAAACTGGCGAAGAAAAAAATATCTTTCTATATACAGTTCACGGCTTCGTTGTCACATTTAAAAGTTTTATCAATCAAATCCCATGCGATTATCACACGCAAGCAATGACCGACGCCTCGGTTATTTACATTTGTATAACCGATTTGCTCAATTTATATGAACAATCCCATAAATGGGAATGCTTTGGCAGGCTATTAGCACAGGAAGCCTTTAATGTAGCGATAGAAAGAACAGAGAGCTTTCTTTTTAAAACACCGGAAGAACGTTATCTTGATTTAATAAAACATCATCCGCACATTTTTAACAGCATTCCGCAATACCATATCTCTTCTTATTTGGGCATCCAGGCACCATCATTAAGCCGTATCAGAAAAAGACTTATAGGCAAAAAATGATCAGTGACCATCTGATTTCTTCTTTTTTGCTACGATTCAAGAGCCCTCATCATTCCCATAAAAAAACAACTTGAATAAAATAATACGATATTAACCTGGGTTAATGATTGTTGAATTTCGCTACCCTATTTTTGTGACATAATTAAAAAACATGAAAATATCTTACCAGGTTGTCGATGAAAGTTTAGGCGAAAAGCTTTTCCCGAACGAAGAAAAAATTGCATTTGAAACAGCTGATACAATTGAAAACGATCTTCGTAAACAGCGTCAAACGGGCATTGCACGAAGAGATGTTCATGCAAAACTGACAGGTTTGGTAAAAGCTGAGTTTAGCATAAATAAAGACATCCCGGTTCATTTTGCACAAGGTGTTTTTATACCAGGAAAAACATATCAGGCTTATATCCGATATTCCAACGGTTCAGCCCTGCCAAACCGCTCCGATAAAAAACCCGATGGCAGGGGCATGGCAATAAAATTATTAGATGTATCCGGAGTAAAAGTATTAGATAATGCAAGAGAGGCTTCCACGCAAGATTTTGTGATGCAAAACCATACGGCATTTTTCACAAGCAACCCGGCCACATATTTAGCTGTGATGAAAAGAATTAATGGTAATATTTTTGATAAATTATCATTGCCTTTTGTGTTAGGTTTCCGGGGGCTGATGCTGGCAAGTAAATTCAATGGCGGTAAAATATCTAATCCATTACAAATCAGGTATAACTCCATTTCTCCTTATCAATTAGGTGTTGGGTTTAATAAAATAGCGGTTAAATTTTGTGTAAAACCCGTATCTGCAGAAACAGACCCGATACCACAAGATGCAGATGATAGTTTTTTGAGAACCGCCATGCAAAATACCTTGAATAATAATGATGTACTCTTTAAATTTTATGTACAACCCAAAACATCTCCAAATATGAGTGTGGAAGATTATACCGTAGAATGGGATGAAGAACAGGCCCCGTTCCATGAGATAGCCACAATACGCATACCCAAACAAAATTTCCAAACACCGGAATTAGATAATTTAGGAGAAAATCTATCTTTTAATCCCTGGCATACCCTGGCCGAACACAGGCCGTTAGGCTGTCTAAACCGGGTCCGTAAAATTGTATATGAAAGAATTAGCCGTGTAAGACGCGAACTGAATAAAATACCTACCCAAGAACCATAGTTTTTATTATCACAGAACCCGCGCTACTCCCTCAAGTTTATAACTTGTGGTTACGCATTATTTTTGCGAACACCGTTGTACATAAAACAGTTTAACGGAAGGATATATTAAACTGTTTTAGGATGGTAACTAAACTCCAGTACAGCCGAATCGCCCAAGATAATTTGGTCTCCGTCGGTTAAGCTATGGCCTATTTCAGTTGAATGTAGTTTGATCAGGTTATCGTCCTTTAATGTTTTAACCTTAATTTTATTACCCGGGGGCACTCCTCCCTCATCGGCGTAAAGCATAAAGCATCCTTTCTCATTATCCCATTCAATATGCGCATGTTGCCTGCTGATAAATTTATTGCCTGGGTTAGCGCTATCACCGGGGAAGGCAATATGGTTGGTACGAAAGAAACCACCGGGCACCTGTGCCTTTCTCTCCCTGCCAATATTGATTTTGCCGTCCTCAGAAGTAATTTGGTAGCCCGCCAGTTCTGCCTCACCATTTAGTATAGTAATATAAGCAGAACCGGTTTTGAGCAGCGTATGATCTTTTGTGCGGATAAATAAAGCAGCATCCAATTCTTTTGATCTCAAAGCCTCAGCCGGGATCGGTTCATCAAAGCTAATTTCCAATGCCCAGTTTGCCGGTAGCTCAAGGGCGTAGTCATCTGCTATTTTTTGAATCTCCTGTTTAAACTTGTCTTGGTCCGCTGCATAAATCGCGCCCTCGTAAATATGTTTTTCATTATCACTAGCCGTGATGAACAGGTTGACTCCTTTAATGTGGCCACCCTCTCCTCCTTCTGCTTTTTGTAATTCGGCCTTTATAAAACGAAGCAACCCATCGCGCAGGCTTTTTACATCCTGCGGGCCTTTATTTTCATTCTTTTTAAATAAATCAAACATGGTAAATCAATTATCTACAATACTTTTTATATAATCCTTTTTTAACAATAATGGTATAATATCGCGCCCCGCAAGGTGCACCGCATCTGATGATCCTCTGGTAGACTCGATGCGTATACAAACTACTAAATTACCCGTACCTTTTTCCATAGGGGCAAAAAACACATACCAGCCATCATTTATGCTTTGCTGCTTCCAGATACGTTCTGGCGTACCTGTTTTTCCCGCAACACTTATGCCTAAAATCTCAGCTTTAGGTGCACTCTGCTCAATCATGTATTTGGTAATAATTGCCGCATATTGCGGATCATTAGCCAGTTTTATACCTGATTTTACAGACTGCGGAATGCCGTCCACTTTCAACACAAACCTGTTGGCCAGCAATAGCCCATTATTGGCAACACCCGATACCAGCCTTGCAACCGCGGCAGGTGTAGCAATTAACGCACCCTGCCCCCACGCCATACCCGATATGCCTTTAGCACGGGTACGGTGAATATTATCAGGGTCGTACTTTGGCTTGGTGTTAAATTCTGTTTTGCGCCATAAGTCCTTCCATTTTTCTTCCTGCTGTTCATTATCCGGCGCTTTGATATAAAAATAACCACCAACCCCATGCAGGAACATTCCCGTTTTTAAATAAAGGTCGCCCATCTGTTCTTCCAGGTGTTCCTGGTTAGCTAACTTAATAAAGTAAACATTGTTTGATTTTGCTATGGCACGCTCAAGGGTGATTAACCCGGTTTCATCCGGTTCCACACCTTTTGTTCTGATACGCTCAGCCATGCTTACATTAAACTTAACATCATTTGCAGCCATACCCAGTTTATTAAATGATGCCATGGCGGTAAGCACCTTGACCGTTGAGCCTGGCTGTGTTGCATAAGTAAAGCCAAGGTCACTGGTCGTCATCCATTGTGACAGCTTATTTTGTTCGGTGACAGGCATGGTCAACTGGTCGTAATTATGTATTGGTGGCAAGGGGTATACAGCGGAGGCCAGCACATCACCGGTTGCGGCTTCCATCACTACTACCGATACACGGTTATCCGCAAGTGATGTATCCGCAGCCATGCTTTGCTGTATATCAGTTTGCAATTCCGCATCTACCGACAGCTGTACATCACGGTTGCGCTTTTTGAACTCTGTTACTTCATCACTGTTAATACCTGCAATAAGCAAGGGCGCCAGCGCACTGTAATCCCGTTTTTGAACCGACATTTCCTTTACACCTCTGGGCAAAAAGCGATCCTCCTGGTAGTGACTGGCCTGTACATTATAATTAGTTACCGGCATTTGAAAACCACGCAATTCTGCGGCATGTTCATATTCGGCAAAATAGCCGTTTATACTACCGTTGAAAACACCCGTATTGGCATCACCTGTCCAGAAGAACATTTGCGCATCGAACGGATAATATCGTGTAAGCCGCTTATGCATAGCCGAATCCAGGTCATATTGCCCTCCCACGGCAGTATTTAATAAATCCCGCTGTTTGCTGATCAGTGAAGGGTCACTCGTCGCCAATATGAGTCCCGACCTGTCATATAAGGTGCCCGCCTGCAGTTTATTCATTAGTATAGCTATACGCGGATTATAACTAAACATGCGGGCGCCGCTTTTATCTGCTACTAAAGCAGGCTTCACTATCCATTTGTTACTTTGAAACAAGTAACCTGATATATTTACTATCAACAATATAATACCTATACAGGCGGCCATTAAAGCTGGCACCAGGTTACGATCCTGTTGTTTGGTAATAAATGACATTTGTACGGGAGTTCCTTTAACCCTTGATGCTGACAATAAAAACCCGGCGGCTAAAAAATTAGCAACAAGAGAAGAGCCGCCATAGCTTTCAAATGGTAAAGCTACTCCCGATAATGGCAACGCCCCTGTAGAGCCGCCCGCTATCAACAAAAACTGGATAAATGTGCAAATACCTATGCCTGAGCATAAATAAAAGAGAAAAGGCGCACCTGTTCGCCGGCCAATAATTATGGAACGGTGCAGGTATAGCAGGAATAATAAAAATATAGCCACTATACCTGTCCAGCCAAACTCTTCGCCAATGGCAGGCAATATCATATCTGTGTGTGCCTCCGGGATAGTTTTTGCAAAGCCCCGGCCTACACCCTGCCCGGTAATCCCTCCACCCGACATGGCCCATAAACCATTAGCTACCTGGTCGCCGCCATAAACTTCGTTATTCCAGGCGTCTTCCCATATCGCTTTACGGTCCGACAAACGCTCTACCGGGCCGGGAATAAGCTTATCCAGGTGTGGTATTTTATCAATAGTCAAAAATGCGGATATGATGATCAGCGCCATAATAGCAGATTCACTTAATCGCCGGCCTTTAAACATAACTACAACCAACATTATAGTTGTAATTAAGGTAGACAGCCAAACATTTTTAAACAACCAGGTCAGCAGCACATACAACACCACTGCTATTGCCATTGAGATGAAATCGCCGCGTGAAAAGGAAAAGAGAATAATGAAAGTGAAACAAATAATAATGGCAGGCCCCATATCGCCCAGCATGAGGAACAGGAAAAGCGTTGCACCTATAGCTATTAATGCAAATGAAAAAAATGACCATCGTTTTCGCCAGGTAGCGTATTCACTGATAAATTTCTCATTCATCGCAAAAAATCCGGCCAGGAAAATAATAACGAGGTATTTAACGATCTCACTGGGTTGAAAGCCGAACAGATTCACCTTAACCCCACTGCCTTCGGGCCCTGAACCAAAAAGAATAGTGAGCATCAATAAAGCCATTGCAAGGATTATCCAGGGCCAGCCGTTTGCTGCTTTGGGAGCACTTTTGAACAGGAACAGCCTGTAAATACCTGAATCGGCATTAAACTTCCTGATATTGCAGAATAACAATACGGCCATGGTTACAAACCCAAGCACTAAATATATAAGTGATTCTTTAGCAAAAAAACGATCACGTAATGGGTCCTGGATACTAAGCAGCATTAAAAACGAAATGCCGGTAAGTATCATTATTAATGGCAGTATAACCTGGTCGGTGGCAGGAAACTTTAAGCTTAATAAGCCGTGCATAATGAAAAAACACAGGAAAAAACCAGCGACGATAACTACATACCAAAAATTAAATTCGGCCGGGGTGCGAACGATAAGCGCTTTTTCTTTTTTTAAGATATTGAAATCTTTGGTTGACAACAGCCTGATGGTATGTGGTGAACGGCTGAAATTAAAAGCTTGGTCTTTATCCAAACTTTCGGTACCCATTGACCGGCCAAACTGGTAACCGGGTTGAAGCGGCAGTATAACAAATGCTTTACCTGCTGGCAGATCGTGAAATGTATATTCGCCATTTGAACCTGTGCGGGCATACGCAATGATAGCTTGCAGGTGTTTTTGCCCCTGCGCATCAGCAACATAAGTTAACTGATAGCCATTACCCGTTATTTTTTTTATTTTTGTTTGATCAGTTTCCTCATCGCTGAATGTGCTATCCTGTGGAATAACCATTTGCAACCGTATCAATACGCCTGAAACGGGCGATCCTTTATCATGCACTTCGCCTTTTATGCTATAGCCGCTTAAATCTATATCTGTTTGCTCCGGCAATTGCGGAGGACTATTTTTCTCCTGTAAAAATCGTAAAGAATCGTTCCCTGTATAACCTAATAAGGCACGAGATACCAACACCCTGTCTTTAAACGACTGGCCTCCTTCAACAAAGGCCTCATCGGCATCAATGCTATACTTTGATTTATTTAAATCACCAATGTTATCAAACCTGGTACCGGTCATTTGCTTGGCAACTACGTTCCCAATAAGTTCTATATCCTTCGGGTCGTCAAAGTAAAAGCCTTTCTGTAGCAACCGTTTAAAGTTGCCCGCAGCTCCCTTTGCATTCAGGTTAACCATTGTACCATCCTGCAGGCGTTTATCTACATCGGCAAAACTTTGCTGGCTAACCTGGTATAAACGCAGGAAGAACAGGCCCAAAAGCACGCTCACCAGTAAAAGGAACAAACGCTCTTTTTTTCGTGAAACTTGTGTGGGTGTTGCCTGCGCCATCGGTCTATTTGATTTTAACAGGTAATGAATCGGCCTTCAGTGATAATACAGGTAGCTGGCCGCTAAAGTATTTTTTATCTGCCAGTGTAAAGGATTGGCGTATTGCTGATTTGCAATTGTTGAACCGCACGTTTTTAAGCAACAATACGTTTCCTGTTACATCAATCCCGGTAGTAAAACCGCTCAATGATAAGCTATCTAACACAATGTGCCTGCATTTTGAAGATAAGATTATAGCAGGGCCATTATAACCCGTATCACATTGTAGTATAATATTCCCTTTTACTTTAAGTAATAAAGAGTCTTTATCAATCCTGATAGCCTGGCTAATAATAACAGGACCGGCAAAAGCGGTATCAGTAAGTATAATTGATTGCCCTTTTGCATTGTTTATTACTTGCTGCAATTTAATTTCCGCTTTGCCGGGAATCTTTTTAGCTGGCATAATTGTTTTAACAACCGGCGGTAATCGATATAAATAAATGCTGGTAGCCAGGAATATTAATGCTAGGATAGCGAAAATGGTAGCAGCAATATTATTTTTTTTTGGATGAGCAGGTGTGCCCGTCGCGGATTGTTCTGATTGTTTCACTACGGATTGCGGTTTAACAACACTTTCCGTTACTTTATTTGCGGCATACTGTTGTGGTGTTTTATCGTTTTGCACCAATACTGCGGTAACATTATCCCGGCCTCCTTTTTCATTGGCCATATCAATAAGCAACCTTGTTTTCTCTTTTAAGGAACCGGGCCTGCTCAAAATGGAAGTAATTTCAGCGCTGTTCAGCATGTCCGACAAGCCATCGCTGCATAAAAGCAACAGGTCGCCCGGCAGGAAAGGCGATTGACCGGTTTCTATATAATCAGCGTGCTGGTTTAGGTTGCCTTCAAAGCCCAGCGCCTTGTTAATCTCGTTTCTGCGGGGATGTTCCATCGCGGCTTGTTCTGATAAACGACCGGATTCTTCAAGAAAACCTACGAACGACTGATCATGAGATATTTTCACTAACGAACCATCGCGGAATAAATATAATCGGGTATCGCCCACATGCGCATAGTAAAACTGGTTAGCCGATACATCGGCCAGTGCAACAGTAGCAACGCAACTCATTTTCTGGTATTTGTCACTGCGTTTCCTTTCAGCAATAACACGTTCATTTGCTAAATAAAAACATTCGGCAAGCATTGGGATGGCTTCATTAAAAGGTTTTCCGGCACAATCAATAATGGCCGTTCTTGCCTGTTCTGCCGCTATTTCGCCCCCGGCATAACCGCCTACACCATCAATAACCGAAGCCAGTATAAATTTACCGCCATGAATCTGCTGCGCAATAAAGAGGTCCTCATTGTTTTCACGCTGTTTGCCTGTGTCGGATAATCCGAAGAATTGCTCATTCATTTATCTTACGTGATTTTTTAATGTCGGAAAAATGTGAAACCAGTAATGCTACACTAACGATCAATAAACCTATGGATAGTATTTGTGACATATTTATGATTTGAAAATATTGATACCAACAATGCCGTTCAACAATATTTTAGAATTTACAGGCAGTTCCTGCCATACGGGTGAATTAATATCGCTACTGGGCACACTTTCTTCATTCAAAATAGTTTGTTCACCTACAGACGCCAGGTAAAATTTGCTATCCGCCTTATTAAAACGGATCAAAAGATGTGGGGTATTTACCCACTCCGAAGGAATCCTGAAGATGTATGGTTCTTCTCTTTGTTCTTCTGCGCCAGAAACTATAATCTCATCATCATTCATCAGGAATTCCACTTTTTTACCCGCCAACTGCTTTTCAGGAAGGATGGTTTCCAGCCTTGCCAGGTATCTCTCCTTTTTCGTTACTGCGCCTTTTTCGTCATAGGACAAATCCGGTAAATAAGGAATTTCATAATACCCCTCACTGTAATAATTAAAGCCCTTAAGTATGTCCTCGCTAATATCAAATGTTTGCGCTATGCCCGTTTGCCGGGGTATAAAAGTTACCCGCAGGTTATCTTCTTTCTTGTTACTGCCGGGCAATAGCTTGCCAATAAAACCGATATCGCCCCTTGCATAATCAGGATGCGATACCAGGCGAAATACCCATTTAGAGCTTGATGGCTCTACTGTTTTTCCCGCTTCTCGGTATTGCTTCAATAACTCGTAGAATCTTTTTACGCTTTCATTTACTATTAATCCAAAGATGCCTTCTTTGTTATTAATGAACTCCTTATAATCTTCTGAATTAAGGCTGATGATGTATTCATGATAAAAAACGACGCGACCCGCGAATGATAATTGGCGGATGCTATCCGTAAACTTTTCGATAACATAATTATAAACATCATCAGGGGTAAGTATAAGCTGTTTTTTATTGTTGCCGGTATCTTCACTGGTTAAAAACCAGCTGTGGATGCCGATACGCTGCCAGATTGAAGGTTTTTGATCCATTAGTTCTAAGGGTTATTTGTTGTATCTGTACCGGTACTATCAGGGTTTCCTGTCTTATTTTGGTCTGCTTTTATGGCATCGTTGATTGTGCTTTTAGTAACTGAATCCGTCAGTTTCTGCTTTTTCCCGTAATCGGTATTTTCCCGTTTCGGAATTACCGGTGTACTATCAGCTTTTTGTATTGAATCAGGGACAGCTTGTCGGATAACTTTCGTCTGCACTCTATTTTCAGTTAATATAGCGTAAACATTGTAAAACAATGAGCCAACAAGTAATAGGACTAACGCAGCAAAAACCCCGCTTGAAATGGTCATTTTCCCATCGCCGACTTTAGATTCTGCCAATGGTTTTTCCGCCGCAATTTTCTTAGCTATCTCTGTTTTTATTTCAGCTACGCTGCTTTGCGCTATTATTTCATTTAATTCTGTACCATCGTTGTAACGCCCTTCCGGTTGTTTTTCAAGGCATCGATAAATAAGGGTAATCAGCCATGCAGGCACCTGCATCTCCCGGTCTTGCTGCGCTTTGGGCCAGCTTGGTGGCAGGTTTTGCCTGCGCAGTTCCAGCATATCCGGCACCGGGGATTCCATGTGCGCGAGCATTACCGTATTCCTCGCTGTTTCTCCGTTATCATGTAGCGGAAACGGCACCTGCCCTGCCAGCAATTCGTAAAGTATGATGCCGTAGCTGTAGATATCTGTACTGAAAAGCATCTTACCTTCATTCTGCTCCGGCGCCATAAATTCTATTGCACCGGCATGCCGCATGCTGCTTCGCCTTTGCTCGTCTGACATTATTGACAGCCCAAAGTCCAGCAATACATAATTCCCTGAATGGGTATTGAATTTTACATTGTTACTCTTAATATCGCCATGCTTTACGCCTACCTTATGGCAGTGCGACAAGGCGCAGGCCAGCTGGTCGGCCAGCTTTATGGTTTCCTTAATGGTGAATATTTTTTCATTTGGCGCTTTCAGCAACTCTTCCAGGTCGGGGCCTTCAATAAATTCCATCTCAATAAAGGGAAATGAACCGCTCTCGGTAATGCCTGAATTCAGTATCTTAACTACATTAGGGTTTGGAACTTCATTTACCTTTTTCAGCTTTTCCACTTCATTTAAAAAGTTCCGGTAGTTTTTATCTTCCATGCTTTCGCTATGGATCGGTGTGGGTAATATTTTTACAGCAGTAATTATTGGCCCTATCCGCCTTCCTTTATACACTGAGCCCTGCCCACCCGTACGCAGGGCGCCCATATTCTCTAATCCCGTGGTTATTGTAAATATTTTGCTCATTCCTATCGTTCAGTCAATTGAACTAATTAACGTAAACATATGTATTAAGTTTAAATTGTTTTGTATTAAAGTTGAAGGCCGTGGGCTGATATTCGCTCTTTAAACCCTTATTTGGAAAAAGTAACGAATTTGATCATCAAGCGTATTTATGCACTAAAATAATATCCCCGGAATAAACTATTGCGTATAACTACGCATCTTTTACCGTGTTATCCCGCTGTTAACAACTGTTTATTAGCTGTTACTTTATCCTGCCAGGAATTTTATAGCTTTACTGCTAACCAACTGATAACAAACATTATAAATCATACTAAAAACCCTAAAAACAATTCATCATGAGATCACTAAAAATTTTTACCGTAGCATGCCTTGCAATTTGCATCGTTATGTCCCTTTGTAAATGTCACTCAAAAAGCCCAAGCGACCAGATACCTTACAACAAGGACAGCGCCCAGGTACACATTATCCCGATTGACACAGCCGTTAAGCTTACCTCTACTTTCAGACTTATCCAAATGCAGATGGCCCGTAAACTGCATGATACCGCTTACATCGTGAGTTTCCCGCTTGCTGAGAAATTCAACCGCGATGCTATAATTGCTTTATTAGATCAGAAAGGCGCCCGGGGGGTGCGCATATATCTTGGCGAAGATAAATCCGGCCCTGTAAAAATGGTGCTGGTAGCTGTCGACAGCCTTAACAATGATATCACCGGCCGAAGTGGCAAGGTTATGAAATTTACCAGCAATACTCAGGATGGTGTAGCACTTGAGGCCGGCCAACGCTGCCCCACCTTATGCAGTGTTAACAGCGTACTTAATAATAACTAACGGATAATGGGTGTTGTAATAAATTTTATATTGAGCGAGGCCCTTATTATACCCATAATTGTGGCCCTTATACGCATTAAAAAGATCGATAAGATATATTACCCCCTGCTTGTATTGTTTCTGATCGGAATTTTGTCGGAGTTGGCCAGCTTTATTTGCATCAATGCCTTTAAAACCAATGCCCCGGTTATTAAAATTTACAGCCTGGTGGAGTGCTGCATTATATTATATCAACTTTACTTATGGAAAAACGCGACCAGGTACCGGCCTATGTTTATAGCGCTAGGCTTGGTTTGCGTTATTTTTTGGGTGGTGGAGACGATAGTATTTAAAAACATCAACACGTTCAGCCCTTATTTCAGGGTGTTTTATGCATTTGTTATAGTATTGCTCTGCATTAATCAGATCAACGCCATGATGTTTTATCAGAATGTGACCCTATTGAAAAATCCGGTATTTATCATCTGCCTGGCGTTTATTATACTCTTTTTGTACCAGATCATTTTAGAGGCGTCGTTCTTTATCGGCTCTGATAAATCAGAGGTAGCCAATAAAATAATTATGGGCTTTAGTTATATTAATTTCTTCATAAATTTAATGTGTGCTGCCGGCATCTATTTTATTGGTGGCAACAAAGACGACCCATACAACCGCTATTTCAATGGCCGGTAACATTAGCCCGGCTTTATAATACTATTAATTAATGCCTGCAGCATGCCAGATAAATTATTTTACACGGTTGTTATTACATCTATACTGATAGCCATTGTGATCATTTTTTTTGTCATATCGGTTATCAGGTATCACAAACGATATATGCAGTTGCAGAAAGAGCGTATACAGGCACAGATCATGATACAGGAACAGGAACGCAAGCGCATAGCCAATGACCTGCATGACAGTCTCGGGCCAATGCTGTCTACCGTGAAATTATTCATGAATAGTATAGCTGTGAACAATGATACTGACCAAGAATCGCTCAACAAGGCTTCAGGTTATATTGATGAAACCATCAATAATCTCAGGGAGATAGCGTACAATTTGCTACCCAGCGGCCTTGATAGGAACAGCCTGGAAATGGTGGTAAATGAATATATCGGCCGCATGGGTAGCCGCCAGCCGATAAAAATAACTTTTAGTGTGACAAAAGATACCGTGATACCTAAAAAAACAGAGATACATTTATTCCGTATTATACAGGAGATCGTTCATAATACCATAAAACATTCCGGTGCCAGGAGCCTGAAACTAGCCATAACCAGCCAGCCTGACGGATTGTTACTGGTATCAGAAGATAACGGGCGTGGGTTCGACCCGGATAACATACGTGCCACATCGGACGGTCTCGGTCTAAAGAGCATTGAGAACCGCTGTCAGATGCTTGATGCTGATTTTAAGCTTATTACTGCCAAAAACAAGGGATGCAAAATGATAATTAAAGTACCTGTTAATAGTTAAATATTATTTAATTTTAATCCAATTTCATACCGCCTAATTTATTACTGATGACAGATATCAATATTGTAATTGCCGACGATCATGAAATATTTTTGGATGGCTTATCGCTTATGCTGTCCAGGCACCCAGGCTTTAAGGTATGCGGGCGCGCATCAAACGGACAAACACTAATTGATATAGTGAACCGGGAGCGGCCCGATGTGGTGGTAACGGACATCCGTATGCCGGTAGTTGATGGTATCCAAAGCACCAAACAGATATTGGCAGTACACCCCGATGTGAAGGTTATCGCACTTTCGATGTTTGATGAAGAGAACCTGATCATCGAAATGCTGGAAGCAGGGGCCAAAGGTTACCTGCTTAAGAATGCGCATAAAGACGAGATAGTGGATGCCATCATCAGCGTTTATCAGAATAAAAATTATTACTGTTCGCAAACCTCTTGCTTATTGGCTTCTATGATCGTGCGTAGCAAAGCCAGCCCATTCACCCAGCCGCAGATAGTTTTGAACGAGCGTGAGAAACTCATCATCCAGATGATATGCCATCAGCAAACTACCCAGCAGATTGCTGATAAGATTTACCTGAGCAAGCGCACGGTAGAAGGCTACCGGGTAAAGATACTTGAGAAAATACAAGCCAAAAACATAGCAGGTGTAGTAATATTTGCACTTAAAAATAATATCATTAAGGAAGAGGATGTTTTATAAACAAACAGATACTCCATTCTCCATATTCCCGCCTGTTCGTTCAACTCAACAAAAGCAGCAACGGTAGTTGTTTCTTATTTTTCAAACTTCTTCTTGAAACCACTCTCACAAACGTGAATCGGTAGCTGTATCCTGCCACTTTACTCCGCGTAGTTGTACACTTAAAATTGCGTATAAATACGTCTCAACATCAGGTAGTTGCCCTTCAAATTCAGTGGCTGTGCCGCCATAGCTTTGGGTAGCTTAAAAAACAGCTCAGCCCGGAAGCCGAAAGGGGAAAATGAGTAGGCACAATATTTTGCCGCTAAGCGGCCAGTTAACAATTATGATCATGAATGAGAAAGAACAAAATCTGCACAGTTTAAGAGGCGCTTTCAATGTCCTCCACGTGTCGGGGCATCCAACAACCGTAAAGGCACTTGCCAATTTTAAAGAGCAGGTGGCCGCTAATTCAGGCAATACTTATTATGAACAGATTCAATCCGTATCCTACAATCCCGACCTGCAATTACTTGAGGCGATTGTATCAACCAAAAGAGATTCAGGCTATAATGGCAACCTGTGCACCACCGGCTCATACGCCTTTGTGCGATTCTACCTTAATTATGGAAATGGCTGGCAGGACCAGGGTTACAGCGCCGTTAATGAGCACGACATCCCCACAGGTACCGATTGCACCAAAAGCCCCGAAAAGCCGCTCAGCTATTCGGCGTCTCTTAAAATCGTCCCAAAAACCAATAGGTGCAGCGTGCATGTGCTGCCTCAGGTTAGGGCGGTACTTGAGTGGAATCAAATTCCTCCGGCGAATGATCCTAATTATTCATCAGTATGGGGCAACACTGTTGATGATCATATACAGATAAAGCCAAAAAACGAATTTGTTGTAGCAAACCCTGTTTTTAACCAGCTGGTTGAGCTTACGCTATTGCACCCAAGCCTGAAACTGGCTGATGCTGCAAATCTTGTACCCGGAGGCCAAACGGCTCTTGAGGAACTAAAGGCTGCAGTAAACGGCCAACCGCTGGAGTTAAGCAAATTAGTAGAACTATATAAAGGCAATAAGGAAGTATCCGCGGCGAGGTTTGGCTTGCAGCAGGCACTGCCAATTATGCAAAGCTACGATGCTGCCGAAGTGGCCAAAAATATAGATGTATGGAATAAGCTGGGCATAGACTTTAATGCCGTACTGGCTGAACTCAGCGAAACCAATGCAAATGTATCGTATGAACAACTTGAAAGCATAGGCCTTGATTATAACCTTGAACAATTTGTGGCTTCGTTCAGGGTAAAAAGACCTGCTGGTTACTCGGGCGACCTATGCACCAATGGCAGCCTGGAATATGTAGCTTTTTGGGCCGATTGGGGCCATAACTGCCAATGGGACTATGTGGGTACGACTACGGTGAATGTGCACGACATTAACGACATCCCAAAAGATGGCTTGTCATATGCAGCCGTGCTTCCATACGATTTTAATAAGGTGCGCAGGCTATGCTCAAAACCTGAAGTAGTAAAGATCCGAGCGGTGCTGTCATGGGGAGTGTCGCCTTCGGTAACCGATGCCAATAAGCTCGAATACTGGGGGAACCGGCTGGATGCTTACATCCAGATTAAACCGGGTGTTGGCTCAGGTGTACTAGCGCCAATATTCAATATTTTGGGAGGCATACCGGTTGATCAGATCAGCGATGCAAACGGATTGACCATTCCCGGCGCAAAATTCGCGCTTAACCAGGCAGCGGTTAACGACTATAGCCCGTTCGGCGGTGTCATAGTCATACAAGGCCCTTCGTTTGTTGGTAATAAATACCGCATTAAAGTAACCGATCTGAATACGCTGGCTTCGTACTATGTGAATAATGATTTTGTAGCTGTAGGCTGGCTGATGGTTCCGCCATATGTGCAGTACACTACAGTATCAGCCGACGCGAATTTTTATTACGACTATCAAACGTTTGATAAAAATACCGACAACGTGCTAGCGAGGTTCAGCCCCGGTACTAACGACCTGCTGAGGATCGACCTTGAAATTGAAGGCGTTGCCGGAGCTTTCACCAAATATATCCAGATGGATAACCTCTCACCGGTTATCAGTTTACAGATCGACGACCTGGGCAACTGCTCACATTATAAAGTTGGCGACATTATCACCGGTTCATTCTCGGTGTATGATGCCCATTTGCTGAGTTATTCACTGGTTAGCAGCTTTGGCGGCTCGGTTAACGGTACTTCCAATATCTCCAGCAACTTTAGTTTCCCAACTGCGGGCACAACTTCGCCGTGCGGAAAGGTATCATTGGTGGCTTATGAAAGGACGATATACGATAGCCAGTGGACAAATAATTACAGTTATACCGAGCAGATTATTTGTCTGCAGCAAAAATAAAAAGAAACTGAGCGAGTCAGTAGTTAATGGTTAGGGGTACCTGTCCAGGGCTTTTTAGGGTAGACTTCGGTCTGCCCTGCCCTGGCAGGTTATTTGTTTTTATCAATAGTGGTAAACTACGATAGTTTTAAGTAAGAAGACAGGAAGATTTCCATCCAACTTAGGAATGCCATCATTCTGCTAGGTAATGTTTAAGCTATAAGTCCCAATAGTTGTGTTACTTTGGTCTTAAACTATAGTTAAGCGAGGCGCCAAAAATTATTTTGCAACCAAAGGCTCTCCCTGAAATACAATACCAGGCCATCCGTGGGCCATAAACTGCCTTATGTTTTGATGATCTGTTGCATTCGGATTAGCCAATACCAATTGATAATGTTCTGCAAATAAATAAAGTGTGTCTTCTGCATTTAAATCATTTATTTTAGCGCAGGCAAATACCTTTGCACTTCCCTGGTTTTGCGTAGCCTCATTATACGCTTCACCGTTATGAAAAGCAGTTGGTTGATGCTTGTAATAAGTTTCTATCAAAGTTATCACCTCACTGAAGGCAAGTGACCCTTTTTTCGAAGCTGTGATTAAAGTAAGTAGCTGCTCTCTCATTCAGAAAATTTGAAGGTAAAATTAAGAATTACCACCAAATAAAAAAGCTGAGAATGTTGTTACATTCAACAAGGCAATTGCTAAGATTACATTCAGCGAATACCTCATCTGCTTTGTCTTATTATTTAATGATTAAAAAGAAAGAGCTCCTGATGGGCAGGAACTCTTTACAACCAATTATAAACAATACTTAGAGAAGACAATCAATATTAGCCGAGCCTTTTAGCCGCTGCTTCCCAATTAACAATATTCCACCAATTGTTAATATAATCTGCGCGCCGGTTTTGATATTTTATATAATAAGCATGCTCCCAAACATCAAGAGCCAATAACGGGGTACCTTTTAGCTGAGCATTGTCAAATAAAGGATTATCCTGATTGGCTGTCGACCCAATTTTTAAGGCTCCACCATCATTTACCAGCCAAACCCATCCTGAGCCAAAGCGCCCAAGGGCGGCTTTCCCAAATTCCTCTTTAAACTTATCTACAGATCCGAAAGAGGTTTGTATAGCATCCCGCAATTTCCCTGCAGGCAAAGACGGGCCGACCGCCTGTAAGCTTTCCCAAAAGAAATTGTGGTTCCATGCACCACCTCCGTTATTACGGGCTTTTGCTGAAAGCTGCGAGGCATGATCAAAAAAGTCTTTTTCCGAACTGAAATTTAAATTTTCGGCGACGATAGCTTCATTAACATTTTTTACATAAGCAGCATGGTGCTTGGTATAGTGTATCTCCAGCGTTAACGCATCTACATTGGGTTCTAATGCAGCGTAGCTATATGGTAAGGGCACTTGAGCGAATTTAAATCCGCCATCCACCAATCCCCTATTGGGCACTTTAGGTTTAGGCGCCGCTATGGCACCCAAACTGTCTGAAATTATTGGTAATCCTGCCGCTGCTACTATGCCGGCTTTTAAAGTGCCACGTAAAAACTTTCTTCGATTGCTGATTTTCATATCTTATAATTTTAATATTAATTGTGTGTGATGATTGTTGCACCTATATCAGTGCTGTTAGGCGTACCGTTAATATAAATGGTGTAAATTTTACCCGAAGTCAGTGTGATATTATTCAATAAATTATTGGCTATGGCAATAGCCGACTGATCGCTTGTTTTAGTAACATTGAAGCTTACCGTACCAGCATCGACAGTAATAAACGGCCCTATTGAGTAAGCGTTTAAACCAGTACCCGATAATATGGCCCCACCCGCGTTGCCATATTTTGTATTGGTAAATAACGGGGTGTTTTGGCCGATTATACCAAAGTCAACATTAGGAGCGCCGGGTGCCAGGTTCACAAACCGTATTTTAGCTTTTCCGCTTGCTGGGGCAGTAAGGTCATCATAAAAAAGGATCAGTGAATCGGCAGTGGCTTTTGTATTCTTAATAGCAAAAACCGTTTGATAGTAGGTAGCGATTGGGCCATTAGGACCACCTGTGCTGGTAAAGGTTGCGCTGTTGCCAAACTCGCGCGATACAATGTATGAGGTGCTTGTCCCTTGGGTAACGTTTATCTGCACATCGCCAAATTGTGCATTTAGGTACGATGTATAGCCATTTAATGGTACTAGTGTTTTTGTAACCTGGGTTATATAAGTCCAGAATTGCACCCCCTCGTTCACATCAAGCGCGTTAACAAAACTAACATATGCCGCCAGCGGAGCCCGGTTCGCGGCGTCAACATTTAAATAATCTGTTTTTTTGCAGGATGTAATAAAGAGCAATGCAAGTGAAAAGAGGAACAGATTGAACTTGTTTGGCTTAATTAACTTAGTCAAACTGTATTTTTTAAGTTGATATAATGATTTCATGATCTTTGGTGATTTATAAATTAGAAATGAGCTGTAAATCTTACAAATGGCTGTATGCCAGCATTGCCATCCTGTATGCCTACAATTGTTGGGTTTCTCAGGCCAGAGATTACAGGGCTGCTATAATCACCCAAAACATTAAATAGATTATTTACGCCGATGGTACCTTGTATTTTAGGTGTTATCTTATACCCGGCTGATATATCGGTTACCCATATGGGGTGCAAGGTTTGGTAATAATATACCGGATTTAGCGGGTCTGCGGCACTTAACAACGTTGCTGTAGTTACCTTACCGAAATATACGGTACGCGCCAGGAAAGTGAATTTATCTACATTATAAATACCCTGCAAATTAACCTTTTGAGCCGGGATATTGGTAGTTACACGCGCACGCTCTGATGGGCTCAGGATAACATTCTTATATGCTTCGAGCCCGGGCGGGGTATTCACTTTGGTTACTTCATTTTTATCAAAGTTGCCGCCTAGTAAGAAGGTAAGGTTGCCATTATTCAACAGTATTTTATAACTGCTGGTAAATTCTATGCCTAATGTACGTGTGCTAAATTCATTGTAAAAAAAGTTGGCCTGGGCAGCACCCGTTTGCTGGAACAGGTTTTTCACATCTGCCGGTAAATTGTTATCAGTAGAGATAAAGTTACCGGTATTGCCTATGCGGTTGGCAATATCTATTTGGTAACCATCAAGCGTTAGTTCAACATTGTCAACCGGTTCAGATGTTAACCCAAGCGCATATCCCTTTGATCTTTCAGGCGTAAGCTTAGGTATGCCTAAAGCCCTCGCTGCAGCGCTTTGGTTTGATGCAGTTAGAATATCAACACCTACCCCCTGCTGAAAGGTTGTGGAAATTGAAGTATAATAAGATTGTGCCAGATCGGGCGCCCTGAAGCCCGTATTCACGGATCCCCTTATGCTTAGCCAGCGATCAAAGGTATACCGGGTGGCTGCCTTATAGGTAAATACGTTTCCAAAATCGGTATAATACTCTTCGCGGCCTGCGGCTGATACAAGCCAGGCCTTGGTGACATTTAACTCCACATCTGCATACCCTGCGGTTATTGAGCGGCTAACATCAACCGCGTTTGCAGGTTGAAATCCTAAATGTATTTGCGAACCGGCAGCAAGACCGTTTAATGAAGTTGTGCCTGCAGCTGCCAGGTAGGTAATCCCATTCGCCGTTGTATCAACATTATAAATATTTCGCTGGTCGCCTTTTTGGTATGATGCCAGTTCGCCTGCATTTATCTGGAAAGTTTCAACACGATCCTGAACGCCAAAAGCAATGTTCAGGCCTTTTAAAACTTTATCGAAATAACGGCTAAAATCCAAACTCGCTGTATTCTGACCGGCACTGTAGCTGCCATCATCAAAACTGGTAGGACTGGTTAAGCCCAGGCTGGCATTTAATGAATTATCAACACGATTGCCAAAAATATTCTTCCCGAATACGTTTGACAGATCCACATTCCAGCCATTTATTTTACCTCTTATACCGGTTGCGATAGATTCATCAACAATGTTGTTTTCCATTGCGGGCAAAAACCCGTCGGGATAAATGAAATTATTGTTTCTTGAAGTCCATCCCGGTAAGCGGTAGGTAGCTGTAAATTGGGAGTTTCTATCGCTAATACCACCAAAAGCATATATTTCTGCAGATCCCTTTAACGGGAATGCCGCATTAAAATATAGCAACGCATTCTGCCCTGCATTAGCTCCTGACCCCCGCTGATCAAAATAATGCCTGTCAATACCTCTTGAGCTTAATATTGCATTATCAATAGCTTGCGTATAAATAGCATCATAACCGCGGGTATTAGCACCGCCACCATAAATAGGGCCATTATACAAGCCCGCAGTTGAATTACCGGGTTGTAACGCAATGGCTTGGGTGCCATATTCAACTGTGGCATTGATATAACCGCCATTATTGCCCACAGCTACACCATAATTTGCATTGGTGAGCGTAACCGCTCCATCGCCTCTTCTACGTACACTGCCGGTAGTACTTACCGCCAGGTCATCCGTATTCTTTTTTAATACAATGTTAATAACCCCCGCAATAGCATCTGAACCATATTGCGCAGCAGCGCCGTCGCGCAATATTTCAATATGATCAATGGAGCCTGTAGGTATGGAGTTAAGATCGTACCCTGTTGATCCATTGCCAAGGCCACCATAATTTACGTTGGCGCTTTTGTGCATACGCTTGCCGTTTATCAACACCAAAACCTGATCGGGACCTAAACCCCGTAACTGAGCAAGGCTTAAGGCCGAGCCAGCGTCACCAGCATTACTGCCATTAACAGAATGGAAAGAAGGTGATATATATTGCAGGATCTGCGTAACACTTGTCTGCGGAGCTGATTCCAGCAATGGTTTAAGATCAATAACATCTACAGGCACCGGTGAATTTAATTTGGTGCGGTTGGCATTATGTGATCCAACTATTTGTACCTCATTTAAAGTACTTTTTGCCGCTTTAAGGCTGATGTTAAAGTTCTTAGTCCCATCAATTAATACTTCCTGTGGTTCATAACCAACAAATGAGAATACGAGGTATTTACCGTTTCGTACTATAATTTGAAAGGCGCCATCCTTATTAGTGGTTGATCCTTCGTCAAGACCTTTTATTTTTACACTTACACCGGGTAAGGGCGTGTTGTCGTCAGCACTTACTACAGTGCCTGTTAACGTTCGCTTTTGCGCGAATATTTTTTGCCCGTAAAACAGGCTGAAAATGGATATAAAAAGTATGAATTTTTTCATTTTATTTCAATAGTTTAAAGTAAAAGGAGCCCACCCCGTGCTAATATTCATTAGCCGGGTGCATGGGTATAATATTTTTACAGATTTTTACTTACTCACCTTTTGGGCAAACCTGTCATCGGTAAGGGCTTTTAAAAAGGATACGATATCATCTATTTCGCCATCGGTAAGATTTAAGGGCTTACTCAGTGCCAGATCACGGTTAAGGCCACCTTTTACAACTGCTTCGGGATTATTATAATAGGTAACTACCTCGTGCAGGGTTTTAAATTTACCATTGTGCATATAAGGTGCAGTAACTGCTACATTACGCAGGCTGGGGATCTTAAATTCGCCAATTTCCGCATCGTTTTTGGTAATAGCAGCGCGACCGGGGTCATTCAAATCTTTACCGTTATATAAGCCAATGCTTTTAAACCTATCGGCTGTAAAATCCTCGCCCGAGTGACAGTTATTGCAGTTTGCCTTGCCAATGAACAGTAAACGCCCGCGTATTGCCGATGCCGACATCGCATTATCATCGCCGTTTATATAGCGGTCATAAGGGCTGTTGGCTGTTTCGAGCGTACGTTCAAATGATGCGATGGCTTTTACCACGTTATCTTTTGATGGCGCGGCCTTAAATACTTTTTGAAAAGCATCGGCATAATATTTATCATCATTTAACCGCTTTACCAGTTCCTCCATGGGCAAGCCCATTTCAGTGGGCGAAGTTATGGGGCCTAAAGCCTGCTCCTCCAATGATGAAGCCCGGCCATCCCAAAAGAAATGCGGCCGGCCCGATAAATTTGTAAGTCCCGGTGAATTACGCGCGGTTAAATGACCGTCAATGCCTTTACTAAAGGCAGTTGTATCGGCAAAACCAAATTCAGGCTTATGGCATGATGAACAGCTGATGGTATGGTCTTTTGATAGTATTGGATCAAAAAATAATTTTTCGCCCAATTGTTCCTTAGTTTGCACCTGATCGCTGCTTGCCATAAAGCTAAACTGCGTTATCAGTAAAAAACTAAATGCTATAAAAATCAATACTGTATTCCTCTTTTTCATGACCGGGCCTCTTTCGCGCTTTTTGTCTTTATTTTTGCTGTTAAATCCTTGAATTTACCGATTGCATTTTGCAAAACATATCCTGTACGGCTTAATTAAGCCGTTAAAAACCGATGTGGTTTTTGGTGTAAATTACTGTGCGTTAGCTACAAGCGATATATCCAGATCAAAATCATCATAGATAACCTTATCGCCAAGATTCTCAAAAAAGTTCTTTGAGCGGAACTTGATATCATACTTGGTACGATCAATAGTAAGTTTGGCATTAGCTGTTAACTTATTGTTGTTTACGGCAACAGTTGCAGGAAAAGTAACTTCATTGGTAATACCCTTTATAGTTAGCTTACCTGTAATGGTATACTGCTGGTTACTACCCTTTACAATAGATGTAGTTACAAAATCTGCCTTCGGAAATTTACCGGAATCAAAAAAAGTTTCGCTTTTTAAGGTACTTACCAGCTTATCATTTTGTGCCGGATCGGTAAGATCAATATCAGTTATCGTACTGATATCAATACTAAAGCTGGCGGTTTTAAGTACATTATTTTGTACGTTAAAGCTACCGTCGCTCACTTTAATATTTCCGTTATGTTCGCCGGTAGCTTTTTTTGCCAACCAGCCAATTTTGCTGTTTTGATTATCAACTTTAAATGTTTGCTCCTTAGCAATATGCTTTGTAGCTTTTTTACCCGCAGGCAATGTTTTATTTGTAGCCGAAACAGAAAATGATGCAGCTATCAAAACGGCTGCTATTAAGGTGGAATTTAATTTCATGTGAATTTTCTTTACTTTATTGGGGGTTAAGGTTTGGTTTAAAAAACCGCTGCAGCAGCAACTGCAACGGCAACTAAACGAACCACTTTTTATTTATTGTTATTATTATCTTGATTGGGTATTGCTGCTATTGCCGGAGCAGGTTCGGCTATCAGTTCATCTAAAAGCTTGTTAAACTTCTTTTCATAATCCTGGTAATATTTACCTGTTACAGTGCCCGTGTAACCTGTATATATTTCGCGTACATCTCCTTTCCTGTCAATGATTATAGTTGTTGGAAATGCAACGAATTTGTTAAGCGCAGGTAGCTTTTGTGATACGATCTTTTTATCGGCAAGGCCACCAAATAAAATATCATACTGGATATTGTATTTATCGCGCAACTTGCCTAAAGTGTACTGGGCATATTTCAGGCTGTCCTTTTGCTCAAAACCAATGGCAATCGCCTCAACACCCCTATCTTTATTTTTATTGAACCAGGGTGAAAGAAATACGGTTTGATCTGTACAGTTAGGGCACCAGGTACCTACTACTTCAATAATTACCACTTTGCCTTTGTACTTATCATCACTTAATGATACCGGCTTGCCAGTAAGATCAGGGAAAGTAAAATCGAGTTTTTTATAACCTTCTTTTAAATAAGTTAGCTTATACGGATCAGGCAATTCAGCCTTATCATCTTTAACCCCATCAAATTTGGTGTTATCATATATACCTGCTGCTATTTCGCCGCTTATAGTGCCGTCATCATTAATATGGCCTTTATAAATTTTAGGGCTTGGGCCGGTAAAGCCTGATAATTCAAACTCGTTTCCCTGTACGGTACCTTCCAGCTCGCGGCTATCGCCTGTTACCTGCATTATTACACCGGTAAGTTTATTCCCGTTTTGTTTTAATAAGGCTATTTTATTAGGCACCTGCTCTTTTGAATAAACCTTCAGTTCCCATTTGCCGGTGAGGTTGGCTGTTGGCGGTATATCTTTTCCAGGCTCAACAAAACGATACTTTTTACCATACTCGGCAGTAAAGGGTAACGAATTACCTCTGAAGCCCGGTACAAGGCTCCGGTATTCCCCGCTTATGGTGCCATCGTCATTAATTTTTGCAACAAGAGCAGCATCATAAGTATTCATCTTTATGAATAATGAATCACTTCCTATGCGCTTTACGTGAAAATTGTCTCGACGGGTACCGTTTAGCAGCGTAAATACAGCGTGCTCGGCATCCTTCCCTTTAACTTCAAAATTAAAGGGCACCTGGGTTTCGCTTATGGTGAACACACCGCGCCAAACACCTTGTTTTATAAACTTTTCTGCGGGAGGGTTACCAGCGGCAAATGAGGCGCTGCTTAATAATATGCCTGCAAGCAGGCACTGTAATGTTTTCGAAAAAATATTGGTTTTCATTTTATAGTATGATTTATAATAAGGTTTATTGGTTTGATGGCTTATCAGCTGCTACAGATGCGGTTACTGTTTCCGGGGCCGGTTCAGCAATTAGTTCATCAAGTACTTTGTTGAATTTCTTTTCATAATCCTCATGATATTTACCGGTTACGGTACCTGTATAACCTGTATATATTTCGCGTACATCACCTTTTCTGTCAATAATTATGGTAGTAGGGAAAGCAATGAACTTATTCAGTGCAGGCAATTTTTGCGAAACGAGCTTTTTATCGGCCAGGCCACCAAAGGCTATATCATACTGGATATTATATTTTTCCTTAAGCTTGCCCAGTGTATATTTTGCATATGCAAGACTATCTTTTTGCTCAAAACCTATTGCAATGGCTTCCACCCCTCTATGCTTGTTTTTATTGAACCATGGTGATAGAAAAACAGTTTGATCTGTACAATTAGGGCACCAGGTACCTATAACCTCAACAATTACAACCTTGCCTTTATATTTATCATCACTTAATGATACTTGCTTGCCATCAATCCCCGGGAAAGAAAAATCCAGTTTTTTATAACCTTCTTTTAAGAAAGTGATTTTATATGGATCGGGCAGTTCTACATCCGCATTTTTAGCGGCATCAAACTTTAGGTTCTTATAAATACCGAAGCCTTCTTCGCCGGTAAGTGTATGGTCAGCATTAATTTTACCTTTTATAATGAAGGGGCTCGGGCCGGTAAAGCCAGATAAGGCAAATTCATCACCTTGTACAGTACCTTCTATTTCACGGGTATCACCCACAACCGTCATCACAACACCGGTAATTTTATTACCCTTTTGTTTTAATAAGGCAATTGATGCAGGTACAGGATCTTTACTATAGGTTTTGATTTCCCATTTACCGGTAAGATCTTCTGCTGGTGGAACATCCTTGCCCGGCTCTACAAAACGATAATTTTTGCCATACTCAGCTGTAAATGGTAATGAGTTACCTCTAAAATTAGGTACCAGGCTACGGTATTCGCCGGTTAAGCTACCGTCGTCATTAATTTTTGCAACCAGGGCCGCGTCATAGGTATTCATTTTAATAAATAACGAATCCTTGCCTAAGCGCTGTACATGAAAGTTATCGCGGCGCGAACCATTTAGTAATGTAAATACCGCATGTTCCGGATCCTTTCCTTTTAGTTCGAAATTAAATGGCACCTGTGTTTCACTTACAGTAAATACACCCCGCCATATCCCTTCTTTTATAAACTTGTCGCCAGGATCATTTGTGGCCGACAGTAATACGCCGCTAAATAATATGCCCGCTACCAGGCATGTTGATTTAAATAAGTTTTTGATAATCATAGTGTTGTTAAATTTTATACGTTAAAAATTTTGACATAAAAATTCCCTTGCAGCAACAGCCTGGCCATCAATGCGATAAATAAATCCTGATTTTTATTTAGGGAAACTGCGTGTTACAGGCAGCAGCAACAACATCGTTGCGCAACAACACGTACTGGAATAGAATAGTAATTACATTTTTTCATGATGTTAGTTAATTTATTTTCCTAAACATTTAGGAAAAAGTAAAGCACTTATTTCAATTACTGAAAAGTTGCTAGAAGATCACAGAGCTTCCTCTCCCTTCTTCTTAATAAATCAACTAATTAATGGTGGGTTTAATTAGATGCAGTAAAGGTAATAATAAAAATTAGTTTTACAAATAATCTATAGACTTAGTAGACATTTATTTTATTTTTTTCGTTATTATATTTAATTACAATTTGTGCATTTTTATAAACACAACGATAGCCTAAAGGAGTTAACACCCTGGACTGTGTAGAAAGTAAGCTCGATGAATTTCCACCATTACAAAAAGCAAATACAATTTTCACAGCCAGGATGTTAACCTTAATAGGTTATTACCGCTATGGAAGTAGACTTTATATACTGTAATGACAACAACAGGTATGGCTGCCACCGGCCTGTGTGCTTATAGGATTATACTGAAAATAGTTAAACTCTGCGTTCATGGTATAGTTTAAGTATTGGGTAGACTTTATGGTCTCTCCTCTTTGTTTCACAGATCAATTGGTGGCTATTGTCTGCTTATTTTTATAGACCAAATTAAAAAAAATATTTAATCTGGCGGCATTTAAAGTTTATTTTTTTGTTAATTATATGATATAAATCATATAATCTGCTTTTATAATCTATTTTACAAGTATAGTAAAATCAACATCATCAGGCGGCAGGCATTGCTTGCTGTCGCAGGCCATAAATTGTATACTGCCCTTAACTAGTTGTTGATTAGAAGCGAGCTTTACCTTTTGCTGAAAAACAACCGATTTTTCAAAATACTGCACATCCATATCGAAAGCTTTTTCATAATGAGTTATTGGTTTGGGTTCAGCGGTAATACCTAACAAACTGTAACCATCTGCAGGAGTAAAAGTTAATGTGGTTTTTACAGGTCCCCCATCTTTAACAGTTTGCGAATAAATATGCCAGCCATTATCAATTGTGGCTTTTATAAATATTATGGCTGTTGAATTGTCAACTTTTTTAGCGCCATATGACCATTTTACCGGCGCAAGTACCTGCGAATAAGCATTAGCATAAATAATAAAAGTTAAGGCTGCGATTATTATTTTCTTCATTTTTAATTGTGATTTAGGTGTTATAATTGTTTTATTGATGTCGCGGGCAGATTCGAACTCCCGTACAGGGTTTTGCAGGCCCTTACCTATCCTCTCGGTCACGCGACTGTATTAGTTTTATATGCAATAATGAAAATTTGGCGATAATATACACATCGCGTAATTAGTTCCGGTTAGTGTTTTACTGTTAGATGAATTTGTTAAACAAGAGCATTCATGCCTGAATATATCAGGGGCAGATTGGTGTTTTACGATTTTGCAGAAGTAGATTTTCATTTGCTTAATAATTATTTACCTGTTTGTAAATACTTACCAGAAAGAAAACAAGAGAATATGCCTTTAAGTGATAGTCTGCTGTCTCTTATCTATCTCCGTTTCTGGAGCAGGAATTAGCACCTTTTACTTGCTAATTGAGCAGGTACAGGTTGCTAAGACGTCATAGGGCCTTTCCCTCTGTCTTTCTGGATAAGTATTAAAGAACAATTATGATACAAATATATCAATATATTCTACTATTCCTATAGATATTATATATTTAATATGTTTTTAAATATCACCTAAGGTATATTTTGCCCGCTTTCATTACAAACGCTACGTTTTTCATTACTTTAATATCCGCTAGCGGGTCGCCGTCAATCGCAATTATGTCGGCAAACTTACCTTTGCTGATACTCCCCAACTCCTGATCTTTTCCTAAAAGTATAGCTGCATTAGAGGTAGCCGATTTGATGGCTTCCATTGGCGGCATTCCCGCATCAACCATATATCCAAACTCCAGATAGTTCAGCCCATGGTCAAAAGCGCCTGCATCTGTTCCAAAAGCAATTTTAACTCCTGCTTTATACGCTTTTGCGAAGGTCCGCTGAATCTGATCACCAAAAGCAATCGCCTTAGCGGCTATAATTGGTGGATAATACCCTTTTTTGCAGAGTCGGCAACCGCTTTACCGGCAATAATAGTGGGCACATACCAGGTACCATATTGTTTCATCAGTTTAATGTCCTCATCATCCATATAAGTGCCATGTTCAATTGAGGCTACCCCGCCCAATATAGCTCTCCTTATCCCCTCGGCACCATGTGCATGGCAGGCAACCTTCAAGCCATAATCGTTGGCTGTTTCAACCACTGCCTTAATTTCATCAATGGTAAACTTTGCCTTTTTATTATTATCGCCCAGTTCAAAAACACCACCTGTTGATGCGATCTTTATAACATCCACGCCAGCTTTTACCTGCAACCTCACTGCTTTTATCAGCTCGTCCCTGCCATCGGCAACCCCGTCTTCGGGGCCGGGACGATGATTAAAAACATCGTCCCGGAATCCGTTCGTCGGGTCACTCGCCCCACCGCTTGATGAGATGATCTTTCCAGCAGTAAATATGCGCGGGCCATCAACCCACCCCCTTTCAACTGCATTCCGCAGACTGATATTTACACCTGTGCCGCCAAGATCGCGCACAGTAGTAAACCCAGCTAAGAGTGTTTTTTTGGCAAAATTTACGGAGCGATACGCGATATCTGCATCTGATAAAGTAAAGGTCTCTAACAAAGTGTTGGTACTTAGGATATCCTCCAGGTGTACATGGCAATCTATAAGGCCGGGTAAAACAGTCTTCGATCTTAGATCAATTACTTTATCCGCAGTGCCTGCTTCAGGGTATCCATTAACCACACTTTGTATACGGCCGCTATCCACAATTATGGTTACTTTAGTTTGAACGGTATTTGAAATACCGTCAATAAGTTTACCACAGTACAGGTAAGTTTTTTGCGCCTGTACAATTTGAGAGCACAGCAATAAACACAGCACTATTATCTTTTTCATCTGCATATATTTTCGTTGGAAAATGTATTAACCAGTGCTATTTTAATTTAATGGAAGATTTTCAACCGTGACATCCCAGTGGGCAATCACAATTTCCCACCTGCGCTGCTCCTCCTTTTTATAGGTTTCCTGATCCGGGAACAATTGCAGTTTATAGGGATCGACAATACTATAATCAAAAGCGAGTGCTGCTGTTTTAAAAACTACACTCACTTTTAAATCCCAGCGGCTCTCTTCGCTGCTATGCAGTCTTGGGGTTTCCGCTTCAATACTGATTACATCACCTTTTTCCTGTAACTTCTTTAACAAAGGGTAATGGTTCTTCTTCCACAGGGCAATAAACTCGTCGGAATAACCCCACTTTATTTTGTAATAATCTTCTATTTTAAAATACTCGGCAGGGTTAGCCTTTTGGGCCGAAGCCTGGTTACCGGAAATCAGCAGAACTACTGCTATCAGCGTTACTGTTAATAATTTGAAGTGGTGCATGGTTACTTTTTTCATGTCGTTTAATTTTATAAATGATTAATTTTTGTCCCAGAATAACTTTGTAGCAATATTATCTCCGCCTATTGCTGCTGCGGCCTGACTGTAATTAGCCTGATTAACATTTTGCTCAGTTATTGGGTAGGTGAAACGGTTAAGATACGAAGTTTGATTTGGCGGTAACGGCAGCACAAGCCCTAACCTCCTGATTTCTGTCCAGGCCTCATATCCCCTGTTATAAAGAGCGATATACTTCTGCGTTCCAATCTTTAATTTATATGAACCTGCAGCAGTTGTATATGCAACTTTGGGATTAGCCAGGTAGGTACTAATGTCATTAGCGCTGCCTCCCCAATAACTTATGGAGGCTGTTATGGCGTTGATATAATGCTGCTGTGCAGTTCCGCCTACATTAAAGCCTCTTTCTACTGCTTCCGCCAGGTCAAATTCTACCTCCGAATAATCAGCCAGTAACGAAGGTAGATTTGGCTGGGCAATAGTGTTGCTGAAGGTTGAAAATTTGTTATAGGTATTAACCTTACCAATGGCTCCGCCCTTATATACCAGCACATCACTGGCCTGTGGGTTCGCATTTGTATCGATGGCGGTATAGTATGCCGGTCTCCTTGGGTCGTTTAAACTATTCAACAGATCAACAAGTGTGGCTCCTGCAACATAATCTATTAAATGACCTTGCACCTGGTCAACCCACAGCGGGTTGGTATTTGGGGTAGTTGTTAAATAGTTAAAGCTTACATTATCAGCATTGGATTGTAAGGCATTTGGAGCAGCATCTTCCACGGCCAGTTTGGATTTTGCCGGTTCAACATCAGCTAAAGTAATACCAACTTTTAATTTTACGGTGTTGCCAAACTTTTTCCATGAACTGATCTCATTAACGCCATTAAATAACAGATCGGCAGTATTAAACCCCGGTGCCGTGGTGTTAAGCTTCGATAACGCATCATCCAAACGACTTAGTAAACTATCATAAATCTGGCTTGCATCATCATATTTCGGCGTGGTATTGGTGTAATCAACTGCCTGGGTATATGGAATATTGCCAAAAGTATTTACCAATACCGCGTAAGCATATACCTCAAGAATATTGATCTGCGCCAGCTGATTACTTTTTTGTGCCGCCGATAAAGTTACGTCAGCTTGGGTAAGCTTTTCCGCCTCGTACAAATTTCGCAATACGTTTACATAAATGGCATTCCAGAAACCATCGGGCACATTACGCAATTTCAGGTCATAATCGCTTTCGGATATTGCGGTTGTCTCTGTCCATTGCTGGGCCGTTAGTCTGAATATATTTACGTTATAAGCACTGGTTGCCAATACATCCGACAGTTGTTTCTCAGCATAAGAAAACAAAGTAGATGCCGGTACAGCGGTTGCGCTTTTGGTATCATTATTCAGGTATTCATCTTTTTTAACACAGCCGCTTAATGCCATGGCAGTCAGCAGCGTAAATATTATCTTTTTCATCTGTTTAGAAGGTAAATTTTAAGTTAAAACCATATCTGCGCACATTTGGGTATGAGCCAAGCTGTACACCCTGGTAGGCGCTGCCTGCACCAAGGCCGTCTTCCGGATCGGCATATGGGATATTTTTATGGATGATCCAAAGGTTACGGCCGTTAAGTGAAACGTCGATTGCTTTTACCGCTCCTATCTTTTGTACAAATGATGCAGGTACGCTATAGGTAAATGCAGCTTCTCTCAGCTTAATGTAGGAAGCATCATATACAAAGGCTTTGTTTGGCGCTGTTTGATAGCCATAAGCTGATTGATTTTGCGAAGCGTCGATCCTGGTGGTATTAGGTGCGCCGTTTGCATAAACACCGGGCAGAATAACCCCGCCGCCTTGTGATAAAGGATTTCTTTTAGGATTGCCCAGATCATTTAAGCCCGCAGTTTCCGGATACAATCCTGTCCATAGGCCAAATACCATATCCACATCATAAATACTTCCGCCGTGACTAAAGTCAACCAGAAAGCTTAACGTGAAATTTTTATAACGGAAGGCATTATAAACACCGCCAGTCCAATCAGGGTTGGAGTTACCTATGTTATTATTAGAATTGGATGTAAACAGGTAATGACCTGTTGCATCCACTTCCGGTTGCCCGTTTTTGTAAATAAAATCAGTTCCCCTTAAAGTTCCATACGGTTCGCCAACAGTAGCGTTTGTTGTTACACCACCTTTATAAGCCGCTAACTGGTAATTATTAACCCCATTGTAAAGCGATAAAACCTTATTGGTATTTTTAGCGAAATTTACGTTGATGTTCCATGAAAAGTCATCAGTTTTAAGCGGATTGCCGGTTACAGTAACCTCCACACCCTTATTTTGCACATTACCGGAATTTACGTACAAGCCATCGTACCCGGTTGCCGTAGATACCGATACCGGCAATATCTGGTTAATGGTATTATTTTTATAATAAGTAAAGTCGAACCCTATACGGTTTTTAAGGAATGATGCTTCCAGGCCGGTTTCAAAGCTTTTTGTCCGCTCTGGTTTCAGGTCGGCATTGTTACGCACTGTAGATACATAGTAAAGTGGCTCTGAGCCAAAATTGGCCGCTTTATCATAAACCTCATTAATGCTGTGCGATGGCGCATCGTTACCTACTTCGGCATAATTCAGTTTTACCTTCCCGTTAGAAAGCCAGGTATAATCCTTCAAAAGGCTTGAAAAAACAAAACTACCGGCAACAGAAGGATAATAATAGGTATTGTTTTTATCCGGCAGTGTGGTAGATTGATCGCGCCTTAAAGTTCCATCAAGAAAAAGAAAGTCTTTATAGCCAAAGGTAACACCGCTAAAAATACCGGTAACTACCTTCTGATCAACTTCCTCAATAGGATAGTCTATCGGATTTACTGAATTACTTAAAGCAAACAATCCCGGGATAACCAACCCGCCATTAGTTGACGCGCTGATGGAGTTGATATTTTGCCGCCTGGCGTTTAAACCTAAAACCCCTTTAAAGCTGATATCATTAGTGATAGCCTTATTAAAATTCAATAACAGATCGTAGTTGTTTTCTTTATAAGTACGGTTTAAACGATAATAGGACGATGGTGTAACCACGCTGCCCACATTGATACGTTGTTCCTGAAATTCATTATAATAATCTTCTGAAGCGCGCCCCAAAATGTCCAACCAATTGAACAATTTGTAATCAAGACTTACGTTACCGAAATAACGGTCCCTTTCGTCTGTTTCATAGTTCTGGTATTGAACAAAATATGGGTTATCCCAGTAAGCGGAGCTGAGGTCCGTAGGGCTTTTAACATTCCAGTTATCATTGCTGTTTGTTCTGAAATAGGCATCTTTCAAGTCCTGTACATCCACGTTTACCTGCCAGAACTCGCGGAAATTTTGCAGTAAATTTATAGGTTCGCCATTTTGGCCGCCGAAGCCGGTGCCGCCCCTGCCCTTGCCTGCGGTTTGCGTGTAATTTACACTGGCTGCTACTGTTAATTTATCAGTAAGCCTGTACGAGCCGCCAAAATTGAACAAATTTTTACCGATACTGCTGTTCGGCAATATGCCATAATCATCTGACCGGGTATAGCCGATCTTATAATTACCCTTGTCGGTCCCACCATCAATAAATAAGCTATTATTGAATGTATAGGGGTGATTAAAAAATGTAGAGGGGTCGTTTTTTGCAGCTACCCATGGTGTTTGTTTATGATAATAGGGCGATGTGGGATCAAGAGATCGCCAGTCGTACACCAACAGGCTTGGATCAAACTTTTGGCCGTAGGAAGCATCATCGTAAGTAGGCACCACCAGTTGTTTAGTACCGTCGCCCAATATATCAGTATAATCAAAGTGGCTGCCCGGTGTATTCGGATCATAGTAAGGGCCGTAACCTGCACCATATTCCTTTTGATACTGGGCAAATGTACTTTTATCCACTGAACCAAATAACACACCTGTATTTAAAATTACATTAAGGCCTTTACTCCCCTTTTTTGTCGTAATAATGATAGCGCCATTTGCCGCCCTTGATCCATAAAGCGCGGTAGAAGCTGCTCCTTTCAGCACGGTAACGCTGGCAACATCATCCGGGTTGATATCTGCACCCGGGCTGCCGTAATCATAACCACCCTTGCCATTACGTTGGTTTTGGGTTACATTACTCATGCCGCCCAGTTCTAGTTCGCTTGAATTATCGATGGGCACACCATCAACCACAAATAATGGCTGGTTACTGCCTGATAGTGATTTAGGACCCCTGAGCACAATATTTGTTGAACCGCCAATATCATTAGCTTGCTTAATTTGAGCGCCAGCTATTTTTCCGGATAATTCACCAAGTAAATTGGTGTTTCTGTTGCTGTTCACCTCTGCTCCTGTTAAGGTCTGTGCAGAATAAGGCAGCTCACTCTTATTTCTTGAGAGGCCCAGCGCCACTACCACTACTTCACCCAATTTATTGGCGTTATGGGTTAGCGTTACATCTATGGTTGCCTGGTTAACAGTAATTTCCTGGTTATTATAACCCACAAATGAAAAAACAAGCGTTTCGCCATTGGCTGCTTTTATAGCATAATCGCCCTTGCCATCTGTTATGGTACCTTTTGATGTGTTTTTAATTTTGATACTTACACCAGGCAAACCACCCTCCTGATCGCTTACATTGCCATGTATAACTTGCTGCTGCGCAAAAGTTACCAGCGGGCATAAAAAAATAAATAGCAATAGCCATTTAATACGTATTGGTTTCATCATGAATGCTTTTGAGTTTTGTAAAAATTTGGGCAATAGAGATCCTGAATCAATTCCAGGAATCAATTTAAAATGTTAAAAAATGGAAAAATGCGATTAACTGCGATGAAAAATCTGCTATGAATCCATCAACAGATTAAGGAATTTCAACAACAATAGCAGGCGCTACAACAAGCGTTTATTTGGGCTTGACAAATAGTAGTTTTGATTCGGCAAGAATTAAGGGATTCCGTCCCTGTGGATTGAGATAGTAAGGTTGTAATCATTGTATTATTATATTATATCAAGAATGTTACGCAAATATAATAATATTATCTATTAAATCCATAGACATTATAGAATATAACCATATTAATGTCATCTTCATTGAAGATCGACATATAACCAATTGAAATACGATAAAAAGAGGTTCTACAAATCAAAGTTATAATCTGCACTTAAATAATGCTTGCCTTGAGGCTTTCCATTGCTACAAGTAATCATATGCCTGGTAAAATTGGTATTTAATGCGCGCCATATTCAATATCCTCAGCAGGCAGGGGCCGGAATTTTCGGCGTTACGACCTACCCTAAACGTTTAATTAGAATTTTCCCCCTTTATAGTTTGGATTTTACCCCCTCCGCTTACAAGGGCCTCCTATTTTTACTTTACCAATTAACCCAATTTATCAACTTAAAAACGTATGAAAATGAGAAACCCATTACTCGCATCGTCTGCATTGGCGATACTATTATTATGTGCCGGATGTAAAAAATCATCAGATGGTTTATCCAATGAAAAAATACCGACTGCTACCGGGCGACACCTGGCAGCGGCAGTAACCGGAACTACCTATTATGTCGATCCCGCAGGTAACGACAGTAATAACGGAACAAGTCCGACCACTCCGTGGCAAACGATTAGTAAAGTAAATGCTCAAACCTTTTTACCTGGCGATCAACTTTTATTTAAAGCTGGGGGCACCTGGGCCGGGAATATCACATTTTTAGGTTCGGGATCAGCAGGAGCGCCTATTATAGTTGATATGTACGGAACAGGCAATAAACCTGTTATTAACGGCGGGGGATTAGTAAACGGCTCTATCACGCTTTTGCTCAGTAACCAATCATACTGGGAGATCAATAACCTGGAGATTACCAATAACATTACAACGGGCCTGCATTACGCGGTTACTGGTATTAAGGTAAATAATTCAAATAGTACCGTGGTCAGCCATGTGTATGTCAGGAACTGTTATGTGCACGATGTAAACTCAACCGGCGTAGGTAATTCCAATTATAATAAGGGCACAGGCGGCATCATTATATCAGGTTATTTTAATGATATTTTGGTCGACAGCTGTCACGTGGCCAACAGTCAGATTGAAGGAATCCGGACCACTTCCAGTACGCTGCTTTCCACAAACGTAACTTTCTCGAATAATCTGATTGAAAATATTTATGGCGATGGTATCGTAATGAGCAGTGTTCAAAGTGGATGTCTCATAACCGGCAATGTTGTGCATAATGCATGCATAACTAATGCCGCAAACTTTGCCGGAATCTGGACATATAATGAAAGTGGTACCAAAATTGCAAATAACGAAGTATATGGACTTACCGGTGGATTAAATGACGGAGAAGCATTTGATGCCGATATCAGCACCAATGGCGATATTTTTGAGTATAACTATTCGCATGATAATTACGGGGGATTCATGTTATTTATGCCCAGTGCAAAAAATATCATCGTGCGGTATAATATCAGTGCTAATGACGCCAAAGGCGGAACAAAGATGTTCAACTTTACGGCTACTGATACGACCAACCAGATCTATAATAACGTTTTTTACCTTACCAATAATATTACTTATTTCTTTCAAACTAAGTTTATTGGTGCGTTTACCAATAATATCATCAGTAGTACAGGTACTGTAACCAATTTTTCACAAAATATAATGTCGACCAATGCCCGCTTTTTAAACAATTGCATCTATCCAAACGCAGTTATCCTGGCCAGTAACTGGAATGGCTGTTATCACTCCAACAACATATTTTTCTCTCCGCAATTTACAAATCCCACTGCTTATGGCGTAGGCAGAAGTACGGCAATAGGGTTTAGCCTGCAAAGCACATCCCCTTGTGTTGCCGGTGGATTAATCATTGCCAACAATGGCGGTTATGATTTCTTCAACACCGCATTGTCAGCAAGCGGGAACCCTGATGCTGGCGCTATAAAGTATTAATAAAATCAATTCAAAAGAACAATCAACTCCTAAGCATATATACTTAGGAGTTGATTGCTAAAAATATTAAAGTGTTAATGAGGCCAGCCTGCCGAACCGAAGAAATGGCTCCGAAGCGCTCAAGTGCGTAATTTACTGAAAATTTCGCCTGGTACTTTGCCGAACCTGCGGATCAATATCTTAAATAAAAGCATCTAAGTTATAGTCCCCCGCATCATAGCCCCTTTGATCTTTGAACCCGATAGAATTAATCGCAGCCTATCCTATAAAAGGTCCACCAGGAACGCCCCAGCCCCATTTCGGCATAGGTATATCGGGAGGCTCGTTAATACTATCCATGTTTGAATTGATGATGGCTATACGTGTTCCCCATTCCAGATAAGCCAGGAATGCCGAACGGAATTCGGGGTCGTCAGGAAGTTTCATCTCATCGGCAGTTCGCAACAGCAATTCCATCCAGCGCTGGCGGTGCTGCTGTGTAAGATGTTTTGATAGGTGATGGCGTATCATTTCGAAATGGCTGCCTTCACTTTCACTGTACAATTTCGGACCACCAAGTACTTCGGCCACAAAATGAGCAACATGCAGCCTATGCTGCGGGGACATATGTTTAAATATGGGTTCCAATATATTGTCGGCTAGTACCTTATCATAAAACTTATCAAATAATTCTACAAATACCGGCATTCCGCCAGCCCATTCGTAAAGCGAGGGGATTGGTTTATTGTCATTCATCATTACGTTTTTATAAATATAGGTCTTGTTTACACATTTGCCTTGAAATTAATGTTTATTCATTATAAATCAATATCATGGCTGATAGTAGTGAGTTTTCCGGAGAAAGGTTGACCAATTTATTTGAGCGTTCCCCGCTGGGTGGCGGGTCCGCTATGCGCTATATCTCCCGCGGAGCCGGGAGATGCAGCTATTATCGGATAGTCTCTTATGCTGTTTGTCTCGAAAAATGATTTATTTATCTTTTCCATTGTCAGCGCGGCTGCGCCGAGCAAGTGGACATTCATATCCATTGAAGAAAGTTTTACTTCAACCTTGTTTATCAGTTCAGGTATACACAGCTAATTAATTGCTGATCTTTTTAAAAAGGGGTCACAGAAATTTGTAGCGGCCCAGATCCTGACAACGAAATATTATTAAAACTTGCATACGTATGCCCCCCTTGTGTATCTTGAGTTTGGCCGTTTAGTGTTACATGGCATCTTTGGGTTACAGTGGTTACCTGGATATTATATGTATCAGTGCTATTATAGGTTGTGTAATTTTGGGTTGAGGTACTTGTAAAGGTTAAGTTTGCCCCGGGAAATCCCGAATATGCCGGGGTAATACCCACAACTACCGCGTGAAGAGAAGCCGAAGATGGCATAGTAACGGTTATAGGCATAACATAGTGATTCCTGATGTAAATATCTACCTCGCCGTTAGGAGAATTATTATTTACTATTACCGTATGCTGGCCAATATCTGTTACTCTATTTTCAGCGGTCCACTGTATGGGGGCATTAACGCCTGAATTTAGCAGTATTTGAATATTAGTCATGGGAACCTCATAAGTCATAGGATAGTCAAGGCTGTATTGTACCCCGTATGCCTCTAAAGTCTCAAATGCATAAGTAAGTTGTGGCACATTATTTACTGTCATTGATGAATTTGCAGGAAAGCCACTAAACGATGAATTATAACTATATAAGCTGCCATTTTGGGCAGTCATTGTCATTACACCTTGCAAACTGGTTCCTGCAGATACTGTAACCAATGTACCATAAAAATAGTTAGCAGTGCTGCCCTGACCTGAACCATACCAATTGGTTGCGGCCCAATAATTCCCTCCACCTGCATTAGATGGCCCCCATTGCAAAACAGGTTGTAAAATATGTGAAGTCGCTGAAACACCGTCCTGCATGCCATTAAATATATATATTGTTTGGTTATCATTATTAACAGGAGCATCAGGAACAACCCAAGTGGTAATAAATTTGCTTATTGGGTTAGCCGTATTAGTATTATTCCACACAGCATCCGTTATCCAACCAGTGCCCAAACCGGGTACAACAGCGCTTTTTGTAACGGCAAGATTGTTATTAGTAATAGTTGCCCCACTATTTGCATTAATAACTCCAAAGTCATTAATAGTCTGTTTGGTTTTAGAATCTTTTTCTAATAATCTGCCATTAGATTCGGTAAGTTCATGTCCCGAAGGCAAAAAATGCACCTGCGATTTTTTCTTATAGCCAAATGGAGTACTCACAAGGCTATCTTTTTGCATAAGCAGTGATTTATTCTGAATGTCGGCCCTCGTTGTTTTTGTTTGCATTAAAGAATTGATGCCGCTTTTCTGACAACCGGTAATACTTACAATTGCTGTTGCTATACACACAATTAATAAAGGTAGTTTTTTAATCTTTTTCATGTATTTACAATTAGGGATAGGTTGAAGATGCTGTACTTTTTTACAGAAATAAAATAATGATAAAGAAAGGAATATATATACTTTCCAAAGATGATTAGGTTTCGTATAATATTTGATAATTGGTTTATTTAACGTGACCAACTGTTAAGGTTCAGTAAATCAGCAGACTAATATAACAATTATTTAAAATTAAAAAAAGTTTATGAAAGGTATAAATAAAGAAGTATTATAGAATTAGCTGAAATGGCTGAAATAATTGAGGTAGGTAAGGCAATAAGTCAGTAATCTTTAAAAACAGATTTTAAGGATTATGTAGATGCAATTCAATCTTATAGGTGTTAAATAACAAACCGCGTTTAAATGTATTTAAATGCGGTTTGTTATTTTAGACAAAAAGTGAATATTGCGTTCTCATATAATAGAAGCATGCTTTGAGTTCGAGCCTCTCTGGGCCAACTTTGACCTCAAATTGAGGAAATTATTAAACCAGGCGTAACTACCTATAAATATGATAATTAAGATCAGCTACAAGAGCAACCAATTGTTCCGCCTGTAATACAACCTTAATACAATTTAGCACTAACTAAGCACACCGCAGGTTAGTAAGCTATGGTCACCAGCCTTTAATTGCCCCGCCTTTAAATGCCACCTCAGCCGCTGCCGCTACTTCGGGAGATTGATAAGATTTTACGAATTTCTTCACATTATCCTGATCCTTGTTATCATCCCTGGATACGATGATATTTACATAAGGAGATTTTTCATCCTCAACAAATAACCCATCCCGTTTAGCAACAAGGCCCGCCGGACCTGCAAAAGTGTTATTAATAATAGCTATAGTTACCTTTTGATCATCAAGCGCTCTTGGCAATTGAGGGGCTTCCAGCTCCAGGATTTTTAAACTTTTGGGGTTACCAACTATATCATTTACAGTCGGTAATAGTCCTACATTGTCCCTAAGTTTTAGCAAACCGGCTTTTTGCAACAGGAGTAAAGATCTTCCGCTATTAGTAGGATCATTCGGGATAATAATCGTGCTTCCATCTTTCAACTCAGTAATGCTCTTGATCTTCCTGGAATAACCCGCCAAAGGATAAACAAAGGTATTGCCGAGTATAGCAAATTTATAACCACGCTGTTTGGCCTGTACATCCAGGTAAGGTTTATTTTGAAAGACATTTAAATCTATATCTCCCTGGTTCAGGGCTTCGTTGGGCATCACATAGTCATTGAATTGCACCAGTTCCACATCAAGCCCATATTTTTCTTTAGCCACTTTTTGGGCTGCCTGCGCAACCGTATATTCTGGCCCTGATTCAACCCCAACTTTAATATGATTGGAATTATTAGGCTGTGTTTTTCTTCCGCATGCTGATAGACCGAGGGATATGACAGCGATAGTAATAAGGGATAAATTTTTCATTATATGTATAAAAATTATTTGCGGTGGTCTACTTTTTTTGCAATAAACTCACCTGCGACTTGAATGATAAACACGAGTAATACTAAAAGAACAAGAACAGTGTTCATAACAACCACATCGTAACCCACATAGCCATACTGGTAGCCAATCTGTCCTAAACCGCCTGCGCCAACCGCACCACCCATTGCTGAATAACCGACCAGGGTAATAAGGGTGATAGATGCACTGCCAATAATAGATGGCAGCGCTTCCGGGAGCAGCACTTTAAAAACTATTTGCAAAGGCGTTGCACCCATTGATCTGGCCGCTTCTATTAAACCATTCGGAATTTCGATTAAACTATTTTCTACCATCCTTGCAATAAATGGCGCCGCACCTATACTCAATGGCACCAATGCAGCCTGAACACCTATAGATGTTCCTACCAATGCCCTGGTAAAGGGAATCATCCATACAATTAAGATAATAAATGGGATAGACCGGAAAATATTGACAAGTATCGAGACTACACCATTTATTAAACGATTTTCCGACACCTGTCCTTTCCTGGTCATAAATAGTAACACTCCCGTAGGCAATCCTAACAAAAAACCAAAAAAACCAGCTACGAAAGTCATTACCATGGTTTCCCATAAACCTTGTAAAATCATTATCAGCATAGGTTCAGACATAACCAAGTACCTCCACTTCTATGTGTTTGCTGCGGTAATATTCCAATGAGCCCGCGGTATCTTTTTCACTCCCAGTCACTTCAATAAGCATTACCCCGTATTTCACCCCGCCGGTATAATCCATTTGCGCACTGATGATATTATTATCCACGTTAAATATCCTGCTGGCCTCCGATAAAATAGACGCCTCAGCCGAATGCCCGTTAAACCCCAGTTTAATGACCGGATGATTTTTTCCCGCTGGTGTTGCTGAAAGTCGTTGTTCATATTCAACAGGCAATGCTGCATGCAGGGAGGATGCGATGAATTGCTTTGCAATCGTAGTTTCCGGATAGGCAAAAACCTCACTTACCGGGCCGCGTTCAATCAATTTCCCTTCGCTGATAATAGCTACTTCGTCACAAATAGCTTTTACCACATTCATTTCATGTGTGATGAGCAGGATAGTAATCTGGAAACGCTTGTTGATATCTTTTAACAGGTTAAGAATAGAAAGCGTTGTTGCCGGATCAAGGGCACTGGTTGCCTCGTCACATAACAGCACTTTAGGATTGCTTGCTAACGTTCGTGCAATGGCCACCCTTTGTTTTTGCCCACCTGACAAATTTGCAGGATATTCATTTGCTTTGTCCCCGAGGCCTACTAATTCCAGTAATTCAGCTACCCGTTTCTTTATTTCGCCACCAGGCGTATTGCTTAGCTCCAATGGGAACGCCACATTGCCCGCTACGGTACGTGAGGATAGCAAGTTAAAATGTTGAAAAATCATTCCTATTTCCCGCCTTGCCTTGGCAAGTGCTGCAGGAGCAAGTTGAGTTAAATTACGCCCGCCGATGAATACATCACCTGACGTTGGCCGCTCCAGCAGGTTTACACAACGTATCAAAGTACTTTTTCCCGCGCCCGAGGCACCAATTACTCCCAGTATTTTGCCCTTAGGTACTACCAGCGAAACATTAGACAAAGCACTGACCTGGCTATTCTTTTTGTAAAATGTTTTTGTAATATTTTTTAGTTCGATCATTATATACTTGATTGTTGACTAAATAAGTCGCCTGCATTACATGCCGGCCAGGCTTTGCTCGCGCTATCAGGTAGCCGGTCAAAAAATAATATAATCAGGGTAAACCAACTGATTAAACTTGATTTCTTACTCATTACTGAAATTTGAATGTCGAATTAAAATGCAAAGATAAATTATTATAGTATAGCCATAGGCTATATAGATATTATGACATCAATAAGAGATAAATTCCATACGCTTTACTAACTATATGAGGCGTGAGAACGGGTTCGAACCGTTGTATGGAGTTTTGCAGACTCCTGCCTAACCACCCGGCTACTCCGCCCGATTGTTAAGTGTTTAAATCAGAAAAAACAAGGGGAGAAAAGACCAATGGCAGCAAGCAATTTACTACTCTCCCCAAGTTTGTTCTGATAATTCAAACTAAAAAAAATTATAAAAAAATTAACCAATTATCTATTTACATAAATAATCGAGGTCAGAAGCGGAATTGAACCGCTGTATCAGGTTTTGCAGACCTGTGCCTAACTATTCGGCCACCTGACCTTAATAAAATGCTTCAAGGCTAAACCTAATGTGATTACTGAAGCTATCGTGGAATAAGGAATAGTCATCAATCGATTTTAAGTCGGCTAACCATAGCAGCAATTTTTTCATTGTGCATTTTTAAAATTCATATTGGAGTCAACTGTAATTTTTGTTCCTTTAAAAAATAATACTTCATAATTGGCCCCGAAATAACCATGGTAACCACGGTCATAACTACTAGTCCTTCAAATACGGGGCCGCTGATAATTTTAGCTTGTAAAGCAATTAAGCCCAAAACAATTTCCTGTGAACCACGGGCATTCATACCAAAAGCCACCGCGATGGATTCGTTCCTGGTCATGCCGCTTAAGGAGCTCCCTATACGGGCACCTATCAATTTTGCAAGGAAGGCGATTACCAGTATAAGTACTACTATCTCGAGGTTGAAATTGGATATAAAATTTAACCTTAACCCTACTGATGCAAAAAACAATGGAGCCAAAACGTTAATAGTAAATTGATGTAATACCTGCTTATGCGCTTCAGTAAAATACTCGGAATCGCTGATGGCTACTCCTACTAAAAATGCACCAAAAACTGCGCGTACGCCAAGGGCTTCGGTAACCGCAGCACCTATAAAACAGAGGCAAACAGCTACCGTAAATACATTACTATTCTTCCCGCTTTTACCGGCATAGGCAAGCAAACGGTGAATAATCCAGCGGCCGCCGGTTAGCATAAATACAGCGAATAGTACAACGGTGATAACCGACCAAAAGGAAACCTGCTCTTTCCCGGCATTCATCATCTGGATGATGATTGAAAACAGGATCCATCCTAAAAAATCATCCACCATGGCTGCTGTCAATACAATATTACCAATCCTTGTTTTGAGGATATCCAAATCAAGTAATATTTTAGTAATGACAGAAAGCGCTGTAATGGAAAGTGCGGTGCCAAAAAACAGCGACGTAACCAACTGGTTATTAAAGCCATTAGCAAAATGATCTTTAAACAGGAACCACACTGTTACAAATCCAATCGCGAATGGAAATAAGATACCGGATAGGCTGATGGCAATTGCCTGCTTTCCATTTTGCCTTATTTGTTTCAAATCAACTTCAAAACCCGCTATGAACATTAAAAGGATGATACCAATATTAGCTATCCCGTCAAACGCACCGCTGGCTTTTGGGGCCGAAATGAAGATGGTATTAAACAGATTAGGAAAAAAAGCACCTAGTAAAGTAGGACCAACAATTATTCCGGCAAAAATTTCACCAATGATCGCAGGTAGTTTGTACCTGCGGCAAAGTTCACCCAGTAACCTGGCCGGTATCAGTATAAGCAGCAAGATGATTAAGAAGTGAATGATTTCTGTAGAACTTAGTTTAGTGATCATATCCGCTTCTTTTTAAGACCTACCTGAACTTAATACCTGAACTTTTGCGGCCGCCAGTTTTTTCCGCCTGATAAAGTAGCCAATAATAATTGCTATGATCATGGCGATTTATTTAACAATTTTGGCCAGGCGCTGGTACAATGCCGTAGGACTATCCTCGTTCTTCGGCTTATATTTCCCTGCTACTATCGGAATGTAAATTACCCGCCTGCGGCTTTCCTCTCCCACTACCGATGATTGAGCCACCCGGTGCCATAGCCGCCCATCGTGAATAGTAAGATCGCCGGCTTTAGGGGCAATGGCTACTTCGTTCTCATCCACATCATGATCCAGAAAGTATTTTTTACGGAACAGCACCTGGTAAAGGCTTTGTTTATGCGTCCCAGGTAATATGCGCAAGCCACCATTATTGGGTGATGCATCACTCAGGTGTATGCCTACGTTCAGCATCGGGTTTAATTTTGTGCCCTGAAAAATATCTCGCAAGCCATCGGTATGCCAGCCCATTTTTGTAAAACTGCTTTCTTCGCTGTTCACATAATGGTTAAAAACCATACCGTCCTTTTCATCAATACCTAAACGGGAGCCCGGCACAATGCTCAATAAAGTTTGAAACCGAGGATCAAGCGTAAACTCCGAAAGTAAGGCATGATGTTGATTGATGAATGCAAAACGCTGCACGATAACCGATCCGTCCAGGTCCTTACCATATTTGATCGGCACTCCGTTTATCTTTTCAATGTTATTCTCTGTCCAGTTTTTTTCTACCTGTTTTGATGCGTGGATAATATCCTGCACCGTTTCTGGCTTAATAAAATTCTTAAAATGTATAAAACCGTTACGGTTAAAAAAAGCTTGTTGTTCGTCAGTAATTTCAGTACCAAGACTGAACCTTTGATAGGTGGTGTCCATTAAAATAAAAAGGGGGGAAATAAATGAATTTGTTAATTAAAATACTTGTGGCATTTAACAACAACAGCAACACAAGCCAATCTGGTTGAAAGGCATTCGCATGGAGTTTGCGGTGTTTATTTTACTGTTTTGATTCATTTAATTAAATTCTATAATATCTATCTACATTATAGACATTACAAATGTAAAGAAATATTTATGATACCAAAATTTATTTTTTATTTTTTGTAAAGGCCTGAGGTAATGCGCTCAATCAATGATTTATTTATATAACGTGCGCCAATTGATGATAGCTTATTTAAAAACCCGGGTATGATCTCGGCCTTGTTCTTAAACATCTCCTCTACCCCAAGTTTTGCAACCTCGGCTGGCTGCATATTAAATTTTTCAGCAAGATCAGCTAAAGAATCCATCCCGGCACGGTGCGCAAAGCCTGTATCTGTAGGGCCGGGACAAAGACAGCTTACAGATACCGAACCTTTTAATTCAACCCTAAGTGCCCTGCTAAAAGAAAGTACAAATGCTTTGGAAGCGGCATATACAGCTAATGTTGGAACCGCCTGATAAGCTGCCGTGCTGGAAACATTTAAAATATAAGAGAGCTGTTGCCTTAATTGCGGCAGCAGATAATGGGTTAATTCGATAACCGCGTTTATGTTAACCTGCAACATGTTTAATTGCTGCTCTATATTACATCCTTCAAAATTGCCCCATACGCCAAAACCAGCATTATTAACTAAAACCGATACTTGTAGCTTATCGCAAAATTCCGCTACTTTTTTTGCAGCACCGGGTTCGGAAAGATCAATAGCAAAATATAGTGAACCATTCTGCAGTTCTTCCCTCAGTTGTTTAAGTTCAGTTTCCGAACGTGCTATCAATAGTAATTTATATCCTTTTTTTGCTAACAGGATTGCTATATCTCGCCCAATTCCCTTACTCGCTCCTGTGACTACTGCGTATGAATCCATATTTCACAATATAAGAAAGTCTGTTAAATTTATTGGATGGAAAAAAATTCTCTTCAGGGCTGATTGTTAATTAAACAAAATATTTTTAGTTTGTTAACATTAGGAATGTTTATTCATTATTTTTAAGAAATCATTTTAATTTATGTTATCTAAAAAGACCAAATACGCCATTAAGGCGCTTATTGTTATGGGTAAAAACATGGATAAGCCCCCTATCCAAATAGCACAGATAGCTGAACAAGAGCGGATACCCAGGAAGTTTCTGGAGTCTATCTTATTAGATTTACGTAATGCCGGTTATTTATACAGCAAAAAGGGATCCGGCGGTGGTTATGCTCTAAACAAAAACCCGGAAGATATTAATTTAGCAGCCATTTTAAGGCTTACCGATGGGCCTATAGCAATGGTACCCTGCGCCAGCCTCAACTTTTATCATAAGTGTGATGAGTGCCACAACGAGGTTACCTGCGGTATAAGGGCAATGTTTTTAGAAATAAGAGACGCCAGCGTAAAAATATTGGAACAAACCTCAATTGCCGATATGATTGCAAAAGAAGCCGTTCTGAGCGCTGAGCTGTTAGGTTGATTATTGTGTTAAAGAACACCCTGCTTTAAAACCCAGTTTCTTTTCAAGTTTTATCCATTCCTATAAATACATTTTACAACTATAAACCTATTCCAGAAAAACAGAAAATTTTCACTCAAAATTCGCGGGTATATCAATAAGGTTATTTCATCTATTATTATAATTGTTCTGTCGATCAATATTTCATTTATGAACTTTATTTAGTCAATTGCGCGCAGCTTTACTGATCGGCTCAAAAAATAATCATCAAATGATCCTTGCTAAATTAAAAAAACTGTTGCTTTCCGTACATTTTTTGACATTCCTGGGTCTGATGGTTTTAGCGCTCGTTCCTTTTACCTGGCCAGTGCATTTGCCAGGGGTATTTTGGTTGAAGGAAGGCATCGCTCTGCCATGTTGGGCCGGACTCTTTTATCTGAACCTATATGTTTTAGTTCCCCGGGTACTCTATAAGGGTCACGGCTTCCTGTTTGTATTGATCGTTTTTATTGCGCATTTAGGAATGTTATTCTTCAACCGGGGGATAGACATCTTATTAAATTTTCCAGCATTGATGGAAAAGGTAATTGTTAGAAACAATAACCATATCGCTTATAAAAACAGTCCGGCTGCGGACTTTGGTGTCATCGTCATCACATTGATCATATTTGGGATCAGCTCTATTGTAGGTATTACACAAAAATTAAATGCTGACAAGGCGCAGGAACAGGATGCCGCGAAGGAAAAAGTTAGTACAGAGCTGGCATTTCTTAAAGCACAGATTAATCCCCATTTCTTCTTCAATATCCTCCACACTATTTACGCGCTTACGGATACAAATATTAGATCAGCCAGGGAATCCATCTATACCCTTTCACATATGATGCGCTATGTACTCTATGATACAAAGAACGATTTTACGACACTGGAAAAAGAAATTGAATTTGTACAGGATTACATCAATCTGATGCAGTTACGGCTTCCGGACCAGGCACAGATTATTTTTGAGAAACCGAACATATTAACTAATATCCAACTGGCTCCTATGTTATTTTTGCCTTATATCGAGAATGCCTACAAACATGGCATCAGCAATATGTACCCCAGTTATATCTTTATAGGCATTACGCAATGGGAACAGACCCTACAATTAGAGGTACGAAATTCTATATTTAACGAACATGCTGAGAATTTAGAAGATAGCAACGGCATTGGGTTGGTAAACACCCGCCGCAGGTTGGATCTGATTTATCCGGGCAAGTACGTTTTGAAAGTAGAACGCGATGATAAAGGATCTGAATTTACGATACAATTAAAGCTTAACCTGTTATGATTATACCGTGTATTGCTGTTGATGACGAGCCTATAGCGCTGAATTTGATTTGCTCCTATATTGAGCAGATTCCATTTTTGAAGTTGGAAGGTTCTTTCTCCAATGCTGTTGCCGCATTAAAAGCGATCCATGAAAAACCGTCAATTAAGCTGGCATTTTTAGATATCCGGATGGCTCATCTGAGCGGCGTAGAATTGGCCAAAATAATTAATCAGTCTGAAAACAAGCAAAAACTGAGGGTAATATTTACAACTGCATTTGATCAGTATGCTGTAGAGAGTTACAAGGTTGAGGCGCTGGACTATCTTTTAAAGCCCTTTAATTTTGTAGACTTTTCAAAAGCTGCGGCTAAAGCTTTGGAATATTTCTCCATGTGTGCCAACGTATTGGTTGCTCAACAAAATCATGTTCCGCCTTTAGCTTCAGAAAAGGAGTACATCTATTTAAAGGTAGATTATCAATTAGTGAAGGTGGATCTGAACGATATTCTGTATATAGAAGGGTTAAAGGATTATGTAAAAGTTTTTGTCGCTAATGAAGCAAAACCTTTACTTACATTAACCAGCTTGAAAGTATTGGAAGAAAAGCTGCCGGAAAAGAATTTCCTGCGGATCCACCGGTCATTTATAGTTTCTCTTGAAAAGATCAAGTCGGTCACCAAAAACTCCGTCCAGATCGGTGAAACTGTTATTGCAGTAACGGGGCAATATAAGGAACCATTTTTGAAATTTATAAGTAAATGGGGCTAATCAGCTTTCATTAATTATCACAAATAAGTTAAACTTTTTTATACCATCTATTTAAATGACGATTCTGTCTATTTTTTACATAAACGTATCTATATCGTTTTTTTTAGTCGCCAGATTGCATTTCTTTGCACCCGAAACAAAGCGTGCCCGTTATTGAAATACGTTACGATATTTACGATCTCTCATTTAACTAGAATACATGATTAAAAATTCTTTTTTTTTCCTACTCCTTATTGTCACCTTACCTGCTTTTGCTCAAAAGAAATATACAATCAGCGGAACGCTGAAAGATAGTGCGACCGGTGAAACACTGATTGGCGCAACCATACGGATACAGGAATTAAATGCAGCCGGGGCAAGCACCAATAATTATGGATTTTATTCATTAACGGCACCAGAAGGAACCTACAATATTCAATTCTCCTATGTAGGCTACGAAACAATTATCAAGCAGGTAAAACTAACTTCCAGCCAGGTAATTAACCTCGCATTAAACGCAAAAGGCAACTTGCAGGAAGTGGTGGTCAGTGGTAACAGACCAAATAATGACCAGATCACTTCGCCGCAAATGGGGGTCGAAAAGTTGAATATGGCCCAGATTAACAGCGTGCCGGTGCTTTTAGGTGAAAAAGATATTTTGAAGACTATTACGCTTATGCCTGGTATAAAGTCAGGAGGTGCAGGAAATGCCGGCTATTATGTACGCGGTGGGGCCTCAGACCAAAACCTGATCCTGCTTGACGAGGCGACGGTTTACAACGCTTCCCACCTGTTCGGCTTCTTTTCCACCTTTAATTCAGATGCCATAAGAGATGTCAGCATTTATAAAGGCGGCATGCCTGCTGAATATGGCGGCAGGCTATCTTCGGTGCTGGATGTAAAAATGAATGAGGGCAATAACAAGGACTATACCGTTCAGGGTGGAATTGGACTGATTTCCTCCCGCATTAAAGTAGAAGGCCCTATAGTTCAGGATAAAGGTTCATTTATGATCAGTGCCAGACGGACCTACCTTGACCTCTTTACAAAGGCCTCAAAAGATTCAACCGTTCGTGGCAGCGCGCTTTATTTTTATGATATCAATGCGAAGGCCAATTATCACTTTGATGATAAAAATGCCATTTTTATTTCAGGATACTTTGGAAAGGATGTACTGGGCTTGAAGGATATCTTTGGAACCAATTGGGGTAACTCCACGGGAACGATCAGGTTTAATCATATTTTCAGCGATAAATTATTTTCCAATACCTCCCTGGTATACAGTAATTATAATTATGTAATACAGAGCTTAGAGGCTGATGACGGTTTCAAGGCTACTTCTAAAATAACCGATCTAAACCTGAAAGAGGACCTGCAATATAATTTAAGCAATACACATCACTTAAAATTCGGTCTTAATATTCTTCATCACACCATTGATCCGGGCACAATAACTTCGACAGGCAGTTCCAGTTTTAATAATATTTCAACTGAGCAACGGTTTGGGTTTGAAAATGCTGCTTATGTGAGTGACGAGTGGACCGCAAGCAGTAAATTAACTATTCTGTACGGTATGAGATTAAGCGGTTTTTTCCTGGAAGGCCCGGGAACATTCAATACTTATGATGCTGCCGGCAATGTTGCTAGCTCGCAAACCTACAGTTCAGGGCAAAATGTAAAGAATTATTTCAACCTGGAACCACGCATTTCTGCCAGCTACCAGTTAAATGACCAAAGCTCGATCAAAGCATCTTATAACCGGAATACGCAGAATATCCACGTATTGACCAATTCAACTACCAGCTCACCAACAGATCTGTATGTGATGAGCAGCAATAATATCAAGCCTGAAATAGCCGACCAGGTATCAACAGGCTGGTTCAGAAACTTTGCCGATAATAACTTTGAATTTTCTGCAGAGGTTTACTACAAATGGATGCAAAATCAAATTGATTACAAAGATGGTGCGGAGCTTATAGCCAATGAGGATGTGGAATCTCAATTGACCTATGGCAAGGGACGATCATACGGCGTGGAGCTTTTTCTGAAGAAAAAATACGGACGTTTTAATGGTTGGCTGGGCTATACTTTATCTAAAACAGAAGATAAGTTTGCCGCTATTAACAATGACAGCTGGTACCCTGCAACACAGGACCGTACTCATGATCTTTCCCTGGTGGGCATTTACCAGCTGAGTAAACGCTGGTCGTTCTCCGGTTCATTCATTTATAGTACAGGTAATGCGGTTACTTACCCAACCGGCAAGTATGAAGTTGGTGGTTTAACTACCTTTTCCTATTCTGAGCGGAACGGTTACCGCGAACCGGCTAATAACAGGCTGGATATCGGTTTTACCCTGGAAGGAAAACAACACCCTAAATACCATTCCAGCTGGACATTCGGTGTATATAATGTGTACGGGCACCGGGATCCTTACAGCATAACTTTCCGCGATAGCAAAACAGTTCCGGGAACTACCGAAGCTGTGGAGACCAGTATTTTCGCAACACCAATCCCATCTGTCACCTGGAACTTTAAATTTTAATCGACAAAGAAAATGAAAATCTCAATTTATATATCCGCTTTACTCCTGGTAACCCTTATTACCTCTTGTACCAAGGTAATTGATGTTAAAACGGCTAATAATACCGGCGCATTGGTTATTGAAGGTAATATCACCAATGTCAATGGCACGCAGACCATACAAATAAGTAAAAATGTTGCACTCAGCAGTACCAATACTTACCCCCCTGTTACCGGCGCTACGGTTTTGGTTACTGATCAGGCCGGTAATACTTATCCGTTTACTGAAAGCCCGGCCGGTACTTATACGGTAAATCAACTTGCAGGCGTGGCCGGTAATGCTTATACCATGAGCGTAACAACAGGAGGAATTACCTATACCGCCAAATCCACTATGCCGGCAACAGTCAAGCTGGATTCCGTTACTTCAAAAACCGGCCCTCTTAATAACGACAAGAAGGAAATTACTGTTCACTATCAGGACCCGGCGGGCGTTGCCAACCAATACCGTTTTGTGATGTACGTTAACGGCGTACAGGTAAAAGATGTTTTTGCCGATAACGACCAATTTAATGACGGAAAATATGTTAATCTTGATCTGTACGAAAGTGATATAGATATTTACGCCGGGGATATAGTAAAAGTAGAAATGCAATGTATAGACAAGCCTATATACACTTATTGGTACACCTTATCGCAGCAAAATCCGAACGGGCCGGGCGGCGGCGTTACACCGTCTGATCCGCCTACAAATATTTCACCAACAACATTGGGTTATTTCAGCGCGCATTCAACCCAAACAATAACTATTACCGTTAAGTAATTAACCTGAATATTAACCGTCTGGCTTGACCAGACTGTTCCGTGTCCTGTGGAGTGGTGAGTTGAGCAGGCAATTATGAAAATCGCAATTAATAATCAATAAATTAATAGGGTCTAAGTATTAGTGTATTAACTGCTATTCAGGAATGAGGTGGTCAATGGCTTCCTAATGTAGAAATTGGGAAGAGAAATATTTTAGGAGAACCTGGTTTATTCTTCGTTGCGGCAAAACAAGCCCCTCCAAATAATCTCCTTTGCCAGATGCGTCGAAATCTTATCTTTGATAACATCAAAGCCAGTTTACTTGATGCACACTTTTGAAACCAATAAGCCTTTTTCAAATTCACGCCTTTGGCAACTCCAGCGCGATTATTATACCAATGCAGGTATAAAGGCCTGGCGTAATGGCGACGTTCCGCATTATATTACCAATAACCCCGCAATGGCTGCCACCTATGCCGAAATCATATTCGGTTTTTTACGCGACCGTGCAAGGATAGCCCCGCATCAAAAAGAAAATATTTATTTGCTTGAACTGGGTACAGGATCCGGCCGGCTGGCCTACCACCTGCTCACTCATCTTCATACTCTTTGCAAAAATGCCGCATTTGAGGTACCGCCTTTTACCTATATAATGAGCGACCTGTCGCCCCATAACATTGCCTTTTGGAAAAGCCACCAAAAGCTCAAGCTATTTATTGACAAAAACTGGCTCGATTTTGCCTGTTTTGACGTAAACACTTCCGACGAGATCAACTTACAGGTAAGCGGTACCAGATTAACAAAGGCTACGCTTAAAACGCCCCTGCTTATTGTCGCCAATTATCTTTTAGACAGTGTGCCGCAGGACCTTTTTTATATTACCAAAAAAAAAGTATACGATGCCGAAACGGTATTAACCATTACCGGGGATTATAACGAGACAATGACACCAGCTGATATTATGCCACAGCTTCAGGCAAATTATCACACGCTTATAACAGATCCGACAACCCGGTATTCCGAAAACGCGCTGAACCTGCTGCTGGAATATTATCGCCTAAATATCGATCAGTCATGGCTTTTGTTCCCGCATATAGCCATCAGGTGCCTTGAACGTTTGCGCAGTATTTCTGCAGAAGGATTTTTACTAATCTCGGCAGATAAGGGTCGCCATCAGCTACCCGATCTGGATTATAACGAGCCTCCGCAGATTATTAAACATGGCGGGGGTTTCTCTTTAAATGTTAACTTTCATGCGCTTATCTCCTATTTTGCGTCATATGGAGCACTATCGTTTAACACCAGGCAGCACCACGAGTCTATAAGCGTATCTGCATTGCTGATGCTGGAGCAGCCCGAAAATTATGCCGAAACCGCAATGGCATTTCGCAATCATGCAGAACGTTTCGGCCCCGACGACGCTTTTCGCCTGAAAAAGCACTTTACCCGAAACGCATATGAATTGAGCCTGGTACAAATGGAATCATGCATGAGGCTGCTATGGTTTGATACAAACATGTTTAAGGAACTGATACCCGGCTTGCTGATGTTAGCTGAAAATGCAACGCCGAAAGAAATTACCAACATCAGCATGCTCTTATACGAAGTATGGAATAATTACTACGGTATTGGCGAAGAAGGTGATCTGGCATTTGACATCGGTTCCATCTTTTACCAGCTATCGTGTTATACAGATGCCCTATTCTTTTTCGAACGATCGTTAGAAGTACACCCGCCAGACACGGCGGTACTATATAACATGGCCGGGTGCCATTATATGCTGCGCGATGATGAGCAGGCGCTGAAATGGATTGACCAAACCTTTAAATTAAACCCCGAACATGAAGGCGCACACCGCCTTTTAAAAGAACTGAATGAAGTGAAAAAATAAAAGCACATCAATCCACAATAAAAAAGCTGGTCAGCACCCCTTCGGTAATATTAAACAGATATTAATTCTTAAATTGCTAAATCCCAACATACGTCAGCACACCTGCAATGGACAAAGCAAAAACTACCAGGAGCCAACAGCAAACATCTTCCCAGCCATCAGCCGATAGTAGCGATAAAGCCGCCAAAGGCTATCCCGCTGTAACCCGGTTTGCACAGCCCCCTGCATCATTGGCCAATGGCGACAATGGTTTACCGCATCAGTTGCAGCAGGGCGTAGAGGCATTGTCGGGCATCTCTATGGCCGGCACATCGGTACATTACAATTCTTCTGCTCCGGCACAGATAGGTGCACTGGCTTATGCTGCAGGCAACCAGATACACCTTGGCCCCGGGCAAGAACAACACCTGCCGCATGAGGCCTGGCACGTGGTACAGCAAAAACAAGGCCGGGTTAAACCCACCCTGCAGGCCAAAGGGCTGGCCATAAATGACAGTCCCACACTTGAAACTGAGGCTGATATGATGGGCCAGCGGGCCGCCCAATTAAAAACCACAGGCCCGGTCCGGTTAGCCTCACTCATTGAACCTGTACCGGCTGATACAGATGTGGTGCAAAGAAAAATCGGGTTTGAGTTTCAGGCTAAAGGCAAAGTTCTTGTAAAGGGGATAGACGAGGAGGACGAATCTCTCCCTCTAAAGTTAGGAACGATTAAAGAATCAGATATTAAAATAGAAGCCGATTTGGGCATTGGTCAACAGGCGGAGTTAGAAATTAAAACCCCTGCCTTTGAAGAAACTAAGGAAGGTGAAAAAGCATTGATAGATGATATCAAATTGATAATTGAATTTGTAAATAATATATATAGCGGACAAGTAGTAAAGAGTCATCCTAACCTTGATTGGGAGGATAAAAACGAAGACTCAGATGATGATGAAGTAGACGAGATTCTGGAATCATACGAAAAGGGAATCACATTTGATGTCAAAGAGCCCATACAATTTGCTCCACAGGCCACCGTGGGCGTGAAGTTTGACAACATCGCCGGGCTGATCGAGGCCTTAATAGCGGCGCCATTTGAACGTCGTGCCACGATACCACATGGCAAGCCCCCGGTACCTGGTATTACGGGTACCACGCCTGCAACCACTGAAGTAAAGGCGACACCAACAAGAGAATCAAAAACCGCCCAGGATCATGCAAATACTTTTGGGTGGAACTCAGTGGACACTCAAAAAAAATTTCAGGAAAGCTCCAAAGAAGGGCTTAGGATAGCGAAAACACTATTTTCGGAGAGTCATTCGAAGCCGATAGGTTTAGCGGCAATTCTTTTGGGTTTGGCCCACCACATACACAGTGGGTTTAAGCTAAAAAGTCCAAATCACATAAAATATTTCATGCCTTTTTTACTAAGAAATGGGTTTCTGCCATATTACGAAATGATGTCGGGTGACGAGAAAAAACTATTTAGTGAACAACTACGCAACCCAAGCGGCCAAGCAGCCGCCCTGTTAAAAACGGATATCGGCGAAGCGGCTAAACAAACAGCGGGTAAAAATTTTACATTTGAAAATATATTGGTGGGTTTGGAGAAGGGAGAAGACATTCTGGCAAAGGATAGTAACCTATTGGGCCATGGTAGAATTATCGATGGCAACAAAAGGGGATACAGTAATTATAGAAGGTGGGATATGCTTTCGCTTGACGATGTGGGTTATTCCGACAAAGAACCGGTACCCGCACCAGAAGAGGAAAATAGGGTGAAAAGGCATGGCGCTATTATTGAATTAAGAAAACTTGGCAACGGAGTTCTGGTCGGAGAGCTTGAAGAATTCGTACTAGCTGTTTTTAATTTTATCAAACTTATAAATGAATCTGCTTCTCCTCCGGGGAGTGCAGAAGAGATTAAGTCTTCAGGCCCACCAACCCCTGCTCTTGTAAGCGGCTCCGAAGTTACGGGTCGATCAACATCAGCCCCCGATATCGGGAGTGAGCCCGAAGTTACGAGCGGATCCACACCAGCCCCTGATACGACGGCGATTGTTTAGTGAACCAGATGCTATTTGTATTTGACCTGATTAAAGCTGATAAATACCCGTACGGATTGATAAATGTTGATCCGGGAAGCCCTCCCGGATCAACGCATAAAGGTGTCATTAATTTGACTACATAATCAATAGGGTCTGATCAGCAGAAAAGGCCCAACATCGTCCTTTGGGCTATCAGCTATTTATTAAAATTGCTGTAGGCAAATAATAATAACAAATGGATATTACTACCCATTGGCGGAATTATTAAATAAATTCATTTAAAATTATTCTTCCGCTTTAAATCAAATATAGCCCAGAAGAAACAAATTACAAGGTGTTTACACCAAACAACTTCATAGTAAATTTAGTTGCTTTATTGTCGTGTTAAACGTAGCTGAATACAAGTTACATTTGGTTTATGAATAGCAAAATAGAAGAAGGGGATTATGTTAGACATATAAACCCTGTAATAAATGGTGGTCTCCAAATGAGTGTTGTAGAGATTGATGAAAACGAGTTAAATTAAGGATTTTGTCTTGGAATTATGATTCCCAGTTAGAACTTTCTTATAAAAATTTTGTGTCATCATCTATAACTTTAGAAGAAGCTTATGGACGTATAAAAATGTCTAGTTTTCATGATGAACGATTGATCAGTGATGACACTTTTGCCATATTTAAATTAAATGGCTCAATAAAAAAGATTGATAAACGTAAAAGACATTCAAAATATTTAACCGACAACCCTAGCTTTGGATATAATCAAGGTTTTTTCGAAAGCATTTTTGAGTCATACAATGCTTTAAAATTAGACCCAATGAAAACAATCGAAGAGAATACTTCGAATGAACTTTCTTTTGCATGGGAACACAATTTAAGCTATGAATTTTATGAAAATATGAAGTCGAGCGTTTATCATACAGAGGTCCTAGTTGTCATTGGGTATTCATTCCCATTTTTTAATAGGAAACTTGACAAGCTAATAATTAATGAATACATGCCTAAACTCAATAAAGTATATTTTCAGGCCCCAGATGCTGAAAATTTAAAGGAAAGATTCTTAGCTATTACTGATAGAATTTCTTACCAAAATCTATTTTTGAGAAAAGATGAAAACCAGTTTACGTTTCCTAATGAATTAGATATTTAGTATGAGACCATATTTCTATAATGCTGTACTTGGTTTATTGGCACTAGTCGTTTTGTTATTCCCTTTTACTGGCAAAGTTCATGATGGTAGACATAAAGGATGGATCAAAGGTTTTACCAAACGGGGGTGGATCGTTTGTATTGCATTCTTAGCAAGCATAGGTGTCAATTATTTAAAAGATTTGCAAGCAGATAAAGACGATTATTCTAAAATTCAAGCCACTAAAACTGAAAAAAGAAAAGATGATTCGATAGCATGGAAGAGAAATGATGAGAGCAACGCAAAAATTGTATCCACATTTACAAATGCCCTTGCTAAATATAACCTTAAATATGATTCTGCTCAAAAAGTTGTTTTAAAACAGGTTAGAGATTCAGCAAGAAAAGTAATAACTATCACGAGGGAAGAAGAACCTAATCTTGTTCTAAGTGCTATCGTATTAAAAAATATTGAAAATGGTACATACCATTTCAACATTACCATTGTAAGTCAAAAAGCCGAATCTGAGCATATTTTTGTAAAGTTGTTTATATGCTCGGAGGAAGATGATGGATATCACTTAATGAATGGAATCACTGATTTTTATGCAAAGGACGGAACTCTTGGGGCTGGTGAACAATTTAGCTTTAACATTGATTTAAAGAACACCAATCAGCTTAAAAGCTTCAATTTTTTATTGTTAGGTAAATATAAATCTGTTAATGGGCAAACGATAATTGTTAATCGAATTTACAGTTATGATTTAAGTTTAAAGAATATTGGCATTCCGCTTGAGCCTTACTATTCAAAAATTAAACTCTTCTTTCAACAAAACGGAATTAAAAATTAAATACTCTTAAAAAAAATCCTTTAGAGTATATATTTGATTTTAAATAAAACTATTTATTAATTCCGCCAACAGGTATTACTTATTAAATTGCAGTAAATTAAGGCATTTCAAAACACCCTTATGAGCCGGGAAAAGCTAACAGGTAATAAGCAGCAATCACCTCTTCCACCGGTTGAGAGCGGCAGTAAGGCTACTAAGGGATATCCTGCCGTTACGCGGTTTGTGCAATCCTCTGCACCATCGACCGGTGGCGGCAATGGTTTGCCGCATCAGCTGCAGCGGGGCGTAGAAGAACTGTCGGGCATGTCTATGGCCGGCACATCGGTGCATTACAATTCTTCTGCTCCGGCACAGATAGGCGCGCTGGCCTATGCCGCGGGCGACCAGATCCACCTTGGCCCCGGACAAGAGCAACATCTGCCGCACGAAGCCTGGCATGTAGTACAGCAAAAACAAGGCCGTGTTAAGCCTACCCTGCAGGCCAAAGGATTGGCAATAAATGACGACCATGCGTTGGAAACAGAGGCCGATGTAATGGGGCAGCGCGCTGCGCAGCTAAAAACAGCAAGCGGCGATAAGCCTTTAACGCTGTTTAATAACCCGGTTTTGCAACCAACAAATGTGGTGCAAAGAAAGATTGGATTTGAATTCCAGGCGGTTAAGAGTATATTTTTAGAGAATGTAAAAGCGCAAAAGGAGCCCTTGGGTAAACTGGAGGGGAAATTTCATATAGAGGCAGACGGCAACTCATCGGATGAAAAAGCGGTAGAAGGAGCCCCCCCAACGAATAAATGGCCGGAATTGGAGTTGGTAACAGTAGCTGTTGACGAAACCACAGCCGGGCGTGAAAAACTGGTGAAAATTATTCAAGACATAGAAAGTTTCCTGAATCAAGTAAATGATGGTGAATATCTGGCGGCTCTACGAAAGATCAAATGGGATGATGGTATTGTTAAGAAGTCTTACTATGCCAATGAGGAACGGAAATATGGCAAAGTCCTTTTAAAAAATGAATCTCAAGAAAGTGACACCGAGGAAGAAAAAGCTGAGAAAAATAAAAGGAAAACAGAAAGCCAAGTTCACTTTCACGAGAACTTAAAAATGAACGCAGTGCCAAAGTTCCGAATTCCTGACGGAAAAAAACATTTTCACCCCCAGGCTACGGTGGGTGTAAAGTTTGAGAAAGTAGCTGATTTGATCAACTACGTAACAAATGCACCAGTTAAAAATGGCGGTATTATTAAGGAACGCCGTGCCGTTACGAAACCATCCGGGCCAGAAACAAAAAATAAAATGTCAGAACCGGAAGAAGGTGCCAGAACAGCTAGCGCCGATGCCTCAGTTCGGGAAGAAGCAAAAACAGAGTTAATACCTAGACCTGTTCCAAAAGTGATCACTGCCCCACAAGAGGCAGCAAATGTTTTTGGATGGGGTGCCAAAAAATACCACACACCGTATAAAAATACTTGGAGAGCAGCACTGGATGCAACAAACGAAATACATGGGCTAACACCTAAGCTTAAAGGCCTTGTTGCAATTTTTTATGGCTTAGCAAAAAACCGATCTCATGAATTCAAATCTACCAAAAAACGAGCTGCTATTGATAAGAGCAAGCTAATAAAAGACTTGATGCCCTTTATGCTAAGGACTGGTTTTTTGCCATTTTTAAGAAGTATTAGTGATGAAGAGTTTGAAAAATTAAAGAAAATTGACACAGCCAATTGGCAAGTGCCCATCAAGCCGAAAGTTACCGATAATAAAGCTACTCGCGAGGACTATAGTAAGGACACTCCTCCGCCAACGGTTGAAGAAATATTTAAAGATATATTGGAGAAATACAAAGATGATAGTCCTGTTGACAAGGCAGCCGAAATAAATATAGAACCAGGTAAAGTAGAAATAAAGGTTGATGCGGATGGAGTCGAAAAAAAATATGATGAACATGGATTCGAATTAAAGGAAGGTGAATATCAAATAGCAGAGAGTTTTCATGAGAAAAAACATGTAAACGAAGATCTTCTTCAAATTGAAGAAGTTCCCGGCCATGGCAGTATAGCAGACAAAGAGTCATTGGATTTCTATGATATGAAGGACGTAAATGACATAGGCCTTTCTGATTCTGATAAAGAGACGCCAGAGAAACGAAAAGGTGCAGTTATTGAATTGAGGAAACTTGGCAGTGAGGTACCACCTGAGAAACTTATGGAATTTGCCCTTGCCGTTTTTGACCTGATTGTGCTTATTAATGCAGGGGAAGGCTCATCTTCTTCGTCCTCGTCATCTTCTACTTCATCATCACCATCTCCTTCAGCCGCCGTTTAATAGTGAACTGTATATTATCAACCAAACATTATTTATAATTTGCTTTTATTAGTGATCTACAATATCCATAATGGGCAAAGTAAAAACCACCAGGGATCAACAGCCAATATCAGTCGCGCCGTTGCTGAACAGCGATAAAGCCGCCAAAGGCTATCCCGCTGTAACCCGGTTTGCACAGGCCCCCGCACCATCGACTAGTGGCGGCAACGGTTTGCCGCATCAGTTGCGGCAGGGCGTAGAGGCATTGTCGGGCATGTCTATGGCCGGCACATCGGTACATTATAATTCTCCTGCCCCGGCACAAATAGGCGCGCTGGCCTATGCCAGGGGTAACCAGATCCACCTTGGCCCCGGGCAAGAGCAGCACCTCCCGCACGAAGCCTGGCACGTAGTGCAGCAAAAACAAGGCCGTGTTAAACCAACATTACAGGCTAAAGGATTAGCAGTAAATGACGACCCCGCGCTGGAAACAGAGGCTGACACAATGGGGCAACGTGCGGCGCAGCTAAAAACTATCGGCAACTTGTTATCCACAGCATCTACCCTACCCATTTCCCAACCTACAAACGTAGTGCAACGGATGGTAGGGTTTGAATTTCAGGCGGTCAATAGTATTTTTTTAGCCGGAGTTGATAGTGGAAAAACAAAGCAGGGTATACACAAGGATGAAAATTTTAAGGTAGAAGGTGATGGCGGCTCAAAAAAGGGCAAAGGAGAATTAGAGCTTGAGACAAAAGCTGTTGATGAAACAGGAAAAGGGCGTAAAGAACTCGGAGATATTATGGATGAGATTAAGCTTTTTTTGAATCAGGTAAAAGATGGTGTCCCTTTAGGGGACATAGGAAAGATCACTTGGACGAGTAATGTTGTTGATCAGACGTTGTTTTATCACGAAGAGAAGAAAAAATTAGACATAGACTTACGTGTATATGAAGCGAAAGAAGGAGAGAGCATAATAGAAACACAAGAGAAAGAAGCAAAGCAAACAGAAAGGAAAAGAACCTTTGAGGATACGATAAAAGAAGTGCCAAGATTCTCTATCAACAAAGAAAAACATTTTCACCCTCAGGCTACTGTGGGTATAAAGTTTGATAAAATAGCTGAGTTGATAGACTATGTAACCAGAGCGCCGATCAAGAAACGCGGTATGGAGATGCCGGGGCCAGAAACAAAAGGTATGGCCAGAGAAGATGTAGTGGTAACAGGCCCGAGCGCCTCACATCCGAAAGAAGTTAAAGCGATGGCACGGGGATCTGCCGGGGAAATTCTGGATCCGCAAACGGCAGTAAATATTTTTGGATGGGGGGCTAAAAAATACCATGTGCCCTATAAAAGTGCATGGAGAGCAGCACTGGAGGCAGTAAACGATATTAAGGAAATCACATCTCCTAGAGTTAAGGGACTTGCTGCAATTTTTTATGGCTTGGCAAAAAACCAGTCGGAAGCCATTGGTAACCCCAAACACCTAAAATATATGATGCCTTTTATGTTAAGGAATGGTTTTATGCCATTTTTTAATAGCCTTAAACCAGAAGAAAAAATGCAATTAAAGCTAATTGATCTTAAAGCTTTAGATGTAAAAATTATGCCACCAGGGAATGACGAATTTAAGGAAGAAGAGATCCCGACTGTTAAAGAAATATTTGAACATATGCTGGGTAAAAGAAAGCCGCCCACTGACGATGACGACGACGAACACGACGATAAAAAAGACTACCTTCAACAAAAATGGGAGGACATGTCAGGTCACGGTGGAATAATTGACTATAAGGAGTCTTATATAAGATATGGCATGAAGCGCGTAGATGATATTGGCTCTATTCCAGGGGAGGAAGTAAGGCGCGGCGCTATTATTGAATTGAGAAAGCTTGGCAGTGAGGTACTACCTGAACAACTTAAAGATTTTGCCTTAGCTGTTTTTGATCTTGTAAGCTTAATAAATGCCACTGGCGAAGTGGAGCCCGTTACTTCGGAGTCTATTGCGCCTGCTCCCACCCCTCCAACGCATGTTCCGGAACCGACAACAGAACAAATACCACCAGAGCTGGCAGATATAGCGCGGACAATCGCAGAGGTGGTTGGAGAATTACCAGCAGAAGTACCATTACCACTTATGCCAACAGGCCCGCCCCAGCAAGATGATGCGGAAGCAGAACCGGCCCTGCCACTGCCAGAACCAATAGCCGAATTACTACCACTAGGAGCAGGGGCACAACCTGATGTACACCTGGATGGACTGTATGATATGGAGTTGCCACCAGCACCTCCGCCACCAACTCCACCAATCGTTTAACCGCACACTCAACCAGAAATAATATTCAAAATTATTTTGCCGACAACCGCAAGGCAAAAACTTCTTACCGGCAACAAACCGGCAGTATAAAATGCGGTGATTATGCCGTTCCCAATGCAGTAGAGCCAAGCGCTACAGAACTATCAGGTATAGACCCACCCGGTGCGGGCGCTACAGCGCCCAGATCACCATTAATGAGCCTGATAAATCTAAAAACGGCTAAAGCAAATTCGGTAAGCTGGCTTGTAGGCACATCGTTGCCCAATTTCCTTAGTTCTATGATCGCACCTTGCCTTTCCGCAATGCCTGGAAGTGCACCAATATCGTCTACCCCGCTCATCTTCCAGTCCTCTGGGTGATGCCCTGATGATTTTTTATATTCCCCATACATCGTTCTCCCAATCTGACCGTGACCAAGTGCTCCTCTAATTTGTATCAGGTCCAATTTTTCATCTCCTTTTCGGTCTTTTCTTGGCCCCACGTTACTTGTCCCTCCAGTACGCATATCACTGAATAAATCCCACACCGTCGTTTCTTCTCCCATCATTTCATGAACTTCTTCAGCAGGTAAAATAGGATGACGCAGAGGCTCTAAGTCGCCTTCAATCTTGTTTTCTAATTCCCTTAGCTCATCTTCGCTAAGGGAATCGAAAAACGGCCTGAAGCCATTTCTAAACAAGAAAGGCATATAGTATTTTACATAATGCCCTCCCGGGCCTAACTTAATATTATAAGCGGCCTCACCCGCCATTGTAAAACTATAAAGAATCGCAGCCATACCCCTGGCCCTGGGATATTTAGCATCAATTATTTCTTCTGCCAGCTTATAACCAACTCTCCACGCTTGTCTAAATTCCCGTTGCTTAGCCATACCGCTCCATCCAAATACGGCTGCCTGTTCTTCTATGCTATCTCGCTTTATTTCTTCTTTGGTATTTCCACTTGCTCCTGTTGCCGCCGCACCCGTGGCCTCTTCTTTTGCTTCGAGCCCTGGTGCTTTCGCAATGTCTCCTGCCGTGTCTGCTTCAGCAACCTCGCCGCCTGTTTTAAACGGTGCACGTGTTACATAGTCAATCAAATCTATTATTTTCTCGAATCGTACACCTACGGTTGCCTGCGGATGGAAATGAAGATGATCTCCAGTAATATACATTCTCGACTCTGATGGCATCCCTGTCGCCCAATCAAAGCCCTCCATTTTTATATCTTTCAGGTCTGTTACTTTTTTTGATTCCAGCTGCCCTACCCAGTTTGTAATTGCAGTCATGATCTCGATTAGTTCTCCAAAACCTTCATCTGTTTCATCAACAGCTTTAGTCACAATTTCCAGTTCTGTGTCGACAAAACCACTATCAGTTTCAACTTCAAACAAACCGCCTTTATACGTTCCAATCTTTTGTTGCCCCTCCTTTACTTCACTGCACCCATATGCCTGAAATTCAAAACCTATCTTTCTTTGTACCACATCTGTAGGTGGCGCCCCCGGGCTATTAACCGGCGTTAAGGGCCTATCAGCAGATTTCAACTGCGCAGCACGCTGTCCCATTGCATCTGCTTCTGCTTCCAACATCTGATCATCGTTTACGGCAAGGCCCTTGGCCTGTAGCGTGGGTTTAACGCGGCCCTGCTTTTGCTGCACCACGTGCCATGCCTCATGCGGCAGGTGCTGCTCCTGCCTGGGGCCAAGGTGGATCTGGTTGCCTGCCGCATAGGCAAGTGCGCCCATTTGTGCAGGGGCCGAAGAATTGTAATGTACCAATGTATCGGCCATAGATATCCCCGCCAGGGCTTCCACTCCCTGGCGCAGCTGATGCGGCAAACCGTTGCTGTTATTATTGACGGGGGTTTGGGTAAACGGGGCTACAGCCGGATATCCTATCCCATTCAATGTGCGATTGTTTGAAGCGGGGGCAAGAGATGCCTGTTTGCCACCAGGTATTTTTTCATTGCCCATATGTTTATCGGATGTGCTGTTGCCAGGTTAAAAAATAATACCCTCCTTTTGGTGTTCCCTTTTAATGCCGGCTTCTATAAATTTTACAGGCACTTGTTGCATTTGGTTTTTTACAGCTTTAAGGCAGCAATACCTAACCACGTTAACTATTGCGCCACCGGTTAACTGATGCTTTTCGGCTATGGAATAAAGATCAATCTCTTTTTCGGGTTGCAATTGTTCCGGAAATGCATTTTTCCATATTCTATAACGCTCCTCGGGTCCGGGGATGGGAAAATAAGCCAGGCTTTGAAAACGGCGCAAAAAGGCCTGGTCGATGTTATCCTTTAAGTTTGACGCCAGTATAACAATACCGGGGTGATCTTCTATGCGTTGCAACAGGTAGGCCACCTCCTGGTTGGCATACCTGTCGTTAGAGCTGTCGACCTCCGTACGTTTGGCAAAAAGTGCGTCGGCTTCATCAAAAAATAAAATCCAGTTTTTGCTTTGGGCCCGTTCAAATACCCTGGCCAGGTTTTTCTCGGTTTCTCCGATGTACCGGGAAACTATCATAGACAGATCGATACGATAGACATCGTGCCCGGTCACTTTACCCAACAATGTGGCAGTAAGCGTTTTACCTGTCCCCGGAGGGCCATAAAACAAGGCCTTATATCCGGGTTTAACACGCTTTTGAAATCCTTGCAGTTCAGAGAGTTTTTCCGAATGCTCTGCCCAGTCCCTGATCTCTTCAATTACTTCTGCCGTCACCGCCGACAGAATAAGGTCGCCCCATTCCATTTCTGTAGTAAGTAGTTTGGCCGGAAACTGATCGCCCAAAACAGGTTGCTGCCACGTGCCTGATACGAAATAGGAAATAAAGTCATCGGTTATCCGCAAAGGCATATCCATCCAGATATCATATTCCGGTCCGGCAGAGCGCATTACGGCGCCCGATCTTATTAAGCTGCTATCGGCATTAAACAGGCTAAAACAGGGTAAACGGTCTTCCAGCTTTGTACCCGCCAGCAGAAAGAATACCGTTTGCCCCGTTGGCACAAAGCCGTTTCCTGAAAATGAGCCGCCGAATTCGGTAAATCTTTTATCATAAGTGGTATTACGCGTGTAAAAGCCGTCAAGCAACTCAGGTTTCAGGCATGGGGCAAAGGCCAGTATAAGCAAAAGCCGTTCAGGCATGCCCAGCTTATTTTCGGAAATAAATTTCTCGTAGGCACTACCAGCTGCATTTACTTCGGGCAGCACCAGATCGGTAATGGATTGTAGCGATGGGTTATTGCCAAAATACAGGCCCAGGCGTAAATCAATCACCTGCTGCAGCCAGTTTAGTTCTTTTACTAAAAAAGCGGCATTATTTATGGTCTTGTTTTTTAATCTTGCTGCCATTCTACAAAAATTAAGTGTTCCAGCCATGGAAGTTTAATCAAGCTATTAGACCATGGTAAGCGGTCTATCAAAATATCATGGTTCTGGCGCTCAACCTGCAGCAACCAGTTCCCATCTCGGGTGCTCAGAATGCCCGGACGCTGCAAATACGCCTGGCGCAGTCCGGCCAAAGATAAACCGCTCCACATAGGGGCATGGCCAATAACGGCTTCCAACATATGGTCTGCCTCATTCATATCGTCCTGTGTAATATCGGTTTGCATATCAACCCATTCGGTTAATTCTAAGCCACACAACAGCTTGATCACCGGTAGATGCCCCTCAAATACTTCCAAATCATCCCCAAGAGCAACATATAATAATAGCATACAGGCCTTGTACTGGCTCTGCTTATCATAGAAGGCATCTTTATCAATCAGGTTTAGCGCAGAAAAAAAATGAGAAAGAAAAGGCCAGAGCAAAATCAGGCCCGCATGGCTGACAGAGAAACGCTCTGTTACCGTAAATTGGCTGACGAGCTTCTCAGTAAATTCAACCCTATTTTCATTGGTAGCTTTATTTGTATATTGCGTAGCGGCATTTTGGGGGTTGTTAGCAAAGCTAAGCTCATTTTCTGTTTGCCCGGTGAGCGCATTGTTTTGCTTAACAATTTTGTCTTCTGATGATCCGGCCCTTGGTTTAGATTGATTGCTGCCCGTATCTGTATTTTTATTGTGATACTGCGCAGCAGGAGGATCTGGTAAACCGGCCTCCCCTGCTGTTTGTTGAATAGAAGAAGCATCCTGGTCGAAGCCTGTAACTGCTGTTTGTTGAATATTGGGTGCGTTTTGACCCGGGCTTATGTTCGGGGATTCCGGTTCAGCGCTTACCGTAACTTTCCCGGTCGTGCCATCGGTACCGGCGTTTGCTTTTTTGGGGTGATGCTGAACAATTGGGCGATTTACCCCCACTGCCTGGCCAAGCTCATCCCATAAATGCCGGGCATGCAGAACGCTCTGCTGTGTTGCTAAACCAGTAATTGAGGACCGTATTTCTTTGATCTGTTTCTGATGCCTGGTGATATCTGGACAGATACCATTTTCGGTCAATAAAACCAATGCTTCTGCAAAGGCGGTGTACATCCTGAATAATTGCTGATAACGATCATCGTCATCAGCGCTGTTGCTGATATCAATTTCCTGCCGGGCAAGGGCATTAAAAAAGATTTGGGTAAGGCGGGATGCACTTGCAGTCGCCCGGTCTTTGCCATAGCCAAGCCCGCCCGTGCGTTGATTGTAATACAGCACATTTGCCCACCAGGCTTGCCTGAAGCTGGTATTATCAACAGCAATACCGATACTGCGGGCTATCTGTAAATATAATTCAGGCACGGGCAGGTATCCGGGATTGAGTAATGCGGTAATATGATGTAGTTGTTCGTTATTAAGTGTATTGATAAACCGCTCCAGCATTACCGTATCACGGGCCTGTAGTATAATGCTGAGCAACATATCTGGCTGGGTTGCCAGCAACGTGTTCAGGGCTTGCATAAATGTTTGAGATGACGGATCTTTTACCCACCATGGCAGTAGTCCTGTTTGCAAAAAATACATCACCAGTTCGGCATGCGTATGTTCTGGCATTTGAGACTCATGGTTTGTATTTGCAAACTGCTGCTTTGCCAGAATTAACTGTTCGTCTGCCGCAAGGCACTGTGCCAACCGCTCTGCCAGATCGGTTTCCAGCGACTGCGCGCTGATCACTCCCAGGTCTATTTCCCAACGATCTATCCTGATATCGGTGCCGTCTGCTGTCAACAAGTCCATATAATCGCCCACCATCGGTGCTATTAGCTTTTTTAGAATAGATGCGCTCTCGTCCTGTATTTCATTGGCCGGAAGCTGGTCATGGATATCAAAGTCTATCAATACCCGCTTAATGATATGCTCTTGTTCGCTCATTGATCCTTCAAATCGATAACTCCAATTACAACAGCAAAACCGGTGGTTGATTTTGTGGCCGTTATCTCCACCGCTTCCGGTTTGTTTTTTTTGTTTAAAGTCAATAAAACTTCGGCATTCTCGGGCTCGTTACCCGGGTTACAGCTGCCGACAACAAATTGCCCCTTCAGCCATTTGTCTTCAGACGCCGCATTGTTTTTTGATTTCAGCCCCTCCCGGTTTTTACTCACGCGCATGTGGCCAACACCCTGGTTACGATGATAAAAAAATGGCTCGCTTACTGCTTTTTTCTTTTCTACATCCTTCAACTGATAGATAATGCCCCGCTGTGGATCATCTATACAGATAATGACGGCACGTTCATCATCATCAGGCTCGGTGATAAGGCTGAATTTTCTATTAGCGTCAGGATATGCGGCTATCATTACGGTTGCAATGAGTTCTGACTCTAAATCCAAAGTTGGTTTACTCACCCTTATTGTAACCAGGGTATCTTCTTTGATAGCCATGGGCAGCGGTATATCCAGTAGTGCACCTGTGCCTGCCACCATTGCTGTTAATAACTCACCGGCCGACTTATCTGGCGTATCAGTATCGATATCGCCTAAACAAATAATGTAATTTGCCGATTGCTGCGTTTGCTGCAACCTTATGCCTACTTTGCCACTGTAATTGACAGCGCCGCTCTTATTAATATCTTCGTTATTGGCAAGGCTATACCAGGTTGCCGGCAAATTAACGTTGGGTGTCACCGCAATATGGGTAGTTTTCAATAATATTCCCACTTGCCTGGTGTCTTCATCAAAAACCCAAACCTTCAGATCCATGTTTTCGCGCAGGCCGTATTGTGTCTCAATCTTTATGTCACCGCCATTTTCACTCAATTTGCTTTTACTGAGCAGGTACCGTTTACAATTATCCGGCAGCTGCTCTTTTAGCCCGGCGATGTGCAGTTCATCCGGAAAGACACCATCCTCCAATACAATCTGCTGGGCCATACTTGCTGTATCAGCAGCATTGTGCTCAAAGAAAATAGCATAACGAGCGTTCTTCTGTGTGTTTTTTATGATTAATGCTGCTTTTTCGCCATAAGTAATTATTGGCTTTTCTGCCACAATCTCCAGACCGCGGTTAACGCCTATCGTTATTAATATAGTTTGAAGTAAAGCACTGTCAAGCGTTTTACCATATCTTTTTATGGCTTTTACCCGAAAGGCATGCGCCTGCACCTTCAGTGGTAAAGTTAATAATATCAGCTCTGCACCTGTTCCATTTTGAGGAGTACGGTGTTCAATATCTTCATAAACCTGGTATTTTACATCGGATTGGCTGTAGCCAAGCACAAGCCCGGCAGGCTCATCGTAAAATACGATATCACTTTCGGCTTTAAGCGGTAAATCGGTTAAGGGATAAGTACCGCCCACGTCGTTCAATACCACATCCAGCAGGGTGTTGCGTGATGCTCTCAGCAAAAATCTTTCTTCACCAACCATACCTCATTCATTTTTAAGTTTACGCAATTCCTGAATAAATGAACTATAAGCCTGCTCAAAGCGCTCAAAAGTTTCATGTTCAAGCCATTTAATATATACCGTGATATGGGCAGCGGTTTCTTGCCGCACCGTGGTTTTTACAAATTCCAGGAAATTCTGGTTGGCAAACCGTTCGTCTTTTTCTGTCCCGAAAACAAATGTGAGTTGAAATGAATAAGGGTCATTCTGTTTATTTTCGGTGGCATTTTCAGTAAACGCAAAAATGGTTGCCTGAATATCTGCACGGCGCCATGCAATCTCTGATGCTTCTATTTTTTCGGGTAACTGGTCGGGCTGACTCAGTGTGATATTGAATTTATCGGCAAATACGTCTGATACGCTGGCGGCAATTTCTTTGCCTTTATAAATCACCACAATCTGATCTCCGTTTTGAAGATCATGAGCGGGCAAGACACACATATAACAACCAGCGGAAACCCAGCTGACGGAAGAGCAATACCGATTTTTACGCAATTCCTGCAGGCGCTGCTCGTCTGCCTGGAACGGACGCAACAGGATGTGTTCGATCAGGTAAAATGTTCCGGGCTTTTTTATTCCCAGTTTGGCGGCAATGCGTTTTTCCAGTCCCGAAACATTATCATGATAACCAAACTCTTCCTTGGGGTTTGAGGGCTGGAAATAGTCAAAGCCTTTTCCGCGCTGGCTGCTGTGAACCGGATAACCGGCCAGGAAATCCAATTTATCGTGAATAAGCGCTTCAGAAACGCTTGCCTCACCTGCATCATCGGCCAAAGCTGCCTGCGACAGCCTTACATCCTGAAGCCACAAGGCATAATCATCCATACTTTCAGCAAACCTGGCCAGCAGATGATTAAGAAAACGGTTTTTACGAGATATGGCGGCATCGGGGCTCTCGGTTATACTGTTAATGTCGGCCTGATATGTTGCGGATAACAGCGGCCCGATACCCGGCACTTTATCCACTAATGATTGGCTGAAATAGGTAGTTTTCCAGATGTCAGCGCCATCGGTTTCCCCCCCTGTGGCCGAAAAGCCAAAGAGGTTTTTTACACCGGCTACCTGCTGAAAATAATTGGCCAGTATTTGTTCAAAAAATAGTAGGTATGCTTTTAGTTGTTTGGCCTGCGCTTGTCTCAGGGTGCCTGCCGTTTCAGGTAAACCACCTTCCCCGATGCCATATACATCCGGAAAATGATGTTGAATAGAATAGTAGGCAGAAAGGTCGATATGGGTAGCCTCAGGCGGCAGTATATCCCGCTGTGCCGGTGGCAGCACTTTATTTGTACCAACCTGCTTATATTCATCAAAATACCTTTTTACCAACTCATTGTTCAAATTCAGTTCTCTTCCGTCTTTTTCAAACTTAAGCTTACCCAGGGTAGCATCCACATCCAGTACGGGTACACTTTCGGGGTTAAGTGCCAACACCCAATTGCCCTGTGTTGAGTTGGAATACATGCACAGATTGTCGGCTACGCGCACTTCCGGCCCAGTCATTATCTCTCTAATCAGGTCAGACGCATATAATTTCGGTTTTTGGCACAGTTGTTCCAACTCGTCATCATCTATAAAGCCATGTTCCAACGCTGGCCCATCCATTACTTCATCAACCGTTTTTCCTTTTGCCAGCATTTCTGCCAGTGTATAAAAACGAATGCCCGGCGATATCCAGTTGGCCAGCCTGCTTAAAATACGGGCGGCCACTTTGTTAATATCATCGGCATTCCCTATCTCTATTTTACCGGCAACAGTAATTTTTTCACCACTAACCAGATGTATCTGTTCATAGTCTTCGCAAAGATTACGGCAGGCGTACAATCGTTTCCTGATAATTTTTTCGGCTACCTCTGGTGCAAACACATATACATTGTACAGGCCTTTTATTTTTATTGGTTCCAGTGGCACGGTTTTCAGGTCTGGCAGTGCTTTTTTTTCGCGGTCGAGCGTCAGCTCATTTTTCCCAGCATCAAAATAAATTACGGGCTGGGAGTTACCGGCTTTTTCTATCCAGGCATTTTTAACGCCCTCTATATCCAACAGTACTTTTCTGAAATCGTTTAACGTAACAGGGTTGGTAGTTAAAATGGTTGCCGGACTGTACAGGCTGTTGTAAGTGTTCCCGCCAGGCTGTGCAAGTATCTGGGTAATATCAAAACCGGCGCGGTAACTTAATTCGCTAAGTGCATAACAAAGCTGATCGAGGATGGTGATACCCGGATCATGCGTGTTATGGTCTGTCCAGGTATTACCTGCCAGCCGCTGCAGCAACAGGATGCCCTCATTTCTCAATTGGTCGAAATCAAGAGCAGAGTGATTATACGGATCATTGCTCAAGGTTATCGAACGCAGCTGGTTGTCCATCATTAAATTAATTTGGCAGGTTTTCGGTTACGTTTAATGTTATGCCCGCTTCAATTGATCTGACATATGCTTTAAGGCGATCATGATCATCTTTAAGCGCGGCCAGTTCTTTAGTAAGCTGTTGCGTGGCGCTGATATTAAGCATGAACAGGTGATTGTAGTCGACCGCTTTCAAATCATTTACCTGTTTGCCATATATCATCACATCATTATACTCATCAGCCTTACCGGCAACGCTGAAACAATTTTGATCAATAACCGCTACAGTTTTCTCTGCATCACCCGATGGCTTAACCAGCTTCACTATGTCGCCCTCGCTCAGGCCATGCGGAGTTGTCATCGCAAAAATCACATGGTCGTTCAGGGCTGTAACACTGTCCGGTTTTTCATAAATATCGGGTATAAAGCCCTGACGACTCACAACAGCCTGGGGCACTAACGTTTCCAGTTCCTGTGCAATAAAACCTTTTGTAAAGTATGATTGTTCATTACGTGCGTCGATATATTGATAATCTGTCACCATTAGCTGGTTAAGCAGGTTCAGGCCAGCGGCCGGGTCGGCATGGGTAATGTCTTTTTTTATCCGCCTGTCAGAAAATCTGTTAAACGCAGTTCCACTAACGCTTCCGCTAACATCCAGGTCTTTGAATTTCCATAAACCACTTCCTTCAACTCTACCGATGGCTGTTAAATTCGAACCATCAGGATCGCAGTTAACAAACTCAAATCCTCCTTTTCCCTGGCCTTTGTTATTAATAAAGTTGGTTTCGCCACCGCCTTTACTGCGGTTCCACGTTAAATATCCGCCCTGTCTATTGAGGGAACCACTTTCATAATCAAAATAAATTGCTCCATTTACCGTAAGCCGTGCATGCGGATTTTCATTACCTACACTTACAGATCCGTTAGTATCAATAATAAGCGTACGCGCAGTACCGGCACGTTTCCCGCTTGCATCCTCATAATCTGTAAAAAAGCACATAGGGGCCTTATTAGTAACAAATCTCATATTATAACCGGCTTTGGTTGAATACAGGCCAAGATCACCAGTTTGCAGGTCTACATCTACATCACCTATTAGCTTGATACAACCATTATGTTTAAGGCTGATCCCTTCCCGAACGGTTATTTTACTGGCGACATCAAGGTTAGCGCCTATAGCACTGTTGCCGTCAACCCTCAATTCCGGAAGTTTCCACTCGCCACCTCCGCTTACTTTACCAATAGTTCTTTCATTGGAACCATCGGCGTCGGCATTAACAAATTCAAACCCCCCGGTCCCAGTGCCTTTGTTATTAACAAAACAGCTTTCACCCCGTCCAATACGGTTCCATATTAAATATCCGCCCTGGTTATTAGTTGTAACCGATTCTGAATTGAAGTGAATTGCCCCATTTACAGCAAGCCGCGCGCAGGGCTGAGTATTTATAGCTGTACTTATACCAACAGATCTATTACTGCCTACAATAAGCGTAGGTTCTATACCTATACGGCCGTCGCTGGTATCCTTGTAATCTGTAAAGAAATACATAGGTTGTTCGTTAGTAACAAATCTCATCCACCGGTTGGGAAGTGTTGAATACAAACCAAGGTCAGTGGTTATTACATCTACGTCATTATCTCCGGTTAACTTAATACAACCACTGTTTTTAAGGCGAATACCCGTGGCGGAAATGCTACCACCCACATCAAGTTTAGTTTCGGGCTTTGCTACGCCTATGCCGACTTTGCCATCAACGAGCAATTCCGAAAGTTTCCACTCGCCATCTCCATCAACTTTACCAATAGATTTCATGTTCGCCCCATCAGCATCGCAATTAATAAACTCAAATCCTCCTTTTCCTTCACCTCTGTTGTTAATAAAATTGGTTTCACCGACACTGCCACTACGGTTCCAAGATAAATATCCGCCCTGTTTATCCGGAGAAAGAATTTCGGAATTAAAATAGATTGCGCCACCCACAGTAAGCCGTGTATGTGGGTTAACTGCGCCTACACCAATATTGCCGGTTTGCTCGTTTATCACAAGGCGACTTGCAGTTTTATCATCGGTAATGTTGAAACCTGGGCCGCCGCCAACCGGGTTAAGGTTGATCTTCCAGGGCGATTGTTTGGGATTATCTGACCGCGAAAAGGATAATACCTCTTGTGTGTCTCCGTTGCCGGTAATATGTATACCGCCACCGCTTTCCCGTTCAATACCATCATCGTCCTTGTTGATGCCAGAATCGATCAGATCGGCAAAATCTTTCTCTGTAGGTATACTGTTGGTTTTAAACCTACTTTTAATTTCTGCTTTTGTAGCCATGGCTTGTTTTTATTTTTAATATTTTTTAATAAACTCTGAAATCCAGCGCAATTTCCATATAACCTATACCTACTCTCGGATCAAGCGGCACATCGTCGTCTTCCATCAAATGAATAGTATGAGTTGGGGCAGATACCAGGATGACATCGGTATTTTGCGTGTTCATTGGTTTGATATCCTCATATGTCCCATCTGCCGTACCCTGCGCAAGCGAAAGTGTTGCTACATGATCAATGTAAGGCAGTTTGGCAATAAAATACACAACTATGTTCTGATATACAGCGCCGCCGATAATCAGGTCGGCATCTTGGTCAAAGGCCCAGGGCGAAAACAGTTTTTTAAGGTCGGTATTTAACTGCTGCCGGTAGTATTCCTTGCTTAAGCCTTTTTTAATGCTTACCAGTGTTTTAACTCTTATTTTTACATAAACTGCATTTCTAACTTTAATTTCGGCAAATGGCGGCGTGCGGCGTTCTAACCATGCGGTAATACGTTGAAGCAGGTTTACCGACGCCCGGGGTTCAAAGGAATTGAATGCTGCATTCCGCTTAATATCAGGCACTACAACAATATCTACTGCGCCGCTAAACTCATTTTGCGCGGGCGTATTAACCGGTATACATTTTACTTTATAAATTTCGGGAAAGTTTTCCAGCACCAGGCGTTCATAGTCCCATGGGGTAAGTGCCCGGTTCTTGTGTCTGATGCGTTCGCTCACCCTGGTATAGAACATATTGTCCTGCTCGGCTGGCCGGCCGTATTCTGACGGGTAAGGCTGGTTCAGTTTAGCTATGCCAGCAAAGTCCTGCTGCGCTTTCTTAATGCTTCCTGGTGGAAGCGCGGCATCATAGTGCTCGCCGGCATCTCCTGGGTCTGTAAACACAGCTGCTACAGCCTGGGCGGCAATATCAACAATGGCGGGCAGGGCCGCCACATTCTCATGGGCAGTAGCGCTAAGCCAGTATAAACCTTCCTGAAAAAGCGTATTGTTATCCGTTATTTCACCGGGGATGCTAAACTCGATTATTCCGTTTCCTGTTAAGTTATTTGTGGTATCGGTAACAATACACGCTGCCGGAAGCGGCTCCCAGATATTATTGCGCAAAAAGCTCCAGGTAAGCGCAGGCGGCGTCAGCTCAGGATTGGCCGTTGCCTGGGCAAGCTGGAATAATAGGGCAAGGTTCTGATTTTTTTGCGCACCGCTGATGCCGATGTACAGATGCCCTTGTTGTTTAAAAACAGGTAGCAGGCTAAATGGTTGAAGCAGCCCTTCGCTGAGTTTGGCATACCCAAAAGGGCCAATACGGAAAATTGTGGCCGGGGCGCCCCATGTTTCTGCACCAAGGGTAAAAGTCGTGGTGTAGTCGACAGTAAATCGCTGAAGTTTTGGAGCATAAGGTGGGTTCAGAATATATTTCTTCAGCTCGTCATTGCTATAGTTCACCATCTGGAGCGTTTGCAAAATGGGGTAAACGCCGTGATTAAAATCCTGTAGCAGTTCCAGGCTAAAATAACGTTTCTGGCTCACTACCTCATCACGGTTGTCTAAAACGTCCATTGGCAATTCTTCATCGTTTTTTGCCAGCGCAATGATATTGTCCTCAAAAAGGTTAATGTCTTTATCCACAAGAACCTTTGGCGTTTGATCGGTGTACATGCGAACCCTGGCTTTGAACCCAAAGTCGATAGTAAGGCCTTTTTCTTTGGCTGTTTTATCAGCTACAGCCTGGTAATCTTTATAATAGTTTTCGAAACTGGCAGGTTTATTAATCCACGTAAAGTTAAGCGATAAGGTATTGAGCCTTTTGGCTGCCAGCTCGGGATGGGTAAAATAAAAATTATTCCCCGCTTGCGGCTGTGTCCCGAAGGGCTCAAACGGTTTCTGCGGACTCAGTTCGGCAAAATCATTCTGTATGCGCAGCGATTGCAGGCCTTTTACGCTTACATCGGCCTTTATTTCTTTTATTTCGATGTCCTGAAAATAATCGTACCAACGCTCAACGCCATTCACCTCTTCGCTGCCGGTTTTGCTGCTTTGGTGGTTTAATAATAAAGCCAATATCGGTTTGTCAACCGCTATATGGCGCATGGACGGCGGCAATAGTTGCTGATCTGCACCAACTGTTTTTTGAGTACTTACGTTCAATCTGATGCGCAGCACATCAAAATTATCATACAGCAGTTCTGCCTTGCTATCGGTTATTTCTTTCCAATCATTACCCTTACCCAGCAGGTACCTGAATGGTGGTTGCTTAGTTTCACTCAGCTCTTTTTTTAACCTTGCTAATTTAAGTGGGCTGCCTGCCTGAATTTTTAGCTGAAGGTTGATAATACGCTCACCCTCTGACAATGCAAAATGTGGCGAGGCGATTGCGAAACCCAGTGCAACTGTGCGCATTTGCACCGCATCTTCATTTTTGCCCAGGGCAATCGGCCCGGTTTTATCAGCAGTATTGGTATGCTTGTTCAGTACATCTGCTGCCTGGATATCATACCAGTGTTGAAAGACTGGCAGTTCATAAAATTTACCTTTCTTTTCCAGAACACCGACAAGTATCTCGTATGCGGTTACCCAATCGCCATCAGTAATGTTCTTCTGCTTTTCAATCAGCACAGCTAATTGCTTGAAATCGGCGAGCGAGAGCAACAGGTCACGCTTTATATACAGCGCCGCACGCGATTGCTCTTCAGATTGATTTTGCTGTTGCAGGTCACTGTCTGGAAAAAGGCTGTTTAGGTGCAGAAAAACATTTTTGGTTATCCTTTTTTCCATAAACAACGGCATCATCCCGTTTTCACCACCCATAATCTCTCCTATCAGGGCAAACAAAGGCAATGTATCGCGTATAGCAAGGCGCTGCAGATGTATTTTATGCCGCTGGTAAGCCTGCCTGAGGTTTTGTATAACCTGGTAAAAACTTACCGTACCCGGTTTTGCCAAAGCATAGTTTACAGCGTCTTCAAGTTCGTCAGTTTTAAGCTGGTATTTTGCCGCAGTCTCGCTGAGCAATGTTTTGTTAATATCCTTATCGTCATAAAATAAGAGCGGATCGAACGTATCGTAATCTAAAGTAATGCTGAGCAGATCTTTAATTGTCTCTTTCGGATTGTCCTGGCCCATATTGGCCGATTTTATTTTTTCCGTATCAACAAACAGGGTTTTGATGCCGGCAACAGTCGCCCGTGTAATCAGGGTTTCTTTTTGCGTACGGTATAATAGATCAAGACCATTCTTATCCTTTCCGGCGTTTAGAGCCGTGCCTTTCGGTACTAATAGCTGATTAACATCCGGCGATAGCTGTACAATAACATTGGCTACGTCAGGCACCGGTTTCCGTTTGCTGAGGCCCAGCAGTTGGTGATAATAAAAATCGAGATGTTGTTTTGAAAATGTATTTAGCTGTTTCTGAACCTTTTCCAGCAATTTTAAAAATATTATAAAAAGCGCCAGGTGCGGCGATGAAAAAGCCTGAGCTGCTGCCGGGTAATTTTCAGTAAATGCTTCCGTGTTTTCTATAAAAGCGGCAAGGTCTTCAAACCACTCTTTTTCCCGGCCTTGGTATAAGGGGTGCGTTAAAAAACCTGTCCACGTGCCTGCCGGTTGATTTTGTTCATTATAGAAGTTCAGGTGCTCAGCCAGTTCCCGCGCAAAATGTATAAAATCTTCCAGGCGGCGTTCATCAACCTTAATATTGCCCGGGTTTAATTCAGGCAATACCCGGGCCGACTGGCTTAGACCGTCGCGGTATTTAATATGCTGGGGATTTAATTTGCTGATCATATCCGGTTATTTTAATCAGCCTTAAATTTTAAGTTAAAACTCACCAACTGGCCGGTTCCGCTATATTTAGGCACCGGATCGGGCTTGGGCGGCGGGTTGCTCGGATCTTGAGCCGGACTTTGAACTTCGAAAACAGCTGTAAATATGGAGCCTTTCAGCAATATGGCTTTACCCCCATCTTTTGTTTTCTTTGTAAGCTGATCTGCACCTAATGCCGCAATTTTTAGTGTACCCGTTCCCGGTATAATAAACTGGGGGGTAATATAAGCGCACCCCGGTACCTCAAGTTTTTTTTCATCCCCCTCAACACAGATTTTCTTTCCGCTTAAAGTACTCTTGCCCGATGCTGTAAGACGGCCCGGCCTAACCACTACAATGGCAGCCCCGAAAGCTGGTGTAAATACGGCTTGATCGCCATCGGTTATCACAATATCAGTCATGGGGTTTAATTAAGTGTTGGCTTCATTTAAATAAAAGGGATAAATCATGTTATACCTGTTATTAGTGGCGAGTATCGTGTAAACAATAGCAATATCCAGCCGCCCCTGCAAGTCGCTCGCACTAACCTGCACACTTTCGGTTATTATACGCGGCTCGTTTTTCAGTATGGCGGTTGTAACACTGTCTTGCAATGAATTAATCAGGCTTTGGCTCATTTCTTCAAAAACATAGCCCGACATGTCTGAGCCGTATTCCGGGAACATTACCCTTTCTTTGAGCGCGGTAGAAAAAAGAATAAAAAGACTCTGGTTAATATCCTCCTCGGCTGATACCATGGCCACCTGGTTGCCATTGGCAAAAAACTGCGGCGGAAAACTCCATCCTCTGCCCAGAAATGCTTCCTGATTATCCATTAGTGTTGGTTAAATTAGCTTCTCTAATTATGCTTTCTGCTCTTCTGAGGCTTCGCTATTGGCAAGCTGCACCTGCGCCTGTGCCTGAATTTTCTCTATCAGTGCGAATACCGACACATAACTTCTGGCCCCCAGAGCTTCAAGTACAGTGTTTATTTCATCTAAGCTAAATGTTAAGGTTATTTCTTTCATTGTTTGTTGTTATCAGGTTAAATCTATTTTTGATCCTTTTATATTGATATTCTTTCCATCAATTCGCACATCGCCGTCTGCTTTAAGCATAATGTCTTTATTGCTTTTTAATAAAATGCCTTCATCGCTAAGGCTTATTTTGTTGTCATTCGTATCGCTTATTTCAATTAAATGATTTTCCTCATCAATCAGTATGCTGCGCTGATCAGAGGTGCTGATACTGACGGTTTTCTTTTCGTCGTTAAAGATTATTTTCAAACCCTGCCGGGTTACCACCCCTTTTTCCGGATTTTTTTCGGCAGGTACCAGAGGGGGCTGTTTCTTTTTGCCAAATAATGAACCCAGAATTACTGGAAAACGCGGATCTTCATTTAGAAAACCTAATACCACTTCATCGCCGGTTTCCGGCCAGAAAACCATTCCGTGTTGCTCGCCCCCATCCAAAGTGGCCATGCGGGCATGAACGCTCTTGTCTTTACTGTCTATACCGGCAACCGCCACCTTTACCATAAAACCATATTGGGCATCGGTTTCCACCGCCTCAACAATACCTGTTTGCAGGCCGCTTACACCCGGCAGTAGACCAGCCGCCTTTGCATCAGTTGGTTGCATGGCCGAAGAAAAACTTTCGGCCGAAGTACCAAACTGGCAGGTAGTTAGCCATCCCCCAGCAGTTACCTGGTGCCGCATACCGCTTACCATATTCTTTCCCGTAAATTTCTTGCCCACCCCTTTTAGGCTGAACACATTACCCACGCATATATCCAACGTACCCGAACTAGTGAAACTGCCCCTAAACATTGCCATATGACTTTTTACAGCTTGTGATTCTGCCCATGCGCTGGCCTCCGTCTCGAGCATTGGTACCGCTGAAAGAAGACTATTCTCTTTAAATCCTATAGCCGCGGCTGCAGCGCGCGGTTTTAAATTACCCTGCTCAATACTGAAATCAACTGAGGGCGACATGGCTGTCAGTTTCAGTTCATCGGGGTTCCATATGCTGCTTTTAAAACCGGTGTACTGGCTGCCTGCATCGAGCTCTATTTCAAAATCAAGCAGGCTAATGCCTACTTCAAATTCCATAACCGCAGCCTTTGTAAAATCGGGTTTGGTTACAGATATAGCACCATTGTCGGTAATCACCAATAAACCGTTAGCCTCGGCACGTGTAAGCATCATGTCCCAGTTTGTTGCCTGGTATTGCACTATTTGTGTATGCACAGTTTCTGTTGCATCAACCAGGGCATTCAACCCTTCCGACTCGATTAGCTTCCTGATCAGCTCACCGTCAGTTAAATCACTAAATACGTTACTATTGCGCGTGCTGGTCATCCTTATCGCTTTATCGCTCAATTCCACGCTCAGCACACAACCTTCGGCAGTTTGTCTGAGCGCCTGTTTCATAACGATACCTTTAAACGCTGTTCTTCCATTTTCACTACCTGTGCTGTACCCCAGTGAAACCTCTACTTCTTTTCCCAGGTCGAAAAAATCGCCGTCGCTTATTTTGAATTCCTGTGTGGCATAATCTCCATCTATCAGCAATATTTCCGTATAAGGTATGCGGTTTACTTCCCTGGCAATATCAACCGCTAGCAGCTGATAGTCGGCCGGCATAACTGTTCCGTTGCTTTTTATGGTGATGGTTACGACACTCATCTTATTTCTCTATTGGTGGAAAAAACAATTCCTGGCCAGGTTTCAAATCGCGAAAACTCAGCAGTTTATTAGCCCGGGCTACGTGGATATAATAGTTTTCTGAACCATATATTTCTTTACAAAGCAAAGGCAGGGTGTCATGTGCTTTCACAACCCGTTTGTGGGTTAAATCGGGTGATGACTTACGTTCCCTTCTTAGCCGTTCGCTATCTTTTATATCGCTGAAAAAAGAGGCGCTTAGCTCTGCCCTGAGTGGTTTGCCCGATTTGTCAAACAAGGTATAATTGGCCGTCACAGACTGAAGCCTGCAGTTAAAAACCAGCGTCCCCCACTCTACTTTTAAATATTTTGGCTCATGACTGTCGCCATCCATATAAAAGGCTTCCTTTAGAAAGCGACTAACCTCCGTAGAAACATCCACCTTTTTTGACAGCCCGAAATCAGATGCAGCTGTAGCATCGAAAATAAGCTTAAAGCTCATTGTTTCGGGATGGGTTAGCTCATACTTGCGGCTTGTCCCGCTGGTATTAATACCCTGCTGCGACCCGTATTTGTTGTTGTAGGTAATAGAATATGTTTCGGGGTTGAACATTACCTCAAATACGACAGCTGCAGGGCCGCTCCTTTCTATGGCATTATATACTTTTATTTTTAACTTCTCGAGTTTTTGAAAGCTGAGCATAATTATCGCCGGTTATTTTTCTTAATTATGCGTAATACCTCTTTTACACACTCCTTGATAATTTCATTTTGATCTACAGCGCCAAGTGCAGAGGGTTGGTCACCCTCTCCCTTTTTATCGGCAACAATAGTTGCCCTAATCACCATCTCTTTAATTTCAACTGCCATTTTTATATGTATTGTTGCGCGCCCGGTATATCAAGTGTCCTGAACCATGAATAAGATAGTTCCATGGTTTCAATCATCATTTCACTGGTTTCGGCATTAAGCGCGCCAACCGACCATTTTGCCGGGATTACTTTGTGAAACTCCCAACCTGCAACCGGCATACCCACTTCATTAAATACCATTATCAGCGCAGTTAGCGGTGCAAACTTAAACTCATAAAAAGCCTCGTTAAACGATTTTTTCAATGTAGATTTGGTAATAATACCGCGTTCCAGCACCAGGTTGCCATGCGATGTTCTGCTGGGTGTACGGTGTACATACTGGTTCTGACCGCCTTCAGTAAATTTGTGCAACTCAAGCTCCAGGCCAATACCCGATACTTTCTGAAAACGGATATCGAGCATATTAGGTACACGACTTTGCGTATAGAAAAAAACGCCGAAACGGTGTTTTAATACGGGTTCCAAAAGTGTGGTCAGCAGTGTCATTACAGGTACTTTATTTTCAGGTCGGTAACTATAAACTCAAGGCTTTCTATAACTACTTCGGTGCCCCTGGCGCTGAGTTGCGGAGCGTCGAGCTTTAGCGGCAGTGCCCGCACCAGTTCCCAGCGCACAACAGCGTTGCCTGTTTCGTCGCACAGATCTATGTAAATATCTTTGAACGACTTATCTTCCAGCCAGGCATACAACTCGTTGCGGTCGGCCGCCAGCCCACGCCTAAGGCTTACAGTACCCTGATGTTTTTGCCCGCGGGCAATTACCGGGCCGGTAAGGAAACTCAGACCATGTTTATAAACAACTTTGTCATAACTGATACTCAGCCCCGACACTTCTGAAAAAGACATGGTGTCTTTCCCAATAGATACTTTGTAGTTGTAGGTAAGTAAAGGATAATTAGTTTTCACAAATATAAATTAAAGCGCCGCAGGGTTATCCTTAGAATCATTTCTCACTCATTTCCAGGCGACTGGCCATCAGCTCCATCGATTCTATTGCAACCTCATTAGAGCTTGCACTGAAAGACGGTGCCGACAGTTTAACCGGAAATGCGTCAATTATTTTCCAGCGCACTACTGATTCGCCTTTCTCGTCGCACAGGTGCACTGTTAAGTCGCGCTTTTCGGTGCGGTTGAGCTGGGTAGCGTTAATCCAATTGTAAAGTACCGCCATGCTTTTACCCTTTACATAACCTTTTTTAAGCGTGATGTTAAGCGGTTTTGGTGCGCCTGGCATTAACATAACATTTGGGCCCACGGTGCCTGAGCCAACCGGGCTTTCTTTATAAGTAATGGTTTCGAACGAGCGTTCCAAACCCGAAACTTCTGAAAATGCAATGGTTTCAGTACCGATATCAACTTTGTAATTATATACCGGTAAAGGATAATCCCTTTTTATTTGGTCTTGAGATACTGCCATGTTTATTTTTCTTTAATTGAGATGGTTGATTGATTAATTTTTAGGCTTCCTGCAGTTTATGCGAGAAACGCAGAATAATAAACTCGGCTGGTCTGCTTGCTGCCACACCTATTTCTACAATCATGCGGCCTTCCAGAATGTCCTGGCTGGTCATGGTAGAACCCAGGCCCACATTTACAAAATAGGCTGCCTGCGGGGTTGGACCGGCCAGCGCGCCCTGCTGCCATAAGCTGTAAAGGAAGCTTTCAATCATGCTTCTTACTTTAAGCCAGGTAGTGGCGTCGTTGGGTTCAAAAACGGCAAAGAAAGTGGCTTTCATCGCAGAGTCTTCAATCATTGAAAATAGCCTGCGTACCGAAATATAACGCCATTCATTATCATTACCGGCCAGCGTGCGTGCTCCCCATACAACAATACCCTTACCACTAAAGGCCCTTATGGCATTGATGGATTTGCCACCCGTTACATCAATGTTCATCTTGTCCTGCGCTTCGGTCGTAATCTTAACCGTTGGGGCTATAACCGCGTTCAACGCCACGTTTGCCGGCGCTTTCCAAACACCTCTTTCTGCATCAACAGCGGCATATACGCCGGCAATTGCAGCCGAAGGAGGTAACACTACGCTGTACTGCGGCGATGCAAGCTCGAGTTTAATGGCATTGTAAAGTCCGGTATCTGCAGTTAAAAATGCTGAAAGATCTTTATCTTTCAGCTCGGCACCCTTAAACGTTACATTTTTATCAGTAAACTCATAGGATAAAGAAGTACGCAGATGTGGAAAATAAGCTGCGCCATATTTCAGATATGTAGCCATTTTTTCCCTAAATGCTTTAAATGCAGCTTCAATAGTAACGCCTGCTGCCGGTTGTGGCACATCTAATATGCAGAACCTGTTTTTAAAACCGCTGCAATGCTGTAAGGCTTCCTGGCACAGAGTGTAATATTGTTCAGCACCCAGGTCGGCAGCTTCAGATAAGACTAACAACGTGGGTTCTTCTTCAGCAGCCAGTGCAGTTAACCCGTCTGTAAAACTATCCTTTGCTTTTGCGGTAACTTTATCAGTACCAAAGTTGCCTACCGAAACAATATAGCAACTGCTGCCGCCATTTCTAAAATAAAGGTCGAGCGCGTAATACAATTTGTGTACCGGCGGGGTTGCGATTACACTGCGCAGCGCATTGTCGGAATAAGTAATTTCAAATTTCGCCTGCTGTGGCCCGCCAAAGTACTGCCTGAATTCCAGCATATTGCTGATACGGGTGGGTACTAAGTTAAGGCTATTAGTGATGCCATTGTTTGAAGCCTTTTCGGTATAACCTAAAAAAGCCGGGATTGCTGTTGAAGCCTGTGCAATTGAGGGCGGGAGCGTTGAAATCTCTTCAACGTAAACACCTGGAGTTGAGTATGCTGCCATATTGTTATTTTTAGAGGGATTGCAAGGTATAGTTAAAGGTTAATAATGGTTATTCCGCCATTTCCGGGACGTGGGTTTGGTAAATGGCTTATCATGGTTGTATTATTTTCAGGATTTTTTAGTTTGATGTTTCTTAGTCCGCGGCTGCTTAGCGGTATTTCTTTTTCCGATTCAAAAACAGCGACCCCGGCATTCGGAAAACGCGTGGTCAGTGAAGTATAAACCGGATCTGATTGGGGTTTATCATTTTGTTCAAAGGCAATGGACTGAAAACTACCGTCAACAACTGCCTGCATGTCAGGCTGTGCTGAAATTATATAATATTTCCATTTTAATTTTATAGGCTGAAAATTAATAGCAAACCCGGCATAGGCCGTAACATTGGCATTTATGCTGATGGCTCCAAACACACTGGCACCACCGGGCAAATCAAAATCCTTTGTTGCTGCAACCGAAAGCTGCAGATCGGAGCCCTTCTTATTGGTGAACAGATAAAGCTGCTCTTGGGTTGTCGGCGGGAAATTGGTATAGGTTAAAAAGCATTGGTCTTTACATTGAAGCAGAAAATCAAAAGATATTTTTTTGGGTAAGGTGCTGTTTATGGGTGCGTTTGAGTAGATCACCAACGGAAATCCTTTGCCCTGGCGCAATCCGTATTGTTTCATCAGGCTCTTGCATGTTTCTGTTGGAAAAATTTCAAACAGTTCAGGGGTAACCAGACCGAAATAGTCATGCCTGAAATCAATACTGATTACTTTGCGAAGAATCATTAGATGCTTTGTAAACTATTTTTAAGGTCAGATACACCACTGATTAACGCTATTGACACCTCGTCTTCAAAAGCAAGCATGCTTACTTTATATAGCACAGAGGGTTGATAAGGTGATTTGAGCGAGTTCCATAACTCGCTCCGCTCGCCGAACGACATTGTTTGCAGTTCTAATCTTATCTTATCAATATTAGGTGGCAGATCTGGGGCAGAGTACTGATCGAATAAATTATTGGTTTGAAAAAAACTGATGATCAGCGACATGAATTTCATGGTTTGTTCATAATTGGAGAAACGAATAACAAAAAGCACCATTAAATTCAAATAGATTGCCGGGCTACCCCCTGTTTTCACATTGTCTCTGATTACGCCTTCAAACCTGTTTGCATTCCTTATTTGCTTTTCTTCTTCATAATTAACTAAAATCGGAACAACAGAATTAACAGGAAATTGCGCCGGATCAAGATTTGCGCCGTCTGGAAAAAAAACTTTGTCTTCAAGCGTACCGGTTTTTAGGCGGCAATAATCGTTAAGCTTATCTCTAAGCAAAACCAATATATCATTAATCATTGATGAAGATGTGAAAGGTTTATCATTATTTAATATTGCAGAGCGTTTAAATAACTTTCTATAAACCTATACATTGAAAATTTAATTTCCAAGCAATCAGAGAAATAATTTAAGATTTAGCGGAAGCTGCTATCATTGGTGTTTACGCCCAGTCTGTCAACTTATTAATACAACCAGTTTTGCAGGCCCACGCTTTGTGCCGTTCACCAGCTAACATATCTATCTCTACTATAAAAGTGGCCCGAATTGTATAATTTATGTCCTTTGAGACCTTGTTATATTACTTTATTTTTGTATTATGAATCACGAAAGATCTGAGTCTGATTGCCAAAGCAAAAAGAAGCTAGTGGTCATTGTTGCAATGTCCGGTAATACGTTACTTAATTTTGCCGGTCCTGCTGACGTGTTTACTTTTGCGAATAAATGCTTGTCTTCATCCACGGATGGTTATGATGTTATTGTCGCATCTCCTACATCAAATAAGAAAGTTAAGACTTCATCGGGTCTTGAAATTCATTGCCAAAGTTGTGTAATGGATATTACCACACCTATTGATACTTTGATCATCGCGGGAAATGATTTTGTGGAACTATCAAACCCGGCTTACAATGATTTTTATCAATGGCTGTCTAAACTCACTGAACAAAATACCCGAAGAATCGGCTCAGTTTGCGGCGGTGCATTTTCGTTGGCAAAAGCAGGGCTGTTAAATGGAAGAAAGGCGACCACACACTGGGATTTGAGTGAGCGCTTAAAGAAAGCTTATCCACTGGTGCATGTCGACTCCAATGCCTTTTTTATGAACGACGGTAATATTTATACTTCGGGCGGGGTATCGTCGGGTATAGATCTGGCCTTGGCACTGGTTGAAGAAGACTACGGTAAGGACATTGCAATAACAGTAGCAAGAAAATTGGTTTTTTACCTGAGCAGACCGGGTTTCCAAACACAATTTGGCAATTTACTTCCTATTTACGAGAGTTCTAATATTGCTGAAAGATTAAAAAACTGGTTTACTGAGCACTTACACGAGCCACTGGATCTGGCGAGAATTGCAGACCACTTAAACATGAGCAGGCGTAACTTCACACGCGTTTTCCATAAACAAACGGGTATTTCCCCCGCCAAATTTATTGAGAAACTCCGGGTGGAAACCGCACGAAAATACCTGGAAGATACGGATATACCTCTTGAAAGAATTGCGGAGTTATGCGGCCTGGGAAACCTCATCTCGATGCGCCGAACATTTTTAAGGCATTTAATGACCACGCCGTCTTATTACCGGCGCACTTTCAGGACTGCGCTTAAAGACAATGGAATTGAAGAATTGCTTCACACCAATTTAACGGGCGCCATGAACGGTGTTTAAGTAAAGATCTTAAAGATATTTTTTAAGCATGTGCACATTTTCAGCAACATGTTAGGGCTTTGCTTTGTATATAAAATACCTTATCGGATGATGGGTAATAACAATAAATGAGAAACACATAATTTAATATAAACAACATGAAAATAGCAATAAATGGATTTGGCCGTATCGGCCGGATGACTCTAAGAGCATTACAAAATAAAACAGACATTGAAGTAGTGGCAGTCAATGATTTAACCGATGTTAAAACGCTGACTCATTTATTAAAATATGATACAGCGCACGGTCGTTTTCCCGGCGAAGTAAGTGCTGACAGTAACACGATCATTGTAAACGGAAAACCGATAATCATGTTGAGCGAACGCGATCCTGAAAAACTGCCATGGAAAGATTTGGGTATTGACGTTGTTATAGAATCCACTGGCCGCTTTACGGATAAAGCCGCGGCGCAGGCGCACATCAATGCAGGTGCGAAAAAAGTACTGATTACTGCCCCGGCAACAGGCGGCGTAAAAACTATTGTGCATGGGGTAAATAATGAACTCATAAGCGATGATCTGATCTACTCTACAGCCTCCTGCACCACCGGTAGTATCGCTCCGATCCTTTATATATTGGATAAAGAGTTTGGCGTAGAATCCGGGTATATGATTACCGTTCATGCCTTTACTGCTGATCAGAACTTACAGGATGCACCGCATAAAGATTTGCGCAGAGCCCGTGCAGCATCTTATTCAATTATCCCTACTACTACAGGTGCTGCCAAAGCAATTGGCGATGTGCTGCCAAACTTAAAAGGCAAACTTGATGGTTATTCTTACCGTGTTCCGGTAATTGATGCGTCTATTGTTGATTTGTCGATTAACTTAAAGAAAGAGGTGTCGGTCGATGAGTTAAACAGCCTGCTCAAAAGCTATGCTGAAAATTCACTAAAGGGCATCATGGAGTACACGGAAGAGCAGTTTGTATCATCGGACATACTGGGAAATACGCATTCCTCAATTGTGGACGGAAGCCTTACTAAAACAATAGGTAAATTGATTAAAGTTGTTGCCTGGTATGACAACGAAGTGGGGATCTCTAACAGAATAGCTGAATTGGTATCCAAGCTATAAGCGTCGTAAACTTTATCCCGGGGCCGGTGCTCATGTTCAGCAAATGGTAGGACAAGTCTGATTTGTCCATGATCACTGCGCTGATTGCGAACTCATGTACTGCCCTGGGGTAATTCCCATCCATCGTTTAAAGGTCCTTGTAAAGGCGCTTAGTTCATTATAGCCGAGCAGATAGGAAACCTGTTTAAGGGGAACGTTTCCTGCCTTCAGGTAACTGATGGCCAGATTTTTACGAACCTCATCTGTAATCTGCTGAAAATTGACACTTTCTTGTTTCAGCTTCCGCTGCATTGTCCTTGCGCTCATGTCAAAATTCGCAGCGATATCCTCCAGCGAAACCATGCCCAAATAAGAATTGGCCATCAGGTAGTTATAAATGCGCCCTTGAAAGGTTTCCCCTTTAGGTCTTTTGTTGGTTTCCGGGGCTATCTTTTGAAGCAAGGCTTGCTGTAATTCATAATTTGCCGTGATGATGGGCTCATTCCAGTATGTCTTATTCAGATCAATGGCGAATATACCTGCATTAATAGAAACTTCACACCTGGCCACACGGTTCAATTCTTTGGCATATTCAGTTTTTAATCCATAGCAAAAAGCCAAAGGCCTGATCTTTTGTAATAACAACCCATCCAGTTCGTGAATAGTAAAAACCATCAGGAGGTGAAGCATTTGTAAGGCTACCGGAGATTGTTGCCAATCGGGTGATACCGGTACAAAATGAATCGTAAATACATCTTCTTCTGCGGTGATCTGCATGTTAAAGTCTGCGGTGATCAAATGAACCAGTGAGGCTGCGATACTAATCGCTTCACCAACTGTCCGGCTGCTTTTTATAACTTCACCAACAACACCGAGTGCAACCAGTTGTAATGACTCCCCAAAATGTAATCCGAACAATGAATCTCCGCTTAGCTGCATCGCATTGAGCCAGATATCATTTATCTGCTTTTTTGAAAGTGGTTTTGCGGCGTCGTTTAAGTCGGCCATTGTAATGTTGGATAACCTGCAAATTCTTTCCACTGACAGATCTCGCTGAGCCGCGTAGGCCAGTAAGCTTAACATCAATCTTTTTTGCTGGTCTTCCATTACTTTAAAATTTAACGAATATACATTGGCAGTTAGTGAAAATCAAGAAATGTCGCGATATGGTAAATGAATGCCGTTCAAAGTCCCCATCAATAAAAGGATTTTAAAATAGTAATTCCACAGATTGTCGCAAAATGGACAATCACTGTCGTTTAATGGTAACAACCAATATGGCTGAGTTGTGGATATTTGCTTAACGAAAAGGACGAATATCCTTAAGAAAAGTTAAATCCATTTAATAACAATTTAAAATCAGAAAAAATGAAAAACGAAGCAAAAGAAGTAGCAATCGACTTTTTAACAGCAGTACAAACAGGCGACAATGCTAAACTAGCAGAATTATTACATCCGGCAATCAGGTGGAACCAACCCGGAAACAACAGCGTATCAGGCCTGAAAAGTTCCAATATGGAAGTTTTCGGGATGGTAGGAAAAATGTTCGAACTTTCAGCAAACAGCCTGCGGTTATCTGAAATCAAATCGGTTAGCGTAAATGGTAGCAAAGTGGCCTGCCTGCTCAGCTGGACTGCAACCAAACCTTCCGGTGAAAGCCTGGAAGTGGATAATACCGATGTATATACCGTTGAGAACGGCCAGATCATTGCTGCCGAGATCTTCTCAGCAGATATCGACGCAGAAAACCTGTTTTGGAACTAATTTAACTAACGAAAGGAAAATATCATGTCATTTATTAAAGCAGAAGACGGAACAAATTTATTTTATAAAGATTGGGGCAAAGGCCAGGCTATACTCTTCGTTCATGGCTGGTGTATTAACAGCGATTCATGGGAATATGTAATGAATGACCTTGCCCGTAAAAATTATAGGTGTATTGCCTACGATCAGCGTGGCTGCGGCCGCTCAGACCAGCCATGGGATGGTTATGACTTTAAAACGCTGGCCAGTGATCTTGCCAGAGTAATTAACGAACTTAAACTGGATGATATAATTCTTGTTGGCCATTCTATGGGATGTGGTGTAATAAGCCAGTACCTGGCAGATAACAATGATGCAAAAACCAAACGTGCAATCCTGATCGGAGGCACCATACCGTTCCTTTTAAAAACTGACAATAACGAGGATGGTATTGATGAAATCTATCTTGATCAGGCTATAGCTTTTATGCAAAAGGACAGGCCTGCATACGTCCGGTCTATCGTTGGAGGTTTTTTTGATTTGTCAGCCGAAAATTGCAAGGTTACAAATGATTTTACGGAATGGGGAATTAGCATCACCTTACAAGCCTCTATGCAGGCAAGCATTGAAATGTTAAGAACAGGGGTTAAAACAGACCTGCGTGAAGTACTGAAAACAATTAATATCCCGGTATTATTACTGCACGGTACTAAGGACGAAAGCTGCCCGATGGAACTTACCGCCAAAAAAGCACAAAAGCTTTTTAAACACTGCCAGTTAAAAATTTATGAAGATCAGCCTCACGGCATGTATATGATGGATGCTGAAAGAATAAGCGCGGACATTATCGCATTCGTCAGTTAATTATAAGCGTGTGATTTATACAGATCGTTTATATCACTTTATTATTAAAATGTGGTAGAACTGCGGGTTTTGCCACATTTTAATATAGCTTTTGTTTACACCCCATTTAAAAATCAAGAGTAAAACTAAACTTTATACCATAAGGCGAAATACCCGGATGATCAAGATAGTCAAATCTTCTTATTAAGTCTATACGCAGGATCTTGAAGATGTTTCCTATACCTGCACCAGCTTCCAGGTAGGGCGTATTACCCAGTGCATAGGTGCCATTTGAGCCATTTGAACCTGTCGGGAACTGATATAGATCTTTTGAATACAAAGGATTGTTCTCTGTACGCAAGCCACCATACAAAGCTTTAAAAGAAAGGTATTCCCGCCATTTCAAATGTTTTATTAAGGGAATTTTATTTAGAAAAAATCCATTAAAACTTTGTGTAAAGTTTATCCCCACATAATGATCACTTACAAATTCCAGGTAGTCCATCTTATTATAAGCATTGGGATCATAAGCAATGGATTGGTTGGCCGGGCTGATGCTTAGCAGTGGAAACGGCACCTTCCCGGTTATAAGGCTGCCAAGCATGGTAACATCTGAATAACCTAATTGCGAAAAATAAAACCGCTTGTAAATATTAGCATAAATATTGTTGTAAGTATAAGACCCGTTAAGTACACCTTTAAAGCCATGGTTAAACTGCAAGTTAAAAATCGGATACTTACTATGAATACTATGTCTTTGCTGGGTTCCCTCTATAATTTGTTCATGGGGTGCATACCTTAGTCCCAGATCAATTTCGCTGGTAGTTAAATTATGTACAAGGGTATTATCCGGGTCATTGAGCTCATATACCAATGTACCTGCTGCCTGCTGGTTCCAGTTTCTGAAAGCCAGGTTATATGAAAGATGATTTTCAAAATCCTTTACATAAGCAAATGAGAAGATCTTATTATATATCCAATAATCTGTTTTTCCTGTACTGAATGACGATAATGCTTCTTGCTCATTAGTAATAGCAAATGTTTGTCCAGGCAGATCAATATCATATAAATAGCTTACTTTAAAATAATCATTCGGAAAGCGGTACGAGGGTGTTTTATTGAGTGAAAAGTAAGTATTGAGGTCATATTTAAGCTGCTTATCCTTTGTGCCATAGGCTGTATAACCTTCCAGGTAAATGAATGAATTGAATTTGGGAGTAGTTCTTCCCCCTACCTGAAAACGGGCACCTTCCTGGTTGTTAAATGAAAAAAAAGAACCGATCGGGCCTATTTGTACTTTCCCTACGTCTGCATATCCTCCTGTAAGTGTGGAAGCTATCCAGGTGGCTGTTTTAAAGGATGACATATTTTCAAGCCGGTTGATGCGGGCATAAAAATGGTTTTGTTCACTGGTTAAAGTGTCAGTTCGGTGTTGTACCCAATAACTGGTATCTGATTGATTTGAATTTATGGCTGATTGTAAACTTTTTCCCTCATAAAATGCAGCAGGGAGAGGCGCATTTAATTTATAATTTGAGTAAACTACCGTTCGCTCCCCAAAAACACCAGCCCCCTTATCTCTAAACACTCCAAAATCAGCATCTACATTACTTTTGATTAGATAAAAACGCCCATTAGGATACTGCTTAAAATCCAGCCTGATCTTCAGGCTGCGCATAAAATTGATATTGATCTGCTTATTTACATTCAGCTCACAGGATTCTACTGCATAACGGCCATCCAGCGTAACCCGCAACTTACCTTCAAATAAAAGATCACCTTTATTGCGTGGTGTAAAACTTAATTCAACCAATTTCTCTTTACCGTTTTGTATTGTATCGGTAATAAAGAATTTATAAAAATCAGGAGCATGATCTGCAATAGGACTCAGAAACTGGTTTACTATGATGAATACATTGTTGTCATAGATATCTATATTATTACCGTAAAGACGGTTAAGGTAGATATCCAGGCCTGCCGTATCTACAAACTTGATAATATTTATTCCCTTTTCAGCCAATAACACCTGTATTGATTTTTCCGGGGCTTTTCGAAAGTAATTTTGATATAGCTTTTCAGTAAAAAAAACCGGCAATGAGGTTTGTTTCTGACCATTTATAACTGTGGTGCTATCCAGCATGAATTTATACTTGCTGAAAAAATGACTGTTGGTTAGCTTGGATGATAGATTAAATAAGGATAAGCCAATACGCTCATAGCGATCGTATTGCAGATAATCTGTGCTTTCCATACGATTTTGATTTTTATGATCAATAACCTGTTGAATCAATTCAACGGCAGGATTGCCTTTATTTCTGTATCTTTTACTTTTACCGGAGTTTATAACTACTTCCCTAAGTTGGGTTTGACTAGGTTTGAGCTTAACATTGATATTATTATTCTGGCCACCATTTATTGCCTTAACCACCTTTTGATAGCCTTCAGAAGAAAATGTAATATGCGTAAATGAACCTGGTGCGCTTAAACTAAATTTACCCTCATTATCAGTATTTGTACCAATATTGCTGCCAGTGAATTTAACATTTACGTATGAGAGTGGCTGACCAGAAAACTCGTTGATGACCCGCCCATTCACCTGGGTAAATTTCGAGTTTGGCGGTAATTTATTAATTACTGTATCATGAGTAGCTTTTAAGCTATCCTTTTTCTGCGCTGTGCAATATAATGGAAGTATAATAGTGACAAAGCATATAATTTTTTTACAGTGATTGAAATGATTATGATTTAAATACCTGAAAATTGTTAACAAGGGTTTACCTGAGTATATCAGGGAATTGAAACGCTGTATCAATTGGAATAAATAAATAGTGAACAAAAAAAATCAGGTAATTATTCTTCCATATAAATAATAGGCTATACATTATAAATGTAGGTTTTAATTCTGTATTAATCCTGAATTAAAAACTATTTTTATAGGTAAGCTATCGTTAAAATTGAGCAGCGTAGATCAGGAAAGTGGCCGTCGCGGCCTTTTCTTTCTTTGCGGATCGCCCGGTTTTGATAACCGGACATAGGTTTTAACAGATGGTTCATCAGCAACGATATTCAGCTTCAGTTCGCGTCCCTGCATTTCTGCGCCGTTTAAAGCAGCCACAGCATTTTCAGCACCATCAGCTTCCAGTATTTCAATGAAAGCATAGCCCTTGCATTGATTTGTCTTTTTATCGCGCACGATTTTAATGGTGCTGACCGTGCCATAAGGCGCCACCAACTGCACTAGTTCCAGTTCTGTAATGTCCAGCGGAAACCCGCCGATAAACAATTTGGTCATTTTATACCTGTAAACTTTTAATTAAACCTGAATTATCTTTTATTCAATATTTATTGCTCAAATATGCTAACATAAATGAGATTAGAAAATAAATATCCAATTAGCTAACGACCAAGCCGGCCTTTTAGTTCCGGAGGAACCGATATATCAACCTGCTTTTTACTTTAATATTAAAATTCGGTAATCAAGTGCTCTATGGCTCCATATGGTGAAAGCATCTTATCAGACGCCTTCACTCATTTTATATTTTACTAATTTTTGAGGGTCAAAAAAATGGTTCAGCGGGCCGTGGCCTTCCCCGATTTTAACATCTTTACCCTGTTCAATCGCATTTTGAATATATATTTTACTTTTTGATATCGACTGATCCAGATCATTGCCCAACGCGATAAAGGATGCGATAGCAGATGACAGGCTGCATCCTGTACCATGTGTATTGATGGTATTTATTTTTTTTGAGCTGTAAACATGTTCAACACCATTCCGGTCCAGGTAGACATCAAACAGATCAACGCCTTTTAAATGCCCCCCTTTGATTAGTACCGAATACGAGCCATATTGCATAATTCGTACCGCAGCCGCTTTCATGTCATCAATAGTTTTGATATTCATATCGGCCAGTATGGCTGCTTCATCCAGGTTGGGGGTAATTATTTGAGCTAAGGGGAAAAGCACCTTTTTAAAAGTAGCTATTGTGTCTTTTGCTAACAGATGGTCACCACTGGAAGCCACCATAACCGGGTCAAAAACAACCGGTACATCCCGATAATCACTTAAAGTTTCGGCAATGCTTATGGCCTGTGCTGCGCTGTGCACCATACCTATTTTGATGGCCGAGGGCTTTAGGTCATCCATTACCGCTTTGATCTGCGATTTAACAAACTCAACCGGTATTGAATGTATGCCACTAACACCTAACGTATTTTGAGCAGTAATAGCGGTAATGGCAGTGGTGCCAAAACACCCCAGTGCACTTATGGTCTTCAAATCGGCTTGTATACCGGCACCTCCCCCACTATCTGATCCGGCAATGGCTAATACAACCGGGTACTTATATTTACTCATACTCCATCACCCCGTTTTTTAAACTGTACATTTTCCCCTTGTATAAAGGCTTTAACAATTGAATAGCCATTTTACTCCGTTGACCCGACTGGCAGCAGAACACCAGCTTTTTATCGACCGGTAAGTCTACGATATGATCCTGCAATTCATATAAAGGGATGTTTATTCCGCCGATATTGTAATCTTCAAACTCATAACTTTCGCGCACATCTACCAGGTATATTTCACCAGGAGCTTCCGAGAGCCATTTCTTTAGTTCAGCAATTGTTATTTCATGTGAGGTTACCGGGTCTATTATATTGCTATCTACGTCTTTAGCTTGTTTTTGCGGCTTCCCAACTTTATAAATACTGGTTGTATTATTCAGCGCGTTAATTACCATCAATTTACCGGATAAGGTTTCGCCAATATCACAAATGATCTTGATGGCTTCATTGACCATATAGGTACCGATTATTCCGGGTAATACCCCTAATACACCAATCTCAGCACAATTAAGCACTTCATCAGCGGGTGGTGCTTCGGGGAATACATCGCGATAACTGGGCCCACCCTGATAATTAAATACGGAAACATGGCCTTCAAACTTAAAAATGGATCCAAATACAAGCGGTTTATTTAAAGCCACGCAAGTATCATTCACCAAATAACGAGTCTCAAAATTATCCGACCCATCAATCACCAGGTCATAATCCTTACAGATCTGTTCTGCATTGCTTGCAGTAAAACGTTCAATAAAAGCAGTGATATTGATATGCGGATTGAGTATACCAAGCTTTTCTTTGGCTACATGAGCTTTATATTTACCTATATCAGCTGTGGAATATAAGATTTGGCGATGCAGATTACTTAGGTCTGCCACATCATCGTCAACAATCCCTATGGTGCCTACACCGGCTGCGGTAAGGTATTGCAATATGGGGCAACCTAAACCACCGGCACCAATCATCAGCACATTGGCGTTCTTTAGTTTTTCCTGCCCGGTTAAACCAAATTCAGGCAATATGATCTGCCTGCTATACCGCTTTAATTCTTCAGTTGCTAACATGGTTATAGTGCTAAACTGTTATCCCAATCCTTCCAAACAGGCTCGTAGCCTTGTGATCTGATTACCTGGGCAATTTGTTCAGGACTGCGTTCATCGCTGATCTCAAATTGTTCCAGCGATTCAGGTTCAACCGCATATCCGCCGGGATTGGTTTTTGATCCGGCGCTGATAGAGGTTATGCCTAATTTGATAATATTGTTTCGAAAATTCTCAGATTCCCGTGTCGACATCGAGAGCTCTACCTCTTCGTTAAAGATCCTGTAAGCGCAGATCAATTGCACCAGTTCACGGTCGCTCATTTCTACCTTTGGTTCCAAGCCTCCGCTAAATGGCCTCAATCGGGGAAACGAGAGACTATATTTACTTTGCCAGTAATTTTTCTCCAGATAATTCAGGTGCAATGCTGTAAAAAAACAATCGGTTCGCCAGTCTTCCAGCCCTATCAAAACGCCCAAACCCATTTTATGGATACCTGCCTGCCCCAACCGATCTGGTGTCTCCAACCGGTACTGAAAATTTGATTTTTTTCCTTTGGGGTGGTGCTTTTTATAATCTTCCTGGTGGTAGGTTTCCTGGTAAACCAATACTGTATTTAAGCCATAAGGTGTTAATTGCCGGTAATCTTCCAGATCGAGCGGCTGAACTTCCATCGAGATATGCGCAAAATGCGGGCGGATGAGATCGAGCACTTTTTTGAAATATGCTACATTAACGGTTTCGTTATCTTCACCGGTAACCAACAGCACATGGTCATATCCCATATCCTTAATAACAGCAACCTCCTGCATGATTTCCATTGGCGAAAGCGTTTTACGTTTCACCTTGTTATCGTAGCTAAAACCGCAATAAGTGCAAATATTCTTACACTCGTTTGAGAGATAGAGCGGCACATACATTTGTATCACTTTGCCAAAACGCTTCAGGGTTAAGTGCTGACTGATACCCGCCATTTGCTCCAGATATGGTGCTGCAGCAGGCGATACCAGGGCCTTAAAGTCTTCCAGTGTACGTTTGTTAGCTGCTAATGCCCGTTCTACATCCTGCCCTGTTTTGGCATAGATACCCGCTTTGGTTTCATCCCAATCAAATGATTTAAAAATATCGGTAAAGCTATTCATCTAAAAACGAGGTTAAGGGGCTGCTTGCTATAGCATGGGTTACCGACAAAGCCAGTTTAGCTTCAAAAGCCATCCGGCCAGCTTCTACAGCCATTTTAAATGCTGCTGCCATTTGTGCCGGATTCCCCGAAACAGCAATAGCAGTATTTACCAGTACAGCATCAGCGCCAATCTCCATGGCCCAGGCAGCATCAGATGGCGAACCTATGCCAGCGTCAACGATCACAGGAACGTTACTCTGGCTGATGATGATCTCTAAAAAATCTATGGTTTTTAATCCTTTATTACTGCCTATCGGCGATCCTAATGGCATCACTGCCGAGGTGCCTGCATCTTCCAATCGTTTACATAATACCGGGTCGGCATGGATATAAGGCAATACAATAAAGCCTAATTTCACAAGCTCTTCCGTAGCTTTTAATGTTTCAATAGGATCAGGCATTAAATACTTAGGGTCGGGGTGTATCTCCAGTTTAATCCAATTGGTTTCTAAGGCTTCTCTTGCCAGTTGCGCCGCAAATACAGCTTCTTTAGCTGTTCTCACACCTGATGTATTGGGCAACAAGTTAATATGCGGATATTTCAAACGGATCAACAGATCATCCTGATCGTTATTTTTCAGATCCACACGTTTTAATGCAACGGTTACCAGTTCTGATCCGGAAGCCAATAGCGCTTCTTCCATCAAAACAGAAGAACTGAATTTACCGGTACCGGTAAACAAACGGGAATTAAATATCTTGTCGGCTATTTTTAACATAGTTTTAAAAATCTGTAGCTTTAAATAACCTGCATTAAAGCGGATGAATTTAATTGCTGGTAAATTTGTTTTACAGTTTGTTCACGATTATCCGAAAAGGTGATAGCTCCCGATATGGCCACGCCATAAAGCCCGGTTTGCATTATTGCAGCAACATCCTCATACAAAATACCGCCAATAGCAATAACAGGTATTTTAATATTGGCAGCAAGCATTTGCTCAGCAAGCTTTTCATATCCCCTTAAACCCACAATCGGACTTAGCTTTTCCTTGGTTGTTGTAAACCTGTAAGGACCGCAGCCAATGTAGTTAACTCCTTCATCTACCCTTTGCTGTATATGCTGAAAGGTATTTGCCGTACCACCGATGATCATTTTATCACCAATAATGCGTCTTGCCTGGGCTATGGGCATATCCTGCAAACCAAGGTGTACCCCATAGGCTCCTGCCGCTAATGCTATTTCGGGATGGTCATCAACGATTAGTTTAGCGCCATATAGCTTGCATAATTTATTGGCCGTTATGGCATATTCAAGCACCACCTTATTGGATTGGTTTTTAACCCGGAGTTGTATCCATTTGCAGCCTGCCTCCAGTGCTTGCTGAATAGCGGTTAAATGTGATCCGTCTTCGGCCTGTTGTGATATATAGTGTAGTTTATCAATCATTGTATAGATGTATTATTATAATTAAACAACATGCTTTCTTTTAACTGATGAAAGCGTTCTTGTGCCTTATGCGGTTCAATCCAAAGTATACCCAATACGGCTGCACCATCAAATCCCATATTTTTGATCCTTGTTAAATTACATGCTTCCACCCCTCCTAAAGCCATTACCCTGGTTTTAATATTGATTTTATCCAGTTTAAAATCGGCAGGTAATTTACTTTGGTAAGCGGGCTTGGATATACTATTAAATACTGGGCCATAAAAAACATAATCAAAGCATGTTAATGCCTGCAATATTGAAATATCATGGATTGAAGTACTTAAAATAAACCCATCATCCACTTTTGATTGCAATTGCTGTTGGTTTGATCCTACACGGGCCGATTCTGTATAATGCAATCTTTTTATACCATACTCTTGCGCTATCTCATGAAATTGATGCAGCGAGATACGATCATAATATCGTGGTGCTATCCCGTTGATCAGTTCTCTTACCGTTTGAATATCGCTTTTAGGCTTGCGGATATGAAAGTATTTTAATCCCGATTGAAAAAGATTGTTGACGATAATACTTTCATCAGCAACAGGACGCGGGTTTGAAATAACGATCAGTTCCATATTTTACAAATAGATTTCGCTGCCCTTTTGTAAAAACTCCTTCGACTTTTCTTCCATTCCCTTTGATAGCGCATCAGTTTCGCCCATGCCATTTTCTTTGGCGTAGTCGCGCACATCCTGCGTGATCTTCATCGAGCAAAAATTAGGACCGCACATGGAGCAAAAGTGAGCGATCTTGGCACCATCGGCAGGCAGGGTTTCGTCATGAAACTCCCTGGCAGTGTCGGGATCGAGCGAGAGATTGAACTGGTCTTCCCACCTGAACTCGAAGCGGGCCTTGCTTAACGCGTTATCACGATACTGCGCTCCGGGATGCCCTTTGGCTAAGTCGGCCGCGTGTGCCGCTATTTTATAGGTGATCACACCATCCTTAACATCCTTTTTATTGGGTAACCCTAAATGCTCTTTGGGTGTTACATAACAAAGCATTGCCGTTCCGAACCAGCCGATCATTGCCGCGCCGATAGCAGAAGTAATATGATCGTAACCCGGTGCAATATCTGTAGTTAAGGGGCCTAATGTATAAAATGGAGCTTCGCCGCAGTGTGCTAGTTGCTTATCCATATTTTCTTTGATCATATGCATGGGTATATGGCCGGGGCCCTCTATAATGGTTTGCACATCGTGTTTCCAGGCAATCTTTGTTAGCTCACCCAATGTTTCCAACTCACCAAACTGCGCGGCATCATTTGCATCGGCAATACAACCGGGCCTAAGCCCGTCACCCAATGAAAATGCTACATCATAAGCTTTCATTATCTCACAGATCTCTTCAAAGTGGGTATACAGGAAGTTCTCTTTATGATGCGCCAAACACCATTTAGCCATAATAGAACCACCGCGCGATACAATCCCCGTGATGCGTTTAGCCGTTAACGGCACATAACGTAATAATACCCCCGCATGGATAGTGAAATAATCAACACCCTGCTCAGCCTGCTCAATAAGCGTATCCCTGAAAAGCTCCCAGGTCAGGTCTTCTGCCTTTCCGTTCACTTTTTCCAAAGCCTGATAAATGGGCACAGTACCAATGGGCACAGGTGAATTACGGATCACCCATTCACGGGTTTCATGAATATTTTTGCCGGTAGATAGATCCATGATAGTATCAGCGCCCCAGCGGCAGGCCCATACGGTTTTTTCTACCTCTTCTTCAATACTTGAAGTAACGGCAGAGTTACCAATGTTGGCGTTTATCTTAACCAGAAAATTACGCCCAATGATCATCGGTTCGCTTTCGGGGTGATTAATATTTGATGGTATTACCGCTCGACCTGCAGCTACTTCAGCACGCACAAATTCAGGTGTGATATAACCTTTTGGGGTATTAGCACCGAAACTATGCCCGGGGTGCTGATGAGCCATAACATCATATTGCCCGTTCAATTGTTCTTTCAATAAGTCTATACGCTGGTTTTCACGAATGGCGATATATTCCATTTCGGGTGTAATGATTCCCTTTCGGGCATAATGCATCTGTGACACATTCATGCCGGGCAAAGCTCTGTATGGTTTACTGATGTGTGTAAACCTTAGCGTATCTAATTTTTGGTCATTGGCACGCAGGTTTCCATAATCGGATGAAATTCCATCTAACTGCTTTACATCGCCACGGTTAATTATCCATTGCTCACGTAAACGCGGTAAACCTTGTTTTACATCAATTTCTATGTCGGGATCGGTAAACGGGCCACTAGTATCATAAATAGTTACCGGCGCATTAGGTTCCGTTTCGCCAAACCTGCCATGGAGTTTGGTTTCGTTCAGGCTAACTTCACGCATCGCAACTTCAATGTTATGAATTTGTCCTTTTACATACACTTTGCGTGATGCCGGAAATGGGGTACGGCTAATTACTTGTCCATCTGGAATTTTTTCTGTTTTCATAAGTAGTTTTTATATTTTATCCGCCTTGGGTTGCTTTGATGATGGTGATGGTATCGCCGGATTGTAATTGGCAGGTTTGCCAATTGCTTTTAGGAATGATCTCCTGATTAACTGCAATTGCGATGCCTTTGGCTGGCTGCAAAAAAACAGCATCAAGCATCTGCTGCAGAGAGCAGGTTTCAGAAACGGAATAACTTTGTTGATTTACGGTGATGTCCATCCAGTTTAATTTTTAAACAATAGGAATGGACCCGTAGGAGGATTGGTAAACAACAATAAAGTTGTTCTACTTTTCCCTTCGGCAGTACTAACTGCATCAGGTTCAAAGGGTATTTCTCAGCACAAGGCACCCCTAAAGTTTTTTGCTAATGTATAAAGTATTTCGGTATTTAATTCAATTTACTTTTTTATTTTATTATTGGTTTCAAGGCCGCTTAGGCCATTATTAATTGAATGTTTATTGAAACAAAACAAAAAAGCCCGGTCTTTAACCGGGCTTTTTTCAAAAACAATCTTAAATTGTTACTATGCGTTTTTCTTCTCGATCACTTCTTTACGAACCTCGTTTGCCAGTGCCTTTAGCTCTTGCATCGCTCCGCGCAAACGCGTGCCTGCAGCCTTGTTTCCCTTGTCATAAAATGCCGAAGCATCTTTTTCGGCGGTAATTATCAATTCCTGTAACGCCTTGAATTTTTCCATTCTTGTTGTTTTTAATAAGTAAATAATGATGTTTATTTTAAAATAAACGCCAAAAATAATAAAATAGCCCAAATGGTGGCAAGTTGTTGCCCGCCGGCTAATTTAATCTCACAAACAGACCGTCAATGCGATTGTCGCTGTTGATTAAACTTGATCTTAAAGCCAAAAAATATACCCGGAGCATTATTTATTATTTAATTTTTTGATCAGATCAACCTCCTCCTGCTTATACGGTGTACCATCTTTTCTGAAGACTTCGTGAAACCATAATGCAGGTTCGCCGCCTTGTGGCATGGGGGCATCCCAGGCATACATTGTATTTGTTTTACCCGCTACCAATCCCCAATTGATTGCGCCTACATTTTCCTTTTTAAGCATAGGCATCGTATTTTCGAAGGTACTGTTGCGTGGGCGAGCCATGTATTCGGTACAAATAACAGGCCGGCCATAAGCTTTTAACAATTGCACAACACGAAGGTGCAGGTCGGGTGTTTCATAATCATGATAGGTGATCACATCTGAATGCGTTACCTGGAAAGCATTGAGCTTTTCCAGGTCCCATGACCATAACCCCGCACTAACAGGCTGATCAGGATTTACTTCCCTCGCCCACGCAAATACTTTTTTTAGCAATGGTAATGATTTTTCACCTTTACCAGAATTCCCCGGTTCATTATACAGGTCCCACAACAATATCCTTTTATCGTGGCCAAAAGTGGTAAGGATATCTTTTACATATTTTTCCAGTCCGGGGTAATTGGCCGGATCTTCTGATACAGGCTGACCGGGGTCCTGCACCCACCCCGAATTATGGATGCCCGTTTTAGGTTCAGGTTGTTTACCAGGCTGTGGTACTTTATTCCAACAATCATCAAAAAACACAAACAGAGGTTGTATATGATGCTTTGCAGCTATGGTTAAAAATGTATTTACACGAGTTTTGAACCCTGCGGGGTCTTCTTTCCAGGCCACACTATGCAGGAACACGCGCATGGTATTAAAACCAATACTTTCTGCCCAACCCAACTCGCGATCAATTGTCGCAGAATCAAAAGTACCGGCCTGCCACATTTCCAGTTGATTAATGGCAGTGCTTGGTATATAATCAGCGCCATTTAACCAGGCATGCCCGGCATACCAGGCATTGGCTTTTTCGGGAGTCCACACTTTTGAAACCTGGGTTTTAGCTTTTTGCGCGTATACCACACTGGATAGCACCATGAACAGGCAGAACAACACGTTTAATTTCATTTTCATTTATTTATAATTTGGTTTTAAGTATTTAGTTCCTGGCGGTACAGGCGGTGGTACGCTAAAATTGTATAAAAGAATTAACAATAGCAAAACAAACGTCAATTACACATTTGATGACTACAGATTATCATCGTGTGATTTGGGTTGAGGGTATTCCTCTTGACTAAACAGGTAAGGGAGCTGGTTTTATCTCTGCATTGAAAATAAATACAAAACAACAAGTTAGAAAAAGCAATAGTAAACTAAGATCGGCGTAAAATTAACAAGACCGGCTAAAAGCCGGCCTATTTCAACTAACATAAGCTAACCAATCCAGATAATTGCTATCTTAAAATCAGTAACGTTAATATCTTCTTCAGGTTAAATAGTCCTTGTACTTACTCCAGTGCCCATTCACATGAATCCTCCAGCACATTACCCCCAGAACCACTCCGGACTTCAATTTTATTGAGACCTTTTTTAAGCTTAATATTTTCCCATTTAATGATATGCAATTGATCGGGAGAAGCACTTTTCAAAGCTGTTCCATTCACTATTAGCCGCACGTTTGAAACCGTGCTATAAACTTTCACCGTTGTTAAAGGTTTATGCCGGCTGGTGTTACGGCGATCTGTAATATACAGCATACGTTCATTGTTCCAATTAGCTTTATAAAAGTAAAAAGCGTCCTTTTTAACACGCCGGTCATAGGTGACTAAGCCTTTGTCATTAATTCCGGGCGCATCGCCCTCTTTACGTATAGACGATCCAAAATCAGCCAGCGCCCAAACAAATTTAGCCCAGATAAAAGGTCTTTTGCTGAGTTCCTGCCAGTTTGCTTCATGATAGCTGGTTTGCCATTCTTCCGGGTGGAATTTACTGTCAGCAGCAGGTTTATCATCGTTCTCGGTATGCTTAAAAGGGCTGCCACCTGCCCCATACTCGCTTACAGCAAAGGGCTTTCCGGGGAATAAGCTATGTGTTTTATCAGCCCATATGCCTATTTGTTTAAACTCACCGGCGTACCAGCCATAATATTTATTCCACGCGATCAGATCAGTTACCTTGTTAAATTTATCATTATCCAAAAAAGTAGCGCATGTAGTAAGCCTTGTGGAATCTTCTTTTTTTGCGAGACTGTCCAGCTGATTTAAAAATGGAACCGGATCGTCATGGTCAAGCTTCAATTCATTAAACAATCCCCAGAAAAATATGCTGGGATGGTTATAGTTTTGCCTGATCATTTCAGTAAGCACCTGCTTCACCTGCTGTTCCAATGCCTCACTTTTAATGTACCCATCGCCGCTGTAGCCTCCCGGCCCAACAAAAGGTATCTCCGACCAAACCACCAGACCATTTTTATCGCATAAGTCATAAAAATATTGGCCATGCGGATAATGTGTCAGCCGTAAAGCATTGGCACCAATTTCTTTGATCAGCTGCATATCCTTAATATAATCAGCCGTATCCACTGCCGATCCTTTACCTTCTACATCTTCGTGGAAGCCTACGCCATGCAGGTCGAGGTATTTGCCGTTAAGGTTAAATCCGCTGTCGGCATCTACCTTATAGTACCGTATACCAAGGGGCTGTTTCACTTCATCAATCAGCTGCCCGTTTTTTAATAATTTTATAGTGGCTGAATATAAATAGGGATCGGTTTTACCATTCCAAAAATGTGGGTTCCTGATGCTAATCGTTTGTGCGCATTGCTTATTATTTACAATTGCGCTGGTAGCTGAGCCCACCAAATGCTGTTCCGCATCTCTTATCTCAGATCGTACCTCGAATTTGGCTGTATCGGTTAAAGATAGTTTGGACAAAACATTTACCGTAGCTGACGCCGCTGATATGTCTTTTGGGGTAAGATAAACCCCGGGCGAAGCATAATCCAGCGGGGAGATACAATTTTTAGACGTAACCAATAGTGAAACAGGGCGATGAATACCGCCATACACATTAAAATCACCGCTTAGCGGCAACACATCATTACGAAAAGCATTACTTACCTGTACTGTTATTGTATTTAATTCGCCGGTTTTAATAAAATCGGTAATCTCTACACAAAAAGCAGTATAACCGCCTTTGTGCTCGGTTACGAAATGCTGGTTTACAAATACCGATGCTACGGAATTTGCACCATCAAAATAGAGGAACAACCGTTTATCCTTCCATTCAGGGTTAACGCTAAAGCTTTTTTCATAAATGCCGGTTTCGCGCTTATAATTGGTATTTCCAAGCAATACATCTTTAGCGTTCCAGGTGTGCGGCAAAGTTACATTAAGCTTTTGGGGGTGTTTACTCACATCATAAGCTAAGTGAAACTGCCATCCTTTATTAAAGCTGATGCGCTTACGTACATTATTATTTAAAGGTAACTCATCAGTTTTTGCAAAAGATTGGTTAAACGCGAACAGTAACAGGAAAAAGAAATATTTTAGAAGTTGTTTATTCATAAAAAATAAAAGGGGATAACCCGGTTATTTACATTGTTGGAGGATATTATTTATAGGCTTCAGACAGCGCAATTTTAAATTGTTATTTACGGCGATGAGTGGTAAGAAGAGTGTGTCGGTATAAAATCTTAGCACCATAAATTTAATTCAAAAGTAAAGCCTGCTAACAATCACAAAAGTACCTGCCTAATACCGGCAGGACACTTTGTGATACTCTAAAACAACTAAACTAAAACACCTCAATTATTATTACCCTGATTTCTGTAGCCCTGTCCGGGCTTCTTTTCGTTCTCAGTAACACAGGCTGGTTACAGTTACATGTATTTCTCATTATTACCATCCGTATCCGGCTGTTTGTTTTAAGTTAGGATTTCGTTGAAGTTCAGCAAGAGGTATGGGCCAAACGTATGTAGTGCTTGAACCAAATTGCCAGGTGAAAGGAGATATAATACTGCCCCATGGTTTTTTTATTCCATTATTATTGGCATAAACCTGGTTGTATATGGTACCCCATCTTAGCTCATCATAGTAATTAATACCTTCATTGATAAATTCAACCCTACGCTCATTTCTGATACGCAGTCTTAGATCAGTCTGCCCGTTAACAGTAGTGGCAGCATTTGAATTAAGTAAGGCTACGCCTGCCCTGGCCCTTACTAAATTTACCAGTGGGACTGCGGCATCTGTTTGACCTTCCTCGTTTAAGGCCTCTGCCCACATCAGCAGCACATCGGCATATCGGATCAACGGGAAATTTATCGGTTGTGCGTTCCTGCCGCCTGTTGCTGGTATTTCGGCATTGCCTTCGGCAACAAATTTACGGTGAAGATAAACCGGTGTACCTGTCATATCTGTCTGCAGGTCGCCATTAAGGGCTGCAGCCGCACGATAAGGCCAGCGCCAGGTAAGCGTTGCATTGGCAGCACCAAAAACACCGTTATAAGTTGAATAAGGTGTAATTACGCTAAGGGCTAAACGCGGATCACGATTGGCATAGGCCTGTGCAATTCTGGCCTCGTTGCCGACAGGTAAATACAAGCTCATTTCGGCCCCTCTTGCCGATGCTGCTGCAATTTCTGTTGCTGTTAAGTTATCCCGTAAAAAATAAACTTCTCTTTGGGCTGGGGTAAGTTCATTATAGCCTGGGATAACATCATCCCAGTTAAACGTGGAGCCATCCAGGTTTTGATACAGGTCGACTTCATTTGGGGGCACCAGGTAATCATCCCAGCATGAGCCATACGAAGACCGATTACCGCAAAAGAACTGCATTGTACCACCATTGCCAACCACTGCTATATTTTGAATGGCAAAAATCATTTCGCTGCTTTGCTCATTGGCTTGTTTAAACAGGGTATAATAACTCGGAAATAACGCATAGCCTTCATTTTGCACTTGTTGAAAATCAGCAGCAGCCAGGGCGTATTGCTGCATGTACAAATACGCTTTACCACGTAATGCATAAGCAGCGCCTTTGGTTGCATGCCCGTAATTGGCATCACCGGCTTTATAGATGGCCGGTAAATTCGGTTCATTGATCGCATCGGTTAAATCAGCAACCACCTGGCTCCAAACTTCTGCCTCTGTACTCCGGGGCTTGATAGCCTGACTGGGCTCTGTATAAGTTAAATAAACAGGCACCCCTTTATAAAGTTGGTTTAGCTTCATATAGAAATAAGCCCTTAAAAATTTAGCTTCAGCTACATATCTTGCTTTTTTGGCAGCTACCGATGGTGATTTTAATGGGATATTGGTAATAGCGTCATTTGCACGCTGAATACCCTCATACAGGTTTTTCCAGAAATCCGCATAGATGCCATCATTTGAAGTAGAAGAGCCATTGAGTAAATTTGTCAGGTTCCTGGCCTGGGTGCTAAACCCGAGCTGATCCATCATATATGGTTCTTCCTGGCTGTCGGCACCTGTATTTTGCCCTAAACGCAAGGCCTGATAAACCCCGGCCATACCCAGGTCGGTCAGGTTATCATTTGTCCACATCGTTGAGGATGATATGGCTGTATAAGGGGTTAAATTAAGCAGATTTTTCTTACAGCTGCTTGCTAATATCAACCCTGCTAATAATATGATTATATATTTTTTCATAACATTAAGATTTTAAAAAGTAGCATTTAAACCTGCGGAATACTGACGTAAAGTTGGATAACTGAATCCGCCCCCAATCTCAGGATCCAGCCCTGGCACGTAGCTGGTAAATGTTAACAGATTGTCAGCTGAAACGAATACCCGAAGCCTGCTCATCCCTAATTTGTTCACAATTGAGTTTGAAAAACTGTACCCGATCTGCGCATTCTTTAACTTAACGTATGATGCGTTATACAGGTAAAAATTGCTTGGTAATGAAAGGTCCTGCGGATCGGAAATATTATTGGTTAAGCGCGGATATTTGGCAGTAATATTATTTAAAGGATCTGAAGGATTGGCTACATCATAGTAATAATGATTATTAGCTATCAGGGAACTGATGGAATGACCAGCACCAACATAGGAGGTGGTATATCCCGCCTGCGACAAATAATTATATGCTCCAAAACTTCCAGCCCATATCATTGATAGATCAACGCCTTTATACGAGAAATTAAATTGCAAGCCACCATTATATTTTGGTATCGGCGATTTAGAGGACAACCTTTGGTCGCCAGTACCTCCATAAACGCCATCATTATTAACATCTGCAAAAATTAATTCGCCATAATACAGGTTGCTCGGGCTGATTGTATTATTGGGCTTAAATGTATAGCCAGCTGCTATCATGGCTTTTACCCAGGCCAGATCCGCAGGTGTACGGATCATCCCATCCTTAGGGCCGCCATTTTTATTTACACTTCCGTTTGCATTGTAGTAAGTACCGGAACCTTTATAGGTCTGGTATAGGTAAAAAGAATTGTAGGCATAGCCTTGCACAACCGCATTATTGCCCGAAATGCTTGCAACCTGGTTAATATTGGAATAATCAGAATTCAGCGATCCTTTATAATTGGTAAGCCTGTTAAAATTGTAAGCGAAGTTACCTGCCACGCTATAGTTAAAGCTGCCAATATGATCATGAAAATTTAAGGATATTTCAACGCCTTTATTCTCCATATCGCCTATATTAACAACCGGGGCACTGGCTGTACCGGCTGCCAGAGGAATAGGCGGCGCGTATAAAATACCGCTTGTTAGTTTACGGTACACATCCAGGTCGACATTTAATTTCTCATTAAACAATCCGCCTTCTAATCCTATATTGGCTAAGGTTGTTTTCTCCCATTGGATATCAGGATTACTAAAGGTTTGGATATTTAAACCATTTACCTGGGCGCCATTAAAGGCATAAGAGGTTGTGCCATAGGTAGACTGGTAATTGTACAATCCGGCTGAAGCAGTTGAGCTCAGCACGTTGTTACCTGTTTGGCCCCATGAAGCTTTTAGTTTTAAATTGCTGACCGTATTATTTATGTTTTGCATAAACGGCTCTTGAGATAATCGCCATCCGGCAGCAAATGCAGGAAAAAAGCCCCAGCGGTCATTCGGTGCGAATTTTGAAGAACCGTCATCTCTGAACACCGCCTCAAACAGGTATTTTTGTTTATAATTATAATCCAGTCGCCCAAAAAATGACCTTAAACCATAATCATACTCCGTTCCGGTGTTTGTTGTGGCAGTAGTTACCGAACTTAATACATAAAGCGAAGGATCGGTAAGGCCGGTACTCAGCGCATTGAAGTCGTAGAAATTATAATAATACTGCTCAAAACCTGCCAGCGCCTCTATGTTGTGGTTTTTTGCAATGGTTTTGCTATACTTTAATACCGAGTTAAAGGTTGTTTGGTAATATTTATTAAAATCATAATAAGACGTTGCCGCAGATAAAGGCCCTGGAGGAGCGCTTTCAACACCTGTCGCGAAATTCCATTTACCGTATTGCGGAGGGGCGCTGTTATCCTCCTGAGAAACTACCTGGTAATTAAATTTATTTTCCCAGGTTAGGCCCTTGATGATATTAAAATTGGCGTAAAATGTAGTATTAACCCTTGATTGCGAATTGTTGCCTTGCTGCTCAAGCAAATAAGCTAATATGTTATTAGCAGTTGGGGATTCATCCGGAGCTGAAGGATAGCCAAATTCACCATTATAATACGGGTAAACGCCCGGCGTAGTTTGGTTCAAGTAAGTAAATGCAGTTGAAACATTACCCAACTTATAGGTTTGAAAAGACGCGAAAGTCTGTGTGCCGACCGTTAAAAACTTAGTCACTTTTGATTGCAGGTTTATCCTGAACTGATATTCGTCGGAACCTGTATTAGGCATAGCACCCGGCTCATGCAGGTAACCTGTTGATAAAAGGTATTGCGAATTATCCGACCCGCCGCTAACTGATATATTATGGTCCTGCGCCAGATAGTTTTTAAATATCGTTTTTGACCAATCCGTATTAGGATAGGCAACATAATTAGGCACCCCGATAGCATTCAACCCATTTGGGTTAGCATTTGCTTGTTGCCATGTAGTAATGTCAGAAGCCGCATATACCGGAGAGCTGCCTGTATTAGCAGCACCCTGGTTCACCAGGTTCATAAATGTAACGTAATCGTTTACAAATGATGGCGTAAAACTAGGATGGCTCTCTGACAAAATACCGCTGTAAGTAATGGTAGTTTTGCTTTTGCTGCCTTTTTTAGTAGTAACCAAAATAACGCCGTTGGCCGCCCTTGAACCATAGATGGATGCTGATGCAGCGTCCTTCAATACCGACACGCTTTCAATATCCACCGGGTTGATATCGTTTATAGTGGGCGTCAATACGCCATCCACAACATAAAGCGGTGTAGTACTGTTTAAGGTTCCCTGGCCCCTTATAAGTATGCTTGCGCCATCCGAGCCGGGCTGTCCTGATGACTGGTGTACGTAAGCGCCGGGGATTAAACCGGTAAGCGCTTGCGAAACGTTAGACAAAGGCCTGTCCTGCAATTCCTTTGCACCAATTGAAGCTACCGACCCAATTACGTTTACTTTTTTTTGTGTACCGTAACCAACTACAACAACCTCATTAAGGCTGCCGCTTTGGGCTGCTAAAACTACATTAATGACAGTAGCGTCGTTCAGTGATTTTTCCTGAGTTACAAAACCCAGATAAGAAAATACCAGTACCTGGTTTTTATCAGCTACGTTGATACTGAATGCTCCATTGTTATTGGTAACTGTACCGTTGGCTGAGCCTTTGATTTTTACACTTACGCTGGGTAATAACTCCCCCTGGCTGTCCTTTACAGTTCCGGTTATTTTTATCGACTGGGCATAGGAAGTGCCCGCAAAAAGGAAAAGAAATGTTAAAACTGCATACACGTATCTATGCAAATGCTTTACTACTCCTGATCCTGAAAAATGATGTAAGTAAATTTTATCCATTTTTAATTTATGTTAATAATTTGAATTTTGTTGATAAAGCAGCTTTCAGATCTGCTGAAAGAATTTTAGAAAAACTAAAAATTGCACAGCGGCATTATTAATAAAATGGCATCTCTTTCATAATTATTTAATATTTGGTTTTAACAAATTTGAAGCAAGCGCCTAAAAACGAAGGGGTAAAATCCTAAGCAATTAGGGGTGATATTCTAAATGATCACAAAATCGGCTGGTATTTTAGATGGTAATTACAGGAAAATAAGGCTGATAGGAATTGAGTTGCTGATTTGCCGTAAATAGAATCAGCCTGCTGGGTATTTAGCCAGGATTGTAGTGATAAAACGAGGATTTGGGAGAGCTATAATTGGTTCTGTGGGGTGATATGCAGATCGATCAGGATAAAAATTCACTTGGTGTTTTTCCGAATCTCTTTTTGAATTCTTTGCTGAAGTATTTACGGTCGCTGAAGCCTACCATGTAAGCTATTTCATTAATGTTGTAACGTTTACTCTGCAACAACAGTACTGCCTTATTCATTTTTATCGATTTAATGAAATCATTAACGGGCATCCCGGTAAGCATATGTAATTTTTTGTATAAAACCGGCTGGCTCATGGCAACAGCCTTTGCTAAATGCGGTACACCAAATTCCAGACTATCTATATGTTCTTCTATTATGCTTATTACCCTGCTCAAAAATTCATTATCTATCGAATTCAATAATTTCTCAACCTCATTGTTATTATGCAGAGGCGAAAGAGAGGAAATTTGAATACCATCACCGGATTTTAATTTATGACTAATACTTTCACGGATCTTTTCACTCAGCTTTAAAAGATTGCTGATCTGCAACATCAATACTTCAACACTAAATGGTTTGGTTAGATACACATCCGCTCCCATTTTTAACCCGTTGATATGATTAGAATTCATTGCTTTAGCTGTTAAAAGAATTACGGGTATATGGCTCGTTCTTTCATCGGTTTTTAATTTATTACAAAGGGTAAACCCATCCATTTCAGGCATCATTACATCGCTGATGATGATATCAGGAATACATTCCGTTGCTGATTCCCAACCTTCCACACCGTTCACACATTGAATAACTTTATAATGACCCTGCAACGAGCTATTTATGAAAGAACGGATATCAGCGTTATCCTCAACTACCAAAATAAGTTTATCCTTATTGCCAGGAGATGTAAGGTCATCATCAATTTCTGAACTAATGGTTGTTGTAAAATCGCTGTTTGCTTTCTCTTCGTACTGGCCTGGAACATCGTTGATAACAGGTGATGTTATTAAAACCTTATTCCCAAAATGATCCATTCCTTTTTTTAAAGTAACCTGAAAGCTGGTGCTGTTGCCGTCGGGTAAAATTTCGCTTTCAACTATAATTGAACCTTTATGAAGTTCTATGATACTTTTGGCAAGCGCGAGGCCAATTCCATAACCGGTATTTTGCTTTCCATAATCATTTTCCTGAAAATAATTCTTGAATAAGTTTTCCAGATTTTCGGGGGCGATACCCTTACCATTATCCGCTATGGTAATTGTAACGGTATCTTTATTTTCTTCGATGATAACCTTGATGCAGCCGCCATCGTGGGTAAATTTAAATGCGTTGTGAATTAAATTAAAAAACACCTTTTCTAATTGTACCCTGTCAAAATAAAGCTGGATATTTTCAGCTGATGTAATAAAATCAGTTGTGATATTTCTTGATACAGATTGATCATAAAAAGAATTATATATTTCATACAGCACAGAGACGATATTATCCTCAGATACATGAAGCCTGAGATTCCCGGTTTCAGCTTTTCTAAAATCCATCAGTTCATTAACGAGCTGAAGCAGGCTGTTAGAACTCTTTTTTATGATCTGTAGTTCTTTGGCGTTTTCAACATCTGCAGAGCCTTGAAGTATCAATTTTTCAACAGGCCCAAATATTAAAGAAAGGTGGGTGCGGATTTCATGAGATATGTTTGTGAAGAAATTCAACTTTAATTGCGTTAATTCCTTATCTCTTCTTAATAGTGACCTTAAAATAAAAAAACGGGCCAAAAGGAATATTAATCCACTTATAAACAATACATACAGGCAATAAGCCCATACAGTTCCCCAAAATGGCGGCTTTACTTTAATATGCAAAATGGCGGCTTTTCCCCAAACACCATCATTATTGGTTCCCTTAGCAAAAAAGGTATAATCACCCGGGGGCACGTTAGTATATGACGCGGATGGGATAGCTGTGTAGATCCAGTCTTTATCAAAATTTGCTAATTTATAAGCGTACCTGTTCTTTTCAGATTTTATATAGTTCAATGCCGCAAAATCAATAGTAAATATGTTTTGTGCATGTGAAAAAACTATATCATGGGTTAAGCTAACGTCTTTTGTCAATATTTCGCCACTGGGTTCAATGGGTACAGGTTTGTTAAATAACTTTAATGCGGTAATAATAACAGTGGGCGCTACATTGTTATCGTTGATTTGCGAAGGGAAGAAACTTGTTAAGCCATTAAATCCGCCAAAAAACATCTCGCCATCATCTGATTTATAGCAGGAATTGATATTGAATGTATTGGCACCCAAGCCATCACTCTTGGTGTAATTTTTAAAGGTTTTTGCCGCAATGTTAAATTTGGACAAACCGTTACTGGTACTTATCCATAGGTTACCCTCATCCTCCAAAATACCAAGCACATTGTTATTTGCCAGTCCTTCCTTTTCAGTATAAACCTCAAAGCTTTTTTGCGCTGCATCATACATCGCCAATCCGCCGTAATAAGAGCCTATCCAAAGCCTGTCCCTTTTATCTAAATACAATGTATTTACCGATAATAAGAATTGATTGCCCAATGAATTAAAACGCTGTAATTGCCCGGAGGCATACCATACCACAAATAAGCCCTTGTTGGTGCCTATCCATAGGTTTTTGTCTTTATCCTCCAATATACCATAAACAGATTTACGCCCGATCCTACTTTCCAGCGGACTACCGGTATGCCGTAATTGTGTGTCATTTCTGTGGAAGGCCAGCAGTCCACTTTGAGTTCCGATCCAAAAATTACTCCTCGAGTCTTCATATATCCTCAATATTTCAGATCCTAAGGTTACGGGATCATTCTCCTGGTATAAGTACTTCGTAAAATTATGGGTTGAGGCATTAAATAAATTCAGCCCACCACCATGGGTACCAACCCAAACATGCTGATCTTTATCAATATAAACTGCCTTAATCAAATCAGAACCCAATGAAAAAGCATCGTTTACCTTATTTTGATAGGTATTAACCACATCTGTTTTACGGTTAAAATAATTAAGCCCCCCGCCTTCTGTACCTATCCAAAGGTTATGGAGCGCATCCTCAGCCACTGCACTAATCACATTATTATTGATGGCAGAATGGTAGCGTACTGTTTGAAAAGTCAGGAAAGTATTATTATGGTTAGCCACCATATTAATGCCTCCCCAATAGGTGCCGATCCACACCGTATTATCACGGTCAATAAACGTGCTATAAATGGAGTTTTGGCTTAGGCTGTTCTTATTTTCAGGATCGTGTTTATAGGCAACAAACTGATGTGTTACCGGATCCATAATACTTAATCCGGCCTGAGTTCCTATCCATATTTTTCCGGCTTTATCAACACTTAGTGTACGGATGTTATTATTAACCGGCCCATTATTGCCCGCATTATTTAAGAAACGGCTAAATGTATGATTACTTCTGTTAAATAAATCAATGCCCCCGTGCAATGTGCCTATCCATAAATTACCGGCGGGGTCTTCATTAATGGCGGTAACATAATTGTCGCTTAAACTATTCGGCTGATCTGCTTTTTGCCGGTACATTTTGTAGGTAAAGCTTCTCCCCTGCAGGGTCATTTGTGTAAGGCCGGCTGACGATCCCAGCCAATAAGTTCCTAAATGATCCTGGTATAGAACGTGCGTATTATTTCCGTATAAGCCGGCAACGCTGTCGGGCAATTGTACAGGTGAAAATTTATTTATTTTCCGGTCCTCCAGTCGTTTTAATCCTTCGGTGCACCATACCCACAGGTTGTTTTCCCGGTCTTCGTAAATGCAGCTGATTACCTGGTTATTTGTTAGTGCCCCACCCAGGTTGATCCGTTCAAAATTATCAGTTTCGGGATTGTAACGGTTCAAGCCATTCCGGGTACCCACCCAAAGTACCTGGTGAGAATCCAGCAGTATTGAGGTAATATAATCCGACGAAAGGCTTGTCCTGTCGGCAGGATCGTTATTATAGATTTTAAAGCTAAGCGTATTGTACTTATTAAGGCCATGCTGGGTACCATACCACATAAATCCGCGGCTATCCTGCGCAACGGCTAAAACAGAATTTTGCGATAAGCCATCATCTACAGTAAGGTTTTCAAAAACAATACTCTGACTATATGCAGCTAAGGAAAGAAATATAAAAAACAGGAATATCGCTACAACTAGTTTCATCTTATGGCCTGAATATAAAATTAACGAATTCCTGGCTGACCTGAAAATCACGGGCAAATTAAATCTATTAGCTGATACTTCTCCCCATCAGGTCTGTAAAGCCTATTTAACAGGCTGCCCAATAATTGACTGATATAAACTTTCCGGAAACAACACAGCCTGTTTCTTTAACTTTTCAGGCATATATTTCCACGGAAATGTGGTAATAGATTTCCCTGACAACTCTCTTTTCGGCTTATCATCATCCTTAATATTAGGGATATTATCCCGGCCGGCAATACTGCCAACAAAGCTATTGTTTACAAAAAATGTTTGTGCATATTTTTTGGGCGACTGGCTAAAAACCGCAAAGGTTTTGCCCGGATAACTAAAATAATTGTCTTCAAAATAAAGGTTTACCGGCCTGCCATCCATGTCGGCAACCTCAGTGGTATATTGTTTTTCAGAATCATTATAAAATATGTTTCCTTTTATGATGGTACTATCTGTAACCCCGGCAAAATTGAACAAGCGCTTGCGTTTCAAACCATCGTTCACGCTCAAATTATATTGAATGATATTGTCCGTGGTTTTAACATTATCATTGTTAATAACATCTGATATCACCAACGCAAAGCCACCATCATTATCATGGCTATAGTTATATTGTATAACTGTGTGACGGCAGTTACCGTCAATATCAAACGACTGCCCATCATTGGCCCAGTTCTCATTTTTAGTATAAGCTACTTCATTATACTGTATCAGCACATGGTCGCTACTATGGGGCCAGATTGCCACAGCATTATCAAGGGCCCGGGTACGGATATAGAATAACTTGTTATGCTCAATTAAGGCTGTATCAAAAGCTTTAATAACAATCCCGTCGCCGCCAATATCTTTTAATGTACTGTTACGGATGATCAGATCTTTATTGGGGAACCAATTGCTCCGGATACTAAAAGTACCATTACCCCGGATGCCGTTACGGTCAACACGCTCCACGGTGCAATTTTCAATAAGCAAATGTTCAATATTACTGCGCATGGGGCCCTGGCAATCCCAAAATATACCGCATCCTTCGGCCGAACCTTTTTTATTGTCGCCGTTAATATCATGTACATATAAGTTGGCCAGGCGGATATTATGTAGCGTGCCGATATTTTCGGCTAAAATACGTACCCCGGTCGGGCCCGCTTTTTGAAAAGGAACGGTACTGTCAAAGTTTGATAATGACAAGTATTCCACCACCAGGTATTCCACATTTTTGATGAGCAATGCATCCCTGAAATGCCCGGCTGCTTTAATTTCAGGCAAAGCGCCTTTACCATAGGCACTAAAAACCACCGGCTTACCCGGTATACCCGAACCGGTTGGCACCAATTGCCCTTCCCATGTTTCGCCGCGCTTAAACAGGATATTATCGCCTGCGGTAAAAGAGTGTTCATTCACTTTTATTAACGATTGCCACGGCTTATTGCTGCTAAGACCGCTGTTACTATCGCTGCCTGCTTTGCTGTCAACATAATAAGTTTTACTAAACGCGCACAGCGCATTACATCCTAAAATCAGTATCGTTAATATTTTCTTCATCCTGCTAATAATTTGACCTTTCCAGATCAGAGGCTTTCTTTTTTAATAATGTTTAATATTGGTTTTAAACAAATATGAAGGAAGCAATTAAAAAACAGGGGGTAAAATCCTAAATAAACAGGGGTGATATTCTAAATAATACACAAATCAAGGTTATTATGATCGTTTATCAAATCGATGTTAAGTACAAGCCATTTATATAAAGCAGCCACCTTACCGTGACCGTTTTAATTTATGATGTTAATTTTTACCGGGCCTAGTAGTCCTGATGATTCCAACGGTGTTTGCGCATTAATCCAATTGACAACTGCAGTTTGTCTTTGTGCGGCCGGTATAGCGCTATCACCAATCAGCCGGTTAAGCCATGTATTCACTACTTTTATATCCAGTTTATTTATGCCTGGTTTAAGAGCTTTGGTAATATCAACCTGGTATGGCGGTGTCCAGCCCCCCCCCATTTCTATACCGTTAACGGTTACTTTGGCAATGGCACGGGCAACACCCAAATCAATAATATACCGGGCACCTTTTGCTGTTTTATCTACCTTAAAAGTATTGTGGTAATAGGCTGTTCCTGCATAATATTTAATGCTGTCATTGGTATTTTGCGTCCAGTCTGTCAACGTATTAAATATAACCGGTTTTGCAGGGCCGCGCATTGCATGGTCAAAATCGACTGTCCATGCGTGGTTTATAAGTATTGTTTTTTCAACCGCCGGATAGTTTGATATGGTGGTATCACCAGCATTACTTGTATTTTTTCTGAATACTATGAACGCGCTTTCAAAAGGTGCCAGTTGCATGGGTACTGATGTAGTGACGCCACTTTGATGGTATGCCGGTAAATCGCGGGTGCTGCCATCAATCGCATTCCACAATTCGGGGCTTTTACCATTTATACGGAACGCGGTTGATATATTAACCGTTTTGTTTTTTTGGTTCGATACAAAATAAACTGAGCCATCCGGCAATTGCCTGTGTATAAACAGGATCGAATCGCTTTTGGTGATCTTTAAATCAGGGACCACTTTTATCATATCAAAAGCCTGCTGCATATCCATGCCGCTTATCACCAACCCCTTGCCGTAATGATTAACTTTTACTGTTGTTCCATCAACTTTACCCCAAAGCTCATCTGCTATACTTTTAACCTGCTGATCAGCCTCCGGATAATTTGCCAGACTTGGCGAACGAAGTGGTTTAGGGCCTAATACTACGGCTCCCTGCTGCACCAGTTCCTTTATTTTTGATAATAGCTCAGGACGAATAGTTTCCAGCTTGGGTAATACCAGTATGCTATAGCTGATGCCGTTGGGTAACACCAGCTTACCGTTGCTAACTGATAATCGCTGTTTAATTACATCGCCATTAATATAGTCGTATGAATAACCCTGCGGAAGCGCCGGATCGGTTACGCCGGTCATTTTTGGTGCGTCCTCACCTATAAAATAAGCTGCATCGGCCACATAGTGGCCCTGCTGCAGCATCATGTTGCAACGTTTTATGTATTTAAGCAGTATGTCCATATCAAAAAACCAGGTATTCAGCCTGTTAAACTCTACCCCGAACCAGGCGCTCATGCCGGGAAGCTTGAGGCTGTCCGGCTGTGAAATGTACACGTGCAACAGGGTATTATTAATGCCTTCTGTAAAGAACCTATCACCCCGCTTTTTGAACATGGCCGGGTAACGGTAAAAAGGGCTGCCTGCAGCGGTAAATGACTCTGCCGAAACCTTGGTTTTTCCATAGATATGCGCCGATGATGATGCCGCGCGGTTCTCAATATCGCCCAGGTCACCTTCACTCCAGAATTCACCCCCTATTTCATCCGATTGGCCGCCATATTGCAAAAACTCACCCGGATAACCCCAGTGCCCATAGTTTTCGAGCCAGGTAGTGAGGCCATACTTGTGGCTGATATCCCTTAAACCACCAACATACTTAAAGGATACATCATCAGCAATAAGCCGCCTTAAATCCCACAGAAAACGGTCAGACATCTCTTCACTGCCCACAACTTTGCCCTGTAATACCGGGATATATGGCGTAGGATCATAATGATAAGCCTGTTTAAACTCCGGGATCAAGCTGTCAGTCCAGTTTTGGCTGCCTGTTTCATAGCTATCCTCAACAGTTACCTTCCATGTTTTGCGGTCCTCGGCCGGAATGCGTTTGATGATCTCGCCCAGAAACGCATTAAAGTGTTCGGCAACGTGTTCTTTGCTCATCTTGTCAACCTCCATGCCGCGCCCTTCGGGCGGTGCGGGTGAATTGGTTACATTGGTAGGTGCCATGCCGCTGCGCTCAATGATCCAATTGCCCGCGGGCACATTCCACGTCAGGGTACCATCAGCGGTCATGTATTTTGACAGGTCGATCACCTTTGCGGGATCAATAATATAGGCAGATTTCTCCACCGGCTGCGGTACCCATTGGTAATCCTCCCAAAATGGGTGTGGCGTAGGCCACATTTTCGCCAGCGTTTTCTCTATATAATTTTCAACCATGGGTGTAGCCGATAACTTAATTTCGGCTAAATCTGAGTTGGACGATACACCTGTAAATACCAGCCTAAAGTTGTTTGAAATTGTCGCAGGTATTGAAAAGGCTGCGGGGCCAAAGGGTATAAAGCCCGTGTTAAGCGCCGGGTTGCTACGGTCAATAACAAAGTGCTTAATTGTAACATAGGCATCATTTACTTTGGCTTGTATCTCGCCCTCCAGGCGTACTGCCTGGTTGGTTGCAGTAATAACCACACTGCGCACCGTGTAGGGCGTTTTGGTATCAATATTCAGCGTAAATGGCTCCCCTCCTTTTAAATGAATGCCCGTTTTAGTGTCATGATCCATTAAGTTGCTCAGAGAATCTATTGCCGGTTCCGATGAGAGCTTTGGCTTTAACGCGCTGATATCTTTATCATAATCAGCAGCCACAGGATAGGCCAAAACCTTTACGTCCTGAAAATCTGCCTGCGGCTTATCCAACGGTTCGCTAAAAGCCATTGGCCCCTTCACCATTACCTGCGACGAGGTAATATAACGCATGGATTGTCCCGGTTTAATCCATGGGCCGCCAGACTGGCTCCAGCCCGGCCCGTTGAAGATGCCGATCTGGATGTTAAGCCGCGTAGCCGCTTTCAGGGCTGCATGTAATATGTCCCACCACTCATCAGTAAACATTTTAACCTTGCCGTATGGCACATCATCCAGCCCGATATTACCAATAAAGGCCCGGTTGATGCCTACCTTCTTCATAGCTTCCAGGTCCTTTACCACACCTTCTTTTGATATATTGCCCGAGATCCAATACCAGTAAACGCTGGTTTGTACAGAATCCGGAATATGGACAAACTCAGTTTCCAACTTGTGAAAGCTGGAAGAGGGATACAGGGCCCCTGACGAACCTGTTGTATTTTGCCCATTAACCTGTTTAATACATAGAAAAGCAAATAGCAATAAAAAAATGAGTGATCTTGAATTATACATAGTTGTGATTGGTAAGAAAGCCCTTGTACACTTGATTACAAGCAATTAGAAAAAAAGCTCCTGTGGCTGGAACATTAATTATTTTGTTAGTCAAAAAAATAGATTTATTGGTTTTATAATGTTGTAAGGATACCCTTTAACATTTTTATCTGCAACCTGTACCATACTGGCATCTATGCTGCACTGTGCTGTATTACACACCTTCGCTGTGCTCCCTTAGTACTTTCAAGAATCCTAATGATCGATTGCCATAGCATGGAAGTATTCATGCACAAAATACAATCATTTGATAGGCAAGTTTATCTATATTTATATTTTCCAAAAACACTACATCAAATTAATACCCCAAATAATGAATTTGAATCATTTCTGGACTGATACCAGCCAAAGCATATATGGAAATGAATTGGTTAAACTAACGCTTTCTGTAGTTGCGGGCTCTATACTTGGGCTCGAAAGGGAGATAAGAGGCAAATCTGCAGGATTCAGGACCCTTGCGTTAATCTGCTTCGGCGCCACCATATTTACGATCTGTTCGTACCTGTTAGGTGTTGAAGATAATCGTGACAGAATAGCGGCCAATGTGATTACCGGCATAGGCTTTATTGGTGCAGGGGTTATTTTTCGTAATAATTCATCCATTTCCGGAATTACCACTGCCGCATCAATCTGGGTCTCTGCGTCTATTGGTATGCTATTAGGAATAGGGAATTTCCTGCTTGCCGGGGTTGCCCTGATTTTTGCCTTATTTATTTTATATATACTTGATTTTATCCAGTTTTGGATAGATTACAAATTCCAGCACAGAAACTATAACGTTGTTTTCCGGGACGATTGCCCGGTAGACATGCTCGAGGAACAGGTTAAATCTTTAAAGCTAAATTTCAATAAAACGAAAATGTTGCGAAACGACAAACAAACTGTATTTCAATTCGAAGTTTGGGGTAAAGAAAGCAGTCTCTTCCTGTTCAACCAATGGCTGTTTGACAATAAATCAATCCTGTCGTTTGAATGGTAAAGAACCTTTTACGGATTATAAAACATTTGGGTGAATTTATTATTGTAAGAAAATATTATGTCAAAACTTTCCGAAAGATTATTAAAATTCAATAGCGGCCTGCTTCCTGATATGGTTCAATTGAAATACAAACTCATGTCAGAAAATGCTTTCCGCTTTTTTAGGGGCACTTGTCACCTTTTTTATGAGGATTTAAGTAAAGTACGAAAGTTTCCTATTGCCCCTCCCACCTGGATTTGCGGCGATCTTCATTTAGAAAATTTTGGGAGTTTTAAGGGAAATAACCGGATGGTTTATTTTGACTTGAATGACTTCGACGAGGCTATCCTTGCTCCGCTATCGTGGGAGGTATCAAGGGCGCTAACCAGTATTTTTGTAGCATTTAATACACTAAAAATTAAGCCGGCTGAAGCAAAGAAAGCCGCGAAATTCTTTCTTGAAATCTATAGTGAAATACTAACCGGTGGGAAAGCTTATTATATTGATCCAAGGACGGCGACAGGGATTGTGAAAAGTTTTATGAAAGCTGTAAAAAAAAGAAAGGAATATGATTTAATTCAACATCTATGTGACACTAAGGCTTCCAACTTAAAAATAATTATCGATAACAAAATGCATTTTAAAGTTGATAAAACCTTAAAGGCAGAACTCAAACAATTGATCTCCGCCTGGATAAAGAATTCCAGGGAATGGCCTAATAATTATATAGTTAAAGATGTGGCTTTTAGGGTAGCAGGTACGGGGAGCGTGGGGCTAAGGCGTTATATGTTTTTACTGCAAAGCCGTAAAGACAAAAAGAAATTTGAGGTAGTTGAAATGAAGCAAACCCGCTCATCATCATTAGCGCCATATGTAAGCATCAAACAACCGAAATGGAAATCAGAGGCGGTTCGTTTGATATTTATTAAACAAAAAATGCAAAACATTTCTCCGGCCTTACTAAGTGCGATCAATTTTCAGGGCGAAACTTATGTCTTTCAGGAAATGCAGCCTGCAGCAGATAAAATTAACTTCGAACTCATTGAAGAAAACTATAACGAGCTGGAAAGAGTGATAAAGGATATGGCCATGCTAACCGCGTCTTCGCAGATACGGAGTAGTGGGATTCATGGGTCATCAATCACTGATGAATTGGTTGCCTTTGGCATACAAAAAGATTGGCAGGAAGCATTGTTAAACTATGCTATGAATTATTCAAACCAGGTAACGGATGATTATAATCAATTCTTATCCGATTATAATAATGGGGAATTTTCGATTTCGGATAATAAAAAACCAGGAAGAGACATTAAAAGCGAGTAATGGCCTCATCTACATAAAACAAACAGAAGCCTGACCTTAATACTTACTTGAAAACCGCTGTTGTCAGTGCTGCATGGGCAGCTGTCACAGTTAAAAACTCGTATTGGCATGCATTGTTTGAACGTATGCGTAAACGCATAAAAACACAAGAAGCAATAGTTGCTATTACCAGGCGAATGTTGAAGGTGGTTTATAGCACCATGCAGACATTGACGCATTACAAGGAAAAAGGTGTTGCTTATTACTATGAGATGTAAGAGAAGGCCGCAGAATATAGACAAGCTGGTAAGCTTTGGCCTTCAGTTAACGCATAAACACAATATTAAAAGGACGGATAAGGTTTTAGAATAAAAAGTCTGTAACCTAAGTTGCCAATACATATTCAGAATCCAGGCTTGTTCCAAGAGAACGCAGAGGAAACTTGTTTACATATATTACCTATATTACCAGTTATGCATTATTTCTGAAACATAAGGCAGCCACTGATTTTTCGGAATCGACTTGTCAAGGAAAAAGTCCGGCGATATGCCTTTATTATCGATGGTATTTTCGGGTATCCGTAAACTTTTGGATATGCAGTACCAAAGTGTGTACTTTCCATCGGGAGAAGTTATGCTGTACATATTGGATATATCTAACTCTCCCATAGTGGTCGTCCCAAACAATTTTACTTTTTTACTTTGCCGGGCCGCTAATAGGAATTGCTCAGCAGTACTTCCGTTATTTTCGTTTATGATTATAGCAACATTCTGAGGAAAGCGCGTTACCTTTTTAAAACGCATGGTGTACACGCTATCATGGAGCATAACAAATTTCCCTGGACTGGCATTAAGCTTTTCGAGATAACCTGCGTAAATGGCTCTATTTGATGCGGACACATCTTTGCGGGACATGTAGTCCTGCCAAATTTTATTGTTATTTGGCGTTGATAAACGTGCTACAGAAACATCTCTGATTGGATTAGTGTATAATATCGGAAGAATTTCATCAAAGCTTGCGTCATCGCCACCGCCATTATCTCTAATATCGATAATAAGATTTCTCCTGGAATAAATAAGTTCGCTGTTAGCATGAATTACACTGTCAATTGCTTTTTTATACCTTGAATCGAATGTAGGAATGCGCAGGTAAACAGTTGTGGAGTCATAAGCACGGACGAAAGGACTATAATCTAAATGAGTGTTATTAGTTGATTTTTTGAACGTTCCAGCATTCTGCGAACCGCTCTTTTCGTCAACAACTTGGTTTAGAATGAACCCGAAGTGCCCAACTCTAAAGAACTTCGCCCATTGCCGTATCGCAAAAACACAAGAATCAGGATTGGTTATCTTATCAACTCCTTTTTCAAATAACTTGTTATGTGCCTCATAAGCCTCATTCCCTTTTTGATCAAGAATATATCTAAAACCGGCATCATTTTCCTCAAAGGCGATTTTCATCCACTTGAAGGCAACTCCACAATTACATTTTTGGGCAAAAGTGATATTGCTGGTCAAAAAAATTAGCGCAAAAAAAATTAATTGTTTAGTTTTTTTCATTGAAATATAAGGCGATTGCAATCTATAAGTCGTCAAAAAAAATCAAATGTTGCACCCTTATTAAATAAATAATGTAACAACCTTGGATAATTGTAGCGGCTACTAAGTAAGCGTATCCCTCTTCTATCTTTTATTTTTGGAGGAACCTTATATAGCGTTATGACGACGCCGGATATTAAATCATAAAACCATATTAATCAGTAAATTAAAACAAATTAATAACCAACATCATTTTCTGGAAGTGGTTAATAATTTCTCTTCAAGGTAAGCAGTGAATTGCTTTTTGTAGAGATCGCCCACGGAAAAACTAAGATTATTGATCATATGGACGGTATTACCACGGATCTGACTGATATTCCATGTGGAGATGATAAAGGCACGGTGGAATTGTTTGAATTCGAAACGGCCGGCAGTAAGCTGTAAAATATCTTTAAGGGTGAGATAGGCGGTCAGGATCCTTTGCCCTGACAGGTGAATCCGGATATAGTTCTGCGCGCTTTCAAAAGCGATAACTTCATCGTACCTGATCCTGATAATGGCCAGGTCATCTGCTTTACTTTTGACCAGGAAATAGTCGTCTCTTTCCTGAACCGCTTGTGCGGATTGTTCCATTCCGGCGAACAGCCTGTTGATCGTGGTGGAGAATTTGGCGAAACTATATGGTTTTAGTAAAAAGGCGTCGCCAGCTACTTCATAAGCTTCAAAAGCATACCTGGAATGGGCAGTGGTAAAGATGAGCTTGCGTGTTTTCGCCCTAAGCACTGATGCCAGTTCAAGGCCCGACAGAGAGGGCATATCAATGTCCATAAATAGAATATCTATGTTTTCGGTTGAGGAAACTGATTGCAAGGCTTGCAGAGAATCGGTATATATGCCACTTACCCGGAGCCCTGGCATGAGATCAATATATTTCAACAGAGCATCTATTGCAAACTGTTCATCGTCTATTATGACACAATTTAACATGACTTATTTTATAGTTTATATAGTTAATGAAGGAAAGATAAAAGTTATTTTGTACTACATTAAGCTTTTTACGTAAAAAGGCTGATATTCTACACAGAAGACCTTAATGACGCATAAAATAAATTTAGTTAATTTCAATACAACAAAAAAAATATGTCGAAAATGGTCAATTATAACTGCATTATTATTGATGATGATAACTATGCTATTGAAGGGTTAAAAAAATATATCGAGTTAATTCCCTCACTGAATTTAATAGCCTTTTATACCGATCCGATAAAAGCACTCATGGAACTTTCTGACGCCGAAAAGGTTGACCTGATCCTGATGGACATTGATATGCCACATATTACGGGTATCGAGCTTTCAAAAACTTTGCGGGCTAAAACACGCAAACTCATCTTTACTACCGCGCATACGCAATACGGCTATGAAGCCTTTGAGGTTGAGGCAGATGCCTATCTTTTAAAACCTTATACATTGAACAAGTTTGCAGCAACGGTAAGTCGCCTGTTTCCTCCATCCGGTACCGAAGTGGTTAATGAAGCTACATCAGCAAATGATTATTTCTTTGTAAAGAACAAAGAAGAAAATCATAAATTAATAAAGGTACATTTTAAGGATGTAGTAACTGTTGAAAGTAAACAAAACTATATTATGATACACACGGTTAACAAGCAGATACTGACCTATATGTCGCTAACGGAGATCGGTAATATACTGGGGCATTTCCCTGATTTTGTTAAATACCACAGGAGCTTTATCATCAATCGTGCTCATATTGAATCGATTACCGGCAATATGCTAAAGATGTCGAACGGACTGCAGATCACCGTAGGTGAAAACTTCCGCAAGGAATTTCTGGCTTTTCTGGATGCAAAATTATTAAAGGCAGGCCGTAAATAAACGCCTACCTTTAATATAAATTCAGACGAATGCTATTGCTGAAGAAGTAGTGACTGATGTTGTAGGATCTGTAGTATCGTTAGCTTTGCCAGAACCTGCTTTTGGGCGGAACACAAATAATGTACTGCCGTTGATTTTAAATTTTTTCTGTTTCATGGTCGTTTTTTCATGAAACTTATCAGCATTTTTAGGGCATTGAAAGATACTTATACGGAAGTACTAATTTTCTATATAAAAAGGCGATTTGGTTTGATAAAAAAAATTCACATATGGTTCATGCGTTACCGCCTGCATATGCTGGTATGGGTAATCTATTTTTGTTATGAATGCATCATTATAGGGATCATCTATAATCAATATGCCAAACCAATGGTGTACCTGGCGCATTATGCAATTATCCTATTTTTATTTTATAACCATGAAGGCCGATGGTTCCCGTGGGCGCTCCGTAACAAAGGATCGGCGTTCTGGAAAGTCCCCATGGTTATCCTCCTGGAGATCTGTCTATATCTTTTACTTAGCTATAATTTTGACTACGCATTGGTGAAATATGGTTTTTTACCGGCAGGCACCTTGGTTTTCGACTACCTGTATGTGGCAAGGAACAGCTACCGGTGTTTATATTTTATAGGCTTCTCTTCCTGGTATTACATTGTGGTAACCTATAACAAGGAAAGAAGAAAGACTGCAGAACTGGAAAGACTGCGTTTAAATGAGATCATTTCAAGGCAAAAAGCTGAACAAGATTTAACCAAAGCGCAGAATGCATTTTTAAAAGCGCAGATAAACCCGCATTTTTTGTTCAACACGCTTGATTTTATTTATCATCACATTGTATCAGTTTCGCCTGTTGCTGCCGATGCAGTTATTACACTTGCCGAGATGATGCGCTTTGCTATTGATGCCGATAAAGTGGGTGAATATATTAAGCTTGGAGATGAGATTGACCAGGTTAATAACCTGCGATACCTTAGCCATCTCCGCAAAAATGAAGAATTACCTTTCAATTTCACCTATGAGCCTGACATAAGGGAGCTTAATTTTATCCCACTGGTTTTATTGACCTTAGCAGAGAATATTTTCAAACATGGCGACCTAAGCAAAGATCAGGCCGCCAATCTGGAAGTTTATCTTAGTGATAGCTTATTAATCATTGAATCAGACAATGTAAGCAGCCGTATTCAGCATAACAGTAATGGCACCGGGCTTCTCAATATTGAAAAGCGTTTAAAATATGCCTATGGCGATGCTGTAGACTTCACTTATAGTCAACATAATGATGGTCATTTCAGGGTAAGTATCAAAATACCGGTACAGCTGCTGCACGAAAAAGCCCGTACTTTACCATTTTCAACAGGTATTGATAAAGAATGGCCTCATGAACACGTTGATCCACGTTAAAAACACGGTTAATATGCATATGAACCAGGTCAGCAACCATGTTGACTTTTTCTGGTCTTTCTTTACAATCGTCTATAATTTTGCAAAATGCCTGTTCATAACCGGCACTTAGGTTTGGTTCAGGCATGTCCTTTTTCAATTTTTCAAAGGACTGGTTAATCTTTTTATAATCCGCCGCTACAAATCCCCGTTCTATGGCGAACTGTTCCGCCACGGTTTGAATCACAGCCAGGCGCTTATTATGATCAGGTATGGCCAGTGCATAAAGTTTATTCATTAATGCAAGGCTTAACTGATATAATTGGTTACCTGTAGTTCCCATTGAGATCAACCGGATTATATAGGCGCTGTCCATCCCAAAAAACGCCTCCACCAAATGCATCCGCCCTGCACCATATCGTGTAGTTTCAGGCCTGTAGGTTTTAAGCTGAATATCCTGGATCAGCCCGTTTATACATAGTGGTCGCAGGTGGTTTTGTAGATCATGGGTTAACTGGTACCCGGCCTTTACATCCTTTAACTGCAGCCTTAAACGTATATGGGAGCCTGGGTCGGCATACCGGATAAAGAACCAGTTTCGAAGCAACTTTTTATTTTTAGCTATAAAAGGGCGGATAAATCGACTCAAGATCTGGTCACTGCGCGAAAGGTGGGCATAAATTTCAAAGTATAACCATTCACTGCCCGGAAAGTAAACTTCCGTTTCGGGTGGAATGGCAGCTAATGGATAAGCTTCATAAATTGCTTTTTCATGGCAATAATGAGCGGTATACTGAGCGGCATAAGATTTTCCATCCTCATCGCTTACACCGTCCGCTTCCTCAATCAACGCTTCACTGATGTATATCTCCTGCCCTGTTTGTTGTTTACAGTATTGAATAAATGCGTCAAGATCAATTTCATTTCCCGGATCAAAGCACAGCGTTTGATCAGCGTGCCCGCATTTAAACAAAAAATTAATATTGTTTTGCATCAGCCATTCTTTTAACTGCGTAAGGTTATCAATTTTGATAGTTATCTTCCAGATAGCCGCAGCTATGATGAGATTTTTATAAGTTACCCGGGGATAATAATCCAGGCCCGGAAAAAAATCCCGCAAGTTAAAATTCAGGTCTGAGCGGATCCCCTGGTGCTGGAGGTCACAGAAAAAGCGGTAAACGGCCAGGTCCGAACGGTTATAATTATATGCAGATGTGATACGCGGAACCAGGCGTTTTTTGTACTGTTCTGACCATAATATAACTTCTCCATTTTTTACAGTTACGCGTATATCGGCTAAAGCAAGCCCCGAGGTATGGCACGACCAGGTGCCGATGGGTAGTTCTGCTCCGTAAAGGATTTTCCGTCGGTTGATATTGTCCACATTCTTTTCCGCCTGGTATGCCACATCAAAGAAAAGTATGCCGGGATTTGCCCGCTCCTCTATAGCTGCTATTTCCTTCCCAAGCTGAGCTACCTGGCTGTTACCATGCGTAAACCGGCCAAGTAATGCATTAGCTGTGCAGCCCCCGGCATTTTCAATAATGGCATGCCCCTGCCAGTAACGGCACATCACGCTGAAAGTATTGGGTAGTTTGGATAAACTGCCCGAATTCTTATTTTCAAATGTTTCCAGGCGGATGGTTCCCCCCTTTGTTATACTGTTTAATAGAAACCTGTGCTGTGCACTGAATGTAAAAGGTACGCCGGAGTTTTCCTGCCGTTGCAAACTTTCCACAAGGCTGCTCCACTCCTCTTTTGCCGGGCTTTGTATCATATCACCGTAACCAACACCTGCTTCCGGATCAAGTGCCAGGGCAAATGGGATAACCTTCCCGTCAAATTTCCTGGCAAATTCCCGGCTAAAGGTTTCCAAATGGCCACTTTTATTTCCCGGCATAAAGTCTTTTATAAAATCAATGTATTCGGGAATCAGCCGAAGCGGAGCCGGATTAAAGCTACCACATTGCAATTCACGGCTTGCCAACGTATATGTCCGGTCACGGTGCACCGGTAATTGAAGCCGCGTAAAATAATCATCGCCGGTAATATTAGGAAAACGCTCTGTGATCAATAACTGGTTGTTAACCAGTTGCAGCAACAGGCTATTCACCGACCGGCTTCCAAGCCTGAATCGAGCGCGCATCAGCCGGCAAATCTCCTGTCTTGTCTCCGCTTGCCTACTGCATAATGATAAAATAGCCGTCAACTCCTCAAAACTATCAACGGAGACTAATTCGAACTGACCGTTTATATTTCTTATATAACGGATCTCATCACCAAGCTGATAATAAGTAGCATTAGACCGGAATAAACATGATGCTGTGACAAGCCCCTGAAGATCATCAAAAAGGTTATCTTTTTCAGACCAGTCCGTCAGTTTTATAATCGTTAGTTTCCGTTGCAGTATCACGGGGCTGATTATAGCATTGGCGGAGACCGGTAAGATACTGATAGCGGCAAAGCGGCCAAAGGGAGTTGCGCGGTACCGGGCCCGGTTAAAATATTTCCATACAGTATATTGTATTTTTTCATTGGCCTGGCTTAGCTGCGTATAACTTAGTTCGGCGATGACCTCAAAAAACGCCGGAGATGCTTCCGTGATCATTTCTTTTAAGGCAGACCAGTGGTCTTCCAATTTATCGGTCGGGCAAAAGGCGGGGGTCCGGCAAATTGCGTCGGGCATTAACTTAAGGGATGTCGGTTTTGTGCTAATCATTTACTGCTATTTTTCATTCAAAACAAGTGTTTCGCGCGCCCGGTCTGCTTTATCGTTTACCAAAAGATCAATTTCCGGGATAAAAAGGTAATAATTCGTGATATATAGTACTTGGCCGATGCCTGTGCTGTTGGTTTTAAGGCTTATTTTTAAAGTATTACTTGGCTTAAACCTAAACCGCCATTTATTACTGCTGTATGCTATCGCTGCTGCGGGTATTTAGTACAGGGTGCCCTATGGCGGGGTCGCCCTGTGCTTTTTATAGAATTAATATGAATCCAACTGAACAATTTGGCCTGAATTGGTTATTAAACGCGATGACTTGTCCTGAAACCCGTTATAAGCGTTATTACTATGATAGTATTCAACAATTCCTCTTCCATATAGTACTGCCGAATGACCGTGACGGCCCTATCCTGTTTTATGATGCGCTGGGTATCAGTGTGGATGGAAAGGTATATCATGAGCTTTTCATGCGAATGGAAAACTGTCATCGGCCTTTCAGCGGTATTGTTGAGATCTGCAGATTCACTATCGTGCAGAAAGTGGATGTCCAAAGGGCTTTCTTGAAAAGGTTGCACAAGTGGAAGTATCTGATAAAGGTAACAGATCAACAGGAAGAGGGTACCTTTATCCTGGATGAGGTGCTGTGTAAACCGGAATATGCGTTGCTGGAACCTGTCTGGAGAAAGTTCAAGCTGGAGGTTGCGCGCTATTATGTGCAGAGTCTTTCCCGGGCGACTGGAATACAGGTAGATCTCTCGCGTTAATGCAAACAACAAATGGATGCTGCATAAGAATCCATCGCACCAAAACATATGAGCGAGAGCAATAAAAGGATAGGGAGTTTTTTCATACCACCCGAATCGTTTATTTTTTTTTAAATAGATGTGCAAATAAATGCATAAGGCGTAATTTTCAATAGAATCAAACTTCTCATATCTACACACCCAGTTCAAGCAATTAATAATCAATAAATTAGTTATTTAACAATTGCTATTTACTCTAAATTTTTTTTATTTAGTGCAACTCGAAGCTTAAAAAAGTATACTTCGATCCAAAAATGTATTAAGCTTCCTGCTTTGCCCCTACTTCCCCATGTCCAGCGCATGATATGCCTGACATTAGAATTCATCTAATCTCCATTAGAATCCTCTAATGCGTTAACCATTCATTTAAAAAGCCGATACCTTTGAAAATAATTTATAGCAAACCCCACTATGAATATTTTATTGATCGAAGACGAGCCTAAAGTGGCCGCTTTTATAAAAAAAGGACTGGAAGAACAGTTTCACCAGGTTAAACTGGCCTATGATGGCAACATGGGGCGAAAGCTTGCACTGGAAGAAGATTTTGAACTGGTTGTGCTGGATGCCGTTCTGCCTGAATTAAATGGCTTTGAAGTTTGCAAACAGATCAGGAAATTTAAAAAAGAACTACCTATACTTATGCTCAGCGCGCTGGGAACTGTTAATGACAAGGTTAACGGTTTAGAAAGCGGTGCCGATGATTATCTAACAAAGCCCTTTCATTTCGAAGAACTACTGGCCCGTATTAAAGCTTTGGACAGGCGACGGACAACTGTGCTTCCAGGCACTGTGTATGAGGTGGCTGATCTGCAAATGGATTGCTACAGGAAAACCATTACCAGGGCCGGTAATATGATCATTTTAACGGTAAAGGAATTCACATTGCTTGAAGTGCTGATGTATAATAAGAACCGTGTTCTGTCGCGGACTTATATTGCAGAATCAGTTTGGGGTATCAATTTTAACCGTGGTACCAATTTAATTGATGTTTATATTAACTACCTGCGTATCAAAATTGACAAGGGGTACGACAAGCAATTAATCCAAACAATAATTGGAATGGGTTATATGATACGTGATTAGTTTAATCAGAAAGAGGGGCTGCATTGAAAGTTAGAAGCCGGTTATCTATACAATTTACTTTGATGTTTGCCGTGTTAATGCTAATGGTGTTGACAGGCATCTATTTGTTTGCGGCACACAACCGGGTTAACACTTTTTTTGAAAAACTGGATGATCGCGCTACTACTGTCGCTCAATTTTACCTTGCCCAGGATAATCTATCCAATGAAAATTTTAAAGACGTACTCCGGAAATTCCCTCAGTCATTATCCGGCGAAACAATACGTATCTACAATGATCATTTCCAGTCACAATTTATTCCCGGCGGCGCTGTACATTGGGATGTAAACATCCTCAAACAAGTTGTTAATCAAAGAAAGGTTCAATTTTTTCAGGATGACCGTCAGGTAACCGGTATTTATTATAAAGATAACTCCGGTAACTTTATAATAATGGTGGCGGCCATAGATGATTCCGGCTATCGTTATTTAAACGATTTGCGCCTGATTATGCTTTTCTTTTTCCTGGCAGCATTAGTGATCACCTATGTAATGGGTAGCGTATTTTCAAAGGTGGCTTTGCTGCCTATTGTAAAAATTACCCGTAATTTAAAAAGAATCAGATCTTCAAGTTTGGATCTAAGGTTACCCATCGCACCTAAAAAAACTGATGAAATTGATACATTATCGGTAACTATTAATCAGCTGCTTGAACATTTGGAGCAATCATTTGAAAGCCAGCGGTCGTTCATCGCCCACGCCTCTCACGAATTACGTACGCCTATAACCACTATACTCGGCGAAGCGGAAACTACCCTGGTGATGGATAGGTCAAAAAATGAATACCAGTCTTCGCTCATCAACATTATCAGGGAAACAGAAAGACTTAACCAGATCATTAACAGCCTGATGGAACTGGTACAAACCGATACTGCTAACTATGAATTCCATAATATCAGCATGGATGAGCTACTATGGGAGATAATAGATGAATTAAGCGGCGAAAATATAGATATACAATATAACCTGCCTGCAAACCGCACCAAATATACGTTACAGGGCAACAGGCAGTTACTTTTTATCGGCATTAATAATATCATTAAAAACGCCATCAAATTTTCCGGCAAACAAAAGGTTTACTGCGCATTATTTTGCGATGAGCATGGCGTAAACATAACCATACGCGATGAAGGCATCGGAATTGGACCAAAAGATATGAGCCGGATATTCCAGCCTTTTTACCGGGCACCTAATGCCTTAAATTATTCGGGGTATGGTATTGGTTTATCACTCACCCATAACATTGTAAAGCTGCATAATGGAATCATTAATGTTACCTCCACGCTACATAAGGGAACCACCTTTCACGTGATTTTTCCGCATTAGCGTATCATTCTTTAGTACCACATTAGAAAATTTTAATAACAATCTAATCACCGCCTAATGTGAGATTAAGTATGTACTAATAGCGTAAGATTACTTTTGGCCATATCAGTTAAGATCATTTTTACAGGCTGATTATAGCATCATGTGTTCAAAATTTGTTAAAGTTCTTTTATGTATAGTGGTTGGCTTGCTGCAGTCACAATCCGGTGCATTTGCGCAGGCGCCTGGCAATGACACGCTTAAGATCACGATACAGCAAGCCGAAGAACAGTTTGTTAAAAACAACCTCAGCTTAATTATACAGCATTATAATATTGCCAATGCCGACGCGCAGGTAATTACTGCCCGATTATTTAATAATCCTGATTTTAATTTTTCAAACGGTATTCATGCAACTGAAGTAAGTCAGGGCCCCGCTTATAAAGAGCAAGCTTTTGGCATTTCACAACTATTTATCACTGCTGGTAAACGAAATAAGAATATACAACTGGCAAAAATTGGCGTTGAACAATCCAAATACCAGTTTTTCGATCTGCTCCGTACATTAAAATTTGCACTCCGGAGTGATTTTTATACTGTGTATTATCAGCGGTTATCTGCTAAGGTTTATGATGAAGAGATCGGCTCACTTAGTAAAACGCTTACAGCCTACAAGGATCAGTATGCCAAAGGTAATATAGCCGAAAAAGAGTTATTGCGGATACAAGCACAGCTATACTCATTACAAGTGGAGTATACAGGTTTACTTACGGGTATAGATACTACTGAAAGTCAGCTTAAATTATTATTAAGGATTCCACCGGGTACTACAATTGCTCCTATTGTATCCCAGGATTTAAGCAGCGCAACTATTGTAACCAATGTGCCCTACCAGCAATTATTGGATTCAGCCTATGTTAACCGTTATGACCTCAGGCTGGCAAAAGCTACCGTTGATTACAATAACATAAACCTGCAATTGCAAAGAGCCACCGCAATACCCGATGTTTCCCTATCGCTTAATTACGACAAACTGGGTGGTTATGGTAATAATTATTTAGGTGGGGGAATTGAATTTAACCTGCCCTTTTTTAACCGCAACCAGGGCGGAATAAAGCAGGCTCGCATTGCTATTGATCAAAGCAAAGTACAATTACAAAGCCAGCACGATCAGGTAGAAAGCGATGTAGCTACAAACTATAAAATAGCGCTGGTACAGGAGAAATTATATAACAGCCTCGACCCGAAGTTTAAGCCTGAGTTTTCACACCTGATTGGCGAGGTATATAAAAATTATGAAAACAGGAATATAGGCTTGCTTGAATTCCTGGATTATTATGATACCTATAAAACAAATACACTACTGATCAACAACCTGCTGTTAAATCGCATTACGGCTCTTGAACAACTCAATTACGTTACAGGCACACCTTTTTTCAATCAATAAAAAAATAAGTTTCCTCATGAAGAGATCAACTATAAAAAATAACACACTCATTATCCTATCACTTGCATTGTTATGGAGTATTTGCTCCTGCCATACCGCAACTGACGACGACACAAGGGCACCGTACGTTGTACCTGATTCTTTAATGAATACACTAAAAGTTGATACGGTAAAGGTTGGAGCTATTACTGATGCCATAAAATTTAATGGCCTCGTAAACTTTAATACCGATAAGGTTGTAAACGTTTTTCCGCTGGTTAGTGGTAATGTGCAGGATATTGGTGTTGCACCCGGCGACTATGTAAAAGCAGGACAGGTGTTAGGTTTAGTAAAAAGCGCCGAAGTAGCCACCTATAATGCTGCGCTGGTTAATGCTGAAACCAATGTGCAGCTTACCGCAAGGCAGTTGGATCAGCAAAAATCACTGTACAACAGCGGCCTGGCATCACAGGTTGATATAACTAATGCGCAGGTTACCTACCAACAGGCTGTTGCCGCCAAAATTGCAGCCGAAAAGATATTGAGCATTAACGGAAATAATAAAAATGGTGAATTCGCTATAAAATCGCCCATTGATGGCTTCATCGTTCAAATGAATATCTCTAATGGTATGGCCATACGTACGGATAATAACGGGGGCCTTTTTACCATATCTGACCTTAAAAATGTTTGGATTGAGGCAAATGTTTATGAGGCAAATATAGGCAAAGTACGCCAGGGCGATACGGTACAGGTTACCACCATTGCTTATCCGGATAAGGTTTTTGCCGGCAAGGTTGATAAGATCATGAATGTGCTTGATCCTACCAGTAAGACCATGAAAATGCGTGTGGTAATGCCAAACCCGGGTTATTTATTAAAGCCGCAAATGTTTGCTACCGTAACGCTTAATGATCATGAAAACAAACAGGCCATATCAGTATCGGCAAAAGCATTGGTTTTTGATAACAGCCAGTACTATGTAATTGTGATAACCGGCAAAAAAGATGTACAGATAAGACCTGTGCAAGTAATCAGCAACAACGGAACAACAGCTTATATACAAAGCGGCCTTAAACCCGGCGAAAGGGTAATAGCATCAAACGCTATACTCATTTATGGTTCGCTAAACAATTAAACTAACATTATTAAAATATATAAATAATGATAAAAGTTCTTAAAGGCATCATCGGGTTCTCGCTAAAAAATAAATACTTCATTTTATTTTTGGCCGGATTACTCGTTGTAGCGGGTATCATCACCTTTATGCAAATGCCAATAGAGGCATTCCCCGATGTAACGAATACCGAAATTGATATTATTACCCAATGGCCGGGCCAAAGTGCCGAAGAGGTTGAAAAACTGGTTACCATTCCAATAGAGATCGCGCTAAACCCGGTTCAGAAAAAGGTAAGTCTGCGCTCTACTACCATATTTGGTTTAAGCTATGTGAAGGTGATATTTGACGATCAGGTAGAGGATCAGGAAGCAAGGCAGCAAGTTATGTTTTTACTGGGTAATGCTGCATTACCTACCGGTATCACACCATCGGTACAACCGCCAACAGGCCCAACAGGCGAGATTTTCAGGTATACACTAAAAAGCACTTTCAGGGATGTAAGGGAATTAAAGACCATACAGGATTGGGTAATCGACCGCCGCTTGAGGGCTATCCCCGGCATTGGCGACATCAATAGCTTTGGCGGTAAAACAAAGACCTATGAAATAACTGTCGATCCCGGAAAACTTGCCACATTAGGCATCACTCCTTTGGATGTTTATGCTGCCGTACAAAAAACCAATATCAATGTAGGCGGCGACATGATCACGCAGAATAATCAGGCCTTCGCTGTAAGAGGTTTGGGGCTGATAAAGGATGTTAATCAAATAAAAAATATTGTCATCAGTAACAACAACGGTGTACCAGTTTTGGTAAATGATGTAGCAAGTGTCGACATTTCAAATGTGCCCCGTTTGGGATGGGTTGGCCGCAGCGATGCTATTATTGATAAAGACGGCAAAAGACAGGTAAAAGATGATGAAGATGCTGTAGAGGCGATCATTGTTATGCGCAAAGGTAGTAACCCTACTGAGGTTGTAAGCGCTTTAAAAGCAGAGATCAACAAGCTAAACAATGATGTACTGCCTGCTGATACCAAGATAATACCCTATTATGACCGCTCCGACCTGATCGGTTATGCCACCCATACGGTGCTGCATAACCTTATTGAAGGTATATTACTGGTAACTTTCCTGGTATCGTTATTCATGTTCAACTGGCGAACAACGCTTATCGTTTCCATTATTATTCCGCTGGCCCTGCTCTTTGCTTTCATTTGCCTGCATCTGATGGGTATGTCGGCTAATTTACTCTCTTTGGGCGCTGTAGACTTTGGGATAATTATAGATGGTGCCGTGGTTATGGTTGAGGGCATGTTTGTGATACTTGATCACAAAGCCATGCAAATGGGCATGGACCGCTTTAACAAAGTGGCCAAACTTGGCATCATTAAAAACAATGGTGCGGTATTGGGCAAAGCTATCTTCTTTGCAAAACTCATCATCATTACCGGTTTACTCCCTGTATTCGCCTTTCAAAAGGTGGAAGGTAAGCTATTTTCTCCCCTGGCCTATACACTGGGCTTTGCACTGTTGGGCGCATTAATCACCACACTTACACTCGTGCCTGTACTTATCAGCATGCTACTTAAAAAGAATGTGCATGAAAAGCATAACCCTTTTGTACACGCTTTATCGGGTTTTATGCTTTTTGGCTTTACCAAAGCTTTCAGGTATAAAACGCTTGTGGTTGTTGTCTCATTTATAGTTATGGCAATAGGATTATTCTCTTTCAAATTTCTGGGCAGCGAATTTTTACCAGAACTGGATGAAGGTGCCATATGGCTGAGGGTGCAATTACCTTATAGTGTATCACTCGATAAATCAGTAGAAACAGCAAAACAGGTACGATCAATATTAATGACTTTTCCGCAAGTGCAATATGTGGTTTCGCAGACAGGACGCCCCGATGATGGTACCGATGTGGCGGGCTTTTATAATAATGAATTTGATGTGCTGATGTATCCCGAAGATGACTGGAAACCAAAAGTTACAAAGGAAGAACTGATAGCACAGATGAATAAGAAGCTATCCATATTACCGGGTGCTGATCTGAATTTTTCCCAGCCTATCAGTGATAACGTGGAGGAAGCGGTATCTGGTGTGAAAGGTTCCATTGTGGTAAAGGTATATGGTGATTCGCTCAATTATATGGAGGGAAAAACCGATGAGATTTACAATGTATTGAAAGGCATAAGGGGAATAGAGGATTTGGGCGTATTGAAAAGTATTGGCTTGCCCGAGCTGGATATCAACCTCGACCAGCAAAAAATGGCAAAGTACGGCGTATCAACCTCAGATGCAAATGCGGTGATAGCTATGGCTATTGGCGGTACTGCAGCCTCCACCTTATATGAAGGCGTCAGGACTTTTGATATCAGGGTACGTTTCCCGGCAGCCTTCCGCGGAACGCCTGATGATATTGGCAATCTGCTGGTACCTACCCAAAGCGGTTCAAAAGTACCTGTTAAGGAAATTGCCAGTATCACGCAAAAAACCGGTCCTTGCCTCATTTTCAGGGATGAGAATGAGCGCTTTGCAACCCTTAAATTTTCTATCCGAGGCAGGGATATGGGTAGCACAATTAGCGAAGCGCAGCAAAAAGTTAACGCTAAAGTTAAACTGAAACGGGGCTATCACATGGCCTGGCAAGGTGACTTTGAAAACCAGCAACGTGCTGAAAAGCGGTTAACCCAGGTTGTGCCGGTAAGTTTAGCGCTCATATTTTTATTGCTGTTTGTAATGTTTGGCAATTTTAAAGATGCCGCACTGGTATTCCTGAACGTTCCCTTTGCCATAGTAGGCGGTATTGCGGCTTTACTCATAACAGGTACCAATTTCAGTATATCGGCAGGTATTGGTTTCATTGCCCTGTTTGGTATTTGCATACAGGATGGCGTACTGCTTATTACCGTATTCAAACAAAACCTGGAGACCATACGGGGCGAACGCCTCACGCTATACACAGCTATAAAGCTGGGTGTAAACTCCAGGATCAGGCCCGTAATGATGACAGCCCTGATGGCTGCTATAGGCCTGTGTCCTGCCGCACTTTCGCATGGTATAGGTTCTGAAAGTTCAAGGCCATTAGCCAGGGTAGTAATTGGTGGTATCCTATGCGCAATGGTGTTTAGCCTTTGGGTTTTCCCTTTAATTTTTGGTTGGGCTTATCGTAAAGTTGATGATACAACAAGATAATATAAAAATACTTAATACCCCTAAGTTCTATTGAGTTTGTTGAAGGCGGTGCAGTTTTTGCACCGCCGGATACAATTATCTAAAATGCATTATGGTAAAATTTTAACCCGATTATTATGAAGACTGTTTACCTGCTAAGAAAATATAAGTTCCTTGTTATACTATTATTCTTATATCTCATTCAGATTCCTTCATCATTTGGGCAATCCCAATATCAGCCCTATTCGTATGATTTTTATCAGAAACTGGATGCTGATGCCTATTCAACTACCACCCGTGAGCATACTTCATTAAGACCTTTTTTTGTGGATGATTCGATCTTAAAAGTTCATTATGATTCACTAATGAACCTGAATAATGATGGTAAAAAACACAGCTGGGGCTATAATAAACTATTCAACGAACACCTGATCGATATTAAATCAGCCAACAGTACTTTTTATGCTGATCTCTTACCCGATTTTACCATGGGTAAAAATTACCTGGGTGGTAAGGAAAGTACTTCACTGGTATCCTACGGATTTCAATTTGGCGGTTCTATAAGCAATAAGTTCTCTTACAATTTTACCGGTTTTGAAAACCAGGGTAATTTCCCGGAATACATATCAACCTATATCAACCAAACAGGCATGATCCCGGGCCAGGCACGTGCCAAAATATATGGACTGGACAGCTACGATTGGCAGGACTATACCGCCAATGTATCCTTCACGCCCAATAAATACCTGAATATTACCTTAGGGCATGATAAAACGTTTATAGGCGATGGCTACCGCTCAACCCTTTTATCTGATTACGCCTCACCATACCCCTTCCTGAAATTAACGGCCGACCTGGGTAATGTAAAGTATATGGTGATGTGGGCCTATTTTAATGACCCGATCGATCTGGATGCCAACGGCAATGACCGGACAAAATGGGGTGTTTTTCATTATTTAGACTGGAATGTAAGTAACTGCCTTTCCTTCGGTTTCTTTGATTCTATCATCTGGTATAACAGGGACAATGCCGGTAATTACCGTGGTTTTGATGTTACTTATTTAAACCCTGTAACATTCCTTCGTCCGCTTGAAGCATCAAATGGATCGCCTGATAACGCTTTGATTGGCTTTACCGGTAAATACAAGATCACTAACGGTATAACACTCTATAGCCAATTTGCACTGGATGAATTTGAAGCAAAAAACTTCTTTTCAGACAACGGCAGTTCACGTAATAAATATGCATGGCAAGCCGGTTTTAGAGGAGCTAATATATTTAATGTAAAGGGTTTAAATTACCTGGTAGAGATGAATAATGCTAAACCCTATACTTATTCTGAGCGCGGTCCGATTCTCAGCTATACCGCAAACGGTGAACCATTGGGCCAGCCATGGGGTGCTAACTACCGCGAAGTGGTTGCATTGCTAAACTACAGCTACAAAAGGTTTGATTTTTCACTGGAAGGTGATTTTGGGTATTACGGGCTGGATATAGATGGACTGAATTATGGAAAAGATCCATTCCAGGACTATACTACCCCGGCAAAAACATTAGGCAATTTTACCGGGCAGGGATTAAGCACACACATGTATTATGCTGATAGTAAAATTGCTTATATAATCAACCCTAAATATAACCTGCGCATAGAATTAGAAGGCCTGTACCGCGACGAAGTAAACAGTCAGTTCAGCGATAAAACAGCCTTGATAAGCATCGGTATTCGCAGCTCATTCAGGGCGATATATACCGATCTAGCCAACTTTCAAACGCATTAATTTCAAAAAACATGATTAAAAAGTTCTACTTACTCCTCATCTTTTCTTTTTTAACATCCGCGGTTGCTTTCGCGCAGCAAACAAATTTTATAGATCAGGAAATTATTTCAGGAGATACCAGTAAAATAAGTACCACAAATACAGGTTCGGTTGATTTTCATTTCAACGCACTTGGCTGGCTGGATAATCGGGAGTACAAGGCCTTTATCCCCCGATCCCGCACCTATTCAGGCACACGTACAGAGATTGATTTTGGGTTGAATATAGACAGCCTGAACCATTTTATTGTTGGTACAAACGCCATACACGAGTTTGGCGCCATACCATATTTTTTAAATGCTGTTCCGGTAGCTTATTACAATTTTAAAAATGCACACTGGTTATTTAATGCCGGTGAATTTCCGCGTGCCGGCTTAATCGACGATTATCCACGCGCCATGCTGAATGACACCCTAATGTACTACCGCCCTAATGTGGAAGGCTTACTGGCAAAATACAGCTCTAACAATTTTACTGAAACAGGCTGGATAGATTGGGTAAGCCGCCAAACCGACACCCAGCGCGAGGAGTTTTTATTTGGTGCCGAAGGTAAATACACCCCTAATACCGAAAGCCCGTTCTATATCAGGAATTATTTTTTAGAAGAACATGATGCCGGTGCTGCCATACTACAGCCCGATGATCATATTTTTGACAATGTATCTATCGAGATACGATTAGGGTTAGATTTCAGCCATAAAACTGTATTTGATTCCTTGTCATTTGAAGCAGGAAACCTGTCCTCTTTCTTAAGGGAACGCGGCGTTACCGGTTGGCAAACTAAAAACGGCTTTGTATTTAGCGCTTATGCCGGCTATCATCGTTTTGGCATATTCGAAGAGTTTTATAAAGGGCAGGGCAGCATTATTTATTATGGCGATTCTTATTACGAAAAATCATTTTATAACAGGATAGACCTGAGCTGGACGCCCTTTTTATCAGGCCGGGTTAAAGGCCAGTTTATAGCCAGTTTCCACTTCTCTCCCGGTCACTTCAATGACAATCAGGAAGTTTTCAGGGTGACCTATGACATCGGAAGAAAAACAATAGCCAGGTTTAAGGATTAATAAAAATTGCTGATTAAGGCACTTCGCAAGACCTACAAAACACTGTAGTTAAAATATTAAGGCCGACTTTAAATACACTTAAAGTCGGCCTTAATATTAGATCTTACCAATTCATCCTAAGCCAATAGCTTATTATAATGCCCAGGCCTTGTCGCCGGGCTTATATGCATAATCACCATCATATTTACCCGGAACTGGTAAATAGCGCAGTGCCTGTGTACATCCAACTTCTGATGTAAAATAACCCAGTAAGGTCAGTTCCTTTATCATTCTGAAATAGTGATCCGGATCATCTTTCTTTTTGGTTTTGGTATATTCCTTTTGTTCGTTATCCAAACCGTTAAACAAAGTTGTACGATCTGCAGGTTTCAGATCCATAAACCCGGAGCCAAATTTTTTATTGGCTGCAATATCTAGTTTCTTTAGTCCATCTAAAAATATCTTCTGGTCTTTTGGTGTATAACAATCACGCACCATCACCCCCATAAATTCGCCAACATTAGCAGCTTTGGCACCAGGAGTTTTGGTTTCAGGCAGTATAGTTTCGCCAATCTCGTTAAAAAACAATACTGTTTCGGGTTTAAAAAGATCAGCAACATTATCTGCATTATTAGTTGATTTACAACCCGAAATAAAAAACTCTGCCCCTAAAATACTGCCGCCCAATAGCAATGCTACACTTCCAACAGCTTCTCTTCTATTCATTGTGTTATTAATTAATGATTTGTTTTAATTTAATTATACCACTGTTATATATTACCTTTTTTCAACTCATTTACTGCATAATCTGCGGCACGTGCTGTTAACGCCATATAGGTTAGCGAGGGGTTTTGGCAAGCTGATGATGCCATACTCGATCCATCGGTAACAAACACATTTTTCGCATCCCAAACCTGGTTCCATCCGTTCAATACCGAAGTTTTAGGATCACGCCCCATACGTGCCGTTCCCATTTCATGAATGCCACGCCCAAGCACCGGCTCTAAATTATGCTGCTTAATGTTTTTTACGCCTGCATTTTCCAGCATCTCCTGCGCGTCATTAGCCATGTCGATACGCATTTTGCGTTCATTTTCTTTTGTAGTGGCATCAACAGCCAGTATAGGTAATCCCCATTTATCCTTCTTTGTCTTATCAAGGTAAACACGGTTTTCATGATATGGCAATGTTTCACCAAAACCACCTACACCCATACTCCAGCCGCCCGGCTCAGATAAGGCATCTTTAAAGCCAGCGCCTATATTCATTTCGGCAATATCCCTGCTCCAACCTTCTCTGCTTGCACCGCCCTGGTACCCAAAGCCGCGTATATAATCGCGTCTATCGCCGTTAAGGTTTCTGAAACGAGGTATATATATACCATTTGCCCTGCGCCCATAGTAATATTTATCTTCAAATCCATCAACCGTACCACCTGCACCTACTCCAAGATGATGATCCATCAGGTTATGGCCCAGCTCGCCGCTACTACTGCCCAATCCATCAGGCCATACATCAGTTGCTGAGTTCATTAATACCCAGGCCGAATTCATAGTTGACGCATTTAAAAATATCACCTTTGCAAAGTATTGATAGGTTTGATTGTTTTCCGCATCCAGCACCTCAACACCTGTGGCTTTTTTAGTATCCTTATCATACAATATTTTTGTAACTATCGACCACGGTCTGACTGTAAGATTACCTGTAGCTTTTGCTGCAGGCAATGTAGATGATTGTGTGCTGAAATATCCGCCAAAAGGGCATCCCAGCGAACATTTATTGCGATACTGGCAATTAGTGCGATTATTATGCGGCACGGTTATGTTAGCTACACGGCCTATAATCATATTCCTTGAGCCTTTATAATGATTGTTAATCCTGGCGGCAACATCCTTTTCAACCACGTTCATTTCCATGGGTGGCATAAAATCACCATCAGGTAATACTGAAAGGCCGTCACGATTACCGGATATGCCTGCAAATTGTTCAACATAACTATACCATGGGGCTAAGTCCTTATAACGGATAGGCCAATCTACCCCGATGCCATCCTTTAAATTGGCTTCAAAATCAAGGTCGGCCCAGCGGTAGCTTTGCCTTCCCCACATTAGTGAGCGCCCCCCAACATGATATCCCCTGAACCAATCGAAACGCTTTACTTCGGTATAAGGGCTTTCTTTTTCATTAACCCAGTAATCCAGATTCATCTCATTAAGCGGGTAATCGCGTTTCAATACCGGATAGTCCTTGATCATTTGCTGGGTACGGCCACCACGGTGAGGAAACTCCCAGGGAGCTTTGGTGGCATTTACATAATCTTTAATATGCTCTATATTCCTTCCCCGCTCCAGCATAATGGTTTTTAAGCCTTTTTCAGTAAGTTCCTTAGCAGCCCATCCACCTGAAATTCCCGAGCCTATTACTATGGCATCATAATTATTTGCAGACATATTTAATTTTTTGGTTTATTAAATTGATATATATAACAGTAATAATCAAATAAAAACAGAAAACATTTTATAGCAATTACAGGCCATATGGTTACCTGTAATTATTACAATTAAAAAAGAGCCCAAAATGATATTTCCATTTAAGATCGCAACCTAAATAATTTTCATATTTCACAAAATATGCTAAGCTTATTCTCTACCACCTGTTCATCTATCCCCGATCAGAAAGGTCAAATAACAATTTGTATATAATTTTATAATAGGTAAAATATCCAGGTATTGGGCATCCTGAGATCAATGAAATAAAAGTATAAAAATTAATTAATTTAACAACTTATTATAGATGAATAGATAATCAGAAAAATGTAACAATGTCTGTACATAAAAAAAAACGATGAGTTATAGCCCATCGGTTTTTGTATGCTGATATATGATTTTTTAAAAACCTATGGCATTTCCACCATCAACAGGCAGAACCACCCCTGTTACATATCTTGCAGCATCAGATGCCAGGTAAGCAATAGCTTCAGCCACATCTTGGGGTAAACCTAATTTACCCATCGGTGTTCTTGATAATACCTTTTGCTTTCTTTGCGGGTCACTATCCAATGCCTTTGCCGACATATCGGTTGCAATAAATCCTGGTGCAACACAATTTACCCGTATACCCTCAGGCGATAGCTCAACGGCCATAGCCTTTGTCATGCCCTCAATAGCAGTTTTTGAAGCGGTATAGGCAATTACATACGGTATGCCGTATTGCGCCGCCATAGAGCTAATGTTAATGATACAACCTGATTTTGCCGGGAGCATTACTTTAACAACTTCACGGCTTAAAACAAACACTGATGTTAAATTAGTTTGTATGACCTGTGCAAAATCATCATCGCTTACTTCAGTAAATGCCTTCTTTTGGTTGATACCCGCATTGTTCACCAACAGATCGATCTTTCCATATTCGCTTATGATTTCTGTAACCAGTTGTGGGATGGCTTTTAAGTTATTCAGATCGAAAACCTTATAACTGCATAAGTCGCCAAGTTGCGCAGCAGTATCTTTTAGATTTTGTTCGTTTCGGCCAATAATAATCGTTCTGTTATTGCTTTCAACCAGCTTTGCAGCCGTAGCCAGCCCTAACCCCGATGCGCCACCGGTTACAATGGCTACTTTCAATTCTTTATCCATTTAAAATATTATTATGCTATTCTTTTTTCCTTGATGAATCACGGACTATCAGTTCCGACCGCAGTATCAGGCTGTGGGTTTGTATTAAATCATTATTATTATCCAGGTGACCGATTAGTACTTTTGCTGCAACCTCCCCCATTTCGTAACCTCTATAATCAATGGTCGTTAAATTGGGTTCTATCACACACGATGTAGGATCATTATTGAACCCGGCAAATGCAATATTTTCGGGTATCCTTATACCTTCTTTTTTTAAAAGCTGCATACAACTTATAGCGCATAGGTCATTCGCCACAAATACGCCATCAGGCCTTACTTTCATTTCCAATATCTGCTGTGCAGCCGTTGTACCCGACTGCGCACTCAGATCATTAATGATCAGCAATTCATCTTCAAAAGCTATTTTGTGGTCTTCAAGCGCCCGCTTATAGCCATTAAAACGATCTATGTAAACGTTACGCAGTTGGCTGCCGCCTATATGCATTATCCTTTTACAGCCTTGCTCAATCAGATGATTGGTAATATTATATGCCGCTTTATAATTATCTATGAAAATACTGGGGCATTGCTGGTGTTCATGTACACGATCAAAAAATATAACCGGGATATTCCTTTTTATAAAAGCCTCAAAGTGGTTAATATTATCTGTGTTATAAGCCAGCGAAACCAATAAGCCATCTACCCGGTTATTATACATTGCCTTTGCATTACTCACCTCCTTTTCCATCTTTTCAAGCGATTGGCTGATGAAAAGGTTATAGCCCGATTCATTAACCACCTTTTCAATCCCTGCAATCACATCCGACATGAAATTACTATTCAGCCGGGGTACAATTACACCAATTATGTTTCCGCGCTTGGTACGCAAACTGCTGGCGAACGAGTTGGAGTGATAACCCATTTCGCTGGCAGTGGCTAGTATTTTCTTCTTGGTTTCTTTGTTCGTTCCCGGATGATCCTTTAAACCCCTGCTTACGGTTGCAGCCGAAATATTCAGTTTTTGGGCTATATCGTATATGGTAACTTCCTTCTGACGGTCACTCATAATTATAATTAATTACACTAATTTACAATCGATTACTAATACTTAATGCTTATTAATTGAGCATTATTTGTTGAAATCTACCTGAAAAAATGCAAAAATAAATGCAATTTCTATGAGTTTATTTTTAAGCAATGTAATCGATTGCTAAAGGTAATATTTTATGCTTACCTCCTGATATTATGGTTTCGTTTCTATATGCTTAAGAGCTGGCAATAATTAGGGGCCACTAGGTGGCCCCTAATTACTTCTTTTCAATAACCCGGATTTTGAGGGAATTTAGGCCCTGTAGTAACCAGATCTATTTCTGTTTGAGGGATAGGCCTCAGATCTTCAAAACTCTGAATGTTAGGGCCTGCCTCAGCATTGTACTGTTGTACCCTGCGAACAATAGATTGTGTGCGCACAAGATCGTACCAACGCTGGCATTCACCAAAAAATTCACGGCTGCGCTCATCCAGAATATAATCCAGCGTAACCTGCGACGGGGTTATTTGCATTGCTGCAACCGCTGCCGAGTTTTGCGCCCCTGTGTTTGTTGATTGATATGCAGCGCGGGTTCTTATTACATTGATCATGGCAGCAGCAGTTGTAAGATCACCTGATTTAAATGCAGCTTCAGCGGCAACCATGTAAACATCAGCAAACCTGAACAAAATAAAAGGCCTTGTAGACGGGTCATTTACACCTGTACGGTTAGGATCATCGTATTTTTTCATTGATGGGAAAAATACAGTAGTATAAGGGTTTGGCGCATTGTCCTCCGGCGGGGTTAATATAATACCCTTAAATGCAGCTCTTTTTGTAGCTCCGGGATCAAATGGAGGCATCCAGATAGCGGTATCGGCACCAACAGTAAGCGTTCCTCTTGGTGTTGTAACACCAGCTGTATTGGCAACCCATACCGTTTGAAATGTTTTATAATAACGCGAATCATTTACTTTATCGGCAAAAGCCTGTTCAATAACATAAGCAGGGTTTGGCCTGATACGGATGAACGGCCTGCCGTTAGCAATATCTCTCGTCATTACATTTGCACCACCTGTAGCAGGGTAATTTGCATTTACAGTTGGGTAATTTGGCCGGAAAAGATTGCTCGTTATATTATAAGAGCCACCTGCACCACCCGCAACGTAGTTGCCGTATTTGGTACTGTTGCTTTCATCAACTACAAAAAGTGTTTCCTGGCCATATTCATTACCCGGCGCATTGGCCGATGCGAAATCCTGCCATAAGCCCACTTTGTAGGTCGCTGCATTGGTTATAAGTGATTGCGCGGTACTAAGCGCCATAGCGAAATCATTAGGCTGCGCAGCGCTTGACCAGCCACGTGTTAAGTACACTTTTGATAATAAGTACAAAGCGGTTGCCCTGGTAGCCGCCTTCCCGGCAAATGGCGATACCGCACCTGTTGACGATATAGTTTCGCCCGGGATAGTTTGCAATTCAGTTGATGCCTGGGTAAGATCAGTAATGATCTGCGCATATACATCTGCAATTGGCGCGCGCGAATCAGAAGTTGTTGGCGTGCTGATAAATGTAGTATGCAAAGGTACCGGGCCAAAAGTTTGAACCAGGTAGAAGTAATACAACGCCCTTAAAAACTTGGCCTGTGCCAGGTATTCTGTTCTGGTTAAAGCATCAGGAAAAGCCGAAGGGCCATATTGTAAAACACCATTTGCGGTATTTATATCCTGATAAGCCACCCCAAAAATAGATACCGCATTGTAAGCAGCAACATTACCTACCAGGTTGGTGTAAGTAAAAAAGGGTATGGTTGATGAAGTAGCGCTGCCGCCTGCAAGGTATTCGTCAGTGCCGGCAAGGGTTATATTGGTAAAGCCTTCGGTTCCCCATAGGTTACGCATATCGCCATATATCCCTATTATCCCTCCCAAAACGCCTCCGGGAGTTGTGAAGAACTGGGGTGTTATATTTGCCCGGGGATTTTCAACAAGTATTTTTTTACAACTGGTAGCACTTGCAGCTATAAGTGTTACCGTTAAAATGGATATTTTTTTAAATAGGTTCATATCAATCTCTTTTAAGTTAGAACTTTAAATTTACGCCTAGTTGAAATGTACGGGTTGGGGGATCATTTAAACCAACGGTAATAGCGCGCCCAATGGCACCACTTGAATAGCCCGATGGCCCCGCAAGCGTACCGCCATAGCCGTTTCCTTCGGGATCGATACCTAAACCACTTTTAGTAAGCGGCGACCAGATAATGAATGGATTTGAACAGGTTGCATAAACTCTTAATGATGATATACCCGCTTTCTTCAATAAATCTGAAGGAATAGTATAGCCTACATTAATGCTGCGCATTTTTATAAAGGAACCATCGCGATATTGAAGTGTTGACGCATACAGGAATGTACCGCTTGCATCAGGTCTTGGGAACGCGTTGGTTGGGTTTGATGGTGTCCAGTAATCAACTTTGTACTGGTTAACACGGCCTGTGTTAAAGAATGGATAACCTGATGCTCCGCTATCGCTTCCCAGGTATGGTACAGCTACCATCTGTCCTATACGTGCAAAGGCAACAAACGTAACATCAATACCCATAAAAGAGAAACGGTTGGTTAAACCACTTTCAAACTTAGGTTGATAGCTACCTAATATCTGACGGTCATTCTGATCTATTTTCCCGTCATTGTTAACATCCTGAACTTCTATCTGCCCTGGTTTTTCACCATATTTGGCAGCTTCGGCAGCCTGGCTTGTTTGCCAGATACCGATTTTCTTGTAATCATAAATTACGTTAAAAGGCTGACCCACAAACCATCCGTTGCCTACATCCTGTTGTAAGTTATCATGCAGTGCAACAATAGCATCACGATAAAAAGATATATTAAAATCGGTATTCCAGGTAAAGCCGCTTTGTGTTCTGATATTAACACTGCTTAAACTTATTTCCAGTCCTGTACCTTTTGTTTTACCGGCATTAACCAATGTTGAGCCTGCACCATTACTTGGCGGCAGGCTTATGGTTTGTAAAATATTGTTTGTTCTTTGGTCATATGCGTCAATACTACCTGATATGCGGTTATGGAGCACGCTGAAATCCAAACCAACGTTGAAATTGTCCGTAGTTTCGAACTTCAAATTAGCAGGCACGCTGGTAACCAGGTAACCATTATAGCCATTAGTCCCAAAGTTATAGGCATTGATGGTAAGGTTCCCCAATGTAGAATACGGAGCAACTGATTGGTTTGAGGTTACACCGTAACCGGCTCTTAACTTAAGATTTGAGATCCATGATACATCCTTCAAGAAATCTTCCCTGTCTGCATTCCAACCTAAAGCAAAAGCCGGATAGGTAAGGTATTGATGCCCTGAAGTAAGCACCGATGAACCGTCACGCCTTACAGTTGCCGTTAACAAGTAGCGATCGTTAAATGAATAGTTTACACGGGCCATGTAGGATATTAATCCTTTTTCGGAATAAGTACCGTTTGAAGCGCTTACGGAGTTTGCAAGATTGAGATTATAACTTTGAATATAATCAGCCGGTAAACCAACACCATTAAAAGTTGAGCCATCGCTATGATCCTTTTCAACGCTATATAAGCCTGTAAAAGTTAAATGGTGCTTGCCGAATGTTTTATCATAGGTCAGTAAGTTTTCTATCAAATAAGTATAATCCTGTTCATTTGCTACCGACTCACTTGTTTGTGATGCTGCCGTTGCTGTATTGTATAAATTACTCACAGGTAAATAGTTGTTACCTTGTGTTTGGCCATAAGTTAAACCAACGTTTGCGCGGTATTTTAAACCATCCAGAATTTGAACTTCACCATACAGACTGTTAAAGGTGCTTAACCTTCTGCTTAAATTTTGGATAACAGGGTTCCGGATAGTAAGGGGGTTTACCTTTGCCGCATCAATTGAACCGGCTAAAGGCAATAAGTTTACAGAGCCGTCAGCATTATATGGAGAGGTAAGCGGACTAAGGCTGATGGTATTATACAAAGGATATAAATTACCTCCATTAGTGTTGCTTACATTTTCAAGGCTATTTAAGCCAACTCTTAAGCGGTTACTTATTTTATGATCAATAGTTGTGCGCAAAGTATACCTTTCAAATGATTGGCCGTATACGGTACCTTCGTCCTTATGATAACCAGCGCTTAATCCATATTGTGTATCTTCATTTCCACCGGTAAGGCCCAATAACTGATCGGTGGTATACCCTGCCCTGAAGATCAGGTTCTGCCAGTTAGTGTTTGTTCCATTGGCCAGGCCAGTTTGTTCAGCCGTGGTAAGGCCATAAGCGGTTGTTCCCGGGTTAACAGTATTACCAGCAGCGGCCTCAGCTTTAAAAGCAGCATATTCACTGCCGCTGAATACCGGATATTCATCAGTAATATGACTGATACCATAATAGGCGTTATAGGTCATAACCGATTTCCCAGTCTTACCCCTCTTGGTACTTATCAAAATTACACCACCTGATGCCCTTGATCCATAGATTGCTGTGGCTGATGCGTCTTTCAAAACATCAATACTGGCAATATCATTCGGGTTTATATCATTCATAGTACCACCTATAAATGGTACACCATCAACAATTATCAACGGTTGGTTTTGAGCATCAGCCTGGCTTTGCGTTCCACCTAATGAACGCTCACCCCTTATCCTGATCTGATTGCTGGCACCCGGCTGTGTGCTATTGCTCACAATATCAACACCGGCAAGCCTGCCCTTTAACTGATCAACAACGTTATCAGACGGTACCGCTGCAAGCGCTTCCTCGCTAATAGTTGAAATAGCTCCTGTAACATCTCTTTTCTTTTGTGTACCATAGCCCACAACCACAACTTCATTTAAGCTGTTGGCATTGGCTGTAAGTGTTATTTTCAGATTTTGACTTTGAGGGGTTATGTGTACCTCCTGGGTATTGTATCCTATAAATGATATAACAAGTGAGTTTTCACCAGCAGGAACGCTGATACTGAATTTACCATTCGGACCTGTAGAGGTAGCGCTGGGATGTGATTTTAATTTCACTGTAGCGCCAATAATTGTTTCGCCTTTTTCATCAATTACTTTACCGGTAACAATAGAGCTTTGAGCAAAAATCGGCACTGAAATTAAGCTCATACATAACAGTATGAACATTGTTTTCCAGCATTTCATGAGTTTAAGTTTTTCCATAATTAATTGGTGTATAGATTTTGCATTTAGTGATTATGAGTTTTTATAAGTTTACCCGATAGCAGCACTTAAGCGGGCTATCAAATACTAACTTTTGCCTTGTAATAGCATTAAGTTGAATTCTCTTCACGTTTTTTCATTTAATGATTGATTGGCTGTAGGGTTATAAATGGATTAATTGGTTTTAATTAAATAGTCCACGTCATGAAATATTAATATCCCAAAACATGGTCTTGTACTTTTTTGGCTTTTTTTGATTAAGAAGTTATAATTGGTGACTAACTCGGAATAAAAGTGAGAATAAAAAATTAATAATGCAATCGATTGCAAAAAAATATTTTTCAAATAATATTTCTTAAACAGGAAGAAAACTCACTGGCTTGCAATATTCACACAGCCCGGACGCCCCTTAGATAATTGTTAAATAAAAAACAAAATGCCTTATATAGCTATATTCATGCATTAAATATTCTTTTAAAGCTTTTTTACCGGGCAAATAACCATTCCACCTTTTCGAACTATGCGGTTTTACAGCATTATTAAAAAGATAAAAAAGGAAATTAAGATTGGAGATCTATAAGCAGGAATAGTAGAAAAGCAACCAATATTTTGTAATCGATTGCAATAAATAAATGTTTTTTTTCTATTTATCGCTCTTTCCTTGGTGATCGTCTGCTTATAAAGTCTTATTTCTTCTAATAAGTTAACAGAATGAGAGAAATTTCTGGGAGATCATTGAATTACGCACCTGAAATTAGACCAGTGAACATAAAAAAACATAGGGCAGTTGCGGCTGCCCTATGTAACTATAATAGCGCTAAACTAAGCACCAACCAATTTATAAGTAACCACACTTACAAATGTCTTTGTATATTGATATTATCTATCTCATATTAAGCTTATCCTGCTATACATTACAACCAGCTATTGCAGCTTGTTTAATACCGGTGTTTTAGTACTGTTTAATGTGTTTTTATCGCCATCCAGCAATTCAAGTACAACAATATCATTATTGCCTTTCTTCAGCCATTCAACAGGCACATAAAGTGTTTGCTGCGGACCGATTGACCAGTACCGGCCCAGGTTATGCCCGTTTATCCATACTACGCCTTTGCCCCAATGGCTCATGTCCAGGTAAGTATCCCCAACTTTTGATAATTGAAATGTACCTTTCCTTATAACAGGGGCATCAGCTACTTTTTTATTTGTGTAAGTAATGTTACTTACCTGCTTGAATGGCAAAATGTACATAGCCCAATTATAAACCTCTTTGCCATCAAACATTACATTTTCTGTTATACCTTTTTTGTTCTTCAGCAAATATGGCCCAAAGTTTATCCGGCCCAGGTTCTCAACCAGTATATCCAGCTTTACCTTTCCTTTTGGCAGGGCAAGTTTGATACTGTTTTGGTTATGCCTGCGGTCAAGTACTCCTACCCTTTTGTCGTTTACTATTATAATTGCATAATCACGCAGTTCATTCAGTTCAAGCGTGCCGGTTTTGCCTCCGGCAATAGTGGTATGGTATAATACAAAACCATAATCCTGGTTAAGCTCTTCAAAAGTTAACGGCACTTTGTTAAGAACAGGCTTTGGCAAAATATCCAATAACCCGGCCGACCTATTCAATTTAATATCACTTATGGCGATGGTTGGCTTGGCGGCAGGTACAGGCGGCAATGTTTGCCCGGCAGGTAAATGTTTGGCAATTACAGATCTGAACAACATAAACTTATGCGTAGCATTGCCAGCTTCATCCAAAGGAGCGTCATAATCATAACTGCTGATCTGCGGTTCATAAGGGTGACTGTCGTCATAGTTAGCCCCATTCATAAAGCCTCTAGTAGTACCGCCATGGAACATATACATATTAATGGAGAGCCCTGCTGATAACACGCTATCCAGCCTGCCTGTATACCGTTCAGCTGGTATAGTATGATGTACTGTTCCCCACCAGTCGAACCAGGCAGGATACCATTCCGCTATATAGTACGGTCCCTTGCCGCCATGATTGTCGCTGATCATCTTCTTCACTTTTGCAACATCATCAATCCCATTTATGGCAGGCAGCAGTCCGGGCAGATGACCATCCACTATCGCTGCGGGGGGATCGCAGGTATAAAGCAACCCATCAAAACCGGCTTCTTTAAATAAGCGTTGGTTTATCGCCAAATATTCTTTATCACTGCCATAAGAGCCATACTCGTTTTCAATTTGCACCATTAAGATATTACCACCGTGATTAACCTGCAAGGGTGCCAATTGCTTGCCTACTTCTTTTATATAGGTCTCATATTCTTTAAGGTACTTTTCTTCCTTGCTGCGTACTATCAGCCCTTTTTCATTTTGCAGCCAGTATGGGTAACCACCAAATTCCCATTCGGCACATACATATGGACTGGGCCTGAGTATCACCCATAAGCCTTCTTCCTTGGCTATTTTCACAAATTCCGCCACGTCGTTATTGCCAGTGAAATCAAATTTGCCTTTCTGGGGTTCGTGCAGGTTCCAGAACACATAGGTACCTATGGTGTTCAGGCCCATGGCTTTGGCCATTTTCATGCGTGCACGCCAGGCTTCTCGCGGTACACGCGGATAATGCATCTCACCAGAGATCATCTGGAAGGGTTTCCCATCCAGTAAGAATGCAGAATCGCCCAAAGTAAATGTATGCCTTACTTCCTGAGCTTTTAAACCCAGGTTTAAAAGTAGTATTAAAGATAAAATAAGTGTTTTTTTGAAAGCCATGTGAAAGAGTACTATATATTAATAATTATTGCGTTTATTTTATTGAACCGTTAGTAAAACAGTTACTGGTTTAAGATTTTTTGAGCTGATATTTACCTCTATTTTACCAGGCTTGCCCGTAGTTTGCACATAAGCTAATAAGCGCCCATGTAGTGCATTCCTTTTATCCGATTGATAGCTTTCATGGCTACTCAGGCTGCCGCTTTCCAATCCCAATAAGCGGGCCGGCCCTGTTAATTCAACGCTGATCTCGTCTGCGGCGTTGTAAACCGGATTACCCTTATCGTCGGTCACCTGTATTTCAACCTGGCTTAATCCTTTGGTATTAGCTTTGAGCATAGTTTTACTGACTACGGCGCTAATTTTTGCTGCATCACCAGCTGTTTTAATGGTATAGCTGCTCACCTCAACACCATTATTGTAGCCTTTAACCAGCAGTTCACCGTGTTGAAAATCTACATCCCATTGTGGAATCTGCTCTTTTGCTTGCGCTTTTGATTTTTTTCCCAATGATTGTCCATTTAAAAACAGTTCAGCCTCCTGGCAATTCGTGTAACATTGAACTTGTATTTTATTTCCCGGCTGCCAGTTCCATGCAGGAGTTGTTTCCCAGCGATTGCGGCGATTACTATCTACAACAGTAATTTCTCTACCGACGAGATATACCATAGGTTTATCGGCCCACAAACTTTGCCTGTAATAATATCCCGGCTTTTTAAACCCTGCCAAATCTAATAAGCCAGCACCATTGCTTCGCTGTGGCCATTTACCAGCCTCGCCCATGTAATCTATACCTGTCCACAGAAATTGTGCTGAGATATATGTATTGGTATCAACTGCATCCCATGCCTGTTTTCTCATGCTATTCTCACTGCCATAAATCACCCGCTCCGGATATTTCTTATGATCTTCGGGATAGCGGTATTCCTGATAATTATAACCTACGATATCCAGTACTTCAGGGTAACCAACTTCGTTAGACATTACTACCCCTGCCAATGCAGCTGTAACCGGGCGCGACTGATCTATCGATTTTACCACCTGAACCAATTGCTTTGCAATAACTGTAAGTCCGCTTGCAGGCGGATGATCGGGTAAATAGCCCTTGCCATATATTTGTGGGTTTGTTCCTGTGTTTAATACTTTATCACTATAAGGGTCGTTCGGATAATCAATCTCATTACCGATGCTCCACATAATAATAGATGGATGATTTCTATCCCGCAGGATCATATCGGCCAGATCACGGTCGGCCCATTCTTTAAAATATGCGTGATAACCATCCTTTGATGGCGTACCCACATTCCAGCCTTTAACCCATTTATTTTTACCTATCTCCCATTCATCAAAAGCCTCATCCATTACTAAAAAACCCATTTCATCGGCTAATTTGTACAAATAATCAGCATGAGGATTATGGCTCAGGCGCAGCGCATTTATGCCCGCCTCTTTTAAGGTTTTAAGTCTCCGTACCCAAACTTCCTCAGGCACGGCAACACCCAATGCACCTGCATCGTCATGAATACAGACACCTTTTATCTTGGTGCTTTTATCATTTAAAAAGAAGCCTTTATCCTTATCAAACTGAATGCTGCGGATACCCGCCTGCTGGTTTACCTGGTCAACCAGTTTACCATTTTGCAATACCTGTACCTGCAGTTGATATAAGTATGGATGCTCAATGCTCCATAATTGAGGTGATGTAACCTGGCTGTTGAAAGTAACTTCATTCTCTCCTTTTTTTGCAGCAAGCGGCTTTTGGGCAGTAGCTACAACTTTCCCTAATGAATCAAGCAGGTTGACTTTAAGGCTGACATTCGCAGTTGAAGGTTTACTATTAGTAACCGTTACTTTAACTTTTATGATAGATTTATTTGCAGATACCTCAGGAGCTGTAAAAGCCACATCCCATAAGCCAACATGCACCGGGTTTTTAACAATGAGATAAACATTACGGTAAATGCCTGACCCCGTATACCATCTTGAATCGGCAAATTCACTGTGATCTACTTTTACAGTAATTGTATTGGTGCCTTTGTAATTCAGGTACGGTGATATTTCATACTGAAATGGGATGAACCCGTTCGGCCTTTTACCTAAGAGATGCCCGTTTATCCATACTTCGCTGTTCTTGTATACACCATCAAAATAAATGTACACTTGCTTAGCAGCCCAGCTTTTATTGGCCGTGAAAGTTTTCTTATACCACCCGATGCCACCGGGCAAATAGCCCGTAGCGCTGGCCCACTCCTCACTAAAGGGCTCTTCAATACTCCAATCGTGCGGTAATTGTACAGATTTCCACGAAAGATCCGTAGTGCCTCCTGTACTGCCATCAGTAATATCACCTTTATGAAACAGCCAGGCATCATTAAATAAAACGGGCGCACCAACATTGGTTTGCGCTCTTAATGCCTGGGGTAACAGCAAAATGATAAACAGATAAAAGATACAGGATTTATTTTTTTTCATTGGATGTATATGCTATTGAATAGTTCCGGTTATTGTGGTGATTGATTTACTTTGGATTGATATTTTGCCACCTGCATCAGCCACGGTTTGCGTATGCAGATCTGCTGATGCTGAGGTGATATATGCCCTGGCATTTGTGATTTTAATATTGCCTGTATTTAAGTTCACTGGTACATCTTCAGTGTTGTTATTAACTATTACAACGGTAAGTGTCTTTCCATCTTTAAAAGCAGATGTCAATAGTGGGCTTTTTAACAAAGATTCACCGACAACACCCGCATCAACTCTAATTGCTCCGGGCCTGATAAACCTACTGTAATTACCCATGGCCCACAACATTTTGCTGGTATAGAAATTACCATCGGTTTTGTTTTTATCTACATAGATAAGTCCATCTTTATAATCAACCGGAGAAATGGCCGTCCACCATTGCCAGGCTGAGGCATTGGCTGCGGTGAGGTCTGTATGTATAACCCTTGCCAGGTACAAGGCCGCATCAATACCCAGATCGCGTTTATTACCGTCTATTTCGCCGGCATTATTGCCGAGGATACAATATTCTGATTCCCAGTAGGACAATCCCGGGACATCACTTACAGCCTGGGTCAACTGTTGCCGCAATTTTATGGCTGATGACACAGGTGATGTAGTAAAATAACTATGCGCTATGATGGTTTTATCTACATTTTTCAGATCGCCGATATAATCAGGAGATCCCTGTTTAAAGAAATCATTGATCTGGTTTCCTTTTGCCGGTTTGTCGGCTGCTGAAAACAGGTATGTAATGCTACCCGCTTCGCCAATTAATATTTTTGATAGAACTTTATTTTGAGTGAATGATTTGTCAATTGATCGTACTAAACCAGCAATTTCCACATTGGTATACGGACAGCCTTCCTGGCCGCCATCACTCCAATCCCATTGCGGTTCGTTTACCGGGCTGATGTAATTAAACTCAATACCCGTTGTTTTTTTAACGCCTTTTACCACTGTTGCCAGGTAATCAGCGTAAGCATCGTATTTATCGGCAGAAAGATTTGTTTTTCCACCAGTGGCATATGCTTTGCCATTTACCGTAAAATTTACCGGAGGACTATTCACAAAACCCAGGAACTGCTTAACACCTCGTGTTTTGGCAGCATTTAAAAACCATACCTGCCCGGCCTGATTTCCCCAGTTATAAGTTCCATCAGTATTTAAGAATGATGCCGCACGGCGCCATTCATTTTTAATGCCGCTGCTATCTGCCTGTTGCGCGCTGCCCGCGCCTATATTAAATCGCCATAAGGATAAGGCAATACCTTTCGGCGAACCATCAGCAAGTGTGTCCTCACTAAAAAGCAGGTCGGCAATCGCGTTCTTCTTTTCTTTCGGCCAGTTGCCAATAAACTGGCACGACCACGCGTCCGACGCTCCAAAATTATCCATATGCTGATAAGTTTTGGATAAATCGATATTTACAGTAACCACACTATCCTGGCTTTTTGCAAAACTGCAATTGAGTACTAACAGCGCAATTACCGGTATAAGTTTTTTTATAAAATTAGTTATCATCATGTGTAAAAAGCGTGGTATCACAGCATAAAACTGTGATACCCGCCTGTTTTATTTTATTGTTGTACAATTTGCCATTGCTGGTTAGTGCCACTATTCGATGGCCATTGAATAATGCCCGCACCGTTTACAGTTGATGCGCCATTTACATCCAGCACATCGCCGCTGTTGCGGTTTGTAACTTTATATACGTCGGTTGATACCGCTGTAAGCTGCCATTGCTGGTTGTTAGCCCCCGACCATGGATATTGAATAACATTTGCACCACTAGCTGTTGAGGCACCGCTAACATCAAGCACATCGCCACTGTTCCTATTCTTAATTTCATAATAACTGCCATCGGCAGTTATTACCCATTGCTGGTTATTACCACCATTTTGTGGCCATTGAATAATAGCTGCACCACTGGCTGTAGATGCGCTGTTCACATCAAGTGCTTCGCCACTGTTAATATTCAGGAAACGGTAGTAAGCACCTGAATAAAACACATCGGTACCACCTGTTCCTACACCCCAGGCATATTTCAACCGGCTTAAGCCTGATGCATTGGTATTTGTAACCGTGGTACCACTAAGCGATTCCATAGCATAGCTATCACCATTACGAACGCCGGGCCAGTATACAGCCCCCATACCCAAAGTCCTCACCTCATTGGTCATACCTTGTATGTAAGCATTATCCTGGTTGCCGCCAATTGCACCGGTATAGTTTATTCCAGAGTTCATGGTATCGCCAAATTCTGTTAGCACTGCACGGTTGCCGTAACTACCCACATTGCCTTTAAGCCTGCTTTCCCACTGGGCAGCTGTTGTAAGGCCGCCACTGCTAAAGAAAGTATAATCATGTATGGATAAAAGGCAACTGGTAAAGCGACTGTCGGCCCCTACGCCGGTAATATCCTGCGCATAAGATGTACCATCAATAAGAATATGCCCTTGCGGTACGGTTGGATAGTTGCTTAACCATTGCGCGCAGATGGTAGTCCATGCCGATAAGGTATAGCCATGAGGCTCGTTAAATATCTCAAAGTATACATGTGAGTTAGTGCCGTATTTATTTACAACGGTTTGCCACATCGACCAGAATTGGGTGGTATTATCAATCAGACCATCTTCTGATGACGATCCCTCCCAGTAACCTACTATAACGTTCATGCCTTTGCTTACTGCTTCGTCAATAACACCAGTATAGGAATTCCACCATGCTGTTGACACGGTTGAATAATTGAGTGGGATACGGATAGTATTTGCCCCCGTATTAGTTTGTACACCTGAAAGTATGGCGGCAGCCTTAGAGGTTACTGTAGCATAGCTATCTGCCGATGTTAAACCACTTAATACCAATATAGTATCGCTAAAATTATCCCCGTCACATGCCCAATTCACCCCTTGTAACGCCTGGCCTGCAGTTAAACTTAGTCCTTTTACACCTTTTGCCGATTGGCCTGTACTGGCAACAGGAGCAACTTTGGCAACTTCGTCCTTTTTACAGCCGGCCATTAATAGTCCGGTGCATACAATCAAATAAATAACTCTTCTCATAATATCAAGTTTTAGGTTTTAAAATTTGTTTTAGACATGAGTATAGAAAGGAAGCCCGATTATGGGCTTCCTTTATTTGTATAAGAATTGTGTATGGCTTAATAGCCTGCGTTTTGTTGCAATTGACCACCGGATGCCTGGATTTCAGTTAATGGTATAGGCAGCCAATAGTGTTGTGGCAGGAAAGAACGATTAGCAAGTGATATTTTTCGTGCATAGGTATAACCTGATGGATTTGCAGCGTTAACAGTAACACTTATACCATAAGCCGGTACGTTCTCTGTTTGCATAGCAATTTTCCATCTGCGCACGTCATAAAAACGGTGCTCTTCAAACGCAAGTTCAATTCGTCTTTCATGTTGAATAGCTGTACGCATATCAGTTTGTGATAATCCGCCCGGTAAAGCTGGCATATTTACTGATGCCCTTGCCCTGATGCTATTGATGGCAGCATAAACTGTCGCGTCCGGACCTGATGCTTCATTTTGCGCTTCCGCATAATTAAGCAGGATTTCGGCGTACCTCATATAGATCCAGGGTTGCCCGCCTGCCACGCTCCATGGGTTATCAATAGGATAGGCATCATTCATAAATTTCCTTAGGTAATAACCTGTTTGGCTGGCATTCCAGTTTGATGGCCCCTGGTTGCTATCTTTTCCACCCGGTAGAAATACATCAACTGTACTACCCCTATAAGGTGCTTTATTGTATAGAATAGTAGCATAAAAACGAGGGTCGCGGTTTATATAAGGGTTTTGCGGATCATAGCCTGATGTCGGATCGGTAATGGATTTACCATTGTCCATATCATAATCATCTACCAGGTTCTGGAATGGCGTATTCCCTGCCCAACCATCATAACCATTTGGCCCGTTTGATATTTCCATACAAACGTGACGAGCCGTATTTACTACAAATAAACGTTCAAAAATGATCTCATTATCATTAGGCGACAAAAACAGATTTGCATAACCATTTTGAGATAAAGTGTATTTCCCCAGATCCATAACCGCTTTTGCAGCTGCCGCCGCATCCTGCCAGGTACCTGCATTATACAAAGGGCTTGCCGCGTATAATAATAACCTTGATTTAAGCGCCAATGCGGCGCCTTTGGTAGCTCTGCCTAATGCCCATGTAGCATCATTGTTTAAAGGCAATTTTGCTGCTGCATCGTCAAGCTGGGATGTTGCGTAGGCAATAGATTCCTGGATTGTTGCACGTTTAAAAAGTGCCGGATTTTGCAGGTTATCTGTTAACTGACTAACCTGGTCGCCTATCAACACTATGCCACCGTAATTACGGATCAGATCCTGATATCTGTAGGCACGTATGAATTCAAGCTCGCCGATCAATCTGTTCTTATGGCCTGTACTTAAAGGAAGGCCGTTAATAAGGCTTAATGCATAGTTACAATCACGTATGCCTGCATAACTACGGGCATATAGGGTACCTAAAAAGCCTGTATTATTTGCTGCCATTTGTCCTTGCTCAATCAGCCAGGAACCATTATCGGTATTATACATTGATTCATCGGTAACCGAACTTGCCATAGCATATTCAAAGGCCCGTCCAAATCCCGGGGGCGATCCTTCGCCCTCATTAACACCTACTTGTTCACCTAAATACCTGTTTATTACATAGGCTTCAAATAATGATGTATCAGATGTTATGGAGGTATTCGTTAAACGGTCTGTTGGGTTTATATCGAGAAAATTCTTTTTACATGCTGAGAACAATAGTCCTGAAAGGACTAATAAGCATGATATTCTTTTTAGCGGTTTCATTGTTCTGGTTTTATAATTTAACATTTACGCCTACGTTAATAATTTTTTGCTCAGGATAGAACTGGCCACTGCCACTGGTTCCTTCAGGATCATAGTCTTTCACCTTAGTAAAGGTCAACAGGTTAAACCCGCCTACAAACACCCTTAATGACGCAATATGCAACCTGGAAATCACCGATTGCGGAAGAGTGTAACCTAATTGTGTGTTTTTAAGCCTTAAAAATGAAGCATCGTTCAGCCAAAAAGTACTTGGGAACGAGCCACCACTTACAGCATCTGAGGCCCTGTCTGAAACACGGGGATATGTTCCGTTCGGATTTGTAGGGCTCCACGCATTATTGGCCCATGAACTGTAATAGTTACCGATTGTTCCTGATTCAGGCAGTACATACTGGCTAACTTCTGCTTGTCCTGAGAATAAGATCGACAGATCAAAGCTCTTATAAGCGGCATTTACCGTAAAGCCATAAACAATTTGTGGTATATTACCGTATTTAGACCGAATCTGGTCAGCAGCTGTAATCTGCCCGTCATGGTTGTAATCTTCATATATTAAATCACCAACCTGTGCACCGGGTACGTGCGGTGTGCTGTTTAATTGTGCTTGTGACCTGAAGATGCCGATTGCTTTATATAATAAATAATTATTTAAAGGCCCTCCTATTTGCGATTGGTAGGATAATGTACCCGGAGCTTCATCTATGTAAACAATTTTACTTTTTGCATAGGTGAAGTTTCCTGAAACGCCCCAGCTAAACTTGCCGGGATGATTATAACCTAACGTACCTTCAAAACCATTACTGTTTACCTTATCTATATTTTCTGCAGGAACGATATCTCCTCCATATGGATTAACAATACCCGATGTTGCCGGAACAGAAGCATTTTGATAACCCAATATATTTGACCTTACCTGTTTAAAGTAAATGGCCTCTAATGTAAAGTTGTTTAAGAAAGTAGCATTGATACCGATATCCGTTTTCTTAGCTGTTTCCCAGGTAATATTCGGATTTGCAAGCTTGGTTAAATTAATACCTGGTTGAACTGCGGCTCCCGAACCATTATCAGTTACTACATAATTACTAAAGGAGAAGTTGTCAAAATATTGAAAAGGCCCAACAAGGTCATCTCCCAAAACACCGTATGATGCCCTGATCTTCAGGTTATTTATAAAACTTACATTTTTAGAGAACCAGTTTTCTTTTGAGATGACATAACCGGCAGACACAGAAGGGAAATAACCCCACTGATGACCAGGAGCAAATAAAGAAGAACCGTCAGCACGAAACTGCCCTTCCAACAAATATTTTTCATCATAATTATAAGCCAGCCTGCTGATTACGCTCTGCCGGTTATAATCAAAATTCCCGTTATTATCGCTGCTGCTGCCGCCATTTGTTGCATCAGATGCTGCGGTTCCACCTTCCGATAATTCCGGAGTAGTAGCTGTTGGGAAATCATTCCGTTGAGCCCAAAAGTAACTGTAAGTAGTTTTACTTTGCTCATAACCCACAAAGGCATTTACATCATGCTTGCCAAATTTACGGGCATAGTTCAATTTTATATTTGATGTTATTAAAGATTGATTAAGCTGTGATTGAAAAAGAGAAGCCAAACCGTTTGGCCCGCCACCCTCAATGCTTGGTGTGTAAATATTAGTTGTGCTGTTATAACTATAAACAGTGTAAGGAACAGAAAAAGCCTTACTTGACGTTCCAGATTTATCCACGGCAAAAAAGCCATCAATTGAAAGACCTTCAACTCCGGGTATATCATAACTGGCCTTTAAAATGCCATTAAATGTTAATGTTGGATTTATATTGGTTCCTCCAATACTGGTTCCAACAAGCGCCGGGTTCACCTGGTCAATTCCCGCAGTAGGCAACCCATTAGGATAAAAACCTGCTGAAGTTGGATAAGACCTGTAAATTCCGCGAAAAATATTAGCTGCACTGGTTATTGGATACTGGCGGTCTTCTTCCCTGCCCGACAGTGACAATCCGATTTTAAATCCTTTAGCAACATTCGCATCTATATTCGACCTCACATTATATTGATGATAATTGGTTGCACCATCTTTATAAAGGCCGTTCTGGTAAACTGTACCTACTGATGTAAAATATTTCACATCCTCAGATCCTCCCGATAACGTTAAGCTATTTTGATTTTGGAGGGCCACATTTTTTAATGTTAATTTTTCCCAATCGGTATTTGGGTAATTAACCGGGTCTGAACCATCTTTAAATTTTTGTATTTGCCCGGCGCTATATACCTGGTTCATGCCTCCGGTAGGAGAATCATAATAGCTGATATCATTAACTATTTGCGCATAAGTAGCAGCATCTGCCATTTTTGGCAAACGTGTAGGTGAATCGAACCCCTGGTTAAAGCTATAGGTAACTGTTGGTTTGCCTGCTTTACCATGTTTTGTAGTGATCAGAATTACACCATTAGCCGCCCTGCTACCGTAAATAGCTGCAGTTCCATCCTTTAATACAGATACGCTTTCAATATCATTCGGATCCAGACGTTCCAAACCACCGATTTGTCCGGGAACGCCATCTACAACCACCAATACATTATTGCTGCCGGTTGTTGCAAGCCCCCTTATTAAAATGCTTGAACCATCATAACCAGGCTCTCCGGAAACGTTATTGGCTATAACACCCGATACGCGTCCTGCAAAAGAGTTGGAAAGATCCGGTTCAGGGCTCTTAACCATGTCGGCACCTTTAATAACAGAGATAGAGCCTGTTAAAGTTGCTTTTTTCTGCGTACCGTAACCTACTACAACCACTTCATTCAGCGACTTCGAATCGACCTGCAGGCTTACCTTAATATCGGTTTGGCCCTTTAAGGCAACTTCCTGGTTTATATACCCCAAATAACTAAACACCAGCGTACCTGAAGAAGCATCGGGTACGGTGATGGAAAAATTACCATTCCTGTCGGTAATAGCGCCCGTCCCTGTGCCTTTAAGTGAAACACTTACGCCGGGTAATGTAGCACCTCTTTCATCGGTTACCTGCCCGCTTATGCGAACACTTGCAATCTCTTTGTGGGTGTTGTTAGCTGCAAGGGCCAGGGCCGGTTGCACGCAGGTAATACAGCAAGCTATTGCCATGCTGGTAAACAAGCGTAAACGGCCGGGGAATTTTTTCCTGTGCGGAGAGTACGTGATTTGTAAATTTGATTTCATAATTTATTAATTGGTTTAAATTACTTGCCGTTATCATCGGGACCTTGCATCAATCAGCAGGTAAAAAGTAAAAAAAACACTTTTTCCGAAGCATTTGATGTTTTGAAATGGTAAGCGGCTTAATTGGTTAATTAAAGGCTAAGTTGGGAGATTTTTAACTGATGAGTTAGGGGGTAATTCTGCAATCTAAAGGGTCAAACTCGGCAAAAATGGCTGAAAATAGCTACAAAAGAGCTTTTACTGTTTTTAACACAATTTGGAGATTATTTTTGCGCGCTGTTTGATGAAGTTTTTGCAGTTCAGAATTGAAAGCGCATTTATATAGTCGGCAAGTCTATTTTAACTTGTCGTTACCAATATTAAAAAGTAAAGTGTTCAACTCTATTTTTTAATGACTGTAAACTTTAATTTAATTTACTCAGCACCCAATTGCCCACATTTGTACCTTGTTTAAGGCCGTTATTTATAGCATCCATAAAATGGATGCCCCCCCAGAATCTCGAGATAGCAGCTTCCTGTGCCGCTTGTCGGAATGAGCTGAACTTTCTTGGAGGGATACCGAAACTCTGTTCCACATTATCGGTATAGGCAAAGTTATCCCCGAAATAATGAGTAAGGATAACCGCAGATGTAGCAGATACTACCGAGTGCCCGCTAATATATTCAGGGAACGGTGGGGTTTGTAACAACGGTTTCCAGTTAGGGTCAATGTATTGCCTGATGGCTGTTTCGGGACGGATACGGTTGGTACGGTATTTATCTTCCCAGCAACAGATAAAACAATCCAGCAGGCCTATGGCTTCCACGGTATTTACCTGTATGGTTTTTGAGAAGCCTGCCTTACTTTTTTCGCAGGCGATATTGGTTATGCCCATCCAGTGCGCCCCGGGTGAGATCTTTTTTAAACCGATCAGCATATGCCCATCATTCTGTACCGCAAAGGGGTTACAATCCCAAAAATTGGCGATGTTCTTTTCCTCCTGTGTTAGGCCGTTGCCACTTTTGGCATAGCTCAGCAACAGGTATTTGTAGAAAGCAGAATGTTTATCGGTAGAAAACGGTATGGGAGCATCAGGTACAAATTGAGCCGCGGAATCAAGCGTTAAGGGCCTGATGGTGTTAAAATAAGGTTCAACAGGTGACATGTAGGCTGGCGGAGTCGGATCCCAACTTCCCCGCGTACCTGCCGGGGTATAACGGCGGTAATTGCTGATGCGGTTGTATTTATCCGCCTTGGCATAGGCCAGTATCTTTTTGCTGATGATCTGCGCGTAGCTTTGCGAGCTATCAATCGTTTCTTCATCAAAACCAATGGCTTTGCAGGAGTCAATAAAACTTTGTTCATTTTTCAGCATCAATGTACTGCCTGATGGCTGCAGTTTTTCGGCGGTTTTATACATGGCCAATACCGCGCTTAGCTGATAATTATAGCCTGATAGTTGTTTAGGCTTGCTGATGACCGGGTATTGGTTTAATACCCCGTACATGCTTTTAACCTGTTTATCATTTTCTGATACAACCTCATAGCCCGACAAACAGGTATAAGCAAAGAACCGGGCCGCCAGTGGCGGGTTGGTTACATCATGGATCATAACGGCGCCCATCTGGTGGATCACTTTGGCGATATCTTTATTGGTTAATATACTGGCAGTATTTCTTTTATGACAGCCGTTTGTTAATACGATCAGCCCTAAGCCTATGATGATATGTATGTTCTTCATTTATTTCTCTTTGTAAGCCAATACTCCATTTCCGTTAATACCGAAGAGCAAAGTATTATTGATATCTATTACGCTCCTTACATCGCCCTTTAGTTTAAAGCCTGATTGCTGCTGTGGGATGTAGGTAAAATTGCCTTTTCCATCGCCTTTGAGCAGTACCCCGTAATTGGCATCGTAATTCCCAAAGTGGATACGTGCCTGGTTCATATTACCGCAAAGTAACAGGTCATCCTTCCCATCATGGTCATAATCCAGTGTACTGATGGTAAAAACGGGCGAATATTGTGCTTGTAATGGCAGGGCTATAGCGTGAAGTTTTCCTTTTGCATTGCTTATGAATAGCATGGTGGATAGCGTATTTGCCGACAGGTACTTTGCCCCTTTCATTTCCTCTGGCGTGAATACCTGGTTTATGGTAGCATCCGCATAGCTTTTATAGTCGGGAAAACGTCCGCGCATCATGCTGATCTGGTCGAGCAGTTCATCACGGGTTACGCAGGGGTAGCTTTTATGCTGAATGTAAAAACACAGTATCGGATCAACTGAACCATTATCGTCAAAGTCCTTATAATACATTTCGGCAGGTTCCGTATCGGAAGCCTTGCATTGGGAGTTAAGCCCAAGATTGCCCACAAGCAAATCGGGGTGACCATCGTGGTTGATATCGCTTACCTGTAAGCAGTTCCACCAGCCGGTATATTTCTTGTCAAAGTATTTTACAGTGGCATTGATTAATTTTCCGTTTGTATTTTCAAAAACCGTAACAGGCATCCACTCACCTGCTAAAACCAGGTCGGGCTTGTTATCACCATTCATATCTACCCAGGCAGCATCGGTTACCATGCCGATATGTTTTAAGGCTGGGTTGTAGGTATTCGTCTGATCAATAAAATGCCCTTTGCCATCATTGATCAGAATATAGCTTTCAGGTGTTTCCGGGTAACGGCCGGGGACTACCCTGCCACCTACAAACAGGTCTATTTTACCATCACCATTAATATCTGCTGCTTTTACACAGCCTTTGCTGCTCAGCATTTTAGGCAATGCGTTATTTGATTTAGTAAAGTTGCCTTTTCCATCGTTGATGTACAACCTGTCCTGCAGCAATGGGTCATCCGGCATATAATCGCCATAACCACCCGAGCAAACATACAGATCAGGCTTGCCATCGCCGTTGGCATCAAAAAAGATGGCCGCCGCGTCAGTACTTTTCTTATCGGCTTCAAAGGCGGGTTGAGGTTTTAAAATAAAGCTGCCATTTTTTTGCTGAATATACAGGCTGCCTGCTTTGCCATTCGTTCCGCCAACATACACATCTTCCAACCCATCGCCATTCACATCACCTTTTACTACACATGGACCTGAAAAGGAAAGCGGGTTTACCAGCAGCGGCTGGCGTTTAAAATCATTGGTGGTATTTATTGTTTCATGATAATTTACGGGCGATTTTACCTCCGTAAACAATGGCTTTACGGCTGGTGGTTTGCTGTAATTATTTGATGCATCCTTTTCATTGAGCGTGATCTGCTGATCTCCTTTTACGTTTTGCAATAGCTGGGTTTTACCACGCTGCCAGATGATCCTTAAGGAATCCACCTGTTTGTCTTTACCTAAGCCAAAATGCAATACCGGTGATACGCTGGATTCATAGCCGCGGGTAGGCATTTGCTCCAGGTATTGGTGTTTATTGCCGCTGTAAATAATGACCTTTGCACCTATCCCCTGCGTGTTCTTATCCGCCCCTTTAAGGTTGATGGATAGGTAATGGTTCCCATTTTGTGTAGTGGCCTGGTTCTGATAAATAAAGGCCGGTTTGTTGATGTTGTTAACCACCAGGTCAAGGTTGCCGTCATTATCTAAATCAGCATACGCTGCACCGTTGCTGTTTGATGGTTGATTGATACCCCAATCGGCACTGGTATTGGTAAAGGTTAAATTGCCATTATTTTTAAAGAAATAGCTCTCCACATCTGATGAGGGCATCTGGCTCACCAGGTTCAGCAGGTCCTGCCGCATAACCTGCCTATTCTGCAGGTTATCGCCCATAAACTTCAGGAAATCCATATTGGTATAATCCCGGGTATAGCCATTGCTCACAAACAGGTCCTTCCAGCCATCATTATCATAGTCAGCGAACAGCGGCGCCCAGCTCCAGTCGGTGTTTGAGATCCCGGCTACCTGCCCTATCTCACTGAACGTATTATTACCGTTATTTACTTGCAGCATATTACGCATATACTGGTAATAGAAACCCGAGCGTAGATTTAGGTTAAAGGCTTCATAATTATCGCCTCCATACAATAGCTTCTGCCGTCTATTATCTTCAGGCAGCATATCCAGCGTGTAAATATCGGGAGTAAGGTCATTGTTGATATCGGCAATATCGTTCCCCATCGAGTACAGCGAGGTGTGGCCTACCTGCTGTTGAAGTTGATCTGTAAATGTGCCGTTACCATTGTTGATATACAGCCTGTCGGGCACGCTGTAATCATTGGAGATATAGATATCCGGCCAACCATCGCCATTTATATCGGCTATGCCGGCAGCCAAACCATAGGATAATGTGGTATTTATGATGCCTGCCTGTTTAGTTACCTCAGTAAAATGGCCATTATCGTTCCTGAAAAGTCGTATGCCTGCTTCGGTGTCCGTTTTGCTCATCAGTTCTTTTACCGAGGTGTTGTCAAGTGTGTTGATCCGTTTGGGGTTGTGATTTACCAGCAGCAGATCAAGGTCACCATCCCTGTCATAATCGAAAAAATAGGCCTGTGTACTGGATGACGGAAAATCAAGACCATACTCAGCAGCCATTTCTTTAAACTGGGGCACACCATTAGCATCATTTCCCTGGTTAATAAATAATTGATTTACCCGTTTCTCAGGGCTTATCTTTCCCGAATAACATACATAAATATCCAGTTTACCATCTCCATTGATATCTACCAGCGTTACCCCCGTTTTCCATGGGCCGGGCCTGCCTGCTACTCCTGAGGCCGCTGTAACATCAGTAAACTGCATATGCCCTTTGTTAAGATAGAGCTTGTTATCGGTCATGTTACCTGTAAAATAAATATCCTGCAGGCCATCACCATTCAGGTCGCCCACCGCTACGCCACCGCCATTATAAAAATATTCATACATCAGCACGTTAGTATTTAAACCCTCTGTTAACGTATTGCTGAAGTCGACGTGCGTTTGTTCTGATGGCAGTAATTTAAAAAGCGTGTTTTTTGGGGCCTCACTATTACTGCCTGAGGGAGTTGATTTGCAACTACAAACACCGGATATCAAACCTAAAATTACCAAACAATTTAGAACGATAGAATTGCGCTTCGTTAAAATTGAAGGCAGCAGCGGACATAGGGGTTTTCTTGTAATCATTTGCTTTATTTAAGCTACAACTAAGGTAATTGTATACAAATTCCTATTAAATTAATAAAAAAAACGATTAGTGCACTATTCAGAACACATCATCAAAATCATTCAAATTTCAAAGTTTATCCTTTGAAAAAACGGTTTACACTGGCTAACTGGGAAGCTAATCTAAATAATTAAAAGTAAATAGTCTAGGGGTATTCTCAGCAATCATACAGGGTAAATTTAGCAGATAACTGAGAGATGCCGAGAAAGTGTACATAATTTGCTTGTACATCTACTTTTGATTTTTTATAACATCCCGGTTAATAGTTAAATCCTTATGAAAAGAATCACGGTATTTCTTTATATAATCTGATGGATTTAAACCAAACAACTTGGCAAATTGCTCCCGAAAATGCCTGGCATCAAGGAAACCCACCTGATATGCAGCTTCCGCAATGGTACAATCGGTGGTTAACAATATTTCGGCAGCTTTTTTTAACCGTATAAAGCGGATAAAACTATTAACCGATTGCCCCGAGATAGATTTGATTTTCCGATAAACATTCGAATGGCTCATCCCCATTTCCCTGGATAATGTTTTGATAGTAAAATCAGGATCATTTAAATGATGGCCAACGATATCAATACATTTTTGCAAAAAATCTTTATACTCCTGGGATATTTTGAGGTTATTAGGTTTCAGCGTTATCTCATTGAAAAAATATCGTTGAAGGTTATTCCTGGTTTTAAGTATCCCTTTCACACGCGCTATCAGCATTTCCTTTTCAAAAGGCTTGCTGATATAGTCATCGGCGCCGCCTTCAATGCCTTTCAGCTTAATTTCAGGGGCTGTAATGGCCGTCAATAATATAACCGGTATATGACTAAGGTCGGGGTCTTCTTTTATGCGGCTGCATAATTCTATCCCGCTCATACCCGGCATCATTACGTCGCTGATAATAATATCAGGCATTAATTCAATTACCATTTTTAAGCCAGATTCGCCATTATCGGCTTCATATACAATATATTCTGATACAAAAACCTGCTTAATATAATCGCTTATCTCCTTGTTATCTTCAATAATGAGCATCGATTTAAAATCCGAGGTAATTTCTGCAGCAGCAGGTATAGTCATATCAGGCGCAACCAGCGGATTGTTGCCATCTTCTTCTGCCATTAGCTCGTTAAAGAAAACAGACCTTTGCGGAGCCTCTTCTATTATTGATGCTGATTTTAAATGTGATGCCCCTTTAAGCAGTTCCAAATTAAAAACTGTTCCTTTCCCGGCTTCACTTTCATAGCTTATTGCGCCACCATGTTGCTCTGCATAATTTTTCACCAGGAATAACCCTATACCCAAGCCGCCTTTTGATAAGGTATTATGCTGATACTCCTGGTAATATTGATGATAAAGCTTGTCTCCGGCCGTTTGCGCTATACCGCATCCTGTATCTCTTACCTGTATATTAACCTTATCGCTCGTCTGGCTTACATACATCTCCACTTCGCCGCCCGGCTCAGTAAACTTTACAGCATTTGATAGCAGATTAAATAAAACGATCTCAATTTTTTCACAGTCGGCTATAATTTCTATATACTCTTCAGTACAATTGTATTCAAACTTTAGTTTCTTAGCATTTGCCTGGTGGGTGAAGCATAAAAAAACCTCTTTGCTCAGATCAACAATATTAATTTTTGCAAGTTTTAATTCGTCCGCATCTGCATCTGCCTTTCTAAATAATAGTAGCTGGTCAACCAAACTTAGCAAGCGCTTTGCATTGCGGTTTATGGTGTTAAGGTTTTGCTGATCAACATCATTCCCTCCTGTATATAAAATCTCTTTCAGTGGGTTAATGATCATGGTTAGCGGTGTTCTGAACTCATGCGAGATATTGGTAAAGAAGGATAATTTCTTTTCGTGTAACTCCTTTTCCTTCTCAGTTTCAATATGGGCTAGTTTTACCTCATATTTTAACTTAGCCTGCCGGTTATTATAAAAGATATAGCCATAAACAGCAGCACCAAAAAGTGAAGCATATATAAGATAAGCCCACCAGGTAAGATACCATGGGGGCGTAATTATGACAACAATTGACCTTCCTTCATCATTCCATACCCCATCATTATTTGATGCCTTAATGCGAAAAACGTATCTGCCTGGGTTTAAGTTTGTATAAGTGGCTTTACGCTGACTGCCAACATAGTTCCATCTTTTATCAAACTCTTCCAGCTTATACGCATAACTGTTCTTCTCGGTATGGGTATAATTAAGCGCGACAAATTCAATTGAAAAAACGCTTTGATTATACTTTAAAACTATTTCTTTCGCATTTTGAATGGGTTCCTTAAGCGGACTGTTATCACCCGGGATAACCGACTTATTGAATACCTGCAGATCGGAAAAATATACTGGCGGTGCAACCTTATTATAATCAATGGCCAATGGATCAAAGGAAACCAGCCCCTTATTACCACCCAACAGGATCTGATGATCATTTACTTTACATATCACGGAATTGGCAAATACGCCATCACCCTCATCAAAGTTGATCACTTTCATTGTCCGGGGATTAAAGCATGATACACCGGTTTCAGTTACTATCCACAAATTACCGTTCACATCCTCCACTATCTGCTTAAATACATTACTGGCAAATCCATTATTCTTTGAAAAAACCTGGAAAGAGTCCGTACTTCTTACATATTTGTTTAAGCCATCCTGCGTACAGATCCAAACATTTTTACGCGAATCGAGGAATATGCTATGTATATCATTATTGCTGATATGCCCAACCTTTTTATCATTGACCAAATAATTATAAAATCTTTGTGATGATTGTACAAAACGGTTCAATCCGCCACCTTCAGTACCGATCCAGATATTGTCATCAGCATCTTTTAACAGGCAATACAAATGATTATTACTCAGGGTATAGGGCCTGTCTTTCTGATTGAAATAATGGCTGAAGGTGTTAGTTTGGGCATGATAAATTTTAAGTCCGGCATCTGTAGCCAGCCAATAGTTACCTGGCGTTACTTCTAAAATATCCCTGAATACATCCTCATTGAAAAAGCTACCCAGGCTTGAATGATGCGAATGGTGGGTAAAGTTCCCGGTTTTATCATCATATTCATCAAATCCAAACTCGGTTAGGTCCCATAATTTATTATTGGCATCCAGGTACAATTTGTTTACTGCATTGCTACCAATACTATTGGGGCCGTTGGCATGCAAAAAGGTTTTGGATGCATTAGTATTTAACTGAATAGTGGTTAACCCGTTGTTTGTTCCCACCCAAACCATGTTGTTTTTAACCAGTATACTTTTAACCAGTCGTTTTTCATTTGAAAACGGATAGAATGCAAATTTATATTGTTTACTGTCTAACTTGGTTAAACCTTCCATTGAGCATATCCAGATGATCCCGTTATTATCGCGAAACAGGCCTGCCTGCTGAAAACTTGTTAGGTCATTAATTTTTTGCCAGCTGTTATTTGCTGAATTGAACCAGTAAAAGCCATCATTCCCCGCCAGGATCATTGACTGATGGCCTAAATTTAAAATCCTGAAAACGCTTTGGTTTTCCTTATCCGGAGATGGATATGATGTGAATTTACTTGTTTTTACTTCAAATTTAAACAGCCCCTTCCAGTAAGTGCCAACCCAGATATCGCCGTTTTCATCCATGCAGAGGCTCCATACATCATTCGGATTCCTTTCATTAGCTTTTTGAACCTGGGGAAAGTTGACAAACTTTTTAGTATACTTGTTAAACTTGTTAAGGCCGCCGCCCCAGTTGCCCAACCAAAGGTTATTGGCCTTATCCTCAAGTATCGCATTAACAGATTTACCTTTTATAGCATTCGCATCTGATATATTGGGCTGGAAGATTTCAAAACTTTTGGTTTTCTCAATAAACCTGTCAAAACCATCATCAGTACCTATCCAGATATTATTGTCCTTATCGGCCAAAAGCGACCATATCTTATTATTACTCAGCGCACCGGGGCCTTTATCCTGGTGACTAAACCGCTTAAACTTTTCTGTCAGTGGATCAAGCAAGTTTAACCCGTCAAGTGTACCCACCCATATCCTACCTTTTTTATCCTCAATAATGGTGTTAATATAATTATTGGTAAGGCTTGTGCTATCACCCGGGATGTTAACAAAGGTTTTAAACGAATAGCCATCGAACCGGCAAAGGCCATTCTCGGTTCCTACCCAAAGGAAACCACTCCTATCCTTAATAGCGCAGGTAGTACTATTTGATGGAAGACCGCTATTGATGCCATAAGCTTTTATTGCATAATTTTTAAGCTTGGCTATATCATTGCTCTGAGGTTTATTAAATTGGGCATATCCCGTTTTTACTATTAAAAGTATAAACACAAACAAACCAATATTTAAAATCCTCATTTAATAATTTTAATTGTTTATAAAATGGTTATTATGGTTAACGCTGCGGTTAACTTATTAGTAAATATATCCAAATAGCGCTAACATGAAATTATTTCAACCAAACAATTATTCTGGCTGTTTATCATAATTAACACTGCAAAATCTGGTAATAAAGGCTTAATAACACCTATGGCTTACAATATATGTCAAATTAACATATATTAATTCTAATTAAAAAAGAGTTTTACATATTTTTTAATATTATAATATTTGCCATCTGTATGCTCTTTAAAAAGGATATGTTTATCAAGAAATTATAAAAAACTATTCCTTCACTATAACGATGGAGTAAATAATAACACCATAAAGTTTGAAAGGGTGATATTTCAACATATTTTTGGAATTAACTTCGGATAAAAAACGATTCGTTAAATCCTGCTATCTGTAAGCTGCCAATGAATAAACAATTTAATAAAAAAAAATACACGGGTTCTGTACTATGCTTTGGCGAACTGCTATTCAGGATAAGCCTTGATGCCGGTGGTAATTGGTTAAAAAATGATGCTGTCCCATTTTTTATGGGCGGCGCCGAACTGAATGTAGCCACGGCCCTATCCTTATGGGATGTACCCTCGCAATATTTTACTGCACTGCCTGATAATCATATGACGGCGCAGATCACGTCCCATCTTAAAAGCAAGGATATCGATCCCTCAAAGATCTATCATCATGGCGACCGTGTTGGCTTATATATACTAACCAAGGGTGCCGATTTGAAAAATGATTCGCTGATCTATGATCGTGCACACTCAGCATTCGCCGAACTAAAACCGGGAATGATAGATTGGGATAAAGTATTGGATGGCGTAAGCTGGTTCCATTTCAGCGCTATATGCCCTGCCATCAATCAACATGTGGCCGATGTTTGTAATGAGGCATTAATAGCCGCATCTGCAAAAGGCATTACGATCTCTATTGATTTGAACTATCGTTCAAAGCTATGGCAATATGGTAAAACACCCCTACAGATAATCCCTGAACTGGTGCAATATTGTGACCTGGTGATGGGTAATATATGGGCCGCTGAAATCATGCTGAGTATCCCAGTTGAGGAAGGCTTGCATGCTGTTGGGCAAAAAGCCAAATATCTGGATGCCGCTTTACAAACATCAAAGCATATTACCGAAAAGCACCCAAAATGCAAAGCTGTTGCCAATACATTCAGGTTTGATAATAACGAAGGGATCACCTATTACACCTCCTTATATACAGGCGGCGAATATCACAGCACTATTGACCACGCAGCCCTTAAAATAATAAACAAAGTAGGCAGCGGCGATTGCTTTATGGCGGGCCTCATTTATGGCTTTTATAATAGCCATGAACCAGCCGAAATATTGGAGTTCGCCACTTTAGCAGCTTTTGATAAGCTATTTATTGATGCCGATGCCACGTCTAAAACCGTAGAGGAAATTAAAACTACAACTATTCCCAAATGAGCAACCACGAAACCATACTTGCCGGCATTATAACTCAGGGCATTTTACCTTTGTTCTTTTATGAAGATGCGGAGGTGAGCCTGCAGGTTACACGCACACTATACAAGGCCGGTGTTAGGGCTATTGAATATACAAACCGCGGCCCGGCCGCGCTTGAAAACTTTAAAGTGCTGAAAAAAGCACAACAGGACGAAATGCCTGAACTGCACTTAGGTATAGGCACCATAAAATCGGAGCAGGAAGCCAGGGATTTTATAGCCGCGGGGGCTGATTTTATAGTAGCACCCATTGTGAACCCCGCCGTAGCAAAAATAGCCCATGAGCATGGCTTATTATGGTGCCCGGGATGTATGACACCTACCGAAATTTACACGGCACAGCAAAATGGCGCGGCGCTGATCAAGCTATTCCCTGCCAATATTTTGGGGCATTCATTTTTAAGTTCGATAAAGGAACTATTCCCAGGGCAATTATTTATGCCCACTGGTGGTGTTGAACTGCATATTGAGAACATTAGCAACTGGTTTAAGGCCGGGGTTTGCGCTGTAGGCTTGGGCAGCAAACTCATTACCAAGGATGTATTGACCAAAGGATTATACGACCAATTATATAACGATACTATTAAGGCGATGGAGCTTGTAAAAGCCGCCAAATAAGTTAATATCTACCGAATTATGACCAATGAAACCAAGGTTGGAAACTACAGATGGGTAATAGCATCTCTGCTCCTATTTTCTACCACCATAAATTATATGGACAGGCAGGTGATCAGCTATGTGAAGGATTATTTCTGCACACCCATAGCCAAAGGCGGTTTCGGCTGGACGGATAATCAATACTCTTACGTTACCGCGTGTTTTACTGCATTTTATGCAGGTATTACTGTAGTTGCAGGTTTGGTTATTGATAAAATAGGCACCAAAATGGGACTAGCGTTATCGCTTATTATATGGTCGACTTTTGGTATCCTGAATGCTTTTGCAGGTAGCTCAGTTGTAGTACATACCATTGTAAGGAGTTTATTTGGCATTGGTGAGGCAGGAAATTTTCCAGCATCAATAAAAACAGTTGCCGAATGGTTCCCTAAAAAGGAACGCGCACTGGCAACAGGCATTTTCAACAGCGGATCCAATATCGGCGCTATGATAGCGGCCCTATTTGTGCCCTGGTGCCTCATTCATTGGGGCGAAGCTACAGGCTGGAAAATGGCTTACATTATAACCGGCGCTGTTGGCTTTTTATGGCTGATATTTTGGTTCTTATTATATAATCCGCCTGCTAAATCCAAGTATCTCACAAAAGAGGAATTTGATCTGATACATGAGGACGACCTGGTTGTATATGCGGCACCATCCGAAGATGTGGCCCTGCACGAAAATATATCATGGGGGAGATTATTCAGGTACCCGCAAACCTGGGCCTTTTTCTGGGGTAAATTTCTTACGGATGGCGTGTGGTGGTTCCTGTTATTCTGGCTCCCCGATTATTTAAAAAAGCAATTCGGTATGGATGTTCATCATATTATGTGGCCCACCTTTACCGTATACTTCATCTCTATCTTCGGCAGTACTTTCGGCGGCAACCTACCCCGCATGATGATCAATCGCGGCACACCTGTATACAAAGCGCGTATGCGTGCCATGTTTATTATTGCACTATTTCCTTTGTTCCTGCTATTAACACAATACTTTGGCAATAAAGCAGTATTTGGCGACTATGCATCGGTATTAGCTATCACGGTGATTTGTATAGGGGCAGCAGCTCACCAGGCATGGTCGGCAAATTTGTTTACCACAGTGTCTGACATGTTCCCGAAAAAAGCCATTGGTTCAGTAACCGGTATAGGAGGAATGGCAGGGGGTATTGGTGGCGTGGTAATCCAACGTTTATCGGGTATACTAAATACATCCTATCCTAAAGATGCTTATATGATCATGTTTACCATATGCGCGTTAGCGTATATAATAGCGTGGACTATCATCAGGCTGTTAACCTTAAAACCGTCGAAGATTGCAGTATAATAGGCAATAATTAAATATGCTTATCAAGAGATAATGTCATTTCGAACGAGGTACGAGGAGAAAACTTCTGCTGTAGACTCAGCACACGAAAAAGATTTCTCACTAACGTTCGAAATGACAATGTTTCTTAATGTATGCATTGTACGATTTTCAATCGTACAATGCATTACGCTTATTCAGCATATTTAATCTTTATTACTAGCTTTTTATCCGAATCGTAACCATCAACCTTAATATTGGGTTTATGTACTTCGGATGGGAAGAATAAATAAAACACGTTTGGCGTAGCTAAATAATATTTTCCATCCGCAGTATAATTTGCGCCATCTTTCTTCTCATCATAAGGAACAGTAACCGTGGCTGTTCCTATCGGGCTCACCCCTATCGTTTCCTCGCCCTTAATCACATATTGCAGATCGATATATTTACGGTGCGATTCCCATTTGGCTACATCAGGTGTACGGGTAGGCATATCAGTAATGGATGCGTAGGCATTTTCTCCATCTATCGGATATTTGCCAGGTGCTAATTTTGCCAGTTTTGCGGTATCAGCCAAAAAGGCGAAGCATTTATCCCACATAGTTTTATTGGCTTCGTACTGGCGTTTAAACTCAACGCTGTTTATATCAGGGTAAACTTTAATTTCAAGCTTTTTTGCCCATACTTTACTTTTAACCCACTTATTCGCAGCCCTTACTTTACTTGCTGAATCTGTTTGTGCAAATGACGAATGACTTGCGAAAATTAACGCGATAAATGGTGCGATCTTTTTAATATCCGGGAAGATGTTCATAGTTAATGATTTATCAATTGGTGATTTGAATTATCAATTATACAAGCTAACTCGTTAAAAGTGCTAAATTAAGCGCTGATTATTTACTTTAACGTTTGAGTAGAAATATGGCTGCAATAACTTCCTTATTATATCATAACGTTGTAGACTTGTAATTGCAATTATATAATTTAAATCATACACCCTTGAAAGTATTACATAGCGTACACCCGGATGATTTTAAAACCTATCAAACAGCTTTAATAAGAGAGCGTTTTTTGATAGACAAACAGGTTCAGCCTGATCAGATAAATTGTGCCTATACGCATTACGACAGGATGATCGTAGGCTTTGCTAATCCTGTAAATCATCAACTGGAACTACCTAATTACCCCAACTTGCGTGCGGAGTATTTTTTAGAGCGCCGTGAGATCGGTATTATTAACGTTGCGGGCGATGGTATAGTTACTGTCGACAGTGTAAAGTACAACCTTAAAAAACTGGATTGCCTGTACATTGGCAAAGGCACAAAAAGAGTAACCTTTGAAAGTAAAGACGCCACGGCTCCAGCCGTGTTTTATATGCTCTCCGCTCCTGCACATGCGGTGTATCCAACCACATTATTAACTCATGCCGATGCGGTTAAGGTAACTTTAGGTTCAGCATTAACAGCAAACCATCGCACAATAAATAAATACATCCATTTAGAGGGCATAAAAAGTTGCCAGCTGGTAATGGGCTTAACTATTTTACATGATGGCAGTGTATGGAACACTATGCCTTCGCACGTGCATGACCGCCGTATGGAAGCTTATTTTTATTTCGATGTTCCCCAGGGTCAAAAGATCTTCCATTATATGGGCGAGGGAAATGAAACAAGGCATATCACCATGGATAATTATGACGCAGTAGTATCGCCACCTTGGAGCATACATTCAGGCAGTGGCACGGCAAGCTACAGCTTTATATGGGGTATGGCCGGCGAGAACCTGGATTATACTGACATGGATCCTATTGCTATAACTGATTTAAGATAATCATCATAAAATTAAAACTAAGACATTGGAAAATAAATTCTCATTAGCCGGTAAAGTAATTGTTGTTACCGGCGGCACAGGCATATTAGGCAATTCATTTATCAACGGCATTGTTGAGGCTGGCGGCGCGGTGGGCATTTTAGGCAGGAACGCTGCTGTTGCCGAAGAACGTGCGGCAGCTATCAATCAAAACGGTGGCAAGGCAGTGGCTTTGGTTGCAGATGTTTTGGACGAAGCAGAGCTACAAACAGCCAAAACCAAACTGCTGGATACTTTCGGTCGTTTAGATGGATTGGTAAATGGCGCAGGCGGCAATATGCCCGAAGGTGTTTTGCAAAACGAGGATAACATTTTTAAAATGAATATTGCCGGTATGAAGCGTACCATGGAGGTAAACACCTGGGGAACCATAATCCCCACACAGGTTTTTGGTGAAGCTATTGCACAAACCGGCAGCGGCAGTATTGTGAATATCTCTTCTATGAACTCAAAACGAGCCATAACCAAAGTATTGGGCTATAACATAGGCAAGGCGGCTGTTGATTGTTATAACCAATGGTTCGCGGTTGAACTGGCTAACCGTTATGGTGATGCTATCCGCATGAATGCCCTTGCTCCCGGCTTTTTTCTTACCGAACAGAACCGTAACCTGCTCACCAAACCCGAAGGCGGCTACACCCCACGAGGTGAATTGGTTATAAAACAAACACCGTTCAAACGCTTTGGTCACCCAGATGAATTGATCGGCGCGCTGGTATGGTTGCTCAGTGATGCATCGCAATTTGTAACAGGTTCTATGATCTGTGTTGATGGCGGCTTTTCCATTTTTGGAGGAGTATAAATAAAATATATTTTATCCCATATATCTGTATTTCCCCGTTGTCTGTGTCCTCACAGACAACTACCTACATCATAACGCGACGAATAAACATCGCTTATCTCAGATGTCTGTGAGAACACAGACAAGGGGGGAATCACACACATCGGGGGAAGTTTTTCCATCTTCAGGAGAGTGTAACCCTGCTTTTACACACAGATTAACTTTATTTATCTTAAATTTCTTATGTTTACTTTTTGGGCTTAACCAATGGCCCGGTATTCATAATTAATTTTGTTTAAATAGGATAAGATGAACTTTGGGGCAGTTACCATTAAAGATATCGCGAAGGAATTAGGTATATCAGCTTCAGCAGTTTCAAAAGCGCTGAAAGACAGTCACGAGATCAGTGAAAAAACAAAAAAGCTGGTTTTAGAATGTGCCAAAAAACATAACTATCAACCTAACCCTATGGCCCAAAGCTTAAAGCGGGGCAATAGCAAATCGTTAGGCATAGTTATATCAACCATTGATAACCAGTTTTTTTCGCAGGTTATTAATGGGATTGAATCGGTCGCTTATAGTAAGGGTTATAATGTCATCATCACCCAAACACATGAATCGTACGACCTGGAACTATCAAACGTTAATCACCTTACGGTTAGGGCAATTGATGGACTGTTGATATCCTTATCCACAGAAACAAGAAATCTTGATCACCTTAAATATTTACATGATAAGGGGCTGCCCATTGTATTTTTCGACCGTGTAACGGATGAGCTGGAAACGCACAGCGTTATTGCCGATAATTGCAAAGGCGCATATGATGCTACCAAACATTTAATTGATGTTGGCTTCAGGAAAATTGCGCATGTTACCAGTTCGCCGCATGTATCAATTACTGCTGAGCGGTTAAAAGGTTATAAACTCGCTCTGGAAGAATCCAATATCCCTATTGATGAAAAATATATAAAATACTGCCTGCATGGCGGCAGGGATCTGGCTGAAATTGAGAATGTACTGGCTGAGCTTATTCAATCCCCCGATCGCCCTGAAGCTATTTTTACAGCATCGGAAAGAATAACAACCACAACGCTAACTATCCTGCACAGATTAGGTGTTAAAATACCACAGGATATTGCCCTGCTTGGTTTTACCAACACCCATCTGGCCGAAGTGTTAAACCCGTCATTAAGCGCTGTTTACCAGCCGGGCTTTGATATGGGTAAAAAAGCTACCGAAATGCTGATCGGACTTATTGAAACTAAGCGCCCTATTACCGAGTTTCAAAAGGTGGTGCTGCCTACCGAATTGTTTATCAGGGATTCATCACAACCTGTGCTTATTTCTAAATAAATTGAATATAATAGCTACTGCAACGTTTGAGTAAATAATAATACGCCAAATGTTGCCTAAGGATAACAACTGTCCTACATTTGGTTTGCAGATAAACTGCCATACTCTATTATGAAACCTTTTTTAGATAAAAATTTCTTATTGCAAAGCGCAACTGCGGAACGTTTATACCACGATTATGCCGCCGCATTGCCTATTATAGATTACCACTGTCACCTTGACCCTGCACAGATTGCAGGCAATATAAGCTTTACCAACCTTACCGAGATCTGGCTTAAAGGCGACCATTATAAATGGCGTGCCATGCGTGCCAACGGTGTTAATGAGCAATATATAACCGGTGCTAAAACTGATTTTGAAAAATTTGAAAGCTGGGCCGCAACCGTACCCTATACCCTGCGCAACCCTTTATATCACTGGACACATTTAGAGCTGCAGCGTTATTTCGATGTACATGACATTCTATCGCCAAAAACAGCAAAAGCTATATATGATGATTGTACCGCAAAGCTGCAAACACCCGCATACACCGTGCAAAACATCATCACCAAAATGAATGTGGAGGTGATCTGTACAACAGATGATCCTATAGATAATCTTGAATATCATCAGCAAATAAAACAGGTCAACTGGAACACTAAGGTTTACCCGGCCTTCCGACCGGATAAGGCGATGAATGCAGATGACCCGAAAGCGTTGAACGAATACATCAATAAAGTAGAAGCAGTAAGCAATACATCAATAGGCAGTTACCAGGATTACCTGACCGCGCTAAAAAAACGCCACGATTACTTTGCTGAAAATGGCTGCACTGTATCCGACCACGGTTTAGAGCAGATTTATGCTGAAGATTATACAGAGGCAGAAATAGCTGCTATATTTAATAAGATCCGTTACAATGTGCCAGTACAGGCAATCGAGAAGCTGAAATTCAAATCAGCTATGCTGTATGAATTTGCCATATGGGATCATGAAAAAAACTGGGTGCAGCAATACCATTTAGGGGCATTACGAAACAATAACGAACGTGCTTACAGAGAGATCGGGCCTGATACCGGTTATGATTCTATAGGTGATTTTACACAGGCGCAAGCACTTTCACGCTTTTTGAACAGGCTGGATAGCACCAATCAATTAGCAAAAACCATCCTTTATAACCTTAACCCCAGCGACAACGAGCTTTTTGCAACTATGGCCGGTAATTATAACGATGGCACCGTTGCAGGCAAAATACAATTTGGTTCAGCATGGTGGTTTTTGGATCAAAAGGATGGCATGACCAAGCAGATCAACTCCCTATCAAGCATGGGGCTGTTAAGTAAACTGGTGGGCATGTTAACCGATTCGCGCAGCTTTTTATCTTACCCGCGCCACGAGTATTTCAGGCGCTTATTGTGTAACCTGCTGGCCGAAGACATAGAAAAAGGCGAACTTCCTGCCGATTTGGAATGGACTGGTAAGATTGTACAGGACATCTGCTATTATAACGCCAAAAACTACTTCACATTTAAGTGATCCAACACTTCAAACACTCAACTAAAAATACTCCATAAAAACATTTCGTAACCAGTAATTTACGATAACGTTGGAGTGTTTTTAGTTGCCCATATTCGCTTTTTATTGGTGCAGAGTATTTAGATTTGCTATAACAGTAAGTTTAACACTTATTTATAAACCAAACTTTTGAGGCAAACTATTATAGTATCCTGCCCCAAATAAAATATCGAAAATGCCTGTTTTAAAAAGATTTGTTTTTATCTGCACTTTGTTGTTTTCAGCCGCGCAAATAGCATCAGCTCAAAATGAGCAATTCTCGTGGCAGCATTTGCCGCAAGTGAGCACCCCTGTTTTTAAAAAGGATACGTTTAATATTATAAGTTATGGAGCCAAGGCAGATGGTATTACCCTTAATACACAAAGCATAAATAAAGCCATAGCTGATTGCAGCGCAAAAGGCGGTGGCGTAGTACTTATACCACAGGGTTTATGGCTCACCGGGCCTGTAATGATGAAATCAAACGTAAACCTGCATGTAAGTCGTGCAGCTTTACTTCAGTTTACGGATGATAAAAGCCAGTACCCATTGGTTGAAGGCAATTATGAGGGGCATGCGGCTGTACGTAACCAATCCCCTATTTCAGGTACAGATCTGCAAAATATAGCTATTACCGGTGAAGGTATTATTGATGGACACGGCGAAGCATGGCGCGCCATTGGTAAAGACAGGCTTACCGATAACGAATGGAAAGCGCTGACAGCATCAGGCGGCGTACTAAGCGAGAACGGCAAAACATGGTACCCATCCCAAAGTTATGTCGACGGGTTTAAAACACCTGATGCAGGTGTAATACAACCAGGTAAAAAACTGGGAGATTATGCTTCGATGAAAGATTTTTTCAGGCCTAATATGCTGGTGTTTACCAATTGTAAAAAAGTATTGCTGCAGGGCGTTACTTTCCAAAACTCCCCGGCATGGTGCCTGCATACTTTGATATGCGAGGATTTGACACTGGAAAATGTACACGTTAAAAACCCATGGAATGCACAGAACGGCGATGGCATTGATGTGGAATCATGCAAAAATGTATTGATCGAGGGTAGCACTTTTGAAGCTGGCGATGATGGTATTTGCATAAAATCAGGGCGCGACGAAGAGGGCCGACGAAGAGGAAAACCTACTGAAAATGTGGTGGTTAAAAACGATGTAGTCTACCGTGCGCATGGGGGCTTTGTTATAGGCAGCGAAATGTCGGGCGGGGCACGCAATATTTTTGTATCCGATTGTACTTTTATTGGTACCGATGTTGGTCTGCGTTTTAAAACCACCCGCGGCCGTGGCGGTATTGTAGAGAATATCTACATTAAAAACATCAGCATGCGGAATATCGTTACCGATGCGATATTGTTTGATATGTATTATATGGGTAAATCGCCGGGTGAAGATTCGGCTGGTGATGAAAAGGCTGTTCCTGTTACCGAAGCAACCCCACAGTTCAGGAATTTTTATGTAGATAACGTGGTATGTATCGGTGCTGAAAAAGGTTTACAGGTAAGGGGGTTACCCGAAATGAATATCAAAAATATCTATTTGCAAAATTTGGTATTAAAAACAAATCAAGGGATTGATATTATTGAAGGAACGGGTATCAGCCTTAAAAACGTTCAACTGGACTGCAAAAACACATCGCCGCTTATTAATATTGAGAATAGCCATGATATTAATTTTAATAATATCACTTACTCAAATGCACAAACACTGTTTGCTGTAAGCGGGAAAAGATCGGCACAAATAAAAGTCTCTAATACTGATGTTACCAAAGCTGTTAATAAGACAGATTTTAAAACCGGCGCAGATAATGACTCACTAACAATAGTTAAGTAATGAAAAAGCTATTGCTGTTTACCCTAATCCTGTTTTCATCAGCTATGCTGATGGCGCAGTCTGCCACCTACCCTACGCATTTTACAGTGGCGCAGAATGGCAGCGGTGATTTTAAAACTATACAAGAGGCAGTAAACGCGGTACGTGATCTTTCACAACAACAGGTCATCATCAATATAAAACCCGGCACTTATCACGAAAAACTGGTGATTCCTTCATGGAAAACTAAAATCTCATTAATTGGCGAAGATAAAGCTCATACCATCATCACCAACAGCGATTACTCAGGCAAGGCAAACCCGGGTGGTACGGATGCTTTTGGCAAGAATAAATTTACTACATATACCTCCTACACCGTATTGGTACAGGGCAATGATTTCATCGCAGAAAACCTAACTATTGAAAATGCCTCGGGCCGTGTTGGGCAGGCAGTGGCCTTGCATGTGGAAGGTGACAGATGCGTTGTAAAGAATTGCAATTTATTAGGGAATCAGGATACTTTATACGCGGCTACTGAAAATAGCCGCCAGTATTATAAGGACTGCTTTATACAAGGAACAACAGATTTTATTTTTGGCGAGGCTACGGCGGTTTTTGATCATTGCGTGATCAAAAACCTGTCTGATTCCTATATCACAGCGCCATCCACTACCCCGCGGCAACAATTTGGCTTTGTATTTCTTGATTGTAAACTCATAGCCGATTCATATGTTAAAAAAGTGCACCTCGGTAGGCCTTGGCGACCTTATGCCAGGTCAGTATATATCCGCACTGAAATGGGAGCTCATATTATACCTGTCGGTTGGGATAACTGGCGCAACCCGGACAATGAAAAGACAGCCTACTTTGGTGAATACAAAAGTACCGGGTCGGGTGCCAATAAAACAGATCGTGCAGTGTGGTCGCATCAGTTAACATCCGAAGAAATAAAAATTTATACTATAAAAAATATACTTTCCGGCAAAGATGGCTGGAATGTGGAAGCGGTCAATTAATAATTAAAGCATCATGATCTTATCAAAAGATAATTTAAAAAACATAGAGGTTCCAGGCTTACAAGTACCAAATGAGGATATCTTTAACCTGCCTGAAAAGGTTTTGCAATTTGGTACAGGTGTATTATTAAGGGGCTTGCCCGATTATTTTATTGACAAAGCTAACCGTAACGGCGTTTTCAACGGTCGTGTTGTAGTTATTAAATCAACCGACAAAGGTTCTTCTGCTGATTTTGACGATCAGGATAACCTGTACACCTTTTACGGCAAGGGAATTGAAGACTCAAAAGAAGTAAGCGAGCAAATAGTTTGCTCTGCTATCAGCAGGGTATTATCTGCCGCCAGCGATTGGGATGCAGTACTTGAAGTGGCCAAAAGCCCCGACTTACAGGTAATTATTTCCAATACCACCGAAGTAGGTATCCAACTGGATAAAGATGATAATGTATATAACACCCCACCTGCATCATTTCCTGGCAAGCTGCTGGCTGTTCTGTACGAGCGTTATAAAGCCTATAGTGACAAAGCTGATAGCGGATTGATCATCATCCCAACAGAACTTATAGTAGACAATGCCACTAAATTAAAGGCTATTGTGTTTGAGCTTGCCCGTTTAAACAACATGGAGCCTGAGTTTATACAATGGTTGGAAGATCATAATAAATTTTGCAATTCACTGGTTGACAGAATTGTTCCGGGCAGGCCCTCTAAAGAACTGGAACAACAATTAGAAGCCGAACGTGGTTATACTGATAAATTAAATATCATGTCAGAAACCTATAGCTTATGGGCTATTGAGGGCGATCAGGACGTGGCAGCAGTTCTATCATTTAGCAGAACTGATAAAGGTGTGGTCATAACGCCGGATATTGAATTATTCAGGGAATTAAAACTGCGTTTATTGAATGGTTCACATACATTAAGCTGCGCACTCGCATTCCTTTCAGGCTTTGATACTGTTAAGGAGGCGATGGATGATGAAGGCTTTTTAAACTTTATTACCCAGCTTGCTTTTGGCGAGATCATCCAATCCATACCTTACAAGATCAGTCCGCATGCTGCCGCCGATTTTGCAGGTAAGGTGCTCGACAGGTTCCGCAACCCGCACATCAGGCATGAATGGTTAAGTATTTCTATGCAATATACCGCTAAACTTAAAATGCGTGTACTACCTTTACTATTAAACTATTATAAAACAAATAATACTGTACCGCCCAATATGGCCCTTGGCTTTGCAGCTTTCATCAGGTTTATGAAAGTTGTACAAAAAGAAGATGGCAGCTATGCAGGCACAATAAATGACCGTGAGTATATCGTTAATGATAGCCAGGCGCCTTATTTTTGTAAAGTTTGGCAAACAAACGATACCAATTTAGTAGTAGAACAAATCCTGAGTAATCAGGAACTTTGGAACACTGACCTTACTGCGTTACCCGGCTTTAAACAGGCCGTAACAAATAACCTGGATAAAATTATAGCAGGCGGAATAACAGAATTAACCGCCGTATAAATATATATAGCTATGAAACAAAAAATAACAAAGGTACATCCAAAAGATAATGTAATGGTTGCCCTCACCGACCTGCAGGCTGGTGAAGGGGTTACTTACAAAGGCGAAACCTATAAACCCATTGAATATATACCTGCCAAGCACAAATTTGCAGTAACCGATCTGCCTGAAGGAACTGATATTATTATGTACGGTGTTTTGGTAGGTCGCACACAGAGCCATATACCGGTTGGTGGTTTGTTAACTATCACCAATATTAAACATGCTGCCAGTGGTTTTGTTACCGGTACAAATCATTTAGATTGGCAGGGCCCTGATACCACTAAATGGGAAAATGCCACATTCAATGGCTTCCACCGTGCTAACGGTGATGTGGGTACTGCCAACTATTGGCTGGTGATACCAATGGTTTTTTGTGAGAATCGCAACATTGAGGTTTTACAGGAAGCTCTGATAAAACCATTGGGCTATGGTCGTAAAAAGACTTATGAAATAAAGGCGCAGCAGCTGATCAATAAAATACGCACAGGCAGCGGTATTGAAGAAGTATTATACACCGAAATTGGCAGCGACACTGCCCAAGCTGGACAGGACAAGCTATTCCCGAATGTGGATGGTATTAAATTTTTAACACACACAGGTGGCTGCGGTGGCACACGCCAGGATTCAACCGCATTGTGTGGTTTACTGGCTGGATACATCACCCACTCCAACGTGGCGGGAGCAACAGTTTTAAGTTTAGGTTGCCAGAATGCAGAGGTTAAAACCTTGCAGGAAGAAATTGCCAAACGCACACCTGATTTTAATAAGCCTTTATACATTCTGGATCAACAAAAAGTAGGCTTAGAAACTGATTTAATGGAGCTGGCCATCCGCCAAACTTTGGCAGGATTGATCCAGGCTAATGAAGTTACCCGCAAACCTGCGCCTTTAAACAAACTGGTGATAGGCTTGGAATGCGGAGGTTCTGATGGTTTCTCGGGCATCTCGGCCAACCCGGCTATTGGTTATACTTCTGATCTGCTGGTGTCGCTTGGCGGTTCGGTTATACTATCTGAATTCCCTGAGCTGTGTGGTGTTGAGCAAAATTTGATTGACCGTTGTGTAGATAAAAGCAAGGCCGAGCGTTTTTCATCACTGGTACGTGCTTACAGCGCGCGTGCTGAGGAAGTAGGCTCTGGTTTTTATATGAACCCATCACCCGGCAATATAAAGGACGGACTGATCACTGATGCTATAAAATCAGCAGGCGCAGCAAAAAAAGGCGGCACTTCCCCTGTTACCGATGTATTGGATTATCCTGAGAAAGTAACTAAACCCGGCCTTAACCTGCTTTGTACGCCCGGTAATGATGTGGAATCAACCACAGCTGAGGTTGGATCTGGTGCTAATGTGGTTTTATTTACCACAGGTTTAGGAACGCCAACCGGCAACCCGATAACCCCTGTAATTAAGATCGCCACAAATACAAAGCTGTATAACCGCATGAGCGACATTATGGATATCAACACCGGAACAATTGTTGAGGGCGATGAAACCATTGAGCAGGCCGGTGAACGCATACTGGACTACATAGTTAAAGTTGCCAGTGGCGAAATTGAGGTAAGCGCTGTAAGGCATGGGCAAAATGATTTTATCCCCTGGAAAAGAGGAGTTTCATTGTAAAATTAAGAGATCCATCATTCTATCACCCACCTATGAAAAAAATCATCTGCCTCATTATATTGTTTTTTGCTGGCTTTACCATCGCCAGTGCACAGCAACCATGGTCGCAGCGAATGGCTGCTACTGCCATGAAACTATGGCCTGATACCTCCGGCCGCTGGACTTACGAACAAGGCGTAATGCTTAAAGGCATAGAAGGCGTTTGGATGCAAACCGGCGATAAAAAGTATTTCAAATACATCCAGAACTATATGGATAGGTTGATAGCGGATGACGGTACCATAAAAGGTTATAAAAAAGAAGATTTCAGCCTGGATAACATCATGTGCGGCCGCTTGGCTATGCTCCTGTACAATGTAACCGAGAAACCAAAGTACCATAAGGCGGCAGTGCTGCTGCGCGATCAGTTAAAGGATCAGCCGCGAAATACGGAGGGTGGTTTCTGGCATAAAAATAAATATACCAGCCAAATGTGGCTGGATGGCCTGTACATGGCTGAACCTTTTTATGCTGAATACGCCTATTCTTTTCATGAGGATACCGACTATAATGATATCGCTAAACAGTTTATCCTGATAGAACAGCATGCCCGCGACCCAAAAACAGGATTATTATACCATGCATGGGATCAAAGTCGTGCCGAGAAATGGGCAGATCCGAAAACTGGTTTATCTCGAAACGTTTGGGGCCGGGCCGATGGCTGGTATGCTATGGCTTTGGTTGATGTACTGGATAAATTCCCGGCTGGTAACCCAAATCGTGCTAAACTGTTAGCCATTTTAAACCGCCTCGCCATCGCCATACAAAAGTATCAGGACTCCAAAACTGGCTTATGGTACCAGGTAATGGATAAAGCTAATGAAACCGGAAATTATCCTGAAGCATCGGCCTCATGTATGTTCGTATATGCATTGGCTAAAGGCGCAAGGGAAGGCTATTTGCCAGCCAGTTATTTAGCTATAGCTAAAAAAGGCTACCAGGGTATCCTTGATAAATTTATTACTACCGATGCCAACGGACAGGTTAATTTAAACGGCACGGTCAGCGTAGGCGGCCTGGGCGGTAAACCCTATCGCGATGGCAGCTATAAATATTACCTGAGCGAAAAAGTGGTGCAGAATGACCCTAAAGGCATTGGCGCATTTATACAGGCCAGCGTGGAGATCGAACGCCTGACAAATTTATCAGCAGGTAAAGGAAAAATTGTGACCGTTGACAGCTATTTTAATGATGAACACCGGAAAGATATAACCGGGCGCACTGTTTCCTATCATTACAAATGGGACGAGATGACCAACAACGGGTTTTCTACATTCGGGCATATTTTTAATAATTTCGGAGTAAAAACGGAAATACTTTATGATGCCCCAACCGTGCAGAATTTGAGTAAATCGAATATTTATATCATTGTTGATCCAGATATCCCGAAGGAAAACCCGAACACAAAATATATTGAGGAACCGCACATCAAGGCCATAAGTGAGTGGGTGCATGCGGGAGGTGTATTGGTAGTTTTGAATAACGATACCGGTAACGCGGAATTTAAACATTTGAATAACCTGATGCTGAAATTCGGCATACAGTTTAATGAGGATAGCCGTAATCATGTAGAAGGTACAAAATTTGAACAAGGCGCTATCTATATCCCTGAAGGGAACGAAATATTCAAGACTGCAAAAAAGGTCTATATAAAGGAGATCAGTACTTTAAAAGTGAGCCCACCTGCTGCATCAGCATTAACAGATAAGAACGATGTGATCATTGCAGTAGCAAAATATGGCAAGGGTACTGTCTTTGCTGTTGGCGATCCATGGTTTTATAATGAATATACCGATGGACGAAAACTACCGTATGATTTTCAAAACTTTGAAGCAGCCAACGATTTGGTAAAGTGGCTGATTGAACAAATCCCCACAAAATAAATGAAGTTTAGATCTTTGCTCTTGTGCGTACTTGCCGGTATGTCTTTTTTTAAGGCTGATGCACAAACAGCAGAATTGAATACCAATAATTTAATCTGGACAAGTCAAAGTAAAAACTCCGGCGAATCCATGCCCTGCGGTGGTGGAGATATCGGTCTGAATGTTTGGGTGGAGAATGGTTATCTATATTTCTATATTTCAAAAAGCGGCACGTTTGACGAGAATAATACCTTCTTGAAACTCGGCCGTGTAAAGATCAAACTATCCCCTAACCCGTTTAGTGGTACCGATTTTTCACAGCAGTTGCATTTGCAGGATGGCTCGGTTATCATCAAGGGCAAAAACGGTAATTTAAGTACACAGGTAAAGCTTTGGGTTGATGTTTATCGCCCGGTTATTCATGTGGAGATCAGCAGCAGTAAGCCCATAAAAACTGAAGCGGATTATGAAAGCTGGCGCTACCGCGACCGCACCGCAAATGGCACTGAAAACAACCAGGATTCGCGTAAATGGGCGAAAGATGGCGTGGTAAAAACGCTTAAAGATAACATCTCCTTTAAAAATAACACCGTACAATTCTATCACCAAAACCAGGATTCAACAGTTTTTGATGCTACCGTACATGAACAAGGCATGGATGCGGTAAAATCCGAAATGTTTAACCCGCTTGCTCATATGATCTTCGGCGGTATATTGAAAACCGATGGTATGCAAACTGCCGGAACATATGAAGGCAAATACCAAAATACTGATTTTGAGGGCTGGCGACTGCAAAGTACCAAAGCAACAACAAAGCAAAATATTGAGGTTTATTTAAATACAAGCCATGTAAACTCAACCCTATTATGGGAGCAAAAGCTGGATAGCGTTGTTCGCGAAGCGGCTTCAAACAAAAAAACGGCTTTACAAAACACACAAAATTGGTGGAAACAATATTGGGAACGCAGCTATATATTCATCAATCCGAATAATACTGATCCACAAAGTCCTGAATGGCAAGCCGGGCGCAATTACCAATTATTCAGGTATATGCTGGGTTGCAATGCCTTTGGTGAATATCCAACAAAATTTAACGGCGGCTTATTTACTTATGACCCGGTAAATGTTGATACCACTTACAAATTCACGCCTGATTTCAGGAACTGGGGTGGTGGCTTAATGACAGCCCAAAACCAGCGACTGGTTTACTGGCCGATGCTAAAAAATGGTGATATTGATATGATGAAACCGCAATTTGATTTCTACCTGCGCTCATTACATAATGCGGAATTGCGGAGCAAGGTTTACTGGAGACATGATGGCGCCTGTTTTACCGAGCAAATTGAAAACTTCGGCCTGCCAAACATGGGCGAATACGGATTAAAACGCCCGGCGGACCTTGATAAAGGCGTAGAATACAACGCCTGGCTTGAATATACATGGGATACCGCATTGGAATTCTGCCAGATGATGCTCGAAACTGAACACTACACGGGTAAGGATATTAAGCCATATATTCCGTTTGTTGAAAGCTGCCTTACCTTTTTTAATGAACATTACCAATATCTCGCCAAGCAACGTGGCATAAAAGTGTTTGATAGTGATGGTCATTTAGTGCTCTTCCCCGGTTCATCAGGCGAGACTTATAAAATGGCATATAACTCTACCTCAACCATTGCGGCGCTGCAAACAGTACTCACTACTTTGCTGAAATTACCGCCACAGTATTTAACCGATGCAGAGCGCAAAAACTTGGAAACTATGCTTAAACGCATCCCTCCTATTAATTTCAGAGAGATTGACGGGCATAAAACTATCGCCCCGGCAAAAGTATGGCAACGGATAAGTAATGTAGAAAATATGCAGTTCTACCCTGTTTTTCCATGGGGAATTTATGGCGTGGGCAAACCTGATCTGGATGTAGCCATTAACACATGGAAGTATGATACACTGGCTATAAAATTCAGGAGCGGTATTGGCTGGAAACAGGATAATATTTTCGCTGCGCGGATGGGGTTGACTAAAGAAGCTGCTGATCTCACCGTATTCAAACTTAAAGATTCCGGACGTCGCTTTCCTGCCTTTTGGGGGCCAGGTTTTGATTGGACTCCTGATCATAACTGGGGTGGAACAGGCATGATAGGCCTGCAGGAGATGCTGATGCAGGTTGATGACAAAAAGATCTACTTATTCCCGGCATGGCCCAAAACATGGAATGTACACTTTAAACTGCATGCACCCTATAATACTACAGTTGAAGCTACAGTAAAAAACGGCAAGGTTGAATCATTAATAGTAACGCCAAAAGAACGCGAGAAAGATATCGTGAATATGCTCTAACCTACCTGTCAAAAGGAATCCATGTTTCCATATTCACGTGGCCGCGATTATCCCAGGCATAGTATGGTATGAGTTGGATATTGAGTTTCGTATTGATGTTTGCTAATGAAACTTCTTTATATAAACTATTATTCCAATTGTTCTCGTTTCGCACATCAGCAAAGCCATTTAAGCTCATGATATCGCTATTGGCAATTTTAATCAATTGCGGTTTCAGATTTGCTTTTGATGATAACGCGATATCTGCTATCTTTTTTCCTTTTGGCAGATCAACCGATTCCAAACAATAAACTATAGGTCCACGCTTTACAGCCACTTGGTTACGGGTTTCCTCTACCAGAGGATTAGCTTCCATCATTTTAACCGGCATAGGCAATTGTAATTCCAGTTGATCGCCGGCTTTCCAATTACGGGTTATTGCGGCGTATTCACCGGGAGTTAGTTTAATATCCGCAGTTTTACCATTAATCATCAGTGATGCATCTTTACACCAGCCGGGAATTCGTAAAAAAGCAGAGAATTCTTTTCCCGGCGTTTCATCAAAGTGAATTTTGACATTTCCGTTCCAGGGATAATCCGTTGTCTGGGTTAATTTTATTGGCGAACCATCCTTCAATTTGGTTGACAATTTATTCCCGCCATACAAATTGAACCACAGACCTTTATCGGATATATTGTAAGCATAGTTACTTACTTCGGCAATGGTACGCACCACATTTGGCGGGCAGCAATCCGAATAAGCGATATAACCTACCCTATCTCTCGACCATCTATCTCTAAAAGGCAGGTCATCATCAATACTCAACGGGTTGGTATAAAAAAAACTCTTGCCATCTAAACTGATACCTGATAACATCCCATTGTACAAAGTTAGTTCCATTACATCGGCATATTTGGCATTGCCGGTAAGCTGCAGCATACGCCAGTTCCATAATACATTGCCTATGCTGGCACAGGTTTCATTGTGGGCTGTGAAATTTGGTAATTGGTAATCACGTCCGTAAGCCTGGTGCACTTCCTGTACATCTTTTAAAAGATAGGATGTACCATCAGGCGATACGCCATCATATAAAGCCCCGCAGCCCCCGGTAATGTACATTTTCCGATTAATCACATCGTTCCAAACCAAATTGAGCGTATGCAATAAAGTAGTATCACCTGTTTCAGCATATACATCGGCAGCACCCGCGTATAAGTAATTGGCCCGTACGGCATGCCCGGTTGCTGCGGTTTGTTGCCTGAATGGGATGCGATCCTGGTTATCATCTGTGCCATCCTTCATCAATCCGCGGATGTCAATCAAGTTTTTAGCCAGTTCCAGGTATTTAGGGTCATACGTTGTCCGATACATCTCCACCACACCCATATAATGTGATGGGCAAATGGCATTACGCGCCAGTTCTGGCGATGCAGTTTTATAAAAATTGTATAGGTAATCAGTTGCTTTTATGGCGATATCAAGGAAATTTCGCTTTCCTGTAGCGCGATAATGTATGCAAGCTGCGGTCATTAAATGCCCGAGGTTATAGGTTTCAAAATTCAGCCTGTCATTAAATGCTTTTGATTGGTTGGGATGATTTCGCTCTTCTATTGAAGTAGGCGTATGAATATAGCCATCAGCACGCTGCGCTTTGGCAAAAAGCGCGATGGTATTGTCCATTAGTTGGTCTAGCTTGGGATCATGAGTAGCAGCATACATAGCCGCGACAGCCTCAAATAATTTATAAAAGTCCCCATCCTGAAATGGTGGCCCCACATGCGAACCTGTATCTAACCCGGCAGCTATCTCAAAGTTCTGAATAGCATGGCCCATTTTGGGGTCACTGTATATCTTCCATAAATTAGGGATCATTGTTTCCCGGCAAACTTTAAAGCGATCAGCCCAAAAACCTGTTGTCCAGTTTACATCGCCCATATTTACACTGCTCAGTTTGGCATACGGACTGGCAGAAGTATTTACCAGCGCTTTATCCTGCGCGTATAATGCATTAGCGCTTAAAATCACAATTGCTATTATCGCAAAGCTGGTTGCCGCTCTTCTCATCATCAAATTCATTAATAATCCAGTTTAACTAGCTGTACCGGGCCCAATAATCCAGCAGGTAACAAAGGTTTGCCATCCAATCTGTAAACCGCATTTGTCCAGGTGATCTGTTTTTCTTTAGGCAGAGCATGGTCACCGATTAAGCGATTGGCCCAAGTATTGGAAACCTCGATCTTGATCTCATTTTTCCCATTTTTTAAAGCTTTGCTAATGTTAACACGATAAGGATAAGTCCAGGCAGTGCCACAATGGATACCGTTAACATAAACATCGGCAAGGTTAGCTACTTTGCCCAGGTCGAGCCATATATCACCTTTCAGACTAATTTGCCAGTTGAAACTCTGGGTGTAGGCTGCCGTGCCTGAATAATATTTTATAGCATCAATACTATTTTTGCTCCAGTCATCCAAAGCATTAAAAATCACGGACTGTTCAGGGCCGCCGAATGCTTTATCAAACTTTACTGTCCACGTTTGTTTAAGGGTTTGTATTGGCTTTATTATCGGCCAGTTCTGATGTTTTTGAGTTGATACAATGTTGGCAGACTGCCTCAAAACCACAAACACAGATCCACTGGCATCCAGCTTTATGGATAATATAGTCCTGTCGTTTACAATCTTCCAGTTGCCAGCTGTTTTTATCTCCCCTGTAAGCGGATCAAACAACTCCGGCACTTTGCCCGATGTCCTTAATGACAGCGCAATAGTTCGTTGCTGATCATCCTGATTCGATATAAAATAACTATCAAAACCTGCACCTGCTCTATGGTTCCAGGCAATATTTGCTGCAAAACTTCCTGTGGAGTCAGTAACGATCACATCCCTTGCTATCCCTAATTTATCAAAGTTTTCATCCGTATAAGGCCCGATAATTACTTTGCCTTTTGTGCCTGATGTGTTTAAAATTTCATTAGCTATCTGCTTAACAACCGCATCATCAGCCATGCCGGGTGCTTGCGTTGGATGGCTATCCCAAATTACCGTAGCGCCTTCTTTAATCAATTGTTGTATTTTTTTTATAGCCTGCGGCGACATTAAACTACTATCCGGCGACATGGGATGTACGCCCGGTATCATCAACACCCCGTAGCTTGCCCCGCTCGGTAGTTCAATCCTGCCATTGCGCACTGTTGCCAATCTTAATAAAGCATCCAGATTAAATGAGTCGTAAGCATAGCCACGCATGGGGTTTATCCATTGCTGCGGCTCAGCCATATTTGCCGAACTATTTACCCCATCCGGTATAGTGCGCATAGGTTCCCCTCTATTGGCAAGGCGAATGACTTCGGATTTGACCCGCTCTTCGCCAAATATACCGGGCAATGTATTAACCAATCTATCAGGTAAAATAGCCCTGCGCGGCGTTTCCTCGCCTGTAAAAACGGCTATATCAGTAACAGGGTGGCCCATTTGCAGCATAGCCTGGCAGCGTTGCAGGTATTCCACCCACGCTTTCCCGGGTTTCCACCAGGTTTGATCGCGCTGAAAGAAGGTGCCGATACCATCCAGTGTCATCCCCGGTTTACGATCGAGCCATGGGTTGTGCACATCTACGTGGAATGTAAAACGGTTAATGCCCAAAGCAAACTCCCTATCGGCTATGGCTTTAAGCATAGCGGGATGTTCGTCCCACATCAGGCGCAGCTCTGTAAATGCCTCTGCCTGGATAATTTTTTTGCCATAGATATGCCCACCCGAAACCGCATCCATGATATCATTGGGCTTATCATGCGTAGGGCTGCGCAGCCAAAATTCGCCCATCGGTATACCAACCTGACTGTAATGCAGCATACCATCGCTCACCATGGTTGGCGCAACACTTTCGGCGCTGAAGCTGCATCCCTGCGCGTGAGCAAGCTTGGCCATTGTACCGAAAAATTTATCCGATACCAGCTCGGCTATCGTTTGCCTTACGTCGCTCAACACCTTTTCAGAAACAGATGCGCTTTGCACCGGTACGCCTGTCATTACGGGCAGATAAGGCATCAAATCATAACCACGGCGTTTTTTAAATTCCACAGCAAAATTAGCCGACCAGTTTTGACTTCCAGCTTCCCAGCTATCAACGTGGAAGATCTTTAAGACACGTTTAGCGAGTTCAGGCCCGGCTTGTTTAACGGCCTCGCCAAACCAACTGTTGAATTGAAGGGTAATCACTGCCGGATTAAACTTATCGCATTCTAAACCTGCACCTGCGCCGCCAGTAGCATTAGTATGCCCTGTTGAGGTATGGCCGATACGCAGGATAGTCCAGTTACCTGAGGGCACATCCCAATTTAATCTACCGCTGGCATCCAGCTTATCGGTAATATCGATGATCTTATCTTTTGGTATACACAAGTTATCCGGCAATTGTTGAGTATTGGTGCGTTTGCTTACCCGCCAAACTTCCCCGGTTTTACCTTCATATTGATGAATTTTAGGTTCTGCAGATAGTTCAATGCCTGATAATCTTAAGGATGGTTTCCATTTGGCAAAATCCAGATCTTCTGATCCGGGTTCAGATCCTGCCTTATCATATATAAATCGAAAATATTTTGCAGTGGTGGGCACAATTTCATTTGTGATAGGCGCGTCGCCATCCTGCCAGCCATGCCGTGGTGGGTCAAGGCGGGTTAACGGTTTAAAGTTAATGCCATCATCACTGGTTTCAACCAGCAACCTTTCTGATTCATAATTACTGGCGTTAGTATGAATGATCAGCGAGCGACAGGTAAACGGTTGCTCAAATGACAACTGGATCCAGCAAGGCTCGCTGCTGGCGAAACTTGTTTTATTACCGGGTACAGCCAGGTATTGCACATCGGCACCGGTACTGGCAGTAATTTTAGGCACGATAGTTTTAGTGCTTATTCCACTGCCTTGCGGCGATGGATAGGCGAATATCTTAATATCCTTATAATAGCCTTTATAACTCTGTGGTTTGGCCAGTGTATCGTGGTACACTTTGCCACCACTGGCCAATGTTTTTGACCACACCACTTTTTGCATGGAGAGTTCAGGTGTGATCCATGGGCCACCGGCTACTGCAAAACCATCACAATCATGCAGGGCAAGTCTTATACCCAGCCTGTCGGCCTCACTCATGGCAAACTTCACCATATCCCACCAGGGCTTGCTTAGCTGTTCAACTGGTGGTATCATATAAGGCGGATTTGCCGGGCCTTTTATAGGCATCAGATAAGCACCCTCAATCCCTTCTTCTTTCATTGATTCCAGGTCGGCAGTTATGCCTGCTTTGCTTACGCTGGCCTGCATCCAGTACCAATAGATCCACGGTTTTGCGGCTTCAGGCGGATGTAAAAAGGCTTGTGTAAGCTGATCTGCAGGTCTAGATTTAGATTGCGCATATCCCTGCAATGCAAGCCAATTGAGACTGCATATGTAAACCAGTATTACAAGGATGAACTTCTTCATATACTTAATTAGCCGCATTAAACTTTATTTCCTGTGATAGCTTTACCGCCTTTTCAGCATTTGCTGAACATGGCAGTAGATAAAAACTATAATTATAAGCCTTAGCAGGGATTTGATATTTATCTAAAGGGGCTCCCACATCCGACCAGCTATCATTACCCCCCACGCCCATTTGCAGCAGATCGATATTCAAGGTTATAAAACCTGCATCTTTTAGTTTGTTGGTGTGTTTTGCCGCTTCGATATTTTTTTCAGTATAAGGCCAGGCGTTCATGCTCAGCAGGCTATCAGCTACTACCAAAAGTCCGTTTGCGTTTTTATCTGACAGATACATCCAACGCACATCCGTGCGGTTACCGGTTTCCTGCGGCACAACGTAAGGTTCATTAAACTCATTGATGGATTGTGAATAGATACCCGCCTCGAAGCCCGTACGACGGTCGATATAATTTTCATATAATCCCCTGCCATACCAGCTAATGTTATCGTAGGCGCGTTTAATACCACATTGCATGCCTACCTCAGGTATATTCGGCAGGCCCGATTTAGTTCTTAATGCGTAATTAACCTTAACAGCTCCATCACCATTAATTAAATAGTTAACCTGCACAGCGGCGCTATCATTTATCAATGTATAATTACTGGTTATTTTAATTAAGCCGTTATTTAATTTTTGTGCCGATACATTTTTCAGCTTCACACTATCTACATACCATGGCTTTAGTTTTTTATTTGATTTCCAACCACGACGATCATTATCTGTAAGCGGGCGGGTAAAGTGTGGCAGCAAGGGCATATATACCTGTTCCTGATTGTTGGAGATGTAAGAGTTTAAAGCGCCATTAGTCTTATTTATGGTGATTTTAAAGTTTTTACCACTCATCACATAAGCATCCGCATTCTCTTGCAATGATAGCGCCGGATAGTTCTTTACATTTTTACTAATAACCGGCAAACCTGTTAATGCAAACTGATCTTCCGCAATTTCATATCCTTTTGGTGCCCATGGCTCATCTTCGGGTAAAGTGAAGTGTATATCAGCCAGGTACTCATGCCCCGGTTTCATAGCAGGCAGATATGGCGCTAATGAAAATGTGGTACCCTTCATGGCTGATAAGCTGATAGACGGCAATATCTTTTTCATAATGATATTACCATCTTCTCTCACCTGCAGTGTTGCCGTGTAGTTGCTTAATGATGTAACTGAATTCCAGTTTTTTATATTGATTATTCTTTTAGCCGTATCAACCAGTTTACACTCGGCAGGTTGGAAAACGTGCTTGCACTCATACATAGCGGGTTTGGGCCTACCATCAGGGGCTACCAGCCCTTTTATAGTGAAATCATCATAGTACTTCTCGCCATAATCGCCGCCAAAAGCATAAAATGGCGTACCGTTGGCATCTTTTTTAAGTAATCCCTGATCTTTAAATTCCCATATAGCCCCGCCGATGATGCGTGGTGTGTTGCGCCATATATCCCAAAACTCCTTGAGGTTTCCGTTGGAGTTACCCATGGCATGTGAATACTCCACAAAAAATATGGGGCGATGATCACCATTTTGTTGGTTGGCGAGCAAATCTGCCGTAAACAAACCGGGATACATCCTGCTGATGATATCCACATAAGGCTGGTCGATAGGGTTTTGGATGCGATGTGAGTGATCGTTTGTTTTTGGGTAACGCGGATCATCGGGTTCAACATAACCCTCAGCCTGTGGCGTGCCTTGCGCGGGTTCATAATGTACAGGGCGGGTGATATCAAAATCATGCGTCCACCCTGCCATTGCCGCATGGTTGGGGCCTCTGCCAGCCTCATTACCCAAACTCCAAATAATAATGCTTGGATGGTTTTTATCGCGCATCACCATGCGGGTCATCCTATCCATATAAGCACCTGCCCAGGTGGGGTCGTTACTCAGTTTTGAGCCGAGGCCGTGGGTTTCTAAATTCGCCTCATCAATTACCATGATACCGTATTGATCGCACAGATCATAGAAATATGGATCTTTAGGATAATGGCTTGCACGTATGCAATTAAAATTAAAGCGTTTAACCGTTTGGATATCCCTTAAAATATCCTCCCGGGATAATGCTTTGCCCTTTATAGGGTCATGATCGGGCATATTTACGCCATACAGGTACGTGACTTTGCCATTTATAAGCAGCTTGCTGTCGGTTTTAGAAAACTCAATACTCCTGAAACCAACCTTACAGCTTTTTACTTCCAGAATATGCCCGGTGGTATCTTTTAAAGCGAGTGTTAGCGTATATAAATTTGGCTCTTCCGTGCTCCATTTGTCGGGGTTCTTTATCTCAGTTTCCATCAATCCGAACTTAACGTTGCCCAAACGCGGATATATCTCATTGAGGATATCCTCCACGCTTTTCTCCATCGGCTTTGCCAAAACAGGCTGATTATGCTTATCAAACAACTGAGCTTCCAGTTTATAGCCGTGGATCTCTTCGCCGGTTAGGTTTTCTATCCTGGGCCTCAATTCAAAAAGCGCATCTTTATAATCTTTATCCAGTTTGGTTTGATAAAAGAAATCGGCGATACGCAGTTTAGGTTCAGCCAGTAGCATCACTTCGCGATGAATGCCGCTTAAACGCCACTGATCCTGGTCTTCCAGGAAATAACCGTCCGTCCAGCGGATCACCTGTACCGATAATACATTCTCGCCCGCTTGCAGATAAGGCGTGATATTAAACTCGGATGGCAAAAAACTATCCTCGCCATAACCTAAAAATTTGCCATTCAGCCACACTTTAAACCCCGAACTTACCCCACCAAAATGCAGTGTGATGTTCATATCCTTCCAGTTTTGAGGGATAGTAAATGTTCGCTGGTAATTCCCCACGCTATTATCAGTTGTTGGCATGTGCGGCGGGTTGACCGGCCTGAACGGATAAACGGCGCTTTTATAAATAGGTTTGCCATAGCCCTGCATCTCCATGCTCGACGGCACAATAATTTTGTCCCAGCCTTTTACCCTGCTCCTGTAAAACTCCTTTGGCGTATCAGCAGGCATGGGCGAGTAGTGAAAATCCCAGTAACCGTTCAGGGATATCATCCTGCCCGACAGCTCCCTGTTATCCTTTAAAGCATCCTCAATACTGCTATATGAATATGCCGTAGCATGTGCGGCCTGACGGTTTATACCATCGATAGACGGATCTTCCCACGGATCGAAATGGTAAACATCAGGCGCGACAGGTACCGGCGCGGGTGTTTTATCCACCAGTTGCGTATATCCCAGGCATGGTAAAAAACTCAATAACAGTAAAATATATTTAACAGGCTTAGTCATCATTATAAGGCGTTATAATCAACCACTAAATTCTGCCCTTTTTGTATCTGTAGTTCGTAAACATTATCATCTTTTGATACGATGTTAGCCTGTTTACAAACCGGCTTGGTTTTGCTTTTAAAACGCAACGTTCCTGTGCCATCATCAGCGCTAACCTTTATCTGTTTGGTGCTGGCATACACCCTTATATCACCGTTGGGTGTGGGTACGGTTCCCTGCATCCATTGCAGACTGCCCAAATCAGGTTCAATTATATAGTCCTTATATCCGGGTGATGCTGGCTTAACACCCAAATAATATTTCCCTAAAAGGTAGATAGGGCTTGCACCCCAGGCATGGCACAAACTTTTGCCATAAGGCCTGCCATACATAGCATAAACATCAGCGCCGCTTTTTGCAGGGTTATATTCCTCCCAAAATGAGGTTGCACCCAGTTTGAGCATGCCGCCCCAATAATCTTTAATTTGTTTTAACACATAGCTTTGCTCACCCATGGCACAAAGGGCCTCCAATTCATAAAAACGCATGTAGGGTGTAGTGATCTTTGGCACATCATTGTTCAGTAATACATATTTTTTTACATCCTGCTTTTTGGCCTCATCCAGGTAATTAAAAAATATGGAGAACATGTTTGCGTAGCGGGTAACGTTATCCGTCGGCTTGCCATCGATGCGGCTATGCACCAGCGCATGTTTTTGATCGTTCCAATAATAACTGAATATCTTAGCTTTCAGGTAAGCGGCTATCTGTGTATATTTTACAGCTCCTGTGCTGTCGTTCGCTAGCTTAGCACACTCGGCCATGGTTTCAAGACTGCGGCATAACAATATCTGTTCAAAGCTTACCTCGCCTTGTTTGCTTAGGCCATCGGCCCAATCTATGAATACCCAGTCACCGGTTTGGCCCTGCACAAAGCCATCCTTATCACGGCGCGACAAGCAGAAATTCATCATACTTTGCATGCGCGGATAGTTTTGCTGGATGAAGGTTTTATCGCCTGTATACTGGTAATAATCATTAATACCTAAAAACCAGTAAAAGGTATAATCCATAATGGTATTGATATGGCTGGTTACCGGATCTTTACCCCTCAATGCCAACAACGTATGGGTAACGGTAGGCGAATCAAAGAACAGGTAATAATTCATCAGGTAGCTCTGATAAGCATCGCCCGACCATACCCACCTGTCGCGTTTAATACCATCTATGAAAAATTCACGGGTATTTAAGTGCAGTGTATAAGCGGCAACATCCCATATTTTGTTTATCTCCTCATCAGAACACCTGAAACTGCCACGCTGCTTTACGGGTGAATACTCATACAGCATGGATACATCATTAATGCTGACATTATCATCATAATAAATGCCTACATACTTGAATGCTCTTGAACCGTTAAAGGTATAATCACCGCTTTTTTGATCAATGTCAACCTTATCTGCCAGCTCACACCTCGCCGTATCCGTGGCCTCATTGGGCGACTCACCAAAATAGAGCGATACTTTTCCCTTGCCCTTTATGCCGTTGAGTTTGATATAGCCAAAGGTTTCCTTGCCAAAATCTACAAACATATGATGTGGAGTTTTCTCGATACTAACCGCTTTTTTAGGTTCAACAGGTAAATGATAGGTTGATGGCAGCACCACAGGATCATTAAAATCCCAGCTGCCTGCCATTAAATATTTTGTAGCTGATACATCCGATGTTTTACCCGAGGCATCGATCCATTCCTTATCCTCATAGGTTACCAGCCATGAGGTATCTGATACTAAATGCGTACCCTGCACAAATATGGCGGGCACATTGGCCTGGTTATATACCTTTAAACTGATACGATGCTTGCCTGCCGGGATGTGAATAGTTTTAGGATAACCCCTGACGGTTTTACCATCCAGACTAACATTGTATTGGCCCTCGACATACAATTTGGCATCTTCAGGTTCAGTCAATTCAAAATCCTTGTGAAAGTTCATCAGCACATAATGGCTGTCGAGTTTCCAGAATGGCGGCAGGAAGGTACCACGCTCGGTACGTCTGTTCTGCATTTTATTACTCAACCAAACTTCGTAATCGCCGGGATACCATATCCATGATGCCTTTTGAGCTTTTGCAGCATCGCCAAACAGCATTAGGCCAAGCAAGGCAATTACTAATACATACTTTAAACTAACAGATTGATTCTCTTTCATAAATTAATGTCCGTTAAATACCAGGTACAGGCATATCATCACAATAATTAAAACTCCCCAGGCAATTTTCACCTGCTTGGTGGGTTTAACAATGGTCACCAACTTATCGGGGATATACATTACGGGGTTTTGATCCAACAATGAAATAATAACTGCCAAAGCCATCAGGAATGCGAAAATGTAAAACGATAGCAGTAAATAATGCGGCCAAATGGGGTATTTATCCGGCGTAAAAACCCATAAATAAAGTACACCAACCCCCAAACTAAATGCTGACCCAGCGGATAAGACCGTATTTACGGCCTTACGGCTGGTTCTTTTCCAAAATACTGTGAGCAGAAACACAACAGCCAATGGAGGGGCAATGAAACCTAATACTGATTGAAATACATCGAACAGATTGAGCCCTTTAATCTTATCAATAGCCAGCGCCACGGTAACGGCAAAAAGACAGCCTGCTACTACGGCAATACGGCCTACTTTAATGATCTGTTTATTGGTGGCATTGGGATTGAATTTCTTTACGTAAACATCCATCGTAAATACCGTACTCAGTGAGTTGAGTGATGAACCGATGGTGCCTACCAGTACGGCTATCAGCACTACGATCACCAGGCCATTTAAACCCGGAGGGAAAAGATGCGTAACCATGGTCATATAAGCTTCGGCCGGGTCTTTTAAATCCGGATATAGTATAAAGCACAATATGCCCGTAAGGATAAAAAGCGGCAGCGACAGTATTTTTAGCCATGCGATGAAGTTTACGCCCAACTGCCCCTGCTCCAAATTTTTAGCACCCAAAACTGATTGCACCATAGCCTGATCGGTACAAAAGAAAGCAATGGCCGAAACCGGATACCCCAATAAAATGGCATACCACGGGTATTTTTTATCGCTCGCGGGATGGATCAGGTTCCAGTAATCATGCGGTACTTTATGATATACTGCCGATAGACCGCCAGCTTTTATAACGCCTAATACAGTTAATAATAAGGATACGGCTATCAGCAATATCATCTGGAAGAAATTAACCTTGGCGATGGTTTTGAGTCCGCCTGCAAAAGTGAACAATCCCGCGAAGGATACCAGCACAATTACTGACTCCAACATGGGGATGCCCAGGATCTGCCTTACTAAAAAGCCGCCTGCAAACAGGCCTAATGACAGCCACGAGATCAGTATTTTGATCAGCGCGTACCAGGCCAGTATATTTTGGGTAGAATCGCCATAGCGTTTGCCCATAAATTCGGGCATAGTGCTTACTTTCGTCGCCAGGTATTTTGGCGCAAAAACTACAGCTAATAGTAACAGGAACACAAATGCATACCAATCGAAATTTACAGCTACAATGCCTGTGGTATACCCAATGCTGGCAAAAGCCAACAACATTGACGGACCCACATTAGTACCCCACATATTAAAACCTATGCTCGCCCAGCCCAATGATTTATTGGCGAGAAAAAGCGTTTCATCCGTCTTTTTCTTTTTAGCAAAACTGGCCCTGTAACCAATCACCATCAACACGATGATGTAGGCCACCACAATGGCATAATCCAGTGCCGTTAAATTGGTTACTAAACTACCCATTGCCACCATCATGCGCTTAGTTTTTCAGGTGATAACTGGTATTCGGCAAGTATATCCGCAACTTTTACCGGCAGACCGGTTTTTAATGACCTATCCATCGCTTGTAACAGCGCAACTGTGCCTATACCCTCTTTAATGTCGGGATAGGCGGTTTCGCCGCTTTCCAAACAATCTGCGAAATATTCAAGATAATTTTGGTACTCACCAGCGTGATGGCTTTGCCCCTCAAACCTGAAGTAATATTTTAACGTTTTATCCCCCCAGTAAATGATCTTTTCCTCCCCTGTTTTATCGGTTACAGCATAACGCAGTTCATGATAATCCGCCTGGGATGCACCTTCGGCACACCTTAAGATCACACTCATGCCGCTATCGCGCTGTGTGGGTTGGGTATAACCAGTGTAAGCGCCGCTTACCCGCGCGATTCGTCCATCTGCCGCCTTAAAAATAAAGTGCATGGTGTCTTCATTATTCAATCCCGCTGTTTTCCCATTATTGCTGATCATACCATAGCCCATTACTTCTTCAACATCAGGCAGGTACCAGCGTATAAAATCAACGGGGTGACTTAAACCACCATACAGCCATTTAAATGCCTGCTCAAGCGCCCAGGGTTTCTCCAAAAACCAACGATGATCGGCATGGTAATGGCTTTCAACCGTAATCAGATCGCCGAGCAAACCTTCTTCATAATCCTTTCTCTGCCTTTTTGCAGGCTCAAAAAAGCGGGAACTTTGACCTACAAATACTTTTTTATCTGTTTGTTCAACCAAGTCTAAAAGTTCCTGAGCCTGTGTCAGATCATCAATAAATGGCTTGGTGCAGATCACATGCTTATTATGCAGCAAAGCTTGTTTAACATGTCCGGCGTGTAAATGATCGGGGGTATAAATGGCGATAATATCAATTTCAGGGTCGTCCAGCATTTTTTGATAGCTGGTGGTGTATTGATGGAAATTAAACTCCCCGGCACGTTGCTTGCACGTTTCAATATTCATATCGCACACCATTTTCAGCTCATATTTAGCGCTGTTCAATGCTGCCGACATGGTGCTGCGGCCTTCTCCTAATCCTAATATGCCTAACTTTAACATGGTTATTGGTTATTTACCATTATTCTATAAATTTCTTATTGTCAACCTCTTTAAAAAACACCCACACTTCGCCTTTTTTGGTTCCTTCAATGCCTTCCTGGTATTTTTTCATCATGTTATTCCAGTCATCAACGCGCGGGTTATTTTTGCTGGTAAGTGGGTTCAATTTATCCAGGCTTTCGCCTTTGGGTATGCTGATGACCAGCATTAGCTGCCTGCCGGTTTTAAATACCAGCAACTGCTGAAAATTGGCATTACAAAAGCCTTGTGATACCTCGGGCCATTTTTGGAACTGCGTAGCGTGGCAATTCAGATATTCCTGTTGAAGCTTTGGATCTTTAACGAGGTTTGCCGAAAGGATAATATTATCCCATTGTTTAGCTACCGTTTTATCACTGCAATATTTCCTGTTGAAATTGTAGAACGGGTTCTCAAATAATATGACCTGATCGGCCGGATATTCTTTTATTATGCGATCTTTTAATTGCTGCGGATAGGCAGTACTCGCATAAACTATCACCCGGTTGTTCCATTGCTGAATGTTTTCAATCCCGTAACCTTTCATATCGGCAAAAGCACTAAATTTGAAGGCTGAGCTCTTTGCAACTATCTCTATTATAACCGGCTTACCAGTTGGTGCTTGTGCATCCGCTCTTATAAAGGCAATGCTTATCAGCAATAAAACAAACAGTCGCTTTTGCATATTAATGATTTATAAGTTGATGATCAGCATTCACTTTTATACCATTTAACAGGTATTTATAGGACGACTGCAATCCCGCAGCGTTCTTTATATCATCCGCCACCATCGGCCCGTTATTTTCCCAAACATTGCCGGGCCCGTTGGCATTCTTCAGGAATTTTTCAGACGGGCACCAGTTATTTTTTACGGTGAAATACGATGAGCCTTCATCAGTATATAAATAAAACCAATGCTGCGGATCATGTGCGTAGGATACCTTGTAAATACTATCCACATAATTGCTGTCGATAACAGAATTTGGCTGCGCCGATAAGGTGTAGATGCCTGCTACATCGTACATGTATTTAGCGTAGTGATGCACTTTGTTGGCACGGATAATATTATCGCTCATGGCATTGGCGGCTTTAGTCCACCCCCAACCTACATTGATACCGGAATAAGACACATCGCAAACTTCATTATGCTCAATCCTGATGCCCTTTACATAACCCGCGCTGATACCCAGGCATCCCCAATCTTCGTTAGTGGCATCAACAACTAAATTATTTTCGATGTGCTCATTGGTACAAATTTCCCGTACATCCGATGGATTGTAAGGTAAATGAGCTTCAAAACCTTCATCTGAAAACACGCCAACCTGTATACCTGTACCGCCGATATCTTTAAATAAGTTGCCTTTGATATCATTATCATGGGCACCTCGTGTATAATCCAAAGCGGTTGATGCCAGGTGCGTAAATGTACAGCCTTCGAAACCTGTATGGTTCACATAACTTAATTCAACAGCAGCGGGTGGGCGACCCACCCAAGCCTGGTTTTCCAATCCGCTTTTTTCTGGTGTGCCTTTTACTTTCAATTTATAAGCATCAAGCAGATACATACCTGCCTGCAATGGCACATGACCCTGTTGTGATGGCCGTAGCCATGTAGTATACTCAAAACTGATGCCTTTAAAAAACACATAACTTACCGGCCTTTCCATCGTACCGCTTACCTGTACCAATTTTTCAAGCGATGGGGCTATTACTTTCGCGTTAGCCAAATTTTCACTGTTACGAGGCCAATAATAAATTTTGCCGGCTTGCATATCCTCATACCATTCTCCGGGTTTATTTAAAAACCACAGCGAATTAGTTAGATAAAAAGCCGAATTACCGTTCATCTTATGTTCTTTATCAATTACCGGGGCAGGCCACGGATGCTCAAATTCTATTTTGCTTTCTGGCTGATAAAAGGTTAACCCGGCTTTGTTGCCATCAATGGTTATAGACTTTACACGTAAATTGGCGATGGCCCATATCTGGTGGATCACCATTTCCATTTGTCCGGGAGATTTTGGTAACCCATTTGCGGGTACAGGGATCCAGATCTCTTGTTTTTGTTTATCCAGCGATAGAATACGGCTCATGCCTTCATCGTTATCACTTTCTCTGGCTCGGATAGCTTTATTACCGTTAACCCACAGCTGCCTGAATAATAAATTGCTGCCACCTGTTTGAGGGATCGCAGCTTCCCATAGTTTGCCTTGCGCCTCTTTGGGTAAACCGGGGATATGCGTTGAACTTTTCGTCCAATTATTAATAGCCACTCCTCCGCTGATTACGGGCTTTGCATCCGGCGCATTCTCAATTATAGTTGGCGATGTGGCTGTGCCTGAATCCTCCGGGCGAATAAATAGGGGTTCATCTAAAATGTATTCGCCATTCGCTATAAGAATATGAACACCACCCGTTATTGACGGGTCATTCAACCTGCGCAGTTCACGGGCCTGGCGTAAAGCTGCCGTTATGGTTTGTTTGGGGTTATCCTTTGTACCTGCATTATTGTCACTACCGTTTACAGCCACCCAAATATCAGTTGCATAGCTATTTATGCTGATAAAATGCAGTGTGCAAACGCTTAACAACAGGATACAAAATATTTTCATTTCAGTTAGAAAATGGTATTAATAAGCTGGATTCTTTTCTCTTGGAGCGGAGGCAAAAACATGCAATAAATTGGCATAGCCATGTAAAGCATCTTTTGGAAGATATTGACCGTGATCACCAAATACATACATCAGCGGTTCTTTCTCAATGGTCACTTCTGATTCATCTATGTTGCCGCCTTTATCCTCTATCTTGCTTATATCTAACTTGAAATTTTTAGCGACAAATTTGTAAAGCGCGTTTCGTTTTGACGGGCCGTAATCATGACCTTCATTAGGCAGGTGCACGTTTTCAACCTGATTACTCTTGCCATAATAACCGTAAACTTTTTGCAGGTATGGAAAGTCATGCTCGGGCATATGGGCTGTCCAGTCTTTACCATCTGTAATCAACAACTGCGGATTAGGTGCTGCCATAGCGGCCAGCTCCACATTATCAGTACCGCCATCGCACATATGAATAGGCATGCCACTCTCGCAAGGGCAACCACCATAGAAATAAGACGATACCGAAACCACAGGGGCGCTTAATTTAATGCGTGGATCAATTGCTGCCATTAATACCGTATGGCTCCCACCACCCGAGCCTCCGCTAATACCCAAACGGGCAGGGTCTGTTTCCTTTAAACTCAATAAGTAATCTATGATTCTGATAGCTCCAAGTGTTTGTACAACCTGGGCAATGCTTGTACGGTGATCTTCAGATTTAAATTGCAGTAACGATTCACCCCATGCAAACAGGTCATAACTGTAAGCCATGCAACCCATGCGGGCAAGTGAAGCGCAACGCAGCTGACAATCGGCGCGGTAACGTTGTTTATCCCAATGTCCGTCGGGACTTAACATCACAGGGATTTTCCCCTTAAAATGTAATGGTTTGTATAACGAGCCGTTGATATACAAACCCGGTAAAATCTCGATAGCGATATTTTCAACAGTATAACCGTTATAAATTCTTTTTGCGGTGATAATGGGTTTTGAATCGGGCTTAGCAGGTAATGGCGACAGATCAAGCGCCTTATATAATTCGGGGCGGAGTATAACTTTCCGTTGCTCCCAGCTGTTTACATCATGATATAGTTTGGCTATGCTATCCAGCTTTGCCCAACCATCCTCAACCGACCATACGTTGTATTCATAATCCTTCAATTTGTAGGCTGCAGGGCCAGTTTTATTCACCTTCATATCCACTGGAGCCAGCACATTAGTCAGTGTTTCCTCAACCGTATTGCGGAAACGCCAATCGGCATAATTCACGTATTTATCTTTAACCTGATCGTCGGCATATTTTATCTTGACATGATACCTCGTCTGTATCTCATCCAGCACATCTTTTAATGACCGCCTGTAATCATGGTCGGTATCCTGCTGAGCCCATATCATGAGCGGCAGCAACATAAAACATAACAGCACATATACTTTATATCTTCTCATCACAAACCTCCTTATAAATCTTTTGTATCCCCTGTTACCACCGGTGGCGTGTAGCCTTCAACTTTGGGCCATTCGCCATTAATTATCTCTTTTAAAACAAGCTTTTTCGGGTCGATAACCACATGTCTAATACGTTGCCTGCGCCAGGTATAAACTACATGGACTAAACCATCGGGAGTTTGTATTACGGTTGGATAGGAATACTGGCTGATGGGTGAATCTTCCAATATTAGCGCGGCATACCATGTTTTGCCATCTTTTGATACTGCTACGTTAAGCGGCGTACGTGCGCCCTTGGCAAGGTTGCCAGGCGGTAATACATGGTTATAAACCAGTAACTGGCGACCATCCTTAAGTGTTACCCCATCAATGCCTGAGTTATTATTTGGCAGGGATGTTTTATCAAGCGGCGACCATGTTTTACCATTATCAGCTGACCGTGATTCATATATCGCCCGGTTCTGGGTGCGACAAAGCATTTGCAAACTGTCGCCTTTGTGAAATAGAATAGTAGGCTGTAAGGCTTTTACCGTTTTGCCATCATTAAGAGGTTCTGTAGCCTGCCAGGTTAGGCCTTTGTCTGATGATAGTTCAAAATGAACCTTAGCGCCGTTATTTTCCGTACCTGATGGCGACAGGATATTACCATTATTTAATGTTACCGGCTGGTTTTTAACCGGACCCAAAATGCCATCAGGCAAAGCCTCCTGCGCCGACCAGGTAATACCGCCATCTTTAGACCTCCTGATAAATCCCTTCCATTTTGCTGGCGAAGGACCGATCTTATAAAATAACAACAGATCACTGCCCAAAACCTGGTAAAGCACCGGGTTCCAGCAGGCATAGCGTAAGGTGTCGTTTTGTATACCGTTGGCAACGTTTATAGCTTCCGTCCATTTACCATTTACCAGGCGGCTTACCCAAATACAAACATCCGGATTGCGCTCTTTTGTACCGCCAAACCATGCAGCTACAAGTCCCGTTTTAGTTTCGGCAATAGTGGCTGAGTGGCATTCGGGATACGGTGCTTTCTCAAAAATAAATTCATTGGTGATGATGCCTTTACTCCATTGTTTAGGCTGGGCGTATGTGTTTATAGCAAATGCCAGGCACAAAGCCATCATCATCCACAATCCCTTTTTATACCTGTTATTTGCCATAATTATTTATCTCAAAATGGTAATCGCCTGATTCAATCTCTATTTTCACCCTGCCGTCCGCGTCAGGTAATTGTTTTGCTCCTGTTAATGCTGATAAACTTTTTCCATCACAGGTAATATCGCTCATCTTATCAGTCGGTAAATGCACTATTGCTTTTGAGTTTGCGGGGATGACAACCGTCCAATCAAAATGCCCTGATTGCTTTTTCCAATTACTTTTTACTAAACCATAAGATGTTGTGTAGGAGGCATTCACATAATCCAGCTCTTTCACATTTGCGGGTTTCATCACAATGGTTTTAAATCCGGGTTCATCGGCTTTAATCCCACCCAGATCCTGATAAAACCAGGCGATGAGGTCACCTAAAAGCATGATGTGGTTGCGGGAATTCATGGCCGGTGCAGCGGTATCGCCGTTCCACAGCTCCCAAATAGTAGTTGCACCGCGTTTCACCATATAACCCCAGCTTGGGTAGTCATCATTTGCGGCTATATGGTAAGCAATATCAGGGCGACCAAAATCTGTTAATCCCCGCATGAGCCATTGGGTGCCGATAACGCCTGTGCTGATATGGCTTTTGGCATCGATAGTGATCTTGTTCACAATATTATTGAACACTGCTCTCCTATCTGCCGCAGGCACCATACCGAAATACAACGGCAACAAATTTGCGGTTACCGTATTGTTATCATATTGAAGCGTTTTTTTATCGAGGAACTTTTGATTGAAGGCATTTTTAGCCTGTAACGCTTGTGCAGCAAATTGCTGCACATCGGCAGGTTTATTCAAAATTTGGGCAAAGTGCTGCATTAACAGCAGCATGCGATAGTAATAAGCAGTGGCGATCAAAACTCCATTGGTATTGCGTGAAGAATCCCTTGAGTGGATCAACTCCGGCGACTCTGGCGGCACGCACCAATCGCCATATTTATCCTTGGTCATCAGGTTGCCCTTGTAGTAATTCTGGCGCATATAGCCCAGCCATTTTTTCATGGATGAATAATGCTTTTCAATCGGCCCTTTATCGTCAAACTGATTATAAAGCATATCGGCAATAAGGATGTAGGTGCCGGGCCAGGTCATGTTGTCGCTATAATAATTCCAGTAAGCCGGGGCCACATCCGGTATAGCGCCATCAGGTTTTTGCGCTTGTTCGATATCATCCAGCCATTTGGCATACAGGTTTTCATTGTCAAATACAAAGCTTTCGCCCAAAGAGCCAATCGCCCGGTCGCCGAGCCATGGCATACGTTCGTTGCGTTGCGGACAATCAACCGGCATACCTTTGTAATCGCTTAAAATACCCCAGTAAGCATTATGATAGATCTGATTGATCAACGGATTTGAGGTTTCAAAATGGCCTGTATTCGCCATATTATCTGAAACCGCCTGACCTATAAAATCATTTAAAGTCGGCGTACCGGCGTACCCGGTGATCTGCACATATCTAAACCCATGGTATACAAAAACTGGGTGCCATATTTCTTCCCCGCCGCCTTTCAGCGTATAAACGTCGGTTACTTTGGCATCACGCAAGTTGGCAACGTATAGATCACTGTCTTCTTTAAGCGTTTCGGCAAAGCGCAACGTTACTTTATCGCCTTGTTTGCCCTGTACTTTCATCTGCACCCAGCCTGCCATATTCTGGCCCATATCCATTATCCATGTGCCGGGTTTTAGTTGTTTTATGCTGATGGGATGAATGGTATCCACTATTTTGATCGGCTCATTCATCTGCGCCTCAACCCTACCGCCGGGTGATTCAACCAGTTCAGGCTTTAGCCATTTGCTGTCATCGTAGCCGTTAACATTCCAGCCGGTGAGTTCTTTGGTAGCATCATATTCCTCGCCATCATATTCATTATTGGTGCGGATGGGACCATCAGCTGTAAACTTCCAGCCATCATCACTTGTGATCACTTTTTTGCTGCCATCCTGATAAGTTATTTCCAGTTGCAGCAGCATTTTAGGGAAACCAAATTCTTTGATCTTATTAGGCTTATACTTAGGCCGCATGGTAAAAAAACGGCCGTTACCTAATACCGTGCCGATAACGTTTTTACCTTGCTGTATATCTTCAGTAACATCAAACGTATTATATAACACTGATTGAGTATAATCCGTAGGTGCTTCGGCCAAAACCTGATCGCCGATAGGTTTTCCATTGATGTATAGTTCATAATGACCTAACCCAACTATATAAACCACAGCCTTTTTAACCTGCTGCCGACTGGCTTGAAATTGCTTGCGGTAATAACGTGCAGATAACCTTGAAAATTTGGAAACACTATCCCACGGGAAACCATGCTCATACCCTATCCAATTTGCTTTCCAGTCGGCAGCATTTAATAAGCCAATGCTCCATGATGCGGGTTGACTCCAGCTGCTTTCGCCTTTGGTAGTCCATACCTTAACTTTCCAGTAGCAGGCTGCACGACTAACCAACGACTTGCCTGCGTAGTTAATCATGATTGATCTATCAGAAATAACTTTATGCGAATCCCATAGATCGCCAATATTTGAAGCCAGTTTTTGTGCCGACGAGGCGACGATGATCTGGTAGGCGGTTTGCTGCGTATTACGCTGGTCGCTGTTAATTTGCCAGCTTAAACGTGGTTGCGTTGTGCCGATGCCTTGTGGATTTTTCAGCATTTCGCATTGCAGATGCTGAACGTTTACCGCAGCCATGCTTGTATTTTTAACACTTATCAAAATAATAAATGTCAACACCGCAGCTATATATATTCTCGTCTGCCTCATTTATTTTCCCGAAAAATCAAAGTATAATGTGAGCGATAAGGCATCTTCGATATGCTTATCGTAATTAAAATATTGGTTCACTTGCCCCTGCGGACCTAATCGTGTTGGTTGCTGGGATTTTGTGCCGATGGGCGTTATACCATGCATAAATGATATATCACCCGAAGGGAAATCAGGTGCGATGTTATTACCATAGGTAAGCTTTGGGTACTTAGGCGTGAACAGGCGCATAAAAACATCCCGGCTATCGCAGATCACTGTTATAGGTTGCCCGGTGGTTTTTATCTTCATCCAGTATAAATTGGAGTAATAGCCTTTAAATTCGGGATAGATCAACTTGGTGCTATCCTCCCCGGTTATGGTATTGTTATAGGTTTTGTCCCACACATTCAGCGTTACACCTTTCAATCTGTCTTTCCAAACCCGGTATGGGCCATCACCCATATAACTTACGCTTTGTACATCTTTTTCAGGATAAGAAAAGCTTGCGCCTAACAATTTACCCTCCTCGCCGACAGGCCAATATTTTAAATCAAGTCGTACTAAACCCGATGGATAGATCATCCACCTTAATTGTGCCTCAGTAGTTTTTGGGGCGAAATCAGCTTCAATAACCAGCGTATCGGCTTTGTAATAATTCCTTAGTTTTTGGAAGCCTGATTTATCCTGCCCTTCAGCTAATACCGGGCCGTTATTGAATGGAATTGTGCCTTTACTGTTTCCTACGTTCTTTAAGATCCCGTTATTACGGTTAAACTCTAATTGAATACCATTGGTAGTTACTTTATATAGCGAGTCTGTTTCTGTAATAACAGGCTTATTACTGCCAGATTTAGCCACCATTGGCTGCGTAATTATAGCATGACTACTGATGGGCCAGCTCCAGGTAAAGAGTTCGTTTTTGTATGGATCATATGCTGTCACATACAACACATCATAGTTTTGCCAGCCGGCAGGTAAATGTAATTGCAAATTGCCATACTGTCCGGGGCCTATTTCAGGAGAAGCGATTGTTCCGGTTTTCGGCGCTACCTTATTTTGCTGATAAGGATTACTAAATTTAGCCAGCTTATACGCAAATGTGCATTGCTTTAAGTTGGTGTACAGGTAACGGTTTTCTAATCGCAATTTCCCATCAAACTGTGGCGTAATTTCCCGCGATTCTAAATGAACAGGACACCAAACTTCTTTTATGGTATAAAAACTGCCTTCCTTTTCATGATATGGCCCTAAAATACCGTCCGGTCCATGGTCGCCATCTGAATCAAGTAAGCCATTTTTATCAGTACGCACCACTGCTTCATCTGCAAAAACCCAGATAAACCCACCTGCCGAAATTGGCGTGTGCCACATCTGTTCCCAAAAATCATCTAATCCTGCACCTGCACCGCCGTCATAAATTCCATGCAGGAATTCTGTAGGAAAAAACACATCGTGACCATGGATAGCAGTGTTATTGCCATAATCGTAATTGATATAGTGCTGGGTATTGGTACCTCTAAACACAGCCCAGGGATGTATCAGCGGGCGTTTTTGAATATCTAGATCATCAAACCAATGATCGAGGTCGAAATTAAAACCGCCTTCGTTGCCGTTATCCCAGATCACAATTGAGGGGTGATTTACATCTTTCTCAATCATTTCCTTAGCTAATTTGGAACCTACCTGCGTATCATAAGCATGATGCCAGCCGGTAAGCTCATCCAGTACGAACAAACCCAGTGAATCGCATACATCTAAGAAATGCTCATCGGGCGGGTAATGTGACATCCGCACCGCGTTCATGTTCATATTCTTAATCAGTTTTACATCGGCAATGCTGATGGCTTTACTGGTAGCCCTGCCAGTAGTTGGCCAAAATGAATGGTGATTAACACCTTTGAATTTGACTTTTACATTGTTTACGTAGATGCCATCGTGCAAACGCAATTCAACGGTGCGGAAACCGAAACGTTGCTGAACGGCATGTATCGACTTGCCATTTGAGGTAAGCGTAAATACAACATTATACAAATTAGGGAACTCGGGCGACCATAATTTTGGAGCAACCAGATGTGTTTTAATCAATACAGAAGTATCACCAGCCTTAACTTTTGTAGAAAATGCAAGTCCGGCTTTTTGACCCGCAATCGTATAAAATTGCCCCGTTACCGCATCAATATTTTTTATGTTCGATAGGTTAAGTTGTGCCTCAAAACTACCATCAGCTTTGCCATTAACTGCTACATGGCTGATATGCTGCTGCGGAAAAGCTTCCAGAAAAACAGGCCTGAAAATTCCACCGAATACCCAGAAATCACCTTTACGCTCGCTGGCGTTTACAGATGCATTTACAGAATATTTGGATACGGTTACTTCCAGCAAATTTGGCTGACCGTATTTTAACAGCTTTGTGATATCATATTTAAAACGATAAAAAGCGCCCTGGTGAATATCGCCTGCCTGTTGACCATTAATTAGCACTTTTGTATCCGTCATGGAGCCATCAAATACGATGTTTACTGCTTTATCCTGCCATGTTGCAGGCACAGTAAACTGGTATTTATATAGCCCCTGCTCCTTGCCTTTAAGGGTATCTTTATCAAGGCCATAATTATACTTTCCAAAGCCCTGTAATTCCCAGTTGGAGGGGACTGGAATGGTTGTCCATTTGCCTGAATTATGGCCTGCTGTGCAGTAGAATTGCCAGTTTATGGTATGGTTGCTGCCTGTGCCAGAAAGAAATTGGATTTCTGTTTTTTGGGCATACGTATTTAGGGCTGGTATCAGCAGTAGAGCGTATATGAATATTTTAAAGCAGGCATTTTTCATGCGACAGATCAATTAGCGGTTAAAGTGAATTTTAGCGGATTATCCGTGCGGAAAGGCACAGCGGGTAAACCATCCTTGTTATAAAAATTGGGTTCGGCTACTTCCGTCCACCCAAAGCGTACAGCTACAGGTGCAGGCACTTCCCGCGAGGAAACTTCTACCTTATTGCCTTTAATTATTGCGGTAGCATTTACAAATTTGCCATCGCTGCCAGCTATAGCGAAATAATTGAGCGGCTTACCATCATGACTTACAAGGCCACTGCCGGTATATTTAAAATCAAGAATGATCTTATTGCCCTTCACCTTCATTTTATCATACATCGGGCCTGAGAAAACAACTTTTTTGCCGTAAGTATTAGCCAATGCCTGCAGCTCCAAACGCTGACCTACCACCCATTTAAAAGCCGGGTGGATATTGGTCAATGAATCATTCAGATCGGTAGTAACGATCATACCTGTATGTGGTATTTTGAGGGCCATGGTCTGAGCCTCGCGTAATTCGGGCTCAGTATAAATAGTAAATGGGATATTGGTGCTGCTTTTAGCCCTTGAATAATAAAAAGGCGCTATCTGCACATAATAGAACGGCAGGTTTTTATCATTCCATAACTTGCGCCACCAATGGATAAGTGCTTCCATTTTGTAGGTATAGCTGATGGTTTCAGCTAAATAACTGCTGCTTTCGCCCTGGTACCATAAAAAACCGCGCAATGCATAAGGCGCAACGGGGGCTATCATATTCACATATAGTTTACCTGGATCACCATCTATTTTGTAGTTAGTATCCTTAAAATATGGGATCTCGTCAAATGCTTCGCGTGGCATCCATGGTTCGATTCGGCTGCCGCTAATGGCAGAGCAGATGATACCCACGGGAACTTTCAGATCGTGATTCAGGTTTTTGCCGAAAAAATATCCGGCAGCCGAAAAATCCCTGAGCGCTGTGCCTTCTGCAATATCCCAACCTGCATGTGTTGAATCAGGCTTTCTCAAATTCTTTTGTGTTACCAAAAAGATCCTGATCTGTGGGTTATGCGCCCTGTCGAGCTCATCAATTGGCGAGTTGACCGTACTGGTATCGGGCCTGTGTACTTTGCTGTTCTTGCGCATTTCGTACGACATGTTTGATTGCCCTGAACATAGCCACACCTCGCCTACTAAAATATTTTCGAGCTTTATGGTGTTAGTTCCCTTAATTTCTAAAACCTGCGGCGTTGCCGATGCTTGCATTGGATCGAGCATTATTTGCCAGTTACCTGCCGCATCGGCAGTTGTTTTTTTAGTTTGATCGTTAAACTTTACGGTAATAGCCTCACCCGCTGCTGCGGTGCCCCAAACAGGTACAGGTTTATTACGCTGCAGCACCATGTTATTACCCAATATTTTAGGTAATACAATTTCGGCATAGCCAGTACTTGTCAAAGCTATACAGCCTAATAAAAAAACGATTGCGATATATTTTTTAGCAGCCATTAGTATCCCGAAGTTTTAAATGATGTAATATAAAATGCAGCAGGCGTTACTGACTCCCCGGCTTTGGGTTGGTCATAATCCTGATCGGTTGGGGTATCTGCGTAAGGGAAGCGCCTTATATCGCCGGTACGGAAAACAACCCGGTTAACATTCAGCACAGGCGCGAAAAACAAGGCAGTAAGCACATCCTTACCATTCACATTCACCGTATAAAAACGGGTATCAGTATTTAATTTTATGCTGATATGATACGGCGTGTTAGCCGTGTACTTGAGCATATTTTTAGAGCGATAACCTGTTTTTGCCTTAAAAACTCCGGTTGAATCGAACGTTAACCTTAGAGCTGCATCACCGCTGGCGTTTTGCACTTCGATGTCAAGCATCCCCGTATTATTTTGTGCAGGGATGATGGTAAAATCTGCGATCAGTTTTTTTGATTCAGGCACTATGCGTTCGGCTTTGGCATAATCAAATTTGTCCCAGTCTTTGAGCGCTAAGACTCGTGTACCGTCAGGCGCTTTATCAATATTAACGGGTGCCCATAACGAACTATAGGTGTTCCACTTTTCAAGTTCCTTACCGGCGGGCAGGTCATTAAATACTTCGTTGGCTTGTTCCAATGTTACATCTGTGATCGGTACCGGGATGGATGACACCCAGATATCTTCCTTATTCATGCTGTAAGTAACCCACAGCTTGCCATCTGGTGGTACACCGTTTCCTTCTTCAATCCCCCGGGTATATTGCGGGCCGTATGATTTATAGTTGCCGCCATAACGCATGGTTGGGATCTCGCCGTTTACCAGCAGCAGGTTGGTATAGTTTAACCCATCTTGGCTAACAGAAATACCCAGCGGCCACCTGAATTCCGATGGATTATAAACTGTAGCATATTTACCATCAGATGTGCGCTGCCCCCATATTTTAGCATTGCTGGTTACAAATCGCGGCGCGCGACTGGCATTGGCCGGCCATGTTTTGCCATTATCCGTGCTTATAGCGGTTAATGCATATTTCCATAAACCAACCACTCGTCCATCAGGTAAATGATAGAAGTTAAAAGCTTTATAATCCTTATGCAATGGGATTAACGGATCTTTACGATCAGTTTCCTCCTGCCACTGCATCATCATTAAAGGGTTTGCCATTAGCTCATCGCAGGCTTGCACAAAACCTTTATCTTTACTGGTTTTATAAAATGGGTACGAGGTGTTTTGCTCGTTCCATTTGGGGTTATAATGGATGAAATAAATGGGGCCAAATTTCCCGCTGGGATAAACTTCTCTTATTACCCTGCCAATTCCCTGGCCGTCGTTTGGATCATCGTGCGCATCCAAACAAATACCATAAAAACCAAGCACTAATAAGCGTTTTGATTTAGCGGTATAAAAGCCCATACGCTGGTGCATAACAGCGTACAGATCTTTTGCTACTCCGGGATGATCTTCTTTTGTAGTACCATCGGGAATTTTATATTGCGGGAAAACAACCGTCGGTTTAGACCAGGTCGCGCCATCTTTTGAGGTGATCAGCAGGGTTTGCCCCGGAGGCACGCTTTCACCTACTTTATCGCTCAAATACTCTACATAAAAAGTATTGTTCCAGTAAGCCAGCATAGGCTGGTGGTTATAGGTAAAGCCAAAACCATCGGCCTGATCAGGATGCTCGCGATTAGCTCGGAAGATCTGCATGCTATGTACACCGATCACCGGGCTTAGTCTGCCGTTGTGGTAATCCACATTAGCTACCGTATTACCGGTATACCTCACTGTGTCCTGCGCTTTGGTAGCCGACCAGCATCCGGCAATTGTTATGAATAATATGGCTATTTTAATTTTAAGCATATCTTATTGGTTTACCGGCATCGCGGCAGCTAACTTTAATCGTTTCAGCGTTTTTTCGGTCACTTTAAATATTGTACCGTGTTTATGGCCCTGCGGCACATTAACAGAATCGGCTATATTGGTAAATGTTTTAAAATCGATTGTACGCATGCATCCGAACTTTTTAAGGCGATAAGAATCATAATAGATCAGCCAGTTATTACCTGCTTTAGTTATCGTCGGCCCTTCTGAATACAGTTCAGTAAACCGTTGGGAATAATTACTATATGGGCCCAGCGGGTTATTGCTGAAAGCCACCAATATATTGCGATTGGGGCGGGTATTGTCCTTCATTACTAATACATATTTGCCTTTGTCCATTTTTACGATTTCGGGGTCTATCACACTAAAACCGGGATCAAGAAATAACTTTGCCGGGGTAAAAGTTTTAAAATTCTTAGTGGTAGTATAATACAAGCGATGATTGTTATTTTCATCCTCCTCTCCTTTCGGGAAACGGAATGGCACTGTTGAGGCCCAGCTGATAATAAACTGATCTGCAACATCGTCATAAAACAACTCCGGTGCCCAGGCATTAACCGCGGTTGGTTCATCAGCCATTATATTCAGGTGCTGCTCTGCCGACCAGTGGATCAGGTCTTTTGATTCGGCATAACCTATGCCGGTATCATTTTTCCAGCCGGTTGTCCAAACCAAATGATAAATACCATCCGGCCCCTGTTGTATAGAAGGATCACGCATGATCTTTGCCTCTCCAACTTCAGGCTTGATGAAAATATGATTCAGATCAGTCCAGTGATAAGCATCGTGACTATATAGCAACCTTAAACCTGCGCTTGCAGGCTCATTAAACGAGGTGAAAAGGTATACGTCTTTCCGGGTATTGCAGGAGAGCAAAACCATACCGGTTAAAATCAAGATGTATATATTTTTAAATCCCGCCATCACAATTTTCTCAGGTTATATAGCATCAAGGATCAGCACCCAATCATTACCATTCGCCGGAGTACCGGGAGGATTAAATTTCGTTATTTTCGATTTATTAAAGGTGCCAATAGCTGTAATAATGCCGTTACTGGGGTTATACCACGATGCCTTTATCTTACTACCCGGCAACTTTGTAGTATTGATATCCATATCGCGCCCAGTATAAGTGTAAACAAACGCGTAGTTGGTACCACGTGTGGCTATCAGTCTATTATATTTTATTCCCTGACCGTCTGCAATTAAAGATTGATCTGGCACACGCTCAAAATACGGGCGTGATAGTATCAGCTTTTTTAGATAAACCATTTGCTGCGCACCGGGATCATTAATTGAGTTATACCAAAAACCTTTTGAACCATATGCGCCAATGGCTTTATCTTTTGGATTATGCATCTGCATCACATCATTGTTGCCATAAGTGTACCCACAGGCACCCGCAAAAACCGACCAGTAGCCATAGCGCCTTACATCAGCATCAGTCCATTTTGGGAGATTAATATCATGCAAGCCATAAGGGATCTTTTCGTAGGATGGCTCGGCATCCAATGTTGGTTTAATGGGTGGTTTGTTATAATCAACCTGCACATAGCGCCAGTTATCTTCGCCATAATGGAAATCATCTTTTGATGTATCCTGTTTATAATTCTTATGGCCCGATTGAAAACTATTAAAACTAAGCCATGATTCATTATGAAACCAGATGGAAGATTGCTTTCTTCCCCGAGGATGGAACGTAATTAAATGAGCAGTATCAATAGCGTGTAATGTAGTGCCGATTGCATTCCATACTTTTAATGAATCGCTACCGGCAATATCGCCGCCATTCATCCAGATCACATTACTGTACGATTTATACCTGTTCGCTAAAAATGTGGCATATGCTTTAGCCTGAATTTGGTTAGTATGCGCCGCTTTTACTACCGAGCCCCAAATGGGCACCATGGCTACATACATTCCTTTTTCGGCGGCTTTGTTTAGTACCCAATCAATATTGCTCCAATAATTATTTGCTGAATTATTGAAATGAGGTGTAGTTATATTTTTGTTGATGAGTGCGGAATCGCCGTAGGCATTTGTTTCGGAAAGGCTATGAATTACCATTACCTGTATCACATTAAAGCCCTGTTGGCGGCGTATTTCCAGGTATTTTTCAGCATCCTCGCGGTTAAGTTTGGAGAAGAGCAGCCAACCGGTATCCCCTAACCAAAAAAATGGCTCGCCATTGGCGGTAAAAAACCGGTGATTAGGCGATACTTTTAAAGTGGGCAATACATCTGCCTCATCGCTTTTTATAGAAAAAAGCAAACAGGAAATAATACCTATCAGAACAATCCTTTTTAACATAATTATTTAGATACGGATGAGCCATAAAATAGCCTCGCCTGATTTAGGGTTTTTAATTTCAACTCCATTGCCGCCTTTTACCTGTTCCTCGCCCGGTAACGCCTCACCTGTTTTTGGGTCGATCCATTTTGCTTTATAACTGGCATTGGTTGCAAGGTCGAGATGAATAGTATCAGAATTACTGTAAACTATATATCCTTTTGCCACATTACCCAAAGCCCACTGATCTTTCGGATTGCCCGGCAGATCAATACCTTTCATGGCTGATGCATCACTTAAAAATTGCTTATCAGTTGTTGCAGGTAAGGCAGGTAATGAACCACCTGCTATTAATACGGCCCAGCCAAAATGGTCGTAGCCATCGGCAGAATATAGTACTGCCTTATCAGGATATTTTTGCTTGTACTCGTGCACTGCACGATAAACCTGCTCAAATGTTGGCGCTTTGGGTTTATAGATGCGTTCCTGCTGGCGAGGTGCAAGGCTCTGGCCTCCATTAGGCGCGTAAGTTTTGCCGTTACCTTCATAGTACCAATACCGAATGTCGATCACATTGATAACTGAAGATTTTGTGGGATCAGCAAGAATAGCATCCTGCACATCCTTGGTAGCGCTCAGGCCAACGATCTCTTTCTTTTTGTGCAGCGTTTCCCACTGCTTAATGGTTTCAACCCAAAATTGCATAAAGTGCAGCGGGCCGGTAAACTCCGCGCTGGTGGTTTGGATAACCCCGTTATTATCAGCAAAATTATCCAGACATTTATTGATATATGCTATCAGTAACTTACGCCTTGCAGGGTCCGTTTCATCATAAAATTGCTCAGCCATAAACTGGCGTTTGTCGCCCGCATAGTTTACCGGTTCAGGGAATCCTGTGCCATTGATATTATTGGCAGTTCTCCACGGGAAATCCGCGTAATGCGCGCCTGCCTCTATAATGTTATGCTGAAAGAAGTTTTGATGGAACAATACCAATCCTTTTTCATCAGCTATATCAGCAAACTGTTTAAGGCGGCCCCAATACCAGGGGTTGTATTTTGTAAGATCGTATTTACTTAAGCCATCCCATGCCAGATCTTTACCGCTACGGGCAAAAGGTAATTCATAAAAAGGCGCCCAAACATCCCCATCCATACGGCGGATGCGCTCATGATCATCACGACGACGCTCATACCATAAGCCATAGTTATGCTCTAGTACAATGATATTATCTTTTTGCATCCATGTGGCCACATCATCCAGATCATCGGTTAAACCTGTACCTGTACGGCCGGGAACCCAGCGGGTAATGTCGGGCTTTGCTTCTTTTAGATAATCCGGTTTAACATTACCACTCCACCACGGGGCTTCAAAGTGCTTGCCTAGTAAAACAGTATTACCACGTACCAGCCAGCCATTTGTAACGCTCATTTTGGGAGCCATTGTCGGAGTTACTGCTTGTTTGTAACCAATCTCATCAATACTTTTTGCGCCGGATGAGGCGATGCTTATCGGGTTTCTTTTAGATGCGCCATCAACCCAGTCGCTTATGGTAGTAGCGGGCCGTTTGGCTGCTGCCATTAATGCCGCGGCTTCGGCCACTGTAGGGCTGCTTGACGGTTCTGTTTCAATCCGTAATATATCAGCTTGTTTGCTAACATCTTTATTTAACCTGTTGGCTAACTGCGCATAATATAAACTGCGTGGGTTTACTGTGCTATTTGAGGATTCCCAATACCCATCACCACCAAATTGCGCCCAGGAACCAAAAGACCAGTTTTGCGCGGTTGGCGGTTGATAACAATCAATATGAGCGGCGCTGCAATTCCATACAACACTATTGGCAGCGTTCCAGCCTGCGCCCTGCCCGTCCTGACCGCGGTTTATATAACTTAAAGCCTGTCCATCGATATTGGCGACATCAAACAATACGCCTGATGCCCAGCTATCAATACCACCACTGAAACTATAAGGTTGCCATGCTGAACATTGCACAAATGCAGTTGGGCCGGGGGCACAAAAACCTGTAGCGAAATCATGAAAGCCATTTACGGAATATAAACGCTGAAAAAGCGTTTGCCCGCCCATTGTCCAGAAAGTGTTACGGCGATAGCCGCCAATTTCCGATATCGGGGCCAATGATTTGCAGTCTTCAACTGTTATGCGGTTAGCGGTTTCTAATACAAAAACTGCCGAGCCCGCGAAATGTTCAAATACCACCTGGCGAACCCAGGCATCTGATACGTTTTCCATGGTGATAGCCATCCAGCGATGCGCCTCATCTTTGGGGTTATTTACATCATAAGTTGATTGTAAATGAATATTTTCAATGCCGACACGGTCAATTCTGCCGGGCCAGTCGTATTTGGCAACCATACCACCGCCGTAGGTACTATCTAAAGCGGTGGTTAAAGGTGCATCAATAGTTATAGTATTTCCATTTATAGCTGTGATCTTCCGATCCCAGTTAATATCACGCTCACCCGGTTTCCAGGCTAAAGCAGTGAGGCCGCCACCAAAATGATCGGTGCCTAGTTTAGTGATCCAATTCTGTGTACTTGGGCGATGTATGATGATCATATCGCCGGCTTTAAAATCCCCAGGATCAGTAACGTGAAACGTTAATGCGTTAACAGGTACATAGGCATCTGCTATTTTAATTTCTTTTGATTTTTTACGGTCGTTTTTACCTAAAACCTGTATCAAGGTTGCCCTGTCTTTTCCGGCACCTAATAGCATCGTACCATCAGCACCCATACCGCTGCCGCGAAGCACAACACCCGAAGCTTTCATTTTCAGGCTGCCATCAACTTCATAAATACCTTTATTCAGTAACACAACGCCACGAAAGCCATCGGCACCAACGGGTAATGAAGCCACATAATCCAATGCAGACTGGATGCGCAAAGTAGCATCACCTTTTTTAAGCGGAACAATTATCCGTACCGGAACAGTAGGAATTGCCTGTTCTGATGCCATGTAGCCACAATAAGAAAAATCAGGGATTCGGTTGCCGTTCTCATCGGCCTGATAATTTATTTTTCCATCCTTACCCACAGAAAGCGGTGCAGATGATTGAACAGATTTCTTGTTTTTTTGAGCTATTGCGGGAGTATGCATAAGCATACCCCCAACAAATAGACCTCCTGACAATAAACCAATTTTAACTCTTGATAATATCATTATGCTTTTACCCTATTAATTTAATTTGCCGTTCGGCATAGGGTGTTGTCCCTTTGCTGCTACCGAGTTCAGGTAAACTTCGATATTGGTATAGCCGCCGCCATTTTTGGCAAGCTTACTTGCATCCTTAGCATCATGCGGGTTAAGCCCGTGAGCAATTTCGTATGAATCCGGCATACCGTCGTTATCACTGTCTTTATATGGTGTGCCTTTATATACCGGATAGCCACCTACCTGCCATGGTGCTGTTATAATACCCAACTTATAAGAATCTTTAGGTAATTTACGTATTTTGAACTGGAAATCAGTATCAGTTTTCATTTCAGTATAAGTGATCTTTCCTGTTCTTACCTGTGCCGCTATGCGCAAATCAACAGCATCACGGTGAGGTAATGTTGCTCCTGAATTTTCAACTACATATTTGTAAGCCTCTTGTGCCGACATGATGGTAACCGGTGCCATTGGAAAAGGATCATCAGATTTCATATAATCTTTATACGGTCCCGCATCCGGTAATTCCTTGCCGCCCGGCCCTTCAACCTGTATACCACCATTCCAAGGGTCTTTGGTAACTTCAGGATAACCTTCCATAATGTTTCCGGATGCATAAACACGGCCAAAAAACTTTTCTTTAAGCTTGCTGCGACCTGACTCCGGTTTTAATATACGGTGACCGACAGGCTCGTCTTTTGGGGTAACCGGCCCCGGTTTAAAATAATTATTGATGATATTAAAGTTAGTCGTATAATCGCCACCATCCATTGAGCGGTGATGCCAGTTAAATACCACGTTGTTTACAAAAGTATAAATACCATTCCATCCAACTGATGGGTTACGGCCTGTGTTATCGGCCCACATGTTGCGGATAAGCGTACTGTTTTCGCCACCTGTGGTACTACCGAACGCGTGGTTCCAATAGTCTAATGATTCAGCATAGATACAGTTTTGAATGGTGATGTTAACTGTGCCCAGTTTTTCAGGTTTTGAACCATCCTCAGGATCGAACATGTGACGGTACATAGAGAAATTTTCGTCCAGGCCCCAGCTTGTTGAAGTGTGGTCAACAATGATATTACCTACAGGATCGCCGCCAAGCGCATCATCACGACGGCCTACATTGGTTTCACCGCGACGGAAACGCATATAGCGGATAATAACATCATGCGTATTAACCCAAAATGATTCCCCTGCAACACAAACACCATCTCCGGGCGCTGTTTGCCCTTCAATAGTAATGTACGGTGCCCTGACAATAATAGGTGTTTTAATACGGATGATACCGGCAACGTTAAATACAATGATACGTGCACCACCCTGCTCACAAGCCCAACGCAAGGTTCCTGCCCCGTCATCAGCCAAACTGGTTACTACATAAACTTTACCACCACGGCCGCCAAAAGTAAATTTACCGCCACCTTCAGCACCCGGAAAAGCAGGTATTTTTGCCTGTGGAAGATCGGTTGGTCTTGCTGCCCATGGCACATACACTTTTCCCCTGCGCTGATCTGCCTGTACAATAGGTAATGCAACTTTCCATGCAGAATCTGAATGACGATTAGCCGCAGCCATCATTGAATCACTTTCTGCCTTAACCGCTTTGGGCACATCCGGGTATTGGGCAAACGCCTGGTTAGCAAATCCCAAAGCGGCCACAAGTAAAAATAAGCCTGTCTTCTTTTTCATAGTTAAATTTATCATATCAATTATAACAGATGGCGGGATAATAACCCGCCATCTAAGCTTTTATTTAAGGGGATCGAAAGAACCGCCCCAGGTATTATTTTGCTGTATATTCGGATCATTCTGTATAGTAGCAAGCGGTATTCCAAAGAAATAATCGGCTGTTTGGTATGTAATAGCTTGACTGTCCAGATATTTTAGCTCACCAAGTGTACTGCCTGCGCCTACGGTCATCGGCACATAACTAAAATAATTTGTATAAACATTATCAAGACTGGTCTGGGCCATTGCGTCGCGATTGTTTAATAGATAATCTGTATTTGCCTGGCCGGAAGTTGTATTAGGCTGCAGCAAGAAAGTAACACCTTGCCTCTTTTTGCCGTTCAGTGTGCTTTCCAATAGCTTCCATCTTCTCAAATCCCAATAGCGTTTGCCTTCGTATGCAAACTCAATTTGCCTTTCAAATAATACAGCCATAGCCAGGTCGGTACCTGTAAGGCCTGGAGTAAGACCATACATACCGTCACCTGCTTCAATACCAGCTCTATTGCGTATGGCTATCAGGTCGGTATAAGCTGTGCTGCTATTGCCTATCATTGCTGCTGCCTCCGCCTGATTTAATATTACTTCTGCATAGCGGATCTCCTGCCAGTCGGTTCCTGAATATGGCAGATTAGTTGCACTTATAGCAGGATCGACTGCTTTACGACAATAGAAACCGCTAGAAGATGCACCTACAGGTTCGGTGGTTTTTGTAGCCGTATTTGATGAGTTTGTAAAATAATAATATGTCCACAACCTGTTAGTAGCGTTACCCTCAAGTGGCCATAAGCAACCGTTGTAAGCAATGGTTTGATTAAAGCGCGGATCGCGGTTATCAAAGAAATGTACAGGATCATATGGATATTTGGTTGAAGCGCCGGGCGCTTTGCCGTCCAGCATCGGAAATGCCTGAACCTCGTCCCAGGTAGGATTGTTGGCGCCACCACCGCCTAATGCCTTAGGTATATTACTGGCAGTATAAGTGTTATTATCCTCCGTATTGCTCGATGAGTTATCCGTATTAAACTCCGTAACCATAACGGCTTCGGGATTTGCAGGACCGGAAGCTCCGGGGCCTTCCGTTGTCCACATGGTTACATCCTCCTTTGGATACAGGCCATAGCCATGTGAGCTAAGCGTTGCAATAGCATCAGTATTGGCCTGATAAGCTGCTTGCCAACGGCTAATATCATTGGTTGAATTAAACTGCGGACTCGCCCAGGTTAACAATACGCGGCCCAAAAAAGCTTGTGCAGCGCCTTTGGTTATGCGGCCGTAATCAATTGCAGGCCAATTACCTGGCAAGTACATAATAGCAGTATCCAGGTCGTTTACGATCTGATTAAATGTTTGCGTGGTGGTATTGCGTGGTAGCAGGGCAGCTTGTTTGGCAGCCGTACCTACAACAGGCAGCGGGGTTAAAACAAGTGGCACACCGCCATATAATCTAACCAGGTCGAAATAACGGTATGCCCTCCAGAACAAAGCTTGCGCCTTAAACCTGTTTTTTGTCCCCATAGCAATGGGGCTGCTTGCCAAATTGCTTATAAAATCATTTAAAGCACGTATTTTACCATAATTATTAGTAGCGTTGTTGCCGGTGCCTATATCAGTAACACTGGATGAAACTACTGTACCCAAAACAAATATGTTACTCCCTTGATTCTCTTCGGTAAGTGTACCAACACTTGCAGAAGCAATGGTGCTGTTTGCCCCACCGTTGCCTGCCCATGTAGGTAAATTATTTGAATAAATAGAGTTTAAATACTCTACCGCGAGTGTTGAGTCAGAAAAAACGAGTTGTCCGGTATAGGTTGTTAAAGGCCCTTTATCAAGCACTTTTTTACAGCCCGAATATAGCAGCGCTGATATAACCAGAACTGCGAACGATATGTTATATAATTTTTTCATTTCTTTTAAATTTAAAATCCTGCATTAAGACCGAAAGTAAATGTTCTGAGCAATGGATAGTTTTCTATACCAACCTGATCAGTTCTGTAATGGTCCGGATATGGGTTATATAAACTTAACACATTTGTACATTGGCCGAATAACCGTGCACTGGCAAGGCCTACAACCTTTATCCACCTTGTAGGTAGGGCCCAGCTTAAATTGGCTTGTTGTATATTCCAGTTGAAACTATTTACAAACCAGAAGTTAGATACTACATCCCATTCTTTGTAATAATAAGGAGCAGGATAGGTAGCATTGGTGTTTGTAGGTGTCCAGTGATCGCTCCAGAATGCTGCCCTGTTTTCCTGCAAATCAGCACCACCCGAGCTTGCATTCTGATTATCGTTTGATGTTAGCTCAGTACCCGATATTGATGAGGTACCGCCCCAGCTTAAACCGCTTACCACATTTAAGCTTATGCTTTTATAACTAAAACCGAAGTTGAAACCCGCATTGTTGTGATTGCCTACTTTGTTCGACAAATATTTTTCGTCCTTAGTATCGCTGTTTTCTATAACACCATTGCCATCTAAGTCGGCATAGTTTATCATACCCGGGGCAGGCGTTAAACCAAATATTTTGACGTTTTGGGAACCGCCTGCTGCTCCTGCTCTTGACGCAATGATCTGGTTAGCCTGTGCCTGAGTTCTGATAAGGCCAAGGCTTTCAAAGCCAAATACACCACCATCATCTGATTTGCCCGTACGATCTTGTGCAGTACCTATCAAGCCAGGTGCTATGTCTTCACGTATATTTTTGTCATCACTCCAGCTATAAAATACTTTAACATTATAGCTCCAATCCGAGTTGATATGGTCAGCCCAGCCCACAGTGATTTCTGTACCGAAGTTGTCTACAATACCATAGTTTTCGGCGGGCGGTGTGTTACCGATTAAAAATGGCACAGCGCCACTCAATGTGGTTAAAAGGTCATAACCGTGGGTCCAGAAATAATCACCGGTAACTGATAAACGGTTCTTTAAAAATTGCATATCCACACCATAATCTGTTTCAGTCCTGTGATCCCAGGTTGTATTCGGATCGGCAAGGTTGCCTGATTTTATACCGATACCACGTACCTGTTCATCAAACACAGCGCCACCATTAGGGCTGCCTGTAGCGATACCATATTGTTGATAATATTGATAGTTTGCTGAAGCAATTGAGTTACCACCCACGATGCCAACACTTGCCCTGAATTTTAACTGATCTACCCAGGGAGCCAAATCTTTTACGAATTTTTCGTTTGAGGCTACCCAACCAACCGAAACTCCACCAAAATTACCCCATCTCTCGCCGGGTGCAAAATTGGTAGTACCATCCTGACGGCCAACTAATTGCAATAGATAAGTTTGATTATAATCATAATTGATACGTTCTATAACAGATTCTGCCCCAGATTCCCCAAGTAAACTTCCGTTTGCCTGGTTAGTTTGCTGCAAGCCGGTAGTAAAATTAAAGTTTGGCAATCCACCAGGAACAACCCCGGCTACGTTTGCGTTTACAAAATCGTTATTAGTCTCCCTTTGCTCATATATAGCCAGTGCGGTAATGTTGTTTTTTCCAAAGCTGTTCTGATAGTTAAGCGAAGCATCTAACTGATAAGCTTTAGCATACGAAGGGTTAAACGTAATAATGTTTCCGTTGTCAATTTCAATAGTTTTAAGAAGAGTACCGCCGGGTATGTGGTCATTAGCACCGGTACCAGAATATTGGGAATAATTAAATCCGGTACCAAACTGGGTTGGGAAGTTGGTATTGATATTGTAATTGAAAGTAGCATTTGCAGTTAAGCCCTTAACGCCAGGTATTTCATAACTTAATGTTCCCAAAAAGTTGGTAAGGAACTGGCGATTATCTTCGTAATTGTTTGAATTTTGGAAAAGCATCACGTTGATATCATCAAATGTTGTACTTGATAAATACACCGGATTGCCATTAATAAAATATTTTTGCCATGGCAATGCCTGGTTCAGCGTTACCACGTCATTATTTAAACTTTCCGTAGTGCTCTTTTGTTTATACCAAAACTCTTTGTTATACGATTGGTCAAAGCTCACATTCAACCCGGCAGTTAAGCCTTTAGCCGGCTTCGCCTGAACATTGGCACGTATCCCCCATTTATAGTTACTAATCCCCGAAAAGTTCGAATTTTGGTTTACATAATCAGCGCCAACAAAATAAGTAGCTTTGTCTGTACCGCCCGATATGTTCATGGCTTCACGCTCAACATCTGCTGCATGAAATTCCTGTTTAAGGAAATTAGTATTGTTTGCAGGATTATTAATGTAAGCCAATTCGTCGGGAGTATACCAGCCTGAAATTTTTTGGGAGGCATTACCATTTACATAACCGTTGGCATCAATAGTATTACCGGTTTGTACACCATTAGGCGCCATTTCGCCAATCTGCTGGTAATCATTAATAAAAGTTGCCATTTGAGGGCCTGTGAGCATCTTTGGAAGCTGTACAGCATTTGCAGAACCAAATTGTGAGCTGAAGCTGATTTTAGGGGCACCTATTTTGCCTTTTTTTGTACGCACAAGGATCGCACCCGAACCACCGGATACACCATAGATCGCAGCTTCGGCATCTTTTAATATAGAAATGCTTTCAATATCATTAGGGTCGAGTAAGTTAAAATCGGCCTGTGTACGTTGTATATCGTCAATAATAAAAAGTGGATTTGTTGAGCCACCCGCACTTGAGTTTAAAACCACCGGGTTACGGATGGTTAGGGTAGCCGGCTGACCGGGGCGTTGATCTTGTGCCACAGCTAAACCTGCTACCTGGCCTGCTAATGAAGCACCAAGATTAAGGCTGGGGATATCCTGAATATCCTTTGGCGAGATGGTCACTACCGCTCCTGTTAAAGTTGCTTTCTTTTGTGTACCGTAACCTACTACTACTACTTCGTCCAAATTACTGGTATTTGGCACCAGTTTAAAGTCGGCATTTCTTTCGCCCTCCCTTAATGTTTTTTCCTGGTAGTTATATCCAAGAAACTTAACACCAATAACAACGCTCTGCAAATTGGTTACTTTAATTGAATACTTGCCATCCGCATCTGTAGCGGTAGATGATGTACTGCCTTTAACCTGCACGGTTACGCCAGGCAGCGGCGCATTCTTTTCATCCGTAACAGTACCGGTAATGGTTCTGTTCTGGGCTTTTAGTACAGTGCTGAGCAGCAGTAGTACTGAAAGTAAAAGGTAAATTTTTCTCATAAAAATTCTAGGTTAATTTAATTGGTATTTTAGTATAATTAGGTTTGCATATGTATTAATTAATGGCCCACCCATTAATTAATAATTTCTTATCCTTTCTGAGCTGATTTTTCTTTTATGCGTTGCTGCCATTCTTCACCTGCTTTCTTCATATCATAGCCTTGTGCCGATAAATAATTATTTATCCTGCCTTTATATTTGCCAAACCAGGCATGCTTTTTCTCTGATGATTCCGCATCTATTGCGTGCTCACGCGCTTCGGTTAACCATGCTTTAATCTGAAGCTTTTGCGGATCGGTTAAAGTTGGTAATTCATCAAGATATGCGTTATAGGTTAATGGTAATATTTTATAGGTCATCTCATTCTTAACCTCATCTATTTGCTGCGGCGTAAGTTCCGTGCCAAGCCTGGTTAAATAAGATGCATGTAATGTGTTTAACTGTTTATTAACATTACTATCAATCAGGGCTACTTGTGTATTGGTGGTAGTTTTATCATCGGCATATTTTGCTTTTATATCTTTCACCTGCTCATTGCGGCTATCATGAATAGCGCTCAGGTTGCGATATTGGTTAACCACAATATCTGTTACCCGTTTAAACTTTACAGAGTCAGTAATATTAAGTGCCGAAACTATTTTCTCAGCCCGCTTGGTTATTACTTGTGTATAATTTGCCTGCTCATCAGCTGGTGCAGTTTGTGCATGTACAGATGATATGCCCAGTGCCGCTATCATCACTATAAAAAGGTATTTTCTCATCGGTTTATTTTAATAAAATTGAATATATATTTAACGTTACCAGACTGATCTATCAGCCCAAATAATTGTATCACAAACACTAATTAAGTAATTAATAATTCTTAAGACTTAACCAGTTACAAAAAATATAATTTATTAGTTCGGTTTATATAATGCGCAGTAACTGTTATCATTAAAACAGACTACAATAACAAATATCCAGTAATAGTAATTGCTATTACTACCTGTATTTATCAACTTATTGTATGATATTATCATGGGCTTAATTGTAATTTATCACAACATCTTTACATGCCGTTTTTAGGTTAATACTTGATAACATCATTTATTTTTCAGTACATTTAAATTCTAAACCTGAATAACCAATAATAACCAGATCAAGCAATTGATTCATTTTTTATTAGATTTAAGTTCAAAATGAAACCACATTTTCTCAAAGTTGATGTAAAACCACAGAATTCGTTTAGCATCAGGCATGATATTTTACCTACATTCAGGGGTATATGGCACTACCACCCTGAACTGGAATTACACTATGTTATTAAAGGTGAAGGTGTGCGCTTTATTGGTGATAATATCAGCAACTTTTCTTCTGGAGAAATATTATTGCTAGGAGAAAAACTACCGCATTGCTGGCGATGCAAAGAAGAGTATTTTCAGCCTGATTCCGGACTGAATGTAGAAGTGATAGTTATACACTTCTTACCTGATTGCCTGGGACGATATTTACTTAATTTGCCTGAGGCCTATTTATTACCAAAGCTGTTCGAAAAAGCCAAAAATGGTATAATAGTTAACGGTCCGGCCAAAGAAGAATTGAAACGTTTAATGCACCGTGCCGTTAATGCCAATAACCTCGACCGCATTATAGTATTGCTATCCATACTTAAAATATTAGCTGAGAATGACGATTTTGAACATATTACACTATCACACAATGAGTTTCATCAGTCAAATGAGTCGGATACCATTCGCCTTAATAAAGTTTGCGCCTACACTTTAAGCAACTATAAAAAGGAAATAAGTTTGAACGAAATAGCCGCCATCGGCAATTTAAGTGTTACCTCTTTCTGCAGATATTTTAAATTAATGACTAAAAAAACATTCTCTGACTTTTTAACAGAAATACGTATAAGTCATGCCTGTCGTTTTTTAATTGAAGATAAGCTGCCTACCGAAGTACTTTGTTTTGAGTGTGGATTTAACAACATATCTAACTTTTACCGTCACTTTAAAAAGGTAACCAACATGACGCCGCTTGAATATAAAAGGAGATATTTAAAAGGCCAGGCGCCACAAGTAGCACAAAGTGCTTAAATTATTGTTTTTATTTCACATTTAAAGTCAAGCTTGCGGGCTGCAAACCCTTAGCTTGCGCGTAAACAATAGCTGTGCCCTCACTTCGTTTTGCTTGTGCTATCAATAAACACATACCATGGAATGCTTTACGATGGTTCGTCTTAAATGATTCTATACTTATTTGTGAGCCGTTATCCGTTCCGGCTATTTGCACAGGGCCCGTGATCCTAAAATCAACAAGGTTATCAGCATCCGGCACAATGTTACCATTGCCATCCAGTACTTTTACTGTTATAAATGAAAGATCCTTTCCGTCAGCACTTATGGATTTACGATCTGCTAATAGCTCAATTTTTGCAGGTAATCCCGCGGTATGTTCTTCTTCAGTTAATATAATCTTTCCGTTCTTGCGGGATACAATCTTCAATGTTCCGGGTTCAAACTTAACTTTCCAGTTTACATGCAGGTCATCACCCTGTTTAGTTTTTACACCTAATGATCTGCCATTTAGAAATAATTCAACCTCATCAGCCTGGCTGTAATAAGCCCAAACATCAACTAATTGACCGGCGTTCCAGTTCCAGTGTGGTAAAAGATGTAAAACAGGCTTATTTGTCCACTCACTTTGGTACATATAGTAAACATCCTTTGGGAAGCCAGCAAGATCAACAATACCGAAATAAGAACTACGTGCAGGCCACGGGTACGGGGTTGGTTCACCAATGTAATCAAAACCCGTCCAGATGAACAATCCCGACAAGAAATCATATTTTTTGATGATCTTCCAGGTCTCTTCATGCGTTGAGCCCCAGTAAGCTGCTACATTATCATAAGCAGTAATTGCAAACTCCGGATTGCCTTGCTTAAAGGGGATTTTTGAGCTTTGCGGCCAGTGGCGGGTGGTATCGGTTGGCGTATCATAAAATCCGCGGGTTTCCAACGCCGACATGGTTTCTGTTGCTATAAACTTTTGACCGGGATAATTCTTCGAAAAATCAGCATACACTTCCTGATGATAATTAAGCCCTACCAGATCCAATGCTCCCGACTGGTAAATAAAATTTTTATGTGGATCTGATTCGCTTAATGCAGATGTTACCGGCCGTGTATTATCAATATTCTTTACAATTTTTACGAGTTCTCGTGCTATACTGATACCTGTACTGTCAAACTGTTCCCTGATCTCATTACCTATACTCCAGATAAATACGGATGGGTGGTTACGATCACGCAGGATCTGATCTTCCAGATCGCGTTTATGCCATTGCGCCCAATTTTCATGATAATCATGTTTGGTTTTCTTTTTAGCCCACATGTCAAAGGCCTCGTCCATTACCAAAAAGCCCATCTTATCGCATAGATCCAAAAATTCAGGTGCCGGTGGATTATGTGAAGTTCGGATAGCATTACACCCCATATCCTTTAAAATTTGCAGTTGCCGTTCTATTGCACGTGTATTAACAGCGGCACCCAATGCGCCCAGATCATGGTGCATACAAACACCTTTGATCTTTGTATGAACTCCATTTAAAGAGAAACCTTTTTGTGCATCAAACTCAAAAGAGCGGATACCTGCATTAACTGTAATATTATCCAATACTTTGCTGTCCTGTATTATTTGCAGCGATATTTTATACAGATATGGGTGATCGGTTGACCATAACTGCGGGTTTTTGATGGTTAAATCATATGCAGCAATTGCTGTTGTATCACCGGTATCTTTAATAGATGAAAGATCAGAAGCCACCATCTCATCTTTTTCATTGTAGATGGTAATTTTTAGGCTGAGCCCTTTATCCGCCGGTTTAATTGTCGTATTTATGTGTATGATTGCCTGATCATTTGTAATCTGCGGTGTTGTAACAAAAGTACCCCATTTAGTAAAGCAGGTTTTATTTATCGTGGTAAGCCAAACGTTGCGATATATTCCTGATCCGCTGTACCAGCGCGAGTTAGGCTGATCGGAATTATCAACTTTAACAGCAATATCATTATCCTTATTACCAAAATTTAAATATGGGGTAAGATCATAGCTGAAAGAAATGTACCCGTTTGGCCGTTTACCGAGGTAATGGCCGTTTATCCAAACTTCGGAGTTACGGTAAACACCATCAAAATCAATAAAGATGTTTTTGTTTTTTGAGGTTGATAGTACCTTAAAAGTTTTGCGATACCAGCCGATACCTGCAGGTAAACCACCCTCACCTTGTGTTGTGGGATTTTTTTCGTCGAAACTGCCTTCTATGCTCCAGTCGTGAGGCAGATCAAGCCTGCGCCATTGGCTATCGTTAAATGCAGGCTGTTTGGCAAGACTGTCATCGCCCAACATAAATTCCCAGTTGCCATTAAAGTTTTCTATTCTGCGTGGGGATTGTGCAGATGCATAATTACAGCAGAAGAAAGTAATTATCAATATCAGGCAAAATGGTCTCATATTACCTGATTAACAAACCTGTATCACATCCATATTTAGCAACTGTCCCAACTTACTGATCTTTGAAGCAATATGACCTACCCCAACTGCGCAGTGATGTGCCGGACCATGGCTATTCCAGTTATTCACAAACTTGCGGGCACCGATGCTGAATTTATAACGGCTATTAGTATTGCCGATCTCCAATATCGGCCCCGGTACTGAATCGCCTTCGGCTACCAATAGCATCAATTTACCGCCTGCTTGTTCAACTACCGATAATAGCGTTACAGACCCATTTTTTACTGACATCTCTACCGATAAACCTCTTCCCACTTTACCATGATATACCTTTAATGGTCTTACTTTGGTTTTGCCTTCGGCGATTTTGATATGGCCGGGACCGTCATGCCCCATCAGTACTACATCATCCTTAAAATCCATAGCGTAATACTCGGTAAATGAACCACCCGCGCCAAAACTATCCATGATCTTCATGGCTTGCGCATTCTTTATCTCGTATTCTCCTGCAACAGGGATATTTCTAGCCGTTAATAACGAATTACCCAATATGATGGAGCTGATGGTATCTTCATTATCAAAATTGCCCGTGCCTTTATAGTAATAAGCCATTGAGCCTAACTGATACCGCGCTACCAGTTTATCTAATGCTACTGACGTTTTCGCAGCTCTTTCCAGTTCATCAACAGCGCAGTCCTCCTGCACATCAAACAGCTCGTAAAATTCTTTTACCCTGGCTGTTATTTCCTCATCGCTGATCTCTTTTCGTAGCCCTGCCAATTCATCAACTTCAATCAGTTCAATGTGACCGCCAAAATGGGCATATTGCTGGGTAAGGTCGGAGTAAATATCCAACATACCGCTGTAATAGTGCCCCATACCCCCCAAACGATTATAAGCCATAGTATGAGCAACCTTTGCAGCTTCTACCCATTCGGTTATTTCGTCCCAGCATTCAGGATCATCGTGCAGCATACCTGTTATCTGGTGAAATTTAATCCCGATGCGGTTAAAAACATTAGCTATTTCGGGAACAGGACATGCCGAACAATAGGCCAGCCATTCACCAGTCATTTTTGTGCGGTCACTCATCTGGTTAAAACTTGTGTAATCAATGGCAGCCTCCGGAGATAGATTCAGGATAATAACCGGGACTTTTGAGCGCTGCACAACAGGTAATACAGTTGATGACAAGGCATAGGTGGTTACATATAAAAATATAAGGTCGACATCTTCTCTTCTAAACCGGCTGCCTGCTTCAAATGCTTTTTCAGCGGTATCTATCAAACCCAGGTTCACAATTTCGGGGTGAATAGCAGATAATTTTTGATCTACTACTGATAAATAGCTCTCCAAACGTTCTTTCAGACCTGAAAACTGCTCCCAATAAGCATCTAAACCAATACCGAATAAGCCAATTTTTAATGATTGCATATATTATTTTTTAACTTTTACCGGAGGTGCTACAAAGTTCACTTCACTTTTACCCATATCTTTTGATGTGGCTACAGCTATACCCCGCTGTTGTGTTTTATCAACTGCGCAATAAAAGTGATAAACAACTCCTTTCCATTTTACAAGATACGATTTATGGGCAAATTCATTATCAAAAGGCTCTGACGACTGGATGAGTTTTGCACCGTTCCAATCCGTCCAGTGAATTAAATCATAAGAACAGGCAAAACGGTTAAACACCCCGCCGGGACCGATTTTCCAAAACGCGCCGAAATAAAACATCACGTACACATTACCAATCTTTTGAATATCCGGGTCGCCGGTTATGCCGGGGCCATGGTTTAGTACGGGATCTTTTCCATAGCGTGCCCAATGCAGCATATCATCAGATGTTGCCATTCCTATTCGCTCTGCACCGTGTTTTTTGTCGACACTATCGCCATTAGCATTGTAATACATTACGAACTCGTGGCCCGTAAGCTTTGATTTATCCCAGATCACAGTTTCCTTATATTGTGTATGATTATCCCACCAGGAAACATCCTTATCAAGCACCGATAGAACCGGGTGATCTAACCGTGTCCATTCATGCGCTACCGTTGGGTTCTGATCTGTATAAGCTATACCAATGGAAAGCATTCCTTTCTCATACCCACGATCATGTCCACCGAAGTAGGACATCCAATATTTGCCATCATATTTTTGCAGTTCATAGCTTCCTCCCCATTTGGTATCAATTAGCGCAGGATAGCCCGCTTTTTGATTATTATCCCAATTGGTAGTATCGGAGAACGACATGAGCTTGCCCGTGGTCTCCCAATGTAACAGATCCTTACTGTTAACCAGCCAGGTTTCATAGCCACGCCCATTGAAGATAATATAGGTCATGAACCATTTATTGCCTTTACGGAAGATGGTTGGACAATCCACTTTTTTTGAATTATCAATGGGTACCACAACCAAACCGTATTTGTATGGTGTTTTAACCTGGTCGTACACCTGCTGCATTACATTACCAGGCACTTTGTTAATATCGGATTGCGCCTTAGCGTTACCTAATCCGGCTATGCCAATGAGTGCTATTAATATGATTTGTTTAACTTTCATACTGATTTGATTGTCTATTTGTATGCGCTAAAATGATAGATCCCCGAGCCTGTTTTTATTAATGCTTTACCATCCTTATAACCTAAAAACTGATTTTTATTAACCGGTTTTCCATCTTCAGTAATTACTGAACCGGGGTTGGCCGGCAGGTATATTATGGCATTGGTATTTGCAGGAATCTGAACTGTAAGATCGAACCTATTGCTAATTTTTTTCCAGTCTGTGGTAATGGTGCCATAGGGCGATTCATAGCTGGCTTTGGCGTAAGTTATATCACCAACAGGCTCAGGCTTTATTTCAATTTTATTCATGGCGATGGCATCCGGCGCTGGCCGTATGCCTGCCAAACCACCATAAAACCATTCCATAATATGGCCCAGCATGAGGTGATTGTTGGATACCTGCGGCAATGCTCCCCATGATTCTGTTAACGAAGTTGCCCCATGCGCTAACTGGTAACCATATCCGGGCACATCCGAGCGACTGTTCATATCAAAGATCACATCCGAACGTCCCGCATTATCCAATGCCTTCAACAAATAACGAAATCCAATATCACCAGCGGTAAGGCTGTTACCATGATCTTTCAGTTCCTTCACAATATTGTTGATCACAGCGTCTTTATTCTGTGTCTCAACCAAACCCATGTATACAGATATGGAATTTGCTGTTTGGCTGCCGGTGCCATATTCTTTGGTTTGCGCATTAAAGAACGCTTTATTATAAGCTTGTTTAACATTTGCTGCTAAAGCATTATAGGTTGCAACATCCTGGGTTTTCCCTAAAAGCTTAGCCACTTTAGCTATTATATCGAGGTCATAATAATAAAAAGCTGTAGCCGTAATGCCTTTTGGTGTTTGCTGGGAATAGCCCGGCGTTTTAGGTCCCTGGTCGTACCAGTCGCCGAGTCCCTCAGTGAGCATATGATGATCGGCTTTCGTGCCTAAATAATCGATATAGCGTTTCATCATATCGTAGCTATTGGCCAGCACATCTTTATCACCATACCATTCATAAACGTACCATGGTAGTATGATGCTATTACTTCCCCACTCCGGTGAATCACGGAATGGCTCGCCGAATTTGGTGTATTCAGGTGCTATCTCGGGTATTAAACCTTCGGGTGTTTGTGCCAGGCGCATATCGTTTATACATTTTAGCGCCAGGCGATGGATATCATAATTATAATGTATTGAATTCCCTACTAAATGTACTTCTTCCAGCCAACCCAATTTTTCGCGGTGCGGGCAATCGGTAAACAGACTTGCCATATTGCTTTTTATGGCCCAGTCTATCAACTTAAAACTACGGTTAAACAGATCATTTGAACAGCTAAAACTACCTACAGTAGCGGCAGAGTTGCGCGTATGTAAGCCCCTTATATCCAACAAAACAGGCAACTGATTAGGGTTAGCTTCGCCTTGCTGAACAGCGCCTTCCACCTGCAAATACCGGAAACCATAATAAGTAAACTGCGGATGCCATGTTTCAGATCCGCCGCCTTTTAATATATAATTGTAATAATGTGGTTTGCCTGATCCTGTTTGATTTGCACTACCATCAGGATGAATTAATTCAGCAGGTGTGATCCTTACTGTATCCCCCTTTTTTCCCTGCACCGTAATTTGCGGTATGCCTGATGCGTTTTGACCCAAATCATAAACCCATGCGCCATTGCCTATATTTTTTTTGCTGATGGGTGTAAATTCCTGCATTACCTTCAGCGGATCGGCGGCCTGCGCGTTTAATTGCGGCGAACCTGTAACTGCAATTGCATTTTGCCATTTTGTATCATCAAAATCAGCCGTGTTCCATCCGCGTTGTTCCAGATTGGCATTGTAATCTTCACCGCCGTAGATGCTGGTAAAAACAATAGGGCCGGGAGCCGTTTTCCAGCTTTCATCACTTACTAAATTACTTACGGAGCCATCTTTATATTCAATTACCAATCGGCAGATCATTTTAGGATAGCCATAAGCGCCGGTCATTTTGCGGTAGCGTTTATCTCGTGGAATATAATAGAAGCCATTGCCAAGCATTATGCCCAGCGCATTATTGCCCTGTACCAGCTTATCTGTCAGATCAAAAGGCACATACAGCGCCAGTTTATCATATTGAGTCCAACCGGGATCGAGGAAATGATCGCCTACTTTATTACCATTCAAGCTCATATCAAAATGACCCAGACCACAGATATACATCGTAGCTTTTTTTACAGGCTTACTGATAGTAAAAGTTTTGCGCAGCAAAGGCAGCACATCATTAGCAGGCGGTAAACCTTTAGGCCCTTTACCTGCCTGAAAAGGCACCATGCGCATGGAATCAGGCATTTGCGCATAGGCTATCCATTTTGCCCCGGCCCAGTCGGTGGTTGCCAGCAACCCCATTTGCCATTTTGCGGTTTCACTCCATGTGGATACATGTTGATGATTATCCCAAACCATTACCTTCCAGTAATAAGTTTTAGCTGATATAAGTGTCTTACCTGTATAAGCTATCTCGATTGATGTTGATGAATTTATACGCTTTGAATCCCAGATGTTACCTATGTTCTTATCTAAACTTTCAACATTATCACTTACCAAAACACAGTAAGCCGTTTGCATAACATTACGCCCATCAAATTGCAGTTTCCAACTCAATTTTGGTGATGAAGCTTCAACACCCATTGGGTTGCTTTTATACTCGCATTGTAAATTAGCTACCTTTAGTGCTTGAGAAAACACTTGTAACGGAAACAGTAAAAGCAGTATATAAAATCTTTTCATTTAGCTATAATTTTAGCAGTATTACTGCATTTCAAATCCTGATATAATTAAACCATCCGCATCAACAGCGGTTAATATTACTTTATAATTCCCTGCATTTATACTTGTGCCTGTAGTTGTGCTAACCGTACCCGATTTACCTTTTGTCAATGGCTTAAAGCTCAATACTTCAGTTTTCATTATTGTGCCATCGGCAGCCTGTAAGTGCATATTAACGGTGTATGCTTTCTGACTTGTATTGTAATATTTAAACCGCAAGGCATAGCTATCGGCAACACCGGGGGTTATGCCTAATATCACTTTACCACCTGATGATTTTGTAAAACGGATTATCTTTTTCTTATCCAATGTATCCTGAACTGCACCATCGCCTTGCACAAGGGCATTAGCAACACCATAATTTACGCTTCGTTTTAAATCGGTAGCGGGTTCAAGGGTTGTTACAGGCAACACTATTACTGTATATTTTTGTCCATCAGTATAAGCGCCTAAAACAACTGTTGTATGAACCGGAAACCTCTTTTTATATAAGGCGAAGTCCGTACCACCATTTTCATCCGTTTGCAGGGATAAACCGGTTGGCAGATAATCTTTAAGCCATTCCGGGCGATTTTCAGGTTTTACATTCATAGCTACATAAATGTCACTCGCGGCAGCAAGCGTAAAACTCACCCCGGCTGATTTTGCAGCCGATGTTTTGATCCAATCAGCACCATACAAAGCGGGCGGCAATTCACTAAAATGGATATCAGCATCCGCATAAGCCTGTTGCCCTATATCCAGCCATGATTGTATCGATCCTTTGGATTGTTTATCGGCTTTCAGCTCTTTTATTACACCACCCGATGATGGCGCAGATACAACCTTATGATCAAGCGTACTGATCGCGACAGCAGAAACAATAGCCTCGCCAGCGGCTGTATGTGGGAAGGATATTTGCAGTTGCCCGCCGGTTACATGCACGGTAACCGTCTTTTTAAGCGCATTATCAGTACCTGCTTCTTTCCAAATATCCAGGTCCTTAATTATGATTTTGTTGTTAACCGCCACATCAAACATACGCCAGCCGTTGCAGTCCATACCACCACCTATGCCATACCAGGACTCAGTAAAATATAGTTCAACTTTATAATCGCCATCAGGTACCGGGAAGTTGTATTTAAGCTTATTCATTCCAAACCTGTACGATTGAAAAAGCTGTGCATCATCAGTTGATCTTATCACATCAAAAGTGCGCTGCTGACTGCCAAAAAATGCGGGCATTCCATCGTAATCATCCGTCCACGAAGTTGAGCCCCACGTGTTTTTGTTAGTTTGATGAGCATCTGCCATCCATAAATTGCCTTGCTTATCGGTATAATCCGGGCCACCGCAATTAACGCGGTATAGGTATTTGTACCCAACTGCGGGTTTTAAAATTGATGAATTTATTTCTGTTAACGACTTTAAATGCGGTGCATCCGGCAAATAATTTAAAACAATATAATCCTGTGCTACAGCGTTGCCATTTACATAGCCAACCGCGTACAGAACATTATACTTAACATTCACTCCATCCCATTGAAAGTGTGTGCCTATGCCCTGCCTTGTTTTTTTACCTAGGGAAACGGTTTTCACATCGTTAAAAAGTTCAACCTCATCGCAGTTGGAGTAAACACTAATGCTATCCTTTTTACCCGGCTTTAACCACCTGTTGGGCCAGGTATGCGATACGATGTAAACCATCGGTTCTTTTGCTTTATCAGCATAATTAGCACGGTACATGTAAAATGCATCAAGCGGTTGCCCCCAAACGGTAAATAGTCCCTTATAATTAATCGGGCCTACCCTATCCAATTCGCGATTGCCTTCGCCGCCCTGTACCCTGCCCGGGTTTTCGTGCGAGTACAATAACCACATGAATTGTCCGGCCGCATTTTGTTTGGCTGACTCTGCTAAACGCACTTTGGTTTCAAGCAATTGGCTCATGCGGTCCTCACTTAAAATATTGGTTTTATTGAATGGGCCTTCCGTATGCAGATCGATACTGCGCCATGCGCCGTATTCTCCAACCAACACATCTTTTTGCAGGTCCTGCGCATAATCCAATGGATTACCGCCATAGGTACCCGACCAGTTTTGCGGCACGTCCCAATCAGTCCCCCGCCCGCCGTTACAGGTAGTTATTTTTCTTTGGCTTGATGCGGTTGGATCGAGACTACGTATAATAGCTGAACATTCCTTTGCAAAATCCTCCGGCAAACGGCTTTCGTTCTGCAATCCCCATAAAATTAGCGACGGATTGTTACGACGTTCCTTCACCCAATCGCGCAGCAAAGCCTTGTAGTTTTCCCTGAACTCAGGCGTATCATACCAAATATGCGCCGAATATTGCGGCCACCAGAGTATTCCCAGTTTATCCCAGTATTTCTGATATTCCAGGTTATGTGGCTGGTGCGCGTCACGAAAAGCATTAAAACCCGCCGATCGCAGCTGCATTACTCTTGCCCTGATCTCCTGGTTACTGAATGCAGCACTGTTGCCCATCAGGTGTTCGTATTCGGCTATGCCGTTGATAAATACAGGCTTGCCGTTCAGGTAAAAGCGATTATCGCCATTATTACGACCAATAGGCCAGCTGATCCAGCGGATGCCATAAGGGATTGAGGTTTGATCAACTACTTTTCCGTTAATGAGCACTTGTGCTACAACCGTGTACAAATACGGATCACTAAGCGACCATAAATGAACCTGCTTAATTTCCGGCACGATCTGCTTAACAATATTTGTTTCACCCACCCCGAGGGTTAATTTTGATTCAGTTTGAGTAACTAGATTTCCTTTTACATCAATAAGCTTATTTACAACGGTTGCTATAACTGGCGCGGATGTATAATTCTTTACCTCAGTCTCTAAATTCAACGTGGCTGATCTTTCAGAAACAGTGGTATCATTCCACACATGGATCCCAAAAGGCTCTATTCTTACGGGATCAGTAACAATCAGATGCACCGGTCTGAAAATACCCATCGGTTGTGAGCCTTCCGAGAAACCGGGATCATCAGAACAGCCACCACATACCCAAGGCAGATCTTTGATGAATGCCGGATGATCAGCGCGAACACATAACAGGTTATTGCCTGTTTTAATGGCATTGGTAATATCGATAGTAAAAGTTGTGCGTCCGCCTGCATGGTAGCCAACCTGTGTGCCGTTTAACCAAACTGTAGCATACGAGCCAACGCCTTCAAACCATAAAAAATAACGTTTACCTGGTTGGCGAGGGGCAATAGTAAACACCTTACGATACCATGCATAACCATGCAAATTGCCATGTTTTAAGCGACGATATCCACCATAAGTATCCCAGTTATGAGGTACATCAACTGTTAGCCAGCTTTTATCAGGAAAACCAGCTTTTTCAAAACCTTTGTAAGCATTAATATCTTTTTCATTGGCGATGGTGCGCCAGTTGTTGTTTAACAACATTTCCTGCCGGAAACTTTGCTGCGCGATGACAGGCCTGCCTGTAAAAAGCAGGACAAGGACCATAAAAAACATAAAAACCGGCTGGGTTACCAGCCGGGATCCATAAGATCTATTTACTTTATGCTTCCTCATTACACTCTTTTAAAGAAACTATTAAAATGGTATGTCTTATTTTTCTGCATATTTAAAACGATCACTTTATCATGGTAGCGGAGCTTGCAAATGCCACCTGCTTTTGATGTTACATCCACATTTGTTAATTGTCCCTTATTCCATTTAAAACTCAACACAAAGCCACCACGGGCGCAGATACCTTTTACACTACCATCAGGCAGCGCCGAAGGCAAAGCTGGCAATATTTCAATAGCGTTGCCCTGACTTTGTAACAACATTTCCGCTAATCCAGCCGCGCCGCCAAAGTTCCCATCGATCTGGAATGGCGGATGCGCATCGAATAAATTGTGGTATACCCCGCCTTTTTCCTTGCCTGTGCTTACATCAGCAGGTGAAAGTAGCATATCGAATAATCGCATGGCATGGTCGCCGTCCTTTAGTCTTGCCCATAAATTAACCTTCCAGGCAATGCTCCAGCCTGTGCCTTCATCACCCCGGTAAATTAACGACTGGCGGCCTGCTTTCATCAATTCGGGTGTATCCCAGGTGATGTCAGTCCCTGGATAAATACCCCACATATGCGACACATGGCGGTGCGTATCGGCGGTATCGTCTTTATCTTCCATCCATTCCTGCAACTGCCCGTGACTACCTATTTTGTTGGGCGCAATTTGCGCGTACATGGTTTTCAGCGTGTCACTGAATTTATGGTCGATGCCCAATACCGTGGCGGCTTGTATCGTATTCTTAAACAAATCGCGGATGATCTGGTGATCCATAGTTGGCCCGGCAACCAATCCGCCATGCTCCGGTGAGTTTGATGGTGTGCTGATGAGATACCCGGTTTTAGGATCTTTTGTCAAAAAATGAACGAAAAATTCCGCTGCGCCCTTCATATCCGGATAGGCCTTATTACGAAGGAAAACTTTATCCTTTGTAAATAAATAATGCTCCCACAATTGGTGACACAACCATGCGCCGCCGCTTACCCAAATACCATGCGTTGATGAGTTTACGGGTACGGTGCCGCGCCACAGATCGGTGTTATGGTGTAATACCCAGCCGGGCGCATCGTAATGCTCTTTTGCCGTAGCTTTGCCAGCCTGCGCCAGGTCATCAACCATATTGAAGAACGGCTCGCTGCATGCTGAAAGATTTAATTCCTCAGCGGGCCAGTAGTTCATCTCTAAATTGATATTAGTAGTGAATTTACTACCCCATGGCGGCGTAAGCAGGTCATTCCATAAGCCCTGCAAATTTGCGGGCTGACCACCTGTACGGGATGACGAGATGAGTAAATACCGCCCATACTGCACATAAAGTGTTATTAAAGCCGGATCGGCAGTATTATTAAAGGCCAGTATTCGTTTATCGGTCGGCAAAGTGTCATTAGCAGTGTTGCCTAAGTTGATGGCAAACCTGTTAAAGTAGCTTGTATAATCTTTGATATGAACTACTTTTATAGCAGCATAGCTTTTTCCCGTTAGTTTAGCTATTCTGCTTTTACAAATACCATCAGGATCACCAGATACATCATGATAATTTTTAAAACTGGTTGCGGCTGTTAAATATAATGTCGCCTCATTGGCATTAGTAATGGTAATGCCATTGGAATCTACATCAACCTTACCCCCTGTTACAACTGCATGCAAATAGCTTACCCCTTTTAATACACCGTCATTCACTTTGAGTGAGAGTGCCAATGTGCTGTTATCTACTTTATAAATATTATAGGCCCTTTGCAACGTTTTAAGGATCGCTTTAAAAGTGATATTGCCGGGTTTGCTGGCGTTTAAGTGTATAGCGATCACATGATCAGGAGCGCTTGCGAAATACTCACGTGAATAGGTAATGCCATTTGCATTGTAGCTTACATGAGCTGTAGCATTATTCAGATCAAGATCACGGGTGTAATTTGACACCTGTTGTTTAGGGAACTGCAAATAAACATCGCCGAATGGCTGGTAATCCGCATTATAGCGTGGGTATGCAGGTGGCTGATTATTTTGCACCCAATATTTCCATAGAGGCTTTAATATGATGCTGTTTTGAAGCGCATCTTTTTGATAGATCGCAGGTTTTTCCTTTGCAGACGTTAAGCCACCCTTATCATAAAAATTAAGCACCTGTATAGCAATTGTATTTTTGCCGGGATGCAGTAATCCTGCCGGGATAAGATATTTACGACTTGTGGTATTATTAGTTGTACCCACCAGTTTGCCATTTACGTAAGTGAAGTCGATATCACGGACACGGCCGAGATCCAGCTCCAGATCTTTGCCAATCATCCCGGCAGGCAAATCAAAACTATTCCGCAACCATACCGCGCCATCTAGCCCTTCAAAACCGGGGAAAGTTTCCCAGCCGTTTGCTTCGGGTTGGATGATGGTTTTCCATTTGCTGTCATCAAATTCAGCCGCTGATGCACTTGTATCCAAACGCATCTTTTTATACCATGCGATGGAATCGGCCATATAAGTGAGCTCATGGCTCTTCATGCCCATAAAATGTTCCTGGGCAATGGATTCAGCTTCGGCTTGTTTGCCTTCAGTTAACAGTTTACGTATGATGAGTAAATACTTTGAAGCGCCCGCTCTTGCATATGCCCTTGGGCCTCCTGTCCATAAGGTTTGTTCGTTAAATTGGATATGGTCTTCATCAACCCCACCAAACAGCATAGCGCCTAAAGCTCCGTTACCTATAGGCAGCGCATCAGTCCATTTTACAGCAGGTTGCTGATACCATAGCCTTAAATTGGACTGGGAAAAAGATAATTGCGGATCACTTATCGCCAATGCAATTGTGACGGCAATGATTAATGTTTTAATGGCCGATATTTTTGTTTTTCTGCTCATTTCCATTAGTTAAACAACCATCTTAAATCCCTGATATTGCCTTCATTACTTAAACCGGCATCATAAACCGGGATGCGTGCATTATCGTCGACAAAACCTAAAATTAAACAAGCTCCCTTGCCCAGGCTTAGCGTGTTAGCACCTGCTTTGAAGGTATAAGTATGCACATTAACCGGCGGCAAGCCTTCAATTTGGATAGCATTGGCTATCTTAATATCTGCCTGACCGTAATCGTTGGCACTGGCGTCGTTCTCCAGTTGTGGTTCCTGCAAATATTGCGGGGCCTTGCTGGCAAAATAACCCACCAATGCCTTTACCGGCTTTGCATTGGTAAAAGTTAATGAAGTACCATCCACTTCCTGTTTGGCCTTTATCATTTTAACGCCTTGCAGTCCTGCCATTTCAGGAGCAATATTTTTAATGATACCCGCCGAATCGGTATATACCTGGCTACCGGCTGTTAATTTATAGGTATCAGTAGTCAAGGTCACCTGCACGTCAACTAATTGAATTTTCTCTGCCTGTTTTGCAGTTGCCTGCGGCGATTTTAGCGAATCTATATTCTTCTTAAAATTTTTAAGCTCCCGCTGATAATAAGGTAACAGTTCAATCCAAGTCTTATTTTTACCATCGTTACCACCAACCGGAATTTTGCGTTGTTTGGTTTGCATACTGTTCGCGTACAGGTAAGTATTTTTGGTGAGATCAACCAGTTTCTGGTAATAATCCACACTGGCTTGTAGTTCGCGCAAGGCTTTTTCAAGGTCGCCTACGTCATTGGAGTATTTGTAGCGCAACACCAGCAAAGCCGCGTTTACTTTGTGTGCATAGCTATTGGCCATGGCGTTATAGCAGTACATATCGTTTTTAATACGTTTAAATTCTGCTGTATTTGAGGTAACGCCATTTTCAGCCTTGTCAATCGCTTCAACCGAGTTGCGGCCTTCTTCAATAATGTCGTTAACCACTTGTATAGGGGTTTCACCAATATGTGGCTCATGCTTCCATTCTTTGGCTGCATACTCGCTCAGCATTTCACCTTCCGGGCCTTCGGAATTATAGAGCAATGAGAACAACCCATATTTTTCAGGGTCGACTAATTGGCTCATTAACATACCCAGTGTCATAGTTTGGCGGTTGCCATCAGTTATACCAAAACGCCTTAATATTTTTGGTGCGATCTCACCGGATTGCTCGTAGGCATCCAGAATATCTTTGCCATGTTCAGCATTACAGCCATACATTTCGGCCAATTGCCGCGACCAGTATTTTACTTCGTCTTCCCTATCCCTATGGCAATTCCATGAATAGCGGGCCCATTCCTTGTACCAGATCCAGTCCCTGTCCATTTCTAATAATCGTGGCGAGGTATTATCGGCAGTATAAGGCCAATCCCAGTAGGACGATTCCGGGTAGATGTGCAAGCCATTGGAGTGATATACATTATGCATAGCCAGCACACATTTTTGTATAAAATCGGCCGAGCCATACCTGAAAGGCTCCAGGTTAGCCAGAATGTGAACATTCTCAATCTGCACCGTGCCAAGTTTGCTTAATGTTTGATGCAATTGCGCCCATGGCCCATGCGGTGTGTAGGTGGTTAGCGCTTCGCCAGTATACTTGGTCATGGTGTAGAGATTTTTGTATAGTGGCATGGCGTATTTCATATCCTCGGGTGCATCCGTATCATGCGAACGCAGCACAATTGGCGGTTCATCCGTACGGCCCAAAGCTTTTAAACCATCCTTAACGCCGGGAATTATAGTTTTTGTGAACCAATCGATATCATCCTGCCCCACGCCTTCCATTGCCTCGCCCAAAGTAAGCATCAAACCCACATTTGGATATTTCTGCACAAATGCCGCGATAGATTTACGGGTATAATCAGCAATAATAGGAATGATATGACGGTTACGATCCTGCGTTTTCAGGTGATTATGATCGGCGAAAGGTTTTGATACGATGATGTTATAGAAACCCTGCAATACCCATATCCCTCTTTTATCCGCTTCGCGGGTGAGGAAATTGTACATATCCACATTCTTTTGGTAGGTGGCTTCATCAACCTCTAAGGCATAAGGATAATCTTTTACCTTAACCAGCGAAGCAAAGGGATGACCGCTCCACAGATACAGGGAATTCATACGGTTTTGCGCCATTGAATCCAGGTAACGCAGCCACAAAGCCTTATCATAAAACCATGGGAAATTTTCAGGTGTATAGGGGTATTCATAAGTGCCGCGCCCCGGCAGAAGTTCCGGTTTTTGTATCCCAATGCAGGCACCACGCAGTACCATTTCAGGTTGATCAACTAAACTGATCTTTGCGGGTAATTTATGATTTGCTCTTAATTCATCTGCTAGTTCAAGGCATCCATACATAGCACCTGAATTATCAGCGCCTGCTACAATAATGTTATTGGATAATGTATTTATGGCAAATCCTTCTTTACCGGGAGTTTTTGCAAGATGAATACGCCCCGTTGCGTATGAACTTTTAATTGAGGCATCTTTTAATAACCCGACAATGATATTTCCAGTATGACTGTTGACTACCGACTTAATACTTACAGCATACCCATCCGCTTTTAATTGGTGCTCCAGTTTTTGAGCACCATATTTAACACGTTCATGCGCTGACGGAGAAATTACTATAGTGATAGCTTTAGATGGCGGTGTGCTCGCAGCCTCACAAACGAAAGCACCCAAAAACAGGCTACAGCAAACAACTAAAGATTTAATCCCAAAACGACAGGCGGAACAACTCATTGATGATAAGATTGTGCAAATATTAAAAGCAATTACAAAAAGTTTCAGCGTTTGATATACAACTGAACTTAGGTAAAATATAATTGATGGTTTTTACTAACAGTCAAATCTATCCCTACTCGGTCAATAAATCCTGTTTGTTTTTTTCAATATATTGTACAATCTTATCATTAACGGCTTTGTTACCGTATTCAGGGTTTTAATGTAGTGGTTATGTGTTTTAATTCAGCACCGTGATATATGATCTTACCATCAGCATAAATAAAGAAGCCCGCTCCATGATGGTATTTGGCACCAGTTTTATCCCACACAATGCTGACGATATGACCATGATAAGCCACATTATCCAAACAAAACCAAGCCCATTGATCCTGCGGAATAAGCGGAAAAACTTCCAGTACGTTATCGGCGCATGGTTTTAATCCGATAAGATCACTTATTACCAGGTCACAAAAACCAGAATGGTTGTAGTAGCTGCTGCGCGGATTATCGCCTTTTAACCAGTAGCCGGTCTTTTCATCCTGGTACTCGCCCAGATACGGCACACCACGTTTTATGTGCGATAGAGCATATTTATGAAATTCATCATAAAACACCTTTACCGACATATTATTTTGATGGGTATAATTAGTCAATAAGTTTGATAATGCCTTGAGCGTTTGCGTAGTAGCGAAAGGCCATATCGCACCATCCCATTCGCAGCCATGCCCTGTTCCGTGAGTTCTGAATAAAGGATGACGCCTCTCAGCAGTGGTTATCCCCCATGGCGCATCAAAACCTTTAGTATCTGTTAACTGATCCCATTGTTCAGCATATTTCGCATTATCGTCAGGCAGATTGAAGTACCAGGGAATAAAGCCCAACTCTTCACGCACATTGGCAAACTTACCGTCGGGTTTTCTTACCTCGAAAAACTTAGCACTATCGTCCCATAGACTATCCTGCACCAGCTTTTTAAGTTCTGTTGCTTTTTGCTGATATTTTGCTTGAAGAGTATCATTCCCAACAATAGCAGCCATTTTAGCTAAGGCATTGGCATTGCCGTACATATAGCTATTGATGGTAGGCCGTATGTTTTTAACCTTTCTGCCACCGCTGATGGATTCTTCCATCGCATCCTTTACATCAAACTGCCAGTATAATTTATCAGTCAACTGATGCTCTTTTTCCCATTGAGTGTAATCGTTGTTGAGTGCAGGCAATGCTTGCTTTATAAAAGCTTTATCGGGATTGGTCAAATAAAAATTGTACACCGCGTCATCAAGCCAGCTACTAAAGGCATGCAGATGTGGTTTGGCTTGTTTCGGATCATCAAACAACCAGAAATTAATATATCCCTTAATATATTCCGGATCGCGTAGCCAGCGGCCTTCATAAATCTGATGGCCCAGGGCGCTGCTTACTGTGTTGTATTCGCCTGCCCAGTTTACATTGGTGATAAACTCGGTAAAAACAAAACCATCAGGCGTTTTAACCAAATGCTTTCTGAATGTCCACCACCGATAATAATAGATCTTTTCAATGGCTGAATCAGGACATTCAAACAGTGGTACATTAGCTGCCAGCCACTCATAAGCATGGTCATTAGTGATATAGTTCTTTACCGTTTTGGTATCAATAGCATTAAAGTAATTAGTATACGATTTTAGCTTATCAGTACTTAGCAAATGCTTTTGGGCCAAGCAAAAATCACTTACCACAAGTATAAAAAACACGAATAAAATTAACTTAACCCTCATCTCCTTTATCGCTTTATAATAAATAATCAATCAGCTTCAACCATCGCTTTAATCACCCCTGTAGCCGGATTAAGCCATGAGCCAAATTCGTCTTTTACCTGGCCAAAGCCGGTGCGGTGCGTAATGTAGGTTTTAGCATCGATCAATTCTTTTTTCATACAATCAATCACATATTCAAAATCCTTACGGGTAGCATTACGACTGCTCATTAAGGTTGATTCACGTTTATGAAATTCCGGGTGACTAAAGCTAAAAGCCTCCTTTTGCAAACCGATCAGCACATAACGCCCGCCATGCGCTAAATAGTTAATACCATCATTTATGGCCCTTAAATTTCCTGTAGCATCAATAACCACACTTGCCATATCTCCGCCGGTTATTGCCCTGATTTTTTCAGCGGCGTTTTCTTTTAGTGGATTTATAGTATGTTCAATATTTAACTCATGCCCGCAAAATTCTAAACGATTATCACTCACATCTATTACTATCACCTTTCCGCCAGCTATGCGGGCAAACTCCATGGTGCCTAAACCAATCGGGCCGGCTCCCATTACCAAAACAAATTCGCCCGGTTTTACATCTGCCCGGCGAACACCATGCGCGCCTATTGCTAATGGTTCTATCAAAGCCAATTCATCGTAACTTAACCCTGAGCCATGCACTAGTGAGTATGACGGCACGCGCAAATATTCCACCATACCACCATCAATATGCACACCGCAAACCTTTATATTAACACAGCAGTTTGGCTTGCCACTGCGGCAGGCTATACATGTACCACAATTAAAGTAAGGGATAAAGGTTACCGCTTCGCCAACTGAAAAGCCGGGTGCATTATCAAACTCTACCAATTCTCCTGACAGCTCATGGCCCAAAATGCGTGGATAAGTAAAATACGGTTGCGTACCATTAAAAGCATGCAGATCGGTACCGCAAATACCAATACGCCTAATCTTTATAATGGCGGTATTTTTCATCAGTTCCGGTTTATCGCTGAATTTATATTCAAAGCTGCCCGGTGTAGTGCAAACTAAAGTATTCATTAAGTTGATGATATTATAATTGGCTTATATAGCTATGGTAAATTTATAGGTATTTATCTTTAAAAACCAAGCACTCAGGCCATATACGCTAAGATTGTATATCACCTAGAAAAAATCATATACAAAACCGTTTTAAGTAGTACGCATATTTGAAACCAGGATATTAACCTAAATACCCCGGCTAAATTTATTAAAAACGCAATTGCGCATTGATTTGCTCATGCCGGCCTTTAACCATAATATTATTATAAACTAAAAATGAAGAGAAAACTCATTGCTTTATCCATCCTGATGGGTGCATTAGGCAGTTATGAAACAGCAAAAGCCCAGTACCCACGTGTACCGGTCCCCATGCAGAAAAAATCAGATTCCATTTATGACATTGAGAAGCACCGCTCCGATCTGGCATTTGAAAAAGCTATGCCTGCTATACAAAAAGACGAAAAGAACGGCAAACCCTACATTCCGTGGGCAGCCAAGCCGTCTGATCTGCCACAGGCTAAAATACCTGCATTCCCGGGTGCTGAAGGTGGTGGTATGTACTCTTTCGGCGGTCGCGGCGGCAGGGTGATCGAGGTGACGAGTCTGGATGATTATGGCCCTGGTACCTTACGCGATGCCTGCGAACAAGGCGGCGCACGTATTGTAGTATTTAACGTTGCTGGTATAATTCACCTGAGTCAGCCTATTAGCATCAGAGCGCCTTATATTACCATTGAAGGCCAGAGCGCTCCCGGCAATGGTATTTGTATAGCGGGCGAGTCTGTTTGGGTTGATACACATGATGTGGTAGTAAGATTTGTACGTTTTCGCAGGGGCGCTACAGATGTTACCCGCCGTGATGATGCCTTTGGAGGTAACCCGATAGGTAATATTATGATAGATCACGTATCAGGCAGCTGGGGATTGGATGAAGTAATGTCGATGTATCGTCACGTATACAACCGCCAGGGCAACAAGGGTGATAAGTTGCCAACCGTAAACATCACCATGCAAAATTGCATGTATGCTGAAGGGCTGGATACTTATAACCACGCATTCGGCAGCACTCTGGGAGGTTTAAACAGTACATTTATACGTAACCTTTGGGCTAATAACATCAGCCGTAACCCATCAGTAGGTATGTATGGTGATTTTGGCTTTGCCAACAACGTGATATTCAACTGGTGGGACCGCAGTGCCGATGGCGGTGATAATCAATCATTTTTCAATTTCATTAACAACTATTATAAACCCGGTCCTATCACTGATATAAAGAAACCTGTTGGCCACCGTATATTAAAGCCGGAGTCGGGAAGATCACCTGAAAGCAGGGGCAAATTTGGTAGTGTATACGCCAATGGTAATATTATGGAGGGTGATGAAAAAGTAACCAAGGATAACTGGGACGGCGGCATACAAATTGGCGACATGCCTGACGCGGGAAGATATACTGATAGTATCAGGGTGAATAAACCTTTCCCGATGGCGCCGATAACGCTTATTTCGGCCAAGCAAGCTTACGATTATGTTTTGACTAATGTAGGCTGTAGCTTACCTAAAAGGGATCCTGTTGATACCCGTATTATTAACGAAGTACGAACAGGAAAGATAGTTTATGTTGAAGGTACTGATAATAGTAACGGCAGTAAATGGGTTAAGCACCGCTTGCCTGACTCATCCTACAAAAAAGGTATTATTACAGACATATCACAAGTTGGTGGTTATCCTGAATATAAAGGAACGCCTTACAAAGATTCCGACCACGATGGTATGCCTGATGCCTATGAAATTAAGCATGGCCTTAACCCGCATGATGCCGCAGATGCAGCATTACCTGCAAAAAATGGCGGCGGCTATACCAATATCGAAGTTTACCTGAACAGCCTAGTGCCGCTTAATACAGTAATACCTGTTGGCTATAAAAAATAATTTTAAATCCACCCTAATAATAAAACCCCGGTATGCTATGCATCCGGGGTTTGTTTTGATATAGATTGGTTGGCTTATTGTATTTGAACAGTTCCTTCAAATGTTTTCTTCGTTTTCTGTGGTGAAAAGGAAGCCATAAACTCTTCAGCCTTTCTTACCATATTCTCAGAGCCGATGAAGATCGGTGTGCGTTGGTGAAGTTCCTTAACGTCAAGCTCTAAGATTCTTTTGTAACCATCTGATGCAAAACCACCGGCTTGTTCAATAATAAAGGCCATTGGATTACATTCATATACCAAACGCAGTTTTCCTTTTATGGCACTGGCGGTACTCGGGTAAATAAATATGCCACCTTTTATCATGTTACGGTGCAGATCGGCTACCATAGAACCGGTGTAACGCGAAGTATATGGCCTGTTAGTTGGCTTATCCTCAACCTGGCAGTATTTTATGTACTTTTTAACCCCATCAGGGAAATGGGTATAATAGCCTTCATTTATAGAATAGATGACACCATCTTTTGGGATAGCCATATCCGGATGAGATAAGCAGAACTCACCTATTGAAGGATCAAGCGTAAACCCGTTAACGCCTTTGCCTGTGGTATAAACCAGCATGGTTGATGAACCGTAAATAATATAACCCGCAGCTACCTGCTCTGTTCCTTTTTGTAAAACATCATCCAGTGTTGCCTTTCCATCAGTTGATTTTCTGCGGTGTATGGAAAATATTGTCCCCACACCAACATTCACATCAATGTTTGAAGAACCATCCAACGGATCAATAGCAACAATATATTTTGCATCCTTTGAAATTTCCGAGTCGATATAAATATACTCGTCATTTTCTTCTGACACTACTATACAGCATTCACCGCCGCTTTTCAGGGCTGCTATGAATTGCTCGTTAGCATACACATCCAGCTTTTTCTGCCCCTCACCCTGTACGTTAGTGGTGCCTGCTTCGCCCAAAATATCAACCAGGCCTGCTTTATTAATCTCGCGGTTTACAATTTTCGCAGCAATGGCTAAGTCCCGTAGTAATCTAGATAGCTCCCCTTTTGCATATGGAAAATCATTTTGCCTTTCAATAATAAATTGCCCTAAAGTTCTAACTGCTGTCATACGTAATGTTATTTGGTTTTAAATCAGGAATATCGCTGATCTGGTTATATCACCTAAGTTATATATTAAGTTGGATTATAATATCTTAACTTAAATACAAATGTATTGCTGCTATATTACAACATCAAACATTATGGCGGTAATATTTACTTAATCGTTATCGTAATACACATCATAAGTTAATAATACACAATATGAATAGCTTGTGGCTATATATAGATTTTTCAGCTTAAATAATCAGCATAGCAAGCATTTTTAACTATAAATACCAATAAATATATGCGATGATAATATCCTATAATTACTTGCATAAATTATACAACACTCCTATCGCTTCGTCCAATACATTTGTTATTAAATAAATCTAAAAGCAATAATTTAAAGTGGTACCCCTACAAGGCTTATACAGAACACCTCGACTATTCTGTAAAGTGATAATAACGCGCTACCGCTTTCAATAAAACTTAAACTGATAATTTAAAATGCGGATACGCCGGGATGATATATGATTATAAACAATACACAAAACCTTTCTATAAACTTTCCCGGTAAATTGGTATTCGGTAATGGCTCTCTTTCAAGCCTGCCCGCTGAAATCATCAATGCCGGCTGCAAAAATGCTTTTATTGTAACCATTGAACCGTTACTACCCGCGCTTGACGACTTTATAGCTCAGTTAACCGCTCATAACATTGTAGTTTCCACCAGTACAGCTATTGTACAGGAACCGTCTTTCAGCGATTTTGAAGCGCTATTATCAGATGCCAAAATCATCAACCCCGACATTGTTATAGGCATTGGCGGCGGCAGTGTGCTGGATGTAGCCAAACTTATCGCGGCACAATTGAATAACGACCAAACCCTGATTGAAATAGTAGGCATCGGCCTGTTAAAAGGCCGTAACATAAAGCTGGTGTGCGTGCCTGCCACATCAGGAACAGGCAGCGAAGTTTCGCCAAATGCTATTTTGGTTGATGACAGCGATAATCAGAAAAAAGGCATCATCAGTCCATATCTTGTTCCGGACATTGTGTATGTAGATCCCTTATTAACCATCAGTGTACCACCTGCTATCACAGCTGCTACCGGACTTGATGCTTTAACCCACTGCCTTGAAGCCTACACCAACAGGTTTGCACAACCTTTTATTGACATGTACGCGCTTGAAGGTATACGGCTTATTGCTGCCAACCTGGTACAAGCTGTAAAAAATGGTGCAGATGAAAACGCGCGTTACCAGGTGGCTATGGGCAGTTTATTAGGTGGCTTTTGCCTGGGGCCTGTTAACACAGCAGGCGTACATGCATTGTCATACCCACTGGGCAGCACTTTTCATTTGGCGCACGGCCTATCAAATGCATTGCTATTGCCTTATGTTATGGAATATAACATGGAGGCATCGCTTACACGCTATGCTAATGTAGCCATTGCATTGGGCTGCAAAAGAGGCATAAACGACTACGAAACAGCAAAATTGGGTATAGAAAAAGTACGATCGCTGATAGCGGAGTGTAATGTACCTGCGCAATTGCGGGATGTTGATATTCCTGCGGATGCTATACCCGAGATGGCTAAAGAAGCTTTAAAAATACAAAGACTTTTAAAGAATAACCCCCGCCATATAAGCGAACAAGATGCTATACACATTTACAATGAAGCATACTAAAACAGCATGAACAATAAACAAAAATTTAAAGGTATTGTAGTTCCGGCTGTTACCCCACTTACTAAAGATTTTAAGCTGGATATTACTGCGCTTGAGAAAATGTTCCATAATTTTCACAAGCATAATGTTATGCCTTTTGTAAATGGCACAACCGGCGAATCCGCTTCATTACCTTTCAAACTAAAAAAAGACTACGTAATAGCTGCAAGCAAAATAAAATATCCGGGCGATATGCTATACTTCGGCATTTCAGCCAATTGTTTGGAAGAATCAGTAACACTGGCCAAAATTGGTTTCGACCATGGTGTTGATGCCGTAGCAGCTACCCTGCCCTCCTATTACAATCTATCGGACAGCCAAATGATACGGTATTTTGAGCAACTGGCTGATCAGGTTCCGGGGCCTATTATCATATATAACATTCCGGTTACTACAAGAATGTCGATCCCGCTGTATGTGATTGATGAATTAAGTGTCCATGAAAGGATCATCGGCACAAAAGATTCAGAACGCAGCGATGAACGACTAAAGGAATCAATCAAATTATGGTCGGGTCGTGAAGATTTTTGTCACTTTTTGGGATGGGCGCCAAAATCAACCGAGGCCCTGATAGATGGCAGCGATGGACTGATACCAAGCACCGGAAATATATGCCCTCATATTTATGAAGAGATGTATAAAGCAGTTAAAAATGGTGATAATGAACGGGCCTATAAGTTCCAGAAATTATCAGACATGATGGGCGATGTATATCAGAAAGGCAAACTACTGGGAGAATCATTATGGGCGTTAAAGGTATGCATGCATGAACTGGAGCTTTGCGAAGAGTTTGTTATGCCGCCGCTTTATCCGTTGAATGAAGAAGAGAAAAGCAAGATACTTAAACACTTTCGCCATAACATGGAGAAGGAGAATTTACTGATAAAAACCAGTACAAATGTTTGATAAACCAATTATAGGAATAACCATGGGCGATCCGGCAAGTATCGGCCCCGAAATAGCTGTTAAAGCATTGCTGAATAAAGAGGTATACGATATCTGCAAACCCATACTTGTAGGTGACGCTGATGTTTTTAATGATATTATTAAACGCCTGCATTTAGATGCTAAGATCAACCCTATCCCAAACGTTGAGGAAGCGAAATTTGAATTTGGCAATATAGATGTTTACGATCTGCAAAACGTAAAAATGAACAAGCTGGTGTTTGGCGAGGTATCGGCCATGGCAGGCAATGCGGCTTTCGGTGCGGTAAAAAAGGTGATAGATCTGGCTATGATGGGCGATATTGATGCTACCGTTACCGGACCTATCAACAAAAAATCAATTAACGAAGCAGGACACCACTTTGCAGGGCATACCGAGATATACGCGCACTTTACCAATACCCGTAAATACGCTATGCTATTGGTTGAAGACAATTTAAAGGTGATACACGTTTCAACCCATGTATCATTAAGGCAGGCCTGCGATCTGGTAAAAAAGGATCGAATATTGGAAGTTATTGAACTGCTATACAATGGACTCATCAGCCTGGGTGAAACCAACCTTAAAATTGGCATTGCGGGCCTTAACCCCCATGCCGGCGACAGTGGTTTATTCGGCACTGAAGATGCTGAGGAAATTTTACCGGCTGTTCAGGAAGCGTTATTACGCGGCTATAATATTGAGGGACCTATCCCACCGGATACCATGTTTGCAAAAGCGGCAACCGGCGCTTACGGCGGCGTTGTAGCCATGTACCATGATCAGGGGCATATACCGTTTAAACTTTCGGGCTTTCAGTGGGATGCTGAGAAGAAGCAAATGGCAAGCGTTAAAGGGGTGAATATTACGCTGGGGTTGCCGATCATACGTACCTCCGTTGACCATGGTACAGCATTTGAAATTGCAGGCAAAGGTATTGCCAGCGCAGATGCTATGTTGCTGGCCATTGAATCTGCCGTGCAGTTGAGCAGGTACAGGAAACAAATCATAGTTTAATGATTGTTGTTATTGCTGATGATTTAACGGGGGCTGCTGAGCTTGGCGGAATAGGGCTAAGATATGATCTGACAGTAGAAATAGTTACTGCCGTTAACACCGGATCAAAAGCCGATCTGTTGATCATTGCAACTGACACCCGTTCAATGCCCGAAGAGCAGGCTCTGAAAGAAATGGAAACAGTAACGGAAAAGCTAAAAGAGATTAATCCTGATACTATTTTCAAGAAGGTTGACTCTGTATTACGCGGACATGTGGTAAGTGAAATCAAAGTGCATTTACAAAAACTTGGGTTGGGGAAAGCATTATTAGTTCCCGCAAATCCTGCCTTTGGCAGAACAATAAACAATGGCAGATATTTTATAAAAGACAAGCCTATTCATTTAACCAGCTTTGCACATGACCCCGAATTTGCAATTACCAGCAGCCGGGTGCAGCATATGCTAAGAGTTGATGAAAAGGAAATACACCTGCGTGGTATAACTGACCCATTACCTGATTTTGGCATTTCAGTAGGCGAATGCGCAACAAACGACGATTTGCATTATTGGATACGCAAAGCAGATGAAAACACTTTATTGGCGGGTGGATCAGGGTTCTTTATCGCTTTACTTGAATCGCTGAATTTGATAAAACAGGATAAATATAATGTCCAGCCTGATGAGTTAACCTATCCTGCGCTATTTGTATGCGGCAGCACGCATGATGAAAGTAGGCAATCTATCAAAAAGATAAAAGAAACTGGTGGGCCAGTTAGTTATATGCCATGTGATATTATCAAAGCCGAAAACCCACCTGATAGCCTTTTTGAGATTTGGGCTAATGAAATAGTATCTTTATTAAATAGTCATAAAAAAGCTATTATTGCCATTGATGAGCACGTTACGAAGGGAATTACAATAACTGCTGCTGAGTTACGTAATAAAAAGGCAAAAGTTGTTGATATGGTATTCCAAAAAACAGCTATAAAAGAACTTTTAGTAGAAGGCGGCTCAACAGGCGCAGCAATTATAAACCGATTAAAATTTAACAGTTTTTCCCCTATAAAGGAACTTGGACCTGGTGTAATAAAAATGAAAGTTGATACTATCGATGATCTTTTTCTTACGTTAAAACCAGGCAGTTATAACTGGCCATCCTTTGTCTGGAATTTCTAATAAAAACAACATCTATAAACAATGAATACAGCGCACCTGCATATTCCTGACTATATTATTATTGCTGTTTTTTTATGTATTACCGTTTACTTCGGTTTCAGATTTTCAAAGGGACAAAACTCAACTCAAAGCTATTTTGCGGCTAATGGTAAGATCCCCTCATGGGCCATCGGCTTCTCTATATTAGCCACGCTCATCAGCAGCATAACCTTTCTGGCTTATCCCGGCGAAGGTTATTCATCCAACTGGATATTACTGGTACAGGGTTTAATGGTACCTATTGTACTGTTAACCATGATATGGTTCATTGTGCCTTTATACAGAAAGGTTATCGGCTTAAGCACCTACGAATATTTTGAAAAGCGCTTTGGTTCATTCGCACGGTATTACAGCTCGCTGGGTTTTGTACTCACCCACTTTTCCAAAATGGGGACGGTATTTTTCCTGTTATCGCTCGCATTGGCTAATATGACTGGGGTTAATACCCTAATAATTATCTCCGTAATTGGCGTGGTGATCATTATCCTGGCATTATTAGGCGGTATTGAGGCTGTAATATGGCTGGATGTGATACAAGGATTCATGCTGTTCGGCTGCGGCATTGCCTGCCTTATTATCATACTTTATTCGGTAAATGGCGGCCCTGCTGAAGTATGGCATATTGCAAGTACAAACGGCCATACAGGATTTGGGCCTTACAATTTCGATTTTAAAAAACTCACCTTTATAGTAATGGCTATAAACGGCATCTTTTATGGCATCCAAAAATATGGAACCGACCAAACCATCGTGCAGCGTTATTTAACCGCCAAATCAGACAGATCAGCTATTAAAGCCTCCTTAATGGGCGTATTTTTACTGGTACCTGTATGGGCGCTGTTTATGTTCATCGGCACAGCTTTATTTGCCTATTATCATCAAAATCCGTTACCTGCAGGTATGCGCCCTGATGCTATATTCCCTTATTTTATTGTAAGTAAGATCCCTACGGGCATTGTGGGGTTAATTATCGCTGCACTGGTATCTGCCGCAGTATGCAGCCTGGGAGCCGATTTAAATTGCCTGGCCGCTGTCGGCGTGGAGGATTATTACAAACGCTTTTATCCAAACAAAACAGATAAAGAATATTTGAAAGCCGGGAAATGGATCGTTGTTTTTGCAGGTATAGGTTCATTGTTGATAGCCACCTTGTACCTGTCAGCAGGTAATGAGGGGGTTTTGGGTATTGTATTTACTTTATACGCCATATTTTCCGGTGGTATTGCGGGTATATTTTTATTGGGATTGTTCAGTTCACGCGCTAACAGGCAGGGGGTTACTATAGGTATTATTGCCTGCATTGTGTTTACAGGTTATGCTTTCCTTACTTCTACCAAAATCGGCACGGGGAACCACAAGCTGTTATTGCTCGACCTTGGCCAATACAACTTCACACATAATAAGCTGATGCTGGGCGTGTATAGCCATTTTGTAGTAATTGGCGTTGGCTATATTGCCAGTTTATTTTTCCCTAAACCGGTTATCGACCAAAAATTACTATACAGCGGATGGCTTCATGCCAAAAGAAATAAGGAAATTGAAAAAGCCTGAATAAACAAATATTTATTCAGGCTTTTTAATCAGCATCTTATTCCCATTTGTTACCTTACAAGACTAATCCTTATCTGCCGCCGGTGCATTTTTATCGATCGCTTTTTTAGCTAAAACCTGGTCGACATACGTTTTGTACATCACTTTCCAGTTTCTGCCATTACTGTTAAAGTAATCCTCGATTTTAGTTTTATATATTTTAAAAACGGTTGATATTTCCTCCACATTTTTATAATCAATAGCCTGTTCCCTTGCCTGTTTCAGGTTAGTTAATATAAATGCCTCCTCTGCCGGTTTCATATCGGGCACAATTGATTTGTAGCCATTCATAGTGAATGCCACTTTACCAATGGTGTATTTATCCAGTATCAGTTCCACCTGGTCATCAGTTAAATACTGACGAAGCCCTGCCATTAACGTTTCATGCACGGTTTTAGGGATAGTTGAGTCGACTATAAACTGTCGATCAGCCTTTGTAAATATTTTGCCTGTTATGGGGTTCAACCCTTCGGGTACAAGTGTGTAGGCATGGTTATTATGCCAATCGCGTACTGCGGTTAAATGAGTAGTGATTATCGCTTTTACTTGCGACGCTTTGGCTGTATCGGTAAGATTAAGCGCGGCCACAAATTGCTCTGCCTTTACATCCGGGTCTGATTTTGATTTGGCTGCTGTTTTCGTTTCGCTTTTTGCAGTATTACCGGTTTGCGCATAAGAATTTACTGACACCATCATGGTGATAACTCCTGCAAAAATGATATAAGTTTTTTTCATCATTATTAAGTATAAAAGGTTTATCTGTAATTGGTTTACAGATGGCGAGTATTAATTATGGTAAAGTTATTTACTATTACTACCTTAAATTAGAATGGATTATCAAATGAATGTACAATATTATCTAGTTGATGGTGATGGCATCAACAATAAAAGAAAGATGATATACATTTGAAATAACAAACCATATTATAGCTTTTTTCAAGGGCCGAAAAGCCAGTGAAAGCCTTAAATAATTATTCAGTAATGATGAAATCACAACGTTTAATAGCATCTGTTATCTTGTTCTCCTGTATCATTTTTTCACCGCACCGATCAACTGCACAGGTTACGCTTGCAAACATTTTTACTGATGATATGGTATTGCAGCAGCAATCGGCCGTACCGGTTTGGGGTTGGGATAAACCCGGAACACATATCACGGCAACAACATCATGGAATAAAAAAATATACCAGGCTATAGCGGATACTTCAGGTAAATTCATTTTGAAAATTGCCACCCCGATTGCGGGCGGCCCTTACCAATTAAGTATCAGCGATGGTAAGCCATTAGTATTAACCGATGTTTTAATTGGCGAAGTATGGGTGTGCGCAGGCCAATCCAATATGGAAATACCGATGAAAGGCTTTAAAAGTCAGCCAATATTAAACTCAAACGAAGCCATTCTTAACTCCAAAAATCCGAATATCCGTTTATTTACCGTTCCGCGAGGATCAAAAACCACTTTACAAAAAGATATAAAACAAAGCCATTGGCTGCAAGCATCGCCAGAGACCGTAGCAAAATTTAGCGCCACCGGGTATTATTTTGGCAGGCTGCTGAATAAAATGCTGAATGTACCTATCGGGCTGATCAATTGCAATTATAGCGGATCATCTATACAAGCATGGATGGATCCGGCCACTTTAAAGCCTTATCCTGAAATAAAGATACCCGCTCCAACTGATTCCATAAAAGAAGTAAGCCGCACCCCTACTACTTTATATAATGCCATGCTGCATGGTATTATCGGGTACGGCATAAAAGGCACTATATGGTATCAAGGCGAATCAAACTATGATTTCCCGGCACAATATGATTCCCTGTTTGTAACCTTTGTTAAAGTCCTGCGCTCAAAATGGAGTATTGGCGACTTCCCTTTTTACTACGCGCAGATAGCGCCTTATGATTATGCACAACTACCGCCATACAACAAAGGCGGCAAATACAACTCGGCTTTTTTAAGGGATGTGCAGCGTTTGGATGAAGATAAGATACCAAATACAGGCATGGCTGTGCTAATGGATATTGGAGAACAAAGCACCATCCACCCACCACAGAAAGAACAGGTTGGCTCTCGTTTGGCTTACCTGGCGCTTGGCAAAACCTATGGTATACAAGGCTTCGGTTATCAGAGCCCGGCATATGAATCATTGAGCATAAAAGGCAGTACAGCCATAGTAAAGTTCAAGAACATAGCTAATGGCCTAACTTCGTTTTTAAAGGAACTAAATACATTTGAAATTGCCGGCGCTGATAAACATTTCTATCCGGCAAAGGCCCAGATCACAGGCAGCGCGGTTACCGTAAGCAGCGACCAGGTAAAAGAACCCGTAGCTGTAAGGTACGCCTTCAAGGATTTTGCTGTGGGTGATCTATTCGGCACTGATGGGCTCCCGGTATCGTCTTTCCGCACCGATGATTGGGATTATAGCGTTCAATAAAATTTAAGTAACGCCAAAAATCCGGTTTCCCGGACTTTTGACAACAGGGGCTAATCCATTGATGGGCCGCCACCCGGACCACCACCACCCGGCGGAGGGCCGCCTGGGCCATGATCGCCGGGACCATGATCACCCGGACCATGATCGCCCTGACCTTTACCGGCATTCTTTTGTAAACGCAGGGTAAACGTGAGCATGTAATATCGCCCTAAACGGTTAACATTTGTTTGGGTAACGTAATTACCATTTTGTGTGCTGCTATAACCTGTATTTTGGTTAAACAAATCGAAAGCAGATAACCTGAATGTGGCCAGTTTGCTCTTCAAAAACCTGCGCTCTATGTACGTATTAAGTATATTAGGGTTTGTTGAACCTTTATAGTTGTAGTAGAACGTTTTGGTATAATCATAACTTAATGTCCAATCCTTCCATACATAGTTTTTTCCGGTAACACCTAAATTCCATGTTCTGAAATTATCATTGATGCCCGGCTGATTTAAAGAGTTCTGTGATGAGTTAATAGTGTAACTTGTATTTGGTTCCGCATCAATCACATCAGTTATATCAACCCTAAAACGCAAGCCTTGTGTGTATACAAGCGTTTTGGCGATGTTCTTCTCTGTTGTCATATCAAAAGTTGTCGCGTCAACATTACTGATGTATGAGATATTATTGTTGTACGATACATTACCTATAAAAAACAGGTTATACCTGCGGTTATCAAAGGGCTTGGCAAACACATAAAAGCCCGATGCTGAATAGTAACCGTTAGCATTCAAATATTGCGTGGCAATAGTATTTGACAGTTTAGCGTTAGGCGTGTAATTAGCCGGGTAAGTAATGGTATTGGCTACAATTTTATTATCGGTTTGGATGAAGGATAAATTACTGAAAAACACATTACCGCTTGCAAAATCAAACTTGTTATAGCGCAGCGAAAAAGTATTATTAAACTCCGGTTTTAAATCCGGGTTACCGGTTATAGGGTAAGAGGCATTCGAGAAATCGGTAACCGGTTGTAATTCAGAAAAAGTAGGGGAATTAGTAGTACCCGTATAATTAGCACTTAAAGTTTGCGATCTTGAAAAATTGTACACGAAATGCGCGTCAGGTGTAAAATTAAAACTTGTTTTACTGGTTGAAAGTCCGGTAGTTGGTGAATAACCATCAAGCGAAGTTGGCTGGGCAACTACACCTATTACATAGTTATATTTTTTCTCGATAAAACGATAATTGATACCAAAACGATTGGTGGTGAGTGTGAAATTATAATTATTACTTAGCAAAGGATAGTTGTTTGTTGAACCATCTGTAGCTAGTGTATCCGTTACTTTATCAGCCACACTATAGGCACGGTGATAAATGTAATTTGCCTGAAAATATGATCTCCGGCTTAAAGGCTCGATATATGAAAATGAAGCACCAACGGTATCGGTATGACTGTTTGTATTAATAAACTGATCCAAAGGTGCACTTGCAGCAGTATTTATATAGGTATATACCGGGTTGTCATATGCCCTGCTTGTTGATCTGCCAACACCAAAGTTCACACTAAAGTCGCGGCCATGGCTGTTAAAACGGTGGTTATACAATACATTAATACCATAATTCGGTGCCGATGAATTGCTTAATGTTTTATAGTTATAATTTGATAGCGTAGCGGTATCATTTGCCAGCAGGTTTGATCCGGTTACCGATGTGTTAACCCCTGCATATGAAAATGAAGGGCTTATTTTAAAATAGTTAACCGTATCCGGTTTGTATTCCATGTTAAAGGTGAACCTATGATTGATCTTGGTATCATGCTCCGTGCTTTTTAGTGTATTTGTACTTGGATCAGCTACTGAAATATTGTTTTGCAGGGTTGAACTGGTAAGATTTACAGAGTTTGACGCGAAACTGTAGCTACCATACACGGTTAGTTTTTTACTCCATGAATCACGATAGTTAAAACCTATTGACCGCGCTGTAGTAATACCATTAGCTGGCATCTGGCTTCCCGGAGGGCCAAAGTTAAACAGGCTGGTATTGGTATTATTAAGATTACCGAGTACAGCTATCTGCCTGTCGCCGCTGAAACTGAATAAATTAGCTTGCCCCACAAAACGGTTCTGATCTGTTGTACCGTCGATCTGCGGTATTGCATCCCGGCCATCGCCTGCGCTTAACTGGCCAAAGTACCCATTGTTACGACTTGGTTTTATGTTTATGTTCAATACGGTTTCCGGCTCGCCCGATTTAATGCCGGTTAAATTAGCCTGATCGCCATAATCATTTATCATTTGCACGGTTGATACCGCGTCGGCTGGCAGATTTTGGGTAGCTGTTTTTATATCGCCACCAAAAAAGTCTTTCCCGTTCACCCTTACCTTACTCACCGTTTTACCCTGGAAAGTAACGTTGCCATTATTGTCTACATCAGCTCCGGGCAGTTTTTTTATTACATCTTCCACCATCGCACCATCGCGCACCTTATACGCTGCAGTATTAAACTCAACAGTATCTTCCTTAATTTTAACAGGATTAACTGAGGTAATGTTAACCGTACTTAATGTAGTGCTTGAGTTTTTGAGTATAATGGGTTTAAGTATCACTGGTGTAACCGCGTTATCCAGCATAATACGACGGCGGATGGGATCATACCCGATAGAGCTAATAATCAAACTAATCTGACTCGCTTTTACGGATGGGAAAATAAAAGCGCCGTTTGCATCAGTGCCCGTTATAAGACTATCGGCCCCAGTTAATAATTTAACCGTAGCACCCGGTATGGTTTGTTTTGTTGAATCAATAACTGTCCCTTTAATTACGCGGCCTGTTTGCGCATAACTTTGTACCGTTATTAATAAAATCAATATAGCTAAGTAATATTTGAGTTTCATACATCAAAGCAAACCATTAGCTTATATAGTAAAAAACGCAATAGACCGGCACCACTAAAACATAGACAGAGCCTTATTTTTATCCGTTTAAAAGTTTACATTTAGTTATAGAACTTTTTATAGACTATGCCTATCCTTTCATCGGTAAAAACGTACTGCTGAGCGGTTTCGGTTGATGTAAGCTATTATCATTTGTAATATTGCCTGTATGTTATTTCAAAAATCAAACAGCCGCTTAGTTGCTATACTTATACAAATACTGGTATGGCTGGTATTAGGATTGGCCATATTGTTCTATCAGCCTTTTACAAGTGACATCGCTTTTCCCTATCAGTTATGGATAAAACAGGCCATTATTTTACTGATACTGGCTGTAGCGTATTATACAAACTCATTGGTATTAATGCCACGGTTCCTGTTAAAAAATCATACCGGTTATTATATCCTTTTTTTAGCACTCATTATTACGGCTTTTTTACTCATTAATATCTATGCCGATAAATGGCTTAATTTACATGAATTGATTGAAGCGGCTATGAGGCGCCACGGGCCACCTAAACATCATGAGGAACATTCACATTTTGATATTGTTACCCCTATTATGATTGCTTTGGTATTGGGTATCAGCACGAGTATTACCGCCATACAAAAATGGCAAGCCGATAAACAATCGCACATGATATTGCAGCAGGAAAAAACATCGTCAGAGCTTTCCTTTTTAAAGGCGCAGATAAACCCGCACTTCTTTTTTAACACGCTCAATAATATTTACGCCCTTACTTATGCTGATGCTGAAACTTCGCGAAAAGCTATTCACCAACTGTCGCGTATGATGCGTTACCTGCTTTATGATACGCCGCAGGCGCATTCGCTTTTAAGTCAGGAAGTAACTTTTATAAAAGATTATATCAGTTTAATGCAGCTGAGGCTGACAAATCTGGTACAGATAAATTTTGAAGCACCTGAGCACCTGAATGATTTGCCTGTTGCATCAATGCTATTTTTACCCTTTGTTGAAAACGCTTTTAAACACGGTGTTAGCGCTACCGAACCCAGCCACATCTACATAAATATAAAGCAGCAGGGTAAACTGCTTGAGCTATCGGTAACAAACACTATTATCACCAACCAAAATTCCAACGTTGATGAATATGGTGGTATAGGGCTGAATAACACCAGGCGCAGGCTTCATTTATTATACCCCGGCAGACACAAACTGGTGATAACCCAATTAAATAAAACCAACGAATATAATGTTCATTTAACGCTTGATCTGTCATGATATTAAATTGTATAGCTGTAGATGATGAACCACTGGCATTAGGGCTGGTTTGTGCTTTTATTGAACAAACACCTTTTTTAAACCTTGCTGGCAGGTTTTCAAGCGCTGTAGAAGCGTTAAAGATCATCCATCAGCAAAAAATAGATCTTATATTTTTGGACATACAGATGCCCGATCTTAATGGCCTTGAGCTGGCCCGTATACTCGACCACGGCAATAACCCAAATAGGCCCCGTATTATATTTACCACGGCCTATAATCAATTCGCATTGGAAGGTTACAAGGTTGATGCATTGGACTACCTGTTAAAGCCATTTAATTACGAAGAGTTTTTAAGAGCTGCACATAAAGCAATGGCTTATGCCGAACTGGTAAACAAACCAGCCTCTGCTCCTATTGCCGAAAATGATGCCATTGAAAATGAATACTTATTTTTAAAGGTAGAATATCAGCTGGTACGCATTGCACTAAATGATATTGTGTACATAGAATCATTAAAAGATTATGTTAAAGTTTGGCTCCAAAGCAGCGAAAAAGCCCTGCTCTCACTTACCAGCCTTAAATCTTTAGAGGAAAAATTACCGGCGAAGCGCTTTATGCGGATTCATCGTTCCTATATTGTATCTCTTGAGAAAATAAGCGCGATCACTCGTAATTCGGTACAGATAAATAAGCTCAACATAGCTGTAGGCGATCAATACAAAGATGCCTTTAACCAGTTTGTAAGCAAGTGGAACTAGGCCAAATGGCGGGTTAAAATGGGTGATTATAGCTCTTCGTCTATTCATTATGCCCATTCATCGAGACTCATCTTATTTTAAACAGAAATAAACTAACATTGCAGCCTCATATGACAAATATTCTATTTGTTTATAATGATAAGGTTTAGGTTTAAGGCATCCAAACAGCGAGTGTAAGGATGCCTTTATTTTTTCTAAACCTGAATATTTATCCTACTGCTTTGTTCAGCGCTACAATGGCTGTTTTAAAATCTTCCCGGTCAATTAAAAACTGGATATTTACCTTACGCAATGCAAAGCCCGCACTTTTGATGTTGATCTCCTGTTTGGCTAATGCCGCCGCGCTTTTGGCCAGTAAACCCGGCTGATCCATATTTGTACCTAACAGACAAACCATCGCTACCTTTTCTACAGTAACCTTTTCAAAGGCTTCTTCCAGATCGGTAATTAATAGCTGATCGAAATCCTGCTCCCATATTACAATGGATATGCTATTGGCGCTGGTAGCTTTAAAGGTATAGCTGATGTTATGTTTAAAGAACAGCTGCATAATCTGCAAATCGCTGCCTACGTTACCAACCATTAAAGGGTCATAAATATCAACCATCAGCAGTTTATCCGTCCCGGTGATCACCTCTACCCTTTTCAGCGCCGAGATATACTCACGGGTAATGAGTGTACCCGGGTGCGCCGGTTCAAAAGTATTTTTTATACGTAAATGGATGCCGTTTATCTCCAATGGCTTTGAAGCTTTGGGATGTATGGCTTCCATGCCAACATCAGCAAGCTGGTCGGCAATATCGTAATTGGTATAGCCTACAGGTTTACAATTATCTAGGCCCACCATCGCAGGGTCAGCGGTTGACAGGTGGTATTCCTTATGAATAATGGCTTCCTGTGGCTTTAACACCTCGGCAATCTTACTAAAAGTAACCTCTGAATAACCACGGTCAAATTCACGCATAATGCCCTCGGTTCCTTTCGCGTAACCGGTAACAATGCAGATGCAATCTTTTAATTCGATAGTAGCAAATGCTTCCTTTATACGTTGATCAATGGTAAAAGCACGCTGATCATCAAAGCCGCTCAGATCAACCAAACGGGCATTAATGCCTTTGTGCAGTAATATTTGGGTTAAGTTAAAGGCCGAATGTGTTTCGCCTATGGATGCTAATATTTCCCTGGCTGCCTGTAAGATCCCCTCCTTGCTAACATAACCTGATGCCAGTATATTTACCAGGTTCTCCAAATAGGTTTGCGCACGGGCAACGTGTTTTTCAATAAACGCGTCGGCTACAGCCAGATCAAGCCCCAATGCTTCATATTTTTTGTTGATCTCTTTTAATTTAATAACCAGGTCATGTAACGAATCATGGAAATCCTGGTATTTGGCAATGCGGTGATAAACGCCCGGCTCTCCTGTTTTTTTATTTTCAAGTAAAAGATTAGTCACCCCCGAAAATGCAGATACCACCAGTACCCGGTTATATATAGCCTTACCGCTTCTCTCAAATAAGATAATATTATCGATAACTTCCTGTAATGCACTCATCGAAGTGCCACCTATTTTCTCAACTGTTAACATTAGTAAAAAACATTTTATTAGCGCCGAAGCTATTAAATTTATCTGTCATGTGCCAAATCAATGTAATTTCTATAGAAAAATCGCTTTTTAAAAGCTGTATATTTTTTTGGCTGAAGCCATTTTTGACTTTTATTTTTCCCGCCCCATAAATGGGACGGCAATGAATTTTAATATTATTGGGGGATGATTTTTTATTCATTGTCGTTTGGCTTCAGCCAACGGTTAAATTCAAATTTCAAAAAGGCTTTAGCCCTCCAAAGACCCGATGTCTGTGTCCTCACAGGCATCTAAGATAAATGATGCTATTATTGGGGATGATAATGCTAGTTGTCTGTGGAGACACAATCTGTCATGTGCCAAATCAATGGTAATTTCTATGTTTTACATCTTCATTCCGGTCATCTTGCTATCATTCCCATTCTTAAAAATAGCCTCGCTATTCAACAGGTAAGCGCCGTTTGTAACTACAATATCCCCGATGTTTAAGCCTGAAACAATGGGTATATAGTTTTGATTGCCATTGCCGGGTTTTATCATTTTTGATAAAAAACTGCCATCTGCATTTTTGACCCATACCTTGCTGCCATTACCATCCGTTAAAACAGCCGAAGCCGGTACCGCCAAAGCATGATTACTACCATTATTTATGGAAATATAAGCCAGCATACCCGGCTGTATCAATCCCTGAAGATTCGGAATACTGATCCTTATTAAATTTACCTTTGAGGCTTCAGATAGCTCCGGATTAACAAACTCAACTTTGCCATTAATAACCTGATTACCCAGATCAGGAAACGAAACACTTACACGGTCGTTCTCCTTATAATTTGCGGTTTCATTTGCATATAGTTGAGCTTGTACCCATAAATTGTTTAACGCCTGCACCTTGAGGATTGACATACCTTCGGTAACATAATCCCCCTCATGAACTGCTATTTCGCTAACAGTACCACTTACCTTACTTAATACCGTTGTGGTGGCAGATACTTTTCCCGAAGCTGCTAAAGCCTTTATCTGTGCTGTCGATAAGCCCCATAACTGCAATTTATGTTCCGCAGAACTGATCAATTGCTGGTAATCCACATCGGGATTATGCAATACTTTTTGCTGCTGTTTTGCCAGTAAATATTCTTTCTCCGCTTCCTGCAGGTCTTCACTATAAATAGAATAAACAGGTTGCCCTATGGATATTTTTTCACCTATAGCACGCACAAATAATTGTTGTATCCGCCCTGCTATCCTGGCACTCAATTCCTCTGCGGTATTTTCATCGGTAGTTACCGTCCCTGTAAGTGTTTTTTCAGCACCTACATTTTCTTCACGTACGGTATCTGTTTGAATACCTGCCAGCTGTAATTGCGTAGCTGTTAGCGTTATTTTATTTGCAGCCATATCGTTCATCCCGGTTAGTTCAACCTTAATGAGTTTCATGCCACAGATGGGACAATTACCCGGATGATCTTCATGTATTTGTGGGTGCATGGAGCAGGTATAGTAAAACTTGTTTTGAGTTTTAGTCGCGGCCACTGTTTGTGGTTTTTGCTTACATGCTGCAAAGCCAAGCAGAAGCAGCAATGCCAATATTTTTATCTTATTCATTGCCTTTTGTTTTAATAAAGCTTTCGCTGTCGGTTAAATATTGGGCGTTTGAGGCAAGGCTATCAGTTGCCGCTAAGCCCCTGGTTACCTGTATCTCATTTCCGTTAATAACTCCCGTATCTACCTTGTGCGCCTGAAATACAGGCCCGTTTTTAAGCCAAACAATTTGTGTTCGTCCCAGGTCAATTACTGCCGACCTTGGGATCCATAGGCCATTTATTTGCCCGGTTTGGATCTCGGCTTTTACAAGACTGTTCACTTTCAACTCATGATCCATATTATCAATATACACCCTTATCGTAGTGGTTTTATCACCATCGCGCAGGGTTGGTTCAATAAAATTCACTTTGCCATTTATCTCTTTGCCCGGTAAATCAGGCAATGTGATTTTAACAGGCTGATTTAGTTTTAATGACGATATGTTCGATCTGTCGACCTTAATTATCGCCCAAAGCATATGCGGATCAACCACGTTAAACAATGTTTGCCCTTGCTGCACATACATACCTTCTTTAATAGCTAAGGGCAGGTTATTGGCAAAGCCCGATGGAGATGGTTCACTTACAGCACCCGACATCTGGCTATGTGCTACATCATGAACATGGCCTTCATACGGACTATAAACCGGTAAGCTATAATAGGCATTACCCGTTTTCACTACCTGATTTACTTGCGTCTGTGTCATACCAAGCAACAGCAGCTTCTGCCGGGCAGCATTAATTAAACCGGTTTCCCGCGGAGAGTTTTTTGTGAGATAGATCAGATCCTGCTGCGCGGTAACCATATCCGGGCTATAAATATCAAATATCCGTTCACCCCGATGGATCTCCTGGAAAGCATATTTGATATACAATCTTTCAATCCGCCCCGAAAAACGTGAGGCAATATTATTAAACGTGCGGGTATCAAAATCAAGATAGCCCTGAGCTGAAATTGATGTGGGCACTTCCTTTTGCTCTGGTATAATAGCGTTAACCGATGATATTACTGACGAATTAACCGGCTGCAAAACCGTATTTAAACTAATGCCCGAGCCCTCACTCGCCTGTCCTGATTTTTTAACCAGCGTCATCCCGCAAATCGGGCAGCTGCCTGGGTGGTCTTCCAGTATTTGCGGATGCATGGGGCAGGTGTATTTAGCATTAGTGTTTATTTGTGCCGATGTAACAATTGCCTGTTTATGGTTGTTACAAGCACTTATCAGTATAGCAATGGCGAAAAGCGCTATCGAAATACCTTTAATACTTTTCATTTTCTTTTTCATAAGCTACCTGTAGAGTTAATATTTCCTGTAAACGGTCTAATGCCTCCATTCGGGCGGCTTGCAGGTCTTTAATGCCATCCAGTACCGATGGCAGGTCGCCGGTATTTTGGTCGTAAGCCAGCAAAGCTGTTTTATAACCATTTTGCAACGCTGGTATTATATTATGCTGATAGTTATTGATCTGCCTTTTCTTGCTGCTCATATCAGTTCTTAATCCCGCCAGCTGCCCTTCGGCCTGGTTAAGCACATCCATCCTTTTCTGCTGCAATTCTTCTACCTCGTAACGGATTCCTTTCAGGTTGGCCTTATATTCCTTTGACGCCCATGGCACAATAGGTATAGTAACCGAAGCCATTAATACATATTGATTAGCAGAACCCCCATAGCTGGTCATATGTGCTGCCTGTATACCAAAATCGGGTTTACGTTTGCTGTATTCCATTTGAGCATTTAACTGTTGCAGCTCTATATTTCGATTAATACCCTTAATATCACTGCGCTGGTTTGCCAGCGCTGCCGTATCTGTAATGGCTATTTCATAGCCTTTTAAAACATAATTAGTATCAATCATAAAAGCGGTTTGCTTGTCCTGGTTCATCAGCGTGTTGAGCATGATATTTTTTTGGCTGATATCATTATTCAGCTGCTCACGACTATTATCCAGCTCATACAGTTCGGCTTTGGCTTTATAAATATTGCTCAACTTTTCCTTGCCGTAAGTGAGGCGGATGTTGGCATCCTTCAGCATATATTCGAGCAGGTTCTGCGTGTTTTGCAGTAAAGCCAGCTTCTTTTCCAGCACCACCCGCTCATAATAATATTGTTTTGCTTGCGCGATGAGTTGATTTCTCTGATAGTTCTTATCCTCTGTAGTTACTTTGGATACGCCCTGCATATATTCCTGCTTTGCTTTGAGCTTTGCCGGATTGGTGAACATCTGCTCACCGCTGATCATAAACGAACCACCATTCGGACTAAACTGATATGGCACCTGGTATTGCCCCGCGCTGATCTTTGGTGCATCCAGGTTTTTCGCCCCGGTTGCATAAGCATTTTGCGCGCTAATGCGGGCGTCATATGCCTGTAACGCCGGGTTGGCGGTAACACGGGCTATAACACTATCCAGCGGCAAGCGTTGAACCTGCCCTTTTGCATCGGATATAAAACCAATGCTAATGAGCGCTATATATATAAATTGATATTTCGTTTTCATGTTCTTATTCCTTTACATCCAATACTTCCAGCTTGCCATATTTTTTTAGCTCGTATTCCTTCACCATTAAAAAAATGAGCGGTGTAACCAGTAAAATATGGGTTGAAGAAGTTAATACCCCGCCTATCATCGGTAATACAATCGGCAGCATAACATCGCTGCCCGTACCTGTCGACCATAGTACCGGCACCAAACCAAACAGTGCCACGCAAACCGTCATCAGTTTTGGGCGCAGGCGTTTTACCGCACCGTTCATTACATAAATGCGCAGGTCTTCGCGGGTGATGGTTTCCCTTGAGTTTCCCTTCAGCGCAACTAGCTGCTGCATGGCATCGTTCAGATAGATCACCATTACAATGCCCGTTTCCACAGCTATACCGAACAGCGCAATAAACCCAACCGCCACTGCAACCGACAAATGCACCCCAAAGAAATACACCATATAAGCGCCGCCAATTAGCGCGAATGGGATCGAGATCAAACTAAAAAATGCCTCCCTGATAGATTTAAAAGCAAAATACAGGCAGGTGAATATGATGACCAATACAATTGGCAAAATCAGCTTTAAGGTGTGCTGCGCACGGATCAGGTTTTCATACTGGCCGCTCCACTCTACATAATAACCTTTGGGCAGTGTTTTTACCATACTGTTCAGCCTGTCTTGCGCTTCTTTAACAGTGCTGCCCAAATCACGATCGCGCACATTGAATAGCACTGTACCTCTAAGCAATGCATTTTCAGATTGTATCATAGCAGGGCCATCGCTTATCTTAATATCCGCCACAGATGATAGCGGGACAGGCCCGAATGATGGCGTTTGCACCAATGTTCGTTTGATCTCGTCCAAATTATTGCGATAGTCCTGAGCCAGGCGCAGGTTCACGCTGAAACGCCTGCGGCCCTCAATTGTAGTTGTGAGATTCATACCGCCTAAAGTGCTTTCAACAACCTCGTTCACATCATCAACACTCAAACCGTAGCGGCCAATAGCATCTTTGTTTATCTGTATATCCAGATATTTACCGCCGGTTATCGGGTCGACATACAAATCCTTCACCCCATTTACGCCCTGCAAGGCCTGTTTCATTTGGTTGGATAATGCATAAATAGTATCCAGGTTCTGCCCGTAGATTTTCAAACCCACATCGGTACGGATACCTGTTGAAAGCATGTTTATGCGATTAATGATGGGTTGCGTCCAGCCGTTTACTACACCCGGTATTTGCAGTTTGGCGTTTAATTCATTAACAATATCTTCCTTTTTAAGCCCTTTGCGCCATTCGCTTCTTGGTTTCAGCAGGATAATGGTTTCCACCATACTAATGGGCGAATTATCGGTAGCCGTATTTGCCCGGCCAGCCTTGCCTAAAACATTGGCCACCTCTGGCACACTTTTAATGATCCTGTCCTGCACCTGTAGCAATTGCTTGGCTTCAGAATTGGAAATATCCGGCATAGTAACCGGCATAAACAGGATGGTACCTTCATCCAACGGCGGCATAAACTCACTGCCTAAACTTAATAAGAGCGGTATGCTGATAAGCAAGGCAACGATATTAATAGTCAATGTTGTTTTGCGCCAGGTAACACACCAATTAAGTATGGGGCGGTAGATCTTTTCCAGTCCACGGGTTAATGGGTTACGGTCATCGGTCCTAAGTTTCCCTTTCAGAAAAAACGAGATCAGCACAGGGGCCAGCGTTACCGCTAAAATGGCATCAATGGCGAGGATGAAAGTTTTTGTCCACGCCAGGGGGCCGAATAGTTTGCCTTCCTGCCCTTCCAGCAAAAATACCGGGAGGAATGAGGCGACAATAATCAGCGTTGAAAAAAACACGCCACGCCCAACCTGCTTGCACGATGCTTCTATAATTTTTATTCTTTCTGCTGTGGTCATGATTGTTCTTTTTGTTGCGCGATGGATAAATTCCGGTGCGAGTTTTCAACCATCACAATACCGTTATCTACAATAACCCCAATGGCTAAAGCGATACCGGTTAATGACATAATATTTGAGCTGATACCAAAGGCATTCAGCAATATAAAGCTGGCCGCTATGGTAATGGGGATCTGAATAATGATGCTCAAAGCGCTGCGCCAGCTAAACAGGAATAGGATAACGATGATGGATACCGTTATCATTTCCTCTATCAGCGTATGCTTTACGGAGTTTACCGCGCTTTCAATCAGTTCACTGCGTTCGTACGCTATCTTAAAGGTTACTCCGGGCGGCAGGCCTTTTTGAATATCATTCATCTTGTCCTTTACCGCATGGATCACCTTATCAGCGTTCTCGCCGTAGCGCATCACTACAATACCACCTACCACTTCGCCTTCACCGTTCTGGTCAAATATGCCCAGCCGTTCATCGCCTCCCATTTGCACGGTACCAATATCTTTTATGGTTACCGGTATGGTATTATTTACGCCGATGGGAATATTCTCTACATCCTGTAAAGATTTAATATAACCCAATCCACGCACTATATAGCCAGTGCCATTCATCTCAAACTTGCGGCCGCCTACATCATTGTTATTGCTCTTTACCGCCTTTAAAACCTGCGATAACGGAATGTTATAGTAATTGAGCTTATGCGGATCGACATTGATCTGGTATTGCTTTTCAAAACCACCGAATGAGGCTACTTCGCTAACCCCTGGTACGGTTTGCAGTCCCAGTTTTACATACCAATCCTGTATGGCACGCTGTTCGCCTAGGTCTATCCCTTTTGCATTTAGCGTGTACCAAAGGATATGGCCTACGCCTGTACCATCGGGGCCTAAAGTTGGGGTAATACCCTCGGGCAATAAGCGCTGGGCATAATTCAGGCGTTCCAATACACGGCTGCGCGCCCAGTATACATCAGTATTATCCTCAAAAACTATATATACAAAGCTCATCCCAAACATGGATGTAGCCCTGATAGCTTTTACTTTGGGGATACCCTGCAGGTTGCTCACCAGCGGGTAAGTCACCTGATCTTCCATGATCTGCGGACTGCGGCCCTGCCACTCGGTAAAAACGATCACTTGATTGTCCGACAGGTCAGGAATGGCATCAATGGGGTTTTCCTTAACCGCATAAGCGCCCCATCCAAACAGGGCAACTGCGATAAGCAAAACGATATACCTGTTTTTTAACGACAGGGAAATAAGTTGATTAATCATCTTAAAAGTTTTATTAAGTCCGCTCCGCCTATTGCCGAGCGGACTTAAATGATTTTACATTTTCATTGCTGCTGGTTTTTTCTTGGCAGGATCAACCTTTACTAAGGTCATACCGCAGTTTGGTTTAGGACATTTACCCGGTTTATCGCTCAATACATCATGGTGCATTGGGCAGGTATATTGCACCTTTGCAACTTTTGCTTTTTTAGTTTTAGCGGTATCGGTTACCAAATTTGTTGAATGAGCAGCGAACACAGTTGTTCCTGCGAAAAGGATGGCTAAAGCCATTAACGTTACTTTTTTCATGTTTCTTGAAAAATTAAGGAATGGATAAAATAGCATCAGGCAATAAAAAGCCCTATGCTTTGATTATAAATTAAGATGAATAATTTAACTTGAATGATAGCCGCTTACAGACCGTAAAGGCTAATGCGAAGAAATACAGATCAGATTCTGTAGGTACAATTGAGGGTATATACGGGTATAATTGAATGTCCCGGTGGGGCATTTCCCTTGTATACTATTTTGGTGTGTAACAGGCTAACAATGGCTTCATTGTTCAGGCTGATAAAAGATGGAACTATCGCGGGTGCGGGATGGCTTAAAGATAATGCGGTACTGTTAAAGTGGTTGTCGTTTATCTTTAAGCTTTGTTTTTCGTGACGACAGCATTTGTTCTTATCAACTTGTTTACTGGAGTTATCCTCGCCATAAGTTAACGTAACTGAAGCCAGTTTACCACAGCAATAAAAACGGTTTATACCCATACCCACACAGGATAGCAGATATATAACCATTAATAAAATGAGCGTGGTACGTTTCATATAATAATACGAAGATATTGAATTTTTAAATTACAAATAGCTATTTATTTGCTTGCCGGGTTTAAAGTAGCAGTAGTTCTGCCGCAATCCAGCATTTTTTTACCTAAATATGGATTTTTAATGGCTGATGTTTCACTTAACCAGGTAGCTTTTTTCATGGGGCAATATTGCTCATAAACCACCGTGTTGTTCACTTTTAAACCTTTTATTACCTCGTACATGTTTTTCGACAGACTGGTAAAGTGCTCGCGTTGATGGTCAATGGCAGTACTTTCGCTAATGTGCCTGCTATCAAACTGGAGCTTATCAGTATAAGCCATCCATATTTTATGTTGATCAGGGTTTAGCTTGTCCATTGGTACAGCGTTAACCGCAGTAAATAGCTCTTTTGCTTTACTTTGTGCGGCGCTGCTATTGTCGCCAGCTAATGCGTCTTTAACACCATAGTAGGCTGTGAGCACATTATTAATTGCAGTGTTTGCTGTTACGCTCTGCGCTATTACTGTTGAAAAGGGTATCAATAATAATAGTGCAATAAATATGGATCTGGTAGTTTTCATGCGTTTTAATTATTTAACGGGTATTATTAATTTATAGTCTGTCGAGCGATTTACGGCTCTTAAATTTATTTGTTTTATACTGACTGGGCGTTAACCCGGTTATACTTTTAAACTGGGCCGATAAATGCGCGCTGCTGCTGTAGCCCATCTGGTAAGCTATCTCATTTAGGTTTAGTTCACCGTATTCCAATAGCTCTTTTATTTTTTCCACCTTTTGGCCAATTATAAACCGCTCAATAGTTGTATCCTGTGAATTGGAGAATAAACGGCTCAAATGCGCATAATCCTTCCCTAATTTACTTGCGATCAGATCTGAATAAGAAACCTTAATTTCCGACAGATCTGAATGATGTATCAGTTCGATCACCACATTTTTAATCGCCTCAACCGTCTTATCCATCTCCTTGCTGATCAGCTCAAAACCCGAAACTTTCAGGTTAGCGGCAATCATTTGCAACTGTTCCTCAGTTGGTTCAGGAGTGATCTCCGCCTGGCCAAGTGAAACCAGTTTAACAGTAAAGCCCAGGCTTTCCAATTGCTGCCCTACAATCATTTTACAGCGGTCGCACACCATGTTTTTTATATGTATCAGCATTAGCAAATTATTTGCGCAAAATTAGCGCTTATTTCATGCTTTTACGTCCCCAATAAAAATAGATGACAGAAACAGGTATAAAGAACAGGTTTAGCCAGGTTTGATAGTTCCATTCAAAATGTTCAGTAGCCATTTGCATTCCACTGGCAGATGATTTTGGTATCCAATGCAAAGCGGCAAACGAATAATCCAAAAACAATGAGGTGGCGAAAATGCTAACTACCAGTATACCTAATAAATACCACATAGTTTTATTGCCATAATATTTACGGAATACCATCAGCATAGGAATAGTAACCAGATCAGACAATATAAATGCGATAACCCCGCCAAATGATATCCCACCTTTCCACAATACAGCAGCCATTACAATATTACCTACTGAACAAACAAAGGCAAAAATGGCAATTACTATCCCTACTATCGCGTTCCAGCTTAATACTACAAAATGAGGCAATGAACTGTTTCCGGTTAAAAACAAACCTTTCCAGAAAGCATCGGGCACTAAAACCATTAAAATGGAGGCTACTATAAGCCCGATAAGTATATCCTTACCTACCATGGTTACATCCATAAAATAATGGCCGCTGGCAGTTTTTAGTTTAGAGAACAGGTTTGATTTGTCTGCATGATCGTCCTTTTTATCCATTTTCATATCATGCTGGCAGCAGGAACTTTTGGTTTCCATGTGATGGTGCGCATGCGGATCATCTGACATTTCACCCTCGGACGCGGCTATATTTTCTTTGGCCTCATCCTTTACTTTTGATGGGAAGAACCTGCTGATGAGTATGGCTGAAATAATAATAAAAAACAGTCCACCTATTACTTCGCCACCAAAAAATGCCCAACCTAACAGGGATACGATAACGATAAATATTTCGAAGACTAAATTGGTGCTGGCCACCATAAAAGCAACCGCGTTTGACCACGTAGAACCTTTTATCATCAGCGTACGCGCCATTGATGCCGCGGCATAAGAGCAGGAAGAAGATATGGCACCGAAAAGAGTAGAAAGACCCAAAGCGGCTATCGAGTTCTTACCCAAACGTGCTGAAATGCTTTCGGTAGATACAAATGCCCTTATTAATGATGACAGTATAAAACCTAATGCAAGCCCCCAGTATATATCCCAAACCATAAAAGCCAGTTCGGTTAAAATGTTTGTTATTATGCTCATGTTAATTTATTTATTATAATACAAATTTACCCCGACCCTGCTTTTTAAATTTATAGTTTAACGTTTTTAATTTATAGGATTATGATATTATAATTGTTTCATTAGATTTGTTTATACAGAAGATCAATTATAATAATGCGATTTTGCTTATCCGATAATTCAATCACTTGGTAAGTAAATAGAGCTGAACATTTAACACATTTCAACAATGGCTACAAATCAAGGCCGCCGGTCGGCTATACGGAATATGATTGCAGGTACTGCGGCAATAGGCGCATCGGGTGTGCTAGCCTCTTTTGCTGAACCTACAAAAAACAACACAATGAATGATAAGCTAAAAGGCAATATAAACCACTCCGTATGCAGATGGTGCTATGCCGATATACCGCTCGACCAGCTTTGCGCTGCAGCTAAAGAAATGGGCATTAAATCTATTGACCTTGTTGGACCAAAAGAATGGCCTACCTTACAGCAATATGGCTTGTACTCGGCTATGTGCAATGGTGCTGAGATAAATTTGACCGATGGCTTCAATGATAAGGCTTTTCATGAAACGCTGATCAAAAATTATTCGGACATGATACCGCTGGTGGCTAAGGCAGGTTATAAAAACCTAATATGTTTTAGCGGAAGCCGCCGTGGTAAGAGCGATGAAACAGGTTGGAATAATTGCGCAGAGGGCTTAAAACAATTAATGCCGCTGGCCGAAAAGCACGGTGTAATATTGGTTATGGAACTGCTCAACAGTAAAGTTAATCATAAGGATTACCAATGCGACAGGACAGCGTGGGGTGTTGAACTGGTTAAACGTGTGGGCTCAGATAACTTCAGGTTATTATACGACATATACCACATGCAGATTGATGAGGGCGATGTGATCAGGACCATAACTGATAACCACGAATATATTGCCCATTACCACACCGGCGGCGTACCCGGCAGAAACGAGATAGACGAAACACAGGAGCTATTTTACCCGGCGGTAATGAAAGCAATTGTGGCAACAGGCTTCAAAGGCTATGTTGCCCAGGAGTTTATTCCTAAACACGCAGATAAATTGGCTTCCTTAAAACAAGGGGTGCTGATATGTGATGTGTAAAGGCTTACTTAAAATATACTTACTAGGCTGTTCCTTTTTCCCATGCTTTAATGCGTGCGCCAGCGTGATAACTTTAGCTTAACACAATCCAGTTAGCTCCATCGGACACAATAGTTGTCCAAGTACCATTGGCAATGGTGGTAACTGGACTGCCCGAAGGTGTTATTACCGATGAAGCAAACGACCATGAAAAAGACGTGTTATTCACATTCAACAGCTTAATGAACTGTCCCTGGTACATGGCGATAGATGATGGAAGTGTCACGGTTCGCCCACTGGTTATAGACGGCAGTTTAATAATGGCGCCAACGTCTATACCTGAATTGGCAATAGTATAATTGGCATCAGTAGCAACATAAATGAGATTATTCATGTCCAATAAAATATTATTGCCATCAACAATGCTGGTGCTCTCGTTGGCAAAATCAATATTGTTGCGAATAATACAATTATAAGGTTTATATGCAGACGAAATGCTTGAGATTGCGAATTTAGCGTTGCATAATTGGATGCCAATATTGTTGTTGAGCAGATTATTGCCTTCGATAATGTTGTTTGCATTGCCGATGAAAACACCCGGATATTGCCCCCAAGTATTTCCTGTAGAATACATAGAGGTGCAAGAAATGCCTGCCCTTTGAAATGCTGTATCAATGGTTGCACCATACCCGCATTGTTGTACACTATTATTAATTAGCCGCGAGTTGAAAACACCTCCAAAATAGAATATCCCGGTTTGCTGGGCGTTCACAACCGTATTACCTTCAATCAGGCTATCAGTTACAAAGTTACCAATCAGGTAGTTGTCACCGGCGGCAGGAAGGATTTTAAATTCATCGTTTAACGAAAGGGTCATAATGCCGCCCGTTGCTGAATTATGCACTATATAAGAATATTGACCCGCCCCGGCTCCTGTTGTAATCACCATGTAATAATTGGCCAGTTCATCGGTAGTATACAAACTGTTGTTCAGTGTAGTATCGGTGAGCACTGTTTGACCTGTGGAATTGGATGCTGTGGCTATGGTCCCGAAGGTAAACGAGCTTACCGGGTTTGCAATAGTAGCGGCTGATATTTCAACGGAAAAATCGAACGAAATACCTTCCTGGGCAATATTAAACACATAGTTGCCGATAATTTTATTGCCCCGTGTAGTATAGCCTGCGAAGTTGCTGCCCACTTCATGGCGCTGAGAATCAAATAAAATCCCTACAATACACTCCAAAGCTCCATTAATAACGTTGTTTTTAGTAACGGTATATTCGGCGTAATTTTGGTAAACGATCCCCCAACCGCTTATCGCTGCTGAAAAATTGATTGTATTGTTTTCAACTATAACTACAGAAGGATTGATTAACGTTATGCCATAGCCGCTGCTTGCCCCAATGTTAAGTATGTTGTCGGTTATTTTGCCATCATATACTCTATTTTGCGCGTAAATACAGGTAGTACCAGTAATAATACAATTTGAAATTTCGTAATTTGACGAACCAATTTGAATTTTCACTGCTGCACCGGCAAAGGGCGAGGTTAAGGTGATATTGGACAACTTACAGTTGCTTTGCAAAATAAAAGCGGTAGTATTAGACGTAATCAGCACTCCGCCCCGCGACGAGCCAATAAGTTCTACACCCTCTGGCAGTGTAACGCTGCTTCCATTAATAATATAGCTTGGAGCATCGGGAATATATACCTGGTAAACGCCCAATGCCGATGCTGCATTAACAGCTGCTTGAAAAGCCGAAGCATCGTTAGTAGCATCGTTGCCGTTGGTACCAAACCATGTAGTTACAAGCGGGCCCGAAAATATTCTTATATAACACCCGCCGCCCACTGCTGCCAATATGGTTCCCAAATTGTCGGCGGTCACTGGGACTGACGAATCATAATACCAGTTGCCGCCACCATAATCAGTGGTTTGGTACAAAGAATCAGCTGTTGGTGTTGCATAGGCCCGTAAGCCAGCTACTGTAGTGCTAAGATCTGCCATATATAAGTTTTAAATGATTTGAAGAGGCATTAAATGAGTCGGTGTTTTGTGTTTAATAATTTATTATGAGCTAATTATAGGTGAATTACATAAAAATAGAAACCCTAATCAGATATAAACACAAACAAAGTATATAACTATCTGATTGCCACAAATAAGAAGCCTGCAAACGCTTCGTTCTTGTGTTTCTTGTATCTTAAAAAAAAATGAAAAGGCTCATCCGGTAAAGATTGCAGCCATTATAGGCGATATAGAAATTTTCATACGCTTAGGTTATTTAGCCAAATTTAACTTATTGTTTATTCACAAACAATAACCACATTAAAAAAATCCCCTACTCTGGCGCAAGTATCAGCGTTGGGCTAATCCAGAGGCTAATTGTGATGAAAATAGAATTTCTTCATGCAATGTCTATTATGCATAACGCAGGGATAGCTACACTGCGCTCGACCTGCCCTCTCTACCGTAAACGGTAAAGAGGGCAAGCTCATTTATTTATTTTTACCTCCCTCTTTACGCTTTAGCGTAGAGAGGGGCGACCAGCGCAGCGAAGTCGGGGTGAGTTAAACTCGCCGACAAGACATTTTTCATCCTACCGGAAAAATGATTTCCCACCCATTGCCCCACATTTAATTATTATTTAAACTTAAACTATTGGTATTTCACCAAAATAATATCTACTTTTAAATAAAACAGGCTAATAATAAGCAGTTTCCCCCCTGTTAACTGCTGAATTTATGCCTGTTCGAATTACCGGACCATCACAACCTTTAAGATAAACTACCTCGTATAATATAATTTACTGTACTGTTTTTAAAGAATTAAAATTATTTACTGATTTTAAATTATTTTACCGTGCACCAGTTCGACCTATACCCATTTACTTCATTTGACGGTTTTAAATGCAATCTATGGCGATTGAAAACCGAAAGGCCAACACCAAAGGGGCCCGTGTTACTCGTGCATGGAGCGGGCGTAAAAAGCAACATATTTAATGCCCCGAATGACAAAAACATACTGGATTCTTTAACTGAGGATGGCTATGATGTTTGGCTCGAAAACTGGCGGGGCAGCATGCTTTGTACGCCTAACGAATGGAACCTGGAGATAGTCGCAGATAATGATCACCCGGCTGCTGTGCAGGAAATATGCCGACTTACAGGTTACGCCACCATAAAAGCTGTTATCCATTGCCAGGGCTCAACAAGCTTTATGATTTCTGTTTTAAAAGGCCTTGTGCCGCAGGTCACCACCATTGTTAGCAACGCGGTTTCGCTGCACCCTGTGGTCTCAGGTGCTTCCCGGTTTAAACTAAATAGCCTGGTTCCGGTGGTTAAACGCATGACCAGCTATCTTAACCCACATTGGGCAGATGACGCGCCTAACTTGAAGGCAAAACTATTCCGCTCGATTGTAAAATTAACGCACTGGGAAAATGACACAGATGTAGGCAAGTTTGTAAGTTTTACCTATGGCGTTGGCCACCCGGCACTGTGGGAACTGGATAACCTATCGGATGAAACTAAAAACTGGATCAGGGGAGAATTTGGCTATGTGCCTATGTCGTTTTTCGATCACATCACTAAATGTATTGCGGCAGGTGCACTGGTATCCGCAGATGGTAAAATCAATTATGCTGGCGATAAACCGGCAGCTCAGGCACGATTTGCATTTTTCGCCGGGAGGCTCAATAAGTGCTTTTCCTATGAAAGCCAGGTGAATACTTATAATTACTTCAACTCGTATCGCCCTGATTACCATAAGCTATATGTTTATGATACTTATAGTCACCTGGATATTTTTATGGGAAAGGATGCTTATAAAGACATTTTTCCGGCAATGATCTATGAATTAAACAACTAAACCAATTACCATGGGAATACCTGATAGAATTAAGAACTATACCGGCCGTTACGCATTGGTTGATGATGTGCCATTTAAAATGCCGGTAGCCACAGAAAATTCGCCTGCACTAATGGCCGCTTTTTTATGCGATTACGATAAGGCAAACGCCTTACTGCCCGGCAATGAACTGCACGCGGTAAAGTACCATAATGGCAAAGCCATATTTATGGTTACCGTAATAAATTACCTGCATACCAACATAGGTAAATATATCGAATATAGCATAGGCATTGCCTGTACCAGGGGCCCAAAACCAGCGCCCAGAATGCTACCTGCTTTATTTACCAGTCACTACAACACCGGGCAATATATACTTGAACTCCCTGTAAGCAGCGAAATATCAGTTAAAGGCGGCAAAGGCATATGGGGAATGCCTAAGCATAAGGCCAGTCTTGATTTTATTATCACTGATGATAAGGTATCGGCCCAATATGAGCTAAATGGCCATTTCGCCTTCAGGATAGAGATTGACAAACCGGCCAAATGCAATTTCCCGTTGAATGTGGGCTCGGTAAATTATAGTCATTTCCGCAATATGCTCATGGCATCTAATATTTATTTTAAAGCCAAAGCCGGTATAAGAATGGGTAAAAATGCCAAGGGTAGTTTGTTTATTGGCGATCATAAACGTACCGGGTATATGCGCGATCTTGGAATTGAAGGCAAGCCCCTGTTCACCGCATTTATGCCGCATGCCAATGGTGTGCTCGACGATCATTTTGAGTGCTGGTTTATCACCTATAAAGATAAACCTCAAAAAGTAACACCCGAAGGCTTTGCAAGCGTGATAAACATGGGTTTGAGTGAAGACTGGCTTCCCGCACCGAGCATCACCGATTACCAACAATTTAAGATATAAATCTCTAAACTATTATGAATTTATTAAACGACCTATCCTGATAAAAACAATCTATATGAGAAAATTATCTAAATCCATCACTGATCTTAAACCCTTTTATGATGTAGTAATTATAGGCAGCGGCTACGGCGGAAGCATTGCGGCAAGTCGCTTTTCGCGGGCGGGGCTGAAAGTTTGTCTGCTTGAAAAGGGTAAGGAATTTCAGCCGGGCGAATACCCGGTTACCTTAATGGAAGCCGAAGGTGAGATGCAATTAAACACCGACATTAGTAAAGCCGATAAAAATGGCCTGTATGATATCCATGTTGGACAAGGTATATCTGTATTTAAAGGCTGTGGACTGGGCGGCACATCGCAGGTTAACGCAGGTGTGGTTATTAAACCCGAGGACCGTGTATTTCTGGACGATCGCTGGCCATTGGCAATAAGAAATGACATGGCAAGCTTACAGGATGGTTATGACAAGGCATGGGATATGCTTAAACCGTCCGCTTATCCGGCAAACACCCCCGGTTATCCAGAGCTGGCTAAATCAAAGGCGATGCAGATCTCTGCAGAAAAAATGAACCAGCCTTTTTATTATACAGATATCAATGTATCATTTAAAACAGGGATTAACCATGTTGGTGTTCAGCAAAACCAATGTGTTAACTGTGGCGATTGTGTTACCGGTTGTAATCATTTTGCCAAAAACACCTTAATTATGAATTATTTGCCCGATGCTGTAAACAACGGGGCCGAAATATTCTGTAATATTAATGTTGATCATGTGGAACAATCAGCCAATAACTGGATTACCTATTTTGATGTTTTTGGTAATGACAGAGATAAATTTAAAGCGCCGCTAATGTTTGTACGCTCGGCTAACGTAATAATTGCTGGTGGCGCATTGGGCAGTACGGAAATCTTATTGCGGTCAAAAGAAAACGGATTATCAGTTTCATCAAAATTGGGCGATCATTTTACCGGCAATGGCGATGTTTTGGGTTTTGCCTATAACTGCGAAGAACCCATTAATGGCATGGGATTGGGAACTTTGTGGAACGACGACAAGTATGCTCCGGTTGGCCCCTGCATTACCAGTGTTATTGATATGCGTAACCAGCCCATACTGGACGACGGGATGACCTTTGAAGAAGGGAGCGTACCCGCCCCTATTGTTTCCATGCTGAATTTAGCCCTGATGTCGCTATCGGCTACAATTGGGCATAATACTACAGGAATTTTCTCTAACTGGCTAAGAGATTGCAGCGAAGAGGCTAAAAGCCTAATCAGCGGGCCCTACCATGGTGCTACCAGTCATACACAAACCTATTTAATTATGACACATGACGATTGCAGCGGCGTAATGAGCTTAAACAATGGATATTTTTCTATCAACTGGCCCGGTGTTGGCAAGGAGGCAATTTTTCAAAAAGTAAGCAAAGCCATGACCGATGCTACTGCAGCCCTGGGAGGGGTATTTATCAAGGACCTGGTTTGGGAAAAAGCATTAGATTATGAATTGGTTACTGTGCACCCGCTCGGTGGCTGCAGCATGGGCGAAGATGCTACGCGGGGAGTCACAAATGATATCGGCAATGTATTTTCAAGCACAGATGGGCAGGCAACGCATGCGGGTTTGTACGTGCTGGATGGCTCTATAATCCCCCTGCCACTGGGTACAAATCCATTATTCACAATCTCGGCAGTTGCTGAACGCGCCTGTAACATTATCATAAAAAACCTGGGTCTTGAAACGACTTATGATTTTCCTCCTGTGGTTTCCAATTTAACCATTCCAGCACCGGCAGTTCAGTTTACTGAAACCATGAAAGGCTTTTTCAGTGTAGGCGAAAAAGATGATTTTGAGGTGGGTTATACAGCTGGCGAACAGCATTGCTCCCCTATATTATTTACGCTCACCATCCAAACAGAAAGCATGGACATTTTTGTTGCCGATCCTGAACATAAAGGCTATATGAGCGGAACAGTTGTTGCCCCTGCTTTATCAGACAAGCCATTAACTGTAAGCGATGGCTTGTTTAACCTGTTTGTAAAAGATGCCGACAATCCCGACCACCTGAAAATGAAGTATAACATGACGCTTAATACCCATGATGGGAAGCAATTCTATTTCTACGGTTATAAAAAGGTCGATGGTAATTCTCCATTTGATCTTTGGAACGATACGACCGTGCTTTACACAACAATTTATGAGGATGAAGCTGAAAACAATGTATTAGGGAAGGGGATTCTAAAAATAGCCGCACAGGACTTCGCAACGCAAATGACCACCATGAAAACAGTGAATACCAACAGCATGATGGAAAGCTTAAAAGCTATGGAACCGTTCTCAAAGTTTTTTAGCGAGGAGCTTATAGACACCTATTTCAAGAAATTCTTTTAATCGAAACCGTTAATGGAACAACAAGATATAAATAAACAACCCAACCGTACGCAGGATGATTATTTTGATATGACGCATAGCCCGTTATTAAACCATCTGCGTACCGAAACTAAAAAATCAAAATACGAAACACCTGCCAATAAGATCGGTGATTTCCTTGCAAAAAGGCTTTGGACCTGGTTTTATTATTATTTTTCGAGCAGATTAGGACCCGATTATCCATATCAAACTTATACCAGTACAGATAAAGGCATTTATAACATTAAACCAACGGATACTGATACCGTGATCATTGCCATTGCAGCCGATTGGGGTACGGATACTACACAATCATTTGATGTAGCCCGGAAAATGGAGGGGCACAATCCGGATTATACCATTCATTTAGGCGATACTTACTATGTAGGCGCACCTCACGAGATTGAACAAAACTTTACCAAACCCGGCTCGCCATGGATAAGGGGCAGTAAGGGCAGCTTCGCGCTTTTAGGTAATCATGAAATGTATGCCCGGGGGATAGCGTTTTTTAAAAAACTGCTACCCACTTTAGGTTTAAAAGACGAAACAGGCAACTATGCAGGTCAAAAGGCAGGTTTTTTCTGTCTGGAGAATGAACATTGGCGAATACTTGGTTTAGATACCGGCTATTATTCCATAGGTAAAATTCCTATAATAGAATTATTGCCCGGTTGCGGACCGGACTCTCATTTCGATAAAAAACTTATACAATGGCTTTATGAAGACCTGAAGCTAGATGATGTTAATGACAAAAGAGGCTTACTCATCCTCACCCATCAACAATATATTACCGCCTTTAAGGATGAAGGTGAATACCTTGTACCTGCAACACAATTAGCCAAACTCATCGGCAAAACCCGCCCGGTTTTGTGGATCTGGGGGCATGAACACAAATTCTCCGTGTATGAAAAAGCGCAGGTAAACGATGGCATTACAGCTTACGGAAGATGCATAGGCCACGGTGGTATGCCTATTGAGCTGAATACATTTGCGCGTAATAGCAACAGCCACGGCAACTCAAAACTGGTAATGGTTGATACAAGGGTACAACCGGGAAGTGATACATATCCACTGGGATATAATGGATATACGGTTCTTACTTTAAAAAACGAACAGTTGGAGATTGGCTATTTTGATGTAAACGGGAAACTATTTTCAGAATTATGGACGGCGGACATTGCAACCGGGGATATTAAAGGATCAATCGATATTCCCGATACAACGGCTTTGAAAACTGTAGACAATAAACCATGGACAGACGCTGTAAAATAAATGAGGATATAGAATCACTTAAAATAGTTTCTGTGCGAAAATATTGAGCACCTCCATCAAAATCAGGATGATAACGATCAACTCAAGTCTGTAACTGTTCCTGTATTGTAGCAGATCCCTGAAAAGTTCGTAGTTATCTTTTATAATATTAAGCCCTTCTTGTATGTTCCGGAATCTTTCTTTAAGGTCGAAGGTACGTTTCAGATCGTTGTGGATTTTATTCAGATTTTCATCTTCCCATGTTTCTGGGGGGGAATCGAATATATAAAGATTTTCGGCGATACGGTTTTTTAACAAAAGTGTTCGGCCAATGTATTTTTTGAGGCTGGTGCCCGATATATTTAAGCGCCCGTTTGTTTCCAATATCTGGGTATGATAGTTTGTTTCTTCCATGAGTTTGGTGGTTTGCTCATGGTAATAATCCAATGCAACAGATTGTGAAACATTCAGCATAATTAAACGCAATACTTCAATATCATGCCCGATGATCTCAATTGAGTTAAAACCTATCTTATTTCTTCCGGCATTAGTCAGTATCTTAAATTCCTCTTCCAAACTCTGCTCAAATTTGTTTTTGCAATAAGGAGATATCAGCCTCAAAAACTCTGAGATCTTAACCGCATCATAATTTAAAAAACAAACAACGCCATATTTAAACACATAGATATATTGCCCGTCGCCGGTAATATAAAACAACTCATCTGTATCACTAAAATATAATTCCGACTTAAAAACAGACTTCAGCATTTTTATGTCAATGCCATCAGCCACCTGGTATGATAAAACTTGTTGTAACATATTATTAGGTTGTAGTAATACCCCGCATTGTTACGCAATACTAATTGCAATAATAAATAAGCGGTATTACTATAAAGTTACGAAACCTATTCGTCACAAACGGCTAATACGGAATTTAATGTCGGATCCTGTTACTCAAATACCACTGTTTTGTTTTTGTAAACAAATACCCGGTCTTCAAACACAAGCTTTAGCGCTTTGGCTAATACAGCGGTTTCAATTTCTTTACCTGCCTGCACCATATCTGCAGCGGTAAAGGAATGGTTTACCGGGATGATCTGCTGCGCGATGATAGGGCCCTCATCCAGTTCATCTGAAACAAAATGCGCGGTTGCCCCTATCAGCTTAACACCACGTTCAAAAGCCTGCCTGTATGGGTTTGAACCTATAAATGCCGGCAAAAATGAATGATGAATATTAATGATGCGCATGGAGAACTTTGCAACTATCGAAGGCGACAGTATACGCATGAATTTTGCCAGTACAATATAATCAGGGTTATACTGATCAATAATAGCAGCTACCTTTTCTTCAAATTCAGGCTTGCTGATCTGCTCGTGCGAAACGGTGTAATATGGCATATCAAAACGCTCGCATATGCCCTGTAATATGGCATGATTACCTATTACGCATTGCACGGTAGCGCCGAAAGTGCCGAAATAATTACGGATCAATATATCAGCCAGGCAATGATATTCTTTACTTACCATCACCACCACCTTTTTGCTCGGCTTTGGGTTTATAGATACGATCGCATCTGCAGGTAATACGTCTTTAATATAGTTTTCAAGCAATAGTTCATCCTTCCCATCATCAATATTAAGGCGCATAAAGAACATGTTTTCTACCTTGTCCACATGCTCGCGCATGGAAATAATATTAAGCTGATGTTTTGCCAATATTGCCGATATAGATGCTACCAGGCCAACCTGATCTTTACACTGAATAACTATTATCATGTGATGAATAAGAAAGCTGTAAATATATAAACTGCTATTTATTAAAACGATGTATTCAGCTGTTCAATTTTTATCTAATAATTCAGGAATATTATCATAAAAAAGGGCAGTTATTTTACTAACTACCCTCCTGATAATACACCTTTATTTAACCCATTATTTTTTATCAACCACTAAAAAAACTACTCCCCTTGCAGGCACAGTAACTTTTATGCCGCCACTTGTGCTTGTTGAATATGCAGCCAGGGATGCATAAGTGCTTGGGCCGCCATAATTTATTGAAGGGCCGTTACCATTAACCAATACCTGGCCTGAGAAATCGCCATTATCGCTACCGCCATGCAATATGTAGTAATAATAGTTACTGCCCGTATAATAGTTTTTAAAGCTCACATTTACGGTCGCATCACTTTCGCCAGTATTCACGACTACTACCCCAGCTTGTCCAGAGCTGAATGAGGAAGCATAACTAACTATACTTGAGCTGCCTGAAACTGATGAGCTGATCATCCTGTCGCCAAAAAACTTTTGAAAATAGTACATGTAGTAAAAAGCCGGTCGCGGCGTAAAATCTGTAACGTTTGGCTGCCCGTAACTAAATAGCCCCTGATCATCGCCAGGAGATGTGGTGCTCCAGCCATTGGCCAGGTCCCAGCGGCTGGCTTCGCCATACTGGTCTTTAATTGTTTCGCCCAATACCATTACCGCGTGCACACCCGCAACATTTGATATTTGCTGCTGCGATCCGGTTGAAAAAATATTCCACTCCGTTAACGCTATCGGCTTTTGCGTTATACCTGCTGTCTGAATAGAAGTTTTCACAAAATTCATTAATGTTGATGAAGATGCCGCGGCCGCATTAAAAATGGTTAACGCGCTTGAGTTTTCATTATAGTTTGTATAATAATTATGTACGATGAAAAAATCAGCCGCGTTACCAATTGCGCCAAGTACTCCGGGGTTCCAGTTACTCACGCCCTCTGCGTTATTCGCATCTGGAGTTTCATGCAATACTGCCCCTATTTGTATGGTGGCGCCTACCTGAGCAGCAGCATTACGCATAGAATCAGCAAAAACCAGGAACTGTTGCCCATATAGCGCACCGGTAAGTATGGCGGGCTGCCCATCCTGATTTTTGGTTACATCAATACGGTAACATGCCTCCCAATTACCGTAACACTCGTTGCCAATTTCCCAAAATCTGGTGCGGCCTTTATCATATCTAACCCATTGCGCTGCCAAATGCGCGGCAGTTTGCACAGGGGTTGGCCCGGTGCCATAACGTGCATAAGCGTAATTAACCGTAATTATACCGGTACTTTTTGTTTTTTGCAGTAAACTGTAGTAATTATCCAAACTAAGCGACCAACTATCGGTAACCTGTCCGCTCCAATACCCGGTAGTGGTATTGGGTGTTCCGTCGGCATTTAATAACTGGGCAGGTACATCTGCCGGGTGCCCGCCTGATGGTGAATTCCAGAAATAAACATCAGATAAACTCCCGCCGGGCGCCCTGATGATGTTGGGCGAAAGATTAGTTATATCGGTAACAACCCCGCCACCTGTATATTGCCCGGTAAATGGATTAATATTATTACCAAACATATACTTTGAAACTTTTGATACTACCTGGCTATAATCGGCTGTTACCGTAATTGATGTTGTTGCCGATGGCTTGGCAGCAGTTTGTGTAGATGGTACAGTAAAAGTTCTGGCCTGCCAATCATTCAGAAAAAAACCCTGTGTCGCCGCAACTGACGGATCAGTGGGTGACGTTATGGGTCCGGTTGCCCCGCCATTACCCTGATCGGTGGTGGTAGTTGTAGTAGTTGTTGTTCCCGTATTGTTATTATTTTTTTTGCATGCTATTATCGTCGTCAACGCAACAAACATTGCCGCACTAATTTGCCTCGTCATCCTCTGCATATCTTTTATCTTTTTTTAGAAAAAAGGCCACCACCGAAACCCACGGTGGCGGCCATATTAACCCATTAACTTACTATTATTTACTATTTTACATCAACCAAACCAATATCATCTATATTAAATACGCTGGCATTTCCGCTAAACTCCTGGAAAACTATAGCGCTTATTGATGAAGGCAAAGGATTGTTCGAATCAACCAAATTTGCTATGGGGATGATATAATCCGTCCAGGCACCTTCTGTAAGTATAATTTGAACAGAAACATTAAAATTGTAATTGAGCGAAACGCGTATAAGCTTGCCTGTAGTACCTTTACCGCCATATATCGAGAATTTAAGCGCGGTATACGGTCCTACATTAGCATTAGTGCCTGGCCCGAGTACAAAGGCATCATAACCGCCACCGTAGGTTACTTTTATAGATGATGTACCTCTTTTGGCTACGGTTTGATCAATAGTCGGGGAGTTACTCCAGCCGTAATCATACCAGCCGCTTTCAAACTGATCTTCAAATATTGGTGTACTAAAACCAAATACGCCGTTGGCCTGGTGACTCGCTGATACATTATTACTTAATTCACTTGTACCCGCTGATAACAACGGCCCGGTTCCAACACCACCACCTTTTGTAGCCACAGTAGTAACCAGGATACGCCCGGCTGTAACTCCCGATGGCACTTTAATCTTAATTTCGGTAGGGGAGCTTGAAACTACCGTACCTGGTATAGTACCAAAAGACACACCCGACAATCCGTTAAACGTGGTTCCTGTAAGCGTAATAACATCCCCCGGATTACCGGCCAACTGATCAGCTGTTGTAATGATTGGTTGGGGCTGCTCAATTATAAAATTAAAATTGGCCCTGCCATGCGGGTTAACCACTGTAAGCACATTGCTGGTAGTACTGCTACTGTAAGGTACATTTGATGGTATAGTGATCTGCATAGTGGTATTTGACAGATATGCCGGGTTAAAATAGATGGAAACACCATTTAAGTATACCGCGGTGGTAGTATTCAAATTTTCCCCTATTATGGCATAGAGTGTCCCTATTTGGCCATCGGTAGTTGTTGAATCAAAGGCAGTAACACCAGCCTGGTTATATGTACTGCTTGAATCAAGTGTGATCTGGTGAACAACATTTGAATCAGTAACACTTTTATATACGGTGCGCACACGTGTTATAACAGGTGCGCCGTTACCTTCCCCGCTTTTTTTACAAGATGCTATACTAAATACTGCCGAAGCGGCCAGTACCAGGTAAAGTATAATTGATTTTATATTCATCTGTTTCATGTCTTTAAATTATTTAAATACGTAAGGTACTGGTGCGTCTAATAATTTAGGATCGCTGGTGGTTTCTGTAGCTGGTATAGGCAGCTGGAAATCTGCATTACTTGGCGTATATGCCTGGTGATAAATAGTTTTGCGATCACTTGCATAAGTACCCCTCTCCTGCTGGCTGATGATGGCAATAGCTTTTGGATGCTGATTGGTAAGGATACCATTCCATCCGTCCAAACGGCCAAGGTCATACCAGTAGTCATTTTCAATAGCAAACTCGATCCTTCTTTCAGCCAGAATATCATCCCTTACTATAGTTGTTGGAACTGTAGGGTTGTATGTAGCATCATAATTAGGATTTTGTACAGCATGATTTCTATTGATTTCCGTGATCGGTGCCAGGTTTGCCCTCTTTCTGATGGTGTTGATATAACCCAGCGCAGTTGGATCTGTTGAGGTAGTATTATTACCCATTATAGCTTCAGCCGCTATTAAATAAACCTCAGCATAACGCATTAAATAGGTATTATTGGCTGCAGACTGAGCAGCACCTATACCACCGTTATCAGCAGGTGTACCAACTACATATTTTTTTATAGCACCATCGCCGCCTTGTGCATCAACAGTTGCCGGAACAGTGTACCCACCCGATGCAGCATCAAGTTCAGGATAAAAATCACCGGCTTCCATTAATGTACCGTGCAAACGAGCGTCGCCCGCTTCATATGCATTTTGCAGATCAGGTGTTGGCCCAAGCGTTGCATAACCATCGCCAGTACCGGTAATAACGGTACTGTAGGCTAAGGAAGCCTGTTGCGGGTTACCATGGCCATATGCTGCGCCACCTGCCCATTGTATCTGGCAAATACTTTCCTCATTGTTATTATTAGCTGTTTTGTATAGATCATTATAGGTTTTACCTGCAATGTCTATCCCATACAATTTAAACTCACCGCTTTGTATTACTTTTTGAGCTTCAGCAAGTGCATCAGTATAATCCTGCATATACAGGTAAACTTTTGCAAGCATAGCTGATGCCGATCCGCTGGATACATGGCCCTGAGTTGTTGAACCTGTCCTGATCATTGCTGTACAATTAGCTTCGGCAAATTTCAGGTCGTTTATAATAAATTTGTATACATCAGCAATGTTATTTCTTGGAACCTGGAAATCACCCAGAAAATTACTTCCATTCTCAATTATAGGAACAGCACCCCATAACCTGACAATATGAAAATAGCCCATTGCACGCATAAAATGTGCTTCTCCAAGTGCGTTATTCACTACCGATTTGGTAACAGTTGATGCTACCTTAGTAGGCATGTAATTGATCAAAGCGTTTGATTGTTCAACCACGGTCCATAATGAGGCCCATGCAGCTCCGTTTTGTGTATTCAGGTTAGTTACTGTGAACTGCCCAAAATCAGATACGTCGCTTGAATAGCTGCGCCCGTTTCCACTCGTCATCTCGCATACTGCCCAACCCGCTTTAACGACGTAATTAAACCACACCGAGTTATAAAGGCCATTGGTGCTTGCTGCTACCTGTGCATCTGTTTGATAAAAATTATCGAGCGTTATAGCACTTTCGGGTGGGCGGTTAAAGAAATCCTTTTTACAGCCTGTGACAGCAAAAATGCTCATCAACGCAGCGCCGATTAAATATTTTATATTTGTTTTCATGTCAAAAATTCCTTTTTTATGTTAAAACTCAGCGTTAATACCGAATGTGATCGTTCTTGGCGAAGGGTATCGGCCTAAGTCTACATTTGTTAAGAACACATTTTGATTTTGTTGGCCTACTTCAGGGTCAAGACCTTTATAACCGGTTATCACCAACACATTTTGAGCGCTGCAATAAACTTTTAGCTTGCTCATAGCAACATATTTTGCCCAGGTCTCAGGTAAATTATATCCTAACTGAACGTTTTGCAGCCTCAGATAAGAAGCGCTTTGCAAAAACCTGTCAGACATTTCAAGGTTATAATTTTGACCACCTTTAGGTGCCGGTATATTTGAATTCGGATTGCTGGGGGTCCAGTAATTAGCTGAAGAAGCCAGCTGATTTACATATAATGAATTTAAACTGCCAATAGCATAATCCAGGGCGTTTAATATTTTACCGCCATACGATCCCTGGAAGAAGATATTTAAATAAAATGCCTTATAGCTGAAGTTATTTGTAAAACCATACGTAAAAGTTGGGTTTGGATTGCCTAAATAAGTGCGGTCATTTGCATCAATCTTTCCATCGTGGTTTTCGTCAACATATTGTATATCACCCAACCAGGTACCTGATGTGCCATTCGCAATTGGCTGGCCAAACTGTACCGGTGCACTTAATAACTGTTGAGCAGTTTTAAAAATACCTTTTACCTTATAGCCGTAAAACTCGCCTATAGGCTCGCCAACGGCTGTTTGTGTAACAGGTAATTGCAGGTAACCATTAGTTATTTGCCCAATAATAGGTGTATTAGCTACAAGCGATATTACCTTATTGGTGTAATGTGAGAAGGTTACAGTAGTGTTCCAGGTAAAATCTTTTGTATTTATATTTTTGCTATTGATGCTAAACTCAAACCCTTTATTATTAACCTGACCACCGTTAACGTATTCTGATGATATACCGCCAAGATAAGTAGCATCGCCGGTTAAGAAAGTTGGTAATGGCTCCTGGAAAAGGAAGTTTTTTGAAGTTTTGTTATACCAATCAAAAGACACATCAATTCTGTTGATCAAACTAAAATCAACACCAATATCTGTTTGGATGGATGTTTGCCATTTAAGGTTTGGATTTGGATATTTATCAATAAAGAAACCGGTTCCAAGGCCTGTGGTAACTGGCGTAAGTGCTGCTCCGTATTCATAACCCGGAATATCCTGGTTACCTACTTCACCCCAGCCTACCCTGAATTTGATGTTATCGGCAATCTTTTTGGTATCTGCCATAAATGGCTCATCAGATATACGCCATGAGCCTGCAACTGATGGAAAATAACCAGTTTGGTGCCCCGGGGCAAAGTTTGATGATTTATCAGAACGGATAGTTGCGGTTAAGCTATACTTATTGTTATAGGTATAAATACCACGTGCATATGCTGATTCAAGTACGCCGCTGCCTTTATATTCACTATTTTGTGCGCTCGCTGCATCACCTAAATTAAGTGTTTGCAGTTCATTGCTGAAAAATGTTTGGCGGGAGCCGCTTATACCATTCCAGGTTGATTCACTTACTTCGTGACCTAATAATGCTGTTAAATTACTTTTACCGAAGGTATGGTTATAGGTTAAGTACTCTTTCCACGACCAGTACAGGCTTTGCTGCCAGCTTTCGCTCAATGTTGCGGTTGGATTGGTTAAAATACCATAAACATAGGTTGGGTTAAATAAACGGCTGTCTGAGAAATTAAAATCACCGCCTAGCTCTGATCTTAAGGTCAGATCCGGGATAAAACGGATATCACCATAAAAGTTCGCGTTCACCTCGTTCCTTACCAGGTTATTCGTTCTTTGTAAGGCCTGGGCTACCGGATTAATTGTACCATATAACTGGTTAGCCTGCGGGCCTGCGAATGTTCCATCAGGATTATAAACCGCCTGATCGGGCGCACTCAGCAAAGCATTATACACTATACCGCCATTATCACTTAATCCCTGGTTTTCTTCAGTACGGCTCAATGCCATAGTTTCGCCCAGCTTAAGCCAGTCCTTTACAGTTGCATTTACATTTGTGCGGAATGAATAACGTTTAAAGTTTGATCCAAGAATTGTTCCATCCTGTTTTAGAAAACCACCGGATAAGTAATAATCAACCTTATCAGTAGCACCTGATACTGACAGGTTATGATTTTGCATCGGCGCCGTCTGGAAGACTGCTTTCTGCCAGTTGGTTCCGGGGCCTAATACGCTTGGATCGGCAAATTCACCTCTGGGTGTAACCTGGTAAATAGCAGCCATCTGGTTTTCAAGACTTGCATATTGCTGCAGATCCATCATTTTCAGAAAATGGCCTTGTTGCTGTACACCGTAATAGCCATCGTAATTAAGATGAGCATTCCCTTTTTTACCACGCTTAGTAGTAATAATAATTACACCATTTGAGGCACGACTACCATAAATTGCTGTTGCAGATGCATCTTTTAATACATCAATTGATGCAACATCATTAGGATTAAGTAACGATAAAGGGCTAACAGCGTTTTCGCCGTTATTTTGGTTTTGATTTGCAGTTTGGCCACTGGTTGAATAGTTATTAGCATCGCCTGATACTTCAATACCATCAATTACATACAATGGCTCATTTGAGCCTGACAAGTTACCTATACCCCTAATATGCACCGAAGCAGCACTACCCGGCGCACCGGTGCCTTCGGTAACTGTAACACCGGCAGCCCTGCCCTGCAGCATTTGATCGATACTTACCTGCGGTACATCCTGTATATCCTTAGCTGTAACTGATGATATTGCACCGTTTACATCACCCCTTTTTTGCTGGCCGTAACCAATAACAACAACATCATTTAAATTTTGAGTTGTTTCCTTTAAAACTATGTTTAGCTGGGTATTTTTATTTACAGGTATCTCCTGCGGGGCAAAACCTATATAAGTAAAAACCAGTATAGCATTTTCATTCGCCACTATGATCTTAAAATTTCCGCGACTATCGCTGGTAACAAAATTCTGCGTTCCTTTTTCTCTTACCGTTACTCCCTGTAATAATGAGTTTTTATCATCCGTTATTTTACCCGTAACAGCTATAGCAACAGGCAGTTCATTAGTGGCGTTTACCTTTTTTGTTATTAAAATGGTTCTATTGTCAATCACATAGGTTAATGCCTGATCGTTAAAACATTCGTCAAGCGCTTGCTTCAGTGATGCATCCTTAAGATCAAGGCTTACTTTTTTTGCTGATTTTAAGTCATCGGCATTATACAAAAAGTCGTAATTGGTTTGTTTATGTATCTTTTCGAACACCTCTTTTAATGAGGCATTATTAACTCGTAAAACTACCTTTTGAGCATAGGTTGCGGCAAAGCCCTGCAAAAAAGTGGTCATTAGTAAAATTAGCGTTATCTTCATGACAAGCAGAGTTTTATAGATACAGCTACGAGGCTTGCTGCATATAAATTCAGTAAAATTTTTATACATTTGAGTTTGGATTAATAATTATTGATTGTTTCAACTACAATTTGATTAATGGTCTGAATGCCAGCATTGGCTTAAGCCAGGGGCGGTACGAACGCTCCTGGTTTTATTATTCAGAAAAGAAGAGTTTTGAGTAGAGTTACTTCATTACTATCACCCTCCTTCCCTCAATCTCAAAGTGAACTTTTCCTAGTTTTTCCAGATAGTGCAACAGATCGGCAAGGCTTTTTGAACGGTCATATATCCCGCCAAACTGCTGATCTTTTATATTGTCTTTATATTCCACATCCACATCATACCAACGCGAAACCCTTTTCATAATATCGGTTATGTTTTCATCATTAAAAATAAAGTAACCGTTTTTCCATGCCATAACCTGTTCAATATCAGCAGGCAAAACATGAATGTCATTATTACCATCAGGCACAACAGCCTGCTGCCCAGGCTTTAATAATGACAATGAATTATTTTTTGTTACCTGTACAGATCCTTCAAGCAGTGTTGCTGTTATATTATCATCATTATTATAGGCCGCTATGTTAAAATGCGTACCCAACACCCTTATCTGTACATTATTCATGCTTACATAAAATGGCTTGTCCTTATTTTTCGCTACTTCAAAATACGCCTCGCCGGTTAGCTCAACATGGCGTTCCTTACCGGTAAATGCAACCGGATAACTTATTGAAGAAGCTGAGTTTAGCCAAACCTTAGTGCCATCAGATAATACAACCTGGTATTGCCCCCCCCGGGGTGTCGACAAAGTGTTTATCGCATTTTCATCAGCTGATGAGGTATTACTGCCCGGGCTATTTTTATAAACAAGTTGAGCATTATGTATTGTACGGACATTGGATGATCCTAAACTTGCAAGAACCCCGTTTGCTGAGTTATTAAGTATTATAACTTTATTATTCGATAAGGTTAAGGTTGCCCTGTTACTCCCAGGTACTATAATAGTTTTGTTGATATTGCTTGCCAGCTTGTTATTGCCTGTATGATGTATATTAAATGCTTTAAATAAGACAATTGAAATACAGATCAAAAGTATAGCAGCTACGCTGAACCACTGTTTTTGAAAAAATTTAATTACCGGGGATTGTTGTCTGGACTCTGTTTGGGGGATATGAAATCTTTTATCAGATTTTATGCGTTGAAAAACCTGGGTTGACTCTGTTTCGCCAAGTGCAGGGCCCTTATTAGGGCTAAACCGGTGATGGTCTAACATTGCAGTAACTTTTTCAGGATTAGCATCTATATATTTAATTAACTCCACGCAATCCTCAGGATCTATTGAGTTATTAAAATACTGATACAGTAAACGCTTAAGTTTATCCTCATCCATGGTTATTCAGTGTTTATAATTGGACCCTTTTGAAGGGCTGGTTATATATAGAACACGGAACCTATAGGATAGGACTAGTGGAATTATAAATTATTTTGAAAATAATGTCAATTTTCTCTTTTAGTGGCTCACTTTTTTCACTTTTGATGATGCATTAACAGACCTATAATGGACTTCTTGCTAGTACAATCCTTCCGGCATTGTCACACAATGAGTTTTCAGGCGTCTACTAAGTCAAGGCCATTTCTACAGAGACATGATAAAAATAAAGATCACCTTATTGACTCTTCTTGTAATGGGCGGCTTAAGTACACATGCTCAAAAAGACAATCGTATCGCAATCGGAACGGTCGATACAGTTTATTCAAAACTGCTAGGCGAGAAACGGACTATCCTGATCCATGTACCCAAAGGCGATAGTCAGCAAAGTTATCCCGTACTTTATGTATTGGATGGCGAGGATTACTTTGAGTCCGCCGTAGCCATTACTGAACAATTCAGCGGCGTATTCCCACAAATGATCGTTATTGGCATTACTAATACGGAAAGGGAGCGCGATATGACGCCGGATAAGGTACAGCCGGATAAAATAGTCAGTAAAGGACAAGCCCTGCAATCAGGAGGGGGTGATCAATTTATAGCCTTTATTCAAAAAGAACTCATGCCCTATATCGATGGCCATTATCCTACGGCTCCCTACCGGGTCATTACCGGCCATTCATTGGGTGGGTTAGCTGTGGTTAACGCTTTTTTTAACCATACCGCATTATTCAATGCATACATCGCTATCGACCCGAGTGTTTGGTGGGACAACCAAAAATGGATAAAAGGCCAGGAAACCAAACCAGCTAAAAACGACTACAATAACCGGACATTATTTATCGCTGCTGCTAATAACATCCCTAAAGGCTATGATACACTTAACGTTTATAAGGATACCAGCGGCATGTCGGTCGTGACTCAAGCGGTGCTGCCCCTTGTCCACTTTCTGAGAACTCATCAGCTCGCAGGATTAGAATGGGGCTATAAATTCTACCCCAATGAGCGCCACGGCACCGTAGAGCTTAATGCGGAATACGATGCCTTACGCTGGCTGTTCAAAGATTATGAGTTCAGCGCCCGCTCACTGAACGAGCACCCGGAATGGAACCCGGATTCGGTCATCAACGCGCATTACCAACTGGTTTCCAAAAGAATGGGTTATACAGTGGTCCCATCGGAAGACATGATCAATGAATTGGGTTATGGTTGTATGGCCAGCCATCAAATGAAAGAAGCACTCACCTTATTTTTGAGGAACACTACAAACCATCCAACGAGTGCCAATGCGTTTGACAGTTTAGGTGATTATTATGTTGCCAGCGGTGACAAAACAAAGGCGATCAAAGCATTCACCAAATCCATTAGCCTCGGCGCAACTGAAGAAACACGCAAGAAACTGGAAGAACTCAATAAACAGAGGCCTATTAATTAGCCGCCATATCGGCATGTAAAAGTCAAATTGTAGAATCATGAAAATTCTGTGGGACACTAAAAGCGAAAAAAGTGTGCCATTAAAAGAGAAATCTTACAAATAATACTATTATAATAGATATAAGATACGAAAAGTTAAGATTGGCCTTTATAGTTTTAAGCGCCTGCACCATATGATTTTTTACCGTATTGGGCGATATGCTCAACTGATCGGCAATCTCCTTGTGCGACAGGCCATCAACACGGCTTAGCTTATATATCAGTTGTTGTTGCCTTGGGAGTTTATTGATCAGTTTTTCGGTGATCTGTTCCAGGTCATTTGCATATATATTTTCCTCAGTGGCGTTATATACTTCCTCAATATTTGAAATCAGTTTATCGGTAAGACTGGTTGACCGGGAGATCTCCCTTATTAAATTTAACGATAGTCTTTTAGAGATAAGCGACAGATATGACCATATATCACCTTCTGTGTCAAGCGATTCCCTGTTAAGCCATAGCTTTATAAAGGTTTCCTGTACAATTTCTTCACTCCAGTCCTTACCCTTTAAATAATGAAATGCAAGCCTGTAAACTTTTTGAGCATACTGATCATATATTTTTTTAAAAGCATCCTCATCACCCAAAATTAGCTTTTGAATTTGATTATTATTAACTACAACCTTGTCTGTATCAAAGGATATAACTGGCATCATAAATAATCATCTATTATCTGACTGGTATCAATAAGTTTTATTTAAATAAGTCAATACCTCTCCGTTTTTAAGTAATAACGGCTAAGGATCAAACCATACGGAGATACCAACTCCTTTGGAAATTTGAGCTCTTTAAATTTTTATTAAATAGGTTTTGCTGCTATTTGTAAAAACGCAGTATAATTGTAAAGTAAAATTATAGCTGTTGCCGGTTAAGCAATAGCAAATATGTTAAGTTCTCTAACAAATATGTTAAATGCATTTTACCTGATTCATTTAACAAACTGAAAAGAAACTGATTGTTAAAGATATATAAAGCCATTTAATATTACATAGAAGTATTATAAATATTTATATATATTATTACTTCTATAAGAAGCTAAATGCTTTTAAAACCTGTTATTCCACTGATTAATTAATACATTTTTCTAAAAATTTATTAATTGATTTAATAAATTGATAATTAAAATTTTAGAGGTAATTTTATATTAATTATCAACCAAATATTAAACCAACCTTATGCAGCGAAAACTATTACATATTTCTGAAGATAAAGTCTCCTATCTCCAGATCATAGGATTTAGCACGATCCTGCTCTGTTTGCTTTATATGTTTTATGAGCAAATATTCGGCACAATAACCGGTGCGAGCATTGCAATTATATTTTTCACTATAATGCTGGGGTTTTCATTCGCTTTTCCTGAGTTATTACGCGATTCAAATAAAGGGATAAGCACTATGCGTATTGCGGTATTTATGATGATCAATGTTATTTGTATGTTACTGCTAAAGATAGGCTGGGAAAAACACGATTTAAAAGCTATAGGGCTTGACGAATACTGGATGGGTGTTATAGCCTTTGTTTTTGGCGCTAAGGCAACACAATCATACTTTGAAAGCAAATTGGCTGCCGTATCCTCTACCCTTCAATCAACACAAATGACAACAACTACATTAGCGCCTCCGCCAATATCTGCACCGGTAACAACAACCACATCAACTACGTCAACACCAATTACATCAATTGCCACACCTCCCGTATCAACCATCAACAATGATGAAAATTTGGATGGTTGCGGTATCCAGTCAACAACTTTAACAGGGAATGCCGATCTGCCGGCATCGGAAGGAGGAATGCAATAATGGCTTATTCATTAACATGGTTACCGGATGTTTTAACAAACGCGGGTCTGAAAGTAGCTTTACAACCCGGATGGGAAACCCGGGGACATGGTGATATGGGCAAAGTATTGGGTGTACTCTGTCATCATACAGGCACTACCAATCTAACCCAAAATATGCCCTCATTAGATGTGCTGATTAATGGCAGGTCTGATCTTGCGGGTCCGCTTTCACAGCTTGGCCTTGGCAGGGATGGGACTTATTATGTGGTTGCAGCCGGCCGATGTTACCATGCCGGTGCAGGTAAATGGCAAGGTATTACTACAGGCAACACCAGCTTTATAGGCATTGAGGCCGAAAATACAGGAGGCCGCAACGACTCTCCATGGCCGGAAGTACAAATGGATGCTTATCAGCGTGGCGTAGCCGCTATATTAACTCATATTGGCAAAGGTGTCGAATTTTGCGCAGGCCATAAAGAATATGCTTTGCCTGTAGGTCGTAAAACTGACCCGGATTTTGATATGGTTGTTTTTCGGGCAGCTGTAAGCGCTATATTAAACGGAACAGCCCCTCCGCCTGTATTAATACCCGTAGTTGAACCAACAGCACCCGGCAGGGCCACGCTTCGCCGCGGCATACCAAATGATCCTGTTTTAGTTAAGATTGTGCAAGCCAAGGTTGGTGTATCACCTGATGGTAATTTCGGGCCACAAACCGAGGCTGCCGTGCGTGCTTTTCAATTAGCTCATGGCGCTGTTCCTGATGGTATTGTGGGTCCAAAAACATGGGCATTAATGACATCCTGATCTCCTTTATACCGGGGACATGCAAAAAGCGGACAGTATAGGTATGGATCAATCAGCGTATTATACCTTATCAGCCTTTTCTACTGGTTGATGAGCGTATAATTAACTTAGGTTTTATACTAATGATTTTAGGGATAACCTCAGTTTCCTTATTTTCCATCTCCTGGAAATAAAGATTAGCTATGGTTTTACCCATATAAATACTAAACTGATCGATAGTGGTAATAGACGGACTGGTAATTTCAGTAAATGCTTCATTTGAGTAACCACAGATACCTAATTCGCTGGGTACTTTAAAACCCATCGCGGTAGCAACCTCAAGCACACCAAGGGCCGAAAAATCAGAGGTAGATGCAAAAATAGCATCCGGTGGATTAGGCATACTCAGCAATTTCCGGGTACCTTCTGCTCCGAGCTCTTTTGTCCAGGCATTTTCAATAATCAGGTCATGAACAACTGCAATTTTATGCTTTTTTAAAGCTTTAAGATAACCTGCCTTTCGCTGTTTGAAAATATCCAGATTTTGAGGCCCTTCCAGTAAAGCAATACGCTTATACCCCTGCTCAATCAGGTGCGATACGGCCTCGAGCGATGCCTGTTCATTATCATTGATAACCTTTAATGTCTCCAGTTCATCAACCACACGATCGAACTGGATCAGTTGTATCCCATGTTCTATTACATTTTTAAGGTGCGTATGGTCATGACTATCAGCCGACACAGAGATCACAATGCAATCAACCTGCTGATTTATAAGTGTATTCACACATTTCACCTCTTTCTCTTCCTGTTCATTAGATTGGCAAATGATGAGGTTATAATTTTTCTCATAGGTGGCATCCTCAATCCCGGCTATCACATTCGCGAAAAAGTTCTGATTGATACGCGGCACAACAATGCCTATAGTTTTTGACTGGCCACTACGCAGGTTTGAGGCAATGGTATTGCGTTTATAATTAAGTTCCGCAGCTGTTTTAAGGATCAGCTTCTTGGTATTCTCATTAACATAATTGCTATTATTTAATGCACGCGATACCGAAGAAGCCGTAATATTTAGCTTTTCAGCTATGTCGTAAATGGTCGTCCGTTTTTTTTTCATCACTTATTTTTGAAAGATAATAAAAAATATTTCTGCAATCGATTGCAGAATAAAAAAATTAGCATAATTTCGTGAAGTAAATTATCGGCCAATTTATAAACTACAGTCATTTATACAAAATCGTAAACTTTAATATGTTATTATTAGGAATAGATATAGGTACGTCATCGGTAAAAGTTAGTGTTGTTGACGCGGCTACGCAACAATCTGTAGCATCAGCTCAATACCCGGATGAAGAATCCCCTATCATAGCGCTAAAACCGGGCTGGGCCGAACAATCGCCGGATATGTGGTGGCAGCAAGCTCAGCAGGCACTGGCTTTATGCCATGCCACAGGCACTTATAATGCCGATGATATTGCAGCGATTGGCATTGCCTACCAAATGCACGGATTAGTTTTGGTTGATAAACAACAAAAGGTATTACGCAATAGTATTATCTGGTGCGATAGCCGGGCTGTGGAGATCGGTGATAAGGCATTTGATGCCATAGGACATGAAAAATGTTTATCGCATTTATTAAATTCACCCGGCAATTTTACTGCATCCAAATTAGCCTGGGTAAAGGAAAACGAACCGGAAATATACGCGAAAATAGATAAGATAATGCTCCCGGGCGATTTCATCGCCATGAAACTTACGGGTGATATTACCACCTCAGTATCTGCACTATCCGAAGGTATTTTCTTTGATTTTAAAACCAACCAGGTATCAAAAGATATAGTTGACTATTTTGGTTTTGATGAAAGCCTGTTCCCCGTAATAAACCCGGTATTCTCACCGCATGGTTACCTGCTGGCATCTGTTGCTGAAAAACTAAAATTAAAGGCGGGTATCCCGGTAAGCTATAAATCAGGCGATCAACCTAATAATGCACTGTCATTAAATGTATTGAACCCCGGCGAAGTTGCTGCTACGGCAGGCACATCGGGCGTAATTTATGGGGTAAGCGATCAGTTGGCATATGATAAACAATCGCGTGTAAACACTTTTGCACACGTTAATTATGCAGCTGATGAAAAACGTTTAGGCGTATTGCTTTGCATAAATGGTACGGGCAGTATGTATCGCTGGGCAAAAAATAGTTTTGGTGGGAGTCTCAGCTATCAGCAAATGAACAACGAAGCCGCTAAAGCACCGGTTGGAAGCGATGGCCTGCGTGTATTGCCATTTGGCAACGGTGCCGAGCGTATGCTTAATAACAAACAGGTTGGCGCTCATTTACACGGCATCGATTTGAATTTACACACACAGGCACATTTGTTCAGAGCTGTACAGGAAGGTATTGCCTGCTCATTCCGTTACGGGCTGGATATTATGCGCGAAAACGGCATGAATCCTACCATCATACGGGCAGGAAAAAACAACCTATTTTTAAGCGAGCTTTTTGCACAAACATTTGTGAACGTAACAGGCGTACCGGTTGAGCTTTATAAAAATGATGGCAGCGTTGGCGCGGCGCTTGGTGCAGGCATTGGTGCGGGGATATTCTCATCGCCGGAGGCTGCATTTGAGCACATGCACCCAGTACAGCTTATTGTACCAACAAATACAGAATCAATACAGACAGTTTACCAGGAATGGAAAACACTGCTAAACAAACAGTTAATAAATAATTAATAAGTATAAAATTTATGGGAAGCATAATAACAGGTGAAAAAGAGTTTTTCAAGGGGATAGGTCAGGTAAAATACGAGGGGGCACAATCGACTAATCCCTTAGCCTTTAAATGGTATGATGAAAACAAATTAGTGGCCGGAAAAACCATGAAGGATCATTTGCGCTTTGCCTGCGCCTACTGGCATTCCTTTGTAGGTAACGGCGCCGATCCCTTTGGCGAACCGACGCACATCTTTGCTTGGGATGCAAAAACAGATGCCGTAGAACGTGCCAAAGATAAAATGGATGCCGCCTTTGAGTTCATCACCAAAATAGGAATGGAATACTATTGTTTCCACGATGTGGATGTGGTGGATTACACCAATGATGTAAAAGAAAACAACCGCCGTTTACAGGCATTAGTTGATTACGCCAAACAAAAGCAAGCCGCCAGCGGTGTAAAGCTGCTTTGGGGTACTGCCAATTTGTTCAGCAACCGCAGGTATATGAACGGCGCTTCCACCAATCCTGATTTTCATGTATTAACCCATGCCGCGGCACAAGTAAAAGCAGCACTGGATGCTACGATTGCCCTTGGCGGTGAGAACTATGTATTTTGGGGTGGCAGAGAAGGTTATATGTCCTTATTAAATACGGATATGAAACGCGAACAGGAACACTTCGCCAAATTCCTGCATACGGCAAAAGACTATGCCCGTAAACAAGGCTTTAAAGGCAATTTCTTTATCGAACCAAAACCATGTGAGCCCACCAAACACCAGTATGATTATGATGCAGCCACCGTTCTGGGCTTTTTGCAGAAATATGATTTGCTGAATGATTTTAAACTGAACCTGGAAGTAAACCATGCAACGCTGGCGGGCCATACCTTTCAGCATGAACTGCAGGTGGCTGTTGATGCAGGTATCTTAGGTTCGATAGATGCCAACCGTGGCGATAACCAGAACGGCTGGGATACCGATCAGTTCCCGAATGATATCAACGAGGTAACTGAAGGCATGCTGATCATTCTGGAAGCCGGTGGCTTCGGTGGTGGCGGTATAAACTTTGATGCCAAGATCCGGAGAAACTCAACCGATCCGGAAGACTTGTTCTATGCCCATATTGGCGGTATGGATGTTTTTGCAAGAGCGCTGATCACTGCTGACAACATCCTGCAAAAATCAGACTACAAGAAACTGCGCAGTGACCGTTATGCTTCCTACGACAGTGGCAGCGGCAAGGACTTTGAGAACGGCAAATTGACCCTTGAAGACCTGCGCCAGTATGCTATTGACAATGGCGAACCTAAAGCCATTAGTGGTAAACAGGAATATTATGAGAATATCATCAATAGTTTTATATAAAAGTAAGATCGGGAGGCAGAACAACTGCCTCCCGGTTTAATAAGTGTTTAACAATGAGTGAGAAGTCTGCTGCGAGGTGGGCTTTTTTTTAAGGTAGTCTGAAGACTACAGGCATACTAGTCCGAGGTTGGAAACCTCAAACAACGTATAGTTGCTGTACTCCACCTTCTCTCTTAACTATTTTCATTTATTAAACTACTTTAATTTTATTGCGATTGGGGTGCTGTTCTTTTGTATCATATTAAAAATTGATAATTATGCTACAATCAGCAAAAGAAACTATTGACCTTTACATTGTGGCCTGGAATACAGCAGGCCCGGATGAGATCAGCGCTGCATTTGCCAAATGCTGGGCCTATGATGCAACATATACCGATCCGAACTATGCATTGGTTAAAGGCGTGGATGGTATAAGCCAACTGGCAATTGCATCTTTAGAAAAAATACCGGGACGCACTTTTCATATTGTGGTGGAACCGGATTATCATCACAATAATGGCCTCTATACCTGGGGCGCAAATTTGCCCGGAATAGGATCACGCCAGGGGGTAGACTATTTTGAGTTGAACGACGAGTATAAGATTACCCGTATAGTCAGCTTTTTTCCTCCTTTGTAAAAATGGGGATAAGTCGTCGGGACATTTTATCTTTACGGAAATTCAGAAAAATGTACGACCTCATCCTGGCTAATTTTGCTATGCATATCTCACTTGATGTGGTTGAAACAGCACATGTATTGTCACAACTGCAGCATAAGATGGTAAAAAAGAATGCCACTTTGTTGAGCAGCGGTGAAATATGCAAAGCCATATATTTTGTTAATAAGGGTTGCCTGCGCATTTTCAATATCGACAAGGAGGGCGAAGAGCATATTATCTCATTCTGCCCTGAAAACTGGTGGGCCGTTGATATATCCAGCTTTTCGGGGCAGATACCTGCTTTTTATACTATAAGCGCGCTGGAAGATACAGAGGTCTTTTATCTGAGTTATACCGCTCTTGAACAGCTTTACCTGCAGGTGCCAAAGTTTGAACGTTTTTTTCGCATACTTACACAAAACGGCTTTAATTTATACCAGCGTCGCATTACATCTAACCTTTCCAAAACTGCCGAAGAACGGTATACGCAGTTCCAAAAACAATATCCCAAACTGGAACAAAGGATAGCACAAAAACATATCGCGTCATACATTGGTATCACTCCTGTGTTTTTAAGTATGATACGTAAAAGAAATAGTTAATAATGTAGTTTAAACTACAGCCGTAGTAGATCGAGCTCAGAGAAATCAAACAGCAATCTTCGAGCAGCACCTTTAACCTTTTCAAACCTGTGGCGTAACAATTTTAATAATTGTTGCTATCCACAAAAATAATCTGTAAATATGTCGTACTGCTAAATCGATTGTAGTATAAACCTATTATAAATTCAAACCGGCAAAAAATGGAAAGTAAAAAAAGAATTGGCTACCATAGCTATCTTGTTGCTTTATGTAGTATAGCTGCGTTAATATTGCTGAATATCACGCCAGTTTCGGCAAAGCAAAAGCTTAAAGTGCTTATATTTTGTAAAACAGCGGGCTATCATCATGAATCAATTGCTGCTGGAGTTGTCGCCATTAAAAAACTGGGATCTGAAAACGGATTTGAAGCCGATAGCACTACCGACAGCCGTAAATTCACTTATGACAACCTAAAACAATATGCAGCGGTGATCTTTTTAAGCACTACTCATGATGTTTTAGATGATTCTCAACAAAAGGAATTCGTGAAATACATTGAAGCCGGTGGCGGCTTTGTGGGTGTACACGCTGCTACCGATTGCGAGTACAACTGGCAATGGTATGGTAATTTGGTGGGCGCTTATTTTGACAGTCATCCGGCACAGCAGGAAGCCGTTATTGATGTGGTTGACCCTGATAATATCGCCACTAAACATTTGCCCGTGCACTGGAAAAGATTTGACGAGTGGTACAATTTTAAATGGATCGAGCCCAATCTGCATGTATTATTAACCATTGACGAAACCAGCTATACCGGCGGCAAAAACCCGGCTTATCATCCAATGGCATGGTATCACACCTATGATGGTGGCAGGGCATTTTATACCGAGCTCGGCCATACCAATGAATCCTACGCCGATCCGCTTTATCTTCAACACCTTTTGGGCGGTATAAAATATGCCATGGGGACAGCAAAATAGGAGTTGCCTTTTAAACAATAACTATAGTATATTGCAATTTATAACAGCCAATTATAACAAACAGATTAAACCAATTATATGCAAAAAACCATTCAAACAAATAAGCTATTTGTAGCCAGCTGCTTGTCGCTTCTAGTAACCTCCCTATCATTTGGCATACGTGCCGGAATATTAAACGACCAGGCCGTAAGATTCCATCTGAATGCTTCAGAACTGGGCACCATTGCGGCTACCGCTTTCTGGGGATTTCCTTTGGCTATTATAGTTGGCGGCTTTATAGTTGATATCATCGGCATGAAAAAACTGCTGGTATTTGCTTTTATATTTCACCTGTTAGGTATTGTGCTTACCATTTTCGCGAATGGATACTGGACTTTATTTGCCTCAACCCTACTGATAGGTATTGCTAATGGCACTGTTGAAGCAACCTGTAACCCGTTGGTAGCATCATTGTTTACCGATAACAAAACCACTAAATTAAACCACTTCCACTTATGGTTTCCGGCAGGTATTGTTATCGGCACATTGGTAGTTTTTGGTTTGGATAACGCGCTGGCCCATGGCATATCACCAAAACCATATTGGATCTCACAAGTGGAAATCGGCGTGATGCTGATCCCTACTTTAATATACGGTTATTTATTCTCCAAACTGGAATTCCCGGTAACGGAAAGAGTTGCATCAGGTGTAAGCTCCGGCGATATGTACAAGGCACTCTTCAACCCTCTTTTTGGATTCATGATCCTTTGTATGTTCGGCACAGCTATTACAGAGCTATTCACCAACCAGTGGATGGATGTACTATTTAAAACGGTAACAGATAATGCCATTTTGATACTCACTTTCGTAGCATCGGTACAGGTATTGGGCAGGGCATTTGCAAGCCCTATAGTTCATAAACTGGCACCGCAGGGGGTTTTATTTATTTCGGCGATATTATCGGCACTGGGTATTTACCTGCTGATTAACCTGCATGGCGATGCTATATTTTTAGGCGCTATTATATTTGGCTTAGGTGTAGCGTTCTTCTGGCCATGTATGATAGGCTTTGTGGCAGAAAACCTGCCCCGTACAGGCGCCGTTGGGTTGAACCTGATGGGTGGCGCGGGCATGTTCGCGGTATCGTTATACATGATATTTATGGGCGGCCATTACGATAGCCTTACACTTAAATACTTACCGGCGGGTGCCGACTTACCCACTTACCTAAATGCTGCTCCCGGCACGTCAATGGCTGCGGCCCTAGCACAGGCTAAAAGCCAGGCAGGCCCTGATGTATTAAGTACCACACTGGTGATTCCCGTTGTACTCATAGTTGCTTTTGGCGGACTGGTAATATATATGCGTGGGCGAAAAAAAGCGGCTTTGGCAGCTTAAACCACACAACTTATTAAAATATTAATAGCGGTAAAATATCTTTTACCGCTATTTTTTTGTCGGCTGATACATCAATATATCATTTATGATAGCCTCCATTTCTGATGGCGGCCGTACTGCAAATAAATAATATTGATCCCCGGTTTCTATCCAGCTATCACTACCATTAGCATTCAATTTAATTTCCCCTGGCACTAACTTATAATATGGAGCGGAGCCATTTACAGCAACATATACCGCAGTCTCATCCCAACTCATGCGGCCGTTTACATCTTCTTTAGCCTGCGGTATAGAGATCCTAAATACATCCTTTACCGGATCATTAATAATCTTTTCATTATGGATCAGCGGTATGCCCGTATGAATCTTTTCTCCTATTTCGAAGCCACTGAAAATAATAGGCTTTGTCCAGTGCGAAAAAACATATTTTGAGGCCAGGGAATCATTATCCATATTATACTCCCAGCCCGATGGGAATTTCCCGGCCATAGAAACCATTTTGACCACTTTCTTATCAACCAATTGCTGCCCGCTTAACGGTGAATATTCGTCAGCCTCTGATTTCAGCAGATTCGCCACATTGGTAAAAAAGCCGATGGTTATGATGGTAACGCTGTTATCCGGTTGTTTAGCCAGTATTTTACGGTATAGCTTTACTGCATCCATCGCCTCATCATTTGATTTGATTTTATGCGGATATTTTGCAACCAACGTATCCGACCATTTCTGCCAGTCGGGATCGGTTGATGCGGACCCGGTTGGCACACCGATAGGAATATCAGGCCTTTTAAAATAAGTATTCATCACACTTAAAACAGCTGCGATGCGTGAATATTTAGTACTTGCAATGGTAGCCAATATGTTAACCTTGCCCTCATCGGCATAATAATGCAATAAGGTTATCGCGCCGATATCATCATAATCGGTGGCCATATCGGTATCAAAAATTACATTCACTGGCTTGTGTTTGCTTGCCTGTGCGTGTGTGCTTATTGCATATAGCGATATTGTTATTATCAGCATTAACTGTTTAATTATCCCAGGCATTCTATGTATGATCATATATCTCATTTTAATAAAATACTATTTATCATTCAAAGCAAAAGCCACGTATGAATCTCCCGACTTGGTGTTTAATTTTCCACCGCCACAGGCTATTACCACATACTCCTTACCATTAATCTCATAAACAGAAGGTGTGGCAAAGCCTGCATTCGGCAATTTAACCTGCCATAATAGCTTACCATTATTTTTGTTGAACGCCCTGAACATGCCATCCTTTGTGGCAGCTATAAACAGCAATCCGCCCTTTGTTATGGCTGAACCACCATAGTTTTCGGTACCGGTATTTTTTACATTCTTGAATCTTTCGTCCTGCCCCAAAGTATCCCGCCAAACATACTGGCCGGTATTGAGATCAATAGCCGACAATGTACCCCAAGGCGGCGCAATAGCAGGCAGCCCGTCTTTTGTCGCGAACCGGTTATAGCCTGAGATACTGTAAGGCACATTCCTGAACTCTTCTTTAGCCGACAAATACTGTATATACGGCTTCTTCTTTTCATCAGGCAAATTCAGCACATAACTGGCAATAGCTTCCTTTTCTTCCTGTGGCAGGTGATGGAAGGCAGGCATCATTCTGCGCCCGTTATTTATGAAATCAATAAAACTTGCTTCATTCAGCTTTTGGCCGATATTTATTAACGACGGATAATTACCGCCGCCTTTCCTGTCAGCACCATGGCACGACATGCAGTTTTGCTGAAACAATCGTACACCAGCCTGTCCATAATTTTCGGCACTGGTGGGAGCTTGTTTTACATCGTACATTTTCAATATCCAAGCCATTTCGCTGGCATTTACATATAGTATCCCTGTGTTTGGATCAATCGACGGCCCACCCCACTCCGCCCCGCCATCAAAACCAGGGAATATGATAGTACCTTCTTTTGATTGCGGTGTAAACAAATGTCCGGTATGGTAAGTTGCCAGCTGTTTCCTGATATCTTCTTTTGCTGAATCGGGCAGATAAGGGTTAATGTCCTTTTCCAAAAATGATTGCCGTACATAAGGCTTCGGCAGTTGCGGGATAGGTTGTGTGGGCGATAGTTTTTCGTCCTTTAGCTCTGTCACAGTATCAACAGCTGTTTCCTTTATCGGGAACAGTGATTGGCCCGTTACCCTATCAAACAAATACACAAAACCTTGTTTGGTAGTTTGGGCAACCGCGTCAACCATTTGGCCATCGTGTTTTACTGTAACTAAAACCGGTGCTGACGACGGATCCCGATCCCAGGTATCATGGTGTACATATTGGAAATGCCATAACACCTTACCTGTCGCCGCATCCAGCGCCACTAAACAATCAGCGTACAGATCATTCCCCGGTCTTTTAGCACCATAAAAATCCATGGAAGCCGAACCCAGCGGAATATAAGCTATACCTCTTTTCTGGTCGATGGTCATGCCCATCCAGTTATTTACACCACCTGTAAGTTTCCAGGCATCCTTATTTTCCCAGGTTTCATAACCTGCCTCACCGGGATGAGGTATGGTGTGGAAAACCCATTTCATTTCGCCTGTGCGCACATCAAAGGCACGTACATAACCCGGCGCCGCGTCCATGCTTTCAGATACACGGGTACCGGTTAAATACAGATCTTTATAAATTGTACCGGGCGAGGTAGCGGTTACATACAGATCTGCTGCATTTTCACCTAAACCAATATGAAGATCAACCTTGCCATGATTACCGAAGTTTTCAATCAGCTTTCCGGTTTTGGCATCAACAGCCTGCAGGTATTGCCCGGTAACGTATAGAATACGCTCATCATCCTTCCCATCAGTCCAGTAAGTTACGCCCCGGTTATTGTTCATACCAAAATGCCCTGCTCTTGAACCTTCAATATGAATAACCGGCTTGTATACCCACTTTTGCTGCCCTGTAGCGGCATCAAGCGCGAATAATGACAGTTGGGGTGATGTACCGTACAAAACGCCGTTAACAATGATTGAATTACATTGTATTTGTGATGATGCAGCGGTATCCGCATCGCCGGTATGGTAAGTCCAGGCTACTTGCAGATTTTTAACGTTATCGGTATCTATTTGGGTAAGTGATGAATATTTATTCCCAGTTGAATTTCCCCCTGCCATTCCCCAACCGCCGTAATCTGGTTTTGAACTATTATTACAGGCAACTATAACAGCTACAACCAGTAAAACCCCGCCAAGAGCTTTGGTATCTGAAATTCTCATTTATAGGAAGGTTAAAAATTAGTTTATAAAGGTTTAATCAGCCGGGTTAAACTGACTTTATAATAAAAGTGAAACTAAATCCATTAAAAACAAAATGCCGGATGATTATTTACACCCGGCATTTTATTCTTTTTAAATGATATTCAGTTTTATAACTCCCTTACCCAAATATTACGGTAGCTGATTGGCTTGCTGTCATCACCATGTGCCTGCAATTTAATGGCTGCGGGGCCGTGTGCTTTATATTCAGGTTTACCTATGTATAAGGTTGGGCCTTTTAGTTCTACATTATTTTCAACCAAAACACCATTATAGATAACTGTTACCCGTGCTGGTGTTTTTAATGAACCATCGGTATTGAAGGTTGGGGCTGTCCATATTACATCATATGACTGCCATTCGCCGGGAGGCCTTGCAGGGTTAGCCAGCGGGATGAACTGTTTGTAAATACTGCCTGCCATACCGTTAACATAGGTTTTGTTTTTGTAGGCATCTAATACCTGCAATTCATAACCTGAATCGCCTGAGCCTAATGATGCTAAAAACACACCGCTATTACCTCTTGCCTGTCCGCTGCCTGCTATATCAGCAGGGATACGCCATTCAATATGTAATTGGTAATTGCTGAATAGCTTTTTGGTTTCAATATTTCCGGCCTTTTTATTTACCGTCCAGATACCGTTTTTAACTATCCAGTTAGCAGGCTGAGACCTGTCCTGTGCCGATACCCATTGATCCTGGTTAGTTCCATCAAACAATACAATAGCGTCAGATGGTGCATCCGCACCTGTTTTGCCTGGTGTTACTACTGCCGGTTCAGGGCTCCACGTTTCTGTATCTTCGGGTTTAGCATTTTGCGCGTTAGCCATAAAAAAGCTCCCGGCTAATAATGCTGTTAATACAATTTTATATTTCATGTTAATTATAGTTGGTTTATATTTTATAAAACGCGCCGTACGCTTTTTGCGTATACGCATGTTTAATAACGTTCTGTCATTTCGAATGATAGAGAGAAATCTTCTTTAATATGCAAAGTCTGGATGCAAGTCGCAGAAGATTTCTCCTCGTACCTCGTCGAAATGACAAAAAGGTATTTTATTTTTTTAATGATAGAATATACTTGATCATCTCGCGTGCATCATCCATTGACAGATCAGGGTGCGCCGACATTGGAACTGATCCCCAGTTACCTGAACCACCTTTAATTACTTTATTAGCTAAAGTGTCAATAACATCTGCCGAAGCAGTGTATTTATTAGCCACATCCTGGTAAGCCGGCCCAACAATTTTTTGATCAAGCTTATGGCAGGTTAAACAATCATTTTTAGCTATCAGTGCTTTACCAACAGTATCCTTAACGGTAGTTGTTGATGAGCTTGCCGATGTAGTAGTGGTTGTAGTTGTTGTGGTATCAGTACTGTTGTTTGATTTGTTGCCATTACAAGCGGCAAATGCTAATGCCAGTCCTAAAATAATGAAGATTCTTTTCATTGATATTTGTTTTTTATTGATAATTACTTAATTCCTAATAGTGCTTTGTTAAAAGCGTCGTTACCGCCTGATGATGCAAAATCATCAAAGGCTTTGTCTGTAACTTTTATAATATGATCTTTTATAAATGCGGCTCCTTCTTTAGCGCCATCGGCTGAATTTTTAATGGCACACTCCCATTCCAGTACGGCCCAGCCATTAAAATCATAAGTGGCTAATTTGCTGAAAATAGATTTAAAATCAACCTGCCCATCTCCTAATGAGCGAAAACGGCCCGCACGGTCAACCCAGTTTTGATAGCCACCATAAACGCCCTGTTTACCTGTCGGGTTAAACTCTGCATCCTTAACATGGAACATTTTTATGCGCTCATGGTAATTGTCGATATACTCCAAATAATTCAAACACTGCAGCACAAAGTGCGATGGATCGTACAATAGACATGCCCGTGGATGGTTGTTTACCTTTTCCAGAAACATTTCGTAGGTAATTCCATCGTGCAGGTCTTCTCCGGGATGGATCTCATAGCACAGATCAATACCACACTCGTCATACACATTTAATATTGGTTCCCAGCGTTTGGCCAATTCATCAAAAGCGGTATCAACCAAACCAGCAGGGCGCTGCGGCCATGGATACATCATTTGCCATATTAATGCCCCGCTGAAGGTAACGCTGGCGTTTAAACCTAAATTTTGTGATGCTTTAGCTGCATATTTTAACTGCTGTACGGCCCACTCCTGCCTTGCCTTTGGATTATTACGATAAGCTTCAGGTGCAAAACCATCAAACAGCAGGTCGTAAGCCGGGTTTACCGCTACTAACTGACCTTGTAAATGGGTTGAAAGTTCGGTTATTTCCAAACCGAATTCACCTGCAATGCCTTTTAACTCATCAGCATAAGTTTTGCTTTCAGCAGCTTTTTGCAGATCGATAAAATTTGCATCAAGCGTAGGTAACTGTACACCTTTATAACCTAAGCCGCTTGCCCATTCACAAATATTCCTTAAGTTGTTAAACGGAGCATCCGGCCCCATAAACTGTGCTATAAAAATGGCCGGGCCTTTAATAGTTGTCATTTGTTTTTATGATAGATTATATAATAAAATCTGTCCATTTAGTATCCGATTTCCCCGAGGCGATCACATTCTCCACAAAAGCCATCCCTCTTACACCATCTTCAATGCCAGGGTAATCCAGCCATTCCGGCTCTGGTGTTTTGCCTTCTATATCAGCCTTAACACATAACGCGAAATTCCGGTACAAGTTAGCAAAAGCCTCTAAATATCCTTCGGGGTGCCCGGCGGGTACACGCGTATTGTGAGAGGAGAACGAACTCACATAGCCGCCGCCTGTACGGTATATTTCGGCGGGTTTATCCAGCCATTTCACCAATAAGGTATTGGCCACATCCTGCTGCCATTCCAAGCCACCTGTTTCGCCATAAACCCTTACTTTAACATTATTTTCATCACCTGCTGCAATTTGTGAAGCCATGAGCACACCGCTTGCACCGTTATTGAATTTAAGCAGCGCCGCGCCATCATCATCCAATTTTCGGCCCTCCACTACAATATTTATATCGGCACAAATTTTAGTTACCTGCAAGCCACTTACATATTCAGCCAGGTTAAAGGCATGTGTGCCTATATCCCCCATAGCACCTGCTATGCCGCTTTTACCCGGATCGGTACGCCATGAGGCCTGTTTTTGATTGTCACCCTCCAGAAACGTGCTTAACCAGCCTTGAGGATATTCAACATATATCTTTCTTATCTTGCCTAGTTTGCCGGCCTTAACCAGTTGTTTTGCTTCCTTAACCATAGGATAACCGGTGTAGGTATGCGTAAGACAAAAGCGTTTGCCGCTGGCTTTAACTATTTTCTCCAGTTCTTTAGCCTCAGCCAGTGAAAAGGTCATGGGCTTATCCAGTATTACATGGAAACCATTCTCTAAAGCCAGTTTAGTTGGCTCGAAGTGCACATGATTAGGTGTTACTATACTGATCACCTGAACACGCTCATCTTCGGGCAGTTGTTTTTCTTTCTCTATCAATTCTTTATATGAGGTATATACCCTATTGGCAGGCAAACCAAGCAATACTCCGCTTGCTTTAGCCTTTTCCGGATCGCTGCTGAAAGCACCGCAAACGAGTTCATATTCATCATCAATACGGGCGGCAATGCGATGTACAGCGCCTATAAAAGCACCCTGACCGCCACCTATCATTCCTAGTTTTAACTTCATTTGTTTATACTGGTGAAATACCGCAAACCCTGAGGAATGCTACATTTGTTTTCGCAAGCCAAGATAGTATAATTTCAAATCAATACATTCCATTACAGCCGCAATTATTGCACAAATAAACGAAAATGCTTGTAACAATACTATTGCTAAATCGAGTTGATCTACAGAAAAAGATCATCCATAAATTTTTTAATATTCACGGTATCCTTCAAATAATATGGTAAACCATGTTCCTCTAAATGGAGTATAGGAAATTTCTTCTTTGTTTTAAACTTGATCGGGACTATCAGTTTACTGATATAAGCGGTATCATATTTTAGGCTATCAGCCAGTACTTTCTTAACCCGGTCAATCTCTGCCTGGTTTTTAGTAATGTAATTACAGCCTAAAGTAGTTGCCCCCATTTGTGCCGACAGGAACCATTTACTAACTGCAAAATCATACGGATTATAGCCAATAACGATAGGATAAATACGGTTATCCTTTGCCTCAATATCTGGCGATCGTTTATTAAAATCAATAAACGTTTCAACACCCGGCATAGCCGGTGCAAGCATGCCCAAACGAATATCAGGGAACGTTGGTGTTCTCAGCTTCATCAAATTGTCTAATTGCAATTGATCACGCTCATTCTTCATCTGGGCCCATTTTGATGTACAGTTGAATAAAGCACCCGTACCAACACTGGCGCCCAAACTATGCGTAATTATTACCAGCGGAACAGGATCCTGTAAATTATCCAGCAATTTGCGCAGGGCCAGGGCTACATACCGGCTATTGTTTTGCGCGTGCTCCCATATTTTTATAGCTGATGTTACTTTATTGTTTAGGTTCTTTAGGCCATCCCAATAGATCTCAATAAACACCATATGTTTATTGTCGTTGTAATGCCCTTCTTCTATTTTTTTCTTTAACAGCTCATAATCTTCGGTGGCATCTTCCACATTAAAACCATGTACAAAAACCACATATTTATCTGCATGCAGCCTCACAACCATCTGGTGGATCTTATCGGCATAGGCTGCTACTATCTTATTTTCTACATCGTTATATATTCTGTCCGGGATACCCGAACCATTAACCTTATAAAATCTTGCCAATGAATCGAGCGGCCGGGTGTTAGTTGTGAAATAGTAATATAGGTTAGCGCCAGTTGTATCGGCATCCTTTACGTGGTTATATGGATGCATAAAAACAGACCTGTTGATAGGAACAGCTATATTGGGGTAGAAGTAACCATACTTATCAATATAGATGCGTATAATATCATTGCTGGGATTTGGCTGGATTTTGACCTGTACCTTTCTGAAATAGGTTTGGTTATTATAAGAGGTAAAGCATCCACATAAAACTACACACAGAAGTAAAACAAATAATAGCCTCAGCCGCATAAATAGGGTTTTATTAATAATATACTTGCCTAATTTACATTAAATTGGATACATTTTAGCTGATCAGGAATATCCCATAAAAAATAAGGCACCGGCATAACTACCGGAGCCCACCTTTCTATATTGGTTTCAGTTCATTAAATTATTACCCTACCCATAAAAGGGTCGCTATAACCTGGTTTACCGGTTTCAACCCTACCTGCATAGCGCTTTTCAAAAGAGTTATGACCGGTAACCTTCACGCTGAAATCGTACCAATTATGGCTTTTTTCAAGGTTTAAAACCAGGCTGCTTTCGCCAGATGGTGATACCAGCTTTTTGTAGTTATTGGTTTTATAAGCGTGGTCAATTATCTCTACCATTTGACCACTTTTGGTGGCATTGCTTAATTTCAATATCACGTTGCCGGTAAGCTTATTGCTGGTCAGGCTTCGCTGATAATCAAAATGGATGTTGATATCAGGGTCTTGCGCATTACCTTTAAACTCGCGGAAGAAACCGTTAGGGCCATAAGTTCTTAAATGATACTGGTTATCTGCAAATTCATTCAGTGGCCAGATATCGCCCAGCGTATCACCGGCTGTTAAACCATATGCCCAGGTACGTACATCGCCCAATGCCCCATCAGCTTGCTGCAGATATTTGCCCGGCGCGTACACATTAAAAGGCACACCTACCGCCTTATTACCAAATACCTTATTACCCGCGGTGAATTTTATTTCAAACGATTTTTTATCAGCGCTTAATTTACCATCTGCGTACATCTCATAAGGCAAGGCACATGCCGGGCGGATACCTTTTTCCTGCTGCGGCATATAAGGTGCATTAACCGGATTGGTATTGATCAGGTCTATCTCAGCTCTGGTAAGCAATTTATAATCAGAAGGCAGTTTTTTGAATTTCGCATTATGGATCCCTTCTATAAAAGGATCTTTCTTTAAAAATTCAGGATTGGGTATTACTTCACCATTATATGGCCTGAACGCAGAGGTAAGGTTACCGCAAACGGTCCGCCTCCAGTCGCTGATATTGGGTTCAACTACTTTTTTACCAGTTTTTTTGCTCAGGAAATCTTCCAGGAATTGCAGGGTTGAGGTATGATCGAATACTTCTGAGTTTACATAACCGCCCTTGCTCCACGGTGAAGCGATCACCATTGGCACCCTGAAACCAAGGCCTATTGAGTTCTCTTTATCGAATTTTTCAGGGAAGTCCTTACGTGCCTGTTCCTGCTCAAGGGTTACAAACTCCACACGGGTATCTATACCTTTTGACACTTTGCCTGTACCCTCTTTGTGTGAGTGGGGAGCGGTAAATGGCGGTACGTGATCAAAATAACCGTCATTTTCATCATAAGTCAAGATGAAGATGGTTTTCTTCCACACCTCGGGATTTTTAGTAAGGATATCAAACACTTCGGATACATACCAGGCGCCATACCAGGCAGCCGATGGGTGATCACTGAAGTTTTCAGGAGCGGTAAGCCATGATACCGTTGGCAGGCTTCCGTTACTTACATCCTGCCTGAACTGGTGCAATACATCGCCCTTAGGCACCTGAACCTCACGTTGTGTGCCGTTATCATCATAAGTCAAGGTAGCAAGCGTATGATAATCCGGATCATTTGTATTGGTGTTAAATGCTTTTAAATGGATGCTTTTTTCACGATCCGATAGTTTTTCAAAGCCGTTAGGATCAACCGTTTCCTTCTCCTTTTTAAACTGATCAAGATAATACTGCATCTCCTTAACCTGCTTTTGCAGGTGGTCAATATGCGCGTCACCTGCAGGTAATGCAGCTATTTTCTTATTTAGCGCATCTATTCGTACAGGCAGGTCGGTAAGCCTTTTATCCAGTGCTTCCAAATGTTTTTTGTGCAGATGGATATTGTATTGGGCGAAAAACTCCAATGGATTATCCTGAAAATTTGATAGCCACGGATCCTCCTCACCTTCAAAACCAACATCAATACTCATCTCATTCTGATAGCATTTCCAACTTATATCATTATCTTCCAAACGCTCGGGAAAAGTTGCCCATTTCAGGGTACCGTAGTCCATATCCTCGTTCCAGACATTGGCCCTTGAGTTTTCATTTTGCTCTTCGCGCACTGTACCCGTCCAGAAATAAAGCCTGTTAGGGTTAGTACCGGTAAGCGACGAACAGAAATTTTGATCGCAAACGGTAAACGCATCAGCTAAAGCATAATTAAAAGGAAGATCCTCACGTTTATGGTAGCCGAGCGTTAAAGGCATGTGGCTGTATTCTTTTATGCTGTTCTTTTTTACGTTGAGCCACTGGTCAAATTTACCATCATTACGGGCATCCACCTGGTTTTTCCAGGAGTGCGGCAACGAGCTCATCCAGGTAGCTTTAGTATTTTTTATATCAAGATGGAACGGCGCATATGTTTCGCCTTCAGCATTTGATTGCAGCCATACTTTATTTTTGTTGGGCAGATCAATAGCACGCGGATCATTAAAGCCACGTACACCTTTCAATGTGCCGAAACAGTGGTCAAAAGAGCGATTTTCCTGCATTAAAATTACGATATGTTCGGCATCCATATAAGTGCTGCCTTCAGCCGCGTTTATAGCTAAAGCCTTTTGTATTGATGTGGGTAAAACACTGGTAACACCTGCCGCGCCAGTTAGCAATGCAGCTTTTTTTAAGAAATCTCTCCTGTTATCCATTCTAATATTAAGGTTGTTGTATTAAGAATTATCGTTTTATAATTTTATTTCTCACGTGATGCGATGTACTGTTCGCATAGGCCGAAGGATAAGGTCATGCCGTTACCGCCAACACCATTTATAACTGTTACGCCCGGTTCAATATCCCTTATCAGTTCCGTTTCGCCGTTCATCATTTTAGGGTAAATACCATGCCACGATTGCATCAGTTTCCAATCCTTAAAATTAGCGAAGGTATGTAAGTACGCTGTTATCATGGTATTAATAAATTCCTTATCAAATGGGTCGTGTACAAGCCCATATTCGTGCGAATCACCGATGGTAAGCTCACCGCTGCCATTTTGCGATGCCATTACGTGTATGCCCCATTTCAAGTGCGTAGCATACTGCTCCTCGTATCTTTTGCGCAATGCAGGTAATGATGCCGCCGCCTGGAAACCGGGATAATGGATCATGGATAAACCACCGCATAATGCCGGACCAATGCGCCAGTCGCCGGGCTGACTAACCAGGCGCATCATCTGCAGCTTACATTTACTGATCTCCAGGCTTAAAAAGAGCTCGGGATAAAGGGTTTCAAAATCGGCGCCACTGCAAACAAATATTTCATCTGCTTCCCAGCTTCGGCTGCCCGATATTACTTTAGGATGCTGTATCTGGCTGATGGCTGTGTTCCAATGAAACTCCACATCATATTTATCTGCCAGATACTTTGCCACCTGCCCTACTGCCACGCGTGATTCAACGATCATCTCTTCACTGCTGAATAATGCGCCTTTTAAACCATCCGGATTAACAGCCGGTGATTTTGCTAATGTCTGTTCTGGTGTAAGCAAGCTACAATTGCGGTGTAAGTGGTTAACGTCCACATATTCCTGTATTACCTGTAGTTCATCATCATGGTAAGCCATGTGTAACGAGCCTACCTCATCATGCCAGATATTAGCTTCGGTGCAGATCTCTTTCCATATGCTGCGCGATAACATGGCCCGTTCGAAAAGCGGACCAGTTGCCTGCCCTATCGGCCATATCATCCCAAAATTGCGAATAGATGCGCCTACCGCACGTTCATTACGTTCAAATATGGTTACTTTATAACCCCGGATGGCCAGAGCCCGGGCTGTTGCCAGGCCCACAATGCCTGCGCCAATTACTATTGCTGATGGTTGTTTCATGTTGTTGCTATACTAGGCTGGTCGGCGGGTTTATTCTTACCCTGACTGCGAGCTATACTTAAAAAATAAATTAACGATAGTACGGCGCAAACGCTGCCCACAACAGCCACCGTCATTACGCCTCCTTTAAAAAATGTTCCCCAGCTGATGTTAGGACGCCCCAATTCCTTGATCAATAAAACGCTCACACTACCCAAATACCCCATGGAATCAGCCACGTAGATCAGAAAGCCTACATTGCCTTTGTAATGATAGGATGCCAGTAAACGCTCAAAAAACACGGCGTTATACGGTACGTAGCCAAAGTAAAGGCCAAGGCCGGTTAATGTCATCCAGGTCATGGCGTTTATGGCATTCAGGGCGAATAATATGGTGGCCCCGCCAATAAGTATACAGCCCCCTATGATCATGAAGTGTATTATGCTAAAGGCTTTAAGGTTTTTCTTGACGAGGATGAGCAAGCTCATGGCTATTAATACTACTACCGATATAATAGTATCAATTTTTGTGTAGATGGTATTATCCTTTACGCCCAGGCTCGACCATATTTCAACCTCGAAATTATCCCTTACATCGCGCATTATTGTTAGCAGCACATAGATAATAAGCGTGAGGATAATGCCCGGCAAAAAGGTCCGCAGGAATCTTTTGCGCTCATCCGCATCCATTGGCAGGCGTTTGGTGCGCAGTTTGACATCTTCAGCTGTTGGCGGTGGCATCAGTTCCAAACAGAATACAAATAAAAGCAGTGGCAATACAAATAATGCCCCGGTTAAAAATGGCATCTGGTATTCACTTATGTGGAACGATGCCATTAACGTACGGGCCACTGTTTTCACAAAACCTGAAGCAAAAATGAGGCTGATGGATAATACCGCAGCCATAAATTCGGTTGATTTGCGACCTTCCAAATAACCAAAAACCAGACCCCATATCAAGCCCAGCGGGAACCCGTTTATAAACAGGAAAATGATATTGTAAGGTGCTGGAACAATGGCAAAACACAAGAGCGCCAGCCACGCCACTCCTATTAAAACCAGGATACTTTTTGCCCTTTGACCAGGTTTTAACTCAGCAATGAATTTTATACCATAAAACTTGCTCATGGTATAGCCTATGATCTGCGCAATTACCAACCAAACTTTATAATCGATATGAAAATACTGCAGGCCACTGAATGTTCCGGCTGAAAACCCTTTGCGAAAAGCATACATACAGGTATATGCTCCAAAGGATGAGATAGCAGCCAATACGGAGATCACCCCATATGGCCATTTGGCAACTTTTGCCCGCAGGCTGTGGGTCAGTTTCATCACTATTGATTAATTATATCAATAACCTGTGCTATATCATCTATAATATGAGTTGGATTGTAAACTTCCAGCTCGTCGCGGGTAAAAGCACCTGTGGTTACACCTATACTATATTTGCAACCGGCATTCTGGCCTTCGCGAACATCAACTTCGGTGTCACCAACCTTTGCAACTTCTTCACTACGTAATATACCTCCCTCGCGCATCATTTTTTGGATCATGTACGGATACGGGCGCCCCAGCTCTACTTCGTCTGATCCTACCAAATAATCTATTAAACCTTTTTCTTTCCAGTTCAGTCGGCTGATCACCGTTTCGGCAATATCTTTTGAGAACCCGGTGTTGATACCCACCTGCACACCTTGTTCATGTAGCGCGGCAAAGGTTTCTTCAACATTTGGCAATGCTTCAATATCAGGCGATGTACTGTAATATGCTATCATTTGCTCCACAAAAGCACGGTGTATTTTACCAACAAGCTCTCCTGTTATATTTTTTTCACGTTCAACAGAACGCAGTATCTGCTTTATGGCTAAAGTTTTTTCATAACCCATTAACGGATCAATAGTACTTACCTCTACATGGTAATCATACTTTTTTAAAGCCGACTGAAAAGCTTTACTTACTTCGTGATTATCTTTAACCGTGGTACCGGCAATGTCGAAAACAACTAATTTTATAGCCATAAAAAGATTAAATAATGTTCAGCAATGCTAAACTTAGTTTATTAATATCAAACTAAATTAATATTAAGATAAAATTAATTAATCAGATGGCAGAATTGCCCCGTGTTTACGGTAATAACCCAAATGCTGGAATTACTTCTTCTCTTCAAAAAAATAAACAACCAATATGGTAGCCGTTTGTGAGGTAAGATTTTGTGGCGTGTGTGGTACCCGGCCATCAAATAATAAGGAATCGCCTTGCGATAAGGTGATACTCTCATCATTAAACTGGTAAACTATCTCGCCCGATAATATATATTTATACTCAAATGCTTCGGTTTCCACCATCGGTCTTTCAGCGCCGGGCTCAAGCTCCAATATTACAATATCAACAGTTGACTGACTGATTACCTGGGTAAATATGCGCTGGTAATGAAACCCGATGGCGTGCTCCTTTTCAAAGTGCTCATAATCGCTTTTACGCTTAACCAATATAGGGGGATGGTTATTTTTAGTACGGATATCCTTAAAAAACTCATTCAGGTCTATCTCCAGCGCTTTAATAATATCAATCAATACCATAAGCGATGGAATAGTGCGGCTATTTTCAATCTGCGAAATCAAACCCTTGCTTACATTAGCACGTATAGCGAGTTCCTGTACAGTAATATTTTTTTCGCGGCGCTTTCCTTTTATATGATTACTGATCTGTATGAGGGTATCTTCTTCCATTGAGGTTAAGTCTTGGAGCATCAAAGTTATTATTACTAATAACTGTACAAAGTTAATTTTTGTTAATAAGCGTTAAATTTTTAAGTGTTGGTTACTAATCAGCATTAGTAAATAAATTGATGAACAATATTATGAAAAGTTAACAATTAACTAATTTTAATAAGTTTCATTTGTCAAAAATCATATCCTATGTTAGCCTTAAGCACCGAAACCAAAGTAGAAAAAGTATTTGCCCTGTATGAAAAGTATGGTGATGAGGACTATATAGGTGAACCAGTTTCACAACTTGAACACATGTCACAAGCAGCAGCACTGGCTGAGGCTGAAGGTCATGATGATGAGGTGGTACTTGCCGCCTTCTTTCATGATATCGGTCATTTATGCGCCCCGCATGGCGAAGTAGAAAGTATGGACGGCATGGGCAATGTTGACCACGAAAAACTAGGCGCCGATTTTTTGCGCGAACTTGGTTTTTCTGAACGCCTGGCTACTTTGGTTGAAAGCCATGTGATTGCCAAGCGATACCTTACTTATAAGTATCCTGAATATTATAATAAATTATCACCCGCAAGCAAAACTACACTCGAGTTTCAGGGTGGAGTGATGAGCACAGAGGAGGCACACGCCTTTGAAGCTAACCCGGATGCTGAGTTAATTATTAAACTAAGATACTGGGACGACAAGGCTAAAGAGATGCATATCCCAGTAGACAACATCAAGCATCTTAAATCATTAGCTGTTAAGCATTTAAACAAAGGCAATTAATCTTAAACTCACATAAGATTAATTTATTGTAAGCAGATTGTAACACTCCCGTTACCTTAAATCTTCCTGCTTAACATTTTCTATACATAATCTTGAACATACGGTAATACTATCTTAGTTTATAAATAATAAACTAAGTTTAGTATTGCTGCATGAAACAATCTCATTATTCCTTAATTAAAACCAGCAAATGAAACAAATTTACCAGCAATTAAAGATTGCAATAACAGCATTGTTATTCTTTCTGATCCCGGCCATAACGTTCGGGCAAACAAAGATCGGCGGTATTGTAACCGACGAAAATAAACTGCCCCTACCGGGTGTTAACGTAACGATAAAAGGCGGTCAAAAAGGTACAGTTACCGATATTGACGGCCGTTTTGAAGTTAAAGCGAACAGTGACCAAACTTTGGTTTTCAGCTTTATCGGCTATGATAAGCAAGAGGTATTGATTGGCAATCGCACTATTATTAACGTAAGCATGCAAGGTGGTGCAAAAGCACTGAATGAAGTGGTAGTAACCGCGCTAAACGTTAAGAAAGACGTAAAACGTATTGGCTATGCTACTCAAACAGTTGATGGCGATGCCTTAACCACCGCCCGCGACCCTAACCCTATTACAGGCTTAGCAGGTAAGGTTGCAGGTTTATCAGTTGGCGCATCTGCGGAATTATTGGGTACACCTAACGTATTAATAAGGGGCGATGCCGTTACCTTATACGTTGTGGATGGTTTCCCTATCAATACAGATACCTTTAACATCAGCCCTGATGATATTGAAAGCTATACTGTATTAAAAGGCCCTGCTGCAGCTGCATTATATGGTAGCCGTGCAGCAAATGGGGCTATTTTAATTACTACAAAAAAAGGCGACAAAAACAAAAAGGGCTTTACTGTTGATTTGAACAGCAGTACTATTATTAACAAGGGTTTCCTTGCCTTCCCTCGTGTACAACACTCTTTTGGACCGGGTGAAAACGAATTTTATGAGTTTGTTGATGGTAAAGGTGGTGCGCCAGGTGGTGTGGATAGTGATTATGATATCTGGGGACCATATTTTGCTGGTCAGCTTATCCCTCAGTTTGATAGCCCTGTGGTTAATGGCGTACGCCAGGCAACCCCATGGACTGCCCGTGGCGCAAACAACTTAGCTAACTTCCTGCAAACCGGTTATCAAACTAATAACGAAGTAGCATTAAGCGCAGTAGGCGACACTTACAACATCCGTTTTTCGGCTTCACAACAACATCAGCAAAGCTATATCCCTGATAATTATTTGGATATTGCTAATGCTAACTTATATGCTTCATTCCATCCAATAGATTCCCGTTTTACAATCGAAGCTAACATTGATTTTAACAGGCAGACTACAGATCAGTTCCCTGACGTTACTTACGGCCCTAACAGCTTAATCTATGATTTAGCTATTTGGACAGGTGCTGATTGGAGCGTTAACCAACCAATCATTAAAGCTGTATGGCAGCCGGGTAAAGTTGGTGTACAATCAGAATTTGAAGAGTACACCCGTTACCATAACCCATGGTTTATGGTTGAGGACTGGAAACGCGGTCATTACAAAAATGACACTTATGGTTACTTATCAGGAAACTTTAAGATTGATAACAACCTGAACGTAACATTACGCAGTGCTATTGATACTTATAATATTTTACGTACTGAAGATCTGCCATACTCGGCACACCCTTACGGCCGTGAAGGCAATATGGGTGATTATCGCGAAGATCGCCGTGATTTGTTTGATAACAACACCGAGTTATTGTTAAACTATAACTACACCGTTAAAAAGTTTGTAAATCTTAGTGGTTTAGTAGGTGGTAACCTGCGCAACTTTACCTATAACTCAAGCTGGGTATCTACCGATTACCTGAATGTACCGGGAGTATATTCATTCAGTAACTCTGAAAACCCTTTACAGGCTACCAGCTTTAGCTCACAAATGCGCGTATTAAGTGCTTTTTATTCGTTAGATGCTACATTTGGCAACTTCCTGACTATATCAAGCACAGGCAGGGTTGATAAATCATCAGCTTTCCAAACACCAACTACTTACTATTATCCAAGCTTATCAGCAGCATCAGTAATATCTGATTATACAAAACTGCCTGATTTTATTTCATTCTTAAAAATCAGGGCGTCATACTCAAACGTACGTACTGACGAAACCAGCCCTACAATTGGCCCTGCACCGTACAGCTCTATTACAGCATTTGGTGGCAGTACAGGCCCGTCATTATATGATAACCCGCTGGATTATGGTTCAACTTATCTTTCACCATATAATGGCCCTAATTACTCATTAAACCCTACATACTCAGTAAGTAAGCCTTACAACAGCCAAACTGCAGGTTATTCATCAAGCAGTATATATGCTAATAATTTAGTTACCTCAACACGTGTTAACTATGAGGAAGGCTTTGATATTAAATTCTTAAAGAACCGTATAGGATTAAGTGCTACCGCTTTCCAATATGTTGATGGGCCTGAAGTATTACCTAGTACTGTTTCAACAGCAACAGGTTACAATACTGAATATATAAATGCCTTAAAAACTAAAAAAACTGGTTATGAGGCTTCATTAAGCGGCAATCCGGTTAAATCCCCTGATTTTAGCTGGAATGTTTTGGTTAACGTATCAACCTACAAACAAACATTTGATGAGTTACCTGCCGGCCAAACTTCATACGCTTATAACAACGGTTATTTTACAAAAGGCGAACGTATAGATAATTTTTATGGTACTGCATTCGTGCGCAACAAACAAGGCCAGATAGTAAATGGTTCGAACGGCGAGCCATTGGTAAATCCGGTTGATCAGTTCCTGGGCCACTTAAATGCTAACTACCAGTGGAGCATTTATAACAGCTTCCGTTATAAACAAATTACTTTAGGTTTCCAATTTGATGGTTCAGTTGGTGGCGTAATGGTTGATTATATGCACAAAAAGACCATGGTTGGTGGTGCTAACGCCGAAACTGCTGAAGGCGCTCTTGGTGCTGCCCGTTACCAGGATTGGGTAAACTTTGGCAAAAAAGGTTATAATGGTTCATACGTAGGTCCGGGGGTTGTTATCTCTAACGGTGTTGCTCCAAACTACGATTCAAAAACAGGTGCAATTCTTAACTACAACCAATTGCAATTTGCGCCAAATACACAAACTGCTTTTGTACAAGAATACGTAAGCCAGTATTATAATACTGACGAAGCAAACTTAATGAGCAAAACTTATGCAAAACTGCGTGAAGTAACCATAGCTTATGCATTCCCTAAAGAATGGCTGACACATACATTCATCCAAAATGCATCAGCATCACTATTTGGCCGTAACCTTTTGTATTTCTACAAAGATGCAAGGTTCAAAGATGTGGATCTGGACCAATATAACAGCCCGCAAGCTACTTCTGTATTGCAGTCGCCAACAGTACGCAGCTACGGACTTGACCTAAAACTTTCATTCTAAATTAAATTAGATAATGACCATGAAAAAGACATTTAAAATATATTTACTGGTGCCGGCACTATCGCTACTGGCACTAACCAGTTGCAAAAAGAGTTTTGAGGAATTAACTCAAAACAATAATAACCCAACCAGCGTACCGGCAGCATTGCTGATGAACGGCGTATTAACCAATTTACCGGATTTGCCTGATGGCGGTACAACCAGCAGCACACAAGGCAGCATGGTGTACGCAACAGCATCAAACAAAGATGAAATATGGAGCCAGTACTACATTTATAACTATAACTATTATGGTAACAACACTTATGATTTTGATAACGGTGCTGATTACTATACCACGTTAAACAACGTAGTACAAATGGAGACAGTTGCTGCTTCGGCAGGTGGTGCAGCTATCAATCCTTATGAGGCGATGGGCAAATTCTTCAGAGCTTATTTCTTCAGTAAAATGAGCCTAGAAAGAGGCGATATCCCAATGACACAGGCATTAAAGGGTGTTACTAACCTTACCCCTGTTTATGATACCCAAAAGGCCGTAATGGTACAATGTTTAGCATGGCTTGAAAGCGCTAACGCTGATATGACCCAGTTAATAGCAAACCCATCAGTTGGTGGCACAGGTTTAGGTGCAACCATGGGTGGCGACATCTATTTTGGTAATAACCTGGTTGAATGGCAAAAAGTGGTTAATACTTTCAGATTAAGGTTACTGTTAGAACTAAGCAAACAGGCAACAGATGCTGATTTGAATGTGCCATCACAATTCAACAGCATTGTTACCAACCCAACAAAATACCCGCTGATGCAAAGTGCTGATGATAACCTGCAATATGTATTTGTAAGCCCTACAAACTACTATCCGCAAACTCCGGATAATTTTGGTCAAAGCGGTTCAAGACAAAATACATCTGCAACTTATATTGGCTTACTTACTAAATTGCAAGACCCGCGCGTTTTTGTAACTGCCGAGCCTGCGAGGTATTTGGTTGATACCCTGAAACAAAGCCCAACTGATTTTAAATCATTTGTAGGCGCCGACCCTGGATTAGACCTTGGTGTAATGTATAGCCAGGCTGGTTTACAACGCTATTCGTTCCTGAACCGTAAACGTTACTACTCAACTTATACAGGTGAGCCAAGCATACAAATTGGTTATGCTGAGTTACAGTTTAACATAGCCGAAGCTATAAACCGTGGCTGGACTGCAGGCAATGCCGAAACCTATTATGAGGCTGGTATACAGGCTTCAATGGCTTCATACAGCATCCCAGCAACCGGTTCATTTACAGCGTACTTCTATCGCCCGGGATCAACAAGTGTTGCTGTGTTAGGTAATTATGATGCTTACACTATTAACACTAACTGGAGCACCTATTACAACCAGGCAGGTGTAAAATACGCTGGTGGTACAACCGGTTTAACCCAGATATTACAACAGAAATACCTTGCATTATTCCGTCACTCAGGTTTGGAGTCATACTTTACCTATCGCCGTACCGGTGTGCCAACCTTTACTACAGGTCCAGGTACCGATAACGGTCAGCGTATAGCACAGCGTTTCCAATATCCGCCAAGCGAGCGTACTGCAAATGCCGCCAATTATAATACAGCATTAGCTAACCAATATGGTGGAAATGATGATATCAATGGCATTATGTGGATACTGAAATAGTAATCACTTTCATAAATCAAAAAGCCCATTCTTATACAGGATGGGCTTTTTGATTTTATATGATCGTTTCATCACCCTAAACTCTATCCTACTGTTCAATTGATATTCCCCCTCTTTCCAATTTACCCACCAGCGCTTTTATTTACCAGGTTATTTTTCCCATATCATCTTATGGTTAACTATCGGACAGCAGTGAATAAAATCCGGATTATACAGTTCCATTTTTAGATAGAGCATATGAATAAAACCGTATGGCTGATAATAACTATTGCTCTTATTGTAAAATATTGCAAAATACCGGTGATATTCCACACCAACAATGTTAACTATTAAGTAACTTTACAGGTCGATATTTTTTGTCTTAAACAAAAAATATTTGGTACAAACCGAACATTATCAACTACAACATGCGTATAATGGTCTATCTACCGAATGAGTGCGTCAAACAATAATTTACATACAAAATTGAAATTTTCCTTTACGTTAACATTCTTATTATTTTATCTAACCGGTTTTGCTGCTTTTAGCAACGGCAGCATTGATAGTATTAAAAGTTTGCTCCCTCCTTTGCTTAATAATAACACCAATGCCGATACGGCTACCATAAACCGCTTAAATAAACTTGCTGAAGATTATTTTCATACCAACCCCGATAGTACATACTACTATGCCAAGAAAAGTATTGCGCTGGCTAAAAAAATAAATTATAGTGCCGGTATAGCCCGCGGCTTACTGCAAACAGGTCATGTAAGTTATTTTAATGGCAAGACAGCAGAAGCGCGACAAGATTTTGATGAAGCAACAGCTATCTTTAAAAACCTGCGTGATTACAAAGGATTAAGTGCAAGCTACATATCCTATGGACGCATGTACACGCTGCTGGCCAACTATAATCTGGCCCTTAACTACCTTAATTTAGCAATAAAGGCAAACAAGCATATCAATAATGAAGTGGGGTTAGCTGATGCCTATAAAAACATTGGCATTGTTTATTATGCCATGGGGCAATTGTCAAACTCACTCGATTTTTATTATAAGGCCCTGTTTATTGCGGTTAAAAATCATTCCACTATCCTTTCGGGCGAAATATATAATGACATAGGTGTTGTTCTGCAAAATATGGGGGTGTACCCCAACGCACTTGAATATTATAAAAAAGCGCTCAATATTATTCAGAATGAAAATGATTTGCAGGGCGTTAGCACCATGAATGAGAATATTGGCGAAGTGTTACTTGCCCAAACATCATATGATAATGCCATTGTTTATCTAAAAAAGGCATTAGCTATCACCAAAAAACAAAATGACATTGATGGCTTAAGTTCTGTTTACGCCGATCTGGGTTTATGCTATGCTCATAAAGATCAAATGAAACTGGCTATCAACTACCTTGATACAGCACTGGGGTTAGCAGAGAAATACAAATTTGTTTATAACCAGGCATACGCGTCAATAGGCTTAGCCACGGTGTATAATATGCAAAAGGATTATAAAAACGCTTATAAGTATGCGATGGAGGGGCAGGCACTTGCCTTAAATCTTCGCAATTTATCAGTACGCGCCAGTGCCGCTTTGCAGCTCAATCAAACTTTAGCGGGCTTGGGGCAATATCAGCAGGCCTATGTTTTATTGAACCAATATATCGACCTAAAAAACCAGCTAAAGGATAATGAAAGTATCCAAAAGCTTACCTCCTATAATTACGAGCTGAATTTTGTAACCAAACAACGCCAACTGGAACAGCAGCAACGAGTGCATGAACTGCTGTTTCAACAAAAAATACATAACCAACGGTTGCTGAATACCATTTTCCTGATTATTATACTCGCAATGATAGCTACTTCAGTTGTTTATTACAGGCAAAAACAAAAGCAAAAAAGGATAAATGCGATGCTGGAAGATAGGAACAGAGAAGTATTGCAACAAAAAGCCAGCATTGATGAACAGGCACACAAATTAAATGAGCTTAATATATTAAAAGACAGGCTTATTTCGGTATTAGCACATGATCTAAGGGCACCGCTTAGCACACTACGCGGGCTGTTTAGCTTATTGCAGGATAACACCATCAGTCATAGGGAACTGGTTGAAATGATACCCAACGTACTGAAAAACCTCGAATATACCTCCGACTTTTTGGATACCCTTTTATTTTGGATGAACAGCCAGATGGAGAACTTTGAAAGCTCGGTAAAAAGCTTTTCAATAAAAGAAATAGTGGCCTATGAGATAGAACATTACCAGGAACAGGCTGCACTGAAAGGGATAAAACTAATTGACCATGTACCGCATTACCTGATGGCTACCGCCGATCCCAACTCTATAAGGATTGTGATACGCAATTTGATAACCAATGCTATCAAATTCTCAAAGAAGAATGATACTGTGGAGATCTATGCATCACCCGATAATGAGCAAAATATACTGATCAGAATTAAAGATACTGGTATAGGTATTCCACCAAAACAGCTGGCCAAGCTTTTTAAAAGCAAAATTGACAGCAAAACCGGCACAAATAATGAGTCGGGGACCGGCATGGGCCTTATGTTTTGCAAGGATCTGGTTGAAAAATGCAATGGCCATATATGGGTAACCACCGAACAAAATGTAGGCACTGAATTTTCATTCACCGTACCGGCTAGTTTAGCTTAATAAACTTGCCGGGCAACCATCGCCGGGCGATATTCGTCTTATACTATAGATGAAATTTGTTTTTGCCAGCTATGTTTATACCTATGAATTTAACGATCCGGTTAAATGGTTGAACAGGATCAGGTTTTATACCGGTATATTGGATGAATTAGCCAAAACCCACCAGGTAATAAGCATTGAGCAGATTGATTATGAGGGCGAACATATAAAAGATGGTGTACAGTACTTTTTCAAACGCTTTTCCCATAGTTTATTCCCTGTTGAATCACATCGTTTTATTAAACAACTAAACCCTGATGTAGTGGTGATACAAGGCCTGCATTTCCCATTGCAGGTTATACAGTTGCGGCTGTTGCTTGGCAAAAAAACAAAGATCATCATACAAAATCATGCTGAAAGGCCATTTACAGAGTTAAAAAAACACCTGCAAAAATTGGCTGATAAATTTACCGATGCCTACCTGTTCGCATCGCATAATATGGGTGTGGAATGGGTAGAAAAAGGCAACCTTTCATCAGTTAAAAAAATACATGAAGTTATGGAGGTATCCTCCGTATTTACACTGATGGATAAAACTGCGGCCATCCGGAAGACCGGAATTACCGGCAATCCTGTATTTTTATGGGTGGGTCGGTTGAATGAAAACAAAGCGCCATTAACTGTTGTAAGGGCGTTTTTGCAATTTGTTAATGTGCAGCTCGGAGCTCGTTTATATATGATATACCATACTGATGAGCTATTGCCTCAAATAAAAAACGAACTTGAGTTATCCCCTAATGGGAAAGTCATCAAACTAATAGGTAAAGTACCCCATGACGATCTGCAACACTGGTTCAACAGTGCTGATATTATTATTTCAGGGTCGCATTATGAGGGCAGTGGAACAGCAGTTTGTGAGGCGATGTCGTGCAGGTGCATGCCGCTGGTTACCGATATTAACTCATTCAGAATGATAACGGACAATGGTCGCTGCGGATTACTTTATGAGGCAGGAAATGAAGCTGCTTTGTTATCAGCATTAATGCAAACACGGCAAATCAATATCGCCGAAAAGCAAAAAGCCTCACTGGAATATTTCAGGTCGAATCTTTCTTTTGAAACCATCGCTAGAAGATTTGAAGAAGTTGTATTGTCAATAAAATAAATGAAAAAACCGGCAAAGTATTTCTACTTCACCGGCCGGCAACAAGGTTTAGGTTGATTTTACTTATTACCAAAAACGTAGAATACCGATAAATTAAGCCCGTTATTTATGAAATCTAAATTCAGGTTATCACTATCGCCATGTCCCAGGCTATGGTTATTATCCTTTGTATGTGCATATTCTAAATTGGCAATGGTAGCTGAAAGGCCGATATTCCTGGCTGGATAATACACGAAATCAAGGTTAAAACCTGCTGTATAACCGTTGCTGGTAGTGTTTTCATTATAAGGTGCAGGCTGTTGACTATAAGTTTGCTTTTGGGTACCACCAAAATATCCTATTTGCGGCCCCATGCGGAAACCTATTTTGTCGTGATACATAAAATACTTCCTTATAAAAATTGTGGCACTATAACTTTTTGAGGATTGCGTTGAAATATCAGCACCATCCGTATTATTCACTGATGCTGTAGTGTATGACAAGGAAGTGCCTATATCCAGCTTATCCGCAATAAAATAACTGTAGTCTGGGCCTGCACTGAAACTGTTATATTTATTATTTACAGTTGATGAGGTATTATCACCGGGATTTATATTAAAGGTGTTACTTTTCTGTAACGTATACCCCAAATTAATTCCTAAGGTTTGATCACCTTTTTCAGTTTGCGCTTTTGAGATCTGCATTGCAAATAAAAACGCTGCGATAAGAATCATTAATTTTTTCATGTGTTTCATTGTTTAGTGAGCAAGCTAAACGGGGTAAAAACACAGATATTTCACCAAAGAGGCCTGGTAAATTGTTAATAAATGTTAAGTGTTAAATAATATGTTAATGGATTAATTATGAATAATATGGCCATTAAAATGGCGTTTAACCGGGTTCTGATGTAAGCGAGCATACTGCTTTGCGGCTTAATTTTTTAGCGGATAAGAAATATAGATGATTGCCACGGGATGTACGATCAGGCTGGAAATTATCTGTTGTTTTCGTCTTCAATTACCTTTTTTTCAATTCTTCTGTCAGGGATAAACCATACACATGCTACCACACCATACAGTACAAAACTTATGCATGGATTTACCCAGGCCAAAGCGATGGCTATTGCGTAGATCACAACGGATATCCTCCCTTTAAAATCGTTACCAACAGCCTCAGCCAGCAGCGAGTTTTCACCCTCATGCCTTATCAGCGAGATAACTAATATGCGGTAAGCTACGCCACACATAATTAATGATATACCATAAAATATGGTGGGCCATTTAGTGAAGTTGTTCTCACCCATCCAGGCGGTAACAAACGGAACGAGCGACATCCAGAACAGCAGATGCAAGTTGGCCCAAAGCACAAAACCATTTACCGACTTTACCACCTGGAACATATGGTGGTGATTGTTCCAGTAAATGCCGATATAAACAAAGCTAAGCACATAGCTTATAAACACAGGAATGAGCGGTTTCAGCGCTTGCAGGCTGTCACCATGCGGCACTTTAAGCTCCAGAACCATAATAGTTATAATAATGGCAATCACACCATCGCTAAAAGCCTCTAAACGCCCTTTATCCATAGAACCGAAAATAATAAATATTTGTGAAATTGTTTATTGTAATGACTAATGCTAGCAAAGCGAAATGACCCAATGACAGCGGTGCGAATGGCGCACAGCAAAATGACTAATGACCAAAAATGTCCTTCAAAACTCTTTTGGCTGCATAATAACCGCACATGCCATGCACTCCTCCACCTGGCGGTGTTGCTGCAGAACACAAATAAATACCCTTTGCCGATGTTTTATATGGCGACCACCGCAAAGCCGGCCGGGTAAACAGCTGGCCAATATCAATTACGCCACAGTTGATATCACCGCCGATGTAATTGGGGTTATACTCCTCAACCTGTGCTGTGTTCATGGTGTGCCTGGCCAATATTATTTCCTTAAAGCCCGGAGCAAAACGCTCTATTTGGTTTTCAATAGAGGTAGTCATATCCACTGTTGAGCCGTTAGGCACGTGGCAATAGGCCCATACGGTATGTTTACCGGCGGGTGCCCGTGTACTATCAAACAGGCTTTGCTGGGCCAGTAAAACAAATGGTTTTTCGGGGTGACTACCGCTCCATGTTTGTTGCTCGGTGTAAGCAATCTCACGCATTGTATTCCCTATATGAACAGTGCCCGCTTGCGTACACTCAGAAGCGGTAAATGGTACTGGCGCATCAAGTGCCCAATCTACCTTAAAAACACCCATGCCGTACCTGTAGCGTTCCAGTTGCCATTTGTATACGGATGAAAATTTATGCCCGGCTATCTGCAATAATTGCTTTGGCGATACATCAAACAAAACAGCATGCGACGATGGCAACTGATCCATCGATTTTACATAAAAATCAGTCTCAATCTTTCCGCCTATCGATGTAAAATAGGAAGCAAGCGCATTAGCGATACTATTTGAACCGCCTTTGGGTATAGGCCAGCCCTGCAAATGCCCGCAGGCCATTAAAACCAGCGCGATTGCCGATGTGGCTACATTGGTTAAGGGTTGCATGGAGTGCGCAGCCATACCAGCCAGTAATCCTTTTGCCTTTTCAGTATCAAACCTATGCGCAAGGTAAGCGGCAGATGTTAGGGCGGGCAATCCAAACCTTGCCATAGCCATTGGATGTTTTGGAAAATGCAGCGGGCCCAGCACATCCGGTGCAATCAGGGGCCAGTCGTTAACTACCGGCTGCATCAGGTTCAGGTAAGCCTGTTCATCGGCACCAAGCAAGCTGGCGGTTTCTTCAACAGATTTTTTGAGGACTGCCGCTGTACCGTCATCAAATGGGTGAGCTCCTGCTATTTCAGGATAGATGTATGTTAATCCATGATCTGCCAGCGGGAGCATTTTAAAAAATGGCGACCCCGCCGCAAGCGGATGGATAGCCGAACAAATATCATGTGTAAAACCCGGCAAAGTAAGCTCTGCCGAACGTAGTCCACCCCCTATCTCACTTTTTCCCTCTACTATTAATACAGACAAGCCCTTTTGCTGCAATAGTATAGCAGCAGCAAGCCCGTTCGGCCCTGAACCAACAACTACTGCATCAAAATCGCGTTTATCAAGCTCCATTTAGACAAATAAAATATTATACGCGATGAGTATCGCTTTTCCATTTTTTGATAGCCTTTTTAATGTCTGTAGGCGATAAGTTTTCGGCTGCGGCCCTATCAACCAGTGGCAATAATTCATCATCAGGGGCAAAGCGCAAGGCGGCTATCTGTGCTATGGTTATGCGGCTGTCAATCGGTTTGCGGGTAAGTATAAAATATCTTAGGCCTTCTTCAGCACGGATTGCCCTGTCCTGTGCTTTTAGTGGGAATTGACGCAAAAACACGAATATTAATGCCACGCAAATAAACAGTAAAGCAATAAGTATATCGCTGATATAACCGCCCTCATTTGGTGAATGGCTTACAACATTTACTATCGATGCAATTACCCCGATCAGGATTAAACCACTGAGTAGATAGTGATAACCCTTTGCATAACGGTAATGGTTAGCAAAATTTTGCTCGTTCATGATTGATTTAATTTTTTATGCCAATATACCATTATTTGACTCATACAGCAGCTTATTAAAATGACATTACTGTTGACTTTATAACCGAACAAATGCGCCACAATTGGGTTAAACAATAAATCAATAATCTACAACTATGGCAAACACATCAATTTCATACCAACCAACATTCACTATAGGTGGCGACTTAACCGTTGACCGTATGGGTTATGGCGCAATGCGCATTACAGGCAAAGGCATCTGGGGCCCGCCAGCTGATAAAGGCGAAGCTATTCGTGTATTAAAACGTGCAGTTGAATTAGGTGCTAATTTTATTGATACCGCCGACAGCTACGGCCCGTATGTATCAGAAGAGTTGATAGCCGAAGCGCTTCACCCTTATGTGGCTGGACTTGTAATTGCTACAAAAGGCGGTCTTGAACGTACTGGGCCCGATCAGTGGCCTGTAAACGGGCACCCTGATCATCTTAAAACAGCATTGGAAGGCAGTTTAAAACGTTTAAAGCTGGATCAGATAGATCTTTACCAATTGCATCGCATCGACCCAAAAGTACCTGCCGAGAAAACTTTTGAGTTTCTGCAAAAAGCACAGCAGGATGGCAAGATCAAACACATAGGACTGTCAGAAGTTAGTGTGGATGATATTAAAAAGGCCCGGGAGTTTTTTGAGGTGGTATCGGTACAAAACATGTACAGCGTTGATAACCGCAAATGGGAACCTGTTTTGCAATATACAAAAGAGCAGAATATTGCCTTTATCCCGTGGTTCCCGCTTAACGCAGCCAATGTTGCCAGTCAGGCCAAACTTAAAGAAGTAGCCGACAAACACGGCGCTACGGTTTATCAAACTGCTTTAAGCTGGCTATTACACCATGCTGATAACATCCTGCTTATACCAGGCACATCAAGCGTAAAACACCTTGAAGAAAATCATAAAGCGGTTAGTGTTGAACTTACTGCCGATGATATGCATCACCTGGATAAGATTGCCGGTTAAACGGCGATTTGTTTCAGGACTAAAGCAAAAGGTTTAATTGTATGAAAAAAAATTACATACAAATTAAACCTTTTGCTTTTTTTCCTATCATATCAAAATATTATGAACCACTAAACTCATTTTGTTGATATGAAAACATTCAGACGATCTATGCTATCGCTTCTGGTATTAGGAGCGTTAGGTTGTACAAAGGGGACAGTAAACTCAAACAACACCGCACCTACTGACCAGGCAGCCGACCTGGTAACAACTTCGCTTGCTGTTAACACGGATGGCGCATTTAACACCATAAGCGATGTCTCGGTTGAAGCCCAGGTAAAAGTCAGTATCGATACTCTATGCGGCACCGTATGGGCCGATAGCATTACACGCAAAACACCAACCGGCCAGGTTCCGTCATATAACTATACAGCAAAATACAGTTACACTTTAAACTGCAATCCTAACAGCACCACTTTCAGCGGCAGCACAACAGCAATATCATCATACAGCGGCAGTTTTACCGGCCCTAACCTGTCCTCAACTAATTCAGGAAGTTCAAATTTCACACTTTCGGGTTTAGGGAAAAGCTCAACTACATTGGGTTTAAACGGCGAGTATAAACGTGCGGGCACCTATCAAAGTAAAACAGATTCGGGCAGTAACACTGTAGATATTGTAGTAACCGATCTGGTACTTACAAAACCACAGCATATTATTAAAAGCGGTACCGCAACAATTACCGTTTCGGGCATGTCCACAAAAACTGGCTCATTCAGCTATAATGGCGTACTGGTATTTAATGGAGGCAACACTGCAACATTAACGTTAAACGGCACTGTTTATACTATTGACCTTTCAACAGGTATAAAAACCAGACACTAATATCTATTAATAATCTATAACAAATGCAAAAGCCGCCGTGGTTAACCACGGCGGCTTTTTTATAATCAAGGCTGATTAAACATCAGCTACCTTGAAAGGCTTTACATCAACCGATTCCCATATTTTTTGGGTGATGTATATTTCGCTTTGCTTCCAGGCATCCAGCCCCTCTTCGTTTTCAAACTGAAGGATCATAACCGAACCTATCATTTTACCATCCTCATTTAAAAGAGCACCGCCAACTACATAGTTGCCTTTTTCTTTCAGATCCCTTGCCCCATCCAAATGGTGAGGCCTAACATCCATGCGGCGTTTTAAGGCTTCATCATCGGTATAGTCATACCCGGTAACAATATATTGATTCATAACGCTAATATAATTTATATTTAGTAGTTCTACCCGCTTATAACAAGCAAAAACAGCTTCTGTTTAGTTTATAAATTAATCACTTAAATTAAAAACTGTATTTTTTACATTTTATATTTTATAACCTATATATTTGCATTTATCCGATTCTGAATTTTATAAACCAATGAGAGATTTTCTACAAATAGAGTTTAAAAAAACGTATAAAAAACAAGCTGAACACGCCTATTTTTCACCCGGTCGGGTTAACCTTATAGGTGAACATATTGACTATAATGGCGGGCTCGTTATGCCATGCGCTGTAACTTTAGGCACATACCTGCTAGTATCGCCTAATAATGAAGAAGTCTTCCGTTTCAGAAGCATAAATTTTGACGAGCAGTTTGAAATACCATTACAAAAGGACTATAAAAAAGATGGCAAAACATGGTACAATTACCCATTAGGGGTGATACAACATTTTGTTAAGGATGACAAGTCACTAAAAGGTCTGGATTTTCTGTATTTCGGTAATATACCTATCGGCTCGGGCCTTTCTTCATCGGCATCAATTGAGGTGGTTACTGCCTTTGCTTTGAATGATCTTTTTGAGTGCGATTACTCAAAACTTGATCTTGTAAAACTGGCTAAATCAGTTGAAAACAACTTTATTGGTTTAAACAGTGGCATTATGGACCAGTTTGCAGTAGCCTTTGGCGAAAAGAACAAGGCCCTGATGTTAAACTGCGATACACTCGATTACCAAGCCGTTGATAGTAACCTGGGCGATCATATTTTAGCCATCATCAATACAAATAAACCTCGTAAACTCGCTGAATCAAAATATAACGAACGCGTTTTAGAATGTAAAGCTGCGTTAAAAGCCTTACAACAGGAACTGGATATTCACAACCTTTGTGATATTGACACAGCCACATTTGAGAAATATGAATATTTAATTACCGACCCGATAGTTAAAAAACGTGCAGAACATGTTATTAAAGAAAACGACCGTGTTAAATTAGCCGGCGTAGCCCTTTCTAATAATAACCTGGCAGAGTTTGGTCGTTTAATGTATGCCTCACACAATTCACTGCGCGACCTGTACGAAGTGAGCGGCAAGGAACTTGATACCGTTGTTGAATACAGCAAAACCAACCCAGATGTTGCAGGCGCACGTATGACCGGGGCAGGATTTGGTGGTTGTGCTATAGCGCTGGTTAAAGAATCGTCATTCGAAAAATTTGCAAAGGAAGTAACGGAGTATTATACCAAAAAAATCGGCTATGCCCCTTCTGTTTATAGTTCACTAATTGGTGATGGTGTTGGTTTATTAAAGGAAGAACAAGCAATCAGAGTATAAAGCATCAGGATTAGGTATATTTGCCGCTTTATTGCCAAATAATACTGCAAATGACTAACGACCCGATAAACAACGACTATAAAAAGCTAAAGCTGGATGAACTAAACCGTGCTTCGGTAGATGAATTTAAGGTGCAGAAGAAGCTTCCGGTTGTTGTTGTGTTGGATAATGTGCGGAGCATGCACAATATAGGCTCTATATTCCGTACATCAGATGGTTTCGCGGTTGAACAGATCTGCCTTTGCGGTATTACTGCCCAGCCCCCTCACCGTGAAATTGAAAAAACGGCCCTTGGCGCTACACAATCCATCAGCTGGCTATATTTTGAGGATACATTACAGGCTGTTGAGCATTTGCGCGCTGAGGGATACAAAATCATCGCCATTGAGCAGGCCCAAAACAGCATTATGCTAAATAATTTTACTCCTGCCGGGGATGAAAAATATGCGCTCATTTTTGGCAACGAGGTAAACGGCGTAAGCGACGATGTAATGCAAAAAATTGATGCCTGTATTGAGATACCGCAGTTTGGCACCAAGCATTCCTTTAATATCGTCGTATCCGCAGGTATTGTTTTGTGGGATTTTTTCTCGAAGATAACAATACTTTAAAACGATTAAACTGAGGCTTTAGTAGAAGTATTTTTCTTGTCTTGAATATATTTTGAATACACATCCCATAATTTAAAATCATCTTTAAGATGTTTAAACATTGGCACATCATTGGGTACTTTAAGATTCATTTTTTTTAAAATTTTAACTGTAAAACTTGTATGAAAAGCATCAAAAAAATAAATTATAAATAGGGCAGAACGTGCCATTTGCTTAATTTCTTCAGCATCCACCCTATTCATTATCTCTAGTTGTTTTACTGTATCAAAATCTTTATGTCCTATAATGTTCATTCTGATTTCCTTTAGTTTATCAAAATATACTCCACCTATTATAGCAGTCATCTTTTTTATAGATTTTAACATTTCTGCCAGTTCACTCGAAAGTAAATTCATAATTTTTTTTTCAAATTTTTTATCATATAAATTACCGATATCCCCATAAAACTCGTATAAAAGCAATGAAAGTAATCTTAATAAAACGTTTTTTTCGTCATGATTTTTTTCCTTATCGATAATTCGCAATGTCAATACAATATCTTTTGTGGTTAATTTAATATACATTAGTTTTTTTAAAATCTCTTCTGCGCCATCATTTGGGTCATTCTTTATAAAATTTGAATATGATTTTATTTCTATTGTCATCTTTTTTAAATTGGGATTAAAAATCCGTTGGTTTAGTCTTAATACTTTAATATAGTCGGGAATATGTTTCACTACCTTATGAAAGAAAAACCAAAATCCTAATCCGAAAAAGAAGAAAGAAAACAATAAACTTGAGAATGAAATCATTTACCAATTTATAAATAATATAGTATCTCCCATCTACTAATTAAAATGGCTTCTATGATACTCCTCAAAAAACTCCAGATAAAAGCAGGTACAAAATGGCTGTTATTTAACGCGCCAGCTAATTATTTACCTATAATTGAACCATTACCTGATAATGTTAGCGTGAGCTATGACCCTATCGGCGATTTTGACGGTATACAATTATTCATAAATAATGCCGATGAACTTTCATTATCATTAGCCATACTCACACCCCTATTAAAGCCGGATACTATATTCTGGGTGACTTATCCCAAAAAAAGCTCGGGTATGGATAGCGGGTTGGAGATGATGGGCAGCTGGGATGAACTCACAAATCTTGGCTTACGGATAGTTACATCTATATCCGTAAATGAAACATGGACCGCATTACGGTTTAAACCCGTTGAGCTCACAAAACTTTCTGATAGTCGCAACGCCAATATCCCTAAAAATGAATATGGTGACTATATAGATATTGAAAATAAACAAATAACCCTCCCTGCCGATATTGCCGAAGCTTTGCAGGATAAATCGCAGGCTATGGCTTTTTACCAACAACTCTCCTACTCCAATAAAAAGGAATACGTGGTTTGGATATTATCTGCCAAACAGGAGAAAACACGTGAAGAAAGGTTGGTGAAAATGGTTGATAAATTGCTTGATGGGAAGAAAAATCCGGCAGAGAAGTAAGCAAATTATCCTCCACGCGTCATTGCGAGCGATAGCGTGGCAATCCCAAACTTTACAGAGCGAATAGAAAAACATCATCGACTTGCATAGTCGGGGATTGCCACGCTATCGCTCGCAATGACGTGCGGAGAAAAAATTATAAATACTCACTTGCGTAACCATTCGGTTACTTATATATTTGTAACCAAACGGTTACTCAATATAAATTTTATGCGCAGAGATGTATTCCAGGCTATTGCTGATCCAACCCGTAGGGAGATCATTAACCTGATAGCCCACAGATCATTAAATCTTAATACCATTGCCGATAATTTTACGGTAAGCAGGCCCGCTATTTCCAGGCACATAAAAATATTAACGGAATGTGGTTTAGTTACCATTACCCAACAGGGCCGTGAGCACTATTGTGAAGCCAATTTCAAGCAATTTAAAGAAGTATCCGACTGGATAGAGCAATACCGTATCTTTTGGACCGATAAACTGGATGCCTTAGGCAAATTTTTGGATGAAGAAAAATAACCCGTCGAGACGATTAATCACCTAAATTAAATAATATGAGCACACAACCATTTATAATTGAAAGAACCTACAACGCCCCCATCAGCAAAGTATGGGAAGCATTAACCGACCACAACAAAATGAAGGAATGGTATTTCACGCTGGAGAATTTTAAACCCGAAGTTGGCTTTAAATTTACCTTTGAAGGCGGTTCGAAGGATAAAACCTACATCCATCTTTGCGAGGTAACTGAAGTTATCCCCAAAAAAAAGCTTACCCACAGCTGGGTATACAAAGATTACCCTGGAGAGTCATTTGTAACCTGGGAATTGTTTGATGAGGGCGACAAAACCAGACTGAAGCTAACACACACAGGCCTCGAAACCTTCCCACAAAACAACAAAGATTTTGCAACAGAAAGCTTCACCAAAGGCTGGACCCATATTACAGGTACGTCGCTGAAAGAATTTCTGGAGAAATAATAATTAACGCATATTCTTCAATTGTCATTCTGAGCGATAGCGAAGAACCTTTCCTGTGGTTCAGCGCTTTGAAGATTCTTCGCTATCGCAGTATGACAAGTAGGGATATTACCCTACAAAAAAGCCGGACATACATCCGGCTTGATATGATTGGTTAATAAAGGCTGCGTATTAGTATTCCCTTAGGGATTAAAAAACCTGTTCAAACTGGTTTACAGCATCCTTGCTTTCTAAAGTAGAATGCCCCATCAGGAACTCATCTACTTTACGCGCACATTCACGGCCTTCGGATATTGCCCAAACTACCAGTGATTGTCCCCTGCGCATATCGCCTGCTGAAAATACTTTGCTTACGTTGGTACGGTAAGTAACGTCATTTGCATTTACGTTTTTACGCACATCAAGCTCAACGCCTAATTTTTTAAGCAAACCTTCATGCTGCGGATGTAAAAAGCCCATAGCCAGGAAAACCCTTTGACAAGGTATCTCACGCTCTGAACCTTCAACTTCAGTGAATTTTACCGGGCGGCCCAATACATCAACTTCCCAGCTCACATCCGTTACTTTAATAGCCCTCAATTCACCGTTCTCGTCGCCTAAAAACTCTTTGGTATTGATACCCCAATAGCGGTCAGCACCTTCCTCATGCGAGCTGGTAACTTTTAATACCATTGGGTATGTTGGCCAAGGCATGTGCTGCGTACGTGCCTCAGGCGGCCTGAACATCACCTCAAATTGCTTAACTGATGCTGCACCCTGGCGGTTTGATGTACCAACGCAATCAGAGCCAGTATCGCCACCGCCTATCACTACCACATCTTTACCTGTTGCAAAAATATCCTCTGTATCAAATTTACTGTCGCCAACGCGTTTGTTTTGTTGTTTCAAAAAGTCCATCGCAAAATGGATACCTTTTAATTCCCTGCCCGGCATAGGTAAATTACGCGGGATGGTTGAACCACCGCTCAATACAACCGCATCATGGTTACGCACCACATCCTCGGCTGAAAGGTCTTTACCTACTTCAACATTGTATTTAAACTCAACGCCATCTTCTTCCATTACCTGTATACGGCGGTCGATGATCCATTTTTCCAGTTTAAAATCAGGAATACCATAGCGTAATAAACCACCCGCTTTGTCGTCGCGTTCGTAAACGGTAACCGAGTGGCCCGCCTTGCTCAATTGCGCAGCGGCAGCCAGTCCAGCCGGACCCGAGCCTATAACCGCAACCTTTTTACCTGTTTTAATAACAGGCGCAGTAGGCTTAACCAGGTTATTGGCGTAAGCTATCTCGATGATATGCTTTTCAATTTCCTCAATAGCAACTGCCGGTTTGTTTATACCCAGCACACATGCCGACTCGCACGGAGCGGGGCATATCCTGCCGGTAAACTCCGGAAAGTTATTGGTTGATGATAATATCTGGTAAGCTTCTTCCCAGTTTTTACGATACACGGCATCGTTAAATTCAGGGATGATATTACCCAGCGGGCACCCTGAATGACAGAACGGAATGCCGCAGTTCATACACCTTGCTGATTGCTGGTTTAATTTCTCATCAGAATATAAACCAACAAACTCATTATAATTTTTAACACGTTCTGCAGGTGATACTTTTTCAGGGAGTTCCCTATTAAACTCCTGAAATCCTGTTACTTTTCCCATTCTTAGCTTACAGTTTGATATTGTAATTTTTCTAAAACCTTTTTATACTCTTTTGGATATACCTTAACAAATTGCCCAGATACTTTATTCCAGTTGTTTAATAGCTCCTGAGCTACTTTACTACCTGTTAATTGTATGTGCTTGCGCAATAATGAAAGGATCTCCTCCTCGTCTTTTATTGATAGCGGATCAAGGTCGACCATCTCCATGTTGCAGTTTTCAGCAAACGTGTTATCAGGGTTATAAACCCATGCAATACCACCGCTCATACCTGCAGCAAAGTTTCTGCCTGTTTTTCCTAATATCAGCGCGCGGCCACCGGTCATGTACTCACAACCGTGATCGCCTATACCTTCAACAACAGTTGTTGCACCTGAGTTACGTACAGCAAAACGCTCGCCAGCCATACCACCTATGAACACCTCACCTGATGTTGCGCCATACAGGGCAACGTTACCGATGATGATATTCTCTTCAGGTGTAAATGTTGCTTTTTCTGACGGATAGATAGCCAGTTGCGCACCGGATAAACCTTTACCTACATAGTCATTGGCTTCACCTTCCAGTTCAAAGGCAATACCTTTGGTGGTGAATGCGCCGAAACTTTGTCCGGCTGAACCTTTGAATTTAATGTTGATGGTATTATCAGGCAAGCCTGCTGAACCGTATATTTTTGATATCTCGTTTGAAAGTAAAGTACCTAAAGTACGATCGGTATTTTTCACATCATAACTTGCAAATACCGGGGTTTTATCCTCAAGTGCAGGTTTGGCAGCTTCCCACAATTGCAAATCGAGGATAGCATCCATGCCATGATCCTGTTTTTCGCTGTTGTAAAGCGTTAAGCCTTTAGCATTGGTCACCGGGTGTAATATGCCTGAAAGATCAATTTTCTTAGCTTTCCAGTTTTGCAGGTTATCCTTAACTTTCAGGAACTGAACACGGCCCACCATTTCGTTAATGGTACGGAAACCTAATTCAGCCATTATCTCGCGCAACTCTTCAGCCATAAAACGGAACAGGTTTACTACGTGCTCCGGTTTGCCCGAGAATAGTTTCCTTAATTCAGGATCCTGGGTGGCAACACCTACAGGGCAGGTATTTAAGTGGCATTTACGCATCATGATACAGCCACCTGCTACAAGGGCCGCAGTTGCAACACCCCATTCTTCAGCGCCCAATAAAGCTGCAATAGCCAAATCACGACCGGTTTTTAGCTGACCATCTGTTTGCAATACCACACGGCTACGCAGTTTGTTGCGTACCAGTGTTTGGTGAGCTTCAGACAAACCAAGCTCCCATGGCAAACCTGCATGTTTTACAGAGCTTATTGGCGATGCACCTGTACCACCATCATAACCGGCAATTAAAATAACATCGGCATGTGCTTTTGCAACACCTGCTGCTATAGTTCCTACCCCTGCTTTTGATACCAATTTAACGTTGATACGTGCAGCGCGGTTGGCATTTTTAAGGTCGAATATTAATTGTGCAAGATCCTCAATTGAATAAATATCGTGGTGTGGTGGCGGAGATATTAAACCTACACCCGGTGTTGAGTGACGTGTTTTTGCGATCCAGTCATCAACCTTATGGCCCGGCAGCTGACCGCCTTCGCCCGGTTTTGCACCTTGCGCCATCTTGATCTGCAACTCATCAGCATTGGTAAGGTAGTTTGAAGTTACCCCGAAACGTGCTGATGCAACTTGTTTAATAGCTGAGCGCATGGAATCGCCATTGGCCATTTTTATATAGCGCATTTCATCCTCACCACCCTCACCGGTATTGCTTTTGCCGCCGATGCGGTTCATGGCAATAGCCATAGTGCTGTGTGCCTCGTGAGAGATAGAGCCGAATGACATGGCGCCTGTTGCAAAGCGTTTCATGATGTTTTCAGCCGGTTCAACCTCATCTATGCTGATAGATTCGCGGTGATGTGTAAAATCAAGCAAGCCACGGATAGTAAAGTGTTTTTCACCCTGCTCATTAATTACACGGGCATAGTTTTTATACACATTGTAATCATTGCTGCGGGTTGCATGCTGTAATAAGTGCACAGTTGTTGGATTGAACAAATGTGCTTCGCCACGGCGTTTCCATTGGTAAATACCACCTTCGGGTAATAAATGGCTCTCGGTATTCGAGCTGCCAAAACCTATGCGGTGTTTACATAACGATTCGCGGGCAATTTCATCAAGGCCCAAACCTTCAATACGGGTTACTGCCCCGCAGAAGTATTTGCTGACAACATCTTTGTTTAAGCCTAATATTTCGAAGATCTGTGAACCATGGTATGATTGCAGTGTAGAGATCCCCATTTTTGAGAAGATCTTCAGTAAGCCATCATTTACAGATTTTACGTAGTTCTTTAATAAGTATTTTTCGTCAAGGCTAGTTTCTAAGCTACCGTCTCTCTTAACAGTTTGAATGGTTGATAGTGCCAGGTACGGGTTGATAGCAGTAGCACCAAATGCCAGTAAACAAGCGAAGTGATGTACTTCCCAAACGTCGCCTGCTTCAACAACTAAACCTACAGAGCCACGACGACCCTTTTTGATCAGGTGGTGATGCACAGCAGATACAGCCAGCAATGACGGTATAGGCGCGTGTTCTGAATCAATAGCACGATCTGATAAGATCAATACCTCAAAGCCATCATCAACAGCATCCTCGGCATAACGGCAAACGCGCTCGATACCTTTTTGCATTGAACCCGGCAGGCCATCAGCTTTGAAATATGTTTGCAGCGTTTTAGCATGGAACATGCCGGTATCAATACTTCTCAGTTTCTCTAACTGATGATTTTTTAATATCGGATGCTTCAGTGTTACGCAATGGCAATGCATTTTATCTTCGTCCAATAAATTGCCGTTGTTACCTATAAAGGTAGCCAAGCTCATTACCAAACGCTCACGGATCGGGTCGATAGGCGGGTTGGTAACTTGGGCAAAGTATTGTTTAAAGTAGCTTGATAAATGCTGTGGCTTGTCAGATAAGATTGCCAAAGGCACATCAGTACCCATTGAGCCAATAGGCTCTTTACCATCAACCGCCATTGGCTTGATGATAGTGTCGATATCTTCACGGCTGTAACCAAATACCTGCTGGTAACGGAATACAGAATCGGGTGAAAGATCGGCAAAAGCCAAACGTGGTTCAGCTAATTCACTCAGATTTATTTTATAATTCTCTAACCAACGGCCATATGGCTGGCGCGACGCTATCTGATGTTTAATTTCATCATCAGTGATGATCTTACCTTTTTCGGTATCGATCAACAGCATTTTACCTGGCTGTAAACGACCTTTTTTAATAACTGTCGACTCATCAATGGTTAATACACCAGCCTCTGATGCAGCTATAACGCGGCCATCATTGGTGATCACATAACGCAATGGGCGCAGGCCGTTCCTGTCTAACAAAGCACCTACCAGTTTACCATCGGTAAAGGTGATTGCAGCAGGGCCATCCCAGGGTTCCATTATAGTAGCGTGGAACTCATAGAAGGCTTTCTTTATCGGGTCCATCTGCTCGTTACCATCCCAAGCCTCAGGTACCAGCATCATCATTACGTGTGGTAATGAACGGCCTGTGTGTAAAAGAATTTCGATGATATTATCCAGACAAGCCGAATCCGATTGATTGTTATCAATAACCGGCAATAACATCTCCATCTCATCATTTGTAAAATAAGAGGAAGCATATGATTTAAGGCCTGAATAGAACCAGTTAAGGTTACCTGTAAGGGTATTGATCTCGCCATTATGAGCGATCAGCCTGAATGGCTGTGCAAGCTTCCATGACGGGAATGTATTGGTTGAGAAACGCGAGTGGATCATGGCAAAGCCCGATGCAATACGCGGATCAGACAGATCAGCATAATAATTGCGCAGCTGGTAAGTAGTTAGCTGCCCTTTGTATATAATAGTTTTGCATGATAGTGAGGTAAAATAAAAGTACTCAGCCGCGCCGTTAATGGTTTCGGTGATAGTTTTATTAATATATCTTCTCAGCACATATAGCTTACGCTCAAAATCATCAGTATTGGTAATATGGTGCGGCCTTAAAATAAAGAGCTGCTCACAATCAGGTTCAACAGCACGGGCGGTTTCGCCAATAACTGATGAATTTACCGCGACTTTGCGGTAACCCAATTTATGTAATCCAAGCTTTTCAATAGCATTGGTTATTACATTACGGCAGGCCTTCTTAACTGAAGGATCTTTTGGGAAAAATATCATCCCTACCCCGTATTCACCGGGCTCGGGTAAGCTCATCTCAAGGTTTGAGCATTCTTCCATTAAAAATTCATGGGGTAACTGAATTAATATACCGGCGCCATCGCCGCTATCCGGGTCACATCCGCACGCGCCTCTATGCTCCATATTCTCGAGCATGGTAAGGGCATTATCAATAATCTGGTTCGACTTATGTCCGTTAATGTTGGTTATAAACCCTGTCCCGCAGGAATCATGTTCAAATTCTGGCCTATAAAGGCCCTGGTGGCTATCATCTTGGTTCATCGTAAAAACTAACCGTTTAAAACTAGGTGTAATCACGAAGTTACAGAAAATGAAAAAAAAATTACGATTTTTTCTTAATTTTTGGGATTATTTTAAAATAACACACCCTAAAAATGCTATAATTTAGAATTTGATAAACATTAAGCGTTTATTATTAACAAAATCATAATTAAAATCATAAAATCAAACAGAATTATATTCCAAACCTATCTAATTATACCAAATTAGATGGGTTTTAAATGCATTTTTTAGAATACTTACACTATTTTATTCTTTTTATTAACCTTCAAAAGTGCTACACTCCGCTATATTAAGTTAACATTAACATCATAATTACGTTACATAAATCTCAATATGGTATCACTCCAATTTCATACAACGATAGCCAGGGGTAAATATCGCGCTTAGTGAATATGGTAATTAATATTAATTTTGCGGCAAATTAGATAAGGTATATGTCAGCAAAAAATAAAGCAGTTTTTTTAGACCGTGATGGGGTATTGAACCAGGAAATGGGCGACTATGTTCGCCGTATAGAGGATTTTCACATACTGGACAATTTTGAGGCCTTAAAAGCATTGCAGGATAAAGGCTATTTGCTGATAGTTGCCACCAACCAGGGCGGCCTCGCCAAAGGCTGGTATACCGAAGACGAACTGGCAAAAATGCACGGCGAACTTAAAAAACAATACCTTGCACATGGTGTTGAATTTACTGACATGTTCTATTGCCCGCATCACCCTGATTTTACAGGTGAGTGCGATTGCCGCAAACCCAAACCGGGCTTATTATTAAGAGGAATTGAGAAATATAACATTGACCCTGCTCAGTCTTATTTTATTGGCGACAGGGAGCGTGATGTAGAGGCTGGTACTGCCGCAGGTGTAAAAGGAATATTAATTAACAGCGATCAACCAATAAGTACGATATTAGATTTGATAAAGTAATATTATACATGGCTTTACCTAAATACTTAAAAAACCTCGATTCTCTCATAGCGGCAATAGCTGGTTTTTACGCTGTACATTTATATACAGCCTATAGTGGCATCGGTATATCACCCGATTCAATTATGTATGCCAGTACAGCGCGTAATATTTATGAACACGGTTCGCTGTTAACGTTCAATGGTTCGCCGCTGGTTTTCTTCCCGGTTTTTTATCCATTCTTTTTAAGTATCGCATTATTTATTTCAAGGGTCGATACGGTTACCGCTGCTCCCTACATTAACGGACTACTATTCGCCACTGTAATATTTACAGCTGGGTATATCGTATCAAAATTTAAATCAAACTCCCTTATTTATAAATGGCTTATATTAATAGCATTGGTATTAAGCCCTGCCCTGTTGGAGATCTATACCTATTTATGGTCTGAAACATTGTTTATACTAGAGACCGTGTTGTTTGTGCTGGTTTACCGTAACTATATGCTAAAGCATAGCATGAAAAGCCTGCTACTACTCAGCCTTTTGGTTGCGGTAAGCTGTATAACGCGTTATGCTGGCGTTACCCTGATTGGCGCGGGTGGGTTATTGATGCTGCTGGATGATGAGCTTGTTATCCGCAAGAAAATACAGCATGTGCTGATATTCGGATTCTCCTCTATCTCATTATTAGTATTAAACCTGATAAAAAACCGGCTTTCTACAGGCTTAAGCACCGGCACCCGCGAACCGGCGGTAACCCCGCTAAGCAGAAACCTGTATTATGCAGGCACAGTTATGTGCGATTGGATGGGATTACCCAATAAATTCTATCCTTATGCAATAGCCATAGCATGTATTATATTATTATCGCTGGTTGCCTTACTGGCATGGCGGGCTTATAATAAGAAAATGAACACCACTGAAAACATTGTAATTATGTTTGCCGCATTCTATGGTATTTTCATTCCAGTATTGGCAAGTGTATCACGTTTTGAGCCGCTTAACAGCCGTTTGCTGTCGCCGATGTTTGTTTGTTTGCTGATAGCCTGCACCAGTTGGGTACCAGATATATTGAGCGGATTACAACTTAAAAAACAGCTGGTTTATGCCATCCCATTTGTAGTGCTGATGCTGGCCTTTGAATATTCGGTAGGCGCTACTGATTACCAGCGTTATGATGATGAGGGCGACTACGGCGTACCCGGCTATACAGATGACGATTGGAATACCTCAAAATTCATCACTTTCCTAAAAACACATAAGGATATTTACAAACCTGGTGTACCCAAGTATTCTGATGCTGATGAAGCTGTGTATTTCTTCACAGGCACCACTGCAACATTACTACCGCATCGATATTTCACCAATACTGTAGCCCATTTTTATGGTGTTAAGCACTATTATCTGATCTGGTTTAAGAATTTAAATAATACGGAGCTGATCGGCCTGAAAGACATCCAGCAACAACATAAATTAACCACACTATACTCATTTCCCGAAGGTGCGGTGTATGAATATAATGCTGATGGAAAGTGAACAGATTAAAAATTGTCGCTCAATTACCGTTAATAGCTTCGGATTCAGCAAACTATTGCATATAATTCTATTTTCTCAACAATTGTAACAAAACCTGAAAAAATTGCTACTTTTGTATCCCGTACACAAACATTTTATTCCGGCCCAAAACCGGTATTAAAATCACAAAAAATTTATGACTAAATACATTTTTGTTACGGGCGGCGTTACTTCGTCGTTAGGAAAAGGCATTATTTCAGCTTCACTGGCTAAACTTTTGCAATCGCGCGGCTACAGCGTAACTATTCAGAAATTCGACCCATACATTAACATTGATCCCGGAACGCTTAACCCTTATGAGCACGGCGAATGCTATGTTACTGAAGATGGTGCCGAAACCGATCTTGACCTCGGTCACTACGAGCGTTTCCTGAATACACCTACCTCCAAAGCAAATAATATTACCACTGGTCGTATCTACCAAAATGTAATCAATAAAGAGCGTGAAGGTGCTTTTCTAGGCAAAACCGTACAAGTAGTTCCGCACATAACCGATGAGATAAAAAGAAACATCCGCATACTGGGTGAAAGCGGCGAGTATGATATCGTGATCACAGAATTAGGTGGTACGGTGGGCGATATTGAATCATTACCATACATTGAGGCAGTAAGGCAGTTCAGATGGGAAGTTGGCAGCAGCAACTCGCTGGTTATTCACTTAACGCTTATCCCTTTCCTGGCAGCAGCGGGTGAATTAAAAACCAAACCTACACAGCACTCTGTTAAAATGCTGTTGGAGTACGGGATCCAGCCTGATATTTTGGTTTGCCGTACCGAACATCACCTTACCATGGATATCCGCAAAAAGATAGCCCTGTTTTGTAACGTAAACATCAACGCGGTTATTGAATCTATTGACGCATCAACCATATATGATGTGCCTTTACTAATGCTGAAAGAGCAGCTTGATAAAACGGTATTAACTAAATTAAAGTTATCGCACAAAAACGAACCCAGCCTTGAAAACTGGAAGGAATTTTTAGGCCGCTTAAAAAACCCTACATCCGAAGTAAGAATTGGCCTGGTAGGTAAATATGTTGAGTTGCCTGATGCTTATAAATCAATTGTTGAATCATTTATACACGCAGGTGCAAAAAATGAGTGTAAAGTAAAAGTTGATTATATCCACTCCGAGCAATTAACTATCGAAAACGCTGTTGAACGCCTGAAAGGCCTGCATGGCGTGTTGGTTGCCCCTGGGTTTGGTCAGCGTGGTTTTGAGGGTAAAATAGAGGCTATACGCTATGTACGTGAAAACAACATCCCATTTTTTGGCATATGTTTAGGTATGCAGTGTGCCGTTGTTGAATTTGGCCGCAATGTTTTAGGCTTAAAAGATGCTAACAGTACTGAAATGAACCCTGAAACCGAGTTCCCGGTTATAAATATGATGGAAGATCAGAAGAAAGTTATCCATAAAGGTGGCACTATGCGCCTGGGAGCTTACCCATGCGATTTGAAAAAGAACAGTAAGGCTGCTGCTATATATGGCAAAGCACATATCAGCGAACGCCACAGACACCGTTATGAGTTTAATAATACCTACCTGAAAGACTATGAAAACGCTGGTTTAATGCCGTCAGGCATCAACCCGGAAAACAATCTGGTTGAGATTGTTGAACTTAAAAATCACCCATTTTTCATAGGTGCGCAATTTCACCCGGAATTAAAATCAACTGTTGCAAATCCTCACCCACTTTTTATTAACTTTGTCGCCGCTTCGCTGGCTTATGCCCGCAAGAAATAAGTAATTGTTGAATATATAATGGATAGAAATTCGTTCACAGGATTATTCCTGATCATGCTGATAATTTTTGGCTCATTCTATTTGCTTAAACCCAAACCAGAAGAGATCAAAAGAGAAAAGGAAAGACAGCATATTGATTCTTTAAAAAAAGCTGGTAAACTTGCCCCACAAGCAGCAGCAGCTAAAGCTGATACTAGCAAAGTTGCAGTAAAGCTTGATTCCGCGCAATTAAAAGGCGCTTTCGGACCAGCATTAGCCGGCACTGAAAAATTTATCACACTTGAAAATAAAGATCTTCGCTTAAAGTTAACTACCCATGGCGGCAGGATATATTCAGTTGAGTTAAAGAACTTTAAAACGTTTGACGGTAAGCCACTCATTTTATTTGATGGCACTCAAAACAGCTTTGGCATAAACCTGGCTGCAGAAAACAAGACCTTTGATACCAACAACCTGTATTTTTCATCGCCTACAAGCGGGCTTACCGTTGCTGATAAGGATTCAGGATCTATTACCCTGCGCTTGAACTACAGCGCGACCCAGTATATAGATTATATTTATACACTGAACGGTACTGGCTACAAAGTAGGTTTCACCATAAAACCAACCGGACTTGATAATGTGGTTGCCAACAGCAACACGCTTAACATTAACTGGACGACCTACCTGAAAAAACAGGAAAAGGACATGGAACTGGAGCGCCGCTATTCAACCGTGTACTACAAAACGCTTGATGACAATGTTGATTACCTGAGTGAAAACAAGGATGATCAAAAAGATATCACCGATGGTAAAGCACAGTGGGTTTCATTTAAAGGGCACTTTTTCTCTGATGTTATTTTAGCGAACAACGGTTTTGCAAAAACAAACATTTCAGTTGCAATTGATACCAGCGACCACGTAAACACCAAACAAATGAAGGCCGACCTGCAGCTTGCAAAAAGCAGCGATGGCACCTTCCCTATGAGTTTTTACTTTGAGCCAAACCAGTTCCACATGCTGCAGGCCGAAGGTTATAGCCTGGAGAAACAGATCAACTTAGGTCCGGGTCCGTTAAAGTATATCAACAGGTTTGCTACGCTGCCTGTATTTGATTTCCTTAAACAGTTTAACTGGAACTACGGCCTAATCATATTAGCGCTTACCGTTATATTAAAACTGGTTTTATCGCCGCTTACGTATAAATCGTATTTATCAATGGCCAAAATGAGGGTATTAAAACCTGAAATGGACGAGATAAAAGCTAAAGTTGGTGAGGATAACCCCACCCTTTTACAACAGGAATACCTGAAGCTCTATAAAAAGGCAGGGGTAAATCCATTGGGCGGGTGTTTGCCTTTACTGATACAGATGCCGATAGTTTTCGCATTCTTCCGCTTTTTCCCGAGCTTGTTCGAGCTGCGCGGCCAAAGCTTCTTATGGATGCATGACTTATCAACTTACGATGCTGTAATCACTTTCACCCGTATCCCGGTGATCGGCATAGATCACTTGAGTTTGATGTGTTTGTTGATGACCATATCAACATTGATCTATACCTACTTTAACAACCAGATTTCAGGTGCTACAGGCCAGATGAAATATATCGGTTATATCACCCCGGTTATATTCCTGGTTACGCTGAACAGCTACCCAGCTGGTTTGAACTACTATTACTTCTTGGCTAACATGCTAACCTTCCTGCAACAATACCTGATCAGGTTTATGGTTGACGACAAGAAGATCCATGCGCAGATACAGGAAAACAAAAAGAAACCTGAGGATACTAAAAAGAAAAAATCAGGCTTCCAGGCACGCATGGAAGATATGATGAAACAAAAACAACTGGATACTGCTAAGAAGAAATAGTTTTTTTCTTAGTCGGAAAGTCCGGAAAGACGGAAAGTCCGGAAGTAATATAAAGAGCCCATTAGACATTTTTCTAATGGGCTTTTTGTTTGGCTGGATAAATTTGTTTTTAATAAATTGCTGAATGATTAGTAGCTATAAAGATTTTACGATTGAGGTAATTGATGATGGGAGTTATACTCATGGATCTGCTGATAATATTTCACCTTATGAAATCGAGTACTACGATGGAGATTCATCCCATACAAGTTCTAAACATGGCATACGTGTTAGTAATGATGACGAAGAAATTTCAAGTGCCATAATTTGTGCAGGCGGTGGAATCACTGGCATTCATAAACAAGCATATACAATCAAAGATGATTCAATTTTCATTTGTTGTGGTTCAATGATTTACTCACTTGCACTCCCAACGTTAAATCTTAACTGGTATAAAGAACTTGATATGGCAACATGTTTCCAAATTTATGAGTTTGAAAATGATTTCATAGTTCATGGCGAGGTGGAAATATCAAGACTAACTGAAAACGGCATCATAAAATGGCAATTTAGCGGAAGAGATATTTTTGTAACTCTCGATGGCAAAAAAGAATTCGAAATAATTGGAGATACAATCAAGCTTATAGATTTTGAGAATTATGAATATATTTTAGATGCAAACGGCAAAGAAATCAAATAATTTCGATCAAAAACACTAAATATATTAGCAAACAATACTTACATTTACGCCATGTATGCAATTGTTGATATTGAGACCACCGGGGGACATGCCAGCGCCAATGGCATAACGGAAATTGCCATATGCATACATAATGGCAAAAAGGTAATTGAGCGCTATTCAACCCTGGTTAATCCCCAACGGGATATTCCTATCTACATCAGCGCGTTAACTGGTATTACCAATGATATGGTGCGTGATGCTCCATTATTTGAGGATGTGGCCCATGACGTTTATCACCTGCTGAATGGTAAAATATTTGTAGCCCACAACGTAAATTTCGATCATTCATTTGTGCGCCATCATTTGCTTGCATCCGGCTACGATTTGCAATGCAATAAACTATGTACTGTAAGGCTTGGGCGTAAAATACTGCCAGGGCTGCCATCATACAGTCTGGGCAAGCTGTGCCATCATCTAGGTATCACCAATGAAAGCAGGCACCGTGCCGCAGGTGATGCCGAGGCCACTGCGCAACTCTTTACCCTACTGCTGCAAAGCGATAAAGGCAATCATATCCCTGATGCGTTAAAACAGCGATCAAAGGAGCAGGTACTCCCGCCACATCTGCCTAAAAATGACCTGGAACAATTACCCAACATGCCCGGCGTATATTATTTCCACGATCAAAAAGGAAAAGTAATTTATGTAGGCAAAGCCAAAAATCTGAAGAAACGGGTAAGCAGTCATTTTAGCGGTAATAACCCGGGGTTACAGCGACAGGAGTTCCTGCGCAACATCTGCCACATCACCTACCAGCAATGCGGTACGGAGCTGATTGCATTTGTATTGGAAGCTGTTGAAATAAAACGCCTGTGGCCCAAATATAATCGTTCGTTAAAACGTTTTGAGCATGCCTATGCCCTGTATGCATTTGAAGATCAGAGCGGCTACCTGCGCTTAGCTGTAGATAAACACCGCAAATACAATACGCCATTATATACCTGCAATACTTTGCTTGAAGGGCACAGCTTACTGGTTAAGTTAATAGAAACCTTCGACCTGTGCCCAAAGCTGTGTTTTATACAGCGCAATACCGAACCTTGTATCGGAAATGCCAAGGCATCATGCGCCTGCACAGGGCATGAAAGTGCCGATGATTACAACAAAAAGGTAAACCTCGCCATTGACGAATTAAAACAGGCATTACCCACCTATGCCATCCGCGATGAAGGCCGAACTGGTGAAGAAAACAGCTGCATCCTGATAGAAAAAGGGCAGTTTTATGGCATGGGTTATATTTCCCATTATTTCGATGTAGATAACCTGCAACAGCTCAAAAATCATCTAACTCCCTATCCAGGTAATGATTATATAAAGAATATGGTATCCAACTACGCCACTAGATTTCCGGAGCGGAAGGTGGTGTTTGCGTAGTTAATTTTGTGATTTCGCCGATAGAAAATAACTTACGAAGTTTTAAAAACTTCGTAAGTTTAAAATGTGAAAATTAACCCTAACACCTATTATCACTTATACAATAGAGGAAACAATAAAGACATTATTTTCTTTGAAAATGACAATTACGTTTTCTTTCTCAATCAATTTAAAAAACATGTGCTTCCTTTTTGTGAAGTATATGCTTATTGCCTGATGCCGAATCACTTCCATTTCTTTCTCAGGGTAAATGATAAAGAATCATTTGAAAAGGGGATTAAGAATTTCTTCATCTCCTACTCAAAAGCAATAAATAAAAAACATAATAGAGTCGGAAGTTTATTTCAAGGTAGATATAAGACATCGGAAATCACATCTAACAGTTATTACACAACTATAATTACATATATTCATCAAAACCCTGTAGCAGCTGGGTTAGTTAAGAATATGGAAGGTTATAAATACTCATCTTATGCTTCCTATTTATCAGACAAACAAACCGTATTGAATAAACAAGAAGATTTGGAATGGTTTGGTGATTTACCTGCGTTTATAGAATATCACAAAATCATGATGGATGAGAAAGAGATGAACAAATATTTTGAGTTATAATGCCGAAGAAAAACTTACGAAGTTTTGAAAACTTCGTAAGTTCTGACCAGATTTTATATGCTACCCATTATATCACCCCAGCCTTTTCCAACTCCACTTCCATTTGCTGTTGCATTTTCAGCGCCTCGGCCCTTGCCGCATCAGCAAAATCCTCGCCGTTGCTGGCATATATAATGGAGCGTGATGCATTAACCAGCAGACCACAATCCTTGTTCATGCCGTATTTACAAACATCCTCTAGGCTACCGCCCTGTGCACCTACGCCGGGTACCAGTAAAAAGTTATCGGGAGCGAATTTGCGGATATTGGTAAACTCGGTGCTTTTGGTAGCGCCTACTACATACATAATACGATCGGCACCGGCCCAGGTATTGGCTTTTTGTATAACGGTTTCATATAAAAAGCCGTTCTCCGTAGTTAAATACTGAAAGTCTTTACTCCCAACCGATGAGGTTAACGCCAGGATAATGATCCATTTATTATCATAAGCTAAATATGGCGTAACACTATCATTGCCCATATAAGGCGTAACAGTTATGGCGTCAAAACCCATACCTGACGAAGCTTCATCAAAAAATGCCTTTGCATATTTATCCGATGTGTTGCCTATATCGCCACGCTTGGCATCAATAATACTTAAACAATCCTTTGGCAAGTATTCCCATGTAGCTATTAAACTTTGTAATCCTTTTACTCCATAAGCTTCGTAAAAAGCTGAATTGGGTTTATAAGCCACGCACAAATCCTGTGTAGCATCAATTATACGTTTATTAAATTCAAATATCGGATCAGGATAAGCCTTTAAAAACGAAGGTATTTTCTCAATATCTGTATCAAGACCAACACATAAAAATGTTTTCTTTTGTTTTATCTGGTCTATCAGCTGCTGGCGGGAAATCATGGTAGGAATATTATTTTTTTACAGCCTCAAAAAAACTAAAAAATAATCTAAGTGTTAAATTAACAATGATATTTATTTTAAAAGTTTGTATTTCAAAATAATTTAATTACAATTGCATCGTTTTCCTTTTGAATTTTTCTTGCACTAAAGAAACAATTAAAACTCCACGTTATTTATTACTAGTACATGGTTTTAGATGTTGCATAACAAAGTTAGTGGGATAAACTTCTTTCAGATAAATATTCAGGTGCAATCGTATTAAATATTGATTAACAAAAACACACGACATATTTATTGTTGAAAAACAAATAAACAATAAAAATCTTTTTTGAACTATAATCCATCTCATGTCTGGTACAATTGAATTGAACGACAAACTCGTTTCGGAGTTGCGCGAAATTGCAAAAAGTTTAGGTATCGCTGAAGCTGACGAACTTAGAAAGGCTCAGCTTATCACCGCTATTGTTGAACAGCAAAATTTGATAGAAGCCGCAAGGGCTCAGCAAAATACTGTTGCAAACAATTACGCTCCCATCTCATCAGAAAGCACTGAAACAGTAGCTGATGCCGGTGAAAAATCACGTAAAAGAGTACGTACTATAAAAACTAAAAACAGCGCTGCCCCACGCATTGAGGTGCCGCTTGATGATACAAACCTGTTTGATATAGCCGACGATGAGGCCCAGGCAGACGAGGCAGAAACAGAAGCTCCTGCAGAAGTTGAAGCTCCTGTTAGTCAGCAAGGTCAACCTGATGATGTTGCTCCAAAAACCGAGGAAATTGTTGCTGAAGCACGCCCTCAAAAATTTGAGCGCCGCATAAACAGCAATCAAAACAACGGTAATGGTCAGTCAAAAAATCAGGAACCAGCTATAAACATGGATTTTGATAATGTTATTATAAATGAAGGTGTATTGGAAATTATGCCCGATGGCTATGGTTTCTTACGCTCATCTGATTATAATTACCTGACCTCTCCTGATGATATTTATGTATCCCAATCGCAGATAAAATTATTCGGCCTTAAAACCGGCGATACTGTGCGTGGCAGCATAAGGCCACCAAAAGAGGGCGAAAAATATTTTCCTTTAGTACGTGTTGAGGCTATCAACGGTCGCATACCTGCCGAAGTACGTGACCGCGTACCTTTCGACCACTTAACGCCACTTTTCCCATCAGAAAAGCTGAGCTTGTTTACTGATGCGGGTAATTATTCAACCCGTATTATGGACCTTTTCTCGCCTATTGGTAAAGGGCAGCGTGGTTTAATCGTGGCGCAGCCTAAAACTGGTAAAACCATGTTATTAAAGGATGTAGCTAACGCGATAGCAAAAAATCACCCCGAAGTTTACCTGATCATCCTGTTAATTGATGAGCGCCCTGAGGAGGTTACCGATATGGCCCGCAGCGTACGCGCCGAAGTTGTTTCATCAACATTTGATGAGCCTGCTGAGCGCCACGTAAAAATCGCCAACATCGTATTAGAGAAAGCCAAACGCATGGTTGAGTGCGGTCATGATGTAGTTATCCTGCTGGATTCTATTACACGCCTTGCACGTGCATATAATACAGTAGCACCGGCATCAGGTAAAATATTATCAGGTGGTGTTGATGCAAACGCGTTACACAAACCTAAACGCTTTTTTGGTGCCGCACGTAACATTGAAGATGGTGGTTCATTAACTATTATAGCTACAGCACTTACTGAAACCGGCTCAAAAATGGATGAGGTTATCTTTGAAGAGTTTAAAGGTACAGGTAATATGGAGCTGCAGCTGGATCGTAAATTATCCAACAAACGTATATTCCCTGCTATTGATATCACGGCTTCAAGTACCCGTCGTGACGATCTGTTGCTTGACCGCGACACTTTACAACGTATCTGGATATTGCGTAACCATTTGGCTGATATGAACTCACAGGAATCAATGGAGTTTTTACAGGCGCAAATTAGGGGAACAAAAACTAACGAAGAATTTCTCATATCAATGAATTCATAATATTTTTGTATTTATGGAGTTATTATTTTAACTCATAACTTCATAAATACTTAATATAATTCTGATACCTTCATGCCATAATGAAGAAGCGAGTGAAAAAACACCTTCCAAATGCCATAACCTGTGCCAACCTGTTCAGCGGTTGTGTAGGAATCGTTTTTGCCTTTCAGGGAGAACTGGTCATAGCATCTTATGCTATCTTTCTTTCAGCTATTTTTGATTTTTTTGATGGCCTGGCCTCACGTGTACTGCAATCCTATTCGGGCATAGGCAAAGACCTGGATTCACTGGCCGACCTGGTGAGCTTTGGCTTTTTACCCGCGGCTATATTATACCAATTATTTTTACAAAGCCCGCAAATAAATAATATCAGCCCATATTTAAACTTCATACCTTTTGCAATAGTAATATTTTCGGCACTGCGATTGGCTAAGTTTAATGTCGATACCCGGCAGGCGGAGATCTTTATTGGCTTACCAACCCCTGCAAATGCTATATTAATAGCTTCGCTCCCGCTAACTATGGAGCAGCACAGCCGTTCATCACATTATATTTTAAACCAGTATGGTTTATCAGTTTTGGTACTGGTAATGTGCGCGTTGTTAGTTGCCGAGCTTCCATTAATGTCCCTTAAATTCAAGAACCGCGACTTCAACCAAAATATTTATCGCTATTTATTGCTGCTATTTTCGGCTATATTGATTCTATTTTTTAAATTCGCGGCAGTTCCGGTGGTTATACTTTTCTATATCACCTTATCAATAATTCAATTCAAAATAGCACATGATAAAGTTCCAGGCTGAAATAGATGTAATGCCAAAGAAAGAAATTCTTGACCCTCAGGGAAAAGCAGTAACAGGCAGCATGAAAAACCTTGGTTTAGCCGAAATACAAAATATACGTATTGGCAAACACATTACACTTGAAATTGAAGCCCCTACTGCTGAAATAGCCCACGCTAAAGTTGAAGAAGCCTGTAAAAACTTATTGGCTAACTTAATAATGGAAAGCTATACGTTTAAAATAGAGGCGGTTTAAAGATTAGCCGCTTTTTCGGTTTTTACCAGTTCAAGGGCAGCCAGGTTATCAGCCATCATATCATTTAACTGATTAAATTTGGTTGTTATCTCTGCCGGGTTAGGGCTAGCTGATTTACATAGTATTTCCAGTTCCTGCACCAACGTTTGGCTATAGAACATACCGAAGAAACCCAGGTTGGCTTTTACTTTATGGGCAGCCGCAGCAGCGGTAGGCCACTCACTACCGACAATAGCATTTCCAATATCCTGTAATAAATCAGGCACCTGATCCAAAAACATGGTTATCGATTCAACAATAAATTCGTTGCTGCCATCGGCAATATCATATAATGTTGAAAGATCAATGTCTTTTTCGGGTGAAGTATCTGGCATATAGTAATTAGTTGTACTTCAAAAATATAATTTTTTTACAATTAAGTTGTCCCGCAGCTCATTTTTCAATTGCAATATGGTTTTATTATAATCCGGGTGTATTAAATCGGGAGCAATATCACTAAGTGGCTCAAGGGTAAATCTCCTTTTGTGTAATTCGGGGTGCGGCACCTGCAGGCCATCCTCGCTAATAATATCCGAGCCATAAAATAATATATCAATATCGATAGTCCGCGATCCCCACTTTTCATCCCTTTTTCTTCCCAGGATCAACTCAATATTTAATATTTTTTTAAGAACATCCTGTGCTGGAATATCACTTTTTAAAAATATTACCTGATTTAGGTAATCAGGCGCATCGCTTTTACCCCATGCTTGCGTTTCATATACAGGCGATATCTTTATAACCGGTGCTATATCCGCTTCAATATACCGGATTGCCTCATCCATAAACAACTTTCTATCACCAAGGTTACTGCCTAATAGTAAATAAACATCAATCATTGTTGTAACAAATATTATGGACAAAGCTCTTAATATTATACGGTATTGAATTACTAAGTTTGCATAAATAATGTATTTATAACTTTTAATGAAACAATTCTTCAAATTCGTGTTTGCCAGCTTCATTGGCTTTCTGTTAACTATAGTTATTATTATATTAATTCTCGTGGCTTACATAGCTTCATCAGGTAATAATAAAAGCACTGAAGTTGATTCAGATTCAGTTTTGCATATCCAGTTTACCAAAGATATCCCCGAACGCACACCCTCAAATCCATTTTCAGGCTTAGGCTTTTTAGGGCTTGATGAGGACAGGGATATCGGCCTTAACGATATATTGGCCAACATAAAAAAGGCAAAAACCGACGATAATATTAAAGGCATATTTTTAGATGAAAGTGATATGATGTCGGGCCAGGCTACTGTTGAAGAAGTACGCAATGCCTTGATCGACTTTAAAAAATCAGGTAAGTTCATTATCGCCTATTCCGAAGTTTATACACAGCAATTTTATTACCTGGCATCAGTAGCCGATAAAATCTACATCAACCCTAAAGGTATTTTTGAATTTAAAGGATTCAGCTCGCAGATCACCTTTTTAAAAGGCGCTATGGATAAATTGGGCATCGAGGCACAAATTATTAAAGTAGGCACCTATAAAAGCGCTGTTGAACCTTATTTTCTTACCAAAATGAGCGATGCCAACCGCTTGCAGGTTACCTCCTACCTTGGCTCAATGTACGATCATTTTTTAACCGGGATCAGCCTGAGCAGGGGCATAAATAAGGACACCTTATTTAACTATGCTAATCAACTGCGCATACAATTTCCGGAAGATGCATTAAAATATAAACTGGTTGATGGCTTAAAATATAAAGATGAAATTCTGGACGAGTTAAGGCAACGTACGGGGATCGAAGCTAAAAAGGATATCCACAGCGTCGAGATCAATGAGTATAACCAAAATGATGGCACCAGTGATGACGATAATGACAAAAAAGGTTCAAAAAACAAAGTTGCCATTGTATATGCATCCGGCGAAATTAACGGCGGCGATGGCGATGATAATAGCATAGGCTCTGAAAGAATATCAGAAGCTTTGCGCAAAGTGCGCCTTGATGATAAGGTTAAAGCCGTGGTTTTACGTGTAAATTCTCCGGGTGGCAGTTCGCTGGCATCGGATGTGATATGGCGCGAGGTTATGCTTACTAAAAAAGCCAAACCGGTTATCGTATCCATGGGCGATTATGCAGCCTCAGGCGGTTACTACATTTCCTGCGCGGCAGATTCTATTATTGCTGAACCAAATACTATTACCGGCTCCATAGGCATTTTTGCCATATTGCCTAACCTGCAAAAGCTATTTAATGATAAGCTGGGAATCACGTTTGATGGTGTAACTACCGGAAAATATGCTGATTTGGGTGACATTAGCAGGCCTTTAAGTCCAGATGAGAGAGCTATCCTGCAAAACCAGGTTAACCGTGGTTACGACGAGTTTACAAAAGCCGTAGCAACAGGCCGCCACAAAACACAAAAATATATCGACAGCATTGGCCAGGGCCGTGTGTGGACAGGCGCACAAGCCGTAAAAATTGGTTTGGTTGACCGCCTGGGAAATATTAACGATGCCATTGCATCCGCAGCAAAAATGGCTAAGTTAAAACACTATAAAATAGACGCTTACCCTGATCAAAAAAGCAAGCTGAATAAAGTGGGTTCCTTATTGAACAGCGAAATAAAGATGCGCACCATAAAATCAGAACTGGGTGAAAACTATATATATTACCAGCAAATAAAAAGCGTAACTCAAATGATGCGTACCCCGCAGGCCCGTTTGCCTTATGAAATTCAGATAAAGTAAGCTATTGGTTCATGGTTGATAGTTCATAGTAAAAATGATAAAAGAACTATGAACTATCAACCACAAACTATGAACTAAGACACAGCTTTTGTACTTTTACACCATAATCTATTTATGGAAAATAAACCCATAGCCCGAGCGCTTCGCCTATTATCGCAACTGATGGAACTGCATGAGGTTAATCCGTTTAAAATACGGTCGATAGCCAATGCAGCTTTTAAGGTTGATAAACTTCCATTCCCCGTTGCCGGTAAAAGCTTTGAAGAGCTGGAAAAAGTTGACGGTGTTGGCAAAAGTATAGCCGCTAAAATTATTGAACTACTGGATACCGGCACCATGGTTGAGTTACAGGAATTGCTTGCGGCTACCCCTGAAGGTGTTGTGGAAATGATGGGCATAAAAGGTATCGGCCCTAAAAAAGTAGCTATTATCTGGCATGATCTCGGCATTGAAAATACTGGTGAACTATACTATGCCTGTAATGAAAACCGCCTGATTGAGGCCAAGGGCTTCGGTTTAAAAACACAGGAAGAGATCCGTAAAGCTATTGAGTTCAGGATGGCGAGCAATGGTAAATTCCTGTATGCGCAGATAGAAAAAGAAGCCAATGATCTGTTGGATCAGCTGAAAAATTTGTTTCCCGGGGCGTTATTTGAATTTGGCGGGGAATTCCGCAGACTTTGCGAAATCATCAGCGAACTGGTTATTGTATTAGGCAGCCGCGATCAAACCATTGCTTTTGATTCATTGTTAAAATCAGAAATACTTAATAATATAACAGCCAATGGCAACCACATTAGCGGCGAAATGCCTAATGGCCTACTGGTTGATATAGTTTGTGTGGAGAAACGCGACTTTTATAAAGAGCTATTCCTGCAAACAGGTAATGATGAGCACGTAGCAGCGGTTATTAACCGGATGGCAGATGTAATTGATCAGCCTGAAAGCGAGGAACTGATCTACACAAAAGCAGGCCTTGAATTTATGAAACCCGAACTGCGCGAAGATGATACTTTTATTGCAAGAGCAAGGGATAACGCGTTGCCAAAACTCATCAGTTATAACGACCTTAAAGGCACCCTGCATAACCACAGTACGTGGAGCGACGGTGTAAATACCATTGAAGAAATGGCACTATACTGCCGTGATACGCTGAAACTAGAGTACCTGGGCATGTGCGATCATAGCAAAAGCGCTTTTTATGCAAAAGGATTAAGCATTGAACGGGTATTACAGCAACATGAAGAGATCGACCACCTGAATAAAAAGCTGGATGGCTTTAAGATATTTAAGGGCATTGAGTCGGATATCTTAAACGATGGCTCGCTGGATTACCCAGATGAAATCCTGAAAAAGTTCGATTTTATAGTAGCATCCGTCCACTCCAACCTTAAAATGGATGAGGAAAAAGCTACTGCCCGTTTAATAAAAGCGATTGAAAATCCTTATACTACTATACTTGGCCACCCAACCGGGCGTTTGTTGTTAAGCAGAAAAGGCTACCCTATCGATTACAAAAAGGTGATAGATGCCTGCGCGGCAAACAAGGTGGTAATTGAAATAAATGCCAATCCATTTCGCCTCGACCTCGACTGGCGCTGGCACCAATACGCATTGGATAAAGGCGTTATACTATCCATAAACCCAGATGCACATCGTAATGAGGGCTTTTTAGACATGCATTATGGCGTAATTGTAGCCCGAAAAGGTGGTTTATACAAGGAAAAATGTTTGAATGCCTTATCATTGCAGGAAATTCAACAATATTTCAATAACAAAAAGGGTTAATACAGTCAGAAAGTTCAAGGTCTGAAAGCAAAAAGATCAATGAACTAATGAACCAGTGAACTAATGAGCATAGTAGATAAAGTACGTTCCATACAAAAATCAGGTAAACAGCCATCCATATTGGTTATTGGCGATATTATGATAGATCATTATATATGGGGCGGCGCTACAAGGCTATCACCAGAAGCTCCCGTACCAATAGTTAATGTAAAAAGGGAAACCACTACCCTGGGCGGTGCCGGTAATTTAACCCAAAACCTGGTTAGCCTGGGCGCTAAAGTTATGCTGGGCGGTGTTAAAGGCGATGACGAAGCCGGTAAGCAATTAATAGAAATATTAAGTAATGAAGGCGTACAATCGGGTACTATAATTACTGATATCAACCGGCCCACAACTATAAAAACCCGTGTTTTAGCAGGTAATCAGCAAATAGTAAGGATTGACAGGGAATTAACCGATGCACTTACCCCTGAACTGGAATATGAACTTTTAAACAAGCTAATAGCACATATTGATGAAGCCGATATAGTAGTATTATCCGATTATAATAAAGGCCTGTTCTCCCCTGTTTTCACGCAAAACATAATTAAAGCTGCAAATGATCGCCAAAAAAAGGTGATTGTTGATCCTAAAGGCTTAAATTATGAGAAATATAAAGGCGCATTTATTATCAAGCCTAACAAAAAGGAGCTTACTGAAGCTGCTAAAGCCGAAAAAATAAAAGGAATTGCTGATGTTAAGGAAGCCGCTAAAGCTATTTTTGAGCAAACAAATGTCACTTACCTGGTAGTAACTTTATCAGAAGAAGGTATGGCAATTGTAAGCAAGGATGATTGCAAAATACTACCTGTTAAGGCTACTGAAGTATTTGATGTTACCGGAGCTGGTGATACTGTTTTAGCAGCGATAGCCTATTTTATAGCATCAGGTTTATCGGTTGAGGAGGCCTGCGATCTGGCAAATCATGCCGCAGCAATAGTGATCAGGCACATCGGCAGCGCCACAACAACTATAGATGAAATTATTGACGATATTAATAATACCCGTTAAACATGGTTAGTGAGGAGCTTTACGATCATAAAAATTTAATAAAAAAAGTAATTGATTTGCTTACTGCCGATATTGAAGCGGGCTGTGAATTATTTACCTCAACTATATTAAGCGGCAATAAGATCTTATTAGCCGGTAACGGTGGCAGTGCAGCTGATTCACAGCACATTGCAGCAGAATTAAGCGGAAGGTTTGTAAAAGACCGCAAAGCATTACCCGCCGTGGCCTTAACTACTGACACTTCGGCCATTACAGCTATAGCTAATGATCATGGTTATGAGTATGTTTTCTCGCGCCAGTTAGAGGCTTTAGCCCTGCCGGGCGATCTGTTTGTAGGTATTTCAACCAGTGGGAATAGTCCGGTAATATTAAAGGCCTTTGAATCGGCCAAAGAATTTGGCTGCAAAACATTGGGTTTATCCGGCCGTGATGGTGGTAAAATGAATAGGCTTTGCGATCTGAATATCATCGTACCATCGGATGTTACGGCCCGTATACAGGAAATGCACATCCTGATCGGTCACATATTTTGCAAGGCAGTTGACGACTTGTTTTAGTAATTTAGCACCATGCGCGATATTGAAAAGATCCTTTTTAACAAAATAACTGAGCTATCAGGCCTTAAAACAAAGGTTGCTACCTGGAAAAGCGAGGGTAAGAAGGTTGTTTTTACAAATGGCGTGTTCGATCTGATCCATATTGGGCATATCACTTACCTGTCAAAAGCTGCTGAATTGGGCGATAAATTGATCATCGGCCTAAATTCAGACACTTCAGTTAAGCGTATTAAGGGCGAAAGTAGGCCGATTAATGGGCAGGATAGTCGCGCGGCATTGCTGGCATCTTTCTTTTTTGTGGATGCTGTGGTAGTTTTTGAAGAAGATACCCCTTTGAATCTGATTACCACTTTAATGCCTAATGTACTGATAAAGGGTGCCGATTACTCCATTGAAAATATTGTTGGCGGTAAAGAAGTAATTGCCAATGGCGGTGAAGTTAAAACTATTACTTTTGTAGAGGGTTATTCTTCAACCTCAATTATTAAGAAGATCCAACAAAAATAAGCTTGCACACATTTGAAAAACATGATAAGTGAACATTGTAACCAGATATTTGAACAGGCGATAAGCGATTATCACCGGTTCAACGAGGTAGAAAAGCAATGTAAAAACCCTTTTGTTCCCGTTACTTTAGATAATTTGTTATACGCCAAATGCTGGATTGATACCGCGCAATGGCACATGGAAGACGAGATCCGTAACCCGTCTATCCAACCGCTTGAAGTGGTAAAATGGAAACGCAGCATTGACGCCTCTAACCAGGACCGTACCGATATGGTAGAGTATATCGACTCCTATTTCCACGAAAAATATAAGGATATTCAGCCTTTAGCATCAGCCCGAATAAACACTGAAAGCCCGGCATGGGCCATTGACCGGCTATCTATCCTCGCGTTAAAGATTTATCATATGCGCGAAGAAAGCCTGCGTACAGATGCTGATAAGGCGCATATTACAGAGTGCAAAAACAAGCTGGCCATATTATTACAGCAACGAATTGACCTTTCAACAGCTATTGATGAACTATTGGAAGATATAGAAAAGGGAGAAAAATACATGAAGGTTTATCGCCAGATGAAGATGTATAACGATCCTGAGCTTAACCCTGTTTTATACAATAACAAAAAATAATGCCGGGGCCAAAGCACATATTGGTCATGCGTTTTTCGGCTATGGGCGATGTGGCGATGACCGTTCCGGTTGTTAAAGCGTTGTTAGATCAAAACCCTGAGGTTACTATTACCTATGCTTCCCGCCCTGAATTTGCTGAATTCTTCAAAAATATACCACGTCTAAATTTCTATCCTGCCGATTTAAAAGAGCTTTATAAGGGTTTAGGGGGCCTGATAAAACTCTTCAATCACCTAAAAAGTCAGGAACATTTTGATGCGGTGGCTGATCTGCATAACAACCTGCGCACACAAATATTAAGGCGATTATTCAGGTTAACCGATGTAAAAACTGCCGCTCTGGATAAAGGCAGAGCTGAAAAAAAGCTCCTAACCCGCTTCCCAAACAAGGTACTAAAACCGCTAAAACGTACTACCGAACGCTATGCAGATGTGTTCCGCGAGATAGGGTTCGATGTGATATTGGACTATAAACTGGTGAAAGGATCAAAGCCTTTAACCGATGATATTATCAGCATAACAGGTGAAAAAACTACGCCATGGATAGGCATTTCGCCGTTCGCCAAGCATAAAGGGAAGATTTACCCGCTTGAAAAAATGGAGGAAGTGATTGCTGAATTAGACAAACAGGATGTAAAGATCTTCCTTTTTGGAGGATCAGTAAACGAACAGGAAGTATGCAGCGAATGGGAGAAAAAGTATACAAATGTGATCTCAACAGTCCGCATTTTAAACATGCAGCAGGAATTTGTACTTATCAATAACCTGGATGTAATGCTCAGTATGGACTCTGCTGGCATGCATTTAGCTTCTCTTGAGGGTACGCCAGTGGTATCAATTTGGGGTGCAACACACCATTATGCTGGTTTTTTAGGCTACGGACAATCAGAAAATGATATTGTGGCCGACACAATTGAGTGCCGACCATGTTCTGTATATGGTAATAAACCATGCTTTAGAAAGGATTATGCCTGCCTACACCGTATAAATGCCGAAACTATAGTTGATAAATTAACTCAATACACCCGATGAAAAGGTTATTATTAATTCGCCATGCTAAGGCCACCCATGATACTGATTATAAGGATTTTGATCGCCCACTAAAAAAATCGGGCATAAAAGATTCCGAAATAATGGCCGACCACCTGAAAACAAAGTCATATATACCACAGATCATCTTCAGCAGCCCATCGGCACGCACAAAAAAAACGGCTGATATTTTTGCTGAACATCTCTCAGTAACCAAAATTCAAACTGATAAAGCGATATATGAGGCAAGCGATGCTACATTATTAGATATCATCAACGAGTTTCCGGATCAGTATTACTTTATTGCATTGGTTGGGCATAACCCTGCTATAAGTCAGATGCTTTATCACTTAACCGGGCAAATAAAGGATGTACCTCCCTGTGCCATTGCTGTAATTGATTTTGAGTTTGATGAATGGAAATTAATAAGCGGCGGCACCGGGAAGTTGGTGCTTTATGATGAGGTATAGGCAATAATCAAAGTGCAGAGCACCAAGCGTCATTGCGAGGAACGAAGCAATCTCTACGTAGGTAAAGCCACTTGCAAATCGCCTCTGTATAGTTTAGAGATTGCTTCGTACCTCGCAATGACGCGGTTTATATATTTTCTCAACCCCTAACTAATCAAATAAGTCTTCCCCGGCAGCGAGCGGATATAGCCCTGCATCTCCATATTTAACAGGTTCATAGCCAACATGCTCATGGGCATATTGGTTTTTATAGTGAGGTCATCAATAGCGAGCGGGGCTTTGTGATCCTTTATCGTATCAAAAATAATTTGCTCATCCCTTGTCAGATCGATAGGTAAAGTAAATTGCTGAACCGCCTTAACATTTTCGCCCTTTTCCCAACCTAAACTATATGCCAGATCGGCCGGATTGGTAAGCAATGCGGCTTTATTATGCCGTACCAGGAAGTTACATCCTTCCGAAAACTCATCTCCTATCCTGCCCGGGAAAGTATAAACATCACGGTTATAAGAGTTTGCTATTTCAGCAGTAATCAGCGCGCCGCCTTTTACACTGGCTTCAATCACTACTGTAGCATCGGCCATTCCGGCTACAATACGGTTACGCTCAGGGAAATTCTCCCTGTCGGGGATAGTGCCTGATGGGTATTCCGACAATAATCCACCGTTTTCCAGCATTTTTTCAGCTGTTGAACGGTTTTGACCGGGATACAATCGATCCAGCCCATGTCCAAGTACGCCAACTGTAGGCATATTTAGGCGCAGGCACTCTTTATGCGCCGCCACATCAATCCCTAATGCCAGTCCGCTTACTATCAGCACGTTGTATTGTTGCAACTCTTCAATTAACTCTTTACACAAATGCTTACCATATTCAGTGGCATTACGGGTACCTACTATGCTGATAACACGCTGATTATTTAGATCGATATTACCTTTACTATATAATAATACAGGTGAGTCATTACATAACTTCAGGCGTTTGGGGTAGCGCGGATCAGTATAAAAGATAACATCGATATTGTTTTTTTCAATGAACTTTATTTCCTCCTCTGCCTTTCGCAGCGCTTCATCCAAATTTAATTGACCTATTGTTTTTATCCCGATACCGGGCACTTCCAATAATTTCGATTTGGATACAGTAAATATCCTCTCGGCGCTGCCTAATGATGAGATCAGCGATTTTGACAGTACATGACTAACATTTTTAACGTAAGTAAGGGCAACCTGGTGTAGTATAGACATAGTGATAAGATCAGCCTAAAATAAAAAAAGAATAACAATAATGCTATAATAATTAGCAAATAATAAAACTACAAAAATAGTTTACAAACTATAAAAATAGTTATACCTTTACTCAACTATAAAAATAGTTTACTATGCAGATTAAAGAACTCACCAAAGCCGAAGAGCAAATAATGCAGATACTATGGCAATTAAACGAAGCTATTGTAAAGGAGATCATCGATAAAATACCTGATCCCAAGCCCGCTTATAATACCGTATCAACCGTGGTTAGGGTATTAGAGGGCAAGGGTTTTATTGATCATAAAGCCTATGGTAATTCGCATGTGTACTTCCCTACCATCAGCGAAGTGGAGTATAAAAAGTTCACTTTTGATAAGATGATGAAGAACTACTTTGATGATTCCTACAAAAGCCTGGTTTCATTTATTGCTGATGAAAAAAAACTCGGCATAAAGGAATTGGATGAGTTAACTAACCTGATTGATAACCTTAAAAACAAAAAACAATGAACTGGTTGCATTATTTGGTGGAGGCTAACCTGTACCTCGCGGTATTTTATACCGTTTATTATCTGTTTTTAAGCAACGACACCCATTACACCTTGAACAGGGCTTATTTATTGCTAAGCTGTGTGGTTTCATTTATTATTCCAGTGATACAACTGGGCATTTTAAAGCATACTGACTCTCAAATTGCAACTGTACAACATATTAATAGCAATGGCGTAGCGGTAAAACTTATAGAAGTAACACTGGTTGCGCCCCCTTCACAATTTACCTGGCAGGATGGTGTTTTTTATAGCTATTTAGCCGGTGCAGCGGTTCTGTTACTGGTATTATTATTTAAGCTTTACCAACTGATCAGGCTAACAAGAAAGCATAATGAACAGGCTGATGGCAACTACAAGTTGGTCTATCTTAATGATTCCAACACTGCTTTTTCATTCTTCAATTTTCTATTTATCGGCACAAAAGCAGATGGTAAGGAGACCATTATTAAGCATGAACTGGTGCATATCCACCAAAAACACTCTGCAGATATTGTATTTATAGAGTTTCTGAAGATCATTAACTGGTTCAATCCTTTCATATATATACTGCAACACAGCCTGAAAGCCATACACGAATACATTGCTGATGAGCAAACGGCTGCTACCGAAACCGATGCTCTCACCTACTCTTCGTTCCTGGTGCATAATGCTTATGGCTTAAGCGGATCTTCCATTACGCATTCATTTTTCAATTATAACCTGTTAAAAAAGAGGATCATTATGTTAAATCAAAAACGTTCGGGTAATTTAGCAAGGCTAAAATACCTGTTGGCTGTGCCCATATGCGGCGGCCTGCTGTGTGCTTCAACACTGGCATTCAGTAAAAATTATGGCTGGGTTGTGCTGATGAAGCAAAAATCGGACACAATAGCCAAGCCACCTCCGCCACCGCCTGCGCCGCCAAAAGTAAAGGTAACTGACGTACGCTTAGCACCACCAGCTGGCGAAAATGTGAAATTTGCCGCACCATCATCTCCGAGTGAGATCACCAAAAAGGGATATAAATATGCTGAATCGGGTTATTTAGTAAATGGTAAAAGCGATTTCAGAGTAATTATTGTAGAAAAAGATGGCACGCAAACCTCTTATTTTAAAAGTACAGCAAGCACTAAGCAGATAAAAATGTTGCGTGATAAGTATGGGTATTCATTCCCAAATATGTCGATATATTCTAAATTACCACCGCCGCCGCCAACACCATTAGCACCGCCAGCCAAGGAGGCACCAAAAGCAAGTATAGACAAACGCCCTTCGCCATCGCCACCTGCCCCGGTAAGTGTGCAAGACCATAAATTACCACTAACGCCACCAGTAATTACGCCTTTTTTGGGATTATATAAACATATCGCGGCAACCATACGCTACCCTAAAGATGCCCGTAAAAATCATATGGTTGGCAATGTTGTGGCCAGCTTTGAACTTAACAGCGACCATAAGATCACCAATATAAAAATTGTTGATGGTAGTGGGAATGGCTTTGATGAGCAGGTTGTTGATGCCTTAAAATCATATGCCGAAGTTATTAAGAATGCGGGGGATCGTCCTTATTATATGATGGGCGTTAGCTTTAATTTAGTTGGCGACAAAATCGATATCAGAGCAAAAAAGTTTGGACCGGATATTTTAGATACCCCAAATTATGCCTGTATAGTTCAGGTTAATGGATATACAGAATAGTAAACAGATCAATAAATATAAACTCAGTTTAGTTTTGAGTTGGGTGTTGCTGAACGGTTTTCCGGGTCGGCAATTTCCCGTTTAAGGCTACTTTACAATTAAGCCTTTACGTAGATTACCTGCTTGGTTTCAAAAAACTCCTCGTTAAAAAAGTCTTTCAGGTAATATTGCTTTACTTTCAAGCCTGATTCGGCTATTTCTTCGTCGAGATCGCCGCCTTTAAGGTATAAGATGCCGTTTGGCAGTGTGTTTTTTGAATCCTTACTGAATTTTCCCCTTACCCATGGATAAAATTCTTTTAGCCTTGTTACCGCACGCGACACCACAAAATTAAACTTCTCATCTACCTGTTCAGCACGTAAATGCGCGGCTTTTAGGTTCTGTAAACCCAGCGCCGAGGCCACTTCCTGCACTACTTTTATCTTTTTTCCGATGGAATCCACCAAAAAAAACTGCGTATCCGGGAATAAAATAGCCAGCGGGATACCGGGAAATCCACCGCCTGTACCTACATCCAGCACATTTTCGCCGGGTAAAAAAGGCATTACTTTGGCTATGCCTAACGAGTGTAAAACATGGCGCTCATACAATTGATCAATATCCTTGCGGGATATCACATTGATCTGGTTATTCCAGAAATTATATAGCTCGGGTAATTGCTCAAACTGCTGTAACTGCAGCGGAGTAATATGGGGGAAATATTTTATAAGACTATCAGATGTCATCGCGGTTAAAACGATTGAGTATGTTGCCAAGTAAGTACCTGGCCCTGAATAACTGTGCTTTTACCGTGCCCAGAGGCAAGTCAAGCTGCTGGGCAATCTCTTCGTATGATAATTCATCAAAGTACCTCAGCGTGATCAGGTTACGGTAACGTACGGGCAGGTTCTCTATCAGTAATTTTAATTCTTCGGTTTGTTGTTTCTTTATGGATGTTTCTTCTGGATTTAAAACATCGGCCTTTATCTGTAAGGTTTTATCATCGCCATCCTCATCCATCATCCCATGGATGGACATAGTATTCAACTTCTTCTTCCTGATAAAATCGATACAATTATTGGTAGCCACCCTGAATAACCAGGTACTAAAGGCATAATCGGGCTGGTATTTATCCAGTTTTTCAAATGCTTTGGCAAAGGTTTCCACGGTAAGGTCCATGGCATCTTCCTTATTATTCACCATTTTAAGTACCATAAAATAAATGGAATCCTTGTAACGGTGCATCAGATCAGCATAAGCTTTTTGATTACCCTCACGCGCCTTTACCACCAGGTGAAAATCGTTCTTAGCGTTTTCGGTGAAATTTGCGTTTATTTCCATTGCTTGGTTTTTATAAAGGTACCTATAAGGCCGAATACATTTAAATATATATAATAAAACAAGTCGAGACCGGGCAGATACCAAAAAAGACCGTATGCATCCAGCTTTTTAAATACCTTTTTATAGATCACAAATTGCAGTATCAACCTGAACATAAATATACCTAACGCAAGCAAAGGTTCAAAATTGAAAACCAAACATAATATGAGCACCACGTAAAATAAAAACCCGGTAATGGCATCAAAACTTAACTGGCGCCTGTGCCTGTTTTTATACAGTTTCCCTACACCCATATGCCTTTTCTTTTGCCTGTACCAGCTTGCAAGCGTAGTTTTTGCAGTGGTATAGGTAAACGCTTCGGGGTGTATTTCAATTATAGTATTATCTGTTGTGGCGTTTTCATTTACAAACAGATCATCATCGCCTGATATTACGTGCATATGCGAAGCAAAACCCTTGGCATTAAAAAACAAGGTTTTGGTATAAGCCAGGTTACGGCCAACACCCATATAAGGGTCGCCATCCAACGCTGCCGACAGGTAATTTATAGCCGATTTTAAGGTTTCGAACCGTACAAACGGGTTTAAAAAATTCCTGCTTTTATAATAAGGCGAATACCCTAATACTATTTGTGCCGGTGTAGTAAAATTAGCTGCCATACGGGCTATCCAATTAGATGAAGCAGGTTCACAATCAGCATCGGTAAACAACAAATGCTCATTTTTTGCTGCCTTTATACCCAAGGTAAGCGCAAACTTTTTACCGGTTTTAAAGCGGTCGTGCTCAGTAATTGTTACTACTTTCAGGTGTGGATACTTAGCCTGTAGTTCTTCCAACACAACATCAGAAGTATCATAAGAGCAGTCATTTATTACTACAACTTCAAAATCAGGATAATTTTGCTCCAATATTAAAGGCAGGTATCTGCCCAAATTATGCGCCTCGTTACGTGCGCTAATGATAACAGATATAGGAATATCCGCGGGAATTAGTTCCTCCATTGGCTTATAAGCCGTAAGCAGGCTATGATCGCCTACCAGGTAATACAGTTGAATTATAAAACAAAGCTGGAGCAGCAGTACCAGCGCCTCTTTAATATAGTTTTCCAATCAATAATCAATATCGCACAAAATTGTTAAAAATTGATGAATTTATCGTGGTTTAATTCGGCTAAGTTTCCACATGAAGCGTTGTGGAAAAACAACCCAATAGTACAGTTAACATGTTATCCCTTAAGCAGAAGCTATTTATCATTATCTTTAACTTAAGCTTAAAAATAAACAAACCTTTAAAGAGCAATTATTTGTTAATTTTGCGCTCTTATAATGAAATTTAACTTAAAAGCCCAGGATCCGCTTTCAAAAGCCCGCGCAGGTGAGATCACAACCGATCACGGAACCATTCAAACACCTATTTTTATGCCTGTTGGTACAGTAGGCACCGTTAAAGCCGTGCATCAGCATGAGCTAAAAAACGATATAAAAGCACAAATTATATTAGGAAATACCTACCATTTATACTTAAGACCGGGATTAGATACTATTGAAAAAGCCGGCGGATTACATAAATTCAACGGCTGGGATGGCCCTATTTTAACTGATAGCGGCGGTTACCAGGTATATTCATTAACCGAAGTACGTAAAATAAAGGAAGAAGGTGTTACGTTCCGATCACATATTGATGGCTCAAAACACCTCTTCACGCCCGAAAATGTGATGGATATTCAGCGTACAATTGGTGCTGATATTATTATGGCCTTTGATGAATGCACACCCTATCCTTGCGAATATAATTACGCAAAAAGGTCGATAGAGATGACACACCGCTGGCTTAAACGCTGCTGCGACCGCTTTGATTCTACTCAGCCTAAATATGGTTACGATCAAACATTTTTCCCTATTGTACAGGGTTCTGTATATAAGGATCTGCGGGTACGCTCAGCAGAAGTTATCGCTTCCTTTGAACGCGAGGGCAATGCAATAGGTGGTTTATCCGTTGGAGAACCGGCTGAGGAGATGTATGCCATGACAGAAATTGTGTGCGACATATTACCGGAGCAAAAACCACGTTATTTGATGGGTGTAGGCACACCGGTTAATATATTGGAAAATATTGCGTTAGGAATTGATATGTTTGATTGTGTGATGCCTACCCGCAATGCCCGTAACGGCATGCTTTTTACAAAAGATGGCATCATCAACATAAAAAACGAGAAATGGAAGAATGATTTTTCGCCTATTGAGGCCGACAGTGATTTGTTTGCTGATACCGCTTATACCAAGGCGTATCTAAGGCATTTAATACACTCGGGCGAGATGCTGGGCGCGCAGATTGCCACCCTGCATAACCTGCATTTTTACCTGTGGCTGGTTAGCGAGGCACGTGAAAAAATAATAGCAGGCGAATTTTATAACTGGAAAAAAACAATGGTTAACCGCTTAGGCCAACGACTATAAATGAAGGAGTTTTTAGATAAATACATAAAGGTTATTGATAGGTATATCATCAACAAATACCTGGGTACATTCGTGTTTACGCTGGGTATTTTTATTGTGATATCGGTGGTTTTTGATATCTCAGAACACCTGGATAACTTCTTATCTAAACACGCCACCTTAAAGGAAATCGCCTTTCAATACTACGCCGGTTTTATCCCTTTTTACATCAATATGCTATCGCCGCTGATCAACTTTTTGGCGGTAATTTTCTTTACCGCGAAGATGGCAGACCAGACTGAGATCGTACCAATCCTGAGCGGAAAAGCAAGTTTTAACCGCTTTTTAAGGCCATATTTTATAGCCGCCACACTTATATTTATCGTGTCATTTTTTGCTAATGTATACCTTATTCCATATACTAACAGGCTAAAAAACGACTTCGAAAACTCCCACGGTTTTAATGGTGACACTGACCCAACCAAGAGCGAAGTGCACCTGCAACTGGATAAGCATACCTATGTTTACCTGCAATCATATGATCCTGTAGTGCATACCGGATACACCTTTATATTGGAGAAATTCAATGGTGATGAGCTTAAAGAAAAGCTATTTGCTCAAACAATAGTATATGATTCGCTGAAGAAAAAATGGGCCTTAAACAACTGTACTATCAGGTATGTTAATGGTTTACATGAGCAACAATTAACCGGTGTACATAAGGATACTGTGCTGGATATGCGCCCTTCCGACTTTGATGTGTTACATGATAATTCGTACAACGCGATGTCATTAAGCGTGCTTAATACCGGTATTGCCAAGGAAAGGATCAGGGGATCGGGGGTTTTAAACAACATGTTATTTGAAAAATACCGCCGCTTTGTATACCCTTTTTCCACGTTTGTACTCACTTTAATGGGCGTATCTTTATCATCCCGCAAGGTTCGCGGAGGCATTGGATTGCCTTTGGGGATAGGGATAATCCTGTGTTTCGCTTATATAATTCTTGATAAATTCTCCTTTGTATTTGCCGAAAAAGATGCCTTGCCGCCTATCTTATCTGTGTTTATTCCTAATTTTATGTTTGGTTTGCTAGGACTTTATTTATTGTATAAAGCACCAAAATAATGCCCCAAACCCATACTTCTGCCGGAATAAATAAGAACCTTTTAATACTCCATTTTACTGTTTTTATATGGGGATTTACCAGTATTTTGGGCGAATTGATCTCGATTGCAGCTGTACAATTAGTGTGGTACAGGGTAGTTATTGCCACTATTTCATTGTTTTTATACTTCAAATTCAATAAAACTTCGTACAAAATAAGCCGGAAAACACTGCTAAAACTGGTGGCAACAGGTGCTTTAGTTGGCGGCCACTGGATACTTTTCTTCGCCGCTATAAAGCTTTCAACCGTTTCTGTAACGTTGGTTTGCCTGTCATCCAACACGCTTTTTACTGCTATTCTGGAGCCGGTAATTAACCGCACACGGATCTCAAAAATGGAAATAGTTGCCGGCGTTTTAATCATAATCGGCATCATCTTAATATTCAAATTTGAAACACAATACACTAAGGGTATTATAATAGGTCTGCTTAGCTCTGTATGTGCAAGCCTTTTTTCCATCATTAATGCCCGCCAGGTAAAGCATACCGACGCTCCTGTCATTGCCTTTTACGAGCTATCCGGAGCCTTTATATGGATCTCTGTCTACCTGTTTTTCACCCACGGTTTTGCTCACGATATGGTTCTGAAAAATTCAGATATCGGGTACTTACTTATTCTCGGCACCGTTTGTACATCGCTGGCCTATGTTGCCGGTGTATCGGTAATGAAAGAATTTTCAGCTTTTAAAGTAGCGCTCATCACCAATCTTGAGCCGGTATATGGCATCATTATGGCATTCATTTTCTTTGATGATATGCACAAATTAAGCACTGGTTTCTGGGCAGGTGCCATCATTATCCTGTCAACTATCTTTATGTTTCCGCTGGCTCAAAAGCAGATTGCAAAGCGCAGAGCAAAATAATTCCCCCTCAATATTTCCTGAATTTTATTGTACAATTTCACGACTCAAGCACTTTCCACTAAATAGGGGATAAGAAAACCCGTATACACACAACGCATTTTAAGCTCTTCTGAGCGCGAATTTATCGCAGCTACACTTTACCTCAACGTAATAAAACAAGTGCCATACAGGGCAAATTCTATTTTCAATTAGTGTATTTAATTAAAACTTTAGCAGGATGGTTAAAATCATCAAAAAAGCAAAAAATATCCGGTAATTACTCTTTAAAAAAATCAAATACGTGTTTTATATAAATATAATATAACTTTAAAAATCAGACATTTATAAATTTTATAAAAATGATAAGTTTATCTAAAAAGCAAATTCAAAGAAGGTAAAATACTAACAAGTTTAGCAAACATAATTAAATGATCTAAATTATTAACATATAAAATTAATAATCAAATAATTAAACACTTTTAAATGAAGTAAAAATACATTTTGGCAGACATGGGGTAGAATTTAGTCAAAGTGTATTGAAATTGGAAAATTGAATTTTCAATAAAAAGCAGGCAGGGAGAGAATTTTCAGCAGGAACAGGATTTCCCTGGAAAATCACTCATTTTCGTAAAACAGGATTTCAGAAAAATCAGCAGCTATCAGCAGGAAAAAAAATCGATAATGAGACATTACGTCTTATCCATTTTTTGACAAACGCGTTGAGCAGGGTAATTCAATACCGGGCAATAATTAAACCATCAAAATCTGCAGAAAAAATCACTGCCCCCGGCCCCATTTTTTTGTGAGTTTTTTAGTTACCCAAAACCTCCACTTTTATAAGACATATAAAAACCTGATATTGTAATTAAATGTTCAAAAAAAAACCATGAGAATAAAAACGATCATCATCATTCTGATAACAGTATTATTTACTGTAGTGCTTATGCAAAATACCGGCCGGGTAACTTTTTCATTTTTGTGGGCCGATTTTAGCATATCAAAATTAACAATGTTATTAATCGTAGCCGTGGTCGCTTTTATTATAGGCGTGCTGGTTGGCCGGCCTAACAAGGTTAAACGCCTGGGCGGAGATCCCATCGATGAAAACCCAGACCACACAAACCCAAATACACTAAGTGACGAAGACAGAGAATACATAAACTAACACTATGAAAAACAAAATCGGATTTATTGGCCTTGGCAACATGGGCATCCACATGGCTAACAATTTAATTAAAGCAGGCTATCACCTGCAGGTATATAACCGCACTGAAGCAAAGATCCTGGAGTTCGACCAGGCTTCAGTAACCGTTTGCAAAACTCCTGCCGAGGCAGCCACCGGCGTACCCATTTTGATCAGTATGTTATCGCAGGATGAAGTGCTGCGAGAATCGACTGTAGGTGCAGAAGGAATTTTAAAAACTTTTCCTGCGAATGCTGTGCACATATCCATGAGCACCATCAGCCCTGATACGGCTGAGGAGCTTGCCAAATTACACAAGGAACATGGCAGCAAATACATCGCCTCCCCTGTCTTCGGCAGGCCCGAAGCGGCAGAAGCAAAGAAGCTGTTCATTTGCATTTCGGGTGATAAGGATGCTAAAGAAATTGCAACACCCGTGCTGGAAAATTTAGGGCAGCGCATTATTGATTTTGGCGACAAGGTTAGCGGGGCAAACGTGGTGAAGGTTGCCGGTAATTTCATGATCCTCGCTTCGCTGGAGATAATGGCCGAAGCGTTCACCCTGGCTGAGAAAAACGGACTGGACCGCGTACAGGTTGCCGAGTTTTTTGGGTCGACAATTTTCAACGCACCCATCTACCAAAACTACGGCAGGCTTATCGCCAACAAACAATACGAGCCCGTTGGTTTCAAATCCAGCCTGGGCTACAAAGACGCCCGCCTCGCCGTTAAGCTGGCACAGTTGAGCCAAACACCAATGCCCGCTGCAACGCTGGCCCACGACAGGTTATTATCAGCCGTAGCCAAAGGCTGGGGCGACCGCGACTGGGTTGAAGGTGTAGCCCGCGGTGTAAGTGAAGATGCAGGAGTCTGATTTGGGATTTGGGATGTTCGATTTCGGAATTAGAATATGCAATTTTTGATTTGGGATGTTCGATTTGGGATTTAAATGAATTATATACCGTTTTAAATAAATCCGAAATCGAACATCCCAAATCAAAAATATCCGAAATTGAACATCCGAAATCCCAAATCAAAATTAAACATCATAGAACACCTGGTTCTCTTCTTCCAGGTGCGACAGGTCGGGTAGATCATTAAAAATCCCAAACACGGATGCCCCACTCCCGCTCATGCTGGCGAACAAGGCACCGGCTTCGTACAGGGCAGCTTTAACACCGCGGATCTCCACGTGATTTTTAAAAACGGATTCTTCAAAATCATTTTTGATGTATTTGCGCCAATTGGCAACGGGCATATCGATCAGCTCAATCAATGAGGTTTTCACATCGGCCGGTTTTACACCCCTGTAAGCCTCCGAAGTTGACACATGGACCTCTGGCATCACCAAAACAATTTTATAAGCAGAGAGGTCTAATTTGATAGGCTCAAACTCATCTCCTACTTCAAATGCGAACACCGGTTTGCTCTCGATAAAGAAGGCGCAGTCGGCACCCAGTCTGCGGGCATAATTCTGCATGTCGTCAACGCTCAGTTTTAAATTGAAGGTCTGATTCATCAGCCTAATAAAAAACGCCGCGTCGGCTGATCCACCGCCAAGTCCTGCTCCTATCGGGATATTTTTGTGCAGGTGAATTTTTACCGGCGGTACGTCGTGATCTTTTTTCAGCATATGCCAGGCCTTAACGCAAAGGTTATCCTCAACCCTGCCGGGGATATCCAGGCCAGTAGATTCAAAGCTCAGCTCATTGCTTTCAATGATCTCAAGTACGTCGTTAATTTTTATTGGATAGAAAACGGTTTCGAGGTTATGATAGCCATCGGCACGGCGCTCGATTATGTTTAAGCCGATATTAATTTTAGCATTAGGAAAAATGACCATAAGAATGATTAACACGGCATGTATTTATACACATCCGTAGGATAACAAAATTAGATTATTTTTATTTGCATTTGTATAATTAGTGAATGAGTGATTGAGCGGATGAGTGAGTTTTGAAACTGCAACCTTATCAACCAATCAACTTAATCAACCCAATCAACTACAACATGAAACAATACCTGGATTTAATGCGCCACGTGATGGAAACCGGAACGCAGAAGCACGATCGTACCGGCACGGGAACCATAAGTGTGTTTGGCTACCAGATGCGTTTTAATTTGCAGGATGGCTTCCCGTTGGTGACTACCAAGAAACTTCATCTCAAATCCATCATACATGAGCTCATCTGGTTTTTAACCGGCGATACCAACATAAAATATTTAAAAGATAACGGCGTACGTATTTGGGATGAGTGGGCGGATGCCGATGGCAACCTGGGCCCGGTGTACGGTTACCAGTGGCGTTCATGGCCAATGCCCGATGGAGGCCACATTGATCAGATCAGCCAGGTGGTAAATCAAATTAAAAACAATCCCGATTCACGCCGCATGATCGTATCAGCATGGAACGTGGCTGATGTAAACCAAATGGCGCTCCCACCTTGCCATAGTCTGTTCCAGTTTTATGTTTTGGATGGAAAACTCTCCTGCCAGCTTTATCAGCGCAGCGCCGATATATTTTTAGGCGTGCCTTTCAATATTGCATCCTACGCCTTACTCACCATGATGATGGCACAGGTATGTGACCTGGAGTACGGCGACTTCATCCACACCTTTGGCGATGCCCATATCTACAATAATCACCTGGAGCAGGCAAAACTGCAGCTAAGCCGCGAACCGAGGCCATTACCCACAATGAATATCAATCCTGAGGTAAAGGATATCTTTCAATTTAAGTTTGAAGATTTCACACTGGAGAATTATGACCCGCATCCGCATATAAAGGGTGCAGTAGCAGTGTAATATTGTTCAAAGTATTTTTTTTAAATTTGTATCATGACTACAATACAATTAAAATCAGAGATTCACAAAGCAATAGACAGTGTGCCTGAGAATGTATTGCCTGAAATTCTTGAATACATAAATTCCCTCCAACATCAATCCCCCGATAAAACAAAACTAAATAAGTTTATCGATAACGTATTTGAGGAAGATGATGAACTTTTAAGGCGGCTTGCTGAATGATTGATTTAGAAACCGCATTAGAAATTCACGACAGATCGATTGATAATTATGGTGGAAGTCGTGGCATAAGAGATAAAGGCTCATTACTCGCCGCCCTAGCCCGGCCTTATGCTACCTTCGATCAGCAGGAGTTGTATCCCACACCTGTAGAGAAAGCAGCTGCTATATTTGAAAGCCTAATTATCAACCATCCTTTCATGGATGGAAACAAGCGTACTGCTTATGTTTTACTCAGAGCAACGTTATATATTTTTGGTTTTGATATTTCTGCTTCTCAAATTGAAAAACACGAAATGACCATTGCCGCCAGCAAAGGAGATATCCGAATAGACGAGATCAAAGTTTGGATAGAAGAACACTTAGTAACAATTAACCAATGACAGTATCCATCATAGTCGCCATAGGCGAAAACCACGCCATAGGCAAAAGCAACCAGTTATTATGGCACATGCCTAACGACCTGAAACATTTTAAAGACATTACTTCAGGCCGCACTATCATTATGGGCCGCAGAACGTTCGATTCGGTGGGAAAGCCGCTTCCTCGCCGCAGAAACATCGTTGTCACCCGGCAGGATATTACCATCCCGGGCTGCGAAGTAGTAAAATCGATTGAGGATGGCTTGGCGCTTTGCGAAGGTGAGGATGAAGTATTTATTGGCGGCGGAGCCGAGATCTATAAGCTGGCTATGCACTTGACGGATCGCATTTATCTCACCATCATCCATCATTCATTTGATGCCGACACTTTTTTCCCGGAAATAGACAAAGCTGAATGGAAAGAAATTTCGAGGGAAGATTACCAGGCTGATGAGAAAAACGCCTATCCTTACTCCTTCATAACACTGGAACGCTCATAACAAAAAGCGGCGATATTTTGTTTTTAATTTTAAATTTCATGATAACGAAATTTTATTAGATTTGCCGTCTATTTTAAAAAAGCTTATAAACTAATTAATTACATATATAATATAAGATGCAAGGTAAAGGGGTTGTTAAATTTTTCGCCATATTGCTGGCGGTTGTGTGTTTGTACCAGCTTTCATTTACATGGGTCACCCGTAGTGTTGAAAACAAGGCGAGGGCTTATGCAAAGGGCGATATTCTAAAAGAAAAGGCTTATCTGGACTCTATGTCCTCAGTGCCGGTATATCCTGTCTTAGGTCATACCTTCGCATATTGCAAAGCTAATGAGTTAGCGCTGGGTCTCGACCTTGAAGGCGGTATGAGCGTTACCATGCAGATCTCTCTGAAAGAACTGGTAAAAAAATTAGCTGATAATAATCCAGATGTTGTATTTAACCAGGCGCTTGATAATGCCCAGAACGATACTAAAAGCAGCCAGAAGGATTACATCACTCTTTTTGTTGCCGAATATGAAAAACTGGCCCCGAACGCAAAGTTGGCTTCATTGTTCTCAACCAAAGACAACCAGGCTCACTTAAAGTTCAACGCTTCAAACAGTGAGGTTGAATCTTATTTAAAAGACCAGGCTGCTACTGCTGTTAAACAATCGTATACTGTTATGAACACCCGTATCGACCAGTTTGGTGTAACATCTCCAAACATCCAGTTACAGGAAGGCACAAACCGTATACTGATTGAGTTACCAGGTCAAAAAGATCCTGAGCGTGTTCGTAAACTTTTATCAGGTACTGCAAAGCTTGAGTTTTATCAAACTTTTGAAAACGCCGATGCAACCGGTCGCCCGTTGGAAGGTTACCAAACCCTGGCAAGCATCAATAACCTGTTAGCTGCAAAAAATAAAACCGCTGCTAAAGATTCTGCAACTACCGCTGCTAAACCGGCAGTAACTAAAGATACTACGGCTGCTGCTAAAGGTGGTTTATCATTATTAAGCAAGGTTCAAAAAAATGCAGGTAAAGATTCAACCAACTTAGCAGGCAAAACAAAGGCTGCACAGGATAACCCTCTTTTTGCTTTATTATCGCCTCCAAGCTACCAGGATCAAAAAGGTCAGATGCAATTACGCCCGGGACCTGTTGTTGGCTGGACTGCTCTAAAAGACACAGCTAAAGTAAACGCTTACTTAAACAGCGCCGATGTAAAAGCTATCATTCCAAGAAACATGAAATTCCTTTGGAGTGTTAAGCCAGATCCTGAATTTAAAACCAAAGTATTTGAATTATACGCTGTGAAACTTACAGGTGCCGAAAACGGCCCTGCATTATCAGGCGATGTTGTTGATGACGCACGTGCTGAAACAGACCAGAGAGGCGAGCCTAACGTAGTTATGGACATGAACTCTGTAGGTGCTCAAAAATGGGCGACTATAACCCGTGAAGCTTCTGCTGATCCAAACAATAAAAAATCAATAGCAATTGTTCTTGATGACAATGTTTATTCAGCACCACGTGTTGATAACGAAATATCAGGTGGTAACTCTTCTATCTCAGGTAACTTTACCATTGATGATACCAAGGATTTGGCCAACGTATTAAAAGCCGGCCGTTTACCTGCACCAGCACAAATTGTTGATGAAAGCGTTGTTGGCCCGTCATTAGGTCAGGAAGCTATCAGCGCCGGTTTATTATCAGAAGGCTTAGGCTTACTGGTTGTATTGGTATTCATGATCGCTTACTACAACCGTGCAGGTACTGTTGCGGTGGTAGCGGTAATTGTTAACATGTTCTTCCTGATGGGTGTACTTACAGGCTTGCATGCGGTATTAACCATGCCGGGTGTTGCAGGTATCGTACTAACACTGGGTATAGCTGTTGATGCCAACGTATTGATATACGAACGTGTGCGTGAGGAAATGGCTTTAGGCAAATCAGTTCGTATCGCGGTAACAGATGGCTTTAAACACGCTTTATCATCCATCCTCGATTCAAACATCAGTACGTTCCTAACCGGTTTAATCCTGTTCATCTTTGGTTCAGGCCCAATACAAGGTTTCGCAACTACGTTAATGATCGGTATCGTTACTTCATTATTCTGTTCATTATTGATCTCAAGGTTAATATTTGAGTGGATGTTAGGTAAAGGATGGGATATCAAGTTCTCAAACCCATGGAGTTCACATACTTTCAAAAACGCTAATTTCGCTTTCGTAAAAAACCGTTTTAAATTCTACATCTTCTCAAGCTTATTTATCCTTGCAGGTATCATATCAATGGCCACCCAAGGGTTTAACTATGGTGTTGACTTTGAAGGCGGCCGTACTTACGTAGTTCGTTTTGAAAATAAAAGTGTAAACACCGAGGACATTCACAATGCTGTTGATAAAACATTAGGCCGTGGTACAGAAGTTAAAACTTATGGCCCTGATTTCAGCATCACTACAAACTACCTGATAGACGATCCTTCTATTGTGGCTGAAAACAAGGTACAGGCTGCATTGATCTCATCTTTAAATCAATCTCCAAAAACACAGGTAACTCAAAAAAGCATACTTGGTCACCATAAAGTGAGCGCTACCATTGCTGATGAACTTAAAAAATCAGCTATATGGACAGTAATATTCGCCATCGTTATCATATCAACTTACATCCTGATCCGTTTCCGTAAATGGCAGTTCAGCTTAGGTGCGATGATAGCTACATTACACGATGCGTTGATGGTACTATCATTTTTCACCTTATTTAAAAATGTGCTTCCATTCTCGTTAGATATTGACCAGGCATTTATAGCTGCGATATTAACGGTAATAGGTTACTCAATTAATGATACCGTGGTGGTATTCGACAGGATCCGTGAGTTTCTTGACCTGCACCATGCAAAAACTGACGACCCTAAAGTTGTGATTAACGATGCGATTAACAAAACTTTAAGCCGTACCATTATTACCGCTTTAACAGTATTGTTCGTATTAATCGTATTGTTCGTGTTCGGTGGTGATGCCATTAAAGGCTTCTCGTTCGCGCTATTGGTTGGTGTGTGTTTCGGTACATACTCGTCAATCTGTATCGCAACACCAGTGATCATCGACTTTGGAAAGAAAGATCTGAAATAATAATTTAATCATTATATTTAAAAGGCTCCAAAGAACATTTGGAGCCTTTTTTGTTTTATACCTGAAAACGCTTAACTATATCATATGGAATCTACCGATAAATCAAAATTCCCTTTAGTTGTTATTGTTGGCGGTGGCTTCGGCGGCCTGCAGGTTGCCAAACAGCTTGAAGATCAGCCTGTGGAGGTTCTGATGCTCGATAAGCATAACTACCACACCTTTCAGCCCCTGCTCTACCAGGTCGCATTGGGCAGTTTGGAGTCAGAATCAATAGCATTTTCATTACGAAAGAATTTTGGCGGACAAAAGAATTTCCGTTTCCGTATAGCTGAGGTATCAAAAGTAAACCACGAAAAAAACACCATAGATACCACCATAGGCGAAATTGCTTATGATTACCTGGTGATAGCCACAGGCTCAACCACCAATTTCTTCGGCAATAAGGATGTGGAGCATTACGCCATGCCTATGAAATCCATCCCCGAGGCATTGAATTTGCGTTACCTCATCTTCCAGAATTTAGAGGAAGCTGTTTTAAAAAAGGTAAAAGAAGAGCGTGAACCCTACCTCACCTTTGTACTGGTTGGTGCCGGCCCTACAGGTGTGGAACTGGCGGGCGCAATTGCAGAGTTCCGTAATTTTGTACTAGAGAAGGATTATCCTGAACTTAAAAAGGATGATGTAAAGATCTATCTGGTCGATTTTTTGCCGAGGGTATTGGGCCCGATGTCAGAACAGGCATCAAAAGCATCACAGGATTATCTGCACAAACTGGGTGTCGAATTATTGTTGAACGCCAAAGTACAGAGCTATGATGGCCATACCATAACTTTTGAGGATGGTAAAAACATTACAACCAAGAGCGTAATATGGTCGGCCGGGGTTATGGGTGTTATACCTCATGGGATCTCAAAAGATCTGGTTGAGCGCGGCAACCGTATCCGTACAGATAATATTTGCCGTGTGGTAGGTTTCGACAATGTATTTGCCATAGGCGATGTAGCTGCAATGATAACCGACGAAACCCCAAAAGGTCATCCCGGTGTAGCGCAGGTAGCTATGCAAATGGGGCAAAACGTTGGTAAAAACATTGTACATTTGATCAAAGGAGAAGCAACCGTTCCGTTTGTATATAATGATAAGGGCTCATTAGCCACCATTGGCCGTAATAAGGCTGTGGCCGATTTGGGTAAGATAAAATTCCAGGGATTTTTTGCCTGGCTGATATGGATCTTTGTACACCTGTTCTCATTGGTCGGGACCCGCAACCGGGTTATTGTATTTATAAACTGGATCGGTAACTATATCAACTATAACGGCGGAAGCAGACTCATCATCAGGCGTTTTACACGTGACACAGTTAAAAACACGACTGAAGAAGTAACAAAGTATAAATAAACCTATTCATTATAATACATATTGTGAAAACACTTTTTTTAAGCTTTGCATTAATATTCCTGGCGTTCGCGGCCAGGTGCCAGGGCAATAATCCGGATTCGGTTTCCTTGCATGTTGATGGCACGAATGCCTATTACCAAAAAACGGTTAAGGTTGATACCAACATTATGGAAAGTATGATCTATTTAAGATCGCTTGAATTTTTCGCAGCCAAGAATTTCCAGCAGAATTACGGCTTCGATCAGGAAGGCAAACTGATTTGCACTACTGCACAGGACCTGAATACCAATAAAGTTTATGTAGGTGATGAGAGCGACAACGTGGACCCGTATACTGTTCAGTTTTCGATCACCATTGATATGAAAAACAGGCGTTACCGCTATACCATTAACAATGTAGTTTTTTACATGCCTACTGAAACCGGCAACAGGCGTTTAGGCTTGTATGATATGTATTTGAAGGCCACCAACACACAATCAAAACGGGTAGCAAGGGACGCTAAAAAGGTATTAGACTCGTTTGAAAGATATATTGCCTCGCTCACCGGTGAATTGTACCAGGCTGTAGAAAAGAAAGGTGCTATTGACAGTACAAAATTTTAGCAATCAGTAAAGTATGCCGCAAAAAATAAAATTAACCGAATGCCCGCGCGATGCCATGCAGGGCATTCATGATTTCATCCCCACTGAAATAAAGGCAGCCTATATTAATTTACTGCTGCAGGTTGGTTTTGACACTATTGATTTCGGAAGCTTTGTATCAGCAAAGGCAATCCCTCAAATGCAGGATACTGCGGAGGTTTTAAAAAAGCTCGACCTTAGCAACACCAAATCCAAACTCCTTGCCATAATAGCCAACTATCGCGGCGCGGAAGAGGCTGCGATACATGAGGAAATTACTTATCTGGGCTATCCATTTTCTATATCAGAAACATTTCAACTGCGCAATGCAAATACTACTATACTCCAATCATTTGATACCGTACAAAGGATAAATGAGCTGTCATCATCCAAAAACAAACAATTACTGGTGTATCTATCAATGGGCTTCGGTAACCCTTACGGGGATGAATGGAATATAGATATTATTCAGTATTGGACAGAAAAGCTGGTTAACGAGGGTATTAAGATCATCGCATTATCTGATACCGTGGGCGTTGCAACCGCTGAACAGGTAAGTGACATCTACCCAAAATTAACAAACAGTTTCCCATCAACAGAATTTGGCCTGCATCTGCATGCCACACCCAATAACTGGCACTCAAAAATTGAGGCCGCCTATAAAAGCGATTGTACTCGTTTTGATAGCGCACTGAAAGGCTACGGTGGCTGCCCCATGGCCGCAGATGAGCTCACAGGCAATATTGCCACCGAAAACTTGGTCAACTATCTCCAATCGCAAAACGAGCCCCTGGAGCTTAATTTCGACAAACTAAGGGAAGCGCTGGAGTATTCTTCCACTGTCTTTTTGTAGATTGGAGTCAAGATGCAAGAATCAGGAAGCTGCATTTTTCTTCCTTACTCTCGATTCTTAACTCTTGACTCTTGATTCCCGACTCTTTCCACTCCTGTCTTGATTCCTGATTCTTAACTCTTGCTTCTAATACGTATCTTTGCCATTGCAAAACGTTCTATCGCTCACGGCCAAACCGCGAGAGGAAAGTCCGGGCAACATAGAGTATCCTGCTTCCTAACGGGAAGGCGCCGGCAGCCGGCGACAGCAAGTGCCACAGAGAATATACCGCCTGTGATTTATCATGGGTAAGGGTGAAAACGTGAGGTAAGAGCTCACGGCTTTTCCGGGCGACCGGGATCGCGGTAAACCTCAGGAGTTGAAAAACCAAATAGGTCCTGAATCGGAAGTTACTCGCTTTTGATTGTTTGCCACTGGCAAATGATCGTCAGGATGGGTAGGTTGCTTGAACCTGTCAGCAATGGCAGGGCCAGATTAATGATAGAAACCGCCCTTCAACCGGCGGAACAGAACCCGGCTTACAGCTTTGCTGCTGAAAAAAACACCCCTCTCTGGTAAAACAGAAAGGGGTTATTTTTTGTATATAGGTGGAGTGTTTATTTTTCTATACAAATCTTATATATTTGAGCACCTAAAACTCATTACTTTTTTGAAAAACACAGCAGAAACAATGGCAAAAATCTTAATTATTGATGATGAACGTGCTATCAGAAGCACATTGCGGGAGATATTAGAATATGAAGATTACCAGGTTGAGGATATTGACAACGGGCAGGATGGCTTAGAGCTGATAACCAAAAACGATTATGACCTAGTGCTTTGCGATATTAAAATGAACCGGATGGATGGCATGGAAGTGCTTACCGAAGGTTTAGCCCTAAAACCGGATCTGCCATTTATCATGATCTCGGGTCATGGTACTGTTGAAACAGCTGTTGAAGCCAGTCGTAAGGGGGCTTTCGATTTTATATCAAAACCACCAGATCTGAACCGCCTTTTAATTACCGTACGTAACGCGCTCGACCGCGGAAGTTTGGTTGTTGAAACCAAAGTATTAAAGCGCAAGGTTTCAAAAGTGCGCCCAATATTGGGCAACTCACAGGCTATAGCAAAAATTAAGGAAACCATTGATCGCGTTGCCCCTACTGATGCCCGCGTTTTAGTTACCGGTGCCAATGGTAGCGGTAAAGAACTGGTTGCACGCTGGCTGCATGAAAAATCAAACCGATCAAACGCCCCTTTAATTGAGGTTAATTGCGCCGCCATACCATCTGAACTGATTGAGAGTGAGCTATTCGGTCACGAAAAAGGCTCATTTACATCGGCTGTAAAGCAACGTATTGGCAAATTCGAATCAGCCAATGGCGGTACTTTATTTTTGGATGAGATAGGTGATATGAGCCACTCAGCGCAAGCTAAGGTATTACGTGCACTACAGGAAAGCAAAATAACCCGTGTAGGCGGCGAAAAAGAAATTGAGGTTGATGTACGCGTAGTAGCCGCTACAAATAAAGACCTGCTGAAAGAAATTGAAGCCGGTAATTTCCGTATGGACCTTTACCACCGTTTAAGTGTGATCCTGATCCATGTACCGCCATTAACTGAGCGCAGGGATGATATTACCTTGCTTACCCAGAATTTCTTGGATGAGATATGCAATGAATATGGCATGCCGGTTAAAAAGATCTCGGATGCAGCCCTTGAGGCCCTTAAAGCATTGCCGTGGACAGGTAACATACGCGAACTGCGCAACATGGTTGAGCGTTTAATCATTTTGAGCGATAAAACCATTACCGACGCCGATGTTAAAGCATTCGCTAACCCATCAGCGCCAGCCCCGGCTTCATCAAATGATTCATCATCAAGCCAAACTGATTTTAACCAGTTCAAAAACTTCCAAGAGTACAAAGATTTTGCTGAACGCGAATACATCAAATTCAAGCTGGAAAAAAACAACTGGAACGTTTCAAAAACTGCTGATGATATCGATATACAACGCAGCCACCTGTACAGTAAAATTGAAAAGTACGGTTTGAAACGCGGGGAGTAATTTTAAAAGCGCATTAATATAAAAGCGTCATTGCGAGGAGTGAAACGACAAAGCAATCCCCGACTGTACAGAGCCGCTCTGTAGGTCGGGGATTGCTTCGTACCTCGCAATGACGCTTTGATTTTATATATTAGTTTCCTAACTAAACTCCGGCTTCAAAGCCCCTTTCTCCATCTTCCTCATCTTCTCAACCTTAGGAACTGATACGCCTTGTATGTAAGGGTTATCCTGGTGTAGTTTGTAATAGTTCTGATGATATTTTTCAGCCGGGTAAAATACTTTAAATGGTGCAACCTCTGTAACTATCGGCGCAGAGCCATAATATTTGGATGCGTTAATACTTTTTATAGTGTTTTCTATAATCTCCTTTTCTTCAGGTGTGCGATAAAAAGCTATTGAACGGTAACTGGTACCGTGATCCGGGCCCTGGTAGTTAAGTTCGGTTGGGTTGTGGGCGTAAAAGAATGCCTCAACCAATTTTGCATAGCTGATCACTTTAGGATCATAATAAACCTGTACACTTTCGGCATGGCCGGTATTATCCGAGCATACTTCCTCATACGTTGGTCGTGGCGCGTTACCACCTGAATAACCGGCAACCACCTGGCTAACGCCCTTAAGTTCAGACATGGCTTCACTGCTGGCCCAAAAACACCCGGCAGCAAAATCAGCAACTTTCTCTCCTGGCTTAGGTTGTGGTAAACTAGCAAACGAATTGGATTGTCCCTGAGCGCAGCCCGCAAATAACAACAGGCAGGCTATATATAACATGGATCTTTTCATAAATATTTACTTTTTAAACAATATACGCACGCCAGAGTTCAGCGGTTGTCATTGAGCGGTAATATATTATGAACGCTGGTTTCTGAGCGAAGTTTTAACCATGGTGATTATGCTTTGTAAGCCGTTCGTTTTGATCTCATACACAGTTGACAACAACATGCCTAACTTCCCGGGAGGGAAACCACCTTTGCCATGCATCCACTCCAAATAAGAGATGGGCATATCACATATCAAAGTGCCTTTGTATTTGCCAAAGGGCATTTTGGTTTGTACAATTTCAATCAGGATCTTAGAATCGGGCTGAGCGCTTTCCATGCTGTAAAGATAATCGGGTTATGCTAATTTACACTGCCTTTACAAACACAAAAAAACAAAGGCTGTTATTTGTGTACATCATAACACTTATTTGTAAAACCTCATGGAAAAAAGAGAGCTCGGAAAATCAGGAATAAAAGTTAACCCAATAGCCTTCGGCGGCAATGTTTTTGGCTGGACCATTGATGAAAAAACATCATTCGAACTGCTTGATGCTTTTACGGATGCAGGTCTGGATTTTATTGATACCGCCGATGTATATTCGGCATGGGCTCCGGGCAACAAAGGCGGTGAATCGGAAACCATTATAGGCAACTGGCTTAAAAAAAGCGGTAAGCGTGATAAAGTAGCTATCGCCACAAAAGTTGGCAAGCCAATGGGAGCGGGTAAAAAAGGATTATCAAAAACTTACATCACCCAGGCGGTTGAAGATTCGTTAAAACGATTGAAAACTGATTATATCGACCTTTATCAATCCCATGATGATGATAAAGATACACCGTTAACCGAAACACTATCAGTTTATACTGCCCTGATAAAACAAGGTAAAGTAAGAGCTATAGGCGCATCAAACTACACTGCCGACAGGCTCGCACAAGCTTTGGAAATAAGCGAAACCACCGGCCTTGCAGCCTATCAAAGTCTGCAGCCTGAATATAATTTATATGACCGTGAAGGTTATGAAAAGGCATTGGAAGGCGTTTGCAGGGAATATGGACTGGGTGTGATCAACTACTATTCATTAGCCAGTGGTTTCCTCACAGGCAAATACCGTTCGCTGGATGACCTGTCAAAAAGCCCGCGTGGGCAAGGTGTTAAAAGATACCTTGATGATCGTGGTTTCAGGATATTAAAAGCATTGGATGAAGTTGCTGCCGAATATAAAAGTACACCTGCAAGCGTGGCATTAGCATGGAATATTGCACATCCCGGTATAACTGCACCAATTGCCAGCGCTACCAGTATCAAACAGCTAAAATCAATTATTGACGCTACACAGCTTAACCTAGGTGCCGATGATATTAAGTTGCTGAATGAGGCCAGTGAATATTAGTAGCTAGGATTTACTGGATTTTATTGATTTTCAGGATGTATAAAATCCTGGTTCAAGTAAACAACCCCCACCTAAGGTGGGGGCTTTACCTAACCCCTGAAAGGGGGTATTCGTCAGAACAATTTCAAATCAGTTGTTCCATCCTCTTTTCGCTCTTCTTTCTCCTGATATTTTACATAGTTCTTTACCCGCTCTTCATCTACACCTACTGTACTCACAAAATAGCCTCGGCTCCAAAAATGATTACCCCAATACGGTTTCTTGCGTAAACTCGGGTAATTCTTAAACATCATTATCGCTGACTTCCCTTTTAAGATACCCATAAAATCACTTACACTAAGTTTCGGAGCGATGCTGCAAACCAAGTGAACATGATCAGGCTGAATATTCATCTCCAATATCTCAACCTCTTTCCAATGACAAATTGCCTGTATCTTATTCTCCAAAGTATCGGCAACTACATCCGTTAATACCCTAAAACGATATTTGGGCGTCCATACAATATGGTACACACAATAGTAAAAACTATGGGATAATTTCCTGTATTTCGTCACAGGTACTAATATACCGGTTTCTGGCATAGCCTCCACCCTTAACCTACCGCCGTAGGCGATGGTTTAGTCATTAGAATAAAAAAAGCCATCCGTATAAACGGATGGCTTTTGACATATATATTGAGGTGGTTATATTTAAAATCTTCTTCTGCCAAAATCATGGTTTCTGTCGTTTTGAGCAACACGTTGCTGATCGCCTCCTCTGTTACCACGGTTTTGATCTTGGTTATATTGCTGGCCACTGTTATTACCCCTGTTATCACGGTTTTGATTCTGGTTATAGCTGTTTTGATTCCTGTTATCAAAATGCTGAGCATATCCACCGCGATTATCAAAATGTTGGTCGCCACCGTTAAAATGGTTGGCATAGCCCCCCTGGAAATGATCGTCCCTGTGTGCCCATTGGTAATTTACGCCATGGTACCTATTCATGTAGAGATCATTGTGTAAGTATGGGCGTGGTGAACGCACTTCAAACCTGCGGGCGTGCATCCAATCATAGCTACGATATTCGCCGGGTAAGTAAGCTGCAGAGATCCAGTTATCGCCATCGTTATAATAGTAGCATTGCTGTGCAACGTTGTAATAAGCGTTTACATCTGGTAAATAATAGTAATCGTCATCGCTATTATAATCAGCAGGTGCGTTATCTGCGTATACTACCGGTGCTGGCTGTACATCTACAACAGCTGGGTGTACATATATATGGTGTGGGAATAAATTTATACCTAAATGAATCCTTATTTGTGCATTGGCAGTGTTGTAAAATAAACCGCTTATTGCTATTGCTGATAATAAAACTAACTTTTTCATGGTGTTTTAAATTTTATATAGTTAGGACTATACCATTTTTAAAAAGTTTAATCAGAATAATAATTTTATATAGATAATAAGCATCATTATAGAATAATATTCTGAATAATAAACAATTAACAAAACATTGTATTAAATTATTACTTATCACTATAAGTATCAGATTTATAAATTGTAACAATAATGTATTTTATTAAACAGAAGCTTTGATTTACTTGTAATTACATTAATTTTAGTCCACCAATCCTCCTGTCGTTATGAAAACAAATAGCTTATTCTCATTAGTTATGCCTTTAGCCCTCATTCCGGCTTTGGTACTAACTAACCCGGTAGTAAACAAAAAAACTGTTACCCATACTAAAACCGCAACTGCTCCTGCCGGGCTTACACTGCCAACCGGTTTTGAAGCCACCGTAATAGCTGATAACTTAGGGCAAGCCCGGCATTTGGCTATTACACCTCAAAATGATATCTATGTAAAGCTTAATCATTTTAAAACGGGAAAAGGTATTCTGTTCCTGCACCAAAATGGTGATAAATCCACAGTAGCCAATAGCTTTGGCAACTATGGTGGTACCGGCATGTATATTAAAGATGGCTATTTATATGCATCATCCGATGAAGACGTTTACCGCTATAAATTAAATGCCAAAAGCGAAGTTATAAATCCTGATGCGCCTGAAAAGATTATATCCGGTTTATTAAACCGCCGCGAGCATGAGTCGAAATCAATTGTGTTGGATAACGATGGCAATATATACGTAAATGTTGGTGCATATTCTAACTCTTGCCAGGTTAAGGACAGGCAAAAAGGTTCAATGGGCAGGCCGGGTTGCCCTATATTGGATTCAGCAGGTGGCATATGGCAATTTAAGGCCGATAAGCTCGATCAGCATTATGGCGATGGCGTACATTACGCGAAAGGCATAAGGAACACGGTAGGTCTCGACTGGAACCAGCAGAACAACCAACTATTTATTATGCAGCATGGCCGCGATCAGCTGCACGATCTATTCCCTGACCTGTATACCGTGCAGCAATCAGCCGTTGAGCCTGCCGAATGCTTATATGCATTGAAAAAAGGCGATGATGCCGGATGGCCCTACATTTATTACGATCAGGAAAGACATGAAAAAATCCTGGCGCCTGAATATGGGGGCGATAGCAAAAAAACTGCTGGCGAAGGCACTATTGATCCTGCTGTAGCATTCCCGGGTCACCTGGCACCTAACGGCTTATTATTTTATACCGGCAACCAGTTCCCTGAACGTTATAAGAATGGCGCTTTCATCGCGTTCCATGGTTCGTGGAACCGTGCACCTGAACCTCAGGCGGGTTACTTCGTGGTATTCCAACCATTTAAAGATGGCAAACCTGATGGCAAATGGGAAGTATTTGCTGATGGCTTTGCAGGTACACAAGCGCAAAAAGAATCTGGCCGTGCCGAGCACCGCCCATGTGGCTTAGCACAAGGGCCCGATGGTGCGCTATATGTGAGTGATGATTCAAAAGGAACTATTTACAAGATCACCTACAAAAAATAATACATGAGCACTAAAAGAACCGCTATTTTCCTGTCCCTTATTATAATGTTGTTTTCGCTGGGTTCATATGCACAAACCAAGCATAAAAGTTCAACGCATATAAGTTTGGCAACATCAATAGCCAATGGCAAGAATATCTATATTCAAAACTGCGCAAGCTGCCACCAGACCGATGGTGGCGGCGCTGGCAATATGAACCCGCCTTTAATAAAGACCACCTATGTTTTAGGTAATAAAACCACGCTGATAAAGATCATATTGAATGGCTTCAGCGACAATGTAGAGATCAACGGGCAAACCTACCAAAACACCATGGCCTCGCATGATTTTTTAAAAGATCAGGAAATTGCCGATGTGCTTACCTATGTACGTAACAGCTTCACCAACAAAGCCAGCGCTGTTACAGCATCGCAGGTGAAGACGGTGAGAGCGAATAATAAGCCGGCGAAGTAGAATAATTAAAGAGGTGTCATGCTGAGCGCTAGTCGAAGCATGAGCGTAGAGGCCTTTGCCCACATGCTTCGACTAGCGCTCAGCATGACACCTTTGTTTTTACTTAGCAGCGTCGCTCCAATCTCTAAGCGTCATTGCGAGGAACGAAGCAATCCCCGATTAGTAGAGCCGCTCTGTATTTTAGGGATTGCTTCGTTCCTCGCAATGACGCTTTTATATTTTGATACTTATTTATACTCTACTCCTTATACAAACAAGTAGTTATCAACCCTGTCCACCCGGTTTGATGCGATGCTCCTACCCCACGGCCGTTATCGCCATCAAAGTACTCGTAGAACAGCACATAATCCTTAAACGAGGCATCATACTGTATTTTATCATAGGCCCCAAAAACAGGCCTTCTGCCTGTATCGTCACGTAAGAATATGCTGGATACCCTTTTGTACAATTCGTTAGCAACTTCCTTCAGGTTCATAAAAATTCCTGATCCTGTTGGGCATTCTATCTTAAAGTCATCACCATAATACTGATAAAAGCGTTGTAAACTTTCAATCAGCAGGTAGTTCATCGGCATCCATATAGGGCCACGCCAGTTGCTGTTGCCGCCAAATAAACCACTGTCGCTTTCAGCAGGCGTATATTTAATGCTAAAGTTCACTCCATTTATAGTAGTTTCATAAGGATGCTCCAGATGATACTTTGAAACGGAACGGATACCGTAATCACTTAAAAACTCATTCTCATCAAGCATGTATTTCAACAGCATTTTCATACGGTAGCCGCGTAATAGGCTTATTAGGTGCTTGCCATTGCTGCTTTTCTCATTCCAGCGTGATACCAATGCAGCCAGGTCGGGGCGGTTATCAGCAAACCAATTTAACCTGTTCTTGAAAATCGGGTTATTGAGTATATCATTCTCATCCAGTACTTCGGCAGCAAATAATGGTATCAGGCCTACTAAACTCCTGATGCGCATTTTTTCGGTGCTATTATCAGGTAATCTTATCTGATCATAGAAAAAGCCATCCTCTTCATCCCATAAGCCCTGGTTATTGTCGCCAAGGTTAGCCATTGCCCCAGCTATATATATAAAGTGCTCAAAAAACTTGGATGCGATATCATTATATGCCTTATTATAAACAGCCAACTCGGCTGCCATACGCAATAGGTTTAATGAGTACATGGCCATCCAACTGGTGCCGTCAGCCTGTTCCAGATGTTCACCAAACGGTAAGCGTGCGTTCCTGTCAAATACGCCAATATTATCGAGCCCTAAAAAGCCGCCTTCAAATATGTTGTTTCCTGCCGCATCCTTACGGTTTACCCACCAGGTAAAGTTGAGCATCAGCTTATGAAAAATACGCTCCAGGAAGTAGGTATCGCCCTTGCCCTCATTATTTTCTTTATCCAGGTTGTAAATTGTCATGGCAACCTTTGCAAGTACCGGTGGATTAGCATCGGCAAAATCCCACTCATAAGCCGGGAACTCGCCATTAGGGTGCATATACCAGTCACGTACCAGCAGCATTAACTGGTTCTTGGCAAAAACCATATCGAGCCGGGCCAGCGGCAAGCAATGAAAAGCCAGGTCCCATGATGCAAACCACGGATACTCCCATTTATCGGGCATGGATATTACATCCTTTGTATTTAAATGCATCCATTTACTGTTGCGGCCATTCATCCGGCTTGCAGGCGGTTTTGGGCCTGCCGGATCGCCGTTTAACCAGTGGTGTATGTTGTAATGGTAGAACTGCTTTGTCCACAACATGCCTGCAAAAGCCTGGCGCTGCACCATTACACTATCAGCATCCGGGTTTTCCTTTTGTACATCCTTGTAAAACTCATCAGCCTCAGTTATACGGGCATTAAACACCGCGTCGAAATCAGTAAAATCATTTTTGGCATTTTTTGATAAGCGCAGCCTAACCACATGACTTTGCTTGGCCTTAACGGTTATATCAAAATTAATAGCCGCTTTGGTACCTGTCTTTTTTGGGTTTATAGTATCTGCGCCATTTACTATATAATCATTAATCCCATCTTTATAAAACGACTTGCCATCATCATAACCATACAGGCGTTTGGTATTGGTTTCATTATCACAGAACAATACATCCGGCGATCCTTCACCATTTAGCCACATCTGCCCCAGGTCCTTATGGTACACTTCAATAACCCCATGCGAATCGGCCATTAACTCCGGCACATAATTATCATATCCCCATGCCCATGTGTTGCGAAACCAAATTGTTGGCAACACATTTAAACTGCAATCCTGCGCTCCCCTATTATTTATGGTGATCTTTATCAGTATGTCGTCCTGCTCATTTTTGGCATATTCGGTAAATACGTCGAAATACTGGTCGTTGTTTAACAGGCCGGTGTCTATCAGCTCAAACTCGGGGTCGTTCCGGCCACGCCTTTTGTTTTCACTCACCAGCCATGCATACGGGTATTCCTGCTGCGGATATTTATACAACGCTTTCATATACGAGTGCGTGGGCGTATTATCCAGGTAATAATACAACTCCTTAACATCCTCACCATGATTGCCCTCCGGGTTGCTTAACCCAAAATACCGCTCTTTTAATATCGGATCCTTTTTGTTCCATAAAGCCACGGCAAAACAAAGCAACTGGTCATCATCGCATATCCCGGCTATCCCCTCCTCGCCCCAGCGATAGGCTTTGCTGCGGGCCATATCATGGGTAATGAAATTCCAGGCATCACCATCGGCGCTGTAATCTTCCCTAACGGTTCCCCATTGCCTGTCGGTTACATATGGCCCCCATTTTTTCCAGCTTAAATCCTGCAGTCGCGTTTGTTCTGTGTTCATGTATATTCGAGGCTAATGTTATAAGGGTTAAAGTAACTTTTATAAATTAAGTTTTTATAAAATATTATTATAAAGAATTTATTACACGCAGGTGTTAGTGTTTAATTATTTTTTGGCTGATATCCTACTTTTAATACAATTTATATACATGCTAAATAATAAATACCATAAGCTATTATATTGTATGTTAAGTACTTTTGAATATATTAAAAAATATGAATGATTTTTTAGCAGCCCGCTCGCAAATGGCCTTATCCTTAGGCTTTCATATCATATATTCATGCATTGGCATGGTGATGCCTGTTTTTATGGCGATATCGCACTATAAGTGGATAAAAACCAATGATCACGTTTACAAAAACATCACCCAGGCCTGGAGCAAGGGCGTTGCTATATTTTTTGCTACCGGTGCGGTATCGGGCACCATGCTATCATTTGAACTCGGCCTGCTATGGCCCAAATTTATGGAACACGCCGGACCTATATTCGGTATGCCTTTTTCATTTGAAGGTGTTGCATTTTTTATTGAAGCGATAGCCCTTGGCTTTTTTCTTTACGGATGGAACCGCCTTAACAAATGGTTTCACTGGGTTACAGGTATAGTTGTTGGTGTTAGTGGGGTTATTTCGGGCATATTGGTAGTATCAGCCAATTCATGGATGAACAGTCCGGCCGGGTTTGATTATGTTAACGGGCAATATATAAACATCGATCCACTAAAAGCCATGTTTAATGAGGCCTGGTTCTCCGAGGCATTGCACATGACCATCGCTGCATTTGCGGCAACTGGCTTTGCTGTAGCAGGCATACATGCATTAATGATCCTATTGAAAAGAAATGTGAACTTTCATACCAAAGCCTTTAAAATAGCCATTGTATTTGGCGCAGTAGCGGCTATTCTGCAACCACTTAGCGGTGATATATCAGCCAAAGGTGCTGCCAGAAGGCAGCCAGCCAAATCAGCAGCGATGGAAGCAAATTACCATACCGTACCGTACTCGCCGTTGCTAATAGGCGGTATCCCCGATACGCTTAATAAAAAAGTGAATTATGGTATTGAAATACCTGGCCTGCTGAGTTTTTTGGTTTATGATGATTTTAAAACCCCGGTAACAGGGTTGGATAAAATACCGCAACAGTATCAGCCGAATGTACCGGTTACGCATTATGCCTTTCAGCTAATGGTTGCCATAGGCATGTTTTTACTGTTGATAGCCCTTATTTACTTTTTTGCCTTATGGAAGAAAAAAGAATGGCTTACCAAAGACTGGTTCTTTAAGCTGTTTGTAATAGCCACGCCGCTTGGTTTTATAGCCGTTGAAGCAGGATGGACCGTAACCGAGGTAGGTCGTCAGCCGTGGATAATACAAGGCGTTATGCTCACCAGCCAGGCGGTTACGCCTATGCCCGGCATACAATATTCTTTTTACCTGTTCACCTTTGTGTATTTTACGCTGAGTGTTGCGGTAGTATTTTTATTGAGCAGGCAGATTAAAATGGTTCCGGAATTGTACGATCGTTAAAACTGAGTATATGCTGTATGTAGTTATTGGTTTTTTGTTTTTTGCTATTGTTTTGTACTTCCTGCTTGGCGGTGCCGATTTTGGCGCGGGTATAATTGAACTCTTTACTTCCGATGATAATAAATCGCGTACCCGCCGTACCAGTTACCAGGCTATTGGCCCAATCTGGGAGGCGAACCATATGTGGCTCATTATTGCTATTGTTATATTATTTGTAGGCTTCCCTGTTATTTATAGCGAGATATGCACTTACCTGCATATCCCCCTTTTAATTATGCTGATGGGGGTTACTGCACGAGGTACGGCATTCTCATTCCGCAATTATGATGCGGTTAAGGATGACAAAATGCAGGCCCTGTATAATCACATATTTGTTTACTCTAGCTTTATAACGCCTTTGTTTTTGGGCATTACCGCCGGGAGCGTTATTTCACGACAGGTAGATCCTGCTGCTGATAGCTTTTTAACCGCCTTTGTTTTTAGCTGGCTCAACTGGTTTTCAGTAGCGGTAGGTTTCTTTACTGTGGCCTTATGCGGTTTCCTGGCGGCGATATACCTTATCGGCGAAGCCAAAGAACAATTTGATGTTAAACGGTTCACCAAAAAAGCAGTTATAATGAATGCGGCGGCCGTTGGTTTTGGCGGCCTGGTTTTTTTAGCCGCCGAAGTTGAAAATGTGCACCTGGCCCATTGGATATTTGGCAACCCGGTTAGTTTAACAGCGGTAATAGCTGCATCAATGTCATTAGTATTGCTTTGGTATTTATTAAGCAAGGGCAAAACCAAAGTCATCAGGATATTGGCCGGCTTTCAGGTTACTATGATATTGGTATCTGTAGGTTACAGGCACTTCCCGAATGTTATGATGGTAAAGGGCGGCAATAACCTGTCGTTACTTACCAACCATGCACCTGCAGCAACAATTAATGACTTGGGCTGGGCACTTTTAGTGGGTAGCTTATTTATATTACCGGCCCTGGGTTACCTATATTATAGTTTTCAAAAAAAGAAAGAAGCATAAGCCATGATCGCCATACTACAGCAGCAATATAAACTGATCCAAAGCTCGAGAGGAGTAGCGCTGAATTTTATTGAAACAAAAGCAGGCGAAGCGCTGAATGCACCTGTTGACGCTTTTGAAAAGAGCACAATGCGTTACTTATTGGTACATGTTTCCAATTGTTACTTACAATGGATGTACAATTTTGCTATGGGTAATAAACTTGAGCTTTTTAATGACGAAGAATTTCGGACCGTAGCTGGTATACGTTCGCTTTATGCAGATACCGATGACCTGGTTAAAAACTTCCTCGAACGATTTGCCAACAACCTTGATGAGCCTATTACCAATACACTCTCACGCAACCGCACAATCACAGCCACTCCGCTTGAATTATTTACCCATGTAACTACCCATGAGTTTCATCACAAAGGCCAGGTGATGACTATGTGCCGTTTACTGGGCTATCCTCCGCCTGATACAGATATCATCCGCACTTAAATTATAGCCTCAATATCCGCGGTGCAATTACTAATGGTTAGCATCGGTACAAAAGCTGTTCTATGCATATCAATCTATGTTTTCAATTCAAATTATCTTATAAGTTATAAACTATTACCTCAAAATACAATCATTATTCCTGTAGTTAGTCGCTGATAAATAATATCTTTGCCGGAATAACAAACACCCTAAATCACCCGTTGAAACTAAAAAGACTTTTATTCTTTTATAATTTGTCCTATTATTGTGCTAAAATGCGCCAAGCAAATAGTATCATCCGCTCTTTGTGTTGTGATTTCCCCCATATGAAATATTTAAAATTTATACTACTTTCTGCAATAATTATAATCTTTTGTTTGAGTACTAAGCCTGTTTCAGCTCAAAGTTTACCTCAAAATCTATCAAGCGTAAATGTCAGCAACCTATCTGATGCGCAAATTCAGCAAATGGTACAACAGGCACATGCTGCTGGCCTGAGCGATAGTCAAATTGTACAGCAGGCTGAAGACAAGGGCATGTCAACCGATCAGGGGCAGCTCCTGCAAAAACGTATAGAGGCCTCAAGAAGCTCGGGAACATCTGCACAAACAGATAGTGATACTACAACCCAATCCCAGTCGCGTGTGCTCAACTACAAAAGCACAGGATTAAATAAGCAAAATCAATATTCGAACCAGGCAGATACTACACCAAAGATATTTGGAGCAGACCTCTTTAGAAATAACAACTTAACTTTTGAACCCAACTTAAATTTAGCAACACCGGTAAACTATATAGTTGGCCCAAATGATCAGTTAAATGTGAATGTCTATGGCAATTCATTGGCTAACTGGAAACTAAATGTATCACCTGAAGGAAACATCAATATCCCTGGCATTGGCATAGTAAACGTTGCTGGTAAAACTATTGAACAGGCTACCGCGCTTATAAAAAGCAAACTGGCAGCTAATAATTATGCTGTTGGTCATGGCACCAATGTCCAGGTGAGCTTAGGCAATATCAGGAGCATTAAAGTGATACTGGTTGGTGAAGTACAAAAACCAGGTTCTTATACATTACCATCATTGGCAACAGTATTTAATGCATTGTACGCCGCTGGCGGCCCTAATAAAAATGGCTCATTTCGCCAGATCGAGGTTATCAGGGATAATCGCATAATCAGGCGGTTAGACGTTTATGACTTTTTAGTTAAAGGTGAGCAGAAAGATAATATTGGTTTACAGGATCAGGATATTATCCGGATCCCTACTTACCGCGTTCGTGTTCAAATGACTGGCGAGGTAAAGACTCCTGCCCTGTTTGAAGTTCTTCCCGGCGAAACGATACAGGATGTGATAGGATTTGCCGGCGGTTTTACCGATCAGGCTTATACCGCATTAATTAAAGTTTCGCAGATCAGTGATCAGCAGCGCAGAATAACAGATATTCCGGAAGCCGACTATAAAAATTACGTTCCACTGCGTGGTGATATTTATACCGTTGACCACATATTGAACCGTTTTGAAAACCGTGTTACCATAAATGGTGCAGTTTTCAGGCCCGGGCAATATGAACTACAAAAAGGCTTAACATTAATGCAATTGATACAAAAAGCCGCTGGTATAAAGGAAGATGCTTTTACGGGCCTGGGTACAATTACAAGGTTAAACCCTGATAATACTACCGCTATCCTTTCTTTTAATTTAAAGGATCTGATTAACAAAACTGCTGCAGATATCCCCTTGCAACGTGAGGATGTAATAAACATATCATCCATTTTTGATCTGCGCGATAAGTATACCGTTACTATAAAAGGTGCGATACGCAAAGGTGGAACTTTTGCTTACGCCGATAGCATTAGTGTTGAAGACCTTATTATTAAAGCCGGCGGCTTTGCCGAAGGTGGGAGCCCTAAACGTATTGAAGTAGCACGCCGTGTAAATGATAGCGACCCTAACTCAAAAAGCAGTTCGGTAGCACAGGTATTTCAGGTTGATGTTAATGCGCAACTTGATAAGGAATTGGTAAACTTCAGGCTAAAACCTTATGATATTGTATCAGTTTACAGCCTGCCTGGCTATGAAATGCAAAGAACGGTTAAGATTGATGGTGAAGTATTGTATCCCGGTTATTATGTTATCAAAAATAAAAACGAAAAGATATCAGATATCGTAGCCCGTGCCGGTGGCTTATCAGCATCTGCCGATGTGGATGGCGGTACGCTTAAACGAAGTAATACTGCTATACTCGGCGTTGATAAAAACAAAACAGACACAACAGAATTGGCCAGAGAAAGAACAGCGCGTTTAGCACGTTTACAGAAAAGCTATAAAGACACAACAAAAATTGCAGAGGATACTACACTTAGAAATAACTTTGTAGGAATAGATCTGAAAAAGATTTTAGAAAAGCCAGGCAGCAATATTGACCTGCTGGTTGAGGATGGAGATGAAATAAGAATACCTAAACAACAGCAAATAGTGAGGGTTAATGGCGAAGTATTATACCCTAGCGCCGTTGTTTTTGAAAATGGGAAATCCTTTACAGATTATGTATCAAATGCCGGCGGATTTTCACCCGAAGCATTAAAACGTGGTGCTTATATAGTATATGCTAATGGAACGGTAAAAGGAACAACTAAATTTTTATTCTGGAACACTCACCCTAAAGTAAAACCGGGAAGTGAAATATACGTACCTAAAAAGCCCGAACCTAAAGGTGACACTACAGGGAAAATAATAGGATATACAACAGCTCTGGCATCGTTAGGCGCTATAATTTTGGGTGTATTAAGTTTATATAAGTAAGTAGCTACATTAATACAAACAACTATGAATCAAGCTGATCTTGAAAAAAAAACTGTTATTAATGAAGATATTTATGTTATGGATTTGGCAGGAGAAATAAAAAAACTGGTAGTATATCTTAAACATAAGTGGCTGAATATCCTTGTTGTTGCAATTATAGGAGCAGCATTAGGAATAGTATATTCTATTTATACTAAGCCACTTTACAAGGCGGTTTGCACTTTTGTACTTGATGATGCTAAAAGCGGTGGATTTGGCAGCCAATATGCTGGCCTTGCTTCATTAGCGGGAATAAATGTTGGCGGCGGTAGCGGAGGTATTTTTCAGGGCGATAACATACTTCAATTATATAGTTCAAGAACAATGATTGAAAAAGCATTGCTTGGGACTGCAGATTTTAACGGTAAAAAATCATTGCTGATAGATAGATTTCTTGAAAGTTATAAAATTAGAGAAAAATGGACAGACAGTAAATTAACCAATATAAACTTTAATGGTGATCCTGATAAATTTAATAGGCAGCAAGATAGTATAATCTCCAATCTTGTTGAATTATTTAATGCAAAAATTCTGGATGTATCAAAACCAGATAAAAAGCTTGATATTATCAATGTAACAGTTATTACCAAAGATGAACTATTTTCTAAAGCCTTTACAGATCAGCTAGTTAAAACTGTTAATGATTTTTACATACAAACAAAAACAAAAAAGGAATATCAAAATGTCCAAATTTTACAACATAGGGCAGATAGCGTAAAACTGGCTTTAAATTTATCTATAATTGGTGTGGCATCAGCAATAGATGCTGACCCGAATGCTAATCCACAATTAATTGCACTAAGAGTACCATCCCAAAAAAGGCAAGTAGATGTACAAGCTAATACAGCTATATATAGTGCAATGATACAAAACCTGGAATTAGCAAAAATTTCACTCCGCCAAGAAATGCCTTTAATACAAATAATTGATAGTCCGGTACTACCTTTAACCGTAAATAAAACAAGCAAAATAAAAGGCTTTTTGGTAGGCTTTTTGACATCAGCATTTCTCATAACAATAATACTGGCTATTAGAAAATTGATTAAATAGACATAATAACGACGATTTAATATACAAAAAGGGATGAAAGTAGCATTACTTGCAGATGGGCTAGGCACCATAATTAAAAGTTAACACATATTTATATACACATATCCACTTAATTATTTCTTGTTTAGGTACAATATTTAATACAATAACCGAAATAAGCTATTAAGTATAAGTATTGATGAAAAAAGCATTAGAATCTCTTTTTAAAAATATCGGTTACATTTTTTCCTTCATATTTCCGTTTACTATATATATAAATATGCGGAGGTTCAGATCCGCTATTTTTAGCGGTTATATTAAGCGGCAATTTAAAAGTGTCGGTACAAACTTTAATGTTGATTCACCCCTACTTGCATATGGCAGTAAGTATATTGCTATTGGCGATAACTTTATTGCAGGTGCCAGGTTAAGAATTGAAGCTTACGATAAGTTCATGAATACAAACTATACTCCCCAAATAGTTATTGGCAATAATGTTAATATTAATTTTGATTGTCATATAGGTTGTATTGATAGTATCAAAATAGGGAACAGTGTATTAATTGCCAGCAAAGTATTGATTATAGATCATGCCCATGGAAGCAGCACACTCAACGATATTAAACATCCTCCCCTACAACGGGCATTGGTTTCAAAAGGGCCGATTGTTATTGGCGATAACGTTTGGATAGGTGAAGGATGTGCTATTTTACCCGGAGTAAAAATAGGAGAAAACTGTATAATCGGTAGTAATGCTGTTGTAACAAAAAGCTTTGGTGCAAACAGTATAATCGGGGGTAATCCTGCCAAGTTAATTAAATATATAGAATAATTATTATTCAGATATAATCATGGTAGTGGGCGAAAGTTTAAGTGGAGTTATTATTTTATACAATCCTGATAAAGATGTAATTGGCAATATCACCTCATATCTCGACACTCTGTCCTGCTTATACGTAATAGACAACTCGGAATCAATTGATATACAAATAGTTGATTCGATTAATACATTAGGCAATAAAATAAAATATCTTAGTTTAGGTGGTAATCTTGGTGTAGCTACAGCCCTTAACACCGGGTGTAATATGGCATATGAGGCTGGCTATAAGTGGGTTTTAACGATGGATCAGGATTCTCTTATGGATAATGGCTTTTTTGATATTGCAAAGCCATTACTTTCTGATTTCCAAAACGCAATAATTGCCGCAAGTTACAACAGCTTTTTTTATAAACCAGAAACCAGCATTTATCCCGGCTTCATTTCGATAGGTACAGTTATTACTTCTGCTAATTTACTTAATCTGGGGGCTTGGAAAAGTTTAAATGGCTTTTGCGAAAAACTCTTTATTGATGAAGTAGATAATGAGTTTTGCATCAGAGCTATAAAAGCAGGTTATAAAATTCAAGCAACTAAAAACATATACTTAAAACATAATTTGGGAATTAAGTATTTTAAAAAAAATATAATAACCAGGCAAACTCGCCAATTAACAACGCATTCACCGGCGAGGGTGTATTACATGACCCGCAATAATTTATTTTTATGGAAAAAATACTTTTTTACCAATCCTGGATTAATTTTTAATCGAATAAAAAATTTAATAAGGCTTGTTGGCGAAGTAACTTTTTACTACCCCGATAGAATAACATATTACAAATATATTGCTAAGGGCACATATGATTTTTTAATATCAAAGTATGGCAGAATTTAAAATATCTGTAGCAATGACTACTTATAATGGCGAAATGTATCTGCAACAACAAATAGATTCCATTATTAACCAAACCTATAGCCCCGACGAAATTATTGTGTCAGACGATTGCTCTACCGATGGCACGAAAGAAATATTAAAAGAATACCAGGCTAAGGGCTTAATTATATATTTAACAAACAACGGCAAGAAAGGAGTAGTACCAAACTTTAAAAATGCAGTAAAACACTGTAAGAAAAATAATTTTATTGCGTTAGCTGATCAAGATGATATATGGCTTCCAGAAAAACTAGAAACGGTTTTAACTAAATTAAAAAAAATTGATATAATCATACCTACACTTGTTTTTTCAGATCTCAATGTTATTGATGGTGATAATAAAATTATTAATCAATCTTTTTTTAAAGAAATTGTTAAAGCAGACCCTCAATTTGAACAACTACGATCATTAATGTACTCTAATAAGGTAATAGGCTGCGCAACATTATTTAATCCTTGTATGCGTACCTACTTTGACAGTATGCCCAATGATGTTTTCATGCATGATTATTGGATTGCTTTAATTGCTTTTACCTTTGGCCAACATGTATATATTAACAAACCATTAATAAAATACAGACGCCATGATAATAATGTTACTAGTGCTAATGATGCCATTTACCATAAGTTTATTAAAGAACTGCTTGATTATTTATTAAACAGAAAAGTTGACTTAGACGATCATATAAAAACATTAAAACTATTCTATAATTTATATCAGCAAAATTTAACAGTTTTGCAAACTATTGAAATAAATAAATTTATTGCCTTACAAAACCATAGTACTTTTATTAAAAGAATGCAAACTTTCAGATACAAAAAAGCAAAGCCATAATTATCCGTAATAAAAAAATGGGATTTAAAATTTTTCAACCAGTACTTTTATTTGCCTCCGTATGGTTGTTTGTTATACTGTTATTTTCCTTGCGCTTTAGCTATCTCCTAAATCAGGATATTAACTATGCTTATATATTTTATGGCATTTCTCTATTCTTTTTTTTAATAGGTTATTTTGGAATGTTTGTATTTAATAAAGAGCTAAGCATAGGTAAAATACAATTATTAACTATTACTGAAAAGCTGAAGAAAAGAATATTTAGGTTCTTTTATTTATGGGCAATTGTATCGATTTTTGAAATTATTGCATCAGGTGGTGTTCCTATTGTATGGTTATTTACAGGCAGTTCAAAAGACTATATGGATTTTGGTATCCATTCCATACATGGACTAATGAATGCATTGGAACTTTCATTGGGAATATTAGGATATTATGTATATAGGGTAACAAAAGAAAAAAAATTCCTTTTCTTAACTTTTACTTTCTTCATATGGAACCTCATAATAATCACAAGACAAGTAGATGTAGTGTTGATTGTTGAAGTGTTTTTTGTTTATCTCCTTTTATCAGATAACAAATTAAAACTTATAAGAAATATTTTAATATCATCTTTATTATTCGTAATACTATTTGGTATAGCCGGGGACGCTCGAAGTGGAGCTGACAGCTTTACGCAATTAGCTCAACCCACAGATAATTGGCCTGATTGGCTCCCATCTGGATTTTTATGGGTATACATATACATAACTACCCCGCTTAATAATTTACTTTTCAGCTTTACATTTTCTATAAAACATTACCAGTTTTTGTTCCCTAACACCTTGTCATTACTTTTCCCAAGCTTTATTAGGGGGCTTATTTATGGCCCTGAAGGAGGGGATGTATCAGGCAATTTAGTAACCGATGCGTTTAATGTAAGCAGTGCTTTCGCATCACCTTACCAGGATATGGGCTACTATGGAATTATGCTATTTTCAGTTTTTGCAGGAGCCTTTACTAATGTTGTATGGTGGTGTAAAGGCATTAAACGGGTATTTTTCAGGGCCATTATTGCACAAATACTTATATTGTCTATATTTTTTAATCACTTCTTTTACTTGCCCGTATCGTTTCAGTTTGTTTGGATATTAATAATTTTGCGAAATTACAAAAATGAGGAACTACCGATCATTAAGCCTAATTAAAAGACAATTAAACATCTCATTAAAATATAATCAACCCAAAATAGCTATAGGGGTTAGAGTAAAAAATGAAATTAGTGCAATAAAGAGTTTTTGGGAGTCGATAAAAAAACAAACTTATTTTGAACATTTAGAATTTCTTTTTATTGATAGCGGAAGTACTGACGGAACATTTGAATTTCTTAAGGAATTAAACTGTAACCTATATACTATATCTCCAAACGAATTTTCATTTGGAGATACTTGCAACTTGATTTTAGAACTTACCGAAAGCGAGTACGTGTGTTTTTTCTCCGGCCACGTAGTTCTGGAAAGTGATAAACTCATTGAAACCGTTGTTAATTATATCAAAACAAATCCTCATATTTCCGGCTATTTCAGGCAAGTACCTAATTATGCGGTTGGTTGTTCCATTTATGATAAAACTTTTTTAAAGTATCGCTATAAATCTTATAGTAATACCCCTCTTCCCATATTGGCTACACCGCAAAATAATAGCTTTTCAAATGCTGCCTCATTGGTTTACAGAGAACATTGGAGCGCAGAGAACTTTAAAGAAGTTGGTGCCAGCGAGGATTATTTTTGGTCTAATAAAATCATGCAAACAGGAGGAGAAATATACTATTTCCATATGTTAAATGTAAAACACAGTCACAATGAAACCTTAAACGATGTTTACAAACGGGTAAAAATCAATGCTAAAGAACGATACCCTAATGGGGTAAATCTATTTAAACTGATTATAATTTTTTGCAAAGTTTTTTTTGCACTCTTTTTTAACTCATATAAGTTTTTAAGTGCTGTTAAATATGCAAGCGCACATACTAAAGCATATGCCGATATTAATAATAAATCTCAGAATTTTCAATAATTATTCCAGTTAATGGATATTAGAAACTAAATGACACAACAACCTACCATTGCACTTTTAATACCAACCTTTAATGCTTCAAAAAACTGGATGTCAGTTTTAAAAAGTATAAATGAGCAAACATATCAAAATATAAAAAAAATCATAATAGATTCAGGTTCAACAGATAACACTGTTGACTTGGCAAAACAATTTGGATTTGAAATAATAACTGTTCCGAAATCCGAATTCAACCATGGGGCTACCAGACAATTATTAGTTGATATATCTGAAGATACTGATATATGCGTTTTTTTGACACAAGACGCCATTTTAGCCTCTCCCGATAGTATTGGCAATATCATCAAGGTTTTTGATGATCAACAGGTTGGAATTGCATACGGGCGACAGCTTCCACACAAAAATGCAAAATCATTAGAAACACATGCAAGATTATTTAATTATCCGGACAACTCCGAGGTTCTTTCAATGGATGATTTAGATAAAAAGGGTTTTAAGATTTTCTTTTGTTCCAATTCATTTTCGGCTTATCGCCGAAGTGCACTATTGGCTGTAGGAGGATTTCCAACTGATTCAATCATGGGCGAAGATGCAATTGTAGCGGCGAAAATGCTGGTTACAGGCTATAAAAAGGCTTATGTAGCCGATGCAATGGTACACCATTCACATAGCTATACACTTGGCGAAGAGTTTAGACGCTATTTTGATACCCGTGTTTTTCATGAACAAAATAAATGGCTAATTAATGATTTTGGTAAACCTACCGGCGAGGGATTGAAATTTATTAAATCTGAATTAAATTATGTTATCAAACATGATAAAACTAGCTTTTTTAAATCAATAAGCTCTGTTTTTGCAAAATGGCTTGGGTATAATAGCGGAAGATTTTTCAGGAAAATGCCAAAGAGCCTGGTAAAGAAATTATCAATGCATTCCTTTTATTGGAAATAACGTTAAATTTATTATAAATATTTAATATTGTATATGAATAAACAACAAAAGAATTAGGAAAAACAAGACAAGTGTTTATTATAATAAACAATCTCCCGAATTGATTATAGAAGCTATAAATTTATTTGAAAAAATATAAAACAATTTAATCATACTAAAATTGCAAAAACATACATCCCTATTTTCAGCACAACAGTTTAAAACAGAGATATCAAATTATATGGAAATAATATATCTTAAAAATAATACAATAATCATAAATCTTTTTGGTGTTAAAATTGTTATAAACAATAATGAGCCATCTATCAAATGTAAATAATCATAATAAAATCATGTTTATTTAATAATTTTTGTACTTTCGCATCATATACCTATGCCTGTACGTTACTCAAAACATCTGCCCCCAACCATTTTTATAGCTGATCTGTTGCTGCTAAACCTGGCACTATACATATCGCATTTGGCAACATTTCATAATCTACTACCACAAAACGAATCATTACTTTTTCTTATAGTTGCAAATATTGCCTGGGCTATTGCTTCACTAACAACAAAAAACTTTCAAGTAAAACGCCCATTATTTTTAAAAGATAACATACATACCTTCCTGGTTACGTTAATTTATCACTTGTTATTAATCTTCAGCGCGATCTACTTCTTAAAGATTGATAATATATCAAGAAAAGAAGTAACTATTGCTTATCTCATTTTTCCAATACTTGTAATTCTTACCAGGTCAGTTTTATTTGTTTCGCTTGATTATTATCGTAAACATGGCTACAACCTGCGTAAAATAATGATCGTAGGTGATAAAAACATTGCAGTAAGACTGGCAAAATCATTTTCACAACACCCGGAATATGGATATGATCTTACCAATTTCATTTCAGAAGATGAACTCACTAAAATAGCAGACACCCCTCTTTTAAATAAAATCCTGGCTAATAAACCCGATGAAATTTTCATCTGCTTTAAACAAATGAATGATACACTTTTAAAAGAACTTATACAGATTGGCGAAGACCATTCAATTAAAATAAAAGTAGTGCCAGACGTGATGCTGAATAGTAACTATGCCGAATTAGTTACTTATGACACCTTTCCCATATTACACATCAGCGCACAATCTTCTATTGATTTAAAGATCCGGTTTTTAAAACGCACTTTCGATATAATCTTTTCCTCGGTTTTAATGGCTACCGGGCTACCGGTGTTTGGTTTGCTATACATTATTACAAAAACCACATCAAAAGGACCAGCCTTTTATAAACAGGAAAGAATAGGCAGAAACGGCAAACCATTTTACATATATAAATTCAGAAGTATGTATGTTGATGCTGAAAAATTTGGCCCGCAACTTTCAAAAGATAATGATCCGCGAATTACAAAATGGGGGGTGGTTATCAGAAAAACCCGTCTTGATGAATTACCACAGTTTTGGAACGTATTAAAAGGAGAGATGTCTGTTGTTGGCCCGCGCCCTGAAAGACAGTTCTATATTGACAAAATAGTTGAAAAGAACCCTAATTACAAAAAACTGCTGAGTTTAAGACCTGGTATTACTTCTATTGGCCAGGTTCAATACGGATATGCTGAGAATATTGATGAGATGTGCAATCGTGTTAGGTACGACCTTATTTATTTAGATAACGTTAACCTGAATGCTGACATCAATATCATATACAAAACAGTTAAAGTAATGATACAAAGAAAAGGTAAATAACAAGTTTGGCACGGATTTAGCATTAAGTGCTACATGAAAGTATTAAATTTAAAAATCGCTGCCCCACTTAAAACTACCGAAAAATTGATCAGGGCCATTCTCCAAAGAGATATAGATGCATTTAAGGCTACCAACATGCAGTTTCTGCGTAATAATAAAATATACAATCCGGAATACACAGGTTTAATAGCCTGATCCTACATACTACATCTACCTATGATTAAGAGCTTTCATTTTGAAAGCTTTTTTTATTTCTCGAAATAAGATAGGGTTAACGTTGCCGGGATTGCTGGTATTTATAATGGAGTTGTTTAAGGCTTTCTGTTGAGGCATCGTCGGTTGAAATACCATAACCTGAAACAAGTATACCTTTTATGCCTGATGCTGATGCCAGCGCATAAACGGTTGCCTCATCAGCCGGATCAGAAGCACCCTCATAGCGGTAAAGGTCTACTATCTCAAATTCATCGGCAGCAAATGCCCGCTCTCCTGCTTTAAACTGGTTCTCCACTAAATTAAAATCAAGGGTATAACCCTGCTCTTTTAACTGGCTTATAGCCTCGGTAACGGTAGCGTAATGAAATTTTTGATCCATATAGTAAAATTAAAGAATAATGCGGGCAACAACCAATAATTAGTGTCCTAAAATTATCATACAAGTGTCTTAAATAAAACAGGCTTATTGAACAGTAACCGTCTTGGTTATATACTTCTTTATGATGGATAATAACTGATAAGGCTGAAATGGCTTTGTAATGCAATCAGAAAATCCACTGGCTACAAGATTAGTTAGCATTTCCTGGTCAACCACAGATGCTGTAAACGCGATTACCGGAATTTGCGGATACATTTTTTTCATTTCATAAATAGCAACATAACCGTTCATAACCGGCATCTCCAAATCAAGCAAGATAACATCATAGGCTGCATCTTTTTCCAATGCATCCAATGCCTCTTTACCATTAAAAACACCGGTAACCAAGGCTTTATAATTGATTAAAACCTTTTTGGCCACCATCATATTTATCTGGTTATCTTCTACCAATAAAACACGGGTACCAGCCAAATTATCTTCATCACCGGTATCTGTTACCGGGTTTGACTCTCGCTGTACGTAATCAAGTTTAAGATCAAAGCTGAATATACTCCCCTTCCCCTTTTCACTGGTTAAATTAAGGGAGCTATTCATAAGCTTTAACAGGCGCATACAAATATTCAATCCCAGACCAGTGCCATGTAATGTTTTAGTGTTACCATTGTACACCTGCCAAAACCCCTCGAATATTTGTTTCTGATCCTCTTTGGCTATACCTATACCTGTATCTTCCACGCTAAAGCTTACCACTACTGCAGTTTTACTGCTCCTTATCATGGTAGCCTTTAATTTAACATAACCTTTCTCTGTAAATTTCAGGGCGTTGGAGAACAGGTTATTAAAAACCTGTATTAAGCGCAGATCATCTACCAAAACAATAACATCCAGCCCTACGCCAATTTCAGTTTTAAGCTCGATCCCTTTTTCCTGATAAAGGGATGTGAAGGGCATACTCACATTTTGCATCAGTTGCTTCAAATTCAGGCTAACTGGATGTATTTCCAGCTTATTAGCCTCTATCTTATTAAAATCGAGTATGTTATTTATTTGCTGCAGCATATGGTCTGAGCAGTATTTCAGCACCTGTATGTATTCATCTTGCTGCGCTATGCTGTGGTCTTGTTTTAATAAGTTTATAACCCCTATTATGCCATTTAAAGGCGTACGCAGCTCATGTCCCATTGTGGCCAGAAAACGTGTTCTGGAATCTACCACCCGTTTGCTTTGTTCCATTAGCTCACGAATGTACTTTTCCTCAAAAAAAGTGTAGGCAATAGCAAACAATATGGTTGATGAGATAGCAACAATCCGGTTAAACAATACCAATTTACTTATTTGTGCTGCTGTTAAGTGCTCAAGATGATTAATGTAACGCCCCGCGATAATAGTAACAAAAAAAGAAAAAAGAATAATGGCAATATAAGTACCCGACTCCCGGTACCTGGTTCGTTTAAGATTAACAATAATTGGCACAGCTATCAGTATAGGGAAAAAATACAGGTACTGATCTGTATCCAGTCCCTCAAACAAGGTTGCAGATATTATCATACTGCAAATCAGTATAATAATAGTAATGGGCAGATTTTGTATCGCTTCATTGTATTTCAAAAGAATGAACATCAGCGTAGCAAAACAAAAACATGCCACTAAGAACGATGAAACATATAGCCCGATACCCGCATCGTAAAAAGAAAGCCCAATGCCTATCAACAAAGCAGCAATACCCAGCTGGTATGTCCTTTTAGGCACCTCCTTCATATCATAAAGTGGGTTCAGATGCCTATCATCATCTTTGATCGGTTTATGATATTTATCTGTTCCTGTATTGTCCACCATTTGAATTGAATCCATATACTTTCATCCCTATTAACATGTAAAGGATTGAATAGTGCTGATTTTATAAAAGTATTTTTAAATTATCGGGTATAACTGATCTTCCAAATATCGAATAAAATGAACAAATGAAATTATTTTAAGCTTAAACCTTTTAAATTTTAATCATAGGTTTAAAAATATTTGTCAACCGTTAACCCATAAGTAAAAATAAGGTTATCACTATGGGTAATACTCATTTTATTGTAGGTAAGCGAAGTAATCAGGCTTATCCACTTTCGTAATTTTAAACCTGCGGTAGTGGTCGACCGGATGATATAGTCGCCACCTCTCGAAAATGAATTTTGTAAAAAATTGCTGCCGTCCAATGTAAAGTCATCTTTAATTGCAAAGTGAAACTGCAGGCGCAAGGAGTTTCGGTAAGTATCATCGGTTACATTCATCAGCAGATCACTCTGGTCATATAATACACCATCACTCAAGTTTATGTAAGCATTCTTTTCGTCAATAAAGCTATAGGCTATACCCCCACCGGCCAATAACTGGTTATTTATTTTTAATGAATAGCTGGTATTGTAGTTCACTAATCCCCAGTAATAAAAATGAGGGAAGGTTTTATACAGGTTAAAAACCAGTGCCGATGAAAAATCATTATTGGTAAGCGTATTGTCCTGCTTGCCATATATCCAACTATTGGTGGCAGTCATCGTAAAATCCTTTTGCTTAATGCCGAAATTAAATGCGTTGTTTAGCAGATAGCTACTACCCTCATCCGTTTTATTAATTGAGCCCGATGCTATCAGCGTAGCACGATAATGTGTGGTATCATTAAACTGGGCATAAGTTGCCTGATAGCCTAGTATCAAAAGAAAAAGTGTTATTAAGCTTCTCTTTGCTGCACTCATATATGTTTTGATTTTTACGTTTTTAAATTGAAATACGTATAAAATGTTTTAATAAAACCTAAACCCTGCATAAACCATTAAACATTTTTCTTAAATGTATGTTCACCATAAAATAATATAGGCTATGATAATATCATAGTAGCTTTGGTTCAATATGAATAATCTTCTTAACCTTATTTATGGATAACCAACTGCAATCCTTGTCGCAACAATTCCCTACTTGGGTTTGGAATGTAGGCGTAGTTATTCTTTCCTTATTGCTAGGCTTTATTATAAAAGCCATTATCACCGGTATTCTGCATTTCTATAAAAAACAGAAGGATTACTCTCTGTTCAAATCCATCATTACTCACTTAGGCCGGCCATTAAATATATTTGTGCCGCTGCTTACGCTTAATTTCATGCAATCCTTTCTGAAATTAAGCCCGCTATACCTAATTCCCATCGATAGGATTATCGGCATACTACTTATAATAGCGTTTGCCAGCCTGCTCATCAACAGCATTAAAATTTTTGAGGATTATGTATATCACCAGTACGATCTTAATAAAGACGATAATCTAAGAGAACGTAAGGTTAGAACCCAGCTTATCTTCATCCGCAAAGTGATCATCATTTTCATTGTATTAGTAACCATCGCCATCATTTTGCTCAGTTTTGATAATGTGCGTAAAATTGGTGACGGGCTTTTAACCGGCGTAGGCATCAGCAGTATTATTGTAGGCTTTGCTGCACAGAAATCATTGAGTAACTTTTTAGCAGGATTTCAGATTGCTTTTACACAGCCTATACGCATTGATGATGTGCTGGTAGTTGAAGGCGAATGGGGCCGCGTGGAAGATATAACCTTAACCTATGTTGTACTTAGCATATGGGACCAGCGGAGGCTCATTTTGCCTATTACCTACTTTATTGAAAAGCCTTTCCAAAACTGGACGAGAAGCACTTCAGAAATTTTAGGGACCGTATTTCTTTACGTCGACTATACTTTCCCTGTTGAAAACTTAAGAACCGAACTTAACCGGTTATTGACAACCACTCAATTATGGGACAAAAGAGTGGGCATTTTACAGGTAACCGATTCAAAAGAACATACCATTGAACTAAGGGTGCTGGTTAGCGCGCGTAACTCATCCGAGGCTTTTGACCTGCGCTGTTATGTGCGCGAAAACCTGTTAAAATACATAAGTGAAAATTTACCATTAAGCTTGCCGCAAACCCGTTATCAGCAAAATAAGACAGGACTGGAGAAACCCGATAATTAACAGCAGAAGACTTATGATTCTACTCAAAAGTTATATATTTGAACTACGCGAGACTACCTATTAATTAAAAATAAATAAACACATATGCAGGATTTAGACCCAACCATTCTCCAAAAGGTAAATTCATGGCTTCAAGGAAGTTATGACGATGATGTTAAGCAACAAATTCAGAGTTTACTTGATGAGAAAGCCTACACTGAGCTAACTGATTCATTTTATCGTGATCTTGAATTTGGAACTGGCGGACTACGCGGAACAATGGGTCCGGGTTCAAACCGTATAAATAAATATACCATTGGTGCTGCCACACAAGGCCTGGCAAACTACCTGAAGAAAAAATACCCGGGCGAAAAAGTTAAAGTTGCCATTGCGCATGACAGCCGTAATAATGCTGATCTTTTCTCGACCATTACTGCTGAAGTATTTTCGGCAAATGATATACATGTTTACTATTTTAATGCCTTACGCCCTACTCCTGAGCTATCATTCGCGGTACGCCATTTTGGATGTAAAAGCGGTGTAATGCTAACTGCCTCACATAATCCAAAGGAATATAACGGCTACAAAGCTTACGGAGCCGATGGCGGTCAGTTTGTATCACCTGATGATAAGGCTGTTATGGATGAAGTAGCAGCGATCAGCAGTGTTGATGAAATTAAATTTAACCGTATTGATGCCAATATTGAAGAAATAGGCAAAGAAGTAGATGAACTGTATTTAAGCGAGATAACCAAGCTTTCAGTTTCACCAGAAGCTATACAGCGCCAAAAGGACCTGAAAATTGTTTACTCCCCTATCCACGGAACGGGTATTACTTTAGTGCCGCAGGCATTGGAACGTTTCGGCTTTGAGAATGTTATCCTGGTTGAAGAACAGATCACTCCTGATGGCAATTTCCCTACGGTGATATATCCTAACCCCGAAGAAAAAGAAGCTTTAACACTGGCCCTTAAAAAGGCCAAAGAAGTTGATGCCGACTTGGTGCTGGCCACCGACCCGGATGCCGACCGCGTAGGTATAGCCGTAAAAAATACTGATAACGAGTTTATACTGCTTAATGGCAACCAAACCGGCGCCATGCTTATCAATTATTTATTGAGCGCATGGGAAGAAAAAGGCAAGCTTACCGGTAAGGAATACATTGTTAAAACTATTGTAACCACCAACCTTATTGAGCAGATAGCCAAAGCCAAAAATGTTACCTATTACAACACCTTAACCGGCTTTAAATATATTGGCGAGCTGATGACCAAATTTGAAGGCAAACAAACCTTTATAGGCGGCGGTGAGGAAAGCTATGGCTACCTGATAGGTGAATTGGTAAGAGATAAGGATGCGGTAGTTTCGAGCGCGTTTATTGCGGAAATGACTGCTTATTACAAAGACAAAGGCAGCAGCTTATTTGAAGCTTTGCTTGATACCTATGTACAGTACGGTTTTTATAAAGAAAAGCTCATCTCCCTTACCAAAAAAGGCAAAACAGGCGCCGAAGAGATCAAGGCGATGATGGAAACTTACAGAACCAATCCACCGGCAACGCTGGGCGGCTCAAAAGTGATCACGCTTAAAGATTATGAGAAAGGTATTGAAACCGATTTGACCAGCAATACAACCCAGCCACTGGAATTCCCTGCATCTGATGTATTACAGTTTATAACTGAAGATGGCAGCATCATCTCTGCCCGCCCATCAGGAACAGAACCTAAGATAAAATTCTATTGCAGCGTTAACGGCAAACTGGCCAATATCGCGGCATATGCCGAAACTGATAAACAGCTTGACGAAAAGATCTCAGCTATTATGAAAGATCTGGGCGTATAAGTTCATATTATTATTAAACAAGAAATCCCGGTGCAATATACCGGGATTTCTTATTTAGGCCTTATCTATCTGACTAAACGGATACTTCTACATTTTCTTACTATCCAAACTCTTAATAAATGCCACCAGTTCGCCGCATTCTTTAGGGCTCAGGTTTAGTTTATCTGCTGCCAGGGTTTGATTATCTACCTTTAAACCCATGCCTGCACCGCCGCCCTTGTTATAAAAATCAACAACCTGCTCTAAGGTAGTAAATACGCCATTGTGCATATACGGCGCTGTTTGAGCCGCATTACGAACAGTTGTTATTTTAAACGAATGCTTGTAATCATCTATCCTCACCAAATTATACCGCCCCATATCGGTATCCACCTCCATACCCTTGGCATAGCGTGGCACACCAATCACCTCCGATTCTATCCTGATAAATTTAGGGGGCAATGTGCCGTTAAACAATGGCATATAATGGCAGGTGGCACATTTTGCCTTGCCCATAAACAGGTTAAAGCCGTTTATTTCACTTTGATTCATCGCGGCCTTATTACCACGCATATACTCATCAAAACGACTGTTAAGCATTACCAGGCTGCGGATATATGAACCAATAGCATTGCTAACCTCATATGCCGGTATACCGGCCGTATCTATCTTAGGGAAAGCATCATGAAATAGCCTCCTGTACTCCTTATCCTTATAAAGCAGTGCCGTTGCCTGTTTTATGGAGCCGTGCATCTCCTGCTTATTTGCCACCACATCCAGTACCTGATCTTCAAGCATAGCCGCCCTCAGATCATAAAATTGTGCCGGTTGCAAGGCTGCATTTATTAAGGTTGGTGTATTCCTGCGGAGTAATGCGGTGCTATTTATTACAGTATTCTTTGTAAAGCCATCGGCAAATGCCTTTTCAGGCTGATGGCACGACTGGCAGCTCCGGGTGTGCATACCCGATAAAATGGGGTCTGCAAAGAGTTTTTTACCCAGCGCCACTTTTTTATCAGTAATAAAAAAAGACGGATCGTTCGAATACGCGTTTACATTATAGGCATTGGTATCAAACAGTGTTTTGGCATCCTGGTTCAACAAGCGATTGTACCTGATAACCGGGATCTTTAATGCTACAATCAGGTTGGCTATACTGATACTTGCAGGGTTGCCGTAATCTGCAATAAATACTGCCCGGTTAAATGAGTTGAAATTATTGTTTTGCCTTAAATAATGTATGGCAGCGGTTAATTGTTCTATCAGCTTTGAGTCGCTCCCATCAGTGTAATACGATAATACCTTTGTAATACTTTCAAGGCTTGTTGCTGATTCTTGTAAACTATTTTGCAGTAAAGGGTTGTCAAAATCGGTGATCCCTAATGCCTGCACCCTGAATATCTGTTGCCTTGTGGCATCAAATATCTGCCAGTTTAAAATATCAACGTTACCAAAATATAGTTTGTATTTGTTTATGCTGACATCAAGCAATTTAAGCTGATCTATTAGCTCTTTGTTTTTTGTTTTGTCGTATTTAGGGAACAAATAATTTTCAATAACCTGCAGCCCGGCCGGATTAAATGTGGTGCCGTCTATCTCCACCTCCTTTACAGGCGGCCCGTTTATAAAACGGGTAGCTATAGGTTGATAATATTCGGCAGCCCATTCAAATTTTTTATAGGCCAGCCTGGTATCGCGGAATAATTGCTGTAATTGCTTTTCGTTAACATCTTTACTTTCCGCAGCGGTAAGCAATTGGTTTTTCAGAGTAGTAAAACTATAAATTTGTACCAATAAGTTTTGTTCGATAGCTTTTTCGGAAGAAGTCTCTTTTTTATTACACGAATAAAATGCATATACACTTGCTAATAAAAATAACAGTAATGTGAAAATAAAAGGCTTCATTAATTGAATTCGTGAGAGTTTATTTTTATTAACTATTGACTTTAAATAACTAATAAAAGCATCCTTTATAAGGATGCTTTTATTTAAAATCAATTCTTTTTATTAACATATAAAATTGATTAATCAGACCTATTTACTCGGGTGTAATAATATAATAAGAACATGATCCATCTGTATTTGGCTGCAATGAATAACTTAATTCAGTTTTCGTAGATCCTGTTGAAGGAGTTGAATTAATTAAAAGATCTCCAAATGAATATGTATTTACACCTGCGGGCATGGTATATGTAGTATTTGTTGATGTTGTTGAAATTAGGCTACCACTACTACGATCCAAAAGATATGTTGTTGTAGTCAATATAATTGTTACGCTAGCAGGAAGAGTATAAGGAGTAGTACCTGATGGATCGCTGAAAAGATTAACATATAAAGTAGCTTTTTGTTGACTATTTCCATTAGCATCTGTAGTCACCCCCAATGCATTCTCATAAAGTTCGACATCAAAATTAACCGTACATGATCCGACTGCATTTGCATGTGCCTGACCCGCTGAAATAGCTAACTGATTAGCTGCAGCTTGAGTTGAAGCACTATACATATTTGCAGGAACAGTGTAAGTGACATACGACCCTGAATATCCGGTTGAACAATTATTTTTTTCCCAAGGACCTGACTCTGCAACATTGTAAAAGATTTGGGGAGCAGCTTGAACTGTTACAGTAAATGTAAAGGTTTGCGGTGGTGTTTCTTGAAAAATACTATTATTGTAACCTTCAATTATAACTTGGAACTTTACTGATACCGCTACAGAAGATGTATTAACAATTTTAAATCCAAGTTGCGTGGCGGCATTGGTGGCCTTATTAAAATAAGTAGCTGATATAAATGTTAATTTTACATTAGATGTCGCTGAAGAGGGTGTTACTGAAACAATTGACTGTTGTTGTTCAGCATTCCAATAGGTTCCACTGGTTGAATTTGATTCGCCTGATCCAGCAATTGTAATTGTTCCTCCTGAAGCAATTGAGCTATTCACAGGTACTAATGATTGGGAATAACCTGCTAAAAAGCAAATCAGCATACACCCGAGTAAAATAAGTTTCTTCATAGTTTTAAGATTTAAATTTTCCTAAAATTAATTCGCCAACTTTAACTCTATATTTATTTCATATTATTAAACTTTACGCTAAGCCCTAAAATGATATACCTGCCAATATTAGAATATTTAACTGATTCATAGCCTGATGGAGTCAAATAATCATTTACATATTTAAATGAGTTAAAAATATCATATGCTTGTAACCACAGAATTCCATAATTATTAAAAATGGTTTCTTTAACCCTTCCATTCATTGAAAATGAGACTGTAGTATTTAAGCTATGATTGTAATTAATCAATGGTTCTAATGACAACCCAAATTGTTTTAGCGTGAATGACAATTTATCAGAATATGTTAATGTTGTAATGTTGATATCATTTAATCCATTATATTTAGTAAATGACATAGCTAATACAGGCGCTGAAGTTAACGTAGGCTTAACGAGAATTATGGCAGTGGAAAGTGATTGATTGAAAGAAATTCCATTGTTTAATATTAGCTTATTGTCGATCATCGTTGGAAATTCATCATAACCAATCCCTGAACTATAATTTAAATATTTGTCACTAAAAATATTTTTTAGCACTGAGAATGATATTCTTGCAGAATTTGAATTTCCAAGGTTTTCTTCAAAGGTATTTTGAATCACATTACTATTATTAATAGTATTATTTATTACTAAACCTATTTTTTGACTATAATGATCAAACTCACCCGCAATATTCATTGTTTCTGAATTAGATGATTGTATATTATATGATAGTTGCACGTCAGTCTTTTCTTCTGGCTTTAAATACGGATTGCCATTATTTTGAGATAATATATCAAATGTGCTATTTAAACTTGTTAATAATTGCAAACTAGGATAATTAGTAATTGTTGAATAATTTATTGCGAAGTTTTTCTTCTTATTTATTTTATATTCAGTGCGCAGATTAAAATTGAGATTTAAAAATTGTTGTGAATAACTACCCTGAAGTTGTTTAATTGTTTTTAAATCTAAGGTTTCTGATAAATTAGATTCAAGAGAAATTTGTTCAAATGTTTTCTCAAACTTTACTCCTGACTTAAAAAACTGATTTGAAATAATTGATGGTATATCTACATTATTTAAAGCGGTGTCTCCTATAGTTTTAGTGTTGTAATTAATTTTATCATTTTGATAACTGATATAAAAGTTCACATATGCATTTTCGCCTAATGGTTCTGTATAACTGGGTATAATTGTATAAATATCTTCCTTTGCCGAACGCCTTCCACTAGTTAAATATTTACTTTCTTTCTGATTAATAAAACTATTATTACTATCTATTTCATTTACTTTATAATTTTTATTATCTAACTCAAACTTAAGAGATAATAGTCTACCCTTTTTTGAAGAAATCTTTTTTTGGTAATCAACTTTATTAGTTAATATATCTACTGTAGATATTCTTTTTTTTACTAATTCTTCGTTCGTATTTAAACTGTCATAATTTATTAAGTAACTTCCTAATTCTAAATCTTTTATATAAGAATGATTGTATGTTTGCGTATAATTAATAGTAGTCAATGAGTCTATTTTATAATTTACTACAAACTTTGCATCATTTAATATAAATGATGCAAAGTTTGTAGTATTAAAATTTTTTGAAAAAAGGTTTATGGTTTCATTTTGAAAATCTGATTCCGACGAAATCTTACTATCTTCAATTTTTCCATTCATTTCAAGATTAATTTCAACTTTATTATAAACATTTCTGTAAGTGACTATTGCATTTTTAGTGTTTACATTATTTCCATTAGAAGAAAAACTCACGCTCGGTTCTTGTAGTGTATTATCTCCAAGACTAATATTATTGCCATTAACTTTTAGTGAAAATTGTTCATTATTTCTATATGTATACAAATTCGTATTTGTTACATAGCGATCAGTTGTTCCAATACCTAAATTAATATTGCCAAACTTACCTTTTCTATACTTTTCTTTTAAATTTAGATTGATTGTAATTGAAGAATTTAACGTAGTTGTATTTGTCGTACTGTCAATATTTGTTTCTATGACTTGTATTTTATCAAGTATTAAAGCCGGTAATAAATGATAAATATCCAAGTTGTCTTTTCCAAAAAAATCCCCTCCATTAACTGTTACATTAGTAACAGGTTTCCCTTTATAATAAATCTGTCCATTATTATCCCTTGAAAATCCAAACTCTTTTGATAAAATATCCTCAATCATAATAGATCTCTCATATTTTTTTTTCGATAAATCAATTTTTACTGTATCTCTGTACCGACGATTTGATTTAATTTTTACTTCCTTAAGCTCAATGTTTTTAGGTAGAATTTTATACACTCTCATATTCAAACTTTTATTAAAGTTTGTGTCATTATTTGAAATGTCTTTAATTTGAAAATCGAAATAATTTAAAGCCTGTATTTTTAAAACTGGAGATTTATTTAAGTATTTGGCAGGAATTGTAAATATGCCAAGACTATCACTTAAAGTTTTGTAAATAACAAAACTTTGATTATATAAATCTATAGAAGCTCCTTCTATAGGTGTGCCTGTCGCCTTATTTATTAATTTAACTTCAATATTAGTTTCTTGTGCTAGGCAGTTTTCAATAAAACTAAAAAGTAAAAATATAACAATCACGTATGATTTATACATTTTAAAGCATGTATCTTATTATTAATTTGTTTATAATTAAAAAGGAGCAGCTTTAGGCTACTCCTTTTTTTATTCTTATTTATTCTATTAAAAATTGAACGCGTTTGTAAGCGGTGTAGCATTTTGATCACGTGTTGCAAGTGGTGCAAGGCCCCATCTTTTTTCGATAAATGAAAGGATACCTACAGTCTCATATTGAGTATGGTCAACATAACCTTGTTTTGCAAACGGAGATATGATGATAGCCGGAACGCGTGTACCCGGGCCCCATTTCTTATCGATAACCGGAGGAGCTACGTGATCCCAGAAACCACCGTTCTCATCATAAGTGATAATAATAACCACATCCTTACCATTTGGGCCGTTAAGTATATCATTTACCAGTTGTACCGCGTGAGTTTCACCTAATGATACATCAGAATAGCCAGGGTGTTCGTTGTAGGTGCCCAATGGTTTTACAAATGATACAGCAGGTAATGTACCGGCCTGCGCGGCAGCTATAAATTCAGTCTCATCTTTTAAGTGATCTTTTTTGGCCTGTGTTCCGTCGGCATAATTTTTATAGTAAGCAAATGGCTGATGATGGAACTGAAAGTTTGGATCGGGGTTGCCAGCCAACGCGTTGTCCCATCCGCCTGAATACCATGCCCATGATATACTTTTAGCGCTTAACCTATCGCCAATAGTTGGGTTAGTTTGGTTAGGTACTAAAGTAGCAGCTGTTGCACTTGCAGGGTGCGGCGCATTAACTGTATAGCTGGTATTAACCACAAAGCCATCAGGTGTAACCTGGCCATCTGTTATTACTTTGCCATTTGCGTCAACAGTTGCGGTAATACTTGCAGGCGCATTAGGGAAAGTTGGGCTAGCCGCGGCAATTAACCATTGGTGGTTTAAGAATGATCCACCGAAAGCGCTGTGGTAAAAGTTATCGCACAAAGTATATTTTTGAGCTAATGCCAATAACGGTAATAAGCTGGTTTTATAATAGCCTTGCGACAAACCTGCTGAATTGCTGTTGTATAAAGCATATTTATCCATTTTACCGCCATCAATCTGCATTTGCTCCTGGTAGTAACGGTGTAATACATCCTGTGTAATAACATCATTAGCCACGTACTGATCAATATTAAAAATCGCATTAGGCAAATTTGTCGGGAATACTGGTGTATTCGGTATAGGAGGCAGCGTGGTATATGCCGTACCAGTGGCATCAACCTGAATAGTATTAGCTGATGTTGCGTTTGATATACCATTAGCTCCTGAGAATTCACCATACAGGTTATCAAAACTGTGGTTTTCCATATAAATAACAACTACGTGATTTACCTGGTTTATACCTGTTGTTGGCTTTACTGTGCTGGATTTATGGCAGCTAAAGAAAGATAAGCTCACAAACAAAACACCTAGGCTGCCAGTTGTCAGTTGCCTCGTATTTATTTGAAAGCAATTTTTAAAGGGATTGTACTTATTTTTCATCGGGTTTGATTTATGATATAAAAGTACAGGCATACCATAAACTGAATATTATCTTCCGGTAACTATCTTATTAATATTAAGCAATATTTTTCACCCGATTTTAATATAAGTTAACAATACGTTAACGATTTGATATTAATGACCAAATTCTGTTCCGGCTATAAAACGGCAGTAGACTAATCAGGTTTAGGGCTTGATCCCAATCCGTTATTTACCTATCTATCAACCAGATAATACATTATTAATATTTATTTTATAAGTTTTTTCTTCCTTAAAATACAAGCTAATACCTCTTTCATAAAACCTTAATTTATTGCCAAGACAGGCCAGAAAGGCACATATTTAGCTTTCTATTAAATAATATCATTTAATAAATTACTCCTATTTATAACAATTACTATAATTTTCTTTTTGATAGTTTTTTAATCTATACGAACATTTTCTGAAACTATTACGTACAAATATAAACCTAGACTATATAATTAATGAATTTACATATACCGTCTGTATCGCTTTATGCTTTATTTAAAGATAAAAAACTGATAGTCAGGCGTTTAGTACTAAAAAACTTTGATTGCACGATATTTTGTCAATACTCGTTTGTTTTTTTTGCTGTTGCTGCTTTTACCGTTCAGGGGATTTAGTCAGTCTTGTACATTAAAGGATAGTCTGTCATCATCGTCTCCTGATATCTGCTCAGGTAATGCTGTAATTTTAACGCCTACCCTTTCGGGTGGCACCGGGCCATATAATTACATATGGAGTACCGGCGAAACAACCCAAACCATCAGCGTTAATAAAGCCGGAACTTACACCGTTTCAGTAACCGATAAATCTACAAGCTGCCCCGCTGTTACAGCAAGTATATCGGTTGGCGTTTCCACAATGCCCAATGCCCCTACAGCCAGTAGTACTACAGTTTGTGAAAACAGTCCGGCAACGCTAAAAGCCACAGCCCCTGGCGGTACTTACCAGTGGTATGATGCTGCAACCGGCGGTAATTTTTTAGCTACTGGCGATACATTTACTACACCTCCTATTACTACTGCCACTACTTATTATGTACAAACAACCTTATCAAACTGTACAAGTGCACGCACTGCTGTAACTGTTTATACAGCAGGCCGACCAAGCGTTACAAATACATCAGTATGCTCGGGTAATGGGGCTACCCTAACAGCCAGCGGAGGCACAAATTATGTTTGGTATGATTCAGCTGCTGAAACTAATCAATTAGCCACAGGCCCCATCTATACCACGCCCGCGGTTACAAAAACAACAACTTATTATGTGGTGGCAACTGTTAACGGATGTGTTAGTGCCCCCACAGCTGTAATTGTATATATAAGTCCACCGCCGCCAACGCCAACATCAAGCAATGTTACTATTTGCTCGGGTATGGCTGCAAGCTTACATGCCAATGCGACATCCGGAATTTTTGACTGGTTTGATGTACCAACCGGCGGAACTTCATTAATTTCAAGCCCCGACTACACTACTCCCGCACTTACCGCTTCAACAACTTACTATGTGCAAACTTCAGCAAACGGATGTGAAAGCGCGCGCACCCCGGTAACAGTAACCGTGAACCCAATACCTCCGGCCCCTGCAGCGCAAACAAGCACTATTTGCTATGGAACCAGCACCAATTTAACAATTACTACTCCAGCAGTAGATGGCAGCACCTACCAGTGGTATGATGCTGCAACGGGCGGGCGCTTATTAACAAGCGGCACAACTTATCAAACACTTGTTTTAGATAATACAACCACCTATTATATTCAAAGCGTTAACGGGGGATGTATCAGCAGCCGTGCGCCGGTGCAGGTTATTGTAAATCCACCGGTAGCCGCTCCTTCAGTATCAGGGGCAATAGTTTGTTCAGGCTCGGCAACTATGCTAACTGCAACTTCAACTGTAAAAGGAGGCATTTACCAGTGGTACAATACACCAACAGGCGGTACATTATTGGTTACAGACTCCACTTACACCACCCCGGCATTAACTGCTACCGCCAAATATTACGTACAAACAGTTGTTGGCGATTGTACCAGTGCGCGAACAGCGGTTTCAGTAACTGTGCTTCCATCGGTTGCTGCTCCTAAAGCTTCGGGTGCTACTATTTGCTCAGGGAATTATGCTGTACTAACCGCATCCGGAGGATCAGGCAATTACGGCTGGTATGATAGCCCGGCAGGCGGCAATTTATTATCATCGGCCCAGGTATTTGTTACATCTGCGTTAACAACCAACGCAACATATTACGTACAAACAGCAAGCAATGGCTGTGAAAGCACACGCACTCCGGTTACCGTAACCGTAAACCCTATTACACCATCGCCAACAGTAAGTGGTGCCACATCCGTTTGCGCGGGTTCAACTGCAACAGTTTCGGCCAGTACTACTGCAAGTGGCGGCATATTGTGGTATGATGCAGCTACCGGCGGTACTTTGCTGGGATCGGGCAATAACTACACTACTCCTGCGCTAACTGAAACCACAACCTATTATGCTGAAAGCAACTCAAGTACATGCCCCAGCGACAGAACGCCGGTAACCGTAACAGTAACACCAACTGCCGATGCACAATTTGAATATACTTATGGCACTTATGGGGGTACAGCAAAGAACCCAATTCCTGTAATTGCTGATCCCGCAGGCGGCACTTTTACTTCATCGCCGGCAGGCCTTGTTTTTGTAAGTAATACAACCGGTGAAGTAAATATTAAAGCAAGTAAAAAGAGCAAATACACTATAGTATTTACCACCAATGGCCCATGCCCGGGTACTTCAAGTGTTATTTTTGTAACTGATTCTATACCTAATGGCAATTTTTATTATAATGGCCCATATTGCCAAAGCGGATCAAACCCCTACCCCACATTTGCAAGCAATTCAAGCGCAGGCACATTCAGTGCCTCCCCCAGTGGATTGGTTTTTGTAAACAAAACAACGGGACAAATAAATCTTAATGCCAGCAAACCAGGCACGTACACAGTAAGCAATACATTAGTTTTATCCGACGGATCGCCGGAAGTAGCCACCGCTAATGTAACCATTGACCCTGCAGCCAGGGTGAACGCCGGGCCAAACCAGAGCGTTCAAACCGGGCAACCTGTGAAACTGGCAGGAAGCGTAAGTGGTGCCTCGGGTGCAATATGGTCTGGCGGTAAAGGAACTTTCTCTAAACCTAACTTACTAAATGCGGTATATACCCCCGCAGCGGGCGAAAGTGATGTAACACTTACCCTAACAACAACCAATCCTACAAGTGTTTGCGGACCAGCATCGGCAAAGGTTGAGATCTTTATTCATACGGTGCCAGTAGCCCCAACAGCCCCGGGAACCTCTGTCTGTATGGGCAGCAGCACAACACTGTCGGCACTTACTCCCGGTGGAACTTATCGCTGGTATGATTCTGCCACTGACGGCACTTTACTTTCAACCGGACCCAATTATATAACCCCACCGCTTACAGCGACTACTACTTATTATGTACAAACTACTGCAAACGGCCTCACCAGCGCACGAACCCCTGTTACAATAACCGTTAATCAAACACCTGTAGCTCCTGTTGTGGCGCCGACAGGCACTTGCATGGGCAGCCCTGCAATACTAATAGCAAATGGCTCAACAGGCACATATAAATGGTATGACGCGGCAGCCGGTGGAAACTTGTTAGCTACAGGCAGCACATTTACAACATCTCCATTGCTATCAAATACCATCTACTATGTTCAGGCAGTAATAGATGATTGTATTAGTCCACGTACAAAAGTAAGCGTATCGGTCAATCCGGTACCTAATATTACCAGTTCACCCAATAATAATGCCTGCGGTGGTATCCCATTAAATTATGTAATTACTTCTGATACTCCCGGGGCTACCTATTCATGGAGCCGGGCACAGGTAACAGGCATCAGTAACCCGGCGGTGACCGCTCAAACATCAGGTACTATTACTGAAGCTTTGATAAATACCTCCGCCGCCCCTATTGATGTAACCTACCTGATAACACCATTAAATAATGGCTGTTCAGGGCCTGTATTTAAATACGTAGTTACCGTTTATCCAACGCCGGCAGTTACCAGCAGCCCTACGGCAACAATTTGCGATAATACAACCGATGATTACGCGATAACCTTCAGCGTACCACAAACAATATTTACCTGGAGCCGCGCAGCTGTTCCGGGTATAACCAACGCAGCAGTATCGGGGCAAACAGCAGGGACCATACGCGAGGTACTTTTTAATACTACTACGGCCCCAATTGCAGTTCCATATACCATTAATTACCAAACCAGCAATTGCCAGGCACAACCATTTACATGGACAGAAACCATAAACCCTACGGCCTACATAACCAGTGCTGATGCAGCAACAACATGCAGTGGCACACCGCAAAACTATACCATTACATCAAACATACCGTCAGCCACATTTAGCTGGGAACGGGATACAGCAAACAGCATCAGTAACAAACCTGTAAGCAATCAAACGTCAGCAACTATTGATGAAACTTTAGTTAATACTGGCCCTAACCCGGTAAAGGTTAGTTATATTATAACACCAATTGCGTTTGGTTGCCCGGGCGCTGCTTTTGCCTATACAGTTACATTGAATCCGCAGCCCGCAATGCCTGTAACCAATAGTAATTCCCCCATTTGTGTGGGCAGTACTATACAATTGCGCACACCTGTGGTCAGAAATGCGACCTACTTATGGACAGGGCCCAATAATTATTCATCCACCCTGCAAAACCCGGATATTACCAATGTAACACTTGCTGATACAGGCATATACCACTTATATGTTACCGTTAACAGTTGTACCAGCCCTGCCGGTACTACGCAGGTAATGATACATGAACCACCAAAAGCTGATGCAGGCCCCAATCAGTTAGTTTGTATAAATATCCCCTCGATACAATTGGCAGGCAAAGTTACCGGTGGCACAACAACAGGTATATGGACACCATCCGGATCAGGAACATTTTCACCATCAAGTAATGACCTGAATGCTAAATACATCCCCTCGGCGGAAGACAGAGCGGTAGGAACAGTAACATTAACTCTTCGATCAACCAGTACTGACGATTGCAATTTTTCCATTTCAAGCATGACCATTACTTTTGGGCCTTCGCCTGCAGTAAGTACAGGTGGTAACAGGAGTGTTTGTATTCAGGAGGCCAGCGTTCCGCTAAAAGCGCAAATATTTATTCCGGGTGGAAGTAAATGGAGCACCTCTGGTAGTGGGAGTTTCACTCCTTCAGTTGATGAGTTAGATGCAACATATACCCCATCTGCTGCCGATAAACAAAGCGGATCAGTAAAGCTAACCCTTACCGCTAATAATCCCGGCGAGTGTTATATACCTTCGGATACGATGCTGGTGAAATTCAGCCCTCCGCCAACAGTTAATGCAGGTGGCATACGGTATGTTTTACGTGGCCACACTATTACTTTAGATCCTGTGGTCAGCGAGACTGATGTGACCTACTTATGGTCGCCAAATATTGATATCAATAATGCTACCTCAAAAAACCCGGTTATTACCGGCGATATCGATCGTAGTTATACCTTGGCGGTTACCGATAGCCTGGGCTGTGTAACTTACGCCCAAACTCAAATCATAGTATCTCCAGAACTGGTTATACCTAATGCCTTTACACCCAACGGCGATGGCATTAATGATTACTGGGATATTAAAGGCCTTGTTGCCTATACTAACGCCATTATTGATGTATTTAACAGGTACGGTGCAAAACTCTATCACTCGGTGGGATACCCCACACCGTGGGACGGAAAATATAACGGACAGCAACTGCCCGTTGGCACGTATTATTATATTATAAATACCAATGTAAACAACCAGGTACTATCGGGTTCATTAACAATTATAAGGTAGCTATATTAATTCAACAGGTTAAGCAGATCTGTTTTTGAGAGATTTTTAACAAATGAGGTATCGCTTTTGATCAAATCATTAGCGAGTGATTGCTTGTTTTCCTGCATCACCATTATCTTTTCTTCAACCGTGCCGGGGCATATCAGCCTTACGGCAACAATATTTTTGTCCTGCCCAATACGATGACAGCGGTCAATGGCCTGGTTTTCAACTGCCGGGTTCCACCATGGGTCAACCAGGTAAACGTAATCGGCTTCGGTTAGATTGAGGCCGGTGCCGCCTGCTTTCAGGCTAATCAGGAAAACACGGATCTCCGCATTGGTTTGAAAATCATTAATAACCACTTGCCTGTTACGCGTTTGCCCGGTTAAGTAACTAAAACCTATCCCTCGGCTCTTTAGTTCTTTTTTTATCAGATCGAGCATGGTTACAAACTGGGAAAATACCAATATTTTATGCTGATGCTTTTTGCCCTCAATCTCCTCCATCAGCATATCTATCTTAGCAGAGGCATTACCGGGCATCTTCTCGCCTTTAAGCAATAATGGCGAATCACAGATCTGCCGCAGGCGTGTTATACCTTTCAGCACATTCATGGGCGATTTTTTCAGCACATCGCCTGTGGTGGCCGATATATAATCCCTGAACTCTGTTTCGTACGCGTTATAAATATTGCGCTGCTCAGCCTTCATTTCGCAATACAAAACCATTTCGGTTTTTTCCGGCAGGTCTGATGCTACCTCCTGCTTGGTACGCCTGAGGATGAATGGACTGATCTTATTTTGCAGTTCCTTAGCCCGCTTACTGCTCTTAAACATATCAATAGGCGAAGAATAGATCTCCTTAAAATATTGCTTACTGCCCAATAAACCCGGGCAGGCAAAGGATAGCTGCCCATACAGATCGAATGTGTTATTTTCAATGGGCGTGCCTGTAAGCACAATTTTGTTTCTCGATTTTAAAAGCCGGGTTGCTTTATAACGCTGCGATTCCGGGTTCTTGATCTGTTGTGATTCATCAAGAAAAACATAATTGAACTCATAATCCTTCAGGAAAACAATATCAGCCAGCAAAGTTCCGTAAGAGGTGAGAACAACCTCATATTTGTCAAATTCTGATATACTTTTAATGCGATCGGCCCCATAAATAGTATGAACACGCATTGTTGGTGCAAATTTTACGATCTCCAGCTGCCAGTTATGGATTAATGAGGTAGGTACCACCACCAGGTTGGTATTGTGTTTGCTTTTGCCCCGTTGGGATAGAATAAATGCTATAACCTGTATTGTTTTACCCAAACCCATATCATCAGCCAGGCAGCCACCGAAGTTAAAGTCATCCAAAAAATTGAGCCAGCTTAAACCCTGCTGTTGGTATGGGCGCAGTTCGCCGTTAAAGTCTGCCGGGGTTGGCACTAACTTAACAGCTTCAAAGTTTTCCAGTTTTTTATGATAGATGCTGATCTCATTCATTACCTTCTCATCCAGATCGGCCTCATTAAATAATTGTTCTATCACTGTAAAGTTCGACTTCGCTATCTGCAAAGTTTCATCATCTGCTATCTCGCCCGCATTAAAATAATCGTTAAACTTTTCTATCCATTCAGCTGGTAAAATACCTGTTGTGCCATCATCTAGCTGCACGTATTTGGTTTTGTTCTTTACCGCTCGGTAGATCTGTTTCAGAGCTGCTCTTTTACGCCCGAAACGCGCGTTAACAATAGCATTGAACCAGTTAAGGCCGCTCAATACTTTAATATTGATCTTTACCTTATTGGCGTTAAGCTTATTACCTTCCAGCTCATTAAAACCGAGTATGCTTATTTTTTGATTCTGCCACTCATCAAACACATCCAGAAACCAGTCCTCATCCAAAAATCTTTTTTTATGCAGATAGAAATATTGCAGGTCGTTTTCCAGCTGTTCTTCAAAATAAGGGTGCTGTTTTACCAGTAATGCAGTAAAATCAATCTCCGCTGCATCTTTCCGGTTTACCAGGAATTCCTTGCCCCGCTCATCAACCGAATAGATCTGCCTTTTGGTACGCACGGATATTTCCACCTCACCATACCGCATCACCGGGATGAGCATAACATGTGTACCAAAATCCGATAGGTAAATTATTCTTTCAGTTTCGTTATTAAAGCCCTGCTTTTTTAACTGGGCTGGGGTAGCGGCTTTGATGTGCGGGTAATCAATATTTACCTTTTCTTCCAACTTGGTGAGCAATTGTTTCTTAAACTCATCAAATTTTGAGCTATGTACCAGTATATTATCCTGTCTTTTGGTTAGCAGGTTTATCACGTTCAGCTGTTGCAGGTTAGGCGTTAAATAAAGCTTGTTGCCGGTCCATACAAAATAAGTAAACCAGATACTCAGATTTTTAAAATCAAATATCTGCTGATCTATTTCAAGGGTGCCCGATAGCTCAAAGAACTGATCTTTAGGCTTGACGGTTAGTTTAGGCTCTGCTGTAAGCAACTCAACCTTTACGGGGAAAATTGAGTTTGCGATAATATTTTCTGATATCTCATTATCATGATAATAAAAATCATAATCCAAAGGGTTTTTGACAATGGCTTTTAAAGCCATTATATCGGCCTCGCTAACTGTTTTATTAATATGGTGCTGAAACTTGTGTATCCCCGTAAAGAACTTCAACTGCTGTGCATCCTCCGTTTGCCAGATCATATCCAGCGGGGCTATCTGCGTTAATGGATTTTTGATCTTCCCGTCCCTGGTCGTTTGTGCCGAATATAGTTCAACAAATAAATACTTATAATATTTATGCTGCTTTAATACAATGCAGATGGTGTGTTCTTCCGTTACAACCGGCGGCGCATCAGCCACAATAATCGACTTTAGCGAGCCTATGCTTTCCTTGGTTACTGGTAATAAGGATGTTAAAACCGGAGTAATTTCCAGCTTGCTGTTAATAAGCTCAATTTTGAAAAAACTATCGAGGTCCGCTTCATGTTCGAGCCCGTAATCAACAGCAAATTTTTTGAGCTTATTATGGCGCAGCTTTTCATCAAAAAACACTCTTAACTCGTCCCGTTTTATAATTTCGGATAATACCGCGGCCTGGTGTTCACAAAGCCTGTTATTTTCGGCATAGCAGTCGCAGGCCAGTATCAGCCTGCTATTTTCATTGATAACCGCAACTACAGGGAAAGCCGCCTTTTTGTGTTGATTGGTAAATGTACCTTGGTTAATTTCAAGTGAAAGCGCGGAAATGCTACGATTGCCGCTTTGATCTGAATAAATATCGGCAGCGGTATGCTGTGCAATAAGCACTTCGGTTAAAGTATCAATAGCAACACCCTCAAATGCAACCGTATGATTACGGGATGGCTCATCCTGATCGAACCTTAACTTACTTACCCGTATTTTCTGCATCTACACCTTATCCAATACAGCACCCGGATTATCATCCGCTTTAGTCAGATTTTCTTTTTCTTCTTTTTCAGGATTGACAACGCATGGATACCCAAACAGGCAGCGTTCCTTTATCATGGTTACTACTTCTGGTGGTACATGTTCCTCCCACCCAGCTTCACCATGTTTTATAAGCTCCAGCACTTTATCAGTTTGCGCATGCAGGTTATTTTCGTTGTAATGATGAATATCCTCTATTTTATTATTGGCTATCAGATAACGGTACAGATCGATAAGGTGTGCCGGCGGGTTAAACCTAAGGCAATTGTAAATAACCTTATCGCGCAAGGTAGGATATATGAACAGCTTAACCTTACGGCTGAATAATGTTGCAAAAGACTCTAAAATACCACCCGGAAGGTCTTTATAATGCTCTTCAGAGAAAATATATTCCAAATTCGGATAGCCCAAAACCACACCCAATTTAAGTTTAGTTATCTTGGATAAGTAGGCTATCAGTTTATAATACTCATGAAAATTTGAGATCAGTACCGTTTGCCCGAGTGAGCAAAGGATATCTACACGGTCAAGGAAATCTTTTTCATCAATTTCAGCTGTTTCGTCGGCATTTCTTTCTTTTAATGATTGCAGGGTAAGCTCGGTAACTACCATCACGTTATCTTTATCTACATCGGGCTCCTGCATAAATTGCTTAACACCCGTGGTAAGCATATCCATATGCACATTAATAATAGGGCGAAAACGGCCGCGGATTACCACAATATGCTTTTTATACAGCACTTCTGATGGTTGCTGATTCTTACCATCAGGACCAAAAACCGCCACATCAGAAAAACCATATTTAACCAGGTGCAAACTCATCAGCCTGTTATCAACCTTAGTGAAGTTTGGCCCTTCAAAACGGATCATATCTATCTGGATACGGTCCCTCGATAAGTTATCCATCAGTGAAAGCAGGAAAACCGGTGGCACTTCATTATAATAAAAGCAGGCATACATCAGGTTAACACCCAAAACACCTACCGCTTGCTGCTGCAGGTTATTATCGTTATCCAATAGTTTTACGTGAATAACCACATCGTTAAATTCGCCGTTTGGCTCTAACTGAAAGCGTACGCCCATCCAGCCATGCCCGTCGTTAGTTTTATTATAGTTGAGGGCCGAAACCGTATCAGAAAAAGCAAAGAATGTGGTTGAATCGCCACGCAGCTCAGCCAATCGCTCAATTAGTAAGCCATACTCATGGTTCAGCATTGATTTTAGCCTTGGCTCGCTTACGTAACGGCGTACTTGCATGGCACCATAAATAGCGTCAGAAAAAGTCATGTCATAAGCCGACATGGTTTTGGCAATAGTGCCTGATGAACCGCCAGCCTTAAAAAAATTAGCAGCCACATCCTGCCCAGCACCAATTTCGGCGAAAGAACCATAAATTTTTGGATCAAGATTTATGGCAAGCGCTTTTTGTTTGGTTCCAATGTCCTTATTATGAATGCTATTCATATAATTTTATTTATTTACTGTTGCCAGTAGCCCGAAGTAATTAGTTGATTAAAAGTACGACTTTTTAGAGAATGCGACAGAAAGAATTAGAAAAATGCAAATAAGATGGCTATTCCTTAACAATAGTTTAACCCGCTATTTCAGCAACTACCAATCAATGATATACATACATTAATATATGCTGCTAAACTTTTTCATCAATCTTTTACCGCTCTATCCTTTCGGGATTATATATTTGCTTTTCATATCAAACCAAATACAAACTAATAATGAGTGATTCAACTGAGGGGACAGTATCCCACAATGTATATTTTGATGGCAAAGTAAAAAGCCTGGCGCTTGACACAGATAAGGGCAAAGCTACCGTTGGTGTAATGAAAAAAGGAACTTACCAATTCTCCACTTCCACACCCGAAAAGATGATCATTATCGCCGGCATAATGGATGTTAAATTACCTGAAGGCAGCTGGACAAAATATTACGAAAAGGATGAATTTGACGTCGCATCAGGCGTTATATTCGATATTATATGTGATACTGATGTGGCTTATATCTGCTATTACGGATAATTAAGTCTTTTCATATTATATTTATACAATAACAGGTATTATTTCCAATCCAAAACTTCGATATAATCCGTAAAAAATGCCCGATCTGGCTATAACTTCATCCACTGAAACAGGCAAATTGCCGGTAATGCATTTAAAGCGTTATTGGCATAAATCTGTTTTAAAAAGGAACAATGAAATTAAGCCTGATGCTTTTACTGATGAATGGACGCTGGATATTACTTTATTAAATGCACTAGGTTTAGGGTTGGAACCAACCATTCAATATATATACCTCGAAAATCCATCATTTGAAAAATTTGAAGACTGGATATTACAGGTTACCGGTGAACCCGAATCTGAAAAAATAGTCCGGTTTAATCAGTTATTTACTAATGATAATATCGCTGAGAACAGCATAACGCACAGCGACAATGTGCTAACCAGCGATGATTGGGACTTTTGGCAGCGAAACGGTTATGTCATTATCAGGAACGCAGTAACCAGGGAATGCTGTGACGAAGCTATTGAGGCGCTTTGTGACCACATTAATATAAAAAGGCATGATCCGGCTACATGGTACAATAACCACCCTGCAAAACAGGGCATTATGGTGCAGCTTTTTCAACACCCGGCGCTTGAGCAAAACCGCAAAGCCTTTAAAATCAGAAAAGCTTTCGAGGAGATCTGGAACAGAACTGATATTTGGGTAAATACCGACAGGGTTGGTTTTAACCCGCCTGTAACTCAATCCTATGCATTTCAGGGGCCACGCCTGCACTGGGATAGTAGCATTATGCCGCCCATGCCATTGGGTACACAAGGATTGCTTTATTTAGCTGATACCGCAGAAAACCAGGGAGCATTTACACTTGTACCGGGTTTTCAAAACAAGTTAGAAGATTGGCTTAAAAGTTTACCCCTAGGCGCAGACCCGCGTAAACAGGATCTGTATGCTTTAGGCGCTAAGCCAATAGCTGCCAATGCCGGTGATTTTATTATATGGCACCATGCACTTCCACATGGCAGCAGTCCAAATACTTCGGCTTTGCCAAGGTTTGTACAATATATTAATTATGAACCCACCGGCAAGCAGGAAAGCGACATCTGGTTATAAAAGCAATTAGTTTGTTGCTTTTCTCTTCTCCTCCAGTAAATTATATAACTCAACAGCCTTATTAAGGTTTGATGGTACGTAGTGGGTAACTTTTTCAGAAAAAATCTCACCTTGTTTTTTGGAATGATATCGGCTTCTTTCCGTCATATTTAAAACATCCTGCGGTGTGAGTGTTGCTTTTGTAAAAGCTGCAATCTTTTCAATCATCTGCATTGCGCCTTCATTATAATTCAGGAGCAGGAATTGGTCATCCACAGCTGCAATTTCAAGGCATTTTTTAAAATAACTTTCAATTACAGCGGCCAGGTAAGCATCTGGGCTCATATTAGCCACTTTATTGGCATCAAACCCAAACAATTGTGGTTCAATTAAACCGTTTACAGCCTGCATACCGGGTTGCTTGCGGTGCGAGTTGAACACCTCACCCGGACTACGGTATAATATAATAAAAGGAACAGCAGGATAAAGCTGCCTCAACTGTTCATAAAAAAACAAATGCCAGCTGTCTGTTTTAATAAATAGGTTCTTTTCTTTATTGGTTCGTTTTTGCCCGTAATAGCTTAAGGTATCAGTAAATAGCTTTGCAATTGCAGCCCGATCAAATTCCGGGTATTTGTAGGGCAAACGCAGTATGTCATCAAAACAAGGAACTTCAGCAAGAACTATATTTTCATCCAACGTGGCCAACAGCTGCGAAATCAGTGTTGAGCCACAGCGCGAAACATGAAAAATAAAGGCCGTTGGCTCTATCGCGGATCCCCCACTCGCCCACTCACCAATCATCATTAAATCACTAACCGATGATATGGCGGCATGGCTCCCATCCAGTCCCTTGCATTTTAAAATGGTTTCATCAAAAAATGGCTCAGTGAAGGATTCCCCGTAAGTATTTAGCCAACAGCATTTGATCCGGCCATCAATTGCTAATAATTTGTACGGAACCCAATTAAGTGGAAAATCAAGCATGATCTTTATTTAATTGCCGCTCCATATCATCTGCTAATGCGTTGGATGTAACCGTATTTTGTATGCGCAACTCTTTAATTACCATTAAGAGTTGAGGATCAAGTTCATCTTCTTTAATTGAAATTACAGCAGATGACTCAATAAGTCGCGTTAACCAATCATTCACCTTACAATCAACAACAAGATGAATCCTGTCTGTAGCGCCTTTATTTGTCACGCTATGGGGTAAATGCGCATTCATATACCAGCAATCACCCACATCCATTATTACGCGCTCACCATCTACATAAAACTCAACACCAGGGTTGGTAAACACCGGGAAATGCAAACGGACTTCATGCTGTTCAAACAGCAGGCCTTCATCTGTATGCTCTTTAATAATTGCTCCGGCCTGTAGATTCAAAAAACGTACAGCCATCACCGGACAATTTAACTCTGAAAGCAATTTTACAACTGATGGGAAACGTGACATATATATAGTATCCCTATATTCCAATTTTCCCATCAATTCAGGTATGATAGTTTCGTGCTTCCCTTCTACCGATCGTAACGCAATACCTTTCCATGAGCCCGCATAATACGAAGTATTAAAATGGGGCAGCCACTCTTCTTTTATTGTTAATAATTCGCTTTGGGTAAGCCCAGCATCAAATGGCAGCGGTAACTTAGCATATCTGATCATAAGGCGATCTTGAACTATTGCTTATTTATGCCGGTTGTTCTATTAAGCACAAATTGGAGTATGAGGCCGCGAATTTTTGCCCGCATGGCTGGCCTGGCACTAAATACCGGGCATCAATATTTGATTTTTGCTTTCCGTTGCTAAAGCTAAATACGGTTTTGCCTATCATCAGCCCACTCCATGCAGCCCGACTAATGATCACCTCGTGCCTGTTTTTATTTTGCATCACCAACTGGCCGCTCATCAATTCCTGATTATGACCGCTGATTATCATATCAATATGCTCCGATTCGCGCGCAAGCATCTTATCATCAGGCCTACTATTTTCCTGCTGATAGCCTAAATGCGAAAGACAGATAACTATATCACAATGCTCATCCTCTTTAAGCTGTTTAGCTGTTTTGTTGGCACAATGTATAGCATCATTATATATTACACCTGCAACCTGGTGGCCAACGCCTGTGATGCCTACCTTATACTGGCCGCTATTAATAATAACATAGGGCCTAACCAGTTTACTTAACGCATCATTAAAATGATAATTACAGTTTACCAGCGCAAAAGTCATACACGGAATAAGTGATGCTAAATGCCCCTGCCCAAATGCAAGCTCATGGTTACCTACAGCCGCTGCATGATAACCCATAGCGTTCATAGCATGTATCACTTCCCTTTGCTGCGCGATATTGTTTGACCTATCTAAAAAATTCCCTCCATCAAGTAATAGGCCATTTGTTTCCTGGTTGTTAAGCACGTTTTTTATGTGCTTCAGGCCGCCCATATTATTATATACGGCGTCAATATTACCATGCAAATCATTAGTATGATGAATAGTAACATCAGTTTTAGCAGTATATAAGGTATTAATACGTTTGCTGATAGCAGCCATTGAATTCATTGGCTTATTTAATGCAGCTATGCCGGCCACTAATGACATTTGACTAAGAAATAACCTGCGCTGATTGTTCATTTGGGTTTATTTGGTATTTAAATGTATTAAATAAATTTTTAGAAAACACAAAAAAACTTTTGCTCCCGCATCAATCTGATAAACAACTGTTTATTAAGTAAAATCTTTTAATAATAACCTTGTTCATTTTTAAGCCTAACTAAAAATAAATGTGTTTATATTAAAAAATATAACAATAGCGATATTTTATTTACATACACTTAAAACACTGATTATCAGTCTATTTTTTCAAAAAAAATTTCCCAAAATGTAAAATCTAATGAAAAAATATATTTAATATTGACTTAAATATCTAAACCAATATATAAACCTTAATCCCAATTATTATGCAAGTATACTTAGCATTAATATTCGCATTTGCGGGCAACTTTGCCCCATATGGAACTGCTTTCTGTAGCGGCCAACTTTTGGCAATATCTCAAAATTCAGCTCTTTTCTCTTTGATTGGTACATTCTATGGCGGTAACGGCACAAACAACTTTGCTTTGCCCGATCTGCGCGGCCGGATGCCAATTGGCCAGGGCCAGGGTCCGGGGTTAAGCAATTATGTGGTAGGTCAAACATCCGGAACAGAAAGCACATCAATACTGCAAAGTAATTTACCCGCACATACACACTCACTTAATGCAAATAACGGCACGGGAACAACGGGTATCCCGGGCACTACAACAGTTCTGTCAAAGGGTCCGGTAACCGGTTCAGGGCCAACCGCCGAGGTAGGCAAAATTTACACTACTGCAGCCCCTAACACACCCTTAAGCCCTACTGCTATTGGCCTTACAGGCAGCAACATACCTATTTCTATTCTGCAACCATATCTCGCTATTTCATATTTTATAACTATGGTAGGCATTTTCCCTGCCAGAAACTAAGCATCGCAAAGCCTACTAAATCTTATTAAAGTTGATAAAACCAATTAAAATAGGTTTACTGACCCCCTATTCGGGGGTTTATCCCTTTTATGGTCATCATTTAATGGCTGGCATATTGCAGGGATTATACCCCGGCACTATAAAACAGAATGAAATTGAATTCATGCCTGTTTATACGCAAATGGGTGATCCTAAAAGTGTGCTGGATGCTGTAAATAAACTGGTGTTTTTTGACCAGATAGATATGATCTCAGGATTGATCAGCTATAAATCAATACCTGACATTATTCCTGTAATAGAATCCCACAATAAGCTCGCTTTCTTTTTTGATATGGGCGAATATATCCCCTATTTCAATCACCTGAGCCCGCGTATATTTTACTCTTCGCAGCAAATATGGCAATCACAATATGCTTTAGGCCATTGGGCACAGAAAGAGTATGGCGGAACAGGAATGATGGTAATGCCGGTATATGAAGCTGGCTATCACTTAAGCAGTGCTTTTTACAGGGGGGCCTGCGTTGCAGGGGCACAGCAACTGGCCCTGCATGTAATTCCACGCGATCCATCCGATATCAAGAGATTAAACCTAGATAACTTTTTCAACGAAATTAAAAAGAACGCTCCCAGTTACGTGCACGCCGTTTTTGCAGGAAGCATGGGGAATGAATTTTTAGCAACTTGGCGGCAATCGGGCTTTCATAAACACATACCATTATGTGTAATTGAAAACATGGTATATGATGATCTGCTGGAAGATATAGCTGGCCTCGACCTGGATTTGTATGCAGCTGTATCATGGAGCCGTAATGCTGAGGACAAACGTAATAAGGAATTTGTAAAAAGATACGAAAGCCTCGGTGGCCAGATGGCCAATATTTATGGCTTATTAGGCTATGAAGCCGGGCTTGCCTTACGCGAAGTTAAATCTCATCTTTTAAAACGCGACTGGGCCTCGGTTATGGCCCTCCTTCAAAAGGAATCAGTAGTTGGGCCAAGAGGCGAGCGCAATTTTTATCCGTTATCCGGCTTTTCATTACCGGTAATTGATATACTTTCTATTAAAACATCGTCAAAAAACATCTATAAAACAGTAATAAGCCAGGGCAATGGCTTAAGATTCGATTCACCGGATTTTAAAGAGATTCATGAGGAAAGTGTAAGTGGCTGGCAAAACCCATACCTGTGTATATAAAAACCCAAAAAGTATGAAAACATTATTTACAAAAGGTTTTTACATTGTTTCAGCAATTATTCTTTTTGTTGGAATAGCGTTGCCTGCCCGTGCACAATTTACGAGCATAACACTCTCAACAAATGCCCTGGCAACTGCTTTAGCCAAGGATGCCAGTGGTAATATATATGCTTTACAAACTGATGCCAGCGGCACACAGGGCGAGGTGGTAAAATATACCAACGGTACGGGCAGCCCTACCGTAATTTACGATGGCTTTCCGGATAACGATAATGCAGGCGATTATGGAACGGGGCTTATTGTAACCAGTAATGGCGATGTTTACCTCACCACTGATAACGACGGCCCCACCGTACCTTATGGTAATATCATAAAGCTTAAATTTAATGGCGGCACATCCTATACAGCTTCAGTTTACCAAACAGGTACTGCAAGCGTAGGCTATTACTCTGCCCTTGCAGTTGATGCGAGCGATAATATATATGCCGTAGTATATAATGTAAATGCAGACGGCGGAAACAGCGGGATTGGCGCCTACGAAGTTGTTAAATATGCCGCAGGCAGCGCGGCGAATTCAGCAGGCACTGTATTATATGATAAATTAGACGCGGCAGGTTTGCTCAGCGGTGATTATTATACAGCTCCCAGCGGCCTGACAGTAAACTCGTTAGGCGATGTATATGTAGCTGATTCATTTGATAATGACAATGCTAATAACGATGGTGGTCATATTTATAAATTAACGAAAGCGACTTCTTACGCGGTATCAACGATATCAACTAACCAATACGTAACCTCCTTAGCTGTTGATGCTTCTAATAATTTGTATGCCACACAAGTTAATAGCTTTCCGGGGTATGCTTTGGTAAGATATACAGGAGACACAGGTACGCCAACAACTATTTATACAGGCTTAAGCAGTGATGGCTCTGATTTTCCATATGGCTTAGCTATAATAAACCCAACCAATATTTATGTAAACGATGGCGGCACCAATGGTGGCACTGATAACCAGGGCAATATTATACAATTAATTGGCACCCCGGCTACACAAGCTACCAATGTAACCTTTACAAATACTACTGCAACCGGCACTACCGCCAGTTGGACAAATGGTAGCGGTGCCTCAAGGGCTGTATTTATAGCCCTGGCCTCAACGGGCAGCCCGGCACCTGTAAACAGTACTACCTACACTGCTAATACAACATACGCCTCCGGCACCCAGGTTGGCGGCAGCGGATGGTATTGCGTATATAATGGCACAGGCTCAACCGTAAATATTACAGGCCTTACAGCAGGTAATACTTACCGGGTAATGGCTGTTGAATATAATGGCCCGGCCGGTAGCCAAAATTATCTTACAACAGCAGGTACTAATAACCCTAACAATGTAACCCCGGTATCCCTTACAGCTATCAGTTCTATCAACCTGGTAACAGCAAGCCCAACAAACGCCACCTCGGTTCAATATACTGTAACTTTTGGTGCGGCGATAACAGGTTTAACAACAAGCAATTTTTCATTAACAACTACAGGTGGTATTAGCGGTGCAAGTATTTCATCAATCGCAGGCTCAGGCACAACTTATACCGTAACTGCCAATACAGGTACAGGAGATGGGACTATCGCATTAAGCCTTGCCAATGCTACAAGCTTAAGTCCGGGTATAAGTACTACACTGCCATTTGCGGGCCAGGCTTATACTATAGATAAAACCGCGCCAACGGCTAATGGCTTAATCTATGCCTCAAACAATACAACAAACAGCGCTTTTGCCAAAATTGGAAATACAATAACACTTACTTTCGGTTCAAGCGAAACTGTACAAACACCAACCGTTACTATAGCAGGGCACACCATTACAGCTACAAGTACAAGTGTAAACAGCTATTTGGCAAGCTATACCATGGTTGCCGGTGATGCCGAGGGAAGAATACCTTTCACACTTTCATTAACCGATCCGGCTGGCAACCAAACAACCTATAATGATGTAGCCGCCGGTGATGATATCACGTTCGATAAAACAGCTCCAACAATTACCATAGGCAGTCCGTCGGTAAGCAGCACCTCAACGGGCCCTGTAACCTATACCGTAACCTATGCTGATGTCAATTTTAACACTAGTACCCTGGTGGCGGGCAATGTTTCGCTTATTACTACAGGTACAGCCACAGGTACTGTTGCCGTAACCGGATCAGGCACAACATACACGGTAAGCATTACAAGCATTAGCGGTACCGGAACACTGGGTATTTCCATAGGTGCCGGAACAGCATCTGATCTGGCAGGAAATCTGGCACCTGGGTCAGGCCCATCAGCAACTTTTATTGTTGCACCAGCACTCATCCCACAAACTATTACCTTCAACCCGCTGCCAACTAAAACCTATGGCAATGCTGATTTTGCCCCAGGCGCAACTAGCACCAACAACGGCACACCGGCAATTACCTACAGTAGCGATAACACAGCAGTAGCCACCATAGTAAGCGGCAACATTCATATTGTAGCTGCCGGTACAGCACATATTACCGCCTCACAGGCAGGAGATGGCACACACTCAGCGGCGACTGATGTTACACAATCATTAACGGTTAATCAGGCACCTTTAACCATAACTGCAGCCAATCAAAGTTCAACCTACGGCGCGGCATTACCTGCACTTACAGTCAGTTACAGCGGTTTTGTAAACGGTGATACCCAGGCTAGTTTAACCACTGCGGCAACCGCAAGTACTACAGCCACTGCAGCATCGCCCGCAGGTAATTATTCAATTAATACAAGCGGGGCAGTTGACCCTAACTATATTATTACTTATGTTCCCGGAACTTTAACTATCGGTAAGGCAGCATTGACTGTTACTGCTGATAATCAAAGTTCAACCTATGGCGCGGCATTGCCTGCTCTTACCGTTACTTACAGCGGTTTTGTAAACGGCGATACCCAGGCCAGCTTAACCACTGCGGCAACCGCAAGCACTACAGCCACTGCAGCATCACCGGCAGGTAATTATTCAATCAATACAAGCGGAGCGGTAGACCCTAACTATACCATCAGTTACGTTCCCGGCACTTTAACCATCGGCAAGGCAGCGCTGACTATTACTGCTGATAACCAAAGTTCAACCTATGGCGCGGCATTACCAACACTTACAGCAAGCTATACCGGCTTTGTTAACGGCGATACCCAGGCAAGTTTAACCACTGCACCTACTTTAACTACAACAGCAACTACCGCATCTCCGGCAAACACATATTCAATTACTGCCAGTGGTGCCGTTGACCCGAATTATACGATAACTTACGTTGCAGGAACTTTAACCATAGGCAAAGCAACACTGACTGTTACCGCTGATAACCAAAGTTCAACCTATGGCGCGGCATTGCCTGCGCTAACCGTTACTTACAGCGGCTTTGTTAACGGCGATACCCAGGCCAGTTTAACCACCGCGGCAACCGCAAGTACTACAGCCACAGCAGCATCACCGGCAGGTAATTATTCAATTAATACAAGCGGAGCGGTGGATCCTAACTATACGATAACCTATGTTCCCGGCACTTTAACCATAGGCAAAGCAACACTGACTGTTACCGCTGATAACCAAAGTTCAACCTATGGCGCGGCATTGCCTGCGCTAACCGTTACTTACAGCGGTTTTGTTAACGGCGATACCCAGGCCAGTTTAACCACCGCGGCAACCGCAAGCACTACAGCCACAGCAGCATCGCCCGCAGGTAATTATTCAATTAATACAAGCGGAGCAGTTGACCCTAACTATACCATCAGCTACGTTCCCGGAACTTTAACCATCGGCAAAGCAGCACTGACTGCTACCGCTGATAACCAAAGTTCAACCTATGGCGCGGCATTACCTGCACTTACCGTTACTTACAGCGGTTTTGTAAACGGTGATACCCAGGCCAGTTTAACCACTGCGGCAACCGCAAACACAACAGCCACAGCAGCATCACCGGCAGGTAATTATTCAATTAATACTAGCGGAGCGGTTGACCCGAATTATACCATCAGTTACGTTGCAGGTACTTTAACCATCGGTAAAGCTAACCTTACCATTACTGCCGATAACCAAAGCATAACTCACGGAGCCACCATACCTACGCTAACTGCCAGCTACAGCGGTTTTGTTAATGGCGATAATGCTGCAAGTTTAACAACTGCACCCACTTTAACCACAACAGGTACGTCAGCATCACCGGCAGGTAGCTACCCGATAAATGCAAGCGGAGCGGTTGATCCTAACTATAATATCAGCTATGTAGCTGGTACATTAGCCATTGGTAAAACTTTATTGGTTGTTACTGTAAACGACCAGAGCTCGGTTTACGGGTCGGCATTACCAACTTTTACTGTAAGCTATAGCGGCTTTGTAAACGGTGACAACGCGGCCAGTTTAACCACTGCACCTACAATAAGTACTACTGCCACTGCTGCATCTCCCGCAGGCAGCTATCCTATTACTGCAAGCGGCGCGGTTGACCCTAACTATGCCATTAGCTATACACCTGGTACATTAACCATTAGCAAGGCAGCATTAACAGTTACTGCAGACAACCAAAGCTCAACCTATGGCGCGGCATTGCCTGCACTAACCGTTACTTACAGCGGTTTTGTAAACGGCGATACCCAGGCTAGTTTAACAACTGCGGCAACTGCAAGTACTACAGCCACTGCAGCATCTCCCGCAGGTAATTATTCAATTAATACAAGCGGAGCAGTGGACCCGAATTATACCATCAGTTATGTTCCTGGCACCTTAACAATTGGCAAGGCTGCACTGACTGTTACCGCTGATAACCAAAGCTCAACCTATGGCGCGGCATTGCCTGCACTAACCGTTACTTACAGCGGTTTTGTTAACGGTGATACCCAGGCCAGTTTAACCACTGCGGCAACCGCAAGCACTACAGCCACTGCAGCATCTCCTGCAGGTAACTATTCAATTAATACAAGCGGTGCGGTTGACCCTAACTATACTATCAGTTATGTGGCAGGTACTTTAACCATCGGTAAGGCCAATCTTACCATTACAGCAGATAACCAGAATATAGCTCACGGCGCAGCCATACCAACTTTAACAGCCAGTTACAGTGGTTTTGTTAATGGTGATAATGCGGCGAGCCTAACTACAGCGCCAACGCTCAGCACAACTGCTACATCAGCATCATCAGCAGGAAACTATCCTATTACAGCAAGCGGGGCGGTGGACCCTAACTATAACATCAGTTATGTTGCCGGCACTTTAGCTATTGGTAAAGCGTTGCTCACCATTACGGTTAATAACCAAAATCTAGTTTATGGCTCGGTTTTACCAACCCTTACCGCCAATTACAGCGGTTTTGTTAATGGTGATAACATAGCGAGCTTAACTAGTTTACCAACAATTACTACTACAGCCACAGCTGCATCACCGGTAGGTACTTATACTATTACTGCAAGCGGTGCGGCAGATCCTAATTACAACATCAATTATGTATTGGGTACATTGACAATTGACAAGGCCCCTCTAACCATAACCGCTGATAATCAAAGTTCAACCTATGGCGCAGCATTACCAACGCTAACAACCAGTTACAGCGGTTTTGTGAATGGAGATAACGCAGCAAGCTTAACCACTGCCCCAACATTAAGCACTACAGCTACGTCAGCATCACCGGCAGGTAGCTACCCTATTACTGCCAGCGGGGCAGTTGATCCGAATTATACCATCACTTACGCGGCAGGTACTTTAACTATCGGTAAGGCAGCATTAACCGTTACCGCTGATAATCAAAGCTCAATATACGGCTCGGCATTACCGGCGCTTACAGCAAGTTATAGCGGGTTTGTCAATGGTGATAACACTGCAAGTTTAACAACAGCACCTACGTTAACCACAACAGGAACTGCTTCATCACCGGCCGGTAGCTACCCTATTATGGCAAGCGGAGCTGTTGACCCCAACTATACCATCAGTTACGTGGCGGGGACACTAACCATCGGTAAAGCAAATCTGACCATTACAGCCGATAATCAAAGCATCGCTCACGGAGCTGCTATACCGGTATTAACAGCCAGCTACAGCGGTTTTGTTAATGGCGACAATGTGGCAAGCTTAACAACCGCACCAACATTAAGTACAACAGGAACGTCAGCATCATCGGCAGGTAGCTACCCTATTATTGCAAATGGGGCAGTTGACCCTAACTATAACATCAGCTATGTGGCGGGTACATTAGCTATCGGCAAAGCGCTGTTAGTTGTTACGGTAGACAATCAAAGCTCAGTTTATGGATCAGCATTGCCCACGCTTACTGTAAGCTATAGCGGCTTTGTAAATGGAGATAACGAGGCAAGCCTGGCCACTCAGCCTACAATAAGCACTACGGCCACTGCTGCATCCCCGGCAGGCACTTATGCCATTACTGCAAGCGGCGCAGTGGATCCTAATTATGCTATTAGTTATACACCAGGTACTTTAACTATTAGCAAGGCAGCATTAACAGTTACTGCAGATAACCAAAGCTCAACCTATGGAGCTGTTCTGCCAACACTAACAGCCAGTTACAGCGGTTTTGTGAATGGTGATAACGCGGCAAGCTTAACCACCGCACCAACCATAACAACTACAGCCACAGCTGCATCACCGGCTGGCAGCTATCCAATTAGTGTTAGTGGCGCTGTGGATGCGAACTACAATATCAGCTATGTTGCCGGCACATTAGCCATTGGCAAGGCAGCATTAACCATAACTGCTGATAACCAAAGCTCAACCTACGGCTCGGCTTTACCTGTGCTTACAGCAAGCTATACTGGTTTTGTTAATGGCGATAATGCAGCTAGCTTAACTACGGCACCAACTTTAAGCACGACGGCTACTTCAGCATCGCCGGCAAATACTTACCCAATAAATGTAAGTGGTGCGGTGGATGCAAATTATACCATCAGTTACGTGACTGGCACTTTAACCATTGGCAAGGCAAACCTTACCATCACGGCTGATAACCAAAGTGTAGCCCACGGTGCCGCTATACCAACACTGACTGCAAGCTACAGCGGTTTTGTTAATGGCGATAACGTATCAAGTTTAACCACTGCACCAACATTAAGTACAAACGGCACGTCAGCATCACCGGCAGGTAACTATTCAATTACTGCAAGTGGCGCGGTTGACCCTAACTATAATATCAGCTATGTAGCAGGAACATTAGCTATTGGTAAAGCGTTGCTCACTATTACAGTTGACAATCAAACTTCCGTATACGGCTCGGCACTACCAACGCTCACTGTAAGCTATAGCGGCTTTGTAAACGGCGACAATGCAGCAAGCTTAACCACTGCTCCTACAATAAGCACAGCTGCCACAGCTGCATCACCTGCAGGCGCTTATCCTATTAATGCCAGCGGCGCGGTGGATCCTAACTATACCTTTGTTTATGTTCCAGGTACGTTAACTATCAGCAAAGCAGCATTAACCGTTACCGCAGACAACCAAAGCTCAACCTATGGCACAGCATTACCAACGCTAACAGCTAGTTACAGCGGCTTTGTTAATGGCGATAACGCAGCAAGTTTAACCACGGCGGCAACCGCAAGCACTACGGCTACATCAGCATCACCGGCAGGCAGCTATCCTATAACAGCAAGCGGAGCAGTTGATCCGAATTATACTATCACTTACGCGGCAGGCACCTTAACCATTGGCAAGGCAGCATTAACCATAACGGCTGATAACCAAAGCTCAACTTATGGCTCGGCGTTACCTGCGCTTACAGCAAGCTATACTGGTTTTGTTAATGGCGATAACGCTGCAAGCTTAACAACGGCACCTACGTTAATCACGACGGGAACTGCTTCATCACCTGCCGGCAGCTATCCTATAACAGCAAGCGGAGCTGTGGATGCTAACTATACCATCAGCTATGTAGCGGGTTCATTAACCATCGGCAAGGCTAACCTTACCATTACCGCCGACAACCAAAGTATAATCCACGGAGCTGCCATACCTGCTTTAACAGCCAGCTACAACGGCTTTGTTAATGGCGATAATGTTGCAAGCCTAACCACAGCACCAACTGTTACTACAACGGGCACATCCGCATCACCGGCTGGTAATTACCCTATTACTGCCAGCGGCGCTGTGGATCCTAACTATAACATCAGCTATGTGGCAGGTACTTTGGCAATAGGTAAATCTGCGCTGGTTGTAACTGTTAATAACCAAACTTCTACTTACGGTTCTGCAATACCGGCCCTAACCGTTAGCTACGCTGGTTTTGTAAATGGCGATAATGCATCAAGCTTAACTACTGCGCCAATTATCACCACCACAGGTACCGCATCGTCACCGGCAGGCATTTACCCAATAAGTGCAAGCGGAGCTGTCGATCCTAACTATAACATTACTTATGTAGCGGGTACATTAACTATTGGTCAGGCAGCTTTAACCATTACTGCCGATAATCAAAGCTCGGTATATGATGGTGCTATACCGGCATTAACCGCAAGCTACAGCGGTTTTGTAAATGGTGATAACACCGCAAGCCTAACCACTGCGCCAGCAATTACTACGGCAGGTACTTCTTCATCGCCGGCAGGAACTTACACCATAACTGCAAGCGGGGCTGTAGATGCTAACTATGCAATAACTTACATAGCAGGCACCTTAACTATCGGCAAAGTACCATTAACTATAACAGCTAATGACCAGACCACCACTTACGGATTGCCGCTACCAGCCTTTACCGCCGCCTACACCGGCTTTGTAAATGGCGATAATGCTGCCAGTTTAACAACTGCGCCAAGTATTACTACTACAGCCACCAGCACATCTCCCGTAGGCACCTACCCTATTACAGCAAGCAGTGCGGTTGATGCCAATTATACCATCAGCTATGTAGCCGGTACTTTAACCGTAAAACAAGCTGTCCGTACGCTTACCTTTAATGCTTTACCGGTAGAAACCTACGGCAGTCCGGACTTTGACCCAGGCGCAGTAGCCAGTGATGGTGAAACTGTACTATATACCAGTAGTAACCCTGCTGCAGCTACCATTGTAAATGGTAAAATACATATCACCGGCGCAGGGAGCACTTTGATAACCGCAACTTTGGCTACCAATCCAAACTATACCACAACGCCAACGGCAAGCCAGGGCTTAGTGATCAATAAAGCTAATCAAACCATCAGTGTGCTGAGTATACCAACCTTAATAAAGGGCACTCAGTATGACCTAAGCGTGATCACCTCCAGTTCGGGCCTGCCGCTTACCTTTACTGTAAGCGACCCTACCATAGCCAGTGTAAACGGGCAAACATTAAATGCCCTGCACATAGGCTCAACCAGCTTAACGGTATCACAGCCGGGCGATAATAACTATAACGCCGCATCAACTACAGGAGCGATAATTACGGTTACCGATAATGCCGGGGATGAGATCATAGTACACCAGGCTGTTTCGCCAAATGGTGATGGCATTAACGACTTCTTCTTAATAGAGGGCATCAAAAACTATCCGGATAACCAGGTGACCATTGTGAACCGCAATGGCGTAAAAGTATACCAGACCCGCAGCTATGATAATGCCTACCGCGTTTTTGATGGCCGTTCAAATATCACAGGAACCTTGCAGCAGGCCGGAACATATTTCTACCTGCTTGAATATACAGTTAACGGAGAGAGCAAACGTAAAACAGGATTTTTAGTACTAAAATATCAGTAATGAAGATGAAATTGAAACCTATAAACAATGGTATTACCACAACGCTGGTAAGCATCCTGTTTTTTTTAACATTATCCGCAAACGTACATGCGCAGAATAGTCAGTTCTCCTATACGCAGTATATGGATAACCTTACGCCTTTTAATCCCGCCTATTCGCTGCTGGATAAAGCGGCATCAGTAAATACATTAGCCCGCAGGCAATGGCTGGGGGTTGATGGCTCGCCTACAACTTTTATGGCCAATGTCAATGTTCCTATCGAATCTATTGACGGGGCAGCGGGCTTGATCGTAATGAATGACAAGTTCGCCATAGAACACCAGACCGAGGTAAACGCTTATTTTGCAAAAGCGATACAACTTAGTCCGAAGAACTTTTTGTCGGTATCATTAAACGCAGGGATACGTAACTATGTAGCCAACTATTCAAGTCTGGATGCCAATGACCCTGTATTTGCCAGTGATGTGAGGGAAACCAAGCCCAATTTAGGCTTCGGTGTGATGTTTTATACAGATTGGTATTATGTTGGTATATCTGTGCCCGAATTATCGATCACCAGCCTCGGAACAGCATCTATACAGGATAATAACAACTTCAAGAACCACTATTACTTTTCAGGGGCTTTCATAGCCAATATTGATGAAGATGTGGCCGTAAAACCTGCCACATTGGTATCCTATGTACAAGGGGTGCCGATGATTGCTGATATTTCGGGAACAGTGATCTTCAAACAGGTTATCGGTCTTGGCATAAACTACCGTACCAATAATGAAATGGCGGGTATCTTTACATTGAACGTAAGCAATTTCCACATAGGCTATAGCTACCAGTTCGGACTGGCATCTGATAACCTGGGTGGCTTTAATATGCCAACGCATGAAATTACCCTGGGCTATCGCTTTGGCAAAGGATCAGATAAACCTAAATTATTATAAGCCCTGAAAATATATGACAACTTATTGAAGCACAATAGCAATATTGTGCTTTGCTTTTTTATTGCACTGATGGAATAGCTTACTGCTGGCTTGCTATCAACAGTAAATGGTTTTGATTGATCTGCCATTACTTTTTATGGAAATGTTAAGTATTGAATGCGATACGCAAGATCTTTTAATTTATACTGATCAAATACTTTGCTCAACTACTTCTTCCTCCGGTTGTAATTGCGTAACTGCGGGCTCTTTTATTGTTTTCTGCTTGCGGAATAGTAATTGTTGGATATTGTGATTAAACCTATGCCGTAAAGTGTAATAACTTTTGAACCACTTATATTTTAATAACACCTTTTCATCAAAACGCTTTACGGAAAAGGCATGCTGCAAAAAATAATCTTTAGGATAATCATAATACAGGCCCCAGTTCTGAGGCTCATTGCCCGGCGCAAAACCCGGATCATATACCGTTCCGAACAGGTGATCCCATACGGAAAACTTGGTTGAAAAATTAGCATGAAAAACCTCCTCATAATTGGCATGGTGCCACAAGTGCAGCTCAGGCGAATTGAGGAAATATTTTAGCTTGCCCATTTTAACATTGATATTGGCATGGATAAACATACCAAACATGGCATCAAGCATGGCTTTTATAGGTACAACTATAGGGTCGGCACCTAAAATAATTATAGGTGCAAATTCTATGGTTTGGTTAATCAGTATCTCCACAATATGTGATCTTGATCCCGATAGGAAATCAATTTGTTTACCGGAATGATGCGCCTCATGTGTGCGCCAAAAGAATTTACTGGAATGCTGGAACCTGTGAAAAAGATAGATATACAGATCGTGCGTAACCAAAAAGAATAGCACCTGTACAGCAATTGGCCAGTGCGACACAAATTGAATATGCGACCAGTCGAAGCTCTTTTGTACCGGCATTATGATATAATCAAAGATGACGATCTTTAAAAAATAGCTCTGTATAATGGTATACCAAACCAGGTCAACCCAAAAACCCTCCCTGAAAAAGGGCAAGCCTTTACGATAGGGTGAGATCCGTTCCCACGCTATGATAAAGACCGCCCAACAGGCAAGTATGATAGTGGTTATGGTAACTACTTTCTCCTGTGTCATTTAGCCAATTAAAGGTTTTTCCTTATACTCATCACTGATGTTCACCCGCAATCTTTTCATTGGCCCCAGTTCTGATTCGTAAACTTTTTTTACACCATCGCCAGCGGCAATTTCCACATCGCGAATGTCACGCACCAGGCGTTGCAGGCCCTGCGGCTCAACAGATGCAGCATGATCCGACCCCCACATAGCACGGTCAAGCGTAAAGTGCCTTTCAACAAAGGTTGCGCCCATGGTAACAGCCGCTACAGTAGTTGCCAATCCCGTTTCATGTCCTGAATACCCGATCGGTATGCCCGGAAATCTATGCTCAAGCGTTTGGATCATTTTAAGGTTAAGTTCCTCGGGCTTGCAAGGGTATGCTGAAGTTGAATGCGCTACAAATAGCGGGTAATCCGGACTGAAAGCGTTGATGAATGCCAACGCATTTTCAATCTCTTTCATGGTCGACATGCCGGTTGACAGCATCAGCGGGCGACCAGTTTCCAGTATCCTTTCTATCAATGCAAAGTCGGTTAACGAAGCTGATGCCAGTTTGTACATCACCGTATCAAACTGCTCCATAAAATCCACTGAGGGCACATCCCAGGTTGATACGAACCAATCGATGCCTGCTTTTTTACAATATTGATCGATAGTTGCATATTCGGCTATGCCGAACTCTGTTTTACGTTTATAGTCGATATAGCTCATACGTCCCCAAGGCGTATCGCGCATTACTTCCCACTGGTCTTTGGGCACACAAATTTCGGGGGTACGTTTCTGAAATTTAACCGCGTCGGCTTTTGCAGCAACTGCTTCATCAATCAGTTTTTTAGTGATTTCTAATGAACCATTATGGTTGATGCCTATCTCTGCAATAATATAGCAGGACTCTCCCTTCCCTATTTTGCGACCATTGTTAAGGGTAATCACCTCGTTTGCTAACTCAAATACTTCACTTTTAAGTTCGATGATCAGCTCAGCAAATTCACGAAAACAACCTTCGCCGCCTTTGCTCTCGCATACATAATCAACCTGCGCTTTTATACCGGGCAAAGCATTGGCTGGGCTTGCGGTAAAGCCCACCAGCTTCATTATCTCAAGATCATTATAATCGTCGCCAATATAAGCGATCTCCTCGCCTGTTAATTGCAGGCGTGATAGCATTTCTTTTAATACAGCCGGTTTATTCTTAGCCAGTAAATGCAATTCGGTGATCTGTAATTTTTGAGCTCTTTTAACTACTGATGGCGATGCCTCACCTGTTATAATTGCAGTTTCAATACCCAACAGTTTGCGCAGGCGTTCAACCCCCATGCCATCCTGTATATTGAATTTCTTCAATAGTTCACCTTCTTCGCCATAGTATACGCCTCCGTCAGTTAAAACGCCGTCACAATCGGTGATCAATAATTTAATGCGTGATGCTTTTTCTTGTAAGATATTTTTCATGATCTGGTTGATTTTTAAATTGCTGTCCAGCCACCGTCTACCACAAGGTTTGCACCGGTCATGTAAGCTGATGCTTCGCTGGCCAGAAAAATAAGCGCACCCTGGTAGTCGTTTGCCTTGGCCATACGGCCCAATAATGTTTTTGCTGAATAATTATGAATAAAAAACTCATTCTGCCCATTCTCCACGCCGCCCGGCGAGAGAGTATTCACCCTCACCCCTTTATCGCCCCAGTATGCCGCTAAAAAGCGTGTGAAGTTGATAATAGCTCCTTTGGTAACCGGGTATGCTGCCGACTTATAAAAAGTTTGCTCACCGCATTCATTACGGTAAATAGTTTGATCGGGGCCAACCATGCCATAGGTTGATGCTATGTTGATGATGCTACCGCTGCCCTGCTCAGCCATTGCCGAACCAAATACCTGAGAGCATAAAAACACACCGGTTATATTAACATCCAGCGATCTTTGGAAAACATCCAGCGGATAATTCTCAAAAGCCGATAGATCTTTCGCCAATGCCGGGTTCTCGAACATATCATTTATAGCCGCATTGTTTACCAGTATATCGATGGAACCATATTTGGCTGTTACCTCTTTCAAGACATTGGTAACAGATATTTTATTGGTGACATCAATACCAATGCCTATGTGCTGTGGCCCTAGTTCCTGTGCAAATTCGGCAGACTTTTGAGCGTTAACATCAGCAACCACCACATTCGCGCCAGCTAAAGCCAGTGCTTCACAGTGTTTTTTGCCAATGAGCCCGAGCGCGCCCGTAACAATAGCCGTTTTTTGGTGTAATGAAAACAAGTCCATATTAGCTGGCCAGTGTATTTTTTGGTTTGATGTTATAGTTGCTCACCTTACGGAAAACAGCCTCCAATACTTCGCCTTTCAGGTATTGCTTGATGTTGCCGCTTTCAATAGCCTCTTTTACAATCGGCAGCACATTGCGGTAAGCTAAAAGTGTATAATCAATATCCTCATCGGTATGGCTGTAGCACATGTTATGGAAACCAGCCCATAGCACGCCGCGTTTTATCATTTCCTGCTGCATGAGGGTTTTAACCTCCAGCCCATTGCCTGCCTCAGGGGTAAACGTTACCATAGTACGGCAATTAAAGCCGATACAATTGGTGTATTTATCCATACCCAGCTCAATGGCTAACTTGTTATAGCCATCTTTTAATAATGCCCCTTTTTCATCAAGGTATTGCGGTACGTTTTTGTCAATCAATTCATTTATGGTAGCGATACAGGCTGCCAGCGATAAAGCCTCACCACCAAAAGTGGTATAGCTGAATACCTTCGAATTAAAAAGCTCCATCACATCGGCCCTGCCGGTTAACAGGGCGATAGGCATACCGTTAGCGCAGGCTTTTGAGTAAACTACCAGATCAGCTTTTACATTAAAGTATTCCTGCGCGCCGCCAACAGCAATGCGGAAACCTGTCCACATCTCATCGAATATCAATAACGTTCCATTCTCTTTACATACTTCCGCCAACTCCTGTAAAAAACCTGGGGCCGGTTCCTGGAAGATAAATGGCTCCAATATTAAAGCTGCTACGGTTTCGTCAAGCGCTGCTTTTATCGATTCGATATCATTGTACTCAAAAGTATAAGTCAGGTCCTGTACGGCTTCAGGCACGCCTGCATTACGACTGGTGATCCCAATATACCAATCGTGCCAGCCATGGTAACCACAGCAAAATACCTTATCGCGCCCGGTAAATGCCCTTGCAACGCGGATGGCTGCCGAACATACATCGGCGCCGGTCTTTGCTATTTTTACAGCCTCAGCATTGGGGATAACCTGCTGTACCAGTTCTGATAATTCAACTTCAAGTGGGTGCATCAGTGAAAAGGTGATGCCATCCTCCAGTTGTTTTTTTATCGCATTATCAACAGCCGGGTAAGCATAGCCTAATGATACCGGGCCAATGGCCGCGTTAAAATCAATATATTCGTTCCCGTCAGCATCCCAAACATGCGACCCTTTTCCTTTTATCAAATATTTAGGTGCAACGCCTTTAGTAAACTGGCCCGGACCTTTGGCCAGGGTTTGGGTAACCGGTTTTTGCACATTAAGCGCGCGTTCATATAATTTATTGGATTGGGTGATGTCGGGATAATTCTTGTTAAATGCTATTTTGTTAGGCATATGGGGTATTTTTTATTCAGCGAACTGAGGTTTTAAAATTTCTGGTTGAATGTGGCTGGTTTGGTAGCCCAATATTGCTTCGGCAACCTGTTTACCGCTGAAGCCTTCGTGTTCAATTACAGCGGGCAGCAAGGCCGGTTTAAACCATTTTTCATTAAGTGCAAAAGGCAACACCCTTGCAGTTTTTTGATGCTTCAACAATACTTCGGCAACAATGGTATACAGGCCACCGGTAAGGAAATGATCTTCAAGCGTTACGATCAGTTCGCTTTGGTCAACAGAATTCAAAATCGCCTGCTCATCAACAGGCTTAAGGCTACGCATATTGATGAGACCTACTAATAGGCCTTCGCTCTTTAATATTTCAGTAGCGATCAACGCCTGCTCAAACAGCAAACCATAAGTAAGGATGGTTACATCAGTACCCCGTTCAATTACCTCGGCTTTGCCGGGCTCAAATGGCGCATGTACATAACTTGTTTTGCGGGTGTTAATGCGTGTATAAGCTGGCTTAGGCGATGCCCATATGGCAGGCATCATTTTAACCATATCATCCTCATCGGCAGGTGCAAAAACGGTCATGTTTGGGATGCCACGCATAATGGATACATCTTCAATAGCCTGGTGCGTAGGCCCATTGGCATCTGACAGTAAGCCCGGTATAAAGGCGCTTAATTTTATGGGTAATGATGGTATCCCGGCATCGGTGCGGATAAATTCAAATGCCCGCATGGATAAAAAAGAGGCCAGCGCATGTACAACAGGTACACGGTTGCGCAAAGCCAGGCCTGCCGCCGCGCCTATCATGGTTTGCTCAGTTATGCCGGTATCAATAAAACGTTTGCCCAATAACTGGGGCAGGTTACGTATCAGTGCACGGTTTTCGGCAGTCATTACGACGAAGCGTTCATTAGCCAGCGACAATTCAGTAAGTAATTCTTCGTATGACATATTATCTAACCACTAAAGTTTCTGATGTTAATTGAGTTGTGTGTTCGCCATGCAGTTCCTGTAACAGCTGCTCCACTTCACCGGCAGAGAAATTGCAGAACCAGCGGTCGGCGCGGGCCTGAATGCTTGGCAGGCCTTTACCTCTAATCGTATCGGCTATAACTACATTCAGTTTGCCTTCGGCGAAGGGATATTTTTCAAATGCACGGCGCAGTTCGTTAAAATCATGTCCATCTATCCGGCTTACAGCAGCTCCAAAAGCAGTAAATTTATTATGTAATGGTTCCAGCGGGATCAAATCCTCTGTAGCCATATTGGCCTGGAATTTATTGCGGTCGATAACAAAAATCAGGTTATCCAGTTTATAGGCATTGGCCACCAAAACTGCTTCCCAACACGAGCCTTCGTTCAGTTCACCATCGCCCATAATGCATATTACTTTATTAGCGCCGCCACGGATCTTGATATCCATAGCAACGCCAATAGCTACCGATGGCAAATGCCCCAATGAGCCGGAATGAAATTCAATACCCGGGATATGCGTGTTAGGATGCCAGTAGATGTGATCGTTTATGGATAAATGGTTGGCCAATCTTTCCTTTTCTATCAAACCCAATTCAGCAAAAGTGCCATACAGCGCAGGCACATCATGGCCTTTGGACAGGAACAGGTAATCGCGCTCAGGATCTGTTAAGTTATCTTTATGCAGGTTTAAAAATTCAGCATACAGGTAAACGATCATATCAACTGCCGATAATGAAGCCCCGGTAAAACATCCCCCATCGGTCGACATTTTGATGATATGCTCCCGTACATTCAGCGCTATTGCCTCCAACTCTTTATTGTCGCGTATATTATTTTGCATATTATTTAGCTTATTTATTGGCTGCTTTTTTTGTTTGATCAGCCGAGATAGTATTCAGTTCATTTAAGTGGTGCCTGTACCAGTTTACACCCGCATAGGCTGCATTCAGTTCGTATATCTCAGGTTTTTCAGTTATGAGATTGATGATATCATCGCAGGAAAAAGAAGGGTTTTGCGGGTACAACTCTTCATAAACACAATTAATAAATTCGTAGTCCTCCGGATAATCAATAGTAAAACGGTGCAACATGGAGTAATCCAAACCCTTACCCCAGCTCACATTACCTATACTAAACTGTGCCGGGTTTTCCCATATGTAGGGCGTGGTATGTTCCAGTTCCAGAGGGCGTGTTGCCAATCGCCAGTTTTTTTCAAGACATGCCATAGTCATGATCTCCACATCATTGCCATCAGGCCAGGTAGCCGGGTGCAGGTTACTTACATAATCATATTTGCCGGGATCTTGAAAGAAAAAATCCAGCACCTCATCAATGATCTGCGGATCTATCAGCGGACAATCAGAAGGTATTTTTAGTACGATATCGGCATTATGTTTTACAGCCGACATGTAGTGCCTTTCCAGCAAATTATTGGCGCTGCCGCGATAACAGGTTATATTGATAGCAGCAGCCTCCTGTTCAATTACATTGTCTTCAGCGTTAACTGAAGTCGCTATAACAATGACGGCCTCATGCTTTATTAGCTGCAAGCGCTCCACCATTCGGGCCAGCAAGCTTTTGCCCAGCAAAGGCAGCATAACTTTGCCTGGCAACCTGCTTGAAGCCATGCGCGCCTGCACCACGATCAGTATATTTTGAGCCATCTATGCTTGAAAAACTAATTCTTCTTCGTGTTTGTAAACCTCTGCTGCCGCCTGGTATTTGTAGCGTTTTAAGAACAACTTTCTATTGCCATTAAACTCCATATAATCACGGCAAATACCCGCTATATTTTGGGCCGATGTACCCTGATTTTGTATCGGCATCAGCGCTTTTAATTGTTCACCATCAAACCAGGAGTATACCTTTTTACCCAAGGCAATACCTGTATACACCACTGTTGAGTATTGGGTGATGAGTTCGCTGCAATTAGCGATCATCTCATTGGTATTGCCTGTATGATAAAGTAATGTGCCTAAAGGAGCGTACCTCCTGATCTCCCTTTCAGCACGCTCAAAATTTTCATTTGGATGAAGCTTAAATAATAGCCGACGGCCATCAGCGATCTTCACCGCTTCCTTAATAAATTCCGGCCTGTTCTCGTGCCTGAAGGTTTCGCGCATATCAGTAGTGGCCACCATTACATAATCGCGATACGGGAAATTATTATCAGTAAAACGTTCCAGATTATCATAATTAGGTATACCGGTAACTATTATCCTGTTGCTATCGGTGCCGTTTTTTGTAAAAAAGTCCTTGTATCCTGTAGATGCCGCGCAGTATATATCACAAATATTTGTTGAACCATTTAATGATGTATTACCGGTTAAAGCAATGGGTAGGCTCAGTGTTTTAACAATACGGGTCATGAGTGTAGCCTTATCAATCATGCCTTCCTGTACCCATAGTGTTTTATTGTTTCGCAAACGGGCTGGCACTATCATGTCACTGCAAAAAACTACCAAATCGTAGTTGTTTTTTTGTGCCTTGTAATCCATTTGCAGGTTATGGCTCTTTAGGTAGTTTTCAGTATTTTTTCTGAACTGGCCTGCAAGAGCGGTACCATTTGCCAGGGGTGTATATTTTATAAGAAAATTAATAAACTTTGAATCAGTAAAAATCTGGCTGAACCAACAATCATACTCCGGTAATAAGGAAGCGATCTGGTGCATTTGAGAGGCCTGATTAAGGGATCCTGTAATGAATAAAATATTCTTTCCCATCTGCTATTTTCAATCAATATTCCCAAACTTATAAAATAGCTTTTCGTGATTTACTATGAAAAATAAACATTCATGAATATTTAATATTTAACTAATATATTATTTACATTCAGGCTGTTATGTAATATTAGTGTTAACCGGGCTTCAATTATAAGGGCAGGTAATGTTAAATTTAACAGCATATTAAACTTTGTGTAAATCTTGTATTTAACTAATCTATAATTGCTTAATACTCACAACCTTGGTTGATTTATCATTAATCAGGAACGTTTTTAATTCTTCCAGTTTATCAGTATTTATAAGGTCGACACCACAGTTTAATAAAGTCTTCCAAACAACGGTATTCTCGGGCGATGCCCATAACCTGACTTTCCGATTAAACTTATGAGCAAAATTCACGAACGAGCAAAGCCGCTGCTTTTCCTGATCGGGCAATGCTCCATCGCCCCGCCAGTTGAGTAGTTTGGAATACTTGCAGCTTGCCATCATATACATGTCGGTAAGGGTATCTTTCCGTACCAGCCGCAGGTCTTCATCTACAAAGGCAAACCGGGCATCTTCAGTACTTAATAACTTTTCGGGTTTATGACCAGATATTACAATGGTAACCGGCCCTATATGAATATTACCCTTTGAATAGCTCGACAGCATACCGCTATATTTCTGAAGCATATCCTTTAAAACCAGGTAAGTTTTATCAGCATCCGATTTTACATCAATCATCAGTGTAACCGAGTTACGATACCCCGGGTACACTTCACCATTATTTTTTAATACATGATCAAATAAGGGTTTCAGGTACAGCTCCTCAAGTGTGCGGTGATGGTTTAATACAGGCAGTATATGAGCTACGATGAGCCTGCCATCGCGCTCATAAACATCAGCCTCAATATAAGTATAACCATTATCGAGCGCATCCAGTAACGGCCGCTTATGCCAGTAATCATTATGGGCAAACCCGTTTAATAATGGCACACATTGTGCTTTTGTATTTAATTTCAGGAAGAGGGTCAGTAAGGCGATCAGGAAAATTTGGGTGGGTAGGTTTGGGGTGTTAAATAAGCGCATATAAATGTCAATTATTTATATACAATAGTAGCACTCTCCTATTAGTCAGTCATTAAGTTTAAGTTACTTAATTATTAGTTGGTTACAGAAAAATAAACAATAAATTAACATCATTTAGCGGGCATTTATTTATGAAATTTCTTGGGCTTTTACGGCTTGTTTGTGCCTATTGATACCTGAAAAAATATTTTTAAGAATTAGCTTAATTTGATAATTCCTCGCTTTTTCATCATTATATTTGATAAGCATCTCCAATTCATTATGAACCTTCACCCTTACCTTTTGAAATACCGCAAGCCTTTACTTGCCGTACTATTTATTGTCATTTTCATTACCGGAATCATTTTACTGGTTAAACACCAGCGGAAGACCAGCGTTAACCCGGCGTTCAGTAAATATATTGAATCGTACACCAGCGGCGTAGTTTCGCGCGTGGCGGCAATACGTATTAAGCTTACCGGCGAGGTGCAAACCAGCCATGCCCAGAATGAGCCGGTTGAGGATGGCGTTTTCAAGTTTTCTCCGGCTATCGACGGGAAAGCCTATTGGGTGGACGCGGAAACTATTGAGTTCAGGCCCAAAAATGCCATGCAGGCCGATGAATTTTATGAAGGGGATTTTAACCTTGCAAAGGTAACCAGCGTGCCATCGGCTTTGCATCACTTCGCCTTTCAGTTTAAGACCATTAAGCCCGACTTTACGATCACCTTTAATGGACTGCAAACAGCAACCAGTACTTCAAGAGATAAAATGAAATTAACGGGGGTTATTCAAACCGCCGATAAGGAAGATCCTTTAAAAATTGAAAAGATCATTAGCACTCAATATGCTACGCCTGTAGTGATTGCCTGGCAGCACGATAATGTGGCCAATACACATACTTTTGTTATTGATAATATCAGCAGACCAACAGCCGCCTCCACGCAGCTAACTGTGCACTGGAATGGCTCCCCTTTAGGTGTTGAGAGCAACGACAGCCAGGCATTTGATATACCCATTGTTGGGGTTTTTAAGGTGCTGGATATCCGTGCCGTGCAGGATCAGGATGAATATGTGGAGGTGCAGTTCTCTAACCCGGTTATGGTAGGTCAGGAACTTAGCGGACTGATAGGAATGAACAATGTTACCGAACCATCCTATACGATTGATGGCAGCCTTGTTAAAATATTCGCATCCGATCGTTTACTGGGTAATTATAGCGCCTTTGTGAACGAAGGTGTAAAGGACATTTATGGCGAAAAGATAACTACACCGTTTACGGCCAATGTATTTTTTGAAAACCGATTGCCCGGGGTTACTATCCCCGGCAAAGGCGTTATCCTGCCGGATTCGGGCAGATTGATGCTTCCTTTTGACGCGGTTAACCTAAAGGCGGTGGATGTTACCATCGTTAAGATCTATGCAAATAACGTAACCCAGTTTCTGCAAAACAATGATCTTACCACTGAGCAGGGGCTCAGGCAAGTGGGTAAACCGGTGGTACAAACTACCATCAGGCTGGATAAGGACAAAACCCTTAAACTAACAGCGAAAAACCGCTTTATGCTGGATATTGATTCACTGATGCGGGCTGAACCGGGCGCTATTTACCGTGTGATCATTGGTTTCAGAAAAGAATATTCGCTTTTTAACTGCAAAACCGGCGGCAGTACCAGGGTTAGCAGCGGCAATAATGACGAGGATGAAGGTGAAGAGGGGGATGATTATGGCTATTCCAATTCAGCAGGCGACAAGCTTGACGATTACGATGCTTTTTGGGCTCGTTATGACAGCTATTACCCTGATGGCTACAAATGGAAAGAACGTGATGACCCATGCAGCAATTCTTTTTATACCAAGGATAAATGGGCAACACGCAACGTCATCGTATCCAATATTGGCCTCATCGCGAAAAAAGGTAACGATAACAACATGCTGGTTGCGGTAACCAATATCTTAAACGCGGCCCCTATGCCGGGTGTTGAGCTTACCTTATTGGATTACCAGAAACAGGTGATCACAAAATCCATATCGGATGCGAACGGCTTCGCGCATATCAATTTAAAACACAAGCCATTTTTGCTGGTCGCAAGAAAAGGCGATGAGCGGGGCTATTTAAAACTTGACGATGCCAGCGCCCTGATGCTCTCGAAATTTGATGTGGGCGGCGAGCAGGTGCAAAATGGTTTAAAGGGTTTCATCTACGGCGAGCGCGGTGTATGGCGGCCCGGTGATTCTGTTTTTGTTTCCTTTATTCTACAGGATCAGCTTAAAACATTACCGCCGGATCACCCTGTACAATTTGAGCTTTACAACCCTGCGGGCCAATTGTATAAACGTATTACCCGCACCAGTTCTGTTGATGGTTTTTATAGCTTTCATACCGCTACTACAACCTCCTCGCCTACCGGTACATGGATGGCTAAGGTAAATGTGGGTGGCGCGGTATTTCAGAAGAATATCAAGGTGGAAACTATTATGCCTAATCGCCTCAAGATCGATCTTTCATTTGGTGGCAAAACAGCTTTAACCAAAGGCGGCGACATGGGCGGAACGTTGAAATCGACCTGGCTTTTCGGCGGCATCGCACAAAATCTGAAAGCAAAGGTGGATGCCTTTGTTAGTCCGCAGGTAACCGCCTTTAAAAACTTTGATGGCTATGTATTTGACGACCCTACCCTTGCCTTTAACACCCAGACCCAAACCGTATTTGACGGTCGCCTGGATGCCAACGGAACTGCCCGTGTAAATGCCAATATCCAGGTAGATAAACAAGCACCCGGACAATTAAGAGCCAACTTTTTGGTTAAGGTATTTGAACCGGGCGGCAATTTCAGCATACAGCAGGTTATATTGCCTTACAATGCTTATACAGGCTATGTCGGCATTAAAACCCCTGAAGGGTCTGCTTATAGCGGGATGCTGGGCGTTGGGCAGGATAACCCGGTTAGCATTGCAGATGTGGATGTAAATGGTAACCCATTCCCGGGTACACGCGATGTGACTGTTGAATTGTATAAGATCCAATGGCGCTGGTGGTGGGATCAAACCGGTGACGAGCTAAGTAATTTCACCCAAAACCAGTATAACAAGCTGGTAAGTACTGAAACCGTTAGACTGGTAAATGGCAAAGGCAAATGGAACCTGTATGTAAAACAGGATGACTGGGGCCGCTACCTCATCCGGATAAAAGATGAGCAAACTGGGCATGCAACCGGCAAAGTTGTTTACCTCGACTGGACGGAACGCCTGCAACAGACAAACGCCACCGATGCGGTAATGCTTTCCTTTACATCCGACAAAAAAAGTTATAAGGTTGGTGAAACCGCTACCCTTACCATACCGACGGGCAATAATGGCCGCGCACTGGTGAGTTTTGAAAACGGCAGCAGGATTATCAAATCTATATGGATAGATACCTACCAGGGGCAAACAACTTACAAATTTAAGGTAGATGGCAGCATGTCGCCAAACGTGTTTGTGAATGTGACTATGCTCCAGCACCATGCGCAAATGGTAAATGATTTGCCCATACGCATGTATGGCGTTATACCGCTAACTGTTGATGACCCGGCTACCGTATTAAAACCGGTGATAACCATGCCGGATAAGATTAGACCCGAAAGCACATCGGCTATTACCGTCTCCGAAGCAAAAGGCAAGGAAATGACCTATACCATAGCCATAGTTGATGAGGGTTTGCTCGATCTCACCAATTATAAAACACCCGATCCTCATGAGGCATTTTATGCGCGCGAAGCACTGGGCGTTAAAACCTGGGACCTGTTTGATTATGTGATCGGCGCTTACGGCGGTGGACTGGAGCGCATCCTGAGCATAGGTGGTGATGAATCGTTGAACAGGAACCAAAATGTGTCCGTCAATCGCTTTAAACCTGTGGTGAAATTCCTGGGACCTTATCATCTCAACGCCGGTGCAAAACAAACCCATCAATTCACGCTGCCGCAATATGTAGGCTCGGTGCGGACGATGATCATTGCCGGGCATAATGGTGCTTATGGCTTTGCCGAGAAAGCAGTAGCCGTTAAAAAACCACTGATGTTGCTGGCAACATTGCCACGTGTGCTCGGGCCAAACGAGCAGATCAAATTGCCGGTAACCGTTTTCGCGATGGAGAAAAATATAAAAACGGTTACGGTACAGGTGCAGTCGAATGCCTTCAGCAATTTGCAGGGTAACGATAAGCAAACCCTAACCTTTAATGCTCCCGGCGACCAGATGGCGACCTTCAATCTAAATGTAAAGAACTTTGTTGGGGTTGGTACGGTTAAAATAATCGCCAAAAGCGGTAATGAAACTGCTGAATATAGTGTTGAACTGAATGTACGCAACCCTAACCCGCCTATTACTAAAACGCTTGAAAAGGAGCTAAAACCGGGTGAAACGTGGAATACGGCTTATAGCCCGGTAGGTATGTACGGCACCAACAAGGCTACTATGGAAGTATCATCCATAACTGCGCTTGATCTTGCTAAAAGATTGGATTACCTGATAGAATATCCTTATGGTTGTGCCGAACAAACTACATCGGCAGGTTTCCCGCAACTATATCTGGATCAGCTGATTGATCTTTCACAGCGCCAAAAAGCCGATGCTGAGCGTAATATCAGGTCGACAATTGCAAGGCTAACTAACTTCCAGGCGCCGGGTGGTGGCATTAGCTACTGGCCAGATGGAGGCCCGGCAGATGAATGGTGCACCAACTATGCAGGCAACTTTATGCTGGCCGCGCAGGCAAAAGGTTATGCGCTGCCCGTAGGCTTTATAGATTCATGGAAAAGATACCAGCATCAGCAAGCCGTGAATTGGACACCAGGCAAACGGAGCTATTATGCTGAAGACCTGGTTCAGGCTTACCGCTTATACTTACTGGCATTGGCCCGCGTACCCGAACTAGGCGCCATGAACCGCTTAAAGGAATTTGCTTACCTATCGCCGCAGGCAAAATGGCGATTGGCGGCTGCTTATAAACTAGCCGGTCAGCCCGAAACAGCGCTGCAGATGATCAAAGGCCTGCCGCTTACCGTTCAGCCTTACGACCAGTTATTCGGCACCTATGGCTCCGGTTTGCGCGATGAGGCTATGATACTGGAAACCCTCACCCTGCTTGGTCAACACCAAAAAGCGGCTGCCATGTTACAGACGGTATCCGCACATTTATCGCAGGATGATTGGTATAGCACCCAAACCACAGCCTATTCCTTACTGGCTATTGCTCAATATTGTGGTCAGAATAAAAACGGCAACAAGCTGATGTTTGATTATGGAAATACTTCTGTTACTTCAAACTCATACTTATGGCAAACCCCGCTTTCAGCAACAGGTGGCAATGTAACGATCAAAAATAAAGGCAATAATATTTTATACCTAAGACTGATACAAAAAGGGCAGCCCGCACCAGGTGATGAGCCTGCAGGTGTGAATAATGAGGACATACTGGGTATGCAGGTCAATTATATGACGCTAAAAGGTCAGCCTATAAACATAACCAACCTGAAACAGGGAACCGATTTTGTGGCACAGGTTATCGTTAAAAATCCGGGGCATAAGGGGGCTTATTTCAATATGGCTTTAACCCAGATCTTCCCTTCGGGATGGGAAATACTGAACACCCGGATGCTGAATAATGATGAAGCTTTTAAATCGTCACCATCGGATTATCAGGATATCCGTGATGACAGGGTGAATACCTATTTCGGCATCGACGAAAGGCAGCAGGTTACCTATTATGTAATGCTGAATGCCGCTTATACCGGGCGTTATTACCTGCCAGCGACGTATTGCGGTGCTATGTACAATGCATCTATAAACGCACTACAAAAAGGCAAATGGGTACAGGTTATAAAGTAATAGGGAATGCAGTTTTCTTATAAAAGGCCTGCATGGCTAACCCGGACAAGGCTGGTGCTGATCATATCGTCATTGGTCTTGTTCGGGCTATTTTGGTTTTGTTTGCCTGCGAAATTGTTTGATAAGCCCACCGCCTATGTCATCAACGACGATCAGGGCGGCTTATTGGGCGCAGCTATAGCCACCGACGGGCAATGGCGTTTCCCTTACGACAGCATTGTACCCGAAAAATTCAAAAAATGTATCATCGCCTTTGAAGATAAGCGGTTTGAACATCACCCCGGGATAGATTTCCTGGCATTTAGCAGGGCAATCCGTCAAAATATAAGATCAGGACGCGTAAGCAGTGGCGGCAGTACCATTACCATGCAGGTAATAAGGCTGGCCACGCATCATAACCGTACCTTTTTTAATAAATTATTGGAAATGTTCATGGCCCTGCGCCTTGAATTGACTTACAGCAAAGAGCAAATTTTAGCCTTATACAGCAGTAATGCCCCCTTTGGTAGTAACGTAGTAGGACTTGACGCGGCCTCATGGCGGTATTTTGGGCGGAGCCCGGAACAATTATCATGGGGAGAGATGGCGGCGCTCGCGGTATTGCCAAATTCGCCATCACTAGTGCATCCGGGAAAAAACAGGGCGATCCTGTTAAAGAAGAGAAATCTATTGCTTGATAAACTCAACCGGCAAGGCATTATTGATAAAAATACCGCGGACCTATCAAAACTGGAACCTGTCCCTGACAGACCCGTACCATTACCCATACTGGCCCCGCATTTACTGGAGCGCTTTAAGCACGATTGCCAAACCGGCGCACATACCGGCCCTACACGCATAAACACCACTATAAAAGCCGGTTTACAGCAACAGGTAGGTTATATTGTGGAGCGACATCATCAGGTACTGGCTGCAAATCACATCAACAACATTGCTGCTATTGTGCTGGATGTGGAAACGGGCGCAGCTTTAGCTTATGTTGGGAATATTTATCATCCTGAAGACACCACCATGGAAAGCAATGTTGATGTGATCAACGCGCCCCGCAGTCCGGGCAGTACTTTAAAGCCTTTACTATACGCGGCTATGCTGCATGACGGCCTGCTGTTGCCTAATAGCTTAATGCCTGATATTCCCACACAAATAGCAGGCTATCACCCGGAGAATTTCGACCTGAGCTATGATGGTGCGGTGCCTGCTTCAAGGGCGCTGGCACGATCACTGAATGTACCTGCAGTAAAAATGCTGCAAAAATACAAGTATGACCGTTTTTATGATCTGCTGAAAAAAGCGGGCATCACCACACTAAAACAACCAGCTGATTATTATGGGTTATCATTGATATTAGGCGGTGGTGAAAATACGCTATGGGAGCTCTCAGGCGCTTACGCCGATATGGCGCGGGTGCTTAACCATTCCGGCAAATATATGGGCAAGTATGATCCGGCTGATTATCATTCACCTATATACACGCATGTCCCCATTGTAAAACCCAAACTGGAAAACTCAGGCTTGTTGGATGCGGGATCTATTTACTACACCATGCAGGCCATGGAAGAGGTGATGCGCCCCGGCGAGGAAATGCTTTGGCGGCAGTTTAGTTCCACCCAGCGTATTGCCTGGAAAACCGGCACCAGCTTTGGTTTCAGGGATGGCTGGGCAATAGGCATTACCCCCAAATATGTAGTAGGCGTTTGGGTTGGCAACACCAGCGGCGAAGGCAGGGCCGGCTTAACCGGTATAAATACCGCAGCCCCCGCCCTGTTCGAGATCTTCAGGCAGTTGCCTGTAAGTTCCGATTGGTTTGAGATGCCGGCCAACGGAATGGTAAAAATAAGCGTGTGCCGCCAAAGCGGTTACCGTGCCGGCGAATACTGTACAGATACCGATGAAATGTGGGTGCCAAAATCCGGCTTGAGATCACCCGTATGCCCCTATCATCAATTGATACATCTCGATAAAACCGAACGCTGGCAGGTAAACAGCGACTGTGTACCGCCCAATCAGATAGTAAATAAAACATGGTTTGTATTGCCGCCCGCAATGGAATACTATTATAAGGGTAAAAATTACCAGTACCACAGCTTACCGCCATTCAGGGCCGACTGCACCTCGGCCGATAAGGGCATGCCTATGGAGCTCATCTACCCAAAAGATGGTGCAAAGATCTATATCCCGCTGGAAGCTGATGGCAAGCGCGGGCGAATGATCTGCAACGCCGCGCACCGCCAATCGGGTATAAAGATCTTCTGGCACCTGGATGATCAGTATATTGGCTTTACTAAAGATTATCACCAGATAGCGCTGAACCCCGAACCCGGCATGCATACACTTACCCTTGTTGACGGCGAGGGTAATACATTGCAAACTAAGTTTGAAATACTGGATAAGAACAAATAAAAACACGATCAGCTATTAAGCAGTGATCTTTTTTAAATCGTCGTTATTCGTTCCCTGAAAAAAATGAAGAATACGCCGAAGAATTAATCGAGCGCGGAGATAGTTAGTTTGATGATATCATCAAAAACGGATGGGTCGGTAACTGATTTTGCGGTTACACGCATGCCCTTAACCGTATTAAAGATAAAACGCGACAATGCCCTCGCGTCCTGTTGATTTTTGATTTCGCCACTGTCCTGTCCTTTTTTAATCACCAGGTAAAAGGCTTCCTCCATTTGCTGATCGTTTTTGCAAACCAGGTTATTTACTTCGGCATCATGCGGGGCAACTTCAACCTCGGCGTTCACCATAAAACAACCCTTTTGCTGTTTATCACCCAACAAGTCGTTGGTGGCCAACTCCAGTAATTTTCTGACAGTATCTTTTGCTGATCCCGAGTGACCGATAATTTCCTGAATTTGAGCAGCACCGGCATTTTGATAGCTCTCCAGTGCTTTAACAAACAAGGTATGCTTATCAGTATACGTATCATACAAGCTCGACCGGCTGATGCCCAGGCCATCCACCAGGTCCTGCATAGACGTAGCATTGTAGCCCTTGTACCAAAAAAGCTGTATAGCTTTGGCCAGTACTTCGTTCTCATCAAAATCTTTCGTTCTTGCCATAACCAGGAATAGCCTTGCTTGTTAAAAGCAAAGCTATTCATTTTTAATTATTTTTCTGTTAAAACAGCAGGTTTTACCTTACACCGCCGCTGGCCAGTAATAACTCGCCGGTTAACCAGCGTGAATCTTCAGATGCCAGGAATACAGCTACTTCAGCAATATCATCAGGCTGACCGATACGGCCAAGCGGAGTAGTTTTAACTATCTCTGCTGCAAAATCACTACCGATGAAACCAGCGGTATGTGTACCTTCAGTTTCAACCATACCCGGGTTAATAGAGTTTACACGTATTTTTTTACCACCCAATTCTTTTGCCAATACATGGGTAATGGCATCAACTGCGCCTTTCGTGGCTGTGTAAATAGAGCTTCCCGGAGGCGTGATGGCAGTAACTGCCGAACCAATGTTAATGATGCTGCCACCATTCTCATTAAAGTTCTTTACCGCTCCTTGTGTGGTCAGCAATAAACCAAGTACATTGGTGTTGAACTGGGTGTGGAAATCTTCTGCATTAAGCTCTTCAATACTGCCAAATTTATAAACGCCGGCATTGTTCACCAAAATATCTACCGCTCCGAAAGCTTTTTTAGTTTCTTCAAATAAACGGGTGATGTCAGCTTCGCTGGATACATTGCCTTGCACTGCTATTGCTTTACCCCCATTTGCGGTGATTTCAGCAACTACCTTATCTGCATCGGCTTTTGCCGAAGCATAATTTACAACTACGCTTGCACCTGCTGCCGCAAGATGTTTTGCTATACCTGCACCAATACCTTTTGATGCGCCTGTTATTACTGCTACTTTGTTTGCTAACTTTTTCATGTTGTGTATTAATTTTTCTATTTTTGGAATAATCGTTCCGCAAATATAAAATCAATCTGGAACGAACGTTCCAAATAAGAATTATTATTAGTTATGGATGACAAAAGGCATCTGTTCGCCCTTAGATCATCAGAGAATCTACAGCACAGCAGCAGCAAATAACACAAAGCTCAATAGTGCCAGGATCGTCCGCACTACATTATAATATTGCCAGCTGCTCCGTAATTTTTCCCAGTTTGCCGGAACGTTCTCATTTGTCCAGGTCACAACCTGCCTGTTAATGGGCACTTCAATAGCGGTTGTGATCACCAATGCACCAACTATCAGCAACAACGAACTTATCATCACCCAAAACTCCCAATTGCTTTTGTCTGGGTAAAATACAATGGATAAGCCCATCAACATAAGGCAAAATAGGGAGATATTGCGCATCGGCACCTCCAGGTTGGCAACTATGATACGGGCTATCTTCGCCAGCTCTGTTGCTGTAAATAATTGGTACGCGCGGCTGAGTGCAAAATACAGCCCCCAGAACACCCCGCAGACCAGCATCAGGGCAAATAGCGCAGCAATAAAAAGAAAATGAGTGATATCCATATGAATATGGACGATCCGATAACAAAAAGATTTTAAACAGACTTTCCCCGGTGACTTTAAGCGATTCGTCGGCGTTTGCTGAGCCACCATCTATTAGACAGTTATATCCGAAGTTTTTAAATTAGATTTACCTGACCGATGATTAATAAATAACGATATACTATGAAAACCTTAAGATCCTGCTTATTCATACTGATGCTGTCGGGCATATCATTGTTAATTTCTTCAAAAGAATGTTTCGCACAACGCACATTGCTCGCACTATCCAAAGGCGATCATGTCCTTGACATCATCGATCCGGCTTCTTTAAAAGTTATCGCGAGTGTGCCTGTAGGACAGGATCCGCATGAAGTGATCGCCTCCGCCGACGGGAAAACCGCCTATGTATCGATCTACGGCGGCGGTAGTCTGCACGAAATCAATGTGATCGATCTGGTAGCGCAAAAACCATTGCCAACAATTGACACCAAACCATTAAATGGCCCGCATGGATTAGTCTTTAACAATGGTAAATTATGGTTCAGTGCTGAAGGTGCCAAATCAGTAGGCCGCTACGATCCGGCAAGCGGAAAGTTCGACTGGGCCATGGGTACCGGGCAAAACCGGACACATATGCTCTACGTGACACCCGACGGGAAACAAGTATACACCACGAACGTGGCTTCGGCTACCGTAAGTATTTTAACTGATAGCCTGCTGAAACCTGAAAATCATGGTGGCGGATTTACGCCTCCCCCTCACCGCGACTGGGTGCAAACGCTGATCCAGGTTGGCAAAGGATCGGAAGGGTTCGATGTATCGCCAGACGGTCGGGAATTATGGACAGCCGGAGCTGACGACGGAACAATTACTATTATTGACCTGGCTTCCAAAAAAGTGTCCGTTCAGTTGGATGCGCAAGTGACGGGAGCCAATCGGCTAAAATTTACGCCTGACGGCAAAAGAGTGCTTATTACCAGCCTGCGTACTGGCGACCTTTTTATCTTTGATGTGGCCACACACCATCTGATCAAAAAACTCAATACGGGCCGAGGCGCGGCAGGTATCCTGGTGGATGATGACGGCTCACGTGCTTTTATTGGCTGCACAGCTGACGATTACATAGCGGTGGTGAGCCTGAAAACGCTGGAAGTAACCGCTCATATCCCGGTACGGGGTGCTGATGGGCTCGCCTGGGCGGAAAGGCACTAGTGTCGCGTCAATCATAAAATGTCGCTAGTCGTGAGCCTAAAGTCAAAAGTCACAGTCCCAAAAGAACGAAATCTGGCTTTAGACTTACGACGAAAGACTGTTGACACGACACTAGTCTGATCAGCCTACGTCATTTAATGACATCCAATCAAATTCCTTTTCCTGTTCTTTAAAAAAGTAATTCCAATATATATATCGGAATTACTTTAGTTGAGGAAGCGATCAATAGACTTTTTTCCCGCTTCTTGTTAAATGATAACTATTTTCAGATCTGTACCAACTGCTTTATTAAAAACCGCTGTCATCAAGTGCAAATGTATTTTTACGGGTTTTCCATTTTCCTCTTGTAAAATCAGGGAATTCCAGCGTCTTGCCCTCTGTAACTGATTGGGTTGATAAAGGCGCTATTACACTCATGGTAATAGAATCGTAAACATCAATAGGAGTCTGTTTTTTCTGTTTTACAGATTCAACAAAGGCATTGAACACAAACCAGTCCATACCGCCGTGTCCGGCGCCTGCCGCATCTTTTTCATATCTTTTCCATAGCGGGTGGTCATACTTGTCAAGCCATACCTTGGCTGGATCCCACTCATCGTCTTTGGATTGGTTTTCAATATATATAGAGTTGTTTACATCCATCCAGGTGCCTTTTGTCCCATCAAGCCTGAAACCTAATGAGTATGGCCTTGGTAAGTGGGTATCATGCGTAAGCATAACGGTTTCACCATTGGCGCAGCTGATCATGGTTTGTGTTATATCACCATTTTTATAATTGATTTTGGCGTTAGCGTTGCCCGGAGCCAGCTCTTCCACATAAGCGGCAAGTCCGCGTGCTTTCGAACTGAATGAAACAATGCTGGTAAAGCGGTTGCCATAATTAACGTCAAGGTAATGCATAACGGGGCCTGCGCCATGTGTTGGATACAAGTCACCATCCCGGTCAATATTAAACTGGGTACGCCATTGGGCTTCACTTAACGCTTTCGGCCCAAACTCCACGCCGCCTCCGGAATAATGTTTGCCATCGTTAAATAAAACATTACGTAAATTATGCTGATATCCGCCTTCCGCGTGTACCAGTTCGCCAAACAGGCCTTGCCTTACCATATTAAGTGCCGCCATTACATCCCTGCGGTAGCATACGTTCTCCAGTGTCATGTAAGGGATCCCTGTTTTTTCATGTGTGTCTATTATATCCCAATGCTCCTGCACGGTTAAGCCGGCTATTACTTCGCAACCAACATATTTACCGGCTTTCATAGCATCAATAGCCTGCGGGTGGTGAAACTGCCAGGGAGTAGCTATGATAACGGCATCAATATCCTTTCTATCCAGCAGCCCTTTATAAGCATCAGTTCCGCCGGTGTATTCTTTTGCAGCGGGTTTACCGCTTCTGGCAATTTTCTCACGACAGATCTTTAATGAGCTTTCCTGCGTATCGCAAATGGCAACTATCTCAATATCGTCACGCAAAAGGCCTTCCGAAATATGGCTCATCCCACGTGCACCTACGCCAATGTAACCCAGCCTTACTTTGCCATTAGTGCTTGCAAACAAACTTCCTGTTGGCAGGATTGAGAAAGCCGCCGTTGCCACCGCACCGGTCTGGATAAATTCTCTTCTTTTCATATATATAATTTAGTTTTTAGTTTACTCTATTAATGATTGATGCAGATGTGATTTCCGGATAATATTATTGAAGATTAGGCACGCCGCTTACTTCCCGTGCTTCTGCCTGATGGAAATCGAAAACAATGATTTGATTATGCCCTTTTTTAAGCCATGATGCAGGGCAGTATAGCCTTTGCTGTGGCCCCACATTCCAGTAACGACCCAGGTTGTGGCCATTTATATAAACTATGCCTTTACTGTAATTACTTAAATCAAAATAGGTATCACCTGTTTTTTCAAGGTTAAAATCACCTTTGAAAAACAAACCCTTGTTAGTACCCTTATCAGAAGCTAAAGGTTTTAATTGACCAATAAAGCTTTCGTTCATTGACATAGGATAAATCTGCCAGTTCATCAAGGTCATACCCTCAAGCGTTACCCGGTCGGTTATACCCTTCCGGTCAATTATGTACTGAGCAAAATTGATATGCCCCATACCCTCCACTAAAATATCCAACACGGGGTTTTTATTAGTGCTCACAGGTAGCTTCACGCTCCATTTACCTCCGTTACGATAAACGGTATCGATAAACTTTCCATCCAAAAATATGAGTGCATAATCATGCGGCTCGGTGATGGTTAATGTTCCGCTTTTATGACCAATTAATTTAGTGCGATACAACATAAGGCCCTGGTTTTGGCCAAAATATTCCATAGGCAGCGGTTGAGGCGAATTAAAAGGCTGCGGAAGTTGTTGCCAAATACTGGTAAAGGGCTTTAATGTTATAGCTGGAATGCTGATCGTTTCAATTGATTTAGGAACCTCGGGTATTTTATAGCTAACATATTTTGCGATAAGGTTACGCAGCATAAAGTACTTAGCTGTAGGCTGACCCTGTTCATTTATAGGGGCATCATAATCATAGCTGGTAACATCCGGCTGAAATTGTGTTGAAGAAAAAGCATTGGCACCGGCATTAAAACCAAAATTTGTTCCGCCGTGTACTACATACAAATTGAATGATTTATGATGCTCAAGCAAATAGGTAACATCCTTTTTTATATCAATGGTATCTGTTTTGGCCCATTTTTCTTTCCAATGCGTTAACCAACCCGGATAAGTTTCACTGCTAAATGAGGGCACATTAGGGTTATAATCATTTGCCTGTTCAAAATCGGCATCGCTGGTTCCGCTATCAAGACCAATAGCCGCACCCATGATGTTGCCGGCTTCCAGCATATATGGAGTGGCACCATCGGCGGTATAAAAAGGCACATTAATGCCATTTTGCTGCCACAATTGCCTTAATGTTTCCAGGTATACTTTGTCATTCCCGTAGCTGCCATATTCATTCTCAATCTGCGACATCAAAATCGGGCCGCCATTAGTACACAGCAATGGACGCACCTCGGCAGCAAGATGGCTGATATATTGTTTAACTGCGGCTATGTACCGGGTATCCATACACCTGACTTTAATGTCAGGTATTTTTAAAAGCCAGGTCGGTAATCCGCCAAAGTCCCACTCAGCGCAAACGTAAGGTCCTGGCCGCAGCAATACCCACATTTCTTCCTCTTTACATATCCTGATAAATTCCGCGATATTATGGTTGCCGGTAGTAAAATCAAATTTACCGGGGCTGGCTTCCTGGTAATTCCAGAACACATACACAGCAATCGTATTGCAACCCATAGCTTTAGCCATACGGATACGATTTCGCCAGTATTCCCTTGGAATACGTGCCGGATGCATTTCGCCACTGATGATCTGAAAAGGTTTTCCATCCAGCAGAAAATCTTTTTTACCGAGGCTAAACACGTGTTTTTGCTGCCCAAAGCAGACTGCAGAGAAAAAGAGGAAAAATAATGCAAGAAGATTTTTTTTCACGGATATAATGGTTTTAATTAATAATCAGCTGTAAAATATTTAAGCGTTACCCTAATAGTTATAATTTTCAGTATATACTACTTTGAATTGATACCAGGATTTTGCATATCAATTAGCGATATATCCTTACATAATAACATACCTCAACTATTTCTAGTGATATCGATAAATATGATAATGCAAGGTAATAGGATTAGATAAACCTGGGAATAAAAACACAGCGCAAACGTTTGATACCCCTGGTATAGGTGATAACTTAAATACTACGGACTTGATAATTCTTTTACTTTAATCGGGATGAACGGGGCAATGGCTGAAAACCACAAATAATCAATGCTGATTCTTAATAATTAGCCGTTTAGAAAATCCTCCAAATCAATTTTATTTTTAAGGTATGGCTAACTGCTTAGTAAGTTTTCTGAGCATAAGGTACCAGACTTAGTAACTTAAACAAACTATCGCATTTTGCAATTCCTGCTGTCCCGTTCAGCTTAAAATACCAGAACTCCTCCACATCCCCGTCATTCATGCTCATTTGAGTAAAGCCTTGTGATTTATGTTCGGCAAGCTCCCAATTGGCTATAACTTTATAGTTAACCTTGTTCCGGTAGCTAAAACAAGCCGTGCGGTCAACGCTGAAAAGAGGCTTATCCGTTACGGTTTGTGTAATCTCATAGTCCTTGTATTGTGAAAATTCGGTAATGCTATCAGTTTTGTCGCGTGTAATTGCACCTAAAATTAATGGACGTTTATTTGCCGGCATTTTTGCTATGGCGTTTAACGCTAATAAGGAAGCTGCCTTATGCGCGCCATGTGTTGAAGGCTCTGGTAAAAGACAAAACACCAGATCATAACGATTATCGGCGAGCAGTTTATCCAGCTTTTTATTGACAGCCTTTACGACCCAGCTGGTATCCAGCGGATCATGCTCATCTAAGCCATAATGGCTATCCTGCTGATTCATAAAATAATAATGAGCTACCCCTAACACATGACCGGCATTCTTCAACTCCCGTTTCCTGATCCTCGGCAATTCACTCCTGCCTATTTTTTGGTCGGTAAGTGCAACTCCGTAATAACTTTCAGCCAGTGTAGCATATTTATACCCGGCTTCGCCATCGGTGATCACAAACAGATCAATTATTCCGTGATGCTCTTTAGCTATTTTATATAAGGTTACCGAAAAAACGCTCTCGTCGTCGGGGTGAGCTATAACTACCAGTACATGAGGGCTTTTTTTATTAATTTGAGCATTTGAATTGATGGATAAGCCGTAAAAAAATAAGAAAATAACATATCGGAGAATGGGGAAACGCAGCATATTTTATGAATATCATACAAATTTATTATTTATTCTATCAAATCTATAGACATTATAGAATATATGTATATATTTGCCACCATAATGAAAGGATTTATTTTGCTGACCTCATAATAATTGTCTTCTCATAACTAGGTTTATAATTGGTTGTAAGGGGTTCCTGCTCATCAGGAACCCTTACTTTTTTGTCCTTTTAAAAACCTTAATGTAATTATTTTGATATTAGTCTATATAATCTATAGATTTACTTGATTATATTAATGCTGTTTGTATATTTGTTGCAAACTTTTAAAGTTTACATAATAGCACTATCATGTTTACCACAACTCAAAAGGCTTTCTCTAACAACTTGCGTATAGAACCTCAGTATGCTGCCTTTGCTCCTTTTTATTGTTGTTGTTGATCTTATATTAGGAGTCTGCCCCGCCCCTCCTCTAATCATTCCCGCTTTTTATAATGCTGATGCATGGCTTAATAGTAAATCAGTTAGCTTGGTTTTCTGCTGATAAGTTGAAAATTTCTTATGGTTTACAGCTATACACCGGTACAGATTTAATAAGATCCATTTAATCAATAACATGAAAACACTTAACTTTAAACATCAATATTTTAGCTATACCTTTATTGCTATCTTAATTACAACTGCTTTACTGCAAACCTCATGCAGGCAAAAAACGACTTCAGTACCACTGAATCCATTAAAAAGCCAGGCACAACTCCAGCTCGATAGTTTGGCTATACACTTGAGTAGTGACACAGCCATAAAAACCGCTGAAAATGAAACTATAAAATTATATGAGCAGGATTCCACCTATAAAATTCCTGATGCGCAGGTAACATTAAAACAAGATATACAAAGGCTGGCTTATGCCGCTATTGAAGAAACCGGTATAAAATACTCTCCAGAGCCTCAATTTTTATGGATAGACCATGCACCGCGTAACTGGGATGGCCTGGATGTCCCGGGTTCACAATTTGGGCTCGATAATCCTGATAATGTTTACCGCACAGCATACCTGGATAGCACATCACAATACGAAATTCATTTACATCACATTGAAAAAGAACCGGTCCAGGAATCATTTGAATGGTTTGATGGCAGCACAGGGTCTATCACAACTGCTAAACACCTGGGCTTTGTACAAGTAAAAGACCTGAAGCCTGAAAGTAATGGCGATTATATACTTACCGCAAGTCCTCAGGCAGAGCCATCTAATCCTAATCATTTGCAGATCAGCAAACCTTTGGTAAATATTATTTACAGGAACACCTATTCAAACTGGGCCGAACAAACGCCAGTGGCTATAACTGTAAAAAGACTTAGCGGCAAAAGATTTCCCGCGATATCACAATCTGAATTGGTTACCAGATCACTAGCTACTTTTAAAACTTTTTCAGCTTTTCTTTTAAAGATCAAGGCACTAACAACTACCACACCTGTAAACACCTTAAAAAAGCCCTTTTCAAGAGATGGTGGCTGGGGATTTGCCGTAGCTGGGAGATTTAAGATCGGTAAAGACGAAGCGTGGGTTATTACCCTTAATCCAAAAGGAGCAAAATACCTTGGGTTTGAGCTTGCCGACCCATGGCTGGCATCACTGGAATATATACAACACTCAGGCAGCTTAAATATTACCCAGGCCAAACCTGATATGCATGGCAATTATACTTATGTAATAGCGGCAACCGATCCCGGCGTACATAATTGGCTGGATACACGCGGACTAACCGAGGGTAGCCTTTTTATAAGATGGCAGGCATTCACTGATAATGTAAAGGCAATTGATGATGCCATTGTAAAGCAGCAGCTTGTTAAACTGGCCAATCTGGATCAGGCATTGCCGGGCGATGTATCTAAAGAAACACCCGAATCACGCAAAGATATCTTAGCGGTACGTGCGCAAACCTATCAACGACGTTTAAATCCGTGATAATTATATAACACTTAACCCATTTTTTAATAATTAAACATACAACATAAATACAAATGAATTTTATACGCCAACATAAAAAGCTTAAAAAGTTATCGTTAATTCTCCTTACTGTGGGGCTTGCAAAGGCCAATGCACAATCCGTTTACCCTACAGGTGTTACCATTTATGATCCTTCACGCGCTTATAACAGCTACATTATATTTAGCGCACCCGATAATAAAACCCACCTTATTGATATGAATGGCAATGAGATACATACCTGGAACTATGCCGGTTTCCCGGGCGAGCTGCTTGACCCCGCGGTAACCGGTGGAAAAAAGGGTAATGTATTGGTACAATATGAAAGCATTAAGGGTATAGGCACATCAGAAACACCCGGCCAAACTATCTTCCGCAATAAAAGTATCGCGGAACTTAACTGGAACGGTGATGTGGTATGGGAATGGGGCGATAAGGCCCCCGACAGTACAGCACGCCAGCACCACGATTGGCAGCGCCTGCCTAATGGTAACACATTGGTATTAGCTAACCGCCTGCGCCCTATACCAGGGTTTAAATTACCTAAATTATTGGACGATATCATTTACGAGGTTAACCCTGCCGGGGACATTGTATGGACCTGGAACGCATCAGACCATTTAAAGGAATTCGGGTTTACCGATGAGGAACTGGAACTGGTTAAGAACTCATCAGATGCAGATTACCTACATGTAAATAACATGACCTCACTGGGGCCAAACCATTGGTATGATAAAGGCGATAAGCGTTTTAATCCCGATAATATCCTTATTGACTCACGCAATGCCAATTTTATCATCATCATTGATAAGAAAACAGGCAAGGTGGTATGGAATCTCGGTCCTAATTATCCTGCAATAAATCAACGAAAATCAGTGGTACCAAGGCCGGTTGACCAGATAAGCGGCCAGCATGATGCCCACCTGATTGAAGAGGGTTTGCCAGGCGCCGGCAACCTTATTGTATTTGATAACCAGGGTGAAGCTGGGTACCCCTCAGCAACTTTGCAACCAACCGGTGGTTCAAGGGTATTGGAGATAGACCCGGTTACTAAAACCATTGTATGGGAATATACAGGTCAGGATTCCGACGCGCCTACCTGGAGTTTTTATAGTTCATTTATCAGCAGCGCACGCAGACTACCCAATGGCAATACCCTGATTGACGAAGGTATGCATGGACGTTTTTTTCAGATCACGCCCAAGGGTGAGATCGTATGGGAATATGTGAATCCATATTTCGGGCGTTCGCCGATTGGTGGCATTTCCAGAACGGTGCGTTCCAACTGGGTTTACCGCGCGCAACCAGTTCCTTACAACTGGGTACCGGATGGTACCGCTCATTCTGAAAATGCAATAAAACCAGTAGATATCTCAACATTCAGGGTCCCTGCTAGTCAATAGTATTATAATATAAAGGCCTGCTACTGTGGCAGCGGGCCTTATATCAGAAAAAATTTTATAATTTATAGAGTTTATGAACTTCCGATTCTATTTACTGTTTCTCCTGTTTTGTATTTGTTATTTAACCAGCACGGTTAAAGCGCAATCGCCTGTTTATTTAACTGCCGTTGAAAAAAAACTTAGAAACGTCACCAGTAAACCGGAAGTTGCAGAAACTACCGACGACAACCTGAGCAAACCACAACAAAGAAAAAGGTTAATGGCCTATCTTAAAGGTATTGAAGCAGCTGATGTTAATTATAACCAGGCCAGGGTGCGGCATTTATACAGGTTGGCAAATCTGTTCACAAAACTACGTTTGTACCCACTTGCTATGAAGTGCTTTTTTAAAACCATTCAGTTTGACGCGGATAGCATCAGTACAGGAAATTTATCCATCACTTCTGTTGACGATTCTGCCCTGGAAAAACAGGTTGACCTGCTGGGGCCTGATACCAATAAAGAGATAAAAAGTAAAGCAATTAGCTGCGACAAAATTGTTAACACTTTTAACGATGGTAAAACAGCTATCGCCTATGCCTTAATATTCCACGTTAAACAACCGGTGAGGGGGAAACCCAGGATATTTAAATTCGCAAATACCGGCCATACATTTATTACGCTCATTAAGTACAATTCAGATTCCACTTACGCGTCAATTTCCTTTGGCTTTTATCCTAAAAAAGATAACCTGCTATCGGCTACGCCCATTCTGCCCTCTACTTCGTCAACATTTAAAGATGATTCAGAACATGCCTGGGACGAGGTTGTAGGTAAATTCATATCAAAGCGCAGGTTCTGTAAGATATTGGCACTTACACAACAGTATAACAATGTCGCTTATCATCTTTCAAAAAACAATTGCACCGATTTTGGATTAAAGGCAGCGGCGCTTGCCGGACTGGATATTTGGGATACCAAAGGCAGCTGGCCTTTGGGTAGTGGTAATAATCCTGCCTTTACCGGCCAGAGTATCATCGGCGGTAAATTCGACAATGCCGATACCGGTGACACCAAGGATTTACTGATTAATTTAAATAACTGATATATATATGGACAATTTTAAAATGTTAAAAGAACTGATAGCAACGGCGGAAAAGGATGCAACTGCTTTTTATGGAAAAGGTAATAGTGCCGCAGGTACCCGCCTGCGTTTAACGCTACAGCAAATTAAAGTTTCAGCTACCGCGATCCGCCAGGAAATAGCGGAGAAAAAAAGGAGGAAGTAATGGACAGGGATGCCTTTGACACCATTTATAAAAGCTATTGGCTACCAATATATAACTCGGCTTTCAAACGCTTATTTGACCCTCAAAAGGCATCAGAAATAACTCAGGAAGCCTTCTTTCAATTGTGGTTAAGCAAAGAGCAGGTAAACGCGGAGGACGTGATTATTTTTTTGCTAAAAGCAGTAAGAAATGAAGTCGTCATGCTGATGAAAAAGGAGTGCATTTATATTATAAATCCACCACGGATGTTATTTGAACATCTGCCATTACCCGGGGCAAATTAAAAAGAGATCCGGAACTGAAAGCACTCTTTACAGTTCCGGATTTATTATCTTCTTTTATTGCTAAGCTGGTGCAGTGTGCGCGCCAAAACATCAATTTCAGCACAAGTATTATAAAATGCCAACGAAGGCCTTACTGTGCTCTCAACTCCAAAACGGCGCAAAATAGGCTGTGCGCAATGATGCCCTGAACGTACTGCAATTCCCTGATTATTCAGCTCCGTACCTACTTCCTCGGTTTTATAGCCATCCAGCACAAATGAAAGCACACTTGCTTTTTCAGCAGCGGTACCTATCAGGCGTATGCCCGGTACCTGTTTTAGCAGGCTGGTTGCATATTCAAGCAGGAAGTGTTCATACTGCGCAATTATACCCATGCCAATACGTGTAACATAGTCAATAGCAGCACCTAGTCCCACGGCATCAGCAATATTGCCGGTACCTGCTTCAAACCTGCCTGGCGCATCATGATAGGTGGTGTGCTCAAAAGTAACATCCTTTATCATGTTGCCCCCACCCTGCCATGGCTGGGTAGCATTTAACAGGTCTTCCTTGCCATAAAGCACGCCGATACCTGTTGGCCCAAACACTTTATGCCCTGAGAAAACAAACCAGTCAGCATCCAGCGCCTGTACATCAACCGGCATATGCGAAACGGATTGTGCGCCATCAACCAAAACCTTTGCCCCTGCCGAATGCGCGATCTGCACAATTTGCGCGGCAGGCGTTACTGTTCCCAGTGCATTTGATACCTGGGTAAAAGCAACCAGTTTGGTTTTAGGGCCTATCAGTTTTACATATTCATCCAACAGGATCTGCCCGTCATCATCAACGGGGATAACCTTGATTTTTAGATTCTTTTTAGCTGCCAGTTGCTGCCATGGTACAATATTGGCATGATGCTCCAGATGACTTACAATGATCTCGTCGCCATCATGCAGGTGCTGCTCTCCCCAGCTTTTTGCCACCAGGTTTATGGCTTCTGTTGCCCCACGTACAAAAATTATCTCATTAACCGACCCTGCATTTAAGAAAGCCTGCACCTTTTTGCGGGCACCCTCATAGGCATCTGTAGCACGGGCGGCAAGCTCATGCGCGGCACGGTGAATGTTGGAGTTCTCATGCTCATAAAAATAGCTGATACGGTCAATAACCTGCCTTGGCTTCTGTGTAGTGGCGGCATTATCCAGCCATATTAATTGTTTACCATTTACCCTTTCTGAAAGGATTGGAAAATCCTTCCGGATGAAATTCACATCAAAGCCTGGAAGTGTGGCTGCAGGCTTATCCTTTAAAAAATAATAGGCCGCGGGATCCGCCCCAAACCCACTTGCAGGTAATTGGGGTAATGACGACGGTGTGGCTATTTGATTTAAAATATCATGCAATTGCTTTTCAAAGGGTTGCTCCTGCTGAAATGGTAAATGAAAAAGGCTGTCAGGAATTAACTCAAAGGGCAGGAAACTTCGCCCGAGGTCATGCTCGGCGGGCTGAATAGAGGCATTTAAGCCGGGATCATTGAAACCGGTTTGCGGGTTTTCCAGATTTACCGCATTGCCATGATGAATAGCCGATGGAGAAACACCGCTACCTGCAACCGATACAGGCGGCTTAGCTGCATCATAAGGGTTTAAATCAGGTAAGGCAATATCTTCGTTAGGCTGTGCTTTAAAGAACTGGTTGGCCAGCCTTTGCAGCTCCTGAAGATCGGGTAAATTACCGGGATTAATATTTGTACTCATGATAGTTTCCTAAATCAACATCTTCCAAAACAGCAATAGCATCATCAACCAATACGGCTAAAGAGCAGTATAATGATACCAGGTAGGATGCAATAGCTTTATTATTGATGCCCATAAAGCGAACAGAAAGGCCGGGCGACTGCTCACCAGGTAAGCCCGGTTGGAACAAGCCTACTACTCCCTGCCTGCTTTCGCCGGTACGTAAAAGGATAATTTTGGATTTATTATTTTCTATAGGCAATTTATCAGATGGGATAAGCGGTATACCCCGCCAGGTAATGAACTGCGAACCAAAAAGGGAAACAGTGGGCGGTGGTACACCTCTGCGGGTACATTCCCTGCCAAAAGCGGCAATGGCTAATGGATGAAGTAAAAAGAAACCCGGCTCCTTCCAAACCTTGGTGATCAGTTCATCCAGATCATCGGGTGTTGGCGGGCCCAGCCTTGTTTTAATTTTCTGGCTGGAAACAACACTGTGTAATAATCCATACTCCTGGTTATTTATCAGTTCGCTTTCCTGCCTTTCCTTAACAATCTCAATAGTTAAGCGAAGCTGTTCACTGATCTGATTATAAGGTTTACTATACAGATCAGAAACACGTGTATGAACATCCAATACGGTATTTACCGCGCTTAAATTATACTCACGCGGGTTATCAATATAGTCGACAAATGTTGATGGCAGCTCGCGCTCATCACGTGAAGAACAATCAACCTCAACATTTTGTGCGTCTTTTACTTTGTTTAAGCGGTATACGCCCGACTCAACCGGCACCCAATTGAGCAGTTGCGGCAACCAGCGCGGTGTAATTCTTGATAATTGGGGAACAGTACGTGTAGCAATGGCTAACTGCCTTGCGGCAACATCGCCTAATGCGGTTTGTTTTGGTTTTTGATCTGCCATGTTAATTAAGATTGATATAAAATTATTTTTCGATTGTTATACAATGTTGATATTACAAGTATATAAAATACACTACTAAATACATAGATTTATTAGTCTTTATTTTTAACAGACGGGACGTAAACTTTTAATTAATGTTTGTGTGAATATAAATATAAATCTGAGCAAAAAAAGAATAAAAAAGTCCGTAAATCCTATTACGAACATAGTTTTCCAACAGGATATGTATTAATGATGTTCAATGAACAACCGGAAAAGCATCACCCGGTAACTGGTGCACCCATCGCCATTTTACAAAAAGCATTAATTTTTTCGATGATACTTCGATTTTTCGTCACTAAAAAGCAACTGCTGCCGGTTGGTTTTCTTTTACGTTTATATCCACTTGCCCAACCGATGGAAAAAGTGCTATCAGTAAAATTGTCCCTAAAATTAACCAGCTTATCCAGTGATAATAATCTACTGAAAATTTAAGCTGACTTTGTACAGTAATGCCTTTATTTAAAAGTCCATTTGCTATTTTAATGGCCTGGTCGGGCGCTGTGCCTCGGCTGATCAAGGCTTGCTGGTAAGCAGTTAATCTTTGCTCTGCAACCGGATTAAGCGAGCTTAGTTGTTCCTGTAAACGGTTATAATGATTTTGCTGGCCATAAAGCTGGAAAAAGCTAATAAGTGCGATACTGCTGCCAAAGCCAAAAAAACGAACAAAAATACCCACTGCCGATCCGGTATTACCGAACCGGACAGGCGAAGCGGAAACAAGAAAAAGGATTATGGGCACCATCAACATCCCAGCGCCCATACCCTGCAATATCAATGGGATAATGAGATCAACCGTATCAACCTGGGTGGTGAAAATATAACTCATCCATACATGAAATATCAGCAGGATAATAAATCCGGAAATAAAAATTAGCCTTGTTGATCTTTTCATCAACATCATTCTTGAGGCTATGATCACGCTGATGATTATCCCGGCAATATTATAAAGCAGTAAATATCCGATGTGTATGGGATCGAGCCCCAGCACGCCGCCAATAAAAGAAGTGGTAATACCAAAAGACCCTCTTATAATATAAAATACAAACAACAATATGGCCCCCAGCACAAATTTGGGATTTCTGAATGCCTTCAGATAGATGTATGGCTTTTTCAGGTTTAGTTGCCTGATGATAAATAAAATAAAAAGCAGAACTATCGCGACTATCCTGATCGAGATCCGCGGATCGTCGAGCCAGTTATATTGCTGCCCGTAAACCAAAACATACCCTATGAGGCATAAACCGGTAGAGTAAATGGCAAAGCTTGGCCAATCGAGCCTGTACAACGGAAGTTTTTTATTAAGCCTTATATTATTCATGATGAAGAACAAAAGCACCGCCCCCGGAATGTAGGAATAAATAGCGCATTTATAGATCACGTTATAGTCAAATGTATCAATAATGGTAGCGGTAATAAGCGTTGTTAAAGGTATCACACATAACAGCACGCAATAAACCACCGAGTAACCGATCTCTTTTGAACGCTCGCTATGCAGCTTGCTGAACATGAGCGTAAGCGTTATGCTGATGGTTCCGCAGGTGAGCAAGCCCTGTATATACCGCATAGCCAAAAGCAGCAGGAACGAATGGGTAATATAGCAGAGGTAGCAAGTGGCCGCAAGTAAAATTACTCCTACAAGCATATATTCTTTACTGGCTATGTTTTTAAAGAATCGGCCTTCAAGCACTACAAAACTGGCCATGGCGCCATAAAGAATGATGAGTGAATATTGCACATCATTCGGACTAACGCCGTAGTAGCCAGCAGCGGCGTTTACATTGCTGACAGATAACGCGAATAGCACTACACCTGGCAAAACCACGATCAGCAGTGCAAAGCGGATGAGCCACTCGGGTACCCAGGTTTTAAAAACGTGGATGGTGTTATTCATGATCTGATGAGCTTTTATTTACACTCACATTGGCGTTCATTCCGGCACTAAGCTGGGCTACAACCGGGTTGTCGTCAGTGATCTTTATTTTTACGGGAATACGCTGGGCAATCTTCACAAAGTTGCCGGTTGAATTATCGGGTGGCAGCAATGAGAATCTTGAACCTGTAGCCGGTGATAATGATAATATTTTACCCTTGATCTTTACATCGGGATATGCATCAGCGGTAATATCAACCGTTTCCCCAACGTGCATATTATGCAGTTGTGTTTCTTTAAAATTGGCCACCACCCATTTGCCGGTTTCCTTATCAACAATAAAAGCCAATGTTTGGCCCACTTGTATCTGCTGACCGGGTTGTATGGTTCTTTTACCCATTTTACCATCATACGGCGCGGTAATTACCGTGTACGATACATCAAGATTATTCCGCTTCAATATCAGCTCACGGCGCTTAATTTCTGACAATACGGGCGATATCTGCGACCGGTTGTCATTCACTTTTGATAAAGCCGCCTGATAGTTATCCAAAGCCGCCTGATAATCCGATTGTGCTACATCTGAAGCCGTCTGCACGTTTTCCATTTGTTGTTTGGTGGCTGATTCGGCATCAAACAATTTCTGATAACGGGCAAACTCCAGTTGCTGCCTTACCAGTTTGGCTTTGGCGGCAACTATCTGCACGTTGCTAACCTGGGCAATTTTCGATGCGGTCTCCACATTGCTTTGCAGCGCGGTTACCTGGTCTTTGCCGCTTTGTATACCGGCTTCGGCCTCCTGTTGCTGCAGGGCATATTCCTGGTTATCTATAATAAGCAGCGTATCCCCTTTCTTCACATCCTGATTTTCATCATAACGGATCTCCTTAATAAAACCGCTTACCCTTGATGTAATAGGGTTAATGTACTCTTCTACCTGCGCGTCATTGGTTTCTTCATATTTAAATAAATGAAACGCGGTTATCACTCCCCAAATGCATAGGGCTAATGTTATAATGCCTGCTATCCATGTAGTGATCCTGGTAATTAATTTATCAGTAGTTGTATAGGTGTTATGTTCCTTATTCATGTTAAAGTTTGCCGGTAATGTTTTGTAATTGATAGTATTGAAGCTGGGCAGCAATTTGCGCTGCTGCAAGATCGAAACGGGTTTGCAGTAACTGTGTATCAGCGTCCAGCAGATCAGTTATTAATGAGGTTTGATTAAAATAGGTATTGTTAACTATCCTTCGGTTTTCTGTTGCCTGTTTAATATTGGTTTTACTCACGTCCACACGGTTAAGCGCTTCCTTAAATCGTAAATAAGCCTCGTTAACCTGCTGGCGGATGTTGTCCTGCGTTTCGGCATGCTCAATTTCCTGGCTCTCATAGTTAAGCTTTGCTATTTTAGTTTTATGGCTGTTATGATAAAATGATGAGATAGCAAATGATGCCTTTATCCCATAAAAACCAAGCCCGTACAGATTGCCCGAATATGGGTAGAATAAGATCTGGGGATAATTATAGCTATATTCAGCAAACAGCCCTACTTTGGGCGATACATTGGCTTTAATATTTTTTAGCTGCAGGCCCCGTAGTTCTGTTTCCTGTTCTGATATTTTTATTTGGTAAGCATTGCTCCCCGCATCAGTTAAATAATCAGCATAAGTTTTGGTGCTGATGGAATCAAGATTAACCGGCTGAACAGGATCAACTCGCTGATCGTCGGGTAAACCTATCAGTATATTTAATTTTTGATTGGCTATAGCCAGGTCATTATCCAAAGTAACTAATGACAATTTTTGCTTTGAAAGCTTTAATTCGGCCCGCAGTACATCGCTTTTTAACACAACACCATTTTTTTGCAGTGTTTGTATTTGCAATAATTGTTTTTCCTGCGCGGCAATATCCTTTAATAGCAGATCTTTAAAAATCTGGCTGCGCTGCATATCTAAATAATAAGCCGCGGCACGGAGTTTTATTTCAGATACGGTTAGTTTCCTTTGCTCACCGGCAATTTTGTTTTCGCTTCTGCGGGCATCAATTTCCAAATTGGTTTTATTGCCATTGTACAGGTTAAAATAAGCGCTGCCCTCGGCTTTGTAATAGGTATGCAAAACAGGGAATTGCTCGGGCACATTAAACAGTCCGTTTTCATAAACCGGCATATTGGTTACGCGGGCATATTCACCGTCAATATCAATTTCGGGCAAACGATCGGCTTTGGCATCCTTAATGCCTTCGTCACTGCTTTTAATGCTAAGATCCCTGATCTGTATGGCTTTGCTGTTAGCCTCGGCCCTCTCCCACACCTCTTTTAATGTTAAGGGCATTTTCCGTGCAGAATCTGCCGGCAAGTGTGCCGCATACCCCAAATGAGCTATTGAGGTAATGGCCAATGTGATTAAAAAATATTTAAAATAGTGTTTCATAAAATTATTGATGCAAAGGTCTGCTTATCTGCATTAAGCATTTTTATGTACATTGCCAAACATTTACTCATTCCAGCCAAAATACATGCTTGATACCAGGGAGTTTCTTATAGCCATTGACCGGATACCGGAGTCGGTGTATGTGATGTATGAGCAAAATGAGTTCCGGCTGCCACAGCATTCGCACAACAAGGGACAGCTGATTTATATTGAGGGCGGGGTTGCCTACATACATTTAGTTGAAAAAACGCTGATCATACCCGCACGGCACTATGTATGGATCCCCAAGGGGATGAAGCATTTTGTAGAGATGCATAGATCTGTAGTGATCATCTCTATTTATTTTTATGCGGATGACGATGATGACCACCCGTTTTTTAATAAAGGTGGAATTTATCCCATCAACACACTTTTAATGCAGATGCTCGCCTACTCGGTAAGATGGGAAGGCGATGTTTTACCGGGTGATAAAGCCTTTACCTTTTTAGCCGGAATAAAAAATATATTACCTGACATTAGCAGAAAAGCATTACCCATTGCTTTGCCAACAACAGAAAATGAGCGGATGCAACCCGTAATTAACTATATAGGTAATCATATTTTTGAACCGCTCACCCTGGCCGCTTTAAGCAGGGAAACGGGCTTTAGCGAGCGCACATTAACCCGTTTGTTTAAAGAAACGATGAAAATCTCTTTTCTGCAGTATTTTAAATTGCTGCGTATGGTAAAGGCTATTGAAATGATGCTACAAACAGATAAATCGATGAGTGAGATTGCTTATACTTTAGGCTATAATAACGTATCAGCCTTTAGTAATATATTTTATCAGCTGACCAGGATCAGGCCATCTGAATTTGCTAAGCAACTACAGTTGTAATGCTACGTTTATTTTATTCTACCTAAAAAGCACTTTGCCCCGCGGCATAGCCGCTACATTACCTGTGTACAGGTGAAAAGCAGAACCATTAACATAAGGGGGCGCCGTATTATTGAATATTAATTTACAACAGGGCTATTACCATTTTGCTCAAAAAAATAAATGATAAGCATTATCGCTTTCTGATCTGTTACATTTTTAGGCGTATGTGGTAAACGTCCGTCAAAAAGCATGGAATCTCCTTCGGAAAGGCTATATTGCTGATCCTCAAAAACATAGTCAACTTTTCCTGAAAGGATATATTTATATTCAAAAGCCTCTGTGACAACCATCGGCCTGGTTGCATCAGGTTCTAATTCAAGCAAAACAATGTCAACTGTTGAGTTCTTAAAGGCTTTAGTAAAAATCCGCTGATAGAGAAACCCTACGGCCTGTTCCTTTTCAAAGGATTCGTATTCGTTTTTTCTTTTTATAATAACAGGTGCCAGCAAACTATTTTTAGCTATATCTTTAAAAAACTGATTCAGATCAATCTCTAAAGCCCTTATAATATTTACAAGGACTAATAAAGAAGGTACAGTACGGTTATTCTCAATTTGTGAGATCAGCCCCTTACTGACACTAACCCGGTCTGCAAGTTCCTGAACAGTAATATTTCTATCTCTTCTTATTTCTTTAATTCTTGTACTAATTTCAAGTAGCGTATTTTCTTCCATATTTGATTAATCTTCCGAAAATACTAATACCGGGGCATTTATTAAATATCTATTTAATATTTAATAAATGCCCTCTAAATAATTAGTCTGGGAATAATCAATTATTGAAAATTTGCTGTGTGCTATTTTCAGCATAACCTGCGCCTGCCGTCATTCCTTTTCCTCCAATGCAAGTGCGAATGTGGATGCGATCGTCCAGGTCATATTCCAAAATATTTTTTTCGGGATGTTGCGGATAAAAACCGTTCCATGTGCCGGCAATACTTCTAACATCAATATTTACTATTCGCTCCGCCTCGGCAAGCATCAACTCATTAATGTAATTGTTAGTAGCAAAACCAAGATCATCAAAATGCGAGACACCGGCATATTCGTGAGAATCTCCTATTATAATACTTCCGTCCGCTGCTTTTTTAAACAACAAGTGTATACCATAGGCTTTCAGTTCAGCGTAATGATCAGGTGTTTTTATGCTTTTAAAAGAAGGACAATATTCTTCAAAGCTTTCATATCTGCGAATAGTTAAACCCGTTAATATATTTCCTTCCAATCCGCTTGAATGGTCTGAAACAGTTCGCATCATTTGAAGTTTGGTAACCACCTGCCCGCTCTCTGCAAAAATATCCGGGAATAGTAATTTAAATTCATAACCGTTACATATTACTGCTTTGAGCGATTTAAATTTCTTACCATTAGTTATGGTTACTTCAACATCATTACCCACTGGCAAACAATCAATAGCAGGTGAGTTATATAACAACGTAAACTCCTTGAATTTAAGCCGCATATATTCCTGCAAACGGTAAATCATCAGGTTAGGTTCTATGCTGATCTCCTGGGGAAAAAAAAGAGCTTCTTTAGCATAAGTGGCTTTTACTGAAGTATACTTTTGTAAAATCTGTTCTTTACTAAGTATTTTTTGAGTATAGCCTTTGGTATCATAATAAGTTTTTAATTCATTAATCAAGGTTTGCTCATCGTCATCGGAGGCAATATATACACTCCCATTTTTCCGCACTGAAATATCAAATTCCTTTTGTATCGACTGATAGATTTCAAGCGAACGAACGCCATATTCAAACCATTCGTCTGTCATTCCTGACGGAACTACCATACCAAAATTACGTACTGTTGCTCCCACCGGATAATTATCCTTTTCCAGCTGTAGTACTTTTTTTCCAAGCAGTAAAGCATGATAGGCATGGAATGTACCCAAAATGCCACCACCTACTACAATCAAATCATATTTATCTGTATTCATATATCTTATTTATCTTGTAATATAAGCTCACCAACGCTATCAAGCTGATGATCTGGCTTACTTATTTCATCATTATGTTTAGTTGAATTTTCTTTATTGTGGTAGATTGTTTTATTCCGGAAGTATATTAACGAGGCTATGGCACAAATACCGCCTACTATTGATACAGTGTACACCGTTTGTTTAAAAAACACTCCCCAGCTAATATTTACGGTACTAAATTCTCTAAATATTAATACCGATGCGCTTCCCAGATAGCCAACTGAATCGCATATATAAATAATGAAACCAACATTACTTTTAAAATGGAAATTGGCAATCATCCGTTCATAAAAAATGGCATTATAGGGTATGTAGGCCATATACAAACCCAATCCTACCATGCACATCCAGGCCACAGGCCCAATGTAGTTACGGTCAAAAATAAAAGTAGCTACCCCCGCAAGCACACAGCCGGTAATAATAATTAAATGTATAACCATAAAGGCCTTTAAATTATCCCTGATGAGTATAAGCAGACTTATAATAAGTAAAACCGCTAAGGATACAATGGTATCGGTTTTAGTATAAATATGATTGTCGTGTATTTTAAAATTGGCCCATATTTCCACTTCAAAATTATCCCTCATATCGCGCAGGATAGTTAGCAATACATAAATAATCAGCGTAATAATTATGCCCGGCAAAAAACTGCTTACAAAGTTTTTCCGCTGTGCCGCATTCATAGGTGCTCTTTTTGTTCTTAACTGCTGATCCTCTTTTGTAGGCGCAGGTATTAATTCAAGGCAATAAACGCTTAGCAAAAATGGCAACAGAAAAATTAGGCCCGTACAAAATGGCATCCAGTACTGATTAATAGGCAAAATACCCATTAGGGTACGCGCTACCGTTTTTACAAACCCCGAAGCAAATATAAGGCTGATTGACATAACCGCCCCCATAAATTCTGTTGCTTTACGCCCTTCCAGATAGCTGAAGACCAAGCCCCATATCATACCTAACGGGAAGCCGTTAATGAGCATAAACCCAATATTCCAGGGTGGGGGAACCAGTGCGAAAAAAAGTAATGCAAGCCATGATATCAAAATCAGCCTGACCAGGTTTGCCGCCCTTTTTTTGCTCGATGATTCGGCTATAAATCGTATACCATAAAACTTACTTAAGGTATAGCCAATCATTTGTGTTAATACCAGCCACACTTTATAATCAATATGCAGGTAACTCAAATGCTCAAATGTGCCTGCTGCAAATGCCTTACGAAAGGCATACATACTGGTATAGCAGCTGAATGCCGCCAGGGAAGCCAGTAAGGTAATTGCTAAGGCAGGCCATTTGCGTACTTTCTCCCGGCCTGAATCCAAAATCTTCATTAGCCCATTATTGAATTAATATTCTCCAGATCCCGGTCGTAACCGAATGTTTTTATTGTTTTTTGAAATGCAAGCGCCACATAACTTTCATCACCGACCGTTGTACCGGCCATATCGAACACCACTAATTTAATTGACATTATATATTTATTTTGTAAAAACCTAGCATACGTATTTGATACCTTTCGTATATTATTAATAAGCGTATCGGCTGAGTCTGACTGATTAGTATAATCCCCAAAAGGACCGCAAGCTACTGCGGCCCTTAATTAACAACTCAACTATTCAATAATATTTTACACACCGGTATCACATCAATTTTACCAGCCTGGATTTTGCTTTAAACTCGTATTAAGCAACAACTCCTGGGTTGGCAAAGGCATCAGGTAATCCTTAGGACCAGTAAATGTTTTTACTAAGCCAGGATTAGGTACGATGTTTCCCGAAGTGCCATTACTAAGACCAAAATCAGTGCCCAGCACGAAATAAGAAATACCTGTTACCTTATTGGCCGGTAAGCTCGTTACCAGGGCAATGTCCGGAACACCGTCTCCGTTCAGGTCATAAGTTCCTAAACCGGGAAAGTACATTCCGAAACCAGGTTTTGCCAACAGAGGGCCGTTCTTCCACCGCATAATATCATCGTATCGTAATCCTTCGCAGGCTAACTCTACGCGTCGTTCCCGACGAATTTCAAGCAACACGTTCTCTAATTGACCCGATACATTTGAATAACTCGTCGCCAAAACGGGATCGATCGGGACGGTCATTAACAGATGCGGCATACCTACCCTGTCCCTTAACAAATTAACTGACATGTCCAGGTCAGCCTGGGTAAACGTGCCCACTCCGCTGTTGGCCAGTTCAGCTTTCGCTTCCGCGTAAATAAGCAGCATCTCTCCCAAACGGAACTCAATGGCAGCGTTGTAATTTGTATTATAAGAAGGTGTAGCAGGGTCATAATATTTGATCTGCAAATAACCCGAACGCGCATCAGTCATGGCCTGGGCGCCAACAAGGTTACCGTACGTTACTGTAGGAGGTAAAACCGATTGCCCCATCCTTGGGTCACGATTAGTAAATTCACCTTTGATCATCATGGTATCATAACCCGGAACAGAGGTAAAAGGAGTACCGCTTGAGGTTAGATAATTATTCATGAACGCTTTTGAAAAAGCAACGCCATAAGCATAGAGGTCGCCGTCAAGTGGTGTATATACAGGAATTGTATTGCTATAGAATTTGCCTAATATGATTTCCGCATTCTGCGGATCAGAAGGCGAATGAGTGATAAATAAGTTTTGGTAGTCAACATTTGGGTTATTTGTTGAATATAATTTAAACTGCCCGCTTTGCATCACCACCAGGGCAGCGCTGTCTGCTGTTTGCAAAAGTTGCTGCCAACCACTAATGGAACGATATTCCCTGTAAGTCCCCTCATAAAGCCCTACCCGCGCCATAAGCGACAATGCAGCCCATTTTGTGATTGTTCCGGAAGGGCCGGTAGAATTTACATACTTAGCCGCATATTTAAGATCGGCCATTACAGAATCAATTACTAACGCACGCGGATCTCTCGCCTTATATAAGTTGGCATTGTCTGCTGTCGTTATGGTTCTGCTATAAAATGGCACATCACCATATGCTTTTACCTTATCAAAATAAAACCATGCCCTGAAAAACCGGGCTACGCCCACATAGTGATCTACTACTGCAGGAGTAGCTACTGCTTTTTGGTAGTTTTCAAGAAAATAATTTACCTGGTATAAAAATAACCAGCTCCAGCTTGCGCCATTCCATGCAGTGCTTGAGCTTGCAGTAGCTGGTATTGTAATTTGACCTGCTGTTACAAGGTTGAAGGGACGACTTTCATAATTATCGCTTTGCTGATCATTCAGTGCCACCGATGTACTGCCCGGAACATAGCTATATAAGCTATTGCAATAGGTATTTAAGTCGGCCGCGTTATTAAAAAAGCTTTCTGCGGTGATACTTGATACCGGGTATCTATTTAAAAAACTATCTTTTTTACATGAGTATAATGATAGCATACTTATCAGCATACACGATAGTGGAATTATATATATCTTTTTCATGACTATTGATTTCTTAAAATTTAATATTAGAATTTCACATCGATACCAAAAGAGTACGCGCGCTGGAAAGGATATAACTCGCCTGACGCATAACCCCTCAACCCTTCCGGGTCATATCCTTGTGGCAACTTATCGCTTTCCCACAGGTCTTCACCACTCACATATACCCGGATACGGTCAACACCTATCTTTTTTAGCATAGGCATAGGAAACGTATAGCCTACGGTTAAATTTTTAAGGCGTATATAAGCCGCACTATATATGTATCTTGATTGAGGCGTGGCCAGGTCTAATAATTGCCCGTCATCGCCGGCCCGCCAGCCCTTTAGAGTGGGGTAAAAAGCATTGGGATTTTGCGGTGTCCAGGTATTGCCAACTATGTTCTGGTAAACGTTTTCCCATGGCGCAAAGAACATGCCCCAGTAATACCCGCTATTACCAGGGTAGAAAGATTCCTTACCTACCCCCTGGAAGAAAACACTAAAGTCGAAATTGTCATAGGTAAAGTTACCTCCGAACCCAAAGTTATACCGGGGCGTGGTATTACCAATTACACTCATATCTCCCGGGTTTGATATTGTACCATTGCCATAGGTTATTTTACCATCGTGGTTCAGATCTTTATACTGTAGTTCGCCCGCAGCATTTAAAGGATAATATCCCTGGAATAATGATTGATCCGGAGCAGCCTTCGCAGCAGCTGCGCTTTGAAATATACCAACGTCTGTTAATCCCCAGATATCACCAACATGTGCACCGTTATAATAAGCCGGACTGCCATTTATAGCATTGTTAAGGAAATAACCGGTAGGGTTATAATATTTCGTAATTATTGATTGATTATCCCAAAGATTAGCATGTATACCATATCTAAATGGTTTTCCGGCTATAGTGGTTTCATCATTGTAAGTAAGATTTAACTCCCAACCATCGGTCCGCAGATCGGCCGCGTTTTCCAGTGGCTGGGTTGCTCCCAATACAGCCGGCAGGGCAAATCCCTGGGTAATCATATTATTGGTATAGCGGCGGTAAATATCAAACGTCGCGTTTAATTTCTTAAAGAAAGTAACGTCTATACCCAGGTTTTTTGTAGTAATGGTTTCCCAGGTAATATTCGGTGACACTAAATTAGGGGCACCTACATAAGTTTGCTGAGTACCACCCAATAAGCTACCCGTTGTTCCGGAGGTAAGCACCGGGATAAACTGGTAATTTTGCAAACTCTGGTCATTCCCCAATGAGCCATACGATGCACGGAACTTAAGATTGTTAACCACATTGAGCAGGCTTTTGAAGAATGGCTCTTCTGATACCCTCCAGCCAACAGAAGCGGATGGGAAAAAACCATAATGCTGATCAGATGGGAAAAGCGAAGAACCATCTTCACGTGCTGCTATTTCTAACAAATACTTTTTGTCGTACTCATAATTTAGGCGGGCAAAATATCCTCTAAGCGCCCATTGATAGCCGTTTGCGCCTACCGACGGTGGTGTGCCTGTTGTTTCATTAAGCGTGCCTATTGAATTACTAATCAGATCATTATTACTTGCTGAAAACGAGTTGTAATTATTTTCTTCCTGATTATAACCTATTACCGCTTTGAAATAATTTTTCTTACCAAAGTTTTTTTCATATTCAGCATACAAGTTGATGTTATAATATGATTGATCATCTGCTGCTGCATAGGCAAGACTGGTTCCTGCATAATATACCGTCTTGTCCGGTCCGGTTTCATAAGGTACCGGTATCTGGTAACCTTGCATATAATTATTAGTAGAACGGAAGGTATAATCACCTTTAATCCGCAAGCTATTATTAAAGAAAGAGGTATTGAAACCAATAGTATTTTGGATCCGGTTGTTTACTGTATCTGTGCGGCCGCCTTGTTGTAAAAATCCGATAGCTACCCCGGCTGAAGTCCACGAGCCATCGGGATTTTGAGGTACAGCCAATGAATTTTCACGCCCTATTGCATGGTAAAAATCGCCTTGTGATACCCAGTAACCGTTCTGCAAGGATGGAGAGTTATAAGTAGTACGGTTGTATGCAGAATTGGTGGTTATATGCAGCCAATTTGTAACCTGTATATCTAATTTAGCACGCAGATTATAGCGATCGTAGTAATCGGGGTTATAGCGGAATACCCCATCCTGCGAATTAAAGCCGGCTGAAAAGTAATAAGTAACTTTGTCAGTACCACCGCTCACACTCACGTTATGTATTTGGCTGGGATTGCCAGATTTGTAGGCTTCCTTAAACCAATTGGTAGCACCCAGGTAATCATATTGCCCGGTTGAAGGGTCGACTATAGTTGCGGGCAGGTTGGGATTTGCTGAGCGCTGATGTGCATAAGCTGTTTCGGTAGCATTGTAAAGATTTGAACCATAGTAAGAAGCGTAAGCTTCGTTTTTATAATCAACAACCGTACCCGGGTCGGTTACAACATCAGGTAAGTTGGTGATCTTATGTACTGCGTAATTAAAGTTGTAAGTAATTTTAGGTGCGCCTGTATGGCCTGATTTGGTAGTGATTAGCAACACTCCAAATGCTGCGCGTGAACCATAAACAGCCGAAGAGGCTGCATCCTTCAGCACTGTTGCGCTCGCTACATCATCCGGGTTGATATCATCAAGACTTGTTTCAACCCCATCCACCAATATTAGCGGCCCACCGCCATTGATGGAGGTAAAACCCCGGATATTAAAGGTTGCCGGAGTTCCCGGCTGGCCATTATACGATGTTATATTTAAACCGGGCAACTCTCCCTGCAAACCCCTTCCTATATTATCTATAGGGCGGTTTTCCAGCACTTCGCCGCTTACGGTACTCACAGCGCCGGTTAAATCAACCTTTTTCTGTGTTCCATAGCCAACCACCACAACTTCGTTTAATCCCCCGGCTGCAGGCTTCAGATGAATGGTTAATGTGGTATTGCCCTTTACTGCAACTTCCTGCCGGGCATAGCCTACAAAGCTGAATACCAGGTACTCATTTTCATTATTAACATTAATTTGAAAATGGCCCTTTGAATCAGTAGTAGTAACGGCTGATGGATTGGTTTTTAACCTCACCGTAACCATTGGCAGAGCAGCTTCTGTTTCATCAACAACTGTTCCTGAAATTTTAGTTTGCCCATACATTTGTAATGAACAAAACAAAAGGAGCACTGTAAACAGCATTCCCGTTTTTGTATAAATTTGTGTCATAATTTCGCTGTTAGTTTGTTTAGCAAAACTAAACTTTGTTTATAAACATATCACTAAACTTATGTTAAGTATCTGTAAACGTAGTTGAGACATTTGTACTCATTTACCTATAGACAGTGTATGGTGAAGATTAATAAATGAGTTTTTGGGGACGAGGATCTGCAAAAAGTGTAAACCGGAATGACAGGTGAGCATATCATTCCGGCTTAAAAAAATCTATTTAAAAACTGTTTCTATTTTATTATCGACAGGGTGATTAGCAGTAAATGTAAACCCGAGTAATTGAGCTATCGTTTGCGCTATTTGATCCTGATAAATTTGCCCTGAAGTTTTCACTTCACCTGTTGCCGGGGTATCAGGCCCTAAAACCGCCAACCAGGTTTCGTTTAAATGCGGCGCGCTTGTTCCATGACTAGTCCACAGATTGCCAACACCACGCCCATGATCCGGACAAATAACAAACGTTGTATTGTTTTTGTAAAAAGGGCCCTTTTGCAAAGTTTCCCATAGTTTCCCAATCATTGCATCTAAATAATGAGCAGCATCTAAAAATGAATCATATTGCCCAGCATGCCCTAATTCATCAGGATCATCAAAATCAATATAGGCTACCTTGGGATGATTCGCCATAATATAGGTTTTTGCAATGGCATAAGTATTCATATCCCAACGTACATCCCTTCCAAAATAATCAGGTAAATAATTCTGAATCTCATTAGCCAGTTTCTGCGCTTCAGTTAAGTTTGGGCCCGTTACGTTTTCATATGGGTTGATTAGCAGCATATGGTTACGATCACGATTTACAACTCTGGCTACAGCATCCCAACCCGCAATGGTTGCCACCTTGTTTTCATAACCCTTTTGTTTATTTATGAATTCAAACACATTTATATTAGGGTTATCAGGATAAGAATTAGAATTTACTACAGGATCATAATAACCACATATGGTTTCGCTACGACCTGGATATGAAAACCAGAATCTGTTTTTAACATTTACATTATTGCCTAAATCACGGTTGCCATATAACTGACCTTCTTTAGCAATAACACTCCAAAAAAATGGCATAAGTTTTTTGCGGCGCTCGTCCTGTGTAGGTGCCCAATACTTGGCTGCAACAGTAGCTGAATCCTGCTGATTGAACTTTTTTACCCGCAAAAGAGCGGAGTCTGCCCCACGAAAGATTTCCTGCCAGCGGTATCCATCAATTGAAATGAATACAATATTCTTTGTTTTCCTGCCCTGTGCTATAACAGAACCGGTGATCAACATTAATAAAATAACTAATCTAAGTTTCATGGTTTAAGTGGTTTGTTTAGCAAAACTAAACTTTGTTCATAAGTAAACAAATAAAACATTGTTAAGTATATGTAAACACTACAGGTATTCGGAGGATTGCATTTTTGTTTTTAATTCCCTCCCCACGGGAGGGGTGCGGTTGGATGTGAAGTGGCAGGGAGGGGTTTATACACCAAATAAGCTGCTAAACCCCTCCCTGCCCCGCCCCAAGGCGGGAATCGCACAAGGCCGATGCTCTTTTTTCCATCTTCCGAATATTTATGATGTAAACAATAACATCCCCATAATAGCACAACAGACAGCTTTGCGCTTTTTCCAGGTCGGCAAGTAAATATTTGAACAATGAACATAATATATAGCTAACTTTAAATTAGCAATATCTTTATAAACAATGTTTAGTTTTGCTAAACAATAGTAAATAAATCGATATGAAAAGAAGAGATGTTATTAAAAGTGCCGGTATATTGGCAGCTACCGGTCTGATAACAAGCAAAAGCAATATTGCAAATGCTGCTATAACTGAAGCGAAAAGTAAATCCAAACTTGCATTAAGGGTTGCGCACATAACCGATGTTCATATCAGACCCGACTTAGGCGCACCGGAGAAATTCAAAAAGTGTTTGGAAGAAATAAAAAAGCAAAAGATAGATTTTTTCCTGAATGGTGGTGATTCCATATTCGATGCATCATATGACGATGTAAAAAAGGAGCGCGTAACAGAATTATGGAATTTATGGGATGATTGTATTAAAGGAATAAACGGTTATGAATTTCATAGCTGCATCGGCAATCACGATACCTGGTGGGCGGCCCCGGATAAATCAGACGCGATGTATGGTAAAGATTATGTGGTAAAGCGTTTAGGTATACCTAACAGGTATTACAGCTTTAACAAGGCTGGCTGGCACTTTATTATAGTTGATGGCAATAATCCATCTATTACTTTAGATGACGAGCAATTCAACTGGTTAAAAGATGAGCTTGAAAAATTACCGGCAGATCAGCCTGTTTTAATAATGTCACATTACCCTATCCTGGGTGTAACCCCATTTTGGGAAGGAGGCATGCACTCCGACTATAAAAAGCTAAAAGCCCTATTCTATCAACATCGCGACAAAGTAAAAGTATGCCTGAGCGGTCATAATCATTTATTGGATACCGCATCCTACAATGGCACACAATATTTTTGTAACGGCGCAATGAGTGGTTATTGGTGGGGTAAAGGCGATGATAAATCTGCAGGCGAAGGATATTATGAAGAAACTCCGCCCGGCTATGCTATACTTGAATTATACCAGGATGGCAGCGTAATAAACAAATATACGCCGCATTCATACTAAAACCAGACGGCCTCATACCTGCAAATTAGGTTTGAGTTAGCATGTAGACTGATAAACTAACCTTGCCTTTAACACCACCCTACCGCCTGAGGCGGTGGGTTTTCAGGGAATAAAAAAGCCTTTAAATCATACATTTAAGGGCTTTTTGCCGAAGTATTCAACGGGTCTGGGTTTAACTCACAGGCAGCCGATACGGACACTCCCTCTCCACCAAGCGTCATTGCGAGGAGGAACGACGTGGCAATCCCCGACTATGCAAGTCAACGATACCTGTCCCATGTCTCTGTACAATCGGGGATTGCTTCGTACCTCGCAATGACGCCTGATAAGGGTCTCCAGACGGATTAACTTTATAACGTTTTCGTACAGCGATCGTCCGATTTCGAACACTTATCTAATTAAAACAACTATAAACAATTCATAAACAATTATTTAAGAACTGGCATAGCAGTTGAACCGAGATCAGGAAGCTTAAATCAAAACGAAATCGCCATGCTCAAAAACTACTTTCGCACCGCTTTACGTTATTTCCAACGCAATAAAGTTACTACGCTTATCAATATATTAGGCCTGTCCACCGGAATCAGCGCTGCGCTCATTATTTTTATGATGATCCGTTATGATCGCAGTTTTGATCAGTTCGAGCCAAACAGCGATCGCGTATATCGTGTGGTAACCGATGGCGACGCCTGGAAGAACCAGGGCGTTCCTGTACCGCTTGCAGAAGCTTTAAAACAAAACGTTAGCGGCATTGAGACCGTGGCAGCATTGTATGATTATAATGACTGGAATACCAAAGTTATTATTCCCCAGGGCAGCAGTAAGCCGGATAAGATCTTTAAAAAGCAGCAGAAGATCGCTTTTGCAGATGCGGGCTATTTTAATATTTTGCCGCACCGCTGGCTTGCAGGCAACCCGGCACACGCTTTAAAAAACCCCTATGCCCTGGTATTGAGCGAAAGCCGTGCAAAAGTTTATTTCCCCGGTCTGTCTCCGGATCAGATCATAGGTAAAATGGTCATTTTCAGTGATACGATCAGAACAACCGTTACGGGTATTGTGGCGGACCTGGAAGCAAAGAGCGATTTTGACAAACAATGTTTCCTGTCCCTAAATACCGTTTATAACACCAGCTTAAAAAAGGACTATCAAACTGATCAGTGGGAAAACGTCAATTCGAATAACGAGGTGCTGGTGAAGCTTAACCCGCAGGTGTCGGCCGCTACCATTAACCGCCAGATAGCCGCTCTTTTTAAATTGCATACTAAAGATGCCGACACCAAAACGGTGCACCGGCTGCAGGCCCTGGCCGATATACATATCAATCCGGATTTTGGGGGCACTGTTAACCCGGCTGTTATCCGCAACCTGGCCATATTGGCTATTTTCTTACTGGCGCTGGGGGCCATCAACTTTATCAATTTATCAACTGCTCATGCCTCAGAACGTGCAAAAGAGATTGGCATACGCAAAACATTGGGCAGCGGCAAGGGCCAGCTGATGACCCAGTTCCTGTCAGAAACCTTTTTACTGACGTTTATAACGGCTATAGTATCAACCGCGCTGGTACCCTTACTGTTAAAAGTATTCAGTGGCTTTATTCCTAAAGGATTAAACGCAGCTTACCTGTTCAAGGATCCCGGCGTTTGGGCATTTTTGCTGGCACTGATTATAGGGGTTAGCCTGGTGGCCGGCCTGTACCCAGCTTTCATCATGTCTGCATTTCGCCCCGTTACGGCATTAAAAGATAACAAATCCACTGCTTCCGGCAGTACCTGGCTGCGCAAAACGCTCATCGTTTCTCAATTTGTGATTGCACAGGTATTTGTGATCGGTGTATTGGTGGTAGACAAGCAATTACATTTTGCTGAAGTTAAAAACATGGGCTTCCGTAAAGATGCTATCATCAATTTTTATGTTCCTTTTGATTTCAATAAGCCTAATCCTAAGAAACTCCTGTTAAAGCAGGAACTGGCCGGCATTCCCGGCATACAGGCGGTAAGCCTGGGTAACCAGTCGCCGGCATTCAGCGGCTTTATGACCACGGAGGTTGATTATAAGGAAAAAGGTAAAAACATAAACCTTTCCGTCAATTCGCGCGATGGCGATACCGCATATCTGAGCGTTTACCGTATTAAGCTTGTAGCAGGCCGTAACGTGGCCGTTTCTGATACGGCAAATGAACTATTGATTAACGAAACCCTGGCCAAACAGATCGGCTTCAACCAGCCTGCGGCAGCAGTAGGCCATTTTCTGCAATTCGGCAATGGGCAGCTCCCGATCGTGGGCGTTATGCAGGACTTTAACCAGGCATCTGTTCGTACATCGGTAGCGCCTATGATCTATTACTCCTCACCAAAACATGGTTATGTGATGCATGTGGCGCTCCAAACAGATCCGGCTTCCTGGAATAAAGCCATTCAGCAAATGACGGCCGCCTGGAAAAGCGTCTATCCCGATACAGATTTCGATTATACTTTCCTGGATAAAACAGTAGAAAACTTTTATAAGGAAGACCGGCAATTATCACAGTTGCTGACCTGGTCGGCAGGAATTGCCATCTTCATCAGCTGCCTCGGCATGCTGGGACTGGTTATCTTCATGACCAACAAGCGCGTGAAAGAGATTGGCGTACGTAAGGTACTGGGTGCTTCGGTAAGGCAGATCATTACGCTTTTGGCTGCCGATTTTGCAAAACTGCTCGTCGTGGCCTTTATTATTGCGGTGCCGATTGCCTGGTGGCAAACGCACAAATGGCTGCAAAATTTTGCTTATCATACGGCACTCAGCTGGTGGCTGTTCCTGCTTGGCGGGGTGGTCATGATCACCATTGCTTTAATTATTGTTGGCATACGGGCGGGTAAAGCGGCCATGGCCAATCCGGCAGATAGCCTGCGGACGGAATAGAAAACTTGTGCCTGACAGGTTGATGGTGGGATACGTTATCCACTAGGTGTCCGGAAGTGTTAGCATAATGAGCGGACGGACGGGATAACTGCAAGCGGGACGTATGCGGTAGTGTAAGGAATTAGTTAATGGCCATTTAATTCGACACTAATTACATAGTTTGAAGTATCAACTGTAATAAGAAATTGTTGTTATATAACTGACTATTTTACCTGCTACCGCAAGCGTCCCGCTTGTGGCCAACATGCACGATGACCTCTTTTGATGAATGCTTGTTCGTTAAAACACAGAGTTTATCGCACTCGTATACTAAGCAAGCGTACCACAAGCGGGACGCTTGCGGCAGCCAAGGGGATTGAGCGGATAAACGTCAATATTAAGTGTACTGCCTGCAATCCCCAACTGGAAAAGATATTTCTGATCCGGCGTTACTTCTACCCAATGGTAATGGGGAAGGCTGTTGTAGGGTTTATGTTTTGGGCGTTCCCTTCGGGCGGGCTATCCGCTCATACGCCTGCAGGCATTAAGCACAGGCCGGTATACGCTTCTATCCCTAACGCGGAAAACAGGGTGTGCCACGAAACATATGAAACAGGTGGAACAAGTGGCACAGTGTGGCACACTTTGCGTTTCAAATGTAAATTGTGTTATGCACTCCCACGAGTTACAACTCGCGGGAGCGAGGGCAGATTACCTTCTTTACATATCATCAAGATCACTCGAACAACGTTCTTCTGAATATTCAGACCGCCACTCTCCCATATACCAGCCTCCTAATTCGCCTATTATATCGTCTGTTAATGGGATATCGTTCCCGTTTGGTGCAGTAAATGAAGTTTTAAAAAGTCCTTCATCTATTGCTAAAAGAAAATAGAATATGGTGTTATCGACGCAGTCTGCTATAACCTCTTCAGCAAATTGGTCAATGTCCCCACTTTCTTTTTTACTTCGCCAACGTTTTGCTATAGGCGAATTCATATTGTGTGCATATAATTGAACATCAGCACTTTTAATGGCTGCATCCCTTACATGCCTAACAAGTAATTTTGCAAATTGTGCTATTTCTTCCTGTGTCATAATAATATTATTATTTGCCTCCCCATGGAATTTTTGTTGGGGCTGTTACACCTGATTGTTTTAAGTTAGTTATTGCTTCAGTTACTGTTGCTCTTGCCGCGCTTTGTTCCATGCCCCCCTTTATTAAAGCGTTAGTTTCAATTGTTGAAACAGTTTCCCACGTTAAAGTTTTGCCAGTGGCAGCAAAAGCTTTATAAGCTTTCATTTGTGCACCTGTAATTAATCCATGATCTACATTTAAACGACTCAATTCTTCATTTGGAATAGCTAACCGCACGCTACCGCAAGCGTCCCGCTTGTGGTCAACATGCAAGATGACCTCTTTTTGATGAATGCTTATGTTAAAACACAAGTTTATCGCAATCGGATACTAAGCAAACGGGCCACAAGCGGGACGCTTGCGGTAGCGTGGGGAGCTTTGCACGGAGGATTAGGTGCACACGAGGCACGCATACGCGAACATAATGGCAACTAATTTATTGAAAGTCTTTCATTTTATGAGAATAATGAGGAAAATCTATAAACCCAACTTTTTTAATCCCTTTTAGATCACTCATGTTACCATCAAGTACCTTAAATCCTAATACAACTTTTTCTAAATGAGTTAAGCTCTTAATAAAATTTATAGATTGTGTCTCACCTGTTTGTCTAAGTTCTAATTGTTTTAATGATATAACCTTTGAAATGGGATAATATATATTTAGTTTTTTAGCTAAATATATATATAAACACTCTAAATGGTTTAATTTCTCTATTCCATCTATGCTTTCTAATTTACTCGCGGTATCAATATTCAATTCATTTAAGGATATCATTCCGTCAATCCCTTTTAACGATACTATAGAGGGTCTGTATAAGTATAAGTAAGTCAGATGACTAAAATTTGTAAACCTTTCAAATGAAACATCTTTATAATTATTCAACCAGAGCCACTTAAGGCTGGTTGCATTTTCAAGATTTTTTAATTTGTTACTCCAATCTATTCCTAATGATTCTAAATTCGGAAAATTGTTAAAATCGATAAAACCATTAAAGCCCTCAACTCCAATTTGTCGCAATTCATGTAAATCATTAACCGGTGAAATATCATGATTGCGATCTACAATAGAAATACGCTGCATAAACTGCATTTTTTTCAAAAACGATAGATCATTAACAGGAAAATAACTTGAATTAATCATCACATTTTTCAGGTTATTTCTTTGCATATAAATAACAGTCAAATCAATTTTTGAAACATCGACAATTAATTTATCGTCCTTACTAACGGGATCTTTTTTATTTTTAAAAAATAAAAAACCATCTTTTTCATAAACAGGTAGCATACTTAAAGGCAATATAGTCATATCATGTTTTATTAATTTTCAGGTATTTTCCTAATATTATAGGTTTTGCTACCTTTATTTCCCCTGGTACCCCTTGCTCCCGCAAGCGTCCCGCTTGTGGCCAACATGCAAGATGACCTCTTTTTGATGAATGCTTATATTAAAACACAAGTTTATCGCAATCGGATACTAAGCAAACGGGCCACAAGCGGGACGCTTGCGGTAGCGTGGGGGAATGGGTTTGTTCCGTCGATTAGGAGGGATAGTTGATTCCATATTTTTTGAAATCAACTTCATTTTCTCCGATCAACAGTTCCAAAAAGTCCCCTAAAGATTCTGTAAGCTTAGTTTTACCAGAAGTAGTCTCGTAAAAATATATTTCTGCATTCTTCGATACTAGTTGTAAACAACAAATTAACATTCCTCCTTTTACCTCGGCTATTGGAAATAGATTGTCGTCATTTAACTCACCTTTTGTATAATTCCAAACTGTATTTAATGCCGCAAGTGAAAAAAAAACATCAATATCAATGTAATAATCTAATTTTTTGTTCTCTAAATCGAATTTAGCTAATTCAAATGAAACCTTTTTTGTTTCACCTCCATTTACTTCTTTAATAAATTCAATATACTCTGATGGCAAGGTCAAATTATTTTTACCAATAAAATCCTCAATTTCTTTTTCTGAAACCGGCCCCCCGTAGGAATAAAAATACTCTTTCATAATTGACTTGTTAATTTGGTGATGGAAAATTTAATTTTTTGTCAGGGTTATTGTTGTTGTGTTTTATAACTGAAGATCCTCCAGTATGAGGAATCCCTCCTTGAGCTGGGTTATTTAAATCTTTAGGGACTAATTGCATGGTTTTGCCATCTTGATGGTGGTGCCAAACATACCCTTCTGGAGTTTTATCCATATGAGCCGCCTTCAAAGATAATTTTTCATCGACTTTATATATGCCGGTCAATCCTTCAACTTCTACATTCTTAATTGAATATGGGGTAAAATTGGGAAATCCAAATTCGTCAAATGCCACTTGACGACCTGATCCCGTAATAACAGTTTGATTCGCAAGTCCAAGATTTCTTATCGGCGTACCATTTACCTCAAACACTTCAGTTGAATAGACTAGTGGAATTTTAGGTAAAAGATGCGGAATTCCCTTTACGACATATCCTATAATAGTACCCGTGATCTCACCCATAGCAACATTGGCTATGATATTCACCCCTTCTTCAGTTTGTTCGGAATCATGGTTAATCGCACCTTGTACTGTTCTGGCTGCACCGCCTGCCATTACCAAATCCCAAAAGGCCCCTGCCATGCTTCCTGATCCAGCTGTTAAAGCTCCGCCTACAAACAAAAACGCATTGATATTATTTTGTCTTATAATAGCATCAGCATGCTGTGGATCTTTTTTATATAATTCAGCTTCATATTCACGGTTTTTCTGAGCTGCATATGCACCGGACTCTATAAACTCTAAACCATCCCTATCCATCCCAGCAATAGGACTATTACTTGCAAATTGATAAGGTGTAAGAGCAGAGTATTCTTTTGCAACCGGATCAACGCTTGGAAACCTCCCCACCCTCGGATCATAGATCCGCATCCCATAATCCTGCTGCTCCCCCGTACCCTTTACCTCATTATCATTCTCTTTACCGTTAAAGCCGTACCTATATACATTAAAGAACGAATATTGCCTCCCCGGCATCAGCATACCAAATGGGTAATAATCCTGTGCCGTGGAAACATCTGCAAGATAATAATCAATATTCGAATTATCAGTAGTGTGCTGTAAGTGCTTGTCTGTAATGGTAGTTAACACATTACCCAAATGATTCGTCAGCTCATATTGCTTACTGCCTGTAGTATCCCAAATGGTTGTTGCGTTGTTACTACTTAAGTTTTCATTCGGTACCCACAAGCCTAATCGTGATGAGCCGTACAATTGCTGTTCCTTCCAGTTCAAGTTGCTGTGGGCGTTATCATATATCGCTAAAGTGTTGCCCTGCGCATCCCTGATGTAGTAAGTAGTTAAGCCGTTTGCCATCTTACTTACCCTTTGTCCCGATGGGTCGTAAGTATAGCTGATCGTACCAGTGGTTTTATAGATACTTTGTATCTTCCCGTAAACGCTCCAGGTGATGGCATTTATGCCGTCATTCCCTGTAATATTCGATTGTGCATCATAGATCAAATTGCCAATGGCATCATAGCGGTAATTGGTGGCATTGGTCTGGTTGGTCAGGTCACCTGTATAGTTACTGTTCGCAATGGCATCATTGATGTTTTGCAGGCGGTTATTGCTTAACCTGCCGCTGGTTTTTGGGTAATTGTAGGTCAGGCTATCAATGGTTTGGGCCGTTGGTGCTGCACCGTTCCTGCCATAGGTTAATATATTGCCGTTGCCGTCATAGGTGGCGTTCTCCTGGTAGTTTAAGGCTATGCTGCTCCTGTCCCAACTGGTGCCACTAATACCCGTATGCTGCCGCATTTTCTTCAGCCTGTTCAGCTGGTCGTAGTGATAGGTATAGCCTACTGTTGTGCCTAGTTGGTTGATGGCCAATGTGGCATTACTGATGTTACCATTGTACAAACTCTGCCCGGTGATATCGCCCGTTGCTGCGGTGTATTTTAAGGCAAATGCATTGTAGCCTGAGCCGCCTATCGGGTTGTAGTCGTTAGTATAATAACCTAATGAATAACCGTAAGCATCACGTGCTACTGTAGCCCCGTCCTGCCCCATATCCAGCGCAGCTGTGCCCGAGGTACTATTCACCCCCTTCAACCAACCCTGCAAGGTATAAGCATAATCCACACCCTGTACTTTAGTGGTGCTGTCGCCCAGTTCCATCCGGCGCAGCGGGCCATGCAGGTAGTAGTAATAGGCGGCATCCTGTTTGGCCGTGGTTTTGGGCAGGTAACTGCCCGTGGCCGTGTCCACCATGGCCGTGGTGCTGCTCCAGGCTTTGGTCAGGCGGTTATCGGCATCATAGTTATACTGGTAATAAAACGCGTCCGGCTGCCCGTCCTGGTAGCGTACAAAGTTTACCTTCCCGCTCACCAGGTCGTATTCGTAGTCTATTCGTTTTAAGCCGGTGTTGGTGTTGTTTTGGTAGATCCCGTCTACCTGCTGCCATAGCGTTTTTACGTTGCCATCGATATCGTAATTGTAATACGTGGCCCGCAGTACCGGGCTGCCCGCGGTTTCGGTATAGGTGCTGGCTGCTACTCTTTTCCTCAGGTTGCTTTGCCCCGGCAGCGTGGCTATGCCGTTGGTATTACCGCTGACCGTTGGTACCGGGCTGTCATAATACGTATCCGTGATCTGGCTGTTCGTGCCTGCCGCGTTAAAGGCTGTTATCGTGGTATTAGCCAGATAATCCGGGCTGCCCAGTGTGCTGCCCGTATAGTTCTTTTGCCCTACCTCTGTTATCCTCCCGATCGAATCGTACAGGGTATAGCTGTAATTATTCAGCGTGATCTGCTTATCGTTCTGCGAGATCACCAGTCTGCTCAGCAGGTCGTACCAGAAACGGTTCGTGCCCCCATCCGGCGACTGTTGCGTGGTCACCTGGTTAGTAGCATTATAGGTATAGCTGGTCGGGATCACGTGGCCGGGGTAAAGATCCACATTGGTCGTTTCATCACTCGTGCCATTAACCGTGGTCGGCGGAACGCCCGGTGCAGGTATGTTAAAGCGGTACCAGCCGGTGTAAGTGAGGTCTGTTGCCGAAAAATAGTTATTATCAGCATCCGCGGTGATCGTTGCCGGACTCAGCAGATGGTTGTACAGCCGCATGTGTTTCAGGCTCTGGTTACTGTCGGGATAAATGATCACGCTGCTGCCCACCTTAATCGTAAAACCGAATGGTCCCGGTGTGCCGCTGGTGCTGACCGTCAGCGCCTGCCTGTTCAGATAAATCTGCGGCAGCGTTGTTCCTGATCCCAGCGAGCTCCCCTGGAACACCACATGCGTAAACGGATACAAAGGTAATGCAGCGCTGATATCTGCCTGGTAATGCCCCGTTGTAGGCATCAGCTGCACGGTCGTCGCAGTTGGCGACTTAAGCGGATAAACGTCAATATTAAGCGTACTGCCCGCAATCCCCAACTGGAACAGATATTTCTGATCCGGCGTTACTTCTACCCAATGGTAATGGGGAAGACTGGCGTTATACAGCCACATTTCTACCGCGCCTGTCGTGGCCGACAGGGTAGCTGAAAGGGTGGTCAATGCCGCTGGCAGACTCGATGCTGTTTCCGGGCCGTTATAGCTATAGTTTACCGCCGCCGTGTCCACATCCCGCACATGGTCAATATAGCTAAACAGGTTTGGGTTAACCAGCGTAACCCCCTCGGGCGGTATGGTGCGCGCCAAATTATCCGCCTGATCATAATAATACAGCGTATAATGGTATTCCTGCTGTACGCCTACCATATTGGCGTTAGCCTTGGCCAGGCTGCAGGTATTGATATAGCTGGCCATAAAGTTTTGCCGCTGCAACGCTATATAGGCATCATAATCAGCTAAACCGCTTTCTACTGCTTTTGATACCGCGTTCTCCACGCAATCATACGGGTTGGCGTTAACCGATGTATAAGGCAGCGTATTACATAACAGCGGCGCTGTGCCGGTTTCAAAGGCATTATAATCACTATAGGTGAGCGAAAATCCCCAGCGCTGGTTCATGTAATTGCTCAGTATGGTTTGGTAATTGGTGTCCAGGGTGGAAAGTGTACCGCCGAACTCCGCATTCATAGCCGTTTTAGCCGCCAGGTAAGCCGACCGCAGTACACAACCTGTTGAACCAGGATCCAGAAATACTGGCAGGGTAATATCATTGGCCAGCATGAACCGGCAATTGGTACAGGAATTCACCAGTGTATCCAGGTCGGCGTGGCTCAGCGTCATGGCGCTGCCGTAGGTGCTTACCAGGTAATTGTACAGCGTTTGGCCCGCAGTTGTAGCGCGCGCGGTTAAAGCGCTCAATGAGTCGCACAAAACAGCATTTGAATTGCTGATAGTCTTGGCCACCGACTGCTGTAAAGGCTGATAAGGGTAAGGGGCGTCAATGAGGTACGGGTTCATGACCGAAGTGTAGTGATTGATGCCCGGACTGAGTATGATACTTTGAATAGCTGCACCGAAATTCACATAGGGGATGGTTTGCCCCGGTGGCAGCGAACTTGCCCCCATCGGGTGGTTTTGATCTACACCACCAATAGAGCAAATACCTATTAAAGCCGAAGTAAGTTGATTAATTTGGCTCTGACTAATGCTCATCGCCGTTAACCCGGGTTGCAATCTGCTGATCCAGGTAGCAGCATTGGCCTGGCAAATATCCTGCGCCTGGTCCGATATGGCAGTTTGAACAGGTGCGGTTAACTGCCAACTGGCCGTAATGCCCTGTACCGTATCAGCCGGAATAGAAGTATAAGTCGGGAACCGTGGTGTTTTTACAGTATATGCCTGCGGGCATGGGTTTACCGGCGGCGGAATAGGTGGTGGTATGGGGTTAATGAAACCCGGACACGTAACATTAAAATAGGTTGGCGGGTCGGTCACTTTAGTAGCAAACAATGCACCGTAGACGCTCGCAACACATTCGGGATCTTCTGAAGCTGTAGTGCAGGTACCCGGCACTAAATATGATCGGTAATAATTATAAGTTGTACTTACTGAATCACCCGGCGGTATGGTAAAGTATTGTGGGATATCCGGGCTGCCATTAGAGAACGAGTATTTAACTTCGACCTGTACATTTTGCGGCGCTGGAATAGACTGCCCACTACGGTTGCGCAAAACAACATATGTAGAATATTCCACTTGTGTATAATAACTTTGGCCGCATGTCATGCCTGTACTTGATAATAAAGCATCGTGTACATAAACCCGCGGCGTATCAAGTGGCGGCGGTGGTGTAGTTCCACAATTAACCGAATCTACGCTAATGTAACTGATCGGCACATCATTCGGCACACAAAATGTAACCTGCCCGGCACCGGGGAAATAAACTGAACGTATGAGGTCTGTCCTGCTATTATAAACAGACGGATAATACAAATGCACGGTAAGCGAATGGCTCAGCGTCCCGGGATTATGTACTACTACAGCAGTTTGTGCACTTCCGCAATAATCAGTACCGATATATGGCTGCACACTAAACTCAGATGGCACCGGGCAACTACCCGGCAACTGGCTTACTATAGGCTGCCCAACCGGGCAAACCGATCCGCAAGATGCATTTTGCAGCAGCTGGTAATATTTTTGTTTAAGCTGAAAGTAATACTGGCTGTATAAGGCCCACTCCCTGTCGGCCACCCTGCACGAAGTTACCGGCGTACACTGTGTCCAGTTGCTATCTACCGGCAAACCTGTATTGGTATTGCCCGTTTTATCCACGCAATAAAGCATGTAATCATCATAAGCCATCAGCCCCTTGATCGGTTCCTGGGTGATGTTCAGCACGTTTTTGGAATAATTAATCAGGTCGCTTTGCATCTGCGAATAATAGGCTGCGCCCATGCCCCCCGACTTAAAGAACGGGTCGGCAGGTAATAGCCAGTCGGATGAGTTGGTATAACTATAGCTCAGTGCCGGCCCGCTGGCCACCGGGATCAGCGGTACCTGTGATGCTTTGGTGAAATCCTGCTGCACCCGCAGGTCCCAGCTCTGGTATTGCGAAGAGCTATTACAAAACTGCAGCTGGCAATATTCCGGGTGATAACTCAAGAACTTAACCGCCCATGCCGGCTGCCAGTAAGTGATGAGTTGTTGCAGATTAAAGCTGACATCATTCGGCGAAGTGATGGTACCATCGGGCCTGACTATCTCGTTGCTGATGTACACCGAATCTGTTGATGCTAATACCGGGAACACTACCCGCCAGTTCGGCTTACCCACTCCGGGTATGGTATCAGCTAGTACATTCGCGCCGGGTTCAAGTACCCTGCCGGTGGAATCGAACAAAGCATACTGACCGCCCGGCGAAACGTCACCTTCCATTTCATCCTGTTCAGAAGTACACGGTGAATAACTACAGGTAGCTTGCAAAGCATTACAGTTTTGCTTTAAGGTATGGAACAGGCCGCCAGCCCATGCATGGAATGAAGATCCCGCTACGCTTAATGAATCCAGTCCGAGCCCGGTACAGGTAGTTTGGAGTGCCTGCACAAAACCGGCAGAGTCAGCCAACAAGGTGGTACAGGTATGGCAATCGCTGTAACAACCACTTACATTCAGGCTATCCAGGTAACGCTGTTTGATGTAATCAAATTGCTGCTGTATATAGCCATGACTGAGGCCCTGCTGTATAAAAGTGTCGGTATAGCTCTGTATCACGGTTGGGTCGAACGCGAATTGCAGCCGTACGTTGTACTCCCCGATCTGGTTAACCGGCACTACTAATAACCCGTTATAAAGAGCGGTATCGGCACAGGTACTTACTGTATCGCCTATCTTTACCGGGGTAGTGATACTGGCTGCTATATCGCCGCAATCATCGCTCACCACTGCCGTCATTTTATAGTAACAATTACTGCAGATCTGAAACGTACCGGGATATTTATCAACCAGTTTCTGGATATTGAACTTCAGGGTATCTATTCCGGTTACGGAAGCTAAATAAGTAGTATTAGCGGTAAGGGTTAAAGCAGAGGCATCGTATATAAACTGCTCCGGCTTCAGAATATGTATATTTTGCGGTATGGTTGTGCTGGAAACCGAATGATAAGATGGCAGCGTATCCAGCATAGATGGCACCTTGCCCGTTAGTGCCGTGGCGATTGTTTTACCACTGGCATTCAGGTAAGAGATGCTGATCTGCCCGTTAGGGTCGACAACCATATTTTTAAGATAATGCTCGGCATAACCCACATCGTTGGCAAATAATTGGTCAAGCTCCCACTGCTCTGGTTTTCCATAATAGTACTTGGTGGTTTTGCTCAGCGCCGGTGAGCCCGATTTACCGGGCTGAAAAGCCAGTCCTACTCCACCTTGCGACCTGATGCGCCCCGTATTATCATTATTATATTGCGTAACCGATAAAGGATAACCCGCTGCATCCGGTATATAATTATTACCAATATTCAGGGTTTTAAAATCATTAGAGGCAGAATAATACCGTGAAGCACCCGCTGCAGTATTCAACGGATCAGGATTTAACTCACAGGCAGCAGGAACACCACCTCTGACATTCACAAAAGTATAAGGGCTATCTAACGCGTTTTCATTAAAATTGGGAATGTAGTGCAGGTAGGGTACCAGGCTGGTCTCTTTATAAGGTGCAGGCAGGATGCTGGCAGTTGGCCGTCCAAAATTATCGTATATATTCTCCTGGGCTATGGCAACATTATCCGTATTATTCAATGTCACGGTTTGTCTGCCGCGCAGCGTACCATCAAAATAGCTGATCACTTCTTTCTTCTTACCATCTTCAGCAAATGCGGCTGAATATTGCCAGTTCTGATTTTGTTCGTCCCAGTTGAGCAGCCATATCGCGTAACCACTGCCATTCTTATAGTCCCAGTTACCTGCCACCCTTACCCCGGTTGCTTTATCATACTGTACCTGCCGTATGCGAACCAGCAACAGACTATCTGTGGAGATCATAGCAATACCTACGCTATTACCCGAAGTAGTGGTACGGCTGGCGTTATTTCTGAAAGCCTGCGCAAGGGCGGTACTTAAAGCCGGATTATCAGGCGTGGATGGAATTGTGCGGTTGGCGGATATCTCTGCGAAATTGCTGTTACCATTATTAATCGTCGTCCACTCTACATCATATTCATCAGCAGAAGAAATACTCGCCCAGCTCACCTGCAATTGTTTAGTATTATTGGCTATGCTGTACACCGCGCCAATGCCAGTTGCAGCCGTGAAAGGATAACTACGGTCTATTACAATAGCGGCCGTTAGTTGCACCGATGATGCCGGAACTGTACCTGTGGTTGATGTACTTAAAACTGTAGCCGTAATTTGATAACCAAGAGGCACATTGTAAATATCCAGCCTTTTATATTTGGCGCCCTGCCCCGGCACATAGTTTACGGTAAGCGAAGTATTAACTGTTGTTATGGCGCTACCGGGAGCCGTGTAATACTGGATCTGTAAATTAGCGGTATAGGTAAATGCAGTGTTGATGAGCACATTATCTAATACATTTAGCGACACGGTGCTTTGAATGGATTTGGTATAATAACTACTCCATAAGGGATCGGTAAATTTGCCGTCCTGGGCAGAACACGTTGCGCCGTTAGAAAAAGGCCCTGTTATTGAATTCTGGTTATTTTCTATACCGGCAAAACAATTGCCCGAAAACAGCAGGAAGGCTGTTCCGATCAAAATAAAAAGCTGTACAATTTTTCGCATGCCGGCAATTATTAAATATTACATTTTTATCAACTCGTAATTCCTGTATACACTTACTGTTCTCCATCCGCCCTTTACATTTTTTATCACATCATTTTTTGATAGATACTGGCTAACATCAGCCGTATTACTCCATTTGCTGATATTTACAGTTACTATCTTTTCATTTGCTTTATTCAAGGGGTCGTTCAAATTTGTGAGCCGCATATAGAGGTATTTTACTTTCAGGCTTTGCCTGTCGAAGGTTATCGTATATTGCTTACAACTGATATGGCGTTCGTTCACCAGTGATATGGTTTGTTCATCCCCGTTAATCTTACTGGTCATTTTGTAATGCTCCGACTGTATGTTCGCTCCCATATCCGCGAATTGTTTTATACCGGCATCATACTGTACCTTTTTTTGCGGTGAAACCATTACCCGCCTCGACTGGTTATCGATATATAGATACACCCCCTGCTCATTCAGGGTAATTGTTTTCCCAAGCTGGTAATAGAATTCATCTCCTTGCTTGCAAAACAGGAAACCAACATGGTCCATCGCATCTGCCGGATTGGCCCTGTCGATAATATTAATGACACCTCCAAGCGTGTAATTGCCCTTGACGTCGTTCATCTTTTTGCACACCTGTTCAAACTTCTCCAACACTGCTTTGTCTGGCACGGTATCGGTTGTTTTCCCATAGCTGGACGAAGCAATTAACAACGGCAACAGGATAAATAAAGCGCTTATGATCTTTGATCTTTTCATATCATCGTTATGGGTTTAAATTACGTCTGTAGGTCGACCTGCTTTCCTTCAGCGTCATGATACCTTTTTCGGTTTCCTTTTTAACCCTTATCAGCAAGCCCTCATCATCATATTCATAAAAAGTAGCAAAGCCGTTCTCATCCAGTTCTGCCATCAGGCGCATGGTTTTATCATCATAGGCATAGCTTTTCATTTGTGCGGCAAAAGGATGCATGCGGATGTCATCGATATAAACTGTACCGGCTGTTGGTATAATGGATATATTTAATGCCGTGGCAGAGCTGAGTGTCGACAGGTCTATAATACCTTCAACCAGTTTCCATCCTTCTACTACTGCTTTACATTTTAAAGGCACTGTAGCGCCGTTAATAGTCAGACTGATATTAATGGACGTAGTATTAGGGTAAGCATCGTTTACCCAGGCATCAAACAGGTATTGCTTACCGGAATAAGGTTCGAACCCATTAGGACACAGCCCGGTTGTAGTTTGGGTGATATATTGCTTCTTGCTGTCTAAAGCCAGGTAGGGTACGGTTTTCTGGTGAACGGTATCTATAATGGTCGACAGTGTAACGCCATCCGAAGGCAACAGCGCGCTGTAATTGCCGCTGTGTGCCACCGTATTTACCGCCAGTTGCTTAATAGTGCGTTTGGTGGATGGCTGGATAAACTCTCTGATGTTACAGGTATCCGAGCTACTGGAATCTCCAAATGTAAAGTAGCTGTCTTCCAGGCTGGCCGCGTAGATCTCCCGGTTCATGGCATTTGAGGCCACCGCGGATGGCAGCTCGCCGTTAAAATCAAAATTAGCCGCACTGAAACGCCCTAAGGCATCCTTGTTTTCCAGTTGCTGCCCATATTTATCATATAGTGTTACCGTATTGGCCGTTACCCAGCGGGTACCGTTCGGGTTAACGGTCCATGTACCGGCATTGGAATACCAATAAGGATAAAAACTATTGATATAACCCGCGTTCTTAACATCAACACTCGCTTGGCTCAGATTAGCGGAGATCAAATAATTTCTGCTCTGCTGGAATGCCTTGGTTTGATAAGGCCGCCAGTTGCCGAGGTAGCCTTCCAAATAAGGGTTCAGAATTGGACCATATGTAAAAGATGCATTGCATAAATCATATGGGATTCCCCCACCGGCATAACGGTAGGCATAAGAGATCGATCCGTTACTTTCCGGTATGAAGGACTGCGTTGCGGTGCCTATTAGGCTACTGGTTGTAAATACCATGTTTAGCCCGCTCAGGGTCAGCGAAGGGTCGGTAAGCTGGGCAAACGTATTATTATATATCTCTAAACCCGCTGAGGCAATGAGACCGTTATTAATGAATGTGATCTTCATGGTATGGCTGCCTGCGTTTAGATAATGGGGGCGGACATGCCAAATCGAAAAGTTACTGTCCGGGCTGGCGTTATTATTAGCAGTAGAATCCACCAGCACATTGTCAATATAGATCCTGATCCCGTTATCTCCCGCGAATCCGAAATAATAGGTCTTCGAACTGTCAATACTGAGGCAGGTTTGCAGGCCCAGCCAGGTATGCAAATGATAATTATATACCGTATCAGCGCTGCTGCCTATCCATATGCCACTACGGTTTAAGCCTTGTTTTAATGCTTGATTATCAGTAGTTACCTTACTCCCTGTAGTCGGGTTGACAATTGCTTCAATGCCATAATGCTCAGAGGAGGTATCACCGTGTTCGATAGAATAATTATGATCAGAATAAGCGATTACTCTGCAACCTAGTTTTTGTCCCCAGCTCTCATCATAAGTTGTCGCCGAAGCATTGATCACCTTCATTGCAGTCAAATCACCGCTGGTATTTAGTTGTAAATAATTGCTTGCTGTAATAGGGCTGTTCAAGCTTACAAGTGTAGTACCACCGGCAGTGAGCATATTGCGAAAACCTGATCGAACAATTTTAACCAATCCCACAGGTACATAGCTGGCATTGATATTGCCATTAATATCAATTAGCTTTTTGGTATTGCCGCTGCCGGATGCTGCCTGGTTATAGATCACCCAGTAATGGATGCCAGATTGGGTATCAACGATTTCATCCCCGCCATGCAGATAGCTTGCATAGGCGGAATTGATTTCGCCGTTTGCATTGGTGGTAAACTGGCTGAAGGAAACCCCAAGATTCTGATAAGCCGCCCCCATCCCATTGTAGATCCAGTAAGCCGGTATATTGGCGGAATAGATGGGCCGGTTAAATTCGTTTTTGGTACGGGTAACCACCGCTTCACCGGTCAGCGCATCATAAGCCAGGTTATCGGTAGTGATGGATGAACCGTTTTCAGCTTTTACCACTTTACTCAATATCCCGTAATTCTGGATCACCTTAACCGCGCAGGCCGAGCGGAATAGCTTACGGTCATCGTTCTCATGCACCGGAATATGTGGCAACCCAAAGAACGGGAGAAATGGTGGTATCGGAAAAATATCAAAACCAATGTTTACCGCTTTTCCTGTATTATCTGTTTGTTGTTCCCTGAAATCGGTAAAAAAGTCAACGTCGCGCCCCAATACCTGGCTGCTAACCTGTAAGGTGGATGGGTTAACTACCTGTACATTATTGTTCAGCGACATTCCATTACCGTTATTCGTTGCATTGTAATAATAGGCTGTTGAAGATATCACCGCGCCCGACTGGTCATAAACCGTGGTTGCTTTGGTCTTCCCATTCATATCATTCAGCTCAATACTATAGCCCTGCGACATACAAAGCTCATCGTCGCTGTTGGTTTGGGTTAATGAATATTGTGCATTGGGTTTGTATTCATAGGGAACAACAGGCAAAGCGGTCACCTTCACCGGAAAATCTTTCGAGGTATAAAACTCATTAACAATAGTACCCGTTTGTGGCGGCAATGCACCTGTTTTATCCAGGTCCGCAACAGTAACCTTACTATAAGTTACTGTTGGTGCCGGATATAATGATTCACAAAACGGCATCTCCAGGTCAAAATAATTATTGATCGCCCCTTTAATATTTTCGATATAAGGCACAGGCTGTTTCAGGGCATTTTCATCGTTACCTATAGCAGGCTCGTAAGTGGCTACGCCACTACTGATGGTTTTGCTATTTTCTGTTGAGGTATAAGTATACGACTGCCCGTAACTCGACGCTGTATTAGGGCCGCCTGTCGCGTTCCAGGTATCGCTGATCTGGATTCTTTTTACCCGCGCCGGGCCGCCAATTTTAGCACCGTTATTTATAGCGAGTTTTACAAAACTGTTAGCGAGAAGAACTTTACTGCAATAACCCCGACTGTTTGCTTTCTGATAGAAACTTTTTTCGAGCTCAGTCAAATTTTTTGCTGAGTTTATTACTGCTGATACCGCTGCCAACACACTATTATTGTTGGTTTGCACCCGGTTTTCAAAGCCCGGATAAGCATATCGCGGGTATTCATTTTTCATGCGTTGCCAGGCTGAGATGATCATAGGGTTTGTATTTACACCTCCTGCATTTATGGGGACAAATGTAATATTAGCTTGCCCTGTCGGACTGATAGTTACCGTATTTACAAGGCAATAAGTAGGAACAAAATCGTAAGACAAGTGAGAATCCGGACTCGTATAATTATTTGTCGCCATGCTGATACACATCTTGGTATACAAATAATTAGATCCGTTAAGAAAATTATTTTTAAACCAGGTGGTTTGATTGACACCTGTGGGCGGTAGGTTAGCAGTGCCTATATTTACCGCTATACCGTTTATGCCAGTATTTAAAGCCCGGGTAGTATCGATACTTGTATTGGAACCAATCAACGATGCGACTTTATACATCATCATCGCTTTTTGATTTTGCACATAAGCATAGTCTCCGGATTCATAGGAGACATTGATCATACCACCAGTAGGTAATGCGATCTGGCTCAACTGCCATAAAGTGCTGTTCTGATTGGTGTAAGAGGTATCCTGGTTAGTGTACGGGTATTGCTCATTGGCCAGGTGATTGGCGTTTTCGGTTGCCGGCTTATATATTCCCCATCTGTCGGTACTGTTATAGGCATATTTTGGTGTATTAGCTCCGTTATATTTAAGGTTAGTTTTGTTGTATTGAAAAACATAAGGATGGTATTTGCCTTTGTCCGAATTTCCGTACTCAAACCATACCTTTGATAAGGTGAGCTTCCCGCCCAGCAAGTGATTGCCCGATCCATAATCCAATGAGTTGGGAATGCCGGTACACAGTTCATAAGTATATTGGAACTTCACCACCTTAATTGGCCGTGTCATATCTGCCTTGGAATACAAGCGGATCTCTTTAAGGTATTTTTGCGTGTTTGAAGGATCACTACCGCCGTTTTGCCAGCCGCCTACGCCCAGCGCGTCCCGGCGGTCGCCGGTAATAAAATAGGCAATCTTAGTTTTTGATTCGATAGACTGTACATACCAGATCTCTTTTTCGCCATAAACAATACTGCCTTTGTCATCATCAGGATCGGCCAGCAGGCCACGGTTAGGGGTAGCTTTACTGTAAGGCGTGCGCCACTTATAATGATAAGGCAATTTGGAATAATTGAATTTAATAGCCGTACCCAGATCGTCATCAGTTATGCCATTCCCGGTCTTGTCTACATAGTCGGGCGACAGAATTGCAGAAAGCAAGTAACTGGTAGCATATGACGGTTTGTGTTCTTTATGGTAGTAATTATCCACTCCATAAGGATCGCCCTTGGGGTCGGTGATACCCGTTGGCGTACTTACTAGGTTATTCGTATCCCTGGTAGTACGGTCAATGGCAAAAGAATATTCGTCCTGGTAAACATTATAAACGGGCACGCCATAAACCATCCGCTTGCCGCCATCATCCGTCACGGTGATTTCGGAAATATGGTGTGGCTTATGAATATAAGTAGTATCATTCCCGGTCGCGTCAACCCTTGGTAAGGGGGTATAAGTTTGGTTTGCTGTTAACGATGCGATGCTGGAGGAATCCTTAAAGCCATATTCCGGTATAGTTTTATAAAGCCCAGCCTGTTGTGCCTCCGCCGCGGTTAAATAGGATATTACCGTCCGGTTAGGCCTTCTTGTAGTTTTGGCAATTGCAGAAGTTATAGCAACTGAACTATTAAGGCCGCTTGCATTGCGAAAAGCGGAATTGGCAGTTGTACCGCTGGTGGATACGGCGAGCGCCTGCGTATCATGGAGCTGGCTGTCCATATCCTGGTCCTCAACATTCTTTTCACCCACCTGCCTGAAATAGGCGTGCTCTGCCCTCGGATTGTTATAATTTGGCTTTTGAAAATCCCCGTAGACCAGGTAGTTATTATTGCTAGTCCATTTGTGGGTAGCGGTTTTAGCGGTTTGATTATAAAGGGTAACGCCGCCATGTGTCCATACGCCAACTCCCAGATCACCACCCAATGTACTTGTGGTTGAACCATCGACAGTCTGGTTATCAAAAAATGCGCCCGAACCTCCACGGTATAACCTGAACTGCCCTCCGCCCGACTGGCTTGTATATGACCATATATCAGGAGTATGAATAGGAATAGCAAGATCAGGGAGTGTAGGAATAACCGGATTATCATTTTCACGGATAAAATCCATTATGGCATCCGGGTTATCTTTCCCTCTTTCTGCATAGAGAAAACCGAATGCCGGTTTTGTGTTAGCAATAGTTTGTACTTGCCGCACATTTTTATAACCCGTACCACCGATTGAACCAAAAATACCTTCACCGGCGAGCCCGACATCAAAACTATATGATCCATAACTTGAGGTATAAGGCACCTGAACTGAGGGGGAGATTGGCTCGGTATTGTAACTTATGGTTGATCCGGCTACGCTGTAACTTGCCTCTCCTGATGCTATAATGTCGCCATTATCATTTTTTACATTATTGCCCGCTCCAAAACTTGCGCCTAATGTAAGCGCTTTCAGACCCGAACGGGTATTGTACCCAAAAGAGCCTGATAAACCTGCATTTATAGTGGCATTATTATCTGTGTTTTCTTTAATTGACATACATACATAAGGCGATATATCAGCATCTACACCTGATTGCGTATTTGATAAAACACCAACGCCAAGCCCGGCTGTAAGCAATCCGTCATTGGATGTAGAGTAAGAGATGCCTGCATTCACGCCCAACTCAGCGCCAAGTCCTGTATAATTATCATTAAATACCCCAAAAGTGAAAGTGCCTTGTAATCTTGCGATACCGAAAGCTTCGGTTTTTGCGGTTAAGCGGCCGCCTATGGTAATCTTAGGTTTTACGTAGTGATCCGTCTCTACCATATCACCTGAAAAGTCATCAGGCAACCCTCTTACCTGCCGGGTAACTGCCCCCGGGGTACAGCTCCAGCCCAATCCCACCCAACTGGCTTCATCATCAATACCAGAGCCCGACTGATAGCTCAGGTTAACAGGATAGCCATCAATATCAAGCAAGGGAATATTATATTTTAAACCTCCTGATGACAGATCGACCATATCGGATACACTGGCTACCTGGAAACCCTGTACTTCGGGCTGCGCAGGCCCCGAGGTAAGCGCGTAGGATATAGCCGGCGCGCATATGTTGCCTGTCCAAATGACGAGCAGCGTCAGGGCTATTCTTTTTCTTTTGGTAAAGAGGTTTATCATATGGTTTGGTTCAGGGTATATTATTCTTCAGGAACGCTCAGGTTATATTTCTTATGGTTCAGGTATCTGTCATCATATGTTAAACTCCAGTTACCTGCTCTTAAGTCTTCTTCATTAAAGGACAGCATGTATTCAAACGTACCCGCCACCCCATTGGCAATAGGCTGCACGATTGCCGAATAAATCTTTCGCTGTCCCTTCACCAGGTAAAAACAGCTGTCCATACTATACCATAATGAGTTCCTAAAACTTTTATCTTTATCGGCCAGCAGCTTTTTATCCGGGATAAGGCGTACAGCATAATCCAGCGTGCCGGGATCTCCCTGCCCATTTTTAAGCCGGGTTATTTCCAGTAACATACCGCTGTCTTTTATTTGGGTAACGGCGTTCCTATTTTTATGGCACGCTAACAACATTGTTAACAGGCAAATACTTAATACAATAGTCTTTTTCATAGAGATCTGTATCAGTTTATCGCTTATTTACGGGCGTATTTTTCAGCAATATTTGTAATTGCTGTTTTAGCTGATCGATTTCCTGCTGCTGTAGCTTTAACTGCCCGGCCTGTACATTAATTTGGGTTTGCTGCTGTTGTTCCTTTTTATCGCCCTCGATGAGATACAAAGTCAGTTCTTCCACTTTTTTAGTGAGCAACTTGTCCATTTCACCTAAATTAAGACCATCAGCAGCTATTTGACTTTCAGAAGGCATGTCAGGTAAATGATGATTGAGCGCTACATAGCTTTTCACATCTGCCAGCTGTCTTAACAAATAATTGGGCTTAAAAACATAATCGGGCCAACCTGTAAGTTGTACTACAACCTGTTTCGCCCGCGCAACCCCGAGAGAGCTTACACTAAAAGCAATTAATTTTTTGATCGAGCTATCAGCTAATGTTTGAGTTGCTGCTCCTGCACCGCCTGCGGTACCTGTCGGAATCGGTGCAAAATAGATATCACCGAATACATCACCATAGATAACACCGCCACCGTTATGCAAACCATCGCTTTCCACAGTCCAGGTACCGGCGTTCCTTGCCGCATTAAACCCTAAATAACTGGTTCCATAATTTAAGTCCGTAGCGCCTGCGCTTCCGAGTGATGATTTTCGGCAACCACTTGCTACCTGAAACATGGATATAGGCGTGGTTGTCCCAATTCCAACTGCGGTGCTTGTTATGCGCATCCATTCGGACCAGCCGCTGCCAATATTATTAAAAAATTGAAGTTGCCCATGGTATGACTGTATCATGGATGAAAATCCGGTGGCTACATCGGTGAATTGTATGGCCGGCGCAGTACCAATGCTTGCGCCTGATGAGGCTCTTGATATACCTATGTCCGGGCCAATAAAAGAACTGGTGTTCCCGATAACAGTCACACCTGCCAGCGCGCTTGTACTAATCTGTAGTTTTGATAAGGGAGTACTTAATCCAATTCCTACATTTCCTGTATTGGTATTGAATATATTATTACCACTTGTATTCCATTGAGACTGGGCAAAAGATGACTGAGAAATTGAAAGAATCGCAAAAATGGCGATGCATATTTTTTTCATAAGAATAAAGGTTTAGGTGGTATTCGTTATTATATAGTAGCGGCGTAATGAAAAAAAGAAATCACAATAAAGCGTATCAAGCATAAATGCCGACTTCATTTTCTCAAAAGATCTCGGTGTCCAGAGTTAGACCTGCATTGGAATTTTCATAGGTGTAATCGGTTAAGGTTAAAGGATTTGTGCTGTACTAATTTAACATTTATAAAAACACTCCCTATGATTACAATATGTAATATTCTTGTTACAATAATGCAGTTAGAACTGCTTTGGTAAAAGAAAATTGAACTACCATTCTCATTTAATACACCATCCTATTTCATCGCTTAGGCTATATCCTATCATAGAAAATTACTGCTGATTCCTTGGCAGAATTCGAATTCAAAACCCGTAAAACAATAATTTATCAAATAGCCTAAAACAACAAAAACCTGTAAATCATTGATCTACAGGTTTTGTTTGGTATCAGTCGGGATGGCAGGATGATTATCCGGCCATTTAAATCTATAATATTCAATACGTTATGTCAAAATTAAACAAGAACGGGCACCGAATAGGGCACATTTAATATGCTTTGATTTGGTTGCTTTTAAAGCCTGTTTATTCGTATAAGTAATAGTCAATGAACTTGTTATACAAATATAGTGAATGATTTCGTTATAAAAAGTGTTTACTTACACCAATATTAGGTATTTAATATATAAATATCCGGGGGATTTACATGAAACCAGATGTATTGGTTCATATGACATTTATAATTAATTACTAGTTGTAGTAGCTACAGTCTTCAATGATACTGGAATCTTCATCCCCCCCGGCACTTTAGAATTATCAAGTATTTCAATATCTCCTTTCATTAGCTGTAGCGACCTAACTTCAATCGGCCATCCCGTAATTTTATTAATCTTAATATTAGATCTTAAAGTACCGGTTATTTCATATTTTACTGGCATTCCATTTATTTCGCTGGGTTTCGAGTCTTTTTCCCGTTAACATTGTGCCATATCCTTCGATTTTGTAAAAATTGGTTTCGACACCTGTGAGATGATAAATGGTATTTAAGTTCACCTTACCCATATTTTCCAGTTTTGTATAAACGCTCCATTTATCGCTTTTAGTAACTCCGTTTCTAGGAACAATAGCAATTTGAGTTTCAATATTTCCTATAAATGCGTTGCCGCCGAAATATTGCACGAATTGGTTTTTAAGCTCAGTCTTTTTTGTTGCGTCCGTTTGAGGGAATTTATCAAAAACGTTATTAATTATCTCTTCAATATTCTTAACCGACTTTATCATGACACGTTGCGTTATTGGTTAATTAGCTGCCAGTATTTTACTAAAAACCATTATAAGACACACAACGAAGGAATTTAGAGCCTATAATCAAAAATTGAACAATTCATTAAGGTTTTCGGGAATATTAAATAGAAAGGTTTAATTCAGCAACAACCTAACCCTTATGCCGCAAAGTCCGATCTATTCTATTACGGTAAAGCTGACTTTCAAGCTTTTTAATTCGCAGCGTTAAATTCTGAATGAGTGATTTATAGATTTGAAAACAATTCCTTATACCCCTTTCCGTCCAACACGTTGCTTTGTTCCTTCCACGTAGCTTCAAAGCCACCACGATCACATACGAGACGGTTTCTTAGTGTAAAGATGCCATCAACTTAACCAATACCGAGGTATACCATAAGTACCCTCCAGGCTTCGCGATCCGGTCGATGGCCATCAAAGACAGCGTGATCAGCAAAGATTCCGTGGATAAGGCGGTCGTCAATCTGGATATATATTTGTCTTATAACGGAAACTAGTTTTGTTATTCTATACCAATTCGGGAAACCTGTATAAAATCATGAAAACAGAATTACTTAATTACCGAATGAAACGCACCATTCATTCTACGTCCTCCACTATTTTTGCCGAATACCATGATCGTATTTTTAAACCATGACAAAGTGGCCCTTTCTCTAAAATAAGTACTTGTTTTTTTATCAAAACTAAACCCTCTTTTTTGCATTTGCCCAATTACATATTCATTATTCCTGCAATTAACATGGCCACTGCCACCCTGCCCTACTATCGCCCAGCTTAATATGACATAATTAGTGGCATTTTTAGCCACATTATCCAAATATATCTGCTCATATTTTTCTGGAATATGCTCTCCAACTTCCAAACTCAACACGGTATCAAATCTTTTATCAAATCGTACACGTTTACTCAAATCTAACTGTTCGCAAAAGGTACCATCGGCCAGTAATTGTGCTGTTATACCTGGCGTATATGGATTCCCATCATAACCTGATGCTATTAAGCCTTTTTCTCGTAATATTCTTACATACCAACCAGGGCCACAGCCTAAATCAACAATGGGGTTCTGCCCATTCTTTTTTAAAAACCGAGCTAAAGCCAAAGCGAGTTTCCTGTCAAAGACGTGGCCTTCTAAGGTGGGGTTTATCCAACGTCCTTTCTTATCTATTTCAAACGACATATTTTCTTCAATTAATTTTTCAATAAAATATTTTTATAATTTCTACATCGGCGTTCTCATCATATGTTTATTATACAATATATCTATTGAATGATTAATATAAATCTATTCATAAACGCACAAAGCAGCTAAAACCTATCATTTATTTAGACAATAAATTTATAATTAATTGATAATAAATTAATTATGATTAGCGCTTTGTTGTGTTTACCTTGTCAATAATTAATTCTAAAAATGATAATTGCGCTATTTAACTTATTTGATTACAAATATTCATATGTAAGTGATCATATTTATAAACCCCATCCTTCCTCCCAATTATGTTCAAGTGTGTTAGGAAGTAAACTGATTGATCTCAAAAGACTGAAAATGTCTGGCTTTAAGGTATTAAGCAGTGGCACAATTTCGTTCAAAGGAGTATGCGATAGGTGTGATAACTTGTCATGGATAAATTCTTGTAATTGTGACTGCCCATTTCTATTCAGATGCTTATCATTATATAAATCATACGCATTGGCAGCCATTGCAGTAAGGCAATCATCATTTAAGTATTTCCCTGCTTTATCACAAGAGTAGATCAAATACAAATCGTCCTCACCGTTATTACTTTGATTAAATTCAGAGGAAAAAAAGTACTTATTCGAAAATTCCACTATTGAACAGATGATTCTTTTAGATATTTCGGCGTTTAGATTCAAGTGATTTACTCTTGCTAGAAATAAAAGAGACACAGCTATTTCACGTAGCTTTAAAGTAATACCCGCAAAAAGCATGCGATAATTCTCATCGAGTAGCATATCATTAATTTCATCAATTAATAGAACAATACATTCCTGGTTGCAAATAAGTCTGTACCGTGAAGTTTGCGGATTTCGGGCAGACAGTCTTCTATAGAAATACAATGCTTTACCAATGGTTCCGTTGGTAACCGAAAGCTCAGATGACTTCATATAGATGACAGACTTATACAATTCGTCATCTATGTCTTCCAATATCTCGTCTGTATTAGCGTCGATGAATTTATTTTGCACTAACCATTCAATCGCCCAGCCAATTCCTGTTAATCCATTTTTAAAGTCAAATTGGCTAACCTCCCCGATATTTTCACTCAATTCATCAATTAGCGATTTTGCCTTAAGCAGGTAAATCTCTTCATTTAAAGTCGCATATAGGGTATAATAGGCTATGGCAAGCCCGGTTTTTCCGTGATACAAACCGTAGTTACCGTTACAGTCCTCTTCAATTAATTTTAACAGGGTTAAAATGTGATCTATAGATTTCATTTGTCTAATTCGTTGATTATTTGTGGCTTCCACTGCCAAGAGTCGACATAATTTTGGAGCTCTACTTTTTGCATCTTGCTTACCTTCAGGTACTCATCCAAAAAAATATTTTGCTCATTCTTTGATTGATATCCGCTATTTGGTCCTCTTGGATGACAAAGATGGTAGAGATTGCCCTTTATTCTTTTTATTTTATAGCCTAATATCAATAGTCGCCTTATTCGTTCAATATCATTCGGCCCCCAAAAAGTCAGATTTTCATTTTCAAGTCCCGCCTCACAATAATGAACCCTGTTGAGAAAAACAGCTCCACCAAATGACCTTTTACTGGCGGCGATTAATTTATTTTGATTTTCTTCAAGAAAAGCCACATCCTGAATTTTATTAAATATTGCTTTTATTAATTGATCGACACTTAAAAAATTGCCATTATAAGGTGAGGCTACAGAAAAACTGCCAGATCTTAAAGCGGCTACAGATTCCAAAATTTGATTAACTGGCAAAACCGCATCTGTATCGTATATAGCAATGTATGGCGTTGATGCATTTAAAATCATTTGGTTAATATATTTTGTTTGCAGCAGCCGTTGGTCATCGTCTTTAATAAAAGAATATTGCACTTCAGCCGGCAATTTTGACCGATCAATCTTCGGAACATTATCTATTTCTGTTAATATGATGTTCGTATTATAATATATCGAAAGATTCATAATCGAGATATATGTATTTTCCAAACGCTCAGCCGAATCAATTCGCGCCATGATTAAAAATGAAACATCGGACAAGTCGGCTCTTTTTAATCTCTGCACTTGTACATACCCCTCTATTAATTCCTTCACATAAATACTACATAGGTTAGGGTCTATTTCACTCAAATCAGCATAAAAAGGATCATAATGAACATAGTCATATTTCCTAAAAAACCTGGGGTTCCCTTTTTCTTTTGAACCCGTATAATGTAAAATCTTACATTTGTCAAATTGTTCAATGCTACTGTTTGCCCAAACGAAACTTAGCTGAGCGTGAATTTGGAATTTTTGCCGGTAAAATAGCGCATTCCACCAAACCACCCACATGTCTGCACACCACGCTTGAATCAATACCTGATTGTTGTTGCAAAAACCTGCCTTATTGTTATTATTAATTAAAAGGCTATACATTTTCACGCAATCATTTTCTACTTTATTCCAAAACTCCGTAGTCGTTTTTTTTAATAGATACTGAGCTCCGCCTGCATTCAAATCATTTGTTTCAACCAAATGGGTGCTGACGCCTACTATTTGGCACATTTCTTGGAAAACACCCCCACCGGCTGTATTCCTTATGTAATTGCAATTAAGGTAAGACCCTGTATCTGATGTATACCAGACATCATCAGTAATTAACTGTGAAAAGTCAGGCAGCCCTTTAAATACTATATCCGAGTCATGATAAAATATTGTTGCTTCCTGAAGCTCCGGAAATGCATCAAGATGTTTTGATATGATATGCGGGCGAATTGAAGAGGAGTAAGATTTGTTTATACGACTGTCTGGATAAGCGTGTATATTAACTTCAGGGTTTCCATTAATTAAATCTGCAAAACCCTGTAGCAAGCCTTTATCAGAATCATAACCTATCAGAATATGGATACTTTTGGGATTTATGTTATGTAACTTAAAATTATATAGCTGCAATTTTAATTGCCACAAAAAATAATAATCGTCTGGCTGTGCGGAGAGAAAAATCGTATTCATCTAACTAATCGGCTTTACTTATTATTAATCTCTTTAGTAAAATTTCTGCTGATCCTTTGCAATATGCTTGCATCCTGGGTAATGATATCGGCATCGGCTATCATCCCCTGCTTTAAGTGAACTGGCTTTTTCATATCCGAACGGCTTTGTAACTCGAAATCAACCTTCGAAACAAACAGGCTGTCTTTATAAGGTACATCGGTAATATATTTGATTCTTCCTGTCAACATGCCATATTCCTCATAAGGATACCTTTTTAATTTTATTAGAACCCGTTGCCCTGCCTTAACTTTCCCTATACTATTTTGCGATATCGGCATCTCGCCAAAAAAAGCATCGTTGCCCTGATTAACGTAAAATACCTCTTGGTTAGGCACCAGAACCTGACCCTCCTGAATAGTACCCGAATAGACTAGTGTTCCGTCTTGCGAAGCTATTAATACATATTTACTTTTCCAGTCTTCGGCCTTGCTGATGAGGCTGTTTAATGCCTGTGCAAATTTAGATCGCTCATATATCATTTGATTTCGCAGTTCCAGTATTTCCTTTTGCTTGGCCGAATAATTATTTTTTGTCGTTAACAGGGCTTTCTCTGTTTGTATCAATGGTGATTTTTTGGCCAAATATTTATTCTCCTGTTGCCTGAACTCGGCCGGGGTTTCCACATTTTGTTCACTTAGTTTTTTATGCTCCTGGTATTCATCGGTAGCCAGATCGAGATCTTTTTGCTCAATACTTTTCTGTATATTTAATTGCTGTTCCTGTTGAGCTATATCTATCAGATCATTGAGCAGATAGGCCTCTTTTTTTAGGTTGAAGCCATTAATTACAGACGATTTATAAGACAAATATTCTTGAAAAAAAGCCTGACATGACGATTTCAACTCACCAAATTGCCCATTGTTGCCCTGGATAAACAATACATTATCAATTGTTTTATTTGCGGCAACTTCTTTTTGTAGTTCCTTTAAATTGCCAAGCATGGCTAATACTTTATCATGATCGGCAGTACTTTCCAGATAAGCCAGCAACTGCCCGGCTTTAATCCTATCATGCTGGTGTACCAATAGCTTCACAATTTTGCCCGAAATTTTTGACACGACGGGTTTGGGCGAACTGGGCGATTCAACTGTTAACTGTGCTTTAACTATATCGGGATAACGAATTAAAGCCGAAAGCCCTACGATCAGTACCAGGATAATAAAAAACAAGGTAATGCCCCAGCGCAGTATCCACGATGGAACTGTGGTGATAATATTCTGCATATCATCCGTATGTCTAATTTCCTCCCCATTATTGTTATATATTTCCGGCATATTAATTCCCTAATTCCAATTGATTTTTCACCAAACGATAGTAGTCTCCTTTAAGGGCGGTTAATTCCTGGTGAGTGCCCTGCTCTATTATGCGTCCTTTATCCAACACAATTATATTATCTACATTTCTTACTGTGCTTAAGCGGTGAGCAACAATAACCACCGTGCGCCCTGTAAAGAACTCAGCCAAATTGTTCATTATCACGCTTTCGTTGTTAGCATCCAAGGCATTGGTAGCTTCGTCAAAAAATATATACTGCGGGTTTTTATACACCGCCCGCGCTATCAATATCCGTTGCCGTTGTCCCTGACTGATGCCATTGCCTTCGGTGCCAATTTTGGTATTCAACCCCAACGGGAGGCCATCTATAAACTCCTGGATATTGGCTACTTTTAGGGCATGGTTCAATTTATCCTTATCAGGATGTTCGTCCCCAACGGCTATATTACGTTCAATGTTATCCGAAAATATAAAGCCATCTTGCATCACTACACCACACTGGCTGCGCCAGGTTTTAAAGCTGATATTATGTATTGACTGATCACCCACTTTTATTTCCCCTTGGCTGGGTTCATAAAATCGAAGCAGCAACTTTAGTATAGTTGTTTTACCGCTGCCGCTCATACCTACTATGGCGGTTGTTTTACCTTGAGGGATATGCAGATCAATATTTTCCAGCACCGATTCATTGCCTGCGCCGGGGTAACGGAAAGTTAGCCGATTGATGCTTAAGCTTTTATTTTGTGGCAAGGTCTGGTTCCATTCCTTATGGATGGATTCTTCATCTTCCATTTGATGAATTTCATTTAAACGCTCCAAACTTATCTTGGCATCCTGAAAGCCCTGAATAAAGCCTAATAGCTGCTCAATAGGGCTACTTAGCTGGCCTACAATGTATTGCACTGCCACCATGGCACCCAAGGTTAAATTTCCATTAATTACCGCCTGGGCACTTAAAAAGGTAATGAGTATATTTTTACCCTCATTAATAAAAGTTGCCCCACCTTGCTGGTATTGGCTCAAAGCCAGGTTTTTTACATTGAAATTAAATAAGCGCACTTGTATAGTTTCCCATTCCCAGCGCTTTTGCTGCTCGCAGTTATTGAGCTTAATTTCCTGCATACCCCCTATTAGCTGTACAATACTGCTTTGGTTTTTGGCCAATACATCAAAGCTTTTGTAATTGAGCACTCTGCGCTGCTTTAAAAAAATAACAATCCATGCCATATAGAGTGTACTGCTCACTGTGAATACAAAAAAGATAGCGGCATTATAATAAACTAGTACTATCGAGAAAACCAACAGGTTGAACAGGGAAAACAGGGTATTTAAGGCCGACCCTGTTAAAAAGGTCTGGATGTTTTTTTGATCGTTCATCCGCTGCATAATGTCGCCGGTCATTTTAGTATCAAAAAAACTTATAGGCAGTTTCATCAGCTTGATCAAAAAATCGGTGAGGATGGATACATTTACCCGGGTGCTAATGTGCAGCAATATCCAGCTCCTTATAAACTCCATGCTTACCCGACCAATGATCAAAGCAATTTGCGCAAACAGAATAATATATATGAAATTGAGGTTGCGGGTATTGATCCCGACATCGACTATCGACTGGGTTAAAAAGGGGGTAATCAATTGCAGCAAACTACCTATTCCCAAACCGAGCAGCAACTGCATAACCAGCTTGCGGTAAGTGATTAAATATCGTAATAAAAAGGCCCAGCGTATTTCGTTGTCTTTTTCTTCTTGCTGCTCATAAAACTGAGGCGTGGGAACTAATAACAAGGCTAGGCCGTCGCTCCCCTTGGCACTTACCCAGTTACGGTTAAAATCAGCTTCACTGAGTGTAACCAATCCACTGTCCGGATCAGCCAAATAATAGCGATTGTTTTTGATTTTATACAATACCACAAAGTGGTTCTGCCGCCAATGTAATATGCAGGGAATAGTAGCTTCTTTTAATAATTTGGAAGTCGATTTAACTGCTGTAGTACGAAACCCTATTTTCTCCGCAGCATCGCATAAACCTAGCATCGAAACTCCTTCCCGGTTAGTTTCGGCAAGCTTTCGTAGTGTTTCTAATTTAATATTACGCCCATAATATTTGGTCACCATGCGAAGGCATGTTGGCCCGCAATCCATTGCATCGTATTGTTTATAAAAGGGGAATGTCATTAATAATATATTAGGCTGTTTTTTTAATCATCTATACTGTTCTTTATTGTATATTCATAATTATCTTTTGCCTTTTAAACTCCAAATTGTCCATCATCGGTACCCTCAATAATTATGGTACAGGTTGCGGACTCATCCGAGTAAAAAAGAAACTGATTTTTAAATGTTATTAATCTTCATAGCATTCCCGAACAATGGTGGTATGCTTTCGAAAACGATTTTTCTCCATATTCATAACTCCTGTTTTTGCAGCCTGGCAATTTTTAATATTAAATTATGTGGTCGTTTAAAAGTTGAATAAAATCTTCAGCATAGCTATTCGACCCTGGATCTTATAGCTGCTATTTGTAATTGCGTAAGATGAAACCGAAGAAATATCAAAAGTATTTACATCTCCAATATTTAATATGCTTGCTTCTAAATCAATTTTTTGACGAACTAATTTATACTGGACCACTGCGTCAGCAAAAAAATATTTGGTATAGTTTGAAGTTACTTGCTGGTTGTAATAAAACTCTCCAATCAATTTTAAATTTAAGTTCTTTGCTGCACCAAGGTTTAATTCCCATTTTTCATTTAATTGGTTTAAATGCTGATACGAACCAGCTACCGGCTGACCGCTTTTTTGAATAAGTTCAAAGTAAGTGTATGCCGCATAATACTTAAAGAATATCCGGTCGGTTAATTTTGAGTCAATATTTAAATTAGCGGACGTAATATAACTGTTGTACCCCAGCAATGCATTATTTACAATGTTATTCGTTTGGTCAAACTGCCAGCCTATTTTTGCATTTAAAGTGGTTTGCAAACCAAAAAGAAGTTTACTGAAACTTAAATTGGATTTGAAACTATTTGTGCGGTTTGCAAGCAGCAGGATTACCCGCTGTTCGAAATTCTGATTTAAAATCGTTGTACTTATCGTATTGGCATTTTTAATTGTATAGGTGGCAACAAGGTTCAAAAACAGCAATTTTAAACCTCTCCTGAAATTATAATTAAAACCCAAAACATTACTGTTAGATTTGGGCAATGTCCCCGAATTGCTGTATAAACTTCTGAAATTAACGAGAATATCACCTGCAAATACGTCGTTAATATTTCCAAATTCTGTAATGTTGCGATAGGAAAATCCCAGAAAATCCTCGGCGCCATTAAAAACTTTAAGGTTGATTATAGGATTAAAGATCAATCCAGATATTGCGCTCTGATAGTCATAACCGCTATCGCTGTATTTTATTTGCTGAAAACTAAGCGGTAAATCCATGCTGATCTTAAATTTTTCTGCTATCCAATTATAATCACCTTCAAAGTACTCCGTGTAACGCCGCCAATTCAAATCGTTTACAGCGCTGTCAATCGCAGGCTGCGCAATGCCGTTCGTTGATGTTTTAACCAAACCGCTGGAGAGGTTTTCGTCAGCAGTTGAAAAGCCTATTTTATATAATTGTTGAAATTTGAGATTTGCGAAACCAAATATGATGTTGTTGTTGGTAAAAAAAGAAGGCGTATTGACAGATTGACGTAAACCTGTATAAGGCAAGCCAGTATTGAAAAAACCAGAATCTGGCCCGGGTGTGATGGTTAAAGTTTGCGGTTGCCAAATGTAATTCAGGTAAGAGTGAATCTCAAAAATTTGGTCCTTCTTACTACCTATATAATTAAAATCATTTGAGAAGTTTTGTACTTTACTATTTAATTCCTGGTTTTCAGCAATGCCATTTGTGTTGAGCTGACCTGTTATATTTTGCTTATTGACATCGGCGTTAAAGCTGTTGTCAATGTAATAAGTTTTTTTATTCACGTTGAGATTGATGCCGGCGTGCAGCAAGTCGGGCTGCTGCCTGTTGCTCTGTCGTTCTGTATACCTGATCGTGTCGCCTGGCAAATAGGTGATCGTAGAGGAATGGAAGTTTTGCTGTTGCCGATCGTGCAGATAGTAAAAATTTAATTTTAGCTTCACGTCCTTACTTAATGCTACAAGGTTATTGAAGTTTACGATTGCATTATCGTTAAACAGATACCTGTAAACCGGCAGACTGGGTTTGTCTATATTTGAAATGGACAAAAGATCGTCCGGAGGCGATATGTCAAGGTTTTTTAGTTTGTCACTCTGGTTGAACGAATTGACCTCGGTGCTTAAATCAAGCCCAACATTATTCGCCTTTATATAATTTATTGCCTTATAATTGCTTTTAAACAACATGGTGTTTAACATCACGTCGTACTTACCCGGAAGTCCGGCACCTAATGCAGCTTGACTTAAAGGCCTAATTTTTGCAGAATCCCGGAAAATAATATTAATATCAACTTGGTTTGAGTACACTTTTCCTACAAGCGCATTAATTGGTTGATGATTGTCCAGGACCTGCACTTTATCTACTGTTGTATTAGGAATATTTTTAGTCCCAATTGCGTATTTATCGTCCAATAAATTGTCACCGTCCAGATATAAGTTGGTTATCGATTTACCATTGTAGGATATCTTCCCATTATCGTCAACCCGGATTCCCGGCATTTTCTTTAAGATATCTTCAAGTACCCGGTCATTTGGCGTGCTATAAGCCTTTGCATCATAGGTAATGGTATCTCCATTTATTTTTATTGGTATTTGTTCCCCTTTTATTGTTACCGGTGCAAGCGACCTGGTGTCCATAGATAATATGATATCATAGACCGAACTACTAGGTAGCACAACGATGCTCTTTTTCTTATAACCGAGCGAACCTGCTGATAGGTTTAAAGTTGTATTGCGCAAACTGTCGGTGAGAGTTATCGAAAAATGCCCAGTGCCATTGGTTAAGGTATATCCCTTTATAACATTTCGTGAATTAACAATCGAAACAGTTGCATAACTCACAGGCTTGCCCAAACTATCCCTTACAGAACCACTAACAACAAATTGTCCGTTTGATTTGAACGAAAGAAACAATAAACAAAAAAATGTTGCCCATAGCTTTACAGTCATTGGGTCAATGGTTAGTTAACTCTATTGGATTATTATAGCTGTTTACAATTTTAGCCGAAGACCCGGCCATTGGAGTAAAGCTTCCGCCAGATGCGCTTGTCATAATGCCGGGGTTCTTTTTAATCGCTTCGCGCATTTTGTTAAAATCCTGAACGGTTGCTGGTTTAGCTTCATTTTTTCCAGGTAATTTTATAACTACTTTGCCATCGTTTAGAGTGCGATACCCTGCAAATTTAAATGAAATTTGTTGTCGGGTATCAACAGCTTCTACTATTAAACCTGGCAGCCCATTCAGTTTCCAGGGCCCTGCGTGAAAAGGCAACTCTGCGCAAAACCACGCTTCATATATTCGCCCGCGCCAAGCGCCAATGGCTTTTTGGCAATTTAATTGGGATATCTTTTTTGTTTCGTCGGTAATTTTCCAATTGATTACGGGCCATTCATCTTCCATAAGGTATTTATCCATCAGAACTCTGTCGAATATAAAAAATTGTTGTGTAGCCGGGTACATAAATAATTCCGAAAATGTATACGTTTTGGTAATATTTACAGACTTACCACCGGAAGCCTTGAAACTTGCCTGCATTAAGGAATCTGCTATTTCCTTATCTCCTGTTTTGTAAACGCTCGCTCGCCTTCCCAAATACAAGCGCATATTTTCGGAATATAACTTACCTGGGTTGGTGGTATCCCGCATGTGCGTAAACCTATAACTTATTACAGCAATGGCGGTATCAGGCTTTTGCTGTGCATGGCAGGCATAGCTGAGAAAGCATAAGATAATCAAATAGAACTTTTTCATTATATTTTTAATAATTTCAGTCTTCGGTGACAATGAATAAAGGCAAGGGGACATCCGTCCACCCTGCCTATGCTAATTATTATCCCCCACAGACAACCGCACAACATTCCTCACATTCAATTGGAAAGTTCTGGCAACCGCAATAACCTGCAGCGACGCCACCGCAATAACAAAGAAGGGACCCGTACGAAGTACCACCAACCGCACCGACCAATACATTTTTCAATTGTGCCCTGGAAAGCACTTCGGCTGAACCAAGTTCCAACGCTCTTAATTTTAGCTTTTTCATTTTTTTTCGTTTTTTAATTAACAGTTTGTACCCTTTTTTAACGCCCGGAAACATTAAGGCTATTCGCTTTTTGTTATTACTCGAGTTTAAACAGAAAGAAAATATTTTAAATCGTGTGGTCTATATATTTTCGGCAGTTGGTGGAAGTTCGTTCCCTGCCCATCATTATTAATGGAAATAAAAAAGGTTGGGGTAAATTCTATTTTAACTTTATTACACCAATTTTGCATAGCCTCTATTTTATCATCTTGCTGTTTCAATTCACCATTCATTGGGTATTTGGCTGCAAATACCTCATAGTCTTTTTTGTCGGCCAAATACCAATCGCCGAGCGCCTGCTTTATTAGTTTTTCATCGTTTGTTTCGGCTATAGCTAATAAATGTTTTACGGGCGGCGCTTTGGAGTCCCCCTCTTTATTTGATGCCGTAAATAAGATTTGTATTTGCACGTCCGGATTATTGTGCAACAGTTCTTCCATCGGAATATGTGCGTCGGCACATGGCCCACAATAAGGATTACATACTTTAACAAGTTTATAGGTTGCATTAGGATTGCCAAGAGTGATACCAAGGCCTTCGGGATTTTCTGTTACTTTTTTCTGTTTGTGCAGTAGCGATTCAAATATCTGAGGGTTGTGTTTTAACCGCTGTAACTCGGCATGAATACTTTTGCTTTCTTTTGCCTTCTGTAAGGCCGGCAGTAAAATAGTAGTAAATATAAATGGGGTTATAAAAGCGGTTATACTTTGTAATATCAAACTGGCGCCAATGTTATTTAGAGGCAGTAAGGTATGCCATCCATCTATCAGTGCTGTAACTAATTGCAATACTAATATACTTTGTACGGACAAACAGAGCAGGCACCACTGTTTGGCCACCCTCCATTGATAATAAATTGAATAGATTACATAAGGCACAGCCAGTACGTTTACCCAAGCCGTTATAAATAATGCTTGAGGATTAGCGATGCCCTTAAGTAGCAGCAGCAGCAGCATACCCATAAAATAACTAAAACCAATAGCACTCCAGCTAATCCCCATTATTTTAGAAGCTTTTGATTGTAGTACAGCTCCACAGTTTGCCTTTTTTCCTGCACTACATATTTGTTGTATTATCGGATTATGCTGATCAATTTCGAACCAAAGCAATAGCACACCCGTAATAGTGCCAATAAGAGCAAGCACCAAAAAAATGAATGGGAACAAAGTGCTTATTCCCTTTTGCATAATAGCATTTATTCCTGCAATGATTACAATTGCGGGAATAGAGAATGTAGTAAGATATTGGATAGCCCGGTTCCTCTTTGCTACTCTAATTTTTTCATCATATCCCTTTTCTCCAGCCCCGCTTTCGACTTCGGTAAGTAATACAATTCCCGACGTCCATCTTTTCAAAAAATCTTCCTTAGAACATATGACCCACTGATTTTTCTCCGGTTCGAAAAAATGGACTGTATCCGCAGTTATTTCTTTTACAACTGTTAAGGAGTCGGTTATAATTTTGCTATCTTTTATTGGGGTAATAAAAGGGGTTGGAATGTTTACAAACTGATCGTGTTGAAACTTTACCGATAGGTTTTCAACATGATAAGTATTCAAAACATCGCTAATACTTAAAAGACTTGGGTAGTCTGGATGTTCCTCTATTTCTTTTTTAAGTGTAGTATCAGAAATTTTAACATTTAAAATCTCTAACAATAATTTTGCCGTACGAAAGGCATTTGATTTTGATTCGAATAAAGGCAGCATTGTAATAAGGTGGTTTAGCGTAAATATTAATTCCCTGCATTCATAAACAGAGGCGATTGAAAATCATATGAGCGCACTATTTATCATTTTATCAAAATAATAAATAATTCTAAAGCTACGTCTATGAATTTTTAATTACACTAATTGATAACACGCAAACGTTTGTCTTATTGAAATGTTCATTTACAAAATGTTAAACTAATTGGTAATAAGATATTTGCGAATTTATTTTGACATTAAATATTGGATCTAAAATATAAATAAACCAAAATGGCCACAAGTAGAAATTTAACTATTAATAAAGCAACAGATGCTTTTTTTCAAATCGCTTATTGCCAGCGAATTAATTTTATTTTTATAATAAACAACCACACAAACGTTTGTGTGATAGTTTATACCATTCAACTAAGCTCGGTCTTGTCGTTGAGCGACTAACAATAAATTTTTATAAATTAAAGTCGAGCCGCTTGGCACTTAAGCGGTATTAATAGTATGGTTGATTTCGTGAGCGATGGCAACCGGAGGAATAGCCGGGGCCTTTGCTTAATCAATAGTAGTCTAAAGTAGGTGAATCTGCTGAAACCTGCAACTTAGTCCTTATCATCTTAACGCTTAAGCAACTCCCCTTATTTTGAACGGGTTCTGTCAAGGGCAGCGAAGGGCAGGTTTGTGCAGGTGGGGCTGTTTATGTACCCTTGACGGGTTCCGGTCAAAATGAGAATTTTGTGTAGCGATAAGATGAAAAAAATACTTGACAAAATCCTAGAACATGAATAAATTAGTGTAATAAACGCGATTGTGTGCTCGTTTCCTTTACAATTTACCGGTGATAATAATTTATGATGATGGTGAAGTGCCCGACTACTTCAGTAGTGTTATTGCATGTATTGGGATTAATTTCCCTTTTGTCCAAGTCATTATCGCATTCATTGTTCCTGACTTCGTTTTTCTTTTTACGTTGGGCTTCATCGTTGACTGGACTCGCTCCTGCTGGCATGTAAGAATTTTCCAGAATTATGACTAAAACTTAGCGCTTGCAGTCCAACGTTTTGGAGTGTTTTCGTAGTGTTTTGAAACAACCCCCATCCCACATCTAAAGTTAGTTCATTATCTATAAGAATGGTTAGGATTATATTCCGGCTCATAAGTAGCAGTAAGTTAAGATCGGCAGTCTTTTTAAAAAAGAATAACTCGCATAACGGGCTAGAGGGGACAGTCTTTGCCCGAACTTCAGGCATAACCTCTGGTACTGTAAAGATAAGCATTATTATATTTTCAGGATAGCATGTCATAGTTTCAGCGCGTGATCTGCCGGCCCTGCGACCTTTTTTTTCTTTTTCTCGGCTTCGCTCTCTGGGACTATATTAGCACCTGCTGTATACAACGGTTCCGGCATTACTCCCAGGAAACTCGTCGCTGTCGTGCCTGCTGCGGCCAGCATAACGGCCGTGGTCGTAAACAGGCCTTCTGCAACGCCTTGGGCAAGTTCATTAGCCACTGATCTGCTCTGGTAATTCTGCGAAGCGCCTTCGGTCAGAACGCCCAACTGTTCCCGCTGCGCCAGTTTGCCGTTCTTCTGGACATTAGCGTAGGCCATTGTATCTTTAAGTTGCCTGTCAAACGAGAACAAGCTGTCAAAAAGGCTTTCCCCGCTTTGCTTGAAAGCCACCCGGTCAAACTGGCCCATCTTTTTAGAATGTTCCGCATTCTTTCCCCGCGAGGTATTCATCAGGCTAAGTTTGATACCGTTCGTAGCATCTTTACGGCTGACAATGACCTGAATATGTATCTGCTCGCCCTCTTTACGGTCGCCGCGCTTTTTAAGCCCCTGTTTGACATCTGGGTCTTTGTGGTTGTAATAACGATAGTCTTCCAGCTTGGCAAACCACACCAGGTCTTCGTGGCTGTTAATACTGTCTTTCTTAAAGTTCTGTGCGTAATTATACGCATTTTAGATAATTTAAGACTCCCCTTGCTTATACGCCTATCCCACAATCTGCTCAATTGCTTTCAAGATCTCCTTTTGCCCCTCTTCTGAACTGATATTCAGATCGGCAAATTTGCTACCATTATAGATTGTGTGTAAGACGGTATAATAAATACCCCCAACTAGTAAAGCACCTATCGCCCTAAAGTTTATATTAGATTTTTGGAAATGTTCATCGGTCAGTTCAAGGATTTTTTGTCCCATGCTTTCTCGTGCATTGTGAATGCTCTTCATCAGCGGGCTGTCGGTCGTTAGCTCCCAGAGGATTAAACGTTGCATATCCTTTTCTGAAATGAAATAGCTGAATTGGTTTTGAAGCACGGCAGTGATCAATTCTTTGCTTCCGGGATAAATGTTTGATTTAATAATTCCGTTGATATGGTCTGCGAATAACATCCAGTAATCGTTCTCTACAATATGGGCTTCTATCAGTTGTGTCAATCCACCGAAATAGCGGTTGATTAATTTCCTGTCTACTTCTGCTTTTCTTGCAACTTTGCTGGCGCTAAGGGAGTCGAAACCATCGATCCTGATGATTTCTCCAATAGCCCATATCAATTTCCTTTTTGTGTTTTCTTTGCTCTTCATAGACAAGGTATAGGTTAAGATATTTGCGTCTTCAGGGCTTCCAAGTGATAGTATTAAATGATTTAGCCTTTAATGAAAGCATGAATGTTTTTTGATTAACCTCTACAGTTACATTTTCTTCGCTTGTACCTAGATTGGCAAGCAATAAGACAATGCTACCGTCTGGATTAATAAATGACAGATGATCGTTTCCGTCTGAAGACCTGATCATATGCGCACCTGGTAAAACAAAATGGCTTAAATGTTTCATCAGGTAATACTCCGGGGTATAATGCACTTCCTTTGTTTCATTGTTTACGCTAACCAGGCTATTCTGCGCCCATCCCCAGGAGCTTTTGCCACTTTGATCAAGTACCATATTCCAGTACATGTATGAATTGGCTCCGCTATTGAGATAGGTAGTCATCAACCCCCAGGTATGTTCAGCCGCCTTCCAGTTGTTTTCGCCATTTCCGCATTCGGACTCTGTCTGCATCAGCCGGAAACCGGGATATTCTTTACTAATCGCCTTTATCGCAGATTTGCCAGCCCACTGAAATCCTACGCCTGCAATATATCTTGCAGCGGCTGTATCATTTAAAATCTTTCTGACATAATCAGGATTTCCATAATTTATCGTCCCAAGCCATATTTGCGTTTTCAAACTGTCTTTTTTGAATTGGGGTCCAAGGTATTTTTTTATGAACCATGCCAAATCCTCGGGGTGCCAGGTACAACTCGGCCATTGGGGAGCATAGGCTATCTCATTCTGTACATCAATAGCAGAAAGTGCTATACTTTCTTTTTGATAGGCCTTAACGTATTTGGAAAAATATAGTGCATAAGCTTCCAGGTATCCCTTCTCCATCCGGAACGCTGTCGCATTATTCTCGATATTATCGCCTGAAGCCATTCTGTTGTCACCCTGTGGATTACCGTTGGAACCTCCGCTGGTTAACGCGTAATGGTTGTTTACTTTCATCCATATGGGAGGACTCCAGGGAGAACCCCAGAACTTCAGATCAGGGCGGATCAGCTGCGCTGCTTTGATATAGGGTATTAGAATATAACGGTCTCTGTCAATATTAAAATTCCGCATGGAAAAATCATCCGGGACATCATCGTAGGAATACCAGCTTAATGCATAATCACTCGCGCCAATCGGAACACGGCATATAGAAAAATTTGCACCTTGCACCGAAAAAAGGTCCTGCAATATCTTACGCCTGGCTTCGGGAGAAATTGCCAGCAAAGCTTCCCAGCCAATTTCGTTAAAGCAGCCTCCAAAACCATCGATTTCCTGTAATTTTTCATCCGGAAAAAGCTTGATCCCGCCTGGCTCCGCTATGCCTTTCACAGATGATTTCGCTTTGACCTGCACCCAGGGTTTGTTTTCTGTGCTTGTTACCCACGTTACTGTTTGCGCATACAATGTGGCTGGAAATATCAAAAAGAATGCCGGCAAATAGCTCAACCAGCCCAATATTTTTTTTTTCATAATTCTATTATATTAATAATTCGGTAACTCATTTTAATCATTTGCTGCATCTGCTGGCGAAAATTCGTTACCGGATGTGCTATTGCAACATTACAGCCAGCAAAAACCATTTCGCTTTTATCGTAATCATTACACCATGTGCCATCAGCACATATTTGTCGAATACTATCATTTACAAGTTGGGTTACTCCTCATCTCTCATCAATTTTCAGTAATTTAATTCAGAAAAGACAGGATGTTTGTACAAACATCCTGTCCTAACACTACCAATTTTTTATAATTTATAAGTTATTGCTTTGCGTATAAGTGCCATTAATAACATAATTTACACCATTCCCGGACGCGTGATTGTTGGTTACGCTGCCCGAACCGTTCCACGTATGGATGCCATCGTCAAAATTATTATTGGCTGTATTACTATCAATAGTGGCGTTTGTACCGGTAAATGAAATGCCGTCACCGTGGGCGCTGATGTGATTAACTCCATTGTTACTGACGGTATTGTTTTGAATTAGTATAATATTAGGTGAATCCTGGATATTCATGCCCGCGATACCGTTGCCGGTTACCGTATTACCGGTTATGGTAAGATTAGTGGAAGGAGAACCGGCCACATGCAAACCAGTACCATTCGGTGAATTTGCTAAGGTATTGCCGCTGATCGTTATATAAGTAGATTGTCGCACGTAAATATTGTGACAATATACCGAATTGCCATTGCTGTGCAGGTTGCAGTTCGAGACAGTGGCCGTATCCACACGTTTAAGGTGTACGCCCATACCGCCGCAGCCGGTCACTTGTACGTTAGAGATTGTTACATGTCTGAAATGATTACTTAATGCAGCGATCCAAATCCCATTACAAAGCGTATCAGTGACGCCGATAATTTTCAGGTTTTGAATTGTAAGATTAGTAAGGCCTTCCGCATAAGTACTTATGACATTTATCGTAGTGTTGGTCTTGATCGTCGTATTCGGATTGCCAGCACCGTTTAAAGTAACATTGGATTTAAGGAGAATAGTTGACGTGATCGTATAAGTCCCGGTTGCCAGATTAACCGTACCGCCCCCTGCGGCTGCAACGCTGTCTATCGCGGCCTGTATATTTCCTCCCAGTGGAACAGATACAACAGCTAAGTGGCGTGGTAACGTCAGGCCATTGTTGACCGAGGTTTTAGGAGTACCGTTAGTTGCAAGACCCGGATCAGTGTTTTTTTTACAAGAGATGGCCGATAGCATACTGATGGCGATCACCAGTGGAATCATCATTTTTTTCATAATTGTTTTGAATTGGTTTGAATTGGTTTTTTGTATTTGGTTTAGTAGTGTTTCTGTTTTTCCGGTCGTCTTCAACCCTTTTCGTTCTATCAGAAGCCCAGGTTTTCACTAACGCTAGCTTGACATACTGCCGGTCGAAACCGGAGGCTTCAACCGGGACCAAGCCTTCCCACTAACCTGACGGTTAAAATAAATCCTCTTCTAAATATCCATCATCTATTTCTTATGCATTCAATTTATCCACTCCCTGGCTAATCGCTCTATTATTTATTATCAATCCGGAACCAGTCAAAATCCGCATAACCACCGGTTATACCGGTCGGTGGCGCTGTACAGAATATTCCTACTTTTGAACCGGTCCATAAATCCTGTTTTGCTATAAATGGTTTCCCTATCGGGATGAAGTCTATACCATTTTCGCTGTAGCTAAAATTGCAGATAGCACCAGGCGCGCTTATGCTGACTTTTAAATATACCAGGGAACCAGACAGGCTTTTCTCCTCTACGACCTCTTCCGGGCTTTGCGCAGCGGCATCCTTGCAGATCACTTGCTGAATAATAAAGCTTTTATCATTTTTACTTATCGAGAGATATGCATAATCGTTTCCGCTTATGATCAGACCTGCTTTTTTTTGCTGCCACGTATTTGCCTCAACCGTATATTTCACTTTGGTAGTTGCGGTAAAATCCGGAGCGGGGAATTTTTGCAACAACAGGTTCGGGATTTCCCAAAGATTTATAGCCCCCTTGGGCTGCGGATAAGCAAATAATCGCAGATAACATGAGCCTCTCATCAGGGCGTACCAGTTTATTTTATAATTGGCCTGCCATTGCCACTGCAGGCCCAGCGTGTCGGTGTTGAATTCATCGCTTTCAACCGGGGTATTAATAGGGTATGTCCTGCCAACGTCCGGCTTCTTGTAAGTACTTACCGGTTCTCCTTTACCGTTGCCGTTCTTAACTATGCCGATCACCGGCCAGTCACTGACCCATTTAACAGGTTCCAGGTGTAATATCCTGCCATAGGCACCCTTATCCTGGAAATGAAGGAACCACGATTCCCCTGCCGGGGTTTCAACCCAGGCACCCTGATGCGGTCCATTAATCGCGGTGCTACCCTGATCCATCACTATTCGTTGCTCATAGGGCCCGTAAATGTCCTTTGATCTTAATACCAGTTGCCAGCCTAATTGCACGCCACCTGCCGGGGCAAATATGTAATAGTAACCGTTCCGTTTGTAAAGCTTTGGCCCTTCAACCGTTTTTTGATTATCGTGGCCGTCAAAAACATGCTTTCCTTCCCCTGTAACTGATGTACCTTCGGAATTTAACGGGTATATGGTCAGCAAGCTATTCACACCCGCGCGGCTCGCGGCCCAGGCTGAAATCAAATAAGCTTTACCGTTATCATCCCATAAGGGGCATGGGTCAATAACGCCTTTCGCTTTTAGAACAAGCACGGGTTTCTCCCAGTCCCCGGCAATGTTCCTTGTTTTGATCATATAAACTCCATAATCAGGATCGGGGTAATAGATGTAATAAAAGCCGTTATGGTAACGAATGGCCGGGGCCCACACCCCTTTCCCATGTTGGGGTTTAGCATAGACACTATCCGGAGCTTGGTTTCTCAAAGCATAATTAATCAATATCCAGTTAATCAGATCTTTGGAACGCAAAATAGGTAGTCCCGGCATGCAGTTAAAGCTGGATGCAGTAAGGTAATAGTTGTCACCAACGCGTATAACATCAGGGTCCGAATAATCAGCATAGAGAACAGGATTTTTGTATGTACCATCGCCATTATCTGCAACCCATACATTTGATTTATACGGCGTTGATGGTTTTATCTGACAATAAGCAGCAGACACAAAGAACAAATTAACGGTCGCGGCACTGACCAAAAGACAATATGTGATGAGCTTTTTCATTAAGTAATTTCAACTGTTAACGATCAATTTATCATTTGTTTAAAGGCACCTGAGCAATCAACCATTTTACCAAATCATCAGCCGCTTTGTCATTTTCGTAACCGACAGGCAAACGTCCGTTCACATATTCATTATAAAGCCAGGGGTCACCGACAGCCAGCACTGTGCCTTTTCCAAATTTCGCAACAGCGATTATAGTAGCTCCGTTTTTATTTTTCAAGAATGGCCTGGCCTTATTTGTTGTGCGTACAGAACACACATCCTTCATAAATATCTTTGCGGAGGTTTTAAAGGCCGGATTGTTTTTCGGGTCCACGGCCCCATCCTCAAAGTGGTTATCATCGATTACGTGATTCTGTAGATCATCGTTAAAATGCATACCAAACCGGGCAGCCAGGTGATTAAAGTGAGGCAACTCTACATTCGCGCTATCGTTTGCCATCATTAAAAGTACGCCGCCCGCTCTCACCCATTTTACAATTTGCGCTATATGTTCCTCTTCGATATATTTAGGATCAGAACTTTCTTTTTTTGTATCAGGATCAACTATGATATAAATTGCCGAACCTTTTAAATTGGACATTGTAGGTGCAGCGTCCAGTGATTTTAATACCGCCCCGTTTTTTCTGAAAACATCACCGAAAATCGAGAATCCTGTATTGGCGTGATCTTCCCACATATAATGAAAACGAACCACTTTACCCGAACTGTCCTTATGAACTTCGTGATTGAAGTAATAATCAAGTGTTACCGTCTGTGCCTGCAGGGAGGTGCTGAACATCAAAATTACAGTCCCAAAAAGAATAGCTATTTTCATAATTATAATATTATATGGTTTATAAATGGCGGCAAGGCCTCTTTTAAATGTATTCCTATAAGGATATTCAAACAATTTAAAGCTGTTAATTATTAAAAGAAATCGTTTTAGATATAATTATTTGAGGCAATCCTCCGGATTATGGAACTGCTGATTAGCACCGTGAAGCCCTGATATTTGCCGTAAATCAAAAGCGAATATCAACGGCCCCCAATATAGGATGGGCTTCACACTTTCTCATTTATTCATATCTCAATGCATAGTAAATCATTTTAAATCCCAGTATACCACATAGCGTTGCCGGTGAAGTTCATAATAGGGACCTATTACTATTTTATTGCCGTCTTCGCCGGCAGTTTCAAAAGTTAAAGGCTGCCCCTTTACCGTGGTGAACTTCTCTGACATAGATTTACCCTTAAGTGCCAGGCTATGGCTAATATCCGCCGGGATATGATAGTCATAATTATAGTACTGATAAGGATCGGATGGATCATGGTATGGAGCAGGTTTTTTCATTCCTTCGGTACCCATTTCTCCGGCCAATACGATCGGTCCATACAACACAGCGGCCACATTAGCATTGTCGGGTGTAGCTTCGAGCCTTAGTGACATGGGATAGGTTACTTCAATCACATCTCCCCTATGCCATTTTCGATTGATGGTGATGTATGTGCCGGGCTGCTGGTCAGCCTGCACATACTTCCCGTTCACGCTAAGTGCGACGCCTGACCGTGCCCACATGGGGTAACGGATATACAAGGCCATATTACCGGGAGGCGTATTTTCGATGATTATTTTAGTCTTGGGTTCCTGAGGGAAAGCCGTTTCTTGTCTTATTTTGAATCCCTTTTTTTCCCAGTTTAAAACGGAGGGGATAAAAAGATTAACGAATACGCCCTTTTCATCATGGTAATAAATTGCCTCGGCAAACTTTGACTGACTTTCAAACCCTGTTCCTACGCAACACCAAAAAGAACTGTCCCTGGTGCTGTATACCCGGAAAGTACCGGCAGCTAAGGGGGTAAAATAGCAAACCATACCGGTTTTCGGATCCTGTTGCCCTAAAATATGATTGTATAGTGCCCGCTCGTAATACTCGGCATATTTTTCATCAGCTGTCCAGGTGAACAGGTGACGGGTAAGCTTAAGCATATTGTATGTATTGCAGGTTTCCCCGGTATAGCCGGTTATATATTCTGAAATTTTCCCCGGCTTTATAAAGTGTTCTTTATTGCTGTTGCTGCCTGTAACATAGGTTTGATTTTTTATTACGTTATCCCAGAAGTAAAAGGCGATTGTTTGGTATTTCTCATCGCCGGTTAATTCATAAGCTCTGGCTTCGCCAATAACTTTAGGTATCATGGTATTGGCGTGCATCCCGGCCAAATGATCTTCTTGTCTTGCCAACGGGTCCAAAACCTCCTTATTATAAAAAAGGTCTCCCAGTTTTTTCTGTTCAGAATTCCCGGTAATAGCATATAAATTATACCAGGCCTCATTCATACCGCCAAATTCATTTTTCAGCATCGTGTTTAGCTGTGCCGCGTTCAAGGAAAATGTTTTTGCATACGCCCATGACGCCATCTTGTTGGCGATGTCTAAAGCCTGCGTATTACCCGTATACCAGTATGCGTCAATCAGTCCGGCTACAATTTTGTGTATAGTGTACCAGGGCGCCCAAACCTTTTTACCGGCAATATCCCTATCGATATAGTTTTGCGGAAAAGCACTTAAATAACCGCCCTGGTTCAGGGTATTTTGCACTTCCGCGAGCCCCGTAACCAGGCTATCAATTTTCTTTATGAAAGCAGAATCACCTGTAGCAGCGTATTGAAGTGACAGTCCCGACAACAAATGTCCTACACTATGCCCCCGCAGCTCCATATCCAACTCTTCCCAGCCACCAAGGGGGATGGGCATTTTAGTCTTACTTCGGTTATCATCCGTAAGCATTCCAGCATTTACACGAAAGCTATGCAGCATACGGTTCACAGGTAATGACAGCATCCAGCTACCTTCCCGTGTCATGTTATCTTTAAACCTGCCCGCCAGCAATCTCACCTCATCCAGGTCAAAACTACTTGCTTTGACCGGAATTGCTGCTGGTACAGTTAGCAATCTCGTATGTTGGCCGATGTATTGCGCAGAACCATCTATTGTTTTAAATGAAAGAAACAGTATGACCACTAATCTCAAATTTCTCTTCATATTCATTTATTTAGCTGATTTAACGTCATAATTTTTTAACATATCTCTACCATTTACGCCAGCCTCCATTTTTTTCAACCTCAGCAATGCTTCCAAATAATAGTAATCAGCATAGATTATAGCAGCATCTATTTCCGTACCCGCGGGTTTGCTGCCTGTAGAATGCAGTAAAAATGCGAAATTGTGATCCCGGCTCTGATATTTTTCAGATGAAAGCGAGGCAAGCATAGCTATTGCCTGCCGCCGGTAGCTTGCCGCTTTTGCTTTATCAGGCACATAGCCGGATAATTCCAACAGGGCGGACGCTGTTACCGCGGCCGCTGAAGCGTCCTTTGGCGCATTGGGGATTGCAGGGTCGTCAAAATCATAAAAAGGCACTTTATCAGCAGGCAGGCGTTTAAGATATATATCGGCAACTTTCTGTGCAAAATCCAGAAACTCTTGTCTTTTGCTTTCCCGGTAGCACATCGTAAAGCCGTAAATAGCCCATGATTGCCCACGGGCCCACATCGAGTTATCCGCATACCCCTGATGGGTAATTCCTTTTATTTTTTTTCCGGTAACCGTATCATAGACGACCACGTGATAGGCACTGTAATCAGGTCTAAAGTGATTGCGCATGGTTGTTTCCGCATGGGTTACTGCAATATTATATAACCTCTTGCCTCCTCCATTCTTTGACGCCCAGAATAACAATTCCAGGTTCATCATGTTGTCAATTATCGTGTTATGCGGCCACCCCATTTTTTTAACCATCGACGGCCAGGATAATATAGTGCCGACTTTGGGGTTGAAGAGTGTCGCCAATGAGTCGGCTGATCTTAATATGACCGATTTATATTCCGGATCACCGGTTAACGCATAGCCTTTCCCGAAAGAGTCAAATACCATGAAACCGAGATCGTGATCAAAGCCGCTATGGTTGGACAGCGGTGCCAGTTCTCGCGTAAATTTATCAGCCGCTATTTTCCATTTGGTATTATGTGTCCCTTCATATAATTCCCAAAGTATGCCGGGCCAGAAACCACTACACCAGTCGTTATAATCAACATATTTCCATTTCCTGGAACCATTGGCAATATTCCTCGGCAAATTCGCGGAAGAATCTATTGGAATATTTTTGAGGGTTAAAGCTGCCTGCCTGGCACAATAACTAATATCCCTGTTTATGTCCGGCTTCTGCGCAAAGACGGTTGGGGCAAACAGTATAACAGCTATTGCAATATTTATAATGAATAATATTTTGAACAGAATTCTCATAGGTTAAAATATATTAATTTGCCCGATAAAAGGGGTATGATCCGTTTTTGTAGACAAATATCCCTTCTGTAATTTCCCTTTGTGTAAGTCAGCTATTTGTATATGTCTAAACAAAAACCTTTCCTTCTCCAGTAAAATGTTAGCCGGTAAAACCGGCTAACATTTTATCTACTACCAACCCGGATTTTGAGTAAGTTTAGGATTTAACGTCAGTTCCTGCTGTGGCAGTGGAAGCAGATAGTCTTTTTGAGCCCAAGCACGCCCGGTTTCAAAGATCAAGACTCCCGTAGGATCTTTCGGTATCGAGCTTGCGCCAGGCCATGTTGTCTGAAATTGCGTACCTGTCCATTGAACCCCTTGTATATCCATCGGCATTTCTGTTTCCGCGGTTTTCCAGCGTTTAAGATCATCAATTCTAAAACCTTCGAGATAAAATTCTATTGTTCTTTCCCGCCTGATCTCCGTACGCATATCTAAACCGTTTGCCGCGGCCAATTCGTTACTTAATTTCGGCATATTCTTATTTACGCGAAGACGTACCAGGTTTAATGATTTGTCCAGATCTGCATCACTTATGGAACCATTAAGCTCAAAGGTGGCCTCTGCATAATTCAGCAAGATCTCAGCATAACGGATAACCGGATAATCATACCCTTCCTGATTGTCGGGCACATTGCGTTCAGAAGCCCATTTTTGATTCTGGTAACCATCATTGAAGGTGGGCAAAAAGTTAAGAAAGGCGGCATGGGCGAGATCTGCTGCGTCGCCATTCCAGTCGATCCTGTACTTCGCGTTGCTCCAATAATTCCCCCCGGCTGGCATTAAATTGTACCGCATCCTGTTGTCCCGATTTATAAATTCTGAGTTCATCGTGCCATAGCCCTGGAACAATGGTGATTTGTCTACAGGCAGGCCATCGGCGCATAAATACATGTTTACAAATTTCCGGGTTGGCGTAAGCCCGTCTGCAAACGCGGAATGAGATATGTTTAGATTTATCTGTCTTACCGTTTGATCATAACGGTTTGCAAGTATATATTCATTGTTCGCTGATTTGGTAATATTTGCCGGGTTTGATTTTTGGTTTTCCAGGATGAACATATACTTCTGCGCAGAGTCCCCAAGTGCTGAAGGCTCAAACAAACTATATTGAGCGCTCGTGATCACACTATTTGCCGCAGCCTGTGCAACCGTCAATAGTTGAGTAGCCCTTGAAGTATTTCCCCTGAACTCCTGCCAGGTTCCTTCATACAAGGCGACCCTGGATAAGAATCCCTGAGCAGCGCCCTGGCTTACTCTTCCCAAATCGGCTGAGGCGATATTACTTTGCAGCGGCAGGTCCGGAATTGCGGCATTCAAGTCGCTGATGATAAAATCTGCAATCTCGTCACGTGTATTCCGGGGCGCATAAAGCTCAGGCGATGTCGTAGTCAGTGTGGTACTAATAAGCGGTACGCCGCCATAAACCTGTAATAAATCAAAATAAACATAAGCCCTGAAAAACTTTGCCTCGGCAACATACTGTTTGATAGAAGCTGGATCAGCGTAAGCTGCCGCCTTCGCCAACATATAATTTATATTATGAATATGTGCATAGTCTCCGGAATAAGTGGCGTCTGTTTGGAGGATGGTGTTTTTCCCATTACTAAAAGGATTCAGAGCGGCCGTTAGAACAATGATATCTGACCGGCAATCGCTGTGGGGTTCTTGATTGCTGGGATCAGTAGGATAGTCGAACCAGGCATTTTTGTAGGTGCGTTCATAAGTATAAAAAGCATTCGCGCCGAGTTTAAAATCATTAGGGGTTTTCCACTCCGCCGCATCGGTTAACTCTGTGATTGGATTAAGGTCTAATGCCTTTTTACAGCCAAACGTGATTATTGACAGACCAAGCAGGAAGAATAATATTTTGGCCTTTTTGTTATTATGTGAATATTTAAATTTTTTCATGTCTGTAAAAATTAAAAAGTTAGGTTAACTCCAGCGGTTAACAAGCGATAGAATGGATACTGGGTGTAAGAATTTTTAAGGGTACTGGGAGCTTCAGGATCAAAGCCATCATTAATTTTATCAAATTCGAACAAATCATTTGCTGACAGGTAAACACGCAGACGGTTTATGAACTTACTGCGTTGAACCAGTTTTGTCGGCAAAGTATAGCCCAATACAATATTTTTGCAGCGCAAGTATTCGCCATTCTCAACAGAAAATGATGAGGCCTGATAGTTATAGTTGTTGATGGTTGATGTATTTGATAATAGGGGGTAATACGCACTGGTATTGGATGGTGTCCAGGTTTTGCCAACAGAAAAATTATCCTGGGACCAATACCAACTGCCGAAAGGAATTCTTGCGTTATCGTTTCTGAAGATCGTTCTTTTACCGACCCCCTGAAATATGGCACTGAAATCAAAGCCTTTGTAATTTACGCCGAAATTAAACGAATATGATATCCTGGGATCTTCCGTTCCAAGATTGACAAGGTCTGAATTATTTATTTTGCCGTCACCGTTAACATCTTTAAACATATTATCTCCTACGCGTAAGTTAGCGGGGATACCAATCGAATTGTTTGCGCTATATTGCTGTAAATAATTGGTCAACTCTGATTGATTTTGTATACGTCCGGCATACTCCAATCCATAAACCGAATTGAGCGGCTGGCCTTGTATAACCGTATTAATACCTGCATTAATGACTGTTGCACCCTGATAACTGATCACTTTGTCGGTGTTGTACGTGATATTACCGCCAATATGATAACCAACGTTCCCAATTTTATCTGCCCAATTCAATTGCGCCTCGCCGCCTTTTGTTCTCAGATACCCAACGTTTTGATAAGGGGCTGTTGCACCTAAAACGGAAGGATAAACAACGGGTAATAACATGTTGACATTGTTTTTTATGAACCCATCTACTGATCCTGTCAAACGGTTTTTAAACATTTCAAAGTCCAGTCCAAGATTATAAGTTTCTATCTTTTCCCAGGTTCTGTTAAGGCTTACAAGTGTACTGGTTGGCCCAAGCGTTACTGCCTGCCCGGTTCCAAGATATGGGTTGCTTGAAGTGACGCTGGTGCCATAAGACAAATTTAAAAGTTGCAGATAATCATAAAGGCCGATGTTACCCTGGTTGCCAGCAGTTCCATAAGAAGCACGGATCTTCAATTCATCAAAAAGATGCTGGCTTTTCATAAACGGTTCCTGCGTAATAAGCCAACCACCTGAAACCCCATAAAATGGTTTGTATCTATCAGCTGCGATGAACTTGGAGGAACCATCGTCCCGGATCTGTGCCTCCAACAAATATTTACTGTCATAATCATAATTAAACCGGCCAAAAATCGATTGGAACGCATAGTGAGAGGCGTACCCGCTATTGGAGTGCGTGGTGGCATCACCAATACCATTACTCAAGCCCGGAATGGCATTCAAACTTTGATCAGTAGTTGTTGCACTAAATGTATTGTATTCATCGCGTTCATATTGCCCACCCACGGTCAGGGAAACATTATGATGCTTATTAAAAGTATTTTTGTAATCCAGGTAAGCGTTGGCATTGTAGTAATTATCGGTCGTGCTATATTCAGAATAGAACGCATTGGTTGGCGTAGGGTACTGAACGCCTTCTTCTGTTCCTGAATAATCATACCATTGGATACTCTTTTGCTGTGTGTTATTGGTAATAGTAGTTGGATTGAAGCTTAACGTAGTATTAAAGCTCAAATGGTCCACTATCTGCCAGTTTAAGTTTTCGTTAATCGTCCATCGGGTGGTATAGGTTTTGTTATCCCCCCCGTCCCTTGCCAGTCCTTCCGGTGAATAGTTGGCGCCCCAGGCGTAATCCAGGCCATTTTCCGCAAACGCCGGGGAACCTGGTTGAAAACCATAACTAAATATACCGGTGGCGCCGCTTTCAATCGAAGGAATGATCACGTTGTCTTTATCCAATGCGATGTTAGATTGCAGTTTGACTTTATCAGAAAAGCTATAGTCGTTTGAAAAACGGATATTATAACGGGTATTGTAATCGTCGCCATATCTGATCAAAGAACCGTCGTAAGCGTATCCAAGCGACAAGCGGTATTTGGATTTATCTGTGCCACCAGAGATACCAAAATTTTGTTGATTGGAAACACCATTTTTAAACAGCTGATCCTGATAGTTGGTGTTGAAAAACGTATAATCGAGAACCGGAAATTGAGGGATTGGATTTCCCGCAGGGATAGGCGTGCCATCCTGAAAAAACTGGCCAGCCGGAAAATTAGTAGCGCTGATGACCTGTCCCTGGTACTTTAACATCAATTCCCCAAGGTGAATCAGATAGTCACTGGCGGCAAGGTACCCATCATTCTCCCTGGCCTGAATCAGGCCTGTGGCATATTGTTGCAGCGTCATTTGTTCCACCTGATCTCCAATAATTTTCCTGGAAAACGAACCATCATAGGTAACCGTTGTTTTGCCACTTGTTCCACGTTTTGTAGTAATCAGTACAACCCCACCTGCTGCCCTGGCGCCGTAAATGGCTGCCGCCCCATCCTTAAGAAAGGACATGCTGGCTATGTCGTTCGGGTTAATCGCATTTAGCGCATTGTTGTCAGGTACGATCGCACCATCAATTACCAATAATGGTGTTGAACCATTTGTGGAAGTAGCCCCCCTAACCTGCAGGTTCCACCCTTCCTGCCCTGGAGCTGAGGACTGTCGGGTGATAATAACTCCTGGAACCTGGCCTTCCAGCGCTTCCAGCGGATTGGTCACTGTACCCTTATTCTGGAAAGCTTTCGCATCTATTGTAGTAATGGCTCCTGTTAATGTGGCCTTTTTCTGGGTACCGTAACCGACAACTACAACCTCATTTAAATCCTTTGAGTTTTCTTTAAGTTTAATCGTTACGGATAAACCTGTTACCGGGATTTCCATCGGTTCATAGCCAATAAAACTAGCTACCAGCACCTGCCCGTCTGCTACGTTAATCTTGAAATTTCCCTGAAGATCCGATACCGTCCCAACAGATGTTCCTTGAATTTTGATTGAGGCGCCTGGTATTGCTTCATTTGTTGTTGCATCGGCTACTTTTCCGGTAACCTGCCTGCTTTGTGCAAATGCAGTAATACAAGTTGCAAGGAAAAGGCAAAAAACGAGTAACGTTTCTTTCCATTTCGTTTTAAAAGTAAAATCTCTCTTGTTCATTTTTAAGTATTTATTTATAATTGGTTATTAGGCAGTATGCAATCGATTGTTGAAAAGACAAAAAAAAGGTGTCGTATACTCTTTCTATGCCAGTAATTCCTGATATTTTTTTTTGACCAGGTCAGCGCGCAATGTTTCGAAGGCACGGTAAACATGATTGATTACCGATTGGTATTTTATGCCGGTTACCAGCGCTATTTTCTGGTAATCCATATTTTCAAAATATTTCAGGTAAATGATTTCCTTTTGCCTTGCCGGCAATTGATCTAAGGTTTGCCCTATCCTGTTTTTAAGCTCCGCCGTATTCTCTTGGGCTATCATTAACTGCTCATCCGAAATTGTCTGAAATGGGAAGCAGGATTCATTCAACCTGATTTGCTCGTGTTTAACTTTTCGGATATGGTTAATTGTCATCGACCTTGCCGCCGTAAAAAAATAAGCCCGCACATTTTTTATCACCCCGATTTGTTCACGTTTGGACCAAACCTTTACAAAAAGTTCCTGAAGAATGTCGTCAGCTGTTTCCTCATCATCGATCATTCGGAATACGTAGCCATACAAACCCGGATACAGATTTTTATGTAACTGGGCAAAAACCTGCCGGTCTCCTTTGGAAACCACCACCCATAATTCGCAAAGATTCGATGCTGAGTTCAAGTAAAGTTTTATTATAGGGTAATAATTAATCCTTATTATTTTTTTCCTTATCGGCCTCCATATTATCAATTGCCGCTTTAATAGATTTCCAGTGGGTTTTTATTTTGCATTTACTCACAACCGGCTTTTTTAGTTCAAACGGAAGCTTATCCTGGTCTTCTGTTTTTACTGTCTTTTTATTCTTCATAAAAACCAAGACAGAAAAATCATATTTTAATACTCAACCATATGGTGTATTTTATAATCATATCTTCAACTATAGCTAATATTATAATATCCACTTGATGTATGTTTAAAAGCCGATAACGATTTATCACTTATATATTGATATCTGATCTTTTGAAAACCGCCATCAGAATAGGATAGCAGAAGAGCTAACAGCTTTTTATGGATAACCACAAGCATATCCAGGATCAAAAATTCTGCACTGATACTATTTCTGTTTAACCAAAAATGCATAAATACCTCCGACAGGATCTTATCCGTTTGTTTGTCGTCATTTAAAATATCATTGAGCTCTTCAAAATACGCCGGATATAAAACGGCGTGCAAAGCTTCATAAGCAAAAAGTTCATTCCCACGAACCATCGTCCAAAGCCTGAAAAGATAATTCACATCCGGCTGCATTAACTTTATAGCGTTAATGATAGAATCATTATTTAAATATGAATTTTTATATAACATACTATTTGGCATATATGGTTACTGATTCTTCCAGCCCGAAAACCTGTTATCTTATAAAGAATTATACTTTACAAAGGCTATATGAAAACTGGTTTTCTTTAATTGGTATGGTAAATCTAAAGCAATCTAAATCGATTTAGAAATTTTTAGTGAGATTTATTTACGAAATCGATTTCGTTGATTATTTAGGTTACCGCTTACCGTTACAATACTATATATAGTTATATATGAGCACTTTGCATGTTAAAATATAGATATTTTTCATTTTACCACCCATCCCTTTATTCAAAAAGCATAGTAAAATCGGCTTTTATCACCGGATCAAGGCGGTAGCTGATTTTAATCAGCATTGCTGTATTTTAATCATATCAATGATACTATCATTATCTTAAGCAGATACTATTGTGCAATGGGACTTCGGCTACCGGAATTGGGAACCTTTTATTTCGACCAGTCCTTCTTACATTATTTATATTAAGTGTTGACATAAACCCCGGAGTGCGCCGTCTTTTAATTATGAGGAGCTCTTCCATATTACTTTAATCATTGCCAAATCCCATCCATACCAAAAAAGTGACCAGTGTTTGTTAATGCTATAAATGATTAAATTCCCTAATTCAATCGTTATCTATTTAACGTCTGTACCCGCTTACATAGTAATCAGAATGGCTGGCAGACGATAGCCGGCCTTATTTATCTTTATTCAGTTGGATCAACAACATTTTGTCCGTATCATATTTTGGTGTAATCCATTGATCGTTCACCGACACTTTATTTAGCCCTGACAAGCCTATTGACGCTTCTATAACCGGCTGACCCTGTATTTGTACATTTAATGCATCTCCATCTTTCTCTGCATACATAAACACTTTAGAAAGAGAACTGAAAATTACTTTATTTCCCCTGCGCATATAACTACAGTTGCTCATAAACAATGAGGTAATGTTGGCAGGATTATTTCTGTCAGCATTTTCAGGAAAAGTTATAGCGGAGATATAAGCATCAGTATCCCATCCGTTTATTGTGTTGCTGGCATTACGGTGCATGATCCGGCCATCTGCCAAAAGATTGATATAAACTTCGGTTACCTGTCCTTTCTGTGTGATCCTTAAACCGATATAATTATTGCCTTCAAATTTTTCGATTAGTGGAATACCCGAGCGGCCCGATGCGCCATTGGATCCTGATGAACCTGTTATATTTTCTACGCGTTTATTATTGCTATCCAGTAAGATAATGGCATTCACAAATTTTGTACGGTCCATTTTATCAGGAGGAGATAATTCATAATAAGGGATCTTCACTTTCGTGGTACCTTCCTTCAATCCGTAGGCAACATTGTATTTCATTTTTTCAGGAAAATCATGCGGGTAGCCTAATGGTAGCGTTTCCGGATACAAAGGCCTGAAAAGGATGGCTGCATTATCTTTCCTGATCTCCAGATCCGGTCCACGTTTTTCAGCAGTATCCTGGTAATGCAGCAGGAATTTGAACTGACCAATGTCATAGGTTTTAACATCGTCAATGATTAGTATGACGTTCCCTATCCATAAAAAATTCCGGTAATTGCGCAGGAAGTTTCGGGATGTAGGGCCAGTCGCGTCTGCCAGCATATATTTAACATTCCCCCCATCTATCATATCGTATAAATAGCCCGGGGTTTTAACTGCATGATATTCATCCTGAGGATCCTGGGCAACATCATTAAACATCATTACGTTATGGGCGCGACTGGTGACGAAATAACTGCTGTATTCGTCATTATTATAACTCACATCACCACCATCAATCAGTAAATTCTGCCCGTTGTGGTATAATACAAATGAGCCCGCATCTGCATGGGCGTGGTTAAAAGTAAAACCACATTTTATCCCCAGAAAGGTTGCATTCGATTTCCAGGAACTACGCAGCATCCCCCAGCCCATATTTGCGTACAGGGCAGAGGGGGGTAATAATGGGATTGCCGGCTCATGTTTAAATTCCGGCTGATATAACATCCCCATCGGTGTATTTAAACTAAGATCTTCTTTATAATTCCCTTTGGCCGTTTGTTGCAGATACCAATAATAATAATCCCTTCCCAATCCCAGCGCAATTAAGAGCTTAGCTGGTTTATCCCCGTTAGCAAAATCATTGCTATCCCCGAAATTTAAAGACATTAGTTGCTGACCTGCCCGTGGATAGCTGGAGTTGATAAACCAATCTACCGTTTTTTGCAGTAGCTGATCATAAGGCATTTTTATGGGCTTTAAGGCATTGGTATAGGCGAGCCTGAACAGCAGGTATTCTGATATGCCATAATTTCCGTAACCAACACTTTCATAAAAACCGCCTTCAGGGTCAAAGGTGGTTGGTTTATTTTCAAGCACACTACCTGAGAAAGAAAACCATTGTTTACTATCATTCATTATTTCACTGGCCCAGCCTTTGGCTTCCGGAATTTCATTCATAACGGCGAGCGAAGCTGTACCAGCCTCGAAAACAATAGCCGACCACCAGTTATGACCCATGTTGTTTAAAGATTGGATCCTTTTGTCTTTTGATATCCAATCATTCAGTGTCGGTTCAATGCCAAGTTTTACGATTTTCCGGGCAATATCTCTTCTTTCATCTGTTGTTAAAGCATTATAGATAGCGTCATAGGTAATGGATGCTATCCAATTCATATGGCTTGTACCCAGTCCGGAATTCCAGCGAGGTGTACGGTCATCCATCCCATCCCATTGCGGCCGGCTGACAATCTCCTGTAACAGCGCTTTGGTACGGTCTGCATATCGTTTATCCCCCGTCATCGTGTAGGCCAGCGCCAGTTGTTCAATATCTCCTCCCCTGGGACTATTTACCCATTGATCGCAACGCTGTTTTAACTTTTCCCATTTGTCTGCAAATAGCGTATCTACACTGATCCTTTTCTTTAAGAGTTCGGTTCGTTCAGGCGTATAAAAAAGGTAAGGGTGAGCTTTCGTAGATTGAGCCCACACGTTGTTGGTTCGGTTGAGCAATATCACTGATATGAACAACAGACATTTGGGAATTACATTAGAAAATTTATACATATAACAGGTATTATTGCTTTAATTTTGAGTCAAAAACCGGGTTTATCGGTAGTAACTGATGCTTTTTTTGAACTATTTACCGGCGCTGTCTTTCAGTACCCGGATTTTTATGACCAATTTCTTCACGATGCCGTAGCCGGGAACAATAATATTCGGGCGGTGTACATCATCCGGAAAAAACAGGAAAAATATTTTGGACGCTGCTATATAGTACTTGCCTTTTGCGCTGTAATTTGCGGCATCCCTAAGTTCGTCATAAGGTTTGGTTATTGTTGCGTCAGTTATCGGGACCACGCCAATTTTCTCTTTTCCTTTTATCACATATTGTAAATCAATATACTTCTGGTGTGATTCCCACATAGCGTCTTTAATTTCTTTGGAAGGCCCGTCAGTTATGATAGCGAATGCGTTGTCCCCATCGATCGGATACTTGCCAGGTGCCATTTCCTCCAGTTTATGTTCACACATAAATTCAAATACTTTTTTCCAAAGCGCAGTATCAAGATGATATTGTTTTGCAAAGGTCACTTTATCGGCTGTAGAACTTAATTTCAATTCTAAAGTGTCAGCCCATTTCCTGCTGCTGACCCATTTGTCAGCGTTATGGGCGGTCCATTTAATTGTATCGTTTTGTTGTACCTGAACCATTTGTATTTTATTTAATTGTAAAAGTGGATGTTGATTAAAAGTCAGTACAGGTATCCTGTTAGTTCTTCCGACACAAATCATTGAGCTGACCAATAATTTTATGGATGATTGATATATAGGCATATTAAGAACATCATTATCTGTACTGGCATAAAGAATCCGATAACCGCTTTTATTTATTTTGTCTTCCATCAATCTGGCTAAATCAGAAAAAAAGGGTTCGAGATATCCTCAACCAATAATCCGATAATGTGGGATTTACCTGACCGCAGACTTTTTGCGAATGAATTGGGTTTATAACCAACCTCTTCCACATAACTGTTTATCCGCTGAATCACTTCATCGCTGAGACGTTTTTCCTTTGTCTTGCCATTTATAACAAATGACACCGTGCTTTTAGAAACTTTTAGATGGTTGGCTATATCAACAATCGATATCTTCTGATTCTTCATAGTTAAAAGTAATGTCCCATGCCATCATTGTCAATTCCGGAGACCTGTCGTTCAATCATAAAACAATATATTATTATGCAGACAACCGGAATCCATTTCCATACTCTATTTACATGAAAAAATGATTAAATAAGATTTATCATCAGCCTTGTGCCAACAATTTTTTATTAACAGGCTTTTTGTTATCTTTAATGTTAATTAGCAGTCTAAATTGCTAATTAACGTACCAACTATAAATGAAATTTCATACCGTTAAGTTAAAGGATATTGCAAAGGAACTGGGGCTTTCCAGTTCTGCGGTCTCAAAAGCACTGAACGATAGTTATGAAATAAGTGAAGAAACAAAAAAACGCGTAAATGAGTATGCGAAAAGAATAAATTACCGCCCAAACCCAATTGCCCAAAGTTTAAAACAGGGTCACACGAAATCAATAGGCATCGTTGTATCTACCATAGATAACCACTTCTTTTCACAGGTTATAAACGGCATTGAATCCATAGCACATGGAAAAGGTTACAATGTTATTATCACGCAGACGAACGAATCTTATGACATTGAAGTACAAAGCATTAAACACCTTATTTTCAGATCCATTGATGGTATTTTAATTTCCCTTTCCACTGAAACCGAAAACATTCGGCACCTGAATGAGATAAATGACAGAGGGCTTCCCATCGTTTTTTTTGACCGCGTAAGTAACGCGCCGAACACCCACAAAATAGTAGTCGATAATTTTACAGGCGCCTATGAGGGCACCATGCAGCTAATCAATTCAGGATACCATAGAATTGCACATATCACCAGCTCTCCCAACATATCCATTACCATTGAAAGATTAGAAGGTTATAAAAAGGCGCTGAAAGATAGCGGGATCTTGTATAAAGAGGATTATGTAAAATACTGCATGCATGGCGGCAAATATCCTGATGAAATTCACAAAGCATTGACCGAAGTGCTGTCCAAGGCAGACCGCCCTAATGCAATATTTACGGCCTCGGACAGGATCACCACTTCGACATTTACGCTTTTGCGTGAGTTTAACGTACAAATACCTGATGAAATAGCGATATTGGGTTTTACCAATACCCAACTGGCCAGCGTATTAGATCCTCCATTGAGTACGATCTATCAACCAGGCTTCGAGATCGGAAAGAACGCGGTTGAGCTACTGATAAAACTTATAGAAAGCAAAAGACCGGTTAAAGAATATGTTACAACAGTGCTTCCGACTACCTTATTTGCCCGGGCTTCGTCAAAGATGTTGAAGTAGCCATGTTCGGCACTATTATTTCATTTTCGGTGGTGTAGATTTCCTGAGGTTTAGCTTGGCGGGTATAACGATATGCTTGACCTCCCTTCCCTCATCTTCCTCATCGATTTGCTCCAGAAGCAAGTTAAACAGCTGCGTTGACATTTCAGCGACAGGCTGCTCAACGGCGGTTATTGTCGGATTAAAGAGCCTGAAAATTTCGTGATCATCAAAAGCCAGCAGGCCATAATTTTCGGGTATCGATTTACTGACTGAATTGATCACTTCTAAACCCTTCAGCGCCAAGTAACTGGTCGCAAAGAATAAAGCATCGATCTGCTTGTTTTTTTCGATGAATTCCTTAATGGCATAAATTGCGGTTTGCTCAACTTTGGAATAGTCGATTTTTTCTATGCAGGTTTTAAGCTTATGATCTTTCATTGCTTTTTTATAGCCTTCCAGCCTGTCATGCATTTGTGTTTGATCTGACGTCAAAGTCACGAAAGCAATATTTTTATAACCTTGCTGAATAAGATATTGCACACCGTTATTTGTGCTTTCGTAATTATCCATTCCAACATAATCAGTTTTTACAGATTTATAATATCTGTCAAAAAGTACAACAGGAATTTTCTCGTTTATCAAGCTGATGATGTCCAGTTCCAGGCTCTCAGATGGGGTAATGATAAAACCATCGACATGCCTATCTCTAAAAAGATTGATCAGTTCCCGGGTTTTATTGATTTCATTCTTAGTACTCCCATAAATAATCTTATATCCCCGTTGGTCGGCAACGTACTCTAAATAACCCGCAATAGAAGAAAAGAATGGATCTGCTATATTTTCAATAAGCAAACTGATAATTTTCGTCTTTCCTGTCCTTAAACTTTTAGCAAGATGATTAGGTTTATAACCGGTTTCGCGAACATACTTCAAGACCCGTTCAGTGAGCGCGTCACTTATACCCTTTTCCTTTGATTTACCATTTAAAATAAATGAAACCGAGGTAACAGAAATATTCAACTCGGCGGCGATATCCTTGATCGAAATCCTTTTCTTCATATAGATTTATCTGAATGTACCATGCCTAAGCGAACTAAATTATTTGTACTAGTAAACATAATCTGCTGGTACTGAATCTGCGTTTTCGCATCAGTAGAAATCAGCGATAATAAATATATAAGCTTTCTGATCATTATTTATCTTATTCACTCTAGGTTCAGATTTCTATCAGAAACATAGTTCATTGTCACTAAGACAAAATATTTCAATATTGATACTCTGATTTTCTTGAATTTTATAATTTATTTTATAAAATGTTGGCAGTTGCCATTGAAACTTTTGTATCGACAAAGTCTGCTTAGACCAAGGAGCATTGGAAAGATTGTTCCTATTTGGAGATACGGGTCTTTATGCTGCCCAACATGGGCACACTATTATTGTTGCTGAAGGCGAGCAAATGCTTTTTACCCCAAATAACGGCCGCTGGAATTAATGTTGCTAAATTCAGTTACTCCTTGTAATGTCCCACACTGACGTTTGGTTGTCATTATTTTAACCTCTTGTGTATATAGTTTGATTAGGCATGCTCAAATCATAAGGCTAAAAGATATTTTTAATCATTTTAATTCCTAATGATTACTATTACCGTAAAAAAGTAAAGTTCCAAAACCAGTGTGAGCGCTATCGAAGCCCTCAGGCTGCATTTTTGCGACCATTTGCGCGGTATAGGGCATCTGCAAACCCTTTATGCTAACGTAATGATTATAAACCATTTGATATATTGGTATCAGCATTCCGCGATCTTTATCAGATATTTTGCTAAGGTTTGAATACTTGCCTGTTACTTCCTTATATGTTTGGAAAGGTACATCGTACCCTAAATTATATTTGGCTACATACTCAAAGCCCAACAGCAAGCGGTTATTGTATGCGCCGTACAGATCGTCGCCCTGATTATAAGCGATTTCGCAGGTCGATGCCAGGCATCCTATTCCGAGCATAGTATGTATCTGGTCACGGCCACTTTCCTGTACTTGCCCGATAACGTCATCTATATAATGCTTAATATTCCCGTTGTCATACGCGTTCAAATAAAAATTAACTGCTTTCTTGTACATCTGCCGGTCATCTAAAAAAACAGCGCTGCCTATATACATGTTAGTAACAGCGGCCCCCCAATTACCATTTGTATAAGGAGCCCGGTTGTAAAAATCATTGCAAACGGGTAAAAACACCTTAACAAGCATCTTTCTAATTTTTTCTACCTGGGCGGAAGTTATCCCCTTGTACGTGTAACGTAATATCTCTGCAGCATTAACTATTTTAATGCCTTCTAAACCGGCAAGCAAGGGCGCGTCGTTAGTTGGGGGTATTAATTGCAAGCTATCGGCATAAGCCTCAAGAATCTTGAGTGACTTTTTAGCATAAACCTCCTTTTTAGTAGCAGCCCACATTAACGCGTTAAGGTAGGCCGCCGAAAAATCGGCCTCCATTTTAGGTTTGGTATATTTAAATTCACCATCACGGGCAATAATTTTAAAAGGGCCCTTCATTTTATAATCAGCCTGGGCCAATGGATTTTCTTCCAATAATTTATACGAACCGTATTGCGGCTCCGTTTTGTTTTGTACAGCATTGTAAATATTATCGAGCGAGGCCAGTGAGTGCAGTACCCCCGGATGAACAAAATGGCTCTGAGCTAACGTGTTCATACCAGGATAAATAAAAGCAATGATAAGTAAGATCAAAATAGTCGGGGTATTTTTTTTCATATTGGTGTTTTGAGCTGCAAATAGTCGCCTCAATGTTAATAAAACGATTTATTAATTCCTAAAAATTATTAGAAGACCAGCCAGCGTGAAGATTATAATGGCAAGACTATGCATCGGACCGCATTAGGTTCTGTTAGACAAATATGAGTGAATTACATTGACATTGCCTGCCCTTGTGGCTCTTCGTCGTTCTTGTCTTTATTTTCAGATTTATCCGATTCTTTTCCGGGCTCCATCGGGTTTTCAGCCGCTTTTCTCTCTTTTAATATTTCAATCTCTGTGTTAATCAGGCTTTGAACATCCGCTTTGATCATCAGATAGTTTTCCTGTATGTCCTCCGCCGTAACCTTGTCTATTTCCGGAATGGGTTGATACAAATCTTCCTCTGCTTTGATGGTAGCATGATCGTTCTGTATCTCGCTGTGAAATACCTTTAATTCGATTTTTTCATCGGGGTTATCGGCTACCATCCCTACGAATGTGCCGGAAGATAAGGCTGATATTTTGGAAGCAGGTACAGCAAAGTCCAGTTGTGTCGATTTGCTTATTGAAGTATCATTACTGTTAATGCTGACGCTGTTGCGTTCCTGCACTATCTTACCAATACGCTCGGATAGCTGCTTGGCGGTATCGCCGGTGACTTGGCCGCTAATAATATTGCCGACAATATTCATAATCACCTCGGCCTGTTCACGCCCGTAATCCTTTTTTAACTGGCTATAATCCTGTATGCCTAACGTAGTGGCCACCTTGTTGCTTCTGGCCGTGGCGATCAGGCTGTCAATGTTATTAAAATAAATGGTCGGAAATTCGTCAAAGATCAAACTGCTCTTTAACTGGTTCCTCCGGTTCGCCAGTTTAATTACCCTGGAAATATAAAGCGATAGTACCGCACCATAGGTTTGCAGCTTTTGCGGGTTATTGCCCATGCAAATAATCTTAGGTTCCTTTGGGTTGTTAATATCCAGCGTAAAATCGTTACCGGATAAGACGTAATACAATTGTGGCGAAGATAAACGGGCCAGGCTGATCTTAGCGCTGGCTACTTGACCCTCTAATTGCTCCTTAGCCTTATTTTGAAAAGCGGATATGAAAGGATTGATCAATACTTTAATTTCTTCCTGCTCTTTTAAAATGGGGAACAGTTCCTCATAGTCGGCCTGCATCAGTTCGATCACATGGGGAAGCGTACAATACCTGCCATTCTCGTATTTGCGCAGATACCAGATGATGGCCGTTAAAAAGTTAATCGGGCTTTCCACGAAGAAATCACCTTGCTTTTTAATCCACTCGCGGTTTAAGCCTAACAAGATGGTACGCGATGCCTCGGTTGCATCCGTAATATCGTCCATACTTTGCGGATCAAGCGGGTTACAACGGTGCGTTCTTGATAAGTCGTCAAAATTTATCAAGTAGAATTTAGGCTTGACCTTATAGTTATGTTGGTATTTCTTCAGCTTGTTATAGGCGATCTTAGTCAAGTCGTCGAACTTGAAATCATAGATAAACATGCTGAAACCCTTTTTTAAATGCTGGTCGATCACATGACGGATAACAAAATAAGATTTACCTGCACCTGGTGTACCGACTACCAATAAGCCTCGAAAGGGGTTGATAAAATTGATCCAACTGTTACGGACTTTGCCCTTTAAACTGTATTTGGCCGGTAGGTTGACCGAATATTCATTTGCAAGCAGGCGTTCTTCCTGCGGGAAAGTTTCGTTCTCCGTATTAAAGATGTCTTTTTGCAGGTTCAGTTTGAGTAAGCGGGACAAGCGGCCACCACCGGTTAAAATAAGTAGGTAACCTAAGCTGGTGGTACTTATATAACTGATCGCAATAATTGAGGCCGAAGCTTGCAGGTAAAAACATAGCACACTGATAAAGTATAAGAGTAGCCCGGCACAGATATAAATGACGATGGTATCTTTCCTGATCTTCTCGTCCTTTTTGCCTTTGGCACCAATCAGCGTAATACATAATAATAATAATAATGCGGCCAGCTTGGGTTTGAGCATTCCGATAAATAAACCGGTCTTGCTGATATTTAATACCAGGCGGTTTGTTATATCCGCTGTCCAGTGCCATTCTCTAACTGCTGTATAACAACAGATATAGAAATGAATGCACAAAATAACCAGGCTGATTAGCCGGATAAAATCAATGATCTTTCTTAGCCCCTGTATATCTTCGCCGGTTTGCATAAAGTAGCCCCCTCTAAATCTCACCCCGTTTGGGGAGACTTTAATTTTAATGGTTAATGATTCTGTTCGTTATGATATTAAAGGTGCATACCCCGTTCTTCGTCTTTTCTCTTTTTCCTTTTGGATTGTGTTAATGGTGCGTCGTCGCCTTTGATTGGTTTATCTAATAAAGCGTGTAATAGATTATCTGATGCCTGGGATAATAAGTCCGGCAAGTCCGCTTTTAGTTCTTTATCCAAAAGGCTGACCGATGATTTGTTATGATCGGAATTGGTTATTGGCTCCTGCTTGGTATTTGCTTTGCCCTGAGCTTGTGCAGGTTTGGATTGTTGCTTTGTTTCTCTATCTCGCCTTTCCGCATGTAATGCCATTCTTTGTTCCAGACTGCCTTTTTTCTGCGTGTTGGCATACCGGAACGTTTCGGTTAAACCACGCTCGAAACCAAATTTCTCGTCAAAAATGCTTTCGCCCGATGCTTTAAAAGCCGAACGGTCAAACTGGCCCATCTTTTTGGAATGGTCGATGTTGCTGCCCTTTGATTTATTCATCGGACTTAATTTGATCTTGTTGGTCATGTCCTTACGGCTGACAATGATCTGTAAGTGCATTTGTTCACCGTCCTTGCGTTCACCGCGCTTTTTCAATCCCTGTTTTACTTCCGGGTCTTTGTGACTGTAGTAACGGTAGTTTTCCAGCTTACCAAACCAAAGCAGGTCTTCGCTACTTTCAATGCCCGGCCTTTTAAAGTTCCTGGCGTATTCATCCATGACGGATGCGGCATAAGCTTTCAACTGTGCTTTGGCACCGTCTTCGCCGTATTCCGCTTTGAGGTAAGTAATCTCTTTCTGGCTCGGACTGATATTGACCAGGAAAAACTTGGCATCCTCCTTACTTAATTTGGCGATGTTATTGTCTATGGCTGGTCTGACTTTATCGGAAGGGATATTAGTACGCTCGTGGTTAAACCAGTATTCCGGCTGCTTAGTGATGTCGGTACGGTTTTCCTTATCTAAATAATGAACCAGGCCGCCGCTGCTCCCTTTATTATCCGCTGTTTCGCTGTCGGTGATATTGATATACATAATTTAGAGTTTAGCGACCTGTTGTCGTGTAAGCGCTAATAGATCTTCCTTTTCTTTGGCTGGTGTGGTAAACCCGAAACTTTCCCTGGCCTTGCTGTAATTGTTCAAGATGTATAGGAATTTAAGTTTGAGGCTTTCTTTGGTTTCCAGTTTCTCCGTGACGGTTTTAAGCAGCTTATCGGTTTCCGTAAATTTCTGTACTTGCGTTTGCTGGTTACCTAATAAGTCCTGGTTTGCCTTTAACACATGGTTATTAAAGAAATCCAGGATTTTGATCTGTGATTGGATCATCCGGTCAACTTCCACCTTAACGGGTATCAATACTTTTTCTTCCTGCGTCCTGATAAAGCGTATATAGGTATCGTGATTTTTAACCAGAGTACTCTTTAACAACTCATCGCTGATGTCTGCCGGGTCTTTGCCGGTACGATGGAAATACTCCACCATCTGGCCAAACAGTTGTAGTTTGCTGCGCCGTAATTTTGTCGCCAGCTTGCCAAACTTTTCGTCGAGGGCATCGGAAAAACGCAAGGTTTTGGTATGACCGTCAGTATTGCTCATGTTATTGCTTTAATGGATGGGGTTATAACCTGGGTTATGCCTTTTTCGGGCTCTGCAATACTACCAGGGCCTCAACTTATACCCGGAGTATAAGTTATACCCCCGTAGCGAAGCGTAGGGCAAGCTAAGTAGGGCTCTGCCCAACTTCCGCTTGCTCCATTTTTTTTGCAAAAAATGGACGCTTTTAAAACCGAAACCGGCAGCCTGCGGCCCCGGTTTTTTATGGAATTTGCTGACTGGGTTCCGGTCTACGGCCCGGAATTTCGAGCGGAACAAAGGAACGCAGCAACTGCCGTATCCGCTGACGCGGTTCCGTTCGGATACGTTTAATTTAGAAAGGTTGCCGTTGAATTTGCGGCCTTTAAGATCAGGTATGACTTCGCTGTTTTTCATGACTATCTGAATTGATAATCAAAAGTCGGCAGCGTGACTTTATTGATTAGGCAACTTGCCTAAAATTCTTTTAAGCATTGAAATATGTTTGTTTGAGCGGAAATCTAACGTCCAATTTATTTACGGCTACTTGCCCTAACGCCTGCTTATACTGTCCGATACTTGCAAAAAATAAAAGACTATGTTAGTCAATAATGAAGAAAAAAGGTCGCTGACCCTTGAAAAAGTGATCGACTTTTATCAGAAAAAAGGCGAAGAAATAAGTGCAGAAACAGCAGAAAAAGTATTGAATTTACTATACTTTTTAGCTAAATTAGTGGTAGAACAGCATTTAAAACAATGAAAATAGCAGATTTATATATCAGGGTAAGCACCGACGAGCAGGCAGAAAAAGGGTTCTCACAAAGGCATCAGGAAGAAATGCTGCAAAAATATTGTCTTGTTAATTATATTATTGTGAGGAAGGTGATCTACGAAGATCATTCCGCTAAAACATTTAACAGGCCGCAATGGAAAGTATTGCTTTTACATTTAAAACGATACAAGGGTAAAAGTCATTTAGTGCTTTTTCTCAAATGGGATAGGTTCAGCCGTAATGCAGGGGATGCTTATCAAATGATCAGCATACTTAACAAATTGGGTGTCGATCCACAGGCTATTGAACAGCCACTTGACCTAACAGTGCCGGAAAACAAGATGATGCTGGCATTTTATCTCGCTGCTCCGGAAGTGGAAAATGATCGTCGGGCGTTAAATGTAATTCACGGTATGCGCCGCGCGCGAAAGGAAGGTAGGTATATGGGTAAAGCGCCCTTTGGTTATATCAACCGTTCAGATGAATACGGGCGCAAATATATTGGTGTCCGCGAGCCGGAAGCAAGTATCATCCGCTGGGCTTTTGAAGAAATAGCAAAAGAGAGTTACAATACTGAAGCTATTTACAAGGCCGCCAAAGAAAAGGGCTTTACGGGTGCCAAAAGCCTTTTTTGGTTTGCCATCCGTAACCCGGTGTATTGTGGTAAGATTTTCGTTCCAAAATACAAAGATGATGAGAGTCAATTCGTAAGGGCACAACATGAGCCGTTAATATCAGAGTACCTGTTTGAAACGGTACAAGACGTTTTAGATGGCCGTAAACGCACTTTTCTACCAAAGATCATATCCAAACCAACCCTGCCCTTGAGAGGGTTTCTGAAATGCCCATCGTGCGGTAAAATCTTATCGGGCAGCATTTCAAAAGGCCGCCATGAATATTATTCCTATTACCACTGCTACAATGGCTGTAGCTTCAGGCTTCGCGCTGATAGTTTAAATGACCAGTTCCATAAGGAATTAAGAAGGTTTACACCCAGGGAAGATGTTACCGAAATATTTAAAATGTCCATTCATGACATTTGGGTTAGTCAAACTTCGCATTTATTGGATGAACGAACCCAAATCAATCAGGAAATTAAAGAGATCAAGGAAAAGATCGCTTATATGGTGGAATTGGTGTCGAGCAAAAAAATCGATCCCGAAGATTTTATGGATTCAAAAACATCGAACACCCGTAAGCTGGAAATACTTAACGGTAAGCTTGATGAACTGAATTTGCAGAAGATAGATATTGAGGATTTATTGGATAATGGGTTAAATAATTTACTTAAACTGGAATACGCCTACAGTATCGGGGATATAGATAAAAAGCGAGAAATCGTTGGTGTTGTGTTTCCTGATAAAATGGAGATCGAAAATGGGGTACTTCGAACCGGTAGGGTAAACGAGGCGATAAGGTATATCTACTTAATGGACAGCGAATTATTGAGCAAAAAAAAAGGACAAATCAGAAGCCATTCTGATTTGTCCTGTAAAGTCGGGATGGCAGGATTCGAACCTGCGGCCTCCACATCCCAAATGTGGCGCGATACCGGGCTACGCTACATCCCGAAAGGGAATGCAAAGGTAAGCTTTAAAATTATTGATGCAAATCTTTTTTAAAATAGTTTTTTCACAATTATTACGGCTGCAAAACGGTCAATTTTGCTTCAATAGATGAAGCGTAAAACTCCATTAAACCCCGGCTTCTTAAATGCCTGTGCAACAATTATATGACAAGAAAGCAACATTTATATGACAATCCCATTTTGATTAAACATTCGCTGTATTTTCACATCTAATCCTAAACGGAATATTTATCACTAATGTGCAGCGCCTGATATTTTATTCTTTTTACTGGTATCAAAAATTAAACAGACATGAAAAAGGTATTACATATATCAAAATCAGTAGCACTTGTCATTTTAACCTGTATTTACAGTAACCTGAGAGCCCAAAAAATACAAAGTGTGCAGGAAGGGAATTTATGGGCACCGTCAACAGTAAAAATTGATGGCAAGCTTACAGAATGGGGCACCACATTGCAGGCTTATAATAAAACTGTAAAGCTTTGGTATACCATCGCTAATGATGATAAGAATATTTATCTCGCCATAAAATCAACTGATATGGATAATAACAACAAGATCTTAGCAGGCGGTATAAGTTTTATTTTGAATACAGCCGGTAAAAAAAAGGATAAGAATGCATTTAATATCACCTACCCTATGGTAAGTCATACAGGTGGTGGCGGACGCGGTGGGCGCTCAAGAAAAGGATTTGGCCAACAGGACACACCGGATACAGCGTCCATCATCGCGCAGCAAAAACAAACTTTAGCTACAGCCAAAGAGCTAAGCGCTTTAGGGTTTAAGGATATTACCGACACCGTAATATCTATTTATAACGAGTACAGCATTAAAGCGGTAGCAAACATTGATGATAAGGAGATTTTTGTTTATGAATTATCTATCCCGCTAAAGTTACTGGATATTGCGCCCGGCGATCAAAAAGAGATAGCTTATGATATTAAAGTTAATGGCTTACAGCTTGGCAGTAATAGCATTAGTATAGGAGGAGGAGGCACTCGGATTAGCGGTGGTGGAGGTGGATTCGGCGGAGGATTTGGCGGCGGCGGCGGAGGGCCGACTTTTGGGGGCGGTAAAAGTTTAGATGTATCGGATATGATGAGTCCGACAGATTTTTGGGGTAAATACACATTGGCTACAGGCGCAACTAAATAATAGTTCTGATCACGGATGAAAAAATTATACCTATTGCTGGTTATAACATTATTAGCGCAGGCTTTATTTGCACAGCGTGGTGGGGGAAGAAGCGGATCAACCAGGGGACCTTCTGCCCCTCTCCCACCACCGATGGCACTTAGAGAGGTGAGCGGCATCATAAAGGATACATCCGACAATACAGTTATCGGAGCCATCATCACCTTAAAATCAAAAACTGATACGCTTAGAACAGCTACCAATACCGATGGTGTGTTTGTACTAAAAAATGTAAAGGCGGCTACCTTTGTGCTTACTATTTCTGAGATAGGTTTTGCAACAACAACCCGTAAATACCTCAATAATGACGCGGTTAAGCATATTGTGTTAGACCCCATCGTGCTTAAGCCAGAAAACAATATGCTTAAAACGGTGAATATTAACGGCACACCAAGCATCACCTATAAAACAGATACTGTTGAGTATAAAGCCAGCGATTATAAAGTACGTGAAAATGCCACTGTTGACGAACTGCTCAAGAAAATGGAAGGCATGGAAGTGGGATCTGACGGTACATTAACCCACCAGGGGCAACAGGTAATGAAAGCAAGGCTAAATGGTAAAGACTATGCAGGCGGCAACGTGGCCCAGGCCATACAGACCCTGCCGGCTGATATAGTTGACAAGATACAGATAGTTGATGATTATGGCGATGAAGCAGCCCGTACGGGTGTTAAAGACGGTAACCCGCAAAAGGTATTGAATATTACCACGCGTGCCGATAGATCGGTTGGTAATATTGCCCGCCTTACCGCAGGCGAAGGCAGCGACAGCAGGTATGACGACCGCGTTTTTGGCCAGCGCATTGATGCTAACCAGCAGATTGGTGTAATTGCCAATTTTCGTAATACGGTGAATGGGGTTGCCAGTACAGGCCTGAACGGTGCCAGCAATGGCTCCTTAGGCAGCCAAAGCAGCAGCGGCGGCAGCGGAGGCACTACAAAAGCCGGCGGACCTGCCTTTAATTACCGCGACGACTGGGGCAAAAAGATAGAGGTGAATATGAGTTATACTTATGCTTATAATGATGTTTACTCCATTAATAATAGCGTAGGTAAGCAATACAGCTCATTAGGCAACACTAATTTCACTAACAACAGTACAGGGAACAACAACAGCAAAACTCATACGGCCAGCTTTGATATGGAATATAATATTGATAGCGCCAATTACATGAGATTTACACCTACCTACAGCTTTTCGGGTACTAATAGCGATAATTTATCGCAGTATTACCAAACCGGGATAATTAACCAAACATCGCTTAACAATAATGGCAGTACCTCGTCATCACCTACGTATGGTGCTGTGCTGTTTTATCAGCATATATTTAAAAAGAAACGCAGGAATATCTCGCTGCAGTTGAGCTATACCCATTCTGATGCGCAAACGAATAGCATGCAGGAAGATAGTATTCTTTATTACCGGGATACCATTACTACAGGCACGCCATTCCTGGATTCGCTGGTACACCGGGTCATTCAGCGGGGGAGTTTAACCAACAGCTATCGGGCCAGCTTAACTTATGTTGAGCCGGTAGGTCCGCTTTCACAATTTGAATTTAACGCGCAGTATATTTACCGGGGATATAACAACAATGCTTATACCGATAATGTTGATAGCTTGGGCCGCACGTTCCAAATTGACAGTTTAACCAATGTTTACCACTATTCCTTTGCTGAAACGCGCATCGCTTTGAATTACCGGATCAACAAGCCTAAGTATAGCTTATCTCTGGGCGTTACGGCTATCCCAACCCTATTGCAAGGTGAACGGCAGGGATATGCTGGAACAGTAGATCATTCTGACTTTAATTTGATACCTATTTTCAGGTATATGTACATGTGGTCGCGGCAGGAAAGGTTTTCCATAAATTATTCAGGCACGCCAACTGAGCCTACTTTTAATGAGCTGCAACCCTTTACCGATCTTACAAATCCGCAAAACCCTGTAATAGGTAATCCTGATCTTAAACCATCGTTCACCCATTCCATTAACGCTATTTATAACGATTATATAGCTAATTCGCAGTTTAATGTGTCAGCAAATGTTAATGCCTCGTTTGTTAATAACCAGGTTGTAACCAATAACATCCTCACGCCTACTATCGTCACCAAAAGAAATCCTACCACAGGAGAAACCTTACGCGATACCAGCTTAATACCCTACACCCATTATACCAATCTAAATGGCGCTTATACTGTAAGCGGAAATTATAATGTTGCCAAACAATATGACGACCGTAAATACAATCTCGAACTGAATGGCAACGTAACTTATGGCCGCAACATAGCCATGAGCAATAATGTGGAGAGCTTCTCCTCCACCTGGCGGTTTAACGAGCGCTTCGGCCCGAGAATTGATCCTAACGATTGGCTGGAAGTAAATCCTTATGTTTCCTATAATGTTACCACATCATCAAACAGTTTGCCCGATGCATTGGACAATAATACCAAAACACTGGCTTTAAGTGTCGACGGCAAAGTCTACTTTCTGCAAACATGGATGATAGGCTATAGCGCCAGCAAAAACTATGTAACGGGCATCAGCTCAAACGTTACCAAGAACCCATTTGTAGTGAATGCTTATTTCGAGAAAGAGTTTTTTAAGAAAAGAAATGGCATCCTGAGCGTGCAATTTTTTGATATACTCGACCAGAACAACTTCATAAACCGGGTAATTACTCCAACAGGTTATACAGATACCAAAACCAATGCCTTAAGCCGCTATGTAATGGTAAGCTTCAGGATGAACCTGCAACAATGGAGCGGCGCACCCAAACGCCATGGCAAGCTGATGCAGCGCAGAGGTGATGGTAGTTTTATTGAGTGAGATTAGAGGTTGGAGGTTAGTGATTAGAGAATAGGTTTAATTTGGTGAGATGTTAGTAAAGTCATCCCTAACTAATCTCTAACCTCCAATCACAAATCTCTAATCACAAATCCCTATCTTTGCATTAATGTCTAAAAAGAAAAATAACTCCTCTGTTAAGCAGGTACTTACCCAAATGGTACTTGATGTGTTTGAACAGAATGGAAATACCCCACTAAACTACAAGCAGGTTTCGGCAAAGCTCAATGTGCGCGACCCGGAATCACGCGATATTATATTTGAGATTTTAAGAGAAGAAGCTAAAAAAGATATCCTTAAAGAACTATCCCCCGGCAAGTTCCAACTACTTGAGCTTAAAACATTTATTGAAGGCAAAGTTGACCTTACCAACGATGGCTCAGCCTTTATTGTTACTGATGATGAGTTTGAGAGCGATATATTTGTTGCTCCCCGTAAACTGCGCAACGCCCTTAACGGCGACCGTGTAAAGGTTTACGTATATGCCAAAAGCAAGGGCAAGCACAAGGAAGGTGAAGTAATTGAGATACTCCAGCGCGCCAAAACTGAGTTTACAGGTATTGTAAAACTCTCCGAACGTTTTGCTTTCTTCATCCCCGACGACCGGAAGATGATGCACGATATCTTCATTCCTATGAATGAGCTGAACGGCGCCAAAAACGGTATAAAAGCAGTAGCCGAAATTACCGACTGGCCCGCCGATGCAAAAAACCCAATAGGCCGCATTAAGCATATTTTAGGCGCTCAAGGCGAAAATGATACCGAGATGAACGCCATACTTGCTGAGTATGGTTTCCCACTATCTTTTCCTGCCGAAGTTGAGCATGAGGCCGAACAGATCTCCAATGAAATAAGCGAACAGGAAATAGCCCGCAGGCGCGATTTCAGGGATGTGCTTACTTTTACCATTGACCCCTTTGATGCCAAGGATTTTGATGATGCCATATCATTCAAATACCTGGACAATGGCAATTATGAGGTAGGTGTGCACATTGCCGATGTATCGCATTATATTATTCCTGATTCCGCATTGGATAAAGAGGCCCTGGATCGTGGGACATCAGTTTACCTTGTCGACAGGGTGATCCCCATGCTGCCTGAGCGATTATCAAATGGCTTGTGCTCATTACGCCCTAAAGAAGATAAACTGACCTTTTCGGCTGTATTTGAATTGGATGAGGATGCCTATATTGTTAATGAGTGGTACGGTAAAACCATCATCCACTCCGACAGGCGCTTTACCTATGAGGAAGTGCAGGAGATCATCGAAACCAAAGAAGGCGATCATGAAAAGGAAATAGCACAGCTAAACCAGCTTGCCTATAAATTGCGCGACCGCAAATTTAAACACGGCGCTATCAGCTTTGAAACTACCGAAGTAAAATTCAAGCTGGATGAAACCGGCAAGCCTATCGGCGTTTATGTAAAAGAGCGCAAGGATGCCCATAAACTGATAGAAGATTTCATGCTGCTGGCAAACCGCAAGGTTGCCGAGCATGTGAGTAAAATGGGCAAAGGCAAACATAAATATACCTTTGTTTACCGTGTGCACGATTCCCCAAAACCAGAAGCACTGGCAAATTTCGCTCAGTTTGCTGCAAGGTTCGGGTATAAGATCAACACAAAATCTGACAAGGAGACGGCCAAATCCCTTAACTATTTAATGGAGGACGTGGAGGGCAAAAAGGAACAGAATGTGCTTACACACCTGGCAATCCGCTCTATGGCTAAGGCTATTTACACCACCAAATCATCAAGTCACTACGGTTTGGCATTCGATCATTATACCCACTTTACCTCGCCTATACGCCGGTATCCGGATGTGATGGTACACAGACTGTTGTTCCATTATTTAAATGGTGGGCAATCGGCCAATGCCGAGCATTATGAGAAACTATGCCAGCACAGCTCGCAAATGGAGAAAAAAGCAGCCGATGCCGAACGTGCATCAGTTAAATACAAACAGGCTGAATATCTGCGCGATCAGGTTGGGAATATCTTTAGCGGTGTGATATCGGGCGTTACCGAGTGGGGTATGTATGTAGAGATCATTGAAAATAAATGCGAGGGCATGATACGCCTGCGTGATATTTCGGACGACTTTTATACCTTAGACGAGAAAAATTATGCCATCATCGGTCAGCGTAAAAAGAAGATCTACCAATTGGGCGATGAGGTAAGAATCAAAGTAAAAAACGTTGATCTTACCAAAAAACAAATTGATTTTTCATTAGTACAGGAATAAGCTATTGAGTGGATGAGCGAATGTGTGAATGAGTGATTTTAAAATTCAGTCATTCACTAAATCACTCATTCACTAATTATAAAACACATGAATAAACTTAGTGATTTACAGCAGATGATCAGCGATGCGGTTAATGAATTAACCTATCCTGAGCATCCTGGTCAGCTTTACGAACCTATAAGTTATATATTATCATTGGGCGGCAAACGCATGCGCCCTGCCCTGCTACTGATGGCCTGTGAGCTGTTTGGCGGCGATGTTACCAAGGCTATTTCGCCTGCACTGGCTATTGAGGTGTTCCATAATTTCACGCTGATGCATGATGACATTATGGATAATGCTCCCCTGCGCCGTGGTAAAACTACGGTACATGAAAAATGGAACCAAAATGTAGGTATCCTCTCCGGCGACGTGATGCTGATTGAAGGCTACAAGCTGATGATGCAGGTTGATAATAGCATTTTACGCCAGGTACTCGACATTTTTAATGAAACTGCCGTAGGTGTGTGCGAAGGACAGCAGATTGATATGGAGTTTGAGCAGCAGCATGATGTGCGCATTGATGAATACATCAATATGATACGCCTTAAAACAGCCGTAGTGCTTGGTGGCGCCCTCAGGATTGGTGCACTGATAGGTGGAGCACCTGCAAAGGATGCAGCCCTGTTAAGCACCTTTGGCGAGCAACTCGGTATAGCCTTCCAATTACAGGATGATATATTGGATGTTTACGGCGACCCGGAGAAGTTCGGCAAGCTGGTTGGTGGAGATATCATATCCAACAAAAAAACATACCTGCTAATAAAGGCCCTTGAACTGGCAAAAGGCGAAGATGCTGCTGAATTAAACAATTTAATAAGCGCTACTAAGTTTGATAACACCGAAAAAGTTGCAGCCGTAACCCGCATATACAATTCCCTGCAAATAAGGCAATACGCCGAGGAAGCCATGCAAACCTATGCCGATAACGCATTTGAGGCCCTTGAGCAGATCAATTTACCCGAAGACCACAAACAATACCTGCATCATTTTGCAGATGGCTTGCTGGTGAGGGAGAATTAGTAAATTGTTGCTTATTATCTATCTTAAATGTTACTTTTTGCATTGAAAAAATAACTGATTGAATATATAACTTTATTATTATGAAAAAGTTATTACTCCTTCAGGCACTTTTATTATTTACGATAGCTGTAAAAGCTCAGGATAATAAAAAGCTAAAAAGCAATAGCAACGATGTAATAATAGATGGCCCTACTGAGGGCGGCCATGTGACAAATTACTCTATCACTAAAAGTAACGACACCGTATATTATGGTGCGGAAGTAGAGCCATCATTTCCTGGCGGGATATCGCAATTTTACAAATACGTTTGTGCGCACTTTGATTATAACCTGTTAAAACAAGATAGTCTTAGTTTGTCAGCTAAAATATTTGTAACATTTTTGGTTAAAGAAAATGGTACTCTTACCAATATAAAAGTACTCAGGGGAGGTACACCGATAATAAATAGTGAAATTATAAAGATTGTTGAAAGATCGCCTAAATGGAACCCCGGTGTACAGGCAAATAAAAACGTTAATGTACAATACACTGTAGTTATACGATTAAGCTCCCCCAACACGAATAACCAAACGGCATATCAATCCAAAAACGATACGCTTACAAGTATATCTAAGCCCGTATTCCGCGGAGGAAAGGAAGCCTATTATAAATTTCTTGCTGAAAACTTACGCTGGCCTAATACCAATAGTGATATACATGGAGCTATTCACCTGGCCTTTATTGTTGAAGAGGATGGATCATTAAAACGACTACATATAGTAAAAGGATTAAACCCAGAACTGGATGCCGAAGCTCTTAGAGTGATGAAACTTTCACCGCCATGGACACCTGCAAAAGTTAATCATAAACCTGTACGTTACTATTTTAGGCTACATATTAATTATAGAATGAATGATTATTGATACATTCCTATCGTAAACATCATTTAGCATCCCAATAAAGATTATGATTCCTACTGACTTCAGTTTGCCACAGAAAAGTCCTCTCTATCGTTCGATGACATGGTTAATTAATTAGAATTTAACTAAGCAAATCTCTCTAAAGATCCCTTCCCTATCATTCGTATTACATTGCTTTATGATTAAACAGATTTTAATATCTTTAGCTTATGGAACACGAGATCATTGGCCATTCAAAAAAGGCTATTAAAGCTATGAAATCGCATGACAAACCTTTAAACGAAAGGGTCAAGGAAATTATAATAGAAATACTCATTATAGTTTTTGCGGTAAGCTTTGCCGCATTTATAGAGCGCACCCGCGAGCATTATAAAGAGAAAGCTGAAGCCCGTGACTTTGTGATTGGTCTGAAAGGTGATATAAAAGATGAGATCGATCTGCTGCAGGGCAGTGCCAGAGATATGGACACGCTCAGGAAAAATTACGGCATGGTTGTGAAACTAAAAACCGCGGAAATAGATAGCATTCAAAAGAAACATATTACAGGCATGTTCAATATCCCCACATTCAATAGCAGGGTAGTGAATGGACGCTATGAAGGCTTTAAGTCGAGTGGAAAGATCCAGTCTATTGAAAATGACTCCTTAAGGAATGACATACTGAAATATTACCAACAGGAAATTCCGCTGGTTGATTTTACAGAAAACATTTTTAATCAAAACCAAAACCGGCTGGAAGAAATGCTTATCAATAGTTCCGATAATATAGGCAATAAACCAACAGACGTAATTGGGACGCTAACTTCCACTAAAGGAAAACTTATAATTTATTTTTCACTAGGTTATTCAAGTGCAGTAAGCAGGCACTATAATGAAGCCATAAAGCAGGCTAAAAAGATTGAGAAGGAGATTGAGAAGGAATATGAGTAGCATCAATACTTAGTTAATATATTTATTGAATGAAAAAACCTTTATTTGTCATATTACTTCTAATAGTTGCCGGCATAGCAAAAGCACAAGATTCAATTACGACACTAAAAGGCTTGGCTGCAGATACTGCATTATTTACTGTTGTTGATGAAGAGCCCAAAACCCCACGTAATTTTGGAGAATACTTACTTAAAAGCGTGCAAACTGATACCGCACACAAAACAAGTGGTTTAATTGTCTTAAAATTTGTAGTTGAAAAGGATGGTTCGTTATCAAATATTAGAGTCATAAAAAACCTGTCACCATATTGGGATAACGAAGCCATTAGAATTCTGAAAAATTCACCAAAGTGGTTTCCAGGTAGTCAGAACGGTAAAATAGTACGTTGTCTGTATAATTTCCCTATCAGACTAGCTAATTAATTTTTTGTTCACTGGCTTCAGTTTGCAACTGAAGCCTACAGATCAGGAAAGTTTGCAACTTTCCCCAACAAAAAAAGCCCCGACCAATAAGATCAGGGCTTTAATGTTTTATGCGGATCGCTAATTACTCAGCAGCAGGAGCTTCTGCTTCTTCAGCAGTATCAGCTTTCTTTGCTTTTGGTGCAGCTTTCTTTGCTTTTGGTGCTTCTTCAGTAGTAGCTTCAGCAACAACTGGTGCTGCTACTTCTTTTGCTTTAGGCTCAGCTTTTGCTTTTGGAGCAGGTGCTGCTACTTCAGCAACTGGTGCTGCTTCAACAGGCAATACTGATACGTATGAACGGTTATCAGCTTTCTTTTTGAAAGTTACAATACCTTCAGCTAAAGCGAATAAAGTATGGTCTCTGCCGATACCTACGTTTAAACCTGGATTGTGTTTAGTACCACGCTGACGAACGATGATGTTACCCGCGATTGCTGGCTGACCACCGAAGATCTTAATACCTAAACGTTTGCTATGTGACTCGCGGCCGTTTCTGGAACTACCGGCCCCTTTTTTGTGTGCCATTGCTAATATTTTTTATGGAATCGCTTGCGCGGCTCCTGTTTAAATCTTAATTATAATGTGATACCTGTGATCTCTATTTTGGTGAATTGCTGGCGGTGACCATTTTTCTTTTTGTAACCTTTTCTTCTTTTCTTTTTGAAGATGATCACTTTATCACCCTTTAAATGAGACACGATCTTAGCTGATACTTTAGCGCTTTTCAAATCAGAACCTAATTTGAATTTACCTTCGTTTTCTGCTAACAATACATTGTCAAATTCAATACTAGCGCCTTCATCTCCCTGTAAACGGTGTACAAAGATCTGCTGGTCTTTTGCAACTTTGAATTGCTGTCCGGCTATACTTACTATTGCGTACATGTGTTTGTTAATTATTGTTTTAAAATTCGAGGTGCAAATATAGGAATTGCTTATATAAAAAGCAACACGTAATTTATTTTATTTCACGGCCTTCAGCATCACCCAAAACTTTCTGTATCTGCTTTATCAATTCCTCGTTGGCATCTTTTAATTTCGGGTCACCATCAAAGCCTGCATCATACAATACTGTTTTACTCTTGCGTTTATAGCTAAATTCAATAAAGTAATGCGGAGAAACCACACCTTTCTTCTTTAGGGAGTCATTAACCTCAATAGCCGGGAAATTCCAGAATCCCATGTCGGCAGCAGCACGGTGTAATAGCAACAAATCATCATTATTAAGGTGCAGGTGTTTCTTTACCAATGAATCATGAGCGTTCAGGTATTGGTATTCGCCCGTTCTTGAATCATATTTATTAACCAGGCTATCACCATTGCCATATTGGAATACTACATATTCAAACTCGCTAAACTTATATGGTGCGTTCTTGATCATCATACCATAATAGTATACGCAGTATATTAAAAACGGCAGCGCAATACTTAGCGACAGGAATATCTTTTTCAAACTTTTCGACATCATTTTGTAGTGATTAGTGATCGGAGGTTAGCGATTAGTTGCATATGCGTTCATCGTTATACTCTCCCTTTTTTATATTGATAATTACAATTATTTATTCTTATTACTATGCTTCAGATATTAAATCGGATCACCTGCTGCCAATTCGTTCTCCCACTTGCTTACCACCGCAGTTGCCATCGCATTGCCTAATACATTTGTTGCTGAGCGCCCCATATCTAACAACGGGTCAATACCTATTAATAGTGCTAAACCAGCTTCAGGGATATTGAACATGCCTATCGTACCTGCTATTACTACCAGTGATGCGCGCGGCACCCCGGCAACGCCCTTACTGGTGAGCATCAGTATCAGCAACATGGTTATTTCATGGGCGAATGTTAAATGTATACCATAGGCCTGCGCTAAAAATATGGAGGCAAAGGTCATATACATCATTGAGCCATCCAAATTAAATGAATAACCTAAAGGCAGTACAAAGCTCACTATTTTGCTGCTGCAACCAAAACGCTCCAGTTCCAGTAATACTTTTGGATACGCAGCCTCACTGGTTGATGTACCAAAGGCTATCAGCATGGCATCTTTTATGCGGTTAACTAAAGTAAATGCCCGGTTACGCAATACAAAAAAGCCAGCCAATACGATGATCAGCCACAACACAATCAGCGAAAAATAAAACTCGCCTATAAATATGGCATAGGTGGAAAGTATGCCTAAACCTTGCTTTGCTATTACAGCAGTAATGGCACCAAACACTGCAAGCGGAGCCAGCTTCATTACATAGCCGGTTATTTTTAAGATCACGTGTGCAATCGCATCCATCGCCTTTATCACTATCTCGCCTTTTTCGCCAATGGCAGCGGTTGCCACGCCGAAGAATATGGAGAAAACTACAATCTGCAGTATCTCGTTATTCGCCATAGCCTCAAAAAAGCTTTTGGGGAAAACGTGACCGATAAAGTCTTTTAATGATACGCCGGTTGCTTTAATATCTGTACCTAAATGACTATCAGGCAAAGGCAGGTTCATGGCAGCGCCAGGTTTAAAAAGATTTACCAGCAGCATACCCAATAGCAGCGAAACCAAAGTAGCGCTTAAAAACCAGAGCAGTGTTTTGCCCCCTATCCTACCTACGGCTTTAATATCACCAACTTTGGCCACCCCAACTACCAGCGTTGTAAACACCAGCGGACCAACGATCATTTTTATCAGCCTTAAAAAAATATCGCTTAAAATGGTGAAGCCCTCCAGCTTATCATCACGCAGCGAATCATTTTTACTGCGGATAACCGCCTGTGCTGCTTTTTGTACTTTGAGGGATCTGTAATCGACAGTGGTAGTATCTTTTAAAGTAAGCAAACGCGTACTGATACTTTTAATATTGGCATCAGCATTGCTTATCTTATTATTAATTTCGCCTATTACATGTACATTATAAATGTACCCGGCTACTACACCCAAAATAAGTGCAATAAAAATATAAAGGGTGAGTTTGCTTTTGTGCATTTACTTTAATGGAGGGCGCAAAACTACAAAATTTAGTTATTTTGCTGAAATATATATAGGGCATGAGCATTACTACCTACGGTTTACAGGATATTAAAAAAGAGATTCAGCATTTAAGCCCCCTACAAATGGCTGAACTATGCCTGCGCCTGGCCCGTTATAAAAAAGAAAACAAGGAATTGCTGGCCTATTTATTATTTGAGGCCGATAACGAAGCCGCCTTTGTGGAGAAAGTAAAAGCCGAGGCCGGTTTTATGTTTAGTCAGCTGCCGGTACAGAGTTATAATGCAGCTAAAAGCATGCGTAAAATATTAAGGTTGCTGAGCAAGTACACCAAATTTATGGGCTCAAAAGAGGCGGAGATAGATCTGTTGCTTAATTTTTGCACCAATTATATTCAATATGGTGACAGGAAATCTTCATATAAACCGTTAAGATTAATTTTAATCAGACAAATTATAAAGGTTAAAACTTTAATTGGTAAGTTGCACGAGGATATGCAATTTGATTTTAGCGAGAGTTATAACACCATGCTTAGCGAAGCGGAAACAAAATTCGCGTGGATATATAAGAATGATTACTTGTTGTAACAAATAGTATAAACCTACATCTAAATATAAATTAACTGAATAAGTGGCCGACAATAAAGAAGCAGCATTTAAGGAAATATTTGAAGCTAATTCAAAAAAGATTTACCATTTGTGCTATGGCTACACCGGGGATGATGATGCTGCGAACGACCTTTTACAGGAAACATTTTTAAAAGTTTGGCAAAATTTGGATAAGTTCCGTAACCAGGCGCTTATTTCAACATGGATATACCGTATTGCGGTAAATACCTGCCTTACTTATCTGCGGTCAGAAAAAAGACAAGGCAAAGAGGAGCTTACACCGCTGATAGCGGAAACAAAAGGAGAAGAATTTTCAGAGAAAAATGAGCAGGTAGCACTGCTTTATAAGTGTATATCGAAGTTGGAAGAATCAGAGAGAATAATTATTACGCTGGTGCTTGATGAAGTGCCATACCCTGAAATTGCGGAAGTTTCCGGTATATCCGAAGGCAACCTACGGGTTAAAATTCATCGTATTAAACAGAAATTAACAGAATTATATAACCAGTATGAAAGACTTTGATCATTTAATGTCGGTTTGGCAAGCGCAGCCAAAACAAGATCAGCTTTCGGTGGACGAGGTGCTGAAACAGGTAAAGAAGGGGATTAGGAGTATCACCAGTCAGTTATATTGGGGGGTAGTAGCAATGATTGCCATGCTGGCACTTACCTTTTTTATACTGTTCTTTTTTGTATTCCAGTCGTGGTTAACCTATGTGGGCATTATTATTATGCTGGTAACCATGCTGCTTTATGCCATTTTGATTATCCGGAATTACCGTATATTAAACAAGCGCGATGCCACTATTAACCCAACCGAATATTTGCAGAATTTAAAGGAATATCAAAAAAAGCGGGCAAAAATTGTAGGCTGGTTTTATTACTTGTATGTATTGCTGATCAGTTTAGGATTGTCACTTTATTTTGTTGAGGTACTTAAAGGTGCAACTATATACTATAAAATAGCGGTTTATGGTCTTACCATTATCTGGATCTTCTTTTTAACCTTCTACTACAAAAAACGGATCTTCAAAAACGAAGAAGAAAAGCTTAACCTCATTATTGAGAAACTGGAACGCTTGCAAGGGCAGTTTGAATAATTCGATTTGAAGATTTGAGAATTTGAAGATGATTATTAAAAAAGTTGCCGCTGCGAATATTGACACTCTGGTTGCCTTTAGCCGAAAAACGTTCTTTGACGCTTTCTTTCATTTAAACAAGCCCGAAGATATGGAAGTTTATGCGTCCGTTGCTTTAAGTTATGATAAGTTACTTTCCGAAGTAAACAACCCTAATTCTGAATTCTATTTTGCACAATTGGATGACGAACTGGTTGGCTACATTAAATTAAACTATGCTTCGGCGCAAACTGAGTTCAAGGACAAAGATGCAGTAGAGATTGAACGTATTTATGTACTATCCAGTGCCCAGGGTAAACAAATTGGCAAACAGCTTTTGGATTTTACCGAAGACTTAGCCCAAAAAGATAATCTTCAATACATATGGCTCGGCGTTTGGGATAACAACCATAACGCTATCCGTTTTTATGAACGCCATGGTTTCAAGGCATTTAGCACACATGATTTTTTCCTGGGGAATGATCAGCAAACGGATCTGTTGATGCGCAAAGAATTGTAAGCTGCCGCAAGTTTAGCTATTGCTGCCGCGAGTTTAGCGCAGCGTAACTCGTGGTGCAGCATTGTTTAAGCTTCCAGCTTAAACAACAAACTACAACAAAACAACATCAATCAATCCCTTACCACCTGCATAATCCCTCGCACTGCTATATAAATAATGCTCCGGCTCATCAACCCACCCGGCAGTAACAGGATTATGATGTACATAATCAAGCTTTTGATCCATCACACCATTACTATATAACTCGATAGGATAATTGCCCTGTTGCCAAAACTGATATTGCTCATTATTTGGATTAAGTTTACCTTCCCGTTCAAAAAACCACAACATCCATTCGCGCCTGCTTTCCAGTGTATTTTCATTGATGGCTTTAATCAGCGTTTTTGAAGTATGCCTTTTCATATCTCTTAAAATACCCGGCAAGGGTTTATCTTTTGTCCCGATAATCATATGTACATGATTACTCATAATAACCCAGGCATATACTTCAAGCCCCTTATTTGCAATGCAGAATTTGATGCTGTCAACAAGAATATCTTTGTATAACCTTCTGGTAAATACATCTATCCATCTTATAACTGAAAAGGTTACGAAATGGAGATTTTCTTTATTGCGGAATTTGTAATTACTGCTCATATTTTAATGGTTTTCATTTTTAAGCTGGAAGCTTTTGCCATGCTGCACCACGAGTTACGCTGCGCTAAACTCGCGGCAGCAATTAATATTTTTAATCTTTCAAAAACGGGTTAAAATTCCTTGTACCAATTTCCATACCTGCAGCGCGGCAAACAGTTTTATCGCCGAATTTAAAGTTGATCCTGTCCATGGCCTGGTAAAGCCTGATGCGCTCCTCATTATCTTCAAACAGGTTTATCTGGTAACTGCCGGTTGTAAGCTGACTAAGCCTCACCCCTATCAATCTTATTGACCGGCTTTGGTTCCAGGCTTTACTGAGCAGATTTTTTATTCCGGGTATCAGGATATGCTCAGCGGCTGTGAGTGGTATTTTTTCCTGTTGGGTATGCGTTTCAAAATTCCCGTAACGGATCTTTATTGCAAGGCATGAGGCCAGTTTATTTTCGCGGCGAAGCTTACCCGCCAGTTCCTCCGTCATGGAGATGATGACTGTTTCCAGCGTTTTTTTATCCGACACATTATCATTAAAGGTATGTTCGGTTGAGATGGATTTTCTATCTGAATGCGGCACGATCTCGCCATAATCAATTCCCCTAGCCTTTTCCCATATCCAGGTGCCTGCTTTCCCGAAAACTGTTTCCAAAAAGCGTAATTCAACACGTTGCAGATCGCCAATTTTCTCGAGGCCGTAGCCATAAAGTTTGCTACAGGTGCTTTCGCCTAAGCCGGGGATAGCTGAAATGGGCAGCGGTGCTAAAAACTCTAGTTCCTTGCCATGTGGCACAAATATTTGTCCGTTAGGCTTGGCTTTGTTGGTTGCCATTTTGGCCAGGGTTTTGCCTGATGCCATGCCGAATGAAATAGGCAAGCCAGTTTCCTTAATGATCCTCTGCCTAAGTTGCGATGCCAGCTTATAGGGTTCATAAAAACGTTCTGTACCGCTCAGATCGATATAAAATTCATCAATAGATGATTTTTGGTAAAGCGGGACAGCATCATGAATGATCTGTGTAACCTGCCGCGATGCTTCTGAATATCTCTCATGACTCCCATGTATTACAATAGCATCGGGGCAAAGCTTTAAGGCTTGTTTAGTGGGCATGGCCGAATGAACTCCAAACTTGCGCGTTTCATAACTGCATGATGCCACCACCCCGCGCTCAGCAGAACCACCGATGATCACAGGCTTGCCAATCAACTCCGGGTTAAACTTTCGCTCAACCGAAACGAAGAACGAATCAAGGTCGATATGTACGATATACCTTTTGGCAGCCATCACACAAAGATGAAAAAAGATTTGATATTTTGCTAATATTTTTAGCAAATTTGAATTATAAAATCATTGTTCATGGCATATTCAGCAGACTATTTATTGCAGCTTTCACCAGGTGAGGAAATTGAAAAACAGATAAAATTATACAAACTATCCTGCGCCAAACATGCGGGTAAATTCAGGGGTATGTATTCGCAGGCTCATGTTTCGTTTGCGGTAATTGGCGATAAGTCGGACATCCATTTGCAGCCATCGCATCGTTTGGGCATTTACTTTGAGAACATCAGCAGGTCGCTCAAAAACATTGAATCCTATGAACTACGTATTAAAGGCTTTAACTTTTTTACCCATGGCCCTAAGTTCAGGACTATTTACGCTGCCATAGAGCTCAACGAAGAAACCAGGAAGTGGGTGAATAAGATTGATACTATTTTAAACCTGAACAGGAATACCACACCGCATATTACCATCGCCAAAAATGTACCGGTTGAAGCTTTCAATATCTTATGGCCTTTCTTTCAAAAAATGAACTACCAGGACTCTTTTATAGCGAAAGAATTGACTATTCTGCAAAAAGACACGGGTAATTCCTATAGTATCTACCGGCCGTTTATAGAGATCCCATTTAATAACAGGCAAGCTGAAACGGGCGATAACAATTTATTAAAAACAGCATGACTGGCTATAAAGACTATATGATCATACTATCGCCGCCTGCTCATATTAACGAGCATGTAAAAAAGTTCAGGCAAAGTACTGCAAGGCTTATCGGCGATTTTGAGGGCATGCATGGCAAGGCGCATATCACCATAAAACAATTACCCCGGCAAAAACCAGTATGGACCGAGCCATTATTTGCTCAGATGGAAAAAGAACTATCGCTGATAGAACCCATCACCCTACAAATTAATGGCTTCGCAACATTCTTGCCAACGGATTTTACCACTATATATGCCGCTATCAGGTCGACGCCTGGCATGGAGGATTGGTTTAAACGACTAAGAAAATGCCTGAGCGAAAAGAAAGCCGTGCCGCATATTACCATTGCCCGGCAAATACCCAATGAACTGGCGAAAAAGCTATGGCCCAAGTTTAAGGACCGCCCCTGGAATATTGAGTTTGAGATTAACCGCCTCACCATACTCCAAAGAGAAACCTATGGCTATGATAAAGTATGGAAGCATTATAGGGATATCACTTTTAGAGGTGATGCGCGGTTGAATGTGTTAATGGATAAAAAGAAAGTTGTTCGTGAGGTTAGGGATGTGGATAAGAACCAGATTAGTTTGTTTTGATCGTATTCCTGTACCTCGCAATGTAGGGCGAATGGGCATATCGTTTACATATCACTCGAAGCCGCTCATTGCCGCGGAGGCTACTACTTTTGTCTTGATACAAAAGGTAGCAAAAACCGACCGTAGGGAGCTCATGAATACCAATGAAAAACAAATAATAGATGAATAAATCAAGTCAGTAGGCTTCTCTGCCGCACAGTCCACTGCCCTGCAAATCAGGCAAAACCTGGGCTACTATATTTTTACCCTGCTGTCGCTACGCTCGTTCCCAATGCTTCTGTAAAAATCTGCTATGCCCTGCCACGCACAGGGCCACCATCGTTTTGCCTGATTTCGCCCGAAGCTGTTCTACTGACGGGGAAAAGAAAAACCAGTTTTTCCATCATGTTATTGAGCGATAGCGCGGCAACCTCGTCTCATGCATATTAAACGCGATGAGGTTGCTTCGTCGTTCCTTACAGCAATGACATTTTAAGATTAAAGCGGGCAAAGGCCCGACAAAAAGCGCGGGCCTGGGTGTTTTGCCTGTGGGCGGAAGGATCTTTTTGTCTTGACTTTTTGGTTCTTTTGTGTCAAGACAAAAGAACTAGCCTCCGCGGCAATGAGCGGCTTCACATGATAGGTAAACACGAGTACAAGCAGTCTTGCACAGTCGGGGATTGCTTCGCTCCTCGCAATAACGTGTGCAGAGATTGATACTTTATACCAAATGATAATCAACCCCTTACTCATTTTTTAACAATTTATTAACCGCTAACCAACAGTTTTCCTATATTTGCGCCGGGGTAAGTCTTTTACGGCCAGCTCCTCTTGAACTCCCCCAGGGTGGGAACGCAGCAAGGGTAGAGAGTTGTAGCGGCGCGATAAAAGTAGCTTACCCTTTTTATTTTAACCCTATTTGCTCATACAGAGCAATCAAAATATCAAAAAAGCTATTTGTCATCAAGGCAGGTAGCTTTTTTGTTTTTACACCGATTTTCATCCTTCATTATTCTACTATGCTTATCGGCTTTATTAGCAAAGTGTATTATATTCGCCATACTATTTCAAGTAACTGACCATCAAAATGAAGATCACTAAAAAACTGGGTATATTACTGAGCATCATACCCTTTGCTGCCTCGGCGCAAACCTCCATGCTAACCAATCCGCTGCTGGTTCACTCCAATGCCCCTATCGAATTTAATAAAGTAAACGCGCAGGTTATTAAGGATGCCGTATCAACCGTAATTAAGGTTACTGATGCACGGGTTAAAACGCTTGTGGCTATACCCGCAGCAAAAAAAACTGTTGCCAATACTTTAATGGGCTTTGATGGATTGAGCTATGACCTTAGCGACCTGGGTGCTAAACTAAGTGTTATCGCTTCAACCTATGCGGATGATGCTACCCGTAATGCCGCTAATGATCAGAGCCAGGTACTGGGCTCATATGGCAGCGACCTGTATTTAAATGAGGGATTATATAAAGCGCTTAAAGCATTTTCGCTATCAGCAACTGCAAAAACTTTATCGCCTACACAACATAAATTTTTAAAGGAAACCATTATCGCTTTTGAAATCAATGGCATGAAGCTGGATCAAAAAGGCCGCGATAATTTGAAGGTGATCAACGATAAACTGATCAGCTTTGGTAACCAGTTTGACAGGCACATAGCCGAATCAAAAGACAGTATTGAGTTTTCATTAACTGATCTGCAAGGTATACCAGAGGCATATATTACGCCATGGAAACGCGCTAATGGCCACTACATGGTAAGGGTAAACGGACCAAACTATATCAACATTTTAAAATTTGGCGATATTGAGGCTACCCGTAAGGCTATGTACCTAAAATACCAGAACCGTGCATATCCTGCAAATATGGCTACTATGGATAGCTTGTTCTCTTATCGCCAAAAACTAGCCGACCAGCTTGGTTATAAAACTTATGCTGAATATGCATTGGTTACCAAAATGGCAGGAAAACCGGTTACCGTATGGTCTTTTTTGGATGACCTGAAAGATAAGCTAACTCCGCATGTAGGCCCGGAGCTGGATCAGCTGAAAGAGTTGAAAAAAGAACAGCAGCCAAACGATCCTGCTGTAATATATGCCTGGGATATCGGCTATTACAGCAACAAACTACTTGATACAAAATACAAGCTGAATACCGAACTGGTAAGGCAATATTTTGAGATGAATAACACCATACAGGGTATGTTTACTGTATACCAAAAGCTGTTTAACATCCAGATTCACGAAATAAAAGGCTTACCGGTATGGGATCCCAAGATTAAATCATACGAACTGGATATGGACGGCAAAAAGATGGGGACTTTTTTCCTTGATCTTTATCCCCGCCCTAACAAATACACACATTTTGAAACTGCACCAATCTCAACCTATCACATAGCAAATGGTAAAGAAGTACTGCCTGTTGGTACGCTGATCTGTAATTTCCCTGAAGGCACAACAACAGAGCCATCATTGCTTGACCATAGCGATGTGATCACCATGTTCCATGAGTTTGGGCATTTGATCCATTTCCTGCTATGCCATCCTGTTATAAACAGTCAGCTGGCATTTAGTGTAAAAGGAGATTTTGTTGAAGCCCCATCACAGTTCCTTGAGAATTTTTGTTGGAATTATGATGTCTTAAAACTGTTCGCCAAAAATTACAAAACTGGTGAGGTATTACCGAAATCACTTTTTGATAAAATGAAAGCCGCGCAAAATGCGGGCGTAAGTATCCAATACATCAGACAGGTATCATTAGCCATGATCGATTTTACATTTGAGGATCGTTTCAATGCTATTAAAGCCGGAGGTATTGACCAGGTTGAAAAAGACCTTTGGACCATGAACCAAACGCCATATCCTGAAGGCAGTCATTTCATTTGCAGCTTTGGCCACCTTAATGGTTATGGTGCAAACTATTATGGTTATTTATGGTCGAAAGTATACGCCCAGGATATTTTCTCCGTTTTTGAACAGCATGGCGTGTTAGATCAGGCTACCGGTGTAAGGTATCGTAAAGAGATATTACAGGAAGGCGCCCAGGAAGATGAAATGGCTATGTTAAGGCACTTTTTAGGCAGAGAGCCTAATTCAAAAGCGTTTTTGAAATCATTGGGGATAAAATAAATAACAACTAATTCAATGTCATCCCGAACTTGTTTCGGGATCTCACACGCTTAGTCACCCGCATGCTGTAAACCCGGCATGTGGGGTGCTGAAACAAGTTCAGCATGACATGAAGTTAATATATAATAAAAATATCTATCTAATGCTCGATATACTCATAATAGGCGGTGGCCCGATAGGGATAGCATGCGGACTGGCCGCAAAAAAAGCCGGTTTAAGCTACCTGATAGTTGAAAAAGGCTGCCTGGCAAATTCATTATACAATTACCCATCCACCATGACCTTCTTTTCCACTTCGGAAAAACTGGAGATCGGGGGTATTCCTTTTGTTACCATCAGTAACAAGCCGGTACGTGCCGAAGCGTTGGAATATTATCGCAGGGTGGCTACCTCCAACCATATGCCCATCAAATTATTTGAAGAGGTAACTGGTATTACTAAAGAAGATAATGGTTATACCATTAAAACAATCAAAGCTACTTATCAGGCTAAAAATGTGATCGTCTCTACCGGGTTTTATGATATTCCTGTAAACCTGGGTATCCCGGGTGAAGACCTCCCTAAAGTGAAGCATTACTATAAAGACCCAAATTACTATGCTATGCAAAAGGTGGTGGTAGTAGGCTCAAGCAATTCAGCAATTGATGTAGCTTTGGAAACCTACCGCAAGGGTGCTGAAGTCACCTTGGTAATCCGCGGCAATGAGGTGAGCAGCCGGGTTAAATATTGGGTAAGGCCTGATATTATCAACCGGATAAAAGAAGGCAGTATAATGGCTTATTTCAACTCTAGCCTGCAAGCCATACGCGAGCATGATGTAGATATTGAAACACCGGATGGCCTTATTACCATCCCCAATGATTTCGTGATGGCGATGACCGGCTATAAACCCAATTTCTCCTTTCTAAAAAAAATGGGCATTATACTATCAGAAGATAAATTCACTCCTCAATATAATCCTGAAACCATGGAAAGCAATGTACCTGGCATATACCTGGCAGGGGTAGTTGTTGGCGGTATGGATACGCATTTGTGGTTTATTGAAAATTCGCGGATACATGCTGATATGATAGTTGATGATATTGTGGCGAAGAGAAGTTGATTATTGAATCATTTTTAGCGTAAGTCTTGTGATTGGGGCTAAGCATAGGCTGACTTGTGCTACGTAATAGGAAGGCACAAGTCAGCCATTTCACTATTTAACGCACAAGACTTGCGCTAAACATTGGCATTATTTCCAAAATGTAACTTCATCGTAACTAAATCATATTTTTCTTGCATAAATAAAAATTAATGTAAACTTTTGCAGTAAATTAAAAAAACGCAAAAAATGAGTCAGCAAAGCTTATATATGGTTGTGATCAGAACAAAATTTGTTCAGGTTGCCGCTGCTTTGTTTACAACTGTCTTCGTTATTTCTCCATCACGACGAAGGCTATTTATGCCCCGGGTTTAATTTCACCATCCCAACAAACCCAAATGAAGTTTAAACTAAACTTCTTCCAAAAAAACCATCTAAATAATTACGGCTGCATGGCCAATAATTTAACGGTAATTTTTCTACACTAATGACTATACAAGATTTTGACATACAGGTTGCCACAGCACAACACGTTGATTACGCCCAGCAGATATGCGATGAAATGGCTGAATCAGCAAAGGCACGCGGCACAGGCATAGCGCAGCGCTCTCCCGAGTACGTTGCTAATAAAATGCTGGAAGGCAAAGCGGTTATCGCCTTACACAAAGACGGTACCTGGGCTGGTTTCTGCTACATTGAGACATGGAGCCATGGCGATTTCGTAGCCAATTCGGGGCTTATTGTAAATCCCCAATTCAGAAAAGTGGGCTTGGCAAAGGCCATTAAGCACAAAATATTCGAACTATCGCGCAGTACATACCCTGAGGCAAAACTATTTGGCTTAACCACAGGTCTGGCGGTAATGAAGATCAACTCAGAGCTGGGCTATGAACCGGTAACCTATTCGGAACTTACACAGGACGAAGATTTCTGGAAAGGCTGCAAAAGCTGCGTTAACTATGATATCCTGACCAGCAAGGAACGTAAAAACTGCATGTGTACCGCCATGCTGTTCGATCCGGTTGAAAAAGCAAAACAAATAGAAGAAAAGACGAAAGAAATGTCACGCAAAGCAACGCTATTTGAGCGCATTGAGAATGCGATAAAGAGCTTTAGTCAGACGGATAAAGGCTAAAAGCTGAAAGACTAAGGCTTAAAGTAAGAAAAGAATAAGAGAGAATTCATAAAATTATATAACAGGAAAGCAAAAAAGCTTTAGACTTTCAGCTTTCCGCTTTTAGCTAACAAATGAAGAAAAAAGTAGTATTAGCATACAGCGGTGGTTTAGATACCTCATTTTGCTGTATATATTTAACACAGGATTTGGGTTACGAAGTGCACTCGGTAATTGTAAACACCGGTGGTTTCAGCGATGAAGAACTTAAGGGTGTTGAAGAACGCGCTTACAAAATGGGCGTTACCTCGCATCACGTTGTTGATGAAACCGAGAATTTCTACAACACCTGTGTTAAGTATTTGATATACGGTAACGTGTTAAAAAACAACACCTACCCGCTTTCAGTAAGTGCCGAACGTGTAAGCCAGGCAACTGCTATTGCTAACTACGCCAAAGAAATAGGCGCTGAGTTTGTTGCCCACGGTAGCACCGGAGCAGGTAACGACCAGGTACGTTTCGACATGATATTTAATATCCTGGTACCGGATGTGCAGATCATCACCCCTATCCGCGATTTGAAATTGAGTCGTGAGGCTGAAATTCAATACCTGAAGGATCACGGTGTTGATATGAACTTTGAGAAGGCTAAATACTCTATCAACAAGGGCATCTGGGGTACTTCAGTTGGTGGTAAGGAAACGCTGACTTCAAACTTAGGTTTGCCTGAAGATGCATGGCCTACACAGGTTAGCGAAACCGAACCACGCAATATTGAGCTAGAGTTTGAACAAGGCGCGTTAGTTGCCATAGATGGTAAAAAATACGATCACCCAACCAAAGCTATCCAGGCATTACAAGCTATTGCAGGTCCTTACGGCGTTGGCCGTGACATACACGTAGGCGATACCATTATCGGCATTAAAGGTCGTGTAGGTTTTGAGGCTGCTGCTCCAATGGTAATCATCAAAGCGCATCATACATTAGAGAAACACGTACTAACCAAATGGCAGCTTTCATGGAAAGATCAATTGTCATCATTCTACGGTAACTGGCTTCATGAAGGGCAGTTCCATGATCCGATCATGCGCAATATCGAGGCATTTTTAACTGATACACAGCTAAATGTGAGTGGTAAAGTGTTTGTACAATTGCATCCTTACAGGTTCCAGGTTATTGGTATTGAATCAGATCACGACCTGATGTCGAACAAATTTGGCACTTATGGCGAAATGAACAACTCATGGAGTGGCGATGATGTAAAAGGTTTCTCCAAGATATTTGGCAACCAGGTAATGATCTATCATAAAGTTAATGCCCCCCAGCCCCCTGAAGGGGGAGCAATTAATGCTCACTGATATGGATGAACCACAAAATAACCAGGACAATCAAACTCCCCCTTTAGGGGGTTGGGGGGCTTTTTCAAAAAGCGAATGCTTGAGCCATTATAAATGGGGAGACGATTGTTACGGCTGGAATTTTATTGATACCGACGCATTATCGGTAAAACAGGAGTTAATGCCACCGGATACTGCAGAGCAACTGCATTATCATGAAAGATCATCACAAGTGTTTTTCATTTTAAAAGGCAGGGCAACTTTTAATATTGATGGAGAGATCAGTGTTTTAAAACCAGAGCAGGGGATTGAAATTAAACCCGGGCAGAAACACTTCATCAGCAATAAGGAAAACAGCGACCTGGAATTTATTTTATACTCAACACCATCTACAAAGGGTGATCGGATAAATTTAGCCCCTAACCCCTAAAGGGGAATTTAATTTAAGTTGAAATGAGCGACAATAAAAATATAAAAGATGCTATTACTCCCCCTTCAGGGGGCCGGGGGGCTAAGGTTAGAGCCGGAATTATTGGCGGAGCTGGTTATACCGGCGGCGAAATGCTTCGGATATTGGTTAACCACCCCAATGTAGATATCGCTTTTGTGAACAGCAAAAGCAATACCGGCAACTATATCTACGAAGTACATACCGATCTTTTTGGCGATACTGACCTTAAATTCACCGGAGAACTATCAAACAATATTGATGTATTGTTCCTATGTGTCGGGCATGGTGACGCCAAGAAGTTTTTGGCTGAGAATGATATCTCTGATACGGTAAAAATCATCGACCTGAGCCAGGATTTTAGGTTAAGTCAAAATTCAACCATAAAAGACAAGAGCTTTGTTTACGGCTTGCCTGAATTGAACCGTGAGACCATTAAAACAGCTGATAACATTGCAAACCCAGGGTGTTTTGCATCGTGTTTACAATTGGGCTTATTGCCATTAGCTGCAAACGCGCAGTTGAATAACGAGGTTCATATCACCGCTACAACAGGTTCAACCGGCGCGGGGCAGAGCCCATCGGCTACTACGCATTTTACCTGGCGTAATGATAACCTGTCGGTTTACAAAGCATTTGACCACCAGCATTTAGGTGAGATAGGTCAATCGCTAAACCAGTTACAACCTGATTTCGGGCAGACTTTAAATTTCATCCCCTATCGTGGTGATTACACCCGCGGTATCATCGCATCTATTTACTTAGATAGCGACCTTACCGAAGCTGAAGCATTAAAGTTATATGAGGATTATTATGCTGAACATCCGTTCACGCATGTAACCTCACGCAACATCGACCTGAAGCAGATTGTTAATACCAACAAATGCTTTATACAGGTTAAAAAACATGGCAATAAATTGTTTATTATCAGCATATTAGATAATTTATTAAAGGGCGCATCAGGACAAGCGGTTCAGAATATGAATTTGCTATTCGGTTTGGAGGAAACAGCGGGCTTGCGACTCAAAGCCATTGGGTTCTAAAAAAAATACAGGTCATGCTGAATTTATTTCAGCATCCCACAAGCAGTTTACTGTGTAAGTGAGATCCCGAAACAAGTTCGGGATGACGGATTGAGATAATTGATTAATAATAACTAAGAATGAAATTATTCGACGTTTACCCCATCAACCCGATCAACATTGTAAAAGGTGTTGGCAGTTTAGTTTATGACGACAAGGGAACTGAGTACCTTGATCTTTACGGCGGTCACGCTGTAATATCTATTGGCCATACTAATCCGCATTATGTAAAGCGATTGGAAGACCAGTTGCACCAGATCGGGTTCTACTCCAACTCTATCGAAATACCTTTGCAGAAAGAACTGGCTGAGAAACTGGGTAAAGTTTCGGGCAAGGAAGATTATCAGTTATTCCTGTGTAATTCAGGTGCCGAGGCTAATGAGAACGCGCTGAAACTTGCATCGTTTTACAATGGCAAAAAGAAAGTGATCGCTTTCCGGAATTCATTTCACGGGCGTACATCACTGGCTGTTGCGGTTACAGATAACCCAAAGATAGTTGCTCCGGTAAACGAAACAGACAACGTAATATTTGTGCCATGGCAGGATGAAGCTGCTTTAGAGCAGGCTTTTGCTGAAAATGAGATCTCTTCGGTAATTATTGAAGGTATACAGGGTGTTGGCGGTATCAGGGTAGCGAGCGAAAGCTTTTTACAGAAGATCAGATCATTATGTGATCAATATAACGCTGTTTTTATAGCTGACTCTGTACAATGTGGTTATGGCCGTACAGGCAAATTCTTTTCGCATGATTTTGCCGGTATCAATGCTGATATTTACAGCATGGCTAAAGGCATGGGTAATGGCTTCCCTATCGGCGGCATTATTATATCGCCAAAAATATTGCCTGCTTACGGCATGCTGGGTACTACATTTGGTGGCAACCATTTGGCTTGCGCGGCTGGCTTAGCTGTGCTTGAAGTAATGGAGCAGGATAACCTGATGCAAAACGCTGCCGAAGTTGGTGGTTACCTGATCAACGAGCTTAAGAAATTTAAAGAGGTTAAAGAAGTACGAGGCCGTGGATTAATGATAGGTATTGAACTGCCTGCAGAACTGGCTAATGCGCGTAAAGACCTGCTGTTTAAACACCATATATTTACCGGCGAGGCCAAGCCAAATGTGATCAGACTTTTACCTGCGCTGAATTTAACCAAAGCACATGCCGACAGATTTTTAGAGGCATTTACAACTGTATTGAACGAAAACCAAGTTGTTGCCTCTCACTAAGGGAATAACGATAGAACAATAATTAGGGCTAATGAAACTATTTTCTTCTGTTAATGATGTAACCGACATCAATGCGCTTGTAGCTGAGGCTTTAAAGTTGAAGCAAAATCCATATGCAAACCAGGACCTGGGTAAAAACAAAACCTTAGGGCTTGTTTTCCTGAACCCAAGTTTGCGTACGCGCATGAGCACCCAAAAGGCCGCCCTTAATTTGGGCATGAACGTAATGGTGCTCAATATGGATAAGGAAGGATGGGCTTTAGAGCTGCAGGACGGCGCTATCATGAATGGCACCAGTGTAGAACACATCCGCGAAGCGGCTGCTGTCCTGGGTCAGTATGTGGACATTATCGGCGTGCGCTCATTCCCCGGACTGAAGAACAGAGCAGAAGATTATAACGAAGAGGTGTTTAACAAGTTTGTAAAATACTGCGGTGTGCCGGTAGTAAGTTTAGAATCGGCTACACGCCACCCTTTACAGAGCCTTGCCGATTTAGTTACTATTGAAGAATTAAAGACCAGGCCCCGCCCTAAAGTGGTATTAACCTGGGCACCGCATATTAAACCATTGCCGCAAGCCGTACCCAATTCATTTGCAGAGTGGATGTGCAAGGCTGACGTTGATTTTACCATAGCCCACCCTAAAGGCTATGAGCTTAATACTGATTTTACGCAAGGCGCGACAATTACCCATAACCAGGATGAGGCTTTAGCCGGTGCTGATTTTATCTACGTAAAAAACTGGTCGGCTTATGAACCTTATGGTAAGGTATTGCCGGGCAATGAAGATTGGATGCTGACCAACGAAAAGCTGGGAATCACCGACAATGCCAAAGTAATGCACTGCCTGCCGGTACGCCGTAACCTGGAACTATCTGATGAAATACTGGACGGACCAAATGCTATTGTAGTACATGAAGCCGGTAATCGTGTTTGGGCTGCGCAAGCGGTGCTAAAGCAGATGCTAGAGAGTATTTAAATATTTGTTACAATAGCGCAAGTCTTGTGTTGGAGAAATAAGCGATGGCTGACTTGTGCTTAGTTAAGCACAAGTCAACCACCGCCCCAGCCATCACACAAGACTTGCGCTAAAAGTAAGTGGTTGATTATGTTTTTAATGCATATTCATCTTAACTAAATTCACACCATGTATATACCATCATTTAATGCTTTTCCGGATAAGCAGGAAGTTATCAGCTTTATGCGGAAGTATAGTTTCGGTACAATTGTAACTTCGGTTAACAATGTGCCGTTTGCCACGCATCTGCCTTTTTTGGTTGAGGTTAAGGACGACCAGGTGATTATTTCCTCTCATTTTGCTAAAGCTAACCCGCAATCAAAGGATATACTGAATAGTGATATACTGGTAATTTTTACGGAGCCACACGCCTATATCTCCCCCAAAAACTACGAAAAGGAGGCTAATGTACCTACATGGAACTATATAGCGGTACATGCTTATGGCAAGGCACGTTTACTGGAAACCGAACAGGAACACCTGAACCTGCTGGAACACACCATAAAAACTTATGAAGCTGATTATTTTAAGCAATGGATGCAGTTGCCGTACGAATACCGTTCAAAAATGATAAAGGGCATAACCGGGTTCGAGATTGTGGTTACGGATCTTCAGGCGAAAAGCAAACTGAGTCAAAACAGGTCTGAAACAGAAAAGCAGAATATCATAAACTCATTAGGCAAAAGTGAATCTGAAAGCGAGCGTGAGATTGCTGCATATATGGCATCGTTGAAAAAGTAATCGTGCTTTATTTTTTAAACGATGAATCAATAAGCTTATTCAAGGTTAACCCTTGCACTATAATGGAGAATATCACTATAAAATAGCTTCCGGCCAGGATGATATATTTATAGGGCGATGCTGGTAACGATAATGCCAATGCGATAGATACGCCACCCCGCAATCCCGCCCAGGTTAATATATTTACACTGTTATAGTTTACCTTCAGTGATCGCCTTAAAAACGTTAATGGTAGCATAATGCTTAGCCAGCGGGCCATCAGCAAAAGGATGATCGCTATTCCGCCTATAAGCCAGTAATGATCAAGATAAGGTATGATAAGCATTTGCAGGCCTATCATCATAAATAAAACGGTGTTCAGCATTTCATCTATCAGTTCCCAAAAGCTTTCGAGGGTATGGTGCGTATTTTCTGTATCATTTTTATTGATGGAGCTATTACCCGCAAACAAACCTGCTGATACTACTGCCAGCGGAACGGATAAATGGAAATAAGTTCCTGCGGCAGAAAGCCCCATTACCAACGCAAGCGAGATTAATACTATAGTTTGAAAATCGGTTATTGATTTCATTAACCGGAAGGCAATAAAGCCCATAACAATACCCAATACAATACCACCGCCAACTTCCTTTAAAAACAACAAACCCGTTTTACTTATATCAAAATTACCGGTGCCTGATTGGGCAATTTCAAGTATGGTAATAAAAAGCACTATACCTACCCCATCATTAAATAATGATTCGCCCGAAATAATGGTTTCTAAATTTTGTGGCAGTTTGGATCCTTTTATAACGGCAGCCACTGCAACCGGGTCGGTTGGTGAAATTAACGCGCCAAATAGAAAACAGTATATCAACGGTATATGCAAATTAAAAAGGAGCGTAATCCCATAAAACAATCCACCAAAAATACCTGCCGATATAATAACACCTATTGTGCTGAGTACAAATACCGGGAGCATTTCCTTTTTCAGCCTTTGATTATTCAAATTGAATGATCCTGCAAAAAGCAAAAAGCCCAACATTATATTTAATACCGCTCCGGGGAAATCAACATCTTTTGCTAACGTGGCCAGATGGTGGGCCGCATCGGGATTTAACCTGTCAATAATTAAGGTAATTACCGAAATACATATGGCTATGCTTATAATACCTATAGCGCCGGGCAACTTTATAAAACGCTCATTAATATATGAGCAAGCAGCACCTAATGTTACCAGTAGCGTTAATATAATAAACAGATCCATAATTATTGTTAGAATTAAGAGTCAAGATACAAGAGTTAAGAGTCAGGATACAAGAGTCAAGAATCAGGAAATGGTATATCGCCTGCAAGATGATTTTATTTTCTTATCTTAATTCTTGACTCTTGTATCTTGATTCTATCTCAGATGTTATTTAGCAACCGGCTCTGTCATCATGGTTTCGGTATCAAAATAACGTACCACTAAACGGTTATCACTATTCTTATTAAAATAATTCAGGAACCAGGTTAAAAACACATTGGTTTTATTACTAAAACCTGCAAGGGTTAGTATATGCACAAAACCCCATAATAACCAGGCAATAAAACCCTTAAAATGGAATGGCCCCAAATCAGCAACAGCTTTATTCCTGCCGATGGTTGCCAAAGTACCTTTATCTAAATACTTGAATGGCACTGTTGGCTCTTTTTTCAGTATGCGGATAATGTTTTTAGCCAGCTGTTCGCCCTGTTGCATGGCCACCGGTGCAACACCGGGCAATCCATTAGGGTAATCAGCAGTTATCATGGCTGCAACATCGCCTATGGCAAAAATATCCTCATAGCCCTCAACCTTGCTTATCTCGTTAGTTTGTATCCGGGTTCCCTTAGTGATGATCTCTTTGGGAACACCTGCAGGCACCTCTCCCCTTACGCCGGCCGCCCAAAATACATTGCGTGTTTTTATTACAGTACCGTCGTCAATCTTTAGCTCATAACCATCATAGCTTTGCACGTGTACGCTGTTGTATATGGTTACCTCGCCCTTAGTTAAAGCCTTTTTAGCATAAGCCGATGCTTGTTCTGACATAGCGCCCAGCAACCTATCCTTACCCTCAACCAGATAAACACGCATGTGCTGCTTCTTTAGTCCATGGTAATCCTTCATTAATATAAGTTGGCGCATTTCTGCCAATGCACCTGTAAGTTCAACTCCGGTTGGGCCGCCGCCAACAACAACAAAGGTCATGAGCGCTTCACGTTCATCGTAAGTTTTGGTTACCAGCGCTTTTTCAAGGTTTTGGAGGATAAGGCTGCGCAGGTTCAATGCCTCCGGTATATTTTTCATCGGCATTGAATAATGCTCAATCTCCTTATTACCAAAAAAGTTGGTGTCTGATCCTGTAGCTATTACCAGGTAATCGTAATGTATATCGCCAATATCGGTGCTTACTGTTTTGCTTTCCGGGTTTATCTTTTGTACATCGGCTAAAAAGAATCTGAAGTTATCCTGCCTGGTAAATATCCGCCTGAGTGGAAAACCAATGGAATCCGCCGGGATGGCGCCCATGGCTACCTGATATAATAATGGCTGAAAGGTGTGGTAATTATGCTTATCAAGCATCATCACTTTAACCGGTGCTTTTTTAAGGTTCTTAGCTAATTGTATTCCGCCAAAGCCACCGCCAATAATCAATACACGGGGTATGGTAGTAGTCTCTTTCTGCATATATTCTATTAAACAATAAAACTACTATTTGTTTACTAATATAATAAATGCTCTATTTTTTTTACAATAATATTAATTATGGATGCTAATGAATTTTACAATAATATTAATTATGGATGCTAATGATTAAAAGCCCCAATCATCCGGATAACCCCAACCTGGCATGTTAATTATTTACATCTAAACGCCACTTTACATCAAAACCAATAAAAAATTAACATTGCAGGCATTCCCAGGGGTATTATATACTAAATCCATAGAAGTTTGGTGAAATATGACATAAAATAAGCTAAAACATGCACTCATAAATATCATATCATTTATTTTTGCACGTCTATAAGGATATTATTATGTCATTTTGTTTGTTTTTTATAGAGAAATAAATAGAATTTATTAATTTTAAGCCTTATATTGTTCAAAAATGAAAAAAATAGCCCTTTTTATTTGCGTATTCCTATTTATTGGAGTTGTAAATGCACAAGTAAAAAAGGTTGACAGTTGGACCGACGGCAAATACGTAAAAGTAAACGGCGCCAATTTATGGGTGGTTACAGTAGGCGAAGGCGACCCTATAATTATTATACCGGGCGGACCGGGTGGCGCGCATTTAAGCTACCGTGAATTTGACCCGCTTGCCGATAGTCATCATCAGATAGTTTACTTTGATGCGTTTGGCAGGGGGAAATCCGACACGGCTAAAAATGTAAGCGAATATACGCTGGCCCGTGATATTGAGGATATTGAAGGTTTACGTATAGTATTAAAACTTGATAAAATAACGGTTTTAGGGCATTCATACGGTGGTGTAGTTGCACAGGGGTACGCATTGAAATATCCGGCGCATTTAAGTCATTTAATTTTGGCCGATACCTTTCACAGTTTCGTAATGTGGCAGGAAAACGATGATAACTCCAACCGTGAAATAAAAACCAATTACCCTGAGATCTGGGAACAATTGATGAAGATTCGCGAAGCTGGAGCTATATCAAGCGATCCTGAACATCAGCAGATTTACGGAAAGGTTCCTTATGGCTTTTTATATGCATATAACCCCTCAAATTTTGAACATAGAGACACGGCTAATTTGATCTATAAAGGCTATAAAAAAAATGGCGCATACCCAAACCCTAACAATACAAAACTATACTACCAGATGGTAGGCAAGGATGGTGATTTTATTGTAGGCAGTGACATTGGCACATTTGATTACCGCAAGCAGCTTAAGTACCTTAAAATGCCGGTACTGATAGAGACAGGAAGATTTGATCGTGTTGCAGTGCCATGGATGGCCATCAAGTTTAAAGAATATTGTCCGCAGGCGGAGTTTGTGATGTTTGAGCGGTCGGGGCATAACCCTCAGGTTGAAGAACCTGAAAAGGACTTTAAAATAATAAATGATTTTTTAGCGAAATAAACTAGCCTCTCTTTACCGCTTTATTGCGAACACTCTTTAAGAATATGGCGTGGTTTAAGAATAAAAGTGAACAGGAAAATTGATTGATGGATAAAATTAATAACGATCGCCAGGATATGATTGAGGACAAAAGCGATTTATACATTATTAAAATTGGTGGAAATGTAATAGACAATTCAGAAAACCTGCACAAGTTTCTGAAAGATTTTACAGCACTTAAAGGATATAAAATACTGGTACATGGTGGAGGAAAGGTAGCTACACAGCTTTCTGAAACCTTAGGTATAGAAGCCAAAATGGTTGATGGCCGTCGTATTACGGATATTGAAACCCTACGAATTGTAACTATGGTTTACGGTGGGCTCATCAACAAAAACATAGTGGCCCAATTGCAACAGTTCGGCACCAACGCCATAGGGCTTACCGGTGCTGATGGCAATTTTATCCGCACCAAAAAGCGCCCGGTAAAAACTATTGACTATGGGTTTGTAGGTGATATGGATGAAAGATCTATTGATGCGGCTAATATAAAACGATTGATGGATGCTGGTTTTACGCCTGCCTTTTGTGCCATAACGCACGATGGCGAAGGGCAATTATTAAACACCAATGCTGATACTATTGCATCGGCTTTGGCAGTGGCTTTATCAAAATTATATAATACAACGCTCATCTATTGTTTCGAGAAACAGGGCGTGCTAAAGGATATAAATGACGAAAGTTCGCTTATTGAGGAGATAGATCCTAAGCGGTACGAAGAATTAAAGGAACAACAAATAATTCACAGCGGCATGCTGCCAAAGCTGGATAATGCGTTTACCGCAATTGCATGCGGTGTTAAGGCAGTAATAATAGGCCATGCTGAAAAGCTGGGGCATTTAACAGAAAATAAAACATTTGGGACACGTTTAATTAACAACGCATGAATTCACAACAACATATTGCCATACTAGGCAGCGGAAACATTGGTTTATCATTAGCAAAGGGATTGGTAAAGTCTGGGATATGTAAGCCACAACAAATAATGCTCACCCGCAGAAACGTCGCGGCGCTATCCGCCCAGGCCGATGCCGGTTATTATGTTACTGACAATAATCTCAAGGCTGTAAAACGAGCTGACATTGTGGTGTTAGCTGTATTGCCCCAACAGTTAAATAAATTACTCGATGAAATTTCACCAGCTATAAAATCCGAAAAACAGCTTTTGATATCGGTGGTATCGGGTGTAACGTGTGCTGATATCCGCCAGCAACTGGATATGAATGTGCAAGTGATCAGAGCCATGCCTAATACAGCTATCGCCATAGGCCATTCCATGACCTGTATTGCTACCGACAATGGTACAACTAAGAATATCAACCTGGTACGTTCTCTTTTTGATACCGTTGGCGTAAGCATACAGATAAACGAAGAGTTGATGACCTCTGCAACAGCATTATGTGCCTGCGGAATAGCATTCTTTTTACGCTCTATCCGCGCTGCATCACAAGGCGGAACAGAGATCGGTTTTCACTCACACGATGCATTAAAAATGGCCGCGCAAACCGCCAAAGGCGCCGCCGACCTGATATTGCAATTGCACTCGCACCCTGAGCAGGAAATTGACAAAGTAACCTCGCCAAGCGGCTGTACCATTGCCGGCCTAAATGAGATGGAACATAATGGTTTTAGCTCGGCTATGATAAAGGGAATTAAGCTTTCAGCTGAGAAAGCCGGAGATCTGTATCATAAAGAAGGCGAATAATATATCCGCTTTTGTTTATTAACAGGTATTAATTACTTTTAGCAAAATCAAATATTGTTAATGGATTATCTGCCTTTTAATACTGTAGGACTTTCTGTGGATGGCGTGGACAGGTTTTATACCACACATATAGCGCTCAAAAACAAATTCACCATATCGCCTACAGGCCATATTGATTTCCATTTAGAGCAGTTCGGGGTATTTAAAGATTATACATTGCTTAGTACAAGAGGTTCTTTTGTTATTAAGCAATGTGATAACGACTGCTATGTATTGTTTATTGAAGCCCACTTTAATCATCGCGACAAGGGGCATATTCATACAACTGAGCATATAGAATACCAGGTGTGGGCGCTGGCCTATCTAAAAAAGGACTTTGGCCGTGTGCTCATCCGGCCCGAAACATTAGCTGATAAGCTAATTGAGATCATTCACCCTGTTGAGGTAGATTTTAAAGAAGACAAAGCCTTCAGCGATACCTTTTATGTGCTGGTTAATGATCACGAAAAAGCCGTAACCGGAATCGACCGCAACTTCAGGAATGCGATAATGGACGTAAGAGGTGATGATTTTGTGATTGAGATTGTTGAGCATACACTCCTTATTGGCAGCACAAAACCCATATCAGCAGAAAAAGCTATTTATTTGGCGGAATTTATTGAGCGGGTTGCCGCTACTTGCTAAAAGAAAGTTGCAAACTTTCTTTATCTGCAGGCTTCAGTCACAGACTGAAGCCTGTGTAATGTAATATAGAACGCCCTACTGGTTTCAGTCTGTGACTGAAACCCCGGATAATGACAGTTTGCAACTGTCAAAAAAAACATTAAGAAAATCTAATTAATCCGTTAAATCCTGGTTCCTACTGGCTGCTCCTGGTTCACAGCGTCACACTAGTCCTATCAACCCTTTGTATATTAGGGTTAACATAGTCGTTTTCAACCAGTCCATCGCGCATACGTACAATGCGGTGGGCATGTTGAGCGATGTCCTCTTCGTGGGTTACCAATATAATGGTGTTACCTTTATCATGGATATCTTCAATCAATCCCATTATTTCAATGGATGTTTTGGTATCCAGGTTACCCGTAGGCTCATCTGCTAAAATTATTGATGGATTATTGATGAGCGCACGAGCCACAGCTACACGCTGGCGCTGACCGCCTGAAAGCTCATTGGGCCTGTGATCAACACGATGACCAAGGCCTACATTTTCTAATGTTTTCCTGGCGCGTTCCTGGCGTTGTTCCTTGCTTACACCAGCGTAAACCAATGGCAGGGCCACATTATCCAACGCGCTGTTACGCGGCAGCAGATTAAATGTTTGAAACACGAAACCAATTTCAGAATTACGTACTTCTGCCAGCTGATTTTCCGTCATCTGACTTACATTAATGCCATTGAGTATGTAATCGCCTTTTGTTGGCGTATCAAGGCATCCCAAAATATTCATTAATGTTGATTTCCCGGAACCGGAAGGCCCCATTAACGCCACAAATTCACCCTTATTTATCGTTAACGATACCGACTTAATGGCATGAATAATTTCAGTACCTATCACATATTTCCGTCCGATATCTTTAATGGTAATTAATGGCTCCATGCGTTTTTGTTTAGTTTGACTGCTGAACAGGATGCTTTGTTACAGTAGTTTGTTTTTTTAGTCCGAAAGTCGGAAAGTCCGCATAAGTCCGAAAGTCTTTTCTTCCTACTTTCGGACTTCCCGACTTACGGTCTTCCCGACTTCTTACTTATCTATCACCTTCGCCACTAAAAAATAATCATCATTATGCTTAGGCGCATTCTTCAATCCCTCTTCAGTAGTAATGGTTTGCTTAACCACATCTTCACGTAAAACATTCACCTCATTGGTCATATAAACCAGCGGCTCAACGCCCGATGTGTCAATCTCGTTTAGCTTGGCCATAAAATCCAGTATCTTGCTCATGTCCTTTATCATCGCCTCTTTTTCATCCTCGGCAAGTTCAAGGCGGGCCAGGTTAGCTACCTTTTCTACTGTTTCTTTATCAATTATCATTGTCCTGCTAATTTTTTCTCCATTATATCATGAACCTGATCGCGCAGCTTATCTATATCATCAATAGTTAAATGCGCCGTTTCAATAGGCTCATGTACAAATATATGACAAACTCCCGGCCTGCTGCCATATTTTATGCCTTCATCCCACAAAACTTTCCAGGTATCCAATGCTGTTACCGGTATTATCGGCACTTTCATCTCAATTGCCAGCTTAAACGGCCCGTTTTTAAACTCCACCACCTTTGGCGGGTAATTGCCCGATATAGTCCCCTCGGGGAAAATGATCATAGTTGTGCCACTCTGTAAAAGCTCCCCTGCCCTTTTAAACGCCCGGAACGATTCTACTTTACTCTTACGGTTCACCGGCAGATCAACTGATCTGAAAAACAAGCCGGTAACAAAGCCATTCAGCAACTCATCCTTACCCATAAATGAGTAGTTATGATGCTTAGCCAGTATGCTTATGGCTGTAATATCCAAACTTGAGGTATGATTAGGGCAAATGATATAGGTTTTGCTCCAGTCTATAGGCTTTTCTATTTCATAACGATACCTGATGCCCGAGAGTAATGAACTGAGGTATCCCCATGCGCTGCGCATTTTATTTAAGGATGGGTACCGTTCTTCCTTGCGGGAGAAGTAATACATCAGCGGCCAAAATAAAATGTAAATGATTCCTACATTAAAGCGATAAAAATAAGTGTACAATCTTTTTAATGAGGTTTTCATTTTCACCAAAAATAAAGAAATCCTCATCTTTTCGGCATAAAATGATGGTTTTTCGGCTTTTTGTTTGCTGTGATTTCTGTTGCGATTGCAACTTGCTTAGCACTAAGCCTATTACACTGTTTCTGTAACCAATTTATTACCGCCAAGCCTTTGATTGATAATAGCATAAACCTCATCGCGCAAAGCATCGGCATTAGCCGGAGTAAGGTTAACGGTATCAATAGGCTTATGTACATAAAAATTGCAAATGCCCGGTTTTGTACCACGTTTGATGCCATCGTCCCACAACATTTTCCAGGTATTTACTGATGATACCGGGATGATCGGTACTTTCAGATCAATAGCCAGTTTAAACGGCCCATTCTTAAATTCATGCAATACCGGAGGGTAATCATCACTTATTTTGCCTTCGGGGAAGATGATAACGCTGGTACCGTCCTGAATTTTTTCCGCCGCCGTTTTAAAGGCACGGTATGATGACATTTTGCTATCGCGATCAACAGGTATATCAACTGTTCTGAAAAATAAGCCGGTAACCAAACCATCCTTCAAAACATCCTTACCTATAAAGCAATAATCATTTTTCACCAGCAGGCACATGGCGGCAATATCAAGGCTTGAAGTATGGTTAGGGCAAATGATATAGGGTTTACTCCAGTCTATAGCTTCCTCATACTCATAGCGAAAGAAGAAACCGGCAAGCCCTGAGCTGATGAATCCCCATACACGCCTTAGCCTGTTCATGTTTTTATAACCACTCGGTTTGCGGGAAAATAAGTAGAATGCGGGCCAAAGTAAAAAGTACGATAACGCTACGCTGACAACATAAAGATATACGTGGACTTTTTTGATTAACAATTTCATCTACACCAAAAATATAAAAATTCCTTACTTTCGCCCCATGGAAACTGTTGTTAGTGGTATACGTTCAACCGGGAACTTACACCTAGGAAATTATTACGGGGCGATACAGAATTTTATAAAAATGCAGCATGAATATAACTGCTACTTTTTTATTGCCGATCTGCATTCATTAACTACCCACCCTACTCCTGAAAATCTGCATAACAATGTAAAACAGGTGCTAGTAGAGTACTTAGCCGCCGGTATCGACCCGGAGAAGGCTACTATATATGTTCAGTCGCACGTACCTGAGATATCAGAACTGTACCTGTACCTGAATATGAACGCCTATTTAGGCGAACTGGAACGCGCTACATCTTTTAAGGATAAAGTACGTGCCAATCCGGATAATGTTAACGCTGGCCTGCTTACCTACCCGGTATTAATGGCTGCCGACATTATCATTCATAAAGCCACCAAAGTGCCTGTTGGTAAGGATCAGGAACAGCACCTCGAAATGGCGCGCACCTTTGGCAATCGCTTTAACAGGCTATATAACCACGACTATTTCCCCGAGCCCTACGCTTTCAGTTACGGCAGCAACCTGGTAAAGATACCCGGGTTGGATGGTAAAGGAAAAATGGGAAAATCCGAAGGTGAAGGCAATGCCGTTTTCCTTGCGGACACACCGGAGGCTATACGCAAAAAAGTAATGCGCGCGGTTACTGATGGCGGCCCTACAGTTGAAAATCAAGAAAAACCTATTGAGATACAAAACCTTTTCGACCTGATGGCTGTAGTATCTTCGCCCGATACTTATGAACATTTTGATAATTTGTATAACACTTGCCAGGTACGCTATGGCGATCTGAAAAAACAGCTTGCAGAAGATATGATCATTGCCACGGCCCCTATACGTGATAGGATCAACGAAATTGCAAATGATGCCGCATACCTTAAAAAGGTAGCTCATTTTGGTGCCGAGAAAGCCCGCGAAAGCGCGTCAAAAACAATTCGTGAGGTAAGAGAAATTATCGGTTTCAGAAGTTTTTAGTACTATTCGTTGTTGATAGTTCATTATTCATAATGTATATTAGTCGGGAAGTTTGTTTCTATATAATAGCATTTTACGCAGAATAAACTATATAATATATGATCTATCGTCTAACAACTATGAACTAACCATATTATGCACATTGCTATTGTAGGAAATATAGGCGCAGGCAAAACCACGCTTGCTGAATTATTAGCCAAAAGTTACGGTTGGGAACCACTGTTCGAGGCCGTTGATAACAACCCTTATCTAGAGGATTTTTACAACGACATGAAACGATGGAGTTTTAACCTGCAGATCTACTTTTTAAACAGCCGCTACCGCCAGTTAATGGATATCCAGAAAAGCGGCCGTAATATAGTTCAGGATCGTACCATTTATGAAGACGCCTTCATTTTTGCCGAAAACCTGCATGACATGGGTTTAATGACTACCCGCGATTATGAGAATTACCGTTCCATATTTGATAATATGACCGCCTATATTAAACCACCCGATCTGTTGGTCTACTTAAAAGCATCAGTGCCTACATTGGTAAATAACATACAGCGCCGCGGCAGGGAATATGAGATTGGCATAAGGATAGATTACCTGTCGAAACTCAATGAAAAATATCAAAAATGGATATCCAGTTATAACCTGGGGAAACTACTGATAATTGATAAAGACGTAATTGATTTCGCCAACAATACCGAAGACATGGCCACCGTTGTTCAGTTGATTGAGCGGGAGATAAACGGGTTATTTTAACACCTATTGTCATTTCGACTGTAAGGAGAAATCTTCTTAAAGCGATGCTCACGATTTTATCAGGCGATGAAAAAGGTCATTATTTTTTTTCTATTCTTATTTATTTGTAGTTGTTCTTCACAAACAACCGGCTGGAAGGAATTAAATTTAAATTGCTTTAAACTTCAGGTTCCTAAAGATTGGGAAGGCTCACTTCCGACAGATCAGGAAGATTCATTCGTAGGCCAAATAACGGGGCAACAAATTATGTTATCTTTCGATTGTAGTGACAGAGGTTACGCTAATAATCTCATCCCGTCAGTAAATGAATATCTGAATAGTAGACAATGGATGGATTTTGATCTTATCAATTCTGACAAATTTCCGTTTAACAAAGTCAAGCGGAGCTTTAGCATTCCCACATCAGAGCAAAGAAAAAAATACCCTAAAGCTGATTACATTGCTAAAATAACTTATAACGATAATGTTATTTTTGTGCCGGTTATATTACCAGGCGATGTAAAGAATCATAACGTACAAGTTGATAGTACTACCAATTACATTATAAAAACTATTTGGCCAAAGGTTGCCGGAAAAGGAATGACCGGAATATATATCCATGACAAGCATTCAGATTTAAATTTTCAGATGAATGGAGAAAATTTATCTTTAAAAAATGAAGCATTAGCTTTGCAAGCTTTTAAAACAATCAAAATTAAACAATAATGAACATTCTCGGCATCATACCGGCACGCTACGCATCATCCCGTTTCCCTGGCAAACCATTGGTTGATATCGCCGGCAAAAGCATGATACAGCGTGTATATGAGCAGGCTAAAAAATGCACTTCACTAACCGAAGTTATTGTTGCTACCGATGATAACCGCATATTTGACCATGTAACCGGTTTTGGCGGCGTAGCAGTAATGACAGCCTCCGACCATCATAGCGGTACAGACCGCTGTGCCGAAGTGGCCTTACTCCATCCGCAATACGATGTAATCATCAACATACAGGGTGATGAACCTTATATTGACCCTGAACAAATAACAAAAGTTGCCGCCTGCTTTATTTCTGCTGATGTGCAGCTGGCTACATTGATAAAAAAGGTCCTGTCGTTTGATGAACTGAATAACCCCAATTCACCAAAAGTTATCATCAATAAATCAGCTGAGGCTATCTACTTTTCGCGCACCCCGCTACCCTACCTGCGCGGGTACGAATACAATGATTGGCTGAGCCATTATACCTACTTTAAACACATAGGCATTTATGGTTACAGGGCCGATGTTTTGCAGCAGGTAACCAAACTACCGGTATCCTCATTAGAGAAAGCCGAAAGCCTGGAACAACTCCGCTGGATTGAAAACGGCTACCGTATTAAAGTTGCAGAAACCGGGCTGGAAACCCATGCCATTGATATACCCGAAGATCTGGAAAAGCTGCTGAAACTTAACCTTTAATGCCTCAATAAGTATCCTTGAGATTATTATTAATTATAAAAACAATTAATATAGCATATTAACAAATAAGTGTAGAATATTAGCAAATACTAACTTATAGTTACTTAATTTAGCAAGATAATACTGCCTAGCTAATTATCACCTAAATATGAGGATCAATCAGCATCATTACATTAGTAAAACCTGGAAGGATTATTCTATAAACCCAACACTGAATACTCAAAAATGCCAGCTGGTACTTGCGTTTGGCTCTCCGGCATTAATAGTTGATCCTGAAATATATAACCACCTCAAAGTCAAATACCCGGCAGCAAACATTGTTTTTTCATCCACCTCGGGCGAAATAATTGACGATAATGTTTATGACGATACCATTGTGGTAACCGCCATTGAATTAGCCAATGCAACCATCACCTGCTCCAATACCCACATCAAAAAACATAATAACAGTTTCGAAAGCGGTGCTTATTTAATGCAACAGCTAAATAAACCAAGCTTAAAATGTGTGTTTATCATCTCCGATGGTACTTTTATTAACGGTAGCGAACTGGTAGCCGGGTTCAACGCCAATAACCCGGGACATGTGCCTGTTACCGGGGGCATGGCCGGCGATGCCGACAGGTTCAGCAGCACGTTTACCAGTATTAATGCGGTACCATCCCAAGGCAATGTAATAGCTATTGGTTTTTATGGCAATGGCCTTTCTGTTTATCATGGTTCATGCGGTGGCTGGGATGAATTTGGCCCCGAGCGTACCATCACTAAATCTGATAAAAACGTGTTATTTGAGATTGATGGCAATAACGCGCTCGATCTGTATAAACAATATTTAGGCAATTACGTAAAAGAATTACCGGGTTCAGCATTGCTGTTCCCCCTTTCGCTAAAGCTTAGCGGAGCCGATAATACTCTTGTACGTACTATTTTAAGTATTGACGAGAACGAAAAAACCATGACCTTTGCCGGTAATCTGCCTGTAGGCAGCAAGGTGCGATTAATGAAGGCTAATTTTGAAAAACTTATAGATGCCTCATCAAGCGCTGCCGAAGATGCTACCGGTGCTCATAAAGTGGAACTGGCTGTATTAGTGAGCTGCGTGGGCCGCAAGCTGGTTTTGAATGATAGAACTGATGAAGAACTAATGGCAGCAAAGGAGATTTTTGGCGATAAAACCGCCATCACAGGTTTTTATTCCTATGGCGAACTATCACCCTTTAATAAAGGCACGCAATGCGAGTTGCACAACCAAACCATGACCATTACCACATTTACAGAAAATTGAGCTAATGCAGACCATGGATTATCATCATCTTTTAAACAAACAAGTTAAAAAGCTGCTTCCTGAAAGTTATCTGGAAGATGATACCATTGTTCAATTTTTAAATGCCATAAACAGCTCATTTAATAATTTCGACAGGGCTAAAAACCTGGCCGATCATGCTTTTAATATCAGCGAACAAGAATATCAACAGGTAACTGCTAATCTGCGCGAGCAAAACGAGATAAAGCAACGTTCCATTTCGCAGATAAAAGAAGCCATAAAATCGCTTGATCCTAAGGCAGAATTTAAGATGGATGATTCGGACGATGACCTTATACATATCATCAGCTTTCTTAAACAACGTATTGAAGAAGCCAAGCTGCTTGAGCTGGAACTCATTAATGCCAAAGATGTAGCCGAAAAGGCCGCTATGGCAAAAACACAGTTTCTGTCCGTAATGAGTCATGAGATCCGTACGCCAATGAACGCGGTTATTGGTTTCACACACCTGCTCATTCATCAGGATCCTAAGCCTGAGCAGGTTGAATTCCTTAATTTTCTTAAGTTCTCTGCTGAAAACCTGTTGGTATTGATAAACGATATACTTGATTTTAATAAAATAGAGGCCGGCAAAATAGAGTTTGAAAGCGTAGATTTTAGTATTAAGGACCTGATCTCGAACACCCGCCTTTCGTTACTGCAAAAAGCAAATGAAAAGGATATCAAAATTAAGCTAATGCTTGATCAGGACCTGCCAAATGCATTAATAGGCGACCCTGTGCGCCTGGGCCAGATATTGACCAACTTAATAAGCAACGCGGTAAAGTTTACCAACAGCGGTAAAGTAACCATTACCGCGTCATTAGCCCAGCATGATAATGATCACTCCACCATTGATTTTGAGGTGGCTGATACCGGCATAGGCATAATGCCCGATAAACTGGATTATATATTCGACAGTTTTAGTCAGGCTAGCTCTGATACCACCCGCAAATTTGGCGGCAGTGGCTTAGGTTTAACCATAACCAAACGGTTATTACAATTACAGGGCAGCGATATTTATGTAAAAAGCGAATATGGCAAAGGCTCGGAATTTACATTTTCACTCACCTTTAAAAACAGTAGTAAACGCATCAACAACATCTTAAACAGCGATGAATTTTACTCGTTGAAAAGCTTAAAAGGCACTAAGCTGTTGATTGCCGAGGATAATCTGATAAACGTTATACTGGCCAAAGAATTTATGAAGCAGTGGGATGTGGACTGTGATGTGGCCGAGAATGGTGAAATAGCCCTGATGCTGGTAAAAACTAATAACTATGATATGGTTTTGATGGACCTGCAAATGCCCGAGATGGATGGCTACCAAACAACAATAGCTATAAGGGAACTGGAAGGAGAGAAATACAAGAAGCTGCCGATATTAGCGCTCACGGCGTCGGCTATGCTCGATATACAGGATCAGGCTTTTACCGTAGGCATGAATGATTATATCAGCAAGCCATTTAACCCCAATGAGTTACACCGTAAAATAGCGGCTTATAGTAACAAGAATTAGTTTTTTAGCAGATCCCGCTTATTTTTTACTTGCATTCTTTTTATTTAAAGTTATATTTGCAGCAGCTTGTCTATCGTTTTACTATAACAAAAAATGGGACGTTTTAACTTACATCATCTTCATCTGCATCATCGCCACCATATGGCGACCAGATAATGTATTGTTTCTTCGTGAAACTCGAACCCCCATTTTATAGTTTAATACCCTCATACCACAAATTTTGAAAACACTAAAAATAGCGATCCAAAAATCGGGTCGGCTCAACGAAAAATCCGTTGAACTACTAAAAAACTGCGGCCTTAACTTTGAAAATTATAAGAGCTCGCTTATCTCTCCTGTCTCCAATTTCCCCTTAGAAATTCTTTTTCTTCGCGATGATGATATCCCTGAATATGTTCAGGATGGCATTGCCGATCTGGGCATAGTTGGCGAAAACGTGATTGAGGAAACCGAAGTTGAGGTAAACTACCTGCAACGCCTTGGATTTGGTAAATGCTCATTAAAAATAGCAGTGCCAAACAATAATACCATAAACGAATTGAGCCAGCTTAACGGCAGGTCAATTGCAACTACCTACCCTGTTATTCTGGGCAAGTTTTTGAAAGCACAGGGTATACAGTCAGATATCCGCACCATATCAGGTTCTGTTGAAATCTCTCCGGGCTTAGGTTTGGCCGATGCGATTTGCGATCTGGTGTCAACCGGCGGCACCTTAAAAAGCAACGGACTTATTCCTTTTGCCGATGTAATGTCGAGCGAAGCGATCCTGATCTGCAACAACAAAAACGGCGACTCCGAACTGATAAAAGAGCTGGTACAACGCATACAATCTGTATTACGTGCCAAGGAAACCAAGTATGTTGTATTGAATGTGCCTAAAGATAACCTGCCTGCCATCATCGCTTTGCTACCTGGTGTTAAAAGCCCATCAGTAGTACCATTGGCTGAGGGCGATTGGGTTGCAGTACATACCGTAATTCCTGAGCGTGATTTTTGGGACAGGATAAGCCAGCTTAAACAAGCGGGCGCGCAAGGCATTGTAGTAATGCCGATTGAGAAGATAATATTATAAGCCCCCGCCCCCCTAAAGGGGGAGGAATAGGCAACAATATATAATTAATAATCACCACCAGGACGTAACTCCCCTTTAGGGGGTTTGGGGGATAAAAATGAAAACATACAAGTATTCAGACTTAAGCAAAGCAAACATCAGCAAACTGGTTCAGCGTAATGTTGACCCGGCGCATGAGGTGCGCGATGCAGTTGAGGAAATTCTCGCCAAAGTAAAACTACATGGCGACAAGGCACTCTATGATTATGCGCTTAAGTTTGAGAAAGTAGTACTAGATAAGCTTTACCTTACTAAAAGTGAGCTTTCAGAAATTGCTGAAGGTGTATCAGTTGAACAAAAAACTGCATTAGATACCGCTTATAACAACATCTACAAGTTTCACCAAACACAGCTAAAAACCGAGGATAAGGTTGAAACCATGCCTGGCGTAACCTGCTGGCGCGAGGTAAGGGCTATTGAAAAAGTAGGCTTATACATCCCCGGTGGTACAGCGGTTTTACCAAGCACCTTTTTAATGCTGGGCATACCCGCCCGTATTGCAGGCTGCAGTGAAATAGTGGTTTGCACGCCACCGCAAAAGAATGGCAAGGTGAATCCGTTTATCGCCTACGTGGCCTTATTGTTGGATATTGACACCGTTTACCTTACAGGCGGTGCGCAGGCAATAGCGGCAATGGCATATGGCACAAAAACCATTACTAAAACCGATAAGATCTTTGGCCCAGGCAACCAATTTGTAACCAAGGCTAAAACCATTGTACAATCAACTACTACAACAGCCATTGATATGCCTGCGGGCCCGTCAGAAGTACTGGTTATTGCCGATGAAACAGCTAACCCGGTTTACATAGCTGCCGATCTGCTGGCACAGGCGGAGCATGGTGTTGATAGTCAGTCTATATTAGTTACTACATCAGCACAAATTGCAGAGCAAACCATTGCAGAATTAAAGAAACAATTACCGGTATTACCACGAGCAGAAATTGCAGGAAAAGCAATAGACAACTCTTACATCGTGATAACAAATACGTTGGATGAGGCTATGCAGTTCAGTAATGAATATGCACCCGAGCATTTGATATTAGCTACCGAAAACTGGAAAAACATAACCGATAAAATAGTTAACGCAGGTTCGGTATTCTTGGGTAATTTGACCCCGGAGAGTGCCGGTGATTATGCATCAGGCACAAACCATACCCTGCCTACCAGTTCATTTGCAAAGGCATATTCAGGTGTATCAGTTGATTCCTTTGTTAAGAAGATCACTTTCCAGCATCTATCGCCGGAAGGCGTTAAAAATATTGGCCGCACCGTTGAAATTTTAGCGGAGCTGGAAGGCTTACAAGCGCATAAAAACGCGGTAAGTGTGAGAATGAAATAACATATACAATAACCAAGCGTCATTGCGAGGTACGAAGCAATCTCTAAACTATACAGAGCCACTCTCCAAATCGGGGATTGCTTCGTACCTCGCAATGACGAGTAGAAGATAAGAATACCATGTTCAGCATAGATAAAATTATAAGAGAAAACATCAAAAACCTCGTACCCTACTCATCCGCACGTGACGAATACAAAGGTGAGGCGAGTGTTTTTTTAGATGCCAATGAGAATGCCTTTGGCTCACCACTGGAGCAGCAATACAACCGCTACCCCGACCCACTGCAATACAAAGTAAAAAAACGCCTGAGCGATATAAAAGGTGTACCGCCGCGCAACATATTTTTAGGTAACGGCAGCGATGAAGCGATAGATGTGCTTTTCCGCAGCTTTTGTAACCCCGGTGTAGATAATGTGATACTGGTACCGCCAACCTATGGCATGTACGAGGTATCGGCCAATATCAACGATATAAAGATCAACAAAGTACCACTTACTGACGAATATCAGCTTAACCTGGAAGGTATTGCCGAAGCAATTAACGAGCAAACCAAAATAATCTTCATTTGCTCGCCCAATAACCCAACGGGTAACTCCATTAGCCGGGATGATATTGAAACACTATTAGCCAACTTCAGTGGCTTGGTAGTTATTGATGAGGCTTATATCAATTTTAGTCGCCAGAAAACATTTATACAGGAGCTTACCGAGTATGCTAATCTTGTAGTATTGCAAACGCTCTCTAAGGCATGGGGACTGGCGGGTTTACGCGTGGGAATGGCCTTCGCCAGCGAGGAAATCATCGAGGTGATGAACAAGGTTAAGCCGCCGTATAACATCAACGAGGCATCGCAGGAACTGGCTTTAAAAGCACTGGAAAATGTCGACCAGGTAAATGGCTGGATAAAAGAGATCTTGCTGCAACGCGATAGGTTGGTATTAACACTTAAAGATTTTGATTTTGTGCTGGATATTTACCCATCTGATGCTAATTTTATCTTAGTAAAAACAAAAGATCCGAAAGGGATCTATAACTTTTTAGTAGACAAAGGCATTATTGTACGCGATCGCTCAAAAGTAGACCTTTGTGAGGGTTGTTTACGTATAACCGTAGGTACGCCTGCGGAAAATGATATTTTACTGCAAACATTACAGAATTACAAATGAGTTACCCCAAAAGAATACTTTTCGTTGACCGCGACGGAACGATCATAAAAGAGACAACAGATGAGCAGATAGATTCATTTGCCAAGCTGGAGTTTTACCCCGGCGCGCTGCAATACCTGCCCAAAATAGCTAAGGAGCTTGATTTTGAACTGGTAATGGTAAGCAACCAGGATGGTTTGGGTACAGCTTCATTTCCGGAAGATACCTTTTGGCCGGTACAAAACTTCATCCTTAAAACATTGGAAAATGAAGGCGTTGTGTTTTCAAACATTTGTATAGACCGTACTTTCCCTGCTGATAACGCCCCTACCCGCAAACCGGCTACAGGCCTGTTGACCCAGTACTTTGACACAGAGAAATACGACCTGCAAAATTCCTTCACCATTGGCGACCGTAAGAATGATGTTTTATTAGGCTATAATTTGGGTGCGAAAGCCATATGGCTGAATGAAAATTCGGGCCTGGGCGGCAAAGAGTTTACTGAGGATGAAAACAATAAGATACAAAGCACAGTTGCTTTAGAAACTACTGATTGGGAAAAAATCTACGAATTCCTGAAACTAGGTGAGCGTGTGGCTGAAAACCATCGTGCTACCAAAGAAACAGATATCCAAATAAAAATAAACCTCGACGGAAAAGGCGAAGCCAAAGTAAGCACCGGCCTGCATTTTTTTGATCATATGCTTGATCAGATCGCAAGGCACGGCAATATCGATCTGGAAATTATTGCCCAGGGCGATCTGCATATTGATGAGCACCATACCATTGAGGATACCGGTATTGCCTTGGGTGAAGTTTTCGCCACGGCATTAGGTAACAAAAGAGGCATTGAGCGCTATGGCTTTTGTTTGCCAATGGACGACTGTTTAGCACAGGTAGCCATAGATTTCGGCGGCCGTAACTGGATAGTTTGGGATGCTGAATTTAACAGGGAAAAAATAGGCGAAATGCCTACAGAAATGTTCTATCATTTCTTCAAATCGTTTTCGGATGCAGCAAAATGCAACCTGAACATAAAAGCTGAAGGGCAGAACGAACATCATAAAATTGAGGCTATATTTAAAGCCTTTGCCAAAGCCATAAAAATGGCCGTAAGGCGCGATGTAAATAACATGGTTTTACCCTCAACAAAGGGAGTACTTTAGTTGGCAGTTCACAGTAAGCAATTTGCAGTAAAATGCGGCTTGCCTACTGCAAACTTTCAACTGCAAACTAAAAAAATGGTTGGTATAATAAGCTACGGCGCCGGAAACATATTCTCACTTACTGCTGCATTAGAGCGGTTAGGGATTCCTTACGGTATGATCTTTAAAGAAGAAGATTTTGACCAATACGACCGTTATATTATTCCGGGTGTAGGGCACGCTGGGGCAGCTATGAACAAACTGGAACAAACCGGACTTATCCCAAAGATAAAATCACTTACCAAACCTGTTTTGGGCATTTGTGTGGGGATGCAGTTGCTTACGGCCCACTCTGAGGAAGGCGATTCAAATCTGCTGAATATATTCCCCGTTAAAACCCTGCGTTTTAAAGACAGCGCGGATTACAAAGTACCACATACGGGCTGGAACCAGACTTTCCCCGAAAAAGGAAACCCACTTTTTGAAAATATTCCGAACGGATCACACTTTTACTTTGTACATTCATACTTTATTGAGTATGATGAATCATATACTTTATCATCAACAGATTACAACAATAAATTTTCGGCATCAATTTGGCGGGATAATTTCTTCGGGGTACAATTTCACCCCGAAAAATCCGGCAAATACGGTGAAACACTTTTAACTAACTTTTCAAAAATATAAAACCATGTATATTATTCCTGCTATTGATATTTTAAATAAAAAAGTGGTGAGGCTGCGCGAGGGTGATTATCAGCAGGTAACTGAATATGACGTTACTTTAGAAGAAATGATAGAAAGGTACCAGTCGCACGGTACAAATTTCATCCACATTATCGACCTTAACGGCGCTAAAAACGATTTCTCCAACCAGCAATATCTGTTTGATGTGATCAAAAAAACAGACATGCAGGTACAATACGGCGGCGGTATCCGCAGTATTGAAAAGGTTAAGGAATTGCTTGATGCCGGCGTGCACCGCGTTATTGTAGGCACACAAGCCATCACTAACCCCGACTTTTTAAAGGACCTGAGTAAATCACTAACAGGGAAGGATAAATACTCCGATCGTGTGGTTATTGCCATAGATGTTTTGGATGAGGTGATCAAATATTCCGGCTGGATGGAAAGCTCGCCGATTAAACTGATGGATTACGTTGATAAATGCCTGGCTTTAGGTTTTTTCCGTTTCCTGTGTACTGATATCGGCAAGGATGGAAAACTGGGCGGCGCAGGCATCGACCTGTATGAAAAACTGCTTGATCATTCACCTTTCATTAAACTGATAGCATCTGGTGGTGTAAGCTCCATGCATGATATTGAACAACTGAGTAACCTCAAAGTAGAATCAGTTGTAGTTGGCAAAGCCATTTACGAAGGCCACATCACCATTGATGAAATAAAGAACTGGAATTTAGAATCGCTGATGTCGATTTAATGCTGAGCCGTAGGCTCAAACTCAAAAAATCAACGCGTCATTGCGAGGAACGAAGCAATCCCAAACTATGCAGATCGGATTTGCAAATCGGGGATTGCTTCGTTCCTCGCAATGACGCTCTTATTAATAAATCATGCTAAGTAAGCGTATCATCCCCTGTCTCGACGTTAAAGACGGACGCACTGTAAAAGGTGTAAACTTTGTTGACCTGCGTGATGCTGGTGACCCGGTTGAACTGGCATGGAACTACTCCCGCCAGGGTGCCGATGAACTGGTATTCCTTGACATCACTGCCACGCATGAACGCCGTAAAACCATGGTTGAGCTGGTTAAATCTGTTGCAAGGCAGGTAAACATTCCCTTTACTATCGGCGGTGGAATTAACGAGATTGCTGATGCCGATGCCTTGCTTAATGCAGGTGCCGATAAAATCTCCATCAACTCAGCAGCGGTACGTAACCCGGCGCTGATTGATGAACTTGCTAAGGCATTCGGTGTGCAGTTTGTGGTGATAGCTGTGGATACCCGTGTGTCAGGTGATAAAAATATAGTGCATTTGAATGGCGGCCGCATCCCTACTGAAAAAGAAACACTGGATTGGATACTGGAAGCGGAAAGTCGCGGCGCGGGTGAGATATTATTAACCTCCATGGATCATGATGGTACAAAGGCGGGTTTTGATAACGGGCTTTTGAAGATCATTAATGATGCGGTGCATATCCCGGTTATTGCCTCCGGCGGCGCGGGTTCTGTACAGCATTTTGTGGATGTATTTGAAAAAACCAATGTTGATGCGGCTTTGGCAGCATCGGTATTTCACTACGGCGAGATCCTGATCCCCGACCTGAAAGAGGTATTGAGGCAAAATAATATAGAGGTGAGAACGCTTGCTGAATAATTGACCATGGCTATTCAACTGGAAACAGAACGGTTAATATTAAAGCAGTTTAGTGAAGAAGATGCAGCGTATCTTTTTGAACTGAACAGCGACCCGGATGTTACCAAATATGTTGGCTCAGGGGCATACAAAGACTTGGATGAAGTTCTTGATTTCATCAGGAATTACAATCAGTATGAAAAATACAGTCAAGGCCGTTTAAATATGTTCGATAAACAAACCGGCGATTATATTGGCTGGTGCGGGTTGAAATATCTGGAAGATAAAAACTATTCAGATCTCGGTTATCGTCTGCTTAAACGCCATTGGGGCAAAGGATATGCTACCGAAGCTGCAATAGCCTGTTTGGATTATGGTTTTAAAGTGCTTAATCTTGATAAAATTATCGGCACAGCCATGAAAGAGAACACGGCATCGATAAACGTGTTTAAGAAACTCGGCTTAAAATATAGCCATGATAGCGATTGTGGTGAACAGCCCGGCGTTGTTTATGTAATTACGAAAGATCAATGGGAGTCGAGGTTGAAGTCTGTGAGGACACAGACTTCGGAATAATATATCTCTCCCGTTGTTTGTGTCCTCACAAACAACTTTGCAACTGATAAATGAATAGCTGCCTGTGGGAATACAGGCAGCGGAATGAAAATAAAATGGAAATAGATTTCAATAAAACAGACGGCCTGGTTCCGGTTATTATACAGGATGAGCATACGCTTGAAGTATTAATGCTTGGCTACATGAACCAGGAAGCCTATGATAAAACCGTAAAAGAAAACATAGTAACCTTTTTCTCCCGCTCAAAAAACCGACTGTGGACCAAAGGCGAAACCAGCAATAACTTTTTGCATGTAAAAAGTATCGATATCGACTGCGATAAAGATACCATCCTTATAAAAGTTAAACCCGATGGCCCAACCTGCCATACCGGTGATCGCAGTTGCTTTAAAACCGCCTATAACCAGAACTTTATTTTAGAACTGGAGCAGATCATCGCCGATCGTTATGAAAACCCGGTAGAAGGCTCATATGTAAATAAACTACGTAGTAAAGGCTTAAACAAAATAGCGCAAAAAGTTGGCGAAGAAGGTGTTGAAACCGTAATAGCCGCCTTAGCTGAAACCGAGTTCGACCTGATCAATGAATCATCCGATCTGATATTCCATTTACTGGTACTACTGCGCGAAAAAGGCCTTACGCTTGAAACCATTGCTAAAAATTTAGAACAAAGACATAAATAAGTTTGCAGTGGGCCGTTTTCAGTTTGCATGGTAGCGAACTGCGAACTGCCAACTGCCTACTTATAAGTGCCCACTCACAAAAATGATCTCAGTAGAAAAAATAACAGAACTCACCGGGCACAGCAACCCTATTTTCACTGCCGAACTTTCACAGAAGCCGGGTATATTATTTACCGGTGGAAACGACAAGGGCGTGGTGGAATGGAGTTTGAAGAACAATGCTTTTATAAAAGTAATGTTCCCGGTGCCTGCTTCTGTGTATGCCATACTTTGTCCGCCGGGGTTCCCCTACCTGCTTGCAGGCTTGCGTACAGGCGATATTGTGGTCTTCGATTTCATCCAGCAAAAAGTTATCAAGCTGTTAAAGCACCATTTCAAACCCATATTTGATATTAAGTTTGTAAGCAGTAAAAATGAGCTGCTTGCAGCATCAGAAGACGGTACAGTTTCCATCTGGAACATCAATACATTTGAATTAGTACATACGGTTAAGGTTTCTGATGATACCATACGTTGCATTAGCATTTCGCCCGATGAAAAACAGGTAGCTTTTGGCTGCCGCGATAATTTGGTGAGGATTTACGATCTGGAAGATTATACACCCATAAAAGCATTAGCGGGACACAGTATGGCTGTATTCTCCCTGCAATACGCGCCCAATGGTGAATACCTGGTTTCAGGCAGCCGTGATGCGCAGGTAAAAATATGGGATGCCCGGTCATTTGAACTGATTCAGAATATTCCAGCCCACCTGTTTGCTGTAAACAATATTGCCTTCCACCCTACCCAGCCTTATTTTGCTACCGCGAGTATGGATAAGAGCATTAAGCTTTGGGGAGCCGACGATTTTAAATTATACAAGATCATCAACCGCGAAAAGGGTTTCGCCAGCCATTTCCTATCCATAAATAAAGTGGTATGGAACGGCAATCAGCTAATTTCTGTAAGCGATGATAAAAAAATAATTATCTGGGATATAAAATTCGATTAATTACCACAACAATGCGGTATGGCGTTTAATTGAATGAAAATCGTGCGTATAGCGTTTTAATTCTTCTGAGTAAATCCCTTTCTCATCAATAATATCAATCTTCACCTTGCCCGAAGCATGGATTATCCGCTCATTTTTCAATATTATTCCTACGTGTACTACGCGCCCTTCTTTGTTATGAAAAAAAGCAAGGTCGCCTAAATTTGCTTCGTATAAATTAGGGATAGTATCGCCCTGTTCGGCCTGTAAGCTGGCATCACGCTTTAAGTTTATACCATACAGCCTGTAAACAGCTTGTGTAAAGCCCGAGCAATCTATACCAAAATGTGTACGCCCGCCCCATAAATAAGGTGCGTTTAAAAAGGACTTTGCTGTATTGGTAAAGTTTTCAATATCACCTTTAGGTCCTAATATCTCAAATTTCTCATTCCCTATTTTGCAGCTGTTACCCTCAAAAAAAGCAAGTGAGCTGGCTATAGGTAAATACAAAATGGTATTATCAGATTTTTTCCAGGCCTGTGTAACAGCGCCATAGGTTAGCGGGGCTTTTTCGCGTTTAAGTTGCAGCCAGCCCATATGGCTAAGCATGCTAAACTGTAACCGGCCTATCCAGCCTGTATAATTATCGGCAGTCGTAGTTACCAGTACCCACTTTTCAGCCCATTCTAAAATTTCAAATGCTTCACCAAACAATATTTGTGATATCATTTCACTTTGTTCATTTGGTGCAGCACGCATGGGGATTACCGCTAAATTACAAATACCGTATTCCATATATAAGAAATAGACGCTTCTAGGAGTATAATAGTTTAATTAGGATACAATATAAAAAAAGGAAGACATAAAGCCTTCCTTTTTTATAAATTTCATAAATATAAATAAAAAGTATTATTCATTCATGTGAAGCCATTCTTTTTTGGCAATCAGTTCCTCTTCTGTCTCACGTACATTTTCATCATCTACACAGCAATCAACAGGGCAAACAGCAGCACACTGTGGCTCGTCATGAAAACCAACACACTCTGTACATTTGTCAGGTACTATGTAATAAATATCGTCAGACAAAGCAGCTTGTGCTTCTTCTGCATTCAAAGTAACGCCATCGCCAAAATCAATAACGCCTTTTAAACCTGTACCATCTGAAAACCGCCATGCCGCTCCTGCATCATAAATAGCATTATTTGGGCACTCTGGTTCGCAGGCTCCGCAGTTAATGCATTCATCGGTGATTATAATCGCCATATTTTTCTAAATATCTTATATTCTCAATTAACTTTGCCCCGGTAATTAAACAGGGAACGCAAATATAACAAAAAAACACTTCAAGGGTTTAAATACATACCATTTATATGTCAAAATTCAATGCAATAGCATTAACAGATACTTTAGCAGCATTAGGGAAACGCTTAATTAAGCCCGGTGAGCAGCTAACCGACCTTATCAACGATGAACTGTATTACAATGCATGGTTCACTCCTGATAATGTTGCAAAAGCCGTAACATCCATTGGCACAATGCTAAATAAGGCCGATCTTACAACATGGCTCAGTAAATATAACCTCGATAACCGGGGCAATAAAAAAGTAGGCTTGATACTCGCTGGCAACATACCGCTGGTAGGTTTCCATGATGTGCTGTGCGTACTGGTAACTGGCAATCATGCACTTATCAAGTCGTCATCACAGGATAGCCGTATGATAAAGTACGTACTTAACCTGCTGGTTGAACTAGATAATAGTTTTGCAGATAAGTTTAGCTTTATTGAACGCCTGGAAAACTTTGATGCAGTTATAGCCACAGGCAGCAACAATACCTCCCGTTATTTTGACTACTATTTTGGTAAGGTGCCAAACATCATCCGTAAAAACAGGAACAGTATAGCCGTACTATCAGGCAATGAAACAGCTGAGCAATTACATGAACTTGGTCATGATATTTTTGATTATTATGGACTGGGCTGCCGTAATGTTTCGAAAATATTGGTTCCTGAAGGTTATAATTTCAATTTCTTTTTTGAGTCGATACAGAGTTACGAGCAGATCATCAATCATCATAAATACAATAACAACTACGACTACAACAAGTCTATCTACCTCGTAAATCGCGACGACCATTTCGACAATGGCTTTTTGCTCCTTAAAAAGGATGACAGGTTCACTTCGCCACTGGCAGTTTTGTATTATGACAATTATACTGATATATCGTCAGTAGAAGGTCTGATCAATATCGAAAACGAAAAGATACAGTGTGTAGTTAGCGCGATACCGTTGCAGGTAACAAATCAACTGGTTGGCTTTGGCGAAAGCCAGCAGCCCAAATTATGGGATTATGCCGATGGTATTGATACGATGAATTTCTTGAGCGAATTATAGTATATAATTTTACCAAATTCTAATTCATATCTGCCAGCTACTCGTTAAGCATTGATGCCAAATGATATTTACGGCACTTTAGTAATGTAATTATTAAATTTAAAAAACATTATGAAAAGATTTTTATCATCATTACTGCATTTGAGTGTTGGCGTTTGCTTTATGTTATTTTTTGTTTTATTTTCATACATATGGCAAACAGTGCCTGCATTATCCTTTATGAAACCACACCCGTTTTATTTTTTGGGTATTGTTTTATTGCTGACCATTATTGGTATTTGCGGCATGGGTTTTTGGGGAATTAAAAGGTTTCAGTCATTATCGAAAGAAGAAAGAAAAGCCCGTATTTTAAAATCGAAAAAAAAAATGCCATTTGCATTACTGGCTCTTGTTGTATATATAGCTATTGTAATTATTTTCTTAATTCTTATACGTGAAAAGGTGTTCCCTTTATGGGTAAAAATAAACTTTATTTATATTTTAGCCGTTTCCTTTTTAATAGTTTTATCTATCAATAATTATGTTGTTGACTTAAGCTATGACCGGAAATTAAAACAATCTATACAGGAAAAGGAAAGTGTTAATTTAAAACTAAGGTCGATACGTTCGCAATTAAACCCGCATTTTATGTTCAATGCCTTAACTTCCATACAAGGCCTGATGAATAAAAATGACATACCTGCCGCCAATCATTATCTTACATTATTTGCCAATCTTACACGTAAGGTATTAAATACCAGTGAACAGGATTTGATTAGCCTGGAAGATGAATTGAAGATACAGGAGGATTACCTGCAAATGGAACAACTGCGTTTTGGCTTTCAGTACGAGGTTACGGTGAGCGACGAAATCAACATTGCCAACACCGAAATACCGGCAATGCTGCTGCAGCCTTTTGTAGAAAACGCGGTAAAGCACGGCGTGGCCTTGTTACAACAAAATGGGAACATACAGGTACAAGTTAGTAAACAGGGTAATAACCTGGTATTATCGGTAACCGATAACGGTAAGGGTTTTGATAAAGAAAAGATTACTCGAAAAGAGGGATCGTTGGGATTAAAGTTAAGCGAAGAGCGCATTGCACTTTTAAACCAGGTACATCCGGATGAACCCACAACTTTAATTATTGATTCAAAGCAAACCGGCACCACAATAGCAATAACGCTTGTTAATTTATTTTCATAACTTAACAGCTAATGAATATCCGTAGTATAATTATTGATGATGAACCTAATAATATCGAAAATCTGCAGATATTATTAAATCAATACTGCAGTGAAATTGATGTTGTGACAACAGCATTTAATGCCAATAGCGGCATAGAAGCTATACAGGCTTATCAGCCCGACCTGGTTTTTTTGGACATACAAATGCCCGGCGGGTCGGGATTTGATCTACTCAAAGGATTTGCCAATATCAATTTCGAGATAATTTTTATTACTGCTTATGATCAATATGGCATACAAGCTATTAAATTTTCGGCCTTAGATTATTTACTGAAACCCATAAATATCAATGAGTTGAAATTGGCCGTTGAAAAAGCGCGGCAGAAAATAATCTCGAAGCAAAAAGACTACAATATTGTAAACCTGCTTGAGTACATCAAATCAGGAAATAAGGAGATCCCCAAAATAGCCCTGCCTACCTTGCAAGAGATCATGTATGTGCGCGTGGATAACATTATCCGTTGTGAAGCATCAAACAATTACACCTTATTTTACCTGCAAAACGGCGAAAAAGTACTGGTTTGTAAAACATTAAAGGAGTTTGTTGAACTGTTGACACCCCATAATTTTATCCGCACACATCAATCGCACCTGGTTAATTTACATTTTGTAAAAAGCCTTTTAAGAGAAGATGGCGGCACACTGTTTTTAACCGATCAAACAAAAGTGCCTATTTCAAGGCAAAACCGGGATATAGTTAAAGAAAAACTAAACAATACACTTTAACAAAATCTGTAATCGTCTTCTCTAAAATTATCAAGTATTGTTACCTTTGAGAAGAGTTCATAGTTAATGATTCATAAATTCATAGCAGGTTATACTAAAAAAAGCTTGCTGACTTCTACCATTAACCATGAAACATTAACCACGAACTAATGTATCTTATTAAAGTTAAAGGCGTAGCTAAAATACCCGATTACGTACAGTTAAGGGACGACAAATTTACGCTACTGGCTTATTTCAGGGTCGACAGGCCTGAAAAATCACTGGATAAGGCCGGGCTTGCCGATAAGACCGATTACATAATGAATATTGTTAAAGAGCTGCCTTTTGGGCAGATATTAAAGTTAGACCTGTAAGATGATTGAAAACTCTATTATAAAACTAAGCGGTGTTGATATTTTTCAGCAAAAGCACCTGGTGTTATCAAACGTTAACCTGCATATTGATAAAAATGATTTCGTATGGCTTATCGGTCAAACCGGATCAGGTAAGAGCAGTTTGCTAAAGGTTATTTATGGCGATCTGAGTATTTCATCTGGCAGCGGTATTGCCTGCGGTTATGATTTGAACAAACTGGGGAGCAAGGAAATTCCTTTTCTTCGCCGTAAACTGGGTATAGTTTTCCAGGATTTTCAATTACTTACCGACCGTTCGGTTGAGCAAAATCTGCATTTTGTAATGCGCGCCACCGGCTGGACAGATAAAAAATTGATAGCTGACCGCACACTTGACGTTTTAGAAAAAGTTGGCTTGCGTTCAAAATTAAAGAAAATGCCGCATGAGCTTTCAGGCGGTGAGCAGCAGCGTGTGGTTATTGCCCGTGCTTTGCTTAACGATCCCGAGATTATCCTGGCAGATGAGCCAACAGGTAACCTCGACCCCGATACATCCGAAGAAATTGTATTGCTGCTTAAACAAATAGGCCAGCAATTAGGCACCGCGGTAATTATTGCCACGCACGATTATCATATCATCCGCACATTCCCTTCACGCATTATTAAATGCGAAAACAGTAAGGTTTTGGAAGATGTGCAGATAGCTTAGTTCAGTTTGCAGTGGGCAGTTGTGAAAAAACTGCAAATTGTCCACTGCCTGCTGCAACCTGTAGAAAACTGCCAACTAAAAAAAGCTGCCAACTGCGCACTGTCACCTGCAAACTCAACAGTCTATTTAATTAAATACTGACACGCTGTCGCTTTTATATAAATGGCAAGATACTTGTCTTGCACTATTTACTTATAACATTAATATGCTTAAGAAGAAACACACAGAAAATACAGAAACACCTGAAGAAGGTGTAATAGATGAAAACATACAGGGTACCGAAGCAGAAGCAGCCCCAAAAGGCCCATCTGCAGAGGATAAACTAAAAGAAGAATTAGTGGCAGCAAATGACAAATACCTGCGTTTGTTTGCCGAGTTTGATAACTTCAGGAGGCGTACAGTAAAGGAACGTGAAGAAGCAAGAAAAACTGAAGGTAAAGATGTAATTGTTGCCATGTTGCCGGTGATGGATGATTTTGAACGTGCTATACGCTCGATGGATAATGCTACTGATGTTGCCGCTATTAAAACAGGCATTGAACTTATTTACAACAAATTAAGCAACACACTTTCACAAAAAGGCTTAAAACCAATGGATGCATTGGGTGAAACTTTTGATGCCGACATTCACGAGGCTATTACCAATGTACCTGCCCCAACCGATGATTTAAAAGGCAAGGTAATTGATGTAATGGAAAAAGGCTATTACCTGGGCGATAAAGTAGTACGTTTTGCTAAAGTAATAGTAGGCGCTTAATTGATTTGGGATTACGTGTTCAATTTCGGATCTATTTGAATTGGATATTTAGAATTCCCACCCTGATAAAACTTATAATTGATAAATCCGAAATCGAAATTTCGAAATCCGAAATAAAACTATGGCTAAAAGAGATTATTACGATGTGCTTGGTGTAGCAAAAGGCGCTGATGCTGATGAGATAAAAAAGGCATATCGTAAAATGGCTATCAAATATCACCCGGATAAAAATGAAGGTGATAAAGAAGCTGAAGAAAAATTTAAGGAAGCTGCCGAAGCTTATGAAGTATTAAGTAACCCTGAAAAGCGCCAGCGTTACAACCAGTTTGGTCACGCTGCCAACGCGCAATCACCAAACGGTGGTGGTGGCGGCTATGGCGGTGCAGGCATGAACATGGAAGATATTTTTAGCCAGTTCGGTGATATTTTTGGTGGTGGCAGTCCGTTTGAAGGTTTCTTTGGCGGCGGTGGCGGAGGCCGACAAGGCGGCGGTGGCCGTCGTGTGGCGCGCGGCAGCAACCTGCGTATTAAGGTAAGGCTTACTGTTGAAGAAATTGCCAATGGTGCCGAAAAGAAAATAAAGGTAAACAAGCAGATAGTTTGTAAAACCTGCGATGGCTCGGGCGCTAAGGATAAATCATCTATCCAAACCTGTAAAACTTGCGGTGGCCAGGGCGCTGTGCGCAGGGTGACCAATACCATACTAGGCCAGATGCAAACTACCAGCACCTGCCCTACTTGTAACGGCGAAGGCTCTGTAATTACCTCAAAATGCCCTGTTTGTCACGGTGATGGATTGGTACGCGGTGAAGAAACCATTACTATAAACATACCAGCCGGTGTAAGCGAAGGCATGCAATTGAGCATGAGCGGCAAAGGTAACGCTGCCCCACGTGGTGGTATGCCGGGAGACCTGATCATACTGATTGAAGAGATCCCTCACGAAACTTTAAAACGCGACGGTAACAATATTATCTACGATCTGCACATTAACTTTGTTGATGCTGCTTTAGGTACCAGCGTTGAAGTGCCAACCATTGATGGTAAAGCCAAAATAAAAATTGAACCCGGCACACAAGGCGGTAAAATATTGCGCCTGAAAGGTAAAGGCGTGCCCGAAGTAAACTCATACCACCGCGGCGACCAGCTAGTGCATATTAATATATGGACACCAAAGGCACTAAGCCGTGAAGAACGTGAATTACTTGAAAAACTACAAAGCTCACCAAACTTTAAACCCAACCCCGGCAAAAACGAAAAAAGCTTTTTTGAACGGATGAAGGAATATTTTGAATAGTTATTAGTCGGTAAGACGGAAAGACCGGAAGTTTAAAACTTTTGAAAGCCCAAAACTGTTGTAGTTTTGGGCTTTCTTGTTTAGTGTGCCATTGAAGAATATCTTTAAATTCACTTATCACCTTGAGCATGAAGTTAAATTTGAAAAACAACCAGCTTATATTGCTATTAAGCATTATTGATGTTGCTATACAAATTCTGTATGCCATAAAAAGAGCTCATTACTTTTATATAAATATTTATATAATTTATAGCCTCATTGTTATATCCGAACTATGCTTTGTACTGTCTCTTTTTTATTTAACAGCGATAGTAAAATATTTAAATGAAAGGACATTTATATTGAAAAGTTTTTATTGGTTCATTAGCATGTCTATTTTCCTGTTTATTACTGGCACTACCTTGTTCAACTTCTTAAATAATCAATTTTTTGATACGTTCATTAATGCGCTTACAGTTATTAGCACTATATATCTTATTGTAATTTTATTTTTTATTAGAGATCCTTTTTTTTCAGGCTCTTTCAGAATTTATGCCTATGCCGCTATTCTCGTAACCTTTTTTGACTTTTTTATCCCTCTGGCAACACCCCTCATCTCTAATCCTGACTTCTATTTTAAGGCCATAAAATATGTTGGCTTTCTTCATGTTATCCCATTAATAGCCATAGCTTATATCGTATATAAATCAAAAGCGCTTATTACCCAAACCAAACCGCTGCTATCGTAACAGAACTTTTATTAATTTTATAACAATTAATAATTCTTAATCCAGTAAATGAAGGTTAACCATAAAAACAATAAGTTAATGCGACGGCTAACGATCATCAGCATTATACTAACCTTCGTTATTTTTATTCTTGAATTTAATTATTCGCCTCCAATATTATTTAATCTTTTTATTGAGATAGTAAACATTTTCCTTGCCTGGTATTTGATAAGCATATTGCAATTTGTCGGCGAAAATATAGTCATTCAAACGCCTTTTTCTATCTTTTTAGGATTACAGTCAGTTATACTAACCTCCCTCATATTCTCAATTGGATTAGACTTGACACCATCCTATCCAATACTTGAAATGATTGTAGTGGTGTATATGGTTTTAATGGTATTTAAAGTTAAAAATGCGCAGTTTTCATCAGCTTATAAAACTTATAGTATAATGTTATTAGCCATTATCATCTTGAAAGTAATTATACTATTTGAGTTTAAATCTTCAATATTTTCAGGATCACAGAGCTATGTAAAATATGGTGACCTGCTATCAGTATTACCACTATACGCCATTCTGAATATTATTAATAAAGCAAGAAAAGTTCTTCAAAGCGAGCCAACAACTAATGACCAGGTTGTTTCGTAACATTTTAAAAATCCCTGTATCTAACAGCAAAACCTTAATACTTAACCAATGCTGAGCATTCGTCATATTGTGAAACAATACGCCGGGCATACTGCCTTAAGCGATGTGAGTTTAGAAGTAGAAAGCGGGCAGATATTCGGTCTGCTTGGGCCGAATGGTGCCGGTAAAACTTCGCTTATCCGTATCATTAACCAAATTACCGCACCCGACTCAGGCGAAGTATATTTTGATGGTGAGAAACTCAACCAGTCGCATATTGAGCGCATTGGTTATATGCCCGAGGAACGCGGACTATATAAGAAAATGGAAATAGGTGAGCAGATGATCTACCTGGCAAGGTTAAAGGGTTTGAGCCGTGATGAAGCTACCAAAAGGTTGAAGTTCTGGTTCGAGAAACTGGAAATGCAGTCATGGTGGCATAAAAAGATCGAAGAGCTATCAAAAGGTATGCAGCAAAAGGCCCAGTTTGTGGCTACCGTACTGCATGAGCCCGATCTGATCATTTTAGATGAGCCTTTCAGCGGCTTCGATCCGGTTAATGCTGAACTGATAAAGGACGAGATACTGGAACTGAACCGTAAAGGCGCAACCATACTTTTCTCCACCCACCGCATGGAATCTGTTGAGGAATTGTGTAATTCCATCGCCCTGCTCAATAAATCAAAAAAAGTATTGGATGGGCGGGTTAAGGATATCAAAAACTCTTATCGTAACGAAACCTATCTCATCGAGTACAACGGCAGTAAACTTAATTTCGATGGATCACAGCCCTTTAACCTGGTTGATGAAACTGAAAATGGTGATAGCACCTACACCATCAAAATAAAACTGAATACAGCTGCCAGCGCTAATGATGTACTGCAATACCTCATCCCAAAAACGAGCATAAACAGGCTGCAGGAAGTTGTGCCCACCATGAATGAGATTTTTATTGAAAAGGTAAATCTTAAAGCTGTTACCGTATGAAAAAAGTATTACTCATTATACAACGCGAATACTTAGTTCGTGTTCGGAAAAAATCATTTATACTAATGATTTTCCTGGTGCCAATGCTAATATTAACCATGTTTGCGATCATCTACCTGATAGCTACTTATAGTGATGATTTGAATAAGGAAAGAACCATTTGGGTAATTGACCAAAGTCATATTTTTACCGGGAAGTTTCATAATAAAAAGAACATAGTTTTTGAATCCACCCAAAAATCTATAACCGATGCAAAAGCTGACTTACGCAAACATGAAGATGATTTTTTACTGGTTATACCCGAAAATTACAATCAGCCTGATGCTGTAGAAATATCATCAGAAAAGAAGCCCAATTTCACCATTGCGGGTGAAATACAAGATCAAATGAATGATATTGCTACAAACACTATCATGGTAAAGCAAGGCATCGATACTGCTAAACTGCATGCCATAAAAAGCGATATTTCTATCAGCGCAAAACAAATAACTGACAAGGGTGAAGAAAGTTCAAGTATAGGAGCTGCATATGGCGCTGGGATAGCAGGAGCTATTTTAGTTTACCTTGCTTTATTTATATATGGTGCACAGGTTATGCGTGGGGTTATTGAAGAAAAAACCAGCCGTATAATTGAAGTCATCATATCATCGGTAAAACCATTTCAACTGATGCTGGGTAAAATCATTGGCGTTGGTTTAGTAGGATTAACTCAATTTATATTATGGATCATCCTGTCAACAGGAGTAACATTTATTGCTGGCAATTTTTTATTGCAAAATAAAGCAATCCCGCAAAAAGAGCATCCTAAAACAAATCAAACTATTAAAACACAAACCACATCGGATACGCCAAGTATAACAACGCAAAGTCCCGCAATTGAGGCCTATAATAGCTTTAAGACGGTTAATTTCCCTTATATATTGGGCTGTTTCCTCTTTTATTTCTTAAGCGGATTCTTTCTGTATAGTGCACTTTTTGCAGCAGTGGGTTCTGCAGTTGACAGCGAAACGGAAACACAACAATTTATGTTCCCCATTACACTTCCTTTATTGTTTACCTACATCCTCTCGTTCTCTTTCCTGATAAATAACCCTGATAGTACTTTAGCTGTATGGCTGTCGATCATACCATTCACTGCACCGGTAGCCATGATGGTACGTGTTCCCTTTGGTGTTCCCGGCTGGCAAATGGCATTATCAATGCTGATGATGGTGATAGGCTTCTTATTCACAACCTACATTGCTTCGCGGGTATACAGAGTTGGCATATTGATGTATGGCAAAAAGGCAAGCTATAAGGAACTGGTTAAATGGTTCTTTTATAAAGAATGATTTGGTGAGCGGTAAGTGGTGAATAGTGAGTGGATAAAAAATCCTCTTTAGGAGGTTAGAGAGCTAAACATTTTCCGCATATTTGGGTTTAGGCATTTATGGGCGATAATAATACTCCTGCTACAGTAGACAACAATACTGTAGCGGTAATGGATCTTGGTACAAACACCTTTCATTTATTAATTGCCCGCGGCACTGCGGCAAACCCGGAAGAGCTTTTCCATATTACCATACCTGTTCGCTTAGGTGAAGGGGGTATCAATAGCGGTATTATACAGCCTGCAGCTTATCAGCGTGGTATTGATACCTTGTTAAAGTTCCATCAGCATATTACCGAATACGGGGCAGGGCGGGTAAAGGCTATCGCCACATCAGCCTTACGTACCACCTCAAACGGCAAGGATTTTATTGCAGAGGTGAAAGCCAAAACAGGCATCGCCATTGAAACAGTAAACGGCGAACAGGAAGCCAAATACATTTACGAAGGCGTTAAAACCGGCAATTGCCTAACCCAGCAAAACTCCCTGATACTGGACATTGGCGGAGGAAGCGTTGAATTTGTTTTGGGCAATAAGGAGGGCATCAAATGGAAACAAAGCTTCGAGATCGGCGCAGCGCGGTTAATGGATAAGTTCCATAAAAAGGATCCTATCCCGGCAACATCTATACACGAACTAAACACCTACCTTGAACAGATACTAACACCGCTATTTGAAGCGCTCGCCGGTATAAAGATTGAAAGCATCATAGGTTCATCAGGCGCTTTTGAAACCTTTGCAGAGGTAATTGAACTAAAAAAAGGCAATGAGTTCGACCTGAAAAAAACACGGGAATATCACTTTAATACCACCGAGTTTTTAAACATCACCGACTGGCTCATAGAATCAACCCATTTCGACAGGGAAAACACCAAAGGCATTATACCCATACGCGTAGATATGATTGTTGTAGCGTCGCTCATTACCCGTTTTGTAATGGCTAAGCTGGGCATTAACGATGTGTTGATGACATCCTATTCGTTAAAAGAGGGTGTGTTAGCTGAAGCGTTGGGGTAATTTAATTAAATATTTTGCGGATTGGTCTGCGTATATACCTATAGTAGATCCGTTTAAAAAATGGTTGTTTTTGTTTTATTACTACTACATCACCTAAAAATACAGGCTCCTGGAGCTTTACAGTGTAGTTTGCATCTGCATTAATATTAATGATTTGGGAGCTATAGCCAATATTACTAACTATAAATTGCGTTGTTGATATAGGCACCCTTAAATTAAAGTCGCCGTGAATATTTGTAATGGCACCTAAATTGCTGCCTTTTATTCTTATCAATGCACCCGGTATAACTATGTTTTGATCATCGGTTACACAGCCCTTAATCTCTTTTGTATTTAATAAATTCGGCGATAGTACTTTCCCAATAATTCTATTTTCACATACATTTTGCGGTTGCGCTGCTATTTGCACCGTTACTGGTTTGGTTTGCGCGTTCGCTTTATAAAAAGTTATAGATCCCGCCAGGCCTATTGCCATCGCCCATATTTTATACCTTTTTGAAGCAGGCAGACTTTCCGGCAAAATCTGATAGTTTATATTATTTAGTTGCTGTTGCCCAAACCTGCCGCAAACATGATGATTAGTAGTCAGGTATCCTATTACCTCATCATTAGTCATTTTAGTGAAATCTGTTACCGTTTTACAACATTGCTGGCAATGCCGGCCATTATTAACCGGCAACATTTGCTGCCATGATTGGTGACATGGCTGAGGGATACTGATCTTATTGAGCTGTGACATATTGTTAAGTTTTTCTTACAGGATGCACTTTGGACCAATTTTCCATAAACGGTTATAAAATATTTTAAAACATCCTTTGTATATTGCTGCCTCTAACTGAACTCTTCATGAAACTGAAATTTATTGGCCTGGGACTTATCCTTTTTTCTACTATTTCATCACAAGCACAGCGCAGGCAACACGCTCCTAATACAAATGATACGATTGCCTCCAGGTACAATCCATCAACTTTATTCTCTACTACTTTTTATACTGATAAAGGCAATGAGTTCCACTCCGCCAATGGCGAACCGGGACTAAAGTACTGGCAAAACCGGGCCGATTACCAGTTAAAGGCTACTATTGATACTATTAGCAAAACGCTTACAGCCAGCGAAAATTTAAGCTATACCAATAATAGTCCGGACGCGCTGCAATACTTATGGCTGCAGCTGGATCAGAACACCTATAAAAAAGATGCCCGCTCCAATTTTTATACAAGCGCTGCACCAAAAGCAAACCAGCATACGGATGGTTACCAGTTTGAATCGGTTGAGATTGTACAGAACGGCAAAACTGAAAAAGCAGATTATATAATTACCGATACCCGCATGCAGTTGCGCCTACCAGTATCACTTAGTCCTAACGGTGGTAAGATCAGCGTATTAATAAAATACCATTATACCATACCCAGCAGCGCATTTGGCGGCCGTACCGATTACAGTGATACCAAAAACGGCAAAATGTATGAGATTGCCCAGTGGTTCCCGCGTATGTGTGTGTATGACGACTCACATGGCTGGGATACCCTGCCATTTTTAGGCAGCGGTGAGTTTTATCTGGAATATGGCGACTTCGACTATACTGTAACCGTGCCATGGGACATGCTTGTAGCAGGCTCAGGCGAATTATTAAATCCGGCTGAAGTACTTACCACAAAACAAATAAACAGGCTTGCAGCGGCCCGTAATAGCGATAAAACGATAATGATACGCGCTGCAGACGAGGTAAATAATCCCTCATCCCGCCCGGTGCATACCGGCACGCTTACCTGGCACTTTAAAATGTATAATACCCGCGATGTTGCCTTCGGAGCGTCAAAGGCGTATATATGGGATGCCGCAAGAATGAATTTACCTGAAGGTAAAAAGTCGTTGGCTATGTCGGTTTATCCTGTGGAAAGTGTTGGCGATACCGCATGGAGCCGTGCCACTGAATATTTAAAAGCATCGGTGGAATATTTTTCATCAAAATGGTTTGTTTACCCCTATCCTGTTGCTATAAATGAGGCTGGTGAAGCCGGAGGCATGGAATACCCGGGCATCACATTCGACAGTCCCAGAGCTACAAAGGGCGACCTGTTCGGATTAATCGCCCATGAGATTGGCCACAACTGGTTCCCGATGATTGTTGGCTCTGATGAGCGCCGCTATGCGTGGATGGATGAAGGTTTGAATACGTTTATTGACATATATGCTACCGATGTATTCAACAAAGGTGAATATGCCCCAAAACGCGATGGTGAGTACGCGCCAAAAGGCGGTAACCCGGCTGATGAGATCATCCCAACCATCGCCGACCCTGACGCGATAACCATAATGACGGCGGCAGACGGTGTGGCTGAAAAATACCGCCACCCTATCACTTATTATAAAACAGCCTTCGGTTTGGTTTTGCTTCGCGAACAGATACTGGGCAAAGATAGGTTTGATTACGCTTTCAGAAATTATATACATAAATGGGCTTATAAACACCCTCAGCCCGATGATTTCTTCAGATCGATGGATAATGGCGCTGGTGAGGATTTGTCGTGGTTCTGGAAAGGCTGGTTCTATAACAATCTACAGCTTGATCTGGCTTTGATAGATGCAAAATATGTAGATAAAGACCCTAAAAATGGTATAAGGATAACCGTTGCCAACAAGGAAGAGATGGCTATGCCATTCATCGTTGAGGTTAAACTAAAAGATGGCAGCAAACAACGCATAAAACTACCTGTTGAAACCTGGCTGCAGCAAAAAGCAATCACCTTTACCATACCAACTACTACTGAAGTTGAAAGCGTAACCATCGACCCGGATAATGCTTTGCCTGATATGAACAGGGCTAATAATACGATGAGAGTAAAATAGTGATTAGAATTATGAGATGGAGATTAGTATCTTTTAAAGTAGCTAATCTCCATCCTCCAATTTCTCCGAAATATTCTTTATCGCCTCGTCCAGTTTTTTCGCTGAATAGGTAAGGTAATTTTCCGCCTCCAAATATTCCTTCCCTTTATCCTCGCTGTTGTTTATTACATCTATTATGCCCAGTATATTCGATAGGTGCTTACGTATATTATGCGAGTTGATGAATGATATTTCCTCTTTTTGAGCCGCGAATAACAACTTCTCGTAATGCCTTTTTTGCTTTATATTTCTGTAGAACAAGGTAATAAAGGCAATTGTTAACAAGGCTACAATTACTACCATTATCAACCACAGGCGCTCGTTTTTATAAGTCTCAACATGCTGGTTATAGGCATTCTCTACATCATCAAGTTTCATTCGTAATGCAACATCGCCTACTTCTATCAGTTTATTTGTATTGTCTTTTGATTGTTGCAGCGCCATATTAAAATTTATAGCAGCTTGCTTCTGGTCATTTTGCTTTACTGCAATCTCGCCCAAAAGTTCATATAAATTGTATTTTATCTCCGGATGGTTATTTTGTGCTTTATCAACCAATACCTGTTCTATTAACTTCTTGGCAGAATCCAATGTATTATCATTGTAATACGCAATTGCAAGATTTTGCTTATCGAGGCTTTCGAATTTATATAACCTGTCCTTTTGTAGTATTAAAATATTACCAATAGCACTTTTATAATTATGCTGCAACAAGTCAAGGTAATAATCAGTCCGTTTTATGTAGGTATATAATTTGTATGATTTATCCTTCGAATCCTTGAGCTTTTGATTATAATTTTCCAGGGAATCAAGCCGCCCCATCCTAAAATAATTCTCTGATATATTATAATATATAACGTTTTTAAGGCGGGGTTCACGCACTTTATGCTTTATACTTATAATTAGCGCCTGACTTAAGTAATATAACGATTGATTATAAAAGTTGTACCTGTAATATATATCCGAAATATTAACATTTACAGCTGCCTGCAAGTAAGCATCATTAAGTATTATGGTTTCCCGTTTGGCCATCCTGAAGCTTGATATGGCACCAATAGCATTACCTTCGTACGATTGTATAAATGCGATATGCGTTAAAAATTCATATAATAGATAATGATCATTGCTTTTTGCGACCAGTTCAACCGCTGCAAACAAAGCAGTCTTTGCTTCATTGATATGTAATAACCTGTTCTGATAAATACTTTCGCTAAAAAGCTCAAATGCCCTGCTATCTTCAAGGTTGTTTTTTAAGAATATCTCATGCATTCTGGCATTAGCGCTTTTAATGCTATCGATGGAAATATAGCCGTAATAGGTTTTAATATAGGTGATCAGTTTCTTTTCTTTTAAATACTGATCATTTAAGCGTAGTGCATATTTTAAACTATCCGCATTGCCTGTAGGCGGCATTGCATCAGCATGAAGAGTATACCAAAAACACAGAAGTAAAAGGACGATCTTCTTTAGCATTTAATGCAGAATTTTATATAAATCTACATTAGCATATGATAAAAACAAAAAATCGGGAAATAATAATTAGATAGCAGTATTTAACTTTAATTTAATTTATAACTATCAAGAAATTCAGTAACTACTTTTTAGCTTTTAGCACTTATGAATCAAACTTTTCCAGCAATTTTAGCAATGTTTCAAAATCCTTTGGATACGGTGCATGAATGGTGATCTCCTCGCCATTCAGCAATTTAAAACTCACTTCAAAGGCATGCAATGCAAAGCGTTTCATTATAGGCAGTTCCTCCTGGTCTTTCCCCAAATGGTATTTGCGCTTTAATGCCGATAGAAAAACCGGCTTGCCTTTGTACATCTCATCACCTGCAATGGATGCCCGCTGAGTGGCCAGGTGTATGCGAATCTGGTGCATACGGCCGGTAACCGGGCGGCACTCCACCAAAGTATAATGTTTAAAGTATTTTAATGATTGAAACCAGGTTTCGGCTCTTTTACCCTCCTGCCTGCTGATGGTAACATTTCCCTTGCCAACATTTAGTATGGGCAGATCAATGAACAGGTTTTCAAAAACATGTGTACCCTCAATAACGGCATGATACACTTTCTTTACCTGTCGTTTCTCAAACTGCATGGATATGGCACGATAAGCTTCGGGATTTTTAGCAATGATCAATGCTCCCGAGGTCTCTTTATCCAGCCTGTGGCATACTTGCGCATCATCCGAATATTGCTTTGCCAAACGCAGCATATTGATCTCCCCTCCCTCACGCTCATCAAGTGAGCTTATGAACGGCGGTTTGTTCACAACAATTATATCGTCGTTCTCAAATAATATCAGGTCGGCAAATTTGGGGATCTTCATAAGGCCGCAAAAATACGGTTATTAAATTAAACCGTAAAACATCCCTATATGTAATCACTTCCTTTCAATATTCTGTATTTAACTAATCTCTAGTCAACTAATCACTAATCACCTCAATTTTACTTTTACTTTCCTCATATCGGCACAAAAACCTTAATTTCGCAGTCTAAGAAAAGAGGAAAAAGTTTGGATTACTTACAGGGATTAAACCCCGAACAAAAGGCAGCCGTACAGCAAATAAAGGGCCCGGTAATGATTATAGCGGGTGCAGGTTCAGGCAAAACTCGCGTTATCACCTATCGTGTGGCGCATCTGATCCGCAATGGCGTTGACTCATTTAATATACTTGTATTAACGTTTACTAATAAAGCCGCGCGCGAAATGCGTGAGCGTATAAATCATCTGGTTGGCCCCGAAGCTAAAAATATATGGATGGGTACGTTCCACTCCGTTTTTGCAAAAATACTTAGGGTTGAAGCCGATAAACTGGGTTATCCAAGCAATTTCACTATTTACGATACCGACGACAGCAAAAGCTTACTGCGGGCCATTCTGAAAGAAATGAGCCTTGATGATAAGCTATACAGTGCAAACTTTGTACTTAACCGCATATCAGCAGCTAAAAATAATTTGGTTGGCTGGCATGAGTATCAAAACAATGAGCAGATACAGGCTGATGATTTTTCATCCGGCCGTGGCCAGCTGGGTAAAGTATATGAAACCTATGCGCAGCGCTGCTACCGTGCCGGTGCTATGGATTTTGACGATCTGCTGTTCAAAACCAACGAGCTGTTAAAAAACTTCCCTGATGTACTCAACAAATATCAGCACAAGTTTAAGTTTTTGATGGTTGATGAGTATCAGGATACCAACTTTTCGCAATACCTGATTGTAAAAAAACTGGCTGCTGTAAATGAGAATATTTGCGTTGTGGGCGATGATGCACAAAGTATCTACGCTTTCCGTGGTGCCAACATTCAGAACATCTTAAACTTTGAGAAAGATTACCCTGATCTGAAGATATTTAAGCTGGAGCAAAATTATCGTTCAACCCAAAATATAGTTAATGTAGCCAACAGCATTATCGCTAATAATAAAGAGCAGCTTAAAAAGAATGTATTTTCTGAAAAAGAAGCCGGCGATAAAATAAAGGTTATGCGTGCCTTCAGCGATAATGAGGAAGGTAAAATGGTAGCCGAAGCCATCATGTTCCAACGCACCACACATGGTTTAAAATGGCATGATTTTGCCATCCTGTACCGCACTAATGCGCAGTCGCGCTCCATGGAGGAAGCCTTGCGTAAGCTTGGCGTACCGTATAAAATATATGGAGGCCTGTCCTTTTATCAGCGTAAGGAAATTAAGGACCTTATAGCCTATTTCAGGCTTACCTTTAACCCTAATGATGAAGAAGCATTAAAACGCGTTATAAACTATCCACGTCGCGGTATTGGCGATACAACTGTTGACCGGATAATAGTAAGCGCCGACCAAAACAATATTACGCCGTTTGAAGTGATCATAAACCCATCCCAATACCTGGATGGTCGCACCTCGGCATCGGTGGGTAACTTCGCTACCATGATCCAGAGCTTCCAGGTGATCACCAAAACACTTACGGCTTATGAGGCGGCATTACATATTGCCCAGCATTCGGGTTTGCTGAAAGACCTGTATGACGATAAATCTATTGAAGGCCTTAACCGTTACGAGAACATACAGGAATTATTGAATGGTATAAAAGAGTTTTCGGAACGGGAAGATATTGAAGAAAAAGGACTGGACATTTTCATGCAGGATGTGGCCCTGCTCACTAATGACGATAACGACAAGAATAAAGACGCCGATACCGTTTCATTAATGACCATCCACTCTTCAAAAGGACTGGAGTTTCCGCAGGTACACGTTGTTGGCCTCGAGGAAAACCTTTTCCCATCGCAAATGTCGCTCAATTCCCGCAGTGACCTGGAAGAGGAACGCCGCTTGTTTTATGTAGCTACCACCCGTGCAGAAAATAAACTTACATTAAGCTATGCTACATCGCGCTTTAAGTTCGGCACACTCATTAATTGTGAGCCCAGCCGTTTTTTAGATGAGATTGATGCAAAATACCTCGAGCTTGATTTTTCTGCCAAACCTGCATCAGGCAGCTCATTTTTTGATGACGAACGCGAGGCCTGGAGCAGAAAAACGGATACCTTTTCAAAGCCGAAACCAGCAGTGGTTAAAACCACATCCATACTGGCAAAAGCGCATGTACCTTCGCCTGGCTTTGCCCCATCTGACACATCAAACCTGCAGGTGGGTATGGACGTTGAACACGAGCGTTTTGGTTTTGGTAAGGTTATTAGCCTGGAAGGCAATAAGCCCGATGTAAAAGCAACCATTTTTTTTAAAGAAATAGGGCAGAAACAGCTGCTTTTAAAGTTTGCCAAACTGAGTATAGTAAGTAAATAATCCCCCACTTATTGTTTCGTTTCGGGTAATAAATTCCCCGTTTTGTGATAGCGTTATCACAAAACCTATAAAACATGCGTGATTGCCCCTAGATTAATATTGGCATATCCTTTGGTTAATAATTAATATCCTTTTCCCCAATTAATTTTAACCATATGTTTTATATGAACGACACCCTTAAAAAGAAAACAAACAAATCCGTTGGGATGAACATCAGAACCCTGCGTCATCAGCATGGATGGAGCCAGGAAGATGTAGCCGATCGTTTAGGTATTTCAATACCGGCATTTTCGAAAATCGAAACCGGTGTAACTGATATTAACTTATCACGCCTTGAGCAAATTGCCAATGTTTATGAGGTAAGTGTTGTTTATTTATTAGCAATGGACATTACTGAAGCTGAACATGAGCCCTCAAACCTGAGCATCGCCCAAAAGAAATTAATTGACCGCGAAGCTGAAATTGCCAGCTTGCAACGTAAAGTAATTTTGCTTTATGAAGAACTAAGGAACAAAACTGCTATAGCGGTCTAAATCCTGTTCACTAATTACGACAACTGTATTGTTATCACTATTTTTCAATACAGTCGTTTATTAAATATGTATTTAATAATTTAAATAATAATTAACATTATTGTTTAATGAGATAAAACAGGGCCTAAAAGTCTAAAAGTCAATAAAACTAAAGTTTTACCAATCGTTTTGGAGTAGGATTTGCATCACACAGTTTATAAACAAAAAAACTGTGTGATGCCAAATTACTTATTATCCATGTCAAAAAACCAGGCGTTAAAAGATGGTACCATCCACGACCCTAATACCAAACTAAAAGTTAAGGTTATTGACACGCTTAAAACAAAGTTCACACCCAGAAAAGGGGAAATCACTTATTTTGTAACCGCGGGCAATGAAACCATCGCCTTTGAAACCGAAGGTTACAAAAAACACCGCCAATTACTTATCCTGCATATGATATCATGGTATTGCCTGTATTTAGGCCTATTTGAGGCTCAGATACATTCTAACTGGCCATTGTAGTCGATCATTAGTTCACTGGTTCATTATTAGTTCATTAGTAGGAACTTCACAGTCTGTTCGCATGCAAAAACCAATGAACTAATGAACTAATAACAAAACTACTTCCCCGGGTCGTGCATCATATCGCTCATTTCAATGATCTTCTCATCAATTTCCGATACGCATTTATCCATCATCACAATACATTCCTGCTTATCAACCAGGCCTTCTTTTTCCAGGTTCATTAAGCCTTTAAGCGTCGCTATAGGTCCGCGTATCTGGTGCGATAAATAGGATGAATATTCTGAAAGCTTCTTATTCTTTAATTGCAGGTCCTTGGTTCTTTCATCAATTATCTCTTCCAGGTGATGGTTAACCCTGTCAAGGTTATCCTTTTGTCTTGATACCTCTCCGTTAAGTTCAGTAAGCTGTGCGTTGGTTTTGGCTTTTCGCTTTACATTGCTAATCAGTAAGCCAATAACTATCAATAGTAAACATGCTGCGGTAATTGCCCCCCAAAATTGGGCACGCTCATATTTAATGGTCTGGTCGTTTATAATATTTTGCTGTTCCTGCTGCTCCTGTTTATGTTTAATTTCATATATGTTTATTTGGGCGTATAGCATTGTTTTTTGTAGCGCACTATCCAGTAAATATACATCACTCAAATAATGCACCGCCCGCTCATAATTGCCGCGTTTAAACTCTAATTGATAACTGGTATATTCAAAATCCCGCTCCAGTTTATCATCATTTATAATATGCGAATATGCCAGCCCTTCTGCAACAATTTTACTGGCAATCTCAAACTTATTTTCTTTAATATACACCAGGGCCAAAGTAAGATCTATACTTGCAACAGTTTCATTTAAATCTCTTTCTTTAGCTCGTTTGTTGGCACTTGTTAGTAATTGCTCAGCCATTTCCAGCTGGTTCAGGGAAAAGTAGGCCACTCCCCTGTTTTGGGCACATTGTATAAGGTTTACCGAGTCATGCAAAACATTAAAAATAACTTCACTCTGTTTATAGTACTTTAATGCCTGATTATAGCTTTTTTCCCTGGAATACAAATTCCCCAGGTTTAAATAAGCAGTAGCTACTAATGCATTATCAGCTATTTCATGCCCAATATCAAGCGCCTTTTGAAAATATTCTAATGATGCACCGTAATTATTATCACGGTATAAATTGCCTATATTGTTATATACTTTAGCCTCTCCCCTTTTGTTATTAGCCTTTTTAAAAAAAGTTAGCGCATTTATGTAACTATTTATTGCGGCTTCAGGATCATTCATATAATATTGCCCTATCCCTTTTACCCTATAAGCTTCTGCAATCCCTGAATTGTAATTTAATTTGGTGGCCAGCTCCAGTGCCTTATCTCCTGTATTTACTGTTTGCTGCGCGTTTGTTAACCTGGCTTCATAAGCCTGTTTGGTTAATTGAATAACGGCATCTGTATCCTGACCTATAACTCCGTTAACTCCATCCACGCCATTTGCATAAATATGGAGTGCAAAAAACATGAAAAATATAGCCGGAAAGAATTTCTTCATCAATAAATATAATGATTAATACCGACGAAAGTTAAAAAAAACATACTAATAAAATACATTATTATCCTAACAATCAAAACACAGCTATTTGCTTTTTTTTATAAATTTTCTTTAAGTGCAACAAAACATAAGTAACTTTGAGTTGTTAATTAACTGATAATCAAATTTTTACCATTGGTATAAATACTTGCTTATTACTTTATGAATAAAGTAATAGTTACATGCAATAAGCACATATATCAATTATTGCCATTCTATCGTAATAAAGAACACGTATGCTACGGGTCATTAGTATCTAATGACTATTAATAATCGTTGTAACATAATAAAAAATAAAAACATAATGAAAGCGACAATCCTGGCAACAGTATTAATTTTCAGTTTGGGCATTTTATCATTCCAAACTAAAAAAGAAGAAACTAAACAGCCTATTGTTATCATACAAAGGTTTAGTTTTTTAAATAATTTAAAGAACCTGGCAAGTGCCGATTAAACGATCACCCTTAAAAAATATAAACATATGAAAAAGCTCATCATCGCAGCAACACTAATTTTTACCACAGGCATTTTAGCCTCACAAACAAAAATGAACAACAGTCATCCGGCTTCTGTTTCCATACAAAAATTTAACATCTCAACTGAGAAAAAAGATTTAGCCACCGCCGACTAATTCATTACCCCTATTACCCAGTAATAATATTATTCAATTTTTAAAAATACAGATCATGAAAAAAATAATCATCGCAGCAGCAGTAATTTTTACTACAGGCATTCTTTCCTCATGCAACAAGGAAACTAATATCAAAACAACTACGGTTGTGCTAGTTAGAACATTTATGTGTGAAAAGAAGAATCTGGCTAGCGCTGATTAATTAATACGTGATCATCAATAATAATTAAAAAACACCCCGATGAAAAAGATCCTCTTAGCAGTTACCATAATTTTCAGTGCAGGTATTTTATCATTAAATACCAAAGTGAGCCATGTGCAACCTGTTTCTGCAATTCACATTTCTTATTTCGAATACAAAAAAGAACTGGCCAACGGGGATTAATTTCAAACAATACAACCATCAACAACAAACAAAATTTAAAAACATAATCATAAAATATAAAATCATGAAAAAAATAATCATAGCATCAGCAGTAATGTTTTCAACTCTTTTAGCAAATACAAACAACGTTTCTGCTTCCCCTATACATAAAAAAGTTCCAGCTAAACATATTGCTTTCGAGAAAAAAGATTTAGGCAGCGGCGATTTCCAGAACATTGCTTTCGAGAAAAAAGATTTAGGCAGCGGTGACTTCCAAAACCTTGCTTTCGAGAAAAAAGACTTGGGCAGCGGTGATTTCCAAAACATTGCTTTCGAGAAAAAAGATTTAGGCAGCGGTGACTTCCAAAACATTGCTTTCGAGAAAAAAGATTTAGGCAGCGGTGATTTCCAGAGCATTGCTTTCGAGAAAAAAGACTTAGGCAGCGGTGACTTCCAAAACATTGCGTTCGAGAAAAAAGATTTAGGCAGCGGTGATTTCCAGAACATTGCGTTCGAGAAAAAAGACTTAGGTAGTGGTGATTTCCAGAACATTGCGTTCGAGAAAAAAGACTTAGGTAGTGGTGATTTCCAGAACATTGCTTTTGAGAAAAAAGACTTAGGCAGTGGCGACTTCCAAAACATAGCTTTCGAGAAAAAAGATTTAGGTAGTGGTGATTTCCAAAACATTGCTTTCGAAAAGAAAGACTTAGGCAGCGGTGACTTCCAAAACATTGCTTTCGAAAAGAAAGATTTAGGTAGTGGTGATTTCCAGAACATTGCTTTTGAGAAAAAAGACTTAGGCAGTGGCGACTTCCGGAATATTGCTTTCGAGAAGAAAGACTTAGGTAGTGGTGATTTCCAGAACCTTGCTTTCGAGAAAAAAGACTTAGGCAGCGGTGATTTCCAGAACCTTGCGTTCGAGAAAAAAGACTTAGGTAGTGGTGATTTCCAGAACATTGCTTTTGAGAAAAAAGACTTAGGTAGTGGTGATTTCCAGAACATTGCTTTCGAGAAAAAAGACTTAGGCAGCGGCGATTTCCAAAACCTTGCGTTCGAAAAGAAGGACTTAGGCAGCGGTGATTTCCAGAATATCGCTTTCGAGAAAAAAGATTTAGGTAGTGGTGATTTCCAGAACATTGCTTTCGAGAAAAAAGATTTAGGCAGCGGTGATTTCCAGAACCTTGCTTTCGAGAAAAAAGACTTAGGTAGTGGTGATTTTCAATTAGTTTAATTCATTTATCAATTGAACAAATCTTAAAATCAAAGACATGAAAAAGGTCATCATTGTAGCAGTAGTAGTATTATCATCAGTGATAACTGCATTTGCATTAAGCAGGAAAGATGTGAAAAAGGATATCATTACATTAAAAATTCAGACATCTGATTTTGCGCTAAAAAACATAAACGCGCCAAAATCCGACCTGGCAACTGCTGATTGATATTACCAATTGGTTATAAAAGGTATATTTGTCGCAAATAAATAATTATATGCAGACCATAAAACAGTATATAGAAGACAACAAACAACGTTTGTTAGATGAGCTATTCGACCTGCTGCGTTTCCCATCAGTATGCGCAGATCCAAAATACAAACCCGAGGTGCTAAAAACTGCCGAATACGTAGCTGAAAAGCTGCGTGCAGCCGGTGCCGACAAGGTAGAAGTTTGCCAAACAGCAGGTTATCCTATTGTTTATGGTGAAAAAATGATTGATGCTTCAAAGCCTACCGTACTTGTTTATGGCCACTATGATGTACAACCGGCCGATCCGCTGGAGCTATGGAAAACCCCGCCATTTGAACCCACAATACGCGATGGCAAAATATATGCCCGCGGTGCCTGCGATGATAAAGGTCAGTTTTATATGCACGTAAAAGCCTTTGAATTGATGATGCAAACAGATACACTGCCATGCAACATCAAATTCATGATTGAGGGTGAAGAAGAAGTTGGCTCAAACAACCTGGGCATATTTGTTGCGCAAAACAAATCACGCCTTAAAGCCGATGTGGTATTAATATCAGATACCTCTATGATCAGCATGGAACACCCATCACTGGAAACCGGTTTGCGTGGCCTGTCGTACCTTGAAGTTGAAGTAACCGGCCCTAACCGCGACCTGCACTCTGGTGTATATGGCGGCGCTGTGGCTAACCCTGCAACCATACTGGCTAAAATGATAGCCTCGTTGCACGACGAAAACAACCATATCACCATACCTGGTTTTTATGATAAAGTTGCAGAGCTAACCCCGCAGGAACGCAAGGAGCTTAACGCAGCACCTTACGATGAGGAAGAATACAAAAAGGATCTTGATGTAGCCGAGCTTTGGGGCGAAAAAGGCTATACCACTTTCGAGCGTACCGGTACCCGCCCCACCCTTGAGGTAAACGGCATATGGGGCGGCTACATTGGCGAAGGTGCAAAAACAGTATTACCATCAAAAGCAAATGCAAAGATCTCGATGCGTTTAGTACCAAACCAAACATCCGAAGAGATAACAAAACTGTTCACTGAGCACTTTGAGAAGATAGCACCTCCATCAGTAAAAGTAAAAGTAACCCCACACCATGGCGGCGAACCGGTAGTTACCCCAACCGATAGTATTGCCTACAAAGCAGCGCAAAAAGCCATTGCCGAATCATTTGGTAAAGAACCGATCCCAACCCGTGGCGGCGGCAGTATCCCTATCGTAGCGCTGTTTGAAGCTGAATTGGGCATTAAAACCGTATTGATGGGCTTTGGTTTGGATAGTGATGCATTGCACTCACCAAACGAGAAATACGATATTTATAATTACTATAAAGGAATCGAGACTATTCCATTATTCCACAAATACTTTGCGGAACTAAGCGCGGAATAATAACACATACATATTCACCTTCACCAAGCGTCATTGCGAGGAACGAAGCAATCCCTTATTAGCAGAGCCGCTCTGTATAGTTTGGGATTGCTTCGTACCTCGCAATGACGCTTCAAGAGAATTTACTATTTCTCCCCCCGTCAGTAGAACAGCTTCGGGTGAAATCAGGCAAAACAATGGTGGCCTTGTGCGCAATGGCAGGGCATAGCAGATTTTTACAGAAGTGCAAAGGCCTAAGCGCGTAGCGACAGCAGGGTAAAAATATAGCAGCCCAGGTTTTGCCTGGTTTGCAGGGCAATGCTCAGTGCGACACAGAAGCATTTCTCCTATGTTTGTTATCTAAATAAGATAAGTGAAAAAGCGTGAGAGTAGAGGAGCCTTCAAACAGCCTTAAAGCATGTACTTCAGTAGATAATACCTCACGCTTTTTTACCCTTAAGAGTCAGAACAGAATGTAAGGAACATGGCAGGGCCATATATCCAGAATATCCAGCAGGAGAAAAGACGGAAAAGGGTGACTCACTTATTGAAATATTAAACATAAGATGATGACAAACATTGTAAAACAGGTAGCGGGCATTGATGTAGCTCAAAAAGAATTGGTGGTTTCTATTGGCCGGATGGATCAGGAATTAACACTGGAAATCTACGGCTACAAGACATTCCCCAACAACGAAAAGGGGTTTAAAGCTTTGATTGAGTGGGCACAAAAGATCACAGCAGAAGAAATTAAGTTGCGTTACGTAATGGAGGCTACCGGTGTTTATCATGAACCATTGGCTTATTATTTGGCAGACAACGGATTTGAATTAAGTATAGTACTGCCTAATAAGATCAGTAATTACTTCAGAACGCTGGAGGTAAACACCATTACAGATAAAACAGCCTCGCAAACGATAACCCGCTTTGGACTGGAAAGAAAGCTGGAGACATGGCAGAAGCCGAAAAAGATCTTCAGGGAACTTAAACAATTAACCCGTGAGCGGGATCAGCTGATCGCTGAACGCACCCTGTTGAAAAACCAATTGCATGCTGAACAGGCAGAGGCTTTTCCCCATGAGAAAAGCATTCATAGAGTTCATACACGGATCGCACTCCTTAATGACCAGGAAAAAGAGATCAAAGGGGAAATAGCTGAAATTGTAAAACGGGATAAAGATCTGGTTAAAAAGGTGGAGACGATTACTTCTATACCGGGAGTAGGGAAGCTTACGGCAATAATCGTATTGGCAGAAACAAACGGGTTTGAACTAATCCGCAGCAAAAAGCAACTGGTCAGTTATAGCGGATTGGATGTCAGAGAAAAACAGTCAGGTACATCGGTCAAAGGAAAGCCCAGGATATCAAAAAAAGGGAACAGGCACCTGCGTAAGGCTATGCATTTACCCGCGCTGTCAGCGATTAAACATAACGACCGGTTCAAAGCCATTTTCACGCGGCTCGTATCCAGGCATGGTATAAAAATGAAAGCGGCGGTAGCCCTGCAAAGGAAATTATTAGAACTTATATATGTGATCTGGAAAACAGGCAAACTTTACGATAAAGATTACCTGATCATAAAAACAAATTAGATCCACTATAAATACTTAGGGCAGCCATTACGAAAATGCACTGCCCTAATCAGGCTGACTTATAGTCGCCTTTAATAAATCAAAATTAAAAAATATTTGGATAGCATCACAGAATCTACTGACTTGACTTTTTGTTTCTTTTGTATCAAGACAATACGGCGAAGCCCTCTTGAGCACCTTTGAAAACAAACAACTTGCGAAAAACAAATAGGCCTTAGCGGCTATGAGCGATACCAAGTAGCTAAGCAACCCGTTCTATACAGTCGGGGATTGCTTCGTTCCTCGCAATGACGCGCTGATAAAAACCAATGACCCAATGACAGCGCAGCGAATGATTCAATTACAGCGAAGCTAAATAACAAAAAGTTCGCACCCCTTCAAAAACTCATCATTCGCGTCAGCCCCAATACCAATGGCATCGGTAATATCCAATAAATACCCGTCATACGTTACACCGCCAACACATGGGTCAATTTTATGGCCCAGCATACAGGTATCCATATCATAAAACTTAATATTAGGGCTCGCATATACAAAATGCAGCTTGGCACTTAAGGCGATCCTGCTTTCCAGCATCCCACCCATCATACAAGGAATATTCTTTTCAGCCGCCACATCATGGATCTGGCTTGCTTCAAATATCCCACCCGATTTGGCGAACTTAATATTAATATAATCGCACGACCGGCTATTGATCTGCTTACGGGCATCATGATGATTATAAATACTTTCATCACCCATAATTTTTACCGGCGATAGCTGCATTAGCTCATGCAGACGGTCATCATACCAGGTACGCATGGGTTGCTCACAAAACTCTATATCGCAGTCGCCCATGGCTTGCAGGGCATATACAGCGGCATCAAAGCTCCAGCCCTGGTTAGCATCAATACGTATTTTCATATCACGACCAACAGCCCTACGAATATGCTTTACCCTTGCAATATCCTCACTGGCACCTTTGCCCAGTTTTACCTTTAATATCCGCGCTCCCAAATCTTTAAACTCTACTGCCTTTTGCGCCATCACTTCAGGGCTTGCAATACCAATGGTTATATCCGTTTCCACAACACGCCTTTCTCCGCCCAAAAACTTGTAAAGCGGCAAGCCGTCATGTTTAGCTGCCAGGTCATACAATGCCATATCGAAAGCGCTTTTAATGGTGGTATTGCCCGCTGTAAAATCATGCAGTTGCTGCAGGCGGTCTTCAATATGCAATGCATCCTTGCCTTTCCATAGTTTGGCAAATTCCCGCGCCATAATTAAACAGGTATCCTGCGTTTCACCAACAATCATCGGGAAGGCGGAGCACTCACCCACCCCATAAAACCCTGCATCAGTATGCACACGTATAAACACATTCTGCGCATGATCCATAGTACCTGTAGCAATAGTAAATGGCACCATCGGGATACTAAACCTGTAAATATCAATCCGGGTAATAATCAGTCTGTCAGCCAAAGTTTTTTATTTTATTATACGGCAATTTAAGGAAATAAGATGAGGAGATGCATTTGAATATGTCATTTATTTTAGCCTTCTATTATTTTTATCTCTTAGCTATTCCTTACCCTCTTTGCCGTTTACGGCAGAGAGAGTCGACCAGCGAAGTGTAGTCGGGGTGAGTTGGCGAAGCGCACTCTACCCCCTCCGTCTCCTTCGTCGACACCTCCCCCTAAGCTTAGGGGGAGGTGTCGACGAAGGAGACGGAGGGGGTAAAACGGAGCGCGCCGAAGTTCTGCGTTAGTGATAGTAGCGGATACCGGCCCCGAGCTTAAGGCCTGTGCAGTATGAGCGGAAAGCACGGCCGAAGGCAACGCCCAATTTACCTTCCGCCTTTAAATTAAAAATAGACAAAGGAAACAAACACGAAAACTGAGGGCGTTCCCCCCCGGGTCAGGCTTTCCAGGGCTGCGCTGTCGCTCCGGCCACGTTGCAATACACACCCTACCCACCGTGGCTAAACCCTTCCAATCCTTAACGCAAGTGTCACAAAAAGAAAATACTACGCAACCAACTAACCTCCAATCACTAAAAATTTGTTTTCTAATTCCAATACCTTACATTTGTACTTCTTCGTTAAATAATAATTCAATTTTAGCCGCCAATCCCGTTTTCCGGGAACGCTGCCTGGCTAATTTAAAATCTTTATAAAAACAAACAATTAACATGGCTCAAGAAAACACGCCTGCGATTTTTGATTATAACTCAACCAGGAACAAACTTATCCTGTCGGAATATGGCCGCAACGTACAAAATATGGTTAAATATATTGTAGCGCTGCCAACCAAGGAAGAACGCAACCGCTATGCACAAGTGGTAATTGACCTGATGGGCTTTTTAAACCCCCACCTGCGCGATGTTGCCGACTTTAAGCATAAGCTATGGGATCACCTGCACATCATATCCGACTACCAAATAGATGTGGACGCACCGTACCCAAAACCTACGCCCGAGGCTGTACACATGAAGCCAAAGCCATTAAGGTATCCACATCAGCGTATAAAATACAAGCACTATGGCAAAACCATTGAACTGATGATGGAAAAAGCCAAAGCCATTGAGGAGCCTGAGCGCAGAAAGCATATGATACAATCTATAGCCAATTTCATGAAAATGGCTTATGTGCAATGGAACAAGGATTCGGTTACAGATGAAAGCATCCTGGCCGATTTAACAGCTATGTCGGGCGGTGAGTTAAAGGTTGATGAAACCATTAACCTTAACCGTGTTGAGTATCGTGCTGCACCGCAAACCAATACAAATAACAACAATCGCGGCCGTAGCAATAACCAAAACAACCGCGGTAGCGGAGGTGGTAGTGGTGGTCGCACCAATAACAACAATCCCCGCAATAATAACAACCAAAACAACCGTAACCGCAATAACGGCGGCGGTGGCGGCACAAGAAAATATTAATTAGTTCATGGGTAATGGTTTATAGTTCATAGCTGTTTTCGTAAAACTCAGCATGTTCTCTTTTGTTCATAGTTTATGATAAGTCGACGATTTATTTTAATCTTTGCAGACAACGAAAGAAAGTATGACATGCTCATTTTTGCTATGAATTATCAACTATGAACCATGAACTGAAACTAACTATAAACCAGTGAACTAATAAACTATATGAATAACGCCTTTGAAATAATTGGTGGCAAACCCTTAAAAGGCGAAATAACGCCGCAGGGTGCAAAAAACGAAGCTTTACAAGTACTTTCAGCTGTATTATTAACCAGCGAAAAAGTAACCATCAGCAATATCCCTGATATTACGGATGTAAATAGGCTCATTGAGCTGCTAGGCGATATGGGTGTTACGGTTGAACGCCTTGGCCCGGATACCTATAGCTTTGAAGCAAAAAACATAGACCAGGATTTTTTCCTGTCAGATGCTTTTAAAGCACAAGGCGGTGGTTTGCGTGGCTCAATCATGATAGTAGGTCCGCTGCTGGCCCGCTTTGGCAAAGCGTCCATACCAAAACCGGGTGGCGATAAAATTGGCCGCCGCAGGTTGGATACCCATTTCCTGGGTTTTGAAAAACTGGGCGCCCGTTTTGATTATAACCCTGAAAATGGTTTTTTTAATGTAGATGCCTCAAACCTTAAAGGCACTTACATGCTTTTGGATGAAGCTTCAGTAACCGGAACAGCCAACATTGTAATGGCTGCAGTTTTAGCCGAAGGCATAACTACCATATACAACGCCGCCTGCGAACCTTATTTGCAGCAATTATGCAAAATGCTTAACCGCATGGGTGCGAAAATAAGTGGCATTGGTTCAAATTTATTAACCATTGAAGGTGTTAAAGTATTAGGCGGAACAGAACACCGTATGCTACCTGATATGATAGAAATCGGTTCATTCATCGGCCTTGCGGCCATGACGGGTTCTGAGATCACCATTAAAGATGTAAAATACAAGGAACTGGGAATGATCCCCGATGTGTTCCGCCGTTTAGGGATACAGCTGGAGTTGAGGGGCGATGATATCTATATTCCCGCGCAGGAGCATTACGAGATAGAGACCTTTATTGATGGCTCTATCATGACCATTGCCGATTCACCATGGCCAGGCTTTACCCCCGATCTGCTGAGTATTGTATTGGTTGTTGCCATACAAGCCAAGGGTTCGGTACTTATCCACCAAAAAATGTTTGAAAGTCGCTTGTTTTTTGTAGATAAACTACTGGATATGGGCGCGCAGATCATCCTTTGCGATCCGCACCGTGCTACCGTTATTGGTTTGGATCACCAGGTAAAACTAAGAGGCATTTCCATGACCTCGCCTGACATCCGTGCCGGCGTATCGCTGCTGATCGCGGCGCTATCAGCACAAGGCAAATCAACTATTTACAATATTGAGCAAATACAGCGCGGCTACCAGCATATTGATGATAGATTAAGAGCGCTCGGAGCTGATATAAAGCGAATTTAGTTTGCAAAGGTGAAAGCTTAAAGGCGAAAGGTAAAAGATTTATTTCCACCCTTTACCTTTCACCCTTCAGCTTTAAGCTTTCTTCTTTTTACCTGCATAATTACTATCTTTATTCGACCCAAAATAAATCGATGTACCAAAATCGCAGATCAACCTACGCTGGCTTTATATTGATATTTGTTGCTATAAAAGTTGTACTGAACCTGCTGGCTATGCCGCATTTTGGGTTTCATCGTGATGAGTTGCTGTACCTTGCCCTTGGTGACCATCTGGCCTGGGGATATAAAGAAGTACCACCTTTTGTCGCAGTTATTGCAAGATTATCCACTATACTGTTTGGCAGCTCCATATTTGCCGCACGGGTATTCTGCACCATCTTCGCCGGATTGATCATTTGGTTTACCGGCCTCATCACGGTTGAACTGGGCGGCAAAAAATTCGCTATAGCGCTGGCCTGCCTGGCAATGATCTTCTCTCCTGCATTTGTCGCGTCAGATTATCTGCTGCAACCCGTAATATTTGATCAGTTTTGGTGGGTACTGGCTGTTTACCTGGTGGTAAAATATATTAATAGTTCATCGGTTAAGTACCTGTATTTTTTAGGGATCGCTATTGGTGTAGGTTTGCTTAATAAATATACCATGGGCTTTTTTACCATAGCTCTTATCATAGGCCTGCTGATCACCAAACAACGCCGCATATTATTTAATAAGCATATTTTAGGAGCCGCAGCTGTGGCCTTGCTACTGTTTTTACCTAATGCAATATGGCAGTTTCAGCATCACTTGCCGGTGGTGCACCATATGGCTACCCTGCGCGCTACCCAGCTAGATAATATAAAACCAGCCGACTTTATTAGTCAGCAATTATTGGTTCATGGCATAGCCGTATTTCTTTGGTTAACGGGCTTTTTCTTTTTGATATTCTCCTTTAAGCTTCGTAAGTATCAGTTCCTGGCATTCGCCTATTTAGCCATATTCATTTTTCTGTTAGAGATGAGCGGCAAAGTCTATTATATCTTTGGCGCGTACCCCATGCTGTTCGCAGCCGGTGGTTTTGGTTTTGAACGATGGATAAAGAATTATGCCTTGCGCACCCTGATTATTTGTTTGTTTACACTGCCTAACCTGATATTTTTACCAATGCTGTTACCTGTATTGCCATTAAACCAAACAATGGCGTTTTTTAGGTTCACAGATAAAAATATTCCTATCCTACAGTTTACAGTTATCTGGGAAGATCAAAAAAAGCATGCCACAACGCAGGATTATGCTGACATGTTCGGCTGGGATGAACTGGCAAAAAAGGTTGCTGATACCTATAATTCACTTACCCCCGATCAGCAAAAACACACAATTATATGGGCTGACAATTACGGTGAAGCAGGCGCTATGCATCATTATGGCAAGCAATATAATTTACCCGATGTATATAGCCTGGATAGCAGCTTTACACTTTGGACACCACCATCCCTGGATGCGGATTATATTATTTATATAGATGACGATAATAATGTAACCCGAAGACTTGCACCGTTGGTACAGAGCTACAAAAAAATAGGCGAAATAGATTATCCTCTAGCCCGTGAAAAAGGCACTGAAATTTATTTATTGACAAAGCCTAATAAAGCACAATTGCAGCAAATATACCAAAGTGAGCGCGCTAAAAAATTGTTGGAATAGTATAATACATTAGCCAGATTTATAACCGGTAGCTATTCTCCGCACGCCATTGCGAGGAACGATGCAATTGTCTACATAGGTTGGTAAGTGTGTTAGGTCATGCTGAGGCACTCGAAGTATGACCCAATCTATCTAAGCGTCATTGCGAGGTACGAAGCCAACCGACCAAAGGGAGCTCATTAATACCATTGAAAACAATCAATATTATTAATAATCCCAAACTTTACAGATCGGCTCTGCCAATCGGGGATTGCTTCGTTCCTCGCAATGACGCTCGGTTATTATTCATTATTCTAGCGTCAACTCCACAACCGGGATCTCATAATGAGGCTTATTAGCCGGTAGCGTTAATTCCACATCATCACTCCCTGATGCTTTATACAACAACTCTGAATGATCATTTAAAAACTGCGCGTACTTTATTTTACCATTATAACCCGGCAATACCAATTTACCATCCTTTGGATAATCGTATAAATGCACGTACAAATGCCCAGCAGCCTTATTATAGGTAAGCTTTGTACCTTCCGGAACTTTAAAGCTATCAGGCGCATAGGTACAGTTGTAAATAGCATTACTATTGGCATGCATCCAGTAAGCTAAACTATCCAAAGCATTTGTTGCCCTGTAATCAAATTCACCGCGACCAGTAGGACCAACATTTAAGATCAGATTACCGCCATTACTTACAGAAGTAATCAGTAGATCAAGCAATTGCCTGTGGGTTTTCCAGGTGTTCTCATCACGGTAATATCCCCATGAACCAGAAAAAGTTTGGCAAGTTTCCCAGGTCCGTCCCCTATATGGAGCAAGTTGTTTGGTGCTTACCTGTTCAGGTGTTTCAAAGTCAGCACCATCTTTGTAATCGGCCAGGTCGAGCCTGTTATTAACAATAATACCCGGCTGCAATTTTCTGATCAGCTTTATTAACTCTACCGATCCCCAATCCTTCGCACCTTTGCCGGTACTCTTTTTCTGATCTTCTTTACCCCACGACCAGTCCAGCCATATCACATCAATCTTGCCATAGTTAGTTAATAATTCAGTTACCTGGTTTATCATGTACTGACGGTATTTGGCCATATCCCGGCCTTTGTTCAACCTTGCATAATTAGCCTTGCTGGTATCTTTTTGCGTTAACGGATGGGCATCATCCATGGTATAATCCGGGTGGTGCCAGTCGAGCAGTGAATAGTAAAATCCAACCTTTAATCCCTGCGCTCTGAAAGCGTTCACATATTCACGCACCAGGTCGCGTTTAGCCTTAGTATTGGTGGCCTTATAATCGGTATATTTTGAATCGAACAAACAAAAACCCTCGTGGTGTTTGGTGGTAAGCACGGCATATTTCATACCTGCCGCTTTTGCTTCTTTGGCCCATTTAGTCGGGTCGAACTGATCCGGGTTAAACTCATCAAAATATTTTTGATACTCCGCATCGGTCAGGGCTTCATTGTGCTTTACCCATTCATGCCGGGCAGCACCTGAATACAGGCCAAAGTGGATAAACATCCCGAAACGGGCATCTGTCCACCATTCCAGGCGTTGTTTCTTTTGCGCGTCGGTCTCATTACCGATCATTTTTGTTTGCGCAAACAGCGACGGCGACACTATAAATAGCAACAACATCAATACTTGTAATCTCTTCATAATTATAATTGGTTTTTATCAAACCTATTTAATAAACTTAATAATTTGTTATTCAAATTACGCAAAGGAATAAATGAAATTGGCAGAAAATAAAAAAGGTGTTGGATTCATCACCCAACACCTTTTTTCAAATCTTCAAATCACAGATTTTCAGCCTTATTAAGCCGATATCGCGTTTATAATATCATACTGCGTAATGATCTCGATCTTTCCGTTATCTTCTACCAATACAGCTATGTTATCTTTGTTGATCATGGCCGAGATCCTATCGATAGAGGTATTCAGGTCCACAAACGGAAACGGAGCAGTGGTAATATTTTTTATAGGCTGAGATTTTAGCGATGGATTTTCCAGCAATGCATCCAATATATCACTTTCGGTTATCTTACCTATCACCATACCTTTTTGAGTAACCGGTATTTGTGATATGTTTAATGATTTAATAGTATTGATGGCTTCCAAAACGGATTTGTCCAGATCGATAGTGATGATCTCAGTACTTTCCTTTTTAGCGATGATATCATGAGCGGTAAGCTTGCCATCCTTTAAAAATCCACGGTCGCGCAACCAGTCATCATTATACATTTTGCCTAAATAACGTGTACCATGATCGGGGAATACCACCACAACCACATCACCTTCTTTAAACATATCCTTCATCTGTATAACCCCTGCAATGGCCGATCCTGTTGAGTTACCTGCAAAAATCCCTTCCTTGCGGGCAATCTCACGGGTCATTAAAGCGGCATCCTTATCGGTTACCTTCTCAAAGTGGTCTATCAGACTAAAATCAACGTTGGCGGGTAAAAAATCCTCACCTATACCTTCGGTTATGTACGGGTAGATCTCGTTCTTATCAAACTCCCCTGTTTCTTTATATTTTTTAAATACAGATCCGTAAGTATCAATACCCAAAACCTTAATATTGGGATTTTGCTCTTTCAGATACCTTGCAATACCTGATATGGTACCACCTGTACCCACACCTGCTACCAAATGTGTGATCTTACCTTCTGTCTGCTCCCATATCTCTGGCCCGGTTGATTCATAGTGCGCCTGTGAATTTGATAAGTTATCATACTGGTTCGGCTTCCATGAGTTAGGCACCTCACGCTCCAAACGCGATGAAACAGAATAATAAGAGCGCGGATCTTCAGGCTCAACATTAGTTGGGCAAACAATAACCTCGGCGCCAAAGGCACGCAGGGCATCAAACTTTTCTTTTGATTGTTTATCAGTACTGGTAAAAATACACTTGTAACCTTTTATAACCGCGGCAATAGCCAGGCCCATACCTGTATTGCCCGATGTACCTTCAATAATAGTTCCACCCGGTTTAAGCCTGCCACTCTTTTCGGCATCCTCAATCATTTTAAGGGCCATACGGTCCTTAATTGAGTTACCGGGATTGCTGGTCTCAATTTTAGCTAAAACCGTAGCCGGGATATCTTTAGTTACCTTGTTTAATTTAACCATTGGTGTGTTACCAATGGTTTCCAGTATGTTATTATACCACATAAATTTCTATTGTCTATTAACCCGGTATATTAAGCCGGGATTTGGCTCAAAAATAACTTTATTGAGTGATATATCCTTTATTTATTAGTGATTAGTTAGTCGCATTCTTATCCCGCACGTCATTGCGAGGTACGAAGCAATCTCTACGTAGGCTCATCAGGGAGTAAAAAACTTCGTAAGTTTCTTTCCACTTGCTCTGTATAGTTTAGAGATTGCTTCGTTCCTCGCAAATGACGCACTTGTTTTTAACTAATCACTAACCTCCAACCTCTAATCACTAACTTTAAAACTTCAAATGCTTTACCGTTAAACCATTATTTATCAATTGTTTTAATGATTCAATACCGATATGCAAATGCGTTTCCACATATTGCTCGGTAACCTTTGAATCGCTTTCACTGGTTTTAACACCCTCAGGTATCATTGGCTGGTCTGATACCAGCAACAATGCCCCCGTAGGTATTTTATTAGCAAAGCCGGTTACAAATATGGTTGCTGTTTCCATATCAACAGCCATGGCTCTTAATTCCTTCAAATACTTTTTGAACACTTTATCATGCTCCCAAACACGGCGGTTGGTGGTGTAGCAGGTTCCTGTCCAGTAATCGCGTGAGAAATCACGAATCGTGGTTGATATCGCCTTCTGTAAAGCAAATGCGGGCAATGCAGGCACCGCGGCAGGCATATAGTCATTTGATGTACCCTCGCCTCTTATAGCTGCTATAGGCAGTATCAGGTCGCCTACGTTAACCCTTTTTTTCAGGCTGCCGCATTTGCCTAAAAATATAACAGCTTTAGGACTGATAGCTGTAAGCAGGTCCATTACTGTCGCCGCTACCGAGCTGCCCATACCAAAGTTAATAATAGTGATACCGTTAGCCGTTACACTCTGCATAGGCTTTTCAAGCCCCATAACAGGCGCATTATCATTCCACTGCGAAAACAACTGTATGTATTTAGAGAAATTGGTAAGAATAATGTATTTACCAAAATCTTCAAGATTGCGGCCTGTGTAGCGTGGTAGCCAATTGGCAACTATAGCTTCCTTGGTTTTAAGCCCAGCCTTTACCGGACTTTGAACTTCCTCAACACCCTTTGATTGATTAACGATCTGTTCGTCTTTCTTTATTCCTTTTTCTTCATTCATATTCGTATAATTTAGTCGATAAAATCACTCAATGACCACTGCTCAGCCAGTTGTAAAAAGCAGGGAAATCACCATTCCATTGCTTCTCATTATGCTTGGCACCTTTTACTATTATCGTTGGTGTATTTTGTTTACTTATACCTTTTGTTTGTATAATATCCACCATTTTCTGCATATCTCCCGTCATAGCATCACTTTCCGCATCGCCGCAAACAAAATAAAAACGGGTCTTAGCAGGCAATTGCTGTTGCTGCGCATAAGTATATATATCGGGTGCTAACCAAAAAGCCGGTGAGAATATTCCGCCGTTACCAAATACATCAGGATATTTCAACACAGCGTACATGGATATCAATCCCCCCATTGAGCTGCCTGCAATGGTGGTATGCCGGGCATCCTTTTTGGTGCGATAATTTTTATCGATGTAGGGCTTTAAGGTCTTTACTAAAAACTCTACATAATCAACACCCCTGCCTTTACCATAGTTAGAGTCGTACGGATTATATTCGCTAATACGATAATTACCGCCATGATCTATCCCGACAATAATACATTGCTGCGTAGCGGGCAGTTTATCCATGATCTCATCTATCCCCCACTCGCCATAGCCCGATGTAAATTCATCGAAAAGATTTTGCCCGTCGTGCATATAAATAACCGGGTATTTTTTGTTTGATGATGCATAATCGGCCGGCAGGTATATCCACACCCTGCGTTGCCTGCCAAGCTGCGGCATATCAAATTTTTCGTTAATGATATGTACGTTAGCGCTGGCGGTATGCTTTTTTTCAACAGGGCCGTAATTATCCTTCCAGTCGGCAATAGTTAATACAATAGTGGTATCGTGCACAATACTGATGCTACGGTTATCTATATCCTTACCACTGGTATTGCATTCAACCGTTCCCCAGGTGCCCCTGGTTACCTTAAAACTATAGTTACCTTTAGGTAGATCTTTTATGAGCCGGTATTCGCCTGATTGATCCGGCTGTAATTGCCAGGCCGTAGCCGCCGGGCTCCAGCCATTAAAATCTCCGGCTAAAAAAATAGCTTTTGCTGTTGTTTTAAACGGAGGGACTTTATCAGTTTTAAACGTAACTGTAACCTGTGCAAATAACAATGTATTTACAAATACCATTAACACCAGTAACGTTATATTTTTTACCATTTTTAAGTTTACAAAAAAGCCCCGATATACGGGGCTTTTTATTTTTTAATATTTTATCGATCTTGTATATCTACATAATCCCTGTTGGTTGCACCGGTATAAATTTGGCGCGGACGACCGATAGGCTCTTTGTGAACCTTCATCTCTTTCCATTGCGCTATCCATCCCGGTAAACGGCCCAATGCAAACAATACCGTAAACATATCAGTTGGGAAACCTAATGCACGGTAAATAATACCTGAGTAAAAATCAACGTTAGGGTATAATTTACGCTCAATGAAATAAGGATCTTTCAAGGCTACTTCTTCCAGCTTTTTAGCTATTTCAAGTACTTCATCATCAATACCTAATTTCTCTAATATATCATCACATGCCTTTTTAATGATCTTGGCGCGTGGATCAAAGTTTTTATAAACCCTGTGGCCAAAGCCCATTAAACGGAACGGATCGTTCTTATCTTTTGCCTTAGCAATCCATTTGTCGGTATCGCCGCCATCTTCCTGTATTTTTTGCAGCATCTCGATAACTTCCTGGTTGGCGCCGCCATGCAACGGACCCCAAAGTGCCGATATACCTGCAGATACCGAAGCATAAATATTTGATGCAGATGAACCTACAATACGCACAGTTGAGGTAGAGCAGTTTTGCTCGTGATCAGCATGCAGTATTAATAAGGTGTTCATCGCGTTAACAACTACCGGGTCTATCTCCACAACTTCGGTACGCTGACCAAAGGTCATGTTCAAAAAGTTGGTAACATAGTCGTATTTATTTTGTGGGTAGATGTATGGATGCCCTAATGATTTTTTATAGATCCATGAAACTATGGTAGGCATTTTAGCCAGCACCTTAATGATGCTTAAATTAAGTTCTTCGGCAGTTTGATTTGGCTTTAATGATTCAGGATAAAAAGCCGACAGCGAAGATACCAGCGAAGAAAGCTGCCCCATTGGGTGCGATTTCGACGGAAAACCGTCAAAAAACTTCTTCATATCCTCATGTACTAAGGTATGATGACTTAAATCATAATTAAATTTCTTTATCTGCTCTTCGGTTGGCAATTCACCATAGATGAGTAAATAAGCAACTTCAATAAATGATGATTTTGCGGCCAATTGCTCAATTGGATAACCCCTGTATTTAAGTATCCCCAGCTCGCCATCTAAAAATGTGATAGCACTTTGTGTTGCTCCGGTATTTTTATAACCGATGTCTAAAGTTACGTAACCTGTTTGGTCTCTTAGTTTCGATATATCAATGGCCTTCTCACCTTCTGAACCTTCAATAACCGGAAGTTCGTAAGTTTTATCGCCAATTATTAATTGAGCTATTTCTGACATAGAATATTTGTATTTGCAACAAATGTAGTAAATCTACCTTATTAATACCCGGATTTTACCCTTGTTAATTGTAAAAATTTAGCTTGATCTGACATTATCACCCTCTATTTTATCAATTTGTTAATTCAACAACAAAACAGGGTTAATTATCATCACAAATAACAGCAATTAACAGCAGATAGGAAACCAACTTAATATGGTTAATCAGAAAATTTATTTTTCAGCAGGTAGGGCAGTAAACAATAAAATTGTTTTTTTAGTTCGACCGGATGGCTTCAACCGGGTTAAGCCTTGAAGCGGAATAGGCTGGGATAATACCGGATAAAAGACCAATACCAATAGAAATACTCATGCCCCTGATGATGTTACTTGCCCCAAGTACTACTTTTACATCAAACATGCCCTTAATGGCCAGTGTGCCCAGAAAAACAAATGACAAACCTATTATACCGCCTACTAAGCACAGGATAACAGACTCGATCATGAACTGCAATAATATAAAGTAGTTTTTAGCGCCTAATGATTTTTGGATACCTATAATATTGGTGCGTTCTTTTACCGATACGAACATAATATTGGCAATCCCAAAACCACCCACCAATACAGAAAAGCCACCTATAATTATACCGCCAATATCCAGCACGCTAAATACCTTTGAAAGCTGATCGGAGAGCATAGTTGTTTTATTGAGCGAGAAGTTATCATCAGCATTGGGCTTTAACCGCCTTATAGAACGCATAAGCATGTGCAGCTCACTTTCCAGTTCATCATCACTTACCCCATCCTTACCGCGTACCACAATTTGCGGCTGATAGTTTTCATTCTGCACATCTATAACATCTTTGGCAAAATTTATCGGTATCAGCACATTCTTATCATCGCTGTTGCCCAGCATATCATCACCTTCTTTTGAGAATACGCCTATTATATTCACATATCGTCCCATCACTTTTAACTGTTTGCCAACGGCTGTACCATCCGGAAAAAGATGTTGTGCAATATCAAAGCCAATAATCGCGACAGGGGCGCCGGTTTTTGATTCTATATCGGTAAAATACCGGCCCTGCGCCAGGTCGAAATTCCAAACCTTATCATGATCCTGCATTACAGCATTAATGTACGTACCTTCAATGGTATTGCTTTTATACTTAATGGTACGGCTACTAAAAGCGATCTCGTAGGAGATGCCGAAAGCAAGTGTGCTGCGCTTTTGCAACTGATCATATTCCCGCAGGGTTGGAACCGGCCGCTGCATATATTTCCACCATGGGAAATCTCCATCAAATATCCATGGCCATTTTTGTATATATATACTGTTGTTCCCCAGTTTATTTACGCTCTCCTGCAGGTTATTCCGTAAAGTATCAACCGCCGACCGTACTGTAATGATAGTAAAAATACCTATTGTTACCCCCAGTAATGAAAGCATAGTACGCAGCTTATTTTGCCTTAAGGCATCATAAGCAAACAAAAAGCTTTCCCTTAAAAGTTTTAAAAATATCATATCATTAATTGATTACACCGGTGATAGCCTGATTTTGGAGCTGATTATACTTTAGACGATAACACGACACTTAAGTTACAGTATTTTTTTATTTAAGTATATTTAATAATTAGATTAGATGCGTAAACTTAAAACAATATCACTAACCAATTGTAAATAAATCGGCGCAACCATAAAGTGGAACACACCTCCTTAAAATAATTAACGAAATAAACAAAAAAAACCTTACATTTGCGCCCTGAAAATTCATATATATAAGCATGAAATTATCGCAATTCAAATTCAATCTGCCTGATTCATTAATAGCTAACACTCCGTCTCTGGCCCGTGATGAAGCACGTTTAATGGTCTTACACAAAGATTCAGGTAAAATTGAGCATAAAATATTCAAGGATATATTAGATTATTATGATGATCAGGATGTAATGATCCTTAATAATACAAAAGTATTCCCGGCCCGTATGTACGGTAATAAAGAAAAAACCGGCGCTACTATTGAAGTTTTTTTACTTCGCGAATTAAACAAGGAATTACGCCTTTGGGATGTTTTGGTTGACCCGGCCCGTAAAATACGTGTTGGCAACAAATTATACTTTGGTGATGACGATTTGTTAATAGCTGAGGTTGTTGACAATACTACATCACGCGGCCGTACTATCCGCTTTTTGTTTGATGGTACCGACGAAGAATTCCGCCGCAATGTGGAGATCCTAGGTGAAACACCACTGCCAAAATACATTAAACGTAAAGCTACTGCCGAAGATAAAGAGCGTTACCAAACTATTTTCGCTAAGCATGAAGGCGCTGTTGCAGCACCAACTGCAGGCCTGCACTTTAGCCGCGAGCTAATGAAACGCCTTGAACTTAAAGGCATCGACTTTGCTGAAGTTACCCTGCATGTAGGTTTAGGTACTTTCCGCCCGGTTGAGGTTGAAGATCTGACCAAACACAAAATGGATTCAGAGCAATTCATCATCGAGCAAAAACAAGCCGATATTGTAAACAGGGGTATTGAAAGAAAGAAGCGCATTTGCGCTGTTGGTACAACATCAATGCGTGCTATTGAATCAGCTGTATCAGCCAATAAAACATTAAAAGCTGCTAACGACTGGACAAGCAAGTTCATTTTCCCTCCATACGATTTCAGCATTGCTAACTCAATGGTAACTAACTTCCACACACCTGAGTCAACTTTACTGATGATGATATGTGCATTTGGTGGTTACGAACATGTAATGAATGCGTACGAAGTAGCAGTAAAAGAAAAATACCGTTTCTACAGCTACGGCGACGCTATGCTGATAATATAATTATCATTAAATTTGAAATATAAAAAATGAGATTTGAGCTTATTCAAATCTCATTTTTATTTTAAACGGTTTTTCATGAGCTCGCTTTCAACTACTCACCATTCACCACTCACCACTCACAATCATGCTATAATAGTTGCCGGCGGCTCAGGTACACGCATGGGATCGGCTATACCTAAGCAGTTCCTGTTATTGAATAGCAAGCCTGTTTTAATGCACACCATTGCGGCATTTCATAACTGTAAAACGCAACCTCATATCATTTTAGTTTTACATGCTAACTTTCACGCCTACTGGCAACAGCTATGTATCGATCACAATTTCACGGTTCCCCATCAATTAATAAAAGGCGGCGAAACCCGCTTCCACTCCGTTAAAAATGGATTGGATTGCATATCTGATTATGCCGATGCCGTAGTTGCCGTGCAGGATGCCGTAAGGCCATTGACTGACAAGCAGATCATCGACACATCGTTCACTTATGCGCTGGAGCATGGCAATGCTATTGTTGCCGTAAAAAGCCGGGATTCTATCCGCCAGGTACAAAATGGCCGTTCAGTTAGTTTGCTGCGCGATAATATCTATTTGATACAAACCCCGCAAACGTTCAGGTTAAGCCAACTAAAAAAAGCTTATGAACATGGTTATAATATCAGTTTTACTGATGATGCCAGTGTTGTTGAGCAATCAGGCATAGCCATAAATTTAATAGAGGGTAACTATAAAAACATTAAGATCACCTTCCCCGAGGATATTGCCATTGCCGAGGCTATATTAAACAAAAAGCCATCTGCCTGAAAAAGACAAATGGCTTAATATTTATTGATAATTAAGAGCTACGCCCGCCTGATCAAACCCAAAAGTAAAGCAATAATAGCTATTACCAACAGCACGTGTATTAACCCCGTTGCTGAATAAAGAAACACTCCTAATGCCCACCCTATTATAAGGATAACGGCAATGATATACAATAGACCTCTCATTTTGTTAAAGTTTTAGTTGATGAATATGTTGTATCAATAACTAAAATCATTCCAAAATGTTCTCAAATAAAAAAACCCTGTAAAAATACAGGGCTCTTTATTTCGGGTTGGTTCAATTAATATTCGTCCTCGTTAAAAAAGAAGTCGTCTTTAGTCGGATAATCCGGCCATATCTCTTCTATATTTTCGTAGGGCTCACCATCATCTTCCAATGCCTGCAGGTTTTCTATAACCTCAACAGGTGCGCCGGAACGAATGGCATAATCAATTAACTCATCTTTTGTTGCGGGCCAGGGTGCATCTTCAAGGTGCGATGCAAGTTCAAGTGTCCAGTACATATCTTATTTTTATAATAATTTTTTACTAAATTACTTTTTCGCAAAAGTATAATATTTTTAAATTGATTATCAATATTTTTTTTCTATTTTTTTAAATTCTTGGAATCCACTCATTCTCAGGTATTTTATGTTCATTCCCAATCTTACGTGCCAGGGTAAAAAGGTAATCGCTCAGTCGATTAAGATAAATATTAACCTTTTCATCAACTACGCTTTCTTCAGCAAGGTGTACCGTTATCCTTTCAGCCCTGCGGCATACACATCGTGCAATATGGCAAAATGAAATGGTATTACTACCACCCGGCAGAATAAAATGTTTTAACTGTGGCAATTGCCCATCCATCATATCCATTTCCTTTTCCAGCAGCTCAATATCTGCCAGGTGCAGGTCCGGGATGATCATTCTTGATTTTTCAGGATCAGCTGCTAATGATGAGCCAATAGTGAACAACCTGTCCTGAATATGCTTCAATACCTCCTTATCGTGCGTGCTTATTTCCTGGTCACGTATGAGCCCTATATACGAGTTAAGTTCATCAACCGTACCATAGCTTTCAATACGCAGGTGATGTTTGGGTACGCGCGTACCTCCTATTAATGAGGTAAAACCCTTATCACCGGTTTTAGTATATATTTTCATTTTTATCGATAGATTTTCCTGCGCTCTGTCATTTCCGCTAGTGAGAGATGACAAATAGCGCGTTTAATATTGCATATAAAAATACATTTTAAAATGTTTTATTTAAACTTGTTGAAAGTTAAACTATCAATAACTATATCTGTTATACAGTAATGAGATCTGCCCTGTTATCAACAAAATCCATCTGCATTTTATTAGTCGCCACTGCTTTGTTAAGCTTTAATTGCGGTAATGCAACCAGTAATAATGCATCTAATAATAGTACACCCGAGATTAAAAAAGCAAGCATAGCCAGCATTTTAAGCGAACAGCAGTTCAATGATCTTTTCCCGATGCACGATAAGTTTTACAGCTATAAGGCATTTATAAAAGCTGTGGATGAACTGGGGCAGGTAAAACTACAGGTTAGCAGGCGCTCAACCTGGATATACCAGTTTATACGCACCGATAAAACTACCGGAAAAGCCACTACCATTCGTCAGGATGCCGACTGGAACGAGGCCTGGGCTAAAGCCAAGCCCGACTCAACTTATATAGTTGACTATGGCAACTTTTGTACTGCCGCCGATGCACAAACCAATAAAAAGGAACTGGCTGCTTTTTTTGCTGAAATATCGCACGAGACACGCCACGGCGAAGATGGCAAATACAACGATGGTTTGATGTATATCCACGAATATGACACCACACAAGCCTATACAGCCGATAATGATATGTACCCCGCTGTTAAAGGCAAAAAATATTATGGCCGCGGGCCGATGCAAATAAGTTACAATGGCAATTATGGTTATGCCTCTGATTGTATTTTTGGCGATAAAAAAGTACTGCTAAACAATCCGGAGCTGGTGGAAAAAGACCCGGTAGTGGCTTTTAAAACTGCTATTTATTTCTGGATGACACCGCAGCCGCCAAAACCATCGGCACATGATGTAATGACCGGTAAATGGCAACCCAGCGCCACTGATAAGGCTAAAGGCCGCACACCTGGCTTCGGAATGACCATCAACATTATAAACGGACAAATTGAATGCAACAAAGGCGATAACATGAACAGTATGAATGACCGCATTGGCTTTTATCAGCATTTTTTAAAGAAACTGGGCGTCAGTGATCCTAATTGTGCTTGCTCATGCGGCAATATGAAACCGTATGCCCCATAGCCCCGTGGAGGGGAACTGATACTGGCTTAAGTCTGCGACTTAAGCCTACAGATGAAGAAAGTTTGCAACTTTCTTCATCATTCACTCCTTAAACTTTTTATAGGATTTATCAATGCTGCTTTAATTGCCTGAAAACTTATAGTTGCCAGGGCAATTATAACCGTTAACCCTCCGGATAAACCAAATACCCACCATTCAATAGAAGTGCGGTAAGCAAACCCCTGTAGCCACACATGCATACCATACCATGCAATTGGTGAGGCTATAACTAATGCTATAACTACCAGCACAATAAATTCCGACGATAACAAGGCAAACAGCGAACTCACACTTGCACCAAGTACCTTTCGTATACCGATTTCTTTAACACGCTGCTCTGCGGTGAATATGGCTAAGCCTAATAAACCCAGGCATGAAATAAATACCGCAAGGAAAGCAAATATGTTTGAAAGCTTACCCACCACCTGCTCACTTTCATACAGTTCTTGATATTGCTCATCAGAAAAATAATAAGTAAAGGGAAATTCCGGGTTTAGTTGTTTGCACAAAGCACCAAGACTGGCTAATGCTTCTTTTGTTTTGCCGGGCTGTGTACGCACTAATATATAACCGCCATCCAAACCGGCTCCCCTATCCAATCGAATTATTAGTGGTAATATTTCTTTATGTAATGATTGAAAATGGAAGTCTTTTAGCAGGCCAACAATTTTGCCTTTTTGCCCCCACATGGTTAATGGCCTGCCTATCGGGTCAGTATACCCTAATTTTTGCCGGGCCACTTCATTTATAATATAACTAGCCGAATCTGAAGGAAAATCTTTTGAAAAATCACGCCCTGATAAAAGCTTTAATTTCATGGTCTGAATAAAATCATACCCCACACCAACGGTGGAGAATGCTATCGTATTATTTGGATCTTTCCTCTCCCAATCAACTCCAATTGTACTATTATCAATTAAAGTTGGATTATTTGACGTTTCAGAAACTGCTTTAATGCCAGGCATATTTAATGCACTGTTCCTAAAAACGTCATATTTACCATTTAACTCTCCTTCAATGGGTATGTAAACTAAATTCTCACGGTCGTATCCAAGATTCTTTTGCTGTATATACTTTACTTGTTTTGATACAATTATAGTAGCAATAATTAATATACCCGAAAGCACAAACTGAAATACAACCAAACCCTTACGAAACCAAATGGAACTTACACCCAATTTCATTGTACCTTTTAAAACCTTGACAGGATTAAACGACGACAGGAATAAGGCAGGGTAACTGCCTGCAACAAAGCCGGTAATAAGCGTAAGCCCCCCAAGTTTTAACCAAAATGAATATTGATTAAAGGGTATTATTATTTGCTTTTGTGTAATCGAGTTAAATACCGGCAGCAGCAAACTCATTAATACTAATGAAAGTATTACGGATAAAACGGTTAATAAAAGCGACTCACCAATAAACTGCCGTATCAATACAGAACGCACTGCGCCCATCACCTTCCGTACGCCTATTTCCCTGGCCCGTTTAACTGATTGGGCCGTTGTTAGGTTCATGAAGTTTATACATGCAATTAACAGTACAAAAACAGCAATTATGCTAAACAGGTTAACATATTCTATTCGCCCTCCATCTACTTTGCCATTAGTGAAGTTTGAGTGCAGGTAAACCTGCCTATATGGCTGTAACCCGTTTTCAAAATAATAAGAGCCTCTTCTTTTTGCATAATTATCTATAAAATGCGTAAGTTGTTTATCAACCTGCGCAGCATCTGCACCCGGTTTTAACATTACATAAGTTAAGGGCCCGGTATTAGTAAAGGTTTTTGCCCCGGGATACTTTGCTAAATAAGCATCCCAATTTATAATGTATTCAAACTTTCGCGATGTATTTGCGGGCTGTTCAAACACAGCCGAAACCATAAAGTCTTTTTCGTTATCAAGCCTGATAGTTTTTCCCATCGCTGTTTCGGGATCTCCAAAAAATCGGCCGGCCATATTTTTCGATATCGCGATACTTACCGGCGAACTCAGTGCTGTTTGAGGGGTTCCCTGTAATAGTGGGTAACTGAACATTTTAAACAAGTCGGCATCTGCATATGTGCCCTCCATTTTCAGAAGCTTATTGCCAACCCTAAAAGTATGTATGTCGTTTTCATCCTGCATACTTGTTGCATATTGTATTGCAGGCAGCACCTTTTTTAACTCCCTGGCCATTAAAGCCGGCGTATCATAATTACCATCAATCTTATGATCATAATACTCACGCTCATAAACTTTATATAAACGTGATCCATTTAAATGATAAGCATCAACGCTTAATTCACTTTGCACCCATAATAAAATTAACAAGCTGCAGGTTAGGCCAACTGACAGACCAGCCATATTAATAAAGGTATGTGCCTTGTTCCGTAACAAGTTACGATAAGCTACTTTTAAGTAATTTCTGATCATGGGCCTGGGTTTTAGATATAACCGAATACGATAAACCTATCCAACCAAATGCCAATCATATAACAAATTAATTATCAGTAGTTTAAATAGAATAAAACAAACATAATTGTCCGGTATCGATACACCGGGTGTTCGCTTATAAATCAACCAAAAACATTCAAACTGGCTTAAGTCTGCGACTGAAGCCTACAGATGGTGAAAGGTTTGCAAATTCATATTGCTCTCCCTTCAGGGGGCTGGGAGCTTCTACTCCAAGTAATAATGCCGTATCCTGTTCAAGCCTTCATCCAGCTCATAAACCAGGGGTACGCCGGTTGGCAGGTCAAGCTGTGTAACCTCTTCGTCGCTCAGGTGATCAATGTATTTTATCAGCGCCCGCAGGCTATTGCCATGCCCGCATACGATCACTTTTTGATTTTTGCGGATAGAGTCAACAATACTTTCATTCCAGAAAGGCAACACCCTATCCATGGTAACACTCAGGTTTTCAGTTAGCGGCAGTTCGCGTTCGGTTAGGTTTTTATAGCGGATATCATGACCTGGGTATCGGGGATCTTCCTTTGTAATCGTAGGCGGAAATTCATTAGGGTCCCTCCGCCATTTTTGCACCTGCTCTGCACCGTATTGAGCTATGGTTTCGTCCTTATTCAAACCCTGCAAAGCACCATAGAAGCGTTCATTTAAGCGCCATGATTTTTGAACCGGGATCCACAGGTGGTCCAATTCCTCCAACAAAATATGCAATGTTTTTATGGATCGCTTCAATAGCGATGTAAAGCCTTCATCAAAATTATAGCCATGCTTTAGTAATAGCTGCCCTGCCCTTTTAGCCTGTTCTACGCCTTCAGGCGATAGGTCAACATCCGTCCACCCGGTGAAGCGGTTTTCCTGGTTCCACACACTTTCGCCGTGGCGTATTAATACGAGTTTTTGCATAGCTATTGTTTAACGCTAATTTAGGATATCGGTTTGTAAAAAAATTTGCTAAATAGATTTAAAGCCATAAATTGCAGGTATAAACCCAATTAAAACCTCTTAACATCATGATTCCAACTGTACAGGCTCCTGTTACCGTAAAGGATAACATTGCCAATCCTGCGCCCCTCGGCCTTTGCGCCTTTGGCATGACCACCGTATTATTAAACTTTAAAAACGCCGGCTTTATTGAGATCAATTCCATGATACTGGCTATGGGCATTTTTTATGGCGGCCTGGCACAAGTTATAGCCGGCATAATCGAGGCTAAAAAGAACAATACCTTTGGCTTAACTGCCTTTACTTCCTACGGCTTTTTTTGGTTATCACTGGTAGGCTTAATTGTTATACCATCACTTGGGTGGATACCTAAACCATCGGAAGCTGGCATGAGCGCTTACCTGGGTATGTGGGGCTTGTTTACCTTCCTGATGTTTTTTGGCACTTTAAAATTAAACCGTGCTTTGCAGTTTGTTTTTGGCTCGCTAACTATTTTATTTATTCTGTTGGCTATAAGCGACGGAACAGGTAATAAAGGATTGGGCCAGATTGCAGGTTACGAAGGTATCATTTGTGGTGCATCGGCTATTTATACCGGCATAGCTAATTTACTAAATGAAGTTTATGGAAAAACTGTATTGCCGATAGGCCCTGTACAATCATAAATTATTAGCTTTGCAGCTTGAAAGATTTTAAAAAATATTATGTTCTCCCGGCGGCTCCGGAGGAAATTTATACTGCGCTAACCAACCCGCTAACCATTGAACTATGGACCGGTGAGCCAGCGGAAATGACAACTGAACCCGGATCAGAATTCTCCATGTGGGATGGCAGCATTATAGGTAAGAACATTGAGTTTGAAGAGAATAAAAAAATAGTACAGCAATGGTATTTTGATGGGCAGGAAGCAGAATCCATCGTTACCATAAAATTGCACCCGGATAAGAACGGCACATCTGCCGAACTAAGGCATACCAACATCCCTGACAGCGATTATGAAGATATGGTTGATGGCTGGAACGATGCTTATTTTGGCTCGCTGTTTGAGTTTTTCAGTTTGTAATTAGGAAACTATAAAAATAAAAAGGCCGCTCAATTGAGCGGCCTTTTTATTTTTATAACATCGTCAGCTATTAATATAAGCTGAACTCAACGCGGCGGTTTATTTGACGGCCTGAGTCAGTTGCATTAGTAGCTATCGGGTTTGCTTTACCATAACCTTCAGCCTGTATTTTTGAAGAGTCGACACCTTGTTGTGCAAGATATGTTTTAACTGCTTCGGCACGGGCCTTTGATAATTTTAAGTTAGCAGCTACTGAACCTACGTTATCAGTATAACCGGCTAATTTTAAACTAAAACCTTTGGCAACCATTAATTGAGCTAATTTGTTTAAGCTTTCATCTGAATGATCGCGGATGGTAGCTTTACCAAAATCAAACTCAAGGTTTCTAACTGCTTCGTTTACCACTTCTTTATCTTCCTTGGTTACGTATACTTTAACCTCAGGTTTTTTAAGCGGACAGCCTGAACCGTCAACAGGTGTACCTGCTGGTGTGTTAGGGCATTTGTCATATACATCAGGCACACCGTCACCATCAGAATCGACTGTTAACTTAGCTAAGTTAGCATTGGTAGTATTCAGGTCGCTTCTTAACTGTTGGTTGGCAGCTTGCTGTTGGTTTACTTGTATTTGTAATCTTTGTTCATCCATTAAATATTCTGTACGCATTGATGCTACCGGGTTATGTGTAGCTAATTGTGGCTTTTTGCTGCTTCCAAGGGCAAACTCCAAACCGATGTGTCCGTAACCGAACCTGTCGTTTGTTGATCCTTGTACACTGCCATCAAAGTCATCAGCATTAACAAAATTAACCTGGTAACCTAAATCGATATTTACACCGTTTGCCACGTTAAATTTCAAACCAGCACCTACCGGGATAAAGAAATCGTGTTGTTTACCTTCATTATTCGGGCCACTTGCAGTTGTTAAGGTTGGTGTATAAGCAATGTAACCACCACCCACTGTTAAGTAAGGTTGTATTGAACCCTGCTCATGTCTCCAGCTAATGTTAGCTAAAGTAAAGTTAGCGGCTAAATCAACTGAGTAGTTTATTTTGGTATTGAAGCTGGTATACGTTCCATTCGCCTGATCGGCTGGTGTAACCGCACCTGCAACTTTACCTGCAAGGAAATCGGCCTGTAAACCGAATGACGGCAAGATCTGATCTTTAATGTAACCACCGTACCCTATTTGATTATGCGGCGACTGAAAGTCTTGTTTCTTAACTCCGAAAATTGTGTATGGGGTTAGTACACCGCCATTAACACCTATTGACCACGTGCGGAACGCACTGCCATCAGAAAATGGCTTTACATAATTTTTTGACGCTATAGTGTCAGGTGTTTGAGCGAAAAGTTTGCTGCCTACCATCATTCCTGTAAGGAGTAACGAGGCTTTTTTTAAATTTGATTTCATAATAATGTATTTAAGTGAGTTTTTGCCCTGGTAATTTTATTAGGACATAACTTCTCCCTCAAAGGCAACATTAGTGCCACCAAATACTTTTAGCCATGGTTTACAATGTTAAATTATTGTTGATTTTTACGGATAAAACCCTGATAGGCAACAAGTATCGCTAATTGTAAAAGCGCCCTTAAATATATATTTAGGTGAAAAAATATGGAGTGTTTGGTATATGTAAATATGGGTCTAAAAACATACACTTTTGTACCTTAATTGCTAATTTCATCAAAATTTCATGTTAAAATTATGATTTTGGCAATATTGCACAACAAATACATAATAGAGCTTAATGCCCTATTATGTATTTGTAAATCAACAATAAAAAATAAGCTGTATTATTTGAAATTATGCAGTAGCATGCACAAACACCTTGTATTTAATTTCAGCACCTGCTTTTTCTAATGTAGCAGCAACTGAGCAGTATTTATCTACCGATAGTTCAACAGCTTTCTGAGCTTTATCAGGGTCGATATTGCCATAAAGATGGAATTCAATATCAATATTACTCCACAAGGATGGTTCCTTGCCCGCTTCGCGATCACCGTTGATGATCATTTTATAATCCTTTACCTCCTGGCGCTGTTTTTTTAATATACCGATCACATCAATAGCGGAGCAGCCACCCAGTCCCATTAACAGCATTTGCATTGGTCGTACGCCAAAATCAAGGCCTCCGCTTTGGGGGTTACTATCCATTTTAACCGAATGTCCATTTTCATCTGTAGCTACAAAGCCGTAATCGCCATTAACGCGTGCAAGTTCTATTTTAGGCATAACAAATATTAATAATAAGCTAAGTTAGCTATTTGTATGATCATAACATGGCCTTTTAGGCTTGCTCCTATACTTTTTTGGGTAAAGATGATATTATCCTGAAAATCACCTGTCCTTAACCGGTATAACCAATTTTAAACCCGACCATACCTCATCCACAGCGCAAACCTTAATATCAACAAGACCTACTTCTAAGGCATAATTCCTGATGATGTCCTCCGTAATATCTGTAATAATTTTTGATGCTTTCTTGGGCCATGATACCCATATCATGCCGTTGGGTTTAAGCTGCTGCTTTAATAAGGGCAGATTAGCCAGGTATTCGTGTTTTAGCTGGGTGAAGAAATGGATAAAGTCTCGTTTAAAGTTCTTGTCGTCATCAGCAAATGTGAGGTCGGCGGGCAGATCAGTAAACAGCTCAAAGTAATAATCGGGCGCATTAACCAGGCTGATATTAAAGCCGGGTTTTATACCCAATTTTTTTGCCAGTGGTGTACTTGAGTAGCCTGCCATAATGTTGGTATTTATCACTAAGATAACTAAAAGTAGCCGTCATCCCGAACTTGTTTCGGGATCTCACATGATGAGAGGCATGCATGGTGTACATCTTGCTGATGGGGTGCTGAAACAAGTTCAGCATGACATTCTATAAAAACAGGAAAGGCCTTTAAACTTACATTTAAAGACCTTTCAATATTGTATTAAATCAATAATTCATTAATTCAGAAACTAAACTTAGTTCCCCAGTTCCGACATAAACTTTATGCGCATCAGCTGAACTTCTTCGCGGGTGTAATCATCGTTGCCCAGTTCAACCAAAGCATCATCAATGGAATCGATCTCGGCGGCGCGGAAGTAATCAAATACCTCTTCCTGCTTATCCTCATCAATCACCTCATCAATGTAATAATTAAGGTTAAGCTTAGTACCTGAATTAACTATGGTTTCAATCTCTTTTAATATCTCTTCGTAGCTCAAACCTTTTGAAGCTGCAATGTCTTCCAGATTTAAGTGCCTGTCAATATTCTGAATAATGTAAACCTTAAGCGCAGATTTGTTGGCTGCACTCTTGATCACCATATCAATAGGGCGATCAATGTCATTATCCTCAACGTATTTCTTAATCAGGTCAACAAAAGGAGCACCGAATTTCAGTGCCTTGCCTGCCCCAACACCCGAAATCTGTTTTAGCTCTTCGGTATTGATAGGGTAGTGCGTACACATCTCCTCTAATGATGGATCCTGGAAGATAACGAACGGAGGTAATCCTTTTTGCTTAGCCAGTTTTTTACGCAGGTCTTTAAGCATTTGCAACAGCTCAGTATCTAAAGCACCACCACCTTGTTTTGGCCCGTCTTCTGAGTCATCATCGTCCGCGGCCTCAATAGGTGTGTTCAATATAAAACGGATGCTGTAAGGGTTATCTAAGAACGCGTGGCCTGTTCGTGTCAAACGCAATAAACCGTACTGATCAATATCTTTCGAAAGGAAATTATTCAGCAACGCCTGCCTTAACAACGAGTTCCATAGGTTTTCGCCATCAGCTTTACCTGATCCGAATGCATCGATCAAGTGATGACCGTAGTTGTGTACCTGCGGGTTATCCTGGCCCATCAATACGCTGATGATATGATGATCGTCGAACTTCTCACCTATCTGTTTGATCAGGCTCAGTGCCCTGTGTAGTTGCTCTTCGCCATCAAAGTGTTCTTTGTGGGTGCTGCAATTATCGCACATGCAGTTACAGCCGGCCTCATTAAAGTTCTCACCAAAATAATGCAGCAATTGCTTGCGGCGGCATACTGATGATTCGGCGTAATCAATAACTTCTTTTAATATCTGGGTACCAATTTCGCGTTCCGAAACCGGTTTATCTTTCATGAATTTTTGCAGCTTGTCAATATCCTTCTGCGAATAGAAAGCTACGCAAACCCCTTCCCCGCCGTCACGCCCGGCACGGCCGGTTTCCTGGTAATAACCTTCCATGCTTTTAGGCACATCGTGGTGTATCACGTAACGCACATCGGGTTTGTCGATCCCCATACCAAAGGCTATAGTGGCCACAATTACATCCACATCCTCCATCAGGAATTTATCCTGTGTATCAGCCCTTACTTTAGGATCCAGGCCTGCATGATACGGCAATGCTTTAACGCCATTAAGGCTCAGCACTTCCGCTACTTCCTCAACCTTTTTGCGGCTAAGGCAGTAGATAATACCCGATTTTCCCTGATTTTGCTTAACAAACTTTACTATCTCCTTAATTACGTTACGCTTTGCACGTACCTCGTAAAACAGGTTTGCACGGTTAAATGATGATTTGTAAATGGTAGCATTATTCATTTGCAGGTTCTTTTGAATATCCTGCTGAACTTTTGGAGTAGCTGTTGCCGTTAAAGCGATGATAGGTATATTATCACCAATATTGCTGATAACCTGCCTTATTTTACGGTATTCCGGGCGAAAATCATGCCCCCACTCTGATATACAATGCGCCTCATCAACAGCCACGAATGATACATGGTTTAGGCGTAAAAAATCAATATTTTCCTGTTTGGTTAACGACTCCGGTGCAACGTATAATAGTTTGGTTACACCACTTAAAACATCCTCTTTAACCCTGGCAATATCAGCCTTAGTTAATGACGAATTTAAAAAATGCGCTATGCTGTCTGATCCGCCAAATGCTCTCAGCTGATCAACCTGGTTTTTCATCAATGCAATTAATGGCGAGATCACAATCGCTGTTCCATCGCTCATTAACGCAGGCAGTTGATAACACATGGATTTGCCGCCACCGGTAGGCATTATCACAAAAGTATCGTTCCCCGCCAAAATATTAGTTATAATCGCTTCCTGTTCCCCTTTAAAGTTATCAAACCCAAAAAAGTTCTGGAGATTATCAAAAAGCGACTTCTTGGTCTCTATCATCTACTTATCAATTTCTTAGAATAAAATTAAAAATAACATTTTTTTATGAATTAACGATTAGTTTACTTGAAAATTTTATACAAAAATGATAAAACTAAAAAAACATTTTAAGCAATTATTTATTTTAAAGAATGGCGGATTCAAGTTTTAGTCCATTTAATTTTATTTAGTATTTATTTCACAGAATAATGTTCAAATTTGCCACCGCTTTAGCAATTAAAATTCTCTACTACACATGAATAAAAATTATTATGCCATAATCATGGCAGGGGGCATCGGGAGTCGTTTTTGGCCAATCAGCAGAACATCGCATCCAAAACAATTTATTGATATACTGGGCACCGGTAAAACTTTAATACAGAACACTTATGAGCGTTTTTTAAAAGTATGCCCCAAAGAAAATATTTATGTTGTCACCAACGAAAACTACACTCACCTTGTAAAAAGCCAGCTGCCTGATATGGCAGATAACCAAATATTAACTGAGCCTGTAATGCGCAATACCGCGCCATGCATTGCTTACGGATGCTTTAAAATTGAAAGCCTTAATCCTGACGCTGCAATAGTTGTTGCGCCATCAGATCATTTAATTTTGGATGAACCAGCGTTTCTAAGCAGTATTGAGAAATCATTACAGGCAGCGACAGGGCATGATTACCTGATAACCCTGGGCATAAAACCATCGAGACCGGATACGGGTTATGGATACATCCAATACACGGATAAGATTGTCAAAAATGATTTCCATAAAGTAAAAACCTTTACCGAAAAACCAAATCTTGAAATAGCGAAAACTTTTTTACAAAGTGGCGATTTTTTATGGAACGCGGGCATATTTGTATGGTCGGCTAAGGCTATTGTTAAAGCGTTTGGCCAGTATTTGCCCGATATGAATGAGATCTTTGTTGAAGCACGCGCATTTTACAATGGAGAGAACGAGAAAAAACATATCCACACCGCCTACCAGCAATGCACCAACATATCCATCGATTATGGTATAATGGAAAAGGCTGATAACGTATATGTGCTTCCATCAGAATTTGGCTGGAGCGACCTGGGTACCTGGGCATCTATTTATGATCTCGCCGACAAGGATTATGTGGGCAACGCTGTTATTCCAGCCGAAAAAGTAATCATGTATGATTCATCAAACTGCATGGTAAATGTACCCGGCGAAAAGCTGGTGATATTACAGGGCTTGCACGACTACATCGTTGTAGAATCAAACAACTCACTCCTCATTTGTCCCCGCGACCAGGAGCAAAACATTAAACAGGTGGTAGCTGATGTAAAACAGAAGTTTGGAACTAAGTATATTTAGTGAGTGGCTAATGATGAGCTAAACACGACTATATCACAATCCAAAAATCCTTTAAATAGCGATGGGTTTCAAACCCATCGCTATTTTTATGTATTATTTATGATGAGAGGTGTCTGGCGGTGGTGGACCAGGGTCTAAGGGTGCAGGGTCAGTCAATACAGCATTTTTCTCTGCCTCAATTTTGGTATGAACATCATTCCCGTTTATTACAAACCCTCCTTTATCTCTTAATAATTTACCGGTAATGGTAATGGTGTAGCCTTCCAAATCCTGTAACCATCGCAAATGTTTACCCTTATTTATATTATGAATGATCACTGTTATAGTCGGGCTTTTAGCTACATCAGGATCAGCTAACATAATCAGACAGGTTTTAGTTGCAGAGTTATAATTAACCTTGTTTGCGTATTCATCAAAACTAACGGTTTTACCGACATACTTAGCCGCATCAACAGACCATATATTAACTTGTGCCGATGCCTCCTTACTTAGCCCTGCAAACAAAAACAATAAGATAGTCAAGTATTTAGGCATAATAGATTTCATGCTTAAAATTAAAAAGCGCTATCACTATAACGAAAATTTAATGGAAGTATTTGATTGCTTTTAAAAATAAACAGTCTGATGCCAATCACCTATTTAACCCCACGTTGCCTTATCGCCTCATATAAAATCACACCGGTTGATACCGATACGTTCAATGATTCGATCTCGCCAAACATGGGGATCTTTGCCAGGTGATCGGAGATTCTGATGATCTCATTACGGATACCGTCTTCTTCCGACCCCATAATAATAGCTGTTGGCGAAGTATAATCAGGCGCATAAATATCTTCCTTGGTTTTCTCGGTACAGCATACCAGTTGCAAGCCCGATTCCTGCAGAAATTTTACTGTTTGCATAAAGTTATCGTGCCTGCAAACCGGGATCTTGTACAATGCCCCTGCCGATGTTTTTATCGCATCAGGATTGATCTGCGCTGAGCCTTTTGCCGGGATAACAATGGCATGTACACCGGCGCACTCTGCGGTACGGGCAATGGCGCCCATGTTACGCACATCGGTAATAGCATCCAACACTAAAATTAAAGGCACCTCCCCTTTCTCAAACACCTGCGGTATAATATCTTCAACTTTTTGATAAGTAATGGGCGAAATAAAAGCAACCACACCCTGGTGGTTCTTCATGGTGAGGCGGTTCAGCTTTTCAACCGGGACCTGCTGGGGGGTAATGTTATACTCAACAGTAAGTTCCCGCAACTCATTAAGCAGACTGCCGCCAATACCTCTTTGTATGTACAAAGCCTCAATTTCCTTACCCGAACGGATAGCCTCAACAACCGCGCGAATACCAAAAACCATCTGGTTACTCTCGCGTACAGGCCTCGAATTAAATGTCATTTCTTTTTTTAATTTGAGATGTGAGACATGAACTTTGAGCTGGAAAATATTCACTATTTTCTAACATCCTAAATCTCATATAACCCATCTGTTTAACCCCCAAAAGTAGCTATATTAATTGATTAAGCACTTATTGAACTCGTGTGCCAATTTGGTTTTTCTTATTTAATTAACATTTCGTATCTTTATTCACATGGTTTTAAGTAATTGACAATCAAAGCACATCACCACACATTAACACTTTATTAACAATCTGCTGTTTATAAAAGTGTTTTTACCAACAAGCTTTGTTAATTACCGATGCTCAAATTTATGTAGTTGTTAATGACCGCTGTTACTCACCAAAACAGATATTAACTTCTTAAAAAAACAATACCTATAACATTTTATATATTTTTGTTGTCCAATGATTTTTGAGAACGATAAACCTAATTACAATCAGAATACAGGTGAGCGCAGAGGCCGCCCTGCTAATCCTGCACCATTTAGCGGGCTGGGAAAATTACCCCCTCAGGCAATAGATCTGGAAGAAGCTGTGTTAGGCGCATTGATGCTGGAAAAAGATGCCTTATCATCTGTTATTGACATCTTAAAACCCGAAGTTTTTTATGTAGATAAACACCAGAAGATATTCCATGCTATCCATCAGCTGTTTGAAAAATCATCACCGGTAGATATACTTACGGTAACCGCCCATTTACGCCAGTTAGGTGAATTGGAGATGATAGGCGGCGCTTATTATATAACCGAACTTACCAACCGTGTTGCATCAGCAGCAAATATTGAGTTCCACGCGCGTATCATCATCCAGAAATTCATACAGCGTGAACTGATCAGGATCTCGACCGAAGTTATCCAAAGCGCATATGAGGATACTACCGATGTACTCGACCTATTGGACAAAGCAGAGAAAAATCTTTTCGAGATCGCCCAAAATAACCTGCGCCGTGATTCGCGCAAGATGGACGACCTGATGCACGAAACTTTAAAAGAGATTGAAGCCCTTAAAGATAAAAAGGACGGATTAACAGGTGTGCCATCTGGCTTTACCGATCTCGACCGTATGACGTCGGGCTGGCAAAAATCCGACCTGGTGATCATCGCTGCCCGCCCTGCGATGGGTAAAACAGCCTTTGTACTTACCTGCGCCCGTAACGCCGCTGTTGAGTTTGACAAACCGGTTGTAGTGTTCTCACTCGAGATGTCGTCGGTTCAGTTGGTTAATCGTTTAATATCCGGTGAAACCGAAATTGAACAGGAAAAAATCCGTAAAGGAACTTTAGAGGAATGGGAATGGCAGCAGATCCACTCCAAAATAGGCAGGCTTGAACAGGCTCCGCTAATACTTGATGATACCCCGGCGCTAAATATATTTGAGTTCAGGGCCAAATGCCGCCGTTTAAAATCACAACATGATATCCAGCTAATCATCATCGATTACCTGCAATTGATGCATGGCAAGTCTGCTGATAGTAAAGGTGGTGGTAACCGTGAGCAGGAAATTGGCAGTATATCAAGGGCACTAAAATCTGTCGCCAAGGAATTGAACGTACCGGTTATTGCACTTTCGCAGTTAAGCCGTGCTGTTGAAAGCAGGCCGGGGGGCTCTAAAAAGCCAATGCTATCGGATTTGCGTGAATCGGGTTCAATTGAGCAGGATGCGGATATGGTATTGTTCCTGTACCGCCCTGAATATTACGGATTAACAGAAGATGAAAATGGCCAGCCAACACAAGGCGTAGGCGAAGTAATTATAGCCAAACACCGTAATGGCGAGACAGGCACCGTACGCTTAAAATTTGTGGGTAAATTTGTTAAGTTCGTCGACCTTGACCAGGGTATGGATGGTTTCCCGGCGGCAGCAAGTCCGTTTGCGGGCTTAAACCCGTCACAGGATTTTGACAAGCCAAGCAACTTTATCATCAGGCCATCGCGTATGGATGATATGGATGATGAGGCGCCGTTTTAACCCTCCTGAATGGGAAACTTTTGAATAGCAAGCTAAACCTTGAACAGATATCATACGTGAAACTCATTAAAGGAACGATACTCCTGATCTTGATAATTGGGGGATTCTCATGCCATTCAGGTAGTAAAAAAGTTAAAGCATACACACCCCGTGTTATAACTCGTCAACAAACCGATAGTACAAAAATCGATAGTGCTATCAATAACAATTCATCATTAGATGTAGAGCGAGATACTTCGCAACCTTTAATGTCAAAAGTAATTTTTCCTAATTTTTCAGTTAAGGTTAAAAACAGTGCATTTGGTGGCTATAAGGATGATAATAATAAACTTGTATATTCCGGGGGTACTAATACTGATAAAGCAGATGTCAGTAATTAATAGAATGTGGACGCTAACCACTAAAACCGATACTGTTCGTTTAAATACAGATGACGACATGGGATTAGATGTTGGTAAAATAGAAATCCTACCTAATAATAAATCGGATAGATTCGAAATATCTTATTCTTTTAAATTAGAAATAATAGCAGAAAATGGAAAAGATGGGATACTTTGGGAAAGCATGATGCCTTACAAAAAGATCAAAGATTCATTAAATTATTTTTTCACTACACCAGAACATAATAACATGTATTCTGAAATGGGTTCAAAAATAAAAGAAATAAAGACAAAATTTAATTTAAAAGATACGGCATTTAAAAAAGAGGCCGCCAATGGAGATTACGGTACATATACTGAAGATGGGGTTATTTTTAAAAACCAGCTCTGCGAAATCCCGTATACAGAATTAATTTATTTAAAAATTGATAGATTCATTGGGAATAAATTAACGGAAACAAAATACTTAGTCATTGATTTCAGTATTCCGGAGTAGAGGGCCAATTTCTTAAAATATCAATCCCAACACTATCCCAATTATAATGACCACAGGTGTTTTTATTTTGGTGAAGTATAGCAATAATCCTGTCCCCAACATTAATACATAAGCCAGCCAATCGGTACCAAAGGGCCGTGCTAAAAGAATAAATGCGGTTGCCATAAACCCAACTGCAACGGAGTTGATACCGCTTAGCGAGTTTTTTATCAGTGTGATTTTTTTCAAGTCATCCCAAAATGGAACGATGAATAAAATGAGTATCAAGCCCGGCAAATTAATGCCAATAACGGCCACGATACTGCCTATTATTTGTCCGCCGATACCGTAACCTTTGTTGCCTAATGTTATCCCTCCTAAAAAGGAAGTAAAGGAAAATGTAGGGCCCGGCAAAGCTTGTTGTAAGGCGTATCCCGAAAGAAATTCGGAACTGCTTAAATAGTGCTTTACGCCAACAAACTCGGTGTACATTAGTGGCACCAATACTTGCCCACCGCCAAAAATGAGGATGCCGTTACGGTAAAAATTTTCGAACAAACGTATAGGCAAACTGAATGGCGAGGTTTGATTGATGATAGCACCCAACACCGCGAAGAATAGCAGAATACCAATAAAATAGGCTACTTTATTAGGATTTACATTGGCAAACAATCGCGTCCGCAGCTCATTTTCCTGCGGCTGGGTTTCCATGGCTGATGATATAATACCGCCTAATAAGATCAGGATAGGGAAAGCGTAGGGATTTTCTAATATCAGCGTAACAATGAGTGACCCTACGGCCAGCATTACGCTCACTTTTGATTGCAGGAATTTGGTTGCAAATGTGTATGTAGCATAAGCCACAATACCAACCGCTATAGGCTGGATAAACCGTAATACTTCAGCAAATTTAGCCCGCCCCGCAAACATCTCATAGCTAATGGCCGCCAAACACATCACCGTAGCCGATGGCAATATCCATATTAAAAAAGTAATAATGGCCAGGCGCAACCCTCCTACTTTCCAGGCAATACCAACAAGGGTTTGGGTTGATGACGGCCCGGGCAGCAGCTGACTAAGCGCCAACAGTTCCATCAATTCTTCTTCGCTGATGTATTTACGCTTTTCAACAAATTCGCGCAGCAAAATAGCAATATGCGCCTGCGGCCCACCAAAGGAGGTGAAGGTGTAGATGATGGAATCGCGAATAAATAAAAGTTCCCGTCTGCTCAAGGTAAATTAGTTTAAAATCTTAACCCCTATTGTCTTTTCGACCTTCTTGTCATTTCGAACGAGGTACGAGGAGAAAACTTCTTCGCCTTGTATAGTTCGCTTTGTATGTTGCAGAAGATTTCTCCCTCCGGTCGAAATGACAATTTATTAATAATCATCGTCATCATGCTCTATACCTGCCAATTCATTATAAACCGCCTGCAACTCGGACAAGGCATGATTGTCGCGTTTTTCACGTGCGGTTTTCATCCCTTTTTCATAGGTAGCAATGGCATCTTCCTTACGGTTAAGTGCCTCGTATAATTTACCCAAATGGTAATAAGTACCCACATAACCCGGGTGATTATTTACCAGGTCCTCGTAGTATTCCAGCGCTTTATCGGTTTCATTAAGGCGAAGATATTCTGTGGCCAGCGCATACTTTAAAAACTCGTCTTCAGGCTCATTTTTAATAAACTCCAGTAGCTTCTCTAATCTGCTTATCTGCATTTTAATCTCTCTCTTTTTTAATTAAATTTGCACAAACCTATTGTATAATAGCATCCGCGTTAGCAAACAAACACGGATAATTTATATAGGATTTCAACATTTACCTTTTAAAAACCATTTGTGATGAAGATCATGGTATGTATGAGTAATGTTCCTGATGCCGCCACAAAAATAGCCTTTACTAATAATAACACGCAATTTAATACTACCGGACTACAATTTATATTGAATCCGTATTACAGTCGGCAATCATGCATTGAAGATGTTGCACAAACCGGTATTTCAATCAGCACAAATTTGTATATTGCAATAGGAATTGCGGGGGTAAAAACGCGCCTGGCGAAGATCAATTCTTCAAAAAATAAAGACACTGAAGCACCATTTTTTAACGATGCAGATTACGGTATCATTGGCGATGCCTTTGATGTAATACCAAAATTAGCAACAGATAAAAAATATAAAACTTCATAATAAAAAGGATTTGTTGTGATGGGCAATAACATGAAAAAAATTAAGCTGGATATAGTTGGGTTGTCATACAGTCAGACCCAATCCGGTGCGTATGCTTTAGTTTTGGGTGAGATTAGCGGCCGACGCCGTTTGCCCATTATTATAGGCGCCTTTGAGGCCCAGGCCATAGCTATAGAGATTGAGAAAATGACGCCAAGCAGGCCGCTTACGCATGATCTGTTTAAGAGCTTTGCTGATGCCTACCACATTAACATACAGGAAATCATCATTTATAATTTGGTTGATGGCATTTTCTATTCAAAGCTCATCTGCTCTGATGGTAAAAAAACAGTGGAGATTGATGCACGCACATCTGATGCTATTGCGGTGGCGGTTAGGTTCGACTGCCCGATCTATACCTATGAATTTATCCTTTCAACAGCGGGTATAGTAATTGAGGGCAACGACTTTGTTTACCTCGAAAACATTAACGAAACTCCTGAAGAAAAAACAGTTACCGCTGCAGGCGGAGGCGCTACTGGTGGGTTTAACTCACTAAGCACTGATGAATTAAAATCAAAACTACAGGAAGCCCTTTTTGAAGAAGCCTACGAAAAAGCGGCAAAGATCCGCGATGAACTGAATAGAAGAAAAGCATCCTAATTTGAAAATTTGATTTGAAGATTTGGCAATTTGATGATTTGAAAATGCAAGTCACATTTTCAAATCATCAAATTGTCTCATTACAACAGAATGCTACTCTTTTCGCATTTATTTTACTATTTTCCGACATTAATTTTTAACTGAACAACGATTTACTAAACTATGCCCCATATGAATATTAAGTTTCGCTTAATACTGATGAATTTCATGCAATTTTTTATATGGGGGGCCTGGTTACTTACAATTGGGGCCTATTGGTTTCAAAATAAGGGCTGGTCGGGCGCACAATTCGGGGCTATTTTCTCTACTATGGGTATTTCGGCCATATTTATGCCCGCCCTTACCGGTATTATTGCTGATAGATTTATTAATGCTGAAAAATTATATGGCATACTGCATATTTTAGGTGCATTAACTTTATCCAGCTTACCCCTGGTAAAAGATCCCACTACATTTTTTTGGGTGATATTGTTGAATATGATCTTCTATATGCCAACGCTATCATTATCAATAACAGTAGCTTATTCAGCGTTAAAAGGCAGCAATAAGGATGTTGTGATAGACTACCCTCCCATCCGCATCTGGGGCACCATCGGCTTTATAGCCGCACTTTGGGTAGTAAGCCTTTCACACAATGAAACTTCTGTAAATCAGTTTTATATAGCCTCCGGGGTTGCGTTGGCATTGGGCATATATTCTTTTACACTTCCTAAGTGCCCGCCGCTTTTAAGCAAGGTAAGTAACAAGTCGTTCGTCAATCTATTAGGCTTAAATGCTTTCGCATTGTTTAAGATCCCGAAATTTGCCATCTTCTTTGCATTCTCCCTTTTATTGGGTGCGGCTTTGCAGCTTACCAATGCATACGGGGATACTTTCATCCACGATTTTAAAAATGTCCCTGCTTACCAGGACCTGATCGCGGTAAAATATCCGGCTATTATCATGTCTATATCACAGGTATCTGAAACCTTGTTTATCCTGGCTATTCCGTTCTTCCTGCGTAAATTCGGCATCAAGTATGTAATGTTGTTCAGCATGCTGGCATGGGTGCTGCGCTTCGGACTTTTTGCGTTTAGCAATCCGGCAGGTGGACTATGGATGATCATTTTATCGTGCATAGTATACGGTATGGCCTTTGATTTCTTTAATATTTCGGGCTCTTTATTTGTTGAAACACAAACAACTCCCGAAATTAGGGGCAGCGCGCAAGGCCTGTTCATGATGATGGTAAATGGTTTTGGGGCATTGTTCGGCAGTTTTACAAGCGGTGTAATAATTGATAAGTTTTTCACCATGGCCGATCATACTAAAAACTGGCAGGGCATATGGCTTTGCTTTGCTGCTTACGCCCTGGTTATTGCTATTATATTTCCATTTGTATTCAGGTATAAACATAATGCCGCGCTTGAACATGCTATACAACACGCATAATTGAACCATGAAAAAACACTACCGTAAAGAAAACGATTGCCTTAACTGCGGAACTACATTGCAAGGTAAATTCTGTTATAATTGCGGCCAGGAGAACCTGGAGATAAAGGAAAGCTTTGGCCACATGATGAGCCATACCATAAGCGATTATTTCCACTTCGACGATCAGTTTTTTCATACGTTAAAACCACTTTTTCTTAAACCGGGTTTTCTCACCACCGAATACCTTGCTGGCCGCCGCGCACGCTACCTGCACCCGGTAAAAATGTACATTTTCATAAGTTTGGTTTATTTCATTGTATTGTTTCAAACCGGGCATAATCCGGTAAAAGTAAATCACGTAATTCCCGCTAAATCAACCGATGTTCAATTGTTGATCGATTCTATTGAAAAAGACCCTGATATACCTGCTTTTGCAAAAAATGAAGCTATTCGTGAGTTAAAAAAGGACACGCTAAAAAATGGCAAGGTTACAATTGAAGATGAAGATAAAAACTCTTCTAAATACTTCATGTCGCCAAAAAGTAACGATACCAGCTATACTGCTTATTTAGCAGCTCAACAAAAACTCCCTGAGGATAAACAAGACGGCATTTTTTTGCGGCTATACAATAAAAAGGCATTTGCCTACAAAGCAGAATATGGCGAACGTACCAAGGAAGTAATTCTTGAACAATTTAAGCATAACATGCCTAAAATGATGTTCCTGATGCTGCCCTTGTGCGCATTAATATTGATGATCGCGTTCTGGAACAACAGGAAATATTATGTTGAATACCTGATCTATTCCTTTCATCTGCATTGTTTTATATTCCTCTTCCTTACCATTATAATGGTATTGGAATGGCTATATCCATCAAGCTGGAAAGGCGTAACAGGCTGGATCAACTTTTTCGCTACTATTATCGTTACCTGGTATATATACAAATCGCTTAAAGTTGTTTACCAGCGCAGCACATGGCGAACAATTACTAAACTGATAGGCGCATCATTTATGTATATGGTAGCCTTTATGTTTTGTATCCTGGTGGCTTTTTTAATTACCGCAGCTCTGGCTTAGTTTATGCCGAAAGCATCCAATGCAATAGTTGGTTTGCCCGTGGTATCAAATGCACCCAGGCCATAACTTAGCCAATTGTAGGCTTCAGGCTCCCAGTAAAATACGCCCAGGCCTTGCCCGTTAGCAACACCGTTTACTTTGGTGATAATATCTGTTAGAAAATCCCGAGTAGTTTGAGGCTGGTCAGTTTCCATGCCTACTTCCACTATCATTACGGGAGTGCCGTAACGTGCTATCATAGCATTTATATTGGTTAAACACTGAGTATCTAAAGTGCCGTAATTTGCAGTTGTTGGGTATAAGGACATGCCGATAATATCCCATTTGGCACCATTAGCCTTTAAGCCGTCAAATAACCACTCATAAGTAGTATTATCATAGCCGTTTGCCAGGTGCACAATAACCTTTGTAGTACTGCTTACCGATTTAACAGCATTATAGCCACTAAGTACCAGCGCGGCAAAATTTGCCATATTGGTTGATGCCTTACCATCATCCCATAGCATACCATTGCTTGTTTCGTTACCTATCTGCACCCAATCAGGTGTTATACCATTGGTTTGCAGGGTATCCATTACGTGTACGGTATAATCATGCAGCGCAGTCACCAGGTCGGGAAAGGCAAGGCTTGCCCATGCAACAGGCTTGTTTTGGTCACCGGGATCGGCCCAGGTATCACTGTAATGAAAATCGATCAATATCTTCATCCCCGCGTTTTTCGCACGTATTGCTTTCGCTACCAAATCAGCGGTGTTACACCAGCCACCAGTCGGGTTTACCCATGCCCTTAGCCTGATGGAGTTCATGCCAATGCTTTTCATTAAAGCAAAAAGATCCTGTTGCTTGCCGGTTTTATCGTAAAACTTATAGTTTGATGCTTCCATCTGGGTAACCCAGCTTATATCAGCCCCTTTAGCAAAGGTTGAGGCAACAACAGGTGCCTTATAAGTAGCTGTTGTGGTAGTAGTTTGCGTTGGTACAGAGCTGTTACTTTTTGAACAGTCAACATTCAAAAACAACAATACAACGGCGCTAAGCCATGCAGCTTTTCTCATTTTTAGGGGATATATTGTTTAATAATTGGTATAAACGATTAACACAAATGTAATAATTATTTACAATAACTGTAAATATTACACTTTATATGCATTTATACCAATTAAAAACAGCCCTAAAGCGAGAATAGCTTGTAAGCCAGAGTGAGGCTAAACAGGTTAATACGGGTATGGGAATCATCCGCTGAACCGTATGCAACCTTGTCCAAACCTGCTTCATAGCGTAAGTCTATCGACAGGCTCCTGATATCAACCCCGCCGCCGAATTGCCATGCGTAGTTTTGATTTTTAAATTCCAGGGTACCTGCGTCATGTGCAGCATCAGAAAGTGTTTGGTCTTTATTTACGGCAAATGATATTACCGGACCGGTATAAAACCTTGCACCAAAGCCGAAGGCACCTATTTTACCACCAAACAATAAGGGCAGGTCAAGACTGGTAAACTTTACCTTATTGGTATATACCTGGTTATTGTCTGAATAAGAAGTATTAACATCCTTGCCTGTAAGATATAATTCAGGTTGAAAATTAAAGCCTAATGCACCAAACCGGGCCCATACGCCGCCAACATAACCAGCCTGGTTACTGTTATTAAAAATGCCACTCTGGGGGAAAGCGGCTAAATTCATGCCGCCTTTAACACCAAACTCAAAGTTTGGTATAACTTGCGCCGAGGCAAAACCTGTAAAAACTGAACAGATAAGCAGTGTAAGTATTATTTTTTTCATAGGGTACTTTTTATACAATAACGAATAAAATGGGATTTTTGTGTTTGCCTGCCGATATAAATTATCATTTGAGATAACAAACCGCTATAAACTGGAAATATCCGGTTTATGTTAAAATCTATTAACACAAACCGGATATCTGGATGTAAAATCTGCGATAAATGTATAAATTTTTAATTAATGCAAACGGTTTGTTTAAAAAAATTAAAAAGATAATTTACCCTGGTAATAATCCAGTACTTTACTGTAAATAAAGTAATCATAACGAGCGCTGATAAGGTTTAGATTAGCGGCATCCATGTTATTTTTTGAGGTGATATAATCAACCGATGTAAGCACACCTGCTTCATAGCGGATCTTTGAGATCCTGAAGCTTTCAGAATATGCTTTTGACTCTTCATCCAACGCCTGGTACTTATTATAAGCAGCCATCATGTTGTAATAGGCTTGTTCAACATTTTGCCTTAAAGTTATTTTTGTATTTTCCTCAACGTATTGATAGTTCAGCAGATCAAGCTTGGCCAATGAAACCTGATTCTTTTTAAAATGGTTGGTAAAAATGGGGATATTCAGGCCCAGTTGCGCATAAGTACCATAGTTGTTTTTAAACTGATTGGTATAGCTAATAGGGTTTGAATTGGTGTAGTTTGTATTTATCCCATACCCAAGCGCCAACGACGGGAATAATAAACCTTTATAATATTTCACCTCTTTTTCGGCACTCTGGCGCATTAAAGTTGCTGCTTTAACATCTGCCAATTGTTCCAATGCTGTTTGGTATACCTGATCGGGCAACACATCCTTATCCCCTCTCAGGTCCTCCGCGTTCAGTGGCTGCAGTTCTGCGTCGCGCTTATATGATATGTTCATTACCTGGAATAAGTTCAGCATAGCTGAACTACGTGAGTTTTGGGCCGTTACCACATTAACATTGCTTGCCTGTAACAGGCCCCGCTGATCGTATACATCTGATGCCAGTTTATTAGCACCCTCTTTTTCTAATATCTCCACCCTATCGGCACCTTCTTTGGCAACAGACAGTTGGCTTTTAGTTTGATTTAAAATAGCCTCGGCATCCAATACCTGCAGGTAACTGGTTATAACAGTTACGGTAACTATATCCTTTGCCGCCTGGTAAGCCATTTTACCCGACTGGTAGGCCAATGAAGCCTGCTTAATAGCGTTTTGAAGCGCCAGCCCATTAAACACAGTTACCCCACCAGATAAACCATAATTATCAGATGTAACCGCCTGGTTGATATAAGTATTGGTAACAGGGTTAATTGCACGGCCTGTGCTCAACTCGCGCGATATTCCACCGCTTACTGTGGGTATAAGATTGTCTTTCGCCTGTACATAGCCTATGCGTGCCCGCTCGGCAGTTATGGCGCTTTGTTGTACGGTTAGATTATTTTTTATAGCAGTATCCAAACACTGCTGCAGTGTTATTATATTACTTTGTTGTTGCGCGTGCGCATTAAAACCAAGTGCCAGTAAAAAAATTATGCTGTAGTTACGGAGTGACATTTTTATGTTGATATTTTTATAATTGCTCAGAATTTTTTTGATGACTCTATCCTGCCGTCTAAAAGATTAATGATACGGCTGCCGTATTCTGCATTTTTTTCGGAGTGTGTCACCTGTATAATGGTTACGCCATCTTCCTTATTCAATTTCCTGAATAGCTCCATAATCTCTTCGCCTTGTTTTGAGTTAAGGTTACCGGTAGGCTCATCAGCCAATAATAATTTAGGTTTTGCTATCAGCGCACGGGCTATACCTACCAGTTGCTGCTGGCCGCCTGATAATTGCGCCGGGAACAGATCTTTTTTACCTACTATCTGAAAACGGTCAAGCATATCGGCTACCATTGCCTTGCGTTCAGCTCCTTTAAAATCCTGGTAAATAAGCGGGGTCTCGATGTTTTCATAAACGGTAAGCTCATCAATTAAATGGTAAGCCTGGAAAACAAAACCGATATATTTTTTATACAAAGCCGAGCGCTGTTTGTCTTTAAGCTGATGCACGGCTTCATTCACAAAATAATGATAGCCATCTGTTGGCTCATCAAGCATGCCGATGATATTTAAAAGCGTTGATTTGCCCGAACCTGACGGCCCCATAATGGAAACAAACTCGCCTTCATCAATATCAAGGCTGATATCATTAATTACAAAATTCTTGTTTCCGCCGTTTTGGTAGTATTTTGAAATATGCTGAAGTGATAACATTTAATTATTTATTGATTTTTAAATTACTGAATCTAGCAATATTAGCTTGAATAACATACCAAAGTTATAAATCGCTAAATATCAACATATTAAAAGATATTCTTCAACTAAAAACTGTTCGCTTACGTAACATGCAGCGTACGGTTATGATACAGTTGGCTGCGCATCATTGGTTTATTGGTTCACTGGTTCATTAGTTCATTAGTAATGTAGCGGTAAAATGAACCAACCTAACAAAGTGCTAAGACCAATGAACTAATGAACCAGTGAACTAATGAACAATTTATTCCGAACGCAAGCTTTTAACCGGGTTTGCGATAGCTGCTTTTACCGTTTGGAAACCTGACGTAAATACAGCCAGTATCAGCATACCTGCGCCGCTTGCGGCAAATATCCACCAGCTGATGGAGGTTCTGTCCGCAAAGCTTTGCATCCATTTATTCATGGCCCACCAGGCGGCAGGGGTTACAATAACAAAGGCTAAAAGGATAAGCATTATCACTTCGGTTGATAGCAAGGTTACTATTTGTGCTACTGATGCGCCAAGCACCTTCCGCACCCCTATTTCCTTAGTTCGCTGGTTGGTGGTATAAATAGCCAAGCCAAGTAAACCCAAACAGCTGATAAATATAGACAAGCCTGTTGCCCAGGTAAGCAAGGTTGAGGTATGCTGCTCGCTTTCATAGAACTTTTTAATGCTCGCATCAAAAAACTGGTAGTCAAAATCATCCTCCGGATAAACCTGTTTATAATATGCCCCCATTTGAGCAATCGCTTTTTTCCATTCAGCCCCGTCTGCAGTCTCCGGTTTTAAGGCCAGGTGAAATGTTCCATTCTGATAGATAGAAGTGCTGGTAAGTATGGCTATAGGCACTATAGGTGTATGCAGCGATCCTTGGTTAAAGTCAGCCACTACGCCAACAATTTGCATGGCCTTATCACCATTAAATTTATCTATCTGCTTGCCAACAGCAGCATTAGGGCTTTTAAACCCAAGCAGCCGCGCATAATTGGCATTGATGAGAAAGGCTTTTGAAGTATCGGTACTGCGAAGGTTACGGCCTGCCAACAGTTTAATATTATATACTTTTATATAATTCTCATCTCCAAATTTTTCCTGAAGATCTATTTTGGTTTCCTTTTTTCCATCTTTATAAGTAGCCTCTGTTGAGTTGGTATTATTTGAAGATGGTGGCGTATTACCTCCTACGCTTATTTGATCAACCTGAGGAATAGACCGCAGCTTATTTAAAAACACATCCCTTTTACTGGTACTCCTGTCCTTCCATGGCGTATTGATGATCAGGATAGCATCCTTTTTAAAGCCCATATCCTTATTAATGGCATAATAAATTTGTTTACTAACCAATATTGTGGCCATTATAAAAAATTGAGCGATAACAAACTGGGTAACAGTTAATGATTTACGCAGATAAGCATTCCGCGTTTTGCTGCTGTTTGAGCTTGCTTGATTTTTAAGTACCAGTACAGGCTTATATCCCGATAACAATATAGCAGGATAAAACCCTGATAAAAGACTCATCACAATGATTAATGCCAGCAAAAACAATATAACATGCGGCTGGGCCAAAAAGCTGACTTTGATACCGGGTGGGATAAAATCAGTAAAAAGCTTCAGGATGATGGGTGCAAGCCCTATAGAGATAATTACCGCGATGAGCGTTATTAAAAATGTTTCGCTTAAAAATTGTACCACTAACTGCTTACGGCTGCTGCCCATAGTTTTACGGATGCCGATCTCTTTAGCCCTTTGTGTTGCCTGTGCCGTGGTTAAATTAACAAAGTTTATACAACCTAATATCAATAAAAAGGCTGCTATAATTAACAAACCGTACAAGGTTGTTTTATTAGCCTGGTGCTCACTATCAAAAGCGCCATATTTTTCATTAAAATGCAGGTCGTTTAATGGCTGCAGACTAAAGCCACCTGTATTACCCTTTTCCTCTTTAAAATTTTTATTAAGCAGGGCTGTCATTTGCTTTTCAACATGCGCAATATTTGTTTTGGCTGATAACTTCACAAATAGCTGTGATTGTGATGTTGTAGAGCCCCAGTTGGTTAGTTGCAACTGATCTTTTATAGTGGCATTGGCAGCATTGGTGCTATAGGATATAAAATCGTGAAACGTAAAATCGGTATTTTGCTTTATGGTTTCCACAATACCGGCAACAGCTGTTTTTATGGTATCATAAGTAACAATTTTCCCTATCATCTGATCATACGATAGGGCTGGAAAATATTTTTTAGCCTGATCAGAAGTAAGCACTACATGATTAGGTGTGTTTAAGGCTGATACCGATCCGGCCAGCCATTTATAATCAAATATTTTAAAGTATTGCTGATCCGCCAGTATCACGTTATCCTCATTCTTAAACTTAACAGGCACATTACCTTTACCCGGCACAAACACATTGGGTTGATATAGCATGTAAAAAGGCGCGGTGGCTTCAACACCTGTAACCTGGCTGCGAACAGCCCCGGCTAGCGGACCACAAACACCGCTGTTGTAACCTGTTTGACCTGAATACGAATAGTGGGTAACCACACGATAAATGCGATTGCCATCAGGCTGAAATTTATCGAACGTAAAATCAAAATGAACGATGAGGTAAATTACCAGCGCCGCGCTGATACCTATGGACAGGCCTATAACATTGATCAGCGTAAACAGCTTGTGCCGCCAAAAACCCCGGAATGCAATTTTAAAATAGTTTCTTATCATTTCTTTTAGTCATTAGTCATTTTACTTCGTGTCATTGGTCATTGTGTCATTAGCTTCGTTGTCATTCTTTCACTAATGACAAATGACTCAATGACCAATGACTATTCGCTACGCAAGCTTTTTACCGGGTTGGCCAATGCTGCCTTAACAGATTGAAAACTTACGGTTACAAATGCTATCAGCAAGGCTAATATCCCCGTTAGGGCAAATACCCACCATTGTATGCTTATACGATAGGCAAAATCCTGCAACCACTTATTCATAGCATACCATGCAATTGGCGATGCAATAACAACGGAGATCATGACCAAAGCCAAATAATCTTTAGATATTAAGGTAATTATATTGCTTACGCTGGCCCCCAGCACTTTGCGGATACCTATCTCTTTTACACGCTGTTCGGCTGTAAAACTTACCAGGCCAAACAAACCCAGACAGGCTAAAAATATAATAAGCAGGCTAAAGCAGGTAAATAATCGCTGTAATTTAAATTCAGCCTTGTACTGGTTATCAATCTGATCGCCCGACCAATTATAGTCGAAAGTTTTTTCGGGATAAAAGGATTTATAAGCGGCGCTTATACCGATTAACGCGGATTTTTCATAACCTGGTTTTACACGCACCAGCATATTCCCATATTTAGAATCATTAACCGCCTGTATAAAAGTAGGTTTTAGTTTATTGTGTAATGATTCACTGTTAAAATCTTCAATTATACCCACTGGTACTCCCTCAACATCGGCAACGGTTTTATTAACTTTCATACCTAGCAGGCTGGCTGTATAATTTGTTGCCAGTAATGGCCTGGTTAACCTTTCAGCCTTTGTGGCGGCGCTGGTACCACTCATTGATGAATCGCTGTTCATGGCATCTGTAGTCAGGGCTGGATTAAGCATGCGGCCTTGTCTTAGCTTAAAGCCCAATGTAGCGGGCAGGTCAGCATCGCCTTCAATAAAGAACACATCAATCTTGCCTTTTTGCCCGGGAACAGAAACCTCCCTTGACATACTGCCCGAGCCCCCCGCGGGGGCCCAGTTTGCAATACTTACATTTTGAACACCCGGTATTTTTTTAACAGTCTGTTTAAATGCTGCTCCGCTTTCAGCCCAGTCAGTAAAGGAAATGTTAAGCAGGTCATTTTTATCAAAACCAAGGTCCTTATTATTCATATAATCCAACTGATTATGAACAATGATAGTAGCCATTATGATGGTTACAGATATTACAAACTGCCCAATAACTAAACCTTTTTTAAGCACATTTAGCTGAACATCAGATGTCAGTTTATTCCTTAATATTACAATAGGCTTAGGGCGCGATAAATACCATGCCGGGTACAGGCCGGTGAGCAAACTAACACCAAAAACACAGCCTATAGTAATTATTAAGAATGATCCGTTATACAGGTTTAATACCAGCTGATGATCAAGAAAAGTTTCAACCGGTTTAATAAACAACGGATATAACAGAATGGCAAGGGCAAAGGAAAGTATAAAAAATATAAGCGACTCTGATAAAAACCGAATGATAAGCTGGAATTTTTCGGCACCCAATACTTTGCGGATACCCGTTTCCTTTGAGCGGTTAAAAACCCTTGATATGGTTAAGTTAATGAAATTTATACAGGCAATAACAAGCAGTAACGCTGCCACGCCAGCAAATATGTAAACATTTTTTATGCTGCCATGTACAGCCTGCACTCCGCTAAAATCCGACCGTAAATAAACATCCTTAATTGGCTGAAAATTGAAGGAATAGTTTGCTTCCTTAGCGCCTGGCTGCTTGGCGTACCATTGGTTAACTTTTGCTGTAAAAGCATTTACAGATGTGCCTGGCTTTAACAAAATATACTGTGGGTAAAAGCTATAGCCCTCACCTTTTTGAGGTAGATGATTATCGCTTGCCCTGAATTCAACAATACTTATAAAATCTGCCCTTAGATGGCTGTTTTGCGGAATATGGTCAATAACCCCAGTAATTAAACAAGGCTCCGGCTTGCCAAACTCCGGCTGAGTATATATTAATTTACCAATGGGATTTTGCCCGGCAAAATATTGCTGCTGAATTTTTTTGGTGATGACAAGATTAACATAACCCTTAATATATTTCTGAGGGTTGCCCTTTATGATATTAAAATCGAGTACGTTCCAAACAGAGGATTCGGCAAACAGTTGCTGAAATGCTATACCCTGTTTAAGGTTACCCAATTGCAGCCGCTCCTTACTAACCGACATGCGGCAATAATCAGTTACTTCAGGAAAGGTTGTTTTAAGCACCGGCCCCAGGCCCGCAAAACTCACCGGCATAGGCTGCTCGCCATTAACATTATTGCTGATTGAGATTACACGGTAAATGTCATTCGCTTTTTTCCACTGATGATCATATGATAATTCATCAAACACAACGGTAGCCACAATAAGGCATGCGGTTAAACCAATGCTTAAGCCAACAATGTTTATAAACGAGTAAGCTTTATGTTTCCACAAACTTCGCCAGGCAATTTTAAAATAGTTCTTTATCATACTTATTTAGTTCAATGGTTCATTAGTTCATTGGTCTTAGCATTTTGCAAGATTATTCAGTTCATTTGTTTACCGGCTGCATTACTAATGAACCAATGAACATCTATTCGCTACGCAAGCTCTTAACCGGGTTTGCCAGCGCTGCTTTTATGGCTTTGTAGCCAACAGTTAGCCAAGCTATTACTATTGATATTATTATTGCAGATATAAATACCCAGGGGCTTAAATGTATGCGGTACACAAAATTCCGCAGCCAACTAGCCATTATGTACCATGCCACCGGCACAGCTATTACAAATGATATAAGTATCAGTATGGCAAACTCCTTTGAGAACAGGTAAACTATACTGCTTACCGATGCGCCCAATACCTTGCGGATGCCTACTTCCTTAGTGCGCTGTACAGCCATAAATGATACCAAACCATACAAACCCAGGCATGAAATAAAGATGGCTATACCGGCAAATATTTTATAAACCAGGGCCAGCTGGTTCTCCTGCTGATAAAACTTCGCAATGGTATCATCCAAAAAATAAGCATTGTAGGCATACTCAGGATAAGTACCTTCCCATAGCTTTTGTATGGCGGCAACTGTTCCCTTTAAATCATGCGTTTGTATTTTAATGGCTGCCTCAGCTTCATAGGTTTTACGTGGGAAGATAATAATAGGCCTGATGGCTTCACGCAATGAAGTGGTTTTAAAATCAGCAACAACACCGGTAATTGTTGACCAGCTCAGGCCACCTATTCTTATGGTTTTACCGATCATATCCTGCGGGTGGATGACGCCTAATTTGTGCATCATGGTTTCATTTACAACGGCCTGGCGCATGGTATCGCTCACATCATAACTTTTCCCGGCAACAAATTTTAGTCCGAAGGTTTTGAAATAATCGGCATCGGCCAGTTTAAGGAATGCGGTAAAATCACGGTCTTTGATAGAATTATTAAAGTTGAAATTAGTACCCCAGCCGTTCTCTGACGATGGCGGATCGGAGATAAAACTTACTGCTTTAACCTGCGAATTCTGTAAAAGCTGCTGTTTAAAGCCATTCATTTTTTGCAGGCTGATGCTATCCGTATACCCGGGAATGATCAATATGGCATCCTTATTAAAACCAAGATCGGCCTTATTAACGTAGTCCATTTGATTTACTGCCACTATGGTACCGATAATTAGCAGTTGCGAAATAGCAAACTGGGCCACCACCAATGTGCGGCGCAATGGGATCCCGCCAACTGATGCCGCGGTGATCTTATTTTTTAAAGCCAATACGGGCTTAAAGCCAGATATTATCAAAGCAGGATATAATCCCGACAATAAAATAACCGAAATGGCTATTCCTATCAAGAACAATAAGCAACCAAGGTTAAAAATACCGATATCCTGTGGTACGTTTGCTATGTTTATTAAATAGGGCAAAGCCGCTTTTGCAATAATAACAGCCAATATAACCGCACCACCAACTATGATGGTGGTTTCGCCAATTACCTGGATAATTAATTGCGATCTGTTGCTGCCTAATACTTTACGAATGCCCACTTCCTTCGATCTGCCAACAGATTGCGCCGTAGATAAGTTGATAAAATTTATAGCAGCCATTATAATAATCAGCAAACCAATAAATGATAAGGTGCGCAATGTTGCCATTGAAGTAAGGTGATCGCCAAGGGTATTGCTGAAACGGGTATCGAAATGCAAGGCTGCTAATGGCTGTAAGAAAAGGGTGCGGATAATGGCATTTTGATTATCAAAATGCTTTACCGAAAAGCTTTTAAGCTGCACATCCATTTTACTTATTGAAGTATTGGCGGGCAATTGCAGATATACTTCATGAGCACTATTGGTTGCATGCCAATTGTATACATAGTTATAGTCGCGCGGATGCTCCTTCCAGCTGATATATGACACCATTATCTTCAGTGGGAAATCGCTGTTATTGGGTGCATCATCAACAATACCGGCCACTTTCAGCGTTAAAAGATTATCCATCTTCAGGATCTTGCCCATGGCATTTTTCCAGTCGCCGAAGTATTTTGTGGCAGTACTTTTATCAAGCACCACCATATCAGGTTCATTCAGCACAGATGGTTGCCCATCAAGCCAGGTCCATTTAAAAATATCAAAGAACTGTGGCTCGATAAAAACTACGCCCAGGTTTTCGGTAAACTTTTTATCGCTGCCTGCATTGCTATTATTTGCCGGCACACTAAGCTGACTGCCATAATTAGCTTCCAGAGCAGCTACTTTAGCCTGCGGAAAATCCAGTCGCAAAGCCTCCGAAGCCGGCGCTACCACACCCGGATTATAAGTAACATCATCTGATTGATTAATACGTGTTACCAAATGGTAAATGTTTTTATAACCGGGTTGAAAAGTATCAAAACTCAGTTCATATTTTATAACTACAAAAATAAGCAGGCATGCAGCTATGCCCACGCTTAACCCGGCTATATTAATAACCGAGTAGCCCCGGCGGCGTATAATGTTTCGCCAGGCGATCTTAAAATAGTTCTCTATCATTCCTTTGGTTCATTTGTTCACTGATTCATTAGTCTTAGCACTTTTAGTAGTTCATTCGCTCACTGGTTCATTCGTTTATTGGTCTTAGCGCTTTTATTAAATGCGTTTTGTCTGTTTCATTACTAATTAACCAGTGAACCAATGAACAATCTATTCCGACCGCAAACTCTTTACTGGATTGGCAACCGCCGCTTTAACCGACTGAAAGCTTACTGTAAAAAATGCGATCATAATTGCGGCACCACCGGCCAGTACAAATACCCACCATTGTATATTTATGCGATAGGCAAAATCCTGCAGCCATTTGTTCATGGCCCACCAGGCTAGTGGCCACGCTATAATATTGGCTATTAACACCAGCCTTATAAAATTACTAGCCAATAACATTACTATATTTTGTACCGATGCGCCCAACACCTTCCTTACCCCTATTTCCTTAACCCGTTTTTCGGCTGAGTATGATGCCAGCCCGAACAGGCCCAGGCAGGAGATCAGTATAGTTAAACCTGCCAGTATCCCTACTATCTGGCTTACCTGGTTATCGGCTTTGTAGACCTCATTAAAATGATCATCCAGAAACTGATACTCAAAAGGATAATCAGGATATAAGCTATCCCACTTTGATTTGATGAAGGCTATTGCTGCTTTTGTGTTGCCACCATTTATTTTAACCGATACATCCCTGAAACCCCATTGATTTTGGCTCACCATAAACATGGGTTCAACCTTATAATGCAGGGAGTTAAAATTGAAGTTTTTGGCGATGCCGGTAATAGTGCCCAATGAATCAAATCCAAACTGATCACCAAGTAACGATGACATTGGTGCTTTGGGATGATCTTTCAACAACTCCTTAGCCAACGCTTCGTTAATGATGTATTGCCTGCCATTCTGTGTTTTATCGGTAGAGAAATTCTTGCCTGCAGCCAGTTTTATCTTATACAGATCGAGGTAATTATTATCGACCACCAGCAATGTTGTACCAAATTGTTGCTTAGGGCCATTTGCCGGTTTAAAATCAACGCCTGTTTGATCCAGGTGACTACCCAAAACATCCTGCGAGGCAGTTACACCCGAGATAAGCGTATTGCCTGATAGCTCATCCTTAAGCAAACTATATTTTTTTGAGGTAACCCCATCCAATGGAATATTAACGATCTGATCCCGGTTATAACCGGGGTCCTGATTTTGCATGAACTTTAATTGCTTCAACACAAAAATGGTAGCTATCATCAAAAAGATAGCGCTGGCAAACTGGGTAACAACCAAAACATTCCTTAGTGAGCTCTTGTTTTTCCCAACCTGTATAGAGCCTTTTAAAACCTTTACCGCCTGGAATGATGACAAGTAAATAGCCGGGTAAATACCGGATATAAGCCCGATAAACACTGTACCTGCAAATATGGTAGCTATAAAGCCTAAGCTGCTAAATATAGGTAGCGTGATGCTTCTTTCGCTCAGGTTATTGATGTAGGGTAATGCAAGCTCAACCAATATCAGCGCGAGTATTAATGCTATTAATGAGATGAGTATGGTTTCACCCAAAAACTGTATGGCTAACTGAAAACGGTGTGCACCGATTGATTTACGAATACCTACTTCTTTAGCCCTTTCTGCCGAACGCGCCGTTGAGAGATTAATAAAATTAACACAGGCAATAACCAATACAATCAGCGCAATAATGGCAAAAAGCCGTGTAGATTTTTTATCAAATTTTTGATAATTGATGTAATCCAAACCAATATCGGCTGAGTTGGCGTGCACATCCCTAAGCGGCAGAACAAATAATTGATAGTATTTCCAGCCGTCGCCCTGCAAATGTCTTTTAAGATAGGCAGGGAACTTTTTTTCAAGCGCCGCTACATTTGTACCGGGTGCCAGTTCCAAATAAGTATTCAGCCAGTTGCCACCCCAGTTATTGAACATCCAGGGCTTATAAACCGTACTAAAAGAGAATAAACCATCAAATTGCAATTGTGAGTTTTTAGGCACATTGGCTAATATCCCGGTTACGGTAAAAGTGGTGGTATCATCGCCATAATGGTTTATGACCTTACCGATCGGATCAGCATCGCCGAATAGTTTTTGCGCTGTTTCCTCGGTAATCATGGCGGTATGAGGTTTTAACAGACCTGTAACCTTATCACCACGAAGAACCTTAAAATCGAATATTTTCAGGAACGTAGAGTCAACAAAGAAAACCTGCGGCAGAAATACCCTTTTGTTATCATAGGTCATCTGGTATTTCTGGTGCCAGTTTACCCGTGTAAAGCTTTTAATTTCTGGAAACTCCTGTTTCAGGCTCGGCCCCATTGGGAACATGGATAAGGCTACTTTTTGGGTAGCATTTTGTTGTCCGATGGTTTGCACCTCATTTAAACGGTAAATATTTTTTGTATGGAAGTTATCGAAGCTCTTTTCATATGAAACAAACATCATAACAACCATAAACGCGGCCATACCTACTGCAAGGCCAACAATGTTTATTGTTGAAAAAACCTTGTTCTTCCAGATGTTTCGCCAGGCGATTTTAAAATAGTTCTTTATCATTCCGTTGGTTCATTAGTTCATTTGCTCATTAGTTCATTGGTCTTAGCCTCAGTAAATGTTCATTTGTTCACTAGCTCATTAGTTCATTGGTCTTAGCACTTATATTTGGTTCATTAGTTTATCCGTTTCGCCGGCTTCCTTACTAATGAACCAGTGAACTAATGAACACCCTATTCGCTCCGCAAGCTCTTAACCGGGTTTGCAATTGCTGCTTTAATTGATTGAAAGCTTATGGTTATAAAGGCTATGATAACAGCTATTACTCCGGCCATTACAAATACCCACCACTCTATTTGTATGCGATAGGCAAAATCCTGTAGCCATTTGTTCATGGCATACCATGCTATTGGCGAGGCTATACATACCGCTATTAATACCAGTTTTAGAAAATCCTGTGCCACTAAATACACAATGCTGTTTACGCTTGCCCCCAATACTTTACGGATGCCTATCTCTTTGGTGCGCTGGGTTATTATCAATATCACTATGGCAAACAGCCCCATGCACGATATCGCGATAGCCATAACTGCACCTGTTATGAATATTTTAGATAACCTGGTTTCCTTTTTGTATTGGCGATCCACATTTTCATCAAGAAATGATGATTCGGCTTGCGAACGCGGATTTACATCCTTCCATACCTTATTGATGATGGCCATACTTGCAGGCAGATTAGCCGGTTTTACCTTTACCAGTATATAATTTACAGGCCAGTTAGGGCGTATAACCATAGTAAGCGGAGCTATCTGCTGATGAAGGGATTTAAAATTAAAATCCTTAACAATACCTGCAACCTGTAATTTGGCACCATCGGTAGGCAATATTGCACCAACCGGGTTCTTTTCGCCCAACTGTTCAGCCATTTTTTGGTTGATGAGCACAACCGTAGTATCTGCACCATATGCCCTGGAAAAATCACGACCGTTCACCACTTGCAAGCCCAGTGTTTTTACATAATCGTAATCAACCCTAAGCCAATTGGTTTTAACATTCTTACCCTTGTAACTAAACGTCATGATCGAGGTTGATGCACTGTTATCCAATCCTGTACCCAGATTCATATCAGTACCGGTTACACTTACCACGTCAGGAAATGCCGCCAACTTTGACCGCATCAATTGCAGAGCTCTTTCAGGCTCAATATTACTGCCTATCGGGATGCTGACCACCTGGCTTTTATCATAGCCTAATGGTTTATTACGCATAAAATTGAGCTGCTGCCAGGTAATAACAGTGCAAATAATAAGCAATGCCGATAAGGCAAACTGCACTATCATTAAACTATTACGTAAGCCATTGGCTTTGCCTGCTACAACTTTACCCTTTACTGCCTGTGAAGTGTTTTGTATAGCCATTAACCATGCAGGGTAACCTCCTGCTATCAGGCCTATTAAAATAAAACCACCCAAAAAGTATAAGATAACTAATGGAGAACTTAGCACACTTAATGATAATTGCTGGTTAAACAGCAATTTGTATTGTGGCATAAGTGAATAAGCCGCTGCTGCTCCCAGTATTAATGATAAGCCGCAAATCACAAATGATTCGCTGCAAAACTGGGTGATAAGTTGTTGTTTTGTAGCACCAATTACCTTACGCACGCCTATTTCCTTAGCCCGTGTAAATGCCCGGCCTAATGACAGGTTGATGAAATTGGTACAGGCTATAAATAAAATAAATATGCTTATTAATAAAACCAGGTACGGGTAAAACTTGCTAACCGCCCTGCTTTGTGATGCTATAGGACTAAAATGCACATCGGCCATTGGTATTAAGCGTAGGCGCAAAACTTCGCCTTCCTTATCAGGCTGGGCGCCGTCATGCCTTAATTGCTTTATGCTGGCAGCATAGTATTTATGTATAAAGCTTTTTAGCTTTTGCTCAAACCCTGCTTGTTTTTCATTTGCAGGTAGCTGTACAAAAACATTATGGAACCTGTCCTCCCACAGGGTTTTAGCTACTTCATAATCGGGATGTTGCTCAAATCTGCATAATAAGTTAAAATCCAAACTTGAATTTTGCGGCGGATCAGCAGCCACTGCAGATATATTAAGGCTTTTCCATTGATTATTAATCTTTAACTCAATAAGCTTACCTACCGGATTTACATCCCCGAAAATACTTTTAGCCGTTTTTTCAGTTATTACTACATCATTTTTATCACCAAGCGGATTCTGATCATTTCCCTTTACAATTGGGAAAGTGAACATCTTAAAGAAATCCTGATCAACGCACCTTACATCGTAATTAAACTCCTTATTCCCGTACCGTAATACGCTGCCGCCAAAATCACCATAGCGCGATGCGTGCACCACATCAGGAAACTCAGCCTTTAATGCCGGTGTAATGGGCACGGGCATAGCCGCGTCGGCCTCTACATCATTGGCATGATGCTCTTCCAGGTACACCTCGTATATATTGCTCTTATTTGTATGAAAATCATCATATGAGAGCTCATAAAAGGCAGTAAGCGCCAGCAACAATACCGCACCGAATGCCACAGCCATCCCCACTACATTAATAAATGTGAAAGTTTTGTACTTCCACATATTCCTTAGGGTAATCTTTATATAGTTCTTTATCATTTTATTTAGTTCATTTCACTTCGCTGTCATTTTGCTTCGCGTCATTGGGTCATTCGCTGCGCTGTCATTAGTTATTATTCACACGCAAACCAATGACTCAATGACCTATTGACTCAATGATTATTCCGACCGTAAGCTTTTCACCGGGTTCATTAATGCCGATTTTATAGATTGAAAGCTTACTGTAAATAGTGCTATAAGTAACGTTGCCAAGCCTGCCAGGGCAAATATCCACCAGTTTATAGTTGTGGGATAGGCAAAATCCTGCAGCCATTTATTCATGGCCCACCAGGCTATCGGGAACGCGATAACAGAGGCAATAAATACCAGTTTCAAAAAATCCTTCGATAACATGGCTACCAGGTTTTGTACCGATGCACCTAGTACCTTGCGGATACCTATCTCTTTGGTACGGCGCTCGGCAGTGTACATGGCCAGGCCAAGCAAACCTAAACAAGCCACTGTAATAGAGAGAAAAGTAAACACGCTGAATACCTTGCCAATAGTTTGATCGGTGCGGTATAAGGCATCAAATTCCTCATCCATAAAGCTGTATTCAAACGGGTTATCGGGCATAAATGCTTTCCATTTATTTTGAATACCACTGATAGCTTCATTGTAATTACCCGGTTTTATACGGACAGTAATAAATGATGAACCTATATAATACGTTTTTGAAGTTGTGTAGAACAGTGCAAAAGGATCAACTGTATTATGTAATGATTCTGTATTAAAATCGGCCACTATCCCTACTATCTTAAACCGGGTATTATTACCCCCCGGATAAGTAATACTTTTGCCGATAGGGTTTTTCCAGCCAATCTGTTTAGATGCCGTTTCATTCAGTATCACCGAAGCCGAATCTGCAAAATCTTTGGAGAAATTCCTGCCACTCAGCATTTTCAATTTCAGTGTTGGCACAAAAGTTTCATCAACGATAAAGGAAGATAGCGTTATGTTTTTATCGGCAGCGGTTACATTGTCGGGAGTAGCCTCAGGTGTATAATAATCGCTGAATGATTTTTGTGTTGGTAAACTTGTTGAGATGGTTGCATTGGCCACACCCGGTAAACGAAGCAGCTCCTGTTTGAAGCTTTCCTCGCCCTTCCCGAGCCTGTCGGCATTGGCTATCATCAGCACATTCTCTTTATTAAAACCGAGATCTTTGGACTGATTATAACGCAGTTGCTTATAAACCACTATGGTACAAATAATAAGCACTGTTGATACCGTAAACTGGAAAACCACCAGCGCATTACGGGTAAAAAAGCCACCAATGGAGTTTTTAAGATCCCCACTGCCCTTTAATACTGCCGCAGGTTTAAACGAGGTAAGGAAAAAAGCCGGGTAACTGCCCGCCAGCAATGTGGTTATGGCAATTAAAGCTATAATACCACCCCATGTATAAATATTGAAAAATGCAGACAGGCTTAATGATTTTGCCGATAACTGGTTAAACGCGGGCAAACACAGCGCAACAACTATAACTGCGATAACCGCAGCCAGCAAGGTGTATAAAAACGCTTCGGCAAGAAACTGGCCAATGAGCTGTTTGCGCTCCGAACCCAGTACTTTGCGGATACCCACTTCCTTTGCCCTTTTTGCAGACTGTGCCGTAGCCAGGTTCATGAAATTTACACATGCCAGCAATATGATAAACAGCGCAATGACCGAAAATATATAAACATACTTAATATCGCCTTGGGTAATGAACCTGCTCCCGATATTTTGCGAGTAAAGATGCACATCGGTTAATGGCTGCAGTTCCAGATTATATTTACCACCCTTTTTTATAAACTGATCAAATGGCTGCCCAATACGCCTGAAAGCGCTTGCCGCCTGTACCGCTATCATCGGCGGGAATTTAGCCTCAAGATTTTTTATAGTGGCATCATCGTTGGAAACATTATTCCGGAGTTTTACATACGTGCCCATTTGCAGCCAAACCCAACTCCAGCTAAAGCGCTTAACGGGTGGCATACCTACGTTCGACTGCAACACATCAAACTGTAATGATGATTGCGATGGCAGGTCTTTTATTACAGCTGTAACCGTAAATGGTGTTTGATATTCATCAAACAATAAGTTTTTGCCTATGGGCGATGTATTGCCAAAATATTTCTTAGCGGCTTTCTCTGTCAGCACCACAGAATTTGGGCCATTTAAACAGGTGGCCCTGTCGCCCTCAAGCAATGGGTAATTAAAGAATTGAAGGAAGTTTGAATCAACCGAAAGCAGGTTCTTTTCGGTTAGTGCGTTCTTTTGGCCATTATTTACAAAATGGATGATCTCATAGCCTGGCCTGAATATGCGCGTATAGCTTTCAACATCAGGGAAATTGCTTACTAATGCCGCGCCAACAGGCGGTGGCGTATGACCGGCCGTAAACTCCTCATCGCCCATTTTTTCATGGGTATTTACCCTATATATCCTGTCCGCATCCTTAAAAAACCGATCATAGCTTAGCTCATCCTTTACATACATGCCTATCAGCAATACGCAGGCTAAACCAATAGCCAAACCACTGATATTAATAATGCTGCTAACCCTGTTCCTGCTAAGGTTACGCCATGCTATTTTAAAGTAGTTTTTTATCATGATGCGGATGGTTATCAATAAATACAATTAAAACCCATACCAAAATTTAAAATACTGATAATCAATATTTTAAATCAACATAAAATTATCAACCTGTACGTAAGTGTAACAGTGTATGTACGGTTATGATACAGTCGTTTGCTTCGCGTCATTGGTTCACTGGTTCATTAGTTCATTGGTTTTGTCCTACGTATTATAATCACCCGTATTTCCGAAAGCAGTACTAATGAACTAATGAACGGTTATTCAGAACGCAAACTCTTAACCGGATTTGCAATAGCCGCCTTTATGGCCTGGAAACTTATGGTTATAAAGGCTATTACAATTGCCAGTATTCCGGCTAATGCAAATATCCACCATTGTATTTCTATCCGATAGGCAAAAGCCTGCAGCCATTTGTTCATGGCATACCAGGCTATCGGGGTTGCAATAACAATGGATACTACTACCAATACTAAAAAGTCTTTTGAAAGCATAGTGGTAATATTGGCAACGCTTGCACCCAGTACTTTTCGGATGCCTATTTCTTTCACCTTCACCTGCGCAGTGTAGGTTGCCAAACCAAATAGACCCAGGCATGATATGAGGATAGCTATACCAGTAAACCAACTGAACAATGTACCAGAGCGCTGATCGGCTTTGTACATTTCATTAAAGGTTTCATCCAAAAAGGAATAATCCAAAGGGAAAGCCGGGTTATATTGCTTCCATGTTTTTTGCACGGCCGCTATGGCTTGCGGGGCATCCTTGCCGGTTGTTTTTACAAACATGCGCCAATTGCTGGGGGTGTAAAAGAATATGGTAGGCTCAATTTTTTGTTTGAGGGATGCGAAATGGAAATCTTTCACCACGCCAATGATGATCCCGTTCTGGTTATGCAATTTAAAACGTTTGCCAATAGGATCTTTAATACCTGCCTCACGTACCGCGGTCTCGTTAAGGATATAGTGCGCGGTATCGGCTTTTATGCCTGCAAAGTTGCTGCCCTTTATAATTTTCAGTTTAAAAAAGTCTACATAATTTTGGCTGATACCCAGCGGGTGGACCTCAAAATTGCTGCCGGGTGTTTTGCCATCCCAATCGGTATCACCAGTGCTGCCACCTAAACTTACAATGTTATCGCTAGCAGTGGTAATATCTTTTACACCTGGCTGGTTTAACAATTGGGCACGTACTGATTCATAATTCTTCTGCATATCGCGCATACCGAATGTAAACACGTATGATTTATCGTAACCCAGTTCTTTTTCCCTGATGAACTTCAACTGGCTGTTGATGATCAGCGTACCGATGATCAACCCGATAGAAAATATAAACTGGCAAACCACCAGTGTTTTACGGAATGTGGTATTACCAACACCCAATGATAGCTTACCCTTAAGCGCGTTAATAGGTTTAAACGACGATAATAAAAATGCCGGGTAGATACTGGATGCCGCCAGCGTAGCGGCTACAGTGATGCCTACTACTTTCCAAACACCGGCATCTAACAGATCGAATTTCATTTGTTTGCCCGATACATTGTTGTATAAAGGCATCAAGACTTCAATCAGCACAAATGCAAGTACAAGCGCTATGGAAAAAAACAAGATCGTTTCAACTACAAACTGTATAAACAATTGCTTTTTACCCGCGCCTATTATTTTACGCACGCTTACCTCCTTAGCCCGCAGCATAGCGCGTGCCGTTGAAAGGTTTACATAGTTGATGCAGGCTATCAATAAAATAAGAATGGCCACAATTAAAAATACCCTCACCGTTTGTATGCCTGATGGGGTGCCATCCGCATTATACAAATGCATTTTATCCAAAGGTTGCGGTATGTATTTTATACCACCCGAACCGGCCTGATTTTTTATGTGGATCTGTGTTAGCTTATCGGCAACCGCCTGTGCCGAAACACCAGGCTGCAATTGAAAATAGGTATCGTAAAAATAGTCGCCCCAGTCGCTGTCCATTGTTTTCCAGTAGCCTTTGCCATCATAATTTTTTTTCGCTAGTACATTGATGGAAAACAGCATATCAAATTTAATGCTGGAATTGCCCGGCATATCAGCCGCAATACCGGCTACGGTATAGTTATCATGATTATCTGCCTGAATTATTTTACCCATCGGATCGGCGTCGCCAAAAAACCGTTTGGCTGTTGTTTGGGTGAGGATGATAGACTGGTTATTAGGGAAAGGATTATTGGGATTGCCTTCCAAGAGTTTAAAGTCAAAAACCTTAAATAGTGATGCATCCGTATAAAACGCGCCATTATCGCCAACATCTAACGATTTATCATGGTATTTGTACAAAGAATAATCCCAATTAGATACCATCCGCACAGCATTTACCACGCCCGGCACCTCCTTCAGGCCAAAAACAGCAACGGGAGCCTGTATGCCTCCCCAAATCTGCTGCGTACTACCCGTACCTATTTGTGCCTCAATACGATAAATATTATCGGCTTTGGTATTGAACTTATCAAAACTTAACTCATCGTTTACCCATAGTAAAATAAGTAAACCTACCGCCAGCCCAACTGTAAGGCCGGCAATGTTAATGGCGGTGTAAAACTTGCTCTTGATCAAATTCCGCCAGGCGATTTTAAAATAACTCTTTATTATGATTAGTTCATTTGTTCACTGGTTCATTAGTTCATTGGTCTTGTCCTCAGACCTTTTATGTTCATTCGTTCACTGGGTCACTGGTTCATTAGTTTATTGGTCTTGTCCTCAGACCTTTTATGTTCATTTGTTCACTGGTTCATTAGTCTTAGCGCTTTACTAATTCCATTTGATTATCTGTCCGTTTTGATTTCGCGGGCTCAGTTGCTAATGAACTAATGAGCCTGTGAACTAATGAATATCATTCGGAACGCAAACTTTTTATCGGATTGGCAATTGCTGCTTTAATTGATTGAAAACTTATGGTAACCAGGGCAATTATTATTGCGGCAAAGGCTGCTACTGCCAGCATCCACCATTGTATGCTTATGCGATAAGCAAACTCCTGCAGCCATTTGTTCATACCCCACCAGGCTATCGGTGAAGCAATAACTATGGCTATAAATACCAGTTTTATAAAATCTATTGATAAAAGAGTTGTTATACCGCTTACGCTTGCGCCCAATACTTTGCGGATACCGATTTCTTTGCTCCGCTGCTCGGCCATAAAGGCTGAAAGCGCAAACAAACCAAGGCAGGCGATGATGATGGCCAGTACAGCAAAGCTGGTAAATATGTAGCCTGTACGCTGCACGTCGGCATACATGTTGGCAAATTGCTCATCCATAAACGTGTACCTGATGGTTTGATCGGGCGAAAACTTTTTCCAAACCGAGGTAATGTTGCTAATGGTGTTCTTTACATCCATACCGGCCACTTTCACTGATACGATGGATGGACTGATCCCTAGATGGAACACCAGCGGACCAATATTATCATGCATCGATTCAAAATTAAAATCCTGCACCACACCAAGTATGGGATAAATCCCACCACCATTGGTAATGCGCTTGCCAATGGGATTTTTCAAGTGAAGCTGATTAGCCATTGACTGGTTAATAATTACCCCGGCCGAATCAGTAGGCATGGTTGGCGAGAAATCACGCCCGGCGACTATTTTCATGCCCATGGTTTTGATATAGTCACCATCAACCGTCCACGATTGACTGAAGATACCTGTCTCTCCCTTTGTTTTGTCATCGTTATAAAAAGTATTGCCATTGCGTTTAGTGCCTGCTATAGGCAGAAAATCACTAATGGTTACATTTTTTACTGTTGATAGCTTTAACAACTCAGTTTTAAAATCTTTCACAGTATTATCCAAAGTATTGGTGCCTTGTATAACTATTACCTGATCCTTATCAAACCCTACCTTTTTATTGAGAATATAATGCACCTGGTTATAGATAACAAATGTGCTGATGAGCAAGATAATTGATGCGGCAAACTGAAAAACAACCAGGCTGTTTCTTAATGTTGAACTTTTACTACCATTGCTGATACTGCCCTTTAGTACCTGTGAAGGTTTGAAGCCTGAAAGATAAAATGCAGGGTACAAACCAGCCACCACACCAACAATGGCTGCTGATATGAGCATAACCGGTATGAACCACCACGCCAGCCACGGCATCGATAATGATTTTGAGGCCAGCACACTAAAATATGGCAATAACAGCCATGCAAGCAAAATACCAATACCAAACGAAAAAAAACTGTAAACCAGCGATTCAGATAAAAACTGGTAGATGAGGCTGCTACGGCGTGAGCCTACCACTTTTCTTAACCCAACTTCTTTTGCCCGGTTGGCTGATTTAGCTGTTGAAAGATTAACAAAATTAATACAGGCGATGATTAAAATAAAACCTGCTATGGCGCCAAACAGCCACACGAAACGTATATCACCGTGTGTATACCCATCTTCCTGAATATCATAAGAGTATAAATGAATATCCTGAAGTCTCTGCAATTTGAGGTGGAATTTTGCAAGCATGGCTTCCGGATTCTTAAAGCCACCTTTAATCAGATCAGGCAGGTAATAATTCTTAATAATATCGTCAGTCATCTTTTTTTCAAATTGAGCGATATTTGTTCCTGGGCGTAATTGAATATAATCAGGATAATTACTAGCCTCCCAGGTTTGTTGCTCGCCGGGCCAGAATGCAACGCCGCTAAGCGTTAATAAAAAATCATATTGATGCAGGTGCGATGTTTGGGGGATATCCTGCATAACGCCGGTAACCGTATAAGGCTTGGTTTTATCATTGTTGAGGTACATTACCCTGCCTATGGGATTTTGACCGGGGAAATATTTGTCGGCCTTACTTTTTGACATCACCATGGTCAACGGCTCTTTAAGCGCGCTTTTTCTGTCGCCATAAACCATTGGCAGTTGTAGTATATCCAGCATTTGCTGATCGGCATAGGTAAAACCCTTCTCATAGGTGTTCTGCATTTGATCGGTGCGGCGCAGTTCATTGCTGCCTGCTCCCCAAAAAAGCGAGTTAGGCATTAGACGGCCTGATAACACCACTTCAGGCAGATCGGCCTTTAGAACCTTACCCATTGGTGCCGGGAAATCGGTACCCTTTTCTATCTTGCCATTATCAACATCTACACCATAAACACGGTATATATTTGCCGTATCAGGATATGAACGGTCATAACTAACCTCGTTCCTGATGTATAAACCAATTAATAAACAGGCGGCAATACCCATTGCAAAACCACCAATTTTGATAGCTGCATACAACTTTTGTTTACTTAATTGCCTGAGCGCAACTTTTAAATAGTTTCTAATCATGACTCTGGTTCATTAGTTCATTGGTCTTGCCCTTAATGTTTTATCGATCAGTTTTACATACTTATTAATTTGCTCTCGTACTTGGTTCGCTTGCTGATTACTAATGAACTAATGAGCCAGTGAACCAATGAACATCTATTCCGACCGCAAACTTTTAACCGGGTTCGCTATCGCCGCTTTTATGGACTGGAAGCTTACCGTAACTACCGCGATTATTATAGCGGATACACCCGCAATTACAAATACCCACCAGTTTATGCCGATGCGGTAATCATAACCTTTAAGCCATTTTTGCATTACCCAGTAGGCAAACGGGAATGATACCACGCACGATATGATCACCAGTTGTAAAAAGTCTTTTGAAAGTAAAGTGGCTATTCCTGATACGCTTGCACCCAGTACCTTGCGGATACCTATCTCTTTTGTACGACGTTCGGCTGTGTAAGCCGCTAAGCCAAACAAACCCATGCAGGAGATGATAATCGCCAGCGTAGCAAATACCCGCGATAGCTTGCTTACCAGCATTTCAGTTAAAAACATCTGGTTAAACTGATCGTCAACAAAACGGTAATCAAACGGGTAAGCAGGGTTATCCTTTTTCAAAACACCTTGTATTGCTGCTATTGCTTTTTCAATGTCAGCCTGCTGTTTAACATGCACATACATTACAGTTTCATCCTGCGGCGGAGCGCTGAAGAACATTACGGGATCGGGTTGCTTGTTGTACATGTTACCATATACATAATCATTTACCACACCAACCACTACTGCCGATGTTGTATCCTGTTCACCATGGATCCTTTTGCCTATAGCGTTGCCTTTACCCATTAGTTTCGCAAGTGATTGAGTGATGATCATGCGGATTGGCCTTGCCGTATCGCTCACTGTTAGGTTTCTGCCTTCTAATACTTTTAAGCCCGTTGTTTCCATAAACTCAGGCGATACATAGCGTTGCGATATGAGCACTTTTGAGGTGGCAGGTTTGCCATCCCAGGTAAGTCCGGATGTATTATTACCACCATAGATCAATGAATGATCGGCCAGCGCTGCATTAGCGATATAGTTTGTGCTTAGCAAATCCTGCTTTATTACATTGAAGTTTTTCCCCATATCGCCCTGCAACGGAATCTCAATAAGGTTATCCTTATTAAAACCTAACTGCCTGCTTTTAACATGCTGTATTTGCTGGTAAACAATTATTGTACTGATGATTAGCACTATGGAAACACTGAATTGCATTACCACCAAACCCTTACGAATAAACGCCGCGCCACCAGTTTTTAACTTAACTCCTTTAAGTACCGAGACCGGGTTAAATGATGATAAGTAGAACGATGGGTAGCTACCAGCAACCAACCCGCATATTAGCGTAATCAGCAATAAGCTGATAATATGCATTGGATTACCCAAACCTAATGTAAGCTGTTTTTGCACCAGTATATTAAATGCAGGTAAAACAAGTATGATAATAAATACTGACACCAGAGCGGCTATAACAGCCATAAATATGGCTTCGCCGATGAACTGCATGATGAGCAGGTTTTTACCGGCACCTAATACTTTACGCACGCCTACCTCACGGGCCCTTTTTTCGCTACGGGCTGTGGCCAGGTTCATGAAGTTGATGCAGGCGATGAACAGGATGATCCAGGCGATGACTGTAAACAGGTGCACATATTCTATTTGCCCGCCGCCGGTCATTTTGCCCTCTTTAAAATCATCGCGCAAATGCCAATCGTTCATACTGAATAAAAAGGCATGGCCCAATGCGGTAGGCACACGTTTCTGTATATAACTGTAAAGCTGTTTATTAACCGTTTGCGGGTTTACACCGGGTTTCAACTCTACATAAGTAGTTACGGATTGATTGCCCCAGCTGGTTAACCATGGACTTTGATCAAAATAGATCTTAAATGGCATCACCCATTCAAACTGCATGCTTGAGTTTGCCGGGATATCTTTTATAACACCACTTACGGCATAATCCTGCTTATTATCAACGCGGATAGTTTTACCAATGACATCTTTATCGTTGCCAAAAAACTTCTTAGCCGTTTTTTCGGTGATGACTATTGAATGCACTTGCGAGAAAACCGAAGTCGCGTTCCCCTGTACAAAAGGCAGGGTAAACATGCTGAATAGTGATGGTTCCGCATATATACCGGTTGCAAAAACAGCTTTATCGCCATTGCCGAATAATAAAGTTGTTCCGCCTTCGGTGCTGCGGCAGGTATTGGCAACGCCGGGTAATTCGGTATTCATAGCCGGACCCATTAGGCCGGGGGTTGATGATTCGGTAAACACATAAGTATCATACTGCTGGTTTTCCTCCACCATGTACAACCTGTCTTTTTTAATATTTACCGCGTCAAAATTAACCTCATCCTCTACCCATAAAAAAATGAGCGCGGCACAGGCTATGCCTATAGCCAAACCGAAAATATTCAAAAAGCTATAAGCCTTATTTTTGATAAGGCTGCGGTAAGCTGTTTTTATGTAATTTCTAATCATGATCGTTCATTAGTTCATTGGCTCATTAGTTCATTGGTCTTGTCCTACGTAAAGGTTCATTAGTTCATTGGCTCATTGGTTCATTGGTCTTGTCCTACGTTTCAACTAATTAGTTTATTGCTCTACTAGCTGCATTACTAATGAACCAGTGAACAAATGAACAACCCTATTCCGACCGTAAACTTTTAACCGGGTTTGTTAATGCTGCTTTTATTGATTGAAAACTGATGGTTACAAATGCTATAAGTATTGCGGCAATACCTGCCAGCGCGAAAACCCACCATTGTATATCCTGGCGATAGGCAAAACCCTGTAAAAACCACTTGTTCATAAAGTACCAGGCAAATGGCGAGGCGATAGCTATAGAGATCAGCACCAGTTTTATAAAATCTTTGGATAGCATCCCAACTATGGTTGACATGCTGGCGCCTAATACCTTGCGGATACCTATCTCCTTGGTACGCTGTTCAGCAGCATATGCCGCTAAGCCAAACAGGCCAAGGCAGGCAATGATGATGGCCAATGAAGTAAACGCAATAGCAATCCCTCCAACGCGCTGCTCAGAGCGGTACATTTTATCAAAATCCTGATCCATAAAGGAATAATTCAAGGTTTGATTTGGTGAGAACTGTGCCCATTTAGCTTTTACCTGGCTTAATAATGCCGGAAGATTGGCTGTACTTGATGAACGAATACTTATGCCGCCCAGGTCATGACCGTTAAAAAGCACCAATGGGGTTACATTATTTCGTAGTGACTGAAAATTAAAATCCTTTATAACCCCGATAATATGATATGGCTTTAACTTAAATGCTTTATTGTCTACCGGGTCATAGATCACCTGGTTTATGGGGTTTGTATAACCAAGCATTTTTGCAAAAGCTTCATTAATTAACACGGTGTTGGTGTCGGTAGCCATTTGATGAGAAAAGTTCCGGCCTGCAATTATCTTCAATCCAAGTGTAGGTACATAATCTTCATCAGTATACCATTCCTGTGTTAGTACGCCAGTTTTCTGATCTGCAACAGGGCCTTTAAATACCGTTGAGCTATTACCAAAATTGGTGGTAGGCAATGCCCCGGTAAGCGTGGCATTTTCTACACCCGGCAATTGTTTTATTTCATCCTTAAAGCTGCTCACCTTATCACCAAGGGTGTATACATCCCAAACAGTAAACACATGGTTGCGGTTATAACCGAGGTCTTTATTCTGAATATATTTTAACTGGTTGTAGATAACCAATGTACCAATGATCAGAAATATAGAGATAGCAAATTGGAATACCACCAAAAAGCTGCGTAAGTTTCCGCCTTTAAAGCCTGCCGACAGTTTGCCTTTAAGCACCTGTATCGGCTGAAAGCCTGAAAGAAAGAATGCTGGGTATGAGCCGGCCAGTATGCCAATAACAACTATAATAAGTAACAGTGCAGGTATTAACCATACTAATATTTGAGGCGTAATGGTTAAATTCTTGTCAGCCATATTATTAAAAACGGGCAACAGAAGCCAGGCAGCAATTACGGCTATTACGGCTCCGGCCAGCGTAACCATTATTGATTCGGCCAGGAACTGGAAAATCAGGTATTTACGTGGTGAGCCCAATACCTTTCTTACGCCAACCTCGCGGGCGCGGTTTGCGGAGCGCGCGGTTGACAGGTTCATGAAATTCACACAGGCTATCAGCAATATAAATATGGCTATTGCCGAAAACATATATACGTATTGTATATTACCGTTTATGCCAATTTCACCCACCATATTTGATTGCAGATGTATTTTGGTAAGCGGGATAAGCGTAAGCCTGAAAAAGTTACCTCCCTGCTCAAACTTATCAAAAGTTAAATGAAGGATGCTTTGCAATTGTGGGCCTGCATGAGTTTTGAAAAACTGATCAAATTTTGATTGAAGATTCTTATAATCTGCTCCCGGTCTCAGTAATAAATAGGTATTAAAATTACTACTGAACCATGAATCGTCCCTGCTTTGATCAAGGGTTGACATGGAGATAAAAAAGTCGTAATTAAAATGCGATTGTTTTGGCACATTGTATATTACAGCCGTTATTTTATAAAGCGCGGTATCATTAAAGGTCATCATCTGCCCTACTACATTGGTACTGTTAAAGTACTTTTTAGCGGCGCGTTCGGTTATTACAATACTGTGCGGCTCTTTTAAACCAGCAAACGGGTTGCCATTTATAGCAGGCAGCGTAAATATTTTAAAGATCGCAGGATCGGCATATATCATGGTGTTTTCCTGTATATTCTGGGTCCCTTTTTTTACCTGGAAACCACCACGATCCCTGAGCCTTGCAATTTCATCTATCTCCGGGAAATCGCTTTTCATAGCAGCAGCCATCGGGGCCGGACAAACCGCATATTCGTTATTGGCACCGCCAAACTTTATAGCCTCGTTTACACGGAAGATCCTGTCGGCATTTACATTATACCTGTCATAACTTAACTCATCAAAAACATAAAAAACAATCAGCAAACAGGTAGCCAGGCCTAAAGCCAGGCCCAAAACGTTTATAGCTGTAAAACCCTTGTTTTTGGTAAGGGAACGGAAAGCGGTTTTTATATAGTTTTTTATCATGATAGTGGTTATTAATTTAAAATGCTTGAATGCAAAGCCAGGTCAATAACAGATAATGACCAAACCTATACCAAAATACAAATTATTAATAATCAGATAGTTAAAACCAACAAACATGCGCAATGTGTACGCAAGTGAAACACCTTATGTCCGGTTATGATACACATTGCTTCGCGTCACTGGTTCATTGGTTCATTGTAATAAAGCGGCGAACGCAGGACAAGACCAATGAACTAATGAACCAGTGAACTAATGAACATCTATTCCGACCGCAAACTTTTAATAGGGTTGGCTACCGCGGCTTTTATGGCCTGGTAACTAACCGTTAACAGTGCAATAACTATGGTAATAACACTTGCAAGGGCCATTATCCACCAACTTAGCGTTATACGATATTCATAGTTAGTAAGCCATTTATTTAATACGTAGATTGATAGTGCGATAGCCGGTACTATGGCTATCAAAACCAGCATCAAAAAGTCTTTTGATAACAAGCCCACCAGGTTGGCTACACTGGCGCCCAATACCTTGCGTACACCAATTTCTTTGGTGCGTTGCTCTGCAGCATAGGCGGCTAATCCGAATAAACCAAGGCATGAGATAACGATAGCCAGGCCACCAAATATATTTGCCAGTAATGCCAGCACCTTTTCGTTCTGGAATTTTTGCTCAAATTCTTTATCCACAAAATTAATGGTTGGCGGGTATGCCGGATTTATCTCTTTCAGGCTTTTGTTGATAAGATCGATACTAGCGGTAGTACTTTTTGCCGGATTAAGGCGCATAGCAATCACTGAACCACCAAAACCATCACAAAGGGTTATCATAGGCGGCGTTTTTTGGTATGGAGAGCCCCAAACAAAATCTTTATAAATACCAACTATAGTTACGGGCTGATCATCGCCCCATTTAATTACTGCTCCTACTGGTTGTTTCATGAGTTTGGCAGCTGTTTCATTGATCATAACCGTTTTAGTTTTAGCCGCTGTATCAGCAGGATACTCGGCTGAGAATTCCCTGCCTGCTACCAGCTTTATCCCTGTTGTCTTGGTAAAATCAAAGCCGGCATAAAATATATCAAACAATATTTTTTGGTTGGGATCTTTGCCCTGCCAGTCGATCCCCCAGGTGTTACTGCCATTTTCGGTAATGCTTTGTGATATATTTGAGGCATGGATAATAGCACCATTATTTTTAAGCTCGGTTATAAGCGCGTTGGCTTTTTTATTGAGCGTACCTTCAACAGGTATTTCAACAAGGCTATTTTTATCATACCCGTTAGGCATAGACTGTATATAACGGATCTGGCGATAGATGCAAATGGTAGCTGTGATTAAAAACACGGCAAAGGCAAACTGTATCACCACTAAAACCTTACGAATAGGCAATACGCTTTTGCTGCCCTTAAACACACCTTTTAAAACTTTTATAGGTTGGAATGATGACAAATAAAAAGCAGGATAACTGCCAGAAATAAGCCCGGTAAATAAGGCCAGGCCAACAACCAGCAGCCATGCAAGCCAATTGCCTACAGGCAAAGCCAGTTTGATATTAAGCAGGTTATTAAAGAACGGCACGCATATAGCCAATACAATTACAGCTAATATGGTTGATATGAAAGATAGGATAAGCGACTCTATAATAAACTGAGTAATCAGCGGCCCACGGCCTGAGCCTATTGCTTTGCGGATACCCACTTCCTTTGCCCGCTCTTCAGATCGTGCGGTAGATAGATTCATGAAATTTACGCAGGCTATCAGCAATATACAGGCGGCCAGTATTTCAAACAAGTGTATTTGTTGAATTTCACCACCTGCTGATTTACCATTTTCAAACTTATCATATAAATGAATCTTAGCAAACGGGAAAAGAAAAAGCTGGTTCTTATTACCCTGGTCATGCTTGCCCACTATTGTGCCCAATATATTATTGGCACGCGCAAGGGCTGAAGGATCTTTTAACAGTACAACCGTACGGCAAAAATTACTGCCCCATCCGGCTTGTTTTGTCCAGGCGTTTGCATTTTCATACTGCACATAGGGTATAGCATAATCAAATTTAAACGACGTGTTTGCAGGCATATTTTCAATAATGCCGGTAACCATTAAGGGCAGATTGCTATTAAGAGTAACCACCTTATTCATCGGATCTTTATCGCCAAACAGGGTTTTCGCCAGGGCCTTGGTAATAACTATTGAATTAGGCTGAAGCAATGCCTTCGCCGGATCGCCCTTAAGGAAATGATAAGAATATATAGAGAAATACCCCGGATCTGCAAACAATCCCTGTTTTTTAAAACTATTATTATTGTATGCCAAAAGTCCATTGCCCGAGTAATCTATAACGCGCGCCGTTTGCACCACACCAGGCACTTCATTTTTAATTGCCATAGCAGCCTGCGAAGGTGTTGCAGCAAAGGTATATATCTTACCATCACCCGGCTGATTGTTCTCAATAATATAAATATTATCGATATTTTTAAACTGATGATCGTAGCCTAAATGATAGGAAACATACAATAGCAGCAGCAAACAGCTGGCAATACCTAAAGTTAATCCACCCGCGTTTATAAGCGAGAATGCCACATGCTTTTTAATGTTTCGCCAGGCGATTTTAATGTAATTCTTTATCATCTTATTTAGTCTATTAGTTCAATGGTTCATTAGTTCATTGGTCTTGTCCTTCGTTTTGATAGTCATTGATTCGCCGGTTGCATTACTAATGAACCAGTGAACCAATGAACATTTATTCCGATCTCAAACTCTTTACCGGGTTCATTAACGCGGCTTTTATTGCCTGGAAACTTACGGTGGAGATAGCTATCATGAGCGAAAGCAGGCCTGCTACTGCAAATACCCACCAGCCAATATCTATCCTGTAAGCAAAATCCTGCAGCCATTTATGCATTCCCAGCCATGCCAGCGGGAAAGCGATAACAGCAGCAATTATCACCAGTAATAAAAACTCTTTCGACAGCATGTTCACTATACCAAATATACTTGCGCCCATTACTTTCCTTATACCGATCTCCCGTGTACGCTGCAAAGTACTGTACGATGCCAGGCCCAATAAACCCAGGCATGAAATAAATATGGCCAGCACTGAAAAATACATGAACAGTTTACCAAACCTATCCTCAGTAGCGTATTGTTTATTGAAGGCATCATCAACAAAAGAATAATCAAACGGGCGCTGAGGTATCAATACTTTCCATTTGTTTTGGATAGCCGCTATAGTAGCAGGTATGTTTTGTGCAGATATTTTTAAAGTAAACCCCCATGTATTTGATGGATTGACCCGAAAATTTAAAGGATCGATATTAGTTTGCAGCGAGCGATAATGAAAATCTTTCATCACCCCTACTATTTGCCCTTCGCGCCCCCATTGCGAAAACTTTTTACCGATAGCCTGATTAGGAGATGTGTAACCCAGGCTTTTGGCAGCTGCCTCATTGATGACAATGGCTTTGGTTGAATCAGTAGCAAACGATGGTGAGAATGCCCGGCCTGCTACTATTTTTATACCGTAGGTGGATATAAAATCATAATCAACATCATACATATTTATATTAGTTGGCTGCATGGTTCCTTCCTTATTCTCAATCTTCGAATGAGCATTAGGGTTACCAACACCGGGTACGCCTGATGATACTGTAGCTGATAATACGGTGGGAATACTTTTAAATTCGCTTTTGATCTCCTCAAAACTTTTGTGTACAGTTTCATCGCCTCCGAAATTCAGAGTCAGCATCTGATCTTTTTCAAAACCCAGTGGCTGGTTGCGCATATAGCTTAATTGATTGTAAACGATGAGCGTACCTACAATAAGTACAATTGAGATGGTAAACTGAAAAACGACTAATCCCTTACGCAGCAATGTGCCTTTTGTTGATGTGCTGAACCTACCCTTTAGCACCACTATTGGTTTAAAGCCCGATAACGTTAACGCCGGATAGGTACCTGCCGCCACACCAATAAGCAACGAGATCAATAACAGGATAAATATATAACCATGTGAAAAGATACTTGAACAGATCTCCTTGCCCGCCAGCTGATTAAACATTGGCAATAGCAATGCAACCAACCCTACGGCAAAAACAAAGGATATAAGGCAGATAATGATAGATTCGCCTAAAAACTGGGTGGTTAGCTGGTGGCGTATGGCACCGATCACCTTACGGATGCCCACTTCCTTGGCCCGCTCAACCGCCCTTGCTGTTGTTAGATTAATAAAATTTATAGCAGCAATAATGAGTATAAACAGTGCAATTACACTAAATATGCGTACGTTGCTCATGCTTCCGGTTTCACCTGCCCATTCACGGGTATCCATATAGGCATCCTTTAGCGGCTCAATAAATAGTGCGTAATCCTCGCCATTCTTGCGATCTTTTTCGCTGATATGCCTTTTTAAAAATGCCGGAAATTTTGCCTGAAGCTGAGCAACATTAGTACCCTTTGCTAATAACAGGTAGGTAAAGTTGCCAAAATTACCCCATTGTTCAAGACGGCCCGGATTCATTTTTTCAAGCGTAGATACAGAATAAAGCATATCGCATTTTAATTGCGAATTGGTAGGTATATCCTTAATAATGCCGGTTACGGTTGATGGGTATTTATTTTCAACCAATATAGTTTTACCGATGGGGTTATCTGAACCGAAATACTTTTTTGCTGCACTTTCAGTCATTACCATGCTGTATGGATCTTTAAGCGCGTTGTTTGGGTCACCCTTGATCATTTGTAAACTAAACACCTTAAAAATTGATGGATCAGCATAAAAAACACTATTTTCCTGAAACAGCTGGTTATTAATCTTAACCAGCATCCCATCACCAAACATACGTGTTGATTCCAAAATTTCCGGGAAATCGGCCTTTAATGCAGGGCCCATAGGCGCTGAGCCAACTGCCAGTTTCATGGTTTCGGTTGGTGATGATTTTATATCAACGTTCAGCCTGTAAATCTGGTCGCGCTTTTCATGGAAATTATCGTAGCTTAATTCAAAGCTTACATACATCACTATCAACATAAAAGCAGCCATACCAACAGCCAGCCCAATAATATTGATAAGAGAGAAACTCTTGTGCCTCCACAGGTTTCTGAATGCTATTTTAATGTAGTTCTTTATCATGATATTCGTTCATTTGTTCACTGGTTCATTAGTTCATTGGTCTTGTCCTTTGTTTTACCTGTCACTTGCCTTATCCTTTTGGTTGCCGATTGCATTACTAATGAACCAGTGAACAAATGAACAATTACTCCGATCTTAAACTCTTTATCGGGTTCATTAATGCCGATTTTATGCCCTGGTAGCTTACTGTAAGCAGCGTTATAAGCATTGCTCCTGCTGCTGTTCCCGCAAATATCCACCAGGATATATCTGCATGATATTTATAGTTCTTTATCCAGTTCTGCATAAAATAATAAGCTACGGGGCTCGCAATGATTATTGAAATCACTACCAATACCACAAACTCTCTCGACATTAAGCCCCACAGGTTCATAACCGATGCGCCTAACACTTTACGCACACCAATCTCCTTAGTGCGCTGCTCCGCCATAAATGAGGCCATGCCGAACAAACCAAGGCAGCTTATGAATATGGCCAATACAGTAAAAAAGCCCGATAACCTGCCTATACGTTCCTCATCCTCAAATTTGCTGGCGTACTCGGTATCTGTAAATTTGTAATCAAAGGGGCTATCAGGGGCATATTGTTTAAAAACCGCCTCTATTTTACCAAGCGCGGCTGAGGTGCCTATTTTAGGGTTTAGCCTGATATTGATAAAACTCCCCTTATAAGGCAATAACGCAAAAATGCTTGGCTTTACCGGTTCATATGGCGAGCTCATTACCATATCTTTAATTTCGCCTATGATGGTAACGTTTTGCCCTTCCCATTTAATTACTTCGCCAACCGGGTGCTTAAAATTCATGAATTTGGCAGCGGCCTCATTAACTATTATAGTTGAGGTGTCTGTTGCAAAGCTTCTTGAAAAATCGCGCCCTTCCATGAGCTGCCATTCGGCTGTTTTTCCAAAATCGTAGCTTACGGGTATAATGCCAAAATCATCCAGCAAACCCGGCGGCTTACCACGCCAGCTAAACCCGCTCTCGTTTGACCATACACCGGTTAGCGGACTATCAGACTCGGCTATCCCGGCAATAGCGCCTGATTTGAACAGATCATTCTTCACCGCATCGAAATGACTGTGGATATCATTTGTTTTCATCTGGGCCTGTATTAAACCCGCACGATCATAGCCAACCGGCCTGTTTTTGGTGAATTGCACCTGCCTGAAAACGATTATTGTACCAATAATTAAGGTTACCGATACGGTAAACTGCAATACTACCAATACCTTACGTGGTACAGCAGCAAAACGGCCCGCTTTGAAAGTTCCTTTTAAAACCTTTACTGGCTTAAATGAAGAAAGATAGAATGCAGGATAACTTCCAGCCAATAATCCGGTTAATAAGGTGAATCCTATACCGATCAACCAAAACCAGGGGTTGCTCCACAATAACGTCATTCGTTTATCGGCAACCTGGTTAAACCATGGCAAGGTAAGCTGTACCAGCATCAATGAAAACAAGAATGCAAAAAAAGCCATCAGCAATGATTCAGTAAAGAATTGGCCAACCAATTGGTTCCGCATGGAACCTAAGGTTTTGCGGATACCTACCTCTTTAGCCCGTTTTTCGGAGCGGGCAGTGCTCAGGTTCATAAAGTTGATGCAGGCCAGTATCAATACAAATAAGCCTATGATACCGAACATCCATACAAACTCAATTTTACCACCTGTATTTATGCCGTTTTTAAAATCTGAATACAGGTGCCATTTACTAAGTGGGTGCAGAAAAAGTACCGGTTTATAGGAAAGAGTAAATGCATCGCCCTGTAATTTCAGGTTATCGCGTTTTATGTATTTGATTTTGGCATCAACATTATTTATATCGGCATTAGGGGCAAGTAGCGCGAATATTTGCCACGAGTTATTACCCCAATTGTTTTGGACCCTTTTTAGAAAAGGCCGGGTTGTCAGATACAGATCCCAGGGAAGAATAAAGTGGATATAACTGAATGATGTATTATATGGAGGAGTTTCATATACGCCGGTTACTTTAACAGTTAGTTGATTATCGATTTTTATTATTTGGTTCATCGGATCAGCATCACCAAAAATAGCCTTTGCCAATGTTGATGAAAGCAGGATAGATGAAGGATCGTTTAAACCCGAACGGCTGCCCCTAAGCATATTTAAAGTAAATATGTATGGTGCCTCAGGTTGCATAAAATTGCCATCTTTTACCAATTTTTTATCACCATGCGAGAGGATATGCGGCTCTGTCCAGCTTGATAATACGGCATATTTAAAATCACCTTTATAATCCTGTCGCAGCTTTGCACCCAAGGGTATAGGTATCGAGGTCCCGGTATTTACATCACCATTAACAGTTTGGTGCTGCATTACCTGTACTATGCGATCGTAATTTTTAAAATACTTATCGTATGACAGCTCATCGTAGATCCAAAGGGATATCAGCATCACTACCGCCATACCTAAAGACAATCCTGCTATATTAATAAACGTATGCGCCTTGTTTTTAACAAGGTTACGCCATGATATTTTCAGATAATTTTTTAACATATCTTTTTCGTTCAATGGTTCTTTTGTTCATTGGTTCATTGGTATCGCTGGCCCTGTTCCTAATGAACAAATGAACCAGTGAATAATGAACATCTATTCGCTACGCAAACTTTCAACCGGATTGGCAATAGCCGCCTTAATAGATTGAAAGCTGATAGTTATTAAAGCAATAAGTATAGCCGCAATGCCTGCCAATGCAATAATCCACCAGTGGAAATTTACCCTGTAGGCAAAATCCTGCAGCCATTTTTGCATTAAATACCAGGCTACAGGCGATGAAATTACGATGGCTATAAACACCAGTTTTATAAAATCTTTTGATAGCATACCTGCGATATTCGGGATACTGGCACCTAAAACTTTGCGTATACCTATCTCTTTTGTACGCTGTTCGGCAGCATAAGCCGCCAGGCCAAATAAACCGAGGCATGCAATAGCGATTGCCAAGCCCGTAAATACCATAAATATAGTTCCGGTACGCTGCTCCGAGCGATAGAGCTTATCAAAATCCTGATCCATAAATGAATACTCGAAATGTGCCTGAGACATATCCTTCCATTTATACTCAACCTGGGTAAGCAGACCTGATATGTTAGCGGTATTTACCCTGATGCTTAAATTACCGGTATCTTCGTTTAACTGCATAATTACCGGGTCGATATTTTGCCTTAAAGAACTAAAATTGAAATCCTTAACAACCCCGATAATGGTATATGCTTTAAATGTAGGATTTGGACCGCCGGATGATTTATAAATGATCTTGTTAACCGGATCGGTAAAGCCTAAAAATTTTGCGGCTGTTTCATTGATCACCACCGAGCTAGAATCCGATAGTATTTGATTTGAAAAGTTACGCCCTGCAGCTATTTTCATGCCCAGTGTTTTTACATAATCCTCATCTACATTCCAGGTTTGCGGGAATATTGATTTTTTAGGATCTGCTACTGCTTCCTTATAAAAAATAGCGGTGCTACGGTTTAGTGAAGTCGGCAAAAACCCGGTTAAAGTTGCATTTTGTACCCCCGGCAACTGTTTTATTTCCTGCTTAAATGCCTGTGAGTGATTACCTAACTCAAATGCGTTGTGTATAATTAAAACCTGGTTACGGTTGTAGCCCAGATCGCGGCTTTGGATATAATGCAACTGGTTATAAATAACCAATGTTCCTATGATCAAAAATATGGATATAGAAAACTGGAACACGACCAGGAAACTCCTTAACATGCCGCCCTTAAACCCGGTTGATATCTTTCCCTTCAATACATCAATTGGCTGAAAGGCTGATAAAAAGAATGCAGGATATAAACCTGCTAAAAAGCCAATTACAAGCACCGCCAATAATGATACAGGTATTAGCCAGACAAGTGTATGCGCTGTTATAACGATGTTTTTATCGGCAAACTGATTAAATGCAGGTAGGAACAATGCGACAATCGCTATTGCAATCATCACCGCGATCAATGTTACGATCATTGATTCTGATAAGAACTGAGCGATCAAATACTTTCTGGCTGAGCCTAATACCTTGCGTACACCAACCTCACGTGCCCTGTTAGCTGAACGGGCAGTTGAGAGGTTCATGAAGTTTACACAGGCTATTAATAATATAAATATGGCTATAGCCGAAAATATATAAACATATTGCTCGGTTCCGTTCATGCCTAATTCACCGGTTTGATTGGAGTGCAGGTGTATATCGGTTAGCGGGATCATATTCATCCTGAAATAGCTGCCATTTTTTTCAAATGCGTCGTAACTCATTTTTAGTTCATCCTGCATTTGCCCGCCACTGTATTTGCGCAAAAATTGCGGGAACTGCGCTTCCAGTTTTTTATAGTCAGCGCCTTTACGCATTAAAACATAAGTGTTGTAGTCGCTTCTTAACCATTCATTGGAGCGGCTATCCGGAAACGAGGCCATCGACACCAAAAAATCAGCATGAAAATGCGATTGTTGCGGTATATCCTTTATTACAGCAGTAATTTTAAATGCATGGTTACCATCGGTGATTAAATTTTCACCAACCACATCAACCTTGTTAAAATATTTTTTAGCGGTCGATTCAGTGATCACCACCGTATTAGGTTCGGTTAAAGCAGTTGCTTTGTTGCCATAAAGTATCGGCAGGGTAAACACATCAAATACAGATGGGTCGGCAAACAGGGTATTATATTCCAGGATATTTTCATTCCCCTTTTTAACATGCATACCGCCAAGGTTTTTTAACCGCACGGTATTTTCTACATCGGGGAAATCATTTTTTAGCGTTTTGGCAAGCGGCGGCATACAAACGGCATACTCTACTTTGTTATCGCCTAATTTCAATTGTTCGTTTACACGGTATATACGACCGGCATTTTCGTTATACCTGTCATAACTTAACTCGTCGGCTACATAAAATACAATGAGCAAACAAGTAGCTAAACCAAGCGCAAGCCCAAGCACATTAATTGCTGTAAATCCCTTATTTTTTTGAAGGGACCGGAAGGCTGTTTTTATATAGTTTCTTATCATCGTTTTAGTCATTAGTCATTTCGCTGCACTGTCATTTTGCTTCGCGTCATTGAGTCATTGCGCTGCGCTGTCATTGGTCATTCGTTAACGTCAAACTAATGACTCAATGACACAATGACTATTCGGACCGCAAACTCTTCACCGGGTTAGCCAGTGCAGCTTTTGTTACCTGGTATAAAATTGTAACCGATGCAATTATAAATGAGGCGCTTATGGCTACCACAAATGTTTCGGCACCAATATTTATATGGTAGGCAAAGTTTTGCAGCCAGTTGTTCATCATATAATAGCCAAGCGGTGCGGCAATAAAAAATGCTATGCCTATTAATACTATAAACTCTTTTGAGAACAGGGCGACGATGCTCGTTAATGAGGCACCCAATACCTTGCGGATACCCACTTCCTTTGTGCGTTGCGATGCTGCAAAGCTTATAAGGCCATACAAACCCAAGCAGCCAATAAGTATGGCGATGGATGAGAACAGCCTGAATGCGGTATAAACCTTTTGCTCCTGCCGGTAAAAGCCTGCAATACGGTCGTCCATAAACTGGTAGCTGAACAGGTCATCAGGAAATATGGCCGACCATTTTTTACCTACGTGGTCAATAGTTTGGCGCATGGCTGCAGGCTGTACAAGCATACTTACCGAATAGAAGTTGCTATGATCGTACATGAGCACACAGGCCCTTATCTTTTTATGTTTTGATTCGCTTTGAAAATCCTTTACTACACCAGTTATAGCTACCTTATTACCATTAACTTCTATTTGCTGGCCAATGGCTTTCTGCGGATCCTGAATGCCTATATCATGTATCAGTGTTTCATTTACCACTACATGGTGCAGGGTATCGTCCTTAGCTACTTTATTACCTGCAAGCATGGTCAGGCCAAACATATCTATATAGCGCTCATCAATATTTTTAAGTTCGGTTACATTATCCTTAGGATAACCCAGTTGCTTTGCCGAAAACGGGCAAAAATTACTACTGTAAGCAGGCGCTGCCGATGAAAAACTAATATCCTTTATTCCCGGTTCAGCAAGTAACTGCTGTTTTAAAGCCTCGCCCTTGGCAACATCAGGTATATCTACCGTTACTATAGCATCTTTGTTAAAGCCGAGGTTCTGGTTTTCAAAGAAGTCCATTTGCCGGGCAACTACAATAGTGCCTACTATTAATATTTGTGAAATGGCAAACTGGGCTATCACCAAACCTTTGCGTAGTGTTAAGCCTCCGGTTGAAATACCCACTTTATTTTTAAGTGAATCCACCGGTTGAAATGCTGACTGTATAAACGCCGGGTAAAGCCCCGACAGTAATATTACCAGCACCGTTAAACCGGCTATGCACTCCATCACAACAGGTTCGCCTAATTGTGATGCATTTATATTTATGCCCAATATATTATTGGCCCGTGTGAGGAATATGGATGCTATTGCAATGCCCATAAACAGAGCCAGCAATACCAGTACCGTAGTTTCGCCCAAAAACTGCGCTATGAGCTGTCCTTTGCCTGCGCCGAGTACCTTACGCACACCTACTTCCCGGGCGCGCCTGATGGCCTGCGCTGTAGCCAGGTTAATAAAATTGATGCATGCCGTAATAATAATGAGCAATGCTACGCCGCCCAAAACATAATAAGTTTCTCTTGATGTTGGGGTAACAACGTTATTGATATAACGCTGATCGAAATGGACATCCTTAAGCGGTTGTAATGGCAGGGTTGCCTGCTTCGCAATATCATCGCCCCAGTGTTTTTTAATAAAGGCAGGTATTTTAGCCTGAATATTTTTTATAGATTGATTTTTTGGAAGAACGATGTACACATAACTGCCACCAGGTATATTCCAAAAATTATGGTTGAAATCTTTTTGTATGGTGATGAAGGAGATCAAAAAGGTAAAGGGCAAACTGGTATTACCCGGCACATCCTTTATTATACCGGTAACTTTAAGCGGGAATTGCTTATCAACATTAATTACCTGCCCCATGGCATCTTTCTGCCCGAAATATTTTTTGGCGACGCTTTCTGTTAACACCACGGTATTAGGTTCAGCAAGAGCCGTTTTAGGATTGCCGGCTATCCATTGGTAGTCAAATACCGCCGGGAAATGCTCATCGGCAAAAGCGAAATTCTTTTCATCATAACGATTATTACCTACTTTTATAAGGCCATCGGTCTGAAAAAATACTTGTGTAACCTGTTCCAGCTCCGGAAAATCCAGCCGCATGGCAGGTACTATAGCTACTGATATATTTGAATTGAAATCAAGCGCGTGCAGGGTTACGCGATAGGTTCTGTCGGCCTTGTGGTTAAAGGCATCATAGCTCAGTTCATTTCTTACAATAAGAAATATAACCAGGCAGGAAGCGATACCAAGCGTTAATCCAAAAACATTCAGGAACGCGTAACTCATATTACGGCGTATGTTTCTGAAAGCGATAATAAAGTAATTCCTGATCATCTTTTACTAGTATTAGTTATTACGCTACGCTGGCATTTTACTTCGTGTCATTAGTCATTTCGCTTCGCTGTCATTGGGTCATTGGTTATTTGGGGGAAGCCAAGCTAATGACACAATGACTAATGACCAATTATCTTGGATTGACCGCTTTTCTCCAATCCGCCCCTCCCATCCGGGGAGGGGCTACGGAGACATTTAATTAACTACATTAAACTGCTTACCAAATCAGTATTTTTATCTCAGATCATGATATTTTCCATCACCGTTTGTCCGTCAAGCAGGCGGATGATGCGGTGGCTGTAACGGGCATCATGTTCGGAGTGTGTTACCATTATAATAGTGGTTCCCTGTTCGTTCAAGTCAGTTAACAGTTCCATTACATCGTTACCGTTGCTGCTGTCGAGGTTACCTGTGGGCTCATCCGCAAGTATTAGTTTTGGTTTGTTAACTACCGCACGGGCAATAGCCACACGCTGTTGCTGACCACCTGATAACTGCTGCGGATAGTGATTGCGGCGGTGCATTATCTGCATTTTGTCCAACACTTCTTCCACCCTTTTTACACGCTCTGCCGACGGCACGCCTGTGTAGATCAATGGTAACTCAACGTTTTCAAAAACGGTAAGCTCATCAATAAGGTTAAAGCTCTGGAACACAAAACCAATGTTATGCTTGCGCAGATCGGCACGCTTACGCTCATTGAAATGTGCAACTTCAATGCTGTTGAACATATAGCTGCCTTCATCCGGATCGTCAAGCATTCCTAAAATGTTCAGCAATGTTGATTTTCCACAGCCCGATGGACCCATTATGGCAACAAATTCGCCTGTTCCAACTTCCATTGACAGCTTATTTAGTGCAATGGTTTCTACCTCTTCGGTACGGTAAAATTTTTCGAGATCGGTAATTTTTATCATTGTAGTTTACTTAAGTTTTCCCTGCGAAGGGTATTAATCTTTATATAGTTTAGTTTAATTTCTCTATTTACTTTTTGTCCACTTAACTCCTCCCCTTTGGGGAGGCCGGGTGGGGTTTTATTTGTTTAATATCAGTTCCTGCATATCGCCATAAGTATCATAGCTTGATGTGATCACTTTATCGCCAGGATGCAGGCCGCTGATCACTTCGTAATAGTCAGGACTTGCCCTGTTCAATTGCATATCGGCCCTGTAAGCTGTTTTACCATCGGCACTAACTTTAAATATCCAGTTACCACCTGTTTGCTGGAAGAATCCTCCTTTAGGCAATAATATAGCTTGCGTTGCATCGCTCAAGGCTAGTCTTATCTGCAAAGTCTGTCCGTTTCTGATGCCTTGCGGTACTTGACCTACAAACTCCATATCTACCTGAAATTGTCCTGTTCCGGCCTTTACCTGGTCAAATACTTTCTTTATTTTCAGGTTATAGGTTTTATCAGCAAATTGAAAATCGCCCTTTAACCCTTTATAAACACGCGAAATATAGTGCTCATCAATGTTAACCCTTACCTTGAACCCAGATAAGACGTCAATTTCTCCTAAACGTTCTCCCTTTGTAATATTTTGTCCAACTTCAGAATCCATTGAGCTCAGCTGACCATCAACCGGTGCTTTTACCACAAGGTCGCCAACCTTTTGCTTCATCAGGTCTAAAGTACTTTTCATATTGGCATATGATTCCTGCGCCTGCTGTGCCTGTTGTTTTACTGATGTTGAATCCTGTTTCAGGATCTGGGCATTTAGTTTTTCTTTGCGTAAGGCATAATCATAAGTATTTTGAGCTATCTGAAATTCCTGCAAGCCAATAGCCTTTTGCGCGTAAAGCTTCTGATCCAGTTTATAAACACGTGTCGCATCCCTGAACGCGTTATCAGCATCGGCCATGTTCTGTAATTTACCGATGGTATTTTGTTGTGCCTGATCACGCGAGATCTGCATTTGAGTAAGCACGTTAAATACAGCAGTTTGTTGGTTAGCCAGGCTTAGTTCAAGGTCAAGGTCGGAGAGTTTCATGATGGGGTCACCGGCTTTCATCTGTGTGCCGTCCTCAACATAAAGCTTTTCAACACGGCCGCCTTCAACCGCATCCAAATAAATAGTAGTAATAGGCAGTACAACACCGTTAACAGGTATAGTTTCCTGAAAAGGGCCCTTTGTAACTTCACTAATAGTAATACGATCGGTATCAACATCCAGTTTACTCTTGCCACCCACACCTGTAACCACCACGAAAACGATGAATATAACAAGCGCCGATACACCGGCAATTATCATTATTCGTTTATTGTTCCACTTCTTTTTTTCTATAATTCTGTCCACTGTTATAATTTATATTTCCATAGTGATTACAAAAAGATATGCCACAAATTAAATAACTGTTTTTCAGCATTTTACATGCTAAATATCAAATTAAAGCGTACGCTTCTGTTACAGCAAGTGTACGGTTATGATACAGTGATTTTATGGTTCATTAGTTCACCGGTTCATTAGTTTATTGGTGTTAAGTTCGTAACTATATGATTTACAAGCAACATCTATTTTCATATTTATATCTAGCATAAAAATTGTTGATTGGTTGACAGGTTCATAGTAAAATACAATACCCATTAATTAATGATACTTTAGTATTTTGCAATTGAATTGGTGTAAACTATGACACTAATGAACCTTGAACTAATGAACAAATAATGATACTTAAAAAAGCTACCGTTTTAATTGTTGATGATGATACCGATGTGCTAACCGCAGTTAAGCTGCTGCTTAAAACCGAGGCGCAGGAAGTGATCACCGAGAAAAACCCGGAAAATTTAAACTGGCTTTTGCAGCGCAACCAGGTTGATCTTGTTTTACTGGATATGAACTTTAACAGCGCCATTAACACCGGCAATGAGGGCTTATACTGGCTTAAAAAGATAAAAGAATGGAAGCCCAACGTATGTGTGATAATGATCACAGCTTATGGCGATATTGACCTGGCAGTACGGTCACTAAAAGAAGGCGCTGATGATTTTGTGGTAAAGCCATGGCACAACGAAAAGCTGATAACTACCATAAAAGACCTGCTTGATAAACAGGAGGGTGTAAAACCTGCTAAAACATCTGTCAAAAGTTCAAATGGGGGAACATCTATCCTGGGTGAATCGGATGTGATGCAGGATATTTTTTATAAGGTGAATAAAATTGCCCCTACCGATGCCAATATATTGCTATTAGGCGAAAACGGTACCGGCAAGGATTTGATGGCAAAAGCTATTCATGAACGTTCGTTACGTGCCGATAAACCATTTGTTAAGGTTGATGTGGGCGCGCTTACCGATACTTTGTTCGAGAGTGAACTGTTCGGGCATAAAAAGGGCGCGTTTACTGATGCCCGCGAGGACCGTACCGGTAGATTTGAGGATGCACAGGGCGGTACTTTATTTTTAGATGAGATTGGGAACATTACCCTACAGCAACAAGCCAAGCTATTAACCGTATTACAAAACAGGCAGGTAACGCGTTTAGGTACCAATAAGGCTGTTGATATTGATATCAGACTGATATGCGCAACCAATTTACCTTTAAGCGAACTGGCTAATGAGAACCGTTTCCGTAAGGATTTGATATACCGTATCAACACCGTTGAAATTAATATGCCGCCATTGCGCAGGCGTAGCGAGGACATTGTAGTACTAGCACGGCATTTTTCAAAAATGTATGCTACTAAATACCTTAAACCGGCGATGGATTTTGAACCGGCAGCTTTACAAAAACTACGGATGTACAACTACCCGGGTAATGTAAGGGAGCTGCAATACACCATTGAACGCGCCGTTATTATGGCCGACGACCATATAATGCATGCCGATGACCTGATATTTTCGATACTGGAAAACCCGGCCGATACAACTCCTGACAATGACAATGTGCCTTTAAGCATCATGGAAAAAAATGCCATTTTAAAGGTAATTGAAAAACACAACGGCAACATTACCCGGGCAGCAAAAGAGCTTGGCCTAACACGTACCGCCTTATACCGCAGATTGAGCAAATATGATATTTAACCGTTACGAGTGGCGACTTTTGCTGCGCATACTCTTCCTGTTTATTACATTAACTGCAACAGCGTTTATAATTGTTGCAGACAAGACCTGGTATTTGTATTTAGCAGTAACCATACCACTGCTTATTTATGAAACGCTTGATCTGATCCGCTTTCAGAAAAAGGCGCAGGATGAGGTGAGCCAGTTTGTGGAATCTATCCACTACCGTGATTTTTCGCGCCATTTTGATGTGCGCAAGGCCCCAAATGAGTTGAAGCCATTGCGTAAGGGTTTTAATGAGATCAATTCAACATTTAAACTCATCAGTCGCGAGCGGGAAACTCAGTATCATTACCTGCAAAAAATATTGGAACTGGTTGATACCGGTATACTGTCATACGAACTGGAAACGGGCGATACAGGCTGGATAAACGAAGCCTTTAAGCAATTAATAGGTGTCCCCTACCTGAAAACTATCCACTCGCTTGAGAAACGCGAGCCAGATCTGTACAAGGAAGTGATCGCCCTTAAGCCCGGCGACAGCAAGATAGTCACCATGACCCGCAACCAACAATTGATTAAAATTTTGGTTACCGCCAGCATACTGCGCAGTGATGAAAAACTCTCAAAACTGGTGGCCTTTCAAAATGTGAGCGAAGCCCTGGACGAAACGGAATCAAAGGCATGGCAAAAGCTGCTGAATGTAATGACACATGAGATCATGAACTCGGTAGCGCCCATATCATCATTAGCTGACACTTTGAAAAACCGGTTGAAAAGCCCCGAGATTGCCAACAGCCCAGTAAGCAGCGAACTGGAAGACCTGGAACTGGGGATCGACACTATAAAACGCCGGAGCGAGGGCTTGCTTAAATTTACCGAAAGCTATCGCAGCCTCAACAAAATAACCAAGCTCGATCTAACTAAAATACTGGTGCGTAACCTGTTCGAGAACCTGAGCAATTTAATGCGCCCCACCTTAGAGAAAAAGCATATAGAATTAGAGATCATCCTCCGCGACCCGGCGCTCGCCATTGAGGCGGATATTAACCTGATTGAACAGGTGCTCATTAACCTTTTGGTAAATGCCATTGAAGCTGTAAAGGACAGGGAAGAACCACGCATCATCCTATCCGCAGAAATGCAAAGCAACAACAAAACGCTGGTTAAAGTATCCGATAATGGCCTTGGTATGCCGCCTGAATTGCTGGACAAGATCTTTATCCCATTCTTCAGCACCCGCAAAACGGGCAGCGGTATCGGGTTAAGCTTATGCAAGCAGATCATGCTGCTGCATAAGGGTAATATCCAGGTGCAATCAACAGAAGGCGTGGGTTCGGCATTTGTGATGCAGTTCAGTCCGCAGGGGCAGTAGAAATTTTGGCTAGTAGATCCTATACTTATTATTTATTATCCGTTGGCTAAAGCCAACGGCAATGAATTATTACCTCCTAGTTTCCCGCCCGTTCAAGCGTCCACGCTTGAATGCTATTTTTTGTAAGCGTCTACGCTTATCTGCATTAAAACAAAATGATTTTGAAGGACTTTTAGCGTGGACGCTAAAAGTCTTTTTTATTCAAGCGTGGACGCTTGAACGGGCGGTGTAGCGCCAGTCAACAAATAATAATTTCATTGCCGTCCCATTCATGGGACGGTATAAATAAAGTAAAATTTGGCTTTAGCCCCACTATCTAATAGATGATTTATTCCCGCAAATTATAATTTTGTCATCAATGAACAAAACCATCTTTGCCATATCCGGCAGCCTCCGTAGCGGCTCATCAAATCATAATATCCTTAAATTTTTAGGGACGATGGCGCCTGCTGATGTCGATTACACCATCTACAATAATTTGGCACAAATACCACCATTTGACCCCGGACTGGATAATGATACTCCGCCAGAAACCGTAACCGAACTAAGAAATTTCATAACCCATGCCGATGCTGTTATCATCTGCACACCTGAATATGCCTTTGGTGTGCCCGGTCAGCTTAAAAATGCTTTAGACTGGCTGGTATCCAGCAGTACATTAGTTGATAAACCGGTGGCGTTGATCACCGCATCATCAGTTGGTAATAACGCGCATGCCGCGCTGTTGCTTACCCTGGGCGCATTATCTGCAAATGTTATAGAAGAGGCTACCCTGCTTATCCCCTTTATCCGCGCTAAAATGGATAATGCAGGTAATATTACTGATGAGCCAACTAAAAAAGAGCTGGAAAACGTGTTTAATAGATTATTGACGCAGCTTTAGAGTATCTGGTATGATATGCTTAACTCAAACAAACTCATGCGGGTATGTGAGTATTGGTAGTTGCTGTAAGCTATCTTATTAAGACCACCTTCATAACGCAGGTCTACGCCCACCCTGTCAAAATCAGCACCAACGCCAAATACCCAGGCATAGTTTATATTTTTATAATCCAGCTTCACAAAGTCGTTATCAGTAAAAGTAGTTGTTGTTGATGGATAAACCTGCTTGTTAGTTATATCAAATGAAAATAAAGGGCCCGTATATACCCTCCCTGTTATATTAAAAATCTCACCTTTTGCAACGGCCAATAAGGGCACATCAATACTGGTAAAGCTGGCACTGTTTGTGGTGTGAGTAAAGGTATTGTCGGTAATTTTAACATTCTTATCGGTTAAATACACCTCGGGCTGAAAAGCAAAAACATCGCCGCCTATCCTACCCCAAATACCAAACTGGTAGCCCATTTTATTGGTATTATTATAAACACCATTTTGCGGAAGGTACGATAAATTTGCTCCTGCTTTAACGCCAAAAGCTATATCTGGCGAGGATTGTCCTAACTGCGCAAATGCCATCCCGGCAAATGACAGACACATTGTGATAGTAAGTAAGGTCTTTTTCATGTCGGTTAATTATTTACAACCAATTTAAGGTTTTAGTTAATGGCAATAGGGTGCCATTATAAACTTAACTGTTGAGCTCTACAGTTAAGTTTCTGCTTTTTATGAAAAAACATTTGTTCATGTCTGATATTTTATTTATTCACCGTTTTTTATACCCTGATATGCTATTAGCTTTAAACTTTCTACCTTAAACTTTCAACTCAAGGTACTGCCAATTTGACAACCTTGTTCCTTTTGGAACAGGCATTGATATAGTACGAGCACAATCATTAATTAAACAATACAAGAAAATATTATGCAAGAAAAAGGAACGATTTCGATACATACCGAGAACATTTTCCCGATAATTAAGAAGTTCTTATACTCCGATCATGAGATATTTTTGCGCGAGCTGGTATCAAATGCGGTAGATGCAACACAAAAAATTAAACGCCTTGCCTCATTGGGTCAGTACAACGGCGAACTTGGCGACCTACGCGTAGAGGTTGCTTTTGATGCAGACAAAAAGACAATCACCATATCCGACAATGGTTTGGGTATGACAGCCGATGAAATTAAAAAGTACATTAACCAGATAGCATTTTCGGGTGCTACTGAGTTTATGGAAAAATTTAAGGAAGCTAAAGATGCCAACGAGATCATAGGTCGCTTTGGTTTGGGCTTCTACTCGGCATTTATGGTGGCTGATAGGGTTGAAATACAAACCCTGAGCTACCAGGATGGCGCTGAGCCGGCTTACTGGGTATGCGATGGCAGCACCGAGTTTGAAATTGGCGAAGGTACTTTGGCTGAACGCGGTACAGAAATAACCCTGCACGTTAACCAGGAAGGTGAAGAATTTTTAAGCGAACACCGCCTACAGGAGATTTTGGATAAGTATTGCAAATTCCTACCCGTGCCTATTAAATTCGGCACAAAAACCCAGGAAGAAGAAGATGGTGTTGATGAAGAAGGCAAACCAAAATATATTTCAGTTGCCGTTGATAATATTATTAACGACACCAATCCTATCTGGACAAAAGCTCCATCTGAACTGAAAGATGAGGACTACCTAAATTTCTACAAAGAACTTTATCCATTCTCTGAAGAACCATTGTTCTGGATCCACCTGAATGTGGATTATCCGTTCAATTTAACAGGTGTGCTTTATTTCCCTAAGCTGAAGAACGATTTCGAGGTACAAAAAAATAAGATCAAGCTTTTCTCGCGCCAGGTATTTATTACCGACGAGGTGAAAGACATTGTGCCTGAATTTTTAATGTTGCTACATGGTGTTATTGATTCACCGGATATCCCGCTGAACGTATCGCGCAGCTTTTTACAAGCCGATAGCAATGTTAAAAAGATCAACAGCTACATTACCAAAAAAGTGGCTGATAAACTGGCTGAGCTTTTCAAAAGCGACCGCAAAGCTTACGAAGAAAAATGGAGCGACATTGGCGTTTTCGTAAAATACGGCATGATAACCGAAGAGAAATTTTATGATAAAGCCAAAGACTTTGTTTTGCTGACCAGCACCACAAAAGAAAACTTCACTTTAGAAGAATACAAGGAGAAAGTAGCTCCGGTACAAACTGATAAGGATGACCGTTTGGTGTATATCTATACTAATGATCCATCAAAACAGGATGCATTTATCCAATCAGCTAATAAAAAGGGTTATGATGTGTTGCTGATGGATACACCTATTGATACCCACTTTATCAGTCAGCTGGAGCAAAAGCTTGAAAAAACATCTTTAAAACGTGTTGATGCTGATGTTGCCGATAAACTGATCAACAAAGGCGAAGCACCTGAAAGTGTTTTAACCGAAGAACAGGTTACCAAAGTGAAATCAATTTTTGACAAGGCCATAAACAAGCCAGCCTTTAAGGTTGAACTGGAAAGCCTTAACCCTGATGAACTGCCAGTAACCGTAACTATGGACGAATTTATGCGCCGCATGAAGGATATGGCAGCAATGGGTGGCGGCATGGGCTTTTATGGCAACATGCCCGATAACTATAAAGTTGTAGTTAATGGCAACCACAAACTCATCAGCCGTATTTTGGGCGATGAAAACGAAGAAGTACAGGCACAATTGGCTAAACAAGCCTTTGATCTGGCCCTGCTTTCGCAAGGCCTGTTAAAGGGCGCTGAGCTTACCGAGTTTGTTAACAGAAGTGTTAATTTGATATAATCTATTACGAATTGCACGAATATGGAAAGCCACTCTTAGGAGTGGCTTTTTTGTTGTACCCAGCCCCCCGCATGTCATTGCGAGCGATAGCGCGGCAACCTCGTCGCTTGCAGAGGAACGCGACGAGGTTGCTGCGTCGTTCCTCCTCGCAATGACATAATTTTTTCAAATCAATAAATTATTCCATAACTTTAAATCGATAACACCATTTTTTACGTTATACCTATATAAACCATTCACCATGAAAACCTTAATATCATCAGCATTTATTATTACCCTGCTTTTTATTGGCGGAACAACAAACGCGCAGCAAACAGATAAACAAGCCAAAGAGCAGGCTAAAACAGCCTCCATAAAAAGTAAGATAGATGCGCAGCGCTATACTTTTGTTGCCCAATATGCGCAACCATTAAGGGGCGGACAAAAATATCTTACCTCTGATTACGACCTGATAGTCAGAAAGGATTCTGTAATTGCATATCTGCCCTATTTTGGCCGTGCCTATATGGATGTGCCATACGGAGCGAGCGATGATGGTGTGAAATTTACTTCAACAAAGTTTAGTTATGTGGTAACCCCCAAGAAAAAAGGCGGCTGGACCATAACCATCACGCTGCAGGATGTAAAACGAACCAGCAAATTGAACATTGATATATTTACCAATGGCACTGCAAGCGTACAAGCCCTCAGCAACGGCCGCGACGCGATCAGCTTCACCGGATATATAAAGGATGATGAGAAGAAGAAATAATGAACCAAGATTCGCTGGATTTGATTGATTTTCAGAATGTGCTAGCCGCCATAAACAAACTTACGAAGTTTTAAAACGGCGAAGCCCTCAACGAGTCCATTAAAAATAAATACTTCGAGTTAAACTTCGTAAGTTTCATATAAGGCGATACCAATGAACTAATGAACCAGTGAACAAATAATAGCGCTGCGAATGACATCGCTGCGAAATGACTCAACGACCCAATAACCCCTGATTATCCTTCAACCCAACACCCGATAACTTCAACCTGAAGGCCTCCTGTACCAAATAAAATATTTTACCGGCTGCAGCTTTATATTTTAATCCATGCGGGCGAATATTGGAAATGCAATTACGTGATTCATCGGTTAGTCCGGGTTTGGGATTGTAGGTAAGATAAGCGCCTATACTATCTGCAGAGCTCAGACCGGGGCGTTCACCTATCAGCATTATGGCAAGCCGGGCATTTAACAGGTACGCTAGTTCATCGCCAAGGGCTACCCTTCCCTGCTCTACCAAACAAACCGGTGCTATCTTTAATCTAGCATCCAGCAAAAGTGGGATAAGGCATTTTAATAAGCCACCACTATTTTCATTTACAGCGGTTGCTGAAAGTCCATCGGCAATAATTATCACAACATCATAATTGCCGCTATTGGCTCTTAACTGCTCTGCGGACTCCTCATTCAACTTCCTGCCCAGATCGGGGCGTTGCAGGTATTGGGCCCTGCTATTGGCCTTACTATGCAATAGCAAGCCCGGTAAATTAAACCGGGTAAGGTTATTCAATATACCTTCGGTATCCAAAACCGAATACACCGCATCGCGGGCATGAGCATGGGCCAGTTTAAATTCCAGTGCTTGTTTTATAGGGATACTTGTTCCGGCACGGCCAATAGCTATCCTTGCCGCGGTAAATTCCTTCAGCAGGTTCAGCGGATCTTCAGATTTTGGCTGTCCCTTTGTTATTTTATCCATAACCCTCCGAAATGGCTCAATAACCCTGCCTGATTCTTTGAAGTAAGGCTACCCTTTTCATCCATTATGCCCTGTTTAATCAGCCATTGCTCAAACTCGGGTGCAGGCTTTAAGTCTAATACTTTTCTTAAATATAAGGCATCATGAAAAGATGTAGACTGGTAATTCAGCATAATATCATCCGAACCGGGTATCCCCATAATAAAATTGCAACCCGCAACGCCAAGCAGGGTAAGCAGGTTATCCATATCATCCTGATCGGCTTCGGCGTGGTTAGTATAGCACACGTCAACGCCCATAGGTAAGCCTAACAGTTTCCCGCAGAAATGATCTTCCAGTGCCGCACGGATGATCTGTTTGCCATCGTACAAATATTCAGGCCCAATAAAACCTACTACGGTATTTACCAGCATCGGATTAAACTTCCGTGCGATGGCATAAGCCCGCACCTCGCACGTTTGTTGGTCAACCCCATGGTGCGCGTTTGCAGATAAAGCGCTGCCCTGCCCGGTCTCAAAATACATTACATTATTGCCTATTGTGCCGCGATTTAATGACAGTGTTGCCTGGTAAGCTTCCTCAATCAATGCCAAATTTATGCCGAAGCTGGTATTGGTTTGCTCAGTACCACCTATCGACTGGAAACAAAGATCAACAGGTGCGTCGGCATTTTTATTAATAAGTTCGAGCGTGGTAGTAATATGGCTTAATACGCATGATTGTATGGGTATCTCGAATTGTTGTCGCAATGTATCAATCATCCGCAGTAATTGCATCACACCCGCCGGGCTATCAGTTGCGGGATTAATACCGATAACCGCGTCACCGCTGGCATATAGCAAGCCCTCAATAATACTGGCAGCTATACCTTTAGGATCATCCGTAGGATGGTTAGGCTGCAATCTGGTCGAGAAATGGCCCTTTAAGCCAATCGTATTACGGAAACGCGTTACCACCTCAATCTTTTTTGCTGCCGCGATCAGGTCCTGGTTACCCATTAGCTTGGATACTGCCGCAACCATCTCGGGCGTTAAACCAGCCTCAATACTTTTTAAAACAGCAGCATTGGTATCATCACTCAACAACCAATCGCGCAGCTCACCAACTGTTAAATGATCTACCGGTGTGAAAGCATTCGCATCATGACTATCAATTATCAGTCTTGTAATCTCATCCTCTTCATAGGGGATAATTACCTCATTCAGGAAATTCTTCAATGGCACATCAGCCAAAACCATTTGCGCAGCCACGCGTTCCTCATAACTTTCAGCACACAAACCTGCCAGCGCATCTCCCGTACGGAAAGGCGAAGCCTTTGCAAGCAGTGTCTTCAGGTCATCAAACCCGTATGCTTTTCCTTTAATTGTATGATGGTAGGTCATTTTGTTTCATTGTCATTAATCATTGGTTATAATCCAACATGTCATCCCGAACTTGTTTCGGGAACTCACAAGCTGAATAGCCTGCATGAAGGTCACTTAGCTTATGAGATGCCGAAACAAGTTCGGCATGACGGTTCAAGTTTTAGAAACTTCGTAAGTTTATTTGCGATGGTTATTACATCCTGTAAATCAATTTACTCCAACAAATCCTGGTTCAACCATATTTTCCTCCGTCAACCTCACCTTATGTTTCCCCATCATCATAAAAATGGCGATAACCGCCGCTAATCCCGCAAAAAATATCAAACTGATATAAAAATTATAATACATAATAGCGAACAAACAAATACCCGATATAAACAAGGCCACCGCCGGGAAAACAGGGTAAAATGGCGAAGCGAAAGGTCTTTCCAGATTAGGTTCTTTTTTGCGCAGGATGAACAGGCTCGCCATGCTCATTAGGTACATCACAATAGCACCTAATACCGATAGCACGATGATCTGATCTGTTTTGCCGGATAACAAGGCTAAACAACTGATAAGCCCGGCTACAATTATTGCCCAATGCGGGGTTTTAAACCGGTGGCTTACACCAGATAAAAATCGTGGTAAATAACCACTCCTCGCCATAGCAAACACCTGCCTTGATGATGCCAGTATAGTACCATGGAATGATGCGATCAACCCAAACAAACCTATACTTGCAAATATTTTAGTTAAACCATTGGCTTTGCCTAAAGCTATTGCGATGGCTTCGGGCAGTGGGTAATCCATATTTTTTGAGAAGACTCGCCAGTCGGTAATGCCACCTGTAAGTATCATTACGCCTAATGCTAGAAATATCAATGTTGCCAAGCCTGATATATAACCTTTGGGGATATTCTTCTTGGGTTCTTTTACTTCTTCAGCCACCATGGCCACGCCCTCTATCGCCAAATAAAACCATACTGCGAACGGCAAAGCGGCAAACACGCCACCCCAGCCAAAAGGCATAGGATGCGCCAGGTAATTAGCCATTTTAAAATGTGGGCCAACAACCCCCATGAACAACAACAGTTCGCCAACAGCCAGAATAGTTATAAAAACAGAAAACGTGGCTGATTCCTTTATCCCCGATATATTGATGATAACGAAAATCAGGTTAAAAACCATTGCCGAGGGTATTATAGGTATCTGCGGATATAAAAAGTGCAGGTAACTGCCCAATGCCGCCGCTATTGCAGGTGTAGCGAACAGAAAATCGACCAAGGTGGCATAACCGGCTATCAACCCGCCAAACGGCCCCATGGCACGGTAGGCATAGGCGAAAGCGCCGCCTGCATGTGGGATAGCCGTAGTAAGCTCGGTATAGCTAAAAATAAAGGTGATGTACATTACCGTGATAATGAGCGTGGCTATCAAAAAACCGATAGTCCCCGAAACGCCCCAGCCATAGTTCCACCCAAAATACTCGCCCGAGATGACCAGCCCCACCGCAATGGCCCAGAGGTGTATGGGTTTTAAAACCCTTTTTAAATGTTCGGTGCTTTTTTCAGTCATTGATTTACAGCCAGCGGTATTATTCCGCCTTAAATTACTCAATGAATGGCTGATTTCAAAATCGGCCAATGTTATTTAATTGTTAAGCAGATGCCATAAAACGCTGAATCTGTGACATAAAAATTACAAATAAACATAAACTGCATAAAACACCTTTTCATTCCTATTGTTTAATCTATATAAAATAAACCTATAAAAGTTATTAACATGCTACGTATCAGTATTCCTTCAAACGGTCCTGCGAAGATTGATTATTCAACTTTTAGTAATTTTATGTTACCAATGCCTGATGGTATTGACAGCGAGGTAAATAACAGCCTGGTGCTGCTTTTTGATGATGAGGAAAAGGCAATTGATTACACTAATCAATTGCGGCAACTTTCAGGCTCTCAGAAAAAAGCAGGGAATGAGATCATTGCTGCTATTGAGAAAGATATGTTTGTGAGGACATATGCGCATTCGGCGTAATAAATAATAAAAATGTCATGCTGAACTTGTTTCAGCACCTCACATGCAAGGTGAACACCAAGCAGGTTGCATGTCCTGTGAGATCCCGAAACAAGTTCGGGATGACTTAGGCTTTTTAGTTCCTTGGATAGATGAATGGATTATTTAAACATGTCATTGCGAGGAGGTACGACGAAGCAACCTCATCGCATTCACTATCCAAGCGACGAGGTTGCCACGCTATCGCTCGCAATGACATTTGTTTTAGTTTTTAAGCTACAAAACCCTTAGCCTTCTCTAAAGCCCTATCCAAACCTCCCAAATCCTTACCTCCAGCAGTAGCAAAAAACGGCTGACCACCGCCACCACCTTGTATCTCTTTAGCAAGTTCACGCACAATATTGCCCGCGTTTAAGCCTTTGTCCTTCACCAGGTTTTCGCTGAGCATTACGGTTAGGTTTGGTTTGCCATCGATATCGGCAGCTAATACCAGGAACAGATCAGAAACGATATCCTTTAACTGGTAAGCCAGGTTTTTGATAGCATCGGCATTGGGTAGCTCCACTTTTTGTGCTATGAAGTTGATGCCGTTGATACTCTCCACCTTTTTAGCCAGCTCATTTTTTAAGCCGGATGATTTTTCGAGGATGGATTTTTCTATTTCCTTTTTAAGCTTAGCGTTTTCATCCAGCAGACTCTCTACGCTTTTAGCGATATCCTTCGGGTTCTTCAGCAGATCTTTCAACTGGTTAACCAGCTTGCTTTGCTCGTTGATAAAAATTTCAGCAGCAATACCCGTGATGGCCTCAATACGGCGTACACCGGCAGCTACAGCGCTTTCGGATGTTATTTTAAAGTAACCGATATACCCGGTAGCCTTCACATGCGTACCGCCGCAAAGTTCCTTGCTAAAGGTTTCATCAAAGGTGATGACACGTACCTTATCGCCATATTTTTCGCCAAACAGGGCAGTTACACCGCTTTGGATGGCTACATCATAAGGCACATCGCGTTCTTCTTTAAGGGCGATGTTTTCGCGGATCTTTTCATTAACTATGGCCTCTATCCTTGCCAGCTCATCGTCGGTTACTTTGGCAAAGTGCGAGAAATCGAAACGCAGGTATTCTGCGTTAACCAGTGAGCCTTTTTGATTTACGTGGCTGCCCAAAACCTGTTTCATAGCGGCATGCAGCAGGTGCGTAGCCGAGTGGTTATTATTGGTGCTGTTGCGTTTATCGGCATCAACTATGGCGGTTAAGGCATCATCAATATCATCCGGCAGCTTATCTACAAAATGAACGATCAGGCCGTTCTCCTTTTTGGTATCGGTAACATCTATTACCTCCCCATCCGGAAAAACCAGCTCGCCGGTATCACCCACCTGGCCACCGCTTTCGGCATAAAAAGGCGTTTTATCCAGCACTAACTGATATTGTTCCTTGCCCTTGGCGGTTACCTTGCGGTATTTTACCACATGGGCAATGCTTTCGGTTTCATCATAACCGGTGAACTCAACGGTATCGTCGTCTTTTAAAACTACCCAGTCGGTGGTATCAATGGCGGTTGCGGCACGGGAGCGGGATTTTTGTTTTTCTAATTCACGATTGAATTTTTCAACATCTACAGTCCATCCTTTTTCACGCGCCATTAATTCTGTTAAATCCACTGGAAATCCATAAGTATCAGACAATTCAAACGCATGAGCACCATCAATTCGTTTATTTTTAACATCATCCGGCTGCAAGTTTAGTCCTGTAATTGAAAAATTACCAGTCGAATACGACCAATCATCAGGTGTTAACTCGTTGAATCGTTTTATGCCATTAGATAACGTCCTCAGAAATGCAGCTTCCTCTTCCAAAACCACCTTCTGCACAAAATCCTTCTGATTATACAATTCATCGAACACACCCTTAAATTGCTCAGCCAATAAAGGCACAAGCTTATTTAAAAATGGTTCTTTAAATCCTAAATATTGATATTGATACCTCACCGCTCTGCGTAAAATACGGCGGATAACATATCCTGCTTTATTGTTTGATGGCAACTGCCCATCTGATATAGCAAAGCTGATGGCACGGATGTGGTCAGCCATTACACGCATGGCTACGGCGTCATTCCAGCCTTCTTCGCCGGGTTTAGCGGCACTGTTATATTTCTTGTTGCTTTTCTCAGCTATAAATTGGATCATCGGCTGAAAAACATCCGTATCATAGTTAGAAGACTTACCCTGCAGCACCCTTACCAAACGCTCAAAACCCATCCCGGTATCCACATGCTGTGCAGGCAGGGTTTGTAATGAGCCGTCCTTCAGGCGGTTAAACTGCATAAATACGTTGTTCCAGATCTCTATCACCTGGTCGTGGTCGGCGTTTACCAGTGTGGCACCGCTTACCTCGGCACGCTCCGCATCCGGGCGACTATCAAAGTGGATCTCCGTACACGGCCCGCAGGGACCGCTTTCACCCATTTCCCAAAAATTATCTTTTTTGTTGCCGGGTAAAATATGAGCCTCATCTACATACTGTTTCCACAGGTCGTATGTTTCGGCATCTTTTGTAAGACCTTCTTTTTCGTCTCCTTCAAAATAGCTCACGTACAGGCGGTCTTTTGGCAGTTTGTAAACTTCGGTCAGCAGTTCCCAGCTCCAGGCAATGGCTTCTTTTTTAAAGTAGTCGCCAAAGCTCCAGTTACCCAGCATCTCGAACATGGTATGGTGATAGGTATCAATACCCACTTCCTCCAGATCGTTATGCTTGCCCGATACGCGCAAACAGCGCTGCGTATCGGCCACGCGCGGATATTTAGCAGGTTCCTCACCCAAAAAAATGGCCTTAAACTGGTTCATCCCCGCGTTGGTAAACATCAGGGTCGGATCATTTTTAACCACAATTGGCGCTGAAGGCACGATGGTATGTCCCTTAGCTGCAAAAAAATCTAAAAAAGCCTTGCGTATTTCGGTAGCTGTCATAAGGTGCAAAGATAGAGTTTAGTCGGAAAGTCCGAAAGACGGAAAGTCGGAAAGTAAAAAGTTAAGAATTTTTATTCCCAATTTTCATTTCGAATGAGGTACGATGAGAAATCCTCTGCGATATGCCTGGTGATTGTGTATAGTGCAGAAGATTTCTCCTTACAGTCGAAATGACAATGGGTTTATAAAACTTTCGGACTTACTGACTTCCGGACTTGCCGACTCCCAAAAAAATCCCCTACCTTTGTACCATGCCTTACAAAGAACGCGATATAAACAAGATGTACTACACCATGGGCGAGGTATCGGCCATGTTTGATGTAAATCAATCGCTTATCCGTTTTTATGAAAAGGAATTTGATGTTCTTCAGCCTAAAAAGAACAAAAAAGGCAACCGCTACTTCACTCCCGAGGATATCGAGAACCTGAAGATCATTTTCCACCTGATACGTGATAAAGGTTATACCCTTAACGGCGCTAAAGATCACCTGAAAAATGACTCAGGCGATACCAAGGATACCCAGCGCGTTCTGGATTCCCTCGAAAACATAAAAAAATTCCTGCTCGAAGTAAGGGATCAGTTGTAGATTACTGGGTAAAAGTTATCTTTATTTTTCCTTATCACATTGTCATGCTGAGGAACGAAGCATCTATTATACCTGCGCTTGGTATTGAATGCGGATAGGTTCTTCGCTCTGCTCAGAATGACAAGATAGGGAACATAAATCTTAACATGATAGCAAATCACAAAGGCGAGATCCCTTTTGTAGTTTTAATTATTCCTTTTTTACTGGGTATAAGCGTTGGGTTGAATTTTATCCCGGCTACTTATGAAACCCTGCTCGCTGTCCTGTTCTATTCATTAAGTTTTATTTTCGTTGTATTAAATTTCACTTATAAAAGGTTCAATATTTATAAAATACGCTGGATTGGCGGGGTATTGATGACTACCCTGTTATTCTTATTTGGCAGCATCAGCGTTATCCGTTATAATGAGCTTGGCCGTTCAAATCATTTTTCAAAAACAACTGCACAATATTTTGTTGTAAAAATCAGTAATGAACCAGTCCTGAAAAACGGCTTATTCCGCTTTAAAGCTGATGTTAAAGAAGGTACCACAAACGGAAAACAAACACCGGTTACAGGCAATTTGCTCATCACTATAAAAGATACATCAGCCAAAAATTTATCCTATGGCGATGAGCTACTCATCCCGGCAACATACAAACCGGTTGATCCGCCGTTTAATCCGGCTGAATTTAATTATAAACAATATTTAGCCGATCAGAACATCCATTACCAATCCTTTTTATACCCGCACCAATATGCAATTCTAACACGCAATACAGGCAATCCAGTTATCGCTTACTCCTTACAATTAAGGCAACAACTGGTTCAAAAGTTTAAAGCGGGCATAAAAGATAGTTCAGCCGTTGCTGTAGCATCAGCTATTATATTGGGCTATAAGGCCGATATGAGCAGCGATGTTTTGCAGGCCTACTCAACAACAGGTACGGTGTATGTGCTTACTGTTTCAGGTGCGCAGGTGGCCGTTATTTATTTTATGCTGAGCTGGGCGCTGGGTTTTTTATGGCAATATAAATATGGCAGACTCATCAGGGCTGTTATCATAATCAGCTTATTAGGATATTACGCGTTGCTTACCGGCTTTTCACCAGCGGTGTGCCGGGCGGTATTGGTGGTAAGCATGATAGTGATCGGCAAAACTTACAGTCGTTATATCAATTCGCTGAATTTATTGGCGGTTTCGGCATTTCTGCTGTTATTGTACGATCCGTATTTTATTACCGAAGTGGGATTTCAATTATCCTACATCGCCATAAGCGGCTTAATTATTTTCAGGCCGGTAGTTTATAGCTGGCTCAAATTCAAGAATAAATGGGCCGATAAATTATGGGGACTATGCTCCCTATCGATAGCTGCGCAGGTAGTTACCTTCCCTTTAAGCGCTTTCTATTTTCACCAGTTCCCGGTTTACTTTTTGGTGAGTAATTTGTTTGTGTTTATCCCGGTTACTATAATCATGTACACCGGTTTTATTTATTTGCTGTTGCCGCAGATACCTGGCATATCGAACGCGCTCGCCTACATACTGGATAAAACCGTCCTGATCATGAACAGGGTGCTGACTTTTATGGAGCATTTACCCTTTGTCAGCATTAACAAAATATGGCTCAGCACAGCGGAATATCTTTTACTTTACGCCATTATTATCAGCTTGTTTTATTGGTTATACTACAAAAGATCATGGTTATTGAAAGCATGTTTGGGTTGCCTTTTATTGCTGAGTATAAGCATCGGCATTAAAAAACTCAATACGCAGCAATCAAATAGTATAGCATTCCTTAACCTCCACAAACATGTTGGTTTAGTGATGAAAAATGGCAACAAGGCTGTAGTGATTTCTGATTTAAGTGACACCGATAAAAATTACCGCTATTCTATACAACCATACCTGGATAGCAGCGGAATCAGCACTGTAAGCGTGTATAATTTAAAGCAGGATATCCGGTCGGGATTTGTGTTGAAAAAGGAAAATCTCATCCAGTTTATGAATAAAAGACTGGTATTATTTAATAAAGACCTGAGCGATGCACCCCTTAATGAAAAGCTTAAAACCGATTATATTTACCTTACCGATAACCCCTATGCAGCTATAAATTCAATAAATAAAAACTATGTATGCCAATTGCTCGTTATAGATGCAACCAACAGCGATCATTTTGTAAGCAGCGTTATTAAACAAGCGAATACGCTGCAAATAAAATATAGCTTGTTAAAGCGTAACAAATCGTTAATAACCGTATCTAACGAATAATAATAAATTTGTTTTCCATAAATAAAAAGCATTAAATTGTATCAAATTAACCAAAAACATGAATATTAAGACCTTAACATCTACCCTGGGCATTGCCTTAACCTGTATTGCCATTAATGCTAAAGCGCAAAAAACTATTAACGAGGGTGTTGCTACATTCAGCACCACTATACAGGGCCAGCCTGCCGAAGCCAAACAATATTTTAAAGCCGACTCAGCAGCAACTATTGTAAGCTTTGGCCCCGGCAATATTAAAATATTAACTACTGCCAAACATGATTACCTTGCCGTTTTGCTTGATATACCTGTTGCAGGCCTGAAAAAAGCCGGCATTGCTACACCTGCGGAAATAGAAGAAGGTGAGGCCAATTACCCTACATTTACCTTTACCCCCACAACTGAAACCAAACAGATTTCAGGTTTAAACTGTAAAAAAGTTACAGCTAAGGATAACAAGAGTGGTAAAACATATGATATATGGATAACAAATGATATTGTTGTTCCAACAACTGCTTTACCTTTTTATTATGCTAATGTGGGTGGCTACCCCGTACAATACACCGCTTTTCAACAAGGCCAGGAAACTACAATTACAATTAAATCTATAACCGATGGCAAAGCACCTGCCGGAACATATGCTATTGCATCAGACTTTGAAAAAGTAGGCATGAGCGATCTGCACCCATAATAAAAATACATTCCCATAAAAAAAACGCCTTTCTGACAAGCAGAAAGGCGTTTTTTTTATTACAGAATATTATGTTTAAGCAAGACTTGTTGAGAGCGCTTCCACCCATTGGCCAAACAAACGGGTTTCAATATCAACTGCCTTTTGCGCGTGCAGTTCCCACTCAGGCGAGAATTTTTGCAATTGGTTGATCATCTCTTCCAAATGCCCCTCCTCTTCCAGTATGATCGATTTTACATTTACCTTACTGCCCACATTATCAAGTGCCTCCTGGTAAACCGGGTAAAGTTCATCTGCACGTACTTCAATAGCATAAGTTACCAGTAAGTAGGCGGCAAAGCGCAGTTCACTACCAGTTAATTTTAATTCCTTCTTTAAATAGCGGCACACATCCACATCCAGTTGATTCAGGTAGTATTTGCTATAAGCCGGAGCCAGTAAATATTCGCCTGCATAGGTTGGGCATAGGTCTTCTTGTACCTTTTCGATCTGTTTTTTCAGATAGAAGGCGTGGCGATGCTCTTCAGCAGCATGTTTTAATATGATATAAGTTACAGTAACCGGATCCTCACTGGCTGATATTTTGCGTGCACCGGTATTTTCCATTAGTGATAATGTATTTAACCAGCGTGCATGCAGTTGGGGTTGGGCTATTATAGTAGGTAGTATGTTATTCAATTCCATAATTACAATTCTTCAAGGGCCTGCTCAATTTTGCTGTAAATATAGGTTAGCTCGTCGTTGGTAATGCAATAAGGAGGTAAAATATAAATGATGTTGCCCAGTGGACGCAAAATAATGCCTGCATCTAAAAAATACAGGTACAACCTATCACGTAGCGTACTAAAATACGAGGTATTATCGCCGGTTTCCCAGTCCATAGCCAGTATGGTACCCGTTTGGCGGATGTTTTTTATTTTAGGGTGATCTTTTATTCTGGATGCAAATTGTTGATGTAAAGCCTCTACCCTCTTAATGTTTGCCATAGTAGTATCCTCCATCAGCAGGTCCATACTGGCCAACGCCGCCGAGCACGCAATAGGATTAGCCGTAAATGAATGTCCGTGGAATAAGGTTTTCAGCTTATCATCCGACAAAAACGCGTCATAGATCTGCTGTGTACAGGTAGTTAAACCCAATGCCATGGTACCGCCTGTTAATCCTTTTGAAAAGCACATGATATCCGGCTGCTCAGTAACATGATCGCAGGCAAACAACTTTCCGGTACGGCCAAAACCTACAAATATCTCATCATCAATCATTAACACACCTTCCTTACGGCAATGTACCATCAGTTCATTCAGGTATTGCGGTTCATACATAACCATTCCCGCTGTACCTTGCACCAATGGCTCAAAAATAAAGCATGCCAAATCAGATTTGAGATTTGAGATCTGAGATTTGAGATTTTGAATATTGGATTGCTCCGGAAGATCAATAAACTCAACCTCGAACAGCATTGAATCAAAGGGAGCAGTAAAGGCGCTACGACCACTAACCGCCATCGCCCCAAAAGTATCGCCATGATAAGCGTTTTTAAATGCCAGTATCTTATTGCGTTTTATACCCTTGTTATGCCAGTATTGCAGGCACATTTTTATCGCTACCTCAATGGCAGTTGAACCATTATCGGAGTAAAAAGCTTTTTTTTGATTGACTGGTAATATTTTAAGCAGCCGTTCGGCTAACTCAACCGCGCCCTCATGCGTAAAGCCTGCAAATATCACATGCTCCAGTTTGGTTAACTGCTCTGCCACTTTTTTGGCGATGTACGGATGCGCATGCCCATGAATATTCACCCACCATGATGATACCCCATCAATATATTTCTTTCCATCCTCACCATACAAACAAGCGCCCTCTCCGCGTACAATTGGTACGGGCGGTAAGGCGGTTTTCATTTGTGTGTAGGGATGCCATATTACGCTTAAATCTCTGTCAACTAAACTCATAATTGTGCTATTAAAAGCTGTGCCACATGCCTGTCGATAGGGAAAGTGATCTCTTCCGGATCAAGCTCCGATAATTTCACCCAACGGAAAGCCTGCAGCACATCGCCCTCGCCATCAAAATCAAATACCTTTGTTTTAATGTTCAGGTTCAGCTCGCTAATGTTTTTAACTATATAATATACACTGATGATCTGTGAATCATTAAATGCCGATTTTATAAAGAAATCAGTTGTGTAAAAATGACTGATCACTTCTACTTCAGCATTACATTCCTCAACAAATTCACGTTTCAGGCCATCTGTCAAACCCTCGCCATATTCCAAACCGCCACCGGGGAATTTTGTAAAACGCATGCCATACTCCTGTTCATCGCTAATGAGTATTTCATCATTATCGTTTATCAGCAGGCCATATACGCGAACATTAAAATTGTACATTATGCTTCAAAGTGTTTTTTGTTACGGATAACCTTATCCATTGTCCAGGTAATACGTTCAGTTTTAGGCTCCGACCGTATTGGGCAATTGGGCATACTACAATAGTGGCAGCAATCGGGCAAACATGGGTCGGTATGTATAAAAAGTTCTGTTTTTGTTATCTCGCTGTTTATCAGCTTATCAACCAATTTTACTTCCGCATGTACACGGTTCAGGTCGAAGTAATTAGGCAGCGTTAAATGGCAATCGATATGCAGCTCATTACCATATTTCTGTGCACGAAAATTATGCAGATCTATCCATTCATCGCGGCGTTGCTCATCCAGCACCTTTACTATTTCCTTCACCACATCAAAATCGGCCTCATCCATTAAGCCGCCAACCGACTTACGCACCAGTTTATAACCGGTAAATACAATATACAACCCTACAAATATAGATAGTGCATTATCCAGCATCTTAATGCCGGTAAAATATATCAGCAACAAACCAACTACCAATCCACAGCTGGTTATCATATCAGTGATCAGGTGACGGCCATCAGCCTCAATAGTTATTGATGGCAGCGATTTACCTTTACGTATCATATAAAAGCCCAAACCGCCATTTATTAAACCCGTGGTTCCGATGATGATGGCACCCCATAAAAGATCATGGATCTCATTTGGATAAAACAACCCGTAGATGGATTTGAAGATAATGATGACCCCTGCTATACCTATTAATGAGCCCTCAATAAAAACGGAGAAATACTCCACTTTACCATGTCCGTAGGGATGGTTTTCATCGCGCGGCTGCGAAGCCAGGTAGATACTGAAAAAGGCAAATGAACTTGCCAGCACATTCACAATACTTTCGGCAGCATCGGTAAGTACAAAGTTTGATGCTGTTAAAAAGTAGGCTCCAAACTTGGCCATCATCAGTACAATACCGGTGATAAGCGAAATGAGAATGATTCGTTTGTGTTCGCGCAAGGTTATTTTATTTACGGGCAAAGCTATAAAATAGTTCGCAGTTGGCAGTGTGCAGTTGGCAGTAAAAGTTAGCAGCGGGCGGTTTGCGGTTGGCAGTGTGTAGTTTATAGTAAAAGTTAGCAATGGACAGTTGGCAATCGGCAATTGGTTACCAAATATAGAGACTTACGAAGTTTTGAAAACTTCGTAAGTCTGTTCATTGGAAAAATTAAGCAAACTGCCCCCTGCTAACTGCAAACTTTTCTATATTTGCCGCAATAAGAACAAAAACAAAATGAGTGCATTAAGTAACAGGATTAATAACCTGTCTGAGTCGGCAACCATCAAGATGGCCAAAATGGGCCGCGAGCTTGCCGCAAAAGGCGTTGACGTCATAAGCCTTAGCTTTGGCGAACCGGATTTTCATACACCTGAACACATTAAGGAGGCTGCTAAGGTAGCCATGGATGAAAATTACACCTATTATACACCCGTATCAGGCTACCCTGAATTGCGAAAGGCTATTGTAAAGAAGTTAAAAGACGAGAACAATCTTGACTATGATTTCAGCCAGATAGTTGTATCAACCGGTGCTAAGCAATCTATTGCCAATGCCGTATTATGTTTGGTTAACCCTGGTGATGAAGTGATCATACCAACTCCTTACTGGGTTTCTTACTCTGAAATTGTAAAATTAGCCGAAGGCGAAAGCGTATTTATAGATACTACTGTTGAGCAGAATTTTAAGATCACCCCTGAGCAATTAGAGGCGGCTATTACGCCAAAATCAAAATTGTTCATGTTTTCATCACCAAGCAATCCTACCGGCAGCCTTTACAGCAAAAGCGAACTGGAAGGTTTAGCAAAGGTTTTCGAAAAACACCCGCAGATCTATATCATGTCTGACGAGATATATGAGCACATCAACTATGGCGAAAAACATGAGTCAATAGCTCAGTTTGATAGCATTAAGGATCGTGTTGTTATCATCAATGGTTTCTCAAAATCATACGCGATGACAGGCTGGCGCATAGGTTACTCAGCATCAAGCAAAGAAACTGCTGCTGCTTTTGATAAACTACAGGGGCAAGTTACCTCTGGTACCAGCTCTATCACCCAGCGTGCAGCCCTTGCTGCTTATGAAGGTGGCTTAGAAACCGTACTGCAAATGCGTGAACAATTCAAAAAACGCCGCGACCTGGTTTACAGCTTACTAAGCGATATTGAAGGTTTGAAAGTTAACCTGCCCGAAGGCGCGTTCTACTTCTTCCCTAACGTTACTTCCTTCTTTGGTAAAAGCTATAATGGTAGAACTATTAACGACTCTGACGAGTTGAGCATCTTCCTTTTAGAAGAAGGCCACGTAGCTACCGTTGGTGGTGATTCATTTGGTGATCCAAAATCATTACGTATATCATACGCAGCATCTGAAGAAAAATTAACAGAAGCTGTTAAACGCATAAAAGCCGCTTTAGGTAAATTGAAATAATACATTCTCTAATTGTCATTGCGAGGAGGAACGACGCGGCAAACTCGTCGCGTTCATTATGCAAGCGACGAGTTTGCCGCGCTATCGCTCGCAATGACATGAGTTTTTTGTTATAACAAAAAATCCCTTTACCAAATTGGTAAAGGGATTTTTTAGTTGTGTGTAAAAGTTTATTACAGTCCGAAACCATAAGCTACACGTAAGGCTGCTAAGCCATAGTTATTACCCTGGCCTGAGAAGTTTTCGTAACGTACGCCAACATCCCAGTGCTTATTAGCATAACCAACACCTGGTGATAATATCAGCTTGGTTTCTTTACCAACGTTGTTCTCATCTATCCCCTGGCTTGCAAATGCTTTGGTTTCAATGCCAGCACCTACTTCAGCACCGAAGTATAAGTTTTTTGTAAAGAACGCTTTAATACCAGCCTTAATCGGCACCATACCTAATGATTGATATTTGTCACCTGTTGCAGGATCAGTTTTACCAAAAAAATTGTAATAGCCTGATGTTAACGTAAGAGCTAAGTTGTTTGATAAACCATATTGCAAGCGTGCGGTACCGCCTAATTCAAGATTGGAATAATTGTGTGCCCAGCCTGTAGCCAAACCTCCCTCAACACCTACCCCAAAACGGAATTTATCTGGTGTAATTGTTTGCGCCTTCGCACTCGATCCAAAAAATATAGCTCCAGCTATTACAGCTGCGGCTAATAAGTTTGTTACTTTTTTCATTGTTGTGTTTTTGTTAGATATGTAAATAAATTATTATTTATTTAACACCATCTTTACAAATACTCTGCCAATGTGCCAAACTGTTAAGCCCCGGCGTACTCAAACGCCCCTATTGCAGGAGCCAGTATCCATGCATACAACTTAATCCCAGCTCTTATGAATTGATAATCACATGGTTTAAACTGTAATTTTAAACTGCTGTCAAATAACCGTCAAAACCAAAAGTATTAAGAAAAAAATTTAACCGGAGCGATTGAAATGTTCTTTTATGTATATGTTTAGGTGTCTGTTATTTGGTATACAAACATCCTTTTAGTAATAATCCACCCTCTTTTTTCATCATTTTTTCATGCCAAACAGGGCAAAATCAAATTATAAATTTACTTTCCAGGGAGATAATATGTAAAACCACTTGATCCCATTTTTGCATACCAAAGTGTGAATCGAAAATCAAACTAAACTTTCAATAATTTTTGAAAATTCAATAAGTTTATTACATTTGTGCCATGGAAAGTATTCAGATCGATACATTACTCCGGGTAGCAGGCCTTGCACAAATTGCATTGGTTGCTGGCAGCTTCGCCATACCAAAGGTGCTTAACTGGCGCAATGAGCTGGCTAAAGTACAGCCGTTGATCAAGCAAATGTTCTGGACATATGCAGCCTATATACTCGTAATAAATCTCTGTTTCGGCTTACTTTCTGTATTTGGTTCAAAAGAATTGGTTAACGGCTCCGTACTTGCCCTACTCATCACCGGGTTTATTGCTATATATTGGATTTCAAGGGTGCTGATCCAGTTTTTGTATTTTGACAGAACAAACTTCCCGGCAGGAAAATGGAATAAGCTTGCGGAGGTGCTATTAGTAGCACTCTTTATCTTTTTGAGTATAGTATACAGCCTTGCCTGCTATATTAATTATAAACACAGCTGATCATGGGAACTACAATAATACACCTCTGCTATTTTGGATTGATAAATGTAATAGTAGTACTTATTGGCTACCAGATATTAAAGAAAAGACTGATACTACTCAGCTGGGTATTAATGATTATCAGCCTGTTCATCATACATTTCATTTTCCAGCATGAACACCCTGTAATCAGGATGCTGGCGCTGATAGTGACAACTTTTACCTGCATGAAAGTTATTGCCGCTGCAAATGATTATAAAAACAAGCCGCTTGGCCTCACATTTATTCAATGGTCGGCTTTTGCAATTGGTTGGATGGGTATGCGGGCCCAGCCATTTGAAAAACTGGGTGAAGCTCCCCTACCCAATGCCTGGCCTATGATACAGTTTGGCATCAGCCGGGTTATTGCAGGGCTCGTCCTGATCTTTGCAGCTCATCAGGTGGCATTGCTTCACCTGGCTCCTAACTTAAATTATATTATAATAACTGCACTGTTATTAGTTGGCTTTAGTTTGATATTGCATTTTGGTTTGTTAAGTATCAGCGCGGGTATGTGGCGGTTGTCTGGCGTTAATACCTATTACCTGTTCAAATTACCTGCGAAAGCAACCAGCCTCACCGAGTTCTGGAGCAAGCGTTGGAACATCGCTTTTAGCGAGATGACTTCCATAGCCATATTTCGTCCATTAATAAATAAAACTGGCGCTGCGGCTGCGCTAATGCTGGCTTTCGGTTTCTCCGGCTTATTACATGAAATAGCGTTGAGTGTGCCTGTAAACAGCGGCTATGGCTTACCCACGCTATATTTCATTATCCAGGGTGGTTTGGTATTGTTTGAAAAAGCATTAATGAGCCGCAAGATCATGTTCTTAAAAAATACCGTAATTGCCCATATATGGACTTTATTTTGGGTGATAGCGCCAATGCCACTATTGTTCCATACTCAATTTATAAAGCAGGTGGTATGGCCGCTGGGGGGAATGCATTATTAAAAAAGAAACACAAAATTTGAAACGAAAGAGGCTGTCTTAAAAAGGGCAGCCTCTTTCGTTAGTTCCGATATTGTTTCTGTTTTCTGGAAGTATCAATAAACATTTATGTTTAGGAAGTTGAATAGTTGCTTTTTAAGCGTAAAAATATTGTACACGTTTAAAATATCGCGCTTTATAATTAAATTGCGCCATAATTAAATATAAAGACATAGCCGTGACTGGATAACAACGGCAAAACCTAAAATTATCACTATATGAAATATACCATCTACAAAAAAATTTTATGTGTTTTACCAGCTACATTGCTGTTATTGGCGGCTTGCAAAAAAAGCGATAGCAACAAATCGGCAGTCATCAATAATTATAACGCAAATCTTTCCGCTGTCACCCAAAATTCAGATTACACGGCTATCGACGTTGATAATGACGCGGTGCCCGATTTCAAAATATATGCCTTCAATAGCACATATGATGGTTTTAAAAGCTTCGAAACAACCAAAAACGCTTATATTGTTTCAACGCAGGACAGTACCAAAATTGTTTTAACAAGCAGTTTTGGCAATTACGGATGGTATCGCGCCTATATTTTCAACTCATATTCAGTGTATTACCCCTATACCAAAGGATTTAGCGCAGGAGCGGCTATCGGCGCCGCAATACCTGATTATGCAACGGCTATTAAGAACACCAACAGTACTATTGCTTTTGAACGTGCCGGGCAAACAGTGGATTATCTCGCCAGTTCTGTTAGCCCAGACCCGTCAAACCCCCAGTTCACAACGTACAATGAGTCGGAAGGGGCGTTTGATAACGCCACGCAGTACATCGGCTTTTCCATGTTAAAAGCCGACGGAAGACATTATGGCTGGATAAAAATAGCTGTCAGCAATTCAAACTTAAATGTGCAGGTGATCAGTTCAGGATATTCAACTGTTGCCGGGCGGTCGATAACAATAAACTGATCGATGAGCGTCGCAATACTCTTCTGATGCGGGCCGTCAACTTAATTATAGGATAAATTCACCTTGCATTAATAGCTATTTCAAAAATATAAATACATGAGGCTGTTTCAAAAGGACAGTCTCTTTTTATTTCAAGTAGATATTTTCCTTAGCCGCTATCAAGCCCAAAACTGCCTGGGCTTTCTGATGTGGGGCGTTTGTCACCAGGGACAGGGAAACCGTATCTCCGAAGTTAATCATAGTCTTAGAAAACATACGCAGCAAACTAAAAAAACGCCTCATAATTACTTATGAAACGGCCTCTACGAAAAAGAAATAATGTAGAAACGCAATACTTTACGTCTGTTTGCGATCTTAAGAAATGCAAAAATATTGCGCCTCTACAAATAAAAAAGCCTTACGAAATTTTTAAAACTTCGTAAGGCTGATTCTATCTTTATTCCTGATTCTTAAATCTTGATTCTCCTCAACTACTCTAATTCTTCCGGATCAGGCTTATAATTCCGTACCAGCTCTGCAAGTTTCTCTTTACCGTAAGCGTATTTGGTTATGGTATAAAATAATACCGGAACAATAAATATAGCCATTGATGTTGCTGCAAGCATACCGCCAAACACTGTCCAGCCTATGGTTTGCCTTGCCTGCGCGCCTGCTCCGGATGCAATTACCAGTGGCAATACACCCAATATAAATGCCATAGAGGTCATGATGATCGGCCGCAGACGTATTTTCACCGCTTCCAGTGTTGCTTTTTCCAGCTCTATACCCCTGTCGACTCGCTCCTTGGCAAACTCTACAATCAGGATAGCGTTTTTGGCCGCCAAACCTATCAGGGTTATCAAACCTATCTGCGCATAAACGTTATTTGTTAAACCCGTTTTGAATGTGAGGAACAAAATGGCACCGAACGCACCCAATGGCACCGCCAACAATACCGAGAACGGCACCGACCAGCTTTCATACAAGGCTGCCAGAAACAGGAACACGAACCCTACCGACAGCATAAATATATACACCGTTTTTGAGCCTGATAACAACTCCTCACGGCTTAAGCCCGAGAACTCATAACCAAACCCTTGCGGCAGCGTTTGATCTGCAACCTGTTTTAAAGCAGTTAATGCGTCCCCGCTACTATACCCTGGAGCCGGACTACCATCAATCTCTGCCGAACGAAACAGGTTATAATGGGATATTAATGGCGCGTTCTCAATCATTTTATAGGATGTAAGCGTACTCAGCGGCACCATTGTACCTGCCTGGTTCCTCACAAAATATTGCCCTATGTTCTGAATATTTGTCCGGTAATTGGTGTCAGCCTGCGCCACTACGTGAAAATCGCGCCCGTAAATGGTAAAATCATTCACAAATTCGCTACCCATATAGGTTTCCAATGCTGCGTTTATATCGCTTATGGCTACACCCAGTTTTTTGGCTTTTTCCCGATCAATAGTTAACTGGTAAGCCGGTGTACTTGCCGTAAAAAAGGAGAATGCCTTACCAATTTCAGGTCGCTTTCTGATAGCTGCCGTAAAGTTATTAAGGGTTTGTTCAAACAATTTAATATCGCCACCTGATTCCTTCTGCTCCAATATAAATGAAAACCCGCCCGTACTACCCAACCCCGGTATGGCCGGCGGTTGAATTACCACCACACTTGCCTCCTTAAATTTCGATAATTTCTTTTGTAGATTGGCAGATATGGCGCCAATCTGTAAACTATCGGCGGTTCGTTCGTCCCATGGCTTAAGCTGTACGAATATGGTAGCACTATTTGATTTACTTGCAAAACTCACCACGTTTAACCCACCCAATGCTGCATAGTGTAAAATACCCGGCACACTATCCAGTACCTTCATCATTTTATTTAAATCACTAACAGTCCTTTGTGTTGATGCAGCTTCGGGTATATCATACGTAATATACAAACGCCCGTCATCCTCCAGCGGAATAAATCCTGAAGGTTTGTTTTTGAATAAAAGGATAGTACCTATTATAACACAAACTAATATGATAAGCACAAACTTAGTGTGCTTTATACCTTTGTCAACCCCGTTACGATACTTGTTGGTCGTCCGCTCAAACCAGGTATTAAACTTATGAAAAAGCTTATCCAGCCAGTTAGTTGAGTTCTCATCAATTTTATGCGGGCGTAATATCAGCGTACATAATGCCGGTGTTAATGAAAGCGCCACAAAGGCAGAGATCAATACCGATATAGCTATGGTAATAGCAAACTGCTGATAAAGTCGGCCAACAATGCCAGGTATAAACCCAACCGGCACAAACACCGCCGCCAATATCAATGCTATGGCTATTACCGGGGCCGAAATATCTTTCATGGCATGTGAAGTAGCCTCTTTGGGCGACATCCCTTTTTCATCCATATAATGCTGCACCGCTTCAACCACCACAATGGCATCATCCACCACAATACCTATTGCCAGTACAAAGCCAAAAAGTGTAAGCGTGTTAATGGTAAAGCCCAGTGGTATAAAAAATATGAATGTACCTATAATAGATACAGGTATAGCCAACACAGGGATAAGCGTTGTACGCCAGCTCTGCAAAAACAAAAATACCACTGCAATAACCAGCGCCAGTGCTATCAGCAGGGTTTCTACCACCTCATGCACTGATACCTTTACCACAGTTATTGACTCAAACGGAACTACATAATCAACATCCGCAGGAAATGATTTTTTAAGCTGATCCATGGTAGCGTAAACCGCATCGGCAGTTGCAAGCGCATTACTACCCGGTGCCTGGTATATCAGCAGGTATGAGGCACGTTTATCATCAACATAAGAGTTATTGGCATAATTAAACTTACCCAGTTCAATACGGGCAACATCTTTTAAATGTACTATTGCGCCGTTATTGGGTTGCGTTTTTACAATTATGTCTCCGAATTCATCCGGCTCTGACAGGCGGCCTTTTACCAGTACCGTATACTCATAAGGCTGTAGTTTTTTCTGTGGTGTACCACCAACGGTTCCTGCCGCTACCTGGGCGTTTTGTTCGTTTAAAGCGTTGATAATATCAGTAGCCGTTAACCCCAGCGCGGCAAGTTTATCGGGCTTAAGCCAAATACGCATACTAAAGTCGTCTGCCCGGGTAATTACATCACCCACACCTGCGGTACGCGCTAAAGCGTCCTTTATAAAAACGTTGGTGTAGTTATCCATGTAAGTAACATCATGAGACCCTTTGGGCGAAAACAATGCTACCAGCATCAATATGCTTGGATTTTTCTTACGTATGGTTAGGCCCAGCCGTTGTACCTCCTGCGGTAAAAGCGGCGTAGCAATACTCACCCGGTTTTGAACATCTACCGCAGCATTATTAACATCGGTACCCACTTCAAAGTTTGCTGTCATGCTAAATTGACCATTGCTGGTACTGTTACTTTGCAGGTAGGTCATGCCCGGCGTACCGTTCACCTGTACCTCAATAGGTGTTGCTACGGTCTGTTCCACCGTTAATGCATCAGCGCCGTTATAGGTAGCGGAAAGCGTTACTGTTGGCGGCGTTATTTCAGGGTACTGCCCTATGGCTAAACTGCTAATAGCTAAAATACCAACTACAACAATTACAATTGATATTACAATTGCCGTAACCGGTCTTCGTATAAAAGTATCTGCGATCATTCGTTTGCTTTTAGGAGAAATTTATCTCGTAATCATTTTGTGTATTGTATCCGGAGGCCAATTGTTATTTAGCCCCGCCTGCAGGTGCACCGGCCGCGGCAGGCTTGCCCAAAGTTATCTTACCCTTATCGCGCAAGCGTTGGAAACCATCCGTAATTACCTGGTCGCCCTGGTTTAACCCCGACATGACAACCACATTTGCCCCTATACGTGGCCCCAACTTTACTTTATGCTGTAACGCAATGGTATCCTGTGCTACAAACACAAAAAACTCGCCCATTTGCTCTGTTATCGCCTTATATGGAATTATTAAACGATTACCTGATTCACTGTTCAGCACCTGCAACACGCAGCTCATACCATCTTTCAGCACATCCTGTTTATTCGGGAACTGTATCCTTACAGTAACTGTACCTGTTTGATTGTTCACGCCCCTGTCAATGGCCAAAACCTTACCGGGTTCGTTATAAAGACTGTCATTAGATAATTTTAACTTAAAAGTTGAATCGGTACCATTTTGCTTTAATTTATAGAATCGGGCAATATCCTGCTCGTTAATCACCACATCAACACCAATAGGGTGCTCGCTTGATATGGTATTTAATAAAGTAGTACCCGGTGATACCTGCGACCCCAGCCTAACCTGTGAAATACCTATCCTGCCGGTAAACGGTGCGGTTATAGTTGCATAGGAAAGATCTGTTTTGGCTGATAATACTGCCGCCTTGGCTACATCAACATCACCCTTGCTTGATAGATAAGCAGCCTGGGCCTGGTCAACTGTTTGGCGGGCCACGGCATCGTTTTGCAGCAGCATATTATAGCGATCAATATCTTTTTGCGCTTTTACAAGGTTTGCGTTCGCGCTGCCAAGGTTCGCCTCAGCCTGATTATAGGCTGCAACGTATTTACGGCGGTCAATCTCATAAAGCTCCTTGCCCTGCGGCACTACATCACCTTCTTTAAAAAATATGCCGGTAATAAAGCCCGAAACCTGGCTTCTTAGCTCTACGATATTTAACGCGGTAACAGTGCCCTGATACTCGTCGTAATAAATAGCTTCAGCGGTTTTGGCTTCGGCAACATTTACCGGTGTTGGCGGCAGCTCTGCATTAGGTTTGCTTTTTTTGCCACATGATACAGCAAAAAGCAAAGCAATTGGGGTAAGGAAAAGGATATATCTGTTCTTCATATTATGGTAATTCAATTTGATTGTGGTGTAAGGGTTCCTAGTGCTTTTTCAAGATCTATTTTGCTGGATAGTAACTGGAATAAAGCATTGTAATAGTTTAACTCCGCAGTGCGCAGGTCTGATTGCGCAACAATTACATCCAGGTAGGTCTTTATCCCTTCCCGGTATTGCAGGCTCACTACCTTATATACATCTTTCGCCAGGTCAACATTTTGCTTCAGTATTTCCCAGTTGGTATAATTACTCTTATAACTGGCTAGTGCCTGCACATATTCGGTATTAATGGTGTTTTGTGAGTTTTCTATATCAATATCGGCACGACTAGACTGCAGGCGGGCCTTACTTAAATTCTGCAGGCGTTTTGTTCCCTGAAAAATAGGAAACGATAATGTAAGCCCATAATAGCCTGAGGGATAATCATTATTATACAAGCTGGAAAATTTACTGCTCAAATAATTAAGGCTATATGCTCCTATAGCAGATACAGAAGGTAAAAATTGCCACTTATAATAGCTCACATTTATATTCTGTAATGTTTTTGTAGTTTGCAGTTGCTGATATTCAATGCGCTTGTTATAATCCAGTTGCTGATTGGTATCAATATATGCCTCACTCTCATAATGGGCAGAATCGTAAGCCAGGGTTAAAGTAGTACCTGCTTTTACACCCATTATTTGTTTAAGATAAGCCAATTTGGCTTTTATTGATTCGGATGTTTGCTTACGGCTGGCTATTGAATTATTTAATGCTATGGTAGCTTGCTTATAATCTGTTTTATCGGCAGTACCAGCCTGATACTTACTGTACGAATCTTTCAGGCTCCGTTGCAGCCTTACAATATCCTCATTTAATATATCCAATTGCTTTTGTGATAGCAGTACATCAAAAAATGCTTTGCTCACATCCGATAATACATTGATCTGGCTGCTCAGTGTATTTTGTTTGTAGTACAACCGCGAATAATTAGCTGTTTTGGCAGCTAATAACACATCACTATTATATATAACCTGGCTAGCCTGTAATCCTAAACTCGAATATTCATCAAGATTTGGTGCAGCCACTGTTTGCCCGTTTGTTGTTGATGTGACCCCGGTGCTGAACGCTACCGGCACACTGCCTTTAAAATAATGCTCATACTCGCCTGATGAGCTTAATTGCGGCAGCCACCCCGACAAGCCTATTTTAACATCTTTTTCATTGATCTGCTCATCAATTGCTGCCTGCCTTACCGCCGGCTGGTTACGCAAGGCAAACTCAATACATTGTTTTAAAGTAACAATTGTATCGGTACTTGCCTGCGCAAAAACAACTTTGGGTAAACATAATGTTAAATTAATTAGTAGTAGTAGATGTATTTTTTTCATATATTAGATGTGTGGTACGGCAGTTATAAATAGCATTAATGAGATTGGCGCTCATTAATTTCATCAATATAGGTAAAGATTAACTAGGATGTTAAATTTATTACTAATATAGATTTAGCTGTTGTATTTTTATGCAACTTTTAGAAAAAAATACGTTATTTATACTGAATTATAATGTTTTTACAACTAAATGAAAAATAGGGGTATTAATTAAACAAAAAATTTAATTAATTTGCCGAGTGAGATTAAGGCTTCCAAAATAGCAGTGTTTAAAAAATTACACACTAAAATTTAGGTTATAAACTTATTCATGGTATTTTTACAAAAAATTTAAGCAGGGTTAATATACATGGTTAAAAAACTACAGGAAAAAATTGCTCAGTTCCAGGATGCTAATATGATCAGGGAAAAGGGACTATATCCTTATTTCAGGCCTATTGAGTCGGGACAGGACACTGAAGTTATGATAGATCATAAAAGGGTGCTTATGTTTGGCTCTAATTCTTATTTGGGCTTAACAAATCATCCCAAGATCAAAGAAGCTTCAAAAAAAGCAATTGATAAATATGGTACAGGCTGTGCAGGTTCCAGATTTTTGAACGGTACGCTTGATATCCATATCGAGTTAGAAAACAGATTAGCAGCATACGTAGGGAAACCTGCCGCTGTATTATTTAGCACAGGTTTTCAGGTAAACCTTGGCGTTTTATCATGTGTAACAGGTCGTAATGATTATTTAATACTTGATGAATATGATCATGCATCTTTAATAGATGGCAGTCGTCTTTCATTCTCAAAAGTTATAAAATACGGGCATAATGATATGCAGGATCTTGAGCGCAAGCTGAGCATCCTGCCTGAAGAAGCTGTTAAACTTATTGTAGTTGACGGCATATTCAGCATGGAAGGTGATATAGTTAAGCTACCTGAAATTGTTGAGCTTGCTGATAAATACGGCGCTAACATTATGGTTGATGATGCCCATAGCCTGGGTGTAATTGGCGATAAAGGTGCCGGTACAGCTTCACACTTCGGTTTAACTGATGATGTTGACTTGATAATGGGTACCTTCAGTAAATCACTGGCCTCATTAGGCGGGTTTATTGCAAGTGATGCCGATACTATTGATTATTTAAAACACCGCGCACGTTCACTGATGTTCAGCGCCAGCATGACACCGGGCTCAGTAGCCAGTGTTATCGCAGCCCTTGATATCATCGAAACTGAACCAGAGCGTATCCAAAAACTTTGGGATAACACCAACTACGCAATGAAACTTTTATTAGACGAAGGTTTTGACCTTGGCCCTACTGAAAGCCCAATATTGCCTATATACGTTCGTGATAACGATAAAACATTCCTGGTTACCAAATATCTGCAGGAAGCAGGCGTATTTGTTAACCCGGTAGTATCGCCTGCCGTGCCTTCTGATTCATCTTTATTGCGCTTTTCGTTAATGGCCACTCATACCTTCGACCAGATTGATGAGGCTGTTGATAAAATAGCAAAAGCTTTTAAAGAGGTAGGCGTTATCAGTGCTGTTAAAGAAAAAATATGATCGAAGTAATTCCCGTCAGCCCTAAAAAAGGGCTGACTGATTTTATTGATTTCCCCCACGATCTTTACAAAAACGACCCATATTACGTTCCGGAGCTATTTATTGCACAAAGGGATCTGCTAACAAAGCATCCCTTTCATAAACATAACTCTTTACAAACTTTCCTGGCTTATAAGGATGGCAAAATAGTTGGCCGTATTGCTGCTATTTTAAATAATGCCCATAATAAGTTCAACAATTGTAACGATGGTTTCTTCGGTTTCTTTGATTCCATTAACGATCAGGAAGTAGCCGATGCACTTTTTGCCGCTGCAGTAAACTGGCTAAAGGAAAAAGGCGTTACCCAAAAAATCATTGGCCCGGTTAACTTTTCAACAAATGAACCTTGTGGTTTACTGGTTGAAGGTTTTGACAGCTCGCCTGTTTTAATGGATACCTATAACTTTCCTTATTATATAGATCTGGTAGAAAAGCAAGGTTATACCAAACAAATCGATTTGATCTCGTGGAACTGGGAAGGTCAGAATTACGATGATAAATCGGTACGGCTGCTCAATACCTTACAAGAGCGTTTAAAAAGAAGCAATATTAATATCCGTAATATAAACCTTAAGGACTTTAAAAATGAGGCCGCTAAACTGCGTGAGGTCTATAATAAAGCATGGGATCATAATACAGGTTTTGTTCCATTAACCGATGAAGAGTTTGATTACCTGGCAAAAGACCTTAAACTGATCCTCGATCCGGATTTTTGCCTGGTTGCCGAACAGGATGGTAAAGTTGTTGGTTTTGGCTTAGCGCTGCCTGATTATAACCAAATATTTAAAACTATTAAGCGTGGCCGCTTATTACCAACGGGTATTTTCAAGCTCTTGCTCAACAAGAAAAAAATATCGCGCATACGCATATACGCATTGGGCGTAATTGATGGGTATCGCAAAATGGGTATCGAGGCCTGCTTATATGGCACCATAATAAAAGAATACAAACGCAAAGGCTTTAAATGCGCCGAAGCTGGGTGGACGCTTGAAAACAATACCCTTATAAACAATGCCATTGCAGCCATAAAAGGCGATCCTTACAAAAAATACAGGTTATACGAAAAGGATATATGAAGAAGCGGGTTTTAATAACCGGTGCAAGTGGTTTTGTGGGCTATCATTTAATTGAAGAGGCTTTGCATAATAACCTGGATGTGTACGTTGCCGTACGAAAAAGCAGTAATGTAAGCCATCTTGCAGCGTTCAACATCCAATACACCTACCCCGAGTTTGATAACCTTATAGCCTTAAAAAAAGAACTTAAGGAAAAACAATACGATTATATTATACATGCTGCCGGCGCTACCCGGGCGCGGTCGCAAAACGAATATAATACCATAAATGCCGAATACACTTATAACCTTGCCGCGGCAGCGCAAGCAGCTGATATCAATTTAAAAGGCTTTGTATTCATCAGTAGTTTGGCAGCAGTTGGCCCGCTTAATACTTTAAACGGCACCATAACCGAAGATACCATCCCCAACCCTATTACTGACTATGGCAGAAGTAAACTACTGGCTGAGGAGCAATTAAAAAGTATATCTTCATTACACTATACTATACTTAGGCCCACAGCCGTTTATGGACCACGAGATACAGGTATCTTCATCTTTTTTCAACAATTAAAAAGAGGAATTGAACCTTATATTGGCCAGGCAGAGCAAAAGCTTAGTTTCATATATGTTAAGGATTTGGCTAAAGCAGCTATTAAGGCCTTGTATACGTGCGACCAAAAGACTTATAATTTATCCGACGGGAATTTTTACAGTAGATACGAATTGGGAACAATCGCAAAAAATGTACTAAATTTGAAAACCTTAAAGTTTCATCTGCCTGTAAATTTTGTAAAAATAATAGCTTCAATATCAGAAAATGTCAGTTCTTTGCGCAACAAAGCCGCAATACTCAACAGCGATAAGTTAAAAGAGCTAACAGCCGTAAACTGGGATTGTGATATTGAGAAAGCGAAACACGAACTGGGTTACTACCCCATTTATAACCTGGATAAAGGCCTTGCCGAAACGCTTGCCTGGTACAAAAAGAACAAATGGCTGTAGCCAGTATAATAATAAATTAAAGTAAATGAAAAGTAACATTCAACCTGCCGAAGGAAAACTTGGGATTTTGATTCCGGGATTAGGCGCCGTAGCTACTACACTGATTGCTGGTGTTGAAGCTGTAAAAAAAGGGATATCGCAGCCAATTGGCTCACTTACCCAAATGGGAAACATACGTTTAGGTAAAAGAACGGAAAACCGTAACCCCAAGGTTAAGGAATTTGTACCATTAGCTGATTTAAACGATATTGTTTTTGGCGGCTGGGATGTGTACTCCGATAACGTATTTGAAGCAGCCACGCACGCTAAAGTGCTTGAAGCAGGTTTATTACATTCAGTAAAAGCTGAACTGGAAGCAGTTGTTCCAATGAAAGCTGCATTTGACCAAAACTATGCTAAAAACCTTACTGCAACTCACGTTAAAGAAGGCACAAGATATGAGCTTGCCCAGGCTGTTATGAAAGACATCCAGGACTTCAAAGAAAAAAATAACTGTACCCGCATAGTAGTATTATGGTGCGGTTCAACCGAGATCTATTACGAAGCATCAGAAATACATGAAACCCTTGCAAATTTTGAGCAAGCGTTATTAGATGACAACAAGCTGATATCGCCAAGTATGATATATGCTTACGCTGCTTTAAAATTAGGTATCCCTTATGTAAATGGCGCACCTAACTTAACAGTTGATACCCCGGCCTTAATTGAGCTTGCTAAATTAACTGATACCCCTATTGCAGGTAAGGATTTCAAAACCGGCCAAACATTAATGAAAACTATTTTAGCACCAGGCTTAGCTGCACGCTCACTTGGTGTTTCAGGATGGTTCTCAACCAACATTTTAGGTAACCGTGATGGTTTGGTATTGGATGATCCGGATAACTTTAAAACAAAAGAAGTTTCAAAACTGGGTGTACTGGAAGATATTTTACAACCTGAAAGAAACCCTGAATTATACGGCGACCTGTACCACAAGATCAGGATCAACTACTACCCTCCGCATGGCGATAACAAAGAAAGCTGGGATAACATCGATATCTTCGGTTGGTTAGGTTACAAAATGCAGATCAAGATCAATTTCCTTTGCCGCGACTCAATTCTTGCAGCGCCTATCGCATTGGATTTGGCCTTATTTGTTGACCTTGCAAAACGTGCTAACATGAGCGGTATACAGGAGTGGTTATCATTCTACTTAAAATCACCGCAAACTGCACCAGGCTTGCCTGCTGAAAATGATATTTTCAAACAATTAATGAAACTGCAAAATACATTACGCCACATGATGGGTGAAGATTTGATCACTCACTTAGGTTTGGATTACTACCAGGAACTGGTTGATACCCTATAATAAGAATGTTGTTTCATAAACTGGTTGCCACCAGCCTGGGCATTGGATATATTGGCAAAGGAGCCGGAACAGTTGCTGCTGTTGCTTGCTGTATTTGCTGGTACCTTGCCTGGGCCGGTGCATATCAGGCAATCCCTTCGGTAATAATTACCGTATGTATATTGTTTGTTGGCATTTGGTCATCAAACAAAGTTGTGCCACTTTGGGGCGAAGATCCGGCCCGGGTGGTAATTGATGAAGTTGCCGGTATGTGTATTAGCATGCTTTTTTTACCGGTGAATGTAACATATGTGTTATGTGCACTTTTATTGTTTCGCTTTTTTGATATAGTAAAGCCCCTGTACATCAAAAAAATGGAACTTTTACCCGGCGGATGGGGAATTATGATGGATGATGTGCTGGCCGGCATTTATACTAACATCCTGCTGCAACTCGTTGTAGCGTTTAAACTATTGAAATTTTAATGTCAACTTTTATAAAAGCCCAGGCCTCCTCAATTATCGCCACCCTTTTTGACTTTTTGACCACAATAGTCTGTAAGGAATTTTTCTACTTTTGGTACGTAATTGCGAGTTTACTTGGCACTATAGTTGGAGGCGCTACCAATTTTGCTTTAGGCAGAAACTGGGTCTTCAACCGTAAGGAAAAAAAGATACCCATGCAGGTATTAAAATACCTTATAATTTGGAATGGTAATTTATTACTATCAACTTTAGGCGTGTTTATTGTTACTCATTATTTAGGATTAAGTTATATTATATCAAAAATAATAGTATCTGTTACAGTGGGAGTTAGTTATAACTATCTGCTGCAAAAGAGATTCGTATTTGCATAATTGCATAAAGTACATGGATTGTAGAAACTTTTATAAAAGATTATTTTTTTTAACGTTCTTTTTATTCCTTACGTCGTCGTTTTTGTTTGCGCAAAATACTGTGATTACAGGCGTAGTAACTGATGCAGGCAATAGGCAGCCCCTTATAGCAGTAACAGTTTCATTCCCGGGAACTTCTATCGGCACCAACACCGATGCCCAGGGCAGATTTGCTATCTCCACCAATATACCTACCTACGATCATATTAGAATATCCTATGTAGGTTATAAAGAAGCTATTTTACCGGTAGTTCCAGGTAAAACGCAGTTAATAAATGTAAAACTATTCCCTGAAGCTCAAACGCTTAAAGAGGTTGATATAAAATCAGGCAAAAAAGTTAAATATCGCAACAAGGATAATCCCGCTGTTGAACTTATACGCCAGGTTATAGCTCATAAAAAGCAAAACCGCCCTGAAAATTATTCATACGTTGAATACAAGGAATACGATAAAATGGTATTTTCATTTGTTAACGTTAATCCAAAAATAACTGAAAAGAAATTTTTCCGTAAATACAAATTTGTAATTGATAACCGCGATACTACATCTGTACCAGGTAAATCATTACTCCCTATTTATGTTGATGAGAAATTATCACAGATATATTATCGTAAAAGCCCTGAAAAAACAAAGACTTCTGTATTAGGAGAAAAACATGTTGATTTTGGCGGTGCTGTTGATAGCGAAGGTATTGGCCAGTATTTCAAGCACATGTATGCTGATATTGATATCTACGATAACAGTATCTTCCTGATGACCAATAACTTTTTAAGTCCTATTGCTGAAAGCGCGCCAACTTATTATAAGTTTTTCATCACCGACACACTGGTTATAAATAACACCAAGGTTGTTGAGCTTAGCTTTACCCCGCGTAATACTACTGATATGCTTTTTGAAGGGAAAATATATGTTACCCTTGATGGTCATTTCGCAGTGCAGCATGCTAAACTTTACATCAACAAAAACATCAACCTTAACTTTGTAAAAACAATGCATGTAAATCTGGATTTTGAACAAAATCCGGATGAACGATATCACCTGAGCAAAAGCACAGTATATGCCGATTTTGGGTTAACCAAAAGCAAAAGCGGTGGTTTATATGGTATAAGAACGCGCACCTTTGGTGCTTATGCTGTAAATAAGCCACATCCCGATACCACTTACATTGCAGATGCATCAGCCAACTCTGACGAAGTAAAGCACCGGAGCGATCAATTTTGGGTACAAAACAGGCTGGATACCCTTACCACTACCGAATACAACACTTACCATAACATTGATAGCCTAAAAACCATGCCTTCATACAAGCGTACTATGGATATAGCTACCTTGTTGCTGGCAGGTTACAAATCATTCGACTGGTTTGAGCTTGGGCCCGCAAATACCTTCTACAGCTTCGACCCGGTTGAAGGCTTCAGGCTGCGTGTTGGTGGCCGAACGACGCCCGAACTAAGCAAACGTTATTATTTTGAAACCTATGCCGCTTACGGCTTTAAGGATGAGAAATGGAAATATTTCCTCAGCGCCACCTACTCACTAAACAATAAAACAATCTACAAATTCCCGCAGGATTACATACGGGCGAGCGTTCAGAAAGATGTGACCATACCGGGCGAAGATTTGCAGTTTGTGCAGGAAGATAACTTCTTACTCTCATTTAAGCGTGGTAATAACGACAAGTATTTATACAATGCGTACTACAGGCTTGACTATAAACACGAATATGAAAATCATTTCTCATATGAAGTAGTCTTCACAAATCATACGCAATCGGCGGCCGGCTCATTATACTTTAATAATGTGATAAACGGTGAGCCTAATACGGTTACCAACCTTACTACATCCGATTTTACTACAACATTAAGGTATGCACCTAACGAACAATATTACCAGGGTAAAATATACAGGACCCCTATCCCTACCAAGTACCCTATATTTCAGTTAAACTATACCCAGGGAATAAATAATTTATTTAACAGCAGTTACAGCTATGCCAAAATTCATGCCCAGATCGATAAACGTTTCTACCTGTCGCAATTTGGTTTTGCTGATGTACGGGTTGAAGGCATGAAAATATTTGGCCAGGTACCTTATCCCCTGTTAAATATTTTCCGGGCTAACCAAACCTATGCGTATGATCTTTACTCATACAACTTAATGAACTTTTTAGAGTTTGTGGGCGACCATAACGAAAGCATAAATATCGATCAGCATTTCCAGGGGTATTTCTTTAACAAGATCCCGCTATTGAAAAAACTGAAATGGCGCGAGGTTGCATCATTTAAAGGCATATATGGTGGCTTAAGCGATAAGAATGATCCTTTGCTACACCCAGCCCTGTATCAATTCCCTGTTGATGGAAACGGCCAGGCTATAACACACGCATTAGGAAGCACTCCTTATATTGAGGGTAGTGTTGGCGTTGAGAACATATTTAAATTTGTACGTGTAGATCTTGTTAGACGCTTTACCTATTTAGATTATCTTAACGCGCCAAAATGGGGTGTTCGTGTATTGGTTCAATTTGATTTTTAACTATATTTGAATAACCTGTATAAACAAATGGAACAACAAACGTCCGTGCGGAAAAACCTCCAGCTAGGTATCTATAAAGTTATTGACCCGGTTGTTAAAGTGCTTATTAAATTAGGGCTAACCCCTAATGCTGTCACTTCAATTGGGTTTGTACTAAACGTAGGTGTGGCTGTTATATTTATTATAGGTGCCGAAGAAGGTAACCGCGGAGATCTTACCTATATAGGCTGGGCCGGTGGCCTCATATTATTTGCAGGCCTTTTTGATATGCTCGACGGGCAGGTAGCCAGGCTTGGCAATATGAAGTCGACCTTTGGCGCGCTGTATGATTCAGTGCTCGACCGCTATAGCGAGTTGATCATGTTTTTTGGCATTTGCTATTACCTGGTTGCTCACCACTACTTTTTAAGCTCCATATTCGCGTTTATAGCCCTTATAGGCTCAATGATGGTAAGTTATGTACGTGCACGTGCCGAAGGGCTTGGAATTGAATGCAAAGGCGGCTTAATGCAACGCCCGGAACGCGTAGTTACCATTGGCGTATTTGCAATAATATGCGGCATATCATCACTTTATATTGGCGGTAACTACAAACTGTATTTTCCGGGCATCCGTTTCCATATTTTTGAAACCATGTCGATATTTACCATCCCTATAACTGTATTAGCTGTATTAACCAATATTACGGCATTTAACAGGCTAAGGGACGCTAAAAAAACCATCGCTGAAGAAGAAAATAAATAACCCATTTTGGTGTTAAATATTAAAGCCAGGTTAACTCACTGGCACAATATGTAATTTTGACGTGGTGATGAAGGCAGTCGCCCGAAAATATCATATCTTCGCAATAATTATATAAATTTATTTATACTTATAAATATCTTTATTAAAATTGAACCGTTTCATTTTAATTGGCTTGAGAAATATTAAAATGGATCGTTTTCCCATTTAGCAGGCAGAGAAATTATGAACGTTTTAAACCCTGAGGCATTATGAAAAAAAAATATATTTCCAATTCACAGGAGTCTGTACGAATGTTTAAAAGCGATCTGTTAGAATCGCTTTCTAAAGTTCATTTTACAGTGCCCTTATTCATCTTTGTTCCGGTTATTGCTTTCTGCATTTATAAATCGTTTGTACTGTCATTGAGTGTAGTTGCTTTCTTTGGCTTGTTTATACTCGGCCTTTTTGTATGGACGCTGGTTGAATATATAATGCACCGTTTTGTGTTTCATTACGTACCTGCCGATAAACCATGGGCAATGCGCTTACACTTTATATTTCACGGTGTACACCATGATTACCCCAGCGATGCTAAAAGGCTGGTATTACCGCCATCGGTAAGTATACCACTGGCAACAGGCTTTTATTTCTTATTCAATGCCATACTGCCCACTAATGATATCTGGGGATTTTTTCCGGGCTTTATATTAGGTTACCTTTTTTATGATATATCGCACTATGCCATACATCACTTTAACTTTAAAGGTAATATCTGGAAAAAAATTAAACAACATCATATGCTGCATCATTACCAGGATCCTGACAAGGGATATGGTGTGAGCTCTCCCCTGTGGGATAAGATTTTCCGTTCAGATTTTATTAAAAAATAGCATGAAGAATGCTATTAACAATGGCGTAACAGTAAATATCAAATCAATAATTGTTGTTTCGTTACTATCGGTTGCATATCTGCTGCTTTCCATCTTTTTGGTAGGTTATAAGGTAGATCAATTGGTACTTATTGGTATATTCAACAGCATGTTCTACCTGTCAGCAGGTACACGCAAGTTTATACTCGGCTTTTCCATATTCATTTTTTACTGGGTGATTTTTGATTATATGAAGGCCTTCCCTAATTATAATTATAATACCGTTCACATTGCCGATCTGTATAATTTTGAAAAGCACCTGTTCGGCATTAACCTGAATGGTAAGCTGGTAACCCCCAATGAGTATTTCAGGTTAAAAGGCACAACCTTTGTAGATATAGTTACCGGTTTGTTCTATCTATGCTGGATCCCCGTTCCCCTGTCATTCGCGGCATACCTGTTCTTCACCAGAAAAAGGCAATTTTTATATTTTGCGCTAACCTTTTTACTGGTTAACCTACTTGGTTTTGTAGTTTACTATGTATACCCCGCAGCACCACCCTGGTATATCGAATATTATGGCTTCAACTTCCACCCACTAACCGTAGGTAATACCGGCGGACTGGCAAAGTTTGATGCATATTTCCATATCAATCTATTTAAATCCATATACGCCAAAGGCTCAAATGTATTTGCAGCAATGCCTTCACTGCACTCGGCATACCCTGTTATAGTTTTATATTATGGGTTAAAAAATCGCCTGGGTTTTATAAATATCCTGTTCTTCATTGTGGTTATCGGCATATGGTTTACAGCCGTGTACGCCAGTCATCATTTTGTGTTGGACGTGTTAGCGGGTATTACCTGCGCAGCCATCGGCATAAGCCTCTTCAACCTTTTAATTTCGAAAGTGAAATTCATGCAAACTTTCATTAAAAAGTACGAAGCCATAATTCAATAATTATAATTGCAGTTAATAAATCTGTACTAATTACTATACCCTTTCCGTTGCCTGGTAGTATCAGTTACTATGCTGTGTTTATAATCAATACACCATTCTAATTTTAAGAAAAACCTGCTCATTTTCGCTTAACGGCCATTCTTTAAACTATTGAAAAAATATTTTTTACCGGATGGTTAAATTATTGTAAAAGGGCATGTTATTTGAATATAGTGTTTATATTCAAGTGCATTTATGAAGATACCTGTTACAATTATTGCTATTTTTTTATTAGGCATAGGCAAATCATTCGCTGCTCCGCTTGACACCTTATCAATTACGGGCAAGCTGTTAAAGGCTCCCATATACTCCCAAATTGCTAACGGATACATGCACTATGATACCATTACCGATGAGGATAAAAAGTTAATGTATCAAACCAAGGCTATCAAATACACTATGCTGGCATTGCATTATTTTTCCAGGGCTAAAGATAGTATTGGTTTACGCGGCTGTTTCAATAATTTATCAAGGGTTTACCGTTCGCAGAAGGAATACAGCCAGGCAAAATGGTTTGCGCTGCAATCCAACGCCATTTCAAGGGCTAAAGGCGATGTATCCGGCATTATCTCTTCCCTCCTTGATATTGCATCCATTAAGATGGATATAAAGGATTATCCATTAGCGATTAGCGATTTAAATGAAGCCTTAAAATTATCAACAAAAAACCACCTTAATAGGGCTGAATCCGCAGTTCAATTACGTTTTGCCATACTATATAACCTTACAAATAATTACGACAAAGGTGATGTAGCCCTAAAAAGGCATGATTTTATAAACGACAGCATCCGTAAGCATGACGAGGCCGTGCTTGCAGCCAGGATCAAAGCTGAAGAAGCATTTGAAAATAAAAAAAAATTCTATACAGCCAACAACGTCAAACTTTACAACAACTTGTATTTCAAAAGGATAGCATCATTATAATCCTTATTGCAGTAATTATACTGATAGCTGTTTCTGTTATGTTGATTTACCGTCGTAAAAAGCGTAATAAATGGCGGACTAATATCAGGCGACCCAAAAACTGATATACTATATTACTATTAAACTTTCCGGCGTTCTTATTGTCAGAGTATCAGTATGAAGAAATTGATTTTTGGCTGTTTATTAACCGTTATTACTTTTTTGGGAGTAGCAGCGCATACCCGGCAGCCTGCCAGTGAAAAGGAATTTAAAAAGGAGTTTTTAAACAGGATAAACAGTGTACGTACCAAAGGCTGTACCTGCGGCGTAACCTATATGCCCCCTGCCCCGCCTTTGGTGTGGAATGACCTGCTGCAAAAATCAGCTGAGGGCCATGCCTGGGACATGTCGAACAATAAATACTTTAGCCATACCAGTAAGGATGGGCGTACTATGGAAGACCGTATTGTGGCCGCCGGTTATAGCATTAAAGGCTACAAAAGCTTTATGATAGGCGAAAACATTGCCGCCGGACAGGAAAGTATTGAAGAAGTAATGGCTGGCTGGTTTAAAAGCGAGGGCCATTGCAAAAACCTCATGAACCCCGCCTTTAAAGAAGTTGGCGTTGCCGAAAATCACCACTACTGGGTACAGGATTTTGGCGCACGTGAATCCTTTTCGCTTGAGCAGCAACGGTTAATTAAAAGTGGAAGACTACATGTTACAGAAGTGCCTATGGCTTCTTCTCATTAGTATTAGCCTGGGGCTTAGGGCCACGTTTATAAATGATAAGGCCATTCAAAAAGTTGCGCAATATCTGGTCGCCGCAGGGTTTAAAGTTCGGGTGATCTTCATTACGGAATATAGCACCCAACTCAGTTTTGGTTATCCTAAAGTTAGCCAGATTTAAAACCTCTACAATATCGTCATCGGTAAACTTAAGCGCTACCCTAAGTTTCTTCATTATATCATTATTACTCATATTGATATCTCTATTTTAACTTTCTTATTCTTAATCTTTTCTGCCTTCACAAGCTTTACCACCTGCTCTATCTTATTCCGTTTCACACCTGCATATGAGGTATGGTCTAAAACTTCTATCAAGCCCAGGTCTTCTTTAGCCAGCTGACCTTTTTGTAATAGCAAACCTACAATATCTACCTTATTTATTTTATCTTTTTTGCCTGCGGCGATATAAAGTGTAGCCCATTCGCTGGGTTTGGGTATCACATTTTTTTCCGGCAGTACTTCTACTTCTGGTTGCTGTTTTAAATAAGGCAGATTTTCATCAGGCGATAATATTAAATAGGATGTTCCCTTAGCGTGCATACGTGCCGTGCGGCCATTGCGGTGCAAAAAGGCTTCCTCGTTATGCGGCAGTTGGTAATGTATTACATACTCAATCTCCGGTATGTCCAGCCCTCTGGATGCCAGGTCGGTAGTAACTAATATCTTGTGACTTCCGTTCCGGAATTTCAGTAACGCCCGCTCTCTGTCCTCCTGCTCCATACCGCCATGAAAAATATCATTCGGCAGGCCCATTTCCCAAAGCATGTCACTGATCCGGTCTACAGCTTCACGGTGGTTACAAAAAACCAACGTGGCTTTAGTTCCTATTTTACATATTAAAGCAAACAGTGCTTCCAGTTTATCAGCAGCCTCAGCGATAACTGCCTTTTGTTGCAGATCAGGCACATTGGTTTTGTTGTTCAGAAAATCGAGCTTAAGCGGATTGCTGACACCTGTAAAACGAGGTATCTCATCCATTTTAGTAGCCGAGGTAAGTATGCGCTTTTTTATAGCCGGCAATTGCCTGATGATATATTCCATATCATCCTGAAAACCAAATTCAAGCGCTTTATCAAACTCATCCAATATCAGCGTTTGCACTTTATCAGTCGCGAAATTTTCGAGGCGGATATGATGCGCTATCCTGCCGGGGGTACCTACCAATACTGCAGGTGGCTGTATAAAATTATTCTTCTCAATTTTTGTTGAATGGCCGCCATAACAGCAGTTTATTTTAAAACCTGTTCCCATGGTTTTAAATACTTGCTCTATTTGCAAAGCCAGCTCGCGCGATGGCACCATTATCAATGCCTGAACCTGATTTATGTTCGAATCTAAAACTGATAGCAGTGGCAGCAAAAATCCCAGTGTTTTACCGGATCCCGTAGGAGCAAGTAATATTACATCACCTTTTTTGGCAGCGCTTATAGCCGCGTTCTGCATTTCATTCAGCTCGGCTATTCCAAGGTTTTCCAGTGCTTTCTTTATCATTGCCGGTAAAGATACTGAATTGAATTTCCTGTCGGGCTTAATTTATCAAAACATGCCAGAACACAGTGCCATGCAACAGGAAATATATACCAATTACGGCAAAGCCCATGCTTACTACCCACAACAATTTACGCTTGGTAATAATGGATATGGCGCCAATGGCAATCGCTATCTGGAAAAGTGTTACGCCACTGGCTAAAACCTTATGTTTGGCCACATGTTCTTTCGATTCCTTTTCAAAATCCTGGGCCTTGGCCATTATTCCCACCTGATCCTGCTTGTACTTTTTAACTTTATTTACGGCAGCAGTATCAGGCGCTTTGCCCATTACAACAAGCATATTATTTGATGAGTTAAGGATATCAGACTTGATACTCTTTGCCTGGTAAAATGCCCATTGATCTGAAGATCTCATCTGCGCAAGCATTGCCTCATCGGCATGATCGCCGGCCAAAAGTCCGGTTATGGCAGCCAATACAGCAATTACCGCGGTTGTAAGCGCTACAAATATCACCCATTTCTCTTTGCCGCCACTTTCATGCACTATCTTATGTGCATGCTCGTTACTTTGCTCATGAATTGATTCGGAGTAATCTTCTATCTCATCCATGTTTTATATGTTTTTGATTATCATTTATAAATTTATGGGAGACAAAGATAATGCTGTAATTATTTAACACAAACAATTACATGTTATCTTTAAATGAAGCCATCCCCGGCAGCAGGCTCTTTATAACCGCGGATAAAATCCGCGATCTCCCCGGCTTCTTTGTGTGTTATATCCCCATCGCCGGTATATTCCCACTGGTTCATATTATCATCAAAAACAATTTCGCCCATATCTACATGTCCTTCGCTTAACTTAAATACGCCTGTAACGTATTTTTCGCTGCCATGTATGGTTTCAATAACAGAGGTTATGGTGATATGGTGTTCATCACCATTTAACGTAATGGTGTAGTGCATTGGTTTGGTCATACACATAGTACAAATTACAGCTGTGTTTGTTTCTGGTATTTGTAGTAATCACCAGTTCATTATAGTCATCACTCGCTTAAACTCATCATGCAATGGGGCCTCAATATTAACATCGATCCCACTCACCGGGTGTTTAAAGCCTAAACTCAATGCATGCAGCAGCATGGTGTTCATTTCCCAGCGTTCAGTAAATAGTTTATTTTGCTTATTGCAGCCATGTGTGCGATCGCCTATAATGGGATGGAACACATGGCTTATATGTTTCCTGATCTGGTGCATACGCCCGGTTTCAGGTGCAACTTCAATTAATGAATAGCGCGATGTTGGGTGCGCGCCCAGAGGCACATCCAACTCCACACGTTGCAGGGTTCGGTAATGTGTAAAAGCCTCCTGCAAGGTCCCGTTCTCTTTCCTGAGCGGATAATCTATATCCTCCGTATCGGGCGTATGACCGCGTACTATTGCCAGATACCTTTTCTTAACCAGGTTATCCATAAACTGCTGCTGCATGGCTATCTCTGTTTGCTTATTAAAGGCGAAAAGCAATACACCACCCGTTTTTCTATCCAGCCGGTGAACTGGGTTTACTTTCATCCCTACCTGATCTCTCAATAGTTGTAAAGCAAACTCTTCAGCATCCGCCGCAATTGATGAGCGGTGCACCAGCAGCCCATGCGGTTTATTAATAGCTATAAGATCGTCATCCCTGAATAAAATATCTAACATACGACAGCAAAACTAGGAATATTTAAGCGCTTTGAATGAAGCGCTTATTTGCCCAAAATATGCAGCGTAATATTTATGCTACTATAACTGAGACAGTTTCATAATAAGCTGTAATACAGACAAGTAATAACGATCAAATTTTAAGGCTGAACCTGGTAACAGATTGATTTTTTTTTCATAATTTTAAAAGCATAAACCAGGCAGCTCCCAAACCGGCTGAATCAGTAACCTAATTTATTATACAGTATTTTATAAATATTTAACTATTACGCCTTACATGAAACGAGTAGTACTCCTTATACCCTTTTTATTTCTGTTTCATTCAGTGTTTGCCAGTAAAAGCTACGACACGTTGCTCTATAAGCTCAATGATGTATTGGATAAAAAACAGAGTTATGATGAGGAGAAGAACCTGCGGATTGAGAAGCTTGAAAAATATTTAAACAATACAAAAACAACAGACCTTAACGCACGCTACAATATTTATTTAAGCCTATATGATGAGTATAAATCCTTTAATTATGATAAAGCTTTCTACAACGTACAAAAACTACAGCAAACCGGGCATTTATTGCACGATCCGGTAAAAGTAGCTTATAGTAAAGTTAAGCTCGGGTTTATCCTGTTGTCATCGGGGATGTTTAAGGAGGCTTTTGATTCGCTGAAAACCGTTAATGTAAAACTGCTTAATGATTCCGCCCGCAAAGAGTATTATTTTCTGAATGCCCGCACTTATTATGATCTTGCTGATTTTGATAAGGACAATTTTTATACCCCCATTTATAATAGCTGGGCTAGTAAATATATTGATTCGGCCAAAACCCTATGCGCAAGCAACTCATTTGAGTACGTTTATTATTCCGGCTTACGCTACTTAAAAACAGGCAATACCAATATGGCTGTTGCCAACCTGCAAGCGCTCATTAACCATTATAAGTTAACCGATCATCAGTTTGCCGTTACAGCATCAACATTAAGTGATATCTACATAAGAAAAAACTCTCCGGACAGCGCCATTAACCTGTTAATACTGGCAGCCATGGCCGATGTACGCTCATCAACCAAAGAAGCGGCGGCAATGACTAACCTGGCCCAACTGCTCTACAAAAGCGGCGATGTGAAAAATGCCTATATCTATATAAAAAAGGCTATGGACGATGCTATTTTTTACGGAGCACGTCAAAGAAAATTACAGGTTAGCGCCATATTACCCATTATAGCCAGCGACAGGATAAACTACGAGGAGGAACAAAAACGCGCTTTATTCTTTTACGCATCGCTGTTAACTATACTGGTGTGTTTAGTGATTGCTTTCGCCTTTATTATTTACAAGCAACTGCAAAAACTAAAAATTGCTGATAAAATAATACTGGACACCAACCATAACCTTGAAAGAAGCATTATTGAACTTAACGAGGCCAATAAGATTAAGGAAGAATATATAGGCTATTATTTTAACCTGATATCAGAGTACATTAATAAGCTGGATAAATTTAAACGCTCAGTTGATAATAAACTCACCACAAAACGGTATGAGGATATAAGGATATTGGTTAATAACATCAACCTTACCAAGGAACGTGAAGAACTGTTCATCAACTTTGACAGGGCTTTCCTCAAGATCTTCCCCAACTTTGTAAATGGTTACAATGAATTGTTTTGCGAAGAGAACCGTGTTAAGCTATTACCCAACCAATTATTAAATACCGACCTCCGTATTTTTGCCCTCGTTAGGCTCGGAATAAACGACACGGAGAAAATAGCCCATATCCTGGAATACTCAGTCAATACCATCTATAATTATAAAACCCGTATCAAAAGCAAATCAATTATCCATAATGATGAGTTTGATAACGCTATTATGGCCATAAAAGCGATGTAACAATTCTGTTTTACGCTATATATGTTTATATGTAGTTTATATTTTCATCAATTCAAAACCAATACAACAACCTAGTAATAAGATAATTAACCAAATTTAAACCTTAATAATCTTTATATTTTGATTTTGAAACTTGATGTAATATCTTTTATATCTTCTCTTTGATATGCCAATTGCAGCCTACTATACCGTGTAAGCAAAAGCAATTATAAACTGTTTTTTTTAACCCTTACTTATTATGAAAATGTATCAAGACCTTAAACCGGTATTGAAATGCTTTTATGTACGTGATCATATTTTTCACAAACGCAAAAAGCCTTTTAATGACCACTTGTTTTCAGGATAGTTCCATGTCCGCGGCGTTCAGCCAAAAGCACCAATTACCAGCTTATCAATTATTAAACCTAAAATAAAATCATTATGTATAAAAAACAATTACTACTCAAGTTACTTTTTTGTCCTTTGCTTTTGTTGATGTCTCTGTCCACCTTCGCACAGGCACCAATAACAGGTAAAGTTACCGACGAAAAAGGCAATCCTTTCCCAGGTGCAACTATCGTACTAAAGGGAACTACGAAAGGAACAAATTCTGATGCAAATGGAAATTACAAGATCAATGCCAGCAGCACTGATGTACTTGTATTTACAGGTGTTGGCTATACCAAACAGGAAATTACTGTTGGCAGCAAAAGTGTTATAAACATTGCTATGGCCGCAGACTTACAACAACTGAACGAAGTTGTTGTGGTAGGTTACGGCACTCAAAAAAGAAAGGATGTTACCGGCGCTATATCTTCAGTTAAAGGAGAAGTTTTTAAAGATCAGCCTATTACCAACCCGATTGCAGGTTTGCAGGGAAGAGTAGCTGGTGTTAACATAATTGAAAATTCTGCGGCTCCTGATGCTGTTCCGCAAGTAATTATTAGGGGTGTGGCTTCGTTTTATCAGCCTAATCCTTTATATATAGTTGATGGAGTTAGACAAGCCGACTTAAACAATCTTAACCCGCAGGATATAGTATCCATGGATATTGCGAAAGATGCTGCTTCAGCAGCTATTTATGGTTCTGCGGCTGCAGGTGGTGTTATACTTGTTACAACTAAAAAAGGTTCCGGAATTGGAGCGCCGCCTTCAATATCCTTTAGCTCAAGGTATGGTATTACCAAACCTAAATTGGTTCAATTGCTTGGTACTAGTGACTTTATAAAGCTACAAAATCTTGTTAATCCAACATTCTTTGCCGGAGCTACCAAAACTGATACGCTCGCCAATACCAATTGGGTAGATTTATTATATCGCAATGGTACGGAACAAAATTATAATCTTTCAGTTTCTGGCGCTTCTGCTAATGTGAATTATCTTGCTTCCGGGTTTTACAACCAACAAACAGGTATTTTCATTAAAAACTACTCAAATATTGGAGGCGCACGCATTAATACAGATTATAAACTAAGTAAATACCTTACCATAGGCGAGCAAATTGATGTATCCCAACGGATAACTTCTCCACTGGTTGGCGCCGAGGCCGATTTGCATAATGCACCGTTTCGTACGCAGCCTATTATCCCTGTTTATAACCCGGATGAAAGCTGGGGAACAGAGCCTACGGGATATAAAATTGCTTTTGGAGGGCCAAATCCTTTAGGGGCCGTTAACTCAGCGGGTGCACAGGATGTGAAAAATAATTTCCAGGGAAATGCATATGCTGATGTGAAACTTCCTTTTCACCTGGATTTCAAGACCACTTTAGGATACAGCTATTTTTTAGAAACAACTGATTTTTATCAGAACTCTTATAATTTTGGCCCTGTTGCATCTTCAACTAATGGCCTTGGTAAATCCTATGCACAAAGCAGTCAGTTACTCACCAATTATGTGTTAACCTATAATCAAAGTTTTGGAAAACATAATATCAGTGCCTTAGCGGGCTATGAGCAGATCGTTAATAAAACAAATAACATCAATTCATCAATGAGTTCAATAGGTGAACCCGGTTATTCATATATTCAAACTTCGGCTTCATCCCTGGCCCTTTCAGGTACATATGACCCTCAAGGTCTTATAAAATCGCAATTTGCAAGGGTGAATTACAATTATGACGAGCGCTATTATTTATCTGGTTCTATAAGGCAGGATGCTAATTACGATGTGTTTGGACCTGATAAACAAAAAGGTGTATTTCCGGCGGTATCTGCCGGCTGGACAATCAGTAACGAGCCTTTCTTTAAAAAGATATTGCCATCTATAAATAGCCTAAAATTTCGCGGAAGCTATGGACAACTTGGTAACTCCAACGTTTCGCCATATTCATTTACTTCAACCTATAGCCAATTTAATAATGCTAATGGTTATTCTGTTGGTGCACAAGGTTTCGCTCCTGGTCAGCCATTTCAAATAGCAAATACTTTAACTGGCATACCTAATCCAAATTTGCATTGGGAAACAATTACGGAAACTGATTTGGGCTTTGATGGGGAAGCGTTACATGGTAGTTTATATTTCACAGCTGAGGTGTATAACAAAAAGACTTCTGATTTAATTTATCAATTACCATTATCAGCAAGTTCAGGGTTTACTCAACCATATATTACAAATATCGGGGATGTTGACAATAAAGGATTTGAATTGATGGCAGGTTATCGTAATAAAATTGGGAAGCTCGGTTTTGACGTAAGTGGAAATATAAGCTATAATAAAAATAACGTAACCAAACTAAGCGGCGCCGCAACCGATGCTGTTTATGGTGGCTATAATTATTACAGCATGGGTAATACCAGCTTTAGTCAAATGCCTAACCAACAATTAACAATTACCAAGGTAGGCCTTCCTTTTGGTGAGTTCTATGGATACAAGGTGTTGGGAATATTTACAAATGAAGCCGACGCTCAAAAGCAAGTTGTTAATGGTCATAAAGCTGATATAGGAGACCTGGAATACCAGGATTTAAATGGTGATGGTAAAATTGATCAGAATGACAGACAGCCAATTGGAAACCCCAACCCCAAATTTGTTTATGGCTTTAATATCCACCTTAACTATGCCGGATTTGATTTAGCCGCATTATTTAATGGCGTTGCGGGCGTACAACTGTTTAATGGCGTAAAAGCCTATGAACAATCGCTTTTCCAGGATGGGAATACTACATCACAGGTCTTCAACGATTCTTTCTTAGGTTCAAACGGCCTTACATCGCAACCCAGGCTGCTTAGCCCTACTCCCGGAGGCGGAAATGCGTTGGATGCAAACCAAAATTATTCTTCTGTAAACAGCTATTTTGTTGAAAGTGGCGCCTATTTGAAGCTTAAAAACCTGCAATTAGGATATACTTTTTCTAATAATACTTTAAAACAGGTCAGCATTAAAAGCCTGAGAGTTTTTGTAATGGCAAACAATGTATTTACCATCACAAAATATAAAGGCCTTGATCCTGAACTGGGCAGTGCATTTACCACAGGTGGTGCTGTTAGTCCTACTACGCAGGGTATTGATGCGGTAACAAATTATCCTCAGGCCCGGATTTTTTCAGCAGGACTTGATGTTAGTTTATAGTAATAACCTTCAAAATTTATTAAAATGATAAAGAAAAAATATATAGCTGCACTCGCATTTATCTTGATAGCGGGATGTAAAAAAGCCCCAGTTAACGTTGGGCCTCCAAATCAATATAGCAGCAGTAGTTACCCGACAAATATTACACAATTGCAAACAGTCCTGGTATCGTGCTACTCTGATTTGCGGGATGTTGGCCTGTTTGGTTTTGACTTTTTGCCAAGGATGTTGGGACAATCAACGCATGTGCTTAACGGAAATCCTTTTTCATTTACCAGCGAAATGGCGGCTAACAACCTTACCGTAGGAGATGGAGGTGCACAGGAAACATGGAACGCCTTATATGTAGGTGTAAAAAATTGTAACGTTACTATTTATTCAGCAGGCGTATTATTAAAAACAGACCCATCTGTAGATCAGGCAACTGTTAACCTGATAATTGGCCAGGCTTATTGCCTTAGGGGATGGTATTATATGCAGCTTGAATGTTTGTACGGCGAAGCATATATGCAGGCAGGCGGTGTAAACGGCGACAAACTAGGAGTTCCGTTATATACTGAAGTGCCTCAAAATTTAGCTGCAACACAAGTAGCACGCAGCCCTGTAAAAGATGTATGGGCATTAATTATAAGTGATGAAAAACAAGCCGCAACCTTACTTAAAGGTCAGGTTTGGCCCTCTACCGATGAGGCACGGGCCACTGAATGGGCGGCAAAAGGGTTGTTAGGTAAAGCTTACGTTTATACCCAGGACTGGGCCGATGCCAAAGCCACTTTAATTGATGTTATAACAAACAGCGGTAAATCATTAATGCCATATTCCACCTACCATAATGCGTTTAATGGTGCTAATAAATTCAACAGCGAATCATTGCTTGAGTTATATATAGATCCCAATCCACAAGGAGGGTATGGTATTTATAGTGGTAATATTTCAAACTCGGCAACTATTGATGGCCTTCTATGGCCTCCTGTTACTTTTGGCGGATATAATGGGGCAACTCCTTATGACGGGACAAACAACTCGGTACAGTTTTTGGGTTATGGCGGCAATTTTTACATCCATGATCAGAATATTTTGCGTTTTGGTTATACACTTGGTAACTACGGGTTGGTTGCTAACCCTAAATATAATGCAGCTGTAGGCCCTACTTATTACAATCAGCAGCAGGTAATCGACCCAGTGTATCAGCACGCCGCCTTACAGGCAAGAACCAACAACACTACCGACCCGCGTTTATATGTAAATGCCCTGCAACCCAGGATTGATTCAGTACAATTTGATGGTATACATTGGGCGCTGATTGCAAAGAATCCGATTCCAGAGAATCCGGTTGAAACTCCACAATCTTCGGTATATGGATGGTCGCTGAGAAAATACTCGCCAATTGATTATAATATATCTGCAAATACTACTGTCACTTCGGATAAGTGGGATTACTACCTGCTTCGTTTAGCGGATGTTTATTTATTATATGCTGAGGCCTGCATAGGTTCTGGCGACAATATAAATGGGCTTGAATACCTCAATAGAGTTAAACGCAGAGCTTATAGTTTGCCTATAACTACACCATCGGCTATCGATTATAAATCACTAACCGATGCTACACCTGCTGCTAACCCTGTTAGCCCTGATCCTGTTTTGGGTCACAATCCTTTATACTATGAACGCTGGGCTGAATTATTTAACGAAGGCACGTGGTGGTTTGATGTATGCAGGTGGAAATTGGGTGATTCGGAAGCTGCATATTATAAATCAGCCATAGGAATTCCTAGTCCGTTAACTTTTACCGATAGTAAATCTTATGTATGGCCTATTCCATTAACTGAGATTAACAGTAATAGTAAAATCACTCAAGCCGACCAAAACCCGGGGTACTAATTATAGTTGGTTAAGTGCGGAGCCCCTAAAAAAGGCTTCGTGCTTTTTATCCATTCCTCCAACAAATAGCCATATGCAGTTTAAACACTCAGGGAGATATACAAAATGCTCTCAGTTACTTCTTTTGCTTTTATTTTTCATCAATTGTTCCGTTCATGCGCAGGATTCATTAAAGAATTTACCTGAATACAGCTTGCCATTAACTGGTGAAAAACTGGTTATAGCTCACTGCATGACCAATATTATCCGCTATAAAGATCACCCCTATGAAGATAGCGGCAACCCCGATTTTTATGACAGAACCGGAAATATTACAGCGCCATTGGGCGGTTTAACACAAGTTAAACCAATGGCAAATAACCTGATGGCCAATGCTACACTGGACGAATCGGTTGAGTTTGAAATGAGAGCCGCAATACGGTCCGGAATAGATGGGTTTCAGTTCTATTATGTTTTGGGCGCGCCCGATTGGGATGATATCATCAAAGCCTATTTCCGGGTAGCTGAAGCAAAGCATCTCAATTTTAAGTTTACGGTTTGCATCTCCCACCCTAACGGCAGTACCGAGGCTTTAAAAGTAGCCGAATATGCACGGCGTATAAATGGCATTATGGCTGAAGTAGGGCACAATAACCCACATTGGTTACGTACACCCGATGGCAGGCTGATAGTTTATCAATGGCTGGGCGACGCGTTGGCAGATATCCCGGCTGATAAAAAGGGGTTACCCGATCAATATTATATAGCACGTGCCTACAAAAGGCTGGCAGATGATGTGCATGAACGTTTTGCCTGTGTGTATACCATCAACACCCAGATAAACCAGCAAAAGCTGGATGATATACTGGACTATTTTCCCGCAGTATGGATCTGGACGCTGCCTTACAGCACCGATTACCTTGGCAATATGGTGGCTGACGAATGCAAAACACGTAACCGCAATTTCACCGGATCTGTTTTTTCAGATTTCTACACTTCAAAATTATTAAAAAAAGGCACCTGGGATATGTACCACACAGCAAACGAAGCTGTAGATGCAGGCCTAAACAATGTTGAACGCAAGTACATTACAACAGGCTTATCCTATAACTTCCGTAAGCTGTTTGAGTTTGGCATAAAACAAAATGTACCCATTATAAATGTCATAACCTGGAATGATTATCCCGAAGGGCATCACCTTGCCCCCGAAATAAATCATAACGATGGTTTTTCTATCCTGCTTAATTATTATAAAAGTGTGTGGAAGGGCTTGCCATCGCCTTATAGCGACAGGGATGTAGCCGTTGTTTTCTTTAAAAAATACAAGCATAATATTACACCTAAACCTTACAACATACCGGTAAAAAGCTTTCAACAGGAGGTTATACCCACTGTGTGGGAAGATTCAATTGAAGTGGTAACACTGTTGAAAGCTAAAGGCCGGTTAACCGTTAACGGTCAATCTAAAGAGGTTGCCGCAGGCCTGGTTTCAACAAAATTTAAGATGAGTGACGGGCCGGTAAACGTATCTGTTTCACGAAATGATATAGTAACCGTTCATTTTACTACTCCCGAGGGAATTACCAGCCATCCGTATCGTGCGGATAGGCTCACCTATAGTTTTAGCAGCGAATTTAACCGTTTTTACAAAGACCTGTACCCCGGTTTCACACCGGAGTATTCGCACGAATACAACCCTGGCTTTGTTAAAAACGACCAGAATAATTAATAACAAACAAGTTTTAGCCGAAATACAGCCTGAACAATAAACTGATACCACAATGAAAAAACTACTTACCTGCATCATATTAAGTCTGTTTGTGTTTAACCACCTAAGGGCCCAATCGCAGCCAACAACCATCAGCATGAATAAAGTTAAGCTGGAGTTTACAATGGATGCCGAAGGCCACCCAACTTATGCCGTATACTACGATCAAAAACCAGTGATAAAACCATCGCACTTAGGCATCAAAATATTGAATGATGTTGGCATGGACAGCAATTTCGTGGTAACAGGCACTGAGAAAACAACTGTTGATGAACAATGGAAACCTGTTTGGGGAGAGGTAAGCAATATCCGCAATCATTATAACCAGGTAACTTTTCATCTCAGGCAACAAAACAAGGCTGGCAGGTTATTGGATATTGTTTTCCGTGTATTTGAGGATGGCGTAGGTTTTAGGTATGAATTCCCTAAACAGAATAATTTGAAATACTTCATCGTATCAGACGAAGTAACAGAGTTTGCATTAGCAGGCAACAACAAAACATTTTGGATCCCGGGAGATTATGACACCAACGAATATCCTTACACCACATCAAACATCAGCGAGATTAATAACCAGCACATGGTTAATTCATCGGATGATATTGCTGTTAGGGTAGCCCCTGATAAATATGCCGTGCAAACCCCGCTGATGATGAAAACACCTGAGGGACTTTATGTAAACATACATGAAGCTGCCCTGGTAAACTACTCAGCAATGCAGCTACATGTTGATACCAGCACCTACAAGTTAACCGCCAGTTTGGTACCTGATGCATTGGGCAATAAGGCATACATCGGCACACCATGCCATACCCCATGGCGCACCATTATAGTAAGCAATAAAGCCACCGATATACTGGAATCAAAAATGATCCTCAACTTAAATGATCCATCAAAAATTGAGAACACCTCATGGATAAAACCAATGAAATTTGTTGGCGTATGGTGGGAAATGCAAACCGGTAAAAGCACCTGGAATTATTCGGCCCGTGCCGATACGGTTGGCGCTAATGGTCTGCTGATCCCCAACGGCACACACGGTGGCAACACTGCGAATGTGGAGCGATATATTGATTTCGCCTCAAAAAATGGCATACAGGGCGTACTGGTTGAAGGCTGGAACTATGGCTGGGAAGAATGGTTCGGTAACTGGAAAGAGCACGTATTTAGCTTTGTAACCCCCTACCCTGATTTTGATGTGGATGCCATAACAAAATATGCCAAAGCAAAAGGTGTGGTGATGATCATGCATAATGAAACCTCTGCATCAGCTAGCGATTATGAACGGCAAATGGATACCGCTTTCAGGTTTATGAATAAGTATGGTTACACTTCGGTTAAAACCGGGTATGTGGGCCGTATTATCCCACGCGGCGAGCACCACGATGGCGAATGGATGGTGAACCACTATGTGCGTGTAGCCGAAAAAGCCGCCCAATACCACATAATGGTTGACCAGCATGAACCGGTGAGACCCACAGGCTTACAACGCACCTACCCTAACTGGATGGCTTGCGAGGCCGGGCGTGGTAATGAATATAACGCCTTTGGGCACGGTAACCAGCCGGAGCATGAAACCATCATGCCTTTTACCCGCTTTATGGGTGGGCCGATGGATTATACTCCCGGCATATTTAAAGTGCAGGATTTTACAACCCTGCCTGGTAAACGGGTGCATACTACGCTTGTAAAACAGCTCGCCCTATACGTGGTGCTTTACAGCCCGATACAAATGGCGGCTGACTTACCGGAGAACTATGAGAAATATATGGACGCTTTCCAGTTTATTAAGGATGTTGGCGTTGATTGGGATGATACCAAAGTTATTGCTGCTGAACCCGGCGATTATATCACCACCGCACGTAAAGAAAAAGGCACCGAAAACTGGTTTATAGGCGCAGTTACCGATGAGAATGGCCGCGATGAAGTAGTTCCGCTGGATTTTTTGAATAAAGGGACAAAATACGTTGCCACCATTTATGCCGATGCAGCAGATGCCGATTGGAAAACCAATCCCGAAGCCTACAAGATCAATACATATATAGTGGATGCCGGTACAAAACTTAAATTAAAACTGGCACCCGGCGGTGGCGCGGCTATCAGCATAAAACCTGCTGGTGCTGATACTAAAGGGATAAAAAGTTATAAATAAAGCGGATTAATATCAACTTAAACATCCCGTCATGCCGAATTTATTTCGGCATCCCACGTGCAGGTACGAGCGGGACAGGTCTGCAACAGGAAAGTTGCAGACCTTGCAAAGGTGAATATCTAATGCGATGTCGAAATAAATTCGGCATGACGGTATGTTTTTAATTCTAAAAAATGAAATAGTCACTACAATATACAATGAGGTGTTTTATAACTTTGGCCATCTTATTTTACACCCCATATTGTGGAACATATACTTGATAACCTGGTTTGGAATGCTTTAAATTCCGGCAATAAAGATCTGGCAAACGGCAACGAAAATGTTAAATATTTCGCAAAGGAAGTATCGCCCTTTGTCGGGTTGAAAGAAACAAGTGATGAGAACTTTCAACTCCTGTATGATACCATCCCTTTTGATGGTTTCTTCGGGTTCGTATCAAATGATGAAGTTTCAATCCCGGCTCCGTGGAAAATTGCCCGGCATATGAAGGTGTTGCAAATGGTATTTGATAAACCACTGGAAACTGTTGCCACAAACCATGAAATTATCCCGTTAGGCGAACATAACGTACCCGAAATGCTCACCCTAACGCAATTAACCAACCCCGGTCCATTTGCAACGCGAACCATTGATTTTGGTCATTATAGGGGTATTTTTAAAGATAATAACCTGGTAGCCATGGCTGGGCAGCGCATGAACCCCTATCAATATGCAGAGATCAGCGCGGTTTGTACACACCCCGATCATTTAGGTAAGAGTTATGCAAAACAACTGCTCTTAAATCAGATGCACAGGATAAAAGAAGCTTCGGGGATTCCGTTTCTGCATGTATTGGCTGAAAATATAAGAGCTATAAATGTTTATGAAACCTTGGGGTTTGAAACCCGTAAGGAAATTTCTATCTACATTATTCAAAAAGACTCGGCGACAAACTAAAAATGTGAACTCAAAGTCATTTATCAAAACCTGACAAAACGTGCATAGGATAAGCTTTAAATTTGAATATGTATTCTAAGAAATTAAGCGATCTTTCCTATTCAGTATTAGATCTTGCAACCATTGTTGATGGTCAGTCTATTACTGACACCTATCATAACAGTCTTGAAATAGCCAGGCAGGCTGAAAAATCAGGATATACACGTTATTGGTTTGCCGAACATCATAACATGGCAAATATTGCCAGTTCGGCTACCTCTGTTTTAATCGGCTATGTTGCCGGCGGTACTACAACCATCAGGGTTGGCTCCGGTGGTATCATGCTGCCTAACCATGCGCCATTGATCATTGCCGAACAATTTGGCACATTGGCATCCTTATATCCAAACCGTATTGATCTGGGTTTAGGCCGTGCACCGGGTACTGATCAGGTGACAGCGATGGCTATTCGCGGTGAAAATTTTCACGCCTCGCATTACTTTCCGGAGGATGTGCAAAGCCTGCAAAATTTCTTTTCAGCAGATAACTTTGATGCTAAAGTTCGCGCCATTCCCGGTGAGGGGATTGATATACCCATATGGATATTAGGTTCAAGCACTGATAGCGCCCGCTTGGCCGCTGCTAAAGGGCTGCCTTATGCTTTCGCCAGTCACTTTGCCCCTACTTATTTTTTAGAGGCGATAGAATTATACCGCAGAAACTTTAAACCATCGGAATATTTAAAAGAGCCTTATGTAATGGCTTGTGTAAATGTGGTGATGGCTGATACTGATGAGGAAGCGGAATATATATCAACATCGGTAAAACAACTCTTTATGGGGATAGTAACCGGGAAAAGAAAACCCTTACAGCCCCCTGTGCATAATATGTATACCGTTTGGAATGATATTGAAAAGGAAGCGGTTATGCAAATGCTGGCCTATTCATTTATAGGCGGACCGGAAAAAATAAAAAGAGATATGCAGGCCTTTGTTGATAAAACAGGCATCAACGAGGTAATGGCAACCTCAAATATATATGACCACAAAGCCAGGCTAAATTCATATCGTTTACTCGCAGAGGTTTTAAAATAAGCAATACTCATAAATATATAAACAAGAAAGCCTGATGTAATTCATCAGGCTTTCTTGTTTATATATAACTTGCTATTTATGACATTACCAGTTCGCCAAGCGCTTCTTTACTAAAGCCCTTTAACTCATCGGTACGGCCTTCTTTTATTTTTTGAGGCCAAAAAGGATCAGCCAATATTGGCCTGCCCACGGCTACTAAATCAAAATCGCCCCTGTCCAGGCGTCTTACCAATTCATCCAATGAGCTTGGCTCAGAACTTTCGCCCGCAAATGCGCCAAAGAAATCGCCTGTTAAACCTACCGAACCAACGGTGATAGTAGCTTTACCGCTAACCTTTTTTACCCATCCGGCAAAGTTCAAATCAGAACCCTCAAACTCAGGCTCCCAAAAGCGGCGTTGCGAGGCATGAAATATATCCACACCTGCATCAGCCAATGGATTTATCCATGCTTCCATTTCCTGTGGTGTTTTAGCCAGTTGGTTAGTATAAGCAGATGGTTTAAACTGCGATAAACGGATGATAACCGCGAAATCTTCACCCACACGTTTTCTCACTTCTTTTATAACTTCTATTGCAAAACGGCTGCGCTCAGGCAGGTTCTTGCCGCCATAAATATCAGTACGCTCGTTAGTACCTTCCCAAAAGAACTGGTCTATCAGGTAACCATGCGCGCCATGTAGCTCCACACAATCAAACCCTAAACTTTTAGCGTCAGCCGCTGCCTGGCCATATGCTTTAATAACATCAGCAATATCACTTTCGGTCATCGTTTTACCGTTATTAAAGCCCGGGCGGTTCAAGCCTGATGGCCCTTCAAATGGTTCAGATGGCACCCAACCCGAACGGTGGTTGTCCATGATACCCATATGCCATATCTGCGGCCCCATTGCACCACCTGCGCTGTGTACGCCATCAATTACATTTTTCCAGCCAGCCAATGCCTGTTCACCATAAAAATGGGGGATATTAGCATCATTTGATGATGACACACGGTTAATTACCGTTCCTTCTGACAAGATCAAACCGGCCTCGCCTTCAGCCCTTTTACGGTAATACGCGGCTACATCAGCCGTAGGGATGCCATTGGGCGAAAATGAACGCGTCATCGGCGCCATAACTATGCGGTTCTTTATATTTAATGATTTAAGGCTAAATGGCCTGAATAAGCTATCGGTATTCATATATGTTTAATGTTTTTAAATTTCTGATTGAATTAACTCACTTAAAGCAGCAAATGCTTCTTCGTTTCTTTTGTAATAGGTCCACTGCCCTTTACGGGTTGAGGTAACCAGGCCAGCACGCTGTAAAACAGATAAATATTCTGATACTGTAGATTGCGTAAGCCCGGTTTTCAGCTGGATCTGACCGACGCAAATACCCTCAGCAAAGCCATAAACTGCTTGTTCCGGAAAGTTAAGTTCGGGGTCTCTAAGCCAGTTTAGTATTTGTAACCTGGTTTTGTTGGAGAGCGCCTTAAAAATTTCTACCTGATCCATAGCCAAAGATATATCGATTATTCCCGATATACCAATTATCTTGAGGTTATGACGCTAGGCTGATATTGGGGGATCAAACAGGGTTAAGCGGGTAACTTGATGATTGCTGTTGATAGGCAGCTCTATAAAAAACTCTGTTCCCATATCTGCTTCGCTTTTAAACCATATTTTACCGTTATGGGCTTCCACAATTTGCTTGCTGATGTATAAACCCAGGCCATAAGGCTGCTCACCCTGTGTGCCTTTACGCCTGGCAGTAGTAAACGGATCGAATATTTTATTTTGTATAATGATTGGGATACCCATGCCTGTATCCTTTACAATGATGAGTATCTTGCTTTGCAGTAATTTGGTATCGATATGTATTTCGCTCCCTGCCGGACTAAACTTGATGGAGTTAATGATCAAATTATTCATTACCCGCCAAAGCTTTTCTTTATCGCCTTGTATGATCACCTGCAAATTGGTACTTAATATCAATTGCTGATTTTTATCTTTTGCCCTAAAACTAAGCAGGTGTACACATTGCTGTAATAATTCGTCAATATTTATGGCTTCTTTCTTAACGTTCTTATGCTGATCAAAATCAGTATCCATCAGTTCATTTATCAGTTCCATGCAATTCCTGCTTGATTCCTGCAACAGGTTCATCAATTCTTTAGCTTCAGGTGATAAGTTTTTATCAACCTGAACAATACCGGCAATAGCACTGATACCACCAATAGGGTTGCGAAGATCATGCGCTACAATTTTAATTACACGGGCATAGTCTTTATTCATCACATCCAGGGCCTCCATAGTTAGCTCCGATTGCTGAAACTGCAGGCGCAATGCTTCGGCAGTTCTATTTAGCTTTTTCCAGTTACGCCATAATATCAGCAGTATAATAATAGTTAGTATACATACCAATACGGCCAGTATCAAAAATAGCTGCTGGTAGGTGGATTGTACATGGGCCGACTCAAGCTGCTGATCTTTCAAAGCATATTCTATATAATCAATCCCCGAATTATTATCAATCTTTTCCTGCTCATCATTCAGTTCAAGCAATTCGCTACTGTAATAAAAAGCGGTTGCATTATCCTTTTTTGCGATGTAAAAATCATACAGTTTTCTAATAATTAAGCGGTTATAAACACCGTAGCCTTTTTGTATGGCTATTTCAAGGCCTTGCTTATAATAATTTATGGCTTTCGCCGAATCAGTTAAAGCAAACTGGTCGCCAAGGTCAATAAGCATATCCAGCGATAAATAATAAAGGTTGCTGCTTAGCGTATTAGCTGCATCCTGCTGTAATAATGCAATGCCTTTAACGGGGTCACCATTCTTTATATAATAATCTGCCATCAGCTGTTCAATGGCCAGCAACACCCTTTTATCCTTATACTTTGTAGCAATTTGCTTTGCCCGGTTAATATAATTCAAAATAGAATCTTTGCTAATACTGCTGGGATATTGCAGGGTATAGTTGTACAAAACCAATGACATGATGGAATCCCGGCCCAAGCCTTTCCCCATTGCAATGGCCTTCCTATATGTATTTATAGCCTTCTGGTTTTTCCCTATTTCCTGGTACACCATAGCAATGTTCATGGTAGCCTGCACCATGTTTCCTGTATCGTTTATCGTCTTATAGCTATTAAAAGCATCATTATAATAACGGAGCGCCAATTGCAGGTTACCCCGCATATCAAATATAATACCCAGATTATTTGTGGCATCGGCTTTGCCTTTGGCATATTGCAACCTATCGGCTATACTACGGGCGCGGTCTGTGTAGTAAAAGGAGCTGTCGAGGTTGTTTTCATAAGATAGCATTCCCAGTCTGTTGAGAGCATCAACATAGCGCAGACTATCATGTATATATGGCAGTTGCTTTTCTATTTGCCTGATGTTATCCAATTGCGCATAGCACAAACGGCACATCAATACCGATAAAGCAACCAGCACCAAAACTCTCTTCATTGGATATGGATCAGGTACGACAAGCTAAAAATAAAAAATATAAATACCTAATATAAAATAAGGCTGTTAATAAAAATGCATATAACTCTCTTTAACGCAAGCTGTTGACTGAAAGTTGAATTAGTTGTATTTTTATTAGCGCAGGCCGTATATTAGGGGAGTAATTAATGATTTTAAAAGATGGGGAAAGAGGCTAATATTGATAAGAATGGAGGCGTTATCTGGCTCTATGGCATCTCGGGCGCGGGTAAAACTACTATATCCAAATTACTTAAGGAGCAGCTTACCCAGGCAGGCTATTTATCAATTATACTGGATGGTGATGAGTTAAGGAGCGGTATTAATAACGACCTTTCATTTACGCAGGCCGACAGATCAGAAAACATAAGGCGGGTAGCCGAAATGGCTAAGCTTCTGGCGAAGAATAATATTTTAGTGATATGCGCACTCATCACTCCGTTACAGGAACACAGGGCATTGGCCCGGAAGATCATCAATGAGAATTTCTACGAGATATTTATTAATTGCCCGCTGGAGGTATGTGAAAGCCGTGATGTGAAAGGACTATACAAATTATCACGGGCAAAAAAGATCGAAAATTTCACCGGGATAGACTCCGGTTTTGAGTATGCAAATGATGCCGACCTGGTACTGCTAACTGCCGACTCTACCCCACAGGCATCTATGCAAATACTGTATAATTTTCTATTAAAACAGTTCTGATCACTCCGCAATTACGCGGCTAACGCTGCATATAAAACTGCTATTGAGTAATGAGGGTTTGTTGTAAACAAAGGCTTCTCCATTGGGCATAGCCATATAAGCCCCACTGTAAATAGCTATGGCATGGCCCGCTGCGGTGTCCCATTCCATTGTTGGCCCATGGCGGTAATAGATTTGGGCGGTGCCCTCAGCTATCATACAAAACTTTAATGAGCTGCCTGCCGATATGATGTTGGTTACATTATACTTTGCCAATAAAGCGGCTTCTTCATCCGATGAATGTGTACGGCTACCTACGGCTGTCCAATTATCAATTTTGGCGGATAAGGTAAGATGTTTTACCCCTCCGTCTGCTGATATCTTCCAGCTGCCGATCTTTGCGCCGCCAAAATACATAACATTGGTTACCGGCACATAAATCACACCTAAAACAGGCTTATCCTTGTATACCAGCGCTATGTTTACTGTAAACTCGCCGTTACGTTTGATAAATTCTTTGGTACCGTCAAGGGGGTCAACGCACCAGTAATATTCCCAGGCTTTGCGCTCCTCATAAGGAATATTTTTACCTTCTTCGGATAAAATCGGGATATCAGGAGTTAATTCAGCTAACCCGGCAGCAATAATTTGATGAGAAACAGAATCGGCCAACGTAAGCGGCGATTCATCCGCCTTGTAGGTTACTGAGCTGTTCTCCGGGTCGTCATTATAAACTTTTAAAATGCCTGCACCAGCCTGTTTTGCGATGCCAAGCAGTTTATCAATATCGATTTTATGGTCGTTATTTATATTGAATATCATTTTTAGAACCCGGGTTTTAATCGTTAGTCAGTTAACCGCTCAATTATACGAACTCCGGAGTCATTTATATCACTTTTTGCTGATTTTTTATTTTCAAACACTTGTTTGCACCAGGCTACTATTTTATTATCAGGATATTGCTTTACCTGTGCATTCAGCCAATTTGTTGCTGATGCTTTTCCCTGCAATTTCTCAATAGCCCAGGCAGCTGCCAGATCATTAGCCGGGATGAAATTGCTTACTGTATTCTCAATCTTCGGCTGAAACTGCATGATGGCTTGCAGGCTTTCATTAGCCTCCTTGCGCTGCCCTGATTGCTGGTAGCAGAGGTAAGTCATCCAATCCTCTAAACGTTCATCCAGGTTATCCTGATAAGGTTTGCCCACACCTAAATTGAGCGGCCATTTTTTTGCATCAGTAATAAAAGTTAATGCCGATGCATATTTCTTAGCCTTCATTTCATCAATGGCCTGCATCAGTTCAGCCTCACGGTACAATTCACGACCGATAGTTGCCCCTTCAAATGGCAGGATATCAATTTTCGATAACAGATCGGTACATGCCTTGTAACGTTTGTTTAACAGTAACGCTTTTGCATATAGCATACCAATTATATAATTATCGCCATGAGATTTATAAAATGGCTCAATAGTAGCCAAAGCATTTGCAGGCTGATTATGATCAATATAATATTCCGTCAGTAATTTACAATACCGCCATTCGCCTTTGTTTAAGCTTACCGCTTTTTGCAGATCACTTACATCTGTTGCTCCCATAACCATAGCGGCGCGGGCGGCATAAAAGGGTGCAAATTGCGGTTCATTACCACAGGCTGTAAACAGTTTTTTGCTTTCAGTTATACGGTTCCTATCCTTGTATAACAAAGCCAGGTAATATTTAGGCTGCCAGTTATTGCCTTTTTGCATCGCCCAAAGCAGCACCTCTTCATCAACCGAACGGTATGGGAATACAAATGCAGGTGATGCATTATTGGCTTTATCTAAATAAGTAGAATATGATCTTCCCGTTTTATTCTCTAAAAATGCCAGCCGGTAATCAATCAGCGCGTTTTCTGGTGATAGTTGCAAAACCTTTTCGCTTTCAGCATAGCAACCCATTTTATAATAGTCTGTGGCTAATTGTAAATAAGTTTCAATCGGTTGCTCATCACGGATCATGGAGGTGAACGCCGTTTCGCTTTCCTTTGATGGCTGCAGCAGGTATTTCTCAAACTGCGCAAAGTGATTAAGTGGGTCAAACGATAAAATCGTATCCAACACTTTACCCGCATTTTCTTTTTCATTTAGATTGCGATAAGCAATAGCTTCTGCTTCCAAAGCGGCAATATCATACTTATTAAAGCTAAGCGCTTTTGAAGCAAACTCCAATGCTTTATCCCAGTTCTTTTCTTTTATGTGTAAATTGCTCAGGCCGTTGTAAGCGGCGCTCCGGTAATCCATTGACAGGCCTGCTATATCGAAGCCATCTTTTGCATCAATTGTATTACCCAATTGCGCGTTAATTACACCATAGTAGTAATTAGCGCCGCCATCATACGTATCAATACTCAATGCTTTTTTAGTTAATTGCAAAGCCTCTGCATAACGCATGTTGTGGTATTGCAGCTCCGCCATTTTAACTAAAGCAGGCAAGTAGTTCGGATCCTTCTGTAAAGCTGCCTGTAGTTTTATTTCTGCGGATGGATACATCTTTTGATCAATAAACTCAGCACCCTGGATGTATAAACCATAAGCCGAGTTCCAATCGAAATCCTTTGGTGAATCCAGCGGTCTGCTGATATTACCCGCATCCGGTTTTGAGTCATAAACAAGCTTATTGCCGCCTAATGTTACTACCAGGTTAGCTGCATTTACGTTCATTTTAACAGAATCGGCAAATGTGTTAAGCGGGGTTAAGACAACTGTTTTGTTGTAGACGATCTTGTCACCATCTTTAACCTGAAGCGTATCAGTTAACTTTTGAACAGGGTTTAAATATAGCTTCAACCAGCCATTCTCATATTTCACATTCAATGCGCCATATTGATTAGCTACCACAAAGCCCTTGGTTTTTAACACCGGGTACCAGTATTCTGTCCAGGTGTCGGCCGCATTGGGTGCAAAACTTTTGTGTTTAAATGGCGTGAAAGTACTTTTATCAGCGGTTTGGTTAAATAATCTGCCCGATTGAATTTCTGAATATTGCCCATCGGTATCGGTCAGTTGTTTTTCCCATATCATACCTTGTTGCGATAATCCCCAGATCCAGATCTTCTTCCCGGCTTTATCCTCGTGGCCACCATAACGGGCCATACCGAAATCATCATCGTGCCAGTAAGCGCCAAAAAAGTCGGTGTATTTACCGAACACGTGGTATGATTTGTAAGCGCCAAAATTGTTGTTCTCATACAAAGAAACATCTTTGCCATTTTGCTTATTTATTGGCCAGTCGCCATGCTCACCCTCGTGGCCCAGGAAATGCGTTCCGGGGAAAATGTATTGCAAATTGCCCTTTACCTTTATCCCGGTGTTCATCCAGTGATAATAGGGCTCTTCAATTGTGTTTGAATTATACCAGAACGATTTGGTAGTAAAGTATGCTTTATCCTTCGGCAGGTTGATCTCCATCGTCCAGTAAGTACTGGTCAACAGGTCAAGCACGCTGATGATACAGCTTACGCTACCGTCCTCATTTTTACGGGTGATATAATCAACAGGGGTAACAGAATTTGGTGTGTGACCAATGATGCCATAGTTGGGCTCTATACCACCACTCGTCCAGGGGCCGCGCATAGCAATATCCCGAAACTTTACCGCGTGGTTATAATAAATGAAAGATTTTCCTGTGGATTTTTCAACGGCCGACCAGATCTTGCCCCCTATCTCCGGCAATATCATCAGCTTGATATAATCGTTTTCCAGCTCTACTATTTTCCACTGCTTTTGTACCGGTTTATCGGTAAAACCATCGTAACGGAAATAGGGATAGATATTGGTAAAGTTCGGAATAGGGTTCGGGTCCGAAAACGGGTAGGTTGTAAACGTTTTATTGTACTCGCTGATAGCCGCATTGTTCTGCGCAAAACCAGGGATACAATAGCAGAGAAAAAATAACAAAACTAATTTTCGCATGTTGAGTATTTTAGCAGTTCAATTAATTTACCGGCGGAAAATTATAAGGCATCCATTTTTCAAGGCCATCTACTTGTTTTTTTGCTTCTGCGCTAACAGGAAGCCCCCATGCTTCAAAAAATGGAGCGATGTTTCTTCCTGTTACTTTTGAAAATGTGGTTACCCATAGATCCAGTTTCTTCTGTTCGGTATTGGCATAACTGCCCGTAGTATCTTTAGCTGCCATTGATTGGTATTCGCGAAAAAACGTTTTAAATGCTTCCCATCCAAAACCTTCCTGCAACTGTCGGAAAGTGATCAATCCTAAGAACGGGTCCTTCTGCCATTTTTCATAATTGACGCCATCATGGAAATATTTTTTCATAGCTTTTTGGGTATATGCATTAGCAATATTACCGTGTGCATTATCGCGCCCACCCATCAAACGGTCGAACATATAAATCGAAAACAGATTGTTGCTCACCTCTGTAGTACCGCCAAATACCCAATCCATGTTTTGCATATCATGCCCAATTTCGTGAAAAAATCCCCAGTTGGCGCCGCCCTTGCTCGGTTGCATGAGCAGCTCGGGGTTCGCTATAATATCTTCGGAAAGCATATGTTTTACGGGCGAGTGATGCACCATAATAGGATACCCGCTATGCATAAAACCGCCCCCGATATGTTCATCAATAACCAGGCGCTCTGCCCTGTAAAATGGTTGCGGAATTTGCGCCAGGTCCATTTCACCCTCAAGAACAAGGTCCCATAATTTCATCACCTCATCAGGATGCTGTACTTTCTGTAATACGGAATCAGGAATAGTCAATATAATATTATCCGATGCCAGCTCACCCCATGGGGCTTTATTGTTTTTAAGCTGTGCTTCCCATTCTTGCTGTGTTGTTTCATTTAATTTATAAAGCGGGGCCGCTACAGCATGTTTGATGGTTATGTCCTGCTCCCAATCAGCCGAGCGTGGCGAAGCAGTTATATAGATAAGCCCGCCGAAAGGAGAAGCCACCCTGGTAGTTACCTTCTTCAATTCCTGGGTTTTTACAATAATTGGCATCCTTCGCCAATTTTCTTTAGCCGCTACCCATTCGTTAAGCCTATCCGAGTGGCAACCTATTTGTATTACCACGCCTTTATCTTTTAAACTGGCCGGGATAGTTATTTCAACGTATTGCCCCGGCACGGCATAAAGCCCGGTACTGTACATGATGTTGGCCCATTGGTCGGAGTAATCTAATTTTGAAGCAATAGGTACCAGCTTATCCCTTATTTTTTGGTGTTTTATTTTCACCACGCGGTTTGTAAAAACATAACCGTCCTTTACTTTACCCGGAAAATTATCAGCCGAAGGGTGCGCCTTTATTTTCTTGTAATCTTCAATTTTTAATTGGGCATCGCACCACGCTGCAACCTGGGCACGAAATACAGTATCCTTAGCAGACAGCGGTTTTTCAGGTGTGATGATAATATTAGCAGGCGTTATAGCATCCTTTTTATCCTGAGCATAAACGTTACCTATTGCCGAGCATATAAAAAAGGTGATAAACCATTGTTTTTTCATGATGAAAAGCTTTGATCTAGTGTTGTAAAAGATTACTCTATTATTTAATGATCAGCAACCAGCCTTTAGCTTTCTCAACCGGAATCTTTTCATCCAGTTTGAATGTTCTTCCCTGCTGAAATTTAGCGATATCGGGCGCGGTAATAGTCGCTTTTGCCGGATCGATACCTAACTGTTTCCAGTCAATTTTTAATTGGATGGTGGTATCCGCGTCAGCCCAGCTTGCAATTGAAACCAGTACAGCACCATTTTTTTTGTAAACTGTTGCCAGTACTTTATCATTATCAGTTTTAACCGGGTTGGTATCTACCCAATAACCGATCATTTTTGTACCCTTCATGCCAAAGCTATCCCATACTTTCCATATCGGGCGAGGATCGGCACCATCACTCCATGGCAAGCGGTTGGTCATACCATATACCATTCCTCTCCATGCATTACCGCCGCCTTGCAGCATCTCACCCATTAAACCAAATGGGATACCGCTCACTTCAGTCAGGAAGAAATCCGGAGTGTTATGCTCGTAATCAAAATATTCGCCAAACCATAAACGGTTCAGGTACGGGAAGTGCTCCATGTATAAGTTAGCGCTGTTGTTAAACCCATCGGCCTTATCATACTGGTTGGCTGAGTGCAAGTCGATAATCCCTGGGTGACCATCCTTAGTCAACACACGTTTTACACGTTTCATGGTTACGCGGTCAAATGCTACGTCATCCAGGTAAATACCATCAATACCTACATTTTGTGTAAGCCAGTTCATGCCTTCCACATAGTAGTTGTGCCAGCGATTCTGGCCGCTGTTAATGATGGCCGCATCCTTCAATTCAGGCACAAACCAGGCAGCTATATAATCGTTGCCCAAATGTTCCTGCAACCAGCTAAAGCCGCCACCTTTACCCGGCGAATAGATCTCATGACCTAAACTGCGCATGGCAAAAGTTTCATAAGCGTGATCGGATAGTTCACGGATAGTATTATAGATTTTCACCTTCAAACCTGCATCATGCGCGCTGTCAATATAAGCCTGCATTTTTTTCCAGGCGATGAACGGATAGTTGATGAATGGATTGATTGCTGTAGCATGGTGGATGTTAATAATAGTCGCACCTGCTGCTTTAATAGTATCGATAGGTTTGTATGCATGATAAAACCTGTTGTCCCATTGAAAATCGGTATTGATAGTATGGAAAGGTGTGATCAGCAAATTGAAGTTATAATACAGCACATCTCCTTTTTTCATTTGTCTTTCGCCGCTATAGTTATTGGCTAATATGGCCTCACCTTTTTCAGCTACGGTTATACCGCCTTTGTTATCATTACCCCATGAGGTTGGTAATAACAATGGTTTTTGCAGATAGAAATTGGTATTCAGCGGCCTTACATACTTCTCATCGCGGAGTGAATATTGTAAGCCTGCGTTTACTGTCCCTATCCAGGCACCATCCTGGTTTTTGTGGGCCACATCCCATTTCCACTCAAAGTTATCCGGGCGATAGCCGCCTTTTTGGCCCAGGCCCATCAGGTATTTAGCCACATCCTTTTTAAAAGGGATATGCATGTCAATATCTTTTAGATCCGCATCTTTCAATGCCTCAACTTTTACGGCGTAAGCTATAAAACCATCAAACTCAAGCGACGCGGTTACTTCCATTTTCAGGGTATCGTTGCTGCTGATAGCAGTCCACTGTACGGTACCCGGTTCGGTTTTGGTAAATTGCAGGCCCTTGCTTTTCAGCACCATGTTCTTACCATCCGGTTTAACAAAGTGGAAATGGATAGCTTCGGTTAACAGGTTATTCGGCGTTTTTGAATACTCTGTCATTTCCGGAGTATAGAATGTTTGGATTTGGCTCGGGAAACCATCTTTATTAACGGTTACTTTTCTACCTAATAAACTGATCTCATTACCTTTTACTACTAACGGTGTATACGGTGCAATTACGGTATTGTCCTGTGCCATAGTTGAATTTAACCACCTTAAGCGGGTCATTTTCCATGGCTCGTTTACGCCACCATCTTTTAATAGTTGATCATTAACTTTCAGAGATATAGTAACTTCTTTAGCTGTTTTTCCATTTATGCTGATGATCGCTTTACCTGTATAAGTTGCAGGCGCTGCATCTTCAGGCACATCAATCCCGCACCATAAAGCCTGTATCTTGCCTTTGGTTACATCCACAGTTTTACTGAATGGCGCGCCGCTGTAGCTAACACCATTATTATTGATACAAAATAGTTTGTTGGCAGCGATAACTTTACCACCGGCAGCAGTAAGACTGGTAAAACTCACCTTTACACTTTGCAGATCCTTCAAGGCATATAACCCTAATTGAAATGCGAAATTCTCATTGCGCGCGGCCTCACCATCAAAATGAGATTGCGGGCCACGCTCTATCCAGCGCTGCGGCAGGTCATCCGTCATGCGGATGGAATAGATCCTGTCCTCAGGGAAAACCAAAAAGTCATCTCCTTTATGTTTGCTCAATAGCTGATCAGTTTCAGCCTTTGTAGCGATAACTTCCATCGGATAAAAAGTATTGAAAGCATCAATTGATTGAAACTCCTTTACATTAGCCAATGGAATTGCAGTTGCTGAACTTAAAGCACTCAACCAATCAGTACTGGCTGTAATTTCCGGTTTTAAGTAAACTCCTTTTGGATAGTTAGACCGGCCCTCATTTTTTGATGGCAAATAGTACACATAATAAGTGCCCTTGCCCGATGTTGGCTCAAAATATATCTCGCCGGTTTCACGGTTAATGTTACCGATTTTTACATTGGTTACTTTTTGTAATGTTGCTCCATCCTGGATAATGATGCGTTTGTTTTCAGGGTCATTATCTCTTCTTCGCCACGGAATAATGGCTTTTGCTATTTTACCTGAACCGTTAAATGTCAATACAACCCTGTGATTACCTAATGTATCCGGCAGCCAGCACTTTTCGCAATTTGTGTAGGGAATACTTTGGGAATAAGCGCTGATACCAGATAAAAAAAGGGTAACAGCGAACAATACTTTTTTCATAAAAATAATTTAGTAGGTACTTATGTTTTTTGTTAAAAACCGGGGTATTAATAATTCTTGTTTAAGGTTTTAAATATGGGGCAAGTTGATCTGTCCTTACAAACTCAGCCCGGTAGCTTGGCATAGCCATTTCCATCGTCCATAACAATATGCCTTTTTTATCGGCCAAAACCAGTATGTGACGTTTTGAACAGCAAACCAATAATGATGTATCGTTTATCATGTAAGCGCTGCCCATCCGGCCATTAAATACTTCTTTGGGTAGCTGTATGTGAAAATCTATAGTTGAGGTTTGTTTGGCTTCATTCAGTTTCATGGCAAATACGCCTGACTGCTGTTTTTTAACGCCATTATCAAAAAACATCAGGTTACCATCCTGGTTAATGTGGACGGCATGCGCCTGGGTAAAATCACATTCGGCAGGCATGGCAACAGTGCCGCCTTTGCCAAATTTCCATATTACTTTACCGGTTTTTGAGTCGACTTTCCATATTTGGCCGGTATTGAAAAATGAGATGAGGTAATTACCATCGGTATCATAATTCAGGCTATTGGCATGTGTCCAGTCTTTTTTTGTTTTGAGGATATTGGGGTCTTTAAGCGGATCAACGGCATCAAAAACGCTCCATTTCCAAATCTTTTTTGCGTGGCTGTCAAATACAATAATGCCATCGCTGTTAACGGTATCCTGTTTGCTTCCACCAACGGAGCTCAGGTCCATAATTTTCTTGTCAACGGTAAGGGTTACTAACTGGCCCTTATCGTTCTTTAAAATTTCGTGGTGAATGATCTGCGTAAAATCACCCTGACCTTTTTTCAGGTTCAGGATAGTATCACCTTGTAAATTCACTTCGAGTATTTGCCTGCCATAACTGGTAGGGTCGTCATTTGTGCCTAAAAGAGCAAGTACAGTTTTATCTTTTGTGTAGTGAACAACCTTATAGGCCATCCCATCAACAGTATGGTACCACCTGAGCTGCCCTTTATAATCAACCAAAAAAGCAATACCGGGTGCATAATTTTTATTGAGCAAGATTAACCCATCCTTAAATTGCTGTGGTATTAATTTAGGGAAAGTGTTAATGGCTTTAAATTGTTCCTGCAACCATAGCGGCAGGTCATGTGATTTAAATGTGTAAGTTTTACTTACTTTTTTAACCCCATTATCAATGGTAATAATGTGATAAGCATAATTTGTTTTAGGGAGTATGTTACAAAGTACAAGCGAGTGCTGTGTTGCATTTTTTATGATGGTGGATCGCATAGTATTTGTACTATCGTTCCCTGCCCAATATTCAGCATAGGCATCAACCGGTTCAACAGTTAACACATCTATTTGAACCTTTAACTGGTTGTTATTATGTAATCCAAGATGTATTTCCTTTATAATTCCTCCACCGCTGTTTGAACATCCCGAAAAGATAAGGGAAAACAGGAGCGGGATTATATATCCAAAAATATTTTTCTTCATTTGGCAATTTACGCACATAGCTAAATAAATAATCAAGAATATATTATGCTTTTTATCGCATAATATATTCTTGATATTACAAGTATAAACCTGTTTTATTGTTCCCTTCCTGCATTACTCAGGTTCGGATCGATCTGAACCTGGTTAAGCGGATAAGAAAAGTATTGATCTTTAGGTAAACTTATTGTATTTGTTTGCCCTATAGCTTTAAGATAGGCATTTACAATCACATCATACTGGCCCATACGTAACAGATCGGCCCTTCTTTTTCCTTCATAAAAGAACTCCCATCCACGCTCCTGTAAAATTGCTAACCTTAAAGATGTTTGTGTATAGTTACCTAAAACAAGTGGTGTGGCGTGTGAACGTTGCCTAACCTGGTTTATTAATCCTATAGCTTCAGAAGTAGGGCCGTTTAATTCGTTCAAAGCTTCTGCCCTGCTCATTAATACATCAGCATAACGCAAAATGTCTACACTATGCCCATCATAGTAATTATTTATTGAACCGGTGGAATCGGCGTATTTTGAAGTAGCGACATCAGGCATATACAATACACCTGCAGGTGGTGTAGCACCTAACGTTGGCGCTTCTTCGTGTATCAGGCCATCAGTTCCTTTGTATTTAGGGAAGAACTCATTTTTACGATCATCATTATTGGCAAAACTGTGATAAAAAGGCCAGCTTGCCGCATAATACTGCCACCTGTTTGTTATAACCGGATGTACCAACGGTCCAAAGTGATTCATTAATTCAGTTCCGTTTACGTTAGCATCACTTAATACCGAGAATATATTTTCAGAACACCATTTATTAGCCTCTAAAAATAAGCCCTGGTATGAAGGGTATAATGAATATGTTCCTGAGCTTATCACAGTTTGTGCCGCATCAGCCGCCTTTTGCCATTGATGCTGGCGCAGATATAACCTCATCAATAATGTCATGGCAGCGCCTTTGGTAGCACGGCCCACATCATTAGTACTATAAATTGGGTTATTAACATAATTAACCGGCAGTACAGCAGCAGCGTTCGTTAAATCCGATATTAACAATGTCTCAATATCAGCAACTGAAGTAACCGGTGGCTGACTTAAATAATTGGGGTTAGCAAGGTCCTTTTCTGTTGCCAAAACCACAGGCCCCCAGGCATCGGTGAGGTCCATATAAGCCACAGCGCGCAAAAATTTTGCTTCAGCCAAAAACTGGGCTTTTTGAACATCCGAAATTGTTGTCATTGGTGTGATATTGTAAATGGCGCTATTGGCATTTGCTATCAGTTTATATATCTGTCTCCAATCTTCGGCAAGCAAACCGTTTGCCGAGTTCCAGGTAGCTAATGAAAGCTGACCAGGGTCACCGCCATAGCTGCAATGGCCTACATCAGTTGGGAGATCGGTTAAGGCAAAGTGCCTTACAGTCCAATAATCAAAATTATCGCCTACTGATGGCCCTTTTAAACGGGCATAAACAGCGTTTACCGCTGCAATAGCGTCAGACTCAGTGGTAAAAGCGTTCACACTGGTAAGGCTGCTAGTCACTTTGGGGTCGAGGTTCTTATTGCAGGAGAACTGCAGTATAATCACCGGGATGAGTAATAAAATATATTTTTTCATTTCTTTTAAATTTATGTCGATCCGTTATAGATAGATACTTTATTATTTATTAATGAACAGAAAGCTTTAAACCAATAATATAGGTACGGAATGCCGGGAAACCGCCAAAATCCAAACCGCCGGACACATTACTACCTGTGTAACCACCCGCTGCATTGATTGCCTGCCCCTGGTGAACATTTTCTTCGGGGTCAGTACCCTTATAACTGGTAAAGGTTAAAAGGTTTTGTCCTTCGGCATATACGGTAAGCCCTCTGATGATTGGCGTTTTTTCAAACACAGAAGACGGAACAGTATAGCTAAACGAAGCTGATTTTAAGCGAACATAAGATGCGTTCTCAACAAATTTTGAGTTGACGTAACTGCCGTATTGGCTTAAGAAATAACCCTCGCGCGGTATATTAGTATTTTCGTTTACACCAGGTACAAACCTGTTTAATGCGGCTGCTCCTGTAGTTGATTCCAACACTAATTCATTCATGTTATACAGGTCATAAGCAAATGCACCCTGGAAGAAAATACCTAAAGAAAAACCTTTATAATTAAAGTTATTACCTAAAGCTGCTGTGTAATGCGGGTTAGTATTACCTAAATTAGTCCTGTCGGCAGGGCTTATAACGCCATCTCCGTTAAGATCAGCATATAATGGGTCGCCTGGTTTTGCATTTGGCTCCGGTGCATATTTCTGGCCGGTTTTAAGCACACCTATATATTTGTAACCATAAATTTCACCTAATTCACCACCTACCACTAAGTTTGTAAACTGCTGGCCCGAAACCGTTCCGCTTGGGTTGGCGGTAGTACTGGTTATTGAATTAACACCAGGGGCAAATGACAAAAGTTTTTGTTTATTATAAGAAGCGTTAAAGCTTGAGGTCCATGAAAAGCCGGCGGATCTTATATTAGTTGTATTTACCGCTAATTCAACTCCCTGGTTACGTATAGAACCGGCATTTATAAGTTCAGTACTAAAACCTGTCCACTGTCCAACAATTACATTTGACAATAAATTAGAAGTTGTTTTCCTGTAAACATCTACCGTAGCATTTATACGCCCGCCCAGGAAGCCCATATCAAGGCCTGCATCAAACTGGGCTGTACTTTCCCACCTCAAGTTCGGATTAGGTAACGAAGCCGGTTCAATACCAATTTGTAGTGGGCCACCCGGAGCAAGTACGGTGTTCCATGCGCTGTATGTGCTTAAATAAATATTAGGAGCAGGAATACGGTCATTCCCGGTTACACCATAGCCTATTCTTACTTTCAAATCAGAAAAAGTATGTAAATCTTTAATAAAGTCTTCGTCTTCCAGTTTATAAGCTATAGCGCCTGATGGAAAAATACCATGCCTGTAATTAGCACCGAACCTTGATGACCCGTCATCCCTTAAAGTAAAGGTAGCTAACAGCTTATCATTATAGGCGTAATTTACCCTTGTAAAATAATCAGTACCAGTAGTTTGTGTCCTGTAGCTATTAGACGCGTTTGTTACTGAACCTGCCACTAAGTTATAATACAGGAACGAGTTGTTCGAATAACCCTGCGAGCCTGCGCTTAAGCCCTCGTCAACATCCTTTTGATTAGAGTTACCTAACAACACGGTAAAGGCATTTGCTTTACCAATATTGAATTTATAGGTAAAATAGTTTTCAACCAGCCACCTGAAGGTAGAATACCATTGATCAGCAGCTATACCCGGATTTGTAAGACCCAATGCAATATTATTGGGTTGATACTGGCCCGCATTAGTTTGGTTGTACTCAGCACCTGCACTTACGTGAAAAGTAAGATTTTTTAATATATTATAATCAAGATATATATTACCATTACCTAACTTATTTTCTGTGGTGTTGGTTAATGCCAGCAAGCTATACAGCGGGTTACCATTACCACCTGTTTGCGGGTTATAGAATATATTGTATGAACCATCGGCCTTATAAATTGGCACGTTAGGCGGTGCAACCAATAATGCGAATATAGGCGCAGTAATATCGCCCGAATATGATTGTATACTTGAGGTTGAGCTTGCACCGTAAAAGTTAGCACCTAATTTTATATTATCATTTAATGTTTTTTCAGCACCCATCCTGGCTGAATATTGCTGGAAACCGGTATTTTTTAATACACCATCCTGGTTAAGATAATTTACAGATGCATAAAGTTTAGAGTCTTTAGTATTGCTGCTTACACTAAGGCTCCTGTTATCAACTTTAGCAGTTTGTGTGGCAGCTTGCAACCAATTAGTATTAGCTGGCACAAAACTCGGGCCATATGGCGCTGATTTCCCGTCTTCAATGGCTGTTGCATTTTGGATATCCGTATATTGCTGGCCTGTTAATAATTTCGGCTTATAGGTATTATACTGCCAGCCATTAGATACATCGGCATCAATAGATACCTGGCCTGCAGTTCCTTTCTTTGTAGTGATCAATATAACACCGTTGGCACCACGTGAACCGTATATAGCTGTTGCCGAAGCATCTTTTAATATTTCGATGTCGGCAATGTCATTAGGGTTGATCTTGTTACCGTAATCAGAAATAAAACCGTCTATTACATATAAAGGCTCATTACTGGCATTAATAGAGTTACCGCCACGTATTGTGATCTGTATGCCCGCGCCCGGTGCAAAGCTTGTTTGCTGAACGGTTACACCAGCAGCTTTACCTTGTATAGCCTGGCCTACATTTGAAACAGTACCACCCAAAGTCAGATCACCACTTTTTATGGTGCTTACAGATCCCGTAACGTCTGATTTCTTTACTGAACCGTAACCTACTACTACCACCTCATTCAACTGGTTTAAGTCATCCTGCAAAACAACTGATATGTCGCTTTTGCTGCCAACCGGTACTTCCTGGGTTTTATAACCCACTGATGATACGACCAAAACTCCCGAACTGTTTTTCAGGATAATTTTAAATTTACCATTCATATCAGTAGCAGTTGAATTTGTCGCGCCTTTCTCAGATACGGTGGCGGCAATTACCGGTACGCCTTTGCTATCTTTTACATTACCGGATATTATTTTTTGTGCACTTGCTACCGTTGGCAAAAGTAAAAGCAGGTAGCAGCAGATCTTTCTGAAGAACGCCCCTTTTGGCATGCACTTAATTGGAAAGATTGATCCCTTAAAATCTAATCCAAGTTGAGTGTAAATTTTAATCATACATTTTAGTTTTAATGTTAGTTGTCAGTTAGTTTTTAGTTAGTGCTTTTTTTGATTTTGAATAATGAAAATTAGTTGTAAAGCAGAGCAAAAGCAAGGCAAACGAGGCCACATGACTACGCAAACGTTTGTTTAATAGAATTTTAAACCGCACAAACGTTTGTTTTGCTAACATTCAATTCATATTGCACCGAAACAGAAAGACGATATTTCCGTTCTTGGGCCTGAATTGTACTATATTTTAGAATTATCAAACAGAAATATTCTATTATTTAGTAATTTTTTAAAAAACTTATAATTCTATTGTAAAAAAGTTTTACCACGAGGTGTTTTTAAACAAAAAAATCCGCTGTAATTGCTTACAACGGATCAGGAGAATTAAACTGGAAAAATCCTTAAAATGAACCCTTTATTGAGGCATTCTGTATATATTATTGCTGCGATCAGTATCCGGTAAACGGCGATCAGGATCGATAACCACAGTAGCAATTTTACTGGTTGAATTATATTTAAACACCCACTTTGCACCCCGTTGCCAAACCTCAGCAGGCAGGTCAATAACTTGAGTGTTGCCATTCTCTTCCGTAACTTTTAAATGTACTGGCAGGGCCATTTCGCCAAGGTTTTCTATAGTGATGAATGCGCCGTTCTTCGCATCATCCCCAATGTATTTAACACCCGTTACCGCCTGGTCTAATGTCCAGTTGGTAAAGAACCATTCCTTCCAGAACCAATTCAGGTTATCGCCTGCCGCATCGTTCATGGTACGGAAAAAGTCGTCGGGTTGCGGATGTTTATAGGCCCAGCGTTTAATGTACATTTTAAAGGCATAATCAAACCTGTCGGCCCCTAAAACCTCATTACGCAGTATATTAAGTGCTAACGCTGTTTTATAATAGTACATGCCACCCTCGTTTGATACCTCCGGCGCTGTCATCAACGGATCATGCTCTTTTATCAGACTCCTGGTAAGTTTTACAGCTGCACTTGATGTATCATTATACTCTCCCTTATTAAATGAGGCTGATGAATAACCATTTATAAAGGTATTCATACCTTCATCCATCCACATATAGCGCCTTTCGTTACTGCCTACTATCATCGGGAACCAGTTATGCCCAATCTCGTGGGTAACATCGCGCCAAAGGTCGTCATCATGTATGCTGTAACTACAGAATACAATCCCCGGATATTCCATACCCAAGGCCACACCCGCAACCACGTAAGCCGAATGCCACGGATACTCAAAGTAAGTTTTTGAATAAAACTCGATACTATGTTTTAAGTATTGTGCCGCCCGGTTATACCTGTTCTTGCCCACACTTTCAACAGGATAAACAGCCATTGCCAGTCCGCCATTGCCCGATGCTAAATTCACACGTGCAGCATCCCATATGAATGCCCTCGACACAGCCCATGAAACATCACGGGTATTCTTCATTTTAAAATGCCAGGTTAATGTACCCTCATGCTTAGGCCTTATAGCGGCTTTGCCAATTTCATTTGCGCCAATAATGCTAACCGTGCTATCACTTTTCATGGCTTTAGCCAAACGTGCAATTTGTGTGGTTGTTAAAACCTCTTGCTGGTTTTGCAGGTCGCCTGAACCGGCAACTATCATATCAGCAGGTACGGTTATGGCGTAATCATAATCGCCATATTCGCAATAAAACTCACCCTCGCCCATGTAGGGCAGTGTATTCCAGCCTTCTACATCGTCATAAACACACATGCGCGGGTACCATTGTGCTAATTGGTAAATGGTTCCGTTTTTAGTATTTAACCGGCCCATACGATCGGCACCATGCTCAGGGATAAAGAAAGAGTAATCTACTTTTACACTGATCTGATCGCCATGTGGCTTTACCGGGAAGGGCAAACGCACCTGCATACGCGTATCACTAATTACCGTTTCGGCCTTATATGTTTTACCCATGTAAGTGATGGTAACCGCTCCTATCTGGTATCCTTTGGTATAGGAACCCACAGCATAGCGGTCACCTGATATTTTTGTGGCAGCTGTACCTCTTGAATCAGCCTTGAATAAGTTCTGATCAACCTGTAACCATAAATAATTAAGTGTATCGGGGCTGTTATTGGTGTATTTAATACTAACTGAACCTTTTACCGTGGTATCTTTTTCATTCAACTCCGCCTTAATAACATAGCTAGCTGCATTCTGCCAGTATTTTGGCCCCGGCGATCCGTTTGCACTCCGATACTCATTCCCGTTATGGGTAAAAAATGAGGGATCGAAAACCTGCAATTCATTATAGGCCGATTTAGTTTGAGCGATAGATGCCAAAGGCAGAAAACCTGTACATAACAGCAATAGCTTGTGCAGGTGTTTGTATTTTATCATTGATATAAAATTTAATTACTAGACTATAAACGACGGAATGCTAAACACCAGCACTTGCCTGGATGACCAATTCCCCAGCGCGTTCCTTTATTTTCCGTAGGATGATCACCTGAGGCTCCCTGTGCTCCAGGTCGGATTTGCGGGCCTTTACCAGGATCTCCTTTTTCAGTATCTTATTATCGATGCCATATTGCTCAATAGCATCATCCGAGATCAGTTGGGTATTGGTTAGCGGGGTAAATAACAGATAATCCAGTTTTTGCAGCACATCCTGATTCACCAGTTCAAAAATTTCTATCTCCTCATGGGTTAGTTCCTTGTGGAATTTACCGGTATTATTGCTCATGATCGGTTTCTCCAGATTCTGCCACATTTCACCGGCAGCGGCAGTAGCTTTTGATTCATGTGAATTATAAAAACTCAGCATACTTTCATTATAAGTGATATCCAAAAAGCTGCACAGCTTCCTGATCTCAGCTTCGGGTTGCGCGATAAGCGTTTCATAATTCAGGGAGAAAAAGCGGTCTTTTTCAATACGATCTGCCAGTTCAATACATGCTTCCTGGTCATATTTCCATTGGCGGGCCAGGTTGTAGATATGCTTTTCGCCTACTATCGCTTTTTTAAATGAAACGGCAACATCCCTCCCATCCCTGTACAGGTAAATATATTTCAGGTTAGGGCTATGGCTTTCCAATTCATCGGCATAATGCACATTAGCCATGCTTTTGCAACACCAGTATTTTGCATTTTTGCAGATAGCGGCCTGTTCATATATCAGGCAGTTTATTTCAAACAGGCTGTAAACATTTGAGTTTTCGAATATCCAGTCGCGGTCAATGGTGATACCGTCCCAGGGTACGGGGTTGGCTTCCACATAATCCACCACATCATTTATCAACACCTTATAGGTTTCAGTATCCAGATCGCCATAAAGCTCCAGCAAAGGCACAAACGTAACCAATACATGCGCAGGGTGAGGCGATACAATTTCGCTCGACTGGTCAAGCATCACCCTTAATAAATTTGAACCGGAACGTTGTGTGCCGATAATTTGAATACCTAATGGTTGGGTAGAGTTACTCATATTAAAAATTTTGTGATGATACCTATTGATATAGATGCGACAATTAAATAAACCGGACTCACTTTGTATTTAAAGCTTAGTATTAAAGCCGCTACTGCAACTACCGCTATGCCTAATGAAAATGGCTGCGTATATAAAATTCTGACTGCTGAAGCTATAATAAGGCCTATTACTACCGCTTTTACGCCTGCAATCATATCTTTTGCCAGTGAATGGTCTTTAGTTTTTTTAAATAGCTTGCTTACCATTATCATTACAATGGCCGATGGCGCAAACATGGCAGCAGTCGCGATTATAGCACCCATTACCCCTGCCAGCTTATAACCAATAAACGTTGCGCTCACCAGTATTGGCCCGGGTGTAGCCTGACTAAAGGCAATGGCATCAATAAACTCCTGCCGGGTAAGCCAGTGCAGCTCGTTTACAAATAAGGATTGCATTATCGGGATCATCACATATCCGCCACCAAACAAGGAAAGACTGATGCCCGAGAAAACCATGCTTATTTTCAGGATAGGGCTATTAAAAAATTTATAGGTACCACTTATAAATAAAACCTCATTTATTATAAATAAACTGATAACCGCACTATAAATGGCATTGAACTTAAAAGCCCTCTTATTTTTTAAATTATTTAGCTTGATGTTGCTACGTTCAATAATCAGCCCCATTATTGCCCCCAAAGCAATCAGCCCCAGGGTTATGAGATAACTGCTGGTTAATACCATAACAATAATAGTAAAAAGACATAGCAAAGCCTTTTTATAATTTTTACCGATCTCTTTTTTGTACAGATTGAAACCCGTTGATAATATAATGGCACTTACCACAGCCACCACATAATGCATGATATTAGCCCACTCAAACTTATAGGCATACGAGAAATACAACCATGCTAATAACAGCATCAGCGTGGAGGCTGGCAATAACACGCCAATCATGCTTAATAATGCACCGGTTTTCCCTTTAAGGTGATAGCCAATATAGGCCACAATGTTTACAGCCAGAGGCCCCGGTATAAGGCTGGCTACGGTTATGCTGTCAATAATCACTTCGTTTTCTAAGGTTTCATCCTTATCAACCATTATTTTCTGCACTAATGAAACCAGCGCCATATAACCACCAAAACTTACAGCTCCTATTTTCAGGAAAGTATAGAAAAGGTAGCCAAGCGTTACTTTTTTGCTTTGAGCCATGCTTATACTTTTTATTGCAAGTTCCATTTACTTATTTAAAGTTTTTATGAATTTAATGATAAACTACTTTACATAATCTTAATCCCTTAACGCAAACGTTTGCAAACATTGGAACACTATTGGTTTTTGCCTGATTTTTAAAGAGCGAAGTCGGTCGATTTACTGCAAATAAATCTACTATATGCCACACTATTTTTTGTACAAAGCATTGTTCTCAAAGCTTAAAAAAATGGCACAAACGTTTGTGTAACGGCTTTATAAATACGGTTGCTATGTTTTAGTATGTTTGGTTAATCACATATAAATATGCTTAATAAAATACTGGTTGCCTTTGGACTAAAACCTTCACAATACACAGTTCAACCCTTTGGTTCAGGGTTAATAAATTACACATTAAAAGTATCAGGCAACGGACAGGATTATATTCTGCAAAGAATTAATGTCAATGTTTTTAAATCACCTGATCAGATAGCCGGTAACTTAACCCTGCTGCAATCGTATTTTAGCAGAACCTATCCTGATTATAATTTCGTGGCTCCATTACCGTCCCTTGCAGGCGATTACCTGGTTAAAACCGACAAAGGTGAATATTACAGGCTGTTCCCGTTTGTTAAAGGATCACGAACTGTTGATTTTATAAGTGATAATAAAGAGGCATTTGAAGCGGCCAGGCAATTTGGGAAGTTCACCTGCATGCTTAAAGACTTTGATGCTAATCAGCTCAAATATACGCTGACCGACTTTCATAACCTTAAACTAAGGTTCGATCAGTTTAAAACAGCTTGCCAAAATGCCCGGGAAGAGAATTTAATGGAGGCAGCCCAGGAAGTAAAAGAGGTGTATAACCACTATACTATTTTACAGCAATATAATCAGTTAATAACTAATAACCAGGTCCCGGTAAGGGTTATCCATCACGATACCAAGATCAATAATATACTGTTTGACGACAAGCAGAACGGATTATGTGTAATTGACCTGGATACTGTAATGCCCGGCTACTTTTTTAGTGATGTGGGCGATATGATGCGAACCTACCTATCGCCTGTAAATGAAGAGGAACAGGATTTCTCAAAAATCCATATCAGGGAAGATATTTTCATGGCTATATGCAAAGGCTATATGGCTGATATGGGTAAAATACTTACTGAAACAGAAAAACAGTACTTCATTTTCTCGGGTAAGCTGATGATGTATATGCAGGCCATCCGCTTTTTAACTGATTTTTTGAATAACGATATTTATTACGAAACTAAATATCCGGGCCACAACTTAGTAAGGGCCAAAAATCAGTTCGATCTGCTTAATAAGTATTTAAATTCCGAAAAACAGTTTGAGTTGCTTTTTGCTAAAGCACAAGGTAATTCATTAACCCATAACTAATATTAAAGATAAATCCGTTATGAAAACAAAGCATCTGTTAACAACTATTTTAGTTTCTGCAATCGCACTTAACGGCCTTGCGCAGCAAAGTTGCCCAAAATGGGGGCCATATGTAAAAACAGTTGGTATGGCAAAAAATAACAACGAGCTAATGATGGCCGATGTTATGATCCCTGCTGACGGGCTTGCGCCTTTTACTTATGCCTGTAGCGTACAATTCGGCATTGGGAAAAGTGGTGGCTATTGCGGTATTCAATTAGCCGGACCAACAGAGGGCCGTATACCGAATAACATTTTCTCTATTTGGGACTTCCCTAATAAAATACAGATTTCCTCAGCCTATAAAGCTCCTTTAACCTTTGTTGGTGGTTTTGGCGGCGAAGGTACGGGCTTACACTCCCATGCTGACTTCGGCTGGAAACCCAGCCAATGGTATACCAATATTGTAAAACGTTGGACCATCAACGATTCAACCACGCAGGTTGGTTATTGGATATATGATCATACCGCAAAAACCTACACGCATTATGTAACCTTTACAGTTCCGGAAAAGGATGCGATGCTGCATGGCGATATTGGCAGCTTTCTTGAAAATTTTGCCGACGAGCAGAAACATAGCCGCACAGCCATATATAAATCATACTGGATGTTAACCGATCAGTATAAATGGGTACACCCTGATTCATTGGTGGCTGAAGCCGGAGAAGGCTCATGGAAAGCGGAACGCTATGGCGATGACGGTGTTAAGGCAACATCATGCGGAACGAATCCGTGGCAAAAAAAGACCATGTATGCAGTGAAGCAAAAAGATAAGCCTGAAATTATCCCCGCTGATGTTTATGACCTTGCTGCGTATTATGATCATTCACAAAAAAAGATATTTGTTGACTGGAGCGTACTGCAAACAGCCACCCCGCAGTTAAGTTATGAAGTGCATATATTTGATAACAGCACATACTCGGGCAACGGTATCGCATCACTAAAAGGCACCGATCCGGATTTAACCAGTGTGAGCATTGCTGTAAAAGATATGAACCTTAAAAGCCAGGATTACTACATCACCCTGCAAATAACCGACATTTTTGGGCAGGTATCACCTGTTAAGAAATTTGTACTGGCAGAGCTAAAACCTTAAAGGGCGTTTTAGAACAAACTATTCATGTGCATTTAATTAAATTCTGCACTGTTTTTTCATAATACTGGCAACAGTGCAGAAATTAATTATATCGCCGTACAAAATATCATCCTGTAAAAGAATATATTAGCATTATCAACTTGCGATTATTCTTTTCATTATGCAATTCAGTTATAGTAAGATTACCCCTATTCTTTTTTTTATACTGATTGTAAGCAATGCCATATCCCAAACACGTAAAAAGCAAATCCCGGTAATCCCAAAAGATGACCCCGAGTATGTTTTTAACAATCCGCCCGAAGATGCCAAACCCGGTGTTTTGTGGATGTGGATGGGATCGAATGTAAGTCAGCAGGGCATTACAAAAGATCTGGAAGCATTAAAGGCCGAGGGTTTTAACAGTGCCACCATGTCGACCCTGGCTGATGTCACTATGCCATGGAGCGCTGTTATCAAAAAATCTCCCACCCCTGACATTATCGGCTGGACAGAACCCTGGTGGAAACTGGTTCGCTATGCCACCGAAGAAGCCAAACGCCTGAACATGACACTAGGCCTGTTTAACTGCCCCGGTTATGAAGCATCTGGTGGGCCATGGATAACCCCTGAACTATCCATGCAGGAATTATGCTGGAGCACCAAGGTAGTTAAAGGCAACACCCACGTTAATGTTCAGCTATTAAGGCCATCGGTTAACCCACGGGCCAATATGCGTTTCCCGGTTTATAACCCGCATACCGGGCTGGTGGAGAATCCGGAGATACCGGAAAGGAGTTCTTACTATCGTGACATATCGGTACTGGCAGTACCTGCTAAAGGGCCGGTAAGCAAGGATAGTGTAATAGATATCTCAGACAAAATGGATCTGAACGGGCGATTACGATGGGATGCTCCTGCCGGGAACTGGATGATTTATCGTTTTGGACATACCACTACCGGGGCGCTTATTCAACCGGCGCAACCGCAGGCAACGGGTTTGGAGTGCGATAAGATGAGCGAGAAGGCGGTGAGCTTTCATATGGATCACATGATCAGCGAAATAAAGAAGCATCTGGGCAATTTGGCCGGTACGGTGATGACCGATGTTTATTTCGACAGCTATGAAATTGACGATGTTACCTGGACGCCCAATATGAAGCAGGAGTTTTTGAAGCGCAAAGGCTATGATATTACACCATTCCTGATCACCCTTGCTAATAGGCGGGTGGGCAGTAAACTTGATTCCATAAAATTCGGGCTTGATTTTGATAATACCGTGCGTGATCTGTACCGGGATGTCTACTTCGCCACCATATCAAAAAAACTAAAGGAAGCTAACCTAAGATTTTTAAGCGAGCCCTATGGCGGCCCGTGGCGGCCCGATGATGTAGTCCCGCAGGTGCATCGTACTATGGTGGAGTTTTGGACGGATAAAGGTGTTTATTCGCCTTATGAACTGGTGCCAACGTTGGCCGCTATCAGAAAAACAGGTCAGAACCTGATACAGGCTGAGGCTTTCACCGGGCAGCCCGCCTACAGCAAATGGGATGAGTACCCGGCATGGCTAAAACCTATTGGCGATGCCGCCTTTTGTGTGGGTGTTAATCGTATTATCATCCACCGCTTTGCGCAACAACCCTGGGGTGATCGCTACCAGCCGGGCGAGGCCATGGGCCAATGGGGTACACATTTTGACCGTACCCAAACCTGGTGGAAACCTGCCGCCACCACCGTAAAATACTGGACACGCTGCCAGGCATTATTACAATGGGGCAAGTTTGCAGCTACCGATACCAATATGTTTGTGAGCGATATAAAGGACAGCATCGCGCTCCGCAACATTAACCGTGTACAGGGCAATACCAGCCTATATTTTGTTGCTAATCTCGCGCATCGTGCAGGCTCGGCTACCTGCACCTTTAAGGTAAGCGGTATGCAACCCGAGCTATGGGATGCGGTAACCGGATCGATCCGCGATTTGCAGCAATTTAAGGATGATGGAAAATTCACCTCTATCTCTTTAAGCTTTGATGATGCGCAAAGCTTTTTTGTTGTATTCAGGCATCCCGTGGCAACGCGTACAGCATCAAAAAAGAACGATTTTCCAACGCAAACACAGCTGGCTGTTATAAAAGGAGCCTGGCAGGTACAATTTGATCACCGCTGGGGTGGCCCGGAGAAACCAGTAACGCTCGACTCACTAACTGACTGGACAACGAACACAGATAACGGCATTAAATATTTTAGCGGCACAGCAATTTACACCATAAACTTTGATGCCCCCGGAGCTGTCAACACCAAAAAGACATTGTATTTAGATTTGGGAAAAGTAAAACATATAGCCCGTGTTAGCATCAACAATAAGGATATGGGCGTGATATGGACGGCACCGTGGAGTGTAAAAATACCCGCCGGTCTGCTTAAAAAATCAGGTAATACCCTGGTAGTCGAAGTAACCAACGTTTGGGCCAACCGCCTTATTGGCGATGAGCAGGAACCTGATGATTGTAAATGGCTGCCGAGCCAGTATTTATATGACAGCGGCAAGTACTTAAAGGAGTTCCCCGAGTGGTTTTTAAAGAATGAACCACGCCCGTCAAAAGGCAGGTACTGCTTTACTACCTGGAACTATTTCACAAAAGATTCACCGCTGATACCTTCAGGTTTAATGGGACCGGTTAGGATAATGAGCGAGAATTAAAAAACCCGGAGAAATATTTCCCCGGGCTCAGTTATGACTTCTTAAAATACCCCTATTTCTTAGCAGTCATTTTTTCGTCCAATAGCTTCATAAAATACCCTCCTACTACGCTCCTTGCCTGGAAACCTACCTGTTTTCCATCGGTGGTTTCGTGCCAGTCGCTAAGCGGTACGCGGGTTGGGGTTTCAGTCGCGTATTTATATATAGGATCAACTAATGCATCAAAATCAGCCCGGTTACTTGCTAAAGTCGCGGTCCACATAATCCAATCAGATTTTGTGTAGGTTTTGCGGCTATCCAATGGCAAGCCGAAAGCATTTTGTTTGGAGATATAGAATTTTATCTCCTTATCATAAACCGATTGCGGGAACAATTTAAGGCCTAAAACTTTATCCCAAACCATATTATACTTTTGGCTCCAGCTGCCCGGGTTACCGAATGTTAAGGTTGAGTGATCGCCATCTGCTGATAATTGGATCCATTTACCTACCATGCCTTTGGCAATCTCGCGGTATTTTGCAGCGGTTTGCTTTTCACCCAACTGATCTGCCAGCTGTGCATAGCAGGCAATACCTACAATGGCTTTTACTGATAAGTTGGCATTACGCGCCAGGTGACCTGCAAAGTCATCTGTACAAAGCTGGTTTTTAGGATCAAAACCTTCATTAACCAGGTAATTAACCCAACGGCTTAATGTTTTCCAATGCGGGCGTGCATATTCTGCATTACCTTCGGCCTTTGCAATAGCAGCCACAAGGATGATCATATTACCCGATTCCTCCACAGGCATACCTTCGCCATATAGCTGGCCATTGGCTAAAGGATACTCGCCCAAATCATGTGATGCATAATCCCTGTTAAATTTGCCACTCTCGCTGAAATAGAAGATCCCGTTCAGCATCCCCTCCATTAGTTTTGGATTGTAGATCAGATACAAGGGAGCTGATGGATAAGTAACATCAACCGTATTGATAAAGCCACCGCTGAAGTTCTCTTTCGATAGCCATAAGATCTGTCCCTGCGGACTCTTTACCAAATCATGCGCGGCAATACTTTGGCGGTAAGCCAGTACACATAATTTAGCGTACTTATCACCGCCAGCATGCACAGCTTCTTTATACATCGAAGCGTTAAATACCTCACATTTCTTAATCACAGATGGATATTCCGTAGCTGATTTTTCCAGTACCTGTACAATGGTTTTCAGTTGAGCATTTTGCCACCATGGTTTTAAATTGGTATGGAAATACTGGATCGGGGTAATATCATCATAACCCAGCTCAATAAACTTCTCTACCGGGGTATTACCTACCATACCAAATGGGATCATGGTATTTAAAACTATATCCGTACCCTGTTTAGCTGTAGATGTACTTACATTATTTACAAATGAGCCAACTGCATCAGCACTGCTGCCGGTGTATTGCAGCGCGTTAGTGGCTTTAGGAGCCGCCACATAAAGGTATCCCCAGTCAATACGCACATCATCACCACTCTTTTTCAGAATAGGCTGTTCGTCGGTACCCACTTTTAACATAGATAAGCTGGCTGATGTTATTTTTTGAGCTGTTACCGCTTGCGACGGCCTATCGCGGGCAATATCAGCCGATGCGCTGAAGAATACTTTTATGTTATGCTGCTTGCCATCATTTGATTTGACCTTATACGAGATATAAGATACCGGCCTTGATAAAAGTGCCAAATCATTCAGCAATAAAGGTGAAGTAAAGGTTAGCTGCAGATCGGCACTACCGCATTCAAATTTGTAAATGGTTTGCGTAGCATTTAAATCAACACTGATCTGTTTAGCCAGCTCGATCCGGCGTTGTTTAGTCTTAACCATATCAACCAAACCAATATCAACCCTTGAGCCGCCTCCTGTATTTACAACATGCACAGCCAATATATTCTCACCATTTTTTAAAGTATTGGCAATTGGCACCATGCCATAATCATTGGTAACACCAACTTTTTGATATACTTTTTCATCATTCAGGTAAACGTCAATATCATCATCGTGTGATAACTTTAATATCAGCTTATTGATCATGCTGGCATCTGCTACCGAAAATGTGCGCCTAACCCAAATATCATGGGTTGTCCATTTTGTTTTGTCAAAATCATCGGTACCTATTGGTGCCAGGCCATCTTTCCAGTCGGCAGCATTATATTGGGCCGATTTCCAGTCGCCTTTAGGCTCGGTTTCTGTATATTTTATCGGGTAGTTAGCTTCATCAGCAGCAGGAAGTATGGTTTTATAAGCCTCCGCTTCTTTACCCATAAAACGATACACTTTATCATCTACCTTAACAAAACCAAGCAGGGATTGGTTTTTACCCGTCCAGTGATGAGTTGTCGATTCATTAAGGCTATCTGTATTCGACCAGATACTGAAATATGTATTATGCGTAATAAGTGGGTATGCCGGAGCCTTGCGCTCCTGGGCAAAAACAGTGCTGCCTGAAAATACCAGCAGCATTAAAAAACTTAATTTGTTCATAGTATAAATGGTTGTTTATAAGTTGGTTTTGTTTATAGGCCTTGTATGCTCAAAAACACCACAACTGTATAAAAGTTGTGGTGTTTTGCAGATCTGAACATTCAATTATAGGACATTTTAAACAAGAAGACATCCTTTATTTTAAAAAATGTGTGTTAAACATTTATTTTTCATCTGATAAAGAGAATGGAACATCGGCTGGTTTAATACCTCTTGCTTTATTCGGTTTAGCTGCCATGTCCATATCGATAACCGCACCCTGTAATAATGATGCATGGCCAACCCAGTTTAAATCATATAATTTACCGTTATAAGTCATGCTATTCACGTATTTATTATCGGCACTATTTTTTGGGGCGTTAACTATTATCTTTTTGCCGTTCTCCAGGTTTACTGTTATTTTTTTGAATAGTGGCGCACCCAGTACATACTGCGTACTAACCGGGCATACCGGGTAAAAACCTATTGCCGAAAACACGTACCATGCCGATGTTTGTCCGTTATCCTCATCACCGCAATAGCCATCAGGTGTTGCTCTATACATACGGTTCATAGTTTCGCGTGCCCAGTATTGGGTTTTCCATGGTTCGCCACCATAACCGTATAAATATATCATGTGCTGTATAGGCTGGTTACCATGCGCGTACTGGCCCATATCGGCTACCTGCATTTCACGGATCTCATGAATAGTTGTTCCGTAATAGCTGTCATCAAAAATTGGAGGTAGTGAAAATACAGAGTCAAGCTTAGCTACAAACTTTTCCCTGCCACCCATCAGGTTCATCAGCCCCCGTATATCCTGAAAAACGCCCCAGGTATAGTGCCAGCTATTACCCTCGGTAAAGGCATCGCCCCATTTAAACGGATTAAAAGGTTTTTCAAATGATCCATCCTCATTTTTGCCACGCATTAAACCGGTTTCCGGATCGAACAAATTCTTATAGTTCATGCTGCGTTTTTTGTAAATACCGATCTCTGATTCGGGTTTGCCAAGTGCCTTACCTAAACTGTAAATGGCAAAATCATCATAGGCATACTCCAGTGTACGGGCAGCGTTTTCGTTAATCTTAACATTATATGGCACATAACCCAGTTTGTTATAGTACTCTACTCCCCTGCGGCCTGTGGCGTTCGGACCAGTATTATTTGCGCCATGCTTTAAAGCCTCGAACAAAGTTTCAATATCATAACCACGCGCGCCTTTTAAATAGGCTTCGGCAACTACTGAGGCAGAATTGTTACCCACCATACAATCAGCATAACCCGGGCTCGACCACTCCGGCAACCAGCCACCTTCTTTATAGTCGTTTACCAATCCCTGCTGCATTTCTTTATTTATGGATGGATAAACCAGGTTAAGGAATGGATAAAGCGCTCTGAAAGTATCCCAGAAACCAGTACCGGCAAACAAATAGCCTGGCATCACTTTGCCATTGAACGGACTGTAATGTACGGTCTGCCCTTTTGCATCAACCTCATACATCCTGTTCGGGAAGAAAAGCATGCGGTACAGGCATGAATAAAATGTGCGAGTTTGATCAATAGTACCACCTTCTACATTTACATGGTTCAAAGTTTTATTCCATACGACTTTGGCTTTTTGTTCGGTAACATCAAAGCTGTCGTTACCCAGTTCGCGTTTTAAATTCAGTTCGGCCTGCTCAATGCTGATGAATGATGATGCTACCCGAAGATGCACCTGCTCGCCTTTATTGGTTTTAAAGCTGACAACCGCACTCGCGTGATCGCCTTTATACTCTAATGTGCCTTTATTTTCTTTTAAACTTTCCCATACGGATGTTTGCTCAAAAGGCTTATCGATATAAATAACAAAATAATCTTTAAAATTTTCAGGTACGGCGCCACTATTCTTGGTGCTGTAACCAATTATTTCCTGCTTGCCGGGGATGATTTTTACATACGATCCCTTGTCAAAAGCATCAATGATGATATGCGAGCTGTTGCTTTTAGGGAAAGTCAGCCTGAAGTTTGCCGCGCGTTCGGTTGGCGTAATCTCGGTAGTGATATCGTAATCGGCTAGGTAAACACTGTAGTAGTATGGTTTAGCGGTTTCAGCCTTGTGCGAAAACCAGCTGGCGCGATCATTTTCATCAAGTTTTAACACGCCTGATTCAGGAAAAATAGAGAACATGCCATAATCATTCATCCACGGTGAAGGCTGATGCGTTTGTTTAAAGCCACGGATTTTATCGGCATCATAGGTATACTGCCAGCCATCGCCCATTTTACCGGTTTGCGGGGTCCAGAAATTCATGCCCCATGGCACGGCTACGGCCGGGTAAGTGTTCCCGTTCGACATGATGGGCTTTGATGCCGTTCCCATCAGTGGGTTGATGTAATCAACCAGGTTGGCATCTTTAACTTGTGCTAGTGTAATTAAGGGTAAAAAGGCTAGTGCCGTAAGAAGTGTTTTTTTCATCAATAGTTTTTTTTCGGGCAGTAACCCTGTTGTATTATATTATGTAATTGTGATAAAGCAGCATTGGATTTTGTGTGACAACAGGCCCAAAAGCAGCAAAACTCCCGTACATATTTTCTATGTACGGGAAGTAAAACTACTACTAAACCAATTATTAAAAAAATTACCATTTTAAGTTCACCTTTATACCATCGGGACTATTGTCAAAGCCCATATATAATGTATTTGTACTCTTATCCCACGATGTTTTTACATCGGCTATTGTGTTGCCGCTACTATCGGTAACAACAGTTTCCTTTGGTTGCGATGGCAATAGCACACGTACACTGTTCAATGTATTTTTAGGGCTTTTTGCCACAAATGAATAACTGTCGGGTTGTACTTGCTCGTCATATATTCTTGATGCTGATGCCAGCACCTGGGGCTTGGTTTTATCTGCTACGCGACTAAGATCGTATAATAAAGATTGTTCGCCCGGGTTTACAACTTTCTCAGTAAGTACCGATAACTGCGGATCAAAAAGATCAATAACAGGGCCTTTTACTGTATATGGCTTACTGTCATCATTCTCATCCATCACTGAGATGATATCATAAGGCCCTCTTTCAAGGTATAAGCTGTTTTTATAAGTTATTTTACCCGCATGGGCATCTTTTTCATAAGCTTGCTTTACCAGGTTGGTATAATCAACATCATTGTTTGGCTGCAATACAAACTCCTTAGGGTTTTGCCTTACAATGTAAACCATGCCCTTACCAACTTTATACCCTTGCTTATTAGCGCTGGTATCAATATGTAATAATTTAAACAGATGCTGTGATGGAGCAGTAAACTTATTGCCTTTTGTATCCCACCATTCCATTACACTTTGATATGGGTCATTATCACGGCCGCAATAGATCAAAACTCCACCCTTTTTAACCCAATCGGCAATATATTGATGTACTTCGGAGTTAGTCGGTTTCATGTTTGAGTAACTCATTACCAAAACCTTTATATTTTGCAGCGTTTGCGCATAAGCAAGGTTTTCCATATGTACGGTTTGCACCGGGATGCCGCGTTTTAACAGCGGCAGTGTTTGTCCGTAAAAGTTAGAGAATTGCGGATCCTCAAAGCCATTGTGCGTTGGAAAACGCTGAAACATTAATGAATTGCTCATTAACACCCCAATACTATTTACCCCTGTTACTCTGTTTGGCGATAGCGGCATCTGGTTCAACACGTTGATCATGATCTGCATTTGTGTTGAGTAAGACTTAGGTATCAGCACGCTCGAATCGCTGTGTGCCACTTTATACGGGCGGGTATAGATACGCTCTGGCCATGGCATTACCTCATAATTATCAATCATGGGGTATAGTATTTCAGCGGTGAATGTAGCTTCGTAGTTTTTGCGGTAGTCGGCCCAGTCACGTGGCCAATCTTCAATCGGATCGGTTAAAAAGAATAATTTCCTGCCTGTTGGCGCTGTCATTGATACCATTGAACCATATTCAAGAAAAGCATTCTCAAATACCCTTTCCTTTCGCTGGCCATTAAAGTAAGTCGGCTCGCGCGAAGTGCCTGTCCAAACCTGGGCTATGTAACCATCAATACCGGGTAATGATGCCAAGCTAGCTTCAGGGCTCACAATTTGCCATGAAGAATAGTTTACCAGCGAGTGGGTTGCTATATAAACCTTCACATCCTTGCCTTTACTTTTGCCATACTCCTTGGCATAATTTGAAACCTGTTTTATGGCGTTATAAAATAGCTGGTATTTTAATTTGCTCGACAGGTAGGTATTCTCCGCAGATGCATCCTGCGGGCGCCACGGGAAACCATAATATTTTTGCCATTCCTCTTTAAACGGCTGACTATAACCCGCTCGTGCCCAAAACTCGGGCTCTTCTAAAAATATGGTAGTTATACCGGCATCTATCACCCTTTTTACTACAGCAGTTTTCATGTACTCAATAAACGACTGTACCGGAACTACATATGGCATGTTTTTGCCATGAAAAATAGTGTCGCCTTTTTGTGTTACCTGCCCTATCCCTAAGTGGTTTTTGCCATCCCATTTACCCAGAAAGTAGTCAAAGTATGTACCCCATGCAATACCGGTCATAAAAGCGGTTTGGTAACCTTTATCACGCCACGATTGTACGCGCTGTTCAAATGTTACGCCGGGGCGGTCATTAGTGCCGTATACGATCGCTACGTCTGAGCGTACATCAATTTGGGGTATCCAGGGGCTACTGGTTTGGAAAGCTGTTTTTTGTCGACCGGTATCCGGGTTATTTTGCGCTAAACCAGCAAGTGAGATAGTTATTAAACTACAAAAAAGGACAGTTTTTTTCATGTAGATGATTTGTTATTACTAATTATTTTATAAAAAAGGAGGGCTGTTAACCCTCCTTGAAAATTATGATCACGGATATTTTGCAGACATTGGGGCATTGTAGTTATACTCATCGAGCCCGGCATTTATCCTTGCACCAACCCGGAAATATACATCCTGCGCCGGCATTGCGCCGCCTGTGGTGGTAATGGTTATAACCTGGCCCAGCAACGCGGTACCGGTTGAACCACCATATGAAACCAGTTTTGAGTACCTTGGGTCGTAATTATTATTACCATCGTACTGGGTATTGCTTACATACAGGTTAATATCGGTTATATCCTGCTGGTAGTTTGGATTACTGGTACCACGGGTAATTTTAACCTGTACGGTAACAGTACTATCAGCATTAAACACCGGCTTACCTACCCATTCAACTCTTAAAAAAGGCTGAACTTTAAAGTTAAGCGTTGCCTTGCTTGTTAACTTAATAGTTTGGCTTGAGTCGGCTGTAACCGTACCGGTATTATCTGTAGTCACCAACGGTACAAACGGCCCTTCAACCGAAACCTTATAAGTAGCAGCAAATATTTTATCGTCGTTAAAAGTACCATCCTGCATTGATTGGAAATACTCAGGCGTAGGATTAGCGCTGTAACTAATCTCCAGCAATTTAACGCGTGTACCGCCGCCGCCAATTTCTGTTTGTACGGTAGCCCCTGTGCCCTCGTCAATTGTACTACCGTTTATGGTATCGGATGGCGCGGGATAATTATCAATTTTGCTGCACGAATTGCCGGCAATAACTGCCAAACAAAATGCTGTATAATAGAATAGCTTTTTCATCTTTAATATATTAATAACCTGGGTTTTGAACTAAGTTTGGACTCTTTGATATAGCACCCTGCGGTATTTGCTCGTAGTACCATCTTGGGTCGTAGGTGTAAACATCGTTACGCTCATCGGTACGGGCATCAAAGAAATATTTGCCTGCCTGTGCTGAATAGAATGGCATCAGGATACGGTATATGGTTCCGTTTTGCTCTTTTGAGAATGTTCTCCATCTTTTCAGATCCCAATAGGTTTTATTCTCAAATGCCAGTTCTTTTCTTCTTTCAATACGAACAGTATCAATGGTCATTGAACCTGCGCTTGTCAACAATGTTGCACCAGCTCTTGAACGTATCTCGTTAATAATAGTAAAGGCATCCTGCGAATAATTAGTAGCACCGCTCTGGCCTGCGCTGTTCAATTCAAAAGCAGCTTCGGCACGGTTCAATAAAACTTCGGCGTAACGCATCTCTATCCATGTTTGAGTTTCGTTGTTTTCCAGCACTTGCGCTGTTGGTAAATTAGGGTTAAGCCATTTACGAACCGAGAATCCTGAAATTGCACAGGTTTGGTCACCTGTAAAAATGCCGCTCAAACCGGCAGGGTTCATTAATGTTCCATCAGGTAATTTGTAGGCCGTTTGTGATGCAGTAGCCGATACAACAAGGTTTGTAAGCGGATACTGTGATCTTGAACCGGCTGGTAATAGCGGGCTAATACCGCCTGCAGAAGGACCGGTATATATAGCACGTTGTATATCTATATTTTGTCCTTTAAATGCATCGCCCGGCAATATAACTGTAGCGCGCAGCCTTGGTTCGGCATTGGCAAACAGATCCATTGTATTAGTGAATAAAAGATAATGGCCGCTCGCGTCAAGATTTTGAATGGTACCATTTGAGTTTTTCGGTATACCATCAAACATCTCCACAAAATCAAGAGTTGGGTTTACTTCGGATGAATAACCGTTTGGCCCTATCAACTGGCGCGGCACGTTATAAGCATCATAACCGTGTACCGAGTTTGGATACTGGTATTCCCTGACAAATACGCTTTCGCTGCTTCCTGCATCTGAGAACAGGTTCACAAAGTTCTGGTATTGGGCAGTTTTATCAGTGGCCGACCATGATTTTAAATACAGGCTGTAAACACCATCAAGCGTTTTAGCGGCATTATATGCTTTCAGGAAATACCCGTTGGCCGCGCTGGATGGTATGCCGCAAAGCTGATTCTTTTGCCCATCAAATAAAGTGGTGGTATTGTATTTTGCAATGGTGCCCGCATACAACATAGCCCTTGATTCAAATGCTGCTGCAACATATTTATTTGCACGGCTGCCATCAGCCTCATCAGTATTTACCGCTGGTAAATTCGCGATAGCAAAATCAAAATCGCTGGCTACCTGATCCCAAACAGCTTGCTCTGATGAGCGTGGTATTTGCAGTTCATCGGTGCTGGTACCTACTGTATAATTTAATGTTTTATTTACTATGGGTACACCGCCAAAGCGTTTTACTAAGCCAAAATAAGTCATACCACGTACAAAGTATGCTTCGCCAAGCCAGGCATTTACCTGTGCTGTGCTGAAGTTACTTGCATATGAAGGTAGCGTTTGAATAAAGTAATCGCAATCACGTATAGTTGTATATGAACCTCCCCATATATCCCAGCTCCAGCTTCCAAAGGCTTCCTGCATGGAGCTTGTCTGGTCGCGGCTAATAGCCTCGCCTGTTGTAGCCGGTGTTGGGCTGATGATCCAGAAAAAGTTTAAGCCACGCTGAGGTGAATATCTGAAATCCTCGATAGGCAGCTCACTATAAATACGTGCCATGTATGCCTGTATACCTGCCGGAGTAGAAAACACGTCAGGGTCCTGGATGATATTTTTTGGTGGTATATCCAGCTTTCTGCAAGCCGTTAAACACACAAATAATGTTAATAATATATAGTTATATTTTTTCATGATTTCTTTCAATTAGAATTTAACATTTAAACCTACGTTGTACAATTTATCAAGCGGGTACAAGTAGCCATAAGTACCTGAAGGGTGTTCAGGGTCAACATACTTAACATCGGTAAAAGTTAACAGGTTATAACCGTTTACAAATACCCTTACCCCTTTAACCCCTATCTGCGATAAAAATTTATTAGGTAAATTATAACCGATCTCTAAGCTCTTAAGCCTTAAATAAGATGCATTTTGAAAGTTAAATGTTGAATTGGTGTTGGCGGTAGTACCAGTGTAGGCAAAATGGCCGGGCACCCATACTGTATTCGGATTGTACGGATCAGCATTAGGATCAGCAGGGTGATAATCGTTTAAGAATTGTGTTAACGCGCTGCCGCCACCCCAAAGCGGGATATTCAATTGCTCGATATATGATACGCTGTACATGCCTGTTCCCTGCCACAGCATACTGATATCAAATCCATCGTATGAACCGCCTAAGGTAAGTCCGTAAGTTATTTTAGGTGTTGTTGGCAGGCCATTAGGGTTACCGCCGTAAGCTATTGGATGGTTATCATTACCATCAATCTGCCCGTCGCCGTTCCAATCCTGGTAAATATAATCACCTACCACAGTTCCACGATTTACATACACAGGGCTGTTAAGAATTTGGTTGTAATTTTGATATTGCCCTGATCCGCTGGTTCCCCACTGTATGCCCTGGTTCCTGTTCGCCTGGTTGTTTAACCAATCAAGGTATGAGTTTCCATGCTGTGATTCAGCATAGGTAGTATTCATGGTATAAGCGAATGAGAAGGTACCCTTTACATTGTATGAGAATTTACCAATATGATTATGGTGACTAACTTCAAAGTCAAATCCCTTGGTTCTGTCGCCGTTAATATTTTGCTCTGGCAAAGAAGCACCAAGTACATCAGGCACTTGTAATATTGAGGTTGCCAATAAACCTGTTCTGTTACGAATAAAATAATCGAAAGTAATACCTAGCAGGCCCTTCCACATATCAAGATCAGCGCCCACGTCAAAAGTATGCGAGGTTGACCACGTTACGTTAGGATTTGGCAAACCTGTGCTTTGTACAGCATTTACAAAGTTATTACCAAATACCGCACCTGTAGGCAACTGGTTGTTTGAACCATTTGCCGGATAGTTATACCCGCTCAGGAACTGGTAAAATAAAGGACCATCATCACCCAAAACACCATATGATGCCCGGAACTTTAAGTTGTCAATAAACGATAAGGCAGATGAATTCTTCCAGAAGTCCTCATCAGATACACGCCATCCTATTGAACCTGAAGGGAAAAATCCTGATTTTTGGCCCGGCGCAAATTTTGATGACTGGTCATTCCTGAAACTGAATTCGCCCAGGTATTTACCATTATAATCATAAGTAAGCCTGCCTACAACCGAGTTAGTAGCATAGTCAGATAAACCATTTGTAGTTTGCGTAGCATTCTGCAATGCACTATTGCCAGCAATTAGTTGATCTACGGGTATTGCAAGCTGCCTATAATCTTCAAAGTTGTCGGCACTTTGCTCGTTACCTTCATAAAGCAATAATGCGCTCAGGTTATGCTTGCCAAAAGAGTGTGTATAATTTAATGAAAGTTGATCTGTATTCTGCGGATAATCATAATACTGCCTGGTAACAGATCCTGGTGTATTATTCTGATGGGCTATATAGGTCTGTGTTGATGAATCATAAGTATAAAGGTTATAGGTTTGCTGATACATCTTATTATCTTGAATCTGGTCATTATAGCTATATAATCCTCTCAGGGTAAGCCCATCAATAAATGGGATCTTGTAATCAATGCTAAGAGATCCGTTAAAGAATTTATTATTTTGGGTGCTATAGCCGTTGATATCTGAATTTCCATAAGCTAGAGGATTTCCCCCGTCAACACTACCCTGCCATAAATACATGGGATTATTGTTGGCATAGAAAGTTTCAGTCGGTAATTCCCTCCATGTTTCCCGGGTAGTGTACCAAAAAGGTTCTGCCGGAGAATTCTTTTGATCCATTATGGCGCTCAGGTTTAAATTAACCGTAATGTTTTTACCAATTTTGCTGGTAACATTTGAGCGTACATTATAGCGTTTGTAGTTAAGATCGTTACTGGTTAATATACCATCCTGATCGGTGAAACCCGCGCTTAACAAGTATTGGGTATTCTCGGTACCACCTGTTGCAGTAAGGTTATGCTGCTCCTGCATGGCAGATTTTTTGAAAACAGCGTCATACCAATCGGTGCTTTGTTTTGAACCATCAGCATAAGCTGCAAAATCCGCAGGGCCATAAATAATCCTGCCACCATTAGCCTGGTGCTGTGATTGCTGGTTAACAAGCGTCATGTATTGTGTAGCGTCAACTGGTTTTGGTAACCCTGATGGCACTTGTGAACCAAAGGTTCCTGAGTAAGTTAACTGAAGTGTTCCTGCTTTGCCTTTTTTTGTAGTGATCAGGATAACTCCATTCGCAGCTTTAACACCGTAAACAGAAGCACTGGCATCTTTCAATACAGATACACTTTCAATATCATTAGGATCAAGCCTTGTTAAAATATTACTTGAACCTACGCTATTATCGCCATTACCACCGGTAACACTGAAATCGGGCATTTCCACACCGTCGACAACGATTAACGGGTTACCCATTCCCCTTATGGAAATGTTGTTGGCGAAATCGCCCGGCTCAGCAGTATTTTGTACTACCTGCAAACCGGCAATTTTACCCGTAAGCATGTTTTCAACGTTCTCGTTTTTGGTAGTAACAATTTCAGCTGCATTGATAGATGTAACCGCGCTGGTTAAGGATACTTTTTTCTGCGTACCGTAACCTACTACCACAACTTCATCAAGATTTGAGGATGCCGGGGCCAACTTTACTGTTATTGTTTGCTGGTCGCCTACAACAACCTCTTTTTTGCTGTAGCTAACAAAAGTAAAAATAAGGGTAGTGCCTTTAGTGGCACTGATAGTAAATTTTCCGGAAACATCGGTAGTTGTACCGTAAGTGGTGCCTTTTATCATTACACTTACGCCAGGCATGCTATCGCCTTTTTCGTCTAAAACTGTACCCTGAATTTTGTTAGTGCTTTGCGCAAATATAAATGCCGGGAGCAGTAACAAACACACCAGAAGCGAGAGGTGTGGAGATCGGATAACTTTTAGTTTTGCCGGGCAAAGGGTAATAAGCCGGCCATAACTTGTAAAAATTTTCTTCATAATAAATTGGTTAATTGGTTAAAAATTGTGATCACCTACCGGGGACCAGGACGGTCGGGTACGGAGGGTTGTTCACTTGGTTTGATACCACAATGATAGCCCGCACAGTATTAAAAAATGGGTTAATAAATGGGTTAATAAGTGAAAAAATATATTAATCTCGGCAAATAACAGGCAGGGGGATTAATATACGTCGACAAAATATTACCTGACAGTTAAATAAATCAATAAATAGCATGATTACTATTTAATACTGCGAAATGAATATTGATTTTATTGAATAGATGATATCTGCGAGATATAGTGAATACACAAGCATGTATGCCTGTGGTTACAGGCATACATATTGGCAGATCGGCAACAAATGGTTAGTGCAGGATCTTATCAAGGCTGATAGGATAATCAACCCCTAATGATTTTTTGTATTCGGTTATAAACTGGTCATAGATCTTTTTGCTGTGATCAATTCCTTTTAACCGTCTGTAGCTTTTTAATTGATACTTTAAAGCGGTATCATTAAAAGGATCGGTATTTAATATCAGTTTACTTATTTCTAATACTACTTTATAGTTTTCTTCAGCATATGATTTCTGCAATTGGGGCAGCAGTTCATTCATTAACTGCTCTTCGTAATTAACTTTAAAATCATCCAGCCAAACATCGGTCATATCACTTAAAAATGATCCCCGGTTAATCAGCTCAAAGTGATCGGCAATTAACCTGTCTTTTTCAACCCCGGTCTTTTTAAGTACATCTATTACCTGGTAGTAATCGCAAAAGAAAGTTTCATTAGTATTAAAGAAGTATATATCATTTAAAAAAGTAAGTTCAACACCTTCAATATCGCCCATTGCACTGCGCAGGTGATTAAATGTAACGCCTTTTATATTCTTTGTTTTGGCGATGTCTTTGTCAGGCCATAACAACTGCGATATTTTTTTGGATCCTATACCATTGTTTTCCTTACTGTTTAATAAGATGAGGATAAACAACTGTTTAATTTTAGGGCTGAACAGATAAGTGATATCCCGGCCCTTTTTGTCAATAACCATAAACTCGCCCAACAGGTAAACTGAGTTTATTTTTTGTTCCTCAGTTTTTTCATCAACCAGCATTTCACTTTCTGGCTCATCCGCAACAGGTATAAGCGGTTTCTGTCTTCTTCGTGTGTACAACCATACAGATGCGCCAATGAGCAGTATAACAACCAGCCCTCCTATATATTTAAATTTAATAAAAGATTTAGCCTGCCATTTGCTGGTTTGCAGGTAACCCGCATTACTTACCGGAGGGTATGCCAATGAGTATACTTTTATAGTAGACTTATTAGGATCTGTAAACTCCTGTATAGTACATAACAGCTGATTGGTCTTACTATTCAGGAACAGGTTTATATCGCTTTCTATTCTTTCGGATATAACCGGTATAGCAGCACTTACTACCTGGTACGAGCCATCTTTAATAGAGAATTTGTAAAGCTTTATGCTGGTCTTAAATATTTCGTGCGGATAGCACATGGCGTAAAAATACTTGCCATCATCAGAGAGCACCAGGTTATTTGCCGGCACAAAAACATCATTAGCCGGGTGAATGTTCCAGCATTTTTTTATGGTGTGATTTTGCAGGTTTATGCAGTACAGGTCATAGTATTGCCTGCCGCCCACTACCTGGTCCCCTGATTCATTACCGTAACCACCGAATAAATATACTTCGTTAGCCTTGTTTACATTACTTACAGCCGAGAAGAACCGCGGGGTAATGGAATCACCTTTAAAAGCGCCCCTCTCCCATTGGTCATTACCGGGGTTGTACTTAAAAAAATCATTGTAATATCTGTAAGAACCATAACCGCCAAAAAGATATATACTATCCTGGTTAGCGTTATAAAAGATATTATGGTGATGCCTTTGCCCTTTAAATTCTATTTTCCCTATCGCGCTCCAGGTAAGCGACTTCATATCCAGCGAGGCTACACTGGGTTCAGTTGGGTGCTCGTGATAAACCTCATATATATAACACTTATTCTCCCGGGTATTAAAAATACTTTTGCCCAGTAATAACGGTACAGGCGAAGGTTTTTTAAATGCCGATGCGATTGCGCTCCCGTTCTCACTATCATAGAAAATGATAGAATCACGGGTGAATATGAAAAGCTTTTGATCAATGGGTGTAAAATTGAGGCCCGCTACCTGTTTAAATGAATGCTTGTAAGCCGGTTTCCAGTAGTAGGAATCATTGATGAGCCAAACCGGGTTTTCAACTATACCCAACTCATCGCCATCCATACTATGAACTATATTACCGGCCGATTCACTTAATGGGAATGAAAAACTTTTTTGATCGTTGCCAACCGTCAGGTTTTTGATAGCCATATCGGGCACCTCAACATAATATTGGTTCTTACCAAATACTATTTTAGCTGAAACCGTGTCATCCAGGCCCAACTGCGCGGCATGGTACACTATATTATCTACATAAACATCAGCCTTGTCATCTTTCAGGTTAAAATCAACCTTTACCTTTATCCACTGGCGTTTATGCAATTGGGATTGCGGTATAGCTATTTTTAGCTTGTTGCTTTTTCTATCGATATTAAAGTATAAATAACCCGTGCCATTTAAGTACAGATAGCTTAAACTGTAGGAGTTATTTTTACTGGTAAGGTTAAAAATATAGCCCAGATTTTTATTATCCCACAATGAAAGATCAAAGTTGATGGATAGGTTATCCCGGAACAAAGGCGGATTAGTACTAAAAACCGTGTACGAGGTGCGCTTGTTTAACAAACTATCATTTGAATTAAACATTAAGCCCTGGGCGTGCGCACCTGTTAAATGAAAGAATACAAATAAGAAAAAAGCAATTCTATAAATTTTAATGTTGACCAATAAAAAGTTATCAGATTCTCGCATTAAGGGTTTTTCGTTTTAAAAACTATATATAGTTATGTATATTTTGGTTTATGACGCTAAATTAGAATTTAAAGAGCGAAAAAACAGTAATTTGTATTTGTTCGCTGCTGCTTGTAATAAATCACCTGAATTACAGTATTTTTAATTTAGAAACTATTATCTCTTTATTAATAAATAAATCAATGTATTTACACTTATTACACCAGTAAATAATACTAAGCATCGCTGCTGCATATGCAACAATTGTATCCAGAAAATGTTGATCATAAGTAACATATGCAACAATTTCAATAAAATTATTTTATAGCTAAAATACCAGTTTTTATATACCATCATTACTGTTTAAATCTTATTTTCCAACCACCATATGTTACAAAATCGTGTAGATCCCACAGGGAATATCATTAGCACCAGCGCACGTGGCGCCTGGATGGGTAACCGCGGGCAATTGCATGATGCCGGTAAGCACATTCTGAGGCCTTTTAAACTCAAAGCCTGGCTTATTTGTCTGCTTGAATTTAAAGAGCGGCACAGGCCGGTAATGGCACCTAACCTTTACACTGAATTGTTCTTTTTGGATGAGGCAACCGCTTTTGCAGCCGGGCACAGGCCTTGTTTTGAATGCCGCAGGAATGCCTATAACCGTTTTAAATCCCTTTGGATAAAAGGCAACCCTGAATATGGTTTTAATGAAAAAACATCCATCCGTGAGATAGATGAAATAATACATAGCGAAAGAATTGACCGTACAGGGCACAAGGTCACTTTTGAAACCTCTGTGAACGGACTTCCCGATGGTACATTTATACAGATTGATGGTCAGCCGTACTTATTGGAGGGCCAGCACATCCATCATTGGACACCCTTTGGCTATGATGATGGTATTCCACTGCCGGATTTAGAGAAAGTAACTGTATTGACCCCAAGATCAACAATCAATGCTTTTCGTGCAGGCTATCAGCCGCAAGTAAAAAATGATATTGGCTGATTTTACCAGGTAAAGTTCTTTAACGATGCCTCATATTTAACTATATCAAACTTATACAGATCGGGTGCTTTATGCGCTCCTCCTTTTCTTGTTTTTGGTAGCTTTATCAATATATCAAACTTCATTATACGGCGGTAAAAGTTACCCCGGTTTAGTTGCGTACCCAATATTGATTCATATAGATTTTGAAGCTCTGTTAAAGTAAACTCTTCGGGCAGTAGATTGTAACCTATAGGTTTATAACTTAACTGTTCCTGCAAAACCTGCAAAGCTTTGTCAACAATCGCGCGGTGATCCATCACCAGTTCAGGCAGTGCATCAACGGGTTTCCATTCGCAGGCGGCAGAAAGTTCATCGGCCACAGGCACCACCCTGGTATGATCAACCAAAGCATAATAACTGGTAGATATAAAACGCTGCTTATGCCACAGATCATCAGGATAGCCTTCAAAAAAACTCTCGGAGCGATTAACATTCCCAAATGTGCTGAACTGGTGTAAAAACACATCAACAACATTAGCACGCTCCTTTAAAACACGCTTTACAGCATCATTAACGTTCTCCTGCTTTTTAACATAGCCCCCCGGTAATACCCACCGCGTATCATCAATTATCTGTAGCAGCAGCACATTTAATTTACCATTATTAAACCCGAATACCACGTTATCCACCGATAAATGCGGAATACAGGTTTCCCATAGTTCCTTACTGCGTGATAGGATCTTTTCAGCGATGCTCATAACATACAAATGTATGATTCAAATAATAAAGTTTAGGAAATTCATGCCGGGCATATAAATCTACACTTATTAATTTACTTCATCTATACATAAGTATCATTCACCGATAGATGGTTACCGGTATACAGATTATTGATCACCTTTACATTATGCCATTAATTTATGAGGATAAGTGTGGTGGCATAATGAGATCAGTTTTTTTTATAAATGGAGCGCCTGATATTAGGTGCTCCATTTGTATACTATTTTAAGAATGAAACACCCCTCACAAAACCAGCCTGAAAAATGATTTATATTAACAGCCATAATATATAATGCAAAGGCTATTTTTGAGAAATATACATTAATATGCTACGCTCCAGGCTCACCACGTTTTTTATTCATGCAACCGGCTGGCTCATCTTTTTGGGTTTTCCGCTGCTGTTCATGAATAAAACACAGGAGAATACGCACAATAGTTATTTTGTATTGCTGTCGCCATTTTACTGGCTGTTTTGTTTGACCTATATTTTTATGTTTTACCTGAATGCCTGGTACCTGGTGCCAAGGCTGGTTTTCAGGAAAAAGTATTTCTATTATGGCGTTATAGTACTGCTGTTATCAGGCTGTGTATACTTTTTACAGCCTTTTGATAACCTGCTTGGCCATAATCTGCTTAAAAATAAAAATCTAACCACCACACAGGTAGCAGCGCCATCCATGTCGACAGATAATCAATCCGTTACTGGCACTGATAGTACAGGGCCTAAAAATTTACCTTTTGGCCCCCTGCCCCACCAGGACCTCCGTATGGAAGATCCACGTTTTAAGCCATCAAACCGCATCATATTTATACACCAATCGGGTAATATTGATATGGTTGGCTTATTTATATTTATTGTAGTAATGGGTTTAAGTGTTGCGGTAAGCACCGTACAAAAATGGCAGTTAACCGAGCAGGTGGTAGTTAAAGCTAAAGCCGAAAAAGCCAATGCGGAGCTATCGTTCCTGAAAGCGCAGATAAACCCCCACTTTTTGTTTAACACGCTGAATAATATTTACGCACTGTCGGTTACTAACAGCGAGCATACATCAGAGAGTATCATGAAGCTATCGAACATTATGCGTTATGTTACCGATGATGTGACTGAGAATTTCGTATCGCTGCAAAGCGAGGTTGATTGCATACATGATTATATCGACCTGCAAAAACTGCGTTTGGGTAATAAAACCAAACTTGATTTTACCAGCACCGGCGACTTTAGCAATAAAAAGATTGCCCCCCTGGTATTAATGACCTTTATTGAAAATGTGTTTAAATATGGCATCAGCAACCATAAAACTTCGGCTATCACCATTAGCGTAACAGCTGAAGGCGATAAACTAAGGCTCTTTTGCCAGAATACCATTTTTGATAAAGATAAACCCAGTACCCGTAAAGGTATAGGTATAAACAACACAAAACAGCGCCTTGAACTGATATATCCCGGCCGGCATAAACTGGATGTTAGTGCCAGGGATCACCTGTTCACTGTAAACCTTGAAATTGATTGTTAACTATAAAACACAGCAAATATGGAGTTGAAATGCATAGCCATTGATGACGAGCCCCTGGCGCTTGAGGTGATAAAGAAACATATCGCGGATTTTCCGCAGCTAAAATTACTGCATACTTTTGAGGATGCTATTTCAGCAGCTGAATACCTGCGTAATAATAAGATCGACCTGCTTTTTATTGATATTGATATGCCTGACATCACAGGCATTGAACTGGTGCGCTCACTTAAAGAAAAGCCGATGGTAATATTTACAACAGCCCATAAAAACTTTGCCTATGAGGGTTTTGAGCTGGAAGCATTGGATTACCTGCTAAAGCCTATAGACCTTAAACGTTTTTCGGCAGGTGTAAATAAGGCTGTTGATTATGCTAAGTATAAATCGGCCGGGCAAAGCGAAATGGATGGCGCATTGTATGTACATTCGGAATACCGGATGATAAAAATAGAGCTGAAAGAGATAGAGTACATTGAAAGCATGCAGGATTATATAAAAATATACCTGAGCAATGTTGAAAAGCCCGTTTTAACCCTCATGTCGCTTAAAGGTGTATTAGAGAAGCTGCCGCAGACGGAATTTGCGCGCATTCACAGGAGCTATGCAGTGGCCATAAAAAAAATAAAATCCATACATAATCATAAAGTAAAGCTTAAAATAATTGAGTTGCCTATCGGAAACAACTATGCCGATTTTATACAGGCATGGGCGAAATAATACATTTTGATTTCATCGGTAGATAATGCTGATTTAGCGACACATTTTCTTGTTTAAATGCTGATAGTAACACCTTTACATAAGCATTTAAACTATTGTAAAATGGAGATAACAAGCAAACAAAAGCGCATACTGGTACTTGATAATGCTGGCAGGATGTTATCAGTTGTAAACGAAATTTTGTGTTACGGCGATTTCGATATCCATACGGTTTACGATCAGAATACTATTTGTGATAAAGCCAAAGCTATGCACCCCGATCTGATCATTCTGGATTATTTATTGCTGAACAACGATTGTGAACAGGTTTGTAATGACCTGAAAGAAGAAAAGGGCCTTGAAAACATTCCTGTAATTGTGGTGAGTACCTACAGGAGCAAAAAGATCCGTTCGGCGGCATATAGGTGTGATGCCTTATTTTTGAAACCGATGGATATGGAAGTGCTGGCATCAAGGATTGATTACTTAATGGCTTCGTAATAATTGTAAAAATATTACATTTATAGCTTGCAATATACACATCAAAATAAATGAAACTGAAAAAGAACATAGCCACAAGTGAGAACGGGTTTATTTTTAACCCGGCTACAGGCGATTCATTTTCAGGCAATGCAATGGCTTCGGAAATATTGCTGGCCATGAAGAATGGCGATACAGAAGCGCAGATAAAACAACAGCTATTACAAAAATACGAAGTTAGCGCCACACAGCTCAATCGCGATTGGGAGGATTGGATAGTACAGCTGAAAGAGGCTAATTTGCTGGAAGCCGCAATTTATGACAGCAAATAACTACTCCGGACTTTGTATTGGGGTAACCGGTCTTAATGCCAATGATAACCCGGGCCCCGGCGTAGCAGTAATAAGAGCGCTAAAGGAAGGATTGGGTACCGGACTCAGGATCATAGGTTTATCCTATGAATCGTTGGAGCCGGGAATTTATATGCGTGATATGGTTGATAAAACCTACAGCATACCCTATCCAACCGAAGGTACTGCAGCCCTATTTGAACGTTTAACCTATATAAATGATAAAGAACAGCTCAATTTCATCATCCCCAATTTTGACGCTGAATTACATAATTTTATAAAACTTGCCCCCCAATTACAACAAATAGGTATACGTACCTTTTTGCCATCAATTGAGCAATTGATGATCAGGGATAAAGTTAATTTATATGACTTCGGTCAGAAAAACGGGTTTCATGTCCCTGCTGATCATAAGTTATATGCAGCCGGTGATGTTCAAAAGGCTACAGAAGAACTTGGCTTCCCGTTAGTGGTGAAAGGGAAATTTTACGAGGCCTATATCGCCCATAATAAGGAGGCGGCGATAAAGGCATTTAACCAATTAGCAACAACATGGGGTTACCCGGTTATAGCGCAACAATATATTAAAGGAACTGAAATAAATATAGCCGCTTTAGGCGATGGCGATGGTAACAACATCAGCATTGTGCCGATGCGGAAATTGTACATTACTGATAAAGGAAAAGCCTGGGCAGGTGTAACCATTGAGGATGCAGCGCTTATAGCGCTGGCTGATCAGTTTGCCAAAGCAACAAAATGGCGGGGAGGTTATGAGCTGGAGATCATGCGCGATGCAGATGATAAACTGTTCATATTGGAGATTAACCCACGGTTCCCGGCCTGGATATACCTTACGGCAGCTGCAGGGCAAAACCAACCGCTGGCTTTAGTAAAAATGGCTTTTGGCGAAAAGCTTACCCGTTTTGAGGAATATCAGGCAGGCAAATTATTTATCAGGCATTCATGGGACCAGGTGGTTGATATTGCCGATTTTCAACGAATATCAGCACTTGGCGAACTATAAAGAGATAAGATCATCATGCAAAAACTTGTTTACGAACGGCCATATATAAAAAAACTCACTGCAGGTGTCATGAATAAATTTGGCAGCCGCAGTGGTGGCAAGCCATTTGAATATATTGATAATGTGCCTGTAAAAAGCCTGATCGCGTCTTATGGTTCGCCACTGTTCGTCTTGTCAGAAAAGCAGATCCGCCGTAATTACCGTGCCGCATACAGGGCATTCAGCACGCGCTACCCAAAAGTGCAGTTTGCCTGGAGCTACAAAACCAATTACCTGAATGCTGTATGCAGTATCTTTCACCAGGAAGCCAGCTGGGCTGAGGTGGTGTCGGGCTTTGAATACCGCAAGGCTTTAGGTAATGGCGTACCAGGTAATAAAATTATATTCAACGGCCCGGGTAAAACAGCAGATGAGCTATTGCTGGCTATTGAAAATGACTCGCTCATCCATATTGATCATCTGGAAGAATTAAACCAGTTAATCATCCTCGCCGAAGGCAAAGCCAATAAACCCCGCGTGGGCATCAGGGTAAATATGGATACCGGCATATATCCTATTTGGGACCGCTTTGGCTTTAATTATGAGAGTGGGGATGCATGGGCCGCGATATTAAAGGTTATAAATTCGGGCCGATTACAACTGGCAGGCCTCCATTGCCATATAGGTACGTATGTACAGGTTACAGGCGCATATGGCATAGCGGCAGCAAAAATGGCCAGCCTGGCTTTGCGATGTAAGGCTGAGTTGCAGCATAGTATAGCATATTTGGATATGGGCGGTGGTTTTCCATCAACCAACACGTTAAAGGGCTCTTATTTGCCGGGTACCGATACAATACCAACTATTGATGATTTTGCAGAGGAAATAACAGGCACTTTAACAAAAGCAGGTTTCGCCAACGATGAATTGCCTTTGCTGATACTGGAAAGCGGCCGTATTTTAATTGATGATGCCGGTTACCTGCTGGGCACTGTTATAGCCAATAAACGCCTGAGTGAGGGCAAACGGGCAACCATTGTTGATTTTGGTGTAAATGTGTTATTTACCTCATTTTGGTACGAGCACCAGATAAGTCCGGCGCAGGAATTTGCCCCCAATATGGAAAACATGGTGGTTTACGGCCCTTTATGTATGAATATTGATGTAATACGCGAAAGCATTAACCTGCCGCTGCTAAACCCGGGCGATAATGTAGTAGTACATAAAGTAGGTGCTTATAACATGACACAGTGGATGCAGTTTATTACCCTGCGGCCTGCCGTGGTGCTTATTGATGAGCAACAACAGGTACATCTTATAAAAGCAAAGGAAACGCTGGATTATATAGAGCGTGATGAGCATGTGCCGGGGCATTTAAAATAATTAAGTGAAAAACAAGATCCAATTATTTATAAAGGCTGTTGTAAATAGCTATGCCATTTTATTTTTCTCACAAAATAAAGTGCTTGGGGCTATTTTGTTGCTGGTAAGTTTTTTTAATCCTGTGGCAGGGCTTTGTGGTTTATGCTGTGCCATATTTTCATTGGCCATAACAAACCTGCTTGGTTATCGTACCGAAACCATAAATGCAGGCATTTACAGCTTTAACAGCTTGCTGCTGGGTATAGCCTTTGGTAGCTTTTACAACGTAAATACAGTCTTTTTTATATGGCTGACACTGGCTTGTTTATTCACCGTTATAGTAACTGTTGTTTTGGTTGAAAGGCTGGGTAGATCAGGGCTGCCGGTTTTATCACTGCCGTTCATCTTTTGCTTCTGGATTGTTTTGCTGGCTGCCAACAGTGTATTCCATGCCGGCCTTGAGCCTAAAAGCAGTTACATTCTAAGTGAATTATATAATGGAACAGGCAACCTGGGTAGTTTTCATGAGTATCTGTACTTAAACTTACCTTTTTACCTTAACCTATTTTTTCGCTCACTCAGCGCTATCCTGTTTCAAAATAATGTAATAACAGGTATACTCATAAGCTTGGGTTTGCTTATACACTCGCGCATCGCATTCAGCCTACTCATCATTGGTTTTATAACCGCGCTTTGCTTTAATAATATTACCAATGTATATCCCGATGGCATCAGCTATTATCATTTAGGGGCTAATTTTATGCTTACGTCGGTAGCTATCGGCAGCTTTTTTACTATACCATCCCTGCGTTCCTATCTGTGGGCAATTGTATGCGTGCTAATGGTGTTTGTGCTTATAAACGCGTTTACGTCATTACTGAGCATATATAATTTGCCGATTTTTTCGCTGCCATTTTGTATTATTAATATTGGGTTGCTTTATTTCCTTTTACTACGCAGGTATCCCGAAAAACTGCAACTGGTACCCATTCAGCATTACTCGCCCGAGCGTAATTTATACCAGTTCATCAACCAAAAAAGCCGGTTAAATGATTTGAAATATTTCAGGTTCTATTTACCCTTTATGGGCAGCTGGACAGTTTCGCAAGGTTATGATGGCGATATCACCCACAAAGGCGATTGGGGCAAGGCCCTGGATTTTGTAATCGAGGACGAAGAAAAGCATACTTATAAACTTCCCGGTACTTTGCCGGAGCATTTTTATTGCTTTAACAAGCCTGTTTTGGCCTGCGCTGATGGTGTGGTAACTACTGTTACAGATCATATAGAGGATAACATTATTGGCGAGGTAAACACCAAAGATAACTGGGGCAACACCGTGGTAATAAAACATCTGGACGGACTATATTCCAAAGTATCGCACCTGAAAAAAAAGTCAATAACTGTTAAGCCCGGCGATGTAGTAAAACAAGGCGACCAGATAGGGCTTTGCGGTAACTCCGGCCGCTCACCCGAGCCACATTTACATTTCCAGGTGCAAACCACTTCTTATATTGATGCTAAAACCCTGACCTACCCATTTGCGGGTTATATAAGCCGGGAAGCAAATAAAAACAAGTTTAACAGCTTTGAAGTACCTGCGAAAGAGGATGAATTAAACCCTGTAGACATTAATGTCTCCATAAAAAGAGCCTTTGATTTTCCACCGGGATATACGGCAATCATTACATCAGCGACAGCTAAAGAATCTATCGAGGCTTTTACAGATGAATTTAATCAAACCTATTTTTATTGTAAGGAAACCGGGGCTACTGCTTATTTTATAAACAACGGTACGTTATTTTATTTCACCAGTTTTTATGGCGATAAAAATTCGCTGCTCTATTACTTTTATCTGTCGGCCTATAAAATCCTCTTTAGCAGCGATGAGGATCTAATTGTTCATGACACATTGCCTGTGCAGCTATCCACCAATAAATTACAGCTTTGGCTGCAGGATCTGATGGCACCATTCTATCGGTTTATCAGTATTAATTATAGCAGCTGCTATTTGCCGCAAAAAACAGGATTGACTATAAAAGCTGCACAATTTAAACAGATATTTGGCAGGCAAAAGCAAACTATGTCGGCTACCATAAATATAGCCGATAATAGTATACATGATTTTGATATTCAAATAAACGGACGCGATACTAAGGCTGAATGGATAAAAGAAAGTACTTAATTCTCTTGTTTTTTATGGCGATGATACATACGGCCAAAGCGCAGCAAAGCGCTTTGCAGGTGGCCGATAGTGTCTCGACTGATTTATACAATGCAGGCAACTGGAAACAACTGATCGCCTACGGGAATCAATCCATAGCCGCCGGGGTAGATTTTACCGGCCTGCGGTTAAGGCTTGCTTATGCTAACTTTATAACCGGTGATTATAAACATGCCTTAAAGCAATATGGTGTAATTTTAGCTAAAGACCCTTATAACATAACTGCGCGTTATTACGCTTATTACTGCGATAAATACCTTACCGATGATTTACATGCTACCTATAATTTATCTTATCTGAATAAGGAAACCCTGCATAAGGATGGCATTAATACACCAATATTAACTGATGTGCAGGCTGAAACCGGCATCAAACAAAATAATGATATTAACCGCGATAATGCGTTTTACTCACGCATTGGCATTGGTAACCGTATTGGCTGGCGATTGCAATTAGAACAGTCTGTAGCCTATTTTAACCAGGACATTTTTAAGCTGTATGATAGCGACGACAGGCACTATACCACATCATCGAACCTTGCAGATCAGCAGAAAGAATATTACGCTAAACTGAGCTTTGCTGTAAACCAAAATATAGCAATTATTGGTTCTTATCATTATCTTAACACCAAATTTGATGGCACCACTAATAACAACAATTTGGGTTTGATTGGTTTAAAATATAACGGCACGTATGTTGATGCGCAAGCGGATGTTAATTTTGGCCGGCTTGATGCTAAACCCCTGGAGCAGTATAATGCTAAATTAACTTATTATCCTCTTGGTAGTTTTAACTTATATGCCATTAGCAGAGCATCCATTAAAGAATTAAACTCGGACAGGAATTTTATTTTTGACCAAACATTAGGTTTTAAATTAATTAAAAACACATGGCTCGAATCTTCTGTTACATTGGGTAATTTGAATGATTATTTAGATGCGGATGGATTGTATATTTATAATGGCATTGATAATACCACCTTTAAATGCGGTGAAGCAATTTACTACCAGTTAAATAATAATGTACAATTGCGGTTAAACTATTCTTACGAAAAGAAGTCTGATGCATACCAGTCTTTAAAATATGATCAAAACTCAGTTACTGTAGGTATTGTATGGAAATTTTAAAACGAAGTTTAATACTGGTTCCGATGTGTTTGCTGGTTGTAACTGTACATGCTCAAAGCAACGCGGTATTACAAAAAGCTTTTCATAACAGTTATACCGATGAACTGAACAAAAATTATACTGCCGCCATAAATGATATCTCCCCTTACTATACCGATAACAGTTACGAAATAAATATAAGGTTGGGCTGGCTGCATTATTTAAATCAAAATTATAACGCATCAAAAAACTACTACCAAAAAGCGGTTACCCTTAAACCCAGCTCTATCGAGGCAAAATTTGGCTTTGTAAAGCCTTTATCTTTTTTGCAAAACTGGGATAAGGTGCTTGAACAATATATGGCTATTTTAAAAATAGATCCGCAAAATACACAAGCCAGTTATTGGGCAGGTATTATTTATTATAACCGCAAGCAATATGATGCATCCATCAGGTTATTTAAAATGGTAGCTACTTTATATCCTTATGATTATGATGGCAACCACATGCTGGGATGGTCGCTGCTAATGAATGGCAAAAAGGATGAAGCCAAAGGTTATTTTGAAAAAGCCCTTATTATTAAACCCGGCGATGATTCAAGCGCAGATGGTTTGAGCAAGTGCAGATAAGATATTTTTCAAAAATCAAGCATAAAAAAAAGCTATCCAACTCGGATAACTTTTCTTATTTATAAACAAGATAACAGGGGTTATTTCAGGGTAACACTTTTTATAAATGTGCCGCTTGAGTTAAACGCTATGGCGTAGCGTGTGTTATTAGCATCAATAAATACGATATAATCCTGAACTGTGCTGCCTTTCAGTATTTCAAAAGCGTTATCGAATACGTAGCCCGGGTATGTAGTTGTTAAATAGGTAGTTATACTACTTAAAAGATCAGCTTCTTTTACAGGTTTTTGTGGTGCGAAAGGAAGTATCTCAATCCGGTTCACAAATTTCAGTTTGGCTGAGAAATTGGTCACAAATAAACTATTATCCTTACTGGTGATAGTATAACTGCTGTCGGGGTTTATTACCGCGTGCAATAGTGTATCAGCAGGATAATTTGCTTTAAAATACGCGGTAATTGTGGCTGGCAGGGCGCTGATGGCCACGGTATCCTGATGCATGCCATTACGGTCATCAAACGGGCCGCCGGGGTGCCATGGCTGGCCTGATTTCATATCCTTCATGTCCATTTGCTCCAATACTGCAACAAAAGTTCCGCTGGAATCAAATTTAAGCGCAACAGGCTTGCCATTGTATTTTATGACCACTACATAACCATCAACATTGCCTGATTGGGTTAACGTTTTAAAAACCTTCAAGACGGTATAACCCGAATAATTGGCAGTTAAATAAGTACCGACAGCGGTTGGCAAACTGCTGAATGCGATGGAATCAGGCTTGCCACCCTTTGGATAACACTTAATCGCATAAAGTGTATCACTGCTGCCGGTTGAATCAGTTACGGCAAGTGATATGCCTTGCACACTGCTTAATTCCGTTGATGTAATTGTTGTTGATGTTGTTGAAGAGCTGCTTTTTGTTGATTTAGCAGCATCTTTTGAACATGAAGAAAACAATAGCAGCATGCATGCTGCTATTAAAAATGCGTAATTCTTTTTCATTTTAATAGAGATTTTATAGGGGTTTAAAATTTGTATTAAAAATAAAGTGCCGCCAATTCAAAGCTCGAAATGAATCGATTAACGCGTGCTTTAAATCGATGAATAAAGTGTTGGTGAAATTACATAACGAAAGGATGATGCTACCTCATTAATTGAAGAGCACAAAGTTGCAATTCACAGCTTACGTAAACTGTAACCTGTGTATCTGGCTACTATAAGTTTAGCCTCTTGGGCTGATAGCAATAAATTATTAAATAGAGATCCCGATCTTTTTACCTGTTTTTGCAGCAAGATATATCGCGTCGATCACCTTCAAGTCCCTGATTGCTTCCTGCCCGTCAATCGGTACAACAGGCTGCATTCCATCAAACAGGATGGCTGCCATCTCGTCCATCTGCACTGTTTGGTGGTTGGTTACGGGCTGCGTCAATTCGCCAGCATTCGTATGCCCGATTATCGGCCCATAACCTGTTGATGGCTGCATCTCCGCATAACCCTTTTCGCCGTTCAGGAAAAACTTGTCCAGGTAGTTCATATGGTAAGTAGACAAACAAGATGCTACTGCGCCACCCGGAAAGCCAAATTGAAATTGTATGGTTTCATCTATGCCCTCCCTAAATTTAACCGGGTCGGTCTTAGTTTCCTGGGCCGTAACCCAAACAGGTTCTTCGCCTACCATGTAACGGGCGCCATTCACGGCGTAAATACCTATATCCATCATTGATCCGCCTCCCGACAGTTGCTTGTTCAAACGCCATTGTGTGGGGTCGCCAATCGTAAACCCGCACAAGCCCTGGAAGAAGGTAATTTTTCCAAAGTCGTCGGCCTTTCTTTTACGGATCACCTCCAATGTTTTGGGTTCAAAATGCATCCGGTAACCTACCAGTAATTGCACATTCGCCGCTTTACAGGCATCTGCCATCTCCTGCCCTTCTTTAGCATTTATAGCCATTGGCTTTTCGCAGATCACATGTTTGCCTGCTTTGGCTACCCGTATCACCTGATCGTGGTGCAGGGCATTAGGTGTTATTATGTACACCGCATCAATGTCGGGATTATCTTTGATGGCATCAAAATTCTCATAGTTGTAGCAGTTTTTCTCCGGTATGCCATACCTGCTCTGCCAATCGGTGATCTTGGAGGGCGTACCACTGATCACACCAACCAATTTAGCCCGTGTACATGAGCGCATGGCTTCAGCTACCCTCGTACCGTAACTGCCCAGGCCCATAATGGCTACCCGCAGCACGCGGCCCTCATTAGCTCTTTTAGCCGCGGCGGGCCTGTCGGCCCATGATAAAACCGGAACCAACTGCAATGCCAAACCGGCCAGGCCTGCTTTTTTCAAAAAATCTCTTCTGCTATTCATAACTGGTTATTATAATTAGTTTAAGCTTATGGATTTTCAAGTTAGCAGTTTAATTCCAAAGAGGATAGATCAAAAGGTGGTATTTTTTTATCGAAATTGAGCATAAAAACAATGCACTTACTCTTGTAGAAGTAATGTAGAGGCCAAAACCGTCTGCATTTTTGTCCGATCCAAGAAAATGTCAGTCAAAAACACTTCTTTTACTTTATAAGTCAATCAGTTCCGCATGAAACACCTTTATCCTTTTTTGGCCCTCGCTTTATTATCCGGGTTGTACGTTGAACGTAAACCCATGGAAGCTGAATTTAAAGATTCGGCAGCCTATCGCTGGCTTAACAAAAAGGTATATAATAAACGGCCGCTGGATGATATGGAGTACCTGGACAACTGGCGATCGTTCACCTCATCGGGGGTACAGGTAGTTGATGCCCGTAAGGTAATCACTACCCCCGACTCCAGCAGCTCTGTAGCCACCATTGAATTGTCGAAGCAATTTGTTCATGAAGGTAGTCAATCTTTATTAATGACCACTCCTACCCGGCTTAACGGCCCGGCTCCGCTAAATGGCCGTGGCTGGGGAAGATCAGGCATCAGGCGGATATTTAATGGCGAGGACTGGACAAAATATAATCGCATCTCCATTTGGATCTATCCCGACCTGCCCGGCTTTTACACCACGGCACTGGATGCCCAGCTTTATAACGATGGCAAGGAAAAACTGCCCGCCATATTCGGGCAGGAAGGCCAAACCTCGTGGGTGCTGAAAAATCACCAATGGAACCACGTGGTTTGGGAAATCAGCAATGTTGCGCGGGATAAAGTAACCAGCTTTGAAATGTCCTATGGCTTATCCGGCAGTTATCCCGGTGAAGCTGATAAGATTCGTTTTTATTTTGATCAATTGGAGCTTGAAAAAGTTGATCCCGACAAAATAGAAGGTTGGGATGTATGGAAAGGACGTATTGCATACCCTCATACCGGCTACCAGACCGGTGCTCAAAAAAGTGCTATAATCAGTAATATCGATGCAAAAACATTCCGATTGGTGGATCAGGATAGTCATAAGGTGGTGTTGAGCAAATCTGTGGCTAATGTCAGCTCCGCGATTGGTAAATTCCAGGTGTTGGATTTTTCAGAAATAAGAAAGCCCGGTAATTATGTACTGGCAGCAGGTGATGTGGTGACCAAACCTTTCCGCATCGGTGATGATGTATATGAACGTACGGTATGGAAAGCGCTCAACTTTTTTTATGCTGAACGCTGCGGCATAGCCATACCCGGCATACATGGCAACGAGCATAACGACTGGGTTTGCACCCACGGCAACAGGAAAATAGTAACCAATGGCGGCTGGCATGATGCGGGCGATCTTTCCCAAAGTTTTGAGGGCACAGAAGAGATCACCGCTGCCTTGTTCAGCATGGCTGAGAAACTCCATGAGCGGAACAGTAACCCTGAACTATACGATCGTGTGCTCGAAGAAGCTAAGTGGGGGCTCGACTGGATCTTAAAGAATAACTTTGGTGATGGTTATCGTAACACAGGCTCACTCAATAGTCGCAGAACCAATAATATAATTGGTGATGATGATGACCCTATAGCCACTGCGCAAAACAGCCCAATGGCCAATTTTGAGGCTGCGGGTGTTGAGGCCCAGGCCTACCGGGTATTAAAAGGCAGCGACCCTGACTTAGCGGCCTATGCCTTAAAAACCGCTGAAAGCGACTGGCAATTTGCCCTAACGGGGATGTCATCGGTTAAACCATCAAAAGATATATGGCGCGGTACATTTGATTCGAACAATGTAGAGGATGAGTTGCCATCGCAGGCTATATTGGCATCGGTAAACTTGTGGAAAGCGACCGGCGATCAGCAATATGAAAAACTGGCAACGTCATTAGCGCCCGTGATCATGAATGCCCAGCAACAGCAACGCACGGATTGGGACACGCCCCTAACCGGCTTTTTTTATACCACTACAACTAAGGAACGAATACTACATTATTGCCACCGGGGCCGTGAACAGGCGCCCGCCATGGCGCTCACCGCGCTTTGCGATGCTTTCCCAAATCACCATGACTGGATAAAATGGTATACATCAGTAACACTTTATGCCGAATACCTTAAAACCATTGCAAAGTACTCCGCTCCTTATGATATGATGCCCGCATCGGTTTATACCGACACTGAATATCGGCACGTACCCGAAAGCCGGCAGGCCTCATTCCGCCAGCAGGTGTTACAAGGCATATCTTTAGGTAAAGGTCATTACCTGCGGATATTCCCGGTATGGATGGACTATCGCGGCAACTTCGGTACCATTTTACCACAGGCGCAGGCATTGGCAAGTGCAGGGCAATTGCGCGGTGACTTAGCCGCGGAGGGATTAGCCATACGCCAACTGGAATGGATCATTGGCCGTAACCCTTTTGCTGAAAGCACCATGTATGGCGAGGGTTATGATTTTGTGCCGCTTTACTCCCCTTCATCAGGCGATATGGTAGGTGGTTTACCGGTGGGCATACAAACCCGTGGCGAAAGTGATGCTCCCTACTGGCCCGTACAAGCCATGTGGACCTATAAAGAGATCTGGGGTCACCCGGTAACCAATTGGATCTGGCTGTTGTCTGCCATCGAGGGCCCGGCTATGGTTCAGGGCCGGGCGGATGCACCGGTAATTTTTGAAGAAGTACATACACATCAACGCATCACGGTAAGTGCAACATCAGGCCACTTTAAAACAACTGTACCCGAAGGGGAATACAAAATTATCAGCAGCGGCCGCACCCAAACACAAACTTTTTTACCGGGTTCATCCTATGAACTAGAATGCAGGCCGGTCGAAATGTTAAACTATACTGTATCAAAACAAACCGATGCGAACGGATTGGTAATTATCAGGTTAACAGCACAAGGTAATGGCAGCCATCATTTCAATTTCCGTACCGATAATTTAACGCTGGATGATGCTTCGAAGGAAATTAGCCTGCTACCCGGCAAAACTGCTCAACTCATATGGCACGGGCATATCGGGGAAATGAACAAACCATGGGTAGCGGTAGTTTTTCCCGACGGCCAGTTATCCCAACGTAAGGAACTGAGGGGCGCAGCCTGGGATAAGGATTAACGATATGCTATGAACAAAAAAGGACAGGGCATAAATTATGCCCTGTCCTTTTTATAATGAACCTTATATTAACAAACTACTTTCCCAATATACTCATATCCCACATCTTCAGGCTGCTTATTACTACCTTGCCATCGCTGAATGCTGATAATCCATTAGCGCCGGCATCAGGATAGATCATGGTTGAAATTACTTTTTCGCCACCATTACCCAATACCTCAAGGGATGATCTGTCCATCAGTACCTGTATCCTAACTTTGCCATTTACAGCTTTCATTGGGGCTGTTAAAACCAGGTTATCGGCAGGCTTATTTTCCTTTTCGGCATCTGTACAGTCAACATACAATTCCTGTTTAACAGCGTCATAACCAACCGCTACTTTTTTAGCTACCGTACCATCTGTATTTTTCAGTTCTGCTAGATAAAAGCCCACTTTATTTGCGCCGTTTAATTTAAACTCTGCATCTATCCAATAGGCATTACTATCAAAATGACCCGGTTTAGATAGTTTAACACCTTTGCTGCCAACGGCTAAATCTTTAGCTGTAAACACATTATTGTTAGCTAGTTTTGATAAAGATGAGCTGATAATGGTAGATGGGGTTTGGATAAGTCTTAACCCATCCGCAGTTGTTTTTAATGACAGATCTCGGGGGATGGCCATCTGGCCTTTCCATGGATAGGTTTCAGGCTTACCATTTTGCAGCCAGCCTAAAAGTATCTTTTTATTGGCAGGAGCATTTCGCCACGCTATCGCAGCGTAAAAGCAATCGCCATAATCTACCGTTAAAACTTTATCGTCAGTATTATCGTTTTTAAACGTTACGCCATCAAAATCACCAACAAAGTATTGCATCAGCGGACCATGCCCCCCGCCTGATGATACAAAAAGCGCCCATTTGGTTTTAGCGGGATCACCATCAACAGTTAATGGTAGTATTGACGGGCATTCCCAACCATTTTTAGTAAAACCCGCAGGACCGAAATCACTCAACTTTGCCCAGTCTTTTAAATTTTTTGAACCGTAAAACCTTACCATGTGCTCGTTAACCATTGATACCGTCATGATCCATTGTTTAGTTGGCGCGTACCAAAAAACGTTAGGGTCACGGAAATCGCTTTTATTAAGGTCGATAACCGGGTTATGGGCGTACAATTTATAGGATAAGCCATTATCATTACTATAAGCAATAAATTGTGATTCTTTTTTTTGCTTTGGCTGATCGGCTGTGAAAATTGCCACCAGCGGCGCTTTTCCATTTATACCAAAGCCGCTGCTATTATCCTTATCCAACACTGCTGAGCCTGAGAATATCCAGGTAGTGGTATCCTTTGTAACCACTTCAGGTATGGCCACAGGGTAGTTTTTCCAGTGTACCAGGTCCTTACTGGTGGCGTGGCCCCAGCTCATGTGGCCCCATTTGTTTTCAAAAGGGTTTTTTTGATAATATAACTGAAACTCACCATTCAGGTACATCAATCCGTTGGGGTCGTTAGTCCAGTTTGTTGGCGGGCTGTAATGATACACCGGCCGCCATTGCGGGGTTGGTGTAGCCTGCTGAGCAATTGACTTTACTGCTGCCAGCATCAGCAGCAATACAATGAACTTTGCTTTATACATGGTTTTAAATTTATGGGTTAAAATTGGCATTGTAATATAATTAGTTAGCATGAATGACGGTTGTTGGCTTGCTTTTTATAAAATGATAAAAGAACTGCTCATCAATAATGATGAACAGTTCATTAACACAAACTATCTATTTTAATATTACCACCCTGGGTTCTGTTTATATAAACCTTTGCTAAAGTTTATCTGGTTTAAAGATATAGGGAGGTACTCGTCACGATTTTTAGTAAAATGCGCCCCGGCTAAGTGAGGTGTACGGGTTGTTTCCACAGCGAAATAACTGTTAAGATAGGTATCGGCAATTCCCCACCTAACAAGATCGAAAAACCTGTACCCTTCCATTGAAAATTCCAGTCTTCGTTCAAACATCAGCGCCTGCCAGGCATAATCATTTGTCCAAGTGCAATTAACACCGGGCTTATAAATATCCATCTTATAGTTTGATGTTGGCTGGCCATTGGCCTGTATAAGTAAAGCCGTGCTATTCATGGCCCTTTGGCGTACTTCGTTTATCAATGGCAATGCAGCGTTCTCCTGCCCCATTTTTATTAATGCTTCAGCTTTCATTAATAATACATCGGCATAGCGGATAATCTCCCAATCTTTTGAGCTCGACATAAATGGCGGGAACCTGGTGAACGATGGATCAGTATATGCAACTGTTTCCTTCATGCTTAATAACGGGCCATATGTTTGCGGTGCACGCGCCCATGAGGCATCGTATAATAAAGCCGTTTGATATTTATAAGGATGGCCCGGTATTGCCACAGTATGATCGAGCCGCGGATCAAATGTATTGGATGAATAGCCGTCTGTAGATACAACATCAGTATTATTAAACGTATCAAACTCGGGCAAGCCATTTGCATCAGTTTTGAAAGCGTTTACCATATTGTTACTGGGTACATGGAAACCACAGCAGCCATATTGTACATTCATTGGATAATTCAGGCAATGCCCATAATCAAGCCTGCCCAGTGGGGTACCATCATTTTTAGAATATTGAATGGAGAATACAGATTCAGATGAATTACCATATTGTGGTAAAAAGTTATTTGCAAAGTCGGGATTAAGGCTATAATGTCCTGAATTGATCACGCTGTCGCAATATGTATTTACTTCGGCCAGCTTTGTTTGATCTATGCCTGTTACATTATTATTAGCATCCTGCGTATAAGCCTGGTATAAAAGCGTTTTAGCCAGATAAGCTTGTGCTGCACCTTTGCTTGCCCGCCCAACCTGTGATTGTATTGCCGGTAAGTTTACAGCTGCAAAACGGAAATCATTGGCAATATTTGTCCATAGCTGATCGCTTGTTAAAGCCACATTTGAAACCGCGCCATAACTGGCAGCAGATTTTTGAAGTGTTTCGTCAATCCATGGAACATGGTTAAACAATATCTTTAAAAGAAAATAAAAATGGCCCCTCAAAAACCGTAGCTCAGCCTCTCTTTCAACTTTTTGAGGATAATTAGCCACTGATTGGCCCTCTACTAAGGTAAGGGCCGTATTTGCCCTTGCAATACCTACGTATAGCTGGTAAAACACTGCATCGCTTGATGCATTGGTGATCACATTGGTTGAAAAGGTTTCATATTCATTAAACTCAACCACATCACCCGAGCCACCCCCACCTTTATAGGCATCGCCGCTGCGGATACTACCAAAGGCCCACATGCTACTGAAGGGATAAGTATAATGGTCATTACCTAAGTATGAATACGCTGCGGTAACCATAGCATCGGTATTAGCAGGGGTTGTCAGATCGGCCGATGAAACTACGCCTTGTGGTGTTTCATCCAGGTATTTTTTGCACGACACAAACACTGTACATAAAATAAGTGCCGCTATATATTTAAAATTTTTCATGTTCTTATATATTTACTAGTAGGAAAAATTAACGCCTATTGTTGTTATTACCGGGATTGGATAAGCATTGCCCGGGTTCTCCGGATCAGGCCCTGTATAAGTTGAACTCTTGAACTTTAATAAATTGCTGGCCTGTATGTATACTGTAGCTCGCTGGATCTTTATTTTCTTAAGCGCGTTTTTCAGGTCGTAAGCCAATTGTATATTCCTAAGTTTAAGATATGAGCCGCTTTCAAGAAAATAGGTAGAATAACGCCCCTCGTTATTAGCATCGATTAATGTAAGAGCAGGAATGGTTGACTTAGGGTTTTGTGGTGTCCATGCCTGTAATGTCCTGGTACCCCAGTTTGAGCCAGGTGCAAGCGAGGTAAAGTCGGTTAAATATTTATAAGAGTTATACACTAAACCACCCTCAACCCCCTGGAAGAAAAATGTAAGATTAAAATCTTTGTAGCCGATTGAAGTATTTAAGCCATAAGTGAAATTAGGATCAGATGTACCCAGGAATTTCTGGTCATTCTGATCAATCACACCATCATTATTCAAATCCTCATATCTTATCCTGCCTAATCCTTTACCAGGTTGAGCTGCTGAATTTGCTACCTCGGCAGCTGATGTAAATATCCCTTGTACCACGTATCCGTATTCGGAGTTTATAGAACGGCCCAATACAGTTTCTGTAGTGCCATTGCCCGGGTAGCCGGTAAGTACATCTGATGGTAATTTAGTTACCTTATTACGGTAGGCGGCAATATTGCCTGTTACATTAAATGTAATGTCGTGTGTTATATTACCATTGTATGAAAGTAGCGTTTCAAAACCCTTATTTTCCATTGATGCACCGTTAAGGTATTCATTACCACCCTCGCCAAGTACAGCCAGGTATGGAGGCTCAATTAAAATATTGGTGGTGTTTTTGATGAAATAATCAAATGACCCGGTAAATTTATTGTTGAATAAACCAAAATCTAAACCAAAGTTTGATTGTGTTGTAGTTTCCCACTTTAGCTTAGGGTTGCCTGTTTGTGTTGATGTAAAGCCGGAAGGTAATGTTCCTGAACCCTTTCCATTTAAATCATATGCGCTGCCGCTATCACCGCTGAAGGCTGCTGCATTACCATATATAGACTGGTAAAGTGAATAAATTGCGTTATTGTTGATGTTTTGGTTACCTGTTTGCCCCCAGCCGTAGCGTAATTTCAGATCTGAAATAAACGGCATGTTATCTTTTACAAAATCCTCCTGGCTCACTCTCCACCCAACAGACCCGGCGGGGAAAACTGCGTATCTGTTATCAGACCCAAATTTTGAAGACCCATCCCTCCTTACTGTTGCAGATGCAAGGTATTTATCATCGTATGAATAGGTGGCTTTACCAAAATAGGAAAGCAAGGCATCACCGCTGCCGCCACCGTTAACAACTATGTTAGTTGTACCGGCGCTCAGGTAGGCATAGTCAATATTATTTAATGCCAGCCCCTGCGCGCTTGCGTTAAAATTCTGGTATTTGTCCTTTATATTTTCTTCACCTGCCAAAAAGTTAAACTTGCTTTTACCTAAACTAAGATCGTAGGTTAATTGGTTTTGCCATGTTTCTGTTACCTCATAATCGGTTGATTGGCCAACCTGGTTTGCCGGATTGGATAAAAAGCCTGCCACATAAGGTAATTGCAACGACCTAAAATAATTACCTGCAAAGTCGGCAGCGTAAGTAGTTTTAAAGTGAAGATTTGGCAAAATAGCCAGATCGATATAAGCATTACCGAATACTCGTCCGAAGGCATTAACATTTTGCTTGTTATCCTCAATAAGCCTAACCGGGTTATCACGGTCATCCATACCGGCAACGGGGCCTCCCCAGCCACCATCAACTGTATGAACCGGAATAATAGGGTTTTCAATTAATGATAGTAATGTTATACTTGAGGTTGGCAATACAGGATCCTTCATATAAGTAGCAGAAAGTGTTTCGCCAATTTTCAGCCTGCCATTAAAGAAATTATAATCAGAGTTATACCTGGCATTATATTTTGTATCGCCCGTTTCCTTAATAATACCTTTATCATTATAGTATCCAACCGAAAACAATGAATTGCCATGCGGCGATCCATTTGATATGGTAAGGCTATAATTTTGTAAAATTGAGGTTTGTGATACCTCATTAAACCAATTGGTATTTGCCGACTTCATGGTATGAGCAGCATCAATATAAGCAGGTACAATTACGCTGTTTAACTGCGGGTTACTGTAATTCTTATTCCAGTCATAGGTATATATGCCATTGCTAACCGATGGATCGATAGGACTAGCTGCATTGGGGCCAAATTCATCATCATTAACCTGTGCCTGCCAGTAAGCCTGCCCATGCTGTATGGTATTAAGCGGCGATAGTTTGCTGTTATAATATTGCAGCGAAGTTGATGCATTAAAATCAATTCTTTGTGTGCCGTTCTTACCTTTTTTTGTGGTGATGATGATAACCCCCGCGGCAGCCCTTGAGCCGTAAATGGTGGCCGACGAAGCATCACGTAAAACCTGGATAGATTCAATATCATTCTGATTAATTTCCTGTAATCCCCTTTCAGTCGGGATACCATCAATGATATATAGGGGATCATTATCGTTTAGTGTGGTAGTTCCCCGCAGCCTTACTGTAACTGCCCCGTTTGGCGATCCATCTGCAAATATGGTCATGCCAGGTACGCGGCCCTGTAAGGCTTTCATAGCATTCCCTTCAGGTACATCTTTAATATCGTTTACATTCACTACGGTAACAGCACCTGTAAGATCCTTTTTCTTTTCAGATGTATAACCGGTTACTACTACCTCATTTAAATCAGTTGCGCTTTCCTTAAAAACAATATTCAGCGTTTTAGTGCCATCTGCTACTTTCACTATAATAGGTTTTACCCCTACATATGAAAATCTGAGCGTTTGGCCAACTGCTGCCGTAACATTGAATTTGCCGCCGGCATCTGTTATAGTTGCTTTTTGGGTTTCTAATACAACAACCGTTACACCCGGAAGTGCCTGCGAATTTTTGTCAGCCACCGTGCCGCTGATTTGCCGGGTTTGTGCATAAGCTCCGCCTGCTAACATCACAAGCAAGGAACAAAAGAGTAATAGTTTTCTCATAATTCTAAGTATTGGTTTTTAATTTGTATGGCTGGTTTATAATTTGGTTTTGAAAATTTTTTCTCTGAAAACATTGTATTCGCTTAACTGGTAATCAGGGCAACCGCCCTTTCTTGTTGCTATAAATCCGCCCATCGCTATAGCATTTTTTAATATTACCAGTGGCTCCTCATGCAGGTAATGGCCTGCTAAAAAGGCTGCTAAAAATGAGTCGCCGCTGCCTATAGTATCAACTACCTTAACTTCACTGCCCCATACATGGTAGCCCTTATCATTTTTGTAATAGGATGCCCCAAATTCTCCTTTGGTAATGATCACTTCCGGGATGTTGAAATGGTATTGTATAAATTTTACCTGCGCTGCTTCATTGTATGATGTACTTCCGAAAAGCATCTGAACCATTTCCAGCTCGGCCTGGTTAAACTTTACAATATTGGCTTTGTTCAAAAGATCACCAAGCAGATCTTTACCGATATAAGGCGGGCGCATATTAATATCCAAAACCTTTATCACATCGCTTTCTAAAATCTCAAAAAGTGTTTTCCTTGAAGTTTCATTCCGCGAAGCCAAACTGCCATATATAAAGTAGGTTGATGGCTGAAGCTGCTTTGTGATGCTATCTGAATAATTAATGAAATCCCATGCTACCGGATAGATGATCTCATAAGATACCTCATTTCCATTATTCATTTTAGCGATAACCTGGCCGGTTGGGTATTCCTCATCTGTTTGCAGCAGGTGGCTTTTTATACCCCAGTTATTCAGCAGTTGAGCGAGTTTTTTGCCGTCCTCATCGTTCCCTATTTTACTTACCAGGCTGGTTGCCATCCCCATTTTATTTAAATGATAAGCTACATTAAGCGGCGCACCGCCGGGCTGCGGCCCATCGGGCAAAACATCCCATAAAATTTCGCCGAAACAAATTGCAGGAGTCATATAATTTTCTGTTGTTTTCATATTTTTCAGATTAGTGGAGTACTGCAATTTTAGCGTCGATCTGTTCAAGCGAAGTGCCCTTGGTTTCCGGCATAAAAAACCAAACAAAAATGAGTTGCAACACCATCATAAAGCCAAAGAAGAAGAAAGTCGGCGCGCCGCCGAGTGATTCAGCAACAGATGGAAAGCCAAAGGCGATAATAGCCGCCATTATCCAGTGTGTTGAACTGCCCAGCGTTTGCCCCTTGGCCCTAACCTGATTAGGGAATATCTCCGAAATAAATACCCATATTACCGCGCCTTGCGAAAAAGCGAAAAAGGCGATAAACACCATCATATAAACAGGTATGGCAAAGCCGCTTAAATGCCCCGAGTAAAAAGTAAAAGCTACCGCGAAGAGCGAAGCGATCAACCCTACAGAACCTACCAGCATCAGTACCCGGCGGCCCACTTTATCTATAATATTTATCCCCAGCAGGGTAAAAATAAAATTGATCATCCCGATGCCAACAGTTGATAATAGCGAGGAATGCGGACCTAAACCTGCCATTTCAAAAATGCGGGGCGCATAGTAAATAATGGCGTTAATGCCCGATACCTGGTTAAAAAATGCAAACAGCACAACCAGTATAATCGGGGTTTTATATTTACCCGAGAACAGGCTCTCCTTAGCATGCTTATTACCCTGGTCGTCCGTGCCTGATTTTTGAATGGAAACCAGCTCCTGCTCACAGTTTAAGGGGTTAATGATGCGTAATATTTCCAAAGCACGTTTGGTATCACCTTTTTTAAGGATAAGCCAGCGCGGGCTTTCGGGTATCAGATAAATCAAACATAAAAAAATGAAAGCCGGTACCGCCTGTACGCCCAGCATCCAGCGCCATGAATTATCGCCACCCTGACTGATCAGGTAATTTGACAGGTAGGAAACCAATATCCCCAAAACAACATTGAACTGGAACAGGCCAACCAGTTTCCCGCGGTTATCAGCCGGTGAAACTTCAGATATATAGATCGGGGCCGTTACTGAAGATGCCCCAACACCCAGGCCGCCTAAAAAGCGAAAAACAAGAAATATTGACCAACTATCGGCCAGCGCTGTACCAAGCGAAGATAGTAAGTAGGCGATCGCTACAAAATACAAGGTATTTTTACGTCCAAAACGATCAGATGGCCGGGAGCCTAACAATGAACCAATTACGGTTCCTATTAAAGCAATAGATATAGTTAAGCCATGTTCAAACGCGGATAGGTGCCAGAATTGCTGAATGGATTTTTCGGCGCCCGATATAACTGCCGTATCAAACCCGAACAGAAAGCCACCAAGGGCCACAACCATGGACCATGCCATGACAGAATGTTTTCTCATAATTAATAAAAGGTGTTATTGGATTTACCTTCCAAAATTGAAGAATAAGGCAGGCAACCGTTATCGGTTTTGTATCAAAAGCGTATAAAAAACGAATACACACTTATTTAATTGACAATCAATAGATTAAAATTAAAACACTTTACAAATCAGGGAGAAATGTTTGTTTTTGTTACGTGTTTGTTTGTTTTTGTTTCATTAGCACCACCGGGGTCAAAGCGGCATTTTTATTTTTGAAAGTTTTTATTGGTAAATTTGTTCAGCACTCCCCGGAGATTGCAAACCAAGTATTAAATCTTTTACTCAACACATTTTTAACGTTATAAAGGCTGATGACTTTAAACATGAGGCGCTGCATTAAATTGCTGGCAATGGTATGTATAACCGTTGTGGTAATGGGTTGTCATAAGGCAGATGTAAAGTCGGAATACACTATTGCCTTCTCTCAGTGTGTTGGATCGGATCTGTGGCGCCAAACCATGCTGGATGAGATGAAGATGGAGCTCTCCTTGCACCCGGATGCGAAATTTATTTATGCAGATGCCAACGGCAACAGCAGCAAACAGGTAGAGCAGGTAAGGCAAATGCTGAATAAAGGCATAGATCTGCTGATCATCTCCCCCAACGAGGCCCAGCCGCTTACTGATATTGTCGAACAAATCTATGATAAAGGTATCCCGGTAATTGTGATCGATAGGAAAACAGCATCAACCTTATATACAGCCTATGTAGGCGCGGATAATTACCAGATTGGTAAAATGGCCGGGGAATACCTGGGTAATTTACTTAAAGGCAAGGGAAATGTGCTTGAAGTAATGGGCCTGCCCGGTTCGTCGCCTGCTATTGAGCGGGAAAACGGCTTTGATGACGGGATTAAGAAATACACCGGCATACATATTACAGCACAGGTGTATGGCGACTGGCTAAAAGCAAATGCCGAAACCCAGCTAATGAAGTTAGGCAACAATCTTAACGATGTAAATGCGGTATTTGCGCATAACGACGTGATGGCCCGTGCATCGCGCGATGTGCTTACCCGGCTTAATATAAAACAGCCCATAAAAGTTATCGGGGTTGATGCATTGCCCGGCAATGGTGGTGGTATCCAGATGGTTTCATCAAAACTTATTGACGCAAGCCTGGTATATCCAACCGGCGGCAAGGAAGCTATCATGACGGCATTCAGGATACTGAACAAGGAGCCTTTCACCAAGGAAAACATACTGCAATCGGTAGTAATAGATTCAACCAATGTGCAGTTAATGAAACTGCAATGGAACAGGATCAATAGTCAGCAAAAGGATATTGAAAGACAGCAGGCACTACTTGCAGAGCAAAGGGAATTGTATAACAGCCAGCAGGTGATCTTCAACATTATTGTGATATCGCTGGTATTGGCAATTGTTTTCGGGGGACTGGCTTTTTATTCGCTGATGGAAAACAGGAAGATCAACAAAAGTCTTGAAGCAAAAAACACTGAGATTTTATCACAAAGGAATCAGCTGATCGAAATGTCGGCCCGGGCTGAAGCTGCTACTGAGGCTAAACTTAACTTTTTCACCAATATATCGCATGAATTTCGCACGCCACTAACATTGATCCTCTCCCCTGTTGAGGATATGATGCGTAACGAAAAGCTAAACCTGGTTGCCGGCAAAAGTTTAAAGCTGATGCATAAAAACGTGTTCAGATTACTACGCCTGGTTAACCAGTTGATAGACTATCGGAAAATAGGGTACGACAAGCAGCAGATCCACGCATCGCCCAATAATATTGCAGACTTTGTAAAGGATATCCTGGATAATTTTCAGCATAATGCGCAGAAACGTAATATCCACCTCACCTTTAGCACAAACGAGCCTAATATTACCGCATGGTTTGATGTAAATATGCTGGACAAGGTTTTTTTCAACCTGCTATCCAACGCCATAAAATTCACTAAGAATAATGGTTATATAAAGGTTATCATCACTAAAAATAATGATAGTATGGTTGATATAACCATTACCGATAATGGCATAGGCATGGAGCCTGATGAAGTTGAACATGTATTTGAACAATTTTACCAGGCCGATAATGGCGCTGCCAAAGGATCGGGGCTGGGATTGGCCTTATCAAAAGAAATTGTTTTACTTCACCAGGGTGCCATTGAGGTAAGCAGCAAAAAATGGCAGGGAACAACCTTTACTATAAAACTGCCGTTGGATAATACGACTAAAAAAGCCCCGCAATATCCTGTTGAACGCCTTGAAACTGATTATAATACGCAGCTTTATACCGCCGATCTGGATGAACAGGTGATTGCCGACCCAACGGCTGCTTTTAGTATGCCACAGGAGCTTTCCATATTAATTATAGAAGATAATACCGACCTTCTTTATTATCTGAACGATAAGTTGGGCGAAACCTATGAAATATTTACTGCCGATGATGGATCGAAGGGGCTGAATGAGGCTTTTGAGCGTGTGCCCGATCTGGTGATATCAGATGTGGTTTTGCCGGGAATTTCAGGCAAAAAGATTGCAGAAAGCCTAAAAACTGATATCAGAACATCCCATATCCCTATTATATTATTAACAGCGCAAAGCAATGTTGACCAGCAGATTGATGGTATCCGCAGCATGGCCGATGTTTACATTACCAAACCATTTAACCTCGACTATCTATTAGCCACTATAAACAACCTGATTAAAAACAGGCTGATACTTAAGGAACACTTTATAAGCGACATTGACCTGGCAAAAATGCCCGTTTCAAAACGACTGGATAAAAAATTCTTAAACGATTTTGCAGGCATTGTAGAGCAGAACCTGGGCAACGAAAACTTTAATGTTGATGATATTTGCAAGCTGATAGGAATATCACGGGTAAAGCTTTACCGCAAAGTTAAAGCCCTGCTTGGATGCAGTATAGCAGATTATATTTTGAACCGCAGACTAAAAAAAGCCAAATATTTACTCATTAACGAAAGCTACTCTATATCCGAGATCACATATATGGTGGGTTTTTCAAGTCCCAATTACTTCTCAACCGTGTTTAAGGCCAAATACGAGTGTACACCCAGCGAATTTAAACGTAAGCAGGATGCTTAAACAGTCAGCTTTCTTTTCCAGTATGTTTTTTCAAATATAATGCGGGGCTTTTTAATGATGTATCAGTTGATAAACCTGCTGCATATATTCCGCTTCCTCCATTGCCATCTGGAAATCCTCCCATTCGGTTATGCTAAATGTAAAGCAGATATCACTATGAGGTGTGCGCAACACAAGCCTTTCCTCGCCATCGGGAAAAGGGAACATGCTTTGCTCCACATCCAGCTGTGATGTAAAATCCTTGAACATTTTAAACTGCTCAGGTGTAAAATTCAACAGTAGGTTTCGCAACCAAATGTTCAGGATCTTACACTCCATGCATTGGCTAATAACAGTCGGACCTTTACGGCATAAAACGATGGTTTGACACATAAGCTGATAAATTAGTGCCTGCATTACCTGCATAGATAGATCATCCTCAGTAGGTAAGCAGGACTTTATATTTTCAATTCTTAATTACATTTTCTTTTATACTACTATTGGGTTTCCAGATCTTCCGGCAAATGACAAACAGCGGGACAAGCAGCGCCGCCCAGGCTAACCAATACCAAAAACCTGTACCTAACAAAGCGGCCAACAAACCAAACAGTATTAAGCCGGACAACAGCATAGGTATGCGCCAGATTTTTTTAAAATTTTGTTTCATGATTTAATTGTTGGGGATTGATGCTCAGTTAATTCAGCTTCGGCAAGGCGTTCAAAATAATTCCTATAAAATTTACGGCGTACAACCCAGAGGTAAACCCCACTAATGAGCACCACTATAGCAACCAGGTCAAATAGCACCCAGATTATTTTTAACGGTGTACCACCATAATTACCAAAATGCAGCGGCCGTGAGAGCTCAAGCGCCCGTAAATAAACAGGCATTTTTACCACAGCCGCCAATTTACCTGATTTAGCATCAACCAAAACCGGACTGAATAGTTGAGAGGTCAACGGTGTATTTCCTTTTGTCCAGACCAGGTAATGATAGGGGCTGCCAAAGGTATTGCCCGGGTAAACCACGCTCATTATCTGCATACCCGGCAATGTTTTTTGGGTTGTATTGTAGGCAGCCTGTACCGAACTTAATTCATTTTGTTTCACTAATGGCTTACCCTGGTATTTACTCAGCATGGCTTTTACATCCGTCATCTGCCATATTCCAAACAGCGGTGTCGAAAGCTCATTCATCACACCCGTCGTCCCTACTACCAAAAGCCACACGGCAGTAGCAATGCCCAGCAGGTTATGCAAATCGAGCCATTTGAGTCGGCGGGATTTATCACTCCTTATAGTTCCGAAGTCCAGTTTCTTCATAAAGGGGCCGTATAATACGACCCCTGAAATGATGGAAATGACAAACAATACGCCCATCAACCCTAAAAACAATTCACCCGGCAAATCAAGGAATAATCCGCGGTGCAGGTCCAGCATGATATCGATAAAGCTTGCCGGCTTTTGAGAAAATGGCGGCTCGTCATTCAGCAATTTACCGGTTCGGCTATCAAACTGCAGGGAATGGCGCAGCGGATCAACCGGATTCCAGGTGGGCGACATGTTAACCAATACCTGCGGCTCATCATCATCCACAAAAATGAACGTAACCAGTTGTTTGGGATAACGCCCATGGGCAACCTTTACCATGCCATCCAGATCAGCCATTGGCGTATCCTTCGGCAGGGTTGCATAATGGGTTGGGTTAAGCCATCCCTCTATCTCGTCCCCGAAGATCAGCGGCAAACCGGTGACACATAACATGAGCAGGAACAAGGTGCATATCAGGCTCGTCCACCGATGCCACCAAAACCATTTTTTAATACTTTTAAGCTGGGCCATATATTAATATCCGTTAAAATCTGAAAGCAATGCTTCCGTTGATACTGCGCGGCTGTTGCGGGTTAACAGTATACCAGCCAATCCAGTATTCCTTATTCGTCAAGTTATCAACAGATACAGCAAAGCGGTACCTCCCTGCATCGTAAAACACCGTGCTGTTTAATACCGTATAGGCAGGAACATAAAACTGTCCCTCACTTTTACTACTTTCTACTAAGCTTTTCCCGGCGTAATTGCCGCCAAACCCAACGCCAAGGCCTTTAATCCCACCTTGTGTAAAACGGTAACTCAACCATAAATTAGCCATATTCTGCGGGCCGGATGTGTTAGGCCTTAAGCCGTTCACATCGGCATCTGCATTGGTGTATTTACTATCATTATAAGCATAGCCTGCTACCACATTAAAGCCGGTAAAGGGATTGGCTGTTACTTCAGCTTCCAGTCCTTTACTGAGCTGTGTGCCGTTCTGGATCGAAAACTGAGGATGATCCAGATCAGTCCGCAATACATTATCTACCTTTATATCATAATAGCTAAAAGTTCCGCGCAGCTTGCCATCAAAGGCATTCAGCTTAACACCACCTTCCAACTGATTTGCTTCCTCCGGTTTAAAGCTATGGCCCTGGAAATCTGTTCCTGTTTCATTGGTAAAGCCATTCTGATAATTGCCGAACAAGGATACCTTGTCTTTAATCAATTGATACACCAGGCCAAACTTGGGCGATAAAGCGGTTTGTTTATAGCCACCTGAAGTAGTACCATTTACCGGATTATAATTTCCGGCGAAATCATAATGATCAACGCGTAAAGCGGCATTGGCAATCAGTTGATCGGTAATATGTATTACATCTGACACGTAGGCGCTGGTAATATATTCTTTGGTATAAATGGTATAAGGATAAGGATCGGCCGGGCTGTTGGCATAGGCCGAATCAACTTTAGCTTTGTTAAAGTTCAGGTAGTTTGGAATATTACCCCTTGTATTGATCACATCAAACAAATCAGCTGCGGTTTGGCCGTCTGCTGTGCCCATAAATTCATTATAGCGTACATTGGCATTATAGTTATAATAATCAATACCCGCTACAACACGGTTTTTTACAGAGCCGATATTGAATTTGCCGATAAAGTTTTGCTGCAAGTCAAAGGTTTGATCGCCGCCTTCAATAGTCCATACATTCCGCTGTATCTCGTTATTACCCGGCATCAGGTAAAAATAAGGCATCGGGCCGTTGGAGTTGGTGTTAACAACTGAGATACTGGTTTGGGAGGTCCAATTATCTGACATTTTATAATTCATCTGCCCGGAGAAGTTCAGGTTTGATGAATTCATTACCAGATCATTACTAATATAAGAACGGTTATAATCCAGGTTTAACTTATCAGCGCTGTTTACGCCAAGTGCTGCAACTGTTGTATTAAAAAAGAACATTTGCGGCGTAGTTCCAGCAGATGCATAGAGTTCTGCATCGAAAGAAAATGATAAGCGGTCACTGGCTTTATAGATGAGGCTGGGCGCTAAAAATATATTACGGTGGAAGCCTGCATCCTGCCATGAATTTTGGGTATTTAAAGCAGTATTGATACGGAACAGCAGTTTTTTTGCTGAATCCAATGGCGTATTTACATCTGCGGTCAGGCGGTTAAAACCATAGCTGCCGCCACTATAAGTTATCTCACCACCTGCCTGGTCATAAGGCTTTTTAGTCACTCTGTTAATGAGGCCGCCATAAGATGTTACGGCACTGCCAAATAAGGTAGCTGAAGGGCCTTTCAGTACTTCTATACTTTCTATATTGGCATTATCAATAGTGGTGCTCACATTGGATGCGATGCCATTCCTCAAATAAGTATTGAGCTGGAAACCACGCAGGACAAAGGAACTGCCGTTACCAAAACCCGACCGGTCGGTAGCGGCCCATAATTGATATGCGCCGGGCACATTTTTTAGCGCGGCATCAACGTTATGAACCGATTGATCGGTCATCAGGCTGCTGCTGACAGTTGAATATACCTGCGGATTTTCGAGGTCATTCAGCGGCATTTTGGCTACATCATCGCTTTTAGTTGTAGCAAAGCGATTGGCTTTTTGGCCGCTGACTACAACTTCAGTCAACTGCTGACTGTTTGCTGTTAATAGCAGATTAACATTTACAGTTTCATTTGCAGCAACAGTAACCTGCAATGTTTGCTGTCTCAGGCCCACGTGGCTGGCAGCCAAAATATAAGTTCCTGTTTTGATGTGGTTAAGTGTGAATTTACCTTCCTTGTTTACGGTAGTACCCCTCTTTAGTTCTTTTATGGTAACCGTTACCCCGTCGGCAGCCTTTCCGTCGGATGTTTTAACGGTTCCTTTGATATCACCGGTAACAGCCGACTGGGCATATGTTAAGGAAACAGGCAGGCATATGATAAATAACAGAAGTATAGATTTAAGCCAGGTGGCTTTTGAAATTATATATGTTTGGTTTGATTTCATGATTTGTAGTTTGATACAATGATTTTTGCAGATTATCTAAATTTAAAGGCTACTGTAGCGCTGAATCTTCTCGGCATCATCTGGCTTACATAGCTTCCCCAATACACCTCGTTGGTTAAATTATCCATCTTAAGGCTTACACGGTAAACAGGCTGATCATAACTGACTACCGCGTTAAGTACCGTATAGGCAGGCAAATAAAACTCACCTTGCGACCTTGATTGCTGGATGTAGGCTATGCCATTATAATTGCCGCCAATACCTAGTCCGAGCCCTTTTAATGAGCCACCCAGGAAATGGTAGCTCAGCCACAAATTGGCCGTTTGCGCAGGTCCGGTCCATTGGTGCAGGCCGTCCGCATCAGGATCGGTATTGATGGTATAAATATTATTATAAGCGTAACCGGCTATCAGGTTAAATCCCCGGAACAGGTTAGCGATAACTTCTGCCTCAAAGCCTTTGCTCAATTGTCCACCGTTCTGTACTTCAAACTGTGTTTGCCCGGATACAAAGCTGTTATGTATCACATCGCTTACCTTAATGTGATAATAGCTCAGCGTACTGTTCAGCTTGCCATCAAACAGATCCAGCTTTACACCACCCTCCCATTGATTGGCTTCGCTGGGTTTGAATGAGGAAAAAGTACCATCCGGCTGGCGCACCGGCGCGTTATTGCTAAAGCCGTTCATATAATTACCGAACAATGAAACCTGGTTAGGAACAATCTGATATACCAGCCCTAATTTTGGTGATAAAGCTGTTTGGTTATATTTCCCGGTTGTTGTATCCGCATTTATATTACGTGTACCACCATTTACAAAATGATCTACACGCAAACTGGCCATTGCTAATAAATTATCAGTAATGTTCAGCACATCAGATGCATAGGCGCTATAGGTACTTTGCTGCGTGCTGCTTTTACTGTACGGAACTTTTGCCAGTGCCGCATTAAGCGAGGTTATAGTAAGCTCATTATATCTTGGATCGTTACCTTTTATGCTAACCTCATCAAAACCATAGATCATGGCTGATGTACTATTCACTGTATTGGTAAAATAATCGAGCCCGATAACAACGCGGTTGCGCATCTTGCCTATCTTAAAATCGCCGTTAAAGTTTTGCTGCACTTCGGTATAATTATAAATGGTATGCTCATAACCCGGGTTACGGCTTACAGCAGTATCACCTAGAATACTGTTGTAGCTCCAGTCGCCCTGTACCGTTGAATTGGTTTGAGAAAACGCGGTTTGCGATTTCCATTTATCAGATATCTTATAGTTTACCGTACCATATAAGCTTACCGAAGGGTCGGTTTCATACAAGTCATTACTACTGTAAGACTTTGTCCAGTCGATACCCAGATCACGCGGGTTGGTTTTGGTAAGGGAAGCCTCTGGAAACAAACGGTTAAAATCATTCGACTTTTGGTTATATATTTCCGCATCTAACGATATGGTAAGGCGGTCATTCACTTTATATAATAAGGATGGCGCTACAAAAAACCGGTTAGTAAAACCTGCATCCTGAAAACTACCTTCGCTATCATAAGCTACATTGGTACGCAAGAACAGGCCTTTATCAGGATTTAACGGGGTATTAAAATCTGCCGTAACCCTATTCAATCCAAAACCACCATCGGTATAAGAAATTTCACCCTGAAACGTATCAAAAGGCTTTTTAGTGATCCGGTTTAATAAGCCACCAAAAGAAGTGAGGCTGCTGCCAAACAAAGTGGCTGAGGGGCCTTTTAATACTTCTATGCTCTCAATATTGGCTACTTCAATACTGTTTCCCTTGGAATCCTGCAAACCATTGCGCAGGTAGCTGGTAGTGAAAAAACCGCGCAGGTTAAAAGAGTTAGACCCATTTACTAATGCCTGGCTTACACCTGCCACATTTTTTAGCACATCGTTATAGCTTACAATATTTTCGTCCTGTAATAATTCTTTAGGGACTACATTGTATACCTGCGGATCTTCCAGGTTTTTAAGCGGCATTTTAGCCACATCATCTGTTTCCTTTTTCGCAAACTTGTTATATCCCGATGTAACAGTTACTTCCTGTAAGGCTTTATTATCTTCGGAAATTGTAAAGTTTGTGATGATAGCTTCACCAGGCTTTATTTCTACCTGCCTGCTTTGGGTAAGCATGCCGGTATGTTTTAATGTAAGTGTGTAAGTACCGGGAATAATATTGGAGATGGTATAATTCCCCTGTTCATCAGAAACAGCACCTTTATGTGTATTGCTTAAAATTATGCTGACATATTGAGCAGGTTTACCGTCGGACGTAGTTATTGTTCCGTTAATAGAACCTGTTTGTATCTGTGCATGCCCAAATTGGAAACAGAAGATCAGTGACAGGCAGCCTAACCATTTCAATACTGAAAATGGATCAGGCGTTTTTTTAGTGGATAAGGCTTTGTACGTATTACTGCATAGTAATAAAGAATTCATAGTTTTGTTGAAATGATTAATTTGTTGAAGAATGAATTAGCATTTGCCCGGTGTGAAGTTTGGCGACGAATCACCGGGCTTTTTATTGGATATGTTTTAGGGCGGGTCAGAGATATCGGCAGGCATGGGTGATTGCTGTTTCATGGATTTAGCGACTAAATAAGTTGATGACAACAAAGTAAATGCTTATTTAGAATAAATCCAAATAAAAATAACGTCAATATTTTAAGCTACAGGAATGACATTCCATGTAAATAAGCACAGTGATTTCGCCCCGGCTTTTGGCTTGAGGAATAAATGGGGTTTTTAAAAAACCTTGAGAAAACAACAAAACTCAAACCCTGAGTGAAAGATCGGATTTGAGCACAAAAAAACGCGTAATTACAGTTAATTACGCGTTTTATAGAAATTGAAATATACCTGGCTTTAATGGCTTATTTTTCAATTAAGTCATCATCAGCAATAAAATCCTTACCGAGCGCTTTCACAAATACTGCCGTAAACATCCATTTTACCGGGTTCTGATTTTCTGTTGATCGAAAACTTCCTACCATTTGTTATACTATTCCCTAAAAATACAACATCACCACTGGTAATGGCTAAAAGCCGGAATAACGAGGAACGCTGCTGATAAAATGTTGGAAAAGCCTGATCATTTAATCCCTGAGGCTTAATTTGAGCGAAAGCTTGACCGTAACCCGTCAATAACAAAAGTACCAGGATCTTCTTTATGTTCAGCTGCATCATACTTCTGTGGATCAATTTTTCCAGCTAACTGTAGTAAATACGATTTGCTTATACCCGTCCTTTTCATACAATATACCCACTGTAGCGCCGGAAAGTTTAATAAGATCCGAGTAAGTACTGTAATCCCCATTATATCCTTCGGGAGCTTTCGCGATCAACTTATTTATTTTCCAGGATTTGCCTTCATCAAAACTGATACGGAGCGTTAAATTATTCCTGTTAGTTGTGTCGGCATCGTTACATACCGCCAAAATGCTTTTCGTTTTTCCGCTAATGTTCAGGATACTGCCCTGGCAAACCGGATCAGGCAAATGAGGATCAAACCATGTTTTATCCCAGCTTTGTCCGCCGTCGTTACTGATCGCTACTATTCTTTGCTTTATATTTCCAAATTGATTCCGGATATTCATCATCAGCCTGTTTCCCGGTAATTCAGCAGCCATTACTTCATTACCACCAGGCATATTCACATCCTCACTTATTTTAAATGTTTTGCCATGGTCATCGGTATAGTAGCCAAAGGCTCGTCCGTCAGCATAATTTTTTTGTGGCGCTCCCGCTGAGTGATTAGCCGCAACATATATACGTCCGCGATATTTTCCTTCGTTAAATTGTATGGCATGCCCGGGCGTATTGGCAAAACTGCGCCAGTCTTCACTGAAATTATAAGCCTTATTAAAATTTGGCTGTTTTGGCTTGTGCACCTGTAAGGTAATATTTACAGGAGCCGACCAGCTTGCACCATTGTCGACCGATGTTTTATACCACACCTCCCGAACACCCAGCCCTCTTCTCAACTTTGATTCAGATACATTACCGGTATTATAAAACAGGAATAGCCTGCCTTTTGGATAGGCCGGATCTGTCATATCAACAACCGGCGCGGCATTATCTGTTTGCAGGGTATCGTTTGTTGCAACTGTTTGTATCCCGCCCCAGGTTTTACCATCATCCCGGCTTCGCTTCATCACTATTTTTATATTGCCAAAGTCGCCGGCGCCATTTAAGCGACCCTCGCAAAAAGCCAGCAGACTTCCATCCGGAGCTTTTACTATTGCCGGTATCCTGAACGATTTAAAACCGTCAGATCCCGAAACAAAAACCGGCACTTCGCTTACCTGGGCACTTGCTGTTAAAGCGCACATTACACTTAGTAATGTGTATATGAATAGTCTTTTCATCATTTTTTATAGCTATTTAATAATTGCATACAATACCATTCCTGACGGGGTAAATGGAACGGACCCTTAAATAAATTGCCCTTGGCAGTTTGGGCGATAGTACCATCGCGGTGCAGATAACCAAACCACTCACCGTTCGTTTTATCATGAAAATGACTATAAGAATAAGCATGTACCATTTTATGCCATTCAGCGTATTTTTCGTTTCCGGTAAGTGTATAAGCCAGCAAAGTGGCGATGATGGTTTCGTTATGCGGCCACCAGAATTTCATGTCCTGCCAATATTCCTGAACCGGTTTATTATATACGTCCCGGAAATATAAGATGCCCCCATATTCCTTATCCCAGCCGCGTTCCCACATATAATCCAGCATTTTACAGCCCAAATCAATTAATTGCGGGTCGTTATTACGATATTTTGCCTCATGCAGAATGAACCAGGCACCTTCAATTGCATGGCCCGGCGTTAATGTGCGGCCATCAATATGGTCAATAATATTCCCATCAGGTGCAACCTGTTCCATAACACAACGGATATCGTGCTTCACAAAGTCCGTTTCAATTTCCTTCATCCATTTGACAATATATTCGTCACAACGCGGGTCGCCTATAGTTTCCCTTAACTGTTGCGCCGTGTTAATCATAATCATGGGCACGCCAATACCTTTTGCCGGGCGGGTTGGCTCAAACTTTGGCTGCAATAAACCGGGTATAGTTGCATATTCAATGCATTTGCCAAATAGGGTCCTTGCCTTTTCAGCAATTTCAGCGTCACCTGTTGCCTTTGCATAAGCCGCCATAGCGATTACCGCGAAAGTTTCAGAAAAAAAATAACGGCGTTTACGTATAGGGCTGCCATCTCGGGTTACGTGAAAAAACATTTGCCCGTCGGCATCAAAGCAATGTTCATTCAAAAAATCTATTCCTTTTTTTGCACCATCCAGCCACTCTTGTTTGGGCTCAACAGTATTATATAAAGTTGACAACAACCAGGCCGCGCGGCCCTGTATCCAAACAGCCTTATCATCATCGAGCAGTGTGCCATCATGGTCACGCATCAGCAAGTAACCGCCGTATTCTTCGTCAACAGACCGAGGGAACCAGAAAGGCACGGTATCATTCAGCAATTGATGCTGGTAAAAATCTTTTAAATTAGATATATCGTCAGTTGTATAACTCATATTTTTATTTTAATAAAACAGGTTATTATGGTGTAATTTCATGGTGAATGTTGAAGCTGGTAATCCTGCTTCGTTAATTAAATTTGCCCGTGTAAAAGGCTGCATTGCGTAATATATCGCCTGGATATTTTCTCCTGCCGGGATGAGAAGCATTACCTTATTGCCAATAATGGATGTTGCCGGTGTAAGATGATCGCCCTTATCATTTACCAGCTCGAACCCTTGCAATAGCATTTGATTTGCTATTTTCAGCTGTTTTGCAAATGAAAAAGAAACAACAATTTTATTGCCTTTTTTTAGGGCATTAATTGGCTCTGGACCATTGCCTGCTATATTCTTTTTATATGTATAATGCAGTGCCAGGTTTGCAAGCCGTTCACCAACAGGCCTTTTATTGGTATAGTGTACATTTAATGAGTCGCCCACATCATAACTTACCGCCATCTCCGTATTTGGAATTTGCTGTTGCAGCTTATGCTGACTATCCCTGAACGCAGGCCATGACGGACGGTTAATGCCGGATAGCTGCACATAATAAAAAGGAAAATTGTAGGCCCATTTTTTACGCCAGCTGCTAACCAATGTCTTAAACAGGTGTTCATGGAGTGCTATATTATGGGCATTGCTTTCGCCCTGGTACCATACCACACCTTTTATAGCAAACTGTGTTAAGGGTGCAATAGCTGCCTCGTAATTATAACAGGGCTCATAAGTATGGCGCTGTCTGGAAGATTTTGCATTTTTTAAATTTATATCGGCACGGTCGCGGCACCATTGCATTACAAAATCAGATTTTCGCCAGTTAGCGATCATATCAACCAGCAGGTCGTCGGTTTCCATTGTATATCGGTCAATCCATGATTCTGTTGGAGAGCCCCCTACTGCCACTTCTATTAACCCTATGGGAACATTTGTTTGAGCAGCAACTTTTTTACCGAAATAATAGGCAACAGCCGAGAAATCTGCAGCAGACAGGCTATCGCATGTTTTCCAGCTTCCTGAAAAAAAACTGAGCTGGTTGGCTTTCGCCAATGCAGTTGAATCCCAAACAATCGGATCTGTTTCGGCCTGTAAATTCAGTTTATATAAATGCAGGTTTTTATTTAGCGCACTCCTGCTTATTTCCTCCGTGCCGCCTGCTGATTTTTTTAAGGGAAAGAACATATTTGATTGCCCTGCACACAACCATACATCACCCATAAATATATTTTTCAGTTTTATAACTGAATCTTTGTCCGCTATACGCATAGCATAAGGCCCGCCTGCTTCCATGGCCGGGAAATTGACCTGCCATTGGCCATATTCATTTGTTTTTGTTTGAATTGGCTGATCTTTAAAAGTAACAGTGATCACATCACCTGTATTGGCCGAACCGTATACACGGATAATTTGGTTTCGTTGCAGCACCATGTTATCCGTAAATACGGCGGGTAATTTTAAGCCACCATAATCTCCAGTGATCCGCTGGTAACAAGTTTGCGCCAGTATTGCTGCGCCGTCTTTTGTTGGATGCAGGTTATCAGGAAACAAATCAGGCCGGTTATACAAGGGGGTATGAAAATCAACCAAATTTGTTTTATTTGCTTTCGCGATTGCAGGGATCAGGCTTTGAATTTGCCAGTACCAATCCCTTGTACCTGATTTGAAGCGGGGATGACCGCTAAAGATCGGCGACAACAAGGCTATATATATTTTAACTTTCGGGTTTGCCTTTCTAAGCGTATCAATCAACCACGAGTAATCAGCCTCAAAATTCTGACCATAATCAGGCCAGTCTCGGGGATCAGTATCGTTTAACCCCAGGTGAATAATGGCAATATCCGGTACTAAAGCAATCGCATTACTAAATTCAGCTGTTTTATAATAAGGGTTATGACCCTGTTTTAATAAGGTAGCGCCGCTATGCCCAAAGTTGCTAACCTCATATCCATCCCCCAATAAAGCCTGCAATTGAACAGGATAACATTCCGATTCCCGGTTTTGCAAACCGTAGCCATAGGTAACTGAATTACCGATGCAAGCTACCTTTATAACTTTTTTTTGCGCATACAGATTTGTAGCCAACAATAAAATGGCTGGTAATAGAAAAAATAAAATGCGCTGCTTAGTACTCATAACTGATTGATATTGCAACTAACTTAGTTGATTAACTCTGCTCATTAAACCGGTTACACATCCACAAAATCATTATCGCTGGGGCGCAGGAAGTATAATTGTGCAGCTATTGCTACCAATACAGCAAATCCCAGCATCGCAAAATCATTTCTCAGATGCCCGCCATCAGATGACCGCCCTAAAAGATCGGTAATGAATGCGCCAAAGAATACGCCGGTCATGTTCATAATGCCATAAGCGGTGGCTTTGTATTTATTTGATACAAACTGGCAAACAATGGGCATGTTGTTGGCATCAAAAATTCCATAACCCAGGCCAAAAAAGATAGCTGCTGTAATTATTAAAAACGTGGTATTACCAAAACCGAGCATCAGCAATGCGGGTATGGTTAAGGACAACCCGATGGCGCTGGTAAAAACTCTTCCTCTTAAATTTTTCTGAACCCATCTATCAGACAATATCCCACCCAAAACCACACCCAGTAATGATGAAGCAGCAATGGCAATAGTCGACAACGGGCCCGCCTTTGCCATAGGCATATGCAGGTTTTGGGCAAAAAGCGTTGGGAGCCAATTTTTAGCAGCCCAGCCCGGAAGACTGGCCACCGCAAAATAAAACAGGATCACCAAAAAGGGGATACTCGAAAACAAGGCGGTAAGGCCTTTAAATTTTGGTAAAGTTGCTGCCGGGGCATCGACAATGTCAGGCGACTTTTTATGTTCCTTTAAAAGGATAATCAAGACAAAGGAATATAATATACCCACCAAACCAAAGGAATGAAAGGTAGTCTGCCATGAAAATCTGGCAGCGATTGTTGCCCCAAAACCGCCCAATGCCTGCCCTATGTAAAAGCCCGTCATGTGAATACCTATAGCCAGTGATCGTGTTTTTGATGAATGAAAATCTGCAAGCAGCGATAAACCTGCCGGTATGTATAAGGCCTCGCTTATGCCCATAATGGCCCTTAACCAGTATATCTGGTTAAACGTTGTTGCAAAACCCATGGCAAATGTTACCGCTGACCACACGAGTAAACTATAAACAATTAACCACTTGCGGTTTGCCTTATCTGCAATAATTCCGGAGAGGGGGCTTACTATGCCATATATCCAAAGAAATATAGCCATCAGGTGCCCGAAATTGGTTGCTGATTTTAATTGTGCTATATCCATTTGCATGGCAGGCCGCATTACCGACAGCATTTGCCTGTCCATATAATTGAGCAAAGCCACTACCCAAAGTAAGCCAACTAAAATCCACGGATAACTTTTACTCTGCATCTTTTTCGCTTATCAATATTTTACCCATATGCACGTCAGGTGTACGTACGCCTGGTTTAACCTCGCCGTTTGATAGTACAACAGCATCTCCCCATAAGGTGGCTGTAGTAGTTACCTGTGCGGCAAAAGGCAATTCCCCTACCTTAGACCATGTGTTAGTATAAGTGTTATATAATAACACACCTTTATAAAACCCTTTATGATTGGTGTTCAATTTATTCTTTTCGCTGGTAAGCAGCTCTTTTTCAGCCGGTGTATTTGCAAGCGCTATTTTTGATAAGTAAGTTTCAATTTGATGAAATACCATGCCATTATCGCCCCCTAAAATTAAAATATGGTGATCCCCAAACGGGATGCCCGCTGCAGCAGATAAATTCATCTTATTTTCTCCATCAGCGATATCAGCAAGCCGTTTCCAGGTACATTTCGAAGTTTTGTACTCAAATACAGTAGGGTGTAATACACTTATTTGTGACGGGGTTTTGATTCTGCCGCCTATTATAAAAATATTATAACCGTCGGTTCCCTTTTGTATAACAGCCGTGGTATTGGCTAATGCTAAAGGCAGCCTTGGCAACGGGTGCCATTGCGGGTTATGGCTTTTTAAATCAATAAAACAAAAAAGATCTGATGAGTTATGTTGCTCATCTCCACCTATCGCGTAAACTATGCTGCCTATGCTTGTTAAAGCTACATTGGTTACTTTTAAGGGTAAATTAGGCAGTTCTTTAATGAGTACCTGTTCCGTTTCAGCATCCCAGTTTAGTAAGAAAGTTTTATCCGATAATCCTTTATCATTTTCTCCCCCGGCATATACTACACCAAGTGGTGTTGAAGTATTACCGCAATAAGCTATTGGTTCGGGCAATTTAAAATTCGCCTCTTTATGCCAGGCAAATTTCGCTCCTTTTTTTTCAAGGATATGGATTTCATCTGAATAATGCTTTTTTCCACCTTCCCATGGCAGTTTATCGGGAAAATTAGCGCCTCCAGCCACAACCAATACATTACCGCAAACACTATTAATAGCACCTGCGAAACCGGTAGATATGGTACCATCGGCATTTTCCAGTTGAGCCGACAATTGCCATGCAACAGGTTCATCAATTACCGTTTGAGCAGGCACACGTGTGTTAATCATCATAAATAAAAAAAATACAACAAAAGAAAAATTGAATTTATTCATGATGTTTATTAGCCATACTAGCTGGGTGTTTTGCTTTAAAAGCATCAAATCCTAATTCAGCTACATCTAATTTAAACTTTTCAAACTGTTCTTCGTTCATATTTTTTACCGGAAGCCGGAATTCGCCGCAATCCAGATCAACTAATTTCATGTAGGCTTTACCTACAGAAATGCCCCCATACTTGCCCAGCAAGCGGATCATATCAATTGATTTTTGCTGTAACGCCCTTGCCGTAGTAAAATCATTGGCATCAAAGGCATCTATCATATCATTGTATAGTGATGGTGCATAATTGAAGGTACTGCCTACAGCTCCTTTTGTGCCTAATGCCAATGCCGACAACATATTTTCATCACGGCCCCAAAGCATATCATATTTGCCGTCTTTAAAGTTCATGCAACTTTGAAAATCCATAAAATCTTCATGGGTATATTTTATGCCTGCGAAATTGGGGATATTTCCATCAATAGCCTTTAACAGATCTATCATCGCAAAATTAACCCCTGTAAGTACCGGAATATGGTAGTAATAAAAAGGCATTTCAGGAACTTCGGCTGCTATCTCCCGGCACATTGTTGCTAAAACTTCCACATTTGCCGGCTTGAAATATGACGGAGAGGTAAAGGACACGCCATATAAACCCGCTGTACTTGCATGCCTGGCCAGTTCCTTACAATCCGTAATAGAATTGCCGCCTAACAGAGTCATTACCTTAAAATCCTTATCATTTGCGGTACAAGCGGCCCATGCATCAGCAATAGCTATTTTTTCAGGTGTACTTAATGACACGCCTTCGCCGGTCGACCCGCAGATAAATGCGCCTTTAACCTGGTTGTGTTTTAAAAATTGGTAATAAGCAGGAATTATGGATGTATTAATATTCCCGTTTTTACCCATCGGTGTAAACGGCGCAGCTATTAATCCCTGTAAATGTTCAGATTTCATAAATTGTATTTGTTGTTATCGGTTTTTATCGGTCTAATCACTTTATTTACCGGGGGGCCTACCCCCGGTATAAAGTGCTCATTAACCAAACTAATCCATGCCCTAAAGCACAGTTTCTTTTTATCTTATCTATATTAAAATGAAGAATACCCCGGGGTTTGCTTCAATAAAGTATTATTAGTTAACGTGTTACGATCAACCGGCCAAAGCAATGCGTATGAATTGGCAGGCAGTAATGCTGTATGTTCATATACATAGGCATCACCCATGCTTCTTAAATCATACCATCTTTTGCCTTCGAACACAAATTCAAATAAACGCTCCTGTAAGATGGCCTCTCTCGGATTGGCATCTATAGCCTGGTTAGGATAGCCCATTGTACCAGCATTATAATTTGTACCATAAGCCCTGGATCTTACCTGGTTTATCTCATTGCTGGGGTCCTGCCCCAGGTACACTTCTGCTGTTGCCTTTAGCAGTAGCAGATCAGCATACCTGTATATCGGGAAATCATTAGTGATGTACCTCACTCCTCCATCCTGCTCGCCCTGATACTTATCGACAAAGCAACCGGCTATCTGGTACGTGCCAGCGCTCAATTTATTATAGGCCGGCTGAATGCTGGCCAGTGCCCTGGTATCAAGCGGATTAAATTTCCTGAATGCGGCAATGGTAACAGGTGCACGCAACAGGCCACCCCAGTTATCAGTATTTACGTTAAACTGGCGGTTAGCCACTGAATCGTAAAAGTTAGAGATGAGGCCGGATTGCGGCACATAGGTACTTTGTACCCAAGCCATACCATTATTGCCAGCAGTAGCCGTAGGCTCATTAAACTGGTAGTGAATGGCAAATATGATCTCGTTATTACCCTTGTTTGTACTTGCAAAAACTGAGGGATAAGAAGCCAGCAACTGTAAACCGGCTGCATTGGTTTGGATATCATTTAGCGCGTTTTCAGCGGTAGTTGCATCAGCAGATCCGCCACCACGGCTGCTGGTCCAAAGATAAACCTCGGCCTTAAGCATTAATGTTGCCGATTTTGACCAGTATCCTTTTGAGTTTTTGAATGAATAATCGGTGCCATAACTTGCAACAGATTTATCAATATCAGATTTGATCAGTGCCATTACAGCTGTAGGATCTGAAGCTGCCTTAGCCAGGTTTGAGATATCTATACTGCTGCCGGTTACCGGGTCGGTTTGTATAATAACCCCACCCCATGTACGGTACATCTGGAAGTAATAAAATGCACGCATGCCATAGCAAATGCCTAAATAGTAATTTTTGTTGGCGGCAGTAACAATATTGGTAGAATTTAATTTAGAGATCATCAGGTTGATCTGATTAATATTAAAGTAAAAGTTACCAAAATTACTTACTCCCGGATTATCCAGGTTAAGGTTTTCCTGCCATAAACGCTCTTCACCCTGTGTGGCCTCACCTGTAAAAGCTGAACCGGAACCAGGGTCGGTGCCGAATATATCAGCACGCATTTCACCTAATACCTGAAAACTATTGGTGCTGGTTCTAAAATTAGTATGTATACCTGCAATAAATGCATCAAACTGACTTGCATTTAGGAAATAATTAACATCTGATATACTGCTCACGGGTGCCAGGCTTAAGTCCTTGCGGCATGAGCTTATCAGGGTAAGGAAACCTAAACCTGATAAAATTATAATTATGTACTTCTTCATTTTAATTTGATTAATAGTTTATAAGGAAACCTGAACGCCTAATACATAAGTACGTGGTGTTGGATAAGTACCCTGGTATACCCCGCTAATTGTATTGGTACCCGGTATTACAGGTGCTTCAGGATCAGGACCGCTAAACTTCTTTATATAAAATAAATTTGTGCCGCTTACATAGATCCTGGCTGATTTAAATACCCTGGTTTTAGCCAGCAATGCTTTAGCAAAGGTATACGACAGTGTAATTTCGCGGCAAGCCAGGTAATCACCACTCTCATAAAATTCAGAATTTTCGCCCTGTAGGTTTGCAACAGCATTATTACCACGTGTGTAATTATCTTTTGAGCCCGCTACCTGATCGGCATAATAAACCTTAGGTATCATGGTATTGGTATTGGTTGGTGTCCAGGCATCTTTTATCTCATCAATAAAATTAAATGTTCCCTGGTAACCACCTAATGACCTGGCTACAAAATCGTTATAAATGGTATTCCCTAATGAATAATCAAAACGGGTATATAGTGAGAATCCTTTGTAAGCAGCATTAAAATTAAAGCCACCTGTCCAGGTTGGGTAAATATTACCGAGATACACCTGATCGCGCGAATCAATGATACCATCACCATTAACGTCTTCCCAGTTAACATCGCCTGGTTGAATATGCCCGCCTTTACCAGCCGGAAGGTTTGGCCCGGTGATACCTGCTATGTTGTCAGTCCGGTTACCGGCCACTGCCTGTACCTGCGCTTCGTTAGCAAAAATACCCAGTTCTTTATAGCCATATATCTGCCCCATCGACTGCCCTTCCTGTAAACCGCCTACCCATTGAAGCTGACCTGTTTTTGGGTTGTAAACCTGCACACCGCCCTGCCTATTATTTGGCTGGCCATTATATGGCAACTTTAATATTTTATTTTTATCGTAGGATGCTGTAGCGCCAAAATCCAGTCTTAAACCATTTGGATTATTAATAATATTAGCCTTTAAGGTAAACTCAACCCCTTTGTTCTGTAGGCTACCATCATTTGTTTCCAGCGTGGTAAAGCCGGCGTAGCTTGGCAACTGCAAATTGGTGATGAGGTTACTGGTTACGCGGTCATAATAATCAAACAATAAGCTTATACGATCATGGAAAAAGCCCAGGTCGATACCTGCATCTTTGGTATTACTGGTTTCCCATTGCAGGGTTGAAAGCGTTGGCGCAGTATTGGATATACCACCTACACCATTATAAGTACTTGTCGCGCTATATATACCCTGTGCATCATAAGCTTTAATATTGGTTACGTTACCGTTTGATCCGTAGCTGATACGCGGCTTAATTGTGGATATAATTTTGCTTATCCCTGAGTTTTGAAAGAAATCTTCTCTTTGCAAGTTCCAGCCGGCAGACATGCCCGGAAAATACCCTATTCTTTTTTGAGGAGAAAGCACTGAAACACCATCCTCCCTCAATACAAATGACGCCAGGTATTTTTGATCGTAATCATAGTTTAACCTGGTAAAGCTTGATATAATACGGGTTTCCGAAGTCTGACTGTAATTGCTTCCGGCGGCAAAAGTTGTTGATGCGTTAGCCGTTGATATATCGTCTGTTGATGCTCCGGTACCCGAAACCTGCTGATCAAAAATATTATAATCATAATATTCCCCTCCCAGCAACAGGCTAAGATTATTTTTACCAAATGATTTGCTGTAGTTTAAAGTAGCATCATAGGTTTGCTGAAAATCCCTTTCGGAATAGGCTGTAGCGGGCCGGGTAGTACTATTATAAGTTTGAGGATTAGCAAATATGTTGGTATAAAGCTGTGTAGCATCCTGAAAGCTTTGATTTATGATATTGTTATAATAACCGCTGCCAGATACTTTGAAAAACAGGCCGGGCAATATTTGCCAGTTAACAGCCGCGTTAACCGTAATTTTATCATTTTCATTACTGTTATGGTATTTCTGCAACCAGTATAAAGGGTTACCGTCAGTTACGCTGTTACCTGGATTGGGTTGGGTTTGGGCAGCATCAAGCCAAGGATTAAACGTTGGCCATAATGATAACGTGCGGTAAATATCATTTGTTTCTGAGTTTGAAACTACCCCAAGCTGGCTGGATGTAGAGAAAGTGACACCGCTGGTTACCTCAACATTTGGTTTTACTTTGTAAGAACCATTGAAGTTACCTGAATAGCGGTCATACGATGAACCAACAATTACGCCGGGCTCATTATAATATCCCAGACTTGCAAAGTAAGTTCCTTTATCATTTCCACCAGATGCGCTTAAATAATGATCAACTGTCTGCGTGTTGCGGAATAAAGCATCTGAAACTTGTCCGCTATGATCTTTAAAGATTATTTTATGACCAGGATTTGCGGGATCATCCTCATCCTGCCAGCCTTGCTGTAAAAGCCCAATATTAGCAGGGGTTTCTGCCTGGATATCAAAGGATCCTAAATCTGCAGGATCAGTTAATAAACCATACCCTCTGCTCTGGTTAAGCGTATTGAGCTGGGCTGGGGTAAGGCTTGTTTCTCCGGGGTTAAGCGCCAGGAAATTATTCAGCCTGCCCAAACGGCCATAGTAAATATAGTCTGCGGCATCTACATACTTATAACCCTGTCGCTCCTGGTTAAAGCCGGTTGTAAATTTGTAGGTTATATCTGATGTACCCGATTTGCCATGTTTAGTAGTGATCAATATAACCCCATTGTTAGCCCTTGCACCATATATAGCAGTAGAAGCAGCATCTTTCAGGATGTTTACCGATTCGATATCCTCCGTAGGGATATCCTGGTAAGATCTGATAACGCCATCAACCACTATCAGTGGTGAGCTTGGGCTATTAATAGAAGCGCCACCACGTAATAATAATAGCGGCGCTGAACCAGGTGAGCCACTGGCGGCAATTACCTGGATACCTGATACGGTTCCCTGCAATACCGAAGCAATATTGGCCCGCGGTGCATTCGCCAAAACCTCGTTATCCAGCTTGGCAACCGAACTGGTTACTGTTGCCCTTGATTGCGATCCGTACCCAACAACCAGCACTTCCTTTAAACTTTTGGCATCCACTTTAAGGGATATGTTAATTACAGTTTGGCTGGTAATCTTAACCTCACGGGCTTCATAACCCACCATTGTAAAAACCAATACCCCTCCACCCGGAACCTGGAGATTAAATTTGCCATTTAAATCGGTTTGTGTGCCATTTGCGGTTCCCTTCAGTGAAACAGAAACCCCCGGCAGGGCACTATTATCATCAGAAGCGGAAACCTGACCACTAATTTTTTTCGTTTGGGCATGAGCAACAGCAAACAGGAATACTCCTATTGCTATTAATAATGCCCGGTAAAAAGTAAAGCTTTGTTTCATAATAAATTTAGTTTAATTAGTATTATGTCATACATAATACAATTGTAATTATTTGAATTAATATTTGCAAATAATTATTCCCAATAATCAATCACTTAAATACCTGTGTGTTATAAGTACACTTTACTGAAATCAGCAAAAAATGGTCCTAGTTAAACGCATGGAGGGCTTTTAACTAAAAATATATTTATTAAGATTTTTTTATTTCTATTATGTCATACATAAAACTTTTTTCAACATTAGTTTAGTTTTCAAAAAAGTTGTTGTTTATTTACACCAAAAACATTTAAATAATTTAAGCTTTTCATAAGTTTAATCGATATGAAATCAAGCAATCTTATTGAAAGTCTGCGTAATGTTGATACGAGTTCACTTGTTGACCGGGTGGAAAAAAATTTAATTGAGCTTTTTATTGAAAAGGAGTTTAAGGTTGGCGATATCATACCTACTGAGCTTGAACTGACAGAAGCTATGGGCGTTAGCAGAACGGTGATCAGGGAAGCGCTGTTGCGACTCCGGATGATCGGGCTTATCGACTCAAAAAAACATAGAGGAGCCGTTATTACCAGCCCCGACCTGACTACCATCTTACAAAAAAGCATGAACCCTCAAATGCTGGATGATGCCACCTTGAGGGAAATATTTGAGATGCGCCTTTCCCTGGAAATTGGCATGGCTGACTTTATCATACAGCGTGTTACGGATAAAGACATAGCAGAATTAAAAGCGATCGTAAAATCTGAACCTAAGAAGGCACAGACACATTTATTCCAGATTGAGCAGGAGATTAAATTCCACGGCAAATTATATGATATAACCGGGAACGAAACTCTTAAGAATTTTCAAAAAATGCTTTTGCCTGTATTTGATTATGTACACCAAAGCGGTTTATTAAAAAAACAGGTGGTATTAAAGGAATTTGTTTCACATGCAGGGCTGATCAAATTGATTGAGGAAGGTTCGGCTGAAAAGCTTAGGAACGGTATACGCAATCATCTCGAAAATCATTTTGCAAGACTGTTCGACTAAGCATTCTTTGTGAATGCTTATCCCGAACCTCACTTTCTTTTCATGCGGCTTAATGTCTCTGGTGACATGTTCAGGTAAGTGGCAACCACTTTGTTGGGTAAACGCAGCACAACAGCCGGATGCTTACTCACCAATTCCTTATAGCGTTCTTCCGCGTCCTTTGTAACCTCGCGCTGATAAATATCCAGGTTGTTCATGTAAGCGCTTTCCAAATAATTCCGGAAGAACTTTTCCCATGCCGGGATAACTTCAAGCAGGTAATAAAAATCATCATGATGGATGCGCAGGATATCGGAATGTTCCATAGCCTGCATGTATTCCATGGAGGGCTGCCGGGCTATAAAACTGGCGAGCCCTGTAGCAAAAATATTTTCGAACGCCAGGTAACGGGTAACTTCCTGGCCATCCTGTTTGATGAAAAAAATACGTAAGCAGCCCTTCCCTACAAAATTCATGTATTGACTCTGCTGCCCCGCGCTTAATAATAACTCATTGCGCTTTACGCGAAGCGGTTTAAAATAGCTCAGTATCAAATTCATTTGTTCATCTGTTAAATGAACAATATCGTTAATTTGCTTCCTGAGCTGCTCTTTTAGATCATCTGCTTCCATTCGCTTTATATCCCCTGTAAACTAAGATAGCACTCGCCACCGTTGCAAGTGTACCAAAAAGATAAATATTTTGATAATGCGACTGTCCGGCGATTAAACCCGCAAGGGGGGCCGTAAGCCCCAGGCCCAGATCAAAAAAAGCATTGTAAGCCGCGATGGCCATTCCTCTGTTGGCCAGTGCCACACGTTTTACAGCTATCTGCCCCAATGAAGGAAAAACTAATGACAGCCCTGCACCCGTTAGCGCCGCGCCAAGAATTGTAAAGGTGCCATTAAAGCCTCCCCAGATCAGCAATTGCCCGGCAGCTTCAATCATCAGGGAAATAAGTGCTACCCTGGCGCCACCAAACTTATCAGGCGCTCCCGATAGGAATATGCGGACTATTACATAACAACTGCCAAAGGCAGTCATGGCTAACGAGGCATTTTGCCAATGATTTTGAAGAAAATACAATGAAATAAAAGAGGCGATCCCTCCAAAACCAATGCTGGCCAGAGCCAGCGCACTGCCTTGTGTCCATACCAGGTGAACGGCCTTATAAAAAGGAAGTTTAGATACTGCTTTGGGAATCGCCACAGCAGGCAGCAAACGCATGATCAGGAAAATGAATAAGGGGAGTATTATGGTTATGGCGAACAATACACCTAAACCAAATTGTGTTTGCAGGAAAATGCCGATGGGCGCACCACAGGCCATACCTGAATACATGCCCATTCCGTTCCACACCATAACCTTGCCCGTGTTATCCGGCCCTACCAGTGCGAAGCCCCAGGTAAATATGCCAACTACCAAAAAACTTTCGCCGATACCGAGAAGGATACGGGCAGCCAATACCATACCCAAACTTAAATAAGGCAAACCTGATACGACGTGTGCCAGGAGCAGTAAGACCCCGCAAAGCGCAGATGCCGCGATCCCAGTTAGTACAGAACGCCTGCTCCCACTGTGATCGGCCATCTTGCCCGAAAACTGGCGACTGGCCAACGTAGTTACATATTGTGTACCGATAACAACCCCAACCCAAACGTTGCTTAAATGAAGGGTTTGATGGATAAAAGCTGGCAATACACCCAGTGAAATACCCATAACGGTAAACTCCGTAAACACCATGCTGAAGATTATTCCAAGATTACGCTTCAGCGCAGCGCTTTCATTATTGTCCTTTTGAATTATGGTTTGATTGACTATTCGATTCATTTTGTCTGTTTCCGACAAAGATGCATAGTCTACATGGTCCCTGCATTGATCTATATCAACGAATAGAAAAATCGTGCCTGCTTCGTCTGGATTTGTAAGCCATCGTCCTTATTGTTGTTTATTTTTGATTGAATTTAACAAATCAGCAAGTTCTTTAACCTTTGCAGGATATTGAACAGCCAGGTTATGTTTTTCTCCAATATCCTCGTTTAGGTTATATAACTGGGGTTCGGGTGAATTGCCCGTTTCTATGTTTACTAACTTATCATATGGGCTGCCATTATTGGGTGTAATATATTTCCACCCATCCTTTACAATAGCAAGTGCCCCGCCCTGCTCAATATATACAGAACGGCCCTGATTGGATTTACCTAGTAATGCATTCATTAGGTCTTCACTATCGCTTGCATTCCCGGCAGGTATGGGTTGTTTAAGAAATCCGGAAAAAGAGGCCAATAAATCCATTTGAGAAACCAATGCATCCGAAACACCGGGCTTTATTTCCCCGGGCCATCTGATAATAAACGGGATTCGTGTCCCTCCCTCCAGGGCACTGTATTTACCACCCCGCATTGGCCCGGCGGGGGTATGCCCATTTAATTTTGCTACTGCTTCGTCCTGGTAACCATCATCCAGAACGGGGCCATTATCACTGGTAAATATCACTATGGTATTCTTCTCAATACCCAGGTACCTGAGCTGCTTCATGATTTCGCCTACTGTCCAATCCAGTTGTAAAATAACATCGCCCCGCAGACCTAAACCACTTTTACCCTTAAAGCGCGTTGCCGGCATGCGGGGTACGTGCGGTTCCGTCATGGCAAAATATAAGAAGAATGGCCTGTTTTTATTTTCTTCGATAAAGCCTTCTGCCTTTGCCAAAAAAGTTGATGACACTTCCTCATCAACCCAGCGGGCTAATTTACCACCGCTCATGTAGCCAATTCTGCCTATGCCGTTTACAATGGTTCCATCATGCCCCTGCCCTGGCGATGACTTTAGTTTTAGTAATTCAGGGTGCTCTTTTCCCGTCGGATCATTGCCTATCTTTTTGGTGTAATCTACAGCAATAGAGTCATTAGCTTCCAGCGCTACTACCTTATGATTTTCTAAAAAAACAGTAGGCACCCTGTCTGCCGTTGCCGGGAAGATGAAGGAATAATCAAAGCCTACTTCATTAGGACCGGGTTTAACTTCGCCGTTCCAATCTTTTGCTACAGCATTTCCTAAACCCAAATGCCATTTACCTACAATCCCGGTTTTGTATCCGGCGTTTTTAAACATATTGGGTAAGGTAACTCTATCAGTAGGGATAATCAAAGCTGCATCCCCCGGTAAAATACCTGTTCCTTTTTTGCGCCATGGATATTCACCTGTCATCAGGGCATACCGGGAAGGCGTACAGGTTGCCGAGGTGCAATGCCCGTTTGTAAAACGAATACCCGCTGCTGCAAGCTGATCCACATTTGGTGTATGAATTTTAGTAGCTCCGTAACAACTTAAATCGCCGTAGCCTAAATCATCAGCATAGATATAAATCACATTAGGCTGATTAACTTTTGGTTTTTTAACAGTTTGACCAACTGCCGTAAATATGGTAAAAAAAAGAAGTAAGGTTAATGTGCTTTTATTCATCATAAAATATTTATGGCCTGTAATCTATATTATGGAAATATGAGTTTGCCAGCATCTGTATTCATTTTAGCCTGCCATTACAGATGATAAAAACCTTTACCGGTAACATCAACCTTATCGCTTTTCCACCTTAATTTCAATTGCGGTGCTACTCCTTTTTGCAGCAGATAATTTAGTTTTATAGCATGGTAGCCCGCTTTCAGATAAATATCGTTCGTGATTTCTGTATTGGGCCGATAGCCAAAATCTTCATCAATTAGTGTAGCCTCATGCACGCGCAAATAAGCCTTCCCTGTAGTTTGCATAGCGAAAGTATATTTACCATCAGCCGGTATTTTTATAAATCCTTCATAACAGATCATCCCTTCCTGGTCACCTGCTTCTTTTCCGGTTATATCAGCAGCCACACCTTTTTTATTTTCTTTCAAATTTCTGCCGGAGATTACCCAGGGGAAGTTCCCTTTATAAAACTTCCAGCTAAGTCCTGATACCGGTTGCCCTGAAACTATATCTCCGGGAATCAGGATATTATCATAAGGCCGGGGCGCTTCAGCATCTGCATGGCGTACCTGCAATACTTTGGCCTTCATTTGTTCCTGTATTTTTTCAACTCCTGGTTTTAAGGCCAGGTTTTCAGCCTCTTTCGGATCTTTAACTACATTATATATCTCAAAATCATCATCCGGCGATTTAATAGCATACCGCACGCCAACCAAATCATTAAAGCGGATCACCTGCATCTGATCTCTCTTCCTGTTTCTGTGATTAGGTTCGAACTCTTTAAAGTTGGGCGTTCTTTCACTTTCATAATACTCTACATAAACCAAACTATTTTGTTGTTTACCCTTTCCGGTTAAATCAGGCAGCAAGGAAACACCGTCCGTTCTGGCAGGAGGCTGAATGTGCGCAGCATCGGCAAAGGTTGCCATCCAGTCTGATAGCATACTGGGTGTGGTAATCGTTTTTCCGGGGATGATATGATTAGGCCAGATAGCGATAGTGGGCTCTCTTAAACCGCCTTCCCAGCAATCTCTCTTTATACCATCAAATGGCCCGTAGCTGCCAAAAAAGGTAGGATGGTTTGGCACATTCGGCGCCGGTAAGTAAGATTCAATAGATGGGCCGTTATCAGAAGTAAAAATAACCAGTGTATTATCATCTATTTTAAGATCGGTTAGCAATTGCCTTATATCACCTACAGCAGCATCTATCCGGGTGACTGCCGTAGCATACCGTTTATAAGTTTCGGGCCAGGCCACTTCTGGTGTAGCCGGATTGTTATCATTATCATAAGTAGCGTTAGCATATGCCGGATATACGTATGAATCTACATTGCCTGTAGCCGTGTTAATCATGTGACCAGGTTCACCTAACCATTGAATACCCCCGTTTAACCCACCACCTTTGGGATAGGCTTGGGTGGGTAGTTCTATTACCGCATGTGGCGTATCATAAGCCAGGTACATAAAAAAAGGAGTGGCGGCATCCTTACCTTTTTGGTGATCTATGATATATTTTTTTGCTGCGGCAGTCCACAAGTCTGTTGTATAACATTTGCTCATGTCGGCAGCCATGTTTTTATAATCGCTCCAAACTTCCTTTTTGCCATCGTAAATACCTTCAAAGGGATAATGTTCGTGCCCATCTTTATGGCGCATATATCCAAAAAAACTATCAAACCCTCTTTTTAATGGATGAGCCGGCCAATAAGGCCCATCTTCATTAACACCTTGTAATCCCCATTTACCAATGGCTACCGTATTATAGCCAGCTTGTTTTAATACTGTGGCCAAAGTGTGGTTATTCTCCAGCTCTTTATCAAATTGATTATCCCTGACATTGGCGTTTCCCTGGTTTACGCCTGTTAACAAAGATGCCCTTGACGGTGCACATACCGGAGCGTTGGAATATTGCTGGGTAAACATTGCGCCCTTATTTGCCATCGCATCCAAATTAGGGGTTAACTCATATGGCTTGCTCCTGTCGCCGGATTCTTGCCGCTGTTTTTGAAAGAATACACCCACATCCCCATACCCCAGATCATCTGTCAGAATAAAAATAATATTAGGTACTTTTTGAGCATATGCCGGTAATATATTAGTAAAACCCAGCAGAAAAACACCGATGGCGAAGTATCCTTTTTTCATATTTTTATTTTTGTATTGAAGGCAAATTTGTTGAACTTATGCAAGCGCAGGTCGCGACTTCATCTTTAACTATTTCGCGTTGCTATAAAATTGATTAATGCAATATAAGGGGATGCAATGTAAATAACACATTGCAAATACTACGCAAACGTTTGATAATTGACATTAAGTATAGTACTACTCTCATAGGTGTCAAAAAAAATATTCCTGATAATCAAATCTTACATAGAAAAAAGGAACAAAAATACTTTTACCTATAATTGTTATCTAAACCTCAGATAACAATTATACATTTCTAAATATTATCCCGTTACATAAATAACATATATCCAAAACAAATAGCTAACAAAAGCTGAATCTTAACATGATCAAATTATCAAAAATTATTTTCATCAACGCCATTCTTCTATCCTTTTATTATAATGCCAGTGCACAAACCAACGACCTGGGTTTAAAGGTTCATCACATGACCTTATCCGTAAAAAATATTGATACCATGGTTTACTGGTATACACATGTACTTGATTTGAAACTGGTAAGCAGATCAGGTTCAGGAGATTTTAACGCAGCGAGGATAGATTTGGGCGGGTTTTATATTGATATGATACAGGTGAAAGGGTCTAAGAGGCAACCATCCCAGGACCTGTCGGAAGACGATCATATGCTGGCCCAGGGCTGGCGGCACCTGGTTTTTAATATAGATGATGTTTACAAAACGTATACTTTACTCAAAGCCAGGGGCGTAACATTTCCGCAAGTGATTGACGAAAAGAATAAAGCCACTATAAACGGAATCTTTTTTAAGGATCCGGAAGGCAACGTGTTAGAAATACGACACATACTGCAATAGGGCAATATTTTCTGAATGGAAATACTATTATGATGATCAAAATAACAAAGAGCAGTTATTTGTAATACCGGTGGTCAATGGCTCCGCAATGTCCATTTTGATAATAGCAACAACTAATTATAAAAGAAGCCCGGCACTACCCGGGCTTCGTATTAACTTATTAGGAAACTATTGCTGGTCCCACCATATCCTGCCTTTGGTATCAAGGCCACTGGCACCGTAACTGGCATCCTTACTTTGCATAGTAGTAATTGCTTTGAAAAGGTTATTGCTATTAATAGTTGATCCGGCATTAGTTATCGTGAATTGCTCTCTTCTTGGTATAACCAGGTTTGCTGTGCCATTCCACAAATTTTCCAGATAAGCAACACCACTGCCATCGCCAATATTACCTGCTGTGGTAGGTTGCCCTGCCCTGTAGTTAACAAATTGAGGATAGCCGGTACGTTTCCACATAGCGTAAGCATCTTCTGGCTGTACCATAAAATGCACCCACTCCTGCGAGTAAATGCGCTGTAAAGTACCATCGTAAGGGTAGCGGGTCAAATAATCGCCAATAGTTATTGAACTTGCATTAGGTACACCAACCATAGCGCCTGCTGTAGCATATTGAGCAAAAGATGCCTGTACACCTGCATTATACCATTGCGCTGCTGTTTGCCCAAATGAACTACCACCGTTTTTGTTAGCTATTTCAGCCATCATAAAGCAAGTTTCGCCGTAGGTTAACCATACCGTGCGCATTTTTATAGTACTTGGATCCGGGAAAGTCTCATCGGTATGCTCCATTGCATCTACCTGGCTAATAGATGCATTATTAGTAAAGCCGCCGTTTTTTACAAAATAACGGCCCTGTATCACTGATAAATAATCTAACTGCACTGTATTTGTTCCCGCAATAAGAGGAACGTATCTGCCGCTGCCGGTTAAACCGTACGAAGGATCCTGCGATGCCGGAAATGCATGCTTGCCATAATAACGCACCTGGTTGGCTGGCTGTGCCAAAAACGCTTGCGCGGCAGCATTACCATTTGCCAATACATTATTGTATGGAGCGGAGTTTGTACCCATATCATTTTGCCTTACCATCAGGGCCAAACGCGGGTCATTAGTTGATTTCAGAAACTCTACAAACGCGTAGCCTGCATCGTAGTTATCTACTATAGCATCTATATCATCCGTGTCATCATTATAGGTTTGTGACTGATTAACACCAAAAGATTGGGCATTACTTGTAATAAGATTGTTGTAAGGAGTGGCTGTATTCTTGGGATTACTTTGCTGTACATCAGCCAAAACCGAGGTTAAGTTAGCCGGGTCCCGTTTTTCGTAACGCAGGGCAATTTTTATACGCAGCGTGTTGGCAAAAGCAAGCCAGCTTGGTATATCTCCCCCGTAAAAGAAATCCTGGTTACCTAGTGCAATCTGGCCTGCAGGTGGATTTAGTAGTACGGCAGCGGCCTGTTTTAGCTGGCTGTCAAATACTTTGTATAAAGTATAATCATAATCATACTCTGGCAATGGGAACGAGGTTGCGTTGAAAGCCTGATTGTAAGGCATAGCACCATATATATCAACGGTACGCCAGGCATGATAAGCATTTAAAATTACACAAATTGCCCTCAGTTCAGCATAAGTTGATGCCTGTGCGGCAGGCAAAGCATCAATATTACTTATAATAAGGTTCATGCTTTTTCCTATGCCGGTATAATAATCACTGTAATAGTTAACACCAACGTCTGGACCTGTTGTCAATGAGGGGTCGCAATATTTTGCACCCAGGTTAGCATTTGTACCATCAGTAACAATGTATTGCATAAAATTCATGAAAGCGTAACGTGCAATAACCTTGTCCCGCCCATCGTCATCAAGATCAACGGTGGCGCCAGAGAAAAGAAATTGCGGCTGTACATTATCCAATTTATTGGGATTGGTATTTATCCCAATAAAATCCTTTTTACAGGATTGGGCCAATACAGCGAGTGTTAAAAGCCCGAATATATATTTATTTAATTTTTTCATCTCTTTTTAATTAAAAGTTTAGAACCTAACATTTAATGAAACAGCATAAGTACGTGCATATGGCACACCGCCAGTTATGTATGGATTAAACGGATCATTACTTTGTAACGATTCGGGGTTCTGGTCACCCGGCAATGTTTTGTACAGATAACCTATATTACGGGCTGTAACGCTCAGCTTGGCGCTTTTCAGCACTTTTGTTTTTGCAACCCAGGCCGTTGGCAGCTGATATGCAAAGGTTATTTCACGCAGCATTATCCAGCTATCGGTAGCTACCGCTCCATTGTAATTCAGGCCGTTTTCCCAATCATAAGTACCGTTAAAACCCGGACCGCCGTCATAGTAAGCAGGTGCATACCATGATTCAACAAGGCCCTTGGCATAAGCTTGAGCGAAGGTCATACCGCCGATGTTAACACCAGGTTTGAGGAGGCTCGTTTGTCCGGCAGCAAAAACAGCGTTAGGTACAGCTCCGTCATACACAGTTTTGCCGGTATAAGAGTCGATACGTGCGACACCACCATGTGCCTGATCGCGGTATTGGAGCGAAGCAAGCGGAGTTCCCTGCCCCATGGCATAGGTATATGATTCAGAGTATACTAAACCGCCAAAACGGGCATCAATCTGGGTAAACAAAGTATAGTTTTTATACCTCAGTGTTGTAGTAATACCGCCGGTAAGATTTGGCTCTACTTTACCCATATTTACACGAGGCTGAGCAGCCGTGGCTGTATTATAAGCATATTGATAATTAGCAAAGCTATATGCGGTATTGGCGCTGGTATTAGTAGCCCGCGGGGCGTTTTCAATGATCGGATAACCGGTCTTTTTATCTATCTGAAAGGTGGTGTTCGGGTCAAGTGACAGTTCACCAAATGCACCACCCTGGTAAGCATAAACCATAGCGCCTTCATAATTGCCGCTCAGTTGCCATGCAGTTATACCCGGTGCTAAAGAAATAACCTTGCTGCCGTTATGTGCTGCATTGAATGAGAAATCAAGGTTCCAGTCTTTTGACCTGATGGGGTTTACATCAATGGCAATTTCCTCGCCTGAGTTCTGTATGTTACCGGCATTAAAGTAGTCGGTGCTATATCCGGTTTCTGGCACACCCGGATTGGATAAAAGCTGATGAAAGGTATTGTTCTTATACCATGCAAAGTCAACCGTAATCAGGTTTTTAAATAATGAAAAATTGGTACCTAACTCAATTGACCGCTGTATCTGTGGTTTCAAATCAGGGTCTACCTTTACACTTCCATTTATCTGATTCGCTATAGTAACAGAATTACCATTCTGGTCAACAACTGTACCTGGCGTGTAACCATTACTGGTTGAATAAGCGCCGGCTATCCCCTGGTTACCTACAAATGCCAATGAGGCCCTTATCCTGCCTGATGATAACCATGATGGCATTTTATCTTTGTACTGATCATAAAAAGAATAGGATAAGTTGGCTGAAGGATAGAAAACAGAATAATTATTGGCACCAGGTGCACTTGCAGGGTAAGTAAGTGTTGATAACCAATCATTACGCCCGGTTATTTCCAGGTTAATATATTGTTTATAGTTAAGGTCTAACACACCGCCTACGCCTATCGTCATCAAATTTTGTGGTGTTGATGAGTATCCGATATCGCTGCTGTTATAAATAGAGTTTACAGAATTACCCAATGAGAATTGATTAGGTACCAGCAGACCGCCATTGGTTTGTGCAAAATAAGTTTGGCTCAAGGTATTACCGTAATACTCATTAAGCAAGCGAAAATCAAGATTCAAATCGCCATGCATCATTTTTTTAGTGGCATGTCCCATTATCAACAAGTTATAATTAGTACTGCTTGATCCGCCTGTACCATATTCGCCGCCTGTGTTGTTTACACCATTTCCAAAATTCTTTGTCTCATCAAATTGCGTATAATAATTTACGTTACCGCGGGCACTAAAATCAAGCCATGGATTTACCTGGGCTTTGATCAGCAAATATGCCAAACCAGAGTTTTCATGATTAGCATAATTGTTATTAGCCAGGTTGCTAAAGGCGTTTGGTAACCAACCGGTACCAAACGGATCGGGTTTAAGGGAGTTATCAGCATTCCTGTAATCATTCTGCCATGCAGCAAAATTGGTATTGCGGGGAGAATAGTAAACATCAAACCCAAGGTTTGTGCCGCCACCGTAGTAATACCTGCTTTGGTTGTAATAATTGTCTGTTACTGTATTCGCGTAATTCAACCCAAGTTCAGTCGAAAACACCTTGTTTATCTGGCCAGAATATTTTATATCAAGCGCATTCCTTTTCAAACCGTTTTTAGGCAGCAAGCCATCATCACTGGTATTGGAATATGAAATTCTATAAGCAGAATGGTCACCTCCTCCGCTTAAAGTAAGGTTATTGTTAAAATATTTGCCTGATTGGTAAAAGGTTTTCCAGTTATCGGGCTGGGCAACATAAGGCACCTTTATGCTGGGGTCGTAAACAGCCGGGTGCATTGTACCGTCAAATGCGGGGCCCCAGTTGCTGGTGGTTTGTGTTTGGGAGCCATCTGGTGCAAAAGCGCCCTCCCTATTGTATGAGCCCATACCATACTCATTTTGCAGCGCCATGAAGTTTTTATAAACATCGGTAGTTGATAGCGTTGTGCTATATTCAACACCCAGGCCTGTTCTTGCTTTTCCGCTTTTAGTTGTAATAACTATAGCTCCGTTAAGCCCTCTTGAACCGTATAATGCAGTAGCGGCTGCACCTTTTAACACAGTGATTGATTCATAATCATCAGGGTTTAGGTTTTTTAACTGCGAGCCACCGTCTGTAGCATCCGGCGATGTTAAGTTGTTATATAAAATATTACCATCAACCACAAATATAGGCTGGTTATTACCGCCTATAGCATTACCACCCCTTATTTGTATAAAAGGTGATGTTTGTACACCCGCAGCAGTGGTAGTGTTAATTACTACACCGGCTACTTTACCTTGTAAAGCGGTGATAGGGTTAACGGTGTTGGTACGATCAAGTTCATCTCCTTTTATAGTAGTGGTAGAGTATCCAAGATCATTTGTTTTCTTTTCAATACCATAAGAGGTAACAGATACTTCATTTAATCCCTGGGCAGATATCTGCATAGTCACCACCAGGTTAGTAGTATTATCGCCAATTGTTACTTCTTTCGGATTATAACCAATAAAGGTAAAAACAAGGACCGCGCTTTTATCAGGAGCGTTTATTTTAAAAAGGCCATTAGTATTGGTTTCAGTTCCTGTTTTTGTGCCTTTTACATATACGGTTACACCGGGCAATGGTAAATTCTGTTCATCAACAACCTTACCACTTATAACTATGGGATTGGCACGCAAATCCTGAACAACAGCAGCACCGATTGCTTTCTGTTTTAAAACAATAGTGTTCTGCACAATGGTATAATTTATTGGCAGATCTTTAAAACAGGCATCAAGTGTTTGCTCAATACTGGAATTTTCCACATCTACTGAAACTTTTGGCGACTGTTTTATCAGCTTTGTATTGTACCAAAAGGTGTAGTTGCTTTGTTTTTCAATTTTATTCAGCACTTTTTCGAGCGACACGCTCTTTTCGTTCAATGTTATGTTTTGCCCAAAGCTTGTTGCTGCGCTTAGGTTCATACATGTGGCGACGATCAGTAAAATGGTTAGTTTCATAACCAATAGGGGTTTTTTAAGCCGCGGGTGGTTATACCACAGCGGATAAATAGTAGAAATTTCCATACATTTGTTTGGTTTTGGGTTAAACAATGGTTCGCAAAATATCATCAGGTTTCCCAGCCGTTATCGCCGGAAGTGCTCTAACACTTTCCGGCTTTTTTGCTGGTAAAAAAAGCAAACAGGCCTTGCCTTTAGCTTTTGGTTTATCAGCTATGATCTTACAATAATTCGCCTCCCTTCTATGGTAAAGTTTATACCGCTTAACCCGAGTATTTTTAGCACCTCTGATGCATTCGAGTTTCGCGATATTTTTCCGTGATAGGTATAATTAGGTATTGGTCCCTTAAATTCCACATCGATATCATACCACCGGGATATTTGGCGCATGATAGTTTGTATATCAGCATCGTTAAACTGGAACATGCCATTCTTCCAGGCTATTACTTCGTCTATATCCAGGTCGTTTCTTACCAAAAATGGTTCATTATTCCTGAGGATGGCTTGTTGCCCCGGGCTTATCAGTATAGTCTCCGCTGCGGAAAACACCTTAACACTGCCTTCGAGCAGGGTGGTTTTCACAGCAGCTTCATCGTTATATGAGTTGATATTAAAATGTGTGCCTAATACTTGTACAGTTTGGGTTGCTGTTTTTACATTAAATGGCTTGTTCTTATTTTTAGCCACTTCAAAATATGCTTCACCGGTTAGTTCAACCGTTCTGTCCTTACCAATAAACTCAGTAGGAAATTTTAAAGATGATGCCGCGTTTAACCAAACCTTTGTACCATCAGCCAGCACCATCTGGAATTGCCCGCCGTTAGGCGTGGTAATGGTATTATAGGAAACCTGGCTAATCTTAGCATCAGTTGCTTTATAAGACAGCAGGCTATCGTGCTTAATAACCTGGGCACCTGCCTGCGTTGCGAGATCACCATTTTTAACATTACTTAAAACTACTTTGGCGCCATTTGAAAGTGTTAATATGGCTTTATTACCACCAGGTGCTAAATCATGTGTAATGGGTTTGTTGTTGGCTACCTGTTGCGATTGCCTGTTATACAGCAACCAAATCCCAGTTAAAAAAAACACCAGGATTGCAGCAGCACGTATTAAGTTTCTTTTGTAAAAAGGGACTACAGATTTTTCTTTCGCTATTATTCGTTTGGTAATATTTTCTTTCAGGTATTCTTCCAGTTCAGCTATTTCCGATTCGGTCATTTCATCAATAGCATTTACTTCGTCAGCAAACAGATCATAGTATTGTTCAAGCAATTGAATTTCATCAGGCGAGGCTGTGCCATTCAAATACTTCTTTTTTAACTCCAGGAATTCTTTTGTCAGTTGGACGGACATGGGCTTATAGGGCTATATAATATACAGTGTATAAAACCTGTATAATATCCCATGTCGAAAAAAATAAATTTTAATTTTCTTTATTCAGTTGCTATCAACTGAATATTATAGAATTACCGGGAAGTGATAATCAATATCAATAAAAGCAACTTGCTTAAAGTAGATCTCAGGCTATGCAATGAGGTGGTAAACTGGTTTTGCACTGTTTTTTGTGATATGTTTAATACCTCACTTATCTCTTTTGTTGATCTATCTTCTATAAATTTCAGTCTGAAAACCTCCCTGCGTTTTTCGGGCTGTAAACTCATCCATTCATTTATGCAATCTTTTAATTCTCTTACTTCATAAACAGAATCAGAAAACAAGGCCGGATGGGCCATACCTTCCAATGGCATTTCAAAAAACGGCTGCTTATTATTTTTTCTGTATAACATAAATACCTGGTACCGTGTAGCGCTCACCAGATAAGCGCCCAGGTTTTCAATATCCCTGTTAAATCTTTTTGTCCACAGGTCGGCAAAAACATCCTGTACTATGTCTTCCGTCAATTCAATATCCCTTAATCTTTTGTGCGATTCGTTGTAAACCTTTCGCCAAAAACGGCTGTAGATTTCATTAAATGCACCCTCGTCGCCCTTACTAAGAAGGCCGGCCAATTGGGAATCAGTCAGTACATTATAGGGTATCAATCTTATCAAATTTGCCTGATAAATCTATACAAAAAAATCCTTCATATTCACAAAAAAACACTAATGTGAAAATTATTTTTTAAAGCCACTTACACTTAGTCTACTTTAACCTCATCAACAAATAGCCAGGCCGCGTTTCCTTCACCTGGGTTTCCTTTAAGTATCGTGCCTGAACATTTTGCAATTATCTTTACATATCTCGCTTTAATTGCGCCAATATCCATTTTTAGTTCCTGCAATCCGTCCTTATTTGTCTGTAGATTTGTCTTTCTTAAAACCTCTTTAAAATCCGTTCCATTCTCTGAAACCAATACACTAACCCATAAAGGCATATATATCCAATCAGATGGTTTATTAAAAAATCTTGCGGTTAGCACATTAATATCCTGCAATGATCCCAGATCAACAGTTCCTTCAAAATCCTGTCCGCTCCAGCCCAGCCATTCGCCATCATTAAACCTGTTATTGCTACCAACTATCCCATTGTTCCAGGCATGGTCACCACCTTGATTATAACTTTTGTTAGGAGCGTTTTTTAACCATGACAGGCGGCCTGTAGCTTTATTTACTGTAAACGTTTTTTGTACATCATCAATAAGTTGCCCGTTATATATTACACCAATATTTAATATAATATCCGCATTTATAATAATAGCCCCTGTATATTTAGGAGATGATTTTCCTGGCCTTGAGCCATCGGTAGTGTAATATACATCATAACCAGCAGGAATACCCGCAGCCATCGCTTTTATTTGATGAGTTACCGAATCAACAAAAGTATTCAGCTTGATATCGAACATATGGCGCGAGTAATTAACCTGATGTTCATCCAATCTTTTTAAATAAGGTAAAAGGCGGTTCAGGAACTGGTCATAAGGTTGTTTAGTCCCTGTCCATGTATCTTCTGCCAATGCTATTGAACGGGGAAAATACATATATTCAGCCTGCGCCGGTGTCGGCACGTATTCTGTCCATAAATTTCCCTGTGCCCCAATTACCAACTTGCCTTGTTCCGGGGTTAACCCCACAGGTATAGGATGATAATTATAAACCTGTGCCAATGTGGTTAACCCACCTATTGCCGGTGGTTCCGAAGGATCAGCAGACTGGTAATGATCAAAATAACAATAATCACCAGGCGTCATAACCACGTTATGCCCCAGCCTGGCAGCATCTATTCCACCTTGTTCGCCTCTCCAGCTCATTACTGTTGCATTAGGTGCCAAGCCTCCTTCTAAAATCTCGTCCCATCCAATTACAGTTCTGCCTTTCTCATTCACAAACTTCTCTATCCGTTTTATAAAATAACTCTGCAACTCATCTACCGAGTTCAGATGTTCATCTTTCATCCTTTTAAGACATATGGGGCATTTGCGCCAATTTTCTTTGCTGGCTTCATCGCCCGCTATATGGATATATTTTGACGGAAAAACATCCATCACTTCGCTTAATATATCGGTCAGGAAAATAAATGTTGAATCCTTTGTACAATACTCATTCTGTATTTGTGATGGATATGGAAACGGCTTGCCTGTACTATCCAAACAAGCAAATTGAGGATAAGCCGCCAATGCAGATTCTGAATGGGCAGGCATCTCAATTTCAGGTATGATGGTTATAAACTTTGATTGGGCGTATGCAACAAGTTTTTTTAACTGTTCCTGTGTATAATAGCCGCCGTACAGTGTATCATTGGGCCTTGAGGCATAATCATACGTTGTATTTAAGGCAGTACCCTTACGATAAGCGCCAATTTGTGTAAGTTTCGGATATTTTTTGCTTTCAAACCGCCAGCCCTGGCTATCAGTTAAATGCAGATGCAGGGTGTTCATCTTCTGCATTGCCATCAGGTCTATCATTTTTTCTAGAAAATCATAGGGCATATAATGCCGTGCCACGTCCAGCATCAATCCACGGTAAGAGAATGCGGGTGCATCATCAATAACCATTGCCGGGATAGCCCATTTAACATTACCAGCAAGGGCAGAGTTCTCTATCTCGGCCGGGAGCAATTGTAATAACGATTGTACAGCATAAAATACCCCCGCAGGCGTTCCTGCTTCAATACTGATGCTATCGGGATTTATCGTTATATGATAAGCTTCAGCCCCGGTAATTCGTTTGGTAAGTTCAATGGCAATAAAATTATTGCGCTTTTTTTTAACAACACTATTCAGCGTAATACCCGCGGCCCGTTGAAGTTTTGAAACTAATGGTGCTGCAGCGGTCACTAATTCTTTATTATCAGGCTGTTTGTAAATAATTTTGGTGGTGGCTTTTATAACAAATTCGCCGGGTGCCTTTTTTATACTTTGCGGATAAGGTATAATGTTTGCCGCCTGACCAAAAACATGCTCAGACTGGCTAAAAACGACAAATAAAATAAAAGCAGCCAACGTACACTTGGGCATACCGGCAATAGTTTTAGATAAGAAATTCAGAAATAATTTAATATTACTGGGCATACATTGGTGGATAAGGATTGCAATATAATAATTATGAGCTATGTTATATGACCGCCATAATGCAAAAAGATTACGCAAACGTTTGACAAGGAGATAAATGGGTAATACTTTGAAATACAATGAAATGAGAGAGTGCTCTTTGTAGATAAAAATGATTAAAGCAGCTGAAATTAAAACTGACATTACCAAAAGTCCGTTTCAGGCAAACTTTTGGTAATGTACCCTGCATCGTTATAAACTCCTGCCTTTGGGTTAAATAAACTATAAGCAAATATTACCGCATAAAATGCCTTTACTTACTCCATCACAAGTATCGGATCTTGCTCCTTAACCAGACTACTACCGAGCTGTTGCCGGGCATGTTCAATCCATTTGGTGCGCAGTATAAGTGCAAGTACGGCAAGGATCAATGCCGTATAGCCCACACCCAGCCATACCTGGCTGTTGATACTAATAATTTTTACAACCATAAAGCTGAAGGCTGAGGTTGAAATAATAAATCCTCCCCCGGTTAGTCCACTGGCCATGCCTCCATATTGTGAGAACCGGGTGAGACAGTAAGCCAGCATCCCATTAAAGATGAACCCTGCCGATGAGTGAAGCAAAACCACATAAGCCATCAAGGTATACAGGTTTTGAACATGCAAGGTCAGTAAGATGAGGCAGCCGGATAGTACGAGCTGAACAACGGCTGCGGCAAACATCTTCTTAAAAAATGGCCTGGAAATAAAAGCTTTCGACACTAAACTCCCGGCCAGCATGGAAAGACCTGAGATCATGGCACAATTGCCGGTAACTGTTGCCGGGTAATGCATCACTTTTTCGATCAGAAAAGGGCTTGACATATTGTAGATCATCAAAACACCATAGGACAGGCCCAAAACAAGCAACCCCGACGTAAAATCCCAGGTGCTGATCATTGATTTGTAGGCGCTCCCAATTGTTTTTAAGCGAAATGGCACTGTAAATGCGATGGTTTCGCCACTGAAGATCAGTTCTAAAAAAAGAAATACCAGCCCGAAACAACCAAGAAAATAGAAATTTGACTGCCAGCCAAAATGAGTCTGCAAATACCCACCTGCAAAAGGCGCAATAATGGGTGCTGCCGACCAGATCACAGAAAAAAGGCTGGTATAGTGCTTGAGCTTTTCTCCCGAAAACAAGTCGAAGAAAAACGATCTTTTGCTCACTACTATAACGGCAGACATAAAGCCCTGTACCGCACGCATATCATAGATTATTTGTAAACTTTTGGTGTTTGCAATAACAAAACTGGCAAGACTGAACCCCGCCAATGCGATAATATTTGGCCTAAACCGGCCATAACTGTCAAGCACTCCCCCTATCAATAACTGCCCTATCCCATAAGCCGCTAAAAATATAGAAATTGATAGTTGTATAGCTGCCGGTGTTGCGCCCAGTTTCGTGCTCATATCAGGTAATGATGGTATATAGATATCCAGTGCCAAGCCGGTGATCGGGATAAGACAAAAAGCCAGAATAGTCCCTATCGTTTTATTTGATGATTTGATATTTTTCATAAGTCGCATTTAATAGTACAAAGTTACCACTGCAAGCTGACCCCGTGGTAAGATGAATCAAAGCAATGCTTATACAAAGCAAATATTAACCGGCGTGTTTTACCTGTTCCCTGAAAAGTAGCGGAGTAGTGTGGGTATTTTGCTTGAAATACTTATTAAAGTGTGAAGGATATTCGAAGCCAAGCGTGTAAGCGATTTGCGCCGCGTCCCAATCTGTGTTTAACAGCAATGTCTTTGCCTCTTCAACAATACGTTCATGAATGATCTCACGGGTGGTTTTCCCAGTCGACCTTTTCACCACATTGTTCAAATGATTAACGTGAATATTCAATTGATCAGCGTAAGCTGCGGGCGTCAGTAACCTTAGCGGATTTTCGGGAGAATCAACCGGGAACTGCTGGTTAAGTACACTGAAAAACCTGGCGATAAGGCGATCATTTGCATTTTGCTGCCACACAGGCCCCTGTACGCGGATACCTTCCAATATCATCATTTGAAGGAGGCTCCTGATCATATCGTATTTGTAAAAATACTGCCCTGAGAGTAAAGTCTCCATTTCGCGAAACAAATTAGCAAAGCGATCAACCTGTTCGGCATTTAAGGAGATGACTGGCGGCACCGCCGGGTTAAACAACGCACTCTGGTATCTGATATCCTGCCGGATGGTATTCAATAAGAAAGTATCATTAAAAAGACAATAGAAGCCTGATTGGGATATAGAGGTTGCCCGATATGCCGACGGAACAGACGGATTAGAAAATATCATTCCTGTCTTTTCAATCAGTGCTTCCTTACCCGCTGCCGTATGAATGCCATCGCCAATGATCAGGCAGATCTTATAATAATCACGGCGGTTATAGGGCGTAAGTTTATTTAGGCAGGTACGTTCCCTTACATTAAAATGGCTGACATTGGCCTTGGAAAGCAGGTCGGCAGGCATGGCCTGGTTGGTGCGCTGATAAAACTCCGGAAGCGTTTCTGTTCCTATTTGCATGATCTCGTTATTATACAAATCAAACACAAATGTAATAACGAACATTAAACAAGTGTGCCTGATCACGAAAAATTACCCGGCACTTACAAACCTTGTGTCAGGAGGCAGTATGGTGGCGGGCGATTACATATTGATCAATGCTTCAACAAGAATACAGGGACAACTGTAATCGTGAAAAACAAAGCCGGGGCTTATTTTACCACACGTTCCAGCAGCTCCCGGTGCGCGCCTCCCCATTGTTCAAGGCCCTGCCATACCGGCACCAGGGCGCGCGCGCTTGGTGTTAGCTCATAGTCAACCCGCGCCGGAACTGTCGGGTAAACTGTCCGGGTGATCAAACCATCCCGTTCCATCTCCTTTAGTTGCAGTGTGAGCATGCGGTCTGTAATACCGGGCATCAGTTGTTTGATCTCCGTGTAACGAAGCTTGTCCGTTTCCAGCTTATGCAAAATGACTAGTTTCCAACGGCCGGCCAGCATATACAGGGCATATACCATCCCGCACAAATCTTTCAGCTCTTCACGGTTAATGCTGTTTGTGGACGCGGCTTTTCTTTTACTCATGACTTACATTTTTGTGTGTTGCTTACAATGGGCTGCAGCTGCGCTAAAATACGCGGCAACTGATAATTTTGTGCCTGAAATTAAAATTAAGAAACAAAAATGAATATCCTGATCATATATGCTCATCCCGAACCAAAAAGCATGAATGGGGCCATGTACCGTACCGCTATTGAACATTTAACGGCCGCCGGTCATAACGTGAAGACATCGGATCTGTACGCGATGCGGTTTGACCCAGTTTCGGACCGTGACAATTTTACCAGCGTGCATGACGCTTCTTTTTTTAAACAACAACTGGAAGAGATGCATGCGACTGAGACCAACGGTTTTGCTGAACACATAAACGCTGAACAGGAAAAAGTGGAGTGGTGCGACCTGATGATCTGGCAATTTCCTTTATGGTGGTTTTCGGTACCGGCGATATTAAAGGGTTGGGTAGACCGTGTTTTCGCGATGGGACGCTTTTTTAAAAATAGCCATCTTTACGATACCGGGATCTTTAATGGAAAAAAAGCATTGCTCTCCCTGACCACCGGGAGCCCTGCAGACAATTATGTGGACGGTGGTTTCAATGGTGACATAGCGGGAGTTCTAAGACCGCTGCACCGCGGCATTTTTGAGTTTACCGGCTTTTCGGTATTACGCCCGCAGATTATTTACGCACCAGTGAGGCAGCGCCAGGAAATACTTGTTGAGGAGTTGGAAAACTGGAAAAAAAGACTGGACGGCATCTTTGAAGAATCGCCGGTAGTGGTTGGGAAGTATTAGATCCGCAAGCCTTTATCAGCCACCTAATTGGATACTCAGGAAGGTTTATCTATGTCCAGGTTTATCTAATTAATTAAATTAACCCTGGACATAAGTAATTTGCCCGATCAAAGTGTTTCGGAATGATTTTGGGCAATGGCTCTGGAATGTCCATCCTATTCAAAGAATAGACAAGCTAGAATAATTGCTTTACCAAATCTGATAATACAAAACGTATCAATTCTGCCAGGAACTTTTCAATTGCTTATACTTATCTGCCTCCTCTAAGGTAAGGCTTGATAAAATATTAAGCGATTTGCCATCACGCCCGGTAAAACCGTAGTTGCTTTTTTGAGCTGTTTCAAAAAATTGTATGCTATATTGATCTTTAAGCCGATCATTATTTTTTACAATCTCCGCAAATCTGGCTTTGAAATTTTCCTTTTGAATTGTTGTTGCTGTAATTTTTGCAATCATAATTATTTCTTTTTCACTTTGATTGCTGATAATCCTTTTTGACCCTGTTCGGTTTCAAAAGTGACCATATTATTTTCCTTCAACGGTTCAGTTAAGGCATTAATGTGCACAAAAATGCTTTCCTGCGTTTGCAGGTCCTTAATAAAGCCATAACCTTTGGATTCATTGAAAAAGCTCACAACGCCGTTCCTAACGGTGTCATGAGGCACATCTTCCTGCTTGGCCACGCCAATTTGAATATCTTCAGCGTTGATCTTTAATTTTCTTGAAGGATCAGGCGGTGTTGACGTAATGTTGCCATATTCATCAATATAAGCCATCATATCTTCCAGGCTTTTGCCTTTGCCGGTATTCGCTTTCCGTTCTTCGGCTTTTTCCTTTTTATCTTTCGCTTTTTTTAAGCGGGCCTTTTCTTTTTCGTTTTTACTAAATGTTGCTGTAGATTTTGCCAAACCTGCTTATGCTATTTTAACATTAACAGCGCCCGGGCCTTTTTTGCCTTCTTCCACATCAAAAGTAACTTCATCGTTTTCACGGATAGTGTCGATTAACCCTGTAACGTGAACGAAGATTTCCTTGCCGCCATTACTTGGTGTGATAAAGCCGAAGCCTTTTGATTCATTAAAAAATTTAACTGTTCCTGTTGCCATGATATATTTATAAGTAAGTGCGCAAGGTACTGTAAATTATCGGATAAAATGCTGTTAATTATCGGGCCACAGCAACCTATTATTTCCCCTCTATTAAATAATGAAATTGCCAACCGGAGATTAGATGGCGATTAAACCATTGTTGAAGGAATAAAAGGCATAAAATACCAGGCGGCATTTGCATATAGAAAACTGACAATGCACCTTTTTAAGTATATTAATATTGATAACTCATAATTATATTAATAGAAATTTCAACCAAATTCCAGGTTGAAAAAATTAATCCATCATGATGCCCTAATACAGACCACAGACTAAATCGCATTTATTGAATACAATCGAAATTCAATATTTTTTATATTAAGGCTAGTACTTATTGACTAGTCCTGTTACCTAGCGGGCTGTACAATACCTTTTGGGCATGTCCGTTTATGTTTTTCTGAACGAAACCATTTTCGATCATCCATTGCAATACCTGGTATACACTACTTTTGCTTACCCCGCTACAATACTGGCCGACATTATTCCGTAAAGTATCCAGATCAGTGGTTGCTTTCATTTTAAGGACCTGTTCAACAATGTACATTTTTTTGACAGATAATGGATACTTATGAAGCTCACAATACCCGGTGAAAGTTGCCGGTAATTCCGGTGCGGGGGAAAAATAAAACGTTTTCATTCTATATCGTTATTTGAGAACCATTTAACCTGATTTCACAGTTTATTTTTACAAATGTCTGTAACAACATCACTGCATAAATTGTATATCTATGCTAAATACATGTAAATTTCCAACATGCCCCGACTAAAACAATATGAACCACTGGTGATCCATGATTTTGAGGAACAGCAATTTCATCTTCAAGCGCATGCTCATACCTATTTCGAATTGATTTACCTGTACAAAGGCAGCGGCATTCATTGTTTAAATAACTGCAGGCTGAGCTATAAGGCCGGCGACCTCTTCCTGATCTGCCCGGAAGACGAACATTATTTCGAGATCAGGAAAAGCACGCGTTTTGTGTTTATTAAATGGACCGACAGTTATTTTATGAATGCAGGCAATCTCTATCCTAATACAGCTTCAGCTAATGACCCTGCACGGCTGATGCGTAACCGCCTGTTGAAAGAGAAAAAATTGATGTTTGATCCATCAACAGCACAGATACTGAAAAATATTATAGAAAACATCATTACTTATCAGTACCGGAAAGATATCAGTACTTCTCCCCTGGTCTTTTATCAGATCGCATCTATTTTGGCTATGATTAGAGAGCTGCTAATCAACATGGAGGCCCCTATAGCCTTGGAAAATCCTGACCAGGAGCAACTGGTTACTTACCTGCATCAGCATATTTATGATCCCCGCAGTATACAGATCCAATCCATTGCCAGCCATTTTAATATCGCTCCAAATTATTTCAGCGCCTATTTCAGGCGGTGTTTTGGCACCAGCTACCGTGAATATGTTGATAATTATAAAACAGGACTGATAGAAAAGCGAATTGAGCAAGGGCACCTGAGTATAAAGCAAATTGCCGCAGAATTTGGCTTTACCGATGAGAGTCATTTTTCCAATTTCTTTAAAAAGAAATTCCATATGTCCCCAAGACTATACCGTCAGAATAAGAATAGAGATTAGGTCATTAAGTAGCATAAAGGGTCGATAAGCGACATAATTCCCTCCCCTGTTTCCAACAGATGAATTTCAAAGTTTGAAAACAATAATTATTTAATGTTATTTAAACACTTATACTTCTTTTTTCTTTTCTTTACATTATAAACCTGACCAGAAAAAAAAATTCCTGCATAATTTATTAATAGTCAATTCCATGAAACCTATTTATTTATTGTTGTTAGTACTGATGTTACCGGGCATGAATGCCTCCGCGCAAAACGTACCGGCGGTTATCCACGTAAATCTTGAGCAAACAAAGGGCGAAATGAAGCCCATTTGGGCATGGTATGGCTATGACGAACCCAACTTTACATATATGAAGGATGGCCGCAAGCTGCTTACCGAGCTTGCCGCTTTAAGCCCGGTACCAGTATATGTACGTACCCATAACCTGCTCACCTCTGGTGATGGCATTCCTGCTTTGAAATGGGGATCAACAAATATTTATACTGAGGATGCGCAGGGGAATGCGATATACAATTACCATATAACTGACAGTATATTTGATACCTATATAAAACGGGGCATGAAACCTTTGGCACAGATCGGCTTTATGCCGGAGGCATTATCGACCCACCCCCAACCCTACCAGCACCACTGGAAACCCGGTGTTGATTATGGCAAGATTGAGACCGGCTGGGCTTATCCGCCCAAAGACTATAAAAAATGGGAAGAGCTGATCTATCAATGGGTAAGCCACTGCATAGCCCGCTATGGAAAAAAGGAGGTTGAAAGCTGGTATTGGGAGGTTTGGAATGAACCAAATGGCGCTTACTGGAAAGGTACAGTACCGGAATTCTACAAACTTTATGATTACGCCGCCGCCGGTGTTAAACGCGCGCTGCCTACAGCCCGTGTTGGCGGGCCCGATGTAACAGGCGGTGCAGAAAAATGGCTCGGCGGCTTTTTAAAACATTGCTTAACCGATACTAATTACGTAACGGGTAAAATAGGTTCACCGCTTGACCTGGTGCTTTTCCATGCCAAGGGTTCGCCGAAGGTGATAAACGATACGGTGGTGATGGGCATAAGGCAACAACTACGTGATATTAATGGCCATTTTAAAGAGATCAACTCTTTTGCTGAACTTAAGAATATACCTATTGTTATTGGTGAGTCTGACCCGGAGGGCTGTGCTGCCTGCGGGATGGCCACTAATCCCGAAAATGCCTATCGCAACGGCACCATGTATTCCAGTTATACCGCGGCTGCATTGGCCCGGATATACGATTTAAAAGATATGTACAATGAAAACCTGATAGGTGCGGTTAACTGGTCGTTTGAGTTTGAGAACCAGCCCTGGTTTGCAGGTTACCGTGATCTGGCTACCAATGGCGTTGATAAACCTGTGTTAAATATTTTCCGCATGCTGGGTATGATGAAGGGTGAAAGGGTTGCAGTTATCAGCAACCGTGCATACAACATGCAAACCGTGCTTGATTCCAGCATTCGCGGTAAGCAAACCGACATAGGCGGCCTTGCGGCAAAGGATAAAAAATCGGCAACGGTACTGGTATGGAACTATTCGGATAAGGACAAACAAAGCGCGGGAGAACCGGTAAGCATAAATGTAGATGGTATACCAGTAGAAATAACCAGCGTTAATGTAACTGAATACAGGGTTGATGAAACGCATAGTAACTCCTATACCGCCTGGAAAAACATGGGGTCGCCGCAACAACCTACTGCAAAGCAGATAGCTATACTTGAAAAAGCAGGGCAATTACAAACCATAGGTAAACCGGCTCAGCTAAAAGTAAAAGCAGGCTCGGTAAATATTAATGTTTCGTTACCGCAACAAGGTGTATCCTTACTGGTTATAAATTACCTGTAGGCTTTAACTTGAGCTTTCAGGTAATCAGTCTTTTTTCACTAATATTTATGCTTCTTTTAATAACAAAATTTAGGCTGACCATATCTCCCGTCATCCTGAATTTTTCATGCACTTTACATTCGGTTTTCAAATGTTAAAATTATGTTAAATAAGGCTTTTTCATACTAACTACAGAATCTCATTCTATTATTGTAGTAATGATATTCTAAAAACATAGGTTAATCGATACAATTGGTTCAATTATCGATTAATTATTTATAAGAAAAAACATAAACATATTTTTATATATGAAATTTCTAATTATTCTTTTTTCTGTCATCCTCTCAGCAAATGTTACCTGGCTGGGTGATTTTAGTCAGGCTAAAACAGAAGCATCCCAATCACATAAACTTATACTGATAAATTTTTCAGGATCAGACTGGTGCGGCCCTTGTATACGTGAACGAAAAGAAATATTGGAAAATGATGCGTTTGAAAGTTTCGCTTCAGATCACCTGGTATTGGTAAGGGCCGATTTTCCAAGGCAAAGTAAAAATCAGCTGAGTAAAGAACAGGTAAAGCTTAATGAGGCATTAGCAGATAAATACAATCCCGATGGCAAATTTCCATATACCCTTTTAATTGATGAAAATGGTAAGGTATTAAAGGATTGGGACGGGTTTCCAAATGAATCGCCTGAAAATTTTGTAGCACAAATAGCCACATTTATACATGCAGCAAACTGAAATTACTAATTCACTAATACAAAAGCGCGCACTTAAGTTAATGGGTAACCGCTTTGAATTAAGTGTAGTTAGTGACAATGAAATATGGGGCCAGCAATGTATTGACGTCGCCATAGCTGAAATAAGCAGGATTGAAAAACTTTTAACAACGTTTAGCGACGATAGCCAAACCAATGCTATAAACCGTAATGCGGGTATAGCTGCTGTAACAGTTGACAGGGAAGTGTTTGATCTTATAAAAAGATCAATAAAAATAAGTGAGCTAACGCAAGGGGCCTTTGATATTACTTATGGCTCGATTGATAAGCGGTTGTGGAATTTTGATCAAACCATGACGAGCCTGCCTGATAAGGCAACAGCAAAAAAAATGGTCCGGCTTATAAACTTCAGAAACATAGTGTTAGATGAAGAAGCCTGTACTATTTTTTTAAGTGAAAAAGGTATGCGCATTGGTTTTGGTGGTATTGGCAAGGGATATGCCGCCGAACGTGCTAAGCATGTAATGAAACTAAATGGTGTTGAAAGCGGTGTGGTAAATGCCTCGGGCGACTTAAATACATGGGGACTACAGCCCAATGGTAAGCCCTGGACAGTTGGCATTGCTAACCCTGATTCATCAAGTGAGATATTCTCTTATATAAATATTACGGATATGGCCGTAGCAACATCGGGCAATTATGAAAAGTTTATTATGGTTGATGGAAAGAAATACTCCCATACCATAAACCCGCGTACTGGCCTGCCTGTAACCGGTATTAAAGCAGTAACCATTATAACTACCAATGCTGAGATTGCCGATGCTATGGCCACACCGGTAATGATTATGGAAATTAATGCCGGGCTCGATATGATCAATCAAATGAAAAACATTGAAGCCGTTATTATTGATGATAACAATAAGATATATACTTCAAAAAATATAAAAATTAATACCCCTATATAATGATAACTAAAACGATGAAAGTATTAGCCTGCTTACTTATAGCAATAGGATGCACTTCATGTGTTCATTTAAAAGAATACCAGAAAAGCAGGATCAATGATTCAGAAATGGTTTTAAGTAACCGGAAGGTTGAAAAAAACGAATTGAATTTTCAATCATACCGGGAGGCGGCCTCTGGCGCAAACGCAGGTAAAACAGGCGGAGGCTGTGGCTGTAACTAATTATGAGGAAGATATTTTTATCTGTAGTTGGCTTTTCAATGATATGCCGGCTTAATGCCCATGCACAGGTTAAGCAGGATAGCGTTAGTAATAAACCAGCATTTAGTTTATATAATACCCCGGATCAGGATTCCACACAATATAATCCCCGGAAATTACGATTAGACGAAGTTGATTTTGTATCCAGTTACTATTCCCAAAACGGCGATCATTCGGCTGTTACAGGTGGCATTGGGACAGAAAAGGTGACCGATTTTGCAAATAGCATTAACCTGAACTTTGTTTGGACAAACCAACATCAGAACAAAAACACACTGGCTGTTGGTTTAGGGTTTGATGCCCACACCGCCGCTTCGCAAGCCTTTGTTTCAAAAACCGGCGCATCCAGCCCAAATGGTACCAGGCTTTACCCATCATTGGATTGGACAGTTGAAAATGCTAAAACCGGTAATACATTTGGAGTAGGCACTTATTACTCAAGTGAATATAATTATCAGTCGCTGGGTGCCGATTTACATTTCTCGGTTAAAACTGATAATAAGGATGGTGAGTTCAGCGCAAAATTACAGGGGTATTTTGATCATGTAAAGTTAATTTATCCATCCGAATTTATTCCGGTAAGTACTACCACTACTACAACCACATCGGCCAGCTCATCAGGGTCTGGTGGTGGCGGTAAAGCAAGTATACCGAGCAGTCCACGAGAAACATATTCTGCAGCATTTGGCTATACGCAGATCATTAACTCAAGGCTGCAGATCGCCTTCCTGGCAGATGTTGTAGGGCAAAATGGCTATTTAAGCCTGCCTTTTCACCGGGTGTACTTTACAACAGGCAAGGATACTATTGAGAAACTACCTTCATCACGCTTTAAGCTGCCACTTGGTTTCAGGCTCAATTATTTCCTGGGTGATAACATCATCTTAAGATCGTATTACCGCTATTATTTGGATAATTGGGGTATCAGATCGAACACGGCTAACCTTGAAATAGCTTACAAGGTATCGCCATTCTTTTCTATATCGCCGTTCTACAGGTATTATAACCAATCGGCAGCACGGTATTTTGCGCCTTATGAACAGCATAGTCCAACCGATCAGTATTACACCAGTAATTATGAATATGCAAAATTCAGCAGCCAGTTTTTTGGTGTAGGGTTCAGGATAGCACCGCCAAAAGGGGTATTCGGCTGGCAGGGCTTACATGAGTTAGAGATCAGATACGGTCATTACACACAAACCACAGATCTGGTATCGGATGTGGTATCGTTAAGTCTTGGATTTAAATAATATAGAGGAATGTTGAGGTTATCTGGCAATAACATCCAGATCAACCTCAACATTTTTATCAATTGAATTATCAGAGCCTACATTATACTCCAGCCTGTTTAATTGAAAACTCCCTTTAAATTCATAACCACCATTTTGGGCTTTAGCTGTAAACGGGAATGATATGTTTTTGGTGACGCCTTTCATAGTAAGTGTACCGGTGAAAGTATAAGTATTCTCACCAGATGCCTTGGTAACAGTCTGCGATTTTATAATTATCGATGAATACTTCTTTACGTCGAAATAACTTTCCTCCTTTAAATGGTTATCCCTCATCCCAATACCTGAATTAATAGTTTCTGCAGCTATTGATACATCAAATACAGCTTGCGTAAGATTAGTCGGATCAAATATTACGGTCCCTTTCAAACCTTTAAATGTACCTGTAACCGTACTTTTAAATATCATTTGATGTGACACTTTAAACTGCACCGTGGAGCTTTGTTCAACAGGCGTATAATGCTGCGCAAAAACAATATTTACTGAACAGATAAATAGTGCTATAATAATTGAATAAGCCTTCATATTGATTTGATTAATACAGTTACCTATGTATAATTGAATTAAGGCAAAAAAGTTATAATTAAAAGCCATATAATAATGATTATAACTGCTGCAATCCAGATAAATGGAATTAAAAGCCTTTTCATCTCCTAAGTATTTAATTACCCCCCGTTGATCATGTCTGATACTATTCCTTTTTTATCTTTTTTACGCTCAGCTAAAAACACACCGGCAATATGAGCAATAATAAAAGCCAGGATCAGATACATACAAAAGCCGTGAACACTTTTAACCGGATGATGTATGGATCTAAGAAAGGGCACATCATCATCAAAAGCAAGTGATAAACCGGTTACCACCATAATAATTAACAGGCAATAAAACAGTGCATATATTACATTAACAACAAACTCATGCAAAGCCTCTTGCCGGTCCTTTTTTGTTGCTTTAAACTGAGCGAAGGCACTTTTTAATCCTCTGATAAATTTCTGATCAGCCAACTGAAAGATCTCTAATACAAGGCGAAACAGTAACAGTCCTGCAAGGCAGTAACCAAAATAGGTATGTATAGCCCAAACCTTATCCTCAAGTGCACCGGCAACTGAGCGGCTCAGGCCATTATCAACACCTTTTGTTTGTTGTATCCTTGTTTTTACAAGGTTAGTAATTGCATGTTTATCGGTTATAGTGGAATTTATAAGCACGGTTATAAGTGACCCGCTTATAATAATCATGTTTAACCAATGCCATAAACGCAGGCTTGCCGAATACTTTTTAACTTTAGTTAGATGCTCAGGATCTTTATGTGTTGGTTCTATAGTTGTCATTATTAATTTATTAAGTACCTACATCGCCTAAATAAATACCAAGCAGGAATACAATTCCGCCACCTACAATAACCTGTAGTATAGTTTTAACCAATGGTGTTTTCATAAATTTGTAACGAATAAACGCTATAACCAGTAATTCACATATAACTACTATGTATGCAAAATGCAGGGCGGTATGTAAATCGGGTATCAAAAATGGCAAAGTGTGGAGCATTCCACCCAATGCGGTTGCAAATGCCGTAATACCTCCCCTAACCAGCGGACTACCGCGACCTGTAACTGTACCATCATCTGATAACGCTTCAGCTAAACCCATGCTAATTCCGGCCCCTAATGAAGCTGCCAGGCCTACATAAAACGCCTTAATTGGTTGATGCGTTAAACCTGCCGTGGCAAATATGGGAGCCAGTGTTGAAACAGAGCCGTCCATTAATCCTAAAAGTCCGGGTTGAACTTTTTGTATAACGAATGTGGCTTTTGTACTTCTACTCATAGTTTATATGTCTAAATGTAATTGCAGAATTTGAAGCAATTCTGTAGTACTATTATAAATATTATTATTTATAATGTTTATCAATATCCTCAGCTCATATATTAAAAAAAAATCTAACGTTATATTTGATAAAAAAGCAAAGTGAAACTCCTTATAATAGAAGATGAGCAAGCGCTTCGCGAAAATATAACCACTTATTTTAATGAGGATGGTAATATTTGTGAAAGCTGTGCCAACCTTTCAAGTGCAATTGATAAGCTATCTAATTACAATTATGATTGCGTATTACTTGATATCGGCCTGCCTGATGGTGAAGGTTTTGGGGTGCTGAGTTTTTTAAAAAAGGAAATGAAAGATGAGGCAGTACTCATTATATCGGCCCGAAACTCATTGGATGATAAAATTAAAGGCCTGAACATAGGAGCTGATGATTATTTAATAAAGCCTTTTCATTTAGCGGAGTTGAAAGCCCGGGTTGCCTCCGTTTATCGGCGAAAAGCTGCGAACAGTAATAACAACCTGATTTTTAATGAGATTACAATTAATTTACTGGGCAGAACGGTAGATGTTAATAACACCCCGGTTATACTTACCCGAAAGGAATATGATATGCTATTGTACTTTATTGCCAACAAGGGGAAGGTAATAGCTAAAAATGCCATTGCCGAGCATTTATGGGGCGATGAAATGGATATGCACAATAACTTTGATTTTATTTATACGCATATTAAAAACCTAAGAAAAAAACTATTAGATGCCGGTTGCCATGATTATATCAACTCTATATATGGCATAGGCTATAAATTTAAAGCATAAATGAAACTCTCTGCCCATTACAATAAAGCAAGTATAATTATTACTATATCTGTATTGTTTATAGGGGGTATTATCTATTTTTTTACAATAAACTACATTGCTAAAAATCAGCTCGACCTTAACCTGATAGAAGAAATTGATGGTGTTAAAGATTATATTAAGGTCAATAATAAATTGCCTAAACAGGTTGATTTTGATGAGGACCTGGTAATATTTGTAAAAACCGACAAACAAGAGCTTAACAGGCGCTTTTTTGATACTACATACAATAACCCTAAAGAGAAGAAAAAGGAACCGGGAAGAGCTGTTTCATGCCTGGTATCATTAAACGGCAGTAATTATTTAACTACGCTAATCGTATCAAGGGAGGATACGGAATACCTGGTGCAGATCATCGGCTTAATAACGCTTGCCTTATCAGTTGGGTTATTGCTCACGCTCTTCATAACCAGCAGGTACATTTTAAACGGTTTATGGAAACCGTTTTATAAAACACTTACCGAATTAAAATCCTTCAATATTTCAGATGATAAAAGTCTCAATTTAAAAAGCACTAAAGTTGATGAGTTTAATGAATTGAATAACACTGTTCAGGCCATGTCATTAAAAGCAAAAAACGACTTTCAAACTTTAAAGGAGTTTACAGAAAACGCTTCACATGAAATGCAAACACCATTGGCTGTAATTACCTCAAAGCTGGATACATTAATACAGGATGAAACTTTAAAAATTGAGCAGTACGAACAAATCAATGATATTTATGGTGCCACAAACAAATTAGCAAGGCTAAATCAATCACTATTATTGCTGGTGAAAATTGAAAACAACCTGATTGACGATATTGAACTATTAAGGCTTGATATTTTAATTGAAGAAAAGGTAAAGCAGTTTTATGAGTTAATAAACGACAAACAAATAAAAGTAGCAACTCACCTATCAGCCAAAGAAATATCAGCCAGCAAGTATTTGATTGATATATTGCTTAACAACCTGTTCAGTAATGCTATAAGACACAATATACCGGAGGGTAAACTGATCATTACTTTAGATATTGATCAGCTCGTTTTCAAAAACGATGGCTTACCCCAACCTTTTAACATGGACAACATGTTCGACAGGTTTAAAAAAGGTAATGAATCAGAGGGCACCGGCTTAGGTTTAGCTATAGTGAAAAACATATGCACCCTTAATAATTGGGGCATTACCTATTTTCACGAAGCTTCCATGCATGTGTTTCAGATCGATTTTTAAACTAATTACAGGTCCTTTAAATTATCATTTGGCATCCTGTCAATCAGTTTATTATACGGATCAATACCTGCGCGTTGTGGCTTACCTTTTACTATGATATTAAACGTATGCTGCCCGGCAGTTAATTTATACTTTTTAAGATACAGCTGATTTGCTATTGTCCTGCCATCTTTATTTTTACCATCGGCCGCAAAAATGCCTATATCTATGTAGTCATTCATTTTTTTATCAATCACGTCATTACCTTTTCCATCAATCCAAACCTTATTAACATTAACCGTTAATGTTACCTGGTAATTGTTTTTTCCGAGCGGTTTAGCTTTAACTTCGGTTACCTTATTGTCGTATAAAGTGATCTTTTTCCAGGTATCGGTAAGATAATATTGCAGGGAATCAGGTACATGCTTTTGCAAATAGCTATACAGATCGTTATTACCTGCATATGGCGGTTTATTTTTAAAAGCATAAGCATTTTTAAAATCACGCAGAGCGGAATTTAGGCTATCCTCTCCCATCAGATCGCGCAGTCCATATAGCACAACGGCTGCTTTGCCCTGGTATTCAAACCATTGATCAGCTGTTATAAGCGGATGCTCTTTATCCTCCATCCTATGCCTAATAAACAAATAAAACCATAACTGATCTAAAACAATGTAACGCATATTGACCGCACCGTACTTCTTTTCGGCCATAACTAGTGCGCTATAACCGGCTAACCCCTCAGGGATCACTATTGAACCAATTGTGTTATTTGGCGCAACCTGGAAACGCCACCACTGCTGGGCTAAAACATTTATTGTGTTAAAATAGCAATAGTCAGTTTGGTTAGGGTCGGTAAAATCGGCATTCCAGGCGTGTTGCTCGGCATAAGCCGAAAGCGTTGTCATTGATGCAGCACGGGGTCCATAAATTGATGATTCAGCCAGGCGGATATCTGTAAATGGGAAGTTACCATATGCCTTATTAAAATAGCGCAAACCATCCTTATAAGCAGCCATAAAACGCCCCAGGTTGGCATTATGGTCAGGATGATAATAGATATTGATATTTACCGGATGACCAAGGTTTACGGTATCATGCATAATAGCATAACGGGCAGATAAAATACCCAAAGGCGCATACATGCCGGGCTTATCCTGCACATAATGAAAATAATTCCGGCCGCCTTGTTTCCATTGCTTAACCAGCTCGCCTGGTGCAATAGCTGTTTGATCTCCGGATGTGCTAACAGTTATGTCAAATTTCAACAGATCAGCTGCCTTACCTGCTTTTAATCCACTAATACCTTCGGGATCATTTTGAGGGATATCATTCTCCGTTTTTACAGGCAGATGTCTTTTTTTACGCTCATACGGGCTGTCTAACTCATCGTCGTCGTCATAACCCAGACCAGGTAATTCCGGACTTAAAAACGTTCCATTATGCAGCAGATCCTTTGAGTAAAGCCCATTGCTGAAGCCATTATAACTTATTGCCGAATTAATTTCCAACACGGTAGAATCACCGGGAGCTAATGCCTTTTGAAACTGGTACAAACGAAACTCAGCCGTATCATTCTTAGGCCTGAACCAGTTGAACATACCACGGGGATAAAGTAATGGCGAGGTAAAAGAAATTAATTTGCCATTCTGTTTTATCGAGTAATCAGATAACTCATCGCCATCAAGCAATAGTTTTTCAATCGGCTTGTTGGTTTTATTGGCTATGGTTACAAAAGCGTGTGTATATTCTTCCAGTTTATCGGGGTACAGGTCGGTATGCAGCTCCATGCGTGTTACCTTTGGTAAGGGTAGCAATGAATATTTTTTAAGCTGCCGCTCATACATTTCTGCCCGGTTATCTTCTTCACCCTTTGTTAAGTAGTTATTGAGGTAGCTTACATTATAATAATTATAAGCACCTATTGATAAAAACGCTAAAAACACTAAAACTGTAATTATCAGGGTGCTGGTATCAAAACGTTCTTTAACCAGTTGCCATCTTTCTTTAATGCCTGAAGTTACTCCCCGGTAATAATATAATCCAGAAACAATAACTAATACACCTGCAAAAAGCAACCAGAATAGGTGAAACGAATATACCGCCTTTGCCATATGCCCTATCCCATCCATATCAGAGAAACCATACCACGGCGTGTACGAATACATTAAAAGGTTATAGTTAAACGTGCCTGTATCTTCCAAAAAGAAGAAGATGATCCATAGAAAAATGGCTACTGCATGCGCGCCAAACTTATTATTTAAGGTTACATGTATCACATAACAAAAGGCAACCATATCCAATAAACGGGGCAGTATCAATGTAAATATATACGTGAAATACACCAGGAAATGAAAATGATAAAACCCTTTTATAATTTGGATCGGCAAACCCAAGATCAAGGGAATTAACGCCAGAAAGAAAGCAAAGACAAGCAATGCAACGAATTTTGATCCATTTAACACCCAGTTTGGCGGTGGCAGCGAATCATTTATAAATGCAAATCGGGTTACCCTGTCGCGGTGGAGTATTTCGCCGGTATAAAATAGGATGATAAAAAAGATAAAAAACAGGAAGTTGCCATTATAGGTATCTAAAAGCATTACTGTACGCGGAAAATCGGCTACCCCGTTATTGCCGTCACCCATCCAAAGCACAAAGGCCAGGAAAGTCATGCCGCTTAATAGTATGATCCAGAAATAATTATCGCGAATGATGTTACTGATCTCCATCCGGGTCAGTTTCCATAAGGTGTTACGCTTGTACGAACCGGTGAAGCTGATACTTACCTTTGGTGAACCTTGTTTAAGCTTTTCGGTTGACCGTTCGCCAATAGCGGCCTTATCCCTTTTACCACTGAAAAATCTTTCAAAACTAAAAGTGAAATAAGTATAAAGCAGCACTATTAAACCTACTCCTGTCCAAATTATGCGGTTAAGTAAAAATGAACCGGTTATGGATATTAGCGTAGTATTTTGCTGGATGGAATTTGCATTCATTGTTTGCAGCCTCACGCCATTTAAACCAAAGGGATCTGCAAGATTTATTACCGTTTCATTATTGGTGCGGCTAAGAAAAACCATTGATAGGAAATACCCCAGAAATAACAGTATACCTCCGCTATAGATCACTTTTACATTACGGGTAATAGCCACCAGACCAAAAAACAGCGACGATGTAAATATCAGGTTGGGTAAAGCGATGGTTAAAAACGGATGCAGGTAATAAATTAACCGATTTGGCCCATATTGCGCCGGATCCCTCCATCCCATAGCCGGGCCCAGCCATGTGCCTGCATAAGCACCAATAATAATGGCGCTCGCTATAAAAAGCATAATAGCGAATGAGCCAAAATACCGTCCCCAAAAATAGCCTGCCTTTGTTATAGGATAGGTTAAATAATAATCCTTGGTATTGTATTCAATATCGCGGTATAAAGCATTGCCCATTATTGATGATGATACCACCATCATGAGCATGGTTATGCCACCACACCACATAGCCAGTATAAATGGCGCATTAATATGCTCTTTTTCAGCTAAAGGCAGTGACCCTGTGGCGAATGTGCCAACCGTAAATATTAAGGCGGCGGCAAAGTATAGGTACATTGCTGGCCTGCGGACCCTGTTTTGGATCTCGAATAAAAATATTTTCCAGAACATAATTGCTTAGTTTAAATGGTGGTTACATCTATGCGTGCCGCGATATTGCTGAAATAAACATCTTCCAGATTTGGGCTTACCGGCGGAAAACCGTCCCCCGGGATTGTCTCCTGGAATACCCTGATATGTAGTTTTCCGGATTTGAGCTGGGTTGATATCACCATAAAATCATCCTGATAATGCGGCAGCTCCTGCTTGCTAATGGCCTTGGTGAAAATTTTGCCTTCCATTTCTTTTACAGCCGTATCCGGTTCACCGGCATATAGTACCTCGCCCTGACAAATAATGGCAAAGTTTGAGCAGAGCGTGCTTACGTCCTCAACAATGTGGGTAGAGAGGATTACGATGGTATTTTCGCCCAACTGGCTCAGCAGGTTATAAAAACGATTTCTTTCAGCGGGATCGAGCCCCGCTGTGGGTTCATCAACAATAATTAGTTTGGGGTTACCGATCAGCGCCTGTGCAATGCCAAAGCGCTGTTTCATGCCGCCCGAATAAGTACCCAAATGTTTCTTCCGGTCTTTGGTTAGATTTACATTTTCCAGCAGATAGCCCACCAAATCTTTTCTCTCACCAGCGCTGGCGATGCCCTTCAGCTGGGCAATATGATCAAGCATACGCTCAGCTGATATCTTGGGGTACACGCCAAACTCCTGCGGTAAATAACCAAGTAATTGCCTTACCTGCGTTTTGTTTTTTAATACATCCAGATCATCTAAAAAAACACTCCCCTGGTCTGCCTCCTGCAAGGTCGCTATTGTTCGCATTAATGAAGATTTACCGGCGCCATTCGGCCCCAGCAAACCAAACATGCCATTGTTTAACGTAAGCGAAACATTGTTTAATGCCCGCACACCATTTGCATAGGTTTTGGAAAGAGAGTTGATGACAAGTTTCATATTAAGGTTTTTTTAAGTAATTGCCGGCCTCGCCGTTTAATATCAGTTTTGCACTATCAGCCAAGTGGTAATCAAGCTTTGGAATCTGTATATTATTCACTTCCAACTGACTACGGTTTTGAATATCCAGCTTTACACTTTCAAATTGATTGGTCTTAAAAAGTTTAATAACTGAGCCGCTCCCATTAGCTTTACCAACAACACCGCTCAGGTAATTTATATGGCTGTTTTTAATAAGTATTGTGCTGCCGTAATCTTGGTTAATCAGTAAGCTATCCAGTTTAAAGCCATCAACCAATACCTCACGCATTTGCCAGCCTACAATGGTGTCTGTTACTGCTGAATTGTGCAATGTATAGGTGGCACTTGTATGCAACTGGTTTAACTTAGGGCACGATATAATAACAATATAAGGGTTAGCATTATTTAAAAAAGAATATTTAAAGTCGGCGCTAACCGTAAGCTTGTTCCCTTTTTGCGTAATATTTACATACTCCTTAGCATCCTTGTCAATTTTAATACTAAATGGCCCCTGCACTATTTTGGCATTTGCTATGGTTGATGAATTAATGTCAATTGCGTCAAAATCCTTAAAATTTAATGAAACATAATTCCTGTAAGGATCCCTATATCGCCCTGATACATATTCCGTCTTCAGCATTTCATCGTAAATGAAAAGCGCAATAAATATGAGCAGCATTGCGGCAACGATGAGTTTATTGCTTGTCTTCATTATAATTTTCCTTTTTAAACTTTTCATACTGCTGCTGCAAATCTTCCATGCTGATATCCAGCAGAAAGATCTCCTTAAATAAGCCAGGTAATTCCTGTTCCATAAAGCGCTCTTTACGGTAAGCCTTTACTTTTGTATGGGCATCAGGCGATACAAATACCCCCAGCCCCCTTTTGTTATAGATCACTTCCATTGTTTGTAAAAGTTCATAAGCACGCATTACCGTATTAGGGTTCACCTCCAGCTCAATGGCCATATCCCGTACAGATGGTATCTTTTGTTCGGCCTGCCATTTACCCAGCAAAATATTCTCGCTCACATAAGCGGCTATTTGCAGGTATATGGCTTCATTATCTCTAAACTCCATATCTATACCTGCTTTTCTTTTAAACGATAATAGGCGGCTGCCCAAAATATAAGTGCCAGGGCTCCTAATAGCCATATCACAAAGCCTCCGTCATTCTCAGCAATAAATAAAGATAACTCCCTGTTATGTTCCATAATTCGGAGGGCTCCAAATGGCGGGGCCATAAGCACGTCTTTATGCAAAAGATAACTCAGCAAAAATTTATTAATGAGTGTAAGCAAGGCTATGCCAATAAAAAACGCAAATGCTGTTTTTACAAAATGCAGTTTATTATAAAAAATCGCGCCCCATAAAGCAACAGCATGCAGAAATGCGAACATCAAAAAACACAGTATGATATACCTGTTGAACACATTTATCATAACAATTTGCTGACCCGGATAATGCCTTGCATTAATGGCCAGCCAATCAACCAAATAAAAACAGGTCAGGTAACATATCAGAAAAATAACGAAGGAATAAAGCCATGCAACCAGGTATTTTTCGAAATGCGATGCCGGGAGGGTTAATGAAGAAATTGCTTTTTTGTTCTCAGCAAAATCAGCAAATACGGTACTGGTAAAAATGGTGCCGGCCAATAGCATTATGCTTGTAAACATCGCTGTTTGCAAACCCAGATCTATTGGCGCATGGATGAGATAAACTAAAAAACTGGCACCTAAAAGCATCACGCCGAACAGCACTATTAATGACATTAAATAGCTCTTATAATGCTCGGTTGTATGCTTAATGAATAGCCTGCCGAACCTGCCGGGATTAAATATGTTATTCATGATTCTTCAATATTTCTAAAACAGGTTTATTGCCGCTGATGATGGCGTTAAAAAGCAACTCCAGGTCCACTTTGCCGTACTTGCCTGTATTTTTTAAAATGGCATTTTTGCCACGGATATTTTCTTCTTCATACAATACCGGTAGATCGGTAGTGTCAGTATAAAAGCCGAATGTCAATTTTTCAGCAACTTCATCCATTAACTGGTTAACCACAACCTCCCGGTTATCGAGCACCAATAAGGTATCTATTAAACTATCCAAATCGCGCACCTGGTGAGTAGAAATTATGATGCACCTTTCATCAGTTAACACGGATGCCATTAATTTTCTAAATTGGACTTTCGAGGGTATATCAAGACCATTGGTAGGCTCATCCATTATTAGTAAATTGGTGTTGGTTGCCAGGCCGAAAGCGATCATGGCTTTTTTTTGCTGCCCTAAGGATTGTTTATCCATAACATCACGGGGATCAACATCCAATAACCTTAAATAATTATCGAAATCTGACCCGGAAAACTTAGGATAAAACCCTCCGGTACCTGCCGCAAACTGCAATGGCTTTAATGAAGGTGTAAAAAGTTCCTCGGCTAAAAAAAAGATATCCTCTAAAACAACAACAGCCCTTGATGATGTATTTATTCCCTTATAAAGGCATTTCCCTTTTGATGGAAAAGCAAGCCCGGCCATGTTTTTTAATAAGGTTGATTTACCTGCTCCATTTTTGCCAAGCAACCCATAGATATGGCCCTCGTTAAGCTGCAGATCGAGATTTTCGAAGAGCAGCGGCTTACCATGATAACCAAAACTTAAACCAGAAACATTAAGCATATACAGTGTATTAGTATAGTAGTACACTACAAATATAGCATTGTTTTCTTATTCGCAAATAAAAATTAATATTTAATAAATTCCTTATGAAAAGAACCATATCCCGTAACAGTTCAGCACAGTTAAGCTATTGGTTTTATTTAGTTTAGCTTTTTCAAAAGTCAATCGTCTGCTATTTTAGGCAAGACATTGATCAAGACCAATAGATTAACCAATTTAAACATGACTCCCCCTAACGTCCTTTCCGATCAGGAACTCATGGCTCTTTTGCAAGAGGGAGATAACTTTGCTTTTACGCAGATATATAAAAGATATTGGGAAAAACTGGTACTCATAGCCTGGAATCATACGAATGATAAGTCTTCTGCTGAAGACATCGTTCACGAAGTTTTTATTTCACTTTGGAAAAATAAAAATAGCTTATCAATATACAATGTTGGAGGCTTCCTGGCTACAAAAGTTAAGTATGTAGTGTTTGACCATTATAGAAAAGACCTGCGCCGGAGCAAGCTGGCAGAAAGAAATTTTAATTTCTCCGATGTTTGTTTTGATGAGGAAAGATTAGATGCTCTTTTCTTACAAGAATATATTAATGGAATAGTTGAAGAGCTCCCCGAGAAATGTAAATTAGTATTTAACTACAGCCGTCACTTAGGCATGAAGAATTCTGAAATTGCTTCCAAAATGAATATCTCGGAAAAAGGAGTTGAAGCGAATTTAACGCGTGCCTTAAAAATTATCAGAAATAGCATTGAAACTGCGGGCTTTGTTATTACAATATCTCATGAGCTTTTAAAGACCTTTAAATTGTAGAATAAAAACATTGTAGATTAGATATTTACATCTAATCCTCATCTACTTCTTGACCGGGTTAATTTCACCGGACGCCTTTTCTGTATCCATGTGCTTTCAATTCTCAATATCCATTAAAAAAAATCAAAACGGATGTAGGGTAAATCACTTTTCGCAACGACATGTCATTATAAACCAATTATAAAGTGGATAAGCAAAGGATTAACTATTTGCTGCAAAAATATTTAGATCGTTCCATTAATGACACGGAAAAGCAAGAACTGTTCAACTTATATCGTAAGATAGGTTCTCAGTATGCCGAGTATCCCGATGATAGGGAAAGTGTCAGTGAACGGATATTGCTGCGCCTGACTGAGGAAATTAAGCATGAAGAAAAGCGGGTAAGCTTTTTTAAATCATGGAAAATGATTGCAGCGGCAGTTATTCTTGTAGCAACAAGCATTTACCTGGTTAACCGCCCTTGGGGTAGTCCAAAAGAAATTGTTCAAAAGAATCCCAAAAAACAAATCATACTACCAGGGGCCAATGTTGCTACTTTAACCCTTGGAAACGGGAAAAAGATACTTTTGAATAGCGCTAATCAGGGAAGGATTGCAGTGCAGGGAAATACAGTTATTACAAAAAATGCATCCGGTCAGATTTCATACCAGGTGGCCAATGATAATCCACCAGCAAATGATCAACAGATAGTCTACAATACGATTACCACACCAAAAGGCGGACAGTTTAAAATTACATTGCTTGACGGAAGCAATGTTTGGCTCAATGCAGCATCTTCCTTAACCTACCCAAGTACTTTTAAGGGTAATGAAAGGCATGTAGAATTACATGGCGAGGCGTATTTTGAGATTTTCAAAAATAAAAACCTCCCTTTTACAGTTACGGCAGAAAATATAAATATTAAGGTACTAGGTACGCATTTCAACGTGATGGCTTACGAAAATGAGCCATCTGTCAATACCACTTTACTTGAAGGGTCGGTATCACTCACCTCCAAAAACATAACCACGACCATGGTTCCGGGGCAACAGGCCATAGGAGCCAAAAACAGAAATGAGATTACACTACATTTTGTAAATGTTGAAGACGCCGTAGCCTGGAAAAACGGATATTTTTCTTTCAGAAAAGAAAACATCCAAACAGTGATGAATAAAATTGCCAGATGGTATAACGTGGATATTGAATACAGAGGAAACATATCCGATAAAATAATGGGTGGCACAGTATCCAGAGCCGAAAATATTGCTGAATTATTAAACTATCTCGAACTAACAGGAATTGCAAAATTTCAAATTGAAGGAAGGAGGATAATCGTGATATGTAAATAATAATTACCTAAAAGTTTTACCAGTAAAACCAGGAACGTTCCACCGCTCCTGGTTTAGCAGCAATGGGAGCTGCGCCAGGTAAACACAATGATCGCTCGAAACAACCAATTATTCATTAACCTAACATTCAAATGTATAAAAAATTTACAATTTTTTTTTGCAGGATGCTGTCCTGTAATAGACCTGATATCTTCTTAAAGATGAAACTAACGCTTGTTCTCTGTCTATGTACTTTGTTACATGTTTCAGCAGCTACTTATGCCCAAAATATAACGTTAAACGTTAAAAAAGTTTCTTTTGAGCAACTATTGGACAATATAAGCCAACAAAGCGGTTATCATTTTCTTTATGATGAAGAGTTGATAAACCAGGCTAGCCCGGTAACTATCAACGTAAAGAATTTACCACTCGACAAAGCGCTGGTTCAATGCTTTTCAGACCAGCCATTTACTTATGTTGTAAAAAACAAAAATGTAATTGTAACTACTAAACCAAAGGAAGCCGAACAGAAAACAGTTAATCAAAGTACAGTATCGGGCCTCGTTACAGACGAGCAAAATCAGGCTATCTCCGGGGTATCTGTTACAATAAAAGGTACAAATCTGGGGGTAACAACCGACAAAAATGGCAAGTACTCCATTTTGGTTACAAACGCCGATGCGGTGCTTGTATTTAGCAGTGTTGGATATAACAGTAAAGAAGTAACTGTAAACGGCAAAACCTCAATAAGTGTCAGCCTGGCATCCAAGGCTAACAGTTTAAATGATGTGGTAGTTGTTGGTTATGGTACGCAAAAAAAGGGAACTATAACCGGGTCAATTTCCTCTGTTAAGTCTGAAGATATAACTGTTGCGCCAGTAGCAAGTACTATTAACGCGTTGGCAGGTAGGCTACCCGGGTTAATTTCCCAACAATCAAGCGGGCAGCCAGGTGCAGATCAGGCTTCGATCAGCATACGCGGCTTTGGTCAGGCTATCTGGATCGTTGATGGCGTTGAATCAGATTTTAACAATATCGATCCTAACGAAATTGAATCGATCAGTATACTTAAGGATGGTGCAGCTTCTATCTACGGGGCACGTGCTGGTAATGGTGTTATATTGGTTACCACAAAACGCGGTAAAGCAGGCAAACCCGATATAACTTTCAATTCATCCTATACACTACAGGATAACACTTATATGGCACAGCCGGTCAGTTCGGCAGAATATGCGGAATTGGAAAATGAACTATATGCCAATGAGGGGAAACAAGCGCCATACACGCAAGATCAGATCAACAAATACCAGGCAGGTAACGACCCCGCGTATCCTAATACAAATTGGGAGAAAGTGGCTACAAAGCCATTCGCGCCACAAACCAATCAAAATTTGTCTGTTCGGGGTGGATCGGATAACATTAAATACTTTGGATTTTTTGGTTACCTGGATCAGGACCCGATGTGGCGTACAAACGGCGGAGGTTATAAAAGATATAATATTCAATCAAACCTGGACGCTAAAATAACTAATGATCTATCCATCCAGTTAGATATATCTGATGTAAACGAATACAAATCGCAACCAAACCGTGGCGAAGGTGCCGGTATCAATACCTTATGGCAGGATTTATGGAACTCGTTGCCGATATATCCTGCTACACTGCCTGATCCAAGCTATAACTCTTATGCAAATGGCCAGGGTGTAGGTAGTATCGCACTTGTTTCCAATGAAGATATAGCTGGCTATGACAATGTTAACAGTCAGAACTTAAAAGGAACATTCGTCGCCAATTACCAAATCAGGGCTATTGATGGTTTGAGTGCGAAGGCTTTTATCAACTATAACAAAACTTATTCTGACGAAAAGAATTTCAGTAAACCCTACAATTTTTACACTTATGATTATTCCACCAAGCAATATACGCTTGCGGGTGCTTTAGGAACGCAGGCACAATTATATTACAACGAAAATACAGCCGAAAACATTGACCGTCAGTTCTCATTGAATTATGATCATACCTTTGGCCAGGATCATCATGTTACTGCGCTTGCGCTATATGAGGCAATTGATTATAACACCACTTTTTTAACGGCAGGAAGAACTGACTTCTTAACCGACGAAATACAGGAGTTATTTGCCGGCTCGGTACAAACCGCTACTGCAAACAGCTCGGCATCGCAAATGGGCCGTGCAAGCTATGTGGGCCGCATAAATTATGCTTATAAAAATAAATACCTGTTAGAAACTATATTCCGTGCGGACGCATCCGCCGTTTTTGCGCCGAATCATCGCTGGGGATATTTCCCAAGCGTTTCAGCCGGCTGGCGTATTGATCAGGAAGATTTCATGAAGAAAGTAAGTTCTGTCGACGAATTGAAACTGCGTGCAAGTTATGGCAGCTCTGGTATCGATAACGTCGGTAATTTCCAGTATTTAACAGGTTATAACTTTGGCGGCTATTATCTTTTTGGCACAAGCACCTCACAGGGTATTGTTTCAACAGGTGTAGCAAATCCTAACCTAACCTGGGAAAAGGTAAATATTTATGATATCGGCACCGATTTTTCCTTTTGGAAAAGGAAATTATTTGGTACTATAGATGTATTTTACAGAACACTTTCAGGCATCCCCGCTACGCAAGTACTAACGCTGCCAAGTACGTTTGGCGCCGCATTACCCCAGGTAAACCTTAACAGCCAGAACAATCGCGGCTTTGAGCTTAGCTTAGGAACCAGCGGTAATATAGGCGAGCTGAATTATACGGTTGTTGGCAACCTGTCATGGGCCCGTGCTAAGTGGGGACATTACGATGAACCAACTTATACTGATCCTGACCAGAAAAGGGAATATCAGGAGTCAGGCCAGTGGGTAGATAGAACATTTGGATATAAATCAGATGGCGTATTTACAAGCCAGCAGCAAATAAATGCTTTAACATTCCAGTATCCTGGTGGCAACGCTGGGTTACGCCCCGGCGATATAAGATACGTTGATGTTAACCATGACGGTACGCTTGATTGGCGTGATGAAGTACAAATTGGCAACGGCTCCGTGCCTGAATGGATGACCGGCGCAACCATTAACCTGAAATATAAAAATTTCGACCTGCAATCTTTACTCCAGGGGGCATTCGGTTACATTACCAACGTGAACCTGCAACAAGGCGGTGCCAATTTTTCTCAGGCTATTTTTGATGAACGGTGGACCCCCGCAAATAATAATGCTTCAGCAGGTGTGCCGCGTTTAGGCGGGGCATCAACAAACACACTCCCTTCGGATTTTTATGATAAAAAGACCCACTATTTACGATTGAAAACATTTGCGCTGGGCTATAGCCTGCCGCATGGCTTGCTGTCAAGAGCAGGTATTAAAAACGTACGGGTTTACCTTGCTGGAACAAACCTGTTAACTATTAATCCGCTGGCAAAATATGATATCGACCCTGAAGAGCCGTCGGGTAATGGCGGATACTATTATCCGCAGCAGAGAACCATATCATTAGGATTGAATCTAACATTATAATTTAAGACATTATGAAAAAATTATTAATACTACTTGTTGTGTTAGGGGCCGGGATACTTTTTTCGTGTAATAAGGAAGTCCTGAACAAACAACCCCTTAGTATCATTTCAGGCGACGAGGTTTTTAAAGACCCCGCGCTGATAGATGCTTATCTTACTCAAATTTATTATGATATGCCCTGGTTGGGTAATGACTGCAGCGGCAACGGCCTGAACGGCGATGCGGCATGGCATTTCCCGGATATAAATGATATTTCAGACGAAGCGTTTCCACAGTATCGTGACTGGAACCCCAGCAATGCGTTTACCTATAAATATGGTGGCCTGAATATCAGTGGCGACCCTAACCTCGACTGGTGGGGATACAGCACTGTACGCGAGATCAACCAGTTTATAGCTAGTATTCCCAGCTCTCCGCTCGCTGCTGGCGTAGTGAAATCTAAGCTGGCTGAAGCGCGTTTTTTGAGGGCATTCTGCTACTTTGCCATGGTAAAACGTTATGGTGGGGTTCCGCTTATCACGACCGTTCAAAGTGAGTCTGACCCCAAATCGGTGTTATACCCTGCAAGGGCTACAGAGCAAAGCATTTATGATTTCATTATTTCCGAAGCCAATGCGTGTTCCAGTGATTTACCCGAGGTGATAAATGCCGATAGCCTTGGCCATCCATCAAAATATGCTGCTTTAGCCTTAGTAAGCCGCGCGGCTTTATATGCCGGCAGTATTGCGCAATTTGGTACGGTACAGTTAAATGGGGTTGTCGGCATACCTTCAGGCCAGGCTAATGCCTATTATCAAAAATCATTGACCGCCTCACAAGCTATCATCACAAGCGGTAAATATGCACTCTATAATTTAGATGCAGATAAAACAACCAACTTCAGGAATATCTTTTTGGTTAAGAATAATAGTGAGGTCATTTTCTGTAAAAAGCATGATGCCGTTAATGAATTATCCGGCGGTAACGGCTGGGCTGTTGACTTTTTCAATTGCCCGCGGCCGGAAGGTTGGGGCCGTGGATTATATGACCAGGCCTATTTGGAGTTAGCCGAATCATTTGAAAAGATTGACGGTACATCCGGTGCATTAGATCGCACGGCTATTCAACAGGGCCTGTATACCATGGACCAGGTTTGGGGTAACAGGGATCCGCGTTTTTATGCAACTTTTTATACCCAGGGTTGGGAATGGAAAGGCAGCACACTAGATTTTCATGCTGGCCTTCTATTACCGAATGGGACTACCATAACATCTGGTGCTTACAATGGCATCCCTGCAACAGGAGATCAGGATTTCCAGGGTACTGGTATAGGTGAGCTGAAATACCTGGACGAAAGCCATGATAATTTGGCGGGAACAAACTCCGGCTGGGCTACATCAGCACAAGACTGGCTGATCTTCAGGTATGCCGAAATATTATTAAATGATGCAGAAGCTGCCTTTGAATCAGGAAATACGACTCAGGCACTAACTGATATAAACCAGGTCAGGAGCCGCGCCGGAATTGCGCCACTTGGTGCTGTAACCCGGGCTGCTATACACAACGAGCGCAAAGTGGAATTAGCTTTAGAAGGACACCGTTATTGGGATGTGAGAAGATGGCGTACTGCGGTTAATGATCTGTCCATACGTTGGTCGGGCATTCGGTATATCCTTGATGCTGCCAGCGGAAAATACCAGATCCAAATAATAAACAATGTGGATGGGACATCAAATATTCCGCAATTCTTTCAGCAAAATTATTATTTGCCTATTACCATAGCGAGAACAGCCAATAACCCAAACTTGGTTGAAAATCCTGGTTATAAATAATTAAAAAATAGTTGCAGAGGATTAGAGTATGTTTTATCCTCTGCAATTTAATTAAAATGCAAAGCGCTAATAAATTTCCTTATGATGAGAAAACAATAAACCTGTAAGGCTTTCTAAGGATACGATTTAAGCAAGATCAATAAAAAGAAATGATGATAAAAAAAATAAACGAACGAACTATTTTAAGGTTTTTATATACAAACCTATTATTTATAGCGGGTATAATGTCATTACATGCGCAGTCGGCAAACAAACAGCATTATGATATTGCAGCTTATGTGTGGCCAGCTTACCAGCCCGACGCAAGATTTAAAGACATTGGTGTATTTAAGGACGGCAAAGGCGAATGGGAAGCCATTTACAATGCTAAGCCAAAATTTCCCGGTGATAAGCAGCCGCAAGTTCCGCTATGGGGTTATACCAATGAGGCCGATCCGAAGTCGGTGGAGCAAAGAATTGATGCCGCCGTATCGCATGGTATAAACGTATTTATTTATGATTGGTACTGGTATGATGGAAAACCGTTTCTGGAAAACGGGTTGGATAAAGGCTTTTTAGGCGCGAAAAACAGGAATAAGATGAAATTTTACCTGATGTGGGCCAATCATGATCATAGCGCTTACCTGGATTACACCACCGATGATAAAAGTAAAATATATTGGTATGGAGGGATAGACAGGCCTACATTTAATACCATGATAGCGCATATCATAAAAGATTATTTTAGCCAGCCAAACTATTACAAGATCAATGGCGAGCCGGTGATCAGCATTTATGAATTAGCTACGTTTATTAAAGGCATGGGGGGGATTAAACAGGCTAGAGAGGCGCTGGATTATTTTACCCAAAAAACAAAGGAAGCAGGCTTTCCGGGTTTGCACTTACAGGGTGTTTTATGGGGGGCAATACCCAAAGGCCTTTCAGCAGTGCCGGGCGACACAACTGTTACCCAAAACAATACAGTTTTGGAGTTGGGTTTAAAAAGCCTCACTAACTACCAATGGATTCATTATGTATCCCCGGATAAATATGATAAGTGGGGCGCTAAGGCAATTGAAAGATGGGCTACTTTTAGCAAAGAATTTACGGTGCCATATTTTCCACATGTATCTATAAGCTGGGATAATAATCCGCGCTTTCCCAAGACCTTACAAGCCAGGGTTACAGAAGCAAACCCCGCAGACTTTAAACGCTTTTTATTACAGGCTAAAGCATATGTTGACAGCCATCCCGATCAGCCTAAATTAATTACCATTAATGCCTGGAATGAATGGGCAGAAGGCAGTTATTTGGAACCTGATAAGCTACATGGTTATGCATATCTTGATGCCGTGAAGGACGTGTTTGGAGGAAAATGATTTTTCTATGGAATGATTCCATGAAAAACTGCTTGGCAAACGGTTTATAAAGGCAGTGAAGCAAGAGCCATCAGCCATTCGCTTTTCATGGCTACAAGAGTAAGTTTAAAGCCATAACAATTTGATTGTTATGGCTTTTTTGAATTGTAATCATTCTAACTAAAAAACATTAAACACCAATTGCAATGCCCCATATTTATGTTCGGGGCTAACCATTGCTGTAGCCGCGAGCGGCAAATGATAGCTAAATATCCTTAAATCCTTATTAAATGTTAACCCGGTATTTACAATATTAGGCTTTGAGCCATAAAAATTCTCATCGCGGCCAAAAGCAAAACCACCACCGGCAAAAATATGCAGGTCGGAAGTACCCTCCTTCCAGATACGGTAATCGAGCACCACATAATTAGAGTAGGCATTAGCCAGTTGGCCATTGCTTTTGGTGTAGGTGTCACGCCCCTGCACAATAGTGCTCCAGTTAATGCTCAACGGAAACGAATCGCCAAACTGGTAACCCGCCGTTACATCAATAAAATGCGAAGTGCTTGCCGGGTTATAATTAAACAGATTGGCATTGGGGTAATTACTGAAATTATTAATATCCCAAACCGAAAAGTTAAACCCCGATGTTTTATAGCTTACATAGTAATCAAACTCCCGGTACTCGCCGTCAAAGCTTTCACCGCCCCAAACGCCAACGGCAAAGTTGCCGTCGCGGGTGGTATAATGGAGGTCGGCATCTGAAATTGGACTGTTTGAGACCCTGAAACCGCGCCAAATATACAAGTTGCGTACCTGTAAATTAATATCAAACGGTTTATATTTCTTTACGCTTAATGTGTCTTTTTTTCGTGCTGTAGTATCCTGGGCCCAGCCATGAAGACAAAGGCATAGCCCAAGAATAGCCAAAAGGCTAACTTTACTTATATTTTTCATGATGCTTCTTTTATTTATTTATCCATGGAGCTGGAGATAGAGCAAAGCGGCTATGGTTACCCCAATAAGTGGCCCTATAATTGGGATCCACGAATAGGCCCAGTCGCTGCCACCTTTATTTTTCATTGGCAAAAGGGCGTGAATAATACGCGGGCCCAAATCACGCGCGGGGTTAATAGCATAGCCTGTGGTACCACCTAATGATAAGCCTATTACCCATACCAGTAAAGCTACCGGCAACGCCCCTACCGAACCCAGCCCTATAGGTGTTTTAGTTGGTGTTATCTCAGCACCTGTAATATAAAAAACGGTAAATATGAGTACAAAAGCTCCGATGATTTCGCTGGATATATTTGATATATAATTGCGAACTGCCGGGCCGGTGCAAAAAACTGCTAAAATAGAAGCGGAATCATTAGTGCGCTTAAAATGATCATAATACATTATCCACACCAAAAATGCACCCATAAAAGCACCTAAAAACTGGGCTATTATATATGGCACTACCTGTGCCCAGGCAAATTTGCCTGCAATAGCCAACCCTATGGTTATGGCCGGGTTTAAATGCGCACCGCTGTAAGGGCCGGCAACCGTAACCCCTACAAAAACAGCCAATCCCCAGGCGGTGGTAATCACCATCCAGCCGCTGTTACTTCCCTTGGTATCCTTCAAAACTACGTTGGCTACTACGCCATCGCCTAAGAGTATCATTAGCATAGTGCCAACTAATTCTGCAATAAATGGAGACATCTCAATAAAATTTAAAGTTGAATACTAAACCAATTCTTCTTCCGGAACGTCATCGTTCCAGCTTTGTGCAGCGTGGATGGCTTTTTTCCATCCAAGGATTCCATTTTTAATGTTTGGCAGATCCTCTTTGGGAATAAACTCTTTTTCTGATTTCCAAAGCTGCTGAATCTCCTCAACATTTTTCCAGTATCCAACTGCCAGCCCGGCCAGGTAAGCCGCGCCCAGGGCCGTAGTTTCAACTATAACAGGCCTTATCACTTTACAATTAAGCAAGTTTGATTGAAATTGCATTAACAGATCATTTGCTGTTGCGCCGCCATCAACCCTTAACTCTTTTATCTCCATCCCTGCATCGGCTTCCATGGCTTTTAAAACATCCATAGTTTGGTAAGCGATAGACTCTGTTGCCGCACGGGCAATATGGCCTGCTGTAGTACCACGGCTTAAACCAACAATGGTACCACGTACATCGGGTTTCCAATAAGGGGCGCCCAGGCCGGCAAAGGCAGGCACAAAATATACACCCTGCGTATCAGGCACACTTAAGGCCAAAGCTTCAACTTCTGATGATGATTTGATGATCCCCAAACCATCGCGCAGCCATTGCACAACAGCGCCGCCAATAAATATGCTTCCCTCAAAAGCATACTGAACTTTTCCATTAATTTTCCAGGCAATGGTAGTTAACAGGTTATTTTTTGATTCAATAAATTCATCGCCTATGTTCATCAACATAAAACAACCTGTGCCGTAGGTGTTTTTAACCATGGCTTTTTCAATGCACATCTGGCCAAAAAGCGCGGCAGACTGATCACCGGCTATACCCGCAATTGGTATTTTTGATGCAAATATGGTGGTGGCTGTTTCGCCGTAAATTTCACTCGATTGCTTTACTTCAGGCAACATGCTTTTCGGAACATCCAACATAGCCAGTAACTCATCATCCCACTGTTGTGTACGAATGTTAAAAAGCATGGTACGGCTGGCATTGGTTACATCGGTAACGTGTACCTTACCCCGGGTAAATTTCCATACCAGCCAGCTGTCTACTGTTCCAAAGGCCAGTTCACCGGCATTTGCCTTATCGCGTGCACCCGCTACATTATCCAGAATCCACCTTATTTTTGTTCCCGAAAAATAGGAATCGATTACCAGTCCTGTTTTGGCGCGTACCATAGCCTCTTTACCATCTTTTTTTAACTGATCGCAAAAAGCGGCGGTGCGCCTGTCTTGCCAAACAATAGCATTATAAACCGGCTCGCCTGTATTTCTGTCCCAAACTATAGTGGTTTCGCGCTGATTGGTGATGCCTATGGCTTTTATGTTGGTACCGTTAATTCCCATCTTAACGGTTGCTTCTGCGGCTACCCCCGCCTGCGTCGACCAGATCTCATTCGGATCATGCTCAACCCATCCCGACTGCGGAAAAATTTGCTTAAACTCCTTTTGCGCAACAGATCTTATTTTTCCATCATGATCAAAAATAATGGCCCGGCTACTTGTGGTGCCTTGATCGAGGGCTAAAATGTACTCTTCCATAATTTTAACGTTTGCTCTTGGTTTTATAATATATTAATTGGTTTGGTTCAGGTTGTTGGCTGGTATGGCTCTAACAAATAGGTTTGAGCCATTTTTATAAAGGTGCTTACCTGTTCTTTTTTCCAGGCTTCGTCTTTATGCAGTTCGGCGGCCATAAGGTCGGCTACGGCGGGTGCCATATCAATTGCGGCGCGGGCATCTAAAAACAGGGCCCGTACCCTTCTGGCTAAAATATCTTCTACCTTACGGGCCATTTCATATCTTACGCCCCATATAACCTCGGCTTTTATGTATGGCATGCGCGGGTGCAGTTTTTCTTTCCATTCTGGATTTTCATTTCCTAATACAAGTAATGCAGCCTCGTCGCTACCGTAAACATATAAATGGTCGTTACGGTCAACATCTGTTTTACTGCCGTGGATCTGTAATGTTTTGGTTTTGTTCGGAGAAGGAGGTAAACCGCCAACTTCAATGGCTTTATCAACGGTATCCTCGCCCATGCGGCGGTAGGTTGTCCATTTCCCCCCGGTTATAGTGATCAAACCTGAATCAGAAACGATCAGTTTATGGCTACGCGAAATCTCCTTGGTTTTTGATGATCCGTCTTCAGGAGCAGCTAGTGGGCGCAGGCCCGCAAATACACTCAGTACATCCTTGCGGGTAGGTGCCTTGGTTAAATATTTGGCAGCGGTACGCATAATAAAATCTATTTCTTCAGGCAATGCTTTTGGTTCAAGGCTGTGTTCATCAATAGGGGTATCGGTAGTACCTACCACCAGCTTATCATGCCACGGAACAGCGAAAAGCACACGGCCGTCATCTGTTTTAGGGATCATCAATGCATCTTCGCCAGGCATAAAAGACCTGTTGAGCACGATGTGCACACCCTGACTTGGCCTCACCATTGGCTTTCTTTCGGGCTTGTCCATGTTTAAAATTTCATCAACAAAAACCCCTGTAGCATTAATTATAGTTTTGCCTTTTATAGTATAACCAACTCCGGTTTCTATATCAGTTGTAGTAACGCCAGTAATTTTACCATTATTATTTTTAAGCAGATTAACCACTTTGAAATAGTTAAGTACCGTTGCCCCCTGCTCCAAAGCTGTTTGAGCCAGGTTTACGGCAAGGCGGGCATCATCAAACTGACCATCGTGGTAAACTACCCCGCCATATAAACTTTTTTGCTGAATAGTAGCCAATCTACTGATCACCTGCTTTTTTGAGATATGCCTGGCGCGGCCAAAGCCCAGTTTTCCGGCCAACAGGTCATATATAGTTAAGCCTATAGTATAAAAAGCACCGCCCCACCATTCATAATTAGGGATAATAAACGATTCGTTTTTTACCAGGTGTGCCGCGTTTTTAAGCAACAGGCCCCTTTCATATAAGGCTTCTCTAACCAGTGCGATATCGCCCTGCGCCAGGTAACGTACCCCGCCATGTACCAGCTTGGTGCTGCGGCTTGAGGTACCTTTAGCAAAATCGGCCTGCTCTAATAAAAGCGTATGGTACCCGCGCGATGCAGCATCAACTGCGGTACCCAACCCGGTAGCGCCACCGCCAATAACAATTACATCCCACTCCTTATTTGCATCATCTAGTGCAGCTACTATTTTATTTCTTTCGATTGCTATCATGATCTTTTCAAATATTTAGCACAACAGAAACAATTGTTTCGTTTTGCTAATCAAAATTATAAAACGAAACATAAAGAAACAATATCGAAATATAAAGAAAGTTATTTTTATCAAAAATTTATATAACACTTTGTTTTATTTCATTATTTTAACCAAAACGAAGCTTACATAACAAATAAACAAGCATATGAAACCTTTTTTTAGTTTCGTTTTTTTATCTATTTTAAAAAATCAGTCAAAAAGACTGGGCTAATTCGTATTTTTGGATTAACAACAACTCGTTTTGCAGCAGCGCATGAAAAGTATTACCGAAAGACATCAGTATATTTTGAAGAAATTACAGGATGCAGGTTTTGTTAATGTGCAAGACCTCAGCAATGAAATGAATGTTTCGCACGTAACCATTCGTAAGGACCTGAAATTACTGGAGGATAAAAACCTGTTATTCCGCACACATGGCGGCGGCTCAAAAACTAACCCTTATATAAATGATAAACCGGTTGCCGAAAAAGAGCAGCTTCATGCCGATGAAAAGCACCTGATAGCCAGGGCGGCGGCAAAAATGATCGGGCATAACGATTCTATCATTATTGCATCGGGAACTACCATGCTGGCATTGGCACGTTCAATCAACCCGGAGAAGCATCTTACAGTAATTACCTCGGCACTGAATGTTTCGCTCGAATTATCCAGCCACCTGCATGTAGATGTTTTACAGCTTGGCGGCCAGTTACGGCAGAACTCATCATCGGTTATGGGCCCGTATGCCGAGCAAATACTGGCAGATGTATCATGCAGTATGCTTTTTTTAGGGGTAGATGGGATTGACCTGGAAATGGGACTTACTACTACCAGCCTGATGGAGGCCCGCCTGAATCAGAAAATGATAGATGCGGCACAGATTACGGTTGTACTGGCGGATAGCTCAAAATTTGGAAAACGCGGATTGGGTAAAATATGCGGACTGGAACAAATACAACATATTATAACTGATAGCGGCATTGCGCCATCTACAATTAAGTTACTGGAGGACAAAGGGATTAATGTTACTATAGTAGAAAAATAGGTAAATCAGCTTAGTTATGTTATCTAAACAAAGGAAACATTAACATTATAACAGAGAATACAATATTGTTAACCGCTACCTTAGCGTGTATAGACAAATGCGCAACTGCTGGTCACTTGCTAAAAAAGAAAAGCCCTGGCAGCAAATGCAGGGCTTTTAATGAATGAATATCGCAAAGTATTAGGTATCACATAATAGATGGCCCAATAATAACCCCATCTTGTTTACGTCCAACCGCTACAATAAAGGTTAATACTTATTGCAGAACAACTAAATAAATTTCCAGAAACCGCTTCTATATAGTCAGCCAGTTATCCATTCTGGTTATTTCATTATAAAGCTGTGAAAGTAAAGCTATGTATAATGATTTCTACCTGACTATTATTAGTTGGAGCAGTGCCTTGAAACAACCATAAATTCATGTGAACGGGCATTGCCAGTGTGCTAATAGAATTAGGTGGATTGCTACAAGTTGCAGAAGTAATTTGATTAGTATCGCCGCTTTGGAAACCACCGAGCTCTTGAAAGTAAACTGAGGTGGCACTGTTTCGTTTAAAACGTTGGGTAGTGTAAGTTCCTGTTAATGATGTATTATATGTTGTATGCCAATCAGTAGGGCTGGTTACGGTTTGAGCGGGATAGATAGTAAAATTGGTGTTATTAGCAGTGCTGCTCCCGAATTTCGAATACTCAATATCCATTTCATCTCTGCCATCTACACCGGAATAATTAAACATACCGAAAACTACATTTTTATCAAGCGTATCAATGCGACCTTCCACATCCCATTGGTAAGTTCCATAACCAAAGCTTTGTGTGCTGATCACTTCTGCACAATACCAGGCTCCGTTAACTTTTGTTAATTTTAAATGCAGGTAACCATTGGCATCAACATAGGCGTTTGAACTTGTCCAATTATTGGGCCCGGGTCCTGCTGTACCAGTGCCGGAATCTTTTATCGTCCAGGTATACCCACTAAAGGTGAGCGTTGTAGCCGTTGAAAGTGTTTTAACACCTGTATCATTGGTAAGTGAAGGATTCTTAGCCGGGCTGGTATCTTTTTTACAGGCTAATAATGATAGTAATAATGCAGAAAGGAAAACGTAAGTGATTTTTTTCATGATTAATAACAATTAATTGGTTAAAGATTTAATCAAAATTATTACAGCAATCATTTTAGCGAGTTCTGATAGTCCGCATTTTATGTAATGCGGTTCACGAAAAAATAAATTATGAATTGAGGCAAATATTAAAGTTATGCTAAAACACGTTCTTTAATCTCTTTCAGTAATTGTTCTTGTGGCTTTCTTTTTTCAAGATCATTTTCTTTAGCATCAAGTTGACTTTGTTTTTTTAACCTGATATTTTCAGTCTTGTAAAATTCAATATTATCCGCTGATATCAACTCTTTATCCGGTGAGGATACATGAAGAGGATAACCTAATTTAGCCAACGTGTCACCTGCTACCAGCTCAAAGATATCCAAATCATTTTTTTCAAAGCTTTTCAAATAATTACCTGTATTATCAGTCATAATTGGTTTTTCCAGGTTCTTCCACATTTCCCCTGATGCCGCAGTAACTTTAGATGTTTGCGAAGTATAATATTGCAACATATTTATAGTAAAAGTAATATCCAGAAAATCGCAAAGTCTTTTGACTGTCTTTTCCGGGTCTATGATCAGCTCTTCATAATTTAATGAGAAAAACCGGTCTGCCGGAATAGAATCTCTTAATCTAAAACATTCTTCCTGATCCTGTTTCCATTGCCGGGCTAAAGAATAAATATGCTTTTCCCCTACAATAGCTTTTTTGAATGAAGCCGCCACATCCCGCCCATCGCGGTATAAATAAATGTACTTTTTAATTGATCCGTGGCTTTCAAGTTCCGATGAAAAGTAAACATTGTTCATACTTTTACAACACCACATTGCGGCATTTTTACTTTCGGCCGCTATTTCATAAATAAGTTTATTAATCTCAAAAAGCGAATTGCTTGTTGATCTCTCGACAATCTGCCTTTTATTGAACACAACATCCTCCCAGGGTACCGGATTCGCATTCACATAATCAACTACATCACTAACCAGGCGGTTGTAATTTTCAGGATAGCTGAGCTCGCCATAAAGGCCTAACAATGGCCTAAAATTAACTAATATATGTGCCGGGTGCGGCGAAACAATATCGGGCGACTGATCTAAGATAACCCTTAACAAATTTGATCCCGAACGTTGGGTTCCGATCATCTGTATACCGTGAATAGCTTTCATTTTAAAATTGGGGAAAAAGTTAAACATATGCCTATTACTAATGAGGCCAGAATTAAATAAACAGGACTTACTTTATATTTTAAGCTGATAAAAAAAGTTAATGCACATATAATAATTACACTGATGTTAATTGGAACAGCATGTAACAGTTTGTAAGCAGATGCTATTATTAGGCCTACCACAACAGCCTTAATACCGGCCATTGAATTACGCAACCAGGTACTTTCTTTATGTACAGCAAATATTTTTGATACCAGGATCATTAAAATTGCCGAAGGGGCAAATGTAGCGACCAGTGCTACTATGGCTCCGGCCAAGCCGGTTAACTTATAACCTATAAATACAGAACTTACCAGAATTGGACCGGGAGTAAGCTGACTAAAGGCTATACAGTCCAAAAACTCCTGACCGCTCACCCATTTTAAATTACTCACTAACATGGATTGCATAATTGGTATCATCACATAACCGCCCCCAAAGAGCGATAAACTAATACCAGAAAACACCAAACTGATTTTTAGATAGATATTTTGAAAAATCTGTTCAAGGTTTAAAACATAAGTTAACGCTATAAACGCCAGCAATAAGGTGGCAATTTTCATTTTCCAGTTAAACAACAATCTTAATCCGCCTTTCCCTTCATTATCCGGGATGTATAGTGGGTTATGAAGCTTGAGAAAGAACCCCGCTAAGCCACCTGTCAATATTAATCCTAAGGTAACCAGATAGCTATTTAACCATATGATGAACAGGAAAGAAATAATGCAGAGCGTATTCTTAACCAAATTTCCTTTTACATCTTTTTTGTAGATCTGAATACCTGTGGTTAATATGATACCACTTACGGTGCCTGTGGTATAGAATAGTACTTGGTTCCAATGCGATTTATAGCCGTAATTAAAATAACACCATGACAGAATAAGCATAGCTATTGTTGCGGGTAACAGCACAGCCGCGACAGCTACAAAAGCCCCCAATTTCTTTTTTGCATGATAACCCACATAAGCTACTATGTTTACAGCAAGCGGGCCGGGAAGTAAGCTGGCTATACTAATGCCATCAGTAATAGTCTCCGGCTCAATTACGCCATCCTTTTCAACTAATTCACGCTGTATCATAGCCACCAATGCCATATAACCGCCAAAAGATACCATCCCTATTTTAAAAAATTTCAGAAACAGGTACTTCAGCGTTAGCGGTTGCTTTATCACTACCGGATAATCAGAACTTAGTATTTGCATCGATGAAAGGTTTATTTTTTAAAAATCCTTTAGCTTCTTCAATTCTATAGGGATCACCGGCCAAATTCACTTTCCAAAGAATTTTACCCAGCATGTCCGTAATCAAAAAGACTTTGGGGTCAGTCATGCAGAACAGAATTTTATTATGATCGAATGTTGTTTCGTTTCCCTTGGTTGAAGAAAAATACTCCTTTGCCAGCGGAACACTATATACTTCAGTCGCTTTCTTTTTTGCGAGATCAATTATAAGCGAGAGTGCCCTGCTTTGTTTGCGCTTGCTTCCATTATCGAGCATCGTTAACAAGCCATTTCCATCTATTTGTACTGAATGTTGCCCGCTAAACATATAAGCGGTATCCATTTTAAAATCACCTTTTTCGCCCAGTTTCCATAAAACCCTCCCGCTTGGATATTCAACTTTCCATACCTGGCTCAGATCTCTGAAGGATATCAGGAAATTGCCGTCTTTATCTTTAAATAGCGAATTGGAATGCACCCAGTCTTTTTTCGATTTTAAAATTTTCGGATCAGATAAAGGGTTTAAATGATCAAGTATCGACCATTCCCATATTTTCTTATTAGCCTTATTAAACACTACGATGCCGTCACCATGTACCGTATCTTTTTTTGCCCCGCCAACGGTTGACAGATCAAACAGTTTATTGGTAAAAGTTAAAGCATAAATATCCCCTTGCTTATCAAACCTAACCTCATGATGAACCAATTTATCCATATCTCCCTGTCCAACTTTCAGGTGCCTTAACACTTTACCGTTCAAATCCATCTCGAATACCTCATCGCCGCCTGATGAGGGGATCTTTTCTGATCCTACAATACAAAGTATGGTTCCTTTATCCGTCCAATGAGATACTTTTACTCCTTTTTTAAATGGCTGATACCACACAATATTTCCTTTGCTATTGATGATAACCAAAGAACCGGGCTCGGTTAATATCTGGCTGAGAAAATACTTATTGTGGATTTCAGGCTCAAATTTAGCATCTACGGTTTCTAGGTTGAAGTAGGGTGTTGCATGATAAATAAGCTGTGTTTGAAAGTCGTGAGGTTTACTTAAATATTTACTGTATTTATTATAAGCAATTGCCTGAAATCTATAATCCGATTCGGCCTCCGTATTGGTAATGTTAATCGTATCAACATCACCCGGGCTGCTCACATCGGTATATAACGTATCCGTTGATCCCGGTTTCCAATATTTAAGGCAGGATTTAGCCGCTACATTACAAGTAATAATTACCTGAAACCTTAAACGGTTACCCGGCAGATTCATTAATTGAATATTTTTTATCCTGACCTGCGAAAAATAGCCCACAATTTTATCACAGCCTGAGTTTAAAACACTCAACAGAATTATTAAAAGAACAATTGTAAGTCCAGATCTATATTTTTTCATTCTTAATTAATTCCCATTTTTTTTAAACTAACATACCGGAAGATCCCCTCCCGGTATATTTAGGTAAACAACTACTAAACTAATGCACCAAAAATGAAGCATAGTATTTTCAATATTATTGATATCTCCCTTTATTAATATCACTATTTAATGATGTATTACTTTGAATTTCCACTTGCGGATATGGGTAATGCAAATAATTTACACTGGGAGAATACGTGTTTTGATTTCTGAGCAAAGGCACCACATTTGCCTTAAATTCAGATAGAGGGTCGGCGCCATTTGTTTCGCTGTTACCCCAACGGAACAGGTCTTCTAATCTTCGGCCTTCCATAAAGAATTCCTTATTACGCTCTGCAAAAATCTCAACTCTAAGTGAAGTTTTGGTGTAACTGCCGAGTGTTATATTTGGCAGATTTGCACGATTCCGTATTTGGTTGATCAAATCAATTGACTCCTGATTTGGGCCATTTAACTCGTTGAGCGCTTCGGCCCGATATAGTATTACATCAGCATATCTGATTATGCTTACATTATTAAACCCGGCATAATTATAATTATTGGTTGCCGGATATTTTAGATTATAAACATAAGTGGACAATACTGTATCCGGTCCCGAACCACCCACGCCGCCATACTGCGTTGGTACACTCATAATCTGGCCGTATATAGTTTTGTATATACCGGTCAGCAAATTCCTGCGTGCATCATTTTTATCAAAAATGGAATAAAATTGCAGGTTGATAGGGAAATTACCATACCCACGGTTCAAATCCCACGGAGTAGAGTTAATACCGAAACTATTTGAGTTGATCCCATAAGCTCCCGGTTGACTTGAAGATTTAAGTACAAAAATAAATTCATTATCTGACCGGTTTGTGGTATCAAACAAGGCTACAATTCCCCCTTCAGCCATCGGCTTAATTCGGTACGCACCTGACGTAATCACCTGTTCAGCCTCATCAGCAGCTTTTTGCCACTGCCCCTGCCTCATGTAAAGGCGGGTTAACAATGATTTTGCAGCACCGCTTGTGGCCCGTGCCACTTGTGCAGCAGGATAGCTTACCGGTAAATTTGTTGCCGCAAATTGCAAATCAGTAACCATAGCTGCCTCTACGTCGGTTTGTTTGGCAAGTTTAGGGTTCAGATCAGCTGTTGTAAACTGCGAAGATGGTTTTAATATTAACGGAACATCGCCCCAAAGTTCAGTTGCATCATAATAAGCTAATGCTCTTAGAAATCTAACCTCACCCAGGTTTTGATTTTTTAATGCATTAGTTGATCCATTGGCTGTATAATTTATATTATTAATTAAGGCTTCCGATTCGTTCGCCCTGGATACCATTTTAAAAATGCTTATCCATACATCATTAATTACAGAGTTAGTAGGATTGTAAGTTAACTGATCTAATTCTATCCCCTGGCGTGATGTTATGGTTGTTGTAACCACATCTGCAGGGTATTCATACAACCAATATAAAAATCCCGCATAGTAACCATAACCGCCATTGTCTTTTAATGCCGCATAAGTGCCAATAACTGCATCATTACCATCAGACGGTAACGTTAATTTACTTGCGTCAAACACCGAGTAAGTTTCGTCGTTCAGCCCCTTTTTGCATGCAAAAACGGTTAACACAACAATGGTTATTAGTAGTGTTAACCTGTAGTATATCTTTTTCATTTGATTTTATATTAAAAATTTAGAAAGTAAGCTTAGCGCCTAATAAGTACATCCTTGTAACCGGGTAGGCATTAAAATCAATCCCCCTGCCACCGTTTTGATTTTGCTGGGTAGCGTCAACCAGGTTTCCTACTTCAGGATCAAGGCCTGTGTATTTGGTAAACGTGAACAAATTCTGTGCATTAACGAAAATATTTAGCCCTGCAAGTCCGATGTGTTTAACCATTGATACCGGAAAAGTATATGACAGATTAACATTTTTTATACGGATATAATCAGAGCTTTCAACATACTTTGAATTAACCCAACCACCATATGGGTTACCATAAAACCCGGTTGATGGCAGTGTGCCGGAGGTATTAGTTGGCGACCAAACCTGTGAAGGAACCGTAGCAAGCGTATTTCCCTGAGACAGCGGGTATTCAAGGTCTTCTTTCTGCAGGTTTAAAAGTTTACCCCCTGTTTGTGCCTGGGTGAGTATATCTAATTGAAAATGTTTATAAGAGAACGTATTTGTAAAGCCGTAAAATGCATCAGGAATGCCTGTACCTAGTATTACCCGGTCATTCGCGTCAATGATGCCATCATGATTTACGTCTACAAATTTAGGCTCGCCGGGAGTGGAGTTTTTCTGTGTGGTTTTTAACACCGGATCATTTTCCTGAACTATACCGGCATATTCGTAGCCATAAATAGCGTCAATAGGCTGCCCTACACGTAAAATAAACGGACTCTCAAAATCAGCAGCTCCATCTGGTTTCAGGCTGCCCACGTAAATATCCGAATTGTTGGAACCAAGCGATAATACTTTGTTTTTGTTGTAAGAAAATGTAAGCGTGCTGCTCCATTTAAATGCACCATCAATATTTACAGTTTGCAAAGTAAATTCAAATCCTTTATTTTCAACGCTGCCATCATTACCAAACTGCGCCTGGAAACCGGTTGATGGCGCTATACTTCTGTCCAATAAAAGATTAGTTGTTTGTTTGTTATAATAGTCGGTCTCTAAAATTAAGCGGTCTTTAAAGAACCCAACATCAAGCCCTACATCTAAAGAAGCAGTTTGTTCCCATTTTAAGTTTGGATTAGCCAGATTGTTTATGGCAATACCACTTACCTGGGCTACACCATCTAAAGTATATTTGGTAGTATTATCAGACGCGAAGTTAACCGCAGTAAGCCCGGAGTTGATTCTGTCATTACCGGTAACGCCATAACTTACACGTAGTTTTCCTGTCGAAAATAAGTTCAGGTTTTCAATAGCATCTTCATGATCAAAGCGCCAGGCAAAGGCACCTGATGGAAAATAACCCAACTTATCATTAGCACCAAATACCGATGAGCCATCTATACGGTATGTACCGGTAAAAATATACCTGCTCTTATAATCATAATCAATCCGGCCGAACCAACTCTTTCTCTTGATCTCGCTTTTTCCGGAAGCCGCGGAGAATTGTTGTGCAGTACCCAGGTTATTGTATCCCAATTCGTTGCTGCTAAAATTGGTTGCGGTAAGATCATCTTCATTATAGATATATGTTTGTTGGTTATACCCCGCCAGTAACTTAAAGTTATGTTCTTTCCATTTATAGCTATAGGTGGCTGTTGGATTAAATATCAATTCTGTTTCATCAATATTGGTAACTGTTGCCAAACCATTTGATGCTACTCCTGCAGGTACTGTTGAAGGTGCAAAGTATAATATCTTTGAAGAATTGAGATCGGTTCCCTGATCTGATTGTATGACTAAATTCTTGACAGGTTCATACCTAAATGAAAAATAAGCATTAGTTCTGTAATTTGTATTCCCTCTGTCTGTAGCTGCTATAAAATGGAGTGGGTTTTGCGCATCAAGCTGAATGTTATCAGCCCCGAATGTTGATGCCGGGTTAGCTTTAAGTACCTGCTTTAAAAATCCGTTTATGGTTGATGGTGCCAAAGGCAGATCATTCTGGTCGCCATAATAGCCAAATACCCTTGCTGACATGGTGAATTTATTCCCTATCTTTTGATCTACGTTTACTCTGGCCCCTACTCTTTGATATCTGGAATCAATAACAACACCTTCCTGGTTTAAATAATCTAAACTGGCGTATACTGATGTAAATGCCGAGCCTCCGGTAAAGCTTAATGTATTGTCTTCTATTTTTGCTAACCGAAATAACTGACTTTGCCAATCAGTGCCCAACAGCCCCGCTTTTAATGAGTCTAACCTGCTCTGTGAGTAAGGTGCGGTGCTGCCTTCAGCAACAAACAGTGTATTGAGCCTTGTAGCATTTTGGTATGGCCCTGCCAAATCGTAACGGTTGATTACTTTTTGATAACCAAGAGAACTGTTTAGCGTAATAAAACCTTTTTTATTCTTGCCGCTTTTTGTGGTAACTAATATAACACCATTGGCACCCCTTGCACCGTATATGGCGGTAGATGCAGCATCTTTTAATATGGAGATGGATGCAATATCATCCGGGCTAATGGTGAAGCCTATACCATCATTGGTTGGAAAACCGTCAATTACATATAAAGGCTCACTATCCGCATTAATGGAATTCGTTCCACGTATTCTGATAGTTAATGGCGCACCGGGTGTTCCGTTATTTTGTGTAACCTGCACACCTGCAGCTTTACCCGTTAACATATTGGCAACAGACAATGAAGATTTATTCAGGTCTTCCGCATTTAATGTTACTGCCGAACCCGCAAAAGTACTCTTGTTCTTACTGCCGTAGCCTACAACTACCACTTCATCCAATGCTTTGGCATCCTTTTGCATAACCACGGTTATTTTTTTAGCATCGGTAACTTTAACCTGTTGATTTAAATAACCTATAAAATGAAATACAAGGATGGAATTACTGTGCGCTTCAATTTGAAACTGCCCGTTAACGCCGGTAACAGTTCCATTAGTTGTACCTGTTTCGGTAACAGCAACCCCCGGCAGCACTTCGGCATCGGTTGTGGTAACTGTACCTGAAATTTGTACAGATTGGGCTTTGGCAGTGGTAAAAGCCAATGATAAAAAGAGAATGGCCATAGCAATACACCTTATTGGCAGTGATATGTAGTCTCTCAAAGTTTGTGTAAATTTTTTTTTCATATAGTTTGTTTTGAGTATAGTTTAATTAATAGCGCGTTATTTACAGTTAACCGCCCTCTATTCGGGTTTCTTTATTAGCCATTACCCTATTATTTTACATCATTAGGTTCGTGAAAAGGTGTTATTTTCACCCAGTCCACATACATATAATCACTTATAAAATCTGCTTTCTTAATCCAGTTAGGGAACCATATGCCCACATTAAAATTACTGGCATGGGTGGGTATATGCTCATATGAGGTGTACATCAACTTGTTATCATAATAATATTCAATACGTGGTTTTTCACCATTGCCGCCGGTATGCCAATCAAAGCGATATAGATGAAATTGCCCATCTATCTGGTTTCCAAAGTACATGTCCTTAGTATAGTATTGATCTTCATGCACACCTGTCCAGTTAGTTAACAGGCCATAATGCAGATCAGAGCTATCCGGTGCATATGGCGGTTTATTATGACCCGGGAATTCAAAATCAATTTCATGGTTATAATCATCGTTTTCATTATAATAGGTCCAGAAAGCAGACAACGCGCCCGGGCGCGGGCAAAGCTTTGCTTTTACCTCAAAACTACCGGAGGCAAATCTTTGTATAGTAGTAATGGCGCCGCCAACTTTGGTATTTTGCCCATGCCCTTTAACCGGGCCACTATAATAATCACCTAAAGCACGGATTTTCAAGTGTCCGTTTTTAACGATAACATTTTCAGGCACAACGCCACCTTGTGTTCCCTTAGCGGGATTCTCTCCCCATTTGGTATCATTTATATGCCATATAGTGGTATCTACTGATGATTTAAAATCGTCATAAAATACCTGTGCATGAGTGACAGATGATAAAGAAAGAAATGTAACTGATAGAAGTGTAAAATATTTAAACATAATTAATAGTGTATTAATGATTTGATAAAATTAGATAATATGGTATTCGGCCCCGTTCCAATAATCCCATTTACATGTAATACCGTCCATAAATGATAATTTAAGAAAACATTTATTTAAATTCATGCATCAAACACATGGACTCCACGTGTTTGGGCTTCTAAAAGGAAAAAAGACTTTATTAAGCCCTTTCGATAGAATTTGTAGATAGTTATTACCTTTTATAAAAAATCAGATTGATTATGCGGACTTGCCGATACTTACTGCTAATTCTCTTGTTTTTAATTGCTGTTAAAAGCCATTCGCAAAGCCATAATCTAAAATTTGAGCAGATAGGAATTAATGACGGATTATCTCAAAGTACGGTAAGATGCATTTTTCAGGATAAAAAAGGATTTATGTGGTTTGGCACCAAAGACGGGCTAAACAGATATGATGGTTACAAATTCGTTATTTACAGGAAAAACCCCTTGAATGAAAACAGCCTTGCTTCGAACGATATAAAAAGTATTGTGGATGATAAAGAAGGCAACCTATGGATAGCTACCTGGGACGGCGGCCTAAATTGTTACGACCCAAAAGCTGACAGGTTTACACGTTACCTCAAAAAAAACAACGCTAATAGTATAGCAAGTAATTTTTTAGAGAGCCTGTGCCGGGATGATGACGACAATTTATGGATAGGCACGGCCGACAATGGGCTGGACTATTTTAATACTAAAACCAAACAGTTTACCAACTACAACTTTGGCAAATCCGACTTTGGCACTATAAGCAGTAATAGTGTTTCGGCAATTTTTGAAGACAGCAGGAAAAATATATGGGTAGGCACAACCAACGGCCTTAACATGTACGACAAGAAAACAAACACGTTCAAACGGTTTGTTAATAATCCCAAAGATCCACGAAGTATATCTGATAATCATATTAAATTTATTTATGAGGATAAAAAACATAATTTATGGGTAGGCACTTATGGCGGGGGGCTCAACGAATTAGATGTCAATACAGGCGATTTCAGGAACTACAAAAAAGCCAATAGCAAACTAAGCAGTGATGCCCTTATCGGAATTGCAGCTGATTACCAGGGAAACTTGTGGATCGGCACAGAGAACGGAGGGTTAAATATATTTGATCCAGTAAAGCAGTCGTTTACTGTATTTAACAATATTTATAATGATGCTACCAGTATAAGCAGCAATACCATAAACGCCATAGTTAGGGACACAAAAGGGAATATGTGGGTAGGTACTTTAAATGGCGGCATCAACCTGTTAAAAAGGGATAACGATAACTTTGTACACTATAAGCATGAGCAAGGCACAAACAGCCTGGTTAACAATATTGTTAATTGTATTTACGAAGATTCGAAACTAAACCTTTGGATAGGAACTGATGGTGGTGGTTTAGATTTATTTGACAGGAAAACAAAGCACTTCCAAAATTTCAGGCGTGATAAAGGAAATCCCAATAGTTTATCGGGCGATTATATTTTATCAGTTTGTGAAGATAAAAATGGTAATATATGGATCGGCAGCTGGGGCCAGGGAATCAGTGTTTACAATCAAACTTCGCATGCATTCAGGTTTTTTAAGAATGACCCTAACGATCCCGGCAGCTTAAACAGCAATTACGCTTTTTATATTTTTAAGGATAGCCAGGATAAGATCTGGGTCGGCACATATGGCGGAGGAGTTGATTTGTATGATGCGGCGAATAATAAATTTATACATCACGTTCATAATGATAAGATTGCGGAAAGCATCAGTAGCAACAATATTTTAACCATTAATGAAGATGATAAACATCATATTTTGATTGGGACAGATGGTGCCGGCCTTTCAGTTTTAAATCCCAATACCGGTAAATGCACCTTTTATAAAGATCTGGAATCAAAGAATGGATTGAGCAACAATAGCATAAGTTCTATTTATCAGGATAAGCAAAGGAACATTTGGCTTTCAACTAACGATGGCCTTGATGAAATTGATGAAAAAACCGGAAAAGTTACCAGCTACTTTATGGAAAATGGCCTGCCGAGTAACTTAATTGCCAGCGTACTGGGCGATAACAGGAACAACCTTTGGATTGCTACTGACAATGGGTTATCAAAATTTAACTTAAATAATAAATCCGTTAAAAATTATAACCGTTCGGATGGTTTGCAGGCAAATGAGTTTAAATATTCCAGGTGCCTGAGTAAAACCGGGCAAATGTACGTTGGCGGCATAAATGGTTTTAACGAGTTTAACCCTGATTCAATAGCTGACCTTAGTTTTGACCCACCAATTATTTTTACTGATTTTCAAATATTCAACAAGCATGTTGATATCAGTCAGGATACAAAAAAAGGTTATCCTTTAAATGTAAGCCTGCCTTACAATCCTAAAGTCGAATTATCCTATAAACAATCAGTAATCACCTTTGAATTTGCTTCGCTTAACTACGTAAATAAAGAGAAAAAACAGTATGCTTATATACTGCAGGGCTTTGATAATCAATGGCATTATCTAGGCACAAAAAACAACGTTACCTACACCAACTTAGATCCCGGTACTTACACGCTCAAAGTTAAAGGCCTTAGTAACACGGGCATATTTTCTGCAAAGGTTACTGAAATACAAATTATTGTCAACCCTCCTTTCTGGAAAACATGGTGGTTTGAGGGCTTAATGATTGTCTTAGCTGCAGGAATTGTTGTTGGTATATTTTATATCAGGGTAAGGTCTATTAAAATACAAAATAAAATACTTGAGGCTAAAGTTACCCGCCGCACACAGGAACTTAAAGAAGCCAATTTGATATTAACAGAAAATAACAACCAAATAAGAATACAAAATGAAAAACTGGAGGCCTATAACAAGGAAATAGTTGATAAATCAGACAAAATTTTAGATCAGCAAGAGCACATTATCATCCAGAATGCGAAGCTGGAAAATACAGTTAGTGAGCTGGAAAAAAGTAATCAAACAAAAAACAGATTTCTATCTATTCTGGCCCATGATCTACGGAACCCAATATCAGCCATAGCGGGCATTGCTAAAAATTTAAAAATGCAAATGCCACAGGTAACAAAACAGGAAATTGGAAAATACATTTCAATTATAAGCGACAGCTCTAAATCTGTTCTTGATTTATTGTTAAATCTTTTGGAATGGGCCAAAACACAAAATGAAACCTTAAACAGTAATCCTGAATCGGTAAATCTTTATGAGCTTGTTATTGCAAACCAGGTTTTGATGGAGCAGCTATTACGAAATAAGAACCTCTACCTAACAATTAATGTGGCTCAGCACCACACCTTATTTGCTGATAAAAAAATGATTGACACGGTGTTTAGAAACCTGTTGAGCAACAGCATTAAGTTTACGCCACCATTTGGGCAGATCGGCATAGAATCAAAAGAAATAGACAACGAAATTGTAGTCACTTTTTACGATACCGGCCTGGGAATGACTGGCGAACAGGTAAGCAATTTATTTAACATTGAAACAGCCACCTCTTCCCCCGGTTCAAACGGAGAGATAGGCTCAGGTTTGGGTATGGTTATTATTAAAGAATTTGTTGAAGCCAACCATGGCAAGGTAACTGTTAGCAGCAAGGTAAACGAGGGCTCCATTTTTACTATCCGGCTACCAAAAGGTGACGATCTTTGCTCCTTAGAAGAATTCGGCAGTCCAAGCGTATCAAATACCGTTGCCTATGAGGATGTTAATGGTAAGCTTATTAATGATCAAAAAGGATTAAAATTGCAAGGAAAGCGCTTGCTGTTTATCGATGACAATGCCGATATAAGAGCCTACCTGAAACTCATTCTTTCATCAACTTTTGAAATAATGGAGGCAGAGAATGGGCAGGAAGGTATAAAAGCTGCAATAGATTTTCAACCCGATATTATTATTACAGATATGCTTATGCCAGTAATGAATGGCCTGGAATTCTGCAAAAAGATCAGGTCGAACCCTTTAACAAGCCATATCCCTGTTATTTTGCTTACCAGCCAGACGGATGCTGACAGCCAATTATCAGGTTACGAAGCCGGAGTTGATACCTATCTAATCAAACCACTTAATCAACAGATTTTGCATCAGGTGATTTATAACCTGGTAATAAGCACAACAAACAGACGATCCAAATTTGTTAATTCAGAAGAGATATATCCTGATAACTCAACGTATAATGCCAGGGATAAAGATTTCCTCGACAAGATAATTGCCTATATAGAACAAAACATTGCACAACCTAATCTGGATCATAAAAGAATATGTGAAGTTGCAGCCATGAGCCGTACCATTCTATATGCCAAAATAAAATCGCTTACCGGTCAGGGTGTTCATGAATTCATCCAGGCAATCAGAGTAAAAAAAGGGCTGCAGCTGTTGATGGAGGGCCGCTTAAATATTAATCAGGTTTCTTACGAAATCGGATTCAATACCCCCTCCTATTTTTCAAAATGCTTTTTAAAACAATTTGGGGCTTCTCCAAAAGATTATCTTTCCCGAATGCAAAAACTATCACATGAGTAATATTGCTTCCATTTTCACAGCCGACAGCCCTAATGACGATTATTCAGACTTTGCTACAATGCAGAATCGCCAATTAGTTTTTGTTTTAGAATAATTTGCTCTATGTGGGATGATCCTTTCCGGCATGAAACAATGCAGGAGCCTTGCGCCACCTTAAATACAGTTCCCTGCCATTAGGGTAATTTTCACATCAATCATAATTTACCAGGCGTTAATTAAATGTAAAGCCAATTTGTAAGTTTAAGCCTAATGATGCGGCTTCGCTATTACCAAACCTTGTCGGAAGCGATAAAGCAACAAAATAATTAATAACTTTTGTGCGTGCATAAACCTGGTTAAATACCGGGGTAAAACCATACCTGCCATTTGTGTCGAATGCCAGGCGGGAAATAAAAGTAAACCCATGCTCAAAACGGAACATTGTTCCCGGATCAAATAATATATCATTCATTTTACTTGAACCGCCTGATGCTTTTATATTGGGTGTAAACTCATAGCTAAATCCAAACTTATCACTATATAAAACATTTACACCTACAGGAAAACCAATGGTGGTGGTATGCGCTGAAAAATTAGGGGTAAATTTACCGGTTGATAAGGTTAGTGTTTCAAGGGGGAGGATAAAACTCATATAACCAACTACTTTTGGATAAGCGGATTTAGCTTTTAATTTTTGATAAAGCGTTCCCTGGTATTCTATTGAATCGGGCGGCACCACCTTAACCTGGGCTTTTACAAATTGCGGCATTAAGGCTCCGGCTATTATAATTATTATTAAAATGATTTTTGTGCTGATACAGCTAATGATTTTTCCTGAACGTGTGTGTAGACTTTTTTTCATGTTGTTGTGTTTAATTGATTAATATTTGAATGGTTGATTCTTTAGTCGTATAGGCACTGTTATGCTTACAAAAAGCATAACAAATAAAAGCGATATGTAATAAGCAAATTGATACGTAATAATTAATAAGCTAAATCGCATGAACCTGTTTCTTAATTGCCATAAAGCAATCCGCCGTTGATTCGCAAACAGGGCATATATAGTTCTCGATGTTTTTAAATTCGATCCCTACAGGAACGTTGTTGAATTGATCTCCATAGCTTTTATCGTAAATACTGAGGCAGTTTTTACATTGATAAAGCTCAACTGTTTCAATATGATTCTCTTTTTCCGCACCAGCATCCTGAAGTAATAACATATTGCTATCACTTAGTAAACCATGATAAAAATCACACAATTCTATCAGGGAACGGCCAAGGGTATTGGCAGATAAATTTTCTTTATAAACAACAAAATCTTTAGAGTTGGGATTAAAGTCCCTGGTATGCAAAATATCAAATAAGCCGGCTTTTGTTTTTTTTATGACGATGGACGCCAGTAAGCCTGTTTTGGGTTGCATTTTTATAGCAAAGCAAAGGCGGTAGGTTCGTAAATCATATTCTTCAAATTCACGCACCAATTGTTTCTTAAGTTCGAGACTTTTTTTGCATAAGTTTTCAAGCTGCCAGTTTAATTCGTTAGCGGCATGCCTTACATTTATCCTGTAATTGTTAAGGATAAAACCCCAGTCTTTACGGTCAGCTTCATTTATCCCTTTAATTAAAAAGGATTTCCAGGGGGTTGTGTATAGCTGACCTACGCGGGTTTTAAGGCATAGGGAGCAAATATCTTTTAAAAACGCAATGGGAAATAATTCATTCCGGCGATAAATGCCAAGCCAGTATTTACCATTCAGGTATTTATTAAATCCTTCATAATAAGGCAGCGAGAAATCGGGCAATTTTAAAGGTTCAGCTATTTGTTGGTTAACAAATTTATTACTGGTGTTCACCTTTTCATAAAACAAGTCGAAATTGGATTCAGGCTGATCATAAAACAATTCCCTGCTCCCCAAAATAACTCCTTGGGCAGTTTTGCAAAATGCTGGTATATCATCGGAATACACCAGACAGGGCCAGCAGTACAAATCATTTGTTTTGGGAAACCTGATGTACAAGTACCAATAATTACTTAAATCAGAACTGATAAAGTTAAAATTCCCGCTAAAAAATGGCACAAAGGTTTGATGCTTATCAACCATGTTAACCTTTAATTCCGGCTGAAAATTAAATAAATCGAATATATCCTTATATACGCCTTCCTTCAGCCAGCTCTCTGTATTAAAAATATTATCGGTTACATATGAACTAATGATATTCGGAAACTGATCATTATTTATCTCATAATTGATCGCAGACTTTAGCATCCCCAACTCCAGGTCTTCAAGCCGGTTTTGTGGTATGCAAAAATATAATTGCTGCCTGTTTCCTACACTTATTGTTGCTGCCCCTGCATTCTCGGCTATCTGTAATATTTCATAAAGGTCACCGGCTGATATTACTCCTCCCGGCAGATTAATCTTCACACAATAAGTCTCTGTTTTCTCCATTTTTTATTTCATTAAGCCGTTGCTTTCAAACTTTCTTCTAACAAGCGCTTCACTTCGGGCCTGCACGATCCACAGCCTGTACCGGCACCTGTACTATCGCACAATTCCTTTAGCGTATTGCACCCGGTAGCTATTTTGTTAAGGATATTCTCGCTGCCTACATTATTGCAACTGCAAACTAATTTCCCTAATACCGGATCAACTTTATTGCCGCTTCGTAGTAATTGCAACCTCTTTTCATTCAGCTCGGTTTTGTTAGCTATAAGTGCCTTAAATTCCTGGAACTCGCTTTTATCGCCGATCAGGATAGTACCCACCAGCTTATCCTCATGGATGATGCATTTTTTGTAGTATCGCTTCGCTTTATCAATAAAAACGATCTCCTCATAGGCCTTATCATCCGGGCATTCAGACAAGCCAATGCTGCACAGATCAAACCCATGAATTTTTATGATATTCATGAACAGGCTGCCCTTATAATAGCTGGCAATATCGCCGTTCATATATTTGGTTACTACCTCTGCCTGTTGCTCGGCTGCAGCAGTAATTCCGTATAGTGTGCCCTCAAATTCTGCTATCTCCCCAATGGCATAAATTGAGGGATCGTTGGTTTGCATCCGTTCGTTTACAATAACACCACGTTTTATGGTAAGCCCGCAGGCTTTGGCAATTTCGAGGTTGGGTGTTGTACCTATGGCCAGTATCATGGCATCGCAATTTATTTTGCGGCCACTTTTTAGGCCTATTCCTGTTAGTTTCGATCTGCCGTAGAACAGCTGCACCTCATCATCATAATAAATATCGCAGCCTTGGTCTACCATTTCCTCGTGCAATAACTGACTGCCCAAGGCATCTAATTGCCTGTTTAAAAACCGCGATGTACGATGGATGATGGTGATCCTGATACCTATTTCGCGCAATGAGGCAGCCATTTCCAAACCCAGCAAGCCTCCGCCTACTACCACTACATGGCCGTTTTTGGGCACATGCTTTTTAAAGTTATCTGCATCGTTACGGCTGCGCATGCTGAATATGCCTGGCAGTGAGGGGGTATTTTTGGGGATAGATGCCCTGCTGCCGGTAGCGATCAATAAAACATCATAATCCGTTTTTATCCCCCTCGAATCGATAACCTGCTTGTTTTCCCGGTCAATTTTTTCAATGCTTACCCCTCTCAGCAGCCTGATGTTATAGGCAGGTTCTTCGCTATCCTTCATTTTTACCAATTGCTCCCATTGCTGCTCGCCACTGATATAGTCAGGTAACATTACCCTGTTGTAAAAAGGATGATTCTCCTTACTAAAAATGGTTATTTCATCATCAGCATTTAATTCTCTGTATGATTTTACAAAGCCGTAAGCCCCCGCCCCTGCTCCAATCACCACTATGCGCTGAAACGGCTTTACATACTTTTGCACGTTAACGGCACAGTATTTAAAATCCGGTTCCTTCGAAATTGGGTCAACCCGATCACTGGTAAGATTATTGGCCCGGTTAAGATCGTTGCCTAATATTTTGCCCCAATGCATCGGTAAAAACACAACCCCCTTTTTTATTTGTGCCGATATTTTTGTCTGAACCTGTACCTCTCCCCGCCGGGAGGTAATAACCGCAATGTCCAATTCTTTTAAGCCCAATACTTCGGCATCATGAGGGTGGATCTCTAAAAAAGCTTGTTTATAATGCTGATTAAGCTTATTTACCTTGCCTGTTTTGCTCATAGTATGCCACTGATCGCGGATACGGCCCGTGGTTAATATCATTGGATAATCATCATTGGGCAGTTCACTGGTCAGCGTATCGGGCACAGCGCTGATGAATGCTTTTTTTGATGGCCTGTAAAAATTATGATCGGTAAATAATCGGGCTTGGCCATCCAGCGGACCTTTCTTTTTGTAGGGCCACTGTACGGTTTTACGCTCTTTTAATACATCGTAGTTTAAGCCACTTATATCTATATTGGTTTTGGCGGTTAATTTAACATGCTCGGCATAAATGGCAGCAGGATTTTCGAAATCAAAGCCCTTATAGCCCATTTTGCGTGCAAAGCGGCAAATGATTTCCCCATCGGCAATAGCTTCTCCCGGTGGCTCTACAATCTTGTTCAAGTAGCTTATCCGCCGTTCGGAGTTAGTCATTGTCCCCTCTTTCTCGGCCCATGCAGCAGCGGGCAATATCACATCGGCATAAGCCAAAGTTTCCGGCTTGTTGCTGATCTCCTGTACCACCACAAATTTTGCCTTTTTCAAAGCATCCTCAGCCAAACGAACATTTGGTAAACTGGTTAATGGATTGGTACACATTATCCAGATGGCTTTTAAGCGACCATCATTTAATGCCTCGAACATTTCGGTGGCCGTTAACCCGGGTTTGGGCTGAATGGTCTTACCTCCCCAAAACTTCTGCACTTCTTCACGATGCAGGGGATTGCTCAGGTCACGATGTGCCGGCAGCAGGTTTGCCAAACCTCCAACTTCACGTCCGCCCATAGCGTTGGGCTGGCCGGTAAGTGATAACGGACCAGAACCCGGTTTGCCTATATGCCCGGTTATCAGGTTTAAATTAATAAGGCTCAAATTTTTATTTACACCGATGGCGCTTTGATTAAGCCCCATTGTCCACATGGTGATAAAACCTTTGGCTTCGCCGATGTATTTCGCTGCAAGGCGGATATCGCTTTCGTTCAATCCGCATGTTTTTGCAGCGTCAAACAAACTATTTCTAAAAACAATTTCACTATATAATTCAAACCCTTCGGCATGGTCTTTTATAAAATCAAAGTCGATATCGCCATTCTCTATCAGCAACCTGCCGATAGCATGATTAAGGGTAATATCCGTTCCGGGATTTATTTGCAGATGCAGATCGGCATTGGCACACGAATCGGTAACCCGCGGATCTACTATGATGATCTTAACAGCCGGGTTGGCTGCTTTATGGGCCTCTACCCGGCGCCATAATATAGGGTGGCACCAGGCAGGGTTACCGCCCATTACCAATATACAATCAGCAAGTTCAATATCTTCATAACAAACAGGCACACTATCCTCGCCCAAAGCAATTTTATAGGCGGCAACGGCACTGCTCATGCAAAGGCGCGAGTTGGTATCAATATTATTGCTGCCGATAAACCCTTTCATCAGCTTATTAACTACATAATATTCCTCGGTTAAACACTGACCGGACGCATAAAAGGCAACAGAATCGGGACCATATTTATCAATAAAGGTCTTAAACACCGCAACCGTACGATCAAGTGCATCATCCCAGCTTACACGCTGCATGGGCATACTTTTATTGTACCGCATTTGCGGATAAAGGAGCCTGTCGCTTTTATCATTTACGGTGTAATGCAGGTTAAGCCCCTTGCTGCAAAGCATGCCTTTATTAACGGGATGGTCTTTATCACCGGCAAGGGTTATGCTTCCATTTTTCTCTTTATTAACAACCACGCCACAGCCAACCCCGCAATAACAGCAAGTACTGGTTAACTGATCTATAGATTGTTTTTTCAGGGCCATAACTTTAATTATTCCGCAAGTATCTATATCACACCGCCTGCTAGTGGCGTACTAAAGCGTTCTTCAACGACGGGTGTTTTTTGAAATCTTGTTATGAGTATGATTACCGATACCCCTATTACAATAAACCCTATGTAAGTAAAGGCCTGCACATAGGTAATGGAATCCGACTTAAACAAAAAGCCGAACATCATGCCGCCGAAATTACCACCTGCACCAACAATACCACTAACCAGGCCCACATTTTTGGAGTTTATAAAAGGCACAATACCGTAGGTTGCCCCGTTTGACATTTTGAGGAAAAGCGCGAATGTGAGCATAGTAATTATAGCCACCACAAGCGACCCCGCCTGTGCAAATAAGATGAGGCCGATACCTTCTAAAAACAGCACCCCGGCAAGTAATAAGCCCTTGCCACGCATACCAAATTTGCCGCCTACCTTATCAGATATGATACCACCCAGGGCACGGGCAAACAAGTTCATGAAACCGAATATACCTGCCCAAAAACCCGCGGCGCTTTGCGAAAGATGGAATGAATCAACAAAATGCAGCGAGGCCACATTATCAAAAGTTAGCTCCATACCGAAACACATGGCATAGCCTATGGTTAGGGCCCATATCCTCCAATCGGCTAAAACCGACCAATCAGTTTTTGTTGATTTGCCAACATTGTAGCCAACTTCATCGTAATTTCCGTTGGGGGTGTCCTTAGTGTATTTCCAATATAAAAATGCAATAATCAGCATCATTACTCCCGGTACTATCATGGCGTATCGCCAGGCCTCTGCCTTAGTATAGCCAAAGCCAACTATGGCAGCGAATATTATCGGCATTATCATATTAGTTACACCACCGCCAAGGTTGCCCCAGCCGCCTGTTATGGCATTTGCAGTTCCTTTTAATTTGGGAGCAAACATCATAGATGTATGAAATTGGGTGATAACAAATGATGCACCTATTACACCAATAGCCAAGCGAAACAACAAGAAGGTAGTATAACTATGCGCCAAGCCGACTAAAAAAACTGGCAGTGAACCGATCAGCAAAAGCCTTATAGCTGTTTTACGCGGCCCCCAGACATCACATAGTTTACCAATAAAAAGCCGGGCAATTATGGTTGCTGATACCGATGCGATGATGCAATTACCTACCTGCCCTTTGGTTAAATGCAATTCGGCACGAATAGTGGGCATTAACGGTGCCAGGCCGAACCAGCCAAAAAAACAAACAAAAAACATGAGCCATGTGATATGAAACGTTTTCATTTGCACGCCTTTCAGCGAAAATATATTGAGTTTAGTAAGTTGATTTTCCATCATATTTTAAATTAGAGTGCTATTTAAAATAGATGTGGCGGCGGGAAATTGATTTAATATGAGGCATTTATTCAAATACCTCTTTAACATAAATATCAATCGTCGAAAAAAGCCTTTAATAGATTGGGATTCAGTCGAAAAGAACGAATAACACGACGAAAACCATAGAAATAGCGCAACAATGCGCTGATTTAATACATTTTTGTACATTTGAGTAAGTTTTTTATTTGTTAAAGCAATGAAAACTGTTTAACCCTGTCTGGGAATGCGACCTCCCGGCAGGGCTTTTTTGTGCATTATATTTTTATTTTATCCATAAGCAACGAAATTTAGATCCCAATTTTATATTTACTGTGATAAATATAATTCATTTAATATTTTTAAGCAATTTTTTGATTACAAAACAATCATTTTTATGATAAAAGAAATAATCAATATAAAACAGTCGCAAAAAATGAAAAAATAACAATACAAAAATCATTATTTAAGACATTATGATGATTATAAGCGATAAATAATGAGATTAAATTAGTCAACTATTCAAATAATGTATTATTTACATCATTTTAAATGAATAATTAAACACAATAACATCAAATGACCTATATTGCGTCAATTATTTATTACAAATTTTAAAAAAATAAAAAAACTGACCTCTATATGAAAAAAAAGCTAATTACATGTGACATGAATAGCTGTTTTTTGTGCAAAAACGTCCTTCCTGAATGGAAAGGAGCAATTGCTGCCAACAAAAATAATTTTTTCGTGAAAAAAAATGAGGTAATATTTGAAGAAGGCGATCCTGTAAAGGGAATTTATTTTGTACTGAGCGGCAATGTTAAAGTACATAAAAAGTGGGGACAGGACAAAGAAGTGATCTTAAGATTTGCATCCAATGGTGCGATATTCGGCCACCGCGGCCTCGACACCAAAATATATCCCATATCGGCTACCGCGCTTGAAGATGGAATAGTTTGTTATTTTGATCTGGATTTTTTTGAAGCTACCTTAAAGGTCAACAATGAATTTACGTATCGGTTGATGATGTTTTTTGTAAAGGACCTGCAGGAATCCGAAACCAAGATGCGTAACCTTGCCCATATGCCGGTTAAGGGCCGTGTTGCTCAAGCTTTAATATATTTAGAGAAGCAATTTGGACTGAGGGATGATGGCTTTATTAATATCCGCTTATCCCGGCAGGATCTGGCATCTTTTATCGGCGCTACCTATGAAACCGTATTCAGGGTAATAAATGAACTACTGGGCGAAAAGATAGTAACCGTTCATGATAAATACATAAAAGTTATAAATGAACAGAAACTGGTACTATTAACCACCGATGAAGAGGCTTAAATAATCCCAATATATACCTTACCATCAATAACCTGCACAGGATAGGTTTTTATTTGAAATTCATCCCCGCTCAAACATTCGCCACTTAATAGTGAGAAGGTTTTTTTATGAAAAGGACAGGCCACCTTAGGCTCGCAGCTGTCACCCTCACTGCCTATCATACCACGCGATAAAACCATCTGCTGTTTATGCGGACAAAGATTTTGCGTGGCATACCATTCGCCGCGACGGGCAAAGTTATATATAGCTATCTGCTCATTGCCATGCTTTACACACGCCCCGCCATTGGCAGGCACGTCATCTGCATAGCAAGCTAAAACCCATCTAATATCCGTTATCGTTTCCATTTGAATCTTGTTTAATATCATTAATAACTAATCTAAAACTGTAATTACCATTTCGCTTTGATCTGCTCGCGCATCGGTTCAAACTTAATTGCCGGATCTTTTTCCTCAGGTGCATTAATAAAATGAACAAAGCGCTTACGCAATTCATCATTCTTCACTACTTCTTTCCATTCACAGTGGTAGGTATTAACCAATTCCTGCATCTCTTCTTCTAATTGTTCGTTTATATCTAAACTATTGTTAATGATCACGTTTTTCAGATAAGCAATACCACCATCCATTTTATTTAACCAGGTTGCAGTCCGGGTTAATGGATCAGCTGTTTTAATATAAAACATCAGGAACCTGTCCAAATATTTTATACAGGTTGCACTATCAATATCTGTAGCCAGTAGCTGCGCGTGCTGCGGTTTTGAACCGCCATTGCCACATATATATAAATTCCATCCTTTTTCGGTAGCGATGATACCGAAATCCTTTGCCTGCGCTTCGGCACATTCGCGAACACATCCGCTAACACCGCCCTTTAGCTTATGCGGCGATCTTACACCTTTATAGCGCTCTTCAATTTCAATAGCGAATGATACGCTGTCATGCAAACCGTATCGGCACCATGTACTACCTACGCAGCTTTTAACGGTACGTAATGATTTGCCATAAGCATGCCCGCTTTCAAAGCCCGCGTCAATTAATTCCTCCCAAATTGCAGGCAGGTCATTTAAGTGTGCGCCAAACATATCAATACGCTGGCCGCCTGTTATTTTGGTGTAGAGTCCGTATTTTTTTGCAACCTGCCCAATAACAATCAGTTTGTCAGGGGTAATTTCACCACCCGGAATACGGGGCACTACAGAATAAGTACCTCCTTTTTGAATATTAGCCAGGTAACGGTCATTACTATCCTGTATGGTGTGCTGCTTTACAATTACATCGTTCCACAAGCTGGAAAGAATGCTCGCTACTGCTGGCTTACAAACTTCACAACCATCGCCTTTACCAAAATGATCCAACACCAGGTCGTAATTTTTTAGCTTATTGATCTTTACCATATCAAACAATTCCTGGCGCGAGTAGTCGAAATGCTCACAGATCACATTTTTAACATACTGGCCGTTGGCCTTCATTGTACCGGCTATCAGATCTTTAACCAGCGGAACGCAACCGCCGCAACCGGTTCCGGCCTTAGTGCATTTCTTTATATCATCAATACCCAATGCGCCATCATTAACTGCCGAGCATATGGCTAGCTTGCTTACCGCCTCGCATGAACATATCAGCGCATCATCAGGCAAACTCATAACACCAGCACCTTCAGCAGCCTCACCACCCCGTGATCCCAATATCATATCTTCAGGACTAGGCGGCAAAGCAATTTTATTATTTACGGTTTGTAATAATATATTGTACACCTCTGCTTCGCCAACCAAAATACCACCTAATAAATACTTACCATCATTGCTGATATTAATGCGTTTATATACGCCCTTATGTGTATCCTCAAATACAATAGTACGGCAATCGGGCTCGGTAATAAATGCATCACCAAAACTTGCTACATCTACGCCGATGAGCTTTAGCTTAGTGCTCATATCATAACCGTAGAAGGATTTATCTCCTCCGGTTAAATACGTTACTACAATGTCGGCCATCTCGTAGCCCGGAGCAACCAGGCCATATATCATACTGTTATAAAGCGCACATTCGCCTATCGCGAATATGCACTCATCACCGGTCTGCATTTTTTCGTTAACTATAATACCTCCGCGACTGCTTGTTTGCAAGCCTGCGAGTTTTGCCAGTTCATCACGCGGGCGTACACCTGCTGACATAACCAGCATATCTACCGCCAACGAAGTGTCATCATTAAATTTAAGCGATTCTACTTTATCATCACCGGCAATTTCAGATGTGCTTTTATTTAAATGGATGGTTAGCCCGAATTGCTTTAATTTCGACTGCAGCATGGCACTTCCTGCAGAGTCGATCTGCCTTGGCATTAAACGTGGCGCAAATTCAATAACATGGGTTTCTTTAATACCCAGATCAATTAATGCCTTCGCAGCCTCCAGCCCTAATAACCCACCGCCCATTACGGCCGCAACCTTTGCATTAGCAGCATAATCCCTAATCAGGTCAAGATCCTCTATAGTACGATAAACAAATACACCTTTCTTTTCAATACCTTCTATATTGGGCACGAAAGGAGATGAACCCGTTGCCAATACCAGGTAATCATACTTTATTACAGATCCTTTTAAAGAGTGTACAGTTTTATCAATGCGGTTAATTTCCTGTATGGGATCATCCAGATGGAGAGCAATGCCATTATCGGCATACCAGGATGAAGTAGAAAGCGACAAATCATCAGCAGACTTGCCATTAAAGTATTCACTTAGGTGCACCCTGTCATAGGCGATCCGGGGCTCTTCGCCGAAAACGACGATGTTGAACTGATTTGATCTGGATACCAGTTTTTCACAAAACTTATACCCGACCATTCCGTTTCCAACAACGACAATTGTTAGTTGAGACATATCCAGTTATTTTAAATGTTAAAGCAATTAATCATGATAAACGCATCTTTGTTGCGACCAAAACGCGTTTACATAACAATACTACTCAATTATATAATACATATCAAGCTTTTGACAGATATTTATTGTTTGTTTTTGTAATTTTTATTATATTAGTAATATTATACAAATAAATTATAAGTTTTTTGCTAATATTTTATAACATAAATCATTTTATAAGATTAAATTTGATGAAACAGATTAAATAATTGACTTTAGCTAAAATCTATTAGATTTTAAAGCCATTTTTTAAGAAAAAAATCAATATAATGGAGAACAGTAAAATATTTCCTGAATTATTTATTTTAGGTGCAGGTCCGGGCGATCCTGAGCTGATTACCATGAAAGGATACCGGGTTTTAAAGGAGGCTGATGTTATATTGTATGATAACTTAGCCAATAAAGAGCTCCTAAACCTTGCAAAGGAAAGCTGCGAAAAGATTTATGTAGGCAAACAACCTTATGGCAGTTATACACCACAGGAAACCATCCATGAAATGATAAAACATTTCGCCTTTACAAAAGGCAAAGTGGTAAGATTGAAAGGCGGAGACCCTTTTATTTTCGGCAGAGGGTTTGAAGAGATTATTTATGCAAGGGAGCATGGAATTAAAACCCACTTTATACCGGGCATCACCAGTATGCAGGCATCCGGTTTTGAAGATATTCCGCTTACCCATCGTGCTGTAAGCGAAGGGATATGGATGATAACCGGCACCAAAAAAGATGGCACGCTTTCATCAGACCTAAAACTTGCCATGCAAAGCAATGCAACGGTTGTTATCTACATGGGGATGAAACAACTGGCGGTGATTGCCGCAACCTACATAGAACAAGGTAAAGGCACAACACCGGCAGCAATAATTCAGCATGCCTCGTTGCCCCAGCAAAAAATAGCCACAGGCTTAGTTGAAAACCTGCCGGAAATAGCGGCAAAGAACAACCTAACCTACCCGGCTCTAATAATTATTGGCGAAGTGGTGAATTTTCATTCAAAAAATACAACAGATCTATGAAAATTCGAATTAAAGGTAATTCATTACGTTACCGCCTCACAAAATCAGATATTGATTGCTTCTCCGGTAATGGATATATAGAAGAATCCATATTTTTTGGAAATCAGAAACTGACATATGCTTTGCAACGCAATGAGAGAGATGAATTAACGGCTGATTTTAATGATCAAAAAATTGTGTTGTATGTACCTGCCTACATGGCTACGGAATGGGCAACCACTGATCGCGTTGGTTTTGAAAATAGCAATGGCTCTTTATACTTATTAATTGAAAAGGATTTTAAATGCCTGGATAATGTGGCAGAAGACCAAAGCGACAATTACCCAAACCCATTGTCAAAAACATAATGAGTATCGCTATTTTAGTGGACTTCAACACCATACTTGAATTTGGTATGATAAGACGCTTAGATATTGATATAAAATAGTACAGAACTCTTTTTTAGTTCTGTACTGACTTAAAATTTGATTTTCTTTCGAAAAATAGCACAGGCTGCAAAATCCTAATTCTCATTATGTACAACTGGTAATTTTGTATCAATTATTGTATTATCAACCAGGGTGTTGTTAAAAGGTGCAATATTCTGAATGGTAGGTGAAGGATATCTCGATGTATCAAATTTCCCTGTCCAATCCGCATTTTTACTGTCACCAATTAAGATACCGGTAGCGCCATTAGTTATCCGGTTATTTTTTATGAGGCAATCGCTTGCGGCAATATAAAAGCCAATTTCGGTTTTACCTTTTGCCATGCCATACATTAATCTGATAGCTATAGGTAATCCACTTAATATATTGTTAGTAATAACGTGATGAGTTCCGTTAACCCGGATACCGCCTGTTCCGCCTTTAAAAGTATTGCTGTCAATCAAACAATCATGCCCACCGCGCATTACCAGTTCACCGTGGCAATCTTCAAAATAATTATTGATATAGCTGTTACCTGAACTTTTATTGCTGATCACTTCGGCTTCGCCGTTACAGTGGATGAAGCGATTATCACGCACAACTGAATAAGCATACCAGGTACCCAGCAATACCGGGTCCTGGCCTATCTGTACGCATTCCCCACCGTTAAATACCTTCCAGGTTACTTTGTCTTTATCCTTAAACTCATTATGGTCTATCAGTGTATAAACAGGTGTTGCTTCATCTGTAATTTTTACCTGCAGTTCCATATTATCTATATTACCTGTAAAATTGCAATGGTCAACCCGGTTATGTTCGGCATTACCCGATATCACAACAATGGGCATAAACTGCGATTTGGCAGTATTTTGGGTAAACGTACATTCAGTGATCCGGCAATATTTTGTAGCTTTTAGCTCTATCAGAAAACCATTGCCGCCCTGAGATTTAAACACATTGCACCCCGAAAAAGTTAAACCCGAAATTTCTGTATAACTGCCATTTAACTGAAATACAGGCTTATTTACATCACCTGAAAACATCACTTTCCCGGGCGTTTCAGCGCGAATAATAACAGGCTTATTCGCAGTTCCATTAGTTTTAACAACTAATTCCCAGCCACTGTAATTACCGTTGGCTATCACTATTTCATCACCCGCCACAACCACATCAGCAGCTTTTTTAAACTCATCCTGACTGGCAACCTTGTATACTTTACCCAAAGCACTTGTAAACGCGCACAGCAGGCAGCTCATTAATATTATTGAATTTTTCATCGGTAATTTTATTAAGAAATTAAGTTCTTCCAGTTATCAATACTATTCAGCTTTTACATACTTCCGGCTTCTTAACAACGCCTCCAGGTAATAGTAATCTGCATAAGTGAGCGGCACATCAATTTCACTTTTCGCGGGTTTATGCCCCGTGCTGTGCAGTAATATAAAATCGCCGTTAGTGTTTAGCGGCGATTTATAATGGTTGCTTAAATTGGCAAGTATTGCATCCGCTTTTTCTTTATAATCATTACCAGTACTGTAGGTTGACAATTCATATAGAGCAGAAGCCATAATTGCAGCGGCAGATGCATCACGCGGCGTATTTGGAATGGCAGGGTCATTATAATCCCAATACGGGATCAGATCTTTAGGAAGTGTTGGATTGTTAAAAATAAATCTGGCAATGTTTTGTGCCTGGGTCAAATACTTTTTGTCGCCCGTTTCGCGGTAGCACATGGTATAGCCATATAGTCCCCATGCCTGTCCTCTCGCCCATGCCGATTCTGCACTATAACCCTGGGCCGTAGTTTTTTGAATTACCTTCCCCGTTTCAGGATCATAATCAACCACATGATACGAGCTATAATCTGGCCGGAAATGATTGATCATGGTATGATTAGCATGTGATACCGCTATTTTGTAAAACGATGAATCGCGGGTAAGCTTAGTGGCTTCAAAAAGCAGTTCCAGATTCATCATGTTATCAATAATTACCGGGTACGTCCACTTGTCTGTGCTATGATCCCACGAGCGTAAAACACCGGCCTTTGCGTTAAAACGTGTACTTAATGACCGTACCGCCTGTATGATCGTCCTTTTATAATTTTCATCCTTAGTTAAACGGTAACCGTTGCCAAAGCTGCAATAGATCATAAAACCCAGGTCGTGCGTGGTTTTATTGTACTGCTCATTAGCTATTTTGGCTGTAAATATTTGTGCTTGTTTCAACCATTTTTCGTTGTTGGTGTATTCATATAAAAACCATAAAATTCCAGGAAAGAAACCACTTGTCCAATCTTTTGAGTTAACCAGTTTTAGTTTACCATCCTCAAAAGTGCGCGGAGATACCAATCCACTGCTGGTATCTGCCGTTTTGAGCGCATTCAGCATATAGTTTGTTTGCTCTTCCGCGTATTTAAATTGTTTGGCCACATCAACCTTTTGTGCAAACGCGGTGGTTTTTACAGCCAATAAAGAAAGTATTATAATTATTTGAATCCTGATATTTTTTGTGTTCATCTTTTTAAGATCTGAAATCCTTAATTTAACCCTGATGGTTTACGTACTTTGTTTAATATTAATTCCCAGTCGTTATTATGATGGCTGTTTTGCGGCGTAGCCTGCCGTATTGCCACCAAATATTTATTATTAAAATATGCAGCTTGTTCCAAAACATGTATCCCGGTTAAAGGATTAAACTTAGCACCTGGCTGATAATCTTTTTCATTGTTTTTTGCCCTTTTCATATCGAATGGAACGTGGCTGTTTAAAAATTCACCATGAGTTTTTTCGCCGGTAACAAATGGGACTAAAAAATCGACTGATTTTTTTATTGATGATCCCGTTTCAGATTCATAATTAAAATAATCATTACCTGTTGCCCTGTAGATTATTGTTGCGGCTGTTATTAATGGCTCAAGGGTATAGATATGGTAATGCAAAGCATCTCTCTCCTTAAAATCATAGCCAGAACCATCAGCATATAAATTTATCGCGATTTGTTTTATAAGTTCCTGCTGGATGATATTTCCATACTTGTCATTATGCAGTGTATAAGCAATCATTGTGATGATTTTAATACGATGAGAGTTCCAATTATTAATGGCTGTCCCCCTCCCCGGGGCCATATATTTGCTATTCAATTCACCATCAGCTATAGCTTGCAGCCAATCATCAACAGCCTTTTTTACCTCAGGGGTAACGTCGTTGCGTATAATGTCATACGCCGTAATAAAATCATCAAGCCTGGTTTCATCTATCGGGTCGCCGCTTGATTTATTGACTTTGGCCCACGCCAGTAAATATGCTGATGCTTTATTGAGGCAAGCCTTATTATCATTTATTTTATATACCAATGCCAACGCATAAATTTTCCGGGCATCTTCAAGAGATTTTGTAGTTTTTATTTTATCAGGGTCACCGGCGAGTTTTCCTTCGGATGTAATTTTCTCAATTGGGTTGGGCAGCTCCGTTAGTGCTGTATTGGCTACTGATTTAAATTGCTCAAAAATTGCCTTTGCGGTTGAATCGCTATTGATCAAACTTTTCAGCTTTGTAAATTCATTATTAGATAAACTTACGTATTGGGCGTTCACCTTAATACATGTTATAGCAATAGTAAGAGTCAAAAAAAACGTTTTTTTCATTAAATCGGGTATTGGTTTGTTTGTATTGATAATGTGTTATTACAGCAGGGCCCTGCTGTAATAACACATTATTAAATTATTGGGGTATAATTGGGGTAAGCACGCTGCTGCCTGAATTGATCACCTGCACTATACCATTTGTTGCTTCCAAATCGCTTGTTGTTATGTTAATTGCGCCATTTAGCACAATTGGATAATCAAGCTGTGAAGTTACCGTGTTTGCATTAGAAACATGGGCATTCATTATTGAATTTGGGTTAGAAACATAAGTACCCGAAAATGTAAACCCCGGTGGATTTGCAGTATATACTCCTGCTGGTGCAAGTGTAGTGAATGAAACATCAGCTAATTTCAGGTTATAATGCGAGTAATAACCCTGGGCTATAAGGTACAATAAGTAATTCTTTACATCGGCTGCAGAATAACTTGCCCAGCTTTTACCAGCTTTAGTGCCATTAAGAATTTTGGCCCACAAACCTGTTTTTGCAGTAGTGATCTCACTGTTCGACAAAAATATAAACGTACGGCCGGGTTTAATATATTCATTGGTATCAATGCCCGAATATATTATACCATCATACATCCTGCGAAATATGGTATCGGTACCACTTCCATATGCCCGTGCCTTTAAATAAGCCCACGCTGTTTTATATAAATGCGCATCAAGTGTGTCAACATTTGTTTTTCTGTTATAGTCCTTTTGAAGCTTAAGGCAGCTTGAAAACATTGTGGATAAACTCAAGCATGTCAATATGATCGCTATCGCGACAAAATTTATCTTTTTCATAATTAATATCCTGGGTTTTGTTTTAATAATGTATTAGCATTTAGCGCGCTCTGGCTTACCGGCCAGTAATATCTGTTTGGTGCATCAATAAAACCTGTGGTTGCCGGTGTAGTTATACCGGTAATAGGGTCGGTAACCCCGTTGCGCACATTCAGTATAGGGTCCATAATAGTATGTACGTGATTGGTGCGTATGAGCTCAAACCAGCGTTTACCTTCTCCCAGCAATTCATATTGATCTTCCTGCAAAATTGCATCAATCATTGCGCCTGTTGATGGCAAATCTGTTGAAGCGTATGCCGGATAACCTGCCCTTACGTGTATCAAATTCAGGTATTTTAATGCAGTTGCCAGATCGCCGGTTTGAGCGCTGGCCTCGGCATACTCCAAAAACACATCGCTTAAACGGTACATCGGTAAATAAGGATTAAAGTTAAGATTACCGGCCACAGGGGTTATACCTGTACTATTTGGTATTAAATTGTAATATTTATATAATAGATTAATGTGATTCAATGTATTTAGCGTATCGATAGATTTTGCTACACGTGTATCTATTGTATATTGGGCTTTCCATTTAGCCTGAAAGCCCGGATCTAACTGAACATAGTTATTGGTTAAACCAACAAATACCGGTATACACGCGCAACCATTAACCGTGTAATCCCAATAAATACTCCAGATGGGTTCGACGGATTGTGTAGGGTTCAGGAATACGTTCTTCCAGTTGGCCTGAGTTTCAATATCACCTGCCGTTTGGCCTGTATATACCTTACCTGTGGGGCCTTTTGCCAGAAAGAGCTTTTGATACCATGTAATTGCATTTTGATAATCAGCAGCACCACCGCCACCTGTAACAGAGGCCCTCCACATATACACATCGGCCAATATTGAACAAATAGCGCCTTCGCCAACATACCATACCGTTGGTGTTTGATTTTTCTGGATCAATGAATACGCTTTTGTAAGATCGGGAATAATTAAGGAATCAATTAAAGTGAGCGCCTTAACCCGCGGCTTACTTCCTGATTGCGTAATATCCAGGTAAGCTGTTGTCCACTCAGGCGCGTCGCCCCAAACCCTTACAATATAAAAATAGCTTTCTGCCCGCAAGGCATAGGCCTGTGCCAACGAATTATTTAAAATTGTTTTTGTAACAGTAGGATCAGAAGCCGGTACCTGCGGGTAATATTGAATGGCAAGGTTGGCTCGGCTTATAACCTTATATAAACCAGCCCAGTCAGTAGATGCATTAGAGAATTCTAATGTATTGGTCGACATTTCTACTACGCTATACGTTGCGTAGGTGGATGCCTGAAAAGCATCTGCCCGCACATCGCCCCAGTAATTATACCGGCCGCCATAACCTTCGTCGCTGGTGCTTCCTGCTCCCGCCATTTCTTCCTGAAAGGCCGAATAAATGCCAGCTAAACTGGCTGTAATATCATTTTGAGTTTTGAAATACTCATTTATTGTTACCCCGCTTGAGGGTGTAAGTGTGATATCTTTTTTACAACTGCCAATGACTATGGCTATTATAAATAGTATTGCTATACTTAAACTTCTTTTCATTTTCTTACTCTTTTGATGTTAATTAAAACCCAATGTTTATACCCAAACCCACTTCTCTTCTACGCGGATATTTTCCGCTATCAAAACCTGGCTGTAACGGGTTGGTTGTAGTGAATTCCGGGTCATACCAGCTGTAGTTTGTCCAGGTAAGCAGGTTATTGCCATACGCGTACACGTTAAATGTCCTCGCTTTAATCCTTGAAATAAGCTTTACCGGCAGGTTATAGGATAACTTAACACTTGAAAGCCGTATAAAAGCTCCATCTTCAAGGTATAAGCTATTTTCACCGTTTGCGATGGAACCATAAGTATCCTTAACTGCTCCGCTCATATTAGGATAGATAGCAATATCGCCCGGGTGTATCCATGAATTATATATAGCAGCTACAGTTGGGGGAGTATAATTTGATGATTCAACGTTCAATCCGTTAGCGATTGAGTTATAAACCTTATTGCCAAATGATGCATTGAACAAGAAATTTAACGTCCAGTTTTTATAGGTAAAAAAGTCATTAACCCCGAAAAGCATTTTTGGAATTGCATTACCCAAAACCTGGCGGTCATTTTCATCAATCACCCCATCATTATTAACATCCTGCCAGATTGTACTGCCGCCGTTTAATACTTTTCCATTTCTTGTTAACTGGTGCATAACACCTTTATAAGGTGTTCCATTTGGCTCGAGGTAACCCTCAGCCGTCGTGCCAGCGGCATTAACGCCAACAGGGGTAAGCCTGTTACCCTGCACGTCATATTCATTAGATACGTCCCATCTGTAAACCCCCAGGTTCTTTAATAAGTAAAAATCACCAATGTGGCCGCCCTGTTTAATCAGATACGAGCCCTGTATAGCAGCTGCAGTAGGGTTTAGATAAGTTATTAAGCCTGCATCCTGAAAAGTAACGTTACCGTTAATATTCCATGAAAAATCCTTACTTGCTATAGGAGTCGCATTTATGGTAAGCTCAAATCCGTGATTGGAAATATTGCCTAAATTAATGGCCCCCGATTTCAAGCCTGTTTCTTCAGGTAAGATTTGTGATGACAACAAGCCATTAGTTAATTTTATATAATATTCAGGCGTAATGATCAATCTTCCGCCAAACATGGTAATGTCCATACCAAAATTCTGAATAGTTGTTTTTTCCCAATGTAATGTTGGGTTACCCAGGTTGGAGCTTACATAAGCCGCATTGTTCCCATTGTACACGCCGCTGTTTGTAGCAACGGTTCCGGTTCCAAAGTTTAGCAGGGTCGAGTAGCCAAAATCAGTCAGGTTATCATTGCCCAGCACACCATAGCTGTACCTGAACTTAATGTCATCAGCATACTTTTTGGACCAGTCCATAAACTTTTCGGACGATAAACGCCATGCGAGGCCGGCAGCGCCAAAGTTTCCCCATTTGTTTTGATCCCCAAATCTTGATGAACCATCCCGGCGAAATGTACCGCTAACAATGTATTTATCTTTATAGGCATATTGAGCACGCGCAAAAAGGGATTCGGTTGAACTATACGTGGCGGTGCTGTTTATACCTGTGTTAACCAGGGTTGCATCACTTGATACACGAATAGCTTCGCTTAAATAATTTTGAAGCGCAAGGTTATAACCATTATCATTATGACGGTCACGGCTAAATCCGGCCACAGCAGTCAATGTGTGGTTTACATTAAAAGTTTTGTTGTAGTTAAAAAAGGCCTGAAGGTCATATAACAGCTTATTATCTACATTTGAAGTGCCGCTGTTTGGCCCTAATGCACCTGAAGTAATGGATAAGGGTATAAAAGTTTGACGATTAAAATCATCAAGCCTTGCGCTACCCGAAGCCGTAAAACTGAGATCTTTATAAATCTTATAATTCCCAACCAGGTCATCCTGTATGGTATAGGTTGTCGGTACATTCTCGCTCAGCAGCGCATAAGCTACGGGGTTTTTCTTCGATTCAACATAACCTGCCAATGAACCATCGGGCCTGTAGAGGGACACCCAAGGATTACGCTGAAAAACCGTGCTTGCCGTACTGCCAACGTCTACCGAATTACCCGTAACATAATTTACTGAGATATGGTTGGTGATTTTAAACTGATCGGTAGCCTGGTAATCTACGTTGAATAGTGTTGTAAAAGTTTTCGCGTAGCTATTAATGATGATAGACTGGTCATTTACGTAATTTAAACTACCGTAATATAGTAAGCCCTTTTGTCCGCCGGCAATACTCAGGTTAACATTATCCTTATTGCTTGTACGGTACAACAAATCCTGATAATCATTATCCTTATTATCATAAGTACTTACAGAGTCGGGGTTTACGGCCGCACCGGTACCGGCACCTCCATTTTCAACCCGGCGGTAATAAGTAAGATCTCTGGCCGAAGTTGTTTGCAGCTTATGCGCTAAGCGGCCAAAAAGATGATAATAGTTTGCACTGATACGGGCCTTACCATTTTGCCCGCCCTTGGTTGTAATTAAAATAACACCATTAGCACCACGTACACCATAAATTGCCGAAGACGCTGCATCCTTTAAAACTTCAATGGTTGCTATATCCTGTGGATTTATAAAGCTGGCATCGTCATTTAATATACCATCAATAACATATAACGGGCCATTACCGCTATTTAATGAAGACATGCCACGTATTTGTATGGTACCCTGTGATAACGGATCACCACCATCGGTAACAGCCTGTACACCAGCTATCTGCCCTTCCAGTGCATCTGCAAGGCTGGTGGGTTGCCGTTCTTTTATTTGCTTGGCAGTTACCGTACCTATTGAGCCAACCAGATCGCTCTTTTTTACGGTTTGGCCATAGCCCGTAACCACAACCTCATTAAGATTTGATTCCTTTTCGGCTAAAACTACATTAATTGTTCTTTTATTACCTACCGCAGCTTCCTTAGAGATAAAGCCTATATAGGTAAACACTAATACTGCATTGTCATCCGGAACAGTGATGGAAAACTTTCCGCCCGCATCTGTAGCAGCACCAACTTTGGTACCTTTCAGCAAGATGTTTACCCCGACAAGCGCTTCGCCCTTACCGTCTTTCACTGTACCTGTAATTGTTTGCTGAGATGTTTTGGGAATTAGGCCACTTTGCTGCGAAAAAGCGTTGTGCCCATAAAAAATTAACAAAAGGAACAAGCCGCTAAGGCTCCTTAAGTACAATTTACTCATAATTGTTTAATTTAATTGGTTAATAAAGTTTATGCCAGGAGCATACTATTGGTTAGTTTACAGCAAAAAATCAAACGCTGAATAAAGCACTGGCAATCAGCCAGATTTATTATCAGAGGAAATATTTTCATGCGCTGTGTAACAAAACTATGGACATACGGGAATACAAATCCATGATTTTTGGGGGAGAAATGCATGGTAAATGCACTTTTAAGAAGTTTTATATTTCTCAGAAAAGTAACAAATTACTTATAATCAGCAAGTTATAATAATTTAGGATTTTTCCCTACTAAAAACAATTTGTTCTTTTGGAGTGTAGCCAAATTGTTCTTTAAAACACTTTCTGAAATGGTTTACATCTGAAAATCCAACACTATAAGCTACTTCGTTTACATTCAGTTGCCCGTGAGATAATAATTGCGAAGCCCGCTTAAGTTTAATACTGCGGATAAACTCAATAGCTGTTTGATCTGTTAACGCTTTAATTTTTTTGGTAAAGGTATTACGGTGCATGGCAACGGCGTCACTAAGTTGTTCAACATTCAGGGTTTCATCACCTATATGATTTTCAATAAACGCCAGCACTTTGCTTAAAAAAAGTCCATCCGTTTCACTTATGGCAATGTTTTGGGGTTCAAGCATAATCTCTTTTTGATATCTTGATCTTAATTTTTGCCGGCCTTCAATCAAATTCCACACCCTTGCTTCCAGTATACTAAAATTGAATGGCTTTGTTACATAATCGTCGGCCCCGGTTTCCAGGCCCTCCATTTTAAAAATAAGCGGTGTGCGGGCCGTAAGTAATATCACCGGGATGTGGCTGGTGTCAATGTCTGATTTTAAATTCCGGCAAAGTTCTATTCCATCCATCTTTGGCATCATCACATCGCTTATAATCAAATCGGGCAAATGTTCCTTGGCTAAATTCCAGCCGTCTAATCCATCAATTGCTGTATAAACTTCAAAATCGTCCTCAAATCCGGTCTTTATAAAGTTGAGTACCTCTTCATTATCTTCCACAATCAGGATTGAAATTTTTTCCTTTAACCCGTTTTTTAATATCTCCACTTTACGTAAGGATATTCGCTGATTTACTGATTGCTCCGTTGGTAAATACCCTGTTATATCCTCGCTGTTTTTAAAATGTTCAATAATTTCACCTTGCTTAAAATGTTTATCACCCATGGGGAGCCTCACTTCAACACGGGTACAACCACGTTCAACACCTTGTTCGGGTTTACTATCTAACTTTATAGTGCCATAATGTAATTCAATTAATTCTTTCGAAAATGCCAATCCCAACCCGGTGCCCGGTACATTTGATTGGTCATATTCATCATGGTAATACTTTTTAAAAAGCTTGCCCATGTTTTTTTGCGGGATTCCACAGCCATTATCCTCAACGGTAATAACCATGTCATCTCCATTTTCACCGGTTTCGTACCTAACCATTAATATGATAGTACCATAAGCGGGCGTAAATTTTATGGCGTTTGACAGTAAATTATAAATCACCTTTTCCAGTTTATCCCTGTCAAACCATACCCATAATTCCTTAACCTCACTTTTGAAAACCAGGCTGATATTTTTTGACATAGAAAGGCCGCTAAACGCCAGTGATATTTCTTTAAGAAAGAGAACGGCGTCTCCCCGGGCGGCATCCAAATGCATGTTGCCTGAGTCAAACTTTCGTATATCCAGCAACTGATTGATCAGCTTTATCAACCGCTCACTATTTCGCTGCATCAGCATTAATTGGTGCTGCACTTTATTGTTTCCCTCATTCATTTTAACCAGGCGCTCAATAGGGCCCATAATCAGGGTCAGTGGTGTTTTAATCTCGTGAGATATATTGATAAAAAAGCTCAATTTTTTTTGAGCCAGTTCCTGATCTTTCAAGTGGCTCACAGATTCAAATTCAAGCTGTGTTTTTAAGCGCTCTGTCTTTTTCGAATAATTGTTAAAAAGGTATAATAACGTAAGTATGATAGCGGCATAACCCAGATAGGCGTACCATGTTTTATACCAGGGCGGCAATACTACAATTTTTAAGGTGCGTGGCGTTTGGTTCCATATGCCATCATTATTAGCGGCCTTAATTTTAAACAGGTAAGTACCCGGATCGAGGTTGGTGTAGGTGACCATTTGCTGGTTAACTACGGTGTGCCATTCATTATCAGAAAAGCCTTCCAGCTTAAATGCGAATTGATTCTTTTCGGGATTGATATAATTCAGGGCTGCAAACCTTATGCTGAAAAAGGCCTGGTTATAAGCTAAAGTTATTTTGCTGGTCTCATCAATTGGCCTTGTTAAAGGCGAATTCTCAGCACCAAATTGTACCGATTTATTTAAAATTAGAAAATCGGTAAATATTACCGAAGGTTTTACCAGGTTTGATTTGATGCTGTCAGGATTAAAAATGGTGACCCCATTAATGCCGCCGAAAATTAATTGCTGCTTTTTAGTTTTAGCTCCTGCCCCACTCGTAAACTGATTACTTTGTAAACCATCCTGAAAAGTATAGTTTTTTATAATTAAGTTACTGGCATTAAACGGTGCCTCAAATTGTTTAAACCCGATACAGGATATTCCTTTATTAGTACTGATCCAAAGATGGCCACTGTTATCTTCAGCTATTTGATGGATAGTATTGCTGCGGATACCATCGGACTCGGTTATGGCATAAAAGCTTTTCTTTGCAGTATCAAAATAATTTAATCCGCCACCATCTGTACCTATCCATATCCTCTTCTTTGAGTCAATATAGATACTCAAAATAGAGCTATTGGTAAGACTATTAGCTTGATGTTCAACAAACTGATAAGTTTCGAATGTTTGGTTATGAATGTTTAAACGGTTAACCCCTGAAGATTTGGTACCAACCCACAGATAATTGCCATTTTGTGCAATAGAGGTAATATTTGCAGAGCTTAGCGAATTATTTGAGTTTCCGGATGGCTGGTAATGCTTAACAACTTTATTATTTTGTATATAGTACAATCCACTGAAATTTGTTCCTACCCATAGGCCGTTGCCATCTTTTAATAAGGTGTAATATTGAATAAGCCCGGTAGCCGATGGTTTATCTATAATATTAACATCAATAAACTTACGGGCTTTTTTATCAAAAATCTTCAGCCCATTGCCTGTACCAACCCACAGCTTTGTGCTGTCATTATTCTTTATGATGGCTTTAATACTATTACCTAATAATTCCTCATTTCTTTTATCATCATTATAATAAACATGGGTCCCTGTAAATGTGCTGTCCACATGATTTAAACCTCCGTCATCAGTCCCTATCCATAGCGATCCATCATTATCCTGCATCACTGCATTAACAATACCTGACGATAATCCATTATTGTTGTTTCCCTGTTTAGGCCCCAGGTTATAAAAATTATCAAACTGATTGTAAACAACGTTAATACCTCCATTATAAGTGCCTATCCATACACTTCCTTCCCTGTCTCTTAGTATACAACGGACCGAATTCTGGCTTAAAGAGGCCGGATTATCAGGATCATATTTATAAGTATTGATATGGCTATCAGTTAAGCTGATGGTATTCAACCCGTTTTTAGTGCCTACCCAAATTTCTTTGTTTTTAATTTCCATAAGAGCTCTTATGGTATTGCTTATCAACCCGTTATTTTTATTATAATTAATACATTTTTGAGTTTTGATATTATATAGGAACAAGCCTTCCGTTTCGGTGGCTATCCAGTAATTGCCTGCATGGTCCTGAATAACACTTCTGATAATAACATTTGATAATTGAGGTTGTAGTTTTAAGGCCGGGGGTATTGCCAGGAGCTTACCATTTTTCAGATTGTAAATTTTAAGTGTCTGAGCCGTGCCTATCCATAAGTGTTCTTGCCGGTCAATGTATAAACACTGAATTTTATCTTTACAGATATTGGTTTTTGAAAATATGTTTTTTGAACCGCCGTTATTATGCGAATCATAATTAAATAAACCCGCCTCAGTTCCGGCCCAAATTATACCCTTTTTATCCTGTACAATATCAAGCACAGGATATTTCTTTGACGAGCCTTCAAGTTTATAACGCACAAACTGATCTGTATAACTATCATAACGATTTATGCCATTCAGGGTACCAATCCACAGGTTATCATCCCTGTCTTCCATTAATTTAAAGATCTGGTTATTGCTCAGGCTTTTGGGGTTTGCGGCATCATTTTTATAAGTCTTAAACTCAATCCCGTTGAATTTGCTTAACCCATCAAATGTGCTTATCCATATTTGGCCCTTTTTATCCTGCAAAATGCTCATTGCGGTATTTTGAGCCAGGCCGTTATCAACATTTATATGCTTAAAAATAAGTGGCTTTTGAGCAAATGAATGCCCAAAACACAAAAGCGTTATCAAGCTAAAAAAAACGCGGTTCAATGTTTTTCGTCCTAGCTGGCGAAAGTTGGCTATCGTTTTCAGGGTTAAGTAATTGGTTGATGTAAAAATAGCACTATTTGCATCAAAACTGCAATGTCTATCAGGTTAACCTATTATTAAAGTAGATAACAGATTAGCCAGATTCCCTTATAAATCATGCTTAAACTTTTTCCAAAAGTGCATTCTCCATGCAATTATTGAGCAAACAACATGGGTTTATGATCATTGCTGCTCTTAATTTTGATGCTGTAACCAATTACAAATCCCTAACAGGGTTAAAATATTTCATGCAACAAAGAGCACTTCTACTTAAACTGGCTATTCTGTTTAATTTCATCAGCGTATTAGCAGTAGCACAAACGCCTTCTTCTGGCAATATCAACCAGCTTATTTCAAAAATAGCAGCTTATAATAGCTCAATGCCTGCTGAGAAAGTGTTTTTACAGTTCGACAAACCTTATTATTCTGCAGGTGATACCATATGGTTTAAAGGCTATTTAGTGGATGAATCAATTAAATATTCAAGCCTGAGCAGCCGTTTATATGTAGAGTTGCTAAATGACAGTAACGCGGTAGTTAAACGCTTTGTATTCCCCGTATCGCTTGGCCTTACCTGGGGAAACATTCCTTTAAATCAAGCTTACGTTCATAGCGGTACCTATACTATACGTGCCTACACTACCTGGATGCGCAATTTTGGCGATGATTATTTTTTTAAGCGGGGCTTTTATATGAGTGGCGAACAGGAAAATACATGGCTTGTAAATGTGATCCCATCATTAGCATCTGCCAATAATGTAAAGGTGGCGATGAAATTCTCGGGGATTGATGGCAAAACCAGTACAAACGATTTACAACTAAAGGTTATAAATAACAAAAAAATACTTTTGCGAAACGTGGTACAAACCGGATCAGATGGTATTTTGAACGTAGATTTTAACTTACCCCCTCAAACCAATCTGAAAAATCTGAATGTTGTTGTGCAAGATAAAAATGATAAAGCACGTACAGCTTTAATCCCTGTAAATGTTAACAGGCCACAGGATGTAGATATACAGTTTATGCCCGAAGGTGGGCAGCTGGTAGCTGGTATACCATCGCATGTTGGGTTTAAGGCAATTGGAGAAGACGGCAAAGGCGTGGCAATTCAAGGAACTATTTATGATAATGACCATAATGAATTAGCCCAAATAAACACAGCACATTGTGGTATGGGTGTATTTGATATTGCACCAATGCCCGATAAAACCTATACAGCTGAGATCATTTTACCGGATGGAGAGAAAAAAACCATCCCCCTACCATTACCACTTAAAACAGGAAGCATTTTAAGCATACGCAATACTATGGATAGCGATACAATTAGCGTATCCGCCTTTAATACAACCGAACAGGATAGCGGTAATAAATATTATCTCGTTGGGATATCAAGAGGGGTTGTATGTTATGGAGCGGCTTTTACTTTTAGTAATAATCATTTTTCGACCAGGGTATCCAAAAGCCTTTTCCCATCCGGGATAGCGCATTTTATTCTACTAAATACTAATGAACAACCTGTAAATGAAAGAATTACTTTTATTGACCGTAGCGATAATCTAAAAATAGAGCTTAAAACCGATGCGCATATTTTTGCCGCCAGGGACAGCATACCTGTTCATATTCTGGTTAAGGATGAAGCAGGCCACCCTGTAATAGGCAGCTTTTCAATGGCTGTAACAGACGATAGCCAGGTAAAACCAGAAAACACGGTTTCAGATAATATCGTATCAAATTTATTGCTGACCTCGGATTTAAAAGGTTATGTGGAAGATCCAGCCTATTATTTGCAGCATAACGAACAATCGTGGAAAGCTTTGGATGCTTTGTTATTAACACAGGGCTGGGTAGGATACGATTTAAAGAAGATAAACCAGCCTGTCAAAACAGTATATGATCCCGAATTTGCGTTTACAGTAAAAGGAGTTGTCACCAATTTATTCAATAAGCCGGTGAGCGATTCAAGGGTTGTATTATTGTCAAAAGGCGATCAAAATTTTGAAAGGGATACAGTTACCGATAAAATGGGAAATTTTGAATTTAACCGGTTCCCGGAAATCAGAAAATCAACTTTTATAATTTCTGCAGTAAATGCAAATGGTAAGCGGATAAATGGCGGTATCAGCATTGATGAAAAGAATAAATTGCCGGCAAGTCCCGGAGCTATAACACGTCTGGATCCGTGGAATGTAAACGCTGACACGGTAGTATTAAACTATGTTAAGCTAAATAAAAACTATCAGGACAGCCTCAATAAAAAACAATATTACACCAAAGGCCGGTTACTCAATACGGTTAATATAAAGGATAAGGCTGTTGTACGAAACTCGCAGAATTTAAATGGCCCTGGCCAGGCCGACCAAACTATTACCGAAGATGTACTGGTAGCTGCAGGAAAAGCCAGCCTACTAGATGTGATACTGAGTAAAGTAAAGAATTTTCATGCAGGCTTTTATAAGGATAGCGGCAAAAAAACAAACATGGAATACTTTATAAAAGACAAGAGGGTACGTTTTGTCTTCGACGGAACAGATATTGACAAGTTTTATCAGCCAATTAGCGGCCAGCCAAATGAGCATTATGACTATCAAAAGCAATACCTGGATTACATAGCAGCCGAAGACATACTGGGCATAGAAGTGAATTACTTTTTTAATGCCCGCTATAATGCTCAAAATCTAAATTCTGATGATTTGATGGCTGCTGATGCTACCGGCCCGCGCGGTGCTGATTATGCTTACCTGGAAATAACTACACGCGGCGGTACCGGCCCTTTTGTTCAGAAGGCCACCGGGGTATATATTTACACGCCTTTGGCGCTTGCCGATTATAAGCAGTTTTATCGCCCGCGATACGCTGTAAAAGGCAATATAAATAATGCCGATATGCGCTCAACCATCCATTGGTCGCCTAATATTATTACCGACCGAAACGGCGTAGCATTTGTTTCGTTTTATGCTGCGGATAAACCAACGAAATACACCATTATATGCCAGGGTAGCGACATGAATGGAAAGGTAGGCGTTCAAACCTCTAAAATCACTATAGGTAGCGCGAAGCCGTGACTTTTCATTCTATTAATTAAACCAATAAATTATAAATCTTAATTGTAAGTATGTTAAAAAAAACAAATCTCAAGCAGTTCCTGCCTGTTATTTTAATTATGGCAAGTCTAAATGCTTCAGCACAAACTAAAGTCGCGACTGGCTTTTTATTGCAAAACGAACAACAATTATCAATCCTGAAAAAACAATACAATGCCGGTGACACTACAATTACCAGGGAAGTTAATACTTTATTAGCTGATGCTAATAAGGCATTAAGTGCTGGCCCCTATTCGGTAACCCTGCATAAAACAAAGTTAGCACCAAGTGGTAATCCGCATGATTATATTAGCCAGGCACCCTATTGGTGGCCCGATCCGTCAAAGCCTGACGGTAAGCCATATATCCGTAAGGATGGGGAACGGAATCCCGAAATCCGCCTGCTTCATGATGATTCACAACTTAATGAGTTATGTAAAAGTGTTAAAAAGCTAAGTTTTGCCTATTATTTTACCGGTAAAGAGCAATATGCACAAAAAGCCGCGAGCTTGATGAGTGCCTGGTTTATTAATGCAGATACAAAAATGAATCCTAACCTAAACTATGCCCAATATGTGCCCGGTGTTAATGATGGCCGCGGCACAGGTATAATTGAAAGCCGGGCCTTAGCGGATATTCCAGATGCCCTTGCTATGATGACTGATAGTAAAAGCATTACAGACAACCTAAGATCGGGTGTTAGGCAATGGTTTGGCGAATATTTGAAATGGCTGCTAACCAGCAAAAATGGGAATGACGAAAAGGCTGCACGAAACAACCACGGTACTTTTTATGATATGCAAGTGGTTGACTTCGCTCTTTTTTGCGGTGATGAGAAAGTTGCCCGTGAGGCAATACAAAACCGGACCATTGCACGAATGGGCGTGCAATTTACAACAGATGGTAAACAGCCCCTCGAACTGGAACGTACAAAATCATGGGGGTATTCAAACATGAATCTTAGTGGCTGGTGTATGTTAGCAACGCTTGCTAATCACCTGGATATCGATCTATGGCATACCGAAAAAGATGGGCGGGGAATAAAAAAATGTATTGAATGGTTGATGCCTTATATAGTAAAGCAAAAAGAATGGTCCTATAAACAAATAGAACCGATTGGCTACAGTGAAACGCTGGTCATCTGCAACCTGGCTGAGGGTAAATATCCTGATATTGATTTTCAAATGGTTTTTAAAATATACCCGCAACCAAAACCTTGGATGTAATGCTTATAAAATTCACACAACGTAAGTCGCGGCAATATGTAATTATAAAAAGAACCATTCTTTTTGTAATTATCTTAATGATAAGTCAGGCGGTAAATGCCCAGCAACAAATAAGACTCAATAATAATTGGGAATTTTTAAAGCAGGATATCGGCAGCATATGGGAAACCGTGCGGCCATTAACTAAGGATGGCCCCGAAAATTACCCGATATGGGAAAAAGTAAATTTACCGCACTGCTTTAACATGCGCGATGCTGTTGACCCCGATATAAATTATTACCAGGGGCCCGGCTGGTATCGCACGCGCTTATCTATAAATAACCCGTATAAAAACGGGCATACCATATTACACTTTGAAGGCGCGGGTCAAAAAACAGAGGTTTATGTTTATACCACTAAAGTAGGTACACACGTTGGCGGTTATGATGAATGGTTTGTAGATATTACCCAGGCTGTTGAAGATTTTAAAAAGACCGGAGCCTTTACCACGCAATTTAAAGGTAAGGTACCTTTAGAAATACGCTGCGATAACTCGCGCGACGCAGAAACAATACCATCACAGTTATCGGATTTTAATGTTTACGGAGGCATTTATCGTTATCTGAATTTGGTTTATCAGCCAAACGTTGTCGTCGACAACTTGTTTGCAACTGCTGCATTAGATAAACAATACCATACCGGTTCTATTGATGTGAAGGCCACATTTTATAATCCGGAGCATATAAAGCAGGTGAGCGGAACCGTGAAAATAACCGATGAATTGGGGAAAACGGTTGCGGCAACAAGTTACAATTGCACAAACATCGATGGGGATGGGACATCCCAGATCTGTAAATTCAAGATCAGTAAGCCGCATTTATGGTCGCCGGGCGATCCTTATCTGTATACAGTAGAATTTCGCGCAGGTGAATATGTAAGAAAGGAAAAGATAGGCTTCCGCGATTTTTTATTTTCAGATAATGGCCCGTTTTATTTAAATGGTAAGCGCCTGTTCCTGCGTGGCACCCACAGGCACGAAGACCAGGCAGGCGTAGCAGCAGCTATGACAGATACCATGATGCGTAAAGAAATGCAACTGATAAAAGATATGGGGGCAAATTTTATCCGGCTTGCGCATTACCAGCAATCACGTATTATTTTAAACTTATGCGATAGCCTTGGTATACTGGTATGGGAAGAAGAGCCATGGTGCAGAGGCGGATTAGGAGGCGATGAATATAAACAACAAGCCCGCCATATGCTAACTAATATGATCCATCAGCATTATAATCACCCTTCAATTATACTTTGGGGCTTGGGCAATGAAAATGATTGGCCGGGTGATTTTCCTGAGTTTAATAAAGCAAAAATAAGGGCGTTTATGACTGATCAAAATAATTTGGCCCATCAACTTGATCCAACCCGGAAAACTGCTATCCGCCGGTGCGATTTTTGTAAGGATATTCCTGACGTTTATTCACCGTCGATATGGGCCGGCTGGTATGGTGGTGAATATACCGAATACAAAAAGTTCACAGCAGATGAAGTTAAAAAAGTAAAGCACCTCTTCCATGCTGAATGGGGCGGCGACAGCTATTCGGGCCGTAATTCTGAATCATCTGACAAGGCTTTGGAGAATATAAGGAAAAGTGACGGGGTAATCGATACTTCATTATTTAATACATCAGCAAAGCTTTTAAAGAATGGAGATTGGAGCGAGAATGCTACCTGTAATCTGTTCGATTGGACTTTGAAAGAGCAGGAAACCATGCCCTGGTTAAGCGGATCGGCATTTTGGGTATTTAAAGATTTTTCAACCCCCATCAGGTTTGATAATCCGCTCCCATACATGAACCAAAAAGGCGTAGTAGAACGCGATCTGACTAAAAAAGAAATTTACTATGTGGTTCAATCGTATTGGGCAGATAAACCTATGGTACATATTTACGGGCATAACTGGCCGGTACGATGGGGTGATGATGGCGAACTAAAAATGGTAAAAGCCTATTCAAACTGTGATAAAGCCGAACTATTTGTGAATGGTAAAAGCTATGGCATTAAAAAACGTAATAGCCAGGATTTTCCTGCGGCTGGTTTAAGATGGATGGTTTCTTTTGCAAAAGGCAAGAATGAGCTCATCATTAAAGCCCATAAAGGAAATGTGACTGTTAGCGATACCGTATCTCAAATATATCAAACCGAAAAATGGGATAAACCAGCTAAGCTAAATCTGGAGAAAATTGCAGAAACGAATGACACAGTAACTATACAAGCTACTTTAACAGATAGTAAGGGTGTATTATGCCTTGATGCAGTTAACTGGGTAAACTTTTCATTAACAGGAGATGGCACGCTGCTGGATGACTTAGGAACATCAAAGGGATCAAGAAAACTGCAGGTTATTAATGGACGAGCCATTATCAGTATAAAAAGCAATAAGGGCAAAAGTGTGGTTGGCGTACAATCATCCGGAATGCAAACTGTGTTTTTAAATCTTTAAATTGATTAAGTAAAAGAGAGAAGCATAAGTATGCTTAAGTAATTGTGTCAAACCAAAATGCAATTTAATTTCAGAAGAGTGATTCAATCTTTTTAATTCCTGCCAACAATTGGGTCGCGGTTTGCCCGAATGTCTTTTTAAAGGCGAACGAAAAATGGGAAAGATCTTCAAAGCCAAGATCCAGGTAAATTGCGGAAGGTTTCTGCTGCTTTTTAGCAATTAAAAAGTAAGCTTCTTTCAGCCGTTTCCGGGTTAGCCAGCGATTGGGGGTATCATTAAACAATTGCTTGAAATCGCGTTTGAAAGCAGACCTGCTGCGTCCGGTCATATACGCAAAGCGCTCGATGCTGGCATTGAATTTATAATTTCGGTTCATAAAAGCTTCGAGATCGATCTTTTCGGGTTTGCCGAAATCAAAGAATATATTAGCGGGGTCGGGGTGCATGGTTAATAAAAGTTGCAACAGTTCCTGGCGCTTAACATCGGCAACGTGCTGCTCAATTTTTCCTGAACGGTCATAATAAGGCATCAGCGAGTCGATCAGATCGGGTATCCGCTCATCGTGTTCAAATCGTATAAAAGCCGATTCCGGCTTAGGCCTTGCTATATCTGGCAGGTGTTTATACTGCACCTTTTTAAGAAAGGCTTCATCCAGGATAATGACTACTTTTTCAAATTCGCCATTCACCCTTTCCTTGTTATACCTGGCCAGGTGATTTTTGCGGACAAGGCAATATTCACCTGCGCTCAAGGTGGATGAGCGGTGCCCGTCATAACCATGTATCCGCCCTTTGGCGATATACAAAAAGAAATGCTCCGCGATGAACTGCTCAGGTGAAATTTCTGGCCCGATATAGCATGATTTGATTTCGCTTGTCCGTATCATTTGATATTACCGAATTTAAGCATACTTTCCACCGATAACAATATAGCTGCTTCATTAGTAGCGATAGGTTCCCATTCCAACACTTTCCGGGCTTTGTCATTGCTGACGTTACGGCTGGCCTTCAGCATCGAAGCGATGGCTTTGGCTTTTGGGCTGAACAAAGCCGCGATGCGCACCAGCCAGTCGGGTAATGTTTTCGTGGAGACTTTTGCGGCTACCGCCGGCATTTTTTCTCTGAGCAACCCGGCGATCTCCGGCATGGATATTTTGCCGCCTGCTAAAGCCAGGAAACGTTGCCCATTCGCTTCGGGGCTGGTCATGGCGCGGATGTGCAGGTCGGCCACATCGCGAACATCGATAATATTCAAGGTCAGGTTGGGTATGGCTTTCATGGTGCCATCCAGCATGTTTTTGACCAGCTCGAAGCCGCTGGAAATGTCAGGCCCTAACGAGGGGCCAAAAATACCCACCGGGTTGATCACGCTGAGTTCCAGATTGCCACCCTCCCGCTGTATGAAATCCCAGGCGGCGCGTTCAGCCATTACCTTGGATTTGTTATAGGAAGACAGGCCCTTTTCATTTGGGTCTGTCCAGTCTTCTTCGGTAATGGCGGTATACGGGTATTTATGACTGTAGCCTACCGCGCCAAAATTGGAGGTCATGACTACACGTTTTATGCCCGCATCCCGCGCTGCTTTCAATACCCTTAGCGTTCCGTCAACTGCAGGTCGGATCATTTCATTCTCATCTTTGGGTAAGGTTAAAAAAATTGGCGAGGCGATATGCAGGACATAGGTGCAGTCTTTAACGGCCTCATCCCAATGATCATCTTTGGTCAGGTCTGCTTCTATAAACCGGAGGTTTTCAAAGGCGGTGATGCCGCCGTTTTCAAGCATGCTGATAATTTCATCCTTTCTGTTTAGTGAACGAAGGGTAGTTTTTACTTTGTATCCTTTTTGCAGGAGTTGGAGGATAGCATGTACGCCGACAAAACCGGTACCGCCGGTGACCAATACCCAGGTATCTTTCTTAGAATTTTCCATGTTGCTGTATTTAACGACACAAAGATCGGGCTAAAGTTAGCGGCAAGTTTTGTTGAAAGGTCCAATTTTTGGAAGCCCATGGCAGGAATCAACGGGCTTCCAAAATTACCTGATCCTGGAAGTGATTTATGGATACGCAATTCGTTAAGGAATCCTTCAGTTTGTTTAAACGTTAACCAGCGGTATTACTCGTTCACCGATCAGTTCAATAGATTTTAGGAGTTGCTTATGGGAAAGGCCGGCATTATCCATCTGGAAAGTGAACCGGTCAACGCCGCCCAGCGCTTCGCTATGGCGCAATAGTTTTTCAGCCACCTGCTCTGGCCCGCCAACAACCAGTACACCTTTGGCGGCGGTCAGGCTGTCAAACTGCGTCCTTAAATTTTACCAATTTTATTACTTTATCAAAACCTGTAACCCTTTTTAATTAATGCATTTTTGACGGTTCAAATACTAAAACTAAATCTTTGACCTAAATTGCTAATTTTGAAAGCCATCATTTGTTGAAATTGCTTTATGGGCTTTGAAGATTTCTATTTTCAATAGATCAATACGTTAAGTGAGTATTACGCTTGACCGTTGATCGACGAACGTACCAGGAAAATGACAAAAACGGGACAGCTGTTCAGCTGCCCCGTACTAACCAATTCATAAGTAACCAGCTTATAAATATTATATAGTATAAATGCATCCAGTACAGAGGTTGGTTCAATGCCGTTGAACTCCGGGTGTCATCGTATAGGCTTTGAACGGGAAGTATCCTTCCGGTTCCCAATATTCAACCACTCCCTTTTTCATATATACCGTAAAAGCGCATGTTTACAAAGTACGCTCAATATTTCAATACGATAAATCCTGTTTTACTTTTTAGTGCCCCATTATCAGTATATTGTAGCTGATAATAATAGGTACCCTGGGGCTGTAGACGACCTGTAATATTTGAATGTCCGTTAAATACCTGCGTTACATTGTCGTAATGACTGGCTTCATACACTTTGGTGCCATTTACATTCATTACCATTATTTTATTGTCGGGGTACTTTTCAATATTGGTTATCGTAAGCACATCATTCACCCCATCGCCGTTGGGCGACAATGCAGAATTAACAGCAGGTTCGCCTGCTGCCAAAGTGGGCTCAGATATTTTTAACGCCATGGTAGTTCCCGTACCTGCACTCCCGAATAACCAACATTGATTATTGTTTCCGGAGTATGGCCATAGTATAATTGTTGCACCGTCGCTGCTGGAATTCCCGTTAACATCGAGGACTTGTCCGCTGTGACGGGCCATAATGGAGTAATACCCGCCAACCTGTGGTATGAGCAGGAATTGTTGGTTCAGTCCAGCATCCGAAGACCATTGAATGGCATTAGTTCCGCTTATAGTCGAAGCGCCATTAATATCCATATACAAGCCGTTATTTACATTCCTGAATTTGTAAAAATTGTTTCCGGCATCTACAAGTACCCATTGTTGGTAGGTATTACTGGCATAGGTATTCTGCACAATGTTTGTTCCTGCAGACGATGAGCCTCCGCTGGGATTAGCACATTTACTGCTATTTTTCGCAGTAAGTACATAAGTGTTCCCAATAGTTAGTGGTAATGCTGAAAAGGTAACGTTGCTGGCATAAGTACCTATGGTGAAATTACCCGCAGTAGCGCTCGTAATGGTAGTCCCATTAATCAACAGATTGTTGAAGAAAACATTTGTAGTCTTGCGGGTTGCATCGTAACCATTAATAGACGAAGCAGGAATGGCCGACCCGGTATAGCTAACATTGGTGTAGTAAACACTATCAATAGCGCGCCCGGGGTTATAATTGTAGGTTGAGTTATAGACTACTGCCATGGTAATAAAAGCTGTATTCACAAAATCCTTTACCCGTACGTTGCTGAACTTAAAATTAGCCGCCCGCACCCTATCGCCAACGGTGAAATAAATGGAGCCCTGACCACTCGTCCGGCTCCAATCACAAACATCAATATTCGCCACTGTTACATCGCGTATCTCTGTATCTATATTCTGATCGCCATAGACACCTATATGAAAGGAATGTGCCAGATCGGGTAAAAGGGTTGAATTAGTAACCGTAATCGATTTACAACCACCTGTAAAACCGTCTTTCCCTCCGCCATAAAAAGCGATCGCGTCATCGTTGGTGCGTATAAAAACATCATTTATCGTAATATTGCTGGAAGAAAAAATATCATATCCGTCTCCCCATGTCTTAGAACCATAGGTGTTCGGAAGATTGCATTTCTGTTTTTAATTCCCTCCCCACGGGAGGGGCGCGGTTGGATGTGAAGTGGCAGGGAGGGGTTTATACACCAAATAAGCTGCTAAACCCCACCCTTCCCCGCCCTAAGGCGGGAATCGCACAAGGCCGATGCTTCTTTTTTCCATCTTCCGAACACCTATGGTCTTAGAACTGAAAGATACACAGTTACTAACTGAGACATTGGAACTTTGCCCGCAACGCAACCCACAACCGCCGCCGCCGCCCCAACCGTGGTTAAAGTCCAGAACTCCGTCAATAGTGACATTACTGGCGTGACTGCAAGCTATTGCATCAAAATTTGGCCGGAAAATAACTCCTCTTCCCAGCACCTTGGTATTTGTTGTACTGTCAAGGTCTATACTGCGCACACCGGCCCCACCCTGTATGTAAAGCGTCTTTCCACTGGGCACTTTTATAATACTGTCGACAAAGGTACCACTTGGAATAAATATAACATTGGCATCCCCCTGATGTGGTGGGTTCACTTCCAGGGGATCCGCGATAACATGTATACAATCATTGTAATGATCCCCATTTATGTCAACATAGAACTTTTGGGGGCCCGCAGTAGTGAACATAATGGAATCACCACTAAAGGTCGGCGTGATATTAAGTGGTGCAGGGTAGACCACTGCACTGGTAACAGTAGTGGAAAAGATAATTTTATAATCTATTGAACCACTGCAGCTAAGATAACCGCATGTGGTGTTAGTTCCAGACCCGCTGGAATTAGTGACAGGGGTATTGTATAAATATACCGTATTCCAGGTTGTTGTTCCATGATCCCTGGCCTTAAGGGTATATGAGAATTGGCATGCCTGCACAACGGGAACCTGAGGATAAATTACAACTGTTCCGTAGGTTGCCATCGAAAATGTTAGGCAAATAAAAACAACCAGGATCTTTACGGCTGTCATTAAAATGAATTTATGGTTTATGGTTTTCATTTATGATATAGTTTAATGTGATTTGTTTTGATGGTTCATAATCTTTCGTGGAGAATAAAGTAACCGCTAAGAAAAACATAAAGAAACAGTACCGAAATTCAGATATTGTTTTTAACTTAATGGGGGTTCGCCCATTAGCAAATGGTTGCATTTCTCTAATAATTGGTTGATACAAATTAATGTATAAGTAAAAGTTATTGGTGCGCTGTTTTTGGCATTAATTAAGCTTAAATAGCTATAAATTAGTCGAATAATATAAAAATCCGGTTTTTAAGGTAGTACCAAGACGGTTAGCTACAATAAACAAGGAGGCGCTTTTCATAAGCTCACATGATAATAAAAAGGGCTTTAAAGAGCTAAAAGCTAAGGCTGCCAATGCAGATGAACAACATTACCTCTTTTGGATCTAATTATTTTATATTACCATCGACATCAAGCTCAATTATTTTGTAGCCTGATTACTACAAACCCCACATCGCCTTTTCTTTATCACCACCACCAAAACATTCACATGACTAGAATTCAAGCATTTTTTTGCCAGTTGATTGACCTGCAGTATGGTTAAAAAGATATTATTCTATTCATCAACATATCAGTTTTTCGTGATAGCATTTTCGTTTTGTTGAGTATAGTTCGGTTTATGAATACATGATTATAACCGTCCTCAATCTATTCGTACGTTATGGCTATAATTACCGGCAAATACTGAAGGTCTGCACCACTGGGTTTGCAGATTGGAACATCGGCTCGCCTATTCGTCCCCATTGGTAAGCTACCACAGTTATCTTTACCGGATATTTGCTGTTAACAGGAACCGGAGTAATGATAAGGTGATTGTTTTCAACATAGGCAGGGCCCGCAACCACGTAATATGATACCGGCAAGCCGCTGTTCGATACAGCCCGCAAAGGCATTGAGGTTATACCTTTTACGATATCCGGCATTTTGGCAAACTTGATTTCCTGCGGTTTTCCATCTGTTAATTTTGCGGGAATACGGATCATCCCGGGTTGTACAGCATGGCGGTATTCACTATCCCCTACCTGCGTTTCCTGTATCCATAATTCGCCACCCATTCCGGTGCGGTCAAATTGCAACCTGAACGAATTGGGGCCTGTTTGTACCGCCGGTCCGGTGATTACCCTGAAGGTAATAGTACCTGATGAATGACCCAGCGTTTCTCCGGCCCCGATCAGCTCAGGAGGCAATTGCGGCAAAAATCCACCCTGAAGATGAAACGATACGCCATCTGCATCGGGTTCAAACTTCAATGCCGCATAACCTAATTTAGCGACCGGCACTAATTGTCCATCCTGTATAAATGTGGGCATTTGTTTTTTCCTTTTGATGCGGTCTCCCTCAAAATCAAGGGCAGCTACGGCTGTTTCCTTATCAAAAAACCAATAACCTTCATTTGCCGGACCTTTAAATAGCGTATATGGAGCGGGCGCATATTCATCCTTATCCATCCCGCCATTGCCTGTTAACCAGCCGGAAATTTTGGTGATAGGTTTTAGCGTGCTTTGTCCCTGATCCGGTAAACGATACAGGCAAGCTTTACGGATATATAAAGCAACAAATTGTGCCAAATGTTCCGACCAGTCGAAATGCCCGCCACCGGGATCTGTTACTACCCCAATCAGGTTATCAGGGTTTTGTGATCGCAGCGCGAGCGCTCCTTGTCGTACAACCGGCCAATAAAAATCACGGTCGCCCGGCTTTGTTGCCGGATCGGGCACCCGGTACTGCGGCCATTCGGTAGTTTCCCCAACAATATAGCAAAAAGGAATATTGCTGAACCGCAGCGAATCTGGTGGCGGAATGGTTTTGATAGGAATGACCGCGATTGTACGGTCAGGAAAAGCATTAGCAAATGTCCAGGAAAACTGGCCGTTGGCCGAGTGCCCCATAGCAATTATGGGCGTATTTTTTAATTCCGCATAGCCTGACTCATCGGCCAGCTCATCCATCATTTGCTGAAATATAATTCCCATGCCCGGCTTCATATCGGCAGTGAATGATTTATCACCATTATTTGCCGGGCCGATCCAGATGATAGCTAAGCCTATATCGGCAGCTGTACGCCTTATCAGCGGGTCTTCCAGCCATTGACGTTCCAGCAAGTTTGAAAGTGAAACCAGCACGCCCTTAACTTTACGGCAATGGGGCGGTATCCACAGGTAAACATTTCGGCCTCCGGCTTTTATCATGTACTGATAAACATGATCTGCAGGTTGATAAAATGGATAAGGAGTTTTTGGTACCCTGGCTTGAGCTATTACCAATGCGCTCAACCCTGTTAGTAAGCTAACGATAGAAATTAAGGTAAGGTACTTCTTCATTCCTCGCTTTTATTTTATTAAAAGTTAGTTGTATAACAATTTCGGTTTGTTGCGACTATCCCATTAATCATGGTTGATGTTTTGCACTCTGAACCAGTCAAAATCTGCATAACCGCCGATACGGACATCCGGGCTGCTTACACAAAATATGCCTACTTTGGCACCGATCCATTTGTCAGGCTGCGCATAAAACTCGCTGCCTATCGGCTCAAAGCTTTTGCCATCCTGACTGTAGCTGAAATGACATATCGCGTCAGGCCCTGTCACAGTTACACGCAGATAGACCTCCGTGCCGTTAAGTCTTTTTTCTTCCACTACATCTTCGGTAGTTCCATCGGCGGCCTTTTTGCATACAACCTGGCTAACCTTATAGCCTTTATCGTCCTTTGATATGGAGAGATAGGCATAGTCATTGCCCATCATGAGCAACCCTGCCTTTTTACTTTGCCATACCTCCCATTCTATTTTTAAATTAACTTTTGTGGTAGCCGTAAAATCGGGGGCCGGTAACTTTTGAAGCAACAGGTTCGGAACGCTCCATAAGTTGGGGTTGTCCTTCTCATATGGGAATGCAAACAACCTCAAGTGCCCGCTGGCCGGGATCCCGGCAACCCATTGTACCTTCGGATTAGCCTGCCATTGCCATTGCAGGCCCGGCAAACCATCATTAAACTCGTCACTTTCTGCAGGAGTATTTATAGGATAGGTTTTACCTACATTAGGCTTTTTGTAAACAGCTATGGGTTCGCCTTTGCCGTCCCCATCAGAGTCGCTGCCAATAACGGGCCAGTTATTCACCCATTTCATGGGCTCTAAATGGACCACACGGCCATAAGGCCCTTTATCCTGGAAATGCAAAAACCATGATTCACCGGTTTGCGTTTCAACCCATGCGCCCTGGTGAGGGCCATTGATATTTGTTTTGCCCTGATCCATCACTACCCTGGCTTCATACGGGCCATATATTTCCCTTGAACGAAGTGCCAGTTGCCAGCCGGTACTAACGCCACCTGCAGGAGAAAAAATGTAGTAATAACCATTGCGCTTATACAATTTTGGGCCTTCAATAGTAGGGTTTGTATCGTGCCCATCGTAAACATTTCTGCCTTCATCTGTAACCTTTGTACCTTCGGAATTCATGGTAAAAACTGTGATCAGGCTGTTTACGAATGCGCGGCTGGCAGCCCATGCTACTGCCAAATAAGCCTTTCCGTTATCATCCCAAAATGGTGCCGGATCGATAATGCCTTTGCCGGGTAATACCAATACGGGCTTTGACCATTCGCCCGCCACATCCTTTGTTTTGATCATATAGATGCCATAGTCCGGATCGGGATAATAAATATAAAACTCGTTATTATGGTACCGAATACAAGGCGCCCAAACCCCTTTGCCATGCTGCGGAATATCATACAGCGCGGCTGGCTCCTGCTTTTTTAAAGCATAATTGATGACCGTCCAGTTAACCAAATCCTTAGAGTGCAGAACAGGCAATCCAGGCATGCAATTAAAACTGGAAGATACCAGGTAGTAGTCATCTCCTACCCTTATGGCATCAGGATCGGAATAATCGGCATTTAGAACCGGGTTTTTATAAGTACCATTGCCATTATCCGCCACCCATACATCTGACACTTTTCGTGCCTGTGCAGCCAGGCCAAATGGCAATAATAGCAGGAAAAAAGCAATCACCACATACCGCCAGGTCGTTAAATAATTCATGATCTTATCTTTTTTAGCAGCCATCACTTTAGTGCATCGGGCATTATTTCTCATTTATTTTTTTCAATTATATTCCTAACCAGAACAGGCAGTACCGGACTGCTCAGAAAAGGATTGAACCCATTTTTCATCCTATCCACCCGCGCCAGAAAAAATCCGTAAACATGGTGCTGCTTGTCTATCCACGGATAAGCCCCGGCCCAGCTGGGGCTACTGATCAGCACCGCATTTCCTGCACTGTCAACTTCTTCACGCCATTCCCCCAAGCCGTAAATATCTGTGCGGTGGCTTTTTCGTACTTTCTCTACAAATTCGCCGGGGTTTACTTTGGCATCCTTTACCTGATTAGCCCGCATTTCACTGATGGCTTTTGCAGACAAGATGCGCCTGCCATTGAATAGGCCATCATTACTGATCATGTTTAAGAAATTGGCATAGTCCTGTAAACTGCTCCGGGCTCCGCCACCAAGCATAGGGCTTTGACCTCCTACATCGCTCACAGGTGTAAAATGGGTGAGACGCATGTTTAAAGGCCGGGCTATTTTTTCCTGGAAGATGGTTTCCCAATCCTTTCCCGTTGCCAGTTCGGCCATGCGACCGGCTACCTGCATGGCCAGGCCGCCATATTTAAATTTTGCACCGGGCAGTGTATCGGCTGATAAGGGGATGATATGGTCTACGGATTCTTTTAGTGTTTGATAGTTATCTGTAGGGTTGCCTTTAGGCTGATAATCAGGATAACCGGCAGTATGCGATAGCAATTGCCGTAAGGTAGCATCGCCTTTACTGCCCCTAATTTCGGGGATCCATTTTTTCACCGGATCATCCCATGATAACTTACCTTCGTCAACAACCGCTGCAATGGTTGCAGCGGCCAACCATTTCCCGGCTGAAGCGATATAGGCTACTGTTTCGGGCGTATAGTTACCGAAGTATTTTTGATAGATCAACTGGTTATTTTCGACTATGATGATAGATGCGCCTTTGTAGTAACCGCTATCAACCCATGACGATATCTTATTATCCAAAGAAGAAAAATCATAGCCTTTTTTTACCGCTTGCTGTGCCCTGCCTTTCGGCATTGCAAAAATGAAGCTGACAGCCAGCAGAAAACCTGTAACCCTCAACCTCATCAGTATTTCACTTTATAGAACCGGTATGCAAAAAGAAAGATAACCAGGTAGCAAATCACCGGCAGGTAATATGCCTGGGCAACGTTATGATTAGCAATCTGCCCCATGATCAGCGGGAAAAATGCACCGCCGACCACACCCATAGATATAAAGGAAGATGCCTGTTTCGTATGTTCTCCCAGGTTCTTCAATCCAAGACTGAAAATGGTTGGGAACATGATACTAAAGAAAAAGTTGATCATCATCAGCGCGATATAAGACGACCATCCCCATCCCTGGGCGACAATAAGGCACATCAGTATGCTGCCACAGGCAAACGATGCCAATAATTTATTTGGCGCGATATAGGTCATCAGTGACGTACCAACGATACGCCCGAGCACCATCATACCCATAAAAACGATCATCAGGTAACCTGCCTTCTCACTGCTGAAATGCATGACATCAACACCATAATTAATAAAATAGGCCCATGTGCCCGCTTGTGCCGCTACGTTAAAAAACTGTGCAGCGCAAGCCCATATAAAGTGCTTATGCTGGTACAATTTCCTGGCGGGATCCACATCTACATTGACAGCAGCCGCGTCGATAGCAGCTGTGTCGACATGTGGATCAGTTAAAGCCGGTATTTTCAAAAACACGAATACAACTGCTATCAGCAGGATCACACAGCCGATGGCTACGTACAATGTTTTTACGGAAGTCAAATCGGTTGAATGCACATTATCCGTGCTTAACAGGAACATCGAGCCGATAGCCGGGCCAATCATTGTACCTACGGCATTAAATGTTTGCGCAAAATTGATACGCTGGTCGCTTCGGCGCTGATCGCCTAATGCCGCCGCAAAAGGGTGTGCAACCGTTTCAAGCGTTGCCATTCCGCAACCCATGATAAATAAGGCTATCCTGAAAAAGCTAAAGGAGAATGCATTTGCAGCCGGAACAAACAGAAAGATTCCACCAGCAAATAGCAGCAAGCCCATTAAAACACCAGCTTTATAGCCAAACTTCTTTAAAAAATAGCCCGCAGGGATACTCATAATAAAATAAGCCCCAAAAACGGACATCTGAATATATCCGGATTTAGATTTTGAAAGGTTCAGCACATTTTGAAAATGTTTGTTGAGCACATCACTCATGGAGTGCAGTACGCCCCACATTAAAAAAAGCGAGGTTACAAAAATGAAGGTTACAATAAATCTTTTCTCGGTAAAGGCCGGTTTGTTTGTCATTGGATTTTTGCGTTTATAAAAGGCATGAATAATTACTATAATTGCTTACCCGCCGGTATTCATTAATATTTTAGGTTTTTAAGGCGGAGTAAAGCTTCAAGGTAATAATAATCGGCGTAAATAATAGAAGCATCTATTTCACTGCCTGCCGGATGATGCCCTGTTGAGTGTAACAAAAACGCGCTGTTGACCTCCCCGCTTTGGTATTGCGGCGACGATAACACGGTAAGCATTTCAATGGCTTGTTGACGGTAATACTCCGCTTTTACCTTATCAGTTACGAAGCCCGACAGCTCCAATAATGCCGATGCCGTTACCGCAGCTGCCGAGGCATCGCGGGGGGCGTTTGGTATGGCTGGATCATCAAAATCCCAGTAAGGTATGTGATCGGCAGGCAGGCGCTTCAGGTAAACATCAGCTACCTTTTGTGCAAAATCAAGGAACTCAGGTTTTTTAGTTTCCCGGTAACACATGGTAAAACCATAAATGGCCCATGATTGCCCACGGGCCCACATAGAGTTATCAGCATACCCCTGATGGGTAACGCCTTTGATCTTTTTCCCGGTTACTGTATCATATACTACCACATGATAGGCGGAATAATCGGGCCTGAAATGATTTTGCATGGTGGTTTCAGCATGTCTTACGGCAATATCATACAAACGCTGCCCGCCGCCATTTTTGGAAGCCCAAAACAACAATTCCAGGTTGATCATATTATCAATAATGGTGTTATGCGGCCAGCCCATTTTTTTTACCTGTGATGGCCATGATAATATTGTACCTACTTTTGGGTTGAAGAGCGTAGCCAGGGAGTCAGCCGATTTTAGTATTACTGCCTTGTACGCGGGATCTTTTGTAAGACGATAGCCATTACCGAAACTGTTGAATACCATAAAACCCAGGTCGTGGTCAAAACCGCTGTGTACTGCAAGCGGGGCCAGTTCCTTTGTATATTTATCCGCCGCTATTTTCCATTTCTCATCGTGTGTGGCTGCGTACAGCTCCCACAAAATACCGGGCCAAAAACCGCTGCACCAATCATTATAATTTACATAATGCCAGCTGGTTTTATCATGGTTGATGCTGCGCGGAAGATTATTCAGCGTATCGGCGGGAGCGGCTGCCAGGGTCTTCTCCGCCTGCGTGGCGCAGTACTTTATTGCCGCTGCAGATTTAAACTGGGCATAACCGGTTTGCAAAGTGAGTAATAAGATGCTTAAGACCGATGCTTTTATGGTTAGATTCCTCATGGGTATCAATATATTTATGAGAATAGGTATTATGATTTTATTTTTTATCTGTCGCCTTGCTCAATAGCCATACAACCAGGTCATCAGCTCCTTTATCGTTGGTAAATCCGGCTGGCAAACGCCCGTTCACGTACTCGTTATACAACCATGGATCACCCACGGCCAGTACTACTCCTTTGCCATAAGTGGCACTTGCCATAATAATTGATTTGCCCGACCATAGCTCAGCTTTGGCAGGGCCGCTTACGGTAATCGCGCAGGCATCCTTCATAAAAAGCTTGGTAGAAGTTTTAAATATGGGATGATTTACTGTTGGTATGGCGCCATCCTCAAA
>NZ_JACHBY010000003.1 GCF_014200495.1 Mucilaginibacter geliditolerans
GTTAATGCCGCACCATGTTTTTTAAAAACATCCGCCAAAATAGAAAAGCCATTGTTATCTGTTTCTTCCCATTTATAATGATAGGACTCCAATGCGCCTGCGGCGTTTTTGCGGTGTTCATCGTTAAAATAGGAATCGAGTGTTACCAGTTTCGACTGCGCTTTAGCCGTCATATTAAAAACCAGTAGAATGATGATTGCTGTTGTTATTTTTTTCAATTTATTATTTATTAAGATTTACAATTTATCTGTGGCTAGTTCTCGTTCAGTGAAAACAGCAGGGTGCCATATATCCATAGCCTGATAACTATATTAATCTTTATAACAATCTCTTTTTTAATTGGTGATGGTCCCTTAGCTGATTTTTCATCGGCGGGGATCATATTTTAAATAAAGAAGATAGTTATTCAAATTTAGATCGTATAAACCATATTGATGTTATTTGCCGTCTGCAATTATTTTGGCTTCGCCTGTTTTAATGTTTAAGGTCCAGGGTTGTGGCTTAGGGAGCCACAACCTGCCCTCACCTATCTCTAAAGGCATCCACAAATAACGGGAGTCCCACTGCGTTTTGGGTTTCCATATATCGCCCATAAAAATCACGGTGGTTTGCTTAGTCCCAGTTACTTTTATCAGCATGGTTGATTGTGCGCCGTACGTATTCGTTTCAGGCGGTGCAATATCCTTAAAATCACTCCAGGGGCCAGACAATGACGGCGCAGTAGCATATTTATTAGGGTTGGGCGACCAGCCTGTTAACGCCGAGCCTATGGCATAATAAAGGCCTTTATAATGAACAATGGCCCCACCTTCCATATGAGCAGGTATAAGGCTCATTTCTTTTTCTACACTTAAATAGTCATCAGATAATTTTGCGATTCGAAATCCAAACGGGCGATCTTCAAAAACCAGGTATGCTGTGCCGTCGTCATCAATAAATTGCCCAATGTCGCGGCTCTCGTGCCCGAGTGGACGAAAAGTTTTGATAAGCTTAAAGGGGCCTGTTGGTTTATTGCTGGTTGCTACGCCAACCCTGGCATAAGCGTAACCACCGGCTATTTTTCCGGTTACAAGGTCTTTCATACCACCGTCGACATGCAGGTACATTACATACTTTTTTGTTTGCTTGTTGTAATATACTTTAGGCCGCTCAATCACCCAATGTACCAATACAGAATCCGGCTTTGCTATCTGAACATCATTTTTAAATGTCCAGTTAACCAAATCCTTTGAAGTATAACAACTAACATACCGGTAGTTAGTATCTAAACCTTTTTTACGCTCCTCACCATACCAATAATAATTATTTCCAACTTTTATTATACCGCCCCCATGCGCTTGTATGTGATTACCCTGTTCATCGGGCCATACCTGCGTTGGCTTTATGGTATCATTTTGGGATTGACCAAAGCTTAATTTAGGACCCAGCAGAATTGCCAGCAAAACTACTACCCTGTGGATTCTTGATGAATATTTCATTTATAATTAAGGCTAATTTGATTTAATCGCTAATTAATAAATAATAATTCAAACACACGGGGGAGCAACAAGTCAAATCAGGGGGTAAATCTTAACTTATCATTATTGTTACATTCTAATTATATCAACAATTATAGCTGCACAATTTTTCCCTTTCCGTTATAGCTAATAGTTTTATCGGGAGTGGGAACAGTTAAACCGTTACCGTGGCCCGGTGCGACCAGAACAATATCAAACGATCGTTTCTTAATCATTCCTGCAAATTCACCTTGCTGATCAGTAATAGTTAATGTTCTGGCCTTATCGTTCCAAATAAAATCTATTGTGGCATACATGCCCTTTTCATAATTGTAATTGTCGTTTTGATCTTCGTACAAAGTAAATTTACCATTGGCACCGGGATAAATACGGATCGTTAAATGATCCCATTTCTTTTCAGTAGCATACTGCACTTTAGGCCCCCATGGAACAATGGATCCCGCTTGTACATAAAGCGGTATAATGTCCATTGGCGTAGCTTTTTCAATGCTCTTCCCCCCGCTGGTTGATTCGCCCGTCCAAAAATCGAACCATTGGGTACCGGCAGGCAGATAAACGCTTTGGCTTTTAACACCTTTTTCAGTAACGGGTATAACAAGGAATGATTTGCCGAACATAAACTCACTGTTATTTTCATAACCCTGCTTATCCTGCCCGAATTCTGAATATAAAGACCGGATAATAGAGCCGGAATTATGGGTAACATTCCAGGCGGTTGCATATAAATACGGCAATAGATGATAGCGCAGGTTTATAAATTTTTCCTGTGCATCAAATGCCCAGTCGCCACGGTTACCAAATTGGTAAATTTCGCGGGGGATATCTGTTCCGTGTGAGCGCATCATTGGCGTAAAAGTTGCAAATTGCATCCAGCGTACGTACAGTTCCTGAAAATCAGGGTTCTTTGCGCCACCACCGCGTACGAAAGCACCTGCAAAAAATCCGCCGATATCGCCATTCCAATAAGGAAGGCCGGTAAGCGAAAAGTTTACGGCCGCCGGTATTTGCCTTTTTAATGTAGGCCAGGCTGATACTACATCACCGCTCCAGGTGTTTGCACTATAGCGCTGCTGGCCTGCAAACGCCGACCTGGTAAGCAAGATCACCCGTTTTGCATCCGTTGTTTGGCGCTGATGTTCATATACACCTTTGGTATGTTCCAGCGGAAAGGCATTCTCAACACTTCTGAAAGTGCCCAGGTAGGTTGGTTGGTCAAAATCCCTTTCCTGCACATTAATATGATCCGGTTCGGTAGAATCCAGCCACCAGGCATCAATGCCCAATGAAAAAATGCCTTTGTTAAGATACTTCCAGTAAATATCCCTGGCTTCCGGGTTATATACATCATAGGGTCTGGTATTCGCGCCCGGCGGCCAGGTATCAAAATTAATGAGCATGTTTTTTTGTTTGAATTCCTGGTATTGCGGTGTTTTAGGAGCGAAACCGGGCCATGAAACAATAAACAGATGTGCATTTAACTGGTGTATACTGTCTATCATCAACTGGGGTTTAGGGTAAGTAGAAGCATCAAAACTCATCGCATTCCAATTATCATCCTTACCCCAATATTGCCAATCCTGTACAATGCCATCCAGTGGTACTTTAAGTGCCCGGTATTTTTTAACCACATCTACAAGCTCAAATTGTGTTTTATAGCGCTCACGAGATTGTACGAAACCATAAACCCATAATGGCATCATAGGCGCCTGGCCGGTAAGATCCCGCATCCGGGCAACAACGCCATCAGCGCCGGGGCCATACATAAAATAATAATCGGAACAGTCGCCAACTTCAGAGTCAAACGAGGTTTCCTGGGCATTATCAGTGAATGTGGTCGGTGAATAATTATCCCAGAAAACACCATATCCCTTCACAGAATTAAAGAATGGGATACAAACTTTCATATTTTCCTGGCGCAGATATATCTTTTGCCCGCGCTGATTGAGCTTGCCATTTTGTTGCTGGCCAAGGCCATAGATAACCTCATCCTTATCTAATAAAAAGGCCTGCCGCACGCTGTAAGTCGCTTTATCTGCATCCTTAACCGGGGTAAACTGCGTACCGTAATCTTTCTCAGTAAATAATGGCGCACCGCTGATTGTCTCAAAACTAATACTGCCTGTTTTTAAATTAAGTTTAGTTTGAATTGATTCGCTTTTTATGGTAACGATATTATCCTGATCGCTAATGTCCAAATGGGTTTCCTGCGGCTTTTTGATCACCGAAAGACTTTCTTTCTTCAATACGGTTCCTTCCGGCTGTTTAAGTACCCGAACTATATCAGGAGAAAAGAACTGCACTTCAACATCCATAGATTGAATATTGGCTTTAACACCAAGGGCGGTACGCTGGTAGGATTGGGCCAGCGCATTTTCGGCAAAAGCGCAAACGATCAGCAGACAAAGGCTAATTCTGTAATTCATTTTTATCAGTTTTAATACTTACTTAGTATGTACTCAATTCAATTATATTAATGGAGTAAGGTGCGAAATTTCTGGTAAATTCTTTGCTGATACCCGAAATATTTGTAACAACCGGCACTATATTTTGAGGGTTATCAATGGAGTTGGTATCCTCAGGTCCGTTGCCTTTTAAAACTACCAGCGTGCCCTTGCCCGAAAGCTTAACTGCACCATTAAGGATTATAGTAACCGGCTGCGATGTTCCTGAAGTATTTACTACCTTCAAAAAGATCTTGTTTTTTTTAGTATCCCTGGTAGCAACATAAAACAATGCGGGAATAGCCTTTGGCAGCGTACCGGCTGCAATCTCTTTCTTATTTGGGCTGCGTGTTTGAGTTGGTATATTTTCACCACCGATTGATATCACCTTATTACCCAAATAATTGTTAAACATTTTTTGCGCATAATACGATGGCGAACCAAAGCTACTTATGGCATTATATCCAATCAGATCTGAATCCCACTGCCAGGCCCGCGGACTATTATCCGTCCCCTTGTTTACATTTACAAATAGAGGAGCATAGCATGACCGTTGAACTATATCGGCATTCCGCTCCATTCCCGTCATCCATGCCGCATCGCCCAGGGCTGCATTCATATTGGTAGTCGGCGCACCTTCGCGTGTGGCCCATTCACCTACAAATATCTTTGGACTGGTTAAACGGTCATAATGATCATAGTGACCAGCATCTTCCTCCATTTCCCAGGCTGTGCGATAAAAATGCTCATCAACCATTTCGGGCTTTGAGCTCACAACCTTTCCCTTGTGAAATTCTTCAACGGTTGAAATACACCTCAGCTGCGGATATTTTTCCTGGATTGCTTTTCGGAATTGATTGAAACGACCATCATAACTAAGTGATCTGTCAAACCAATCCTCATTGCCGATCTCAATATCTGTAAGTTTAAAAGGTGCCGGATGACCATCTTTCGCACGCTTTGCCCCCCATTTGCTTGTAACCGGGCCTGTAACATATTCTATTTCGTCTAAAGCATCCGCAACATAGGGCTCCAGCAACGGCCCCGGTTCAACATGATCACCACGGAGTGAGTATCCCGCATAAACTGCCAGCAGCGGTTCAATTTTCAGATCTTCACACCATTCCAAAAACTCAAGCAATCCCAATCCGTCAGAGGCCCGGTAACCCCAGCAGCCCGGGTGGCCCGGGCGTTCTTCAAGCGGACCTAAAGTAGTTTTCCATGGAAAGCGGCTTGCAAAATAATCTCCTTCCAAAAAATTACCACCAGGGAACCTCAGGAATGTAGGTTTCATATCTGCCATCAACTGCATCAGGTCGATACGGTTACCATTGGCCCGGTTATTATAAGTTGGAGGAAATAAAGACACCAGGTTAAACCAGTATGACCCAACCGTGTTGGTTGAAATCACAAAATGCGCCGACGTGGTAGGTTTGACATCTCCGTTTGTACTTAATTGCACAGCATATTTTGTCCACCCTTTTTTACTTAGCACCACTTGTGATGAGGCATAGGTGACAGTTCCGTCATTACTTTCAATGCTTACGGTCAATGGAGCACCAATGGTATCTGTTTTTAAATAAAAAGATGCTTTATAAGTTGTATTAGGTTTTACCGGAATTCCCCAGAAACCTTCATTTGCCACACCTGTTCTGCCATCTCCACTGGAAACCGTTAGCTTTAAGCAGGTGGTAAGCGCATCATTAATGGCATTACGGGATTGCTCCCTGGGCACATTTAACGGATCGGCACCAATTAAGTCGATTGAACCCTTGCCCCCACGATCCTGCACCAGAGACCACCCATCGGGCGAATGAGGATTATCTTTAAAAATGCGGTTACGGATCAGCTCTGCATACAGACCGCCATCATAGGAATGATTGATCTCTTCTGTCATTAACCCATAAAGCCTTGGACTAACGTCAACTCCTGGTTTATTGAAATCTAAAGTTAATTTTGGGGTTTGCCCCTTCAAATTACTGATGGCAAATAGCGGCAATAAGGCAGCTATGATGCAGGATACTTTTCTCATTAGAATCTTAAAATGGTTTATAGTTGTTATCTTAACGATTATGGTATAAAACGAACTTATGTGAATTATTTCAAACACAGCCATTCTGAACTACTAAAGCGACCCTATACAAGCGCATTAAAACGCACTAAGTTTGCATCGTTTTTCAGTATTTCTATGGCCGGATAAAAAATGAAGTCAGGTTATAACGAAAGGCAAGCTACTAATTTTTTTATATTTTCAAAAAAATAATTGTTTAAATAACAATAATAATTATTCCGTATTAAAAATACAGCTATTGGTTTTTAATACGGAATAATTATTTTATTAAAGCATTATCATCCATCACCTGCAAATACATTTTGGTGTTTATAACACAATTATTACAATGAAAGGAATTTGCACATTTTTCAACTACGTTATGTGTAAAATTGAATCTTTGAGGATTGTTATAACATTTGACATTGCCTTAATAACCATAAAAGAATAGCTAACTACCATTACAGTACATAACAGTTATCATTAACCTGTTGCTTAGTTTAGCAGTCAATAACCAATTAACCTAATATTTATGCAAGTTATATTTGGAGTTATCTTCCATTTTATCGGGGGTTTTGCCTCGGGTAGTTTTTATATTCCGTACAAAAAGGTAAAGGGCTGGGCCTGGGAAAGCTACTGGATAGTTGGCGGATTATTTTCGTGGCTTGTAGTTCCTCCACTGGCAGCATGGCTCACCATACCGCATTTTACCGAGATCATAGCCGATACCAACGGCAGCATTTTACTCCTAACCTATTTCTTTGGCCTGCTATGGGGTATTGGCGGCTTAACTTATGGCTTAGGCGTACGCTATTTGGGCGTATCATTAGGCAGTACCATTATACTGGGTCTTTGCGCTGTATTCGGCTCGCTAATCCCATCGGTGTATTATAACTTCTTCCCGCAAGATGGCAAGGATACCATCACCATGCTGGCCACCACCCATTGGGGGCAACTCGTGTTGTTAGGCATCGGGCTTACGGTTGTAGGTATCATCATTTGTGGTAAAGCCGGTATGATGAAGGAAAAAGAGCTTTCAGCAGGCAAGGCCGATGTGGAAGATAATAAAGATTACCGCTTTGGTTTAGGTATAGCCGTAGCCATTGTATCAGGTGTATTGAGCGCTTGTTTCAATTTTGGTATAGAAGCCGGTAAAACTATGGCCGATAGCGCCAATACCATTTGGATGGCAGCACATCACGGGCAGGGTAATTTCCTTTTTCAAAACAACGTGGTGTATATTATTATCCTATGGGGAGGTTTAACAACCAACTTTATCTGGTGTATGATCCTCAATGCCCGCAATAAAACCTTTGGCGATTATACCAATGAAAAAACGCCGCTGTTAAAGAACTATATATTTTCGGCATTAGCCGGTACCACCTGGTTTTTACAGTTCTTTTTTTATGGCATGGGCGAAAGCCGCTTAGGCAATGGCGCCAGTTCATGGATCTTACACATGGCCTTCATCATCCTGATTGCCAATGCCTGGGGATTGGTGTTAAAAGAATGGAAAGGCGTAAGCAAAAAGGCATTGATAACTGTTATTGCAGGTATTGCGGTTATTATCATTTCAGTATTGGTAGTAGGTAAGGGAAACTCAATAAAAGATAAGGAAACTGCTGTTGCGGTGAGCAGTAAACAGTAGGCGGTTAGCAGTACGCAGTAGGCAAAAAAGCAATTAATAATTCAATAAATCACTAACTCAATAATTACAAAATAAACATATGTCTGTCAGCACAAAACAATTTAAACATGTAAGCTATTTATGGGATGACACCAAAGCCGCGGAATTAGCGGGCGATGAAGTAGCTTTACTCATTTATCGTTCCAACCTTTTAGGCGCCGATCTCAGGCTCACTAATTATGGTGGCGGTAATACTTCCTGCAAAGTGATGGATAAGGACCCGCTAACAGGTAAAGAGGTGGAAGTAATGTGGATCAAAGGATCGGGCGGCGATATCGGCACGCTGAAAAAAAGCGGTCTGGCAGCTTTATATGTAGATCGCCTGCGGAGCCTGAAAAACGTTTACCGTGGTATTGCGTTTGAAGACGAAATGGTGGAACTGTTCAACCACTCTATCTTCGATTTAAACTCAAAAGCACCATCAATTGATACGCCATTACACGGCTTTTTACCATTTAAACATATCGACCACCTGCACCCCGACGCAGCTATTGCTATCGCGGCAGCAAAAGATGGTGAAAAGATAACTAAAGAATTATTTGGTGGTACTATAGGCTGGGTACACTGGCAGCGCCCTGGCTTCGACCTAGGTTTGCAGCTAAAGGAATGTTTGGATAATAATCCCGGTATCCGCGGTATTATGCTGGGCTCGCATGGCCTGTTCACCTGGGGCGATACCGCTTATGAAAGCTATATCAACACCCTTGAAGTAATTGAAAAATGTGCCGAATACCTGGAAGAGAAATATAAGAAAAAAGGCCCTGCATTTGGAGGTAAAAAGATTGCTAGCCTGCCTGAGGCTGACCGTAAAAAACAGGCGGTCGCGTTAGCTCCTGTCCTGCGCGGTTTCTGCTCGTCAAAAACACAGATGATCGGTCATTTTACAGATGATGCCAGGGTATTGGAATACATCAACTCCAATGATCTGGAACGTTTGGCACCAATGGGAACCAGCTGCCCGGATCACTTCCTAAGAACTAAAATCAGTCCGCTGGTATTGGAGTTAGGTGCAGGTGATGACCTTTCAGATGTTACTGCTATAAAAGAAAAACTTACCCCTGCATTTGAGGCTTACCGCAAGATGTACGAGGATTATTATAACACCTGTAAACACCCGAATAGCCCTGCTATCCGTGATGCTAACCCGGTGGTAATTCTTTACCCGGGTGTTGGTATGTTCACCTTTGCCAAGGATAAACAAACTGCAAGGGTAGCGGCTGAATTCTATATCAATGCTATCAATGTAATGAAAGGTGCTGAGGCTATCTCTGAGTACACCTCACTGCCACGCCAGGAAGCTTTTGATATTGAATACTGGTTACTGGAAGAAGCCAAATTATCACGCATGCCTAAGCCAAAAGCATTATCAGGAAGAATAGCCCTGATCACTGGCAGCGCGGGCGGTATTGGTAAAGCTATTGCCAAAAAGTTGGTTGAGGAGGGCGCGGTAGTGATCCTTAACGACATGAATGCCGAACGTTTAGCAGGTGCAGGTGATGAGTTTAAGGCATCATATGGTAAAGATGCCTATACCACCGCTATACTTGATGTAACCAATGAAGAGCAGATACAGGAAGCAATTGCTACTGCTATATTAGCTTTTGGTGGTGTTGATTTGATTGTTAATAATGCGGGGTTATCCATCTCTAAAACCATTGCCGATCATACCGAAAAAGACTGGGACCTTTTATACGATGTATTGGTTAAGGGGCAGTTCTTTGTTACACAGGCAGCAGTTGCGGTAATGAAAAAACAGGCTATTGGTGGTGATATCATCAACATAGTTAGCAAAAACGCGCTGGTAAGCGGACCAAACAATGCCGGTTACGGCAGCGCAAAAGCTGCGCAGCTACACCTAAGCAGGCTGAATGCCGCTGAACTTGGTCCGGATCATATCCGCGTGAATGTGATCAACCCGGACGCGGTGATCAGCGACAGCAATATATGGGCAGGCGGCTGGGCCGAGGGCCGTGCCAAAGCTTACGGCATTACCGTTGCGGAGTTACCTGCTTATTATGCAAAAAGAACGTTATTAAACGAGATCATCCTTCCTGTCGATATTGCTAATGCCTGCTTTGCTATAACCGGCGGCCTGCTAAACAAATCAACCGGTAATGTTATTAATGTAGATGGTGGTGTAGCTGCCGGGTTTGTAAGGTAATCAAGCTAATATGGAACGTGTCGCCTTTAAAATGAAATTAAAACCTGGTTGTGAACTGGAGTACAAAAGGCGTCACGACCAAATATGGCCTGAACTTAAAGCATTATTAAAAAAGGTAGGGATAAGTGATTATTCCATATTTTTAGATAACGAGACAAATATCCTGTTTGGCACCCTTAAGGTGAAAAATATGGAGTTATACAGCAGACTATCGTCGATTGAAGTAATGCGCAAATGGTGGGACTATATGAGTGACATCTCAGAAACAAACGCAGACAATTCGCCGGTTACTCAATCGTTGGAAGAGGTCTTTTATTTATTATAGATAATTTTTATATCAAATATGAAAATAGAAAAATACACGGTTGATGAGCTTAATCATCAGCAACACAGTAAACATCAGCACAGGTTTGAAGGCGTAGCTGCTGATATAAATAACCTTGATGAGGTCTTAAAAAAGTTAAGCGTGTTCAACATTGCCATCCCTAGCTGGGCTTTGGGTACGGGCGGTACACGCTTTGGCCGTTTTTCGGGCGGTGGCGAGCCACGCAGCCTGGAGGAAAAGATAGAGGATGTGGGCATTATCCACGCACTCAACAAATCAAGTAATTCTATCTCCCTGCATATACCATGGGATATCCCGGAGAATGCTGCATCTATCAAAGCTTTGGCAGCACAATTAGGTTTGCATTTTGATGCCGTAAACTCTAATACTTTCCAGGATCAGAAGGATCAAAAGCTGAGCTATAAATTTGGCTCCCTGCACCATGTAGACAAGGCAGTTAGAAAACAAGCTGTCGAGCACAATATTGAGGTAATAAAATATGGCAAGGAACTGGATTCAAAAGCCTTATCGGTTTGGCTGTCGGATGGATCAAATTTCCCGGGGCAACTGAACTTCCGTAAAGCGTTCCAAAACACTTTGGAAAGCCTGCAAGAGATCTACGCAGCTTTGCCGGATGACTGGAAAGTTTGGGTGGAGTACAAACCTTACGAACCGAACTTTTATTCAACTACTATCGCCGATTGGGGGCAGTCTTACCTACTATCATCCAAACTTGGTCCGAAAGCGCAGACATTGGTTGATCTGGGTCATCACTTACAAGGCACCAACATTGAGCAGATCGTATCCTTATTACTAATGGAGGGTAAACTGGCCGGGTTCCATTTTAATGATTCCAAATATGGTGATGATGACCTGACCGTCGGCAGTATCAACCCATATCAACTCTTCCTGATATTTAATGAACTGGTAGAGGGGATGGATGCCCGAGGTATGAATCACGCAACAGCGATTGGCTGGATGATAGATGCTTCACACAATGTAAAGGACCCGATTGAAGATCTTTTACAATCTGTACAGGCTATCAAAATAGCTTATGCACAAGCTTTACTGGTAGATAAAACTGCCTTACAAGTTGCCCAAAATAATAACGATGTAGCGCTTGCGCAGGAGATTTTACAACAGGCTTACCGTACCGATGTACGCCCACTGGTTGCTGAAGCAAGCTTGCGCAATGGCGGCGCGTTGAACCCTATTGAGGCTTATCGCAAACTGCAGGTAAGGGAGCATCTGATCAACGAACGTGGGTTAAAAACAGTTGCTACCGGCTTATAAACCCCATAGCCCCCTAAAGGGGGAATAAGAACAAAAATGAGTGTAATACCAGTTATAGCGATTTTTGATGTGGGCAAAACGAACAAGAAATTATTCCTGTTTGATGAGAACTACCACATCGTTTATGAGAAATCAGCCAGATTTATTGAAACAGTGGATGAGGATGGTTTTCCTTGCGAAAATATTGAGAGTTTAAGATTATCGGTATTTGATTCGCTGAGTGAGGTGTTCCGGTTAAAGCAGTTTGAAATAAAGGCGGTCAATTTTTCTGCTTATGGCGCCAGCTTTGTTTATATTGATGCAGACGGCAACCCGGTAACCCCGCTTTATAATTATCTGAAGCCATATCCCGAAGAAATAAGCAATGGCTTTTATGCAAAATATGGTGGTGAAGAGCAATTCAGTGTTGAAACTGCATCCCCGGTTTTGGGTAATTTAAACTCGGGTTTACAGCTGTATCGACTAAAAAAAGAAAAGCCGGACGTATTTAAAAGCATAAAATTTGCATTGCATCTTCCGCAATACATGAGTTTTTTACTATCGGGCAAAGCCTATTCAGATATTACAAGCATTGGCTGCCATACCGGCTTATGGAACTTTGAGAAAAACGAATATCATGATTGGGTAGCACAGGAAGGCATTACCGAAAAACTTGCCCCGATAGAACAGGCCGACAAAGTTTTTGAACCGCTGTTTCCCGGTAATAGTTACAAGATCGGCATAGGGTTGCATGATAGTTCAGCGGCGCTTGTCCCTTACCTGGTAAACTTTACCGAGCCATTTATATTGATATCAACAGGAACCTGGTGCATCAGCTTAAATCCGTTTAACCAGCAGCCGTTAACTGCGGATCAGCTTAAAGATGATTGCTTGTGTTATTTGCAATACGAAGGAAAGCCTGTTAAAGCATCAAGGGTATTTTCAGGTTTTGAACATGAGCAGCAGGTAAAAAGGATTGCGAATCATTTTGATACCGATATCATAAAATATAGGAATGTGACCTTCAATCCGGAGATCATAGCAGCTTTGAAGCCAAAGAATTCTACTGTCGGCTCATCTGCTGCCGAAAAAAAATCAGTTTTTGAATCGAGAGATCTTGCTGATTTTAAAGATGATATAGAAGCCTATCACCAACTGATGATAGACCTTGTTCATTTGCAGTTAAATTCAACCAATCTGGTGCTTAAAGGAAGCCATGTAAAACGTATATTTGTTGACGGAGGGTTTAGTAAAAACAATGTTTATATGAATTTACTGGCTATTTCTTACCCGGAAATAGAAGTTTTTGCTGCATCAATGGCGCAATCTACGGCATTGGGAGCAGCTATTACGCTTCACAAAAGCTGGAACAGTAAGCCATTGCCATCCAACCTTATTGAGTTAAATTATTATGTAAGTACCCCTTACATATCGTCTAAATAGAAACATGAAAGTTGGCTTATTTATACCCTGTTACGTTGATCAGTTTTATCCCGGTGCAGCTATTGCAACCTTACGCTTATTGGAAAAATTAGGGGTAGAAGTTGCTTATCCACCTAAACAAACCTGCTGCGGTCAGCCCATGGCCAACTCGGGATTTGAACACCTTACGGGCGACTGTAATGAATTATTTGTAAAGAACTTTGCCGAGTTTGATTATATAGTTGCCCCATCAGGGAGTTGCGTATTACATATACGTGATCATTTGCATGATGATAAACATCCTGAAGCCGCAAAAAGCATCAGCCATAAAATATACGAGCTTACTTCATTTTTAACAGATGTTTTGAAAGTAAAAAGTCTGCCCGCGAAATTCCCCCACCGGGTGGGTTTACATCAGAGTTGTCACGGGCAGCGCGGCCTGCATATCAGCTCAATGACGGAGTTGGTAACCCCCGAATTTTCCAAACCTGGCAGCCTGCTGAAAATGGTAGCGGATATTGACCTTGTTGACCTTACCCGTAAAGATGAATGCTGTGGCTTTGGCGGTACGTTTTGTGTAACAGAAGAAGCTGTATCGGTAAAAATGGGAAAGGACCGGGTTGCTGATCACCTGAAACATGATGTATCGTATATTACTGGGGTTGATATGTCATGCCTGATGCATATGGAAGGCATATTGAAAAGGCAGGGCAGCAAGGTAAAAGTGATTCATATAGCGGAAATATTAAACGCGGGATAAAATGATGGAGCATTCAACAAAAGACCACGCGGAACTTGCACTGGATTTTAACAAGGATGAAGACAGGGTAGACTGGCACGATGAAACCTTATGGTTCATCCGCCAGAAACGTGATAAGGCAGCACACCAATTACCCGAATGGGAGGCTTTAAGAGAAGCTGCATCGCAAATAAAAAATAATGTACTCGCTAACCTGCATGATTATTTGCTGCAATTTGAAAGAAATGCGGTTGCCAACGGCATTGAGGTGCATTGGGCAGCAGATGCGGCTGAGCACAACCAAATAGTACGCCGGTTACTTAATGAGGCCAATGTGATACGCATGGTAAAAAGCAAATCCATGCTTACCGAAGAATGCGGCCTTAACGAATACCTTGCCAACCATGGCATTGAAGTAATTGACTCCGACCTGGGTGAACGTATAGTACAATTAGCCGAGGAGCCGCCAAGCCATATTGTATTGCCCTGTATCCACAAAAAGAAAGAAGAAATAGGCGAAATATTTCATCAGCATTTAGGCATAGAGGCGGGTATCTCCGATCCTCAATTTTTAACAGAAACCGCACGCCAGCATTTGCGCGAAATTTTCCTGACCCGAAGGGCAGCCCTCACAGGCGTAAACTTTGCCGTAGCGGAAACCGGCGAGTTTGTAGTATGTACCAACGAAGGTAATGCCGATATGGGCGCCCACCTGGCCGATATACATATAGCCAGCATGGGGATCGAAAAACTTATCCCGGAGAAGAAGCATTTGGGTGTCTTTTTGCGTTTGCTAACGCGAAGCGCAACTGGCCAGCCCATCACCACTTATAGCAGTCACTTTAAAACACCGCGTGAAGGCACGAAAATCCATGTTATTTTGGTGGATAACGGACGGACGGTACAATTGGGGCGTAAAGATTTTAGAAACTCACTTAAATGTATACGTTGTGCGGCTTGCATGAATACCTGCCCGGTATATCGCCGTAGTGGTGGGCATAGTTACCACACAGCAGTTGCAGGCCCCATCGGCTCCATACTGGCGCCAAACCTCGATATGGAAAAATATGCCGATCTGCCGTTTGCATCAACGCTTTGTGGCTCCTGTTCAAATGTGTGCCCGGTAAAGATTGATATTCATGAACAGCTCTATAAATGGCGGCAGGTATTGGTTAAAAACGGCTACACCCCAAAGGCCAAGAAAGCAGGCATGCAGGTAATGACATGGACACTTTCATCGCCAAGCTTGTATCACACTGCAGGCAAAGTTGGCCGCTGGGTAATAAAGTATGCACCTTTTGCCGTAAATAACAAACTAAACCCCTGGTATAAGCAAAGGGATATGCCGGCATCGCCCGAGTGGTCATTCAGTGAATGGTATAAGCAAAACAGGCAGCCGTAAATAATTTAAAATAACCATATGACCAGCAGGGAAAGCATATTAGCAGCAGTAAAGGCAAACCAGCCCGAAACGGTAAAGTTGCCGGATATTGATGTGTTTGAAACGAAAGAGAAAGGCTCACTTGAAAAATTTGCAAGCGTTTTACAAGGTGTGGGCGGTAAGGTTGCCTATGTTTCGGGCTATCCGGAAATTGCACGCACAATTTTAGCTCAATATGGCAGTGATGTAAGAATTGTGAGCCCGGTAAAAGAGCTAAAAGACCTAAGCGATGAAAATTTAGAAGATATTGCTTCCATACATGATTTGCGTAATGTTGAGGTAGCTGTATTAAATGCTCATTTCGGTGTAGCCGAAAACGGAGCAGTTTGGATCACAGAAAATGAAATGCAACACCGGGTATTGCCTTTTGTAACGCAACATTTAGCGGTAGTTATAAATGCAGCGGCAATAGTGCCCACCATGCACCATGCTTATGATTTAATCGGCAAAAGCACCTATGGCTTCGGCACTTTTATAGCTGGGCCATCAAAAACAGCTGATATTGAACAATCACTGGTTATTGGCGCGCATGGCCCGAGGAGCATGACGGTTTTTATTATCGGCAATGACAATCAATCCGGGCAAGGTCAGGTGTGAGCATAACCCTGCCGTATATCTTATTTGCCGTGTAAAAGAAAAATAGTCGTATAATTACTTTATTACCCGTTATAATAGTCAGTTATAGATTAAATGAAGCCTTTAAATTTTTTTGATTTCATAAAAATTGATGAATACTCTGCAACTCCTAAATATTTGCAGTTAGCCAACTCAATTGTTAATGCCGTTGAGGCTGCTGTTATTCAAAAAGGTTATCTGCTTCCTTCTATTAATGAACTTAGCTACCAGTTTGATATCTCCCGGGATACGATCCAAAAAAGTTATCGTCACCTCAAAAAAATAGGTGTGGTAAATTCATTTCCGGGGAAGGGCTACTGTATTTCCAATATGGATTTCCGCCAAAAACTAAGGGTCTTTTTATTGTTCAATAAGCTAAGCGCGCATAAAAAAATCATATATGATGCACTGGTAGCTGCTTTGGATGATGACGTAGCGATTGATTTTTATATTTATAATAACGACTTTAAACTATTCAAAAAACTGCTGCAATCAAAAAAACAGGAATACTCTCATTATGTTATCATTCCTCATTTTATTGAAGGTGGTGAAAACGCGCATGAAATTATAAACACCATTCCCAAAGACAAATTAATATTGCTGGATAAAAATATTGCCGGTATTGAAGGTGACTATAGTGTAGTTTATGAAAACTTCGAAAAAGATATTTTTGAAGCGCTTTACCAGGCAAAATCACAATTAAGCAAATACCATACACTAAAGTTGATCTTCCCCGATCAAAGTTATTTCCCGGTTGAAATTGTTAATGGATTTCAGCGATTTTGCCAGCAATATGCATTTAACTATGAGGTTATCAACAACGTAAGCGCGACACCTATTAATAAGGGCGAAGTTTTTATTAATTTGATGGAGGATGACCTGGTTATATTATTGGAACGTATAATGGAGCATCAATTTAAAGTTGGGAAGGACGTGGGGGTTATTTCATATAATGAGACTCCCATAAAAAAAGTAATATTAAATGGTATCACCACCATATCAACTGATTTTAATTATATGGGTACCGTTGCGGCAAGTATGATATTAGAAAGTTCAAAAAGGCATGTCGAGGTACCTTTTTACTATACCCGGCGATCGTCTCTTTAGTACTGTATTTACGCTACCGGTACTGATTATATCGTGTATCCAATAGATCTTTCATGTAGCAGTTTACAGCAAACTGGTCTGCCAATGGTATTTTTGTAAAAGGAACAGCGGGCATGTAAGGAACCGGTCCAAATTCGGTGGTGATTGGGAATATTTCGACGCCTGCCTTTATATTTACTGCTATTATCTTATCCCACCATTCCAGAAATTGATCCAGCGCATATTTATACTCCGGGGCCGCCGGATCAGCTACCTGAGGGCCTTCTTCAAACCCAACACGGGCATGGATGTGCCTGCTGCGGCTGATGGCCTTATTAACAGTAGGGGTAAAGTTTTCCAGCATGCTTTCTGTAACACATACCCAATGCGAAAAGTCGGCCGTTATGCAAAATTCGCTTCGGCTTTCAAAAAACTGATTGATCATCTGCGGCGAATAGCCCAACCGTCCTCTGTGTGTTTCATGGGCTACGGTGATTCCTGTTTTTTCTGAGAATTCCTGCGCCGCATCCACCAATTCAAGGTTTTGTTCAAATGAAAAATAGTCTCTGCCAGTGTGCGAGTTGATCAGCAAGGGAGTCGGCTCTGCACATTGATAAAGATTTTTTATAAATGATTCCATGAATTTTTTAAAAGTACTCCCGTTAGCGCGGTGCTGATGAGTTACTATATAGAATTCATGTTGCTGTAAATAATCAAATAAGATATGCTTGTCGGCTTTGTTATCAGGTATCCAGGTATCTATACCATCATAACCTGCCTCTCTTATTTTTTTAAGAAAAACATCCAACTCAAGGTGCTCATGCCCCCATAACGGGCTAAGTATTTTAATTTTCATTACTTATACTAATTTGTTCAGCAACAGACTTCGGATGATAACTTATTATCAACTCGCCTCTATTATTACTTCTGAGCTTTTTTACAGGCTTGCCGTCAACAAAAAACGAGTAATCCGTATTAGGTTTTAACTGGTATATAAGATAATTAAGGAGCGAAGGAGCTGACTTACCAATGCTTTGTATCCATACCATTTTGCCCGGACTCCAGTTTTGGATAGCTATAGTTAATGGTGTGATAGATTTTACCTGTAATGAAACAGCAGCACTGCTCCCATTAAAATAAGACAATTGATCTTTAATTGTATTAAAGCCAAAACTTGTGTTGGCGGCTACCTTAAATATTTTATCAGATACCGAATAACTGCCGCTATCCAAACTTATAATTAAACGTTTGCCTCTGAAATTATAATTGAGCCTGGTGCCGGCAAGTTCGGGGGTAATATGGGGATCAAGATAAAAGCGGTTATATAAAGGATTTATACCATAAACAGCCTGATATAAGCCCACAATTGCCAGGCTATTTCCTGATAATATATCATCACCAAGCCCATCCTGCTTTATCCTGCCATAACGCTGAAAGGCAAGACCATCTTTACTGTATTGCTCAAGCACGTTCTTCACATATTTAACGGCGAGTGCCGGTTTATAATCAGCATAAGCTTTAACTGCAATTGATCCCCATGATAAAAACAGGTCGCCGTTTTCATATGACGGAAAAGGATATTGCGATTGTTTTGCCTCTCCGGGCGCATATCCGTACATAGCTAAAGGCCAAAAGAACAGATTTTCCTTTTTCATTTGTGCCTCGATATTATCCAGTATGATTTTTTTTCGCGCATCATCATCACAAATGCCGTAGGCTATCGCCATAAAATTTACAGGGGTAACCATATTGCGGCCGTGTATGGTTTGGTCTTTATCGCGCCAATAATCATAGCAACCATTTTCCGCGTCCCAAAAGCCTCCGTTTTCAATAGGTTTGTTAAAGCTTGCTTTTAGTTTAGCGGCAAAACCTGCATAATAAGTTGCTTTGGTTTCATTGTTTAACTGATGTTCTATTGCAGCCCATTTTATTAAAGCGTGATATAGTTTAGCGTTTACAAATGCATTTTCATAAGATGCCCAAACAATATCAATCCAATCGCTACTTCTTTTTTGTGCGGAGTTATCGGTCATCATCTCAACGAGCCCATTGTTATTGCTGTCCCTTTTCAAAATCCAGTCTAAAGCTTTTTCACAGGATTGCTGTTTACCCTTTACCCAATTTTTATCGCCCGTCATATCATACATTTCTGTAATATTGGTTACCAGGTCGGGGTTTGAATCCATTAAAATACCCCATTGTGCCTCATAAAATCCATATTGATTAAATTTACCGGGCATCGCGTCTTCGTTAGTATAAGCCCATCTTGGGTAAACCCTGCCATCAGGTTTAATGGCATGGTCGCAATAATAATCAAGGCAGCTTTGATCCCCTTTTAAATAATCCGGATCATTAATGGCAAGACCCAACTGGGCAATGTATTGTTCATGCAGGCAAATAGGGCCATAAGGGGTAGCCCAACTGTTTCCACCAAAATGCAAGGAATCAATTACACCAATCCTGGCTATGGTATTTAACACTGCGCTAACTTTTGCACCGTCGACCCCTTTAAACTTGCCTCGTCCATACTTTTCATTAAAATTAAAGTAGCTTAACGTAATACTCTCACTGCTGGCACCTGCTATGTTAAAAGGTGCCCATACATCTGTTCGTCCTCTTAAAAATCTCCGGCGGTTTGTTCCGCTATCCAATTTAAAACCTAGTTCCTTGTCAGATACCGTGATGGCATAGGCAAGTTTATCTTCATTTGTACGGGTGTACTTCATAGCCACGTTTTTACCGGCGGCATTTACGCTAATGTTTAGGCCGTTACCAGTTTTACTGTTCCAAAAGTTTGATGATGTGGTGTGTATCCCATAAGTACATAGTTTTTCATTAAACAAATAAAACCATGCCAATCCGCCATAACCCTGGTAAGCACCATCCCAGGTATTAATACTATCGAAATTAAACTCGGGTAATGCAGCTTCATCAATCTTTATATTTTTTGCCGTGCTTCTTTCTATGCTCCATTTTATGGATTGGCCGGAGATCGTAAATATCCAGTTTTCAGCAATTACCCCATAGTGAATGCCGCTTAGCTTAATGATATTCCCTGTTTTTATCAATACCGGGCTACCGGTTAAATGCAATGATGAATAAACAGTACCGTCAATGGTTACAGAGGTAAAAATTCCATCGGCACTATTAATTACCTTTTGGCCGCCAACAATAAGGGATGTAATACTGGCTTTTTTATCATAATTAAGTACCATATCTATTTTAGCATTATGAATGTCAATTACCTTGAGGACAGGTTTGGACATTGATACAACAGATAAAAAACAACTTAAGTAACCAATGATAGCGCCGATGATTTTTCTGTAATGCATAGGATGAGTTAAAAAGCTAAATCTAAGATTATCAAAAGCAGTTCGTATACCAAATATCAAAATGCACATCTCAAATGTCAAAAAGTACAAAGAATAGCAGGTTTACAGCAATAATATTTTAAGCTGAAGGCATACGTTGAACTAGTTTTAGGTAAAAAATAAAGCTTTGCCATAGGAGTCATTTTAATTGGCTCCTGTGTTCTTTTGGAGCGATGCCATTCTTTTTCTTAAACATACGGGAGAAGTAAAAGATTGACTCAAATCCGGTTTGATAAGCAACCTCATTAACGGTTAAATTAGTGGAAATTAATAGCTTTTTCGCTTTGTCCAACCGGAGTTCAAGATGATACTGATTAGGAGAAAGTCCTGTGATCTCTTTGAAAACCTTTCTGAAATTTGAATAACCCATGGGTAGCTCATTAGCAATTTCTTCCAGGCTTACCGGGTTTTCAATAGACTCCTGCAGCAGGAATTTCGCTTTAGAAACAAGTTTCTCATTTTTGCTCCCGGTTTGATCCTGAAATTTTGAGACAGCATTTAGCAAACCCAGCATTTGCAACGTAATACCGGCAATGATTTGACGATAACCAATTTTAGCCGTTTCAACGGTGGTAATAAGTGTATGGAAAAGTTGAAGCAGTTCTTCATTAAGGCCAACGTCAATAAAAGGCTTCTCCGCATTAAATATACCTTTATGCATCAGCTCATCGGGATATTTCCCGTTAAACCCTACCCAATATTCTTCCCAACCCGAAAGCGGGTGCGGTTTGTATCTGTGCCAAACACCGGGGAATAGCAAAAAGCAGGTTCCTGCCTTTATATCAAACGCTTTGGTTTTTGCAGATTCAAGTACCCCCTCGCCCCTGGTTATAAAAACAATATAATAGCCGTTAAGGATCCTGCCTTTATTCCAGCTAAAGGAATGATCTATCGGATGCTCCCGATTATTTGGATAGTTTTTATTGGGCCCAACTTTCGCAAAGCCAACAGTATTAACATAAAAGCCCCAGTTTTCTTCGGTGGTGCCTACATTAAGATATTTTTGATAATTCTGCATAATTCTATAACATGACCTCCCCGGTCATAATCAAAAAATACAAGGATTGCTATCCTATAAATAACTTCCTAACTTATTTAACTGCAAAATAAAAAGATAATTTATCATAAAATGCAAATAAAAGTACTTTTTAGTAAAATAGAAATAATGGTGCATTGTTTAAGTTTGTTATGCCAATTAACAAATTACTAACTAAGCATATAATTTCATGAATACAGTAATTACTCAACAGCAAGTCGACTTTTATCAAAGCAATGGTTATATCGTAATAGAAGATTTTCTAAATGCCGATGAACTCGAAACCTGGAGGGAGACGGTTAAAACAGCGATCCAGGAAAGGAACGGACAGAAAATTCCGGGAAAGGCTGGCGCAATTGGTGAGGATGACGGCATTAATAAGGAGGCGGATTATTTCAGTAAAGTATTTGACCAGCTGATTAATCTTTGGCAAACCAATGAAAAGGTTAAAGAGCTGATGTTTAACCCCCAAATAGGTGAAATGGCCGCTAAACTTTCGGGCGTTGATGGTATCCGGATCTGGCATGATCAGGCTTTATTTAAAAGACCGTGGGCCAATCCCACCTCCTGGCATTTGGATACGCCTTTCTGGTCGTTTACAGATCGCAGGGCACTATCAATATGGGTGGCGCTGGATGACGCTACTTTAGAAAATGGCTGCCTCTTTTTTATACCGGGTTCGCACAAAGAAACCGGTTTTGAAAATCCCGGAATCGGTAAAAACATGGACTCGGTGTTCGATTTCTACCCTGTTTTTAGAACAGCCAAATCTGTTGCAGCCCCGATGAAGGCCGGGAGTTGCTCGTTTCATAATGGGTTCACCATTCATGGCGCACATGCCAACATGACACCGGGTTCGCGCAGGGCAATGACCTGTGCCTACATGCCCGACGGTAATGTTTATAACGGAATACCGAATGTTTTACCCCAAAGCTATTTAGAAACGCTGAAGATAGGCGACGAGTTAAACAATGACTCACAAAATCCACTCATTTACAAACGGGTTTAACAAAGTTAAAAGATACTGGTTGTCGAGAATAGTAAAGCAATATCCTCTTCAATGCCAGCTATGGTAGTATAAATGACAGGAAGTATAACCCTGTAAAAGATTACATTTTGCGTAGCCGAAAGCTATTTTTCAAGATCTTCCATATCACATCAAATTAACATTCTAAAAAAAGTAACCAGGGACCATTCATTTTCTCATAAATAATATTTCAGGTGTGATTATTCATAGTCTATCATACACACATAAGTTGGCTATAAATGCTAAAATAATTTTGCTTGTGTGTTTCTTTTGCGAATAGCTTCTTCGGTTCTTGGAATAAAATTTTCTCTTACATTTAATTCGGCGGTGGCTTGAACTTCTTCAATAAACGGACGCAACTTTTTGTTGTAATCCTGAAACGCTAATTCAAAATTTCCGTTGTGTTTTTGTAAAGCATCAGCTAATGCGGTAGCACCATTTATTGCCAGCGATGCACCCATTCCAGCAGCAGGCGAAGCGCAATAGGCTGCATCGCCTACCAATGCCACTCTGCCTTTTGTCCACGATGGCATTTTTATTTGACAGAATTTATCGAAGTAAAAAGTTTTCGAACGCTGCACTTCTTTCAGTAATTCTGAGGTTCGCCAGTTTAGCCCCTCAAACTGTTCCAAAATAATTTTTCTTTGTCGCTCCTCATCACGGTAATCGTAAGGAATTTCTTTTTCTGAATTGAAACAAAAAACTATATCGGTCTTATTGTTGTAAGCATTAAGCATAATAGCCTTGTCTGGCACACCATACATTTGCATTGTTTTTTGTTTGACCAGCAATTTGCTGACGATGGTGATAGAAAAATAAGCTTTCAAAAAATGTGTGTATTCAGTTTCGTGGCCAAACCTAATTCTTCTAACAGCCGAATGGATACCGTCGCAGCCAAACAGCAGGTCAAACTCGCTTTGCTTACCATCTTTAAAAGTAACTAAGATATTGTCTTTTGTTTCATTTAATGCTGTGATGCTACCACCGAAAATAAATTCAACATCATTTTTTAGCTTATCAAATAAAATATGCACAAATTTATCCCGTTCAATTTCGATATGGTCATCGGGAAGTTCCGCACCCTCATTTTTTAACAATATCGAGCCTTCGGTAATATCATCTGCATTTTTAAATTCTATCATTTCCAAATTCAGCCGGTTTGATTCTAATTGCTTAAAAATCCCCATACGCTTAGCGGCATCTGAGGCAATCCCCTCTATATCAATAGCCCCGCCAGCAGTTCTAGGTTCGTTTGCAATTTCAACAACAGTTACTTTGTAACCCAGCTTGTCCATCCAATAGGCTGTTGAAAGTCCCGCAATACTTGCACCTGAAACAAGCACTTTTTTTTCTTTTAATGATTCCATTTTTATACGATTTAATTTGACGGGGCAAAGGAACATCGTATAACAAGCGCAAACAATGACAATACAAAGCAGATATTGGACTAATCGTGGTTTTTGTTTCGGAAAGCTAAAGCAGTCAATCCTGTAACTTTAGTAAATAACCGTGAAAAATAAGGATAATCATCATAGCCTAATGCTGCTGCAATTTCTTTTACCGATTTATCGGAATGATGCAGCAAGCGTTTTGCTTCTAAAATTACACGTTGCTGTATGTGATGTGAAACGGAATAGCCTGTTGTGTTTTTGACACATTCGTTTAGGTAAGCTGTAGATATATTTAATTTTAGGGCATATGCTGCGGGGCGTTTTAGTGTGGTGTAATTACGCTCCAATGTTTCCTTGAATGCTTTGGTGATAATCTCAAATCGTGAAAGTTTGTCCATTGATTTAGATTGCGCTAAATATTGCGAAACCACTAATGCGATCAATGCGTTACAGCTGTCTTTTAATAAGGAATGATATAGTTTATCCTGTTTCCTTTCAGCAAATTTTAAGCAAAGTGATACCGCTTCGGAGATAATGGAAAACATTTCTTGCTGTAACACTAACGGCTTTGCGGGTGTGATGCCTTCCAACAGTTTTAGATATTCAGGATTCAGATTTTCATTATTAGTTGCCCAACTGCTGACTGTAAATTTTTTAAATGCTATTATACGATGTACCTGATTAGGGTGCATGTAGATGACAGACGGTGACTCAATTTTATACTTTTGAAAATCAATTTCGATAGTAATAATTCCTTTTTCAAGCAGGTGAAATGAATGCCAGTTATGACGCTCTGATTGCTCCAATATTTCGAAAACAGATAAATCTTTAACCGATATTTTTTCAATGGAAATACCTGAGTTATACTCGTCACCAAAATGATTTATAGGTATTGATTCGTTTTTTTTGCGCATCGTTTTTCGATTCTCTATGTAAAGATAGCTTGTCTGGTTGATCTGTCGCAGGTGACAAGGTTAATTGTCTAATTCTTCGCCTATTATACCTGCAGACCATGTGTATGGCCAACTATAGCACATTGGGCAGCTATAATTATTTTTTAAAGACGAGTCAGGGTAAGGTATCCATTGTGTGTCATTGCTGTAAATAAACAAAAAACAGACATGGAACGCGAATCGTACAACTACAACATTACATCAGCAATTATAAAAGTAGCTGCGCTGATGCTCCTGTTATTTACTGCAAATAGCATTTATGCGCAAAAAAATAACAATGACCGCCGGAACAACATTGGATTGATCTATCCTTTAAGCAGCAACTACACCAGCGCCCCCAGAGATACCAATAATTTTTCATTAAACCTGTTAGCAGGGGTTTCTGCCGGGGAACGTGGTTTTTCACTTGCGGGTTTATCAAACGTTGTCCACGGGGATGCCACGGGGGTACAGATAGCTGGTTTCTCAAACCACATTGGTAAAAACGCAAATGGCGTTATGGTCGCGGGCTTTATAAATACTTATACGCAGGGAAAAGGAACAGCAGTAGCGGGTTTCGCCAATATTGCCCGTAATAATACCGGCACACAGGTAGCCGGATTCCTGAATACAGGCGGCGATATGTCAGGGCTGCAATTAGCAGGTTTTATGAACGTTGCTAAAAAACTGAAAGGCACCCAGGTTGGCTTTATAAACATTGCCGATAGCGCGGGTACCCAGATAGGCATTATCAATATCGCAAAAAATAACGATAAGAGCATCGGGATATCTATTGACGAAAATGAAACTACGATGTTAAGTTTCCGCTCAGGCGGCAAACTCTTTTATGGCATTATAGGCATTGGCGGCAATCTTAAAAATACAAAGGAAAAATACGCTTATGAGGCCGGCCTTGGTATTAATATATTAAGGGAAAAAGCATTCAGCCTAAAAACAGAACTTATTACCAGTGGACTGGAAAGTTTTAAAGGCGATGAATACTTCAAATCGTCGTCATACCTGATGCCCGCCTTTAAAATTACCCGTTCCATCGAAATATTTGGCGGGCCATCCTTCAATTATGTTGAAACAGATAATGCTGAGGGAAGAAATTTAGTAAAGAAATACGTAACCAGCTGGACACGAAACAACGGCAGCGATTTGTATGGGTTATATTTTGGCTATACGGCCGGAGTTCAGTTTCACTTTTAAATAACCCTGTTAAATCATTTATAAAACGCAAACCGCGTGTCATTAACAAGCATCATATACATTATCAAATACAATTTAACAAAAACCAAGAAAATGAAATCATTTAAATTACTTGCTACGGCTAGCTTAATTATACTGGGCATCAGTTCGGTAAAAGCGCAATCTACTACAGAGATTGATTTTGGAATAAAAGCGGGTGCTAACTTCTCAACTTTAAAAACCGGCCTGGATGCCGTTACCGACAAATCGGGTAAAGTTGGGTTTAATGCAGGGGTATTTGCCCGGATAGGTAAGGATTTTTACTTTCAGCCAGAAATTAACTATGTTACTTTTAGTGATAAATACAGCTTTAACGCTATTTCATATGACGCCAAATTCAAACAATTAAATGTGCCATTAATGGCGGGATATAAGATAGTGAACACTTCGGCACTGATCTTCCGGGTATCAGCGGGCCCCGATTTTTATTACAACTTAAAAGATCCAGTTGCCCCAGCTGGTTTTAAATATAAAGACCTTACTGCCGGAGCGGTTTTAAACGCAGGTGTTGACATAGGGAGTTTGACACTGGATGCACGTTACAGCATGGGCTTAAGTAAATTCAATGAGGGGCTTGGCCAAAAAGCAAATATCTTTAGTGTGGGTGTTGGTTTTAAATTTCAATAAAGAAATAAACCGGGCGGTTACATTTTTTAACTGTCCGGTTTATTTAAATAAGGTTAATTTGCCGAACATAATAGTTACTAATGGATAGTACCGAAATAACGGCCGGTTTAACAGATAAAACCGAGGCCGCTTTTGAACATCTGTTTAAAAAACACTTCAGGGAACTGCATGCGTATGGTTTTTCATTACTGAAGGATTGGGATGCGGCTGAAGAAGTTGTGCAGGCCATATTTCTTAAACTTTGGGAAAAAAATGAATGGGTGCATATACAGATCTCCATAAAATCATACTTATACAAATCGGTTTATCATGATTGCCTCAATTACATGAGGCGGCAGAAGATCCACTTAAAATACCAAACACATACTGTACATGCAATGGAGAACCGTGTTGATAATACTGACGGAAAAATAAAATTGAACGAGATGGAACAGCACCTGAGTAAGGCTCTGGATAAACTCCCTGAAAAGTGCCGTGCCATTTTTCATTTAAGTCGTTTTGAATATCTTAAATACCACGAGATAGCCAACCAGCTTGAAATCTCCATAAAAACAGTAGAAACACATATGGGTAAAGCATTACGGATATTGAGAAAGGAAATGAAAGAATTTTTACCACTAATTGCACTAATGATATTTAATATATTCAGATCATGAAAGAGGATATGAGTGAAGATATATTGATCAAGTATATACTTGGGGAAACCACGGCAGTCGAGGCCCGGGAAGTTAAAGCCTGGACAGCTGTTAGCAGTGCAAATGCCCAAAAATTAGAAGAAATAAAGATCATACTTGAAGCCAGCAGCCGGCTGGCACAGGTGAGCCCATTGGGGGAAACTGAGGCATGGGAAAAGTTCAAACAAAACAGGGAATTGGCAAACAGGGAACCGAATAAGGTAATACCCATTAGAACCGGCAGCAATTGGTTGCGTATTGCTGCGGCTATACTGCTTTTGATTGGTGGCGGATGGGGGGCTTTTTATTTGTATAACGGACAAAAAGGCACAACGCAGGAATGGGTAAATCTAAAGGCAACAGATAAGGTATTGACAGATACCCTGCCCGACGGATCAATAGTACATGTGAATAAAAATTCAAGCATCGCCTATAACAATGATTTTAAAGCACGAAGAATTGTGAAACTTACAGGAGAGGCGTTCTTCAATATTAAGCATAATGCAGCGGTACCTTTTACCGTGCATGTAAATGGCATTAATATAGCTGATGTAGGTACGGCATTTAATGTAAAAAGTAAATTGCACAATACCGAAATTATAGTTGAAAGCGGCATAGTAAGCGTAAGTAATAATAATAATAACGCGGTGCAGTTACATGCCCGGCAGATGATCAGCATAAAGCCTGGCGACAAGGTATTTAAAGTAGAACGAAGCGACGACCTGCTATACAACTATTATGTAAGTAATACCTTTATAGCTAACAAAACCCCTCTTTGGCGCCTGGTTGATGTATTGAACGAAGCTTATAATGCTGATATTAAAATTGAAAACAGCACGCTACGCAATACGCCAATAACCGTTACAATCAGGCTGCAGGATTCCCTAACGAACATATTAGCTTTAATAAAGGAAACAACACCCGGAATGCAGGTTGATGAAGCAGGTAAAACAACGATCATTAAATAAAGAAAGCAGGAGATATAATACTACCACATGAACTGCAAACCACCTGTTATGCCAATAGAGGTAGTATTTATGTGATTATTATTTATAGAATTTTCAATAACCCATCCATGAACTTTAGCCGCATCGCCTGCTTGCAGTGAAGTTAAATTTATAGACGGGCCGGCAAACAATCCAAGGTGTTTACTTATTTTATATCTTGGTAAAACCTTCAATGAATTTGTGTGATACACGTCCTTTTTAGGATCTGTATTTAACGATGAAGAATTGACGTATTCTCCGTCTAAAAAGAACCTCTTATTATTGACGATATGTGCCCCAAGGCCAACATCAAGCAAATACTTGTCCTTATCTGAGCCAAATCTATAACCTATTCCCAGTAAGCTATATAATACCTTCCCCCCTGAGCGAAAGTCAATATGCGCATACAGGTTTTCATCTGTACTTACTGCAATGCTTTTGCCGCCATTTTTAATAAAATTGAAGATACCTATAGGGTAATCACTACTATCGGCAATATTTATAAAGCCGATCTGTGTTCCTTTAACCTTTTTTGCGACATTCATAAAACCAGCCACTTGCAACGCTCCAACATCACCGCCTATATTCAGGAATCCGGCTATCTGTGTGCCGCTGCTATCGCGGGCTATATTGGTAAGGCCGGCAATAGTAGCCCCTTTATCAGTATTATATTTATTCATAACACCGGCCACCTGCAGCCCTTTGGCTGTTTTATCAAAGTTTGCTAACCCAGCCATTTGTATACCATTGCTAAAATTGCGTGTTTGATTTACCGCTCCCCCAATTTGTATTCCCCAGGCGTTGTTCAGCACATTATTATAAATACCGGCCATTTGTATACCCCTGGTACTGTCGCCCACCACATTAAATATACCGGCCACTTGCAAAAAGCGCATGCTTTTACGGTTAATATTAAATACCCCGGCTAACTCAACTCCATCTATCCCTGCGGTGTATCCCCCTAACAGGTTCAGGGAAAAATGATCAATTACCTGGCTGCTATACATACCGTGTGTGCTTAAGCCCGGTGTAAGTGAAATTTGGTATGGGCTTGCAGCAAAAAAATTACCGAGGTTTAAATCCTGCACTAATTGTTTCGAACTGATAAAAAATCTGGCAAAACGGCTGTGCTCAATTCCCTTATTCGATCCATTGTCGGGATAATAGCTATAACTTTTGTTGATCTGCTTATCATTCACAACAACATCAGCCAGCATGAACAGGGAGGTATCGCGATAATTTTCTTTACTTGCCGTAAGTTTTACTGATCCGTTATAGTTCCTTAATTTAAGCTCAAAATATCCTTTATCGTTAGTGAGCGTTGATACCAGCAGATCCTTTTCATAAACGCTGGCATGTGCGATTGCCTTACTATCGGCAATATCACGCACATACCCCTTCACCAAAGTTTGCGTTCCCTGGTCTTTACCTATTTCAGCAGTAAGGGTCAGTTTGTCTGGTGCAAATGTTAATACAATATATCCGGGGACTTCTTTAAATTCGTAATTTTCTCCCAGTAATTGTTCTAAAAGACTAAAAATTGTTCCACGGAAGCCCGAAACTGATACTAAGCTGTCAGCGGGGATAATCCTATTGTTATAGGCAAAATAAAAATCTTGTTTGCTGGAAATTTTATTTAATATGCTTGCTATGGGCTGTTGTTTTATTTCCTTAATGGATACTTCCTTCATCAAATAGCTTTGGGCCGATAGCTTAATGCTAAAAATTAATAAAAACAATAACAGGGTTTGAGATAGTCGTTTTGGATTTAAAGTCATCAAGCTTATATATTATAATTTAACCCCGCAAAACTGATTAATATAATCGGGCGAACATAAAGACACCTATCTCCTGCTTTACCCTGACCCTGTTTTTAAAATTAATTAGTTTAATATAAGAATGCTTGCTTATTATTGGATTGCGGCTATTTATATTCCGGCTAATCTACGGAATAGTTGAATTATAGACAGTCATATATAACAACAGGTCAACAAAGATTCTGCATAAAGAACTTCTGTTGACCTGCTGTTTGCTGTAAAAATTTGATCTTTACTGTTTTTTGATAGGTTTCTTTGCGATTATATCTTCAGGCGACACAATAACGAAGGGTATATATCCTGAATTATTCAATGAAACGTCTATTTAAAAGCATTCCCTTTAAGACCTCAAAAAACGGCATCATATTTTTCGACCTCACTACTTCACTATTTTTGACTTACTGCTTACTGTTTGTGCGCTGAAATACCCCAGGCAGCCGCCTGATATATTAGCAGTTGGTGTTGCGGGTGTTGCCAGATTGTCGTTATAAAAAGCAATATTTTCAGCTTCCTGTAAAAAGTTATATGCGCCCTTGTCTATCCCGTCAAGATTCACCAATACCAAATCATTCTTCTTAATAGCTCCTGTATCGGTTACCAGGTCCTCATTTATATATTTGCCGTTCATTAGCCGGTCTTCATCCGATTGAAACCGGTTAAGTTTTACGCCATTCACCGTAATATTGTATTTATAATAATTGACAAACGCAGCCGGATCCTGGTAGTGGACAACCGGTTGAATCATGTTTTTTACAGAGGTGTAATCAAAAGTGATCGAATCAAGCACTACCGGAAGAGGCATTGTAGAAACAGCGATATAATTTTTCCCGTTAAGTACAACTTGAAGTTGGTAAGTATGTCCGGGCGTGCCTACGATGCTATGCGTGGTATAAATTCCTGCTGATGCCTCCGTTAGCATATCAATAACGCCAGCTGTTTGATCAGTTATTGTTACCGACGCGCCGGATACGTTAGGATAGGTATTGTCTGCGTAAAAGTTGACCGACTTTGAGATATTAATGTGATAAGGGCCGGTGGTATCACTTACCACGCCTTCAATAACAAGCTGCGGAGCCGAATTGGATAAAGGCGGTGTTATTACTTTTTGGCAGGATGAATAAAACAAAATGGACGCAACTAAAGCTATGATGAGTGTTTGAATTTTCATGTTTTTAGAATTTAAAGTTATAAGTAACTGATGGAACCATTTTAAACAGTGTAGTCTGCAACACCTGTGTTTTGTTGGCATTTTTGGGGTCGGCCTGAAAAACTATATTATAAGGATTGGATTGGCCGTAAACATTGTAGATGGAAAAATTCCAGCTGCTTTCATATTTGGCAGTTTTTTTAGCCAGGAGCGTTGCTCCAATATCGAGGCGGTTATAAGCTGGCAAACGGTTACTGTTCCTTGATCCGTAATAATAGACAGGGGCACCATCAACAGAAAATTTACCCGATGGCCAGGTGACCGCGTCACCTGTATTATAAACGAAATCAGCTGAAAATGTCCACTTCTTAGTGGCTTGGTACATGCCTACCAATGAGATGTGATTAGTTTGATCTTGTGTTGCCGGATAATAATCTCCATTATTTATCCCAGGTATCTTCAGTTCCGTTTTTGATAGCGTATAACTTAGCCAGCCGGTAAACTTTCCGGTTTTCTTTTTGATATAGGTTTCCCACCCATATGCCCTTCCTGAACCATACAACAGGTCACCTTCAATATTTTCGTTACCTACCAGGTCAGCCCCGTTTCTGTAGTCTATCTGGTTCTGAAGTTTTTTGTAATATAGTTCTGATGAAAACTCAAACCCAGCCTGCTGAAAAGTATGATAATAACCCAGAGCCACCTGATCGGCTATTTCCGGCTTAATATTATTACTACTGGGTAAATAAACATTCGTAGTAGATAAATAAGCCGAGTTATTTAGAAGATGTATGTTCTGTGCATTTCTATCGTAAGATAATTTAACTGAACTGTTTGGATTAAGCTGATAGCTGGCGGCGAAACGTGGCTCCGGCGTGATATAGCTTTTAACAATTTTGCCGCTTTGATAATAGGTACTGTCCGTTTTATTGCCATCTTTATCATAGGTATAAAAGTTGCCCGGCCCCAGTACACTTAAATCGCTTAATCTTATTCCATAAGTGATTTTCAATTTGTCTGACGCATTCCATTCATCAGAAAGATATACTGCGCTTTCCAATGCATATTTCTTCTCTAAAAAAACATCATTATAACTGGAAGATGCGCTTGCTATTGCGGTACCTGGCTGAGTAATATGGTAGGTTGATTCAAGGCCAAACCCGATCTTATTGGTTGCATTCAGGTAATAAGTAAAATCCTGTTTAAAATGGTAATCGGTTATAGCTGAAGATACTTTGATATTATCTGTATTATCGTCAATATTAACATCATAAGTATAATTGCTATAAATAAGCGAAGTATTAGAGAATAGCTTGCTGCTGAAAATATGGTTCCATCTCAGAGTTCCTGTTGAATTCCCATAATCAAGCCCAAAGCTATTCCTGAAACTCATAACATCTTTCCCAAAATAACCGGATAAAAAGATCCGGTTATTAGCATCGATCTGGTAATTGCCTTTCAGGTTGATATCGTAAAAATATATTTTACTGTGTTTCGTAGTGGTATCAGATGCAAAGCCGGTAAAGAGATCAGCATAGCTGCGCCTTGCACTTACAATAAAGGATCCCTTACCATCAAATAGTGGCCCATCCACGGTAAGCCGGGAAGCTATTAATCCAATCCCTCCACTGGCACCAAATTTCTGGTTGTTACCATCATTCATCTGGATGTCTTCTACCGAGGAGAGCCGCCCGCCATAATTAGCCGGCATCCCCCCTTTATAAATTGAAATATCTTTTATAGCATCAGAATTGAACACAGAGAAAAATCCCAAAACGTGCGAGGGATTATAAACTGTGGCCTCATCTAGTAAGATAAGATTTTGGTCGGCCCCACCCCCACGTACGAAAAACCCTGCATTTCCATCTCCGGCAGATACGATGCCCGGCAGCAGCTGTATGGTCTTTAACACGTCCCTTTCTCCTAATAACACTGGCACATTATTAATATCTTTGATATTAAGGCGCTGAACACCAGGAGGTAGCGTTAAAATATTCTTGCTTTTGGATGAATTGGCGCCGATGACAACTTCTTTGAGCTGACTTTGGCCGGAACTAAGGCTAATGTTATTCAGCATATTTTTAGTTAATCGAATCCTTAAAGTATCTGTACGGTAACCTGTGTAAGTCGTCAGCATCGTATAACTGCCTTCAGGAACGGCAATGGAATAAAAGCCGTAATTATTTGTACTGACCCCCTTTCCGGGTAATTCCAAAAAGCTTACTGTTGCTGCGGGTAGCGTTTCGCCCGTTGTTTTATCCTTAATAGTTCCCGAAACGGTAAACGTTTTTTTTGATTGTGCCTGTAAAAATCCAGGAACGATCATGATTAGAAATAAAATAAATTGTTTTAATTTTTTCATAGCCGGTTGTGGTAACCTGATGGGGTTTGGGTGTAAGTGAAATATGTCATTTTGTATAGCATGACACACTCTTTGAGGTTTACCCTGATGGCTGATGATTTTTTACCTGTTTTAGGTATAAATGATATCTTTTAATGGGCTTTCATCACTTTTGATGGAATGTGAATTGTGAAGAAATTGCATTATTAGCAGATACGGGAAAAACTCATCTTACCAAATAATTGGCTATTGCCTATGAAAAACTGGTAGTTGAAGGCGATGATACTTTCGAAACTTCCGGTAGCTGGTGAAAAATATGACGCCTTATCCACCCTATTCTCCAATGCCAGGCTGGTTAATTCCATAACACTTTAACCACATTTATGGTGCGAAGAGGCAATGTTGTTATAATCTTTTATGCGCTTCTATTGTATATCCCGTTACTGAGCATGGGATTACCAATTATACAGTTAACAACGTTCCCTGCAAATCATGATTACAAAACTACTTTTTCGTAAACGATCAGCCCTTTGAAGATCCTCTGATATTTAAGCTTGTACTAAGGGTTATAAATTGAGGCTGTTGATTTAGCAATGGCGTATTTAATTTATTCAACAGTACATTGATCACACTTTCAGCAATTTTTTCAATAGGTTGAGCAATAGCTGTTATCGGCGGCGAGTGCAGCTTAAATACATCATAATCATCAAATGAGATAATGGCCAGTTGTGATGGAACCTGTATACCCATTTCTTTTATCACCTTTAAACCGCATGAGCCAATATGGTCCGTTCCAAAAAGTATAGCATCCAGGTCGGGATGTTTAGTTAAGAAATCAGTTATAGGCTTAATTATAAGGTCTTCATTCTGGTTAAATACAATTTCTTTTACCAAAGGTTCAAGTCCGCTTTCTTTCATCGCGTTCTTATAGCCTTTAAGCCTGTCCTGCATTTGAGTTTGCGGCGAAGTAAATGTAATAAACGCGATATTCTTTTTGCCTTCACCAATTAAATGGCTGGTGGCGTTATATGTGCTGAACCTGTTATTAATTTCAACATAGTCGGTAATTACTTTTGGCAAATGCCTGTCAAAAAACACGACCGGCAGGTTATCTTTCAATAAAGATTCAACATCCTCTTCAATGCCTTCGGGTGGTGCAATAATGTACCCATCCACATGCCTTTCACGAAACATGGTGATCAGGTCCTTGGTTTTTTTGGTATCGTTGTTAGTACTGCAATAAATTATCTTATAGCCATTTTGATAGGCCCTATCCTCAATAAGCCTGGCTATTTTTGCAAAAAACGGGTTCGAAATATCCTCAACCATCAATCCTATAGTATTTGATTTACCCGTACGCAGGCTTTGGGCGATAGAGTTTGGCTTGAACCCAACTTCGTTTACATATTTCAGTACGCGGTCAACCAGTTCTTCCCCAATACGCATTTCCTGGGCTTTCCCGTTAAGGATAAAGGAAATGGTAGTTTTAGATACGTTTAGGCTTTTAGCAATGTCGTTTATTGAAAGTTTCTTTTTCACTGAAGATATTTTTCTTATCAAATATAGTTAAAACTTAAATAGGTATTAATTCGGTTTAGCTAAACGCGGATACCCATAACCGAATAAAAATATAACTATATAACATATAATAGGTAAATAATAAGCTGCAGCAATATCATGGTTAGCAATAAGGCCCATTAAAGGAGGAAATAAACCACCACCAATTACCCCCATAACGATAAACGAAGAACCCTGCTGTGTTTTTCCTCCCAGATTTTTTAAGCCCAGACTAAATATAGTAGGGAACATTATGCTGAAAAAGAAATTAATGAATAGCAAAGCTATAAATGACACCCATCCTGCGCCCTGGGCAACTATTAAACACATAACAATGTTTGCTGCTGCAAATATGCTAAGCAATCTATATGGCGCTATATATCGCATTAAAAAGGTGCCGGTAAACCGCCCTACTATCAGCATAATCATGCTTAATGAAAAAAAGTAGCCCGCCTTTTCATCGCTGAGGTGCATAATTTCATGCCCGTAGTTTATAAAGTAGGCCCATGTACCACCTTGCGCGGCAACATTAAAAAACTGGGCTATAACTGCAAAAATAAAATGTTTATGATGGATCAGCTTTTTTTCAACCTGCTTCTTCTCTGCTGTACCTTCGTAATCTATCTGCTCATTATGCGCATGGGTTAAATGCGGCACTTTTACAAACAAAAAAAGGATACCAATAAGTGCGATCACCGAACCTATTACAACGTACAGGTTTTTCACTCCAATTAGATCATTAGAATGTATCTGCCCCTCCTTTAAAATAAAATAACTGCCTATAGCAGGCCCGATAACCCCTCCCAAACCATTAAAAGCTTGCGAGAAGTTTATACGCTGATCACTGGTGCGCTGATCACCCAGGGCTGCTACAAAAGGGTGTGCTACGGTCTCGAGCGTTGCCAAACCACAGGCTAAAATAAATAATGCTATCCTGAAAAAGTCGAATGAAACAGCATCCGCAGCAGGGACAAACAGGAAAGCACCGAAAGCATACAGGAACAAGCCTAACAGTATTCCTTTTTTATAGCCAAATTTTTTCATGAATAAACCGGCCGGTATGCCCATTACGGCATAAGCTCCGAAAATTGATAGTTGCACCAGGCCCGAGTGGGATTTTGAAATATGCAATACGTTTTGAAAATGCCTGTTTAAAACATCGCCAAGGGTAATGGCAATTCCCCAAAGCATAAAAAGAGCAGTAACAAAGAATAAGATCAGCCTGTACTTAGGTTCTGTAAAAGCCGGTTTCTGATCCATTCCGCAGTTTAATCAATTTATAAATGGTGCTGTAAATTAATTAAATCTTATTCACATTTCCACACATTGTAAATTAATTATTGGTTTTTGTGCGATAAGCGCCTATCGGCTTATCTACCACGCCGTACCATCTTTATTTATTCTTTGCCGGATCATATATAGCTACGGCTACTCTTGAATCGGCGCAGCCATAATACAGGAACCATTTGGCATTGAAATACACCAATCCTTCGGTAAAAACAGTACCTGCGGGATATTGGCCGCTTTTTTCAAACGGCGCTTCGGGTATAAAATAAGGCTTATCCAATCGTGCTACTACCTTTGTCGGGTCATTTAGCGAGAACAAGGCCTGGCCACCGCAATAGGTATTTGATGCGTAGTTTTTGTCGCCATTGGTATCGCTGTTTTTGCCATTGTAGAACAATAAGATCCCTTTATCAGTAATGATAGATGGCGGCCCGCATTCAGTGTAGATACTATCAAAATAGCCGTTTCTGGGTGAAAATAATATTTTCAATGTCCCATCGGTATTAATCAATGGTTCCCAATTAACCAAGTCGGTTGATGTGGCGGCGTAAACATTTTTCTCGCCCCAATATATCCAGTATTTGCTCTGTACTTTGGCTATTACCTGTTTGCCGTTCACCAGTTTGGTAACAATTGAGGCTGATTTTGATTGGATATCAAAGAACCTCCCGTTATAAGCCTGTTTAAAAACTGGTCCATACTTTTTCCATTTGAACAGATCACGCGATGTTGCTGCGGCTAAACGGGGAACTTTGCCATTCCATTCGGTGTAAAGAATAAGATATGTACCATCAGCAGTTACTGCCACACGCGGATCTTCACAGCCGCCGCGCCATTCATATTCTTTCATGTTATCATCTGCCGGAAACAGCACTGGCTTGGAGAACCTTTTCAGGGTAGTTCCATCTGGAGTTTCGGCAATGCCCAGGCGCGAGGTGCGCTGACTGATTCCCTTGCCTGAATTATCTTCAGAGCGATAGATCACATATATCTTGCCATTCTTAACTGTAGCCGCGGGGTTAAATGTATCGTTTGATTCCCAGTGCCATATTTTTTGGTTCATGGGATCAAAGAACTGGCTTGCAGTATCAGGTGAAATGATCGGGTTAACATTTGCAGGCCTAACAAATGGGCCGAATGCCCATGTGGGTAATTTGGCAGTTACCTGTTGAGCATTTACCACACTGGCTGTTACTAAAGCAATCATTATTATAGCGATGGGTTTAAAACCCATCGCTACGGTTGGTAAATATTTATATCCCTTTTGCATAATTTATTAATTAAATGACGGCGGCGATATGCTTGTTCCCCAGGTTTTGTTTGGCTCGGCCGATAGGCTATAATTGATGGTACCGCCATTCTTTACAACGCTGTAAGGTATCCATGTGCTGTTCCATGGTTTGCCATTTACTTTGAGCGTTGTTACGTAGGGTTTGGTTTCTGAACCACCGGTAATGGTGAGCGTTTTGCCTGTGCCCATGTGGATCCTGATTATCGGGAACGAGGGGCTGTTCACCGTAAAGCCACCAAGGCCTGGGACCATGGGGTACATACCTATACCGGCGAACACATACCACGCGCCCATTGCGCCGAGATCATCATTGCCCGGCAAACCGTTATTGCGGTTGCTGTATGACTCCTTCATGATGCGGCGGATAAGTGCCTGTGTTTTGTATGGCGCGCCTGCCCAGTTATAAGCCCATGGCACCTGGAAATCGGGCTCATTGCCTGCCGCGAACCACTCCTGGCTGTAATCGGCATTCAGCTTTATGAAAAACTCATCCAGTCGCTTTTCAGCAATTTCTTTACCACCTATAGTATCGATCAAGCCCTTTAAATTAAAGGGTACCATCCAGAAATAGCTTTTATAACTGGCCTCACGCATGTCATCGGTATTATGTCGCCAGCTGCCATCTGCGTTGCGCGATTGCAGCCACGTTGTTTCAGGGTTATAAATATTCTTCCATTTTTGCGCGCTTTGCAGGTATTTGTTGTATAGGGTTTTATTATTGATAGTTTGACGGGCAAATTCGCCTATGGCAAAATCTGCTGAGTTATATTCCAGGCTCATAGATGCCTGCGCGTAGCCTTTAGTGAGGTATTGATCAAGCTGCGGTCGGGTTAATTCCTGTTGTGATTTGGTGCCCGGCACTTCCGCTCCTTTACGCATAATGGCAAGGGCGGCTTTGGTATCAAAATTAGTAGCGCCGAAAGCGTAGGCATTGGCTACTACTATTGATGTTGGGTCGCCCTGCATAATACCTGTTTCCACATTCACCATAACCCAACGCGGGAAACCACCACCTGATTGCTGAGCAAATTTCACGGTGGATTGCATCATATCGCTGGTTTCCTTTGGCGCCAGCATAGCCAATAGGGGGATGGTTGTACGGTAGGTATCCCAATTGCTGAATTCAGTATAATCATTAAAGCCAACTGCCTTTTTAACCTTATTATCGGCGCCGATATATTCGCCGTTTACATCATTTGAGATGCTGGGGTGCACAAGCGCATGGTATAAATGCGTGTAGAACTGCGTGGTAAGATCGTTACTGCCGCCTATGGCTTCTATTTTACCTAACTGGTGGTTCCAGGCGTTTATGGCGTTATCTTTAACTGCTGCAAAATCCCAACCAGCGTTTTCAGCGGCAAGGTTTTCCTTCGCGTTAGCTAATGAAACGTAGGATAAGGCAAATTTGTAATGAATGATCTTGTTTGCTGATACATCAAAAGTAAAATAAGCGCCGGAATTTTTGCCGGTATCCGCCTTGGATGATACATTAATCAGGTTATCCTTCCAGGTACCTGAAACAATTGGCGTAGCATCAAATTCAGCCACAAAATAAACTTTGAAATGTGTGTTGATCCCGCAAAATGAACCGCCATCAGCGTAACCTTCGCATTTCCCCGGACCAGTTATCTTAACTGATGCTTCATTGATTTTGGTAGCATTTATACCTGAACCGATAATAATAGTGGCATGTTTGGCGGTATCTGCAAATTTGTACTGTGCCATACCGGTTCTTTTGGTTACCGTTAACTCCGCGCTAATATTGCTGCTGGCTAAGTTCACTTTATAATAGCCAGCCATAGCTTTTTGCATATGATATTGCGGTTTATAGCCTTTCATATCATTAGGTGATGCCTGCAGATCTCCATTCAAAGGCAGTGTTGGGAAATTACCCATGTGCGGGCAACCTGCCCCGCTCAATTGGTTTACTACAAATCCTTTATTTTCATCAAAAAATGTGGTGGTGAATTGTACCATACCAAAGGGATAGGTAGCTCCCGGAAAGGTGAAGCCTGCCTCTAAATACATTTCCTGCGGACTTTTCCCTTTGCCTGCGGTGCCTATTAGCGTGTTTACTTTTTCGGCGTAATTAACAGGTTTTATTTTTTGCTGCGCAGATGCGGATGATACGATGATTATGCTGAGAAATAATGCCAGAAAAAAGGGCATATTACAGGCTTTGGGTATGGTAGGTATTTTCATTTGCAGGTTGTATGTATCGTTGTTTGTTTATTAAAACGGTTTAGAAGATTCCCTCACCACGCGTCATTGCGAGGAACGAAGCAATCCCCAAACTGTACAGGGCGGACCTGCTTATCGGGGATTATTAATACTACTATTTGTTTTTCAATGGTATTAATGAGCTCCCTCTGGTCGGTTGTCTTCGTTCCTCGCAATGGCGCGCGGTGGTTAGCGGGTGAGCGAGTAGTAATTACTCCGCCGCTGTTAATGAAAAAGGCTTATCCTCCTTAGTTAATCCCCTTTGCATATTAGGCTGAGCTCCCATTTCAAAATGAAGAGTGCCGCCATTAACTATATCACTGTATTTAATCCAATTGTGGGTATATGGTGTGCCATTTAGCGCGCCCGACTGGATATATACATTCTGCTTGCTGTTGTTATTTGCCTCAATAATAAACTTTTTGCCATCCTCCATAGTAATGGTGATCTTGTTAAACTCAGGGCTGCCGATTACATATTGGTCCGTGCCCGGGCAAACGCTGTAGATGCCCATAGCGCTTAGTACGTACCATGATGACATCTGACCTTCATCCTCATCGCCGGGGTAACCGTTTTCGGTAGAGTTGTAGAGCTTATCCATTACCTCACGTATATGCTGCTGTGCTTTCCAGGGCTGGCCTGCATAATCATACAGATAGATCATGTGATGCACCGGCTCGTTGCCCTGTGCATACTGGCCCATATTGCCGAGCTTCATCTCTGTCATTTCGTGGATCACCTGACCGTATGCGCCTACTTTAATGGTATTGGGTTCACTGAATACCGAATCGAGTTTGGCCGTGAAATTCTTGTCGCCGCCGAATAGATTGATTAGCCCCTGCTCGTCGTGAAAAACCGACCATACCCAGTGCCAGGCATTGCCTTCGGTGTACGGACCGCCCCAATCCAACGGGTCGAAATTAGGTGTAAACTTACCATCCTCGCCCCTGCCGCGCATAAAGCGGGTTGATGGGTCCCACAGGTTTTTGTAATTATACATCTGTTTGGCAAATATCCCTTCGTAGAAAGAATTGCCGGTTAGTTTAGCCAATCGGTATCCGCAGAAATCATCATAAGCAGACTCCAGCGTTTGCCCTACAGAACCCTGCGATTGCGGGAAAGGGATATAACCGATCTGCCAGTATTGTTTCCATAATGGTCGGCCATTTGCACCGCCCCATGGCCCTTTATTGCTCGCCTCATGAAAGTAAGCTTCCAAAGCCCGTTGCGGATCGAACGTGCGGATACCTTTTACCCAGGCATCAGTTAATAAGGAGATAGCGTGGTTACCCAGCATCCCACCAGTTTCAGACGGGAATGACCAGGCCGGCAGCCAGCCGCATTGCTGCTGGGCATCAAGCAAAGCCTCTACATATTGGCCCTGCATTTTTGGGTGCAGTATGCAGTTCAGGGGGAATTGTGCGCGGAAGGTATCCCAGAAACCATTATCGGTATACATGTAACCATCGTGCAGCTGCCCATCATACGGACTATAATAATATGGTTTACCCGTTTTATCATACTCAAAAAACTCATGTGAAAACAGGTTTGCCCTATACAGGCAGGAGTAAAAAGTAGCACGTTCCTCTTCCGTACCGCCTTCAACCAATACCCGGTTAAATAGATCGTTCCATACTTTAAAGGCAGCAGCTTTGGTATCGTCGAATGATTTTTTGTTGCCCAGCTCGGCCTGTAAAGTAACTTCGGCCTGCTCCAGGCTGATGTATGATGATGCTACCTTAGCCTGCACCACCGCGCCATCCTTAAATTTGACATATGCGCCGACGCCTTGTCCTTCGCCGTTGGTTTTTTTGTTAAAGATGCTGTCATGCTTATTTTCCCATGTACCGTAATCCTCAAAAGGCTTATCGAATATGATCACAAAGTAATTCTTAAATCCTTTTGGCGCCCAACGTACATTATCCACATAACCGGTTATTTTACGTTCCGCCGGGAAGATCTTTATCATGCTCATTTTGGTGTAGCCATCCAACACAATATATGAACCCGCTTTAGGGAAAGTGAATCTCAAATGTGCTCCGCGCGATGTTGGGGAGATCTCGGTAGTGATATTATTATCCAGCTTTACCTTGTAATAGTTGGGTTTGCCGATCTCGTTGTTATGGTCGAATGTAGCGGCTCTCGCATCTTCATTCACTACCAGCTTGCCCGTTACCGGCATCATGGAAAAAACTGCATAATCATTTACCCATGGGCTGCACTGGTGTGTTTGCTGAAAGCCACGGATAGAGTGAACAAAGTACTGGTATTTAAAACCTTCGCCGTCTTTGTTGGTCTGCGCAGTCCAGCCATTCATACCAAAAGGCAATGAGGTAACCGGATTTACATTTCCCCATGATATTTCATACTTTGAGTTAGTACCCTGCAAGGTATTGGCATATTGTACCAGGTCGGGCTTTTGGGCGAATAAATTGCTGCCTATAAACAATAAGCCTAACGTAAACAGCTTGTATTTGGATATTTTCTTAAATTTCATAATCGTTATTAAATGATTTCAGATAAGGGTATACCGTTTGGGTTTTATCAGATATAAATACACAATGCCGCCAATACCAACCAGTACCATACCGATACTTATAATTTGCGCCTGTGATAAACTAATGCTCCCTAAATGATATCTTGGATTGATGCGGATATTCTCAATAAAATATCGTTCAGTGCCACTGAGTATTAAGTAGATGTAGGACATTGTCGCGGGCACTGTCAGGCGCTTGCGTATCATCCACAGAAAAATGAATAGCAGCATACAAATTACTGTTTCATAAAATGAAGTTGGATAAACGCCCCTGCTTAGTTGGTAACAATAACTGCCATAGCAATCGGATATACGGGTATCCTGATTGATAATATTATGCGGAAAATTGAATGCCCACATCCAATCCGGCAACCAGTTTAGCCAATTGGGTTTAACGTGTGTATTTACAATTCCCCAATCGCCATCGCCCGAGAGCTGGCAGCCTATCCGCCCTATCGCGTAAGCAAGCATAATACCCGGCGCGCCCATATCAGCTATAAAAGGCAATTTCATATTATTGCGCAGGCCCACATAAAAATAGGCCAGCATCCCAAATAAAAAACCGCCGTAATAAGTTACCCCGCTTGAAAATACCAGGTCGTGGATAGAGGTAAAGCCGTGCTGATACACGTAGTCGATCATATCGAACAACTTAGCGCCTACAAAGCCCCAGAAACCTGCATAAAAAACGATCTTTCCCATTAATTGGTAAGGATGCACTGTTTCGGCAGTTACGGTATTGCTTTTCGACGAGCTTTTTTTCCTGTCCTTATAGATCCAATACATATAAGCCAAAGCACAAAGCAGGCCTGCTATAATACTGCCCTGTAGAGAGAATATATATTTGGCAGGATCAATTTTAAAGGCTTCGTAATTGAGTAACGCGCCTATTATTTTAAAGCCAAGTAAGAAGCCTAGCAGGCCATTCAGGCATAATTCAATTAGCAGTGATGAGCGGTTAATGACCACTTCCCGTTTAATGGCGTGGATATCGCCATCGCGTTCTTTTCTTTTTAATTCGGATCTGAATGCCTGGTAAGCCAGTATAAATGCCATCGCCACAAAAAAGCCAAATGTTTGAATTGGAATGGCTATGTGAATATGAAACAGATATTCAAAAAAGTCGGATATGGTTGGAAAGCATCTCATTAAACAAAAAAAGCTTGCATATAAGCCGTATAATAAATGTACGGCTTATATGCAAGTAATATTAAAATCCTAACTGAATCCCCATGTTAACTACACGTGCATTGATATATTGGTCGCCGGCTGTATTTGAGGCAACTTCCGGATCCTGCTGATATTTGTTGCTGAAATTATCCCATGTGAACAAGTTGTATGCGCTAAAGTAGATACGTGCATTACTAACATGAAAAGGCAACAGCTTGGTAGGCAACTGGTAGCCGATATCAATTGTTTTTACACGCAGGTACCATGCGTTTATGTACCAGTAATCTGAAGGATATCCCGACGGACTATCAACCGTACCTGCAAAATTGGTGCTCAGGCGCGGGAATTGCGCTGTAGCGGCAGTTGCTGGAGTCCAGGCCTTGAGGTCAATAGGTTGAAACTGACTTTCAAACGGTTCTATACCGTTACCGGTGATAATTACGCTATAATTCCATGAACCCTGGAACAGCACACTTATGCTGAAACCTTTATAAGCAGCCCCAAGCGTTAAGCCTGCAGATGTATTAGGAAGATTTGGATAGCCTATCGCTTTTTGATCGTTTGCATCTATTACACCGTCGCCATTTAAATCAGCATAACGCAGATCACCTGCATGCAGGGTAGTTATACCGTTCTGGCTGTCAGCATAAGCAGGTACTCCAATCGGATCAGAGGCTATTACTTTACCATTTTGAATCACCGGCGCATTGCTACCATATTTGTTGATATAAGCCGTTGCCTGGTTAATTTGCGCTTGTGTATAGTAGTTCAGGAAATGATAGCCAAATGGCTGGTTAATAGGGTTACCTGTACGGGCCAGGTTTGGATAAGCCGGTTGTGTTTCGGCCTCATATAATATCTTGTTTTTGGCATAAGAAACCACCAAACTGGCATTATACTGAACCTTGCCTATATTGTCATGATAACTTATCTGCCCGTCATAACCATGGTTGGATACCCTACCCGCGTTTATATAAGGAACGCCTACGCCAAGCACCTCAGGAATAGCACCCGGGACAACAAACTCATCGTAACGGATATCATGGAATACATCAAAGGTTACAGAAAGTTTATCATGCAGCAAGTTCATATCAACACCCAGATCGGCTTTTCTGTCTCTTTCCCAAACTACATCAGGGTTGCCTAAAGTTCCTTCATAAATGCCTGTGATAGGTGTTTGCGGCGCGGTTTCGCCAAAGCCATAAAGGCCGCCCTGGTTATAGGTTTGCTGATAGATATACTGATTACCCGGCGCGCCATCAGAACCAACCACACCATAAGAGAACCTTAATTTAAATAAACTGAAAGTGGGCAGCGCGTCTTTAAAAAACTTCTCTCTCGATAGCACATACCCTGCACCGAACGCAGGGAAAAACCCAAACTGATGGCCGGCAGCAAACCTGTCGGTACCATTATAAGCGCTGTTTATCTCTAATAGATATTTCTGCTTATAATCATAACCGACTTTAAGTGATAGCCCCCTGTAATTTTGCGGCGCTGAAGCCTGGTCATTTATTTCCTGCTGATTAATTAAGAATAAGCCAGTAAAATGATTATCGCCAAATGTGCGGTCGTAATTTGTAAAGAGTTGAATATTGGTGTTATTGGTATAAAGATCTGTTCCTCCAAAAATATCGAATACCTGGGCTACATATGGCGCAGCTGGGTTTTTTGTATAGGTTTTTGTGGCTGAGTTATAATAATAAGTTGGAAAAGTTGTGTTGGGATTTCCTGCAAGATAAGTTGTATTTATCCCATAATCTTCACTACTGGCAAATGCTACCCTTGCCGTTAAGGTAAGGCCGTCTGTTATTGAACTCAGATTCTGCACACCGCCAATTAACACGTTAAAATCTGTTCTGCGGTTATGCTGGTAACCACCATTTGCCAATTGGGCATTAAGTGTAGGCTCTTTGGATATATTAAAAACGGAGTTGTTGTAAGCATAGGTGCCGTTAGGATTGATAAACGGGGCTGAAAACGGGTTCTCTGTTCTGAAATCATAAATGGTACTTATGGGTGAATTAAGGCCCGGAGCATTAAGGTCACCAAAACGGGTGGTGACGTCTAATCTCAAGTCTAATGTTTTATTAGCTTTCAGATCGAGGTTTGATCTGAAATCATAACGGGTGAAATAATAGTTGGTATTTACCAGGTCCTGCGGATCGTTAAAGTTTTTGGTATTACCATTTTGCGTAAACGCACCGCCCGATATAAAATATTTTACGCGGTCGTTACCACCCGATATATCAAGGTTGGTATTGGCCTGGTAAGTATATTTTCTGAAGATATCATCATACCAATCCGTATTCGGATGGCCATAAGGATCGGTATTATTTTTAAACGCTGCCAGATCTGAAGGCTGAAAAGTTAAGGCATCCGGAGCTGTACCGTCATTAGTTTCGGCCTGATCAACAAGCAATGCCGACTGGTAGGAATTCAGAAACTTAGGCACTTTGGTTGGGCTTTGCAAACCACCCTCAACACGCAAATTGAATTGAGGGGCGCCTTTTTTACCGCGCCTGGTAGTTACTATCAATACGCCATTTGCACCTTTTATCCCGTATATAGCGGTTGAGGATGCATCTTTTAATATACTGATGCTTTCAATTTCGTTTACGTTTATCTGCTGTAACTGGTCATAAGTATATTCAATATCATCAACCAAAATCAACGGCTGATTAGATGCATTTAATGAACTTACCCCCCTGATGAAAAAATCAGATGCATCTTTTCCAGGCTGACCGGAAGTTTGCTGTGAGAAGAAACCTGGTAATCTACCGGCAAGCGCGTTCTGCACGTTTGCTGTTGGTACTGTACGTATCTCGGCTGCCTGTATGGAGCTCACAGCGCCTGTAGATGTAACACGTTTGGTTTTGGTAAAGCCAACTACAGCTACTTCGTCCAAGCCTTCGGCATTGGGCTGTAATATAATATCGAGGTCGTTCTTTTTTATGCCAACATGAAATTCCTGTGTGGAATAACCAATGAACTTTACAACAAGTGTATTTGATGTGCCTTTTAAGGTTAATTTAAATTTACCTGTTGACCCTGTTATAACCAGGTTTGAGGGTATTCCTTTTTCATAAATTGTAGCACCCGGCAACACCCCCTCAATATCTTTTATGGTACCTGTAACCGTAATACCCTGTGCATACAAAGCAGCCGGCAGCATGGTAATTATAACTAGAAAGAAAAGTATTATTTTTCTCATAACCGTTTAATTAATGATTTAAATTGAAATATTTATTAATTATTACCATCCTGGATTTTGCTGCATCTGTGGATTCTTAACAACTTCGCCATATGGTATAGGTTGTAAATATTGCTTTGGCGTAAAACTGTTTACCTTAAATATTGCAGGCAGTATTGGCACATAATTGTAGGTTAACTGGTTGTTTGATACCAACTGTAACCCCATGCGCGCCTGGTTCATATATGCTGCGGCTACTTTCCATCGGCGCAGGTCAAAAAATCTTTGTTCTTCAAATGCAAATTCAAGGCGCCTTTCATTATGGATGGCGCTGCGTAATGAATCCTGAGTTATGCTTCCTACAGGTTGAATGCCATAATTACCATCAGTACCCGCTGCAATCCCTGCCCGGGCCCGAATGGTTTTCAGCACCTGGTAATCAGCCGCATTGGGGCCAGCAACCTCGTTTTCGGCCTCAGCATAATCGAGCAGTATTTCAGCATAACGAAAGATCACCCAATCCTCACTGTGCGCTGCAAAGCCGTTAAGCGTTTCGGAATGGCCCATAAACTTATGCAGATAGTAACCGCTTACTGTTTGCTGAACGCCACTGTTAGGTATACTCTGGCCGCCCTGGTATAATTGTAAATTTGTATTTAACCACAGCTGGCCATTTACAAACACGGTAAATAAAAGCCGCGGATCTCTGCGTGCATAGGGTGAATCGGGGTTATAATGCCCGTTAGGATCGTTAATATTTAAACCGGATAGCATGGGGAAAGCATTAACCAGGTCCTGAGTTGGGCTTGTTACACCTTTTGCTACCGCGCTAGGGAAACCGATAGGGGCATTATTGTTTTCCACATTATTTCCATTATCACCCTGGCGTATAAAAATAAGTTCGGGGTTATTTTGGGTAAGGAAAATATCCTGGAACCCGTTTTGGTCCAGGCTAAACACACCTAGATTTATCACATCCTGGGCGGCGTTTGCTGCCAGCTGCCACCTGTTAGGGTCGGCACTTGGATAACCTACTAGTGCAGCATTAGTTGTGTTTCGCGGTCCCTGGCCTGTTCCGGCATCTTTAACCAATGTGGTACCGTTAAATAAAGGGCTGGCGGCATACAACAAAGCTTTTGCCTTTAAAGCCAATACTGCAGCATTGGTAACCCGCCCGTAATTAGCTGTTGACGCGTATGGAGCCTGCAATATGCTATCCCCTTTTATGGCATTACATTCGCTTACTATATAATTTATACAATCAGAAAAAGTATTGCGCGGCAATGCTAAATTATCGGTTACGTTATAAACCTTATCGCCCAATAGCGGTACACCGCCATAACGCTTAACCAGTTCGAAATAGAAATAAGCCCTTAAAAAACGCGCTTCGTTTTTCCATGCATATTTCATGGATATTTCAGGATGATTTGGTAGGGTAGCCTCAACAGGGACTACGCCAATATTGGCTATGAATATGTTTGCCTGCCTGATACCACTATAATAATTTGCCCATACATTATCGCCGGCGGCATCAGCAAATGTACCTGAGTTATAGGCATCTGTTGATAGCTGGGTAACCTGGTTTGAGTTTGAAGCTGCTGATGACACCGCATCATCTGTAGCCGCGTCGAGATAATCACCACCTACGCGGTTGTGGCCATTGAGCATGGTGGCATACACGTTTTGCAGAAACGCATAGGCATTTGTTCCCAATGAATCCCGGGAATCAAAAACACGGTCGATAGTGATTTGCGCGACAGGAAATGTTTCATATTTTTTGCAGGCTGTAACCAGGGAAACGGCTCCTAATATCAGCAGTATGATTTTGTAATTCTTCATCATCTTAAATTTTATAATCATCAAATTATAGCTTCACAGTTAACCCGGCATTAATAACTCTTTGAATTGGATACGCACCAACTCCGTTAACTTCCGGATCATACCCCGGGAAACCCTGGTAACCGGCTATGGTAAACAGATTTTCCCCATTTACAAATACCCTTATGCCCGATAACCTTAACCTTGTAGCCCATCTTAGTGGTAATTCATAACCGATCTCCGCATTTTTCACCCTGAAATAATCGCCTGATTTAACATAGAAGGACGACATCTGTACGTTATTACCGTTCGCTTCATCCTGAATAATTGATAAGCGCGGTAATGTGGCCGTTGCAGCGGTTTCCGGTGTCCACCGGCCTACTGCATTTGCATAAGCCTGACCGCTGGCCCCGGTACCCAGGGCACCAATGCCCTGTAATGGTGCGTCGTAAGAATTATCAACGCTAACCTGGCGGTTAAACACGCCTTGCAGTATTACACTGAAACTAAAGCCTTTGTAGTTAAAGCCTAAAGTACCACCATAAAACACTAATGGTTTTAAGCCGCCTATGGCTGTTTGATCGTACTGGTCAATAACGCCGTCGCCGTTAAGGTCGGCGTATTTAAGATCGCCCGGCTGAGCTGAGTAGCCTGCTATAGTTGCCGCATGTTTGGCAACATCCTCTACCGAATAAAATCCGATGTTTTTATAACCGAATATTGCAGTTACCGGTAAGCCCGTATGAGCGTTCCATGGATATTTTGGAGGCTCTTCATCAAAGTATAAAACCTTTGATGCTACCAGTGAACCGTTACCGGTAATAAAGTAGTTGAAATTATCGATGTTGTTTTTGTAGGTTAGGGTAAGCTCACCACCTTTATAAAGGTTAATCCCTATATTTTCCGGCGGATAAGTGGTGCCTAATAATTCAATTGTAGCGCCCCTTGTTGTAACCAGGTTATAATATCTTTCATGGTAATAATCTGCTGCGATTTGCAAATGATCATGTAATAATGATATATCCGTCCCAAAATCCAGCTTATCTGCATTAGCCCAGCTCAGGTTGGGGTCGGCAATTGGTGTTACTTCCTGATAACCGCCGCCTGTTCCGTAATTTAAACCCTGCGGATATCCGCCGCCGCTTGTAAAGGTTTGTTTATAGGTATAATATCCGGCGTTGGAGTTATCGCCTGTTTTACCGTAAGTAAGGCGCCATTTCCATGAGTCGATCCATTTTATGCTTTTCATAAAATCTTCCTTACCCATTTGCCAGCCAATACCCGCTGCATAAAACCAGCCTGCCTGGTGCCCCGGCGTATACCTGTTATAGCTACTGTTATTAATTGCGCCTTCAAACAAATATTTATCATCGTAGCCGTAATTCACCTTTAAGGCTTTATCGGTAGTAACAGAAGCCAGGTCATAACTTACTACCGACGATTTGGTATCATACAGCAATTGGCCGCCAAACCTGTTTTTACCAAATTGCCTGTCGTAATTAAGGGCGGCCTGCGCAAATGAATAGCGGGCAGACAACTCAGTAGCAAAAACATTGGTTAACGGGGTTGTTGTACCTACAGGGGTAAGCCTGACAGCACTATCAACTATCGAATAACCATACGCATTATTTTGTTGGGTACGGGTGATATATACCTGTGATTCAATAGCCAGGTTACCTTTTGCTTTAAAGGATAGGCCTTGTGTAATATTGTCCAGTTTATACTTAAGATCGAGGTTTACCAATACATCCTTTATATTGGTTTGTGTATAGCCTGAATATTGGGCCTGCGATAATAAGTTGTTGGTGAAATTTGAAATAGTTGATGAACCACCAAATGAACCATCGGGATTATACACCGGATAAGCGTTGTTAGGTGTTGTAAAAATGTTTGTTAAGATACTTGCATAACCACTTCCCGGCTCAAACATTTGCTGTACGCGACCATACATTTGCAGATCAACATTCAGATTTTTATTTACATCTACGCTTATATTACTATTTAAGGTATAGCGGCTTATATTGGTGTTGGTACTATAATCCAGACCGGGGGCTTCATTAAAAATACCACCCTGATCCAAATAACCTAATGATACATAATAACGTGCGGTCTCCGTTCCACCACTAACATTCAATTTATCTGTTATTAGCGGGGAATACGTTTTAAGTAACAATTTCGACCAGTTAACATCCGGGTGCCCGTATGGGTCGGTATGGTTGCGGTAGGCTTCTATATCGGCATTGGTGTAAAAGGTAGGTTTCCCATCGTTTTGCAAAGCTTCGTTATACAAATAAGCCCATTGGTAGGCCGGTAGCTGGTCAGTTGGCAAACCAAGCGATTGCTGTATACCTGCCTCGGTAGTAAATGTTATACGAGGGTCGCCTAAATCAGGCTTTTTGGTAGTGATCAGCAATACTGGTTTAGAACTATTTACGCCAAGCAGTATTGTAGACAATGCATCCTTTAATATGGAGATTGACTCGATACTTGAAGGATCAATAGCCGTAATATCTTGCTGTATCCCATCGATAATAGTAGTTACATTTTGCCCGCGTGATGTGAGGGTAAACTCTGTATTATCGCTGGGTATAACATTATGCACCGGTGCAAAATTTGCCGTAGTACTTGTAAGGAAATGCTGTAATATGGCAACATTTTGTGCCGATGCGAAACCACTGGTTTGTTGCGTATATAAACCTGCTAACTGACCTGGCAGCGCATAAACATAAGTTGGCCCCGGCGTGGTAGTAATTTGATTGTTATAAATGGTAGAAATTGAACCGAGCTCATTTGCCGGATTTATTGTACCATATAGTACATCTATCTTTTCGGGCGATTTCAGGTAATGGTCGAGCAGTCTTACGCTCAGTGTATCGGCAGCATTATTAATAACTATATTATTTATATAATGATTGGGGTAGCTGAACTGCAGTTTATCGCCAGTTTTAGCGCGCACCAAAAAATGGCCGGCTAAATCGGTTTTTGAAGAATCGCCGCGACCGCTTACCACAATTTTCACCCCCTTTAAAGCGCGATTATCTTCATCAACTACTTTACCTGTAATTAATCCCGGCGGGTTAGTTGCCGTTTTAGCCGTTGTATCCTTTTGTATGGAGGCATAACTGCTTTTTGCCAGTATAAGCATCAGTATAATGATGATTCCTGTAAAGCATTTTTTTGAGTAGCAATGAAGCATAGAATCAGATTTTAATAATTATTAATAAAAAATAAGTCTCCCATCCGTAAGTGATATGATCATAAAAAATACCATAAAGCCATACGGTTTTAAATCATGGTTTTATATATTATTTACAGGTAAACCCATATACAATAGGCTCAGCTGTGGCGTTGGCGCCTACAACCGTATTACCTGTTACATCAGTAATCACGTATTTCATGGTGCTAAGTGTTTGCGTTTTAGGCACTCCAAAATAGGCCCTGGGCCAAATGGTTATTTGATATTTATTTGTACTAACCTGCGCCATCAGCGATTTGGCGGGCACTGCAGGGCCATTATAGATATTACCTGATACGTCCTGAGCGGTAGCCTTGAGGTATACATTGGTGGCACCCAATAAATTGTTCTTTAATACGGTGGCATCAAAATTAACGGTCACAAAGTCGTCTGTCAGGGCCTTAAAAGGATCAACCGTGGTAAGCGGTGCATCACAAAAATCCTCAATACTGCCCGATGCCGATCCTGATACATCAAGGCATGGTGTTGAGTATAATTCATAGAACTCATAAGTATCAGGAGGGCTTGTCTCTATATTACCGTCATTGGCCTTTAAGCCGTCATTAGTTTCGGCTACAACATAAGCCAAGGCTACGTTTGCGTTACCACCATCGGCACCCACTGTAAGCTTCATATTAACGGTTACTGTGGTAGTAGGGTTGGTATAGGCTTTGTCTGATATAAAAACAACCCATTCCATATCCTTTATGTAATTGTTAACAATACCAAACTTGTTCATTAAAGCAGTTGGCCAGTTATATAAGCCGCCGCTTGCAGGTTCGGTAGTAGTGCTGGGCATTACACTAAATGTGCCATTACCAATTGGACTGGTGTAGGTCATGGTTAGGTTTTTAGCGCCATTCCAGCCTACGGGTAATAACACAGCTACTACCATGTTGGCAGTTACGTCGGTATTAGTATATAATACCTTCATGGTAATGGGGATGGTTTGCCCAACTGTTGCGGTAGATGGCTGGTCAACGCTTAAAATATCTGTGGAGCAGCAGGTCAATACAACAACCAGCACAATAACGGCACAAATTTTCCAGAGATAACTACCCTTTATTTTTATATGTAATTTTGATTTCATATATCAGCTCCTTTGTATTAATTAACTTTTTGTAACGTGTAAATGTATATGTTGGAGTTACAGCCTGGATTTGCAGAAAATGTGAGGTCGATATTTCTCACACCCGTAACAATAGGGTAAACAAAATCTGTTTTGATCACAGTTTCCCCTACGGGCGCAAATGTGATCTGCATAGGATATTGCGGGTCATTTAACGAATAAGTACCGCTGGTATCGGTAAGAAATGGCAACCGGTTATTTAGTGTATAGGTACCAGATTTAAAAACAATGCTGAACTGGGAAAAGTCGACACCATTATAGGTTGTTATATCTGTGCCGTTCCTGGTAGCTTTAATAACTTTCCAAGTGCCCGAAATATCTTTTACTGATTCGGTAACCGGGCTCACTTTATCAACCTTACAGGAAGCCCACACCATTATCGTTAATAGGATACAGGGAATAAAAAATCTACGAGTGAATTTCATATTGTGCATTAGCTTATAATAAGTGTGATTAATAACCCGGATTTTGTACCAGGTCCTTTGATTTACCTATCTCTTGCTGTGGCAATGGCCACAGGTACATACGCGGTGAAAATGAATGCTGAGGCTGAATAGCGAATATATTATAAGTGACCGATGAGCTCGAACGGATCACTTTCATACCGTGAAACGTTTTGTTCTCTTCGGTACCGGCAATTTTCCAGCGCCGCACATCCCAAAAACGGAATCCTTCATACGCAAGCTCCAAACGACGCTCCAGTTGTATAGCTGTGCGCATTTGCGTTTGCCCCATACCAACAGCAAGGCCATACATACCATCTGCCCCGGCCTGAATACCGGCCCTGGCTCTCAGGGCTTTTAATACCACATATGCCGAGTCGGGACTTTTCGATTCATTATATGCTTCGGCATAATCCAACAACACTTCAGCATAGCGCATGAGTGGCTGGCAGCGCCTTGTGCGCTGTGTGATATCAGTTGAGCAGGCATTGGTATCAAGCATTTTGTTGATATAATACCCGGTTGTTGTGCCAAACGTAACCGCATCAGCGCCAGCTGTATTTGTGATAGATCCATCCGGATTTTGAGTGAGATAAATATTAACCGGGGTTCTATTAGGTGCTTTTAACCTTACAGGCAATACAGTTTGATCGTGTATAATGGTATAACCGAGCCGCGGATCGCGGTTAGCATAAGGGTTTTGGCTATTATACTTGTATGCCGAGGTAAGGGTATCCTTGCCATCTATCATCGGAAATGCATCAACCATTTCCTGATATGGCTGGGCACCATTTGCGCCACCCCGTGATGGCGGATCCCAGAAGGCTTCCAGTTGATGCCCGTAATCAATATCGCTTAACATTAACTGTAAAATGTATTCCGGGTTAGACCTTTCACAAAACAGGCCTACAAAGCCAAGACCTGGCCTGCTTTTATTTGAGCTATCAACATTTAGTGCATAAGCCCCGGATCTGATCACGGCATAGGCCGCATTTTTGGCCAGCACCCATCTTTGCGGATCAGCAACAGGATAGCCAACTATTGAAGCATCGATAGAACCGCCTGCTTCGCCAACCAGCGTGGTGCCATTAAACAGTGGACTAGCGGCATACAACAACACCCGAGCTTTTAAAGCCTGGCACGCCCCGCCCGATGCCCTGCCATAATTTGGGCCCGCCTGCGTGTATGGGAGCACCATAGTTGCCGAATCACATTCAGATGTTATATAGCTGACACAGGCCGCATAAGTAGCACGTTTTACCGGTATAGGGTCGGTATAATTGTATATATTATTGCCAACCAGTGGTACACCGCCATAATGTTTTATCAGCAGAGCATAATACCATGCCCGCAGAAACCGGGCCTCAGCTTTCATTTGCGCCCTGCTCCCCGGCTGATTATCGGGCAGGGTTAACTTGGTTTTACTGATATTGGCCAGCAACTGGTTCACAGCCCGGATCTGTATATAACAGATCTTGTACACGCTGTCTGCAACATTTGCGGCATTTATAATACCCGAAGCCCAGTAAGTAGCCTGCGATGGCAGCAATGTACCCGGTGCACCTTCATCACCTGCTGCATCCAAACCACCATTAACCATACTGTTGGCAGCTTCACTTACCGCAATATTGCTGTAAATATTTGCTAAAAAAGCCATTGTATTGCTACTATCAGCAAAAACAGTGGTTTGATTAAGATTGGTGATTGTGGTTGCACCCAGAAAGTTTTTCTTACATGATAGCAAGCCCGAAGCAAAAACAAAAAGGGCAAATACAACAACACGAATGTAAATTTTCTTCATATTAATTGGTTATAGAATACGACAAAGTACTTTTTTATTTCTTGTAAACAAGTAGTACATCAAACAACATCCTTTTAGATAATTAGTGGCAAACAATCAAGCAACTACCCGTGGCTTATTATTACACTTTACTTATTTTTCAGGATGCAGCGGTTATAATATTTATTAATTGGTTTATAATAGATTTTCAGAATCTACTACTAATGTAGTATTAAAAAACGGTTTAGCAAATTTTATTTGAAAAAATATCAAATAATTTTCAGCGGCATATTTATATTAAATGGTTCATTCATTTTATAATAATATATGGCGCTTACTGCTTATAAATACGTTATTAAAAAAAAGGATTTATTACTTATTTTTTAAAAAAACGGCTAAAAAAAAGCATTTGATAATTTATTGAATTACCCCAGTATTCCCAGGTGTGGGCACCGGGGCGTACGGTAAAATCATGCGGAATATTATGTTCCAGCAAAGCTTCATGCAAATTTTTGTTCACCTGGTAGAAAAAATCGCTGCTGCCGCAATCAAAAGTTATAGCCAGCTTATCGGGCGTTAATAAATAGATCATATTTATCACGCTGTTTTCTTCCCACCTTTTTGGGTATTCGCTGTATTTTCCAAGTCGTTTCGCCAGGTCCCAATTATCCGGGAACGGCGTTAAATCAACTCCCCCACTCATGCTCCCACAAGCGCCAAATACATCCTGGTGGCGGAAGGCCAGGTATAAAGCGCCATGGCCCCCCATGCTTAAACCCGTGATAGCTCTTTTTGAACGATCTTTTATAGTAGCATAATGACTATCGATATAACTAACCAGCTCCGATGAAATATAAGTTTCATACTTATAAGCCTGATCAACCGGGCTATCAAAATACCAGCTGGTTACGTTACCATCAGGGCAAACCACTATAATATCGTACAGATCAGCCAGTTTTTGAACCGTTTGTTTATCAGGCACATTGGTAACCCAATCTGAGTATTTACCGCCTGCGCCATGCAGCAAATAAACCGTGGGGAATTTTTTACTGGTTGAATAGTCATCAGGCTTAACAACAACTGCCTTAATATTTTTATGCATGGCAGCGCTGTAGGTTAGCGCAGTATCAACTGTAGCAGCATTAGATCGCAGCCCAAAAAACAGCAGCGCTACAATCAATGCTTTAGCAGGTATATTTTTTATACTCATTGTGTAAGGTTTATTATTTTACTAATTGTAAGGTTACTTTGTGCGTTTTAGGCTTGTTGGTTGCATATATTTCATCAATCAATGCATCCTGCTCCTTTTGCCATGCATCACGTACCGGCTTATACTGCGCTCTGATGTAATTATCTTTGTTGCCATTAATAAATGGGTTCTTTTTTGATTCATGAATAACAGTATCCATAGCCGCCTTATTATCAGCATATAACAAGCCTTTTTGCTTTAATAAATCGAATTCTACATAAGCGTAGTTACGAAGCCTGCGTTCAATATCCCAGCGTTCCTCGTTCATGTGCATGATAGCCAATGCCTGCTGATATTCGGGCGTATAGGTTTGTTCGGCAAGATTTATACCTTCACTTATCTCTTTTGCACTCCATTGCCCTATCTCCTGTCCATCCATTATCAGCTTATAATCCCCATCCTTTAACCCTTTAACGGCAAGCACTTCCTGGTTAAACTCCTGTGTAAAAGGCACATACTTAGTTGCGCCGGATTGCCTGTTATGGTTTCCCCAGCCACCACCTACCGCAACAGTATCCATAGGATATGGCAATGAGTTAGCTAAATAATTAAAGGATATATTGTCATCGGTACCGGTAACATTGGTGATGCTGCAATTAACCGCTTTAGCAACCGCTTTACTTTTAGCGTTGATGCTGAAATCAGCTACCGGTTTGTTTGCCAGGCCCTGTGTTTTCAAAAATAGGTAAGCCATAACCATATGACCTTCATAATCAGGGTGAATGCGATCATTAGGGGTTAAGCTGAATAAGGAATCTTTTTGCTGCCATTTTGTGTTGATCTCCGTCATTGGATGATTAAAATCAACATAAGGCCATCCGTTCTTTTTAGCTGTTTCCTGCTGAAAATCGATCAGCTTTTGGAAAGCAACCCTTTTGCCCGGGTAGTAGCGGTTCTTATTGCTTTTAGTGCTTTCATCATAAGGCGAACCCAGTATAAATATTTTTTTGATTTCAGGATGTTGTTTTAATTTGGCATCGAGCACTGCATACCTCGCTTTGGCTGTATCTACCGATGCTATGGCCCAATTAGTAGCGGCATCCGGCTTGAACCATTCAAAATAACCGCTATCATTCATACCCCAGGTAAGCGTCATCACGGTTGGTTTTTTACTGAGGATCTCATACTCAAACCTGTCGCTCATTTGCTTAACATTATCGCCGCCAATGCCTACGTTAAACATGGTCAGGCGCATATTAGGATAATGCGTCATGTAATATAACCAGATGTAGGCGTGATAATGGCCGCCATCGGTAATACTGTTCCCCATAAAAGCTACTCTGTCGCCAGCCTTAAAAGCCGGAACAGACTGCGCGTTTGCTGCGGTTAATGCCCCAAAAGAAATGGCTAAGCCAAGCAATAATTTTTTCCCTTTATTCATTGTGATGTATTAATTAATTCCCCAGTTTTTGTTTGGTTGCGGCCCCATGGTTAGTTCAAGCGTACCGCCGGCTGTTATATCTTTATAGTCGATATAGCAATGTTGATATGCTTTGCCATTTAGCTTAGCACTTTGTATGTAAATGTTTTTATCGGAGTTGTTATGGGCGATAACCGTAAAGGTTTTGCCTACTGCATATTTTGGATCAAGCTTAAAAGTGATCGCGCTAAACACCGGGCTGGTGATCTCCTGCCGTGTATCGCCAGGGCAAACCGGATGTATACCGCTGGCTGCCAATACATACCAGGCCGACATCTGCCCAACATCCTCATTACCACATAAACCTTCAACGCCATTATGATAAGCACGGCGACAAACAGCGCGCGACCATTTTTGGGTCAGCCACGGAGCACCCAGCCTGTTGAACAGGAACGGCACATGATGCACAGGTTCGTTGGATTGATTAAAGTAATCGTTCCACATCATATTCTCGGGTGTTTTTTCGAACAGGTTTTGCAGATTGGCGATTACTTTTTCACGGCCTCCCATCAGTTTTACCATGCCGGGTACATCCTGCGGTACAAACCAGCCCTGCTGGTAAAGGTTACTTTCAATACAGCCGTACCAGGATTTAGTCATAGCTGAATCAACTGGCCATGGTATCCAGTTTCCGTCTTTATCCTTTGGCCTGAACCAGCCATGCTCCGGGTCAAAAATGTTTTTGAAACTTTCGCCCCGCCCGGCGTATTTTGCTTCGTCAGTTGTTTTACCCAATGATTTTGCTAAACGCGATACACACCATTCGGTGTAAGCGTATTCCAAAGTGTAGGATACGCCCAGTGGATCAGGGGTATAACCTTTTTCACCATTGCCAAATTTTTCAACCGAGTTTACCGATAACTGATAAGCTTTAGGCACATCAAAATTGCGGATGCCCTTTTCATAGGCGTCAGTTATAACCGAAACAGCCGGATTGCCGATCATGCAACCGCTATAGGCGTTCATCATTTCCCAGCGTTCAAGGTAATCTTTGTTCTTTTCATCGGCCAGCGTAACCAATGAGTTGATCATATCATTAACCAGCGATGGATTGATAATGGTTTGTAAAGGCATCAGACTGCGGAAAACGTCCCAACCGCTAAAGATGGTGCGCTTAGTGAACTTAGTTGACCGATGAGCCTTACCATCGCCGCCGGGATAGTTGCCATCTACATCCTCAACAATGCGGGGATCTATCATGGTGTGATATAGGGCAGTATAAAAAACAGTTTTCTGTTCGCTTGTGCCGCCACCAACCGTTACTTTGGCCAACGCTTTATTCCATAATGCTTTTGCTTTAGTATGTACAGCATCAAAATCCCAATCTTTAATTTCGGATTGCAGGTTATTTTTGGCGCCATCCATGCTGATGAATGAGATGCCCGCTTTTAGTAGAACCTGTTCGTTGGGTTTGGTAGCAAATTCAGTGTAGAAACCTAAGTGTTTGCCTTCTTTTTCGTTTATTCCCTTTAATATCTGCGCGTTGGCAATAGCTTGCTGGTATTTGCCGCTTTCCACATCTTCGAGTTTGCGGCTCCAGCTATCGGGAATATCGGCGCTCCAAACGCCATAATTTTTTAATGGCTTGCTAAATTCAGCGTAAAAATAAACGGTGTAATCGGCATGGCCTGCGCCATCACCCCAGCCACCGCCATCAGGGGTACATTTCATCCAGCCCTCAATAGTATGATCATTAACCACCTTAACATATTGCGAGGTTGATGTACCACCTACCCTGCGCGCCAGGTCAATTTGGATACGTGAGTGCCCGTTTTGCGGAAACGTAAAGCGCAGCATCCCGCTATGAGGGGCGGCTGTTGCTTCCGCTTTGATGTTGTAATCTGTTAGTAAGGCGGAATAATATCCTGCAGAGGCTTTTTCACTTGACTTCAGGTAATGCGAGCGGTAGCCATTTTTTTCTTTATCGGTATACCGGCCCGAGTTGGTGTACATTTTCCCGGTGGTTGGCATCACCAAAAAATTACCGAGATCGCCATACCATCCCACACCGCTCATTTGGGTGAAGTCGAAACCCTCAATACTGGTAATTTCATAGCTATAGCCGGAGCCATTATCGCCGCCGGTCATGGTGTTTGGGCTTAGCTGTACCATGCCATAAGGCGTAGCGGCACCCGGAAAGGTTTTACCCAGACCATGATAGATACCCGCATCAGCAGCACTGGTACTGGCGCCAATAAAGGGGTTTACATAATCAGCAGGCGTTTTTTGCTGCGCGCTTGCCGATAACATGAGCGAACAAAGCGCCGTAATACAGCATAAGTATCGTTTTATCATATTTATGTTAATGCTCCCGGTTAGCAGAGCGTAAAAATCCCGTTGAGAAAATATAATTGGTTATAATCATCAATAATACAAAAAATAACGGTTTAGCAACTATAATTTAAATTATTTATCCTTATTACTTATAGCATATAATTTTATGGTGCGGATGCCGAAACGAGGCATGCTTACCATAACAGATGTTTTACCGGGAATATCCTTTTGGATAACCAGGTCTTCCCGCTTCTGCCCGTTCAATTCAATTAATTCGGCTCTTTTGGCAGTGCCGTCAAAAGCTATTTTTTGCGGCGAATTATCTCCCTCCGCATTAAAAACACGTATGGTAATGTTATTGCCGTCAGCATTAAGCGAGGTGATATCGTAACCTGTATGTTTCATGTTCAGCATAGAACGCGATAGGTCATTAGCAGCCGGGGCAGCATCCATTATTTTAGCGATCAAAGGCTCATTCCATTTAGTGCCTTCGGTCCAGATACCGCTTTTGTCCCATTTACCGGCATGCGGTACCAGGGCATAATGCACATTGGTTGGCCCGGTGATGCTGTAATCCCTCCCCCATAAACCTACGCCTGAGTATTCAAGCGTAAGTCCTAATGGGAAATCTTCTCCATGTGTGTAGTTGGTAGTATGATCGGTTAACAGTGCCATTCCATAGCTATCATTACCATCAGTTACATCTACCCAGTTTAAGATAACGTTGTTCTTGATGCTATCCCAACGGGTGAAGAAGGTATTTTTCAGCCTGCTTTGCAGCACATCAAACGGGGCATTTTTATATACTTTTTGCGCTTTCAGATTTAGCGGGAACATGGCCAGCAGCTTTTCTTTATCGTTATAAAAAGCTTTTTTGTTATTGATAAACTTAAAAGTTCCAGGCTCGGTGTATTCGCCTATGCCGGAATTGCCTTTCCAGTCGATCTTCACCTGCATATCTATCCTGCGCTGGCCCTGTGCTACGGTTAGCCATTGGGTAAACGGACTACCATCTATCGTGCCCTTTATTTGCAGTTTAACACGTTCAGGGCCTTTTTCAACAATGCTTATTACGGCAGGATTTTCGGCACTGGAATGAAAGCCGCCATCGTTATAAAAATTACCACGCAGCTCGTTAAAGCTTCTTGAATTTGCTTGGTCAACAAACTCTTTATTATTTAATGCTTTAGCGATCAGGCTTTTTATAGCGCCGCCCTTTTTGGGGTCGAGGATTATGGTATACAGATCACTTTCAAGCTTGTAATCGCCGTTATTTAATATGAAGACAGTCAGGCTTTTTGCAGCAGGTGCTTTTTGCAATTTAAGCTGATAGGTATTGTAGCCCATTGCGGGAACATCAGCATTGAAAACTATTTGTGGGAGTGAGGATGTCGAATCGCTTACTATTTGCGAAGCGATCGACCTACCGGCATTGGTTAAAACACTGATTGCTTTACTCTGCCATTCAACCGGGATAGTAACGGTAACCGGTTCTTTACGCGCAATACCCAAAGTATTATACACCCTGATGAATTTAGTATTAGCAACTGTTTTGCCTTTAGCAGATGCTGAAATATCCAGATTCACTACGCTATCGGCAATTCGGTTGGTGGTGCTGGTCCAGGTAACTACTTTATCGGCCCAGGTATTGCCTTTGCTGCCGTTGTAAGGCACTATCCAGCAATCATGGTGCTGTGAGAGCAGTAAGGGCCTCCATGCGGCATCAAAATCAGTTTGAGAATACGGAATACCCGAATATACTTTGGTTATCGTTGCAAGCTTCTCCGCGCTGATGAGCTTATTTTCTGAAACCCGCACCTCCTGCGCTATCTGCTGCAATATCTGCGATCCCCAAACAAGGCTTACCAATACATCTTCTTGTGTAAATTTCCAGTTATCGGTAGTGCTTTTTATGGCGATGTTTTCAAAGTAATCGGCCCATGTGGTAGATACTACGGATTGATTATTATCCTTTATTATCGGTCCCTGTTTCCAACCCGCGTCCTGCAAAGTCAGGCCTACCGGGTGCTTGATGCCCGCAGCAAAACAAGCCTTAACATATTCGGGTGTGCTATACGCGGCGATAGTTTGCCATGTGGAACCCGGTTGTAAAGCTTCAACGGCATAGCGTGGCGACGTGATGATCTTTGTACCATCGGGACCAACCCAGTTTACCAGTTCGCCGCCATAAGCAGTTGTATAGCCGCCCCAGCAGGTGTTTGGATTTTTTAACGAAGCATACTTAAACCCGTATGATGTTAATATTTGCGGTAAAGCGCTGGTAAAGCATGGTTCCTCTGATGAATAGGCCGGGAATACCGCCGTTGGGAAATGGCGCTTCACCATCCTGATACCGTAATAAAACTGCCTGATGATACTTTCACCCTCTATATCAAATAAATAGCTTTGGGCATAATCGGGGTTAACATATTCTATGCGGGCTGTGGCTGAGTTCTGATCTGCAAATAGGGCCCTGAAATCGTTATAGGCTGCGGAATCCTTTACTTTTGCATTGTCCCATGTTTCGGGTTCAATTTCGAGGTTTATTTTCCAGTTGGGATGCAGTTTTAACTGATCTGCCATAAAGCGTGTATTCCAGTCGGGGTAATGCCCCCATATACCACCATGATAGCCGTCAATAAAATAAGACGTTTGGGCATATACCTGCTGTTTAAACCCGATCAATGCGAATATGATGATCCCAAAAAATCGAAACCATCCTTTAACAGCTATTTTTTTATCCCGGAACATCTAATTAAAAAAGGTTTATAAGAATTATATGGTCTGTAAAGATATAAAACCGGTTTAGCAAAACAAGAATTATTTTAAAATTCTTATAGACCTATAAGAGAATACGGCACGCGGATACCTTTTATACGGTAGTCGTTAGGGTCTTCAGAGCCATCAGCATTTGAGCAGGGCGTTAAACAGGTGGTGTTTTTAGCATCATTTCGGTTATAAAAGTTGATGCAGTAGGCAATCAGCAGCTCGTTATGCCCGTTTTTAAATTCGGCATGAATGGTTGGGTTATAATATACCGGGGCGTGGCCCTGCTTGTAATCGGGCAAGGTATAAATGGTTTTTTTGTTAATGAAAGGACCAATAGGACTTGCACTAACCGAAGAATACATGTTTCGGGTGGTGACATCGCAGGTAAAACCAAAATCCATATCTACCAGTAAAAACTTGCCGTTAACATACCCTACGGCAATATTATTGGTGGTTGCCTTTGCCACTGCCGCTTTTGCAGCAACGCTTGGCTTATCTGCCCAATATTTTCCATCCCAAAACGACCATTTAGTTGGCGCGGCTGCCGTAAACCGGGCAACGTAAACGCTAGCGCTCATAAAACCCCCGATCCCATAAGCATACATATAACCATCGCCGGGGTTTACCATGCCAACAGTATACACAATAGCGGTTTGGCCGGTCATGCCGGGTACTGCAACCACTTTTACGGGCGAGATATTGTTAGTGCCCGTTTCGGCAATAACCCCCAGGTATTGGTTTACGGTATTCAGCGTACCGGTAATTACCTCAATATTATGCACATATATTCTATTCCCTACTTCAATACCTGCGCCCGGCCAGAAGAGGTTCTTTGGATCAGCAGGGTGGAAGATCTGCGGCCCGTCGCTTGAAATAAGGTTCTTTGTTTTTTCCGGATCCCAGCTGTGGTCTGCAGGCTGCAGCAATGCGGAATTATGATAAGGGAAGAACAGATTACAGCCAAATTCGCCTTTGGCATCTACCTGGTTATAAAAAGTATCGCCGGTTACCCATAATACTTTGCCTTTGTTCAGGTTGTAATAAAGCGGGATGGACGAGCCCTCATCAAAGGCGCTGGATCCTGAATTACGCTGAAAAAAGCCGACCACCGCATCATCGCGATAGCTATCAGCCTCAATTGCGTTTAATTTCCAATGCTGACTGGCAGAATTAGTATAGGCAGATTGAGTTAAAGCACTGTCCTTTGGTAAAGAGTTATTACTGATAACCAGTCCGTTTCCTTTATTGATGACCTTATAATAATTGCCTTGTGTTTTAATGATTTGCCAGTATTGCGCGTCAGTTTGGTTTGCCCTTGCCTGGGTAATTGACTTGCCAGCAGAAGCGGTTATGTATTTACCGCTGTTGAGATTCATGATGGTAAAATAACCGTTTGCTTGTTTGCTGATGAGCCATTTTTGCCACCGGTCGGTTGATTTTAGATCATTAATTGAGGGTTTTGCTGTTTTTAATAGGGTACCATCCTTCAGCTTATCGCCAAGCATATTTTCCCCGGAAACTTCAATAAAATCATTCCCTTCAGCTGTTGAGATGGTATAAGTGCCGTAATTGTTGCCAAGTGATACCTCGTTTGTGGCAGGATTATGAGTATGTACACTCATTTTTGTATTACCTGCATAAGTAGCCGTTGCAAATACCGAAATAAGCAGGGCAAAAAATAACGAAGTTTTCATCTTACAATATTTGTGTTTAAGCTAACCGCGGTTTGTTCAAATTTAGTTATTTAATACAATTGAACAGTCCCAACCGGGGTTGATTTTTAATGGATGATTATAATTGGTTTGGTAAAAATAAATTAATATTTGGACTAAAGAAACGATTTAGCAAAATATTTATAAATTGCAGCGCTCTATCAAAACCTACGTTATAAACCGGAATAATATTTAGATATGAAATCAACTTTCAAGCTTATTGCTCTTGTTATTTGCTTCGCGCTATTAAAAATGTCCGCTGATGCGCAAAATATATTCACACACTTAAAGTGGAAGTTAATGCCGCAAAGTGATGCTTATACCGCCAGGCAGGTATCAACAGCAAGGTTCCATACAGATAATTGGATAAATGCCGTAGTACCCGGAACTGTATTTTATGCCTACGTAGTAGCCGGAAAAGAGAGCAACCCCGATTATGCCGATAATATTTACAAGGTTGATAAAGCGAAATACAATAAGCCCTGCTGGTACCGCGCTGAATTTTCGGAAAAAGGCCTGCTTGCCGGAAAAAGACTATGGCTTAATTTTAATGGTGTAAACAAGCGGGCTGAAGTTTACTTTAACGGTCATCATATCGGTACTATTAAAGGCTTAATGGAACGTGGTAAATATGATATTACCGACCTGATTAATAAAAACGGCAGCAACGTCGTTGCTGTGCTTATAGTACCGCCAAACACCGATCACGGGCTGGCCAACAGGGAAAGTCCAACTTATCTGAGCAGCGGCAGCTGGGATTGGATGCCCGCCGTACCTGGCTTAAACAGCGGCATAACCGATACCGTTGCTCTTACTACTACCGGCCCGGTTACTATTGAAGACCCATGGATCCATACAGAACTGCCGAATAAAAACCTGGCTAACTTAATGGTTAATGTTAAGCTAAATAATGCTACAACAAAGGCTGTAAAAGGAAATTTGAAAGTGGCCATCAATCCCGGTAATATTATCATAAACGCGCCTATTACTTTAGCGGGGAACGGTAGCCAATCAATTGATTTTGATAAAAATACATTTGCGCAGCTGAGTATAAGGAATCCCAAATTATGGTGGCCGAATGGTTACGGCGGCAAGCCGGACGGAACGCAAAACCTTTATACATGTAAAGTGAGTTTTGAAGTTGATGGCACTATATCATCCGACGCGGTGACAAAAACCTTCGGCATAAGAAAGATCACCGCGGATACCACAACGCTTAACGGGCCGATGCGTGTTTATGTAAATGATGTGCCTGTGCTGTTAAAAGGTGGTAACTGGGGTATGTCGGACTATATGTTGAAAGCGCGGGGGAAGGATTATGATACCCGCATCCGGTTTCACCAGGATATGAACTTTAACGTGATCCGAAACTGGACCGGCGAGGTTACTGACGAAGCTTTTTATAATTATTGCGACAAATACGGTATTATGGTTTGGGATGATTTCTGGCTGAATAACTTTGGCCCTATTGATAGTCTGGCTATTTTTAAAAGTAATGCTATTGAAAAGGTTAAAAAGCTGCGCGACCATCCTTCTATTGTGATCTGGTGCGGGGCTAACGAGGGTGTTCCCGGTGGTGATCCGAACGGTCCGCTGAGCAATGTGATTAAAAATGCGATTGCGAATAATGATAACCACGACAGGCTGTACTTCCCGCGTTCAAATGCAGGGGTAACAAATCCTAATTTTTCTATTCATGGCGGAAGTAAAAACCTGTCGGGCAGCGGGATCTGGGGAAATGTGGATCCAAAAACCTACTTTACAGATCCGAAGAACGGTTATTTATTTTCCAAAGATTCTTACGGGATGCGCAGCGAACTGGGTATGGCAACCTTTGTAAACGTGGAGAGCTTTAAGAAATTTATGCCTAAAGATTATTGGGTCGCCCCTACCCCTGAATCGGTGAATAGCAGTACCAATATGTGGGCGAAACATTATTTCAGTACCGATGGTGGCCTGGGTGGGGGATCGCAGCCGGTGAGGTATATAAACGACATTAACCATAGTTATGGCAATGCTACAACGCTGGAAGACTTTTGCAAAAAGGCCCAGTTAATGAATGTGGAAACCATGAAAGCCATGTATGAGGCCTGGAACGACCATATGTGGAAAGACGCTTCAGGCATGCTGATCTGGATGAGCCAATCGGCCTACCCGAGTATGATATGGCAGACCTATGACTACTATTATGACCTTACCGGAGCTTATTTCGGGGCCAAAACCGCATGTGAGCCTATCCACATACAATGGAATGCTGCCACAAACTCAGTAAAGGTGATCAACAACAAACCTTACGATTTGAAAGGCTTAACAACAGAAGCCACAGTTTATAATATGGATGGTAAAATTGTACCCGGATATACGCTGAAAAAGACTTTAAATGCAGATGCAACCTCGGCTACCGAGGCTTTTGAGGTATTTAAGAATAGCGGGGATTTACCGGCTTTATCCGCAGTCCACTTTTTGAAACTGCGGCTGTACGATGTTAATGGGCATTTGCTATCTGATAACTTTTACTGGATAGGTAATACTTATTTGGATTATACTGATCTGAATAAAATGCCATCGGCAGGCGCCAGTTTACACGCGAGCCAACCCAAAGTAACCCTTGCCAAAAACGGGGTTAACAAGCTGCTCACTTATACTATCACAAACAGGTCAAAATCCACCGCCGCATTTGGGATAAGGGCGCAATTGTTGAATGGCGCGGATAAGCAAATCCTGCCTGCACTATACAGTGATGGCTATTTTTCATTGATGCAGGGGGAATCAAAAGTGCTTGTTGTTGAGGTTGATCCAAAGGTGTTGGGGGTGGGTTATAGATTGGATATGAAGGCTTATAATAATTAAATCGAAAGGGTAAAAGTATGGGAAGTGGCGAGTTGACTCACCCCGACCTCGTTCCACTCGTCGACCCTCTCTGCCGCAAGCGGCAAAGAGGGTGAGAAAGGGTAACTCAATTGCGCTCGTCTATGACGAGTGCTTAAACTGGGTTAGCGTTTGTAACGCGACTGGCGATGCAATCGCCAAAACATATTAAGCACTCGTCATAGACGAGCGCAATTGCTATACTCCTCTTGTCATTTCGACCGGAGGGAGAAATCTTCTGCAATTATATATGGCGTTAATGCAGAGCGAAGAAGATTTCTCGCTATCGCTCGAAATGACAAGGTGGGTGATAAAGGAAGTAGTGGCTAATTAATTCACTAGCCTAATTTCAAAATTATGCGCTACCGGTTTATTGATCTGGTAGATCTGATCCGTTAGCAAATCCATTTCTTTTTGCCATGCATCACGCACGCTTTTAAACCTTGCCTTTTGATAGGTTGGGATGGTAACGCCTACAAAGAAATCTTTTCTGGCATATTTCTGTAATGAATCCATTGTGGCTTCACTATCATTAAACAGCAGGCCTTTTGGCTTTAAAATAGAGTAATGAATCCAGTAGTACTCACGTAACCTGCGCTCTATTTCCCAGCGTTCTTCGTTCAGGTGCATTATGGCTAACGACTGCTGATATTGAGGAGTTGCTGTTAAAAGCGCGAGGTTAATACCATCGACAAAAGCTTTGCCATCCCAGGCTCCTATAGCTTTGCCGTCAATGGTAAGTGCATAAGCTTTTGTTTGGTCCAGGCCTTTTACGCGCAGCATTTCCTGGTCATAATCATTAATGAATGGGATCAATTTCAGCGCCTGCGCCTGCGACCTTTCGGGCCGACCAAAACCACTTGGAATGGTATCAAGCGGATACGGCAATGAGTTGGCCAGGTATGTGAATTTTGTGGTATTGCTGTTTACTATCAATCCGGTTATTTTGCAATTGCTTTGCTGTTCAATTTTGTTGTTTTTGGCGTTGATTGCCATATCTGCCACCTTTGTACCGGCTAATCCCTGCGCATTCAGGAAAACGTAGGCCATCACCATTTGTCCGTCGTTGGTGGGATGGATGCGGTCGGCATCCTGCATGGTAAAGGTTGAATCAGTACGCTGTTCACGTTGATTGATCATCGTCATTGGTGTATTAAAATCAACAAAACCCCAGTTATTTTCTTTGGATGTTTTTTGTTGTTCGGCGGCTATAACCAGCATGGCTGTGTTCTTTTTTAAAAGCGGCCTGATTTTAATTTTTGATGTTTCATCATAAGGCGACGACGCGATCATGATCTTTTTTATTTCAGGATGTTGTTGCAGTTCAGCTTTGATCAGTTCAAAACTTTGTAAGGATATCTTCACCTTTTGCTGGTATACGGAATCAGCTTTAGCAGCAGGATAAAGCTCATAACCAGTATCATTCATGCCGAAAGTCAGGGTCATTACAGTTGGTCTTTTTACAAAAACATCGGTATTGAGGCGTTCCAGCATTTGTTTGGATACATCACCCCCTATCCCGGCATTAAAGCAGTCAATACGCATATTGGGGAAGTGGGTCATGTAATATAACCAGATGTAAGAGTGGTAATGGCCGCCGTCTGTTATGCTGTTCCCCATAAAAACAACCCTGTCGCCCTGGGTAAAAGGCTTGAGTTTTGCTTGAGAATATCCTTTTATAACTGAAAATGAAATCAGCGTACAAACCAATATTTTTTTATACATATTTTATAATGTGTAGACTTAAATTATAAATAAGTTATCGCCAGCTTTAAGCAGGTAAGTTTTTGTTTTCCAGATAAATATCCCGGATGTTGACGCAGGGAGGTTGATCTTTATGCGCCATTTAGTTTTTTCAAGCAGATAGCTTACCGCTACCTTTCCATCCGGATGCGGGATATCTCCACTTACGTTTGTCAGCGTACCTAAATGCGGCTCTACTTTTATTTTGCGGAAACCAGGCGCATAGCTATCGACACCTAAAACTGTCCTGAAAAATTCAATATTCGGGCTGGCTCCCCAGGCGTGGCAATCGGAGCGTACGGTTTGTAAACTCGAATCCTCAGCCCAGGTAGTGAGGCCCATGGCTATGTTTTCGCGCCATATGTCAAGCCAGTTCATATAATCATTACCTAAACCTGCTTTTATCAGCGCCTGGTTCAGATAATATTTAAAGTAGACAGTGCATTGGGTCAGGCTTTTATCGGTAAGCATTATGTTCGCCATAGCGGGCATATCCGCATCGCTTACCATGCCTGTAAGTATGGCCAGCGAGTTAACGTGCTGTGAGTAACCGTTCTTTTCTTTGGTATCGGCATACAGTTTTTTAACCGGATCCCAGTATTTGCGCTGGATGGTAGCTTTTAGCTGTACGGCTCTTTGGTTGTAGATAGCGGCATAATCCTGCAGGCCGATCTTTGCTTCCATTTCCGCAGCCCATTGGTAGGCCCAAAGCAGTTGCAGATCGTATATAGCCGCGCTGCCATCCGAGCCTTTTACCTGTCCGCCTAAGTTGCCCGCCCAATCAACAAAGGTCCAGTATGGGGTATCTTTTAACGAGCCATCGGCCTGCTGGTATTTGCTGAAGAAGTCGAGCACGGCCCTTTCGCCAACCAGTTTATCTTTGATGAACTTGCTATCGTTGCGGTACATCCAATAATCGTGCAGCATGCAGATGTACCATAGCGAAAATGTGGAGATGATCTGTGTACCTTTTGTTGGGTAACAGCTGCGGGTAACACCTTCAGCTATACGGGAATGATCCATCAGGTTAAGGGCATTGCGGGCCAGGCGATCGTCGTTAGTATTATAGTACGATATTAATGCCTGGATACGGGTATCGCCGATATATTGTAGCTGTTCGTAGTAAGGGCAATCTGTATAGGTTTCCCATGAGTTAAGCCGTGCCGTGCGCCAGCCGATATCCAGTATTTGTTTGATCTCGGCGTTATCCGAATTAAATACGGCGGTACGTTTAAACGGATAAGCTGTGAAAGTACCGTAAAGATCATTTACAGTGAGCGGGTCATTTTGGGTATGTACAATGAGTTTGATATAACGGTATGTACGGAAGTTTAAGGTAGTGAAGGATTGCCCATCGGTACCATTGCCAATCAGACTATCTATTCGCCCTACAAAATTCTTGCCTTCAATATCATTGCGGTTGCTTTTATGGTTAGTGCCTTTGTCGTACAGCGTTTCGGCGTAGCCTAAGGAGATCCCGGCATCCTTGCCGCCACTGAAATTCAGGGTTATATAGGCATTTGTTTCAAAGGTTTGATCGAGCAATAAGGTAACAGTTGTATTGGCTGGGATAGTTATGGGCGCCTTTTCAGCAGGAAATGCAGGCGGAACGTTCATACCAACGGCACTGCGCAATTTGAGGATACGCTGGTAGGTCATTTCTCTTGGCGGCAGCGTTGATGGCACCAAGGCCCAATCAATACCCCATGACATGCCTTTCAATGTACCATCCATTATTTTAGCAGCCATCGGCCAGGCACTGTCGTCATAACTAATCGCTGTCCAATCGCCTTTAATCGTGAGATTCATATCCACCATTTCGCCTTTGCTAGCCGCGAAAAAGAATCCCGGGATTGGCTGATGCCCGGCATCGCGGATGCATTTCCAGGTGTTGTTGGTGTTCAAAATTTCTTCAGTTGGGGAGTTTCCCTGTATGATGAAAGCTGTACGTACGGAAATCTGCGCCTCGGGGCGGAATTGGGCTTCATTATAAACTAACGCAGCCACTATATTTTTACCTGCAGTTAAATATGGAGCAAGATCTACCGTTTCATAGTTCCAAAAATAAGTATCGCCACGCGCCGGGCCGAGGGAAACCAACGTGCCGTTTACATATAGCTTATAACGGTTATCTGCCGATACATGGATAAGAAATGTGGCTGGCTTTGCTGCAAGATCTATGCTCTTGCGAAAGTAATACACACCATATTCTACGCCGGGGTCAAAAGGCGCGGCTATCCAGCTGGAATTCCAGGGGCGACTGGCATCTAGGGCCGCAACAGACTGAGAAAAGGTATTTCCAGGAGAAAACAAACTAAAAAAGGCAAGGGTTGCGATGTACAGGTATTTCATTATGGTTGAAGCCTTAATTAAGGCGCATTTTGGTTTATAGAGGGTAAATCTATAAATAAAATTTAAATTATAAAACCGGTTTAGCGAATTAGTTTTATATCGATATAATAGGCATTCAGAAAAATCGAAATGGGTACCCAATCCCAGATTTTTGGCTGAAGCCCTATATGTTTTTATTTATTATCCGTTGGCTAAAGCCAACGGCAATGATAAATCAGCGTGTTTTTAATAATTTTTATTCATTGCCGTCCCATTTATGGGACGGATAGAGAATCAGACACAGGGCTTTAGCCTAAATTCTAATCTTCCGAATACCTATGGTATAGATTCAACTAATGCCACCGCTTTCTCTGCTTATAATAAAAGATACATTAAGGTCCTTTTAAAAGGATGGTGCTCGGATACCATCCTTTTAAATTGAGGCGATCATCAGGAAGGTAATTGCCTGATCAGGCTGTGTAGCTTCAGTTAGCCGTTAAGGCTACCGGAGCCAACTGGCGGGAAGAACCATCAGGGCCTACAGCTATAATATTATCAAAAATAACGTGGGAGCCAGGTTTTATCCCTCCCAGTGAAGCGTGCATCTCGGGACTAAGCTCATTACCCGATGTAACCTGTATCGATGCTGTTTCGCGCGGGTTGGCAATGATGAGGCTGAAACGGGTTATCCTGAACCTTGCATCAAAATCAAAATTATCCAATGATGCAAAAATAGCATCCTGTGCTTTTAGTGCTACCGTCGGTACATTTCCGCCTGATCTGCCTGAAAATTTGGCAATAGGATCAGGTATTCTTTTCGCCCTGAACAATGTACGGCTCAGCAGCTCGGTTTTGCCTTTTGTTATTTCTGCCGATACGGTTACATTAACCGTACCGGGGCTGTTTACCTTTACCGTATACTTGCCATTGGTTCCACTCAATGAGCCTGCCGATATACCTATCCTGATGTTTCTTGAAGGGATACCAGGCACCGATACCGACACAGGATTATCAACCCCGATATAAAATACATTCATCTTATCGGGCGATACTACTGCCGAAGGGCGCGATACAATATATTGCTGCTCGGGTGTGGTATAGGTTTTAATAGTACCATCGGTTTGTTTTACGTTAATGGTACCATGCCAGGTGAATACGCCTTCGCGGGAGGTTGATGCATTGTATACCCCTTTGCCATCCACTACATTTATTGAGCTGCCGCCAACCTGCATAACCGGGCTCGACTTTGAGTCATAAGCCGTTAAAAAAAGCTGGGCTTGATAAGGCTGCCCTTGTATAACATAAGAGGTAGGTGCCACGGCAACCGCCTCAAACTTATCAAGGTTTACCACGGCTTGGTCCATTTTGCCGAGGATCTTTTTAACAACTTCAGCCTGCGCATTCATATTATCGGCCTGTATGCGAGATAGGATGGTAAATGTAGCGGTTAACGGCACGCCCTCGCCAAAATTCAACTCCTCCCAGTTGCGGGCATTTACATTGCGCTTAACAGGGTCGTTGGCATTAAGGGTGAATGATGTGTTGCGGCTATCGTCCTTACCAAGCACTGCGAGCAACTGGCTGCGCGTATCATTTATTTTTTGCTTTAAAGCCTGTGCCCTTTTTTTATTGATCATTATATCATAACCAATATCAACGTTATCGCGTTCTACCAGATCGCCGGTTTGGGCATCATAACCGCGCGTTTGACTCACCAGTTCTGTTTTTATGGCTTTTATAAAGCCATCCAGTTCACGGCTTATCCTTTGCGCCTCCTTAGCCCTTGCGTAAATAGGCCGGGCGCGCTCGGGCGACTCCTTTAAACGGGTTTGCTCAAAAGCGGTAAATTGTTGCTGTATTGAATTATCAACGTTATCTGCCGTAGCAGTAAGACTATCGTTTATGGTTTTAAACGCATCTAAAATTGTTTCTGATATATTCAGGGCCAGCATTGCTAATAGTACCAGGTACATAAAGTTTATCATCTTTTGCCTGGTTGTTTCTTTTCCTGCGGAAGCCATCTTCTTAATTTGTTAAAATTTGATATTAAACTATATCCCCTGTTTTCAACATAATATTTATAGCCTTGGCTGGTTCATGGCCGATAGCATGTTGGCATAAAACACATTCAATGCTGAAATATTTTTGGCCAGCTTATTTACCTCGTCCTTAAACTGCCTGCTATCATTGGCAGAGTCATTTAAATTCCTGAGCGTATCGCTTAAGCCTGAATAAAATTGATTGATCTGCCTCAGGTTGGTATCTGCACCCTTTAATTCAGCCTCATAAACCAGGTTCAACTGCGATAAATTAAAGGTGAGCTTTGATACCTGCTGATTATATAATTCGGCATCGTTATGGTTATTTGCCATGGCAGCCAAACCGGCGGATGCCCTTTCAAATGCCAGGCCAAGTACATCAAATTTTGAGGCTGCCTGTTTTAGCTTGGCCGAAAACTCATCTGTAGCTAATGAAACATCGGCTATGGTATTTATCCTTTCCATTTTATTGCTGAATTTTTTCAAGCCTTCGCCCAGGTTATTGATAGCTTCGGGGCTTACCTCGGCTTGTGTTAAGAGTTTATCAAGCGCAGCTGTGTTGCCGGTTACCGAAACGGTTTGCCGCCCTGATTTTGGCAGTTCGCCGGTATAATCGGCAGATAGTTCCGGATATACCCTTTCCCATTCCGGATCCTGTGCGGGAGGGAAAAATCCCAGCGTAAAAAACAGTATGGCTTCTACACAAAGGCCCAGGCCTATCATATAGGTACCGGCTATGCCTCCCCAGTGATTAATTTTGAACATTGCACCAAGTATAACTATGCTGGCGCCCCATGAAATTGCTACATGAAGGCCATTGAATTTTCTTGTCTTTTTCATGATAATAAATATTAAATGGTTAATCTTTTTTAGAATTTTATATAGAAAGTTGCAGCGGTATTTAAGCCGGGCATAATGCCCTTTAAACCGTTGGTAATAGTATTGGCCTTATTTTCATAGGACGATGTAGGTGCACTGGTTGGCAAGAAGCTGCCAACATCCAGCCGGAGCCTTACATTACCAAACAAATAGATATTGCCGAGCCCCGTACCTATGTATGGCCTGTATTTCGACATGGATACCGAATAATCCGGTGTTGCGCCAATGCCCTGCCTGTACAGTGTATTATTAAAGTAATAGCCAAAACCTGTAGTAACAAACCACTTGGTAGCAAACCATTGGGTATTACCATACATAGGCTGCCAGTCAACCAGGGCATAAATAGCACTGCGGTCGACCCGCAAGTTGCGGCTATTGTATATAAAGGTTACATCAGGCGTTACATCAAACCCAACTCTTATGTTAAACGACCGGGCAAAGCTATAGCTGCCTTGCAATCCTAAGCCCTGTACGCCTAGCTGTAACCCAAGAGATGATGTTGGGAATGCGCTGTAGTCAGGTAATACCTGTGCTTCAGCCTTTCCACAGCAAAATAATAGTGCCGACATCAAGAGCATCCAAAAGAACTCTTTGATTAATTTTATGCGCGTTTTCATTGCTTGTCCTCCTTTTTGTTTGATTGTTGTATAAGATTTTTATCATTTATCCCTTTGGGATTTTGCCAGATATGCTTCTTAAGCTCCGCGATTTTCTGCTCCAGCTTAATAGCTTCAGGACTTCCGGGATCCAACTGATCTGTTTGTGTGCCTCCCGGCGAAAATTCTTTTACCAGATAGGCGCTGAACTTGTGCTGCATGAATACATCATCCATAGTAATGTCGAACACGTTTTTATCCGGGTCGCTCAGGTCAACCTTAATAAGCGCATAACGCAACTGCGGGAAATACAGCCAGAAGGCAGGTGCAGTGCTCATATTATCGGGCAGGTTGGCTGATGTGGAAATATTCATCATTGGCGCAATAGCTATTATCCGCGTATCAACACGGCCACGCTGCCTGTCAAAGAAAACATCTTCCTCAATCCTGAACTTTTTGATGTTGTCGGGATTAAACTCATTCAGCATCATTTTTGATGATATCTCGTTGCCGTCCTTATCAAATTTTTGCACCAGCACCGAGTCGGCAAAACGAGATTCACCCTGCTTTACGGTTATCTTTTTCTTAAAATCGTCCCGTTCATAAGGTGTAAGCTTTCCTTCCTCCAATCCTTTCATTATGGTTTCCATCAGGGAGTGGCCCGGTATAGTTAATATGGTATTAGCTGTATCCGTCAGATCAATGATGCGCCATACCCGTGCATACATCCGGATGTTTTCCGAGCGGAGCTTGGGATAAGGAAATGGCCTTGCCTGGCCCAGGTCGGCTGGTTGCAGGTTAACGTCATATGCCGGCAAAGTATCAGTAAGCGTACTGTCGCTCACACTTACAAATGATTGGGCATGACTCACCTTTATGCTTATGGCAATTAGTATAATTGCCGCTGTCATTATCTTTTTCATAGTATTATTTTTTAGTGTATTTCCTTGTTTTAACCTGTTCGCCGGTGAGTTCAAAAGCAGCCATAACGCAACGGAAGCCTATGTAGGAATGTGCGGCGTCCTGGTCTTCATAACTCCGGGTATCCGTGTTCAGCATTTCGCCATTGTCTTTCCATGATCCTCCCCTCACTACCTTACGTCTCATTAAAGGAGCATCTTTACTGGTGGCATCATACAGCAGCGCCGGGTTAAGGTCATTTACCAGTTGTGATGCTGAAGGGCTGAAAGCATCCAGCGTCCACTCTGAAACATTGCCTGCCATATTGTATATGCCAAATGCATTAGGCGTATATGATGTTACCGGCAGCGTAAATGTTGACCCGTCGCTGGCATACATCCCTTCACCTTGTTTAAAGTTGAGCGAAAGCTGTTCCTTGCCGGTCTTTTTATCGATAGTGGTTTTTACCGTACGGTCAACCGTATCATCAGGATTGGTTTTGGCTTCGGCGGCAAATTCCCATTGGGCTTCGGTAGGCAAACTAAAGCTCAGCTTAAAATTCCGCAGGTTGGGGTTGTTCTTAATCATCAGTTTAAGCTGCGTTCCGCGCCAGTCGGCATAAGCTCGGGCCTGTTTCCATGATACACCCACTACAGGATTATACTGGTATATTTTGTTGGTAAAGTAGTTAGCGTCCATAACCGTCATCTGCGCGTTGGGGAAATCTGCTGACCATACGGCCTCATGCGGATATACTTCAACCGAATCGGCTACATATTCGTTGTTATTTATGCCATCCATCCGTACATAATAAAAGCGGTATTTAAGCAAAGCAGGATTTGGCACCCGTGCACCGTTGATCATGGTCATCATAGGGGCCAGTTTTTCCTTTATCTCCATAGGTGCCTTTTTCCAGAGGGGCGATATCTTGTTTATTTTGCTCCAGTCTATCAGCCGTATTTCCTTATTGCCTACTCCAACGGTAGCACCGGTTGCGGGTAGAAAGAAAGAATCATCATGCAGGTAATCGGTGACGGCAACAGAGTCGGCCACCCAGTTCACAAAGGCCTGGTATTGCTTGTTGTTAACCTCGGTTTTATCAATAAAAAATGCGCTAACGCTTACGGTTCTTTCTTCCGACTTATTGTCATCGCTAAACATTTTGTACAAAAATGTACCCGATGGAATATATGCCATCCCCTCAGGTGGGATGAGCCGTTTTATGGATACAGCGCGGGTTTTTGGGGTATTATAAATACTACGTTGGCAGGCACCGAGCACTAGCAGCAGCAAGCCTGTTATTTTGAATAATGATCTCATGTTGACTTAGTTATATTAATTTATTTGAGTCAAGATGATATCATATATGAGTTTTTAATTAGCGGTGAAACAATGAGTCAAATATGATAGCAGCGGGTGTTAAAAAATGTTATTTATCGCTAAACAGATTGAATCTGTCGACCAAGAGTAATTTTGGGAGTATTATTTGACTTTTTTTCGCAATGATATGGCGAATAATAACCAAAATACCTTAAAATCGACAAAAAATAAGATCGAAATATTGTTTTAATACTTCATCGATACAAAAGCACCGTTCATAGATACACAAAGCATTAAAACATATTAAAAAGCCTTGAAAGTACCTGATAATATACTACTTTGTGAAGAAGAGGGCCCTGTGTATAAAGCAACGGGGAGAAAGAAAGTGAACCGGCCTCAAAGAGGCTTTGTACTGAATAGTTATCCTAATTTATTGAGTATTAAACGCCAAGCCTTTAGGCTGATCTTCGGTTTTTGAGGCCCAGGTTTTGGATGGAGCATCCAATAAGTATATATCAAGCTTGCCGCCTTTCACTAGGTTTTGGTAGGTAATATAATTTTTTGAATAGATATGCCCATTCCATTTAACTGCATTAATATAGATGGCGCTGCTTGATTTTTTATGCGTTTGGATCAATAAGGTTTTGCCTCCCGGCAGATTGATTGATACCTCATCAAATATGGGAGAACATAATAAATATTCGCCGGATATGGGGTTGAGCGGATAGAACCCCATGGCAGCAAACATATACCAGGCCGACATTTGCCCGGCATCGTCATTACCACCAAGGCCGCCGGGCCCATCGCCATATTCGGTAGCTAAAATGGCCCTTACCTGTCTTTGTGTTTTCCAGCAGCTGGCGGTATAATTATACATGAATGGGATCTGGTGCCCCGGTTCATTGCCATGCCAATACTCATTTTTAATAAAGATACTGTCGAGCGCGGTTTCGAGCTTTTCACGGCCGCCCATTAACCGGGCAAGGCCGGGGACATCCTGCGGAACGTAAAAAGTATACTGCCGGGGTGTGCCTTCGGTGATATAAGTTTGGCGCACATCGGGGTCAAAAGTTTTGGTCCAATCCCCATTTTGCATACGCCCTCTCACAAACCCCACCGACGGATCAAATACATTTTTATAATTCTCCGCTCTTCTTAGCAGTGATCTATAATCTGCATCATAGCCTAGCTTTTTTGATAATTGCGACAGGGCATAATCATCATAAGCATATTCCATGGTACGGCTTACCTGTTCCATTTTATGGAAAGCATCTTTAACGCTGTCTTCCAATGGCACATAACCGTATTTTACATACGATGTTAATGCCCGCCTGCCCTTGCCATCTTTGTAATCCTGTTGTTTTTCTGGCAGGTCAAAGGCGTTCTGGCGCATTAAACGATAAGCGTCGGAAACATGGGCGGTACTGAGGCCTTTTAAATAGGCTGATGTGATGATGGATGTGGTATGATCGCCGATCATCTCGGATGTATAGTTATTCCAGCATGGAAAAATGGGCAGCCAGCCGCCCTGCTCACCTTTTAATACTAAAGATTGTACCAGGTCATTAACCAATTTTGGACGAAGTATTTCTAAAAGCGGTACCTGCGCCCGGTAAATATCCCATAAGGAAAAATCATCGTAATAATTACCGCCGGTTATCTTTTCTAATTGGTAATTACCTGCAAACCGGGGATAAGTATCATCAACATCGTTATATAGACGAGGATGCTGCATGGCATGGTAAAACGAGGTATAAAAAACCCGCTTATCGGTTTCATTTGTAGTAACTACGATGATCTGCTTTAACGCCTGCTCCCATATTTGTTTGCATTTTGCCACGGTGCCATCAAAATCCCAGCCCGGTAATTCAGCATCAAGGTTTTTGCGCGCGCCTTGCAGGCTGCTGAAAGAAGTACCTACTTTTACATACAACTTTTCACCTTTCTGCATTTTAAAACCAATAAATGCACCAATATCTTTTTTTGCGTTGATACTATCTTTTATAAAAATCTTATCGGCCAAAAATGTGCCTTTGGTGGTTAACTCTTTATCAACTTTAATTACAAAATATCCGCTAAACCCGGCGGACTTTCCCCAACCCTGGTAAATGCGGTGTACCGGGTTATAACCATAGATCTCCCCTTTTTCAGCATCAATTTTAATATAGCCTTCGCCGTAATCGCTGTTTGGAGTAATTAAGAGATGGAGGCTATCCGCTGCATCGGCAGTTAATTCCATCATGCCGCAACGTGGTGTGGCAGTAACAGCCGCATGTATTTTGTATGAAGAAAGGTTAAGACGGTAAACATAAGGGGTTGATTGCTCGTCCTTATGATTGAATTTGGCGGCATTGTTTACCGTTTTTAAACTGCCTGTTATGGGCATTATGGTAAGGCTGCCGTAATCCTGCATGCATGAGCCGCTTATCCAGTGCGAGCCCCTGAACCCGCTAAAAAAATCATCTTTATAATAATATGGCGGCACACATTTTGATTCTGATACCTGCGTTTGTGGTGTCCATTGCGTCATGGCAAAGGGGGTACATACAGATGGTATGGTATTGGCAAAGTTTTCCTGCGCCGAGCCTAATTTTATGGCTGATGGCGTCGTACTGTTTGCCGTTCCGGATAAGGGATTAACATAGTTAACGAGGGACGTCCCTTGTGCAAATACCCCTGTAGATATTACAGATAATACAATTAAAAAAAATACACGCATTTAATATCCTTATTAATCCGGGTTAAGATTAATTATAATAGGTATTCTTATGCTATGCCGTTTATTTAAATCAGCATAGAATAAGAATTTATGGGTCTAAAATCTCAGTTGGGACAAGCGCTAAATTAGATTGGCTACACCTTATTACCTTAATCAAGGTGTAGCCAATCATACAAAAAACGGCTTACCTTATTATACTGATTTTACTTATTTTTTCGTTTTCTACTTCAAAAATAATTACCTGTTCCATTTTTTTATCACTACCGTTTCTTCCAAAAATAAATTCATGAACAATGACTTTGTTCTCAAAAATAATTGTGTTTATAATCTCCGCATAAAGCTTTGGGGAATTTTTAAATAAGACTGAATACATTTCCCGGCATTCTTCAAAACCATCAATCAAGATTTTATTATCTGAGAAATTAATTATTTTAATGTCATTATTAAATACAGTCATCATGCTTTCAATATCTCTATTATCGAAGGCCTGCATTTGCTTTTCTATAACTTGTTCTATGGTCATGGTATTAATAATTACCTGAACCTTTATTATTAGGGGTTCAGCAATTTTTATAGCTTTTATGTTAGCCGTCAAAGGTAATACATGACCGGTTAATCCCTTATCCCAACTGCGATTTTAGAGCCAAATTTATAGTTTAACAGTTGCAGGGAGGTATTTAGCAATCAGGTCCTCATAATAAGGCTTTAACTCAGCTACCACCGGCGTTACCGGGCTTTTTGAATACAGATCATAAGGATTAAACTTATCTACCCATTTAAACATCTCGTGGTCGTGGGCATTCAGCAAATGATCATAAGCATGCTCACGGTGCTGCGAGTAGAACGAGTGATAGCGGATCATATACAGGGCCGGTTCAGGCAGGTAATCCTTTGTTAAATGATACAGGTACTCATCATGGCCCCATGATAAATGCACGTTGTCCATTCCGCAGTGCTGCGAGTAAACACCATATTTCGTATTGTAACGCTCATCATACGTATCCGGGTTATCAGCGAAAAACTCCGGATAAACGATCTTGTCTGAAAACTTACATCCTACCGGGTATGAATCGCCTACAACGTTCCATTGCGGCTCGCCAAACAGGCAAAGTACCTTACCCAGGTCATGTATAAAACCGGTAAGCACAAACCAATCCGGGTGACCATCAGCGCGTATAGATTCAGCAGTTTGCAGCAGGTGTTGCAACTGGTCGAGCTGCAGATCGGGGTCCGAATCATCTATCAGCGTATTCAAATACTCCATCGCCGACCACCAGGGCATCTCCTTCTTATCAAACTTCAGGAAATTAGCCTTTTTGGCTAAAACATTGTCATAAGTTTGATATTTATGATTAAGGCGGTAAAACTCACGCACGCCGTCAATCTCCGGACTGTCGTAGTTTCTGAACGCGTCTTTTTCTTTGGCTGGCTGGCCTGCCTCGGGATATCTTTTAAGTACATCCTCGTCCCAATCTTCAAGGCTGTGTAAAGGAGACATTTCCTCTTTTGTTAGTTTTGTCATAGCTTTTTGTTGTTTTAATGAATTACTCTTTTATTATCCGCTTGTATTTTACCAGAAAACCGTGTACAATGCTGCCAGGATGCCGCAAATAATAACCGCACAGATAGTAAAAGCCGGGGTAACCCTGAACATTTTAGTATCAATTTGCAGTATTTGCTTATTTTGTTTGCTCCTGCTATCAGCCAGGGTAATCAGTACCATTATGGCGCTAACGATAAAGAAAACCCAGGTCATGCGGTTTAAAAATGGTATTGGGGCTATATATCCACCGGTAAGCTGCGGCAAAAATTTAAACAGTACGGAGAGCGGAATGGTTAACACAGCCCCGGTAAGTGCTGCCCCTGAGGTTGTCCGTTTCCAGAAAAACCCCAATAAGAATATGGCCAGTATGCCGGGTGATATAAAGCCTACATATTCCTGTATAAACTGATAAACCTGGTCGAAACTGCGCAAAGCTGGCGCTATTACTATGGCAATAAGCGATGCTGCAATAACAACCCACCTACCTACATTTACCATGCGCTGTTCTGATGCATCCTTATTTAAAAACTTCTTATAAATATCAAGTGTGAAAATGGTGGCTATACTATTGCACTTGCCCGCCAATGATGCTACTATTGCAGCCGTAAGCGCAGCGAAAGCGAGGCCTTTGAGACCGGTTGGCAGCAGGTTCATCAAAACCGGGTAAGCATGGTCGGGTTTTAGGGTGCCTGCGGCATCCGTCATTTCATGATGATAAAAGCCATGATTGTATAGCACATAAACAGCAATACCGGGTATTACCACAATAACAGGCACTAATAACTTTAAAAATGCGGCAAACATTAACCCGTTACGGCCGGTTTTCAGGTCGGCACCGAGGGCGCGTTGGATGATGTATTGGTTACAGCCCCAGTAATTGAGGTTATTGATCCACAGGCCACCTGCCAAAACGGCTATGCCCGGCAAGTCATTATAATATTTATGTCCGGGCGGAAAGATCATATGAAAATGATCGCCGGCATCCTTTTTTAATAATGGCAGCGCCTCAAACACGGTTTTTACGCCAAGTTTATCTGCTATTAAATGCAATGAAAGATAACAGGTAACCAGGCCGCCCATAATTAAAACAAAAACCTGTATCACATCGGTATAACCGATCACCTTCATCCCACCAAGCGTAATAATGATGGAGAATATGCCCAAAGCCACAATACAGGCGCTGAAGGAGATCCCGGTGATGGTTTCTATCGCGGCAGCACCTAAAAAATAGATCGACGTAAGGTTCACAAACACGTATACCAGCAACCAAAAAACTGCCAATACCGTACTTACCGTATCATTATACCGGTTCGCCAAAAATTGCGGCATGGTATAAATATGATTTTTAATGTAGATAGGCAGAAAAAATACAGCTACAATAATGAGCGTGGCAGCTGCCATCCACTCATAGCTGGCTATGGCCAGGCCCATTGCAAAACCAGAGCCCGACATGCCTATAAAATGCTCGGCTGATATATTAGACGCGATGATGGATGCCCCGATAGCCCACCAGGTGAGGGAACCTTCGGCCAGGAAATAGTCTTTTGTTTTGCTATGTGCCGATCTTTTATTACGGTACACCCAATACCCATAGCTGGTAACTACAATAAAGTAAATGAAGAAAACGGTATAGTCGTAGCCTGAAAGATGGTTCATTTACTGTGGGTTTTTAATCGGTAATTTAAAGTTGATAAAATTTACAGCGAAATATGATTTATCGCTGCCATTTATTTACGTAATCGTTTACGTAACAATGCTATAACTATTGGTTATTGAACTTGTATATTTTGTTTAGCGCCGCCGGGGATCGTGATATTTTCAGAAACGAAACCGCTTACTTTGTTAAGCAATACCACCGGTTTTGTTTTTACCTGCGGGATGCTTAGTCCGTTTAAACTGAGCCCGTTTACATCGTCAGCAATAAAGGCCGGGCGGTAATCAGTGCCTTTACAGGTTAGCACCATGTTTTTAATTTTGATACCATCGGCATGCCTGATGTAAAAACCCCAGGCAGGCAATTCGCCAAACATGGAGAACTCGGGGTAATCGCGTATTTTTTCGGGTACCTTCTCAAGGCTATCCAGACCAAAATAAGCCACCTCTTTTTTTGCCCCTCCAGCATAATTAATGGTGATGTTTTCCAATGTGATATCCTGTGCCCTGCTACCCGGTATCCCGGTAATTGATGACGGAAAAACATTGTGCGGTGCACTAACAATTGGCCCTTCTATAGGGTAACCTGCATCGGGTTTACCGGCTGGTACATCAACCGTTACATTGCCTATATATACCCTGCGCAGCACACCCGCTGGCCTTTTTTGATGACGATGGCCCAGCCTTATTACAATGGCATTACCGGTATTTTTGGCAACTACATCGCGTATATCAATATCTTCAAGTATCGCGCCGTCAACCGTTTCAATGGCTATGGCCGAGCGATAGGTATCATAAACGCTGATGTTTCGGATAGTGATCTTTTTAAACCCGCCTAGTGAGCCGGTACCCAGTTTTACCGCACTGGCGCTTGAACGCACCCTGCAATTTGCCACGTAAACATTTTCACAGGCCCCAGCCGGGTCTTCTGATTTAAGGCAGATACCATCATCAGCCGCATTGAAAAAGCTGTTGGTGAGCTTTACATTTTTGCAGTCCACAATATCTATCCCATCATTGTTCCAGTAGGTAACATTTTCTACTTTCATACTGTCAATCAACAGGTTTGTGCAGCTTTTATAATTCTGTGTCCAGCATAAACCGTTTTTAATGGTGATGTTTTTGAGCTGTATATCGTCACAATTCTTAAACTCAATAAGCTTAGGGCGATTATCTTCGGTTGGCCGCATCTGGTGCCATGGGTTGGGCTTGCGCCATTCGGTATCCTGCAAAGTACCGGCATTTAAGCGGCGGTAAATATCTTTTAACAGGCTATCGCCCTGCCCATCAATGGTGCCGTGCCCGGTTATAGCAATATGGTGTTGATTTGTGGCGACAATTAATGCTGAAGCTTTGCCATCACCATAATCAGTACGGATAGGGCTGCCAAGCAGGAACGCGTTCTTATCCAGGTGTAACTCAATATTTGATTGGATGGTGAGCACCCCGGTAACAAACCTCCCGGCAGGAATTAAAACTTCGCCACCGCCATTGGCTGATGCCGCATCAATAGCTTTTTGAATAGCCACGGTATTATTAGTTTTACCATCGGCAATGGCCCCGTAATTTTTAATATTATAGGTTTTTGTTTGCGCCGATGCTGTTATACCGATAAAGGCGGATAACAAAACGGCAAGGGCTGTTTTGGAAATACATTTCATAGAAGAAGGTATAATTGACTAAACTTTTAAAAATAATTTATTGCGATACAGCAGGTATAAAAACATGAGTTGTACCAGGGTAACGCTTACTGCCGTCCACACGGCTTGCCATGCTACCGGGGTTAGGTGAACGAGGCCGCCTAACAGAAATCCGGCAGTATGCCCGAAATCAACCAGACCCTCTGAACACAGGTAGATCAATATAGAATTGGTCCCTATCCATACAAAAGGGATTGCCCATTTCTTAAACCCGGCCACATCAATAACCAAATAAAATACCGATAAAAAGATGAGGCTCCAGCCGCCTACATATAACACGAATGAGCTCGACCATAAGCGTTTATTAATAGGGAAATTCAAATCCCATAATGACCCCAGTGCAATCAATACCAAACCTGCGCCAAATAGCAGCAAGCCCTTTTTGTACATTGGCCACCGCGGAGAATCCCACTTTAAAAAGCTGCCTGTAAATACGCCCAGCAAGGCTGTACCTATAGCGGGTATGGTGGAAAGGATTCCTTCGGGGTCATGTATTTTGTCATGCAGCCTGCCGGGCAGCAACAACCTGTCTATATATGATTCCAGCGAACCCTGCATAGTTAACACACCGGCTCCATAACCCGGTACGGGGATAAATAACATGGCTGCCCAATAACCAATCAGGATACCGCCAAGCCATAGTATTTGCCCGCGCAGGTTAAAATTAAGATAGATGAGCCCGGCAAAAAACCAGGCCAGGCCTATCCTTCCTAATACGCTGGCAAAGCGTGTGTTCTCGTACCCGTTAAATTTTAGCGCGCCGTTTACCACCATGCCCAGCAGTACAAGTATTAATGTACGCCGTAACATGGATAGATAAATGCCACGCTTAGTTTTTGAGGGCAATTGATCAGCTGACTCCACTCCTGCTTTACCCATTTTATTACTCATGGAGTAAGGCATAGATACCCCGGCGATGAACAGGAACAGCGGGAAGATCATATCATAAAAGGTGATGCCGTTCCATTCTGTATGGTGCAGCTGGCCCGAGAACCATAACAATACAGGCCATTGCGTAACCTTTGCCAGCGTATGGATGATCTGCTCGCCGCTCATGATCCAGAACATATCAAACCCGCGAAGGGCATCGAGCGATACCAATCGTTTAGGAGTTTGTGTTATAGCGGATGTTGTCATTTAATATTATTGGTTATTAGTAGGCAGCGCCTATTATTTTACGGTATTTGTTATAAATAGCATTTGCCTGTACTATGCTGCTACCGGTGGTTTGTAAAGGATAACTTTTATGACTGTTTACCCACTGCCATTCCCATTGGCTTATCGATTTGCCGAAACCTTTTATATCAGCCTCCTTGCCCTGTTGCAGCGCATTATCCAGCAAAGCGAAAAACTTTTCCCAACGGGCCTTATAAAAATCATTAAGCAAGCCGCTCCATTGCCTGCACGAATACTCGTGCAGCGGACTATTTACATCGCCCCAAAGGGTGATCAGATCACGGGCATTACGCTCATACAGATCCTTTTCAGCTATGGTGCTGCCTTGTTTACGGGCATCAGCCAGCCATGGGCCAAGCAGAAAATCCTTGCGGGTCGCTAACAGCGCATCCATATCACTGATAAGTTGCAGGTATTGCCTGCTGTATTTTCTGAAATCAGTTATATTTTTTTGGCGATAGGCATTTACCCACTTGCTTTGCAGCGGCAGCGCGTAGTTTGCCAGTGCCTGCCTGCTCACATCCACCAGATCATACCTGAAACCATCGCTACTACCACAGGTTGGGATAGCTTTTATCATGGCATCCCAGGCGGGTAAAAACTCCTTTGGCTTGTAGTTAAAAGTAGTATGCGTCCAAACGGTATTCGAATCGAGCGTTGGCCTGCCGGTGATGATGGACTCGGAGCCATCCCTTATATTGCCCCCGCCATTGTAAACAGTGGCGCGCATTACTTTCCAGGCTTGTTGTGTGTATTTATTAATATGGCCATAGCGGTTAAGCTGGTATTGTTTTATCCATTCATCAAGGTTGATGGGCTCGCTCTGCCATGTATTGCTGGTCATGAGCTCGTAAAGCACCGGGTTCTGCTCAATAGCCTCCATCGTTAGGCCTATGCCCTCCAGTTGCTTTGATGCAGGGTCTTTCAGCGCTGCTGCCGGACCATTGGCTACCGCGTCCATTCTACCAAAAAGTACAATATTGCCACCAAAGTTGTGCAGCATATTCCAGATCCATGGTTTACCGTAAAAAGCATCGGTGCGTTTCCAAACGGGTTCAGTTTCGGCGGCAAGGTCAAGAATGATCATGTGCTCATTAGGCACAGCATCCAGCAGCGCCTTGATCTGTGGAGTTTTCCAAAATTTTCTATCATTATAAAACAGCCAGCCCTGCATTACCCATGTTGCTTTGGGGTCGGCGTTGCTCATGGCCTGGTACACCCGGGCGCTTAAAGCTGAAAGGTAGGTGGTATCGTTGGTTGGCGGCTCATTTTCGTTAAAGGTATCCGCAGAGTAGAGATGATCCGTGCCGTAAAGTTTGGTTTGTGCTTCGATAAACTTGCGGCCTATTTCGGCAAAAAGCGGGTCCTCGGTATCTAATATATAGGTATCGGCAAAGCCGTTAGTCCAGTTAATTTTTTTAAGTTTTGATGCCGGGTAATGTTTCTGAAATGCCGACGGCACATGCCCTGTAAATGATTGCAAAATAGGTTTCATCCCCAGGTCGCGTTCGCTGCGCAATATTTTTTGCTGCAGATCGCGGTGACTTTGCATCCAGCTTAAGGGCAGCGGACCGCCCCAGCCATCCAGGTTACCCATCCAGAACCATGAGAAATAAGCCGGGCCGCAAAAAAAGTCCTTCAGATCAGCATCAGAAAAACCCATGCTTTTATAAACTTCGTACCAGGTATATTCCTGCCCGGTGAGTGCAAGCGGCATGTTTACTCCATGCAGGGCCATCCAGTCGATCTCTTTTTGCCACCTGTCCCAGCCCCACCAACTCATGCTGTAGTTAAATGTGCAGTAATTAAGGTAATAGCGATAATTATATGGGGTTGCTTTATGGATCTTTTGTGCAACAACCGGCAATACTTTGGGTAAATTGAGGTTAGTACCATTCCAGGTTACCTGGCAATGGCAATATTGGGTAAGGTAATAATACAGAGCCGAAGCCACCGAAACACCATTACTACCCCTTAATATAATTTTATTGTCTTTGCTTTCAATTTCAAAAGCATCTTTAGCTTCCGGGGCAAGTGATTCAACCACAAATGCGGATGCCCGTTGCGGAATTACTCTTTTAATAAGTGCATAGGATGCAGGGACATTAACCTGCGCCGAGGCATTAGTATTACCTGCAAAAATTGCAAGCAAAACACCAATGATGAATTTTAAATAATGCGTATTTTTTTTCATAAGCAGAAGATATAAAATAGGTAATAATACAATTGATATTACGCTATTAAATATCAGTAAAAAAAATAGAATATGGGCCGAAGCCCACATTCTAAACCTAACAACTTATCCAATTTATATTTATTAATAACCGGGGTTTTGCACCAGCTTGCTATTTAACTGCAACTCAGGCGTTGGTACGGGGAAGATACGGTGATTGGGGTCTGCATCTGTTTTTATACCCCATGCATTTTCATACATTCCGTACCTGATCAAATCATTCCTGCGCCAGCCTTCATCAGCAAATTCCCTTGCGCGTTCTTCAAGCAGGGTGGTTAATGTTACTGATGTAAAAACAGCGGCCTTTGCACGTGAACGTACCTGGTTAACTAATGACAATGGAGAATCGCCATTGGTAGCAGTTGCACCGCGCAATATTGCTTCGCCTTTTTCCAATAAAACATCGGCATACCTGAAAAGTGGCACGTCATTACCCTGGGCACGTGTAGGTGCAAGGCTATCCGGGTAGAATTTGTTATTCCGGTAACCTTCTTCATTAGCCAGCTCATCGTTACCAACATCATACAATGATGGTTGCCTGAAAACGATATTCGGTGTAAACTCTAACTGGTGCACTACAGTGCCACTAGGGTCAGAGCCGGTATAGCTGGCATCAAGGCCAATATTTGTGGTTGTTATAGTAATAGGGGTACCATCATTGTAATATTGTTTTCCGGTAAGATATTGGGCATTACGGATATCATTAGGGTCATTAAAATAAGCGTAATACTGCGGATAAGTATATACCGGCCCATCAGGAGCATAAGGCATATCATATTTCTTTTGCAGGGCCGGGTGTAAGGTCCAGCGGGCGTAGTACATATATGGCGCGTGTACGCCATCATAAGGTATGGCAAATATAAAGTCCTTTATTTGCGGGCCGTTACTAGGCTTAAACATTCCTAAATAATCGGCATCTAAACCATACTGTGCACCTTGTATAATGTTATCGCACATGGTAACACAATCCTGGTAGCGGGAGGTGCCTATGTAATACTGGGCGTTCAGGTACATTTTTGCTAATATGGCGTAAGCAAGGTATTTAGTAGGCCTGCCATAAGTAGCAATACTTACTGTACTGCTCAGATTCGGGATCTGGGCCAATAATTCGCTTTCAATAAAAGCAAAAACTTTTGCCCTTGATTGAGTCCCTAAATTGGTAGTATCGCCAAATGTTGTGGATATAGGCACATTACCAAAATTATCCATCATGAAATAATATGAGAGGGCCCGCATTGTCTTTATCTCAGCAATTGTTTGGGTTTTACTGGCACTGGCAGGCACTGAATTAAACAATGATAAAACCTGGTTGCAGGTACTGATGGTTGTAAATCCCCAGCTCCAAAGTGTTTCGAGATTACTGTTATCGGCAGTATAGGTATGAAGGCTGAGTTGTGAATAGATGGCTCCATCATACCAGTTTCCGCCACGGGCTACCAGTGTTTCCATATCGGTACTTAAATTTTCAACCAGCCACCATTGCCTGCCGGGTGCATCGGCCGCAAATGCGGTATAGATAGGCCCTGTAGCAGCTACAAATTGCGCCGGAGTAGTTGGGAAGTTAGCCGGGGTAAGTGTGGAAACCGGGGTTACATTCAGTTTTGTACAGCCCGACAGGTAAACTGCTGCCGTACTCAGAGCAACAAGGCTCAGAAATATATATAGTTTAAAACGTTTCATCTTAATTGATTTTTAGGTTAATTATAAGTCTACTTGTAAGCCTGCAAGGAATGTGCGCGTTTTCGGATAATAGTTATTGGCATCAACACCAATAAATTGCCCGCTTGCCTGGTTGTTTAAACTCAAATTTAATTCCGGATCAACACCTTTGTATTTGGTAATTATAAATACATTGGTAGCGGTTGTATAAATACGAATGCCATGTATATAATTGCCCGGCACTTTAAATTTGTAAGATAATGTTGCATTGCTCAACCTAACAAACGTTCCGCTTTCAAGATAACGGGTAGAATATAAGTTAGCATTTACATCAGTAACAGGCTCGCTCAAAGTTATTACCGGTACGTTATGCGTAGTGGCTGAGTAAGGGGTATTAAAGTCTGCCAGCGAGGCATCCATTATTTTATTGCCACCCTGGCCACGGAAGAAGAAGTTAAAACTAAACTTTTTATAGGTAAGGGTATTTCCCCAACCGAATGTATAAGTTGGCTGCGCATTACCAGCATAAGTACGATCGGTACTGGTTGGTGTAGTTGTAGGCTTGCCATCGGCACCCAAATAAGTAGATACGCCGTTAGTCATGCCGATATACTTCAGCGTGTAAAATTCGCCAAGCGGATAACCTGCCTGTATAATTGAAACGGTGGTACCGCTTTGGCCTGGCCCCTCAGGATCACCTGCATAAATTTTTGATATATCATTACCCAGCGAGGTGATCATGTTTTTATTGAATGATATGTTTCCATAGCTCTCCCATGTAAAATTCCTTGCTTTTACAGGAGTACCGTTCAGGCCTATTTCAATACCTTTATTGTCCATGCTGCCCACGTTAGCAGTTAAGGTATTCACTAAATAGGTAACTGTTGAAACCGGGATAGAATAGATCATGTTAGTGGTCTTTTTATCGTACACATCAACCGTACCACTTAGACGGCCCTTCAGCAACGAAAAGTCAACACCTAAGTTCAGCGTTGCGGTGGTTTCCCATTTCAAATTCGGATTGGGGTTTTGGGTAGGGCCGATAGCGCCTATCCAGTTACCATTATAATAAAATGAACCGGTAGTACCATATTGGGTTAAAGGTGTATAAGCATCAAACCCAAGGGAGTTACCTGTTTTACCATAACCTATACGAAGTTTAAGATCATCAAACAGGTTTTGCTCTTTCATGAATGGCTCATCAATAATCCGCCATGCACCTGATACTGCCGGAAAATACCCCCATTGGTTATTAGCTCCAAATGCATTTGAACCATCACGGCGAATGGATGCCTGGAATATATATTTACCCTCATAGCTATAGTTTACGCGGGAGTAGAATGAGATTAATCTCAGCGTTTCATCAAGGAAACTACCGTAGTTAGGAACATAACCTGCAGGTGCTGTACCTAAAGCAAGGTTGTGATAGCTTGTGGCATCAGAAACGAAGTTCTCGTTACTTGACTGGAATCCATCACCCGTTTCTGTCTGATCGAAGGAGTAACCAACAAGGGCCTTGAAGTCGTGCTTGCTACCCCATTTATGTGCATAGCTCAGGTAATTTTCAAATAGCTTTTTGGTATCCTCATCCTGCGAGCGGGTAGCTACACCATTCAGACTCGGGGCCAGCTCTGATGCTGAATTAAGGTAAACGTTACCTGTTGTATTCCTATCCTGGTATGCTAAGTTTAAATTATATAATAAGCCAAAAGGTAATTGAAGTTCAGCTTTAACATTAGCCAATAAAAGGTTAACCTTTTGGTTATAAGTGTTAGTTTCAAGCAAGCCTAAAGGGTTATAGCCTAATACTAAGGTAGGATCGTTATAAAAACTACCGTCAGCGTTGTAAACAGCACGGGTTGGAAGCGCCTGTACAGCCGCCCTGAAAACATTGGGGTTAGCGCCATTTGCACTGTACAAAGGAATATCATTAACGATAAGATCCTGATTAGTTATTGAATTACTTAAGGAGAAATCTAATTTCAACTTATCATTTAATGCCTTATGTGATACATTCAACCTTCCGATAAACCTGTTTAAGCCGCTGGTTTTAACAATACCCTGATCTTCAAGATAGTTAATGCTACCGCCAAATACCGTTTTATCTGTGCCTCCGCCAAATGACAGGTTATGATTTTGAGAAAATCCGCTGCTGCGTTCAATTTCATCCTCCCAATTGGTAGTGCCGTTATCATTGGCCGGAGTAAGGCTTTGACCCGTTTTTGCTAAAAATGCCTTTAATTGAGATGCGCTTGCCACCTGAAACTGGTTGGATATTTTCTCAATACCGGCATAGGCATTATAGGTTAAATATGACTGGCCGGCTTTGCCTTTTTTAGTTGTAACAATAATAACCCCGTTAGTAGCCCTGCTACCATAAATTGCCGCTGCCGAAGCGTCTTTTAATACATCAATAGAAACGATATCTGACGGTGCAACAAGGCTAAAATCAGCATCGGGCACACCATCAATAACATAAAACGGTGATGATGCCGCCCCACTACGTAAAGTTGAAGGCCCCCTGAGGGTTACTGTTGCAGTTCCGTTAGGGTTACCATCATTTGTAATGTTAAGGCCAGCTACCTTGCCTTCAAGCAGATCGGCCGGTGTCGCAACCACACCCGTGTTAAAGTTTTCTGCTTTAACGGTTGTAATAGCGCTTGTCAGTTCCTTTTTAGTAGTGGTACCGTACCCTATTACCACTACATCATTAAGGGTTTTCTGACTTTCAGTAAGCGTTACATTAACCGGGCCTTCATTCCCTACAGTTACCTCTATTGATTGATAGCCAATAAAACGAAACTGCAATACGCTCCCCTTTGCAGCGTCAATGGAAAATTTCCCGGCAACATCAGTTGATGTTGATTTGTTTGTACCCTTTACCTGTAGAGTTACACCCGGCAGCGGACTGCCTTGTGCATCTTTTACCGTGCCTTTAACAGCGCCGGTTTGCGCCAGGGCACTGCTAAAGCAAAAGAGCAGCAACAGGGACAAGATCCCGAACAGATATCTTGCCATGAATAATTTGTGTCTAATTGTTATCATATTGGTTAATTTAATTGGTGACTTTTTTGTAGCCTTAATTATAAGCTAAATGCAATATATCCATTTAGCAATTATAACTGTTTAATAAACATTTATAATGAACTATTATTTATAATTGGCAGCAATTGTATTACTAAATACACGTTTCAGATAAAATAAATATCACTTATAAACTCGCTTTTTTTGTGATATTTAAATTACAAGATTATCTAAAAGTGAAAATTTTTAAAATCGTTTTTATCAATTTCACCGTATTTATTTACGTAAACGTTTACGGAATAATAGTATATTACACACTAATAAACCAATAATATAATACCTGTAAAATGGGGGAGATAAACATAAAACAACTTGCTTGCGAGCTGAATTTATCGGCGGCAACTGTTTCAAGGGCGCTGCGCGATAGTCATGAGATCAGCAGTGAAACCAAGGCCAGGGTGCTTGAAATGGCCAAAAAGCTTAACTATGAACCCAATCCGTTTGCCAGCAACCTACGGGGGCAAAAAAGTAAAACAATTGCAGTAATAGTGCCCGAGATTGCCAATAACTTTTTTTCACTGGCCATTAACGGTATTGAAGAAGTGGCACGTGAACGGGATTATCATGTATTGATTTACCAAACGCACGAGAGCAGCGCAATTGAAACATCCTTTCTCAATCGCCTTTTAAGTGGGCGCGTTGATGGCGTTTTAATATCCCTTGCCTGTGAAAATGTAGATAAAGAGCATTTTAAAAAGATAAGCAACCAGCTACCTGTGGTTTTTTTTGACAGAGTGCATGATGACATTGATGGGGTAAAAATCACTACCGACGATTATGAAAGTGCCTATAATGCCGTACAACATCTTATTGAAAACGGCTGTAAAAAAATAGGGTATTTATCAGCTCTTAATGCTTTATCAACCGGTAAAAAACGGCTGCAAGGTTACCTTGATGCCTTAAAAGACAATGATTTTCCGGATGACGGGAACTTAATTATGAAAAGTGGTGCAAACAATGATGAAAACTACACGCTTATCAAAAATTTTATTGCCGAACATAAACCCGATGGTATATTATCCTCTATCGAGGAGCTTGCCATGCCTTGTTATTATGCCTGTAAAGAACTGAACCTAAATATACCTGTTGATTTAAAACTTATTAGCTTTTCAAACCTTGCTCATGCCCAACTGCTTAATCCATCGCTTACCACCATTAACCAGCCTGCTTTTGAAATAGGCGTGGAAGCAGCAGGCATTTTATTTAAAATATTTAACAAACGATGGTATGAGCCCAATCAAACCATTATACTGAAATCTAACCTCATAAAAAGGGAATCAACAAGGGCAATCGCTTAAAAAGGGATACAAGTAAAAAGCTTAAACAGCAAGAACGTCAATTCAATTAATTGGCGTTCTTACTGTTTGATATGGCATAAAATATATGCCCCAAATTAGTGCTTAGGGTACTCTTGTAACATCCAGCATACTAATAGTAATGATATAAGTACCTGTTGTTTCATAAAAATAAGTGGTAAAGGTGGTATTGGCATTCAAACCGTCATTAGTATGAGCGCCGGATACCGTGTAATAACTTAAAGCATAACCAGCCCATGAGTAGGCATTTACCACCTGGAACACAGGAAACTGTGGCACACCACCCGGATAGCCATATTCAATAGAAGTATCTGTTTTCATCTCGGGATAGTAAGGATCCCAGTCTTTCCAGATGGGGCGCGCCGGCCTGCCGTAAACCTCTCCGTTTGCAGGATTAAAGGTTTTTCCGTTCTTATCTTTCCATACAAATATGAACTTATTGGGCCCATTAGCTATATGTGTTATGGTTATTGGCATGTATGAAACAGGCGGAAAAACAAAATTGATAAACTTATTATCGGAGTGACTATAAGCAGTATAACCTAAGCTATCGGCAGTTTCAGGAACAATGTTAATTACACAAGCATTTTTAAGGGTTTTGGTACCGCGGATGTTTGACGCCTGCACATCAATAATATAGCTGCTGATAGGAACCTTACTGGTGCCTTGTGTGAACTGTAATCTTCCGCCAACTGGGTTTACGCTGAAAGGTGCGAGCAAACTGTCTTTTAATTTAAGATTTAACAGGGCTAGTGTTGAATCGTCAGAACTTATTGCGCTTTTGTAAACCGTTACTGTATCTTTTTTTAAGAGTACTCCACTGGCATCTTTACCGGTGGCAAGGTCACGAACAGATAATAATTTTACACTTATAGGCGTAGTTGATCCATCGGCAACCAAACCATTGGAAACCGTGGTTATGCCCTGGTTAACGGTAAACGGGTTAAGGCTGTAATACATGTTATTACTAATAAAGCCTACCGGTGTTTTTGAACACCCGGCCAGCAAAACTATTGTTGCCCCGCAACATATTAATAATGCTATCAGGAAGTTTTTAATTGTAACCATTTGTTGAATATTTTTATAATAAGGTTAAACTATAGTTTGTTTAATGTGGCATTATTAGCCAATACATGCAGCGTTGTGCCCGAACTGGTTTTTATGCCCGTTGTTTGGCAAGGGATCACTATATCCACAGAGTCTGTTGCTGAAATGCCTGATGAGCCATCTACCGCACCGTTTACCTTTACATAATCAAGGGTATTGTAAGGGAATGCCACGTTAGCTCCGTCAAGGTATACTACCTGGTTGGCTGCTGTATATTTTATAGCACTTTTTACACCCGCATTATTGATATAAGGCACCTCAACAAGCGTTGCCTGGCTAAGGTTTATAGTTTGCCTGAACATGTACTGCCTGAACAGATTCTGGGTAACAGAATCCTCCAACTCACTCAAACTATCGATCTTTAAATGGGTGATCAATAAACGCAATGACATATCGGTAAAAGCGAAAAATGTTTTTGCATTATTTATGGAATCTTTCAAATTAAAATGATCGGCAAGCATCAATACGGTATCAAACTGATGGTATTTATTATTTTTTAAATAATCATAGGTTGATAATGGGGTATTCGGATTTTCCAAGCCTCCATCGGTAAGGTATTTATCTTTTTTACAGCTGATGACAGCCAGCGGGATAAGCATCAGCAGTGAAAGCTTTATAAGGAGTTTATTTGTCTTTTTCATATCGTTTTCTTTTAGTATCCCTGTTAATTAACTTTTCCTGTCCAGAAAGCAGTTTGGGTAAGTTTTGGGTTCATCGTAAATAATGATGGGTCAATTGGCCAGTAATATTTACCTGCCGTAAACTCAGCGGCACTTATTCCACCAAACTGTTGTACATGATTAAGGCGCTCCAGCCTAACCAGGTCATAAAACCTGTGGCCTTCTAAAAACAGCTCACGGCCACGCTCATCAATTACTGTTTGCAGCATGTTGGCGCTGGTAACGCCTGTAAGCAGAGCAGCATTTCTGTTAGTGCGGATGGTGTTAACTATGGTTAAGGCACCGGCATAATCAGGAGCTGATTTGGCACATAGCGCTTCGGCTTTTAAAAGCATAATATCAGCCAGCCTGAATATGACCATGTTATTTAAGGATACCTGGTAAGTAGCGTTATTATTTACATTTTGTATGTTGGTATATTTTGTACACATGTAAAGATTTGTACTGCCGCTTGATATCTGTTTAAAACAATCTTTATATCGAACATCATTTGTATCTGAATACAGTGTTGTTACCATTGTGTTATTGATTTCCCATATAGGTAAGCCTGTAAAACCGGTAATGTAGGGAGCGGTAAGGGTTAGGCCCGATAGTGAATAAGGTGCATTTGCTATGGTACTTTCTGAAACGGTGTTCTGCGCGATCTCAAATATGCTTTCTGATGATTGCCCTTTATAAATACTGGTAAAGGTTGACGGACTTGTTAAAACATAATTACCCGAGTTTATAACCTGATCGCAGGCTGTATTACACAGGTCGTATTTTCCCTGCCACGCATAAACATGGGCCAGCAGCGCGTAAGCAACGCCTTTGTCAGCACGGTAATTCCTATCGGCTGATGCTTCGTTAATAGCCGGCAGGTATTTAATGGCTATATTAATATCTGATATTACATGGTTTAAGATGGTATCCTGCGGAGATTTGGCAATTTGCGCGGTAGTAGTAGCATCGGTATTGCTTAAAACCAGCGGAACTGAACCCCATATACGGCACATATTAAAATACATGTATGCCCTGGTAAAGTAGGCTTCGCCCAGGTATTTGTTTTTCTCGGCGGTTTGGTCGGCAGTTGCGGTACCGGTAAAATCAGTAACCGGCATTGCCGAAATAAAACTAAGGCACCTGTTGCTTTGTGCTATAGCCGTATAATAATTGGTGAATAACCTTAGTTTCAGCATCGGGTCATCAATATTCACTACAGGGTCGACAGCTACGCCCCAGTTAAATGTATATACGTTTTGCCATGAAGCATTCTGAGATTGGGAAAACTCATCGGTAGGCAGATCGCCATAACCGTATACGGCTAGAGATGTGTTAAAGGCCGATCTGATCAACCCATAAATTGAAGCAACCGCTGAGTTGGCATCGCCATCAGATTGCCAGCTGGTTTCGTCAGTTGAAGCGCTGACAGGCTGCTGATCCAGAAACTTTTTACAGGATGCGGATAACAGGGAAACCATTGCCAGTGATAGTATAATATGTTTAGCTTTCATTGTTCTTTTAGTTTAATGTTCTATAAAAAAGAAACTTGCTTTTTAAAGATGTTAAGGAGACTTTTAAGGCTGATTAAAAATCAATGTTTACGCCAAGTGTGAATTTTGCGGCTGTTGGGTACACCACATTAACCAAACCGGTTGTAGGATCGGCTAATTCAGGATCGGCCAGGTCTTTTGATTTTTTCCACATCCACAGGTTTTCACCCATCAGGTAAACATTCAGCCTTTTCATACCCAAATGCTCTATCCAACGGGTAGGCAAATCATAGCCTAACGATGCATTCTTCAGCTTAATAAAGTCGCCGCTTTCAACAAAGTAATCGGTACTGATATCCCAGGGATCGGTACCTGTATAGACTGGGTACACCAAACGGGCATATTTAGATACATCGCCCGGCACCTGCCAGAAATCGCTAAGTGAACCTGTAAGGGCAGAAACGCCTGCCAGGGCTCCCCAGCTTCCTACCCCCTTAGTACTGTTAAGCGCATCTGAGAAACCACCGTTTAACACCTTGCGGCCGAACATATAGGAGAAGAAGAAGCTGAAGGTAAATCTCTTGTAGCTAAAGTTACTCCCCAGGCCACCTGTTAACTTTGGATTTGGGTTGCCATAATCAACCTTATCATCATTGGTGATGTTATAATCACCGTTCATGTCAATATATCTCGGGTCGCCAGCTTGCAGTGTAACACCATTAAAGGTTTCCTTTTTACCTGTAGTTGGATCGGTTGGAACCTGTGCGTTAGTGGCATATACCCCATTTGTTCGCCAAACTTTATAATTAAACAAAGGTTCGCCAAGGGTGAGTGATTGCTGCAGAAACGATGGACCAAAGAAGAAGTCCCTGTCGCCGTCGGGCAATTTGGTTACAAAGTTGTTATTGTAGGAGATATTAAAATTAAAGTTCCATTTAAAGGCTGATTTATTGCCCAGCACATTAATGTTTGTTGCAAACTCAAGCCCGCGGTTGCGCACATTTACATAGTTGCCTGAGTAATACTCATAGCCGCTATACACCTGCGCAGGAATATCGGAGAAGAATATATTATCAGCATCTTTCTGGTACCAGTCAACCGTAAAGCTAACACGGTTATCAAACAGTTCTATATCGGCACCTATATCAGTTTGAGGGTCCCTTTCCCATCTAACCGTACTACTTGCTTTAACACCCGTATTAAAGAAATTGTTACCATATGGAAAAGGAGAATCAACTGTAGTACCGTTGTACGTAGACGGAATACCGCCCAGTGTGGCATTTTGGTTAACCGTTCCGTTTGTACCATAAAGGTAGCTGGCATCATTATACAGAGATTGATACTTGGCATACCAGGTACCCGGGTCCTTACCATCAATACCATAACTTGCACGGATCTTGAAAAAGCTAACTACTTTTTTAATTGGCTCAAAGAAATGTTCATCGGAGGCTATCCAGCCGGCAGAGAAGGCGGGGAAGGTGCCCCAACGGTACTCTGGACTATAAATTGAACTTGCGTCACGCCGAACACTCGCCATAAAAAGATATTTATCATCAAAGTCATAGTTAACGCGGGCGTAATATGATTCTGTTGTCTTTCTGGCGTATGAGGTACTTGCATTTAAATTAATACCTGCCGGAACGGTCTGCACTGTATAAATACCTGATATACTAATACCGGCGGCAGATGAAGATGATGAATACTGCTCGTTACTGTATAGTGATGTACCGCCAACTACACTAAAATGGTGTTTTTTGATACGTTTATCATATTGAACAAAATTTTCAAATGACCAGGCCGGACTGCGGTTATCGTTTTCATAAGCGGTGTTAAGCGTACCGTTAATAGCCTGCGGAACATAATAACCATAATCGTCAGTATAATTATTAGCGCCAAATGTGCTGTGAAAAGTTAAGTTATGAGCCAATGTATCGGTCACCTGCACAGATCCGTTTATCGCGAAGATCTTATCATTATCATAATAATGTGTTTTCCCGCTATAAACACTGGTTTGGGTAGGACTTAGCTGCAACAGAGAGCTTGGCAACTGCCCTATACTGGTAAACAAGAATGCGTTTGAACCCCCAACCCCATGATTTGAGGTTTGAGAACTCATCATCAGGTCGGTTGTGATATTTAATCCCTTTATAGGGTTAATGTTCAGTGTAATATGCGGCGACAGTTTCTGTAAACTATAGCCGTTTATAATCCCCTGCTCATTATAATGGTTAAATGACAAGCGGTATGAAGTAGTACCCGAAAAACCAGCTATACTTACGTCCTGGCTATTTACTATCGCGCTGCTGCGTACCAGCAGGCCTTGCCAGTCAACATCATTATTAAATGCTGAATTTAAACTATCGGTTAGCGCTGCTGGTATCAGCCCTTGCTCAATACTATTATAAGGAAGTTGACTCTCTAATAATTTAAGCTTTAATGCCCTTTCGGCTGCACCGGTAGTTACATTTATAAAGTTTGGAGCAGTAGTGATACCTGTATAGGCAGATAATGTTACCTGAGGTTTTCCACGCTTGGCACTTTTTGTTTTTACGATGATAACACCATTACCACCCCTGGCACCATATATAGCTGCTGCTGATGCATCCTTCAGTACATCGATGGATTCAATGTCATTTGGGTTGATCAGGCTTAGTGGATCATTAGTAGCATTATTAACCCCATTGTTATTTGTATAGGATGTACCAATAGCATTTACATCGTAAACTATGCCGTCAATTACATATAATGGCCCGGAGTTACCGCCATGAAGATTGCCCCAATCAATATTAGTGCTGCCACGGATAACTATATTGGGTTTGGCACCCAACTCGCCGCTGGTTGATAATACGCTTACACCTGCAAGCCGCCCCTGTAACATATTATCAAAGCTGGATTCTGGGATATCGGCAATTACGCTGCCTTTCAGGGATGATACCGCGGCCGTGACATCGCGCCGCTTCTGACTTTGGTAACCTACAACTACCACATCATTTAATGCACGATCGTCACTCTGCATAAAAATGATCTCGGGTGTAGTGCCGATCTTAATTTCCTGCCGCTTGTAACTAATACAGCTAATGATAATTGTGTTTGAATTACCTTTTAGCGTGATACGGAAATTTCCGGCCTCATCGGTAATAACGCCATTGTTAACAATGCCTTTTTCAGACACTGTTGCTCCTGCTAATGGTTTTCCGTTACTGTCTTTAACCTGCCCGCTTCGCACAGCCGTATTTTGAGCGTAAGCAGGATTTAAAGAGAATTGAAAAATGCAACAAAGCATGAGGAATAGTAAAATTTTACTCATTTGTTTTTGTTTAGTTATTATTAAATTGTTTAGTTGTTTAGTATTTAAACCTGCACGTGTTGCTTTTTGAAAAAGGCAACATTTCCCCACCAACGAACATTATTAGCGTTCATTTAAAAAGCTTATTTACAATGGGATATAAAGTATTTAGGTCAGCAAATAAGTGTTTGTTATACAAATATAATTTACCTTTGTAACCCTTATTTTACAGAAATTACCATGCTATTGCCCGATTTTAACCTGTATAAAATATTAGCAGGAAATTGCATACTAAAACCTGTGTTTTATAGTTGCGAAGGAGGTTTATCAGCGCGGCAAACCGGGCATTTGGGATGCCCATAAACTAAAAAAGTACAACCGGGTGGCTGTACTTTTTAGTATTGTATAAATAACGCTTATTACTATTTATGGTGGGTGAGATTTACTTTCACCTCACTATTTTTTAAAGCGATTACATAAGCGCCACGTATTTTAGCTGTACCTAAACTATATGTACCTGCCCCAATAACATTTGCAGTTTGTTTGATATGCAGGCGTGCGCTTGGCGTGTATTTATCGGCAGCATCAAGCAATACAGATACAGCGCCGGTAGTGGTATTGTATGATACCGTGTTAAACGTACCCGCATCTAAGGTAAGCCAAAGCCCGGCTGCTGCTATAAACACGCGCGATTTTGCACCGTTGGTTATTTTAACATCAATCCAGTTATCTTTTTGAACCAGGTTACCGCCAAATGCCAGCCAGCCCAGGTTATCATCATGCATAATATAGGTGGAGATATTCACGGCATAGCCAAAAAAGTTCGGACCGTAATCACCTGATAAGCCATCAATTTTAAGCGTTGACGGGAATGAGTGGAATGCAGCCGGGCCAAAGCCATCCTGCGTGATATTTGAAACAGATCCCATTACACCGCCATACCCTACACGCAGTAAATAAAGATCGCTTGGTTTTTTCCTGTATTCAGCTAAAACAGGGATAGCGTTTATGCCTGACCCATAATGGTGCAGCTGGCGCTCGATACGTGAAAGTTTACCGCCATATAAAAAGTCCCAATACCTGCGAGCCGAGCCATTGTAACCCCAGTTAGGTACAGTTGGCATATAGCCCAATATAGCATCAATAGTAACCTCTGCCTTATTGGTATAGCCAAAGTATGACGACCACAGGTAAACTTCTTCCTGCCCGGTTGAATCCCATGGCATTTCGCTGCCGAATGGATACTGTAAGGTATTCCAGTGATCGGCGCGTTCTTTTATGGCTTTTTCAAATATCGCGGCCTTGTCATTCCAGCCTTCAGCTTTCAGATCCATCAATATCAAATAAAACACGGTGCCTTCCATTTGCCCGAATTGTACATAATATGGCGCCTGGTTTATCATGGCCATGGTAGTTTGGTACGCATGATCCAGGTACCACTGCCAGTTTTGCTCGGTAACCAAACCCACGTGGTTACGCGATAAGCGATACATTACCCACCATGCAGCTGCAACGTGCGGATAGTTGTATGAGCGGCCCACATCATTAGCGGCTTCGTGGTTCCAGGCTGTCCAGGTTTTGTGGTTTACGCTATCGCTGTAAGTACCTGCCGGCATTTCTTTTGGCTCGTAGTAATAAACGCTTTTCTTTACGCCATACTTTTGTTTACCCTCATCGTGCTGAATTACGCCCCATAAAGTATGGTTTACGAAATGCTGCAGTTTATCAATTTCGGCCTTATCGGGCTGAATCAGTTCCTTCATCATAGCACCAAGCCAGCTGCCTGCACCGCCTTCGTCACTTAAACCCGAGATCCAAACACGGCTATCCTGTGTAACCTGTTTCTTGGTTTCATAATCATAACTGATCACCGATTGATCGCGGTGAAAAGGATCATTTTTATTTACATACCATTGCTCATTGGTCAAAAAATGACCAAAATCCTTTAGCATATCGCCTTCCGCCTTTATCACTTTGTAGTTGATAGTTTGCGAAAGGCCGTCTTCATAAGTTATGGTTAAGCGTGCCCTGCCCCATATTTTTCCTTCAATTTGATATGCCTTCCATTTATCATTTACAGCGGCAGTTTCGCTCAATGTTAAAGCGCCTTCAGGCTCAACCTGTAACGACTTTACTTTTTCGCCATAATTTAAAAACAGCCTGGCTTTGGTACTCATTGGCAACACATAGCCCGGTACGCCAACAGCCACGGGGCGTTTATTGGCGATCAGGGTGCTTTCAATACCTTTTATAGAATCGGCCAGTAAGAATTTTACGCCATACTCGGTAGTTTCACCCGGTTTTAAGGTGAATGATGTTGGGGTGTTCCATGGTTCTGCCTTTTTCCATTCGTTTTCAGCATAAGCCTTGCTGTGTACCATCCACTCGTAAAAACCTTCAAAGTCGATTCCGCGCGGGGTAGGATCATCCAATAACGGACTATAAGCTTCAAACGGAGTTTTCCCATAAGGCACAACTACCAAGGCTGGCCCATGCCCGTTCAGGCGGGTAACCTGTAAATAACCTGCATCCTTGCCAATGTACGGATCATAAAAAACACTTTGCGCGTGGTTTTCTTCAAGCGATTTGCCCTGCATAATGTTATTAAAGATCATCGGGATACCCAATGAACCAATCTCTACATTTTTATCACTTGTATTTTTCAGCTTAAAAAGCAAAACCAGGTGCCCATCGATCAGCTCATAATAGCGCTGTACATTTAGCGGGATACCTGAGGGTAATGTTGCAGAAAGGTCGGCAGCCGCCAATACTTTATCATCATTGATAGTTAAGATTCTTACAGGTGCTCTTTTTGTGGAGGTGGAATATTTTGTCCATTCGGTTTCGCCTTCAACTCTTAAACGAAGATCGATATCGCCTAACTGGTACATATGGTCGCTGCTGCGCAGCTTAAGCCTGTCGTGCGGGGTAAAATCAAATTGAGTATCACTCACAGGATTTAAAGCCGCTACCGTTTGCGACGATTTAACTAATTGCAATTGCAAAGCGCCCGTTTTAAAGGTCAGGAAGCCATCCTCTAATCCGAGGGTTGACGGTCTTGTTTCCAGTGCTTTCCATGGGTCCTGCGCCATAGCAGCCTGACCGCCGGATATAAAGCAAACGAACAATATTACTCCCGCAACAAAGTTTCTTTGGATGCGCATTAAGGTAGTTTTTAAAGGTTTATATATAAACATGTTAAAAATTGCGTAAATTATAAATGTAAATGTACAGGTATCATAAATAAGGGGTTTATTAAAATTTGCCTGGTAGTAGCAACTTCTTATCCATTTTATCCGGCAATAGATAATTACCTGCCATTTTAGGTTAATTAATGAAAAATATGGGCATTAAATGCTTTATATATTTGCATTCCAGGTATTTCTAATCCACCGGCAACATGCGTTTTATCTCTTCTTTTTTACTATTTAGCTGCTGTTTTTTAACTCCTTATTGTTTATTGGCGCAGGGCAATTACCAGTCACCGGGTAACACTAACCCTATCATCCCCGGCTATTTTGCCGATCCTACTATAAAGAAATTTGGCGATACCTATTATATATATGCTACTACCGATGGTAATGGCGGCGGCCTGGGTCCATCTCAGGTGTGGACCTCAAAAGACTTTGTAAACTGGACCATGCAAGACATGAATTGGCCCACCACCCATAACTACTGGGCGCCTGATGTGGCCTTTAACAATGGCAAATATTACTTGTACTACTGCCAGCCAACCGTTGAGGTGTACGGCGCTTCATCTGATACCCCTGTCGGCCCATGGACTCCCCTATTTGCAGATGGCAAAGCGGTTGTACCCAACTACCTTGTACCAAAAGTTATAACGCTCGACGGGCAAACCTTTAAGGATGACGACGGCAAATATTACATGACCTGGGGTACCTGGGGAATCTATCCCGGCTTCGGCTGCGGCGTGGGTTTGCTTAATGCGGATATGCGGTCGTTCAGTAAAACAGCGCAGATTCCTAACACTTTGGCTAAGGACTTTTTTGAGGGATCGTTCCTATTTAAGCGCAAAGGTATTTATTACCTGATGTATTCATCGGGCTTTTGCGAGAACGAAACCTACCGTGTACAATACGCCATGAGCAAGACCGGCCCGATGGAGGGCTTTACCTATGGCAAGAACAATCCTATACTGGCTACCAGCGCTGATGGTACCGTTCACGGGCCGGGGCATAACTCTGTATTGCAAATCGGCGATGATTATTATATCATTTATCACAGGCATAATAACCCGCATTCTGGTGGTGGTTATAACAGGCAGGTTTGTGCTGATAAACTGGTTTTTGATACCGAGGGGAATATTGAAAAAGTAATACCCACACATACAGGTGTAGGCTTTTTAAGTAAAAACACCAACCCATACCCTAACCTGGCCTATGTAAAAAAAGTCACTGCATCATCGTATTACAGTGCTGATTACAAACCAGAGTTTGCCGTTGATGATAACAACGGCACCTTGTGGAAACCCAAAGATAACAGCGCCAAAGCAGCATGGTTACAGGTTGATTTGGGTAAACTTACTCCCGTAAAACGAGTACTTACCCAATTTGAATATGCTACCTGGTATTATCAGTATTTAATAGAATATTCTGCAGATGGCAAGCTGTGGAAGGTATTTTCGGATAAAAGGAATAACCACTGGCATGGTAGTCCGGCGGTGGATGAGGGTGATGTAAAAGCCCGGTATATTAAACTAACTATTACCAATACCGAATACCCCGGCCTGTACAAAGCGGTTTGGAATTTGAAAGTATTTGGCGATGGCCCGGCCCATGTTGTGCCTCCTAATTTGCATCAACAAATAGCAGAAAAATACACCCAGAAAGGATTGCTGATCAATTTAGATGCAGCTAACCTGCAGGCGGGTACAGCGGTAAAAGGATGGAAAAATACCGGTACACTCGGAGGTACATTTAAAACCAATGGCAAAGCCCCTGTTGCTGATTTTATCGCAGGTAAAAAGGCGCTGATATTTACCGGCAGGGAATCATTAGCATCAAGCTTTAACGTACCGCTTTCATTGGCGGGGAATAACAGTTATACGGTATCATTTTGGGCATATGCGCCTCAATTAAAGGATGATAACCCGCTGCTGGCCTGGAGCAATGATAACGACCAGTTAACCGCGGCAACTTTCGGCTATGGCACCAATCGCGATTTTGGCGCGGCCCAGCACTCCGGTTTTGCTGATATACCATATACGCATAGCGCGCAGTTGGCCGGCAAATGGCACCATGTGGCCGTTACTTTTGACGGCACTTTTGAAAAGGTTTATGTAGATGGCACGCTCAATAACCAGGAAAATAAGATGTTGTTTGTTAGGCGAGCCGCAAATTTTGTGTTGGGTAGTGATAATGACGGGCAGTCACACTTTTCTGGCGCTATTGCCTCCTTACAAGTGTATGACAGGCAATTAGCGGAACCGGCAATTAAGGCATTGTATACCAACGTTAAGCCATCGCGTATTGCGATATACCTTGATGCGGCTAAATTATCCTATGGAAAATTACAGAGCTGGGCTAATGAAGGCGATGCGGGTGGTAGCTTAAAAGCCAATACCGAACCCATTGTTCAGGATGTGGCAGGCCGTATCAGCGTAAAGTTCCCTGAAAAAACTTCTTTAACTTTAAGCGAGCCGCTTGCTTTAAAGGGCAATTACAGCATAGTTGCCAGTATTTTCAACGCAAAGTCTACCGCTGGTAAATGGCATTTGATCATTAAAACTTATAATGGGAACACTACTACGGAATTTATTGACGGCATTCCCTCTTCCAATATTGATGCTATAAATATGACAGGCAATGCCATCGAAGGGCTTTCAGGGGCTATCGCAGGATTGAGCGTATACAAATACCTATTAAGCAATGAAGAGATCAAAACACTGAATAAGGTATGGCAGGACAACCTGCATTTACCGGTTGACAGCGCCTTATACTTTAAACAAAGCCCTAAAGCGGTTACCCCCAGCATGGTGCGTATGGAAGCCGCCGATTACGCCAAAAGCAGCAATAACAGCCTACAATACAACTTTACCCGGCTGGTTAATAATACACCTGTTAAACAAAGCGGCTGGGTTGATGAGCCTTATTATATCGATTATGGCTTATCGGCAGATCAGCAGTATAGTTATGTATTTAAGGTGAGGGATAATGCGGGTAATGTTACGGGCGATAGCAAGGCGGTAAATGCTTCAACTGCATCAAGCCTGTTTACTGTTTATGCTGATGATTTTAACGGAACAACGTGGGATGGTTTTATTGGCAGGGGTGATAAGCAATCGGCACAACATACGATCGTTAAGACTGACACGCTTACGCTGGAATCCGACAATACTTATTGGGACGGATCCCAACCCTACGGACCCTTCATTTACAAAAATGTAAGTGGAAATTTTGTTGCCGAAGTAGAAGTAAGCAACGTGAGCGGCCTTGCAGAGAAAAAGGTAGCTGGTAATAATGATGCGGGTTTAATGGTGAGGCTGGCCAATAATTTAGGCGACAGCACACATACCGAGCAACTGCTGCAGAACAGCGTTTTCCCGGCATGGAACGTGGGCAACATGTTCACCAACTTCGCCTACGGCGACCGCCGCCAAACCAATATCCAAACCGCCTGGAACTACAATAAATACCTGCAGATACAACGCGAAGGAAACTGGTTTTACATACGTACAAGTAGTGACAACATTAACTGGGTTAATCTGCCGGGCAGCCCTGCTTTACGTATGGATCTTGATAAAAAAGCGGTGCAGGTTGGTTTATATCAATGTACTTACGGGCCGAAAGGTGGCTTTGCAAGCTTTGCTGATTTTAGGCTGATACAGGGTAAATAATAAAATCCTCACTTTAGTTATTTGTTAGAATTTCTGTGAGCTTTGTGGTTAAACGCTACGAGTAAAAGGGAGCATTGGCATCGTGCGATTCCCGCCTCGGGGCGGGGAAGGGTGGGGTTTTCGCAGCCTTGTAAAGCGGTTAACCCCTCCCTGCCACTTCACGTTCAGCCGCACCCCTCCCCATGGGAGGGAATAAAAAATGCCCTCTTTAAAACACTATGGTAGTTAAACTTACCACAGGGAACACAAAGAGTCACAGAGTAGAAGAATTACAGGTTCTCTATCTCGCTAATTTTATCGCTATCTACGCCCACCTTAATGGCTATTTGTTTCAGTAACAAATATTCCTTTTGCTTTAATGCTGTATTGCCGTTAATGTTAAATATCCGCTTAATGATCAAAGCAATTACTGTAATAAATAACGCTCCGAAAATAAAATAGCAAACAAACGTTGCAAGTGTAAAATAGAGAATTGAGTCAGCCATGATTGATAAGATTTAAGTGTAAGTTTAGTTATAATCAAAGTTAATGCTTCTCCCTCAAATAGTTAATAACATTTTAATCAATACTAACTGTAAATTATCCTGCCATAATTTTGGTATAAAAAAGGCCCCACCACTTTCGCGGTAAGGCCATCAATTAACAATCAACCTATTATATTAACAAAACCAATTATTTGTTCATCTTTAAATTCTTAGTGCTCGCCTATGTCCCTGCCCGGAGCATCAACATGCAATAAGTGCTTTACAAAGAAATCACGTTTCTTTCTGCGCCCGTAAGGACCGCCATCGGTGTGATTAGCGCCGGGAACGGTTAGCAGATCAAAATCTTTGTTGTTTTTTATCAGCGCGTCGGCAAAACGGTAAGTCGATTCCGGCGGAACGTTTTGATCGGCCTCGCCAACAATCAGTAAAAGATTACCTTTTAGCTTGCCAGCGTTGGTTATGTTGCTTTGCTGCTCATAATGAGGCCCAACAGGGTAGCCCATCCACTGCTCGTTCCACCATTGCTTATCAATCCGGTTATCGTGGCAACCGCATGCTGATACGGCTGCTTTATAAAACTCAGGATGGAACAATACTGCCGCTGCCGAATTTTGCCCGCCTGCTGAAGTACCATATATACCAACTCTTGTCGTATCAGCCTGCGGATACTGTTTAGCCATGGCCTTTATCCATAAAATACGATCGGCGAAGCCACCATCTGCCAGGTTTTTCCAACACACATCATGAAATGCTTTCGACCTGTTAGCTGTACCCATGCCATCCATTTGTACTACTATAAAACCCAGTTCAGCTATGCTCTGCATCTCATTAATCGGCGAAAAGCTTTTCGGCACAAATGAATCCTGCGGACCGGCATAAATATCTTCGATGATTGGATAGACCTTTGAACTATCAAAATTACTTGGGCGGTAGATCACGCCCCAAATATCTGTTTTGCCATCCCTGCCTTTTGCTACAAACACTTCGGGTAATTTTACACCTGTTGCCAGTAAGGGCTGCATATCGGTATGCTCTATCTCCGCTATTTTTTTGCGGCTGCCGGTTTCATGAAGCTCAGTAACCGGGGCAACATTTACTTCTGAATAGGTGTCTAAATAATATTTCCTGTCGGGAGAGAAGGATACAGTATGGTTACCTTTGGCAGGTGTAAGGTCGACCATATTTTTGCCATCGAAACCTATGCGGTAGTAGTGGATAAAATAAGGATCTTCACCTGGGTTAACGCCGCTAGCTGTAAACCAGATCTCTCTTTTTTTGCTATCTACGCTATCAATATCACGTACTATCCAGTCGCCTTTGGTAATCAGCTTTTCGGCCCCGGTAACATCATTTACCAGGTAAATATGCCGCCAGCCGTCTTGCTCGGTTATCCAAACAATTTCGTGCGTATCGGGCAGGTAGCGTGTATAAATGCGCTGCTCGTAAATAAAAGTTTTTGTTTTTTCGTCGATGATATTACGAGTTGTACCGTTAGTTACATCCACCTCAATAACGCGAAAACGCTGGTGTCCCCTATCAACCCTTTCATAGGTATAGTAACGACTGCTTCCTTTGCGCCAATGCGCTTCCGGAGCGCCGAAAAAGTCTATCTTATCAATATCAACCTTAATTTTGCGCTTATCGGCAATGCTGAAAATATAGGGTATATAACTGGTAAACTCATCGCCCGGCTGGTCGTATTCATGTGATTTTAACTGACCGCGGGTTGTACCCGGCACCGAGCTCAATACAAAATATACTTCTTTTGATTTTTTGGGATCGATGAGGTAACCGATCACATTTTTGCTATCCGGCGACCATGAGAACTCACCATAAGGATGATCCAAAGTACCGTCCTGGGTTATCTGTGATTCCTTACCGCTGCCGATCTCCTTTACAAAAAGGTTACCGCCTTTGGCATATGCCGCCCATTTTTTATCAGGCGATATAGAATCTCTTTGTACCGATTCCCAGCGATAGGTACGGGATTGCAGGGGCTTTTCGTTATCGTAAAAATCGTGCAGGGTATCGGTTGTTTTAGTAACCTGGTAGGTGCTTAAATTGCACTGCAGCCAGGTGGTATCCTTTTTAAAGGTGATCGCGCTTTTATCAGCATTAAAAAACATTTTGCTGATGTTCAGCTTCGTTGCATCTGTTTTTTTGCCGGTTTCTGTTTTAATGCCCTCAGCCAAACGCTGTTGGTCAAACACTTTTGATTTTACGCCTGTAACAGCGTTCATGTATTCGTATTCCTGCCCATTGCCTGCAAGACGCTTAACATACCAGAACGCGTCGCCCTGCCAGTTGGCATTGATGCGGCTATTTAGTGGAATTGTTTTAAGCGTTGAATCAAGCTTATTTTGCCTGATGTACGACTCCAAAATCTGCTGACTTGTTGGGTAATACGGTACAACTTTTTGCTGCTGCGCGTACATGGCCTGCGTAACCATAAGGGCAGACATACTCAACAACAAACGCGGTGATAAAAAACGCATACTATATAATGTAGTTTTAGATATGATGCTAAATTACGAATAAGCAAAACCCTATTCCTCAATAATTTAGCTAATGATTACTATAATTTACCTTAATTAATTGTTAATTATAGCGCTAAAGAATATAATGACTAACGAGAATATCCATGTTGCCAATAAACTCCCCCTTTAGGGGGTCGGGGGGCTAACCCTGATGAGCCTTACCCCGTGAGGCGGAATATTGAAAGATATCTCACTCAAATGCTTGCCCAGATCCTTTTGCCGCCATATATCCCTGATGGTTGACGGTTGACCGATACCGGCTTTGTTTAGTTTAAACGTATAATTTGCATAGTCGGTATTTAAATTGAATACCCCTATTACATGGCTGCCATCGGCCATAGTTTTTATCCATACCTGAAAATTATTTTCCTCGATCACCTTTTTAGCTTGTTGCCCGGCTACATCCTGGTCAACATCAATTACCTCTTTGTTTTTTAGCAGGTTGAGGGTAAAATCATCCAGCTTGCTGATATCGCAGCCAATGAGCAAGGGGGCTGATAACATCGACCATAAACTGATGTGAGTATATTGCTCATAAGGCGTTAAACGGCTGGGGTGCAAACTTTCGCCCCAGCCTACCATGCCTACTATAAGCATATCCGGGTCGTTCCAGCCGCCGGGGTGCGCATAGGGGTATAAATTATCTTGTTTAAAACCGATATTGTAGAGGCTTTCCCAGGTATCGGTAATATCTTCGGTTGTGCGCCATAAATTACCGTTCATTTCCGCGCCCCATTTCCAAACATCTTTTATCCCATACTGGCACAGGCTATAAACAATATCCCGCTGTTGCTTTTTCAGCGCATCGCGCATAATGATGTAAGGCTTTTGCTGGATAGCTAATGAAGTGTCATCGCCAATAATATCGGTATAACTGCACAGGTCGTACTTCAAATAATCAACACCCCATTTGTCATAGGTTGATGCGTCCTGCTCATCATGGCCCAATGAGCCTAAAAAGCCACCGCAGGTTTTTGTGCCGGGAGATGAATAAACCCCGAACTTTAAACCCTGCGCATGCAGATAAGCACCCAACTCCGCCATATCCGGAAATTTATCATTCGCCACTATCTCGCCTGATGCAGCCCGCTGCGGTGCCTGCCAGCCGTCATCCACATTAATATAGCTCCAACCATAGTCGGCTAATCCTTTTTCAATGAGCGCATTTGCAGAACTTTTCACTTTATCGGCGCTTACACTTAGTCCCCAGCAGTTCCAGCTGTTCCAGCCCATTGGCGGGGTTAATGCCAGCTTATCGCCCACTTTAATGGTGAATACTTTTTGGTATTTGCCCAAACTGTTGGTTGCCGTAAGTATTACCGGGTATAAGCCATTTGCAGCGATAGCGCCAGAGATGATCCCTGTTTTTGCATCCAGTGTTAAGCCGTTTGGCAAGCCGCTTACGCTATAGGTTAAAGGCCTTGCCCCGCTTACAGGAATCCTGTATAAAATAGCATGCTCTGCCATAGCACCCAACACCGCCGGACCATTAATTACCGGACTACTTGATGCAACAGGTGTTAATATATAAGGGGCTACTTCCGTAAAGCTTTTGCCCTTGCCCGATGTTTTCTCTGTATAATCATACGTTAACTCAATCCCTTCGCGGTGTGGAAAATCGAGTGTAAACTCTTTGGTTGCAAACGGTGCTAAAACAGAAACAACATTAGCTTCCTTTATGGTTATGTGCTGCGCCGCATCAATTATTTTATAGTGAAAGGTACCGGTGATAGTCGTATTGAATTTGTTTTGCAGCAGTAGTTTACGCTGCGCTTTATCGCCGGGCAAAAAGCTTATCGTTTCGGCGGTAAACTCAATACCATCGGTTTTTTCGAGCATGTCGATAAATGGTTCGCCCATAAATATGCCGCCTGTGCCGCCGCCATCATAAACCTTAACGGCTATAATATTGTCCGCATCCCATTTTATAAGGTTGCTATTAGCCGGAATGCAATAGCTGCGAACGGCTGGCCATTTGCTTACATAGCCACCCTTATCCTCAGGGAACGAGCCGATCTTGCCGATCTTCACCCCGTTAAAATAGGTTTCATCAACGTCATTAACATGGGCAAGATAAATGCGCAGGCTATCGGCCCAAATAGCGCTCTTTTTTAATGACGATGGAATGCGCACATGGATACGGTACCATGCATAACCGTGATAATCCGGATAACCCTGGCTTTGCCATACCTCACCCAGCTTCTGCATTTTCCAGGTTTGGTCATTAAAATCAATATCCTTATAGTTATCCTGCGTACCGGTTATAAAACGCGCAGAATCCGGCTTTATGAAATGGGCATTCTGGGCCAGGCAAATATTTAAACCGGCACTTATAAACAGCGTAAGTATAAATTTATACATGAGTAGGTTATCAGCTTAATTGTAAAACCAAATTTAGGTTTAACGCGCATGTGTTTATGGCTCTATTTTAGTAAATAGGCATCTTATATTAGCCAAAAATTGGGTTGTTGATTTTCAGAACACCTTGGTGCTCTTTGTGCAAACCTTTGTGGTTAATTTTACCACAGAGTACACGGAGGTTTGCACAGAGGAACACAGAGTGAATATTATATTCTATTGAAATACCGAGCGTGGAATCAACCCTGAGGCACTCGAAGGGTGAACGCAGAGGCCTTTGCCCGCATGCTTCGAGTGCATGCATGACACCCAGTTTTAATTTTCAGAAGGGATAATTAAATATCCTCCGCCGGTTTTTGGTTGCGCATAATTAAGTAATAGGCTGGTATACCTGCAAGAGTAATGATCAGTCCTGGCCAGGTGTAGTTTGGCTTGAATTTGATTAGCAGGATACAGAATGCTAGTCCCATGATGATATATAATATCGGCAAAATAGGGTAACCAAATGCTTTGTAAGGGCGCTCGGCATTCGGGTGTTTTTTACGGAGAATGAAAATGCCGATGATGGTCAGCATGTAAAATACCACTACCACAAAGGAGATCATATCCAGCAGATCGCCGTACTTGCCGCTTAAGCTCCACAAACAGGCAAATATGCACTGGATCCATAAACCATAACCCGGTACTGAATTTTTGTTGAGGGTTGCCGCTTTGTTAAAAAACAGCTTATCCTTAGCCATAGAATAATATACCCTCGCGCCAGCCATAATTAAGCCGTTGTTGCAGCCAAAGGTTGATACCATTATCATCAGCGCAATAATTACGGTACCTATATTACCGAATATGGATTGTGATGCCGCTACACCCACCCTGTCCTTAGCCGCATAAGCAATATCGTGCAGCGGTAAAACTGCAGTGTAAACAATGTTTGCAGCTACATAAATAATAGTTACGATCAGTGTGCCGAAGAACAGGCTCAAAGCGATATCCCGTTTAGGGTTTCTCAATTCGCCGGCTATAAAGGTTACATTGTTCCATGAATCGCTGCTGAAAATAGAGCCTACCATTGAAGATGCGATAGCGCCTAAAGCGGCAATTGTTGTGTAGATTGAAAAACTGCCGTCCTTATTCAGGCTGTGCAGGCTCCAGGCATTGGTCCAGTTGGCATGCCATACATCGCCCTTTAGGGCAATAAAACCAAAAACAATCAACCCAAATAAGCTAAGCAACTTTGTTAGTGTGAACGTAGTTTGTATCAGCTTGCCGCTTTTTATACCGCGGGTATTAATAAAAGTAAGCAGCACAATTAATATGATAGACACCCCCTGTGCCGCATTAAAAGTAAAAAAGCGCGCCTGCCCTACACTATCAACCCCTGTATGTATTTTTAGCAGGATATTATCCTCACTTACTGCCGGAACCAGGTAAGCCATAAACTTGGAGAATGCCACCCCTACCGCGGCTATGGTTGCCGTTTGTATCACAGTAAAAAAGCTCCATCCGTATAAAAAACCTACCAATGGATTATATGCCTCTTTAAGGTACACGTACTGACCGCCAGCCTTTGGGTACATCGCACTCAGCTCGCCATAACTTAAAGCCGCTGTAAGGGTCATAAAGCCGGTTATCAACCAAACAAATATCAACCAACCGGCGCTGCCTACATTACGGGTGATATCGGCGCTTACTATAAATATACCGGAGCCGATCATGCTGCCTGCTACCAGCATGGTAGCGTCAATCAGTCGTAATGATGGCTTAAAGGAGGAATTATGATCCATTTATAAATCAGGGTATTAATTAAAATCTATCAATTACTTGTTGAAGTTGTAAAACTTCCAGTTGGTGCTATAATCCTTGTTTAAAGGCGTGCCTTCAAGCGTTGCCCTTACCAGTTCAACAGGTATAAGGCCTTCCTTTACAACCGCGTCATGAAATTGCTTGTAGGTCATTTTACCGTTATCAACCAGTTCATGTTTTAAGCTCATCAATTGCAGGGCTCCGGTTAAATAAGCAACCTGGTACAGCGGACTGTAATCGCCCTTAAATGAACGCCTCACTTCGCCTATGGCATTTGCCCTTTCGTGGCCTACGCTATCCACCAGGAAGTCGATACATTGCTGCGGGGTCCAGTTGCCCAAATGGTAATTGAGCGAGAATATGATACGCGCGCAACGGTGCATACGCCAGAACAACATGCCTATACGCTGCTCAGGAGTTTTTGCAAAGCCCTGATCGTAAAGTAATAGCTCCCAGTATACGGCCCAGCCTTCGCCTGCAAAAGGCGTCGCAAAATCCTGGCGGTATGATTTGTAACGGCTGTTTATAAAATATTGCAGGTTATGCCCCGGCAAAAGCTCATGCTGCACGGTGCCTCTTGAAAAATAGGGGTTATTGCCACGCATGCTCATCAGCTTATCCCCCTCTTCCATTGACCCTGTCGGATAGGAAACACTGATCTCGCGGCCACCTGTAAAGAATGGATTTACCAGCTGCCTTTGCGGAGTCATCATGATCATGCCCCAGGTTTCTTCGGCAAGCGGCGGTATGGTTATCAGGTCGCGGGCCTTAATAAAGTCCAGCGCGTCATTACTTAATTGTACAATGGTTGCGGGTTGTTGTCCGGCTGGCACGTAACTGTTTTTCACCTTCTCTAAAGCTTTTTTCCAGTCGTTACCATAGCCCATTTCGTTTGATGCCTTCAGCATTTCCTTATTGCACCATGCAAATTCCTTGTTCGCCAGTTTAATAAGTTCTTCAGGCGTGTAAGGGATCATCTCCGCACCCAGCTGACTGATCAGCGCTTCGCGGCCTATCGGCACACCTTTTATCCCGCTGCTATCAGGCTTTTGCGTAGTATGCAGTTTTCCTTTTTTGATGATCTGTTTGCTGTATAAGGTAAGCGTGCTATCCAAAATCTTATATGGCGCAGGTACCCACCAGGTAAATTGCGGGTCGTAATTATTATAGAAATCGTAGAAATTCTTTAGTCTGCTTTTTAAGCCGACAACTGCTTCCCTGGCCTTTCTGGCCAGCGACATATCAAGCGAGGGCACTTTTTCAAATGCTGCCGTATCGGTCTTTACCTCTTTTAAAATATCGTTAAGTTTGGCAGCAATCGCCTGACCATCCATAGTTGCGCCACGCCTGCGCTGTGCTTCCAACTGGTAAATATCATCGGCAAAAGGCATGTATTGTTTTATATTGTTGTATTGATCTTCTTCTTTGTGCAGATCGATCAACGCTAAATTTATTTTTTTCTTTAGCAGGATATAATCCACTTTGCCGTATACGCTCATAGCGTCAAAATCCATCTGAGCTAGTTGCTTCAGATAGTCGTTATTTATTTCTATTAGTCTTTTGCGTTGTTCGGGCGAGCTTAGTACCTGGTCTTTAAACTGCTCCTCGTTATTAGGATCAAGCACATAGGGCCAATAAAAATCATTAATAGCGCTGATGTCCTGTCCGTATTGAATAACCTTACCGCTTACCTCGCTGGCCTGCTCGTACATGCTGGCGGGCACGGCAGTCTTTTGAGCCTGGGAGTTGTTGTGTACAGTTAACAGCAGGCATAATATTAAGCCCGGAACAGTAAATAATTTATGGGTAATACGTAATGGAGTTTTTTTACAACAGATCATATAAAATAGGGGGAAACGTGCTGAATATTTTTGTGTACTTGTATTAATGCGTAGCAAAAATAAAAGTATAAGCGGCCCTATAATTACCTAACTTATCCGCTATTAACAGCTTTTTAACCAATATTGCCTATTGCATTATAAAGCGCAGGTGATCCTGTCGGGATAGAGCTCCAGACCACAAGTACACAGGGTGCTATTTAAAATTAGCTTGCTAATTTTGAGAGGCTATTAACATTATTATGGTAATTTTCCAGGTATTCGCGTGGAGAGGTGCCGATAACGCATTTAAATACGCGGTTAAAATTTGTGATGCTTTTAAAGCCGCATTTATAAGCTACGGTTGAGATACTCTCGAACTTATGGGCGGTAAGTTTTTTGCAAGCTTCATTTATCCTTATCTCGCTTAAAAAGGAGATAAAGGTGTGCCCGGTATGTTTTTTGAAATAACGGCAGAATGATTCGGGGGTCATGTAGGCAGCTTTGGCAACATCCTCTAAGGTGATGGCCTCGCTGTAATTCTGCATAATAAAGTTGTAGATATTACCTATCCTGATGCCCTCATTTTCCGTAATTGCAGGCAGATCGCCGTATGATGACAAGGGATCGAGTTTTGTATCTATTGTGATGAGGCTTTTTATCAGGTTAAAGAACTGTATCAATTGTTCCGGGCCCGAAGCGCCTTTAACAGCATTCATGGCATGGGAAACCGGGCTAAAGTTATCCGCGGGAATTTTAAAGCCCTGCTGGTGTTGTTGCAGGAAGATCCTGAATGATTTTAATTCGGGCAGATTAAATAACGCTGCTAAAATACCATCAGGATTAAAGAAAAGTGTAAACGCTTTTATCGACCTGCCGCTATCGCTGTTAAAGTATTCGGGATTGCTTTTAAACACATGCGGAAGATTAGCACCAAGCAAAAAGATATCACCCGCTGCATAGTCATGCATATTGTTGCCAACAATTAATGTACCCTCGCCCTTCTGTATCCAGGTTATCTGCATTTCGGTATGGCGGTGCAGATAGGGATAATGGTAAGGCAACTCCACCTGCTCTGTAATAACACTCTTATCGTAAGCTACCGGGATGGTAAATTGTAATACTTTCATGACGCACAGTTTTAATTAATCGTTGTTGAAATTTACAATTAATTAACCTAAAAATACACTTATTTATCAAAAAAGGATAAAATATAAGAAGAGTTGGCTAAAATACATACCATAACACCCATTCACTGCCCAATAAACAAGATATATATGTGTCAATTACACGCTTATATACTTATCTATCTTTCACACCCGGTAGATAATTTTGCCAATAGCCTATATTGCATTATAAAATATTAATTGCGCAATAAATCTATGTATAATTCCACAAAAAAGGCAGGCTATTTTATAGCCTGCCCGTTAAATTATGGTCAGTAAATTAAAACCTGTCCGGAGAAAATGCTGCTGTATTGATGCTGGTTTTTGAACCGTTAATAAGCTCGCTTACCAATAAACCTGTAGCAGGGCCCAGGCTTAAACCCATCATACCATGACCGGTTGCGACCACCAGGTTTCTATATTTATTGCTGATGCCGATGTAAGGCAAACCATCAGGCGATGACGGCCTGAAACCAAACCAGATATCCTTTTCAGCAGGGAGCGCAGGTTTCAGATCAGGAAGATATTTGGGGATCGACTCCACAATACCTTTTACCCTTTGCATATTAATACGGTTGTTAATCTTATCCAGTTCCATGGTACCACCATAGCGCAGGCTGCCGTTCATAGGCGTAATGGCTACCCTGGCCTCAGCCAATAAAGCAGGGATATGCATGCGCTGCTTAGGTTCCTCAACCATAAATGAATAGCCTTTACCCGGCATTAACGGCGCTTTAATATTAACCAGTTTGGCAATAGATGGCGACCATGAGCCTCCGGCAATAATGTAATTATCGGCGGTCCATTCCTTGTTGCCAGTAAAAACCTTTGTAATTGTATTGCCTGAGGTTTCTATTTTAGTGACCTCATGGTTACGCACAATATCAACCCCTTTAAATGTTAAATGCTTAAGTAAGGCTGCTATTAAATGGTTAGGGTATAAGTGCGCATCACAACGGTAATGCACCGCACCCAATACATCCAGTTCCAGTTCAGGCTGCAGGGCTTTGCATTCGACGGCGTTAAGTACCGCCATATCTAAACCCAGCTCACGGCCCTTTTCGGCTAAATGCGCCTCTTCTTCGCCTGCTTTTTCTGTTTTGTAGAACATTAAAATACCATTCTCCTTAAGGCCAAACTCAAAACCGGGCTCTTTAGCCAATTCACGGTAAAGGTTTTTGCTTAACAGCGATAGTTCTGTTAATGGCTTCGCCGAATTCTCGACATGCTTCTCATTGGCATTTTTCAGAAATTTAATCCCCCACGAGATCAGATCAGGATTGAGCGATGGCTTTACATAAAAAGGGCTTTTGCTGTTAAACATCCATTTCACACCCTGACTTATCATACCCGGAGCGGCCAGCGGCACAAAATGGCTCGGTACTATCATACCTGCATTGCCGAAAGAGCAATTATCAGTCAGATCGCCTTTCTCTAATATGGTGACCTCATACCCTGCCTTATTTAAATAATATGCAGAGCTCAGTCCCATTATCCCGCCACCTATAATTAATACTTTAGACATTATAAAACTTGTATAGGACTAGCGATGCTAAGTCCGAAAAAAATAAAAAATCAGTTATTATATCACCTGGAAACCATGTGCATACGGGTCGTCATCGTCAATTTTTATGGTGTTGTAACCATAAACTTTTGCCCAGCCCTCAATTGAAGGAACGATGGCATCTATCTCGCCAATTTTAACTACGTTCTCCACTTTGCCGGTAAATTTGCTGCCGATGATACTTTCGTGTATAAATATATCGCCCTTCCTTAATTTACCCTTAGCATGCCATTGCGCCATCCTTGCCGATGTGCCGGTGCCGCATGGTGAGCGGTCGATCGCCTTATCGCCATAAAATACAGCATTGCGTGCCGTTGCATCGGGTGATAATGTTTCGCCTGCCCAAAGTATGTGCGTACAGGTATTGATAGTAGGATTTTGCGGGTGAACAAACTTGTAAAGCTCGTTAATACGCTCGCGTAGTGTACGGCTCCAGCCTATCAGCTGCCCGGCTGTATAATCTTCCAGTCCCTTAAAATTAGGCTGAGGATCAATTATAGCGTAATAGTTACCGCCATAAGCCACATCAAAAGTTAATGTCCCTAGATCGGGGCATACTACCTTTAAGTTTTCAGCAGCCAGGTATGAGGGCACATTGGTAAGTTTAACTGATGTTACTTTAGCGCCTTCCTGTTTATATTCAATAATTACCAGGCCGGCAGGCGCTTCCATTCTTATCACACCGGGTATTTTAGGGGTGATGAGGCCTTCTTCAATAGCAATGGTGATGGTACCGATAGTACCATGCCCGCACATAGGCAGGCAGCCGCTGGTTTCAATAAACAGCACGGCCACATCATTATCCGGGTTATGAGGCGGATATAATATACTACCCGACATCATATCATGCCCACGGGGTTCAAACATCAGGCCGGTACGGATCCAGTCATATTCCTTTAGAAAATGCTGGCGTTTTTCGCTCATGTTGTCGCCTTTAAGCGTAGGGCCGCCACCGGCTACTAACCTTACCGGGTTACCACAGGTATGCGCATCGATACAAAAAAAAGTTTTACTGCCCATATTATTCTTTAGTCCAGTTATTATTTACTTGCCGCCAGATGTTTAGCGGGTTATTACTTTGCAATTCGGGTGGTAACAGGCTGTCGTCCCAATCCTGCCAGGCAACGGGCCTTACAAAACGGTAAATTGCCCCGGTACCCACTGATGTAAACCGGCTATCGCTGGTTGACGGGAACGGACCGCCATGCTGCATTGCCGCGCAAACCTCAACACCGGTTGGCACGCCATTTAATATAACACGGCCGGATATTTCGGTTAAAGCATTTAAGATGTTTTTATATTGAGGCAATTCTTCCTTTTGGGCCATTACCGTGGTGGTAAGCTGCCCATCAAGCGAAGCTATTACCTGTTCCAGTTCTGCTATATCATCAGCCACTACCAACAACGACCACGGGCCAAATATTTCTTCGCTGAATTTTTTATTGGCGATAAATTCCCTGGCTGATACCGTGGCAACAGTAGCAACCGATTGATTTACCTTTTCGGTATTTATCACTTTCGATTTTGCTATCAGTTCGATACCGTTTTCAGCAAGCGCTTCATTGGCCAACGTACCATAGTTTTTCCAGATGCCTGGGGTTAGCATGGTTGCTGATGGCACCAGCTCAATGGCTCCGCCTAAGGCAGTTATAAAACGATCCAACCCGGCTGATCGTATAGCCAATATCAAACCCGGGTTGGTACAAAACTGCCCTGCACCCAAAGTTATAGAACCTGCATATTTTGCCGCGAGTTCTTCGGGTTGAGCCTCTAATATGGCTGGCAATAAAACAACCGGGTTAATGCTGCCCATCTCGGTAAACACCGGGATGAGTGATTTACGTTCCTGCGCCAGTTTTATCAGCGCCATACCACCTTTGTATGAACCTGTAAAGGCTACAGCTTTGGTTTGCTCATGCTTTACCAATGCAGCACCTACAGTGTAGCCATTATCAAATAAAAGTGAGAAAACACCATCGGGTATACCGGTTTCTTTTGCCGCTTTGCTGATGGCTGCGCCAACCAACGCGCTGGTACCCGGGTGTGCCGGGTGAGCCTTAACAATTACCGGGCAACCCGCTGCCAGTGCCGATGCCGTATCGCCGCCAGCTACTGAAAATGCCAGCGGAAAATTACTGGCGCCAAATACCACCACCGGACCAATAGCCGTTAGCATTCTGCGGATATCTGATCTTGGTATTGGTAATCTATCAGATTGCGCAGTATCGATAACAGCATCAACCCACGAGCCTTCTTCAACCAAATCGGCAAACATGCGTAGCTGGCCTGTTGTACGGCCCAATTCGCCTGTTATTCTGCCTACAGGCAGCCCACTTTCAGCTACAGCCCTGTTTATCAGTGTATCGCCTAAAGCGGCAATCTCATCTGCTATGGCCCTTAAAAATTTGGCCTTAGCTGCGGGCAGGGTATTTTTATAAACCTTAAATGCTGCAGTAGCAGCATTTAAGGTTTTATCAATTATTAAAGTACCGGCTTCATAAAATTCACCGCTCAGCTTTTCGCCTGTGGAGGGATCTGCTACAGTGAACGCCTGCCCCTCAACCTCTGTATAATTACAGGCTATTATATTATTACCGTTTATCATTTAGCTTTAATTAGCAACAACTTTATTTAATCTTCCCCAGCTGCCTTCAGGCAATTCAGGGCGAACAGCTAATGCTGAATTAATAATTTTTAACACTTTCTCGCGCTCAGCACCTGTTAAAGGTAAACGCGGAGCCCTTACTTTTTCAGTACCAATACCTGTTGCTACCTCAGCCAGTTTAATGTACTGTACCAGTTTAGGATGGATATCCAATTCCAGCACCGGTAAAAACCAGCGGTGTATAGCAATGGCTTCTTCAAATCTTCCGGCTTTAACCAGGCGGTAAATGGCAACTGTTTCCTTAGGGAAAGCATCAACCAAACCAGCAACCCAACCGTGAGCACCCATTATTAAACTTTCAGTAGCAATTGGGTCAACGCCGGTAAATATCTTAAACCTATCACCAAAGCGGTTAATGAGCCTGGTAGTATTTATAATATCGCGGGTTGATTCCTTAATAGCCTGAATGTTTTCATATGCTTTTAAACGCTCAAACATATCAAGTGTTATCTCAATCTTATAATCAACCGGGTTGTTATAGATCATTATAGGCAGCGGGGTGCTTTCAGCAATAGTAGTTAAGTAGACGATGATTTCGTTCTCATCAGCACTGTAACGCATTGGCGGTAAAAGCATTAAACCATCAGCACCAAATTCATACGCTTTTTTTGCGATTTCAACTGCCTTGTGGGTTGATTGCTCGGCGATGTTTAATATTACAGGTATTTTTTTATCAACCAGCTTTAAGGTGTGTTTCAGCAGGGTGAATTTTTCATCCTCGGTTAATACGCTGGCTTCACCTAACGAGCCGCCTAATATTACACCGTCAACACCAGCCTCAAGCTGTGCATTAATATTTATGTCGAAGGCCTCTAAATCGAGATCCTCATTTTCAGTAAACTTTGTTGTTACTGCAGGGAATACACCTTTCCAGTCAAATTTCATATACGTTTATTATTATAATTTTGTTCAAAGGTAGCTCTGATAAAAACACCTTAAAAGTTACAATTTATCTATTACTTATTTTAAATTATCTGATATGCTATTGCGCATCCCACCAAACACGGTCGGTAAGCTTAGCGGTCTCCTGTGGCTGAGGGTTCGAAATAATTTCAACCTCGGGGTATAACAGCCTCCTCGGTATATCAGACAAGGCATTAGGAACTTTTACAAGTGTTGGGTAACCGGTTCTTCTCCAGTCGTTAAAAATTTCCAGGTTCAAAAAGTTAGCCACATACTTTTCTTCTATTATTCTTTGCACGGCATTGGCTGCTGTTAATGCACCCCTTTTGCCCAAATAGGTAGTTATATCAGCATCGGCAACACTTAATTTACTCATATGAGCTCTTATGGCATTTTGGTAGATAGGCTGTGCTGCTGCATATCCTGATACTATACTTGTTGCTTCGGCTTGTAAAAACAAGCTTTCGGAATAGCTTACAATATAATTTGTGGCACCAATACCCATATAATAAGCAGTTGGTAATGAATAGCTAAGCAAATCCCCGGTATTGCCGCCTATCTGGAAACCGGTGTATAAACCTGTTGACGATGCGGGCGCTACCATTTTAGATAAACGTGGATCAGTTCTGCTAACAAGCGTATCAACAAAGTGCGATGCCAGGATAGCAGTACTAACTGGGTTAAAATTATCAAACCATGGGTTTTCCTGCCCGGCAGCTCCTGGGTATGCAAATTGCAGGTCATCATCATTACTTGCAAGCCCATTAGCCAGGGCAGTTAAGGCAAGCTGTGCCTGGGTTGCAGCTGTGTAACCCGGAGCTTTGGTTAAGTGCATATAATAACGCGCCTTAAGTGTATAGGCTAATTTTTTCCATTTGGTCATATCACCTGAATAAAAATAATCGTCACTTCCGGGCACAATGGTGCTGGCCGCATTAATGTTAACAATAGCGCTATCCAGTAAGCTTTGGATATCTTTATAGATAACTTCCTGTTTATCAAAAACCGGGGTAAGGTTGGATGTTCCCTTGAAAGCCTGGCTGTAAGGTATATCGCCCCAAAGGTCAGTAGCATTTCCCAATGTTAAAGCCGTTAATATTTTAGCAACTGCCGCGTAATTAGTTTTGCCATCAGCCTCGGCTTTGCTATTCATTATTTTAAGATTGATTAAGGCCGAAGCATAATAAGCGCTCCAATCACCATCTAAATCGCTGTTTATTTCAAGGTAAGTTCCAATTTGCGGAGGGGGCTGATTAATTGCCGCGGTTTGCATAAAATTTTGAACGATAAATGCAGAATTACCGCCATATATTTCAGTAGATAGAACTACTTCAACAGGTGCCAGTATAGCGGCCTCCTGAACATCGGTTGGATCATTAGGGTCGTGGTTTACGTCGATATATTTCTTACACCCTGTTGATGCAAGCAATATAAGACCTATGGTATATAATGATATCTTTTTCATTTTTGATCTTTTTAAAGGATGAATAAATTAGAAACTGGCTTTTATATTGAAGATAAACGACCTTGATGAAGGGGTTGAGAAAGCGTATATCCCCCAAACAGAGTTAGCAGTTCCATAAGAGCTTACTTCGGGATCAGCACCGGTAAAATGCGGGCTGTATATCCATAAGTTATTTGCTGTAACACCTAATGATACCGATTTGAATGGCGTTTTCTTAAGCAGGTCTTTATTCAGCGCATAAGACAAGGCTACATTTCTTAGTTTGATATAGGTACCATCCTGTATTGATGATTCATAAATTGAGTTGATATACTGGTAATAAGTTTGTGCGCTTACGCTAACTGTATTGGCTTTGCCGGTAGTGGCGTTTACACCGTCTACAACTTTCGGCGACCTGTTTTCGGTAGCGTATGAAGTACCGTAGTAGTTACCATACAGGTCAACATCATTTTCAATATCACCGCCTTGTTTCATATCAAACACAAAACTGAATGTGAAACTTTTGTACCTTAATGAGTTGGTGATACCTGCTGTCCAGTTCGGGTTAGGATCGCCTACAACACCCTGGGTCGATGCTTCTTCAGGCAAACCATTGTCATCAATTAACAGCTGGCCTTTTGAATTACGCGCATACCTGGTGCCATAAAACACATCATAAGGCTGACCAACAATTATACGGCCCAACTGATCAGTACCCGGGTATAATGCCAATACCTTGTTCCTGTTGCGGGTAAAGTTGAAGTTAACATCCCATTGGAATTTCTGACCTTTTACAGGTGTTCCCTGTAGTAATAGTTCAAAGCCTTTGTTCCTTAAGCTTGCTGAGTTTACCGTTGTACTGGTATAACCTGTTGATGGAGCGATACCAACGCCCGGTATTAAACCGTCAACTGTTTTGCGGTCATAATAAGAGAAATCGAAACCTAACCTGTTGTTCAGGAATTTCATTTCCAGGCCTGTTTCAGCCTCGTTCAGCCTCTCATTCTGTAGGTATTGGTTTCCAAGCGTATTACTGATCAGGAAGCCTGATTCGCCCTGGAAAGGGAACTGGATACCGTTAACATCAGCCCTGATATAAGGCGTTGCTAACACGTAAGGCCCCACGTTATCATTACCAACTGTTGCATATGATACCCTTAATTTACCATAGCTGATGATTTTAGAAAGTTCAGGCGATAATAACTCAGAGAATATAAATCCTGATGCTACTGAACCATAAGGATAGAAATCTTTAGCAGTTGATAATACCGAGCTGCCATCATACCTGCCGGTTAAGTTTAATGACAGGAATTTATTGTATTCGATATTTGCCTGTGCGTAGAAACCTATTTTGCGCTCGGTTGAGTGGTACTCTGTGGCTGTAATAGTTGATGCTGCACCTATATTGTAATAATCCTGGGTATTTAAACCACTGCCCAACTCATAATAAGTTTGGTTGTAGGTCGACAGGATATTGTTACCAGCCAAAACATTGATGTTAAACTTTCCATATTGCTTGGTAGCGCTAACGATCAGGTCGTTATTGAACTGCCTGAAGTTATTGTTCTGGTCAATTATTTCACCTAATGTTCCGATAGCGGCACTTGGGTTCTCCCAATATTTATCCTGCTCACCGTAAATATCAGCGCCAGCCCTTTCAGTAACGGTTAACCATTTGGTTGGGGTAAAATTCAATGTCATTACCGGGGTAAAGCGGTTAACAACATAATGGTTGGATTCATTTTCGGCGGCCCATAAAGGGTTGTTCCTCGAATTTCTGTATAATCTTTGTGAACCATCAGCATTTTCATAAGGATATGGGTTCCATGATACCGGCTCGCTGAATAACACGAATAACGGGCCATTTGATGAGCCCTCGGGCAACCTGTCCTGGTTTGAGTTGGTATAACCTAACTGGAAGGTAAGGTTTAAATCATCAGTAAGTGCATTAGTAAATTTTGTAAATAAGGTATTTCTTTTAAAATCACTATTTGGCTCTGTTCCTGTTTGATCCAAATAAGAGTATGACACAAAATAGGTGCTTTTATCACTACCACCCTCAACTGATAAGGAGGAGTTTGAAGTATGGCCCGTTTTGAAATAAGTAGAATACGGATCATAACTTTTTGCGGCAATACCGTTTATTTTTAAGGTATCCATAGCCGGCCCCCATGAGGTGCTGATCTTTTGAGCAGCATCATCACCATTATAGAATACACCGTTTGTACCCTGCGCATACGCCGTCTGGCGTTTTGGCAATAAGGCGTTATCAAAAGAATAATCCTGTGAAAGGGTAACCAACGCTTTTTTATTTTTAGAACCGTTTTTGGTAGTTATCAATATTACACCCCTCGCTCCTGCCGAACCATATAAGGTAGTAGCAGCTGCACCTTTCAATACGTTAACACTTTCAATGGTATTTGGGTCGATATCTGAGATCCTGCTGCTACCCGCGCCTGATGAAAGTGCACCGGTTTCTGAGTTATCAATCGGCACACCATCCAAAACGATCAACGCCTGGTTATTGCCCGACACTGATGTGGCGCCACGTATAACCACGTTAACTGATGCTCCGGGAGCGCCGGTTGAACTGGTGATCTGCACACCTGCTAATTTTCCTTCAAGCGCGTTTAAAACGTTGGGTTGCTTGGCCTCCATGATTTCGGCACCCTTTATTTCCTGGGTGGCATAGGTTAACAAGCGCTTTTCACGTTTAATACCCAGGGCGGTTACCACTACCTCGTTAAGGCCTTTGGCTTCGCTCTGGAGTACGATGTTTAAGCTTTTGCTGCCATTTAAGTGGATGAGCCTTGGGGCATATCCTATTGAAGATACGACTAGTTCGGCCTTGCTTTCATAGTTAATAGCAAACTTCCCGTCAACATCGGTTACTGTACCGAGGCTGGTGCCTTTTACTTTAACCGACGCGCCGGGGATCGACATGCCTGCCGAATCAACGACCGTTCCTTTTAGCTGAATGGATTGAGAGAAGCCATTCAAACAAAGCGCCACAATACCCAGGCACAACGGAATAATTTTTTTAAGTAGGGGTTTAATTTTCATTTTAATTTCTTTGGGTAAATCCTATCAAAAAGGAATAAATTAACAATTTGATAAAATTATAGATACACCCTATCCCGTTTTACAGTCATATTAACCACTAATAACCATATATTAACATCCTGTATTTTTCATTTTAATATCTGAACTAATAACGTGGCCCCAACCGTTATTTATTAGCATAATTGCTTACACAACAATATTAAAATGGTTAAAATACGGGCAGCAACAGCCAATAATTAACAAGGTTTATCCCCCCAGCATTGGTAATTTTATATTTTTAAAATACTGGTATACTTCGTAAATAAATAACCGCTCTTTCTGATGAAAAAATATTTTGTTCTTACAACGTGTTGTGCCATTGCTGCTTCCTTTATTATAAATAGCGTTAATGCCCAATCATATGTGCCCGAACTGAACGATGCAAGGATGGCCATAAAACCGAAGGTTGATATAAAGGCCTATACGTTCGACCTTAGTGATGTGAGTTTGCTGGAAAGCCCTTTTAAAGACGCGATGGAAAAAGACGCGGCTTATATGCTGGTGCTTGAGCCTGACCGCCTGCTATCCGGTTTCCGGTCTCACTCGGGCCTGAAGCCAAAAGGCGCGTTATATGGCGGCTGGGAATCATCGGGGTTGGCTGGGCACACATTGGGTCATTACTTGTCGGCTTTATCTATGCAATATGCGTCAACCCACGACCCGGAGTTTTTAAAACGGGTTAATTATATAGTTAGTCAATTAAGGGAATGTCAGCTGGCACGTAAAACCGGCTATGTGGGCGCTATCCCTAAAGAAGATACCGTATGGGCCGAGGTTAAAAAAGGTGATATAAAATCTGGCGGATTTGATCTTAACGGCGGGTGGTCGCCGTGGTATACCGTACATAAAGTAATGGCCGGGCTGTTGGATGCCTATTTATATTGTAATAATAAAGAAGCCCTGACCGTATGTGAGGGCATGGCCGATTGGACCGGGGAAACTATAGGCGGGCTGAGCGATGACAAGCTGCAAAAAATGCTGCTTTGCGAATACGGCGGCATGGCCGAAACCCTTGCTAACTTATATGGTATAACCGGGAATAAAAAATACCTCGACCTATCCTATAAGTTTTATGATAAGCGTATACTCGATCCGTTGGCTGAAAAGAAGGATATTTTAGCGGGAAAACATTCCAATACAAACATTCCTAAAGTTATTGCCAGCGCCCGCAGGTATGAGCTTAACGGCGACCTGAAAGATGAAACTATTTCCACCTTTTTTTGGGATGTGGTTACTAAAGATCACTCCTATGCCAACGGGGGCAATGGCAATTATGAGTATTTAGGCGAAGCCGATAAGCTAAACGACAAGCTTACCGACAATACCATTGAAACATGCGCTACCTACAACATGCTGAAGCTTACACGCCACCTATTTGCAATTAATCCATCAGCAGCTTTAATGGATTATTATGAGAACGCGCTGTATAATGATATACTGGCATCACAAAATCATGAGGATGGTATGATGTGCTATTTTATCCCCTTACGCATGGGTGGTAAAAAAGATTACAGCGACCAGTTTGATACTTTCACCTGCTGCGTAGGCTCAGGCATGGAAAATCATGTTAAATACAACGAGAGCATTTATTTCCAGGGAGCAGATGGCAGTTTATATGTAAACCTGTTTATTCCATCGGTTTTAAATTGGAAAAAGAAGGGGGTAACCGTAACCCAGCACAGCACCCTGCCTGCAAATGATGTAGTTAATTTTCATCTGAGCATGAAAACCCCAACTGCATTTGCCCTGCGCCTGCGCAAACCAAGATGGGCCAGCAATTGCATTGTAAAGGTAAACGACAAAGTACAGCAGGTTAGCGCCGATGCAAAAGGCTACCTTGTGGTAAACCGCAAATGGAAAAATGGTGATAAGGTTGAATTAACCACTCCTGAAGATATCTACACCGAAGCATTGCCTGATAATGCGAACCGCAGGGCATTATTTTATGGCCCGGTGATGCTGGCCGGTGTATTGGGAAATGCAGAGCCCGATCCGCTTAAAGGCGTGCCGGTATTTGTGACCAGCGAAACCGATCCTAACAAATGGTTGAAGATGGTCGACCAAAAGACCTTAAGTTTTGAAACTGCTGATGCTTCGCAACCTGCAAACGTTAAGCTTATCCCTTTTAATAAAACCAAGAGTGAGTATTATTCTGTTTACTGGGATGTTTTTACTCCTGAAACCTGGGCCGTGCAGCAAAAAGCATATGACGAAGAGAAAAAGAAGCAACAGGAACTGGAAGCTCATACCACCGATATTATACGTTTAGGTGAAATGCAGCCTGAAAGGGATCATAACCTGACCGGTGAAAACCAGACAACAGGAGAAGACCATCAAAAGAAATGGCGCTCAACAGATAATGGCGGATTTTTAAGCTTTGAGATGAAGACCGATCCAAATACCCAAAACTCATTGATCAATACCTATTGGGGTATGGATAACCGAGGCCGCACATTTGATATATTGGTTGATGGCGTGAAACTAACCACCGAGGACCTGAATAAATACAAGGAAAGCAAATTTTACTATATCACCTATCAAATCCCGATAGAGCTGACAAAAGGCAAATCAAAAGTTACCATAAAACTATTGCCAAAGGCAGGTAACAGCGCCGGGCCGGTTTACGGCAGCAGGATGGTTAAGGAATAAAATATAATCAACCCTAAAAAACCACAACAAGTTCAGCCGTATTGAAAATGCGGCTGAACTTGTTATAAGGCTTCCACAAAAATCTATTGTCTTACATTCCTTTCAAACCCAATAAAAAGCTATAATAAGCAGGCTTCTTTGTCAGGTTTTGGTTGAATAATAACGGGGCATCCGGTGCGGTCGGGGTGTTTATCCAGCTTTCGTTATCGGTTAAGCCCCAAATGGTAATGCCGAAACGCTGCGCTTTGGGTACATTTTTCAGGTACGACTGAACAACGTATTTATACAATGCCGCCTGCGCGGTTAGCATTGCTGCTGTAGGTACAAACGAACTTGATTTGGAAGTATTAAGCGCTATATCCAATTCGGAGATCCTGACCAGTAATCCTGTTTGTGCAAGCTTGATCAGTTCATTATCAATACTGGCTTGTGATGTTTGCAGGTTGATGTGCATTTGCGTACCGATACCATCAATTTTTGCACCTTTTCCAATCAATTCCTGCGTGTAGGCGATCAGTGAATCGAGTTTGTAACTATACTCCAGGTTATATTCATTAATAAATAGCAACGCGTTGGGATCAGCAGCTTTAGCATATTGAAATGCTTTGAGCCCGAAATTGCGGCCCAGATATTCCGACCATAAAAACTGGTTGTTGATGTTTGCTGCGGGTATGGTATAGTTGTTGGTATCGCGTAAAGCACCTGTACCATCGGCCATGGGTTCGTTTACCACATCCCATGCTTTTATTTTTCCTTTATAACGGGTAACTGTTGTGTTGATGAACTTATGCAGAGCAGTATCAATAACGGTTGCCACCTGTGCAGGGGTTGGCTTAATAACTGTTCCGCTGTTTGGGTCAGTTACCGATACATTATCAATAACATAAACGCCTGCTGCCGGGAAGTTAAACCTTAATATCGGCGAAGCTTCGGTGATCGTTAAATTCCAGGTATAGGTTGCCCAGCCCGGCGTTGTGGTTAAGTCATCCTGCTGGTAAACTGTATTTTGCATAACCAGCCTAACCGTACCGGCCGCTGCGGATTTAATAGATACCGTAACCTTATAAGCCTTATTAGGTGTAACTGTAAATGCTGTGCCGATGGATTGCATATCATAGGCATTTGCGCCGGGTGTAGTGACTGTAGCCTGCATAGCTCTCGAACCGCCGTCATTATCATCAGTAACGGCGCTGAAAGAACCTACCGCAGTGCCTCCAACAATATTGGTCCAACCGGTAAAGTTTGATCCTGTGCCGGCTTCGAAATCGCCATATTGCATAAGGTTTGTTGGTGTTCCGGTTTGTTTATTCAGGGCGGTGATCAGTCCGTTTAAATAAGTTGCATTTTGCTGCGAGTACCAGCATAAATTGTGGCCTAATACACTCAATCCGTTATTTGCACAAATAGCATAAAGCGCATCGGCAGTGGTATAATTAAATGTACCATCATTTTGTACGATGGAACCATATTTTAACTCGTTACCAAAGGTTACATAATTGGCTTCCCTTTTTACCACCCCTACATAAGCCGCGTTTGTTGACATGGTGCCATACGTTACCGCAAAGCCGATGTTCGGAAAATCTGCCGCTGTAGTGGCTGAACCTATCAATGTACCGGTAGTATCAGTTGTAGTACCTGTTGTTTTAGTGCCACCGGTATTTGTTGAAGTGGTATTATTGTTATCTACACTCTCTTTTTTACAAGATGCAGCAAGCATTACAGCTGTTACTAAAAACATTACAGTAACATCCTTTAAAAAACTGATTTTCATTTTGATAGATATTATTATAGCTGGAATTTTTGATCCGCTATCCCACATTTGTTAACTGTATAAAAGCAAAACGCTGCCCTCTCAGCAGCGTTTGCTTATCAATTATTGACCTATCTATTAAATAAATCCAAGGTTATCCACGTATATGGTACATGGAGGAGCTACCCCGTAATTCTGGAGCACTATTTCGGTAATAGTTGATGGGTTACCCAACTGGCTTAGCGGAACAATAATATCCGTATATGCACCTGCTGTAAAGCTAACTACAACCGCGGTACTGTAAGCACCGTTAATAACTACCTGTAGTTTTTGCGTACCAGTATACCCCGCGCCGCCATATACCGAAAACTTAATGGAAGTTAAGCCAAGCGTACTTACACTAACAGGTGTTGCACCACCATAGCCCAATTGTAATGCTCCGTATGAGTCGGTAAAGGTGGTTTTTATGTCATAACTACCTGCCTCAGGGTGCGTTTGGTCATTGTAGGTGCGGGTACTGTTGTAGCCGTCGTAACCTCCGCTTCCCTGTCCGCCCCAGCCTGTTGCCAGCGACTCGGTATAAACAACATATTTAAACCCGAACGTAGTAGTTGATACAGCTGTACCGCCCGGTGTAGTTACATATATTAAATTTGAAGTAACACCCTGCGGAACCTTTACCTGTATTTGAGTAGCCGTAGGCGTACCTACTATGGTTGCAGGTATCTTATCAAACTTTACAGAGGTAACGCCATTAAATATCTGACCTGTTATAGTTACAATATCGCCCGGGTTTGCTACCTGCGGTGTAAAGCTGGTAATTACCGGTGCCGGTTGCGTTATAGGGAAAGTAAAACTCGCTGTACCATGTTTGGTAGTAACAACCAGCTTATTTGTTTGATCGGGACCGAAAGGCACCTGCGTGGCTGTAGATGTTAACGATGGGATTGTTATAATGATGCTGTGATCAGTTAACAATGCCGGGTTAAAATACACGCTAACGCCATTGATAGTTACCGACGTGGTGCTTAAAAAATTTGTACCAATAATGGCATACTGATTACCCAACCCGCCGGAAGTAACTGTTGAATCGTACCCAACCAATGTGGTAGTAGTTGTGGTTATGCTTGAATCAAGGGTGATCCTTTTTATAACACCAGTGGTAGTATCAGTTTTTGTGGTGGTACGCACCCTTGTAATGGTTGGTGCCCCGGTGCCGCCCATATCATTTTTCTTACAGGAAAATGTATAAACCAGCAGCAGAGGTAGCATCACGTATAATAGCTTATAATTCTTTTTCATCTCAATTTTCATTTAAGTTATTATTTAAAAACATAAGGAACCGGAGCATCACTTAACTTAGGATCAGCCGCAAGCTCAACTGCAGGTATCTGAAACTGCAGCTGACTGGCAGTTACCGACAGGTATTGGTTACCATACCGAACTATCGGTGTACCACCTGCGGTTCCCCTATCTTGCTGTGTCATTAATTTAAGCCCCATTGTATGCGCTGTGTTATTAAAGCCATCCACACGCATCAGGTCATAAAAATAATCGTCCTCAAAAGCGAATTCTCTTCTGCGCTCGTCAATTATATCATCCTTGATAATGTTTTTTGGCACACTGGCATTAGGGGTTGGCCCATATGCTGCGTAATTGGGATTAGCCACGGTATAAAACCTCCTTATTTCGGTTAACGGTGCTAAACCGGCCCTTGTCCTGATCTTGTTTATCGCACTTAAGGCTGCAGGATCTGAACTGGTTTGAGCTCCGGCCATAATTGCTTCAGCATCTATCAAAAACATATCAGCATAACGCAGCATATAGGTATTATTCGCAGCCGATTGTGCTGCACCTACACCACCGTTATCCGCAGGCGTGCCAACAACATATTTCTTTACACCGGCATAGGTTCCCTGTACCTGCAAACCTGCCGGGAAGGTATAACCTCCCGCTGCCTGGTCAATTTCAGGATAATGATCGCCAGCTATCATATAAGTAGGCTTACGACGAAGATCGGCAGGATCATACTCGTCCTGAAGATCATACGTTGGGCCCACTTCACCATAACCATCTCCTGTACCTGTGATCTGGCTGTTTACAGCAGCTGACGCCTGGAACGAGTTACCATAACCGTAAGTGTTGTTGTTAACAGCAGCACCACCGGCCCATTGTAATGCAATGATCGACTCCTCATTGTTATTATTTGCAGTTAAAAACAAGTCGGAAAACTGCTTGCCTGGCAGATCTACTCCGTATAACTTAAATTCGCCGCTGTTTATAACCTTTTCAGCTTCGGCCCTTGCGTCTGTATAATCCTGCATATACAGGTAAACCTTAGCAAGCATAGCTGATGCCGAACCACTTGAAACGTGTATGTTAGCACTATAAGTACTGCTACGCACTTTCTTGGTACAATTGGCTTCAGCAAAAAGCAGGTCGTTCACTATAAACTTGTAAACATCAGTTACCGGGTTTCTTGGCACCTGATAATTGGCAATGTTGGTTGATGTATTTTCGATGATTGGCACTGGTCCGTAAATGCGTACCAGGTGAAAATAAGCCATTGCGCGCCATAAACGGGCCTCACCTATTGCATTATTAACCACAGCTGTACTTACTGATGCAGGAACTGCCGTAGGTAAGGTATTAATTAAAGCGTTTGCCTGTGCAACCTCGGTATATAATGAGTTCCATGCGGCATCAAGTACCCTATCGGTGTTTGCAACTGTGAAATAGGAGAAGTTATCGATATCGCTCGACCATGAGCGCGCGTTGCCACCGCTAAGCTCTGATATTGACCACCCCACATGCGTGTTCCAACCGAACCATGGTACGCTGTATAAAACATTAGTACCTGCGTTCACCTGATCGGCATTTTGGTAAAAGTTACCTATAGTAACGGAACTCAACGGCGGACGATTAAAATAATCTTTCTTACAACCGGTAGCCAAAGCACTTACTGTAACTACTGTTCCGAATATGATTTTGTTAAATATTTTCATTTTTGTTTGTATTAAAAGTCTGCATTTATACCAAATGAAATTGTACGGGGGCTAGGATACCTTCCCTGGTCCACTCCTGTCAGGAACACGTCCTGATTAGCTGCACCAACCTCCGGATCAAGTCCTTTATAAGGTGTAAACACGTAAAGGTTCTGACCTGTTGCATACACTCTTAGCCTGCTCATTTTTAAATATTTTGCCCATCTGGTTGGCAGGTTATAACCTAGCGTTACATTTTGGATTCTTAAGTAAGAACCGCTTTCAATAAACCTGTCTGACATGTTCAGGTTAGAGTTAGCGCCTGAAGCCGGCCTTGGAATATTTGAAGTTGGGTTGCTTGGTGTCCAGAAATTTGCAACTGATGCCAGCTGATTTTGATATTCACTTCCCAAATCGGCAATCTGGTAATCTAACGCATTTAAGATCTTGGCTCCATATGATCCGTTAAGGAAAATAGTAAGATCAAAAGCCTTGTAGTTAAACGTGTTAGAGATACCGTAAGTAAACGTAGGATTAGGGTTACCTAAAGGAACCTGGTCACTCGCGTCAATTTTCCCGTCGTGATTTTCATCTACATACTGGATATCACCCAACCAGGTACCACCAGGATTGCTGGTTACAGGCTGCCCGAATTGGATTGGCGCATTTTTTAACTGCTCATCAGTTTTAAATATGCCTGCCACCTTATATCCGTAGAATTCACCAATCGGGCCACCAACAACTGTACGTGTAACCGGTAAGGTTAGGAAGCTGGTTGTAATTTGGCCTGTTATATAAGGTGTTCCCGGAGCCAGTGCAGTAACTTTGTTGGCATAATGGCTAAAATTTAAAGTTGTACTCCATGAGAAATCTTTACCAGTAATATTTTTGCTGTTAATACTGAACTCAAATCCCCTGTTTTGTACACCACCACCATTAATTTCAGGTGGATTAATTGCTGCAGCGCCTGAATAATCAGCTACACCACCTAACAAAAATGCCGGAAGTGTTGCCTGGAAAAGGAAGTTTTTAGAGGTCTTATTAAAAACATCAACTGTACCTGTTATACGGTCATTAAACAAACCGAAATCAAGGCCGATATCTTCCTGTATAGCGGTCTCCCATTGCAGGTTTGGATTAGCGATATTGCCTACCGCAAATCCGGTTCCTGCACCAGTAGGTACCGCGTTAAGTACTGCGCCATATAAATAGCTGGGCACATTCTGATTACCGGTTTGTCCGTATGAAACCCTTAATTTAAGATTATCGGCTACTTTTTTAATATCAGTCATAAATGCCTCGTCGGATAATCTCCACGATACGGCGGCTGATGGGAAATAACCGGTCTGATGGCCCTGGGCAAACTTTGATGAACGGTCGGCCCTTATAGTGGCAGTTAAGCTGTACTTACTGTTGTAGGTATAAATAGCACGCGCAAACTCTGATTGCAATATATCGTTATTACCAACATACTCGCCAACACCTGCGGTTGATGCACTTCCTAAATTCAATGATTGCAGGGAGTTACCGGCCACAAAGTTTGATATATTTGCAGCGTTAGCGTTATAAACTGAGTTTACTAACTCATAAGCTCCCAAAACAGTAAGGTCATGTTTTTGGGCAAATACATGGTGATAAGTTAAATATTCCTTCCAATCCCAATAAGTTGAGTTTGTACGGTACTCTTGTAGTGTGGCCGTAGGAACATCATGCAAAGGATCATAATCATATGCCGGATTAAAGTACTTGGCAACCGATGAATTGATATCAGCATCAAATTCAGAGCGCAAGGTTAAATCCTTTGTGAATTTCAAATCTGAATATACATCGGCATTATAATTATCCTGGCCTAAGGTATTGGTAATTAATAGGGCCTGTGCCACAGGGTTTATCTGCGCGCCTACCTGCCCGGCAGACGGACCAGCAAATGAGCCATCAGCATTGTATACAGCCTGATCGGGCGCACTTAATAACGCGGTGTATATAATACCTGTATTGTTACTTAACGAGGTATTCTGATTGCTGCGGCTTCCGGCAACAGTAGCGCCTATACTCATCCAGGGTTTAACCTGTGAATTAACAGTCGCGCGGAAAGTATACCGGTCGAAGTTATTACCGATCACAGTTCCGTCTTGCTTTAAGTATCCGCCTGAAATATAATAATCAGTACCATTGTTGGCGCCCGAGAAGGCAAGCTGATGGCTTTGGATCGGCGCTGCCTGGAAAATAGCATCCTGCCAGTTAGTGCCCTGCCCAAGCAGACTAGGGTTTGCAAATTCACCACGCCTTGGGTTACCAATAATATCGGCCAGTTGGTTTTCAAGAGTAGCGTATTGCTGAAGATCCATCATTTTAAGCTCTTTACCCTGGTTTTGAGTACCATAAAATCCATTGTAACTGATTTTACCACTCCCGCTCTTACCTCTTTTGGTAGTGATGATAATTACACCATTTGAACCCCGGCTACCATAAATTGCGGTAGCTGCCGCGTCTTTTAATATATCGATTGATTCAATATCAGCCGGGTTAAGGAAAGTAAGGGGGCTAACACCGTTCTCACCGTTGTTTGGTGAGATCTGTACCGATTTACCTGTAGTACTTATATTGTTTGCATCGCCTGATATGGCAATACCGTCAATTACATATAAAGGCTCGTTGGTACCGCTTAATGAACTTATACCACGAATATGCACAGAGGTATTGCTTCCCGGGCCACCTGCATTTTGTTGAATGGTAACACCAGCGGCTTTGCCCTCCAGCATTTGGTCGACACTTACCTGCGGTATGTTTGCGATATCCTTGGCTGTAACAGACGAAATAGCACCATTTACATCCTGCCGTTTTTGTTGGCCATAACCGATAACAACTACATCAGACAATGCAGTAGAGGTGGGGATAAGAGAAACATTTACCAGCAATTTATTTCCAATAACCACTTCTTTTGTTTCCATCCCTATAAATGAAAACACAAGGATCTTTCCTTGTGCCGGAACCTGGATTGTATAAGCACCATTTATATCGGTAACTGTTCCTTTTTGTGTTCCTTTAACTGTAACGGAAGCGCCTGGGACGGTAACCCCTTTATCGTCCGTTACTACACCTTTGACTACTGTTCCCTGGTTTTGCGCCATTACCCTGGCACAAACTAAAAAGGACATGAACAGTAATACAGTTCGTAAAATTTTTCCCATAATAATTTAAATTGTTAATTAATTTCAGATTGATTTTGGTTGTTAAATTTTCTTCCTCACGTTGAATTTATGCAGGACATAAATTCTCTTCCAGCCCATCATGAGTAATAAAATTTTTGAAATATGTGTCCCGGATTAAGGCAAAAGCAGCCACCCGGCTATTTTATTGTAGTAAAATAACCTGTTGTTGTCACCATTAATTTTTATTGCTTAACCTCTCTCCCCAGACATAATCATCGTCCAGGGGTAATGCACGGAAAACACTATTTGTAATTGTTGTATCTCAAAGACGTCCTCCTTTCATTCATAATATAAGTTTTGCAAATTTCAATGCTCAATTACTAATGCGCCAAACGGAATAAAAAGCTATTGTTAGCAGATAGCCTTAAACAAACATTTCGCCTCATTTTGGATAAGCTGAGGTATTAAATTTTTACAGTAAAAATTGGTATAACTGGTATTTCTTTTATAAATGTAAAAACAAAAAATTAAAAAAACAATCGATTGCATTATTTTAATAAAAATATTTAAAAAATATTTTTTAAAGCCGATGAGGTTACTCACCATTTTGGCCAAAATAGATCTAATAAGCAAAAATATAGTATCGATTTAGCTACGAGGAAATCAACAACTGTCGGAATTACAGCAGTTTATCGATTGCATTAAAATACATCGAATTTATTTTTTTACAGCGGAAGTACTACCGGGATTGAACCCACTTTCAGGTGGGCCGAGGTAACTGGGCTTTTCACCACCTGCATCAATAACAATTTTTTGCAATACAACTGCAGGGTCAACCATCCAGTATTTTAAAACATGTTTTCCGCTGGTGGCAACGTGCAATTTCGTTTCCAGTATTTTGATATTATCGCTCACATTTTTACCCCAGGCAGCTGTTGATTCATCAGCATTGATATTAACCAGCTGTGGCTGCCCATTATCCATAGAAATAGCATAATGCAAGCCTTTTGAATTTGTAAAATCAAGCGTTGGCGATATATAGGCTTTTACATTCACCCACCCGGTATCAATCATATTTACAACATACTCCAAGTACGGACTATTGCCTGCGGGAACTTGTGATTTTGCTGTAACCGGCGCAGGCATTATACCCGATAGCGTGCGGCCATAATTGGGGATGCTTTGCCATTTAATACCATTGGAGTTAATAGCTTTTGTATAGTGTTCAGCCTCAATACTTACATAGCCATTGTTTTCATTGAAACCAATGTTATTTAATGGCAGTAAATTATTTATAACCGCGTTAATGGTAACTGTGCGATTATCAGCACCAGTGATAGTTATAGGTACAGATTTAATACCTTTTGGCATTTTTGCCCAGTTAATATTTACCCAAATACGCTGCTGCGTGGTAATGCTGCCGCTCTTAGGTTCGATAGTTATGTATGGCGATGTTGTTGTAGCAGTAAAATTAAAAGCCTGGCTGCCGCGATTAAAAACCTCGATATAATGGCCACCACAACCGGGATAAAAGCCCGGCAAAGTCGCCTGGGATTGCTCCTGAGGCCACCATAGTTCCGAACCATCGATAGCTACGCCCATTTGCGCTGCTGCCGGGAGTTGGATAGTGGTTACAGCCGGCATTTTGTTAACCCGTGGTTCCTGCCAGTAGGTGTAGCCAATATGCGTTTGATCCATCATATGGTCCCACTTGCCATTAGCCATCTCCTTATTATAGTGATGTGATATTGCCGAATCCTTTTTGAACAGTTCCTTCACATCAGCAGCCATTAAGTTTGTAACCGATCTGCCTTGCACCGCGTATAATTTATTTTTCGCGGCAGCATAATACAGCTCATTTAAATTGGCGCAGGCCTCAACCGGATGAAGCACTAACTGATAATAAGCATCTTTATATTGTTGTGGTATAATTTTATATAACTGTTGAGCTTTATCGCGCAGTTTGTTGTAATCATTCACTACGTTTTCAAACTCACGATAATTAGTTAAACTATACGTATTCTGATCAAGCTGTTCAGGTTTACGACGGCAGTTATACTTGGTGTAGGCAGTTAAAATATCCGCGATCTCCGCAGCATATTTATTGCCGAATTGCTGCGCCGCCCATTGGCGCGTATATTCATCAAGGCGGCTTGCAGGCCATTTATCGAGCGACCAGGCATAATCCAAAAAGAAACTGATCGGGAATTCCATAGGTTTCAAGTCGCCTACATTTACTACCCAAACCTGTTTAGCGCCATATTCATAGGCCAAATGCATTTGTTCCCATGTTTTGCTGATGGGATTTGTGTTGAGCCATTTGTAATTACGAGGATCACCCACATAATCAAAATGGTAGTAAATGCCATAACCGCCTTTGCGGGCAGGCTCGTTCAGCTTGGGCAGTTTGCGGATGTTGCCCCAGTTATCATCGCACAGCAACAGGGTAACATCATCGGGTACGCGCATGCCTTTGTCATAATAATCCTGCACCTCCTTGTATAAGGCCCACATTTGCGGTGTTGCTGAAGCATCCTTATGGGTAACATCGGCTATGATCTTCCGCTGGTCGGCAACTATTTTTTCCAGTAAGGCTATATTGCTACCCTCGGTCATCGGCATATCGCCATCACCCCGCATACCTACGGTTACTATGGTTTCCCTGGTGCCCATATTTTCGATACCCCTTTTCCAGAAAGCACGTAAGGTATCAGCATTGGTTTCATAGTTCCATGCGCCGGAGCCATAACGTTTCCATTCCTGCTGCGCGCGGTCCATAGGCTCATGGTGCGAAGTACCCATTACAATGCCGTATTTATCGGCCAATACAGGATCAAGCTTGTCATCATCGTTAAAGGCATTACCCCACATGGCGGGCCATAAATAGTTGCCCTTTAAGCGTAAAATAAGCTCAAACATTTTTGTGTACAGCAGGTGGTTAACCCCACCAAACTTTTCTTTAGCCCAGCCGGAAAACGCAGGTGCCTCATCATTAATAAAAATGCCGCGGTACTTTACAGCAGGACTGCCATCGGTATATTTACCGGGTATTACATATAAACTAGCTTGTTGTTTTACAGGCACATCAGCCCACCAATACCAGGGCGATACGCCTATTTGTGCCGAAAGATCATATACGCCATAAATAGTTCCGCGCTTATCGCTGCCGGCTATTACCAATGCCTGCTTTACCCCGGGGAAAGGATTATCAATAACCTGTGTTATGTGTGCCTCCCACTTTCCGGTGATACTGCTTGCATCCAGTTTTTTTTCGCTTACCAGTTTATCTATCAGCTTGTTTTTGCCAAGAGTGCCGATAATTATTACCGCTTTTGAACCTGTAATATCATTTGTTAACAATACAGGCGATGTTGCGGTAACTTTTTGAATATCTGCCTGCAGGCTTTTAACGGCTATCATCACTCCCGCGAAATCGCTGTCTTCAGCATATAAAGGCGCTACCTTACCCTGATCGGCAAGCGGGAAATATCCTTTATTTAATTTGAATGAGATATAAGACTTGCTACCCGGCGATTGGGCATAAGCGTTTACTATTATCAATAAAGAAAATGATATTAAATATAAACACCTGTAGATCCTGCGCATCAGCTTATTATTGGCAATATAAATTTATACAATCAAACTATTTATTAAACCTCAAACAAATTGTCATTTCGAACGAGGAACGAGGAGAAATCTTCTGCTGCAGACCTAACACGCGTAGAAGATTTCTCACTGTCGTTCGAAATGACATTGGGTTTTTGAGTCTTATAATAATATAACTTTCTTAATCGCACAATTCCTATTTAAAATCAACTACTTTCCAATAGGCCTTTTTAGGCTGCATGTTTTGGTCGAATAATAAAGGGTAATTTTTTCTACCCGCAACCGGATAACTATCCAGCCAGGTTCTTCCGTCATAAATGTTCCAGAAAGTAACACCTGTAATTACGTCTTTATAGTCGCGGAAGATCTTGAACACATCAGCATATTGGGTTCCCTGTTTTTGTTCCAGTTCGGGTGTGTATGCATCTGATTCACCCGGCCTCATGGCGCGCCTGTTCTTTTCCCATGGGTAGATAGACATATCGAGCTCTGTTACCTGCACCTTTAAACCCAATGAAGAAAACTTCTTAATGGTCTCGATAAGATCTGCTTGTGATGGCTCATAAATTGACCAGTGTGCTTGTATACCTACCGCGTTAATGGGCACTTTGGCATCAACCAATTGTTTTAATAATTTATAAACCCTGTCTCTTTTCTCGGGGCGTTCTGTATTATAATCGTTGTAAAATAAAACAGCGTTCGGGTCGGCCTCGTGCGCGTATTCAAAGGCTTTGATAATAAAATCTTCCCCACAGATCTGGTACCAGAGCGAGTTTCGTAAAAATTTGGTGCTATCGTCATCAATAGCCTCGTTCACCACATCCCAGGCATATATTTTGCCTTTGTACCGGTTAACTACCGTGGTAATGTGATCTTTCAGACGTTTAAGCAATACTTCTTTGGTTACTAAATTGCCCTTATCATCCTTAAAAAACCAGGCGGGAGTTTGCTCATGCCAGCAAAGGTTGTGGCCCCTTACACGCAGGCCATTTGCCTGTGCAAAGGCTACTATGGCATCAGCATCCTTCCAATTGTAACGGTTTTCTTCGGGATGGATAGGTCCCATTTTCATAGCGTTCTCAGGAGTTATGCTATTAAACTGCTGAACTATAAGTTTAGCCTCATCGGGGTTTTGAAGATCCTGTGCGGAAACCGCTACGCCGATGGGGAAGTAATCTTTATAATAATCTTTTAAACCCACTGTATGCATGGTTTGCGCCTGCGTAAATACCGTGCATAATTGAAGTATAATAGAAAAAGCTAAGAATTTCTTTATCATGGATGATTGTGTTTTAAATTGGTAAACGATTAAACAATACTTCGTTTAATACCCATCTCCAGTCCCCGCAGTTCAGCCAAACCTTTCAGCCTGCCAATTACCGAGTAGCCCGGGTAGGTGTTATAATTAAAGTCGTCCAGTATTTTATGCCCATGATCCGGGCGCATAGGGATGGCAATATCATCCCGGCCAGCTGCTATTCTTTTCTTTTGTTCAAGGATCACATTTTTCATAATGGCATACATATCGTTACTGCCGCCCAAATGATCCGCTTCGTAAAAGCTGCCATCGGCCTCGCGCTGTACATTGCGCAAATGCAGAAAATGGATATGTTCGCCCAACCTTGCAACTATGCCCGGCAGATCATTGTTGCCGTTGGCACCTAATGAACCCGTACAAAATGTAATACCATTATTAGGGGATGGACAAGCATTGATAACATCCTCCAAATCCTTCTCCGTACAAACAACCCTTGGCAACCCCAGTATCGGGAACGGCGGATCATCGGGGTGGATACACATTTTAATGCCCTGCTCCTCAGCAGTTGGCATGATCGCATTTAAAAAATACGACAGGTTCTCTTTCAGTTTTTTGGCATCGGTATGCTCGTATTTTTTAAGGTGTTCTTTAAACTCAGTAATGGTAAATACTTCATCGGTGCCGGGTAAGCCTGCCATTATGGTGTTAACCAGCAGTTCTTTTTCTTTGGCGCTGATGCTATCGAGATACTCTTTCGCATTTTGCTTTTGTTGTTCGCTGAACTCCTGCCAGGCGCCTTCGCGTTCCAGGATATAAAGATCAAAAGCGGCAAGCGCAGGGGCAGAATAGCGTAATGCCGAGGCATTATTTGGAAGTCTGAAATCGAGGTTGGTGCGTGTCCAGTCGAGCACTGGCATAAAGTTGTAGCAAACCACATTTATGCCCGCAGCACCTAAGTTTTTAAGGGTGGCGATGTATTTATCAATATACTCATCCCTTGAACTCCCGGCTGTTTTTATGCTTTCGTGGATATTTACACTCTCCACCACCGACCAGTTAAAACCAGCCTCCTTTAGTACGGCGTTGCGATGTTTTATTTCATCCGTACTCCATACATCACCACAGGGAATATGGTGCAGCGCAGTCACAATACCTGTTGCACCGGTTTGTTTTATGGCGCTTAACGTTACCGGATCAGCCGGGCCAAACCAGCGGAATGTTTGTTCTAAATTGCTAAACATAGGTGCTCATTTATTTAACTTTCAAAATAGCATCAGCACATTTAGGCATGCCCAAATCTTCACTTCTTTTTGTAGGCAGCGAGCCGCCAATGTATACATGATAATTACCAGCTAACTGTATAGCCTTACCATCGTCATTTATACTTTTTAAAATGTCGGGGGTAAGCGCAAATTGCACATTTTGTGATTCGCCCGGTTTTAAGTGTACACGTTTAAAGCCTTTAAGCGAAAATAAAGGATTTTCGCCATCATCAGGATTAGTGATATACAGCTGCACCACTTCATCGGCCTCCGTTTTCCCGTTATTGGTTACTATTGACTCAGCCTGAACCGTTATGTTCTTTTTAACCTGTGCTGCCGATAGTTTTAGCGGCGAATAGGCAAATGATGTATAGCTCAACCCAAAACCGAAAGGGTACATAGGTTCAGCAGTCATGTAACGGTAAGTTCTCCCCTTCATGCTGTAATTTTCGTAAACAGGTAACTGGTCAAGCGATTTTGGGAAAGTAACCGGTATACGCCCCGAAGGTGAAACCTTACCGAATACGATATCGGAAATAGCGTGACCGCCTTCTTCGCCCGGGTACCAAACCAATAATACGGCATCAGCCAGTTCCTGTACTTCGGCCAGGTTCATGGGGCTGCCACCGGTAATTATGGCAACAATCTTATTTTTATTGCCTGCCCGTAGCTTTTTCAGGAAATCTATCTGGTTTTGCGGCAGATTATAATCCAGCCTGTCACCAAAATTTGGGGATGCGATGGCTTCACCCTCTTCGCCTTCAAGCAAACCTGTAATACCCAGGGCCACAAAGGTAACATTCGATGCCTTGGCGTCATCGGTAGTCCAGTCAATTGGGTTTGCATTTGGCCTGTCCAGTAATATCCCTTGCTTGTACTGCATTTCGCTGGCGGGTGAAATGCCTGAAGCAAGGCCTTCCATTATGGTGGTCATTTGTGGGTTGATACCATAGTAATTACCAATCAACGCTCCTTCGTTTGCTGCATTAGGGCCTGTTACAAAATATTTTGGCAGATCATTCCTTAACGGTAAAACACCATTGTTTTTAACCATTACAATTGATTCAAGCGCTACCTGTTTGGCAAGCTGCCTGTGTTCAGGGCTGTTAATTACATCTGTTGATATTTTATCATAAGGGCTGCTGCCTTTAGGATCGAACATACCCAGCTTAAACCTGGTTTTAAGCAATGTGCTTAATGCCGCATCAATTTCTTTTTCGGTTATCAGGCCTCTTTTTACGGCTTCAACCAAGGCAGGGTATTCGTCGCCGCAATTCAGATCAACGCCGTGTTTAACCGCCAACGCAACAGCTTCAGGCTGACCGGGCACCACATGGTGCCCCATATAAAAATCGGCAATAGCGCCGCAATCTGAAACTACGTGCCCTTTAAAATGCCATTGATCGCGCAGTACGCTATCCAACAATAAATTACTGCCGCAGCAAGGCTCGTTATTGGTACGGTTGTAGGCGCACATAACAGCTTCAACATGCGCATTTACTAAAGCCTTAAAAGCAGGTAAATAGGTTTCATAGAGGTCTTTTGAAGATGCCTGCGCATTAAAAACATGGCGCAAACGCTCAGGGCCGCTGTGTACAGCAAAGTGCTTGGCGCAAGCGGCAACTTTTAAATGTTTGGGATCATTACCCTGCATACCTGTTACAAAGGCAACACCTATTGTAGCCGTAAGATAGGGATCTTCGCCATAGGTTTCCTGTCCCCGGCCCCATCTTGGGTCGCGGAAAATATTGATATTGGGGGTCCAGAAAGTTAAGCCATCAAATCGCAGGTGGTAGTTATCAGCTTGTGCAGCGTTGTACATGGCACGGGCTTCATCAGATATGGCTGTTGAAACCTGGTTAATAAGCTTATCATCAAAAGTAGCACCAAAGGCAATAGCCTGCGGAAAAACGGTTGCAACGCCACCACGGGCAACACCATGCAAGGCCTCGTTCCACCAGTCATATTCAGGTATATTAAGCCTCGGTATAGCCGGACTTACATTCATCATCTGGTGAACTTTTTCATCCAGGGTTAGTTTTGATACCAGGTCGTTTACGCGTTCATCTAAAGTTTTTGTAGTATCTAAATAAATACTTTGCGCATTAACAATACCTGAGATGCTCATCATAAGCAGGCAAATCAAAATTCTAATTTCTCTCATATTTGATTTTTTAAAAAAAAGCCGCGCCCAAATGTTATTGGTAAATGAACGTGTAACTTTTACTAAGTTTATAATTGGTTTTCCGGTTGAAAGGTAGAAATAAAATTGAATTTATGCAATCGATTGCATTATATTTTGATAAAATAATTCTTGTTTGAACTCATGAAATTTCTACATCCTGCTATTTTTTAATTCAATGTGATATATTTAGGCTTTTAAATAATGCAACCGATTATTTATAACTTTAAAAAATTATGAGCGAGCCCCGCAAAGAAGTTACCATTTATGATATTGCCGAAAAGCTTAATATTTCGGCAACTACTGTTAGCCGGGGTCTACAGGACCATCCCAAGATCAGCGATAAAACCAAAAAGAAAATACTGGCAGTTGCGGCCGAAATGGGCTATCGCTCCAATCCTTTTGCCAGCAGCTTACGAACCAAAAGAGGGAATATAATCGGGGTGATTGTGCCAAGGCTAAATAGTTATTTCATGTCGGATGTAATAGCGGGGATTGAAAAAGTGATTAATGAATCTAATTACAACCTTTTCATCAGCCAATCGCTGGAAAGCATGAAAAAAGAAGTAAGCAATGCCAGGGCTATGTTCAACAACCGTGTGGATGGCTTGCTGGTTTCACTGGCTTATAATACGGATAACCTTGATCATTTTGAACCTTTCATCACTAAAAATATACCCGTAATTTTCTTTGATAGGGTTCAGGAGCATTTACAATTCCCCAATATTTTTATTGATAATTATAAAGCAGCCTATCAGCTTACCACACATTTAATTGAGCAGGGATGCAAAAGAATACTGCATATAGGCGGCAGCCAGCTAAGAAATGTATATATAGAGCGTTATAATGGTTATAAACGTGCTTTGGAAGATCATAACCTGCCCTTTGATGATGAATTATTAATTGTCAGCGATTTAACCACACAGGCCGGGCAGGATGCTGGAGGCACTATATTAAAAATGGAGACAAAACCAGATGCTGTATTTGCAGCCAATGATATCAGCGCGGTAAGCTGTATGCAGTTTTTGATGGATGCTGGTGTACGGGTTCCTGAAGATATAGCATTTGCAGGTTTTAATAACGACCCGATGTCGCGCGTTGTTCGCCCTCAATTAACTACCATTGATTACAAAGGATTTGAAATGGGCGAAGTTGCCGCGAAATTATTGCTGGGACATTTAACTGATAATGCCGATTTGAAACAAACCCACAGCCTGATATTGCGGTCGGAAATGATAGTCCGCGACTCATCAAAGAGAAAAGGATAGTCTGAAAGTCGACTTAAAAAAAACCGGTGAGTATTGTACTCACCGGTTTTTTTATTGGTTTTATTTCTGTTATCTGTACATCAAAATTGTTTTCAGATAAATTCCCTCCCGTGGGAGGGGTGCGGCTGGATTTGAAATGGCAGGGAGGGGTTTATTCGTCATAAAAGTAACAGAAACCCCTCACTCCACCCTCCCAAGGGAGGGAATCGCACATTGTCCACGCTTTTTTATCTCATGAACAAGTATTCTGTTACCAGAAGAATGAATATAGTGCCACTAATATGCCGCAAACTATAAGCGCACCCACTGCAAACGAGTTTGATGTTTTAAACATTTTCGCGTCGATCTCCAAACCATTGGTCTTTTTACCTTTCGCGTAATCTGCTAAGCTGATGATCACCATACCTATAATACAGATCGCAAAAACAAAGCCCATCCTATCGAGGAACGGAATTTCATAAAGGCCACTATCAGCGTTCTTAAATGAGAAACCTGTTGAGGACAGGAATGAAAGATCGGCAATTTTTGGTAAAAACTTAAAGAATACCGAGAATGCGAAACCGCCAATAGTAGCAAATAAAGCCGCATTTGAAGATGCTTTTTTCCAGAAGAACCCTAATATAAACATGGCAAAAATACCTGGCGATACAAAGCCGGTATACTCCTGTATAAACTGGAAACCACCCTTTTTATCAATACCTAAAAATGGTGAAATAACCACGCCCAATATCATGGCCACAACTACAGTGATCTTTCCAACCGTTACCAGTTTTTTGTCGGTAGCTTCAGGGTTGATCTTCTTTTTATAAATATCCAACGTAAAAATAGTTGCAATACTATTGGCTTTACCGGCCAGTGAAGCTACAACAGCGGCTGTTAAAGCAGCAAAAGATAAACCTTTAATACCAGTAGGCAACAGGTTCAACAATACAGGGTAAGCATTATCATGGTTACTGGTAATACTGGCGGTATTAAGCGCATCAAACACGTTTTGTTTGTACAATACATATGCGGCTATACCCGGCAATACCACTATTAACGGCATTAAAAGCTTAAGAAAAGCAGCGAATAAAATACCTCCACGGGCAGTTTTTAAGTTTGCACCTAAAGCACGTTGGGTAATGTACTGGTTACATCCCCAGTAATTTAGATTCACTATCCACATACCACCAATTAAAACGGTAAGGCCCGGCAAATCGCCGTAGCTTGGGTTATCCTTTTTAAGGATCATGTGGAAGTGATCATTGGCTTGATGATATAGCAATGATAAGCCATCGGTTATGCCGGTTTTTCCATAGTGTGCTGCTACCGCGGTAACCGCTATATAGGTAGTTACCAAACCGCCTAATATTAAAAAGAACACCTGGATAACATCGGTGTAGCCAATTACCTTCATACCACCCAGTGTGATAATAACGGCAAACAAGGCCAGTAAACCAATACATACGCTAAAATCAACACCCGATATACCGTGTATGGCGATAGCGCCAAGGTAAAGTATAGAGGTTAAATTCACGATCACGTACAACAACAACCAGAACACCGCCATAATCATGGCTACCGTACTGTTATACCGCTGATGCAGAAACTGCGGCATGGTGAATATCTTATTTTTAAGATAAACGGGAATAAAGAATACGGCTACTATGATCAGCGTAAGTGCAGCCATCCACTCATAGGTTGATATGGCCAGGCCCATGGTAAACCCGTTACCGCTCATGGCCACAAATTGCTCTGCCGATATATTGGAGGCAATTAATGACGCGCCGATAGCCCACCAGGTCAACGACCCTTCAGCTAAAAAATAATCTTTTGTTGATGTGGTCGCTTGTTTTTTCCTGCGGTATACCCATAAGCCGTAGGAGGCCACGATTACAAAATATATTAAAAATACAATGTAATCGCGCGTACTGAGTGAATTCATGTTTTGGTTCTTTCTTGGTTTAAATTGGTTAAAAGCGGCTGATTGGTTATATCAGCCGCCTAAAATAGGTTTTTATATAAAACTATTGATGATATTCTCATAATATTCCTGTTTGCCACTGATAGCTTTAGGTTCGCCATTGTCAATAGCATACTGGCGCAGGTCTTCAAGGGTCAATTTACCGTTCTCAAAGTCCTTGCCGCTGCCGCTGTCGTAGGAGGCATAGCGGTCACTACGCAGTTTCTTGTAGTCTGATTTTTGCAGGATGTTATCCGCAGTGATCAGCGCCCTTGCAAAAACATCCATACCACCAATGTGGGCATAGAACAAGTCTTCCGGATCGGTTGAGTTTCTCCGGATCTTGGCATCAAAGTTTATACCGCCACCACCGAAGCCACCGGCTTCCAAAATGATCAGCATACCTTCAGTTACCTCGTTGATATCATTCGGGAACTGATCGGTATCCCAGCCGTTCTGGTTATCCCCACGGTTGGCATCTATCGAACCTAAGATACCTGCGTCAACAGCCACCTGCAGTTCATGCTGAAAGGTATGGCCCGCCAGGGTAGCATGGTTAACCTCCAGATTCAGTTTAAAATCATTCAGCAAATCATATTTCTGCAAAAAGCCCAGAACGGTTGCCGCATCATAATCATACTGGTGTTTGGTGGGTTCACATGGTTTGGGTTCGATAAAGAAATTGCCTTTAAAGCCTTGTTTGCGGGCATAGTCTTTTGCCGTATGCAGGAATTTAGCGAAATGTTCCTGTTCGCGTTTCATATCCGTATTTAATAAGGACATATAACCTTCTCTGCCACCCCAAAATACATAGTTCTCACCGCCAAGGGCAATCGTAGCATCCAGTGCTGCTTTTACTTGTGCCGCGGCATGGGTTAATACATGAAAATCAGGATTGGTGGAAGCGCCGTTCATATACCTGCGGTTGCTGAACAAATTGGCAGTACCCCAAAGCAGCTTTACACCGCTGGCGGCTTGCTTTTGTTTGGCATAATCTACTAATGCCTGCAGGCGACGGTCATTTTCTTTTACATCATTGGTATAATCCACCACATCCACATCGTGGAAACAATAGTATTCCATTCCTATTTTGGTGATGAACTCAAAGGCGGCATCCATTTTATCTTTGGCACGTTCTACGGCATCTGTTTTTGCATCCCAAGCAAAGATGTGCGTCGGTTCGCCAAAGGGATCGGCGCCGTTACCTACAAAGGAATGCCAGTAGGCGCAGGCAAAGCGCAAATGATCCTTCATGGTTTTTCCGGCCACTAATTTGTTTTCATCATACCATTTAAAGGCTAAGGGATTAGTCGATTGTGCCCCCTCGTATTTTACCTGACCTATCCCCTTGAAAAACTCTTTTTCACCTGTTATTATGCTTCCCATTGCTGTAATTATTGTTTTTTTATTATAGATTTTTATTTTTCTTAATTGATAGCTAAATAAGCTTTGCCCTTAATAATCGACAATCGATTGTTTTTAAACTCAAAAAAAATGCGTTTCCATAAAATCTTATGGTAATAAAACTACCCGATAAAGGCATCAAACATGAAAAATGATGATCTTTTCCAGTCGAAACACTCCTATCAATTTCTTTTACTAGCATTTTATAGCTGATAGCTGTACTGTCTTCCTTAATTATAATTGGCAAAGGATTTAACGAAAGTAATTTAAATTTTTTAATATATGCAATCGATTGCTGATATTTTTTTTATTTTTACTCGAAACCTACATGAGAAAGAAAAGAACAACCATTTATGATATAGCTGAAAAGCTTAATCTAACCGCTTCGTGCGTATCAAGAGCCTTAAACAATAGTAATTACGTAAGCGAAAAAACAAGGGCGCTGGTACTAAAAACAGCTGCCGAGCTCAACTATAAACGGAATATATTAGCCACCAACCTGCGTAACGGTCATTCCAAAACAATTGGAATAGTTGTTCCGCGGATCAACCAGAATTTTTTTTCCAACATAATTGCCGGTATTGAAGAGGCTACTTATGAAAAAGATTATAACCTTGTGATCTGCCAATCAAACGAGGAACATGAAAAGGAAGTTAAATGTATAAATACACTTATAAACCAGCAGGTTGATTGTATTGTGATCTCCATCTCGGCCGATGGCCACGATTACCAGCATTTAAAAAATGTGATAGATCATGGGATCCAGCTTATACAATTCGACCGTGTGGTGGATGAACTGGAAACATTGAAGGTTATTAATGATAATGAACTGGCATCGCTCGAAGCCGTATCGCACATGATTGAGCAGGGATATAGCCGGATAGCGCTACTGGAGGGTCCGCAGCATTTAAGCATATTTAAACAACGCAAGGCCGGGTATTTGGCGGCGCTAAAAAAATATAATTTGCCGGTTATTAATGAACTGATCGTAAAAAATGCGTGGACAAAAGAGCTTGGTGCAAAAGCCACACGTAAACTGCTCAGTCTCTCCAACCCACCCGATGCTGTTTTTGCTTCTACCTCGGATTTTTCGGCATTGGGCGTTTTAGAGGTAGCTACAGATATCGGCTTTAAGGTTCCTGAACAATTGGGCATCTGCGGTTACTCCAATGAAGCTTTTACCGAAATCACCAGCCCCTCCATCACCACCATAGATCAATACAGTTTTTTTATGGGGAAAACGATAGCGAATTTATATTTTGAAGAGATGAATATCAAGGAGATAGCCATTCAGCCAAAAACCATCAGCATTAAGCCTAATCTTATTATCCGTTCATCAACCAGTAAAAAATCAACAGAAACGAAATAGGCAAAAAACCATAGTTGTTACTGGTTTTTCTTGATGTACTCTGCAACATCAACCATTGGGGCTACCCAGATTTTGCCTTCATTTTGTTTAAGAAAATGCAGCAGTTCGCTATGTGCCTTCAAATCCACATTAATGTTATGGCCGCCACCCACTCCGTGGAAAAGAAATACTAAAAGCGTGTGTGTCTGCATCGCTTTTTTAACCAGGTCGATCATATAAGCCGCCGATTGCCCGTTAATCCCATAACAATCAATATTGGTTAGATCAACCTGCTTTGCAGTTTGCAGGCCCGGACTAACGCCTCGCGCTCCGGCGAAATCATTTTTGAGCTGATTATAAAAATACACATCACCAATTTTCAGATCTCCGCATGGGTAGGCAAATGTTCTGATATCCTTGCCATCAATTGCTTTGAGCAGGGTGTTATTGGTTCTTATTTCGCTTACGGCCCGGTAAACGGTGTACTTGCTCAAGTCGTAATCGGGCGTAACAAAACTACGGCCGGGCAGGCTGCCATCGCAGGGGTGATAAAGCGAGTGGTTGCCTAATTCATTTCCTTCTTTCGCTGCTTTGCGCCACTCATTAATTCTTTTATTCACTACCGGCGATGAACCGATGAGATAAAATGTAGCCCTGAGTTTAAGGGAATCCAAGACCGGCAGTACATTATCCAGGTCAACATCTATCGCGTCATCATAAGTAAGCACCACGGCGCATTGTTTATGGTTCCATAAAGTTGAATCCTGCGCCTTAACTATTTGGGCCGATAGTAATAACAGGAAAAATACGATGATGTTGATCTTCATTTTATGACTATTTTATTGGGTTCAGTAGTAAATGGCGATGCAGGTAGGCCCTCTTTGTTGTATAGATTTGCTCCCTCCGGATTATCCTGCCATGCGTAACGAACATACAAAGGATCAGTGACATCGCTGCTCCAAACTACAACTTTATTATTTTCGATAGCGGCATGGGCCCAATAAAACTTATGGTCGGCACCGGCTATTGCAAATTGCGAAAGCGTGGTATCATCTTTGGCGATGAGCCCGCCGCCAATATCACTGAATGTTAGAACAATCCGGTTCCCATCAATGCTTGCCAATTGATAAATCGGCCCGGATGCTATTACTGACAGATCGTGATAAGCTATCTTTTCGGCACCCAAGGCCAGCCTTTCGCCTACAACTTTTTTGTTGAGCGGGTGAATATCATTCCATTCACCGGCACCAATAGTAACAGCCATAGCCGTGTTTGATATTGATATCGCTTCCAACTGCTGTTGCCTGAGCTCGGCCCACTGGCTTTCTGTGGGCGAATATTTTACATCCATAAAATTGGGTAACTGCGCATAGATAAAAGGCAGATTTGGTTGCTGCCATTTGCTGCGCCAGTCTGCTATCAGCGTTGTTAATAACAGATTGTATTCTTTTGGTTTATTTGCATTTGTTTCGCCCTGGTACCATACAATGCCTTTTATGGCATAATTTATAGCAGGTGCAACCATCGTGTTATACAAGCCTGTTGGTTCATTTTGTGCTGAGAAAGTATAATCGGCAGCGCTATTCGCTCCGGGAGTATACACCTGCCCAACCTTATACTGCCAGTCGCCGCGAAGATCGATTGTATCTTTTCCCACGGCTAAATAATAGGCCTTATCGGGTACAAAACCACCTTTGCCTGCGGTATTCATTACCTGTATGGTAATAATATTTTTGCCGGGTTTTAGTATAGTTTCATTTAGTTTATACCTGCGGGGAGGGTACTGGTAAGTGGTATTACCACAAAGTACGCCGTTCACAAATAAATTGTCGGCATCAACAATGCGGCCCATGTAAATTTTAGCGGGCTTGCCTACCATGCCCACAGGTACATTAATTTCTTTTCGGAACCATACTACCCCGTTAAGTCCGCTCACACCCTGATCGGCCCAATAGCCGGGAAGCCAGAAATGATGCCAGTCCTTTGGTTTATAGGTTGTATCGTACCATGTTTTAGGGCCTGTTAAACCTAGGTCAGTTACCTTAACATGCCTGTTTTGATTACGTTTTGCCAGTAATGCCTGCTGATTAACCTTATTTACAAACGCGGTATCTTTTATAGTTTTTAGTCGTTGGCTATAATCAGGGATTGTTTTGATGCCATCTTCACTTATCCATGCTTGTATAGGCGTGCCACCAACGCTGGAATTGATGATGCCAATAGGCACATGGTATTTATGATATAACTGCTTTGCAAAAAAATAGGATGCAGCACCAAATTGCAGCACGTTTTCGGGGTTACAGGCAAGCCATTTACCGGGGGGAAGATCAGCATGAACTTTGCTTACATCCGATACAGTCGAAATAAAGAAGTTCCTGATCTGCGGATAATTGGCGGCGGCAATTTCATCCGGATACCTCTCTGTTAACCTGTCCATTGGCAAAACCATGTTCGATTGCCCTGAGCAAAACCATACGTCCCCTATCAGGATATTGTTTATAGTGATATGGTTGCTCGCGCTTATACCCATGGTATATGGGCCACCGCTTTTCATTGGCGCACTTTCAATCTGCCATTCGCCATTAGCTTTTGTAATGGTGGCATATTTTTTATGATTAAAGCTGATAGTGACCTTTTCGCCCGGCTGTGCCCATCCCCATATTTTAATTTTGGCATCGCGCTGCAAAACCATGCCATCGCTTATTAATTGCGGCAGGCGGACCTGGGCATAAGCCGTTGTAAATGCCGAAAAGAATATAATTAACAAAAGAGCGGTAACAATGGTGGGCCTTGCTTTCATTAAAGTTCTATAATTGGTGGTTTACCTGATCTTGCCGGAAATAATCCTGGCATTTTGTAAATATCAGAAAAAGCTTGAATTTTGCAATCGATTGCAAAAAACTTTTTTTTAAGGATTATTTGTATAGTCACCACAGGTATTCAGAAGATGGAAAAGGAAGCATCGGCCTTGTGCGATTCCCGCCTTGGGGCGGGGAAGGGTGGAGTTTATCAGATAGGTTGGTGTATAAACCCCTCCCTGCCACTTCACATCCAACCGCACCCCTCCCGTGAGGAGGGAATTAAAAAACAAAAATGCAATCTTCCGAACACCTGTGGTGGCTGCACAAAATGTGAAAAGTATTTTAGGGGATGAATTTCAGTTTAACAGCAACAAGCATGCTCTACTTAATCCCGTATCAATAGCGACTATTATTTTCAATAAAGCCCCGATGCTGCAAATACTACAATTATTTTATCTTTATATTACAGCAAATATCCTAGCTTAGAGTTGATCACTAATTTACCATAATGAGCCCAAAAACTCCCATTGAAAAAATCACCGCCCCTATAAGCAAGTTCATCCACCAGGAACACACCAGCGGGATTGTACTTTTTTTAAGTGTTATAGCTGCCATTGTATGGGTTAACTCGCCTTTTCAGCATTCGTACCATGCACTATGGGACATTCATTTTTCGATGGGCTTTGACAATTATGTGCTCGACCACCCTCTTCACCACTGGATAAACGATGGCCTGATGGCCATATTCTTTTTTGTGATCGGACTTGAATTGAAAAGGGAATTTATGGCTGGCGAGCTGTCAACCATGAAAAAAGCCGCATTACCCATGGTTGCTGCCTTGGGTGGGATGCTGCTCCCGGCCCTTATTTACTTTTTTATAAATAAAGGCACTGCATCTGAACATGGCTGGGGCATACCAATGGCAACTGATATTGCCTTTGCATTGGCGCTGCTTTCACTTGGCGGAAAACATGTGCCACCATCAGTAAAGGTATTTTTATCAGCCTTAGCTGTTGCCGATGACCTGGGCGCAGTATTGGTGATAGCCATATTTTATAGCGCACATATATCGCTTCCATTAATAACCATAGGGATTTGCCTGTTAACTATACTACTCATTGGCAATAAGTTAGGGGTGCGAAGTATCCTTTTTTACTTAATAATTGGGTTTGGGGTTTGGGTGGCATTTTTATTATCGGGTGTACATGCTACTATAGCCGGTGTACTGGTGGCATTTACTATCCCTGCACGCACCAGGATCGATGAAAAAAAATATGCTAAAGACCTGACGAAGCTTGTATCTGATTTTGAAGAAGCCGCGCCAAACGATAGTACCCTATCCACCCCGGAGCAGCACTATATCATCGAGAAAATAAAAAATCTAAGCACTGAGGCTGAAACCCCGCTGCAAAAGGTTGAGTATGCATTGCACCCATGGGTAGCATTTGTGGTAATGCCACTTTTTGCTTTGGCAAATGCCGGTATTGAAATTAACAGCAATTTTTTCTCATCGCTGGTTAACCCGGTGAGTATTGGCATAGTTACCGGCTTAATATTGGGCAAATTTGTTGGCGTATTGCTGGCTACATGGCTGGTAGTAAAATTTGGCGCGCAACTGCCGGAAAACTCCAACTGGAAACAAATTGCCGGGGTTGCCCTACTGGCGGGTGTGGGTTTTACCATGTCGCTATTTATATCCGGCCTGGCCTTTGATCATCCTGAAATGGTTGAGCAGGCAAAATACGGGATCCTCTGTGCATCACTTTTAGCCGGCGTGCTTGGCGTTGCTATTTTGAGGAATTCATGAGCGATATTTTATCCATCTCACAGTAAAATTAGCCATCTTATTCATAACAAATTTTTCTTCACAAACTACTTGCAAATGAGCCTGTTTTATACTTATCTTTATATACCAATTGCTCTAAACCCTTAAAATTCAGGAGAAGTCGCCATGAAGAAGAAAATTACTTTAGTTTCTCAGCCTGATAAGACTGAAACTAGTAGCTCAGAATCGCAGTCCTTCCAAAACCCAAACCAAAAAATGTACCGGGATCATAAGATTTGTGATCACCATACACATGGGAGGACTAATAAGTTCCCATTCGGCAGCAGCCACGGGCCGTTATTTTTTTAAGACGGAGTTCATAAACCTTTTATGCCGTCGCATATGCGCTGGTGTTCATTTCTTGTCCCCTGCTTTAGGCATTAAAAGGGTATAGCCCGGGAAAGAGAAGCATCTGTATCCCGTAACTACGCGCTTTTGGAACCAAAAACTTCATCTATTCAATTGTCATCAGCATATCAATAAGTATTTTATTTTTATAAGTAAATAAACATTTACTTATATTTGTTTTATTATTTGATCTACTCATTAATAAAAAGATCATCTATTATAAAATGAGGCCAAAAAATTTAGAAAAAGAGCAAGCCATCCGTACCATAGCTTTACAAATTATTGCTGAAGAAGGGTTGGAGAATCTGACCATGCAAAAGCTGGCTAAAGCTGCCAATATATCCCCGCGTACCATCTATATAAAATACGAAAACAAAGAGGACCTCTTAATAAAGCTATTTATTGAAGAAGTATTAGGCGCTTATGAAAAAGCGGTGCTGGAAAACTTTGACCCCAATGCAGACTTTGCCGAAGGTGTAAAAAAGCTATGGCTGAACGGCTTCCATTATCTTAAAAACAACCGGCACGCTTTCGCTTTAATTCAATATGGAAAATCTTCCCCCCTATTAAATAAAGCGTATCAGGAAAAAAACATTAAAGAGGGTGATTTTTTTGCACCGATACATCAGTTTCTGGAGTACAATATTGCAGCCGGCGTAATTAAGGATTTCCCACATGAGGTACTCAGGGCATTATTGTTCTCTCCTATAATTGAGTTGGTAAATGAATATTTTGATTACATGGACAGGCCCAAACAAATCATAACAGAAGAAATACTTTTAGCCTGCTGTGAAGTAGTGACAAAAGGAATATTAAAATAAAATTTAAAGCAAATGAACGCAATTAAAAATAAAAAAATAGTCATTGTTGGTGCAGGGCCGGGCGGTTTAACGCTTGCCCGGCTTTTGCAGATGAATGGCGCAGATGTAAAAGTCTACGAACGGGATATTGATAAAGACGCCCGCCCAAAAGGCGCTACGCTTGATCTGCACGAGGAATCGGGATTGGCAGCGTTGCGTGAGGCCGGATTGATGGATGCATTTATGGCGAATTACCGCCCAGGGGCAGACCAAATGCTCATTATGGATATGCATGCGCATATCGTACATGATGATCATGCAAACGGGCAGAGTGACAGGTCGCGCCCGGAGATTGACCGGGGACCATTGCAAAAGATCCTGCTGGAATCATTGCAACCCGGTACTGTTGTATGGGACAGTCAGTTTTTAACCATGGCACCACATAACGACGGCTGGAAACTGGAGTTTAAAAACGGCTCGTCTGTAATTGCCGACCTGGTGATAGCGGCAGATGGGGCAAACTCAAAGCTGCGCCCTTACATTACACCTATTAAGCCCTTTTATGCGGGTGTTACGGCAATTGAAGGTGCGGTATATAATGCTGAAATGCAAAGCCCTAAAATCCATAAATTATTACATGACGGAAAAATATTTGCCATGGGCAATGAGCAATCATTAATTGTGAGCTCAAAGGGAGATGGAAGCCTTGTGTTTTATCCCGGCTTTAAAAAAGAAGAGAACTGGAGCCGCGAATGTGGGATAGACTTTACTGACAAAGCACAGGTAATTACCTGGTTTAAGAAGGAATATGCCGGTTGGGATAGCTCATGGCTTGAACTTTTTGAAAACGCAAGTTCGGCCTTTATACCGCGACCGCAATATTGTATGCCCCCCGACCAAACCTGGGAGGCTTTGCCAAACCTTACTTTGCTGGGTGATGCTGCACACCTGATGCCACCATACGCGGGCGAGGGTGTAAATATGGCCATGCTGGATGCACTGGAATTGAGCCAATGCCTTGTCAGCGAAGATTTCGCCAATACACAAACGGCCATTGCAGCTTTTGAAAAACAGATGCGCGCAAGAGCCTCTGAAACTGCAAGGGATACATTGGAATCAACAGCAGCATTGCACTCGCCGGATGCCATTACTTTCCTTATTAATGTATTCGGTTAAAAAAAGGATTGATTTTGACTAAAATATAACAGTCAGTCACATATTTTAATATAAAAAGCCTCAATTTTTGAGGCTTTTTTGCGTTTATCACGTTTTAGCATCATTTATAGCCCTATTTTTAAGATACACAAGCAAATTTATACCCTCTAAATGACCAACCCGGTCTTTTGTTATCCATTCCTTACTTTTTAAAAAGAAATAGATCACAAAATTTGATTATCAGCATAATTATTTAATAAAATACGACGGTAAACTGCTCATTGCAAAAAAATAGTCGCAAATAAATCCATTTTTTATTTTCTAATTATACCTGTCAACCAAACATTATTAGGTTAAAAAGGCACTTTATATGATATTTAATTATCTTTTAGTAAAAAATTTTCATCTAACGTTAAGTTCAATAAAAAATAAGGATAGTTTCATAACTATTTATACTTATTAAATTATTTTAATAAGTGTTTTGATTTGTGGTTTTATTTTAATTAAGTTTGTTAAACCAAAATCTTAATCTGCATATTCAATGGAACTTAAACCAAAATTTGTTAAAAGTACTGAGCTAAAGAACATGATCGTTAAGCGCCTTTATTTCGATAAGGCCTTATCATGTGCTGACCTTAGTGAACTTTTCGACAAAAGCGTTCCATCCATATCCAAAGCGGTTAATGAACTGATTGAAGAAGGCTTTGTAATTGAAAACGGTTATGCACCTTCAAGCGGGGGCCGCAGGCCATTGGTTTACTCCATCAGGCACGAGGCCATGTATATCCTTACCGTGGCCATGGATCAGTTATCAACCCGTATCCAAATGGTTGATCTGGTAAACCAACCTGTTGCCGATATAGCCGTATGCGACCTTAAGCTGTTAAATAATCCGGACGCGCTGTCTACGCTGATCGGGCACATCAACAGCTATATCAACACTACAGGCATACCAAAAGATAAAATTGCCGGAACAGGTATTGGCATGCCGGGATTTATCAATTCAATTGAGGGGGTAAACTTCACTTATATGGAGTCGGGCGATCAAAGCTTAACCCAAGTGATCACCATTAAGACCGGGATACCTACTTATATTGATAACGACTCCAGCTTGATAGCCCTTGCCGAACAAAAGTTCGGGATTGCCAAAGCACGCAGAGATGTGATGGTTATAAACCTGGGCTGGGGCATTGGTTTGGGTATGATCATGAATGGCGAGATCTACCGGGGGCATAATGGCTTTGCGGGTGAGTTCAGCCATATCCCATTGTCAGAAGATGGCGCACTTTGTACCTGTGGTAAACGTGGCTGCCTTGAGGCCGAGGCATCAATGCTCGTAGTTGCTGAAAAGGCTATAAGAGGTATAAAAAAAGGCAACATATCCAGCTTAAAGAACATCAACATTAGTCAATCAAAAATGGTAGGCGATGCCATAATGGAAGCTGCTAATAACGGCGACCAGTTTGCTATCGAGCTGCTTTCAGATGCCGGTTATAAAATCGGCAAAGCCCTGGCCATACTCATCCACATCATGAACCCGGCCAGCATAGTACTAAGCGGCAGGGGCGCCGTGGTAGGGAAAATTTTATTGGCACCAATACAACAAGCTTTAAATAAATATTGCATACCACGCCTGGCAAACAGCACCGAGCTGCTGATATCAGACCTAGGTTTTAATGCTGAACTAATTGGCGCTGCTGTATTAGTAATGGAAAATTTTGACAAAGAAATAAAGAACCATTTAATCACCACAAATCAATCAAGTATGGAAAAAACAATGAAAAACTAACAACTCAAACAACTATTAATACAAACTAATTCAATTTAAAAATGAAAAAATTATTACCAATAATTCTATTATTACCATGTGTTGCACTGGGGGCTAATGGCCTTACCAAAGCAAACAGCATGGCTAATAACCGTATCACTACCGCCGTACGAGCACGGCATTTGAGTGATAACAATGCCTTTACCATAAAAGGCTTTGTACGTGATGCATCAGGACAACCGCTAGCCGGTGTTACTGTAACCATCAAAGGTACTACTACAGGTACCCAAACCGATATAAAAGGAGCATTCAGTTTGTCGGCAGATGTCGGTCAGGTGCTGGTGTTTAGCTATATTGGCTATCTTAAGAAAGAAGTAACTGTGGCCACTACTGCTTCACTTGCAATTGAACTTGATGAAGATTCAAAACAACTAAGTGAGGTTGTAGTTACCGCCTTAGGTATTAAAAAGGAACGACAATCTTTAGGTTACTCAGTAACTCAAGTAAAAGGAAGCGAACTTACACAAGCCAGGGAAGACAACGTTATGAATAGCCTGGAAGGTAAAGTAGCCGGCTTAGTTGTAACACCTACTCCGGGTGGCGTTGGCGCTTCAACAAGCGTTATTATACGTGGTGTATCCAGCTTAACACAAACCAGCCAGCCATTATATGTGGTTAATGGTATACCTATGGAAAACACAATTAACACCGCAATGGGCCAGCAATATGATAATCAGCCCGATCTGGGGGATGCCATAGGAAACCTTAACCCTGATGATATTGAAACCATTTCGGTATTGAAAGGTGCTGCGGCCTCTGCCTTATACGGCTCGCGCGGTAAAGCAGGTGTAATATTAATTACAACAAAAAGCGGCAGCGGCAACAGCATTGAGTTTAACTCAAACTTTGTTGTAGAAAAAGCCTTTAATTCAACCGACTGGCAAACTGTATATGGCCAGGGCGCATTGGGCCAAAAACCTGCCAACGCAACTGATGCAGCCATGTATGGCAACGACAGCTGGGGTGCAAAACTTGATGGATCAAGTGTTGTACAGTTTGATGGCGTATCGCGCCCGTATGTTGCCCAAACAAATAATTTCAACAATTTCTTTCGCCTTGGAACAACGGCAACTAATACTTTAGCACTGAACAAGAGCTTTGATGGCGGTTCTGTACGTTTTTCAGCAAGTGACCTGGATAACAATGCAATTACACCTAATTCAAGTTTAGGCAGGCAAACCTTTGATCTATCAGCAAATTACAATGTAACTAAACGTTTAACTGCCGATATCAGGGCAAACTATATTTTGGAGCAAGCTAATAACCGCCCGATATTAAATGACGGCCCGGGCAACTCCAGCTATAACGTTGAATTATTGCCAACAAGTTTGGATGTAAGAACCTTAAAAAGGGCAACTAATCCTGATGGAAGTGAGTTTGCTTACACTACAGGTAACCCTTATGATACCAACCCATATTTTGCAGCATATAATTTCATTAATGATACAAAACGCCAGCGCCTGATATCATCAGCTTCACTGCGTTATAACTTTGATGATGGTTATTTTATACAGGGCCGTGCAGCACGCGACGCGTATAATGACCGCTATACATCGGTTACACCGGATGGCACAGCTTATTTGCCAGATGGTAACATGCTGGAACAAAGCACTAATTTTTCTGATCTGAATGTTGATGTTTTAGCGGGTAAAACTTTTAAAATAAAAGATCTGTCTATCACTCCTAATATTGGCGGCAGTTACAGAAGAACTAAATCTGAAGAATTCATAAATAGTGGGGCTACATTTATTGTTCCAGATGATTATGTCATCACAAACTTAAGTGTATCAAATCCGCTCCAGTATTTGCCTTCAGATGAGGAAACTCAATCAGTATATGGAACTCTGGACTTGAGTTACAAAAGCTTTTTATATTTAACAGGAACTGCCCGTAACGACTGGTATTCAACACTTGCAACTCCTGGAGCAAATCCTAAATTAAATAAGCTATATCCATCAGTAAACGGATCATTTGTATTCACTGACTTTTTACATTTAGATTGGTTAACTTCAGGTAAATTACGTGCAGGTTTTGCGCAAGTTGGACAGGCAACAACTCCTTATCAAACCCAATTAGCTTACGGCTTTAATGGTAGTTTAAATGGTAGCCCATTAGGTACTATTTCTAATTTAAACGTTCCAAACAGCAGCCTTGTTGCTTCATTAGCTACCGAGCTTGAAATTGGTACTGAATTACATTTTTTAAATAACCGCATAAGTTTAGATGCTGCATGGTATGATAAACAATCAAAAGATGAGATTTTAGCTGCTCCGGCTTCAATAGCTTCTGGTTATGATGGTGCAATCTTAAACATCGGTAAATTACAAAATAAAGGTATCGAGATCTTATTGAGCGCAACACCTGTAAAAACAGATAATTTTCATTGGACAACATCTTTAAACGGTTCAATGAACAATAATAAGGTTATTGCCTTAGCTGCAGATCAAAATACACTTTTGGTTGGTACATCACGTACAGGCAATGGCTTTATTCAGGATGTAGTAGGACTACCGGCTGATCAGATCATGGCATTTGATTATCAACGGGATGATAAAGGAAATATAGTTACCGATCCTTCTACGCATATACCTGTAAGAGGTGAGTTGAAACCATTCGGATCTGCTTATGGCAAATGGTCTGGAGGCTGGAATAACGACTTCACTTATAAAAAGCTTACGCTTTCGTTTATGATAGATGGTAAGTTCGGAGGCAAATTATTTTCTGCGACCGATTACTACGGCTATTATGATGGCTTGGATAAAGCAACGCTGGTTAACCGTGATCAGTTAGGTTCAACTGCTTCAACGTACTACTCTACACTTGCAGATAATGTTTCAAGCGAGTTTGTGCAAAATGCGAGCTTCATAAAATTCCGCCAGGTACTCCTTACCTATACTTTCCCTGGAAGCCTTTTCAACAATACGGTAAAAGGTCTTAGCTTGAGTTTGGTTGGTCGTAACCTGTTTTACATAATGAAGAAAACAGATAACATCGATCCGGAATCAGGATATACTTCAAATGCACCAGGGCTTGAATTGGGTGGAGTACCATCAAGCAGGACTTACGGTTTAAACCTGAGTGTTAAATTTTAAAGGAATCATCAACAATTAATCTTAAAAAGATGAAAAAGATATATAAATATAGTGCATTAATCGCTGCGGGGATGCTGGTTGTGGCAGGCTGCAGAAAAGATTATGATAAAATTAATACGGACCCCGCCACGTATGGTCAAACTGTTTATAATCCAAATGCCCTGTTAACGAGTGCGCAGTTAGGCTACTCGGGCAGCGCGGATTTGGCTTATGACACATGGCGTGCCAACCTTATCTATTGCTCAACAATGATGCAAGGTTTTGCAACCGTTGTAAGCTATTGGGCAGGTGATAAATATTTAAATAACCCGGTTTATACGGCTGCATATTGGGGCGCTCCAAGCGGCCTGCCAAGCGGTGGCGATGGAGCTTACCCTGAACAGGTAAGATACATAGTTGATGTTGTACAATCAACAACCGGTAAACCTCAATATAAAAATCTTCACCAGATAGCGCGTATAATGAAGGCGCTGATATTTGAGCGTATTACTGATTTATATGGCGATGTACCTTATTTTCAGGCAGGTGTAGGTTATTATGACAAAACCTATTTCCCGGTTTATGATAAGCAACAGGCAATATACACTGATCTGCTAAAGGAAGTTAGCGATGCTACTTCCCAATTAGATCCTAGCGGTGATGTAGCTACAGGCGACTCCTATTATCATGGGAACATTGCTGAATGGAAAAAATTTGGTGGTAGTCTATTGCTGAGAATTGCTATGCGTTTAAGCAAAGTTGACGCTACTACAGCCAAAACTTATATTCAAACGGCTATCACCAATGGTACCATGACAAGTAATAGTGATGATGCATTTTTGTTGGGTGATGCAAGCGGCGGCAGAAACACAAACAACCGTAACAGCCAGGTACTTTTAGGCGATGGCGGACAAGAGGCTTATTATACAAAATGGTCTCAAACGTTTATCAATTATTTAAAGTCGAACAATGACCCGCGCCTGGGATCAATAGCTGTTACCCAACTTTATCTTGATCCAACTAAAACTACACAAAACCCTGCCTATGTTTCTGATCCTTCTGTACAAAAAGGACAACCTAATGGCAAGGACTTAAGTGGTATACCGGGCCAAACATTAGGTTCAGACCCAAGCTATACTTCTTTTCCTGATTATTCATCACCAAACCCTGCATTAATAACACGCGGTGGCCCAACCTTTGTATTAACTTACGGAGAATCAGAATTATTATTAGCAGACGCAGCTGAGCGTTTTGGCTTAGGTGGTAGTGCAAGTGACCATTACAAGAACGGGGTAACCGCCGCCATGACTTACCTAGGCGAGTATTCACCTTCAATTGCAGTTACATCTGCCAATGCTGCTAATTACTTAACAGCTCACCCTTATGTATCGGGCCCAACTGGCTTAAACATGATAAATACACAATACTGGGCACTTACCAACACCATGCTTGATTTTTATGAATCATGGTCTAACTGGAGAAGAACAGGTTTGCCTGTATTAGTACCTGTTGTTTACCCTGGTAACGCTACAAACGGAACCATTCCACGCCGTTTCCCATATCCAACCAGCGAAGCCGGAACAAATACTGTAAATTATGATGCAGCTCACAATTCTGTACCAGGAGGTGATTTACTTACCTCACGCGTTTGGTGGGATGCGCAATAATAATAAGATAATAGGTTGATTAGGTTGCTTGAATCCTCGCTTCGGCGGGGGTTCTTTTTTAAACCAGTAACTAATCATTTAAACAAAAAGAGCCGCTTATTAAGCGGCTCTTTTTGTTTAAATGATTATAAATAAGGATAACCACTATTTCATATGCCCAACATACTTATATAATTGTGTACCTGTTAACAGGAAAGCGCCTACGCCATAAATTTCGGTGCTGTTTTCATCTACCTTATCAGGTGCTGCGCCTACGTGCTGTATATAGCCCAACATACCATCGGGATGTACGGCTGCTGATAATGCAGTCCATGCTTTTTGCACTACCGGCCAATAGGTTTGCTTATCCAGGATACCATTATTTAAGCCCCATAGCAGCGAGTAGGTAAAAAATCCGGTACCGCTGGTTTCTTTGATCGGGTAACTTGCCGGATCGAGCAATGAGGCGTGCCAACTGCCATCAGGTTGTTGTAAACCTGCAACACGGGCTGCCATATCTTTATAAAGCTGGATGAATTTTGGCCTGTCGGGATAATTGGCGGGCATATTATCAATAACCCTTACCAAACCAGCCATTACCCAGCCATTACCGCGCGACCAGAATACTTTTTGTCCGTTCTTTTCCTTTTTATTGAGATAGCTACCATCCCTGAAATAAAGGTGTTCGGCGGGATCATATAAATAATCATAGGTTTTCCACCACATTTTTACAGCAAAATCAAGGTATTTTTGATCGTGTGTAGCTGTATACAGATAGCTGAAACTGGTTGGCCCCATAAACATGGCATCACACCAGGCCCATTCCCGCTGCGAAATATTGTTTTTCCATTCCAGTGATTCGGTATGCGGTTGTGCTATAATGCTATCAGCCTGCTCCCTGAATTTGGTTATCATCTCTTTATCACTATACATTTTATATAAGATGGCATAAGTTTGGGCTATGCAATAATCATCGGCCATAAAACGGCGCGGACCAGTTTGCCAGTTTAATGAATTGCCCAGGTGCAGCAGGTAGCTCAGGCTGGTGTCTGTCTTGCTTAGCTTACCCAGTTCCAGCATGCCGGTATAGCCTGCGGCATTGGTCCAATCGTACTTGGGCCATTGTGAGCCCTTTGTTTGCCAGGTATTGAATTGCCATGCAGAAACGCGCTCCATGGTTTTTAAAATATTGGCGCGCTTAAATAGGGTGTCGGTTTTTTGTGCCGATGCAGTAAGGCTGCAAGCAATAGCAGCACCGAGCAGAAATATTCTTTTGGCAGATAGCTTATTCATACGGTTTAATAAATGGATGTATTCAAAATGTGAAACTACTATTTAATTCACTTTTATACTACGGTTAAATGAAATTCAACAGGCAACCAACCGTCGGGAGCAGCCGTAATGTTTAATACTTACCAAGCCCGAACATTATTTTGAAGCTCATCATCAGCCAGGTATTAAAATTACTCAACCCGGAAGAACGGTTACGCATCTGCCGGCTTATTGTGTTTGATGTGATCATCAGTTTGCTTGATATTGCTTTTCTGGCTTTGCTGTTATGGATCATTAGCTTTTATACGGCCGGTAAAAGCTCACTCAACCCCGGCTTATTGCACCCGGTTCTGGCTAACCCTATCCTGACTATCGGCATCTTCTTTATCCTTTTCAGTATAAAAAACTGGTTCGGTTACCGGATATTGAAATTTCAGCATCACTTTTTTTATGATATAGCTACGCGCCTGTCCAAGAAAAACATGTTGTACTATTTGCGTAATGATTACCTTCAATTTGTTAGTGTAGATTCATCAGTGCGCATCAGGCAGATCAGCCAGCAGCCTATTGAGTTCAGTCACTATATACTTACCAACCTGCAACAGATAGCCACGCAAAGTTTGCTGATTTTGTTTACAGCTTGCGCTATTATATTTTACCACCCGGCTTTATTTTTATTGCTGCTGCTGTTCTTAGTGCCGCCGGTTATTTTTTTAGGGCAAAAGATCCGTAAGCGATCTAAACAATTACGGGGCGAAACACAGGCGGCGAGCCAAAAGTCGATACAATATTTACAGGAATCATTATCAGGTTATATAGAAAGCAATATTTATAGCAAAAGCGATTTCTTTACCGGGCGCTATCACGAGCATCAGCAGGCATTAAATAATAACCTGGCATCGCAGCAAACTTTATTGAGCTTGCCTACCCGGTTAGTGGAAATATTTGCGGTATTAGGTGTATTTATATTGGCTCTAGTAAACAAATATAATACAGGAATTGCCGCCCCTGATCTGTTTACCATCGGCGTATTTTTAGCCGCTGCTTACAAGATCATCCCCGGAATGATCAAGATATTGAACAGCGCGGGGCAAATAAAAACCTATCAGCCTGTTTTAAACGACCTATTAGGTTTTGGAAATACTGCATCTACCAAAACCAAACCTGCTGAACCTATAGAAAGTATCCGGTTTGATGAGGTTGATTTCAAATACAATCAGGAACCTGTTTTACAGGACCTTAGTTTCGATCTAAAAAAAGGTGACATGGCTGGTTTGTGGGGACAATCCGGCAGCGGCAAAAGTACGCTCATCCATTTGCTGAGCGGGTTTCTATCGCCGCAAAAAGGAAACATTAGTTTTAATGATAGGATGAACGTGCAGGATTTTCGTACCCGCATTTCCTATGTAAAGCAGCAGCCTTATTTTATCTATGATACACTTCTGAAGAACATCACGCTGGATGATGCAGGTTATCGTCCGCATAAAATAAGCGAGGTAATAGATTTTTGCGGACTGGACAGTTTGCTGCAAACCTACCCCGATGGCATGAATACCATCATCACCGAAAATGGCAAAAACCTGAGCGGTGGGCAACGGCAGCGGGTAATGCTGGCAAGGGCACTCTACCATGATTTTGACCTGCTGATACTGGATGAACCCTTCAGCGAAATGGATGAAGAATCCGAAACCGACATATTACTAAAACTGCAAAAATTGGCTGCACAAGGAAAGATCATCATCCTGATCACCCACAATAAAACCAGTTTGGACTATTGTAACCAAACCATCAACCTGAATGAATACGCCTGAAACGTTGGTAATACTTACACCGGGTTTCCCGGCTGATGAGGATGACAGCACCTGCATCCCCCCGCAGCAGCTGTTTGTTAAGGCGCTGAAAAAACAAAGACCGGAGTTGAATATTATTATCATCAGTTTTCAATACCCTTTTGAGGCCCGGCAATACCTATGGCATGGCACGGAGGTTATAGCATTTGGAGGCAGGAGTCGGGGCAAACTATACCGGCGGGCGTTGTGGTTGAAGGTTTGGCGAACGTTAAAACAACTGAACAAGGGGCATAAAATCATTGGCTTGCTTAGTTTTTGGATGGGCGAATGCGCTTTTATCGGCAACCGTTTTGCAAATAAATACAGGTTAAAACACTATTGCTGGGTGCTTGGGCAGGATGCAAGAGCGGGAAATAGATTTGTACGACTGATCGATCCAAAAGGTGAGCAACTGATTGCTTTGTCGGACCAATTAGCGCGGGAGATTGAGGCTAATTATGATATTGTTCCGCAGCATACTATCCCTCCGGGGATTGATACCTCAACGTTTGGCGCATCGGCAATTGAACGGGATATAGATTTGTTGGGCACGGGTTCATTGATCCCACTTAAGCAGTATGACCTGTTTATAGATGTGGTTAAAGAGCTGACATTGCAATTCCCTAACATCAGAGCCGTTATTTGCGGTCGTGGCCCGGAGATGGAAAGATTGAAACATCAGATCATCAGACTAAAGCTGGAAAACAATGTAAAATTAACCGGCGGATTACCGCATGGCGAGGTATTGGCCATGATGCAGCAGGCCAAAGTTTTTTTACATACATCGGCCTACGAGGGTTTCGGTATGGTTTTGAGCGAGGCGCTTTATGCAGGCGCGCAAGTGGTAAGTTTGGTTAAGCCGATGGATGTAATGCCGGAAGAATTTCATCAGAGTAAAAGTGAGGATGAACTTGTTGGGTTGGTTACTGAGCAATTAAATAAAGAGCATTTAACACATGAACCTGTGTTGTTTAACTCGATAGAAAGTATTGCTGATAGAGTTGCTGAGTTGTTTTTATCCGACGAAATCAGCAACACTTTAAAAAGTCAATGTCATTTCGAACGATAGTGAGAACTATCTCTTGAGCAGGTCGAGCTTTGAAAGTGTGAGCGAAAAAATCTTTTGCGCATGCCAGGTCTGCGGCAGAAGATTTCTCCTCGTTCCTCGTCGAAATGACAGAGTGGTTAGAGACTTACTAAGTTTTAAAAACTTAAGTCTGGATATTCGTCTTTTGCTCCCTCTATTGCGCTCGTCTGTGACGAGTGCTTAATATGTTCTGGCGATTGCATCGCCAATCGCGTTACAAACGCTAACCCAGTTTAAGCACTCGTCACAGACGAGCGCAATTATTAAATTATTAATATTAGGGTTTGGTGGGTACTGCCTCAACAGGCAGCTGCGCTTCCGGATAATATTTTTTTATGGCTTTGATCAGCCCGGTCAGGTCGCCTTGCACATATTTGTAGCTGTCGCCTATTTTTATCAGGGAATATTTTCTGTGTTTGAGGTTTGCAGCTATAAGCGGATACAACGTAGCGTCAATCACCCTGATGCGGCCTTTGCTCATCACCAGCAATATATCAGCAGGGTTTGTGGCGAAGAAGGCATCCATAGGATCTATTTCTTTCTTTTTGGCGACGACTATATCAGCACTCATGCCCATAAATAATGTGCCTGTGTTTATTTCCCAAATACCGGCGGCAGTGCAGTTAAGTGAGTGGTACAACTCCATATCATGCAGCAGTAAGGTTTTTTGCGCCAGGCGGATATGGTCCCAGATGTTCCACTTTCCAGTGAGCGTGGAGTCGGTACCGAACAGAATTCTTGTATCTAGTTTCAGCTCATTTATAGGCGCTGTTTTGTTGAGCAGATAATAATTAGACTCCGGGCACCAAACCAGTGCCTTAAATTGCCGGGCCTGTTCTGATCGCATGGCTACACCATGTATGGCTATCAGGTCGCGTTTAAGCAGGTTCCATTTTAACAGGGTATCAATTTCCTTTTTTGCCGCGCGATCGGTCCCTTCGCCTGCGTGAATCACTACCGGAAGCTTTCTTTTGAACGGATTATTCAGGCGCAGCCGCCAGTACCTGTCGAAGGCTACGGAATGCAGATCATGTTTGCGCTCATAAATATTGATGAGCTTATTTTTTATACCTACATTTTTACCATGATTAAGCACTGTTGTTACCCCAGCGAGCAGATTTTTATATATCCCCCATTTTTCGCGCAGGGGTTGGGAAACTTTTAAAACCGCATCTATTTCAGCTTTATAATTAGTATGCAGGTGCTTGCCCCACTCGCTGTAATTTTTGTAGGTATCCGTGCCCAATTGCGGGAATAAATTAAAATCAAGATGATCGTGCGAGTTGATCAATCCCGGGAAAACAATAGCATTTTCAAAAGTCAATCCGCTCTTGTTTTCACTTGTTGAAGATGTTATGGCCGATATCTTTTCACCCTCAACGTTTATATTCACGTTTTGGCCCGTATCAGCCATTACCAGGTTATTAAGCCACATCGCCACGTTTTAAATGGATACCATATATCACGGGAAAACCCTTGTATTTATTGTAAACCGGCAGCGCATTTTGCTTTTCGTAATAATGCTTCATGGTTTCATCTATTATCAGTTCCTCTTGTCCGGTTAAATGAAAACCGTATCGCTGCAAAATTTCAACAATACTAAAAACCGGGTGCACATAGTTTTTTACGGCGATGCTTTTATGCTCGTGTTTAAAGGTACGCTGCCCACCGTAGGCTAAAATACGGGGGTGAAAATCGGTGATCATGATCTCGGCATCCGGCTTTAAAATCCTGCTCCAGGCCTTCATGGCGGCGTCAATATCCTCGATATGGGCCACGGTAAGTGTGGATACGACCATATCAAACGAAGCATCGGGCACGTCAGAAAAAAGGTCATCGGTAATACGTTTTACATTTGATTCGGGGAATTTTTCTTTCAGTTTACTCAGCATCCCGGCGGATACATCAAAACCTGTTAACTCTTTCGGTTTTCTGCCCAATAACTTTGACCAGTGCCTGCCCGATCCACAGCCAATATCGGCTACCAGCTTATTTCTGATATCAGTATTATGAAGCATGTAGCTGAATAATTGCTCATCCAGGTCGATCATCAGGTTGCCGGGCTGATCATCATAATTAGCCGACCAGATATCGTATGCCTCGGCGCTTCCCTTTTCAATTACATGCGATGGTACCACATGGTTTTTTATATAGTTTTTTATGGCTGCTATCATGATTAGCGAGTTTATTAATAATTACGCTAATCCTTTTGTTACGGTTGCCCAATACACACATTTATTTATCCCGACAGGCAACCACCGCAATTTCCGGAGCGTAATTACTACAAGAAGAACGGAGTTAGGAGTGAAAGAGAAATTAGTGTCGTGCCATGAAACGTTTACTTCTGGTAAGGAGAAAGAGGCGGAAGGGATTTCTCATGATCCCTTCCCTGCCTCTGATTTAATTGCTAGCTAAGAATATTTATGAATAAAGTTTTGCTGTTTAATCCGAAAAGCGCCGAGAAAAAATACCGGATCCCGAACTCTATTTTAAACATCGCCGCTTCGGTTGATGGTAAATATGATTGGGCCATTATTGATGGTAATTGCGAGTTGGACCCAATACAAAAAATAGAATCGTACCTGAACACCGGCGAGTACAAATACCTTGGTTTTACCGTAATGCCCGGCCCGCAACTGAGGCAGGCCATTATAGCGGCAAAGCTAATTAAAGAGCGGTTTCCGCATACCAAAATGATATGGGGCGGGTATTTTCCGTCAAATCATTCGGACTCAGTGCTGTATTCGGGTTATGTTGATTTTATCATCAATGGCCCCGGCGATCATGCTTTTCCCTTGTTGGTTGATGCTTTAGAAAATGATGAACCTTTTGAGTTTATTAAAAACCTGATCTATAAGGATAGTCGCGATGGTAAGATCTTTAAAACAGCCAAGGAAGACCTCATCGATCAGGATTCATTGCCGCCATTGCCTTATGATAAGCTGAACAATTTTTATAACCTCACCAAGTTCCTGGGGAAAACCTACCTGGGTGAAAAGACCATGGCTTATCATTCGAGCATAGGCTGCCCTTTTACTTGCTCTTTTTGCGCCGTGGTGCCTATTTATGAGGCGCGATGGAAGGCAAAATCAGCCCAGAACGTTTATAAGGATGTAAAATATATTAAGGATAAATGGGGTGCGGATTCAATAGAATTTCATGATAACAACTTTTTTGTATCAGAAAAACGAGCAGTTGAATTTTCGAGATTGATAGCGCCGGAAAACATGACCTGGTGGGGAATGGCAAGGATTGATACCATGAGTAAATTCAAAGACTCATCATTACAAGCCATACGCGACGCGGGTTGTAAGTGCATATTTTTTGGGGCTGAAAGCGGCAACAATGCCATTTTGGAACAGATGGATAAAGGCGGCACACAAACCGGCGACCAGATCATTGAGTTTGCAGAGCGGTTAAAGAAATTCGACATTATACCTGAATATTCATTTGTGCTGGGTACACCCGCGCCGACACCCGAGCAGGTACAGGCACAGATAGACTTCGAGATAGATTTTATTAAACAGGTAAAAGCGGTGAACCCTAAAACGGAGATCATCATTTACACCTACAGTCCGGTGCCAACGCCGGGATCTGAATTATATAAGCAGGTGTTGGAAAGCGGCTTTAAATTCCCGCAAACTTTGGAGGACTGGATCAGCCCGGCCTGGGAAAACTTCGACCTGCGCAAAAACCCGCTTACACCGTGGTTAACGCCCGAGATGATCGATAGGATCAGAAATTTTGAAACGGTACTGAACGGCGTTTACCCAACCGTGACCGATATCCGTATGAGCGAGTTGAAAAAGAAAACCATCCGGCTGTTATCGGCTATCAGGTACCGGGCAAATTTGTACCAGTACCCGTACGAAATAAAGCTGTTGCAAAGGTTTTGGAAATATCGCCAGCCGGAGATACAGGGATTTTAAACTGAACAACATTGAAGACGTTATATCATACTTTTAAGCGGTACCGCACACTGCAAACGCACAAAATAAGCGCCATGCCTATTGTGATACTGATGCCGCACAGCGCCTGCAATTGCCGCTGCGTAATGTGTGATATCTGGAAAGATAACAAAAACCTGAAGCAGCTTACGCCTAATGATGTAAGCAAACTGATGGTATCACTTAAAAAGCTGGATACGCAACGGGTATTGATGTCGGGCGGGGAAGCGCTGCTGAATAAGAACTTTTTTAAGCTGTGCGAGATCCTGAAAAGTGAAAATATCAAGATCACTTTGTTGACTACCGGGTTATCCATAAAACAACATGCGGATAATATTTTGCAATGGGTTGATGATGTGATCGTATCGCTTGATGGTGACGAATTATTGCATGATGCCATACGGAATATCCCCGGCGCATTTGCTAAAATGCGGGAAGGCGTTGAGCATATCAGGTCTATCAATCCCGACTATCAGATCACTGCCCGCACGGTGATACACCGTTTAAACTTCAGGAACTGGCCGGCTATTATTAACGCAGCGAAGCAGATGGAGCTTAACCAGATCAGCTTTTTACCGGCTGATGTAAGCAGCCATGCCTTTAACCGGCAACAAGCCTGGGACGGGCAAAAACAGTCAGAAATCTTACTATCCGGTTATGAAATAACGGAGCTAAATGCCATTATTGACCAGTTGTTAATTGATTGCAAAACTGATTTTGAAACAGGCTTTATAGCTGAAAGCCCAGCTAAGTTTAAGGATATCTATAATTACTACGCTGCCTTTTATGGGTTGAATGAGTTCCCGTTCAAAAAATGTAACGCGCCCTGGGTATCGGTAGTTATTGAGGCTGATGGCAGTATAAAGCCTTGCTTTTTTATGGATAGTATTGGTAATATCGCTGATACTGATTTGGCAAGCGCCTTGAACAGTAAGGAAGCGATCAGCTTTAGGAAGTCATTGAATACCAGCGGGCACCCTACTTGCGTAAAATGCGTTTGCTCGCTTAATTTATCACCCTTAACTAATGTTGCTTAAGCTATGGATAAATTGAATAACATACTTTTTACCCATTCGTATTTTTTACGGTTCGACCCTAAACAGTGGTCGCTTGGCCTGCCCTATGCGCCGCTGGGCACTTTATACGCGGCGGCGATGATGCGTGGAAATGGCTATAGCGTTTCGCTTTGCGATACCATGTTTACCACCGGACCAGAAGCCGTGTTACCCTCCATCCACCAACAGCAACCCGGCTTTTTTGTGCTGTATGATGATGGCTTTAACTACCTCACCAAAATGTGCCTCACCAACATGCGCGAGGCTGCTTTTGCCATGTGCAAAATGGCAAAGGAAAATGGCTGCACGGTAATTGTATCCAGTTCTGATTCAACCGACAGGTATGCACAGTATCTAAATGAAGGCGCTGATTTTGTGATCATCGGCGAAGCAGAGCAAACTTTACTGGAGTTGGTTAATGCGCTAAAGAATAGTGGCGATCATCAAAATATAAATGGATTGGCCTATTTAAAGGATGGTTCGCCGCATAAAACATTGGGCCGACCGGTTTTAAAGGACCTGGATAGCCTGCCCCTGCCTGCCTGGGATTTGGTTGATATAAAACCCTATCGCGATAGCTGGATGAAGAACGCGGGCTATTTTTCGGTAAATATGAGCACTACACGCGGTTGCCCCTTTAAGTGCAACTGGTGTGCTAAGCCTATTTATGGTAACCGGTATAATTCACGGAGCCCGCAGCATGTGGTTGCTGAGCTGCTCTTGTTAAAACAGTTGTTTAATATGGACCATGTATGGTTTTGTGATGATATTTTTGGGTTGAAACCGGATTGGGCCGTTGAGTTTGCACGATTGGTTGAAAAGGAAAATCTGCATTTCAGGTACAAGATCCAATCCCGTGCCGACCTGTTATTGGAAGAAGAAACGGTACACGCACTGGCTGTCTCCGGCTGCGAAAATGCCTGGATAGGCGCTGAAAGTGGTTCGCAAAAAATATTGGATGCTATGGACAAGGGTATTACAGTGGAGCAGATCAGCATCGCTACTAAACTGATGAAAGAGCAGGGTATCAAACCATCATTTTTTATACAGTTTGGTTACCCCGGTGAGATGAAGGAGGATATCGATCTTACCATTAACATGATCAATTCCTTATTGCCATATGAGATCGGTATCTCTATATCCTACCCACTGCCCGGCACCAAATTCTACGAAAAAGTAAAAGCCGACCTGGTTAAAAAAACCAACTGGACCGACTCTGATGAGATGGCGCTGATGTTCAGCAATACTTTTGCACCGGCATATTACAAGCAGCTGCATAAGTATGTGCACCAGAATTATCATGCGCACCTGGCTAAATATAACCTGAAGAAGTTTATTAATGATCCACTACGGTCAAACCTTAAATTGTTGAAAAAAGCGGCATCTGTAGTTTACCATATTCCGGCCATGTTCATCGCCATGAAGAAATTGAAACAACTGGAAAAAATAGCCTAATGGAAAGTATTGAGTTAGCGGTTAATGAAAATATGGCGGCAACGGCCTTTAGTCGCCAGGCGCCGGTGTTTGATAATTTGTATGGCGGTAATACCATCGTCAGCTATAAAAGATGGCGGGTAAGATCGCATGCCTTGAATTATTTACCTGAACAGGGCAGCATATTGGAACTGAACTGCGGTACTGGCGAGGATGCATTATTCTTTGCGCAAAATGGGTTTAAGGTACATGGTACAGATCTATCCACCGGGATGCTGCAGCAGTTTGCACAAAAGACTTCCAGCCATCGTGATAAAGTGAGCTTTGAACAATGCTCATTTACCGGGCTCGGCGCATTGCAAAATAAAGGTCCTTATGATATGATCTTCTCCAATTTTGGCGGCTTGAATTGTACCGGGGAATTGGATAAGGTACTAGCATCTTTTGATGATTTGTTAAAGCCGGGTGGTGTAGCCACGCTGGTTATTATATCCAAATTTTGTTTGTGGGAAACCTTGTTGGTTTTTAAGGGAAAGTTTAAAACTGCTTTCAGGCGATTCTTTAGCAGCAAAGGCAGAAAGGCGCGTGTGGAGGGTGAGTTTTTTAAGTGCTGGTATTATAATCCGGGCTACGTGAGGGGTAAACTGGGCGAGGAGTTTGAGTTGTTGAATATTGAGGGACTTTGCACTATTGTGCCGCCATCATACATTGAGAATTTCGCGGAGAAACATCCGTCGCTTTATCGTTGTCTGGTGAAGCAGGAGGATAGGTTTAAGGGTAATTGGCCGTGGAAGTTTATGGGTGATTATTATATAATATCGGTGAAGAAGAGAAGTTGATTTGAGGATTGGTTGATCTGAAGATTTGAAAATGTGTTTCTCTAAGTGTCATTGCGAATTAGCACGTTTACCTGCCTGCGTAGGGATTGCTTCGTTCCTCGCAATGGCGCACGGGAGAGAACGTCCCTTTTATTCCAGTGTTTGTGTCCTCACAAACACTCTGCTAACCGGGAGCTGTTTGTGAGGACACAAACAGCGGATGTAGATGTGTATGCTGGAGACGAAGAATCACTTAGCCAAACTATGCTGATCATCTTTCAATATACTTTCCATTTTCAACCTGTACCGGTTCATTAAATTTGCTTGAAAATCCCCCGGATCAGGTTTGGCGAAGTGCTTGCCTGTATCCATAGCCATTACCTGGCCTTTATTGTTACGTTGCTTTGAGACTGTTTTTTTGTTCCACCTGTTTGCCGAGATACGCCATAACCGGTCATCAAGCCAATTACCGAATTTGTTGTTAAACAAGCTCTCTATAAATATTTTGAAACTACTTTTTGATGCTGGTTTGGCGGTTGATAAACGCATAATATTATTGGGCAAAAACTGCCTGCACCAGGCGTTTGCCGCGAAAAAATCGACAAAGGCTATATCGCCCTGCAAGGGAATAAGGGTTACTACTTCGGTAGCTGTGTAGATGTTCTGTTCTGTGATCTGCAGGTTTTGTTCATCAATGTAATAATTCATGCAGAAATAGTGTTGTTTACCTGCCAGGTAAGCCAATTTTTTAAGTCCGTGCATTAATGTGCGCGCTATCCACAAACGGTTTTTAGCGGTGATGATAAACATATCAATATCGGCATTTTCATCGGCAAAATTCTTTGATAAAGAACCTGATATACCTATGCCCCGCACATATGGAAATTTGATCAGCACATTGCAAACCTTTTCGGCTGTCAGCATTAATTCATTGGCTTTTTTATTGCCCTTTATGCGGCGCTGCACGAGGTAAACATCGTCTTTTAAGCTAAAAAACTTTTCAAAGCGATAAATATGACGATCGTTAACCAGGCTATTCAAGCTATGGTTAAAGGTGTTCATATCGCATTTTACCGGGAGGAATAAATAGATCTCGCCCCTGTTTAATGGGTAGCTGAACAAATCGAAATAAGCCAGCGTAGCTATTATATTTTCCTCTATTGGTGACAAAATCCTGCTGTTTAATATTGCTCTGATCAATTTTATACTGTATTAATTATCTGTAAACAACACGCTGCCATCAGGCAATTGGTTGCCCGCTTACGCATAAATAACTATCGCGTAATTCACTGTTATTTACCACCTTACGTTGTGAACGAGAAAACAAAAAGAAAGCAAAAAAGAACCCATAAAAAAACACGCCCTTATCCACATCAAGCACATTCTCCGACAGCGATACTATAGCTATCATCAGCATAAAGCTGATGAATATGACATCCTTTTCACGGATCGCAATTTTAAAACCGTATTGCAGTACCAGCAGGTAAATTGCCAGTCCCCATACGCCGGTTTTTAGTAAAAAGCTGAGGTATTGATTATGCGCATTTAACCTATTGATGTACGAGCTATAGAGTTTGTGATTAAAATAACTTTCGCTTAATAAAATAGGCTCTGAGCCCGAACCGTAGCCTAACACCGGTTTTGCCTTGATAAGCTGAGCTGCAAGTTGCCAGCGTGCCAGTCGCGGGTCAGGGTTTTGGCCAGGATGGAATGTGGACAGGTCGGTTTGCAATTCGGTGATATACCGCTCGCGGAAAGTGTGACTATTGAAGATAAAACCAATCAAGATTGCTGAAATAGAAATAGTCGTCAACATAAACCAAACGCGTTTACGCCCGGCCAGCAGGTAGTATGGCAATACCAGGTTTATCATGATAAACAATATGGCCAATATTGATTTTGAACCCAGCTGCACCATCCCCGCTAATAATACCAGGCTGCACAAGCCGCAAATTATTTTAAAAACCGGGGTTATTTTATCCGTCATTAAAAGATATAACAAATACACTAGCGCTATTACCAATTGCATGGATAAATAGGTGGCGTGCATATCAATAGGCTCAGAAAAATTGTGGTTGGTAAACGCGTAGGTAAAAATGGATCTGAATGGCAAGCCGTAATGCTTTATGGTTATCAAAGCATTGGCATACAAGTACAAAACTGTTGCTGTACTGGTAAAAGCAAATACCAACAACAATATTGGCCGGTATTTTTTCAGGTCGATGCTATTAAAGCAAAACAGCAGCGGCAATAACAACATTACTACATTCCTACCCCATTCATCAAAGGCCTGATGACGGTAAGCCGTATAAATTGTGGCTATGGCCGATATAAAAAACACAGCCTGTACAGCCAATACATTTGCTGTAAATATGGATTTTACATTACCCTTTTTTAACTGGATAAGGGTATGTACACAAAAGCTCACCAGTATGATGTGGCTGTAAAACCTGTCAAAAGGTAAACTTATCATCAGCAGCAAAATGTGGTAAAAACTGATGCGATTGGAAAGACTATCGTTGCCCGGTAATAATTCTTTCATGGTTTAATTGGCCGTAACATTGTAGTATAAAATCTTCATATTCATCAACCACCTTTTCCCAGTTAAACTGGTATTGTATTTTTTGCAGGTTGTTGCGAACCATTGTTTTTTCAATGTCTTTGCGCTGCACATTTTCCACCAGGTTCTTTACGCCCTCGGCGTTCGAGAAATAAAAGGCATCGCTGCTTAAAACAGATTTATTGAAAGGGTTATCATGTGCTGCTATCAAAGCTTCGCTGGCCATAGCTTCTAATAACGAAGGATTAGTGCCGCCCACACTATGCCCATGAAAGTACAGGTAGGAGTTGTTTTGCAAAGCACGTACCCTGTTATTATCAAATATGGAACCTTTAAACTCTATCCTACTGTCGTTAGCGAATTTATGGGTGATGAATTTGCCGTAACGGTTAGCAGTATCGCCCAAAACTTTGAATTTACGGTTAGAGTTGCTGCTGTTAAACCCATCCAGTATGGCTTCAATATTGTTTTCGGGCTCCATACGGGCCATCAATAAAAAGTAGTCCTCCTTTGTTGCTTCCGTATAGGTAAACTGCTCCCGTTCTGCTTCGGTGTAAACATCGGCGCCGTAGGGGATGTACTGACTGTTTATGGCATATTTTTCTGCCAGGTATGAGCGGATCACCTTTGAATCGGAGATATAGTAATCACTATATTTTACCGCTAATTTTTCGGCATATTTCAGGAATTGCTGCACGGGTTTGGAGTATTTGCTCCGCTTCCATTCCAGGCCGTCCATATTAGTGATGATGGTGCTGTTTTTAGGATATAATTTACCCCAGATGGAACTGCTGGTGTAACCCATCAGCAACACCACATCAAAATTTTGTTTGCGGGCATCTAATAGGCAATTCATATCATAAATGAATTGCCCGGCAGTGCCAATCCTATATTCAGGGTCGTAACAATGTTTTATGGTAACGCCGTTCCACGTGCTTGCGCTGTACGGATGGTTATGGGAGTTGTATACCGTAACCGAATGGCCGCGTTTAACTAAACCTTCTGATACATATTCTGAAATATGCTCGAAGCCTCCGTAATAATTGGGGATACCCCGTGTGCCTAATATGCCAATACGTAATTTCATGATGCTATTGCTGTTTGATATGCTTTAAAAGTTTGTAGGGCTGCCTGTTTCCAGGTGTATTTTTGCAGGATGCGCTGGCGCAAATGCTCATTTACCGGCGCGGTGCTTGCCTTTTCAACCGCGGCTAAAATGCTTTGCGGCGATTCTGGCTCACAGTAAAAAGCGTCGTGCTCAAAATATTCGCGCACATCGCCCCTGTCGCTGATCACTATATTGCAGCCCATCAGGGCGGCTTCGATAGAGCTTAGTCCGGTGGTTTCAAACCAGCTGGGTAGTACGTGTACTTTGGCCCGGCGATAATAATCAACCAGTTCCGATTGCGGCAGGTGACTAACAAAGCTTACGTTATGGGCCGCTATCAGCTTGCACTCCTGGTAATAAGCTAACTGATTGGGCGAATGATCGCCGATAATAATGAGCTTAAAATGAGTGTTATTTAGCGCCCTTATCAGGTTCAATTGATTCTTTATACCTTCTATGCGCGCCGCGCAGATCACTAGATTTTCATCCTTTTGCGAAAGGCCGTTATAACGGAACAAGGCCTGATCGGTACCATTTGGCACTACCATATGCTTCACCTTGCAGGCATAACCCTGCATCACCCGCTCGTATTCTGAATTCGAATTAGGTAATATCATAGCAGCACGTTTTAAGATTTCGTTAATGCTATTACGCTGGCCTTTCCACGCGTATGACAGGCTTGCCAATTTATCGCCACCTATCATACAGCGCGCCATGGTTTTAATATATTCCGTTCCGTTGGTTGAAAACAGGCCAAGCAACTTGCCCCAACCTTTACGCTGGTGCTTGTCGTACTCGCTATAATCGCACAATATGGTTGATACCACGTATGGCTTGCCTGATTTTCGACTATGGTACAGAATATCGGCAGGGCGTGTTAAGTTAAAAAAGTGCAGCAAGTCGTAATCAGCATAATTGATCTCTTCGTGCGAGAGGCGCACATCGGCCTTTATACCCATATCAACCAAATGGCGCGCAGTTTGCACCGTTTGTATGGTATCGCCACCGTAAACGGTGTATAGTGTTGATCGTGTAATAAGCGCTACTTTCATCCCCTGGTTATTAATTGTTTTGCAGATGTTATTTTATGGAGCCACGTAAGCAGGCAGGCAGGCAGGTAGCTGATGGTATACAGCAGGTAATTATCAAACCGGAACGGATATATGCTGATGGCCATGGCCATGTGCTCGCGTGCTTTTTTAGGCTGATAATTATTTAATAAGAATTTTTTTCCGCACAGTGCATAGTATGCGCCATGTTTTACTTTGTGCGAGTATTGCTGGCGGCAGATCTGTTGCAGGCGCAGGCTATCCCGCTCGGTGATCATCCGTTTTTTAAGTGCGGTATATTTTATGCTGAGGAATTTACGCGGCCGCCATTTTTCATCAATAGTGATGGATTCCGGGTTGATCCTGATCTTGATCAGTGCTTCGGGCAGATTGCAGGCTGGGTGATCCTTTAAAATATGGAGCCATAAAAAATGGTCCTCAAACGTGTAGGCATATTCGTTATAACCGCCATAGCTGAGTACAGTATCCTTCTTATACATTACACAGGAATGGATAAGCGGGCAAACCGAATATTTAAGCTGCTGCAACTGGCTGTTACTGTAACCCGCTGGTTCCTGGGTAAAAAGGTAATGACCTTCAACATTAATATAATCGGCGCCCGAGCCTACTGCCTGGTACTCGGGATGGCGCTGCATAAAATCATATTGTACCTGCAGGCGGTTGGGATAGCACACGTCATCAGCATCAAAACGGGCAATATAATTGGCCCGGGCATGCTGCAGCCCATTGTTCAAAGCCGCTGAAACACCCAGATTTTGCTGATGGATGACCACAATGCGGGGATCATTAAAACTACTGATCACTTCAAGGGTTTGATCTGTTGAGCCGTCATTTACAATCAATAATTCAAAATCGGTAAACGACTGTGCCAACACCGAGGCAATGGCCTCACCAATGTACTTACCGGCATTATAGGCGGGCATTAAAACTGTTATAGCCGGGTTATTTATACTCATGATATAGCAGGTTTAAGCTTGTTGGTTTCGCTGATGTTAAGGAACAGCATGAGTTCAAAAAATGGGATAACTGATAATTGTTCAAACCAATAGTCGACAAAAAACACTGCCGCCATTAAAAACAGCAGCGGTATGCCATAGGTAAGCTGTTGATATCGCGAAGCAAAAAATCCGAAGTAAAATAAAACCAGTGCCAGCAAACCTAATAAGCCGTATTCGGATGTTACCTGGTCATATACTGAGAACGGGCTGTTGGTTAATGAATGATAGCCTGCCCTCCTGCTAAAAAAGTTGAGGTAGAGGTCAAGATGGTTCACTAAAAAATCATGATAGATATAGATGTATTTTGTAGGATATCCGCCCGAAAAGCCTAAGCCCGATACACGGAAAGCCAGTTTTGATGAAAAATTTCCCATGCCTGCACCCATCCATATTTTACTGGCATGATGATGCAAAAAGCCGATAGTTTGTACAATGCCCAGCACTTTGCCGGGTGTTAAGGCGTTATAATTATCGTTACCGGATATGGGCAACACCTGTTTATGGGCATTGATAAAAGCTGCCAGCGGCCTTTGCTCAACAGGCGTTGTAGTAAGGCTTTGGTAAGGTGCCGAATTAATATCGGGCCCGGGGATAATAATGCGCCCATTTTTTGTAGCCGGGATAGTTGTTGCAAATACAGGTTTTATTATTCTATTTTTTGGCATGGATGCCTTACTTACACTATCGAGATAAGCCTGTGCTATTTTCTGCTTTTGTTCCTCCGGGCTTAATACAGGCTCTGCGGTTTGTGTAATTAATGATCGCTGTTCGGGTTTCTCCCGTAAAAAAACATATTTAGTGATATTAATAACATACTGGTTGTTTTGCGGAGATACCTTCAGCATAAAAACTACCAGCATAACTACACAGGCGGCGATGAGGCTTTTCTGATCGCGGGTGCTTTTGAAAATGAAAATGCCGCTGAGTATCAACAGTAAAATAATATTCATGAAGTTGCTGCAGGTAAGCAGCATTACAGCCATACAGATGAGTACCATAAAAGGCTTTTTCTTATCGAGGAAATAGATAACCCCTATGGCATTTAATATGGCGTTGGTATTGGAGGTATCGAAAGTAATGCCTTTAATATAGTCGCCCGTGCCGATGAAATACTTTTGATAGTTGCCCTGGTAGGTGTATGGGTTTATGGCGTGGATCTCATGAATGATACTGAGGAGGTTAAAGGCCGAGCATAGGGCATTAATTACAAAAAAAACTATGATGGTGTTACGGATAACTTCCGCGTCATTTTTTTCAACAGATAGCTTAACCTGGTGAACGGCCAGTATACACAACAGCCAGAAGCTGATGCCGGTTAACCAAACTATTACATATGAAAGATCATGTCGGCCGCCTATGATGAAATTGATAGTGCCGATCAGGATCATGAGCGGGTAAAAAAGCGGTAGCCTTGAATTTTTAAAGCTGAAACCAAACTTAAAATCGAACTGTAAAATGTAGATAAGTGCAATGGCGGGGATCTTGACAGCCAGCTTTACATTCAGGAAAAGCAGCAGAAAAGCCAGTAGTTTCCAGTCCAGCAGTTTGCGGAATTTTTGAATGTAATTATGGCCTGTATTAATCAACATTTTAATGTTTTATTATACAGGGATTACGCTCTAAAAAAGGTAATGGTTGCCTAAGCAATGGCCAATAGGCACATATATTTATATATGGAAGAAACTTTTCAGTTCGTAACGGTCGTTACGCTTTAGTTGCATGCCTGCAAACAGGAGCACAATATAAATGAGGATGGAAAGAGCGATCTGGAGCATGTAATTGATCGGTATCAGCCTGATTAAAAAACCGCTGGCAATGGCGCATGCGGTACAAACAAGCATCGTGACAAATACTCCTTTAAGTTCGCTGACCTCATTTTTTACGAGGAAGAATATTGTTTGCGCAAAGCATGCAGCAAGATAAGCCAGCGCGGCCCCGGCATTTCCATAAAGGGGTATCAATATTACATTGGTGCCAACGTTTACTGCCAACATGATGATGAAGGCATGCAGAATAAGCTTTAATCGGCCCTTTGCGAAGAAGATAGTCCACAAAAAATTATTGACGTATAACATAGGTATACATAATGAGAGGATGAAAACAGTTACCACGTTTACCGAGCCATATTTACCGTGTGTAAGCGTGTTAACTACCGGCTCCCAGCTTAAGTTGAGTATAAGCACTGTAAAGGCTGCTATTATAAGCTCGGCACGGATGAGGAATTTAAGATTAACGCTGCCCGGATCGGCACTATTAAAATAACGGGTAAAACGGGGAATCAATAGCGGCGCGATGGCCAGCATGGGCAGGGTTGATATTTCAAAAACCTTGTAGGCAAAGCTGTATTCGGCAAGCTTAATATCGGATACCATAAAGCCGATGAACAGCCAATCGAACCGGGCCAGGGCGGAGGTAATCAATACTACGCCTAATTGTGGCATCGACTCTTTTAATAATGTTTGATAGCCCGATCTATCAAATGTCGTTTTAGTGCGATAGCCTGTGTTGCTGTAAAAAAGATATAAGGTATAACCGAGCTCTAAAGCGTCGCCGCTTACAAAGGTGATAATGATGCTATATATGGTTAGCGAATGAAACAGCATCAGCGCCAGCAAAACAAAAGCACGGATACAGTTTGATACTACCGACATGCGCGCCAGCAGTTTGAATTTTTCCAACCCGCTGCATACCTGTTTAAAAGGCATAGAGAAAAATATGAATAGCTTGCCTGCGCCTATCCATAAAATAAGGTTATACGCGGGCGATGTTTTAAATACTATATATCCTAATAACAGGAGGCCATAAAATATAAAACCGGTTAGTAATACATGGCCGATATACAGCCGTATTACATGGGGTACATCTTCGCCCTGGGCTACTTTTTTAACTACTAACTGATCGATACCAAAAGAAAGGATATTAAATACCGACAACAGAACGGCCAGTGCCAGGTTAATTTGCCCGAATGAAGATTTATCCAGCCCGAGCGATAAAATATAAAATACAACCGCGCCAAAAAACTGGTTAACAACCAACTGGATGGTATTAGCCGACAGGTTTTGCAGTGAGCGTATTTTCATTTAGTGTGAATGGTTCTGGTATTCTACCAACAGGTTTTCCCCAGCATAGTAGTTCTTTTCTTTTTGTTCTGTTTCCTGTTTAAGGTACTGATATTTTGCCCGGGTATATTGTGCCATTGCATTGGCAATCAGCCATCCGCGCTTACCGTCCAATATCCCCAGTAAAAAAATATAATCTTTCAGAAAGTGGAACAATGGAGCAAGATACAATTTAACGGCAGTAGTTTTTTTGCCTTCATGTGAATAGTTGCGGGCATTGAGGCGGGCATAATGCATTGCTTTAGCACGATATTGTTCCGGGTTTTTCCCTGAGTAATGATGCACTAAACCAGATAATTTTTTAATAACAGCATCTCCCGGTTTAATTAAATTTTCATGCACTAATGGCTCGCTCCAACTGGTATAATTGCGATTAAACAGGCGGATACGATGATCGCGCCCCCAGGTACCGAAACGTACGCGCTTTCCACCAAAATAGGCACGGAAACGGATATCGTATATGATATTATCAGCTTCGGGCTGCAGGTTTTGGATGGCTGTTATCAGTTCATCGTCGGGTATCTCATCGGCATCAAGGCTCAATATCCAGTTGTGCCGGGCGAGCGCTGCGCCATGGTTTTTATTGGTACCGTAACCATACCATTTTTCCTGGTAAACACGGCAACCATAATTAAGGGCTATGTCTGTTGTTTCGTCCGTGCTGCCGTTATCCATCACAATCACATCGTCGGTAATACGCTTCGCAGCGGCCACACAGCGGCCTATTGTAGCAGCCTCGTTCTTAGTAATTATTACAACCGAAACAGTCATTTCCTCAGCTATTAATCACAACCCGCATTCGGCAGGGCTGTATTAATATATCGGTGAATGAAGGATAAAGGTTGCCTGAGGAACCAGGATCCATTGGATTTTAATGATTTTCAGGATATTTTTTTCAGCTGGAAGCTGAGGCAATGCGCGCCACGAGCGGGACGCTCGCGGCAGCACCATTATTATAATTATATTAAGTTTTGTATTAAGACCAATCCCAAATAGCTAATAAACTGATTGATATAAACTTTAGCACTTATTTTTGGGGATGCACAAAGAACATCATGTTAATAGTTCGGAAACTATAAGGGATATAGTTATCGGCATGTCTGACGGGTTAACTGTACCTTTTGCCCTTGCTGCTGGCTTGAGCGGCGCGGTAAATGCTTCGGGAATTGTGGTAACTGCCGGTTTGGCCGAAATAGTTGCCGGTTCAATTGCTATGGGACTTGGCGGCTTTTTAGCGGGCCGCACCGATGAAGATCATTACAACTCAGAGCTTAAACGCGAATACGAAGAGGTTGAGCGTGTACCGCAAGAGGAAAAACGGGAAGTGATGGAAGTATTTGCTGATTTTGGTCTATCGGTACAATTACAACAGGAAATAGCTGATGAACTGGAAAAAGACAAAGATAAATGGGTTGATTTTATGATGAAGTATGAGCTCGGCCTTGATAAACCCGACCCCAACCGGGCCACACGGAGCGCTATTACTATTGGCATATCGTATATTATTGGTGGTATAATACCACTATCACCCTATTTTTTTATACATGATACGCAAGAAGCGCTGCTTTTCTCATGCGGTATTACTTTACTGGCTTTATTTATATTCGGCTACTTTAAAAGTAAACTAACGGGACAACCGCCTGTTAGTGGAGGTATTAAGGTTGTGGTAATAGGTGCTTTGGCAGCAGCGGCGGCATTCATATTGGCAAGGGCCATCAATAACCATTAATAAAGGTATGCGCATATTATTGCAAGAGAATAAGGGGTTGAATAAACACATAAACTCAAAACTATGATCGCAAGAATGTGGCACGGCAGGGTATTAAAGAAAGATGCTGAAGCTTATCATCAATTTTTATTAAATACCGGGCTGGTTGATTACAAAGCTACCACGGGCAACCGCGGCGTATTTGTTTTAAGGCGGGATGAGGATGATATAACGCATTATTATACGCTTACTTTTTGGGACGATCTTGACGCTATCAAGCGTTTTGCGGGCGATGATTATATTAAAGCGTTATATTACCCCGAAGACAAAGATTTCCTGCTTGAATTTGAAGAGAAAGTAAACCAGTTTGATGTTATGGAAATGCCTGCTTACATGCCCGGAAAGCTTGATTTTTAATACATAAATATTGACAGGAATATTTATGTTTGGGTTTTGTTTTATTTCAACCCAAAGCAAACCTTATGAGTCAGGTTATTACTTCAGGAAATTCGGCCAGGCGTGTACTGGTAGCCAGTCTAATTGGTACCACCATTGAGTTTTTTGATTTCTACATATATGCCACCGCAGCGGTACTGGTTTTTCCAAAACTATTCTTCCCATCGGCCGATCCTACTTCGGCTACGCTTGAATCATTGGCAACATTCGCGCTGGCATTTTTTGCCCGGCCATTGGGAGCAGCGCTATTCGGACATTTTGGCGACCGCAAGGGCCGTAAAGCTACACTGGTTGCAGCTTTAATGACCATGGGGCCATCAACCGTGGCTATCGGTCTGTTACCAGGTTATGCATCCATAGGTATTGCAGCACCAATATTGCTGGCTTTGTTTCGCTTTGGGCAGGGTTTGGGCCTTGGCGGCGAATGGGGCGGAGCGGTACTATTAGCTACCGAAAATGCGCCCGAAGGTAAGAAAGCCTGGTATGGCATGTTCCCCCAGTTGGGTGCGCCGATTGGATTCCTGATCTCCAGTGGAACGTTCCTAATATTGAGTAAAACCATGAGCGACCAGCAATTCTTCAATTATGGCTGGCGCATACCGTTTATTGCCAGCGCCATTTTGGTTTGGGTTGGCTTATACGTACGCTTAAAAATTACTGAAACTCCCGACTTTTTAAAGGTAATGGAGAAAAATGAGCGGGTAAAAGTGCCGTTTGCTGAGGTGTTTACCAAACATACCAAGGCCATTGTTTTAGGTACTATCGCTACCATTACCACCTTCCTGTTATTTTATTTAATGACGGTATTTACCCTGAGCTGGGGCACATCGGCTCTGCATTATCCAAAATCGAGCTTTTTAATAGCGCAGATGATCTCCATGCTGTTTTTTGGCCTGGGTATCCCGATATCCGCAGTAATGGCTGATAAGTATGGCCGCGGTAAAATGCTGATCATTGCTACCATTGGCATTTTCATATTCGGTTTATTTTTCGCGCCATTATTCAGCTCCGGCAGTTTGGGAATAACTATACTGTTCCAGATCATCGGTATGTTTTTAATGGGCTTAACCTACGGGCCTATAGGGACTGCCCTATCAGAGATCTTCCCGGCATCTGTCCGATATACCGGCGCATCGTTGGCTTTTACTTTAGCGGGTATATTTGGCGCATCATTAACGCCTTATTTGGCCACTACGCTGGCCACCAAATACGGGCTTCCGTATGTGGGTTATTATTTGTCAATAGCTGCAGCGATAACTTTGCTGGCTTTAATTGCGGCTAATTCTTCGATGAGGGATAATGCGAAGGAGTAATTGTTGAAAGTTTCAAACTTTCAGGATTTGTGGGCTTCAGTTGTAAACTGAAGCCAGTGGGGGACTACATCTGATTTAAACGTCTGCACTTATCAGGCAATGGACTAAAGAAGATTTTTCTGCTGCTTTGCTTATTTTGATCGCAGAGCAATAGCATGAATAATTACCGGGGCACTTTTAAGTTCATATTTCAATTGATGGTAATTGCCAGAGGGATTATCAAAAGTCCCTTTTTTCGGGATTTGCAAAATGGTTGCCATGGTAAGCGGGGCTATGGTGAGATCGCCGGCATGTTCAGGGGAAACCATTAGCTGTTTTATCATGATTACCTTGTATTGCATGCCGTTCACATTTTCTGTTGTCAAGGGGTTATTCTGTCCATTAGAGTTAGCAACATCATGGTTACGGAAGCCTTTCAGTGCGGGGGCTTTGCCCAACTGGCCACTCGTTATGTTAACACGGGTATATAGCTTATAAGTTACTTTAATCTGTTCGCCTACATAAGCATGTGTTTTATCTGTCTCAGCCCTTATAAATATTAGTTTCGACAGAGTTGTAGCATCAACCGGAGTGGATTGTAAACTATCTTCAGCAGCAAAAGGGTCTGTTACATTAAATTGTTGTTGCTGGCCTGTCGGGAACTGACCTTTTACATTAATTTTAAGTGAGTTTGACAAAAGGTTTTGAGCATTTACCAATATAGCTGCAGCATCGATATCAAATGTGCCTTCCTTTTTGGCAACAAGAATGCAGCTATATGTTATATCAAATGTAGTATCACCATTATTATTGACCACTTGATTAATTGATGTATTGGGGCCGTATAACACCTGGAAAGCTCTCAAATCTGGCGGAGTAAACTTGTCAGCATTAGCGTTTATATGGAAATTTACCTCAAATCGCTCACCTACGCCAACGCTAGTTTTACTCGCCGTGGCCGTGAATTTTACCTGAGCAAAAAGTAGGGGTGCCCATAAAATTAAGGGCACCAATATGCCGAACGCTTTTTTCATTGTGTTTGAAAATTATAATCTTTACCGATACTACAGTGCGGGCAACGATCTAATTTTAAGTGGAGGTCGGTGGTAGGCATGATAAAGTTCTCTGTAAAGGTAGCAATATGACTGAAAAAATGAGTCCCCAAAACACTGAATAGTAACGCGGAAAGAGCAACAGATTTCTAATTCCTGTGTTTTCCTAAATAGATCGGACCAGTATCTTCTGAACCACACCTAAAATGTTACTCTTACATCATAAGTAAATCCACAAGTTTTATTTGGTTATAAACGGTTTGTGAATTATTGAAGCTTTGTTCATAGTTTGCTGGATCTTAAACAAGCGGGTGGCCATTTCAAAGCGTTCTTTATAACTACGCTTCAAGCCCTCTTTTAAAAGTGCCAGCTCAGCCTCATTAAATGTTTGCTCTGTTTTTTCATTACAATATACTTTGTAAACCCTATCAAATTTATGCAAAGGCTTACTATTAATCAATTATTACATCAAGAAGTATAAACAACAGAACCTACGTCCTCTAATTAGTATAGCTAAAAAACTTCGCCCAGGTTAACGAAGAAACCATGTGAGCCGTTGGTGCCTACGCCATAATCAATACAGACATTTTTTTAACAGACTGCCGTTCTTGAAAAGAAAGTGAAACATAAAAAGCACGCAGCCTTAAGCTGATCTCCATTTAAATTACATGTAACAAGTTAGTTACATTGCTAAACCGGTTTTTTAAACTTAAAATAAACATTTAGTTTTATGATAATTGTTTACCCAAACATTATTCATCAATTATAAAAACCTACATCATGAAACAAATTCGTAATTTCTTAATGGGATTAGGCGTACTTATCCTTGCAACTGCAGCAACTGCAAATAGCCGTACTGCCATAACCCCTGCACACAACGCTAAAAAGTTAATGCTCAGAAAAAAAAATATAACAGATCAACTGGCTATTGTTTTTACTTTCACGGCGACTGCGAGCGGCATCACGGGATACTATAACATAACTATAAACTGTAATGAGTATGATATTACCACACAAACCCTTTATGCGCTACCCTGCCCGGAAAATATCTCTATTAGTATTACTTCGGGGCCCTATTCCGGAGAAGTATTCAGTTTTCCATCGGGATATACAACGTATGGTATAGGCGCTTATCCTTTCGCGACCAACCCAACGGGTAGTAATTACACCATAGTTACAAATCCAACATCGTTCAACGGCTTCCCGATTGATCAAAACCTTGTTGGAGGCCAAATCCTATAATTAAACACTTGTTCATTTTTTAGGGTAAACAATAAATAAAAGAAACCGTCTCGTAAGTAACTATGAGGCGGTTTCTTTTATTTATATCATTATAGATAGGGACAACCCTAAGTTTTGGCCGCCAGGATCTCTGAATTGGGAACTGATGTTATCAAGATAAATGATTTAGAAATCCTGCAGAATAAAGCACTGGGGGTGTCTACAGAAAAAATAGGCAATACGCTGAAAATCAGATTCATCCATCCAGTTGAAAATTATTGATTCGGTTCTCAGAAAACAAAAACGGGACAAACGATCAAAATCTGATGTTGTCCCGTTAGGTTTTCCTAAATGGATTCGAACCACTATCTTCTGAACCAGAATCAGACATGTTACCCTTGCACCATAGGAAAATATGATTGCCTTTACAGGTGATCTGATGCAAATATCCTAAAACCTATCAATTTAAAAAAATAATACTTTAAATACTTCGTAAGGGCATTGTTAAATTTTAGCAAATTTTAACAAATGGCATAAGGCTATTTTCAATAAAACATCGTTACTTTATTCAAGAATAAACATCCTCAAACATAAAATGATGAAATTAAAACTGTCTTTAATGGCCTGTTTGCTTGTTGTACTATCGGCGTGCAGCACTATTAAAAAAGATGAGCATAGCGCGGTAGATGCCAGGATAAACAATATTGTTTGGACGGTAGTATCATTTAAAGGCAAAGTGCTTAATGAAAGAGATTATGGAAACGGCCTGCCATCCATCACTTTTGAGATGCAGGATAATAAGATAAATGGCAGCGATGGCTGTAACACCTTTATGGGTGTTGCTGCTTATAAAGGCAATGACATTACCGCAGGGCCCATTGCTACTACCCAAATGGCCTGTCCCGGCAATACGATTTCGGCTGATTTTTACGAAGCTTTAGCCTCTAAACACCTAACATGGGCCCTAACGGGCGATGGAACGCTGCGCCTGCTGGTGAATGACGCAGAGGTGATGGCGTTGAAAGAAAGGCAATAGTTTTTGAAAGTTATAAACTTTCGGTAACTATATATTATATTTGGATGCACCATTTTACTATAGTGCTGCCAAAATATTTCCAGTACTATATGCTTTAATATTCTGTATATTTGATGCTATCCCGCAACAACACTACTGATATTATTTAAACTTAATCTAAATGTAACATTTTTTGGCTTTATCTTTGTAAAGATAAAGTTAGTTATATATTTGTCCTACAAAATTGCTAGCGTAAGCGGTGTTACGAGTATATGATGTTATACTTTAAAGCAATATAACACTTTTGGATTATTATCCATACACAATTCCAAGTTGAGGAGCCGTGTAAATTCAAAATATTTATTGCTTCGATAACTAACTTAATCCAAATTGGCGTGCAGCGTATCTCATTGTCAATCCCTCGATTATAGTTAATTACAAAACCATTTTAATTAAACTAATTGTGTATATTGATAGTCAAATATCGGTATAATGTAATTTGTTATAAACAACATTTTATATGTTGCAAACGTAAAGAAACATGTCATACGCATTAAATAGTCCTAAATTACTGGTTAGAGATATTGAAAATTTCTCTAAAGAAAATTCTATTGCACAAAATTCTAATGAAAATAAATTTATTTTCATTTTAAAGCTAATTGGAAATACGATAGCCAAAATTATACACATGAACATTCAATTGAACCAGTCTTTAAAAATACTTCGTGTGAGCATTAAAAATGATTACCAAAAATTTTCACACTCGGAACATAGAGAAAAAGAAGATATACTAATTAAGTGGGAGCGCTTATCGCACAAATTAAATGATCGTGCAAAAAAAATTCCATCTAAATCTTCTGTGTTTACTAAGGGAATAAGAGACAAGTCGCTATATATCGTAGCTGTAACTAATCAATTTGTAGGTGACATGCATAGTGACCTATACCCAAACATGGCCACTCCTTTATCACAAGAATATCTAAAAGAACTAGAAAAAAGATTTTCACATCTACCAAATGATGTATTAAATGATTTACGTTCGGAGGAATATTCAGAATGCCTTTAATAAATGGGCAAATATAGAGTAGGTGATGTTGTTATAGCCCCATATTCTTATTTCGATCCCAAACTGGGGTATCAAGTTTCAGTACCAAGATGGTGGATTGTTGTAAGCATAGATGAACATTTGGGACACGTGACTGTTTCCTGCACAAAGCAATTACATCAATCGAATAAGTATAATGGTATAATTGTCAAACGGACTTCCAATGAAGGTAAAGAAATGGGGATCGAAATAGATACATTTATATATTGCGAACCAAATCAAACTGTTAACTTTTTAGAAACAGAAATTTATAGAAAAAAAGGAACTTGTCCATTAATAAATGAAATCCTTTCTAAATTAAATTTATAACCAGAAGAGAGTACGCAAATTGTTCCACAAACTTCACCCATTCCCGGAAATTGCAAGCGGTTGAAAATTTTGTTAATTGCCAACCGCTTGCCTCCTATTGAATATTAAGCTACAGTTATCTCATTAGCCAAATACACATCCTGCACAGCCCTGATGATCTTTACCCCTTCATCAAACGGGCGCTGGAAGGCTTTGCGGCCCATAATTAAGCCTGAGCCACCTGCTCTTTTATTAATTACTGCGTTTTTAACAGTTTCGGCAAAATCGCTTGCACCTGCTGATTCACCGCCTGAGTTGATTAGTCCGGCACGGCCCATATAGCAATTGGCTACCTGGTAGCGGCAAAGGTCTATCGGGTTATCGGTACTTAGTTTACTGTACATCAATGGGTCGGTTTTGCCGAAACCAATTTTAGTGAAACCACCGTTTACATCAGGCAGTTTTTGCTTGATAATATCAGCCTGAATGGTTACGCCTAAATGATTGGCCTGGCCTGTAATATCAGCTGATGTTTCGTAGTTAATGCCATCTTTTTTAAACGCATTGTTACGGGTATAGCACCATAGTACGGTGGCCATGCCTAATTCATGTGCGCGCTCAAAAGCCTTCGATACTTCTATGATCTGCCTGTCGGCTTCCTCTGATCCAAAATAGATGGTGGCACCTACCGCTGCCGCACCCAAATTCCAGGCATCATCAACCGACCCAAACATAATCTGGTTGTATTTGGTTGGGAAAGTTAACAGCTCGTTATGATTGATCTTTACGATAAAAGGTATTTTATGCGCATACTTACGGGCCACCATAGCCAGGTTACCAAACGTAGTGGCAACGGCATTACATTCAGCCTCAATAGCCAGTTTCAGGATGTTCTCCGGATCGAAATACAGTGGATTTTTAGCAAATGAAGCGCCTGCGGTATGCTCAATCCCCTGATCTACGGGTAAGATAGACATATAACCTGTACCAGCCAGGCGGCCATGGTTATGTATAGCAGCCAAATTGCGGATCACCTGCGGATTGCGGTTGCTATCCAAAAATATCCTATCAATAAAATCAGGCGATGGAAGATGTAATGTTTCCTTTGGAAAAGTTTCGCTTTTGTGGTTCAGCAAACTGTCGGCATCCTTGCCAAGCAGCTCCAGTATTTCGTTATAAGCCATAAGTAAATTTAAGTTGAATTAATAACATAAAGTTCGATTTATTGTTGTTAAAATTCTGTCTGATTTGTGTAACGTTATTATTTCTTTGCTCAGGGACAAAGCCTTAAAAAGTATTGCTAATTTAGCACTTTTACCAGCCTCAACAATTATATGTCGGTATTAGTATTTACGCTTATTATACTTATCGGTTCATACTTTGCCGGCCTCTTGGGTTCATTGACAGGGCTTGGCGGCGGTTTTGTAATTATCCCACTGCTTACGTTAGGGCTTCATGTTGATATTCATTATGCTATCGGCGCGTCGCTGGTATCGGTTATAGCTACATCTTCCGGCTCGGCGGCAGCTTATGTACGCGAGGGCATTACCAATATAAGGCTGGGCATGTTCCTGGAGATTGCCACTACCGCAGGCGCCATGACAGGGGCCATACTAGCCGTATACATACCTACACATTACATTGCTATTTTGCTGGGCGTTATCCTTATCTTTTCGGCTGTCATGTCGCTCCGTAAAAAATCAGAACAAATAGTAAAACATAAAAACCAGTGGGCCGAAAAGCTGAAACTGAACAGCAGCTACCCTACTGCTCAGGGCACCGTTAATTACAGCGTAACTAAAGTTGGCGGCGGGTTTGTAATGATGCTGTTCGCAGGTGTTTTATCGGGCTTGCTGGGTGTAGGCTCAGGTGCATTAAAAGTGTTGGCTATGGATACCATTATGCGGATCCCCTTTAAAGTATCAACCACCACCAGCAATTTTATGATTGGTGTTACCGCCGCGGCAAGCGCGGTTGTTTATTTACAGCGCGGGTATATCGATCCGGGCATATCAATGCCGGTAGTGGTTGGTGTACTGCTTGGCGCTTTAAGCGGATCAAAAATATTGGTACACACACAATCATCGGGCTGGTTGCGGTGGGTATTTGCTGTTGTGGTTGCTTTTTTAGCTTCGCAGATGATCTATAACGGAATAATCGGAAAAATATAACATGGCACAAAAGATCAGTTTTAAGGATACAGACATGCAGGTGGTTATAGGTTGGGTACTGCGCATAGGCGTAATTGTATCTATCAGTATCGTATTCTTTGGCGGTATTATTTTCCTTTACAGGCATGGCCAGGAGGTGGTCGACCACCGTAAATTTGTTGGTATCCCTGATTTCATACAGAGCTTTAAGGGTATTATGTACGGCATAATTACCTTTAGAGGGCAGGCTATTATACAGTTCGGCATTATACTATTAATCGCTACGCCCATACTCCGGGTTATATTCTCAACAATAGGTTTTGTACTCGAGAAAGACAAACTTTACATATTCATTAGCTTGCTGGTGCTGCTTATTATATTTGCAAGCATGCTAAGTGGCCATGCCGGTTAACATTTTTAAAACAATTTACCGCCTTTGTTCTGTTATACCTATAATGCAAAGGCATCCGGTACGGTCATCGGTTTTAGATAGCGTGGGCTACGATCCCGGCGCTAAAATTCTTGAACTTGAATTTAGGGAAGGCGGCGTGTGGACTTACTTTAACTTTTCGAAACCAACCTATAAAAGATTTATCAATGCAGAATCACTGGGCCATTTTTTCGCAAAGCGGATAAAAGGCAAATATCCCGAACTACGTGTAATGTAATCTTAATTCTCGTTTGAACTGCCACTTAACCTTTTTTGGTCATCAACGTTACCCCCTGTACGTCGTGACGGCCCCTTAACACTTGACTTGCCAAAGCGATAGGTGAAAGTTAGCATCGCAAACCGGCTCCCCACTTTTTCCTTGCCTGTAAGGTCGAGATTGGAATAATTGGAGGTATACTGATATTCATCACTGTTAAAAATATCAGTAACCATTAGCCTTATGCTGCCATTGTTATGCAGTACCGACTGACTAAGGCCCGCACGTACCGCATATTGCGCTTTATATTGCTTAATACCGTAGTAAGTTGGCGAAGAATAAAATCCATATATCTCAGCTTTTAAGCCTTTATTTATAGTAAAACTTTGATTGAGCTGCAGGTTTAATTCATAGGTTGATTTACGGGCGCTATCCTGGTTATAGATATATTTTGCATAACCTGCATCAAGATCTATATTAACATTCCACCACTTGGTAACATCAACCGGTATTGTGAATTCAGCCTCGTACTCGTACCGTGTGCCAATGTTATTTAAAGTGGTTACGTATATTTTGGTTGAATCGTTTTGCTCATAAACCGGGGCAAACATATCCTGCGTTACCGTTAAACGCAGTTCAACCTTGTATTTATCTTTATAAAGATCTGAAATTGAGTAAACGTTGTAATATTCCGGTTTTAAAAATGGATTGCCTGTACTGTATGAATATTGGCCAATAAAACCAACAAACGGATTCAGATCCTGGTAATTGGGGCGCGTTATGCGGCGGTCATAACCAATTGAAAGCATGTTATTTGTATCAACAGCCTGTATCCATTGTATATTCGGAAAAAGATCAAAATAACTGCGGGCCACCGTTTTATCGGGGTGATATGATTTACCGTATGAGCTTGTTTGCTCGGCACGCAGGCCCAGTGTAAGATCGCTTTTGCCAAACTTATCGTTATAGGCTGCATAGGCAGCATTTATACGCTCTTTATATATAAAGTGGTCTGTTAAAGAGGGTATAGATAAAAAATTGGTGGTATCTGAACCCTGGTTAAAAGCAATAGTATTATCGCTGTTTACCTGGTTATTTTTTAACCCGGCGCTTAAATTACTGCTTTTGCTTAACTGCTGACTAAAATCAATACGCTCGGAACGGATATTGATGGATGATGGGGAATTATCGGTATAAAATAAAGGCGCACGGTAAGGTGTACCATTTGTGAGATAAAAATAATTATTAATCAATTCAAAAGAGCTCCTGTCATAAGTTGAGTAATCAAAATCGGCTGTTAGTGATGTTCCGTTATTTTTACCAAAGGTGCCTTTGTAGTTTAAGTTATAATTGAGATTAGTAATAGCCCTATCCACATGCGATTGCGTGGTAAGGATAGAATCTAAGGAACCATTGTTCCTGATATAGGTAGAACTGGATTTATCGATCCCTGCCTGGTTATGGTAACCATAAAACAGGGCACCTATGGTTTGCTTTGGTGTAATACTGTAATCAACACCCGCATTATAGTTGTTAGTTTTTGTATATGATGTACTGTTATAATCTACACCTATGTTTGTTAGCTGGTTATCATCATAAATATTACGGTCAATATCCAGCAAGCGCGGCAGCTTATTATCGGCAAAGCTGTAGTTTCCAAAAAAGTTAAATTTATCTGTACGATAATTAAGGTTAATACCGCTGCTGAATTTGTAATCCTGCCCGTATGCTGCACTTTCAACAATGCTTGCCCTAAAGCCAAGGTCTTTACTTTTTTTCAGGATGATATTGATCACCCCGCCGCCACCCGTAGCATCATATTTAGCTGAAGGATTTGCTATCAGCTCTATCTGGCTGATCATATTGCTCTGGTAGCTTTTCAACAGGTCGGCCAGCTGGTCGTCAGTAAGATTACCCACCGGTTTGCCATTTATAGCTATCAAAGCCTTTTGGCCCCCTTTAAATAAAATACTGTTATCCCTAACGCGTACGCCTGGCGCGGTAGTTAATATATCCAACACAGAATTGCCTGCCGAAAGTATGCTCCTGTCAACATTAAGTACTGTTTTATCGGGCTGCACCTGTATATAATCTTTTTTGGCAGTAATGCTTACTTCGCCCAGTTGCTGGTTTACGGGTGATAAAGTGAGCTCGCCTATGGCTGTTGTTTTGCCGGCAAGTAAGTGGTATTGCCCGGTATAGTATTTACTGTAACCTATTTTATGGATAGCAAGCAGGTATATGCCAGGTACAATATTATCAAATTTAAACACGCCGGTTTGGCCCGATGTGGTTGTTTTAACAATTGCTGAATCAGGAAAGCTAAGTAATGTTACAGTGGCGTCTTCGGCAGGTATATGCTTTTCTGTCAGTATTTTACCTGTAATAAGCGACATACCTGTTTGTGCGTACGAATAGCTATATGTGCCTAAGAGCAGGGCCAACAATAAGCATCCGAAAAAAAACTTCATCAACAGTTATGTGAAAATTTACTATATGTTTGCTTTGATTTATTGGTAATTTAAACGCAAAATTAGGGTTAAAGGTTTTACAATGTGATTTTAGTGTTAAATCCAATTAAACACAAACACGGTATACAACCCATATTATTAAAAGTATATAATCAAAAAAAAGGATCAGTTTTACTGACTAAATGAGTATGAAAAAAGTTGTTTTTATTTTCCTTACCTTATTCTTTACAGCCAGCGTTTTTGCACAGGCAGCCCCTGCCGCTTATGAAGTTGTACTGAGTAACTTTGTAAAGTTTTATAACGCAGGCGAGGCTGACAGCGTTTTTATGATGTTCAGTCCTGAAATGAAAGCAGCTGAACCGCTTGATAAGTTTACATCAACAACGGCTCAATTAAAAGAACAGCTAGGCAGCCTTGACCAAACAACCTTTGCAAAATATACCCAGCCGGTTTCCGCTTATAGAGCAAAATTTAAGAACGGCATTTTTATGCTTAACCTGGCGCTAAACAACGACGGAAAAATAACCGGGTTGTTTTTAAAACCGCAGGATGAGCCCACTGCAACCACTACCCCTGTTGACCCATCAGTAACAGAATCGCCCATTGCTTTGAAAACTATGGCAGGCTCAATTGCGGGTACCTTAACCATGCCCAAAACCGTAAATGGTAAAATACCTGTGGTATTAATTATAGCAGGAGCCGGTGTAACTGACCGTGATGGCAATTGCAAAAACCCCGTGATTACTGCCAATAGTTATCAATTGCTGGCTACTGCTTTGGGCAAGGCCGGCATTGCATCCTTGCGTTATGATAAGCGTATGGTTGGGCAAAGCGTAAGCGCCGACAAGGAAAACCAAATGCGTTTTGAAGATTATGTTGATGATGCTACAGCTCTTATAGGTATGCTGAATGATGATGGTCGCTTTTCGAAAATAATTATAGCAGGCCATGGCCAGGGCGCGTTGGTTGGCATGATGTCGGTACCTGATGAGCCTATAAAAGGATTTATATCATTAGAAGGCGCGGGCGACCCTGCGGATAAACTGTTAACTGAGCAAATGAAATCACAGCCATCATACCTGGGCGATGAATTTAAATCCATGCTTGATACTTTACGCAAAGGCAAAATCACTGATAATATCGACCCGGCCTTATATTATATTGCAAGGCCAAGCATCCAGATGTTCCTGATGTCGTGGTGCAGATACGACCCGCAAAGAGAGATAAAAAAGGTTAAAATGCCTATGCTGATCATACAAGGCACCAACGATCTGCTATATCCGGTTACACAAGGTCTGAAACTAAAATCGGCAAAATCAAATGCCACGTATTCTATCGTAAGAGGAATGAATTATGTTTTAAAAGATGCCCCGACAGATAGGGAACCCAATTTAGCTACCTATCAAAAACCCGACCTGCCGCTTAACCAGGAAATGGTTACTGATGTGGTAGACTTTATTAATGGGTTAAAGTAGAAATGAATAAAAATACCAGATCAGACTATCCTGATCTGGTATTTTGTTAAAAGCCCCGCGAGGCCATCAGCCGAAAAAGCAGCCTTTTTAATATTGTTTATTTCAGGGTCGATACTGTAATGGTATGCAGTTACAAAGTTTGTCGATGTAAGGTCAGTACGGTTAAAAACTGTTCCCGACAGGTCCGACTGATCAAAAACGCTCCCCGATAAATTTGCCTGACTAAAAGTGGTTTCCTTTAATGAGCATTTGGTAAACCTGGTGCTCACCATCTTCCGGCCCATAAATGAGGCATAATCCAGTATACAACCATCAAACTTTACGCTGAAAAGCATGGTTTGACACTCGCTGAAGTTCACGCCCAATATTTTACAGTTATTGAATACGGCATTATTTAAAGCTGCGCCGTTCAGCTTCATCAGCGATAAATTACAACTCTCAAAAACACAATCGATAAATTTATTGTGTGAAAAATCGCTGTTGGTAAAATCGCAGCGTTTAAATGTGCAGCTTTGAAACTCCTGCCCTTTTATAACCTTCTCCGTATAAATAATACTGTCGAAAGTTTTATCATCATGTAGTTCCATTTATTTCCAGGCGCCTAATAATCTTCTTATCGCTATTATTTCGCCAACGTGGTATGAGGTATGATCGGCCATTTGCAGGGCTTCCAGCAATATGGTTTGCCCGCTGCCTCCCGGGATCTGCTCATACAGGTTGCTATGTTCTAAAATGCCAATAAATTCATCAAGGTCGTTATTGATCTGCTCTAATGATTCATTCCAGGCCTCATCATTTTTAGGGGCAGGTTCCTTTGGCCAGTATTCCTCAGGCCATTTTGGTGATTTATGATGTGGATCCATACAAAAGCGCAGCATATCCCATTGGGCAATGCGTATATGCTCAACCAGTTGCCATATGCTGTAGGGCAACTTATCAGGCACTACGCCACGCAATTCAGCAGGCAGCCCCTTTACGGCAGTTTTCATATCGGCATGGGCACTGCCGCCAAGCAGCAATTTGGTGAGTTCCGTTACTAAGGTTTTATTGTTGTTATCCATTTTTGCAGATTTTTTTATGCTTAACAATTAGCAGCGCAATTGGTTGATGATTTATACTCAAATCTGCCAATTATTAATGTAGTAAATATACCGATTATAGCTTGGGCATACCTAATACCCACAATCTGAATTGATATTTAGAATACATTCTAAACTGCTGCAACACCCTATAGTTAACTAAATTTACAATAAAGTAATTATGCACATCCAGTGAAAGAATTATGGCAATTTATTCGCTAAATTGAAACTATACAGTAACTTTATTGTTAAAGGAACGTTGATTATAAATATATTGTAATCATTTAATAAACATTAATTAGCCACATGAAAATAAAATTCTTTATGCCAGCTATACTGCTGGTGGTAGCCGTAACCTCTGGTTGTGTAAGCACTAAGAAATATCAGGCATTACAAGCAGATAACGCTAATTTACAAAAAAAGAACGACGACGTAATGCAAAGTTACCAGGTAACCCAACAAGAACTTGCAGGCTCAAAAAGCCGTGTTACGAGCCTTGAAGAGCAAATTGCAGCAGCAAATGCCAATACAGTTGCCTTACAGGATGCACTAAACAAATGTTTGGCAGGTAACAACCAGGGCGGTATGAATATCTCGAAACTGGTTGACCAGATAAACGCCTCAAACGCTTATATTAAGGAACTGGTAAACTCAAAAAACAAAAGCGACTCACTTAATATGGTGTTAACCAATAACCTTACCCGCTCGCTAAGCCCGGATGAAACAAAAGGCGTAGATGTAAAGGTGCTTAAAGGTGTAGTTTACGTATCGCTATCTGATAACATGATCTACAAATCAGGCAGCTATGAAATTTCTGACCAGGCCGGAGCAACATTGGCTAAAATAGCCAAGATCATTAATGATTACTCTACCTATGATGTACTGATTGAAGGTAATACCGATAATGTTCCTATTTCACAAAAGAACATTCGTAATAACTGGGATCTGAGTACATTAAGGGCATCATCAGTAGTTATGGCATTACAGAACACCTACGGCGTTGACCCTAAACGCTTAACAGCAGGCGGCCGTGGTGAGTTTAACCCGATTGCCGATAACAGCTCGCCTAGTGGCAAATCACAAAACAGGCGTACAGAAATTATTATAACACCAAAACTGGATCAGTTTATGGCCCTTATTGGCAAAGCACCAGCACCAGGCGCAACTACTGCACCAACAACACCGGCACCAGCCCCGGGTCAATAATAATTGTATTTGATATTTATGAACGCCTTTCGGGAAACTGAGGGGCGTTTTTTTGTTTGGCGGCGTTTTTGTTTGGCGGATTAGCATGTAGTTTACATATCGCTCGAAGCCGCTCATTGCCGCGGAGGCTACTACTTTTGTCTTGATACAAAAGGTAGCAAAACCCGACCGGAGGGAGCTCATGAATACCTATAAAAAACAAATAATAGATGAATAAATCAAGACAAAAAGATCCTTCCCCCCACAGGCAAAACACCCAGGCCCGCGCTTTTTGTCGGGCCTTTGCACACCTTTGATTACGTTCATTTGTAGCTCTCCTTTAAAGAGAGTTAGTGAGGCCTTTCTTTCCCCGTCAGTAGAACAGCTTCGGGCGAAAGCAGGCAAAACAATGGTGGCCGTGTGTGTTAGCAGGGCATAGCAGATTTTTGCAGAAGGGCAAAGGCCAAGTGCGCAGCGACAGCAGCGTAAAAATATAGCAGCCCAGGTTTTGCCTGATTTGCAGGGCAATGGCCTTGTGCGGCAAAGAAGCCTTTCGACTGACTTGACTTTTTTGGTTACTTTTTGTGTCAAAGACAAAAAGTGACTTCTTAGCGAAAAGCGATACCATACGATAAGTATACAACCATGCATATTCGTCGTGCACAGTCGGGGATTGCCTCGTTCCTCGCAATGACGCGCGGATAGGGTCAAACCGCTACCCCCTCTCAAAAATTTTACACCACCTCCCTCATTTCACCAATTTATTTCATCTAAATGTTATAAGTTTATATTTTCAAACTAATTGAACTGCTGTGAACAGAAAATTCTTAGCCATCGTCCTTTTAATTACCGTTTTTGCGGCATGTAAAAAGGACTCTGTAGGCCCAACAGGTATAAAAGATGATGCCGCATTTGTTGTGTATGAAAGTACTTTTTTAGATGGATTATGGAAAGTAAACCCCGATTGGGCAACCTCGGTAGGGTATCATAAATATGATAGTTTGCTGCTGGTACCGAGTAATAAAACAAGGGATAAGCAGCTTGAGTACTATAAATCAAACCTCGACTCACTGTCGCATTATGAGATCGAGAAGTTATCGCAAAATAACCGCATTGATTACCAGATCATGCAAAACCAGCTGCAATATCTGCAATGGGATACCGAATTTTTAAAGGAATATGAGTGGAACCCCACCAATTATAATGTGATAGGCACCTTTGCTTATATTTTGAACGAGCATTACGCGCCGCTTGCCAAACGCCTGCGTAATTTCTACCAAAAAATGGCCAATATTCCTGATTATTACAAGGAGGCCGAAAAGCAGCTCAAAAACCCGGTTGTTGAACTTACCAACCTGGCTATTGATCAGCACCTGAACGGTGTGGGAACTTTTGAAAAGGATTTTGCCGATTCCCTTAAAAAATCAAACATCCCCGAGGCTGAGCAAAAACAAATGCTCGACAGGGCGGCTACGTCGGCTACTGCCATAAGGGGTTTCGCAGCATTCCTTAAAGGGATGAAGAACGATCATCCGCGCGATTTCAGGCTGGGTCAGGAATATTATAATGATAAGTTTAAATACGAGATACAATCACAATATACGTCGCAGCAAATATTTAACGCTGCAACCGAACGGAAAAAATTTGTTCATCATGAAATGGCACAATTGAGCCGCCAGCTGTGGCCAAAATATTTTGGCACGCAAGCTATGCCAAAGGATAGCATGGAACTGATCAGCAAAGTGATTGATACTATCGCAAGCAGACACGTTGATGCGGATAACTTTCAATCATCAATTGAGCAGCTTATACCTAAGTTAACCGCTTTTGTGCGGGCAAAAGACCTGGTGACAATGGATCCTTCGAAACCACTGGTTGTACGCAAGGAACCTGGCTATATGGCAGGCAGCGGCGCGGGTGCATCCATGAGCTCGCCTGGCCCGTATGATAAAACCGGCAACTCTTACTTCAACGTAGGCAGCCTGGCAGGCTATTCGCCGGAGCAGGCCGAAAGTTATTTGCGCGAGTACAATAACTACACTTTGCAAATACTATGTATCCACGAGGCTATACCGGGCCATTACGTGCAGCTGGTGTACGCTAATCAATCGCCAAGTTTAATTAAGTCCATATTTGGCAATAATGCTATGATAGAGGGTTGGGCGGTTTATGGCGAACAAATGATGCTGGACAATGGCTACGGTGGCGACAATCCCGAAATGAAGCTAATGTGGTATAAATGGCACCTGCGCTCCGTTTGTAATACCATACTGGATTACAGTGTACATGCTGCTGGCATGACAAAAGACCAAGCCATTACATTCCTTACACATGAGGCATTTCAGCAAAAAACAGAGGCCGAAAACAAATGGAAACGTGTAACCGTAAGCAGTGTACAACTGGATTGCTACTACACCGGCTATAAAGAAATTATGGACCTGCGCGAACTATGGAAAAAAGACCAGGGCGTTAATTATACTTTAAAAGCCTTTAATGAAAAATTCCTGAGCTATGGCAGTGCTCCTGTAAAATACATTAAGGAAGCCATGATGAAGAAAGATACGCACGATAGCGGCAGCGGAACGGGTAATTAATATTATATGACAGGGAATACGCTGTATGTTATTTACAATTTAATATGGCAACTATTTTCATTCTGGTTATTAGTCTATCTAAATGCATATATAAATGGAGCATATAGTAGGTTTTCAGCCATTATTTTATTGTTAGAGGCGGGTTTACTAGTATTAATAATTTGGTTTCTAAATAAATTAAGTCTGTCCGAAAGCAAACAGGCTAACAAAACAAAAATATTAAAAATAACAACTGCAGTTTCAGTAATTCTAACATTGGTACCAGTTCTAATATTCTTTATAGTTACTTTATTCCAATAAAAAAGCGATGGGTGTGAAACCCATCGCTTTTTTATTGGAACTCTATTTTAAGCCCAATGACCGGGTATCCATACATATCCACCCCTGTGATCGCGCCAGTGGCCTGCTCTCCAAACTGCGTGTGGATGTGGCGGAAGCGCCCAATACCCTCCGTGGTAAACATATCTGCCACCGGCTGGTGTCCACTCTTCGGCCACCCAAACGTGGCGTGGTGAAGGTGCTACGGGCCTTTCCACAACAACCTCTCTCGGGCGTTCTGGGCGAACAACTACAACAACCTGTGCCTGACTTTTAGCAACTGTAAAAGCCGATATGCCAATAAATAAAAACAGAACTTTCTTTAAATTTTTCATAGTAGTATTTAATTCGATAACTATTGGTATGACGATTTATGAAGAAAATGGTTTAAAAAAGTATGCTTATTTTTTTACTCACCACAGGCTGCGTAGTTAACTCACCCTGACTTCGCTTCGCTGGTCATCCCTCTCTACGCTAAAGCGTAAAGAGGGAGTGAAAAGGTAAAAAATAAAAAACTTCTTCCTCCCACCTCTTTGCGCCGCAGGCGGAGAGAGGTCGACGAGTGAAACGATGTCGGGTGAGTCAAACGGAGCACATTTAATCCGGGCGTTCCCCTGCGGGTCAGGCTGTACGCTTATACGCCTGCAGGCATTAAGCTCGGGCCGGTATCCGCTGCCATCCTTAACGCTAAGCTTCGACGCGCTCAGTTTGACTCACCCGGTCTTTGCTTCGCTTGACCACCCTCTCTACGCTAAAGCGTAAAGAGGGAAAAGCTTATTATTTTTTTTCACCCTCTTTGCGGCTTGCCGCAGAGAGAGTCGACCAGCGAAGCGTAGTCGGGGTGAGTCACCGGAGCGCGTCAACAACCGGACTTATCCATCACTCAAACCCGTTCATTTAGCATATATTTTTGTCTATTCATCCATACATTCCTATCTTCGTTTCTATGTCACCAGAAGAAGCAAAAAAAAGAATTAAGTCATTATTGGCTGAAATAAAACAGCACAATTACAACTACTATGTGTTGGCTATGCCCACTATTAATGATTTTGGCTTTGATAAGCTCCTGGAAGAACTTATCGCCCTTGAAAAGCAATTCCCTGAATTTGCTGACCCTGATTCCCCTACCCAAAAAGTGGGTGGTTTTATCACCAAGGAATTTAAAACTGTTCAGCATAAATGGCCCATGCTTTCGCTTGGCAACACTTACAGCGAACAGGAACTGCTCGATTTTGACCAGCGCGTAAAGAAAGCCATCGGCGATAATTTTGAGTACGTGTGCGAGCTGAAGTTCGATGGGCTATCCATGAGCCTTACTTATGAGGATGGCAAACTGGCACGTGCTGTAACTCGTGGCGATGGAGTGCAGGGTGATGAGGTAACTACCAACGTACGCACCATCCATAGCATCCCTAAACGCCTTGATGAGGGCGATTACCCACAGCACTTTGAAATAAGGGGCGAAGTTTTCATGCACCTGAAAGCCTTTGAACGGCTAAATGAAGAGCGTATTGAAAACGGAGAAGTACCATACGCCAACCCCAGGAATTTTGCATCGGGCACTATAAAACTACAGGACTCCAGCGAAGTGGCTAAACGCCCGCTTGATAGCTTTATGTATTTTTTATATACCGATAAACTGTTATTCAAAACCCATTGGGAAAGTTTGCAGGCTGTAAAAAGCTGGGGCTTCCCGGTAAATAGCCACAGCAAACTTTGTACTGATATTACAGAGGTATTAGCCTTTATTAACAAATGGGATAAGGAGCGCTATAACCTGAGCTATGATATTGATGGCATAGTAATTAAGGTAAACAATTATTCACAACAGCAGGAACTGGGCTTTACTGCCAAATCGCCGCGCTGGGCCATTGCCTACAAATTTAAGGCCGAGCAGGTTGAAACCGAACTGCTCAGCGTAAGCTACCAGGTTGGCCGCACCGGGGCTGTTACCCCCGTTGCTAACTTAAAGCCGGTGCTGCTGGCAGGTACCACCGTAAAAAGGGCAACTCTGCACAATGCCAATGAAATCCTGAGGCTCGACCTGTATGAGGGCGATTCTGTTTATGTTGAAAAAGGTGGTGAGATCATCCCCAAGATCATCAGCGTAAACCTTGCCAAACGCAAGCCGGATGCCGAGCCAATTGTTTACCGTACCACCTGCCCTGCATGTGGTACAACGCTTGAGCGTAAAGAAGGCGAAGCTGCTTTCTATTGCCCCAATGATGAAGGCTGCCCGCCACAGATAATAGGCAAAATGCAGCATTTTATTGATCGTAAAGCCATGAATATTGATGGTTTAGGCGATGAAACAATTGACACCCTATATCAAAAAGGCTTTATTAAACACATAAGCGATCTTTATACTTTATACCAGCGTAGCGATGAATTAAAGCTGTTGGGCCGATTTGGAGAAAAGTCTATCAACAATATGCTGGATGGTATTGAGGAGTCGAAAAAAATGCCTTTTGAAAAAGTACTATTCGGTTTAGGCATACGATACGTGGGGCAAACGGTAGCAAAAAAACTGGTCGATCATTTTAAAACAATTGAAAAGTTGGAGAATGCAAACTTTGATGAACTAATTGCAGCCGAAGAAATTGGTGAACGTATTGCCAACAGCATACTCGAATATTTTAATGATGAAAATCATAAAGAAGAGATTGAAAAACTAAAAACCCAGGGCTTACAATTTGTAGCCGAAGAAAAGGAGCTGAACCTGCAAAGTGAGAAACTGGCAGGTAAAAGCTTCATTATATCAGGCGTATTCGAAAATTATTCAAGAGATGAGCTAAAGGACATCATAGAGCAAAATAATGGTAAAATTTTAAGTAGTATTTCCGCAAAATTAAGTTATATTGTAGGCGGTAATAATATGGGGCCATCAAAGCTTGAAAAAGCTCAAAAATTGAATATCCCTATTATTAGTGCAGGTGAATTATTAGAAATGCTGAACCAATAAAATTTACAAATTGATGTGATTTCTAATTGTAACATTTTTGTTACAATTAAACTTCTGATATAACGGCTTGTTCTAATGTAATATAAAAATTTAATTTTGCATAAATATAAAACATCTACACCCATGAATAATTTTTTATCAATACAACCTGCAATTTTTTGCGAACCTTGCAAAGATTGCGGTGCGCGCCCTGTAGTAGAACAATCTAAAAATGGCTACGTTGTCAGGTGCCCTAATGATAAAAAGCATTATAAAACAAAAGCCGGATTGGTGGATATCACTGATTGGAACTTAAAGAATAAGACCCATATGCCATTTGTGGCCTCTCCAAAGCAAAAGGCATCATAAAACTAACAAGAAAAAATACATCAATACGAGGAGAAAGCATAAACACTTTCTCCTTTTTTATTTACCGCTATTTTAAGATTTGAGTTTTTTCCGTTTGTTTAACAATCTTCTACACTTGATCACAAACAAAATCAAACTATTTTCTACGCTAAATCTTCAAAATCTTATCTTAGCATCCTTTAATTATTGAGATGAACAAATTTTACGGAACAGGAGTAGCTATTGTAACTCCGTTTCAAGCAGACGGGCAGGTTGATTACAACGGACTTAAAGACCTGATAAATTATTTAATAGATGGCGGGGTTCAATACCTGGTATCATTGGGCACTACAGGCGAAACCGTTACATTAAACCAGCAGGAGAAGAAGAAGATATGGGCTTTTACAGCAGAAGTTGTTGCAGGCCGCGTAAACCTGGTTGCAGGCATCGGCGGCAATAATACGCTTGAAGTTGTTCAGCAGGTAAAAGAATTTGATACTAATGGCTATGATGCCATACTATCTGCAAGCCCGGCATATAACAAACCAACCCAGGAAGGCATTTATCAGCATTATAAAGCAATAGCCCAAGCTTCATCATTGCCTGTTATATTATATAACGTACCAAGCCGTACGGGTAGCAATGTAAGCGCTGAAACTACTGTACGCCTGGCAAACGATTTCAATAATATTATCGGCACTAAAGAAGCCTCAGGCAATTTTGACCAGATAAACCAGATCATGCGTGATAAACCGAAAGACTTTTTGGTTATCTCGGGAGATGATCCGGTTACGCTGCCAATGATGGCGCTGGGCGCTGCAGGGGTTATTTCGGTTGTTGGCAATGCGCTCCCATCTCAGCTTTCAGAAATGGTACATCATTGTTTGGCTGGCGATTATAAATCCGCACAAAAAATACATTCGCAACTAATTGATATTACCAGATTAATGTTTGTGGAAGGTAACCCTGCAGGTGTTAAATCCGCATTAAAACACTTGGACATTTGCGGCGATACCCTTCGTTTGCCCTTAGTACACGTTAGTGACGCAACCGCGAAAAAAATAGCGCAGGAAACACAAAATATAACTACAGTAAAAAGCCCGGCTAAATACTAGCCAGGCTTTTTCACATTCAGTAAAAAATCTTTTTTCCAGGTTGTTTCCCCTATTGTTTGTTCTTTGTACCCTGAACTTCCAATCTGATAGATTGAGCTAAATTTTTTAGGTCTTGCATTCCTTTACGAACACGTGTACCTGCTGCGCTGTTTCCCTTGTTGTAAAACTTGTCAGCATCGGCTTCCAAAGACGCAACGAGGTTTTTTACTTCAGTAAATTTTTCCATTTGAATTACTCCTTTTAAGATAATGAGGTTTATTGTTTAACTAAAGCTAATCTAAAATCTTTTTATTTAAAAAAAAACTTTTGCATAAAAAAAATACTGCCTTAAAAGTGCTTTTTTTCCACAGTATCAGGCAAATAGCTATATTATTTTGATAATAAATATCAATAATAGATCATCTGATATTAAATATTTCACGATTCATATACCAATAATTTAATATTTAATATAAAATGATCTAAATATTAAAATAAAGTAAGCTTATAACTCCCAAATTACCAAAACAGGTGCCAATAAATATTTTTTTTAATGGCAGCGTAATATGCAATTAATTATGTATTCTGTAATATTTCAGGATAATACTTATGCGTTTTTATTATTAATTCACCAAATAAAGTATTTGCCCATGCAAACCATTTACGGGTAAAGTCGGCTGCATTATCCTTATTGAATGATTCATGCATAAAACCGGTACCTGCATGGGTATTTTTCAGCCAAATAATACATTGACTTACCTCTTCTTTGTTGGTTGATGTTAGTCCCCTGATAATAATACCCATTGGCCATATATAATTCATACCCACATGCGGGCCGCCAATACCTTCAGCTGCTGAACCTTTAAAAAAGTAGGGGTTATCCAAACTCAAAACCATGCGGCGTGTGTTCTGGTAAACAGGATCGGTGGCAGGCATTGCATTTAAATAAGGCAACGCGAGCAAGCTCGGCACATTAGCATCATCCATAAATGATTGATTGCCGTAACCATCAACCTCATAAGCCAACACTTTGCCATATACCGGGTGCTGATAAGTGGCATATTTTTGCAGGGCAGTATGTACTTCAGTTGCCAGGGCTTCACACTCATCGGCAGTGGCTTTATCTTTAGCAATTACACTAAACATTTCGGCCATCTGGCGTAAACTGGCTACAGCAAAATAATTTGATGGTACCAGGAAAGGGAAGATAGTAGCATCATCAGACGGGCGGAAGATAGAGCAGATCAAACCTACAGGTTTAACCGGGTTACCATAGCCACCATTAGGTGCCGTATCGCTGGCTACCTCTGTTTTGCGCTGAAAATGATAAGGGCCTTTACCTTCTTTACGCTGCTGTTCTTTAAAAGTATGCAAGATAGTTTTACCTGCATTTTGCCAGTTCTCATCAAAAAAACTGGTATCGCCGCTCAGTTTCCAATAGTTGTAAGCCAATCTTATAGGGTAACATAAGGAGTCTACTTCCCATTTGCGCTCATGCAGTTCGGGTTTCATGGTAGTGTTATCGCTATCCCATTCGCTGCCTGTCGGGCCCATATTAAAGGCATTGGCATAAGGGTCGATCAGCACACAGTTTGCCTGCCTGTTTATTACGCCTAAAATCAGCTTTTTAAGGGCCGCATCCTTAGTTATGAGTGGCAGATAGGGCCAAACCTGCGCCGATGAATCGCGCATCCACATGGCGTTTATATCGCCTGTAATTACAAAGGTATCGGGCTTGCCATTAATCTCGGCATAATTAACTGTGGTATCTAATGTATTTGGGTAGCAGTTCTCAAACAACCACGCGAGCTCTGGGTTTTTTATGCTTGCTTTTATGCTGTTGATGGTTTCTTCAACGGCTTTACTGGTGAATTTACGATCACTCAGTTTTGGGCGGTGACTTTCAAACTGAATTGGCCCGGCAAACCATTTGGGTTTTAAGCCAGAGCTAATACCTAATGCTGTAATACCGTTGATCTTAATAAAATTGCGGCGTGTTGTCATAGATTTGCTAAATTGGTTTGGCTAAAATAAAAAAGCCTTTCGGATATCCGAAAGGCTTTCACAATTTATATTTTCTTTTTGCTTAAACAGCAGGCTCGTTTACGTTTTTGTAATGACCTGCTTTTAGCTTCTCGCCCATCTCGCTGTAAGCATCAAGCGTGCGCTGTACATCCTCCAAACTATGTGAAGCAGTAGGTATCAGCCTCAGCAATATAATGCCTCTTGGGATAACAGGATAGATCACAATTGAGCAGAAGATGCCGTAGTTCTCGCGCAGGTCGCGGGTTAGCGCGGTTGCTTCATACAGGTCGCCCTTTAAAATAACCGGGGTAACCATGGTATTGCTTATACCGATATCAAAACCGCGTTCCTTTAAGCCTTTTTGCAGCGTTGTAGCTATCAGCCATAATTTTTCACGTAGTTCAGGTTTAGCCTTTAATAACTCGAAACGTTTTTTCAAACCGATAACCATTGGCATTGGCAATGCCTTGGCAAAAGTTTGTGAGCGCATATTATAACGCAGGTATTCAATAATTTCGCGCTTGGCAGCTACAAAACCACCTATACCGGCCATTGATTTGGCGAAGGTGCCAAAGTATACATCAACCTCATCAACACAACCCTGTTCCTCGTGCGTACCGGCACCGGTTGGACCCATAGTACCAAAACCATGCGCGTCATCAACCAATAAACGGAAATTGAATTTCTTTTTAAGCTCGCTGATCTCTTTCAGTTTACCCTGCGCACCCGACATACCAAAGACACCTTCGGTTATCAGCAATATACCACCACCGGTTTGCTCAGTTAGCTTTGTAGCGCGTTCCAGTTGTTTTTCGCAGCTTTCGATATCATTATGCTGATATACAAAACGCTTGCCCATATGTAAGCGCACACCATCAATTATACAGGCATGTGATTCGGCATCGTATACAATAACATCATTACGGTCAACCAATGCATCAATAATGGATAGCATACCCTGGTAACCATAGTTCAATAAAAAGGCGGACTCTTTGCCCACAAATTCAGCCAGGTTATTTTCCAATTCCTCATGGTGCCTGGAGTTGCCCGACATCATACGCGCACCCATTGGGTAGGCCATGCCGTAATCAGCAGCTGCCTGGGCATCGGCTGCCCTCACTTCAGGATGATTAGCTAAACCCAGATAGTTGTTAAGGCTCCAAACCAAATGTTCCTTGCCATTAAATAGCATATGCGGACCAATTTCACCTTCTAACTTAGGGTATGAGAAATAGCCATGCGACCATTTTTGATGCTGGCCAATAGGGCCGCCAACACTTTTTAATATCTTGTCAAATAAATCCAAAATGCTATCCTTTTCTTTATTGTGTTAAAATGCAAATATAGCCCTTTTAAGCAGGCTTCACAAACCCCGTAAATGTAAAAAAGCCCTTGCAAATCAATACAAAGGCTTAGTTCTCAATAATTGGTTTGATTAGTCAACATTATCATGCAGGAATGAATTGTTATTCCTTATTTCTACTTTACCATCGCTATCTGGCATCAGGGTAAACCTTGAGATCTGGCTTTCGTCAGATGCAGGGGTTTCCTGCAAGGCTATTTCCTTACGCTTGTAGGCAGGCGTGTTTTCCATTTCAATAACGTTACCGCTGCGCTGTTTAATGCTCAGATCTTTTAAGCGCATGATACGCTCGCGTGATTTGCGCAATTGCTCCTCGATTGATTCATCTGTTTTATGATCATCGGCGCCAACAACTGGTGCCGGTTCAGGCTCGGGAACAGTTATTTTTTCTTCAACAGCTACCGGGTTAAAGTCCATCACCGAATCAGCTATTTTGAAAATAAATTCGCTTTCCTCCGGCTCGGCTGCAGATGATTCTTCATCCATCAGGTTATGCCTTACCACACTGCCTGAATCTTCTGATTTGGCAAACAGGTCAAACAAGCCGGTTTGTTTCGGCCCCTGGCCCTGCGGCGTTTGCGCCTCATGTTTTTTCATGTAAGGTTCGGCAACAGCGTTTTCCTTAACATGATTTATAAACTCATTTACCGGTTTTACCAATGGCTCATTTTCAGGCACCAGCATATTAACAATCTTTTTGCTGCTGATCTCTTTCTCGCGCTCATCCTTGGTTTGGAAACCTGTAGCAATGATAGTTACCGATAATTTATCTTCCAGATTTTCGTCGATACAGTTACCCCATATCAGGTCGGCAGCTAAACCAGCTTCTTCCTGTATGTAATCGGTAATAATGCTCACTTCATCCATGGTCACCTCTTTACTGCCCGAACTGATGTTCAGTAAGATGTAACGTGCACCCTCAATCTCATTGTCTTTCAACAATGGCGATGATAAAGCACCTTCAACCGCTTTCAATGCGCGATTTTCACCTTCGGCAGTTGAGCTTCCCATGATGGATACACCACTGTCTTTCATTACAGTACGCACATCTTTAAAGTCAACGTTTATATAACCAGGCAAGGTGATTATCTCGGCTATGCCTTTGGCTGCAGTGGTCAAAATATTATCAGCCTGCGCAAACGCGGAACCTAAAGTTAAGTTACCGAAGATCTGGCGCAGCCTGTCATTCGAGATCACTAAAAACGAATCGACATATTTTTTCAGCTCTTCCATCCCTGCATCGGCCTGCATTTTACGGCGTTTGCCTTCAAATGAAAACGGAGTAGTAATGATGCCTACTGTTAATATATCCAGTTCGCGTGCTGCTTTGGCAATAATAGGGCTCGCGCCTGTACCTGTACCACCACCCATACCCGCTGTTATAAACAGCATTTTGGTATTAGTGCCCAGCATTTGTTTTATATCGTCGATATTTTCAATAGCCGAATTTTTCCCAACTTCAGGTATAGAACCTGCTCCCATCCCCTCTGTTAAACTTGCGCCTAATTGTACTTTGTTGGGTATAGGGCTCAACTCCAATGCCTGAGCATCGGTGTTACAAATAATAAAATCAACGCCGGTAATACCTTGCTTGTACATATGGTTTACCGCATTACCTCCACCGCCGCCAACACCAATTACCTTGATGATGGACGACTTTTCTTTTAGCATCTCAAACTGCATAATCCTAATTTTCAGTTATATGTGATCTGACGAATATTTAGTTCTCTCTATTGTAATGATACCACTTTTTCCACAACAGTTTTCCACAATTGTCAATATGTGGAAAAGTCGCCTTTTGTGCAAAATTATTGCAGGAATTCTTTATCAGGGATATCATCCTTTATATACACTTTCAGCTTTTCAAGCCATGTTGGCTTCTTTTCAGCCACTTTGGTTTCGGTTTTCTTTTTGGTAGCTGAAGGCTGCGGAACATCATCATATTCCATCTTTTGCACACCCTTTATCAACAGACCAATACCAGTTGCGTACATAGGGCTTTGCAGCTCTTCGTATATATTTTTCGGCAATACTTCGTTCTTGGCCAGGTGCTCATTAGGGTAACCAATGCGGCAATCCAAACCGGTAACAAACTCCACTAATTGCGATAAATGCTTAAGCTGCGCGCCGCCGCCTGTAACCACTATACCGGCAATCAGTTTCTTTTCGTAGCCTGATGCTTTTATCTCATAATATACATGCTCAACAATCTCTTCCATACGGGCCTGAATAACAAAGGCCAGGTTTTTCACTGATATTTCCTTTGGTTCGCGGCCACGTAATCCGGGTACACATACAATCTCATTTTCTTTGTTCTCTTCAGCCAAAGCCGAACCGAACCTTATTTTTAGCTGCTCCGCGATATTGCGCATTACCGAACATCCTTCGCGGATATCCTCGGTAATACTGTTACCGCCAAACGGAATCACAGCGGTATGCCTGATGATCCCTTCGTGAAAAATGGCGACGTCGGTAGTACCGCCACCTATATCAACCAATACTACACCGGCTTCTTTTTCTTCATCGCTCAAAACCGATTCAGATGATGCCAATGGCTCCAGTATCAGGTCAACAGTTTCTAAACTGGCCTTGTTTACACACTTTACAATATTTTTGATAGCCGCAGTTTGGCCCGATATAATGTGGAAGTTAGCTTCCAAACGTACACCTGCCATGCCTATCGGGTCTTTAATTCCCGGTTCGCCATCAACGGTAAACTCCTGCGGTATAACATGGATGATCCCTTCACCCGGAGGCATTACCAGGTTGAACATGTCCTCGATCAATTTATCGATATCCTTGCGGCCTATCTCGTTATCCAGATCGCGGCGGGTGATCAATCCACGATGCTGCAGGCTTTTGATGTGCTGCCCTGCAATACCCACGTTCACTACCTTGATCTCCACATTTGATTGTGTGCCTGCAACGTCAACTGCCTGGGTGATACCCTGCACTGTTTTATCGATATTTGATACTACGCCGCGCGTTACCCCCGCCGACTCAGCTTTACCTATACCCAGTACTTCAATCTTCCCGTTTTTGTTACGGCGGCCAACAATAGCACATATTTTTGTAGTTCCGATATCCAACCCTACCACGATTGGTGAACTCTTTTCCTGTGTTAAAACTTTGTCCATATTAATTTTTTATTTGAGATGTATCTTTTGTTGTTATTGCAGAATCAATAGTTGCTTTAATCGAATCCTTAACCCCGTTCTTCGCATTTATTGAATCCTGTTTGGTCATCACATTTTTTACGCCGATAACCTGGTTAGCGTATTTTATATTAATTGTTTTGTAAGTGTCCCAGCCCATCTGCGGCAATGCTTTTTTGTAGAAAGCCAACAGGTTATGGAACTTCACATCCAGCGAATCCGCATTACCCAGCAAGATACGCTGGTTGCCCACACGCGGTATCAGCTCTATTTCATGATCCTTGTTCACATATATCTGTGCAATCTGCGCATCCCATAATGAATCCTTGCGAATGTAATCAGCAGTTGCAAATACCTCGCGGGCTATCTCAGTATGCAGCGTATCAACCCTGCCATTAAATGGCTCACCAATAAAACCATTAGCAGCTAAAACCTGCGCGGTAAAGTTGGCTGATAAAGGGACCTTGAATCCATGTTGATCTACATAAAAATCCTTATCGTCCTGGTTTAAAATGCGCAGTATGGGCTGGCGCTGGGTTATCTCCACCCAAATAACACCATCCATATCGGTATAAACCTTAGCTGTTTCAATAAACGGGTTAGCCTTTAACTTATCCTCGAGCGCGCGTATGTTGATACTCTCCAGGGTATGGCCAATCAGCGCATGACTTTTTATCTGTAAAATATTATCTATCTCGCCCTTATCAATGAAATACTGGTTGCCAGGGATGTAAACCTTTACATCGGTACAAAGCACCCCTGCTTTTTTAATGTCAATGAAACTCATGAGCACAACCAGGCCACCTAAGCTGGCGAGCCAGCAAAAGCTTATGAGTATGTACTTCCAAATGCGTTTCTTAAACATTTGTTAAAGCGTTTTTTAATGGTTCAACCAATTGATCAATATCACCTGCGCCTACTGTTAAAAGCAGCTCAGGCTGTTCGTTTTTTATAGCTTTAATAGCTTCCTGCTTACTTAATATCTGCTTGTTGGCCAATTTCATGCGGCTCAATATCATGTTTGAATCCACGCCTTCTATCGGCAATTCACGGGCAGGATAAATATCCAGCAGGATCAGCTCATCTGTCATATCCAGCACCTCGGCAAAGCCATCCACAAAATCACGGGTTCGGGTAAATAAATGCGGCTGGAAAATAGTTACCAGCTTTTTATTTGGATATAACTTTTTAACCGATGTGATAGCCGCCCTTAATTCTTCAGGGTGATGCGCGTAGTCATCAATGTAGATATGGCTATCGTTCTTCACGATATATTCAAACCTCCTGTGTACACCTCTGAATGATGCCAGCGCGCTTTTTACATCATCGGCAGATACGCCTAAACGCAGTGTGGCTTCGATGGCAGCAGTCGCATTTTCCACGTTGTGAAAACCAGGGATACCCAATTGGATATCCTTTATATCAGCATCAGCATTTTTAAAATCGAAATAAAAGCTACCGTTCTCAATGCGGATGTTTGTGGCAGTTGCATCAGCAGCTTCTTTAATGCTGTAGGTATACCCGGTTTCTAATGGCAAACCTTGTTTATGTATCAAAACACCGCCTTCTTTTATCTGCGAAGCAAACATTTTGAATGAATCGGTCAGGTGCGCATGGTCGCCGTAGATATCCAAATGGTCAGCATCCATTGATGTGATCACCGCTATGTTTGGATAAAGTGTAAGGAATGAACGGTCATATTCATCAGCCTCAACCACCACAATATCGTTTTTACCATACAGCACATTGCTGTTATAGTTTGAGGCGATGCCACCCAGGAAAGCCGAGCAATCAACACCAGAATCTTTTAAAATATGGGCAACCATGGTTGAGGTGGTAGTTTTGCCATGCGTACCGGCAATAGCTACCGTAAACTTACCCTTGCTGATCAGCCCTAAAACCTGTGAGCGCTTAAACAGCTCGAACCCGCGATCCTTAAAGAAATTCAATACTTGTGAATCCTTTGGAATGGCAGGCGTAAAAATTATCAGTGTACCTTCATCCGGCTGCCTGAAACTCATCGGGATCCATTCCGCATTATCATCAAAAATAATCTGAATGCCCTCGTTGTGAAGTTCGGTAGTCAGCTCAGTTGAAGTTTTATCGTATCCGCAAACAATGCAGCCCAAATGATGAAAATACCGCGCCAGCCCGCTCATACCTATGCCGCCGATACCAATCAAATAAACACGTTTAATGTTTTGCAGTTCCATTTTCTTCAGTTAAAAAATCCCATCCCTGCGTACACAGGGATGAGATAAGATTAATTATTAATTGTTATTTTCATAACTTCTTTCGCGATCACCTCATCGGCATTTGGCAAGGCCAGCTTGCCAATATTTTCGCTTAATGTCTTTTGTTTACTCTTATCTTTTAAAAGCTCTAAAGCTTTATCAATCAGTTTTTCTTCGGCATCCCTGTCGGCCATAAAAACAGCGGCATTATCATGCAGCAATGCCAGTGCATTTTTAGTTTGATGATCCTCAGCCACATTTGGCGAAGGCACCAAGATCACCGGCTTTTTCACTACACACAGTTCGGCAATTGTACCTGCGCCTGCCCGTGATATGATCACATCAGCAGCGGCATAAGCCAAATCCATCCGGTTCAGGAACTTCATGATGCGAATGTTAGGATGATAATCCTCGCCCAGTTTTTCAGTTATTCCTTTATAGTACACGTTGCCGGTTTGCCATATCACCTGCACATCGGCAGCGATAATTTTATCCAGGCCATTGAACACACTGTTATTCAAAGTACGTGCACCTAAGCTGCCACCTGTTATTAGTATAGTTTTCTTATCAGAATCCAGCTTAAACAGTTCCAGCGCATGCATGTGCTTGCCAGCTATATCAACCGAATCCTTCCGGATAGGATTACCTGTTTTGATGATCTTACTTTTCGGGAAGAATTTCTCCATCCCGTCATAAGCAACACAAACCTCTTTAGCCTTATTGCCCAGCCATTTGTTGGTGATGCCCGCGTATGAATTTTGCTCCTGTATTAAATACGGGATACCTTTTATAGATGCCGCATATAATAACGGACCTGATGCATAACCACCTACACCTACCGCGGCATCGGGTTTAAAATCCTTTATAATTTGTAGTGCCTTGCGCACGCTATTGATCAGTTTTATAGGGAACTGGATATTTTTTAAGATCGATTTGCGCTGTATACCCTGTATATCCAAACCGATAATCTTGTAACCGGCGGCCGGAACTTTCTCCATCTCCATACGGCCCAAAGCGCCAACAAATAATATCTCGGTATCAGGGTCAAGCTTTTTTAAAGCATTGGCAATAGCAATCGCCGGGAAAATATGCCCCCCCGTACCACCACCACTGATTATGATTTTCTTTGCTTTCACCTTGTTTATTTTTTGTTACCTATTTATTTTCTATCGTCTTTATCTTCTAAGCGTCATTGCGAGGTACGAAGCAATCTTTATGCTATACAGAGCAAACCTGCACGGCTGACCTGCCTATGTAGAGATTGCTTCGTACCTCGCAATGACGCCTGGTTGATATTACGCCATCGCCACTTCCTTTATCTCCCCAACAACAACTTTCTTCGGCTCATCATTATCCCTGCTCACCGATAATATAATCCCGAATGCCACGCTTGTAAATAAGATGGATGTACCACCCATACTCACAAACGGCAGTGGCACACCTGTTACGGGGCCTAAACCTACTGCTACCGCCATGTTGGCAAATGCCTGTATGGTTAAGCTAAAACTTAAACCTGCCGCCAGTAAAGTACCGAACGCTTTCGGCGCTTTGGTTGCAATCTTTACACAGCGGTATAGCAGGAACAGGTAAATACCTATCAGTATAAAGCCACCTACCAAACCATATTCTTCCACTATAATGGCATATATCTCATCCGAGTATGCCTCGGGTAAATAATTAATCTCGCTGCTTTGGCCCGGCCCTTTACCGAATATGCCTCCTGTTGCGATCGCTATCTTAGCATGATCTGCCTGAAATGACTTATCAGGGTTTGTAGCCTCTGGATGCATAAAAGTATGAATACGGGTCATGTACACGTGCCTGCGGGGGCCTAACATTACCACCGCGGTTAAAAGAAAAGCACCTGCCAAACAGGTTATGGCTATTTGTTTTACGCTGATACGGCCCATGATCAATAACAAAATGCTTACCCCAAACAACATCAATGCCGTTGAAAGGTTGGCCCAGGCTATCAGTATAAACACTACGCAAACCGCGCCCATTATTGGTATAAATGATTCCTTAACGTTCTTAATATTTTCCTGCTTGCGCGATAAGGTACGTGCCAAATAGGTAATCAGCGCCAGTTTAGCCAAATCCGATGTCTGGAAGCTTAAGCCTGTTCCCGGTATAGCTATCCACCTGCTGGCCTCATTAACATGACTACCAAAAACCAGTGTATAAAGCAACAACGGAATAGTTATTACCATCAGTACTTTTGATATCCCTTTATACCAATGATAATCCAGCTTATGACAAATGTACATGAGCGCCAAACCGGCAACCATCATGGCCAGGTGCTTCATCAAAATAGATTCAGCGCCTACACCACGCTTGTAGGCCAGACTGCCTATAGCGCTATAAACAGCCAGCAAGGAGATAACCGATAGTAATATAACTATGAGCCATATCCAGCGGTCGCCTTTTGTGTTGTTTAGTATCTGATTTATTTTCATTTGCACTTAATTATCTTATTTCCACTCGTCATTGCGAGGTACGAAGCAATCCCCGATTTGCAAGTCCCTCTGTATAGTTTGGGATTGCTTCGTACCTCGCAATGACGCTTGGTTATTTTTATCTTCTCATTTTAGTCATCTGCACATTATAATTCCTTCACCGCTTGTTTAAATTGATTACCACGATCCTCATAGTTCTTAAATAAATCAAAACTTGCACAAGCTGGTGATAACAATACCGTATCGCCTTTTGTTGCTAAGTGGTAAGCCGCCTGCACTGCCTGTTCTGCTGATATGGTATCTATTATTGTATCCACATCATGCTCAAAGGCTTTGTGTATGCGGTCGTTATCCCGGCCTAAGCAAACAATGGCTTTTACTTTTTGCCTTACCAGCTCATTAAGCATGGTGTAATCATTTCCCTTATCAACACCTCCGATAATCAGGATTACATCGCTGGTCATGCTTTCAAGGGCGTACCAGGTTGAGTTTACGTTGGTGGCCTTAGAATCATTGATGAAGCTAATGCCAGAGATTTTCCCAACCGACTCAAGCCTATGCTCAATGTTTTTGAAGTCGCCCATGCTCTCTCTAATCGTTTCGTTGCGCAGTTCCAGCACTTTTGCTACAATTCCTGAAGCCATTGAGTTGTAAACGTTGTGCTTGCCCTGCAGGGCCAGTTCTGTAATTGACATTTGAAAATGTTGTTGGTGTATGTTTATGACAATATTGTCGTTATCGAGATATGCTCCCGTTTCAATAGTTTTTTCAATAGAAAATGGCAGCATTTGCGCTGTAAAACTGCGCGTTTGCATACCCTTAATAGTTTCCGGATCATCGGCACAGAAAATGAAATAATCACTTGCTGTTTGATTTTGCGTAACGCGGAATTTTGATGCCACGTAGTTCTCCATTTTATACTCGTACCTGTCGAGGTGATCGGGTGTAATATTTAGCAGTATGGCTATATCCACCTTAAACCCGAACATATCATCCAGCATAAAGCTGCTCAGCTCCAATACATAGTAATCGTACTTTTCAGTAGCCACCTGGTAAGCAAAGCTTTTGCCTATGTTACCTGCTAAACCCGCATTCAGGCCCGCATTTTTCAGGATGTGATAGGTTAAGCTGGTGGTGGTAGTTTTACCATTTGAACCGGTTATCCCTATAATTTTCGCATTGGTATACCTGCCTGCAAATTCAATCTCTGATATAACCGGAATACCTTTTCCCTTCAGTTTTTTAACAATCGGTGCCTTTTCAGGTATCCCTGGACTTTTTATTACTTCAATCGCGTTTAAGATCTTTTCTTCGGTATGTTGTTTTTCCTCGAAAGCGATCTTCCAATCCTCTAATTGTTTTTTGTAATTGGTTGCGATCGCCCCAAAGTCGGATACAAAAACATCATAACCTTGCTGCTGCGCAAGATATGCCGCCCCAACACCGCTTTCGCCGGCACCGAGCACAACAATACGCGGGCCCATATTCTCTAAAGAAAATGAACTTTGGTCAGCATGTATGTTTTTGTTATCGCTCATATATATTTTTTGTGATTTCACCGATTTATTGATGATTTCACCGTTTTATATTGTTCTTTCTAATTCTTAACTAATCACTAATCTCCAACCTCTAATCACTATCTAACTTTCAACGTTATGATCGTCACTATCGCCAGCAGGATACAAATGATCCAGAACCGTGTTACGATCTTAGCTTCATGAAAGCCTTTTTTCTGATAATGATGATGCAATGGGGCCATCAGGAAAACTCTCCGGCCCTCACCATATCTTTTCTTGGTGAATTTGAACCATGAAACCTGTATAATAACCGAGGCGTTCTCCACCAAAAATATCCCACATAACAGCGGCACCATTAATTCCTTACGTATCATGATAGCGAATACTGCTATAATACCACCTATAGCCAAACTGCCCGTATCGCCCATGAAAACCTGTGCCGGGTATGAGTTGTACCATAAAAAGCCTACACAAGCACCCACAAAGGCACCTGCGAAAATCACCAGCTCGCCTGAGTTGGGGATGTACATAATATTCAGATAATCGGCAATAACCGTGTTACCCGACACATAGGCCAGCAAGGCCAGCGTGACCCCAATTATGGCTGATGTACCCGTCGCGAGCCCGTCTATGCCATCCGTTATATTGGCCCCGTTTGATACCGCCGTAATAATTACAATCACAAAAAACAGGAATACCACCAGTGAATAATGATCGTAGCCCTCGCCCATAAATTTGAGCACCTTGCCATAATCAAACTCATTGTTTTTATAGAACGGCATGGTGGTTTTGGTGGATTTGATATCCTGCGTATAAACCGGGGTTTTGCCTTTTAAGTGAAACTGCACAGGCGCATCTTTTGTAACCGGTAGTTTAACTTCCTGACGGATGATGATATCCGTATTGAAATACATTGTCCACCCAATAAACAGCGCCAAACCTACCTGGCCAGTAATTTTAAACCTGCCGGCAAGTCCTTCCTTATTTTTCCTGAAGACTTTAATATAATCATCCAAAAAGCCAATTGCGCCAAGCCATACGGTAGTTACCAGCATCATGATGATGTAGATATTACCCAATTTCGCAAACAGTAACGTTGGCACCAGGATACCCAAAATAATGATAAGGCCACCCATTGTTGGTGTACCTGCTTTTTGCATCTGGCCTTCCAGCCCTAAATTTCTTACGGTTTCGCCTACTTGTTTGTAGCGCAAATAATCGATCAGCCTGCGGCCATAAACAGTTGTAATAAGCAATGAAGTAATCACAGCCAATGCCATACGGAACGTGATGTACTGAAACAACCCGCCACCCGGTATATTGTAATTCTTGTCAAGAAAGGCAAATAGGTAATATAGCATCTTCTTCTTTTTTATGTGCAGATATGCAAGTGTGCAGATGTGCAGATTATTTTTTAATGTTTACCCCTTGTTATTTATTCCTGTTAATTCCTTCATATGTACTTATCTTATTATTCCAACCCGTCATTGCGAGGGACGAAGCACTCTCTATGCTATACAGAGCAAACTTGCATGGCTGACCTGCCTATGTAGAGAGTGCTTCGTACCTCGCAATGACGCCTGGGTTAATATCTTCACCTGCACATTATTCTATCGTTTTAAATTGCTCTAACAACTCTTCCATATCATCAAAATGGTTTTTTACGCCATTAATTTCCTGGTACTTTTCGTGGCCCTTGCCAGCCAGCAGGATAATATCACCCGGGCGTGCCAGGTGGCAAGCTGTTTTAATGGCTTCCCGCCTGTCAGTAATGCTGATGGTAAATCTTTTGAAAGCCGGGTCAACGCCTTCTTCCATATCCTTAATAATCTGCGCCGGATCTTCTGTACGCGGGTTATCGGACGTTAATATCACCTTATCGCTCCACTCGCAGGCTACCTTAGCCATAATAGGACGCTTGGTTTTATCTCTGTCGCCGCCGCAGCCGATAACGGTTATTACCTTTTCGTTTCCTTTGCGGATATCGTGAATGGTGCTTAACACATTCTGCACCGCATCCGGCGTATGCGCATAATCAACAATACCGATGGTCTTGTTTGGCGCTATTACATATTCAAACCTGCCTTCGGCACCTGTTAACTTGCTCAGGATGGTTAAAACCTTGGCTTTATCCTGCTCTAATAACATCGCGGCAGCATAAACCGCCATCAGGTTATAGGCATTGAATGTGCCAACCATTTTAAACCATACATCTTCGTTATCAATTTGCAGTAATAAACCACCGAATTGATTTTCAAGGATCTTAGCTTTATAATCGGCCATGTTTTTAAGGCCATAGGTCTTCTTATGTGCATTGGTATTTTGCAACATCACATTACCATTCTTATCATCAAGATTGGTTAACGCGAATGCGCTTTTCGGCAGCTCATCAAAAAAGGTTTTCTTGGCCTTTAAATAAAGGGCGAATGTTTTATGATAATCTAAGTGATCGTGTGTAAGGTTTGTGAATATCCCTCCTGCAAATTGCAATCCTACAATCCGGTGCTGAGCAACCGCATGCGAGCTTACTTCCATAAAGCAGTAATCGCAACCGGCGTTCACCATATCGTCCATCAGCTTGTTTAGTTCAACAGGGTCGGGTGTGGTGTGGGTTGATGGGATTATCTTACCGTTGATCTGGTTCTCAACCGTAGATAGCAAACCACATTTATAACCCAGATCGCGGAATAACTGGTAAAGCAATGTGGCAATAGTGGTTTTACCATTAGTGCCGGTTACACCCACCAATTTTAATTTGGCCGATGGAATATCGTAAAAATTAGCAGCTACAATACCCAAAGCTATTGCTGAGTTGGCTACCATTAAAAAGTCAACTTCACTGGCAGTATGAGCGGGCAGATCCTCGCAAATTATGACTGTGGCTCCATCCTTCATCGCCTGGTCAATATAATCATGACCATCAACCACGGTACCTTTTACGGCCACAAATAAACAACCCGGCACTACCTTGCGCGAATCAAAAACAACAGCAGTTATTTCCGTATCGGCACTACCCTGTAGTTCCGTGAATGCAAGCCCCTCTAATATTTCGCTCAAATACTTCATTGCAGTTCTATGGTTACTTTTGATCCTTTTGGTATTAAACTTCCACCCGTTACCGATTGGGTTTTCACCGCTCCGCTACCTCTTACCGCTACCTTATAGCCCGCGTTACCTAAACGGTACAATGCATCGCTCAAACCCATACCTATTACTGATGGTACGCTGCCGCTCTTGTAATCAGCATCTTCCTGCGCTATGCCATTGCTGGTATCAGGCGCGCCGGGGCTTACGTTGTTTGATGCATATAGTGCTTTAAGCCCTAACTTGGTATATACTTTATGTACAGCAGCAATATTGCCCTGTTTTACCTGCGGCATAGTGGTATTGCCCACATAATGCACGGCAGGTTTTTGATTGATATCCAGATCGCTGGCGTAAACGCGGTCGGCTATTTGCCTGAAAACCGGGCCTGCTACATAAGCTGCCAGGTAATTACCTTGTGTAGGGTGATTGATCACCACTATCATGGAATATTTAGGGTGATTAGCCGGAAAATACCCGCAAAACGATGCCTGGTATGTTTTAGTAGCACCATAGCCGCTTGAGCCATTCGCTATTTGAGCTGTACCTGTTTTTCCTGCAACGCTATACAGTGAGTTTTTTATGACCAGCTTTCCGGTACCTTCCTGTACTACACCTTCCAACATAGCTTTCATCTTACCCAAAGTAGCATCAGAGCAAACTTTGGGGTTGATTACCCTTGCATGGAATTGCTCAACTGTATTCCCCAAACGCTGAATCTCTTTTACAAATATTGGCGCTATCATAGTACCATTATTAGCAACTGAGTTATACAGTGTTAGCATTTGTAATGGTGTAATCTGCATTTCATAGCCATAAGCCATTTGCGGCAGTGTTAATTTACTCCAGCTCCTGGCTGATGGGTCTTTTACTATCGGTTGCGCTTCACCCGGGATCTGCAATTGCAGCTTATCATTTAAATGCAGGTTATTGCGCAGGTTATCAGTATACTGCCTTGGGTTATCCCCGTAATGCGACGATACAAATTTCACAACCGCTACGTTTGATGATTCTTCGAAAGCTCTTTTGGCAGTCATTACATAATTACCTGATTCCGCATCCCTGAATGTTTTAAGCAGTTTGCCTTTATAAAACATATCATAACGGCCATTTTCCGCATCCACCGTACTATTGGTATCTATTTTATGCTGATCAAACAAAGTCATGTAACTGGCCAGTTTAAATGTTGAACCCGGATCAGTTGCATTGCTGATCGCATAATTCAGTTTCTCCTGGTAATCACCATCCTTGGTTCTTGTATAATTAGCAATCGCCCTTATTTCGCCTGTTGCAACCTCCATCAGCACCACACAACCATAATCGGCAGCACTTTTTATCAATTGATCTTTTAATGCCGACTGTGCTACATCCTGGAAGTTCACATCAATGGTTGATATAATATCTGCACCATCTTTGCTGGGTACTTCATCCTCATCATCATTAACGGGTATCCAGGTACCGCCAACGGTACGCTGCATTAAGCGTTTACCATTTTCACCGTTAATGTAGCTTGAAAAAGCACCCTCAAGCCCAACAGCATTCTTTACGTTCTCGTTTTTATAGCCGATGGTACGGGCAGCTAATGACCTGAACGGCAGGATACGTTTATTCTGCTGCACAATGATCATCCCGCCTTTATATTTACCCATATTAAATATCGGGAACGTGCGCAGTTGCTTTAATTCCTGGTAAGTAACCTTACGCCTGATAAGCTCATAACGAGCGCTATCCTTACGTGCATCACGCAACATGCGTGAATATTCTCTTTCCGACCTATCACCATAAAATTTTGAAAGCTTCATCGCCAGCGAGTCCACTTTGCCATAGAACACCTTATCATCAGCAATACCACCGGCAAGCATATCCATGTGCACCTCATATTCAGGCACCGATGTTGCGAGCAAGCTACCATCAACCGCCAAAATATTACCGCGGGCAGCTTCAACGTTCTCGTAACGGGTTGATAGCTTAACCGACATGGCTTTCCACTTTGCACCCTGTACAAATTGCAAGCGGCACAGTTGGATAGCAACCGCGCCGGCAAACAAAAGGATAAGCCCGAAAGCTAAATATACCCTGAGTAGTATGTTGGTTCTTATACTCATTGCTCACCCTCCTTCATCGTTATTTTTTGCGGCGGCTGCATTGATTCCTTTATACCCAGCGACAGGGTATCAGCACGCCTTTTAACCTCTGATAATGTGCTCTTAAAAGCCAGATCAGCCTTGGTTGATTTATAATCCCAACTTAGTTCTTTTACTTCTTTTGTTATCTTATCAATATCATGAATATTCTTTTCGGCAAGATGGCGGTTGCCGATGTATAGCATGCCCAATAAAGCCACATACAGCACAAACGGAAGCGCATTAGTAGCCGCCTCGGTACTAATGAACCCTTTGGAAAAAAACTGCGTAAAAACATTATCGGGGATCTCCTTTTTCTTAGGCTTTTCCTCAACAATGAGTTCCCTTTCGGCCTCTTCCTCTTCCTGAACTTCTGTGCGTAAACGATTGGTCATTTTTTTACAGCTATTCTTAATTTCGCGCTACGTGCCCTGTTATTTTTCTCTATTTCTTCTGCCGATGCGGTTATAGCCCCACGGCTTACCACATCAAACGGTTTTTGATCATTCCCAAAAAAATCCTTTTCCACCTCACCACTAAATTTCCCTTTGGCAATGAAATTCTTTACCAGCCTATCCTCCAGTGAGTGATACGACATCACCACCAGCCTGCCACCCGATACCAGCACTTCTGCCGATTGAACAAGGAAATCCTTTAATGCCTCCAGTTCCTGATTTACCTCAATGCGCAATGCCTGGAAAACCTGCGCCAGGTATTTATTTTCTTTCCCTTTCGGGATACGTGCCGAAATCGCATTTTTCAGGTCCGCAATTGTTATTATCGGCGCGTTTAAGCGGGCGGTAACAATAGTATTGGCCAGCGATTTGGCATTTTGTATTTCACCATAAATACCGAAGATGCGGTGCAGCTCGGCTTCGGTATAATTGTTTACTATTTCTTTAGCGGTTAAGTCCGACGATTGATTCATCCGCATATCCAGCTCAGCATCAAACCTGATGGAGAAACCGCGCTCGGCCTGGTCGAACTGATAAGACGAAACACCCAGGTCAGCCAGTATGCCATCAACCGGCATGGCACCATGCAAACGCGCAAAGTTCTTGAGATAGCGAAAGTTTTGATCTACAAAAACAAACCGGTCATCAGCAATCACATTCTGCTGCGCATCAGCATCCTGATCAAAGGCCAGCAATACGCCGTCCTTACCCAAATGCTTCATAATCTCGCGCGAGTGACCACCACCACCGAAGGTAACATCAACATAAGTACCATCAGGACGTATATCAAGCGCCTCGATACATTCCTTAAGCATAACCGGTGTATGGTAATTACTCATCTCCTCTCCTTGCTTTATTACCCATTACTTCCTCCGCCAGGTTAGCAAAGTTTTCAGGCTCGCTATCCATCTGATCCTCGTAGGCATCCCGAGCCCAAAGCTCAATTTTATTTAACTGGCAAGCCAGTATCACTTCAGCCTTAATGCCGGCGTAGTCCATCAACACCTTTGACAACACCACCCGGTTCAGCTTGTCCAACGTCAAATGCGTCGCGCCGCGGGTAAAATACCGGATAAACTCTCTAGTTCTTTTCTCGTATTGATTCAATCTACTGAGATCATCAACTATTTTATCCCATTCTTTTTTGGTGTAGATGACCAGGTGTTTCTCAAACCCCCGGTTAACCACAAGCCCCTCACTGTCAGCTCCGGGGAGCTGCTTCATGAGATTGGCAGGGATCATTAAGCGATTCCTGTCATCGAGTTTGCAATCAAATTCACCTAAAAAATTGGACATATTACACTTCGGCAATTATTGTAGGGTAAAATTAAGAGATTTTCTCCCATTTAAACCCATTTTCTCCCCGAAAAGTTTTCAACAATTTCAATTACTTATTTTGGCCATTTTTAAGCGCATTTTGCAACTTATTTTAGCGTAACTACATCAAAACCTGATAGTTTTAATATACAATAGGCGAAGCGACCTGTGAATCAGTGATAAAATTCTGCGTTTTATTGTCTGGAGGATGAAAAGCAAAAATGACAGGGCCTGGCGATGATTTTGGAAATCATTACGGGTCAAATCTCTGTATTATTTTTGTTATAAATGGATTTTGTTTTGAACATTGTCGGTTGTAAACTGGCAATGTTTGCAGGCTTTAGTTATAAAATGAAGCCAGTGGAAGAGAGAGCCAGTTAGTTTATTTTAATAGAATAACCAGGCCGCATAGGATGATATACCCAACCCTGATAAATTGAGCATTGATGAATACTTCGGGGTATTTATCCGACTGCATTTTAAATACCAGGTAAAGAACAGCGATCAATAAAATAAAGAAGTCAGCTATTAACGGATACCTGTAGCTGCCAATATTGGCGGCACTTATGAGTAGCGAAATGATACCTAAAGCATAAATTAGTCCAAGTATAATGCCAGTGGTATAGGTATATTCCTTCCCCGGCTTGCCGATGGAATAAAACCCAAACGGGAGGTACAAAAACGTCAGCGCAAATGCAAATATTTCCAAAAAGAGTGTAGCCTCGTAATGAAACCAGTACCTTACTATCAACGCTACAAAGTTTAAACCCAGTAGTATTCTTTCTCCAAATGTTATGCGCTCAAAAGAGCTTACAAATTGCGCCATAATTGTTCTTTGCCTGCTTATTGTCAAATAACTAACTATGCAGACGACTTTTTGTTTATACTGGTTGATAAATGTATTTTTACGTATTGTTTAAAAACGACCTCATGAAAATATCACTTGCATTAATGTTTATGCTGCTGAGTTTTGGCAGCTTTGCCCAAACCACACCTGCACCCGCTACAGAAGTATTGAAAACCGCTTATGCCAAAGCACAAAGTGAACATAAAACCGTGTTGCTAATGTTCCATGCCTCATGGTGCGGCTGGTGTAAAAAGATGACCGCTTCAATTGATGACCCTACCTGCAGCAAGTTTTTTGATGATAACTATGTTGTTGTTTACCTTGATGTACTGGAACGCCCCGGCAAAGAAAGTTTAGAAAATACTGGCGGACTTGATGTTATGAAAAGCTTTAATGGCGACCCTAAAGGCGGTATACCTTTTTGGGTATTTATAGATGCGAATGGCAAAGCTTTGGGCAACTCCTATTTGCCACCTGCAAATGGCACACCTGCCACATCCAAAGATAATGTAGGCTGCCCTGCCGCCGATAACGAAGTGGCTTATTTTGTAAGCCTGCTAAAATCAACTTCAAAACTAACAGACGACCAGTTAGCAACAATAAAAACCCGCTTTTTGAAGAATGCGCCGGTAAGTAGTAATGCTAATTAGTTGTTTAAGTTGGAAACTTAAATCATGCCTTACCACGAGTTACGCTGCGCTAAACTCGCGGCAGCAATTCTTTTTACAATAGCGATGGGTTTGAAACCCATCGCTATTGTTTAGAAATTTTTATCATTCCCTCCCCTGGGAGGGGTGCGGCTGGATGTATTGTGGCAGGGAGGGGTTTATACAACGTAAAAGCTAACAAAACCCCTACCTCCTCCTTCCCCAAGGAAGGAATCGCGCTCACCCCTGCTTTTTACCTGCTGTTCATTTATAAAGCCTGATCGCCATTTTTAAAATGACACTAATCTCATCAACCGGCAAATCTTTATTGGGATCAATCAGGAAGATGGTCATGCGGGAGCGGTTTTCGATGATCAGTCCGGGGTGATCTATTTTCTTGCCTTCAACTATGCCGATATAGGGGAGGCCATTCTTTTTATGCACCCATAGGTAACAGAACATTTTGCCCTTGTAACAGAAGAAAGGCATTTTATACTTCCACGCCTCGGTAATATTTGTATCGAAATTTTGAATATAATCCCTCAAAAACAACAGGCAGCCTTTTACCGGTTCATCTTTTTGCAGGAAGTAATCATCTATTTCTCTGAGCATGTTTTTAGCCTATAAACAAAAATAGCGATGGGTTTGAAACCCATCGCTATTAATAATCTTACATCACCCTAACCTTCAAATAACTCGGATGATCCTTTGAGGTATATACTTTATTGGTGGCCTTTTTAAAGTCGTTATCGCCGGCCTTCATAATATTTTCAAAAACCTGCGGGTTACGGTCTATCAGCGGGAACCAGGTGCTTTGTACCTGTACCATTATGCGGTGGCCTTTTTTAAAGGTATGCAGTACATCCTGCAACTCAAAGTTTACCGGGCTTATTTGGCCGGGTACAAATGGCTCTGGTTTATCAAAACCATTGCGGTATTTACCGCGCATAGCCTCGCTGCGTACCATTTGCTGATAGCCTGATAGGTGGGTATCCTTACCCGTAAATTTATTATCCTTTGTAGAATCGGGGTAAACATCAATTACCTTAACCACCCAGTCAGCGTCGGTTCCTGTAGTTGATACCTTTAGGTTGGCCCATATGTTACCTGCAAGCGTTACATCATTATCCAGCACATCAGTTTCATAGGTTAACACATCAGGGCGGCGACTGGCAAAACGCTGGTCGGCGGTCATGTATTCACGCTTCATGTCGTTATCAATTTGTTCTATAAACGGCACCGGTTTGTTTGGGTCTGATATAAAGGCGTCGTTATCATCGCCGGGATTTGTTGGCTCATCAAATGACAGCTTGCCTCCCGGTAAAAAGTACAGATTCTTTTCAACAGCTTCCTTTGGAGGCCATGTTTTGTAGTTTTTCCATTGATTTACACCGGTTGCAAAAGTTGAGATGCGTGGAATATCAGTATCTGCTCCTTTTAAATAATGGTTAAAGAAAGCGAATTCGATTTTCTCGCGATAGTATTCTCCCTGCGCCCCATCGAATTGAACATCACCTAAATGATCGCCTGGCCCGCGCGACCAGCCACCATGTACAAATGGCCCCATAGAGAAATATATTGGCGTGGTTGGGTTATTCTTTACCAATGTTTTATAGGTGTTTATAGCGCCGTATAAGTCTTCGGCATCATACCAGCCACCTGTAACCAGTACAGCAGTTTTAATATCGTGCAGATGAGTTAATACATTACGGTCCTTCCAGTGCTGGTCATAATCGGGATGCTCCAGCATTTCGTTCCACAAGCGTACGGTATCCTTATAATTTTTAAGATAGATATCATTGGTATGCTTAACCGAACCCATTTTAAAATAGTAATCGTAGCCATCTTCGGTACCAAAATCAACATTAAAGCCCTGGGCCTGGGTTGGTTTATCATCCTGTCTGTTGGTAAAAAAAGGGTAGAAACCAAAATTGGCCACCAGCATAAAGGCGCCGTTATGAAAAGCGTCATCGCGGTAGAGGTCAGCAATTGGCGCCTGTGGTGATGCCGCTACCAATGCCGGGTGACGGCTCAGTAATGAGGTGGTAGTATAAAAACCGGGGTATGAAATTCCCCAAACGCCCACTTTACCGTTGTTGTTAGGGATGTGCTTTAACAGCCAGTCGATAGTATCATAAGTATCGGTTCCTTCATCAACGTCTTTCTTTGATTTATGCGATTCCAGTTCAGGGGTCATTTCCTGGTAAATGCCTTCGCTCATCCAGCGACCGCGCACATCCTGGTAAACAAATATGTAGCCATCATGCGTAAATAACGACGACGGGCCAAGACTGCCTTTGTATTTATCCGTACCGTAAGGAGCAACGCTGTAAGGCGTGCGGTCCATCATGATAGGATATTTTTTTGATTGATCTTTAGGTACGTAAACCGATGTGAACAGCTTTTTGCCATCGCGCATGGGTATCTGGTATTCGTACTTGGTGTAGTTAGCCTTTATATAGTCGGCATCCGGACTTTGAAATCTCTGTGCGGAAACATTAAAAGAAGTAGCAGCAAAAAGCATTATGCTTAAAGCGATGAGGAGGTATTTCTTCATTATCAGTCAGTTTGTAAAACGTTAAAAGTACATAATAAAATAAAAAAGGCCCGAAAAATCGGAGCCTATTTATGAAATTGCTTTGAATCCACTATCTTACCGTACTTTTCATAAATAGCTATATGAATATTGAAACAGTTAAAAAACATGCCCAGGAATGGATAGAAGCATGGAACCAAAAAAACATTGAAGGTATAATGATTCATTATGCTGATGATGTAGAATTTGCAGCTATTACCGTCACCAAAAGATGGGATATCCCAAATGGTATCTTAAATGGTAAAGCAGCACTCAAAAAACATTTTTTGAAAGGCATAGAACTCGCCCCTACACTTAAATTCGAGCTTGTTGATGTGTTAGTTGCACCAGACAGCTTTGGCATACTTTATAAAAGAGAAACCGGCGCTTTCGTAACAGATATAATCACCTTTGATGAAAATAATAATGTTAAAACAGCGAAGGCATTTTATGGGACTATGCCATAAATGCTTATAAAATAAAAAAGCTCCCATCAGGAGCCTTTTTATTTTATGCTGTGTCATTTCTAACAATAGAGAGAACTCTTCTTCGACTTGCATTTTCGTCATGCATCTTGAAGAAGAGTTCTCCCTACGGTCGAAATGACAATGGGGGTTAATTATTATTCGTTTATCGCTTTAACGCCCGGCAATTCTTTACCTTCCATATATTCCAGCAAAGCGCCGCCACCTGTTGATACGTAGCTAACTTCATCAGTCATGCCAAACTTAGCAACTGCAGCAGCCGAATCGCCGCCACCTATCAATGAAAAAGCGCCATTTTCGGTAGCTTTTGCAACTGCTTCAGCAATGGCTTTGGTACCGATTAAAAATTTCTCCATTTCAAATACACCCATCGGGCCATTCCATAAAATGGTTTTCGATTCCTCAACTACTTTACTAAACAACTTAATTGTTTCAGGACCGATATCCAGGCCCATCCAGCCGTCAGGTATCTCGCCTGTTTTGGCTAAGCCGGTATGCGCATCGTTTGAAAACGCATCGGCCGTAACATTATCAACTGGCAGCAACAGGTTTACGCCTTTATCTTTAGCTTTTTGCCTAAGGCTTAGGGCCAGTTCTAATTTATCGGCTTCAACCAATGAGGTACCTATATTACCACCGTCAGCTTTAGCAAAAGTATAAGCCATACCACCACCAATGATCAGATTATCTACCTTATCCAGCAGTTTTTCTATCAGTTCAATTTTATCAGATACTTTTGAACCGCCCATAATAGCCGTAAAAGGCTTAGGAGCATTATTCAGTATTTTTTCGGCATTGGCAAGCTCGCCTGCCATCAGGTAACCAAAGTATTTGGCATTAGGGAAAAACTGTGCTATAACCGATGTTGAAGCGTGCGCGCGATGAGCTGTACCAAAGGCATCGTTCACATAAACATCGCCTAAAGCAGCCAGTTTTTTTGCGAACTCAACATCGCCCTTTTCTTCTTCTTTATAAAAACGCAGATTCTCTAATAAAAGCACTTCGCCTTTTGATAGTTTTTTTGCTTTTTCAATCGCATCTTCGCCAATGCAATCATTAGCAAACTCAACTTCCTGGCCAAGCAGATCAGACAGGTGAGGCACCAGGTGCTTTAATGAGTATTTATCTGTAGGACCATCTTTTGGTCTGCCCAGGTGCGACATTAATATCACGGCACCACCATCTTTTAAGATCTTTTTGATGGTTGGCAAAGCAGCCGTCATACGGTTATCATCGGTGATATTAAAATTCTCATCTAATGGCACATTAAAATCCACCCTGATAAGCGCCCTTTTTCCGGCAAAGTTAATTTGATCTATAGTTTTCATATTGTTTTTGTTCAGTGCTGTTAATTGGGCGCCAAATTCAGCATTTTAATTGTAAAACAGGAAATAATGATGCACTAATTGCACGAATTCAGCGAATAACACCAATTTATACTACAGACTCTTTATTAGTAATAACTTCCTGTATTCGCGAAATTCGGGTTTCAATCATTTCATTCGTGTAATTCGTACCAATTTGTGTAATTCGTGTTTACATTATTTTTAAATACATAACATGGTGCGGGCCAATGCCTTTTATATCAAACTCGGGCGAAACTATTTCAAATCCGCCATCCATATAAAATTTAAGTGCTTTTTTACGGGCATTGCACCATATATAATTGGCTTTTTGCCCGCGCAGATAAACAATAGCAAAATTCAAAAGCAGTGTACCTAAACCTTTGCCACGATATTGTTCCAGCGTAGCCATACCCCTTAATTGATAACCAGTGCCCGCAAACTCCTTATAATTTTGAGGATGTAATGACACTACACTTGCCAGTTGCCCGGCAGCATAATAACCAAGGTGAAAAGCCCCCGGAACAGTATCAGTTGGGAAACGGCATTCATTCAATTCAAGTTTCCCCTCACGCAATACAATGTTGCGTACAGCCAGTAGTTCGTCGGGCTCAATAAAATTTATCATATAGGTATTAATGGCGACTTATTTCCTCAACTTGTGCATTTGCAGCCTGTGATTTCCCAAGTCTTTATTTTTTTGTGATACTTAATATTTAATCAATGGATAACAATCACATACTTAATTAAGCAAAAACGGGGCTTATTTATCCATTTTCATTCAACCGTTATGGCATATAGCATAGTTATTGCAAACTAACCTAATATATAACCATAACCATATAATGAAACGTTTATTTTTAGGATTTTTAGTGATTGCAGCCATAACAAGCTGCAGAAAACATGGTGACCCGGTAATCAATCCAGGGCCCATAGCTGTTAAGGCGTCAACAGATACCCTTACATCTATATACCAGATAATTTATAATGAGAGCGCGCAGAAGGTAATTACCAGTGTCTCGGGCGATACCTTAAAGATGTTGTACAATGAGGATGTAAGCGTTATGCTCCCAGTAAGAGGATTGGACCAATCATACGCCATACACTTATTCCAGGATTTTACCAAATCATCCCTTGATGGTGTTAGTTATATTACTTACGACCAATACAACGACACTAATCTTAACTGGGTTGATGACAACTTAAACAACGTAAAATTAAAGACGATAAGCGATACAACGGTAAACAAACAGCTACTTGCTAAAATACACGTACAACGTCCGTTCTATTTCAGCAAGCTGTACACCAGTTCAGCAGCGGCTACTGCAGCGCAAAAGGTGCTTTTAGCCAAAACTGCTGAAACCATCGGTTTCTCGGCTTATGTATATTTTGTTGATGTAAATTACCCAACTTATACAAGCAGCGCTAAAGTAGTTTACGTAAAGGCAGCATCTAATTAAGTTTACTGATCTCGTCAACAAGATCAACCAAGCGGCTGGAATAACCCATTTCGTTATCGTACCAGCCAACAACTTTTGTCAACCCACCAATTACTGAGGTAAGCTGCGCATCAAAAATACAGCTGTGCGGGTTACCCAGTATATCGGTTGACACGATAGGATCTTCAGTATATTCCAGTATATCTTTCATTGGCCCCCAGGCCGCCTGTTTAAAGGCTTCATTAATTTCATGAACTGTTGGCTGCTTTTTTAAACTACAGGTAAAATCAGTTAAAGAACCATTCAATACCGGAACACGGATACCCGCTCCGCCAAGCTTACCATTTAAATGCGGAAAAATAGCTGTAATAGCTTTTGCTGCCCCGGTACTTGTTGGGATAATGGATGCTGATGCTGCCCTGGCCCTGCGCAGGTCCTTATGCGGTGCATCGTGCAGGCTTTGGTCGCCCGTCATGGAGTGTACAGTGGTGATGTAGCCATCAATAATCCCCCAGTTCTCATCCAATATTTTTACCATTACAGCAACGTTGTTGGTTGTGCACGATGCATTGGACAATACAGGCGAATGCAAATCAACCAAACCATCGTTTACGCCCAGCACCACAGTAGGCACACTTCTGTCTGCCGAAGGCGCCGAAATAATTACCTGCTTTGCTCCTGCGGCTAAATGCTGCTCAGCCCCAATACGTGAAGTAAATTTCCCGGTTGATTCAATAACCAGGTCGATACCCAGTTCTTTCCAAGGCAACAGCGATGGGTCGCGCTCTACCAGGATCTTTATTTTTTTACCATTGATATACAGGTTGTCATCCTCGGCAGTAACCGTACCATTAAAGCCACGGTGTACCGAGTCGTATTTAAACAAATGGGCAAGTGTTTGCGCATCGGTAAGATCGTTGATAGCAACAACCTCAATACCGGGCTTAGCTATAATATTCCTTAAAAATATTCTCCCTATCCTTCCGAATCCGTTTATGGCAATTTTCATGTTTTTAGTATCAGGTAGCTAGTATCAGGTAGCTAGATTCTTTTGTATCTGTCTTGATACTTGATACCCGCTACTTGATACTATTATAATACTGCAAAAATACGCAGCCTGATTTTAATAAAGGGATTATATTTTAGGGATGACGGTGAGTTGACTTAGATCGCCTCCGCTGACTCACCTCCCGACTATCACTGGGACTAAGTCGCTCGTCTGCCCTCTCTTCGCCTTCGGCGGAAAGGGGACCATAGGAATTATTTCTCCGCTTATTCACGAGTTAACGTTTGACTAAGTAGCAGATTTATATATTTGTTTAAACTTTATCACTTGATGAAATACCCAATCACTCTTTTCCTGCCAATTTTATTATTAATCACTTTTACTTCTAACGGACAAGTAAAACCCTATAAAATAAACAAGGATAATATTACATCCGGACAATACGAGGAAGTAAAACTATCATACGATAGTATTTCAAAAACCTTAACCGGCATAATTGAATCTCAAGAAGGTATGTTTAGCTGTTCTGTTTTCTTTACCGGAAAGATGGTTAAAGATACCTTAGATAAATATATTTTAAAGGCATACCCTTACGGGTTAACGGATAACGCAGGATATCCCGGAACACTAATTTTCAAACATGGCCGGAATGGGCATAATGGCGAAATCGAAATTCAGTTAAGTGAATCAGGGGCGTGTCAGAATTTTATGGACTTGGCAAGGGGCATACCTTTCTCCTTAGAGAAAAAAGTTACCTATAAGAAATTCAGCATGATAAGATCGAAAAAGGCTATTGCCTATACTGATAGTTTAATCACAAACAAAAAAGGGTATTTTGTACAAGGAGACTTTGTGTCAGTTATTACGGAGAATAAAAATTGCTGTTATGTGCAATATTTGGAGAAGCCCTCATTTAAAGCCTGGATAAAGAAATCAGACTTAATTCTATAATTTCAACAATACCTCCTTTTGCCCGCCCGTTCAAGCGTGGACGCTTGAACGGGCGGGAGAGCGGACCTGCTAATCGGGGATTATTAATGCTATTATTTGTCCAATGGCATTAATGAGCTCCCTACGGTCGGTTGTGTTCGTTCCTCGCAATGACGCTTGGTGAGAATTGGAAAATTGCAAATTATTAATTCTTAATATACCTTCTTATAAAACTCCTTCAATGCTCTGCCCGGATCAACTGCTTTATTAACTGCAGCCGATACTGCGATACCATAGATACCCGTTTCCAGCAAATGCTCTACATCGGTAAGCTGTATACCGCCTACCGCTATTGCAGGTATTTCAATATTATGCTTTTGTAACTGGCGGTAACCGTCAAAACCCAGCAGCGGACTATTATTCGGCTTGGTATCGGTATGCGCGAACGGACCGTAACCGCAATAATCAACCACTCCGGTAGCTTGTACCCGCAGCAAAGCATCAATATGGGTTGCTGAGCCGCCTAAGGTTTTATCCTCGCCTATAACTTCGCGTATGGCTTTAAAATCAGCATCAAAATCTTCAATATGTACGCCCTGCGCATCAACCTGATCCAGTAAATGATAGTGGTTGGTGATAATTAGGGTTATACCCCACTCATCGCATATATCGGCTATCTGGGTTATTTCATCAATCAGTTCATCATCAGTTTTGGTAAGGCAACGGTATTGTAACCAGTTTGCCCCTGCGGCACAAGCTATCTCCGCCTGCTCAACATGTGTGCGATGCGGGAGATCCTGTGTGAGGTAATGGAATTTGGATATGTATTTTTTCATTATTCTTAGTCCGGAAGTCGGAAAGACCGAAAGTCCGGAAGTTTATTTATTTTACTTAAGAGCTGCTCATTGCAGCTATATTACTTTCGGACTTACCGACTTCCCCGACTTTCGGACTACAAAAACTATTTTTTTATCACCTCACTTATCGGCACACCAATACTACCGTTTGGTGCTTGTATGTGTAATAACGCGGCAATGGTTGGTGCAATATCTGTCATATGTGTTTCGCGGGTGGCGCTGCCGTGGTTAATACCCCAGCCCATAAATACCAGCGGAATATGGTTATCATATGGGTTCCAGGTGCCGTGCGTGGTGCCTGTTGGACCGCCATCGCCCGAGCCGTGGCCTGTAAACCAAGGCGGATCAAGTATAATTTGTATCGCACCACTATTTTTTGCGCTGTAACCATTAATAATACGGGTGCGCAGCTGTTCAGGAATATTTGCTGATTGTGCTTTGGCCATATCGACTGCAAAGGCTACATAAGGCAGTTTTTGCAGGTATTTAATACATTCTTTTTTTACCGCATCTTCATCAAGGTGCAGGTAATTCAGAATGCGATAATTCAGGTTCACCTGGTAATTGCCTAAGCTTATAACCAATGAATCAACCTTAAATTTATCCAGCAAAACTTTGTTCAGATCTTTTAAAGTTGCAGCCTCATCCCATGTACCCGCCGGGATATTATGGTCATTTAAAAATGCGGTGTTATGTGCAGCGCCGTGGTCGGCAGTCAGGAATACGGTGTAATTACCTTTACCAACCTTAGCATCAAGGAAAGTTAAAAAGTTTGCGATCTCGCGATCCAAACGCAGGTAGGTATCTTCAATCTCAACCGCGTTTATACCAAACTGGTGGCCGATATAATCAGGCGATGATAAGCTCATGGCTAAAAAATCGGTTACATCATGCTGGCCCAACTGCTCGCCATTGATAGCTGCAACCGCCATATCAAGCGTTATGGTATTACCATAAGGTGTTGAGCGGATCAGGCCTAAACCTGCTGATTTATATAAGACCGATGTTTTTACCGGTAAGGTAGGCGCATCAGTTCCTTTAAATTTGCCTTCGTATTTGCTGTTATCAGGTGTGCTTTGTACGTAGGTGTCAATAGGATAAAGTGTGTTCCAATCAAGTTTTAAATAAGTTTCAGCCAGTTTTTGATCATTAAAATCTTTTGCCCATTGAGGCAGGTCCTGCATATAATAGGTGCTGGTGATCCAGTTTCCGGTTTTATCATCAAACCAATAAGCGGCATTTGCGGTATGGCCTGCAGGTAAAATCCCTCCGCGGTCTTTTAACGCGATGCCTATAACCTTCGAGCGGAAATTAGTGGCCAGTCTTAACTCATCTGTAACAGTAGTCGTCAGCAAATTACGTGGCGACATCTGCCCTGCCTTTGATGTGCTGCCAACTGTTTGTACGCTGGTATCCTCGGCGCAATACATTGATTTACCGGTAGCCTGTATAATAAAATCATTACCCGCAATGCCATGTATAGCCGGCACCGAGCCGGTATATATACAGCTATGGCCGGGACCGGTAAATGTTGGTATATAATCAACCTGGGTATTTTCGCAGCTAAAACCTTCGTTAAGCAAACGTTTAAAACCATTATTCTGATAGCGATCATAAAAGCGGTACAGGTAATCCCAGCGCATTTGATCAACCACTATGCCTACAACCAGTTTTGGGCGGGGCAAGGAACTATCATTCGGAACTATCCCTCCAAAGTTATCTACGACATAGTGCGTTTTTTTCTTTTTTGTTTGTGCCGATACGGTTAGTACCGTGCACGAGAACGCTAAGAAAAGCAGGTATTTAATTTTCATTTATCTATAATTAAGCACGCAAATATCATGAATGTAATGAAAATTACATGTGATGTTTATGTTATGGCAAGTTTAAATTTAATCGCTGATTTTAATAATTTATATATTTCGCTGATTTTACCCTTTGATTTGATAAAATAATCGGTGTAATCCATAAATCAGCAGAATCTGTGATTCAGACAATATTAACGCGCTCCGTTGACTCACCCCGACTACGCTGCGCTGGTCGACCCTCTTTGCGGCAGGCCGCAAAGAGGGTGAGCTTCATTTAGTTTTTTTTACCCTCTTTCCGCCAAAGGCGAAGAGAGGGTGGTCGAGCGAAGCAACGACCGGGTGAGTCGGCGGAGCGCGGCGAAGTTCCGCGTTAGGGGTTGAAGTGCCCTTCGGCTACGCTCAGGGTGACAAGCACACTTGCAGGCGTATGAGCGGAAAACCCGCCCTGCAGGGGAAACGCCCAAATACTTATCACTTTATTTTACCCCCTCCGTCTCCTTCGTCGACACCTCCCCCTAAGTTTAGGGGGAGGCCCAATAAAGGGAATAGTCTCTAAAACTTCAAATTCAACCCTACCAAAAAGTTTGCAGGTGCCTGGGCAAAGAAGTAGTTATTATTAACCACCTTGCCGCCTTCAATATCAGGATAAGTAGCGCCGTTAGCTTCATACTGTTCGTTGAAAATATTATTAATCAACAGGCTTACACCAATATTTTTAACCGATTTGATACTGAAATTGTAGCTCAGTCTAACCCCATTAACAAAATAGCTATTCAGATAACGGTTGGAGGTTGGATCGGCAGCTGCATAGCCCGGCGGGTTAATGTTGGATGTATTATCCAGATATTGCCTGCTTACATATTTGCTGATGAAAGCAATTTCCGCGCCTTTTGCCGGTACATAGCTGATCTCGCTTGAGCCAACAAAATCAGGCGAAAATGCGATATCAGTTTCTTTATACTGATAGTTCACCATCTGGCCATTATCATTGTCTAACAAATACTGGTTAAAGTCTTTAACCCTGTTGGCGCTCCATGATGCAGTAGCGCTCCAGGTTAACTGATTAGTGATACGCAGCCTGCCATCAAACTCCAAACCTTCGCGGAAGCTATTTTTTACGTTGCTGCGGTTTTGATCGCCTACATCATTTAACTGGCCGGTTAACACCAGCTGATTGTAGTACAGCATATAAAATGCATTAATACCACCGGTAAATGCCCCCATCTGTGTACGGTAGCCCAGCTCAAAATCCTTTAAGTTTTCAGGCTTAGGGCGATCTGCCGGGGTTGATTGGGTGTAATCATCCCGGTCAGGCTCATGGTTACCAACCGCAAATGAGGCATACAAGTTATTTTTAGTATCGATCTGATAAGACACACCTGCTTTCGGGTTAAAAAAATCGAGCTTAACCTGCTGCTGCACATTCTGCAACTGATCATTAAAGCCTAAAAACGAATATGAGATATGACGATACTGCATATCGGCATACAGGGTAAGTTTATCTATGCGATAATCAACCTTGCCATAAATATTAAAATCGGTTTTAAAGGCGTCATCGCGTGCGTACTGGTAATCGGGTGGCGTACCGGTGTATTGCTGGGTCCACTCAATATTATCATAGTGCGCGCCGCGATACTCATTATAAGCGCCGCCCAAATCAAAGTTCAGATTTTTTTGAGCCGCGTATTTAAAGTTATAGGTAACGCCATAAAATTTATTATTGAGCCACAGCCTGCGGGTAAGATCAGTTGTAGTATCGCCCTTATTCGGCACTAAGCCATAATTTTTGATAGAATCGGCATTTTGGTATTCCTCGTAATAGCCATAGCCGTGCGTGTAGTGTAATGCGCCATTAAAGGATATTTTATCCGAGATCTTTTGGTCTACCAATAACTGGTAATGATCCTGCGTATAGTTATCGGTTTGATTTTTATAAAAGTTATTATCGCTGGGGTTGCCTATAATACCTAAATCATTATAAGTGCGGTTTCCAGCCCTTAAACTATCCTCATTTATACCGTCCCAGGCCTGGTAGGTATGCTCCGTACCCGAAAAAGTATTGAACCTGATCAACGTATTTTTGCCGTAATAGGCACCGCTTAAAAAGTAGGATTTAAGGTTTGAGAAAGCCCTATCAATATAACCATCAGAATAAATGCGCGACAACCTGCCGTCAAAACTGAACTTGCCCCCTAACAAACCCGTACCTATATTAATGGTATTCTTTACTGTACCGTAAGAGCCTGCTGAATTATTCAGCTCGAGATAAGCAGTATCGCGGCGGGTGGTAGTTTGTATGTTGATACTCGCCCCAAAAGCTCCCGCGCCATTGGTTGATGTACCTACCCCGCGCTGGATCTGGATATTATCAACCGATGAGGCAAAATCCGGCAGATCGACGAAATAAACGCCTTGTTCTTCAGAGTCGTTATAAGGGATACCATTAATGGTAACGTTTATCCTTGTAGCATCCGAGCCACGGATGTGGATACCGGTATAACCAATTCCCGCCCCGGCATCAGATGTTACCACTACCGATGGCGTTTGGTTCAGCAGAAATGGCAGGTCCTGGCCGAGGTTGTTCTTTTGAATATCTTTCCGGCTTAAATTGGTATAAGCGGTTGGTGAATTTACAGCCGCGCGGGTTCCACTTACGGTAACCTCATCTGTTAATACGGTGCTGGCAGTTAAACTAAAATTAGTAGAGGTGTTTGCATTCAATACAATTTTTTGGGTGGATGTTTGGTAACCAATATAGGAAACCTTTAAAGTGTAAGTACCTGCATTCAGGTTATTGATGGTGTATTTTCCAAAGGCATCAGCAACAGCGCTGACTGTTGAATTTTGGATAGTAACGGTGGCGCCGGGCAGCGTTGTGCCGGTTTGCCCGTCGGTAATTTTACCGGAGACAGAGAATTGGGCCGATGCCATGACGGGCAACAGCAGGGCGAAGATCGCCACAAATAAATTTTTCAATTAGTGAATAAATAAAATTGTTAAACCATCTGCACACCAGGGTTGAATATGCAGTACACTTAACTTGTTACCTCTCCCTACGCCGGCATTACCCGGATCAGGTGTCTGTCAAAGTCATTAGTCAGTGGTCATTAGTCATTAGTCTGGCAAAAACAGACTTAAGACTTCGGACTCAAGACTCAGTACTCTTAACAATGGGTTTGATCTCAGCCTGTCTTTCAGTTTGATTGCTCAAAGCAAGGCACCCCTTGAGAATTATAGTGCAAAGATAGGATTTTTTATGAAGCCTGAAAGTCGGGGAAGTCCGGAAGTCCGAAAGATGATTTAACGAATGTATTTGCTTAAACTTTCCGACTTGCGGTCTTTCGGACTTTCCGACTAAAATTATATATCGTTCTGTTTCAGCAAACGTATCACCTTAACAAAGCGGCGTTTGTAGGTATCAGTCATGGCGCTGATGGTAACGCAGTATTCTTTGCCTGATGTGGAGTGGATGAATTTAAGATCACCGCCATCATTACAATACACTATGCCCATATGGCCCACACCGTGTGGGTGATGGCTTTTGGTTCCTTTAAATAAGATGATATCGCCGGGGCGCGCATCTTCAATATTGATATTTTCACCAACGTTTACAAAATCCTCTGATGAGCGTGGAATAGTAAAACTGAAGTTCTTAAATACATAGTTCACAAATCCCGAGCAATCAAACCCATAAACGGGATCGGATGACGCAGGGCGATAACGTACGCCTAATAAAGTTTGGGCAAATGATAAAAGAGTATCAGATCTAACGCTGTCATTAGTAACAATCTGTATGTGTTCGCTTTGCTCTCTTTCCTTATGTTTATGGCGCCTTGGTTTTCCGGCATAGGCGGTTACAGCCATAGCAGCGCACAAAACTAAAAGAATAATTAGGGTAAAAGCTCTCTTCATTTATCGGGCATAAGATAAGAGCTATTTTGTTTAGATGGTTATTTTTTTTGAAAAAATAATTCCGGGCGATAATAATTTATAGCGGCAATATTCGTATGCGCTTCTTGTCTTCATCCAAAACAATTAAAGCACCAGTATTTAGTAGATCTTTATAGGTTTGAATAGTGGGGATTACCATGTTACTGAGGTGGGATATAGTAACATTTTGAGTTCGAACCTGTATAACGCTTGGTTTTTCAGCTTTTGTTAATGCCAGCGCTGTTCCAAAATCAAGGTCGTGGGTAAAAACTATATATTCATTTTCTTTGGCCCAATCTATTATTGCTGTATCGGGTGCATCAAATCTTCCTACGGTGGACCAATGAACAGCCTGAATATTATATAATTTAAACTCCTGTACCCAGTTAGGAGATAAATTCATGTCGATAAGTATTTTCACGAAATGGTAAGAGGCACTTCTATTTCTTCGGAACGCCAGGCAGCGTAAGATAATGCAGCTATTAAATCTTCATGTACCAAATAAGGGTACATGTTTAAAATTTCTTCTTCGGTTAACCCTGAGGCCAGCAAACCAATAACAGTACCAACCGTCATCCTTAAACCCCGAATACAAGGTTTGCCACCCATTATATCTGGGTTAAGTGTAATCCGTTCTAAATTCTTCATTATTACATCCCTCTAAACAAAAATACATATTAATTTATAATCTTTCAGTAATTTGCCTACTCATTTCAACCGACCTCAAAAGTTTAAAAGCTTTAAGCTTTTACCTTTCCGCTTTCACCTCAAAATACTACTTTTGCAAACTTTATATAAATACGTACCATGTTAAGAACACATACCTGCGGAGAGTTAAACATCAGCAATTTAGGCCAAACCGTAACATTATGCGGCTGGGTGCAAAAATCACGCGATTTGGGCGGCACAACATTTATTGATGTGCGCGACCGTTACGGATTAACCCAACTGGTTTTAAATATTGATACCGATGGAACGCTGCGCGAAACAGGTAAAAGTCTGGGCCGTGAGTTTGTAATTATGGTTACCGGCAAGGTAATTGAGCGTACCAGCAAAAACCTAAAGATGGCAACCGGCGAAATTGAGATCGCTGTTGAAAGTTTAGAGGTATTAAACTCATCAAAAGTCCCTCCGTTTATGATAGAGGATGAAACTGATGGCGGCGAGGAGCTGCGTGCAAAATACCGTTATCTGGATCTGCGCCGTAACCCAATCCGCAACAACCTGATGCTGCGTCACAAAATGGCACAAGAGATCCGTAAATTTTTAGATTCACGTAATTTTATTGAGGTTGAAACCCCGGTATTGATAAAATCAACACCTGAAGGCGCGCGCGATTTTGTGGTACCAAGCCGCATGAACCCGGGTGAGTTTTACGCCCTGCCGCAATCACCGCAAACATTTAAGCAATTGCTGATGGTAAGCGGTTTCGACCGTTATTTCCAGATCGTTAAATGTTTCAGGGATGAGGATCTGCGTGCCGACCGTCAGCCTGAGTTTACACAGATAGACTGCGAGCTATCTTTCATCACCCAGGAAGATATATTAAACATATTTGAAGGTTTAACCCGCCACCTGTTTAAAACAGTTAAGGATATTGACCTTGCTTCGTTCCCACGCATGCAATATGCTGACGCGATGCGTTTATATGGTTCTGATAAACCCGATATCCGTTTCGGGATGGAGTTTGTTGAGTTAAACGATATATTAAAAGGCAAAGGCTTCAGCATATTTGATAATGCAGAGCTAATTGTAGGCATTAACGCCAAAGGCTGCGCCGAATATACCCGCAAGCAAATTGATGAGCTAACCGAATGGTTAAAACGCCCGCAAATTGGCGCTACAGGTTTGATCTATTGCCGTTATGGTGCTGATGGTACTTTAAAATCATCAGTTGATAAATTTTATGGCGAGGATGACCTGACCAATTTAGCCGCAGCATTTTCAGCTGAACCGGGCGATTTAATATTGGTATTAGCAGGCCAGACCGATAAAGTACGCAAGCAACTGAATGAACTGCGCCTGGAGATGGGCACACGTTTAGGCCTGCGCGATAAAAATGCCTTTGCACCGTTATGGGTATTGGACTTCCCGCTATTAGAGTGGGACGAAGAAACCAGCCGTTACCATGCTATGCACCATCCGTTCACCTCGCCTAAACCCGAGGATATAGCTATGCTGGATACTGATCCGGGAGCTGTACGCGCCAATGCTTATGACCTGGTTATAAACGGCACTGAAATAGGCGGTGGTTCAATACGTATACATGACAGGGCGCTACAATCATTAATGTTCAAACATTTAGGCTTTTCGCCTGAAGAAGCTCAGAAACAATTTGGCTTTTTAATGGACGCCTTTGAGTATGGCGCACCTCCGCATGGTGGTATCGCTTTTGGTTTCGACAGGTTGTGTTCAATTTTTGCAGGGCTGGATTCTATCCGCGATGTGATAGCTTTCCCTAAAAATAATTCGGGCCGTGATGTGATGATCGATTCACCATCAACCATTGCTGAGGCTCAATTAAATGAATTAAAAATAAAGACAACTGTACAAGGTTAATTTCCTATGTAACAATAGGGTGCGATATAAGCACGGGTAAATGTTTTTTATTAACTTGCCCGTGTTTATATTTTATTGATAAAAATTAAAAGCTGTATATAATTTTCAATTAAAAAAACAGTTATAGCGTTAAAGAATAATATGAAGAGAATTTTTTTACTATTTGGTTTACTTATCGTCCTATTTTCAGCTTGCACAAAAACAAGCTATAATGCTACTAAACAGGCAGATATTGATGAAGTAAAAATACAGAAATACATAGCCGCCAATCACCTTAATGTAACTAAGGATAAATCAGGTATTTATTACCAGATCTTACAAACGAGCGCGGGCACTACTCGTCCATCGGTTGCTGACTCTGATACAGTGCAGGTTAGCTATACAGGCAAATTATTAAACGGTACCACTTTTGATTCAGAATCTGTTACCTTGCTTCCTATGTCGGGTTTGGTTTCAGGTTTCCAGTCTGGCATGGAACTGCTTACAGCTAATGGTTCTGCACCATATGCCCGGATACTGATGATCATCCCTTCAGCACTCGGTTATGGAACTACAACAGGAGGAACTGTCCCTGCAAATTCTGTTTTGGTATTTACAGTCGATCTCATAGGTATTATCCCCGGCTACGGAAAGTAGCTACCGGGGATAAACTTTATCTATTTAACCTCTTGCCAGGGCTTCTCTTTATCTGCAGTAAAAATCAATGGCGAAGCCCAACAGCCGAGCTATTATTTAAAAACCATACTATTCATCAGGCCCGGTCAGCCGGCACAAGTGATAAGGCGCGAATAAAGGTTAATCAAAAAATGATTGATTGGGCCGATGTTGTTTTGGTGATGGAACGCAAACATCAGCAAATATTAAAACAACGGTTTGATTTAACTGGCAAACAAATTATTGTTCTGGATATTGAAGACAGGTACCAGTTTAATGATCCTGAACTTATTAACATTTTAAATACCCGCTTGCAAAATTATCTGTAAGTTAATGAACAATAGCTTATTGGGTAATATTTTAACCGCCTGGTTATCCACATTTGCACTCTATTGCCTTTTTACATAAAAACCATACCGTATTTATCAACTTATTAACATTTGTTAAATATTCTTTTGTCAATACGATTTATACATTTTATATTTATGCACCTTATTAACAGAGAGCATGACTCGCAACCGTTTCAAGAAGGTGCTTTTAGTTGCACCGGAAGTTTCATCACAAAAATTAACCGCCGAATATTCAAGCGTTAAACACATCGACTCGGTACACCAGGTCTTCCCCTCTATTTATCAATTAAACCCCGACCTTATAGTTTTAGATTACAACCATTTCAGCAAGGACGTTGAAAAAATAGTACGCCGCATAAGAGGGAATAAATTTTATAGCAAAATAAAGATCTGCTGCTATAAAACCAAGCCACATACCAAACAGGATGGCTTATTAACCGCTATAGGAGTTGATTTTTTTATTTACCAGGAAGAATTAGTATTTGACACTAAAAGCAAGAGCATACCAAATATATTTAGCAGTATATTTGATATAACTCATCTTGCAGGGTTGGTACCCAATCCATCTACAAACTTATAATACGGATTTAATCAATCCACTCAAACTTAGTATAAGGCACTAATACCTCAGGTATTTTTATGCCCCTGTCTGTTTGATTATTTTCCAGTAAAGTAGCAACAATACGCGGCAATGCCAATGCGCTGCCATTAAGCGTGTGGGCCAATTGGGTTTTACCTTCAGCATTGCGGAAACGCAGTTTTAAGCGGTTGGTCTGAAAAGTTTCAAAATTTGATACAGATGATACCTCCAGCCAACGTTGTTGTGCCGCGCTCCAGGTTTCCATATCATAGGTTAATGCTGATGCAAAGCCCATATCCCCACCACATAAACGCAGCACACGGTATGGCAGGCCTAAATTTTGTAATAAGCCCTGCACATGAGCGCTCATGCTTTCCAATACTCTGTATGAATCATCCGGGTGTACAACTTGTACTATCTCCACCTTATCAAACTGGTGCAGACGGTTAAGGCCACGCACATGCGCGCCATATGAGCCTGCCTCGCGACGGAAACACGCGGTATAGCCACAGTTCTTTACAGGCAGCTCATCAGCCTTTAATATTACATCACGGTACAGGTTGGTGATAGGCACTTCGGCAGTTGGTATAAGGTATAATTTATCCTCGCCAACAAAATACATCTGGCCTTCTTTATCGGGCAGCTGTCCGGTTCCAAAGCCCGATGCTTCGTTAACCAATAATGGCAGCATCACCTCGGCATAGCCTGCTTTCTCAGCTTCGTCCAAAAAATAAGCGATCAGCGCCCTTTGCAGTTTGGCACCTTTACCTTTATATACCGGGAAACCTGCGCCGGTTATTTTTACACCCAGCTCAAAATCTATCAAATTATATTTAGCAGCAAGTTCCCAGTGTGGCAACGCGCTTTCAGCCAGATGTGGTTTTTCGCCGTTCTCCAGCACTATTTCGTTTTCCTCGGGAGTTAATCCTTTAGGTACAGATGAATGTGGCAGGTTAGGCAACAGCACTATTTTTTGCTGTAACTCTTCTTCGGTTGCTGATAATATATCGCCCAGTTTTTTTATCTCTTCTTTCCAAACACCGGTATTAGCTTTTATGGCTTCCGCCTCGTCCTTTTTAGCGGAGCGCATTAGTTCGCCTATCTGTTTGGCAGCAGCATTTGCCTGCGCCGAAACAGTATCCATTTGGTTTTGAGTTGTACGGCGTTTTTCATCGAGTTGAATAATATCATCAACCAATTGGGGCTGTTTAAAATTTTTTACAGCCAAACGTTCTAAAACTTGTTCCCTGTTATCGCGGATATAACTAACTTGCAGCATTTAATTTATTTTTAGGCAAAGATATAATCAGTTAGCGGTTTGCAGTAGCAGTTTGCAGTTTTTTTATAATCTATAATGGTTCGCACAAAATGCCGGCCGAAAAACGCAAGCTGAACAATGCCCACTGCAAACTAAAAACTGCAAACTGAAATGACTGGTAAACTCTACTTAGTACCCACCCCGATAGGCAATCTTGAGGATATTACCTTTAGAGCCATACGTGTTTTAAAGGAAGCCGACCTGATACTGGCCGAGGATACTCGTACATCTGCGCCATTACTCAAACATTTTGATATCCATCAAAAGGTATTCGCGCATCATCAGCATAATGAGCACCAGTCATCAAACGAGATCATTAAGTTTTTAAAGGAGGGGAAAAATATAGCGCTAATATCAGACGCGGGGACGCCCGCCATATCCGATCCGGGATTTTATTTGGTGCGCGAAGCATTGAAACATGATCTGCAGGTTGAATGCCTGCCAGGTGCTACGGCTTTTGTGCCGGCTTTGGTTAACTCTGGTTTCCCTACCGACCGCTTTTGCTTTGAGGGATTTTTACCATTGAAAAAAGGCCGCCAAACACGCTATAAAATATTAAGCCAGGAAGAGCGTACCATTATACTGTATGAATCGCCGCACAGGATTATGAAAACGCTTGAAGAAATGATCACTTATTTTGGTGCCGACAGGCAGTTATCCGTATCGCGCGAACTGACAAAAATGTTTGAGGAAACCGTACGCGGCACCGTTGAGGAGGTTAAAACTTATTTTGAAACACACCCCGTAAAAGGTGAGTTTGTAATTTGTGTGGCGGGCGCTGAAGGGAAGCCTTCAAAGGAAAGAGATTAATAATTAATAAGCTAAATAACCCAGGCGTCATTGCGAGCGATAGCGTGGCAATCCCCTACTTGCAAGTCCGCTCTGTACAGTCGGGGATTGCTTCGTTCCTCGCAATGACGTTTTGAAAATACATAACGATATGCATGACTATTTAACCAGCGTAAAAAAGAGGTTTGAACTTGAAAAAATACTGGCGGAGAAAACCTTTGAGCAAATAAATGACGAAGCACTGTTTTGGCAATATAATGAGGAGAGCAACAGCATTGCCATAATTGTGCAGCACCTTGCGGGTAATATGCTTTCGCGGTGGACAGATTTTTTAACTACAGACGGAGAAAAACCCTGGCGCGAACGTGATGCGGAGTTTGAAAATAATATCATTACCCGGCAAGCGTTAATAGCCAGTTGGGACAGGGGTTGGGATTGTTTATTTAACTCACTTAACCTGGTACAGGTTGATGATTTAGATAAAGAAATATTCATCCGCAACGAAAGCCATACCGTTATTGATGCTATTAACAGGCAATTGGTACATGTAGCATACCATGTGGGGCAAATAGTATTTATTGGCAAAATGGTTTCCGGTTCAAACTGGACTGCATTAACCATTCCTAAAGGAAAATCAGCGGCTTTTAACGCCGAAAAATTTAACAAATGAAGAAAAACATCCTGTTATCCATATTCTCCGGTTTATTGCTTTGGATAGCCTGGCCGCCTACCTCTTATACCACTTTCCTGCTGTTTGTTGGTTTTGTGCCGATGCTGATTATGATGGAGAATATCATACAGTCGCATGTGGCTAAAAAAGGCAAAAAGATCTTCGGACTAACTTTTCTTGGCTTTTTTATATGGAATACGCTATGTATTTACTGGGTGTATAATTCATTAAAAATGATAGGGCCTATTACGGCTATCCCTATCAGCTTAATACCCTATTCGCTTGGGCCATTGCTGATGGCTACTGCCTGCTGGCTTTACTATAGGTTGCGTCGCATCACTAACCGGGGCTTGAGCCTGTTTGGTTTAGTTTGTTTTTGGGTAGGCTATGAATACCTGCACCAAACCTGGGACCTCAATTTTCCATGGATGACATTAGGCAATGGTTTCGCCGTGAGCCACCAATGGATACAGTGGTATGAGTATACAGGCGTATACGGTGGTACCGTGTGGATCTGGATCATCAACATCCTGCTGTTTTTAATATACACTGGCTTGCGCGAGGGCAAGAATAAAGCTTTAAGATTAAGCCTCATCGTGGCATTTGTGCTGGTACTTATTTTGCCGTTAAGCTATTCGTTGTACCGCTACCATACTTACCAGGAGCAGCCCAACCCATCAAACATTGTGATAGCTCAGCCTAATATTGATCCTTATGCTAAAGTATCCGATATACCTACCAGTGAACAGCTCAGTATTTTAACCCATATTTCCGATTCTATAGGGCAGCCAAATACCGAGTTTTTCATCTGGCCTGAAACTGCTATAAGTGATCAGGTTGATGAAGACCGCATACACAGCAATAACTACTTTTTACAGGTACAACATTTCCTGAACAAATATAAAAACGGCAACGTGCTTACCGGTGCCGAAACCTTTAAACTGTATGATACCCGGGCTACAAAAACTGCCAGCCCAACAGATCAACCTAATCAATTCTATGATAATTTTAATACCGCGCTGAACATTGAAAACTCTGCCGAGGTACAGTTCTATCATAAATCAAAGCTGGTACCGGGCGCTGAGTCGATGCCTTTTGGCGATGCTTTATCATTCATGAAACCTGTGTTTGAGCATTTAGGTGGGGCAACGGGCAGCTATGCAGGTCAGTCGGAGCCGGGAGTATTTTATTCGCAGAGCGGCATTGGTGTTGATCCGGTTATCTGCTATGAGTCTATCTGGGGGGAGTATATTGCCGAATCAGTACATAAAGGTGCACAGTTCATTGCCATAATTACCAATGATGGCTGGTGGGAAAACACATCGGGCAAAGATCAGCATCTTGATTATGCTAAGCTGCGGGCTATTGAAACGCGCAGATGGGTTTGCCGATCAGCTAATACGGGGATCTCTGCCTTTATTAACCAACGCGGCGATATCGTGCAGCATACCAAATGGTGGGTGAAAACTACTATAAAACAGGATATCAATCTCAATTCAGACCTTACGTTTTATGTGCTGTACGGCGATTATATCCCAAGAGCGGGTTGTGTTTTGGCGGTGATAGGGATCATTCTAATATTGGGAACCGGGATTAAACGGATTAAAAAGATTTAAGGATAAAATATTCACATGTCATTGCGAGCGATAGCGCGGCAACCTCATCGCGTTAAATATGCATGCGACGAGGTTGCTTCGTCGTTCCTCCTCGCAATGACATGATTTTTATTTGCCTATGTAGAGATTGCTTCATTCCTCGCAATGACGCTTGGTGATATTCGCACCTCTACATCAGGAAAATCCTTCAAATCCTAAAAATCCTGGTTCCTATCTGGTTCAATTTCTCTCCAAAATAAACTGGAGCAGATCATGAATAGGTTGTTTGATGATCTTGCCGGTGCGTACGCCGGTCACTTTACAAAGTTCCTGCAGCTCATCGGCAAAAACATAGGCTATTGATCCTACAAAATTGCATTTGTATTTATTGTATTGCGGATACGATTTGATATTGGTATCAATAAACTCCAGCAGACCATCATGCAGTAGCTTTTGCGCATATTCCGTTTCCCGTATCTGACTTAGGAACCGGGAAAATGCTGCCAGGTATGAGTTTCCACCAGGTTTCTGGTATACATTTTTTATTACATCCTCACGGGTTAAATGGTAGGCTGCTTCAAATTTCGCGTCGATATCCGCGGGCATTTTGCCGTACAGATAATCGGTTATCAGCGCTTTGCCAAACCAGGTTCCTGAGCCTTCATCGCCCAAAACAAAACCTAAGCCATGCTGGCCGGCATGTATATCCTCGCCGTCAAAAAAAGAAATATTGGAACCTGTACCCAGTACACAGCATAAGCCTTTCTCGTGCCCGCAGGTAGCGTATGCCGAACCCAGCAGATCGCTGTCCACACTCACATATGCTTTGGGGAATAACTGGCTTATGGCATTTGAAACAATTTCGTGCCTATCCGGACTGGAGCAGCCTGCGCCAAAAAAATAGATCTCGGTAATATCAGCAGCAAAGGCTATCAGGTCGGCAGCCTGCTCCTGCAATATTTTAACGATATCTTTTTCTGATAAAAAGTAAGGGTTTAAGCCTGATGTCCTGAATTGTTGTGCTTCCTGTTGTGGTATAGCGAGCAGCCAATCTGTTTTTGACGATCCGCTATCAGCAACTAAGATCATGTGAAAATATTTCTTCCAGGCCTTTGTGAGTAACAGGTTTATGAATAAACTGGCATACGTATTTATTCACCAATGATCTTTTAATATCAGTAGGATCAAGCGATGAGGAAAGCATATATATTTTTATAGCGTCTTTATTTTCAATGGATATTTTTTCATATTCATCCAAAAATTCAAAACCGCTCATTTCAGGCATCCGGATATCCAAAAATATAAAATCGGGATGAACCGTACCATTGCGCAAGGCTTCTATAGCTTGCTCGGGCGATTGCAGGATGATAATGTTTTCGGCAAAATTACCACTTTCTAAAATTTTACTGGTAACAAAATTATCAATGTAATTATCATCGATCAGTAAACAGGTTTTGTAACGGGCACTCATAATCAAAATTAACTTTTAAATTGTTTAAAAGAGCATAATTGACAGATTATTAATCAACATTATGTATTACATTTCTGCAATATTCGTAACTTTTTTGTTAGATAACAATCACTTATAAATTTTAGCAGCTATACACTTTGTTTGTTGCTAAATCATTAGAGAACTAATATTGCTGACAGTTTAATATTCAATATAAATTTTTAATAAATTGCCGGATGAAAACATTTCACTTAAATGCTTTTTTTTCTTTAATAATACTTTTAATGTCTACCCATATCAGTACCGCGGCAACCATGTCACAAATTTCATATACCGTAACTTTTCCCGAAGCACAGGCTCATTATGCTGATGTTGAAATGAATATCAGCCATTTAAAACAAAATACATTGGTGCTTAAAATGCCCGTTTGGACACCCGGCTCGTATCTTATACGTGAGTATGCCAAAAATGTTGAGTCTTTTAGCGTAAGCACAGGAGGCAATTCATTACCCTTTATTAAAACCCGCAAAAACTGGTGGAGCATTAACACGCAAGGTTTAAATGATATTACCATAAAATACAGGGTTTATTGTAATGAGATATCAGTACGCACCAGTACCGTTGATGCGTCGCACGCGTTTATCTCAACTTCAGGTTTTTTCATGTACCCTGAAGGGATGCTGCATCATCCCTCTGCCATCCATATTATACCATACGATAGCTGGACGAAGGTTTCGACCAGTTTGGATATGGTGAATAATGATCCCTTTACTGTAACTGCCCCTAATTATGACATTTTGTTCGATTCGCCTATTGAGGTGGGTAACCAGGATATATTTGGCTTTAAAGCAGCGGGTGTAGATTACGAGATAGCCATGTTTGGCAACGGCAAATACGATAAAGAGCGTCTTAAAAAAGATATGGCCAAAATTATTGAGCAGGAAACTGCCGTTTATGGCGAAAACCCCAACAAACATTATGTTTTTATAGTGCACCACTATTTAAAAGGCGGTGGCGGCCTGGAGCATTTAAGCTCAACCGTAATGGGTGTCGCGCGCGATGCTTATACTACTGAAACCGGCTATCAAAACTTTTTAAGCCTCTTTGCACATGAGCATTTTCACCTGTGGAACGTAAAACGCCTGCGCCCTATAGCCTTAGGTCCGTTTGATTATGACAATGAGAATTACACTACCGACCTGTGGATAGCCGAAGGATTTACTGCTTATTATGAGGATATTATACTAAGGCATGCTGCTTTAATCCCGGTTGATAATTACTTAAATGTATTGAGCAATGACATTAATTCGGTTGAAAACCAGCCGGGCAGAAAATTCCAGTCTGTTACTGATGCCAGCTATGATGCATGGATAAAGGCTTACCGTCCTAATGAAAACTCAGCCAATACCACCATATCTTATTACAGCAAAGGATCAATAATAGCCATGTTGCTTGATCTGGAGATCATTAATGATAGTAATGCAAAATACTCGCTGGATGATGTAATGAAGCACATGTATGATGAGTATTATAAAGGAAAGCACCGCGGTTATACTGATATTGAGTTTAAACAGGGGCTCGAGAAATTTGCAGGTAAAAAACTGGATGATTTTTACAAAAAATATATCTACGGCGTTGCTGATATTGATTATAACAAATACCTGGGTTATGCCGGTTACAAAATAACCGATGCGCTGGCAGCAGGTAACGATCCATCATTAGGCGCAGTAACCAGCAATGCCAATAATAAAATTACCGTTACCAGCGTATTACGTGGCGGCGCGGCATGGATAGCCGGTATTAATACCGATGATCAGCTGGTTGCTTTAAATGGCAATCCAATAGCCAGCATGCAGGATCTTTTAACCGGTAAAAAGCCCGGCGATAAAATAACCGTAACCGTTAACCGCGATGGGCAGCCATTAACATTACAGGTAACGCTACTGAAAAATGCACAGGTAAAGTACAAAATAGACCCACTGGATAACCCCACCCCACAGCAACTTACAATAAGAAATAAATGGCTTAAACTTTAATGATATAATGCTGATTGACTGCACTGTTTTTTATAATTAAAACATATAATACAATGCCTTGTTGTATTTATATCTATGAAAATCATTAATTAAATTAAAGCACTATGAACTCATTATTGTATATCATAGCCGTTATCCTCCTGATTGGGTGGGCATTAGGCGTATTCGTGTATTCAGCCACAGGTATTATACATGTATTATTAGTTATTGCAATTATAGCCTTAATATTAGGTATAATAAGGCGACCAACTACTATATAATCCGGGTATCGGATTATTAAAAAGAGGCGTTTCATTTATATGAGACGCCTTTTTTGATATAGCATTTTTATATCCAAGCGTCATTGCGAGGTACGAAGCAATCTCTATACTATACAGAGCGGATTGGTACATCGTTTACACATCGCTTGAAGTCGCTCATGGGCGCGGAGCCCTATTTCTTTTGTCTTGACACAAAAGTAACCAAAAAATCAAGACAAAAAGATCCTTCCTCCCACAGGCAAAACACCCAGGCCCGCGCTTTTTGTCGGGCCTTTGCACGCTTTTGATCACGGTTCAATTAAAGTACCATCATCTTAAGAAATTACGTAGCTCCCGTCAGTAGAACAGCTTCGGGCTAAATCAGGCAAAACGATGGTGGCCTTGTGCGTGGTAGGGCATAGCAGATTTTTACAGCAGCGTAAAGGCCAGGTGCGTAGCGACAGCAGGGTGAAAATATAGCAGCCCTGGTTTTGCCTGATTTGCAGGGAAAGGCCTTGTGCGGCAAAGAAGCATTTCTAATGACTTGATTTATTCATAATATTATTTGTTTTTAAATGGTATTCATGAGCTCCCTCCGGTCGGGTTTTGCTACCTTTTGTATCAAGACAAAATTGCGATAGCAATCATGAACACCTATAAAAAAACAGACAACTGTGAATAACTAGTAGCCTCCGCGGCAATGAGCGGCTGCGCATGACAAGTAACCAGCCATCCAGTTGCAAACTGAAGCCAGTAAGATGCGAGGTGAGGACTACTTCAAATACTCAAACTTTCTTACTTTTGCCCCATGGCACCCACCACCGCTTTAACGTTTACTTTACTCAATCAAACGCTACTGTTATTGCCCCAAAAAGCCATTTACTGGCAACAGGAAAAGGCTTTAATTGTGGCTGATGTACACCTGGGTAAGGTGGGCCATTTTCGTAAAGCGGGTATTGCTGTGCCGCGGGACATGGAGCAAAATGACCTGGCGGTATTGTCGGATCTGATAGATGAGCATCACCCCGAAAAGATCATTTTTTTAGGCGACCTCTTCCACAGCGATAAAAATGCCGACTGGGATTGGTTTGTGCTATGGCGAAAGAATTTTCCGAAGCTGGAACTTATCCTGATAAGAGGAAATCATGATATCATCCATGATGACAATTACCTTGATCTGAACGTGGCTTTGCATGACAGCTTAACTATTGGCCCGTTCCTGATGCTGCACCATCCATTGGGCAACGAGGTATTACTGCAAACCGATGCTTATGTTTTTTGCGGGCACATCCACCCGGGCATCAGCCTGAGCGGCAAGGCGCGGCAACAATTAACGCTCCCCTGTTTTGCGTTCGGCAACAGGCAAGCCATCCTACCCTCATTCGGAAAGTTTACAGGCAGGGTAGCAATCCGTAATCGGCAAACAGATCACATATTTGCCGTATTACAAAATAAGGTGGTAGCTATTGATTAGTACTCTAAAAAGTAAATGTCAAAAACTATTGTCATTTCGAGCGATAGCGAGAAATCTTCTGCGCGCGTTAAGTCTACAGCAGAGGATTTCTCCTCGTTCCTCGTTCGAAATGACAGTGGATGAATTAATTCTTTTTCAGTTGGTCTTTAATAGCCAGGTCAATATCATCAAATGATACATCGCGTTTAATAATATGCCAGTTGCCGTCAACCAGATCATAAGTTGGTAAGGTACTTATTCCCCAGTTCTGCATATTTGGTGATGCCTGTCCTTGCATATCATTAACCTGCGGCCAAGGCAACTTATCCTCATTAACGGCATTGGTCCATGCGATATGTGCGGTATCAACAGAAACACTTATCACGGTAAAATCCTTATTATTCATCAGGTCTGAATTGGTCATCAGGCTTTTATGGTTGTTCCTGCTCACTTCACTATCGGAGCGCCAGAATTCAACTAATATTACTTTCTTATTTATTGATTTGGGGTCGAATGATTTTCCGTCAAGTGTTTTACCTGTTAAAGCCGGGGCAACCGCGCCCGGCGAAAGTTTTGCCAGCATTTTCAGATCATCGCCTTCACTTTTACCTTCGGGTGTATTTTGTTGATCGGTGGTAAATTTGTGATAGATATTATAATAAGTTAAAGGGTCCTTTTTATAATCTATTTGGGCAAGTAAATGCGCCGCTACCTCGCTTTGCGGGTGCTTATTTATAAAATCAGCAAATACTGCCGATACAATATTATCGCGTTTTGTGGCTGCGTCCGTTAACTTTTTAAGCTGCGCATCATACTTGGCGCTTGATACCGGCGCAGCATCATTGCCATATACCAGGTTAAATAATGAATCGGTTTCATTTTCAGCATCATGTGCCTTATCATTTAATACAGTATAATAAGCTGAAAGCTCATTCTGTATTGCCGAAGTCGTTGTTATGGTTGGATATTTATATAATTCATTACCAGTAACTTTAATAGCATAAGTGCCCGGCTCCAGGTATACATCATAGCCTACGCGTCTGTTATCATGGTAAATATCCTTTGCAATCTGCATGCTGTAATAACCCGGATTTTGTAATGCTTTTTTAAGATAGAATTTTTCACCCATAATAAACTCCGAGTATAAAGAGCTTTTATCCAGGTTCTTAATCACAAAAACACCGTTATCAATACCCGGCATAGTGCCTTTAAACTCAATATAGCCAGTTTTTGTACAACCGGTAAACAATAAGGCGAATAGAAAAATGTGATAAAATTTCATTTGATAATTTTAGGTGGCGCTAATATAAGTTTGTGTTATATCGATACAAATTATTTGTAATACTTAGATTGTTTCTAAATAGCTATAAAACTGCTAATAACCTGAAAGCATTTATATCTTTTGGCATATAATAAATACTTTTGCCAAAATAAATCTATTTCATAATGAGCGAATTTAAACAAACCTTTAACTCATCGCTGGGCAAAAAGCTGATAATGGCTTTAACAGGGTTGTTTTTGTGTACTTTTTTAATAGTACACTTAGGAGGTAACCTGCTATTGTTTAAAAACGATGATGGCTTTGGTTTTAACTTGTATGCCAATTTTCTTACCCATTTCCCACCCATCGAAGTTGTTGCTTACCTGTTATACCTGTGTATTATAGTTCACAGCTTGTACGCATTAATATTAACGGTAAAAAACCGCAGGGCAAGACCTGTAGGCTACGCGGTGGTAAACAAAGCGCCGGCAACATGGCAATCAAAAAACATGGGCCTGCTGGGTACAGTGTTATTACTTTTTATAGTGATACATATGGGCGATTTCTGGTACAAATACAAGTTCACAAACACCGTGGCTTTTAAGGAGTACCGTACCGACCTGGCAACTAACACAACCACATCATCGGCCTACACACCGGCTTCTCCCGATTTTGAGCACTCTGTATCAACAGAAAACAATGTGGAGATAGTACGTGTAAAGGATCTGCATGCACGTGTGGTTGAAAGCTTTAGCTGCTTATGGTATGTAATACTGTATGTTGTGGCTATGGTTGCGGTATCGTTCCACTTATTGCATGGCTTTCAGAGTGCTTTCCGAACATTGGGTTGGGTGCACAGAAAGTACACGCCAATTGTTGAGTTTGTAGGCACATGGCTTTTCGCGGTTATCATACCTGTAGGGTTTGCCGCTATGCCGCTGGTATATTATTTTACGAATCATTAATTATAGTTGATTAAGTTGGATTAAGTTGATCAGGTGAATGGTTTTTTGATAGATAACTCAATCAACCACTTAACCAAAATCAACCACTCAATAAAACATACAAAACATGAGTTTAAATGCTAAAATCCCACAGGGCCCACTAGCCGAAAAATGGAATAAGCACAAGTTTGACCTGAAGCTGGTTAACCCTGCTAACAAGCGTAAATACGACATTATTGTTGTAGGTACAGGTTTGGCAGGTGCGTCGGCAGCGGCTTCACTGGCCGAGCTGGGTTATAACGTAAAGGCATTTTGTTTTCAGGATAGCCCGCGCCGTGCACACTCTATTGCTGCACAGGGTGGTATAAATGCTGCAAAAAATTATCAGAATGATGGCGATAGCGTATACCGCCTGTTTTATGATACCATTAAAGGTGGCGATTACCGCGCCCGCGAAGCCAACGTTTATCGTTTGGCCGAGGTATCAGTAAATATTATTGACCAGTGCGTGGCACAGGGCGTACCCTTTGCCCGTGAATACGGCGGCTTGCTGGATAACCGCTCATTTGGTGGTGCGCAGGTTTCCCGTACTTTTTACGCGAGGGGCCAAACCGGACAACAATTATTATTAGGTGCATACTCAGCCTTAAACCGCCAGATACACAAAGGAAAAGTAAAGATGTACACCCGTACTGAAATGCTTGATGTGGTTGTTGTTGATGGGCAGGCGAAAGGTATCATCACCCGTAGCTTAATTACCGGCGAAATTGATACCCATACCGGGCATGCCGTGTTATTATGTACAGGTGGTTATGGTAACGTGTTCTACCTCTCAACCAATGCAGCAGGATCAAACGTTACTGCAGCATGGCGGGCACACAAACGCGGAGCTTTATTTGCTAACCCTTGTTATACACAGATACACCCAACCTGTATCCCTGTAACCGGTGATCACCAGTCGAAGTTAACCCTGATGTCGGAATCATTACGTAATGATGGCCGTGTTTGGGCACCAAAAACTGTTGAAACTGCTGAAAAACTGCGCAAAGCACAGCTAAAGGCCAGCGACATAAAAGAAGAAGACAGGGATTACTTCCTGGAAAGAAAATACCCATCATTTGGTAACCTTGTACCGCGCGACGTGGCTTCACGTAACGCTAAGGAAATGGTTGACGATAATCGAGGCGTAGGCGGCTCGGGCATTGCGGTGTTCCTTGATTTTGCTGACGCGATAAAACGTTTAGGTAAAGATGCGGTTGCCGCTAAATACGGTAACCTGTTTGATATGTACTACCAGATCACTGATGAGGATCCTTATACGCAACCAATGCGTATCTACCCGGCAGTACATTATACCATGGGTGGCCTTTGGGTTGATTATAACCTGAGCACAAACGTACCGGGCCTGTATGCCTTGGGCGAATGTAATTTCTCTGATCACGGCGCTAACCGTTTAGGAGCTTCGGCACTAATGCAGGGTTTGGCAGATGGTTATTTTGTGATCCCATATACTTTAGGTGATTATTTAGCTACTATCGGCCCGAAACCGGTTGATGCAAATCATCCAGCCTTTGCAAAGACCAAACAGGAAGTTGTAGACTATATTGCTAAATTATTGGCACTAAAAGGCACTAAAACAGTAAACGAATATCACCGTGAACTGGGCCTTATTATGTGGGAATATTGTGGTATGGCGCGTACTGCCGAAGGCTTAACAAAAGCAAAAGGTTTGATACAGGCTTTAAGAGCTGATTTCTGGAAAAACGCCATTGTAATGGGCGAGAATGAGGAAGTTAACGCATCGCTTGAAAGAGCTGGCCGTGTGGCTGACTTCCTGGAGCTTGGCGAACTGATGGTTGATGACGCGCTGATGCGCAATGAATCATGCGGTGGCCACTTCCGTTTGGAATCACAAACACCAGAAGGCGAAGCACTACGTGACGACGAGCACTTTGCTTTTGTTGGCGCATGGGAATTTAAAGGTGAAAACCAACCGGAAACCCTGCACAAGGAAGCACTGGATTTTGAATATGTTCATTTAACACAAAGAAATTATAAGTAGTAGCAAGTATTTAGTATCAAGTATCAAGACAAAAGAAATCCTGATACTTGATACCAGCTACTTGATACTAACACCAATCTCAACAAAAATGAGTAGTAATAATAACATGAATCTGACGCTTAAAGTATGGCGCCAAAAGAATGCACAAACAGCGGGCAAGTTTGTGACTTACAAGGCAGAAGGTATTTCGCCGGACATGTCGTTCCTGGAGATGCTGGACGTGGTGAATGAAAGCCTGATCCACAAAAAGGATGAACCTATACATTTTGACCATGATTGCCGCGAAGGTATTTGCGGGATGTGTTCATTATATATCAATGGCCATCCCCACGGACCAAAGAAGGCTATCACAACCTGCCAGCTGCACATGCGTACTTACCATGATGGCGAAACAATCACCATTGAGCCATGGCGCGCTACAGCTTTCCCGGTTATTAAGGATTTGGCGGTTGACCGTTCCGCGTTCGACCGTATACAACAAGCAGGTGGTTATGTATCAGTAAATACCGGTGGTGTGCCTGATGCCAATGAGATCGCTATCCCTAAAGTTATAGCTGACGAGGCCTTTAACTCTGCTACCTGTATTGGTTGCGGCGCTTGCGTTGCTGCATGTAAAAATGCCTCTGCAATGCTATTTGTATCGGCTAAAGTAACACAGTTGGGCTTGTTGCCTCAAGGTCAGCCTGAGCGTTATAGCCGTGTACAAGCCATGGTAGCCCAAATGGACGAAGAAGGATTTGGTAACTGTACCAACACCCGTGCCTGCGAAGCAGAATGCCCTAAGGAAATTAGCCTGACCAACATAGGCCGCATGAATAATGATTACTTCAGCGCGAAACTATTCAGGGAAGAGCATGTGCATGAGCATAATGAATAACAAGCATTTAAATTAAGCATAAAAGTAAAGCCCTTGTAGTTATCTATGAGGGCTTTTTTACGTACTGTCGTCTGGAGACTACAAGCATAGTAGTCCGAAGTCAGAGACTTCGGACAGCGGTCAGCCGCGTAAATTGCCAGCGCTAGCGTCGCAATATCGCTGTTCGAAGTCTCCGACTTCGAACTACTAAGCCTGTAGTTTGCAACTACAGCACTTCTTATTTATATTTATCAACCTAACAAACTCACATGTTCCGCAAAGGCTATATCATCAGCGATCAACAGGCAATTTATTATATGACCTTTACAATTGTGGGTTGGATTGATGTTTTCTCAAGGAAGAGCTATCGTGATATTTTCATTGAATCACTAAAATATTGTCAACAACATAAAGGTCAGCACTTGCATGCTTACGTTATGATGAGCAATCATATTCATCTTATTGTTTCGGTAGATGAAAGTTGTAGTATAAGTGATTTTGTGAGGGATTGCAAAAAGTTTACGGCAAAGCGAATACTGAATGATATTGAAACCAGCACAATTGAAAGTCGACAAGCTTGGATGCTTCATGAATTCAAGTATTATGCTTCGCGACATAGCCGCAATGAGAAATACCAGTTATGGCAACATGATAATCATTTCGTTGAATTAAGTTCCCCAGCTTTTATGCAGCAAAAGATCGACTATATTCATCAAAACCCGGTACAGGCAGGATTGGTTTATAAAGCAGAAGATTATGTTTATTCAAGCGCGAGTAACTACGCAGGCATTGACCAGATAATTGATGTGGATTGTTTGTTTTGATGCTGTAGTCTGGAGACTACGCGTTTAGTCGTCCGAAGTCAGAGACTTCGGACAGCGCTAGCAGGACTTTACATTACAACATCTTCCTGTAAACCAAAAATCCCGATTTATCCGCTACCTTATTATACAGCTCCATAGCAGTGTGATTGGTTTCGTGCGTCATCCAATATACCCGTGGTGAGCCGGCAAGTTTGGCCTGATTGTATACTTCATTAATTAGCGCCCTGCCAACTCCTTTACCACGTGCAGCTTCGGTGGTGAACAGATCCTGCAAATAGCAGGTTAAATTGATGGCAGTGGTACTGCGGTGATAGAGATAATGCGTTAAGCCGATCAATTCACCATTGCTCTCGGCTACCAGCGCATGCACCGGTTCGGCCGGGTCAAAAAAGCGGCTCCAGGTAGTGCGGGTGATCTCAGGGTCAAGTGCGGTATCACCGGAGCGGCCGTAGAAAGCGTTATAGCCATCCCATAAGGGGAGCCATTGTTCATAATCAGTAAGAGCTATTGGGCGGATGGTGAGAGTGGTTGACATATTATGGTTGTTTATTTAACAAACGTAATTGAATAATTTTAATTAGAGGTGTAATTAAATCCAAATTGTCATTGCGAGGAGGAACGACGCGGCAACCTCGTCGCCTGCATATTGAACGTGACGAGGTTGTCGCTCCGCTATTCAGTGGATCGCAATGACATGATGGAGATTTCAATGTGATTCGTGTTAGGGATTGAAACGGATACCGGCCTTGAGCCTAATGCCTGTGCAGTATGAGTGTAAAGCCCGGCCCGTAGGGAAACACCCAAATAACAGCTATATAAATGTGTATCACAATATTCTTATAGATAATACTCACATCGCTATATCAAGCTAAGAAGATTTCTCCTCGTACCTCGTTCGAAATGACAATTGGATACTTTATCTTTAACGCAATTTTAACCGGACACTTATTGATTCGTACTTATTAAATGAACCAATCATGAGCTCACTCAAAATAAACAATTGCGCATGATAGCTTCATTACCGACAAAAAACAAATTACTCAAATGAAAAACAAATCTATTTTCCTGCTAATTCTGCTAATTTCGGGCATGACAGCGCATGCACAAAACTTAATGACCCCCGAACTGCTTTGGAAACTGGGCAGGGTAAGTGGCAAGGGCATATCAAAAGACGGCAAATTTGTAGTTTTCAGCGTAGGCACGCCTGATGTTGCCGCGAACAAGATAAACAGCAAAACTTATAAAATAGCGCTTACCGGTGGCCCGGCTATATTGGTTGCCAATGTGGATGAAGTATTGACCGACACCAAAATATCACCTGACGGTAAATATAAGATCAGCAGCAAGGATGTTAAGGTAAAGAAGGTTGCAGGCAGCGATTTCTACCCCAGCCTTACCAAAAGCAACGTACTGATATATGACAGCCTAAACTATCGCCACTGGGATACCTGGGAAGATGGCAAATTTGGCCACGTGATGCTTACTCCCATTGTTAACGGCAAACCCGGCAAGGCAAAAGACCTGATGCCCGGCGAGCCATATGATTGTCCGCTGAAACCGGATGGCGGCGATGAAGGATATGTGTGGAGCAGTGACGGCAAACGTGTGATATATTCCTGCAAAAAGAAATTCGGTACGGCCTATGCTATCAGTACCAATACTGATATTTATTCATACGATATCGCTTCCGGTGTAACTACCAATTTAACGGTAGATAACTTGGGTTATGATGTGCAGCCCAGCTTTAACAAACAAGGGCAAATGGCCTGGCTGCAAATGAAACGTGATGGTTATGAAGCCGACAAACAGGACTTGGTTGCCATAACAGGCGACTTTAAATTAAACCTTACCGGCAATCGTGATGATATACATGTATCGGGCTATCAATGGGCCGAGGATGGCCGCAGTTTGTTCTTTACCGCGGCAGTGAATGGCACATCGCAATTATTTAATGTTACCTATCCGGGCCTAACCCGCATGATGCCTATTATAACCCAGGTTACCAACGGCGATTTTGATATAAACGATATTGTTGGGCAAAAAGGCAACACGCTAATAGTTACCCGTGCCGATTATAACCATGCTAATGAACTGTATACAGTAGATGTTACCAATGGCTATATGAAGCAGTTGAGCCATGTAAATGATGCCATTTACGGGAGCATTGGCATGTGCAAAACTGAGCGCCGATCAGTAAAAACTGTTGATGGTAAGGATATGCTGGTTTGGGTGGTGTATCCGCCAAAATTTGATCCGGCTAAAAAATACCCGGCTTTATTATTTTGTGAGGGCGGCCCGCAATCTGCCTTAACTCAGTTTTACTCTTTCAGGTGGAATATTCAGCTGATGGCATCAAAGGGTTACATTGTTGTATTGCCAAATCGTCGCGGTATGCCGGGGCATGGCACAGCCTGGAACGAAGAGATCAGTAAGGACCATGGCGGTTTAGCCATGCAGGATTACCTGAGCGCTACTGACGACATGCTTAAAGAACCTTTTGTTGATAAAACACGCTTCGGTTGTGTTGGCGCAAGCTATGGCGGCTACTCGGTTTATATGCTGGCCGGGATGCACAAAAAACGCTTTAAAACCTTTATAGCGCACGATGGCATCTTTGATTTCCGCAGCATGTACGGCACTACCGAAGAAATGTGGTTCCCTAACTGGGATTACGGCGGCCCTTATTGGGATAAAGACAATGTAGCGGCACAGAAATCGTACAAAGAGTTTTCACCAAGCAATTTTGTAGCTAATTGGGATACTCCTATCCTCATTTTCCATGGCGAAAAGGATTTTCGCGTACCATTGGAGCAAGGCTTACAAGCCTTCCAGGCAGCGCAGCTACAAGGCATAAAGAGCAAATTGGTGGTTATGCAGGATGAGAACCATTGGGTGTTGCACCCGCAAAACGCACTGGTATGGCAGTATGAGTTCTTTAAGTGGCTGAATGAAACTTTGTAGAGAGCAGTTGACATAAGACTTACGAAGTTTTTAAAACTTCGTAAGTCTGGATATCTGGTCAAATTAACATTTCCGCGATCTATGGAAACATCAAGTATCAATAGAACCACCATAGCTAAACAATGGTGGTCATCAAAAAGAATTAAGTACAACAAAGGCCTGGTAATTGCAGGAATAGTTGGCTTTCTTCTCTATTGTACCCTTGGGCCAATTTTTATTGCCCCACATGCAGTTGAATTTGAAGAAACAATTTTTGATATTGCTTTTCAGGGTGTAGCTTACTTGATTATGATGGTAATCGCCAACGTTTTTTACACAGCAGGATCTTTAATTGATATATCATTCAATAAAAATAATAGTCAACGTTTCAGAGAGCGGTTATTTGCATTGGGCTATTGGTTTTCTGTTGCATTACCCTCGGTATTTATTTTGGGTATTATGTTGCATTTCTTTTTAATGCCACCAGGTCAAATGGAAAAATAAATTTCTTCAAACCCTCTTTGCCGCTTGCGGTAGAGAGGGTCGACGAGCGGAGCGATGTCGGGGTGAGTCAACGGAGCGCGTAAATTATACGGGCGTTACCTGCGGCCCGTGCTATCCGCTTATACTGCACAGGCCTTATGCTCAGGCCGGTATCCGCTCCTATCACTAACGCAGCTTATCAATAAAATAACAATGGGTAATTATCAGACTTACAAAGTTTTTAAAACTTCGTAAGTCTTTTTGCTGGTTCAACTAATCTCCAATCACTAACCTCTAATCACTATCCCTCAACTGCCCATTCACTTCCTCCAGTCGCTCAATCATATCATTTAAAGCTTTTCCTTTCTTTTTAATACCCCGTGGCCTCAGGTAAAACCAGGAAAATGCTATCCACCCAAAAGTCCAAACAACATAGGTTAAAGCCCATGCTGTATTCATGCGGGCAATAAACTGCAGCATGTATAAAGCCAGACCTGCTGATAGTAAAGTGAAATAAATATTTATCATCACTTTATTTAAAAAATCTTCCTTGCGTTTTATGCGGATCAGCTGGTTTAAATATTCCTGGCTGCTCATTTCAAAATCCGATTTAAACAGCATGGGCATTAGCTGGTTTGATACGGCCAGGTAAGACACAATTGCCAATACGATCAATATTAAGCCAATCCTGGTGGTTAAATGCTCGTTATCAATATTAAACCACATGTATACCATAATGGCAGTAGTTGCAAGCAATATCAGGTTTAATTTTATCAGTTTATTGCGTGTTTTCTTTTTCAACTCGTCGGCGTTGGTAAACAGCGCTTTTGTATCGGGCATGTCACTTGTGGATTGCTTGTTCCACAAGGCTTTAAAATCCATTTCAGTGCTCATAATTTTCAAATTTTTTAGCTAATCGTTCCTTAATGCGGAAAACCTTTACCCTTATATTAGTTTCACTCAAGCCTACAATTTTGGCTATTTCGGCCTGCTTCACATCTTCCAGCTCCAGTGAAATAATTAGGCGGTCGGTTTCGGGCAGTTCAGCAATGCATTTGTATAAAAATTGAACCTGTGGTTCCCTGTCGGGCTCAATATGTTCTGCTATTTGTTCAGGCATTTCAGTGCGTGGCATTTTGTTCTGTCGCTCAATCTGCCTTAAACAGTGGTTTGATGCTATCCTGAATATCCAGGTACCAATAGCCGATTCATTCCTGAACTTTGGCAGTTGTTGCCATATGGTAACAAAGGTTTCCTGCGCTATGTCCTTCGCCCAGTCGTGGTCGTTTACATAGCCCATACATATGCGGAAAACTTTGTTCCAGTATGTTTTATAGATATCGTTAAATACCATAGGTTATTTTATAAATGCTGCAAGCTGCTGGTTATACCAATCTGTATCATCGAACATTATAAAATGCTTGCCCTTATTGGCGTATGCAAATTGCGCGGTGCTAAGGTTTTTATATTGTGCTTCAATAGCTGGCTTAAATGTAGCAAAATAGCTTTCGAGTAATACTAAAGCCGGGCATTTTATGCCGGCTATTTTAGCCCGCAGGTCAGTATTCAGAAAATCGCAATACATGGTACCAAAGGTTTTCCTGTCGGATGTTACCGACCAGCCTACTACTTGTTTTAAATGCGCGGTATCAACTATTAGCTGCGGAATGCTGTGCATCTGCATCTGGTAAAATTGCCCATCGGTAAGGCTGGTTAGTTTAGCCACCATCGGACTGCAATCATTATTGGGGTTTGATTTAAAATCGGGATTACTCATCGCTGCCAGGCATGGCAAAGCATCAACTATAACTATTTTTGATACCAGGGTTGGATAATCGGCAGCAATAGCCAGTGCTAGGCCACCACCCATGCTGTGCCCAATAATTATAGGTTTGTTAATTTTATTTTCGATGATGTAAGCGGCAATGGCATCTTCCCAACCTTTAAAGCTTGGTGTTGCTTCGGCAGGTACACCAGCAAATCCGGCCATGGTTAGGGTATAGCAGGTATATTTTTTTTCGTAGGTGCTTTTAGTGGCATCCCATACATCGCCCGAGCAGGCAAACCCCGGGATAAATAGTATGGCTTGTTTGCCTTTGCCTGAAACTTTTACCTGGAAGGGATAAGTTTTAGCTTCACCAAAAACGTTGATACATAATAATATAAATGCGAGCGCGATTAATAATGCCGTTGTCTTTTTCATAATCATTTTAATTATTTAGCCGATTTTGACTTTTAGATACGGCGATTTTTAAAATGCTACACCCTGCCTGATTATTTTTTATAGAATACTGTTATCTGCCTGAAATTCATTAAATTAAACCAATAAATTATTACCAGTTATATTATCCACCGATACAGTAATGTAAAAGTGATTGCTACTCCAACTATTCTGATAAAAATATTATGGCAGAACGGCACCCTGTAAAATGCCTTAAATGTAAAAACGGAGCCGCAATGTTTCGTATAAGACGTGGCTTTGTTTTTAAGGTTCTGCTGGCATGGCTGCCTGTTAAAAGATACAGATGTACTAAATGCGCCAAAAAAACCTATATACTTGGCACACCCCGGCCTTTCAGGTTACAGGTAGTTCATTAATACAGTCCACGGGAAGCTATTTCTTTACCAGTACCATACCTACCGCCGGGAATGTGGTGAGGTAATTAGCCGGTAATAGTTTTGTACTAAGGCCAAATTCATCGAAATTACGCTTGTACTCCCTTACATGGCGCCAGTCTGCAACAATGGCGGTGCCGCCTTTTTTTAGTACCCTGCTTATCTCTTTGCAGGCTGTTTTTCTGCCTTCTTTATTGTAGATATTGTGCAGGCACATATTGGTTAATATTACATCAAAACTTTCATCGGCAAAGCTCATTTCCATGGCGTTCTCATTCATTATCTCCACCTTATCTCTTACACCTTCCAGTTCAGCATTTTTCAAGGCATTCTCTACGTTATTGCCAGTCAGGTCCTCGACATTCCAGATATCAATGCCGATGGCTTTCCCTGTGGTCATTCTTTTGGCAGCACCTATCATCAGCAAACCTTTACCTGTACCAACATCTAAAACCTGTTCATTGCCTGTCCAGCTAATCAGGTTCAGCATTCTATCGCGGTGAATAAATTTACCCCATAACGAGTACGCCAACATCAGCACAGCGCCCAAGCCACAACCACATCCCGACCATATTAATCCACTGGCATCAATATCAACCGAACCAATTTTTATTAAGGGGAAAAATATAGAAATTACACAAAGCGCTATAGCAGCCAGCACCAGGTTACGGATCACTCCAGGAGCATCAACACCATATTTAGCTTTACCTTCGGGTACTATTTTTTTATTGGTATCAAACATGAAAGGCTAATTAATTATCATTAAATGAAGATAATGCATTAATTATATTAATTGCCCTAAAAATCCATTAAAACAGAAATTCCCACTCCTTTCAAGAATATTATATTTACCTTTAAGGCAACTAAACTTGCTTAATACTATATGAACAGCCCTGTTTCAAAAAAATATAGTAATAAAATCGCAATCCGCTCCACTGCAGATACAGTATTGCATCCTACAGAACCAGTTGAGCCAAAAGGCAAAGAGGTAACTTACCCATTTGTAAATCTCGTAAGATTTATTGCAACAATAGGTATTGTTTTTTTACACAGTGGTATACCATTGGGTAATTACGATTATGATGATGTAATACACAAAGTAAATCATATTGAATACCATTTGCTATTGCGACAGGTTTTTAAATTCGCGACCATATGTTATTTTATGATTGCAGGATTTTTGCTAGCAGATAAAGTAACAGATGCTAACCCTTTTGATTACTATAAGCGCAGATTGAATATATTGGTAAAACCATATGTGTTTTCATTTGCAATTTTTATTATCCTGCTGCTCATCCGGGATTATGCATTAACTGGCGCAGAGTTTAAATGGTACGATATATTAAAGTCAATGAAATTCTCATTGCTTTACACGGCTTATTGGTACGTTCCTAATTATCTGGTAGCATTGCTTATCATAGTTGGGTTTGCAAGATATATACAGTCGCCATATTTTGGTGCATTGTTATTTATACTTACACTTTTTTATACCTGGTACGATGTATATTCTTCACGCCATACAGCCTCACATACTACTGCACTACTTGGATTTGTTTTTTATATGTGGCTTGGCGTTTATGTTAAAAAGAATAATGTAGTGCAAAAAATCAAAGATCTAAATTTTGTGTATTTGATGATTGTTGTTCTGGTCATCTTCCTGTTATCAAATTGTGAAAGTTATTACCTCTTCCATTATACACATACAAGGGATAGCCTTAATACACTGCGTATTTCAAACCAACTTTATTCAGTTGCAGTGTTTGTTATCCTGGTTCGGTATTGCGATAGGCCTCTAAATTTCGGGATCTTTAACCCCCGAAATGAAACTTATGGCATTTATCTGTATCATAGTTTCTTTACGTTTTTTATACTTCCTTCGGTTGAAAACTGGATAAGCTACCACTACCATATAAGCTTATTTTCCTACAATGTTTTTGGTATGATAGGTATGACCCTTTTTAATTGCGCCATCAGTTATTTTGCTACAACCGCCGTTGTTAAAATACTATTGCGTTATAAGCTTGCTTTTTTACCAGCTTTATGATAGTTAATGCTTGCATAAACATATAATTTTATATGTTTATAGCCGATAATTAATCGCATTGAAAAAAATCCGACCGGTACAGCTTGTCGCTGTTATTTTCTTTACCGTATCCGGAGGCCCATACGGGCTCGAACCCCTGTTAACTTATGCCGGGCAGCATGGCGCCATATTATTATTACTGATAACACCCTTATTATGGGATGTACCTGCAATTTATGCCGTGCTTGAACTAAACAGCATGATGCCCGTTACCGGGGGCTATTACAAGTGGGTAAAATATGCCTTAGGCACACGCTGGGGATTTTATGAAGGCTGGTGGACCTGGCTCTATACTTTTGTAGACCTGGCCATTTACCCGGTGCTGTTTGTGCAATATGCCGCATTCTTTTATCCGGAATTAAATTTACATAAAACGGAGATCTGCCTGATCATCATATGGGCGTCGGCAGGGTTAAATATTTTGGGTATTGTACCTGTGGGTAAGGTAACATTATTCCTGAGCGCGGTGGTGTTAACTCCCTTTATTATTTTATTTGTGCTGGCATTTTATCATCATACGGGCAGTATTGCCTTACCATCGCCATCATTGAAGGGCATCGGGATTTCATCGTTAGGGATGGCACTGTATACAGTAATGTGGAACTGCTTAGGCTGGGATAATACCACTACGTATGCCGAAGAGGTTGAAAAACCGGTACGCTCCTACCTGGTATCCATGATGATCGCCTTTATACTGGTGATCACCGTTTATATACTGGTGATATGGGTGGCACAATTTTCAGGCATCAACGCAACAACTTTAATGAATGATGGCTTCCCGGCATTAGCGGCACTGATTGGCGGCCATTGGCTGGGTGCGCTAATTGCCATTGGCGGCATGGCGAGCACTTTGGGTATTTACGCCTCGGTACTGTTATCCGTATCTCGCGTACCTATGGTAATGGCTGATGATAAGCTTTTACCTGCAGGACTAAAAAAGCAGCATAAAAAATTCAATACACCCTATATCTCCATCATAGTTTGCTCAATAGTAGTAAGCGGGATGATCCGCTGGGGATTTACCGACCTGCTGATCATCGATGTAATAGTTTATGGTGCAGGCTTATCCCTTGAATACATTTCCCTGATAAAAATGCGTATAAAGGAACCCGACAGGCACCGGCCGTTTAAAATTCCGCTGGGTATTCCCGGCTTATGTATTGGCATATTGCTGCCTGTCGTCATTTATTTTACCGCGCTTGGTGGTGCGCTTTCTTCAACTCCAGGTGCTGTATCTGCTGCTGTATTTGCTATTCTCACTTTGTTGAGCGCTGAGCTTTTGTGGCAGGTGATCAGGTGGAGTAAAAGAGGAAAGGTTTGGTAATGCGTTATGGCTTTTCGTATGATATCACTCATAATCCTCAACTTCAGTATTGCTTACTTATCGCATGGTATCGCTCATAGCCGCTAAGGCCTATTTCTTTTGTCTTGATACAAAAGAAACAAAAAATCAAGTCAGCAGAAATGCTTCTTTGCCGCACGAGGCGGTTGCGCTGCAAATCAGGCAAAACCTGGGCTGCTATATTTTTACCCTGCTGTCGCTACGCGCTTAGCCTTTACGCTTCTGTAAAAATCTGCTATGCCCTGCCACGCACAAGGCCACCGTTGTTTTGCCTGATTTCGCCCGAAGCTGTTCTACTGACAGAGAAAAAGAACTTTACCTCACCCAATTCTTTTCAAAGAAGAGTACTCAATTGAACCGTGATAAAAAGCGGGTAAAGGCCCGACAAAAAGCGCGGGCCTGGGTGTTTTGCCGGTGGGTGGAAGGATCTTTTTGTCTTGACTTTTTGTTTCTTTTGTGTCAAGACAAAAGAAATAGGGCTCCGCGCCCATGAGCGGCTTCAAGCGATATTCATGCCAGCATATTCGCTCTGTATAGTTAGAGTACTGCCTCTCTCAATGACGCGCGAACCAAAATGTTGCTTTTTGTAAAAACTCCGTTATAAATAGCATTCATAAAAATAAATGTCATTATCACAATTTTAGTTGCTAGCTTTATATCACCAATTGTAAAGTCATGATAAAGAATCTTAATTCGCCACGTTATGCGGACAGAAAGAACTGGATAATTGTTCTGATCATATTAATATGTTGTATTATAGCGAGCATATCAAATGCACAGGGCAGAAGGACCAGGAGAGTTACATTACCCGGCCAGCCGATTGAAATACAGCTAACACCTTATAAAACCACCATGCTTGGCAATGGCAGGGATACCGCCCTCATCAGCGTAAAAATAATCGACAAGGATGTTAAGGAAGTAGCCAATGCCAAAAAACTCATCACTTTTCATATTAAGGGCGATGCTAGGATCATTAATATTCATAACGCCAACCTTAAAGAAACTACAAATAATGATACCGTTTGGACAGTTCCTGTTACCGGCAGTTGCTGGTTGGTGCTGCAGGCAGGCCCTTCAAGAGGTATTATTAAGTTAGATGCTACGGCTGATAGCTTATACACCGGTTCAACAGAAATACATACGGTACAGCCCGGCACACCGCACCCGGTTACAAACACAAACTACGTTCCGAGGAAAGTACAAGGGAAGATTTTAGGTGCAGATATTTCTTTTTTACCTGAACTGGAAAGTAAGGGAGAGAAATTCTCTGACAATGGTACACCCGGCGATGCTATTGAAATATTAAAAGCACACGGTTTTAATTACATAAGGCTACGTATTTTTAACGAACCTGCAAACCCCAAGGGTTATTCGCCGGGCAAAGGTTTTTGCGATCTGGAACATACCAAGGTTATGGCCAAACGTATAAAAGCCGCGGGCATGAAGTTTCTGCTTGATTTTCATTACAGCGATTACTGGGCCGATCCGCAGCAGCAAAATAAACCTGCGGCATGGGTTGGTCAGGATTTCACGACGCTAAAAAAATCGCTATATGATTACACCGTAAAGGTAATGACCGAGTTAAAAGCCCAGGGCACTACACCTGATATGGTACAGGTTGGCAATGAGATAAACCACGGCATGGTATGGCCAGATGGCGCTATCAACAATCTGGATAGTCTTGCGCAACTGATCTATTCAGGTGTACAGGGTGTAAAAGCTGTTAGTCCGTCGACCATTATTATGCTGCATGTTGCGCTTGGCGGCCAAAATGCCGAGGCCCGTTTCTTTCTGGATAACATGACTGCGCGTAAGGTACCTTTTGATGTGATCGGCCTGTCCTATTACCCAAAATGGCATGGCACACCTGAGGATCTGAAAAACAATATGGCCGATTTGGCTAAAAGATACAAACAGGAAGTAATGGTTGCCGAATACTCACAGCTTAAACAGGAAGTTAATGATATAGCCTTTACCGCGCCGGGCAAAAAAGCCGTCGGCTCGTTCATCTGGGAACCGCTTAGTACCTGGGAAGGCGTGTTCGACAGGGATGGTAAATCAAATGCTTATTTGAATATTTACCCGGGAATAGCGAAGGAGTATGGGGTAAAGTAACAACTTTTCTCTTTCATTGTCATGCTGAGGTACGAAGCATCTATTTTACAAGCAACAGGTAATCGCTTGCAGATTGAACGCGTATAGGTTCTTCGCTACCGCTCAGAATGACAATTTTATTTTTGGAATCAAGGGTGTCATGCTGAGCGATAGTCGAAGCATGTGGGCAATGGCTTTACGCTTTGAGTGCCTCAACATGACCCTATATCACTTCAAGGAATTTAAAACCGTTTGCCACCTTATACAGTTATAGTAAAGCATTAAACAAGCTTACTATGAGATCTATCTGGAAAGGTTCTATTGGTTTTGGGTTGGTTAGTATCCCCATTAAATTGTATTCGGCGGTGCAGACCAGCTCGCTTGATTTTGATATGCTGGATAGCCGCGATCATTCACGCATCCGTTACCAGCGGGTTAATGAGCATACACATAAAGAAGTCCCTTACGATAAAATTGTAAAGGGCTATAAACTGGATGACAACTATTTTATAGTGGATGAGCATGACTTTGAAAGTGCCGCCCCCGAAAAAACCAAAACAATTGAGATTGAAAGCTTTGTTGATATTGCCGATGTTAACCCCATGTATTACGAAACATCATACTATGCCGAGCCTGATACTCAAAACAGTAAGGCTTACGCCCTGCTGATACAGGCCCTCATCAAATCAAAAAAAGCCGGACTGGCACGTTTTGTACTCCGTAATACCGAAACGCTTTGCATTGTTCACCCGGTTAAAAATATACTGGTGGTAACCAATATCCGCTTTGCACAGGAAATACGTGATACCGATGAGCTTAAAGTTGATGATGCAAACGTGAGCAAAAAGGAACTGGATATGGGCCTGGCACTTATTAATCAATACGCCGAGAAATTTGATATATCCAAATTCAAGGATGAATATAATGGCGAACTGTTAAAGATCATCCATGATAAAGCAAAAGGCAAACAAGCTGTAATTAAAAAGCTAAAGCCACAAAAAGCTTCGGGCGATGACTTGTATGAGCAGCTGATCCAGAGTTTGAGTAATAAGAAGGGGGCATGATCCCCGATGTCATTGCGAGCGATAGCGTGGCAACCTCGTCGCTTGTATAATGAACGCGACGAGGTTGCTTCGTCGTTCCTTCTCGCAATGACATAGATTTTATATACTACTTTTAATATTCCCCTATCAAACCGGTTGAAAATATCAGCTTAAAAGTACTGCTTACATTCTTTTTTGATTCCACCTCGATTGTAATGTGGTGGAACTCGGCTATAGATTTTACTATCGGCAGGCCCAGACCAAAGCTGTCCTGTTGCAAGGATTGCTTGAGCTTTTTAAATCGATTAAAGATAAAGGGCAGGTCTTCGGGGGCAATACCTACACCGGTGTCTATAATTTTTACAACAAAGTTATTATTCTCTTTTACTGCTTCCACCCTTATTTTACCATCCTCGCGGTTGTACTTTATGGCATTGTTCACCAGGTTAAAAAACAAGTTAAACAGCAGGAATTTATTAACGTTTACAAGGCACCAGTCGTCAGTTACAATGCACTCATAGCTAATGTTTTTATCCTGTAAACGAATGGAGATCTCGTCATAAACCTCCTGCAATAGCTCGCCGATGGTTATCTTATCTTCCTTTAAAAACTGGTCGTTTTCTATTTGCGATATCAGCAACAGGGTTTTGGTGATGCTTTTTAACCGGTTCAGGATCTTCTGCATTTCCAGCAGGCGCACTTTGAGCTCGTCGGCAATGGCCTCCTCCTCAAACATATTCTCGATCTTTGATTGGAGAATGGATATTGGGGTCATTAGCTCATGCGAGGCGTTGGAGATAAACTCACGTTCTTTCAGGAATGTACTTTCTATGGTCTGGATCATCTGATGGATGCTGATATCCAGGTGCTGAAAATCGTTGGTACTGGTTTTCACCTCCTTATAGCTGCCAAAATTTGGGAATTTAGTGCCTACCAGCTTTGTTTTAATAATAAGGCGCAAAGGCCCGAGCACATAATTGGAATATAGCTGATCGGCAATAATGGTGAGGATAATCATCCCTACCAAAATTTCAAAGGCTATATTTTGCAGCGGACCGGTAGTTTCATTTACCGAATCAAGGCTGATACCTACTTCCAGCAGGTACTTCTTTTTATCTACATAAAAATCATGACTTAATATGCGGTATTCAATGGTATCCGTTTCTACTTTACGCTTTTCGTTATAGATGGTATCTAAATTCTCTATTAAAGAATCCTCATCCAAACTCACATAGGCATCCTTTATGGGCGTATAAGCAGCGTAGCCTTCGCCATCCTGAATGTAGTTTTTAATGCCCAATGCCTTTACCGTTTGCAGCACCTTATCCTTTTGCTTACGCAGGCGGTTATCAGTATAGTTTTGGTTGATATTTTTAATAAGTACAGGCAGCAGCAAAACAAACAGCGTTACAATAACCAGTTTTGATATGGTATTAAACAGTGTAAGTTTTGTTCTGAGTTTCAAAGCGCTAATGATTTATCCTTATTTTGTATCCCAGTCCGCGCACGGTTTCCAGCCAGTCTGCCGGGGCATAGGTATTTAGCTTTTTGCGGATATTTTTTATATGCGCGTCAATATAATTGGAGTCATAATCATCATTAATAATGCTCCCCCAAATATGCTCGCTTAGCTGGTTGCGGGTAACCGTACGGTTTTTATTCAGGATAAGGTAGGCCACCAGGTCAAATTCCTTTTTGGTGATGGCAGCTATATTATCATTATTATGGGTGATGGTGCGTTCGGTAAGGTTCACCAAAAAATCACCCAGCTCAACTACATTATTTTTAAGTCCGAATTTGCGGCGGGTAATAGCCTGCATTCGGCTTTGCAGTTCCAATAAGGAGAATGGTTTAGCCAGGTAGTCATCGGCACCCATATCCAAACCTTTAATGCGGTCATAAATTTCGGCACGCGCAGTCAGGATAATGTAGGCGGCGTCGGGGTTACTGCGCTTGGCTTCCTTAAGCAGGTCGAGCCCTTCATAATCCGGCAATCCCAGGTCAATCAGGATAAAATCATACAAATTAACAGCCACACGCTCTGATGCCGACGCGCCATCATAACAAACTTCGCATATATAGTTATAGTTTGTCAGAAATATCTCTAACTCGCGGGCCAATGCCTTTTCATCCTCTATAATTAAAACATTCATACTTAATAAAATACGTAGTAAAATGTTAAATTGTAAAACGATTCCTTCCGGTTCAATAACGCGCCTTCAACGTTAACAGGTATAGAGTATTTGTAAGAAAACTCAAATGTATAATGCGGCCTGTTATAAGCTATAGGTATTTTTATATTATAGTTAAGCGCATTAAACTGGCTGTTATCATGCGCCTGCCGTGGTGCATCCGGGTCACTGAAAAATATATTATCCACCTGTGTTTGGTACTGGTGATCCATAGCGTAACGCTGCACAAAGTTTTGCGTACCTAATATGGCTGTTATGGTTGGGTCGAATGTAAGATAATCCTTATCATCAAAAATATTGAAGTTGCTTTCAAAATGCTTTGTTGTGTTTATGGTGACAAAAATATCGTCCTCATTGCCAAAAAGATAATCAACTATAACGCTTGATTTTGCAAATTTCCAATCGTAGGTATTTTTCAGGTCGATATCATTAGCCGATGCCGATTTGATAACCTGCGCGGCATCCCGGTTAAACAGGAAACGTGTATAACTCGCCGCACCTGAAAACTGTTTTGAAATTTTGTATAAGTACCCTGCGCCCAGATCTATCTCATCAAACAAAGGATTATAACCCAAAACTTTTAATGCCGAGCCATAGGCGAAAAACCCATTTTTGGTGTTATATATCACATCTGTTGATACAAACGGGTAGGTTATAGGGCCAGTGCGGCCAAAAAACTGCACATCGCTGCCATATACCACTCCTGCTGATATTGACATTTTACGTACAACCGTATCCGTCGTATCAGTATCAGTAGTTGATTTAACTGTAGTATCAGTACCCAGGCGTAGCTCTGCTGCTGCATTTACGGCATTACAGGTTAATAAAAAAAGTACTACGCAAAAATATTTCATCAATCAACAAATTGTCTGTTAAATATATTAATTACCATTTCTCCTTGGTATTTCCGGCGGACGTTCCAAACCTTCGGGCCGGCGCTGGCGTTTAGGTTTGGGCTTCGGCGGCGTTTTGGCATCATCGGTAGTACCCAATTTTTCAGGCTTAGGCTGCCGCTTTGCTTTAGCTATCTCCTTAATTTTTTTCTTTTCATCAAGCTCCTGCTGATGCTTTGTTTCTGAAGTATCTTTTGAAATTTGGTTATCGGGCACAGGCACAGTAAGATCATATTTTTTAAAAATAAGATGCCCGCTCCCCTTCTTGGCAAATGATGAATGCGGCGCCAGCATCAATATCAGGACAATATACGCAAACCACTTTACCATTTAGAAAGAGAAAAACTTAAAAATTGTTAAAACATTTATCATCGCTCAAAATCAACACAAGCAATTTATTAAGCTGCATTCAGGGGATATATAATGAGCATGGTTATAACCTGCGTTTTATTAATAGCCTCTTTAGGCTAACGCAGATTTATGTGCTAAAATAACTTATTATATTAAAAGGGGATTGTAATAGAAAAATTAATATCAATCGGCCTTATCTAGGCCTTTTGAGGTATAGATGCGGTTATGATCATCAATAATTAAACAGGATATTTGATTTAATTGATTTATTAAATAAAGGCCGGCATTAACACCCATATTCATTATCGGCGTAGCCATAGCATCAGATAGCTCGGCTGTTGGGCTGATAATACTCACACGCATGATCTCGCTAACAGGGAAACCTTTTTTAGCATTAACCATATTAACTTGCTGCTTGTTGCTGATTGCGGCGTGCCGCTCGGCATTAACAGAGGTAGCTATACACATATTGCCAATATTAAGATTAGCAAATGGCTGTGTTTGCAATTCCGGGTCGGCTGCACCTATAGTCCAGTCGGCATTGTTGGGTTGTGTACCCCAGGTAAGCAAATCGCCGCCTGCATTAATTACGCCGCTGCTTACACCCTGCATTTGTAATATATATTTGGCCCTGTCGGCAGCATAACCTTTACCTATTGATGCAAAGCTTATACGCATACCTTTCTCTTTTAAAAATACTGTAACAGCCTGCGGGTCAAGCACTACATTTTTATAATTGCTATAAGTATTTACAAATGCCGAAGGTTTTGTATCAACAGTTTTATCGGCAGAAACATAAGTTATATCAAAAGCGCCATAAGTAAGCGCTGATATTTGTAATGAACGGTCAATCAGCCTGAAAATTTCAGGGTCAACTTTGACTGGTTTTACACCGGCATTACGGTTTATCTCGTTCACTTTGCTGTTATCACCTAATGCGCTAAGTAATTTATCAACACGATTTATCTCATTTATGGCATCGGTTATTTTCGATTCGGCCCAAATCAGGTCATTAGCTACCAGGCTGATCTCAAATTGATTGCCCATTAGCCATATTGAACGCCTGAATATGTTTAAATTACTCCTTAAGGTTTTTACAGCCAGCATGTTGAATAAATTAAAATTTATGTGTGTAAACCATTATAAATACGAACCATTAAATTATTTTGCTACATAAAACAGCAAAACATATAGCTTGACTAATATTTAAATCTAAAGTAGCCGGGTATTATGAAAATGAGATGAAAAACAAATTCTTCGATTTGAAGATTTGAAAATGTGACAATTTGAAGATAAAGATTTCTTCGATTTGAAGACTCTTTGATTTGAAGATTTTAATTTAAAGATTTCAATTTAAAAATCCGGCAGCTTGAGGATCTGAAGACATCATCTTCAAATCCTCAAATTGTCAAATCTTCAAATTAAGCTACGGTCCCTTCTTTAAGTTTTTCGGCGTTTTCCGCGAATTGAAGGGCTTCCATAATTTCCAATATATCGCCGTTCATTACACCTGGCAGGTTGTAAATGGTTAAGCCAATACGGTGCTCTGTTAAACGCCCCTGTGGATAGTTGTAGGTACGCACTTTAGCTGAACGGTCGCCTGTTGATACCATAGTTTTACGTTTTTTGGATGTTTCTTCCAGGTGCTTCTGCAACTCCATTTCATAAACACGTGAACGTAATACCTGTAGGGCTTTATCGTAATTTTTAAGTTGTGATTTTTGATCCTGACACTGCGCAACAATACCGGTAGGTAAGTGTGTTAACCTAACAGCCGAGTATGTTGTATTTACCGATTGCCCACCCGGACCAGACGCACAGAAAAGATCCTTACGGATATCGCTCACCTGCAGATCGATGTCAAATTCATCAACCTCTGGCAACACCACTACGGTTGCCGCTGAGGTGTGAACCCGGCCCTGTGTTTCGGTATCAGGCACACGTTGTACACGGTGTACGCCCGATTCATATTTTAATGTACCGTAAGCATCTTCGGCTATTACCTTAAACACAATTTCCTTATAACCGCCTGATGTACCTTCGGTATAATCAACCAACTCTGTTTTCCAGCCGTTCTTTTCGCAAAAACGCATGTACATACGGTAAAGGTCGCCCGCAAAAAGCGCGGCTTCATCACCACCGGTACCACCACGAATTTCGACGATCGCATTTTTAGAATCTTCCGGATCTTTAGGTATCAGCATCAAACGGATGATTTCTTCCATCTCATCGCGTTTTACCAATAGTTCATCCAGTTCGCCTTTAGCCATTTCCCTGAACTCTTCGTCCTTTTCAGTAGCTAAAATTTCTTTATTGCTATCAATATTGCTCATAATGTTGCGGTATATGTTATACTCGTCAACAATTTTGGCCAGGTCTTTATATTCCTTATTCAATTGGGCAAAGCGCTTCATATCAGCCATAGCATCGGGGCTGCTCAATTCAGCTTCAACGTTTTTCCAGCGTTGAAATATCGCTTCTAATTTCTCTAACATATATTTATTTGAAATAATTATAGCCAGCGCCAGGCTAGTAATTCCAGGTTTTGACTATCGGCTTTATATAAAAAAGCGCACAAAAATACGATTTTTTAGCCACATTTTAATTCACCGGAGTGTAAGATGTGCAAATGTGCGGATATTCAGATGTGCAGATTATGGTTAATGCGCAGATGATTGATAAATAAATATTGCAATGGCGCTTCATTTGCACATACGCACATCTGCATATTTGCACATCAAACTGCTTCATTTGCACATCTGCATATCCGCACATCTAACTAAAGTATTTCAAACTCAATTCCTCACCGTCAAACTCGGCGTAAGAGTTGTAGTTGATCCACTCGCCAAGGTTTATATAGCGGGTTTTATCGGTAAGCTGTATATCTAATGGCAAATGCCTGTGGCCAAATATCAGGTAATCATAATAAGTGGTTTGCAATACCTCACGACTGTAAGTGACCAACCATTCCTGCTCGTATATTTTGCGGTCTTCTTTTTTATCGTTAACAATCCTGCTGTTCTGCGACCAACGGTTAGCTATGCCTATGCCTAAATTAGGGTGCAGACGCGCAAAAAGCCATTGGCACAATTTACTGCGGAAAAATTTCTTGAGTACTTTGTATTTTCTGTCTCCCGGACCAAGGCCATCACCATGGTGCAGGAAGAACTTTTTGCCGCCACGTTCAATCACCAATTCATTGGTGATAATGGTTGCGCCCAACTCCTTTACAAAATAATCGAACATCCACATATCATGGTTGCCTTTAAACATCCACAATTTTATGCCTGAGTCGGTTAATTCGGCCAGTTTACCTAATAAACGGATATAACCTTTAGGTACCACGGTTTTATATTCAAACCAAAAATCAAAAACATCGCCCATTAAAAAAACCTCGGCGGCATCTGCTTTTATGCTATCCAACCAGCGCACAAAACGGTCCTCACGTTGGCGCGATGAGGCATAACTACCTGCACCTAAGTGGATATCGGAAGCAAAATAAAGTTTATTTGGGGTTGGCATGTGCGCAAAAGTACGTTGTTAAGCTGAAAGGAGAAAACGATATGAAAAGCGATCCTTTATTTACTAGCCCATCAGCAATCGTCCCAAAACCAGTACAGCTACAATAATCAATACAGGTTTAGCAATGCTTTTAGGGTAATAGTCATTATCCGGGAAATATTTCCTGAAGAAATATTGTGTTAAAATCAGTCCGCCGATAACATTAAACGAAGTAGATAAGCCCAATATAATGAGGTATGTTTTGTTTAGGTTCGTCAGATCAACTTTATAATCTACTATATTAATTTTTAAAGCCAATAAAATTTCACTGGTTATTATGTCTATCGCAAATAAATATGCCAGCAAAAATATCAATACTATGTAAACTGCTTTTTTAAAGCCTGCAGCATACAAATTCAGCATTAACAAAACACCGCCAAATATAAAACTTGGGAATATTGAAAAACCGAAAATAGCCCATTTTGAATATATTTCAACGTAACTATCATCCTGTTGTTCCGGCCCGTTGTTCTCATCAATTTCCATGTGTCAAATATAATACTAAAAAATATTGGCGCTAAGTAAATTGTAAATGTTCCACTTTAAAATCGCCTTTCTACACTGGCTCTTATTTACATGCAATCCTTAATCTTATGTTGATAATAAAATAACCCATCAATTAGACACAAACCCATTGTTTTAACGTTCTACCATTCATAAACAAGTTTGTTGATCAGCTCATGAAACATTATGAAAATTAAGTCGCTTACCATTTTCACGTTGTTTTTATTTATGCTGACAGCCGCATCTGCGCAGGATAAATGGGAATTAAGGCGAAATGAAGATGGTATCACTATTTATTCACGACAATCGCCCGATGGTAAATTAGTGGAACTACGCCTGCTATGCCAGCTGGATGCCACACCCGGGGAGCTTATAAAGCAACTTATGGATATTGACAGCTATAGTAGCTGGGTTTATAGCAATAAAAAATCGGGCATTATAAAAAGGGTGAACGACCATGATATTATTTATTTTACCGAAGCTCACCTACCCTGGCCCATACAGGACCGCGACCTGGTAGTCGAACTTAATATTGAACCCACCACTAGTCCAAATGCACAGCAAATTATACTGGTTAAAAGCATTAACGGTATACTGCCTCCTAAAAAACACTTCATCCGGATACCTTATTCGGTGGTAACGTGGCGAATAACCCCTGTGCCTGGTAACAAAATAAATGTAGACTATACTTTTAGCCTTGACCCGGGCGGCAGTATCCCCCGATGGCTGATAAACTTAACCCTTACAACAGGGCCCTATAAATCTTTTGTAAAACTCAGGGAATTATTGAAAGCAGAGCGGGATAAACGGTAAAATTCACCTTCCGTTTTAACTTTCACCTCAAAAAACTATCTTTATTACCTGTATTTAACTAAAAAATGACAAAGACGACTTGCTTAGCTGTATCTGCATTTTTACTTTGCAGCTTTACGTACGCCCAACAAATGAATATTAAAACACTGCCCTACCCCAAAACCAAGAAAATAAATACCGTTGATACTTATTTCGACACAGAAGTGCCCGACCCATATCGCTGGCTGGAAGATGACCGTGCCGATGATACCAGGGAATGGGTAAAGGCTGAAAATACAGTTACAGAAAATTACCTGTCGCAAATACCTTACCGCGAGGCTATCCGTAAACAACTGGAAACCTTGTGGAACTATGAAAAATACAGCGCGCCATTTAAAGAAGGTCAATACACCTATTTTTATAAGAACGATGGCTTACAAAGCCAGTCGGTTTTATATCGGCAGGTTGGCAATGGCACACCCGAGGTATTTTTAGATCCCAATAAGTTTTCGACAGATGGTACAACCTCCATGCAGGGTATCGATTTCACCAAGGATGGCAGCATGGCGGCCTACCAATTATCAGAAGGTGGCTCCGACTGGCGTAAGGTGATCGTTATTAATACAGCTGATAAAGGCATTATTGGCGATACGCTTACTGATATAAAATTCAGCGGCATTGCCTGGAAAGGCAACGAGGGATTTTACTACAGCAGCTACGATAAACCAAAAGAGGGCAGTCAGCTTGCAGGGATGACACAGTATCATAAACTATTCTATCACAAACTGGGCACACCACAAAGTACTGATAAACTGATATTTGGCGGCGAAGCCACACCCCGCCGCTATATAGGTGCTTACTTAACCGAGGATGAGCGCTTTTTGGTGATAACCGCGGCCAATACAACAACAGGCAACGAGCTTTACCTGGAAGACCTGAGCAAACCCGGCAGCGGCATTGTTAACGTGGTTGATAACTTTGATAATGAGCACAGCATTTTGGATAATGTGGGCAGCAAGCTGTACATTATTACCAACCTGTATTCGCCCAATTTTAAGCTAATTACAGTTGACGCGGCTAGCCCAAAAATTGTTTACTGGAAGGACCTGATACCTCAAACCAAAAACGTATTAACGGCATCAACCGGTGGCGGTAAAATATTTGCCGAATACCTGAAAGATGCCACATCATTGATTGAGCAGTATGATATGGAAGGTAAACTGGAACGTACCATCACCTTGCCATCGGTAGGTACTGCGGCAGGTTTCGGGGCAAAAAAGGAAGAGAAGGAAGTGTATTATACCTTCACCAGTTATATTTATCCATCTACTATTTTTAAGTACGATATAGCCAGCGGACAATCAACCTTATATAAAAAATCGGGGGTAAAATTTGATCCGGATCAATACCAGTCGGAACAGGTTTTTTATGCATCAAAGGATGGCACTAAAATCCCGATGATCATCACTTATAAAAAAGGAACCGTATTAAATGGTAAAAATCCCCTGTTATTATATGCCTACGGCGGTTTTGGGGTGAGCTTAACGCCTGCTTTCAGTACATCAAACATCATATTTTTAGAGCATGGCGGCATTTATGCCGTACCTAACCTGCGTGGCGGCGGCGAGTACGGCGAAACATGGCACCGTAAAGGCATAAAGATGCATAAGCAAAATGTATTTGATGATTTTATTGCCGCTGCTGAATACCTCATCAAACATAAATATACCTCAAAGGATTATCTGGCCATATCAGGCGGCTCAAACGGTGGCTTGCTCATCGGTGCTATCATCACACAACGCCCTGACCTGTTTAAAGTGGCTTTCCCGGCTGTTGGGGTTTTGGATATGCTGCGTTATAATAAATTTACCGCAGGTGCAGGCTGGAGCTATGATTATGGCACAGCCGAAGACTCAAAAGAAATGTTCAATTACCTGTATAAATATTCGCCTTACCATGCTTTAAAACCCGGCAATTACCCGGCAACCATGATCACCACCGGCGATCATGACGACCGTGTGGTACCTGCGCATTCCTTTAAATTCGCAGCACGTTTGCAGGAGGATCAAACAGGTCCGGCGCCGGTGCTTATCCGTATTGAAACCAAAGCTGGCCATGGCGCCGGTAAATCAACCGCCCAGGTTATTAATGAGCAGGCTGATAAATGGGCGTTTTTGTTTGAGAATATGGGGATTGTGTGGTAGCACTATCTTGTCAATTTAGCCAGGCGTCATTGCGAGGTACGAAGCAATCTCTACGCAGGCAGGTCGAATATAAAAGGCCAACTCTTCGCTCTGTATAGTTTAGAGATTGCTTCGTACCTCGCAATGACGCTTATTTAATAAAAGGTAATTAATAAGGTATTCCAAAGAGGGGGCTGTGTTTATATCATGACCAATAAGTTACATACGGTATTGTATGTTGGCGTTACTTCTGATATTATTAGTAGGACATGGGAACATAAAAATAATAAGTATCCCCGCAGTTTTACTTCAAGATATAAATGCAATAAATTAGTCTATTATACTTTTCATTCTCATATTGAAGAGGCTATTGCCACCGAAAAGTTAATTAAAGGAAATAGCCGGGAATATAAAAAGCAATTGGTGCATTCTATGAATCCTGAGTGGAAAGATTTGTATGATGAATTAACAAAAGAATAAAACGCATCAATAAAAAAGCGTCATTGCGAGGTACGAAGCAATCTCTACGCAGGCAGGTCGGATATGCAAGTTTTATACCTTTAGCTTGGCTCTGCACAGTTTAGAGATTGCTTCGTACCTCGCAATGACGCGCGGAAAAATAACAAAACAACAAAGGGCGGGGATTTTATCCCGCCCTTTGTCGTTTTGTATTAAAACTTTTTTTTTACCTGCCATCGTGACCGTGGTCATGTCCATTATCTCCATGTCCATGATCACCGTGGCCATTATCACCATGCCAGTGATTGCGGTACTTGTCGTCATGACTATCGCGGATAACTACCTGGTCTCTTCTGCCACGGTATTGAGCATATTTGGCCCTTATTTGGGAGTGGTGAACCCATGGCTGAGGCTGGTTCACAACTACTTTATAGCCATGATATACATCATAATTGCTGTATCTTGGCGGTAAGCCACGTGAATGTACCCATACGTTATTGCTGAAGTAAACATATTGATGCGCGTTAACATCGTAATAAGAATCAATATCGGGCATATAATAATAATCAGCATGATCGTAACCAACAGGGCCCCATTCGGGCTGGCTACCAATGTTTATACCTACACTAAAATGAACTTGTGCGTCGGCAAATTTGAATGACAAGCAGCTAAATAATATAACTGCCATAAAGATTAACTTTTTCATGATATATATAGTTTGGATGTATGACAAATAATATCAATAATAGTTTAGCTATTTATTTAATATACACTAACGCAAGAAAATAAATTCATCATAAAACACGCCACATCAATACACAACATATTGATATACAGGTATTATATATTATAAAAAGCAAAAAAAATTATATCTGAGCGTTATTAAAAGGTCTAATAATAATTATTATTGATCGTCGCTATTATTGGTAGTGTCTGCTGCTTTTTTAGTTGATACTGCTGCTAATACAGGTTTGCCGATCACTTTGTAACTCCCCTCGCCCTTTAGTATGGCATCAAGCTGGGTTTTATCCTGCATAGTTTTTATAGCCTGGGCCAGCTCGGTATCATACTTAAAATTGGCCAGGTAACGGCCTTTTTCGTAATAATAACGTGATGATATCTCGTTTTCCAACAGCTGTTTTATTTCGTCCTTATGAATTTGCAGGTCGTTCTTTTTGCTTTCGAGCAGTTTGGCCTGCAGGTTATTGAACTCCGTTTGCACCTGGTCGAATTGTTTTTCCTTGGTAGCCTCTGTTTTAAGCTGGGTCAGCAATTTTTCAGTAGGGCTGCTATAGCTATAATTTTTATCCGACAGGAACTTCACAAAATCGTTATAATCAGCATCAGACAGGGTGAAAGTACGAGGATCGGGTAATTTGGCGTGTTTTTCACGGTACAGGGTGGCATAATCAAATATCAGCAGTTTACTCAGTATGCTTTGCGTAACACTTGCAAAACGTTCCTGCTTTACAAAAATATCAGGGTAGATGCCGCTGCCATCATATACTGAACGGCCATCCTTGGTTTTAAATTCGTGGAGGAGTGAATCGGCTACTTTTACTACGCTGCCGTCATCTTTGCGGTGGGTATAATCCAGCGCCTGTATACACCTGCCCGATGGCACATAATACTTAGCGATGGTTATCTTCACTAAACTATTGTATGGCAATGAAAATGTTTGCTGTACCAGCCCTTTGCCAAAGCTGCGCTGACCAATGATCACCGCGCGGTCGAGATCCTGTAACGAGCCAGCCACAATCTCGGAGGCTGAGGCCGAATGACTGTTAACCAACACCACCAATGGCATATCAGGCACCATGGGTATGTTAGTTGTGTTATAAGTAAAGTTTTTCTCTTTTATTTTACCGCGTTGTGATACTACTTCAACCCCTTTGGGTACAAAAAGGTTCACGATTTTTACGGCTTCCTGCAATATACCGCCGCCATTTGAGCGCAGGTCGAGGATGATACCGTTGGGATTATTCTTTTTCAGTTCGGTTAAGGCATTGGTTACTTCATCGCCCGAGTTTTCCAGGAACCTGTCGAGTTTTATATAACCCATATTACCATCAACCATACCGTAATAGGATACGTTAGGCTGTTTTATCTCGTCCCTAACAAGGTCCTTTTCAATAGGGGCATTGTTATCGCGCTTAATCAACAGCTTTATTTCGGCGCCCTTTGAGCCTTTCAGCAACAAGCTCACATCGTCATTATTTTTACTGTTAAGGTCGATGCCGTTTATTTTCAGGATCTGGTCGCCGGGGCGGATATCGGCCTTTTGTGCCGGGAAACCCTCAAATACTTCAGATACATATACACCACCGTTACGCACAAAAATACTGGTACCGATACCTCCGTATTGGGTGCTTACATAATGCAGCTTATAATCTTCAATTTCTGATTCGGGAACAAATTCGGTATAAGGGTCGAGGCCGTCAAGCATGGCATCGGCACCCGTTTTTATCATTTTTGCAGAATTGATATCGTCAACATAATTAATGTTGACCTCTTTATATAGTGATGCAAAAACATCCAGATTTTTAGATATCTGGAACAGGTCATCATCAAAACTCCATATAGCTGTTGCCAAAACTACTATCCCGGCGGATAGCAGCAGCCTTTTATAATTCCTTTTCATTAGATATGAGACGTGAGATTTGAGATATTAGACATTATGAAAATTAAATCAATCTCCTAATAACAATTTATGTTATTAACGATATTTTATAAAAATAAATATAAGATTTTTGTAATTAGATATCGGTTTTAATATAATCAAAGATTAGCCGAACTCTGAGCCTCAAATCTCATCTCTGAAATCTAAATCTATAACCTGTTATTATCAATATTTACCAGCGCTTTTTGCAGGGTAAATACTACATACTTTCTATCACGGTTCACCAGCTTCATTAAATTACCGATAAGGCTTTCTTCCTGGCCTTCGGTATATTGTAACTGCGCATCACTTAAATGGTTATATTTTCTCTGGATCTTGATTTTTACCCGCTGCCAATCTTTATTTGATATGCTGATCTCTGCCATGTTTAAAATTTTAACAAAAATATAAAAATTGGAGTAAACTAGTAAACATTATACTTGTCATTCTGAGCGGTAGCGAAAAAACCGCACGTGCGTTAACCGGTTACTTGTAGAATAGATACTTCGTTCCTCAGCATGACAATTCCTTTTTATAAACTTCACTGTCATTCTGAGCGGTAGCGAAGAACCTACCCGCGTTTAATTTCCATAGGATAGTCTGACGCTTGCAAATAGATGCTTCGTTCCTCAGCATGACAATGCGTTATTGAATTATGAATGATGAAGTTTTAAAAAAGCTTATAAACAAGTAAAGCCCCTGTTGGGCAGGGGCCTTTACTAACCAATTATAAACCTAAATTATGAGAAGAGCTGTAGGAGAAGGGGTCGAACCTCCACGGAGTGGTTATTTTCATTGCTGAAAGTTTCCCAATTTCTCCGCCACCGCGACAAGGAGGTGTGTCTGCCAAAATTTCACCATCCTACATTTTTGTTAATCTCAAGCCTTTGAGATTGCTGTTGGGGAAGGATTCGAACCTCCACATAGTGGTTAGCCCGCTTCGGGTTTTCCATGATCTACGCCACCGGGACAAGGAGGTGTGTCTGCCAAAAATTTCACCACCCAACAAGATTTTTTTAGAAAGAACGGTTAGCAATTGGTCGTTTGCATGTTACAAATCTAATAGACCTATCGTTTCCTTGCAAATATTTCAACGAAATAATTTTATTTTTAGTTTTATTTTAATTAAACTTGTATATTAGTATAGAATTTAAAATTTATGTCTCATAGAAAAGCCCCAAATTTAGAAATTGATAATCTTGACATACAGATCTTATCAATTTTAATGAAAAATGCAACCACTCCGTACACGGAAATTGCGAAAGAGTTGATCGTTTCGGGCGGAACCATACACGTGAGGATGAAAAAGTTGGAGGAGATGGGTGTAATAAAAGGTGCCACACTCGAGGTTGATCCTCAAAAATTAGGCTATGATATTACCGCTTTCCTGGGTATTTACCTGGAAAAGGGTTCACAATATAATGAAGCCGTCAAACAGTTGAAAAATGTTAAGGAGATTGTTGAGTTGCATTACACAACCGGCAGCTGGAGCATTTTTGCTAAAATTGTATGCCACGATACCAATCACCTGCGCGAAATACTGAATGAGAATATACAAGGTATAACAGGTGTGCAACGTACGGAAACCTTTATATCACTGGAAGAAAGCATTAAAAGGCAGATAACGCTGGAATAATTATACAGTATATTATAATATTAGTAGGGGTATTAATAATCACTTGATTATTAATACCCTTTTTAGTTTACAACCTCAGTGAGTATTTTATAATTGCGCTCGTCTGTGACGAGTGCTTAACTCTTTATGGCATTTGCAATGCCGGACGATACAATCGCAAACCCATTTTAAGCACTCGTCACAGACGAGCGCGATACAAAAAAGGGGTAATTCTGGTGAACGATATGCTGCTCCGTAAGAGCAATATATTGGTAGAAAATATATACCCTGTTACCTAGCGCTGTAGGTGCTAAACTAATCACAGTGATTATGGCAAATATGTTATGTACCTACGGCACATCTCCATCTGTTATTCTATTTTCTACCAATATTTAACCCCTCTGGGGTTTTCATCTGTCGCCGCGTTCTTCTATTTAAACTTACTCTTCAACGCCGCCAACTTCATTTGCAGATCGCCTTCTGGTTCCGGTGCAGCTTTACTTGCATATGGTTTATTGAATGCAGGCTTTTGTACCGGTTTATTAAAGTTTGGTTTGACCGCAGACGGATTAGCAGGTTCACGTTTTTCGTTCTCTTTCATACTTAACGAGATCCGTTTGCGGTTTACATCTACCTCGGTAACTGTTACCTCAACCTTTTGGGCAACCTTTAAAACTTCGTTCGGATCTTTAATATAGCGGTTGGTGATCTGGCTTAAATGAACTAAGCCATCCTGATGAACGCCGATATCAACAAAAGCACCGAAGTTGGTAATGTTTGTTACAATGCCGGGTAGTTTCATGCCTATTTTCAGATCACCGATGGAATTTACACCATCGGTAAAGCTGAACTGCTCGAACTGTTCACGCGGGTCGCGGCCGGGTTTGGCAAGCTCTGCCATTATATCATTTAAGGTAGGCAAGCCTACAGTATCCGACGTATATTTTGTAAGCGGGATACTTTTGCGCAGCTTATCATCCTTCATCAGGTCATTTACGGTACACTTCAGGTCGGCTGCCATTTGTTTTACCAAATCGTACCTTTCGGGGTGAACACCGCTTGTATCCAATGGGTTATCAGCATGGCGGATACGCAGAAAACCTGCTGCCTGCTCAAATGCCTTATCGCCTAAACGGGGAACTTTCTTTAGCTGCTCACGTTTTTTAAAGGCACCGTTCTGATCGCGGTACTCCACAATATTTTGTGCCAATTGCGGGCCCAGGCCTGATACATAGGCCAGTATTTGTTTTGATGCCGTGTTCAGTTCCACACCTACCGCGTTCACGCAGTTAATAACGGTATCATCAAGCGAGGTTTGTAATTTATTCTGATCCACATCGTGCTGGTATTGCCCAACGCCTATTGATTTTGGGTCGATCTTTACCAGCTCAGCCAATGGGTCCATCAACCTGCGCCCGATGGATACCGCGCCCCTAACCGTAATATCCTTATCCGGGAACTCATCCCTCGCCACTTCTGACGCGGAGTAGATGGATGCTCCGCTTTCATTCACCATTACTATGGTAGCACCCGGTAAATTCAGGTTGCGGATGAAAACTTCCGTTTCACGGCCCGCTGTTCCGTTACCGATGGCTATGGCTTCAATATTATGTTTTTCAAACAAATGCTTAGCAGTTTTCTCCGCTTCCCTGGCCTGACCAGCACCGGTATGCGGGTAAATAGCGGTATCCTCCAATAGTTTACCCTGCTCATCCAAACAAACCACCTTACAACCTGTACGGAACCCTGGATCTATAGCCATTACACGTTTTTGGCCAAGCGGCGCGCCTAATAAAAGCTGGCGCGCGTTTTCGGCAAATACCCTTATCGCTTCCTCGTCGGCCTTCTTTTTGGTGAATAAGCGCACTTCAGTTTCCATTGATGGCTTTAACAATCTTTTATAACCATCGCCAATGGCCTGCTGCACCTGGTTTGATGCCGGGTTGTTTCCTTTTACAAACAGGTTCTCCAAGGTAGCAAGTGCTTCTTCTTCCTGTGGTTTTATATCCAGCCAAAGAATTTCTTCTTTTTCGCCGCGGCGCATGGCCAGTATCCGGTGCGATGGCGCTGTTTTTACAGCCTCCGTCCACTCGAAATAATCCTTGTATTTAATACCTTCTTCTTCCTTACCGGGGATCACTTTCGATTCAAAAGTTCCTTTTTCAATAAACAGCTCCCTTACTTTGGTACGGGCCTCTGCATTTTCAGCTATCTGCTCCGCGATGATATCCCTCGCACCGGCCAGTGCTTCTTCAACACTGCTAACGCCTTTTTCCTCATCAATAAATTTAGCGGCTTCGGTTTCCGGGTCGATCCTGTGCTGCTCGAACAACAGATCAGCCAATGGTTGTAAGCCTTTTTCCTTAGCGGCAGTTGCACGGGTTTTGCGTTTAGGGCGATAAGGCAGATAAATATCTTCCAATGCCACCATCGTCTCCGCTTCGTTCACCAGCTTTTCTAGTTCGGGCGTTAACTTACCAAGGTCGGCAAGCGATTTTAAGATAGCTTCACGGCGTTTATCCAGCTCGCGCAACTGTTGTATGCGATCGCGGATAGCGGCCACCTGTACCTCATCTAAGGTGCCTGTAACCTCCTTACGGTAACGGGAGATGAAAGGTACTGTTGCGCCTTCATCAAGCAAGGCAGCGGTAGCGCTTACCTGTTTCTCGGCGATGGAAAGTTCGTTGGCTATTTTTTTATAATGCGTGCTCATTTGTCAAATATTCGGGTTGCGAAAATGGTACTCTTTGAGTGAAAAACAAAAAGGAGTTTTAAACAAATCGTGAGAAAAAAATATTGTCCTTTCGAACGGGAGTGAGAAATATTCTTCGATTTGCCTACCGAAGAGGTATGGCGAAGAGATCCTTCGCTAACGTTCAGGATGACAATTCTGACATATTAACCGCCTTGTCATTTCGAACGAGGTACGAGGAGAAATCTTCTTCGCTATGCAAACGGTTATATTTTAACGCAAAAGATTTCTCCCTCTGGTCGAAATGACAATAGTGGAATAGAATAAACGTATTACTTCGCCTTCAACCAGCCATTCCCATCCATCCACTTAGCCAAACTATTGAACCAATCATCCTTAGTTACCTTGTTATGCAAACCAAAGCCATGGCCGCCCGACTGATAAATATGGATCTCGCCTTTTACCTTATTTTTCAGCATGGCATCGTAAAACATCAGGCTGTTTTGAACTGGTACCAGGCCATCATCCTGAGCATGTACCAAAAACGTTGGCGGCGTATTAGGCGTCACCTGTTTTTCGTTGCTATACAGATTGACCAAAGCCTGCGGCGCATTTTTGCCGATCAGATTTTCCTTTGAGCCGACATGCGCCCACTGACCAAAAGTGATAACCGGGTATACCAATACCGCAAAACTCGGGCGCAGGCTGATATGCTTTTTATTCTCTATAACTTCTTTATCAAAATGTGTGGCGGCAGTTGATGCCAGGTGCCCTCCTGCAGAAAAACCAATGATACCCACACGTGCGGTATCAATTCCCCACTCAGCGGCACGCTGCCTAACCAGTTGTATGGCACGTTGCGCATCCTGTAGCGGACCAATGGTCTGGTCAACCATAACACTGTCACTTGGAAGGCGGTATTTTAATATGAACGCAGTAACCCCTATTTTATTAAATGCTGCCGCGATCTGCGTACCCTCATTATCCATCGACAGGCCAATATAGCCACCACCCGGGCATATAACTACTGCCGCTCCGTTGGCGTTGCCCTTTGGTGGAAAATAAGGGATGATGGTGGGCACAGTAACACCATCTATAAATGAATCTTTATCCGTTTCCTCTACATAATCCTTTGGTGCAGGCTTTGAATTAGGCACACCGTTTGGATACAACGGGATTTGGGTATGCTGGGCGAAGCTAAGGCTATAAGCGCCCATTGCTAATAGAAATAAGCATATAAACTTCATGCAGGATTTTATTTAATTAAATTGTAAAAGTTCTCTTTATAGGTTTCGGATATCGGGATAAGATTATCTTTTATTTTTATCCTGTCACGCTCAATACTTTCAATCTTATCCAAAGCTACAATAAATGATTTATGTACCCTGCAAAATTGTTTTGATGGCAAATCATTCTCTAAATCACCAAAGTTCTGCAGCGTCATTATTCTTTTTAAATCTAAATTTATGCAACGGTAATCGCGCATTCCTTCGATAAAAAAAATCTCATCCAAATTTACCTTCTCCAGCCGGTATTCAGTTTTTATAAAAATAAAGTTCTTGATTTCGGGTTTATTAATTGCGATTAACCTGTCGTAAACTTTTGTAACCGCCTGCATAAAACGCTCAAAAGTATAAGGCTTCAACAGGTAATCTGATACATTAAGATCAAATCCTTTTAAAGCATATTTGTCGAATGCCGTTGTTATGATCACACCCGGCATTTTATTTATCGATTCGAGCAACTGTATACCTGTAAAGCCATCCATCTGTATATCTAAAAACAACAGGTCGACTGTCTCCTCACCTAAAAAGCTTATTGCTTCAATGGCGCTGTCAAAGCATTGCATTAAATTTAAAAAAGGCACTTTCAGCACAAAATCCCGCAGGCGCTGCATGGCCAAGGGTTCATCTTCAATTATAATACAATTAATTTTCATGTAGTTTAACGGTTAAAGTTACTATAAACCGTTCATTGGTTTTATCAATTTTTAGTTGGTAATTTTCTTTATAAAGCAATTTAAGCCGGTTTTTTATCAGGTCGAGACCCAAGCCGCTTTTTGGCTGTGTTAGTTGCGCCGATATGTCAAAAGCATTGCTACAGATAAAATGGACCTCTCCATTCAGAATAGCTATATCAATTTCAATTGCGTTGTTTATCTTTTTATCGGTACAATGCTTAAAAGCATTTTCAATAAACGAAATAAATAGCATCGGTGCTATACGCAAATCACCGGTATTGCCCTCAACAGTAAAACTAACAAAATCAGTATTAGAGGTACGTATTTTTTGTAGCTCAATATATTGACTGATGTATTTTATTTCCTCGCTGAGGGCCACAGTTTCTGATGGGCTTTCATATAACGTAAATCTTAAAATATCCGAAAGTTTTTTTAAATAAACTGATGCCACCGCAGCATCCTTTTCAATCAGCACATCAATATTATTAAGGGTATTGAATAAAAAGTGGGGGTTAATTTGCGCCTTTAACAGCGCCAGTTCTGTTTCGAGGTTCTTTTTCTCTAATTGCCTTTTATAGAAAATATCTGAATACCAATTCAAGAATACCTTTGTCAGGTAGGCCATAAATGCAGCGTATATATTTAACAGTAAAATATTAATCGGTAAAAACCATTTCAGGTTCATATAGTTAGGTGCGATAAGCTGTGATACACAATACCCAATAAATGATATAACCAAGACCACGATGGATCCAAACCATAAAGCATATCTTATTTTTTCCTTATCTTTTGAGAACAGCAGCGGGGAGTAGAAGAAATAAAAGATGTAGAATACAACTATAGATTCAATAGTGCCTTCCAGGCTAAGTAAAAAATTGATTTTTACCTGAGGAGTCGCCAAATTTACCTGTGGTAGAGAAAAGATGAGTAAAGAGTAAAACCGTGGGATCCAAACTAAGACGTTAAGCAAAATTGCCAAATGTGATTTTTTCATGCTATGATTGATAAATTAAACATGCTCAAAAATCATTTTTTGTTAAGGCTGCGCATAATTAGTTCTGCCAAATGGCTTATTGCGTCTGCAAAATACCAATATTATAAAAAAGGTGTCGCGGAATAATCCAGCGACACCTTTATATTTTTCATGATTTAAAATTAACTTTTAGGTCCGCCAAATTCCATTAAATAGGCTTTCAGAAAATCATCCAGATCGCCATCTAAAACAGCGGCCGCATTTGATGTTTCATGATCAGTACGCAAATCCTTCACCAGTTTATATGGGTGCAGCACATAATTCCTTATCTGCGATCCCCACTCTATCTTTTTCTTATTACCTTCAATAGCATTGGTAAGTTCCATGCGCTTGCGCATTTCAGCCTCATATAATTGCGATTTCAGCAACCGGATGGCGTTATCCTTATTCTGCAATTGCGAGCGCGATTCCTGGTTTTTGATGATAATACCTGATGGTTTGTGATATAAACGAACAGCGGTTTCCACCTTGTTTACGTTCTGGCCACCTGCACCGCCTGAACGAAAGGTTTCAAACTCAATATCAGCCGGATTAATATCTATCTCAATGGTATCGTCAACCAATGGGTATACATATACCGATGCAAATGAAGTATGGCGCTTAGCATTGGAATCGAAAGGAGAGATCCGTACTAAACGGTGTACGCCGTTTTCTCCCTTTAAATAGCCGTAGGCAAATTCGCCCTCTATTTGTAGTGTAACGGTTTTCACACCGGTAACATCACCTTCCTGGTAATCCTGTTCGGTTACTTTATGGCCATTCTTTTCGGCCCACATCATGTACATGCGCATGAGCATACCTGCCCAGTCGCAGCTTTCGGTACCGCCCGCGCCTGCTGTAATTTGCAGCACCGCGTTCAGCTGATCTTCATCAGCAGAAAGCATATTCTTGAATTCCAATTCTTCGACCGCCTGTATAGCTGCGTTGTATTGTTCCTGCATCTCCGCTTCGGTAGCATCGCCACCGTGGAAGAATTCATACATTACACCCGCGTCTTCAACTACCGCTACTACTTTTTGGAAAGCGTCGGTCCACACTTTTTTTGTTTTGATGGATGCCAGTACCTTTTCGGCATCTTTAGGATGGTCCCAAAAATTGGGGCCGAGGGTTATATCCTGTTCTTTTTGCAAGGCATCGAGTTTGATATCGATGTCAAAGATGCCTCCTCAGGGACGTAACTCTATCCCTTAAATCCTGAATCTGTTCTTTAGTCATTTGGCAAAGATATGGGGAATTTCGGATTTCGGATGTTCGATTTCGGATTTATAGGTATTTCGGAATTCGAATTTGTGATTTCGGATTTATGGCATGCAGATATTGATTTTCAGTCATCAACACTAAAATCCGAATAAAAAAACAAATCCGAAATCGAACATCCGGAATCCGAAATCATAAAAAAGCCCACCAATAAATTGGCAGGCCATATATGAGGTTGTTAAAATTTATACTTAAGCTATAGCCATCTGGTTCATATCAACATGTATGCCGGTAAGCTTTGTGAATATGGCTGACAGTGCAAAATCCTTATTCTCGCCTTTTGATTCCTTTATTAATTCCTGCATAACAGGCGGGATCAAAGATCTTGAGATAGCAAGCGCTGACGCTGCATCAATATTATAGTTGTTATTCAGTTTATTGGCAAATCTTTTAACCGCACTCGAGATAAGCGGATTGTTGTAAACTCCGGGAAACTGAAAGTACTTTATCGTATCTTTTAGCTTACCACCTTCCATATTACCCTTTAAAACTTCAATTATTGAACTTGAAGCTTCATTTATCACTGCATCGCGGTATTTTTCCGGTACCACCGGGTTGTTCATAACAGCCGTCCCGGCGTTATTTTTAACAAGCAAAAAGAGTTTCTCAAACATGAATTAAAAATTTAAGAGCCGATTAACAATTTGATTATAAATAGATGTTTTCTTTACAAGATGTACAAATATGGTAAATAAATATTTTAAATATGTAAACAAAGTGTAATTATTTTTTGAAATTTTATAATCAACATGGTGTAAAACAAACACTAAGTGAGGTGTGTTAATAATACACTGATCATACATGAAAAAGTAAACTTTCAGATTAATTTATCACCTGAATTTTTAAATCCTACTTTTGTTTAAAAACTAATCCAACTATGCTGCCAAACATTGATTTTACCACCACTGAGGCTTATAAATATTTAGCCGATCATTACATTGATATAGTGGCTGAAAACTTGAAAGACCTTTTTAAAACTGACAATCAAAGATTTACAAAATTCTCAACCCGTTTTGAGGATATTTTAATCGATTACTCCAAAAATCGCATCACGGATGAAACCTTTGCCCTGTTAATGCAACTGGCCAGGGAATGTATGCTAAATGAGGCAATCGAAGCGATGTTTTCTGGTGAAGTGATCAATGCTACCGAGCATCGCCCGGTGTTGCATATAGCCCTGCGTAACCGCAGCAACAAACCTATTTATGTTGATGGCAAAGATGTAATGCCCGATGTGAACCGTGTGCTTGAGCAAATGAAAATCTTTAGCGAGGAAATCATCTCGGGCCGCTGGAAAGGCTTTACCGGTAAATCTATTACTGATGTGGTTAATATAGGTATCGGCGGTTCCGATCTTGGGCCGGTAATGGTTACCGAGGCGCTACGCCCTTACAAAAACCACCTGAAAATGCACTTTGTAAGTAATGTTGACGGCACTCATATTGCAGAAGCATTAAAAGAAGTGAACCCTGAAACTACCCTGTTCCTGATCGCATCAAAAACTTTCACTACCCAGGAAACTATGACCAATGCCCAAAGTGCTAAGGATTGGTTGCTGGCAAACGGCGGTAAACAGGAAGATGTTGCCAAGCACTTCGTGGCACTTTCAACCAATACAGCCGGCGTTGAAAAATTTGGTATCGATACAAAAAATATGTTCGAGTTTTGGGATTGGGTAGGTGGTCGCTATTCATTATGGAGCGCTATTGGCCTTTCGATTGTTTTAAGCTTAGGTTACGAAAATTTTGTTGAGCTTTTAACTGGCGCACATTCTTATGACGAGTATTTCAGAACTACCGAATTTGAACAAAACCCATCGGTTATATTAGGCTTATTAGGCATTTGGTACAATAACTTTTTTGAATCAGAAACAGAAGCTATTTTACCGTATGATCAATACCTGCACCGTTTTGCCGCCTACTTTCAGCAAGGTGATATGGAAAGTAACGGTAAACATATCGACCGCAATGGCAAAGCTGTTGATTACTCAACCGGCCCAATTATTTGGGGTGAACCAGGCACAAACGGTCAGCATGCATTTTACCAACTGATACATCAGGGAACAAAACTAATCCCTTGCGATTTTATAGCACCTGCACAATCACACAACCCGCTTGGCGACCATCACATGCTACTATTATCAAACTATTTTGCACAAACAGAAGCTTTGATGAACGGTAAAACTAAAGATGAAGTGATAGCTGAATTAAAGGCAGCCGGTAAAACAGCTGAAGAAATTGAGAAACTGGCTCCATTTAAGGAATTTGATGGCAACCGCCCTACCAATTCATTCCTGCTTAAAAAGATCACGCCGCACAGCCTAGGTTCATTAATAGCTATGTATGAGCATAAAATATTTGTACAGAGCATTATATGGAACATCTATAGCTTTGATCAATGGGGTGTTGAACTGGGCAAGCAATTAGCCCAAAAGATACAACCTGAATTAAGAGCAGACGGTGAAGTAGCTACACATGATTCTTCAACCAATGGGTTGATCAATCAGTATAAAAGCTGGAGGTAAGTTCAGTTTGCTAAAACAAAGCGTCATTGCTGTAAGGGTACGAAGCAATCTCTACATAAGCAGGTCAGTCGGCTCTGTATAGTTTAGAGATTGCTTCGTTCCTCGCAATGACGCTTGGGTTATTTTGCAGGTCCGCCCTGTATAGTTTGGGATTGCTTCGTTCCTCGCAATGACGCTTTTTTATTTTAGATGAAGTTAGAGGCTTACGCTACTTCTTCACAAATTCCACCTGGTACAAATGCGGCCATTTTTTGCCTGTTACAAAGAGCCTTTTGCCTTTTTCGTCCCAGGCTATGCCATTAAGTACGTTTTCGCCATTATCAAAACCGGGCGGGCGACTTGCCATCGGCCAAAGGTTTTTCATATCCACCCGCTGCAATACCGCGCCGTTTTTAGGGTTGATCACCAAAATGGTATCGTGCTGGTAAATGTTCGAATATAGTTTATGATCGATGTACTCCAGTTCGTTTACTGAGTCTATTGCTTTTTTATTATCGTACACATCGATATAACCCGTGGCATGGTAATTATTTTTATCAAGGAACCATATGCGGTTCGAGCTATCATCCAGATACAGCTTATTACCATCATAGGTAACGCCCCAACCCTCAATACCCACATTATTAGTGAACGTACTGAGCATTTTAAATGTGTTCTTATCAAACACAAAACCCAGTTTTTCTGTGTAGGTGAACATTACTATTTTATCATCAATTATAGCGCTGCCCTCACCAAAATATTTAGGACCGAGTTTGGCCTGCATTACGGTTTTACCTGTTTCAAGATCAACTTTTTTCAATGCTGAATTTGGCTTATTCCCGGTACTTTCATATAAATAACCATCGTGATACAGCAGGCCTTCGGTATAAGCGCTGGTATCATGCGGGTAAACTTTTATCACCTTATAAGTATATTCTTCGGGCGCTTTAGCTGCCAGTAAAACTATATTGGTTGATGCTTCCTGATTTTTGCTGCCAATATAAACCCGTGCAGTTATTACCCTTGGGCCTAAAAGCATGCTATCTGTTTTTAATGATAATACCGATGAATCCTTCAGCATACCCACTCTTACCGAGTCAACCAAATAAACAATGGAATCCGGTTTGGTATCAGCCGAATAATGCGCCTTTACAGCAACCACATCGCCGCTTTTATAGCTGGTGCCCGCATCCGGACTTATAGTAACAATATTTTCTGTTGGATTATGGTGGCAGCCCAATGCCAGTAAGGCAAACGAGGCAAGGAGTAACTTAATCTTATTATTCATATTCAGTTTATGTGGCATGTGGCCAAAACGCATCTTCAATATGCTTTATTTTATAATTTGCTTGTTTATCAAATAAAATGGAGATGATATCAAAACGCACATCGCCCTGGTGATTCATCAGGTAAATATATTCATCTGCGGCATTAACCAATAATTTTTGTTTACGGTCATCTACAAAATCTTCAGGTTCGCCATAACCATTGCCCGTGCGGGTTTTTACCTCCACAAATATAATCACCTTGTCTTTATAGGTAATCAGGTCGACTTCGGCTTTGCCATGCGTCCAGTTTTCATCCAGTATTTCATAACCGGAATTTTCGAGAAGTGTTTTAGCAATGCTTTCGCCTTTACGGCCCAGATCGAGGTGTTGGGCCATTATTTTATAATTACGGAACCTAAGTAATCAGATATGCTTTTCTCCACCTTTTTCATATGAATGTACTGGCTCAACAATATATCCTGATCGGCCGCATCTGGCGTTTTTTGCAGTTCGGTGCGCAAGCCATCCAATATTTTGCCAACTTTCTGTTTTTTCAGGTGAAATATAGCACCTAAAATTGTGGCCTTCATATTCTTCTGCTCATCGTTCACCAAAATATGGTGCATCTCGTACCAGTTTTCGCTCAGGATGTATTTTGTGGCGATGAGCGTAACGGTTAAATCTACTATGGCCTTATCCTGGTAATGGATAAAATATTGCTCATCGGGTAATACACCATTTTCTACTTCCTTACGGTATAGCTCAACAAATTGCTTGCTAACAGAGTGTTCAAATTCCACATCGCTCAATTCCGCTATCATGAACGGGCCAATATAGGTATTGGCAATGCCATCCCAGTCTATCATACGGTTACCGTAAAGTAATAATAAGCGTATAATTTCCTTTTCCTGGCCGGACTCATCCTTAACCTCCTGCTCAACAGGCTCGTAAAGCAATGTTTCATCAACAGGCACAAACTGTCTTGAATTTGAATTTGGCTGCTGCGAATCTTTTTTGGCCTTCGCCATCCGCATTTTGTTGAGCTCGGATAGCAGGGCGCGTTCGTCAATCTTTAACAGATCGCTGCATTCTTTTATAAATACCGATGCTTTTATAGAGTCGGGTATTTTAGCGACACTTTCAACAATCTCACGTATTACCTCTGCTTTTTTTATGGGGTCGTTACCCGCATCTTTAAGCAGCAGGTCGGTTTTATACAGGATGAAATCCTTCTTGGTATCCTCAATATATTTTTTGAAGGCGCTGGTACCTACACTGCGCACATATGAATCCGGGTCATGCCCATCGGGGAACAGCACTACTTTTACGTTGAGGCCTTCCTCCAAAATCATATCCAGCCCGCGCAGCGAAGCCTTTATACCTGCCGCATCGCCATCATATAAAATGGTGATATTTTTGGTGAGGCGGCCTATCAGCCTGATCTGTTCAACAGTTAATGACGTGCCCGATGAGGCCACCACATTCTCGATCCCTGCCTGGTGTACCGATATAACATCGGCATACCCCTCTACCAAATAGCAGTTATCCTCGTCCCGGATGGCTTTCTTAGCGAAAAATAAACCATAGAGTACGCTTGATTTATGGTAGATCTCCGACTCGGGCGAGTTTACATATTTAGGTACGTTCTTATCGTTTTTTAAGGTACGGCCGCCAAAAGCTATCACACGCCCGGTAAAGCTATGTATCGGGAACATCACACGGCCACGGTAACGATCATATAGCGAGCCGTTATCACGTTTAACTGATAGTCCGCTTTCCTCTAAAAACTCCTGCTGATAGCCTTCTTTTATGGCTTGCCCGGTAAAAGCCTCCCATTGATCGGGAGAATAGCCCAGCTCAAACTTGGTGATGGTATCTTTATTAAAGCCACGCTCTTTAAAATAGCTGAGGCCTATATTTTTGCCTTCATCGGTCTCCAGTAAGCTTTCATGAAAAAATTTGGCAGCATAACCCGTAACTATCATCAGGCTTTCGCGATGATTGTCGGCTTCGCGATTCTCGCTGGTATCAACGGTTTCTTCTACCTCAATACTATACTTTTTTGCCAGCCACTTGAGTGCCTCGGGATAGGTAAATTTCTCCAGCTCCATTAAAAAGGTAACGGCTGAGCCGCCTTTGCCTGATGAAAAATCCTTAAAAATACCCTTAGCCGGCGATACCGTGAATGATGGCGTACGCTCATTTACAAATGGCGACAAGCCAACATAGTTTGCACCACGCTTTTTTAATTGCACAAACTCCCCTATCACCTCCACAATGTCGGTGGCTTCCATAATCTTGTCAATGGTGGGTTTTGTTATCATGTGCTAAAATGCAAATGTAGGGCAAATCATCAATGGATAATTAACAAACGTTAAGATACAATTTTATTTGATTGATTACCTGCCTTTAAAAATGTTACGGCTATGCCGCCCAGCACAATTACACTGCCTATAATTTCATTGGCACCCAGTCTTTCGTTCAGTATAAACGCAGCTAATAAGCCTGCAAACACGGTTTGGCTCAATAAGGTAATGGCCACTTTGGTCGACTCCAGGTAACGCAGCGAGTAATTGATGGTGAGCCATCCGGTAAGCTGGCAAATTAAGCCCATCCCCACAAAACAAAACCAAACACGGGGCGAATAATCAATAATATCATTCCCCATAAATAAATTCACCAGCAAGAGGAAGGCGCTTGCCCCCAGCATGCTGTAAAACATAAACGTGAACACATCAATACCCGCCATAATATTTCTGGTGATCATGATGTAGGCCGCATAAAATAAGCTGGCCAAAATGGCCAGTAGAATACCCGTATTCAGTTCCAGGTGTAAGATATGCTGGTAGCCTACTAATATTATCATGCCTGTTATGGCAATCAGGGTGCCTATCCAAAACAATATACCTGAGCTTTTTTTGAGCAGAAGGAAAGTAAATAAACCAACCCAAACAGGCGCCAGGTTAGCAATAAGGGTTGATACCGTAGCGCTGATCTTTAACAGGGAGATATTCCAAACAGCTACATCCAAAGCAAAAACTACACCGGCAGTTAACGCTATAATGAGTTGCTTTTTATTGATCTTGAGTTTTTTAGCCGCTATGCAATAGGGCACCAGGCAAAGCCAGGCAATCAAAACCCTATAAAAAGCTGCCCCTAAAGGCGATACTCCTGCAAGCTTCACAAATATTGGCGAAAACGATATACACAGGATGCCAATAACCAGGCTTAGTTTGGGGTTCATATTCTTATATTGGCGGCAAACTTAAACAAATACACATTAATTTTTCTTAATGTTTTACTGAGAAAATTTTATTATTTACAACCGCTATCTCATTATTAATTAACTAATTACTGAATATTTTCTTCTGTATATATCATAATATCCGTAGCTTTGTAGTCCCCCATATAAATTGGGATTGCTCTATTTATATTAATGCTTAATTTTTAACTTTAAATCTAATTCTTAATCATATGAAAAAAACAAACTTGCTTGTTTCCGGCTTATTGCTGATCTCAATATCTGCCTGTACTAAAAACAATAGCGTTACACCTGCTACACATAGCAAAACTAACACCACCGGGATAAACGATAGACTTAAAGACACTATTGATGCAAAAAGCCCTTTACTAAAAAGGGATACTATTGATTTGCACAATCTTAGGTTTAAGGACACTATTGACATAAAATTGAAGAGCCCTTTACTTAGGAAAGATACTATTGACTAAAAATAGTTTCGTTATAAAATATAAACTCCGGCACATCACCGGGGTTTTCTTTTTTAGTTTCGCAAATAGTTTTTCAAAGGCTTATCGGCAATAAATCAAATAATTGTATTTTTGCCGCTCAAAAGATATTTACATGAGCCAGCGGACAAAGATCAAAGCATTATTAGAGAGTGAACAAACCAATATCGAGATAACTGTAAAAGGATGGGTACGGGCGTTCCGTCAAAATCGTTTTATAGCTTTAAATGATGGCTCAACTAATAATAACTTACAAATCGTTGTCGATTTTGAAAATACCGACCCTGACCTGTTAAAAAGGATCACTTTTGGCGCTGCTATAAGCGTTACCGGCGAACTGATCCCATCTTTAGGGCAGGGCCAGAAGGTTGAAGTTGTTGCAAAAGATATTGAAATTTTAGGCGATTGTAACCCTGATGAATTCCCTTTACAACCTAAACGCCAAACCTTAGAGTTTTTGCGTGAGAACGCTCACCTTCGTTTCCGCACCAATACATTCGGCGCTATATTCCGTGTGCGCAATACGCTGTCATTTGCGGTGCACCAATTTTTCCAGGAGCGTGGGTTTGTTTATTTACACACACCTATCATTACTGCATCTGATGCGGAGGGAGCGGGCGAAACTTTCCATGTAACCAATTTCGATCTGGATAACCCACCAAAAACAGAAACCGGCGAAATTGACTTCAAACAGGATTTCTTCGGCAGGCCTACCAACCTTACCGTTTCCGGTCAGCTGGAAGGTGAGCTTGGTGCTATGGCTTTGAGCGATATTTATACCTTCGGCCCAACTTTCCGTGCTGAAAACTCAAACACAACCCGCCACTTAGCGGAGTTTTGGATGATAGAGCCCGAAGTTGCCTTTAACGACCTGGTTGATAACATGGACCTGGCTGAAGACATGCTGAAATACGTGATTAAATATGCCCTTGACAAAAACAAGGATGATATTGAGTTTTTAACGCAGCGCTTAACCGAGGAAGAAAAACAAAAGCCACAAAACGAGCGCTCAGAAATGACGCTGCTTGATAAGCTGCAATTTTGTTTAGATAATAATTTTGAACGCCTTACCTATACTGAGGCTATCGACATATTAAAAGAATCGACCCCGAATAAAAAGAAAAAATTCGTGTACCCGGTTGAAGGCTGGGGAACCGACCTGCAATCAGAACATGAGCGTTATCTGGTAGAGAAGCACTTTAAAAAACCGGTAATATTAACCGATTACCCAAAAGCTATTAAAGCGTTTTACATGCGCCAGAATGAGCCGGATGCACAGGGCCGCGAAACTGTTCGCGCTATGGACATTTTGTTCCCTGGTATTGGCGAAATTGTAGGTGGCTCGCAGCGTGAGGAACGTTTAGACAAATTGGAGCAGCGTATGGATGAAATGGGCATACCAAAAGAAGAGCTTTGGTGGTACCTGGATACAAGGCGCTTCGGCTCTTGTCCGCATTCGGGGTTTGGCTTGGGCTTTGAGCGTTTGGTGCTGTTTGTTACCGGCATGGGCAATATCAGGGATGTAATACCTTTCCCAAGATATCCGAAGAACGCGGAATTTTAACCGCTGATTTAATCACCTGTCATGTTGAACTTGTTTCAACATCCCACATGCTAAGTCGGCTAGATGTTGACTACTTGGCATGTGAGATCCCGAAACAAGTTCGGCATGACTGCATCCCCTGTGTCATTGCGAGGAGGAACGACGCGGCAACCTCATCGCTTGTATATTGAACGCGACGAGGTTGCCACGCTATCACTCGCAATGACATACATTATATAACCATATGCCAACAATAGAGTTGATCACCGAGATAAATGCTCCTATTGAAACGGTTTTCAACCTTTCGCGCAGTATTGATCTGCACATGGAATCAACCAAACAAACCGGTGAGCGTGCTATTGCCGGGCGCACCAGCGGATTGATCGACCTGAATGAAAACGTTACCTGGCGGGCAAAGCACTTTGGCATATGGCAAAATTTAACTTCAAAAATTACTGTATTTGATTTTCCATACCTTTTTGTTGATGAAATGGTTAACGGAGCATTCAAAAGTTTCACGCATGAACATCATTTCACTATGGTTGATGATAAGCATACGGTAATGAGGGATGTATTTGTATTTGAATCACCATTAGGTTTACTAGGCAAGCTGGTTAACCGGCTCGTATTAAAGAGATATATGACCAAGCTGTTAGCTAAAAGAAATGAGGTGATAAAAGCGGTGGCTGAAGCAGGTCATTGGTAGTCTACTTCTCCTCGCAATGACGCGCGGAGAAAGGCATTAGCCTTTTACTACGGCGTAAAATCCTTCTGCACTATCAAAAAACTGGCCCGTTCTGTTTTGTGGAACGGGATGTCCCAATTGCCCTGGTAGGTTATTTTAGTGGGCAATAGCTCGCCATTAAACCTGTTCAGCTCCATATTCATCTGCACATCAAAATCAATGAACATGTTGTGGAAACTGAGGTTAACGTAACGGCCCAATATCTGGAAAGTGCGGGTATCAAAAATAGTGGTAAGTTCTTTTATCACTACATCATTATCCTGTGTGCTTGATTTTTGTATCACCTTAAAACGATAAACGGGAATACTATCTAAATACTTACCGCGGGCAAACTGGTAATCGTAATACTGCCGCATGTCCGGCGAAAAGATCTCTGTTTTATTGCTGATGAAAGGAATACCATCAACCCGGTGACCGGGTGCGAATATGAGGGTTTTAAGCTTGTCTTTATACGATTGATCCTTACCACCATTGGTGCTTTTAGCACCTAACGGACTACTGTTACCATTGCTGTTGTAGGCATTGGTAAAAATGTAATCGAACATATTTACAGTATACAGCTGATATTTGCCATCCTTTTTGTACATATTGCCGCTATCGCGTTTAGCCAGGTATTCAACTTTATGACTTCCGTTGGCATAAGTGCGTTTTATTTTACGGTATATTTTGCCGTCTATTTTATTGTGCTTATCGTAAGTATAAATGTAGTTCTCCGCAGTAAAGGAGGCATGTTTCATATTGCGGAAAGCCTGGTAGAAGCTGGTATCATTTAATACGGCATCAATAAAATCCTGCACATTTAGTTTGTGCGAATGGATGTTGATGGGCGAATCGATAACAATGGTGCGGATGGTATCAGGGTTAAAGCGCTTTACCTGTTGGGCGTTGGAGGTGAAAGCTAAAAGGAGAAAGCTGAAAGCTAATAAAACGCTTTTTTTCATGGGTAATTTTAATTTTATCTAACAACCCCGTCATCCCGAACTTGTTTCGGGATCTCAAAAGCCAAGTAGCCCGCATATAGTACACCTTGCAGATGGGATGCTGAAACAAGTTCAGCATGACAAAGAATAAATTTCAATTACCTTAATTCCCTAACTGTTTAATAGCCAGATAAGCCATTAAACCGGTGCTTAGTTCTAATGCTGACTCTTCTACATCAAAGGTTGGTGTATGTACCGACGATACGATGCCGCGACTTTCGTTACGGGTACCTAAGCGGTAAAAGCATGAATCAGCTTGCTGTGAGTAGAAGGCAAAATCTTCGGCAGCCATCCATATATCCAGGTCGAGCACGTTCTCTTTACCTAAATAATCTTCGGCATGGCCACGGGTTGATGCGGTTAGTTTTTCTTCGTTCACCAAAAAAGGATAGCCCTTCATAATGTTGAACTCGCAGCTGCCGCCCATGCTCTCGGCAATGCCTTCAGCCATTTTTTTCATGCGGATGTGCGCATCAACGCGCCATTTTTCATCCATGGTGCGGAAGGTACCTTCCAAATAAACCTCGTTAGGTATAACATTGGTAGCGCCATTGGCAATCACTTTACCAAACGATAATACCGATGGATTTTTAGGATCGGCAAAACGGCTTATTACCTGTTGCAGGGCCGTTAATATATGCGCGGTAATAATTACCGGGTCAATATTTTGCTGGGGTTGCGCAGCATGGCCGCCCTTACCTTTTACAGTCACATACAGCTCATCAGCCGATGCCATATATTTTCCAGCGCGGAAACCTACTTTACCGGCATCAATTAAAGGCATTACGTGCTGCCCTATTACTGCCTGCGGTTTAGGGTTTTCCAACACGCCTTCTTTTATCATGAGACTGGCACCGCCGGGCAATTTTTCTTCAGCTGGCTGAAATATCAGTTTTATAATACCGCCAAATTCGCTTTTTAAGCTGGTTAATATCTGTGCCGTACCCAGTAATGATGAGGTATGCACATCATGGCCGCAGGCATGCATCACGCCGCTGTTTTGTGAACGGTATGGCACATCATTAGCTTCAAGTATAGGCAGCGCGTCCATATCGGCACGCAGGGCTACAACGTTGTTTGATGGCTTATCACCTTTTATCAGGGCTACCAAACCGGTATCGGCCATTTTGTGGTATTCAAGGCCCAGTTCTTCCAGTTTTTTTGCTACAAAGGCAGATGTTTCTACTTCGTGAAATGAAAGTTCGGGATGGGAGTGTAAATGACGACGGTTGGCTACAACGCCACCAAATATATTACCGGATAGTTCCCTTATCTTGTCCTGGATCATTCTGTATCAAGTTTTGGAAGGTTGATCTTCTCTTGTGTAATAAAAAGGCCGCTAAACAACGGCTTTAGGTCCTGCATCACTTTCTCAGCCTCAAGCCTCGACCTGTAATCACCCACGCGTACCTTAAAATTAGGAGCGCGGTAGCTAAGATAAGTTGCTAAGTCAGGGTATTTAGCCTTAAGTTTTGCCTGCGCATCATAAGCAGCCTGGCGGTCGGAGCCACTGAATATTTGTATACGGTACCCATCAGATGAGGCAGGCGCGATATTCTTTCCTTTATCGCCCACCACATAGTCCTGCACCAGCGAATCAACTTTGGGGTCTTTCACTACTTCTACCTTGCCCTTTTCCTGCGCAAACAGTAACGAGGGTAATAGCATTAACCCAAAAAGCACACAGCACCTTACCGGTGCTGTTGCTATAGTTTTATAAAAAGATGACCCATCTTTCATCCCTTGTGGTAATTACGCCAGGCCCTGACCGTGGCAGTTTTTAAACTTTTTGCCGCTTCCGCAAGGGCAGGCGTCATTACGCCCTACTTTTTGCTCAACGCGTACCGGGGTAGCTTTTTGCGGCTCCCGGGTATCTTCAAGCATTGGTATACCCGTGCCCTGGCTAACTAATTCAGGTTTTGAGGTACGCATTTTTTTCATATCCGTACGTGGCTGCGGTTTAGCTTCGCGAACATCTTCCGCTTGCTGCTGAACCGGGATAACACCTCTGAACAGGAAGCTTACCATCTCTTTGTTGGTTGCGGCAAGCATATTTCTGAACAACTCAAAAGCCTCAAACTTATAAACCAATAATGGGTCCTTTTGTTCGTAAACAGCATTTTGTACAGATTGCTTTAACTCATCCATCTCACGTAAATGCTCTTTCCAGGCATCATCTATCTGCGAAAGTGTTACCATTTTCTCAAATGATTTAAACACTTCTAAACCGTGGTTCTGGATAGCTTTTTTAAGCGGAACGGCTATCTGGATACCATGTATACCATCGGTAAACGGCACCATAATGTTTTCTACATATTCGCCACGGGTATCATATACATCCTTTAAAACCGGATATGCCTGATTAGCTATACCTTCAGCCTTACGTTTGTAGAATTCCATTACCTCAGTAAAAGTTTTTTCAGTAAGGTTAGGGATCGACAAATGACCGAATTCGTCTTCCTCAGTTTCAATATCTACCGAGAATAAACGGATCACCTCCAACTGGAAGCCTTCGTAATTGTTTTGCTCTTTATATTCGGTAACGATGTCTTCAACAACATCATAAATGGTATTGCTCAGGTCGACATCCAAACGTTCGCCAAACAGCGCGTTCTTACGTTTTGAGTAGATAACGGTACGTTGTGAGTTCATCACATCATCATACTCCAGTAAGCGTTTACGGATACCAAAGTTGTTTTCTTCAACCTTCTTTTGCGCACGCTCAATTGACTTGGAGATCATGGAGTGCTGGATAACTTCGCCTTCCTCAACACCCATACGTACCATCATGTTCGAGATACGCTCTGAGCCGAATAAACGCATCAGGTTATCTTCTAGTGATACGAAGAACTGGCTTGATCCCGGATCACCCTGACGACCAGCACGACCACGCAACTGCCTGTCAACACGGCGGGATTCATGCCTTTCAGTACCTACAATGGCTAAACCACCGACACCTTTAACGCCCTCGCCCAATTTTATATCCGTACCACGACCAGCCATGTTGGTAGCAATGGTCACCGTGCCTGTCTTACCTGCTTCGGCCACAATATCGGCCTCTTTCTGGTGCATTTTGGCGTTCAGTACGTTATGTTTTATACCGCGCAGTTTAAGCATACGGCTCAATAATTCTGAAATTTCAACCGATGTTGTACCTACCAGTACCGGGCGGCCAGCTTGTGTAAGCTTAACAATCTCATCAGCTACCGCGTTGTACTTTTCACGTACGGTACGGTAAACCAGGTCCTGCATATCTGAACGGCTGGTTGGTGTGTTGGTTGGTATTTCAACCACATCCAGTTTATAGATCTGCCAAAACTCACCTGCTTCGGTAACAGCAGTACCCGTCATACCGCAAAGCTTGTGGTACATGCGGAAGTAATTTTGCAGGGTGATGGTAGCAAAAGTTTGTGTAGCATCCTCTATCTTCACATTCTCTTTTGCCTCAATAGCCTGGTGCAAGCCATCAGAGTAACGGCGACCATCCAGTACACGGCCAGTTTGCTCATCAACTATCTTTACTTTGCCTTCATCAAGGATGTATTCGGTATCCTTTTCAAACAAAGTATAAGCTTTTAATAACTGGTTAACCGAGTGGATACGTTCTGACTTGATTGAGAAATCGCGCATCAGCTCATCCTTATTTGCGATCTTTTCTTCAGCAGGCAGATCAGATTTTTCGATATCTGCTATCTCGGTACCCACATCAGGCATTACAAAGAAGTGCGGATCCTCGCCTGATGCGGTGATCAGCTCAATACCTTTTTCTGCAAGCTCAACCTGGTTATTTTTTTCGTCGATAATAAAGAACAGCTCGGCATCAGCCTTATGCATTTCCTTGTTTTGGTCCTGCATGTAATAGCCCTCTGTTTTAAGTAAAAGCTGCCTGTTGGCGCCTTCGCTCAAAAATTTTATTAAGGCTTTGCTTTTTGGCAAGCCCCTGTGTGCACGCAATAAAGCCAAACCACCTTCATCCGGACCAGTTTTGCCTTCGGCGATCAATTTTTTAGCCTCATTTAATGCGCCATTCACATATGATTTCTGCGCATTTACCAAACGTTCGATGCGTGGTTTCAATTCATAAAACTCATGCTCATCGCCACGAGGTATAGGGCCTGATATAATTAATGGTGTACGTGCATCATCAATCAACACGGAGTCAACCTCATCCACCATGGCATAGTGCAGCTTACGTTGTACCAATTCTTCAGGACTGCGTGTCATATTGTCACGCAGGTAATCAAAACCAAATTCGTTATTGGTACCAAAAGTAATATCAGCTAAATAAGCTAAGCGGCGTTCTTCGGAGTTTGGCTCATGCCTGTCAATACAATCAACAGATAAACCGTGGAACTCATACAGAGGCCCCATCCACTCAGAGTCACGACGGGCCAGGTAATCATTCACAGTAACTATATGCACACCCTGCCCTGCCAATGCATTTAAATAAGCAGGCAATGTAGCTACCAGCGTTTTACCCTCACCTGTTGCCATTTCGGCAATTTTACCCTGGTGCAATACTATACCGCCAATCAACTGTACATCGTAGTGTACCATATCCCAGGTAACTTCATTACCGGCAGCTAACCAGGTACTACTGTGTATAGCTTTGTCACCTTTTATAACAACATTGTTCTTTTTGGCAGCCAGTTCACGGTCAAACTGTGTGGCGGTAACCTCAATGGATTTATTTTCCTTTAAGCGGCGGGCTGTTTCTTTAACCACAGCAAAAGCTTCAGGCAATATATTTAGCAATATATCTTCCAGCTCCTTATTGCGGTCTTTTTCCAGCTTATCCAGTTGGGTATACAGTTCTACTTTTTCGGCTACATCTATGTCCAGTTCATTTTCTGTCCTGTCTTTAATAGCCTGTATTTCAGCATCAATACCAGCAAGTCCAACCTTAATTGTTTCTTTAAAATCTATGGTTCTAGCCCTAAGCTCATCATTGCTTATATTATCGAGTTTGGCAAATTCGGCCTTTACTTTTTCAACTAAAGGCAATATGCTTTTTACATCCCGTTCTGATTTGCTTCCGAAAAGCTTACTTATAAAATCTAACATATTAATTTGATATAATCATCCCAACTCAACAATTGCGCCACAGCGAATTATAAAGCCATAATGACAGGCAAATGTAAGTATTTAGTATCAAGAATCGAAGTTTGGTATCAAGTAGCTGGTATCAAGTATCAAGACTTTTTTAAAAACGTATAAACCGTTTATTATGAATGACTTTTATCAGCTCTTAAAAGAAAAAAATCTTGATACTTGATACTAAATACTTGATACTGCCAAAAAAACTATCTTTGACCCCATGAACATCCTGATCTTAGGTTCGGGCGGAAGGGAAAGCGCCTTTGCCTGGAAACTATCACAAAGTAAAAAATGCGGGCAGCTTTTTATAGCACCTGGTAATGCCGGCACCGGCCATTACGGAACTAATGTAAACATAGCCGTTACTGATTTTGAAGGCATAAAGCAATTGGTTTTAGAAAAAGGCATTAACCTGGTATTGGTTGGCCCCGAAGAACCATTGGTTAAAGGCGTACATGATTTTTTTCTGGCGGATGAGCAGCTGAAAAGCATCCCGGTTATTGGTCCGCAGGCCGAGGGCGCACAGCTGGAAGGCAGCAAGGATTTCTCCAAGCAGTTTATGGAGCGCCACAGCATTCCGGCCGCTGCATCAAAAACCTTTACCCGCGAAACTTTGCAGGAGGGTTTTGATTACCTGCCAACAATAGGCCTACCCATAGTTTTAAAAGCCGACGGACTTGCCGCAGGCAAAGGTGTACTGATATGCCTTACCGTACAGGAAGCCCAGGAAGAATTGATTGAAATGCTTACCAATGCCAAATTTGGCGCAGCCAGCGCAAAGGTTGTGGTTGAGCAATTTTTACAGGGGATAGAGTTATCCGTTTTTGTACTTACCGATGGCAATAATTATAAAATACTGCCATCAGCTAAAGATTATAAACGCATTGGCGAGGGCGATACCGGCTTAAATACCGGCGGTATGGGTTCTGTATCCCCTGTTCCGTTTGCTGATGAGGTATTTTTAAAGAAAATAGAGGACCGCATCATTATCCCGACCATCGAGGGACTGAAAAGCGAGAATATCCCTTATAAAGGTTTTATTTTTATCGGGCTGATGAATTGCTGCGGCGACCCTTACATGATAGAATACAACTGCCGTATGGGCGATCCGGAAACGGAAAGTGTAATGCCGCGTATAGAATCGGATTTTGTAGAATTATTGCTAGGCGTAGCCGAAGGTAATTTAAATGAAAAAGAACTCATCATATCCAGCAAAGTAGCTGCTACCGTAATGATGGTTGCAGGTGGATACCCGGGCACCTATTTAAAAGATAGGGTGATGACCGGCATGGAAAACATCCGCGATTCCTACATTTTCCACGCGGGTACTTATACCGATGGGGACGAGATAAAAACTTCAGGCGGCAGGGTGATCGCTATTACCTCGTTGCAGGATGATATGTTCACAGCACTGCAACAAGCCACCGCTGATGCCAGTCGCATTTATTACGACGGCATGTATTTCAGGAAAGATATTGGGTTTGATTTGTTGTAGTTTGGTGAGTGGTTGATTGGGTTGATTAAGTGAGTAGTAAAACTTAATCAATCCAATCAATACTCGATTAATCACATCTTTCCGAATAACTCGACCAGCTTGCTTTCCAATCCGTCCTCATCCAGGTTTTGAGCTATGATCTTCCCATCCGGATCGATCAAAAAATTTTGTGGAATGCCATGAACAGCATACAATTTAGCAACCCCACTATTCCAGCCTTTTAAATCAGACCCCTGGGCCCAGGTTAGCCCATCTTTATGAATAGCCTTAAGCCATACATCTTTACCTCCGGTATTATCTAATGAAACTCCAAGAATTGTAAAATTTTTACTTTTATACTTATTAAATTCTTTTACTATGCTGGGGTTAGCATGGCGACAAGGCCCGCACCATGATGCCCAAAAATCAATTAAAACATATTTCCCCCTAAACGAGGATAGCTTTACCGGATTGTTGTTAGTATCTGGCAAAGTAAACTCAGGAGCTATTGAGCCATTAGTTACACTTTTGAGCGTTATTGATTTTTTTTCATATTCCACACCTGCCTTGCTAAAACGCACAGTTGCCGAAAGCGACCTAAATAAAGTTTCATCTTCAGCAGTTATTGTATTCACTCCGCTCAAATCTTTTAATGCCAGGTCAAGACTGATATAGGAGTTTGGATTTTCCCTTATGAATTTTTTATCCAATACTTTTTTTTCTGAATCTGATTTAGCTGTGTTGGTTAGAACTATATATCTATAATAATCTTCATTTAATTTATTACCTGAAAACCTGGAGTTACGTATAGAATCATTGCCACTAATAATTGTGGTTCCATTTGCCAGGTATATTAGCTTAGTATCAACGTTATCTTTCCCCCATATATCGTCTAAATTCACTCCTTTATAATCAACCATAAGTTGGGCAACAACTGTGTCAATAACGGTGCCCTTGAACTCAAATTCGCCATTTTTAACAACAGTAGAATCCCAATGGCTTTTTGCTCCTTTCACTTCATATCTATAAACCAGATACACTTTGGCTGGTGCCTGAATGTTTTTGATCTTTCCTTTTATTAAAAAATTCTGCTGAGCCAGCGAGCAAACCGGAGCAATTAAAAACAGGAACAGGATGAATTTTCTCATTTATGTTTTTCAATAAGATTATTAATAACGAAAGTCCGAAATTAAAGGGGCAAAGCACAATACTTTAACCTTCTTTAACTTTCGGACTTTCCCGTCTTTCGGACTAAAAACTTATATCTTCCCGAACAATTCGGCTAATTTCTTTTCCAGATCATCACCAAAAAGATCTTTAGCTATGATCTTTCCGCTTGGATCTATTAGCAGGTTTTGTGGGATGGCTTGGATGCCATATAATTTGGCGGCATCGTTATCCCAGAATTTAAGATCGGATACATGGTTCCAGGTTAGGCCGTCGTGGTTGATGGCTTTGATCCAGGCATCTCTTTTACCGGGCCTATCTAAAGATACACCCAGTATAGTAAAGTTTTTACCTTTATAGTTATTGAATGCCTTTACCACGTTAGGGTTTTCTGCACGGCAAGGGCCGCACCATGATGCCCAAAAATCAACCAGCACATATTTACCCTTGAATGATGACAGACTGATCATTTTGCCATTGGTATCAGCCTGGGCAAAGTCGGGAGCCATTGCGCCTACTGCTACCGCTTTAAGAGTGTTTAAGTAAGTTTGATATTTTGCACCTGCTGCGCTTTTTTGCAGCGATGGTGATAATTTTGAGAACACCGGCTGCAATTCATTCGGATCAGGATATGGGCCGCCCATACCTCTTAATGCTTGCAGGCTCATGTATGAATCAGGGTTGGCAGCGATAAACTGTTTGTTCAAATCTTTTGATTGTACACCGATCACACTATCTTTTTTATCGATATAGTCGCCAAATTCCTTGGTTTCTCTTTTCTCTTTTGGCGCGGCATAGTATTCTGCTGTTAATGCGTCTTCAGCATCGGTAGCAGGTTTTACAAATGCTTTATAACGTACATTATCCTCGTTTACTTTTGTACCGGTAACTTTAGCATGTGATAATGAATCAGCACTGATAATATTGGTTGTTCCATTAACCAGGAAAAGAGAAACGATGTCCTGTTTTGATTTCCTGTCGATATTCATAATACCGATGCCTTTATAATCCAGCAATAATGTAGCCTGAGTTATATCCTTTACTTCGCCGCTGAACTGGAACACACCATTTTTTATGGCAGTAGAATCTGACACGCGTTTGCCATCGGCACTGTAAGTTAAGAATATTTTTGAAGGCGGATTAACCGAGCCAACCTTGCCCTTTATCACATACTTTTCCTGTGCAAACAGCACCGCCGGCGAGGCCACCAGCATGAATAGAATTAGTTTTTTCATTGTTATTTTAAATTTTATAATTCGAAAATGAGGTCAGGCATAAAAGTATGTAATAAAGAGTCAGGATGCAAGAGTCAGGAATCAGGAGATAAAAAGCGAAGAGTCAAAAATTAAGGTAAAAGCATTGACAACGCAATCCTCCTATCCTGATTCCTGACTCTTAATTCTTGGCTCTTAAAACTACTTTCCGAATATCGCTGACAATTTATTGTCAAGATCTGCGCCACGTAAGTCTTTGGCGATGATCTTTCCTGTTGGGTCGAGCAGGAAATTATGCGGAATGGATTGTACTGCATACAGAACCGCCACCTGGTTGCTCCAGGCGTTAAGATCTGATACCTGTGTCCATGCCAAGCCATCATTTTTAATAGCGGCTACCCAATCGGCTTTACCATTTGATTTATCAAGCGATACGCCTATGATGGTGAAGTTTTTTGTTTTGAATTTATTGTAGGCCTTTACCACGTTCGGGTTTTCCTGGCGGCAAGGGCCGCACCATGACGCCCAAAAATCTATCAGTACATATTTACCTCTAAAAGATGATAAAGTAACCGGCTTGCCATCAGGATCGCTCTGCGTAAAATCAGGCGCTATTGAACCTAAGGCAGTAGATTTTAAACCATCAATCCCTTTTCTGATCACCTTACCCTGCTCTGTATCTTTTAAGTTTTGCGACAATGAGTTATATAGATCATTCAATACTAAATAATCAGGCGATGGGCCTAAAGAGCTCAGTACGATCAGGCTGAAATAATTATCAGGATTGCTTTTTATGAATTTTTCGAAGATAGCGGTTTGCTCGTCGGCCAACGCTTTGTGCTTGGCGTCTTCGGCAGTTTGGTATGCTTCGGTGTTTTGTTGCGCCGCAGGGGTTGCGCTTTCTTCGGTTTTAATTGCTTTTGCTTTAGTGATAACAGGCGTTAAATCCACCATTAATCTTTTATAAGCATCATTAACAGCTGAGCCGGTGATCTGCGCTTTCCCAATGGAATCGGTTGTACTCACTGCTGCCATTGAGCCTTTTTCAACATAAAAGCTTAAGCCATCAAGCGATTTTTCATCCAGGTATGCTGAACCAAGGCCTTTATGGTCTATAACCAATAAAGCCTGACTTGGGTCCATTACCTGACCGGAAAACTTGAAACTGCCTTGTACAATTTCAGATGAGTCGATTATCTTATTGGCGCCTAACTGGTAAAACAGGTAAGCACGCACAGGTGCATTTAAACTGCCAACTTTACCCTGGATGGTAAATGTTGAAACTGCAGGAGATGTTGTTTGCGCAAAGGCCAGTGACGGCAACAATGCTATAATAAAAACGAATATTTTTTTCATAAAACGCAATAATACTAACAAAGGTAACGTAAAAATGCGCTCAGAATTATTCTATCAGATGAGTTTTTGGTAAGTACGCCACCAAAGATCAGGCATTTCGCCGGAAACGGCGGTCTTGTAATCATCATATTGACAAGGCACTAAATGGAAACGCTCGTTAATAGAGCCTGTATTTGGATACGGCACCTGCATCCACCAGCGGTCTGATTTTTTGCTTTTTACAAACACCACTTCATGCTCATCGTGCTTTAAGCTGGTTTTATAAATAAGGTACTGCGATTTTGGATTAAGCGGAAAATCTTTTTTACGGTTATAAAAACCATCAATAAAATACCATATCATTTGCGCTACCAGCGTAGCCGTTTGGCCGTTACTATCATAAGCAGGGTTAAACTCGTAAAAACCTATGGAGGTTAGCTTATCATTAAAGCCAGCGTAGCGGCAAAGCTGGCATGCTTCCTCGGCATAAAAGCCATTTGGGGTAGCATTGGCGCTGCCCATCGCATCAGACGAGCGGATGGCATTTACATCAAAGCTGATCATGCTCGCGTTGCGGATAACGGGTTCGGCAACAGCTATATTTCCACTCAAAGCACCTAAACGGTGCGCATCAAAAAACAATTTCTCCATCACCCGTAAACCTGCCTGACTAATAAAATAAGTCTGGTAACCCAGGTTGCTGTAGTTGAACAGGAAATTAGGCTCGTGTAAAAATATCTTGCTCAGGTATGATTGCGATGTGGTTTCGATACTATCGCCAAAGGCATCATCATCCAGATCGAAATGAGAATCGATCACCACCAGGTCAACCCTTTGTTCGAGGTTTTCATAGCCCATGTATTGTGCATAGGTCAGATCCTGTCCCCCGCCTATGATGATTGGGATGATATCTTTTTTAACCAGTTCCTCTACCACAGTTTTAAGGGCGAAGTAAGTATCGGTTATGGTTGCACCGGGTTTTATATTGCCGAAATCAACAATCCTGGTGTTGTAATTTCCCTCGTTAAGCAGGTAAAGTTTTTCGCGCACATAATCGGGTGCCAACGCGCACCCGGAGTTATCTATAGCGTTACGATCTTCCATTACCCCAATAATGGCGATATCTATTTTTTGCTCAGCATCAAGGGAATCGGCAGCATATTGTTCTATCCTGTCGCCCATATGACTGGCATAATAACCGTTTTTAGGCGTTATAGTTTTAAGATCAACCGGGGTAAAAAAATCAGATAAAGACATGTCTTATAATGTGCGAATATGCGGATGTGCAAATATGCAGATTGTTTTGATATGCATATGTGCGCTGTGCAAAATATGCAGCTTTTTTCAATGTGCAGATCACAAATGTGCGTTTGCCCCATTTTATATTTGCACCTATGCCCGGAACGCTACAGGTGTAAAGGAAGTTTGCTTTTTAAAGTATTTGGAGAAATGCGCCAAGTCGTCATAACCTAAAGCGTATGCTATTTCGCTTACACTCCAGTGTGTTTGTTTCAGTAATATTTTGGCTTCCTGTATCACCCTGCTGCTGATAATCTCGGTGGTTGTGCTGCCTGTGGCCTCTTTTAAAACTTTATTGAGGTGGTTTACATGCACAGCCAGGCGGTTAGCATAATCTTTAGCGGTACGCAATGAGAGTGGTTGCTGAGGCGATTCAAGCGGAAACTGTCGTTCCAGCAACTCGATAAACAGGGATGAGATACGTTCCGAAGCATTCTGCGTCGCGCTGATTGGCGGCATAGGTTGTAGTTTTTGCCCGTAATGGATAAGCTCCATAACAAATGTGCGCAGCAGGTCATATTTATACTGGTAATCGGTGCCTAACTCTTTAAGCATTTTCCGGAAGATGTATTCAATTTCCTTCACTTCTGTTTCTGAAAGCTGGAACATCGGCAACTGTCCCGGCTGAAATATCGGCAACTCGTCCAACCCTACACCTGTTTTACCCTGAGAAAGAAAATCGGTTGTAAAAATACAGAACATGCCGGTTTGGTTACTATCCATTGGCACCCAATGATAAGGGATCTTTGGTGTTGCAAACAGCAAGGCATTTTCCTGTACATCAATTACTTTATCAGCATACTCGGCACGGCTTTTACCTCTTAGCCAGCTAATCTTATAATAGGCCCGCCTGCTGTAAGGCATAATACGGGTACCGTTTTTTTTATCGAACAGTTTTTCACTTTCAAACACGTTAAAATGTCCTATCTCACGGGCGATCCCATCCGGGTGCGGAGCCCCGTTCCTTTGGTAAAAATCGTCAAGTGAAGTATTGGTGATCATTTTTGTGTTTGATAATCTATAATACAAAGATGAGAATATTACTGTTCAATAGTTTGCAACAATCAATCCGTTATTTGTACATTTCAAACTATATGCAAAAATAGGCATCGCTGATAATTCGTATTTGCACATACGCCTATCAATATGCACATTTGCACATACGCATAGCTGCACATAAATAATGATACTGGTTACAGGCGCAACAGGTTTTTTAGGTTCGGAACTGGCCAGGCAATTGGTGCAGCAGGGCAACACTATCCGCTGTACCAAACGCGGCAGTTCGATCATACCCAAAATACTTACCCCTTACCAGCAACAGATAGAATGGGTTGATGCCGATATGCTCGACATATTTGCCTTGGAAGATGCGCTTGATGGCGTTACTCAGGTTTACCATTGCGCCGCATGGGTATCATTACGGCAGGCCGATAAACAGCCCATGATCCGTACCAATGTTATGGGCACGGCTAACCTTGTTAATTTATGCACGCAGTTTGGTGTAAGGTTATTGCATGTAAGTTCCATTGCCGCCATCGGCACCGCCTTACCGGGCGAAATGATAAGTGAAAACAATCACCTGGAAGAAACCACCGAGAACGATGGCTATGCCATATCAAAGCTGGAAAGCGAGATGGAAGTATGGCGCGGCATTGCCGAAGGGCTGAACGCTGTTATTGTGAACCCATCATTAATACTGGGTGCAAGCTCAGGTACAAATGGCACAGGTCAATTATTTGAGACCGTGCGCAAGGGCCTAAAATTTTATACCGCCGGCACAGGAGGTTTTGTTGATGTAGAGGATGTAGCCAAATGCATGATCCTGCTCATGAACAGCGACATACAAGCCGAACGCTACATCATCAACGCTGAAAACCTCACTTATAAAGAAGTAATTACCGATATAGCCAACAACTTTGGCATAAAACCGCCTGCTACCCTTGCCACACCATTTATGATGGGCCTGGCCTGGCGCGGATCTGCTGTTATAGCAGCGTTAACCAGCAAAGCTCCCGCCATTGATAAAGTTTCGGCCCAAACCGCATCGCAAACACGGATTTATGATAACTCGAAGATAAAGAAGGCGATTGGGGTTGATTTTAAGAGTATTAATGATACTGTAAAGGAAGTTTGTGAAGCGTTGAGTCATTAGGTCATTGTGTCATTAAATCTGATGGATAAAAAAAGCGAAAAAGAGTTTATAGAAGACCTCATTACTACTTTCTCTGAAATAAAGGAAGACGTTTTGGATGAGGATTGGGCAGGTATAACCTCATTACAAATTGGATGCTTCAGAAGATTTACTCAAACAGCAATTGACACTAATAACGGAACACTGGCGCTAAAATGTTTTCAGTTTGTTGATGACAATATAGATGAAGTAGAATTTAGCGTTGAGAATTCTCTCTCGATATCATGGTTGGGAAAATTAAATTTCGACAGGAATCCTATTTTGTTTAACAGCCTACCTGCTAAATTAGAAAAGCTTTATATCCATTTGCAAAACGAATACAGCAAACCACTCGACAAAAAAGTAAGCGATTTTCTTAATGATATCGCCAAAGATTCAGATTAATCAAGATTTCCGACACATACGGGCGAAGGTTTGCCCCATTGTTTGTGTACTCACCATAGGTGTTCGGAAGATATATTTTCTTACGAATATTGAGCGTGAGGTCACCCTGAGGCACTCGAAGGGTAAGCGTAAAGGCCTTTGCCCGCATGCTTCGAGTGCCTCAGCATGACATCCTTTTTTAATCTTCCGAACACCTATGGTCTCCCCACAAACAATCCGTAAACATATTGACAGCTGTTTGTGAGGACACAAACAGCGGGAGAAAAGGCCTCTGCGCTCACCCTTCGACTAGCGCTCAGGGTGACACCACCACGCGTTATTTCCATAGCTCCAACAAACCCTATCAACTTAATCAACTAATCATCCAAAAAATCATCCAAAATTTGCACATTTGCACATCCGCGTATTTGCACACTAAAGCTTATATCTGCACATCAACTAATGGATCAATACTTTATTATAGACTTCGACAGCACATTTACGCAGGTTGAAGCGCTTGACGAACTTGCCCGCATATCCCTCAAAAATCATCCTGACCGGGAAAAAATATACGAACAGATTGAAGAACTAACCAACGCCTCCATGGAAGGCCGGTTATCATTCACGCAAAGTCTGGAGGCGCGTGTTAAGCTGTTGCAGGCTAACCGTGAGCATTTGAAGCAGCTCATCACCCATCTAAAAAAGAAAGTATCTACATCATTTTCTCGTAATACCATCTTCTTTAAGAATCACCAGGATGAGGTATTGATCGTGTCAGGCGGGTTTAAGGAGTTTATTACCCCGGTTGTTACCGAGTACCATATAAAAAAGGAAAATATCTACGCCAATACCTTTGTGTTTGATGATGAAGGAAACATCATTGGTTACGACCGTGAAAACCCACTATCGCAGGAAGGCGGCAAGGTTAAGCTGTTGAAAGAGCTAAACCTGCCCGGGGAAATATTTGGCATTGGCGATGGTTATTCTGATTTCCAATTAAAGGAATCGGGCATGATCAAAAAATTCTTTGCCTTTACCGAGAATATCGAACGTAAATCAGTAGCCGAAAAAGCCGACCATATTACCCCAAGCTTTGATGAGTTTTTATACATCAACAAACTGCCAAGGGCTATATCGTACCCCAAAAACCGCATAAAATGTTTGGTGGTGGGTAATGTTGATGAGGATGCGCTGGCACAAATGCAAAAGGAAGGGTACAACATCCGCCAGCGTGATAGCATTGAGGAAAAATATTTAGAGGAAGCCGGTATCTTATTTTGCGATGAGGAAAACCAACCAACGCCAGAGCAATTACAAAATGCAGGCAGGTTAAAAGCGATAGGTATTTTTGGCAAAATAAGCAGTCGTAAGTTGGCTGAGGCAGCTTGTGAAAACGGCATTATTATTTTTGATGACCCTAAGCATAATCCCCGTAACGATGATTTTATCCCGAAAAGGGTAATGGCATTTATGAACGAGGGAAAAACACATACCAGTTGTAATTTCCCCGATCTGCAGCCGCCGCGCATTAATAACGCGCACAGGTTGATCCACATTCACAAAAACGTACCGGGTATACTAGCCAAGATAAATGATGTATTTGCCCGCCATAATATCAATATAGTCGGCGAGTTTTTGGTTACCAACCCGCAAATAGGCTACGTAATTACTGACGTTAATACCGGTTATGATACCCAGGTATTGAACGAACTTAAAGCGATTGAGCAGACGATTAAGTTTAGGTTGTTGTATTAAGGCAGTCGGGAAGTCCGGAAGTAAAAAAGCTTTACTTCCGGACTTTTTTGCTTTTTTCTATCTCTCTTTCGGACTTCCCGACTTACGGACTTTCGGACTAAAGATTACTCTTTCGACGGCACCACCAATACCGGTATTTCCGAATGGCGCACTACGTATTCTGCAATGCTGCCCATCAGCAGGCGGTCGAGGCCGGTGCGGCGATGGGTGCCGATGATGATCAGGTCGGCTTTAAACTCATGACTACAGTTTATAATACCTTCGCCGGTTGAACCGAATTCATTAAAATGAGTAACCTGTAATGTGCCGCCATACTTTTTAACAATACGCTCCATTAAGTTTTCAGCTATCTCATCCTGCACCTTTAAAAGTTCAAGGTTATCAGGTCCACTAAGAGCCTGCATTGAAGTACCCAATATTTCATCGGCCCCGGTATTGGTCATAGCTAAAGATACGGGTTCGGTCATGTGCACCAATCCTACGTGGGCATTCAGTGTTTCGGCCAGGTCAAAACCATATTTCGCGGCATGTTCGGCATATGTGCTGTCATCAATGCCTATTAGTATTTTCTTTATCATAAATTATAAAGGTTTGGTATATACTTAATATAACAACTTAAACGCTATATGTTTTGCAATGGTATAAGTTTATGGGTTACTTATTACCGCAATTGGCATTAATATAAAACCTAATATGACCCGGATTGCAAAAGTGCTCTTTTATACACTGCTAGTTATTTTAGTGGCTGCATTAATAAGAATTAAACCAGCAACAGAATACGTTGGTTTTTATGCAGGTGAATGTATAGGAGCATGTAATATTAGCTATGAGATCACTTCTGATAAACTTACAATCAATGAAATCTCAAATGATTCTATACCCGGTAAACACCTTATAATAAAGGGCGATTTTGATTCACTCAGATTCAGGGTTCCATTGTTGATATTATCCCAAATTACCGGCAGGTTTGGCTGTCCGGATTGTTCCGATGGTGGCGCATCAACTTTAGGGTTTAAATTATTAGGTATGAAGTTTAATTACGCGTTTGACAGGGATAAAAAACCATGGTACTTTTATGATGCGCATGATATTATAAGAGACAGGTTGAGTAAAATACAGAAAATAGATTCGGCATACCATAAATAACAAATCTTCCTACATTTGTTTATGCCGTTTACACCCGAAATTGAACAACGCCTAACACAGTTACAGGAAAAATATGAGGCCATGGGCCAGGATATGCCTGCTTACCTGGATGGTTTACTGTATGCCGATTTTTTAACTTACTGGGATTATATTCACCTGGATACGTTACTGAGCCTGCAAAGCCCCAAAACGCCTTTCCCGGATGAGGAGATCTTCATCATTTATCACCAGATAACGGAACTGTATTTTAAGCTGGCGCTGCACGAGTGTAAACAAATAGCCGAAGCGCAATCCTTAACAAGCGATTTTTTCACTGCCCGCATAAAGCGCATTAACCGTTATTTTGAGGCGCTTACCCATTCTTTCGAGATCATGGTTGATGGGATGGAAAAAGAGCAGTTCCTGAAGTTCCGGATGTCGTTATTACCGGCAAGCGGTTTCCAATCGGGGCAATACCGGATGATAGAGATATATGCTACTGATTTTATTAACCTGGTAGCCAAAGATAAACGGGCAGAACTAAGCACTGCTACCATTGAGGACCAATTTGAACATCTATACTGGAAATCGGGTGCTACAGAACTGGCAACCGGCAAAAAAACGCTGACACTTAAACAATTTGAGAAGAAATATTCCAAAACTTTTATTGAGCTGGGAGCTGCCAATATCAATACAAACTTTAACGCATTGCTGCAGCAATTTAAATATAAGGGAGAAAGCACATCGCAATTGGAGGATGAATTAAGGCGCCTGGATAGCAATGTAAACGTAAACTGGCCCTTATCGCACTATAAATCGGCCGTGCGTTACCTTAACCGCGAGCCCGAGGATATTAAAGCAACCGGTGGCACCAACTGGCAAAAGTACCTGCCTCCGCGTTTTCAAAAACGCATCTTCTTCCCAAGTTTATGGACAGTAGAACAGGAAGAGAACTGGGGTAAGAGTTGGGTTGATCAGGTGCTGAGGGATTTATAGAATTGCAAAATATGGCAAACAATCAATATTTTACAAGAATAAAACAGCACTTTATTGCCTTTGGCATTTTAGGGTTATATTTCTTTTGTTGGATCTGGTTAGGATGTGCTGCCTTCTATGACTTTAACAATCATGGTGATGGAGAAGAGATTGGAATAGCTTTATATTCCTTCTTACCCTGTATCTTCCTGCCATACTTTATTATTACAGGAATGATGGCAATTATCTCCAAACAAAAAAGTGCCTTTTATTGGAAATTAGTTTGGCTAATACTAATGCCAATACCTATAGCCGTAGTGGTTGGCTTAGGCATTTATTTTCTGCTTTAATTTCATTTCCGGGAAACAGAACTCGCCATCCCGTTCGCTGATTAGCAGATCGAAATCACACAGGACAAACAGCTTGCCTAGCATGTGAGGTGCTGAAACAAGTTCAGCATGACGGATTTGAAATGAGTAATAAGTTAAAAACTATTAATATTTTAACAAAAATACCTAACTTGCCATTTTCCATAATTTAATACGATAAGGCCATGACAGAGACGCTGGACATCAAGATCACCAAAACAAACCATTCGCGCTTAGCGGAAACCGATTTTAACAATTTGCCATTCGGAAAAATTTTTACTGACCACATGTTCGTGGCAGATTACGTCGATGGCGAGTGGAAGAATTTTCAGGTCATTCCCTACGGCGAAATTGGATTGAGTCCCGCTATTTCGGCCCTGCATTACGGGCAATCATTTTTTGAAGGCATAAAAGCTTACAAACATGCTGATGGCACTGTTTCAATCTTCCGCCCGGATAAAAATGCTAAACGTTTTAATAAATCGGCAGAAAGATTGTGTATGCCTACCATACCCGAGGATATCTTTTTACAAAGCCTTGCAGCTGTAGTTGAAATTGACCGCGACTGGGTACCTACACAAGCCGACCATGCTCTATACATCAGGCCGTTTATGTTTGCTACCGACCCATTTTTGGGCGTTGCACCATCAACAACCTATAAATACATGGTATTGCTATGCCCTGTAGGCCCTTATTTTTCAAAAACATTAAGGGTTAAAATAGAGAACTTTTACACCCGCTCTGCTGAAGGCGGTATGGGTTATGCAAAATCATCAGGCAACTATGGTGGCGCTATGCTGCCTGCTAAAAAGGCCGTTGAAGAAGGTTTTGACCAACTGATATGGACCGACGCAAAGGACCATGCTTATGTTGAGGAAATGGGCGCGGCAAACGTAATTTTTGTATTGGATGGCAAAGTAACAACCCCATCAACCCGTGATACTATTTTGGATGGCGTAACCCGCGATACAGTTTTAGCACTGGCCCGTGAATGGGGTTACCCCGTTGAAGAGCGCCGTGTTTCAGTAGCTGAAATTATTGAAGGCGCTAAAAACGGTAAGCTTACTGATGCTTTCGGGGCAGGTACAGCAGCTACCATTGCACCGGTTGGCTCAATAAGCCTTAATGGCGAAGAGTACTTTTTAAGCGACCCTAAAACACGCGAGTTTTCACAACGTGTATTTAAGGAAATGAACGCTATAAAATACGGCACTACGCCTGATACCCACGGCTGGAACTTTGTTGTGAGTGGTGAGTAGTGAACGGTGAATGAAACTATGATTTTATGATATAAGCCCTGAGCAATCGGGGCTTTTTTTGTAAGGAGGTTTTCTAATTTTATATCTGGTGTTATTCAACGCTAACCGTCAATCCTTCCTGTTGTAAGATTTTGCGGTAGATTTCCATTTCGGTAAAGGATCCTTCCAATACGGCGCATTTGCCTTCGTTGTGTACTTTCCAGGCTATTTTCTCAGCCTGGGCCTCGTTGTAATCCAAGTATTTTATCATGCAATAGATCACATGATCAAAACTGTTAACATCATCGTTCCATAAAATAAGGCGGTGAATTTCTTTCAAACCTACCAGCAACTCCTCGAGTGTGAACGTTTCTTCCTGTACTTCAGTTGGCATATGTAACTGTAAAATTACTTAAAAACTATAATAAAACTGTTAAAATTCTGTTCAAGGGAGAATTTTAGCAGTGAAAGTAATGATCTGATAAATGGCCCGCTAAGTGAAATTTCTTTGCTGTATAGCTATCGATCATAAAATCGCTCTAAAATAAGCAAACATCACAATTAAAATTAATGAAACGATCCCCTTTTTACATTACCGGTATTTTAACTATCCAATTAATGGCAACCATGATATGCCATGCGCAAACGGATGTAAACCTTAAGCTGCAAACACCACCGCCACATTTAACCGTCGACGGTGATGTAAGAGATTGGGGCGACAGTCTTAAATTTTACAGTCCTGAAGAACGCATTAATTATATGATGGCCAATAGTCAGGATACCATTTACCTGGCTGTAAAAATTTATGAGAAATCGGAAATTGGGCGTGTGTTGAGTGCCGGGTTAACTTTCAGCATCGACCCAAAGGGTAAAAAGAAAGAAACTTTTAGCATAACCTTTCCCCTGAACGTACAGGGCAGTGCGTCTGTGCCATTTAAACGCCCCGAAGGCGATGAAGATGCAATAAGCCAGGAAGACCGCAACGAACTGATGCGTGAACGCATAACCTCATTAAGAGGCATTAAGGTTGTTGGTTTTAAGGATATTGAGGATGATATGATCACCACATCAAACACCTATGGTATACAAACCGCAATAAATTATGATGATGCCGGCAACCTGATTTGTGAGGCTGCGATACCATTAAAATTCTTTCATGCTGATAACCTGATGAAAAGCCCGTGGGCATTTAATATCAAGATAAACGGTGTACAACGCCCTAAACCGAGCGGCGATAGTGATAGCGGTGGCGGAAGGCAAGGCGGTGGCGGTGGCGGCGGCATGGGCGGCGGTGGCGGCATGGGCGGTGGCGGCGGCAGGCATGGCGGCGGCGGTGGTGGTGGTGGAAGACACGGCGGCGGTGGCGGCGGCAACGCCCCTGATAATAGCGAAATGAGTAAATCGGTTGATTTTTGGGGTAAATTTTCGTTAGCGAAATAACAGCGAATAATACGTGTCATTGCGAGCGTTAGCGCGGCAACCTCGTCGCTCACATATTAAACGCGACGAGGTTGCTTCGTCGTTCCTCCTCGCAATGACATGGTTTTTATTCATTTCAGAAAACTTACGAAGTTTTTAAACTTCGTAAGTTTCATAAAGGCCACATAAAAGATATTGCAAACTGCCCACCACAAACTGCAAACTGAATAACTATTCCACCTTATACCTGTACACCTGCCTGCCTATATTGCCATCGCTATCAATACCTTCAATAACTACACGATAGGTACCTTTGCTGCCGGCATTAAAGAAATCAAATGAAGCATTGCCATCTTTATCGGTAATAATATTGGGGGTCCAGTAAATGGTTGATCGCAGATCGGCTACAGCGATATTAGTTTTAGGGTCATCATATTTAGGTGAGTAAAACTCCCGGGCCTTATAATAACCTTTAGGCGAAACTGTAATAATACCTGGAGCCGGACGGGTTAAATAGGAATGATCTTCATCCCCCCTCTTCATAGTGATCAATATGACACCTCCCGGACCAGCCTGGCTGCCGTATATTGAATAATAAGAAGGCGTACGCAGTACTTCAATGCTAGCTATATCATTCGTATTGATCATATCGTACTCCGAACTTTGCAAAAACATGCCGTCAACATTAATAGTTAACGCACCCCCACGTGTTGAATAAGGCATACCATTACGGAAAATAACACCCATCAGCATGCCCTGTAAACAAATACTAAGCGTTGGGCAACCCAATAATTTATCACCCAATATAACCTGATCTGCGTTGCCCGGACCGTTTAAATTATCAGAATGTTTTAAAGCAGCGGGCCGCTTGTCTGTTATAACTACTTCCTTTAATGCAATTATATGATTACCCAACCCATATTTCAACTGCGCGTCATAATAGGCTTTGCTGTTTTGCATATAGGTCGACAGTCCATCGCTCACACTTACCTGCATATCGGGCGCATTTTTATTTTGGGTAACTTTTTGCGGGTTTATGTCGTCAAGGTCAATTTCAACGTTTTTTCTATCCTTGCTGGTGCGTGCCTGTATCACAAACCTCACGCTATCCCTGAATGCAAGGTTATCGAACGAAAACTTACCCTGCTCATCGGTTATAGTATCTATAAAAAATGTTCCTCCGCCGGTAGCTAATAACGTAACCTTACCATGCGGCACAGGCTTACCGCCCGATGTTTTTATATGCCCGCTAATATGTAGTGTTTTTTCGGGTTCGTAAGCCAATGGCGGCATATCATCCTTTAATATCTTTTTCCACTCAAAGCGACGATAGCCCTGCGTAAGCATTAATATATCCAGATCGGCTTTGGTCTTTTCATTTACAGCGGTGAAATAATAGTTGGGTTTTTCTACATAGCCTTTTATGTCGGATGTAAGCAGCAGGTTTGATAATATCGTACTTTCATCTTCTTCTTTAACCGGTACCTTTGTTTCATCAATAACAGCTACGGAAAAAGCGCCTACAACCGGTTTTGAATCGGCATTTTGCGCATTTAAGTTGATCTTAACTTTTTCCCGCGGCGCATATGTTTGTTTAGCCGAGTTTACATCCATCTTAAGCTGATCGGGGTTCTGGATGAATACCAATCGCTCATTCATAGGCTCCCCTTTTGATGAAAATAATGTAAACTGTACAATACCTGACGGGAAACGGCTTTTGGATATAGACGCCGTAAAATTAGTACTGCCGACTTTACTCTGCGCGGCAAAATATACCTGGCCGCCCGATTGACCAATAACACTAATGGTATCATCTGGGTTATCGGCAAGCAACGCGTGGCTGGCTGATATCTTTAACTTAACATTATCCGGATCCGTATTATCAATACTCAAAACAAAGCCTTTATCTATTGCTTTAGGCAGATCAAAGCTTTTGGTTGAGCCATCGGCAAATGCAATATTGGCTTTGTATACTCTTCCAGTAATTGGTAAAAGGTCAAATACGCCCATGCCCAGGTGCTGGGTGCTAAAGGTAGTTATGGTATTATTCTGATCATCAATAACAGTACCTTTTATATCTGCGCCCAAGCCATCAGCACCTGTCGCCTTAAAGGCCACTTTAGCTCTGATACCACTCACCAGGTTACCGCTTTCAGGGAAAAACTGAACATCAACATTGGCTGATGTATTCTTTATCAGTATAGCTTTGGTAACCGTTTTTTTATCATCCAGCTTGATGGTAGTGGCTATCATACCCGACTGCAACGCCGTAGGCTGCGGGTCGGTGAAGGAAACATTGATATTTCCCTTATCATCCGTGATGCCTTTCCCCTTGGCTACAGATTTTGCATTCAGCTCAACAGTGTACCGCACTTCTTTATTTGCATACGGTGTTCCGTTCAAATCAGCATAGTTGATGACAGCATTTACCTGCTGTTTGCCGTTTTGGGTAGTATAGGAATAGGTTGTTTTTGTAAAAACCTTATTGGTGGTTGAGTTAACAATGGTAATGGCCTTATCAAAAAAATAATCCTCGGCGGCATTACGCATGTAATTGGTGTAGGCACGTATGCGGTAATTACCTTCTGCTAATGTATCGGATAACTCAAAATCGCCCCAGGCCAAGCCGTTTATGAGGGGCAGCTTAACGCTTTGCTTTACGGAATCCTTATCATCAATGAGCTCTACATTTAAAGCACCGCTTAAGGCTGATAACTGATGCTTGCTACCTATGGTTACATAAGCCTTAAACCATACATCATCGCCAACGGCATAATAGGGTTTATCAAATTGCAGGTAAACTTTTTCAGGCGCGTAGTTTTCCTTCCACTTATTGAGTTGTCCGGCTATTTTTTCTATTGAATATTCATCAGCATTAATAAAACCGGCTATGGTTATTACACTGCCGATCAGCAATAGCCCTGCAATTATTTTTTTGTAGCTCATAGGTATAAAAATAAATTATATGTGCTTAATAATTGCCAGGCGATACATAACAAATATGTTACATGATGGGAAAGAGCCAAGAAAAAAGAATCAAGAGCCTAGATGCAAGAATCAGGATAAAATGAGAAAGATATTAACCGCTTTGTCTGCAAAATAGTCTTTCTTGGTTCTTGACTCTTAATTCCTGGCTCTTGTAAACTAAAACTTATTCTTCCACATCATGCTTTCAACAGGGCGTGTGGTGGGATTGTTGTATTTGGCGTTGCCTTTGGTGTTGTACATGGTTTCAATCTCGCCCTCAACAACAAAATAAATAAGCTGGCCTATGGGCATACCTGCATAAATCTTTACGGGTTGCGCGCATGATATTTCAAGCGTCCACGTATTACAGAACCCTACATCGCCTTTACCGGCTGTGGCGTGTATGTCAATACCCAATCGGCCGGTGCTCGATTTTCCTTCCAGAAAAGGCACATGGGCATGTGTTTCGGTATATTCAAGTGTTACACCCAGGTAAAGTGTGTTGGGCTGCAAAACAAATCCATCCTTAGGGATCTCAAAATAATCTATCTCATTATGCAGCTTTGCATCCAGCACCCTATCGCGATAGGTAGCTAAATGTTTGCCCAAATGCACATCGTAGGAGTTGGTGCCCAGGCCCTCACGTTTAAAAGGTTCAATAATAATGGTGCCCTTATCAATTTCCTCAAGGATGCGTTTGTCTGATAATATCATATTTAAAGATGTTATATGGCTAAATTAGAATTATTTGACATAAGTTTGCCATCCTTTTTGCAATTTTACTTTTATGGCTATAGCATACCGCCAACGGGTTGATGATGACACTGAATTTGCCCTCTGGAAAATAGAGGAAGAAGCAGATGAATTGTATAACCAGTTACAATTAGATGCCGACGAACAGGCTTATTTTGAACAGCTAAGCAAAGGCAAGCGCCACTTGCACTGGCTGGGTACGCGTGTGCTGCTGCGCAAAATGCTGAACACCGATGCTTTTATCGACTGTAAGGTTGACTCGCATGGCAAGCCCTACCTGGTGAACCTGCCGTTCCAGATCTCGATGAGCCATTCTTTTGATTATGCCGCGGTAATGATCAGTAAGAAAAGTCCGGTGGGGATTGATATTGAGCTGATAAAGGAAAAAGTGGAGCGCATTGCCCACAAATTTATGCGCCCCGAAGAAATGGACTTTATTACCACCAATGGAAACCGCATACCGCAGTTATATGTATGCTGGTGCGCGAAAGAGGCGGTTTATAAATGCTACGGACAAAAAGAGGTATCATTTGTAAACAATATTTTATTGGAGCCATTTAAATTTGCGGAGCAAGGCACATTACAGGTTTCGCTGGATAAAGAACCTGTAAAAAACGATTATAAGGTTGAATACATGCAGTATGAAGACTACATGATAGGATACGTAAAGGGCTGATAAATGAAAAACAAACAAGTTAAGCTTGAGGATTGGGGACTGATAGATTATCAGCAGGCATGGGATAAACAGGAGGAGATATTTAACAGCACCGTTAAGTTAAAAACAGAGATCCGTAACAGGCAGGTTGCAGTTACAGCAGATTCATTACCCGTTGAGGATAATGATCTAACTCCAAATTACCTTATTTTCTGCGAGCACCCGCACGTATATACCCTGGGCAAGAGCGGCAAAGCTGAACATTTATTGCTTGATGAGCAGGGCTTAAAGGAAAAAAATGCTGTTTATTACCCTGTTAACCGCGGCGGCGATATTACCTATCACGGCCCGGGGCAGATTGTATGTTACCCCATACTGGACCTGGATAATTTTTTCACCGATATACACCTGTATTTAAGAAAGCTTGAAGAAGCGATTATCCTTACCCTTGCTGAATTTGGTTTACAGGCAGGGCGCTATCCCGGCTATACCGGTGTTTGGTTTGATGCTGACAATGAAAAGGCCCGTAAGATATGCGCCATGGGTGTACGCTGCAGCCGCTGGGTTACCATGCATGGCCTGGCACTAAACGTTAATACCAACCTGGATTATTTTAAAAACATGATTCCATGTGGTATTGATGATAAAGATGTAACCTCGATGGAGCGTGAGTTGGGAAGAAAAGTTGATATTAATGAAGTAAAAAAAATCCTTACACATCATATTTCCGTATTGTTTGATATGGAGATATCGATATGAAAGTATTACAGATAATTTTAATTAGTTTGACTACGCTATTCGGCTGTAAAAAAAATGAGGCTAAACCTTCCGTTTATACAGTAACTGATAACGTTAACCCAGTTAAAGCAATGACCACCGATTCCATTACTTATCTTGCTTTAGGAGATTCTTACACTATAGGCCAATCCGTACCGCAGGCGGAGTCATATCCATACCAACTAACTGCTTCATTAAGTGCCGAAGGCTTTAAAACCCGCAACCCGGATATAATTGCAATAACCGGCTGGACAACCGACGATCTGATTGATGCAATTGCGGCCAGCACATTTAAATCCAAACAATACAGTTTTGTAACCTTATTAATTGGGGTGAATGATCAGTATCAGGGTATGAGCCAGGCCAATTACACCATAAAATTTGCGCAGGTATTAAATACAGCCATCAGTTACGCGCAAGGCGATCCTAACCGGGTTTTTGTTTTATCGATACCGGACTATGGTGTTACACCATTTGCAGACGGCAACGACGCGGTTATAGGCCCGCAGATAGATCAGTTTAATGCCATTAATGCAGCTATCAGCGCCAAAGCCGGCGTACATTATCTTAATATTACGGCAATCTCAAGGCTAGCTGCTAAAGATCCACTGTTAATTGCTTCGGATGGCTTGCATCCATCGGGCCTGATGTATACGCAATGGGTAAGCATGCTTGAACCATTAGTTGCTACGCAGCTGAATAAGAAGTGATTTTTAGTCTTGAGTCTGAAGTCTTTAGTGAAAAAACTGCTGCCCATTCAAGCGGCCACGCTTGAATGCTGAAAAAGGTTAGCGTCAACGCTAACGGATTATGAGTGCATGTTAATTTCGTATGCGTGGACGCTTACAAAAGCTTACGTGCAAGCATGGACGCTTGAACGGGCGGATGCCCACGCAGAAGAAAAATAATGCATATTCTTTGTATTTTTCTTAAATTCGTATAAAAGGATTATACCATGAGTGTAATAAATTATCCATTGAGTAATGTGCAAATTGAGCTGATGAAATTATTCAGCACAAACCTTTCAGATAAAGAACTTATCGAATTAAAAGACCTGTTATCAAGATTTTATGCCGATAAAGCAATTTCTCAAGCTGATGCAATCTGGGATAAAAAAGGGTTCAGCAATGAAGACATGGAAAAATGGCTTAATCAAAATTCCTAATTATTGTGCTAGTTGTAATTGACACCAATGTATTATTAGTTTCTATTTCTTCAAGATCAAAATATCATTGGCTTTACCAACTTATAATAGACAAGAAAATACAGGTAGCATTCACTCATGATATTCTTAGTGAATATGAAGAGCAAATCGGATTACACTGGCATCCCGATGTTGCAACTAATCTTACCCGTTCATTAACCGAACTCTCAACTGCTTTCTTAATTACAATTTACTACAATCTTCAACTGATCACTGCTGATATAGATGACAATAAATTTGTTGATTGTGCTTTTGCAGCAAATGCCGATTTCATTCTCACAAATGACAGCCATTTCAATATTTTAAAAACTATTGATTTCCCATCTATCCCTACACTTCGTTTGGATGAATTTCATGAGTTATTAAAAAAAGCTAATGGGTTGTAAAAAAATCCACATTACACGCCCGCCCATTTTTTTCTTATTCCCCCCTTCAGGGGGTTAGGGAGCTAACACTCAGGCAAACTCAACGGTATATTTATTGCCAGGCCACCATCAGATGTTTCCTTGTATTTTGAGTTCATATCCTGCGCGGTTTGCCACATGGTGCGTACTACAGCATCCAGACTTACCTTGGCATTTTCAGGGTTACTTTGCAGGGCCAATTGCGATGCGGTTATAGCCTTTATAGCGCCCATGGTGTTACGCTCAATGCAGGGCACCTGTACCAGGCCGCCTATCGGGTCGCAAGTTAGGCCGAGGTGATGCTCCATGGCAATTTCGGCAGCCATTAAAACCTGGCGCTGTGTACCACCCAAACATTCTGTTAAAGCAGCAGCAGCCATCGCCGATGATACCCCGATCTCCGCCTGGCAACCACCCATAGCCGCCGATATAGTAGCACCCTTTTTAAATATACTCCCAATTTCCGACGCGGTAAACATAAAGCGGATCACCTTATCATCGGTATAGCCATCGCAAAAAGTTATGTAATATAACAGCACTGCCGGTATTACGCCTGCTGCGCCATTGGTCGGGGCAGTAACCACCCTGCCGAACGAAGCATTTTCTTCATTTATGGCTAATGCAAAACAGCTTACCCAGTCCAGTATATTTTTAAAGCCCTCGCCGGTTTGGCGTATGGCTGTTACCCATTCATCAAAATTGCTGTAAGTATTTGTGCCGATGAGTTTTTTGTTAAGATTAGCCGCCCTGCGCGATACATTTAAGCCACCCGGCAAATTGCCCTTTGTATGACAGCCACGGAACATGCACTCCTTCATCACCCTGAAAATATTGAGCGCGCCTGCGCGCACCTCATCTTCATTACGCCAGGCCAGCTCATTTTCCATCACCACTTCTGATATTTTGAGTCCGGTTTTCATGCACCAGTGCAGCAAATCATTGGCAGTATCAATTGGAAAAGGCAAGTCTACCTCCGTTTTTGACTGCCCCTGATCACCCTCCCTCACCACAAAGCCGCCACCTATAGAGTAAAACGTAGCTGATATAGCCTTATCACCCATTAACAATGCCTGAAAAGTTACCGCGTTGGGGTGATAAGGCAAGCTTTCATTAAACAGGAACAGCAGATCATCATCTGTAACAAAGTTAACCTCCTGCGTACCTCCCAATATCAATTTATGTGAGGTTTTTATATGGTTGATCTTATTGTCAATTTCGTTTACATCAAAGGTTACCGGGTCATCGCCGCTCAGGCCCAATAATACGGCAATATCGGTACCGTGCCCCTTGCCTGTTTTGGCGAGCGAGCCGTAGAGTAAGATCCGTACACCTTCAACCAATGGTAAAGCATCTTGTTGCTCCAGTAGTTGTACAAACTGCTGCGCGGCACGCCAGGGGCCAAGTGTGTGCGAACTTGATGGCCCTATGCCAATCTTAAACATATCAAATACGGATATCTGCTCTCTCTGCATAGTTCAAAATTACAATAGTATCCTGCTTTTGCCGATAATATTTTGATTATTGAGAATAGATTTTTACATTCAACTATAAATTAATCTCTTATTACCAATGGATCAAACAACACCTTTCGACCAAATGCCTCCTCTACGCCCGAAAAACTGGCTGGTTGAGTCTATTTTAGTTACCATTTTTTGCTGTCTGCCTTTTGGCATTGTAGGCATTATAAATGCAGCTTCTGTTAATAGCAAGTATGATTCCGGGGATTATGCCGGAGCATTGTATTCTTCGCAGCAAGCCGGTAAGTGGACTAAAATTGGATTTTTTACAGGTATTGCAGTAACAGTAATTTATTTAATTTTTGTTTTTACAGTAGGTATCAGCAGCTTTATGCCGCATCATTCATAAATGACATTAAAAAGAAACCTGTATTTTGCTTTAAGCGGGCTGTTATTAATTGCTTTAGCCATTATATATTACCTGTTTAACCCGGCAAAATATGGGTTTTTCCCAAAATGCCCTTTCCATACGCTTACGGGGTTGGATTGCCCCGGCTGTGGTTCGCAACGGGCCATATATAGTCTTTTACATGGAGATTTAAGGCAGGCGCTCGGCTACAATCTTTTATTGGTTATCAGCCTGCCCTTTCTGCTGGTACAGCTTTCTTATAAGATCAGGTCATTCATCCTTAAACGGGATATCCGCTGGGCAATATTATACCATCCGCTTACGCCTAAAATAATATTTGTTATAGTAATGATCTTCTGGATCGTGCGTAATATCCCGGCAACGCCGTTTAGTTATTTATCAGCAGATCACTAGACGAACTGATGTGGCTGTAATCCTTTATCAGGATTTGTAAAAACTGCATAGCGTTCATGTTCGGCGGCAGGGAAATAGATAAATGCTCCCGCATTTTATCGGCCATTGTATAAACCAGCACATCATTGCCCGATTTAAAATAATTGTTTATTACTTCATGTATCAGCTCAATATCCTTATCGCTTAACTGGCTTGCCTGCGGAAATACGGGTTGATAGGTATCATCGGTAGTAGCAAAAGCAATATTATCCCTTTTTGTGCGTGGCGATGTTTTTATCACAGCTGTACCTGCAACCAGGTCACCCAGGCGCTGCCCTTTTTTTGATACTGCAACCGAAATTAACGCACATATACCACTGCTAATGCCAAAATCAACCATCCTGAATAACCAGCGCAGCAGGTATTGGCTAAATCTTGGCCTTGTACCGTTTAAGCTAATCACCCTTATTTTCATGATACGTTTGCCGAGGCTTTGTCCGTTAAAAAAAGTTTCGCACAGCAGATCATAAAAAACATACAGCACTAAGATTGCAATAGGAAACACTGCCATGTAAGGTCCGGCCGAGAATATTGACGCTACAATAATGCCAATAGCAAACAAGCCGATAAATATTCCGCAATCAATTAAGTACGCTAATATGCGTTCGCCTAAGCCGCCTATCTCATAATCGATATCAATATTCTGGGTGGTGCGTACACTTATAGTTTCCATCTTTAACAAATATAAAATTGTTATTGAAAATATTGTTGCAGATTAAATTTTTGTGAGTATTTTGAACAAAAAACTAAGCCCTTATAAATGCGCGAAGCCCTGTTTATTAAACAAAATACACAAAGGTGGAAAGACTATGAAAAACAACAAGCAAGCGACCCCGATGAGCTTGCCGAATCTTTCATAAGTATTACCGACGATCTTGCGTATGCAAAAACATTTTATCCAAAATCAAATACTACAAAATATTTGAACGGACTTGCCGCGGGCTTCCATCAATCTATCTACAAAAACCGTAAGGAGAAAACAAACAGGTTCATCACCTTTTGGAAATATGAGCTGCCGCTGATATTTTACAAGCACCGCAGGCAATTACTGTATTCCTTTTTATTCTTTTTTGTATTTAGCCTGATGGGATGGCTATCCGCAAAATACGACAGCACATTTCTGCGGGCGATACTGGGGAACGACTATGTAAACATGACCAATGAAAACATTGCCAAAGGCGACCCATTTGGGGTATATAAGCAGGGCGATTCATCACTCATGTTCCTGATGATCGCATCAAACAATATAAAAGTTGAGCTATTAACATTTGTGATGGGTATTTTCCTGTCAGTAGGAACCATATACGAACTGATGTTCAACGGCATTATGATGGGCTCATTTCAATACTACTTCTTTAGCAAAGGTTTGGGCCTGCAATCGGTATTGGTAATATGGCTGCACGGCACATTGGAGCTGTCATCCATTATTATAGCAGGCGGGGCAGGGTTGATATTAGGCAACAGCATCCTTTTTCCAAAAACATTTACCCGCATGGTATCATTAAAAAACGCGGCAAAAGATGGCCTTAAAATAGGCATCGGCCTTATACCTATATTTATTACGGCAGCATTTATTGAAAGCTTTTTAACACGCCGTACCGAAATGCCCATTTGGTTGAGTGGCAGCATATTATTAAGTTCGCTGGCCTTTATTATTTGGTATGTTTTATTATACCCTGCTTATTTAAACCGAAAACTAACCCCTCAAAATCTAACCTTAGATGAACCCACCTATTGAATTAAGAAAAACGCGAGACTTTGGCCAGATCATTAATGATTCCTTTATATTTTTTAAGGAAAACTTTAAATCGCTGACTATCTCGTTACTCATCATCACCGGTTTGTTTTTACTTGCCAGTGTTATATCAAACGTATTAACCTATGTGAGTATGAGTGATCTATATTCCGGTAGCTTTGCACGTTCGCCGGGATTTACACACTACACTTCATCTTATATTATAAATACATTGATAAATGCATTTATTGCCCTTTTAACACAAGTGTTTATTCATCTTACAACTGTATGTTACATTTCGGTTTACCTGCAAAAAGGTAATAAGCAGCCAACCTTTGACGAGGTATGGGGGTATTTTAAGTATTACTTTTTAAGAGCCGTAGGGAGTGGATTTTTAATTTTTTTACTACTATGCGTTGGTTTTGTAATGTGCTTTATACCAGGCATTTATTTAACACCTATTCTTTATCTTATCATCCCCATTATCGTTATTGAAAACTCTTCGTTTAAATATGCATTTAACAAAAGCTTTAAACTGATTAAGGACAACTGGTGGTTTACATTCGGGGTTCTTTTTGTTATGGGATTAATTGTAGGGATGGCGGCAGGTATTGCAAGCATACCAGCAACTATAATCAGTGTTGGTAGCGGCTTCCTGTCCTTAAAAAGTTTTACAATGCCTGTTTTTATTATTTGCAGTATACTGCGCGGGCTGATAATGATAGCGTATGCGTTGCCGTCAATTGCGATATGTATGTCTTATTTTACCCTGTCGGAGGAAAAAGAAGGCCTCGGATTATTGAGTCGCATTGAAAACCTAGGTAAAAATGACAATACCGACACAGGCTTACCTGCTGAGGAATATTAAATATATGCACAGGTTTATTGCAACTTTTTTTGCCTTTATTATTGCCTTAATGTTTTTTAACATGGCCCGTGCCGGTGTTAAAAAAACTGTCGTTAAAAAAGTACCGGCACAGGAACGTCTTGATACCTCTAAAATCCAGGTAAAGAAATTTGACGCAGCAGCCGTAGATAAATTCAGGGCCGATAAAAACTTTAACTATAATGAGGCCCAGGACGACACATCACTCTGGACACGTTTTTGGGCATGGGTATGGGATAAACTGTTCGGCTGGCTTAAATATAGCCGTTATGGCGGCACCATACTTGAATATGTATTAATAGCCGCCGCGGTTGGGCTATTGATCTATGTGGTATCAAAATCATTAGATATTGACCCCATTAAACTATGGCGCGGCGAAGCAAGAAAAGTTGATATGCCTTACAGCGAATCGCTGGAAAATATTCATGAAATAAGCTTCGATAGCGAGATAGAAAAAGCCATCGCCCAAAATAATTACCGCCTGGCTGTACGCCTGTTGTATTTAAAATGCCTTAAACAATTAAGTGATACGCAGCATATACAATGGCAAATTGATAAAACAAACGCGGCCTATATACATGAGCTTACCGACCCCGGACAACAACAAACCTTTAAACTGATAACGCGCCAGTTTGAGTACGTATGGTACGGCAATTTCGGCATTGATAAACAAGCGTTCAGTAATATTGATGCCCTTTTTCAGGACTTTAAAAAGCAATTGTCATGAAAGGGTTACGCGCATATTTGATTATTGGCGGGGCGTTGCTTATAGTCTATCTCATAGCCGAATTTAACCGACCAAAACCTATCGACTGGACAGTATCATTGAGCAGTAAAGACAAGATACCTTACGGCACTTATATATTGCAAGACCGCCTGAATGATATTTTCCCGGGCGATACCATTGTTCCGTACAGGCAACCTGTATATAATGTAATTGCAGACGATTCTATAAAACAATCGTCGTATGTTATCATCTGCCATGATATTGAGCTCTCAAAGCCTGATTATAATCAGCTGGAAAAATATTTGAAACAAGGTAATGATGTTTTTATAGCCGCTGAAGATTTCGGCACCTTGTTTGAAAAAAACCTCAGCATTACAACAGACGCCGAAAACTACTTTAAGTTCACCAGGGATTATGGCATGCCGGTAAGTTTTGTAAGCCCTTATCTCGACCCTAAAAAAACATACACTGCAGGCAAAGGTATGGGCGATATTTATTTCAGCAAGTTTGATACCACTAAGGCTGTTGTTTTAGGTAAGGACATTAAACATAAAGCTAATTTTATAAAATATGCTTTCGGTAAAGGATCATTATACCTGTTGGCTAACCCTAAGTTTTTCAGCAATTATAGTTTACTGAAACCACAGGGCGCCGCCTATGCCGCCGCTGCTTTATCATTTATAAAAAGCACAAAAAAAATAACCTGGGATCAATATTACACCCAAGGCAGCGAAGAAAACGATTCGCCGATGCGTGTGTTTTTAAGTCACCCCGAACTGGAATGGGCCTATTATATTGCTATTTTTAGTCTGCTCATATTTGTGCTGTATGAAATAAAACGCAGGCAGCGCATTATCCCGGTTATTGAGCCGCTCGGCAACTCAACGCTTGAGTTTGTGAATGTTGTTGGTCAGCTTTATTACGAAAAACGGAACAATGATAACATCGCCAAAAAGCAGGTGCTTTACCTGTTAACTTATCTGCGCGATGAATACCATTTAAAGACCAATAAGCTGGATAAGGAATTTACTGAAACACTAACTGCAAAATTGGGCCTCGACCCTGATTTTGCCAACGATTTTGTGGAATTTTTGCACTATATAAATGTGCAGGACCATATTAACGACAAGGAACTCATACACTTAAATAAACTCATTGAACAATTTTATATTCAATCCAGGTAAATGATGGAAGAAGACGAAATATTTGAACAAAGAACCGATCTGAGCAAGCTTAGTGCTGCCGTAGATCAGATAAAAACAACCCTTGCAAAAATAATTGTGGGGCAGCAGGACAGCATTGACCTGCTGATAGCGGGCATACTGGCCGATGGGCATATATTAATTGAGGGTGTTCCCGGCGTGGCCAAAACTTTAACGGCCAAGCTGCTCGCCAGATCAATTGACGCGAAATATTCGCGCATACAATTCACGCCCGACCTGATGCCTTCTGATATTTTAGGCACATCAGTATTCAACCCCAAAACAACTGATTTTGAGTTTAAGCGCGGCCCTATCTTCGGCAATATTGTGTTGATAGATGAGATAAACCGTGCACCGGCCAAAACCCAATCGGCCTTGTTTGAGGTAATGGAAGAACGCCAGTTAACTATTGACGGGCAAAGCTATAAAATGGATGAACCTTTTATTGTACTGGCTACCCAAAACCCGGTTGAACATGAAGGAACTTATCGCCTGCCAGAAGCGCAACTTGACCGTTTCCTGTTCAAGATAGAAGTAAAATATCCGTCGCTTGATGAAGAGATAGCCATCATTACCCAGCAGCATCAACATAAGACAATCGACCAATTGCATGATATAAAACCAGTATTATCGGGGCAGGAGATCATATCGCTTCGTCAGCAGGTTAAGGCCTTTCATGTTGAGGATAAGCTGATCGTATACGTTGCCAAGCTGATAAATGAGAGCCGTAACAATAAATCATTGTTCCTGGGTGGGTCGCCGCGCGCTTCGCTGGCTATTATTAATGCGGCTAAAGCGCTGGCAGCTATCCGCGGGCGCGATTTTGTTACGCCTGAGGACATCATCTACGTTGCTGCCCCTGTTTTAAGGCACCGCATTATGCTTACGCCTGAAAAGGAAATGGAAGGCGTTACACCTGATGATGTAGTGGCACAGTTGATACAGAAGATTGAAATACCGAGGTAGAGGTGAAAGCTGAAAGGCGAAAGCTTAAAGCTTAAAATCAATAGTAAATTATTAAGTGAAAAAAATATTCAGCTTATTTTATAAGAACCTGTTTTTAACAAACCGGCTGTTCACCCTGATTGGGTGCTGCGTGGTGCTGTTTTTGTTCGCGTTCTTTTTTACGTGGCTGGGTGTAATACCCCACCTGCTTTTTTATACGCTGATAGCGCTTGTTATTATTGATGTGTTTATGCTTTACCGCACGGCAAGGGGCGTATTCGCAAAGCGTCATGCGCCTGACCGTTTAAGCAACAGCGATGATAATGAACTAGGCATATTTATTGAAAACTGGTACCCTTTTAACATAAGCGCAGGTATTATTGATGAGATACCTTTCCAGTTTCAACGCCGGGATATTTTATTTAAGACCTTTTTAAAACCACGCCAGCGTAAGTTGATTAACTACATGTTGCGCCCTACCAAGCGCGGCGAATATGAGTTTGGCGATATCAGGGTGTACGTACAATCGCCATTAGGCTTGATCAGGAGGCGTTATAATATTAAGCAGGCAGAAACATTAGCTGTATACCCGTCCTTCCTGCAGATGCGCAAATATGAGCTGATGGCGATCTCCAATAACCTATCGGAGATCGGCATAAAAAAAATACGACGACTGGGCCATAGCATGGAGTTTGAGCAGGTAAAAAACTATGTGCAGGGCGATGATTACCGCACCATAAACTGGAAAGCCACGGCACGCCAGGGCAACCTGATGACCAATACTTATACCGACGAGAAATCGCAGCATGTATATTGTATTATTGATAAATCAAGGGCCATGAAAATGCCTTTTGAAGGTTTGAGTCTGCTTGATTATGCCATAAATGCCAGCCTGGTACTGTCAAACGTAGCCTTATTAAAAGAAGACAAAGCCGGACTAATTACTGCAGGCGAAAAGATAGGCTCTGTTATAGCAGCCGACCGCCGGCCTACACAGATCAATAAGATACTGGAAGTATTATACAAAGAGAAAACCCGCTACCTGGAAACCAATATGGAAATGCTTTACGCAACCATACGTACAGTTATTAAGCAGCGTAGTCTGGTAGTGTTTTTTACCAATTATGAGAGCTTATCGGCATTGCAGCGGCAGTTGCCTTTTTTAAAGCGGATAGCCAAATACCACTTATTACTGGTGGTGTTTTTTGAGAACACGGAGCTCAAAAAGATCAGTGAAAAACCGGCTGATGATGTAGAAGGTATCTACATAAAAACTATTGCCGAGAAGTTTGCTTACGACAAAAAGTTGATTGTAAAAGAGCTGGCGAAGTATAATATCCAATCTATTTTAAGTACTCCGCAGAATTTGACGGTTAATACAATTAACAGGTATCTGGAGATTAAGGCTAAGCAGAAGATCTAGGGTTGGGTTGTGTGGCATTAGTGTCAATTGCGAGCGATAGCGCGGCAACCTCGTCGCATGCATATTGAACGCGACGAGGTTGCTTCGTCGTTCCTCCTCGCAATGACATGATTAGTGAAATTGTGGAAGGGTCATGCTGAGCGCTAGTCGAAGCATAAGCGTAAGGCCTTTGCCCACATGCTTCGACTAGCGCTCAGCATGACAACCCTCTCTTAAAGCATCAGACTCCCGGCAGTTTTACGCCGGCGGTTACTAAATCATTCAATATTTTTTCCTGCAGGGCCAGTTTTACTGATCCAAAATCACCGGGGTTTACCCATGCGTTTACAACAAACTTAACGCCGTCAATCTCCAATGCCGAGATACCTACCTTATTCCGGGGGTCGTTTAATACGTTGGGCGTGCTTTTAATCGCGTTCCATATTACGGTCTTTACCTGCTCCACATTTGCAACATAGCCTAATTTTATCTCAAAATCCAAACGGCGTTTACCTTCGCGGGTTACATTTACAATAACCTCGTTAAACAGCTTACCATTGGGGATGATCACCGTTTTACTATCAAACGTTAGCAGTACGGTATAAAATATTTGTATGGAGGTTACTATACCATCCTGTCCCTGTGCCACTATATTATCATCCAGGCCGAAAGGTTTAAGCAAGAGTATCAACACCCCACCTGCAAAGTTTTGCAATGTGCCCGACAGCGCTAAGCCCGCAGCAACACTAAACGCGCCAATAATGGTAGTGAATACAGTGAGCTCAAGCCCGACCACATTCATTACCACAATAATGAGCAGTACATAAAGCGAAGTGATGGTTAAACTAAGAAAGAATGGTTGGAGTGAAGAGTGTACCTTCTTTTTGAGCATCTGATCGCGGAGCCGCGTTCTGAGCATTTTTATAAGCCAGATGCCTATAAACAATATTATTAATCCGACTATTATTTTTGGCCCGATATCAAGCAACCAATCGTAGGCCTTATCATATAACTTCGTTAGCTTCATAGTGCCACGAAGTTAAGGAATTAATTATTTTCCGTAAATAGATATAAAAAGCTCAGGGCCTTTAAAAAACACCCACTCAACTATGTGGGATTGTATCTGTCTTGTTTTTTCTGTTAGATGTTTCATGTCGTGGGTTATTCAAATGCCATGCCTGATTTATGATGTATCAGAATTGTTATTCAAATTTACGCAGAAAACATACGATTAGATTTATTAATCAATCATTTGATTAATAAATGACCATCCGCTTACTTTTAAATGACTAAACAGGCCCATTTAAAGCAAAACACCCTGTCTGAAATATCAGACAGGGTGTTTTAGTGTATATTATATTAGTCGGTAGTCTTTAGTTCTAAGTCCCTAGTAAAAATAATTGACTTAAGACTCTAGACTATCGGCTTGGGACTTTCGACTTACATCATGCCGCCCATGCCGCCGCCGCCCATTGGTGGCATACCGGCTTTTTCATCTTCAGGATCGTCAGCTAACACACACTCGGTGGTTAACAACATCGCTGCAATTGAAGCTGCATTCTCTAATGCTACACGGCCTACTTTAGTTGGGTCGATAACACCAGCTGCGATCAGGTTTTCGTATTTATCAGTACGTGCATTATAACCGAAGTCGCCAGTACCTTCCTTAACCTTTTGTACTACTATTGAACCTTCAATACCAGCGTTTTCGCAGATCTGACGTAAAGGCTCTTCAATAGCACGACGGATGATCTGGATACCAGTGTTCTCATCTTCGTTATCACCTTTAAGATTAGCTAAAGCTGCTACTGCGCGGATGAAAGCAACACCACCACCAGCAACTATACCTTCTTCAACAGCGGCACGGGTTGCGTGTAATGCGTCATCAACACGGTCTTTCTTTTCTTTCATTTCAACTTCTGATGCAGCGCCGATATATAATACAGCAACACCGCCTGATAATTTGGCTAAACGTTCCTGTAATTTTTCTTTATCGTAATCAGATGTTGTAGTTTCAATCTGTGAGCGGATCTCGCCAACACGACCTTTAATAACTTCGGTATCACCGTTACCATTAATGATAGTTGTGTTGTCTTTATCGATAGAGATCTTTTCAGCCTGGCCTAACATGGTTAAGTCAGCGCTTTCCAATTTGTAACCTCTTTCTTCAGAAATTACGGTACCACCAGTTAATACAGCGATATCCTCTAACATAGCTTTACGGCGATCGCCAAAGCCTGGTGCTTTAACAGCAGCAACTTTCAGTGAGCCACGGATCTTGTTAACTACTAATGTAGCTAATGCTTCACCGTCTAAATCTTCAGCTATAATTAATAATGGCTTGCCAGTTTGAACTTGTTTTTCAAGTATTGGAAGCAATTCCTTCATTGAAGAGATCTTCTTGTCGTAGATAAGGATATAAGGGTTATCCAGTTCTACTTCCATTTTATCAGAGTTGGTTACAAAGTAAGGAGAAAGGTAACCGCGGTCAAACTGCATACCTTCAACAGTTTTAACTTCAGTTTCAGTTCCTTTAGCTTCTTCAACAGTAATAACACCTGAAGTACCAACTTTTTTCATCGCGTCAGCAATCATTTCACCAATAACTTCATCGTTATTTGCTGAGATAGATGCTACTTGTTTGATCTTGCTGAAATCATCACCAACATCCTGTTTTTGTGATTTTAAGTTTTCAACAACAACTTTAACAGCTTTATCAATACCGCGTTTTAAATCCATTGGGTTAGCGCCGGCTGCAACGTTTTTAATACCTGCAGTAACAATTGCCTGTGCTAAAACAGTAGCAGTAGTAGTACCATCACCTGCAATGTCAGCAGTTTTTGATGCAACTTCTTTAACCATTTGAGCGCCCATGTTTTCAATAGGGTCTTTTAATTCAATTTCTTTTGCTACAGTTACACCATCTTTAGTGATAGCCGGTGAACCGAATTTTTTATCAATAATTACGTGACGACCTTTAGGGCCTAAGGTTACTTTAACCGCGTTAGCTAAAATATCAACACCGCGTTTTAGAGCGTCGCGTGCTTCAACATTGTATTTAACTTGTTTTGACATGTTTTTTCTATTTTTGAATTAGTGATTTGTTTTCTGAATTATTGAATGACTGATTTATTGAATTATTGATTTTTTAAAATTCCATAATTCACTCAGTCACTAATTCAATAATTATAATATAACGTAGATATCAGACTCTCTCATTACTAAATAATCCTTACCATCGATAGGGAATTCCTGGCCGGCAAATTTACCGTAGATTACTTTATCACCTGCCTTAACTGTCATAGGTATTAATGTACCTGTTTGATCAGCATATCTTCCCGGGCCAACTGCTACTACAGTTCCGTATTGAGGTTTTTCTTGTGCAGTTTCAGGAATGTAGATACCTGATGCAGTTTTTGTCTCAGCCGGAGCAGCTTCAATTAAAATTCTGTCTCCAATAGGTTTAACGTTTAATGACATACTAATAACTATTTTAAATTTATAAAAGTTTTATGTTTTGCTTGCTTTAGCTCATCAATTGTGCCAAGCATGCAAATGCTGTTTAATTGTCAGATTAGATTTTATTAATATTTCTTACCTAACGGCATCATAACATGCAAGTGCCATCATGGCAGTGGTTTTTATTTAAACTAAAAAGGCCCCGGTAAATTACCGGGGCCTTTAAATATTTTATACGCTCCGTTATTTTGAAGGAGGAGTTGTTTGCGGTTGTGGCTGTTGAACAGGAGGCAATGCAGTTGGCGCAGCACCTGTGCTTGCCGGTTTCGAAGCTTTTTGTATAGCCTCGTGCAATTGTTTGTTTGAATCATCAGTAGCAGCTACACCACGTTTTACACCAACGTTAATAGCCAATGATAAAACCATCAGGGTTATAGCTAAAATCCATGTGCCTTTTTCTAAAAAGTCACCTGTTTTTTGCACACCCATTAATTGTGATGAGCTTGAGAAATTTGAGGATAAGCCTCCGCCTTTAGGGTTTTGTACTAAAACAATGAATCCTAAAAGGATACAAACTATGATAACAACGATCAACAATAAAATGTACATTTCTTTATATTAATTAGTTTTCTTTTCTAACTCTTCAATTTGGCTTGCAAAGTAACGGCTTTTTTCCGGAAATTTCAACATCAATTTTTTATAGGCTGCAATAGCTTTGTGGTATAGCATCTGGTCGGCATAAATTCCCGCCAAAGTTTCTGTCACCAACTCATCCTTGTCTTCCGAACTCTTCCGGGCTTTATTCTCATTATCCAGTTTCTCGCTGGTTTGCGGCTTTATCTGCGGCGCTTCCTGCATAAAGCGTTCAATTATAACATCCTCCTTACGTTTGGAATCAAACTCAACGGGGACCAGCCCGGTGCTCCTGTCCAATTCCTCAACAGAGGTAAGGTGAAAAATATTTTCAACATACTGCTGCTGCAGCTCATCAGCAGGCGGCGTTTCTTTTATGCTTTGTGTAGTGTCAAGCGTAAACTCAACATAAGGCTGATATATACCGGAGTGCTCTTTACGGGTTTTATTTAACCACCATAAAAAGCTGAAAGGCATTTTATCATCATCATACTTTGATACCCTTTTGTTGTTAACAAACTTAGCAGGGATATTATGCGCATAAGGTTTGAATGGCTCAGCTGCCGGTTGCGACTTGTCTATTGTAACATCCGTGTTTGTTTTCTTCTTATCGCCAAAGGCGCGGTCAAAAACAAAGAAATCGCTGGAGGCAATATTGCCCAGTATCAGTTTTTCTTCTTCAAGGTTCAGGTTTTGCTTACGGGTGGTGCCTGTAGTTTCTTCATTTTCAACAACAGGCACATCAGGAGTATCATCGGCTACAGGCTCGGGCTCCCTATGGCTTGGTGTGTCATAACGTATGTTTGACAGGTTTATGCCTTCTATCCCTTGTATCTCATCATACACCTCATCTTCGTCATACTCATCATCTGCATTTGACCGGTTTATATCCTCGATACTTTGTATTTCGTCAAAAATCTCATCATCAATAGTATGCGCTATTTGTGGCTCTTTTTCTTCGAGCTCAATCAGCGGTTCAACTATATTCCCGGCTTCTTCGGCTATTCCTGCTGCTTCGGCTGTTGCCTGTTCATCTTCTGCGACTTCTTCCCTTATCTGTTCAGCTGTTAACACCTGCCCCTCAGCATTGGGGTCTATGGCGTGTTCTTCAACAGCTTCATTATCTTCAACAGGTATTACCGCGTATTCAGGATTTTCGAGCAGTTCTTCGTGTTCTGTTTCTGCGGATGGTTGTTCCGCAGGGTCATTTTCCTCATCAGTATCCGGCATTAATAATGGCTCCGCCTGAAGATGGGTATTTTTAAGATTAACAATTTGATCAGGGCTTACTGTATGCAAGCCATCGGGATCATTGACTATCTTGTATAATAACTGCGGGCTACTATATGTTGTTGCGCGCGATAAATTCCCTCCATCGCCTGCATATAAAAGTAATGATTGTAAGAGGCCGCTCTGCGGATAGTCCTCAACTAACTGGTGTAAATTATAGGCATACTCCGCCCCTTTAGCTGCAGGGTTGTCCAATAATTCCCACAAAAGTTCTGTCCGCCGGTTATTTAAATATTGATCCACGAGGTTGAAACTACGAATTGCTTACCAACTTGCAAAGGCTTTGTTAAAAATATCTTCGGTCAGGGCCAGGTTAAGGGTGGTAATCAGGTTATCCTGCTTGCTGCCGGTAAGGTCGCCCGTGAAATTCCCCGGCTCGCTGAATGATTGCTCATAGCTCAGCTTTTTATCCACGTTGTTGACATACTTTACCTCAACCGTAATGGTTAATGCAGATGCACCGGCAATAGGCGGCGCATTACCCGTAGTAGCCTGGATAGATACCGGGGCTATGCTGTAACCTGTAATTGTACCAGTTAAAACAGCATCGGCCTGCTGGGTTTGTACAATGCTAAGGCTAGTTGTTGAACGTATACGCGCCTTTAAGGCTTCAGTGAAATTCTGACTCAGGTTACTCACCACAAAGGGGGCATTGTTATCAAAATAGCCTACATATATTGTTTTTAAACCTACTGTTGAAGAACCGTTTAAAGTAAAGGAGCATGAAGGAAGAACAAAAACCAAAAAGCCTACTGCGACAAAAATTCCAATTATTTTTTTCATCTACCTGTTATACTATAAGTCTAATTCTTTTATTTTCCTGTACAATGTACGTTCTGATATACCCAGCTCATTAGCGGCAAGCTTGCGTTTGCCCTTGTGTTTTTTTAATGCCTTGCGTATAAGGTCCGATTCTTTTTCAACCAATGATAACGATTCTTCCACTTCCTCATGGTCATGCGTTATGTTGAATGAGTCGGGTTTATTATTATTGTTATTAACGGGTTGTTGCAGCGTAAATTGTGCCTCAGGGTTACCGGGTAATTCAATATCGCGGTACAATTGGTTTATGGCCTGTGAATGGTTAGCGAAGTTTGGCGATACACCACCATGTTCCACAATCTCGGCTACCAGTTTTTTAAGTTCCACCATATCGCGTTTCATATCAAACAATACCTTGTATAATATATCACGCTCAGAGAAATCCTCTTTCTGCTGATCAATCCGCATAGGCAGGTTCCTGCCGCTTACTTCCTGCGGGATGTAGGTAAGCAGGGTTGGGCCGGTAATAATGCGGTCGGTTTCTAATACGGCTAATTGCTCGGCCATATTTTTTAGTTGCCTAACGTTACCGGGCCATGAGTAATTGATCAGTATCTGCTGTGCATCATCATCCAGCTGGATGGGCGGCGTACGGTATTTATCGGTAAAATCAGATGTAAATTTCCGGAACAACAGGAAAATATCTTCCTTCCTGTCGCGCAAAGGCGGTATACGCAGCGGTACTGTATTTAAACGATAGTACAGATCTTCCCTGAACCTGCCTGCCTTTACCGCGTCATATACATCAACATTGGTAGCGGCTATAACACGTACATTGGTTTTCTCTACTTTTGATGATCCTACCTTTATGTATTGGCCCGATTCCAGCACACGCAGTAAACGTGCCTGTGTGCCCAGTGGCATTTCGGCAATCTCATCTAAAAATATGGTGCCGCCGTTTACGGTTTCAAAGTACCCTTTACGCTCGCCAACCGCGCCTGTGTAAGCGCCTTTTTCGTGACCGAATAATTCGGAATCGATAGTTCCTTCAGGTATGGCACCGCAGTTAACCGCGATAAACGGCCCATGCTTACGCGGGCTCATCTGGTGAATGATATGCGAGAACACTTCCTTACCACTACCGCTTTCGCCGGTAATCAATACCGAAATATCAGTAGGCGCCACCTGGTTGGCTATATTTATTGCCCGGTTCAATAAAGGCGAATTGCCAATAATGCCGAAGCGTTGTTTAATTTCTTGTATTTCCATGATCCCCCATACCCCCTAAAGGGGAGTTATGTCCTCTTTGTTATTAATTTAAATACCCCGCCGCCTGTTTCAAAGCAGCCGTAACTCCCCTTTAGGGGGTATGGGGGCTCACTGTTCCTATCATTGTAGCCGTAGTACATCTTTCAATATACACATTTACATATTGCCCTGGTTTGTAGCCTTCTCCTACCGGGAAAACTACTACCGTGTTCTGGTCGCTTCTGCCACTGTAATCTTTGTCTGATTTTTTGGAGAAACCCTCGATCAGTACTTTTTGCGTTGTGCCAACCAGTTGTTTTAAACGAGTGTGCGAATGTTCCTGCTGTTTGTTTACCACTTCTTTCAAGCGCTGATGTTTTACTGCCTCCGGGATATCATCGGCATAGCGTTTTGCGGCTAATGTTCCGGGCCTTTCAGAGTACATGAACATGTAGGCAAAATAGTATTGCACGTAATCCATCATACTTAATGTATCCTGGTGCTCTTCCTCTGTTTCGCTGCAAAACCCTGTGATTACATCGGTGGATATAGCGCACTCGGGGATAATACGGCGGATCGCATTGATCCTGTCGATATACCAATCACGGCTGTAGGTACGGTTCATCAGTTTCAATACACGGGTATTGCCCGATTGTACCGGCAGGTGAATGTATTTGCAGATGTTATCATACGCCTTCATGGTGTACAATACATCATCAGTAATATCTTTTGGGTGTGAGGTTGAAAAACGGATCCTTAGCTCGGGGCTGATCTGTGCAACCATCTCTAAAAGGTTAGCAAAGGTTACGCCCTCTTTAACTTCTTCCAAAGCCTGATCCTGTGTTTCGCCCAGGTCTTCGCCCGATGAAAGAACTTTCTCCAGCAGGTCCATACCCATTATGGGTTTTTGTTCTTCAACTTTAGCACCCTGTTTCTCCGGGTTCCATTTATAGGAGTCAACATTTTGGCCCAGTAAGGTAACCTCGCGGTAGCCACGATTAAACAGATCAGTACATTCAGCTACTATTGATAGCGGCTCACGGCTGCGCTCACGGCCGCGGGTAAACGGTACTACGCAAAACGAACACATATTATCGCAGCCACGCATAATGGATACAAAGGCATTAATGCCATTGCTGTTTAAGCGCACCGGGCTAATATCGGCATAAGTTTCCTCGCGGGATAGCAGTACGTTTACGGCTTTTTGTCCATCGTCAACACGTTCTATAAGGCCGGGCAGGTCGCGGTATGCATCGGGGCCTACTACTACATCTACCAGCTTTTCTTCTTCTAAAAATTTTGATTTTAAGCGCTCGGCCATACAACCCAACACACCAACCACCATACCGGGATTTTTAACCTTGGCTACGGTAAACTCTTTTAAGCGGTTCCGCACACGTTGTTCGGCGTTTTCGCGGATGGAACAGGTGTTTATCAATACCACATCGGCATTGTTAAAATCTGTTGTGGTTTCAAATCCTTTATCCTGTAAAATAGATGCAACTATTTCACTGTCAGAAAAATTCATGGCGCAGCCATAACTTTCAATGTATAGTTTGCGCCCGTTATTTTTTCCGGCAACCGGTTCTAACAATAAAGCCTCACCTTGCCTGCTCTCATCATGTGTTTTATCCGGAATTAATAAATCCATCGTATTTTTAACAAAATTAGTTTGCAAAAATACATAAAATTTAAATTATAGCGTGACAGATTGTCAGCATTTAACAAAATGTATATTTTTGATGTTATATGGATATACCATTAGGCATAATAATACGTATAAAAGCTAAATTAAGCCCGGGTCAATACAGAGTGGCTATAAAAAGCATGAACGCCAAAAGGAAATAAAAGAAACACATTAAACGTAAAAACTAAAGAATGGCGTTACGCAGAAATCATAAAATAGGCGCGGCTATCTTGCTAACAATAGCTGCACTTGTTTTAATTCTATCATTTTTTATAAACAGGTACTGGTCGCCTGTGCTGGCTATGCGGGTAAAAAGTGTTGTTTTAAGTAGCAGCGATAGTTTGTATAATGTTGATTTCAGTGATGCTGAACTGCATGTACTTAAAGGGCAGCTCATTTTTTATAACATCACCCTAAAGCCCGATACAGCAGTTTTTAACCGCAGAAAAAAAGAGAACATAGCGCCAAATAACCTGGTTGAACTGCATTTACGAAGGCTGATACTTAATAACATTCATCCGCTTCAGTTATACTTTCATCATAAGCTTAATATCGGGGAGATCATTTTAAGCTCTCCGGAGCTGAATGTAAGTTACCAGCTGAACCATACCCGTGATACTGTAATTAAGGACCGCCGCACTCCATGGGAAATGATCTCAAAGAGCCTTAAATCTATTCATATAGGAGCCATCTATTTAAACGATGTAAAGCTGAAATACAGCGATTACTCGGGCAATAAGGTAGCCATATCCGAGCTAAAGGAAATGAACCTGAGTGCCAGTGATCTTTTGATAGATTCGGCTACACAAACAGATAAATCGCGCCAGCTTTATTGTAAAGAGATAGTGTTTGAGGTAAATAACTATACCGGGCAAACACCAAACGGCTTATATAACTATAAAATAAACCATCTTAAACTATCAACTTTAACCTCGCAAATGAATGTTGAGGGCTTTAGATTAACGCCCATTAAAGCGAATGAGTTTTTTAACAAGAGTCATCAAACACGTTACGACCTGGGTATAGATACTTTACAGCTCAACCATTTTGATTACCTGGGCTATCATAAATACCGTAAAGTGTCGGCATCAAAAATAATGATAAAGGGGGGCATGCTTTCTGTTTTTAGCAACCCTAACGGCACTAAAGATCCTGAGGCAGATAAAACAAAAAGCTTTCCGAATGTTGCTTTAAGCAGCTTTACTACCGATGTTAAAGTTGATACCATCCAGATAAAAAGATACAATATTGCTTACAGCGAATTCAATAAAAAATCGAATCAAACCGGTACTATTACCTTTAATAATACAAGCGGCACCGCTTTAAATGTAACCAACAATAAAGATGCCCTTGCAAAGAACAATATGAGCACTATATACTTAAACTCCTATTTTATGAACAGGGGCAGGCTTAATGTGGTGTTCAACTTTAATTTAACGGATAAGGATGCCACCTTTAGTTATAAAGGCAATTTAGGACCGATGAGTTTAACAAATATTAACCCGGCAACTATGCCATTGGCTATGGTTAAGATCACATCAGGAACTATAAAGGACCTTAGCTTTGATATAAAGGGCAGTAGTAAACTATCAAAAGGGCACCTGGCGCTGTTGTACAATGATTTGAAGATAAAGCTATTAAAACCCGACTCCACTTATGGGCTTAAGAGCAAGATAATTGAAACGTTTTACGCCAACCTGTTTATCATTAAGCATGACAACCCTGATAAGGAGGGAGGGGTGCCCCGTACATTTAATGTGACTTTCGTTAGGCCTGATAATTTCCCTTTCTTTAAAACGGTGTGGCAAACCCTGTTCGACGGTATAAAGCCATCAGCAGGGCTCGATAAAAAAACTGTGGAAGCTATTGCCACAATGAAAAATAATAACGCGCAGAAAAAGCAGGAACGCCTCACCAAAAAAGCATTAAGACAACAGCGCCGTGCCGAAAAGAAACGCGAAAAAGAATTGCAGCAATAAATTTATTGCAACAGCAGCTTTAAGTTAAAGCCAAAATTGGTGAACGAGGTAGTAAATGTTTGCGAGGTATATGGCCTTGTGATGTTAGAATCATAGAAGAAACTTACCGTAAAACGCTGACTGATGGAGTAATCAACTTCGGGGCGATAGGTAATATTTTGCGCGCCTGATGATACCTGGGCAGCCAGTACATCGGGCTGGTAAATAAGGGTTTTGGTATCGCGAAGATCGAATGTAAGGTTAAAGGTCAGATCGTTTTTTAGTATCACGTTCTTAAACAAGCCAAACGGGAACCTGAAGTTTTTGGCTTTATACCCAAACCCGAAGATCACATCGTTTTCATTTTGCTGTGCGAGCTGGCTATTTAATAAGCTTAAGCTTAATGCCCTGCTTTGCGCATAGCTAAAATTGGCTGTTATATTATTCTTAAACCGCATATCAATACCCAGTAATGGCGCAAACTGTTCAAATATGGTGATCTGCGAAAACTGGTATAGCGGTAAAAAGTCGTTATTCACGTCCCTTGAGGTGGCATTACCATCTGTTTCAGAATATTGCAGCAGCGTGGTATAGCCGCCCACGTTATAGGTTGATGAATAGGCATGTTTCAGATCGAACGAATCAAAAATCTCACTTATAAAAGGAATTTTAGCTAAGCCGCTATAAGTGATTTGCCAGTTGGGGATAGGTATATTAGGGAACTGGCTGAGGCTTGATTTTGATGGATCCTTACCGGTATATGCCGCCAGGAAAGCTGGCACCAGTACATCCTGCGAGTTAGGGCCATAACCATCGGCAAAGCCGCCAGCAACACCTGTAGAGTTTGGATTGGTTTTACCCAGCCTGGTCGAAATCTCACTACGGTCGTTCAGGAAGTTTTCATAAACAGCTGATGTATTGTTAATACCGCTTGTTTTGGAGAACGCGGTAGCCAATGTCATGTATGATATGCTGTAATCGCCGGTTATTACGGGTGAAAGATTTTCAAAACTATTAGTTTCAGCCAGGTATTTGAAGTTCGACTGGTAGGTATGATCCTGTGTTTTAAAGGCAGTTAACAGGATACGCAAACCCGGTATAGGTTCGAGCGTACTGCTAAAGTGCAGGTCTGAATTATAGGATTGTACATATAACTGGTTCTGTAAGGTATCTGACGAGATCCATCCCTTTGCAATAGCTTGTGGCCGCAGATCGGCCTGGCTGCCCAGCAAGAAACCAATACCCGGTGCGCTGTAGCTTGGGTCTTCACCAAATATGGTCGATTGCGGCAGGTATCCCGGTAAATAGGTGCCCTGCGTTTTGGTATAGGTAGCATTTAAGCTTTTAACGCTGGTTAACAAGCCCAGTAAAACCTTACTCAGCTTACTCATACCTTCGCCCTTTTGCGCCCTGCGTAACAGCGGAAATTTATTATACAGGGTGATAAAGTTAAATGTAGGATCGAACTCCATGGTACGCCTGTTTTGTATGCTGTTACCCACCTCAAACTGTGGGTCATCTATAGAAAATCCCGGTTGGGCCATCCAGGTAAATTGTGTGTTATAACTAAAATTGGCCGTGATCCAATCCATGTAGGGCAATTTATTTATAGGCACGGCCCATGTTAAAGCAACGGTATGGTTGTAATTAATGGTGCGCCCCAAATGCTTTAAATTATTCCAAAGCGTATCCCTGTTCAATCCGGTAAGCGGGCCCTGCGGCTCATCAACTGTTGATAGGTTGGTGGCATCAATATTAAGAGTTAATGATTTGGTAAGGTTCCAGCCTACGCCAAATACCCGGGTTATGTTAAAGGTATTGTTATAGGTGGTTGGTATTGGGATGATATTGGTAGGATCGTTATTTCTTAACGTAGTTTGCGAATCAAAACGATCAAAATCAATACTAAAATTCAACCTTGATGGCATCAGGTTAAAGTTTATATCCTTAAAAATGGTGAGCAAATTGTTCTTAATTACTTTGGCAAACGGACTAATATATTTAGGCTTAGTTGCGTAATTATAGGCCAGGGCAAAACGGTATGTTTTTTCAAAATCGGTAACCGTATTAAAGTCGTGGTGCTCCATATCGGTAAAGGCGTAGGTGGCATTAAAATTATCTAAATCCCATACACGATTTGGCGCCGTCGGATTTGTTTTGGCAATGTGTACGTTGGTAAAATTAATGCTCTTGCGTTCGGTATAATCTTCGGCAGCGTTTTTTATGGAGTCTTTTTGCTTGGTGCTGGTGGCCGCTTTAAGGGTTTGGCTTAACTCTATATCAGGCGATGCCGGATCATACAGCGGCATGCTGGTTTGGTTTGATACATTTATATAGGTTGGGATATGTACACCGCTTTTATCCGGGAAGAATTTACCGAGCTCCACATTTGCCGATATATCATACGACTGGGTATTATCCAGCGTACGGTCGCCTATTTTTGAATCGAGCGTACCAAAGCCGGCGGTTGTTTTACTGCCTGATACGGTTATGTCGGCAAAATCAGCCAACTTAACATCAGCCTTTGCTATTGCCGACCAGCCCTTGCGTTCGTTAAAATCAGTTAACCTTAACTCATCAAACCATACAATGCCCGATTTCTGTAGCCCATCGTCATTAGTTGGGTTATTTAGCTTATACGGGTTACGCACCCCCAGCATCACCGTGCTTAAACGGCTCAGATCGGGCTGCCCCATAATGGTTATTTTATAGATACCAACAGTAACGGTGTAAGGTATATTCAACGGCCATGCCTGCCCCTTATACCGGGCATTATTACGGGCCAGTTTTGCATTAGTCAGCACTGAAAGATCCAGATCGAGTTGATTGGCGGCAGGCCATATGGAGTTTTGATTAGTGGTACCTGGCTGTGTTACCTGCAACGGGATTTCGCACTCGTAATAGTTATCTACATAATCAATACCCAAACGGATAAATGCGCTCAGGTCATTATCTTTTAGCTGTTGCGTTGGCTGGGCCTCGGCATGTATAAACATTTGCAGGTGTTTATAATTGCGCAAATCGTTATTAAATGTTTTGAAGGCCGTTTGTGAGTACCCATCGTGCAGGTTGGTAACCGTTAATGACAGCGATTGCTCGTTTAACTTGGTATTAGCATTTATACCGGTATAATTGGTTTGGCGCTGTATACCCGGCGGCACTACATACGGTATTGGCACACGGTTACCGTTCTCCTCAATATTAACCGTACCAACTACCAGGGTTGAACCATCAGGCACGGGATTAATAATAGCAGGATCGGCAATAACGTTGGCAGCTGTATTGTCTGAATTATATGCACGCCAATCGCCCCTTACCAGTTGCAGGGTTGCGAAACGCAAAATAGATGTATCAGCAAAACCGGTCATGTACATCCTGATAAAACGGATAGACTTAAAATCCTGGATACCACCAATTGCTGATTGATAAGAATTGATAGGAATGCGGAACTGGTACCAGGTGTAGGATTGTGTTAAACCATTAGCCAGTTTAACCTGCGAAGTTACCTTGTCATTAACAAAGCCCTGCCCTACTACCAGGTTTTGCGGGTTGATGGGTACCTTATATTCAAAATATTCATCATCGGTGCTCATGTTGTTATCACGGTCAATATCCTCCGCGTCGGGCAGGGAAGTAGAGGCTGATGTTTGCAGGCCAAGGAGCGCCTGCGATTGCTGTGCTGTTTTGGAGTTACCATCCGTACCGTTGTACTGGCTGTAACGTTGCAGTATACCCGCCCCGGCCTGATCGAGCTTCGGCCCCTGGTAGTATTGGTAATCATCTGTTGATGGATCGTTTTCAAAAGCAGTGGCTACCTGCGGGCTTACTACTGCTTTAACGCGCTGTACTACGGTACCAAATTTTGTACGTTCATCGGCATCGTTCAAACCATCCAAACCAACATCCTGTAAAGCGCGCGCGTTGGGATCGTTATCAAAGGCATCAACCACAGGCTGCAGTTTAGCAACACGGCCCCAGGCAGTAGTATCAACCGTACTGTAATCGCCGTTAACAGGCAGGCCGTTTTCCAAACTTTTACGTCCGTCTTTCAATATATCTTCCGAAATACTACCCAGGTCAAAATATAGGAAACCGCTATTTTTATTATTGATAAAGGGATCGAGCACCCAAAACTCAATATAACCTACGTTTAATGCCTCAAAATCGGTTGTTGATATTGCCCGCATCATACCACCCCAGTTATTGGCCGGGCTTTGCAGTGTACCATCGCTGTTAATGCCGGTTGTGGTATAGTTATACGGGCCGCGCACTTTAGGATAAAAAGCCAGATCCAAAGTAGGTAAAACCAATGGTTGCCCGGTTACTGATTGTTTGAATGGGAACACTTCCGTTTCCAATACCTCGCGCACATAAGGCTTTGACAGCTCGGCACGTGAAACCGGTATGCTGCTTGAGGTATAAAATATGGGGTCGATATTGTAAAAGGCCAGGCGGGCACGGTGGAAACCGTAGCTCAGGTCATTAAACCGCTGCGACTCGGGGAATAGCTGCGGTGTGCCTGAAATCTGCCAGCTTATGGCGCTCTTCAGATCGATATCTGATTGACTATTCTCAAAATCATCAAGGTAAGCCGTACCATTTTTTGATCCGGCATAATTCAGTGCGCTTGGCGTGCCGGGCAGTAACTGCGCAAATTCACCGCTCAGGTTTATTGATGATGGCGCCTTGGTATGTATAAATGGTATCTTATCAACCAAACGGGTAAGTAAGCGTGAGTCGGAACTGTAGTTGCCATCAAAACCCCAAATGGTATTGGAGATAGATTCGTCACCTACGGCCTCGTTTTGTGAAATAGGCTGCTCGGTAAGGTGCATAATGGTTGCACCTAATTTTAGTTTAGGGCTCGCATTGTAATCAAACCTTGAGCCATATAATGATTTTTGCTGAACGCCGAATAGTTCATTGTTTTCCAAATTCACGGTAATAGGCACACCTGATGAAAGTATGGCCTGGTTAAGTATGCGGATAGTACCGGCATTATAATCAACCGTAAAATCGTTACCCTCAACCAACTTGGTTGCACCTGCTGTAACAATAACAGAACCCTGCGGAATATTGGTGGCATTTAACTGGTACTCTGACCCGCCCTGCGATGTATAGGTACCCTGTATCACATACCTGTTCAGCTGCGGATAAAATTGCTGGGCCACTGTTTTGGTAGAGTCATACAACTGTTGATAAACGTAAGTACTGACCAGGCTCGTTTCCCCGGGCGCAAATTTGGCTGCAAGATCGGAGCCGAAAGGTTCAACCTCGGGAAAGATCAGGAAACCGTTTTTGGAGTCGATAGTTATACCCTCTATAAAGTCGAAATAACCATCGGGTTTTTTCTGTTGCTGCTGATCGAGGTTATCCAGATCGGTTAACTGAATCCAAAGCTTGCCGGTAGTGTTCCTACCTTCAGCCATTATTTGCTTCGCGATGCCTGAGTTATTATCAAGCCGCGAAATATTCATTTTAAAGTTGGTTGGACTGATCTGATACGCACCTAAGTTATAGATGTTTTTCATCATCAGTTTCCAGGTTGGCAGGTTGGTTTTTAGTAAAGTATTTTTCAGCAACTTTACATACAACACATTCGGATTATTGTTATTAACCGCACGATCGCTTGAAAACTCACCCACCTGGTAAGTAACACCGTTGTAGGTATACTGGTAAGCCACGGCCAGTACCTCATCGTTATTCAAAGGATAATTTAATGATATATAACCCAGCTGCGGGTGCAGGGTAAACTCCTTGCTGGTTAACTGGCGGGCATAGGTTAACTTGGCATAGTTATCGGTACTACCGGTGCTGTTAAAGTAGGTAGCAATAGCATTTGAGTTTGTTAAGCGGGCATCAGCCGGCAGGTTTTTAAGCAAACTGTTTGATTGCTGCTGAAAACCCGGAATATCACTACCTGCAGGCAAACCTGAATATGACGGCCCACCCCGTATCAAACGGGTATTGTAGGGTTTATTTTCACCCAGGTCCATAAAGGCCAATATATCCCTTGAGTTGGTAGTAACATTGGTACGGTTAGTTGTCCAAACCTCAATTTTGGTAATGTTTATGTTTGAGCTGATAATAGGGATATTTGCCAGCGCCTTATCATAATTATCGCGAAAGTACTGCGATAAAAAGTAGTGCTTATTGGCATCGTAAGCATCGGTAGTCAGCTTAAAATTACCCTGTTCGGAGCCATTGGTAATGGTAATTGTTTTTGACTGCGACCGTTGTTGCGATAAAATAGAGGTCATGGTAAGCTTACCAAACTTCAGCTTGGTTTTAACCCCGAACAATGCCTGCGTACCGGTAATGAGCTGGGTATTTAAAGGCATGCTTACTGTACCGGCCTGTATTTCCTGTATAATATCATCATCATGCCCCTTGTAATCCATTTTTACCTGGTTATCAAACTGGAACTGGGCATTGGTATTATAATTGGTATTAAAGGTTAATTTATCGCCTATAGTACCTATTACGTTCAACTGTATCTGCTGATCAAAATTAAAGTTGAACTGATCGCGCTGCGCGGTATTGAATAATGGATTTTCGTTTTTATTGATTTGCCCGGTAAAGGTGGCATTGGCCGATCCCTGGGCTTTTATATCGATATTTTCGCCACCGAATATTCGTGAAAAGGTTTGGCTCCGTACCTTTATTTGCGGAATAAAGCCAGGTTGTTGTGATTGATAGGCATAGTTATCGGCCAGTTTTTTAAAATAATCGCGCTCATTTTGACGCTCTCTTAAGGCCAGGTATTGTGCAAAGGTTAGGTATTGGGGAGGGCGGTATAACATGTCGCCCACCCGCTCGTACATAATGTACTGATTGGCAACCGGATCATACTCAATGGTACGCACTAAATTTGGTGGATCGGGATCAAAAAGCCCCTCCCTTAAACGCATATTGTTTGATTGCTGCAGGTTTAAGGGCGCTTTTGTCGACGTTGAATCTCTTTTCCCGTTTGGCGGCTGTTGGGCAAATACCTTTTCCTGTCCGCACAATGCAGCAAAAATTAAGATAAGCACAACAATCTTAAACGTAAAAGTCTTAGTCAAAAGTCAAATCAAATTATAAGTAATTATAAGTTTTTTAAGGCGGATTTAATCAACTGTTCAACGGTTAAATCCTCTTTATTTTTATTCATTTCCTGATCAAGTACTTTCTCGGCAGCATTGCGTGCAAAGCCCAGCATTACCAACGCCGAAAGCGCCTCATCTTTAGCAGTTTTATTAGCCGGCATAGTAGTTAAGGTATCCGGCCCTTCCTTGCGCAATTTATCTTGTAACTCCAGTATAACACGCTGTGCCGATTTGGGGCCGATGCCCTTTATGCGTTGTATAAGGGCCACATTGCCATTAATAATGGCTGTTTGGATCTCCAAAGGAGTGATTGACGATAGCATCATGCGCCCGGTATTGGGGCCAATGCCTGAAATTGATATCAAGTGAAGGAACAGACGGCGCTCGCCTTCATCGGCAAAACCGTACAGGCTATGCGCATCTTCTTTTACATATAGCCAGGTGTATAATTTGCAGCGCTCAGCATCGCCCAGCAATGAGTAGGTATTGAGCGATATATTGATGTGATAACCTACTCCACCGGCATCAATTACCACATATGAAGGGCTTTTAAAAACTAATTTACCATCAATATAAGCGTACATGTTTTTTCGATATTATTAGCGTTTTACAGATTTAGCGGGGTCAACAGCAACAGATTTTTCCTGTGCATTTACCACTGCAATGGTTATCATGTTTACAATTTCACGTACCGAGCTACCCAATTGCAGCACATGCACCGGTTTTTTAAGGCCCAGCAATATTGGCCCTACTGCTTCGGCCCCGCCTATCTCCTGCAATAATTTATACGCAATGTTACCCGATTCAAGGTTCGGGAATATTAAAGTATTTGCAGGACGGCCTACCAATGTTGAGAACGGAAAATTATCCGACAGCAATTCGGGGTTTAGGGCAAAGTTGGCTTGCATATCACCATCAACAACCATGTCGGGGTACTTTTCATGTAATATGCGCACGGCTTCGCGTGTTTTTTCAGGAACAGGCCCATCATTTGAGCCAAAGTTTGAGTAAGATAATATCCCAACCCGTGGCGTTACATTAAACTGCCTTACCGAGCGCTCTATCAATACAGTAATATCCACCAGTTCCTGTACTGTTGGGTTAACGTTTACGGTGGTATCTCCAAAAAACACGGGCCCCTTCTGGGTTATCATCATGTACATACCGGCAACACGGTTCACACCATCCTCGGTACCAATTATTTGCAGGGCAGGTTTTATGGTGGTTACATAATTTTTGGTTAAGCCGGAGATCAGGGCATCGGCTTCGCCAAACTGTACCATACTTGCGCCGTAATAGTTACGGTCAATCATCAGCTTGCGGGCCTCAAACAAGGTTATCCCCCTGCGCTGGCGCTTGCTATATAGGTACTGCGCATATTTTTCGGTTTCTACGGTACCTTCGCGAGGGTCGATGATCTGTACATCGCCCAGGTCGAGGTCGTTATCCTTCATTATTTGTTTTATACGATCTACATTACCCAGCAAAATTGGCGTGGCAATACATTCATCTTTAACAATTTGAGCGGCACGCAGTATTTTGTATGTATCAGCCTCGGCAAAAACAATGCGTTTAGGGTTTTGCTTGGCCTGGTTGGTCAGGTTACGTAATAATTTATCATCGCTACCTATCCTTGTACGCAGTTCTTCGGCGTAAGCATCCCAATCAGTGATCACCTTGCGGGCAACACCTGAGTCAATAGCTGCTTTTGCTACTGCTGTTGATACCTCGATGATCAAGCGCTGATCCATCGGTTTTGGGATGATATAATCGCGACCAAATTTCAGGTTGGTGGTGCTATATGCCAGGTTCACCGCTTCGGGCACAGGTTTTTTAGCTATGTCGGCTATGGCCTTAACCGCGGCAATTTTCATTTCCTCGTTAATGGCGGTCGCCCTTACATCCAGCGCGCCACGGAAAATGTAGGGGAAGCCGAGTACGTTATTTACCTGGTTAGGGAAATCAGAACGGCCGGTAGCCATGATGATATCCTTGCGGGTATTATGTGCAATATCATAAGCAATCTCCGGATCGGGGTTGGCCATGGCGAACACAATGGGGTTTTTGGCCATAGCTTTAAGCATATCGGGCGTAACCACGTTTCCGGCTGAAAGGCCCACGAAGACGTCGGCACCTTTCATGGCTTCGGCAAGGGTTTTGATATCCTTACGCTCAGTTGCAAATTCCATACGGATATCGCCCAGGTCGGTACGGTCTGGTGTTAAGAGGCCGTTGATATCAAACATCACCAGGTTTTCCTTTTTAACACCAAGCGACAGGTACATTTTTGAGCAGGATACCGCAGCGGCACCTGCGCCGTTAACCACCATTTTAATTTTATCCAGCTTTTTGCCCTGTATCTCGCAGGCATTGAGCAGTGCCGCGCCGGATATAATAGCCGTACCATGCTGATCATCGTGCATAACAGGGATCTTCATTTCGGCTTTCAGGCGGCGCTCAATTTCAAAACAGGTTGGGGCAGATATATCTTCAAGGTTGATACCTCCAAATGTTGGCTCCAGCGCCTTTACTATAGCTACAAATTCATCAGGGGTTTTGGCATTTATCTCCAGATCGAACACATCGATATCGGCATAAATTTTAAACAGCAAGCCCTTGCCTTCCATAACAGGCTTGCTTGCCTCGGGGCCAATATTGCCCAGACCAAGCACGGCAGTTCCGTTACTGATAACAGCTACAAGGTTACCTTTGGCGGTATATTTATATACATCTTCAACGTTGTCGGCAATGCGCAGGCAGGGTTCGGCAACGCCGGGGGAATAAGCCATGGTAAGATCCCGCTGGGAGTTAGTAGGCTTGGTTGGCACTACCTGTATTTTGCCCGGTCGGCCTTTTGAATGGTAATCTAAAGCGTCCTGTTTACGATTGGTTTTATTATTCATCTTCTCAAGATTCAAGAGCTCAAAACTACGATTCTTTTTTCACCGGGTACGGGAAAAAGACCGTATTTGATAATATATGTAAGGTTTAGCATAAAATAGAGCCAAGATTTAAGAGTCAGGAATCAAGATTACAAAAACCAATAAATACGGAAATTATATCGCGACAGAAAAAGGAAAAATATATTATTGTGATGCCGGTTTCTATTAGCTATTTATTGGTTTATCCTGATTCTTATATTTTGGTTCCTGATTCATTCCCAGAGTCAAGAGCGAGGATACAAGAGTCAAGATTTTATTTTTCATCCTGATTCATGGTTCTTAACTCTTGACTCCTACAATCAGCCTTTGCTTATTTTAAGTGTCATACCCGGCTGTAACTGACCATGCTTTAAACCATTTAATGATTTAATATGCTCAACCGATGCACCATCAAATTTGGCGGCAATTACGCTCAACGTATCGCCGCGTTTAACTTTATAGGTTATATAAGTCCGGGTTTCTTTAGAGGATGAGGAAGCGTCTTCTTTATCGGCGCTTAATTTAAGCTTTTGGCCGACTGCCGGTTTGTGGTGCAGGTGGTTCCAGTTTTTCAGGTCCTGCACATCAACGCCATAACGATCAGCAATATCCGACAACGTTTCCCCCCTTTTCACCTTATGGTAGGCAGGCCTGTGCTCGGGTCTTTCTTCCGCATAAGAAACATAGCTTGCATGCGCCGGTAATACGGGCGAAATAACACCGCTATTCAGTGCATCGTATAGTGCTGAGTAAGATTTACTGTTACATTGCGGAATAATAAGCCTGCGCGGGTTAGCCGGGCTGCCATTTATCATTTGTGTGCGGTAGGCCGGGTTTAACAGCGCTAAAACCCTGTAATCCATATTTAAGATATTGGAGATATTGCCAAGGGAAATGGACCTATCAACCAAAACGGTATCTATATTTCTTGAAAAACTACAAGGCTGGGCAATAATATTATGCTTGCCATAATAATTCATGAGGTAAGCAACGGCTATGTAAGCGGGTACATAATTGCGGGTTTCAAGCGGAAGGTATTGGCGAATGGACCAGAAATCATTGGCCCCGGCTTTGGCAATGGCATTTTCCACATTGCTTTTACCACAATTATATGACGCGATGGCTAACAGCCAGTCGCCGAATTCTTCATAAGCATCTTTAAGATAAGCGGCGGCAGCATAGCTGGCACGCACAGGGTCGCGGCGTTCATCAATATAGCCATCCATACTTAAGCCATATAATCTGGCTGTGGTTGACATGAACTGCCACGGACCGGTAGCGCCTACCCTTGATACCGCATTAGGATCAAGTTTCGACTCCACTACCGATAAGTATTCAATTTCAACAGGGATACCCGCAGCGCGGAACACCTTTTCGTAGATAGGGAAATAATATTTAGCCAGGCCAATCACCTGCCCCATTTCGTCGCGGTTGTTGGCGTAAATGTCAATGTAGTTTTGTACGTACTCGTTATAATCTAAAGGGACATCTTTTTTAAGGGAATCAAGGCGATGTTTTATGTTAGTTTGATAGCCGGTAAGCTGTGCCTGATTTGCAGCAGCATGTGCAAATGTGGTATCGCCAAAAGTTTGCGTAGAAGCCGGGGCTATAAAGCCGGCAGCAAAAATTGTATTAGTTTTAACAATTAGGAGTAATAAAATACAGATAATAAAAGTAAATAATCTCTTCATTTATTATAGGGATTTAAAACTAAAAACGTTGGCTTGCGTCAACATTTTTACTAATGTATTAAATTTTTATAGCCCCAGGAAATATTCAGAGAAATTTAACAACTCTTGCTCCTCAAATTGCCCGGTAATTAATTGTAAACCTAACGGCAAACCTTTGCTATTATTGCCCGCAGGCAATGAAATTGCCGGAACACCAGATAACGAAGCCTGAACGGTAAAAATATCTGCCAGGTAAGTTACAACCGGATCGCTTTCCTCCTTGCCTATTGCGTATGCAGGTTCGGGGGCTGTTGGGGTAAGTATAAAATCGTATTCCTGTAATATTTCTTCTGTTTTTTGGCGGATGAGGCGGCGCGCCTTTTGTGCCTTGGCATAGTAAGCATCGTAATAACCGGCACTTAACACAAATGTGCCAAGCATTATACGGCGCTTTACCTCTTTGCCAAAACCTTCGGAACGTGATTTTTTATAGGCTGATTGCAGATCGGATGCCTCAGGGCTCCGGTAACCATAATGTACGCCATCAAAGCGTGCAAGGTTTGATGAAGCCTCGGCAGTAGCCAGGATATAGTACGATGGTACCATGTAATCCAAATAATCAAAAGCTATAGGGTTTACGGTATGGCCTTCGGCTCGCAACTTATCAATATATTTACTCAGTGTATTTTTTACCTCAGCATCTACACCCGGACTGGATAATGATTCCTGCAGATAGGCGATCTTTTTCTTTTCCGGCGCTTTAATATTCGCACTGAATGCGGGAACAGGCTTTTGGGCCAGTGTGCTGTCATACTCATCGGGGCCTGCCATAACTTCCAATAACAGGGCGGCATCCTCTACAGATCTGGTGATCGGGCCCACCTGATCGAAAGATGAGGCATAAGCTATTATGCCATACCTTGAAATACGGCCATAAGTGGGTTTAAGGCCGATAAGCCCACAAAATGAGGCGGGCTGCCTTACTGAACCACCAGTATCGGTACCTATGGCTGCATGGCACATACCGGCCTGCACCGCTACCGCGGAACCACCTGATGAACCACCCGACACTTTAGTATTATCGGCATAGTTTTTTACCGGGCCATAATATGAGCTCTCATTACTGGCGCCCATGGCAAACTCATCGCAATTACAGCGACCTATGATTATGGCATCTTCGGCCAATAAACGCTCAACTATGGTTGAGGAATAAATGGAGGTAAAACCTTCTAAAATTTTTGATGATGCGGATACCTTGTGATCTTTATAGCAGATATTATCTTTTATTCCGATAACCATGCCTGCAAGTTTACCGGCACTCCCAAGCTGGATGCGGGAATCAATATCATTGGCACGTGTTAATGCTTCCTGTTCAAACACTTCGTTAAAAGCATTTAAATGGGCATGCTGTTTAATTTTTTCTAAATAACCTTTTACCAGTTTTTCAACAGTAATTTCCCCACTTTGCAACCCGCTCTTTATTTCAGTTAAAGAGGAATAGAATTTAGCCATGCGGCTAAAATAAAAATTAAAATTGATTTGGAGACTTGTTGATTTGAAGATTTGGTGATGTACCGGTTTGAAGACTTGTTGATTTGAAGATTTGAGGATGTGCTGATTTGAGGAAAATGTTAATTTGAAGATTTGAAAATGTGCTGATTTGAGGATGACGGATCGTCTGTTCAAGCGTCTACGCATGAACAGGCGACGAAATAATAACGCGCTCCGGTAACTCACCCGGCTTCGCTAAGCCGCTCGTCTGCCCTCTCTTCGCCGTTGGCGGAAAGAGGGCGATTGAATTATAGCTTATTTGAAGTGATCTTACTCCAGCATCATTGCGAGGAACGAAGCAATCCCCGACTGTAAAGAGATATTCCGTTGGCTCAAGCGTCTACGCTTACCTGACATTAAAAAAAACAACATGATTTTGTAGGATCTTTAGCGTGGACGCTAAAATCTTTTTTCATTCAAGCGTGGGCGCTTGAACGGGCGGGAAATAATGTTGATTTGAAGATTTGAGGATGTGCTGATTTGAAGATGCACTACCTTTTAACTTAGAAAATGATCTGAAAATTTGAAGACATACCAACTGATAGCGGTAATTTAACCTTCAAATTTTCAAATCAACATATTTTCAAATAAAGTTTTTATACTTTAGGTTTGTCGTCGGTATTTGTGGTAGTAGTACCCTCGCCGTTTTGCGCGTCTTTAAATTCCTTAACCCCTTTTCCTAAACCTTTCATTAGTTCAGGAATTTTTTTACCTCCAAACATCAATAATATTACGCCGAATATTAAGATGAGCATTACTGGTGATTCTAATCCCATGATTTTAAGTTTTTATATTATGATTTATATACTGTACTTATGATTTAACTTCTTCCTGCGGTGATTTAAGCGACTCAATAGGTGTTTCCCTTAAATGAGCCGGCTCAGCAGGTGTATTAGGTTCGTGGTGTACCGGTGCAACTTCGGCTGTTGAGCTTATCTCAGCTACCGGCATTGTATTGGGTGCCGGTGTTATAACAGGTGGTTCAGTTGCCGCTACCACCGGGGCTGCTGCTGCAGTTTCAGTTGTAGTTGGTGCAGCGTTTGCCTGGTCAGCTTTTTTAGCTTCAAAACTATCAATCTGATTAGTTATTTCACGTTTTACGCCTTCAGATGCATCTTTAAAATCACGAATGCCCTTACCCAGGCCGCGTGCCAGCTGAGGAAGTTTTTCGCCTCCAAACAATAATAATACCACCAGCATGATGAGCATTATTTCCCCTCCGCCAATATCAAAAAACAGAAAAACTGAACTAAACATAATCTTACTATTAAAAGGTTACAAATATAAACATTTTTAATATTACAAAGTTTCAATCAATTTGGCGCCAGCCATAATTTAGGGTTAACCGGTGTTGAACCTTTGTACAAATCAAACTCAACATCCGTTTCGCCGGTTGTTGAATCAGTAGCTACCGTGCCTATTGTTTGCTTCGTAGTTACCTTTTGCCCCTTTGATACACTAACCGATCTAAGGTTTGAGTAAGCTGTAAAATACTCACCATGCCTTATAACTACCAGGTAGGTACCCACAATATCACGCACATTTATCACCTCCCCTTCAAATATCGCCCTCACACTTGCACCAGGGTTTGTTTTAATAGAAACGCCTGTACTCTCACTTTTAATATTCTCGGGCGTATAATAAACGCCAAAACCCTGTATTATAACTCCATTAGTTACCGGCCATGGCAAACGGCCCCGGTTACCCAAAAAGTCGTTTGATAGTCGGGCTGCCTCTGGCGTTGCGTTCAAAACCTCGCTGTTACTTGATGTTTTAGTAATAGTTTTGGTTTTTGGTATCGTAACTTCCCTATTCTCGGCTTTAGCCTTCGCGGCAGCTACTCTTGCTGCTTCTTTTGCTTCCTCTTCGGCCTTGCGCCTGGCTTCTTCAATTTCCCTGCGTACTGCCGCGTCTATCTCACGGTTAGTAGCAGCTATTTTCTTTTGCAGATCCTTTTGCTGCTGCTTAAGCTGCCCTTCATGCTGCGACAAATCGGCTATGGCTTGTGTCTGCGTATTTTTCTGTTCGCCTAATGTTTGTTTCTCCTTCTCCTGGTCCTTCAGCAATGCACTTTTTTCTTCTTTGCTCTTGTCCAGTTCAACTATCTTAACATGCAGGTCTTTTTGTGTTCCTTCAATATAATCGGCCTGCCGCTCGCGGTAGGTACCAAACTGCTGTAAATACTTTAAACGTTTATAAGCCTGGTTAAAATCTTTCGCCGCGAAAATAAACATCAGTTTATTATATGCGCTTTGATTACGATAAGCAAACAATATCATGCCCGCGTATTCTTTTCTGAGCTGATTTAACTGGCTTTGTAAACTACGTACGGAATTATTACTCTCAGAGATTTGATTATCCAAGTTTCTTACCTCAGAATTTATAACATTTATTTTTTCTTCGCGGATACTGATCTGCGCTTTTAGGTTATCAAGTTGTTTTTTAGATAATTTTTTATTGTTTGCTGTTTCCTGGTACTCCTGGTTTAGCTGCTGCAACTCCTGGGTTAGCTGGTCGCGGCGGCGTTTTAACTCCTGGCTACTTTGCGCGTGTACATTAAATGACGTAAAAACGCAGAGCAAAAAGAAAACAATTTTTAAAAATTTCATCCGTATGTGGTAGTGTTTAATGGTTTTGACAAGGCTATTTATATCCTATCATTCCTGTTACATAAGCGCAAAAATACAATTTAATTTGCCTGCGAGTAGCTGTCGGGGATATTAAATGGATATTCAAGCGGTTGATTAATATCAACTTTAACGTAGTGCAAATTAACCTGTATCTTTTTATCACCGGCAACAGAGGCAATATTTATTTGCGATGGCACTTTTTGAGTGCCCGCTAAAGTAAACGCGTTAACCGCCTGTAACGATTGCCCCGCACTCTGGTTTGTGAGGTTGGTTTGGCTCACTTTCATATCATTGCCAAGCACCAGTTTATATATCAGGTCCTGCAAATTGCCGCTTAGTGTGATGTTATTACTACTATCCGACGCAAATTTTGTGCTATCATTCAACGCCTGGGGTATAGCGTTTCCTACCAGCAGCGCCTGTAGCATGGTATAATCTATCTGCTTATTAGCATACTTATATATAAAGCTGAAAGGCTTTTTAAAGTAGATACCCTGCAAACGGTTTATAACCTGTATGCTATCAGGCGTAATTATAGCCCGGGCTACTTCAATACCTAATAAAGCGGTTACTGAAACCCATATCTTTTTACCATTATTAATGCGGAGATTGAGTGTACAGTCGTTATTATTACCATTAATAGCCAGGCTTGCTTTGGCCTTACCCGAAAAGGTATTAAAGCCGAGCTGCTGCGTACGAATAGGTTCAAGCTGTAATTCCTCGTTAGCTTTTGTCTTTGAAACCGTGGCCGATGTACTCGCAGTAAGATGCTTATGCGCCGAGCAGCTTACCATTATCAGCAAGCCGCAGACTATCATCAGTTTATTCAAAATATTTTCTTTCATTTATTTTACGATCTAAAACCGGCGACTGCTCTCCGAATGATTTTGCTTTTTTCCAGTTTTGTACGGCAGCATTGGTATCACCTAAATAAAACATGATATCGCCATAATGTTCTATCTGTACGGCGCTGTTTGTTTTATCATGCACTATGGCTTTCTCTATCCAAATTTTAGCATCGGCATATTTTTTCTGCTTGAATAAGATCCAGGCATAAGTATCCTCAAACGATGCTGTATTAGGCTGCAACTCATTTGAGTGTGCCGACATCTGCGCTGCCTTATCCAACTGTTCTCCTCTTAACGATAAATAATAGGCATAATTGTTTAAGGCAAAGGCATTGTCCGGATTATACGTCAGCGATTTATCATAGGCAGCATCAGAATTGCTGAAATCCTTCATTTCATGATAACAATCACCTAATGAGGAATAGCTTAATGAGAGCAGGTCCTTATCGTCGGGTGCTACATCAATCGCGCTTTTAATATAGCCTATCGCTTTTTTGTAATCCTTTGTTTGCTGGCAGGCAATGCCCACCAGGTAATTCATCCAGGCCTGGTTAGGGAAAAGCGCAAGAGCATTCTCACCATCTTTTATGGCCTGATCCATTTCGTTCGAGCTTATTTCAATACGTACCAGCTGTTCATAAACCGCATAGTGGCTGCCGTTTAGCTGGATGGATTTTCTGTAGGCTGCTTCTGCTTCCTTAAATTTCTCGGTCTGAAAAAGCATATCACCATACATGGCATAAGATTTTGAATCATCAGGGTGAGCACTTATCAATATCTTGCTCAACTCAAGCGCGCTGGCTTTGGCGTTGGGATCGGGGAATTTTGGGAAATACCCTAAAATGATCTTAATCTTTTGGTCGATATCAACTTCCGGAGCCGCAAAAGCCAGTTCCAGTTCATTAAAGAAAGATTCATTATCCTTTTTATCACGATAGATATCGGCCAGGGCTAAATGTATCTGCCCGTAATTGGGCGCAATTTTCTCGGCATCCTTTAAAACTTTGAATGCCTTATCCTGCAGATTATTTGAGTTGTACAACTCGGCCAATACCAGGTAATACTTTACTTGCGAGGGGTTATCGGCAATCATTTCCTGCAACTGGGCAGCAGCCGGGTCAACCTTGCCTTGTATAAGGTATATTTTTTGTTTACCTGCCAGTATATCATCATCAAGCCCGTTCATGGCCTGCAACTGATCATAAACTTTCAGCGCATCATCATACCTTTTCTCAATAAAAAGGGCATTAGCGTTATCATAATAATATTCGGGCTTATCGGGGTTTATCCTTATCAGCTGTACAAATACATTCTGGAGCTTTACTATGTTATTATTTTTTTCATAACATTCGGCAAGTGAGAGCCAGTACCACTCATTATCCGGACTGATGGCAACGGCCTTTTCAAGCAAGGGCTGCGCATCCACATAATTATTTTTTTGTTTTTTAAGATTTGCCAACTCAAACAGCGCGGCAGCATTGCCCGGATCAGACTGGAGCACACGACTGAACAATTCGGCAGCCTGGGTGTAATTCTCCATTATCTTTTCATGCAAGGCCGACATAAAAATCTGCCTCACCATCACACTATCTATCTGCGACATGGGTTTGGCAGCCACAACGGTACCAATGCTTTTGTTTTGTGCAAAAACAAAAGCCGGTATTACTGAAAAAAGCACAACTATAAACCGCCTCATCCCAATTTATCTAAATCTAAGCTACCCCTGTATGTCCATAACCACCCACACCGCGCGAAGTTTCATTTAACACCTCAACTTCTTCCCAATTTACTTGTTCGTGTTTGGCAACAATCATTTGCGCAATCCTGTCGCCGGTATTTATCTCAAATACCTGGTCGGAAAGATTGATCAGTAATACCTTTATTTCGCCACGGTAATCGGCATCAATAGTCCCCGGGGAATTAACTATGCTGATACCATGTTTAAATGCTAAACCGCTGCGCGGGCGTATCTGTGCCTCAAAACCTTCGGGCAATTCAATATGTAACCCTGTTGGGACAAGCTTGCGCTCAAATGGTTTAAGCGTTATGGTTGTTTCCAGGTCGGCACGCAGGTCCATACCTGCGGCATGCATAGTTTCGTAGGCCGGCAGGCCATTTTTTGATTTGTTTATTACTCTGATAATCATCGTTTAAATATAGCCCTTAAGTTTTCGCGTTCAAAATAAAATGCCACTGATATATATAATAATAACAACGAATCGCCTATATAAATATTCCTGTTAAATACATAAAATGACAGATAAACTACTACAATTGATGAAACTATATAAGCCAGGTTCTTTTTAAGATTATAAGGGATAGGGTAATTTTTCTGTCCCCATACATAGGATAGCACCATCATGGTTGCATAGGCTATGAATGACACCCATGCCGAAGCCATGTAAGTATATCTGGGAATGAACAACACATTCAGCACAATGGTGAGTATTGCCCCTATACCTGAAATGTACAAACCATATTTTGTTTGATCGGATAGTTTATACCATACTGATAAATTCATGTAAATACCCAGGCTCACGTAACCAAAAACCAATGGTGGTACTACACGCAAACCTGTCCAGTATAATGCAGTTTGTTTTGCATCGTGGCCTTTTACAAAGTATTTTAAAATTTCGATATTAGCTATCAGTGCTATAAATATTACGCAAACAGTAATTACAAAATAATCCATGATACGGGCATAGGTTTGGCCTGCATTTTTATTTTTAGCATGACTAAAAAAGAAAGGCTCGGCACCTAAACGGAAGGCTTGCACAAATATGCTCAGGAACAGGGATATTTTAGCACAGGCTGCATATATGCCTACTTCGCGCACACTGATATTTTGCGGCAGCAGCTTACCCAAAAGTAGTTTATCTAAATTTTCATTAACTAAAAACGACAGGTTTGCAATTAACACCGGCCAGCTGTAGGCAAACATTTCTGCAAGCATTTTGCCATCAAAGTCAAGTCTTAATTTCAATATCTCAGGCAGCAGCAGCACCAAAGTAATGATACTTGCAATTAGGTTTGACAGGAACACATAGCCTACCCAGCCTTTTGTATACCATGTACTTATCCAGCCCGAGCCAATATAGTGGTGGTTTATCCAATAAGGAATAACATAAATAAAGACCAGGTTTAGCGAAACGAAGATGATAATATTGATAAACTTTATTATGCTATACCTGCCGGGTTTGCCATCGGCACGTATTTTGGCAAAAGGAATAACGCACCATGCATCAATTACCAGTATAGCTATAAAGTAGTCTATAAATGTTACAAACTCACTGTGTGAAGTATCCTTACCTACCTGTATAAAATTGGCTATATGCCCAATAAAGGGCAAAGTAACCAGCAGAAACACAATGGTAATGGAGAATACCGATGCAAAAGCATTGTTATAAACTCTCTTTTTGTTATCGGCATGTTTATTTAAATACCTGAAAAAAGTAGTTTCCAATCCAAATGCCATTATTGCATTTAAGATTGCCGCATAGCTGAATATGGTTGATAAAATACCATATATCCCGGTAGCAAATGTGCGTGTATAAACAGGGGTAAGAAAAAAATTTAACACCCTGCCGGCTATAGTACTTGCGCCGTATATGGCGGTTTGACCCGCGAACTTTTTAGCTGTTGACAATGATTATACTTGAATTAATTTGCAGTGGCTGTACTACCACAAATGATTTTTTTTAACTACCTCAAAATTACGATAGTTTTTTAATTCGCCTTCATTTGATTCTACAGAACTTACTTCGGCATCCTGCGGGCCTTCGTTGCACCAGTCTAAAAACATTTCGAGGGTGGCTTTATCGGCTTCGGCGGCTATGAGCACATCGCCATCTTCACCATTTTTTACAAAGCCGCGTACGCCAAGCTGATCGGCAACGGCTTTGGTTGATGCCCGGTAGAATACGCCTTGTACTTTGCCTTTTACAGTTATATCCAGATGCTTTATCATAAGTTAAAAGTCAAAATTAAAAAGTCAAAAATAGGAAGGTTTGGTGGTTAATTCAGGTTTGAAAGATATTTTGTGGTTCATTTAATGATTGGCCGCTCAATTGCCGCTATGGCTGTTACTTTGGCTTGATCCAAAGTAACCAAAAGATCAAGTCAGCAAATAGGCTTCTTTTCGCACAGGGCCCTCGTTGCAAATCCGGCAAAACCTGGGCTGCAATCTTTTTGCGGCCTTATTGCTGCTATGGCCTGTGCGCTGCAAAAATTTCCTATGCCCTGCCCGCGCTCAAGGCCATCATTGTTTTGCCTGATCTCGGCTGAAGCTTTTTTACTGACGGCATGAAAGACTAAACCCTACTCACTATATTCTTTAATATCACAATGATTGATGTTAAACATTTTAAGGATGTTTAACGCACGTTCTGAGATAATAAGTCTGGAATTAGGAATAATAAAAAAATCTTCATTTTCATTCCCAATTACCTTAAACCAATAAAAAATTGGTAAATCCAAACCATCTTCATTTAAGTCATCAAAAAGTTCAGATTTAGAAATCTTACAGTCTTCTAACTTATATCCGGTTAGTTTATTTTCATTTAAGTAATTCGCTAATCTTTCCGTACAAATAAAACATTGAAATCCTTCTAAAAAATCATCGCCCAACCAATCATCGAACCTATAATGTAGTTTCTCAATAATGGGAGGTTTTGTTGAATAATTTAAAATTGTATCATTACCTAATTGTCCTGCGACTTCTGGACCTATTAAATATCTCCTCATAATTTTTTATTGATAGCTACTTCAGCATAAACACCTGCGATGGGAAGCTCTTATCATCATAAACATCTTTCAGTCCCGTTACGCTATCCGTAGTATCAAACATCATCACCTGGCGGGTGTTGCTATTGTATTTTGGCCATTGGGGTAATGATGATATATTGGGATTCCCGGTTTTGATGAAGGCTATCCATGCACCGTGCAGGTTAATGGTTAATTGCTTTTTCACGCTGTCGGTTATGGTGTTGGGGGTGTTTGTATTCCAAATATATTGCAGTTCTTCGCCATGTTTGGCGCCAAACGATTTGCCGTTATCGTATTTAAAGCGGTACATCCAAACCGGTATGTTATTTTGGGCCAGTACTCTCGCAAAGCGATAAGAGTGCATTTGGTACATATACTGCGTGAGTATTTTTACTTCGGCAGCATATGGCGAATCTGTTTTTAGCTGCTGCTGATAAGCCGCATAAACTATGGGTGCGTCATCCTCAAATAATGGTTTAAAAATGGTGTTGTTTGCATCCTTCAGGTCGCTATTGGGACCAACAAAGGCTGCCGCCTCGTATTCATTTGTGCCGATGAGTGCTTTTATTGGGGGTTGCTCTTTACCGGCTGCATATTTATAGCCATCCATTAGGATCACTTTTCCATCATAAACAGGGCCGAAGCAGGAGTTACCGCCAATGCCTTCTGTTATAATGCCTTGTATCTTCATGATGGAATCAGCCGGAAGGGTCAAGAGGTTGCGCACATCATTTGATATAAGCCCCATCTTATTCAAAAGCCGCAACCTTTCGTTTTTAGCGGTAACGGTATCGCGAATGCATTGTACCGAGCCACTTTCAAGGATGCATTGCTGAAACAGTCCTCTGGATTGCGGGGAAACCATCACTGCGCTGATGAGCTTTGCCCCTGCCGATTCGCCCATAATGGTAATCCTATTAGGGTCGCCGCCGAAGGAAGTGATATTTTGTTTTATCCATTTTAGCGCTGCTATTACGTCCAGTACCCCACAATTACCTGATTGTGCGTAACGCTTATCCACATCGCCCATATATAAAAAGCCAAAAGCGCCAAGCCTGTAATTAATGGTGATGGTCACGATATCATCATGATCGGCAAAAGCATGGCCGTTCATTCCTTTACCCGAGCCGTTTGTCATACTGCCGCCGTGTATCCAAACTACTACCGCGCGTTTATGGTTATCGGTTTTTGGGGTATACAGGTTTAGTGAAAGGCAGTCTTCGGAGCCAATAACTTTATTACCTGAATATTGAGTGGCTATCGGGCCAAATTTGGTGGCTGCCAATGTATCTGTCCATGTTGCATGAGCTGCAGGGGGCATAAATCTTAAATCGCCGACAGGCGGGGCACCATAGGGTATACCTTTAAAAACCTGGACATTGTTTTCAACTATCCCGCGTATATACCCTTTATCGGTTTTAACAACAGGATCATTGTTTTGGGCTGATGCTTTGCAGGCAATACAAATCGCCAGAAATAAAATTATATACCTGATTCGTGAAAGCATCCTTATAAAGATTAGTGTAGCACTTAAATTAAACGCCTAACTTTTGATTCCGCGGTTAATTTAAGTCCATCCATATTGGTTATTAAATTTAAGCCGGGTGATTTGCCGGGCTCAAGGCTTCCCTTTTCATTGTCGATACCTAAAAATTGAGCACCGTTAATAGTACCCCACTCCATTAGTTTAGCTGTACTAATAGTTGGGAACTTTTGCTGAATGGTTTTCATTTCATGCAGTACGCACAGCTTGGTGTTTGATGCCAGGCTATCGGTACCCAGGGTGATGTTAAAGCCCTGATCAATAAACAGATTGATCTTTGGCACCCTGTTTTCAATATATAAATTAGCATTGGGGCAAAAGCACCAGTTTATTTTGCGATCGAAACGTTTAAGGAAATAGATGTCTTTAAGATTGGTACAGGTGTTATGCACCATTAAAATATCCTGCTTGCTGGTAAGTAACGGAATTATGGATTGCATGGAATTACGGGCCTGGGGCTTAAAGTGGCTGGTATCCATACCAAAAAACTCATAAAGCTCATTAAACTTACCCAGTTTGTATCGGAAGAACTTATTCTCATCATCGCACTCCTGGTTGTGGATGCTCAGCAGGTTTTTAACACCTGAGTCGGAATATTTCTTTATCAGCCTGAATAATTCTTTTGATACCGAATACGGGGCATGCGGTGTTATGGAACACGACTGCGGCCTGAATTCATCCAGCAACATTAAACCATTAGCATACAATTCATCGGCATTGTGCGGCAAAAAGCCCAATACCTCTACAAAAGTGTGGTAGTATAGTTTGCTTTTAGCTTTTATGGGGATGGTAACATTGTTGTTTGATATATCGCCAACGGCAACTATGCCATTATCATACATATCGCTGTCGGCTTTTTCGGCAGCTTCAATAATTGATTGATGATCGGCATTACGTACCTTTAGTATCTGTTTTATGAAGTCGACCAAACCTGTTTTTGTGGGGACCTTACCCTCCAGGTGTGAAAGTTCAAGATGGCAATGTGTATTTATAAATCCGGGGCAAATAATGCCACTTAGGTGCTCAAGGGGCTGGTTTTGATCTGATGCGGGCTGGTAATCTGTAACTGAAATGATCCTGCCATAATCATCAACTGTAACAATTCCATTTTTAATTGGTTCGGCATAAACAGGAAAAACATAATCGGCTTTAAAACTTTTCATTAAATCATAATACTTAGCATCTTCTAAAAAAACCTTTTAAAATATACCAACCAAATCTATAAACATTTACAATTAACTTAAAGTTATCGTTTTTAATTTGACAAAAAGAATATACTAAAAAAAGTTACTATTTTTTTATTTCAGTACCTTTGCAAAGTGAGCATTAAAAAAGACAAAATTGATATCCGCAGCATTAGCCTGCAAACTCTGCAAGAGCACTTTATCCGTATGGACGAAAAAAGCTTCAGGGCAAAACAAGTTTATGAATGGCTTTGGAAAAAATCATGTTTCTCTTTCGATGAAATGAGCAATATTTCAAAAGAACTTCGTAATAAACTGGACGAAAATTTTGTTATAAATAACGTAAAAATTAACAACTCACAGTTTAGTGCAGATAAAACTATAAAAAATTCTTTTATTTTACACGATACCCACCTAATTGAGGGTGTTTTAATTCCCACACCGGGCAGAATGACGGCCTGCGTATCATCACAAGTGGGCTGCAGCCTCACCTGTAAGTTTTGTGCCACCGGCTATATGGAGCGCAAACGTAACCTTAACCCCGATGAAATCTACGATCAGGTTGTTTTAATAAGCAAGCAGGCCATGGAAAATTACGGGCAGCCATTAACCAACATCGTGTACATGGGCATGGGCGAACCATTGCTTAATTACAAGAACGTAATGGATTCGGTCGAAAAAATAACATCGGAAGACGGGCTTAATATGGCTGCTAAGCGCATCACCGTATCAACCGCCGGCATAGCCAAAATGATAAAAAAACTGGGCGACGATCAGGTGAAGTTTAACCTGGCCCTATCCCTTCATGCCGCTAACGATGAAAAGCGCAACACTATTATGCCTATAAACGAGCAAAACTCGTTAAAAGCACTGGCCGAGGCATTAAAATACTATTATGCTAAAACCAAGAACCCGGTAACTTACGAGTACATTGTTTTTGATGGCTTTAACGATACTTTGCAGGATGCTATTGAACTGGCAAAATTCTGCAAGCACCTGCCATGTAAGGTGAACATTATTGAATATAACCCCATTGCCTTCGCCAGCTTTATAAATGCGGGCGAGGATAAAATAGAAGCTTTTGCCGATTACCTGCGCAAACAAGGTATCAACACCAATTTACGCCGGAGCCGTGGTAAGGATATTGACGCAGCCTGCGGGCAACTGGCGATTAAGGATAAGGTGAACCAGGATTAAACGGATTCTTTTGATTTTCAGGATTATATATTAAATGTCATTGCGAGGAGGAACGACGCGGCAACCTCGTCGCGTTTGATTTGTATGCGGTAAACGCGCTCCGTTGACTCACCCCGACTACGTTTCACTTGTCGACCCTCTCTGCGGTGAACCGCAAAGAGGGTTGCGGGATTAGATATGGCAGCTTATCAGAATCAATAATACCCCAATTATAATATTTATTGCAACACATGTAACGACCAGCGTGGATTTAGCTATCGCTTGATTATAATAGAAATAGTACTCATTTTTAAGTCTGGGGCTTATCTCTCTGTATAACAGACTTGATATAGTACCGCCGGTCATAAATGATACGGCAAATAATCGCAATAATATAATAGGTGAGCCAAACATGGCAAGCGCAGCAGTCATAACCGCGAAACAAATGCTTATGGTTAAAGTGCTTTTGTAAAAAATGGCAAGAAGATGAATTTTAACCATATACTGTACTGGTACAATTGTTTTGATGTAAACTGGTGAGCTGTGAATTTATTGTTTGATTGCACCTCTTTGGTGAATAGCGGAGAAGATGCAGAAGGTTGCGTACCTACGGCACGCTAACTATTCATTTCTATTTTTTTGCTACCAACATTGTGCTCCTACGGAGCAAGCGTTTAAACTCCATCGGGGTTATATATTGGTAGAAATAATATTAAAATCCCCTTACCCTCTTTACCGCTTGCGGTAGAGAGGGTGGTCGGGCGAAGCTAAGACCGGGGGAGTCGATGGGCAAGCGGACATTAGCGCTAATGCATTGCGCAGAGTTGACTCACCCCGACTACGCTGCGCTAGTCGACCCTCTCTGCGGTAAACCGCAAAGAGGATTGGGAAATAAAATCTTTTACTAAATTACTACCGTGAAACTATCTCGCGGTTACCTTGCTGATTTTGTTGCTTTATTTTTTCCTGAGCTTTGTCCGGCTTGTGGAGAAAGTTTGATGGCTAACGAGCATGTAATTTGCACGGATTGCCTGTACCATTTGCCGCAAACCAATTTCCATTTACAGCCCGACAATATTGTTGCCCGGCAGTTTTGGGGAAAGATACAGTTGGAGGGTGCTTATGCGCTGTACTTTTTTGCCAAAGGGGGCCGTATCCAAAACCTGATGCACCATTTTAAGTATAAGGGCATGCAAAAGATCGGCAACCTGTTAGGCAATATCGCGGGTAGTCAGCTGGCAAAAAGTGCCGTTTTTAATACGGTTGATGTGATTATACCTGTGCCGCTGCATAAAAGCAGGTTGAAGGAGCGAGGCTATAACCAAAGTACTTGCTTTGCCGAGGGATTAGCGCAAAAGCTGAATGCTGTTGTTCAGACAGATAATTTGGTTCGTTTAAAGGCCACCGAAACACAAACTCATAAATCGCGGTTCCTGCGGTTTGAGAACATGCAGGAAGTGTTCACTATAAATAACCCCGAAAGCTTAAAGAATAAGCATATATTACTGGTTGATGATGTGGTAACCACTGGTGCAACGCTTGAAGCTTGTGGAATTGAGCTATTGAAGATAGAAGGGTTAAAATTGAGCATTGCTACTATTGCGTATGCGGAGTAACCCTGCTATTTGTTGATCCACATCAATGTTTGCCGCTTTTAATTAACTGAATTTTGTAGCTATAGTTTAAAACGTATGGATACAACAATTCATACTTCATTGCTGCTTTGCGGACTTTAATTGCAGCTTTATTAATTTATATTGCTATTAGAAAAACCCGATCAGAAAACAGCCATGTATAACCAACTAAGCCAGTATATTTTAGACAGGGTTGCCTTGAGCGATGAACAACTGCAAAGCATTTTATACTATTTTAAACCCCTATCGCTTAAAAAAAATGAACTGGTATCGGTAACCGGTAACCCGGCCAGGCGTATGTTGTTTGTGAACAAGGGCTGTCTACGGGTATATTTTACCAAATCCGATGGCGCCGAGGTTACCCGCAGATTTGCGTTTGAAAATTCCTTTTCAACCTCACTGGTTTCATTTATCAGCGGTGAGGCATTAACAGAATATACTCAGGCCATTGAAAAAACAGAGCTGCTTTATATAACACGCAATGATTTTTATTACCTGCTGGATGTTATCCCCGCATGGGAAAAATTCTACCGCAATTACCTTGAATATGCCTATGTAAATAACACGCGGCGCCTGCAAAGTTTTATGACGCTTGATGCAACCGAGCGCTATAAACTACTGTTGAAAGAAAACCCAGCTATTGTACAGCGCCTGCCCAATAAATTAGTAGCCAATTACCTGAATATTTCGCAGGAGGCATTAAGCAGGCTAAAGGCTAAGCTGATATACGAATAGCCCATCCCGGATAATTATAACCTTTATATGCTTAATTAAACGTCAATATTTTGATACAAACCTGTCTCAGGCTTGATTATTGGATTGGTGATAACTCCATACAAATAATATGCGTATTATAACACTTGAAGAACATGTAGCTTTTCCGGAAATGGTAAAGCAAATACCCCCAGCGGCATTGAGCGGTCGCGACAAATCGCCAATGATGCAAAAGATGGCAATTAAACTGGCTGATATCAGTGGGGAACGGCTAAGATCAATGGATGATAACGGGATAACTGTACAGGTATTATCAGTAGTAAATGCCGGCGCTAACCTGTTGAGCCCCGAGCAAGGGCCCGCTTTTGCCCGGGAATATAATGATATGCTGGCGGAGAGGATAGCTGCTCATCCGGACAGATTTATGGCATTTGCACACCTGCCCATGACCGCGCCCGAAGCCGCTGCTGATGAATTGGGACGCACAGTTAAAATCCATAATTTTTGCGGGGCGCTCATCAACGGGCTAACCCAGGGCGAGTTCCTGGATCACCCCAAATTTGCACCAATACTACAGAAAGCTGAAGAGTTGAATGTCCCCATCTACCTGCACCCCGGCTTGCCACCAAAGGCTGTTGAAGAAGCTTATTATAGTGGTTTGCCTAAGCATTCGGGTACGGCTTTATCAGTTTCGGGATGGGGATGGCATTCTGAAACGGCTATTCATGTTTTACGGCTGATAATTTCAGGCACATTTGACCGTTACCCCAAACTAAAACTGATCATAGGCCATATGGGCGAAATGCTGCCTATGATGATGGCCCGCTGCGATGGCAAATTTAAAGTTGGCGAGGTTGGCGATAACCAGCGGACCATAAGCCAAACCCTGAAAGACCAGGTATATATTACTACCAGTGGGCTATTCACTTTGCCACCGCTAATAGTGGCTATTGATACTTTTGGGATTGATAATATTATGTTTTCGGTAGATTACCCATTCAGTACCAATGAGGAGGGTAAAGTATTTTTGGATAGCTTGCCGTTATCAAAAGAAGATGTGGAAAAGATAACGTATAAGAATGCGGAGAGAGTTTTGAACCAAGATAACCCAGGATTAGGAACCAGGATTTAACCGATTTTATGGATTTACAGGATGTGAGTGACTGCTTAACATAATGTCCTTTTGCCTTTAAAAACCTACTGCTTCTGGTATTTACTCAGTTTATCGTAAAGCGTTTTTGGCTCGAAGGGTTTCAGGATGAAATCATTCATACCTGATTCTATCATTTGGTTTACCTCGTTACTTAACATGGATGCGGTTAGGGCAAGTATAGGTAATTGCTGAAAATAGGCTCCATCTTTAGCCCGCAATATCTCGGTCGCTTCCAGGCCACCCATTACCGGCATGTGTACATCCATCAGTACAACATCGTAGTTTCTATTTGCGTCTATCTTGTCAATGGCTTCCCGGCCATTTTCAGCGAAGTCTACAGTGGTGCCCCATTTCTTAAGCACTTTGTTAACCAGTATGCGGTTGATCTGGTTATCATCAACTACCAATACATTTATATCTAATCCCATATCCATTTTACTCGCATTAACTGCCTGGTTTTCTGCCTTGTTAAATGTTATTGTAAACCAAAATGTCGATCCCTGCCCAAGCACGCTATCTACGTTTATTCTTGAATCATGCAGCTCTACCAGTCGTTTACTAATGGCGAGGCCAAGGCCAGTGCCACCATATTTACGTGTAGTATCAAGCTCTGCCTGTTTAAACGATTCAAATATAGTTCCTTGTTTATCAGCTGCAATGCCTATACCGGTATCAATAACTGCAAACCGTATACGTACCGTATCAGCATTTTGCTCCAAAACCTTCAGATCAATGGTTACACCACCCTTTTCGGTAAATTTAACAGAGTTACTCACCAGGTTCAGCAATATTTGAATAAGGCGCGCACTATCGGCAATAACCATTAGCGGCACATCCTGATCTACGTTTTGCTTTATGTAGATGCCTTTTTCATTGGCCCGGTATTGCAGCGAGTTGGTAACGCTTTCCACCAGTTCGCGCAGGTTAACACTTGCTTTTTCCAGCTGAACGTTCCCGGTTTCAATTTTGGTAAAATCGAGGACATCGTTTATCAGCTTCATTAAATTTTCGGCTGAAAATTTCAGTACGCTCAGGTTTTCCTTCTGCGACTCCAGCGGATCTTCATCCAATAATAAATGCGACATGCCAATTACCGCATTCAGCGGTGTGCGTATCTCATGGCTCATCACCGAAATGAACATGTCCTTGGCCCTGTTCAACTGCAGCGCCTGCTCTTTAGCTGATATAAGTTCCAGCTCCACCTTCTTTTTGGAGGTGATATCAATAATAACCTCAATGTATTTATCAACCTCACCTTCACTGTCAATAATAACCGAATTGATGACTGAGATCCACAGCATCTGCCCATCCTTGCGGTAAGCCAGCAGATCAACCTCAAATGATTGTTTATTTTTTGAAAGATCCCGTGCCCGCTCTATAATGGCTATATCAGTAAGTTCACCTTTAAGGGCATCACCCAAATGCCTGCCCTTAACATCGTTAATATTATATCCGGTAATTTTCTCAAACGCGCTATTGATCCATTCTACATTGCCGTCACTGTCATTTATTACCACACCACTCATGGTATTGCTGGCTACCAATGAAAGCATTTTTAATTGCTCGTCGGCTTTCTTGCGCTCTGTAATATCTACAAATACACCTATCTGGCGCTCTACAACCCCCATCTCATTTAGCAAAGGGCTATTGGATATAAATACCCAAATGGGTGTTCCATCTTTTTTATAAACCTTTAATTCAACCTCATAGGTTTTGTTCTCCTTCGCAGCATCAACCGCTTCATGATATACATGCATATTGGTTCCTTCGCCTAAAAGTATAGTACCAAAAGCTTTGCCTTTCATCTCTTTAAGCGTATAGCCTAAAATACGCTCCATCGCTTCATTCATCCATATCACATTCCCATCAGCATCACGTATTAATGAGCCGCTGGGAGTTTTTTCAGCTGCGAATGATAGTATTTCAAGATCTTTCTCGGCAGTTTTCCGTGCAGTAATATCTATTATTATACGTATGTATTTGTCAATATTGCCGTTGGCATCATAAATATTAGAACTTACTATAGATATCCATTTAGGCTGTCCGTCTTTTCTGTTGAAAAAAACTTCTACTTCATACGGCTGCTTATTTGCTCTGGCTACCTCCAGTATTTTTTTACTTTCTGGTGTAGGCTCGCCATTAAGCGTGTTTTTTAATGTCTTATTTTCAACATCTTTCAGATCATAACCTGTTATCCGTTCAAAAGCCTCATTTACCCATATCACCTCATCCTTAGTATTGGTTATCACCACCCCGTTGCGCACCTTACTGGCCACCAGTGATAGCTGCTCCATTTGTACCAATAAATGCTTTTGATAGGTAATGTCCCTGCCGCTGGCATACCATTTTCCCTCCTTGTGTACAGCACACCAGCTTATCCATTTCACCTCATTGTCGGCTGTTATGGTTTCTGTCTCCAGCTCAAACGGGCGCTGCGTAGCTACCGCTTTTTCAATAAGCGGCACAAACTGATCGCGGCTGTTCGTGCCAACCACAAACTGCCACAATGAACGCCCCATTGCCTGTTGCGGCGTATAACCCAGCACGCTGAGCACCGCATCATTTATCAGTTCGATATTGGAATCCTTATCGGCAATAAAATGTACCTCCGAGGAATTATTGAAGAGTGTAAAGAAATCTTTATGAACGGCAAGCGATGCTTCAAGCTCGCGCTTTTGCTTACGCAATACCAAGTGCGACATCACCTCATTGGCCAATGTACGCAATGCATCTTTTTGCTCAAAAGTGAGTTTACGGGGAACATTGTCAATAACGCACAATGCTCCTAAACGATGGCCGTCAGGATCGATTAGCGGGGCACCTGCATAAAACCTGATATGCGGCTCGCCTAAAACAAGGTTGTTATCTTTAAAAGTATCAGACTCAAAGGAATCATTAACTTCAAGTATGGTATCATCAAGGATGGTGTGATTGCAAAATGCCTCCTGCCGGGGCATATTACCCCCCTCATCATCCAAACCTATTCTTGATTTTACCCACTGCCGATCGGCATCAATTAAGGTAATAAGAGCAATAGGAACCTGGCATATGTAGGATGCCAGACGGGTTATTGCATCATACTCTTTCTCGGGCAATGTATTTAAAACATTGTATGAATCAAGGGCCTTTAACCGTTGATCTTCATTGCCAGTAAGAGTATGATGCGTAATCACTTTTATCAATCAGTGCCTTTATGTTTATATAGTGGATAGTCATCCATAAGTTTATGAACCCTCTTACGTATTTTCTTTAAGGAAAGTTCATTATCTGGATTGGTAATTACATTATCTATTAATTCAACAATGTGTTCCATTTGCTTTTCTTTCATGCCGCGGGTTGTAATAGCGGCAGTACCCACGCGGATACCTGAAGTTACAAACGGCGACTTATCATCATAAGGCACCATGTTTTTATTTACCGTGATATCAGCTGTAACAAGTGCATTTTCAGCAGCTTTACCAGTGATATTTTTATTTCTAAGGTCGATAAGGATCAAATGATTATCTGTTCCGCCTGATACAATTTCGTATCCGCGGTCAATAAATGCTTTTGCCATGGCTGCGGCATTCAATTTAACCTGTACGATATACTTCATGTAGTCATCAGTCAGGGCTTCGCCAAAAGCAATTGCCTTTGCAGCTATGATATGCTCAAGCGGGCCACCTTGTGTTCCCGGGAAAACAGCCATATCCAGCAGAGCCGACATCATCTTCACTTCGCCTTTTGGTGTTTTTAAACCCCATGGGTTTTCAAAGTCCTTACCTAATAAGATCAGGCCGCCACGCGGGCCGCGCAATGTTTTATGGGTAGTAGTAGTAACAATATGGCAATGTGGCAGTGGATCGGTTAGTAAACCACGTGCTATTAAACCTGATGGGTGTGAGATATCAGCCAAAACCAAAGCGCCAATTTCGTCAGCTACTTTACGGATAAACTCATAATCCCAATCGCGCGAGTAAGCCGAAGCTCCGCAGATGATCATTTTAGGTTTTTCGCGCAGGGCTACTTCCTTAAGCTGATCATAGTCAACATAACCGGTATCTTTTCTTACCCCATAAAAATGAGGCTCATATAATTTACCCGAGAAATTCACTGCTGAACCATGTGTTAAGTGGCCACCGTGAGAAAGATCAAACCCTAATATTTTATCGCCGGGATTAAGGCAGGCCAGCATAACTGCCGCGTTTGCCTGTGCGCCAGAGTGTGGCTGCACGTTTGCCCATTCAGCATTAAACAACAGCTTGGCGCGTTCAATAGCAATGGTTTCAATTTCATCAACTACCTGGCAGCCGCCATAATAACGTTTGCCGGGTAAGCCCTCAGCATATTTGTTGGTAGCTACTGATCCCGCGGCTTCCATTACCTGCAGGCTTACAAAGTTTTCAGATGCGATAAGCTCAATGCCTTCTTCCTGGCGTTGCTGTTCTTCGTCTAATAATTTGAATATTAATTTGTCTCTTTTCATTGTGATGCTTAAACGCCGCTAAGGTAGCAAAAATAAATTTTTAGTGATTAGAGAATAGTGGTTAGTGATTAGTTTTTAAACATTTGCGCTTGCTTTTTACCTAATCACCGGTCACTAACCTCTAATCACTAAACTCATTCGCTCCTCAAGCTTTTTATGGGGTTGGCGAAAGCGGCTTTTATGGTTTGGAGGATGATCAGCACCCCGGTTATAAATACCAGCAGTGTTATTGACAAAACAAACGGCGAAAAGCTGATGTTGACCCTGTAAGCATAATCGCTTAACCATTTTTGCATAATTAAATAAGCCAGCGGACAGGCAATTATCCCGGCAATTAAAACCACGCCTAAAAAATCTTTCAGGAACAGTGTTGTAATACCCGCAACTGATGACCCCAGCACTTTGCGGATACCTATTTCCTTGGTACGTTTTTGGATGCTGAGTGATATAAGCCCTAATACACCAAGTAACACGATTATAACAGATAAAACGGTGGCAATATAGGCGGCTTTCTGTAGTTGAATCTCGCTGGTGTATAGCCGGTTAAGCGCATCATCCATAAAATGATATTCAAAAGGTTCGCCGGGTAATAGTTCTGCCCATTTCTTTTGTAATGCCTCTGCACTTTTTTGCAGATCCCCGGGTTTAACCCTAAATGAGAAGTAGCGGTAATACGGTGAGCGGTTAACATTAATAAAGGTGATGGGCAGTATTTTAGCCTGCATCGATCCAAAATGAAAATCGGCGGTAACGCCACAGATAGTGAACGGCTGATCCCAATACATGATCTTGTGCCCGATTGCATCGTTCGGGTCATTCCAGCCTAATGCCTTTGCCTCTGTTTCGTTGATCACTATCTGGGTGGAATCTGCCACATTGAAAACCGGACTAAAAAATGTGCCTGCTTTTAAGGGTATATTATAGGTGGCCGCATATTGGTTATCTGCTGTTAATGCCTGTGTAGTTACAGGTTTTGATGGATCTGAGCCTTGTTTATATACAGGCACGCTCCCTCCATTTATCCCGTCGGGGATTTCAAATGAAAGCGAAACACTGCTTACCTGCGGCATTTGCGCCATTTGATAACGGATAGCTTCCATCTTTTTCACACCTTTTGGCGACCAATCGCGTGGCAGTTGCGCATAAATTACGTAATCCTTATTATAACCCAGGTTACTGCTGAAAAACAAGCTGATCTGCTGCGAAATAATTACCACGCCTATAAAAACCACAGCTGCTGTTGTAAACTGGAATGCCACCAGCGTTTTGCGGAACAGTACACTCTCTTTTACTGTAGTTAGTTTCCCTTTTAATGAGTCGACAGATTTTAGGGCCGATAATACCAGCGCCGGGTAAATACCTGCAAGCAAACCAACCAATAGCGCAAATACAAACGGTATCAGCATAAAATAAACAGGGAAAGCTAACAGGCTCATGACATCCCTGCCCAAAGCCGCACCAAAATATGGCCTTGCTATGGTGTAGATGATCAGCGCCAAAATAGTTGCCAGCATTACCATCAGTACAGATTCAGTAAGGAACTGCCAGATGAGCTGTTTGCGCAAACTACCCATCACCTTGCGTATACCCATCTCCTTCATCCTGCCCGAAGCACGGCCGATACAGATATTCACAAAATTGATAACCGCCATCAGCAAAATAAACAGGGCGATGCAGGAGAGCGTCCATGTCATTTTTTTTATGGTGCCATTATTGGCCAACAGGTTATAGTCCTTCATTTTTAGCAGGTAGGGCGTCAGGTTTTGGTTGATATCATCAGAAGCATTCTTCTTTAGCAACACCACCATGGCCCGTTCCACCGCCTTGGGGTCGATACCTTGTTTCAGTTCGATATGATCAATTGTGGCTGAATTGTCCCAGCCATCCATACCACGCTCAAAAAATTTATTAACGCTGGCATTAAAAAAGAACTGTATAGTTCTGCCGTTTAAGTCGGTAATGGTGTTGCGTGACAGTTCATCCAATACCGCGGTGACCATAAAATCATGGTTACTGCCTGCAAAGCTCTCGAAGTTCAGCGTTTGGCCAACCACATCCGTTCTGCCGAAATATTTTTTGGCCATTTGCGCCGTTATCACCACCGAATAAGGCTCAATTAAGGCAGTTTTTGCATCGCCATAAAGCAACTTAAAGCCATACATATTCAACAAAGTGCTATCGCCCACCAGCAAACTCTCATGAAAATGCATATCGCCTTTTGATACATTGGTGAATGCAGGGTCGGAATTATAATAGTTGGCTACCAGGCCGGGGTAATTATCTTTTAGCGCACGTGACAGCTGCGCGATGGAAGTATAGTCGGCCCCCATAGCCGGGTCCTTCCATTTACTCATAATGATGTATTGGTTGTCGGCATCTTTAAGCTGCTGGTTTACCTGTAGCTCGCCCCATACGTACGCGCCGATAAGCAGCGTAAAAGCTATACCTACCGAAAGGCCAAATATATTGATGAAGGAAAAAACCTTGTTCTTCCAGATGTTTCTCCAGGCGATTTTGAAGTAGCTTTTTAACATGGGATAAGGGATTGATTTGTAAAGGGAAAGATACGAAAAAGTGGGCTTAAATTTATTTTAAGGATAATATTCTGTAGAACATTAATTGCGTACAACAACATGTCAATCGCATACATACATATAGTCTACTTGTTTTGCGAAGCCGCTCATTGCCGCGGAGGCTACTACTTTTGTCTTGATACAAAAGGTAGCAAAAACCGACTGTAGGGAGCTCATGAATACCATTAAAGAACAAATAATAGATGAATAAATCAAGTCAGTAGATGCTTCTTGCGCACGAGGCCTTATGCCCTGCAAATCAGGCAAAACCTAGGCTGCTATATTTTACCCGGCTGTCGCTACGCGCTTAGCCTTTGCGCTTCTGTAAAAATCTGCTATGCCTGCCACTGCACAAGCCACCATCGTTTTGCCTGATTTCGCCCGAAGCCGTTCTACTGACGGGGGAAAAAGAAAGCATTCTCTAAAAGAAATACTTTGAATGAACCTAGATCAAAAGCGGGCAAAGGCCCGACAAAAAGCGCGGGCCTGGGTGTTTTGCCTGTGGGCGGAAGGATCTTTTTGTCTTGACTTTTTGGTTCTTTTGTGTCAAGACAAAAGAACTAGCCTCCGCGGCAATGAGCGGCTTCACATGACAAGTAGACGATAACCATAACCCTTTGCACAGTCCGGGATTGCTTTGCCCCCCCTCAAACCGCTTATTATTTCTTCTTCGGCACCTTCGCCCCTTCTTTCCTCGCTTCCGATAGCCCAATAGCTACGGCTTGTTTTTTACTGGTAACTTTTTTACCACTGCCACTTTTTAGTGTACCTTCTTTCATTTCATGCATGGTTTTTTCAACTTTTTCCCCTGCTTTTTCTGAGTACTTTGCCATAATGTTTTTTATTTAAGTAGATGATAATACTTAAAGCAAATCATCTGCCAAAAATCGTGCATTTTCCAATCCAACAATATCTATTGAATTGATCAGGTGCAGATTAGCAGTGATATTTTCAACGCTCCAATCCCACCACGCAATTTTTAGCAGGCGTTCAATATCACTGTCACTAAATCTTTTGCGGATGATTTTCGCGGGGTTACCCCCAACAACAGCATAATCAGGCACATCTTTGGTCACCAATGCCCTGGTGCCGATAATTGCGCCATTACCAATTTTTACGCCCGGCATAATGGTGGCATCATAGCCTATCCATACATCGCTGCCAATTATGGTGTCGCCTTTGTACGGGTATTTATCACCATGAATAACGCCATCGTTTATTCGCTCCCATCCATTCCCAAATATCGCAAAGGGGTAGGTCGACACAGGTTTTATCTCATGATTGGCGCCATTCATTATAAATTTTACGCCACAGGCAATGGCACAAAACTTGCCGACAATGAGCTTATCGCCAATAAAGTCAAAATGATATAATACGTTATTTTCAAAACCCAGTGGGTCAACAAAATCATCGTAATAAGTAAAATCACCCACTTCAATATTTTTCCGGGTGATGATATTCTTTAAAAAAACTAATTTCTGGTGATGCTCCACCGGGAACATAACAGCAGGATCAGGTCCATTCAGCATATAAATGAGCTAATTAAAAAATGAATAAATAATTGATTAAACAGCTTTACGGCCTGCTGCCTTTAGAGAGGAGTATTCAGAAAGAAATTAAACAGGCCGCTTAAATAATCATTGGAGTAATCTGCTTTTGCTTAAAGCAAAGATAACCAAGTATCTATATTAAAAAAAGTATTAGCCTGCTAAATAATAATGCTTAACTTCAAAACATATAAATAATACGTGGTGTTTAGCACATAAAATTTATACTTATCGGCTTATGACTGTAAAAAAAATTACGACACCTTTCTATGAAAAACTTTCTTTAGTACTGGTAGGTCTTATTGCCCTGGGCTACCTGGTTATTCAGGCTAAAGATGTACTCGACCCAATGATGTTTGGTTTTCTATTCGCGATACTTCTGTTGCCAATTGCAAACTTTTTTGAACGTAAGTGCCGTATGCCCCGCAGTATATCTTCGTTCCTGTCCATATTATTGCTGGTCGGTTTTATAGGTGGTATCGTTTACCTTGTAAGCTCACAAATATCCGGCCTTGCCAGCGATTGGCCACAGCTCAAAACCCAGGTAATGCAATCCGTCAATGATCTGTCTGGCTGGATATCAACAGCATTTCATATCAATACCGATAAGCAAATGGTGTATGTACACAACACCACCAATAAAATATTGGCTGCAGGTACCGATGTTTTGGGTACAACTTTCGGGGCCATATCATCACTTATGCTGTTCTATGCGTTCATACTTATATTCACCTTCTTTATCCTTTTCTACCGCAAGCTTTTACTGAAGTTTATCATATGGGTTTTTAACGAAGAAAACTCAGCCACGGTATTTGATATTGTAGAGAATGTTCAAACCATTTTAAGGCAATACATCATCGGCCTGCTGCTGGAGATGGCCATAGTAGCCACAATAGCCTGCACCCTCTTTTGGATGATCGGTGTTAAATATGCCGTTTTGTTGGGCTTATTCGTAGGGCTGTTCAACATTATACCCTATATCGGTATTTTTTCGGCGCTGTTGCTCAGCAGTATCATCACTTTCGCTACCGGCACTATTAAACAAGCAATTGAAGTTGCCGTTGGTGTAATTGCCATACATGCTGTAGATTCAAACCTGTTATTGCCCACCATAGTAGGTTCAAAAGTAAGGCTTAACGCCCTGATTACATTTTTAGGAATAGTTTTTGGCGAAATGATCTGGGGATTATCAGGTATGTTCCTTTCCATCCCTACCATAGCCATTCTCAAGATTATATTTGATCGTATTGAAAGCCTTAAACCATGGGGATTTTTACTCGGCAGCGGCGACCATGAATCAAAAAAGACAGCCCAGAAAAAAATGAAGACTGAATAGAACTCGATTTTTTTGAATTATAGAATTTCGTCAATTCGTTAATTCTATAAATTCGGGTTCAGACAATTTGGGCGTTTCCCGCTATCCAGCGGGCCGTGCTATCCGCTTATACTACACGAGCTTGTAATCCTGAGCCTAGTCGAAGGACGCTCTTATCACTAACGCAAACTTCATCATTGGCTTTAGTCTGCGCCGACTACTGGCTTCAGTCTGTGACTGAAGCCCACAAATAATGAAAGTTTGCAACTGTCAAGCTGCTCCCCCCACCGCCTGGTAAACTTTAATAAAAATAGCCAATCCATAAGCCATCAACACTAAAGTGTTAATTACCAGCAGCCAGTTAAGATCAATCTCCTTATACTTTTTAATGGTGCACAAAACCAGCAGACTAATAAATCCGCCCAACAAAATTGCAGGGAATACCAATGTCCATTTTTGGCGGATCACGAAATTAAAATTTTGTAACTTGGCATTGTTGCCCGTAATATATGGCACCGTTGCTATAAGCAACAGAAAAAAGAATAAGCGTACAACTACCTTTGCAACTATCTGACTGGTTTTCATATGATCCGTCAAAATTAAAAAATAATAGCTACCGAATTATGCTTCGTACCCACCGTTTTATAACTGTATTATATTTTTTACTTATACCCTTTTCGGTTTTCTCACAGTCAGCGCCATCTTTCAGGATAGTGCCGCTAGGTGTTTTAGGCGGTATTGATGAAAGCAACCTATCCGCCTATATGATTGCCGCGACAGGCACTAACAATTATGTTTGTATGGATGCGGGTACCCTGCATTACGGCATTCAGCAGACTGTGGATAATAAAGTATTCTCTATCCCCACAGAGCAGGTGCTGAGGCAATACATCAAAGGCTACTGTATTTCGCACGCGCATCTGGACCATATCGCCGGACTCATCATCAACTCTCCCGACGATACCGCTAAAAATATCTATGGCTTAGCCAGCACCCTACAAACCATTAAAACACATTATTTTACATGGGACAGCTGGGCCAATTTTGCCGATGATGGCGAAGCCCCGGCACTAAAAAAATATCATTACCAGATACTTACGCCCGACAGCATTATCCCGATAAAAAATACCGGGATGACCGTTCAGGCATTTCCATTAAGCCACTCCAACCTAACCAGCACTGCTTTTTTGGTGAATAGCAATGATGTCTATATTTTATATTTGGGCGATACCGGTGCCGATGATATTGAAAAAAGCCATAATCTGCACAAGCTATGGCAGGCCGTTGCGCCACTCGTAAAAAGCAAAAAGCTAAAGGCTATTATGATCGAAACTTCTTTCCCCGACGAGCAGCCTGATAAAACCCTGTTCGGCCACCTTACCCCACATTGGCTCATGGCAGAGATGGACGATCTCGCCGCACTAACCGGCACCGATGCCCTAAAAGGCTTTAACGTGATCATCACCCACCTTAAGCCACCGCAAACAAGTATCTATAAGATCAAACTACAGCTTTTTAACGAAAACAAATTAAACTTAAACCTTATCTACCCGCAGCAGGGTGAGGCTATTGATTTGTAAAAAAACAACCATATCATTGCGAACAATAGTGTGGCAATCCTGTAGCTATCAGGTTTGAGTGCCTATTGAGTCACATGAAGCCGCTCATTGCCGCGGGGGCTACTACTTTTGTCTTGATACAAAAGGTAGCAAAAACCGACTGTAGGGAGCTCATGAATACCATTAAAGAACAAATAATAGATGAATAAATCAAGTCAGTAGAAATGCTTCTTTGCCGCACAAGGCCTCTGCCCTGCAAATCAGGCAAAACCTGGGCTGCTATATTTTTACGCCGCTGTCGCTACGCGCTTAGCCTTTACGCTTCTGTAAAAATCTGCTATGCCCTGCCACGCACAAGGCCACCGTTGTTTTGCCTGATTTCGCCCGAAGCTGTTCTACTGACAAGGAAAGAAAAAACTTAATTGAACCGTGATCAAAAGCGCGTCGGCCCTGACAACAAGGGCGGGCCAGCGTTGGCGGGAATGACGGTTTAGCTTTTTGTGTGATGTGAAGGTACGAATGTACCGAACAGCGAAAAAAGCGTGAAGAACCGGCAGGGAGCAAGGGAAGCATCCTTGTTGTCTTGATTTTTTTGGTTACTTTTTGTATCAAGACAAAAAGTGACTTCTTAGCGAAAAGCGATACCATAAGATAGGTCTACAACTATGCCTATTCGCTCTGCACAGTCGGGGATTGCTTCGTTCCTCGCAATGACGCTTGGAGAGAGATTGAATCAAATAAATCCGCTTAACCCTGGTCCCCCATAAACCGAACCACATCCCCCTCCGTACCCTTAAAAGCTCCCGTCGCAGCAGTCTTTAACCCCGACATAGCCGCGGCAAATTCGCCGGATTCCTGAATGCCAACACCATTAACACGCTTGTATAAATAACCAGCCATATAAGTATCGCCGCAGCCGGTAGCATCAACAATTATTGGGGGTGAATAGGCTGGTATAGTGTAGTAAACACTATCACTATAAATCAATGAACCCTGGCTGCCGTTAGTGATCACAATTTCTTTTACACCCCATTGGGTTAATTGTATAATGCCATCGTTCACCTTATCACAGCCGGTTAATTCCCCAAGTTCAGCGACATCAGCTTTCAGGATATCGATATATGGCAGGATCTCCTTTTTTGAGGGCCAGTCGGTAGCATATACTTTTTTGTTCTCAACCTTGCGCAGGTAGCCCTGTACATCAAGGCTGATCAATCCCCGGCCTGCTATGCTTTTAACAAATTCTGCCGAAAAATCATTGGCTAGCAGTGGGCCGAGGTGAAATATTTTTGCATTTACCGATTGCAATTGCTCTGGTTTGAATGGATCGGCAACCTGTAATACATTTTGGGTGCGCTCGTCCTGATTCTTGCCGTAGATATTTTCAAAGTATACGGTATGGGCGCTGGGCTGTACTTTTATTTCGATGCCTTTAGCCCGCAGGTCATTCACATAGTGCATTTCGGTTTCGGCAAGGGCGGTAATCAGCAGGTATTTTACATCGAGCTTATTTAACGCGAATGAGAAATAAAAAGCCGTACCACCCGGCATATACAGGGTAGTTTGGGTGTTTACTACTTTATCAGATGTGATGTGGCCTATGCAGCAGATATCGTACATGGCGGCAAAAATAGTGATTTGTGGTTAGTGATTGAGGATTAGTGGAATATCGTGAGATTTCTATTGCCGATATTCCGCTCCCGCAGGGTCCTCTACGCAAGACCCTGCGGGGATGTAAAAATGGGTGTAATCTAATTATATTTTCGAAAAGTTGGAGAAGCAGAATGTTGATTTTCGAAAATAAAAGTATCTTCTAATACTGCCCAAAACTCAGCGTCATTTGGATAATTTCGCTTTAATGTATCTAGTTTGTTCCTCAAAAGTAGCTTTTCACCCAAGAAGATTTTCATCGTAACAAATAAGTCATAGTAGGCCTCTTTATCCACTACCGAAGAGTTTTCGTTATTAATAAAACGCTGAATTGTATCCGCAGCTTTTCTAAAATAAATATGCTCGTTTACTGTATCCGACCTGCTGCCATAATCGAGCGCCCGGAAATAATCGTAACTCATTGCCTTTTTATACTTATAATTACCCTCTGTTTTTTTTAAGGATGCTACATATTCATAGCCTGTTTTATAATGCTTCAATAACTGCAATATGGTAATTTTAAAACTGATGGCTTTATCCCTTGTTTCGGGGCATAACAATGATTGATCAGATTCATCCAAAGCCTGTTTCAACTTTAGTGTATCCATAGTTGCCGAATAAGATCTTACCAATATTGAAGCATTATGCAGATGTTTTTTACAATCGTCGGGGTTAGTACTTTGGCCGCTACAACTGTTTATAAGCAGCAAAAGAAGAGATAAAACGAGCAACTGAGGTTTTAGGCGATTTTTTAATAGTTTCATATAAAGGGCATTCGTAATTTGTAAATGGGTTGTAATTTCTCTTTATCACAGGATTTGGAGGTTGTTCTTTATCTTCCATTAGCAGAAACCCCTCCCTGCCTTTGCACACATTACAGCCGCACCCCTCCCGTGGGGAGGGAACTGTAAAGGCAGCCGGAAAACATCCTGAAAATCAACTTAATCAGTTCAATCCTGGTTCATTCTCTTTTTCTGAAATCCAAAAATTATTATACCCCAGCCCAATCTGTATCTCCACCAACTCCTGTTGCAGCATTTCAAGCATGGCGAGGAAATTGTACACAAAATGCACCTTGTTATCGGAGTAGGATGCCATGGCCTTAAAATCAAGCATCTTGTTGATCTTCAGCAACTGACTTATGGCCGCCTTTTGTTTTTCAATGGTATAAGGGTACTGCACAATAGTGTGGGTAACCTGTTTTTCACGCAGCTCGTAGTTGCGCATCAGGCGTTCGTAAACCATCATCAGCTTGTACAGGCTTATTTCCTGCAATTCATCGCCGGGGAGGGCCACTTTTTCAACTTGCTCCAGGTCGGCGCTAATGTTGCCGCGCTTTTCCTGTTTAAAGCGTTCATCTTCAAAAGGGCGCAGCTCTTCACATACTACCTTTATCTTTTTGTATTCTATCAGCTTTCGTATCAGGTCCTCCTTATGGTCGATCTCATTCCCTGCTTCATCCACCTCGTATCGCGGCAGCAACATTTTAGCTTTGATGCGCATGAGTGTGGCGGCTACATAAATAAACTCACTGGCAATTTCCATATCGAGGCTGGCCATGTGGTGTATGTAGTTCAGAAAATCGTCGGCAATGCGGGCAATGGGGATATCATGGATGTCGAGCTCATCCCGTTCAATAAAAAAAAGAAGCAGATCAAACGGCCCTTCAAACTGTGGTAACCTGATCTCAAAGCTTTCTTCTGTCATTTGCTATCAAATTAAGCTAATTATCATCAAAAAATAAAATCGCTAAAGAAAACAATAATTAACGCTCAGTTTATCTTATTTTTAACAATTAAAATAACTTACTTTGTAAGTTCAAATATTCTTACTAATGGCAATGCAGGTACCGGCCGGTAATTTATTACAAGATATATACTACCCTTCTGATTTAAAGAAACTTAACGAGGATCAACTTGAACAGGTTTGCCAGGAGTTGCGCCAGTATATTATTGATGTTGTTTCGGTAAATGGCGGTCACTTTGCGGCCAGTTTAGGCGTTGTGGAATTAACCGTTGCCCTGCAATATATATTAAACACCCCGTACGATCAACTGGTTTGGGATGTGGGTCACCAGGCTTACGGTCACAAGATATTAACCGGCCGTCGCGATCAGTTTCATACCAATCGTATTTACAAAGGCATAAGCGGTTTCCCAAAACGTTCTGAAAGTATTTATGACGCTTTTGGCGTTGGCCACTCCTCTACTTCTATTTCGGTAGCATTGGGTATGGCCGTGGCCTCGCAATATAAAGGAGAAACCGACAGGCAGCACGTTGCCGTAATTGGTGATGGTGCCATGACCGCAGGTATAGCTTTTGAAGCGTTGAACCATGCCGGGATCGAAAACTCGAACCTGCTGGTTATTTTGAATGATAACAACATGGCAATAGACCCGAACGTGGGTGCCTTGAAGGAATACTTAACAGACATAACCACCTCGAAGCCATATAACCGCTTTAGGGACGATATTGCACATGTATTGAATAAACTATCAGCTATTGGGCCCGATGCCTTTAAAATAGCTAAAAAGATAGAAAAAAGCATCAAGGGCACACTGCTTAAACGCAGCAACTTTTTTGAGGCTTTACAGTTCCGCTATTTTGGGCCGATTGATGGGCATGATGTAAAACACCTGGTTAAAGTGCTGAACGACCTGCGAGATATACCGGGACCAAAGCTATTGCATTGCGTTACCACAAAAGGTAAGGGTTATGCGCTGGCCGAAAAGGACCAGACCAAATGGCATGCTCCCGGCTTGTTTGATAAGATAACCGGTGAGATCAAAAAAACCAAGCACGAAAAGCCACAGCCGCCGAAATACCAGGATGTATTTGGTCATACCATTATTGAGCTTGCCGAGCAAAACCCCAAAATTATGGGCATTACCCCGGCTATGCCATCAGGCTGCTCATTAAACCTGATGATGAAGGCCATGCCAAACCGCGCGTTTGATGTGGGTATTGCTGAGCAGCATGCCGTTACATTTTCTGCAGGCTTAGCTACACAGGGGCTGATACCTTTCTGTAATATCTACTCCAGCTTTATGCAGCGGGCTTATGATCAGGTGATACATGACGTGGCTATACAAAAGCTGAACGTAGTGTTTTGTCTCGATAGAGCCGGTATAGCAGGCGCGGACGGGCCAACCCATCACGGTGCTTACGACCTGGCTTATATGCGTTGCATACCGAACATGATCGTATCGGCACCGATGAACGAAGAAGAGCTGCGCAACCTGATGTATACCGCTCAGCAGGATGATATGGGGCCGTTCAGCATACGCTACCCGCGTGGTAACGGTGTTATGGTGGACTGGCAGCGCCCTATGAAAGCTATACCTGTTGGCAAGGGCCGTAAGATATGTGATGGTGAAGAAATTGCCATACTCAGCATAGGCACCATAGGCAATGAGGTAGTAAAAGCTACAACTGCCCTAAACGCCGAAGGCTATAATCCTGCGCATTACGACCTGCGGTTTGTAAAACCATTGGATGAAGCTTTACTGCATGATGTGTTCAGCAAATTCAACAAGGTAATTACTGTTGAGGATGGCTGTATTGAAGGCGGCATGGGAAGCGCTGTACTTGAGTTTATGGCCGATAACAACTACCACTCACAGGTTATACGGATGGGTATCCCTGATCGTTATATAGAACACGGTGAGCAACCCGAACTTTGGGCCGAAGCTGGTTACGATGCTAACTCAATAGCAGAGAAAGTTAAAAGCGTGGTAGAGAAACGCAATACACATACGATTGCATCGTAATTCTTAGTCGGAAAGTCCGGAAGACGGGAAGTCCAGAAAGTGCTTTTCACCAATAGAAAGGCTAAATAACTTTCGGACTTATGCGGACTTTACTGACTTTCGGACTTAACCAACTTAATGCGTTTGAAAACTAGCCAAATCATTATAAACAGCGCGGAATGAGCTGCGGACACCAATGGTTACAAGACCTGTTTTATCATTAAACTGGGCATTCTTTTCGTCGCGGTAAATGCCGCTAAGTTCAAGGCGTAAGTTATATTTAGGATTAAGTATATAGGCTACTTTACCTTCCAGGTAATACATATTGGTGGTTAAGCCCTGGCCTATGTAATTGCCCTCAAGCTTTGCCGGTGTAGTATAATCCTGGAATGGATCTTTACCATAGTTAAGGCCATTAATATCGAGCCCGTAGCGGCCGTAATCGCCCTCACCCGAGAAATCAAATCTTTTGTAGCTGTAGTTTAGCAATGCAACCACTTCGCGATAGTTAGCACCCCATGGCTGGCCTAATGGTTCACCATTTGCGGTATAGCTAATTATTGGGCCGCGTTCAGAGTAGGTATATGGTTTGGCACCGTTGGTTTCTATTAAATAATTTAATCCTTTTACGTCAAACATATTTGCTCCGCGGAAACCGAATTGCCAGGCATATTTATTTCGTGAGCTGCCACCATCAGTGAAGAATTGTTTTGCCTGAAACTCATCCAGAGTAAACTGTCCGTATGCGGTTATACCGTTAGTGATCTTGTATTTACCGGTAAAGCCAATCAGCGCGTTATCAGGCGATCCATTTGATGCTTCAAGCGGACGAAGGAATGTTACAGGGTTTAAATAAGTAACATCAAAGCCACGGTAATTACCGGCATTGTCCCTGTTATACCAGATGATAGAATCAAAGAAACCGAAGGAAAGGCGGTTACTTACATTCCAGTCTAAATAATGAAAAACACCCCATTTGGTCCGGTCATTGCCGTTGGCATCCAGATCGATCGGGTCATTAAAATAGGCCCACATCACCATATACTTCACATTGCCCAAATCAGCGGTTAATTTCAGGAAGGGGTATGGTGAGGCGTAATCAGATAAAAGGGTTGAGCGGTAGCCATCGCCTATAAACGTTTTATCATGCCCTAAGGTAATATTCAGGTATTTATTGGGTGTGAAGGATACATTGGCGGTATAGTCCTGCCAATCGTAGCTGTCCAGTCCATATATCTTGGCACGTGCCTGACCCGGGATCATGCCTGTTTGGTTGATATAGGTTGATATGTATTCCGGGAAATTACCCTGGTTTTCAAAACCGGTAAAATTGTAAGAGAACTTATTGCTTATAGAACCGCCAAATTGAAATCCGTAGGATACCAGTGAAGTACTTTCCTTACCACCCAGGTAATTTTTACCCATGGTAAAATCGGGTAACAGATCAGCATAAAAAGTACTGTTGGCTGATTTGATATCGATCAGGTGTTCGTTGAATAGTTTATTATAGCCCCAGCTGTGTTTTTTACCATCGTTATTCAGGTTCATTAATGAATCATAATGAACTTTTAAGATCGAATCATCCACAAAAAATGGTCTTAATGAAGTATGCTCGCGGGTGGTGGTTGAATAGGCATCAGCATCCAGTTTCTGATAAAAATCATACGAATAGGGCTGGTACTGGGATTGAGAATGGGCAACACCAACAATTGCTAATACTAATAAAATGCTGCCTAAAATTCTTTTCATATATAATGTTAAACTATTATGTACACTATTCAAAATAATTGAGTGTTTGAAAACCACCTTTTTTCAAGTAATCGTCTTTTTTAATCAGGTGGAGGTCTGATTGCATCATATCGCTAACCAGTGCCTGTAGGTCGTATTTAGGTTTCCAGCCTAATTTTTCATTCGCTTTTGTGGCATCGCCTATTAACAGGTCAACCTCAGTTGGCCTGAAATATTTAGGGTCTACTTTAACTACGGTTTGGCCAAATCTTAAAGCATCGGCGTTTAAGCCCAGTTCTTCAATCTTTTGCTCATCTATGTCAATAATAACACCCCGCTCGTTTTCGTCCTTACCGCTGAATTCTATTTCTACACCTAATTCAGCAAAAGCCATTTTTATAAAATCGCGTACGGTTGTTGTTACGCCTGTAGCAATTACGTAATCTTCGGGGGTATCCTGCTGCAACATCAGCCACATGGCCTCAATATAGTCTTTAGCATGGCCCCAATCGCGCTGTGCCGACAAGTTACCTACATATAAACAAGTTTGCAAACCTAATCCAATTTTTGATGCTGCGCGGGTAATTTTACGGGTTACAAAAGTTTCACCTCTAACCGGGCTTTCGTGATTGAATAATATACCGTTGCAGGCATACATGTTATAAGCTTCGCGATAGTTTACGATGATCCAATAGCCATATAATTTGGCCACCGCGTACGGTGAACGCGGATAAAATGGCGTGGTTTCACTTTGCGGCACCGCCTGTACCAGGCCATAAAGCTCGGAGGTGGATGCCTGGTAAATACGCGTTTTTTGCGTAAGCCCCAACAACCTTACAGCTTCCAGTATACGTAACACACCAATACCATCGGCATTAGCTGTATACTCAGGAGTATCAAAACTCACTTTAACGTGGCTTTGAGCGGCAAGATTGTATATTTCATCAGGCTGTATTTCCTGTACAAGCCTTATGAGATTGGTTGAGTCGGTAAGATCGCCGTAATGCAGCTTGAATTTAACATTCGGCTCATGCGGGTCGTGGTATAAATGATCAATGCGTTCGGTATTAAATGAGGAAGCCCGTCTTTTAACACCATGTACTTCATAGCCTTTTTTCAATAGAAACTCAGCTAAGTAAGCGCCATCCTGCCCTGTTACACCGGTTATTAAAGCTACTTTCATTAATAATATTATACTGTACTTATAATATTACAATATTATCAATTTAATTGCAAAAGCAGTGTATGGGATTAACGGATATAGATATTTTGTTTTAGCCTTATAGTGGAATGCCAAAGACTTGTACTTAACGCATCGATATTATTTACTTTTTTTAATAAAGCTTTCTACTTCATTTACATAAGCTGCACCCACAGGTAGCTCGTCTTTTCCAATCCAAATGCTTCTTTTATCCACTTTAGCTATATGCCTTTTTGCAGCAATGTAGGAACGATGAATGCGGACAAACATTGTAGCGGGTAATAGCTCCGCGGCTTCAGTCATGGTGAGCCGCGAAACAATGTTTTTGTCGGCTAAAATAAATTGCACATAATTGCCGATGCTGGCAGCATATAAAATATCGTTCAATTCCACACGCACCTGTTCATAGCCGCTCTTTATAAATATGGAAGGTTCGACAGGCAAAGCACTCCCGTCATTTTTACGCAATTCAAATTGTTCGTGCGCTTTATTACAGGCTTTCAATAAACGGGGCAACGAAAAAGGCTTTAATAAGTAATCAATTGCATCCAGCTCAAAGCTCTGCACAGCATGTTCACTATAGGCAGTAGTAAATATTACCATAGGAGGATTGGGAAGCGCCTTCAAAAAATCTATTCCTGAAATACCGGGCATCTTTATATCCAGGAACAGCAGGTTCACCTTGTTTTTTTGCAGGTATTCTAATGCCGAAAATGGGTTTGTAAAACAAGCTTCGATAGTTATAAAACCCACCTGTTGTGCAAGCGATTTTATCACTTCCAATGCAATTGGCTCATCGTCTATGGCTATGGCTTTCAGCATTACATCCAGTTTAACTTTATTGCTTTTTTGTATAGTATACCTACAACGGGTTCAATTTGCAGTTTAACAACAAATTCATCGCCTTGTATGCCATAACTTAGCTGGTGTTTCCCTTTATAAAGTATCCGTAGCCGTTGCTGTACATTATTTAATCCAACGCCCGATTGGTTTTTCTCAGGGTCTTTATCAACCTGTGTATGCAAACTATTTCTCACTTCAAAGCTAATATACTGATCATTACATTCCAGTTTAATTTTTATCCATGATTTGCCGGTAAGGCTTATACCATGCTTAAAGGCATTTTCAACAAAGGGAATCAACAACATGGGAGCTAGTTTATGGTTGTATACCTGTTCGCCAATATTATCCTCAATAATAATATCTTCTGAAGTTTGTGTGCGCAATTTTTGCAGGTCGATATAATTTTTTAAATATTCTATTTCCCTTTCCATGGCAATATAATCCAAGGTATTATCATGCAGCATAAAGCGCATCATATCGCCCAGCTTCTGTATGCCTTCCGCGGTTTTTACCGAGCCCTCTATTAAAGCGGTTCCATATAAGGTATTAAATGCATTAAATAAAAAATGCGGGTTTATTTGCGAACGTAAAGCATACAGATCGGCATTTGATTTTACCAGCGCCTTTTCGGCACCCCGCAACTGCAATATTTTATCCTTGCGCTGCTGGTAATCCAACCAGGATATTGGGGTTACAAAAATTAGTTGTATCGCCCAGCTAAATAAAATCATTATTAACGACCAGCTTGAACCCAACGCTATACTAAACAGCAAACAATAGCAAAAGCTAAGGAACAATAATGGACCTAAAAATTGCCATTTAAAAAATGAACGGTCGCCTTTTAAGGGAAACAGCCAATAAGTGTTGGTGACAAATACAGCCTGTACCGGTAGAATCAATGCAAAATAGCCTGCATAATAAATATGATCGGTTACTAAATTAAAAACCGAGGTAAATACAGGAATACAGAGAAACACCACAAGGAACGTAGTAGTTTGATTGACAATTAAAATGCGATAAGATCTTCTTTCTGATTCCCTTTCCAGATAATTGGTAATAAGGGTACGGAATACGGCGTATACTATACATAAAAACAACAATACAAAAGCATCGTTGATACCACCAAGAGCATTTAAAAAAGGCTGCGGGTGAAAACCGAACGTAAACGGTAAAAAACTACTAGCCGGGTGATAATATTGGTTTACATAAAACGATATGTAATTATTTACAGGGCCAATAATGTAAGCGATAATAATAAATTGTAATACAGCCCATATAAATCTGCCTGCGTAGTTTTTACCCGTATTGAACAGTTGTGGCAGAACGAGCCTGTTTACCCATAGGTATGAGAGCCATAAAAGCAGCGTTGTGCCTATTTGGGGTAGCAACACCCGCTCGAAATAATTAAAAGGAATGTGCGCTTTAATAAATGGGGCTGCATAAGTAGCCATTTGTGCAGGTGTAAGCCAAAACATATCCCATATGTAGCTTGCAATAATTATGACCGCAATTAGGGTTACTAAAACGACTTCATGTTCTTTCCATCTTACTTTCATATACTTGTTTTTTGATCAATATTAATACATACGCCTATGTATTTTATGAAAATGTGACCAAACAACATAAAAGTGTGATGAAAAGAATATAGGTGGGATAGTTAAGAGAAAAACAATAACAATACCTGGCAAACTCGCTTATATCCCCGCAACGGTATCTTCCAGTTCCTGGTACCATTCCTCGCCGTATTTACGGATGAGCGGGCCTTTCAGAAATTGATATACCGGTACTTTAAGTTCATCGCCAAAAGAGCAAGCGGGGCTGCATATACTCCACCGATCATAATTCAGCACATCAAACTCGGGGTATTTAGTTATACGGATAGGATATAAATGGCAGGAGATAGGTTTTTTCCAGCTGATATCGCCATGCTCATAGGCTTTCTCAATGGCACATTTGGTGATGCCGCCTTCAAATATCACGTAAGCGCATTCTTTATTTACATCAACGCAGGGGGTGGTATAATCGCCTTCAAAATCGGTTACATGGGTACCTTCTCTTTCTATAGTGGCAATACCTTTGGCATTCATATAAGGTTTTACTTTAGGATATATCTCTTTAATTATATCCAGTTCATCGGCGTTTAGCGGCGCACCTGAGTCGCCCTCTAAACAACAGGCCCCTTTACACTTGTTCAGGTTGCATACAAAGTTGTTTTTTACAACATCCTCGTGCACCAAAATATTCCCTACCTCTATCATCTCTTTATTTACTTACTTTTTACTTACCTTATTTAATGGAAATTTAAGCCCTTTGGTATCGGCCAGGTCCATTGTTAAACTACCCAGTATTACTTCAACCTGCGCCTTTACAGGTATCCTGTTGGCATCATCAGTTATCCACAAGTATAACTTGCTGTTCTTTTTAAAGATACGGCCGGGTACAATTGTGGGGTTAAATTTAAGACAATTAAACGTACCTAACGAGCAACTTACCTTTTCTTTGCCTACATAGGTTATTCCCAGTGTATTTACGGTATCCTCTAAGAAATAATGCAGCTCAAATTTTTCGCCTATATGCATCTTCGATACATCAATACTACGAGCAAAGTAATAGGCCGATAAAAAATCGAAGGTTTGCCCTTTTAGCGGATAACTACCTTTATTTGCTGTTATTTTATCCTTTTGATGATCAAAAGTTACCTTATCGCTGTGTTTGTAGTTTGATTCGTGCCTGTTCTCTTCATAATAATAAGGCAGCAATGTTTTCTCATCAACATACGTTTCGTAGCGGTTGCGCACTTTATAAAAAAAGTCAAACGTTCCTGCTGTTTTGCCTTCGGCGATGATATGATATGCAGGCTGACCGTTAAATTTTGTATCTGTGCTCTCTACCCGCAAGTCAGCTGTAGCGGCTGTAAAAATGCCATACTTCAGCTTATAGCTCAATTGTTCGCCCACCTTGAAGACCGGCTCATTTATTTTGGTTAGTTCCTGTGCTTGTATTTCGCTAAAACAGCAAGTTAAAAGCAGCGCTACTAAAAGGTATAATTTCATCTGGTTAGTACTTAGTGCTAAGTCTTTACTTTAATGTTAAGACTTCAGCCTAAAACTACAGGTTTAATATTTTATTGTAATCTTTTAGTAAAACCTTATTACAAACTAAATTAATAAGTGCCTACTGGTGACTAAAGACCTAAGACTCCAGACTAAAAACTAATCCCTCCTTTTATAAATAGGCACAGTTGAGCACGGCTCGCCAAACATCATGCTTTTAACTACAGGAGTTAACTTTTTAGTAAGCTCCACATAAGCTGATACCGGCACATCTATATCGCCACAACCTTTTATTACTATACGCTGATCGCGGTATTGTTCCACATCAAGCGTGGCTATTCCTTTTAAAAATAATACTGTTTCCAATACCTGTGCATCGCCAAAAACAATCTCGCTGGCATAAGGGGACATTCTGTTTGCCAACAGCATATAGGCCCATGCAGGCACAACAGCATCGGCAGTGCAAGTTATGGCTACATTTTTATCCTGGTATTGCGCCCAGTCGTGTGCCTTTACAAACTCCCTGAAATCCTTTTCGCGCAATATCAGTTCCATAAACAGGTTATCCTTAATATCGTACACCACACGTTCGCCCTGCGGATAAAAAGAAGCCGGGTCCAAAGTGACCAAACCACTTTGTGCAACCTTATTCACTATATTTTCCTGTATATCCATTGTATTTAAAATAAAACCTTCATGGCGATGACTATCGCTATGATAGCTTCGTTACCATTAAAAAACAAAACCCTATTAACAAAAAATCCGGAAACCACTACACGTGATTTCCGGATACAAAAATACTCTAAATTTGATTATAAGAACTTAACCCTGTAATCTTTTACATTCGCCTTATCTTTCAAGGCGTCAAGTATCTGTTGACCGGAGCGCTGTAACAGCGCCTGGCTTATTTCTTGTTTCTGCCTTACCGCGTTTGTAAGCGGTGCAGGTTTTATAAAGTTATCAACCACAAATACAAAAACACCTGCCTGACCTTCAACAGGTTTTGACAGTTTGCCCGGCTGTGAACCAAACACGGTACCTATCAATTTATATTCAGCAGCGCCGCCTGGTATTACAGGGTTAGCTAATACGATGTTCTGTATAGGGACAACCTGACTACCGGCTTTTTGAGCCACCTGATCGATATTTGATGAACCGCTTAAAGCATTCTGCAATTTATCAGTCAGCATTTTTGCTTTAACTTCGGTTATAACAAATGGTTTTATTTGTGTTTTTACAGCTTCTAAAGGTAAAATGCCTTTAGGTTTTATAGTTGTTAACTGAGCTACTATATATTGATCGCCAATGGTAAATACCTGGTCTGATACATCGCCACCGCTGGCTTTGTACGCCCATCTTACCACTTCGCGGCCATTGGTAACAGCGCCAAAGCTTGCTGCTGTTGCAGTAACATCAGGTGCAAGCAATACTTTTAAGCCTGATTTTTGAGCTTGCCCGGTAAAGTTGTCATTATTTACTGTACCCAGGAAAGCCTGTGCTTTGCTGTATGCTGCAGATTGTGTAGCAGTACTTGCAGTTAACGCCTTATCAACAATGGCTACCTTAACTACCTTTGATGATCCTTTTTGATCCATGATCTGGATGATGTGTACACCAAATTGTGAAGTAACTACTTTAATGTCGCCTTTTTTGCCATTAAATGCGGCATCTTCAAATATCGGTACCATTGCACCACGGCCAAATGTTCCTAAATCGCCACCTTTCTCGGCAGAACCTTTATCAACTGAGTACATTTTAGCTAAGTCGGCAAATGATTTACCGCCTTGTATTAAGCTTTTAAGTGAATCGGCTGTCTTTAATGCTTTATCAACACCAGCATTTACCGGTAATAATATATGCCTTGCGGTTACTGAATCAGGACCAATGCGTGAATCAACCAGCTTAGCAATTTTATAACTTCCGGTTGAAAGGTACGGACCATATACAAAACCCGGAGCCGCGCTAAACATTACCGAATCAAGCTTAGGATCAAGCTGACCTTTGTGCTGGTAAACCATTGGTGTTTTTGTATCAGCGTTAACTTCAACAAAAAGTGAATCGTTAGTGCTTGCCTTAAAGGCAGGAACTAATTTTTCTACTTGGGTTTTTATTGCTGCCGAATCATCTTTTGAAGGAGCAGCGTTGAAAGATACGTAAGCTAAGCTGCGTGTTTCCTGTGAGTTATCAAATGATTGTTTGTGATCATTATAATAGCTCTGGTAATCATCATCAGTAGGTGTAACCTTGCTATCAGGAATAGCAGCATAATCAAGCTTTACATATTTAAAGTTAGCCAGCTGATTTTTTGCTTCATAATCATCCTTAGCCTCCAATGAGTTAACGTATAAACCGTTTGATACCAGTGACAGGTATTTCTCGTTACGTTTGTTATCAACTATTTGCTTTACAAACGAATCCCAGCGCCCTCTTATAGGGTCATCGGCTTTCGCTGATGACAGGTTGCTTAAAAAGTTCATCAGTTTGGCTCTGTCCACCTGACCTGTTTGCGGATCACCGAAAGCCTGTATGATCTGCGGGCTTGGGTTATCACCTTGTATTAATGATTTAATTTCATCATCACCTACAACCAGACCCAGCTTATCCATCTCTTTTTCAAGGATTTTTTCACTAACTACCTGGTTCCAGGTATTTTCCTGAATGTAACTTGTGATCTGCGGATTGATGTCATCCTGGCGAGATTGTTGTTTAAAATTCGCTGTATTTTCTTCAACCCTTTTGTTGAAATCATCATACGCTATCTTTTCGCCGGCTACTTCGCCTATTTCATTACTATCGCCGTGAAAAAACGAGCTTCCATAATGTATAACCTCACCTGCGATAAAAGCAAAAAGTGCAAAACCAATAACGATGACTAATATTAGCCCCATCCGGTTACGCAAAAAACCCATTATTCCCATAAAACAATTTTATATATAATATTATTAGTACTCAAAAAAGAGGCGCAAGATACAACTTTTAGTAAAATATTTTAATACAAAAAAAAATACTGAAAACGTTGTGAATTATTGCGTTGGCGCATCGGTTACATTAAAAAGCCCTGTTGATTTTACCATCGTCCATGGCCATAAGGTTTGTGTGCTTTCAAAGCTGGTTCCATTATAAATATCGCCATTGGTCATAGTGATTTGAACCTGTTTATTGGAATGCATCCGCTTAGTATTCTGATCCCATATTAATTCATCCGACTTAAATGTTTCGCCTTTGGCATTGCGGGCAACCACATTTTTATGAAATTCAATCACGTTCTGATCTTCACGCTGGATACCTGTATCGGCGGTGAGGGTGCCTATCTGGTTTAAATCTTTATCGTAAATATTAATATGAACACCCTTTGGCATTACGTTGTACTGCTTTTTACCGGTGTGCTGTAATAACAGCGGTGCATCAATAGTAAACTTAACCCTTGCAGAATCGCTGAAAATGATGTTGACAACGTGTATGGTGTCAACATCCATATTTATCTGGTTCTGTGATATTTCTTTAACTTTTTTCAGGTCGTTTTCACAGGCGCTTAGCAGCATGCCTGCAATAAGTGCCGGCAAGCATATTGTTAATACCTGTTTTGCCCGACTATACATACACTGAATTATTCCTGACCAATTTTATATTTCATGAACCACCTGTCATTAAGGGTGAATGATAAATGCAGATTAACATAGTTTTCTTTGATCAATCCGTTATCCAACGTTCCGCGGCGGCCAACTTCTGCAGAAAAATTGATCTTGTAAAAGCTGGTTACATTTGGGCGCAGTGGCAAACCTAAACCAAAGGTTAAAGCGTAATTTTTAATATTGGTGTTGGTATTGTTTAAAGGGTTATTTACATCAATATAAGTTTGATCATATATAGCACCCAGTTTATAATCAACTGTTGCCCAGTAATTATTTAGCGCGTTAATATTTGGTGTAAACGAAGTACCTATATTATAGGTTTTACTATTCTGTAAGCCCTGGTTTACCCCGCCAATAGTTAATTGCGACCAATTGGATGTACTATACTCAGCACCTACCAATAATTTGTAATCAACCACGTATGATATACCAAAGTGATTAATAAGCGGAAGCTTGATCTTATCCTTAGGGTTTTTTGTACTCGCGAGTGTATCTATAGGCACATTCTGGTTTCCGCTGCTATCATAAGTATACAAACTAACAAAGCTGCTATACTGGCTGGTGATTGATGAACTGGAAGAGCCTGAATAACCGAATATAATGTGTTTAGTGGCACTTAGATCAACAGTGTACTGGCCACCAAAATCATAATCTAAACCTCCGATTGCATAATCATTCTCAACCCTTGAGTCAAGCGTACCCGCCAAATTAGGTATTTCTGTTGAGCTGTATTCTTTTAGCTTACCAAATATATAGGAGGCATTAGCACCCAATAAAAGGTGTTTGCCTATACCAAAACCATAACCTAAATATGCTTTTGATAAACCACCTTCACCACTATAGATATGGTTTACGGCATTGGTATCAGCAGATGAGGTTGTACCAAGGTTAGCGCTTGTGATTTTGTAGTTGTAGCCAAACTCGCTGTATGGTAATAAACCAAAGCTTATAGCAGAATGCTTGGTAACAGGAAAGGCAAATGCTACGTGACTTAACCTGAAGTTACCATCGGTTTGGCTGTTTTGCCCGGTCTGATTAAGGGTGAGCGAGCTGCCATATATACCTACATCGGCAACGGTTAACCCAATTTTTCCATATGAGGCAGGGTTAAGCGGGTTTATATCCGAATAGCCATTTAGGCTATTGGTAGCCACCGAAAGATCGCCCATACCAATATTCTGGGGTAGCACCTGTGGTGTAATATCACCTAAGCCATATCTTGAATATGGAGAGCTTGTGGTAGCAGTTGATTGTGACCTTGCCTGGAAAACAATAAGTGCAAGTAAAAATGTTATAAAAAATCTGGTATATTTAATCATCATGCTTTTGTATCGCTGCGTTTAATCCTTCAAGAACCAGGTAAGGTTCAGTTTTAATATAGGGGGCAAAGATGCTATTTTTCAATAGAGTATCAAAAAAAATACTGTCGCCACCGGTTAGTATAATGTTAAGCTCTTTATTATTGTGCCTGTAGCTTTCAATAAAGCCTGTAAGCTCATATTTTATGCCGTTTTGCACGCCCGATAGCATGGCTGCCGGGGTGTCGTTTCCATATGTTGTATTAAATGTTTTATCTTCCTGTATCAATGGCAAGCCTGCGGTATAATTATTTAATGCCTTATAACGCATATTTAAGCCCGGCGATATACTGCCGCCATAATAATTTGCAGCGGCATCAACAAAATCATAGGTTATACAGGTTCCGCCGTCAATTACAAGTGAGTTTTTGCCGGGATATAAATGGTTTGCGCCAATAACGGCAGCCAACCGGTCGCGGCCCAGGGTTTTCGGCGTAAGGTAATGATTAGTGATCCCGGTTGTCATCTCAGCATTAAAATATATTACGGGGATCTTCTCTTTTAATACTGTTTCCCACTCTTCTTTTTTGTTTTTTACTGATGATATGATGGCTTTATCAACCTCGTTATCCTGCAGCAATGTATTTAGTGTATTGATATCCGGTTCTTCAAACTGCTGTGCAAAAGCTATTTTATTATGCCTGAACAGTGCAATTTTTGTGTATGTGTTACCTATATCAATAACCAGGTTGGCCATTAGGCTTTAACCAATGATAATATAGATTCAAAAATAGCCAAACCGTCCTCATTTGCTAATAATGCATCGGCAGCGCGCTCAGGGTGTGGCATTAAGCCAAACACGTTACGGTTTTTGTTACATACACCGGCAATATTCTCTAATGATCCGTTAGGGTTTGAATCAGCAGTAACCAAGCCCGATTCATCACAATACCTGAATAAGATCTGGTCATTATCCTTTAACCCCTGCAACACATCAGCATCAGCAAAATAATTTCCCTCGCCATGAGCAACAGGAATTTTTAATGCTCTCTGCGGATCGATCTGTGAAGTGATCATCGAGTTGCTGGTCTCGGCCTTTAAATAGATATTGCGGCAGATGAATTTCCTGTTCTCGTTATGCAGCAGCGCGCCCGATAAAAGGCCTGCCTCTGTCAATACCTGGAAACCATTACATATGCCCAATACATAGCCGCCGTTTTCGGCAAATTTGATAACTTCGGTCATGATTGGCGAAAAACGGGCAATAGCACCTGAACGCAGATAATCGCCGAAAGAGAAACCGCCCGGCAGCACAATAAAGTCAACACCTTGCAGGTCATGGTCTTTATGCCATAATTTAACTACAGGCTCACCTGTTAATCTTTCTAATGTATAGATGATATCCTCGTCGCAATTAGACCCCGGAAATATTACTACGCCAAATTTCATTTGAATCGCTTTTTTAATGGTAATGCAGTCATCATAAGTCAATTTGTGCAGATACACAGGTGCTCATGATGGTTTTACGGTACAAAACTAATATAACGGCTGAAATTTGAACGAATATAATAGTTAAAAAGTGTTAAACTGGAAGTATATTATGCTTACAAGCAGCAAAAAAAACAAAGTTTCGAACACCCATTTGTTTGTGGCGTATAAAAAATAGTAGGCAAAAAAGATGGCAGCAGGTATGGCGCACAGTAAAAAGTGGTTTAAATTAAACTCCGCCTTTACATAAAATGAGAGCCCGGCTATCAGAAAAATGAAAAATAAAAGCTGGAATGATTTGCGCACCTGCACATAGCTCCTGAAAAAGTTTTCGCGCAGTTTCACAAAGCAAAGGAACAGGATGATGATAACCGGGATAAGCACCAGGTAGTTATAATAATCGATATTAATCTTATTTGGGAACTTGGTGCCCAATGGCAGCCAGATGTTTGAGAATTCGCCTATGCGGTTATTTAAGTAGTAAAATACTGCCAGAAAGAAAAATATAGTAGCATAACCCAATACCCCGGCTATCCACTCGCGCCAGTTGAAAGGCTTGAATATGATAAGCGCTATCCATATCACCAGGAAAAGATAGATGAACGGAAAATAGATGAGTGAGCCTATAGCTACGATCATCCCCAAATCATAAGCTGTTGACTTGGCATCTTCGCCTTTATACAGGTTGAACAGCTTAAACAGCATCCATATCACCAGGAAATTACATATAAGCGGAGCGCTCAGCAACAAAAATGGCGTAAACAATCCCGAAATGGTGATATACATTAAGGCAGGCAAAAAGGTTGGCTTGCCTAATAAGTTATAATGGTTTACTAAGTAGTTAAGCAGCAAAGCCTGTATAAGCACTAAAACAGCGGCCAAAAATATATTGGCACCGGTAGAGAACACATGCTCATAAGATACGGGAATGAGCAGGCGGGCAAATGGCTCCAGGAAAGCGACGCTGATATTTGCCGGCGCGTGATAGGCATAACCCACCCGCAGCACGAATAATAAAATTATCAGCCATATAATACTAAGCGGGTTAAGTGTCCTGAATGCTCTAACTATCATTATGTATGTTCCGGGCGCAATATTAGCAGAAAAAAGGCTTATGATGAAATTGCTTGTTGTTTTGCACCCTCTTTGCGACTTGTCGCAGAGAGGGTGGTCGGGCGAAGCACGACCGGGTGAGTTAAATGTACAGACAACATCTGCTTCCGTCATCCTGAACTTGTTTCAGGATCTCACGGGACAAGTCGTCAGCCTATTGGTCATTTAACCTGTGAGGTGCCGAAACAAGTTCGGCTGACACTTTAATTTACTTTTACGCTCCGTTGACTCACCCCGACTTCGTTTCACATGTCGGCCCTCTCTGCGGTAAACCACAAAGAGGGCTAAAAAATTAAAAAAGCATTTCCCTTACTGCCTTGCATACTTTTTAACCATATCATCAACTATACGGGCGGTTTCATCGGGGAAATTCACCGGTATTATTTTGCCGTTTTTTAGCCAGTCGTCAATTTGGGTATCAAAGTGCTCATCTATTTCATTTATAACGGGCACACCCAGTTTTGATGCGGATAGCGCATTGCAGCGCTGCTCGTATTGGCCGGTCATGGGTATCATTAATACCTTTTTTTGCAGGAACAGTGCTTCGGCGGGCCCTTCAAAGCCGCCACCGGTAAGCAGGCCCTCGCAACTAGCCAGGCTATTGTTAAACTCCTGATTATTTACCGGGAATATATACACATTACCTTCGCGGTGCGGTGTTTTTTGCCGTTTGGAGAAGATGTGCCACTCCACATCCTTTGCCCGGCTCAGGTGCTTAAACAATATTTTATCATCATAAGCGGGTAGGTATACGGTGTAATGGCCTTTGTTTGATGTTTCCATATTACGGATCTCGCTGCGGATAACCGGGGTATGGATAAAATCGGCATAACGCTCAAAGTGAAAGCCGATATGGTGTGTGGTTGGCGAATAATATTTAAACAGCCACTCGGCATAGTTCCATTTTGCCGGGCGCGGCGTGTTGGGCGATACAAATGAGCACTGGTGACTTAATGATACCGACGGGATCTTCTGCAGTCGGCATGCCCATGCGCTAACGGGCTCAAAATCGTTAATGACCAAATCGTACTGACTTAGCGGCAGGCTGTGCATATCGCGCCAAAGCTGCGGCAGGTTCATGATCTTAAAGGTGGCCCAGTTATCAACCCCGCCCTTGGTGCCAAACACAAAGCTAAAACCATGGAAGCGGTATTTAAGCGGCTGTGACAGGCTAACCTCGGCCTGTGTGCCGCTCACTAGCAGGTCGAGCTCGCCATATTGCTGCAGCAAGGGCACAATTTCGCGCGCGCGGCTAATATGTCCGTTCCCTGTTCCCTGTATGGCGTAAAGTATTTTCATGCGCGATAAATGCGGGGGGAAAGTTAGTAAAGAAAAATGGCTTTGGTGAAAGATTTAGGAGTGGCTCAGTTTGAATTTAATTACTAATAAAAAGATCTTTTAACTTTTCACTATTCTCGAACCAATCAGGTATTAACTCAACCCTTTTTTCATTACATATAAGTACGATTGTAGTAAATCTTTTTTTGTCTGTTAAACTATAAGCTTCTGTATAATATTCTCCTTTTTTAATCTTAAAACTATTTTCAATTAAGGTAATTGTTTCAAAAGTATAACTATCTAAGATGCGGAATTCAATAATAATATTGTTATATCTCTTAATAGCTTTGGTTGTGATAAAATAGATAAAAATAGTTGTAAGGATGCAAAGGACAATATATATTATATAAGTTCTGAAATAATTATCAACTCCAAATAGGTCATAAACGAATAGATAGTTTATAAATAAAAATATAACCGGACTTAAAACTCTTGACCTTTTAAACGAATTGAGCCTTTTTAGGCAAAAGCTAACTCGATCCTTAACCATTATAAATGTTTGAATATTTTCCATTAAAAAAGCCACTTGTTAGGTGGCTTAAATGTATAAATAATTAATCTCCTATATCACCCCTTATCCTGCCTGAATATCTCCAACAGATTTTTCACATCCATTTTTGCGTTCAGGTCCTCGGCATCGGTGGTATCGTCGTCGTTTTCGTCCTTTATAAAATCTTCGGGTTTATATTGGAAGATCTTCCATTGCTTGTTGTGGTATTCCAGCGCGGTAAGGCTCTCCACCCAGTCGCCAGAATTTAAATAAACCACGCTGCCATTTTTTTCTGTCGATTCTATCTTCCTGATCTCGGCATGGTGAATATGCCCGCAGATCACATACTGGTAATTTTTATCAACGGCCAGGTCTGCGGCGGTTTGCTCAAACTGGTTGATGAATTTCACGGCATCCTTAAATCTGGCCTTTACTTTTTGGGAGAAGCTCATCTTTTCGCGGCCGATCGCGGTCAAAAGCCAGTTGGTAATACTGTTTAAAATAATAAGCGTATCGTACCCTACCGCGCCCAGTTTGGCCAGCCATTTGGAGTGCTGCATGGTAACATCAAACACATCACCGTGAAAGATCCAGGCTTTCTTGCCATCAATATTTAAAACTATTTTATTGGATAGCTGGAACGAGCCCATATTAAAATCGGCAAACTTGCGCAGCATTTCGTCGTGGTTACCGGTGAGGTAATACACAGGGATGCCTTCGGTAACAAATTTCAGGATGCGGCGCACTACCTTCATGTGCGCCTCGGGCCAGTATGATTTGCTGAACTGCCATATATCAATGATATCGCCGTTCAGGATCAAAGTTTTAGGCTTAATACTTTTAAGGTATTTAAGCAATTCCTTTGAATGACATCCGTAGGTGCCTAAATGCACATCGGATATAACTACTATATCTACTTCGCGTTTTGCCATGAAAGTTTGGGGGTTAATTGTCCGGACCGGTTTTTAATCCGGTAATTTGAGAGAGGGTTACGATTCCGACGCCTATTCGTTGTCGTCTTCTTCATTAACACTTAGTTCGTAAGGGCTGATATAGAATATGGCCAACAACGACAGCAACACTACAACAACCAGATAAGAATACTCAAAATTCATTATCAAAAATTTTTAAAGGCAAATATCAATATAATACATTATCTATATGTTAAGACTGCATTAAAAGATAATAGTTTAACGAAAGTTATAAACATTTGTTAAACTGGCATATACAACTAAAAAATCAGGCGATTTTCAGTTGTTTTTTGATCCTGCCAAGCTGCCTTAAATGATGCTGTAAGTGTATCCGTATAAATTTAAACCATTGTTCGGCATTCAGCATGCCCAAACGCGGGTGCTGCGAGCGGCGCACTGAGGGCGTGGTGTTGATAAGTATTGCCATTTCATCAACCCGCTTGCGCAATTTGATGATGAGGTTGCGGGCTTCTTCCTTGCTTATTTTTGTTGCGGGCATTCTGGCCTCAACCTTCGGGGGAACTTTTGACTTAATGGGTGGAAAACGACTGGTAAGCATTACATACCAACCCCAGAAGTTTAGTTTTTTATTGGTTGGCTTGGCGGTACCATGTGTGCAGCGCTCCGTAGCTATGGTTGATGCCATGCTGGCCTGCATTATATGTGAATATACTTCGGCGCATGACCAGCCACCGTTAGGAGGAGTTACATCAAATGCCTCGTCGGGGATGATATCCACTTGTTTACGGTAATCATCCAATACGGCGCTGATGGCTTTTTGCTCTTTTATAATACTCACTTTATAAAGGTAGGGGTTTTTAAATTATTAACGCATTGTACTATTCAAAGTCGTTGTATGATAAAACTCTAAAAAGCCCAATGTCATTTCGAACGGAGGGAGAAATCTTCTGCGTGTGACTATACAACCGTAAAAGCCAGGCGAAGAAGATTTCTCCTCGTTCCTCGTTCGAAATGACAGGGGGTGAGATTTGGTTATTTTATAATATCCAAACCAACTCAGCCAATTTACCGATCTGCTCGGGTACATCATCCGGTTTGGAAAGGCCCATGGGGTTAAAATAAATGGCATCCATACCAAAATTCAAAGCTCCGCGTACATCTGCTTCCAGGCTATCACCTATCATGATGCTTTCTTCTTTTTTAGCCCCTGCTGATTTCAGCGCATGCTCAAAAATGGCCTTATCGGGTTTATTAATGCCTATTACTTCCGAGATAATGATCTGATCGAAATAACCGCCGATATTGGTTCCCGCTATTTTTATTTCGGTTGATTCCTTAAACCCGTTTGATATTAAATGCAGCACATACCTCGATTTTAAATAAGTAAGCACCTCATGCGCCCCCGCAAAAAGGTTTGTTTTGGTGGGACACAAAGCCACATAAGCATCCTCAAAACCAATAGGTATCACATCCGGGTGCATGCCAAGTTCAAGAAACGTGGTTTTAAACCGCGCCTCGCGCAAATAATCCTTGGTGATCTTGCCCACATGGTATTGCGCCCACAAACTATGGTTATTGCGGGTATAGGTTTCGATAAAAAGGTCGGCTGAGCTGAGGCCGACTTCTTTCAGCTTATAGATCTCATAAAGCTCTTTTAAGGCCTCTTCGGCATTTTTATCAAAATCCCAGATGGTGTGGTCGAGGTCGAAGAAAATGTGACGGTATTTTTTCATTATTCAAAGTTAAACTTTCCGGCAAAGTCGGATAAATTATTATTTCATCTTACTGTCTTTACCCTCTTTGCGACTTGTCGCAGAGAGGGTGGTCGGCGAAGCAACGACCGGGTGAGTCGGCGGAGCGCGTTGAAGCTCTGCGTTAGGGGTAGAAGCGGATACCGGCCACTTCGAGGGCCTCAGTGCAGGCCGTGCATAACGCCTGCAGGCGTATGAGCGGATAACCCGGGCCGCAGGCAACGCCCTAATTTACCCCCTCCGTCTCCTTCGTCGACACCTCCCCCTAAGCTTAGGGGGAGGCCGGATAAGGGTAAAACGCGCTCCGCCAACTCACCCCGACTTCGTTTCACTTGTCGGCCCTCTCTACGGCAAGCCGCAAAGAGGGCTGGGAGGCAAAGAAAAATTATTTTTTTATCCATCCTATCATCCTACTGACATAACGTTGTCACACCCCGGTAATTACTTTGCATTAAAACGAATGGAACATTTGAAAAACAAATTCGTTATTAACTAATTACGTATTTTTGTAATACCAATGGATTTCAGTTTAACCTCTCAATACAAACCCACCGGCGACCAGCCCGAGGCCATACGCCAACTGGTTGAAGGTGTTAATAATAACGATATTTATCAAACGCTGCTTGGTGTAACAGGCTCGGGTAAAACATTTACTATTGCCAACGTTATTCAACAAACGCAGCGGCCTACCTTAATATTAAGTCATAACAAAACTTTGGCCGCCCAGTTGTATGGCGAGTTCAAGCAGTTTTTCCCGGAGAATGCGGTGAATTACTTTGTTTCCTACTATGATTATTACCAGCCTGAGGCATTCATAGCTTCATCCAATACTTATATTGAAAAGGACCTGCAGATAAACGATGAGATAGAGAAGTTGCGCTTACGCACTACATCGGCCCTAATGTCGGGCAGGCGCGATGTGATTGTGGTTTCGTCTATTTCCTGCATTTATGGTATGGGTAATCCCGAAGATTTTGCCAATTCGGTATTTAAGTTCGCGGTGGGTACAAGAATCAGCCGCAATGCTTTTTTGCATAGATTGGTAGAGATACTTTATGCACGCACTACCGCCGATTTTAAACGTGGTACTTTCCGTGTTAAGGGCGATGTGGTTGATATTTTCCCGGCGTATATGGACCATGCTTACCGCATTTCCTTTTTCGGCGATGATATTGAAGAGCTTACCACTTTTGATATTTCTACCGGCAAAACCATTGAGAAAATGACGCACATGGTGGTTTACCCCGCCAATTTATATGTTGCGCCGCGCGAGCGTTTCACCCAATCTATATGGGCGATACAGGAAGAACTGGAAACCCGCAAAAAGCAGTTTATTGATGATGGCCGCTTTTTAGAAGCCAAGCGACTGGAAGAAAGGGTTAACTATGATCTGGAAATGATCCGTGAGCTGGGTTATTGCTCGGGTATTGAGAACTACTCCAGGTTTTTTGATGGCAGGGCACCGGGTGCAAGACCATTCTGTCTGCTGGATTATTTTCCGGAGGATTATTTGATGGTGATTGATGAGAGCCACGTTACCGTACCGCAGATCAGGGCGATGTATGGCGGCGACAGGTCGCGCAAAATTTCCTTAGTTGATTATGGTTTCCGTTTACCTGCAGCTTTGGATAACCGCCCGCTTAATTTCAACGAGTTTGAAAGTCTGGCTCCGCAGACCATTTATGTAAGTGCTACCCCCGGCGATTTTGAATTGGAAAAATCAGAAGGCATTGTAGTACAACAGGTGATACGCCCGACAGGATTACTTGACCCGGTTATTGAGATACGCCCGGTAATAAACCAGGTGGATGATTTATTGGATGAGGTGGATAAAACTGTAAAAATGGGCGACCGCGTACTGGTAACTACGCTGACCAAGCGCATGTCGGAAGAACTGGCGAAATATATGGACAGGCTGGGCATCAAGTGCCGCTATATCCACTCCGAAGTTAAAACACTCGACAGGGTCGAGATTTTAAGAGGCTTACGCCTTGGCGAATTTGACGTACTGATAGGCATTAACCTTTTGCGTGAAGGGCTCGACTTACCCGAAGTATCGCTGGTAGCCATATTGGATGCTGATAAGGAGGGCTTTTTACGATCTGAACGCTCGTTGATACAAACCATTGGTCGCGCGGCTCGTAATGATCGTGGCCGGGTAATTATGTATGCCGATAAGATAACCAACTCCATGCAAATAACGATGGATGAAACGAATCGTCGCCGTGAAATACAGATAGCCTATAATACCGAGCATGGTATAACACCAACCACAGTAGGCAAATCCCGCGAGGAGATATTGGAGCAAACTTCGGTTATGGACTTTAAGGGTGGCGTACAGCAGGCCTATGTTGAAAATGAGATGGTAACCCTGGCCGCCGACCCGATTGTACAATACATGACCAAAGCCGATCTTAAAAAATCAATAGAAAACACTAAAAAAGACATGCTTGCCGCCGCCAAGAACATGGATTTCCTGCTTGCCGCCAAACTGCGTGATGAAATGTTCGCGCTGGAAAAAATGATGGAAGAGAAGTTTTGATTTGAAGATTTGTTGATTTGAGGATTTGAAAATGTCTACTCTCAATTTTCAAATCTTCAAATTAGCACATCTTCAAATTCACTTTTGGCCTCTTCAAATTCTCAAATCGTCAAATTTTCAAATTAATATTCTGTAACAATCCGTATCAACCGTTTGTCAAAAAAACAACGTAGATCATAACAAAACAATTTTACCGTTATAATCTTATATTTGTAAGCTTAATTTTAATACAATGGAATTTTTAGAATTCTTATTCATAATAGTCCTTATACTGTGGGTAATCAGAATGGTTGCACGCATAGTATTGCCTATGCTTTTTCAAAAAATAGTGAACAAAGCACAACAGCAGCAACAAAACTATCAGCAAAACTATACCAGTAACGCCAAACCAGGCAGCGTAAAAATAGACCATATACCGCAGCAACCCAAAGGTAAGATCCCTGATTCTGAGGGTGATTTTATTGATTATGAGGAGATAAAGTAAGCCATGCTTCCTGACGACCTATATAAACGCAGGCACTACGGTACGCCCCAGTCGTTATTGCTTATTGTTGCCAATTTCACCGTATTCTGCTTAAGTGCCTCCATATTTGCCATGTGCGATAAGATCAGCTGGGTGTTTTGGGCAATCCTGGGCTTATTGGCCGTGTACAACATTTTCAACATCCGTAAGGACCGGGAAGAATATAACCGTGTGCGCATAATTACCTATATTATAAGTATAGGCATAATGGTGCTGATGTTCGTACTGTTCAGGTCAAGGCCTCAAAATTGTTGATCATTTCTTTAACGAAGTAATCGCTTTTATAAATTTTTCGGCTAAAGCCACTTTTCATTTTTTGCTTTAACCGCCCCATAAATGGGACGGCAATGAATTTTGGCGCCCCTCGCGATTAATCTTTTCATTCATTGCCGTTGGCTTCAGCCAACGGATAAAATTCAAACCTCCAAAATGGCTTTAGCCAAACTCACCAGGAGGCTTTTTAAAGGCGATTTTCCTGAATCCTTTTACAACTTATAATTCCTTTTCCCGTTCTATTTTCTATTTTTGGAACATTATGCTCATTTTAAAGCCTATACATGAATAACTGGCTCAAACGTTATGGCGTACATTTCGCCGTTGCAGGTATTTTTTTAGTGATCTGCTTCTTCTATTTCACACCTGCTTTCCAGGGTAAAACTTTAGGACAAAGCGACGTACTGGGCGCTCAATCCACCCAAAAAGAAATCAACGATTACAAGGCGAAGGACACCACCATACTGTGGACCAACCAAATATTTGGCGGCATGCCTGTGTACCAGATATGGGCCCCTTACTCCAGCAATATCACCACACACGTGGTTAACACTTTAAAAACAATTTTCCCCAACCCTATTGATACGGTACTGCTGCTGCTTTTCGGCACATACTTTTTATTCTGTGTATTAAAGCTTAACCCATGGCTGGCTGCTGCGGGCGCTTTCGCATTTACATTTTCATCCTACAATATTATTCTGCTGGTAGCCGGGCACTCCAACCAGGCTTATGCCATAGCCTTTTTTGCACCCATTATTGCCAGCGTTATTTTAACGCTCAGGGGGAGGTACATTTTAGGCGGAGCGCTAACAGCCTTGTTTATGGCGATGGAGTTTAAAGCAAACCATATCCAGATGACCTATTACCTGTTAATGGCCTTGGTTATTTTGATAGGGATTGAGCTTTATCATGCTATAAAAGAAAAGAATACTAAGCCATTTTTAAAGTCGCTGGCCTGGCTTGCCGGCGCTATTGTACTGGCACTTATGGTAAATGCTTCCTTATTATGGAGCACACAGGAGTACAGCAAATACAGCTACAGGGGCCAATCAAACTTAACACAGCATACTAATGAACCAAGCAATGGATTAAGTAAACACTATGCCTATGAATATAGTCAAGGCGTTGGCGAATGTTTTACCTTTTTGGTACCAAATGCATATGGCGGTTCTACAGGCTCTGTTGAAGGTATTGATCAAAATTCGGCTGTAGCCAAAGTATTTATTACCAATGGCATGCCCGAAGACCAGGCAGTTAGCACTGCTCAGCAAATTACTGGCAGCTTCCCGGGGCTTGGCATGTACTGGGGCAATAAACCACTTACATCCGGTCCGTTTTATTTTGGCGCGGTAATTTGTTTCCTGTTTTTATTTGGATTGATAGCCGTAAAAAGCCGCATCAAATGGTGGATACTGGGTACAGTAGTTTTAACCATGCTGTTATCATTCGGCAGCAACTGGCCTTATGTGTCCGATATCTTCTTTAACTATTTCCCGCTTTATAACAAATTCCGTACAGTGGAATCTATCCTGGCTGTAGCCAGCATCTGCTTCCCGATATTGGCATTTTTAGCTGTGCGCGAAATTATCGAAGCAAAGGATAAAACTGTTTACCTTAAAAAGCTTTTCCTTACGCTGTATATCATTGGTGGCGTAACATTAGTACTGATTGCGGCTCCGCAGATTTTCCTGAGCTTTAAACCCGATGGATTTCAAACCGGCATTGGTTATTTGAGCCAGGCGCTTAAAGGCGACAGCGCGACAGCTAACGCCATCGCAAATGCAATTGTTACCGACCGGATGGCCCTTGAGCGTGCCGATGCCATCCGTACCCTGATATTTATTGTAATAACTTTTGGCCTTGTTTGGGCATTTATAAAACAGAAAGTTAATCTAACTATTCTTTCTGTGGGCCTGTTCGCGCTTGTATTGATAGATATGTGGCAGGTTGACAGGCGTTACCTGAAGGATGCAAACTTCCAGGAGAAACAGGATGCCGACCAGCAAATTAAACCCCGGGACGTTGATACGCAGATAGCGCAGGACCATGATCCTGACTTCAGGGTGTTTGATTACAGCCAGTTCCAGAACATAAAACAGGATACCTTTAATCCTTTCTTCCATAAATCTATCAGCGGTTATTCTGCTGCACGTTTAAAACGATATGATGAGCTGATCGATAATCAATTACTCAACACACCGAACCTGAATGTGCTGAATATGCTGAACACCAAATATGTGATTGTGGGCGATCAGAAAACACAGGCATTATCAGTACAAAAAAATCCGGATGCCTGTGGAAATGCATCGTTCATTAAAAGCATACAGTATGTTAACAATGCCGATGACGAGATGAAAGCCATTACCAGTTTCACACCCAAAACAACGGCAATTGTTGATCAACAATACAAGACACAAATCAACCCGATCCCGGCAGCTGCCGATACCAGCGCCACTATAAAACTAACCAGTTATAACCCCGATCATTTAATTTATCAAAGTAAATCAGCAACCGCACAGGTGGCCGTTTTCTCGGAGATCTATTATAACAAGGGCTGGAAAATGTTGATCGACGGTAATGAGCAGCCCTATTTCCGTGCTGATTATTTGCTGCGCGCGGCAAACATCCCGGCAGGTAATCATAAGGTTGAGTTTGTTTTCCACCCTGCGTCATATTACACAGGCGAGAGCATTTCACTGGCTGGTTCAATTCTTTTAGTATTGGCATTAGGCGGGGCAACTTATGCCGAAACACGTAAGAAAAAGAGCTGATTATTGGGTGATTTCCTTTTATAACTTATAATTCCTATTCCCGTTCTATTTTCTATTTTTGAAAATATTATATCCATTTTAAAAAACCTTAAATGAATAACTGGTTCAAGCGCAATAGTACTCACCTTATTATTGTCGCACTTTTAATAGTAATTCCGTTTGCTTATTTTTTTACGCCATTAATGCAGGGCAAGGCATTGGCCCAGGGCGATGTTCAGCGTGCACAATCCATGCAAAAAGAGATCATGGATACCCGGGCAAAAACCGGTCACGAGCCTTTGTGGACAAACAGTATGTTCGGCGGTATGCCCTCTTACCAAATCCACGTGCTTTATCCAAATAACGTTACCAGTTACGTTGTTGAGAGCTTCAAAACTATTTTCCCTAACCCTGTTGATACGGTGTTGCTAACTTTGTTAGGCGCCTATTTGCTACTTTGCGTTTTAAGGCTTAACCCATGGCTGGCTGCAGCGGGCGCTTTGGCATTTGCTCTTTCATCCTATAATTTTATTTTGTTGGATGCAGGCCACGCCAACCAGGCTTTTGCCATCGCGTTCTTCGCCCCGATCATCGCTGGTATCATCCTTACTTTCCGTGGCAAATATTGGCTGGGCGCATCACTCACCGCGTTATTTTTAGCGATGGAGATACGTGCTAACCACATACAAATGACCTATTACCTGCTCATATCAATACTGATACTGGTAATAATTCAGCTATATCATGCAATTAAAACCAAACAGTTGAACCCGTTTGGTAAATCCATTATCTACCTGGTAGCAGCTACTTTGTTAGCCGTAGCGGTAAACGCCTCAATGCTTTGGACAACTGCCGAATATGGCAAGGAAACAAACCGCGGCCCATCAAACCTTACCCAGCACACCTCCGAGCCAAGCAATGGTTTGGATAAAGATTACGCCTATGCCTGGAGCCAGGGTGTTGGCGAATGTTTCACATTCCTGATACCGAACGCTTACGGCGGCGCATCTGAATGGCCCGCAGGCTTTGATGTTCCAGGCTCAAATGTTACCAAAGCTTTAGTTGCAAAAGGTGTCCCGCAGGATCAGGCTTCCAACATCGCGCAGCAATTATTACAGAGCGGTCTGTCGCCTTATTGGGGTAATAAGCAATTTACCGGCGGTCCGTTTTATTTTGGCGCCGTAGTTTGCTTCCTGTTTATACTAGGGCTTTTTATTGTAAAACACCGCATAAAATGGTGGCTGCTGGCAACGGTGATATTAACCATGCTGCTTTCCTTCGGCCGCAATATGCCTTTTGTATCGGATCTGTTCTTTAACTATTTCCCGATGTATAATAAGTTCAGGGCGGTTGAATCCATACTGGCGGTTGCCATGTTATGCTTCCCGGTACTTGCATTTATGGCTGTGCAGGAAGTAATTGACAATAAGGACAAGGCCTATATATTTAAATATGTAAAGATCGCTTTTTATATAACCGGCGGCATTACCTTATTACTGGCAGTTGCCCCTACCATATTCTTCAGCTTCAGAAATGATCAGCATCAAACCCTTATTTCCGGCCTGACCCAGGCATTTAAAGGTGATGGCGACCTTGCCAACAGCGTAGCAAACGGCCTGGTAAACGACCGCGTAGCGCTTGAACGTGCCGATGCTATCCGCTCACTTATTTTTATAGTGATAGCTTTTGGTTTGTTATGGGCATTCATCAAACAAAAGATAAACATTACCGTAACCTCAATAGCGTTTTTACTGCTTACGCTGATAGATATGTGGGGTGTTGACAGACGCTATTTAAACGACAATAACTTCGTTGACAAAGAAGACCTGGCCCAGCCTTTTAAAATGCGTGACGTTGACCAGTTTATCCTGCGTGATACTGATCCTGATTACAGAGTATTTGACCTGAGCCAGGGCGATCCGTTCACCAATGCCAGTACATCTTATTTTTATAAGAGCATCGGTGGTTACCATGCTGCTAAACTAAAACGTTATGACGAGCTGATCAGTAGTCAATTTAGCAAAACTACTAACCGTGATGTTTTGGATATGCTGAATACCAAATACATCATATTGGCAGATCCAAAAACAGGTACTGTAAGTATGCATGCTAATGAAACCGCATGCGGGCATGCCTGGTTTGTAAAAAGCGTTAAATACGCTGCCAATGCCGACCAGGAAATGCAGGCCATCAGCAGCTTCGACCCTAAGAACGAAGCTATTGTTGATCAGCAATACAAAGGGTTGCTGGATGGCAAAAATTTAGCTAACGATCCGAATTCAACCATAACCCTTACCAGTTATGAGCCCGAACATTTAACGTACCAAACAGGTTCATCAACTTCGCAGATTGCGGTTTTCTCTGAGATTTACTATAAAGAAGGCTGGAAAATGTATATAGATGATGTTGAGCAGCCTTATTTCCGTGCCGATTACCTGCTGCGTGCAGCTGTTATCCCGGTAGGAAATCATAAGGTTGAGTTCAAGTTCCACCCGGCATCCTATTATGTAGGTGAGCAAATCTCATTGGCAGGTTCAATACTGCTTGTTTTAGCTTTAGGCGGTGTAGTTTATTCGGAAAGTAAGAACAAGAAAAAACCTGAAGTAAAAGGTACGAAAAAGAAGAAAGCTTAATTTACTATAGCTTTCACCAATACCTCCACGCGTCATTGCGAGGAACGAAGCAATCCCAAACTATGCAGATCGGCTCTGCTAATCGGGGATTGCTTCGTTATTTTAAAGCTTTCTCTTTACACGTTATTACGCGGTACAACCTGTCCCGAACTTGCTTCGAGAAAGCAATCCCCGGGTGAGAGCGAATATACAAGGCTATTTACTTATCTGATGGTATCGCTCATAGCCGCTAAGGCCTATTTCTTTTGTCTTGATACAAAAGAAACAAAAAGTCAAGTCAGTAGAAATGTTTCTTTGCCGCACGAGGCCTCTTCCCTGCAAATCAGGCAAAACCTGGGCTGCTATATTTTTACCCTGCTGTCGCTACACACCTGGCCTTTACGCTTCTGTAAAAATCTGCTATGCCCTGCCACGCTCAAGGCCACCATCGTTTTGCCTGATTTCGCCCGAAGCTGTTCTACTGACGGGGGAGCCACGTAATTTCTTAAGATGAAGGAACTTTAATTGAATCGTGATCAAAAGCGGGTAAAGGCCCGACAAAAAGCGCGGGCCTGGGTGTTTTGCCTGTGGGTGGAAGGATCTTTTTGTCTTGACTTTTTGTTTCTTTTGTGTCAAGACAAAAGAAATAGGGCTCCGCGCCCATGAGCGGCTTCAAGCGACATTCACGCCAGCATATTCGCCCTGCATAGTCGGGGATTGCTTCGTTCCTCGCAATGACGCTTTGTTTTATTAAGCATCAGGAAAATCTTTCAAATCCTAAAAATCCTAGTTCCTCTAATCATTCGTCCTTCTATTCCTCAACCAATACCAGCCCAAATTAAAGGCGATCACAAAATGATTGAAGATGGTTGGCACCAGGCCGTAATGCCGTTTCATGATATCAAAACGCTCCGATAAACTTTGGCGGTGTTTTTTTTTGGACATGCCCCCTACCAGGTATTTGGCTACATAGCGGTTCACGTTTACTATTTTCTTAGCTTTTTTTGCTGCGCGGATGATCCAGTCGATATCGGCACTTAGGGCGTACCGCCTGTCGTAGGGTTCAACAAGCGCTCGTTTAATATAAATAGCCTGGTGACTAACGCTCATACCTAAATTAAAGCTACGCCAGGTAAATTGTTCCGGCGCTTTGTGGCGGCGCTGGCCGAGGCTTTGTCCGCTGGCATCGATCATTTCTGTTTCGCCATAATAAATATCTGCATCCGGCGCTGAGGCAAATACAGACGCTACAGTACCGGCATCATAAAACCCATCACCAGAGTTCATGAAGATAATATAATCGCCTGTAGCGGCAGTTATGCCCTTATTCATGGCATCGTAGATGCCTTCATCCTTTTCGCTGATGAGTTTGGCTATGCGGCTTTCGTATCGTTTAACTATTTCAAGCGTACCGTCGGTTGATCTGCCATCGATAATGATGTATTCAATATACCCGTAAGTTTGGCTAAGCACCGAAAGCATGGTACGCTCAATATCATTGACGTTATTGTAAACTATGGTAATAACAGATAATATAGGTTGAGCCGTCGCCATTACTTTAAAATAGATTTATAGAGCTTATGGTACTGCTGTGCCACCATTTTATTGGTAAATGTGTTCAATACCTTATTACGCGCGTTTAAGGAAAACTCTTCCGCTTTATCTGAATGCAGGATCTCATACATTCCTTTCGCCAGGTCGTTGGCTGATTTATATTCCGCCAAATAACCGTTCTGCTGATGATCTATCATTTCGGGGACGCCGCCGGTGTTAAAGGCCACAACCGGAGTTCCACAGGCGAGGGCTTCCATTACGGTATTGGGCAGGTTATCTTCAATTGATGGCAATACAAATACATCGGCAAGGTTATAGATCTCCACCAATTCCTCCTGCACCGTGATTGGGCCCAGTTCGTACACCCTAAAAGGTAATTGGGTTGCATCAAAATGCTTGTTCTTGCCAAATATTACTATTTCTATTAATCCTGCATCAGGACATAAACTATATAGATCCTTCAGCGCATCAACCAGGTAAGTGATACCCTTGCGCCTGTCATTAATATTAGCCGCACCAAATAATATGATCTTAGCGAATGGATTAATGCGCCACCGTTCCTTGGCGGTTATTTTATCGCTTGGCGAGAAAAAATCAACATCAATAGGATTGGGAATGGATTCAATCCGAAACTTGCTGATCAGCGAGCTGCGTTTTGCAATACCGCCCAACCATTTACTACAGGTTACAAATGTGATATTCTCAACCCCGGCATACATAGCCGCCTTGCGCAGCCAGCCTTTGCGCGAAATATCATTCTCGCCGGAGTCGCTTAAAAAGTAGCAATCGCCGCATTCGCCCGTAAAATGGTCGCAGGTACCGGCGTAGTGGCAGCCCCCGGTAAAGGTCCACATGTCATGCAGTGTCCATACAATGGGCTTACCTGTATCAATCAGTTCTTTCAGATCATCAATTGATAAAAAGCCGGAGTTTGTCCAGTGCAGGTGTATAATATCAGCCTCCTTAACCCACGGCTCATCTTTTATGCTTATACCTGCATTGGCCGTTGAAAAAGCAAAGCGCACGGTTTTATCCTTCTCATGTAAGAACATGAAAGGCAATCGTTCATAAAAGAAATCAACCCGGGCTTTTACACGGGAGGCAAAGTTCTTTACAATTCCCTGTACGCGGTTTTCGTTAGTCTTTTTTTCCTGGACTAAAAGCTGTGCATCAATCTTTTGCTCATCCAATGCCTTTAACAGGCGCAGGCAAGCAACGGGTGCGCCTCCACCAGCATCGGATGTATTGATCAATGTAACTTTCATTCACACAAGTATAGTACTATTAAGGTACACAGAAAAATATCTATGTATGATAATGTTTAAAAGAGACACAAAGTATTGTGTCTCTACGATTGATTGATTTCTGCTGAAAAATTTTACTTTTGATTGCGCTAATAAAACGCTTAGAAAAACGCCCGGTAAAATGAACTTTTTTGCATACTTATTCCAGGATCGGCAGGCAAACCGCAAAAATTTTAAGGCGCAACTGGTACTGTTTATGTTCAGGCTGGTGCAGCTCATCAACCGGTCGATGCTACTGAAAGTAATTTTTATACTTTACCTGCTGTGGTACCGTTATTGGGTTGATTGGGTTTGGGGCATTGAGCTGCCGCGAAAACTTACCGTTGGCAAAGGCTTATCATTATACCATGGCCATGCGCTGGTGGTTAATCAGGGTGTTGTTATTGGTGATAACTGCGTGCTCCGGAATTCTACCACTATCGGACATAAAAAACTGGCCGACGGCAGCTTCACTAAATGCCCCGTAATAGGAAATAATGTGGATATTGGCGCCAATGTATGTATCATAGGTGATATCACCATCGGCGATAATGTGATCATCGGGGCCGGTTCAGTAGTAACCAAAAGCTTTCCATCAGATTGCATAATAGTGGGTAACCCGGCGCGGATACTGGAAAAGAAAAATGAAGATATCAGCTAAAATAGCTATCAATTAATGGAGAATAATTTAACCGACCGTTCGTTCTGGAAATCTTTTTGGGAGTCAAAAAAGGACCTTATTTTTTATTTGAAACCCGATTATGTTTTCGGCGATATTTTAGCAGGGCTGATAAAAAAGAAAGGCATAAAAACGGCTATTGAGTTGGGTGGTTTCCCGGGATATTATTCCATCTACCTAAAAAAATACGAGCACTTAACGACTACCCTTTTTGATTATTATGTGCACGAGGGTCTTGTAAAGCAACTACTGGAAAAGAATGGACTGCAAGATGGCGACATCAATATCATAGAAGCCGACTTGTTCAAATACACACCGCAGGAGAAATACGACCTGGTGCTTTCTTTTGGTTTGATAGAGCATTTCAGCGATACAAAATCTATCATCAACACACACCTGCAATTTTTAAAACCGGGCGGCACCTTGTTTATCACCCTGCCCAACTTTACCGGTATTAATGGCTGGGTACAACGAAAATTCGACCTGGATAATTATAACAAGCATTACATTGAAAGCATGGATCCGGCTTTTTTGGCTGAAACCTGCAAAGCCTTAGGGCTAAAGAATATTGAAACCTATTACCATGGCAAATACACCGTATGGCTGGAGAATAAGGAACAAAAATCGGCTATTGCCAAAGCGGTAGTAAAGGCTGTATGGGTTGGTATTAAGGTAGCCAGTAAGCTGTCGTCAGCCAAATCAAAAGCCTTATCGCCTTACATTGTGGTAAAGGCGGAGATGTAGAATTATTGCCTGTTGTCACTCAATATACTTATTAACGACATTTTTATTTCCCCCGTCAGTAGAACAGCTTCGGGCGAAATCAGGCAAAACGATGGTGGCCCTGTGCGATAAAGAAACTTGATCTGCTGACTTGACTTTTTGGTTTGTGTCAAGACAAAAGGTGTTCGGAAGATTGCATTTCTGTTTTTTAATTCCCTCCCCACGGGAGGGGTGCGGTTGGATGTGAAGTGGCAGGGAGGGGTTTATACACCAACCCTATCTGTTAAACCCCACCCTTCCCCGCCCCAAGGCGGGAATCGCACAAGGCCGATGCTCCGGTCAATCTTTCGAACACCTATGGTATCATGAAAAAAGAACTAGCCTTAGCGGCACAATGAGCGATACCATGCGATAAATAACCGGCATTCCAGTTGCATACTGAAAGATCATTCAGTATCCAAACATCGTCATTCGTAGGCTTCTTTGCAAACTGAAGCCAGTAATGGGGCATACACAGTCGGGGATTGCTTCGTTCCTCGCAATGACACTTGGAGGAACGAAGCATTACACTTATGACTTCGCCGCCGCCTCGTCAGTCATGGTTACACTGCCGGTACGCTTTACTGTACCCCAACCGCTTAACTCACCTTTCAGCGCCTTGCGGATGGCTTTAAACAGTATATAATACATCAGTTGGCGCCAGATGAACCTTTGCGGAATAATATAGAGCAGTTTCCTGTAGTTCTCCTTTTCCATCCAGAAGGCAATGATGCCTACCAGGAAATCCACCAAAACAAAAACTACATAGTAGAATAGTATTTTGCCTGGCTTACCACCCAGTAATCCGAAGATCATCATCAGATCGGCCAGCGGAGAGAACAATGGCAATATGATCTGGAACAACAAGATGTTAGGCATACCCACCATTCCGAAGAACTTATATTTTTTGTTGAACAGAGCATCCTTATTTTTCCAGAAGCTTTGTATTACCCCAAAACTCCAGCGGAAACGTTGTTTTAGTAACGCGTTAAGCGTTTCAGGGGCTTCGGTATAAGCAATTGCCTCTGCACAATTTTTTACGATGTAGTCGGCTTTTAATATGCGCATGGTAAGGTCGCAATCCTCAGCCAAAGTATCATAAGTAAAGCCGCCAGCCTTAAATATGGCCGATTTTCTGAATGCGCCAATAGCTCCCGGCACAACGGTTATACTGTTGATCAGATCGAAGGCGCGCCTGTCCATATTCTGCGCGGTAATGTATTCTATCGACTGGAAGTTGGTTATAATATTGTTGGCATTACCCACTTTTACAGTTCCGGCTACCGCACCAATTTCCTCATCGGTAAAATAGGTCATGAGGTGATAAACGGCATCAGTTTTCAGTTGGGTATCGGCATCAATACAAACCACAAACGCGTGTTGTGCATGGCTTATACCAAAGTTTAATGCCGATGCCTTACCGCCATTGGGTTTATCGAGCACCTTAACTAAAGGATGGCTACCATAAGCATTGTTTACCACTTCAAAGGTTTTATCCTTTGAGCCGTCGTTTACAAATATGATCTCGAAGCGAGGGTAATCGGTTTTTAATAGGCTCTCGATAGTTTTGGCAGCGGTTATCTCCTCGTTATAAGCAGGTACAATAATACTTACTGCGGGCAGCAGATCCCTGTCAACAGGTAGCCTTTTATATTTTTTGCTGTCGAAATATTGCCTTAACGCCAGTATGCCGATCAAAAGTACACGTGCCAATGCCAGGAATATAGCGGTTAAGAACAGGTATATTAAAAACCAGTTTACATAGAAGAAGCCATTGATATAAATATTGTAGAATAACCCGGTTATCCCGCTGTTGGCCTCATCTTTTATTGGCGGCATCAGCTCGCCTTTGGTTTTGTGCAGCACATCGGCAATTGTGGTGAACTGGTAACCATGGCTCTTGAAAAAGTGTATGATTCGTGGCAGAGCTTTTACGGTTTCCTCACGGGTTTCGCCTCCTGCATCATGCAATAACAGGAATGAACCGGCATCCTTTTGCGCCTCAACACGGGCAACTATACTATCGGCAGTAACGCCGGGATACCAATCCCATGGGTCGATAGATTCGCCTACGGTAATATAGCTTTGGCGGCGCGCTTCAGCTACCGGGATAATTTCGGCCAGTGTTTGCGGCTCAGCATCAGCATTGTATGGCGGCCTGAACAGGATGGTACTCCGGCCAGTAACCGATTCAATGATACTGCGCGTAGCGTTCAGCTCAAAATTCACACGCTGTAAACTGATGGTTGAAATATCGGGGTGGAAGAAGGTGTGGTTACCAATTTCATAGCCTTCATCAAACTCCCGCCTCAGGATCTGTATATTTTTTTCGGCCATGGAACCTACCACAAAAAATGCGGCGGGCACATGCTCCCTTTTCAATATATCTAATATGCGCGGGGTGTAATCAGGATCGGGGCCATCATCAAATGTCAGTACTATTTTACCCGGGGCATAGCCATACCGCCTTATTACATATTTGGTTGGCAGTTTAATGTATTGCTGGTTGGTTATAACATAGCTGTTAGTATCCAAACTAACATTAATTTTACCCGCAACAGGTGTGGTTACCAAGTCGAGTACCTCACCGTCGCCGGTGTAGGAGATACGGTTATTTAAACCAACATCGGTTAATCCCTTCATATCCACGCCTGTTTTTCGCAGGGAGTCGATAGATAAGTTTTTCTGGAAGAATGTCCATAAACGCGGATCTTCTGAACCTAAGCGCCATAAAGCAACACCGCCGGTTGCCCAGTCATCCGCCATGCGCACAATGTTAAAGTTTGTGGCAGCATCGGTAAAATACACGGTGTGGTTATTGCCGTCCTGGTCGTTATAAGTATAGTTGAGGTTGGCCGATTGTTTATCGTAAGTGATCTTGCTTTGCTGCTCCTGCGCGGTACTGATAGCCTGCTGATAGCCTATCGCTTTACCTACGCTGCCTTCAGGCCAGTCATACGCGCCGCCGGCGATGGTTAAAATAACTTTTTCACTTGGTATTTTTGAACATACCCTATCCAAAATCTCCTCTACCCAGCGCTGATCCGAAAGATCGCCCGGATTGCTGTTCTCGTCATGCTGATCGATAGCCATAATGAACAGGAAGTCATTATAATGCTGTAGCTGTACGAGGTCATATTGCTCATCATCAGGTATTACATTTTGAGTAACCAGTAAGCCTAGTGGATGCAAAGTGCTGTAAAGCTCCTTTTCAAACTCAACGTAAGTTGGATTGTTGCGGTCTTTAATATTATCAAAATCAAGATCGACCCCTTTAAAGTTGTACCTATTTAATTGGGCAGCTATGCTATTGATAAATGCAGCGCGTGATTTTTTACTTTTTATAATGCGGTCAACATCTTTGGTATCAAAACCACCGGTGGTATTAGTGGTATTGATATAGTTTGATAGCGATATTAAAACCGGTTTTTTGTATTTTTTATTAAGCCTTATCAGACCTGTGTCGATATGCGCAGTAACGGTATCAGCATTGGGCGTTATAGTAAAGCCTTCGCTAACCACCATATCCAGCCTTCCTATATGATCTTCGAGCGAGCTATAGGCCTGCGGATCCCAAGCCATGTAGAAGCCAGCATTTATACGGTCCTTATTATTGGGCTGTTTAAGCTGGTGCAGACGTTTTTGGCGGGCAAGCTTTTTAATTTCATTAACCTGTATGGTAAACTTTTTGTATTTGGGCGTCTTTTTTAACGCCTCAATGCTTTCCTTGGTTAAGGCTTTCGGTGCCTCATTAAGGTTGGGTAATGCGGGATATTTTTTTGAGGTGATAGCAATAGCTGCCGCTACAATAGCGGCTACCATTACAATTATTAACACCCGGCTAAGCCATTTAAAACGGGTCCATCTACCTTTAGAGTCGGCTTGAAAAACTTGCTTATCTGCCATGCAGTAAAATTACTTTTAGGAAAATTATTTGGTTAGGTTGAAGGTTTATATAAACTAATATATGGTTTATTTATGTGTTTTATCAGTTTCAATGCCTGAAAAATCAACCCCGCACTTGCAGTTGCTGCCGCAGCTTTTTTTTGAAGAAAGGCTCCTATACATCATACGGCCCACATAAAATATGGCCGCAACAAAAAGAACTAGTATAATTATAACCTGGAAATTCATGTCACAAATTTAATACATTTTAACTTATATATATACGCAAAGACGTTACAAATAGTATATGGTTTAATTACATGCAATTATAAACTGTTATAACCAATTAAACACGTTGCTTATTCATCTTCCTGTAAACTCAACACTGCTTCATCCAAAAAGTTCGGGATCATGGTATTTTGTGTATGCGCTAATTTGTCAGCATCATCAAGCAGCTCAAGCATTTCATTATATTTATCGAGCCCGTGTTCGTCAACCACTTCCTTTTTCTTATGAGGCTTTAACAGCATTGTCCGCATAATTTCAGGGTCGGCCTCAGGGTGGAACTGTGTGCCGATGAAATAATCGCTGTAACGCACGGCCATCATTGCCTGTGGCAGGTCGATATGCGGGCGTTTCTTTTCTATAGCCAGTAGTTGCATACCCAGGTCGGTAAATTGTTTTTCATTGGGGTGGATCACCTGCCAGCAGCGCGAATCAACCGCGTAAAAGGGATCGGTAAGATCATCAAAAACAGGCTCATTTAAACCTGCCGAAGTTTTATGCACCGGCAAAATGCCAAACGAGGTTGTGCGGCGCTCATTAATATAGCCCAATTTATAGTGGCGGCACATAAGCTGAAAGGAGTGGCAAACAAAAAAGCCGTATTTTTTCTGCGAATCATCGGAAAGATTATGATTTTCTAATTCACTGATCAAATTAAAATACTTTTTCTCCCACTCCGAGCCCTCGGTATCCAACGGACTACCCGGTCCGCCGCTGGCGATGTAGATATCAAACTCCAGGCCCGGCATTTCGCATCTCTTGCGCACCTCGAACAGTTCGTATGTCAGCTCAAGACCATTCTTTGCTTTGTAACGCTCCAATATATCCTGAAAGCTGCGTATCGCATCATTCTCAAGGCCATCATACAGATCTAATATGGCCACTTTTATTAGTTTACCTGTTTTTGCCATGCACGTTTAAACTCTTTTTAAGTTTTGTGGATGTAATATAATTCAAAACATCCACAAAACTATTATTTTGCTGTAAATGGCTAAAATCAGGTGATGATGCCCTGATAATAAGCGGTTATCAGGCAGCTTCTGTGGTGGTTTCAAATACACCGCGCCAGAATAAGGCCGCCAAAATACCACCCAGTATAGGCGCGACTATAAACAGCCATAATTGCCCTAGCGCCTTACCACCCGCCAGTATAGCCGGCCCAAAGCTGCGGGCGGGGTTTACCGATGTACCTGTTATTGGTATAGCCAGTAAATGTATGAGCACCAGGGTTAGCCCTATTGCCAGGCCGGCCATATTGCTATTGCCCAGTTTGGAGGTAACTGCAAAAATCACAAACAGGAACAGGAAAGTAAGTATAGTTTCGGTAATAAAGGCTGCGGCAGTGCTGTAACCGCCTAAATAACCAGGCCCCCATCCGTTTGAGGCCAGCGCCCACTCCCGCATGGCAAAACCCGGCGAGTTGCTTCTTATAAAATACAGCGCGCATGCTGCTAAAGTTGCCCCGGCAAATTGCGCTATTATATAGCCAACACTATCTTTTGCACTTATCTTTTTAGCCACCAGCATAGCAATGGTAATAGCAGGATTAATATGGCAGCCCGAAATTGGCCCTATAGCATAACACATTACCACCACTGCAAAACCAAATGCTAAGGCTATACCCAAAAGGCCAATGCCATCAGGGGCATCAGCAACTGCTATTGGAATTGTTTTACCAGCTACCGCGGCAGCGCCGCATCCAAACAATACTAAAGAAAACGTCCCGATGAACTCGGCTAGATACTTTTTCATAATGTGATTGATTTATGTGAGTAGGAAATAAATTAATTGGTATAATAAAGGTAGGGTATTTTATAATTGATAACCAATGTTTTATGGGTGGTAAACAGTTAGATTTTTGTTTGAGTTAAGATTAGGGCGACAGAAAAGAGGCTTTAAGAGGGGTGGCAATGCGCGATTCCTTCCCTGGGAAATGAGGAGGTAGAGGTTTGATGGACTTTGTTTAACGTTAGTTTAGCGCAGAAACCCCTCCCTGCCTCACTTAGCGCAAGTCTTGTGCGGTTGCTTGTGTGATGATGACTTGTGATATTAAGATTTAAAGAAGCACAAGTCAGCCATTTCTCTATTCCTCACACAAGACTTGCGCTAAACGGAGAGGCAGGGGTTTGATGGACTTTGTTTAACGTTAGTTTAGCGCAGAAACCCCTCCCTGCCTTTGCGCGCTCACTTAGCGCAAGTCTTGTACGGTTGCTTGTGTGATGATGACTTGTGATATTAAGATTTAAAGAAGCACAAGTCAGCCATTTCTCTATTCCTCACACAAGACTTGCGCTAAACGGGGTTTAACGTTAGTTTAGCGCAGAAACCCCTCCCTGCCTTTGCGCGCATGCCGCCACACCCCTCCCGTGGGAGGGAATTAAAAAAAAGCAAAAATTAATTTTTGCTCGCCTATAGGCACGTAGGTTTTATTGAACCAATTTTATGTTTCAATACCCGCTTTACCTGCACTATATTTCAGGCTAAATGGCTCAACCTTTTGTCATTATTACTCAATAAGTTGCATTTGCTTTAAAATCTCATATATTAACCGTACCTTTGCGCCAAATTTAGAGGCGCATTTTCATGCAAAAAATAAGAAACATAGCGATTATCGCTCACGTTGACCACGGTAAGACTACTCTGGTTGATAAAATTCTACATGCTTGTTCAATTTTTAGGGACAACGAATCAACCGGTGAACTGATACTGGATAACAATGACCTGGAACGCGAACGTGGTATTACCATCGTATCAAAAAACGTTTCGGTAATGTACAAGGATGTTAAGATCAACATCATTGATACACCTGGTCACGCCGACTTTGGCGGTGAGGTTGAACGTGTATTAAAAATGGCTGACGGCGTTTTGTTACTTTGCGATGCTTTTGAAGGCGCTATGCCTCAAACCCGTTTCGTAACACAAAAGGCTTTGGCATTAGGCTTAAAACCAATTGTTGTTGTAAACAAGGTTGATAAGGAAAACTGTCGCCCTGAAGAAGTTTACGAACAAATATTTGAATTGTTCTTCAACCTTGAAGCAACTGAAGACCAACTGGATTTCCCGGTTATCTACGGTTCATCAAAACAAGGCTGGATGAGCACCGACTGGAAACAACCAACAACTGATATCTTCCCGTTAATGGATGCTATCCTGGAAAACATTCCACCGGCTCCAATAGCTGAAGGTACTTTGCAAATGCAGATCACTTCGTTAGATTATTCATCTTTCGTAGGTCGTATAGCAGTTGGTCGTGTTGCACGTGGTACTATTAAGGAAAACATGCCGGTATCATTGGTTAAACGCGATGGCAGGATCCAGAAATCAAGAATAAAAGAATTATATACCTTTGAAGGCTTAGGTAAAGTTAAAGCTACAGAAGTAAGCTCAGGCGATATTTGCGCAGTTGTAGGTATTGAAGGTTTTGATATTGGCGATACCATTGCCGATTTTGATAAACCGGAACAACTGGAAGTTATCCATATTGATGAGCCTACTATGAACATGCTGTTCACCATCAACACTTCACCATTCTTTGGTAAAGAAGGTAAATTTGTTACATCACGCCACTTACGTGACCGTTTGTACAAAGAGATGGAAAAAAACCTGGCGCTTAAGGTTGTTGAAACCGAATCGCCTGATTCATATTTAGTGTATGGCCGTGGTATTCTCCATTTATCAGTATTGATAGAAACTATGCGCCGCGAAGGTTATGAGTTACAGGTAGGCCAGCCACAGGTTATCATCAAAGAAATTGATGGTGTTAAATGTGAGCCGGTTGAAACCCTTATAGTTGACGTACCGGGCGAAGTTGCCGGTAAAGTTATCGAACTGGTAACACAACGTAAAGGCGACCTGTTAGTAATGGAGCCAAAAGGCGATTTACAGCACTTAGAATTTGATATCCCTGCACGTGGTATCATCGGCTTACGTAACAACGTATTAACAGCAACAGGTGGCGAAGCTATTATGGCTCACCGCTTTAAAGCATACGAACCATGGAAAGGCCAGATCCCGGGCCGTTTAAATGGTGTATTGGTATCAATGGATACTGGTAAAACAACTGCTTTCGCTATTGATAAATTACAGGATCGTGGTCGTTTCCACATCGATCCGGGAGTTGAAGTTTACGAAGGCCAGGTATTAGGTGAGCACATCCGCGATAACGATTTGGTTATTAACCTTACCAAAGGCAAGCAGTTAACCAACATGCGTGCATCAGGTAGCGATACCAACGTTCGTATAGCACCTGCTATCAAATTCTCATTAGAAGAATCAATGGAATACATACAGGCTGATGAGTACATCGAAGTTACGCCGCAAAGTATCCGCTTACGTAAGATCTATCTGAATGAAAACGAAAGAAGGATCAACGCTAAGAAATTCCAATCGCAATAATATATTGCTGAATTGAAATAGAATAAAGAGGCAAGCATTTATGTTTGCCTCTTTTTATAATTATTATGTTTATTTGCGTAGTTATATAAATAATAACTATATTGAACTCCCTAAAATCTTATTAGCATTTAAAATGAAAAAACTTTTACTCTTATTAGCAATTGCAACTGCTGCTTTTGTATCATGTACAAAAAACAACGGCCCTGGTGCGCCTAAAGACAGGCTTAAAGCCATATTATTAGGCCAGGATACACTGCAACTATACGTTGGCGAAACCAGGCAAGTGCCTATTACTCTTTCGCCATCAAATTATGGCATTGATTCAATTAAATGGAAATCATCTGATACTACTATTATATCTATTTCAAAAACAGGTTTATTGTCGGCAAAAAAGGTGGGTTCTTCAATAGTTTCTGTAAGTAACTTAACCAATACCATATCAGTAAATTGCCTTATAACGGTTGTGCCCGCACCTATTGATAGTTTGAAACTGGGCCTGTTAGCTTATTATCCTTTTAATAATAGCGCGGCGGATATGTCGGGTAATGGCTATAATGGCATTAATAATGGCGCTACCCCGGTTGCTGACCGTAATGGCGTTGCCAACGCGGCATATTATTTTGATGGAACTAACAGCAATATTGATATTGGTGATGTGAATGCGCTTAGGCTGAACAATACAGATTATACGATCAATGTGTGGATTAACTCAAGTCAGTTAAGTTCAGATATCGCAAGCGTGATATTATGTAAAAGAACAAACACCGCTTATGGTTATGCTTTAAGTATTACCGGTAGCATGCAAAGCCGCGGCGCGGGATTAGTTTCATACGGGCCAGGTGGTGGATTTGATAGTTTTTGGGGCGTAAATAAAATTGTACCAGGCAAGTGGTATATGATCACTATAATGTATAGCCTGGCAGATCATCAAGTCAAATCTTATATAAACGGAGTTTATGATAATGCGTCAGATACGAATATGGTATCACCCAATTCTGATGCAAGCTTTTATATAGGGTCTGATAATCCCAACAATGGCAGCTATTATTTCTTTAATGGCAATCTGGACGATATAAGGATATATAACCGGAAATTAAGTGCCAATGAGTTATCGAAATTATACCAAAGACCAAATTAACATATAGACTAGTAAAGCACGATATTTGACTGCAATATAAAGCGCTGAAGTTTTATATTGCAGTTTTTTTATAAATGGTAGAAAGCAAAGTTTGTATTGTTATAGTTACTTATGGCGACCGGCTTAAGTTTTTAGTGCAGGTAGTTGAACGGGTGTTGTCTTTTAACCAGGTAACTAAGGTAGTAGTAGTGAACAATGCATCAATATCAGCCCTGAATTTTACTGACCCACGGGTACTATTATTAAATAATTCAGTAAATGAAGGTTCGGCAGGCGGATACCACAAGGGCATAAAATATGCTTTTGAGCATGTTGAATGTGACTTTATATGGCTGTTGGATGATGATAATTTACCTGAAGATACTAGCCTTGATAAACTATTGGAGAAATGGCAAATAATTGAGGGTGCTGATAATAAAAAAGCACTATTCTGCCTGCGCGATGACAGGGCTGTACATGTAAAAATTGCCAAAGGCGCTAGCCCCAAACGCTATTACCTGGTTGCTGACAATTTTTTAGGCTTTCATCTTTTCAGGATATTTTACAATCAATACTATAAGTTTACTGATAAATTTAAAAAAACCGGAGAATATAAAGAGCAGGTTACTATGCCCTATGTCCCTTACGGGGGATTATTACTACATAAAAGTTTGATAGCAGATATTGGTTATCCTGATGAGCGATTTTTCTTATATGTTGATGATTCGGAATATTCATACCGTATCACACAGAACGGAGGCATTATCTGGCTCATCCCAGCTTGTAAAGTAATTGACATTGATAAATCACAGGGCATCAATTATAAAAAAAGACTGTTCCACTCACAACTGTTGGATGAATGGAACTTTCGCACCTATTACCATGTACGCAACCGCATGTCTTTTTATTCGCGGGTGGCAATCAAAAATAAATTTATGTTCACAGTAAATAAGGTTTTATATTTGGCGTATCTGCAGGCAATAAGTGTGGTAAGCTCAAAACAATCAGCATACAAAAAACTTTTAGCGGCAGTTAATGATGGCCTTACAGGCAATTTAGGAAAAGCAAATCCGGAGAAATTTTAATGAGTGAATTAAAGAGATATGACATGATACAACAATGTATAGATGTTATTAAAAAGAAAAAAGATAAAGTAAATTACGTTGAAGTTGGTGTACAAACCGGTTTTTGTTTTTTTAAAATAAAGGCTGATAATAAAATTGCTGTCGACCCTGATTTTATAATCAAGCTTAAAAATAAGATAAAAGCCTACATCAAAAATTTTTCAAACTTTAACAATAAATTCTTCGAGCTAACCAGCGATGATTTTTTTGAACAGCAGGGCGAATATTTAAAAGCTATTGGTGGCATTGATGTTATTTTTATTGACGGCCTGCACTTATATGAGCAGGTAGTTACTGATATCGAAAATTCATTAAAATACCTTAATAAAGGCGGTGTAATTTTAGTGCATGACTGTAACCCGCTAAACGCTAACGCGGCTGTACGTGCCTACACATCTCAGGAAGTAATTGATATGAATCTGCCAGGCTACGACTATATCTGGAACGGTGATGTTTTTAAAGCCATTGTTAAATTTCGCGCCACCAGGACTGATCTTGATATAATAGTGATCAACTCCGACCATGGTGTTGGTATAATAAAAACAGGTACTAATAAAAATATACTGCCGCTTACCGTTGAGCAGGTAAATGAACTAAATTACCAGGAACTGGAAAAGAACCGCGAAGCTTACCTGAACTTAAAAGCTCCGGCATATTTTTCAACGTTTATTAATGAATTAAAGGGTGAAACTGTTTAACAACGCGGTTTCCCTGATATGCTAAAGCTATAATCCAACAATGGGCATAGTAAAAAAGCAGGCGTATAAAAATACCATCGTATCATACGCTGGTATGGTTATCGCGTATATTAATACTGTTTTATTATTCCCCAGGATAGTTGGTGATGAGGGGTACGGTTTTTATAACCTCATTATAAGCGTTTCGGTATTGTACTCGCTTATAGCCTCAATGGGGGTACCCGGTATAATTAGTAAATATTTCACTTTTTATCGAACCGAAGATAAACGGCACAATAATTTTTTACACTGGACTGCATGGGTCGGTTTACTTGGGTTTGCCGGTGCAACTATTTTGTATGTTGTTTTTAAACCTGTTATTTCATCAGCATATGTAAAGAACTCCCCATTATTTATCAGGTATTATTATTACATGATACCGATGGCTCTTTTTGTTATTGCGTTTAACTTTTTGGAGATGATGGGCCGGGTGATCTATAAGAACATCTTCTCAAATATTTTGCAAAATGTGGTCTTGCGCCTATTAACAACGTTGCTGTTAATAATGATAGCCTTAAAATGGATCAGTTTTAACGATTTTGTCTTCCTGTATATTGGCGCAAATGGGTTAATATCCTTACTGCTGCTAATCAGTCTTATCTTGTCGGGGCAATTCTCTCACCGGTTAAGCGATCAAAAGGTTGATAGGGTGCAAAAAAAAGAGATCTTAAATTTTGGACTGTATACCCTTACCGCAAGTGTTATATATGTGCTTTTGCAAAAAATTGATACGCTGATGCTAAGCTCAATGGCTGGTGATGCTGTTCAGGGTGTTTATAGCTGGTATTTTAATATTGCCATAGTTATCAGCGTGCCTGCACAAGCGTTAAGCAGAACAACTTACACCATTGTTGCTGATTCATGGCGGGCAAAAAACATGGCAAATATTAGCGAAGTTTACAGTAAGACCTCGTTAATACAGATGCTGGTCGGTTGTTTATTGTTTGTTGGTATTTTTATTAATAAAGAAAATTTATTTGCTATCGCCCACAATAAACAATTTACCGACCCGCAATATTTCACCCTGTTTATAGTAATAGGAATTGGCTTTTTGGTGGATATTACAGGCGGGTTAAATTCATACATTATCAGCACCTCACACAAATATCGTTTAAATACCATGTTTGCTGTAATAGCCACTGTTTTATGCGTAGGACTGGATTACTGGCTTATTCCAATTTATAAAGGTTTGGGGGCAGCTATTGCTTACCTGGCATCCATAACTATGTTTAACTTTTGTACATGGTTTTATATTAAATACCGTTTTAAAATGCAGCCATTTACATATAAACATCTTGTTGTTATTATAATAGCTGCAATAAGTTTTGTCGCAGGCAAATATTTCTGGCGAATGCCAAACTTATTTTTGGATATAGCCGTAAGGAGCCTATTTACCGCAACTATTTACGGCTTGCTTACCTACTATTTCAATATATCTAAGGATGTAAACGACAAAGTAGACAGCTATCTGAATAAAGTATTAAAGCTTATTAAATAGCGGCTTGTTTTAAGTAGATAAAACCAAACATTTAAAGCAGTTACTACATAAGTTTTTTGAAATTCTGCGCTTATAATTTTACTTTCGTTGCATCATTTAAACCGGTTATAAAAAATGCAGAACCTTGCCCCGATAGCTCTATTTGTTTATAACCGGCCCGACCATACCCGTCGCACCTTAAACTATTTGCAGAAGAATGTACTGGCCGAGGAATCACGGCTTTTTATCTTCTCTGATGGTGCTAAAACTGATGCCGATCAGGCCAAAGTTGAGCAGGTAAGGCAGCTGGCTAAGGAGGTAACAGGTTTTAAATCGGTTAAGGTAGTTAACAGCAAGCAAAATAAAGGACTGGCAAATTCTATTATTGATGGAGTAAGTCAGCTGATAAAGGAATATGGCAAGGTGATTGTTTTTGAAGATGACCTGCTTTCATCGCCCTATACCCTCGAATATTTTAACGAAGCGCTTACCCGCTATGCCGCCGAAGAAAAAGTAATGCACATCGGCGCCTATATGTTCGATCTGGACGATAAAAACCTGCCCGAAACATTCTTCTACCGCATTGCCACCAGCTGGGGATGGGCAACCTGGGCACGTGCCTGGAAAGATTTTGAACCGGATATTGACAAGCTTACCCATCAGTTCGATAAGCAGAAGATCCACCAGTTCTCCATTGATGGCACCATGAATTTTTGGAAACAGATGCAGGAGTTTAAAACAGGCAAAAACAATTCCTGGGCAATACGCTGGTACGCATCCATATTTTTAAATGGCGGTTTAACACTCAACCCATCGCACTCACTAGTGCATAACATCGGGCACGACGGCACGGGGGTACACTCCAACATCGAAAATACCTACCAGGTAAAGATCGCCCAAAAACCTGTTAAGCAATTCCCGACTATCATTAAGGAAGATGAACAGGCTCACCAGGCAATTCGCTCATTCTTAAAGAACCGCAAAGGAAGTTTAATGAAGCGGGGAATTGTGTTTATAAAGCAGCTTCGGGTAAGGTATTTTATAAAAAAATAAAAAACCGGGTGTAATTGAAATAACGCGTGCACGCTTTTTAAAGCAGAATTACCCTTCTTTTTCAATCAAACAAACGGCATAGGCAACAATACCTTCCTCGCGGCCTATAAAGCCTAATTGCTCGTTGGTAGTGGCTTTAATGGAGATATCTTCCTCACTTATACCTGCCGCTTTGGCAATATTAGCCTGCATGGCTGGGATATGGGGATTTATTTTGGGTGCTTCAAGACATACCATGGCATCAATATTACCTATTTGCCAGCCCTTTTCTTTTAACAGTACTACAACATGCTGCAATAATATCAGGCTGCTGATGCCTTTCCAACGGTCATCCTTATTGGAGAAATGATAGCCGATATCACGCAGATTAGCGGCACCCAGCAACGCATCACAAATGGCATGCAACAACACATCGGCATCAGAATGACCAAACGCACCGGAGTGGTGTTCAAGGTTTACGCCACCTAAAACAAATGGATGCTGCTCCCTTAACTGGTGCACATCAAAACCAAAACCTACTTTTATTTTTGCCACCTTATTACTTAGTGCCGCCAAAATTGGCCGATAATGTAAAACGTAATGTATTAGCTAAAGGACTGTTTGCCTGGCTGGCTGCCAGGTAAGCAAAATCAAACCCGAATTCCTGGTATTTTACGCCTACACCCAAAGTGAGGTAGTTACGGCCACCCTCGCTGGGGTTTTGATAATAATAACCTGCCCTTAATGCCAGGGCCTTATCGTACATGTACTCTAACCCGGCTGAGTAGTATATTTCATGAAATTCTGTACTTAAGGGCGCATCAGAGAACGACTGAAATATGCCTGCAGGTACAGAAACATCGCTGCCGGCGTTTGTAGGAACCAATAATTTATTAATATCAAGTGCAAATGTTACGTCGTTGGCATTATCAATATACCAGGTGTTGGCTATACCTGCTTTTAAATTGGTAGGCAAAAAATATGACGGTCCGTTATCCGAATAACTGATCTTTGTACCAATGTTTGAAATATCAACACCAAAAGCAAACAAGGCATCGGTACCAAATTCCTGTGTTGGATTTTTATAGTATGCTGATACATCGGCGGCAACGGCATTACCGGCTTTCTCGCCCTGGTTTGGGGTTGAGGCTGATCCGTTTGATAAGTTTGAATGGATATAACGCAATGTTAGGCCCAGTGAAAAATTCTCACCAAACTTACGGGCAAATGATCCGTCGATAGAAAATTCAGAAGGTGTAAAGTTGCCCAGTGAGTTACCATTGCCATCAGTTAAAGCGATAGTACCTATATTAAAATAGCGCAAAGATAAACCAATAGCGTTACGGTCATCAAGCTTATGGGCATAACTCAGGTATGATAAACTGATATCGGGCACTAAATTACGCAGCCATGGGCTATATGATAAGGAAAAACTATTATCGCTTTCAAGAAATGCCAGTTTTGATGGGTTCCAGTAGGTTGCATTAGCATCGGGTGATATGGCTACCCCTGCATCGCCCAAGGCCCCGGAGCGTGAATCGGGTGATATGGTTAAAAAAGGAACTGCGGTTGCTATTGCATTAGCGTTACTTCCATTAGTACTAGTTTGTGCGGCAACTAAAAAGGGGGATAATATAATTACTAAAACAATAGTAACTCTATTGTAGAAAAGGTTCATTGAATATATTAAATGTGTGTTTCAAATATATAAATATACTTTGGCTTATAAGTATATATAAGTTATCTTTAAGCCATAAATATAGCGATGTATGTAACACAATTGAAGTTATTTACGTTTAAATGCCAAAAGGGTATTCATTTTAGTGGCGCTTACGCTATAAAATTTATCATTTTTAATGAAATTTTTTTAATTTTAACGATTCATACAATAAAAATAATTGTGAAAATATGAAGATAGTTTTTACTAAAACTGCTTTAGTACTTTTAGCTGCGGGGGCCCTGATAAGTGGTTGTGCTAAACATCAGCAATCTGAGAAAACGGGGATACCTTACAACGACAGGAATAATGGCGGATATGTAAAGTTTCGCCAAACACACCCAGCACCAGGCCCAGGCATGGTGGCCATTGAAGGTGGTACCTTTGTTTTAGGTGGCAGTGCAGATCAGGATGTTGCTTACGATTATAACAACGTGCGCAGGCGCGTTACCATACCATCTTTCTATATGGATGATACCGAAGTATCAAACCAGGATTGGCTTGATTACCTGCACTGGATAAGCATTGCTTACCCTAATGATCATGAATATTACTATGATGCCCTGCCTGATACATTAGTATGGCGCAGACCATTATCCTATAACGAGCCTTACGTTGACAACTATTTACGTCACCCTGCATTCCAGGATTACCCGGTAGTTGGTGTATCATGGGATCAGGCACAGGATTATTGCCGTTTCCGTACTGACCGCGCTAATGAGTATATATTAGAGCAAAAAGGTATGCTTGCAACTGTAAAAGACAACAAAGGCAAAAACAACAACCAGGAAACATTTAATACAGATATGTATTTAAATGGCCAGGTTAGAGGCGCCGGCATTGATGGTAAAAAAATGCTGCCGGATCTGAGCCCTAATGCCAAAGGTAAAGCTGTGCGCCCTGCACGTATGGAAGATGGTATATTAAAACAAGCTTACCGTCTGCCTACTGAGGCTGAATGGGAATATGCAGCGCTTGCTTTAGCCGGAAACACCCAGTTTGAAAACATTAACGATGGTAAAATATACCCATGGAACGGTTTAGGCGTACGCTCACCAAAAAGAAAAACAAGGGGTTTAATATTAGCTAACTTTAAACGTGGCGAAGGTGATAATGCCGGTGTAGGTGGTTACCTGAACGACAAGGCTGATATTACCGCGCCAGTAAGATCATATCCGCCAAATGATTTTGGTTTATATAACATGGCCGGTAACGTAAACGAATGGGTACAGGATACTTACCGCCAAACTTCATTTGATGAGGTTGAGGATTTCAATCCTTTCCGTGGTAATGAGTACACCAACAAACGTTTAGCCGACCCTACAAAAGGTATTTATGCTAAAGACAAATACGGTCGCCCTATATATGACCCGGCTACATCAGGTAAAAAATTAAAATATAGCGAGATCATAGCTCAACAGCAGCAAACTGATTCGATTAAAAAAGCCGCACAAGCGGCACCAAAAGATGCTTTGGCTGGTAAAGCTTACAACCCGGATCAACGCGGTTTTGCGGATACTGTAAACGCTGCATTATACGGTACTACTACTTTGGTTAATGACCACTCTAAAGTTTATAAAGGTGGATCATGGAACGACCTTGCATTTTGGTTAAACCCTGCAACCCGCCGCTTTATGGATGAGGACAATGCAAGTGCCGAAGTTGGTTTCCGTTGCGCTATGGATATGGTTGGTGCAGCTGAGATGAACCCGAATGGTAAACCTCACTTCAGCGTTAAAAAACCTAAGAAATTTGTAGCTAAATAATTTAGGCTGAAAGATAAAAGTTGAAAGGCGAAAGGTGATTTTAAAATCCTTTCGCCTTTTTCTTTTTACGCGATTTGTAATTTAGTTGAATTGTAATAGCACCTGGCCTTTTTCTACTTTATCGCCGGATTTTAGCTTTACGGTTTTTACGGTAACATCTGCCGGGGCCTTAATAATATTCTCCATTTTCATGGCTTCCAGTATAAACAGGTTATCCCCTTTTTTAACTTCATCGCCAACGGCAACAAATACTTTTAGCACCAAGCCGGGCATAGGGGCTTTTACTTCGCTAACCTTAGCATTATTAAGGCTGCTCAGGCCAAGCTTATCCAGCAATACATCAAACTGATCTTTAGCACTAACGGTGTAGATGTTGTTGTTTACCTTGATCTCCGCTGTTTTTTCAGCAGCATTAAAGCTTACTACCTCGGCATTGTACGATTGCAGGTTGTTGATGATATGCCAGGCATTAGTATTCACCTTTTTCATATCGGCATTCACAGGTTCATTATTAATAGATAAACCTTTGCCGTTATTATCTATCTCGTAATCATATTTGCCGTTTACTTTTATCTTGTACATAGTTTAAAGATTAGAGATTAATATGCTGCAAACAATAATATCGTAAAATTCTTAAAATTCAATAAATCTGTAGTGTCTCAGTTTGAATTTATTTTACGTTTTAAGATGAAAACCATAATCATAGCAACTATCCAAATTAACAATACTACTGGTAAATAAATTGATATAATAGTTCTGTAAGGCAAAAGATCTTTTTTAAAAGCATTTGCTAAAACAACACTACATAACCCAATGATATTGAAGCAAAAATATACTTTTTGCCAAAAGACTAATTTGTCACTATTGCTACCCGTAAATATTCTTCTCATTGGGATTGATTTAGGAACTAAAAAGTCAACAAATCCTGGTTTAACTTCACCCTACTGCGTAAATACATATTGTATCATATTAGCACCCATTTTCAGGGCTTTTAAGCGCGTTTCCTGCGTATCACCGGCGTATGTGCCATAATCCTCCCAACCATTACCTAAATCGCACTGATAATCGTAAAAACACACCAAACGCCCCTTATAGATCAAGCCAAAACCCTGGGCCCGTTTACCATCGTGCTCATGTACTTTAGGCAGCCCGTTGGGGAAGCTGTATTTTTGGTGATAGATGGGGTGATTGAGTGGCAGTTCCACAAAATCAAGCTCCGGGAAAACCTTTTTCATCTGTGGCCTGATGAATTGGTCGAGGCCGTAGTTATCATCTATATGCAAAAAACCGCCGCCTATTAAATAAGCCCGCAGGTTCTGCGCTTCCTGGTCGGAGAAGATCACGTTGCCATGGCCGGTCATGAAAATAAATGGATAATTAAATATTTCGGCGCTGCCAACATCAACTACTTCGTCCTGTAGTTGAAAATTAGTTTTTAAATTCTCGTTGCAAAATTTGATGAGGTTGGGCAGGGCTGTGCGGTCGCCATACCAATCGCCGCCGCCATTGTATTTTAGTTTGGCCATTTTATAGGTAGGCTCATTAAAGCTGCTCATAACAAACAGTATTAACAACGCAACGCCTATATAAATGCCTTTTCTCATTCGCGGTTTAAAAAGTTTACTTCAAAACAAGCCTCCAAAGCAGCGGTTTCCGTCCTTAAACGACTTTGACCTAAAGTTATGGCTTTATAATCATTATGCAAAGCATCCTCAATTTCCTTCGGACTAAAATCACCCTCCGGGCCTATCAAAATTAAATACTTTCCGTTCAGGCTGATGTCTTGCTTCAGGCTGGTTTTATCACTTTCTTCACAATGAGCAATAAATTTCTGTCCGTCAAAGCTCCGGGACAATAATTTGCTCAAAGGCTCCGGCTCGTTTAATACGGGGTGATATGCTTTTAAGGATTGTTTAATGGCTGAGGTGATGATCTTGTTCAGCCTATCAACCTTAGCCTCCTTACGCTCGGAGCGCTGGCAGATAATGAGCGAGATCTCATCAATACCTATCTCGGTGGCTTTTTCAAGGAACCATTCCAGGCGTTCAATATTTTTTGTGGGGGCGATGGCTATATGCAGATAATGATTACGCTTGTTAAAGCCGGTTACCACATCAGTAATTTGCAGGATGGTCCGTTTAGGGTGTGCGTCTTTAATTTCGGCGGTATATAAACCACCGCGACCATCAATCAGCTGCACCTTGTCGCCAACATTAAGGCGCAAAACCCTTACAGCGTGTTTGCTTTCCTCTTCGCTAAGAAAATATTGGGGGTGTGAGGGTTCAATATCCGGGGTGTAAAAAAGATGCATTATATGGAATGGGATCAAGATTTAAGAATCATGAGTCATGATAAGAAAACTTATTACTGGTATTTTAGTCTTGATTCCTAACTCTTGTTTCTAATCAGTGCAAATCTACAGCATCTTCTTCATTAATCAGCAGCTCAAGCTTTACTGATTCAATATTCTGGTCGGATTTACGTAGTACCGTAATGTTATACCCGTTTGATTCCTTTTGTTCGCCTACATCAGGTATCTTACCAAATATATCACCCAACCAGCCCGATACGGTATCATAATCACCGTCCTCGGGCAGATCATGCGGCAAGTGGCTGTTTACATCATATATTGGGGCAAGCGCGTTTACTATAAACTCGCGGTCGTTAACACGTTCAACAATTGGCTTTTCCTCATCGTACTCATCCTGTATCTCGCCTACCAGCTCTTCAACAATATCTTCCAGGGTAACCATGCCCGCCGTGCCGCCAAACTCATCAAGCACAATGGCTATCTGTATGCGCTTTTGCTGCAGCTCGGCCATCAGGTCGTTTATCTTTTTTGTTTCTGGGATAAAATATGGCTTGCGGATAATGTCTTTTAGTACGATGTCCTCATTACGGGCCAGCAAAGGCAAAATATCCTTAGCGTGTACAATACCAACTATCTTATCAATTACATCATCATAAACTGGCATGCGGGAGTAACCTTCTGTTATCAGGGTTTCCAGTAATTCATCCTTAGTGGTATCAATATCAATACCCGATATTTTGGTACGTGGTACCATGATGTTTTTTACTACACGTTCATTAAACTCAAACACATTCTGGATGAGTTCATGCTCATTGGAGTCGAGCGCGCCGCTTTCCTTTCCTTGCTCCAGTAAATACTGTAATTCTTCGGAGCTGTGATGTGTTTCGCCTTGCACCGCATCGATACCAAATATTTTCAGAATAAAATTAGCGAAGGTGTTCAGGCACCAGATAATAGGCTTAAACACGATATAAAATAGCTGCAAAGGCACAGCAATGGCCATTACGGTACGTGTGGAGCGTTGTATGGCTATTGATTTTGGTGCAAGCTCGCCAAAGGTGATATGAAAAACAGTAATAACTGAGAATGCTACGAAATGGCAAATATTAAGTACCAGTGTAGATGTAATAGCAATTCCTATTGACAGGAACAGATGCAGCATTATAGCTGTTACCACCGATTGGCCAAACCAGCCCAAGGCCAGCGAAGCAATGGTAATACCCAGCTGCGTTGCAGCCAGGTAACCATCTAAATTATGTAAAATGCCACGTGTAGTTTTAGCCAGGCGACTACCCGTTTTGGCCTTTATTTCAATTTGCGAACCCCGCACCCTTACCATGGCAAATTCCGCGGCAACAAAAAAGCCGTTCAACAATACCAGGAAAATGGTAAGGAAAAGATAAAAATAATTTACGGTGAGTTCTGCGGGGTCCATTAATTATTTATTGGTACACAGGGAAAGTGGATTTATACAATTCCATACTTTCTTCAATTACTTTGTGAGCATAACGCAAACCCAATAAATGTTCGATGGTTACGTTTTTGCCTTCGAGTTTTTTATAATCCTGGAAAAAACGAACGATCTCTTTCATGGCATGCGGTGGCAATTCATTCAGATCGTTGATATAGTTTACAGACATATCGTTTTTTGCGACTGCTATAATTTTATCATCCTGCTCGCCATTATCAACCATATGCATAACGCCTATTACTTTTGCTTCGATGATGGACATTGGGAATACATCAACAGAACATAATACTAATATGTCCAATGGGTCATGATCATCACAATAAGTTTGCGGGATGAAACCATAGTTGGCAGGATACATTACTGAAGAAAATAAAACACGATCAAGCTTTAACAAACCTGATTCTTTATCAATCTCATATTTAGCCTTAGAACCTTTAGGTATCTCTATTACTGCATGTACAATTTCAGGTACGTTATCTCCGGGTGAAACCTGGTGCCAGGGATGTTGTGTGCTCATTTAGTAGTGTTATATTTATTATTTATAGTTTACTTACTTTACTTTGTGTGCTCTTTTTTCTAAAAAAAGCAATGATCAAGGGAATAGATGTAACAACAAAAAATCCAATGATTATATAGTCCAGGTAATGCGTTATATCCGGGTACTTTCTACCCAGGAAGTAACCTGTTAAACATAGTGTTACCACCCATGCTACGCTGCCAATAATATTATAAAGTGTAAACTTTTTAATATCAATTTTAACAACTCCTGCAAAGATAGGAGCAAAAGTTCTAATTATAGGGAAAAATCTGCCCAAAATTAGCGCCATACCGCCATATTTCACATAAAATTGCTCGGCCATTACCACATACCGCTTTTTAAACAGCAAAGAATCGTTTTTGTTGAATAAAATTGGGCCCGTTCGGTAGCCAAACCAGTAGCCGGTGTAGTTGCCTAAAATTCCTGCTATAATTAATGAGATAATAAGCGTAGTGATCTGGATATCGAACATTCCGCTTGCGCAAAGCAAACCTGCCATAAATAGCAGGTAGTCTCCCGGTAAAAAAAAACCAAAAAACAATCCGGTTTCAGCAAAAACAACAATAAGCAAAAGATAAAATCCTCCTCTGCTTATGATGGATTGAGCGTCCGTTAAATTTTGCAGGTGTTCCCAAAAACTTTCCATTCACTATGTAAAACTACAAATATTAAATCAATTTGTAGTTATGCCTTATTTATTAAATAAGGTACGCAATAAATGTTGGATATACGCCGATAATAATGGTTACCAATGCAGAAAAGCCTAAAACAAAGCTATAGTATGCCGGGATCTGTACTTCGCTGGTTTCAGCAGTGCGGAAATACATGGCTACAATTACCCTGAAATAATAGAAAATACTGATAATAGCGTTTACTACCGCCAGTACAACCAACCAAACCTGGTAATGCGAAAGAGCACTTGAGAACATAAAGAATTTACCCATAAAGCCTGCAGTAAGTGGTATACCTGCTAATGACAGCATGGCTATAGTTAATACCAGGGCCAGGAAAGGGTTCTTTTTTGACAGGCCGTTAAAGCTCTCAAAGTTATCACTGCCTGATTGTTGTTGTACCAATATTAAAGCCGCGAACGCGATGATAGAAGCGATTGAATACGCAGTAGCATATATAAATACCGAGTTTGCTGAACTTGCGCCTAATGCTACGATAGCAAAAAGCATATAGCCTGCGTGTGATATACTGGAGAACGCTAGCATACGTTTAAAGCTTTGCTGGTAAAGCGCAGTAATATTGCCTATGAATAAGGTTAATATAGTTATGATAAGCAGGGCAGGCATCCAGAAATCAGCCACTGGTGCAAAGCATTCCGCAAATAAACGCAGGAATGCTGCAAAGCCTGCAGTTTTAACTACTGTTGACATGAACGCAGTGATCAGCGTTGGTGAGCCTTCATATACATCCGGGGTCCAGAAATGGAATGGGGCAGCGCCTACCTTAAAGCAAAGGCCAACTATGATCAGCATAATACCGGTACCCATCATAGGGTCCATACCACGCGGGTGAGCCACTACCCAGTTACGGATAGCCTCTAAGTTAAATGAACCTGTTGTACCATAAATAAGTGCTATACCGAATAGTAAAAAGCCGGTTGAAAAAGCACCCATCAGGAAATATTTTAAAGCTGCCTCATTTGAAGCAAAATCATTCTTTTTAATACCTGCCAGAATATATAAGCTAACCGACATGATTTCGATGCCTATAAAAAGCATGGTTAGGTTATAATAAGATACCATTACTATAATACCTGCTAATGAAAACAGGATAATGGCATAATACTCGGCAATGTGATCGCTTATACGCTCGAAATAACCTTTTGATAATAACAGGATAAGTATAGTTGATATAATAGTAATGGCTGAAAACGCTATTGAATAGTTATTAAACAACATCATGCCGTGGTAAATAGGCGTAGCTACATCAACTGATGTCCATTGTGCAAGGGCAAAGCCTAAAGCGGCAAGCAAACCGATAACAGCAACCGGCAGCAATGCTTTTTTAGCTTTATATAGACCCAAATACAAAAGCACTATGGGTAAAACAGATATTATTATTAAGGTATTCATTTTATTTCTTTAAATCTGATCTTTATTTATCATTAATAAGCAAAATTCAGTTTGCCGGTTATAAGGTAACATTCATTGCTTTAGTGCTTATTGTTAACAGCAATTTGTCAACAGCAGCTTCTGAAAGATGTAATATTGGCTGCGGATAAACACCGATACCTATTATTAATACACAAATTATTATAAGGGTTAATTTTTCTGAACCGGTAATATCAACAAAAGTTGCAGTTAAGGCATTGGTTTCGCCCTGCATTACATTTTTGTACATCCTGAGCATATAAACTGCACCAAATATGATGGTTAAACCTGCCACAAGCCCGAACCAGAAGCTATATTGGTAAACACCGCTCAACAGTAAAAATTCACCTATAAAGCCGTTGGTTAATGGCAACGCTACCGTTCCTAAAACAATTATTAAAAATGCTGTAGCAAACTTTGGTGCAACTTTAGCAATACCACCCAGCTGGTTTACATCCATGGTGTTCATTTGCCTGCTGATGATATCCCAGATAAAGAATAAGCCAACCACGTTTATGCCGTGATTAAGCATTTGGATCATTGCGCCCTGTGTGCCTTGTAAGGTAAGGCTAAATATACCAGCGGCTATGAGGCCAACGTGTGATATTGATGAATAGGCGACTAAACGTTTGCCCTCCTTTTGAGTGAATGCGATTATTGCTGCATACAGAACACCAATAACAGCCAATATCATTACCAGGTTTTGCCAATGTAAAAATGCTATAGGAGCGTTAGGTATTAACCAGCGCATTAAACCATATAAACCCATTTTCAGCATAATACCTGCTAATAGCATACTACCTGCTGAAGGCGCTTCGGTATACGTATCAGGTTGCCAGGTATGTAATGGGAATAAAGGAATTTTAATAGCGAATGCCAGGAAGAACGACCAGAAAACCCAGTTCTGACGTGCCGGGTCTAACTTGGTAGCATAAAATTGCATCAGGTCATAAGTACCGTTAGGCGCTTGCATGTATAGGTAAATAATACCTACCAGCATAAATAATGAGCCTGCAAATGTGTAAATGAAAAACTTAAGCGTAACACGGATACGGTTCTGACCGCCCCACATAGCGCATATAAAGTAGATAGGTATAAGTGCTGCTTCCCATCCTACATAAAATAAAAATCCGTCTAACGCAGTAAAAACAACTAACAAACCAGCCTGCATAAACAGTATCAGCGCGTAAAAAGCCGATGCATTTTTATAGGTGTGCTTATAGGTTGTTAATATAATAAGTGGTACCAGTAGGGTGGTAAGCAATACCATTACCATGCTTATACCATCAATACCCGCGTTAAAGTAAATGCCCATTTTCACTATCCATGGTACATTAATAGAATACTGTATGGTAGCATCGGGTACAAAATTGGCCATAAACCAGCCGGCTACAGCTAATTCAGCAACAGCAAAAAACAAAGCAACATATTTTGCTATCTCATTTTTCAATAAGAACACAGCAAGGGCTGCTATAATCGGTAAAAAAATTAATACACTAACCGTCATTTTATATTTAAACGCTAAGGTTTATATTCTAACTAAACTATATACTAATACAGCAATAATACCTATCACCATCATGAAGATGTAAAAGCCCACATTACCGGTTTGCAACAGGCGTAAACCTTTGCTGGCCTCAACAGGTCCTCTTCCAATGCTGTTCACCAAGCCATCGATACCTGCACGGTCAACAACATTATAAAAGAAAGTTGATAACGCATCAAGCGGCTTGCGGACGATGGCATCGTACAACTCATCAATATAAAACTTGTTGTATGAAAGGTTTTCCCAGAAAGAACGCTCTTCGGTATCGGCAACCGGCAGCGTAGCTTTTTTAACATATTTGTTATAAGCATAAATTAATGCTATCACCGCTACTCCTGCAGAAACGCCCATCAGTAATAATTCATTTGGCGGAACTGCATTAGATGAAGCTCCCGGAACGGATATCAATAATGGTTTTAACCAACCGGCTAACCAATCATGACCGCCCCAGCTTTCGGGTAAACCTAAAAACCCACCTACAGTTGATAATATTGCCAGGATAATTAAAGGTATGGTCATACTTAGCGGTGATTCATGTAAATGATGTTCCTGCTCATGTGTACCTCTGAATTTACCCCAGAAAGTAAGGAACATTAACCTGAACATGTAGAACGAGGTGAACATGGCAACAATAACGCCTATAACATACATTGCAGGGCTGAACAGGTAAGTATGGTACAGGATCTCATCCTTTGAAAAGAAACCTGAGAAAGGTGGGATACCCGATATAGCTATTGTGCCGATCAGCATGGTTGCGAAGGTGTATGGTAATTTTCCTTTTAAGCCGCCCATTTTGCGCATATCCTGTTCGCCGCTAACCGCGTGGATAACCGAACCTGCGCCAAGGAATAATAAGGCTTTAAAGAAAGCGTGTGTAATTACGTGGAAAAATGCACCGGTATAATCGCCTACACCTAAGCCTAAAAACATATACCCCAATTGTGATACTGTTGAATAAGCCAGTACCTTTTTAATATCAGTTTGTGTTAATGCAATCAGCGCGCCCAGTGTTGCTGTGGCTAAACCTACAATGGCTATCACCTCCATCATATCCGGAGATAGTGAGAACAAGATATTAGAACGCACTATCATATAAACACCTGCAGTAACCATGGTTGCAGCGTGTATCAAAGCTGAAACTGGTGTCGGACCGGCCATCGCATCAGGTAGCCAGGTAAACAATGGTATCTGTGCCGATTTACCGGTAGCACCGATAAACAGCAATAAGGTTATTACAAACAATGGAACCTGCCCGCTATGCATGGTGGCAGCTGTTTTAAATACAGTTGCAAACTCAAAACTTCCAAACACCCGGAATATCAGGAACATGCCGATCAAGAAGCCAAGGTCACCAATACGGTTCATGATGAATGCCTTTTTAGCGGCATAGGCATAAGCAGGGTTGTTGTACCAGAAACCGATCAGCAAGTATGAGCATAAGCCCACGCCTTCCCAGCCAATGAATAGTATCACATAGTTTGAACCTAAAACCAGCAATAGCATGAAGAATACAAACAGGTTAAGGTAGGCGAAAAACTTACCATAGCCTTCATCATCGTGCATATAACCTATAGAGTATAGGTGGATCAAAAAGCCTACGCCGGTAATGATGAGCAGCATTATTGAACTTAGCTGATCAACCAGGAATGCGAATGGGATTTTAAAGTATTCTACGTGGATCCAATCGTACAAAGTAACATTGAAAGCGCCGGTTGATCTTACTTGTAAAAAGGCGGCAACACTAAGAGCGAAAGATGCAAATACCAAAAAGCTGCCGATAAAACCGATCATCTTCTTTGACAAGGTATTACGGCCAAGTCCGTTAATAATAAAACCGGCTAAGGGTAATACAGGAATAAGCCAGATATATTTATCCATTTGTTATGTTATAATTTTTAGCCCCTAACCCCTAAAGGGGAACAGAAACTTGTCTTTTAATTTTATATAAACTCTCCAAACTCCCCCTTCAGGGGGCCGGGGGGCTTACCACTTTAACCTGTTCAATACGTTAATATCGATAGAGTTGGTGTTACGGTATATCATTACTATGATGGCCAGACCTACGGCTACTTCGGCTGCTGCCAGTGCCATAATGAAAAACACGAATACTTGTCCGCTGGCATCACCGCTATATACCGAGAAAGCGGTAAGCAACAGGTTAACCGCGTTAAGCATCAACTCAACCGACATAAAAATGATGATGGCATTTCTGCGTAACAGCACACCCATTACACCTATTGAAAATATAATAGCGCTCAATAAAATATAATGATTCAGCGGTACTGTATGCAGTGTATTTGTTAAACTTTCCATTATACAGTTTTGGGGTCTTTAGTGGCTAATAAAACAGCTCCAACCATTGCCGATAACAGCAATAGTGAAGAGATCTCGAACGGTAATAAAAATTCGTTGAATAGTACCTTGCCTAAGTTTTTAACTAAACCAAGGCCCGGATCCTTTAATACTACAGGCTCTGCAATACCTACCTGCCTGAAACAGGCAAACAGCACTACAAATAAGCAGCCGCCACCTAAAACAGCGGCAATTTTTACAATGTTTGATTTAAATGGCTCCGAGTCCTTGTTCAGGTTCATGAGCATGAGCGTGTATAGGAACAGTACCAATATGGCACCCATGTACACAATGAAATTCACTATAGCCAGGAACTGGGCATTCAGCAAGATATACTGAATTGTGAATGTAAAAAATGTGAGTACAAGGTAAAGTATGCTATGCACCGGATTTTTTGCAGATATGACCAATATCGAAAAGAATATGGACAAAAACGCGATGAAGTAAAATGTATTCATGTTTATATTTACAAAATACCTTATGCTTTAAAATGGTTGGGCAAAGGTATAAAACTTCTTTATTGATTTAAGGGCGCTTCTACTAATTTGTCCTTACCGTATATAAAATCTTTCCTTAAATAATCTGCAGGCACTATATCACCGTCGAGGTAGATGGCTTCTTTAGGGCAGGCTTCCTCGCATAATCCGCAGAAAATGCAACGCAGCATATTTATTTCATATACCGCAGCGTATTTTTCTTCACGATATAAGTGCTCTTCACCTTTTTGGCGCTCGGCAGCTATCATGGTGATAGCTTCTGCAGGGCATGATAGGGCGCATAACCCGCAGGCTGTGCAACGTTCCTTACCGTTCTCATCACGTTTAAGTGAGTGCATGCCACGGAAGTTTTCAGAAAACTCACGTTTTTCTTCAGGGTAGCTGATGGTTACCGGCTTCCTGAAAAAGTGTTTCATCGTAATTGACAAGCCCGATAAAATTGCAGGCAGGTAAGCCCGCTCCCAAAAGTTGAGCGGCTTTGATTCAATTAACTTCTTTTTATTACTTAATGATTCCATTATTCAAATCCTTTAACTATTTAAAAATAGTACCTATCACTCCCGTCAATACAATATTAGCAATGGCCAATGGTATTAATATCTTCCAGCCCAGGTCCATCAACTGATCATAGCGGAAACGAGGGATTGTCCACCGTACCCACATGAAGAAGAAGATGAAGAAAATTATTTTAGCAAATAATGCTATCACCCCTAAAATGGTCACCCAGTTCTCTGTCAAGCCTAAATGGTGCATGAAAGGAAAATTGTATCCGCCAAAGTAAAGCGTAGCCATTACTGCCGATGAGATAAACATGTTGATATACTCAGCAAACAGGTAAAAACCCAGTTTCATAGATGAGTATTCGGTATGATAACCGCCTACCAGCTCGGTTTCGCACTCAGGCAAATCGAATGGTGTACGGTTGGTTTCAGCAAAAGCGCATACAATGAAGATCAGGAAGCCTAATGGCTGACGGAACACATTCCATGTAAACCAGCCATGCGACCAGAAACCGTGCTGTTGCTCTGCAATTTCGCGTAAGCTTAAAGTACCGGTTAACATCAATAGGGCGATGATAGAAAGGCCCATTGAAATTTCGTAGCTAATATTTTGTGATGCAGCGCGTATAGCACCTAATAAAGAGTATTTATTGTTTGATGCCCAGCCGCCTATCATTACACCATATACACCTAATGATACTACACCGAAGATATATAATACACCAACGTTAATATCGGTTACCTGCAAATCGATAACATGTGAGCCGATAGTTAAATGCTGCCCCCATGGGATAACAGCAGAACCGATACATGCGGTAAGAATTGCTAACGACGGACCTGCGATAAACAGGAACGCGCTGGCATTGGTTGGGATGATCTCTTCTTTCAGGAACATTTTACCACCATCGGCTAATGGTTGTAATATGCCCCAGGGACCGGCACGGTTAGGACCTATCCTGTCCTGGAAAAAAGCGGCTACTTTACGTTCGGCATAGGTGGAATACATGGCCACCACCAGACTAATAGCGAAAATGATCACTATCAGTACAAATTTTATGATTATATCTGCTAATTCCATTATAAACGTGTATCCCTTTCAAATTGCTCCTGGTTTGCTTCTTTAAGCACAGGGTTTGTTTTTACAACCGGCAGCGGGTGTAAAGTTTCGTAATGATTTGAGCTGATAACCGACTGATTTGATACCTTGCGCGGGCCTTCAATCATCCAATCGGCAGTTTTCTTTTTATCAAAACGGCATTCGTTGCAAATAAATTCTTCAACCTCGCCATAAACATCTTTACGGGCGGTAACGCGTAACACATCCTCGCCTTTATACCAAAGTGTTACTTTGCCATTACAGTTTGGGTGATTACAATCCCTGTGCGCCTCAACCGGCTTGGTAAACCAAACACGATTTTTAAAGCGGAAAGTTTTATCAGTTAAAGCACCTACCGGGCAAACATCAATTACGTTTCCTGAGAAATCGTTATCAATAACTTTATGTATGTAGGTTGATATTTCAGAGTGGTCGCCACGATTCAGGATACCATGCTCGCGCTGATCGGTGATCTGATCGGCGGTAAAAACGCAACGGTAGCAAAGGATACAGCGGGTCATGTGCAGCTGGATCTTATCGCCAATGTCGATCTTCTCGAATGTACGGCGATCAAACTCATAGCGGGTTTTTGCAGCACCGTGCTCATAGCCCAGGTTTTGCAGATCACACTCACCGGCCTGGTCGCAAATAGGGCAATCAAGCGGGTGGTTTATCAATAACATTTCAACTATCCCTTTGCGTGCTTCAATTACCTCTGGCGAAGTAATGTTTTGCACTTCCATCCCATCCATAACCGCGGTACGGCATGATGCTACCAGCTTTGGCATTGGGCGCGGATCTTTTTCTGATCCCTTGCTTACCTTTACTAAACAGGTACGGCATTTACCGCCGCTGCCTTCCAGCTTAGAATAATAGCACATAGCAGGCGGCACAATATCACCACCAATTTGCCTCGCGGCATTCAGGATGCTTGTTCCGGGTTCTACTTCAACGGGTATTCCGTCTATTGTTACTTTCATTTGTAGTTCAAAGTTATAAATTCAAACTTTCTTTTGTCATTTTGATTGATCGGCAACCGGCTCTGTAGAGCTTAGAGATTGCTTGTTCCTCGCAATGACGCGTGTTATATTATTTTCCGCTCGTCATTGCGAGCGATAGCGTGGCAATCCCCGATATGCAAGTCCGCCCTGTATAGTTCGGGATTGCTTCGTTCCTCGCAATGACGCTTTTTATATTATGCCGTTACCGTTAATGGATCAGCATAATGTGCTATTCCGTAGTTTCTTGTAACTGCTTCTGCGCTGTTTGTTACGTGCCATTCAAATTCATCTCTGAAATGGCGAATCGCGCTGGCCACCGGCCATGCAGCCGCGTCACCCAGCGGACAAATTGTATTTCCTTCAATTTTCTTGGATACATCAACCAGCAGGTCCATATCGCTCAGGCTACCATGGCCATGCTCTAATCGGTGCAATACTTTCTCCATCCATCCGGTACCCTCACGGCATGGCGAACATTGTCCGCAGCTTTCGTGGTGATAAAAACGGGTGAAGTTCCAGGTATTACGTACGATGCACTGATCCTCATCAAAAGCGATGAAACCACCTGAACCCATCATTGTACCGGTAGCAAAACCACCATCAGCTAATGATTCATAGCTCATCAGGCGCGGCTCATTATTAATGGTTTTCAGGAATAGGTTAGCCGGTAAAATTGGCACGGATGAACCACCCGCAACAACTGCCTTTAAGCGTTTGCCATTGGCTATGCCACCACAATATTCGTCGGAGTATAAAAATTCTTCAACCGGTAAGCCAAGATCTATCTCAAATACACCCGGTTTTTTAACGTTACCACCTGCTGAGATCAGCTTAGTACCTGTACTGCGGCCGATACCAACTTTAGCATACTCTTCACCACCTTCATTAATGATAGGCACTACAGCAGCAATTGATTCCACATTGTTTACCACAGTTGGACAACCATACAAACCAGCAATAGCCGGGAATGGTGGTTTTATACGTGGGTTACCACGTTTACCTTCCAGTGATTCAAGCAAAGCAGTTTCTTCGCCGCAAATATAGGCGCCGCCACCGGGTTGTACGTATAGCTCCAGGTCGTAACCTGTGCCTAAAATATTTTTACCTAAAAATCCTTTTGCTTTTGCTTCCGCGATCGCTTTTTCAAGAATGCGGATCTGCGGCATCATTTCCCCACGAACGTAGATATATGATGTTTTAGCGCCTAATGCAAAACTGGCTACTATCATACCCTCAATTAATAAGTGAGGGATATAGGTCATCAGGTAACGGTCCTTAAAAGTTCCGGGTTCCGACTCATCGGCATTACAAACCAGGTAACGGGCAACACCCTCTGGCTTAGCCAAAAAACTCCACTTCATCCCGGTAGGGAAACCTGCACCACCACGGCCGCGCAAGCCCGATTTTTTAACTTCCTCAACAACCTCTTCGGGTGTTAAAGTTTTAAGTGCCTTTTCAACAGCTGCATAACCGCCTTTTGAGCGGTAAACATCAAATGTGTTGATGCCGGGTACGTTTATATGTTCTAAAAGTAATTTACGCGCCATGGCTACTAATAAATCTTTTTGTTCAACTTATAATAATTTAAATGTCTTATAAGACAAGCTGCAAAAACAGCGATGGTTATAATAACCATCCATAATATATCCTTTTTAAAACCGACGTTTACATATACAATTGAGTAGAAGCCAACCGAACATATATCATTAATAATTAGCTTTAGCTTGCTCATTAATAAATCCTCCTGGTTTGCTTGTAGTAATTAATATGCCTTACCACACAGGTGATAAAAGCTATCATAACCAACGGCCCGAGTATGATCATATTCTTTTTGAATCCGTCGGTCATATTTATCATAGACAATACGAATACAAATAAAGCATCTGCCAATACCAGGTTTCTGTTGATCATTTTATTAATTATTTCCTTTTCTCTTTAAATCTCCGATCAGGTTATCAACGGATGCTTCCGTTAAATTTTCATAAAAAGTATATTCAGGGCCTATCTGCAACACCGGGCCAAAACCACAGGCTGCCAAACATTCCACTCCGCGCCAGCTAAATAAGCCATCAGGTGTAACTTCACCTTCTTTAACGCCTAGTTTGTTTTCAATATAGTCCATTATTTTTTCAGCGCCTACCAAGCAGCAAGGGCCTGTACGGCAAACCTCCAGTACATATTTGCCTTGCGGGCGCATAAAGTACATGCTGTAAAAAGTAGCTACTTCGTATACTTCAATATCTTTTATTTTAAGATAATCAGCCACCTTATCCATTGCAGGGGCGCTTAACCAGCCATACTCAGCCTGTACTAAATGTAGTATAGGCAATAGGGCTGATTTTTGTTTGCCTTCGGGATAACGGCTAACTACATCATCAAATTTGGTTATCAGTTCCGATGAAAACTCTACCGGAACAGCTTGTGCATCGTCAACTCTAAGCATCTAATTCTCCGGCTATTACGTTTAAACTACTCATGTTAATAATCGCATCAGATAACAACATACCACGGCTCATTGGCGCGTACATCTGGTAATTGATGAAACTTGGCCTGCGGAAATGCAAGCGATACGGCGATCTGCCGCCATCGTTCACCAAATAAAAACCTAGTTCGCCATTGGCACCCTCAACTGAGTGATATACTTCAGATGTTGGGGTATCTATCTCGCCCATCACTATTTTAAAATGATAGATAAGGGCTTCCATGTTGTTATAAACTTCTTCTTTTGGAGGCAGGTAGAACTCAGGCACATCAGCATGAAAAATATCTGATGGTTCTTTTTCCAATTTCATTAATGCCTGCTCAATTATGCGCATGCTCTGCCACATTTCTTCGTTACGCACCAGGAAACGGGCGTAAACATCACCTTTTTCACCTACAGGTACGTCAAAATCAAAATCCTCATATGATGAATATGGGTTCATGGCCCTAACATCATAATCCAAACCCGTTGCACGCAATAAAGGGCCGGTCCAGCTATAGCTTAACGCATCTTCGGTAGTAACTTCGGCTACGCCTTTGGTGCGGTCAACAAATATGCGGTTACGGTTAAATAGGGCTTCAAACTCACGTAAAACAGGAGGGAAATCCTTCAGGAATTTACGCAGCTTGTTAAAGGCTATCGCATTAAAGTTACGCTCAAAACCACCTATCCTGCCAATGTTGGTAGTAAGGCGCGAGCCGCAAACTTCCTCATAAATTTCATAAATAGCTTCACGGTATTCCATCATGTAAAGGAAACCTGTGAAAGCACCAGTATCAACACCCAATACACCGTTACAGATGATGTGGTCTGATATACGCGCCAGTTCCATTACTATTACGCGCAGGTAATCCACACGTTTCGGCGTTTCTATGCCTAAAAGTTTTTCAACCGTCATGTGCCAGCCCATGTTGTTTATGGGTGATGAACAATAGTTTAAACGGTCGGTTAATGGAGTGATCTGATAAAATGGCCTGTGTTCGGCAATTTTTTCAAAAGCACGGTGTATGTAACCAATTGTTGATACCCCGCTGATGATCCTTTCGCCATCCAGCTGCAATACGTTTTGGAAAACGCCGTGCGTGGCAGGGTGCGTTGGCCCAAGGTTTAAGGTTGAGGGCGCGGTTTGCGGATCGTTATCTGTATATACAGGATGATTTTGCATCTCTTATATTATCTACCAAAAAAGTAATCTTTCTTATCAACACGGTTAGGATCTTCCAATGGGAATTCTTTTCTCATCGGGAAGGCTGTCATGTCGTCAACATTTAATATCCTGCGCAAATCCGGGTGACCGTCGAATATCACACCAAAAAAGTCATAGGTTTCTCTTTCCATCCAGTTGGCACCGTTCCATACCGTTGTAGCAGTAGGAATATGGTAATCATCGGCAGGTAAGAAAACCTTTATGCGGATACGTACATTATTTACCAGGCTGTGCAGGTGATAAATTACACCGATAGGGCTTGCCTGCTCGGGATAATGAATACCTGTAATATCAGTTAAAAAAATGAACTGCATTACAGTATCATTTTTAAGGAAATCCAAAAGATCGATAATATGATCGCGGCTGGTTTCAATAGTTAATAAACCATAAGGCTCGCCAACAACGGTTATTTGCTGGTCAAACTTTGCGTTGATCTTCTTTAGAAGCTCTTCGTTTGTTATTTTACCCATTACTGAATTCCGTATGAAGCTAATAATTTCTGATACTCCGGTGTACTTCTCCGGCGTAATGATTCTGTTTGAACCAGTTTTTGGATACCCATAAAGCCATCAATGATAGCCTCAGGACGTGGCGGACAGCCGGGAACGTAAACGTCAACCGGGATGATCTCGTCAATACCTTGTAAAACTGAATAAGTATCAAATATACCACCGCTTGATGCGCATGCGCCAACGGCTATTACCCAGCGTGGCTCGGCCATTTGCAGGTAAACCTGGCGCAATACAGGACCCATTTTTTTGGCAATGGTACCCATAACCATCAACAGATCGGCCTGGCGTGGCGAAAAACTTAAACGCTCGGCTCCAAACCTCGACAAATCATAATGGGAAGCCATGGTGGCCATAAACTCAATACCACAGCATGAAGTGGCAAATGGCAAAGGCCATAAGGAGTTTGAACGCGCTAAACCTATTGCTTTATCAAGCGAAGTAGCGAAAAACCCAGCACCTTCTACACCAGGAGGAGCTTCAACTAACTGAATATCACTCATGAACTATATAATACAAAAACCTATCCAAAGCGGAATAGGATGAACAAATTTACAATAATTAAGCTGTAATTAATACACTATGCAATTGGTAGAATATATTTAGAATTAGTCTAAACAAGCCATTCCGTCATTTCGAGGAACGAAGCAGTCTCTACAGTAGCAGGTCAGATTTTTGCAAGGTTACGATCTTTCTTTTTGCTCTGTATAGCATAGAGATTGCTTCGTTCCTCGCAATGACGCCTTTATAAAATAAAGGCGGTATAATTAAAGGGAATTAATCCCAGTCTAAAGCACCTTTTTTTATCACGTAGATAAAGCCTAATAACAGCGTGGCCATAAAGACGAACATCTCTATCAATCCGCCTGTGCCTAAGGCTTTAAAATTAACTGCCCATGGGTACATAAATATTACCTCTACATCAAACAATACAAACAGTATTGCTACCAGGAAATATTTAATGGAGATAGGTGTGCGGGCATTACCGATAACTTCGATACCCGACTCAAATGGGGTTAATTTATCCTTTGTTTTACGCTTTGGCCCAATTTTGTGGGTAACAAACATAGTGGTAACCACAAAACCAAGTGCTACCAGCATTTGAAAAATAATGGGCAAATAATTTACCGGCAAACTTTGTACTTCCATGCTGCAAATATACTAATGCATTGATAATAAAAAAGGCCTCATTTTACTGAGGCCTTTAATTTTATTGGCTATTTTTTCTTTTTCTGATAATCCAGCGCTTGCGGATCTGTAGGGTTTAGCGCTAAGGCCTTACTGTAATTATCGGCAGCTTTTGTTTGATCTTTAGCAATCAACTCATAATAAGCGCCCAAGTAATCATAAGCAGTAACTAAGCTCTTTTTATCAGCATCACTAATTGTCGCTTTAGCAGTTGTTAAAGCGATAAATTGCTCATAAAAAGGTTTTGCATATCCTTTAATGTTATTACGGTCAGTTTCACGCAGGTCATTAGTATATGCCCTGAAAAGTGCAACTGCAGCAACCGGCTTGGTAGCTTTTTGCTGTACCTGGCTAAATGCTGTATCGGCTTTAGCTAACAAGGTAGTATCAGGCTTTTTAGGGTCAAAAGCAAAATAATAGGCACGGCCCTCATTGAAAAGATCCGGCAATGTTGCACCTTTAGATTTGCTTACGAATAATGCATAAGCATCACCAGATTCTTTATATTTCTTTTGGGTATATAAAGATCTTGCAATTTCGCCTAATACATCTGTTTGTGTGGTATCTAATGAATATGCTTTTCTCAGGTTTTGCATACCTAATGAATCCTGATTACTAGCAATTTGCAGGTGCCCCAAGTAAGTATAATCCAATGGGATGATACGTTTAGGATCAGCTTTGGTCATCCAGGTGTTCATAGCTGTTAAGCCTGCAGGATAATCTTTGTTATTGTAAGCTGCATAGCCTAAATAACGGTAAACCCTTAGGTTAACACTTGCAGACGTTGAAAGTTGTTTAGTCAACGCTTGTAACTCATCATATTTACCAGCGAAGATCAGGAAGTCGGCATAACGCATTTGCGATTCTAACGACATATCTGTTAAGCTCAGGTATTTTTTGTATTGCTGAATAGCTTCATTTGCTTTATCAACTGCAACTTTAGGGTCGCTTTTTGCCCAACGCGCATCAGTTTCAGCCCATTCGCGGTAAGCCGGACCAAAGTTTGGATCGATTAGCAACGCAGCCTGAAAATCCTTTATAGCATCTTCAAAGTTATTGGCATATTTTATCAAAACACCTTGTGCTACATCAGCAGCCGGTGATTTTGGATCAAGATCAAGGGCTGTTGAATAGTTTGAGTAAGCATCAGACTTTAATTGAGTAAGATCAGCATCGCCTAATGTTAAAAACAGCTCAGCATCTTTTGGGTTAATTGCCACACCTTTGTTTAACACATCAATTGCCGCCTGTGCATCAGCAGGCGATGCTGAGTAAGGTGCTAAAGGTGCGCCATTGTTTGTTAAAAGGTAGCTTTTACCAATATAAACATAAGGCTTGCTATCTTTTTTACCCGCCAATGCTAATGCCTGGTTAAAGTTTGATGTAGCACCTGCCTGGTCTTTATTTAAACGTGCAACCGCACCCAAACCTACATAGTTTAATGATGATTTAGGATTTACGGCAATACCTTTATTAAACCATATTTTTGCTGAATCGGCTTCATCCTGTTTTAAATAAACCCAACCCAGGTAAAAGTAATTTTCGTCTTTAGTTGCTTCAGTAACCGTTAGGTTCTTCAGCATTGTTTTAGCTTTTTGATATTGCTCAGCGGTAATTGCTTTCTTAGCATCGTCAAGGCTTTGCGCATGTACTGCGGTGCCTGCAAATGCTAAACCAAATACTGCCGTGGCTATTTTACTATTGATTTTCATTTGAATAATATATAATTTTTAGTTTAATGATTGTTTAATACTAATTTCTCTTCCCGGTATTTCATCAGGCAATAAACCCGATTCCATAATTATCCTTTGCCCGCGCTCACCAGTTACAAATACAGTAAATCCTGTTCCTAAACCTTGCCTGTTGGTGCAGTTGACGATGAATAAACCCCTGCTTAAAGGATATTGTTTTAATGATAATGAAGTTTGAGACGGCTTAAAGTACGTTGTTGGGTACTTTTTGTTGTCTTCATCCTTCACAGCCACCATCTTAACACTTGCTGCAGCTTCCTTTGTATCGTTATTTGAATCATCCAGCCAGCTAAAGCCTGTTATGCCTATTGCATCGGGGTGAGTACTTACATATTTGATCACCTCTTTGTTTGATTTGAGTGCAAAAAGGTTCTTTAGTTTAAAGTCATTATTCCCCGACAGTTCTTTCAAATACCTCACCAAACTTGAGCCTGGGTTATCAAAAACGATGTTTTTGTCGGTTTTAGCCTTTCCGTTGAGCATTTTTTTAACATCGCTAAGTGTAATAGTTGTATCATTTGACACTTTGTTTACAATCAGCACCACTGCATCTATCGCGAAACGGCTAACGGCGGGCGTTAAATTTCTTGTTTTTAATACTTTTAGCTCATTACTGTCCAAATCACGCGAGAGTATTGCTACCCTTACGCTATCAGTCAGCAGTAATCTTAAAACATCATTTTCGGATCTGTAAGTAATTTCAGGATCGGCTTTAGTATTCAGCGCTTTAAACATGTACAATTCCTCGTCAACAATGGGCTGAAAGGATTCGTCAGCTGCAAACTTCGCGTTTCCGGCTACCCAGGTATCATTATAGGCTGGTTTTGCTTTTTGTTTGCAAGCCTGTAATAATGATAAAGACAATAATCCTAACGCTAAAAACCTCAACTTATTCTTCATCATCAAATTCTCCTCTTTTACGTGAGAACACAAAGCGTGCCACACCATAAACAATAAACAGCGCACCTACTATCAGTTTATCAGTATATGAAAGGTTAAGATTGAGTTTTTTAGAAAAAATAATAATTAAAAACCCTGCGCCTACAACACATACCAACCTGATAACACCTAAAAGCAAAAACCGCCTTTTGAGCGATTTTTGCCTATTATTGAAATTTGATGACATTATACGTTATTCGTCTCCGCCTGAAAGCGTAAAGCTCACAGGAACAGTATATTGTACACGAACCGGGCGACCGTTTTGTATACCTGGTTTCCATTTTGGTGATGCTTTTACTGCTCTTACAGCTTCGTCCTGCAATGATTCATCCGGACCGCGTAATGCTTTAACATCTGTTAAGCTTCCGTCTTTTTCAACTACGAAGGTAACTAAAACCTTACCTTGTACGTTATTTTCCTTATCAACAGAAGGGTATTTAATAGCGTTACCCAAGTACTTATAGAAGCCTGGTAAACCACCATTTTTAAATTCCGGTTCGTTTTCAACCGCGTTAAAAATCTGGTTAGGGTCGGCTTCGGTAACTTTATCACCATTACCTACAGGTCCGTCAATCTGAACGTCAGCATTCGCGTCACCGGCTTGTGTTTTTGGTCCCGGATCGGCGTTTACCAATTCCTTAGTTGTTGGAGGTGGTTCCTTAGCCTCATTATCGGGTTTTACAACCGGAGGCGGGAATTTAACCTGGTTAACTTTTGGTTTTGGCGGTTCTGGTGGTGGCGGAGGTGGTTTTTTGGCCGGGTCCGCAGCTGGTGGAGGTAGTAATTTAACGTCCGTAATTTTTACCACTTCAGGTGCTTTAGGAATAAACCCTTCTATCGCATTTATAATCGTATTTAACGATATAATAAATATGAAGAACAAGCCACCTATAAGAAGCGCAAGATTGGTATTCCGGGAATTAGAATTTCTTAATTCATAAGCCCCATACTCTTTATTACGGCCCTTAAAAATAACATCCGTCCATTCCCTCTTGAATATGTCTAATTTAGATCCAAACATTTTTTAAGGCTTTTAATAATTTGTTTATATTGTTAATATAGCTTATCCCTTTTGAGCAAATCAATGTCAACAGGTAAAATTTTCACAATGGCACGCTGGTCAATGTTGGTAATATTCAACTCGTCCATTACCGTAACCACATTTTTGTAGGTGCTTTTATCGCTAGGGCTAACAATAACAATCATGCCCTGGCCACCGTGTGAATCCTTTATTAACTTATCTTGCTCAACTAATGTTTTACGCAAATCACTGTAGCCTATTACAGATGGTACTGATTTACCCGGCTCACCCACAAACCACTCCAACTTATCATTGCTTCCCAGCAATAAGGTCATTGTTCTGCTTTCGGGCACAGCCAATTGTTTTGTTGTATCGCTTTTATCCGGCATAACCAACTCCATAGCTTTAGGCTTGCTAAGGGTGGTAGTAAGGATAAAGAAGGTAATCAGCAGGAACGCAAGATCCACCATCGCGGTTAAATCCACGCGTGTGTTTTTCTTCTTGGTTCTTACCTTTCCGCCTTTATGTTTACCCCCGCCGGAGGTATCTAATTCTGCCATATCTTTTTATTTAGCCGTTTTTAACGACGTTATTAAATTAAATCTGTCAACTCTTTGTTTTTGCAGCGTAGAAATTACCTTATCTACAGTAGGATATTCTTCCTGGCTGTCACCTTTAATACCAATTTTCAAATCTTTGTCATGCAAAAATTTATTAGCTAAACGTGCCGAGTGCACCCAATCAAATAATTCATTGGTTGCAGTGGTATCAACCGGTATACCTGGTTGCACCAATGATGCCCTGTCTTTTGATGACATGGCCAATAACTGGTGTAACTGGCTTATTGGCACTCCAAATGACTGTAAACCTGAGAATGCATTAGCCTCATCAGGTGTAAAGCTCATTTTGTATTTTTCGGCCATTAAGGATAATGTTTTTTTGCGCACATCATCACCTTCAACACCAAAAAACACTTTTCCTGATCCTATCAGGATGGTTGCAAAATCAGTTTCGGGTATTGTAGATATTGATGTTGCCGCTGGAATCTCAGCCTTAACCGGATCTTGCGATTTTGGTTTGGCCGATAGGATAAAAAAGGTAAGCAAAAGAAAAGCTACGTCGCACATGGCTGTCATGTCGATCGCTGTACTTTTCCTCGCGACTTTTACTCTGGGCATAATTTATTTTATTAAAATGAGTAATATAATGAATTCAATTATACGCCGGGCCTATGAGGCCGCAGGCGTATAAAAATAAATTTTACCTCTTATTATTTTTTGTGTGATGCAGCAAATGTTTGCACGATGCTGAATCCTGTTTCATCAATAGCGTAAGTAAGATTATCAATTTTTGATGTAAATACGTTGTACATTACAATTGATATAGCTGAAGTACTGATACCTAATGCTGTGTTTACAAGCGCTTCAGAGATAGCTGCTGATAATGCACCTGTGTTGGTACCACCACCGTTACCTGCCAGCTCGTGGAAGGCCTTGATCATACCCACAACCGTACCTAACAGACCGGTTAATGTACCGATAGATACCAAAGTAGCTATGATAGTTAAGTTTTGCTCCAACATAGGCATTTCTAAAGCTGTTGCTTCTTCAATATCTTTTTGGATAGCTAAAGTTTTTTGATCAACATCAAGTGTTGCTTCAGTTTCCATTTCGCGGTATTTTTTCAAACCTGCTTTGATAACATTAGCAACTGAGCCTTTTTGTTTGTCGCACTCAGCTGAAGCGCCGTCAATGTTACCTGCGCTCAGGAATGTTTGGATCTTTCTAACGAAAGTTTCGATGCTGCTGGTTCCTGTTGCTTTACCGATAACGATGAAACGCTCGATAGAGAATACGATAACCATTAATACGTAACCCATTACCAGTGGTACAAGGTAACCCCCTCTGTGCACGATACCATATATATCAGATGGTTCGCCATTTAGTACATCACCGCCTTTGTAGTGACTTGGATCAGCTAAGATGAAGAAGAAAATTAATAACGAAACACACAAGCAAATTACGATTGCCAAACTGGCAAATATGCTCGATGCACTTGAGCTTTCTTTCTTTACTGGAGCGGTTGGTTTTGTTGGGACATTTGCCATTACTTTAAAAATTTAGTTTTTGTCAGTGTTTATATAAATATGTTAATTAAATGCATTTTTTTTAGGAATAACAAAAATAGAATTTTAATGAAAAAAAAAAATCTTTTCTGCTATTACTTTAACCTTTTTCCGTTACAAGGGCCTCAAAGCTGTAATTGGGTGTATGAATAACGCTTCTACGCCCAAAAATTGTATTTCGGCAAAAGTATTTTTTACAATGAAACCCATTTTTTTTAATAATAACAAAAAATACTTTATAAAAAACTTGTAACTATAATGTTATAATTGAGTCTAAGCAAAATCTGCCGGTTTCATTTTAAAATATAAGTGACACATTTTCAGCCTATTAATCATTATTAATAAGGCGTTGTTTCAAATAAAAATATTATTATTTTCATGCCAATTTATTTTTTTCAATGGTGTAAAATTGACACTATTTGCTTAAAAAGAAATAAAAAATACACTTTACCCGCCTGCCTTTTTAGCCTTAAAACCATCCGTTTGCAACAGTGTCAGCACCTTATCCCTGAAATCGCCCTGTATTAATATTTCGCCGTCCTTAACAGAACCGCCAACGCCACATTTTGATTTCAGTTTTTTGCCTATTACTTCAAGTTCATCATCGGCACCAATAAACCCGCTTACACGGGTAACCAGTTTACTACCACCCTTACGGTCGAGGTAAATTTTAAGGTTTTGCTGCTGGGGCGGTAAGGTATCAACCGAATTATCGTCTTCCTGGTATTGAAAGCCCGGATCGGTGGAATATACTACCCCTGTAATGTTTTTATTTTTCTTTGACATGATTCTTTTATCCACAAAGACGCGATGTTTTGCGCCTATCCGCCATTAAAGAAAACAAAATTGCGCTCTCTAAGGGTTTGCAAGTTATGAAATTGATGAAAACTTATAGAATATTTAATGTTAAGAAGTTGTTAAAATGCAAAAATTGATAAAATGCATAGTACCGGGACACAAAGTGTTGTGTCTCTACGAGTTTCTGAAAGATTTGCCGGCTATTATTCTTAATGATGAGGGCACTATATTTATATCAACAATAGCCGGTGCTATGCGCGGCTCGCCATCAAGGTGAAAGGGGCCTGGTTCATTACGCTTTATAATGATGTGTTTTCCCCTAATGATCTCTACATATTTTGATCTGTCAGCAGTTTTGGTGAACATGCGGATACCCATTCCCACAAAACGCCATAGCGGGAAAGGCTTAATGATACAAACATCAAGCAAACCATCCTGCACCGATGCATGGGGCGACACATGGGCGTTATTACCGTATTGCGATGAATTGGCAAAGCTGAGCATAAAAGCTTCACGCTCATAAACCACACCATCAATATCTATATGATAAGTATGCGCTTTATAATTATTGATCTCGCGGAAAGATGATTTAATATAGGTGCTGAAACCACGGGTTTTCTGGTGTGAAAACACTTCGCTTATATGTGCATCAAAGCCCATACCTGCCATATTAAAGAACCATTCGCCATTGGCTGTGGCGGCGTCAATGGCTTCAACGTGCCATACATTAAGGTTTTGAATGGCTTTTTCCGTATCCATCGGTATACCTAAAAATCGTGAAAGGCCATTGCCCGAACCAAAAGGGATAATGCCAAAAACGGTATTACTACCCACTAATGCCGATGCTATTTCGTTTACAGTGCCATCGCCGCCAACGGCAACAATCAAATCGTGGCTTGCAATAGCCTCTTTTGCAATTACATGTGCGTGTGCTACGCCATCACTATAAACAATACTGTATTCAAAAACACTTTTGTCAAGGTTTTTGTCTATCATATCCGGCACACCGTCTTTCTTCTTCCCTCCCGATACCGGGTTTATAATAAATAAAGCTTTCCTTTTCAACTACATGTAATTTCAGTGTGGCAAAAGTAAATGTATTTTCGGCTTTGTAAAAATTGTTTTATTTTTGCAGTCCAACAGTGGACTGATTTAATTGTCCCGATTGATTCTGATAGTCATCAAAACAAGTCGGGGCCGGATTGCAACCACGTAAAAAAGTGCTAAAACCATGCTTCTTTTTACAAAACGATCCGGTTTATTTCCTTTCATTTGTTTTTAATTTTTGTAAAATCATTTTAAAAATATGCCATATTTATTCACTTCAGAATCTGTGTCAGAGGGACATCCAGATAAAGTTGCCGACCAGATATCAGATGCGCTGATTGATCAGTTCCTAGCATTCGACCCGGAATCAAAGGTCGCCTGCGAAACTTTAGTTACCACCGGCCAGGTTTTTTTGGCGGGTGAAGTAAAATCAAAAGCTTATTTAGATGTACAAAAAATTGCCCGCGAGGTAATCAATAAAATAGGTTATACCAAAGGCGAATATATGTTTGATGGCAGTTCATGCAGCGTATTATCGGCCATACACGAGCAATCACCAGATATTAACCAGGGTGTTGACCGCCAGGCAAAAGAAGAGCAAGGTGCCGGCGACCAGGGTATGATGTTTGGCTATGCCACTATTGAAACTGATAACTATATGCCATTGGCATTGGATATTGCCCACGCCTTATTAATTGAGCTTGCTGCTATCCGCCGTGAGAATACGGAGATCAAGTACCTGCGCCCGGATGCAAAATCACAAGTTACACTGGAGTATGATGATAACAACAAGCCTACCCGCATTGATGCCATCGTAATATCAACCCAGCACGATGATTTTGATGAGGAAAAAGCAATGCTTGCCAAGATCAGCAGCGACATCATCAGCATACTTATACCGCGTGTAAAAGCTAAATACCCTAAATACGCGCACTTTTTTAACAACGATATTAAATACCACATTAACCCAACCGGTAAATTTGTTATCGGCGGCCCACATGGCGATACCGGCTTAACCGGCCGTAAAATTATTGTGGATACCTATGGTGGTAAAGGTGCTCACGGTGGTGGCGCTTTCTCGGGCAAAGACCCATCAAAGGTTGACCGCTCTGCTGCTTACGCTACACGCCACATTGCTAAAAACCTGGTAGCTGCCGGTGTTTGCGATGAGGTATTGGTACAGGTATCATACGCTATTGGTGTTGCACAGCCAATGGGTATTTACGTAAACACTTACGGTACAGGTAAAGTTGGTTTAAATGATGGCGAAATAGCTAAGAAAGTTGAAGCCATTTTTAACATGACGCCTTATGCTATTGAAACCCGCTTTAAATTACGTAACCCAATATACAGCGAAACTGCTGCTTATGGTCACTTCGGTAAGCCAAGTCAGGTTGTAACCAAAACTTTTACCGGGCATGACGGCCACACCATTACCAAAGAAGTAGAACTGTTTACCTGGGAAAAACTGGATTACGTTGACAAGGTGAAAGCGGCTTTCGGGTTGTAGCCTCGAGCCCCCTCTAAATCTCCCCCTGAAGGGTGAGACTTAATATAAAATAGCGATGGATTTGAGATCCATCGCTATTTTTGTTTAAAGCAGATTATTACCTTTGCCACCATGCATCACACCGAAGAAAATCCCTGGACCATTACTTCAGAAAAACCTATTTACAATAACCCGTGGATCAGTTTAACTGAATACCAGGTAATCACCCCATCTGGCACTCCTGGTATTTATGGCAAGGTGCATTTTAAGAACCTGGCCATTGGTATTGTTACTTTGGATGAGGATATGAACACCTACCTGGTAGGGCAATACCGTTTCCCGCTGGACCAATATAGCTGGGAAATAACTGAAGGCGGTGGCTTGCTGGGGATAGACCCGATAGAATCAGCCAAACGTGAGCTGCTGGAAGAAACCGGATTAAAAGCCAGCGAATGGATGGAGATACAGCGCCTGCATCTCTCAAACTCGGTGACTGATGAGCTAAGCATCCTTTACCTGGCCCGCGGCCTTGAACAATTTGAGGCCGAGCCTGAAGATACCGAGCAACTCATTGTAAAAAAAGTACCTTTTGAGGAAGCATACCAAATGGTTTGTGAAGGCAAAATAACCGATTCAATGTCGGTAGCGGGCATATTAAAGGTTAAATTGCTGCTGCTTGAAAATAAACTGGGGTAATATCCTTGATGTCATTTCGAACGAGGTACGAGGAGAAATCTTTTTCGACTTGCAATGTTCGCGACAATAGCGCAAGTCTTGTGTGCAGGCAATTAGCGCGGATGACTTGTGCCTGCAAATAAAGCACAAGTCATCAACCCACAACCAAGCCCACAAGACTTGCGCTAAATATGGGGCCACAAGACTTGCACTAAAAATGAATAAGCATTATTGAAATATTTTATAATTTAGCCCTGCTAAATACAATGAGAAAGTTCCTCGGCTATATTTTAACACCCATTGTTACAGTGGTATTTTTCCTTGCACTGTGCATTTTCCATCCTATACAATGGCTTTGCTATAAATTTGGGGGTTATAGCGCCCATAAAAAATCTGTCGACCTGCTAAACTTTTGCTTAATGAGCAGCTTATACCTGGCAGGTGATACCGTAAAGTTTACCAATACACAGGAGCTGCCGGTAGGCCGTCCGATAATTTTTATAGCCAATCACCAAAGCATGTTTGATATACCGCCGCTTATCTGGTATCTGCGGAAATATCATGCAAAATTTATTTCGAAGATTGAACTAACCCGGGGCATCCCATCCATATCATTCAACCTTAAATATGGTGGCGCAGCTAATATCGATCGTAAGGATTCACGCCAATCTATATCTGAAATAGTTAAGCTGGCTACGCGCATGAAAGAAAATAAATGGTCGACCGTGATATTTCCGGAGGGCACACGCTCAAAGGATGGTAATGTAAAACCATTTCGCGCGGCGGGTATAGCAACCATCCTAAAAAAATGCCCTGAGGCATTGTTGGTTCCGATTGTTATAAACAACTCCTGGAAAATAGTAAAATTTGGCATTTTCCCTATAAATACCTTTATCAAAACCACTGTTGATGTACTCCCACCCATTGAACCCGGCAAAACTCCTGCCGAGGAATTGGTATTAAATGTAGAGAACAAAATAAGGGAAGCGCTTGGGCAATCGCCTGCCGTGCCGATGGTGGTAAAAGCGTAAAGTCGTTATTTTTATACAGCCTTTCAAAAAAACATGTCATTGCGAGGAGGAACGACGAAGCAACCTCGTCGCATGCATATTGAACGCGACGAGGTTGCCATGCTATCGCTCGCAATGACATGTCCATAATTGCCTAGTTACTAAATAATTAAATATTCTTCCCGTCAATTATCTTGAAGAATGGGTCGCGGTAGGTATCGCCTACGGGGATGATCTTGTCACCTATCCATATACGGCTGCGCTCGATGCTGTCGATCTTATTGAGCGATACAATGTATGATTTATGTACACGGATAAAATGCCTTTCGGGCAGGGCATCTTCCATCTTTTTCATGTTTTGCAGGGTGATGATGCGCTCAGCAGGGGTAAATATGGAGATATAATCTTTCAGTCCCTCGATAAACAAAATATCGCGCAGGTACACCTTTTGTATTTTATGTTCGCTTTTTATGAAGATAAAATCGCTTAAAAAGTCGTTCTGTGGTTGCTGTTGCTGCTGTACAGGCTCGGGTATAGCTATTAATTTAGCCGACGGCTGTATAATAGCCTGGGCTTTTTGTACCGATTTGAAAAAACGATCAAACGCGATGGGCTTAAGCAGGTAGTCGACCACATCCAGTTCATAGCCTTCCAATGCATATTCAGGGTAGGCCGTGGTAAGGATAACCTTGGCTTTGCCGTTTGCTATTTTCAGGAACTGGATACCGGTAAGCTCCGGCATTTGTACATCAAGAAATACCAGGTCGACATCACCTTGCTGCACCAGCGTTAAAGCCTCAATTGGATTGGTGGTTGATTTAACCAGTTGCAGGAACGGAACTTTGGAAATATAATCTTCCACTATATGCAGCGCTAAAGGTTCATCGTCAACAACAAGGCATCTGATCATGGGCATAAAACTAATGATTATTCAGGATGTAGTACCGGAAAATTTAAAAAGTGAGGTTTTTTTAACAATTCAGCTGTTTTTTTGAATCATCATCAATAAGAAGACAGTCAATACAATACATCATTAATTGCCTTTTAATATAATAGTTCCTAAATATGATGTAAAAACATTGTGCTCAACAATTTGATTCTTATCATCCATAATGGTGGGTGATAAATTAGTCCGCAGGCCCCAATAACCTGTATTTGTACTACTACTAATCATATTGTGGCTGTCTTTAAATGAATGCGAGGACGAAGAATGAACATTATTTTTAAAAAAAGGAGCGATCACAGCGCATACGGCCATAAACAACACATAATTAATAATGTATTTCATAATCCAGCAGTTTTATAGCCATTACGCAAGCAAAGGCCAAAACATTACAGTTGTATAAAATAATTTATCAAATTATTTTATACATGCATGAAATTGAAAAATCACCTGCTTATAAAACCAATGACAATTCGCTGGTGTAGGTTTGCTCTTCATTATTAATGGTTAAACTGTATTTTCCGGGGTAGAGCAGATCGAGGCGGCGTTTAACATTGTTTAAGCCTATTCCACCCATCAAGTCGCGGTTATTGTTGTGCTTTTTATTCTGAATGTAAAAGTGGAGATGATCTTCATTCACATCTATTAATAAATGGATGGGTGATAAAGGATCGTTAACAACGCCATGTTTAAAGGCATTTTCAATAAAAGCTATCAGTAACAGCGGCACTATCTGTTGCCCGTCAACCTGGCCGGTTACCTTAAAATCGATATATGATTTTTTACCAAAACGTATTTTTTGAAGATCGATATAATTTTGCAGGTATTGCAGCTCCTTGGTCAGCAAAACCTTATTATCATTACACTCATACAGCATGTAACGCATAATCTCTGATAACTTAAGTATAGCCTCGGGCGTAGTTTCAGAACGCTGGTAGGCAAGCGAGTATATACTGTTTAACGAGTTGAAAAGAAAATGCGGGTTTATCTGCGATTTCAGGAAGGAAAGTTCGGCGCTGAGTCGCTGATTCTCCAGATCGCGCTGTACGCGTTCGTTCACGAACCAGTCGGTAGTAATTTTTAGTACTATGCTCAGGAAAAGGAATATAAGGCTGGTAAAAACTGTCCCCACAAAGTACTGCCAAAAACCGATTATATGGCCTTTTTCATGCATCAATACGTACTGCTTAAAATAAAGCCCAACGCCGTACTTACCAAGGCCAAAAATGATTATAGTAAGTACAATTAAAATACCGTAGCTACTATATCGTTTTTTATCCCAAAAATTGGGGATGAAAACAAGGTAGTTCAGGTAAAATATGCCAATGTTAATTAACGGGTATAGTAAAAAAATGATTAAAAGCCCTTTTAGGCCCAGCCCGGTATCATCACTACCAAGGTACAGGAATAGCGAGATAAGGCATATCCAAAAAAACACATGCCAGAATATTTGCCAGCTTTTTTTCATTAAAGTCAATTACATTTTAATGGCAACGGAGCTATTATTGGTCCTGATTTTTTCATCATACCGCATAATAAAACATTATACCAAATGTAATATTTTGGCTGTGTTATCATACACAATTTATATATAGACATACATTTTACCGATGAACGGGTAATTATTTGCGATCAACGGGTTTGTCGGGCTAAATAAGGGTTCGTCTATGAATAAGGGAACTTGGTCTAAATGTTTTTAGGGGGTGAGATAATTAATATTCCTTTGTATCATCAAATCACTCACAATGAAAAAGCTGATAACAAACTCAAACCCTTTTGTTTTATTACTGGTACCAGTGCTGTTTGCCCTCATCATGGGCTTTAGCTACCAGTTCCAACAAAAAAAGACTGGATTAGCATGTAATTCATGCCACCAGGCTACCTCATTGTTTTTTAAAAGCGTTAGTTTAATTAAAACAGTTTGCTCCATTAATAAGGAGAAAGTGTGGTAATAGATACAGCCGGGTTAACCTTTAACTTTGGCAACCAAACGGTTGTTAAATCACTATCCTTGCAAGTACCCGAAGGGAGCATATATGGTTTTTTAGGCCCAAATGGCGCCGGGAAAACCACAACAATAAAATTACTGCTGAACCTGCTGCAAGTGCAGCAAGGCAGTATAAACATTTTTGGCAAAGAACTGAAAAGCAACCGCCTTGAAATACTCTCGCAAATTGGCTCGCTCATTGAGCAGCCCGCCATATACCTTCACCTTACCGGTAAGGAAAACCTGCTGAACAGGGCGTTATTGTTACAGATATCAGAAAAACGTGTTGATGACATGTTAAACCTGGTACATTTAACTGATGCTGCACACAAAAAAGCCGGGCAATATTCATTAGGGATGAAACAGCGCTTAGGCATAGCGCTGGCCTTGTTATCAGATCCTAAATTGCTTATTTTAGATGAACCCACCAATGGCCTCGATCCAAACGGAATAATTGAGATACGCGAACTACTGATAAAATTGGTTAAAGAACACCAGAAAACGGTTTTTATATCGAGCCATCTATTGGCCGAGATCGAGCGCATGGCTACACACGTAGGCATCATTAATCATGGCGAGTTACTCTTCCAGGGAAGTATTAAGGAACTGGAAAGCATGAACAAGCCATTGGTACAAATTGAAACGGACAACATTGCCGATGCCGCTAATTATTTGAGCCGGAATAATGTTACCGTTAGCGATGTTACTGAGCAACATATCTACGTGCCTTATACCTCTAAACAGCAAATGGGCGAAATAAATGCCTTACTTAACCAAATGGGCTATGTTGTGTACAGCATTAACAAACAACAACAGGACCTGGAGAAACTATTTTTAGCCATTACCCAAACCGCCTAAGCCATCATGAAAGGATTTATATTATCATTCAGATCTGAGTTTTATAAAACCCGGAAAACCGCCGGTTTTTGGAGCGCTGTAATATTACCCCTACTGCTTTGCCTGTTACTGTTCATTGGCTTTTACTCCCATAGCGACAAGCTGGCCGGTTTACCGGGAATTATGCTTTGGATACAGTTTTCAGGCGCTATATTAGGCGTAATGGGTTCGTTGTTATTACCAATGCTCATTGTGTTTATAGCTTACTCTGTAAACAGCGTTGAGCACAAGGCCGACACCTGGAAAACGTTATTCAGTTTGCCGATATCAAAGTTGTCGGTTTATTCAGCTAAGTTTTTTTATGCCTTATTTTTAGTGCTTTTGTGCCTCGCATTATTTGTGCTCTTTACAATTGGTTTCGGCAACCTGCTGGGTGTGTTAAAGCCTCAATTAAAATTTAGTGAATACAGCATGGCCAGTACTTTAACCCAGCTATATTTTAAATTATTCCTATCCTCATTAGGTATATTGTCTATCCAATTTTTACTGAGCCTGTTATTTCGCGATTTTTTAAAACCGATGGGCATTGGCTTTGTAGCCACTATAACCGGTGTTATTTTAGCCGCTAACAAATGGACATATGCCTACCTTTTCCCCTATTCGCACCCCATGCTGGCCTTAAGCATATTGCCACACCATGGGCAAGCCCCTGCCAGCCCGGGAATGCCGGTAATTACTATTGATATGTTTACAAAAGAGATTTTGGTTAGCCTTATTGTAGCCGTAACAGTATTTATTGCGGGATATTTTATTGTGCTGAAGAAGAGTGTGAAGTAATGGCTAGCAATAGCTAAAGAACATCACCATCTTGTTTAAGTGCTTTTTACAATAGCAAATTATGTGTAAATTGTATTTTAATAGCCAAACCTATTAAACACAATAGTGAAAATCACGATTATCCATAGCGCCCTATTCAAATCTTTTATATCCCTATTATTAATCCCGGTATTATGTAGCAGTGTAAATGGCCAGTCTAAAAGCAACTGGTATCTTTTTCGTGATAAAAAAACAGGCCTGGTCGGTTATAAAGACTCAAACGGTAATATTAAAATCCCGGCAAAGTTTGACCAGCTTACTGGCAGCTTGATATTTACCGATATTATCGCCGTAAGTGAAGCCAGGAGCAGTAAATCCTATTACCTTTTAAAAAACGGAAAGACAGTTGGATCAGACAGTTTATATGTATATGACAACGCTTACGATAACTTAACCGAAAATAAAATAAGGTTCAGGGATAAAAAAACTGACAAGGTTGGCTTTTTTAATAAAAAAGGCAAAATAGTTATCCCTGCTTTGTACAATGATGCGCGGTCCTTTCATAATGGATTGGCCCTTGTAATTTATAATGGCAAACGGGAGTGTTTAGGTGGGAAAACCTATAACCCTAAAGAACCTTGTGAAGATTGGTTTTGGCATGGTATATCTGCACTTATCGATACGAATAATAAGATAGTTGCTGATAGTATAAACATTGATGAGATTGATAACCTTAACTGGTATACTTTTAAAATTACAAACTCAAAACCAGATACAACCCTGTATACCATATTTAAAGCCAAAGACAGTGGGTTCTGTTCCTTTTTAAATTACAAAAAGGAGTTTAATTACTGGTTTTATAAAACTTATTTAACCGACCCAGCTAAAAATATAGCTACACATTGCTACACAGAGACTACTGTAGAAGATAAACCCAATGGGAAATTTAGAGCATATTATTTAAAAGCCGCTTTTTTAAAACAGTATCAAAACTTACTAATTAAAAAAATGCAAACAATTAAAGCCGGCACAACTGAAACTAATATTTTTAACGAAGAACTCAACAACTATATTTATACCGACAAATATTTCACCCGGTTTTATGATAGCAACGGGCAATCACACAAGCATCCCTGTTTTAATGTAGTTACAACTTATTATAGTAAAGCCAGGAAATTTGATTACCAGGATCAGTTTATCTTTATTCGTACCGATAGCGGATACATGCTTATTGAAATAGCTTTAAACGTAGGATTAAATAATTAAAATCACTTTAAGAGCCATTTTATAAATCCCCTTACTCCCCATCCATTTCCTCTACCAGCACTCCATCAGCCTGTTTAAAATTACTTTTTACAAAATGGCACCAGTCGCATTCCTTTTTGCCGCAGCCGGTGTTAAAATCGTGGGCCATAATTTTTTGATATACTGAGGTGATCTGCTCGGTTACCGTGGTGGTATCCTCATGTGTAATAAATACTTTTTCCTTATGGTATTCGCCATCCTTTATGGGTTCCACAAACTCAAATAGGGTGTTTACCACCTGCCAGTCGTTGGTGCGGTCGTGGTCAATTAATATTTTGTAGAAAACCGCCTGGCGCCAGTAATCACCGCCATTAGGTTCCTCATTTGTCGGGCGTATAAATTTATCTTTAGCATTTTTATACTTACCCGTTTTGTAATCAACCACGGTTACATTTTTGCCCTCGAACTCTATCTTATCCAGGTTACCCTTAATTGGTACGCCTTGTATCTCTATATTCTTTATGGTACGCTCAGTTACGGCAATCTTGTTCCATGTTGGGATACTTTGCTCATAGTAGGCCGGCAATATCTTTTCGCCATAGGCTACACGCAGTTTAAACTCTTCCTTGGTGAACGAATCCCGGTTGCGGTACATGTACCAGCGGTATTCCTTCATAAATTCTTCAGTCGGCGGGAATTCATCCCCCCATTCCTGCAGTTTTTTAAAGGTGCGGTTCAGCGCCCAGTGCACGGCCTGTCCAAATGTGGCCGACGGACTTTTCCCCGATGGCACCCTGATCAAACATTGAAAATAAAACCGCAGCGGGCAATCCAAATAATTGCTTAAATGCGTTACCGATAAGGTATAGTTTTGCAGCAGCTGGTTAATATAATTCCTGTCGAGCAGCTCGATCTTTGGTTTATCATCAATGCTGAACTGCGCGGCATAAAACTCGAGCATTTCATCTTCTTTTACCTTTGGATGCTCTACCACCAGATGTGTATCCGCTAATATCTCGCCAATAAACTGTGATGCTTCCTGATCCTTGCCATTTTTATCCTTGGAGGCGTAGGAGATCATAAGGCATTGCTTTGCCCGTGTTAGCGCTACATAAAACAACCTGCGCGATTCTTCTTTTTGGGCGATATCATCAGCACGACTTTGCGTCAGTGTATCCGGGTAAGTAAAGCCGGTATCACGGCCTTTGCTATCCCAGGTCTTTTTATCACAACCGATGAAGAACACATATTCATATTCCAGTCCTTTTGAGCCGTGGGCAGTTAAAAAGTTAATACCATTATCAGAGAATATAACCTGGTTTAAACTTAGCCTGATGTTGTTCTTTTTCATCAGGTCGATGGTCAGTATCAGGTCGGCGAGGTTGATCTCGGGATTTTTGCGACTCTCATCTTTTAAAAAGTCGAATAGATTAGTGAGCATTTGCATGTGCGTGCCCTTATCCTGCTGCTGCATAATGTACCTCAGGATCCCCATTTTTGATATCACATGCTGAAAGAACTGCTGCAGCGTTATGCTCACCGAGTCTTTTAACAACAGATCAATATTGTTGATGAGGAATTTCATTTCCACATTCTGCACATTATCAAACAAACCCGGCTGTGCCGGGGTACGCATTTCGCTTATATAACGGCGCAGCGAAGTCTTGGGCTGATTATTTGACGCCGTGGTATAATTCTCCTTTGCTACCGCGATGCTTGCCTTAGCAATCTCTATTGGAGGGATGCTGAAAAAATCATAATGCATGATCTCGAACAACAGCTCATCGCCACTGTAGGGCGAATCCATTTCCATGGCGAGGTAACGCAAAATGGTGATGATCTTCTCGCCGAAGGGCTGGGTAAGGATATCTATCTTCCGTTTGGTGTTAACCGCTATCTTTTGATTATCGAGGTATTGCAACAGGTCTTCAACCTGGCTGTGGTTACGATAGATGACCGCTATTTCATCCGGCGATATGCCCTTACCGATCAGGCTTTTAATCTGCAAAGCAATATCCACTACTTCCTGGCCGGGGTTTTCATATTCGCGGATCACAGGTTCAACCACCAGTTCATCAAAGCGCGGGTGCGATGAGCGCAGGTCCTTATCCAACGCCAGCTGACTGGTCAGTCTTTCCTGGTTATTGTTGATAAGCGCCTTTGAAATATCAAGGATCTGCTGATTGGAGCGATAGTTATGTTTAAGCACAACGGTATGCAGCGTTTGTACATAGTCGTTCGCAAAATCCAGGATATTCTTCATGTTGGCACCCTGGAACTTGAAGATCGACTGGTCGTCATCACCTACAACAAACACATTGGGTGTTTCCCAGTAGTTCAGCAGGAATTTCAACAGCTCATTTTGTGATCCGCTGGTATCCTGAAACTCATCCACCAAAATATACTGGTAACGCTCCTGGTATTTGCGCAGGATCTCTTCATTTTCGCGGAAGGCTTTCAGCACCCATATGATCATGTCGTCATAATCATACCAGCCTTTTTCGCCCATTTTAAGGGCATAGTTTTTATATTCATTTACCGCGGCCATCAGCTTTTGCATGGCCTCCTGCGCGGCGTCAATGTCTTTTTGTTTAGGGTCGCCAATTTTGATGCCTTTCGCGGCGTTTGCACGCTTGTAGATATACTCTTCGCGATTAGGCAAATCGTCAATATATTCCTTTACGGCACTGGCAATTATATCGGCATCCCATCCCTCACTTTTCATGGTGGAGAAGAGGCGTTTTAAGCGCGGGGCATCAAAATAGATATCACCTGTAAAACGCTTTAATAAATGGTCATTTGGCAACTCATCCACCAACTCACGGAAAAGCATAGCACCATCCAGTTCTGAAAGCGGTTCCAGATTCAGCTTGCCAAAATATTCCAGGTTTTCCTGTATAATCTCGTTACAAAAAGCGTGGAAAGTATAGATGTTAATGCGGTAAGCATCGGGCCCAATAAATTCGAATAAACGCTTGCGCATGGCAATAGCGCCCGCATCGGTATAAGTTAAGCACAGGATCTCATTTGGCAGGGCATCGGTATCCGTCAATATCTTACCTATACGTGCTGCCAATATCTGCGTTTTGCCTGTACCCGGCCCTGCCACTACCAACACCGGCCCATCCATTTTATTAACCGCGGCTAATTGCTCCGGGTTTAAATTGGCTAAAGCCTGCTGAAATTTCTCGTTATATTTATTGAAGGATGATTGCATAATTGTATGAGTAAAGATAGGGAAAAAGAGAAGATGATCGGGAGAGATCATTTTTAGTTTGCAGGATTTGACTGCAATTATGTAAATTTGATATATGGCGACTGTGGATACCTTAAGAAATGATTTAATTGATAAGTTACTCACTATATCAAATAAAGAATACCTGCTTGCTTTAAATCAACTTGTTGAGAAAAGTGCTGTGAATAATGATGTTGTTGGCCTTACCGAAGACCAAATTTTGATGCTGCAATTAAGCGATAGAGATATTGAAGCAGGAAGAATAATTTCGCACGAACAATTAGACAAGAATGACCTGCAGTGGCTAAAAGAGAAGTAATCTGGACTGAAACTGCGGCTAAACAAAGGCGTGAAATTTTAAGATATTGGACAGTTAGAAATGGATCAACCAGTTACGCTGAAAAGCTCATCAAACTTACTGCCGTAAGGATAAAAGTAATTTCAACCCATCCCGAATCTTATAAAATGACCATTTACCCTGAAACAAGAATTGCAGCAATGGGCCATTTTAGCATTCTATATAAATTCAATCCAAACCAAGTAATAATTACTGCATTTTGGGATAACAGACAAGATCCTGAGAAATTGCTTGCAATTATAAACCCCTAACAAACAAATGGAAATACCCTACACCGGCCGCGCTATTATTGACGAAGATTTTGGAGGCATTGAGATAACAATCCCAACCAAGAAAAACTGGTTCATTATTTTATTTTTAAGCTTTTGGCTATGTGGCTGGCTGGCCGGGGAAATTTTTGTGTCAGCAAGGGCATTTGGTTTCTGGGGCAGAGGTCCGGCGCCTTTTTTAATTATTTGGCTTTGCGGGTGGACTGTAGGCGGTTTTTTTGCTTTAAGAACATTTTGGTGGACGCTTATGGGTAAAGAAGTAATATCTGTAGGGCAGGGAGCTCTTACAATTGATAAAAAGGGAGCCTTTCTTTACAGGCTTAAAACGTATGATCTTAGGGAAACGAAAGACTTTCGCGCACGAGAAGATTTTTTTGCCACAGGCCCGTTTGGCTTTGGGCGGTCAAACATATTTAACCTGGATAAAAAAGGGACCATAAAATTTGATTATGGCATGCAAACCATCATGTTCGGCGAAGCGCTTGATGAGGCTGAAGCTAATTTTATACTTCAAAAACTACGTGATAAAAAGTTGATCAGTTAAAACTTTCTTTTTAAACCATCCTTCACTCTTTCACCACTGCCAATATCTGGTGAAATTCATATTTCATTATTTGAGTTGCAGGGTCACCGGCCATAAATGCGTGCACCTGCTCATTGTTTTCTGCTATTATTATCCCGAACCCATATGCTCCGGCCGGGTCAAGTACAGGACCGAATACCAATACCTTATCCTCAACCATCAGCTGCACCAGTAAGCGGAATGTTGCTGCATGATCGCTCTTTCATCGGATGTAAGGTTCTTAGCAAAACTTGGGCGATTGGGGATGAGCTTTACCGCGAAATACCTTTTATCCATAACTTAAGCTTTACCTAAAGCTATGGATAAATTTAATCATCTATTTATCAGCAGCATGCGCCAGTTTCACAATATCCTTTACCTCTAAAATAGGCTTGTCATAACCAATAAGTACCGCATTGATCATGGCCTGGCCAAGTTCAGCAAGGGTACTCACAAATTGCGGGAAAAATTTCCTCACAAATGGATAAAGCCACGACATGTACTTGTAGTAGGGCAATACATTTTTCAAGCCTTTTGTTGGGTGCATATAGCCCGGCCTGAAATTATAAACGTGTTTAAAGGGCAGTTTCATTAAATCGTTCTCGGTTTTTCCCTTTACCCGCGCCCACATCGAGCTGCCTTTCTCGGTACTATCCGTGCTGCCGCCGGATACATAACAGAACGTCATATCCGGGTTTAGCTTACTGAGCGTTTGGGCCACATTAAGGGTGAGGGTATAGGTGAGCTTATAATATTCCGGTTCCTTCATGCCTACTGATGATACGCCCAGGCAAAAATAACAGGCATTGTAGCCTGTAAGTTGATCTTCAATAGCCGACAGATCGAAAAAATCAGCATGAATTATCTCCTTCAGTTTAGGATGCACTATACCACTGGGTTTCCGATTAATTATCAGTACTTCCTCTACCTGTGGGTGCAGCAGGCATTCGTGCAATACACCTTCGCCCACCATGCCGGTAGCACCTGTTACAATGGCTCTTATTTTTGTTTCCATGCTAATTTTTTTATTTGTCATCCTGAACGGAGTGAAGGATCTTTGCCGCGTGCTTAACCGCCTGACAGGTTCTTCACTCCGTTCAGAATGACATTATTGTTTTACAAACTAACCCCAGTTCCATAAGGAAAAAACGCATTTACATTTACCGGCAATTTACCTGTTGGGTTTATACGCCTGATGATAACTTTTACTGCCGCGCGCTGCATATCATCACTATTTTGGTAACAGGCCATTAATGCTCCGGCTTTTTCAATCCCCGGCAAACCGGCAATGGTGTACGGGTTAGCAAAAACAGCTATAACCGTATTCTTTTTCGCAGCAAGTTGCGCTATAAATAACTTAACCTCGCTACTGTAATCGAGTTTGCTTTGCGGGCGCGGGCGGGTATCATTTATGCTGACAAATACCTGCTGATATTGGCTTAATACTTTATACAAACTATTAAGATCATTAACGGATGCTGTTTTCCCTACCCTGAACAAAGCACAATTCAGGTACCACCTGGAAAGATTTTTCTGAAACTCGGTGTACTGTGTTACCCCTATACTAACAATAGCTGTTTTAAGTATAGGATTCAGCTGTACCGATGTTGCATTTCCTCTTAATAGGGTTACCGCCGCATCACTTAATTGCTGCACCAGCTCCTGCTCGGCGGGCCTGTTCAGATCGGCTACAAGATTGGTTAGTGGGGTTGGCTTATAATTGTTTAAGCCTGCCCAGTATTTGGCAGCCAGTATTTTTTTAACGCGGGCATCAAATTCATCCTGCGCTATCTGGCCTTTACGTACCGCTTTCCTGATTATTTTTATAGCACGGGCCGAGTTCTGCGAAAGCTCAATAATATCATTACCGGCCATAAATGCCCGCAGATCGGCTTCACCATTCGGGAAATATTTTACCACACCTTTCATCTCCATAGCATCAGATACAACCAGCCCTTTAAAACCCAGCGAATCTTTTAATATTCCGGTCACAATTTTCCGCGAAAGAGTTGATGGCAAATTTTTAGTATCATCCAAAGCAGGAATATCCATATGCGCTACCATTACGCCGCTTATACCTTCCTTTATAGCTTCCCTGAAAGGATATTCTTCTAATGAATCAAGCCGGGCACGGGTGAATGGCAATGATGGCAGATCGAGGTGCGAATCTACATTGGTATCGCCATGGCCGGGGAAATGCTTCGCGGTAGTGAGCAAGCCCTCATCCTGCATACCCTTAAAGTAGGCTATGCCTTTTTGGGCTACGTTGTATTTGTTGTCGCCAAAAGACCGGTAGTTAATTACCGGGTTATCCGGGTTATTATTAATATCCATATCGGGCCCAAAATTCATTTGCATACCCAGGCGCTTAAAATCATAGGCCACCTGCTGCCCCATTTTATATATCAGCGTATTATCCTGTACGGCGCCCAAGGTCATCTGGTATGGGAACGATGTGGTTGAATCCAGTCGCATGCCTATACCCCACTCGCCATCCATGGCTATCAGCAGTGGCACATTGCTTAGTTTTTGATACCTGTTAATCAAATCGGCCTGCCTAACCGGCCCTCCCTGGAAAAATACCAGGCCGCCAACCTGCTCATCACTTATAACTTTGGCAACAGAATCTTCATAAGCCTGCCCTAAATTAGTATGTGCACGCACAAAAAAGAATTGGGCTATTTTTTGCCTCCGGTTCATCTTTTTAAATACCGAGTCGACCCAATGATTTTGCTTTTTTAACGATTCTATATAGGTCTCTTTTTGCGCAAATGCATCTACAGCAATAAAATTGAATAAAAACAGCAGTGTATATATAATGCTTTTTCTGTATCCGGCCATAGTTCAAATGTAGCTAAATTCAGTTTCTGTGACATTATTTTTACCGTATCCATAAAAAAATAAAACCTTAAATAAACCTTTGTGTTTATTTTTGCTCTATACGTTTATAAAAACTATTTACATTATGAAAAAAATTCTCTTTATGGCTATTTGCCTGTTCACAGCAGGTTCAGTTAGCGCCCAGCAATATTACTACGGTCCGCGTCATCCGCATCATCAGCAAAAACGCTCCAATGACGACTTTTATACCGTTAAAGTTGGTATAACAGGCGGCTTAAACATTGCCAATACAGTTGATGCTTATGATTCATACAACTCTACCGGTACAATAGCAGGCTTTAACGCCGGGCTTTACTTTGATGTGCCCCTTGCTTACCCTGTATCATTTGAGCCTGAAGTATTATTCTCACAAAAGGGTTTTACAGCGCAGTTAGACGACGGTACTAACTTTACATCGCGCGCCAATTTTATTGATGTACCATTACTTGCCAAGTTTCATTTGGTACCAGGATTTAACCTCCTGTTAGGCCCGCAGATATCGTTTTTAACTTCAACAAATAACACTTATCACGACCCAACAGGCACCACTACCGATAATTATAACTACAATGGTAATAACACCATAGTTGCAGGTGTTTTTGGCGTAAGTTTTGACATTAACCCAATGGTTGAGATACGTGCACGGTATGCTCTTGATTTGACTGCAAATGGCAACAATGATGGCCCTGATTACCGTAACCAGGTTTTCCAGATAGGACTGGGATTCAGGATTAAGTAACAAAGAGATTTGAGAACCGGGAGATCAGATACTCCTGCATACGAGGTTCAAACTAATATTATAATGTGATACCTCATTACAAGGGTATCACATTTTTTGCATATATAGCATTACCTTATAAAGCGTTAAATAGCTGCAATTTGTTTAATTTCAGCCCAAAATCCATGCGGCAATTATTATAATGCCATGTAAACCCCAATAAATGAGAAGCAAAATTACCGGTGGCGAAACTTCATTATTATTTACCAAAACAATTCTGAATAAGTACGAGGTTAAGTATTATAAATGCAAGGAAACCGGCTTTATACAAACCGAGGAGCCTTTTTGGCTGGAGGAAGCATACTCATCTGCAATAACTAAACTGGATATTGGCCTGGCTTCGCGCAATATTTATTTGACTGATAGGGCAAGCAAGCTTTTAATTATGAATTTTAATTATGAGGGTGTTTTTTTAGATTATGCCGGAGGGTATGGATTGTTTACCCGTTTAATGCGCGATAAAGGCTTCAACTTTTATAATACCGATAAATACTGCCCCAATTTATTTGCAGAGCACTTTTCGCTTGCCGATCTGCCTGCTGAGACCGGCTTTGAGCTAATAACTGCTTTTGAAGTGCTTGAGCACTTGCCCGATCCAGTCGAGGAAATAAAAAAAATGCTTGAATTTTCGGATAACCTGCTTTTTACTACGGAGATACAACCCGATAAAATTGCTGATTTTAACAACTGGACCTATTTATCGCTCGAAACCGGGCAGCATATATCATTTTATACAACCAGCTCCCTGGCCTATATAGCCCACCACTTAGGGTATAATTTTTATAGCGACGGGAAATTTTTACACATGTTTAGCAAACGGCAATTTAACCATGACATACTGATGCCACAGCGAGACAACTTCCTGCTCAGGAAAGCAAAAAAGTTTGTAAAGAATACCGAAGAAAAAATATTCGGCAAAAAGAAAAGCTTATTAATGACCGACTGGCAATATGTTAAGGATAAGCTAAATAGCTAATCTGTTTAGCTAATGAACATATAGGTTGCCGCGGTTCTGAGCACTAGCTTAAACCATCTTTTCACCTTGCGGCGAAGTAAGTTTTGCCTGCGCCTTCTTTCTTCAATATTAAAGTCGCGGTTTAAAACAAGTAAATCTGCCTGTTTTTCGGGCAATACAAATACGGGGTGGATAATTTCGGCAATTTCTGTTACCGGTACGTTGGCATTTATACTGTTTTCATCAATAGTGTGGGTAGCTGCAGGGCCGAAACCTATATTTGATATCAGGTTTTCGTTAGGTACAATGGTAAGTCCGTTATTAAAGAAGTTTACAAAATCTAGCTGGTATCCCCACGCGTTTACTTTGCCGGCTTTTACTCTTTCAAATATGTTCAGCCAGCTTTCAACCAGTAAAGGCTCATCAAAAATATTGCCCAGCTGTTCTTTTACCTCTTCATCATTATAATTAGCCAGGTTTTTATAATCGTCCCAAACACGCTTCCAACTGGCCCAGCCCCAGACATAGGTCATGTTCGAAAAGTAATAGGTACTGTTACCCCATTTCTTGCCGTGCTGAAGGTTACAGCCTGTAATATGGCGTATGCGGGAATCGTCGCGGTATTTTTCTAACAGGGTATCACAAAACTTAAAAAAACTATTAGCGGGCAAACAATCATCTTCTAAAATTATCCCTTCTTCCTCATGCGTAAAAAACCAGGTAACAGCAGATGATACACCTTTTTTGCAACCTGCATTTTCCTTATTAAAAAGTGTTTTTACTTCGCATTTCCAATCTACCAGGTCAACAACTGCCTTTGCCTGTTCACATAACAATTTATCTTCCGGAACATCAGCGCGCGGGGCGTCAGCAGCAATATATAAGCGGGAGGGCTGTGCTAATTTAATCTGCTCAAAAACCTTTAAAGTAGTATCGGGCCGGTTAAATATGACGAATAATACCGCTGATTTTGTCTTGTAAGAAGTCGCGTCAAAAGTAATCATGTTACTGGGGTTTTAATAGATAACTTGATATTGAACTGAAAGTTCGTAAAAAACGTATCTACAAAAAGTAACAATTTTGATGCACTAACTTAACATAGGGAGATTGGAATTAGTGTAAAGGATCTTTTACAATGAACTCATTTTTTCCAAAAAATTCCACAAGGAGAATATTGACTAATCTGCATTAAAAGTTTGCATATTGATTAATTTTTTATACAAACCTTCCTCGTTCATCAGCTCCTGGTGGTTGCCCTGCTGTACTATTTTACCGTTCTCCAGCACTATAATACTATCAGCATTTTGAATGGTACTGAGGCGGTGCGCGATGATAAGCGAGGTACGGTTTTTCATCAGGTTATTTAAGGCATCCTGCACCAGTTTTTCCGATTCGGTATCCAATGCCGAGGTAGCCTCATCCAGCAACATTATCGGTGGGTTTTTTAATACTGCACGGGCTATACAAATACGCTGGCGCTGGCCACCTGATAACTTTGCGCCACGGTCGCCAATATTGGTTTGATAGCCTTTTTCTGTTTCGATAATAAAGTTATGGGCGTTGGCAATTTTGGCCGCGGCCATTACTTCCTCCATAGTAGCATCGGTTTTGCCGAAAGCTATGTTACCGAAAATGGTATCGTTAAACAGTATCGATTCCTGGTTTACAATACCCAGCTGTGCACGTAATGAATCGGTAACCGCGGTTTCAATGTCAACACCATCAAATAATATCTGCCCTGATTTAGGAACAATGAATCTTGGTATAAGATCTATCAATGTAGACTTGCCACCTCCCGACGGGCCAACCAATGCTATTGATTTACCTTTGGGGATTGTTATGTTAATATTATCAAGCACCGTTCTTTCACCGTAGGCAAAAGTTACATTCTTAAATTCAATGGCATGTTCAAACTCTGCTAACGGCTTAGCATCAGGCGCATCAAAAATAGTGGGTTTTTCATCAATAAGCTGAAGCACACGTTCGCCGGCTGCAATACCCGCGTGTATGTTACCAAATGAATCTGAGATTGATTTTGCAGGGCGCATCAGCTGCGAAAAGATACCAATATAAGCGATGAACTGTGCCCCGCTTAATCCATCCGAACGTTTATTCAGGATCAGGTAACCGCCATACAAAACTATACATGATATCATGGTAACGGCAAGTGTTTCTGATACAGGCGATGCCGCCTGCTGGCGTTTGGCCATAGAACGTAATATTTTGGTATAACGCTTATTCTCATCGTCGAAACGGTTTTTGATATAATCGGCAGCGTTAAATGCTTTTACAATTCTAATCCCCGACAGGGCCTCATCCAGATAGCTGATCATATTGGCATAGGATTGCTGGGCAGCAATTGCCTGTGATTTAAGCCGCTTAACTATTCTTGATATAATTAAACCTGCTACAGGCACTACTAATAGTGACCATAAAGTAAGTTTTACCGAAATCAGGAACAGCGTAACTAAAAAAGCTATTAACTGTATAGGATCTTTAAATATTACCTGCAGGGTTGAGGTAACTGAGAATTGTACTACCTGCACATCCGATGCTACTTTTGAGATAATATTACCTTTACGCTCATTGTTAAAATAACTTAATTGCAGGTCCATCACGTTATTAAAAACGCGGCGGCGCAAGTTTAGTAATGTATGTACCCGCAGATTTTCCATTATCCGCGCTGAAAGATAACGAAACAGGTTGCCCAGTAATATGGTAACTATAAGTACGGAACATACAAAGCGCAAAGCTCCCCACTTACCATAGGTATTTACAAAGTAATACATGTAGTAATTGAACCAGCCTGTAAGATTGAATGTTGACGGAGTACCTACAACTTTATGAGTGATCTGGCTGTTATCACTTAAAAAAAGCAGGTTAAGCAAAGGTATCAGTAACGGAAAAACCAGCGTACTGAACACTACATACAATAACGTGAACAGTATATAAGGGATGGCAAACTTTTCAATTGGTTTGGCAAATGATAGCAGCCTGAAATATGTCTTCATTAATTATTAAAATAAAAAGTGTGCAAAGCTAATAGTAATTTAGTAATTACCGTATCATAAAACGCTTAGTAGTAATTTGTATTATAATTGGTTTAATGCCTGTTGCGCCATAAGCCATACCTTATCTAAAGGTACAATACTTATACATGGGTAAGGTGCATTGGGCATGGTTTCATATATACAATTCCAGTTGCAGTTGTAGCATTCCATTTTTTCGTAGGCGCATACGGTTGTTTGCGCCATATGGGCGGGATATGGTGCAAATCTACCGAAATGCCCACCACCTAAAATACAAATGGCCGGGGTTTGCGTGGCGGCAGCTATATGTATGGCGCTGGTTTCGTTACTCACTACCAGCGCAGCTGAGCCAATAAGCTCAACTAATTGCGGCAAGGTGGTTTTACCTGTCAGGTTGATCACCTCCCCTTGTGGCAAGGCGTTGGTTAAATATTCCGCAACGGATGCCTCTGCCGGGCCGCCAGCAATATAAACCGGCTGGTCGGTTTGCTGTTTTATCAGTTTGATAAGCTCCAGGAATTTCTCAGGTTCCCAGCCCCGCTTGATGATGCCCGCGCCAGGGAATATAATTATCCCCTTTCTTACCGCTTGTTTAGTTTTGATTGACGGTCCGTTGATATTCAGTTTCTGTTTCAGAACCGCCTCGAAAAAGAATTTGCTCCTGTCGAACTCAAAGTATACAGCAGCCGGGAGCACCAGTTTCTGTGTGTAGAATTTATCGCTTTTGGTTTTATAGCGTTGTTGTATACCCTCGGTATCGCCTTCGTAGCCTATAATTTGTTTGCCTGCGGTAAGCGCCGCCAGACCATCGGTAATTAATAAGCGGGTTGATGATGGCTGTAAAACCACTGCATAATTTCTTTTGAACAGTTGCCATCCTAGTTTAAATGTTTTCAGCGGAGTTTCGTACAGATCATACGGCCGGGTAACCATCAGTTTAGTAACAAAGGGGGCATCATAAGTTAAGGCCATATCACGCCATAGCGAGTTACCTAGAAGATCGATCTCGTAGTCCTTATATTCATCTGAAAGTTTTACAATCTCAATAAAATTCCGGAAAAGGATATAATCGCCAATGGCATCGGTTTTTATAATAAGCAATCGTTTTTTCGCCGACCTGAATTTGGCCAGAAACCTGAACAGGGCCGGCACCTTAAATATTACAAATCGTGTTATCCTGAATGAATTTCGGTTCTTGATTACCATTGGTCACAAATGTAAATTAATAGGCGTCGATGTCGCTTTTGTATTTATCCGGGTTCAGCATCACTTTCAGTTTCCTGAACACATATCTTGCCCATACCACCGGGCCATAGTGCTTCATTACGAGAGTAGCCTGGTCCTTCTTAAATATCTTATCAATTTTGGTAGATGAAATGCCGGTATCGTTAAATTTAGCTATGGTAAGGTCAGTAAATTCAAAATGAAAATCCTTATTGCTCCACAATTGCATATTCAGCAGATGATCAGCTGTGATGGGGTATTTGGTATTGTATTGATATTTTTTGAATACCGCCACAGGGTATACGATAGCCTGATGACAAATAGTATCCTTTGCATGCTTATAAGCATTTACCGGGCCGGGGGTCTGCTTGTTTTTGATGATCACCCTGCCATAATAAACAGCTGATGGATCTTTCACCCGGTAAAGCAGATCCGAAAATTCAGGAAAAAGCTCATCATCGGCACCCAGAAAATATACCCACTCGCCTGTAATGTGTGCCAGCGCCTTATTCATGGCATAGTAAATACCTTTATCCGCCTCGCTTTTCCAAAAAGCAATTTTGCTGTCGTTTGCTTTTAAAATATCAACAGTACCGTCTTTACTGCCGCCGTCAATTATAATTATCTCTAAAAACGGGTATGTTTGTTTGTAGATATAGTTAAGGCATTGCTGTAGCAAGTCAGCCGCATTAAAAGTTACTATAATGATGGAAACTTTAGGCAGATTACTTTCTCCGGCTTTTATATCAGTAGGCATTTAACGTATTTTACAATTTACAAAGGCGAAGATAAACAATATGGCAATTAAGGATGATAATATAACGGCCACAACACCAGGCATAGAACGCATATCCGTAATTATTGTTACCTACAATGCCGCCGAACACCTGCAAAAATGCCTCGACAGCATCTACAAACAAGCATACCCTGCCATTGATATTATTATTGTTGATGGTAAAAGCACTGACGGTACTGTACAAATACTGGAGCAAAACACAGGTCGCATCCATTTTTGCCTGAGTGAAAAAGACAGCGGGATATATGATGCCATGAACAAAGCCATCAAACACATCAGCGGCAGTTGGGTATATTTTCTGGGGGCCGATGATGAGCTGCTGCCGGATTTTTCGCTTATGGCACAAGAGTTAAAAGAACCCGATACTATATATTATGGCAACGTACTGGCCAATGGTATAAAACGTTCAGGACTGATCTCTCCTTATTATATGGCCAAGGGTGGCATTTACCACCAGGCTATCATCTACCCAAAAACAGTGTTTGATAAATACACTTACAACACCAAATACAAAATAGCCGCCGACTATGCCCTTAACATGAGCTTATATAAAGACAAGCGCTATAAGTTTGTTTACCTGGACTATATCATCTGCAATTATAACCACCTGGGTATATCAGGCCGGGTGGTTGATGAGGCTTTCGAGCAAGATAAAACCGGTTTGATATTAAAGAATTTTGAATTGAAGATAGGGATGAGATATTTGTTCAGGTTATTGAAAGCGGGGTTAGGTGTTGGGAAGAAAGAATAAGTCTGCCGCACTCCGCTATGCACTTATTCTTCAAGCGTCATTGCGAAGAGGAACGACGAAGCAATCTTTAGGCTATACATAGCGATTAGCATATCGTTTACATATCGTATGAAGCCGCTCATGGGCGCGGAGCCCTAGTGTCGTGTCAACAGTCTTTCGTCGTAAGTCTAAAGCCAGATTTCGTTCTTTTGGGACTGTGACTTTTGACTTTAGGCTCACGACTAGCGACATTTTATGATTGACGCGACACTAGTCCTTTTGTCTTCGACACAAAAGAAACAAAAAATCAAGTCAGTAGAAATGCTTCTTTGCCGCACAAGGCCTCTGCCCTGCAAATCAGGCAAAACCTGGGCTGCTATATTTTTACCCTGCTGTCGCTACGCGCTTAGCCTTTGCGCTTCTGTAAAAATCTGCTATGCCCTGCCGCCACACAAGGCCACCATTGTTTTGCCTGTTTTCGCCCGAAGCTGTTCTACTGATGTGGAAAGGAAAAGGAACTTCATCTAACCCTCTCCAGAGGAGAGGACTTTAATTGAATCGCAATCAAAAGTGTGTAAAGGCCCGACAAAAAGCGCGGGCCTGGGTGTTTTGCCTGTGGGTGGAAGGATCTTTTTGTCTTGATTTATTCATCTATTATTTGTTCTTCATTGGTATTCATGAGCTCCCTACGGTCGGTTTTTGTTTCTTTTGTATCAAGACAAAAGAAATAGGGCTCCGCGCCCATGAGCGGCTTCATGCGATGTTCACGCCTTGCATATTCGCTCTGTACAGCATAAAGATTGCTTCGTTCCTCGCAATGACGCGCGGGGAGAGAATTTTACTTCAAACACTCATCATACAACGCCAAATACTGCTTTGCCGTTTCATGCCAGTCGAATTTCATGGCGTGGGAAATTACTTTTTGTTGCCAATTTTCAGTTTCAAATGTCTCCATTCCTTTGGTAAAAACCTGCCGCATGGCTTCCGGTTCAAAACTGTTAAAGTAAAAAGCGGCATCGCCCCCAATTTCGGGTAGGGAGGTATGGGTTGATAAAAACACGGGCTTACCAAAATGCATGGCTTCAATTACAGGCAATCCAAAACCTTCTGCTAATGATGGAAATACAAATGCTGCGCAGTTTTTATAATACCAGGCTTTATCGGCTTCGCTTATTGTACCGGTTATTTTTACCCTATCGGCGCAGCCCAGCTTTTCAGCCTCTTCCATTATTCTGCTTTTATAGGGCGTTTCCACACCTGAGATAACCAGCGTATAATCATTATCCACCAGCAGGGCCGGTAAAACGTGAAAATTCTTTTTAGGTGCTATAAATCCAATGGCAAACAAAAACTTGGTTGGCGGCAAATAATTTGGTTCATGCGCATCATCAACCTGTAGTACATCAGCACCATTATAAATTACCCTTATTTTATCTTTAGCCTCGGGGAAATACTTTAAAATATCATTAGCCACAAAGTGCGATATGGCTACTACCCTATCGCATACGTCTATATAGCCCTGCAATTTTCTCAGGTGCTTTTGTATTTTACGTTCCGATTTGCGCTGCTCGTGCACCGGATTAATATCATGTATAGTCAGCACTTTTTTCCCTTTAACCTTTTGTGGTTTCAGTCGGCAGTACTGGTCGGTAAAATGTACCAGTGCAAAACGACTTGGCTCGGGGAAGAATAATTTATGCAGCTTAGAGAGGAACACCAGGCTCACCTTTTTATTGAACAAGTAGTTTGCCCTTTGGTGTACATAGTAATAAAGCTTATAACGCCCAGCGTTTTGTGTCAGCACCGCATCACCCAGACTTTTCCCGAAGGAAAAAAATCCTGAATTGGGGTATTTCATTGAATCAAACGTGAGGAGTATGGATGGTTTTGTCACCATGTTATGAGTTTATATAAATTATTGCTGCGCCATGCAGTATGCATCGCGTTGTAAATATTCGCTTTTTTATTGAAACAACTAATTTCCGGGCAAATATTAAGTTATCTTGTGATAATTTTATTGTTTTGCAGATATAAATAAGCCTGTGAGCGCCAATAGTCATACATTATCAGCCTTAAACCGCGACAACTTTAAAGCAGTGGCCCGCGCGTTAACTATTGTTGAAAATAACCTTAGTGGCGCCGAGGAATTATTAAAAAGCCTGAGTTTTACTAAAAGCACACCTATAATAGGTATAACAGGCCCGCCCGGCGCAGGTAAAAGTACTTTGGTTAACGCGCTTATCAGCAATTTACTAAAGGATGGCAACAAAATAGCTGTTTTGGCTATCGACCCCACTTCGCCTTTCAACTTTGGCTCTTTATTGGGCGATCGCATCCGGATGTCGGCACATTTTAATCATCCCGGAGTTTTTATCCGCTCACTGGCGACGCGGGGTTCATTAGGCGGGTTATCAGCCAAAACTATTGAAATGGCTGATGTATTGCGCGCTGCCGGCTTTGATTATATATTTATTGAGACCGTGGGTGTTGGACAGTCGGAAGTTGAAATTGCCGGTTTGGCCGATATTACCATATTGGTTTTGGTGCCTGAAAGCGGTGATGAGATACAAAATATTAAGTCGGGCCTGATGGAAATTGCAGATGCCTTTGTGGTAAACAAAGCCGACAGGGCCGATGCCGACCTGCTGACCAATAATTTAAAAAAGATTACCGAACAAAAGGGTGATCAGCTGCCTGTTTTTAAAGCGATAGCTTCGCAAGGTGAAGGGATTGATGAGATCATCAGCTTTATTACCACGGCACAACACCAGCAAAATAGCCGTAAGGAAATGTTACTGGCCGAAAAAGCCTATCGTATGATACAGCAAAAACGCATGACAGATATAAATAAAAGGGACCTGCAACAGCAAATTGCAAAGGAAGCGAACCAGCCCGGGTTCAACCTGTATAATTTTGTGAACAGTTATGTTTAACTCTTGTCATTTCGACCGGAGGGAGAAATCTTCTAAAATATGCAATGCAGATGTGCAAGTCGCAGAAGATCTCTCACTATCGTTCGAGATGACAATTAGGATTTAAGCATTCATTATCTCTTCAATCTCATCAGCCTCAAGTGGTATATCAGCCATCAGATCAATGTTACCATCTTTGGTGATCAGTATATTATTTTCCAGCCTTATGCCCAAACCCTCCTGCGGAATATAAATTCCCGGCTCACAGGTTAATATATTACCGATTTCAAAAGGTTTGTACCTGCTGGCAAAATCATGCACATCCAAACCTAAATGATGCGATGTGCCGTGCATAAAGTATTTTTTATAGGCAGGCATTTTAGGGTCCTGTTTTGCAACATCGTGTTTATCCAGTAAGCCAAGGCCAATAAGTTCGCTCGTCATTATTTTTCCAACCTCATCATGGTAATCATTCCATACGGCTCCGGCTATAATAAGTTTGGTTGCAGCGCGCATCACTCTTAAAACAGCGTCGTAAACATCGCGCTGGCGTTTGGTAAAGTGGCCATTTACAGGTATGGAGCGGCTCATATCTGCATTGTAGTTGGCATATTCGGCACCAAAATCAAACAATATCACATCCCCGTCATTACAAACCTGGTTATTATCAATATAATGCAGCACTATAGCATTTTTACCTGATGCTATGATGGGGCTATAGGCATGCCCAGTGGCACGCTGTTTTATAAACTCATGTATTATCTCGGCCTCTATTTCATACTCGGCAACACCGGGTTTCACAAATTTAAGTACACGTATAAATGCATCCCTTGTTATGGCACAGGCTTTTTTGGTAAGCTCAACCTCGATGTCCGATTTTACAGCCCGCAGATCGCGCATTATAGGTGCCGACCGTTCATAATGATGCAGCGGGTATTTAGAACGCAGATCCTGCAAAAAGCGCAGGTCGCGGTAGGGCACCTCAAAGCTAAAGCGGTCATTCTCGTTCGCATTTATATATATATGTGCTGCATAGTTGATAATGCTGTGCAATATGGCATCAAATTCACTCAGCCAAAATACACTCTCAATACCTGAAACCAGTTTGGCTTCCTCTTTTGTGTACTTGTGTCCCTCCCAAACTGCAATGTGTTCGTTGGTTTGTCTTAAAAAAAGTACTTCTTTGTATAGTAGATTAGGACAATCAGGAAATAAAATTAAAATACTTTGTTCCTGGTCTATCCCTGTTAAATAAAAAAGGTCCGCATTCTGCTTAAATGTGAAAGTTTGGTCGCCGCTCCTTGGAAATTCATCACTTGAGTTGAAAATAGCTATAGAATTTAATTTTATTCGCGAAACGAAATTTTTTCTATTATTTGTAAATAATAGCTCATTTACAGCGGGATATTTCATTATTAATGCGTTTATATATTTTATTTAAACAATTTTTTTAGTTTATTTGTATAAGTATTACAAGTTTTGGAACAAAATTTGGTATTGGTTTCAAACATAATTACTAATTTTGAAAAAAATCACAATTAAAATCGTTTAATCTTAAAACTATGAATTATTCTACATTAAAGAAAACAGTCGCATTGTCAGTTGTTTCCTTGATGGCTCTGGGTGCAGCTAAAGCTCAGACATCAACTGATACTACCAAGACGGTGTCTTCTGCAACCTCATCTGCCAAGGTATTTGGTGGGTTAGGCCAGTACAACCACATCAGCATCGGTATAAACGCCGGTATGTTATCTAATCAAATTCCATTTGGTCCTAACACAACATCTCACTTTTCACCATCATTTGGTTACGGTGCGTCAATCAGGGATGCTTTCTCTCATTTCTTCAGCTTATCGTTAGATTATGTTGGCGGTACTGTTAAAGGTGACAACCAAGGTTTATCTAAATTCGGTGGATTGGATTACAAAACATCTACTAATTCAATTGCTTTAACAGCTTTAGTTAATTTCGGTAGTGTTTCTTTCTTACACCGTGAAAACGCAGTTAACTTTTATGGTGACGCGGGTTACGGTTTAGATTTCTACAAACCTAAATTTGATTTAGCTGGCGGCACTGAAAAAGCTTATGCTAATATATATGATAACACTGTTAAAGAAGCAGTTTTCCCAGTTGGTGTAGGCGTGAAATTTAAACTTTCTGATGCGTTAGCCTTAAACGTAGGTTATAAAATTGCGTTTATCCCGGGTTATAACTTCACTGGTTATCACACTTACCCACAACAAGACCACTACTCATATAGCTATGCTGGTTTAGAGTACACTTTCGGTTCAAGCTCAAAGAAAAACATCGATTGGGTGAACCCAATTGCTACTTTGTATGACGAACTGTATGACGCAGCTTTACGTCAGGAAGTTGAAGCTTTAAAAGGTCGTGTTACCAATGTTGAAACTGCGGTTGCTGATCTTAAGAAAGATTCTGACGGTGACGGTGTTTCTGATCAATTCGACAAATGCCCTAACACACCTGCTGGCAGCGTAGTTGACGGTTCTGGTTGCGTTATCGTATTCCCTAAAGATACTACTAAGAAAGATTCTGTTAAAGCAGCTCCTTATTCTAACATCCAGTTTGAATTTGATAGCTCTGTATTAAGAACTTCTTCTTACCCAGTATTAGATGCTACTTCAGCTGACTTAAGGGCTACTGGTAAAACACTTACAGTTGCTGGTTACGCTTCATCAGAAGGTACTGCTGCTCACAACCTGCGTTTATCTAAAGACCGTGCTAACTCAGTAAAAACTTACTTAGTTAACTCTGGTGTTGATGCTAAACACTTAAAAATTAAAGCTTTCGGTGAAACTCACCCAATAGCTGACAATTCAACAGAAGAAGGCCGCGTTGCTAACCGTCGTGTTGAATTCCACCAATAATTATTAGATAAAATAATATATTGAAAAAGGCCCCGCAAAAGCGGGGCTTTTTTGTTTCCCATATTTTCCAAATGAAAAGCTTTTTGCATTCTGCTTTAAGCTTTAGTGTTTCTGCTTATATTTGTATTATGTACTTCTTCAGAAAAAAGGATCCTAACAGGCCTACCAGTTTCAACCTTAAAGTAATGCATGTTATTAATGCTATTGCAATAACTGTGTTCCTGCTGGGTATTATCTGGAAACTGATAGATTGGTTCATACTTAAAAGACATTGATCACTTAAAAATTATTGTGATCTGCTATGCTAAAAAACACTTATTTTAATGAAAACAGTTATTAATACCGTTAACGCCCCTACGCCAATTGGCCCGTACAGCCAGGCTATTGAAGCCGGCAATTTTATATTTTTTTCAGGCCAGGTTGCCATTAACCCGGTAACCAATGACCTCGTGCTTGATGATATTAAAACCGAAACCACCCAGGTTATGGAAAATATTAAAGCACTTTTAACAGAGGCTGGTATTGGCTTTGGTAATATTGTAAAAACCACCATCTTTTTAAAAGACATGCAAACCTTTGCTCAGGTTAATGAAGTATATGGCTCATACTTTACCGAAAAGTTCCCTGCCCGCGAAACAGTTGCCGTTGCCGGTTTACCTAAGAATGTTAATGTGGAGATATCAGTTACCGCTATTAAAGGTTAATACTTAAATATCCTTATTATTTGAACCCTTTTCAAACCCCGATCGAGTACTTAAAAGGCATGGGCCTTAGTCGTGCCGATGTTTTGAAAAAGGAGTTGCAGATAGCCACTTTCGAGGATCTTTTACGCCATTTCCCCTACAAGTATATAGACAGGACCCGCTTTTATAAGATCCGCGAGATTGAACCTGAACTACCACATGTACAAGTAATAGCGCGCCTAACTCATAAAGAGCTGCTGGGCGAAAAGCATACCAAACGACTGATCTTCCAGGCGCAGGATGATACCGGCGTAATGGAACTGGCATGGTTCCAGGGCATACGCTGGGTTGAAAAGGCACTGATCCCCGGCAAGGCTTATATTATATTTGGCAAGCCGACCTTTTTTAACGGCAAGGTGCAAATGGCGCACCCCGAAATAGAACCCTACTCAGCAGAAGTGCTGCAGCGTAAAGGTAATTTAACACTACAACCTGCCTATAGCTCAACAGAAAAACTAAAACCGTTTTCGCTGGATAGCAAGGGTATCCAAAAGCTGGTAGCTACCCTGCTTGAACAGTATGCCAAGGATATCCACGAAAACCTGCCTTTATATATCATCAACAGGTTTAAACTGGTATCAAGAGTTGAGGCGTATCGCAATATCCATTTCCCGGAGGATGCTGCCGCGCTTAATGAGGCCAGGCGCCGGCTTAAATTTGAAGAGCTGTTCCTTTTACAGCTTAAACTGCTAAAAACTAAGCTGCACCGCACTAATAAATTCAAGGGTAATATATTCGGCACGGTAGGTAATTATTTTAATGAGTTTTATCACCATAAATTACCTTTTGAATTAACCAACTCCCAAAAAAAGGTTTTAAAAGAGATACGCCAGGACACGCAGCGAGGCGTTCAGATGAACCGTTTATTGCAGGGCGACGTTGGTAGCGGAAAAACTGTTGTAGCGCTCATGAGCATGCTGATAGCTATTGACAACGGCTTCCAGACCTGTATTATGGCGCCGACGGAGATATTGGCAAATCAGCATTATCAAACCATAAAAAATTTGGTGGGCGATGATTTTGTTGAAGTGGCCTTGCTAACCGGATCAACCAAACCCAAGGCTAGAAAAGTTTTGCATGAACGCCTGGAAAGCGGCGACCTTAAAATACTGATAGGCACCCACGCGCTTATTGAGGATAAAGTACAATACAAAAACCTGGGCCTTGTAGTGATTGATGAACAGCACCGCTTTGGTGTGGAGCAAAGGGCAAGGCTATGGCGAAAAAATAACATCCCACCACATATCCTGGTGATGACGGCCACGCCTATCCCCCGTACCTTGGCCATGACGCTTTATGGCGACCTGGACATTTCCATAATTGATGAGCTGCCGGCAGGCCGTAAACCTATCGAAACACACCATTTATATGAAAACCAGCGCCTACGGATGTTCGGCTTTATGAAGCAGGAAATTGCCAAAGGCAGGCAGATCTATGTGGTGTACCCGCTGATACAGGAGAGTGAAAAACTCGACCTGAAGAATCTGGAAGATGGCGCAACTGTGATGTCGTACGAATTCCCTACACCAGATTTTCAGATCAGCATAGTACATGGTAAACTGAAGCCGCATGAAAAAGATTATGAAATGCAACGCTTTATTAAGCATGAGACGCACATAATGGTTGCAACCACGGTTATTGAGGTAGGTGTTAACATACCGAATGCATCGGTGATGATCATTGAAAATGCGGAGCGGTTTGGCCTGTCACAATTACACCAACTGCGCGGCCGCGTGGGGCGTGGTGCCGAGCAATCCTACTGTATACTCATGAGCAGCCATAAGTTAAGTGCCGATGGCAGAAAAAGGCTCAGTACCATGGTAAAAACCAACAATGGTTTCGAAATAGCCGAGATAGATCTGGAACTACGCGGCCCGGGTAATATTGAAGGCACCCAGCAAAGCGGTGTGCTCGACCTTAAAATAGCCAACATTGTTACCGACCAGGAATTATTAATACAGATACGCCACTGCGTTGAAGGTATTTTTGAAGCCGATCCTCAACTGGCACTCCCTGAAAACCAGATCCTGCATCACTCCCTGCAATCAAAAGATCAGGGCTTAAGCTGGGATAAAATATCCTGATCCTATTGCTTTTTACTGCACTATATTATATTTGTAGTAAACGCTTTCACATGAAACTAAAGTTTACCTTACTATTCGCTTTTATTTTCTCAACCGCATTGCTTAAAGCACAGGACTCACTGATGCTGCGCAAAATATATGATGAGGAACTGGTTAACGGCCAATGCTATGCTAACCTGCATTACTTATGTAAGAATATTGGCCCGCGTTTAAGTGGTTCACCAAACGCGCAGAAAGCGATTGAGTGGGGTAAAAAACTAATGGAAAGTTATGGTTTCGACCGTGTTTTTCTGCAACCTGTAATGGTTCCGCATTGGGTAAGGGGAGCTAAAGAGAGCGGGATGATAGTTATTGGCAATAACCGTATACCTGTTGCCATTGCGGCATTGGGCATGTCGGTAGCAACTCCTGCCGACGGTATTACTGCCGATGTTATTGAAGTACATAGTTTAAAGGAATTGGATACCCTTGGCGCTGCTGCCATAAAAGGCAAAATAGTTTTCTTTAACCGCCCGTTCGATCCCCGCTTTATTGAAACTCTGCGTGCTTACGGCACTGCAGGCGATCAGCGTTTTGCAGGCCCGGCAGCAGCGGCAAAATATGGGGCAAAGGGAGTAATCGTACGTTCCTTAACAGAGAGCATTGATAATTACCCGCATACCGGAACCACATCTTACGACAAAGACGGCATCAAAATTCCGGCAGCAGCCATATCAACCATGGCGGCAAACCAATTGAGTAGTTTGTTAAAGCAAAAAGGTTCATCTCCTGTACAATTCTATTTTAAAATGAATTGTAAGACTCTACCAGACACCCTTTCCTACAACGTGGTGGGTGAATTAACCGGAACCGAAAATCCTAATAAATTCATCACCGTTGGCGGTCACCTCGATTCATGGGATCTGGCCGAAGGCGCACATGATGATGGCACAGGCATTATACAGTCGGTTGAGGCAGTGCGTTTGCTTAAAGTGCTGGGTTATCAACCCAAAAACTCGATCAGGGCAGTGTTCTTCATCAACGAGGAAAATGGCGATAAAGGCGGCGAGAAATATGCCGAATTAGCGGCGAAAAACAAGGAAGATCATATTGCCGCCATTGAATCGGACCTGGGCGGCTTTACACCCCGTGGATTCGGATTCAGTGGTGCTTCACCCGCATTTGTGCAGAACATCAACCTGAAATGGAAAAAACTGCTTGAACCTTATGATGCCGATCGACTTACTGCCGGCGGTGGCGGAAGCGACATAGAACCGCTGAAAGCAAAATCGCCGGGAATTGTACTCATAGGCTACCTGCCCGATTCACAGCGTTACTTTGATGTACACCATAGTGCCAACGATGTTTTTGAGAATGTAAACAAGCGCGAGCTGGAACTCGGCGCGGCCGCAATTGCCTCTTTAATGTATCTCATAGACCAGCATGGCTTAAATTAATATAGGTGTAACTCAAACCTTACCGTAATTTTACATAAAAAGCCGCCGCATAATCTTAAATTTGCGGCACATCACAAAAAACATTAAGTGCCAGACGAAGGACATAGTCAACCCCCAAAAAAAGATTCTTTTGCAGCATTGCGATACAAAGATTTCCGCGCATACATCGGGATGCGGTTTTTCTTCACCTTTGCTTATCAAATGCAAACCGTTGTTATCGGTTTTTACATTTACCAGTTAACCCATAGTACCTTTAAACTCGGCATGCTCGGCCTTTGCGAAGCTATACCAGCAGTTGGTATTGCCTTATATGGCGGTTATATAGCCGATAAATCCGAAAAACGGAAAATGCTGTTGCTTATTTATACCGGCGTATTTTTATCATCGCTGGTAATGGGTGTAGTTACACTTAGCAGCATGCGCCAATACATCCACGCCGACTGGATAGTACCGATAATTTATGTAATGATATTTTGTAACGGCGTTGCCCGCGCATTTTATGGCCCGGCAACATTTACCGTTTACGCGCATAGCATACCCAAGGAGCTTTACCCTAACGGCAGTACCTGGAGCAGCTCAAGCTGGCAGATAGCATCTATATTAGGCCCGGCAGCAGGTGGTTTAATATATGGTTTCGCCGGTAAATTTATACCCGGTATAAGCGGCATAACGGCAACTTTTGTAGTTATACTCTTTCTAATATTGGTATCATTAGTGCTGGTATATTTCCTGAAAAAATATCCCCCTGTATTTAAACCGAAAGAAAATATCTGGAAAAGCCTTGCAGAAGGCATACACTTTGTTTTTAAAAACAAGATGATGCTCGGCGCCATGAGCCTAGACCTGTTCTCCGTATTTTTTGGCGGCGTAGTAGCCCTGTTGCCTGTCTTTGCCAATGAAATATTAAAAGTGGGCCCTGAGGGATTAGGAATTATGCGCGCGGTAGGCTCTGCCGGGGCAGTTATTACTATGCTGGCCATGTCGCGGTTTTCACCTATGAACAAGCCATGGCGCAACCTGCTGATAGCCGTTACAGGCTTCGGCGCATCAATTATTTGTTTTGGCTTGTCGAGAAATTTCTACCTGTCGCTATTCTTCCTCTTTACAGAGGGTGCATTTGATAGCGTAAGTGTGATCATCCGCGGCACTATTATGCAGCTGTTAACACCTGATGAAATGCGCGGCCGTGTATCGGCAGTAAACTCCATGTTCATCGGTTCATCCAATGAGCTTGGTGATTTTGAATCAGGCACAGCGGCAAGTATATTAGGAACCGTACCCGCAGTACTTTTTGGCGGCTGCGTTACCCTAACGGTAGTAACCGTTACTTACTTAAAAACAAAGAATTTGATACCGCTATCATTAGAGGATATCAACCGGAGAGATACAGCGGTTTAATAAACACAATTAATATAAAATGGGTGTCATGCACTCGAAGCATGCGGGCAAAGGCCTTTACGCATATGCTTCGAGTGCCAGGCATGACACCCAAATAATATGATAAACAGAAATTATTTCAGCTTACTTAAAGCTTCCTTAATCCTCGGGATCATTTGCTGAATATCCTGCAAAGTGCTTGCACCTACTGATGCCCTGAACCAGTTTACATCCTCACCTGTACCGAATGCAGAGAATGGCACAAAGGCCACCTTAGCTTCTTTTATCAGGTAGAAATTGATATCTGCTGATGTTTTCAACACAGTTCCATCAGGTGTGGTTTTGCCTGTATAATCAACCTTAATAGTTAGGTAGATGGCACCCATTGGTTCGATGGAATCAACGCTGAAGCCTTCGGCTTTTAATTGCTGAAAGCCTTCGTGCAGGGTGTTTAAGCTGGCCTGTATGTTTGCTTTTATGTTAGTCAGATAATTGTTAACGTAAGTATCGTTGGTCAGGAATTTAGCCATAGCCACTTGCTCTGCCTTTGGCGACCATGCACCCATGTGGCCAACAATGGCTTTCATGTTATCGATCACATTTGCCGGACCGAAGCCCCAGCCCACACGTACACCCGTTGCGGCAAAGCACTTTGATGCGCCATCAATAAATATGGTGTAATCCTTTAATTCAGGGCGCAGGCTAACCGGGTCGTAATGTTTGTGAACACCGAAGGTTAGTTGCGAGTAGATCTGATCGTATAATAAGTACAACGGTTTTTCGCCTGCCGCACGTGTTTTGTTTTCGGCGATTACCAGGTCGCAGATCTCTTCTAAATCCTTTTTGTTGAACATGGTGCCCGTTGGGTTCAAGGGCGAGCACAATGCCAGTAAAGCAGCGCCTTTAATATGTGGGCGAATCTCATCTGCAGTAGGCATAAAATTGTTTTCGGCACGGGTTTCAATCATTATAGCATTGGCGCTGGTTAGGTCGCTGTAATGGTTGTTGTTCCACGATGGTGTTGGGAAAACAACGGTATCACCCGGATCAACAACTGCTAAAAAGGTAGAATAGATCAATGGCCTTGAACCGCCTGAGATTAGGATCTGGTTAGGGGCATAATCCAAGGCATACCTGCTTTTCAGGAATGCTGATACGCTCTCGCGCAGGTTAAGCATACCATCAGCTGGCGGGTAGTTGGTTTGGTTATCGTTATAAGCTTCAACTATGCCTTGCTTCAGCTCCGTTGGGATAGGATATATGTTGGAATCGAAATCACCAATAGTTAAGTTGGCAATGTTTTGTCCTTGTCTTTTAAGTTCGTTTATTTCACCGGCTATTTTTATGATCTCGGAGCCGCGCAGATTTTTAGCTAATACGGAAACACTCATTGTATGAATTATATATATAATGCAAAAGTGCAGATAGTTTTGAACTATCTGCACTTTAAATTTTAATTGTTAACTATTTAAGGTAGCCGGCCGCAGTTTGATAATGCGCACCCAGTGCATCAGTTTCATTACCGGGAAAACCGGGTCGAACTCAAACCAACGGGCTGCAAAATTTGCATTGTTAGGGCGTTTGTGGTGATTATTCTGGAACAGTTCGCCCAGCATTAAAAAATCAAACGGTGTGGTGTTTTTTGATTTGTCGTTATTATCAAAATTGGCATAACCATATTTGTGGCCGCACCAGTTTACAATAGCACCGTGGATTGGCCCCATCATAAAGTGTATCGGCAATAATAAAAACATCCACCAATGGGTGGCAAATACTATATAAAAAGTAATATATAAACAGCCAAATATAATGCGCGATATCATGGTTGAACCATAATAATCAACTAAATGCCATTCAGGATAATTTCCTTTAAATTCAGCATCAGGTTCCTTTAAGCGTTTTTCATACAGCCTGAAACTTTGTACCGTGTTCCACATCATCTGGAAAACATCAGTAAAGAAATATGGTGAATGCGGATCCTTTGCGGTATCACTATATGCATGGTGCTCACGGTGCATAATGGCATATGCACGCGGGTTTAAAAATGATGATCCCTGGAAAATAAAAGTCATCAGGTGAAACGTACGCTCGGTAAATTTACTTGTGGTGAACATTTTATGAGAAGCGTACCTGTGTAAGTAAAACGTCTGAAAAAATAGGGAGAGGAACCAGTGAGCTAAAAAGAAAATTAATATGTACACGTAATTGGGTATTGATAGAAAATGAATTGTTATTACTTTACAAAGATACGATTAAAACCTTAAAAAGGATTTTGAAAGCAGATATTTAATCCGTATCTTATACGTTTGAACTACATTTCATTAACGGATCAGCACCATTTATAGTATAAAAAATGCATCAGATCCAGCCCTGGCGTATGGCTTTGGCTATCAATTCACCTGTGTTACTAAGGTTGTTTTTGTTCAGCATATTTTTGCGGTGGGTATCAACGGTTTGCTTGCTAATATTTAATATTACACCTATTTCCTTACTGGCTTTTCCCTCAACCAACAGCCGCAGCACCTGTTTTTCGCGCTGGGTGAGCGTTTCCTGGCTATCAATAAACATGCTTTTTACGTCAACATCAAGGTAGGATGGTTCACCATCCATGCCAATATAGGATAATACCGGTTTGCCGTCGGGTTTCAGGTGTGTAATATCAGTAAGCACGCCTAATGAGCGGGCTACGGTGCCGTTGTCTTCAAACTGAATGGTAAGCGCCTGGTGCATTACCCTTATATAATCGCCATTTTTCTTTTTGATGCGATAATCACTCCTTACTTTGTACTTTATTATTTTATCGAGTGGCATTTGTGGTAAGAACCGGGCTGTATAGCTTTCAAAGCTTAAAAAGTATGGCCTGTCGTCGGGATGTATAATATCTAAATAAAAATCTGTTGTAAAGTCTGATGGCATATAACCCAATACAGTTTCAACGCCATCACTTATCAGTTCAAATTCCCTGTCCTTAAAATTGAATATATAATAGAAGTAATCGCCTACCTGGAAAAAAGTAAGTATTTTTTTATAAAGTTCAAGCTCAACTTGTGGAAATTCTGCTATGTTCTCAGTGGCTACACTCTTCCATACCTTGTTGATTTCATCAGCAAACAGTTTCAGTTTCATATATATACGTAATAGGGCAAGGCTGTTCTAAAAGTAATAAAAATACACGAGAATACCTATAAATAGGTATTTCTTTAATGCTAAAACTAAACTATTATTGGGCGTATTATTCTACCTAAACCTTAACATGGCAAAAGCCGTCCGCAATGGGCGGCTTTACTAATTATAGTATAACCAATAGTAAGACTAACCATCACGCAAATATTTGATTTTATCATGGCCGTTAGTGATTTCGGCCTGCTGTTGCGTGATCAAATTTTTCAAGTCTCCCGATAAACCATTGCCGTTATTTAATGCTTCAACTGACTTTTCGATAGTTTCCATAATAGATAGATTTATCTTGTTAAGGTATATGCAACTATCCTGCCAGTATTAAAAATGAAATGGAAGAAATGACCGATATTTGAACGGGGCCGTTGGATCATCCCGACTTCGCTTCGCTAGCCCGCCCTCTCTTCATTGCGCGGAAAGAGAGAATATAGATTATGATGATTTAATGGAATAATCAAGCAGGATTCTGACAGTTGTAAAATCAACACCCGTTGCATCTTGCTCAATAATACCTATGCCTTTGGCTATGAAATAATCGAAGGTAATAGTTGTAGTAAAGCCGGTGCCATTATCCTGTTGAAGATAAAACTTGGTATGGATAACATTGGTAAAAGTTTTACCATTTACGGTTCTGCTTATATTTTTTTCAACTATTTGCCCTGCAATGCGGGCTGGAAATCCACTTAACGTTCCATTACCATTAACCTTTGCAATCCACGTACCGTTTACTGCTGTAGTATCGTTCAGATAATACGTTTCCAACGTATCACTTCCACTTTTTCCCAATGTAGTATAAATATGTCCTCCATTTGAAAAATAGCCTGACTCTGCCGGAGATACCTGCGAGTTGTAAACTGTACTTACCTGATAATAAGTTCTGTTATTAATTACAGTTGAAACGCCGGTCATGGTAGTGGTGCTGGTATCTAAATCGCCGCTGGCATTCTCCTGGTATGTCCAATAGGAGCCTTTGGTTACGGGCTGATAGGTGCCTGCAGTAGCAAAAAAGCTTGAGTAATCGGGCTTATCTAATTTGCAGCCAGCCATTAGCAGCAATATAGCGACGTAAAAGTATAACCGATGTTTGATAATGGCTTTCATTGTGGTAACTGTTACCGTATTTTATCAAAATATATTAATTTTTACTAAAATGCAGCTGTATTCAGAACGGTGGAAGTGTTATATAGCCGGCATTGTTATTTTTACGATTGATGCTTGCCCAAAGTTTCAATTAAAATAATTTTTCAGCTGATTTACTTTTAAAACAGCAAAAAAACAAAAGTGTTTTAAAAAATATCGTAAAAAAACAGGTACTTTTTTATCGAAATATTAACTATTAGTAAAACTTAGACTTGCTTTTAAATGGTGGGTTTTACGATTTAGTTGAGCGTATGGGATTTTTAGGGATAATGGGTTGTTTAATAGAGTTTTGGTTTATGATTTCTAATTAAATTTTTAATTTTTTACGTTAAAAACTTGCTCTTTTAAATACAGGCGGAGATTAGAGAAAAATGATTACCCTAACCAGTTAGTTTGTGTAGATTTATAGATATGAATGAGTTTGACAAAAATAATTATGAGCTGTGGAAATGGGGTATATTTTACTACAACCCTAATGACCCGAATGTTATGGTTGAAAAACGCAGCGGATTAGGATGGACATTCAACTTTGGTCATAATGTTTCTCTTATTATTATGGGGGTTATTCTGCTTACTATAATTGGCACTTTATTGCTGAGTTTTGGGATTTTGAAGCTTTAGGTGATTATCGCTTGAAGCCGCTCATGGGCGCGGAGCCCTATTTCTTTTGTCTTGATACAAAAGAAACAAAAAATCAAGACAAAAAGATCCTTCCGCCTACAGGCAAAACACCCAGGCCCGCGCTTTTTGTCGAGCCTTTGCCCGCTTTTAATAACGTTTCAATTTGAGCCCTTTCCTTTGGAGAAATTAGGTGAAGTTCGTCAGTAGAACAGCTTCGGATGAAATCAGGCAAAACGATGGTGGCCTTGTGCGTGGCAGGGCATAGCAGATTTTTACAGAAGCGCAAAGGCCACGCGCGCAGCGATAGCAGGGTAAAAATATAGCAGCCCAGGTTTTGCCTGATTGGCAGCGCAGAGGCCTGTGCGGCAAAGAAGCCTAATCTACTGACTTGATTTTTTTGGTTACTTTTTGTATCAAGACCATAGGTGTTCGGAAGATTAAAAAAGGGTGTCATGCTGGCACTCGAAGCATGCGGGCAAAGGCCTTTACGCTTACCCTTCGAGTGCCTCAGGGTGACCTCACGCTCAATATTCGTAAGAAAATATATCTTCCGAACACCTATGGTATCAAGACAAAAAGTGACGTCATAGCGACAAGCGATACCATAGGATAGGTAATCCAGTCCTACATAGTCAGAATTGCTTCGTTCCTTACAGCAATGACGCCGGGAGAATGATAGAAATCAAAAGCCTAATCCAAAAAGTGATATAGAAATACCACCTCGCCTACATAAGCTGGTTTCTTTTCTCCGTCGATTTCCATTTCAACGCCGATGGTAGCCTTGGTGATACCTCTTAAATTTACTATGGCAGCAAGTTTAGCTTTCAGGCGCACCTGGCTGTTCACTACAACGGGTTGGGCAAACCGTATGTTTTCAATACCGTAGTTGATCTGCATTTTCAGGTTCTGCACATCGGCTATCTGGTGCCAGAAGTACGGCAGCAGCGATACCATTAAATAACCATGCGCTATGGTTGCCTTAAATGGGCTTTCAATTGCGGCACGTTCCGGGTCGGTATGTATCCATTGATGATCAATTGTGGCGTGGGCAAATTCGTTGATCTGCTCCTGGGTAACGGTGTGCCAGCCTGAAGTACCGAGCTCCTTACCTAGATAGGACTCAAATTCGCCGTAGTTTTTAATGATGATCATGTTAGTGGTATATAATATTAATAGTATGGTGATGTAAAAGTAATAAAGTGCGGGGGATTGGCAAGAAAGGCAAAGATGTTTTTAATACAGGCGCTACCGCAAGCGTCTCGCTTGTGTGCTTGAATGCATGTCGGCTTGCCACAAGCGGGCTTGCGGTAGCGGGGGTATTATCAACCTATTACAATTTTACATAGTGAGAAGTACTATTCCTCCAGCAATGAAAGCAAATCCCCATAGTAATAATCCAGTTTGATACCCCATCCAATCCTTCAGCCCATTTTTAAACCGCTTTATTTGAATAACAACTATAAGTATTACTATGGCGATTATGCCTGTTATATGATTTGATGTGAGCATTTGATTTTTTTATTCGGTATTTTTTTGGATCCGTTTCACGTGGTAATGGTATTCCGCTTGCTGGCGTACGCGTGCTGCGTGTGCCTTTTCATTAATGCACTGTTTCATTATACGTTTACGTTCCATACCTGTCCAATATTTTAACTCACCCCGACTTCGTTTCACTAGTCGACCCTTTCTCCCGCAAGCGGCAAAGAGGGTGAAGCTGGATTTGATTTAACTATGCTCAAAACTTACGAAGTTTTAAAAACTTCGTGAGTTTCTTTATGCTGTTAAAGTACTCACCAAATTAACCAAATTAACTGCTTATTTTCGCTATAAACTACACTCAAAAAAACCACTCACCGCTTAACTTAATCAACCCAATAAACAAATCTCAAAAACCATTTGTAAATAACACAAAAACAGCTATCTTTGCAGTCCCGAAAATGCGGGGTATAATAAACGTTTAATTAATTTAATTTAAAGCAAGTGAATACGTTAAGTTACAAAACTGTCTCAGCCAACAAAAAAACCGTCAACAAACAATGGGTTGTTATTGACGCACAAGGCGAGATTTTGGGGCGCTTGTCCACTAAGATCGCAATGATCATCAGAGGGAAAACCAAGCCGGATTTTACCCCAAACGTAGACTGTGGTGATAATGTAATAGTTATCAATGCAGACAAGGTAAAGTTGACCGGAAACAAATTCAGCGAAAAGCAATATGTTTCTTACACTGGTTATCCAGGGGGTCAGCGTTTCATTTCTCCTAAGGAGTTAATGGCAAAACATCCAACACGCGTAATTGAAAAAGCCGTGCGTGGTATGTTACCTAAAAGTCGTTTGGGCAAGGCATTGTTTGGCAATTTGCATGTATATGCAGGCGCTGAGCACCCTCATGCAGCACAAAACCCAACTACCATTTAACTTTTATTTTTAAAGGAGAAAAAAAATGCCAACAACAACTAACACTTCGGGCAGAAGAAAAACAGCAGTTGCACGCATCTACCTAACAGATGGCAGCGGCGCAATTATCGTAAACGGTAAAGATTACAAAGAGTACTTCCCTACATTGCCATTACAATACATCGTTACTCAGAGTACTGAGGTTTCTGGTTCAACCGGAAAATTTGATGTAAAAGTAAATGTTGCAGGTGGTGGTGTAAAAGGACAGGCTGAGGCCGTTCGTTTAGCTATCGCGAAAGCAATTGTTGAACTTGATCCTGAAAAGAAACCTTCACTGCGCGCTAAAGGTATAATGACACGTGATGACCGTATGGTTGAGCGTAAAAAACCAGGACGCAAGAAAGCACGTAAGAGATTCCAATTCAGTAAACGCTAATCACAAGGAGACAACAAAATGGCAAGAACAACATACGACGAGTTACTGGACGCTGGTGTACACTTTGGTCACCTTACCCGCAAATGGGATCCGAAAATGTCACAGTACATTTTCATGGAGCGCAACGGTATCCATATTATCGACTTAAACAAAACCTTAACTAAGGTTGAAGAAGCTGCTGCAGCTATAAAACAAATTGTAAAATCAGGCCGTAAGGTATTATTCGTAGCTACAAAGAAACAAGCGAAAGATATCGTGGCTGAATATGCAAAAGGTGTAAACATGCCTTTCATAACCGAACGTTGGTTAGGTGGTATGTTAACTAACTTTGCAACTGTTCGCAAGTCGATCAAAAAGATGTCAAACATCGATAAATTGACTAAAGATGGTACTTACAGCAACCTTTCTAAAAAAGAAAGACTGATGATACAACGTGAGCGTATTAAATTAGAAACATTATTAGGTGGTATCGCGGATCTTAACCGTTTACCGGCTGCATTGTTCCTGATCGACGTTAAGAAAGAGCACATCGCGGTTTCAGAAGCATTAAAGTTAAACATCCCAACCTTTGCAATGGTTGATACTAACTCTGATCCTTCAAACATCGATTTCCCTATCCCAGCGAATGATGACGCTACCAAATCAATTTCATTGATCACCGGTATCATCATCAAAGCGATAGAAGAAGGTTTAGACGAACGTAAACGCGAGAAAGAAGATGAAGCTGAAAAAGAAGCAGCAGCGGCGAAAGCTAAAGCTGATGCTCCTGAAGCAGTAACACCTGATAGAAGCGAAGGCGGTAAAAGAAGCAGGAAACCAACAGCAACTACTGCTGAGGTTGCCGAAGCTGCTGCCGAAACCGGTACTGAACCAGCTGAAACAGAATAAGCCCCCTAACCCCCTGAAGGGGGAATTAGAATAATATTTATAAATTAACTTGCAAACCTCTGCCAAACGGCGGAGGTTTGGGGTAAAAAAGGAAAAACAAAATGTCTACAGTACAAATATCTGCATCTGATGTAAACAAACTGCGCCAGCAAACTGGTGCCGGTATGATGGATTGCAAAAAAGCTTTAACCGAAACTAACGGTGACTTTGAAGCTGCTATTGATTTTTTACGCAAAAAAGGCGCTAAAGTAGCTGCCAGCCGTCAGGACAGGGAATCAAACGAAGGTGTTGTTATAGCACGTACTTCTGCAGATGGAAAACGCGGTGTAATTATTGAACTGAACTGCGAAACTGATTTCGTGGCTAAAAATGCTGAGTTTGTTGCTTTTGCTAACGCGATTGCTAACGAAGCAGTAGAAAATGCTCCTGCTTCAATCGAAGAATTAGGTCAGTTACAAATTGAAGGTGTTTCAATAGCTGAAGCTATTGTTGACCGTACAGGTAAAATAGGCGAGAAAATAGGTGTATCTAAATATGAAGTTGTTGATGGCGAAAAAGTTATCGCTTACATACACGGTAACTTCCGTTTAGGTGTATTAGTTGCTTTAAGCGCTAACGTTGCCGGTGCTGACGAAGCAGGTAAAGACGTTGCTATGCAAATTGCAGCTATGAACCCAGTTGCTTTAGATAAAGACGGTGTTGACTCTACAACGATCGAGCGCGAGCTTGAAATTGCTAAAGAGCAGATCCGCGCTGAAGGCAAACCAGAAGATATGGTTGAAAAGATCGCTGCTGGTAAGCTTAACAAATTCTATAAAGATTCTACTTTACTAAACCAGGAGTTTGTAAAGGACCCATCTAAAAACGTTGCTCAGTTTTTGAGCACTGTTGAAAAAGGTTTAACAGTTACCGCGTTTAAGCGGGTAGCTTTAGGAGCTTAATTTATTATCCCCCTCGTTTTTAACGAGGGGGATTTTTTTTGCAATATTGTTTCCTCCCACTGTCATTGCGAGGAGGAACGACGAAGCAAACTCGTCGCGTTCAATATGCATGCGACGAGTTTGCTTCGGCACTACTTGCCCACAACCTTGGTTGCGCCTCGCAATGACATTTAGTTAAATTGTAAAAGTTTACCTTACATATGATAACTGCCTACCATAACCTCCAGCTTATTTCTGATGGCTCCATAGCCCGGGGCAAAGCCGTTTTAGTTGACGGTACCCAGATCATCAGCATTATTGATGAAACCGCCATTCCGCAAGATGTAAATGCAATTGATCTTAAAGGATCATTCCTTGCGCCGGGGTTGATCGACCTGCAAATTTATGGCAGTGGCGGCAAGCTATTCGCCGGCACACCCGAAGTTGCTGCTTTGGAGCGGATGGAAGACGACCTGCTAAGCCAGGGAACAATCGGCTTTTTTGCTACAATCGGCACAAACAGCGATGATATTGTTGAGAAAGGTATTGAAGCCGCCAAAACTTATCGCGCAACCTGTAAAGGCAACTTTTTAGGTGTGCATTTGGAAGGTCCGTTCCTGAACCCAATCAAGAAAGGTGCTCATCCCGAAAAGTTCATCAAAAAAGCCACGCTTGAACTGGTACAGAAATGGATTGAGCAGGCAGATGGCGTAATCACTATGATGACCATTGCGCCCGAACTACAGGATGCAGAAGTTGTTGATTATTTAAATGATCATGGGGTGATCTTATCATCCGGCCATAGTAATGCGACTTATCAGCAGGGTAAAACATTTCTGAATAACCCTATAAAAGCGGTTACGCATTTATTTAATGCCATGCCGCAGATGCACCATCGCGAGCCCGGCTATATCCCTGCTATTTTTGAGGAAAGACCATACACCAGTGTAGTCGCCGATGGCGTGCATGTTGATTTTGCCATGATCCGTTTGGCTAAACGCGAACTGGGCGATAAGCTATTTCTGATCACTGACGCCGTTACCGCCGCTACTGAAGGCGCATACCAGCACAGGTTTGAAAAGGACCGTTATGTAATGCCTGAGGGTACTTTATCGGGCTCATGCCTTACCATGTTAAAGGCCGTACAAAACTGCGTAGAACATGTAGGTATTGATTTGGCCGAGGCTATAAACATGGCTTCATTATATCCTGCACAACTCGCTTCTTTAACCAAAAAGGGAAAAATCGAAGCGGGTTATGATGCGGATATGATTGTTTTCGACGAGAACTTTGAGGTGCAGGGCACCATATTCAAAGGCGATTATTTAACAAAATAGACATAAAATTTTAACACTGATTTTTATTATATACTTTTGACAAACAACTACCTCATGAAATATAAAAGAATCCTCCTAAAGCTGAGCGGCGAATCCCTGATGGGCGAAAGACAATATGGTATCGATAATAATCAGGTATTGCAGTACGCACAAGACATTAAAAATGTTCATGATGAAGGCCTGGAAATTGCGATTGTTGTTGGTGGAGGAAATATCTTTAGAGGCCTAAGCGCCGAAAAATCGGGTATGGAACGCGCCCAAGCCGACTATATGGGTATGCTGGCAACAGTAATTAACTGTATGGCCATGCAGAACGCATTGGAAAGCATTGGTGTTGAAACCCGTCTGCAATCAGCCATAAAAATGGAGCAGATCTGTGAGCCTTACATCCGCCGCAGGGCAATGCATCATTTACAGGAAAACAAGATTGTTATTTTTGGTGCCGGAACCGGTAACCCATATTTTACGACCGATACTGCTGCATCACTACGTGCTATTGAAATTAAGGCCGATGTGGTTTTAAAAGGTACCCGCGTTGACGGTATCTACACCGCCGACCCTGAGAAAGATCCAACAGCAACCCGTTACGACGAGATCACTTTCCAGGAAGTATATGATAAAGGCCTTAATGTAATGGACATGACAGCCATCACCCTTTGCCAGGAAAATAAATTGCCTATCATCGTTTTTGATATGAACAAACCGGGCAACTTCATGAAAATTGCCAAGGGCGAAGCTATCGGAACGCTGGTTAAATAATATAATATTACCATACTCCTTCTCCGCGCGTCATTGCGAGGTACGAAGCAATCCCCTACTGTACAGATCATCTGTACATGTTCAAACTTGCGAAGTTTTAAAAACTTCGCAAGTTTTGTTTTATACCTATTCTTCTCTGCGTCTTCCCCCCGCGTCATTGCGAGGTACGAAGCAATCCCCGGTTAGCAGGTCCGCTCTGTATAGTTTGGGATTGCTTCGTACCTCGCAATGACGTTCTAAAGAGACGGCCGTCATATTGGGTACTGCGGATAAAGTTTTAGACTTACGAAGTTTTAAAAACTTCGTAAGTCTGGAAACTGCTGCTAATAAAAGAACAAATTATTTCAAATTTTAAAAGAGCTTATTATTGCACGAGATTTAGTTAAGGCAGAAATGATACTTTTTACTATTTTTGTCCAAAATATTAAACGATGAGCGAACTCGTTAAAAAACAGGTAACTGATGCAAAGGCTTTAATGGACAAAGCTATTGACCATTGCGAAAGCGAATTACAGAAAATACGTGCAGGTAAAGCAAACCCTGCTATGCTGGATGATATTATGGTAGATTACTACGGTAGTCCAACCCCGTTGAGTCAGGTAGGTAATGTAAACTCGCCCGATGCCCGTACCCTTGTGGTGCAGCCATGGGAAAAATCATTATTGGTGCCAATAGAGAAAGCTATTAAAGAAGCTAACTTAGGTTTAAACCCACAGAACGACGGTGTTATTATCCGTATTAACGTACCGCCGCTTACTGAAGAGCGTCGCCGCGATTTAGTTAAAAAAGTTAAGGCTGAGGCTGAAACCGGTAAAATTGCGATCCGCAATATCCGTAAAGATGCCAATGAAAAAATAAGGAAACTGAAAACCGAAGGCGTATCAGAAGATGAAATGAAAACCGGCGAAGGTGAGATCCAAAAGCTTACTGATGCCTATATCATCAAGGTTGATCACCATTCTGAAGCTAAGGAAAAAGACGTAATGACGGTGTAAATACCAACCTAATGTCAAATTAAAGGGAATGAGCTTGTTAGCCATTCCCTTTTTTTATTTTTGCGGAAATCAAAAATCTTTAATGAAAGTACTCTTATCATATCTTAAAAAACATAAATGGATAGTTGTGTTAGCCTTAGTATTGGCTGCTATAAATATCGGTTTCTCACTTCTTGATCCACTCATTACTAAATATATTGTAGACAAGTATATGGTTCCTGTTAATCATGGCGTTTACAGCTTTGATTTCAGGCTGCATGGTTCGCTGGTGCTGGTTGGCTTAGCTATAGGTGCGGCAATGGTATCGCGGATAGCAAAAAATTTCCAGGACTATTATACTAATATAATTACACAAAAAGTAGGTGTTGAAATGTACGCTGATGGATTAAAACATTCCCTTGAACTCCCATTTCAGGTTTTTGAAGATCAGCGCAGTGGCGAAACGTTGGGTATTTTACAAAAGGTAAGGTTGGACTGTCAAACCTTCATCACCTCCTTTATCAGCATACTTTTCGTAAGTCTTATAGGTATGATAATGGTTATAGTGGTATCAGTTACAGTAAGCTATAAAGTAACATTAGTTTATTTTGCGGCAGTTCCAATAATAGCATTTGTAAGCGCGGCACTGAGCAGGCGAATTAAAAAGATACAGAAGAATATCGTGTCACAAACAACTGCCCTTGCAGGGTCTACAACTGAATCGTTGAGAAATATTGAACTGGTAAAAAGCTTAGGTTTGGTGAAGCAGGAAATTGCAAGACTTAATAACACTACCTATAAGATATTGGATCTTGAGCTTAAAAAGGTGAAATATGTCCGGAGCATGAGTTTTGTACAGGGTACGGTAGTAAATCTTGTGCGCAGCATTATGATGGTTGTGTTGCTGATGCTTATTTTCAAGGGGACTTTAACACCCGGTAGTTATTTTATGTTCTTATTTTATTCATTTTTCTTATTTAACCCATTACAGGAACTTGGAAATGTGATACAGGCATGGCGTGATGCAGAGGTTTCATTAGGAAATTTTCATAGTATAATAAGTACGCCTATTGATTTAAAACCTGAAAAGCCTGTTCTGCTTGAAAAGGTTAATACGCTTAAGTTTAGTAACGTAACGTTTAAACACCGTACCGCCAATCGTAACGCTTTAAATCATATTACTTTTGAAACCAACACAGGGCAAACCATTGCTTTTGTTGGCCCGTCAGGTTCAGGTAAAACAACTTTAGTGAAATTATTGGTTGGTTTATATCAGCCCTTAGAAGGTGATATTTTGTATAATAATGTTTTAAGTAAAGATATTGATCTTGACCAGTTACGCGAAAAAATTGGTTTTGTAACCCAGGATACCCAGCTGTTTTCGGGCACGATCCGCGAGAATCTGTTATTTGTGCGCCCCGGTGCAACTGATGAGGAATGTATGTTGGTATTGGAAAGAGCGGCCTGCAGAACCCTGTTAGCCCGTGCTGATAATGGGTTGGATACCGTGATTGGTGAAGGTGGCGTAAAAGTGTCAGGTGGTGAAAAACAACGTTTATCAATAGCGCGTGCTTTACTGCGTAAACCTGATATTTTGGTATTTGACGAGGCTACATCGTCACTTGATTCCATCACAGAGGAAGAGATCACAGAAACGATAAAGGATGTTTCTGTAGTAGGTGATCATCATATTACTATTCTCATCGCTCATCGCCTGTCAACCATTATGCACGCTGATACCATCCATGTGCTGGAAAAGGGCCATATCATTGAATCAGGCAAGCACGCTGACCTGCTCGCACAAAAAGGTTTGTACTACGCCATGTGGAGGCAACAGATTGGTGAGAAGTTAGAGGTTGAGGAAGCGTAAGGAATAATAAAGTGGGGCATGCTGTTCGCTAACCAGCGGATCAGCATCCCATTTGCAGGTTATACATCAAGCAATTTGGATTATCTTGTGAGATACCGATCCGCTGGTTAGCGGACGACATGGCGAATTTTAGTCCTGCGCGTAATTGCTTCGTCCCTTGCAATGACGCTTTTATAAAACCCCTCATTATCAAAGAGCTTTCTTTATATTTACTAAATAACTTCATCGGCCATGAAAAGAATATATTTAGTAATACTATTTCTGCTAACTTATTTTAATATTTCCCACGCGCAAACAACAACTCAAAAATCAACGATCATTGATTCAGTATTTGTTTGTCCGCCCTGTGGTAGTTGTGATTACCAGACCTTTGATAAAGCCGGAAAATGCCCGATGTGCGGCATGACATTGATCAGAATGTCACTTAATGATTTCAAAAAACAACTCAATTTAAAACCGGTCACCGTATGTTTTTATATCCAGGATGGCGTTGAACTCCTTGATTTTGCCGGGCCGATGGAAGTTTTTACCACAGCAGGGTTTCACGTTGTAACCGTATCAAAAACTAAAACCGAACTACATACTAATGGCCTGTCATTTATCCCTCAATACAGCATAAAAGATGCACCAAAGGCCGATGTGTTGGTGGTATTTGGCGGCAGCTTTGCTGAAACAGTAGCAGATACGGCTGTGATCTCATGGATACGAGCGCAAAGAAGTACTGCCTCTTACTTCCTATCCGTTTGCACAGGCGCCTATATTTTAGGCAAAGCCGGCATACTCGATAACATGACGGCTACCACCTATTTTCTACAAATTGATAATCTGCAAAAAACATTGCCCAACACAAAAGTATTAGCCAATACCCGTTTTGTTGATAATGGGAACGTAATCACCACCGCAGGCATCTCAGCCGGAATTGATGGCGCGCTTTACCTGGTTGAAAAGCTTCGTGGCCGTGATTATGCCAAAAGCATTGCCCAAACCATTGAATATGATAAATGGATACCTGACCAGGGGTTAGTGTTGAATAAAGGGAATTAGGGAAGACCATAAATATCCGCGCGTCATTGCGAGGTACGAAGCAATCTCTATGCTATACAGAGCGAATAGAAAAGTTTCGAACTTACTTTGTTGATCTGCTTACGTAGAGATTGCTTCGTACCTCGCAATGACGTTTGGTGAAGTCTCCTACGCCGCTTTCATAATATATTTTACCAAACTTCTTTTAGCCACAGGCAGCAACGTTTGCTCCAGCGGAAAGCTGATATCGCTTTGTACATAATACACCGCCGGGTTAGGCAAGTGCCTGCGCTGATTAATCAAATTTAGCTTGATGGCCTCAGGGGTGTTAGTGATGCTTTGCTCGTAAGTATCCACAAATTGGATGTTAATGCCACGATACTGATCCTTTGTGTTCTCAAAAATAGTGAGATGATATTCATAGATCCAGTTGGTGCGGTCGTTGCCATTACGCAGCGAGAAATAGCCCTGGTAAGGCATCAGCGGCACTAAACCTATCGGGTCGATATTCAACCTGCTTTCAACAAAATCATATATCTCGCGGCCTGTTTGTATGGCCGGATCCATTTTTATAAGGGCATAGGTAATGATATGCTCTATCTCCTGCATAGTGCTGTCATCTTCCACCATCTTTTTATAGGTAAGCTTTACAGCCTCAATATCCGCCTTGGTTAACCACTGCGGAAAAGCCTGCTGCAATATGGTTTTGTTCTGCTTAAAATCGAGCAGGTTGTTGTAGTGAAACACCAGATCGGTGAGGTTTGGGTAGAGTTTGCTTTTATCAAAGTGGCGGTTTATCTCCTGCAAATAATCCAAAAGGATGTACTTTTTGTGCTCAAAGTCGAGCGAACCTTCTATAAACCAGTTTAAACCTAATGATTTCAATAGCGTAACCTCCTTTTCACTGCTTAAATTAAATAAAAAAAAGCAATTTTGCAATATGCCTTATGGAACCCTCTATTTGATCCCCGTGCCCCTTGCCGAAAATGCATCGGCAAAATCATTTACCCCTTATTTGGTTGATACCATCAACAACATTAAGGAGTACATCGTTGAAAATGAAAAAACCGCCCGCAGGTTTCTGAAAGAGGCCGGACTGAAAACCCCGCAAAGCGAACTGCTGATACATGATTATGGCAAGTACAAACGCGATGATACCGCCGACTTCTTCAAAGGCTTGCAAGCAGGCACTGATGTTGGTTTGATGAGCGAAGCCGGTTGCCCCGGTGTAGCTGACCCGGGATCGGAGATCGTGGAGAAAGCACACCGCATGGGTATAAAGGTTGTCCCATTAGTTGGCCCGAGCTCTATTTTGCTGGCGATAATGGCTTCCGGGTTTAACGGGCAAAGCTTTACCTTTCATGGTTATTTGCCTATTGACAAGGTAGAACGCAGCAAAAAGATAAAGGAGCTGGAAGCTTTGGCGATAAAGAATAACCAAACCCAGCTATTTATTGAAACCCCTTTCCGCAACAACCCTATGCTGGAGGAGATATTAAAAACGGCTAATCCTAAAACCCGCTTATGCATAGCCTGCGACCTTACAGCGGAAACAGAGTTTGTACAAACCAAACCTATATCCGAATGGCAGAAAAAAGTACCCGACCTGCATAAAAGGCCAACCATTTTCTTACTATTCCGTTGATGGTTAAATGGTATTTACTGCACAACATACCCATGTACTGATAGTAGGCGCTGGTCCATCAGGTTTAATGATGGCCGCTCAATTGCTGCGGTATGGTGTGCAGCCAATTATCATTGATAGCAAGGCCGGCCCAACCAATCATTCAAAAGCATTAGCCGTGCAAGCCCGATCGCTGGAGATCTATCGGCAAATGGGTGTGGTTGATAAGGCTGTTAACAATGGCAAGAAGGCACAAGGCGCTATTTTTAATCAAAATGGCATTGAAGAGAGCTCGCTATCCTTACATAATATAGGCGAGGGCTTAACGCTTTTCCCCTACATACTCATGTATGAGCAAAGCAAAAATGAACGCCTACTGCTTGATTACCTTACGCTGAATTGTTGCCCCGTATACTGGAACACCACCCTAACCTCGCTGCAACAAAATGCTGATGGCGCAACCGGTCAGCTGCAAAACGCCGAGGGTGAATATACGCTAACATGCGATTGGGTAATAGGTGCCGATGGCGCACATAGCAGCGTACGCAAACAATTGCAGATCCCTTTTAAGGGCGATACTTACGCTCATTCTTTTTATCTGATCGATGCCAAACTTAGTGCCTCGTCATTAACCGAAGACCATTTAAATATGTTTCTTGGTGAAAAGAGCTTTACGGCATTCTTCCCCATGCCCGAGCAGGATAGCTGCCGTATTATCGGTAATTTACCTGAAGAGTTTGGCGAAAGGGAGGATGTACAAGTGGAAGAGATGCTGCCCTATCTGAATGCCATTACCAAAAGAACTATAACTCTAATACAAACCAATTGGTTTACTACCTATAAACTGCACCACCGCATGGCGGATAATTTCAGAGTGCAACGTTGTTTTCTGATTGGCGATGCGGCGCATATCCACTCACCGGTTGGCGGGCAGGGCATGAATACCGGTTTGCAGGATGCCTATAACCTGGCCTGGAAGCTGGCTGGTGTAGTAAACGGGCAGATAAAACCCACCATACTGGATAGCTATGCCGCCGAGCGTATGCCTGTTGCTAAAGAGCTGTTGAATACTACGGATGCGGCGTTCAATGTCATCATGTCGACCAAATGGTATGCTAAGCTGTTTAAGAAATGGCTGCTGTTCCGTATTTTAGGCTTTGCCTGGAAAAGCGAGAACATCAGGACCGCGTTTTTTAAACGTGTATCGCAGATCGATATCAATTATCGCGATAGCAACATTAACCTGCACCTGAGCAAAAGCACTAAAGTAAAGGCGGGCGATAGGCTGCCATATCTCAAACTTTTCGACGAAAAACAGCATGTAGAAACCGACCTGCACGAGTGGTGCAGCAAACCGGGTTTCACGCTCATTATTTTAGGTAAGTTTGATGAGCTGTTCCTGTTCACCATGGCCAAATGGATCACCCAGAAGTACGCGGGCATTCTTAATTTCTTCTACCTGCCGCCATCAGGTAAAAACCTGGAAGTTTTTGAAACCTTTGAAGCCAACCCGCACCAGCAAAAAGCAATAATTGTACGCCCTGATATGTATATAGGCTATATGAACGATGTGGCTGATATTGGGATGATGGATAGTTATTTGCAGAATGTGGCTTTGATTAGTCCTTAGTCCTAAATCTCAAGTCCTCCATTTAGCGCAAGTCTTGTGCGGCCGTTTGTGTGATGATGACTTGTGATATTAAGATGTAAAGAAGCACAAGTCAGCCATTGCTCTACCGATCACACAAGACTTGCGCTAAATGGGGGGTGAATAGCCTGTAGAAAGTCAAGAAGCCGCCCGTTCAAGCGTCCACACTTGAACGGGCGGGGTGATAAAATCTTCTTTTTGGCAATAAGATTCTATATATATAGACCTTAACACAAAATAATGGCAGAGAAAAAGATAAATTACCAAAGAACAAATCCCAAACAATACTCTTATAGGTTTTATCAAAGTACCTATCATAGAAAACAGTCGCCAAATACTGAGCGTGAAAAACCATTCGAAGACACAGGCAATCCTCATCATAAAGTTGTCATAGCTAATACTAATTCTAAGAATGATAAATGGACTGTTGCAGATAAGATAGCTTTTGGGATGCTTGTCGTAACCTTTTTTCTAACTATTTTCACATACCAACTTTACCACACCGCAGTTCATGATTCTGAAACTGCCGACACGTCTGCAAAGGCAGCAATATCCGCTGCTATAATAGCACACCAAACCCTTGTAGCGACTCAGCAATATGATTCCGCGTCTCTTATAAAGCAACAAAAATCTATTGATGACAATAACTCAAGTAGTCAGATATCTTTCGATAGGGCAAATAAATCTCTGACATTGCAGGATAGTTCTCTGAAAGAAACTCAAACACAATTTGAAATTAGCAATGCACCCTTTTTGCAAGTTAAAATTTATGATGTAAGCCCAATTTTTCTTAATAAACAAATTGATGTCAGGGTTCAATTTGAAAATTTAGGTAATTATCCTGCAAAGATTATATATTCTAAAACAGCGTCCGCTACACGAAACACTCCACCAGATATTAGTTTTCTTAAAAACGGCAATAAATATTCTTTTGCCGATGATAATTACATCACTAAGGGGGATACACAATTCAGAGAGACTCTTAGAGGAATTATCCCTGCAATAGACCAAATTAAGTATGATAAATTAATGAGCGGGGAATGGTTTATTTATATAGGTGGAATAGTTAAGTATAAAAATCTCGCTACAAATAAATATAAATTCTATGAGTATATGGTAAAAATTAATGCTAGTACAAATAAGGAGTGGCAATATACACATAACGAGAATTTCGATATTAAATAAAAGTAGTGTAATATACATAATTGTCCTACATTAAGAAGATATTTTACTAAAATAATTAGTAATATATCTTAAATTATCTGCACATTTGCACATCCGCATATCTGCACATCAACAAACATGGCTAAAACCAAAATCGCTTACTTTTGCCAAAGCTGTGGCTTTGAATCTGCCAAATGGCTAGGCAAATGCCCGTCGTGCCAGCAATGGAATACCTTTGTAGAGGAAATTATTGAGAAAAGCAATGGCTCTGTACCCGATTGGAAGGCCACTTCATCAACCACACAACAACGTGCTAACAAACCTATTGAGATCCCGGATATAGTTTTCAGCGAGGAGCAGCGTATGCTTACGCCCGATAAGGAGTTCAACCGGGTGCTGGGCGGCGGTATTGTCGCGGGCTCGTTGGTGTTAATAGGCGGCGAACCGGGCATTGGTAAATCAACCCTGATGCTGCAACTGGCATTGAGTATGCCTAATCTCAAGATACTGTACATATCTGGCGAGGAAAGCGAGCGACAAATTAAAATGCGCGCGGAGCGGCTTGATCCTTCGGAAAGTCAAAATTCAAAATTAAAAAGTCAAAATGATTCCGAAATCGAACATCCCAAATCCGACTTCGGCAAAGGTTGTTATATCCTTACGGAAACATCAACCCAAAACATATTTAAGCAGATAGAACAACTGGAGCCCGACCTGGTGGTGGTCGATTCTATCCAGACCCTGCACTCTTCACATATCGAATCAACACCTGGTAGTGTTTCGCAGGTGCGGGAATGTACCGCCGAACTGCTGCGCTTTGCCAAGGAAAGTTCTACACCCGTATTCCTGATTGGTCATATAACCAAGGATGGCATGATTGCCGGGCCTAAAATACTGGAGCACATGGTTGATACCGTTTTGCAGTTTGAGGGCGACAGGCACCATGTTTACCGCATCCTGCGGGCCGTTAAAAACCGTTTCGGCTCAGCATCAGAGCTGGGTATCTATGAAATGCTCGGCGAAGGCTTACGTGAGGTATCAAACCCATCTGAAATATTGCTATCACAGCGCGATGAGCCTTTGAGCGGCATCACCATATCAGCCACCCTTGAAGGCATGCGACCAATGCTGATAGAAACACAGGCTTTGGTGAGCACATCGGCTTATGGTACGCCGCAGCGTACCGCAACCGGGTTTGATACCCGTCGCATGAACATGCTGCTGGCTGTGCTCGAGAAGCGCTGTGGCTTTAAACTGGGCGCTAAGGATGTGTTCCTGAATATAACCGGTGGCATCCGGGTTGAGGACCCGGCAATTGATCTTGGTTTGGCTGCGGCTATCATATCGTCGCACGAGGATATCCCAATTCCATTTAAAACCTGTTTCGCAGGCGAGATAGGCCTCTCAGGTGAGATCCGCGCAGTAAACCGTGTGGAGCAACGCATTGCCGAAGCGCAGAAGCTTGGCTTTGAACAAATATTTATCTCCAAATACAACCTGCCATCAGGCGGTAAGGATAAAAAACGGATAGACCTTACCCGCTATGCCATCGAGGTACGCACCGTAGGCAATATTGAAGAAGTATTCGGCTTGCTGTTTGGCTAAACTAAAAAAGCCTGGCGCAAATAAATTGCGTCAGGCTTTTTTATCATGTAATATCTTTTCTTCTTATTACTGTATAGCACCGGTTACTGTGCGGATAATGTTATTGTTATAATCAGCCACATAAATGTTGCCTTTATTATCAATTGTTATCCCTTGTGGACTGCTAAACTTCGCGGCAGTACCCGTACCATCAACATAGCCTGCGGTACTAGCCGTACCGGCTAAAATATATAATATGTTGCTTGTAGTTATTTCAAGTATGCGGCCACCCTGATCTGTTATGTACAGATTGCCTTTGCTATCAATTGATATGCCTGCTGGTGTACCTACTATGGTTGTTTGTACCGGGCTGCCCGCAACGGTAGTAACTACTTGTGCCGGGGTTATTTTCCTTATAGAATAGTTTCCGGCATCGGCTACATATACGTTTCCTGAAGCGTCAACCGCTACGCCTTTAGGGCCATTAAATGAGTTATCAGAACCTGTACCATTAAAGTAATAAGCCGCACCCGAACCTGCAAAGTTGCTGGCTACACCTGCTGCAGTTATTTTGCGTACAAGGTTATTGCTGCGGTCGGCAACAAAAACATTTCCGCTGGCATCCACACATAAGCCTTGCGGGTTGTTAAATTCAGCTAATGTATCTGCGCCATTTACATAGCCACGGGTTCCATTACCGCAGAATGTGCTAACTACACCAGCGGTGCTAATCTTACGTATCACATTGTTACCTAAATCGGCTACAAATAAATTCCCCTGGGCATCAATAGCTATGCCTTGCGGGGCATAAAACTCGGCAGTTGCAGCAGGACCGTTTAAAAATCCTGCATTTCCGTCGCCCGCATAAGTAGTAGTAACTCCAGCTGGTGTGATCTTTCTAATTCTATTATTAAAGCCATCTGCTACATAAACATTGCCCTGCGCATCGGCAACTACACCTTGCGGGTTTGCAAATAAAGCACTTGGTCCACTTCCGTCAAAAAACCCGCCTGCTATGCTGCCTGCTAATGTGCTTACAGTAGTATTTATGCCTGTAACGTTGTTAGTTTTAAATGTTATAACAACCCCATAAGCAGTACCTGCACTATTAGTTGCATATGCCCTTAAATAATATGTTGTAGCAGCTGTTAAACCGGTAAGTGTACTTGTAAAACTATTTGTACCTGCCGGGTCGGTCACCGGGGTATCAGATGTTTTGGAATCTGATGTTGTTGGTGTTTGGTTTGATGAACTGTAGCAAACACCAGCCGCTGTTACATCTGCACCCCCATTATTGGTTATTACACCACCGCTTTGTGCGCCAGTGGATGTTAAATTTACTATTAATCCGTTTGTTGTTAAAGTAGCTAAAACTGCCGGTGTAGTAGTATCTGTTTTACCACAACCGTTTATGATCAATAATATGGATAAACTAAATGCTGATAAAAGTACTTTGCTTAATAAGGGGCTTTTCATGTATATATAAGGTGACAAATAATAAAGATTTTTATATGCTGTAAACTAAAACTCTGACCATAACGCTGGCCTTGCAAAAGTAGTATCCGGATCAATTATATCAATCCCGACAAAACTAACTGCGAAGTTATCGTATTGGATTAATAAGTCAGTAATATTTTAGATACTTTCACATATTTTAACGTTTTAAAGTGCTGATTTTGTTGTATTGAAACTATCACAGCTATTTATTGTTCTAATAATTAGCTACTAAAGCCACTATCGTTATGAAATTATTGTATTTATTTGTTGCCCTGCTGCTATCGATTGGCGCCTGGTCACAACAACATACCGCCCTGCCACATGGAACGATTTACGGTACAAAACCCAGCATAACCAGTATGATGCCCGCCACAAAACTTGAAACCTATATGGGTAACCGAACCCGCATAAGTACCACCATAGAAGGCAAAGTAATTAAGGTGACCAAAACAAAAGGCGGTTGGTTTGAGCTGGACGCCGGCAACGGAAAGATCATCAACGCGCATTTTAAGGATTATGCCGTAACCATACCAACCGATTTAAAAGGCCGTACTGTAATTATTGAGGGCGTGGCTCAAAAACAATTTATTGCTGATGATGGGCAGCATTTTGCCGGAGATACGGTTACCGGAAAGAAACAGCACAGCGTAAATGCTAACCCCAAGCAAAGTATTACTTTTGAAGTTAGCGGCTTAATGGTGGATAAATAAGCGGAAAGGATAAAGGTGAAAGCATAAAGGTTAAAGCCGAAAGCATAAGGCTGAAAGGTTATATAGAGTAAGTGGAAAGTATAAAGCTGAAGATTATATATGAGGTAAAAAAGCTTTCGCCTTTAAGCTTTTAGCTATTTTAATACCTTTCTCCTTTAGGCTTTTACCTAATTTTAATACCTTTAAGCTTTGGTCTTTCAGCTTTTACCTCAACAAAAAGAAGGAAATGAGCAAGTTTATTATACCCGACAGGGTGCTTTACATATGCACAGGCAGCAAATGCTCAAAAAGGGGCGGTAAACACTTGTATAAAAATGTAAGCTCCTTCGCAAAATATTATGGGGGTGATGTGGAGGTGATCAGGATAGAATGTTCAGACCGGTGTGATTATGCACCGGTCTGTAACATACAGCCAGATAATATATGGCTGAAAGAATATGCTGAAAAGGATGTACTAAAGCTCCTGCAAAAACTTACTCAGGAAACTAAAGAAGTTTAAGCTTCGCTATTGTATTTAATATCACCAACGTGTTTATCAATCTGCCAGCGACCGGTACCTTCTTCGCCAATAACTTCAAATAGCTCCAGCGCGCGGCGTGCTTTGTATTCCTCTTCACGCTGCTCCTTCAAGAACCAGTTTAAAAACTCAAGGGTTACGTAATCCTGTTCTTTGTGGCAGCGGGCTGCTATGCTTTTTATAGATTGAGTTACACTCACTTCCTGGTCGAGCGCATCCTCAAATACTTCGCGAAAAGAGTTATACTCAATTTTTAAGCCGGTGATATCAGGCGAGATAGAGGTGCCGCCCATATCCAGCACATATTTAAAAAATTTAAGCTGATGATGCCTTTCTTCCTCAGCTTGTTTAAAAAAGTAAGTTGATGAACCGTCGAAACCATTCCTGTCGCACCATGAGGCCATAGCCAAATAAATGGCTGATGATTGTGCTTCCTTCTTTATCTGTTGATTTAAAAGGCTCTCTACCTCGGCTGAGATAAGGCATTTTACACGCATAATATCTTTCATAGCAGCATCAAATTAAATGTATAACAATAGGTTATAACAATAATAATGCTATAAATCCACAATTTAACCATTGAGGATCAATATGAAATAAATCTAAATAAAGATTAAAACGCCAGGCGGTACAGGCGGTCCTGTATAATATGGTTCAATTCAAGCATGGCAAAGGTGCCCTGCAGCAATTCCTTCATGGCTATTATCTCAAGCGTAGTTAATACATAGCAATGATCACAGGCGCAAATGAACACGATTTCCAGATCGGCAGATTTGGTGTTTTTTAACAGGAGAGCCTCGATATCTATATTGTAAATTGCTTTTTTTAGCTTCAGCAAGCTACGGTAATCAAACCGGGCAACTTTACCGGCAAAATCAATATACCAACAACTTTCTTTATCACTTTGGTAAATAGCCCCCGAAGTTGTTGTGAAAACTTCTTCAAGTGTTATTTCAGGAAAAATGGCCTCAATAATCTGCATCTATATCTCGTGTGATACAAAAGTGATTATTATTTATAATTAATCCAAATAAAATTAATAAAAAGCAGAAAGGAGAAAGGTTTTTGTAGGAGATGAATTGAACTCTAAAAGCAAAGGCCTCGTGCGATTCCCACTCCTGTGAGGGGCAGGGAGGGGTTTCTTTGGGCGTTGCCTGCGGCCCGTGCTATCCGCTCATACGCGCCACAGGCATTAATCACGGCCTGCACTGAGGCCCTCGATTGGCCGGTATCCGCTTCTATCACTAACGCAACCCTCCGCACCCTCACCAAGCGCCATTGGTTCATCGCTACCCTCACCAAGCGTCATTGCGAGCGATAGCGTGGCAATCCCCGACTATGCAGATCACGATGCTTATCTGTTCCCCCTGTACAGTTAGGGATTGCTTCGTTCCTCGCAATGACGCTTGGTTAGGGGCTTAACTAATCTCTAATCACTGACCTCTAATCAATAAATCCGTCCGTCCGCTCCCCAGACGGACACCTGCGAACAACCCCGGACAAACCTATCCCGCCAATGCACTAATGAACAAATGAACCAGTGAACAAATGAACAAATTCCTAAAACAAAAAAGGCGAAAGATTCTCACCTTTCGCCTTTTACCTTTATGCTTTCAGCTTAAATTATTTACTCAAATACATTGATTTCTCTTTATACAGATGCCTGAAGTATGGATCCTGCAGGTTGGGAATAAAGCGGATAGCTTCGCCGGTTGATTTCATCTCTGGGCCCAGCTCCTTGTTTACTTCAGGGAACTTATCGAATGAGAACACCGGTTCTTTTATCGCGTAACCCCATAGCTTGCGCTCAATGGTGAAGTCTTTTAGTTTGTTAACACCCAGCATAACTTTGGCAGCTATGTTAATGTAAGGCACATCATATGCTTTGGCTATGAATGGTACGGTGCGTGATGCACGGGGATTAGCCTCTATCACATACACCTTATCATTTTTAATGGCAAACTGTATGTTCAGCAAGCCCAGTACGTTTAGTGCTTTAGCTATTTTAACCGTATATTCTTCCATCTGCTGTATAGCGCTATCAGAAAGATCAAACGGTGGCAGCACCGCGAATGAATCGCCTGAGTGGATACCCGCAGGCTCGATGTGCTCCATCATGCCTACTATATGCACATCGTCACCATCGCTTATCGAGTCCGACTCTGCCTCAGCGGCGCGGTCAAGGAAATGGTCTATCAGTACACGATTACCTGGCAGGTTCTTTAATAAGCTTACTACAGCTTTCTCCAGGTCCTCATCGTTGATTACAATGCTCATGCCTTGTCCGCCTAAAACATAGCTTGGGCGAACCAGTACCGGGTAACCAACTTCATGTGCAACTTCCAGTGCTTCTTCAGCGCTTTCGGCTACGCCATATTTTGGATATGGGATCTCAAGTTCTTTCAACAGGTCAGAGAAACGACCGCGATCCTCAGCGATATCCATGTTATCAAACGAGGTACCGATGATCTTGATGCCATGCTCGTGCATTTTCTCCGCCATCTTCAAGGCAGTTTGACCACCCAGCTGTACTATCACACCATAAGGTTTTTCCAGTTCGATGATCTCCCTCACATGCTCCCAATAAACCGGCTCAAAGTACAGCTTATCGGCCATGTTAAAGTCGGTTGATACCGTTTCAGGGTTACAGTTAACCATGATGGCTTCAAAACCTGATTCCTTAGCGGCAAGCAGGCCGTGCACACAGCTATAATCAAACTCAATACCCTGACCTATACGGTTAGGACCTGAGCCCAATACAATGATCTTCTTTTTATCTGATGCGATGGATTCGTTCTCGCCCTCGTAAGTTGAGTAGTAGTAAGGCGTTTTGGCCGAAAACTCTGCCGCGCAGGTGTCCACCATTTTGTAAACCCTTTTTATGCCCAGTGCTTTGCGGCGCTGGTAAACATCCTCCTCGGTAACATTACCCAGTATGTAGGCGATCTGCGTATCCGAGAAACCTTTTTGTTTCAGGGTGAACAGGAAGTCTTCAGGTATATTATTCAGTGAGTAGCGGCGCAGTTCTGTTTCCAGGTTCACTACATCCATTATCTGGTTCAGGAACCAGCGATCTATCTTAGTAGCTTTTCTTACCGATTCAATGGGAACGCCCAGGCTCAAGGCATCATAAATGTGGAACAACCTGTCCCAACTTGGATGCTCCAAACTGTGCATGATTTCTTCTAAATTACGGCTCTGTCTTCCGTCAGCACCTAAACCGGCACGACCGATCTCCAAGCTCTGGCAAGCTTTCTGCAAAGCCTCGATAAAGCTGCGACCTATACCCATTACCTCACCTACCGATTTCATTTGCAGGCCCAGCTCGCGGTTGGCACCTTTAAACTTATCAAAGTTCCAGCGTGGGATCTTTACGATCACATAATCCAACGTCGGCTCAAAGTAAGCTGAAGTTGTTTTGGTGATCTGGTTTTCTATTTCATCAAGGTTATAACCTATGGCCAGCTTTGCAGCTATTTTAGCAATAGGGTAGCCTGTTGCCTTTGATGCCAGTGCCGATGAACGTGATACACGCGGGTTGATCTCGATGGCGATGATCGCCTCGTCAGCCGGGTTAACCGAGAACTGTACATTACAGCCCCCTGCGAAGTTACCTATGGCGCGCATCATTTTGATGGCCTGGTTACGCATTTCCTGGTAGCAGCGGTCACTCAGGGTCATGGCTGGTGCCACGGTTATCGAGTCGCCGGTGTGGATACCCATTGGGTCGAAGTTCTCGATAGAGCAGATGATGATCACGTTATCATTACTGTCCCTCAATAGCTCCAGCTCGTATTCTTTCCAGCCTAAAACTGCCTGCTCCACCAAAACCTCGTGGGTTGGCGATGCCTGCAAGCCACGGCTCAGTGCTGCGTCAAAATCTTCTTTTTTATGTACAAAGCCCGCGCCTTTACCACCCAGCGTATAGCTAGGGCGTATAACCAGCGGAAAGCCGATTTCCTGTGCTGCTTCTTTACCTTCTAAAAACGAGTTGGCAATTTTTGATGTTGCCACCCCTACGCCAATATCAACCATTAGCTGACGGAAAGCCTCGCGGTTCTCAGTCTTCTCGATGGCTGCCAGGTCAACACCTACTATCTTTACGCCATACTTTTCCCAAATACCCTGCTCGGCAACGCTAATGCACAGGTTTAGCGCAGTTTGGCCACCCATGGTAGGCAATACAGCGTCAATCTGTTGTTCCTGCAATATTTTCTCAATACTTTCAGGCTCAAGTGGCAGCAGGTACACATGGTCGGCAATAACTTTGTCGGTCATGATGGTTGCCGGGTTGCTGTTGATGATAGATACGGTGATACCTTCGTCCTTTAACGAAAGTGCCGCCTGCGATCCGGCGTAATCAAATTCACAAGCCTGGCCTATAATAATAGGGCCTGAACCAATGATCAATACGTGTTTAATGGAGGTGTCTTTGGGCATAGTTGTTAAACTTTTAGTCTTAAGTTTTGAGTCTTAAGTCGCGGTCCGGTTAAGGACTGTAAACTACCGACTGTGAACATGAAATACTATGCGCTGAAAGCGAAAATCCCGACTTCTCAGCGTCGGGGTGCAAAGATACGCTTTATGCTAACATTTTAACACTTTTTTTCGAAAAGTTATCCGCTATTGTGGAGAGGGTAAAAATTGGGCTTTGGGATGGGTTAAGTTGTTTATCGGCAGGCTGAAATTATGGAGTAGGAAATTCTTTTGGATGAGTATAGGCAGCCAAATAATGTACTTTATCACGGTATATTATCGCAATTATTAATAGGTTTTTAAGTACTATGTGGCAGGGGTTTTATTTTAGGGCGTTACCTGCGGCCCGAGCTGTACGCTCATACTGCACAGGCATTAGGCTCATGGCCGGTATCCGCTGCCATCCCTAACGCAGAGCTTCAACGCGCTCCGCTGACTCACCCGGTCTTTGCTTTGCTCGACCACCCTCTCTGCCGCAAGCGGCAAAGAGGGTTATGGCAAACTTATCTTTCCATAGCAATGAGTTTGAAAGAAGCGAGGCCTTGTGCGATTCCCCTCTTGAGAGGGGTGTAGGGGTGTGTCAATATGCATGCGAAATAATATCCCATGTAACCGCACTATCAATACCCCCTTCACTGGTCGAAGTTTAAAAACTTCGACCTAAAATAGAGCAAGAATTCTTCTTGCGTCAACAAGCTGGAAGCTTTGTGAATTATAGGATCTAAGTTACGCTCCGCTAAACTTAGACCAGTGCGGACCTGTGGAGGGTTCATTGATGCAATGGCGGTTACGGTGTTCGGAAAAGCGTTCGGAAGGTATTAACCTAATGAGCGGACGAACAGAATGGTTGTAGATGCATTCGCGACACGCGTGCGCCAGCGATGGGGTGTCCGTATGGGAAGCGGAAGGACAGAATAACTACAAGGGGACGCTTGCGGGAGCGAAGAGGCCAGTAATGAGAACAAAATAGGCCTAAGAAAAGTAATTGTCGTTGTGATAGTAAGATTATATATTTATAGTGATCTTATAACAAAATAATGAGTGAACCAAACATAACCCGCAAAAAGGACAAGTCTCAAGATAAGCCTAATCGAATTCCTAATAGCGGCGATAACTCCCATAAAACGAAAACTATTATAAAAAGAATTATCACTTTTTTGAGCAATAAAAATAATCAGACATTAATATCAAATTGTGTTTCTATCGGAATGCTAATAGTTACTGCCGTTTTAGCGTGGTATACTTTTAAACTTTTTGAACAAGCGACCACTCAAACCGCTGCATCTGCTAAATCTGCAAATGCGGCAGCAGCGTCTGTTACGATTGCACAACAAACTTTTATAGCAGATACTATTTATAATAACAAATCTATCAAAAGTCAAGTAGTCGCCATACGAAAGGCTCATATTGCTGATAGTATTAAAGCAATAAAGGACAGTTTGACGTTTGATCTTCAGAAACAAGGACTTCAAGGCCAAATAGCATCACTTATTGAAACTCGAAAAGATTTCGAAAAGGAAAATCAGCCTTATTTAGTGGCGAAGGAACTCCAAAATCCAATATTTAAAGCGGGAAGTATAGTAAGCTTTGACTATAGTTTGTTTAATTATGGCAAACAACCTGTTAAAATTATAAAAATGGGAAGCACTCTTGAATTTGTGCCTAAACAAGATTCTGTGTCATTTCTCAAAAATCCATTTAGTTACCTTACCAATTGGCAAGATGTTTCTGAATATGTTGCCAACGGTTATCCAAGGAAAGAATTCTTTAAACAAAAAGAATTAATGTCTAGTTCTACTGAATATGCATTCTACAATGGAATTTACACAATTTACTTGATTGGAAGATGTGATTATATAAATAACATCAATGAGAAAGAAAGAAGGTATGATTATCTTATTAAAATATCTTATACAAAAGAGTATGGAGAATTATGGAGTTTCATTTACAACGAAAACTATGATATAAAATAACATTACTCCCCAATGCTACCACACGCGTGTCGCGTGTGCCCAAACCCTTAAAGTGTCCGCTGTGTCCACAACACCCTATCTTCTGGACGGACAAAACATAAACGAGCGCCGGGGTCATGCTGAGGCACTCGAAGCATAAGCGTAAAGGCCTTTGCCCACACACTTCGAGTGCCTCAGTATAACTGCCTGCGCACAACTGTTCTCTCTGCCATCGTCATTGCGAGGAGGAACGACGTGGCAATCCCTGACTACGCAAGTCAACGATGCTTATCCCTTTGCTCTGTACAGTTTGGGATTGCCACGCTATCGCAATGACGCTTGGTGAGGGTGTGGCCGGAAATGTTCGCAACTAGCGCCCCCCGGGAACGGACGGACAAAACAGCTAACTCACCATTACCCGTCATCTCGAACTTGTTTCGGGATCCCATCATAACAGTGACCAGTATGACGAATACCTGGCTTGTGAGGTGCTGAAACAAGTTCAGCATGACGGCTTGATACTGTAGTTCCCCCTTCAGGGGGTTAGGGGGCTAAAGCTATACCCTGCCTTGCTCCAGGCTTCCATCGCCTTTGGCAAAACATATTCAAGGCGGTTAAATGCCTTTAGGCTATCATGAAAAACTACGATGGAGCCACTCTCGGTGTGCTTTAAAACTTGCTTCAAACATCGCCCGGGTTGCAGGTTAATATCAAAGTCGCCGCTGAGCACATCCCACATGATGAGCTTAATGCCGGGTATCGCATTTTTTAGTAGTTTTATCTGCTCTCTTTTTATCCTGCCATATGGCGGGCGAAAAAGTTTTGTATGCAGTAATTTATCAGCTTTTAATGTATTTTTGAGGTAATCCTGGCTATCTGTTTTCCAGCCTTTTAAATGGTTGTAGGTATGATTGCCGATGGCATGGCCATCAGCCTTTATCTGTTCAAAAATATCAGGATGTTTGCGTACATTATCGCCAATACAAAAAAAGGTGGCTTTGGCATTGTACTGTTTTAAAATATTTAATACAAACGGTGTAACAATAGGTATGGGGCCATCGTCAAAAGTGAGATAAATGCAAGGTTTATCCTGTTTCATATCCCATATAAGTTCGGGATACAGCTTTTTTAACAGCAATGGCGTTTTAAACAGGTACATTTTTTATAAAAAAATAGTTAGGTTCAACAGTTCATAACAACCTGTACATTAACTATAAATAATTACAATTATTAAGTAGAGGCATGGATGTATCACAATCCGTGAACGGACAAATATAACCTTATGGCACAACATATATTAAAATTTAAAAAGGCAATTCTACTCGGTATTATGCTTACTGCAATTGGTTTTACCGCCAATGCCCAGCAGGTAATAAGCCTGCAAAAAGCAGTCAACCTTACCTTGCAGCGTAACCTAACCATACAACAGGCGCAGGTAACCCAGTCATTAGCTGCCCAGGATGTTGACCAAAGCAAATACAATTTATTACCCAGCGCAAGTGCAAACCCTACAGCCGGTTGGGGTTTTGGTCGTAGCCCGGTAGCAGGTGCTTATGTGTATGCCAATCAAACAATTTTTAATGTAAATGCCAGCGCAGCAGTGCAGGTTACGCTTTTCCAGGGCGGACAACTTCGCAACCAGATCATCGAAAATAAACTCATACTGGATGCTGATAAAACAAGCGTAGAGAAAGTTAAAAACGACCTTATTTTAAATGTGGTGACTGATTACCTCCAGATACTGGCAAATATGGACCTGATAACAGCCGCCAAACAGCAAATCGGCATTGCGAATATTACACTCGACAGGTCGCAGAAAAGCTTTAACGCCGGCAATCAAACCCTTGCCGATCTTTCGCAGGCTAAGGCAGGCCTATCCACCGCGGAACTTAACCTTACAACAGCACAAAATCAATACGCATCTTCCATCCTGACATTAAAACAGTACATGGAAATGAGCCCCGACTCCAACATTGTTATTGAAAAACCCGATGTAAGCCATTTTAACGATATTAAAACAGTATTTGATGCTGATGAAGTTGCTAAAACAGCCATGGGCGTTAACCCGGATGTACACCTGGCTGAGTTGCAGGAAAAAAGCTATCAGCAGCAAATTAAAATAGCCAAAGGCAATTATTACCCAACACTGGCACTGTACGGCAACCTTGCATCGTACTACTCAAGCGCGCAGGATAAGTTCAGGATAACAGGGCTTACTACACCTGTTGTACAGCCTATAGGTGTGGTTTCATCAACAGGCGATATAGTTAATAGTCTTCAGCCGGTATCAAACCCTATTTACGGGCCGTATTCATTTACCCGCCAGTTTGATGACAACTTTAACCAAAGCGTAGGCATTAGCTTGCAGATACCTATTTTCAACCACTTTACGGCACGTACCTCGGTAAGAAAAGCTAAGCTTAATTATGAGTACGCGCAAATAAGCACGCAGCTTGCACGCAATACTTTAACAAAAACTATTTCGCAGGCGGTGCTGGATGTGGAGTCGGCAGAGAAAACCTATCTATCGGCCATACAAACTTATAATGCCAATAAAGAAGCCTTTAATATAGTACAGCAAAGGTATAACGTGGGGCTTGTAAACTCACTTGATTATAATACCTCATTAACCAACTTTAACAAGGCCGAAACCGATATGATACAGGCCAAATACACGGTTATATTCAGAAGTAAAGTAATTGATTATTACCTGGGGATACCGATAACGTTGTAAGATAGAAAAGTCCGAAAGTCGGGAAGTCAGTAAAGACCGAAAGTCAGGAAGTTGGGCTTACATAATAAGACAAGAAATTAAAAAAACATAAAATCCGAAATCGAAAATCCGAAATCCGAAATCATAAGCATCATGGGAAAAACTACAAAATATATATTAATAACGGTTGGCGTGGTAATCGTTTTACTGGTAATAGGTAAAATGACCGGCTTATTGGGCGGCCAAAGCAAAACGCAGGTGGCAACCGAAAAAGTAGCCGTACGCGATATTGTTGAAACCGTTACCGCCAGCGGCAAGATCAAGCCCCACCTTGAAGTGAAAATAAGTGCCGAGGTTTCGGGTGAGATAGTTGAGCTGCCTGTAAGGGAGGGCGATGTGGTTAAAAAAGGCCAGTTGCTTTGTAAAATAAGGCCCGATGCATTAAAATCTGCTTTTGAACGTAACGTGGCATCATACAATACCCAAAAGGCAAGTGTAGGCAACTCAAAACAATTGCTGGCACAGGCACAGGCTACTTATGATAACCAGGCCTCCATCTACAAACGCGATCAAACACTTTTCGATAACAAAGTACTTACAGCAGCCGAATTTGATGCTGCCAAAGCAAGCTATGAAGGTGCGAAAGCCGGTCTTGAAGCTGCCAAACAAAATGTTATCGGTTCAAACTATGGGCTGGCGCAATCATCGGCATCGGTACAGGAAGCTCAGGCTGACCTGGACAAAACCAGCATCTTTTCGCCTATTGATGGGGTGATATCAAAACTATCTGTTGAAAAAGGCGACCGTGTACTGGGCACCATACAATTTGCTGGTACCGATATCATGACCGTATCAGATCTGAGCAAAATGGATGTAAATGTTGATGTGAACGAGAACGATATTAACCGCATAGAGCTTGGCGATTCATCGAATATTGATGTGGATGCTTTCGTTGATAAAAAATTCACAGGTGCGGTATCAGAAATTGGCAGCTCGGCAAATGTGGTGGGCACCAATGCCGATCAGGTTACCAACTTTACCGTTAAAGTGCGTATCAACCCTGAATCATACATGGCATTGTTGAACAAAACTGCTACTAACCCTTCACCTTTCCGCCCGGGACTAACGGCTACAGTTGATATCAGGACCAACCATGTACGTGGCATAACAGTGCCTATCCAGTCGGTAACTACCCGCGAAGATAAAAAGGCAGCTAAACCAGGTGATGCCAGCAGCGATGATGATAAACAGGTAAAAATGAGTACCGTTGTTAAAGAATATGTGTTTGTGTACAATGCCGGTAAACTAAAACAGGTACTGGTAACCACAGGCATACAGGATGATAGCTACATACAGGTATTAACCGGCCTTAAAAATGGCGATGAAGTGGTATCAGCACCATACTCAGCTATATCAAAAACATTGAGCGATGGCATGCTGGTTGAGAAGGTTGATAAATCAAAATTATTCGACAAGCCAGCTGATAATTAAGCTTAAGGCATGAGATTTGAGATGGGAGATATGAGATAAAAAGATCCTGCATCTACCTTCTGCAAATAAAAGTCGCGCATCACATAGCTAACATCTCAAATCTACTCTATATTTGTCCTGCCCGGAAAAACAATTTCCAGGCAGGACATTTTTATTTTGTTGATGGCTAAGCAAAAAAATAAGATCACAGTTGTAGGCGGGGGTAGTTGGGCTACTGCTAATGTTAAAATGCTCTCGGACAATGTTACTGAGAAGGAGATTTTTTGGTGGATGCGCAGCACGCAAGCGGTTGAGCATATCCATAAATTCGGACACAACCCTAATTACCTGAGCTCTGTTGATATTAAAGTACCGGCAGCCAATATCTCAACCAATCTTAAAGAACTGATAGCACCGGCAGATTTTATATTGCTGAATGTGCCTGCCGCGTTCCTGAAGGATGCCTTAAAAGGCATTACCCCTGCTGACCTGGCAGGCAAAAAAATAGTATCAGCCATAAAAGGTATAGTACCTGACGAGAACCAGATCATCGGCGAGTTTTTAAACCAGCATTACAACGTATCATTTGATGATTTTGTAGTGATCAGTGGGCCATGCCATGCTGAAGAAGTAGCGCTTGAGAAATTATCCTATTTAACCATTGCCTCGCGTGATATTGAGCTGGCAGCTGAGTTTGCCGGGATGATAAACACCCGCTATATTAAAACCAATGTATCTGACGATATATATGGTACAGAGTACGGTGCTGTACTAAAAAATGTATATGCCATAGCCAGCGGCATATGCCACGGCGTAGGTTATGGTGATAATTTTCAATCTGTTTTAATATCAAACGCCATACGCGAGCTGGAACGCTTTGTTGATACCGTTCACCCTATCGACAGGGACATCAAGGAATCCGCCTACCTGGGCGATCTGATGGTTACCGCTTACTCCCAGTTTAGCCGTAACCGCACCTTTGGCAACATGATAGGTAAGGGCTACACCGTTAGGTCGGCACAGTTAGAAATGAACATGATAGCCGAAGGTTACTATGCTGTTAATTGCCTTCACGAGGTAAACAAAAACTATAAGGTACACATGCCAATCTGCAACGCGGTGTACAATATATTGTATCAAAAACATTCTCCGGCATTAGAAATGAAACTTTTGGCAGAGGAATTGAGTTAGTATAGATATATACATATAACTTAACTCAAGAAATATCATGAAGAATGCATTTAAAGTTGCAATTTTTGCAGCAGGATTGTTTATTGCCACTCAAAGCCACGCACAAAGTAAAGTAGACAGAGACGCCAAAGCCGTTGGCCACAAAACATCAGAAGTAGCCGCCAAAGGCAAAGCCGATGTTGTTGACAAAAAATACAAAGGCAAAAAGGGCCCCAAGGGACAAACCATTTACATTGATAAATATTCTCATTATTATTATGTAAATTCAAAGGGACATAAGTATTACTGTAAAAAGTCGGAATTAAGAGACCGATAACCAGGAATTAAACGTTTGTTGCCATGAAAAACTACCCTTTGATATTTGTGCATGCAGCATGTGCATTTATACTATTTACCCCGGCATGTAAAAGCACATCAAACAAGAAACTGGTAGGCGAGTGGCATTCAAAGGCCGATGGCAGCAAACTTAAAATAACCGACAAGTCTTTTGTTCTCGAGAATGATTCGCCTGATCCGGAGGATTATTTTGTTAAGGGCGATACCATTTACACTTCATTTGAGGGCAATTTACCTTATACCAAATATGCTATAGTAAAGGTCGACGAGCATCAGCTGGAGCTGGTTACGCCCGATTCAGCAACTATAGCATTTACCAAATAAAACGAAAGCCCCCCGGATCTTACGACGGGAGGCTTCATCAAACTAAACTAAACTAAACTAAACTAAACAAACTCAAATGCTTCTGCTAAGAAGCAATATGAAAACTAAAATCTTCTGCGGCGTTCAGGGCGATCTTCGCGGCGTTTGCCTGAAAAATCACGGAAACCACCACCAGTTGAACCACCGGCATTGCTGCGCTCACGGTTAAAGCCGCCTTCACGACGCTCGCCGCTTCCGCTTCTTTCACCACCACCTGAACGGTTATAGCCACCTTCGCGACGTTCGCCACCACCTGAACGGTTGTAACCACCTTCGCGGCGCTCACCACCTGTACGGGTGCTGCTGGTACCTTCACCTGATACTTCTATTCTAACTTCGCGGCCTTTAAAATCAATACCTTTAAAGCCGGTCATTACTTTTTCAACATCATCATTGGCAACTTCAAAGAAAGAGTAAACACCCTTCACGTCGATCTTACCAACGGTGCGTCCGCTTATTTTGGTGTTGTTGCAAATGTAACCCAGCAAATCGCCACGGTTAAATTCATCAACTGAACCTAAGTTTATAAACAAACGGGTAAATTCTGATTTACCACCATTGCTGCGTGGAGCACGTTCTCCGCGTTCGCCACGTTCACCACGTTCTTCAAACGGACGGCGTTCTTCAACGGCAGCGTTCAAATCAGGTGCGTTTTTGTAATATTCTAAAAAGCGGTTAAACTCTAATGATGCAAAGCGTTTAATAATATCTTCTTTGCTCAGTTCCTTGAACTCTTCCATTATACGTGGAGTGTACTGTTCAATTTGCTGCTCATTAACTTCAACATTGTGTACTTTATGTACCAGGGCAAACAATTGTTTTTCAACAACGTCAAATCCTGTTGGTATTTCAGCTTTAATAAATTTCTTGCCGATAACTCTTTCTATCTGGCGAATTTTACCAAGCTCCTTACCGTTGATGATAGAGATTGATACACCTGTTTTACCTGCACGGGCTGTACGGCCGCTACGGTGGGTGTAATTCTCCAATTCATCAGGTAATGAATAGTTAATAACGTGTGTTACATCATTAACATCAATACCACGTGCAGCAACGTCAGTAGCAATTAATAATTGCAGGCTGCGGTCGCGGTAGCGTTTCATTACTTTATCGCGTTGTTGTTGTGATAAATCACCGTGTAAAGAATCGGCATTGTAACCGTCTTTAATTAATGATTCAGCAATTTCCTGAGTTTCAATTTTGGTACGGCAAAATACGATACCGAAAATTTCAGGGTTAAAGTCAACAATACGTTTAAAAGCGGCATACTTATCACGGGCACGGATGATGTAGTATTCGTGCTCAATGTTAGCATTACCTGTGTTTTTTGTGCCCATGGTAAGCTCATGCGGATCGGTCATGTATTTTTTCGCGATCCTGCGAACTTCGGCAGGCATGGTGGCTGAAAACAGCCATGTTTTTTTCTCGTCGGGCGTAGTAGAGAGAATACTGTCAATGTCTTCCTGAAAGCCCATGTTGAGCATTTCATCAGCTTCGTCTAAAACTACAAACTTAACCTTCGAAAAATCAATCGCTTTACGATTGATAATATCAAGCATACGACCAGGTGTGGCAACAACAATTTGCACACCGCGTTTAATCTGGCGTAATTGATCTGAAATACTTGCTCCGCCATATACCGCAACAACGTGTACGTTGGGCATATTTTTGGAGTAATTGTTCAAATCATTAGTAATTTGTAAACAAAGTTCGCGCGTTGGGCACAATATAAGTGCCTGCGGATAGTTTTCTTCGAAATCCAGTAGTTCTAATAATGGCAGTCCAAAGGCAGCAGTCTTACCGGTCCCGGTTTGGGCTAATCCGACAAAATCGTTGCTGCCTGTTAACAATACCGGAATTGACTGTTCCTGGATTGGCGTAGGATTTTCAAATCCTAACTCAGAGATGGCATTAACAATATCATGACGGATTCCCAGTTCAATAAATGGGTTCATGAATTTAAATAACGAATTTGGCAACATCGCCAAATCGGGCGCAAAGGTAGCGCTAATTATTTACAATTCAAAGAAAGGTTTTAGCCAGAGCGTATCCATTGATTAATAGCTACTAAATGGTGATAAATGTATGACAAACAAGGGGGCTTATTTTGCCTTTTTAGCTATACCGGCAACCCTGCTGGTGTTATCCTTAACAAAAGTTTCCCAGCCCGAGTAAGCTTTCTTGCTGCTGATCTTCCCGCTTTTGCCAACAGGTACGCGCTGAAAGGAGTGACAAACTGCAACGGCCAAACCGTCGGTAGCATCCAAAAACTCCGGGGTTTCTTTAAAACCAAGCAAAGTTTGCAGCATGTTTGCTACCTGCTCTTTGGTGGCGTTACCGTTGCCTGTTATAGATTGTTTTATTTTGCGGGGAGCGTATTCGGTAATAGTAATATTGCGTGATAGTGCCGCTGCCATGCACACGCCCTGCGCGCGGCCCAGCTTTAGCATTACCTGGATATTTTTGCCGTAAAAGGGGGCCTCAATAGCCAGGCAATCGGGATGATAGTTATCAATTAGGGCAACGGTTTTTTCAAATATGCGCTGCAGCTTAAGCATATGGTCGTCGATCTTTTCCATCTTTACCACACCCAGGCTGATCAGTTCCATTTTTGAGCCGACTTCCTTCACCAACCCATAACCCATTACCGAAGTACCCGGGTCGATGCCTAAAATTATCCGCTCTTTTTGGTTGATCTGCTGCATATTTTATTTATTGTCATTCTGAGCGATAGCGAAGAACCTTATCGCTCGTTCAGCGCCTGAAAGTTTCTTCGCTACCGCTCAGAATGACATGTTTTATTATTGTGTTCAGACTTACGAAGTTTTAAAACGGCGTAGCCCTCAATGAGACCATTGAAAACAGACAACACCGAATTAAACTTCGTAAGTCTCTATCCCTTTACCCCCCTATGTCATTGCGAGGAGGAACGACGAAGCAACCTCGTCGCGTTTAGATATACAAGCGACGAGGTTGCCACGCTATCGCTCGCAATGACATGGGGATTATTGGCTATAAAGTTAACCATTCCCACGCAGCAAAGCCATATATTCTTCACGGCTGATCATCCTTGCTCCCATTGATTCCAAATGTTCGGTATGTACCTGGCAGTCTATCAGCTTATATAAGCCGCTATTGCATAACCATATCAGTGCGGTTTTGGAGGCATTGCTAACGCGACTAAACATACTCTCACCACAAAAAACATGACCGACCTGTACACCATAAAAACCGCCGACTAAACTCCCCTGCTCCCATACTTCAACTGAATTCGCATGGCCTTCGGCATGTAATCGCTGGTAGGCTGCTTTCATATCTTCGGTTATCCATGTACCGTCCTGCCCTATGCGCTCCGCAACTGAGCAGGCTTCAATCACATCGCTGAAAGCTTTATTTATGCTGATGGTGAATTTGCCCGATCGCAACACCTGCCGCATACTTTTTGATATTTTCAACTCATCCGGGAAAAGCACAAATCGCTCATGCGGCGAATACCATAGTATAGGCGAATCATCGCTATACCAGGGGAATATGCCATTCTGATATGCCAATAGCAAGCGTTTGGTCGATAGATCGCCGCCTACGGCCAGCAAGCCATCTTCCTCGGCTAAGGCAGGTTCCGGAAATAGTAAACGTTCATCAAGCCTGAATATCATCAGGAGCAAATTTACGTCTTGCGGTGTATTACCAGCTTTTTATTTTGTGCTTTGGCAATGGCATCCATGTATTGCTGCATTTCGGTATATTTTGCAGCCGGGATAACCTGGTTTGTTAAATTAAACTTAGCAGTGCTGATCACCTGGTTCTTCGCAGCATCGTAGCTGTATTTTACCTCGTAATCGCCATACGTAAACTTCAGCTGCTGGTTAGTTGGTAAAGTTTCTACCTCAAAACCTTTGGGCAGATCGATAGTGGTTACACAGGTTTTTATTCTTGGAAAATCAAAGTAATAATTAGCTTTCCTTTTTTCCTGAATAGGTGGAGTTATGTTCCACAAATCAAACACGTGTGGATGATAGAAGAACTTATTGGCTACAGCTATATCACAAAACTTATCATATTCAAGGTTAATATTCATTTCCTTGGTATAATTTTTATCCTTACCATATTCAAGTAAAAACACCGATGGTTGTTTAATATCAAGATCATCAAACAGATATTGTTTCTGGTCATCTTGTTTCATGGAAGCCATTCCTATATATTGTTCTCTGTATTCACCGGTACTTAAAATCTTAACCTGGGCCTTTGCTCCGCCAACAGAATCCAGCACCAAATGAACTTCACTTGTAAACTCGTTATCATCGGCTCTGCTTTTAGGAGTATTAACCAATTTACCACCATCAGGAGTTATTAATAAAGCATTTCTGTTTTCAGTAAAAGGACCTGGTTTCCCAAATTCCCGGTATGTCATTGTGCAATCAAGCCAGGTAGTATCATTTTTGAAAGGAATGCACAGTATCTCATGATTAAAAGGGTTATTCGGGAAAGCCGGATCAGCAGCAGGCTCATTAAAACCAGCTCGTACAACTGCCCATTCCGCATGAATGTTTACTGCATCGAGTAATGCATACATATAATTAGCCAGGGCCTTACAATCGCCATATTTTTTATTATCTACAAAATTAGCATCGAAAGGCTTCCATCCGCCTATCCCCAATTGAATACTCACATACCGGGTATTTTGCTGTAAGTATTCATATAAAAACTTTGCCTTCTCTTTATCGGTTTTAATGCTATCTGTCATTTTACGAATCTCCAGCACACGCGCCGGACTTAGCTTACAGACATCAGCATGCAGGCCATACACCCATTTACCCAGGTTCTGCCATGAACTCAAATCACCCGGATAACCATCACAATTGAACTGTGATGTGCCAAATAAAACACCAGGAAGAACCGTCCACCGTAAAGTATAATCTTGTTTTTTTATGGCTACCAGGTTTTTTACCTGCCACTTATAACTTTCAAATCCATCTTGCGTTCCCTTCTCGGGTTTAAGGGATATGTTTTCGTTTTTATATCTGAAAGCTATTTCAGGTTTTACTAATACCGTATAGGTCGCATTTTGCACAGATTGTTCCAAATCCTGTATTTCCCAGCTATCCATGCTTATAAAGCTGCTCAGGTCTTCTTCGTATTCAACCTCAATTGTAGTTGGATATGAAGCCACGGTATGCTCTAATGTAAGTTTTCGGGCATTGGTAACAATAGTTTCATAATTACTTGCCGACTCATCATACATATCGCTTTTGTGGTATTTCTTTATTAATACCCCATCGGCACCATACACATGAATGTCTACATCACTATAGGTATCATACTTTTTGTCGTAATAAAATCTTATAAAGGCTTCGCCATCTCCCTTTTGATTTAATATGGTAACAATAGAATGATGTTTAATGACCGCCTTACCCGGGCCATTAATAGTGACCTCATCGCTCGAATAGCGCACCACCGAGTTTGCATCCTCCTTTAATGAATCAGGGATCCCGTTGGCTGTATATAATTCCTTGGGTATATCCTGGCTATATATTTTAGCCGGGATAATGCAACAGGCAGCTACAATTACTAATAAACAGGTTAAATATCTTTTACACATAACCCTTATTATGATTTTTTTAGCACTATTTGTTCGTTCAGCATTTCGTACATCTTTTTGTAGAACTCGTGCAGATCGGGGTATTCTTCTTTAAAATAGATGCTTTTTTTATAGGTAATGGTATAGCGTACGGCAATATTGCCATCCTGCTCACCTATAATACGCCTGAACACGATGCTCTGATCGGGCATTGCCATGCTGATGTTTTTTGGCAGAGCGTCTATCTTATAACCCGCAGGTATTTTATACATACCGTTAATGGTTGAGTTATCCTGGTAGCCAAAATCAATATCGGTGTTACGCGTTTCGCTTAAGAAAGGATTTTTACCCATTGAAGTGAACAGGTTTGGATTAAAGTAAATGTAGTTATCATCAGACCCTGTTAAAACAAGGTTGAAATCCACATTTTGCACCAATGGCAATGTGTCCACATCCATGTTATCGAATTTAAGGGATGTTATTTTTAAGTTATTATCATCTTCCCTTAAATTATCAATGTACTTTTTCTCGCCATCGGTTTTGTAGCTATCAATACAATTGATCCTGTTATAGCTAAAGCTGCTTATTTGTACCGTTCCGGCCATTTTGCCTTCAGGTTTTATTTCGGCGTTTATAAAAACCGCCTGCCTTACAGGTGCCTGCTTAATCACAAAAACCAGGTCGGCGTCTTTCGTATCGGGATTAACATACAGACCCGATGAATTGAGCAGGCTGTAAGGTGTTTCATTGTACATGTTATATTTACCAGTGGCATCAAGTATATACATCTTTGTACTGTCAACAGGTATGTATACCACACCACGGTTAAATTGTCTTAAACTGGTATACGATGGGTTTACTCTTCCATGTACGCGGGTACTTACAAGCATTGGCACGGCTGCTTTAACCCCTGATTTATTGAGCAAGTGATACAAAATCAGGTTAATTTCTGTTGAGTTACCGGTCTTGGTATCCCAGGCTTTGCTGGTGCCATCAATAGTGTACCATTTATCCGAACCGTCCCATTTCATATTGTCCCTTACCTGGTTAAACAAATACGCTATCTTTTCATCATCTGTTTTAAAGGTTTTGGCCTTGGCTATAATTACATCCTCGCCTGTTAGCTTGCGGTTAAGCTGCTTACCAAAGTCATCATCTTTAAGCAAGTTCTCACCTACCTTTGCCCAGGTGTTTGATAATGATTGCACAAAGCTATTGGGCGGACTAAAAGTTTTAAGTTGAAAAGCTACGTAAGCCAGGTTATCGGTAAGCGATCGCATAGCAAATTCTGTAGGCATTGAGGGTACATTGGTCATTATCCGTTGTTCGCCCTGTGTGGTAAATGTAACCGCATCCTGCCCTATGCCATAACCACCATTTCCTTGCGAACTGGCATGTTTTGTAAAAGGCACACGCATATTTGTTTGCGGTTGAAAATAGAACCACTCAGGCACACTGGTGTCATACTCACTATACCTTGTTGGTATCTGAGCCTGAAAAATCCAGGTTGGCAGGTAAAAGGGATCGGTAGATGTCAGCGTATATTTATATTCAATTATTGAGCCCGGTTTAACATCAGGCATGGTAAAAACCATGGCGCTTTTGTATTTATCAACCGCCTGTGTGTATATCAGTTTTTTATCCAGCTTGGTTATTACAGCCTTGCCATCAACCATGTTTATGGTTTCGCCCTGTAAACCGCTGATGTATTCTTCCTGGTTGGCACTGTAATACTCAATGCGAACGTTAGCACGATCTTTACCATTATCATTAAATATCTTTATACGTGTGTGGTATTCGCCCACCTGATTAAGGGAGTGATCATAGTAAACATCACCTTTGTCAATTAAAATTTCGGCATTGGCATCTTTCTCAAAATCGCAGGTTTTCATCTCAAGGTCTTCCTTGTCAATTTTACCATAAATCTCATAAACAGGAGCGGGGGCAGCGGCTTGCTGCGCATTAACAGAAATAGTAGTTGCGCACAGCGCCATCAGGGTAATGAATCTATTCATTGGATAAGGTTTAATCGGCACTAATATAATAAAGTTGACAGGATATGTTGAAGAAAATCTCACCAGCCGTAAATAAATATAACTATTAGTAATACACCATGTTAAACCAATTGCAGTAACTGTAGTCATACAGCGGCATGGATAACATTAAGCCAATAAAACACCTGTTTACAAGGGCAGCATTTGGAATGCGGTTTGAGGATATAAGCGATGAGAAGCACCTGACTACCAAAGCAGCGGTTAAACAATTGTTTAAAACATCCGATAATAGCGATCCAATTGATATAATTCAGGATGCCACCGATTATACCATGCTGATGAAAGGCGATATTGGCGCCAAAAAAATGTTTTTGCAGGAACAACGCCAGCAGGAAAAAGATCTTAACCTGGCCTGGATTGACAAAATGAGCAAGACCGATGCCCAGCTACGGGAAAAGATGACCCTGTTTTGGCATAACCATTTTGCCTGCCGCAGCAACCGCGCTTCATTCGCCCAGCAACTCAATAATATACAACGCAGCAATGCCCTGGGCAATTTCCGCACTATGGTGATGGAGGTATCCAAATCTCCGGCCATGCTACAGTTTTTAAATAATCAGCAAAACCAAAAGGGGCACCCCAATGAAAATTTTGCCCGCGAGCTGATGGAGCTGTTTACCATTGGCCGGGGCAATTATACCGAGCATGATGTTAAGGAATCGGCGCGTGCATTTACAGGGTGGAGCTTTAACAAGGATGGAGAATTTAAAATGCGGCCCTTTGTGCATGACGACGGACAAAAAACCTTTATGGGTAAAACAGGTAATTTTCAAGGCGAGGATATTATTAATACCCTGCTCGAAAGGAAGGAAACCGCATACTTCATCAGCAATAAGCTTTATAAATACCTGGTAAATGAAACGCCCGACCCGGCACATGTTAGCGCCATGGCTGATGTTTTTTATAATGCCAATTATGAAATAAAAACCCTGCTGGAATACGTTTTCACTGCCGATTGGTTTTATGATGATAAAAATACAGGCAACCTTATTAAATCGCCGGTGGAATTGCTGGTGGGTTTAAACAGGCAGTTTTACATCACCTATCAAAAGCCCGAGGTATTATTGTTATTTGAGCGTGCTTTGGGGCAGGTATTATTTTACCCGCCAAATGTTGCAGGTTGGCCGGGCGGTCGAAACTGGATAGACAGTTCATCACTCATGTACCGCATAAAAATACCATCGACCCTGCTAAACGGCGGTGTAATTGATTTTACCGGCAAAGCCGACCCTGAAGATGAGGCTTATATTGCCACGCTGCATAATCAGCAGCAGGCAGTAGCTACCAAAGTACAGGCCCAACCCGATTGGGATAAGTTTTTAAACAGCATACCAAAGGACGCATCAAAAATGGCAATAGCCCAGTTTATGCTGGCACCTAAATTGAATAACACTTTAATAAATACAGTAACGCAGGCAACGGATGTTAAACAAATGGTAATTGAGCTGGTTTCAACACCGGAATATCAGCTTTGCTAATATTAATAATAATTAGCAAATTTATTAATTACCAGTTAAACCACTTTGATTTTATATAGTCCTAACTAAAAGCATGCAGGGATGAATAACGCAAGAAATATCAAACACTTATATGCCAGGGCTGGCTTTGGCATCCGCTTTGAAGACTTGCACGATCATGAGAACTGGTCGGCGAATAAAGCTGTAAGAAAGCTTTTTAAGGCTTCCGCCGATAGTCATCCTATAACTATACTAACAGAAAATATAGACCTGCGCCCGCAGGCTAATAAAACCGACGAAGAAAAAATAAGGATACAGGAAGAAAGAAACACGCAGGATAAAGCACTTAACCTGGCATGGATAACCCAATTAAGCACTACTGATGCCCAGCTAAGGGAGAAGATGACCCTTTTTTGGCATAATCATTTTGCCTGCAATATCGGCAACGCTTATTATGAACAGCAGCTTAATAATATTGAGCGTGAAAATGCACTGGGCAATTTCAAAACCTTGTTGTTACAGGTTTCGCAAAGCCCGGGGATGCTGCAATTTTTAAATAACCAGCAAAACCAAAAGGGCCACCCAAATGAAAATTTTGCCCGCGAGCTAATGGAACTTTTCACTATTGGCAGGGGTAATTATACCGAGCACGATGTAAAAGAATCGGCACGCGCATTTACAGGATGGGCCTATGATGGCAAAACAGGTGATTATATCTTCAGGCCAAAAGTACATGATGATAATCCAAAAACATTCATGGGCCAAACCGGCAATTTTTGTGGTGAGGATATTGTAGAGATCATCTTCTCGCACAAAAAAACTGCCGAATTTATCAGCACAAAGTTATACCGGTACCTGGTAAATGATGTGCCCGATGCTGAACACATCAGCCAAATGACTAATGTATTTTACAAATCAAATTACGAGATAAAGCCTTTGCTTGAATTTGTATTTCAATCCAACTGGTTTTATGATGATAAAAATATTGGCAACCTGGTAAAGTCACCCGTTGAATTTTTAACGGGGTTGAACAGGCAATTTTATATTACCTATCAAAACCCGGATGTTTTGATGCAGTTTCAGCGTACGCTGGGGCAATTATTATTTCGCCCGCCAAATGTAGCCGGCTGGCCCGGTGGCAAAAGCTGGATTGACAGTTCATCGCTGATGTACCGGATGAAGATGTCATCCATCATTTTAAATGCAGGTGTAATTGATTTTACCGGAAAAGTTGATCCCGGTGATGAGGCTTATCTGGCATCGGTACGCAAGCAGCAAATGAATGTAATAAAAAGAGTACAGGCACAGCCTAATTGGGATAAGTTTTTAAAAGAAATACCCGACGATACATCAAAAATACAAATAGCAGAATTTATGCTGGAGCCCAAATTAAATCAGGCAGTTATTGCTGAAGTGAACCAGGCTACAGATATTAAGGATACGATAATACAAATAGTTTCAACACCAGAATACCAGCTTTGTTAACCCCCCAGCCCCCTAAAGAGGGAGAAATGGAGGGTTGTTAGTAATGTATATTAAATAATAATTCCCCCTTTAGGGGGTTAGGGGGCTACGATGAAAAGAAGAAGTTTTTTAAAGAGCAGTGCAATAGTATCGGGCGCGTTTATGATGCCGGCTTTTCTGAAGCCTTTGGAAGCTATGGCCATGAGTGAGCTAAGCGGGTATAAGAACCTGGTGATCATACAGCTTTCAGGCGGCAATGATGGGCTTAATACCATTATACCATATGGTAATGATATCTATTATCAAAAGCGGAATACCATCGCCATAAATAAAACAGATATTGTTACGCTGAATGACATGCAGGGACTTAACCCCAATCTATCAGCTTTAAAGGAAATTTATGACCAGGGCTGGATGAACATCATCAATTCGGTAGGTTACCCAAATCCTGATCGCTCGCATTTCCGCTCAATGGATATATGGCAAACCGGCAGTGATGCCAACCAGTTTTTAACAACGGGCTGGATAGGCCGCTATCTTGATTCAAACTGCCAGAATTCCTATTCGGCTATTGAGGTTGATGATACACTTTCATTAGCCATGAAAGGCGCCAAAATGAAAGGCATAGCCGTACAGGATCCCAACAAACTATACCAAACCACTCGTGAACCCTTTTTTAAGGACCTGGTGCACGACCATAACAACGTTGATTTAAACGAGGACAACCTGGGTTATCTGTATAAAACCATGATAGAAACCTATTCATCGGCCGATTATATCCAAAACACCTCCAAAACTTATAAAGTAACTGCCGATTATCCAGCTACGCCCTTTGCCAACCAGCTTAAAACGGTATCAAAGTTTATAAACTCGGGGCTAAAAACCAGGGTTTATTATGTGTCGCTAAGCGGTTTTGATACGCACGTTGGCCAGCAAAATCAACAGGGCAGGCAGTTAAAAATTTATGGTGATGGGGTTGCGGCCTTTATAAAAGACCTTAAACAAAGCGGTAAGCTTGACGATACCCTTGTGATGACTTTCTCTGAATTTGGCCGCCGTGTTGAGCAAAATGCCAGCAACGGCACCGACCATGGTACAGCAAACAATATACTTATTTACGGTGGTAAGCTTACAAAACCAGGCATCTATAATGAAGCACCCGATTTGGCTACGCTGGATAACGGCGACTTAAAATACCAGGTAGATTTCAGGGATGTTTATGCCACACTTTTAGATAAATGGCTCAATGTAAACAACAGCCAGATACTTACACGCAACTTTGCCGGCCTAAATTTTGTTTAGTGTAGCATTGTAATAAATCATTTACGTAATAGGGGTAATTAACATATTAATATTACTTTAGCCTCACCTACTTTAGTTTGGTTTTGTAAACCTGGTGTAATTAAAGCAAAAAGCATCAATACTGGTCTGCTTTTTGAGTATAATTATAATTAAACCAGCATTAAACCGTTTGCATAACCAATAGTCTATGACTATATAAAGCTAAATTATTAGGTACTGGCTTTACGTTAATTTTTTATTATCATGAAAAGTATATATAAATATCTATCAGCTACTGCTTTAAGCGGTATGTTATGCCTTGCATTAGCTATGCCTGCCAGTGCACAGCACGATCATTCAGGTGGCGGCGGCGGTGGTGGTGGTCGTCCTGCCGGTGGTGGGGGCGGTGGCGGCGGTCATGTATCTGTTGCACCTTCTGCACCAAGATCATCATCTGCGCCACGCAGTTACAGCACACCATCAACACGCACAAATAATGCTAACACAGCCGGGCACAGTAATTATGCGCAACGCCCGAACACAAATACACAAAGAAGTATTATTGCCAGGCCAAACTATGCCGGCCATGTAGGTGTTCCGGCACGTACTGGTGTTACTGCATACCGCACTTACCCTGGTTCTGCTTATGGCCACAACCATGTTATTGCAGGTTATCGTGGCGGATATTTACCGGGCAATACTGCTTACCACTATAATCATGGCTATTATGGCTCCTACTACGCGCCAAGGTTAGGCTTTAGCATAGGCTATTTACCATACGGTTATTACCCTTTCTACTTTGGTGATTACCAATATTTTTACAGCGGTGGTTTGTTCTACCAATATAACAATGACCAGTACACTGTTGTTGAACCGCCTGTTGGCGCTGAGGTAACTACTTTACCATCAAACGCGCAGTCAATTGTGATCAACGGTCAGCAATATTACGAGGCTGATGGTGTTTATTATGAGCCTATCACTAAGGACGATGGCACATTAAGCTACCAGGTTGCCGGTAAGGATGGTGAATTAACTACTGATGATGGCGGCGGCGATGTTAACAATGCCCCTGCTGCACCACAGATAGGTGATATTGTTACCCAATTACCTCCAAACTGCAGAAAAATAAATATCAATGGCGATAAGCTTTATATTTCGCCCGATGGTGTTTACTTCAAAGTTTTGGTAGATGCAAATGGAAACAAAACCTATAAAATTGTAGGTCTGCCTGATCAGGACGACCAGGGTCAAAACCAGGGCGATCCAAACGGTAATTAATACCGGGATTATATAAAGAACATTTAAAGGGTGATGCTAAAAATAGCATCACCCTTTTTTGTTTTTTACTTATTACACAGTTAAACCCTTGTTATCCATAGCGATGGGTTTGAAACCCATCGCTATACAAAATACATACAAAACCCATTAATTATCAGTACATTTACTAAAATTTATAGGCCATATGATCTTGTTTTCAAGAAGAAATCTGCATTATTCCGATTACAAGTGGAGCGTTTATCCGCATAACGATCCTCACGTAAACGGGAAACCCGATGGCACCTCTTTTAACCGCGAAGAAGGCAATGAAATGGTATACCTTGTAAACAGGTTGATGATACTTTGGGACTACCGTTTCTCAAACACTGGCAATAAAATAGAAAAGCTTATTCATGATAAATTACCCGCCGATGTCCTGGTACAGGAAGAAGTGCAAAAATGGGTAAAAAGCAACCTGAAATTTTAAAATTACAGCTTTCTCATACTACTTCCCGAAAACAATATTACTTTCGCAGCATCTTCCGGCAATTAAATGATTATTGTTGTTTATACACTTATAATTGTTAATATTGCACTTTTGCAATTCCTATGTAAAAAGCAGGAGACGACCTCATATTAAAAAACAAATAGGCTATAAATCTTATTCATTATAGTGTTTATTTGCCATGCGATAAATAACATATAAATTAACATTTATTTATTATTAAAAATATGATATTTGTATACCAACAGGGGTAATCCTGCTGTATATTCCTTGAACTCACATCTTAATGAAAAATTCTTCTGCGCAATTACAGGTTCTTTCCATCGATATCGGAGGCTCGCATATAAAAGCTACTATTTTAAATAGTGAAGGTAAATTACAAATGGCTTATGAAAAAGTAGTAACCCCAATGCCATCTACGCCTGAAAATATGATGGAAGCAATAAAAACCCTCATCAAAAATTTTCCGGAATACACCAATATATCGGTTGGTTTCCCTGGCTATGTTAGAAATGGCGTAATTAAAACGGCACCAAACCTGGGCAACGAGGCCTGGAAAGATTTTGACCTGAGTAAAAAACTCGAAATAGAACTTGGCAAACCCGCCAAAGTTGTTAATGATGCAGATATGCAAGGCCTTGGCGTAGTTACCGGCAAAGGCTTTGAAATGGTGCTTACACTGGGTACCGGTTTTGGCACAGCCCTGTTAATGGACGGCCATTTACTGCCGCACCTGGAGATAGCGCATCACCCTATCAGTAAAAAAGAAAAAAAAACGGTTACTTACGACGACTACATCGGCGAGCGCGCACTTGAGGCTGAAGGAAAAAAGAAATGGAATGAGCGTATGCAAAAAGTTTTTGAAGTTTTGAAAACAGTATTCAATTACGACACTTTGTATATAGGTGGCGGCAATGCTGATAAGCTTACCTTTCCATTGGATAAAAATATGAAGATCGTTACAAATGAAGACGGCATAAAAGGCGGGGCCAGGCTATGGACGATGAATGAAGAACCTGTAACAGGAATGCTGTCGGCAACAGCAAAATAAGTCACCTAATCAAATACATTATACTATAAGTTTAATAAAAATGGATACAATCGCAATCCCAAGCATCGAAGAACTTGGAATAAACACCGTTCGGATTTTATCAGCAGACGCTGTACAAAAAGCAAATTCAGGTCACCCTGGTACAGCCATGGCGCTTGCGCCAATGGGCCACGTACTTTGGTCAAAGGTTTTAAATTACAACCCTAAAAACCCGCATTGGGCTAACCGCGACAGGTTTATCCTTTCATGCGGCCACGCTTGTATTTTACAGTACAGTTTTTTATACCTAACCGGTTACGATCTGACTTTAAATGATATCGAAGATTTCCGCCAGTTAAACAGCAAAACTGCGGGTCACCCGGAGTACGGCCTGTGCCCTGGTATTGATGTAACTACCGGCCCGCTCGGTCAGGGTTTTGCCAATGGCGTAGGTTTCGCTATCGCACAAAAACACTTAGCAGCACGTTACAACAAACCGAACTTCGATCTTTTTGATTATAGTGTATATGCTATAGTTAGTGATGGCGACATGATGGAGGGTGTAACTTCTGAAGCTGCTTCATTAGCAGGCCACCTGGAGCTAGGCAACATCATTTATTTGTACGATAACAATCACATCTCGATAGAAGGTTCTACAGACATTACCTTTAACGAAGATGTAAGCGCACGTTTCCGCGCATATGGCTGGCATGTACAGGATGTTACCGATGTTAACGATGTTCACGCTTTGGAACTGGCTATAACCAACGCCAGAGCCGAAAAACAAAAACCATCGTTAATAAACGTACGTTCACTGATCGCTTATGGCAGCCCTAACAAATCAGGTACTGCAGGTTCACATGGCGCGCCACTGGGAGCTGACGAGATTAAACTGGTTAAAGAATTCTTTGGCTTCGATCCTGATAAATCATTTAACGTACCTGCTGAAGTTTTAGATTTCTACCACAAAGCTGGCGAAAAAGGTATCGCTAAAGAAGATAAATGGAATAAACTATTTGCTGATTATAAGGCACAATACCCTGAACTGGCTGCAGAATACGAAACAGCAGTTAAAGGTGAGTTACCTAAAGGCTGGGCAGATTCATTACCTATATTTAAGGCATCTGATCCTAAAGTGGCAACACGTGTGGCATCAGGTAAAGCCTTAAATGCTCTTGCCGATAAAATACCTTATTTACTTGGTGGCGCTGCCGATCTGGCCCCATCAACTGAAACCAACTTAAAGAATTTCGATTCATTTACATCTGAGAACAGAGCAGGCCGCAACTTCCACTTCGGTATCCGCGAGCATGCTATGGGTTCAGCATTAAATGGTATGGCTTTAACAGCAGGTGTTATCCCTTTTGGTGCAACATTCCTGATGTTCTCCGAATACATGCGCCCGCCGATCCGTTTGGCATCCATTATGCAGATCAGCCCGATATTTGTTTACACGCATGACAGCATTGGCTTAGGCGAAGATGGTACCACTCACCAGCCGGTTGAGCAGTTAGCTTCATTACGTTCAATACCACGTATTACTGTTATACGCCCCGCTGATGCGAATGAAACCGTACAGGCATGGAAAGTAGCTGTTGAACATAAAGGCGGCCCGGTTGTATTGGTATTCACCCGCCAGGGCTTACCTATATTAGATCAGGATAAATATGGCAAAGCAACAAATCTTGCAAAAGGTGCTTACGTATTATCTGAAGCCAGCAAAAACCCTGACCTGATATTAATTGCAACAGGTTCAGAAGTTGCTTTAATTATGGAAGCACAGGCTAAATTAGAGGCTGAAGGCATCTCAACCCGCGTGGTAAGCATGCCATCATGGGAATTATTTGAGAAACAGGATGCTGCTTACAAAGAGTCGGTATTCCCTAAAGCATACAAAAAACGTTTGGCGGTTGAAATGGCATCCCCAATGGGCTGGCATAAATACACTACCGACGAAGGCGATATGTTAGGAATGGAAACATTCGGCGAATCAGCTCCGGCAGATGATCTGTACAAACATTTCGGCTTTACCGTTGATAATGTAGTAAAAAGAGCGAAAGCATTATTATAGTTGAGTATCAGGTAGCAAGACAACTTCACCCTGGTATTTGCTACTGTCTATATAAAAAGGTCCTGATACTTGATACTAAATACCTGATACTAACAAATGAACTGGCAAAGCGATCTTCTGAAAAATCTGGCATGGTCCGGCGAAATCATCAACCTTGAAGGCAAACAAAAGGTTGCCGATGTAATAGCAGCAAAGGTTAAGGATGGCGATATATTGGGCGTGGGTTCGGGTTCAACAGTTTATGTGGCTTTATTAGCCATTGCAAAAAGGATACAGGAAGAAGGGCTAACTATAAAGGCTATCCCTACTTCTATTGAGATTTCGCTGTTTTGCAGTAAACTGGGCATACCTTTAACCACCTTGTACGAAAATAAACCCGACTGGCTGTTTGATGGTGCCGATGAAGTTGACCCTAAACGCAGTTTAATAAAAGGCAGAGGCGGGGCAATGTTTAAAGAGAAATTGCTGATCAGTTCGAGCCCTGTTAATTATATCATTATTGATGACAGTAAGCAGGTAAAAAAATTAGGAACAAATTTCCCTGTACCGATAGAGGTTTTTCCGGCAGCATTATTGCATGTAGAAGACGAACTAAGAAAAATAGGGGCAAATAGTTTGCTGATAAGGCCTGCAAAAGGCAAGGATGGCCCAATTATTACTGAAAACGGTAATATGGTGCTCGACGCGCATTTTGATGATATTGATGATGAAATGGAGATCAAAATAAAATCAATAACAGGCGTAATTGAAAGCGGACTGTTTATAAATTATAATGTGGACATATTAATGGCATAATAATTACGGTTTAATGATACGTTAACTTTAATACAACCGTAGATTTGCCCAACATCTAAACAAAAAAGAATAATTAAATATTAAAATAATGGCAACCAATAAAGTAAAACAAATACACAGCTTTGGCCAAAGCATCTGGCTGGATTTTATAGATCGCGAAATAATTTCATCAGGTAAATTAAAAAAACTGATTGACGAAGAAGGTATCAGGGGTGTAACCTCAAACCCGGCGATCTTTGAAAAAGCCATCACCAGCAGTTCTGATTATGATGCCGATATCACTGAACTGGCCAAAACTACCGAAAGCAACGAAGAAATATTCTTCGGCCTTGCTGTAAGCGACATTCAAAAAGCTACCGCTTTGTTTGATGGCGTTTATAACGAGGGTGTTGTAGGTGAAGATGGCTATGTAAGTTTAGAAGTATCTCCGTTCTTAGCTTTAGATACTGAGAAAACAGCTAAACAAGCTGTTGAACTTTGGCAAAAAGTTGACCGTAAAAACGTGATGATCAAAATCCCGGGTACAAAACCAGGTTTAGAGGCCATCCGCCAGTCGATTGCTAAAGGCATCAATATTAATGTTACCCTGCTTTTTGGCTTGCCACGTTACAAAGAAGTTACCGACGCTTACATTTCAGGTCTGGAAGATCATTTGGCAGCAGGTCACTCTATCAGCCATATTTCATCAGTAGCAAGTTTCTTCCTGAGCCGTATTGACGTCTTGGTTGACCCTTTGTTAGACGAAAAAGGCTTAGGCGATCTGAAAGGCGAAGTTGCTATCGCGTCAGCTAAAAAAGCTTACGAAATTTATAAAAAAGTATTCAGCGGCGAGCGTTGGGAAAAACTGGCTGCCAAAGGCGCAAAACCACAGCGTTTATTATGGGCAAGCACCAGCAGCAAAAACCCTGCATTTAAAGATACCAAATATGTTGAGGCCCTGATCGGTCCGGATACCGTTGATACCGTTCCATGGGAAACTGTTATAGCATTTGCTGATCATGGTGTTGCTGCCAATACTTTAGAACAAGGTTTGGATAAAGCTACCGAAACACTGGAAAGACTAAAAGCAGCAGGTATTGATCTTGACGCGCTTACCCAGCAATTGGAAGATGAAGGCATTGAAAAATTCAATAAACCTTTCGAAAAATTATTGCAAGCTATCGAAGATCAAAAAAACAAAAAATAAGCTTTGGAAACATTAGCCGTAAAATTCCTGTTTTTTGACATTGGCGGCATTTTGCTAACCAATGGCTGGGGTCACGAATCCCGCGAGGAAGCAGCAAAAAAGTTCGGTCTCGATTATGCCGAGGTTAAAGAGCTACACACATTTATTTTTAATGTGTACGAAGCCCATGGCGTTGACCTGGATGAATACCTGGATACCGTAATTTTTAACCATCCTCGTGATTTTACGCGCGAGGATTTTAAGAACTTCATGTTCGAGCAATCGAAAGAATTGCCTGAGATGCTGGCCTGGTTAAAGGAATGGCGGAAAACCTGTGGTTTTAGAATCATAGCTATTAATAACGAAGGCAAAGAGCTGAATGATTATCGCGTAAAAAAATTCCAATTGCACGATGTGTTTGATGCCTTTGTATCATCCTGCGAGGTAGGCATGCGCAAACCCGACCCGGCTATATTTAAACTGGCTATGGGGATCGCTATGGCTCAGCCACAGGAATGCGTATATTTTGATGACCGGAAAATGTTCGCTTTAGCTGCCAAAAAATTGGGCATGCGCGCATACCAGCATACCAGCTTTGCAACCACAAAAAAAATACTGGAAGATTTAAAAAAAGAAAACCTCAAATAACATGAGCGAAACAACAGATAAATACAGTTTTGGCATGATCGGCCTTGGTACTATGGGCCGCAACCTGCTATTAAATATGGGTGATCATGGTGTTAAAGGCGCCGGTTTTGATAAAGATGCCTCAAAAGGCGCTTTATTGGAGCAGGAAAGCAAACACGGCAACCTTAAAGGTTTTAGCGATGTAAAGGCATTTACTGAAAGCCTGAGCAGCCCAAAAGCTATTATGATGCTGGTACCCGCCGGTAAAATTGTTGACGATGTAATTGCAGAATTACTGCCCCTGCTTGATAAAGGCGATATATTAATTGATGGCGGTAACTCGCACTTTACCGATACCAACCGCCGTGTTGAAGAGCTGGAAGCAAAAGGGTTCCACTTCTTCGGGATGGGTATATCAGGTGGTGAAGAAGGTGCGCGCCGCGGCCCGAGCATGATGCCGGGTGGCGATAAGGATGCTTACAATGTAATGAAACCTATACTGGAATCCATAGCCGCTAAGGTTGATGGCGCTCCATGTGTTACTTACATTGGCCCTGGCGCATCAGGCCACTTTGTTAAAATGGTGCACAATGGTATTGAGTACGGTATTATGCAGTTAATTGCTGAAACCTATGAAATATTAAAAACAGGTTTAAAACTGGACAACGAAGCCATCCGCAAGGTATTCCTGAAATGGAATGAAGGTCGTTTGAAATCATTCCTGCTGGAAATAACCAAGGATATTTTTGCTTACAAAGCTCCCGGAACTGATCATTTATTGTTGGATGATATTAAGGACGAAGCCAAGGCTAAAGGCACTGGTAAATGGACCTCGCAAGTAGCAATGGACTTGCAGGCGCCTATCCCTACTATAGATACAGCAGTATCCATGCGCGATCTTTCAAAATACAAAGAAACGCGTTTGGAAGCAGCCAAAGTTTACAGCAAGGAAGCTCCGTCATTGGATGTTAACGCTGATGAATTCTTAGAATCGTTGGAACAGGCTTACTACTTCAGCACGGTAATTACCTATGCTCAGGGTATGTTTATGCTGTCAAATGCGTCAAAAGAATACAACTACGACCTGCATTTAGGCGAGATTGCTAAAATATGGCGTGGTGGCTGTATTATCCGTTCAGAATTTTTGAACGATATATACAATGCATACAACAGCAACGCGAAACTATCGCACCTGTTATTAGATGCAGGCGTTGAAAAACTGGTTAGTGCTGCCTTACCGGGTGCCCGTAAAGTAATATCAAGCGTTATTGCTGCCGGTATCGCGGCTCCATCATACGCAGCTTCAATAAGCTACTTTGATAATTTCCGCACCGGCCGTATGCCATCAAACCTTACACAGGCACAACGCGACTACTTTGGCGCGCATACCTATGAGCTGGTAGGCAAAGAAGGAACTTTCCATACACAATGGGTTCCTAAAAGCAACGATTAATAAATAAATTTAGCCGATAGAACATATATCATGGACTCAACTAAAAATAATCCTACCGTATTTATCATATTCGGTGGTACAGGCGACCTGAATGCCCGTAAACTGGCACCTGCGCTTTATAACCTGTTTTTGGATAACTGGCTGCCAAAACAATTTTCAATCATCGGTACCGGCCGTACCAAATTATCTGATGAAGATTTCAGAAAGAAATTATTGGATGATATCAACCAGTTTTCGCGCAGCGGTAAAGCCGACAAGAAAAAATGGGATGAATTCTCTAAAAACCTTTTCTACCAGGTATCTGATATCAACGATTCAGAAACTTATAAAGAATTTGGTAAAAGGGTTGAGGCACATAACACCGAATGGAAAACTAAGGCTACCGTTATTTATTACATGGCGGTATCACCTAACTTCTTCCCTATCATAGCTACCAATATTTCAAAAGCCGGTTTAGCTGTTGATCCTGAAACAACAAGGATCGTTATAGAAAAACCTTTCGGTCATGACCTGGAAACAGCTAAGGAGCTTAACCAGCTTTTAGCAGGTATATTTAACGAAAAGCAGATTTACCGTATAGATCATTACTTAGGTAAGGAAACTGTACAAAACATCATGGCCTTCCGTTTTGCCAACTCTATACTCGAGCCGATCTGGAACCGTAACTATATTGAGCACGTGCAGATCTCGGTAACCGAGCAATTAGGCGTTGAAGAACGCGGCGATTACTATGATGGTGCCGGTGCATTGCGCGATATGATTCAGAATCACCTGCTGCAATTGCTGTGTTTAGTGGCAATGGAGACCCCGGTTAACTTTAGTGCCGATGAAGTACGCAACCGCAAGGTTGATGTATTGCATGCCATGCGCAAATTCTCACCTGATGATGTAAGAATGTCGGCAGTGAGAGGCCAATATGGTAAAGGCTGGATGGAAGGCAAAGAAGTTGCCGGCTACCGAGAAGAGCCAAAAGTTGATAAAGATTCAAATACCGAAACATTTGCAGCCGTTAAATTTTTTGTAGATAACTGGAGATGGCAAGGTATCCCTTTCTACCTGCGCACAGGTAAAAGGCTGCACCAAACCGCATCGGTAATTACCATACAGTTTAAGGATGTACCGCACAAGGTATTCCCTACCGAGGCTGCTGAAAGCTGGCAGCAAAACAGGCTCATCATCAGCATACAGCCTGAAATGAGCATTCGTTTGCAGGTACAGGCAAAACGCCCGGGACTGGATATGATACTGAATACCGTTGATATGGTGTTCGATTACAAAGGTACTTACACTGCCCAGGCACCTGAAGCTTATGAAACTCTATTGTTAGATACCATGCTTGGCGACCAAACGCTATTTATGCGTGGCGACCAGGTTGAAGCCGCATGGGAACTGATCATGCCGATATTAAGCACATGGACCAACAAAAAGAGCCTTAACTTCCCGAATTATTCTGCCAACTCATGGGGCCCTGAAAGTGCCGAGGCGCTGATAGCCCGTGATGGCTTTAACTGGTTCTCATTACCGTTGGCCAGTAGTAAAAAATAGTATTTATGAAATTAAATGTTTTTAACACCGCCGATGAGGTATTGCTTAACCTGGCAAATTATTTTGTAACCCTTGCTGAGCAATCCATAGCGGCTAATGATAAGTTTACGGTTGCCCTTTCGGGTGGCAGCTCACCTAAAAAATTATATGAACTGCTGGCTTCTGATGCTTTTAAGGGCAAGGTTGACTGGGAGAAAGTATACTTCTTTTTCGGCGATGAGCGCAATGTACCGCAGGATGATAAGGACAGCAATTACCTGATGGCTAAAACAGCTTTGTTTGCCCCATTGGAAATTGATGATTCAAACATTTTCGCGGTTGAGACAAGTCTTAGTCCGGCGGAAGCTGCTGCAGAATACACCAAAGCCATTACCTTGTTCTTTGACGAGGAAGACATAGCGTTTGACCTGGTATTACTTGGCCTGGGCGATAACTCGCACACGGCCTCGTTGTTCCCCTTTACTACTGTTTTGCATGATGATTCAGCCTCAGTAAAAGAAGTGTTTTTGGAAGATCAGCAGGTATATCGCATTACATTTACTGCACGTTTAATTAATCAGGCACATCATATTGCCTTTTTAGTTTATGGTGCGGGTAAAGCAATCGCGGTACATCATGTATTGGAAGATGGCAGGAATATTGAGCTATACCCGGCGCAGCTAATTGCCCCGATTAATGGCGATGTTCAATGGTTTTTAGATATTGCCGCGGCAGCTGATCTGAAACAATAATTAACATTAATAAAACATTACAAGGCGATGTACAGATGTACATCGCCTTTTTTTATGCCCGATTAATTATTAAGTAACAGAATTATATCACAATATATTTTGGAAAGCCGCATTTATATTTTATAATTGTCATTCTGACAAATTAAAACCAATTAAGAAGAATGAAGACCCTTGCAACCGGCGACTACGTCGTATTTTTTATTTACTTTATCATTGTCGCCTTTTATGGCTGGTGGGTGTATAGAAGCAAACACAAAGGACCAAGTGATTCAAAAGACTATTTTTTAGCTGAAGGTTCGCTTACCTGGTGGGCCATTGGCGCATCATTAATCGCATCAAATATCTCAGCCGAGCAATTCATCGGCACCAGCGGTTCAGCATTTAAAATGGGAATAGCCATTTCCAGTTACGAGTGGATGGCTGCGGCTACACTTATCATTGTAGCTATATTCTTTATCCCGGTTTATCTTAAAAATAAAATAGCCACGATGCCGCAATTCCTTAACCAGCGGTATAACGGTACAGTCGCCATGATTATGGCGGTGTTCTGGTTATTGCTTTATATCGTAGTAAACCTAATGTCGATATTATACCTTGGGGCATTGGCTATAAGCGGCATATCGGGACTTAACCTTTATCTGTGTATATCGTTACTGGCCATCTTCGCGGTATTTATTACATTGGGCGGCATGAAGGTTATTGGTTATACTGATGTTATACAAGTATTTTTCCTTGTTTTAGGCGGCCTTGTAGCCACTTACATAGCATTAAACCGTATTGATGCCTTAACTGGCACCAGCGGCTTATGGAACGGTTTTAAAATACTGAAAGAACAAGCCGACGACCATTTCCACCTCATATTTAAAAAGGATAATCCCAATTATATGGACCTGCCTGGCTTGAGTGTACTGGTAGGCGGTATGTGGATCACCAATCTTAACTATTGGGGCTGTAACCAATACATTACACAAAGAGCCTTGGGCGCAGATCTAAAAACGGCCCGTGGTGGTTTACTGTTCGCCGCGTTCCTTAAATTATTGATGCCGGTAATCGTAGTGTTACCGGGTATAGCTGCTTATGTGCTATATCAAAAAGGGATGTTCCACCATGAAATGCTGAGCTCAAAAGGTGTAATTGATGTTAACAAGGCTTATCCATCATTGCTTAACCTGTTACCAACCTATTTAAAAGGTATCGCGTTCGCGGCATTAACAGCGGCTATTGTGGCTTCATTAGCGGGTAAGGCTAACAGTATTGCTACTATATTCACGCTGGATATCTACAAAAAAGCAATTAACCCTACTGCCAGCGAACAGAAACTGGTGAGCCTGGGCAAAATATCAGTAGTAGTAGCTATGATATTAGGTGTGCTGTTATCGCTTGTTATTGGTGATAAATTAATGGGTGAGGGTAAACAAGGCTTCCAATATATTCAGGAGTATACAGGCTTTGTATCGCCGGGTATATTTGCCATGTTCATTCTTGGCTTTTTCTGGAAGAAAACAACTTCAAACGCAGCGCTGTTTGCAACCATTGGAGGCTTTATATTATCAGTAGTATTCAAATTCCTGCCTTACTGGACAAACCTTTCCTTCCTTGCGCCTTATGGTTTCTCAAAGGATAATGGCACAGGTGTTTTTGAAATCCCTTTTTTAGACAGGATGGAGTTTGTATTTGCTTTCTGTATCATCGGCATGTACATCATTACTATGATAGAGAATGCCAAAGGCCTGCGCACAAACGGACTGGAAGTAGATACCTCCATGTTTAAAACCAGCAGGGGCTTTGCAATAGGTTCGATAGTTATTTGCGTGCTGTTAACTGTGCTTTATACTATATTTTGGTAAGATAAGGCAGTTCCCCTCTTGAGAGGGGGCGCGTAGACGGTGCGGCTGGAGGGGTGTGTTATTACGCATAAAGGACACACCCCTACACCCCGAATCGCACAGGGCCAATTCTTTATGCTTTGCTTTCCTCTATTTTAAATACCTTCTTCCGCTCATAATAATTGATCACTTCCACCAATAGCAGATTAGGCACCCAGCTTAAAAAGGCGATGATGATATAGTTATTCGGAAAGTTTACCCCTTGCCCAAAAATGGTGAACAGCCATATATAAAAACGTAGCGTCACTGCTGCAAATGCCAGTCCGTAGCTCCGGCGCATCATGCGGATGTGTTCATCTATTTTGCCATTCATAACCAATAGCCAGGCGCTCAGGGTAAATATCACCCACAGGGTATTCTGAATAAAAAATGAGGCAAATACCGCCGGACCACGATTGATGAATAAGGTCATAACATAAGCCCCCGGGGAAGCGAAAAATAGCACGCCAAATACATACAGTTTACCCAAAGCCTTATGCAGTGGCCGGTTATTGTATACTTTTTTCGAGAACTCGAAAAAGCCTGCTATCAGAATAATACTGCTCCCAAAAATATGACAGTAAAAGGCAGGCAGATACCAGCCGGTTGCAACGGCTTTCTGCTTTAATTGCAGAAATACCGACTGGTGCTTGAAATCAATGTACTGGTAAAATGTGCCCGCACACAAAAACACTATCCAGAACAGGGCAATATATCTGAGTACTTTACCCATTATTCAGCCGCCAATGTATTTGATTTTTGCCCTTGAAGCTTCTGATTTAGCCAGTTGATATTGTACTTATCAATAACCGTTAATGAATCGTCAACAGAAGCATTCTTTTTATTATCAGGAATATCAGTATCCCCATAAAACACATTGTTCCAGGCAGCGCTTTTAAATTTATAAAAATAAGAAGCATATATCTCATTTTTCATATACTGCAGCATCTCGGGTGTTACATGATCTATTGATTTCCCATTAATTACATAGCAGCCTTGTAAATAACTATCATCCAGTTTCACATATTTTGTACATCCAAATACACGTTGATTGGGCAATGCTTCCAGTTTGCCATTTTTAATATGCAGGTAATGATAATATGGTGCCTCGTATATTGTATCCTTTATAATTTCCTGATCAACGCCGCTTGTGGTTCTATACTCAAACAAGGTATCGTTTATAGCCCGTATAGCGTTCTCATTGCATTTGCCAGACAACACACTTCCGCCGTCTCCTTGGCCTTGATAACTAGGTACATTAAAACCTAATATCCTGTTTTGTGCCTTATTAACAATCAGAACGTTCTTGCTCTCATATAAACCTGAGCGGCCTCCCAGGTAATCATTATAAATAGAATAAAAAGCACTCTCCAGCCAATTATTAGCTTCATCCTTTTTATGGCCTTCATACTTAATTTCTATCGATCCGCTGGCCTCGATACCATCATTATCAGCCCCCGGCTTTCTTAACGGATTTTCAAAGGTTACAAACTGATCTAATATACCCCAGTCAACCAGGTATGATGGCGCCACAACAAGCGAAGTAAAATCTTCGCGGTCATTGTATTCCATAATGTTCTCTGAGCTTTCGTCCGACAGCGTGTACGAATCGCCATAAGCTTTTATCTTAGGCAATACATCAGCTATTTTAAAATCCTGTATTTTATCACTTACAGTCGAATCGCTTTTTAAATAGAAGTAATCATCGCCGTTACGTAATAAGGCCATGTTATCATCAGCCTTTAAAGGAAATATCTGGTCGTAATTTACGGGCAGTACCAATTTCCCACCCAGGTTATAGAATCCCTTTTTACCATCCTTCTCTACTTCAATTAATCCCTGTATGGTCCCGCCTATATTGTGGATCAGGTCGTACTCTGCTGGTATCACCTCCTTCAGGTCCGGATTTACGAGACCCATTTTATACGTCGGCTTATAATCAGGCTTATGATTATTCAACCAATAAAACTCCTTATTCAGTGTCCCTTTTATTACATAAAACCATGTTTTTTTATTGATATGCTCAAACCATAATACACTATCATAGCGAGCCTTTAATTTATCAGCGGTTTTAAATGCGGCAAGTGTAATTGCGCTGTATATCGCATTCTCGGGTACGGTTTTGTTTCGCACCAAAATTGCGTAGGCCATATATCCTTTTAAAAATACACCTGTTTTTACTTCAGCTATTTTAAACCGATGATCGGCTATTTTATGAATGGTGAAGGTGATAACAGCTTGTTTGGTATCCATACCAGCATGCGTAAAGCTAACCGGCACTTCGGCAATGGTATTGGTAGAATTGCTGAAAATGATCTTATTATCATCAGTATTCAAACTGATATTGAATGTCGGTGCTGATTTTCCATTCATGCCCGTTTTGCCGGCCAGTAGTTTAACCAGCACTGTTATCTGCTTATTGTTTTTACCCGCCTCAAAATCATTGACAGCCGAATCTATGTGCTCGTCCCTCAATTCATTTTTAAAATCATTCAAAAACTGTGTTATCTCCGCCTTTTCAGGTTTGGAAAAATACTTGCTCTTTATAAAAATGCATAAGCAAATTATTATAATCAGGCAGATCAGGCTTATGATTATTGGTTTGGTTTTCATCATACTAATATAAAATGAATTTTAAACAATGCAATATTATCCTATTCACAACAATCCATCACCATAAACAGCTTTATCCCAGCCGCTTGTAAATGCAGATATAATATAGTTTTTATCTATATTATATCGAAACTATATATAATATATAAATTACAAAGTTTGTATATTTGAGAACAAAAAAAGATAAATATGTTAACTATAGGACAAGAATTCCCAAAATTCTCTAAAACAGCGGTTGTTAGTATTGAAAAAGGTAAAGAGTTTGAAACACTAACTTCTGACTACTTTACTAATGATGATAACGTATGGACAGTAATGTTCTGGTGGCCAAAAGATTTTACATTCGTTTGCCCTACCGAGATTGCTGAATTCAATAAAAGCTATGGCGAGTTTCGTGATCGCGATGCACGTTTAATTGGTGCTTCAACCGACTCTGAATTTGTGCACGCTGCATGGAGAAGAGATCACGAAGATCTGCGCGACCTTAAATTCCCTATGCTGGCCGATACATCAAAATCATTAGCTGAAGACTTAGGTATATTAGAACCAACTGAAAAAATTGCTTACCGTGCTACTTTCATTGTTGACCCTACCGGCATTATCCGTTGGGTATCAGTTAACGATTTAAACGTTGGCCGTAACGTTAAAGAAGTTTTACGCGTACTTGATGGTTTACAAACCGATGAGCTTTGCCCATGTAACTGGGAAAAAGGTCAGGATACCCTTAGCGTATAATAATTATTAGCATCTACCTATGTTCCCCGTGCTTTATTGCGCGGGGATTTTTTATTCCCATATACTACAAAATAATATCATGAGTGAAGTAACAGAAACCATAACTGAACTATTGCAAAGCATTGGCCTTGAAAGCGACTACCGTACCGAGAGCCTTACTTTGCTTGAAAAAGGCGAATCACGCTACCTGCGCGATTTTAAACTGAATTTTACCAGCACATTAACTTCGGAACATTTAAGCACTAAAGAGTGTGCTTTATTAGGCCTGAGCGTGGCTATAAACAACAATAATACCCCGCTTACCCAATACTATACCAAATATGCCGAAGAGCAAGGCGCTACTGCAGCAGATATTGCTGAAGCTGCGGCATGCGCGTCGTTACTGGCATCAAACAATATATTTTACCGTTTCAGGCATTTTACCAAGAAAGAAAAATATAACCTGATCCCTGCACGTATCCGGATGCAGATAATGATGAAACCGGTAACCGGCAAAGAATTTTTTGAATTGATGAGCCTTACCATTTCGGCAGTAAATGGCTGCGAGCTATGCGTAAATGCTCACGAAGATTCGCTTATAAAATTAGGCACAACAGAGGAGCGTATTTTTGATGCCATCCGTATTGCATCACTGGTAACTGCTGCCGGGAAAGTTATATTTTAAGCTATTTCCGCTGAAAAGACTATCATATAATAAAATATGATGAAATTTTCATGAAATAAAAACACATTGCTTAATAAAAGTTTGCTTTTATTGATTAAAAACCTTTAATTTTATAGCAAGATTAAGCACCCTGCCTTCCCCTTATAGTTTTGTTGAAAATATGTGTGATTTAGGTAGGGGTATACCAAATTTTTAATTGTTAATTTTTTAAAAAAAGAAGCCGTCCTGGAATAGTGATACCATGGCGGCTTCTTCTTTTTAGTGCGTATCGGTAGCGGCTTTCAATTTCTTGAAAGGCTGCAGGTATAGCAATGGTATGGAGAATAACATTACCAAACCTGATATCCAGTAAGCATCGGCATAAGTTAATAATAAGGTTTGTTTAATAACAGCACCTTCTATAGCCATGTATGCCTGGTGAGTAGCATCAAGTAATGAACTACCCTTTGACTGGAAATTTTGCACCAGCATATTAAACCGGATGTTAAACGGCGTATTGTATTGATTAATATTACTTAACAAGTTATCACGGTGTACACCCTGGCGTATGTGAATAATTGTTGTTAGTGTAGCAATACCAAAAGCACCGCCTAATTGGCGCATCATGTTGTTTAAGCCTGTTCCTTGTCCAACTTCCGGCCCTTTCAGGTCGGCTATTGCTAAGGTGGTTAACGGTACAAATAACAGCGCCATACCAACACCTCTTATTACCAGTGGCCAAAAGAAGTCGCTCGTACCTGAATTAAGGGTTGATTTACTCAGCATTGTAGTAAACACAAAGAACAGGAACATACCTATCGTTGCCATAAACTGTGCAGGTATACCCTTATTAAGCATTTTACCGATAAATGGCATCAGGATAATGGTACATACCCCACCCGGGAACAATATCTCGCCCGTTTGCTGTGCCGAGAAGCCCAGCAGGTTCTGACAAAATATAGGGAACACAAATACCGAACCGTATAAACCAAACCCGAGTACAAATGAGGTAAACATACCCACCGCGAAGCTCCGGTGCCGCATAATGGCAAAGTTAACTATCGGGTGATCCGTACTTAGCTCCCTCCAAATGAACAGCAATGTGCCCAGTATAGCAGCTATGGTAAGTACCAGGATGTAAGTTTTTGCAAACCAATCTTCCGATTCACCTTTTTCAAGGATAGTTTGCAAACTGCCTACTGCAACAGCAAGCAGTGCAATACCCCACCAGTCAATCGGTTTCCCTCTCCCGTCCTTAGGTGTCTTCCTAACAAATGTATAGGTAAGGAATAATGCCAGCGCACCTACCGGAATATTTACATAAAATATCCATGGCCATGAGTAATTATCAGTTATCCAACCACCAATGGTAGGGCCTACTGTTGGGCCTACTACCGCACCTAAACCAAATAGTGCGGTTGCTGTACCTATTTCCTCACGTGGCCAGGTTTCTATCAAAATTGCCTGCGAGGTTGATATTAAACCACCACCTGCAATACCCTGTATAATACGGAACATTATCAATTCATCTAAACTATGCGCGTTACCACATAAAAAGGAGGCTATTGTAAACAATAGTATGGATGCCATGTAGTAATTCTTACGACCGAAGAAGCTGCCTAACCAGCCCGACATCGGCAATACAATTACGTTGGCTACCGCGTAGCCTGTTGTTACCCAGGCCACATCCTCCAGCGTTGCCCCAAGGTTTCCCTGTATCTGGGGCAAGGATACATTCACTATCGTGGTATCAATAAGCTCCAATAATGAAGCCATGATCACCGTGATGGTAATGATCCACTTTCTAAAACCTTGTTCAGCCATTGTTTATTTAGTCTTTATATATAACAGAAACATTCACGCTCATCCCCGGACGTAATTTTTCCAACACATCCTTATCAGCCTTGATCAAAATCTTAACAGGCACACGTTGTACTACCTTAACATAGTTACCGGTAGCATTATCAGGTGGCAGTAAAGAGAATTTTGCACCTGTAGCCGGTGAAAAGTTATATACTACACCCTCTAATTTTAATTCAGGATAAGCATCAACTTCAATATCAACTTTCTGGTTAGCGCGAATTTTGTCAAGCTGGGTTTCCTTAAAGTTTGCAGTAATGTATAAGCTGTTATCATTAACAACAGAGAACAAAGTTTGACCTGCCTGTACCAGCTGACCAATCTGAATGTTCTTTTTAGATACGATACCACTTGCTGGTGAAAGCACATTGGTATATGATAATTGCAGCTTAGCATAATCAACATCAACCTGGCGTTGGGTAACACCTGTGTTGGTTACTGTTAACTGGCTTTGAGTAGTACCTATTTGTTGTTGTGCAGCTTTGTACTGGTCCTGTGCAGCTTTGTAATTTGCCTGTGCAACCTCAAGATCTGATTTTGACTGGTCAAATTGTTGCTGGGTGATTGAACCATCTTTAACAAGGTTAGCATAACGTGCATAATCCTTGGTAACCTGATCAAGGCGTGCTGCTGCTGATGCAACACCTGCTTTAGCTACTGCCGAATTTGAGGTAGTAGTAAAGATTTGTGCCTGGCTTACGCCAATGCCTGCGCTTGCACCTTTTTGTGCTGCTAAAGCTTGTTCTAATTTTATTTTGTAATCGTGGTCATCAATTTTTACTAAAAGCTGATCCTTGTTTACGTGTTCATTTTCCTGGAAATACATACTGTCAACATATCCGCCTACACGGGCAACAACCGGGCTTATGTCGCCGTCAATCTGCGCGTCGTCAGTATCTACGTGTTTGCTATAGTATATATATTCTTTGATGCCGAAAAAGATGCCACCTATAAGCACTATCCCTAATATAATTGGAAGTACTTTATTCGGTTTCTTTTTAGGTTCTTCTTCTTCTGTGGTGTGTTTCTGTGCCATTGTATTTTAATTGTTGAATTTGTGAATTAATGATTTAGTGAATGTGAGTGATCTGCAAACATTTGCTTTCACTCGTCTGCACATTTATTTGTTAAGCTTTCCGGTTGATTTTAATAATGAGTAATAAGCCAGTACAGCATCTGCTTTAGCAAGCTCCAGGTTTATCTGCGCCTGGAAAAGCAAGGTTTCCGCATCCGCGCGATCTGTTGCTGATGCTGTATTGCTCTTGTATTTTGATTGCAAAATGTTGTTGTTTTCGCCTGCCTGTGCAATTGATGTTTGTAGTAACTTAATCTTATCAAGCGCGGTTAAATAGTTCTGATAGTTTTGGTTAACCTCGTCTTTTACATTATCAGTGGTAATACCTTTGTTTATATCAACTTCGGTAAGCTGTATTTTTGCCTGGGCAACTTTGTTTTTGTTAAGCCATAAAGCATCAAAGTTCCATCCTACGGTTAAACCTATTGTTATAGGTGTTATGTAATTACCATGTGTTGGGAACGGGTTTGCGGCCGCATCAACATAATAACCCGAAGCTGCTGCGGATAATGTTGGCAACTGGTTAGCTTGTATGCTTTTAACATTGGTTTGCGCTACACGGTTATTAAGGTCAAGTGCTTTTAGCTCCTGGCGATTTTGTATTGCAGTGTCTAAATAGTTTGCCAATGGGCCTACTGTTCTCGCGCTGTCTGTAAGCGTATCAATACGTATTGTTGTAGTTTCAGGCAAGCCTAGTAAAACATTCAGGTTATAATTGATCACTTTCCTGTTGTTTTCAAGATCGATACCGTTTAACTGGATATTTGCCTTTTGCAGTTCAAAACGCAAAACATCATTTTTAGTTACCAAACCCTGATCAAAAAAGCGCTGCGACTGGTGGATCTGCTGATCTTCAGTAGCAATATTCTGGTTCACCACCTTTATGCTTTGCAGCACTTTGTAAAGGCCGTAGTAAGAGTTAATGATATCAAAAGTAATCTGATCTTTATCCTTATCAGCATCCAAACGCGATACCTGTGTTAAAAGATCGGTGCTTTGGCGGGCATATTTTAATTTGTTACCGCCGAAGATCACCTCATTAACCGATGCTGTACCTAAATAAGCATTTGCGCTTGTTGGCAGGTTAATTACCTCTGATCCAAAATCCAGCGTATTCGCAGGTATTTGCGCACGGTAATAAGTTAAACCTACTGAGCCTGTAGGCAACGATTTGTCTTTTGCCTGGTTGTACTGTGAAACTGCCTCATCAATTTTAGCTTGTGAGTATTTCAATGTCTTACTGTTTTGGAGGCCCAGTTCTATGGCTTCCTTTAACGTAAGTGTTTTGTCCTGTGCTGATGCCTTGTTGCCAGTAAATGCTATTAATAGCAAAGCCGCAAGCAAGCCAAGCAACGACATTTTAAACAATTGTTTGTGGGATATATTAATTTGTGTGTTCATTGTCATTTAGTAAATAAGATTTTAATAAGGTTTTTAAATATTTTTTTAATCGCGGCTTGAGCTTTTCTTCTATTATTTTTTCATCCAGAATGTCATAACCTAACATACTTGATGCTAACAGCGGTGTATTTATCATGAAGTTCTTGGTACCATAAATGGTAGCTACTACCATCTGCAGATCAGAGTCGGCTTTAAACTCACCATTATCAATCCCTTCCTGCAGCATTTTATAAAGCTCTAATACGCTCGTCATCAACATGGCGTGAATTTTGTCGGAAAGATCTGTTCTTCTGTTAATACTCATTTCCTGGTACAAAAGTTTCTGGAAACAGTTATTATTAACAACCCGGTTACTATAAATATCAATATAGCTTTCAACTTTCGCCCAGGAGCTAATGGTATCATCAATACCAAGATTGTGCAGAAGATCCTGAAAAGAGGAGATCTTACGATCAAAAACAGCAAGGAACAAACCTTCTTTTGAACCGAAGTAATAGTTTAGCATAGCCATATTTACACCGGCCTCTCCCGAGATCATCCGGGTAGATGCGCCGTCGAAACCCATATCAGAAAATACCCTTTCGGCTACATCCAGTATATGGTCTTTCTTGTCTATTTTATCTTTGTCCATTTTATTTTTAACGGCACAAAATTAATCAATCGTTTGATTAATTTAAAATAAAATTAGTCATTGATTTGTAATTAACTGACTGATGGATTCAAAAATTCAATCAGTTGATTAACGGGCAACAGTTTTTGGTAATATTTGTTTTATATAAATGAAAATGAACTGGTTGACTACGAAAATGAGCTATTTAACAATAATACCGCCAACAAATGTACTCCAAGATTATTGCGCGATTGTTGAGCGATTGTTAAATTCTTGATACGAAAACAGTTCGCCATCTATCTTTCAATATATTTGTTGCTATGAAGCGTATTAAACTCATTAGTATACTGTTATTATTTTCCAGTTCTGTTTTTGCACAAACCGCCCCACCTGCCGACATTGCAACCATTGAGCAAGGCCTAAAAAAGCTGAACGTTTTAGGCAGTGTACTATATGTAGCAGCCCACCCCGACGATGAAAATACCCGCCTGTTAGCCTACCTGGCACAGGAAAAACACTACCGAACGGGCTACCTGTCATTAACCCGCGGCGATGGCGGCCAAAACCTGATCGGCAATGAGCAGGGTGAGCTTTTAGGCTTGATACGCACACAGGAATTACTAGCCGCACGCCGTGTGGACGGCGCTGAACAGTTTTTTAGTCGCGCCAATGATTTTGGCTTTAGCAAGGGCCCCGGCGAGACCTTAAAAATATGGGATAAGGAAAAAGTACTGAGCGATGTGGTTTGGGTGATCCGCAAGTTCAGGCCCGATGTGATTATCTGCCGTTTCCCAACAACGGGCGAAGGCGGCCACGGTCATCATACCGCATCAGCAATATTGGCGCAGGAAGCATTCACTGCGGCTGCCGATCCAACCCGTTTCCCCGAGCAATTAAAATATGTAAAGGTATGGCAGGCTAAACGCCTGCTTTGGAATACCTTTAGTTTTGGCAGCATAAATACAACCGCACCTGATCAGTTTAAAATAAATGTTGGTGTATATAACCCCATATTAGGCAAAGGCTATGGCGAAATGGCTGCCGAAAGCCGTTCAAATCATAAAACACAGGGTTTCGGCTCAGCCAAACAACGTGGCGATGTTTATGAATATTTTAAAACCATTTTAGGCGATGCGCCTAAGAATGACCTGATGGATGGGGTTAATACTGCCTGGACCAGGGTTGAGGGTGGCAGCGCAATTGAAGCTGAATTAAACCTTATAGATAAGGATTTTGATGTTAACCATCCTGAAAAATCTGTCACCGGATTGGTGAAGCTGTTGGATAAGGTTGAAAAAGTACCTGATGCCTACTGGAAAACGCAAAAGACAAAAGAGCTGGATGAGCTGATTGCCGCCTGCGCGGGCTTATGGTGCGAAGCTTACAGTGCCGAACAAACTTATGCCGTTGGCGATCAGATGAACGTTCTTTCGCAGGTAATAAACCGTTATGGCTTAAATATATCCTTAAGCGGACTTACCTTGTTACAACGCCCTGATAATATAGACAATGATCCGGGCTCTTTTATTGAACCGATAGCAAGCTACAATTTGCCCCTTACAACAAAAGATAAAACGATCCCGGCAAATGAGCTACAATCATATAACAATGATTGTATTGCAAGTAAGATATCGCAACCTTATTGGCTGGAAGCAGCACATGATGCAGGTACTTATAAGCTTAATTACGAAGGCAACGCCGGTAATCCTGAAAACCCCGATGCGCCAACCATACAATTTAATTTTCTGATCGATGGGCACTCCATTGTTTTAGACAGGAAACTGATGTATAAATATGTAAATCCCGCCAAAGGGGAAATTTATCAGCCAGTGGAAATTGCCCCGGCGGTAACCGCTAATGTTGCAGGTAAGGATTATATATTCAGCACAAAGCAAAGCCAAAATATAGAAATAGACTTAAAGAGCTTCACTAAAGCCAATGGCAGCATCAGCATAAAACCTATACCCGGCTGGAACGTGAGCCCTGATAAAATAGAGTTCACCAATAAAAATAAAGGCGATGAATGGGCGGCAGTGTTTACTGTTACGCCAACAAATAGCACACCTAACACCAGTGTTTTTGAAACGATAGTAACGGCCAATGGTAAGTCCTCTTCCCTGGGTATAAAGCGTATCAGTTACGAACACGTGCCGAATATTACCTTATTCCCGCCATCCCAGGCTAAATTAATATACCTCGACCTGAAAACCGCAGGTAAAAAGATCGGCTATATTGAAGGGGCCGGTGACCTGGTGCCCGAGGCTTTGCGACAGGTAGGTTATGATGTGCATATGCTTACCGAAAGCGAGATCATGAACAGCGACCTTTCGGTTTACGATGCCATTATCACCGGTGTACGTGCTTACAACGTGAACAACCGATTGGCCGTTGAGCAGCCTAAATTGATGGATTACGTAAACAATGGCGGCAATTTGGTAGTACAGTATAATAATAACAACGGCATATTGGTTAACCAGATCGGTCCATATCCTTTCCGCCCGGTAAACCAACGTGTTACTGATGAAACGGCTACCGTTACGGTGCTTGATGCGCAAAACCCCGTACTAAATTATCCGAACAAGACAAACGATGCCGATTTTGACGGCTGGATACAGGAACGCGGACTATACTTTGTAAGCGATATCGACCCTAAATACCAAACCCCACTGCAAATGAACGACCCAAATGAGCAGCCGAATAAAGGCTCGCTGATCGTAACCAATTATGGCAAAGGGCGGTTTGTGTATACATCGCTGGCTTTCTTCAGAGAATTGCCTGCCGGTGTGCCTGGAGCATACCGTTTATTTGTTAATTTACTCAGCAATCCAAAAAAATAACATTTGCATTAGGCATCAATGCATTAATAATATAAATTTGCAACTTATAATTACGCAATATGGCACATCATCACAAAGAGGAAGAAAAAAGCTACGATTACCTTTACTATGTTTTAGGATTAGTTACCGGTGTATTTACAGGTGCAATTTTAGATGTTGGTATGATATGGGCTTTAGTAGGCGGCGTTCTGGGTCTGTTATCAGCAGCCTTCTTTCTTAACGTACTTGTTAAAGGCCGCGAAGACAAATAAGCAATCTTTTAAAAAATCATTTATAACAAAACCAGTTTTGCAGCAATTATTGTTGTAAACTGGTTTTTTGTTTTTAGCGGGCTGCCAAATGTTTGTGCAGTTTACGATGTACAATGATACGCACCTGTTTAGTTTTGGGTTTCTTCCGTTTACCCAGCCATATTATAAAGCCGGTAACAGGTAAACTACCGCATATTAGGCTTGCTAAAAAAGCGATGATCTTGCCCGGCAATCCCAATGCCTGCCCAACGTGTATATCATAGTTCAGGTCGTTCAGTTTCATGCCTGTACTCTTTTTAGTCTCAGGTAAATATTTCAGAAGTTTCCCGGTATACTTATCAAAATAATAATCGTCGGCATTACCATAATGCAGGCTTTTGGCATAAGCGTTTACACCAACAGTGCCCGCTGCTGTGGCATCATCATAAATTAAAAACATCTCTGCCTTCGGCGATTTTTGCTCTGCGATTATTAAGGCCCTGTCGATAACCGGCTTTGTTATGAACATTGCCTTGTTTAATGAATCTGATTTAGGGAGAACCTTTTCAGCGGTATAAGTCTTACCCAAGTTGGCGGTTTTATAAATACCCTCACGAACCCAGTCGAAAGTCATTGATAAGCCCGTTAGGGCTAAAATAATGGCGATGCTGGTAGCATAAAAGCCCAGTACATTATGCAGATCATAATTTACCCTGCGCCAGCGGCCGTTCCATTTAATGCTGAAACTGCGTTTACGGTCTGATTTTCGTTTGGGCCACCATAAAACGATCCCCGTTATCATCAGCACAACAAAAACGATGACCGATATACCCACCACCAGCGCACCTGCCTTTGGAGGTAAAAGCAAATACAGGTGAATGTACTCAACTATGGTAAAAAAGTTTTTACTGGCAATTTCGGTGTGGGTTATTTGAGCGGTATAGGGGTTTAAGTAAACATAGGTAAACTCGTCTTTAGGCCAGGCTACCAGTACAGCGGCAGGGCGGTCCTTGCCATAATAATAGATGTAATTTGCGGTAGCGCGCGGAAATTTCTTTAGCGCGATACTTTTTAATAGTGATGGATCGGCATAAGGTCTGTTTTGTACAGTTACCGTGCGATAAGGGCAAAGCGAATCCTGTATTTCATCCTGAAAACAAAAGATACAGCCGGTTATACTCACTATTAACACCACCAGCCCGGATATAAATCCGAGCCAGCGATGTATGAAAAGTATTGTTTTTTTGGTTTTAGTCATTAAAACTTATAAGTAAAGCTACCGATTACCTGCCTCAGCATTTGCGGATCAACTGTGGTATAACCTACCCAGTATTCTTTATTGGTCAGGTTATTTACATTTAACCCTATGCGGTATTTTTCTTTATTATAAAAGATGCCTGTATTTAATATGGTGTATGATGGCAGGTTAAATGTGCCAATGTATTTTCCATTAACATAACCTTCATTAATAATTTCGTTATTACTTGCATAATTACCGCCAAAACCGATACCCAGGCCTTTAGCGCTACCGCTTGTTAGAGTATAACTGGCGTAAAAGTTTGCAGAGGTTGGCGGGCCTGCGGTTTCAGGTCTGCGGCCATTGTATTGCGAGTCTGCTTTAGTCATCAGGCTTTTGTTATAAGAGTAACCTAACGATATGTTAAGTCCGTTAATGGGGTTGGCTGTCACCTCTGCCTCAACGCCCTTACTGTATTGTGTACCCTGCTGTATAGAGAATTGAGGGTGGGCAGGATCCATCATAACGGTATTGGTTACCTTAATATCGTAGTAACTTACAGTACTGCTCAGCCTGCCGTTAAATAAGTTAAATTTAACACCGCCTTCAAGCTGATTGGCTTGTTGTGGCTTAAACGCTTTGCCACTAAAGTCCACTCCGGCAACGTTACTAAAACCGTTCATATAGTTACCAAAAACAGAAATTTTATCTTTCAAAATTTGGTAAACAACTCCAAACTTAGGCGACAGATCTGCCTGGTGCGAACCCGGTGTATTAGTTCCGCTAACGGCATTATATTGCGATAGCGTAGTAAAATCATCCAATCTTAAGCTGGCCATAACCAACAAATTGTCGGTAATATTCAATACATCAGATGCATATGCGCTGTAAGTGTTATTGGTATACCTACTGTAGGCTGTAGATAATGGTGCATTATTAAACAGCAAATCTACCTTGGCTTTATTAAAGTTGTTGTAGTTGGCTATAGGCCCCTTGGTATTAACCACATCAAATAAGTCCGAACCATTGTTTGGATCGCTATATTTTAAATTAGATACTTGTTGCAAAAAGTCGATCCCTGCTATCAAGCGGTTCCTTAATTTGCCAATTTTGAAATCACCGTTAAAATTTTGTTGTATCTGCAGGGTGTTTGCATTTCCGTCAATGGCCCAAACATTACGCTGGATAGTGTTAGGGCTTAGCAAATAGAAATAAGGGCCGTAGCCGTTTGAGCTGCTGTTGGTAGTAGCAAAATTTGTTTGCGATGTCCAATTATCTGATATTTTGTAATCAACCTGGCCATAAAAGTTAACATTATCAGATGTAGTTGCTAAATCATTAGACTGGTAAGCAAGCTTGTAGTTAAGATTTAACTTATTGGCATTAGTTGCGCCAAGTACCGAAACCGGTACGCCATATTGAAAATAGAATATGGGTGGAGTAGTTTCTGTTCCGTGGCTTATTTCTGCATCAAATGATACTTTAAGCCTGTCATTAACCTGGTAACTGAAGCTCGGATCGAATACAAAGTTTTTATTAAAACCATTGTCCTGAAATGATCCAATACTATTATACGCGGTATTAATGCGGAATAAAGCCTTTTTGGCAGAATCAAGCGGTGTATTATAATCCACACTTACACGGTTAAAATTATAGCTGCCGCCAGAATAGCTTATCTCGCCGGCTGTTTCGTCAAATGGTTTCTTAGTCACCCTGTTTATAAGGCCGCCGAAAGATATTAGGCTGCTGCCGTACAAGGTACCAGAAGGGCCTTTTATTACTTCCAGACTTTCAAGGTTAGCCGCATCTGAAGTATTGGTTACTTCTCCGGCTACGCCGTTGCGTAAAGTGGATTGTACCGTAAAACCCCTTAAGCTGAAATAGCTGCCACCATCGCCTGCACGACCGGTAGGTGTCCATAATGTGGTAATACCTGGCACATCTTTTATAGCCGCATCGGCTGAAAACAAGCCTTGTTCCTGTAATAATTCCGCCGGTACAGTACTGTATGATTGTGGGTTTTCCAGATCTTTTAGTGGCATTTTAGCAACATACACACTCTTTTTAGTAGCAAATTTGTTGGTTTTACCGGCACTTACATTTACTTCCTGCAATGAGTTTGCAGAAATGTTAATGATAATATCAGGAACTACGGTAGTTTGCGATGCCTTAATAGTTACCGGAATCAGTTGCGCTTTTGCGCCTACTTGCGTAACTAATAACGTGTAATCACCGGCAGGGGCTTTAATATGGAATTTACCCTCTTCATTGGTTGTAGAACCGAAAGTTGTTCCTTTTAACCTGACAGAAGCATTTTCAACAGGTTTGTTATCTTCAGTAAGTACATGGCCTGAAATACTGCCTTTGCCTGCATCATCATCGGCGAACAAACGATTGGTACAAAAAACAAGGGCGACAGAAAAGAGTAAAAGGATAATTTTGTGAGGTAACCTGAGATACATATCTTATTTAGACTAATTAAAAACTGCACAAATATAGGTGCCAACACCCAATCTGTTTAGATTAATTATAAATAAGATGATAATCGGTTAAATATCAATTACTTCTTTTTTCTTTTTGCTGCGCATTCGCTTAGGAACAAGCTCCAGGATCTCATTTTTAAGGGCATCGATCATGCGTTTTTTCAGAAAGTTATTCTGCACAACAATGCTCACCTCACGGGCCGGTTCGGGTGATCTGAAATAACGCACCTTGTCTAACTGGCGGTCGCTGAGATCGGCCAATGCCAGTTCAGGCAGGATGGTGGCGCCATTATTCTGATCCACCATACGTTTCAGGGTTTCAACGCTGCCTGTATTATACTCGAAATGCTGAAAACCTTTGGTTGATTTGCGGCGCTGACAAATATTTAAAACCTGCTCGCGCATGCAATGGCCCTCGTTCAATACCCATATCTCTTCCATATCAATATCTTCGGGGCAGATATTCTTCTTTTTGGAAAGCTTGCTGTTTTTAGATACATAAGCCACAAAGTTCTCGTAAAAAACAGGGATCTCCTTTAAATTACTTTCATGTAAAGGGGTTGAAAGTATGCCGCAATCAATGGTACCATTTTTTAACTGCTGGATGATGCTTTCCGTAGTCTGCTCCCATACGATGAGCTTTACCTGCGGATATTTCTCAACAAAACCATGTAATATTTTTGGCAGGATATAGGGTGAAACTGTTGGAATAATGGCTACCTTTAATTCCCCTGATAATTCTTTTTGCCTGTCGGTGATAATTTCCTTTATTTTTTCGCTTTCGGCAAGCAGGGTGCGGGCCTGGGCTATGATCTCTATACCTATTTCGGTAGGGCTAACGGGTTGTTTACTACGGTCGAATATTTTAACGCCCAAAGTGTTTTCGAGCTTCTGAACCTGCATGCTGAGTGTAGGCTGGGTAACAAAACATTTTTCGGCGGCGGTAACAAAACTGCGGTAGGTATCAACCGCTACAATGTATTCGAACTGAACTATCGTCATATAGATATTATCTATACAAATATAGTAATTATTGATTTTTTCTATTGAAATTTTATAATGAAGTTTGATCTATACAAAAACTACAAATATGGAAACTAATAAAAAGAAGCTTACTACGGCATCGGGCATTCCGTACGTAGAAAATGAAAACTCCATGACCCTTGGTCCACGCGGGCCGATATTGCTGCAGGATTTCATTTTACATGAGAAAATGGCTCATTTTAACCGCGAACGTATCCCTGAGCGTGTAGTACATGCTAAAGGTTCGGGCGCATACGGCACTTTTACTGTTACACACGATATTGCTAAATATACCCGCGCTAAGGTTTTTGATACCATTGGTAAAGAGACCAAAGTTTTTCTGCGTTTTTCAACTGTTGGCGGCGAAAAAGGTTCGGCTGACACTGAGCGCGACCCGCGTGGTTTTGCTGTTAAGTTTTATACTGAAGAAGGTAACTGGGACCTGGTAGGTAATAATACGCCGGTATTCTTTATAAAAGATCCTAAAAAATTCGGTGATTTTATCCATACACAAAAACGCGACCCATATACCAACAGTAAAAGCGCAACAATGATGTGGGATTTCTGGTCGCTGAACCCGGAGAGCTTGCACCAGGTTACCATCCTGATGTCAGACCGTGGTACACCTTACGGCTACCGCCATATGGATGGTTTTGGGAGCCATACCTTCTCCTTTATCAATGCCAATAATGAGCGTTTCTGGGTGAAGTTCCACTTTAAAACACAACAGGGCATCAAAAACTTTACCGATGAGGAAGCTGGAGAAATGCGTGGCAAAGCGCCTGATTTTGCACAGCATGACCTGTTAACTTCAATTGATAATGGCGATTTCCCGAAATGGAGCCTTAAAATACAGGTAATGCCTGAGGCTGATGCCAAAACTTATCACCTTAATCCATTTGACCTTACCAAAGTTTGGCCGCATGCTGACTATCCTTTGATTGATGTAGGCACATTGGAACTGAATGAAAACCCTGACAACTACTTTGCCCACGTAGAGCAGGCTGCTTTTGCACCGGCGCACGTAATTGATGGCGTTGGTTATTCGCCCGATAAAATGTTGCAGGGCCGTATATTATCATACCCTGATGCACACAGGCATCGTTTAGGCGCCAATTATGAGCAGATCCCGGTTAATAAATGCCCATTCGCAGTAAACAATTACCAGCGCGATGGCCAGATGAGGGTTGATGGCAACCATGGCAGCGGACCGAATTATTTTCCTAATAGTTTTGATGATATTGTAGCCGACCAAAGCTATAAAGAACCGGCCTGGGATATCGGTAATTCAGTAGCCGACTGGTACGACCGCAATGCTGAAGGTGAGAACGATCATTATACACAACCCGGTAACTTATACCGCTTGATGAGCGAAGAAGCCAAGCACGACCTGATCAAAAATATCACCAATTCCATGAGTGGTATTGACGGGCCAAAACGCGATATTATTGTTAACAGGCAGCTTTGCCACTGGTTCAGGGCCGATGTAGGTTTAGGCATGGCAATAGCCAAAGGCCTGGAACTCGACCTGAGCGAAGCAATGAAAAATATGCCGCAGACAGTGTAATTAGTTCATAGTTGATGGTTCATGGATCATAGTTTTTAGGATCGTAGCATTTAGGCTATGAACTATTAACCATGATCCATGAACTTTTTTAAACAACAATCACCAACCTCTTCCCACTGGGGATCTCTTTATCCCAGGCAGTTTCAATATCTTTCAGGTCAAGTGTTTCGGTTTCTACCTTTAGCTTGCCAGCTGCTGCCAGCTGGAACATTTCGGGCACCATCTCGGTAAATAAACGCTTCATATCATCAGCATTAACGCTGCCCAATCCTGAGCCTGATATTTCAATATCAGAGCTTCTTAATGTACCTGATGAAAGGCTTATTTTATCGCCGGCCATAGCGCCAACGGTTACGTAGCGAACCTTGTGGGTTGTACTGCCTGTACCTTGTAAGGCTGCAAGTACCAGTTCGGCAGGGTGACCCCATATATAGTCTATTACTACATCAATAGGTGTACTGGCGTGTAGTTCCTTAACCTGTTTAATAATCTGCTCGTCGTCCTGTTTTAGGGAGATGATCTCATCGGCACCTAAAGAGAGCAGTTTGTGGAGTGATTCCGCGTTTCTGCCGGTTACTATTACCTTTTTAGCGCCATAGTGTTTGGCAAGCTGTACGGCAACCATGCCGGTTACACCAGTTGCACCGTTAATTAAAACTACTTCGCCTGGCTGTAATTTTGCCCGGTAATGTATGGCCGCTCCGGCACCCATAACTGCATTTGGTAATGCTGCGGCGGTTATATCATCAAGCCCGGCAGGTATTTTCACCATCCTTCTTTTGTCTATAATACCTTTTTCGGCTATCATACCGGTAACGCCAAAGCCATATACCCGTGTGCCATCAGCTAAAACACCAACACCATCCATGCCTAAGGTGCGTGGCTCGTGCGTGTGCGTTCCACTAGAATAATGCTGACCGCTGGCTATTCCTTTGTCAAGGTTTTTAACGGCTGCTGCTTTTACATTAAGTAATAGGTGATTATCATTCTGTACTATCGGATCGGCAAAATCACCATACTTTGGTGTTGTGCCGGGTGCGTATAATATTGCTGCTTTCATTGTCTTATTTGTTTATACAAAGATGGGATAGCAACAACAGCCGGACGATAACATTTGTTATCAAATATGTTTTTCTTTCAGCAGCCTGCTTTTTATACGGCTCAGGTGTACGGTAGTAATACCAAGGTAGGAGGCAATATAATGTTGTGGTACCCGCTGAATGATCTGTGGTTTTTCATTGAGCAGGTTCAGGTAACGCTGCTGCGGCGTATCGCGAATAAATGAAAGAAACTGCTTCATATAATGCAACTGCCTTTCAAATAAAACATTTATCATTTCATTCAAAAAATCAACTTCCTTGTTAAGGGATAACATTATGGTTTCATAGTCCTTTTTCTCCAGTACATAAATAGTACAGGGCTCAATGGTTTCAATAGTGAACATACCCGGGATATTTCTCCGGAAACTTTCAAGCGATGCAAGCCCCTCACCCTCAAAAAAGAATTGGAATGTGGTGTCTTTACCGTTATTATTGAACCAAACCCTTAAACAGCCTTTTTCAACAATGAACGATCTTTTGGAGATATCGCCCTCGTGTAAAAGAACAGTCCGTGCAGGTACTTCAATCCGCTTGTGCATACCTATATAGGCATCCCAATGCTGTATTAAATGTGGGAACTTATCTTTAAACTGGAAGAACATTTAATTGATGATTTTTGGTTCAATGTTAGTTCATAGTTGATAGTTCATGGTTCATAGCAATCGCATTTGCTTGTTCTTCTTACTATGAACCATCAACTATGAACTTATTCTACCGTAACTGATTTTGCCAAATTTCGTGGCTGATCAACATTACAGCCGCGCATTACCGCAATATGGTATGCCAGTAGCTGTAAAGGTATGGTTGCCAGCAGGGGCACAAAAGCTTCGCTGGTTTGTGGTATTTCAATGGTGTATTCTGCCATTTCTTTTACATCCACATCACCTTCAGATACGATGGCTATTACATGGCCTCCGCGAGCTTTTACTTCCTGTATATTACTCACCACTTTCTCGTACGAGGAGTTTTTGGTGGCGATAAATACAACCGGCATAGCATCATCAATCAGCGCGATAGGGCCGTGCTTCATCTCAGCAGCAGGGTAACCTTCGGCATGTATGTAGGAGATTTCCTTCAATTTTAAAGCACCTTCAAGCGCTACCGGGAATGAGCTTCCGCGACCAAGGAATATGCAGTTATTTGAATCTTTAAACCTTGCAGCGATCTCTTTAACTTTATCATTAACCTTTAAAGCACGTTCAACCAATTCAGGTATCTGGTTAAGTTCAGTTAGATATTCAATCAGCTTGCTGCGGGCTATGGTACCGCGTTGCTGGGCGATATAAAATGCCATCAGCGTTAAAACAGTAACCTGCGCGGTAAATGCTTTGGTTGATGCTACACCAATTTCGGGCCCGGCGTGGGTATAAACCCCTGCATGCGTTGTACGCGGGATAGATGCACCCACCACATTACAAACACCAAAAATAGTTGCGCCTTTTTCCTTAGCCAACTCAATAGCTGCCATGGTATCAGCAGTTTCGCCTGATTGTGAAATAGCTATTACCAGGTCCTTTTCAGTAATAATTGGGTTGCGGTAACGGAATTCTGAAGCATATTCCACTTCAACAGGTACACGCGCATATTCCTCGATTAAATATTCGCCAACTAAACCTGCATGCCATGATGTACCGCAGGCAACGATGATGATACGGTCAACATTTTTTAGTTTCTCGGTGTATTCCTTTATCCCGCCCAACTGTACTTTGCCCTGCTCGGGGTAGATCCTTCCCCTCATGCAATCACGTATAGAACGTGGCTGCTCATAGATCTCCTTGAGCATAAAATGGTCGTAACCACCTTTTTCAAGCATTTCCAGTTTCAGGTCAAGCTCCTGTATATATGGGGTTTGAATGGTATTGTCGATATTTTTCACCAGCAGGCTGTCACGGTGTACAAATGCGATCTCGTTATCATTAAGGTAGATCACATTTTTAGTATACTCTACAATAGGCGTAGCATCAGATGCTATAAAATATTCGCCCTTGCCTACGCCTATAACCATCGGGCTACCTTTGCGCGCTGCAATCAGCAGGTCGGGTTCATCAGCACTCATGATAACAATGGCATAAGCGCCTATTACTTTATTTAAGGCAGCACGTACAGCCTCACGCAGGTCGAGCCCGGTTTCCTGTACTATGTCTTCAACCAGGTGAATTAACACCTCGGTATCTGTATCACTTTTAAAAATATGCCCTTTAGCTAACAGTGTTTCTTTAATGATACCGTAATTTTCAATTATACCATTGTGAATAATGGTAAGCTTACGGTCGCCCGATGAATGCGGGTGTGAGTTGCGGTCGCTTGGCGCGCCGTGTGTTGCCCAGCGGGTATGGCCCATGCCCATTGAGCCGGCCATGGGTATATCTTTAACAAAGTTTTCAAGGTCACTTACCTTACCGGCTTTTTTATAAACCTTAAGATCGGTATCAAGCAAGGCTATACCTGCACTGTCATAACCGCGGTACTCCAACCGGTGTAAACCTTTTATTATAATAGGGTAAGCATCCCTGTAACCAATGTAACCTACAATTCCGCACATAAATATTTTTTGATTTATAAAGGGTATAAATAATTGTTATAACAAAAAAAACATACTTATTATTCTGTTAAAACGCTTAACAAAAATAATAAGTATGTTTCAATTAATACCGTAATAGTTATTTTATTGTTTTGGTATTTTGGTATATATAACGTTTAGTTTTATACGGTAAGGCGATGTTTTACTATTACCTACAGCTACTGTACGGCCGGCAGTTTCAGGCGTGGCAGCTACATCAACTGATGAGGTATTGGTATAATCAATAGGCCCTATAAATGTTCCGTAATCAATGGTTTTCCCTGTTATCAGATCTTGCAGGTAAGACGTAACCAGGAAATGATAATTATTGGTAGTTGGGCTATAGAAACCACCAAATAAACCTACACTATAAGAACGCGAATCAGTTGATGTTGCATCCTCAATAGTAGTACGCTGGTGCGCTATATCATATCTGTACAAACTTAGCTTTATTTGCGGGGTAAGGTAAGCCGGAATATCAGATAGCGGCACCGGTGTTAAAACCAGCTCAGCCCTGTTTATAACAACATTACTTCCTCCACCCAATGATTTAAACAGATTCTGGATGTATGGAAAACTGATCTTTGATCGTAAACCTCCTAAACCCTGCAAATAAATTGTAGTATCAGATGGTGTTGTATGGTTTAACGCTGCCTTAACTTGTGTCGAATAATTATGGCTTATTTGCGACGCGTATACTGATATAGGCAAACTAACCAAAGCGGTATCAATTGTAGAACCATTTATAGTACGCTCATATATAGCTATACTGGAATACGTAGCCGGGTCCTTGATCATAAATATACCGCCAGCACCTGTAGTTTGTGTTGGATCAATGGTTATATAAAGCCCTTTAACCGCATTTTTAAAAAGAAGGTTTGTAGTTACAGGGGCTGAGCTACTAAATAATATATTGTGTATAAAATTCACATCCATTGGCACCCTTAATTGCGGGGCAACTTTTACAAGCGTATCGGGGCCACCACTTACAATAGTATCAACCTTAAGGGTATCATGTGTTCTGGAATAAAAGGACCTGCTGCCAAGTAAAGCACTTGAATTATAACTCCAAACTTTGTTACCATAATAAGGCTCGCTGGCGCTGTATGGCCTTTCAGCCAGCTGGTAAACATTAACCTTGTATTTTGAGGTAAGCGAGTCACCATAAAAACCGGCATCATATTGCAATATCAATATGGCTGAATCAATGACGACGGTACCCGTTGGTATGGTATAAGCCGCGCTCCCGGGTAAGTTTAAATCAGTTATAAGGTTTACAGTAGTTGTCCCCAGTGCAGGATCCACAAAGTACCCCATCGGCGATTTTGAAACACCTGACGTTACAATTGAATCATCAGTGGTAGTATTGGTAAATATCGTAGCGGTATCAACTAACGAACCCGTTAACTGACCATTTGCATTTGCAGGTAAACCAATGCTGTCCTGATTTTTACAGCTGTTCAAAATAAAAAGACTTATCAACAGCGTTAATAAGTCTAATCGGAAAAATTTCATATATGATCTCAAAGCTTATACAACTTGTGCTAATTCCTCATTAGCTATTTCGTCGTAAAAATTGTAATAATTTTCCAAATCTGAGGTAGAATTAAATTCCATCACCGATTTATGGCTGTTTTTAACATTATTTAACACAAGTTCGTCAATATGCTCACTGCCCAAAACTATTCCATCTGAGTATTGTATAGCACCGGCGTATAAGGCCGAGTTTGTACCAGGTTTGTATGCTTCAACATGAGTTTCGTTCATGTCGTTCATAATGGCCTTCTGTGCAAAATCCGGATTTAACGTCTCTGTAAAATCATTCTCATAAATAGAGTAAACTATTTTAGAATTTTTAAAGGTTGGATCGTCCTTATAAGTTGTTTTTAAATAAGCAGGAACCAATGCGCTCATCCAGCCGTGGCAATGGATAACATCAGGCGCCCAGCCTAATTTCTTAACAGTTTCTAATGCACCTTTGCAAAAGAAGATCATCCTTTCATCATTGTCGGCATAAAACTTCCCGTCCTTATCGCCAAACACATGTTTACGCTGAAAATATTCTTCATTATCTAAAAAATACACCTGCATACGGGCCGCCGGAATTGAAGCAACCTTAATAATTAATGGATTATCATTATCATTAATAATGATATTCATCCCCGATAAACGTATAACTTCATGCAGACGGTTCCTGCGCTCGTTGATATTTCCAAAACGCGGCATCAGGATACGAATCTCGTAACCTTTCTCCTGCATTGCTTGCGGGAGCTGACGTGTGATTTCAGAAATTTTTGAGAGTTCTAGGAAAGGCGACATTTCATGAGTTATAAACAAAAGCTTAGATTTACCCATTTCTAAATCAGTATTAAAATATGTAAGCAGTCAAAAAAATTTGAGTTTGCAAATATAATCAATATTATATGAACTATCAACGTATTATGCAAGTAACTTTTGGTTATTTTTAATCAAATACTCATCTTCGCGCCTTTTTACAGTTCAATAGTATTAAAATCGCAGCAACAAAATACTTAAACATTATAGTTGTACAGATTTCATTACTGTTAAAAAAACAGCCAATAACAATGAAAATATTTACTAGAACGAAAGAGATTGAAGAATATGTGCTTCAATTACGCCTGACGGGTAAAACAACGGGCTTTGTAGCTACTATGGGCGCGCTTCATCAGGGCCATCTTTCGTTAATACAACAGGCACAACAAGCCAATGATGTGGTTATATGCAGCATTTTTGTTAACCCAACGCAGTTTAATGACCCTGCTGATCTTGAAAAATACCCGCGCCCTATAGTCGCTGACATCCAGAAACTGGAGCAGGCCGGGTGCGATGTTCTATTTAATCCGGATGTAAGTGAAATTTATGCTACCCATGAGCAATGGCATTTAAATATAGGCGAACTGGAGCATTTACTGGAAGGAAAATTCAGGCCGGGGCATTACCAGGGCGTTACCCAGGTAGTGTATAAGCTGTTTAATATTGTAAAGCCTGATACCGCCTATTTCGGACAAAAAGATTACCAGCAGGTAATGGTGATCAGTAAAATGGTGCAATTATTAAACATGCCGGTTAAATTGGTGATGTGCCCTATACTGCGCGAGCCCGATGGCCTGGCCATGAGCTCAAGGAATATCCATTTAACTGCTGATGACCGCCTGCACTCCCTCATCCTATCAAAAACATTGAATTGGGTAAAGGACAATTTTAACAGTGATAAGATCCCTGAAATAAAGGCAGCAGCAGAGCAGCTCATAAACAACGAACCCGGTGTTGAGCTTGAATATTTTGAGATTGTGGATGGCGATACTTTGCATCCGGCAAATCAAAACACTAAAAATATTGTTGCATTAGTGGCAGCCCGTGTAGGTAAAACAAGGTTGATTGATAATGTGATAATTAGTTCATAGTTGATGGTTCATAGCATATAGTTGATGGTTGGTAGTTCATAGCAAAAGACAAAAGCTACTTGATGTAGCGGCCATGAACTATCAACCATGAACCATGAACTAAGATTTACACTACCATGAACGAACTATGAACCAAAAATATATAACTTTGCGCCATGATTATTGAGGTATTAAAATCAAAGATCCATCGTGCCCGGGTAACTCAGGCTGAACTGAATTACGTAGGCAGCATTACGATTGATGAAGATTTAATGGATGCGGCAAACATAATTGCCAATGAGAAGGTACAAATTGTAAATAATAATAACGGTGCCCGCTTTGAAACCTATGTTATAAAGGGCGAACGCGGCAGCGGCACTATATGCCTTAACGGTGCTACCGCCAGGCTTGCCCAGGTTGGCGATGTGGTGATCATTATGTCATACGGTTATATGGAAATGGATGAGGCACGTACTTACGAGCCAATAGCTATTTTCCCCGATATTGATAATAAGTTGATAAAATAACCTGCATTGGTTAATTTTAACCCATGCGACCAATACTTATCACAGCTTTTCTTTTTATCACATCCCTGTGCTTTGCCCAGCGGCAAAACGTGTACTTTTTAAAAAATAACGGCGAATATGTCAAGATCCGGGATAGCGCCGATTATATCAGGATAGTACGTGAGCCCGATTCTGCCTCAGTACTTTATAACGTATTTGAGTATTACCCAAACGGCCATGGAAAATTGATCGGTAAATCATCGGTTATTGACCCCCCTAAGTTCGAAGGCACTTGCATAAGATATTATGCTAATGGCGGCAAACAACTCGTTTCTAATTATAAGGGCGGGCAACTCATAGGCGATGAGTATGAATTTTATCCCAACGGAAAACCTTATAAAGCAGGGAAATATACTGAGGACATAAACCATAATACTGCTATTCATAATTATCAAATAACTGCCGAATACGATTCATTAGGCACAGCGCTTGTTACAGACGGCAACGGGTATTATAAAGGCTACGATGATAAATTTAAAATGATTATTGAAGATGGCAATCTGAAAAATGGCAAAAGGGATGGTGAATGGAAAGGGAAAAATTCAGCGCTGAATATTAGTTACGTCGAAACTTATGATAACGGCAACCTTGTATCAGGTATTTCAACAGGTAAAAATGGCGACATAGTAAAATATAGCAAAACAAGGGATGTTGAACCTACTTATAAGGGCGGATTAAAAGCTTTTTACAATTACCTTGGCCGGAATATCCATTATCCCGACTATGAAAAATCCCACAATATACAAGGAAAAGTTTTGGTATTATTTGTAGTGGAGAAAGATGGCAGCTTAACTGATATTAAGATACTTGAGCACGTTAGTGAAAACCTTGATGCTGAAGCATTGAGAGCTATTAAAGAGTCGCCCAACTGGATACCCGGAACCCGGTATGGCCGGCCTGTACGGGTTCAATACACGGTTCCGATTGGTTTTACTTTGAACTGATAAAACTACTGATACTAATTATTAGGATCTCCGCCCAGGTTTAATACCAATCTTAAATTAGTATCGGCAGCTGTATTATTGCGCAGTACATACACCATGCGCACCCTTATACCCGGCAAGCGCACCAGCTTATCCAAAAAATCGGCGTTATCAACATCAAGTGTTATGTTGTTGCCAACATCGGCTGTTATATTGCTGCGCGATGCTACAAGTATCTCATCCTGCCCGTCGGCTCCCGACATATAGATCTTGACGGAGATCATGTTGCCGATATTAAAATAAGTGGGGCCAATTGAACGTATCTTTGCTGATATAATGCGCACCTCGCCCACCTTATTGGCATTGTTACCATCTTTGGTAAAATCCTGATCAAGACTGTTAGCCATAGCTATGCTTTCATATTGCTTACCCGGCGCCGAGGTTGATGGTATGATCAGATCAGCAGTATAAGGAAAGGTTGATTTAACAATAGTTTGCATCATAGCGCAGCCTGAAAGCAACAAGGGCAAAGCAATTGATATAAGTAATAGCTTTTTTATCATAACAACTTACTGCAGGGAATTGGCTTATTATACAAGTTTAATAGTTTTAAACAACAATTAACAGTTTATTAAAAAAGATTTATCACGAACGTAATTTTCTTTTTACCACATTAAACCTTTCCCTGTACATTCATAATCCGGCTTATCACTGGCTTACAATCTGCTATCAACTAATTTAGAACCCCTCCAAATAACAATTGTACAAAAGGCTGACTTCCTTTTCAATTCAATTTTTGTAAATTCGCCGCACAACGCCGTAGAGGGTGTTATATCTACTATTTACTTACCTAAAAAGATCAAATACCATGGCTTTTGATTTAGATATGATCAAAAAGGTTTACGATCGCTACAGCACCCGTGTGGCTGCTGCGCGCAAAGCGACCGGTAAACACTTAACTTTAACCGAAAAAATATTATACGCCCACCTTTCTGAAGGCGATGCGCAACAGGCATTTGGCCGCGGTGTTGACTATGTTGACTTTGCACCAGACCGCGTTGCCATGCAGGATGCTACAGCCCAAATGGCGCTGCTGCAATTTATGCAGGCTGGCCGACCGCAGGTTGCAGTACCTTCAACCGTACATTGCGATCACTTGATACAAGCTAAAGTTGGCGCTGATACCGATTTGCAAACTGCAAAGGATGTGAATGCCGAAGTTTATGATTTCCTAGCATCGGTATCTGATAAATATGGTATTGGTTTCTGGAAACCGGGCGCTGGTATTATTCACCAGGTAGTGTTAGAGAACTATGCCTTCCCTGGCGGTATGATGATAGGTACCGACTCACACACACCTAACGCAGGTGGTTTGGGTATGATAGCCATTGGTGTTGGCGGTGCCGATGCTTGTGATGTTATGGCAGGCCTACCTTGGGAGCTAAAATTCCCGAAATTAATCGGTGTTAAATTAACCGGTAAATTATCAGGCTGGACATCAGCTAAAGACGTAATATTAAAAGTTGCCGGTATATTAACCGTAAAAGGTGGTACAGGCGCTATAGTTGAATATTTTGGCGAAGGTGCACGTTCACTATCGGCTACCGGTAAAGGCACTATCTGTAATATGGGTGCTGAGATTGGTGCTACAACTTCCATCTTCGGATATGATGAAAAAGCGGCTACTTACCTGAGCGGTACATCACGCGCTGACATTGCTGAGCTTGCTAACGCGATAAAAGAACATTTAACAGGCGACGATGAGGTTTACGCAAACCCTGAGCAATATTTTGACCAGGTTATCGAAATAAACCTGAGCGAGCTTGAACCACATGTAAACGGTCCGTTCACACCGGATCTGGCATGGCCGATATCAAAATTTGCTACAGCTGTTAAAGAAAACAACTGGCCGGTGAAATTAGAAGTTGGCTTGATAGGTTCATGTACCAACTCATCATACGAGGATATTACCCGTTCGGCTTCAATAGCTAAACAGGCGATTGATAAACATCTGAAAACAAAAGCAGAATTTACCATCACCCCGGGTTCGGAGCTGGTACGTTATACTGTTGAGCGCGATGGTTACTTAGGTACTTTCGAGAGCATGGGCGGTGTGGTATTGGCTAATGCCTGCGGTCCGTGTATTGGCCAGTGGGCCCGTCATACTGATGACCCTACACGCAAAAACTCTATCATCACTTCATTCAACCGTAACTTTGCAAAACGCCAGGACGGTAACCCTAACACCCACGCGTTCGTTGCATCACCGGAAATTGTAACCGCATTTGCTATTGCAGGCGACCTTACCTTTAACCCGCTTACTGATACTTTAACCAACTTAAATGGCGAACAGGTTAAGTTTGACGAACCAGTTGGTATTGAAATGCCAATAAAAGGTTATGCAGTTGAAGATGCTGGCTACCAGGCACCTGCCGAAGATGGCAGCGCGGTTAGTGTTATTGTTGATCCAAAATCAGCACGTTTACAATTGCTGGAGCCATTCTCTGCATGGGAAGGCACTGACATTACCGGCTTAAAACTGTTGATCAAGGCTAAAGGTAAATGTACTACCGACCATATCTCAATGGCTGGTCCGTGGTTAAAGTTCCGCGGTCACCTGGATAACATATCAAACAATATGCTGATCGGTGCTATCAACTACTTTAACAATACTGCCGATAGCGTTAAAAATGAATTAACAGGCGAATACGGTCCGGTTCCTGCCACTCAGCGCGATTATAAAGCGCATGGTATAGGTTCAATTGTTGTGGGCGACGAGAACTATGGCGAAGGCTCATCACGTGAGCATGCGGCTATGGAGCCACGCCACTTAGGTGTACGTGCCATACTGGTAAAATCATTTGCCCGTATACACGAAACCAACCTTAAAAAACAAGGTATGCTGGGCATTACCTTTGCCGACAGCAACGATTACGATAAAATACAGGAAGACGATACATTCGACATTGTTGGTTTAACCACCTTTGCCCCGGGCAAACAGTTAACCGTTGTATTGCACCATAAAGATGGCTCAACAGAATCATTTGCTGTAAACCATACTTACAATGCACAGCAAATTGAATGGTTTAAAGCCGGTGGCGCACTGAACATCATCAGAAGGCAAATGGCCTCTTAATTCGGATATCGAATTTTCGATTTCGGATTTAGTTTTAATATTTAAAGCCTCTCCAAATGGAGAGGCTTTTTTTGTGGCAGTTGCAAACTGTCATAATCCTTTTTGATTGTCATGCTGAGGAACGAAGCATCTATTATACTAGCAACAGGTAATCGCTTGCAGATTGAACGCGGACAGGTTCTTCGCTATCAGAATGACAGTTATTTGTGAGTAATCGTTTCCTTTCTACTCCTCTTTCAACACCTTTGATTTGGTATAAACCCTTAGCTTGGAAACGATCTCATCATCAAAGCGCTTTATAACGGCTTCTTCCTCATCATTATCCAGGCCTGACTCCAATATCCATTTATCGCTGCCGCGATTAACGGCGCGTATGGCCAAGCGGGTGCGGGCGCTGTCATCCGTCATTACTGAATCATTGATCAACACCACATAATACAATTCCTCAGGGTTTGATTTAAAGTAGAAAAATTTATCCTCTGTAAATGGCGACTCCCTTACAATTGAGCTTTTATATTTGGCCCATGTTGCCGGCATTTTGTATTCAGGGTAATTCTTATACAAACTATCAAGCGCGCTCTCCAGTTTTGCCGTGGAGGTACTGAACCTTACCGAATCACCTATCTGGCCCATAGTTCCGCAAGCGGCCAGCATGCTGCATATACATCCTATTATAATTATAATTAAAAATTTCGCCTGCTTGTGTTTTATCATATCAGCTTTAAAATAGCACCCAAGTTAATAAAAATTTATCGTGATATTAATTCCCTGCCGGGATCATCAGAACCAGGTGCAGCATTAACGGGTTAACAGTTTTAATAGTTCATACCAATCGGAAAAATAAATCCATATTTTATCATTTTCGCAAAAAAACAAGGCATGATCCAATTGCTGACAAACGCATCATATTGGTGTCATCTATCCAATGCTAAAACCATCAATTTACTCCCTGTAGCTCTATTTTAATCCTGGTACAAAACATAATCAAAACCGGTTAAAAAACCCTCACAAAATGTGTTAATTTTAGTTTTCAACAGGGTTAAATCATTGTTAACTAGCAAAATAAAACCTTTCATAGGGATTATGCCCCATTTCCCAACAGGATGTGGAAAACTCTAAATTGAATCCTACTACTAAGAATAATAGATTTGATATAAAACCCCTAAAGGTTTTTTTACTGACTATTCACTTTATAATACATTACAGAAATGGGCAACAAAACAACAAAAAAAGCAACCGATCCGAGCGGTAAAGGGCTCAAGGTTGGCAGGTACTTCACCAAAGAAGGCGTTAACGTTTATGACCTGTTCAAATACGAAAAACGATCGTCAGTTATCCGTAACCCTTCAGGTGATGCGGTGTTTGAAATGAATGATGTTGAAGTCCCGGCTACGTGGTCACAGGTAGCTACCGATATACTTGCTCAAAAATATTTCCGTAAGGCGGGGGTCCCGCAGGCCGATGGCTCAACCGGGTCAGAAAGAAGCATTAAACAAGTTGCCCATCGCATGGCAAATTGCTGGAAAGACTGGGGCGTACGCTACGGTTATTTCGCAAGCCCTAAAGATGCCGATATTTTTTATGACGAAATAGTATATACCATTGCAGGCCAGTTAGCTGCCCCAAACTCACCACAATGGTTCAACACCGGCTTGCACACTTCTTATGGCATTACCGGCAAGCCACAGGGGCATTATTTTGTTGACCCGATAACAGAAGTACTTAGCAAATCAACCTCGGCTTATGAGCGCCCGCAGCCACATGCATGCTTTATCCTTTCGGTTGAAGATGATCTGGTAAATGAAGGTGGTATCATGGATCTTTGGGTTCGTGAGGCGCGTATATTTAAATATGGCTCTGGAGTGGGTACCAACTTCTCCAAAATCCGTGGCGAAAGTGAAAAACTTTCAGGCGGTGGTTACTCATCAGGCTTAATGTCGTTCCTTAAAATAGGCGACAGGGCAGCAGGTGCCATCAAATCAGGCGGTACAACCCGCCGTGCAGCCAAAATGGTTTGCCTTGATCTTGATCACCCTGAAATTGAAGGTTTTGTAAACTGGAAAGTTGAAGAAGAGAAAAAAGTTGCCGCTCTTATCGCCGCAGGCTATTCATCTGATTATGAAGGCGAAGCATACCGCACCGTTTCTGGTCAGAATTCAAATAACTCTGTACGCATACCAAACAGCTTTTTCCATGCCCTTAAAGAAGGTAAAACATGGGACCTGACAGGTCGCATGAATGGCAAAGTTGTAAAATCAATATCATCACAAAAATTATGGGACGATATTGCCTTCGCAGCATGGGCCTGTGCCGATCCGGGTGTACAATATGACAGCACCATTAACGAGTGGCATACCTGCCCTGAGGGTGGCCGCATCAACGCTTCAAACCCTTGCTCTGAGTATATGTTCCTTGATAATACGGCCTGTAACCTGGCCTCTATCAACCTGGCGCATTACTTCGACCCAAAAACACGTGTGTTTGATGTAAAAGGCTTTGAGCATTCATGCCGCATATGGACCATCGTACTGGAAATATCCGTATTGATGGCGCAGTTCCCGTCAAAAGAAGTGGCTCAATTATCATATGATTACCGCACCCTGGGTTTAGGCTATGCCAACTTAGGCTCAGCATTAATGGTTAACGGTATCCCTTACGATAGCGATAAAGCCCGCGCGATAGGTGGCGCAATCACTGCTATCATGACCGGTACTGCTTACGCCACCTCAGCCGAAATGGCTCGCGAACTAGGCACTTTCAGCGAATACAGAAATAACAAGCAACATATGCTGCGTGTAATGCGCAATCACCGCTATGCTGCCTATAACTCAACCGAAAATTACGAGGGTCTGGAAATTCTTCCTCCGGGAATCGACCAAAAACAATGTCCGGATTACCTGCTGTCAGCCGCATGCAACGCATGGGATAAAGCAGTTGAAATGGGCGAGCAATATGGCTACCGCAATGCTCAAACTACCGTTATAGCGCCAACGGGCACTATAGGTTTGGTTATGGATTGCGACACTACCGGTATCGAACCTGATTTTGCCTTGGTTAAATTCAAAAAATTATCAGGTGGTGGTTACTTTAAGATCATTAACCAGGCAGTACCTGAAGCTTTAAGTAACTTAGGTTACAAAGAGCACGAAGTTACCACTATAGTTAACTATGCTAAAGGTGCTGCTACCTTAAAAGGTGCTCCGCATATTAATGTGGATACCTTATTAGCAAAAGGCTTTACCCAGGATGAACTGGAAAAACTGGACAAGGGTTTAGTTTCAGCATTCGAGATCAGCTTTGCATTTAACATCTGGAGTTTAGGCGAAGAATGCCTTAAACGCTTAGGTATTACCGCCGAGCAGTACAATGCGCCCGACTTTAATGTATTACGCTCATTAGGCTTTAGCCGCAAGCAGATAAATGAGGCTAACGAGTTCATCTGCGGTACCATGACCCTTGAAGGTGCCCCATACTTAAAGAAAGAACATTACCCGATATTTGATTGCGCCAATAAATGCGGCGCCAAAGGCGAGCGTTATATCCACGCGCATGGCCACATCAAAATGATGGCAGCCGCACAGCCTTTCCTTTCGGGCGCAATATCAAAAACCATTAACCTGCCGAATGAGGCCAAGGTTGATGAGATAAAAGACTGCTACCAGCTTTCATGGGCATTAGGCTTAAAAGCTAATGCACTTTATCGTGATGGCTGTAAACTTTCTCAACCATTATCAACCAAATCTGATGCGAAAGAAGAAGCAGAAGAAAAACTGGATACCGTTGAAGAAGTATTAGGCGAAGCTGCCAATGTAAAACTAAGCGACTTAACCCCTGAGCAGGTATTGGAAGCTGCGATGGCTATTATGGAAAGATCGCAGGATACCGGCTTTATGCGCCAGCTATCGCGTGTGGTACAAAAGAAGAGCCTGCCCTACAAACGCCGCGGTTTTACTCAAAAAGCTACTATTGATGGTCAAACCGTATTTGTGCGCACAGGCGAATATGAGGATGGTACCTTAGGTGAGATATTTGTGGATATGCACAAAGAAGGTGCAACCTTCCGCTCATTAATGAACTGTTTTGCTATCGCGGTATCAGTTGGTCTGCAATATGGCGTTCCGCTTGAAGAATATGTAGAGAAGTTCACCTTTACCCGCTTTGAACCGGCCGGTATGGTAATGGGGCACCCGAACATCAAGAGCTCAACTTCTATCATCGACTTTATATTCCGCCTGCTGGGTTATGAATACCAGGACCGTACCGATCTGGTGCATGTAATTACCGAGCAAAAAGGAATTACCGGTAACCCGCAAATGCAGGACAGCGACACAAACACAGACGAAACCAATGTTTATGTGCCTGTTAACAGCGGATCAACCCAAAAACATGCCATGACAGTTGATTTGAGCATGGGCGTGCAAAGTGATGCGCCATCATGTAACGTGTGCGGGCATACTACTATACGTTCAGGTACTTGCTACAAATGTTTAAACTGCGGTAACTCTATGGGTTGCAGTTAATCTTGCCCTTTTCCCCGATATCCAGGTCTCAACCGCCTGGATATAGTGTTCAGTTTATAAGTTAATTTAAATGTGAAGCCCCGCTGTAATGGTGGGGCTTTTTTGTGGATGACAGTTACAAACTGTCATCATCCGGGGTTTCAGTTGCAAACTGAAACCAGTACCTGAGAATCAGCCGTTGAATTTGGGCATGGCCCAAATTCAACGAAACTCCTAACTAGCTTCAGTTTTTAACTGAAGCCTCCGGATCAGGAAAGTTTGCAACTTTCCCTTAAAATCATTAACTTTCTTCCACCGATGCCTTCCAAATACCGTATTCACAATAGTCAGGAAATTTACTTTATCACATTTGCCGTGGTGGAATGGGTAGACGCCTTATCCCGGCCATATTATAAAGATCTGTTTCTAGAATCCTTAAAATATTGCCAGGAAAATAAAGGGTTTATTATCTATGCATATGTAATCATGAATAACCATGTGCATTTGATAGCCTCGGCAGATGAAGAGCATAATCTCTCAGATATACTTCGCGACCTGAAAAAGTTTACCAGCAAAAAGCTGACAAAAGCCATTGAAGAAAATATTCAGGAAAGTCGTAAACGCTGGATGCTTTGGCTATTCCGATCAAACGGACAAAGGAATAGTAATAATGAAATTCACCAATTCTGGCAGCAGGATAATCACCCGGTATGCCTGGATACAGCAGAGATGATCGGTCAAAGATTAACCTATTTACATAACAATCCGGTAGCTGAAGGAATAGTTGAAGAACCTGAACATTACATTTATAGCAGCGCAAGAGATTATACAGGTATTAAAGGACTGCTGAATGTTGTGTTTTTGTATTAGACAGTTGCAAACTGTCATCATCCGGGGTTTCAGTCACAGACTGAAACCAGTACGGGGAAACCAGTACGGACTGTGAAACGCGAGGCTTTTTTAATTCCCAAATCCAATAAATATACCGGCATCCATAAAAACATTGTTGAGCTTTGGTATGCCTTTTACTTTAACGCTATTAAAGCTAGTGCTTGGGTTATCCGGGTCAGAATCATCTGCAACATTATACCCATAACTCCATGAACCATCATTAAAAGGTATATAGCTAAAAGCAAAATAAAAACCGGGATTAACAGATACGCCCTTGCTTTTGCCGATACGGAAATGAAGATTATTGAAATAGTTTTTACTTGTTAACCCTATATAAGTGGCATCGTAGTGTAATTCCAGATCCTGCCCCTGCTGGTCGGCAGTTGGTTTATAATTAACAGGGGAAAGATTTTTAAACCGGCCAAAAAAACCGCCAATATTAAACTCCAGGTAGGATGATATTTCACTTCGCAACGGGGTTAATCTTCTACCGGCGTATAATCCACCAACTCCATAGGGTGTAGGATTTGTAAAATGTATCCCGAACTCATAATTCCTGGTAATCGCGGTTAAATCGCCCTCAATGCTTATTTTACTAGTTATAGTCCGGTTATAGTTTGATGACGCCCAGTTATCAAATCCTGGATTGTTCATAATAGTTTGATGGGCACCAAATGAAAAAACAGCCATTTTGAATGGCGAATCATTAAAACTAAGCTGACTAAAGCCCCTGGTAAATATCAGCAGAAGAAAAAATACCAGAACGATCTTTTTCATAAGGCTTAAAATTGATTAAATAAAGCTACAAATAACATTAACTAATTGATTACAAGTAAAGTAAAATGAAAGTTACACAACTATACAAACAGGTAAAATTAGAGTTACAACTTTCTAAATTTATTAACATGGGCCTTCTCCGTTCATTGCCCGGAAAAGACCCATGTTAATGACAATTCATTTTAACTGCCCTCTCTTATTCATTTACTCTGCTGATGCTACTTTGTTACTGTTGCCCCCAAAGGGGAAAATCAGTTTAAAGCTGATGTTTCTGCCCATGTTATAAATGCCCTGACTTTGTTTGGTTACGGTAGCCGGTGTGCCGTTATAGGCCAGGAAGTATTGTGCCAGGTTTAGGTGATCAGCATAGGCTACATTGGTCAGGTTGGTACAGTTCACATATAAGGCGCATATTGTTTTCCCCGTTTTTGGGTTAACAAAGTTGGTACCTACTCCTGCATTAAATATGGTATACTGTGCCGAAGGGAGTTCGGTATAAAATGCACTGTAGACATTGTTCTGCGCCCAATCGTGCTGCATGCCAAATTTCAAATAAGTTCCTCTTAAAATCGAGTTGTGGCTATCATTCAACCTAAACTTCACTTCTGAGTTTAAATGCGGGGCCGGTATATAGGGCAGATGCTTTGTTGAATCCGTCTGATTAGGGATATGGGAATAAATATAAGTGAAGCCGTTATCTATCTCCAGCCATTTTGTGGCGGCAGGATGAATATTTAAAAAGCCTGAAACACCGGTTATGATCGCTGTATTGGTAGAAAGATATTGGTATATCGGAAATCCCCCGGAAAGAGAATCCGTACGGTTAGCAAATATGAAATTGCTGATATGGTTATAAAAACCGTCTGCTTCCACACTTACATCTTTGCCATCATAGCCGTAGGCTATATCTACCTGGTAGCCCTGTTCGGCTTTCAGGTTTATATTACCTACTTCCACCAGGTTAGAGCCGATATTCAACCCGTTGCTGGTCAATTCATTAATTGCAGGGGCGCGGTAACTTTTTGAAACATTCAGTTTTACATAATTATTATCCGGCAACTGGTACGATGCCCCAATGCTTCCTGAAAACCCGCTATAAGTGTTATTGAACCCCGTAAATTGTACCGCAGATCCGGGCGTTCCGGCTGGTACAATATTGCCCGCGTCGTTCAGCGCCATGGGATCACCCACAAAATCTGTCCGGTCAAATCGCAAACCGCCGCTCAGTGTCAAATTCTTAAAATTCTTTTCCACTATAGCATAGCCGCCGATTTCAAAATTAGTATAGTTGGGTATTTCGTAGTCAGGTACATATGGTGGAGGCGGAGCAGCTCCGTTACGCTGAAATTCGTAAAGGCCGTTGATGCCGGTAGTTAGTTTCAAACCTGAACTATCGCCTGCCAGCTGGTATTTAAACGAGAAAGGGATATCGTTTACCAGCAAATTCCCCGAGCCAACACTCCCGGTATCAATATCATGATGAATGCTTCGGGTAAAGCCAACGTCCAGACCAAGACGCCCCTTGCCTATATTGAGACTATTTTGCCACCAGGCCTGGTATTCACCCAAACTTTTATCGCTGGCAATGTCGGCGTTATAAGATAAGAAATCAGACTTCGTAGGGTATATCTTTCCGTTCTGCGGAAAATCAAACATAAAGCGCCCTGTACTGTCACGGTTGCCGTCAGGTAATTCTATTCTGCGGTGCAAGGCACTTAGGGTAAGACGGGAATAGCCCCATGACCCGTTTATTCCAAGCACTAACCGGGCGTTTACCTGGTTCCAGGCCGTGCCCCAAACATAGCCATCTTTAGGGTTGGAGTAACTGTGCGCTTCTTCACCACTCGCCTGCAAGCCCCATACAAAGCCATTATGATTCCCTGCTATATTTAAAGAGGTGCCCAGGTAACCGTTATTGGTATGATACTCCGTAAGCACACTTCCCAATACCGCCCCATTCTCAGGCAAAGGTGCTGATTTGAAACTGATCACACCTGCTTCGGCACTTGCGCCGTATTGTAATGAGGCAGGCCCACGGATAATCTCGGCCTCATGTACTGCATAAGGATCAATTAATATCCCATGATCGTCTCCCCATTGAAAATCCTCCTGTGGCACGCCATCCATCAAAGTCAATACCCTATCAAACCCCAAACCGTTAATTTGTGGTTTGGTGGTGCCGGAGCCTTCCGTAGTCGCATTAACACCGGGCAGTGAGGAAACCAGGTCGATTGCCGTATTGGCGACACCTTCACGGATCATTTTATTGGTCACCACAGTAATGGGTATAGTTGCGCGCTTCCGGGTAGTTGTGTTACCCAAAGCCGTTACCACAATATCTGAAAGTTCATAATTGGAGGCGGAAAGTTTAAAATCTACCGAATAGGTGTTGCTCAGGTCCACTACTTTGGTTTCGCTGGCATAGCCTATCGCGCTTACCTGTATCAGGTATTGCCCTTTAGGCAGTCGTTTCAGAAGATACATGCCATTTGCGTCTGTGCTTGTTGCTATATCTAAGTCGGGGATCGTAATGGTTACACCGGGCACAGGGTGGCCGGTGACTTTATTGGTGATTTTACCGGTGATTCTGCCATCGCCTGTAGTAGTTTTTGCTGCTGCAACCATTGTACCGGCAGCAAGAATCAGCAGCATATAAAGCAGTTTTATAAATCGTAAATGAGTTTTCATATAATTTTTAGTATAAGCATAACAGGGTTTCCGGTCATTGACCAGGAAAGCGTCGTCTTATTTTATGTTAAAGCAAAAGCGGATTGCCGACTGATTTTGCCGGCATAATTTGACAGCCTCAATAGCCGTTTAGCTCGTGTTATTGCCTGATAAGCATACCACGATATGACTTAAACCAGAGACTTGGGCGGTCTGAAAATTGAATCTAAATAATGGCTGGTATATTGATAATTTAAAATAGGAAAGCGGGTAACATCCTGGTCTGATAAAACAGGTTCCAAAAATGTAATGCTGAAAGGTTCCTGGAAAAAACTTACTTCCAACCGGGCGGAGCTTCCACGGGCTCCTTCTTTTTTTTCATTATCCGCGGCCTGCCTCATCCTTCGCATAAAATAGCAATGCCCGTTGCAGTGCATACCCGGCTTGAACCTGTTAATACAAAGATGGGTTGCTATATATTGCTGATTGAGTTTAAATCCCACATATACAAACACCATGGAAAAATTCGCGATGAAAACCGCAAAGATCAGCAACCATATGGTAAGGCGTTTGAGCATATTTTAACTTATCCCCGTTTAATTAATATCTGAATATCCTTAATCAGTTGATTACCTTTAAAGTCATTATTATACGTATGCATATAGCTGTTGCAGCTATATGGGCGCACTCTTTTGAAATAATAAACTTATTGTTCCGTTTGAAATGATTTGTAATCAGCGCAACTATTCAGCCTGATTTAAACCAGTCTGTAATGCATTGAATAAAAATTGAAAAACTTGTGATGCCACCGGCAACACGTCCCTATTGAGGGTAATCAAACGATTTTTGGCGGAAGTAAAATAGAATATGAACGGTGGATAATCTCCGGAGTTACTGTGTTTGGGTAAGTGATCTTCGGAGTTTCTTCTTTAAACGCAGGTATTGAGCTCTGCATTGCTACCGGAAGTGCTTCCTGGTAATGATTTTGCTGATCGGCACGGTCCTGTTTTTTTTCGTTTTCCTGGGCCTCTTTAATCTTTCTCATGAAATAACAATGCCCATTACAGTGCATCCAGGGACGGCTCTTGTTAACGCAGAGGTTCTCGGCGATATATTTATGATTCAGCTCAAAACCGGCATATATGAAGAAGCGCGAAAAGTTGGAACTGATCAGCGCAACAAGCAAACATATGGCAATTGTCTTTTTGAGCATTTGCGCAAAGGTAACAGATATTTAAACCTTAGTACCAAAAAGGTTTTTCTTTTAGAATCATTCTAAATAACGTTGTCGTTTTATGATAAATTTCAGATTGAGCGAATAACTCATATCCAACCAAACAGTTAAAATTTTAAGATGTTTTTAAGCCCCTTGATACCTAAAAATACCTTTGTAACTATCTTATTATCAATATAATAATCACCATTTGACTAAGTTAAGAGTTTAGAACCAATCACCGAATAGACCACATTGCCGGATCAGGAAACTTGAGGAGTTTGCACAATTTTGACATAAAAAAACGCTTAAACCAGATGATTTAAGCGTTTGAGGAGTTTTGGAAACTCTTTGCGGAATGGACGGGACTCGAACCATTTCGATATAACGCTAAACAACAGGTATTTATAAAATCTAAAAACTATTAGTCACCGATTAAGACACCGGATAACTTGAGGTAATTTGAGTTGTTTTAAAGAACTTTCGTTAAATCAAATATACGAAAATGACTTGAATTGCCAGTTATAAATTTAAATTTATGTTATAAGTCGATGATCTTTAATAAGGATAACTATAAATCACAAATGCAGGATGATATACATAAATATGCAAATCTGTAATTACATGAATTTGTATTTACATAATTATAGATCAGTGGATATATCCGCCAAAGCAAGGTATTTGATGCCAATGGCATTGACTTTTTTTCAGCAGCCGAACGTATGGGGCTGGAAGGCATTATCGCTAAAAAAGCCGACAGCGTTTACACCTCTGACTTACGCAGCAAGGAATGGCTGAAGGTGAAAGTGCAAAGGCGTCAGGAGGTGGTGATCGCGGGGTTTACAAAAAATGAAGGGACAGGCAAATCATTTAGTGCTTTAGTTCTTGGGGTCTATAATAATGGCGAATTGCAATTTGTAGGAAAAGTAGGTACGGGTTTTTCGGAGAAGTTGCAAAAGGAAATGATGAAACAGTTCGAGCCGCTCATTTCCAAAAAAAGCCCGTTCGATTACGAAGTGGATGTCGATAAACCTACCCGATTCCGACCTAAGCGCATGGGTGCAAAACCAACTTGGTTAAAACCGGAACTGGTTTGCGAAGTGGGCTTTGCTGAGGTCACGAGCGATGGAGTGTTCCGCCAAGCATCTTTTAAAGGAATGCGTATGGATAAAAAAGCAAAGGATGTGATTTTGGAAACTCCAGCAAATACCGAAGAAACAGTTACCGAGGCGGATGAAAAACCAACATCTAAAAGCACACTTAAGAAATCTGAACTCGCCTTAGCCCCGGTAAAAAATACCGAGCGTAAAACGCTGCTCAATCCAACCGAGGACACGCAAACAAAAAAAGTTTGCGGCCATGACTTGAAGTTTAACCATATAACTAAGTTGTACTGGCCCGAAGATAAGATTACTAAGGGTGAGATGCTCAATTATTATTACAAGGTTGGTGATTATATGATGCCATACCTCAAAGACCGGCCAATGTCATTAAACCGTTTTCCCGGTGGAATCCACGGCCAAAGCTTTTATCAGAAAAATGTAACCGATAAAGCGCCCGATTGGGCAAATACATTTGACCATGTAACAGACGAAGGAAAGGTCACTAAATATTTAGTAGGTACGGACGAAGCAAGCTTATTATGGATGGCTTCTTTGGGTTGCATTGAGATAAACCCATGGTTCAGCCGCGCGCAAACACCCGATAATCCGGATTATTGCGTGATCGATCTTGACCCGGACAAACATACTTACGACCAGGTGGTGGAAGCGGCGCGGATCACTAAAGATATTTTAGACGCAATAGATGTTCCGTCCTATCCAAAAACATCCGGTTCTACCGGGATGCACATTTATATTCCGCTCGAAGGCAAATACACTTATCAGCAAAGCCAGCTATTCGCTAATATTATCGTCAAACTAGTTCATAAACAAATTCCAGACTATACAAGTTTAGAGCGTAGCATAGCTGCCCGTAAGGGTAAAATGTACCTCGACTTTTTACAGAACCGTCCGGGTGCTACTATTGCCGGGCCTTATTCTTTACGCCCAAAGCCCGGCGCAACTGTATCTACCCCGCTAAGCTGGGATGAGGTCAAGCCTGGTTTAACGATACAGCATTTTAATATTCATAATGCGTTGGACCGTTTTAGAGAAACAGGTGATTTGTTTAAAGGAGTGTTGGGAGAAGGAATTGATTTGGCTGAGACCCTAAAGAAATCACAAAGTGTGTTTAAATAGTTAAAGGGCAAGAAGGCAAGGTCCTTTTTTATAGGTGTGAACAGGCGTTAGTGCAATAAAATAACCCACTGGTTATTTTCATTAAGCGCGTAGGTGAGCCCGTCGCTCATTTCAAAAACCTCCCGCCCATGCTTTTCGCTATGATAGCTTTTTACTTCCCGTACCGGGCCGCCGTTTTCACGACGAAGGTAAAGTAACAAGGCACTTAAATTGGGCGTGACATCCTGTAAGTGCTGGTATTCTCCTTCCCTAACAAATGCTGAACTCATGTTATTTATTAAATCAATGGACAGTAAAACCAATAGGGCCAAAAAATGTTATGTTTGGATAAATAAAAAATCAAAGATGGTCACCAGCAGAATAAAATATGAAAGCAGTTTGGTAAACCAATTAACCCTTACCGCTGATGATGCCGCGAAATGATCTAAGCGAAAATAAGGCTATCCAGTTTTTAAACGGTGGTGGGGAAATGGGTGAATTGACCCGGTGCTTTGATTGGGCGGGTCATACTTTAGGACCTCCCGAAACCTGGCCTCAGAGCCTGAAAACCACCCTTAGTATTATCTTGAATTCCCGTTTCCCGATGTTCCTGTTCTGGGGGCCGGATTCCATCTGTTTTTATAATGATGCTTATCGGCCGAGTTTGGGCAATAACGGTAAGCACCCGGCCATCGGGCAACCCGGCGCGGTGATCTGGCCGGAAATATGGACGACTATCAGCCCGCTGATCGAGCAGGTTATGAACGGTGGTGAAGCCAGTTGGAACGAGGACCTTTTGCTGCCGATATACCGCAATGGGAATGTAGAAGATGTGTATTGGACGTTTAGTTATAGCCCGGTTAGGGATGAATCGGGCCAGCCAGCGGGGGTGTTTGTGACTTGTTCGGAAACTACAGAGAAGGTAAAGGTGATTGCGAAATTACGGCTGTCTGACCAGCGTTTTCAAAACCTGGTCAGGGAAGCAACAGTAGGTATTATTGTGCTGATCGGTCCCGAAATGAACGTCGGCATTGTGAATGAGGGTTATGCCCGGCTGATTGGCCGCACTGTAGAGGAACTTATTGATCGCCCTTTATTTAAGATCATACCGGAAACGGAGGCTGTTTTCCGGCCTATTATTGATCAGGTCAGGCTAAGTGGTGAACCATTATATTTATATGGGAAGCCCTATTCTGTAACATATGCCGACGGAACAATTAATGGTTTTCTAAACCTTGTCTACCAGCCGTATAAGGAAGCGGATGGTGAGATCACTGGCGTGATGGTGCTTTGCCAGGAGGTGACGGAACTGGTTAATGCTAAATTAAATACAGAGGAAGCCGAAGAAAGGACGCGGTTGGCCGTCGAAACTGCCGCTTTAGGGACCTTTGACCTCAACCTGCAAACGGATAACCTGATCACGTCGCCACGGCTGGATGAGATCATGGGTATTGATCCTTCCGCGGACCATACTGCTTATATATCCGCGATCCATCCGGATGATCATCCGATCCGGCAAAGGGCGCTGGAGGCAGCTTTTCATACCGGGAAATTGCATTACAGCGTGCGAATTGTTAAAGAGGACGATATTCGCTGGATTCAAACTGAAGGCAAGGTATATTACGATACCGAGGGAAAACCGCTGCGCTTATTAGGTAGTATGCTGGATATCACGGATAAAAAGCTGGATGACCTGCGGAAGAATGATTTTATCGCAATGGTCAGCCATGAATTAAAAACGCCGCTTACTTCTTTACAGGCTTATATCCAGGTGTTAAACGGAAAGGCGCAAAAAAGCGAGGATAGCTTTGACAAGAATCTGTTGGGAAAAGCGGATTTGCAGGTCAGGAAAATGGGTAACATGATTAATGGATTTTTAAACCTTTCCAGGTTGGAATCTGGTAAACTTCCGCTGGTCAAAACCCAATTCGACCTTGACGAACTTTTGTCTAAAATCATCGATAATATTAATATTACTATCAACAGCCATGAAATCACGTTTGAGCCCTGCCCGCCGGTAACGGTTTTTGCGGATGAGGAAAAAATAGGATCAGTGTTAACCAACTTATTGCATAATGCCATCAAGTATTCCCAAAAAGGTAAATTGGTGGAAGTGAAGTGTGAAAGGCTGGAAACCGGCGCCCAAGTCAGTGTGAAAGACGAAGGTATGGGTATCAAACAAGCTGATCTTCCACACCTATTTGACCGTTATTACCGGGTGGAAAGCAAGCATACGGCGCATATATCTGGCTTCGGGATAGGACTATACCTAAGCGCCGAGATCATAAACCAGCATAATGGGAAAATATGGGTAGAGAGCGAACCGGACAAAGGCTCAACCTTCTACTTCAGCCTGCCTGCTTAAATAGCCATGACCTTTGTCCACCAACGAGTTCGATTAAAATATCTATATTTGAACGGACACCAAAGACCGCGACAGGCTTAGCACGTTTCTTACCCTTTTTGGATTTCATTAGTATTAAATCCAATGGAAACAATAATCGTTCAGGAAACGGACAGTGATGTACTGGATATCCTCACTTATGTATTACACAACGGCGGATATACCGTTTATCCCATGCTGAGTTGCGATGAAGATTTTCTCGACATCATCGAACAAACCAAACCGCATGTTGTCATGTTGGATTTCAAGTTAAAGGGGCAAGAAAGTATGCGAGTGCTACGAGAGATCAAGGAGAGGTATCCACACCTACCTGTGATCGCGGCCAGTTGCAACTCAAATATTAATGAGGAATATGACAAGGCCGGCTTTGATGATTACATCCCGAAACCTTTTGATCTGGAAGTTTTGTACGAGACTTTAAGAAAGCACATCCCGAAATCAAAATTAGATTAAGCTTAATTTGGTTTATCAAACATCATCACAGCAAAATATGGTTTGAAGTGGGCCTTGAAGGGCGTACTCTTTTAATTTTCACTGACAATATTACTTAATATAAAAGCCTAATTATACTGTAAATACTCTTCGGCTACATAATAAAACAAACTGGAATTGTCTTTTACCATATCCAGGCATTGTCGCACGAGTTGTGCATATGGCTGATATGCCAGCTTGAGCGCCATTAGGTTGAGCATGTTACTGGCACCCACCTGGAGGTTTTCTACTACGGACATATAGAACAAGATTGACATATCGCTGTCGAAATGATTTTCGCGGTCGAAGGTAACCTGTTTATGCGCTTCGTCCATGACTACGTTCATCCCTAAACAATGGTTATTCAGCCAGGATTCCTCCATCATATTAAAAATTGTTTTGAGTGCGATCATTTGCTGATTAGTTTCTTCAAGATCTTCTTGAAGTGCCAGTTTCAGATTCTTAAAGGTCGCCTGTTTTACCAGGAGCGGGATACTCGTTGTTAAACTTACTTTGGCATTATATAAGATACTTAACTGTCCGATAAATGCCGTACGGAGCGCATTGATATCAAGAGCTTTGTTAGGAGTAAGGTTCATGTTGATCGACTAAGGAAGGTAAGTGACGGGTGATTTTGTTCTAAGTTAGTCATTGTTTTTGCAATAGACATTTTATTATTCACTGTCGGTCAATTCGATCCATACCGGAGCATGGTCGCTGCTATGGTCCCAGCCTCTTACAGCTTTATCTACGGTGGCATTGACCAAACGATCTTTGAGTTTCTCGTTTAATAGAAAATGATCCAGCCGTAAACCCGCGTTGCGGCCGTAGGCATTGCGCAGGTAATCCCAAAAAGTGTAAATGGGTTTGTTTGGGTAAAGATGGCGGATCGCATCTGTCCAGCCCGAATCTACCAGCGCTTTAAACGTCGCTTTACTTTCCGGACGAAACAAGGCATTTTTCAGATATTTCTGTGGTTTATAAGTATCGAGGTCGGTCGGCATCACGTTATAATCCCCCACCATCGCTACCGGTAAATTAAACGAAAGTAGTTTATCGGCATGGGCTTGCAGGCGTTGCATCCATCGTAATTTATAATCAAACTTTGGGCCGGGCCAGGGGTTGCCGTTGGGCAGGTACAAGCAGCCGATCACTACTCCATTAATAAAGGCCTCGATATAGCGACTGTGGGTATCTTCCGGTTCAACAGCCAATCCCCGGCGGGTTTCCTTAATTTCGCCGTAACGTGAGAGGATAGCAACACCATTCCAACTTTTTTGTCCCTCCCAGATGGCATAGTAGCCGATGTCCAGCAGGGCTTGTTCCGGAAATTTATGATTTTCACACTTGAGTTCCTGTAAGCAAACCACATCAGGTTCTGTTTCGGCCAGCCAGCGAAGCAGGTTGGTTAACCTGCCATTGATCCCGTTGATATTATAGGTGGCGATCTTCATCTATACTTGGCAATTACCTAAATAAAAAGTTCTTGGGCGTCAGTGTAATAGGTGGTTCGTCCGCCGATCTTTTCAGTTTTAATAATTTCTCCCTTTGCTGTGGTTTTTAATTTGGGGCTATGGATATTCATAAAATCTTTTAATTCGCCGGTGAGTTCATCGCCATTGGATTCGGCGATATCATTAATTGCTTTTTCCAGTACGGTTCGGATACTATCATAAATTTTGGTGACGTATTTTGAAGGTATTGACTTCGAAATAGAAAAAGGCGACACCCCGGCATGGTAAAGAATTTCGTCAGAATAGGAATTGCCGATACCCCTTATAACCTTTTGGTCCATCAACAAGGTTTTGATCAAGGTTCGTTTTTTTGAGAGCAGTTCTGTAAACTCACTTTTGTCGATATCAAGTGCGTCCTGCGCAACCGCAGGATTTGGCTGAAGCGTGGGGGTAGCTTGTTTTTGCAGATCGATAAGTGCGAAGCCGCTACCGTTTGTGAAATGAAAAGCCAGGATCTGGAACCTGGGTGTTTCGCCATTATTCAGGTCGACCAGTTCGCCTCGTAACATGAGGTGAAGGCCAAGGATCTGGTCACCGGAAAAGTGTAACTGTAAGGTCTTTCCTTCACGGTTTACGTTATTAAGTTTTTGACCTTCCAATGCGGATTTTAGATTAGCAACCGTGACATTAAGTTTTTTAGCTACAGTTACTTCAACTTTGTCCAGCTCCTCACCTTTAAATTTACGGGAAAGAATCTGCGCAAAAACGGTTAAGTCGGGTAGTTCAGCCATATTAAGATCATGCTCCCTTTTTTGCGGTTAAACTACTCATCAATTGGTCGTACAGATCGTCGCCTTTGGCTTTAGCAGGTTTTAGTTTCTTGATCGTCGGGCGCTTCCCTTTTGCTTTTTGCTCTATAATTTTCAGCAGTTCGTTATGGTATTCGTCCTTATACTTGGCGAGGTCCATCGGCTCGGTATATTGATCGATCAGCGCCAATCCCATTTTCAGTTCTTTATCGCTTACTTCCACCTTCTCATCTAGTTCCAGGTCTTCCTGCTCCCTGATCTGCTGGGCGAAACGTATTCGTGTTACTACCAATGCATTATCAACTGGATGTACCACGCAAAGGCTTTCAGTACTTCTTAATACGAAGCGGGCTAAACCTGCTTTGCCTGATTTTTTCAGCGCGGAAAGCAGCAAGGCATAAGCCTTATTTTTTTTGGTCGCGGGTGCGGTATAATAGGAAGTTTCATAATACATCGGATTGACAGCGGCAATGTCCACGAAATTTTCGATCTCGATAACTTTCGTTTTCTCCGGCGCTGCCGCCTCGAAGTCGGCTTCTTCGACTACCACATAATCGTCATCGTATTTATAAGCTTTGACGATCTTGTCGTAAGGCACTTCCTTTTTCGTGTTTTCATTGACCCGCTGAAACTTGATATGTGCGTGGTCACGGCTGTCCAGCATATCCAGATCAAGCCGGGTTTCCTGTACAGCGGAGTACAGTTTTACAGGGATGCTTACCAATCCGAAACCGATGGAGCCCGTCCAAATACTTCTCATAGCTTTAATTTTCTAATGTTATCATTGATACCCATCGGGTGGTGCGCCTCGATCTTGTCAGCCAGGAGGTGCAGCAATTCTTCATCCAGCCCGCCAGGATTCTGGCAGATATGTAAAAAATCATGTTCGTCCGGGGTGAAACTGGCCACATACGCGCCATTTTCAAACACCCGGTATTTACATTTATCTTCATCATGATGCACGTATTCACCCACTTCGAAATGGTGTACATCTTTATCCTTACTGATGGTGATCGGGTAATTTTCCATAAACAATACAACTATTTCAATGGCCTTTTGTTTAAGCTTTTATGGAACAGGAATATGAATTGCATAGCTTTCCCTACAGCGAGACCGTTGATGGGGTGGAACACAATTACCGTATCACCCAAAATGTGGACAGATATGGCGTAGAAAAGGACGGCGTGGTCATCGCAGAACTCAGTCATGACTCCGGCTGGAAACAACAATCCGGGGAAAAATTAAGCAAAGAACTCACCGACAGTATCTGCAATCATATCGAATCCTACTTCGATTAAATGAGGCACGGCATTTGCATTGGCCTGACCATGAAGGTAATATAAACAGGTCAGCCATGAGAAATTCAGATGATTTCAATAAATTAAATTATACCGCGAAAACAGAAGCGGTATTGCAGGGAACATTTTTGGCCGACCGCCTCGACGATCATAATTATATTAAACTTTATAATGTGGGTAGTTTTTATGTTGAAGTGTTTTTTGATGACCGCAGCCATTTGATCACCCATTTCCGTGCCTTTGAAAGTACAATTTTTGTTCTGCCTTACCTGAACGATCTGAAAATAGCAGTCTGAATTAGCTATATTCTACCTTCATTTTTATACCCCATTTTTTATAATTCCTTTTTGGTAAAACCCCCGTTTTGTTATTTTTACGGCACTAATCTATTAAATATTGAAATATCAGCGAGGGCAGTCAGTGATCTTATTAGCAATGGACGGGAAGCCGGGCAAAGGGAAGGCAATAGTGGAAGCGGTTGATGAGCCGAACACCTGTTATACTGTGCGATTTTATTTAAATGATACTGCACAGGCGGAAATTATCAGCCAGATACCGGAAGGGCGCTTATTGACCTTACGGGATGTGGATATAAGGTGATATTATTCATCTTTATCCACCTTGAAACTATGGTAGAGTGCCAGGCCATGACCCTGCCCCAACCCAAAATCTGCTTTCAGCCATTTGATAACCTCCATCGCTTTGACACCAGGTTTAAGGTCGTTGTTTTCGACAAATCCTTTTTCGGCTGCCAGTTTTTTAAAATCTTCCGGTGTTTTACCGGTCTTTTTTTGAATGGTCTTGTAATATGCTGTGAGGTTGATCGCGTTCATGACACAAATTTAAACAACCATGGTGATAAAATGTTATAGAATAAAAAAGGAGGAATTATGCCCTGGCACAATGGAAATTACCCGCCATCTTATAAGAACCAACCCAAATACCTGCGCGACAAAGCGGTCGAGATCGCTAACGAAGTACTAGCCTCGACTGGCAATGAAGGCGAAGCAATTGCTACCGGCCTGAAGCATGCCCGTGCCCATTTCGCCAAGCTAAAAAAGGAAAAAGATAAACAGGAATAGCTCAGATTATCAAGTCGAAGGATAAATTGAGCCTCGGCCCTTGATCTTGGAATATTTGTCGTGATGTGCTGAGATTATTTGTAATAAGTAATCAGTTCTGTGAGGCTCCACCTTTGGTTTAACACTTCTTTATGCAGAATGACCTAAAACACGACAAAATCACAATTCTTTTATTGGCAATGTAAACCAAAAAGAACTTCCTTTTCCAAGTTCGCTGTTAACACCAAAGCGGCCACCATGCTTTTTCACAATTTCTGCGCAGATATACAGACCTAAACCCAAACCTGCATATTGGCTGCCTCCTGAATCTATCCTGTAAAACCTGTCAAAAAGATGCGGAATTTTTTCTGCTGGTATGCCCGGGCCATTGTCGGTAACAGAAACCATTATTTCTTCATTATGTACCTTAAAGCTAATGGTCAGGAGACCGCTGTTAGGGGCGTACTTAACGGCATTATTTATATAGTTAATTAATACTTGTTCAATACGGCCTGCATCGGCAAGTACCTGTAATTCCTGATCTCCCTTAACATCAATCTCAAAGACGTCTTCTGTACGGACATACTGGCAGCAATTATCTATCAATTGATACAGGTTGAACCATTCCTTATTTATTCGCAGTTGACCGGCAGTAAGTTGCCCCACATTCAACAGTTCACCTACTAATGAATTAATTTTTTTAGCATTTTTATTAGCACGATCAATGAATTCGCTGAGCATCGGCGTTGCAGGTTTGGACTTTATTCGATCCAACACCTGAAGTATTCCCATCAAGGTAGTCAGGGGCGTTTTCAGTTCATGACTGGCTACACTTATAAATTCATCTTTTTTCGTAAGCGCTAACTTGTGGTCGTTGATGTCTGTGCAGGAGCCAAACCACTTTAGGATCTCGCGGTCATCGGTATAATGGGGTACAGATTTCACCAAATGCCAACGATATTCACCATTGTGGTTTTTCAGGCGCAAATCATACGAGAATGGCTCACCACATTTTAATTTTTCCGCCCAGGCGGTTTTAAAACCTGCGCGGTCATCGTCATGTATACGTTCTAAAAACTGTTCTTGTGTAAATTTCCTTCCTGCGACCTGAAAGTAATTGGCGAAGCGGGCATTGATATAATCTATTTCTCCATCGGGTGTAGTAGTCCAGATAAGGTCAGGCGTCAGGTCGGCAAGGAATTGCATATTACGTTTATCTTTCTCCGCCTGATTTCGGGCAACTAATAATTCCTTTTCATAATGCTTACGATCGGTGTTATCAGTTAATATTGCATTTACTGCAATGACATGGCCCTGGTCGTTTTTTATAGCCACTGCGCCGAATAATACATGAAAAAAAGCGCCATGTTTCGTTTTTAGTTCATAACTCAGTTCTTTAACACTCCCGCTCACGTTAAGCATCGGCCGGAAAAACATTTCATAATGGATCTGCCCGCCTTTGGATAAGAAATCACCAAATTTTTTTTCATAAAGCACCTCTTCTTCAGTATGATCCAGCCAATTTAATAATGTCTGATTAATCCTGATGATTGTACCGTCGGGAGTAAAGGTAAGGTAGCCGCAGGGTGCTTGGTGATATAAGACTTCCGGGTCAATTACATGGGTCAAAAGTTCCTTTGCGATTTCCCTGTTCATTTGCTATGAGCTATAGGAATGCCTTGATCGCTTTAATTGTTTCACCCGGTTCGCTGATATGAGGGCAATGTCCTGTAGCCTTCAAGATCACAAGTTCGTTATTTGGCGTATGGGCATTAACATATTCACCGACCGCGAGAGGCGCAATAACGTCCTCTTCGCATTGTAAGGTAAGGCTTTCAATCGTGAGTTTCGCCAGATCGGCCCGATTGTCTGAAAAGAAGGTTACCCTGGCGAATTCGCGGGCAACTTCAGGGTCGGTGGCGCAAAAACTATTTGTAAGAAACGAGCCCAGTTCTGGCCGGTCTGCGTTACCCATAATTACTGGTGCCATTGTGCTCGACCAGCCCAGGTAGTTGCTATCCATAAATTCAAACAGGCTTTCCAGGTCTGTGCGCTCAAAGCCGCCAGTATAGCCCTCATCATTTAAATAGCGTGGAGAGGGCCCGATGAATACTAATTTTTTAAAATATCTTGGTTCGCGAACGGCTGCCAACGCACCGATCATTGCGCTTACCGAATGACCCACAAAAATTACATCACGAAGAGATAGGGCTTCACAAACGTCAAGAATATCCTGAGCATAACCTTCCAGCTTGCCATATTTGGCTGAACTGTATTGGCTCAAATCAGATTTGCCTGATCCCACATAATCAAAAAGCACAACGCGATAATCTTCCGTAAAGGCATCGACTATAAATTGCCAAGACCGCTGATCGCAGCCAAATCCATGGGCGAACAACATGACCTGTTCACCGTTGCCGATCACGTTAACGTTATTTCGTTTCAATATAGATTCCATAGGGTGCAATTGAACCGCCAAGATACGAATTTGTTTATTAGATTATTATTAGCGGTTTTTCAGGCTGCATAGCGTCTTACATGCGCTAACAACTCTATTATATCGAATGGTTTCGCCAAAAAGTCATCAGCATTGCACTCCTTTTCGCGGATACCTTGCCAACCATGATTCGCTGAGATCATAATTATTGGAATTTCTTGCGTGGCCAATGTCCCTTTAAGTTCCCGGCAAATATCCCGTCCGTCGCTATCACCCAATTGGACATCAAGTAATAAAATATCCGGCCGAATTTGGGCTACTGTTTCTACCACGGCCAGCCCATTGTCTAACCCAGATACCTGATAGCCTTCAGATTCCAGAACGTACAGAATAATCTCCCGAATGTCCTGATCGTCGTCCACTACCAGTATTTTTTTTCTTCCAGCTATCATATCTAGGGAATATCATTAATAAATACAATAATTAGGCCACTACGGTTATCTGGGAAATTGATTGTTGCATCCAGTGCCCTTCAATGTTATGTGCAATGCCTTGATTATCCTGAAATGCAGATAACGAAAGATGACCCGAGGCCTGAAATTAAACTCCGAAAAGTGACATAAGATGTAGCTGATTTGCAGTTAAACATCTCTTCCCGTTTTAATGCGTTTACTTTTTACTTCGCCCCGGAGTACTCTATTGATATCTTCAAAATTATAAAAAAGAATGCCGCCAATCTTGGTAAACGGAATCGTTCCATTATCTCTTAATGTTTGAAGCGTATTATCAGAAATTTTCAACAGGTTTTTAACCTGGTAAGTTTTTAGCCACTTTCTGGGCTCTTCACCTGTTTGACCTAATAATCCTTTTATTTGATTTAACAGGTTATTTCCAAATTCCTGTAGATCTTCTTTGGTTATGATTTCTGCTGGCATAGCTCTATTAATTGTAGTTTATTTCAGTTATAATGCGATATTGATTTTCTGTGAAACCAGTAATCTGATACAAATTTGGCTTAAATGGGATTAGATTTTATCCGAGTTTATCCGAGTCGGATGCAAACTTTTTTTGTAAACCTTCTTATTAGTCTGTAAGGTAACTTGAGTCTGAAATCAATTGTGCCCGCACTGCGTTCACAATTCAAAGTATCAAGAAAATTCATATTGTGAACGCACCGCATTCACAATATGATAATGGTATCACCTTGACGTAGCGCAAAGGATCGATATTCAAATAGCTGTATAAAATCCTGACATACAGATCTGTTGTCATATCCAATATACATTGGCGGAAAAGAATTACACACACATTGTGCGTAATTCTTTTATTCATTCACTTATCTTTTTGCTTAAGGATCTCATTATGAATCTCCTGGGATAATTGCTCCGCAGTAGGTAGGTAAAGCTGATATTTGCTTGCAAAAATATTGATCTTTTCCGGCAAGGTAAATTTAACTACGGTATCGTTTTTCTCCAGGCAAAGCAAGATTCCAACCGTAGGACTTTCATGAGCTAATTTTTCAATACGATCAAAATAATTAACGTACATCTGCAATTGGCCGAGATCTCCGTGTGTTATTTTGTGGGTCTTTAATTCAATGATCACAAAGCATTGCAGCAACCGGTTGTAGAATACAAGGTCGACAAAAAAGTCGTCACCATCCAGGTGAATACGTTTTTGCCTGGCAACAAAAGAAAAGCCGTTACCCAACTCCAACATGAACTCCTGGAGGTGTGTTATCAGCGCAGATTCAAGGTCTTTCTCAAAGTAGGCACTCTCTGGTTTTAAGCCTAAAAATTCCAGTACCATCGGATCTTTAATGATAGCCCTCGGTTGATCCGGTTGTTGTTCGTTTCTTGCGACTGACAGAACCTTTTCTTTATCTGTACTCAGTAAGAGCCTTTCATAAAGTTGACTTCCGATCTGTCGCTCCACTTGCCGAAAGGACCAATTATTTTTGATTGTTTCGATTTTATAAAATTCTCGTTTTTCTTCTTCAGGTATTGTTAGTAGTAAAGAATAATGAGACCAACTCAATTGTGCAGACAGTGTCTGCACAATTGGAAAGCCTCTATAAAACTGACGAAAAAGGTTAAGATTCCGCGCAGAAAAACCTCGACCAAATTGTGGTTGAAGTTGCTCTGATAAATACTTGATTAGTTGAGTGCCATACTCAGCGCGATCCGCTCCTTGTTGTTCCTCTTCGAATATTCGTTTCCCGATATGCCAGTACATAATTACACGTTCACGGTCAACTGCCCGAACAGCATTTTCTCTCGCTTTATTTATAATCGATTGGATATCATTTATAATTGATTTATTCAAATTCATACTAATTCCTCCTCTGCTAATTCTTCTGTTACCTTTTGTTCCCTTAACCTTGTCTTTAAGGCGTGCATATCCCGATTAACCTTCTTGTCCTTCATCTTAGCATAGATCTGGGTAGTTGTCAATTTTGTATGGCCGAGCATTTTACTTACTGTTTCCAATGGGACATCGTTCTCCAGGGTAACGGTCGTGGCAAAGGTGTGACGGGCAATGTGCGTGGTTAAAATTTTGGTAATGGAAGCGAGGTCACCGATCTCTTTCAAATAGGCATTCATCTTCTGGTTACTTTTAACAGGGAACAGTTTATTCAGTACGATTCTGCAATCATGGTCATTATATTTCTCAATAAGATCCATGGCCTGGGGGATTAGCGGAACATTGGCGGTCACATACGTTTTTGTCCGCTGAGTTTTTATCCAGGCAACCTGGTCTTTTCCGATATGGATATGCTGCGGCGTGAGCTTTTCAATATCGACAAAAGCATAACCCGTATAACAGCAGAATAAAAAGGTATCCCGAACTTCTTCAAGGCGCTTAATAGTAAATGGATGATTGGCGAGTTGATGGATCTCTTCCCATTCCAGTTCTTCACGATGAACTTTTTTATAAGTACACTTGAACAAATTAAATGGATTCGTCCTGATCCACCCATGGTTGAACGCCATGTTAACGATCTTCTTAAGATTTTTCATGTACCGCATAGCTGTATTGTGTTCAATGCCGTCTTCAGTCTTCAGATACATTTCAAATCCTGTGACGAACGCATAGTCAATTGACTCCAGGTATATGTCTGGCTTTTTAAATCTGTGCTGTATATAATCTGATGTTTTCGACCGGACCGTATTGTACTTGGTCAGTGTGGCTTTTACAAAGTCTTTCCCTACCAGTTCTTCGACGTTTTTATTGTGCTCATCAAATACTTCCAGCAACATCCGCTGAGGAGCATCTTCGCCAGCGTATCGCTGCTTGATTTTTTCAACGGTGATAAAATCATCGGATTGCTTGAGATCATGGAAGGCCGTGTGGATGTCATTGGTAACCGTAATGATTTCCTTGTTGATTAGCTTTACTTCCTGCCCGGACCCTTTGACTAATCCCGCTTCCGGGTCCCATTTGCCGGGCTCGACTTTGCGACCCATTGAAATTTCCGCTCTTTTCCCCAGGTAAGTGATCCTTGCATAGAGGGGAACATTGCCTTTTGCATCTGTTTTTCTTTTGTCAGCCCAGATGAGAACTGAGAACCTTTGTGTACTTTTCATACTACATTTGATTTTAAATTGTTTAACAGCATTAATTTTGAACTGAAATGAGCCTTTTTGAGGTCATTTTATTGTATTAATTGCTTTAAAATCAACTGTTTACCTTGTTATTCGGTGACCTAAATCTAAACTTCTAAAAAGGTCACCGATTAAGGCACTTTTCATCGAAAAATAGATCGCGTCCCAAAAGGACCAGAACCCTCGACCCCATATCAATGAGGTCATTTGAGGCGCTTTGATATCAACCGAAGTCCAGGTGTTCCAAGCGTCAGAAATTTGCGTAGTTTTGAGGTGTTTTAAACCCTGATTTTACTATTCTAATCAATTGAATACCATTTAGTTAACGTTAATTTGAGACTAAATTAGTGATTAGAAAGAGGTCGCCGAATAGGCCACCTGGGTGAGTCATAAATCCTGAGTAGTTATGCGGTTTTTTGAAAAAAAAAAACGCTTAAACCATTTTGATTTAAGCGTTTTAAAGAGCGTTGAAACTCTTTTAGCGGAATGGACGGGACTCGAACCCGCGACCCCATGCGTGACAGGCATGTATTCTAACCAGCTGAACTACCACTCCGTTTTGGGTTTGCAAATATAAGCAGATTTTATATTTACGCAAGGACTAATTGAAAAAAAATAAAAATGCCATTTTATTGCTGCAAAACTGCGTTTTTTATACAAATAGACTTTATTTTAGCGCTCCTATTTAAATACCATATGCTTAGCAACTTAACACAAACTTTCCGCTGGTTTGGGCCTCAGGACCCTGTTACTTTACAATCTGTACGGCAAACCGGTGCCACCGGCATTGTATCCGCATTACACCATATACCTGTTGGCGAGGAGTGGAGTTTGGACGAAATTAACACACGTAAAGCCATTATTAACGCCGCCGGACTGGATTGGGACGTGGTAGAAAGCGTAAATATTCACGAAAGTATTAAAACCGCGGGCAGCGACCGTGATAAATATATCGAGCTGTATATTAAAAGTCTGAAAAATCTGGCTAAGGCTGATGTAAAGACGGTATGCTACAATTTTATGCCTGTACTTGACTGGACACGTACCGACCTGGATTATCGCCTGCCGAATAATTCCTCCGCCTTACGATATGATGCACGTGCATTAGCTGCTTTCGATCTGTATATTTTAGAACGTGCAAGTGCATCTGCAACTTATACGCCTGATCAGCAACAAAAGGCAAAGGCATTTTTGGATGCTTTAAGCGCAGATGAGAAGCAACAGCTCATCAATAACCTGTTAGCCGGCCTGCCCGGAACTAATAAAACACTAACTATTCCCGAATTTAATGAGTATTTGCAACGTTATGATGAAACAGATGCTAAAGCCTTAAAAGATAACCTGGCTTATTTTCTGCAGGGCATTATACCGGCAGCTGAGGAAGCAGGTATAAAAATGTGCATCCACCCGGATGACCCGCCATTTCCTATATTGGGTTTGCCGAGGGTTGTTTCTACAGAGGCCGATCTGCTGGATGTTGTTAATTATTGTCCGTCGCCAAGTAATGGCCTCACTTTTTGCACAGGCTCATTGGGTGCAAGGCCGGATAACGATCTGCCGGGGATAGTTGAGCGCCTGGGTACAAACTTTCACTTTTTGCATTTACGCAATGTAAGGCGCGAAGCTGACGGAAGCTTTTATGAGGACGAACACTTAAATGGCAGCACAGATATGTACACGGTGATGAAAAATATCATCCTCGAACAAAAGAAACGTGCTGACAGTGGCCGTGAAGATATTGCCATACCTATGCGACCTGATCATGGGCATAAATTGCTTGATGACTTCAGGTACAACACTTATCATGGTTACTCAGCTATCGGGAGATTAAAAGGACTTGCAGAGCTCAGAGGGCTTGAAATGGGCATTAAACGCAGTTTATTTGACGCCTAGTTCCTCCGGCTAATTTATTAAGCTCATAACGGAGTAAATTAATGCCTGGATTGCTCGTTGGTAATTGATCCTTTAGATTTTTGTAACAAATAAGTTATTGTAAAATATCAGGTAATAAATGCCGTTAACAGTTCAAACAAAAACAACAAAATAATAATATGAAAGCTATAAAAGTATTAGCGATTATGATGTTAGCGATATTTAGCTACACAGCGGTAAGCGCGCAAACCCATCATCATCACAAACGCCACAGCAAACACCACTGGCACAGAAAACAGCCAAGTAGATAATGCAAAAAAAAGACCGGTGAGTTAAATTACCGGTCTTCTTTGTTTTAGTACTACTTTATCGCAGGACATTTTCAGATGTTATTGAAACGTCTCCAGTTTTCTTATTTGCTTTAATGCAGATAGCATATTTTGTGCCTGTCATTTTAGTTATATCATAATTTGCGGATGCAAAGGCATTAGTTTTTTTAGACTTTATAGATATTTTTATCGCCATCATAGTTCCGGAATCAGTGAGTGATCTCCCTCCAACTTTCCCTTTAATATCTAATAGGAATCCGTTGTCACTAAATTGTTTATAAGCGGCTTCATAATCCATCGGATTATATTTGTTATTGGGAACGATGACAAATATAATTTCATTATCGTCAGGAGGAATCACCGAGCCTTGAATCATTGTTGGTTGTGCGCTTGTAAATACATTAGGTTTCATTTTTATTACTACCGCGCCGTATTTGGCTTCAACACCGTATTGCGTTACCGCATCGTTGCTCCTTAGTACATTTATCGAATCTATTTTTGCAGCCTCAAGCCCTTTAACTTTATAATCTCCCTTTGCAAATACTTTATTATTCCCACTAATAATTACATATATAGCTTTATGAAGGTTCAGCTCTCCTTTCGATTTTAACTGAATATAGTTTCCCCGTAAAGTGTCGTTTTGATTAATTAACCTTGCTGCTCCATATAATGTTATAGCGTTATTTTTATGATTGACTATGGTTGAGTCATTAGCGCTCACTGTAAAATCATTTTTGTGATGACTAAATAAAGGAGTATCTATTGCTTGGGAAATACGTGTAGTATCGTCTGATTTTACAATTGTTTTCTGATGCGTGACAGGAACAATAATTTGGGGTTTAATATTGCTCACTAATACTTTAGGTAAAACTTTTTTCACAAATGATGAGATAGTTTTGCTATTTAATTCAGCCTTTGAAGCTGTAAATACCAACGCCAATAGAATAACTAAAGGGCATAATATTATGTAGCGGGTAACCTGCGCTTTTGAAGATCGTTTTTTGTTCATCATCAGTATTCGTTTTTTAATGGTTAAAAAATTGAAATTATTTACAATGGCACTGCTTTGTTTTAGGTTACTTACCCTTATTAAGCTATACTGGTAGGCTTTTTCATCTATACCGCTTTGTAATATTTTGCGGTCGGTAATAAATTCCAGGTTTTCTTTTACCGCCCTTTTCATGAGCCATACGCCCGGGTTAAACCAGTAGAATACGGTGCTTAACTCAGCCAAAAGCACATCCAGCGTATGCCATTGCTCTACATGTACCTGTTCGTGTTTAATGATCGACTGCAGCTCGTCAGACTGATGATTTTCCGGGTTAAGATAAATGGCTTGCCAGAACGAAAATGGGTTTGTGTTATCCTTTACCGATCTATATGGCTGCCCATTGTAATTAGCCAAATTGGAGTCTTTATGTACTTTATACAGCGAAATGAATTGGACAGCTAAACGAGCAGTCATGAATACAACACCTATCCAAAATAGTGTGAGGGGTATTTGCCAATAATCAAATGTTGTGATGATTTTAGTTTGTGTAATAATAGGGGCCACTGTTTGCCAATCAGGTACTATTATTATTAACTGCCTGCTCAATGCTTCGTGTTTGGCAAATAAGCCGGGTAGATCAATAAATGGATAAATTGATGAAAACAGGATGCCAAAGGCCAGGAAGAAACGGTTTAAATAATAAAATGTTAACCGTCTTAACAAGAAGCGATAGGTTAGGTAAAATAGGCAGAGCGCTACATTTACTTTTAATAAATAAACTATTAAAGCCGGCATGGTTATTTTGATTTACGGTTTTCAATAAGGTTAATGATCTCCTTTAATTCATCTGCGCTGATGTGCTCCTCTTTGGCAAAAAATTCAACCAGATCTTTATAAGAATTTTTAAAATAATCACTCACAAAGCCATTCATAAATTTCTTTTTATACTCCTCGGCCTTTATAAGCGGAGAGTAACGGTAAGAGTTGGCCAGCTTTTCACTTTTTAAAAAACCCTTCTTTTCCAGGTTCTTTATGGTGGATGCGAGTGTGGTATAAGGTGGTTTAGGTTCCTGCAGTTCATCTAAAAACTCTTTTATGAACCCCTGGTTAAGTTTCCACACTACCAGCATTACTTCTTCTTCCTGTTGCGATAATTTTTCCATCTTGTTACTAACTTATCGTAAATCTACGAAATATTCGTAATTGACAAAATTATTTAACAAATTTTAACCGCTATCCTAAAAAATATTACTGGTAATCTTAATTTTACTATTTCAAAAAGATAAACGCACACTAAACCATTAGTTATGAACATAGCAGTTAATCAATCCACTCAAGCCCATGCAGAAGCCTTTAGAGCGCTTCACCTGCGTACGGGTATATTTGTTGTCCCAAATCCCTGGGATGCAGGCTCTGCTAAAGTATTTGAAAGCCTGGGTTTTAAAGCACTGGCAACTACCAGCGGGGGTGTTGCCTTTTCATTTGGCAGAGCTGATGGGGTAAGTGGTGTAAGCCGTGATGAGGCCCTGCAAAATGCAAAAGATATTATAAACGCGACTAATTTACCGGTATCAGCCGATCTGGAGAACGGCTATGGCGATAGTCCCGAAGCTTGTGCCGAAACTATTTTACTGGCAGGTAAAACCGGCCTTGCCGGAGGGTCTATTGAGGATGCTACAGGTAACCCACTGAATCCGATATATACGTTTGAGCATGCTGTTGAACGTGTAAAGGCTGCAATAAAGGCTGCGCATAGCCTCCCTTATCCGTTTACGTTAACAGCCAGGGCTGAGAACCTGCTCCACGGCAAGATGGATTTAAAGGACACTATACGCCGTTTAGAGGCATTTGCCGATGCCGGCGCAGATGTGTTGTTTGCCCCCGGTTTAAAAACACTTGAAGATATGGAAACAGTAGTAAAGGCCGTGGCCCCGCGCCCTGTTAATGTAATAATGGGGTTTCCGGGCAGTAACATCACACTTGATATGCTTGAAGATATTGGCGTTAAAAGAGTTAGTGTTGGTTCGGCATTGCTGCGTGCTGCCTATGGCGCTTTTTTCCGCGGTGCGGAAGAGATCATGCAAAAAGGCACATTTACGTTTGCAAACGATGCCAAGCCTTATGCGGAGATAAATGAATTATTTAAACGGTAGAAAGTTACAAACTTTCTTTATCTGTAGGCTTAAGTCACAGACTTAAGCCAGTATCAATATTTGAAAAGCAAAAAGGGTGATCCAATGGATCACCCTTTTTGCTTTTATTCCTATACTGGTTTCAGTTTATAACTGAAACCCCGGATATAGTCAGTTTGTAACTGACTATTATAACTTCCTTTTTACTTCAACATTTTCGTAAGCTTCAACAATGTCGCCTACTTCAATATTATTAAAGTTCTGGATATTTAAACCGCACTCGTAGTTAGCGTTAACTTCCTTAACATCGTCTTTAAAGCGTTTTAATGAAGCCAGTTCGCCGGTGTAAATTACCACACCCTCGCGGATGATACGTATTTTACTATTACGGGTGATCTTACCATCAAGTACCATACAACCTGCAATTGTACCAACCTTGCTGATTTTGAATGTTTCACGTATCTCAACGTTAGCCACGATCTTCTCTTCAAATGTTGGCGCAAGCATACCTTCCATCGCTGCCTTAATTTCATTTATGGCGTCATAAATGATAGAGTAAAGCCTGATATCGATCTGCTCAGCCTCGGCCAGCTTACGGGCACTTCCTGACGGACGAACCTGGAAACCAATGATGATCGCATCAGATGCAGAAGCCAGCAATACATCAGATTCTGATATCTGACCAACTGCCTTCGATATGATGTTAACCTGTATCTGCTCGGTTGAAAGTTTCAGTAATGAATCAGACAATGCTTCGATTGATCCATCCACGTCACCCTTAACAATAATATTAAGTTCCTTAAAGTTACCAACTGCCAAACGACGGCCGATCTCATCAAGTGTGATGTGTTTTTGTGTACGTAAGCCTTGTTCACGCTGTAATTGTAAACGTTTGTTCGCAATTTCACGTGCTTCAACTTCGCTTTCTAATACGTTGAACTTATCACCCGCGGTAGGTGCGCCCTGCATGCCCAGCACCTGTACCGGTGTTGATGGCCCTGCAGATTCAACCCTTTGTCCGCGTTCATTAGTTAACGCTTTAACACGTCCGCTGTAACAGCCTGCTAATATCGGGTCGCCCACTTTTAAGCGGCCTGCCTGTACCAATATGGTGGTAACAATACCACGGCCTTTATCAAGTGCAGCTTCAATAACAGTACCAACGGCACGTTTATTAGGGTTAGCTTTAAGTTCTAACAGCTCAGCCTCAAGCAATACTTTTTCCAATAACAGTTCAACATTCAGGCCTGTTTTGGCTGATATTTCCTGCGACTGGTATTTACCGCCCCACTCTTCAACCAAAATATTCATGGCTGATAGTTGCTCTCGTATTTTATCCGCGTTAGCGCCCGGCCTGTCAATTTTATTGAAAGCGAAGATGATTGGTGCGCCTGCAGCCTGCGCATGGTTTATGGCCTCGCGGGTTTGTGGCATCACGCTATCGTCAGCGGCAATTACTATAATTACAATATCTGTTACCTGAGCACCCCTTGCACGCATGGCGGTAAACGCCTCGTGGCCCGGTGTATCCAGGAATGTGATCTTTCCTTTATCGCCTGGTAAAGTAACCTCATAGGCACCAATGTGCTGGGTTATACCACCTGCTTCGCCGCCTATTACGTTTGTTTTACGTATAAAATCAAGCAATGATGTTTTACCGTGGTCAACGTGGCCCATTATGGTTACGATTGGCGCACGCGGAACAAGATCGGCAGGATTATCAGGCGTGTCAAGACTGCCTTCTTCATCCTGTGGTTTCACAAACTCAATCTGGTAACCAAACTCATCAGCCACAATAGCCAGCGTTTCCGCGTCAAGCCTTTGGTTAATGGAAACGAACATACCCAAACTCATACAAGTTGAGATGATCTGTGTTACCGGCACATCCATCATCGCTGCCAGCTCATTAGCTGTAACAAATTCGGTAGCCTTTAATACTTTTGATTGTGATTCCTGTTCTAATGCCAGTTCTTCGGCTGTTGCAGCTACATCATCGCGTTTTTGGCGGCGGAATTTTGCACGTTGTGCAAATTTACCCGACTTACCAGCACCGCTTAAACGTGCTAAAGTTGCCTTAATCTGGTCTTGTATATCTTTTTCCGATGGCTCTTCCTTAGGAGTTGAACTATGCGGAGGATTGTTTCTGTTATTCCTGAAATCAGGGCGATTACTACCACCATGTCCCTGGCCACCGCCAGCTTGCGGGTTATTACCCCTGTTCCTGAAATCAGGACGATTAGGGTTTATAGGATGTGCAGGTGCCTGGCCGGCTGGCGGATTCTGGCCTTGACCCTGGCCCTGGTGGTTTCCACCACCCTGACCTTGCTGGTTATTATTACCACCGCCCTGGTTGTCTTTACGCTTTCTTTTGCGTTTATGGTCTGCCTGGCTGTTTGATGATGATGCTACCGGGTTACGTTTTGGCGGTGTTACCGGTAATTGTATCTTACCAATAACATTCGGGCCTGTTAAACGCTCGGCTTTTGCGCGTATTACTTCATCGTCCTGTACTTCTTCAACTACAGGCGCAGGTGCTTCAGCAGCAGCTTGCGGTGTTTCAACAACGGGAGTTACCGGTGCGGCAGGTGCCTGTACTACAACAGGTGCAGGAACAGGTTCTGGTGTCGGTGTTTCAACTTTTGGCGTTTCCGGAACTACTTCCTTCTTCACTTCAGCTACAGGCTCTGGCTGTTTTACTTCTTGTTTTGTCTCAGGAGCCGGTGCCGGGATTGGTGCAGGAGCAGGAGCTGGTGCCGGGGCAACAACTTCCTTTTTAACCTCAACGGGTTCTTTCTTATCACCAAACTGTGGTTTTGCGAAAGGATTGCCAAGGTCAATCTTGCCAACTATTTTCACACCCGGTAAAGTTTCGGCACTGGTTTCCTCAACCTTTTTAGGTTCAGGTTCCGGTGCTTTTGGCTTTTCGGTAGGGTGCGGCGCATAGTTGCCTGCATTTTTGATCAGTATTTCCTCGTTCTCAAAATCCCTTGACCTACGGAACTCAGCAGGTTTTTCAGCCTGTCCGGGTTCGTCCTTCCTGATTTTGCCGATACTGATCTGTTTGGCTTCTTCTTTAATACTTTTGTCAAAAGCAAACTCCTTTAACAAAGCATTGTACATGTCGTTATCCAGCTTGGCCATCGGCTGTTTCTCTACCTTATAGCCTTTGGTAGCTAAAAAATCGACAATGGTACCCATACCAATGTTCAGCTCTTTTACTGCTTTAAATAACTTTATAGATTTGTCTTCTGACATTTATTAATTTTTCTCTTCTTTATTTGTGCAAAAATACGATTTTAATTTTGCTTTTATCTTTATTCAAACTCAGCTTGCAGTATTGATAACACTTCTTTAACTGTTTCTTCTTCTAAATCGGTACGTTTAACCAATTCGCCAACAGTTAATGCCAGTACTGATTTTGCTGTATCCAAACCAATGCGTTTAAATTCGTCAAGGATCCAGCTATCAATTTCGTCTGAGAATTCTTCGATATCCACATCTTCATCCTGCTCATCAGCCTCGCGGTAAACATCTATTTCATAACCTGTAAGTTTACCTGCCAGTTTAATGTTATGGCCGCCACGGCCGATTGCTAATGATACCTGATCGGGTTTTAAGTAAACCGCCGCTGTTTTTTTCTCATCATCTAACTTAATAGAAGTGATTTTAGCAGGCGATAAAGCACGCTGAATATACAACTGTAAGTTATTGGTGTAGTTGATAACGTCGATATTTTCGTTTTTCAACTCACGTACTATACCGTGTATGCGTGATCCTTTCATACCTACGCAGGCACCAACCGGGTCAATACGATCGTCATATGATTCAACCGCTACCTTAGCACGTTCACCTGGTTCACGAACAATTTTCTTGATGGTGATTAAACCATCAAAAATTTCGGGAACTTCCAGTTCAAATAAGCGCTGTAAAAACTCAGGCGCTGTACGTGAAATGATGATCTTAGGGTTACTGTTCAGCATATCTACCTTACTTACAACAGCTTTTACGCTATCGCCTTTTTTAAAGTAGTCGGCAGGTATCTGCTCTGATTTTGGTAATAAAAGCTCGTTGCCTTCATCATCCAATACCAAAGTTTCTTTTTTCCAAACCTGGTAAACTTCGCCGGTTACAATTTCACCAACGCGGTCTTTATATTTTTTGAAAATTTCGTCCTTTTCAAGTTCTAAAATCTTAGAAACAAGTGTTTGGCGTGCAGCAAGTATAGCGCGGCGACCGAAACTCTCAAGCGTTATCTGCTCAATGTACTCGTCACCTACTTCCAGGTCTGCATCCAGTTTCTTTGCTTCAGCCAATTCAATTTCCAGGTCATCATCTTCAGAGAAGCCATCTTCCATAACCACACGTGTGCGCCAAATTTCAAGGTCACCGTTATCTGTGTTTACAATCACATCGCAATTCTCATCGTTACCGTATTTTTTACGGATCATGCTCCTGAAAACGTCCTCAAGAACGCTCATCATGGTTGGCCTGTCGATGTTTTTGAAATCTTTAAATTCCTGAAAAGAATCAATTAAATTAATATTGCTCATTTTTCATTAAATTGTTTGTTCTTACAAGGTAATGAAGCTATCATGAGCTTGTTGTTTTATGTGGCAGCTCATGATGGTTCCTACTTGAATGATATTAAAACTTTTGTTTCTGTTATTTGATTAATAGGGATAACGCTTTCAATTACTTCAGCTTTTTTCCCCTTTTCCTTTATTTTTTCTTCAATCAGTATCGCGTCCTCCGTTATGGAGCTTAGCTTACCTTCTCTTTTGGTGCCATCGGCCATTTTAATAGCCAGATCGCGGTTTATATTTTTTGCGTATTGGCGTAATAATGTAAGCGGCGTATCAATCCCGGGTGATGAAACCTCTAAATTATAAGCGGTTTCAATAACACTTTCTTCTTCCAGATGAAAGCCTACATGCCTGCTTATGGCCACACAATCGCTAATCCCAATACCTTTATCGCCATCAACCAAAATGATCAGTTTTCCGTTGGAGTGCATTTTTACATCCACTAAAAACAGATCGGGCCTGTCGGCAATCTTTTCTTCAACCAGTTCTTTTACTCTTTTTTCAATATTCATTACCTGTGTTTGATAATTTGATTGATAAACTAAAAGAGGGGGCTAAGCGCCCCCTCGATTTTAATTTGGATGCAAATATACTAAATTTTATTAGAGTTGCAAAGCGGTTATTGCTTAAAAATCAAATCTGTATATGTGGGTTTACCTAATTTTTTGTGCTGCTTAATATCCTCCCATATGCTGCTGCCTTGTGCATAGTGATAATAGCGTGCAAAATAGGTTTGGTGATTCAGGAATGGCGTATCAGGCGTAAATACAACTGTGCTATCAGTAACCAGGTATTTGCCGGGCTGCGGCTTCTGAAAATCTATCATATCGGTATCAGCGGGCATGCGGTAAACGGGGATCAAGCTTTGCCAACTGGCGGTTGAGGTATCCTGGTTGATTTCCTGTACGGTGGTGTAGTCCAGTCCGGTAAATTTGAGCGAGCGGTTATTATTGATGAGGCTGATGCGTACAACGGGCAGTTTAGGTTTTGAGGTACAACCCAAACAGATCAGCAATAATAACAGCGCGGCTTTTTTCATTTTTTTGGGACAGGATACTATAACAAAGTTGCTATGATTTGTGATAATAAAAAATTAAAACTTGTAATAGGCTATTTTAAGGTTAAATCTATTTTAGTGAATAGTTTAATGGACATAGCTATAGGTCGTTGCTGAAAATTGTTGATGAGGATAGGGAAATAAAAATAAGTCATGCTGAACTTGTTTCAGCATCTCACATGCTCAGTGTACATCTTTCAAGTATAAGCCAAGCAAGTTGCTCGTCCTATGAGATCCCGAAACAAGTTCGGGATGACGGGTGGGAGTTCAAAAAATACAGGTCATGCTGAACTTGTTTCAGCATCCCACATGCTTAGTGTACGTCAAGCAGGTTTAAACTAAGCAAGTTGCTCGTCCTATGAGATCCCGAAACAAGTTCGGGATGACGGGTGGGAGTTCAAAAAATACACGTCATGCTGAACTTGTTTCAGTACCCCACATGCTTAGTGTACGTCAAGCAGGTTTAAACTAAGCAACCTGCTCGTCCTACGGGATCCCGAAACAAGTTCGGGATGACGGATGAGAGTTCAAAAAATACAGGTCATGCTGAACTTGTTTCAGCATCCCACATGCTAAGTTTACGCCAAGCAGGTTTAAACCAAGTAACTTGCTCATCCTGTGAGATCCCGAAACAAGTTCGGGATGACGGATGAGAGTTCAAAAAATACAGGTCATGCTGAACTTGTTTCAGCATCCCACATGCTCAGTGTACGTCAAGCAGGTTTAAACTAAGCAACCTGCTCGTCCTATGAGATCCCGAAACAAGTTCGGGATGACGGATGAGAGTTCAAAAAATACAGGTCATGCTGAACTTGTTTCAGCATCTCACATGCTCAGTGTACATCTTTCAAGTATAAGCCAAGCAAGTTGCTCGTCCTATGAGATCCCGAAACAAGTTCGGGATGACGGATGAGAGTTCAAAAAATACAGGTCATGCTGAACTTGTTTCAGCATCTCACATGCTTAGTGTACGTCAAGCAGGTTTAAACTAAGCAACCTGCTCGTCCTACGGGATCCCGAAACAAGTTCGGGATGACGGGCAGTTAGTGAGATTTTATGTTTTTAATTGATCTTTTAAATCTTTCATTTCAGGATTCATTGATTGAATTAACTTGATTTTCCAATCCTTATGCCAATTTTTCAATTGCTTTTCCCGGTCAATAGCATCAGTAATTCTTTCGAAGTATTCATAAAATACCAAATCATAAAGCTTATACTTTTTTACAAACGCTGACCCTTCGCCATTAACATGTTGCCATACTCTTGATTCAAGGTCGCTGGTTACACCGATATAAAATGTTGTTCTGTATTGGTTCGACATAATGTATATATGGCCTTGTTTGAATAGCATATTTTTTTCTAATAGTTAAAAATCTTCCGTCATGCTGAACTTGTTTCAGCATCCCACATGCTTGGTGTACATCTTTCAGGTGTAAACCAAGCAATCCGCTCATCCTGTGGGATCCCGAAACAAGTTCGGGATGACGGTTTGAAAAAGTCAAGTCATGCTGAACTTGTTTCAGCATCCCACATGCTAAGTTTACGCCAAGCAGGTTTAAACCAAGTAACTTGCTCATCCTGTGAGATCCCGAAACAAGTTCGGGATGACGGGCGGTGATATATGGGCTATAAACTACTTTTTCAACGTTTCATTAAATAACTTATAGATCCGCTTATACTCATCGGCCCAGCTGCTCGGTTGTTCAAAGGCGTGGTCCTCAACCGGGTATGGGGCGAGCCACCAATTGTCTTTATGCAGCTCGATGAGTTTTTGGGTAAGGCGTACAATATCCTGGAAGTTCACATTTTGATCAACCATACCATGCAGCATCAGCAGATTGCCTTTTAGGCCGTTTGCAAAATAGATAGGTGAGCTTAAACGATAGGCCTTTTCATCATTATAAGGCTCATTTAAAATATCGGCAGTGTATTCATGGTTATAATGCGCCCAGTCGGTAACAGAGCGTATGGCTGCGCCGGAGGTAAATACATCAGGTGCGGTAAACATGGCCATCAGCGTCATAAAGCCACCATATGAGCCGCCGTAAATACCTATGTGTTTGGGGTTAACGCCATAATTATCAACCAAAAACTTAGCGCCATCAACCTGGTCGCTCAAATCCTTGCCACCCATATGGCGGTAGATGCCTGTACGCCAGTCGCGGCCATAGCCAGCGCTGCCGGTATAGTCGATATCAAGCACGGTATAGCCATTATCGGTAAGCATGTTGTTGAACATAAACTCGCGGAAATAATAACTCCAGGAATAGGTTACGTTTTGCAGGTAACCGGCGCCATGCACAAATATTACCGCGGGCTTAGCCGGATCCGGATTTTTGGGTACATATAAGCGGGCGTAAACATCGCTGCCATAACGGTTTTTAAAGGTTACGATAGGTGCATCGCGCCAGGCATAGGAGTTAAACTCCTTACTGGTTGAATTGGTGATCTGTACCGGCTTTGCTCCCGGCTTATTGGCTTGCAGGTATAATTCCCATGGCTTGTTGGTATAGGAATAACGTATAGCCAGCCATTTTTCATCAGGAGAAAGATCAACATTATTATAGCCTTTCATAGAGGTTAACCTTATTGGCTTACCGCCGCTTACCGGGAGTTTATAAAATTGCAGATCGCCGGGGTGGTTGATGTTAGCGTTGAAATAGAATGTTTTATTATCGTTTGATAACTGCAGGTTTTGCACTTCCCATTTGCCGCTGGTGAGTTGTTTTTTATCGCCGCTGGTGATATCGGCCATATAAATATGTGAGTAGCCGCTGGCTTCGCTCTGGTAATAAAAGTGGGAATTGTCAATCCAGTCGATATTACCGGTTGAGTACCATTCATCCTCAATACCGGGCGCGCCGCCACCCACCCAGGCATCATTATGCTGGCGATCGAGCAACGTTAAAGCGCCGCTATGCGGGTCGAGCTGCATTATCCAGCGGTCCTTATTATCAATCGCGGCTACAACGGCTAATGCGTATTTGCCATCCTGGCTCCATATCGGGCCGTTAACTATTACGTCCCTGTCTTTATTTAATTTGGTGCGTTCTGCCAGTTCAGCGGGGTAATCTTTTACATAATCAGGCAGGTCTTTTATACCGGGGATATTTTTGGTGATGATCTTATAAACAGAATCACGCTGCGTATCATAAACAAACGACTCAGCCGTAGCCTGCGGACCACCAACTTTGGTACGGTTAGGAATATCTTCCGTATACCCGCTTGCCGTAACATAATCAGGTACTATACCGTTCTTTTCTTCCGCCGATTTAATAAGGCGATAAGTAATATATCGCCCATCCGGACTAACCTCCACATTGTCCACATCCTTGTCGCCGGTAACCAGCTCCTTCATTTTTTTGCTCTGCAATGCCTTGCGATCGGCCGCAGCGGCTTTATTGTCCTTATCTTTTACTTTGATGATATCGAACAATTCCAGTTGCTGCTGTTTGAGCCATTTGGCCTGTTCGGTATCATCACTGCCATCATCATCCTTTTTGGCAGGTGTTTTTACAAAATTGGTAAGCTGTATTAATTCGCTGCCATTGAGTTTAAGGGCAAACACGTTGTTGCCGCGCATAAATAATACCTTGCTTTCATCACCGCTGAAGGTTGGGTTGTTCTCCCTGTCGCCGGTGCTGGTAAGCTGGGTTATTTTGCCCGATTTGATATCTTCCAGAAAAATATCGCCATTTTTAACGTATACTTTTTTGGTGTGGCTTTTATTCCATTTACCGTATTGGGGCACAATGGCGCGCTTTTCATCGAGCGTTACTTTTTCGGGGTCGGTGTTGCTGGTGGTGATATAGTAAAGCGCATCCCTATCCTCATTTTGCGGGTTCCAGTTAAAATAGATCTTTTTGCTGTCGTCATCCCAATGGATACCGGATGGCGCGGTGCCGATCCATTTTGGGTCGCGCATTATTTTTTCAACAGTAAGGATATCCAGCTTTTGTGCAAAGGAGTTTGTGCAGGCCGCCAGTAAAAGGAGCGTAAAAGTTTTTTTCATTGATGGGTCAGTTAAGTGTGGTTGATTGGGTTGATCAGGTGAATGGTTGATTAAGTTTCTTTTAACTTTTAAACCACTGATCTGATCAATCTGCTCGTCCTTTCCAAATATAAGAGTTTCGCCTATATTAGTATTCAGGAATTGGATTGTTACAAATATGGAATTAAAAGGAACGGGCTTTATATTGCGCGGTTGGCGTTTGGATGATGCCGAATCGTTGCAGAAGCATGCGGATAACCCAAATGTTTATTCTTTTTTATTGGATAGGTTCCCGCATCCATACACAATGGAAGCTGCTAACAACTGGATCAACTTCCTGCAGCACCAGGACCCGGTGATAAACTTTGCAATTGCTGTTGATGACAAGGTAGTTGGGGGTATCGGCCTTGAAATACGTGATGACATTTATAGCAAGGCCCCGTTAATAGGTTACTGGCTAAGTGAAACCCTATGGGGCAGGGGCATTATGCCCCAAGCCGTAAAGTTATTGGTAGATTATGCCTTTGCCAGTTTAGATATAGTGCGAATACAGGCAGGCATATTGAGCAACAATCCGAAATCGATGCGGGTATTGGAAAAATGCGGTTTTGTTAAAGAAGGTGTGTTGCGGAAAGGTATTATTAAGAATGGCGTTATTTTGGATGAGTGGATCTATGGGTTGGTGAGGGAGTAGCTTTATAAAGATAGAATTTGTTATTTAGAAAATCTAAAATATTTTTTATAAATCTAAAATATTTTTTATAAATCTAAAATCTTATATTTGTATAAATGGTTGTTATCAGCTACGGAACGCTCCGTATTTATTTTGAACATCATGCTGATGCTGAAGATGCATTGAATAACTGGTATAGGTTAGCATTAATGGCAGATTGGGCAAGTTATCATGAAATGAAGAAAATGTTTAATTCGGTTGATGCAGTAGGTAACGACAGGTATGTTTTTAATATCAGGGGGAATAGTTACAGACTGATAGCGATGATATTTTTTGATATCAGAACAGTTTATATCCGTTTTGTTGGCACGCATGCTGAGTATGATAAATTAAAAGATTGTTCGCTGGTGTAACGCGAGCTTAATTATGGAAAAAGTGAAAAAGATAAATAACGAGAATGACTACACCGCTGTAATGGCTAAGATTGATAGCCTTATGGCTAAAGGCAGCGCAAATGTTTCTAAAATAGAACTGGGAGAGATACGCGAACTAGCCTTAGCGGCACAAGATTATGAACAGCAAAAATATGTTGTTGCAACTCCATCAACACTTAACGGAATGATTGAGATGCGTATGTATGAAATGCGCCTAAAGCAAACCGATCTTGCTAAAAAGCTTAAGATTAGCGATGCCAAGCTTTCATTAATTATGAATGGCAAGCAAAAGCCGGATGTTGATTTTTTAAAAGCGGTACATACAGAATTACATGTTGATGCTGAATTTATATTGCAGCACGTGTAATTATATTTCTCTAATTCCTCCATTAGCGCAAGTCTTGTGTGGTGGATGGTGAAGTAGCTGACTTGTGCTTTACGAATGCCTAAGCACAAGTCAGCCATTGCTTAGCCCAAATCACAAGACTTGCGCTAAAAGCTGTGTGCCAGATTGTGCCGGTTGTGCCACGTGTTTCATCTGTATCGTGGCACACATAGTTCTAATTCACCAACCTTCCATTTAAATCAACAGTTCTCGCAAAAGGGTTCAAAAACTTATTGGCCAATATGGCAAACTCGCGCCGGGTGATGGGGCGGTTCATATCAAATTTGGAGGTGAAATGATATTGCATGTTCCAATCGCGGCTCATGCTTTTCCTTACATTGTCGGGATCAGTTAAGGTTAATTCGCTGATGAATGAGAGCAGGTTGCCAATGGTAAATTGCTTATCGAGCTTATTGGCATTAAACCAAAGGAATGCCCGGGTGTAAGTTTCTAATAAGATTGGTTTTACTTCGGCTGTAGTAACTATGGAATCGGGGACGAAAAAGAACTGCGTTTGAGCGTTACCCTCTTTTTGCACGCCCTTTAATAACCCTGTGGCGCAAACCTGCTGTATGGCCCGACAATACGGGTCGGTGCTAATATCTGTAAGGGGCAAGAGATAGCCTTTAAAGTCGAGTAATTCGCCTTGTATTAATCTTACATTTAAATTGGCAGTGGTCGTTTTAAAGAATGCGCAATAGGCAGCTATCACGCCTGCACTCTGCCCCAGTGTTAGCTGGTGAGGCAAGTTTTGAATGTTATTTTTAACAGGCAATAGTTTTTCAGTAATCAATAAGTTATCAACTCCTTTGGCAACTAATGCCTTTACAGGGATGCAGAAAGCAGGGTAAGGTGGGAAATTATCATCAGGATCAGTATTGGCCTTTTGTCCTGGGGATATATCGCCCATAGCAATGGATGTGCGATAATAATTGGGTCCGGTTTTATTTTTACTATTATCAAAGTCGACATACGTTACCTTTGCTTTTGCGGCTACATCACCTGTTTCTGTAGCATCTATAACAACCTTTGCTTTTATGGTTTCGGTTTTGGCGTTTTGTTTAATAGTAACTTCCCAGCGGTCGCCATCCTTTACTATATTGGTAAATGTTGCGTTTAATTGGATGTTTAAACTCTTTACCGTATCGGCTATCTTAGAAAGGATAGTCGCACCTGTTGCCGGTTCTAATTGTAATGGCGCATTGTGGGTTGTATCATAACCGGGTGTTTTCTTATAATATTCTATCACTCTTTTGCGAAACTCTCCCCATATACCCGATGGTAAATTACGGTCGGCTAACACATCAGCCATTTTATTTTCGGTCAGATTACTGCATAACTGTGAGTTTTGCTCAATCAATACCGTTTTTACCTTGCTCCTGGCACTTTGTATAGCCGCTGCAACGCCGCTTGGGCTGCCGCCTATTACCAGTACATCGGTTTTAATGCTTTGCGCGTAGCTGATGCCGCAATTAAAAACCAGTAATAAAACGGCTATTTTTTTTATCATTTATGTATGGATACAAACGCTAAAATACTTTAATGCTTGCTGAACATTAAAATAATCCCTAATTTAATTTTTTTTATGATCATATGACAGACGAACAAATGAAATACCCGGTCGGGAAATTCAGTCCGCCGGCATCTTATACTACCGATGACTTTAGGCGTTGGATAAACGATATTAAAGTGCTGCCCGGCCTGCTGCGCCAGGCTGTTATCAGCTTAAATGAAAAACAACTGGATACGCCATACCGCACCGGCGGCTGGACGCTGCGCCAGGTTATACATCATGTTGCCGATAGCCATATGAACGCGCTTATGCGTCTTAAGCTTGCACTAACGGAAGATAAGCCAACTATAAAACCTTATGAAGAAGCTCATTGGGCATTGCTGGCAGATTACCGCCTGCCTGTTGAGTCATCGCTGCGGCTGCTAGAAGGTATTCATAGCCACTGGGCTGCCATATTAGAGAGCTTTACCGAGGATGAATGGAACCGTAGTTTCATCCACCCGGAATCCGGTGAAACTATTCCGCTTAAGAAATTTCTGGGCACTTACTCATGGCATGGTAAGCATCATTTGGCGCATATTACTGAAACGGTTAAAAAGTTTGACCGCTGATTTTGACCTTGATTTTTAGGATTAAATGGTGGCCATGATTTGAGTATTTAATAAACGCGTCATTGCGAGGAATGAAGACAACCGACCGGAGGGAGCTCATTAATACCATTTAAAACAAACACAACATTAATAATCCCAAACTATACAGAGCGGACCCGCTAATCGGGGATTGCTTCGTTCCTCGCAATGACGCGTGAAGAAGAATTTAGTGCAATTGCTAGCAGGTAAACAAAAAGGCCACTACTATTAAATAGTAAGGGCCTTTTGTTTGTGCTTTACTATTGCCCGTCGGCTTGTTTTGCCTGGCTCTTTAGCTGATCATTGGCAACGATAATTATCTCTACACGGCGGTTTTGCGCGCGGCCATCAGCTGTGCTGTTGCTCGCTATAGGTTCAGTTTCGCCTTTGCCTACAGTTGTTAAGCGTGATCCGTTTACACCATCGGCAACTATAATCGCTTTTACTGCCTGGGCCCTGCGGATGGAAAGATCCATATTGTGTTCGGCGGTACCGGTGCTGTCGGTATGCCCTATAACTGAAATATTTGTTTCGGGGTTATTTTGCATTGATGTGGCCAGGTTTTGCAGGTTGGTTAATGCAGTAGATTTTACATCTGCCTTATCAATATCAAACAATATACCTGAATCAAATTTTACCAGGATGCCTTCGCCCTGGCGTGTTACGGTAGCGCCCGGTACTGTTTGCTTGATCTCGGCAGCCTGTTTATCCATTTTTTTACCGATGAATGCACCAGCAGTACCACCCACAGCTCCACCTATAATAGCGCCCAGTGCGGTATTGCCCGCAGCGTGACCAATTAAAGCGCCTACAGTGCCACCGGCACCTACACCTATGGCTGCGCCTTTTTGTGTTTTGGTGAATGAGTCGCAGCCTGTACCTAAAATACCGAGCATTGCAATGGCTATGCTTAATACAGTTATTCTGTTTCTTAATACTTTCATCTTATTAAATATGGATTTTATTTGTTGCAAATATTTTACAAAGTAAATGCCAAACAAACTTATTCAAATATTACCGATATTATTAAGCCTTATTATATAATATTTATTACTTTAAAAACATTTTTTTAATATCTGTGAAAATGCGGTCAATAATATGACAACTATTTAAAAAGCACAAAAAAACACTGATTTGTTTTTAGTACAAAAACCAAAAAATAATACACAGTACAAATGAAAAACGATTGATTATGCCGGAGGCGTATCAATTACAAGCCAAATTGTATGATAAATTCGGTGCCTTCGCCTACTTTACTTTTTATTTCAATGGTGCCGCCGAGTGCTTCAACCTGAGTTTTTACCATAAACAGTCCCATGCCCTTACCTTCTGTGGAGATGTCAAAGCGTTTATACAAACCAAATACCTGGTTGCCGTTCTTTTTAAGATCAATCCCCTTGCCATTATCTTTAAAACGTAATTCAATCTTATCAGCTAATTTATGGCTGGTGATGCTGATAACCAGCGGTGTTTCAGGGCGGCAATATTTTATGCTGTTTGATACCAGGTTATAAAAAATGCTATAAGCATAACTGCGGATGGTGAAGATCGATTCGATCTCATCAAATGAACAGTTAAATTGTACGCCCTCGTTCTGATTAGCTGTATAAACAGTTGTTTTAACACTTTTTACAAGCTTCTCAAAATATACGGTTTCTTTTTTCTCGTTAATTGCCCTTGCCTGTAAAATATGATTCAGGTCCTTTATTACAACATCAATATTCTTTACGGATATAGAAACCCTGTTTGTAATTTCCTGCCTTACATCGGCTTCAAGATCATCCTCCACCAATATATCCGTAAGGCCAATAATATTGGCTACCGGTGCACGCAAATTATGCGATACTATATAGGTGAATTGTTTAAGATCATTATTATGTTGTATAATGTCGGCAATTATTCTTTCACGTTCAAGGGTGGCGTTTTTTGCCTCTGTAATATCTTTATTGGCTAAAATAAACCCCCAGTTTTTTCCTTCAGTGTTTTTTACACTCACCCAGCGCATTTCATACCATTTTGCATTTCCATTTTTTTCCGGGAGATTCAATTCATAGCTAATGGCCTCTCCTTTGGCAACTTTATCAATGTATTGTTGTATAGCAGACCACCGCCCCGGGCGGAAATATTTTTTTATGTGCTTATTAACTTCAAGCGGGAGATCGTTGTTTTGTTCGGAATATTTTTGAGCCAGCGTATTAAAGGAAACGATCTTTAATTTGGTATCAATTAAAATATATGCTGTATCGGTATTATCAAAAATGGTGCGCAGGTTTGCTTCCGATTTTTTAAGGGCCTCTTCATCAGCTTTACGGTCGGTTATGTCGGTTACCATTGCAAGTGCCCCTTTATAATTACCTGCTTCATCAAAAATTGGGTTGGCGGCTATGTTTGTCCATACGCTATTCCCATCTTTTGTAACGTACCTGATGTCGAGGTTTTCCTTTGCCCCGGCTCGCCTTCTTTCCATACAGGCAATAGCATAGGCTTTGCCTTCTTCATCCATAAAATCATAAAGACCTTTGCCCAACATTTCCTGTTGGCTGTAGCCAAGAATTTCGCCCATCTTTTTATTAACGAAATTTGTTTTTTCGTTTTCATCAATGGTCCATATACCCTCTTGCGCGGTTTCAACAATGCGCCGGTACAGCGCTTCGCTTTTTCTGTGATTTTCCTCTTCTTCCTTACGCGCGGTTACATCTCTTATAACACCATTAAAACTTATTAAATTTCCTGCTTCGTCTAATATGGGTGATAGCTTCTGTTCAACCCATATTATTGTATTATCCCTGCGGATTATGCGATATTGGCTATTTACAATTTCGCCTTTTTGCAGCAGATCATTTTGATTAGCAACAATACCCGCATCCTCCGGATGTACTAATTGTAACCATAGCTGCAGATCGTCTAAAAAATCGTCGGCCTTATAGCCAAATAGTTTTTCACAGGAGTCGGATATCCGTATAAGCCTTGGATAGATAAAATCAATAGAGAAAAAAACTTCGTCGATAGCGTTAAAGAACGCCATTAGCTCGGGATAAGGGTCTTCCTGTTTTTGTATACTGGTACTCTGAATACTAACTGACATATTACGCAGTTTTTCTTTAATGTTATTTTTTTAGCATGTTATTATAAAAGTTTCATAGGTTATATGGGGTATATACGTAGTTGTAAGAATTAGGTTTTTTCTAAAAAAAATGGGTTTTAAGATTTAATAATTCAACTGTGATAATGCTTATATATTAATATTTTATTAATACATAATTTAAAGATAAACAGTTATTTAAGAATATTAGTCATTCCATGTAAAATTAACTATTGTTTTACTTTCAATAAATTAATATGAAATTTTTTCCTATTAAAAAAGCTGCATATACAGGTTAAATTATTAACCTGTATATGCAGCTTTTATTTATTCTTTTTATTAAGCCGGGAGATTAGTTCTCCTGGTCGTTATCGCTATCATTATTATCAGGCACACTTGCTATGCGGTAGCCGGTGTTGCCATTACCATCAACATATGGCTGGTAATAAATACCATTGGGAGATACATAATATTTTTTGCCGTTTAATGATACCTTACGACAGTTATCAGGCAACTCATTTACGATATCACCAACTTGCGGTGCAGCAGTTTGATCGGGACTAACATTGCTGTCATTGGTATTTAAAACACCATCCCTACCGGCAACTACAAATACTTTTTTACCCTGGTCGTTTACCACTGTTTTAAAGTATACACCGTTGAGTTCATAAAATTGCTGGCCATCAATCATTATTGATTTTGCACCATCAGGCAGGCTTGGTACCGCAGCTCCTATCGGAGGTGTAGTAACCTGGTATCCGCCGCCATCATACGGGCTGTAGAATACACCACCATAATAATAGTACAGATCAGAACCCCAATAAAAAGGGTAGTAGCCAAAAGGCAATACGCCTAAATAAAAGCCCAGGTGCGGGTAGCCATAATAACCATAGCCAGACCTGTAATAGCCGCCACGATTGTAGCCGTAACCACCACCATAAGCACGGTGGGCAACTACAGCTGCATTATTACCACGAACGCCACTATAAGCATGAACGCCGCTGCTGCCCCCACCACTATAGGAATGAATACCGCCACCGCCGCCGCCACCATGAAAGCCGCCGCCACCGCCGCCGTGCTGAGCACTGGCAGTTGAAATAACTGCTACGGAAAGTAATCCGGTTAAAAATAATCCGGATGCATATTTATATAACCTTTTCATAATATGATATAAAACAGTGTTTTTATTTGTAAAGTATAAACCGCTTTAATTATATGTTAGACGAATAACATTTGTAAAGGTTTAACCGGAATTTTTAAATTTCCTGTAATTATTTACAAAGTTTGCGCGGCATATAAATTAATTGGTATTTATAGCTAATTGCCTAACAAATGTGCAGTTTTAAAAGCATAAAAATCAACTTTTTAACTATTTTAACATTTAAGTTACAAAGAAAAACCCGGCTGTTGGGCCAGGTTCTTCAATTATTAATCAATTAGGGTTAAATAATGTTTATTGTACCTGGAAGGTATTGCTAAAGCTGGTACCATCAGGGTATACACCCGAGATCACCAGCAAACCATTCCTGGTATTGGTAATCGCATTGTCCATATCGGCAATACTGCCAATCGGGCGTTTGTTGATGCTGGTAATTACTGAGCCAACAGGTATCTCGGTATCGTCAAATAAACGGCCGGGACGAACCTGGGTGACTATTACACCTGAGTTTACATGGAACTTAGCTTTTTGGCTGTTATTCAAAGGCATAAAGCTCGCGCCCAGTTTATTGAATAACTCCGCTGCTGATTTTGACGGAGCAGCCGCTGTGCGGGCAGCAGGGGGAGCATCGGCCTTAAGTGTTACAGTAAATTCTTTCTCAGCACCATCACGCAATACAGTTAAGTGAACCTTATCACCGGGCTGTAATTCACCCACACGTTCCTGCAGGTCTGATGATTCATAGATCGGGCTGCCATCAACTTTTGTAATAACATCACCTGCTTTTATACCTGCCGCTTCGGCACCGCCGCCATGTACCAGGTCTTTTACATACAGGCCGGTCGTGTTATCAATATGTAAAGTCTGTGCAACATCCGGATCAAGCTGGGTAAAGCTTACACCTACAAAACCACGTTTAACCGCGCCATATTTTTCAATATCATTCAATACCTTTTTAGCCAAATTAATAGGGATAGCAAAGCCATAACCTTCGTATGAGCCGGTGTGTGATGCAATAGCCGCGTTAATGCCGATCAGCTCGCCTTTGGTATTTACTAAGGCGCCACCACTGTTGCCGGGGTTAATAGCCGCATCGGTTTGTATAAATGATTCAATGGCTTTATTAGCAGCCCTTGGTTGGCCCTGATTTCCGCTGCGGCCAAATGGGCTCTCATCCTGGTTATCCTCATTACCGATGATACCTATGTTTCTGCCCTTAGCACTAACAATACCCGCCGTAACAGTTGATGTTAAGTTAAAAGGGTTGCCGACCGCTAAAACCCACTCGCCAACCTTTGCATCATCAGAGTTGCCAAATTTTACAATAGGCAGGTTGCTGGCATCAATTTTTATAAGTGCCAGGTCGGTATTAGGGTCGGTGCCGATAACTTTTGCCTGGAAAGTACGGTGATCATTAGTATTTACGGTGATCTTATCGGCCTTTTCAACCACGTGGTTGTTGGTAACAATGTAACCATCAGGAGAGATAATTACGCCCGAACCTGATGCCATTTGTACACCCTGAGGCTGCGAACGCTGACCGAACATATTACCAAACAATTGCTGTAACTGATCCTGATCGCTGTTGCTTGATGTATTAGAATAAGTAACACGGATATAAACCACTGCCGGGGTTACCGCCGCCGCTGCTTGTGTAAAATCAACCTCGCCGGCCGATGATGTGATAGGAGCTGATGGGTTACTTGCAAAATAAACTTTCTGTTTTTCCTGGAAAGTCATGTTATCGGTGTATTTGTTCTCAAATACTTTATAAGTACCCAAGGCTATGCCACCGCCGATAAAGGCTGCTAACAATGTTAAACCAAACTTTTTCATATATTACTCACTTTTCTTTTTAAATATATATTTTAAGTAATTCAAATATAATACCATATAGACTGCAGAAGCAATGGTATGTTATTGGGAAATTTGTTAAAATTTGTTAAAATAAATTTACTTTATCCTAACCGATGTTTTAGACGGTTACTTTAATATTGTAAGAAATTCTAACAACAGAAAAACTAAGTGAAATTACAGTTTTATAAATACCAGGGTGCAGGAAATGATTTTATTATGGTTGATAACCGCGAAAACGTTGTTAATCATCATAATCCTAAGCTGATACAGCATTTATGCGACCGCCGTTTCGGTATCGGCGGCGATGGTGCCATGTTCCTGCAAAATGTTGATGGGTACGATTTTGAGATGGTTTATTATAATGCCGATGGTAAACCGAGCAGCATGTGCGGCAATGGTGGCCGCTGTATTGTAGCCTTTGCAAAATTCCTGGGGATTATAGATAACGAAACAGAATTTTTGGCGGTTGATGGCCCGCATTATGCCAAAATTTCAGCAGAAGGTAATTGGGTAAGCCTGCAAATGACCGATGTTAACAGCATTACCAGCGATGATGATGCCTATGTATTAAACACAGGCTCGCCGCATTATGTAACTTTAGCCGAAGGCCTTAAAGATAAAAACGTTTATAAAGATGGCTACGCCATTCGCAATAATGATACGTACCGTGCCGAAGGCATCAACATAAATTTTGTTGAACCAACCGACAACGGCTATTTTGTCCGCACCTTTGAGCGTGGCGTTGAGGATGAGACCTTTGCCTGCGGCACAGGTGTTACCGCTGTTGCGTTAGCCATGGCAAAGCATAATAATATCACCGGACAGATTACTACACCCATAAAAGTTTTAGGCGGCGATCTCACCATCCGCTTTAATTATGATGGCAACACATTCACCGATATTTTTTTAGAGGGTCCGGCTGAAAGAGTGTTTGCAGGGGATGTTGTGTTAAACGACTAACTTTCTGTTTCCCACACGTCATTGCGAGGAACGAAGCAATCCCCGACTATACAGAGCCGCTTGTCCACTTGTTGACTTATCATGTGAAGCCGCTCATGGGCGCGGAGGCTACTACTTTTGTCTTGATACAAAAGGTAGCAAAACATCAAGACAAAAAGATCCTTCCGCCCACAGGCAAAACACCCGGGCCCGCGCTTTTTGTCGGGCCTTTGCACGCTTTTGATCGTGGTTCAATTAAAGTTTCTTAATCCTGACAGATTATGTAGCTTCCCCCGTCAGTAGAACAGCTTCGGGCGAAATCAGGCAAAACGATGGTGGCCTTGTGTGTGGCAGGGCATAGCAGATTTTTACAGAAGCGTAAAGGCCAGGTGAGTAGCGACAGCAGGGTAAAAATATAGCAGCCCAGGTTTTGCCTGATTTGCAGGGTAAGGCCAAGTGCGGCAAAGAAGCATTTCGACTGACTTGATTTTTTGCTACCTTTTGTATCAAGACAAAAGTAGTAGCCCCCGCGGCAATGAGCGGCTGCGAGCGATAATCACTCCTTGCATATTCGCCCTGTATAGCCTAGAGATTGCTTCGTCCCTCGCAATGACGCGCAAATTGTATAACCCCGGCTCATTGTTTACAATTATTTAACACTAAACATTTTTAATTACTGCAAATTCTCATTACGTTTGAATTTTTTGTTGATGTAGCTTCTATAAATTTTTTACCAAAATAGGATGCTACGAGTCGACAGTTCAAAACCTTGCCAGATAATTTATGCTATTGCTAAGCATGAATACCTGTCGTTTGTTATTGAGCCACACATTGTTCAGCTTAATCCTAATGGCGAATTTTCGCTCACCCACCAACGTTTATTCTCCAACACAGCCAAGGAATTTGCTCATTGTATTGATGAAACAGACCTTAAGCTCGTTAAAATACTGGAAGAAATAGAGCAGGGCAACCTGATCAAAAAATTCTATAAAAAGCCTATACGCCCATTTGAGTTTTTTACCAAGATATTTAACGAGCAGCTATTTGACGCCATAAGGCCCAAAATGGAAAAACGCATGGCCGAAGCTTTGGGCATGCTGGGCAACAAAGAGATCTATCTCATGAGCAAGGAGGGTTACCCCGCCGAGCGTAAATTGCATATAGCCGAAGAGCCTGCATCGGTACTATTCCATTTCAGGCGTGATGAGGTGGAGATCAGGTATTTCCCGACCATAAAATACCAGGGCATGCGCATTGAGTTCATGTTCAAGGGCGCGGAGATCATTTGTAACCACCCGGCCTGGATGCTGCTGGAGGATACGCTGTATTATTTTGATAAGGAGATAGAGGGCAAAAAGTTATTACCTTTTCTTAATAAACGTTATATAGCCATACCACGGTCGTCAGAGAAATCATATTTCGAGAAATTTGTTGTACCGCTGATAGAGAAACACAGCGTATATGCCGAGGGCTTTGTTATCAATACCGAAAAATATGAGGCTACGCCAATTTTGAAGCCTATATATATTGAGGGTGGCACATCACAGTTACAACTTAACTTTAAATACTCAGGTTATATTTTTCCTTATGGCGATGGAAGGCACGTTTCGGTACGTATGGATCTGACTGGCGATGTGCCTGTTTTCCACCGAATAAAGCGCTCTTTGGGCTGGGAGAAGAATAAGCTATACGAATTGGAAAAACTCGGGTTAAAAACGGTATCTACATTATTCCAAAATCTTGAGGTTGCAGTAAGTGATGAGGATGCTGATCACTCATTCTCGGTTTTTGAATGGTTGAACTTTCACCATGATGCGCTTGCGGAGCTTGGTTTTGTAATTGAACAGCCGGAGGGTCAGAAACGCTATGTATTCGGCTCAACCCGGATTGATCTGGAAGTTAAAGAGAATAACGACTGGTTTGATATCTATGCCGTGGTATATTTTGGTCCGTACCGGATACCATTCATCCAGCTAAAAAATCATATCCTTAATCATAAAAAGGAATTTACGCTGCCATCGGGCGAGATTGCGGTGATCCCTGAAAAATGGTTCTCGCAATATGGTAACCTGTTGCACTTTAGCGAGGGCGGCGATGATATTAAACTGCGCAGGCACCACATTGGCCTGGTAAATGACCTTGCCGAAAGCGAACTGGCCGATGTAACCATGACCCGCAAGCTACAAAAGCTAACCGATTTCGAAGCACTGGAAGAAATTGCCCTGCCGCAAAATTTTAAAGGTAATTTAAGGCCATACCAAAAGGCAGGCTATAACTGGTTTCACTTTTTAAAGAATTATCACTTTGGCGGTTGCCTGGCCGATGATATGGGACTTGGTAAAACCATACAAACGCTGGCATTGCTGCAAAAGCATAAGGAAGATACCGAGGCTGGCGATAGTAAGAGTACTTCGCTAATTATTATGCCAACCTCGCTCATTTATAACTGGTTGAACGAGGCTAAAAAGTTCACCCCTAAGTTAAGGCTGATGGTGCATACGGGTACTATGCGCTATAAATCGCCAGAGGTGTTTAGTAATTACGATGTGATCATTACCACTTATGGCATCAGTCGGATAGATACAGACCTGCTTACCTCTTTCTTTTTTGATTACGTGATCTTGGATGAGAGCCAGAATATTAAGAACCCGTCGTCGAAATCATACCAGTGCGTAAGGCAGCTTAAATCGAGGTTTAAACTGATATTGAGCGGCACCCCGGTTGAAAACTCGGTTAATGATTTGTGGACGCAGATGTCTTTCATCAACCCGGGTTTATTGGGAACACAACAGTATTTTCAGAATGAGTTTGTAACGCCTATTGAAAAGAAAAAGGACGAGGATAAGGCCCGCAAGTTACAGGCATTAATAAAACCTTTTGTACTGCGCCGTACCAAGGAGCAGGTAGCAACCGAATTGCCTCCAAAAACCGAAACCTTGTTCTATTGCAAAATGAGCGAGGAGCAATCGTCGGTTTATGAAAAAGTAAAATCAGAATACCGTAACGAGCTGTTGAAAAGCCTGGAAGATGGCACCTACGCCAAAACCCAGATACAGGTTTTGCAGGGCCTGATAAAATTAAGGCAGATCGCGAACCACCCATCCATGATTGATAGCGAGTATGAGGGCGACTCGGGTAAATTTGAAAACGTGGTGCATACGCTGGCCAACGTGCTTGATGGCGGGCATAAGGTGCTTATATTTTCGCAGTTTGTAAAACAGCTGGCTATTTACAGGGAGCACTTTGATAAGGAGAAGATCCCGTATGCTTACCTGGATGGCAGTACGCAGAATCGTGGCGATATTGTAAAACATTTTCAGGAAGATGAGAAAACAAGGGTGTTCTTAATATCTATAAAAGCCGGTGGTGTAGGCCTGAACCTTACCGAAGCCGATTATGTGTTCATCCTCGACCCATGGTGGAACCCTGCTGTTGAACAACAGGCTATCGACCGTACGCACCGTATCGGCCAAACTAAAAATGTGTTCATCTATAAATTTATCACCAAAGATTCTGTTGAAGAAAAGATACTGGCCTTACAGCAACGTAAGCTAAGCCTGTCGCGCGCATTGATCACTACCGAAGAAAGCTTCATAAAATCGCTTACCGCTGATGACATTAAGGAGATTTTGAGGTAGGATTTCGGATGTGCAGATGTGCGAGTATGCAAATGTGCAAATAAAAAAGCGTCATTGCGAGGAGTGAAACGACGCGGCAATCCCCGACTGTACAGAGGGGTTTGCTCGGTCGCCCTGTACAGTCGGGGATTGCTTCGTTCCTCGCAATGACGAGATGTGATATTATCCCACAAATAAACACTAACTTCACTGTAACAAACAGCTATCTTACACAGTCATAGCAGCAAGTTTTTTAAATTGATTACATGCCGGTAAAAACCACCTATAAAGAAAATATCGCCATAGCATTAAACTCTATAAAGGGTAACAGACTGCGCACGGCGCTTACGGCTTTAATTATTGCTATTGGTATTATGGCGCTGGTTGGCATTTTAACGGCAATAGAGGGCATCAAACAGCAAACTACAGAGGCATTTGCAGGCCTGGGCGCCAATTCATTCACTATCGAGAACCAGGGTTCTGATCTTGGTTTTGGTAATGGCGGACACCGGAAAATTTTTCCACCTATAACTTATGAGCAGGCTACCCGTTTTAAGGAGACTTTTAAACTGCCTGCGCTGGTTTCAGTTAACCTCGACCTGTCGGGCACAGCGGTAGTAAAGTACGGTAACAAAAAAAGCAATCCAAATATTTCATATACAGGCACCAATGAAAACTATTTGATGACCAGTGGCTATAAGCTGGCATCGGGCCGTAACTTCTCCAGCGCGGAGCTGGACCAGGCCCAAAGTGTGGTTATTGTGGGTGATGAGATAAAAAAGCGCTTCTTTAAAACAGTCGACCCGGTTAACCAATCTATTTTTATAGGTAATAACCGTTTCAGGATAATTGGTGTATTTGCCACAAAAGGTTCATCAAATATAGGCCCCGGCGATAGGAATTGTGTTATACCTGTGCTGCGTGCAAAACAGATAGATACAGTTTCAAACCCGTCATTTACCATATCAATTATGGCAAACAGTCCTACTGCGGTAAATGCCACTATTGATGAGGCTACCTCATTATTCAGGAATGTACGTGACCTTCGGGTATCAAATGATAATAATTTTAACATCAACCGCAGTGATTCTATCGAGAAACAATTATCAGGGCAAATACAAGGCATGACCATAGGCGGTATGGCTATCGCTTTTATAACCCTTATTGGTGCATCTATCGGCTTGATGAACATTATGCTGGTTTCGGTAACTGAACGTACCCGCGAAATAGGCGTAAGAAAAGCTATTGGCGCCACCCCTGCCATTATACGCAAGCAGTTTTTAATTGAAGCTATTGTAATATGCCTTATAGGAGGTATTTTGGGTGTCTTTTTTGGGATATTGATAGGGAACCTTATTGGGCTGTTAACCAAAGGCAGCTTTGTTATTCCCTGGTTGTGGATAGTTGTGGCATTGATAGTCTGTACTGTAATTGGCCTTTTATCGGGCTTCTATCCCGCCAAAAAAGCTTCAAAACTCGATCCTGTTGAGGCGTTGAGATACGAATAGCTAGATTCAAGAGTCAGGATGTAAGAATCAAGACAGGAGGATGCAGAGCCAGAACCAGAGTGGGATACAAAATCAGAAGCCAAGAGTTAAGAGTCAGGAATCAAGACTTTTAAAAAGGTCTTGATTCCTGACTCTTAACTCTTGATTCTCTATTTCAGCATTATATTCTTCAGCGGATAATCGAAAAGCAGTTTCTCAATATAAGTGGTGCGCAGTGCATCGGTAAACGCGGCAGCGTGCCTTGGGTGGTGCATATCGCTCGATATGAAATCTATCAATTCATTGTCAATCAGCATTTCAGCAGCAGCTTTAACATCCTTACCATAATAGCCGGTTAATGCTATGGTGTTCAGCTGGAAGTTGCAGCCCCAGTCGTGCAGCATTTTGTACTGTTCAAGGTTCATGTATGAATACCTTTCGGGGTGTGCCAAAATGGGTTTATAGCCAAGATCTCTCATCTTTTGTATTACAGGAATGTAATTAGGCGGCAGGCTGATGAATGAGAACTCAAAAAGCACATAGTTATCGCCCATCGTCATTAAGTTGCCGTTATTTATACTGGCTTCAAACGACTCATCAAAATAATGTTCAGCAGCTGTTTCAATATCAATAACGATATTTTCCTTTTTTAGCTCAGCTTTAAGTGTTTCAAGTGCATCGCCAATAGTTTTAGGCGTATTCTTATAGAAATCGGCCATTATGTGCGGCGTAGCAATAATTTTGCTGATACCCAGCTCCATCATTTTTTTGATCAGTACGATCGATTCTTCAGGAGTTTGCGCGCCATCATCAATTCCCGGCAAAACATGCGAATGCATATCAACCATGATCGATTCATAATTGAACGTTATATGCTTCTTTAACTTCTTTTTCTTCTTAAATAAACCGAACATTATTATCCTTTAATCTGCTCTGTAACAAATATTAGCCTAAAGGGTTTTCGGCTAAATATTTCTCCCATTCCCAGGCTGATGCCATCATGTCGTCAATATTAAGTTCTGTTTTCCAGTGCAGCTTATTTGTCGATTTGGTTACATCTCCCCACACTTTCTCTACATCACCCTCACGTCTTGGGCCTATTTCGTATTTTAATTTAACACCGGTAACGCGTTCAAAAGTGTTAATGATTTGTAATACTGTACTACCATCGCCTGTTCCGATATTGAAAACATCATAACCGGTAAACGCTGGTTTTTCCATTAATTTAAGTGCGGCAACATGAGCCTTAGCCAAATCAACCACGTGGATATAATCACGCACGCAACTACCATCAGGGGTATCGTAGTCATTGCCAAATACGGTTAATTTTTCGCGTTTGCCAATAGCTGTTTGGGTGATGAAAGGTACTAAATTTTGTGGCACTCCAATGGGCAACTCACCAATTAATGCTGAATCATGCGCGCCTACAGGGTTAAAATACCTTAATGATACCACTTTGTAGTCGCTACCGGCCGCAATCATATCTTTCAGCATTTCTTCAGCTATCTGCTTGGTATTGCCATATGGGGATTGCGCCGCTTTTACAGGTGCATCTTCGGTTACCGGCAACACATCAGGCTGGCCATATACCGTACAGCTTGATGAAAACACAAAATTTATTGGTTTGCCGGCATAAGCATCCAGCAGGTTAAGCATAGAGTAAAAGTTGTTGCGGTAATATTTTAATGGCAAGTGCACTGATTCACCTACTGCTTTAAAAGCGGCAAAGTGGATAATGCCCTCAACATCGGGCTCAGTTTCAGCCAGCTTTTTTACTGCATGCTCATCGCAAAGATCAATTTTATGAAAAATAGGCTTAAAGCCGATGATCTTTGTAAGCTGATCTAATATTTTGGGAGAGGAATTTGATAAATTATCAATAATTACCGGTTCATATCCTGCGTTTACAAGTTCAACAACTGTGTGCGAACCAATAAAGCCTAAACCACCGGTCACTAATATTTTAGCCATAGCTTATTTGTTATAATAGGTGAAATCTTTATGTAAAATTTCCTTTTCAGGAAGAGATTTGAAATATTCATAAGTGATCTTAAGGCCTTCGCTGCGGGATACTTTGGGTTCCCAGCCCAGCAGGGCTTTGGCCTTGGTAATATCCGGGCGCCTTTGTTTAGGATCATCTGTAGGTAATGGCAAACTGATCAGTTTTTGGTCGGTACCTGTTAGCTTAATGATCTCCTCGCCAAACTGCCTTATCGTAATCTCATCCGGGTTGCCGATGTTTACGGGTTGTGCATAATCGCTGTGCAGCAATCTGTAGATGCCTTCAACCAAATCATCTACGTAGCAAAACGAGCGTGTTTGTGATCCGTCGCCAAAAATAGTCAATGGTTCACCTCTTAGTGCCTGGCCAATAAAAGCGGGTAATACGCGGCCATCATTCAGCCGCATACGAGGGCCATAGGTGTTAAATATTCGTACTATCCGGGTTTCTAAACCATGGAAAGTGTGGTAGGCCATTGTAATAGCTTCCTGAAAACGTTTAGCTTCATCATATACACCACGTGGCCCTACCGGGTTTACGTTACCCCAGTATTCTTCGGGCTGTGGGTTCACACTAGGGTCGCCGTATACCTCTGAGGTAGAGGCGATCAGCATCCTTGCTTTTTTGGCACGTGCCAAACCAAGCAGGTTGTGTGTACCCAATGAACCTACCTTTAGGGTTTGGATCGGGATCTTCAGATAATCTATCGGACTTGCGGGTGATGCAAAGTGCAGAATATAGTCGAGCTCACCCGGTACATATACAAATTTGGAAACATCGTGGTTATAAAATTCGAAGTTCTCCAGTTTAAATAGATGTTCTATATTCCGCAGGTCACCGGTGATCAGGTTATCCATGCCGATTACCTTGTAATCTTCCTTAATAAACCTGTCGCACAGATGCGAACCCAGGAAACCGGCAGCACCGGTTATCAATACTGTTTTTCTTGTTGCCATTATCCGATTACTTTTCTGCCTATACTATTATAATAGAAACCATATTCTTTCATTCTTTCCAGATCATACAGGTTACGGCCGTCAAAAATAACAGGTGCTTTCAATTTTTCTTTCATAAAATCAAAATCAGGTGTGCGGAATACCGGCCATTCGGTCACTACCAATAATGCATCTGCACCGTTAAGCGCATCGTAGCGGTTTTCTGCATAAGTGATCTTATCGCCTAACAGTTTCTTTACGTTTGGCATACCTTCGGGATCGAAAGCTACAACAGTAGCGCCATCTTTCAATAGTTCCTCAATAATATATAAAGCCGGTGCTTCGCGAATGTCGTCGGTATCGGGTTTAAAGGCCAGTCCCCACATTGCAAACTTCTTACCTTTTAAACCTTCTTTGTAATAGCCACGCATTTTCTCAACCAAAACCTTTTTCTGGATCTGGTTTACATCCATCACTGCGTTCAGTATCTTAAAGTTGTATTTATTCTCAGCTGCTGATTTCTCCAGCGCCTGCACATCCTTAGGGAAGCAGCTGCCCCCATAACCAATACCTGAGAACAGAAAGCGTTTACCGATACGGTCGTCAGAACCAATACCTCTTCTTACCATGTCCACATCAGCGCCTACCAGTTCGCACAGGTTGGCCACTTCGTTCATAAACGAGATTTTGGTGGCAAGGAAAGAGTTTGCAGCATATTTTGTAAGCTCCGCGGAGCGTTCGTCCATAAAAATAATAGGGTTACCCTGGCGCACGTATGGGCCGTACAGTTCGCCCATTAACTTGCGAGCGCGTTCATCCATCGTACCTACTACTACGCGGTCGGGTTTCATAAAGTCGTCTACCGCTACACCTTCGCGTAAAAACTCGGGATTTGACACCACCGCGAATTCTACTGTAGTGTTGGCTTTTAATACCGCGGTTACTTTATCGGCTGTGCCCACCGGCACCGTTGACTTGGTAACGATAACCTTATAATCGGTTATCAACCCGGCAATATCTTTAGCAGCGCCCAAAACATAACTCAAATCTGCTGAGCCATCACCACCCGGAGGCGTTGGCAGCGCCAGGAAGATGATTTTCGCTTCTGCTATAGCCTCAGCCAGGTTAGTAGTGAACAGTAGCCTGCTTTCATTAATATTCCTGTTAAAAAGCACTTCTAATCCCGGCTCGTATATTGGTAACTGGCCTGCCTGCATCATTTTTACTTTCTGTTCATTGATGTCAACACAGATCACCTGGTTGCCGGTCTCGGCTAAACATGTTCCTGTTACCAGGCCCACGTACCCGGTCCCCACTACAGCTATTTTCATAAGTGTTTATTGTAATTTATTGTTATTACTTTTATCCCGACGAAGATAATAATTCATAGTTAATGCTGCTAATATATAATATCGCTTTACGTTTATACTATTGTGCTGTTTTCACGGTTTCATTTTTTAACGGGAAAGCAAAGCTTTGGGTTTCCGGCAGAAGAAATATAAGCTATAAAAAATATGAGCAAAGCATTTGGTTCCATTTTGCTTCGCTTGGCGAGTTTGAGCAGGGCCGGCCTGTACTGGAGTATTACCGCGAAAAGTATCCCGATAAAAAGATAGTAATCACATTTTTTTCACCATCGGGCTACGAGATCAGGAAGAATACACCGCTTGCCGATGCCGTATATTACCTGCCCCTTGATACTGCCGCCAATGCGCGGAACTTTATTGATGCCATACAGCCTGCTATAGCCATATTTACCAAGTATGAGTACTGGTATCATTTCTTTAACGAGTTGAATAAGCGCGAGATACCGCTTTATATTATCTCCGGTATTTTCAGGCCTGAGCAGGTTTTTTTTAAATGGTATGGTAGTCTGCACCGTAAAATATTAAGTTTTGTGACCTGGTTTTTTGTGCAGGATGAGCGCTCAACAGAGTTGCTGAAAAATATCGGAATTGAAAATGTCTCTATCAGCGGCGATACCCGTTTTGATCGGGTTTGGGCCAATGCACAGCAGCCAAAAGAATTGCAGCCAGTAAACGATTTTAAAAACGGGCACAAGGTTTTTATAGCCGGCAGTACATGGCCCGATGATGAGATTTTGACAGCAGCTTTGGTAAATGATTATGCTGATTGGAAATTTATTTTTGCCCCTCACGAAATAAGTGAGGAAAAGATCACTAAACTTATCAGCCTATTGCCATTTAATTCAGCTATAAGATATTCGCAACTGGCAGCGGATCATCTGCCGCTTACCAACTACCAAACACTCATAATTGATAATATAGGCATGCTGTCGTCGCTATATCAGTATGGCGATCTGGCCTATATAGGTGGCGGCTTTGGTGTGGGGATACACAATACGCTCGAGGCAGCCGCTTTTGGTCTGCCGGTAATATTCGGGCCAAATTACAGCAGGTTTAAAGAGGCAAATGACCTGGTAACCCTGCAAGCCGGATACAGCATTAATGACGAGGCCGAATTAAAAAGCACCGTGGCTTATTTGCTGGAGAATGGGGAACGCTATAAAACTATATGCCAAAAAGCGGCAGCCTATGTACAGGAGCATACCGGTGCTACCGCAACAATTGTAGAGCATATAAAGCTGTAAGGGAATATGATCTACCCCAAAAAGAACCCTGTCATATTTTGGACGATGCACTATTATGTGAAATGGATAGTGGGCAGGCATTTTCATGAGTTGCTGTTTAACAAGGTTAAAACAGATAAAGACAGGTCAATACTTTTGATAGCTAATCATTATAGTTTTTGGGATAGCCTGATCTTATATTGTGTAAATATCCTTTTGTTTAAGAAAAAGATGTACATTATGATACTGGAAGAAACTGCCAGGGGGAATGCTTTTTTTAAATACGCGGGTGCTTTTTCAATCAATAAAAAATCAAAAGACATGCTGCTATCGCTTGATTATGCGGCAAATCTGCTGAATGATCCGCAAAACATGGTAGTGATATTCCCGCAAGGCAAGCTGCATTCAAATTTTGTAAGCGGTATAAATTTTGAAAAAGGAGTATTGCAGATAATAAAGCAGGCGCAGGGCAGTTTTCAATTGGTATTTGCCGCTGCCTTTGTGCAGTACTTTAAACACAAAAAGCCAACAGCAACCGTTTATTTAAAAACAGCTGATGAAAATTTTGCTGATAAAACTATAAATGAATTGCAAAGCGCCTATCAGCAGTATTACGATCGATCAAAACAGTTACAAACCGAAATAGATATAGAACAGTGATCATAGCCATATTCATAACTCTTTTTTTTATGGTACTGCGCTTTACGGTGTCGTTGTTTAACTTTCTGTCAAACCCTAAACTGCCCCATATAAAAAAGCCTTATGGCCAGCTCGTGTCTATATTAATACCGGTGCGTAACGAGGAGGGGAATATTTTAACCCTGCTCCAATCCATACAAAAACAAGATTACGGTAATTATGAAGTGATCATACTGGATGATGATTCAACAGATGATACCTACCGGGTTTGCTCGGAATTTGCGGCTGAACACCCGCGCTTTAAAGTGATAAAAGGTAAAAAATTACCGCACGACTGGCTGGGAAAAAACTATGCCTGCTACCAATTGGCCAAACAAGCCAATGGTGATTACTTTTTGTTTTTAGATGCCGATGAACAGGTATATAATGGATTGGTCAATAGTGCTGTGCACCGCATGCACCTGTATAATCTCGGCTTATTAAGCCTGTTTACCAACCAGCAAATGGTTACGTTAGGCGAGAAGATAGTAGTGCCGCTTATGCACTTTATACTTTTAAACCTGTTGCCATTGCGCCTGGTTTATCTTACTAAAAACAGTTCAGTTGCAGCGGCAAGCGGGCAGTTTATGTTGTTTGATTCAGCGCTTTACCGGCGGCACGAATGGCATAAGCAGGCTAAGGACAAGGTGGTTGAGGATGTAGAGATCATGAAAATTGTAAAAGCCGCAGGTTATAATGGCGAAGCTTTGCTGGCCAATGGCATGATTAGCTGCCGCATGTATAAAGGTTATACTGACGCGGTTAATGGCTTAAGTAAAAATTTTTTGGCGGCATTTAATTACAGCACTATGTGGCTGCTCATTTACCTGGTGGTAATTATTGGCGGCCCTATGATCATATTAATGACATTGAACTTTCAGCTGATATTATTTATGGTGGGTTTAATTATTCTTACCCGTATCATGATCTCCTTATCGGCGAGCCAAAACGCGTGGCTCAATGTGTTGCTGCATCCTGTACAAATGGTTAACTTAATGCTGATAGCATTTGTGGCTATCCAAAAATATCTCACTAAAACCACGGTATGGAAGGGCCGCCAAATTTGAAACCAAAACCATACGAATCATCGAAAAGCTCACAGCTTACGCTTATTATAATTATTGTACTTTTTCATACGGTGGGGGTTATCGGCTTGTCTATGCCATCCCTTCGCCCCATTTTTTTACAGTTAGTCCCCTGGCATATATTGTTAATGCTGATAGTAATTGTTGCCAGTCACAGGCCGCTGGATTACCGCATATTATTATTTGCCCTGCTGATATTTATAATAGGTTACGCCGCAGAGTGGATAGGCATACACAAAAACTGGCTGTTCGGTAGTTACAACTACGGCACAACCCTGGGCCTTCAGTTTTATGATATCCCGTTAATTATAGGCGTGAATTGGTTTCTGCTGATTTATTCTGCGGGTGTTTTGATGCAGCAATTGAGGATCAGGAGTGTTTTTAGTCGGATAATAACCGGGGCAATTGTTTTGGTTTTGCTGGATCTGCTGATAGAACCCGTTGCCATAAAATTGGATTACTGGCATTGGGCTGATAACATCATCCCCCTAAGTAATTATGCAGGTTGGTTTTTGCTGAGTGCTTTAATGCTGTTTGTATTTGAAAAATTCAATTTTAAAAAGCAAAGCATAGTAGCGCCGGTGTTTTTGCTGATACAGGTTGTGTTTTTTGCTGTTTTGAGATTGATAATTATATAATTCCCTCCCTTGGGAGGGGTGCGGCTGATTGTGCGGTGGCAGGGAGGGGTTTCGCCGCAGATTACCCCTACCTGCCCTTCCCCAGGGAAGGAATCGCCCCAGGCCTTCGCTTTTTTAAAGTACAAGACACAAAATATTGCGTCTCTATGTGGGTGTATTTGTTTAATTTTTTACCGTAAATTTGCAGCACAATGGGAGAGTATAATCTACAGGTTACCATAGACCAGGATTCGGGCTTTTGCTTTGGAGTGGTTTACGCTATTGATATGGCCGAAGAAATTCTGGCCGATGACGGCTACCTGTATTGCCTTGGCGATATAGTGCATAATGATGAAGAGGTGGAACGCTTAAAAGCCAAAGGTTTGCGCATTATTGAACATGAAGCACTTAAAGATCTCAAAAACGAAAAGGTACTCATCCGCGCGCATGGCGAGGCTCCTGATACTTACCGTACCGCTTTAGAAAATAATATTACCCTTATTGATGCCTCATGCCCTGTAGTATTAAAGCTCCAGAACCGCATCAAAAATTCATATGACTCCAACGAGAAGATCCTCATCTTCGGTAAACACGGTCATGCCGAGGTAATTGGTTTAGAAGGCCAAACCAATGGCGAGGCCCTGGTTTTTCAGGATATTGCCGAACTGGATAATGTGGAGCTACCCCATAACATCACCCTTTACAGTCAGACTACTAAAAGTATGGCGAAGTTCTACAGCGTAAAGGATGAACTGATCTCACGCGGATATGATCTGAAAGCAAATGATACGATCTGTCGCCAGGTATCCAACCGGGATAAGGACCTGCCAAAGTTTGTTGCGAAGTTTGATAAGATCGTATTTGTATCGGGCCGGAAATCATCCAACGGCAAGGTGCTGTATGAGGTATGCCTTAAAAATAATCCCAACACTTATTTTATATCATCAGCCAGCGAACTCGACAAAGCGTTGTTCGCTCCCGGTGATAAAGTAGGCATAGCCGGTGCAACATCAACCCCCATGTGGCTGATGCAGGAAGTAAAAGCGGAACTGGAAAGATTCTAATATTTTCTCTATGTCATTGCGAGGAGGAACGACGAAGCAACCTCGTCGCATTCAATATGCAAGCGACGAGGTTGCCGCGCTATCGCTCGCAATGACATGATGGTATTAAATTTGTACATTACCATTATCACATGCAAAAGCGCCACTCAAATACTGGTTTATTAGTAGCCCTGCTGGTTATCGGTAGCTGGGTAACATCAATTATTTTGTTAATGCGCTGGCAGGTAAATTTTGCAAACCCTTTGCTATACGTGTTCATTTTAGTGCAGATGCATTTGTATACGGGGTTGTTCATCACCGCGCATGATGCTATGCATGGCACCGTTTCATCAAACAAAACATTAAATAATTTAGCGGGATATCTCTCCACATTGCTTTATGCTTCATTCTGGTATCCGAAGTTATATACCAAGCATCACCAGCATCATAACCACGTTCATACTACGGATGATCCCGATTATCACGAGGGCAATTTTATACAATGGTATGTTCGGTTTATCCGCAACTACTTATCCATTTGGCAAATTGTGGTGATGGCTGTACTATTTAATATTTTAAAGATCTGGATCCCGCAGCCAAATCTGCTGTTGTTTTGGGTAGCACCATCATTATTAAGCACAGTGCAATTATTTTATTTTGGCACTTACCTGCCGCATAAAGGCGAGCATAATAATAAACACCAGGCACGAAGTCAGTCCCGTAACCATTTGCTGGCATTTTTGTCCTGCTACTTTTTCGGTTATCATTATGAGCACCATGATTCGCCGGGAACGCCGTGGTGGAAATTATGGAAAGAACCCGCTGGCCCATCAAACTAAAGAAGCCCAAACATAGATGTCTGGGCCTTAGCGGATAAAATTAATTAACTATTTACATCAGCTTCTTATTCTGGAAGGTTAACATTTGGGGTTTTACCAGGATTACAAGTAAAGCTTTCATAATCCGTAGCTGTTTGCGGTACAAAGCCACCTGTAAACATATTATACCCCGTTCCGTTAACGGCATTTCCATAATCCGTTCTTGAAAAATGATCATCATGTGTTGTTGTAGTAAAGTAACTGCTGGTTAACTGTATCCATTTGCCATGGGGGGTTACAATATATTGATCCTTCATGGTCATTCCACGGCGTTTATAACTATTTAGGCCACCGCCAAAATCCTCAACAAATGAATACAATCCATACATATTAGGGTGACTCACCGGCTTATAATATTTGGCAATTAAATTCCATTTATTATTCAGGAAAATGAAGCCCGTGTAAGTAACGCCACCAGTATCAGGTACAGAATGTACTAAGAATTTGTAAGATGTCTCTGTTGTCCATGGATAAACAGCAATGGCGTGCCTTCCGGTGCCCTCGTTTCCAAAAGTTTCTTCGGTAGTTACCAAATCTCCTTTTGAAATCAATTGTACAGCATATGCTGCAGGTACCTGGTTTGGATCATTGCTGTCATAATCACTAAACACTGAGAACAATATCCTCCTTTCGGTAGGGCTATTAACCTGTATGCCAAAATAGCCTGAATTAAAGCCATTAGCCATAAAAAAACTGTTAACAATGTCACTTTCTTTATGAACTTTTATCTCATTATAAAACCAGGATGCAGTATCTCCGGATGGAATATTATAACCATCGTGTACCGCAGGGCAGGTTCTGTAGCCCGATTTATTATAGTAGGCGTTTACACTGGCTGCTCCCGATATGATTAACGACTGTACATCAGGAAAATAACCTCCATTTTTGATTTTTCCTATAATTTCAAAATGCTTAATGCCTGTATTCTTAATGTTTACTGTTCCAACAGGTATTGCTGTATATAAAGAGTTTTGCGGAACTTGTACAGTAAGTGTTTGATCTTCTATTTTAATAATAAGGGCACAGTTTCCGGCAGGCGCTTTAGCCATTATTGAAACATCTAGGGTTCCGGTAATATTAAAAGTAGTATATACTCTTGCAGTATCTGTTTTGCGTGTCCAGTCGGATGTTCCTCCACTGCCAATACTGATATAGTCTTCATCTGGTATTCCATAGCCATTACTCAACGCAATAGTATCTGCAACTGTAGATGTTAGCAGGTTTTTATTGGTTGTTGTAAGAATGCGGGATTCATTATCCGTAGTTTTAACATCCTTTTTGCAGGAATTTAAAAAAGGCATTACTGATCCAATAGCAATAGCCATAATAAAGTGTGCTTTTTTAATCATAATATTTTCGTTTTGGTTAAAGTGTGATTAAATATAAATGATAGCATTTGTAATGTTTTTACTAAACACTGCACAATCGATTGCTTAAATACTTGTATTGCAAATTCTTGAATGATATTCCGGAGTGTTTTCTAATCATCTATTCGTAATAAAATGAAGCATTTGAAAATTCAGGAGCAAAATATTTACTTTTGCCCTTCATTATGAGCAAAAAGGGAGTTTTACTGGTCAATCTAGGTACGCCTGATAGTCCTTCAACCGCGGATGTGCGCAAATACCTCAGAGAATTTTTAATGGACCCCAGGGTAATTGATGTAAACCCTGTTTTACGTACAATATTGGTTAAAGGCCTTATAGCCCCTACCCGCGGACCGAAATCAGCCAAGCTTTATCAGCAGATCTGGGATGAAAAAACCGGATCGCCACTTTTGCATTACAGCAAGCTACAGCAACAATTATTACAGGACCGCTTAGGCGACGAATATATGGTTGAACTCGCCATGCGTTATCAAAGTCCATCGATAGAATCAGCATTGACAAGGTTGAAAGATGCTTTAGTGCAGGATATACAGGTGATACCGATGTTCCCGCAATATGCATCGGCAAGTACAGGGTCAGTGTATGAAAAAATAATGGACATTGTAGCTAAATGGCCAACATCGCCAAATATAGCTTTCATTAACTCATTCCATGATAATGAGCTGATGATCGAAACCTTTGCTAATAACGCGCAAAAACATGACCCTGAAAGTTATGATCATATCCTGTTCAGCTTTCATGGCTTGCCGCAAAGGCAATTGATAAAAGCGGATCATACACATAGTTATTGCCTGAAGGCTGATGGCTGCTGCGAAACGCTTAACGATACCAATAAATTCTGCTATTCGGCGCAATCACACCATACCGCGAAGCTCATCGCCCAAAAATTAAATATCCCGAAGGAAAAATATACCATTTGTTTTCAGTCGCGCCTGGGCAACGACCCCTGGGTACAGCCTTATACCAGCGAGATAGTAGCCAACTTAGCCAACGAGGGCAAAAAACGCCTGCTGGTATTTTGTCCGGCCTTTGTTGCCGACTGTTTGGAAACAGTATTTGAAGTAACCAAAGAATACGGCGACGAATTTAAAGCCTTAGGCGGTGAACATGTGCAATTAGTGGAAAGCCTTAACGATTCCCCAACGTGGATTGATGCGCTGGAGAAAATGGTGAGGGAGTAATCTAATCTTTAATCGTCCGCTTTTATAATAGATGCTTTGTTCAGCAGGACAAAACAGAAAATCATTCCATTGTTTGTGGAGACACCATACGTGTTCGGAAGATGGCGTTTTTGTTTTTAATTCCCTCCCCACGGGAGGGGTGCGATTGGATGAGAAGTGGCAGGGAGGGGTTATACACCAACCAATCTGCTAAACCCCACCCTTCCCCGCCCCAAGGCGGGAATCGCACACGGCCAATGCTTCCACAAACAATACGTTAGCATACTGGCAGCTGTTTGTGGGGACACAAACAACGGGATAAAACAAGCGACAAGATGCTTCGTTCAGCATGACAATTCATTTTTTTATAGCCCGTGCCAGCAATGACGTTTTACCACTTGCTTAGTATGACCCTAGGAGTTTATCAATTCCTCCAGATATTCCGGGCTCAGGTGTAAACCATCGGCTATAAGGGCGGCTTGCAGGTAAAAATCCTCGCGCTCGGCCAGTTTATCAGTTATAAAGGCAATCAGTTCATCGCCATGTTTATCACGCAGCAGGGGGCGTTTGGCTTTGCCATTTTCCAGCCTGTCGGCCAGAGTTTTGGGCGATAGTTTTATGTAAACTGTTTTGCCATTCGCGTTCATCCAATCCATATGATCGAAAAAGCAGGGTAGCCCACCGCCTGTGGATACTACCGCGTTTTCAGGATATTTGGTTTGTTTTAACACCCTTGATTCCAGCTCACGGAATGATTCTTCACCAAAACTTGAAAAATATTCAGCTATGCTCATGCCGGCCTGTTCTTCAAGTACGTGGTCAAGGTCAATAAACTCATAACCCAGTTTAGCGGCAAGCTTGCGGCTCCAGGTGGTTTTACCACAGCCCATAAATCCTACAAAAAATATCAGGCCCATCTTATAGTTTCTGCAAATATTGTTTTACCAGGTCATCATACTTTGGCAGCGAGTGATAATGCCATTTATTAATGATAACCCCATTCTTTAATAATAACACACCCGGATTGGCGCGCACCATTTCCTTAAGCGGCACTTCATCAACATAAAATATTTCGCTTACCAGCTTATGCTCTTTAGCGAATGGCTCAGCAACGCCCGCAGGACTTGAAGTGAGCAATACAGTACGTATGTTATAGTTGTGGATAAGATCCAAAGCCATAGCGTTAATGCGGTTTATGGCATCGGCGTTGGTATCATTCAAATCCCAGGCCACTATCACCAGGCTGTAAAACGGATTACTCAGCAGTTCATTGGTATAATCGTTACGCTGTGCATCATTTATGGTGAGGTCCTGAATTTTGGGCGTATAACCTTTCTTTATCAGGCGTGATTCCGGCTGACCAACTATTTGCCAGTTATTATCCTTCCAAATATTGCTTTTGATGTACTCCTTATCGGTCATTGTTTTGGTAGCGTGACTAGCCTTGTTTTGCAGGTGATAGGTTTGCTCAAACTCATCAGGGTGTGCTCCCGGCGGGGTTTTCATCTCGTCAGGAATACTGGCGCCTACTTTATAAGGCAGAAAATCAAGCACAGGCAAAAAGTTATAGGTATATAAGCCCACGCCAATTGACAATATTACAGCCAGTATTAAAAGGCCATCACTTGTTTTAGGTGAAAATATAGGGCGAATACCGGCACGATGCTTAAACAATAACAATATCAGCAGCAATAAAACCAGGTCCTTGCTGAACGACTGCCATGGGGTAAGCACAATGGCATCGCCAAAGCAACCACAGGTTTGTACCACTTTAAAATATGCCGAATAAAAGGTCAGGAACGCGAAGAAGATGATGATCAGTAACAAGCCCCAGGCCACCTGCTTGCCGCGTACGCCAATAAGCAGCGCAAAGCCCAGTATCATTTCCATAGCACATAAAAAAACGGCCATAGTAAGCGCAAGGCCATCTAAAAAGGTAATATGGAACACCTCAAAGTATTCCTGCAATTTGTAGGAAAAGCCCAGCGGGTCATTAGCCTTTATCAGCCCTGAAAAAATAAAAAGCAGGCCAACCAGGAGTCTGGGTATCCATACCCATGCGGGGGCTGTCGTATTTTTTTGTGTCGATCTTCTTTTTGCCATATCAATCAGCCTTATAACGGCGATTAGGGGTTCAGTTTTATTAACGCAAAAACAGCATAGTTCAGCATATCCTGGTAGTTAGCTTTTATACCTTCTGATGCCAGTGTGAGCCCTTTGTTGTCTTCAATTTGTTTTACGCGCAATATCTTCATTAAAATAAGATCGGTTAATGAGCTGATGCGCATATCGCGCCAGGCCTCGCCATAGTCATGGTTTTTGGCCAGCATCAGGTCTTTAGTTTCCTTTACTTTTTCATCATACAATACGCTAACCTCATCGGCCGGCAGTTCAACCGGTGTTTCAGGGCCGCATTCCAGCTGCAGCATAGCCATAACGCAATAATTCACAATACCGATGTATTCGCTGGTAATATCCTCATCCACTTTCGATACCTTTTTTTCCTCCAGCGTGCGGATGCGCTGCGCCTTTATAAATATCTGGTCGGTGATTGATGCCGGGCGCAGTATGCGCCAGGCTGTGCCATAGTCGTGGGTCTTTTTTATAAATAGCCCTCTACAAGTGTTAATTACTGCGTCGTATTCGTTTGATGTATTACTCACTATTGAATGTTATGGGTTGTATGTTGCCGGCTTTCCTTTTTCTAAAGATATAAAGTAAATTACACCCGTAAAATTTTTCAACCATCAACAAAAATTTCAGTGGCTAAAGATACATTTTTTCATAAAAAGGCAACCCTGAATGCGGGCGGTAAACTCATAGATTTAACTACGCCCAAAGTAATGGGCATAATTAACCTTACACCCGATTCTTTTTATGCCGATAGCCGCAAGCAGGATACCGGTTCGGCCCTGCAACAAGCAGAAAAAATGCTGACTGACGGCGCCACCTTTTTGGATATCGGCGCTTACTCCTCACGACCGGGAGCCGAGGATATTTCTATTCAGGAGGAACTGGACCGGCTGCTACCCGTGGTTGAAGCTATTGTTAAGGCATTTCCGGATGCTGTTTTATCGATTGATACCTTTCGCGCCGGGGTAGCAGAGGCGGCTATAAAGGCTGGGGCGCACATCATCAATGATATTGGCGGCGGCGGGCTGGATGCTGATATGTTTGCCACCATAGCTCGCCTGCAGGTGCCTTATATTTTAATGCACATGAAGGGTACACCCCAAAACATGAACCAGCTGGCGCAATATGAAGATGTATTTAACGAGGTGTATGATTATTTTACCGATAAATACCACCAGCTGAAACAGCTCGGCGTAAAAGACGTGATCCTCGACCCTGGCTTTGGCTTTGCTAAAAAAACAGAACATAGCTATACACTGATGAACCGTTTGCAGGATTTTAATGTACTGCAATTACCCCTACTGGTAGGCATATCGCGCAAAAATATGATCTACAAAACCCTGGGCATTACCGCCGCTGAAGCTTTGAACGGCACCACCGCCTTAAATACCATAGCGCTTACCAAAGGCGCGAATATTTTGCGGGTGCATGATGTTAAGGAGGCTGTTGAGGCTGTTAGGATTTGGGAGATGTGCAGGCAGGATAGTTGTTGGTGAGGACACCAACAACGGAAGAAAATTGAATTTCCCTTTCTATTCCCTCCCCACGGGAGGGGTGCATCAGGATACGTGCAAAGGCAGGGAGGGGTTTTCTACGCCAGATTAATTTGCAAACTCTATAAACCCCTACCTCCTCCTTCCCCAGGGAAGGAATCGCACATTCCTCCGCTCTTTAAAATTGGAAGATACGCAGGCAACTATAACACGCTTAATCCTCAAAATAAATTAAAACCCATTAAACTTTTTATTATAACAATGCTCAAACTTTTATATGACCTCGGAAAATCGACAGAATCATCAACCTAAAATCTATAAAAATGATACGCAAACTTTTCATCCTGCTGGCAGTAATAGTTAGTGCCGCATATGCCTGCGGCGCACAGGGCAGGTACAAAATAAACCTTAACGCTTCAAACACTAAAGCAACCATTAGCTCGGTAGATATAGTGGTGAATAACACTAACATTTGTGTTAGCATGCACGGCAAAATAATTATCGCCCCTAACAATAACGTTAACGGACAAGGTGATATAGTCGCTACCTATTATGATCAATTTGATGGCCCGAATAATATTGGCAAGTTAAAATCAATAGGTGATATAGCTGTTACTTATTATGACCAATATGATGGTTTTGACAACATTGGGAAGCTGAAATCTATCGGCAAAATAGTATTCACCTATTACGACAGGTTTGATGGTACCGATAATCCTGGCAAACTGAAAGCAATTGGCAACACCAAAATAACCTATTACGATAAATACGATGGTTTTGATAACATTGGCAAATTGAAAACCGTAGGCAATACCACTATAACTTATTACGACAGGTTTGATACCTCCGAAGCTCCCGGCACAATAAAGCAGATCAGCGGAAATACACCCAACCTTAACATTCGTCGTTTGCAGGAGTTTAATGCTGATAATGATTAATTGCCGGAACCTTGGTTCTAAGGCAGATTCGAGGTAAACGAGCTATCCACAATTAAACGGATAACGTCGTCAATTTCGCAGCCTACGGTTAGCAGATGCTCAATGATCTCTTTGTTTTCGGGATTATAAAAGTCTTCCTTATCAATAATATTGATAAGCCCCAGCATGGTTGCCACCGGCTTACGCAGATCATGCGAACTGATGGAGGCAATATTTTGCAGCCGCTTATTCTGGTCTGAGATCGCTTTGTTAATTTTTATACGTTCGGTTATATTACGTGCAAAGCAGCCAACCCCGGTAATTTTCCCCTCGGAGTCATATATCGGGTTAAAACTTACTTCAGAAAATATAATTTCGTTGGTTTCAGGATCAATAGTTTCATCAATGGCCACATACCTGGTACCGTTAAAAGCAGGTTTGTATAAATCATCCCACTTTTTAAAGATTTTTTCATCAAAGTCGCCTTTTTGGTAAATACTATCGCCTTTTACCGGTATGGTGCCGTTTGCTTTAAAATACGCATCCTTAAACGCCTGGTTCATGTACAGGTACATGTTATCCCGGTTTATCGACCATATCAGGTCTTCCGTATTATTGATCAGCGCTTCAAGGTTGTTTTTTGTCCAGATGATCTCTTTTTGGGCATTATTACGTTCCGTTACATCCTGCCCAACACCCTGTGCTCCGGTAACCTGCCCGTCTTCATCCGTAATGGCAATAAACTCCCACTCCGTATCGTGTATATCACCCTTTTTGCCCACCTTTTTAGGTGACAGTTTGATAACTTCGCCAGGGTGGGCTATACAATCCATAAAAGCGTTCCTGCATAGGTCTTCCTCTTCGGGTACAGATGTTTTAGTAAAGTGGGTGCCAATGATCTCACCTTCAATGTATCCAAATGTTATCAGAAATTGCTTATTTACAAACGTGTGATGCCCGTTAATATCAATCCGCATCAGGAAATTGGTTTGCGAATCTATCAGCGAATTCAAAAACTGTTCGCGGAGTTTCACATCTTCTTTTGAACGTATTTTTTCGGTGATGTTCACCGCCACCACTATACGGCAATCACGATTTTTATAACGGATGCCGTCGCCATTTATATCAGCAAAAATTACCCGGCCATCTCTGGCAACATGCTTCCAAACTCCTGATTGATTAAACCCGGAATCTGTTTGCGTTATCCCTTTCTCATCTAAAAAACTATTCAGCTTTTCACGTTCCAATCCGGGGCGAATGTCCTGTATGGTCATGGTCAGGAATTCCTCTTCCGTGTATCCATAGGTTTTTATAGCGGCATTGTTAACCTTTAATATACGAAGCGTACTCAATTCGTATATCCACATTGGGTTGGGGTTATTATCAAACAGGATGCTGTAACCATCTATGGCATGCTCCTGGTTATACTTTTCTTCCTCTTCGCGTTGGGTATCCTTAACTACGCTGAGTAAGATCAGGTGGCCCGTTTGCTCATCAGTAAACAGGGTCCGTTTTTCCCTTACCCATTTTTTGCCCGATGGGGTTATAATACGATAGGATAGGTTAGCGGTACCGCCCTCTTTTAACCCATCAGTTGCTGTTTGTATCTGTTCTTTATCGCGCGGATCAATAATTTGCTGCCACAAGCCTGCAGTATGATTAAAATCAGCAATAGTATACCCGGTAAGGGAATCTATACCCGTGCTAATAAATGTATATTTCGCATCATCCCTGTCATAGGCTAAAGCACAATCATTTAAAGCTGCAAGTATATGGTTGAGCATATGGTAGTTAAAGCTTAGTTAAGCTATAAAGTTAGTTAATTATGTAATCAATAATTACAATAATTTATCGGCAACCTGCTGCCAGTTATCAACACGCTCATAATCGTTTATAAGCAAATTATGCGGCGATGAATATAATAATTTGCGCCCTTCAAAATCAGCAAAATTACGGATGCGGTCGTCAATAAATATATCAACATTAACAATTTTCAGCCCGCAGAACATAATGTTTGTCCATGATATAAAGGGGAAGTGCTCATTCAGCCAATCCAGCTTATCTATCAATGAATTCCTGAATTCCATAGCTGCCGACACAACAAACACATCATATTTTTCACAAAGCTCCTTTATCACACGCTGGCTATCGGGCATTACCGGTATATCCCTGAAAAAGCCCGGCTCGTTAACATATTTACGGTTGGTGCCTATTAATTCTTGTGGCAGCATCAGGGCAAACTCCTTGCCGTGCATGTTTTCCAATAAAATTTCAAGGCTGTGCTCGCGTTTGTACAGCGTGATAAATTTATCAATGGTATCGGCCATTACCTCGTCCATATCAATGGCTATGCGTTGTTTCTTGTTCATGCTTTAATATTAGTATAAATTTTCAAAAAACACAGCGAATTTTATTCATCTATAATTATTTAGTTATAAGCATTTTAATATGTTATTATTTTGTTTACCTTTGCATCCCCGCTGAAAGAAACTCCGGGGATAATGTTGAACACATAAAAATATTAAGAAATGGCAACTAAGATCAGACTACAGAGACACGGTAAAAAAGGAAAACCTTTTTACTACATCGTAGTGGCAGACGCACGCGCACCTCGCGACGGTCGTTTTATTGAGCGTTTAGGTTCATACAACCCAAACACTAACCCAGCTACTATCGACATCAATTTCGACAAAACTTTAGATTGGGTTAACGATGGTGCACAACCAACCGATACCTGCCGTGCTATATTAGCTTACAAAGGCGTATTGTACAAAAAACACTTGCAAGGCGGCCTTAAAAAAGGTGCTTTAACTGCTGAGCAGGTTGAAACAAAATTCCAGGAATGGCTTGATCAGAAAGAAGGAAAGATCACTGGCAAGAAAACTGGTTTAGTATCAGCAAAAGACGAAGCACGCAAAGCTGCTTTAGCTGCTGAAGCTAAAAAGAAAGAAGAAAGAGCCGCTGCTATTGCCGCTAAAAATGCTCCTGTTGCTGAAGTAGTAGAAGAAACTCCTGCTGATGAAGAAACTGAAGCACCAGCTGCTGAAGCAGAAAGCGCAGAATAATTTCTATAAGAATTTAACAACATACGTGGGCGAAGCAATCTGATAAGGATTCTTCGCCTTTGTTTTTTATACCCCATTTACCCCCACCCGGCCTCCCCCTAAGCTTAGGGGGAGGTGTCGACTGGAAGGAGACGGAGGGGGTAGGTACAGGCTATATTTAAAGAAAGACATTATGAAGATCGAAGATTGTTTCAGAATAGGCAGCATACTAAAAACCCGCGGACTTAAAGGCGAGCTGCAATTATATGTTGATTTTGATAACCTGGCTGATATTGATATCACCGCCATATTTATTGATGTGGCCGGCAAACTGATCCCTTATTTTGTTGAATCGATAAAATATCCGATGAAGAACACCGCCTACCTGTACCTCGAGGATATTGATACTATCGAAAAAGCCACCCCGTTGGCAAAAAGGGATGTTTATCTCAATAACAAACAAAAACCCAAAAAGAAAAAGAGCGAGTTTACCCTAAAGGACCTAAAAGGCTTTACCGCCATTGACGAAAACGAAGGCGAACTGGGCGTAATAACTGAAATTAACGAATACCCGCAGCAGCTGATAGCCAACGTAACCTACAAAGGCTGCGAAGTGCTGTTCCCGCTAAATGAGGATATCATTAAAGGCATTGACGTAGTGAAAAGCATTGTGTTTATTGATCTGCCGGATGGGTTGCTGGAGATTTACTTGGATTGAGTGGGAAAGAATCAAGAGTTAAGAGTCAGGAATCAGGATACACCACAACTTCTTGAGCGCTAATAAACCGCAAGTGCGATTTGTTAATGCGGCTCCGCAAATTCCTATATTTGCGATATGGGCATCATTAATTTCGCAACCTTTATTGTCACCTCCTTTCTTTTCATCATATCGCCGGGTATTGATACCATTTTTATATTAAATAAATCAATAGCGCAAGGCAAAAAGTGGGGCATCTATTCAACTTTAGGTATCACAACCGGCGTATTGATACATACAACATTTGCAGCATTTGGCCTGTCGCTTATATTAGCGCAGTCGGCCATGGCTTTTAATGTGGTAAAGTATCTCGGAGCTATTTATTTAATATATCTGGGTGTATCCAAGCTATTTACCCGTGAAGATATTGTGAAACAAAAAAGCCAGGGCCAGACAACATCAGTTAAAAAGACTTATTTATCTGCTGTTCTAACTAATGTTTTAAATCCTAAAGTGGCCATCTTTTTCCTGGCTTTTTTTCCGCAATTTATCCAGACCGCTTACCTGCATAATGCTTTACCATTTATTATATTAGGTTGTACATATGCATTAATGGGTTTGGTATGGTTTTTTGCACTCACTCTATTTGCCGGATCATTTTCCCATAAGCTACAATCAACACCTGCTATAGGTATCTGGCTAAACAAGTTTTCGGGGCTTGTATTTATACTTATGGGTGCAAAAGTTGCTCTTGCAAAAAGATAATTAATTAATTCATAATTACCTTCTGTCGATACCCCCTGTATATTATCTTTTAGAAAACTATATCTTTATACTTATAATTACTTGTCTTTATTGCAGTACATGAATTCTCTATTTTATAAAAAGAAATGAAAAAAATCCTATTTGTTCTCACCCTGTCCTTCCTTTCTGTTTCTGCATTTGCACAAAAACAGAAAATAACCATTTTTTGCTCGGTCGATTTTAATGGAAATGTAAATTACAACACGCAGGATTATGCCACTGGCAATAAGACACTATCCAATATTTTAGCCCAGATCCTACCCGATAGTATCAAGACCAAAGTGCTTGTTGATCCTAAAAAAGAGTATCATTTTAAGTATGGTAATGAAACACTCTTGTGGCTGGCGCAAAACGACTGGAAGATAGTCTCATCTATTGGAGGCGACAGGGGGAACAGTTTCTGGTTATTGAGCAGAGAAATTTCATTGGATGCCCCCGCCCGTGCATTGTTCATGGAAAAATTGGAAACTTTAGAGACCAAGCCCAAGAATTAACGTAAATACTAGCGCATCGTTAAACGCCTATACTATCGATTTAACGGCAATTATTTATTTGACATTTTGTAAAGTTTGTTTTACATTTGGTAAATTAAACTTTACAAAATCATGAAATCACGCTTTTTATTCCCGTATTGGTGCCGGTATTTGGGCTGGGGCTTGTTTTTGGTGCATATCCCCATTGTATTGTTCAGGAAACAGCTGGGCTTTGAAGCGCACGGCCCGGATGATGGTTTGCTGAGCAGTCAGCATGTATTTTTTATGACTACTACTTTATTAATGGCCATAGGCTTGTTCTTAGCCGCCTTTGCAAAAGAGCGGATAGAAGATGAGCAGATCTCGCAATTACGCCTTGATTCACTGCAATGGGCCATCTATGTTAATTACTTGCTGCTTATCGTCAGTTTAATTTTAACTAACGATACCCAGCATATCTTGTTCCTGAATTTAATGGTGCCGCTGGTGTTCTTTATTGTGCGCTTTCAGTGGAAGATCTTCCAGAACAACCGTTTACTTAAAAGAGATGGAGACCTGCGATGAAAAATAATATCCGCGTTGAGCGCGCCATAAAAAATATCACCCAGGCCGAGCTTGCCGAACTGATCGATGTATCGCGCCAAACCATCAATACCATCGAGAGTAACCGTTATGTGCCCTCAACCGTACTGGCCTTAAAAATTGCCCGGGTGTTTGGGAAACCGGTTGAAGATGTATTTATGCTGGAAGACGAAGACTAAATTGCACCTATTAAAATCATAAAGTTTAATTTTGATATTTAACAAGTTGGACATATGGAAACTAAAACAGCATTTGCACCTCTGTTAACCATTCGTAATGGGGTAACCGATATTGATTTCTACAAAAATGGACTGGGAGCTGTTGAGCATATGCGCCTTAACAATGATGATGGCAGCGTACATGTTGCCGAACTAATAATTGATGATGCGATGTTTCACCTGCATGAAATTTATCCACATTCTGATGCGTTTAATCCGCAGGCACTTGCCGGTGTGATCACCCTTGGGTTAATGACTGCCGATGTACATGGGTTGTTTGACAGAGCAGTTGCTGCAGGAGCCCTTATTATTTCGCCTGTTGAAGATTATGAATACGGTTACCGCCAGGGCACCCTGCAAGATCCCTTTGGGCATCAGTGGATCATACAATGCCGCATACCTGCTTCGCCGGATTGGAAAGGATAGGGTTGTTAGCTTTCAGTTTTAGTCTTTCACCTTTCTGCTTAAACAAACTATCTTTGCGCCATGCGTTTTGATATCATTTCCGTTTTGCCTGGTTTGCTGGATAGTCCGTTTGCACATTCTATTTTACAGCGTGCGCAAAAAAAGGGCATTGCCGAAATTGTTGTACATAACCTGCGCGACTACGCCACCAACAAGCAAAAAAGTGTTGACGATTACCCCTACGGTGGCGGCAGCGGCATGGTAATGACCATTGAGCCCTTCGCCGCCATTATTGAAAAGCTAAAGGCCGAGCGCGATTATGATGAGATAATCTTCATGTCGCCCGATGGTGAAACGCTGAACCAGCAGATAGCCAACCAGCTATCCATAAAAGGCAACATCATTATACTTTGCGGCCATTACAAGGGTATCGACCAGCGTATCAGGGATATATTTGTAACGCGTGAGATCTCTATTGGCGATTATGTGCTCTCGGGCGGCGAACTGCCCGCAGCTGTTTTGGTTGATGCTGTAGTAAGGCTGATACCCGGCGTATTATCTGATGAAACATCGGCATTGTCTGATTCCTTCCAGGATGGCTTGCTTGACGCCCCCGTTTATACCCGCCCTGCTGACTGGAATGGCCACCGTGTACCCGATATACTATTAAGCGGCAACACACCCGAAATTGAAAAATGGCGCTTTGACCAGGCTGTAGAGCGTACGAGGTTAAGAAGGCCTGATTTGTTGGAGTAAGCCTAATTAATAGGGATATTTTTTACCTTAGCGGCAATTCAAACCCTGAACCTATGCGATTAAGTTTACAACTTACACTACTTCTTTTTTCTCTTTTTTTAATATTAATATCCTGTAAAAAAAACGACAATGTGCATAGCGCATCGCCAGGCGTTAATGTATACATCTCCGGCACAGATAATAATGACGCTGTTTATTGGAAAAATAACACAGAGGTCCATTTAACAAACAGTAATTCCAACGCATATAGCAGTTCAATTTTTGTAACCCCTAATAATGACGTATACGTCGCAGGCGGGCAAGTGACTTCTGGCAGTAGTTTAGCAGCTTACTGGAAAAACGGACAGGTAAATTATCTGACAGATAGCGGAGCATTCGTAGGTCTTAACTATATATCAGTTTCAGGCAATGACGTTTACACCGCTGGCTTAATTGAGAAAATGAGTAATATCCGGCATGCTGCTTACTGGAAACGGTGTGCAATACGGCTATGTAAATGCCAATAGCGTGGCGCTTTGCGGCTTTGTTTCGGGTACAGATGTTTACCTTGCCGGCTACACAGTTAACACGCTTACAACCAGCAACAACATAATTTCTGATGCCATGTATGAAAAGAATAATACGCCTGTAGATATCAGTACCGGCAACGTTGGTGGGGTAGTGCAATCATTATACGTTACCGGAAATAATGTTTATGCTGCAGGTTACAGCTATGATATACAGGGCATATTTAACTATGCTACTATTTGGCTTAATAACGTACCTACTTTGCTAAGTAAGCAGGAAGCAAGTGCAGCCCAGGGAGTCTTTGTTTATCAAAACGATGTTTATGTATGCGGTTTTGAATCATTAACCAATGGAGGTACTTTTTTAGCTACTGTCTGGAAAAACGGAGTGCCAACTCATTTATCAACACAGGCATCATCTGCGACTTCAATATTTGTTAATAATGGCGATGTTTATGTAGCCGGAACCACAACAAATGCGCAGGGTACAACAAATGCCGTTTACTGGAAGAATGAGACTATCACTAATCTTGGGGCAGATGGAAGCAGTACAAGGGCTATATTTGTTAAATAAAGCATGGCATTAAATGCAGGGAATTTATAATTACCTTATTAAAGTTATTTGCCCTCGTCCGGAATAAATATTATTTTCAAATCGTACTTTTTATTTCCGAAAATAATCCCTATAATTGCAATCCGATTTTTACGGGTTAAAAATCGCTTTTAGAGCTTAAAATCATGGATTTAGTAAAATTTGTAGAAGAGCAAACAGTAACAGTTAATCAATTTCCGTCGTTCAAAGCCGGTGATACTGTAAGCGTACATTATAAAATAAGAGAAGGAAATAAAGAACGTATCCAAATTTACCAGGGCGTAGTTATTCAGCGTAACAGTGCTGGCGTATCTGAAACCTTTACCGTTCGTAAAATTTCAAACGGCATAGGTGTTGAGCGTATCTTCCCTATCAACTCACCAAACATTGATAAAGTAGAAGTTAACAGCCACGGTAAAGTACGTCGTGCTAAACTTTACTACCTGCGTGCACTTACTGGTAAGGCAGCTCGTATCAAATCAAAAAGAGTTTAATTACCCTATCCGCTTAACAGCGGAGGAACAATATAGTATACGCCTTCCCGGATATTTCTGGGGAGGTTTTTTTTGTTGACCCCGATTTCGCAACTCTTTTTTCTAAAGCACAATACCTTGCGTCGTATCACAGGTACGTTTAAACAGACTGGTAGCTGTAACCCTTACGTTTATGATAAAGTTGCAGCAGGTAATGGATATGGTATAAATTATTTGGCAAAGTTTTTAAAACATCAATATTTACAACCTTGCCAAAAAGTAAGGTATGGCTGCCCATATTTATACTTTTTATTATTTCAACCTCCTTATAACTACATGCCCAATCGGGGACAAAGAAGTTAAATATTTTGCTTTTAGTTACTTCAAAGGGTAGCTGATCCACTTCGGGAGGTGTTTTGCTATGGTGCGAACCTAACTGATAGATCAATTGTTTGCAGTCGCCCGGCACTTCACACACAACAAGCTTTTTTTCATCCAGTATGCGTATCAGCGCCTTATTAGTATTACGCAATCCGAATAAATAACAATCATCCTGATACAGATCACCCAAAAGATCCATAGGGAAAATATTATAATAATCGCCCTGCTTAAACGACACGATCCTCACACGCCGCGGATAACTATAGGCGGCGGCCAATGCTTTTAATTGCAGGAGGGTAAAACCCGGCTTTTTGTAATGCTTATAAAAAAGAAAGTGGGTTTTAACGGTATTGATATGACGGATGATAGTTTTAAGTTGTTTAAATAAAAACAATGTGCCATTTTCAGTTTCAATACTATCCAAAAAGTCTAATTTAGAAACGGCAAACACATTTCTCCTTATCCCATTTTCTGTTGCAGGTGTAAAACAAAGTTTAAAACTATCACCTGCTAAAAAAGCTTTAGATTTATTAAGCCAAATACCAAAAACAATGGGTTCAAGACAAAGCAGGAATTGATTTGTTGAGATATCGAACAAACTCCCGTTAACCTTAAGCCACACTTTTTCAGTAATTTCCCGGTTAACTGTAACTGTCTGGTATTCCTGTACTACCGAATCACCTAAAAGCAATCTTGTAAGCAAGCCATTCATTTCCTTACAAGATGTAATAAAGTGAATTGATGTAGGTGTTGATGACTCCGGATATCAAACCATTTTTCCGAAGCTTTTTTAATCTGCCTTAATGAATATAGATAAACAACCTGCTTACAATCGCCATGCAATACGTTTATCATCAATGGCTGGCGCGATAATGCATATTTTATTTCTTCGCGCATTCTCCAGTAATAATTTTTTTTATAATTACGTTGCAATACCAATGCTATCATGTTGCTGCCACTATTTATAACCAATGAAAGGCTTTTAAATAGTACTTCTATATCAACTATACAATTGACAACTGCGAAATTTGAAAGAATAGCATCCATTTTTTCTACAAACGGTGCCCGGGTTTCCCACTTCGTAAAATCTGTTTCTTTGTTTTTTAGAAAGGTAACCAATGGATTTGTCGGCTTTTTTTCCATTGCTTTTTCCCGCATCTTTTCCGACGGTTCACAAAAGATAACCTGATAGCCACTTTCAGCCAGCCACTTTAGGTCGAGTCCTGTTCCGCCACCAAAATCAAGCACCCGGCCATGTGTTACCACACTTTTAAATTTCTTTTCAACCGCATTCCTGATCACTGTATTATCTGCCTCATTATCCAGCATCGTTTCATAACAGTCAGCTATTTTATCATAATAGGTTCTGTTTTGTGCCGCAATCTGCAGATTTGCTTCCGGTGATATATTCATAAAATTTAAACCTATAATTTACCTGTTTAATAATACCTTTATTTGGATTACGGAATTTTACATTTTTTGGTTGCCATGCATTTTGTTTTTGTGAGTTATAATTATACACCGGGCATTAATTCACCGGGAGAATGGATAAACCGTATTAAGTTTTATATAAGGCCTTTAGAACTTGTAGCAGAAAACCATGTTGTGACCCGGATAGAACAAATTGATTATGAAGGTTATTGCCTGCACAACAACATCCAATATTATTTTAGAAAATTAAAGACCCCACGCACCTATTTTCCACGGCGTTTAAACCAGTTTGTTAAGCACTTGAACCCCGATATTGTGTTTGTACATGGTACACATTATCCGCTGCAGATTTTACAATTACGTTTACTGTTGCCTAAATCTGTAAAAATTATTGTCCAACATCATGCAGAGCAACCTTTTAATGGTTTTAAAAAATATATTCAGCGATTTGCAAGCTATTATATTGATGCATATCTATTTGCAGCCCGCGATTTGGGGCTTTTTTGGGTAAAACAGGGTAATATACATTCCGCTGAAAAGATTAAGGAAGTAATGGAAGTTTCCAGCCCGTTTTATCCCTTTAAAAAAGTTATTGCATTAGAAAAGACCAATGCCACAGGTTCGCCAATATTTTTATGGGTGGGCAGGCTTAATGCCAATAAGGATCCGTTGCTGGTAATCAAAACATTTTTACAGTTTGTGAAGCTAAAACCGTCGGCGCGGCTTTACATGTTTTATCATACCTCCGAACTGCTTAAAGAAATACACGCTTTACTGAATAATGAACCGGATGGAAAAGCCATTACAATGATGGGGGCGATTGCAAACGAAGCATTGTTGTATTGGTATAACAGTGCCGACTATTTTATTTTGGGTTCGCATTATGAAGGAAGTGGAACTGCAGTTTGTGAGGCTATGTCATGTGGGTGTATACCGGTTATCACCGATATTTTATCATTTAGGGCTCTAACAGATAACGGGAAATGCGGATTACTGTATGAGCCGGGAAATAACAGGGCGTTGTTATCAGCACTACAACAAACGGATAAAATTAATGTTGAGGAAAAGCGGCAGGCATGCATTGATTATTATCATTCGGAATTGTCATCCGAAGCCATTGCTCAAAAAATCAAGCATATCGCTACGGAATAGATTACGCCAAACAAAAAATCCCTGCCATTAGAGGCAAGGATTTTTGTTGTTGAATTGTTGATGCGAATTATGACACCTTTTTATCCGATTTCTTAACAGGAGCCTTAGCCCTGGCAACTTTAACCGGTTTCGCGGGCAGATCTGTTATTATAACTGGCTCTGCTGCCGGCTCTGTAGCAACTGCCTTAGTTTCAGCCTTTACAACCTTTGCCCCTTCAGGCGGGGTTAATTCAGCCAATACGGTCCTGCCGCCTTTTACCACATCGTTAATGTTTACTTTGACCTTGGTGCCCAGCGGTAAAAATATATCCACCCGCGATCCAAACTTAATAAAGCCAAATTGTTCACCTTGCTCTACCTTATCTCCTTCTTTTACATACCAGCAAATACGACGGGCCATAGCACCGGCAATCTGCCTGAATAATACCTGCGTACCTGCGCTGTTCTCAGTTACAACCGTGGTGCGCTCATTTTCTGTTGATGATTTTGGGTGCCATGCCACCAGGTATTTACCCGGGTGATATTTAAAGTACTTAATCACACCGCTAATAGGGTTACGGTTAACGTGCACATTTATGGGCGACATAAATACAGAGATCTGTATGCGTCTGTCTTTTAAAAATTCCGGCTCTTCTGTTTCTTCAATTACCACTACTTTACCATCGGCAGGGCAAAGCACCTGTGTCTCATCCTGTGTAATAGTTAGCTTGGGGCTACGGAAAAACTGCAGAATGATGAGGAATAGCAAAGCCGATAATATGTATATAAACCATTTAAGCGTGTGCGCCTGTGGTAAATAAAACTGTATTACCGCATTCAAAACAAATATGAACAATACGGTTATGGCTAGCGAGGTATATCCTTCTTTATGGATGGTCATGTTAAATCTTCTTTTTGTTTGTATCGATATATAACGCACAATAATTGTGCAAAACTACTAATTTGTAATGAAGTACAGGTATGCATAAACAACAGGAACGGCTAAAAATAATCCGTCGAACCTATCAAGCAAACCACCATGCCCCGGCAGTATACCGCCGCTGTCCTTAACATTAATACTGCGCTTGAACATGGATTCCACCAGGTCGCCCATGGTGCCGAACGTACCTATGATCACTGCCATACCAGCCCACTGCGCCCAGGTCAGATCAGCATAAAAATGACTGATAATTAATGCAACTCCCGCGCTGATCAGCACACCGCCAATAAAGCCCTCCCATGTTTTTTTGGGTGAATGCCGCTCGAACAGCTTATGTTTACCAATGCCCATACCTGTAAGGTATGCACCGGTATCATTTGCCCACAGCATCAACAAAAATGCCATCGGGAAATGGAAGTTAAAACCCTCAAACCTACCCGCATACGCCAGCGCGTGAAAGAAGGTAAAAGGCACAATAGTAAAAATAATGCCGAGAAACGTGTAGGCAATGTTGTTAAACGGCGCATCCAGCTTGCGGAACAGCTCCCATATAAATATGCCGCCGAATAGTACCGGGGTCAGGAACATCAGCTTATAAACACACCTGCCCTGCGATAATGCTGGCAATGCAAAAGCATCCTTGTAAGTAAATAAAGCAAAGGCAATATATAGTAAAGCGCCGCATAAAAGCCCCATTGGCAGGTTGGGCTTTGCTGTCCCTTGTTTTATCAACCCGTAAAACTCATACAGGCAAAACAAACTTAAAACCAGGTAAAATGCACCGAATACATAATGCCCCAACAGCACCGATGCCAGCATCACAATAATAAAAAAGAAGCCCGTAATGGCGCGTGTTTTCATAGATCTATTTGATTGAGGATAAGCAGTTCAATGGCATGGTTAAAATCCTCATTATGTACATACACTTCAACATTTCCAAAATTACGATAGGATGAATCCTGTTTATTAAGCAATACCGCTTCAATAGCATGCTGTATAAGCATTTGCTTTACAATCTCCGACTGATAAAAATTTGTTGATTTGTAAATTTTAACCCAGTTTTTTTCCATTATGCCTGCACCGGCTTTTTCTTTAGTGCAATATCCCGGTAAACCCAAAACAAAAATAAAACAATTATAAAGCTAATTATATAGCCTGCTGAATTAAATACATGTTGGTCGTCAGGACTGATGCTGATTTCTTTATGCTGATACAGATAGGTTATCACCACAGCGGTGCCATTATTTATAAAGTGCCCCCAAACTGATGTCCATATACTGCCGCTCCATGCCACAAAATAGCCGAATAATACACCCAGCATCATCCTCGGCAAAAAGCCAAAAAATTCCATATGAAAAGCGCTGAACAATATGGCGGTGATCCAAATGGCCACGTGTATGTTCTTGGTCCATTTTTCGATAATGGTTTGAATGCACCCCCTGAACAGATATTCCTCAACAATTGCCGTTAGCAGGCCGATGAATAACAAATCGAATATCATTTGCCAGATGGTATCCATATGCAGCATGGCATTGGTTAGCTTTTCGGCATTATCCTCACTCTCTCGCATCCATTGTAAAAAATGCGGCAGCACCATTTTCGCATTGATGTTCGATAAAAACTCAATCAATGGCGATGAAATGAACATAATGGCAAAAACCAGCAGCATAAGTACCCATGGAAACCTAAAGTTCGATTTGAGATATTGCTGTGGGACAGGAACAACCACATAAGCGAAAAATACCGGCGTAGCTAAGATAGGCAGCGTTGTGCTGGTTAACTGCAATATCCATAATGCAGGTATAGCATTGGGTACATTCAGGTTTGATTCCGTTATAGCTGTAAACGTATTATAGCCATATAAGCCGGTTATAATACCTAAACCAATGGCCGTACCGATAAGCAAAGCCACTAAAAGTATGGCTAAAACCAGTAAAAACTGCAATGCCGGATGCATCTCTTTACTGCTCTCATCCAGGTCTTTATATGGAATATTTATCATCCGGGTTAAAATTTGTATTTTTGCAACGAATATAAGGCATGAGTGTACAAATTGGAAATATTGATTTAGGTGAATTCCCGTTATTGCTGGCGCCGATGGAAGATGTGAGCGATCCTCCCTTCCGTTATGTGTGCAAGCAAAACGGCGCGGATATGATGTATACGGAGTTTATCTCGAGCGAGGGATTGATCCGCGATGCAGCAAAAAGTCGCCAAAAGCTGGATATTTTCGAATATGAGCGCCCAATAGGTATCCAGATCTTCGGCAGTGATATTGATCACATGCGCGAAGCTACCGAGATAGCTTCATTAGCCGGCCCTGATCTGATGGATATCAATTACGGTTGCCCGGTTAAACAGGTAGCTTGCCGTGGCGCTGGTGCCAGTTTATTACAGGATATCGACAAAATGGTAGCCATGACCAAAGCGGTTGTTGAAGCCACGCATTTGCCCGTTACCGTTAAAACCCGCCTCGGCTGGGATGATAATACCAAAAATGTTTATGAAGTTGCCGAACGCCTACAGGATGTAGGTATAAAAGCACTTACCATACATGGCCGTACCCGCGCACAAATGTACAAGGGTGTTGCTGATTGGGCATTAATACGAGATATTAAGAAGAACCCACGCATACAGATCCCGATTTTTGGTAATGGCGATATCGACTCACCGGAAAAAGCGGCCGACTGGCGCATGGAGTTCGGTGTGGATGGCATGATGATAGGCAGAGCCGCTATTGGTTACCCTTGGATCTTCAGGGAAATAAAGCATTATTTTAAAACCGGCGAGCATTTAGATAAACCCACTATTGCCGAAAGGATTGATGCCTGCAGAACACATTTAACGAAATCTGTTGAATGGAAAGGCGCTAAAACAGGTGTTTTTGAAATGCGCAGACACTACTCCAATTACTTTAAAGGCATTGATCATTTTAAAGAATACCGCATGAAACTGGTTACAGCGGGCACACTGGATGAAGTGAACGAGATTTTATGGCAAATAAATGAAAATTATGCGCCCGAAATGGCATAATTTTGTTCCGGATAATTATATATTTGAGAAAACTAAAATATCCTCATGGTTACTACTATAACTGATGGTGTTAAAGTTTCAGTGGAAACGATCTATCAGCCGGAATACTCCAACCCGGCGAACGACCACTTTATGTTCGCTTATAAGGTAAAAATCGAGAATATGAGTGATTATGCCGTGCAGCTGTTAAGCCGCCACTGGTATATATTCGATTCCAATGGCGCCAAGCGCGAAGTTGAAGGCGAAGGCGTAGTAGGCCAGCAGCCATTGATCGAACCCGGCCACGCTCATGAATACGTATCAGGCTGCAACCTTAAAACCGATATGGGCAGCATGAAAGGCGAATACCAAATGATACGCCTGATGGATAACTTTGTATTTGATGTAAGAATACCAGAGTTTTATCTGATCACTCCTTATAGGATGAATTAGCCCCCAGCCTCCAAACAAACATAAATATTAATGAACCGTCATCCCGAATTTATTTCGGGATCCCACAGGACAAGCGATTTGCATAGTGTAAGCATTGCGAGTGAGGTGCTGAAACAAGTTCAGCATGACTTATATTTTATTTAGCATCTCCGCAATATATACCAACAAAAAAGCCCCGCCTGTTTGGCAGGCGGAGCGTATTATGGGTGTATTATAGGGGTATTATATTATTTTTCGTGCTTTTGTTCAGTATGCGGCTTTGGCGCAGATTTATGCTGCTGTTGTGGTTGTTTATGCTGCTGCTGACTATGTTGTTGCTGCTGATTATGCTGCTGTTGCTGCACATGCTGTTGTTGTTGGTTGTGCTGCTGCTGTTGCACATGTTGCTGTTGTTGTGCTGGCTGTTGATCTTGTTTTTCAGCATCGGTAGTTTTCATGGCATTATTATTTGCATGCCCATCCTGTTGCACATTAGGCTGTTTGGCAGCATCATTATTTTGATGACCGTTGTTTGCAGCATTGTTGTTCGCATTGTTATTATTGTTGCGCGGGGCTTTCTGGCCATTAGGCGTAAAATGGCTGCCGCCAACTTTGTTCATGGCTGCATTATTTGGCTTACCATGATTAACAGAAGCAAACTGGCTTTTATCCTGGCTGGCAGTACGCTCATGTGATTGCTGCTGGCTGGTTGCAGGCACATGCTGCTCTTTCATGGCTGCCATCTCTTCGGGGCGTGGCTGTGCCGTAACACCACCCGGGCCATTAAAGCTGTTATGGTTGTTAACAGTAACATTATTATTAACTATCACTGTTTTATCTACATACGTATTATGTACTACGGTAGTATTCACATTAACCACCGCGGTATTATAACGGAAAGTATTGCCTGACCACGCACCGCCGCCAAAACCAACGCCGCCGTAGCCGTAACCATAGTTAATACCACCATAAAAGCCTACATGCCTTCCCCAGTAACCAGCGTGGAAGCCATAAACACCACCGGCATATCCCCAATAGGCGGGTGTCCATAAATAACCGGGGGTTGGCGGGGCAACCCAAACACCGGGCACCCAATAGTAGTCCTCGCTATCATTATCATAGGCCCAATAACCCGGCACCCATAAATAGCCATCGGTAGGGCAGGCAGGTTGTACGTAAACCGGTAAAGCCGGTGGCGCAACATTGGCCGAAATTGTAACTCCAATACTAATTTGAGCATGCACTTTAGGGGCGGCAAATAATACGGCCGTTATAAGTAAACACGCTTTTGCTAACTTTTTCATAATTGTTTTATAGTTTATGTAACTACACTGTGACAATATTTAAGTTTGAAGGTTTAGATTAGAATTCAATTAGAATTTCAAACCAACAAAAAAAACGGCCAACAAAAAACCCGCATAAAGCGGGTAAAATCATTAAACTATTGCTCCCCTTTAGGGGTTGGGGGCTTAATTTCGCCTGTTCAATAAAAACGATGCGTAATACATTAAGGTAGCCAGTGCGCTGAGGGCTGCAACAACGTAGGTCATGGCGGCCCACCAAAGTGCGTCTTTGGCTTGCTCATGCTCCTCGCGGGTTTGCATAATGGTGTAGTTGTTATTCAACCATGCTAATGCCCGGCGACTTGCATCAAACTCAACCGGCAGCGTAATAAAGCTAAATAGGGTTACCAATGCCAGTGCGGCAACGCCTATAGCCAGCACAAAAGGGTTATGCGTAAAAAACAACAGCATCAACCCTAAAAATAAGGTCCACTGCGTTAAGGTTGATGCCACGTTGATAACCGGCACCAATGATGTACGCAGGCTTAACCATGCATATGACCTGGCATGCTGCACAGCATGGCCACATTCATGCGCCGCAACGGCTGCCGCAGCTACACTACGACTGTAAAATACATCCGGACTAAGATTAACGGTTTTTGTTTCGGGATTGTAATGATCGGTCAATTGCCCTTCAACTGATATTACCTGTACATCATAAATACCATTATCCCTGAGCATCTTTTCGGCTACTTCAGCGCCTGAAAGGCCTGATAGCAGGCCGATCTCTGAGTATTGTTTAAACTTGCTTTTAAATCGCCACTGCACAATAAAACTTACTATCGCAATAACGATCATAAGGAACCAGGCCGAACCCGGACCAATATATCCTGTAATTAATGCTATCTGATTCATATTATTTTTTTGTATATTGACTATTTCAAAAAGCATTCCACATGTAAGTCAAAATTCAAAAGTGAAAATTCAAAAGCTGGATTTTGCTTAAAATGGAATACTGATCAGGTAACCCGGGCTTTGAATTTTTAATTTTTTGACCTATGAATTCGGAAACAACATTTTCATACTGGGAACGCAGCGCTTTTATTGACAATACCGATGTAATCATTATTGGAAGCGGATTAGTGGGCCTGAGCGCCGCCTTACACTTAAAAAAGGAACAGCCCACCTTAAAGGTATTGGTTTTGGAGCGTGGCTTTTTACCCACCGGCGCGAGCACCAAAAACGCCGGCTTTGCCTGCTTTGGCACTGTATCAGAGCAACTTGCGAGCTTAAAACAATCATCTGAAGAGGAAGTTGTGCGCATGGTTGATTATAAATGGCGGGGATTGCAGCGTTTGCGGCAAAATTTGGGCGATGCTAATATAGATTTCCATCCAAACGGGGGCTACGAGTTATTCATGACGGGTGAAACCCGTCATGCCGATGAAACCATCGAACAGATTCCTTACCTCAATAAATTATTACAACAGGCCATTGGTGAGCCTGACATTTATGCAGTAGCGAATGCTAAAATTACCGGTTTTGGCTTTAAAGGTGTTAGCCGGATGATTTATAACCCCTATGAGGGCCAGATAAATACAGGGAAAATGATGCGCACTTTACTGCAAAGGATTTATGAAGCCGGCATACTGGTTTTAAACTCCTGCGCGGTAACAAAGGTTGAAAGACTGGGCGATGGCATCCATCTGTCCACATCACAGGGAAGCTTTAAAACCGGTAAGCTTATACTGGCAACCAATGCTTTCGCCAGTCAGCTGTTTCCGGGTTTAAAGGTAGTGCCGGGGCGAGGTCAGGTGCTGGTTACCAAACCCATAAACGGGTTAAAGCTTAAAGGCACTTATCATTTTGATGAAGGCTATTATTATTTCAGGAATATTGATAACCGTGTACTGTTTGGTGGCGGCCGCAACCTTGATTTTGATTCGGAAGCTACATGGGAGTTTGGCCATACCGAAACCGTAAAGCAGCAGTTATACGCCTACTTAAATGATGTTATACTACCTGGTCAAAACTTTGAGATAGATTACTGGTGGAGCGGCATTATGGGCTTTGGCGAGGACATAAACCCCATAGTTAAACAAATTGAGCCCGGTATTTTTTGCGCGGTACGCTGCAATGGTATGGGCATAGCCATGGGTAGTTTAGTTGGCGAAGAAGTAGCTCAGCTGGCACTGGCTTATTTGTAATAGCACCTTACCTGATAAGCGTAATATAACCGCTCAGCTTAGGGCTTTTAATGCCCAGGTCAATCACATAATAATAGGTGGATACGGGAAGCTTGCTGCCATTGTAGTTACCATCCCATGGTTTACTGTAGCCCCGTGAGTTATACAACAGCACCCCATACCTGTTATAAATATTTACGATACAATTCGGAAAATTGGCTAATGCCGGTATATTCCACAGATCATTAATACCATCGCCATTAGGTGTAAAAGCATTGGGGATAGCGATATCTGCTGTCAGCATAATTGACATTGCTATGGGGTTGCTGATAGCTGATATATTACAACCGCTGGTGAACATGACGCTACAGGTAACCACATCGCCATTATGGAGTGTTGTAGTGATAAAAGTAGAGCTATTGACACCCACATTCTTATTGTTCACCATCCATTGATACAATACAGGATTAATACTTGATGTAGCTGTAAACGTAACCGGTACACCTGCATATACCGTAGTGGCAGAAGCCGTAATACTCACCGTCAGTGGATTTGTAATAGTTACCGCAATAGGGTTTGATGTTGCTGTTAAAGTAGTAAGGCATGCGCCGCCCTGGTTAGTTAATATACAGGTAACTATATCCCCGTCATTAAAGCAATTACTGGTAAATACAGGGCTGTTAGTACCCACGCTTGCACCATTTACCTGCCATTGGTAGCCTGGGCTAGTGCCGCCATTGGTAGGTGTAGCGGTAAATGTAATATCTGTTCCGGCCGGTACGCTATTGCTGGTTATATTTTGTATTTTAAGTGTGGGTGTAACATATGGGTCTGCTGTTATAGTCGCATTATTTGAGGTAACCGGGCCCTGTGTACAATCGCTATTATTGGTGAGGGTACAGGTTATAATATCACCTGTGTTTAATGTAGTACTGGTAAATGAAGCGCTGTTGATACCCGCGGGCTGCCCGTTCACATTCCATTGGTAAGCGGGATTAATGCCTCCATTTACTGCCGTTGCTGTATAAGTAACCGATAAACCCTGGCATGAACCAAAAGCATCTGGTGTTATGCTTACTGATGGTATAACATATGGACTAACAGTCAATATTTGCGTTTGTGGGCCTGAGCCATCATTTGCAGTAATGGTTGATGTACCTGGACCGGTAATATGTATTTTACCGGATATTATAGTAGCTACTGCCGGGTTACTGCTGGTATAGGTATAAGTGCCGCTGCCGCCGGTAGCACCGGGGTTAAAATCAGCAGAGCACATGGTTTTTGCGGGGATGGCAGGAAATGAAAATCCAGCTGCTAATACTGCAATATTTACAACCGCGCTCCCGCTGCCACTTATATTGTAGGCGGTAATGGTATAATTTGTAGCAGGCGAAGTTACTGTTGGCGTACCGCTGATGATACCTGTTGTGTTATCGAATACTAAGCCGGCAGGCAGGGGTTTATCAATGGTATAGCCTGTTAATGCTATTTCCCTGATCGCGAAGTTGGCTTCATCTGATATATATAAATTGCCATTATGATCTGCAACTATACCAAATGGGGCATTAAAGTTGGCTGATAACCTGTCGCCATTTTTAAGACCGGAAACATCTGCAACACCGGCAAAGGTTGTTACATTACCTGCCGGGTCTATTTTACGGATAAGCGAATTAAAGGTATCCGCTATATATAAATTGCCTGATGCATCATAGGTACCCCCTTCTGGATATCGAAAATTTGAGGCTTTTGCTGTTCCATTATTTGCCCCTTTAGTACCATCACCCGCAATTGTTGTAACCGCGCCCGCCGGAGTTACCTTCCTTATTAATTCATTGTTTGCGTCGGCCACTATAATATTGCCTGATGCATCAAAGGTTAAACCAGCGGGATTATAGAACCGGGCAGAAGAACCGGTTCCATCTGCCGAACCGATTGCCGGGGTACCCGCCAGGGTGCTAACCATGCCAGTAGTAGTAACTTTACGGATCTCATCATTTACATAATCTGAAACATACAAGGTCCCGGCATTATCAACAATTACATCATTAGGGAAATCAAAGCTGGCATTACTTGCTGTCCCATCATTAACACCTACAAAACCACTACCGGCGTAGGTAGTTACCGCGCCATTAGGCGTTATTTTCCTGATCAGCTGATTCCCTGAATCAGCCACATATATATTGTCCGCGGCATCTACTGTTAATCCGGTAGGATTGGTGAAACTTGCATTTACACCGGTACCGTTTACTGCACCAGCAACGCCACTGCCCGCAACTGTACTTACCAGGCCCGCAGGAGTTATCTTTCTTATCTTATTGTTTCCATTATCTGCAACATAAATATTGTTTGCATTATCAACAGCTATCCCCCTGGGGTCATTAAAGCTTGCTGCTGTGCCTAACCCATCTGCCGAACCGACTGTTCCTGTACCTGCAAATGTGGTAACCTGGCCATATGGGTTTGGTGGCACTGCGCCACCAGTGTTGGTTGGGGCCAATGCCGTAATGGTTGTATTTACGGTATAAACCTGTGGAGTTTGGTAGCTTATTATGGGAGGATTTATGCCCGATGGCGGCGTGGCCGCCGCATTTACAGTAATATTTACAACTGTACTGCTGCTGCCGCTTGTATTATAAGCGGTAACTGTATAATTGGTTGATGGCGATGCTACAGTTGGTGTGCCGCTGATGATACCGGCTGCGGGATCGAAAGTTAAGCCTGCAGGAAGAACTTTATCTATTTTATACCCAACAAGAGGTAATTTTGTAATAACATCATTGGCTATATCTGATATATATAAATTGCCCGATTTATCTATTGCTATTCCATAAGGAAGACTTTGCCCTGCATTTATTAAACCATTCATTAGATCCTGAATAGTTGCGACTGTTGTTACAACTCCGGAAGATGTGATTTTTCTAATTGTACCATTTCCCGAATCAGCTACATATACATTGCCGGCATCATCTACTGTTATACCTTCCGAAAAGTTAAAGCTGGCCGCTGTACCAACACCATCGGTTGCTCCTTTTAAGCCACTGCCAGCCAGCGTAGTTACAACGCCTGCAGGAGTAATTTTTCTTATTAAATTATTATAGGTGTCATCCGCATATACATTGCCCAGGTTATCAACCGTTAATGCTACAACACCTTTAAAACTGGCTGCCACGCCTGTACCATTAGTGTTTCCAATGGTCCCACTGCCTGCCAGCGTTGTAACAACACCTGCCGGGCTAATTTTTCTAATCAGAGCATTACCTACATCAGAAACATAAACATTTCCGGATTGGTCAACCGCTACTGCATATGGTTGGCTAAAGCTTGCTACCATACCAATGCCATTCGCATTTCCGGGCAAACCACCACCTGCTAATGTCGTAACAATACCGCTAGGAGTAATCTTTCTGATCCTGTTATTTCCCATGTCTGCCACATATACATTACCAGAACCATCAACAGCAGCATCAAAAGGGTGGTAAAAATCAGCAGCCAAGCCTGTACCATCAGCAAAACTATCATTTTCATAGCTGCCAGCTAGTACACTTACAGCGCCATTATCGGTTATTTTAAATATTTGCGCATAACCTGCATCAGCTAAAAACATATTGCCTTGCTCATCCATTGATAAACCATATGGGTTTTGAAAACCTTTAGCAATAGTATTTCCCGGCCCATAGTTAGTAGCAGCAACCGTTCCACCTATATTAGTTGGAGACAATGGTGTTATTGCGGTATTTGTAGTATAAATTTGCGGAGTTAGGTAACTGATAACCGGCGCCTGTGCAAAGCCATTCCCACTAAAAATCAATACAAATAAAGCGGCCAGCAGAAATACTCCACAGCTAAAGAATGTGTTTGGATAATTATTGCTGCGCTTAGTATTCAACATCAAGAAACCGATAATGGCTATCAAATTTAATTATTTAGCCCACATTATTGTATGCAAAAGGCAATAATGAACAGAAAACACGCTAAAGCCTAAATACTTAAATGAATTGCACGTGTATATTTAGAAATATAAAATATAGGTTTTACATGGATATTATATAGTTAGAAATCATATGCCATAATTTAGCCGAAAACATTTAAGCATGGATTTACAACTTAAAAATAAAATAGCCTTTGTCAGCGGTTCAACAGCGGGCATTGGTTTTGCAATAGCCCAGAGCTTATTACAGGAGGGCGCAGAAGTTATTATCAACGGCCGCACTCAGAATAGCGTTGACAAAGCAGTGGAAGAATTAAAAGGACTGGTTACAGATGCAAATGTATCGGGCATTCCGGCCGATTTTTCTAAAGCTGATGATGTTAAACAATTAATTGATCAGCTGCGGGATATTGATATCCTGATCAACAACGCGGGTATTTTTGAACCTAAAGCTTTTGAGGATATTCCTGATGAAGATTGGTTCCGTTTCTTTGAGGTGAATGTATTGAGCGGTGTACGGCTATCGCGCCATTTTCTGCCTAAAATGCTGAAGAAAAACTGGGGGCGTATCATTTTTATCTCCAGCGAATCTGCCGTTTTTATACCTGATGAAATGATCCACTACGGCATGACAAAAACAGCACAACTGGCCATAAGCCGTGGTTTAGCAGAATTAACCCATGGAACCGAAGTAACGGTTAATGCCATTTTACCCGGACCAACCAAATCAAAAGGTGTGGGTGGTTTTATTGAGGACCTGGCCAAAGCAGGCAATGTATCAACAGATAAGGTTGAAGAAGATTTCTTTAAAAACATGCGCCCTACCTCATTGCTGCAAAGGTTTGCAACGGTTGATGAAGTGGCTCACACGGTAACTTACTATGTTAGTCCGCTGGCCTCGGCTACAAACGGGGCATCCATAAGAGTTGAGGGTGGTCTGATTCGCTCTATTTTATAAGCTATTATTTACCGGTGCCCGAATGTTTAAATGTTTGGGTACCGGTAAACCTTATCAATGTTTGCTTTTAGGCGGATCGAAATTGAATTTCAGGTTTATGCCCCCTGAGCCAAACAACAGGTGTTCATCGCCCATCCCGTTGAGCGGGTATTTGAAGAATGGCTCAATGATCAGCTGATTTTTACCAACCGGGTAACCTACACCAAAGGATACATTAAGCATCTGCGCGAAGTAAAAACTATCGAATGATTTATGGCTCGCATCTCCCGTTTGCTGTACGGATGATCCGTTAGTATAATTATATATAGTGTTATAGGTTTCATTAACAAATGTACCCGAGCTAAAACCAGCTGAAACATATGTATTGCCTTTTTGTGGGTTAAACACGTATTTCAGGTCCACAGGAATATCCAGATTAACCAAATTTGCATTCAAATTGGTTGATGCAGGTGCAACTGAATATAACATACTTGAACTCGCTGCAAAATTATGCGAAGCTGCAGCCATTAGCTCCATAGGCACAACTGCAGTAGTATTATTGGCATAGCTTAAGGTATTTTGCCCTATAGACACACCGGTTGAAAGCCTCAGGTTATCTGTTAACCTGATATCAGCCGTTCCACCAACACCTGTATTAAATTGTTTGTTGCTGCCCTTGGCATAATTTACATAAGTGGCCGCGTATATGGCAAACTCTACCTTTTTATCAATTGGTTTTTGTTCTTCGGTATTTTGTGTGGCTCTGTTTTGCGCTTCCTTATCAAACAGCGCTTGCATGCCTTTACTTACCGGGTTATTGGCAACTACCTTGGGTTGTTCCTTTTCAGCAGGTGCTGTTGCAGGTCTTGTAGAAATAAGTTTTAATGGTGATTTATTATTAGCGATGGCAGTGGTTATATGGTTATCTATAGTATCCGGCGATTTAGCTCTATTCGCCGGTTTATAAGCCATATCATTTTTAGCACTACTATCAACCTTAGCTGTAAATAATGTACTGCCTGTATTTACAGATGGACTGGAATTATTTACGCCCGGCTGTACAGATGGTATATTTTTAGCAACGCCATTAGCATGCGCAACAGTTGCAGCCGTAGACTGTTGCTGATAGGCAAGATTCGCCGCTGAATCTATTGTTTGCTTTTTACTACCCGGTATTGCCGCTATTTTTGAGGTTGTAGTGGTGTCAGTAATTTCTCTCTTTTTATTATGGGCAATATTTTGCTTGCCTGTTTCATGAAAATTAAACCACAGGCCAAGCCCTAATGCCATTAGTAAAATTGCCGCTACACCTGCAATACGCCACAGCCAGAATATAACACGATCGTTCTCCTCCTTCTCCGGATATTTCTCCCTGAGCAGCAGCCAGCCTTCATCAGCGGTGTTGTCTTCGTAATTATCAAACACCTGCTTAATGCGTTTCTTTAAGTCATCATCTAACTGATCGTCGCTCATTATATGTAGTGATTAATAATAACTTTCTTAATTTTTCCTTTGCCCGTGTGAGGTATACCCTCGACGAGCTTGTTGCTATCCCCAGCATTTGTGAAATTTCATCATGATTGTAGCCATCAACCTCATACAGGTTAAAAATGGTGGCATGTATAGAAGGCAGCTGGTTCAGCAGGTTTAAAATATCCTGCGCATCCAGGTTATCAACGGTGCTAACGGAATGCTGCACCATCATGGCATCATCCAGGTCGGTATTTAGCTGGTGCTTTAGTTCTTTCCGGCGCCTGTCAATGGCTGTATTAATTACAACCGTTGCCAGCCAGGCTTTAAATGGCCGGGCCGGATTATAATCGTTTATATTTTTAAATATTTTTATAAATGCATCATTTACAGCCTCTAAGGCATCATCCCTGTTAATACTGTAGCGCAAACCAATGCCCATAGCAAAGCCATAAAATTGAGTATACAACATTTCCTGGTACTTTAAACTACCTTTTTTACATTGCGCTATAAGCTCTTCTTCTGCAATGCGGGCCGGTTTTAGCATTAACCTGTTCCTTGTTAATATTGATTATCGCCAGATTTTAAAAAAAGATACAGGGCCCTATAATGTGTTAAGACCCTGTACCTTTTCGGAATTACAAAACTATCTATTCACCGGTATGAATAATAATTTAATTGGTGGTCTTTTTAAAATTGTATTGCAGTTTTAAGGTATCACCATAAATTATATAAATACCTAATGTTGAGCCATCATAGGTATAATTATATACGCCCGATAGGTGATACTTGGTAAAAGGTGCAGCTGCCGAATATGTTGCATCAACAAATTGAATATAGTAAGCGTTTGCCGCATATGAACCATAACTGCCTGCATGCAGGGTACTGGTATCACCGGTAATGGCAAAGCCGGTACTTTGCGCCATGGCTAAATTAAGATTGGCCTTTAGTGTATCGTACTTTAAGTTTGTTTTGTTATAGTGTACACGTAAAAACTGGCCGGTAAAATTCCCGGTTGGTAAAACAACAGGGGTTGAATTGTTACTGGTTTTTGAACATGCCGTGATCAATAAAACTGCCATTAAGGGCATAAGGTAAATTAATTTTATCTTCATATTTATAGTATCTATTATAATTACATTACGGCAACGGCAGTTATTACGCTACACGTAACCTTGTTTTATTGCAAATATTTGTCGCCCTTAAAAAGAAGCATTCGTAATAATATCCGCTTTTAGTATGGTAGTACCTGTGCCTGCGGCAAGGCCATGCAACCAAACCGTATAAGCCTGCCCGTTTTGAATTGTGATATTATTTAGCGTAGCCAAAACAGTACTGGTTCCGCTTTTAAGCACCTGGAAACTATAAGTAGTGTTGTTACCATCAACCGGCAAAAACGATGATGCGCCTTTGTATGTTTTGTTTGAAACCAACACTGTATTATTTGCCGACAGATCAACCGCTCCTGCATCCGGACTTACATCAACAAACCTGATGCTTGCCTTTCCGCTCGCGGGCTGCGAAATGGTATCCTTCAGCAAGATAAGATCCGGTTTGGTATAGGTGTTAGACAGGAATAATGAATAAGCAACACCCTGTTTTAAACCAATAGTATCTGAAACAATTACTGATTGTGTAGCATAATTATACAGCACAACCTGGCGGGTACCTGTGTACGCATTAAAATAACCAACCCAATCCCCATAATTGTAGGGTTGGGAGGTTACTCTGTTTGTGTTAAGGTAAAGAATTTCCGCTGGCGCATCCGGTGAACCTTGTACAACCATTAATTGGGCAGTTGGCACCGTTACATAGGTGTTATGATCCTTTAAGCAGGAAAGTAACATGATAGATAACAAACTCACAAAACCAACACCTGCCAAAACCGACTTTAATTTTTTTGAACTTTTCATGACGAATAATCGGGGTTAATTATATTCATTACGAGTGCAAAAGTTAAAATGCTACAACATGCCGGTAAGTTTTTAAAATTTCTATAATAGATAATTATTACATTTAACTATCATTTTTAAACCATAAATCACGATGTTCCCATTTATTAAAGAAACTATCCGCATGGGCGGTCTCGAGCTCAATTTTTTGCTGGATGGCGATGACACAGACGGCACGCTGGTGCAGTTTGAAATGATTGTGCCGCCAAATGTAAAAGTACCCGCACCGCATTTTCATGTGGAAGTAGATGAAACGCTATATATATTGGCAGGCACGATCACCCAAACCATTGGCACCAACCTGGTGGAATTGAAAGCAGGAGATCATTGTTTTATAAAAAGGGGTGTTGTGCATGGCTTCAATAATTTGCACAATGAAACTGCCCGGGTGCTGTGCACACTTTCGCCGGCATCTATCGGTCCACCTTATTTCCGTGAGATAGCAGGGGTGATCAACGCAGGCGGCCCGCCCGATATGCAAAAAGTGCTGGCTATTATGAAAACCTACGGGCTGGAGCCGGTAAAGCCTGTTTAGATTTTGAACATATAAAATCTAACTCTGTATTCTTTGTGAAAACCTTTGCGTTTTTCTGTAGTAAAATTAACCACAAAGGTCACTGAGATTTTCACAAAGGACACTAAGAGAATGATTTTTTGTAAATGCGTTTGAAACTGTTTACAGCGTAGCCCCGTTTTTAACCAGCTTAGGCAAGTCCTTTTGTACGGTCGATATCAGCTCATCCATAGCGCTTTGGCACATGGGCAATATCTTATCGGCTGTCATTTTAGGTATGCCGCCGGTAAGCGTGTTCATATTTCTTGATTTCGCTGCTTCTTTTATGGAGAATATCTGGTCGCCATCTTTATTGTACAATGATATATCAGAATATGCCTCTATTTTAACTACACCCATGCCTGCAACTCCATATTTCACTAACGAGAAATATACATACACCTTCATCACGCCATCGCATTGGTTAAATATTTTTATCAGCTTTCTCTCATTGGTATGGCTCACAAAAGGCAAAATAACTTTATAGCCATCAACAGGCAAAAAGTAATGCTTGTCATCATAAGCACCTTTGTTGTTCTCACCGCCTGTGGGAATAAAAGCCTTGTAAGCATCATTATTGGCAACCTCGCTCTCAGGTAATAGCTGGAAGGGGAAATTTGATGCGTAAGTATTAAAAAAGTGCGTATGAAAGTTTGATAATAATGGCGCCAGGTTAAACTTTGGATCGTCACTAAGCTTACTCACTATATCCACATCTTTAGCAGCGCTAAATTCAGACAGATCGATTTGTTTGTTCATGTAAAATGTAACAACTGCTACCTTTTTATTTTGGGCATAGCTGCCTGCATTTATCAGCATTAAAAATACTGGAATTAAGAATAATGACTTTTTCATTTTATTGAGGGGATCCTATTAATCGTTACTTTATTCAACGCTCCGAAGATAATTAAATTCCCCTAACAGGTTCATTAATTGCAGTAGAAGAAGTAAGATTTGAAACTTGGCTGATAAATCAAGGTCATGGGGCCTTAATTATATACAGGTTTACTGTTTAACTGGATGCAATAATCGGTTATCCATGCGCCCGCGGCATCAACATATACAATATTAGGCTTGTTGTTTTTGTTGATTACACCGTCTTTTATCCACCCGTTAACTTTGGCAATAATATACTTGTTGCCAGCCATTGCCAGGTCAGTTATGCTTTGATTTTTATTAATCACATTAGTAAGCAGCATCACACCATTAATAACAGGATTCATATCCTCATCCTGAAAATCATTACAAACCAATGCTGCTTCCTGGCTGCTTTGGGTAAGCTGCCAATCCAAGCGGATCAAATCATTTTTACTTACACCATCTTTCATCGACGTAAAAAACTGCTCCTCGGCGGCTACCAGGTTGGTGATCTGGTTGGTAGCAGCATATTTTCTGCGGAAATTCAGGAAGGTTTTTCCCGCATCGGCCATGGAGTTGGAGTCGATCATTTTATCCGGATAACTGTATTTTTCAAAGGCGATGAGCACCTTTCCCGACAGGTCATTCAGTTTTATCTGGTCAATGCTTTTCCCTTTATTATTATAAATGTGATCTTTACCTAACATGCTTACAATAGAATCCGCAACATTACTTGCCGAAGCCTCGGTTGGGCAAAAATGACTGAATGTTAAAATGATGAATTCTTTTTTATGACGATCTAAAAAGGTTTTAACAGAGTCCATAATATCCTTAAAGCGTTCGCCATAACCACCGCCAATAGCATCGGCCATACAATCAGATGAACTATGCTTTATAAAGAGCTGATCTTTAAACGTGCCTACACGCAGATCGAACATCCGGATGCCTGCGTTTAATTGATTACCTATATTTTGCGTTTGTGTGAGGGTATTGCAGGGGTTAATAGACCCTGCCTGCGCACCGCCGGTACCGTTTAATGCAGACATGCCTGCATCATGCGAGCCGGGGATTACAATATCCTTCAGGGTTAAATTACCCTTGGCCGGGAAGAGAAAATCTTCCATCCAGCGCGCGGGGTTATAATTGGTAAAATAACTGAGGTACAATTTTTTATCAAGGCCAACAAACGCCAGTATAAATTTTTTATCATCTACAGTACAAATGGATACGGGATTGGTGGTTGTAAAAAAATCGGGTAAAGCGCGCTCATTGTTAGGGCGCCCCTGCTCAGTTTCGGTGGCGTAATACAAATGGTTATCCTGTTTGTAGCCTTTCCAGATGTAAAAAAGACGTGTAGTATTAAAGGAGTGGTATACTGCCGGCGACACCTGTGTTTTTGATTTACCGACCCGCACATCAGCCGACCATGTTTTAGTCACAGGATCAAAATCAGAGTAATAAATTCCCTGATCGCTGGAGCTCTTGTAACATATCCTGATGATATTGGTTGAAAGCGTTACTACAAAGGGATATTCCCCGCTCTTTTTACCGGGTATCGTTTGCAGATCGGCGGGCTTAAGTATGCCATTATTATCGGCATCAATTACAGCTATTGCCATATCATATTTACTATCGGTATGCGATGCTATAACCAGTTTGCCATCAACAGTTGATGCGGTAATACCCGATTTCAGTTTTGTCGGAATATTAAAGCTCAGCGTACGTATGCTTTCAGTATTAAAAGAAGTATCACTGTTATTAATAATATATTTTAATGAGCCATCGGTACTTAACCATAGGGCGTATATGTGGCTATTAACCACCCTGAAAACCGGCGCATGGGCACTTTGTTCGTTTCCGGCTGTAGCTTCATTTGCTGAGAAATTGGTGCTATTCTGGTTGCCGAGGTAGCTCACATGGATATTTCCGCTTGATCCGGCATCCTTCCAGGTAACAAAAAAGCTTCCTTTAAAATTGGTGATGTCAATAGCCTTATCAGTATGGGCAGTCGGCAGGAAGTTAATGGGCTGACTAAAGCTTAAATCCTGCGCGTGCAGGCTTATTAAACCCGCGAAAATAATAAAGTATATAAGTGCAGCAATAACTTTTAAGACCTTCATAAACCGGGTTAAAAGGTGATATAATCAGCCATAATTAACTGATTATTAAAAAATTGATTTATAAATACTTTTTCTTATGGTGAATTTATAATATTTTTATTAAAAAATAAGCCTATGTCAAAAATCCTTATCACATTTTTATGTGCTGTGCTTTTTGTTCAAACAGCCAAAGCACAGGACGCCAACTACTGGTCGTCGGGTTATAACCCGGCAGGTTACTTAACCCCGGGCGCTGTAGTAGCCTTTAACCGCGATAGCGGTGTTATGTTTTTAAACCCCGCCTTATTATCACACAACACTAAAAGTTCAGCATCCATTAGCGGAACAGTATACCAGTACGGCGATATCAAAATAAAGAACGGCGCGGGTACCGGTTATGATCTTAACTCCACATCGGCCAGTATTATCCCACAAATGGTATCGGCGGTTATAGCCATTAAGGGCGATCATCCCTTTACTTTGGGTTACGCACTTACCCATACCCCGGTAATGAGTTTCCAGGCTACACAGCAGCGCGATGATAAGTTTAATGTACTTGATGACTCCTACAGTCCCGGCCCCGAGGTTTACCTCGGGCAGTATAAGAACATTAACACCACTAATGAGACTTCGGGCATCATAAGCGGCGGTTTTAAGATCTCCAATGATTTTTCCTTTGGCCTGTCGGCCGAGGGCGATCTGCGCAAGCAAAGCTACAATACCGATATCAGCTCAAGAGCGTTATATAACAGCAGCAGTGACGAAGAGGGCTTACCACCCATCGCCACAACGCTGGAATCGTACCTCGCATCGTATTATAATGTGGGGATCAGGTTTAAAGCGGGTTTAGCCTACGATGCCGACAGGAGCCATGTTGGTATTACTATATCATCGCCTTTATTACATATAGCAGGCAGCGCAAGTTTACTGAGCGACCAACAGGTTAGCGACTTAATAATTGGCCCAAAGGATACGCTTAACTTATTGGCTAACACAAGGCAGCAAAGCTTAAAGGTTAAGTATAAAATGCCGCTGAGCACAGCATTTGGCTATGCTTATGATTTTGATAAAGGGCAGATATATTTTGCGGCCGAATACTTTACCAAAGTAAATGAGTATGATATAATAACACCACGCAATGCGACCTTTATTAAAGGCGAACCACCATCCGATTATAATGAGACTGAGGTGTTACAATTTGAAGATGCCCGCAAATCGATCTTAAATTATGGTATAGGGGCAAACTATATGATAAAACCAGAGGTAACCGGCTTTATATCACTGCATACCGATTATAATTATGCTGATAACAGCTTATATAAAGATGTGGGCAATGGTTATACTTCAAACACGGCATATTATAATATTTACCATTGCCAGATAGGTGCCAATATTAAAAAACGAAAATTCAACTTCCGTGCAGGCTTATTACTATCATACGGTACAACGGATAAGTATATGCAAACCGTAAACTTCAGCAACCCTAATGAAAGCAATACTTTGCTTGGTGATCCCGGCAATACCAAAGCTTCCTATTTTGGAGCGGGGTTGCTGTTATCCTATATCCACAATTTGTAAGTTGCGGATATAGGAGTTGAGCCTTTAAGTTAATACTACTATTTTGCCGCTTGCCTGGTTACTTTCCATCAGCTCATGGGCCTTAACAATCTCATCAAGCTTAAATACTTTGCTGATACTTAAACTTATTTCGCCGGCTTCAACAGCATTGATAAAATCCTGGAGCAGGTTGTCGCTTAAATTAGCGGCGTCGCCCATGTAAACGGTTAAGCGGGCCAGTGAGGGAATATCGCCCATTGGGGTAAACTCTTTCATGGTCCATTGGCCACCGAGTATGCCTGTCATACAAACCACACCTCTCGGGCGTACACATTTTAACGAATCTTTAAGAGTGGTAATGCCGATAAGTTCAAGCACTTTATCAACGCCTTGCGGATATAAACCTTTTAGTTTTGAGTTGATATCGCCATCATCAATTAAAACATGATCGGCTCCATTGCTTTTCAGTAGGACTTCCTTATCTGCATTACGGGTAGTGGCAATTACAGTTAAACCATAATGTTTGGCTAACTGGCTAGCCAGCATCCCGATAGATGAAGTACCACCGCGGATAAGCAATGTTTCCCCCTTTTTAACTTCCAATGCCTCATTTAAAGAGCCGGATACAGTCTGGAACATTTCAGGAATAGCGCCCAAAGTTTCCCAGGGCAATTTGCTTTCAAAGGGAAATACAATGGCTAATGGCAATGCCGCATACTCCGCGTAGCCACCATCAAAATCGCGGCCCATACCGCCCATTATTGCCGCTACCTTCTGCCCTTTTTTATAAGTGCCGGATGGGTCGTTTTCCACTTCGCCAACGCATTCAATGCCCTGTACCCTCGGGAATTTCACATTGGGGGAGTCTCCCTGCCGGGTAAATATCTCCGACCTGTTTATCCCAAAGGCCTTTATCTTAATTAATACCCAACCGTTTTGTACTGTTGGTATTGGTTTTTCCTGTATCTCTATAACATCTGGCTTGCCTGCCTTTGTTGTTACTGCTGCTTTCATGGCTGTAATTAGTTTAAAAATTCTTTAATCTCTGTTAATGCTTGTTGCGATGCTACTGACGGCATACCTGTTAACATCCACACATGCACCTGGTTTTCATAAATGGAGAGCTTAGCGGCGGGCTGAATACCCTTTATTCTATTGTAAAAGTTGATACTGTCATCCAGCAGGATCTCATTGGTACCAACCAGGATCAATACCGGCGGAAAATCGCTTAACTCTACATTTTCAGGGCTCACAATTTCAATAGGAATATTGCCTATATAATCCTCTGCAGAGCTTTTTGCGTATTCCCGGGTAAGGATAGGATCTATAGCCCGGTTATCCTCCTGCGATGGGTTATCGCAATGCAAACTGATCCACGGTGAAATAAATACCGCCGCATGCGGTAACTGTATGTGCTTTTCCAGCATTTCGCCTACGGCAGATGCAATTAAACCACCACCCGCGCTATCGCCGATAAAATCAATTTTATGATCGGGGTATTTTGCAAGTAATGCGGTATATACATTCATCACATCATTCAGCGCATTTGGGTATGGTAGCTCGGGCGCTAAAGCATATTCAACAAACAATATTTTGGCTTGCAATTTATGCGAAAAGTGGGTGAGCATGCTCTCATGCGACTGGATAGAACCCACCGCGAATGCCCCGCCATGCAGGTGAATAACTATTTTGTTGGGTGCCGGGTTTTCAGGTGTGAGCCAGTAGCAGCTTACCCCTTTTATGATAATATGTTCTTTTTTTACTGATGCTTGTTTAGGGTAAATACTGCCTAATTGGTTAAACCTTTCCCTGCGTGCTATTATATCTTCCATTACTTTTTCTTCGTTTTATTTACAAAGCAAAGGTGGTTGTTATGCGGGGTTGCAGCCTATAACATAGCTTAAGAAATACCCTTAATATAGTTTAAGGGTGTTAGTGTTTTTTGGAGATATCCTTACGGATCTTGCTTAAAAACTCGGGCGTTATACCCAAATATGATGCTATTTGCGTGCCAGGCAAGCGCTGCGATAATTGTGGGTAATGATCTAAAAAACTCAGGTAGCGTTCCTCGGCAGTTGAACTGATAGCCTGTAAGATACGGTTCTCCAGCTCCACATACCTGTTCTCTACAATCACCCTGAAATTCCTGTCGAACTTAGGGATATTGGTGAACAGGTAAAACAGATCCTCCTTCTTTATCTGCAAAATAACCGATGGCTCAATGGCTTCAATGTAAACACGGCTTGGTTTGTCAGCATAAAAACTGTCGAGCTCCATTATCCAGTCGTTTTCGGCAACAAACTGCAGGTTGTGTTCTACCCCTTTTTTATCAACGTGGTATATTTTAAAGCAGCCCTCGGCAACAAAGGTATAATGCTTGCAGATATCGCCCTCCTGCAAAATAAACTGCCTGCGTCTTATTGTCCTCTCGATAACCCGGCTCGCAAGCGCTTCCCGCTCTTGTTCGTTAAGTGGCAGGTAATTATCGAAATTGGCGAAGATTTTGTTTATAGTCACAGGTAATACAAGAATTGTTGCTGGTTCGAATATACGAACTAAGGATGATTGACAATACATAGCCCATAGGCTTAATATTTAAAAGAACAGATTGTCATACTATGCCTTATTATTTAATAAGTAATTTTAAAGATGCAAAGTTTGTTAAACGCTATACGGAGTTATATACCTTTTTCAGCTGACGATGAAGAAGTAGCGCATAAATTATTTCGAAAAAAGATACTAAGCAAAGGTGAGCATTTGCTTGAAGCGGGGAATGTTTGCCGTTACCTGGCATTTATTGAAACTGGGCTGGTACGCTATTATGCAACTGATGAAAAAGAAGAAAAAACTAATTATTTCAACAAGGAAGGCGATTTTGTGTGCGATTATATGAGCTTTTTGCCACAAACAGCATCTTTTGTAAGCATACAGGCATTGGAAGACACGGTTTTATATGTGATCAATCAATCTGATCTGCAAACATTTTACAAAGATGTTGAGCATGGCGAAAGATTTGGCCGGCTGGGTATTGAATATGTTTTTGTACAGGCAATTAACCAGATAAGATCGTTGTATACCGATCCGCCAGAAATACGCTATCAAAAATTTATTGCCAGCTACCCGGATATCAGCCAAAGGATACCCCAATATTATATTGCCTCCTACGTAGGTGTTAAGCCGCAATCATTGAGCCGTATCCGCAATCGCATGGCCGGCAAGCATTAGTTAACCTGGGTGCATGAACGCCGGTTTTTCATTGTAGAATTTTGTGTTATTAAATACAATAACACATGAAAACAATTAATGAAATCACCCCCTGGGGTACCCGCTCCGCATCCTATTGGATGACCATGCTCATAGCAGCCGGAATTATTTTTGTAGGCATCCGCTTTATTATTAACCCGGCAGCCGCCGCCGATGGCTATGGAATACCTTTTGCCAATGTAAAAGACTTCCCGTTTGGAAGAATAAAAGGGATACGCGATATATTTTCGGGCCTGGTGCTTTTACCACTTTTATTTATGCGGATGCGCCTTGCTACAGCCTGCGTATTTACCGCCGCCATTATTATACCGGCAACCGATTGCTCAATTGTGCTGGCCACCAACGGAGCCGGCGATATACAGCATTTGCTCATCCACGGGCTAACAGCGGTATATATGGTCATAACCAGTTTTTTACTTTTCAGGAATAAACAAGCTTAGATTTAAAAATCATGAATATTTCAATAATAACACAATTATTACTGGTGATAGCCATTTTAACCACCGGTATTGTTTACGGCACAAATGTATTTTTTGCCATTGTAGGAAAAAAGGCCGCGCAATTAAGTAAGGACAGTTCCATTGCAGATGTTTCGGGCCATACACATTTGGTTGCTGATAAGCGAATGCCACCCGTAGGTATAAGCGGTATGATCAGCACAATTGCTTTTATAGTATTAAAGGGATTTTCGCATACACCGGCCATATTGGCTGCCTGTGCTTTTTTGTGCTTATTTAGCCACCTTGTGCTGTACTTAACTATTGCAAAGCCCATCAATACTAAAATGTCGGCAGCGGCAATAAAAAATATCACACTGCCCGATATTCGCCAATTGCAGCAGAAATGGGATAGCATAATTTATATCAGAGCAATTATATTAACGCTGGCCATGGTAACCTTAATAATGGCCTGCCTGAATTTGTGATGTGCCGATTTTGCTTAGGGTAATGGCAGTGGATCGTACCCAATTGTCATTTCCTGTAGTAAGGCTTGATACGTTTGGTGTAATCGGAGACTATAGTACATTACAGCGATGGCAATGTAAACCAAAAGGTACTGCCTTTGCCAAATTCGCTTTCTACACCAATTTCTCCGCCATGTTTCCTGATTATTTCGGCACATATATATAAGCCCAGGCCTAAGCCCGAGTTGTTGAAACCACCGGGCTGGGCCTGGTAATAACGATCAAACAGGTAAGGGATCTTATCGGCTGAAATGCCCGGGCCATTATCTTTAACAGCTATCCGGACCATGTTACCCACCTTTTCACTTATCAGGAATATTTTTGGTGAATCAGGCGCATATTTTACCGCATTGTTCACAAAGTTCACTAATACCTGGTCAATGGCATGTTCATCAGCAAACACGGTAAGCATTTTGTCGCCCTGAAATATGAGCTCGTATTTACCGGCAATCCTTACATGGTTACAGCAGCCCTCCAGCAATTCCGATACATTAAAAATCGACTTATTCAGTTTAAGCTGGGTATCTCTTGTACGGCTCACATTCAACAGGTCATCAACCAAAGTGCTTATTTTTTTAACCCCCTTAATCGATTGGTCTATCAGCTTTGGTATTAACTGCGATGACCTGTCGCCCTTTATTTTCTCCAATAATTGCAATGATGCCTTTAAACTGGTAATAGGTGTTTTAAGCTCATGACTGGCAATACTTATAAAATCGTCCTTTTGCTGTTCAAGCCGCTTAACCTGGGTTATATCAAGCAGTGTACCCAATATTCTTAAGGGGTTGCGTTGCTGATCATAATAAACCTTGCCCTGCACCCGTATCCAATGTATCGATCTGTCAGGATGTATTATTCGTGCTTCATAAAGTAGTTTTCCATTCAGCAGGGCAGCTTCATGGGCCGCTTCGCGGTTATGCCAATCATCCGGATGTACCGCAGCTTTATACTTTTTCCATGATGCATGGCTGTTAAAACCAAAAATAGCATCAAAACGCTCGGAGGTCAGCATTACATTTTTTACAACGTTCAGGTCAAAAGTTCCTATCTCGGCAGCCTCAACAGCCAGCCTTACCCTTTCTTCCATGTCCTCAATACTGCGCCTGGCAATCACTTTGTCTGATACATCAATGGCCAGCACCATAATAGCACTCACCATACCGTCGTTTTTCACCGGCTCATAAACAAAGTCAATAAAAACCGTTTCAGGTACGCTGTCTTTTATTAAAACAAGTTCATGCTCTATAGCACTAAAAGGAACGCCACTATTAATTACGTCATTCATAATAGGCGCATAAATATCAGCTGCCTCTGGTACGGCATCCCATATGGTGCGATTTTCCAGTTCACTGCGTTTTTTACCTACCAGTTCAAGGTAATTATCATTTACGTCCTGTATAAACAGGTCATACGCCCTTATTATGCATATCCCTACGGGCGCCTGCTTAACCATGTTGCGAAAACGGATATCACTTTCCCTAAGATCCTCATAAAGCTCAAACAATTCCTGGCGCGATTCACTTAACTCCTCGTTTGATGCATTCATCTCTTCATTGGCGGCCTGCAACTCTTCATTGGCAGCCCGTAGTTCTTCGGTCAGGTCTTGTTCCCTGTTTTTACTCAGCACACGTTCAGTTACATCTTTTGCTGTGTGCAAAATGCAGTATGTGTGGCCGGCACTGTTTTTTACCGCACGATATTCGTAATCGAAATAAAATGTCTGGAGTATATTATCAACCATTAATTGAGCAGGTGTATCTGTGCCGTTAATAGTTATGCCCTCATTCCATACTTGTTTAAACATTTCAATAAAAGGCTGCCCTTTTAATTCGGGTAACGCTTCTTCAAGTGATTTTCCTATAACATCTTTTCCCTTGCCCCAAAACGCCAGCATAGCATCGTTAGCATATTGTATTACAGCATCTTCAGTAGTATGAATAGCGGTTGCATCCCCGGAAAAAGACAAGATATTTAATAACTCTTCATTATTTAAACTTAAGGGCTGTAGGGCGTTACTCATTGATGGATAGCGGAAAAAAGTAAAGATATAATAAAGCATTAACAGCAAAAGCTATGCCTGTACTTTATTAAAATATTATTTAGTTTGATAAAAAAATTAAACCGGCTAAACTTCCTGGCACTTCTTTCAGGCATTACTCATACACTTCTGCTCTTAAGTCTTTCCCGGATTAAGAAAATTTTCTACCCGGTTTAGCCTCAATAGCGTTTTTACAATATTCTTAATTTATTTGCTTTTAGAGCGCTGGCAGGTCTTTGGCATAGCTATTGTTACCTATTAGTTAATAAATTCACTTAAAATCTATTATCATGAAAAAATCTACCTTTTTAACCTTATTTGCAATAATTGTAATAGGGTCGGGCGCACGAGCGCAAATCCAGCAGGGCAATGTTTTAGTCGGTGCCGATTTTGCAAATCTTAGTTTCGGACTAAACTCGCCTAACGTATTTAATATTAATTTAACCCCTAAAGCCGCCTGGTTTATAAAGGATAACGTTGCTTTAGGAGGGTATGCTAATTTCGGCTTGCAAACAGCAAAAAATACCAGCACTATCACCACCTATGGTATTGGCCCAATGGCACGCTATTACTCAGGCGATGATGTATCTATACTTAAACATGGCCGTTTTTTTGGTGAGGCTACAGCTGGCATTGGGGGTACTGATGTAAGCAACGGCGGCGGAAATACTAATGGCTTTAACTTTAGCTTTGGCCCTGGCTTTGCCTATTTTGTTACCCCAAACATCGGGTTGGAAACCTTACTTAAATATAATGGCCTTTTAGGGTTTGGAAGCCAGGCCTATCAAAGTACATTGATCTTAAATTTTGGTTTGCAAATTTATTTACCCGGCAAAGGTACAGCAGCCAAAATGAAGGGTGATATGAATTAATTTAGTGAGTGGTGAGTTGTCAATAGTGAGTAGTTACCCACTTACAGAAATAAAAAAAGGCCTTTCCAAACGGAAAGGCCTTTTTGTGTAGCTTCTTTATATCACTTATTCAATAACGCTAACCTTTAGCATATTGGTTTTGCCTTGTTTATAAATTGGCACTGCTGCAGTATTAATTACCACATCGCCAGTTTTTATCAACAGTTCGTTTTTAAGTGCAGCGTTTACATCGCTTATGCTTTGATCTGTACTTTCCAGCTTATCATAGTAAAAAGCTTTTACACCCCAAACCAGGCTCAACGCGTTAAGCAGTTGCTTGTTTGATGTAAAGATATAAGTGCTTGCTTTAGGGCGATAGCTTGATATCTCATAGGCAGTGTAACCTGATACGGTCATGGCTACAATACCTACCGCGTTGGTGTGCTCAGCTAAATATACGGCCGATCCGCAAACCGCGTCACGTAAATACTCAGGTGAAGCAGGATCCATATTGGTTTCCTTTGCCGAGTTATATGGATAACCCAACTCCTCAACGTTACGTACTATTTTAGCCATAGTTTCAATAACTATAACCGGGAATTCACCAACCGATGTTTCGCCGCTAAGCATTACCGCATCAGCACCATCAAGTACAGAGTTGGCAACGTCATTAACTTCGGCACGTGTTGGGCGCGGGGTGGTTATCATTGATTCCAGCATCTGGGTAGCAACAATTACCGGTTTTGATGCCGCGCGGCATTTGCGGGCTATCATTTTTTGTAATAAAGGCACTTCTTCAAGCGGCATTTCAACCCCAAGATCACCACGGGCAACCATTACACCATCGGTAACAGCAATAATTGCATCAATGTTATCAATAGCCTCAGGTTTTTCAATTTTAGCAATTACGCGTGCAGCGCTGCCTTTTTGGTTAATGATATGTTTTAGTTCAACTATATCCTGAGCGTTACGCACAAATGAAAGGCCTATCCACTCTACATCCTGCTCCAAAGCAAAATGCAGGTTTACCAAATCCTCTTCAGTTAAGCTCGGGATGGATACTTTAGTGTTTGGCAGGTTAACACCCTTGCGTGATGTTAATATACCACCATGTATAACCTCGCAAACAACAGCATCTTTTCTGTTGGTTTCAATAACTTTCATCTGGATCTTTCCGTCATCAAGCAAAATAATTTCATTTGCCTGTACATCCTGAGGGAAAGTATCATAAGTAATGTAGATCTGGTTATCGTCACCTATACACTCATGGGTAGTAATATTAATATGAGTACCGTTAACCAGGTGAATACCTCCATCTTTTACCAAACCAATACGGATCTTAGGTCCCTGTAAATCGGCAAGTATGCCAACATTGGTTTTATATTCTGCATTTATTTCGCGGATAGTGTCGATAACTTTTTTGTGTTCTTCAACTTTTCCATGCGAAAAATTAAGCCGGCAAACATTTACGCCAGCCTTTATCATGGCTAATAATACCTCTTTTGGCGATGATGCAGGCCCCATGGTAGCAACAATCTTGGTTCGGTTATACTCTAATTTCATAATTTTTAGTTTAATGTGGCTATAAGCCTTTATATAGTGTAGTTAGAACACTTTCAATTTCGGCGCTAAAATAGAAGATTTTCACGTGATTTTATTTTTTTTGGATCAATCTTTACCGCGGCAACAATTTCGGGGATGCGGTTAAGGCCCGATACCAGGTTTTCAAGGTCCTCATCATCAATATAATTCTTGATCATAAAAAAATAATCCGTCTTACGCATTTCGGGTACAAGGTAACCATCTGATCCTTTATTGGCTATAAAATAAAAAAAAGTATCGCTGGCCTCCCAGTGGTAAGTATACATAGAGAAGTAAACGGATTCCGGACTATGGTTAATATCAATAGCCAGATCGCTGGTTTTCAGGAAATTAAAATTCAAATACTTGTTAATTAAATAACAAATACGATAATCTTTCAGCGATGTTGTGACTGCAATCAGCACAAAATCAAGATCGATCTCAAACTTTAAGATTTTTCTGTTCAAAATCATTACATTTGCCGCGGTAAAAATACAAATTGAAACCTTTGCAAGTAAAATTTTGTTGAGCTAAATATGTAAAAAGTTTTAGATTTGATATTTAACAGAATTTATTTTTCTTTGCACTGAAATTATTAATCATTAAACTATAAGACTATGTCTGATATCGCTTCAAGAGTAAAAGCTATAATCGTAGAAAAATTGGGTGTTGACGAAAACGAAGTAACCCCGGAAGCTAGCTTCACCAATGATCTTGGTGCAGATTCTTTAGACACCGTGGAACTGATCATGGAATTCGAGAAAGAATTCAATGTGGCTATCCCTGACGATCAGGCTGAAACTATTGGTACAGTTGGCCAGGCTGTTGCTTACCTTGAAAAAAACGTTAAATAAACTCCTTAAATTTACTAATGGAGTTTAAAAGAGTTGTTGTAACCGGGCTTGGGGCACTTACTCCAATTGGCAACAGCGTTCCTGAATATTGGGAAGCGTTGATCAATGGAGTGAGTGGCGCTGCGCCTATTAAGAGCTTTGATACTTCAAAGTTCAAAACTAAATTTGCGTGCGAAGTGAAAGGCTTTGACGCGGATGCCTTTTTGGGCAGAAAAGACGCCAGGAAACTGGATCCCTTTGTTCAATATGCCCTTTATTCAACCGAAGAAGCCGTAAAAGATGCCGGCCTGGATTTCAGCACGCTGGATACCAGCCGTATTGGCGTTATCTGGGGATCAGGCATTGGCGGGTTAAAAACGTTTTTAGATGAGATAACCAATTTTGCCAAAGGCGATGGTACCCCTCATATAAATCCGTTCTTTATCCCTAAAATGATCGCTGATATTGCCCCGGGCCATATCTCTATCAAATACGGCCTTCGCGGACCAAACTTTACCACCGTTTCTGCTTGTGCTTCGTCCAACAACGCGCTTATTGATGCCTTCAACTATATCCGTATGGGTAAGGCCAATATGTTTGTTACCGGCGGATCAGAAGCCATTATAAACGAAGCTGGTATAGGCGGTTTTAACGCTATGCACGCCCTGTCAACACGTAACGATGATCCGGCAACGGCATCGCGCCCGTTTGATCTGGACCGTGATGGTTTTGTGGCTGGCGAAGGTGCAGGTACCCTTATTTTAGAGGAACTGGAACACGCTAAGGCAAGAGGCGCTAAAATTTATGCTGAAATGGTTGGCGGAGGCATGAGTGCCGATGCTTATCACATGACAGCACCACATCCTGACGGACTTGGAGCAGCCATTGTAATGAAGGAAGCTTTACGCGATGCCGGTTTAAGCCCTGAGGATATTGATTACGTGAATGTACACGGCACATCAACCCCTATTGGCGACCCGCAGGAAATAAAAGCTATTGAAGCTGTTTTTGGCGACCATGCTTATAAGCTTAATATTAGCGCAACCAAATCAATGACCGGGCACTTGTTAGGTGCAGCTGGCGCTGTTGAGGCTATTGCTACTATAATGGCCATGAACCATGGTATCATCCCACCAACAATAAATCATTTTACTGACGATCCGGCATTCGACCCGCGGATAAACTTTACATTTAATACTGCCCAGAAAAGAGAGGTGAGGGTGGCCCAGAGTAATGGGTTTGGCTTTGGCGGTCATAATGCTTCTGTAATTTTTAAAAAATTAGAAGATTAAAATCTAAATGCCTATAAGTCGTTTTTACAAACTTTACTTATCGCCTAACAGAAAATATGTAAAAGTGTTAAAGAATTTGCTCGGCTTTGTTCCGGGCAATTTATCTTTATACAGGCTGGCTTTTCGCCATAAATCTGTAGCTCAAAACATAAAAAAAGGAGTAAAGAATAGTAACGAACGCCTTGAGTTTCTGGGTGATGCAGTATTGGGCAGCGTTGTTGCCGAAGTGCTGTTTAAATTATATCCTTATGAGGATGAAGGTTTCCTAACCGAACTGCGATCAAAGATCGTAAGCCGTGTAAACCTTAATCAGCTTGCCCGCAAACTCGGCTTTGATAAACTAATTGAATTTGATAGCCGCGCGCTAAACTCGTCAAGGCAAGGCTCATTATTGGGCGATGCTTTTGAGGCTTTAATAGGCGCGGTGTATTTAGATAAGGGCTACGACTTTACCCGCAACTTTTTGGTGAACCACATCATCAAATCACATATCGATATCCACACGCTGGAGCAAACCGAAACAAACTTTAAGAGCAAGCTGATTGAATGGTGCCAGCGCCACAGCAAGGATATCTCTTTCGACCTGGTGAACAATACCGAGGGCGAGAACGTAAAGCTATTTACCGTACAAGCCAGTGTTGACGGCGACGTAGTGGGCCTTGGTAAAGAATTCAGCAAAAAGAACGCGGAGAAGCTTGCTGCCGAAAGAGCTTGTGAAACTTTAGGGATTTAAGCCTATTTCTTCGGCTGAAACCAAACAGATATCGTATCACCCATCATCGCTTTATGGATACCTTCCATTAATCCAGGTTGCCATTTTGGTGATTGCTGTAATAACCGAATAGCTTCAGCATCCGCTTCGGGCGAAAGCTTCTTAAACAATTTTACATCCGATATTTCCCCCGAGGTATCTACCATGTAATGCAGTGTTACCTGTCCGTATGGCGGCCCGCTGTAAGTAGTATTTGCCTTTATATATTTTTCAAACTCAGTTCTTCCTCCGGGGAACTGCGGCTTAATATTATCGTGAAAAGGGATGTTAAACGCATCTTCCCGTTTTTGGCCTGGCTTTATCCTGAAAGTCACAATACAGGTCCGCTGGCTGCGCACCACCGGGCCGGTATCATCCAAACGGCCCGGTTCCCATTTGGGGGATAACCTCAGCACCCGCACAACTTCCGAATCAATACGTGGTGAAACCCCGCTCGACACTTTAATACGACTGATAGAACCATCTTTTTCAACAACGATCTCCGCATAGCAGGTACCCTCAATTCCTTTGTTCCATTCCTGTGCCGGGTAATGCAAATGCTCATTCATGAATTTGTTAAAATAAGGAAATCCTCCGGGGAAACGCGGCACGGCACTAAACACATAAATAGGTTCTTTACCCGGTTCCATGATCCTCCCAAAGTTCGGCCCTTCAGTTTCAAGTGCCCATTTGGGCCTGAATATATCTTTAATACTGCCTGCCACCCACCTGCCTGCAACTTCATAGCCCTGTTCCATTAAGCTGGCTATCATTTGTTTATCCCCATCCGCCTGGGCCATCCGCACGCCAAGCTTATAAGCATCATACAGCCTTAATGCGATAAGCGTCATAGTTTTATAATGAGGCACTTCATTAAACATGAAAATATCATGCTTTATAAACTCATCCCGGGGCAATAAGTGGTTAACACCCTGTAAAGGAAGTTCCATCGCGGTATATAAACCAATAAGTACCTGCAAGGCGAAAACACGCTGGTTTTGCGCCAGGGTGGTATCAGTAAGGCGATGTTGGAAACGGTTAATACCATTTAAAATATCAAGGTTTAATGGGCGCAGGGCGCTATCTAACTGCCGATATTTATAAGGGCCACCCAACTGTAGCTCGTTTATCGGCTTTATATAATGATCTATGGAATCAATCGCGGCTTTGCTCATATGGGTAGCGATATCCACTAGTGACTGTTTACCCAATAGCTTGGGCAATCCTATTTTTGACCGTGCATCAAGGTTTTCCTGTACATATGCACAGGTGCTGCGGTAATCCGGCGCTTTCCACGAAAGCTGCACAAACCAATTGATGAGGAGGATAAGAATGAACAACGATCTTTTCATTGCAGATGTCACTATAGATCAAAGCCTTGTAAATCAATGATTATACAAACTTACCCTGTAAATCTCAAATTATTATAATTACGGCAGTGATGGTTTTGTAAATATGTTAATACAATTTTTCCATCGGCATATCATTCTTATGCTCTTTAAAATACTCCAGGTATTGTTTGATGTGGGTGATCAGTTCGTAATCGTTCCACGCCTTTATATCCTCCGCCGATGGCGTATATTGCTGCATAAATTTTACCACATCGCTATCGGGCAGTGCTGTAACATGTTTCACCAACTGGGCATTGTACCGCTTACGCACACCCGCTGCCTCCATTTCATCTTTTGAGAATTTAATAAAATGGCGCTCATTTTTGGCATCGCGACTAAACAGCTCATACAAACCCGTTATTGGTGAACCACCAAACGGATTAAATAGTAGCGCCGGTGGCTTGCCATCAAAGTATAAGCCTTTGCTGCGGTAGGTATTTACCACATCGTTCAATTCCTGCAGGGTGCTTTTGTCTTTTATATTAACCTGGTCTAACTCTATCACCGGCTGCATGTATACAAATATATCTTCAGGCCCGTCAATCACTTGTTTTTGATCTGCAAACCCTATTTTACTAAATAGCAGTGTATCTCCAACGGCAGTCTTGATGTTAAAGCCACCAAGCTCATCGCTCATCATTACCACCCGTGTTTTCAGGTCGGTAACAACAGCTTGCGCCAGTCTTTCCGTATTCCCTCGCTTACATACCACGCCTTTAATGGTAAGTGGCTGTTGCTGCGCGTGTACAATAAATGGCAGGCAATATAGGGCGGTTATAAGAAGATATATTTTAAATTTATTCAGCGTCATCCGTTATTAAGGGGCAAAGTTAATGATTGTGGTTTAGATTAGCGGTTACAAATAAACGGACGGATAGCTATGTTATTACCTTAAATTAACTAATCTACAACCGCTAATCACTAATCTCTAAAAATACTATCTTTGCGCATGATAAAATCTATGACAGGGTATGGAATTGCTACTTCCGACTCAGGCAGTACAAAATATACCGTTGAGATAAAATCCCTGAACAGTAAGTTCCTTGAGCTTGCCCTGCGTTTGCCAAAAATATTTTCTGATAAAGAGTTCCAGCTACGTAACGATTGCAATAAGCAGATTGAGCGTGGCAAGGTAAATTTATCCATCACTATTGAGCAGCAAAACGGTGCTGCCGTACGTGCCGCCGGTATTGATACAGCCTTGCTAAAGAACTACTACGAGCAGTTAAAAGCGGTTAGTGATGACCTTGGCGAACCAACAAACAACTTATTGCAACTGGCTTTGGGCCTGCCCGAGGTGGTTAAATATGACGAAGAAACCGTATCAGAAGATGAATGGAAACTGGTTGAAAAAACCTTTAACCAGGCTGTGGCGGCTTTCCAGCAGTTCAGGACCGATGAGGGTAATGTATTGGAAGGCGATCTGAAATACCGCATCAACATCATTTTACAAAACCTGGCACTGGTTGAGATTGAAGAACCTAAACGTGTGCCGGTGATCCGCGAGCGTTTAAATCAGTTTTTACTGGAAGCCACCAACCGTGAGGCTATCGACCAGAATCGTTTTGAACAGGAGCTGATCTATTACATTGATAAGCTTGATATCACCGAAGAAAAAATAAGGCTGAAAAGCCATTGCGACTATTTCATCGAGACATTAAAAAATGCCGATGCCAATGGTAAAAAACTAGGCTTTATTGCGCAGGAAATAGGTCGCGAAGTAAATACACTGGGCTCAAAAGCCAACGATGCCAACATGCAAAAACTGGTAGTAGGCATGAAGGAAGAGCTCGAAAAAATTAAAGAACAATTATTGAATGTGTTGTAGTAATTAGTTCATTGGTTCATTAGTTCATTAGTGCAAAGCTGGTAAACTATAACAGACCAATAAACTAATGAACCAATGAACTAATGAATACCAATGAAGGAAGGCAAACTTATTATATTTTCGGCGCCATCGGGGGCAGGTAAAACTACTATTGTACACCACCTGCTATCAAAAATGGATGAGCTGGAATTTTCTATATCAGCAACCACAAGGCCCGCGCGCGGCGAGGAAAAGAACGGAACCGACTACTACTTTATAACCAAAGAAGATTTTCTACACCGCATAGCAAAAAAGGAATTTGTTGAGTTTGAAGAAGTTTACTCAGGCACATTTTACGGCACACTGCGTACCGAAATAGAACGCATCTGGGCAAAAGGCAAAACCGTAATATTTGATATTGATGTTGAGGGTGGCCTGCACCTTAAACGCAAATACGGCAACCAGGCACTGGCCATATTTGTGCAACCACCATCATTGGAAGTGTTGATTGAGCGATTAACCGGTCGCGGTACGGATAGTCCGGAGAAATTAAAGGAGCGTTTCGCCAAGGCGGAAAAGGAATTGAACTATGCCCCGAAATTTGATATTATCCTTAAAAACTACGAACTGGCTACAGCTTGCGCCGATGCAGAAAAATTAGTAAAGGATTTCATAGCGGGTTAACAGTCAGCAGTGGGCGGTTAGCAGTTTTCTTTTATAATTCTATAATTTACATATGGGTTCATATAAAGATTTACTACTCTATAAAAAGAGCTTTGCACTTGCTATGGAAATATTTGCAATTACTAAGCATTTCCCGAAGGAAGAAATGTATTCCCTAACTGACCAAATCCGCCGATCCTCCCGCTCTGCAAATATTTGTACCATTGAAGCTTATCGCAAGCGTGTTTATCCTAATCACTTTATAAGTAAATTAACGGATGTTGACATGGAAAACAGCGAAACGCAGGGATGGCTCGAATTTTCAAAAGAATGCAATTATATTTCCAAAGATGCTTACGAAAAGTTATATTCGTTATCTGATGAGATAGGACCAATTGTTCAATATATGATTGACAATCCCGGCAAATTTGGAGCCGGCAAATAATTGCTCTTAACGATAATAGTTGTAAATTTTTCAACTGTAAACTGCCCACCGCTAACTGCAAACTGATGAAGATAGGCTTACTGTTCGGCTCATTTAATCCCATACACATCGGCCATTTAATTATAGCCAATTACATGGCCAACTATACCGATCTTGACAAGGTTTGGCTGGTAGTATCACCCCAAAACCCACTAAAAAAATACGGCGACCTGATCAATACTTATGACAGGTTGGAGATGGCTAAACTAGCCACCGATAATTCCCGTAATCTGGCTGTAAGTGATGTGGAACTCAAACTGCCGCAGCCATCCTACACCATTGATACGCTTACACATCTGAACGAAAAATATCCCGAGCATGAGTTCGCACTTATTATGGGGTCTGACAACCTGGTATCACTGCCTAAATGGAAAAACTTTAAGCTGATACTACGCGATTACCGCATTTATGTATACCCACGCCCCGGTTATGAAAATGCCGAATACGCCTCGCACCCATCCGTAACCATCACCATGACACCGCAGATGGAACTATCCGCAACTTTTATCCGCAAATCATTATCGGAGAAAAAGGATGTGCGTTATTTTGTTCCTGATCCGGTTTTGGAATTTATTGAGAGTAAGAATCTGTACGGGAAGATTAAGTAAATTATTGCATGTGATTTACGGCCATATGGCTTAATATTAAAAAGTCGTACATTTATATTATAAAAGGAGATGAGTATGCTTACTAAGGATAAGGTGAAAGAGCTTGTTGACCACATGCCGGAAACATTTTCTGTTGATGATATTGTGGGTGAAATTATTCTGTTACAAAAGATTGAAATGTCAAGAAAGCAGATTCAGGACGGTGATTTTTTAACTGAAGAAGAGTTTGACAAAGAGATTGATCAGTGGGATTAAAAATTGTTTATTCTAAAATCGCCCTTCACGATTTGAGAGAAATTTACGACTACATCCGCCGGGATTCCTTTCATTATGCAAAAAAGGAAAAAGAATTAATTCAATCAACCATACGAAAACTCAAATTACACCCTTTACTAGGTAAAAGATTTGAAAAATCGGCTGATGAATTTACCCGCGAATTGATATTCAAAAACTACCGAATAATTTATGATATAATTGGTGACGCACAAATTAATATTTTATCCATCCACCATCACGCCCGCCTTATTACAAACAACCCCGCTTTCAAGGATGACGAATAACGTTTATCTTTGTTATTGTGAGCGAAAAAACAATACTTAAACTGCAGCTGCCTACCGACCCTATTTGGGTGACCAATGTGGTGGAAAGCAATATTGAAGAAATTTTAACCGACCACGCGTTCTGCGAGCAAAAGGCGGCCAGCAATGCTATTACCTTAATTGTTCAAAATCATAACCTGTCTGATCTGGTGCAGGAGATGATTGCCCTTGCGCAGGAAGAAATGGACCACTTTAAACGGGTGCATGATATTATACTACAGCGCGGATTTGTACTCGGCCGCGAGCGCAAGGATAATTACGTTGGCGAACTGCAAAAATTTATGAAGAAGGGCGGCAGCCGTACCGATCAGTTGGTTGATCGCCTGTTGTTTTCAGCCATGATTGAGGCGCGGAGCTGCGAGCGCTTTAAGGTACTATCAGAAAATATTAATGATGAAGAATTAGCCGCCTTTTATTATGAGCTGATGGTAAGCGAAGCCACCCACTATGCCACCTTCATCCGCCTGGCTAAAAAATATGCCGGTGATATAGATGTTGACAAACGCTGGAAAGAATACCTGGAACACGAAGCCATCGTGATACAAAACTATGGCAAAATGGAGCGCATCCACGGTTAGTTGTTTAGTCCTGAGTAATTAGTTTTAAGTCAAAAAATCGACTTAAGACTTAAAACTCTAGACTGACGACTATTAACTCATACTGCTGTAATCCAGTAAATTCCGTTTAAAAAAGTATTCATCGGCACAAAATCCTTATTCGCCGACACATAAAATTATAGCTAAAAAAGTATCCTGACATTTATAATGTGATTCAAAACTATTGTTTGAACTAATTATAAAAATATGGAACGGAAGAACTTTTTAAAAGCTTTTGCAGTGGCAGCTGCTGCAGGTCCAATGCTAATCGATGCCTGTAAAAAGGAATCATCCTCTGCATCTGCAACATCTACAACCACCAAATCTACCACAACTACCACTACCGATTCAAGCAGTTGTACACTTACACCAACAGAAACAGAAGGCCCGTATCCTTATCCCGGAGGGGAATTAACTAATCCGCTGGATCGGTCTGACATTATAGAAACCCAAACAGGGATCCCGCTTTCATTAACCTTAAACGTAGTTAATACCAATAGCAGTTGTGCAGCAGTTTCAGGTGCAAGGGTTGATATATGGCACTGTAATAAAGATGGCTATTACTCGGGCTATGCAAATCAGCCCGGTATATCAGGCGAGTTAAGCTATGTTGGAAAAACTTTTTTAAGGGGTTATCAGCTGAGTGATACTGATGGCGTGGTTAAGTTTTCAACTATCTATCCGGGCTGGTATGGCGGCAGGGCTACGCATATACACTTTGAGGTTTATGTAGATAGTGTTTTAAAAAAAACCACACAGGTCACCTTCTCAGAAACAATAAGTGATGCCGTTGATGTATCAACCTTATATGCGGGTTTGGGTGTAAACCCGATAAGAAATGCCAGTGATAGCGTATTTGGCAACTCCGCTACAGACCTGGCTAACGAAACTGTGGCACTTACCGGAAGTATTTCGGCTGGCTATAGTGGTTCGTATACTATAGGGCTTGCATTATAAAATGAATATTAAATACAATTTTATATGAATAAGGCATTAATAAAGTTGGCATATAAGCAGGTGATCGGCAGCTCATCAACGGGTGATTTTGAAAAGAATGTGTTTAACGCGTCGTACCAGGAGTTTCTTTTTAAATCGCAGGCTTATAATATGGAAGGTAAGTTTAAAACCTTTAGCGAATTAAAGGCAAATGACGGCCGGGCTAACTCATTGCATTATAAATTGAGTTTCGCGGTGGGGAATTTCATTAACCGGCTAAATAACCGGATCCCTGTTTTAGCCGATAATGCAGATAATAGCCTGGTATTTGAGGTGCCGAAATTTGAGCTGATAGAATCGGACATTACCGATAAAACAAAGCATCAGGTGGCTATAAACTATTGTACCGGCATATTAACCCTGCTGGATGTTATTGGCGAATACATGATACTGGCAATTGGCGATGTAGCAGACAGCGAAACGTTTGAAAGCTTTACGCTTAAAATGCAGCCGGGGCTTTCCGTAGTGTTTTATCACGAACTGATCAACCAGCAAATGGGAGAAATTACAGGGCATGATACCCTGTTAAAGTATAATATAAAAGGCAATGCATTGTAATAATTTAATACCCCTGTTTTCATAATTAATGTTTTAGTGAAGAGCGTCTGTAGCAATACAGGCGCTTATTTAAGTTTAAATGAACCCCTAAAAAAATGATATCCGGTTTTAAATGTAGGTCACTTTTTATCAGCCTGATTTGCTTTCTGATTTTTGCAGCTACTAAAAGCCGGGCTCAAACCGGCAGCCTTGGCGATCCCGTTGTACATATTACTTTTGGCGCAGGTACAAGCACGCACGCCGGCGCATTACCTGCCGATTCAGGAACCACCAGCTATACCTATTCAAGCGCCGATTTCCCGATTGATGGTTCATATACTATTGAAAACACTACAGCCGGTGCAGGCAATGTATGGTGGAGCACAACCGACCATACCGGCAATACCGGCGGTTATATGATGATAGTAAACGCCAGCTATGCCAAAACAGACTATTTTTATAAACGCGAGGTTGATGGTTTATGCGGCGGGACTACCTACCAGTTTTCGGCATGGGCAGGCAATTTGCTCCGGAGCCAGGATGATAGTCCGCCGAATATCACCTTCGCCATTTTGCAAACAGATGGCACTACGGTTATCCAAAGTTTCTCTACCGGGTCAATAGCACTTTCACCTACGGGATTTAAATGGATACAATACAAGTTTAATTTCACGCTGCCGGCCGGAACCTCCAATGTGATTATTAAAATGACCAATAACAGCAATGGGGGCGCTCCAGCCAACGATCTTGCATTGGATGACATAACCTTCAGTCCGTATGGCCCGGCGCTTGTAGCCAGCTTTAACGTGGCGGCATCAACCACTACCGAAACCGAATGCGCGGGCCAAACCCAACCCTATACCATGACCGTTCCGCCGGTCACCGGTTATACCAACCCGGCATATCAATGGCAGGTAAACACTGGCAGCGGGTGGGTTGATATAGCCGGGGCCACAACACTATCATATACCGCCAACCCCACAACAGCCGGCACTTATGAATACCGTTTAGCGAGCGCGGAATCAACCAATATTAGTTCCCTCAGTTGCCGTATCGTATCAAATGTGTTAACACTTGTGGTTAATACGGCCGCCACATCATCTGCAAACGCCAATTCACCCTTATGTGTAGGCAATACCTTAAACTTAACCACCACAAACGGCACAACTTATAAATGGACGGGGCCCAATGGCTTCACATCAACGTTACAAAACCCATCCGTCACCAATATAACGGCTGCAGCAGCGGGTGTTTATACAGCAACGGTTACAACGGGTAATTGCAGTTCCACTGCCACGGCAACAGTAAGCGTTTATGCCCAACCTGTGGCTAATGCAGGTGCCGATGTGACGATCTGTTCGGGTGAATCCACAACACTGAATGCCTCTGGCGGTACAAGCTATAGCTGGTCGCCAACAACAGGTCTGTCCGATCCTACAATAGCCGATCCTGTGGCTACCCCAACTGATACTACCGCCTATGTGGTTACCGTAAGCAACAGCAATGCCTGTACCTCAACCGATACGGTGATTGTAAACGTACAACAAAAGCCCAAAGCCAATGCCGGGCCTGATAAAGTGATGACCCAGGGGCAATCGGTAACCCTTAACGGCAAGGCCAGCGGATCAGATATAAGCTATTACTGGACACCTAACGAATATTTAAGCAGCAATACCGTACTTAACCCAATTGCCACGCCGCCCAATGATATTACCTACACGCTGCACGTAACATCAAACGTTGGCTGTGGTACCGAAGCAACAGATGATGTTTTTGTACGCGTTTATAAAAAAATAACCATCCCCAACACGTTCACCCCCAATGGCGATGGTATTAATGACTACTGGGATATCACTGCGCTGAGCACCTACCCAACAGCCACAACCCAAGTATTTAACCGGTACGGAACGGAAGTATTTAAAAGTGTAGGCTACGCTACCCCCTGGGATGGCAAATACAATGGTCAGAATATACCAATGGGAACCTATTATTATAAGATAGATTTGAAGAACGGGAATATTTTTTCGGGGTGGGTGTTGGTGGTGAGGTAGTGGGCGGTGAATAGTGAAATCTTATCCCGGGAAAGAATTAGAAAGCTGATCTACTCCTTGAAATAATTAAAATTAATATTGTAAGCATAGGGATTAGCTTCAGGTGGTTGTATAGCTTCGGTTATATAAATTTCAATGTTGCCGGTAATTATAAACCCAGTTTGTTTTCCAATACTTGTTACTATATCACTCACTTCATCTGTATCTGTTGCCCAGATTTTAATACCTGCCCATGCTAGTCCAGGTTGAGCATCAAGATCTTCAATGTAATTATCGATTTTAACCGGAACCAAAGCCGTATAGTGCTGATAAGGTGTGGTTAACTTTCCATAACGCAGTTTAAGTTTCCAGTCTTTATCGTTGCTCATATATTCGGTTTTTCCCAAAACTAAAATAGAAGAATTTTAGTGCCATTTAAAATACTTATGCGAAAATGAATGGTACCCGCCGCCGATTCAAGCGTCAATGTTTGTATATTGCCTTTATAAGCATCCACGATTGAAGCAACAGCGTTAGAATCCCTAAAACAAAAATGTGCAGACGTTTCATCAACATCTGCACATCCGCATATTTGCAAATTTATAATTTGATCTCTTCGTCTTTTGATGAGAAGAAGTGGAACTCCGCTATCTGGTAAGCGGGATTACTTTTAACTTTTATCCACTGGCCATATTTGAAAAACCATTTCATCTGGCGGTTAATGAGGCCTTTTTTGATGTAGGCTTCAATGTAGGGGTGCACGCAAAGCGTAATATTTTTTTCGTTTTGCTCATCCAGAATATAATTGAAGTTGTTTTCAATATCATCTATGAGCAAAATAGTTGGCCTTATGGTTCCTGTTCCGCCACAAGCCGGGCAAACTTCGTTAGTAACGATGTTCATTTCGGGGCGTACACGCTGACGGGTGATCTGCACCAATCCAAATTTGCTTGGCGGCAAAATGGTGTGCTTGGCCCTGTCATGCGCCATCTCGGCCCTCAGGAAATCAAAAAGATCCTTACGGTTAGTTGGCTTGTGCATATCGATAAAATCGATTACCACAATACCACCCATATCGCGCAGGCGTAACTGGCGGGCTATCTCTTTGGCTGCTTCCTTATTCACCTGGAAAGCGTTCTCCTCCTGGTTTTCCTTACTGGCTGTGCGGTTACCGCTGTTCACGTCAATAACGTGCAGTGCCTCGGTATGCTCAATTACCAGGTAAGCGCCACCTGCAAGGTTTACCGTTTTGCCGAAAGCTCCCTTTATCTGCTTATCAACACCAAAATGCTCAAACAATGGTTCCTTATGCTTATGCAAACGAACTATGTTTTCCATATCGGGTGATATCTCGTGGATATAAGAGCGTACTTCCTCAAACATCGCGTTATCATTAACGGTGATGCCCTGGAAATCGGCGTTCAGCAAATCGCGCAAAATAGTTGAGGTACGGCCAATTTCGCCTAATACCTTTTTAGCAGGCTCAACTGATGGCAAACGGGTAACAAATGCTTCCCATTTTGATACCAGGTCGAGCAGGTCCTTTTGCATTTCGGCTACGCCCTTACCCTCAGATACGGTGCGTATAATTACCCCAAAATGCTTTGGCTTTATGCTTTCAATTACTTTACGCAGTCGATTGCGCTCCGTATTGCTCTTTATCTTTTTAGAGATAGAAACCACTTCAGAAAAAGGTACCAGCACCACATAACGACCGGCTATGGATAAGTCGGCGCTCAAGCGCGGCCCCTTTGTTGAGATGGGCTCTTTAGCAATCTGTACAGGTATAAGCTGGCCTTTTGTTAAAACCTCGGAGATCTTACCTCCCTTATTGATATCAGCCTCAAGCTTAAAGTTATCTAAAAGCTTTGATTGATACCCCCCGCTACGTACTTGCTTGGTCAATTTCAACAGGCTTTGTACCTGCGGACCAAGATCAAGGTAATGCAAAAAGGCGTCTTTCTCGTAGCCTACATCTACAAAGGCAGCATTTAAACTGGGCATTATTTTTTTAATACGGCCCAAATAAATATCACCAACAGTATAATTGTTGCTGATCTGCTCTTTGTGTAGCTCTACAAGTTGTTTATCCTGTAATAATGCAATAGTAGCCCCGTTGGGGGTTGAATCGATAATTAACTCCTTTATCAATGCTACTCCATTTCTTAAAAACGACACAAAAATGCCGTTTGGTTATAAGAGGGTAAAAAACAAAAACTAAAATAACCTGCCTTAATAGGCAGGTTCATAAGCAATGCTTAAAAAAGCCGCTTATTTCTTTTTATGTCTATTTTTTCTTAAACGTTTTTTACGTTTATGGGTAGCCATTTTGTGTCTCTTACGTTTTTTACCGCTTGGCATAATAATAATAATTTAAATGTTATTTAATTTTTTAATTCCTTAATATATTGATCGATACGCTGATCAAAATTCTGATCAGGCATCATTTCCTTACATTTCTGGTAAGCGTCAATAGCTTCCTTTCTCATGCCTAACTGTTTATAGCTTTCGGCTAAATAAAAGTAGGGCTCAACTTCAGGTTTTTGTGCTATCAGCACTTTAAACCTGTCAACAGCTTTTTCAAACTGTCCTGATTTCATGGCGAACAAACCTAAGTTAAGTTGCGCATTTCTGTTGGTTGGGTCCTGCTTAACAACGTCAAGCAATAAACCAATACCTTGCATTGGCGGGCCGCCTCCGTTTACGTAGGCAATACCTAAGCCTGCTTTTGCGTCAAGACTTTCGGGCTTTAGCTTCGTCGCGTTTTGGAATGCCTCAACGGCATTTGCATCAAAAGTTGGCTGTGCTGCAGTATCCTGTGTAAGCTTGTAAGCATCATTAAAACGGCTACCGGCATTTATCCAGTTTTCGGCCGTATTTTCTTTACGGGCTACGTCCTGGTAATAAAATGCTGCCGGCGCTGGCTGACTTACGTCATCCCATGCTTTGGCCAATTGTTTTTGCAAACTCAATTTATCAGCATCATTCGAAGCGTTTTTCAACTGGCCTTCCAAATCAATTATTTTGCCTGATAAACCTGCACCAATCACATTCTTGGCTGAAGTGGATACCATATCAACATTGATATTGGCATTCGGGCGTTCAGTTGTTGAAGCAACCTTTCCTGTACCTTGCTGTTCCTTTGGCTGTACTAACCCCTTAACGGGCAATAAATACAAATAGCCTATAACAATAACTACTGCTACAATAACGGCTATTTGTTCTTTTTTCATGCTAAATTATTTGCTTGCTTTTGCTTTGTTACCTGTTCTAACTTTTTCAACAAAAGTTTTAGCTGGTTTAAAGCTAGGTACAAAATGCTCAGGAATAATAATGGCAGTATTCTTTGAAATATTACGAGCTGTCTTTTTTGCTCTTTTCTTTACTACAAAACTTCCGAATCCTCTAACATATACGTTCTCGCCGCCAACCATTGAACTTTTAACTACTTTAAAAAACGCCTCAACGGTTTCTTGTACGTCAACTTTCTCTATGCCTGTTTTAGTTGAGATTTCAGTTATAATTTCTGCCTTAGTCATATCTGATTTTCTTTTTTAATTATATAAATACTTAACTGTTTTGGGGTTGCAAAAGTATCGCTTTATAACCAAAGATTGAAATAATTAATACGTTTTTTTTCTCTGACGATAAAAACAGGTGTAAATCTTACATTAAATAAGCAAATCTATGCTTATCATCCTACTTTTGTTACACATGAATTTCTCTGACGAATTGGTACAATGGTACATACAGAATAAACGCGACCTTCCCTGGCGCAACACCAATAACGCTTATATTATATGGTTATCTGAAATTATACTGCAACAAACCCGCGTTGAGCAGGGCCTGCCTTACTTTAACCGTTTTGTTGAAAAATATCCCGATGTAGGCAGCTTTGCCGCCGCCCATGAAGATGATATATTAAAACTATGGCAGGGCCTGGGCTATTACTCGCGCGGGCGCAACATGCTTAAAACAGCACGCCTGGTTAATGAGCTTTACAATGGTAAGTTCCCGGAGCAATATAGCCAGCTTATAAAACTGAAAGGCATTGGCGAATATACCGCTGCGGCAATATCCTCATTCGCGGCAAATGAAGCAAAGGCCGTTGTTGATGGCAATGTTTACCGGGTGATAGCCCGTTATTTTGGTATTGATGAGCCTATAAACAGCACCAAAGGCAAAAAAACATTCCAGCAAATGGCCGATGAGCTGCTAAATCATGAACAACCCGGCCTTCATAACCAGGCCATGATGGAGTTTGGCGCCATGCTGTGCAAGCCTAAAAACCCGGCTTGCGGCATATGCCCGGTCAGGACGGGGTGCTTTGCCTTTATTAATAATTTAACCACCACTTTGCCCGTAAAATTAAATAAGCTGAAAGTTCGCGATAGATATTTTAATTATTTCCTAATAGTTGATGGCGACAAGCTCTTAATGAACAAACGCGACGAGAAAGACATCTGGGCAAATATGTACGACCTGCCCATGATTGAAACCCCGTTATTAATGCCTGAAACTGAGCTGTTGAATTTGCCGCAACTGAGTGATTATTTTGGGCAGCAGATTCAAATACTCGAAATATCGCCCATTTACAAGCATATACTCACCCACCAGCGCCTGCATGTGCGGTTCATAAATATACAGGTTAAAAATGTTAACTTAGAACAAAATTGGTTTTATACCGATGTGGAAAGCTTGCAAAAATTGGCAATGCCAAAAATCATTTTTATATTTATAAAAAATTTTTTTAATTTGTAGTATAATTTATTGTCGATTTAAAATATGTCTGGTATAAATAAAGTGATTCTTGTAGGCCATTTGGGCAAAGATCCTGAAGTGCGCTACCTGGAGGGGGGAGTATCTGTAACGAGTTTTCCGCTGGCAACTTCTGAAACTTTTAACAAGGATGGACGAAAGGTAGAACAAACCGAATGGCACAACATAGTTATGTGGCGTGGCCTGGCCGATGTAGCGGTTAAGTTTCTGCAAAAGGGCAAACTGGTTTACATTGAAGGTAAGTTAAGGACCCGCTCATTTGAAGATAAAGAAGGCATCAAAAAATATACTACCGAAATAGTGGCCGAAAATTTTACCCTGCTGGGCCGAAAAAGTGATTTTGAATTAGATAACATTGCCAAACAACATAAAGCAGGTGAAGATGATGTATTGGAAAGCCTGAATGATGACAATATTAAATTCTGATCAATTATAAAACTAAAAAATAAAGCCCTCTTGTTAATCCAGGAGGGCTTTACTTTTACCCGCTTTCCTGATAATTTATAAATTAAACATTGCCGACAAGTTTTTTGCCTTAAATTAGTTGCAGTTAATAAATTATAGAGGGTAAAACCTATATATTTATTTTTTAGCCCGATGCCTATGTCTAATTTGATGAAAAAGTTATTACTACTGCTTATTATAAGCGGTATAGGAATATCTGCTGCAAACGCGCAGAATATTGACCGAAGCAAATTTATTACCGATAGCCTGCAAAATTACATGAGCCGGGCATTAACTAACTGGCGTATTCCCGGGGCAGCGGTTTGTATTGTAAAAGACGGCAAAGTGGTGCTCATGAAAGGCTATGGTATTAAAGAGCTTGGCCTTACCAACCCGGTTGACGAAAATACCTTGTTTATGATCGGCAGTAACACCAAGGCTTTTACAGCCACCATGCTGGCTATGCTACAAGCCCAGGGCAAACTTAATCTTGATGATAAAATAACCAAGTACATTCCATCATTTAAGCTGGATAATAAACCAGCTGGCGACATGGTAACTATACGCGATCTGTTGTGCCACCGAATAGGTTTCCAGACCTTCCAGGGCGATTTTACTTTTTATAATACCAATCTTAGTCGCGAAGATATTATCAGCAAGATGGCCCTTGTAAAGGCCGCCTATCCCTTCAGGAGTAAATGGGGATATACCAACTCTGCATTTTTAACCGCGGGCCAGGTGATCCCGGTTGTGACCGGTAAATCATGGGAGGCTTATATAAAGGATTATATTTTTGCGCCACTTGGCATGGGCAACACCCTTGCTTTAAGTAAAAATATGTCAACCGCGCTAAACCGCACCGTACCGCATACTATTGTTGATGGCAGGCTTACCGCTATCCCCTACGATCAGTTGGATGGCCTTGCACCTGCCGGCAGCATCTGCTCAAGTGTTAACGATATGAGCAAATGGGTGCTTTGCCTGCTTAACGATGGCAAGGTAGGCAACAGGCAGGTAATACCCCTGGCAGCCATACAGGCCACCCGCGAGCCGCAGGATATAGTAACAACCGCACACCACTTAAACGGCGAAGATGACTACGAACTCTATGGCTTAGGCTGGTTTTTACAGGATTACTCGGGCCATAGTATCGTAATGCATGATGGCGGCGTAGGCGGTTATGTAACCTCCGTTACACTGGTGCCTAAAGAACACCTGGGTATTATCATACTCACCAATACCGATCAGAACCGTTTATATGACGCCCTGCGCTGGGATATAATGGATGCCTACTTTAAAATGCCCTTCCGCAATTATTGCGATAATTACCTGGCCCGCTTTAAAGATAATCAGGATAAAGAGCAACAGCTCGACAAAAGGCGTAAAGATACTGTGGCCCTATTACATCAACCCGCCTTACCGGCAACAGCATACCTTGGTAAATACACTAATGAACTTTACGGCAACATGGTGGTTTCAGCCGGCGAGGGTAATGATCTTGAAATGCGTTTTGAACATCACCCTAAAATGTATGCACATTTGATGCCTTTAGGCGGCAATCGTTTCTACGCTATTTTCTCCGATCCGGAGCTTGGCAAGGCAGTGTTCCCCTTCCTTGTACAAAACGGCACCGTAACAGGGGTAAGGATTAAGGTTGATGACGAGCTGGAGCGTACTCCGTATGATTTTAAGAAGGAGTAGATGGATTTCGAATGTCGGATTTTCGATTTCGGATTTCCTCTCCGCGCATCATTGCGGGGAGGAACGATACGGCAACCTCGTCGCGTTCACTATATAAACGACGAGGTTACCACGTTATTCTTACAACAATGACACAGTGTGTTATGCAAAAACATATTTCATCTATCTAAAAAAACTATCGGTCAATTACATTGTTGCACTCTTTATGGACCACAATGTTTATTTACTAGCCACCGACCCAAAAAATGCTTGCAGGGATGTTATCCACTCAAGGGACACCGCGTTAAAGATCAGAGTGTTTTGTTTGAGCGAGGAAAGATTCAGTCCGCATGAGAATGAGATACAGCTATACGGCTATGCTAATAGTAAATTATATGCTTTTGAAACCATTAACATAGTAGCTGAAGACGCGCTTGATGTAGTAGGTGCCATACAATGGTATGCCGATTATATGGACTGCCCCGAAATGGAAATACTCCCCGACGACCCCCGCCCAGGTCAAAACATAGCGATGTAAGCCTGTTTTATAGATGACAACCAATTTTAATTAGCTTAAAATCAAACCGATATAAAAAAGTTAAAATATTTTTTGAACAATAAGCTAATGCTCCTATATTTGCAGTCCCAAAACAAGGGAGTTTAGCTCAGCTGGTTCAGAGCATCTGCCTTACAAGCAGAGGGTCACTGGTTCGAACCCAGTAACTCCCACAAAAAGGCCTTGCATTTGCGAGGCCTTTTTTATTCAAAAAATAGCCTCTACGGTATCAAAAACGCGGTTTTTGCACTTTTAAATTCTTTTCAGAGGCAAGACATCCATAACTCAGTTAAACAGCTTTTTTTGTTAAACTTCACGAAAATGTTTTACAAATGTTTTACAACGTTTTCGTGCCTAATCAAATGTTATGGCAACTTTCGGCATCAAGGTGTTCAAACACCACGAAAAAAGGACGGAACTTTTAACGTCAAGATCAGAATTACCCAAGAGCGCAGATCGGCTTACATTGACACCAGTCATTTTGTAACTGCAAAAATGCTCTCCAAAAATTATGAGGTAAAGGATACATTTATCCTGAAAGACCTTTATGGAACCCTTAGTGATTACCGTGAAGCGGTATCCAGGCTTGGCTCCAAAGTGAATTATATGGACGCCGATGATATTAAAAGCTTCCTGGAAAAGCGTTCTGAAAAGATTGACTTCCTGGCATTCTGCCAGCAGCACATCGATTTGCTGTTGGCTAACGACCGATCAAAAACAGCTACAGGCTTCCGTACCGTGCGTTATGCTCTGATCGACTTCCTCGGTAACAAACTTTTACCGGCTGAAGAAATAACGCCCAATTTCTTAATGTCTTTTGAGCGGTTTCTTCGATCACCCAGACAGATCAAAAGGATTAACCAGCTGGGCAAAGAAGTAATCACACAGTCTAAGGGATCGACCGATGCAGGGGTGCATAACTATATGCATGATCTACGCACGTTATTTAATGCGGCGCGTAAATATTATAATCGGCCATCGCTCGGTATTGTACCAATCCAATTTAGCCCATTCAGCGAATATCAGCTGCCAGAGCTGACTGAAACACGCAAACGCAATCTAACTGCTGAGCAGCTTCGCGAGTTTATTAAATTCGAACCGCCGGAATCTGGTCGCATTCGTGTCGCTTACGACCTTTTCCTTCTCTCTTTTTACATGTGCGGTATGAATGCTGTTGATTTTTATAACTGTGGTTTTGAAATTAACGACGGCAGGCTGGAATACGAGCGATCCAAGACTAAAGAAAAACGTAAAGACCGCGCATTTATCAGCTTAAAAGTTCCTGAACCGGCTATACCATTAATTAGAAAATACAAGAATAGGTTGCGTTTAGAATATAGCGAAATAGGAAATTTAAACAAGGCTCTGAATAAAGGTCTGAAAACCATAGGTGAATCTATTGGCGTTCCCGATCTTTCCTTTTATTGGGACGACATACATTCGGCAATCTCGCGCGGAATAAATGCCGAAAATCCAAGGATGATGTGGCGTTGGCGCTAAATCACGTCGACCATGGCCGGCGTACCACAGATATTTATCTTGAGAAAGATTGGACTATAGTAGATGAAGTCCAGGAGGCGGTTATTGCATTTGTAATGAATGGTGAAGCGCCAGAGACAATCGAAGCAAAAAAGGTGTCGAGTAGGCCATTAAAAGATTTATCAAAAAAATCAACCATTGCTAATCCAGAGCAACAAAGGAAGACTATGAAACTTGTGGGGCATTAATATCATACTACATTTCAAATAGGCCAAATTTGGCCTATTTGAAAATCGTAACTATAAAATATTATTTATCTATCAGCAACAGCGGCTTCTATATCTTCTTTAATAAATACCCACTCCTTATTTTTCAAGCAAATGGGATCTAAATCAAGATCGGCTTCAGCAAACTCCGTAAAATTATTTTGAATTAATGGTTCATCATGTGTCCATTCAAAACGTTGCTTATGAAGATCGATCATATCCGTAATAGTATATTGATTAAGCAACTCGTGTAAATCCCAAAAATCTTTCTTTCTGCCACCTCTTTGCACAACGTCTATCTTCATCGCAATTATCTCTTCAACGGTCGCTACGCGCACCCCATCTTCTTCTATTGCATTTTGAAAAAAAGGATCCATAGAATAATATAAATCAAGTTTAATAACGTTATTGACATCAGTTCCTATAAGGTAAGATTTTCCCATACCTGGGTTGCCGCCAAACTCGCCATCCACATGTCCGAAGTTCTTTTTAAGAAATTCCTCAATCGCAACAAAATCGATAGAACCGTAATCCGCATCTGTAAACAAATCTATATCTACCGATAACCGGTGTCCCAGATACAAACTTAATGCAGTACCGCCTACAAGTCGAAAGTCTTTAAGTTCTTCAGCGCTCATTAAGGCTATTCAGAGGAAGCATAATAATTTCCGAGATCGCATTCGTAGGTCTAACAACGATAAGGTTTCCTCTAAAAATAGACAGGATAATACCCCATTATTTTGATTTTCAACTGCATTTTGTTATTAAAAATAAGGCATTCCAACTTGGGATACGATAACAAAAATTAAAGTAGTTTAATTTTTACATCTTTTCAGAAGTGTACCTTTACATAACAAAGGCACGTTTAAAAAATTTATATGGGACTTATAAAAATTAATGGCATTCAGCTTTATGTTGAAGTCAAAGGAACTGGGTTTCCTATAATTTTAATACATGGAGTCGGCGGAGACCACCAGGCACATTTAAGAAATGTAATTGAACCTCTGTCGAAAAAATTCAAAACGGTAGCATTGGATTGTCGTGGTCACGGAAAATCAGATAAGCCATTAGAATTCACTATGGAAGATCATGTGCAAGATATTATTGGGATCATGGATCATTTCGGCTTTGAAAAAGCGCATTTGCTTGGCGTATCCATGGGCAGTTATATTGCTCAAAAGGTTGCTATCCCAATCCCCTAATGCATAATAAAATTTCACAATAGTTAGATTGACTCAATTAAATCAACATCTACTAAGGCTAATTTCCTCATTTAATTCCATCGTAATAGTGTTATTAATTTTTATGTAAGGATAAATTGTCTCCCAAAACACCAAAAGCCTTATTTAAGACGCTCTGATTATTGATAAAAATGTCGATATCGGCCTTCATTGGTTGAATTAAATCATCTTTTAATATGTTTCTTAATTTAACATGGTCGTCAGAGTTAATTATGATAGCCACATTGCTTTTATTTGTCAACGGAATTAATGTGACTAAGCTTACATATCCACGTAATGGCGTATCGTTATTGAGTATTTTAATTTGTACCTTCTGCGAACGCTTGATTGCTTTGGCAGTTTCTGTGTTTATTTCGGCGTCTATTTCGTGGATATCCGTATTTAAGCTTAAGATATAAAAAGTGCTTTTGCCATTAATATTACCTGTATAGAAAAATTGGCCGGCGAAAGGTGCTGATATTTCCTTTTTTTCACCAGTTGCCCGGTTAACAAGTATGACTACCTTTTCATTTAAAGAAACAGGTTGACTGTTTTTTTTATAAAAGGAGCTAACTTTGAAAGTCGAGGTATCAATATCATATATAAACTTTTTTATTACCGGATTAATAGTGGTTTCGATATTGACTTTTTGAGGGTAGGGAATGAAAGCCATTATCCCTAATAATAAAACGAAAAAAACGAAAAGTAACCCCATTCCTTTTCGAACTACAATGCCCGGATAAGTATTATTTATATCTAAAGCATCATTATCGTCTAGTAAATTCTTAAAATTTTTCATATCAATTGCCTAATTCCAGCTGATTCTTAACCAGATTATAATAATTGCCTTTAAAGGAAACTAAATCCCCATGGTGTCCTATTTCCTTAACTTCACCGTTTTCCAAAACAATTATTTGATCTGCATTTTTTACGGTACTCAAGCGGTGTGCTATTACTATGACCGTTTTGTTTTGATAAAATTCATTAAGATTTTCGACTATTAATTTTTCGTTTGTAGCATCCAAAGAACTTGTTGCCTCGTCAAATATCATTATGCTTGGGTTTTTATATACGGCACGGGCGATTAAAACACGTTGCTTTTGACCAGTGCTTATTGTAATTCCCGCATCACCAATTTTGGATTCGAATTTTAATGGCAGCGTAAGAACGAAATCCAGAATGTTTGCAACCTTGCATGCATGAATTAATCGCGCGTCATCGCCATCCGCTTCATCCCCCATTACAATATTTCGTCTGATAGTATCTGAAAAAAGGTACCCTTCCTGCATGACGACTCCACATTTTTCACGCCATTCGTTTGATGATATATCTTGTAAATCTGTATCTGTAACTAATATTTGTCCCAGGGTAGGCTTATAAAATTTTAATAAAACCTTTAAAAGAGTTGTCTTTCCACTTCCACTCGGACCTACAATTGCTGTTATTTTACCAATTGGAATTTTAATATTTAAGTCTTTAAGCACAAATGGAGATTTTTCATCTTCATACTGAAAACTTACATTTTTTAATTCAATATATTTATCCGAATAACCGTCATTGCTAATCAACGATAAATCGGGAGCATTAACCTTTATATCAGAAACATTCTCCTCATTAGCTTCAATATGAATCTCGTTCATTCTTTCAAGAGCGATTTTTGCAGACTGCCCCATATTGAAAAAGCTGATAATTTGGTCGATAGGACTATTTAACTGTCCAATGATATAAGAGATACTGAGCATCACACCAAATGAAATTTGGCCATTGATTACTGCAATCACTGCAAAATAGGTAATCAAAATATTTTTTAACTGATTAAAAAACACGGTTCCAATTTTTTGGTACTGTCTAAGTTTGTTTACATAGCTAGACAAACTAAAAAGCTTTAGTTGGTTGTCTTCCCACTTCCATCGCTGATACAATTGAAAATTATTAAGCTTTATTTCAGGCATACCGTTGATAATCTCATATAAGTTGTCGGTGTTTTTAGAAAAATAACTGAACATTTTATAATCAGCTATCTTAATTTTACTCATAAAAAGAAGCGACCATACAAAGCCGACAGCACTCATAACTAAAAAAGTAATCAGGAATTTGACACCAAAAATCGCTAATACTACAGACAATACAATCAGGTTAAGGATCGAAAAGAGAGTATCTAATATAGAAGTTGTTAAAAAGCTTTCAATCCTCTTATGATCTTCAATACGATGCAGAATATCTCCCGTTTGTTTGGAATCATAAAATCCGATTGGCAATTTCATTAGCTTAGTTAAAAAATCGGAAATCAACGAAATATTTACATTCGTGCCGATATGAAGAATTAAAAAGCTTCTGATAAAGTCAATTGTGGTATTACCAAAAAATACAAAAAGCTGAAATATAAGTATCAAAAAAACGAAGTTTACATTTTTATCTCCTATTCCATTATCTACCATGCTTTGGGTTAAAAACGGTAATATGAAAGATAAACCTATTCCCAGGATCATCCCAAGCCCCAATTGAAAGAAGCCTTTAGTATGCTTTCGAAAATAACTGTATAAAAATTTAAATCCGGTTGTTCTTTTGGGGGCTTTATCAGATTCATTATAGAAGTCCTCCGTGGGTTCTAAAGCAAGAACAAATCCTTTATTGGGTTCTGTCTTCAGCTCCCAACACTTAACGAAGGTTTTATAATCCAACACTAATTTACCCAGACCGGGATCGGCGATATAAAATTTTATTCGGTTTTTGTTTAAAACCGAACCCTTTATCTTGTATAAAACTATGAAGTGGTCATTATTCCAATGTAAAATGCATGGTAGCGGGACATTTTCAATTAAGTAGTCAGCTGTAAGTTTTAACTTTAATGTTTTGAAGCCTAAACGTTCAGCGGCATTGCTTATCGTAAATAAACTTACCCCCTCTTTAGATATAAAGGATATGTCCCTTAAATATTTTAAAGAAAACGATTTTCCATAATATTCGCTTACCATTCTTAGGCAAGTTGGTCCACAATCAAAGCTATCTAATTGACTAAAATGTTTAAACCCTTTTTTTCCAAACATATTTTAGTTTAGTTTAATACACCATCCGATAAGTCAAACTTTGAAGCAAGGTAGGATAAAGCAAGCTTTTCCTTAATATTAAATTTATTGGGCGGGCATGCTCGCATATCTTCATGCCATGACTTTGGACACGCGCCACCGCAAACCGGTAACATTTTACAAGTGGTACAAGGAAATTTGCCGGCTAATACTTGGTCATTCCAATCTGTTAATGGCCTAAAAGTATTAATTCTATCGTCCGGAAACTTTAAGTTTCCAAGTGTATAGTTAGTATTTTCGTATACACTGGTATAAGAAACCTCTGTACAGTTAAAAATATTGCCGTACGCATCATACATTTCTGAGGTCGGAGAAACGCTTAGGCACACTTTCTTCACTCTTCCGGGAAGCAAATTTACAGCAAACTTATGTTCTATCATTTGTATAAGCCAGTCTATTTCCATTACTGCAAATTCTTCTTTGGTCAAGGAACCCTTTTGTGCTTCATTACCGCCCCAGGAATAAATTCCTATTGGATAAAAATAAGCTATTTTATCCTGCAGTTTGTGTTCAGCAAGCAACTCAATAAGCGGACTTACCCCCTCACAATTAGTTCTGTCAACATTACACCTGATACTGATATTGCAATTGTAATCATGATAATCCGGTTTGTTGAAAATGCTTAATAAATTCTTAAAAATCAGGTTAAATGTGTCGCCGCCTTCTTTAAGATATCTTTTTTTATCGTGGTATTCAGCAGTGCCATCCAATGTTACTTCAATAAAATTTACCTTAAGTTCGGTAACCAACTCCTGAAAGACACCTTCTTTAAGGCTCAGTCCGTTGGTAACTATTTTAGACCCATATGTGATGGAATATTTCTCGGCTAATTCTTTAAAAAGCACGGTAAGTTCCCGTATTTGTTTCAGAGCCATAAGGGGCTCTCCGCCAAACCACCCAATGTAAAAGTGCTTATACGCCTTAGCTTTCAGTTTGTTCTCAATTCTGTTGATTAGCTGCTGATAATGATCTTTTGCTAAATAATTTCTTTTATGTTCTTGGCCACAATACGGGCATCCAAACTGGCACATTGCCGATGGCTGAATAACTTCATACAAAGTTTCTTCATCGCCTATTTCCTCCTTGTTTTCAGAGATGATTGTCAGTAATTCATTTTCTTCTTCTCTTACCAATATCTCACTTTCAACTAGTGTATTGAAGACATCGTCTGGAAGGGCTTCGAAGTCGCCGGTAGTTACCAGGTTAAGTACTTTCGGTAAAACATTTATTCCCCTGCTTGTTCTGGTTGAAAAGAGCACGCATTGACCACTTTGGTTTAATGGGTCTGAAATAATTACATAGTAAGATAGTTTATAATTTTTTTTCATTATTTCCTTCATGTAAATAGTTTTCAAAAATTAGTTTATAATAACGTATCACCGCTATATTAACAGCTTACGTTATGGCAAGTGCTGTTTGTTGAACCACTGCAGGTGCCGTTCGAACATGATTGGTTAGAGCCTCCCGCGCAAGATCCATTGGTGGATAATTTCCCACCCTTTAAGTTGCGGGATAATTCATCGTTTAATGATTCTACAGAAAATTCATTTTTTAATTCAGAGGCTTCAGAAGATAATTCCTCTAATTTGCTTAATAAAGACGATAATTTTGAATTGTTCATAATTTTACTTTTTTTAGATTTTTGTTAAAAATTTAGATTAGTTTATTTTATGTATTTCACGGTGATACGTTCAATTTTTAAAATCGCTTCTCTCCAAAATCGCCCTTAGATTGACTGTTTTGTCTGCTAAAAGCTGCCCCTGTATTGAAGTTATATTTGAGTCCAATATTTACAAATCGATTATTTTTAAGCGTCTGAAATGTAGACGTTTCGGAAGGGTATACATTATGGGAATAGTATTTTGAAGTTCCTAAAATGTCTGTACAATTAACCGTTAAATCGAGTCTTTTTGCAAAGAGCGATTTTCTTAAACCAATGTCTGACGAGAAAATGTTATTTATTGTTGAATAATAACTACGGGTTTTTGAATAATAATTAACCGCTAGATCCATACTAATGGTTTTGCCAAGTATAAAGTGCTGGTTGCTGCTTAAATTATATGACCAAAATGATTGATTTCCCCCGATTAGATAAGAAATGCTATTTGAAACGGTCGCGTCATTGATAGTTGACCACCATTTTGTAATTGACCAGGGATATTCGGCATCAAGCTCTGTTGCTTTGACATCTTTCACATTTTCAAAGACTGAAGTTATTGAGGACGCGTTCTGAGTCGCAATAGGGATATCCAGTCTCGAATTTGTACTACTGCTGTAATTTGCCGACAAATACAAATCTTTGTATTGGTAGTCGATTTCAAAATAGTTTATAAAGAGCGGTTGCAAATCGGGATTGCCTTTTACCGAAACGAAGGGAGTACTATAGTTTAAAATGGGATTTAAAGTATTAAATCCTACCCGAACAATTCGCCTGTTATAAGAAAGTGTAATTTTATTATTATCGTTAAGTGTTGAAAGTATATTAACCGACGGAAATAAGTTGTTATATTTTTGTTGTTCTATTGGGTTTCCGTCATTTAAAATGCCATAAGAATCGGTATACTCGTCTCGTAAACCTATCTGGCCCTGAAAAATGCCAGCGGTTTGATTTAACATTGCATATTCTCCAAAGATCGATTCATGATAATCAAATGTGCCATTTGATAGTACAGTATTATTATTTAGGTCCAATACATCAAATGTGTTTAAAGTGTCTGTAGATGTAGTGTGTGAATATTTAACACCGACAAATAGTTGAGTTGATTTACCCAGGTTTTGTCTGTAATCGAACTTAAGCGAATTATATATGACCTTGTAGAGCTGTCCTGAACTAAAATAGGTATTATTGTCAGGCGTATTTTTTTGTATGAGCGTATAATTTACATCGTTTATTGAAGGGTTGTGATAGTTGGAAAAATCATAATAAATATCTAAGTGCTTATTATTGCTGGTGTCGAGATCTAAACTATACTGTAAGGTTAATGTATAGGTATAAAAATTGTTTAGGGTATATTTTCCCTGGCTATTTATAGAAGAATCGGGCTTTGGGGAGATACTATAAAAATTTATCTTGTTTGAATTATCATATTCTCTTTGAAAGTTTTTTACCAATAAGAACTCGGCGCTTAAAAATGATTTTTTGTTTATATCATAGGTAAGACCAATATGAGTGTCTAATTTCTTTTCATAATATATAGCTTTAGCCGAATCCTGTTTTAAAGTATTAATATTAGGAAAACGATCATTTTCCAAGGTATAATTTCTGAACTGTTTGTCGTCTGTGTAGTTAATAGAAATATTGGTAGAAAAATTACCCTGTTTATAATTTAAATTTGTCCCCATGTTGAGATTGGGGTAAGCTAAGGCGGACACATTCGAAACCGGATATAGTGCTGATCCATAGGTAAAATGAATGTCACTTTGCGAATAATTCTTTTTAGTGATTATATTTATTACACTACCTTGATTTGCATCATATTTAGCCGATGGATTGGCTATGATTTCAAGTTGCTTAATGGATTCAGATCTGATTGTAGATAATAGTACCTGGATCTGTTCATTGGTGACGTATTCGCCTTTTCCGTCAATAGTAATCTGAACACCTTGCTTACCATTAACCGTTATTGCACCGGATTGATCAATTTTAATACCTGGCAACTTCACGAGCAAGTCGCTTAGGGTATTCCCGGTAGATAGAATGCTGTTATCGACATTAACCACAAGTTTATCCAGTTTCCTGGTGTACAAAGGCCTGGCGGCAAGTATTTTCACTTCATCCAAGGCAACCGCAGCTGCATTGTCGACAATTTCCCCTAAATCGTAACTGGAAACCGTATCAACAACTAAAAAATTTTTGTATGATTTGTTTTTGTCTGCGTCGTGATTTAATAAAATTATAACTTGATAATTTCCTGCTGAAAGCTCGACACGGGAGAGAGTAAATCTAAACTTTCCTAAAGAATCAGAAGTTTCTTCTTTAATAAGTTTTGATTCATTGTTTGCTACCTTTACTAGTGCTACTGCATTTAAGGGTAGTGCTTTATGATTAAAATCAACAATTTTACCATAAATTGTAACCTCTGTTTGTGCGGAAGCTTTATACTGTATAAGCGCAAATATAAAAAACCAAAAAAATAGGAGAAATTTTGAATTCATTGGATAAGGTGGCGGTTTTACTAACGCTTTTACATGAATCCAAAGCTCTTTGTTCAGGTCCGTGATTAAGGCATTAGGTTGATGCAAGTTAATAGTTTTCATGATAAGAAAAAATAATTTTAATAATTAAAAAAAAGTTACTACTATTGCAATAGTAGTAAAACTATTTTAATAGTAAGTCATATGATTAAACTTGGAAAAAGAGAGGAACAAATTATGCATGCCTGCTGGAAGCTCCGGAAGGCATTCGTCCGAGATATAATTGCGGAGTTGCCTCAACCGCAACCACACTACAATACGATAGCTACTATGGTAAAAACATTGGAGGATAAAGGATTCTTAGCTCATGAATCTGTTGGGAATATGTTGTGCTATTACCCGCTAATTTCCAAAGAACTTTATCAGAAGGATACGATGAATGAATTTGTCACTAATTTTTTCGAAAATTCATACTCCCGCATGCTGACCTATTTTGCAAAAGAAGAGGAAATCTCAGATATTGAACTAAATGAATTATTAACGCTTATTAAATCTAAAAAGAAATGATACCTTACCTTTCACTAGCGGCATTGTTGACCTCGGTTTGCTTAATATTCTATTGGTCATTGCTAAAATCAGAAAAGCTGTTCAAAACCAACAGATGGTTTTTGCTGGCAGGCATTATCCTTTCATTTACCCTTCCCGCGGTAAAGGTTCCAAAGCAATTTATTTTTGATCCAACTACTATTAACTTGCTACCTGCTCAGGTCAAATTTGAAACATTATTACCGGCAGTTAAAAAACAGGGACAGTTGTCGGAAAGGGTTTCTTCAAATCCGAACATTATAAATTCTAAACTATTAGTATCAGGTAAGCCCTATTCTTTAATTAATTTTATTAAAACTATAGTCTTTTACCTCTATTGGATGGGTGTAATCATTTCTACATTCTATTTCTTGATAAGAATAGCGGTTTTATCATATATGATACTTAACAACCCTGTCTTGAAAGATGGACATTACCATATTGTTACAACTCAAAAAGATCATGCCCCCTGCTCATTTGGAAATTATATTTTTATAAATAAAGGAAAGTACGATTCGCAGACCTCGTCCTTAATACTTCTTCATGAAAAAATACATGCAAATCAACTGCATAGTTTCGATCTGATTCTCTCCGAAATTCTTTTGATTATTCAATGGTGTAACCCGTTCGCCTGGTATTATCGTACTGCTATCATTAATAATTTGGAATATCTGACAGACGAGTCTGTGCTTGAGGCTGATACGGTTGATACTAGCGAATATCAATTGAGCCTATTGAAAGTGTGTTCAAATAAATTTATCAATATAACTTTAAATTATAACCGGCCATTAATCAAAAAGCGAATTATTATGATGAACTCTGAAAAACCAAAAACTAATAAGAGATGGAAGTATCTTTTATTATTACCTTTATTAGCACTACTTTTAAGTGTTTTTAATAAATCTAACGCGTCTAATAATCTTATTTTTTCTAAAACCAAGCTAATTATGGATACAGTGAAAGATCAGGAATCTAAAATACAAGGAGATTGGAGTGCTACGCTTATAGACCAAGATATAACATTTCATTTTAAGGATTCACATAACGTAATAAGTAACATTGATGCTAATTTAAACGACGTTTATGGTTTTTCATCGGGGAATGATTTGACATTTACATTAAAAAAATGGGCCGGGTCAATTGTCTTCAAGGGTAACTTTAATGGTTCGAAAGGGTCAGGAGAATATACTTTCTCGCCTAATAAAGAAATGGAAGATTTATTGAATGGCTTGGGGGTTACACTTGAACGCGGTGATTCCTTTGCTTTTTTTGCTTTTAATATCAAAAAGGAATTTTTGGAATGCTTAAAAACAGATAGTATTCATGATGTGACTACCGGAAATCTGAATTTATCTGCAATGCTTGATGTAGATGATCAATACATTACCATGCTTAAAAATGAAGGTTTTACTAATATGGGGTTATCTCAAATAATCGCTGCTAAGACCGCAGCGATAGATGAAAAATATATAATCGACATGAAATCGAAATATAATAAATTGACCTTAGATGAATTATTGATATCAAAAAATCCCGGAATTAAGGGCGCTTCGTTAAATGCTCTCATAGAAGAAAATTCGAAGCCTAATAAATAAATGAGTTATCTTAAAATTAGATTATTACAATATAAAAAAGCACCGTTAAACGGTGCTTTTTTATATTGTAATTTGTAAATTCTGAAATTCCATAACTAAAAAAAACGTATCACCGTTGCTTTTAGCAGGTTGCGTTACCCCCGCCCGGTATGCAAGTTGGATTCGGGCCCGGACATTGACTGTTTATGCATGCTGCGTCGCCTTTTCCGGAACATACTGAGTTTCTTATTAACGATCCGCCTTTTAAATTCCGCGACAGCTTTTCGTTTAATGACTCGATAAAAAAGGTGTTTTGACTTCCCGACGAAGGAGCTAATAACTGATCAAGTTTGCTCAGTAAAGATGATAATTTCGATTCTTTCATAGTTTTTTTGTTTTAGCAAGCAAGATTTTGGCAAGAAACATTACTTGAACCCTGGCAAAAGCTATTTGTACAAGAAATATTAGTACCACTAATACATGTATTGTTTGTAGCTTTTCTCACTCCACCCTTCAAATTACGAGATAACTCGTCGTTTAATGATTCCATAAAAAAGTCATTGTGGGTTACGAAGCTTGCGATGGACAATTCTTCCAGTTTACTCAATAAAGAAAGCAGTTTTGAATTTTTCATATTTAATTATTTTGGCAAACAACATTATAAGTCCCATGGCAATTGTTATTTATACATGAAACATTTGTGCTGCCAGAACAATTATTATTAACTGCGGGTTTGTTCATGCCACCTTTTAAATTCCGGGATAACTCGTCGTTTAATGATTCAATAAAGAAATCATTTTTAGTTGTTAAGCCTTCGACTGACAGTTCTTCCAGCCTACTCAATAAAGTAATTAATTTTGATTTTTCCATGATTTTAAGTTTTGAATAATTTAAAAAAAAGTAAATAAATACCCGCAAAATGACGGTGATACGTTCATTACAAAAACCGCTTTTTTGTGCAGAAATTAAACCTGAACAACGCCGTCATACAAATTAAAAAATCGAATGGATTTGCATTCATATGGTACGGTACGGTTACCCAAAACTTGATAACGAATTTACCCTTTAGGGGCGGTGTGAATAAGACTTAGGTAAGTGTAAGTTATAATATTTATTTATTATAAAAGCATTTCAGTAAAAGAAATTGCCGGAACTAAATTATTTTATAATTTGATACAAGATTAATCGAATTTTTGCCCGCAGGATAAAGTAGTTTAATCCTGTTGAGATTGAGTATGTTTTTGAAAAGCTCCGATAACAACTGTCAATTAGACTTTATTTGGCATATTCTGATAATGAGAACTGATATTAACACAATCAATAAAAAAAGTAGTGAAACAAAAAAAACTTTAGCAAGATAAAGCTGGTTTTGTGAAAAAATTAAATATACCCCCAAGCAGGCTATGATGGGTAATAAAATATAAACTAATACGCCTATTCTTTTATTTTGCCTTATTATTTTAGTCTTATAATTTTCCATTTGAGCTATCTAATTTAATGTCATTTGTTTATGTAAATATAATATGTTAATTAAACAATGTTATTTTAGGGTCTGCAATACTACCATAAAGGTTTGCATAAATCAGAAGTCTATACTAACGTTCTACTTCTAGTCGGCCAAAGTAATGATCTTCCAGAATTTAAAGATATAGATTAATATGGTAGTTAAGTTTCATTCGGGAGACAAATTAGTGGAGTCAATTTGCCTTCATTCTTCTTGGTGGTACACAACGATCTTTCTTGGTAAGTGCCAGCAATTATTTTGGTATTCATTAAACTTTCGCGGTTACGGTTAGTATGATTTAAAGATTACCACGCAAATCGTGTAACATATTTGAAAAAATAGTACGTGAAGTTTAACTAGGAAACTCTTTTACAAATATTTAAAGTGAAAGTGCCACAGGCGTTCCTAACCCGGATTTAATAAAACAAATTAACCGCTGAATGATATCAAAAAGCAATTTTTACGACATGTACGCTAAAAGAATCTAACCACTTTATAGGCCAATTGAAGGTATAAAATGATCTAAAAGTTGATTGAAATGGTTCAACTTCCTACGCGTCGCAATTATATTTCGCCAAAAAAACTGCCAGGACTATGTAACGCGATTTTAGTATCTGTAATGCATTCCAGCATTTGCTGTAGTAATGTGTGATCCATGATCGAAATATAGTATTCAATCAACGACCATATGTGATTGATCGCGCCATTATTGACGGACGTTCCGGAAACATTTACCACCCGTTTCCAGATTTGCAAACAATGGATTCCGTAACACTTTGAGCATATTAATTTATTGAGCGTTAATGCCGTTTTACTTCACTGTCTACACAAAAGGTGGTCCAAAGCGCACGGAATTGCCTGTCAAGCCTCCCAGAATCTCCACTATGGGTAGCGGAGTAAGACAAACCTCGAACTTTTTGGAGGATTTAGAAGCGATTGCAAATTGTGTCGGTTAGTTACCTTTTTTAATGCCATCCTGGTATAAAATCACCGGGGGACCAATATTCAGGTCCTTTTATTTCAGTAAATTTTTTTAAAGCGCTTGTAGGTAATTTGCCTTTTTTATGTTCTTCATAATATTTTCTACCAAAACCGATTTCGTCATCGGTCATGTCATAAGCATATCGCCCCGTTGAAAAATTAAAATCCGAAGTAGTTTGACTAGCGTGATAACCGCTTGTACATGTAGCACCAATCAAATAAAAGTCATTCGATTGATACCTTACAATATATTGAATTAAAGTTCCTGCCCCACTAACTTCCCATTTGAAATGAAGTTTTAAGACTCCATTAACTATTTCCATACAGTCAAAAGTGTCTCCATTCCAACCACCTGTAGCACCAATTCCATCTGTGTAGTCTTCAATTAATGTTTTATGCTGGAGTTTTAACTTATAATAGTCCCCAACTTTAAACACTAATAAAAGTATTCATGGATATTCATAACCATCATTAATTTTTATTGAATCTTTGCATACTGCCACTAATGCAAAATCATTGATACCATCTTTATTTAGATCTCCAGATATCGTATCGGTGATTTCCCAAACTTATTGATATCCGGATAAATAAATTTTTTAGATGTATCTGAGTTCTGAGAAAATACGCCTTGGGAAATACCTAATTGGACATCAAAAAAAGCAAAAAAAAGGTTGAGATACGACTCATTAATAATTAGTTTTCTTTCAATAAATATAAACAAAAAAGCCTCAAATCTTTCGATTCAAGGCTTCATCTATCAGGTAGCGCGAAACAGGATCGAACTATGTATTTTAGGAATACTATAAACCCCAACTGCAATTTGTACTTCCATTTGCTAATTAATTACGAACTCATTATCTTAGTCAATAAATTACTGCATTACAAATGTTTTACAGGAATTTAGAGTCATGAGATAACGTTCTGGAAGACAATTAATTGCAAGACATACGCCTCGCGCTTACAAGCAGAGGGTCACTGGTTCGAACCCAGTAACTCCCACATAGAAAGGTCTTGCAATTGCAAGGCCTTTTTTACTTAAAAACGGCCTCTACGATAACCCTTTCCAGAGAGTTTAACGGATATTGCTTTGTTTCAAATAGTTTCGGCGATCTTCGAACGTTGTTTGTTCTACAGGTAGTAAAATATCACCAAAGAGTTTACTAAGTTCTGCCGAATGGTCCATAGGCTTTTGCGTTCTAAGGTTATAATGTACAAAGTTGGTCCACAGCATAGATTTTAGTTTGCTTTGCTTTTCATCCCACATCCGCAATTCAACCATAAGGCTTTTTGATGTATAAGCTATTAATTGTGAATCAATCAATATAGATTCCATCGTAAATGCAGGTCTTAAATAGCATATCTGACTGGCTGAAACAACCCAGCTAATACTTTCCTGATCGGCCATTCTGAAAATATCCAAATTGTAATTTTCTAGTAACTGGTCTTCACGGGCATTAATAAAGTAATCAATATATTTTGAATTGTTCAAATGATTAAATGGGTCACAATCCTGGAACCGAACTTTAGTAATTGAGGTTAATATTTTTTTCATCATTTTTAAGTTTACATACCGATAGGTATGTTGTTGTGTAAAAAATTTTATGAAATGAATTTTTCTTGAATCAACTGGTCAATCATATCCATCATATTATTTATATATGATCCGTCATGCCGGGTACTAGCCATAAATATGCTCCCTTCAATCATAGCATAAATGTTTTTACCATAAACACTAGCGTCAATATTTGACCTGATCTCGTTATTAATTACACCGTCTTGGATAATGGTTATTAAGTCCTTTTCCAGTCGCTTTGAGACCTTTTTAACGGCGTCAAATAACGCAGGGTTAATATTATTGGAATCGGCCCCCACATTCAATATAGGACAACCTCCATTATCTATAATCATATTATAGTAATTACGGTAGTAATTTGTTAGGACCCGTAATTTTTCAATTGAATTAGTATATAGGCTTATTTGAATACCAAGTGGTGAAGTCATCTTCTTTACATTCAATTTAAATGCTTCGACAGCGAGTTCCTGCTTATTTTCAAAGTAAAAATAAATCGCTCCCTTGGTTAGCCCGGTAGCCTTAGTTAAATCGGATAAGCTCGTGCCAACATAGCCTTGTTTGTTAAATATTGGTGCTACTTTTTGCAATATAAAATCCCGGGTATCTAAGTTATCTACGCTCACTTGTTTTAATTTTCATACAAACATAATCAAAATACCAATCGGTATGTGATTTATTATGCACATTCTGATTGAGTCCCCGCTACTGCGGGTTTGCATATAGTTGCAGTTTTCAACTGCATACAAGGCGATATAATCGGTACGTGATTGGAACCCGATAATGCCCGCGAAAAGAAAAGCTTTCAGATTAATTTCTGAGAGCTTTTCTTTTCTGATGCTTGCAGACTATAAGCATATTTGTCCAGATACAATTAATTAGCTTTAAATCTTCATTTTACTATTAAAACAATAACATAATGTGTAGATTGTTCATGTATATTGCTATATCATAAATTCCGGTCAATTACATTTGATTAATGAAAACACTCTTTCATATCGCGAGGTTTATACTTTCTGTGGTAATTATCAATACCGCATCTGCCCAGGTTATATATAAACCATCCTATAATGATTTAAAGCGATACCAGGGAGTCTATGAGTTTACGAATCACACAACACTTCAGATTGCTGCATCGCCGAAGGATAGTATGCTTTATGCTTTGATTGGTGACAGCAGGTACAAATTGCGGCCATTTAGTGTGGATGTATTTTTAAACAATGGCAATGAACAGGTGCAGTTTATTCGAAATGGCGATAAAATAGAAGGTTTTAAACAGCAAAATGATAAGCCGGGTACTATATATAAGCTGATTAGCACCAATGTTACCTTTTCCGATAAGATGTGGTATGCCCGGCAGCTTAAAGGCAGCCCTTTTGTTTATCATTATAATGTACCACAAAAGAAAAACGATGGCCTGCAAACCGGCTCTATAATAAACTCGGGCCTTGATACCGCGCTAATCCATACCCTAGTAAACCGCGTAGTTGACGGTACCTATCCTAACATACACAGTGTTTTAATAGTAAAAAATGGGAAACTTGTTTTTGAAGAATATTTTTATGAATATGATGATAAAAAAAGTCATGAGTTAAGATCGGCATCAAAAAGTTTTACTTCGGCGCTGGTAGGCATTGCAATTGATAAGGGATTGATCAAAAGCATTAATGACCCGATGATCAGTTATCTTCCCGGATACAACTACAATAATCCTGATCCGCGAAAAAAAGCTATTACCATAAAAAACCTGCTGACCCAACAATCTGGGCTGGCATGTTATGATTATGATCCAAAATCGCCAGGGAATGAAGTAAAAATGTATCCAACAAAGGACTGGATTAAATTTATGCTCGACCTGCCTATGGCCGGTGACCCGGGCAAGGCGGCTTTTTACTGCTCAGGTAATGTAATGCTGCTGGACAGAATAGTTGAAAATGTATCGCATCAATCTCTTCATGATTTTGCCAGAGAAAATCTTTTTGATAAGTTGGGCATATCCGATTTTAAATTGGACTTTGTTCCTGATTATACGCATGAGGATGATTACGGCCAGGTAAGGCTTACTTCCCGTGATATGGCTAAGTTTGGCTTGCTGTATCTTAATGATGGCGTTTGGGGCGGCAAACAAATTATATCACAAGAATATGTAAGGCAATCCTTAAGCAAGCATAGTGTTGTTGATGATCTGAACTATGGTTATTTATGGTGGTGCGAAGATTTAACTGCAAACGGCATAGTTTATAAGGGAATAGCAGCAAAAGGCAATGGCGGACAGCGCATATTTATATGGCCGGAACAAAATATGGTCGCGGTGATCACCGCGGGGAATTATAATACACAGTCGCCTGCCAATAAGTTATTGATAGATTGTGTTCTTGGAGGATTGAAATAGCTTAGTTAGGCTGTTTAAGTGTAAATTATTACTGAAAATTAGCCTCAATAGTTTATAAGTCTAAATCAGCTCTTCTTTAAAGTATGGGCAGCTCTACAAAGAAAGTTGTTCCGTTACCTGATTTGCTCTCAAACCATATCCTTCCCCCATGGGCTTCCACAATTTGTTTGGAGATGGCCAATCCTAAGCCAAAAGGTTGTTCCCCGGCTGTTCCGGCTCTTTTTGCTTCGGTGAACATATCAAATATTTTATCCTTCATTTCGACAGGGATCCCAATACCATGATCTTCCACAGTGATGAGTACATGGCCATTCAGTTTCTCTACTTTTACATGAATTTCAGCACCGCTGGGACTAAATTTGATAGCATTGGCAATTAAATTACTTACTACCCGCCATAATTTTTCCCGGTTCACGGATAAGGTAACAGGTGTAGTACGTAATTTAAGTTTCTGTCCCTTAGCTTCCGCCTTATAATGCATCAGATCAACACAATAATGGAGCATAAGAGAGAGGTCAACATGTTCTTTTTTTAGTTCTTCTACCTTTGTATGTACCTGTAGCAGGTCACTAACCAGGTCTAAAGAGTTTTGTCCCGAAGTTTTGATCAGTTCCAGCATCATTCGGTCTTCTGCTGAACGGTCATGATCATCCAGCATAAGAGCAGCTATAGAAGTAATACCACCAATGGGATTACGAAGATCATGCGCCGCAATCTGCATCATCCGGGTATTGTCTGCCTGGCTTTGCTCTAAGTCAATCAGCGTTTTTTGCATATTGCTATTCTGTTCGCTAATCCGCTTGTTTAAATGGCGGGAGAGGCGATATAGCCGGTAAATGAAAATGATCAGTAGGATACTTACCAGGCAAACGGTAATCAGCAGAAATATTTCAGTCTTATTATTTTTATTATTGGTTTCCAGCAATATGTTATCATCCTGTATTGCATTATATTTGATATAGTCGCCAATGAATTTTTTCTGGTTCTCATTCTCTGCTGTCAGCGCTGCTTCAAGTAAGCGGTGAGCGGAGATGATCTTATCTTTATTGCCCGTCATTTCGGTATAGGCTAAAACGACTTTTAATACGCGTACCTTCAGAAAAACATACCCTTTTTTTTGCACCAATTGATAAATGCGATTGTAATAACTCAGCACACTATCCGGCTTATCTTCATAATAAGCAGCATACAGCGCCAGCGAGTTAGCTTCCAGATATTCCATCCCTGCATTCTGCGCTTGGGATAAGGACCGGTTGATTAGTGGCAAGGCTTCGTTTTTGAGGTTTTTATTAAGCAGTATACCAGCCTGTATCTGCAGTATGGCAATCAGCATCCGCTGATCTTTGTAGCGGAGTGCAATTTTCTGTGATTTATCCAGGTAATACCGTGCACTGTCATCAGAAAGCGCGGTATTCAGCATGCAGTAATTAGCATATACCAGGCTCATGATGCTGTCCTGTTTCAGGTTGCGGCCCGTTTGGATGGCCCGGCGGGAAAGTATTTTAGCCTGGGTAGTATCAGTAATACCGGCATATACGGTAGCCATGTTCATAAGTACCTGGGCTTCATTTACCGTATCTGACTCCTGCCGGTAATCATGCAGCACCGTGCTGAATAATTGCAATGACTCTCTGCTCAACCCTCTCAGAAAAAGTGCTGTAGCAATTACATTGTCTGCATCTGTTGCTCCTTTGCGGTAATGTAACCTGATAGCTATAGTTTTAGCTTTCATGCCATAATAAAAACAACTGTCAGGGTTTTTCAGATGGTAGAGCATTCCTATCCGGTTTAGACTGTTGACCTGGCTGATACTATCTTTGATGAAAGGCAGTCTGCGCTGTTCCTGCTGTATCAGCACAGACTGACCTTGTGCCTGGCCATAGCAAAGCCATACCACCAGAAATGGGATAAGATAAGGAAGCGGCCTGGGCAAATGCATAGGGGTGAAAACTTAACCCTAAGTTACAATTTTCTCCGGTTATAGATACAGGTTATATGTTCAATCGACCAATATGAAGCCATTGATCACTTTATTCCGGAATCACGGCCAAATGATTCTTAACTATTGAGCTTAACTTTTAAAAATTCACTGGCCTTTTGCATGGCTTCCTGCCCCATGGTGCCCATACCGAAAAATCCATGGGTGTTTTCAAAGTTTTTATACACGGTATCTACCCCGGCTGCTTTGAGTTTGTCGGCATAGGCTTTCCCCTCGTCGCGAAGAGGATCATAGTTTGCCGTCATAATTAAAGCAGGAGGTAAACCCGAAAAATCTTTTGATCTTAAAATGGAGGCTTCCTCAAACCCGGCCGGATCTATTAAAAAGCTATCCCAAAACCATTGCATCAATTGAGCGGTGAGTACATACCCTTTCCTGTTTTCATCCCATGAGGCATGATCGGCGGTGTAATGATCGGTTACTGGATAGGTTGCGAACTGGGCTTTAAGTTTAACGCCCGCGGCAGTCAGTTTTTGTGCTACATACAGGGCCATATAGCCACCTGCGCTGTCGCCGGCTACGGCCATGCGTTCAGGTATGCCCTGGTAACGGTGTGCGTTTTCAATCATCCAAAGCGTAGCTGCAACACAGCTTTCGGGCCCTGCGGGATAAGGATGTTCGGGTGCCAGCTTATAATCTACCGACATCACCACCGCGCTTGTGTTTGCACAGATCTGCCGGCAAATTTCATCGTGGGTATCCAGACTCATCAACACAAAACCACCGCCATGAAAATAAGACACTACAGGAAAGGGCCCATCACCTTCAGGAATATAGATCCTGACCGGGATGTTATCCTTTGCGGTCACGGTGTTGATTACCTGTGCTACCGGCGTAGGGTTCGGGTTTGGCGGTGCCTGCTTCATCATTTCCCTGGTTTGTTTAGCGGGGAAACGGTTCAATTTATCGTAGCCATGCGCTTCGGCAAAGGCAATAGTTTGCAATACTTCTTCAGAAAGTGCCATTTTATTAAGAATTAAAAGATTAAATAATTTTTCTTGTTGGATCAGAAATTAATTGAACAAGACTGGATAATCGGTATATCCTTTAGAGCCCGGGGTGTACAAGGTTGTAAAATCCGGTGCATTCAGCGCTGTTCCGTTAATAATACGCTGCTCCAGGTCGGGGTTGGCTAAAAATGCCCGGCCAAAGGCTATGAGGTCTGCATCTCCGTTATTCAACTCCGCTTCGGCTTTTTCGGCAGTATAGGTGTTACAGTAAATCAGCGTTCCTTCAAATTCGGTGCGTATAGCCGCTAAGGTTTGAGCCGGAACCTGTGGATTTATACTGATGTGTACATAGGCAAGGCCGATACGGTTAAACTCCCTGCTTAAATGAATATAAGTTTCCTGCGTGGTGTCGGCATCATAGGCTTGCAGGTCGCCCAGGGTAGAATTCGGTGAGATCCTGACCCCTACTTTTTCTTTGCCGATAGCGTCAGCTACGCGTTGAGCCACTTCTATCGCAAACCTGGCCCTGTTCTCTATGCTGCCACCATAAATATCTGTACGGTTATTCACATTCGGGTTCAGGAATTGCTCAATCAGGTAACCGTTGGCGGCATGCAGTTCAACACCATCAAACCCTGCGGCAATCGCATTTTTTGCGGCGCTAACATATTGGCTGATCACATTCTGTACCCCTTGGGTAGATAAAGCCACTGGAACGGGGTAATCCTGCATACCAGCTATGTCGGTATGCATCTGTCCGGCTGCTGCGATAGCCGATGCGCCTACCACTTGTACACCCTCAGGCAGGTTAGCCTGGTGGCCAATACGGCCGGTATGCATAAGTTGCAGAAATATTTTGGTGTTGTTTTTATGTACGGCCGAAGTTGTCAATTTCCAGCCTTCGATCTGTTCAGGCGAAAAAATACCGGGGATACGGGCATATCCCAAAGCTTCGGGAGCAGGAGCGGTTCCTTCGGTGATGATCAATCCGGCTCCGCTGCGCTGGCTGTAGTATTCAGCCATCAGGACATTGGGCACGTTTCCAATAGCACGACTGCGGGTCATGGGGGCCATTACTAAATGATTCTTCAAATTCAGAGCCTGGCTGATATAGGGCATCAATAACTTTTTCATATCGTTTGTTTTTATGTTTTAAATGATATGTCAAAGGTCCGCAGGATGTGAAATTTAAAATAGCGCGCCGCGCCCGAAAAATAGTCCTATCCGCCCAAAGCATATTTTTTTGGTTTTTGTTGATGATGCCGCTCGAATAACCGGGTAAAGTGGCTCAAATTACTAAAGCCCAGTTGGTACCCCGCCTCGCTCACCGAATAGTTTTTGTGCCTGAGCAGGTAGGCCGCTTCTTCCATCCGCGCCGTTTGGTAGTAATTATAGATACTGTCGCCAAATACCTGGCGGAACAGATCCTTCATTTTGGTTTCGCTCATTCCGCCCAGTTTGGCCAGACCCGGCAGGCTTGGCGGCTGACCAAGATCGCTGAGTATAGCTTCCCGGATCAAAAAGAGCTTTTCAACATCGGCCTTATTAACAGGGCTGTGCCGGGCCTGCTGGCGGTTATGCAGCTGATTAAACACATCGTATAGCAGCGTTTCCGCTTTAATCCGGTAATAAAAACCGACCAGGCCGTTCTCTGCTTGTGGCTCTGATAGCTGCCGGAGTGTTATTTGTGTTTCGGTGCCCATGCTTTCATAAAAAAGGAAAGACTCTTTGGGGTTCACAATGGCATCGATCAAGGCATCAGGCCGGCTAAGTTCCAGCAGCGCTTTCAGGCGGGAGGTGCTGAGCCCTACCACGGTGTAGTAGATCTCGGTATTGGCCGGGAAAGTGATCAGGGAGTCAAAATTGTTAGAGGCGATTTGGATCGCCATATCATTATACCGGCTAAAATTGTGCTGCTCCTCATCATCAGTAACCAGGCTTACCGGCTCTTCATTATTATAAAAAATTACGCTGATAAAGCTTGCCGGCTCCTTTGAACCAACCCTTTTTAATATCAGTTCCTGGTTGAGCCGGTACCGGTGTATCAGCAAACGGAAATCATCATTAAGATCAACGCGGCGAACGAAACCCTCGCCCAGCGAAGAGGGGATTTGCAGCTCGTTGTTAACCACAGGTACATGCAGCGCTTCGGCAAAGGCTGTCAGAAAGTTAAACTGCGGCTGAGTGATAAACTCTATTAACATGTTTTATAAATGTTGTTCACGGATTTCTAAAGATCAGTATTTGAAATGAATAAAATCACCTGCTGCATGTCAGACTTGGCTTAGCCATTGATCTGTAGTCTCTGACTACAGATCAATGGTCCGATTTAAAAACTTCGGGCAGCTGGGGCCACCTTATAGATGATGATCACTATTGTCAGCAGCCCCAAAGCGTTTTTTTCAAACCTTAAATCTCAACAGTCAGGTGTTATTATGCCCGCTTCACCGCGTTTCTCATAGGATGCCCTGATAGATGGGCCTACTTTCGACCTAATTAATATCAAAATTAAATTTTAAAACTATGAAAAGAACAATGTTATTGGGCATACACCTTATTGCGGGTGTGCTCATGATTTTCCTTTCTTCCTATAAGCAGAATAAGGAAACGGAGGTGAAAATCACCGGTATCAGATCAGCCAGGGGCCAACTTGTTTTGGCTGTTTTTAAAGATCAGGCCAGTTATGATGCCGAAAAGCCCTGCAAAACATTCCTATTTGACAAGAAGGATTTATTGAACGGTAGCCTGACAATGAAATGTGAATTGGAAGCAGCCGTTTATGGTATCACCCTGGTGGACGACGAAAACGGGAATGGTAAAATCGACAAAAATTTGATCGGGATTCCCAAAGAAGGATTTGGCTTTTCCAATTTCTTCATGGAAAAATTAAAAAAGCCAACTTTCGACGACTTTAAGGTTGACCTGAAATCTCACCCAACAATTGATATTAAAGTGAAGTATATGTAGCAGACTTCGCTTAAAGTCATTGAAAAAAATATTAATCAACAGATCAAAAAAAAATGAAAACAATCTCAGTTTATAAAAGTCTTTTTGCGGGCCTTGCATTCATGGTAATAGCTGGTTCCCTTTCATCATGCAAAAAAAATACTATAGATGCTTCCGGGCAATTTAATATTAAAGTTGTAAATGCTTCGGCTACCTCCGGACCGCAGAGCTTTACCCTGGCAAATTCGGTACTGGTAAGCGGCGGACTGAATTTCACCGATGCATCTGCTTACATTAACGCCCCTTCGGGAAAGAATATGGTTATGGAGTTTAAGCCTGATGGAACAAACTCAGATTACGCAACCGGTTCACTTTATACTGCTAATGGTGTAAGTTTCACGGTTTATTTAGTTGGAAAAGGGTCTTCGGCAAGAGTGAAAGCTTTTCAGGATGATTTGGGTGCATCTAACGATGGAAAAGTAAAGATTAAGTTTATCCATTTAAGTGATAACGCGCCGTCTGATGTGGTTATTAAAAATTCCACAGGTAGTACCCTTGTTAACGACGTTAGCAGAAATATTGCCAGTGGTTATATATATGTTGACCCAGGAACCTTTTCCGTACAATTGGTAGGTTTGGCTTCAGGGAAAAATTTAGGAACCTTTAGTTTTAGTGACCTACAGGCCGGGAAAATCTATTCGCTGTATTTCACAGACGATGCGAATGGATTACTTGTAATGAATGAAATTCTGCATAATTGATTGGTTTTGCATTTCAAAGTCACGTATGCATTCGGTTGCGTGACTTTGAAATGCAAGAAACTATTAAGGCTAAAACCCATATCCAGACTTTTCTAATCAATGCGATGAGAAAACGTGAAATCATCTGGAACTGACTTAAAGACTAAATATTCTTCTTCCTCCTAAAAACACTATTCAAATGCCTTACATACGAAAGTTGAAAATTTATTGAGGTTATATTGAACTTATTCCCGTAAGCGTATACTGATTTATCATTAATTAGCATAAGGTAAGAGACAGCCCAGTTAGGTTTTGTGTAAGTTGCGGATCCCCTGGCAAAAGCAGTGGGATAAATCTTAATATTTCCGGCACCAGCGTATTCTTGTTCGTTGCCGCCGTTAGCCCCTATTTTTGCCATTCCCGATAATAACCAAAAATTCCCAACAACCCAGGAATAGACATACCCCAGATTAAAGCCTAACTGCAAATCACGAACAGGACGATTGCCAGCAATTGACATGTTGCTGTCCAAACCTACCCTGTAAAAATAAACACCACCTCCTATAATAAAGCTTCCGGCTGAGATAAGTTGTTTTTCACTTTGCTCAAAGGCTGCTTTACCCGAAAACTGATTGCCGTTAAAAACGTAGCTTCCTTCTGCGCCAACTTGAGAAACTGAAAGGTTATGGTAAAGGACAATCGGCTGATTATATAAGCCGCCGCTATAAAAGCCGTTATATTTTTGTAGAAATACGTCGAGCATAAAATGAGTGCTATAATTATGAATCTGAAGATCATTCAGATTTGTTTTGCCGTATTCCTTACCTTTTAGCGGTATTAATCCAAAATCATAAGTAGCATTAATAATGGTGTTTTTCAGGGCAAAGCCGAAACCTACATTTAGCGGATAATTGGCATTGTAAGTTTTACTGCCATTTACAACCTGAATAGTATTGGTTGATACATATCCTTCCAGCAATATTTTTTGTTCATAGGCTTTTATGTAAGAGGTGTCTACTTTTGCAATTTGTGCCACAGAAGCGGAAATAGCCATAAACAACATAAAAATAGTAAAGATAAATTTCATGTTGAAATCAATTAGCCATCACTGATATTAGGGATTTTACCCGCGTTTGATAATAACTATTGGAAATATACGGAATTAGCCGGAGTAGTTATTAAACTATAGTATTCAGTATATTTAAATATAGAAAAAGCCTGGAATAAGCTTGTTTTAACGGGTGTTCATTTCATTCAATTATACGTTTAAGCATACTCGTCATAAAATATATACTAAATTCCAGCCTGTTTAGTTTATTTCTTAATCAATAACATACAAGTAATCAAGTCGATGATTTTGTCTTTCAGGAAAGGATTAAAGGATATTTCTATAGCTAAAAAGTTATACTTTACGGTAGGAATAATGGCTGTATTGGTAACTATAGAGCTTTTTACGTTGTATTTTGCCGTTACTACACTATCTGCTGTAAGGTCATTTGTTGCTGGTGAAGGGATGTGGTCAAAGGCCGAAAAGGATGCCGCAGCTGCCTTAAATCAATACGCCCGCTCACACAACGAAGCAGATTATGGTGCGTTTAAGCAATACTTAAAAGTTCCCTTGGGTGATAGAAATGCGCGCCTGGCATTATTAACACCGCACCCGGATCTGGAAAAGGCGAGACAAGGGCTTCTTGATGGCCGCAATCACCCGGATGATATTGACGGTATGATCAGTCTGGTGCTACGTTTTCATAAGGTGTACTACATTAACAAGGCATTCACACTGTGGGCAAACGCCGAGCCTGTTATAGGTCAGCTAACAAAAATAAGTGAAGACCTGCATTTTAAAATAAATAACGGCGCTTCGCAAAAGGATATTGATAAATCACTGGAAAACATAAAGCTGATCAACAAGCAGCTTACAGATATGGAGGACGGGTTTTCATACACGCTTGGTGAGGGTGCCCGCTGGCTGGAAAACTTAGTGCTTAAAATATTGCTTACGTTGTCGGTAACTATTGGTACTACCAGTATTTTAATAACAATATCGGTAAGTAATGGTATTGAAAAAGGATTAAAAGCAATTATTAATGGAGCAAAACTTATTAGCAAGGGAAATTTAACCAGCCGGGTAAAAGTGTATTCGCAGGACGAGATAGGTTTACTTGCCGATGCCTTTAATCAAATGACGGATAAACTGGAACAAAACAGCCTGAAAATAATACGGCAGGAAGAAAGCCTGAGGCTGGAAAAGGAAAGAGTATTGGCATCAGAAAAAGTAAAACAGCTTTTTTTAATGAATATGAGCCACGAAATCAGAACGCCCATTAACGTGGTGCTTGGGTTTGCCCATTTGCTGGAAGATTCACTGATTGATGAGGAGCAATTAGAGTACATCAGCATGCTTATAAAAGCCGGGAATGAATTATTGGTGATTTTAAACGATATACTTGAGTTCTCAAAAATTGAATCGGGAGATATTGTTGTGGAAACCTATCCATTTAACCTTAACGAGATGATTTATGCTATACTGGCTGATATAGAACCACAGGCAATAGAAAAGAACATTCATTTAAACTGTTCTGTTGATAATAAGGTGCCAGGAATTATTTGGGGCGATAAAGGCCGGGTAAATCAGATATTGATGAAGCTGCTTTCAAATGCTATAAAGTTTACCGAACGGGGCGAAGTTGTGATAGATGTTTGTTGCATCGCAGATTATCCTGAATACGTAGAGCTTGAGTTTAGTATCAAAGATACCGGGATTGGCATTCCTGTTGAAAAGCAGGAGAAAATATTTGATTATTTTGAACAGGGATCAGTTGGTACCGGGCGCAAGTTTGGTGGTACAGGGTTGGGGTTAAGTATTGTAAAGCAGTTGGTGAAATTGCTTGACGGAAATATATACGTTAACAGCACACCCGGAAAAGGGTCTGAATTTTATTTCAGGCTGGCGTTCCTGAAGTATAATCATCAAACAGGGCAGCGCGGGCCTGTGATATTAAACGCAGTAAATAAAGAAGAGCAACTTATCGCGCTAAAGCCCAAGGTGTTAATTGTTGATGATAATCCAATGAACCGCATGCTGGTTGTTAAAATACTGCAAAAAAGAGGGTTTGAAACAGGTACGGCAGAAAATGGCAAAATAGCAGTATTTAAGGTTCGTAACCAAAATTACGATATCGTACTAATGGATCTGCAAATGCCCGAAATGGATGGTTATGAAGCTACCAGGCAAATAAGAGCATGGCAAAATGATAAAAAAAATATACCCATAATAGCCATGACCGCGCATACTATGCCGGGTGATATGGAAAAATGCTTTGAAATAGGAATGGATGACTTTATTCCGAAACCTTTTTTTTCGGATATGCTTTTTGAAAAAATTTATGCCTTGCTGTTGTTAAGCAAAAATTAAACAGCACAAATTACAATACATTGGTCCGAAATTTTTGACTTCAGACAAGGGGGTAAATGCTCCTGAATAAATTATTCAATGGCTTCATCGCCTATTGTAACATCTCAAAAAATCAGGCGTCTTATCGGTATGCCTTTTTATTCCGAATATCAGGTCCGCAGCCCGCTTTCTGCCTTTATTAAAAAACTCTGGACGCTCGATAATTCAGGCAGCAGACTGGAAACCGGGGAACGCGCTGTGTTACCAAATGGCTGCTTTACCATCGCTTTTATCAGCGGTAACGGTATATTGGTCAAAACCCGGCTTACAGATACCTTGCTCAGTCCGGGTGTATATTTCGTTGGGCAGCTTACCGGGGGCATCACCGTAAACCTGCTGCCTCATACAAAAGCCATCATGGTACAGCTTTTTGCCTGGGCACCCGTTCATTTCAGCAAAGCCCCCATGTCGGCTTATACCGACCGGGTAGTTCCGCTCACAGATCCGGTAATCAGCGTTGACATACTCAACAATCCGGCAATTGCCCTGGCTGTACACCGGGCTTTCGTTGATCATTTTCGGCACAACAAAAACACTTTCCTGATACAGCAGGCCTGCCTTTTACTGGCCGGTGCAGGCGGAGCCCTTACTGTCGGCAACCTTGCCGCGCAGCTCGGTTGTTCGGAGAGGCAGCTCCAGAAACAGTTTAAACAACATGTGGGGCTCAGTCCCAAAGTATTTGCCATCATACTCCGGCTCCGTAATGCGGTTGATGATATCGCTTATCCCCGTCAGGCGCATATACTGCTCAGCAACCTTGCCCTTGAAAATAATTTTTACGATCAGGCACATTTCATTAATACCTTTCAATCTATTGTCGGCATGTCCCCCGCAAAATTCGATAAAACAGCGTATCTGCTGGCTTTCAAAAAATAGATACTGTTCGGGTTTTTCCAATTTTTGCTACTGGTACCCGGCTAATTTTGTGCAACACTGAAAGTTTTTGATTAGGCTTTAGTGTTAATGAGTAGCTCCCTGCCAGGCGGGGGGCTTTTTTGTTACTGTAGTCGGAGACTACAGACATAGTGGTCCGAAGTTTAAAACTTCGAACAGCGGAATGGAAAAGCCAAAGCTATCTGTCACTCCTTGATTTCACCTAAATATCCTCTACATAAGTGCTGATAAACTTTGCTAGCTGCTCCTGTTCGGTTACGCTGAAAACATTGCCATCGTAGATCCAATAGCCCTGGGCGTCAAATAATATCCGGCCTAAATAATCCGGCTGGTCATAGGCAACAAATAATTCATAACTCAATACTTTCCCTTCATTTTTCATGGCAGGAATGATCCTTACTACTTCGTCTGGTCCGCTTTTGCGTTTTACCCAGGCTTTGGCTTCTTTAAATAAATAAGTATTGTTCATCATCTCAGTTCAATCACAAACGATAAAACAAATGTGAAAAATATTTTATGATTTTTTATATAACATGCTAAAAATATTAGTATATTATATAAGTGTCAATTCAAACTTACCTTACTCCAACCCAATCATCAGTTTTAAATGGCGAGGCAGGCAAGCCAACGCCGTTATACAGGTTGCAAGTTGGAAAATTTGCCCAGCCGTAACGTACTGCCACCGGGTTAACAACATCAGCGCCGGAAACAATTACTTTATTGCCTTCTATTATCGCCTTTGCCGGATGAAAAACCTTATCGGCCCCGGCAATGGTAAACCCTTTCAGGGTATCACCTTTTGCAACAAGACCATTATTGGTATATTTAAATGACAGGTTTATCTTATCGCCATTTATTTTTTGCGATTGATAAACCGGCCCTGAATAAGCAATATGCTCACCATAAGTTTTTGCTCTTGCCACCAAGGCCAATCTGCGCCCCACTTCCTGCTTGTTTTGCGGGTGAATGCGGTATTGATCTCCAATATCAATAGTTACGGCCATGCCGGTATTAGGCACAGATAACGTTTTAAGCTGTGCATAACGCAATGCGGGCCAATCGGCAGCCGGAGGTTGGTCAGTAGCGGCATAGTTGGCTATCTGCACAAAATAAAACGGGAAGTTACCTTCGCCCCATTTTTGCCGCCAGTCGCTTATCATCAGCGGGAACAATTGTTCATACTGATATGGCCTGTCGGCATTGCTTTCGCCCTGGTACCATATCACACCTTTAATGGTATAAGGCAGTATTGGGCTTATCATGGCGTTATAAATTAGCGTGGGCCTGTTTGGGCTGTTGGATGTTGTAGGTGGCTGAGGTAGTTGCTTTAGTTCCGCGGCTAAATGATAATTCCAGTTGCCTGAAAGATCGATCTTTGCCGAGGTATCACCCACTACCGATAATGTCATAGGCCCTTTGTTGATCCCACCAAGACCGCCATTATCAAAAACGCGTATAGCAATGGTATTATCACCCGTCTTTACCAGTTTGGCGGGTATGGTATAGCTCCGTTTATAAATAAACAGTTCGGTATGGCCTATTTCTGTACCGTTAAAAAAAGAATCGTCATAGTCATCAATGCCGCCGATATCCAGTTTCAGATCTTTGCCCACCCATGTTGACGGCAGTTTAACAGTTTTGCGGAACCATATGGTACCATCATAATCGGGCACGCCTGCTTGTTCCCAATACGTGGGTACTACCATTTGTTTCCATGCTGAATCATCAAATCCGGACATGGCCCATAACAATTTGCCGTTTTGATAAGCCGGATCTTTTGTGTCGATGTCATTCAGCCAGGTGCGCACATTGTCCTGGTATTTGGCATCCAGTTTTTCCTGCGTAAGGCCACCTTCAGCAGCCTGAACAAAGGGAGCGAAGGCTGGAATGGTTTTCAAAGCGTCGCCGCTTGTCCATGCTTCGGCAACAGTTCCGCCCCAGGTACTATTGATAATGCCGATAGGGATGTGCTTATCATCATATAAATTCTTCGCGAAGAAATAAGCCACCGCCGAAAATTCACGTACTGTTTGGGGGTTGCAAACATTCCATCCCCATTTTACCGGCACATCGGTACGCGGCTGAAAGCTGGTTTTATTATCTATTTTCAGCATACGTATTTCAGGGTAATTGGCGGCATCAGCCAACTCTTTCTCAATATTAAGTACATTGCCATAAAAACCTGTCAGCTGCATTTCCATGTTCGACTGACCCGAACATACCCATACCTCGCCTATCAAAACATTGTTTAAAATGGTTTTGTCACCATCATCAAAAGTGATGATATATGGACCACCATAAGATGGTGTAGCTACGCTGGTTTTCCAATTACCGTTAGCGCCTGTAACCACGGTGTACTGTTTGTTGTTCCACGATGTGGTAACAGAAAAACTTTTCCCGGGCGTACAGCTACCCCAGATTGCCGCGTTGGTTTTTTGCTGCAGCACCATATTATCGGTAAAGCAGGCAGCAGGTATTACTTTGGCTTGTGCCGAATTGATGAATATGAATAAAAGGATTACAAAAAATATACATGTTTTAATTCGGCCATAATAAACCGGTTTAGCAATTTGGGCGAATGAATGGGTTAATTGGTTCATGATGGTAAATGTAAAAGATTTTTTAATTAAAAAACAGAGCTCTTTTTTAATTAATCCAGGAGTTAAAAAGTGTTAAAGTTGAAAACTTAGTTGTGAAGCTATGAATACATACCTACTTTTATTTCAAATTCGCTTACCACCCGGATTGGAATTAATCAACCTTAAAAGCGAACTGCCATCTTATCAAAATAGTTATGAGTTATTTTAACAACGGATTTATCCGGTTATTTGCCTGTGTTTTGCTCGTTTCATTCAGCATTGAAGCCGATGCGCAGGCGTCATTGATCAAAAATGCAATTGATAAGCTGGATGGCTGTAAAAACTTCAGCTATGAGTATATTGAAAAAACACTAGACCATACCACAGACACTACAACAAAACAACACAAGGATATATTTCAAAAAGCGCCTGGTGATGAAAACTTTGGTTACTTATTCAGCCTTGAAACGCAGGAAATAGGCAAAAGTTACCATGTCATAGACCTGTATAACGGCCAAAGCTTAATATCCCTGGTTCCCGATGACAGCACTTATCAATTTGCCGACATTAAGAAATATGCGATGGAATCCAGTATTTCGGCACTGCCCGGGTTTTTGAAATGGTTAAAGGGAAGACCTGAAAAGAGACCATCGGAAATGGCCGGCGATACAGCTATAAATGGCGCTTTTTGTTATCATGCAATTTTTCATATTTATGATACTACTATTAACAAGGAGCATTATCATACCGATATACATGTGTTTATTGATAAGTTATCAGGTTTGCCTAACCGTATAACAATGAGGGAAAAAGTGCTGTTATTTGATAATGTAGCAAACTACTATACAGCCTATCAGTATTCCAATTATAAATTTAACCAGAAAAATATCGACATAGCTGCAATAACCGTTCCCAATGGATTTCATCCGCCAAAGAATCAGGCTGTGTTACCGTTATTAGCGCCGGGAACAGTTGCGCCGGATTGGACGCTATACACCACGGATGGCAAACAGCTATCAATGGCACAGCTAAAAGGCAAAGTTGTATTAATGGACTTTTTCTTTATTGGTTGCGACGGTTGCATGGCGTCCCTTCAATCGCTGGATAGAATTTATGAGAAATATAAAGATCAAAATTTTGTATTGGTAAGCATCAGCAACAGGGATAGCAGGAAAGTGGTAGCGGGATTTAAAAAGAATTACCATATAAAAAACCCTGTATGCGGCGATGGGGCTGATGTGGCCAAAGCATATCATTTGCCAGGCGCCCCCCTTTTTTATTACATCGACAAGGAAGGAAAAATAGCGAATGTAATATTCGGATATGATGACGACTTTGAATCAAAAACAACCGCGCTAATTGATAGCTTGTTGAGTAAATAAGTAAGCTGTTTTTGCGCTTAAACTGCCTCCCTGCTGGCGCACGCGTGCCGCGTATGTCAAGTGAGACTATTTTATTTCTTACTGTAAAAAAGGTATTCAGCTGTGTATGGTTCCTCTAATAGCTGCCCTTTATGCTGCCTGTCGGCTATAGCCGGGGCTTTGCCGCCTTGTGTATTGATCCTTTGGATAAAAACAACCGGGGTAAATTTACCTGTTCCGCCCGGCGTTATTCCCTTTAGCAATAACCATGGTATAGCAAGACTATCGGGCGAGTTGGCCTGCTGCAATTTGGTGCCGCTAATTGTTGAACCATCCGTATTTTCCCATGTGGGTTTTTTTGCCGGATTTAAATAATGTTTTCCAATTAATTTGCGGTAATTAACAGCAGCATATAAGTTAGCACGCGGCTCTGAAAAGGTCCACACATAACGGGAAGTGTCTTTGGGATCCTGTGTGCAAACATAAACCTGTACACCTTTAGCATAGGCATGCAAAATCAGCCTGCAATCTTCAGAAACTTTTATAGACGCCGGAACTTCCTGCGTTTGTGCAAAGCCCGCCAGGCTGCAGATCACCAGCAATAATGACAAAATAGCACGGGTCATGTTTTTGTAGTTAGATTACACGAAAATATGAAAAAAACAGGGCTTTTTTATATAATCGGAGGCTACGATCATAGTAGTCTGATTTAGAAACTCCAGACAGCGGAAAAAACTTCGGATAATAAGGTGAGCCGTAGGACGAATACACTTGCCATTTGGCAAGAAATCACTTCTGCATTATATAAATAAGAGGGTTATATTTACACAACCCAGCGCTCTGTTTACGGATTGAAAACGTTACACCATGACTAAAGAAACCCTTACCAGGCTCTTTCAAAGTACTAACCTGGTTTCCTTATCCACAGCAATACAAATTACTGATCGGTTTGAGTATAAGTTCATCCCGAAAAACCAGTTCCAGCTTACTGCAGGTAAAATATGCAATGAATACCTGTTTCTTGAAAAAGGGTATATGCGGGCATTCGCGCATGATACGGAGGGTAATGAAGTAACTACCGGTTTTTGCTCGTCGGGGCAAATGACATTTGAAGTATCATCTTTTTTCAACCGCACCCGCTCAATGGAAAATATACAGGCATTAAATGATTGCGAAGGATGGTATATCACCTATCAGCAATTGAACAACTTATTCCATACGCTGCCGGAGTTTAGGGAATTTGGCAGATCGGTACTAGTAGAAGGCTATGCCGGTCTTAAGACCCGAATGTTATCCATGATCACTGAAACCGCCGAAGAACGTTATGAACAATTGTTTAAAACAAGCCCAGGCATCTTTCAGCATGCTCCCTTAAAAACTATCGCCTCTTATCTGGGCATTACCGATACCTCTTTAAGCAGGATACGGAAAGAGCTTGCAAGAAAACACTAAACCTTTCATTTCTTGTCATTTGGCAAGATTACCAGGTGATTATTGTGCTTCCTTTGTTTCATCAAAAACTAGACAGATGGAACAATTACCAATTTATATAGCTGTAGTATTTATACTCACTGCGGTGCTTACCGTCTTGTTACTGTACAAAGCCACCAATTATTCAAAACAGGTAATCATCATTACATTGTTATGGCTGGTATTACAGGCTGTAGTTAGCCTTACGGGATATTATACAGTAACCAACAGTGTACCGCCCAGGTTTGCCTTATTGTTATTCCCTCCTATTGTATTTATCGCGATCCTCATTTTTACAAAGAGAGGCCGAACAGCTATGGATGGTTTTAACGTGTCGCTATTAACCCTGTTAAACATAGTAAGGATACCTGTGGAACTTACCTTATATTGGTTATATCTGCACAAACTGGTGCCGGAGGTAATGACTTTTGAGGGCAGAAATTTTGATATACTTTGCGGATTGACAGCGCCACTGGTTTATTATTGGGGATACATTAAAAATGCACTCAGCAAAAATGCATTAATAGTATGGAATGTGCTTTGTTTAATGTTGCTCACTAATATTGTTGTGTTAGCTATGTTATCCGCACCATTTGCTTTTCAAAAATTCGGGTTTGAGCAGCCTAACATTGCCATTTTTTACTTCCCGTTTGTATGGCTGCCCGGGTTTATTGTTCCCGTTGCATTATTTACGCATCTGGCAGCTTTAAAGCGATTGATAAGGAGTAAGTAGCTTGTTGATGATGCCAACAAGGCAAGGACAATATAAATCGAACAGCTGAATTCCGAATTACCTCAGCCAACCCACACTCGTCAAAAATCCTATCAAATGCGGATCATTGGCTGCTGTGGGCGGTATCCATATGCTGATCTGCTCACGGTTCCACCAGCGCCCTGGCGGATTGTCCGGTTTTGCAAAGGAATACCGGTAAAGCACTGCCCGTATAAATCGTGGTGGTTTATTGGGGAAGGGGTTCTCTGCAAATAAACTTACGGCGCCAGGATCATTATGCAGCAGCTTCCATACCAGGTTATAGGTCCATGGATATTCATCCGGCGATGACATGGCCGCGAACCACATCTGCCAGTCGAGCCGTAACTGGTAGGGTGCTATCTGCGGTGGCCGCCCATCAAGCAAAACCGGCAGGCCTTTGTATGTATAGGGCTTCCAGTTGGCATTATCGCCGGGGTTATCATCTGCTGTTCCTTCAAACACCACATTAAAACGCTGCTGACCCACGCTCCCGAAAGCACCATAAGTATTCACAAGGTCTAGCGGGTCGAATGAGGTATTCATGATCTGCACGGGTGAGAGCATATTAATTACAGGTTGTATACTCAGCAACGCGATGACAATTGTAATACTCCACGCGGTGGTAAGCATGGGCGTGGATACTTTAGCATTATCAGCGGCTATCTGTGCTTTATTAACGAGGACTTTGGGGAGCAGCTTCGCCCAAAAGCTATCATCAAAACAAGCCAGGGCGGGGATAATGGTAAGCCAGTTCAAAAAAGAAAGATTCCCACTAACGATAAGGGTAATTTGGAAGATGATGATCACCCCTCCGGCAATGTGCCGTGCAATCCTCGGCCAAAACACAAACCAGGGTGCAATAAGTTCGGCCAGCCAATTGAACCATACACCAATTCTTAATATTATACGTGGTAAAAAATGAAACCATCTGCTCAGCGGACCAGGGATGGGTTGCGTTTCAAAGTGATAATACAAAGCAGTAGCATTGCGCCATACCTTATCGCCCCGGAATTTGATCAACCCGGCGCCAAGCATGATACGGAAGGTAAGCCACCGAAATAAAACAATAATGGGCATGGGCGGTGCATAGCGTGGAAATGGCCGCATATCCAGCAGCGGACAAAGGAAAATGGCCAGAAAACCTGTTTCTGTAAGCTGAATCTCCCAGCCGTAGCCATACCAATCCTGCCCGGCATGCACAAACGACAGGTACAGAAACCATAATACACCAAGCAAGGGCGCATTAGCGTAACCTGCCACAACGATGCATGACAATACAAAGCCTACCCACGCGAATGTTAACAATGCCGCATCCGAATGCCAGAACCAGAATATGGAGGGCAGCCGCACAAAACCTGTGGTAGGACCTATTGAATCGCTGATCTCCTTAAAATATAGATCAACCGGGAGTAAGCCGTTTGCACCAATTAAAGGGATGATCTGGTTAATAGTTACCAGGAAAGCGACCGCATAAACCAAACCCAACAGGCGCAGGATCACAAAGCGTGTGAGCCAGTAGGTTGAAGTGTTTGCTGCTTCCATTCCTAAATTTAGGTACAATACTCATTAATAGTACATTAAATATAGGAAGATGGTTTGGGGGAATAAATCTAAATTTCAGAACAGTAATTTTTCTGCTAGATAATTAGGCAAGAAAATAGCAAATGGAATTACTGCTAAAGCATACCAATCGCTGAATAAGATGTATAAATAACGCGTTGTGGGTTGAAATTAGTTCAGAAAAGTAGAACTTGGTTTTAAATTGTGTAAAAGTTATTTTCATATAATTGATACAGTTCTTTTAGCTTATTTAGCGGCATTGATGGTTTATCAGAGATTTGCCCTAAAGAAAACATTAATAGTTTTGAGGCAACATCTTTTTTTATGGTATCTAGTGAAATGTTCTCTGCTTGGATAAATTCTAAATATGTTGCATTCATTATTTCCCAGATAGCTATTTCTCTTTCAGGATGCTGATCATAAAGATAACACTCTATGCTTTGTTCTAATGTTAGTTTAAAATTTATACCAATTCCAAAATAGAAACTTTTTATTCTATTTAAATATGATTGGCTCAAACTATTTCTTTGTTTAGGCCCCCAATTTAAATCTGAAGGCTTTGCATATTTCGTCTCAGCATTTTTCAATTGCATTTTATAAAGCAGCATTCTTTGTATATTACTAAAAATATCAGGTCTAATAACTTCTATTAACTTAATAGCCAATTCTTTTAATGGGATTTTATTAGTATCTAAAGCAAATTTATCTGCCAGATATAATGAGAATTTTTTTACCTCATCATATGTTATATCATGCCATATCGGTAATAATATTTTTTTAAAATTATCCTCTCTACTAAGTAGTGAACGATATTCATAATCAGTCCACTTTTTATTTAAAAAATGTTTACTTATAATGACGATCCCATAATTTGCTTCCAATAATCCCTCATCAATTTTTTGTGTTAGACTATCTCCGACTTTTAACGAAAATTCATCATACCAGACTTTTAAACCTATATCTGTAAGTAAATTTGCTAATTCTCTTACTATTTTCTCTTTATCCTCAGAAGCATGTGAAATAAAGACATCCCATTTTTTATCCATAATCTAAACCGCTTTTACGCCTTATAAATATAAGGTCTTGTATAAAGTAAATATGGCGCAAGGTGAGAAAGAATGTCTTAAATGTCAAATAGGCAAAGGAAGTAAAAGTGAAGTAATTTGGGAAAGACCTACCCCCAAAACACTTCAGTAGAAGCCACCAAAGTTGGTAATTCCAGCTTCGGCTCTACCTCTAAACCACTTGCCTCCAATTCCTCGGCGAATTTTTTAAATGATTCAAGGGTCATCAAAAACTGATGAGCTTCTTCATTCTCAAACTGGTCGAAGTTCATGAAAGTTTTTCCATCTGGCAGCAAATAAGTGCTGTATTTAATACCCGGATGATTGAGCTGCTTTAGCTCATTTACCACGCCTTGAATGTTCTCCTGGTTAGTGGCAGCATATCCCAAAGTTGTGGTGTACTAAACTCTGACTATTTTCATGATGATGATCTTTTATGTAAAGATAATAAAGCTATCATTCACACAAATCTCTTAAAACGCCTCATTCAAATTGAGGAAGAAGCCTTTATTGCCAAACCTTCCGAATGCATAATCAAGGGCCAGGTTGGTACGGGTTGCTTTGTTGAACAGTACGCGTAAGCCAGCACCATAGCCCGGCTGAAACACCTGGAATATTTTAGTGCCCTGTTCGTCATTGCCGGTTTGCAAATTCCCGAAAGCAACCCCGCTTATAAATTTGTTGGCCAGTATCGGGAAGCGAAATTCAGCCTCGGTATCGTTAAACTCTGTGCCTTTAAAGTATTGGGTGGTATATCCCCTGCCGCTTCGGAAAGTACCATCGCGGGCCGTGCCCGGCAGCTCAAGATAAGGTATGGTTCCACTCAGCAGGTAGGAACCCCAGTTCCAGAATGCGAGCACCGTTTCGGGGTTCTCTTCCGATAAGCTGACGTATTTCCTGATGTCGGTAGTAAACTGTACCGCGTTTTTCGTACTCCCTATCCAGGTTTGATTGATCCTGAAGCCGGCATCAAAATAAATACCTTTGTAGGCCCGGTTAGGGTTATCGCGAGTGGTATACTCCACATTAAACAGAAAGCCATCTGCCGAGTAATGGTCCTGCGGTAAGCCGTGCTGCGTATTATACACGCCGGATGGTGTTGAATGGCCGGTACTGTCCTTATTCTGAATATCTTTCCTTACATCAAACGACAGGCCCGCGCCCAGGAAAAGCCCTTTTGAAACCTCCTTATAAGCCTTTTCCCGAACCTGAAAAAAATAGGAGTGTATCGTATAAACCTTGTGTGTAGGGTCTTCCAGTATCTTAGCCAGATCGTTGGTTGTGGATAAGTCGCGGCCTATGCCAACGCCATAATCCGGTGTTACCGTTTTTGAAACTACCAGGCTGCCCTGGAAATTCCATTTATTGGCATTAGTGAATATATTATGGTTGAGGTAAAAGTAAATGATGCCTTTACTGGTGATAGATGCTGATGTTGCGCCAACTGAGAGCAGTGTACTTGGGTCAGTACCTAATTTTTTACCGGCCACGGCTTTAATGCCTATCTGCGCACCAATAGTTGGATTTGCTGCAATATTTGGCACAACCGTAATGCCCGAGCCGTGATGCAAAGTATCAGCCTTTTTATGCGGATGGAGGATATTGCGGGTTAAGTCGCCAAAATCATATTGCTTGTTGATGTTATAGGAGCGCGATTGTGTTTTTTTAACTACCTCAGGGTGCAGCGAGTCCGCTTTAAGCGAATCAACCGGAACAGTTTGGCTGTAGGCAAATCCCCCAATATGAATAAACAGCGATAAGAATAGGAATTTCAATAAAGAAAGCTTTTTGTAAACGGAGTTAAACTGCACTGTTGTGGTATAAATTTTGAATATCTAACTATTAATTAGCTTTTAAACCCATAGATAAGGTAAATGTTTTGCATCCTTTATTCCTGTTAGCTTTGAGTTGTAACTACATTGGTTTGAAATTTGCAAATGATGGATTGATTTTCGCAAACTGTTAACCTGCTTTTCTACTCATCTTTGTTTCACAAGATAATTAAAAAACATCGAATGAATTTATCAGGAAATACCATATTAATAACCGGCGGAACGTCGGGCATAGGCCTTGCTTTTGCCGAAGAATTTATAAAAGAGGGCAGTAAAGTGATCATAACAGGTCGCCGGGTCGATAGATTGGAAGCGATCAAAAGCCGCTTGCCTGAAATCATCACCAAAATATCTGACGTTGCCGATGCCGCGCAAAGGGTTGAACTGGCCGCCTGGATCAGTGAAAATCATCCGGATACCAATATCCTGATCAACAATGCCGGTGTGCAATTGATCACCGATTTTAAAAAGGGCATCGACCTGGATAGAATAGGCTCGGAAATTGAAACCAATCTTACTGCCCCGGTTCATCTCACTTCGCTGTTTATTCCCCATTTAAGCGGGAAAAAGGACGCCGCCATTATTAATGTTACATCGGGCCTGGCATTCGTGCCTATTGCCATGATGGCGATTTACTGCGCTACTAAGGCTGCTATGCATTCCATAACCCTGTCGTTACGTTACCAGCTTAAGGAAACCGGCATAAAGGTGTATGAAATTATCCCGCCATCGGTTGATACCGAGCTTGGGCACGACAGGCGCGAAGATAAAACCCAGTCGCATGGCGGGATTCCCATTGCTGAGTTTATTGAAGGTGCTATGACAGCCCTGAAAAATGACGAATATGAAGCGGCAGTAGGCATGTCAGCCGGATTACGTACAAGACGGGAAGAGGTGCTGGAGCAGCTGAATAGCCGGTTTTAGATTGTAGCCCCAATATTATCTTTTTATAGTCCCAAATCTACCTATTCGGTAGATTTGGGACTATTGGCTATTATGTTTTCTATGCAGCATATGTTAAACATTTGCCTGGGTTTTAAATGGCTATACTGTTCGTTCTGCAAATAAAAGTGTCTATCCCTCATAATTGTTATATTTGACAGTAAGCAATACTGAAAATGATTTTTTATTTTAAACTTCAATATAAACGTTCCATAAGAAGTTTAAGGGAGTTTGGTTTAAATCCATTTTTAGGTGTAATACTTATTTTCGGCCTTTTTGTATTACTATCAAATTTACTTTTTAAAAGGATAAGCCATCCCCAATATATTTATGTTGTATTGGCCATTATGTTCACTTTCCCTTTGGGGAACGCTAAACGGAATGAATTTCTTAAAAACATTTTTTTGAATAATGAATATCGAAAGATAAGGTTAGTTGAGAATATGTTGATCGCTTCCCCTTTTGTGTTCTTTTTAGCTCTACAGCATTTCTTTATATTGTCACTTACTGCATTAATTTGCGGTATGCTAAGCTCACTTTATAATGAATGGGGAAAATCCAGCTTTGTTATTTTTTCTCCTTTTTCAAAAGAGCCATTTGAGTTTACGGTAGGTTTCAGAAAATCATATTGGTTATTAGCCATCCTTTACATATTAACTATCATTTCTATTTCAGTTGGTAATTTTAATCTGGGAGTGGCAGCGCTTTTAGGTGTCATGCTCGTTTGTATGAATTTCTATTCCATTACCGAACCCATATTTTATGTGTGGATATATACCCAGCAGCCTAAATACTTTTTAATTGGAAAGGTAAAAACAGCAATGCTATATAGCATTTCCTTAGTTCTGCCATTAATGATATTGCTAAGTGTTTTCTATCCGGCTAAAGTGTTTATTATACTAGGCATTACATTAATTGGGTTGCTTTATATAGCTATGAGTGTGGTTGCCAAATACACAAATTACCCAGCCCAGATTAACCTGTTGCAAATAATTAAGTTAGGTGCTGGTGTAATATTTCCGCCGTTTATGCTAATAATAATTCCACATTTTTATCTGCAATCCATCAGAAAATTAAATGTTTATTTGAAATGATAATTATTGAATCACTTTCCAAATCATACGGCAGTCATAAGATTCTGAATAACATTAACCTAACCTTTAAGAAAGGCACAATAAATGGTATTGTAGGTGAGAATGGCGCTGGTAAAACCACGCTGTTTAAATGTATATCCGGCTTAGAAAACTTTGAAGGTGCGGTAGACTACAATAATAAAACACTAAAAAATGTGACCGGCTACCTGGCTACAGATCTATTCTTCTTTTCAAAAATGACGGGCCATGAATACCTGCAATTGTTGTGTAATGCAAGAGGTATAAATGATAGCAATATAAAAGAAAGCAACCTGTTTAACTTGCCTCTGAATGAGTATGCAGAAAACTACTCAACCGGCATGAAGAAGAAACTGGCACTAACTGGGTTGTTGATTCAAAAAAATGAAGTTTATATTTTAGATGAACCATTTAACGGTGTTGATATTCATAGTAATATTATCATACAGGAGATCTTGTTGAAATTAAAACAATTAGATAAGATAGTAATCATGGCTTCACATATATTCTCAACGCTAAATGAATCGTGCGATTACCTGCATTATTTAAAAGATGGCGTAATTAAAAACAGTGTGAGCAAAGGTAATTTCGAAGCTATAGAAAATGATATGAAAGGAGACGGGATAGATAGTAAACTTATGGATATATTGACTTAGTTATGTTTACTATTAGTTCTGGTAGATTTAATTGGATCATATGATCGCGTGATAAACTTTATTGCTTAACAGGAACCGCTTTTTTAATAATAAGGTTGAACTTTTTGGTGTCGAGGCTTTTTGTTTGCGCTGAATCTGTTGCTGCGGGCTTATATTTCCCAGCCTCAATGTTCTGTTTTACCTGCAATGTTTCCTGCGACTGTGGGTCGGCCTCCAATACTTTTTGTACAATTTGCATTGATTGTTCTTTTTTATCTACCGAGGCAAGTGCCTTGGCAATAACCAGGCTCGATGTTGCATCGGTATAAACAGGCTGTTTTATGTTTTTTAATGTTCCGATAATTTGCTGTGTTACGGCAGTGTTTGGTTGGCCCTTATTGGCATCTAAGGCTGCCAGACAAGTATTTAATTGTGTTATGCTTTTATTAAAATTGTTTTTTATAGCAACCTGTTTTTCTATCCCTGTTTTTAAATTGATCGCCGATTGCATGTTGGGGTTGATAGCTAAGGTTTTTTGATTGTACCGGGTGGCATCAGTATATTTTCCAAGGGCGTAATATGCTTTGGATATAGCATTAAGCGCTACGGTATCTTTGGTGGCACGGGTGGTATCAAACGCAGCTACCGATTTTTCCAGTTTCACCTGCAATGTGGTATCTGCGGGATTTTTGGCTAATGAGTCTGCTGTTTTTTGTATGTCAATTGTACCATTAGAATAGCTAATTGATTTGATGGTTGACCACCCGATCATTATAATCGGGAACAGAAAGAATGGCAATAAGGAGGCAATGTTTTTACCCTTAATGACATCCCAAATGAGTAAGAAAATCAGTACAAGAAACAATATGCTCCCGCCTATCATCAAAATTACTTCGTATAAATAAAGACCTTGCAGCATGGTAATGATTTTGTGATAATCAAATAATTGCGGTAAAAGGTTTTATAAGCTTTAATCTATCTTAATAGATATTGCCTACAGGTTATAGTTTAACTCTAAGTAACATAAAAAATCTGATAATCAGATGCTTATTTTTAATGTTTTGATAAGCAAGCTTTATGGATATTCAGGCAGGGAGTATTTTTCTGATAAAGCGGCATTGGTTTTCTCGTCATCCAGCCGCCTGGATGACAGGATGAACAAGATTCCGAAGAACGAAAAACAGACACCATATATAAGCCCATTAAAGCCACCTATAATGCGTTTCGATCCCAACCTAGCGCAGTATCGTAAATAAAAGAGCTGAATAACAAAGGATAAGGTTACGGCCATTGAGCTAAAATACTTACATATAGTTGAATCTCCAATTCATCGTCTGGTATCAGGTCTATTAAAACAATGGTTTTTCAATTATAAAACAGGCGCCTATACTTATGATGATAAGGTTGCCGTTGGTTTAAAATCTCCTTTTTCAATAGCGCTGAGGTGGAAAGAAATAAGTTCGGCAAACAACTTAAAGGTCATGATAGTCGCCGGAGTATTAATTTTTGCCGGGCGTGGGTCAATAGCGCAAAGTGTACCAAAGAAGCTACCGTTCTGCCTAAAAATGGGCATAGAAATATAGCTTTGAAAGCCATACATAGCCGGTGTTGGGTGATGAGCGTAGACCTCATCCGTGGCAACCTCATCAATAACTACAGCCTTTTGATGGTGCATTATTTCATAACAAATGGTGGTTTCAAGCTTTAGTTCGCTACCTGGTAAAATCCCGAAATTAATTTCATCAAGTACACTATAGGCTATCCACCTGTCCTTAGTTACACGGGCTATGGCTGCAAAGCTCATCCCGGTTATGGGGATTTCGTTTATGGCATTAATATCCGACCATATGTTTACATCAATTAAACGGGCCAATCCTATCTCTAATACATCGGCTATAACGCTAAGCCTTTCAACCGTGATCTTGGTATGGCCAAGCTCAATTTTACTGTAAGCGTTCTGTGATAGCTTGAGCTTGCCGGCAACATACTCCTGTGAGTAATTTTTCTCTAATCGAGCATTCTTAATGTTGACGGCAATGGTCGCATTGTTGTACATATGGCTATTACAATTGTGATGTAATTTTAAAAACGGATCTATTTATTAATTATTTCATAATCAATCGGGTAGATAGCTAATTACTGCCGAACCTACAAACCGGGGATAAGATATATGGCTAATAAGGCGCCGATAATAACTATAGCCAGTGTTAGTATTAATGCGGGGATTGAAGATGGCTTATAGGCTTTGTTTATCAATTGTTTTTCAGTGATGCTGTAGCGTACATAAGCATATAATACGATGAATGCACCCAATACAACTAACAATATCCCAATTTCATTAGAATGGCCTTTAGCTGGTAAAACGGTTTGTTTGTCCGTTATTGCAAAGGAAATCTGTTTGATGAACAGCGCGAATTTTACCACAACAAACCCAAACCCCATTATGGCCACGCCGGTTCGTACCCAGGCCAGAAATGTGCGTTCATTTGCTAAATGATCTGATGGATTGATAACCGGCTGATTTTCGCTCTCTTTCATAGGTTTAGCATTATAACGATAAAACTTGAATTTGTGTTACCACATTGCTAAAGTGGTTTATTTATATTTGGGACTTCTTAAATAGCATTAATGGCCCTTATCCTACTCATACTCTGCTTTATTACCATCTTTTTAAATATTGGCGCTGTTCAATTACAGGCAAGCGGTAAAAAGGAAGTATTGTTGATAACGGTACTTGTTTTTTCGGCACTGGTAGTATTCATTACTGAAATACTAAGTATCCTGCAATGCTTCAACTTTCAGTCAATTCTCATTTCATGGAGTATAGTTTTAATTGGCAACCTGCTGTATCTATATCTTAAAAAGGAAAACTTAATTGTATTTACCGGCAACTTAAGGCAAAATATTTATAATGTATTTAAGAGCCTCCGCATTTTCGAGAAAATTTTACTGGGCAGTGTATTAGTAATACTACTATTAATCTTTGCGCAGAGCATCATATACCCGCCCAATAACTGGGACTCCATGACCTATCACATGGCCCGCATTACCAGTTGGGTGAGCCACCAGTCGGTTGCATATTATCCTACCCATATTGTAAGGCAGTTGTATGAGCCGCCTTTCGCCGAATATTTGATAGCCCATATTTCCATCCTGAGCAAAGGTGATTACTTCGCAAACCCGGTGCAGTTGTTTTTCCTGTTATCTAGCATAGTTGGCCTGGTACTGATACTTGCCGAGTTTGGTTTGAGTCGCAGCTATAAGATAATAGCCGTTGTATTAGCCATTACCATACCCGAGGTAGTACTGGAAGCATCAAGCACCCAAAATGATATTGTAGTTTCTTTTTTTATTATCGCATCGTGTTATTTCGCGCTCAGCGCGGTTAAGAGTGGCAAGTTTAGCGATCATTTATTTTTAGGGCTGGCCGTTGGCCTGGGTATACTTACAAAGGGTACCGCTTATATATACCTGGCACCGGTTTTACTTTTTTGGGGGATAGGATCATTGGCATGTCTATTTCGTACCAGGAACTATAATTACCTGCTTTTTCCGCTGATGATAGCTGTGCTATCCATAAGTATAAACGCCGGGCAATATTACCGCAACTATAACTACAGCAAAAGTGTTTTGGGTACCGACAAGGAAGAGGGTAAATCCTATTCGAACCAAAAAATGAGCGCGGGTATATTCCTGTCGAATGTAATAAAGAATGCCGGTATGCACTTTAGTTTTATGTATGCCAAACCTGTGGCAGATGTTTCAACAAAAGTGATCTATAAGCTAAATGCTATAGCCGGTGTGGATATTAACGATCCGGCTGTTAATTACCGCAATACTATTTACACCATAAATAAGGGAGTCACCGATGAAGATGCCGGCCCGAATATGATCCACTTTATATTGATCGCAGCCGCATTTATAATATTAGGATGGGGTATAATAAAAGGCAAACGCGAGTTTATAGTTACTACACTGCTGGCGATAATAATACTCCAGGTGGTATTCTTCTGCGCTTACTTAAAGTGGCAGCCCTGGGCATCAAGGCTGCATGTGCCTATGTTTTTACTGTCGATACCATTGGTGTGTTATGCTTTAAGTATAAATAAGCTGTTTAAAAAGATAGTGTACATAATTACACCTGTACTTTTGGTTTACGCGCTATTGGTGGTATTCCATAATAGCAGGAGGCCATATTCAGGCGGGATGTTTCATGCCCGTTACCAGAATTATTTTACCAGTAACCCATTGGTATACAGTGAATATAACGCGGTTTACACAGCTATATCACAATCAGGAGCTAAAAATATAGGCCTTATTTTTGGTGTTGACGACTGGGAATACCCCTTGTTTAAAGATGGTTTCAGCAGGCAGATCAACCCGGTTTATATTGAGGTTGATAATGTTTCAAAATCGCTGCCGCAAACTGTAAAACTGCTCGATTACATCATCAGTACAACGGTAAACCACCCGTTCATCGATTTTAATGGCAAGCGGTTTTACAATCAAAGTATAGGGAATAAATATTTGTATTTGTACAGGTAATTCCGTGATAATATTAATGCAATGCTAACTTAGTTGTTGTAAGATGAAGATACCTACCATTAGCGGAATTATAGACAGGCGTATGCTGGTTAACTTTACAGTTGATGCCGATATAGCCAGCTTAATAGTACCATCACCATTTAAACCTAAGCTTGTTGAAGGTAAAGCTATTGCAGGGATATGTCTCATCAGGCTGAAACAGGTTAGGCCTAAAGGCTTGCCTGCTTTTGTTGGTATTGGATCAGAAAATGGTGCGCACCGGATTGCAGTAGAATGGATGGAAGACGGCGAACTAAAGGAAGGGGTTTATATACCACGGAGGGACACTTCATCCCTGTTCAATACCATTGCAGGTGGCAGGGTATTCCCTGGTAAGCACTACCATGCAAAATTTGATGTTCAGGAAAATGGGATTGATTACCATGTGGCTTTTAACAGCTCGGACGGAACAATTATTAGTGTTGATGCCAGGGTAACGGATTCATTTGATCCAACGTCTATTTTTAAGGATTTGGAAACAGCTTCTGACTTTTTTAAAGCAGGATCATTAAGCTATTCTCCTAACAACAATAAATATGACGGCTTATTACTTAATACCTATAAATGGGAAGTTAAACCTCTTGAAGTAAGCAAAGTTATATCCAGCTATTTTGAAAATGAACAGATCTTTCCTAAAGGATCTGTTCATTTTGATAATGCATTACTCATGACAAACATCGCGCATGAGTGGTCATCCGTTGCAGATAAAAGCTGCTATTAACATCGTGTGATCGCTAATTGTTAAAAATCATCGGTTTTCGCGCTCATAGCCCTGCTTACTGAGGCAAGTGTAGATAACATCTCACTGTTCATACTTTCCAGCATGCGCCTGGCCTGCTTAGCATTAAAAGGCGACCAGCCCGTACCCATCAACTTAGCAATTAATTCTTCGGGCGTAGTGGTAACCTGCCCACCTCCGGGGCTGCTTAAAAGCTGTTCATAAATCCGCACCCTATACTTACCCTCTTTACAATCGATTTGAATGCTCAATTTATCATTATAGATCACTTGTGTACCCATTGCGCCATTGAACAGCACCGGCAGCATTCCTTTCCCTACAATTTTACCATCATCCTTATCCTCGCTTTGAATCACATCCCTGGAGTTTTTGAAATAATCAACAAACCATTGTTTAGCATTTTTATACAGATCGGCTTTGCTTTTTCCGGGGATATCCACCACCTGTTCATAAACTACATTGCCATCTTTTACGGGGATGTTTAAGCCTGTAGTATCCTTTTGGGCAAATGCTGCGCCTGAACTAATAAGTATTAGGACAAAAATTAAAATTCTTTTCATGTGATATGTTTAGAATGCTAACATAATAAGTTCACTTTTAAAATACAAGATGGCTTTGATTTATATCAGTGCAGGAACTTATTGACAAAAATTCCGTTTGGGGACTATATTCTAAATCCAGCTTAAACTTTGGCAATAAAACAGTAGCCAACGGATATACGGTTTAGTGTTAAAATGGAATGGTGAATATTTGTTTGTATAAATAAAATCCTTAACATTCCATTTGGATTTATCCTATCATCGTATATCTTTGCACTCCGGAAATTTTCCAGCCCGGGATGTAGCGTAGCCCGGTATCGCGCCACATTTGGGATGTGGAGGCCGCAGGTTCGAATCCTGCCATCCCGACGATATCAACAAACCGTCTTTAAAGAAGTTTAAAGGCGGTTTGTGTTTTTCGGCTATTTTCTAAAAATATTAACTTGCGGTAGATTAGCATATTGCTGGTTCGAAGTCCCGGCACCTCTATACAATAACCCCTATCGAAACAGCGTTTCGCTGAAATAGTAAAATATTGATAATTAGTTATCAACTAAACAATTTGATTACGAATTTCGAGTGGAGACAATGAGGTTTGTTTTTTGAAGAAACTGGAAAAATGAGACAATTGTTCGAAACCGAGGCTATAAGCAATTTCCGAAATGTTCCAGTCCGTTTGTTTTAACAATATTTTAGCTTCCTGGATCAAACGGTTAGTAATATGTTCAGTGGTTGTTTTTCCCGTGTTTTCTCTCAACACTTTATTCAGGTGGTTGCTGTGAACCGAAAGCCGTTCCGCATAATCTTTCGCAGTTCTCAGGCTGATTTTTTGTTCCGGCGCAGCAATCGGGAATTGCCTTTCCAGTAATTCTATAAACAGGGAAGATATCCTGGCCGATGCGTTATGGGTATAATTATAGGTAGTTAACGGCTCAAGCTTTTGTCCATTATGGATCATTTCCATCAGGAAGTTCCTGATCAGGTCATATTTATACAAGTAAGCTGAAGCCATCTCTTCCTGCATTTTCTTGTAAATCAAAACCATATTATCTGCCTGCGATTCAGAAATCTGGAAGATAGGGCATGCCCCGGGCCGAAATAAAGGAAGATCATCCAGTACCATACCGCTTTTCGAAGGCAAAAGAAAATCACCTGTAAAAACACAGAAATAGCCTTTCTGATCCTCGTTCAGGGGAACCCAGCGGTAAGGGATTTTAGGCGTAGCGAACAACAACGCGTACTTTTCTATTTCAATCACCTTGTCCGCATATTCGACAAGGCTTTTCCCCCTGATCAGGCTAACCTTATAATACTCCCGTTGGTTGTACACCATAGTACGGGGATCTGCTTTGTACCTGGTAACCAAATCGGCAACACTGAATACGTTAAAATGCCCTATTTCCTTTTTTATACCGGGCGGTAACAGTGAATCTACATTTTCCTGCGTTGCTTTGGCGGTGTATTTATAAAAGTCATCAATGGTTAGTGCTTTCATTTGCTAATTGAATTAAATAATCCCCTTTCTGATGTTTACCTATCAAATATACGCTTTCACTCAGTTTAATTATAGGTGTTATTTGAATCTGATAAACAATGGATTGAATTGAATAAACCTGGTATATGGAGCCAGCTTACTTTTGTGTCATTAAAAAAAGTAAAAAGATGGAACTTAAAAATAACACCATATTGATAACCGGGGGCACAAGCGGCTTTGGGTTGGAATTTGCTAAAAGGCTGCTGGAATTAGGGAACACTGTGATCGTAACGGGCAGGGATCCCGTTAAACTGGCATCGGCTAAAAAGAATTTGGTTGATTTACATACTTTTCAAAGTGATGTAAGCAATCCGGAAGAAATAACTAATCTTTATAAAACGGTAATAGCGCAGTTCCCTAAACTCAATATATTAATTAATAATGCCGGTCAAATGCGCAAGATCAGCCTGCACGACACCTCGATAGGCCTTTCGGATATCACGCTTGAAATAGAAACCAACCTGATGGGCCCCATCCGTATGGTCCAGGCGTTTCTTCCGCACTTAAAGCAAATGCCATCCGCAGCTATATTAAATGTAACATCGGGCCTTGCCCTTGTTCCGTTTCCGATATCCCCGATCTACGGAGCCACCAAATCAGGGTTGCGTTCCTACACCAAATCACTCCGTGTACAACTGAAAAACACAAGGATCAAAGTATTTGAATTAATTGCACCCGCAGCGAAAACGCCTCTAAACGATGAATTCCGTGACCTGGATGGCTATAATGTAAAACAAATGGATCCCGTTGAACTAGTGGACACAGCGCTTAAAGGAGTGGAAAAGGATAAGTATGAAATATATCCGGGTATTGCCCGTATACTATATTTTATGAGCCGGATAGCCCCTGGATTTATGTTAAAGACGCTAAGTAAAGCAGGTGCAAAGGAAATGGCAGGCTGAGGAATTTCCGAAGCATCATTTTTGTCATTATAAGATTTCGCGACAGGTTTATGTTAACCCCAAATTTAAGTGCCAATCAATAATTAAATAATAATCATTCATTCTTTTATACCCTCATGAAAAAGATATTTTTTTCAATTGTTACACTCATACTTATAGTTTCCTCATCTATCGCCCAAACTACAGGCGGCGATAAAGTACTTGGCATATGGCTTAGTAAAAAGAAGGATGCAAAAATTGAAATTTTTAAATCCGGTAATAAATATTCGGGTAAGCTGATTTGGGGCGCCGAAATGTACGAAGCCGATGGCAAGACACCTCTAAAGGATACGAAAAATCCGGATGCGGCTTTACGTACCAGGTCACGGTTAAACCTGGTATTTATAGCTGACCTGACTTACGATAATGGTGCATACACTGACGGACATTTATATGATGCGCGTAGCGGAAAGACTTATAGTTTAAAGATGAGGCTGAAGGATTATGATAGTTTAGAAATGCGCGGGTATTACGGCCTTTCCTTGTTTGGTCAAACATTTACATGGACAAGGGTAAAATAACCATGAGCTGCAATACTAAAGCCGGACTGGTGGATGTTTTGCATCAGTAAATAAACACTTAATAATTGGTCGTGGTGCCACTGGTAACTGCATTAAGTGCAAAAATATTATCTCCAGTTATCCATATGATTATTACTTTTAGCCATGCTACCAAACATTGATATTCAACTATTGCAACAGGAAAACCTTCAGCTGCTGCACGCAATTTGCTGTGATGCCTATAGCCAAATTTTGCGCACCATTGGGAAGAGGGAGGCCTGGAAAACTATTTGGATAATGTATTCGGCACGGAAAAATTAAGAACCGAACTATTAAATAATAATATTCAGTATTATGTGGTTTTTATTGAGGAGCAGCCCATTGCTTTCATGAAACTTAATTTGGCTTCAAACCTACCCGGTTTAAATACTGATGAAGGCCTTGAATTGGATAAGGTTGTGTACTGGGAGGTGGGTTTCGCAAACCTGTCGCATTTTTCAGATTCCTTCAAAGAATATTTTGGATATAATCCAAACGAGGCGAAAAGGCAAAGCCAACAACTGTAGTTTCTTGATTACCTTACTGTCTGTTAGGTTGTAAGCGTTTCATCCTTGACAGTGATGATGTATCTTTGATTATGATTTACTCCCAATCGGATAATCCCGCGCAATGGCTTAAGTACGCCGCAATGCAAATTGGTGCTACGGTTGAAAACAATAGTTTAATTCTGAGCGGCTCTGTAGATGAAGGTTCAGTCAGGTTATATCCTTTGGAAGAAGGCCTTATCATGATTTTGACGGAAGTAAAGTCAAATACAGGTATACCCAGGTTGATGCAATATGTACCACCGGATTACTTGTTTATGAAATTATACCTGCCCGATTACCATTTAGATACGGCTGTTAAGTCCGGTTTCGAGCATTATCAAATAACAAGTCCGGGCGTCCTGCTTTATAACTCCCACTTGGAATTGAGGTCATTGTTCAAGATCCGGCAGCGTTTTAAGATCGTTGCATTTGCTATACATGCCGATTGGCTTAAACAAAACTTCCAGGCTGATTCTATATTTTCGCAGAAGCGATTATTTGAATTGCCGCTTTTTAGGTTTAAAAATGTCACACCTGCGATATTACAGTCAGCATTAAATCTGTTTGTACTTAAAACAGATGTTGGCCCTTTTAATTTGCGAATGAAGGCAATTGCTTACGATATGCTTAGCCAACTTTTTTCAGCTTTTGAAATAAAGAAGGATTCAAATTTATCTGCCTTTAAATATCAAAGCGATATTGAAGCTATTTTTAGGATCAGGGAACAATTACTTGCAATTGAAGATGTGAATTATCCTACCATTGATGTTTTAGCAAAACAAGCTGCGATGAGCCCCTCCAAACTGAAAGCACTGTTTCGTACAGTATTCGGTATGCCTGTTTTTGAATTTTATCAGCAACACAGGTTAGCTTATGCGCGGCATTTGATTGAAGCGCGGAAGCTTACTATTGGAGAAATCGGTTTAAAAATAGGCTATAATAATCTGAGCAAGTTTTCGCAGGCTTATAAAAAACAGTTTGGTTATCTGCCATATCAAACATTATTACCTGATCGGGCTATTATTTAGCCCGTATGGGCTATCCATAGCGATAAGTGAGGTCTACATTTGTTAAAAAAATAACAATGGATTTCCAAAAACAACTGATCGAAGAAGTATTAAGTAAAATGATGGCTTCATTTGATAAGGGCCCTGAAAACTTAATATCTTTTTTTTCTGAAGATGTAAGTATTCAATTGCCTTTTTCAAAACGCAACAGTGCAGTAATGAACCGAAAGCAATATTTCAACCATTTATCGAGAATATTACCAATGATGAAATCATTTCAGCTTCATGATCATAAGTTATACGCTACGGATGAGCCAGGCAATTATTGGGCAACAGCAGATTTGGAGTGTATCGTTATACCTACCGGAAAGACTTACAGGCAAAATTACATTTTTCGGTTCTGTTTGAATGAGGAAATGAAGATTACGCAATATTATGAATATGGTAATCCTATTAAAATGGCGGAAGCGATGAGGCCATTATGGAAATTATTTTTTAATCTTTTCCTGGCAAAAATATCAGCGAAATAAATCATGCCAAAAAGAATATTAATATTGGGCGCAACCGGCAGAACCGGCAAACACGCCATACCATTTGCATTGGCGCAAGGTTACCAGGTAGTGGCATTAGTTAGAAATCCGGCTAAGATCATTGCCAAGTCTGATAGTTTAACACTTATTATAGGTCTTCCTACCAATATTGACGATGTTCGTAGAGCCATGAAAGGCTGCGATACAGTTCTCAGTTTGTTAAGCCCTTTAACCAGAGGAGAAGCCATTTCTTTCAGGAAAATAAATGCTCCGCGTATCCTGGAAAAAAGCATGACTAACGTGTTGCAGGTGATGAATGAATACAGAGTTAAACGTATTTTAATCTTATCATCTGTTGGGGTGGGGGATTCCTGGAAATATGCGCCATGGTATGTAAAGCTGTTGGTTAAGTTAACGAATTTCAAAGTTATATTTGCTGACCATAACGCACAGGAACGTTTAATTCAAGCATCCGGAACAGACTGGACCATTGCCAGGCCGGTTGGACTGAATGAGAATGAAAATATTGGAACATTAGCAGTTACCTATGACCATACGCCGAAGCCGTTCCAGATGAGCCGCAAACTGCTGGCTGAATTCTTCATTGATAATTTGTACAATGAAACTTATTTTCACAAAACGCCAATGCTGTCAGAAAGATAACTGGCAAAACAGCTTAGGACGATTTACTTTTAGTTAACATGGTGATCGAATATTAACGGCTTCGATTATGCATTTGGAAAGACGATTATCAACTATTAGGTTTGAGGAATTCTGAAGCACCCCCATCTCAGGATCAGTGAAGCTAATTCCGCCATCCTGACGATATTAAACAGCTGAAGTACAGCAAATTACCAATTCGAACCCTATCTTCTCCGTTAATCCCTTTAATCAAACAAAGCCAGCAAATACCCGAACAAACTTTGCAGTTGACAATCAGGTCATTAACCTGTTCCTTACCGTACAGTAAGTGTTCGATATCGCACGTTCCTGGCTGTCAATAACCAAATAAATTACTTAATATCAACTTGATACATCAATGGCATAATCTATGCGGCGATTTGACCAGGCATCCAAAAATTGCATTATGGAAGAGCACATTTGGTTTCTGGTTGAGTTATTTATCTCGGGTAAAGCGATTGGAGCTGAAGTCGATGAGCTTGCCTACCTGTTAGGTACGCACCCTGATCTGCTAAACATGGTCAAAGAATTCCTGGATGAATACAACGACCCTGATCCGCAGGTAACATTCAGCCAAAAGCAGGCCTTGCTGAACCGGGCCGAAAACATCTATAACGAATTTGCTTACCTGTATCAAACCAGGCAGCGCGTACAAGCTTTTAAGGGTAATCCCCCCTCTGAAATTCCAAAGATCAGTTTTGCGGACAAGGCAAGGCACGAAAGCCTTATATTCGGTCAGCTGCTTAAAATAAGCATCAGGCAGTTTCGCCGTAACCGCACCATTTCCTTTATCAACATCAGCGGGCTGGCTATTGGCATGGCCACTGCCATACTTATATTTCTTTGGGTGGCCAATGAATTGAGTTACGATCAGTTCCATACAAATAAAGACCGGATTTACGAGGTTTATAGCCAAACAAAGGTTAATGGGCAGCTACAGATTGACGGTGGACTGCCATCGATACTTGCGCCGGTATTAAAAGCCAATTATCCGCAGGTGGAAGAAGTTAACCGCCTTTCGGGGGTAGGTTCATTTGTTTTAAAACATGGCGACAAGCGTTTTGAAGGCAGGGGACTGTTAACAGACCCTAATTTCTTTAAATTTTTTAGCTACCAGTTTTCAGAAGGCAACCCCGCGACTGCATTAACGGGTTTACATACCATTGTGTTAACCCAGCAAATGGCAAAAAAGCTGTTTGGCAATGAAGATCCGATGGGGAAGATTGTGAAGATAGACAGTATAGCCAATTTTACCGTAACCGGGGTGCTTAAACCATTACCTGCCAATACCGAGCTCAATTCTATTGAATATATTGTTCCATTAAGCTATATGAAGGAGGTACATTGGGCAAGGGACGATTGGGGATCAAATACAGTACAGACATACGTAATGCTCAAGCACGGGGTAAGCCGCCAAACTGCTGAGGGGCTTTTCTGGAACGTTTTCAACAACCAGCATGTGAACCCGGGTACAAATGCCATAGTACAGCCCATGGCAGATTGGTGGCTATATTCTGATTATGAGAACGGAAAATTCCTGCCTGGCAGATTGGTAATGGTGAAATGGTTTGCATTGATTGCCGCACTGGTGATGCTGATAGCCTGTATCAATTATATGAACCTGGGTACCGCACGCAGCGCCAAACGCGCAAAAGAGGTTGGTATACGTAAAGTGGCAGGCGCGGGCCGCGGAATACTGATAAAACAATTCCTCGGCGAATCGGTGCTCACTGCTTTTGCAGCGGCGGCATTGTGTATTATACTGGTACAGCTTTGTCTGCCTGCATTTGATAATTTAGTAGGGAATAACCTTACCGTACCTTATGCTAATCCTTTGTTTTGGCTGGCTGTGGTATCATTTGCATTTATCACAGGCATTTTTGCGGGTATTTACCCGGCATTCTATCTTTCTGCATATCGGCCTGTAAAAGTGCTGAAAGGCATTTTAACCTCTGCAGGGTCGTTACTCGCGCCCCGTAAAGTTATGGTAGTGGTACAGTTTACGCTGGCCATCACCTTTATTATTTGTACACTGGTAATTTACCGGCAGATAGATTTTGGATTGCACCGCAGCAAAGGTTATGATTCAACTAACCTGGCTTATATCTACATTAAGGGTGATATAGGGAAAAACTATCCGGTTATAAAGCAGGAATTACTGGGAAGCGGCGCCATTACCGGTATAACGCGCACAAACTCATCGGTTGAGGATATCTGGACAGCGAACGATGATTACAGCTGGCTGGGGAAAAATCCGTCGGCCAGTATTACATTTGAAGAAAATTTCACCGACCAGGGCTTTACACAAACCTCTGGTATTGCACTGCTGGAAGGGCGTGATATTGATGTGTATCGTTACCCAACCGATACCGCCGCCGTATTGCTTACCGAAACTGCAGTAAAAAAGATAGGCTTTAAGAACTCTGTAGGCCAATTGATGAAGAAGGGCAACATCAATTTACATGTGGTTGGTGTAATAAAGGACTATATTGCAGGCTGGGCCTATGAGTTACCAAAACCCATTATTATACGCGGAACCAGTAAACAATATAGTGCTATGAATTTCAGGCTAAGCAATACCCAGCCCGTATCCGCCAGCCTGTCAAAAATCGGCGCCATAGTCAGAAAATACAATCCTGACTATCCCTTCGCTTATAGATTTGTGGACAATACATATAAGGACCGTATAAAAGGCGACGAAAACTTCGGTACAATGGCCGCCGCTTTTGCGGGCTTAACCATTTTTATTTCGTGCATGGGTTTGTTCGCACTGGCTGCATTTATGGCCGAAAACCGGATAAAGGAAATCGGTATCCGCAAGGTATTAGGCGCATCTGTAGCCGCCATCACAACCCTGCTATCAAAAGATTTTTTGGCGTTGGTGGCAATAGCATTCGTTATCGCATCGCCGATAGCATGGTGGCTAATGAACAAATGGCTCAGCAATTATCCCTTGCACATCAGTATAGGTTATTGGGTGTTTCTGCTAACCGGCGCGGCATCTATCCTGATTGCTTTGATTACAGTGGGCTTTCAGGCGCTGAAAACTGCTATACTTAACCCCATTAAGAACCTAAGATCTGAATAACCTGCAGACATGAGCGGCACGATAAAAATTAATTAATATGGATTTATCCCGCCAGTTTCTTCAAATCATATAGAAAGTGATCCGAAAATTATTCTGCTATCCCAATTAAAGCAATACCAATTTGTTGATATCGTATTTTTTTTAATAATCTGCTGGCACACGCGTGCGCCAGTATTGGATTTTTATTTTATATTTTTAAAAGAAATCGTACCATCACTTTGAACATTAATCACCTGAACTTTTTTGAGACTTCCGCTACCCTCCTCCCCACCTGCAGTAAAAATGTCTATATTCTTTTCCTTATCTATAAAAAAGTATCTATAATAGTGTCCGCCTCCTTCTTCACCATATTCAAATGAACTATATATATTCAATATTTTAGCGTCCCCTGTAAGTGTGTCAATCAAAACCAAATTGCCAAATCCGTCATATTGAGTATTGTATTTCGCTTTAACCAAACTAGCTAAGGAATCAGTGTGATATTGATAATAACATTCATAAGGTCCGAAATTGGGCAAACGATATTTAAAATCGGTGTCATAATGCTCATCGTGCGTAGTTATTAATGAATCAGTCCAGACATTAACAAATATTACATGCTTAATTAAAGGAGCACGGACCGACTTTGAATAATTAAAGGGACCAAAACGAATTTTTTTAAATTCTTCTTGGTGTTTTTTATCGATTTTAGGCACCGGACCGCCCATTGGATCCGCCCATCCGTCGTCTGGGAATTTATACTGTACTATCGCAGCGGGTCCAAAAGGCAATGATGTTATAGGCGCAATACGGTTTGCAGTATCTGACTGTTGAACAGATTGGCTGGTATTTTTAATTCCAGTTTTTTGTGTCGGCTCGTTTGATCCCGAGCCAACTGCGTTCTTGTCAGTTCTAGGTTTGCAGCTAACTAACCAAACAATTAGCAGGAACGCAAAAAGAATTATTTTTTTAAATTTCATTTATAATCGCAAAATCCAAAAGTATATATTTTAAAAACGAAAAGTATAAATTTTGGCGATTGCATAAAAATGAATTAGGGCTATTTATTAGCTCTTTTCCCCTCTGCTGGCGCACGTGTGTCGCGTGTGCTACCCCGTAACTTGGGCCACTTGTTTCATGGCATACCAGCTAAGGAAAATGCAGGCTCTCTTTTATATTTATTTCTTCATTTTTATATTTGCTGTCCGGAAATTTCCTCCTTCGGGATGTAGCGTAGCCCGGTATCGCGCCAGCATGGGGTGCTGGAGGTCGTGGGTTCGAATCCCGCCATCCCGACAGATAGGCAAACAAAGCCTGCGGATCCTGGTCTGCAGGCTTTGTTATAAAAGTGACTGAGGAATTTTAGGTTTTAATCTCCAGCTAGTTTTCGTTGTCACCTACAAAATGCGTATCTGCGCCCTGGTTAAAAATTACATAAACGCGTTTCCATGGTTCATCATTAATTAACCGCCAGGTATGCCCAGTGCCGGTAACATCTGTGGCTAAAAGAATATCACCGGGATAGATAATAAATGTTTCGCCTGTTTTAGTAGTAAATTCAAGGATGCCCGAAAGCGTAATTACATACTGATTTACCGGGGCCGTATGCCAGTCGAGCGATGAATGTGCCGGGGTTTCCTTAAAAAGCATGTGATCGGCACCAACCAGGGCACCATCCGTAATGCTTCCCCTTTTTACATGGGAGTTACCATCCCCGCCTGTATAAATATGATAAGCATTGATCATTATGCAATGTCTTTAATATTTAATACCGCAGCTGTTTCTGCTCTTAATTGCAGGCAAAGCGCAGGGGCATCAATAAGTGATCTGCCATATGATGGGATCATTTCCTTTAATTTTGCTGTCCATTCGCCATCATTTACGTTTACCTTATCAGGGAAACAGCGTTTAAGCACTTCTACCATTATCCAAACCGCTGTTGATGCACCCGGAGATGCGCCCAGCATAGCAATAATGCTTTTATCGGCAGCGCCAACTAACTCGGTACCAAATTGCAGGATACCGCCGTGCTCCGCATCTTTTTTAATGATTTGCACACGTTGCCCAGCCACTTCTATATGCCAGTCATCTTCGTTTACATTCGGAAAAAAATCTCTTAACGCGGCAAATTTGGCTTCTTTTGATTCCATCACCTGGCCTATCAGGTATTCGGTAAGCGCCATATTATCACGCCCTACCGCCAGCAGGGGCAATATGTTATGAGGATCGATAGAACCAAATAGATCGAGATATGAACCATGTTTCAGGAACTTTGTTGAAAAGCCTGCATATGGCCCAAAAAGCAATGCGGTTTTCCCATCGATGTGGCGCTGATCGAGATGCGGTACCGACATTGGCGGCGAGCCTACCGAGGCTTTGCCATAAACCTTGGCATGATGGCGGTTGGCCAGTTCTTCATTATCGCAGCGCAGCCAAACACCGCTCACCGGGAAGCCTGCATAGCCATGTGCCTCAGGAATGCCCGATTTTTGCAGCAAGGCTAAAGAACCACCACCAGCCCCAATAAATACAAATTTGGCGTTAATGTGGTGATGGCTTCCAGTTGTTTCATTTCTTACCTTCAAATTCCAACTCTCCTCTTCACGGTGCAGGTCCTGCACACGGTGATGGTAATGGATGGTTACGCCAGGCATACCGGTAAGGGCATCGAGTAAAACACATGTGAGCGCGCCATAATCCACATCAGTGCCGGTTTGCATCCTGGTAGCAGCTACCTGTTCCTGCGGGTCGCGGCCTTCCATTATTAGTGGTACCCAATCTTTTATCACCTCCGGGTCATCACTAAATTCCATTGTATGGTAAAGAGGATTAGCGGTAAGGGCCTCAAAACGCTTTTTTAAATAAGCTACGTTTTCTGCACCATGCACAAAGCTGAGGTGCGGTACCGCATTAATAAAGGATTGAGGGGCTTTAATGGCTCCTTTCTTTACCAGGTAGGCCCAAAATTGGCGCGACAGATCGAATTCGGTGTTTACCTCAAGCGCCTTTGAAATATCAATGCTGCCATCCTTTTTCTCCGGTGTATAATTCAATTCGCAAAGCGCGGCATGCCCGGTGCCTGCATTATTCCAGGCATTTGAGCTTTCCTGCGCGGGACTGTCCAGCAGCTCGTAAATTTCTATTGTAATGCCGGGATCAAGTTCTTTTAACATTACAGCAAGTGTAGCACTCATAATGCCGGCGCCTATCAGAACAACATCGGCATGATTGGGAATAGAATGGGATTTTATCACGTTATAAGGATTTATTTTGACCAGCTTAATTTCAACAATAATTTTAAATTTTCGGTCATTAATTGTTATAGTAACCGATTTTTAACACCTGTTTAATAATAGCGGAGAAAATGGAAACGCCACATTAAAGCTTTTTAAGAACATAAAAGGCACTTTGAGGTGCTATGCGCTGCAGCTTATGTGTGGCATGGTATTTCAAATTCCAGTAAAAGAGTTTCGATAACCATTTATCTAACAGTATATAGCTTTTAAATGTATATATGGGGCGTTTTGAAAAATTGATCCATATACGCTGAAAAAACGCCGTCATGGTAAAGCATAGGCCCTCGTTTATGATCTGTAAGGGGTGTTTCGCTAAAATATCCCTGAAAATATTTAAGGGGATACCTCTTTCATGTGTTGTTAAGCCTGGTCGCGGCTTTGTCCAGTCGCCCATAGAAATAATGGGCTCGCGGATCAATATATAGCCGCCCTTTTTGGTAACCCGGTACAATTCTGAGATTACGTAAGAAATATTAGGGATATGGTGAAGCGTTCCGAATGAGGTTACCAGGTCAAAGTAATTATCAGGGTAATTGATAGCTCCCGAAATTGCGGGAACAGTATAAACGGGTTTGATGTTGCCTATCTTTTCCGATCGTAGCTGATCAGATGGTTCAATAATATGTAAGTTGCTAATCTGGTCAATAATTACATCAAACTCATGCCCCCATGCTGCTCCCAGCCCAAGTACATTATTAAAGCATTTGCCTTTTAAATAATTAAAACCGTGCAGGTTGTTTAAGGCGTGGTAACCGTACCAGTATGTTTCCGTATTCTTACTGCCGAGATTAGCATATGCTTCCTTCTCCTGCTTGTACCAGCTTTCTATCTCATCAATAGTAAAATCGTCGCCGTATAATGATTTCCCGTTTAGGTATGGGTTCATAAAAACTATAAGTTATTTAATGGCATTACGCCATGCTGAACCAAAACGCTGGGTAAAACAGGAAAGAAATAATATTGAAAGCAGTGAAAGAAATTCAGACTCCTGCGCTGACGGGATTTTACTACATTAGCAGCCCTAATAAATTGCAATGGAACCTAAACAGATTAAGGATGTTAAGCTGTTGAATTTTGGCAGTGTATCATCTTTTAACGAAGGCAAGAGTTATTCCAAAGATAGCCTTACCGGATACTTCATCCATTCGGATAGTATAACCTTTATCAAACATCAGGATATATTTGAGGGTATCATTGGGTTAACCTTCGGTATAGAGTATTATTTAGAAGGTTTTGATCCATTGACAAAAAATGAAGATGTACATTTTATAAGCAAGATCATACATCCTTTAATTACAAATCCTGAAACCAACCAGAGCGGTTCAGAAACGATAGAACACAAATATAGTTACAATAATCAAATCAATTACGACTACATCACATTTGAATATGATTGGGAAATTAAACCAGGCATATGGATTTTCCAGGTTATAGAAGACGAGGCTATTCTTCTGGAAAAGAATTTTATAATTACTTGAGTTGCCAACTATGATCAATGCGAGCACCAGTAGCCGTTTTTATAATTTGACTGAATGATGCTATCATTTGAAATTATAGTTCAACTGTTATAGCTGTTAACCGGGTATTTTGCCGCCATGAAATCACTTAAACTTATTTGGGAATCAGTTATCACAACAGTTACAGATCTATGGCCGAAAGCAGATGTTAAAATTGCGTCTAAAAAAAAGTTTAAACGTTAGTGCCAGAAATCGTAAAGCTCTAAATCTTCCACGCCTTCGCTATAGCAAGTGATGCCAATCCATATTAAAATGCTTCTCCAATTCTGAAATAGATACCGTAATCACCTTTTCCAAGGGCTCCATCTACCCCTACATTAAATTTTGAAGTTTTAAACGGATTGTAACGGTAGCCCGCTCCTGCACCGGGATAGAGTTTCCAGTTGAAGCTTGGGGTATCGGAGCCATAAATAGTTGCTAAACCGGCAAAACCTACCAGGCCCATTCTTTTGTTAAAGTTAAACCGGTATTCGCCCTGAACATCCATTAAACCATCCCCACGGTATTTCCCTTCTGAATAACCTCTTATATCCCTTCCCCCAAGTGTAACCTGCTGTTCAAACGCTATGTTTCCCAAACCAAATTTGCCAAGAAACCTTGCCGCTATAACATCATTATTAGCACGTGTGGGAATATATTTATCATACTCCAGGGAAATACTGTTGGCCGCAGCCGCGTTACCAAACCAGGCCGGGTAGCTGGTAAGGCTTAAATTGATTTTTTCGCCCGTTGTAGGGTAATAAACAGCATTGCGGGTGTCATATAATAAATTGAACACTAATCATTAGTATGGGAGGTACTGGCAGGTGCTATGCTGTCCTGGTAAACCGTGTTGTAATGTGAGTAGGTATATGACAATCCACCATAAAGCGCCTTGATAATCTTGCGCTGCACGCCAACACTGATAATGGTGCTCTTGGTGCCATAATCATAAAAGGCAGGCTCATCAATATCATCCACGTAAAACTGGGAATTTTGATCGCCGGTAAAGGCGAACAGTTTGATGCGCCATTTGTCATCTGCTAAATACCATTTATTAAAAAGGGCGACAAAATAAGAATTATTGGTCGTATAAATAGCCGACATGCCTGATAGTGATTTAGGAGATATCGTATCCTTTTTGTTAACTTTATACATCATCATCGGCATAGCCCCAAACATGAACTGCAGGTCCCTGTTGTAACCTAAATAGGGCATTACCCTTAGTTCTATATTTTTTTCCTTTATTTTTTGTTTAGGTATGCTATCCGGCCGGGTTTGAGAAAATGCGCACAAATAACAAAGTGTAAAAAAAACATGAATAGTGTCTTCTTCATCGCAGGTTTTGTTGGTTCAGATGAATAAATATACTTATTAGTATTGATATTAATGAGTTATTTTAACTCACAGGAAATTTGCTGGCTTGCTTACGGTTAAGGATACGCTGAGTGATTAGCTCTATGTTGTCTCAAACACCCCCGCACTATGGCTTAAATGATGGTTTGATTTTCCTTATTTACTGTTAACCTTTGTATAAGTCTTAACAACTAGATCATGGATATTATCGGCAACAAATTTTCGGTGGACTTTGGGATGGCGAAAGCGACACTTTACATTGAGAGCGGAACATCGTTAACATTTACTATTACAGAAAAAGGCGGCAATCAGGAAGGTACTACAGAAACCGTTGCCACGGAAATGACCGAACTAAGGCCCCAACTGTTTATGGTGACCTGGAAAGAGAAGAATGGCAATACCATTACCCAGGTGCAGGATTATGAAAACGGCATTATATATTCAAACTGGACGTCCCCGGCCGGAGAGTTTACCCATGCGAAAGGGACACTTAAGCGGATTTAAAATAGTTTAGCGCCCTTTATAACCCGGCGAAAATACGATGGCCATAATTACTACCAGGCTGGCCCCATACAAAACTGCCGTGCCTACCCATACATCATGCCATACGGTGCGCCTTTTACGGGTTTTGTTATAGGCAGCAGCGCGGTATGCTTTTACATATGCCGAATCTTGCAACAGCGTGGTATCGCTTACGCTGGTTTTAACGGGTTTAAAATAATCTGAAGTGCTGTTGTGCCGGTCTTTTCTGAACTTTTTCATATCGGCATCATTCAGCCTGAATTTGTGGGCATCCGACTGCGCGATATGAACCAGCGAATCCACAGGCTGATCTTTTGCCATTAACATGGATGCAGGGAGTATGGCGATAAAGAGGCTTACAAGCAAATACTTTAACATGCTGCAAAGTAATGATTTACAACCTCATTACGATAGCAACTACCTCAGTGTTATACTGATAGCTTGTTTTAACATTATTTAACGGAAAGTGGGCCCTCTCCATTATGCTGCAAGCGGGAGACGCTTGCAGCAGGGAAAGTTTTACATTCGCAATCTTAACGACACTGATCTTCCTAAAGCCTGCACCAGTTCTGAGTCCAGTTCGGAGTGGCCGTCTTTCTGCTTCCAAACCAATTTTATATCCCTAATCAGTTCTACTTTTTCGCCGTTAAGGAGCAGTTCAATCTCAGTAGTGTTTTGGTTTATTGATTTACTGTCTACTATTTGGTAAACGTAATCATTATCCTTAAATGTTATTCGTAATGGTAATCCCATGCGCTAAATCCTCCGTTGTAAAGATATAATTTCAATGCTTAAGCGCACATTTTTATATAGTTAAAACAGGAATAACGCCACCTAAATTATTTAACAGCCTGATATAAAGCCTGATATTTTTATTTATTGAATCATACCATTGCTAAGTATTATAGCTAAAACTTATACGTGAGGCCCACACCAAAAATCTCTTTCACCTGTAAAAGCGAGTGATATTCGGTTACACCATTGCTTAAAACCGGGATCTTGGCCTCCGGGTCCGAGATTAACTCAACCCCAAGGTTCACTGTTACCAGCTTGTTTACCTTCATGAAAATATTACCTGCATAATCCATATAAACATTCTGCGGCTTGTCGAGGTAATTGGAGTATAGTTTCAGGATATTTTCGAAAGTGATATTTTGTGCAAGGTTAAATTTGTAATAGGCATCAAGCGAAGCACCAAATTCAAGTAGACTTTTGCTGCCTGGCGTTACGCCATATGAGCCGATGTTTGAAAGGGAATCGTTCTCAACAAATGTGAGGCGTATAGCAGCCGGTGAAAAGTTGATCCGGAAGTTATCCGATCTTTTATACGCGAAACCCGGGCCGAATGTAAGGTATGCTGGCGCAAACGGAGCAGATATTAATGTACGGTGATTGGCATCATCATAAGTATAACCGTTGCTGAACTGGGTTTGGAAGTTGGCATAAAAGGTATATAGCCAGTATTTGGCAGCCTGGTAACCCAGTAAGCTGTTTAAAATTGCGCGGTCGTCATTTTTACGCCAACCGAGGCCGTTCTGTTTGCTTAAGCCATAGCCGAATATCACTTTATTATCCCAGCTCCATTTATCTTTTTTGTAGTCGAAATCGTAATCAAGTACAATGTTAGCAGCAAGGGAGTTTTGCCCGCCCGCGGCCCAGTTTGAGAATGAACTCTGGTTAATGAGCAAGGTGTTTTGCCCGTGAATGGTCCAGAGGTGTGTCGTGTCTTTCGGGGTAGCTGGAGTAGTTGTTTGGGCGTAACCGGCCGCACTTAAGCACCCGATAAATGCCAGGAGTAAGGTCTTTTTCATATTGATAGTTTTTAGATGTAATAACCGAAATTACAATTAATATGCTTTGAAAGCGCCTGTGGATGATATTTTATCAAAAATATAACAGAAATCTAATAGGATTTTCCCTTGGCTTATGCTGAAATATATAGTGTGTTAATATGGTCTGAATTTCTCAAAATGATACATTTTTAGCATACATCATTTCATTTTGATAATCTGATGCATTAAAATAATAGAACGAATAACATGTTTTAATAGTTAAAAATTAAGTTTAAACGCTCTATTGTATAAGAATAGTAATTTTTGGGCTTTTACAATTTTTTGGCATGGGTTTAGCTAAAAGGCTATGAACAATATTAACATTTTAAGTGATGACAACATTATACACAGTGCTTGAAGTTTGCGCACTATTAGCCGTTATTTTAATACCGTTGAGCGGCCCTCAAAAAAAAGCTACCAAAAACTCACATGAAATAAGCAACATATTAGTAAATGAAGAAGGTTACCTGGAATATGCAGTTGATCATGATACCGATCAGCATCACCCGGTCCTTTAATTGGTATAGCAACCGTATTACAAAACCTTTCAGCAATGGAGGGTTTTTTTATGGGCGATGGTTTTGATTGAATTGCCCTCCCTTATTCTGAAAATAACTTATATTCGCCGCTGTTAGGCAGCTTAATTATTAATATTAACCCCAACCTTAAATGATGGAAACCCTGATGGCGGCGCCTGTAGCGTCGGCCATATTTGTGATCACGATCCTTACTTCATTAATGGCTTTCTCCAACGAGGATCTATTAGCCAAACTTATATTGCATCCGTACACGGTTTACCGTAAAAAGAACATATACACCGTATTTACCAGCGGCCTTATCCATAATGATTGGATGCACCTGATATTTAACATGTTCTCTTATTTCTTTTTTGCTTTTAACCTGGAGAGGCTTATTGGACATTGGCAATTTGGGTTTTTATATATCGTTAGCCTCGGCCTAAGCGATATACCTACTATATTTAAACATAAAGATGATTATGGTTATCGCAGTCTGGGTGCATCGGGTGCAGTGAGCGCGGTAATCTTTGGGTCGATATTATATAGCCCCTGGGCAACAATGATGATCTTACCTTTACCTATACCCATATGGTATTTTGCCTTTGGTGTATTGTATTTGGTTTATTGCCATTATGCGGCAAGGTACGCGCGCGACAACGTTAATCACGATGCGCACTTATTCGGCGCTATATGCGGTTTGGGATTAACCATTATACTGCACCTAAGCGTTCTGCCTGCGTTTTTTCAGCAGATCAGTGAGGGAGCGAAATATCATCTGCATTTTTAAAACCACCATCAGCATCAAATAGAAAGCTCATAGGGTGTTCCGGGTCTTTAATGATCTCGAGCAGCAGGAAGCCCCAGTTTTTCCAGAAGCTTTCCAGCACCTGCCCGTAGGTTTTGTTATTCCAGGTATCAAACAACGGTTTGGTGCTCATACCGCGCAGGGGCATGGCCTCAATATAAATATCATCGCCTACAGGCAAAATATTATACTCCGGTAAGCGGTTAAACAGGTAGGCAGAGTAAAATATGCGCCCGCTGAATTCTTCAAACTGTATGGGGTGCAAGGTTTTGCCTTCAATCTTTTCCAAAACCTCGCGGTGGTACATACGGTTGGCGCCGTTATCCTGCAAACAGATGATCAGTCCAAAATCTTTTATGCGTAAAGCGAAGGTTAGGGTATTGATCTCATCGCGGTAGCCAAATTCCTCCTCATTGTTCTCCACCTTAAATAAAAACAAGCTGAAGGGCTTAAAATCCTCGAAATAAACAGGCTGGTTAATGCTTTGCAGCATTAAGTGTAGCTGACTGAATTTATGGATGATGGATTGCGAAATATTAAACTCCTCACCTTGTGCATGCTGTAGCTTTATGCCACTTTGTATCTCGTTAAAAATGATACCATAAAGCAGTTTGCCCGCCCATTGAAAAAGCTTTTGCTCATCCAGGTTTTTGATGGCATCGTAACCAACTTCAAACGCGGCAGCTATTTCAGCTTCCAATGGCTCGAGCCAGGCTTCATTTACCTGTGCTGAGCAAGGCAGTTTCAGGTCCTTGTAGGTAGCCATACTTTCATCAAGAAGCTTGAAGGGTTTATCCTCCAGGTTATACATACTCATGAGCCATTGCGGGAAGATTTGGATCTTTTCTTCTTCGGATTGTAACTTTTGTCCGCTTAAAAAACAGGTGGAATTGCTGAAGTTAGATTTCTCGAACGGATGATAAATTTGTGCCGGCATAGCCGCAAAGATAGATATGATTTTCAATCTGAAAATTTTAGCTTTGAATTATAACATGGAACTGACTTATCAACCCTTCGAACTGCAACTGAAGCATACTTTTACCATCGCCAAATTTTCGCGCACCTCAACCCCGGTTATGCTGCTGCAAATTAAGCATGAGGGTTTTACCGGCTACGGCGAAGCATCAATGGTGCCCTATATGGGCGAAACTTATGAAACGGCTAATGCTTTTTTAAGTAAGGTTGATGCATCGCAGTTTAAATACCCCTTTGATTTCGCGGCGATCATTGCTTACCTGGACAGCATAGCCCCCGGGAATACCGCTATTAAGGCAGGTATTGACATTGCCCTGCACGATCTGGATGGCAAACTGAAACAACAACCCTGCTGGCAACTATTAGGCAGTAACCCGGCAACCATGCCCGTAACCAGTTTTACCATTGGTATTGATACGCTGGATATAATGCGCCAAAAAGTTTTGGAGGCCGCCAATGATTACAAAGTGATAAAAGTGAAACTGGGCCGCGATAATGATAAGGAACTGATACAAGCCATCCGCTCGGTAACCGACCTACCATTGTATGTAGATGCCAACCAGGGCTGGACGGACCTTGAAAAAAGCCTCGACCTTACCTATTGGTTACAGGAGCAAGGCGTATTGCTGATTGAGCAGCCTATGCTGAAAACGGATACCGATAGTAATGCCTGGCTTACAGAACGAAGCCCGCTGCCAATAATAGCAGATGAGGCCGTACAGCGCCTGGCTGATATTGAAAAGCTAAAGGGGGCTTATCATGGCATCAACATCAAACTCATGAAATCGGCAGGCATGTACGAGGCGCACCAGATGCTGTTAAAGGCCCGAGAGCTTGACATGAAAGTAATGATAGGCTGCATGACCGAAACCAGTTGCGCCGCCTTGGCAGGTGCCGCCCTGGCCCCGCAATGCAATTGGGCCGACCTGGATGGGCCGTTCCTGACCAGCAATAATCCTTTTAAACTGCCGGAGTTTGTGGATGGGAAATGGGTGCTAGGGAGTGAGAGTGGGTTAGGGCTGGACGTCCTTTAGTTTACTGGCTGGAATCCATTCTACTTTTACCGTTCTCTGAATAAAGATTAATATTACTATCCCAGTGATAATTTCAAGTATATCAAAAACGAACGTATATATCTTTATACCTTGAAAACTATCGTGATTGATGATTTTTATTGAGGTCCCCATAACTATTAATCCAAATGCTACTATTTGAAAAATTATAGTCCAATATGTTATTGCAATCTTGGCATATTTATCACGTTTAAACATTAACGTTAATAATATAACCTGAATGCCGATAGGTAACAATGCCATCAAGTTTCTATTATAAAAGCCTGTATATATGTTCCATAAAAGAAGTATGGATATATAAATAACTAAAAATTGGAAAAAGCCTTTATTTTTAAATACCGTTTTTTTGATATTCTCTGACATGTGATCAAATAGGTTTTAGCACAATGTACGTTTTTTGATGACGAGTTACTTAGAGGGTACTATTTTATTTTTAACAAAGCGTCATTGCGAGGAACGAAGCAATCTCTAAATTATACAGAGCGGCTCTGCTAATCGGGGATTGCTTCGTTCCTCGCAATGACGCTTGGTGAAAGTGATTATTCGTGTAATTCGCCCGAATTAGTAAAATTCGTGCAAATCCTACTTATCACTCAATATAATCGGCGAGCTTTTACCGCCATTCATAATGATGATCTTGGTGTTTGGCGATAGGGCTATATCCTTTTGGGCCAAAATGGTTTGATACTGCAATTGTTTATCGGTTAACCCGGTTGAGATGATCTTTTGGTAATCGGCAATACCCTGTGCCTCTACACGCTTACGATCGGCTTCCTGGCGTTCCTTTTGCAGCACGAACTGCATCTTTTGAGCATCCTGCTCGGCCTGTATCTTTGATTCTATACTCTCACGCACACTGGCAGGTAGAGTAATATTGCGCACCAGTATTTGTTGAACTTCTAAACCGTTCTTGGCAAAATTATCGCTGATAGTTTTGTTGATCTTGTACTGAAATTCCTCCCTTTTTGAAGAATACAGGTCAACTGCCTGGTAATTTACCGCATTATCGCGTATAGCGGTTCGGGTTATCGGGCGAACGATCTTGTTCTCGTAATCCACGCCAATGTTTTGTAAAATATAAGGCGCTCGTGATGGGGTTACTTTATACAATACGGAAAGGTCGATAGTAACCTCTAATCCGTCTGACGATAAAACCCTTATCGCATCATCACCCTCAACCTGGCCTTCGCTGCTTTTGGCGCTCATGGTGTAGTTCTGGGTTTGTATGCTGAAGGTGGTAATATTAACAAACGGGTTTATGATGTGAGGTCCACTTTCCAATACCTCGTCCTGTACTTTACCGAACAGGGTTTGCACACCTACCTGGCCAGGCTCAATTACCTTGAACGCCGATAGCGCCAGCCCTATAACGATAACTACTGCTCCCACGATGCTAACAACACCGGAGAAATGGCTGCCAGGTTCGGGCGAGCGTTTGAGCACCATACCCACAATGAGTATGATGACACCTAAGATTGCGATAAGCATGGCATGAAGTTATGGTTTCTTTAAGTTCTTTATAGCCTTTAACAACTTTATCTTTTGCATAACAAAAAAAACAAGCGCAAAAATAGCCAGGAAGATGAGCACAAAGCTTCTTTTATCAAACGCCAGGTAACCTAAAACTATGCAGCCGGCAATGCCGACCGTATACATAGTGTTAAGCATTGCTTTTTTAAACATGGCTTAGTATACGTTTATGGTTGGGTCAATCTCATTTGCCCAGGCTAAAATACCGCCGGTTAAATTATAAAGATTGGTGTATCCCAATTGCTCTAACTGCATAATAGCGGCTGCGCTGCGTTTACCGCTGCGGCATTGTACAATAACAGGTTTATCCCTTGATACCTTATCAGCCTCAATTAAAATACCGCCAAGGGGTATCAATGTACCTCCCAGGTTTGATACTTCATATTCAAAATCTTCCCTTACGTCAATAAGTTGAAAATCTTCATGATTATCCATTTTTTCCTTTAATTCCTGTACGCTAATTTCTTTCATGTTATTGTAAATAAAAACCAAAGTTAGGTTTTCGCATTTATATTTAATGCTAAGTTTTGTAACAATAGCTCGCTAATGGCGTTTCATATTATAATTTCTAATAATACACAATAATAAGTAATGAAAAAAGTTACACGCTTTTTCTGGTTCTGTTCAGGAGCGCATATAGATACACTGAAAAAATACCCTATCGAACACAATAAATATGTGGGCATTGGGGCAACTATATTCTTTACGGCCCTCTTTGCCTCACTTTCGGGCGGGTATGCTATGTACTTTGTATTTAGCGGCAGCGCATTTGCGGTAGGGTTTGCTATTTTGTTTGGGTTGATATGGGGTACAGCCATCTTTAACATGGACCGCTACATCGTATCGAGTATCAACAAGGAAGGTACTACCAACCAGCAGATATTACAGGCCTCTCCGCGTATTTTACTGGCAATAATGATAGGGGTGGTTATTTCGCGCCCAATTGAGCTAAAGATCTTCGATAAAGAGATCCGCCAGAAACTAAAGAACGCCTACATTAAAGGCCAGCACCGCAAAATTGATACCCTTGAAAAAACCTATACGCAAAAATATGCTATGGAACTGGGTAAAGATGTCGACCTGAAAAAGGAAAAGGACTCGCTGGAGAAAGACATCAACCGCTCCCGCTACCAGTTGAACCAGGAGGTTTTTGGCGACAAAACGAACCAAACATCGGGCATAACCGGTTATGGTACCTATGCCAAACAAAAGCAGGCCGTATTAGAGGAAAAGGAAAACCGCCTGAAAACAGTTACCGACGACCAGGGCAAAATGGATGATTACCTGGGGCGTCGTAAAGATTATGAAGGATTGAACAGCCTGCGCTTATTCTCCGATCAGCAACTGGACAGCCTCTCAAACGTTGCCGGTTTTGCCGACAGGAACTGGGCACTAGGGCAACTGGGTTATAATGACGACGGCAGCCGTAACCTGGATACCTACCTGGCTGAAACATTCATCAGCTGGTTATTCATTTTGTTTGAATGTTTGCCGGTGTTTGTAAAGCTGATGTCGCCTAAAGGGCCGTATGACGTGGCGCTGGCCAAAATAAGCGAAGCCAATATTCACTTTGCCGAAAAGGATAAGGACCGCGATATAGCGGTAACAGATAGTGTGTATGACTATCATTTAGATAAGGATGTAGAGAAGAAAAAGCGGCTGATATCAGGGCAGTCGGAGTATGATATTGAACGGCATCAGTATGATTAGATGAACCGGGATTTAGGGGATTTGCAGGATAATGGGTAATGCCCAGCGGGAAATATAAAAGTGTTATATTTGTATTTAAATGCGGCTATCAGTCAACGACATACAAATTGTAAAGGATTACTTTTCTGGGCAACCGGTAATTAAGGCTTACTTATTTGGTTCCTATTCACGTAGCGAAGCTGATGGGAATAGTGATGTAGATATTTTGGTTGATTTAGATTACTCTAAACATATTGGATTAGGCTTTGTAAAAATGCAATCAGAACTTGAACAAAAACTGCATAAAAAAATTGATCTCATTTCCTCAAAAGCCGTTTCAAAATACATCTTTCCCTTTATTGAAAAGGATAAAGTTTTAATTTATGAAAGGTAAGCCCGGTGATCGCCAACGATTGCTTCATATTGTGGAGGCTATCGAATAATAGGAATGCGACATGTTTTGGTCCATGAATATTTCGGGATGGATTTTGAATTAATTTGGCAAGTTATTACAGGCGATATTCCTGTATTAAAAGAAAAAGTCTTGCTTGTTCTAAATTCCCTCAGGTAATAAAAATGATATTTAACTTGTCGTGATTTTGTGTTAATTTGAGCGATCTAATTGATCCCGATGAAAAAACTGTTCCTGATAACCACACTGTGTTTATTTGCTGCCCATATTTTTGCGCAGAAAGCCCCAAAAGCAATCTATTACTCTATTTCATTCCCCAACGCGATACACCACGAGGCTGAAATAGTAATGACCATACCACAAGCACCCAGCGGTACTTTTAAGGTGAGGATGAGCCGATCATCAGCCGGACGTTATGCAACGCATGAGTTTGGTAAAAATATTTACAATGTTAAGGGTACTACTATTGATGGTGCCGATATACCGCTTAAACAAATCGAGGGCGATGTGTATGAAGTTTCTGAAAATCACCCTGAAACTGTAAAGATAAGCTATACCCTTTTTGCCAACTGGACAGATGGCACCTACGCGTCTGTGGATGATAGTCACGCGCATTTAAATATGCCGGCTGTTTGTATGTGGGTACCAGGGCAAACAGACAGGCCTGTAACTGTAGCGTTTGCCGATATTGACAAATATGGCTGGAAGGTAGCCACCCAGTTAAAAAACGATGGCGCTAACGTTTACAGCGCCCCCAACCTGCAATACCTAATGGATAGCCCTACCGAGCTATCTAACTTTAAAGAAACCAGCTGGAAAGTTGTAAACACCGATGGCAAAACCGAAACCATAAATCTTACCGCTCACTCTGATGATAGCCAGGCTACCATTGACAATTTTGGTAAAATGGTGCAAAAAGTAGTACTGGAAGAAAAAGCGGTGTTTGGCGAACTACCAACCTATGATTTTGGCGAATATACTTTCTTAGCTGATGTATACCCAACCAATTCCGGTGATGGCATGGAACACCGCAACTCAACCTGTATTGTTGAAGAGGATAAAAAAATTGAAGGGAATGAGATAGACGAGCTCAGCACGTTCTCGCATGAGTATTTTCATAGCTGGAATGTGAAACGCATCCGCCCGAAATCATTGGAGCCGTTTAACTTTGAGCATGCCGACATGAGCAACGAGCTTTGGTTTGCCGAAGGATTTACCCAATACTATGGCGAATTGCTGCTGGTACGTTCTGGCTTTCATACGGTTGATGATTATACCCAAACTATAGGCGGATTGGTAAACGCGGTATTAAAAACACCTGCTGCTACCATATACCCGGCAACACAAATGAGCCGTTATGCTGTTTTTGCTGATAATGGTGTATCTATTGACCCGGTTAACCAAATTAATACATTTACCACCTATTACTATTATGGCGGTGCTATTGCCCTGGCGCTCGACCTGCGTTTGCGCAGTGAGTTTAACCTAACGCTTGATGATTATATGAAAGCGGTATGGCTGGCAGTGGGCAAGGTGCAAAAGCCATATATCATTCCTGATCTTGAAAAGGTATTAGGCAAGCTTACCAATAACCCCAAATTTGCCGCCGACTTTTTTAAACAATACATATATGGTATTGAAAAAAACAATTACGAAGCCCTGCTGGCGAAAGCAGGTCTTGTGCTGCGTAAATCGAACCCAGATAAGGCATGGGCAGGGCCACTGTCAACCCGGTATGGCAGGAGACGCGCGGGCCTTGCAAAGGGCGATTCATATGATGGCTTGCTGATACAAAGCAGCACCTTAATGGGGTCGCCTGTTTACAAAGCAGGACTTGATGCCGGCGACATTATTTTAAAGGCTGATGGGAAAAATGTTAAGGATGAACAGACTTTTGAAAGCATAGTTGCAGGTAAAAGCATTGGCGATAAAATAGTGATCGACTATAAAAACCGTACAGGCGATCACCAAACAACTATAACGCTCGAGGAAAATCCTTATCTTGAAGTGGTAACCTTTGAGAAAGCCGGTAAAACGCTGACTAAAGACCAACAGGATTTCCGTAACAACTGGTTACTGTCAAAAGTTAAATAATTGATACAGGATATTATTAGTAAAGAGAGATGGAGGATAATATCCTAAAAGTAGCCATTGTAGGCCCGGAATCAACTGGTAAATCTACCATGTCAGCGTATCTGGCAAAGCATTATAACACGGTTTGGGTGCCGGAGTTCGCGCGCGATTATTGCGCGGCATTAACCGAACCCTGCACCTGGCAGGATGAGATCAATATGTTTAATGGTCAGCTGACTTTAGAGGCGAAGTATTTGCCCAAAGCCAATGGTCTGCTTATTTGTGATACCACATTCATTACCGTAAAAATATGGAGCGACTATACCTTTGGCCGCTCGCCGCAGGAAGTATTGGACGAACTGCCCAAACACCCCTATGATCTTTACCTGTTACTAAACATCGACCTGCCCTGGGAAGAAGATCCGCTGCGCGATTTTCCGCACATGCGCGAGCATTTTATGGAGGTTTGGTATAAAGAGCTGCACGCGCTTGATGCCCGTTATGTACTGATATCGGGTACCGGGAATGACAGATATGAGAACGCGGTGAAGGCGGTGGATGACTTTATTTCGGATTTGGGAAGTTCGATTTCGGAATTGTAATATCTCAGTTTCTTGCGTTAGCGATGGTAGCGGATACCGGCCAATCGAGGGGCCTCAGTGCAGGCCGTGGCTAATGCCTTGTGTAGTATGAGCGTACAGCGCGGGCCGAAGGTAACGCCCAAATAATTCATATTCTCTTCGCCGTCCTTGTCATTCCGAGCGAGAGCGAAGAACCTGCCCGCGTTCAATCCCCAGGCGACGATTTATCGTTTATATATAATACATCATTCCTTTGTTTGTGTCCTCACAATAATCCATTAGCACATTGGCAGCTGTTTGTGAGGACACAAACAGCGGGATAGCCCGCATCCAATCTGCAAGCAATGATCTGCTGCTTTTATATAGATGCTTCGCACGTCAGACAATTGGGAAAGGAAAAACTCCGAAATCGAAAATCCGACTTCCGAAATCTATAATAAACTCTCAAATCCGAAATAAACTTTACCTTACATGCAACGTTCGTAAAAACGCTGTGTCTTATTATTTGAAAGCTGCAAAATTTGGAATCGGAAGTATACATAGATAAACATTATAGCCTGGTGGCTGAGTGTAAGCAGGGCAGTAAAAAGGCCTGCTACGAGCTATACCGCTTATATTCGAAAGCAATGTTAAACGTTGCCTTCAGGATAGTTGGCAATATTGGCGATGCCGAGGATGTTTTGCAGGAGGCTTTTCTGGACGCCTTTAAAAAGGTAAAGGATTTCAGGCAGGAAACCACTTTCGGGCTGTGGTTAAAACAAATAGTGGTTCACCGGGCCATAAACTTGTTAAGGAAACGCAAGATGGACCTGATTGAACTTGAAGGCGACCAGATTGAAAATATAGCTGAAGAGGAAGCAGAGGATGATGAGGAAGTACTATTTAAGGTAGAACAGGTTAAGGAGGCGATGAAATTACTACCCGAGGGATATAGGGTGGTACTATCACTTTACCTGCTGGAAGGTTACGACCATGAAGAGATAGGGCAGGTATTAAATATATCAGAAAACACCTCGAGAACACAGTTTTTGAGGGCGAAAAGAAAGTTAATAGAGATTTTAAAAAATAGAGGGATAGCATAATGAGCAAGCGATTAGAAGATTTTATAAAAGCTAACAAAGAAGAATTTGACGACCTGGAGCCAAAAGCAGACTTATGGAGCAGGATTGAACAGCAATTGCCTGCACAGGAACTTGAAATAGCAAAAAAGCGCGAGGCAAAAACATTTTCGTTAGGCTTTGTGCTGCGGGTAGCGGCAACGGTGATACTAGTGATGGGCGTAAGCTTTCTGTTTTACCTAAGGAGCGAAAAAAGCGCAAGCATAGATCTTGCAGCCATAAACCCCGAATATGCTAAACAACAGATGCATTATGCATCATTGGTAGAAGCCAAGCGTACCGAATTAAAGGCAATTGCCAAAACAGACCCGCAACTGTACAAGGAGTTTAGCGGAGAGATTGCAAAAATGGACTCAACATATAATAAACTGAATAGTGATTTAGCCACCAGCCCTAACCAGGAGCTTGTTTTACATGCAATGATCCGGAACTTGCAGATACAAACAGAGGTGCTTAACCAGCAATTGAGTGTGCTTGAGCAATATAACCAAATGAAAAAAGATCAAAAAAATGAAACTAAGGATATTTAAGTCAACAATGGCAGCGCTTGCAGTAGTTTTACTTGCAGCGGGCACCTGCTTTGCACAGTCAATTTCAATACAAGAGGATTCGGTTATAACAATAGCCCCACTGGTATCACCTGTACCGGCAGTGAGTACCGTAACACCTATATCGGCCCAACCCCGGCCAGTTACAAAGGTTAAAACCAAATCACTTACCGTTACTGTTAGCAACCTTACATCGCAGGTGAAAGGCTTGACTGCGCAGATAAACGCGCAAACAATGGTAGCGGTGAATGGTCTGAAGGTAGATATTGACGGTTTAACCCCCGCCATTACCACAGGTTTTAAAGCTATGGGCGATGGCTCATCATACAACGATAATTCGAAGCATGATGATAACCCGCTGACTAAAAATTACAGCAAAACCTATCCTGTTGATGCTAATGATGCATTATCAATAGAGAACCGCTATGGCAATGTTACTGTAAACACATGGGCTAAAAGCGAAATAAAGGTTGATGTACAGATAAAGGTATCATCAAGTAATGATAACGAAACGCAGAAGATATTAGATAATGTAACCATCAGCGATGATAAAAGCGGTAATACGGTGTCTTTTAAAACAAATATTGGACAGCCAAATAATTCATGGATCTCATGGATGAGCGGTGGTCACTCAGGCCGGAAGATACAGATTGATTATATCGTTTATATGCCATCAAAAAATGAGCTGACGATTGATAACCGTTATGGATCTATTGTATTGCCTGATTTGCAGGGTAAGGTTACTATAAACTGTGCTTATGGTAGTTTTGCCGCTAAATCGCTCACCAATGAGAGTGCTATCAGGGTGAAATATGGTAGCGCGAGTATTGAGAACTTAGGTTCAAGCGCGCTTGATGTATCTTATGGCAGCCTTAGCCTTGGCTCAGCAGATAAATTGTTAGCTGATGTTAGTTATAGCGGTGCAGATATAGGGAAATTAAAAACTTCGGGTGCTATCAATATCAGGTATGGCGGCGGCCTTAAAATAGGAGGCATTGAGAAGACAGTAAAAAACCTGGCAATTAACGCATCATATACGGGTGTAAGCATCGGCTTAAGGGGCGATGAAAATGCGAATTTTGATGTAACGGTACACTATGGTGATTTTAATTATAATGAGCATAATGTAACCATCACCGGTAAATCCCCTGCCGATGGTGATAAGGGTGTTCACTTTACCAAAAGTTTCAAAGGCTATATAGGCAAAGGTGATGCTGAAAAAACAATAGCGATCAACTCCAGCTACGCAAGCGTGAAGTTTGAGTAATGGTTGATTAGGTGAGTAGTTGATTAAGTGAATGGTTATTAGAGCTACTCACTTAATCAACCTAATCCAACCACTTAACTAACGCGACACAACAGCCCCTTCAAATATTCTCCTTCAGGAAATGATGCCCTAACGGGATGGTCACCCGGCTGGCAAAACTGGTAAATGAATTGTACCTGTTTGCCGGCATCAAGCGCGGCCCAGGCCAATACCTGTTTAAATGTCTCCATATTCATAGCGCCCGAACATGAATAAGTGGCCAGCAAACCACCGTTGTTAAGCAATAGCATGGCTAAGCGATTCAGATCTTTATAAGCACGTGAAGCCCTGTCCAATGAAGAACGGGATGGTGCGTATTTCGGCGGATCAAGCACAATGATGTCAAATTTTTCATCCTGATCACGGAAAGCTCTTAATTGCTTGTTTACGTCGGATTGTATGGCAATGTGTTTAGCGGCATCAAGCTTGTTTAGTTTGATGTTTTCTCTTAGGGTTTCAATAGCCAATGCCGAGCTATCCACACTGGTAACCGATGCCGCGCCATAATGCAGGCTGTTTAGCGTAAAGCCGCCTGTATAGCTAAAGCAATCCAGTACCTTCTTATCTTTTGCATATGATGCAAGTATTTTACGGTTATCACGCTGATCGCAGTAAAAGCCTGATTTCTGGCCTTCGGCGATATTAATATTGTAAATAATGTTGTTTTCCTTTACCTCCACATTCTCAGGCGGACTGGTCAGTGTTAAAGCGGTATTAACAGTTTCCAAGCCTTCATGCTCCCGCGATGAGGCGTCGCTTTTATCAAAGATACTTTCAGAGTTTAGCAAACGTTGCAATTCATCAATAATAACCGGCATTACATTTTCAATGCCAGATGTTAGTACTTGCACAGCTAAATGATCGGCATATTTATCTACGATTAATCCCGGTAAATAATCCGATTCGCTGAAGATCAACCGGCAGGTATTGGTAGTACCATCAGCCAGGATATCGGCCCTCCCTGCAACGGCAACGGCTACTTTATTACGGAACCAGTTATCATCTACAATAACATGTTCATCCCATTCCAGCAGGCGTAATGCCACCCGCGACTGGTCGTTATAAAAGCCATAGGCCATAAAATCGCCTTTGGCATTTAGCAGGCGCACAATATCGCCATTGGCAGGCTTGCCCTTCACTTTTTCTATCGCCCCTGAAAACACCCAGGGATGGCGCTGAAGGACAGCTTTCTCCTTGCCTTTTTTTAGAATTACTTCAAACATGGTGCAAAGGTAAGAAAGTTGCAAACTTTCCTGATCTGTGATCTTCAGGTGCTGAAATCTTTATAAACAAATGTATGTCCGCACATTCAACGCTTAACGGCATCATACATATCCCGCCATCAATAACATTATTGTAACTTTAAAGAAGTTTCAACATTTTAATCCGCTATATAAAACCAATGGAACGAATTAATATTTGCCGATTTATTTTCTGGCTGAGCTTTATATATTGCCCTGTTTTAGTAATCGCGCAGCAAAAGAATCCGGTTATAGCATTTGCAAGCGACACGCAGGCTCCTCTGTTTATTGAAACAATCATCCGTAAAACAGACCACAACGAAAAGGCTACAGAATTGATATTTAAGGATATTGTTACCGTTCATCCAGCAGCTTTGTTTATTCTTGGCGATGTGGTATCCTTAGGCTACAGCGATGATAAATGGAAAAACATGGATACCTACCTTAAATGGTGCGCCGAAGATAGTATCCCTGTTTATGCTACCCTTGGCAATCATGAACTGATGTTAAATGCCAGCGAGGGGAGGCGGAAGTTTCAGTCGAGGTTTCCGATGCATAAGGCTACCGGTTATAGCGAGGTAATTGATTCTGTGGCTGTGGTACTATTAAACTCCAATTTCAGCGAAATGAAGGATACGGAGATCATTAAACAGGAAAACTGGTACAACAACACCTTAAAACAAATGGATAATGACCCGGCCATTAAATTTATAATTGTTGGCTGCCATCATTCGCCTTACTCAAACAGTAAGGTTGTTGGCCCTTCATTACCGGTACAGCAAAAGTTTGTTCCGGCTTTTATTCATTCAAAAAAGTGCGTACTGTTCCTTTCGGGGCATTCACACAATTTCGAGCGTTTTAACGTACAGGGAAAATATTTTTTGGTGATAGGCGGCGGAGGAGGCCCTCATCAGCCATTATATAAAAATAAAGAGCTAACGCATGATCTCTCGCATGATTATAAACCGATGTTCCATTATCTCGAGGTAAAACGGCAGCGCGATTCGCTGCAGATCACATCCCGGGAACTAAAGTCTGACTTCTCTGGTTTTGATGATGGATTGAAATTTAGCGTTTCGGGGCATTAACACCTGCTACCCGCCCTTGTTACCGCTACCATCCCGCTTGCACTATTCCGTCCGTCCGCTCACAGTGTGGACACTTTCGGATAACTTGCGGACACCTCACCAAGCGTCATTGCGAGGAGGAATGACGCAGGATTATTAATGAGGCGTTTGTCCGTCCGCTCCCCAGACGGACATCTGCGGACACTTGCGGACAAGCTAACTGCTGAGTACCCCTATATTGGGTAATCTTAAAACCTGTACCCTCCTACAAATAACACGGCTATATTCCTATCAATATAAGCGCCTGAGTAATAATATTTAGTTTCGGCACCAATAGAGAACCTGTTGCTGAGTTTACGCCGGTAGCCGATCGTTCCGGAAAAATCAGCTACTGAAAAACTGGATGCGCTAAAGTCGCCATTGTTCTCCGTATGGATCTTATTAAGCAACACCGCTTGCCCCATAGCAAAATTAACGTAGAAGTTTTGTAAAACCCGCATGGATACCACTATCTGTATCGGAATAGCTGTGTTGGCGATATGAACCTTAGTAGGCTCCGGTGTGTTGTAGGTATACAACCTGTAATAACCGCTCTCTACGCCTAGACTTAATAAATGCTCGGGTTCCCACATTACCCTGCCTGTAAATGAATAATTAAAATCGTTAACATAACTTTTCCCAAGCGCCACGTTGTTGAAATAGTAATTGGGGCCAAATCCCGCGTAAACAGCAAATTTGCTCTTCTTCGGTTTAGTATGCTTGGTTGTTTGAGCCATTGCATGTATTGAACAGGCAATGATCAACATTTTAATAATTATGATTCGTTTTAAATACATAGTTAACCTTATTGATTATACAAACCGTTAATGAAGTGCATAATAATCATATACCACGTAAGGGGTATTGTCAGAAATAAACCCATCAAAGTTTCCATTCTGTAAATAATCCATAATAGTGGTATTATCACTTAGCGTCCAGCTAATTGATCTTATTCCGAGTGTATGCCCTTTGTTTACATCATCAGTTAAAAGGCCCATAGTAAACCTTGGACCAAAAAACTGGCAATGATTATCAATCGCGTCCTGCAGACTTAACTCGCACAGGCAAGGGAAATTGGCACCATAACTCGGTTGCTTTTTGTACTCGGTTATAACATCGTCTGATGGCAGACCGGCAAAAATTACTACATCCCTGTTTACAGCCTTGGCATGGTCATAGGCGTTGCTTACTACAGGCTCCAAATATTTAAATATATCCGCATCGCCTTTTACATCCAGCCAAACATATTTCATGGTAGTGGAATCTACAAAGGCTTGCAGCTCCTATGCTAGCGAGGGGATCTTCTGGCCATCAACCAACCGTACATACTCTTCTAAAAAATCAAAATTGAAATCAATAAAATTGCCATATAAGGGGCCCTTTTGTGTAAGCCTGTTATCAAACGAGTCATCGTGCATACATATCGGCACGTTATCTTTGGTTAACTGTATATCAGTTTCAATTCCGTTTGATCCATAATCTTCCGAATGTATAACACCGTTTACTGAGTTCACCGCAAATGGCGAATTTGTTTTAAGTGGGATAGTTCCGTGTGCCAGAATTATAAATTCATGCGCTAATACGTACTGCGAAAAAGGTCTTTTATATTTTAGGCTGATGGTTTTTGTTGGGGAACTAAAGGTGCCCTTTAACTGAAGATTGCTCGCAATGTTATTCACGATCAGATCATTCGCACCATCTGTTTTTGCTACAGAAAAATTAATAAGGCCCTGGGTCGCATTTTCTGCGTAACGCCAGAAACCGGAGAATTGAATAGAGCCATCTGTAGTATTTAATCCATAGCTAAGGATAAACAATATGCCGCTTTGGTTACTGAAAAAAGACACCTTGGTTTTGGATACTTTGCACACAAATTCAGTACCCAGGCTGGAACTGCCATCGCTCAGCGAATATACGCCCTCCATATTTTTCATCACAGCAGCAGCAATAGGCTCTGTATTCACCAGGTTATCACCCGGGTTTACGGGCGGAAAGGTGAGCTGGTTCTTATTACAGGAAAAGAATATGACCAAAATCAGGAGCCAGTATGTATGTTGATGTTTCATAGTCATGATCATTAAAAACTAAGACCTAAATCAAACTCCGGGAGCAAATAACGGTACTGATTAACCGGGAAAGCGGGCCAGGCGATGATATGATATTTCAGATAGTTCATCTTCACACCAAATGATAGCAGGTTATTCTTCCACAACCGTTGTTCAAGCGAACCAGATACGCTAAATCCGTTAAAAAGAGAGGGATAGGAAACGGTATGCCCGGCTTGTGTTTCACTGAGCGAACTGGTGTAGTACAGATCGCCCCTAAATACTACCGCTATTGTTTTAAAACTATACCCGGCAGTAAGCGACGGTTGTTGTTCCCATGCGTTCAGTGTGGTATTAAACCCAAACTGTTTCAGGAAGCCGAGGTTATAAGCTACCTGGTAACCTGCGCCAAAATGGAAATTGTTTACTGAGTAATTCCAGAATGGCCCGAAATTTAACCGGTATGAAATAAACAAGGTTGCCAGGCTCGATTGTAAATTAAACCCATATGGCAGCGTGTACTTGCCCGCATAGCTGAACATAGGTGCTGTAAGCTGTTCAGTGATCCAGTCTTTAGGTACCACTATATATTGTACTTCTACATGTTGAAAATACTTTCCTGCGGGTAGCGACTGGGGCAATAAAAAACTCGTGGTTCTTATATCAAAATTATCTACAACCGAATCTTTTATAGCATCCGATCCCTCTGTTTGCGCATAATTGTATTTGGCCGCAAAAACCAGCATTAAAAACAGTATAACCCTTAAGTGCCTGATACTAAAAAATAACTTCATAGGTAGCGTTTTCAGCGGGTATTTATTTATTGTATGGTAAATGTTAATACAATATTAATTGCTTTTTATAGCGTAATATCATTCCATACGGGTATGATTTGGTGCAGATTACAATCTGCACCAAATCATATTTATAAATAAAAACCTTCAACAGCATTGCTTGAAGGGTTTCTACATTTCGGTTATATTTTATCTATTCCGTCCGTCAAACCACAAGCGAGACGCTTGCGGGAGCATGAGTCGTTCCTTACAGCAATGACGCTCGCTTTTTGACTTTGAACGCTTACCCTTTCTTCTCTTTCATCTTCGCTTTCATTGCATCCTTCATTTCCTGCTCATGTTTTTCATATATGGTGTATTGATCAGGGGTCAGGATCTTTTTCAGCTCCTTGTCTTTATCCTTTGAGTCGCCCTTCAGTGATTTTGCTGATTTAAATTTACCCACCTTGCCTTTCGCGCCTTTTAGTTTAGCGGCATCCCCCATCATATCGGCTGTTGCCTTCTTATTCACGTCATAAACCTGTGGCACCTGCGCATCGGTAAGGCTTAGCTGCGCGGTCATTATCTTGGTTTGCACATCGGCCATTTGCGATATTTTATGCGCCTGGTATAATTTTGTCTGATCAGGCGTTAACAATTTTTGCAGCCCGCCATTACGCGTTTTCATAATGCCCATTACCTGTTGCGCCAACGCCTTTCCGCGAAAGCTGGTATCGGTCTTTGCTTTTTTTGCCGTTTGCACCAGCGATGTTGCGGCGGTTGTATTCAATGCCTGCGCGCTGGTTGTTTGCGTTGGCGTTAACTGCAGATATGCCAGGCTGTCGGTCATGCTTTTTGCAACCTTGCTTACGGCATCCTGTGCCATAGCAGCGCTACTAATTACCATTAACAGGGCAGCTAACAGCATGCCTGTTAAGTGTTTCACTTTTTTCTGAAATTTCATATGAGTGATTATTTAAGGTGTGAAAACTGGAATATTACAATTGCTTAAACGCTATCAGGTTTGCGTATACAAGTTTACCAACTATTAAAACACCCCGATTAAAATCACTCTATTAACGGGTTGCAGTTTAGAAATTGAAACTTGAAACAGTGTAGCATATTTTTATACACTCTCCACCCACCGTCATTGCTGTGAGGAGGAACGACGAAGCAATCCCTCTGTACAGTGCAAAGGGATAAGCATCGGTGACTTGCATAGTCGGGGATTGCTTCGTACCTCGCAATGACGCGTTGCAGAGTCCGATAGCGTGTCCGTCGCTATCGGTATAAACAAAAAGCCCCGTTCAGTTTATGAACGGGGCTTTGAATTATAAAATAAATCCCTATTAAAAATTCAATGTAAATTTGGTGTATAAGCGCATACCATTAAAGCCCATTTGTACTGCCTCAAACGGACCGCCCGATTCGCTGTCGCCAAAAGAGCTAGTGCCACTGGTTGGGTTTACCGAACCTTTAACCAGGTCGGTATCAGGGTGTACGTTAAAAAGGTTATCAACGCCCAATGTCCACGCTATGTTCTTGCGGATTTTGTATGAAGCATACAGGTCGGTAGTGATCTTAGGTGAAAAGTTGAATATTTCCGGTACCGGAGTGGTAGTGCCATCCAAATATACCGAAGGAAAATATTGGTCAGGAGCACTCGGTGCCGGACTAACCTCGCCAAAACCCAGTTCTTTTACATCACCATAATAAGTAAGGTGCGTACCGAACGCGAATTTATTTATGCCATATTCAAGGTTCAGGGTAAATTTAGCAGCCGGAGCACTGGCTTTCAGGAAATACTGTTCCCTGTCATCAAAGAAGGACGCGCTATCAGAAGGAGTTTTTTTAAGTGATGCCGGGATATGGATCTGATCGATATGCAGGTTTTGGATGTTGCCTGCCAATAAAGCGTTGAAATGGCTGTTACCCCAACGTTTTTTGTAATCTATCACAATATCAACACCTTTATTGGTAGTGTTTACCGCGTTAGCAAAAAACTGCGCCTGTTGCGAGTTTTGGGCCTGCAATATATAATTGATAGTACCCGGTGTATTTATGTTACCCAATGCAGGGTCGCCGGTGTTATAGGTACCGGATATAACTATCCTGTTCTTGATCTTTATATCGTACCCATCAACAGTAACGGTTAAGTTATGTAATGGCTGCCAAGCAAAGCCTAAGCTATAATTAACCGATGTTTCAGGGGTTAGCTTAGGGATCTCTGCCGCTTTTGCCGCCGCCGATACCGTTGATACCAGCGTTGTATAATACAAATTACCACTTACTATATTGGTATTGGTATTGCTAAAGTTGATCTGTTGCAACGTAGGTGCGCGAAAACCTGAACTTATTGAACCACGCAGGTTAAAGTTATCGGTCAGCTTGTAACGGGTTGCAAATTTAAATGAGCTTTCGCCGCCAAAATCAGAGTAATGCTCAACGCGGGCAGCACCATCAACTAACCATTGTTTTGTAACATCCAAGGCACCTTCAGCATAAAATCCTTCATTGGTACGTGATGCTACTGTTGCCTGGCTAGGGGTGTAACCTGGGTAACCTTCAGAGCCTGATGCTTTAGAATATAAAGTATCCTGCCCCTTTGATCCTACACCTGGTAGTTTAGCGCCGCCGTCAATATAGGAGTTAGGCTCGCCTGCATACAGTTGGTAACGCTCATACCTGAACTCACCACCAAATGATACCTGTAAGCCTTGCGCAACATGGGCAAAACGTTTGGTTATATCAACGTTAGCGGTGTTTTGTAAAAAGTTAAAGCCGCCATCATCAAACCGGGTTTGGATAGGCTGACCAGCAACATAAGGCAATGAGGCATTAAAAGTATTATCGCCAAAATAATGGAAGTCGTTTCTGCCGGTATTATCACTGATATCCCAATCCCATTTGCTTTCCGTAGTTCCCCTGAAACCAAAGGCAGCCGACATATCCTTAATGTACACATCTTCCTGCGGATCGTAGTATACATTGTCTGGATTATAAGCGGCACCTGCCGGAGCATCTATCTTCATAATGCCAGGTACAAAAATCAGGTTACCATCGGCATCGGTAGGGAATTTTGTTGGATTAGCACGCAGGCCATTATCATAGTTCCAGCTGCGGGTGTAGGCATACACATTTGAATGCTTGTAATTATAACCGCCAAAAGAGTAAAAGACGGTATTAGTACCTTTTATCGGTATCTCCATATTGTACATACCACCACCTGATGCAACCGAGCCATCGCCAAAAGCACGGCGCTCACGGCTTATCGCTCCATTAGGGTCATCTCTAAAGGTTTTACCTTCATTCTCATAATTACCGCCAACGTTTAAAAATCCGCCGTTCTTACCTATTGCAACGCCATAATCGGCGCCAAGGGTAAATGTTTGCCCGTCAAACTTTTTACCGGTATAATAAGCCGCAGGATCTGAATAGTTCAGTGTGTTATATTTTTGATCGTTATAACCGCTAAAACCTGCATTTATGGTTAAATGGTTAGTATCTCTTTTTAGTACGATGTTGATGACACCCGCTATCGCGTCAGAACCATATTGTGCCGATGCGCCGTCACGCAGGATCTCCACATGATCAATTGAAGCCTCTGGTATAGCATTTAAGTCGGTCCCGCTATTACCACGGCCACGGGTACCTACTTCGTTCACAAAAGCCGACTGGTGACGACGCTTGCCATTAACCAATACCAGTGTTTCATCAAAACCGAGGCCGCGTAAGCTGGCAAAATCTATCGCGTCAGATCCGTCGCCACCGCTTTGTTTGTTATAGTTAAATGAAGGCACCTGCTGATTCAGCTGGCTCATCAGATCGGGTTTGGCCGTTGTTTGGTTTACCTGGCTTATGTTTACCACATCTACCGGTACCGGTGATTCAATTTTTGTGCGTCCGGCACCACGGTTACCCAATACCACCACTTCTTTTAATGATTCTGAGGAAGAAGGTAACTCCATGTTCAATACATTTTTGCCATCCTTGATAACCACACTCACTGTTTTCTTTTCGTAGCCTACGGCCGAAAAGGTTACTGTATAAGTGCCTGCTTTTAACGAAAGTGAATATGTGCCTGCCGCGTTTGTTGAGGTACCCGCTGCCGATGGCATTGCCAGCACTGTGCCAGCTTCAACAGGCTTACCGGCACTTGTTACCGTGCCCGTGAGGGTTTGTGCAAATAGGGGTGCACAAACCGTTAGGAATGTTCCTAAAAGAAATAAATGTAAACGTAATTTCATGTTTTGTCGAGGTTGGTTAAAATAATATGTTAATTTATCTCTAAAATAAAATTATTATTCGGTTAAATATCATTTTACCAAAATAATCACTACTTTATCAGTGATTATTACAAACTAAATTAGTTTTACTTTAATTTTTATAAAAAATTATCAATTATTTAAAAAATAAACATGTATTATTTCAATTTATATAAAAATACAAGGCATAAAACTTAATATTTTATATATGAAAACCATTATTAGTAAAATATGTCATTAAATACTAGTCAATAATTGATACAATCAGACTACATTAAAGAACATTTTTATCAATTAAACATTTTAGGAATAATTTTATATAATAATTTAAACAGAATGCTTCTATTATTTGGAAGAAGTGTTTATAAAATCTTATACACAGGAAAAGTAAAACGCATATGACACGCTGCGTTTGTTTAAGAATCGATCGGAGACGATCAGGAGAATAAAGCCATAAAATAGTCCCACAGGCCTTTTTTACCCGTAATTACTATTTCAAATTGCTCATCAATTTGTTTTGAAAAGTCTATTAGTTCACGGCTCATGGTAAAAATAGATTAATTATATCAAATATAAAGTATTTTTATACCAAAAACCAAATTGGTATTTGTTTATTTATTTTTCATAACGATGCATTTATTACAAAATGCATCGTTATGAAAAAATCTTATTATGGGAAAGTAAGGCCCGGATAAGCCGCAACGTTGGCTAAAGGAATGCTTGAGCCATAAGTACTGTTTATAGCCTTTATAAACTCATTGGCTATAATAGAGTATCCGCGTGGCGTAAGGTGTACGCCATCAAGCGAGAATAAGCCACCGCTGATGTATGATGAATTAAGGCTGATACCATCAACCACCAAACCATTTGCTTTAACATTATTTAAGTAAGTATAGGCATCAAAAACTGCCAGGCCTTTTTGGGCCGCAATTGATTTAATGGTAGTGTTGTATGACTGCACGTAATCGCGGGTTAAGGCAACTTCATTGGCATCCAGCACATATTGATTATCAATTGGCGTTACTGGGGTTAAACCATAAGGCTGCGGGCCGTAAGGCGTTGTTACCAGCGTACCGATCATACTGGTTGGGAATGTTAGTATGATGAGGTCATTTGCTGTTGCTATCCTTGGCGCATAAGTAGTACCGGATACCAGCGCATTTACATACAATGCCTTCGCAGCCGGGTTTTTCGCTTGCACAGCGGCTAAAATAGCGCCAACCGTTACCGTATTAAAATAAGGGATAGAGGTAACATCAGGTATTGTAGCTACCACACCTTTTTGCCCTGATGCGGTTAGTTTTTCTATCGATAACTCATACAGCTCAGCAAAGGTATTTTTATCTGTTAGCACATCCCCAACACCACCACCGGTCGCGTAGGCTAATGCATCATTATTACCCAGCCAATCAGAGAAAAAGGTAAACGACTTAGCTGTTACAAAATCAAGGTAATCGGTTGTATTGGTCGGTGCATCACCCGGCAGCATACGCTCAAAAAAGCCATTAAGGTTCCCGTAAGGAGCGTAAGTGATATTCAGCAGTTTAATTCCCGGCACGCCATAGTTCTCAATATCGCCGGTGTATTTGGTGTATAAAGTAACGTTACCAAACCCCGGCACAGGCAATATGCCGCGTATAGCCAGATCTGTAGTAACAGGTGCAGTAATAGGGTTTCCACTGGCATCAAAACCTGTTAGTTTAAGATAGCCTGAGCCGTTTTCCTGGCCGGTAGCGAATAAAGGCTGATTAAACGTGCCGCCGCCTACTGCCAGCATTTGCTTAGCCATGATAGACGGGTATGAGTTTAATTGGCCTGCAAGGTATAAACCACCATTAGAGTAACCCGCTGTTAAGGAATTACCTACAGCTATAAAGCGTGTAAAATCAGCCCTGCCTTTTGTTGGCGCGGGGTTGTGTACTTCGGGCTTACAGGCAGCTAAAAATAGCAAACCTGCAATAAGATATATTTTAAAGTTCTTCATGTTTGTTATTTTTTAATTACCAGTGATAAGCCAATGATAAGCCTGGGATGTAAACATTTGTTTCAAACGTACCTGCTAATTGCGACTGAATATTGGTTTGGGTGCGTGCATCAACGTGCTCATACTCAAATGAAACATCAAGATCTAATCTTGAAGCCAATTTATACCCTAAACCACATGTTACAAATTGGCGTGGAGCGTCGGGGGCTTCTGCAGTAACATAACCATCCTGTACAGCTGTGCCTGCAAAACCACCGCCAAAGCGTATGAACAGGTTGTTACATGCCTTGTATTGAGCACCAGCCCTTACACTAATGGCATCCTGGTAATTACGGGCCGAATAGCTATCCTGTAATTGAGGTGTATTGATCTTGTAGTCAAAAGCTAAAGCTTTGTAAACATCCCATCCAACTAAATTGGCATCCAAAGCGAGTGTCCATCTTTCTGTTGGATAAAACCCAAAGCCGATTGATGTAGTTGATGGCAGCGGAATTGTTGCTTTAAAGCTATTAGGCTGCGGAAAGCTGCTTTGTAAGGATGAAGGAACATTAAAAATAGCATTGCCATTATTAATGGTAGTACTTACACCTGAACGATGGGTAATACCAACGGTAATACCCGATTCGGTTTTTATAAAGATACCTGCGTTCCAACCATACCCTTTACCTGATCCTTTAAGTTCGGCCTGCCCGTCCTGTCCGGCAGAATTGGTTAACGGGATAGCCTCCGTAAGATCAACTATACCGCGGTTATATACAAAGCCGCCGCCTATGCTCAAATAATCGGTTAGTTTTATACTTAATGTAGGCTGAAAGTAAATGGCTTTAAGATCGAGGCTTTCCAGCGTATATTTTCCTGCCCAACTATCTCCCCAGTCGGTTAAACCGCCAAAGGGCGTATATACGGCCATACCCAATTTCCACCAACCATTTTTGGGCCCTACGGCAGCATAAAAATTAAATGGTGTAGCAACCTTGTTTTCAACATGATCCTGCACATTGGTACCCATGGGGTTAAAAACAGACCTGAACATTAACGGGCTAATGCCTGCCTGAATATAATTATCAGGCAACATAACAACGGCGCCGGGATTAAAAAATACGGAGGCACCATCCTGTAGCAGACCGGTACCGGTGTGGCCCATACCTATTTGTTTCTGCCCCTCAAGGTTCACCTGGAATCCTTGCGCGAATGAAATAACAGGTATCAGTGCGAGCACTAATAGTAGAATTTTCTTCATGATTGTATAATTGGTTTATATGGTGCTATTTGTAAAGCTACAAATACGCTTTCTAAAAAAATAAAATTAGGTTGGTTTTATACGAAAAAAAGGGCTATAATGCGGAGATATTAGTCAAAAAGTCGGAGAAAGGATTAATTTAGAGTTAACTATCAACACTATATTTAATTAGTTATATTAAATAAATACATATGAGTAAAAAAGTCGCACAATTAAGCTTATCAAAATTTGCAGACCTGTACGCAGATAAGCTTGTTGGCCCCGATTTTTTTATCACCGATGAAAAACAACTGTTGAGCCTCAGCGAATATCCCTATCGTTCCGATGGGTATATTATTGGCATATGCACCCGCGGCACGGCACAGGTTGAAGTGAACCTGCAGGTATACCAGTCGAGGCCCGATGCCATGCTCCTGGCCACGCCTTTCCATACCTTACGCATTTATAACAGCAGCCCTGATTTTTTATGCCGCTTCATTGTTTTTTCAAAAGCATTCTTAACGGAGAATAATGTTAACAGCCATTTCCTGGAATCGTTCAGTTATTTTAAAAGCGCATCGCTTCCGGTTATATATCCCACGCATGAAGAGATAAACATGCTGCTGGATATTTATATGCTGATGAAGAAAAAGCTGGAGCGTGAGGAGCACCCTTACCGTATGGAAATATCAAGGAGCATTTTAACCTCGCTGCTATACGAGGTGGAATCAATATATGAGCACCATCATGTAATGATAAAGGGGAAACAAACCCGCAAGCAGGAGTTGAATGTGCTGTTCCAGGAACTGGTTTTTCATCATTATAAGGAACACCGCAACGTACAGTATTATGCCGATGCGTTGTATGTATCATCAAAACACCTTACCGAAACCATTAAAGAAGTAACAGGCCGAACTGCCGGTGAGTGGATAGACGATGCCGTGATACTGGAAGCAAAGGTATTACTAAGGAACCACGAGATCAGCATAGCCCGCATAGCCGAGGATATTAATTTCCCCGATCAATCCTCTTTTGGCAAGTATTTTAAAAACCACACAGGGCTTTCCCCGTCAGATTATCGTGTGGCAATGGCTATTTAATACCGCTTAATTATACTGTTACCCAACTATAAATTTATAAATACGTATCAGGTGGTTTAATATATTAAATTCACAATATATCAAGCCCCCTAAAAAATGAAAAAAACTATTATTATACTGTTTTTGCTGGCATCGTCGCTACTGGTAAAAGCCCAGCATGCGCAACCCGACAGCGTTATAAAAGTAACACCTACTAAAACAGGCACCCATACCACATATGCATATACTATTGCAGGCAAAGTGCAAACACCAGATGAGGTTAAGATTAAACTGTTAGCCTATACCCCGTCGGCCAATGAATTTCGGCAAGCAAAAATTGAAACTAAATGGGCTGTTATTTCAACAGTGGGGTTTGCCGTATCAGCTATAGGAGCAGTAATTGAGTACACGAACAATAATAACGCCCCCGCTACCGAGCACCATAGCCTTACAGGCGCATATATTTTTACTGGTGCTGCTACCGCGTTTTTTACCAGCGCCGTAATTAACCTGGTGCAGGCCGGCAAACACAAAACCAAAGCCATGAAGGTGTATAACCAGCGTTTTGAGTAAACGTAAAATATTTTTTTACATATTAAAAGTCCTTATAAAGGGTTTTTAATATCTGTTTTTTTGACTTTTTACTTTTGGACTTGTAACTTCTTTGATAGATTCGACAAGGATTTCAGTAAACATATATATGATTGTTACATAGCTACTTATAAGAAAAAAAAGTAATCAACTTGTTACATAATCCTGGGTTGACAAATAGTGATTTGGATAGTTTAATATTATAAATTCACATAATATTAAATACATCCAAAAAATGAAAAACCTTATTATTACCCTGTTTCTACTTACATCGTCATTGTTGGTAGAAGCACAACAAAATCAACCATCGCATGCGCAACCCGACAGCGTAATTAAACTGATTCCTTATGGCGAGGGCAGGCAGGCAGGCTATCTTTACACCATTGGCGGCAAACTACAAACACCCGATGATGTTAAGATGAAACTTTTAGCTTATGCACCATCAGCCGATGAGTACCATAAGGCCAGGAACAGTGCAACGTGGGTCTATATTTCAACGGCAGGTTTTGCCATAACAAGCACGGTAGCTATATTCGAGTATGCGCACAACAGTAAAACGAACGGCGCAACAACCGCCTGGGTGAACGGCGTACCAACTTTTGAATACCCGCATCACAGCTATACCAGCGCCTATATTTTTACAGGGCTTGCCACTGCGTTTATTACCAGTACCATTATTAACCTTGTACATGCCAGCAAACATGCTAAAAAAGCCCTGGATGTATACAATCAACGTTTTGAGTAAACTTAATTGGTTCCCATTTGTTAAAAGCCCTATAAAGGGCTTTTTTTATTTAAGCTGTTTTTTGACTTTTTAACTTACAAAGCTCTTTCCGACTTTTTGACGAATATCTCCGCATTGTAAACCTTTTTTTCAACCAGTAACGAATATAATTTTACCCCTGATTATAGAACCAAAATATTGCAAGGGTCAAAAGCGTTTATGCAATAACCAATTAAGTATAAAACATATCCTTAAAAAACAATTTTATGAGCAGTACTGAAGCTGTAAAAGCTATAAAGGGAGGGGAGTTCCTGATAAGGGAAACTTCGGCAGAAGATGTTTTCATTCCGGAAGAATGGAATGAGGAACAATTGATGATAGCCGAAACATGCACCAACTTTCTTGCGCAACACATCACACCAAACCTGGTTCGTATTGATGATCAGGAAGAGGGATTGATGCCGCATTTGATGGAGGAAGCAGGTGCATTGGGCTTACTAAGCATATCAATACCCGAGGAATATGGTGGCTTTGGCAAGGATTTTAAAACATCAATGCTGGTTACCGAAAAACTGGGCGCAGGCAATTCATTTTCCGTGGCGTTTTCAGCGCATACGGGCATTGGTACCTTGCCTATATTATATTATGGTAACGATGAGCAGAAAGCAAAATATATACCCAAACTGGCCAGTGGCGAGTGGAAAGGCGCTTATTGCTTAACCGAGCCAAGTTCAGGTTCTGATGCCAATTCGGGTAAGGCTCGTGCAAAACTTACCGAGGATGGCAAGCATTACCTGCTTAATGGCCAGAAAATGTGGATCACCAATGCAGGCTTTGCTGATATCTTCACCGTTTTTGCTAAGATTGATAATGATGAAAACCTGAGCGCATTCATAGTTGAAAAGAGCTTTGAGGGCATCACCCTGAATCCTGAAGAACATAAAATGGGCATAAAAGGCAGCTCAACCCGGCAGGTATTTTTTAATGACTGCAAAGTACCGGTTGAAAACCTGTTATCAGAACGCCAGAATGGTTTTAAGATAGCCGTTAACATATTAAATCTCGGCCGTATAAAATTAGGCGGCGGCACAGTTGGGGCAAGTAAGGAAGTTACTACCCAGGCTATCCGTTATGCTAATGAGCGCGAACAATTCGGCAGGCCGATCTCAAAATATGGCGCTATCCGTTATAAACTGGCACAATCTGCCATCCGCACCTATGCATCTGAGTCTGCCATCTATCGCGCCAGCGAAAATATGGAACAGGCTACCGAGCATTTGGTTGAAACCGGCATGGATGCCATAAAAGCCAAGCTAAAAGGTACCGAGCAGTATGCTATTGAAGCAGCCATCATCAAAGTACACGCATCTGAAACATTGAATTATGTGGTTGACGAAGGCGTACAGATCTACGGTGGGATGGGCTATAGTGCCGAGGCTCCTATGGACCGCGCTTATCGCGATTCACGCATCAATCGCATATTTGAGGGCACTAACGAGATTAACCGCATGCTGACTGTCGACATGATGCTGAAACGCGCCATGAAAGGTGAGCTTGACCTGATGGGACCTGCAGCAAAGGTAGCGGGCGAACTAATGAGTATTCCTGATTTTGGAGGCAGTGAGGATGAAGGCTTATTCAGCAAGGAAAAGAAATATATAGCCGGGTTTAAAAAAGCCGTATTAATGGTGGCCGGTGGCGCGGTACAAAAGCTGATGCAGCAATTAGGCAAGGAACAGGAAGTATTAATGAACGTGGCCGATATGCTGATAGAACTGTATGTAAGCGAATCGACCCAGTTACGTGTTGAGAAGCTGGTGAGCATGCGCGGCGAAGAAGCCTGCAAAGAACAATTGGACATTATGCGGGTTTATATAAACGACGCGGCAGAGCACATCGCAAAATCGGGAAAAGAAGCCATTAATTCATTTGCTGATGGCGATGAAAGAAGAATGATGCTGATGGGCCTTAAACGCTTTACAAAAACCGAAGATTTTAACACGACTCAGGCCCGCAGAAACATTGCTGCGAAGCTGATTGAAGAAAATAAATATTGTTTTTAAACCTCACCCTGCCCTCTCCAAAGGAGAGGGTTCTAAAACAAAGTCTCCCCTTTGGGGAGATTTAGAGGTGTTAATTTATAAATTTACAAATGAAAATATTAGTCTGCATAAGCCAGGTGCCGGATACCAGCACCAAAATTGTGTTAAAGGATAACAATACTGCGGTAAACACGCAGGGAACTACCTGGATCATCAACCCGTATGATGAATGGTACGCGCTCATCCGCGCGCTCGAATTAAAAGAAAGTGGCGTAGCAAGCGATGTCCACCTGGTAACTGTTGGTAAAGCCGATACCGAGCCGGTGATCAGGAAGGCGCTGGCCCTGGGCGGCGACCAGGCCGTACGCATTGATGCCGATAGCAACGACCCTTACGAAACTGCCAGTTACATAGCCGAATATGCCAAGAGCAATGGTTACGACCTAGTTTTATGTGGCAAGGAATCCATTGATTATAACAACGGGACCGTTGGCGTTATGCTGGCCGAACTGCTGGATATGGATTACATAGGCTTTGCAACCAATATACAGGTTGAAGGCAGCACCGCTACCGTAAAACGCGAAATTGAGGGCGGCGAAGAAACCGATACTGTTAGTTTACCTGTGGTGATCTCCTGCCAAAAAGGTGTTGCTGAGGCCCGCATACCAAATATGCGTGGTATTATGGCTGCACGTACCCGTCCGCTTAATGTGGTTACGCCTACCGCGGTAACGCCTGTAGCTGCCATATTATCGTATGAGATGCCACCGGCAAAAGCGGGTATAAAAATGGTGAGTCCTGATAATATGGATGAACTGGTTCAATTGCTGCACACTGAGGCAAAAGTTATCTAACTAAAATCTAAAAAACATGTCTGTATTAGTATTGGTAGAACATACCGATGGAAACATAAAAAAGAAAAGCTTCGAAGCGGTACAATATGCTGCTGAAATAGCCAAACAAACAAGCACAACTGCTACCGCTTTAGTTTTAGGAACTATTGCCGATAGCGAATTGGAAACCTTAGGCAATTACGGTGCGCAAAAAGTATTGCACGTTGCCGACAAGCGCCTTAACGATCTGCATGCACGTGCCTATACCAGCGCATTGATCGCGGCAGCACAAAAAGAAGGCAGCAAGATCATTGTTATGCTGCATGATATTAATGGCAAAGCTGTAGCACCAAGAGTTGCTATAAAGCTGAAAGCCGGTATGGTTGCAGGCGCGTTGTCATACCCTGATCTGGCTAAAGGTTTTGTAATTAAAAAAGCTGTGTACTCAGGTAAGGCATTCGCGTTTGTAAATATTACAAGCGATGTAAAAGTGATCACCGTTATGGCCAACAGCTTCCCGTTGGTACAGGGCGATGGCAAAGCAGCTGTTGAAAAACTGGATTTAACTTTTGGCGATAAGGATTTCGGCATAAAAGTAAAAGAAGTAAATAAAGTAACCGGCGAAGTTTCATTGGCAGATGCAGAACTGGTAGTATCCGGCGGTCGCGGTATGAAAGGCCCTGAAAACTGGGGCCTGATAGAAGACCTGGCTAAAGAACTGGGAGCAGCCACAGCATGTTCACGCCCGGTAGCCGATGCAGGCTGGAGGCCGCACCATGAGCACGTGGGCCAAACAGGTGGTACCATCCGCCCTAATTTATATATCGCTGTGGGGATTTCGGGCGCTATCCAGCATTTGGCAGGGGTTAATGGTTCAAAGGTTATTGTGGTTATCAACAAAGATCCTGAAGCACCATTCTTTAAAGCGGCTAACTACGGTGTTGTAGGCGATGCCATGGAAATATTGCCACGACTTACCGAAGCGGTAAAGAAATTCAAAGCGCATAAATAACCGGGCTATGGTGGTATACTATGAGGGTCAGGTATTATGGTCACAGCTGGATGCAAACCAGCACATGCGGCATTCGGCCTATGCGGATATTGCCGCGCAGGCCCGTTTAAACATGCTGAACAGCCTGGGTTTACACCCCGCAGAACTTTTTGAATACCACATAGGCCCCATATTATTCAGGGAAGAGCTTTTTTACCTGCGCGAGATAACTATAAATGATATCGTAAAAGTATCCTGCGAACTGATCAAAGCCCGTGCCGATGGTTCCCGCTGGACCATTCGCCATGAGATACATCGCGGCGATGGTATCAAGGCAGCCATTATTATTGCTGAAGGTGCATGGATCGATATGCAAAAAAGGAAACTTGCTGTTTTACCTATTCAGTTAAGTGAATTATTCATGCTATCACCAAAAGGTGAAGATTACGTAGAAGAACAAGCCAAAACCAAATAACACCGATGGAACTGAAAGAGCAATTTGATAAAGCCGTAGCCGACAGCAAACAACTGCCGTCGCGGCCGGATAACGATACATTATTACGCATATACAGCCTGTACAAACAAGCCACTGAGGGCGATATTAATGCTGAGCCACCGGGCATGTTTGATTTTGTAGCCAAAGCCAAATATGATGCATGGACGAAGTTGAAAGGTGTTAGTGCTGAGGATGCGATGAGGCAATATGTGGAGGTTGTGGAGAATCTTAAAAAATAATGTCATGCCGAACTTGTTTCGGCATCTCACAGGACAGGTGTTCAGCATGAAGTAGACCGAGCATGTGGGGTCCCGAAACAAGTTCGGGATGACATACGTGGGTTTTCCGAAATATTGACAAATGTTTCCGTCATTTAGCCCTTGATATATCCTTAATGAAAGGGATATTTGTTATTATAAACCAATACTAAATTATTTAAATCGTCACCTGATTATTGTTACCTGTAAAAAAGGTAAAACTTATTATGCTTTATATTTATTAAGGTATTATAAGCCTGTTTAATTAGCTGATTTAAAACCTGTAATAATGTCTGTATTAAAAAGAAATCTCATCCGTTTAATGTTAGTGATGCTAACATTGGTAACCGTAAACATTGCCGCAAAAGCTCAAACCGACCAGATAGAGGGCCTGTGGTATAATGATGTTAAAAGCGGTAAGATCCTCATCACCCGCGAAAAGGATGGTAAGTTTTACGGCAAGGTAGTTTGGCTCAAAGAACCACTGAAAAATGGCAAGCCAAAGGTTGATGAATTAAATGAAGATGAAAAATTGCGCGGCAGGCCACGGCTGGGACTGCCTGTATTATACGGCTTTGTGAAGGACGGGGACAACAAGTATACCGACGGTAAAATTTACGACCCGAATAACGGAAAGACCTATTCCTGTAACATTACCTTCAAAGGCAATAAGCTGGATATACGCGGATATATCGGCATCTCGCTGTTTGGGCGTACTACAACCTGGACAAGGGCTGAAAATTGAACTATTAACTGATCTTAATATATATTTAATAACAACAAGCATAAACTAATGGATGCTAAACGAATAATAAAGAAAGTCGCGGTACTGGGTTCGGGAGTGATGGGCAGCAGGATTGCCTGTCATTTTGCAAACATCGGCGTACAGGTGCTGCTGCTGGATATTGTACCGAAGGATGCCCCTGCCGATAAAAAAAGCAGGAATAAAATAGTTGATGACGCGCTGGCCTTTGCCTTAAAATCAAACCCATCACCCATCTACTTGAAATCATTTGCCAAACGTATCACCACCGGCAATTTTGAGGATGATATGCCCAAAATTGCGGAGTGCGACTGGATAATTGAAGTTGTAGTCGAACGCCTCGACATTAAGCAAATTGTATTTGAAACTGTTGAAAAATTCAGGAAAGCGGGTACACTCATTACATCAAATACATCAGGTATTCCTATCCATTTAATGGCTGAGGGCCGCAGCGATGATTTTAAACAGCACTTTTGCGGCACCCACTTTTTTAACCCGCCGCGTTATTTAAAGCTGCTGGAAATTATCCCTACAAAGGATACATTAAGCAGTGTGACCGATTTCCTGATGGCTTATGGTGAGAAATTCCTGGGCAAAACTACGGTGTTGGCAAAAGATACGCCTGCATTCATTGGTAACCGTATTGGTGTTTTCAGCATCATGAATTTGTTGCACTACGTGGATAAAACAGGCATGACGGTTGAGGAAGTAGATAAACTTACCGGCCCGGTGATCGGTCACCCGAAATCAGCAACCTTCCGCACAACGGATGTGGTGGGTTTGGATACCATGATTCATGTGGCTAACGGCTTGTATGAAAATGCAAAGGATGATGAAGCGAGAGAATCGTTCAAGATCCCTGACTTCGTTACCGGCATGGCCAAAAACAACTGGCTGGGTAGCAAGACAAACCAGGGTTTTTATAAAAAAGAGAAAGTAGATGGCGCAAACCAATTCTTCGCGCTCGACCTGAAAACTTTGGAATATAAGCCATCGCAAAAAGTGAAATTTCCATCGCTGGAAACTACCAAAGCTGTTGATAGTTTAAAGGATCGCCTAAAAATATTATTTGCCGCGAAGGACAAAGCAGGTGAATTTTATCGCTCTACTTTTTACGAACTATTTGCTTATTCCAGCAACCGCATCCCTGAAATTTCAGACGAGCTTTATAAAATAGATGCCGCCATGAACGCCGGTTTCGGCTGGGAAATGGGTCCGTTTGAAAAATGGGACGCATTAGGCGTAGCTGACACGGTTAAAGCGATGGAAGAAAGTGGCAATAAACCTGCGCAGTGGGTTTATGATATGCTGGCATCGGGCGCGCAATCATTTTACAAGGTGGAGAACGGCAAGCGCTTGTATTACGACATACCATCAAAAACCTACAAAATAATACCGGGCACCGAGCAATTTATTTTGCTGGATAACATCCGCCCGACACATACCATTTGGAAAAACAGCGGCACCACTATTACCGATATCGGCGATGGTATCATCAACCTGGAATTCCACACTAAAATGAACACCATTGGCGGTGAGGTGATCGAAGGCATCAACAAAGCCATTACGTTTGCCGAAGCCAGTTATAAAGGTTTAGTGATCTCTAACGAAGGTGCAAACTTTAGCGCGGGCGCAAATGTGGGCATGATCTTCATGCTGGCAGTCGACCAGGAATTTGATGAGCTGAACATGGTGATCAAGGCATTCCAGAACACGATGATGCGGGTGCGTTATTCATCTATCCCGGTTGTGGTTGCCCCACACCAAATGGCTTTAGGCGGCGGCTGCGAGATCTGTTTACATGCAGACAAGGTAGTTGCCCATGCTGAAACATATATGGGTCTGGTGGAATTCGGCGTAGGCCTCATCCCCGGCGGCGGCGGCACCAAGGAGTTTGCTTTGCGATTATCCGACGATCTGCAGGAAGGCGATATCGAAACAAACAATTTCCGTGACCGCTTCCTGACCATCGGCCAGGCAAAGGTATCCACATCAGCTTATGAAGCCTTTGATTTCGGCTACCTGAAAAAAGGCCGTGACGCTATTGTGGTATCACAAAACCGGTTACTGGCCGAAGCCAAACAACATTGTTTGCAGATGGCTGATGAAGGCTATGTACAGCCAGTTCCGCGTACCGACATCCGGGTATTAGGCAAACAGGCACTGGGCCTGGGTTATGTAGGCGCGAATACCATGTACAGCGGCAATTACATCAGTGAGCATGACGTGAAGATCTCACAAAAATTGGCTTATGTACTTGCAGGTGGCGATTTGTCGCAGCCAACAACAGTAAGTGAAGATTACTTGTTAGGATTAGAAAGGGAAGCCTTTGTGGCCCTATGCACCGAGCGCAAAACGCTGGAACGCATACAATCTATTTTAACAGGAGGAAAAATATTAAGGAATTAAAAAAAGTATCAGGTAGCTAGTATCATGTATCAAGATTGTTTTTGTCTTGATACATGATACTAGCTACTTAAAATCTAATAAATATGAACGCATATATAGTGGCGGCCAGCCGCAGCGCTGTTGGAAAAGCAACCCGTGGTGGTTTTAGATTTACCCGCCCGGATACTCTTGCCGCCGATGTTATAAAACACCTGATGGCATCTGTACCGAATGTGGATAAGGATGAGATAGAGGATGTAATTGTAGGTAATGCCACACCAGAGGCAGAGCAGGGGCTGAATGTTGCCCGCTTAATCTCGCTAATGTCGCTGGATACCGATAAGGTACCGGGCATGACGGTGAACAGGTATTGCGCATCGGGACTGGAAACTATTGCCATCGCGTCGGCAAAAATACATGCCGGCATTGCAGATTGTATCATAGCCGGTGGTGTTGAAAGCATGAGCCTGTTACCTATGGGCGGCTGGCGCATTGTTCCCAATGCTGATGTGGCCCTGGCTCACCCTGATTATTACTGGGGCATGGGTCTAACTGCCGAGGCTGTAGCTAAGGAGTATAAAATCAATCGTGAGGAGCAGGACCTGTTTGCCTATAACTCGCACCAGAAAGCCATCAGCGCCATAAAGGAAGGTAAGTTTAAGGATGAAATAGTGCCTGTAAACATTACTGAGGTTTATGTTGATGAAAGCGGCAAAAAGAAGAAAAGGGATTTTAAGATAGATACCGATGAAGGCCCAAGGGCAGATACCTCTATTGATGCCCTGGCAAAATTAAAACCAGTTTTTGATGCAAAGGGTGTGGTTACCGCTGGTAATTCATCCCAAACCAGTGATGGCGCTGCCTTTGTGATGGTGGTAAGTGAGCGTTTTATGAAAAAGAATAACCTTACCCCTATAGCCCGTTTGGTAAACTATGCCGTTGTTGGCGTGCCGCCAAGGATTATGGGCATAGGCCCTCTGTATGCCATACCGAAAGTGTTAAAAATGGCAGGTATGAAACAGCAGGACATGGATTTGTTCGAGCTAAATGAAGCCTTTGCATCGCAATCATTAGCGGTTATCAAGGGTCTGGACCTGAACCCTGATCTCATCAATGTTAACGGAGGCGCTATTGCTTTGGGTCATCCGCTGGGTTGCAGCGGGGCTAAGCTTTCGGTGCAGCTTTTTAACGAGTTGAAAAAACGTGATAAAAAATACGGTATGGTAACCATGTGTGTGGGTACCGGGCAAGGTGCCGCGGGCATATTTGAAATGTTATAGAACTAAAAATTAGCGCAATGGAAGCGACAAGATTATTTGATTGCATACCAGCACAGGCCGCAGCGCCCCGGGCTGATTTCTTAGCTGCAAAAGAAAACGGCATATGGCGGTCATACAGTACACAGGAAGTGCATACTATGATTAACCAGCTCACCATGGCGCTGCTGGATATGGGTATTTCCTCAGGCGACGGTACGGATGAGGGCAGGGATAAGATCGGCCTCATCAGCAATGGCCGGCCTGAATGGGTAATAGTTGATCTCGCTGTACAGCAAACAGGCGCGGTTTTAGTGCCATTGTATCCCAACACAAATGCCAAGGAAATTGAGCAGATCCTGATCGAATCGGCAGTAAAATATATTTTTGTGAGCGATAAGGAACTTTGTGATAAAGTAAGTCTCGTTCGCCATAATGTACCAACGTTAAAGGAGGTATATGCTTTCGATAAAATTGAAAGTTGTCCCAACTGGACAGAATTACTCAAGCCTTTGCCAACTGGTTACCTGCAAAAAATAGCCGGTATAACCAGCAATATCAGCGAGAACGATCTTACTACCATCATTTATACATCGGGTACTACAGGCAGGCCCAAAGGCGTAATGCTGAGCCATAAAAATATTGTGAGCAATGTGTTGGCATCAGGGCTGGTGCTTTCGCAGATCCCGGTCAGTGAAAAACGCGCATTCAGCTTTTTGCCTATGAACCATATTTTTGAAAAGATGTGTACCTACATCTATCTCTTTTATGGGTTCTCCATTTCTTATGCCGAGAATATGGATACCATCGGCCCGAATATCCGCGATGTAAAACCCTCTATTTTTACCGCCGTACCACGCCTGCTCGAGAAGATATTTGAGCGCATTATGGCCGAAGGACAAAAACTAACCGGCGCAAAAAAGAAGATCTTTTTATGGTCGGTTAAAGTGGCGGAGGAATTTGAGCTTGAGCACACCAGTCCCTGGTATAAAATTAAACTGGCCGTTGCTGAGAAGCTGGTTTTCAGTAAATGGCGGGCAGCTATCGGTGGTAATTTAAAGGCGATAGTTATCGGCAGCTCCGCCTGCCCGGTTAAGCTCGAAAAGATATTTACTGCTGCCGGCATGGCGGTGATGGAAGGTTACGGCTTAACTGAAACCTCGCCTGTAATATCGGTTAATCAATATGACCCGAAAGGGCGAAAATTTGGTACCGTAGGTAAACTGATCGACAAGGTGCAGGTTAAAATAGCCGAGGACGGCGAAATACTTTGCAAAGGCCCAAATGTTATGATGGGCTATTATAAAAACCCGGAAATGACTGCCGAGGTTATGCAGGATGGCTGGTTCCATACCGGTGATATCGGTGTACTGGATGAACAAGGCTTCCTGAAAATCACCGACCGTAAAAAGGAGATCTTCAAAACATCGGGTGGTAAATATGTAGCCCCGTTGCCTATCGAGAATAAAATGAAGGAAAATCATTTTATTGAACAGATGATGGTGGTGGGTGCAGGCAAAAAATTTACAGCTGCTTTGATCGTGCCATCATACACTAATTTATTGCCATGGTGCAGGGCAAATGATATTCCCACTATCTCACATGCCGAAATATTGAAAGACAAACGTGTGATTGCCCTATATCAATCAGCAGTAGACACTTTCAACCCTGAGTTTAACCATGTGGAACAGGTGAAAAAGATCACTTTGCTGCCCAATGAATGGTCGATAGAAAGTGGGGAGCTTACGCCAACCGGAAAAATGAAGCGCAAGGTGATAACTGAAAAATACAATGCCGAGATAGAGAAAATGTATGCAGGCGAACCAAATGAAAGTCCGTCGCTGGTAAGCTAAACCTTAACCCATCATGAGCACTATTCAAGTATTAATAAACGACAGGCTGGCGGTAGTCACGCTTGATAGGGGGCGATCTAACCCTATCAACCACCAAATGATAAAAGACCTGCTGACTTGCTTTCAGGAGCTTGGGGCAGATGACAATGTAGGCGGAGTGATCATCACTGGTAAACCGGGCTTCTTCTCGTCCGGCATCGATCTGATGGAGGCTTATGATTATGATGAAGAACAGATCAAACAATTCTGGACGGATTTTCTTGCGCTTCCGGGTACGCTATCATCCTTTAAAAAACCTTTGGTTGGCGCGCTTAACGGGCATAGTCCGGCAGGTGGCTGCATCATTGCGCTTTGCTGCGATTACAGGGTGATGGTTGAGGGGCAATTTATCATCGGGTTGAATGAGATCCCGGTTGGCATCATCGTTCCTGATAGCGTTTTTAATTTATACGCTTTTGTGCTTGGTCAGCATAAAGCTTACCAATATTTAATAGAAGGCAAGCTGCTGAATGCCACCGAAGCATTGCAAGTGGGCTTAATAGATGAGCTTACTACCCCTGAAAATTTAATCGCGGCAGCAGAGAAAAAGATTCGGACCTATATGCAATTCCACCCCATTACCTGGGGCGCAAGTAAAATGAATTTGCGTAAGGAGGTGATCAGCAAATTAAAGGCAGATCAAAGCGACTTGTTAAAGATCATGCTGAAACAATGGTGGCACCCTGCAACCCGTAAGGGATTGCAAAAAATGATCGAGAATTTAAAGGCTAAATCAGCCTAAAAGACATAAAAATCATGAGCAATATTACAGACAGCGCATACAAGGGTATGTTAAGAGACGACGCTTTAAAAGGCAAAACCATTATTGTAACTGGTGGCGGCACCGGGCTTGGCCGCTCCATGGGCACTTATTTTTTAAAGCTGGGCGCTAATTTGGTGATCACCAGTCGCAAGCTGGATGTGCTGGAGCAAACCGCCAAGGAGATGGAAGCCGAAACCGGAGGCAAAGTTTTAGCCGTTGCCTGCGATGTACGCAAATATGATGAGGTGGAAAATGTATTACAGCAAGCTATCAACACCTTTGGGCAGGTAGATGTATTGCTGAACAATGCCGCTGGTAACTTTATTTCACCTACTGAACGCCTCTCGGCTAACGCTTTCGCGGCGGTTATTGATATAGTGCTGAAAGGCTCGGCTAATTGCTCGCTGGCTTTGGGTAAATACTGGATAGATAAGAAAATACCCGGTAATATTTTAAACATAGTTACCACTTATGCCTTTACCGGCTCAGCATATGTAGTGCCATCGGCTTGTGCTAAGGGTGGCGTTTTGGCCATGACAAGGTCGCTGGCTGTTGAGTGGGGCAGGCATGGCATCCGCACCAACGCCATTGCTCCCGGGCCATTTCCCACCAAAGGCGCGTGGGACAAACTGCTCCCCGGCGAAATGGCTAAAAAATTCGATTTCAAAAACCGCGTACCTCTTAAACGTGTAGGCGAGCATCAGGAACTGGCTAACCTGGCCGCATTTTTAGTATCCGATTTCTCAGGCTATATCAACGGTGAAGTGATCACCATTGATGGCGGCGAATGGCTGCAAGGCGCAGGCCAGTTTAATGCCTTAGAGATGGTTCCACCTGAAATGTGGGACAGTATTGAGCAGGCGACGAGGAAGTAAAGCTCTCCATCATAGTTCCCCTCTTGAGAGGGGTTAGGGGTGTGTTATACCTTTAATTAAGGTAAACCAATCACTAGTCAACTAATCTCTAATCACTATCATTTGGGCGCTGCCTGCGGCCCGTGCTTTCCGCTCATACTGCACAGGCTTTAGGCGCGGCCGCACTAAGGCTCTCAAAGTGGGCCGGTATCCGCTGCTATCACTAACGCGAACTTCAACGCGCTCCGCCGACTCACCCAGTCGTTGCTTCGCTCGACTACCCTCTCTACCGCGAGCGGTAAAGAGGGTAAGAAATTTATTTCTTTATCAGCTCCGTTAGGAGCAAAATGTTGGTAGCATAGAATTTACCATTTATTCGCGCCGTAGGTGCGTAACCAATCGCCATTATCAATTCCCTGAAAAGCGCAGAGTTATGTACCTACGGCACATACTATTTTAATCATTATTTTTCTACCAACATTTAACCCCGATGGGGTTATTCTTCTGTAACACAATTGATTTATAATAATTTACTTGCAATATTAAATATTTATCATTTACTTTGAATTTCAAAGTACTTTATAATGAAAGATAAAGACATATTAGATGAGATCAGTTCCATCAAAAATATTATGGAGCGTTCCACCCGGTTCATATCTCTGAGTGGGCTATCAGGGGTAATGGCTGGTATTTATGCATTAGTTGGAGCTGGGTTGGCGTATAACAATCTTAAACCTTTTTATGAAATAACTCATAATCCCAAAACAGGTTTTGTTTATGGTGAATCATCTACTTTGTCGAATATAAAGGGATTATTTTACGGTTCTACAAATACAGGTTACCTTGAAGCTATAGCTATTCAATTGCTTCTTATTGCAATAATTGTCCTCATCCTTTCAATTGGTACAGGTATTTTATTAACCATCCGCAAAGCCCACCGCAAAAGCCAATCCGTTTGGAACCAAAGCAGCAGGGCATTCTTAAAGAAAGGATTATTACCCCTACTAACCGGAGGCTGTTTTATTTTGATATTGCTGGTGCATCAATATTATGGTATAATTGCGCCTGCCTGTCTGATTTTTTATGGATTGGCACTGGTAGCCGCAAGTCAATATACCTATGGTGATGTAAAATGGCTGGGCTTATCAGAGATAGGTTTAGGGCTTTTAGCTATGCTGTTCCCTTTATACGGCTTGCTGTTTTGGGCATTTGGTTTTGGCGTGCTGCACATTTTGTACGGCACCATTATGTACTTTAAATACGACCGTGAAAATAGCGCTCACTAATTTTGATAAAGCCTTTGAGAACCGCATACGCCTGCAAATTATGAGCGTACTGGTTGCCAATGAGAGTTACGATTTCAACTCCCTAAAGGAACTGCTTGCCGTAACCGATGGTAACCTGGCATCGCATTTAAAGGCTTTGGAAAAAGAGGAATATATCAGCGTTATCAAATCATTTTTGGGCCGCAAACCTAATACACGTTACCAGGCATCCGCCAAAGGCATCGCTGCATTTAAAAAACACTTAGAGGCCCTGGAAAATTTAATAAAACAGCAAAAGGGCTAATATTTTTTTGACTACATGCTTTGTAATACAAAGTACTTTTAAAAAATCTTTATCAAACTAAAATATGCAAACAAGCAAAAACTGGATAGAGCATTTCAAGGCAAATGCGCTCCAAAAAAGAGTGAACTGGGATTTAAATCCGCGTATAACCAGGAAAGAAATAAGAACCATACTACCCTCCTTACAGGCATGGCAACTGGGCGAAACATCGGAAGGCAAAAACCTGATCATGGCTTCAACCCGTTATGCGGAGCGCATCGGCGACCCGGATTATGTAACTGCCGTTAAACTTTTCATTAAGGAGGAGCAAAAGCATGGCAACAATCTCGGCCATTACCTGGATAGCATCAATATGCCAAGAATAAAAAAGAACTGGGGCGATTCCATGTTCCGCAGGGTGCGATATATGAATACGAGCATGGAAACATGGACACTGGCCGTAATTGTAGTAGAAAGCACCGCCCAGATATTTTATCAGGCTTTAAAAGATGCCACCGGATGCGAGCTGCTGAAACAAATATGCACCGATATACTCATAGACGAAGCCTATCATATCACCTTTCAAACGGAAAGATTGGTCATCATATTCGATAGTAAAACCATCGGCGAGAAAAATTTTAGGCGGTATTTTTATAAAGCGTTCTGGCATTTCACTTCCACATTGGTATGGTTTGCGCACCGCAAATTGTTTAAAGCTGGTGGTAATACATTTAGTGGTTATATGCGAAAAATGGATCGCAAATATTTAAAAACACTTAACCGCATTACCTCTGAAGCGGCAGTGCAAATGGCTTAAGGATAATTAAAAATTAAACACAAAACCATGTTAAGCTTCAACTCCAAATATTTCTATTTAGCCCTGCTGCTATTAATTACCGAGATCATCATCGCCACATGGGCACACGACGCGTTTATCCGGCCCTATGGAGGGGATTTTCTGGTAGTGATACTAATCTATTGCCTGGTTAAAAGCTTTATGGATAGCCCTGTTTCACCTACTATCCTGGGTGTATTAGTGTTTGCTTATGCGGTGGAGATCTCCCAGTATTTTCATTTGGTAAACCTGCTTGGGCTGGGAAATTCAAAACTTGCCCGTATTATAATGGGGACATCCTTTTCATGGACGGATATGCTGATGTACTCACTTGGTATGCTTTTGGTTTTAATAATTGAGCTATGCAGAAAGAGATAAAATATTTTGTGAGTGAAGATTCGATAGTGCGCGAGATATGGGGCCGTGCCGATAGTATCCTTTTCATTTTTGCAGGTGCCGCCGCCGAATTTGCGCTGAATAAGGCGGTCGACTGGCTATATTTTACCGGCCAATTACCTGCTGATCCGCTCGCAAGGTTGTTCTCTACTGTAGGTTATGCAAGGCAAATTATCTTTTCTGAGTTAGACGAGGCAAATCGCACCATCGACCAGATAACTGCTATCCATAAAGGCGTAGAAGAAAACCGTGGCGCTCAAATCCCCGACTGGGCCTACCGCGATGTATTGTTTATGCTGATCTATTATTCTGTTCGTTCCTATGAAGTATTGTACCGGGAACTCACTTACAACGAAAAGGAAGAGGTATTCAACACTTTTTACCGCGTTGGTAAAAGAATGGGCTTGCAGGAATTACCTGTAGATTATACCGATTGGGTGCTCATCCGCAATCAGCATTTGCAAAAAGATACCGTACAGAGTCATTTTACAACCGACCTGTATAAACAATACAGAAAGCACCTGGGCCCTGTACGGTATCAGCTATTAAAAGAGGTTCAGTTAATGATAGTTCCTGAAAGGGTGCGCGCCCTGCTTTCGCTTGGCAACGCACTCCTGCTATTTCCTGTATTGTGGCTATATAAGTTAACCCGGCTGGCTAAAGCCGACGAATATTTAATAGCCGCTGTTTTACCCGATGTTTACAAAAAGCAGGTGAGCTCTTTAACCATTAAACGTTAACTAATATCGTTTGAAGCGTTAACGTAATACTCCGGTTTTATGGCAATTTCCGTTAGTTGTTGCTGGTGCTTTAGTAAAAGGCCTTTCCACCAAAAACAATACCCGCGAGGAAAAACAACCTCGCCAATATGTTCTTTCCTTGAAAGATCTTCCAGCGCCAATAGTTTATACATCACTTTGCGGGAGTGGTCAACAACCACATGCGATTTTTTTGAATAACCCAGCATCTGGTTTATTTCCCTGTTTGATTTTCCCGATAATATAAATTCAAAGATCTCGATATGATGAGTTGATAGCCCCCGCGACTTTAACAACGGCCTGTTCATTGATATAACTTCCTGTTTCATGCTGCACTCGTTTTATCTGTCTGTGTAAAAATTAAATATGTATTAGGTTGGTCATGCTTATTAAAATACAAATAGCTACAATGCTTATGGTTATGTTAACCGTACCGATCAGCACCCGGTCAACCTGCTGATCCTGCAACCGGTAACCGATCCGTTGTGTGAGGTTAAACAGTATAAAAACACCATACACCCCCAAACCAATAGCTATTAAGAAAATGACGACAAACATCATTCCCTGTGAATTATTAAAATAGCCCATAAATTTCTCCCTTGTTATGATCCTTATTATTGTTTATTCTGCTTTTAACACTGTAAATTCTGTTCTCCTGTTTAGCTGGCGCCCTTCAGGATTGTCCTTGCCATCAGGCAGCGAGTTAGGCGCAATCGGCCTGGTTTTGCCATATCCTTTGGCAAATATCCGGGTGTCGCTCACACCTTTTGATATCATATAATCAACGCATGCCTGCGCCCTGGCCTGTGAAAGCTTCATGTTATAGGCATCGCTGCCGATGGAGTCGGTATGCGCGCTCAACTCGATCTTTATCTTAGGGTTGTCTATCATTATTTTAACTATACCATCCAATATCACCTTTGATTCAGGGCGAAGCGTCGCTTTGTTAAAATCATACAGGACATTCTTTATCACAATAGGTTTGTTTATTATAAAAGCCTGCAGGCATATATCCGGACTGAGCAGTGTATCGTTCCTCATCTCGCCCTGGCTTGGTACCGGCAGCGATTTGGTGAAATAACCTTTCTTCTTCAGTATTAAATTATAGGGGCGCTTAGTGGTTACATTAAAGGTGTATTTTGCATCATTGCCTACCACTTCTTGCTTTATTGTATCTTTAGATAGCGAATCAACAAAGCTTACTTTAACACCTGCTAGTGGTGTATGCGTATCGCAATCAGTTACTATGCCTGTAAGCACATATTTTTTATCGAACACCTCAAACAGATCAAGGCAGCAATCTGATGCACGATCAGAGCTGAGATAGAACTTTTTACCGTCCTTATCATCTGGGAAATAATAGAGGTCATCCTTAGCGGAGTTCATGGGATACCCCATATTTTTTGGTGTGGACCACTGCCCAACACTTTCATAACTTACAAAAAAGTCAAATCCACCTAAACCAACAAAGCCTTTCGAACTGTAAACAAGTTTTTTGTCGGATGAGTCATAATAAGGCGCCTGTTCATCAAGCGGTGTATTAATAGTGCTGCCTAAATTAACCGAGTTGCTTGGATTACCGCTTGCATCCAGGTCGCTAACCCATATATCATCCCCACCCTGTCCGCCGGGTTTATTTGATGCGAAGAAAAGGCGCTTTCCATCAGCGGTAACAAAAGGCTGCAATGAGTTAAAGCCCTCCACATTTACGTTGGTGTTGAGCTTTACAGGAGTGCCCCATTCGTTATTTGCCCGGGTACTTAAATAAATGCCGTGTATGATTTTGCTGCCTTCCTTATACCAGCGGGTAAGGTACATGCGTTTACCGGTTGGGTCGATGGATGGGGTGCCGTACTCTACTTCCTTCTTGTTATCACTATTATTAAAACTGATCATTTCAGGGTTGCTGCTGCTATCCTTTACCGCATACACCCTGTTCAGGTGTTTTTTATCGTCTTTAATAATTCTTGATGAAGTGATCCACCGGCTGCCATTGTTAATGATGAGCGAATAATCCGAACCATCGGAATTAATGGTTCCCTTCATCTTCACTACATCAATTAATGCCGGATATTGATACTGCTCTTTAGCAAAGCGGCAATTGGCTAGTTCCTTATCAGCAATAGCTATGTAGTTGCCGGTGCCATTGTAGTCGGTTTTAAATTGTTCCAGCTGTTTTATGGCCTCATCAAAATGCTGATTGGCACGCAGGCATATACCATACCATAGTCTATCCAGCGGATATTTTGCCGCATTACCGCCGTCAATAACCTTAAAATACCAGCCCTCGGCCTCAAGGTAGTTTTCATACAGGCGATATGATTCTGCCAACTGATAACTGATGTATGCGCGATCAAAGCTTTTGGCGCTCTTAGGCGATTTTCCGTTCGAGCGGAAAGGCACTTCAGGTTGAGGAACCAGATTTAAGCCGCTGGCCACTTTTTTATAATAAAAGGCCGCTTCGTAATAATCCTTATTATTAAATGCTTTATCGGCCAATGCCTTATCGTTCTCATTAAACTGAGCAAAGGCAGTGGTGATAAAAAAGGATATGAAAATGGTAAATAATATTTTTTTCATGGGTGCGAAGGTTAGTGCGTTAACAGGTAAGGCTTGTTGTACTGCATATGGTTGATTTTATATGATCTAAAGCCTTGGACAAATCGGTTCAGGTCCCTGAATGCGTTTATGGAACACATAACTTATTGATAATTCAAACCCGCCCTGCCCGCTGGTAGCCGAACTTAATTGTGATGTATTAAAATCATAGCTTGCACCTACAATGTAGTTGTCGAAATGATAGCCCACATTGGCAATTGCCGCATCATTAAAGCGGTACATTACCCCCATTATCAACCCGTTATCGCTCGGTAATTTAATTTCAGAGTAGAGGCCCAGATCCTTTTCCTGTGCTGCCTGCTGTTTTATGTATATCGCATGCGGTATAAGGTCGAGATCCTCATTTATAGTAAGGCGTATACCACCATGTACAGTGTAACGCATGGGCAGCTTACTATTGATCCCCTCAACTGCAAAAGGATCTTTTGGCTGGGTGAGGTGGCCTACGCTGACCCCCAGAAATGGATTGGCCACATCTGTAGGGTTACCATCATAATAAAATATACCTGCGCCTGCATCAAAAATTGTGGCATTAGTGCTCGAGAAGTTTTCAAAATTGGGCAGGTTAGGGTCAAAGCCACTGCCTGGGTTAAATTGATCGCCCAGTTGTAATTTACTGGCATCAAAACTCCTATTTATTAAACCTGCCTGTACGCCAAAGTGCAATTGCTGGTTACCATCATCAGATATTGCTATGCCATACCCAAAAGTACCATAAGCTGCCAGGTAATTATACCCCACGCTACCGGCAGACTGGTCAAGTATATTTATACCCAGTCCCACTTTATCCGTTGGGCGAAAATCAGCAGATATAGCTGCTGTTTGATATGAATTGGGTATAGTGGCGTATTGATCCTTAAAGTTGGCATTTACACGTGCCTCACCGTTCATCACACCGGTTAAAGCCGGGTTTAACCACAGCGGATACGCATAATATTGCGAGAAATGCGGATCTATCTGTGCTTTTAGCTGGCCAACCATTATTAGCTGTAAAAGTGCCGCCATTGTTATTATTATTTTTTTCATAGTAGTATGTTCTTGTTGGTAAATGCAATCATTTAAGGTTTCTTATCAATTTCCGGGAACTGCGATGATTTATCATCGCAGTAGCGTAATTGTCCCTTTCTTTTTAATCTGCTGACCGTCATTCATCACTGCTTCCAGGTAATACACATATACACCAACCGGTTGCTTGGTACCTTTATAGGTGCCGTCCCATCCGTTCGATTGGTTTAATGTTGAGTAAATCATTTCGCCCCATTGATCGTACACATAAAATTTTATGCTCTTTATCGCGGTGCCGTACACATATTCTATATCATTTTTTCCATCACCGTTAGGGGTAAATGCATTCGGTACAAATATTCCGTTGCCATTAGGGTTAGTTGTTGTACCGGTTATAGCGGCCGAGTTATCACTCAACTGGCATTGCGAGCCACCAACTGCACGAACCACAATGGTTATGCTCTGCGCTGGCTGAAGACCTGCTATTGTATGTGTTAAGCCAGCGGTGCCCGAGCTTGGATCGGTAAACGTAACACCGTTATCAATACTAACCTGGTATGCTACCGCGCCGGTTACAGCACCCCATGCAAAGGTTAAGCTTGATGGTGTTGACGCGCTTACAGTTACCACCGGTGCCGATAATTGCTGTAGTATGGTCACAGTTACCGAAGTACGCGTTGCTGAAGCACAGCCGCTGGTGCCATTCATGGCCGCGGCGTAATAGGTTGTACTGGCAGTTAATGCCGGTGTTGTAAAGCTGGTGCCGGTGGCTATGGCGGTACCGCCTGTTGCTGTGCTATACCAGGCTATCGTTGCACCCGGATCACTAACGGTTGCCGACAGTGTGGTAGGCGATCCAGGGCATATAGATGTTCCCTGGCTGCTTATTTGCGGTGCCGATGGCGCAGGCTGTACCGTAATATTTACCGCGGTACGTGTTGCTGATGGGCAGCCGGTGGCATTGGTTGCCTCGGCATAATAAGTGGTGTTGCTTGTTAATACCGGGGTCACAAAATCCTGGCTTGATGATAGCAATGTACCGCCTGTTGCGCTATTATACCAGTTATAAGTAAAGCCTGTTTGCGGGTTATCAATAGCCAGTGTTACTTGTGTGCCGCTGCAGGTGTTTTGAGCTGTACCACTTGTTATAAGTGGTGCGCCCGGTGCTGAAACTGCTGTTACCTGTACACTTGCCAGCGATGCGCTGGTACATGTTCCGTTAACCGCTTCAACATAATAAGTGGCATTGGCTGTTACCGCACCAGTGGTGTAGCTCGGACCAGTAAACAGCAGGTTAGTGCGTGTAGCCGAATCATACCAGTTATAAGTTAAGGCACTTTGCGGGCTCGATATTGATAACGTAGCCGTACTGCCCATACAAGCTGATACATTGGCCGATGTTGGTACAGGTGCTGCCGGCGGCTGGGTGGTTGTTATCTGCACCGCTGTACGGGTTGTTGACGCGCAACCACCTGTACTGCTTACTGCTTCAACATAGTAAGTAGTTGAAGCCGTTAAGGCCGGCGTAGTATAAACAGGCCCTGTAAATATTGCCGTACCACCTGTAGCTGCTGTATACCAGTTAAAGGTAACATTTGCTGTGGTGCTGGTAGCGGTTAAGGTTACCGAGCTGCCAGCGCAGGTTGTTGGTGATGATGAACCACCTTGTGCGGTAACAGTTGGCGCTGTTGGTAAAGCATTTATATTGATATCAACCTCGGCACGTGTGGCAGATGTACAGCCTGTACCGTTGGCAGCCTCAGCAAAATAACTTGTATTTGCGGTAAGTGCAGGGGTGGTAAAGCTGGTGCCAGTGGCTACCGGTGTGCCGCCTGTGGCTGCTGTGTACCAGTTATAGGTTAAGCCTGCAATCGGGTTTGATATAGTTAAAGTAACCGTTGAGCCTGTGCATGATTGTACAGTACTGCCATTGGCTATAGTAGGAGCCCCTGGTGCTGTAATAGCCGTTACCTGAACCTGTGCCAGTGACGGACTTGTACAAGTGCCATTCAACGCCTCAACATAATAAGTTGCATTGGCAGTTATGGCAGCAGTTGTATAGCTTGCCCCGATAAACAACAGGTTGGTTTTCGCAGCCGAATCATACCAGTTATAGGTTATGCCTGTTTGCGGATTGGCTACTGCTAAAGTAGCTGTACTACCTATACAAGCCGATACTGTAGCTGATACCGGCACCGGTGTTGCCGGTGGTTGGGTAACGCTGATCTGCACCGCAGTTCGTGAAGCTGATGCGCAACCGCCTACTGTGCTCACTGCATCCACATAATAAGTAGTTGCAGCGGTTATGGCCGGGGTGGTATAAACCGCACCGGTAAATATTGGTGTGCCACCTGTTGCTGCAGTATACCAGTTAAACGTAACATTAGCTGTGGTGCTTGTTGCGGTTAAGGTTACGCTGCTACCCGCGCAGGTTGTTGGTGTTGATGAGCCACCCTGTGCAGTAACCGTTGGCGGGGTTGGCAAGGCATTTATATTGATATCAACTTCGGTGCGTGATGGCGATGAGCAGGCTGAACTGTTAGCTGCTTCAACAAAGTAACTGGTATTGGCAGTAAGCGACGGTGTGGTAAAGCTGATGCCTGTTGCCAGGGCAGTGCCACCAGTTGCAGTCGAGAACCAGCTGTAAGTATAGCCCGCAGCCGGGTTAGATATGGTTAAGGTGACCGTTGATCCTGTACATGATTGCACCGTGCCGCCATTAGCTACAACCGGGGCAACCGGCGCAGCTTGTATGGTTACCTGCGCTTGTGCCAGGTTATTACTACTGCAACCCGCACTGTTTGATGCCGATACATAGAAATCGGTAGCGGTAGTGATCGGACCGGTTACATAGGTAGCGCCTGTAAATAACAGGTTGGTTTTAGTAGCTGAATCGTACCAGTTATAAGTTACACCTGCTTGTGGCGAGCTTATTTGTAAGGTTGCCGGATTGCCCGCGCAAACAGCCACGCTATTACTTACCAATACCGGATCGTTTGGCAAGGCATTTATGTTAATGGTTACCGCCGTGCGTGTTGATGGGTTACAATTACCTGCAGTAACGGCATCAACATAATACGTAGTTGCAGCGGATAATGCCGGGGTATTAAATTGTGTACCGGTGAACAATAATGTACCACCCGTTGCCGCATCATACCAATTATAAACATCATTTGTTTGTGGGTTAGAGATACTAACACTTGCTGATGATCCGGTACAAACAGACAGGCCGCCAGTTGGGATCACTACCGTTGGAGGTGTTGGCAATGGCTGTACAGTGATATCAGTCTCGGTACGTGTTGGGCTGGTACAGCCGGTGCTGTTAACCGCCTCAACAAAGTACGATACATTGCTGGTAAGATTATTTACAGTAAAGGTTGTGCCGGTGAATGCCAGTGTGCCCGCAGTTGCCGCGGTATACCAGTTATAGGTGAGACCAGCAACAGGATTGGTTACGCTTAAAGTCGCGCTTCCGCCATTACATACGGTGGTTTGTGTAGCACTTAAAGTTGGCGCGGTTACCTGGTTTGTAACTGATATGCTCACCTGTGTACGCCCGCCTGTATTTATACAACCACTGGCGGTATTCGAGGCCTCTATATAATAAATTGTATTTTGGGTGATAGCAGGCGTAGTATAAGTTATGCCTGATGCTACTGCTGTACCACCTGTGGCTGCGGTATAGTATTTATAAGTGACCCCTGTTTGCGGGCTCAATATATTTATAATAGCAGGGCTGCCCAAACATACGGTAAGGTTAGCTGCTTGTACGCCAGGTTGTGACGGTGACTGGTTAACATCCACCGTTGCTAATACCCTTGATGGACTGGTACAGCTGCCATTTACCAACTGAACATAATAAGTAGCATTGGCAATTGGCGTTACCTGGTAATTTGCACCGGTGAATAGCAGGTTGCCGGCTGTTGCTGCATCGTACCATTGTACAATTGCAGTGCCTGCATTGGTTACCGATAAAGTAGCGCTGCTGCCTGAGCATACCTGCACTGTACTTTGTGCCAGTACCGGGTTAACAGGCGATGGCGATACATTCGCGGTAGCTGCAACCCTGTTTGGATTAGGGCATGAGTTTGCAGTACGGCTGCTTTCAACATAATAAGTTGTAGTTGCTGTTAACGCAGGGGTAGTATAGGTAGTACCTGTAAATAATGCTGTACCGCCTGTAGCTGTACTATACCATTTATAGGTTAAACCAGTACGGGCGTTACTAACCGTAAAGGAAGCTGTACTGCCTGAACATATATTTTCTGTTGATACGCTTAGTTTAGGTTGTTCCACCTCTTTTGTCGCATACAATATATCGAGCGAGTTAAGGAGTGAAACCAATCCGTTAGACAGCCTTACTTCAACTGCATCATAAGCAACCTGTGGCGCAAATTCTATGATCGCGTCCTCATTACCTGACAAGATCTGAATTTTTATAAGGCTGCTACTCACATTAACACGATCGCCATTGTAAACAGTACCATTACTACTGTATGATGCTACCTGGATATGATCCAGTATGCCAGCAGTAAGTAAGCTGGCAGGTACCCTTATCCTTATTTTTACGGTATCACCTTTAATACCGCCATCACCAAATATTAGTTCCTGGCCTGAGTAAGCATTTAATAATGATAATGGCAAGTTCAGTACGGAAAAGTTGGTCGTATCCTGATCCACTGAAAAATTTGGATTGGTTACTGTACAACCCACGCATAATATGCCGCTATTGCTGGTTGTTTGTGATGATGCAAAATCGCACGAAGTGGAGAAAATAGTATTAACGGTGATGTTAACCGCTGTACGCTGCGGACTTGTACAGCCTGTTGCCGCTAATTGCGCCTCAACATAATAAGTTGTATTTGATGTTAATGCAGGGGTAGTAAATGAGGCTCCGGTGGCTACTGGTGTACCGCCTGTTGCAGTTGTATACCAGTTAAATGTAGCACCTGCGGTAGTTGAAGTTGCTGTTAAGGTTGCTGTTTGTCCGGCTGTTACCTGCGCGTTTGATGGGTTTACCGTAACCACTGGCTGTACAGGGGTTGGGTTAACATTTACGGCAGCGGCGGCCCTTGTTGGACTAACACAACTTCCCAGCGATGCTTCAACATAATAGGTTGTATTTGCGGTAAGTGCAGGCGTTGTGTATTGCGCACCTGTAAATACTGGTGTGCCGCCTGTTGCAGCAGTGTACCAGTTAAAGGTAACGCCCGACTGTGTTGAGGTAGCAGTTAATATTTCTGATGAACCGGAACAGGTTTGTACCGGGGTTTGTGAAACGGTTGGCACCAATGGCGATGTAGCCACGTTTGCGGTAACCAATGTACGGGTTGAACTGCCGCATTGCCCGCTGCCATTGGCCTCAACATAATAAGTTGCTGATGCGGTAAGCGCAGCAGTTGTATATGGGTTACCTGTAAACACCGGTGTACCACCTGTTGCTGCAGTATACCAGCTAAAGGTTACCCCGGTTACCGCGGTAGCCGTAAAAGTAGCCGGCGAACCTGAGCAAACTGTTTGCGTAGGTACGGCTACGACCGGCGCGGCAGGTACAGGTGTAATAGTAATTGTTGCCGGAGTACGTACGCTTTGGGTACATCCGTCGGCGGTGCGGCCTGCTTCGGCATAATAAGTTGTTGTAGTGTTTAAAACTGGTGTATTAAACGTTGCGCCTGTAAATACTGGTGTACCGCCTGTAGCTGTGGTATACCATTTTACAGTTACATATGATGGTACTGTAGCTGTGAGTGTTGACTGTGTACCCGCGCAGGCCGTAACACTTGAGGTTGCAATCACCGGCTTGGCAACTTCTTCGGATGCATCATAAATATTTAAGGCAGTAAGTACACTTGCTACAGAGTTTAGTGTGATCTGAACCCTGTCAAAATCCTTGGTTGCTACAAACGCGTACCTAAAACGGCTGGTGCCATTAAGCAGTGTAATAGTTATAAGCGATGGGTTTATGGCAAAACCGTCGTTATTAAAAGTGGTGCCATTATAAGTGGAAATACCTATTCCTGAAAGCACACTTACACTTGCCAGTGATCCCGGTATACCCAGTTCCATTACTACGGTATCACCCGCATGGCCGGTATTGGCAAAGCGCAGGGTTTGATAAGCCCCGGCACCAAGTAGCCCAACAGGTACATCTAACTGAGAGAAAGTGTTGCGGTCGTTATCAACAGCGCCGGTAGCATTGTTTATCGAACATAAAACGCATAACCCGTTTGTGCCTGACACCTGGTCGATCGCGGCGTCGCAAGGTGTAGGACTAACAGCTGATGTGCTAATATTCACCACTCCGCTTGCCCTTGTGGCTGATTTTGTATTGGTCGCAGTTACAACGGCCTCAGCATAATAGGTGGCCGCTGCAAATAACGGTGGCGAAGTAAAGGTTGCCCCCGTAAATATGCTGGTACCGCCTGTTGGCGTAGTATACCAGTTAAATACCGTACCCGGCGTAGTTGATGAGGCCGTTAAAGTAGCTGTTGTACCCGGAGCTATAGTTTGTGTAGCCGGGGTAACGGTTACATTTGGCACTACAATAGGGGTAATATTAACCGTAGCCGGTGTACGGCCCGGTGATACGCAACTGCCTAATGACGACTCGGCATAATAGGTTGTTGGCGTAGTTAAAGCAGGAGTTGTAAAGGTTGTGCCTGTATATAAGGCTGTACCACCGGTTGCTGTGCTATACCATTTTACGGTTACATTATTGGCAACGGTAGCGGTAAAGGTTGCTGTTTGTCCGCTGATGATGGTAGTAGTTGATGGCGTAACCACAGGGGCTACCGGTGGATTATCAACCAAAACCGAAACAGGGTAACGCACCGGGCTAACGCAGGTACCGCGGGTATAAGCTATATAATAAGTTGTGTTTGCATTTAATGCCGGTGTTGTATAGCTGGTACCGGTATAAGCAACCGTTCCACCGGTTGGTGTAGTATACCATTGGAAAGTTCCGTTAGTAGGCGATGTGATATTCAGCACCGCTGTACTACCCTTACAAATTTCTGTATTCGGATTACTAAACACAGGTTTAGGGTACTGCTGCAATGCATAATAGATCTGCAATGTGGTTAAAGCTGTTAATGCACCTGAGTTTAACCTGACGGTGGCGCTGGTATAGGCGGCAGGTGCCGGTACATAAATAGCATATTTAGTACCGCCGCTTAACAGGCTCACTTTTATCAGCGCATTGTTAAGTGCATAGCTTGCAACCTGCGTAGCGCCATTGTATAAAATAACCTGGAAATTACCCAGCACGCTTGCACTAAGCAGGTTTGCGGTGCTGCCAACTACAATTTTAATGGTATCGCCGGCAAAACCCGGTTGCTGGAAGGTGAGGTTTTGCTCGCCATAAGCACCTAAAAGGCCTGCTAACACTGTAATTGTTGATGCTGTTGTAGTATCCGCATCTGTTGCCAGCGCAGGGTTAATCACACCGCAACCTATACATATACCATTTATATCATTAGTTTGCGCATTGGCAAATGAGCATGGCGTATTGGTGTTGATAGTTACATTAATGGTTATAGCTGTACGGTCAGCCGACTGACAACCGGTAGCATTAACCGCGGTTACATAATAGGTAGTATTTGTAAATAGCGCGGGGGTGGTATAGGTTGTCCCGGTAAAAATTGGGGTAGCCGCTGTGGCTGAGCTATACCAGTTGTAAGTATTTCCTGTTTGTGTATTAGTTACCTGAATGGTAGCTGTTTGTCCGGCGCTTATAGTTAAATTATTAGCGGCCAGTGTTGGGTCGGCAGGTTTTGGCGCTACGGTTATAATTGATGCAGTACGCGCGCTGCTTGGGCAGCCGGTAACATTAACGGCTTCAGCATAATAAGTAACGCTGGCATTTAATGCTGCTGTGGTAAAGTTTACGCCTGTAAATACCGGTGTGCCGCCTGTTGCGGTAGTGTACCAGTTATAGGTATCCCCGGTTACCGGGCTGGCTATGGATAGTACGGCTACATCACCGGCACAAATAGTTTGGTTTGGCGCGGTAAGGGTTGGCGCCGCCGGCAGCGGACTGATAGTCGCGGTTACCTGCGTGCGGCCAGGGCTTACACAAGTACCGCCAGCTACTGCCTCGGCATAATAACTTGTGGTTTGAGTTAAGGCACCGGTTGTAAAAGTATTGCCCGTAGCTACAGGTGTACCACCGGTTGCAGTGGTATACCAGTTAACAGTTACCCCCGTTACAGCGCTTGCGGTAAAAGTTGCCGCTGAACCCGGACAAACAGTAACTGCATTAGTGGTTATAACCGGGTTGGCCGGTATAGCATTAACAGTTACCGTAACCTTTGTTCGTTCGGATTGATCGGTACAGCCACTGCGCATTGCCGCAACATAATAGGTGGTGGTGGCAGTTAGTGCCGGTGTTGTAAAGCTGCTGCCCGTAAATAATGGGGTGGTTGCAGTGGCCGATGCATACCATAAAAAGGTAGTATTAGGCACAGCGGTAGCAGTTAAGGTAGCTGTACTACCATTACATATTGATGCATTATTGGTTACGGTGTTATTAAACTTGATAACAGGTCGAGGTATCAGCTTTTGAGCTTCATATAAATTTAAGGTTGATAAAACATTTACCAGGCCGCCCAAAGTAACCTGTACCCGATCAAAAACATTGATTGGCGCATAGGTAACAATAACCTGAGGACTGGCGGCGCCAGCATTTAGTATTTGTACTGATAAAAGCGATGAATTTAAAAGATAAGACTCGGCAGTACCGTTGGTTCCATTATAGGTTGATACCGTAATATCCGTCAAAACACCGGCTTGTAATAGCGCGCCGGGTACGGATAAGGTAAGCCGTATAGAATCCCCTTTTACTGATGGGGCTTCATATATAATAGTTTGTTGTGCATAGGCACCTACTGCTCCAACCGCGGTGCTTAAAGTTGATGCGGTGGTTAAGTTGCCGTCAATAGCGTTCTGCGGGTTTGCTACGCCGCCTACATTGACGCCCAGGTTAAGCAAGCCTGCCGATATACCGTGCAACTCATCAATAGGAGAGTTACAGGCGCCGGGCGCGGTGCCGTTATAAAAAGCATCATAGAGATACAGGTTGCTTAATGCGCCTACAATACCGCCTACAAGTGTAACCCTGATGCGGTCATAAGTAGCTCCCGGCGATATACTTACCTCAAACTGATCATTATTACTAAGCGCGGATATTAATGTTGATGCCAGTACGGGGCTGCCAATTGCGGTTGTACCATTGTAGGCCTGCAATTCAATACCGCCCAATACAGTAGCGCTCAACAATTTATCACCTGTACCTAATTTTACGGTTACAGGTGTACCGGCCGCAACCTTACTGCTGCCCGGAAATATGAGTTCCTGGTAAGTACTTGCAGCTACGCCAACACCTATATTTAAGGTTGAGTAAGTTTCTATATTGCCGTCATCGGCATTTTGAGGACTAGTTACCGTACAAGCTAAACAAAGCAAGCTTGTTGAACCGTGATCTTCACTGCTGGCATATATGCGCTGGGCATGAGCGCTTGCGGCAGTTATTAATAACAAACATAAGATAATGATATGCTTGTAAATAATAGTATAAATTTTCATAGACGCGGATATTAAGGTTAGATGCTTTAATTAGGCATCTAAAATTAATAAGCACTTCTAGCATATCGTGAATGCACTTTGTTCACTTACAAGCAGCATAGGGCATGCTGTTCACACCGCAAAATGTCGTTCATTCTGTTCATTAAAAAAACGCACAGATGGTACAAGGATATATAAATTCAGAATGTTATATTATATAACGCACAAACTATCCGGTTTAATATATTCCGGGCCTATGAAATTTATTTTCATGCACGACACAAATGTTCATTCTTTATAATTAAGATAATTTTTTACAATAGGTTATATAATAAAATACCCGAAACAGGTTCAATACGAATTTATCAATAGTTAATATTTATCAAAATAAACACAACGGTTAATTATAAAAACAACTCACTATGCGCATTGCTTAAAAGAGCCCTTAATCCTACTTTTATTTCCTCTATTGTATATTTTTAATGGATAAAATGAGTATTTTTCTTAATCATTTTAACCGAACCTATAACATGGACAAAATTTTCATCAGCAATGAAATTAAGTTGCAAATACTGAAAGTTAGCGGCCTGCCTGCCACAAAACCATACAACCTTGCCGGAGAAACCCGATTGGATATTCTGAATTATGACAAGGATGAAGACTTTTGCCGAACGCTTGAATATCGCCTACAGGAGATAGCCTCCCAATACAATACCGGGAAAATTATAGTAGAAGGCGACATCTCAAAAAGCTGCACCGTTAGCCATTGTGTAAAGCTGGTTTTCCCATGAAAAAATAGCGTATAATTATCAACCCTGTCATTTTACCGGTTCATAAATCACGCTAATAGTTTTCTGCCTGAATGATAAAAAAGGGTAGCGTGAATGGCCACAGTTTCGTTCATTTTGTTCATTGTTATTCATTTACAACCAATGGCTCTAAGCTTTATAGCAAACAGTTAATATTAACCAGATTATAGTTAATATTATCATAAGAAGAAAAAACCAATTGAAACATTACTGACGTATGTACAGTAATAAACTAACCTTATTCCTAAACTAAACCGTTATGACGTCTTTCTTGATTCAGCATTTTGATACGCTAAAAAGACTCGTTCTTTCAGATGGCGGATTTAAAAACATCTCCCCATCCGATTGTAAAGCGTTATCATTACTCATCTTCAAAAAAACTAACCAGCAAATAAGTGAAACTACTTTAAAGCGGGTATACGGCTTTGCTTATAGTAAATTTAAGCCTTCATTATTTACGTTGGATGCCATGGCAAAGTTTTGTGATTATGGGGGTTGGGCAGATTTTTGCGAGCATAATACAAGCAGCAAAACAAAGAATCATGAAATTAAAGATGTTTGCTGGCATAACATTAAACATAATGCCGATAAAATAACCAGCTTCACCCTACAATCCTTAAAAAACAGATCGGGTATACCTTATAACCAAACCATAAAAAGAAAATTTATTGATGACCATTTTGATGCTTTTTTAAAAGATGATTATACAGCTACTTTAATAACAGCGCCGGCCGGCTACGGTAAAACACTTGCATTATGCCACTGGGTTGAAGAACATATGGCCATGAATGTACTGGGTCTGAATGATGATATCGTTCTATTTTTTAGCAGCAACGCGCTGATAAATGTTTTTATAAGCGGCAAGGATATAAACGAGTGGCTGCTATCATTACTGGGCTACGGCTGCGAGGACGATTTTTCGACCTTATTAGATATTAAGCAAAAGCATAAAGGGAATTTTTACCTCATAATTGATGGCCTCGACGAGCACATGTTTAAAAGCGAGCAATTCCATCTGCTGTTCAATCAAATTCTGGATGTTTTTTCATTTTATCAGTTTCATGATTCGTTTAAGCTTGTACTAACTATGCGCTCTTCAACATGGATAAATCACAGGCACGAGGTAGAGGACTTTAAAAACAGATGGTTTCAGGGGTATATGATAGGTGATGATCAGGCTATAAATGCCCCCCTATTTAATTTACAGGAGATAAAGGAGCTATGCACCAATATAAACCCCTCCATACAGAACTTTTTAGGCATTGAAGTTGCCGATAACTTTAACCACCCACTATATTTTCAGTTTTATTACCGGCAGCATAAGGATGATTTTACCCTTAATAATGTTGACCACGTATGCATTTACGAACTGATCTCCATTTTTATACTAAACAAAATATACCTGGGTGCCCATTCTGCCGAAAAGATGCTACTCGTTAAAGCTCTTGTTGGGAAGATGGATTTTGCAAATGCCCGGTATGATGTAGATAAACTGAAGATGAATGACCTGATCAGGCAATATCCGCAAGCTTATAATGACCTGCTGGGGATAGGCTTTATAAGGGAGGTGAACAGGAGCAACGATGTACAATACAACACCATTATCCAATTTGCCAACGATAACTTTTTAGATTACAGCATTGCCAACACTTTACTTTCAAACAACCAAAATATTTTTAATTCGCAGCTGATAGCGGTAATTAATGAATCATTTAAAAATGAGCGCAAGGTTCCGATACTTAAATGGTGCATTATATATACCATAAAAACAGGGCAGCAGGAAAGTTTTGAACTTTTAGCAGAAACCCGGCTTTCGGCCAGGGAGAAAGCGGAGATCATCATTTTTTTAGGCGATATGTTTGAAAAAGTATGCGTATCACTGGTTAAAAGCGAGGCGATGATCCAGTACTTCAGGCAGGATTGCAGCAACGGCTTATTCGATTACTTTTTTGGCCTCGAATTCATAAACGCCGATTATATAAAGGCCCTGCAAACCCTGCTCCGCTTTGAGCTATCAAACAAAAAGAAAATATTAATATATACCAGCCTGGCAGCAATAGCTGTAATGCAGCTGGATATGAACAAGCTGGAGGGTTACATCGTAAACCTGAAAAACTTCCCGGCAGAGGATTTGCAATCGATGGCATTAAATCCATTGCACTGCCTCGAAACCGCTTTCTACTTTCTAAAATATGGCATAGTTAAAAAAGAAGCCTTTGCCGAACTAACCAGCTTTTACTTTAATCCGCCAAAAAGCGAAAATGGATTTGAAAAAACTAACACCAACGATATTTTATACCTGTTGGCTATTCATACCTTATCCATATGCAAAAACCCGGTTAAGCTGCTGAGATTTACCCGGGCGCTCAACAAAATCTACAAAAATGACCCTGAACATTTACAGGGCTACCGCTTCCTTTTACAACTCATAACTACTGATGCTCATCTTCAGGCAAATAAAACAACCGAGGGATTAAGCAATTATGCCGACACTTTAATACTATATGAAGCTAATAAAGACTCCTATACCCCTTTTATGAAAGCCTCATTTTATTTGCTGAAGGTAAAAATGTGCCTCTATCAAAATAACAGCGCTGATTTACAGCAAACCATGAAATCATTGATTTCTTTAGCCGATCAATCCGGATTTAAGCTAATAAAAGTGCAGGCGCTGGTCTTTATACTATCAAACAAGGAGCTGCTAAATATAAACCCTGGCTACTACAAGCAAATCTATTATGATTTTATAAAACTTGTACGCGAAAGCGGCTTTAGAGAAGAGAGCTTTATTACTAACGAAGTGGCATTGGCTATTAAATAACTGAGAATTTGGTATTACTGTACTTGCTTTTTGTAGTCTTTTTTCCAGTCGAGGTAGCCTAATAATGCTATGCCCACGTATATGGCATACATTATTGCTGTAAGATGCAGGCCTTTGAATATGTATACGCCAACGTATACTATGTCAACAAATATCCATATCAGCCAGTTTTCAAGCACCTTACGTGCTAAAAACACCTGCGCTACCAGGCTGCAAGCCGTACAAAAACTATCAATATATGGATATGATGCCGGTGTATATTTTAGCAGGGTACCCAATATAAAAGTGAAAACTATAATGGCTATAATTGAATATATGATCTCCTTACTGGTGATGACAGCTACAGGGATTTTCTTTTCATCGCCGGCTTTTTTGCTCCAGTAATACCAGCCATATACATTCATTATTAAAAAATAAACCTGCAGCCCCATATCTGCAAAAAGATGGGTGTCATAAAAAATAACAATATAAATAGCCACGCTGACGATAGCTATCGGCCAGTTCCAGATATTATTTACAGCCGCCAGGTAAACACATAATAAACCGGTTATTACGCCTATTACCTCCAGCAAGCTTTGCTGCTGCCACCATTGCTGTAAGGCGTGTATGAGTTGCATGGCGGTAAATATATGGAAGTATATTATAAATTGAGATGAAAAGCAGGGGCTTTGTGCGATTCCCTCCCCTGGGAGGGAATCGCGCGGGGCCTCTGCTTTTTATTTGTGTTGATTATTTACTCACTACCAAATCTTCACCCTTTTATCCGGATCAACCCACATTTTGTCGCCTTTTTTTATGTGGAAAGCTTCATAGAACTCTGGCACATCTGTAAACGGACCGTTTACACGCAAAAATCCGGGGGCATGCTCATTGGTCAATATCTGGCTAGATACGGCTTCCTGCCTGTCCTGTCCCAGCCATCCCAGCGCATAACCCAAAAAGAAGCGCTGCATAGGAGTTAATCCGTTTATGATTTTGCCTTCTTTGTATTGGTCTGTCTTCTTAAAGGCATCCAGGCCTATTACTATCCCACCCAGATCGGCAATATTTTCGCCTTGGGTAGCTTTACCATTAACGTGCAGGCCATAAACCGTGTAACCGTTAAACTGATCAATAAGCATTTGAGCGCGTTGCTTAAATTTAACCGAATCAGCCGGTAACCACCATTCTTTCAAATTGCCATCAGCATCAAACTGGCGGCCTGAGTCGTCAAAACCATGCGTCATCTCGTGGCCAATGGTTGATGCTGCTGCATAGCCGTATACTACCGCGTCGTCAACATCCTCATCCTTAATACCGGGGATAGAGAATTGCGCAGCCGGCAGTACTATCTCATTGTTAGATGGGTTATAATAAGCATTATACGTTTGCGGTGTTATATCCCATTCTGTACGGTCGACCGGTTTGCCTAGTTTATTGGCCTCAAAGCGGTGCCAAAAGTTGTTTGCGCGCATCACATTCAATGCATACGGACCGCGATCGATAGTTAACGATGAAAAATCCTTCCATTTATCAGGATAACCAACCTTTGGTGTTACCCTGGACAGTTTATAATAAGCTTTCTCCTTGGTTTGTTGGCTCATCCAGTCCAGCTTTTCAATATGCTCCTTAAAGCTGGTGCGCATAGCTTCAACCAGTTTTACATAACGGTCCTTGGTTTTTTCAGGGAAATATTCTTTTACAAATATCTGCCCCAATACTTCGCCCATTAAACTATTCTCCACATCAAGCACACGTTTCCAGCGTGGCAATTGCGCTTTACTGCCATATAATACAGTACCATAAAAACGGAAACTCTCCTGGTCAAAGGGTTTGCTTAGGTAGGAACTGTAATCACTCACCAGATTTTTGAGCAGGTAGCTTTTCCAATCGGCAATGCTGTAAGTTTTAATCGCCTTGTTTAAGGCCCTGTAATATTCCGGCTGCCCAACAATTACCGTATCTACGCCCTTGTAATCCATCTGTTCAAAGGTGGCTTTCCAGTCTATATCCGGCGCTAGTTGGTTTAAGCCGGCTAAAGGCATCTTATTATAGTTATGGTACGGATCGCGCAGGTCTTCCAGCTTACGTGAGCTATCAGCCAAAAACTTTTCGAGAGCATAAACCCTTTTACTGGCCATATCGGCGTCAGCGTCATTTAGGCCGGCAAGTTTAAACAGGGTTGGTAAATGTTTTTGCTGATAATCGTTACGTATGGTAATACTATGTGGGTCGTTATTAAAATAATAATCGCGGTTGGGTAAACCTATACCTGCCTGCCACAGGTTCATGAGCATTTTAGCGCTGTTTTTTGAATCCTGCCCAACCTGGGCACCAATCGGTGTTGAGCCCCCTATAGTTTGCAGGTGGGCAAACTCCTCAACCAGGCCTTTTATATCTTTAATACTTGCTATCCTGTCTATTTCGGGTTTAAGGGGGGCCAGGCCCTGCTTCTCAATATTAACCGTATCCATCCCCGAAAAATAGAAATCACCTATCTTTTGTGTGTTGGAGCCTTTTGGCGCATTGGCTTTAAGCGCATCCTCATTTATTTTTTTAAGCTGATCCCGTAACTCTTCCTCAACTATATTACCGATACCCCACGATGAATATGCCGCCGGTATTGGGTTCTTTTTGAGCCAGCCGCCATTAGCGTATTTAAAAAAATCATCACCGGGTTTTACAGTGGTATCCCTGTTGGTGTAAACTGGGTCGTTTGCTACGGTTACGGGTGTATTATTTTTGCAGGAATTAAATAATATGGTGCCCAATGAGCACAAGGCAATAGCCTTTACAATTGATTTTTGTGAGGTCATTTAAAATTCGTGTATAAAATTAAATACAGTGTGTACAAAAAAATGGAATGTATGTGGTTTTCCTGAACACTATAGTATTATAAAGGTATCTCAAAATTGCAAAATCAGAAATGTTATTTATTCTTAATTGTTGTATAAGTATGCTTTTTTTAACTGGTTTTGCGATTAACAAACTAAAAATTAAAATTTTTAGTCCTAATTACCAAATTATGGCTTTGCATTTGTATAGAAATCTGTGGCCTACATACGCCATGAAAACAAATCTATCGTCTACCTATAAAAATGAATTCTCAGACACCCAAGCTGATAATTTTTGTTCTTTGTTTTGGGTTTAATCAATAGTTTAAATTAATTAGGGGAAAGGGAGCTTCAAAAGAGCTCTCTTTTTTTTATGTAAAACTTTTTACTATGCTTGCATAGTATTACATTAGGGCATTATATAATTATAACCAAATGCATTTTGAATTATCAGAAGAACAGAAAATGATACGCCAGGCAGCCCGCGATTTTGCACAAACTGAGCTGAAACCTGGTGTAATTGAAAGGGACGAGCATCAAAAGTTCCCCGCCGAACAAATAAAGAAGCTGGGAGAGCTTGGTTTTTTGGGGATGATGGTATCGCCACAGTACGGCGGCAGTGGTATGGATGCTATTTCATATGTGCTGGTGATGGAAGAGTTATCAAAAATTGATGCTTCAGCTTCAGTAGTAGTTTCTGTAAATAATTCATTAGTATGCTACGGACTTGAGAAATACGGCAGTGAGGAACAAAAGCAAAAATACCTTATACCATTAGCCAAAGGCGAAAAGATAGGTGCGTTCTGCCTGTCGGAGCCGGAGGCGGGTTCTGATGCTACCTCACAAAGGACCACCGCTATTGATATGGGCGATCATTACCTGTTAAACGGCACCAAAAACTGGATAACTAATGGCAGCTCGGCCTCAACTTACCTGGTAATGGCACAAACGGATGCCAGTAAGCGCTCCCACGGTATAAATGTGCTGATAGTAGAAAAAGGCATGGAGGGTTTTACCATAGGCGCTAAAGAAAACAAAATGGGCATACGCGGCTCTGATACTCATTCCCTTATGTTTAATGATGTTAAAGTACCTAAAGAAAACCGCATAGGTGAAGATGGGTTTGGGTTTAAATTTGCCATGAGCACCCTCGAGGGCGGCCGCATTGGCATTGCCGCGCAGGCATTGGGTATAGCATCGGGCGCGCTTGAGTTGGCTGTGCAATATGCTAAGGAGCGCACGGCTTTTGGCAAAACCATTGCAAACCTGCAAGCCATACAATTTAAACTGGCCGATATGGCTACTGATATTGAGGCAGCCCGCTTATTATGCCTGCGTGCCGCATGGCTAAAAGATAATGGCAAGCCTTATGGCCAGGCCAGCGCTATGGCCAAACTATTTGCATCTGAAACGGCCATGAAAACAACTATTGAAGCTGTACAGATACATGGTGGTTATGGCTTTGTAAAGGAATATCATGTAGAGCGTTTAATGCGCGATGCCAAAATAACACAGATATATGAAGGAACTTCTGAAATTCAGAAGATTGTCATATCCCGCGAGGTGCTGAAATAATAGCACTGCTTTTGTTTACTTTTGATTTTGTATCCATTATGAAAAGTAAAACGCTGTTATTCCTGGTATTATTCTTATTTGCCGCTACTGGCTTCGCACAAACTAAATTACAAATTGGTGTTTGGCGCGGGGTGTTAAAAACATCATCGGGCAATAACCTGCCTTTTAACTTTAGTTTGGCTGATAGTGCCGGCAAACCGGTGATCGCTATCATGAACGGTGACGAACGCCTGCAGGTAACTGATGTTAAGGTAGATGGCGACTCTGTGTTTATCCATATGCCTTTCTTTGATTCTGAATTCAGGCTGAGACATGAGGCTAATTTTTTGGTAGGCAAATGGATAAAACATTTGGGCACAAAGGATGCTACTATGGATTTTATAGCACAGCCCAACGCAACATGGCGCTTCTTTAAAGATAGCCCAGCGCCTGCGTTCAATGTATCAGGGCGGTGGTCGGCTATTTTTGGTGATGGTGACAAAAGAGATACCACCGTTGGAGAATTTAAACAAACAGGATCGAAGTTAACCGGTACATTTTTAACCACCACCGGTGATTATCGCTACCTGGAAGGTTCGGTAGCGGGCGACAGTTTATATCTATCATGCTTTGATGGCGGTCATGCTTTTATATTTACAGCCAAGATCAGCTCGGACCAAACGCTGACTGATGGCAAAATGTACTCAGGTTACTCTGGTTTGGATCATTGGACGGCTGTTAGAAATGAAAACGCCAAACTACCTGATGCCTATTCGCTAACCGCCTTAAAATCCGGTTATGATAAAATTGCTTTTACTTTCAGGGACCTGAAGGGCAATAAAGTGTCACTAAGCGATGCCCGCTTTAAAAACAAGGTTGTTATTGTACAGATACTAGGCTCATGGTGCCCGAATTGTATGGATGAAACTACCTTTTTTGTAAATAGCTATTATGCCAAATATCACCCTAAAGGCGTAGAGATTGTTGGCCTGGCTTATGAGCGCACTACCGATTTTTCAAAATCGCAGCGTACGGTACAACAGTTAAAAGATCATTTTAACATCCCTTACCCATTATTAATAACAGGCTATACCCCTGGCAAAGGCGACCCACAAAAGAGCCTGCCTATGCTGGCTGATTTCAAGGGCTTCCCCACTACCATCATCATTGATAAAAAAGGTGATGTACGTAAAATACACACCGGTTTCAGCGGTCCGGGCACAGGTGAGTACTACACCCAGTTTGTTGATGAATTTGATAAGCTGACGGATGACCTGTTAGCAGAATAATTTGATTTCGGATTTGGGAATTTCGATTTCGGATTTTTAAAAGCCTTCGTCATTCTGAGGAACGAAGAACCTATCCGCGTTCAATCTGCAGGCGATTATCTGCTGCTTGTATAACAGATGCTTCGTTCCTCAGCATGACAATTAAAAAATAAATCCCAAATCGAAATCCGAGATCCGGAATCACGCACGCTCTTCCCAAATCTCGCACAAATTCAATATAGTCTTAACAGCCTTCTGCATATCCTGTACAGATACCCATTCCTGTTTGCCGTGGAAAGCATGCTCACCTGCAAAAATATTAGGGCAGGGCAGGCCCATAAATGATAAGCGGGAGCCATCCGTTCCGCCCCTGATACTGCATAGCTTGGCATCCATACCACTGCGTCTTATGGCTTCCATACCGTATTCAACAATTTGCGGGTGCTCATCCAGCTTATTCTTCATGTTGCGGTATTGTGGTTTTACCTGCAGCTCATAGGTTGAATTAGGATAGTTTTTTAAGACATCCTCCGTAATTCCCCTTATCACATCAGCATGCTGCTTTAATTTATCTTCCTCAAAATCGCGGATAATGAAATCAACCGTAGCCTGCTCCACGTGCCCGGCAATATTTACCGGGTGCACAAAGCCTTGTTTAAGTTCAGTCCCCTCGGGCGATAGCTCAAAGGGTAATTTAGCAACTATGCGCCCTGCAATCTTTATAGCGCTTTCCATTTTGCCTTTAGCAAAGCCGGGGTGCGAACTAAGGCCATTTATGATAAGCTTTGCCCCATCAGCGCTAAAGGTTTCATTCTCCATATTACCGGCACTCTCACCATCAATGGTATAGCCGGCATAGGCGCCTAGTTTTTTAATATCAACCTTATCAACACCACGGCCTATTTCTTCATCAGGGGTAAACAATATGCGTATGCTGCCATGCTTAATTTCAGGATGATTAATCAGATGATAGCAGGCATCCATAATTTCGGCAACGCCTGCCTTGTTATCGGCGCCAAGCAGGGTGGTGCCGCTGGCCGTAACAATATCATTTCCGATCTGATTTTTCAGATCTGGGTGCTCACTCATTTTCAGTATTTGCGATTCATCATCAGGCAAAATCAAATCCTCACCCTGGTAATTTTTGTGAACTATGGGCTTAACATTTAGTCCGCTGCAATCAGGCGAAGTGTCCATATGCGAACAAAAACAGATCACAGGAACATCCTGTTTAGTAGTATTGGCAGGTATGGTTGCATATACGTATCCAAACTCATCCAGGTGTGCATCTGCAACGCCTATTTCCAGCAATTCATTAACCAATAGTTTACCAAGGTCCATTTGTTTTTTGCTTGATGGGTAAGTTTCTGAAGCCGGATCAGACTGCGTATCTATCACCACGTAGCGCAAAAACCGCTCTAAAACATAAAATTTTAAACTTTTTTTATAATCCATCGAATTTATTATATTAGAGGGAGGGGCATATTTATAGTGCAAACTGTAAATCCCCCGTAATTTGTAAATTTTAATATTAATTTCAACAAATTGAAAAAAATCTTTTTACTTATCGCGTTAATATTTTCTTCAATAATGGTAGAAGCACAAGGCGGATCTACTTATACGCCGATGGCTGTTGGCTTTGGAGTAAGCACTATTCGTGGCTATACAAACGTCGCTGAGCAAAATAACACACTTGCGTTTAACGGTAATTTTACTTATTACGCAACACCGTTTGTTCCATTAACAGCAGAGTTACAAGTAGGTAGATTATGGGGTGGCAGCCGCGCAAATGACCAATACAGACGCGAATATGTAAATAATTACCAGGCGTTTATTATACATGGAGAAATACAGCTGGGTGAGTTGATCGATTTCTCGGGAAGCCGCTTTTTAGATATCGTTAAAGATTTTTATGCCGGACCGGGATTTGGCTTCTTAAACAATAGCGTTGAGAACCAGCGTACCAACTTAATTGCCTCCCCAGGGCAACCGGTTGGATCATACACATTCCCGGGGTCGGATAAGAGCATAAATCCAATGGCATCTTTTAGGGCAGGGTATGAATTTAAATTTTACAATGAGTTTGATGAGCCTTATTTAAGGCTTGACATTGAATATGTTCACAACTTTGTTTATGGCTCAGGGCTTGATGGCTATAACGATCCACCAAGCATATTTAAGCATGAGCACTCCGACTCATACCGACAAATTACCATTGGTTTAAAATACAGCTTTGGCGAGGTTAAGAACTACATGAAAAGCATAAAAAACGCCTATTATTAATTACTACTTAGTACTTTTGTATTATTGAATATAGAAGAACTACGTGATTATTGCCTGCAGAAACGCGGAGTAACAGAAGGTCTCCCTTTTGGTGAAAACACATTGGTTTTTAAAGTAGGCGGCAAGATCTTTTTACTTACCGGTTTGGAAGATGGCAACAGGTTTAATGTAAAATGTGATCCTGAATTGGCTGTTGAACTGCGCGAGCGCCATAATGAAGTTAAACCTGGCTATCACATGAATAAAGTTCACTGGAATACAGTTTATATGGATGGCGCTTTAACAGCAAAACAGCTTTGCCAGATGATTGACCACTCCTACAACCTGATATTTAAAAGCCTCTCAAAACAATCACAGGCAGAAATACTTGCCTTAGATTGAATTAATTATCCCAGTTATCATCCTTGGCTTTATTGAAAAGCAATCGGCAGTAAAAGTTGGTATTTTCGCTGGTAAACCAGTTAAACACTGCATGCCAATTCTGATATAGTTGAGATTGATATATAGCTATCTTTTTACAGTTTATGTAATAAGGCACAGCATAAGCGGCTGCTATTTTATTCGATAAACTAATCAAGGGCCGGCAAACAGCACCACAAGATAATTAGTTTATTATAGCACAACAGACCTGTTAAAAATTTGCATAGATAAGATTAGCGTACTACACAACAGGTATGGCAAAGCCAGTAACGCTAAATTTTAGCAGCATTACATTTATTAGGTGATAAGGAAGCGGTTTATAAAAGTAGAAAGCCGATTTCTCCGCCTTTCAGCAATTATTAATAATGAAAGCGAACGCCGGCAAAATATGCCGGCGTTCAGCTTTTTATATGATAATAACCCTTATTAAAGATTACCAACGACCACCGCCGCCGCCGCCTCTGTTGTCTTTGGAGTAGCCACCGCCGCCACCGCCACGGTTTCCACCGCCGCCGTAACCACCGCCGCCGCCACGGTTTCCACCGCCGCCGAAGCTTTTGCGATCACTAGGCTTTCTTTCTTCAGCCTGGCTTACCGCGATAGTTCTGCCTGCAACCTCAGAACCATTTAAAGCACTGATCGCTTGTTGAGCGCTCTCATCGTCTGGCATTTCTACAAATCCGAAACCTTTACTTCTACCGGTTTCTCTGTCATTAATTAACTTAACGGAGCTTACTTCGCCATACGCTTCAAAAAGTTCTTTTAAATCGGCTTCCTCTAATTTAAAAGGAAGGCTTCCTACAAATATGTTCATCAATCTTTAATTTATAACGGGCTATTTTTTTGTTGCCCTAATCATTTATACACCAAATATAATAAAGTTGTTTTATTATTATTGTAAGATACAATTAATGTTCACATTATTTTAAATGAACACTTATTGCTTTACTGGCAAAATCTCATCTTTTTTGTTAAATCTTCCACAAAATAGTAGAAATAAACACTTAATTGGGGTTAATACCCTTTTTGATCCTGCTCTTTTTCCCGTTCTTCCTCCAGTTTCTTTATAGCCCGCTTTTCCTGCCGTATCTGTTTTTTGGTTTTTCCGGCCGTATCAATAGGGAATGTTTTACCGTTAACGGTTACTGTTGCCTTATCATCATTCTTTGCTTCTTCGGCTTTACGGGTAGTATCTTTTTTGCCAAACAGCTTCTGAAAGAATGTTAATTTCTTCTCTGGCTCAACAACCGGCGTTGCATCATTATCGTCATTGCCTTGTTTTATTATACTATCAGCCTTGGCAGTATCAACTGTTGATACCTCACGGCGCAGGCTTTCTTTTAAGCGTACATCATAAAATCCGTATGCATTGCTATCCCGCTGGGCCTTTCCATGGCCAGCCATCAGGTTACCGATCAAATTAAAATAACCATGCAGGCCGGGCCTTAAACTGCCATCGGGCATAAAGGCATACAAGCCGGCTTTGGGGTTAGGTAAAATGCTGGCCAGGTAAATACTCTCGCCCAGGGTAAGCTGCCCTGGCGTTTTACCAAAATAATAGCGCGATGCCGGCCCTATACCGTAAATATGATAGCCAAACTCCACAATATTAAAATACACCTCCAACATGCGGTCTTTGGTCATGAGGTGATTATTCTCGATCATCCATACCAGCAGGATCTCCTCAATCTTGCGGGCAAGATTTTTATCACGGTTCAGGAAAGTATTCCTGATGAGCTGCATAGAGATGGTACTGCCCCCGCGCGAAAATTTCTTCTTCTCAAAGTCCGTAGCAATGGATTTTCGGATTGATTCCTCAACAAACCCGTTATTGCTATAAAACGAAGGGTCTTCGGAGGTCATAATCGCGTTACGGGTATCGATAGCAATCTCATTAAGTGGCGTATAATCCGGGTTTGCCGGGCCCACTGTAAACGGTGATGCTGGCGATTTAACTTCGTATGGTGTTTGTACAAACGGGTGGTTCAGCTTGGTCAAATCGGTTTTACCAAACTTAATGATCCTGAAATTATCCTTATTCAATTGCGAGTTGAACTGCACCGCATTAGGGTTTGAAGCATCCAGGTAAAAATTAAGGCTATAATTCAACTTGCCTGCAACCTGTATGCCTGCAAACGACTCGAACAAACCACCAGGGAATGAATCAAAGAGATCCTGCCCGTTAAGCCAGCCTGTATTTATCTTTAATTCATATATCTTAACCGGGCTCAGTGTGTATTTGATGTAAGGGTGCGCGGTTATCTTTTTTAAATGTATCACCGATGAGCTATCGAGCGATATATAATTAGACCCAACAAATACATTGGCATCAATTGACGCATTGGGGATAACTATATCATTTGTGGCAAGCTTACGGTTGCTGATCAGCAAATTACTCACCGACCATGAGCCATATATCCGGGTTTCACCACCACTACGCTCAACTTTTGTAAGCTGGGTAGTAATAGTATCAAAGCTTAGTTTTGTATGAAAGCGCTCTTCAATTATGGGCAGTTCCACTTTTTTACCATCGGCATATAGCTTCACATTAATTTCTTTGTCTGACGGATGCAGTTTACCCTCAAAATGCCAGGTGGCCATACCATCATTAACATTAATGGTTGAAGTTAAAGTGCCATTTTTAATAGCCGCGGTTGTGGTAAGCAATTTTAAAGTGGTGCTATCCTTGGTAAAAGTGAACAGGAAATTTTTGAGCTTGAGATTATCCGGTATCTTATACAAAAACTCGTTGATGAGTTTGTTTGCCAGTTCGGCAAGGCTACCTTTGGTTTGTGTTGCAGTGGAATCCTTTTTCTTTTTAAACAGGAAATCGAAGTTTTTTACCTTGTTAATATCCGTAAGATTCAGATGACCATCTTCCAGGTCAACATCCGATAGTTTTACAGCGCCATATATAAGCGGCATCAGCTTAACGCTGATTTCCAGCTTTTTAATATTTAATAAGCTGTCGCGATTTTGAGGGACTACAATAATATTTGAGAAAGAGACCGTACTTAAGCCAGTAAAGCTTGCCGAACCAATTTGCAGATCGATATTATACTCGGTTTTGGCTGTTAATTTAGCTTTCTTTATCTCTCTTTGGAGTATGGCATCACGTTTTGTATAGGCGATATAACCGCCAATTAAAACAATAATTATTAGGGAGATAACAACAATTAGGGCAATACGTATATACTTAGGATTAAGGCGATGCATCTACAGAAATTTATCCAAAACTAAACTAAATCTTATCCGATACAAACGCAGGGAGTAGTAAAATGTTTCTGTACAAAAAGCAGTTATTATTTTTCGGCTATGACAACCCTGTACTTATTTTTATAAATCACATGTCCGTTACTTTGGATATAGGGCTGCGCAGCGGCCAAAATGGTTTCATGTACTTTCTCGAAGCCACTATGCTCAATTGCTTTTGCAGCCGGGCCGGCAGACAGGAGGCCTTTCAGCGCTGTTCCCATATCCGGGTAATCCCATATGGAGGGGACATCGGCACTGTTGATCACTTTAAAGCCAACCTCCTGTAAAATATTTCCCAGCATTTTATTTTCAGATAGCGCGAAAGGCCCTGGAGCGTCAGGCAGCGGCGGGGGCAACAAGCTGCCAACCGCTTTTAAATAGGTTACCGCTTCGCAATCTTCCTTATTACCCCAAACCATAACTACTAATTTGCCGCCGGTTTTCAATACACGGTTTGCTTCGGCAAGCGCGTTTTTTGTGTTCGCCGCGTATTGGAATGAGTTAAACCCGCACACCACATTAAAGGATCTGTCCGCAAAGGGCAGTTCTTCCATCTCACCGGTTAAAAATGTAACAGCTGGCGCGCGAAGTTTTGCCTGCGTTATTAGTTCTTCGGTGGCATCAATACCGATGATATTGGCACCAATTTCATGAGCCATGCTGCTGAATAAGCCCGAACCACAGCCAACATCCAACAAGTTATCATCAGCGCTCAGCTTAAGAAAATCGAGCGCATATAAATAGCCATCGCTCCCTGTTTTTTCCTGGATAGTTGCCCAATCCTGCGGGCGATGACCCCATAGTTTACCTTGTATCGCTTTTGAACCCATATTATAAATGTCTGTAATTCATTTGATTATAGCAATATAAAAAAGAAGCCTTGATTAAATTCTATTGATTTTATGGCGTCGTAGCCCCGGGGGGGATTAAAACCAGTTTTTAGAAAGAACTTTAATCTTTCTCCTTTCAGCCTTTCACTTCTCCAATCTTTCAGCTTTCTCCTTTCAGCTCCCTCAAACTCATTTTATCATTCTTATGACACTATTCCCCCCTCGATTTAGTAAATTTGCTGTAAGTTATGATCATCACTAAAGAACAAGTATTACAAGCCCTGGGCAATGTTGAGGAACCTGACCTGAAAAAGGACCTGGTTACCCTAAACATGATACAGGATATACATATTGAAGGCAACCGTGTAAGTTTTTCGGTTATACTAACCACCCCGGCATGCCCTTTAAAGGCCATGATTGAGAATGCCTGCCGAAACGCTATCCTGCACTTTATCAGCAAGGAAGCCGAGGTAAATATCAACATGACCTCACGTGTTACCACGCAAAAAAATACCGGCGTACCGGGGGTAAAAAATATTATCGCGGTAGCATCAGGTAAAGGCGGTGTGGGTAAATCAACCGTTGCGGTAAATCTTGCGCTGGGTTTAGCAAAAGCCGGATCGAAAGTTGGGTTGATCGATGCTGATATTTATGGGCCATCCATCCCTATCATGTTTGGGCTGGAAAACGCGCGCCCAAGGGCGAGCCAGGTTGAAGGTGGCAAAACCCGTATCGAACCTATTGAAAAATATGGTATTAAATTATTATCCATAGGCTTTTTTACCGATCCGAACCAGCCCGTGCCATGGCGCGGACCAATGGTATCAACAGCTGTAAAACAGCTGTTTAATGATGCCGACTGGGGCGATTTGGATTATCTGGTAGTAGATTTGCCACCGGGTACAGGCGATATACATATCACCATAACACAAACTTTCCCGGTAACGGGCGCGGTTATTGTTACAACTCCACAGAATGTAGCACTTGCCGATGCTAAAAAGGGTATAGGCATGTTTATGATGGATGCCATTAATGTACCGATATTGGGTATAGTGGAGAATATGTCGTACTTTACACCTGCGGAACTGCCTGAAAATAAATATTATATTTTTGGACAAGGCGGCGGCGAAAAGCTGGCAAATATGCTTGATGTACCATTTTTGGGTGAAATACCTTTGGTAAAAAGTATCAGTGATTCGGGCGATGCAGGAACGCCGATTGTGTTGGATGAATATTCGGTACAATCAAAGGCGTTTATTGATATGGCCAAGCGTGTAGCGCAGCAGGTATCCATATCCAACGCGAAAGTTTTGGATACGGTTTAGAGGCAAGTTAGATACAAGAACCAAGAGGCAGGAATCAGGATAAAATGCATAAAAAACTGTCTTGAATCCTGATTCTTAACTCTTGACTCTTTTTAAAAAATAATTAATAACTTTACTTTTTTATAAATTAGTAAAAATGAGTTTATTAGATCAGGTGGAAGCAGCGTTGGACTCTATTCGTCCGTATTTGGAAGCTGATGGCGGGAACGTTTCAATTGAAGAGATCACCCCTGAGGGTGTGGTGAGGCTTAAACTGCTGGGCTCATGCGGCTCATGCCCTATGAGTATCATGACACTGAAAGCAGGTATTGAGCAGGCTATAAAAAAAGCGGTTCCGGAAATTACAGCTATCGAGGCCATTAACCTAACCGATATTGACGACCCGAACGCGGTGCTTCCTGAAAACTTAAGATAGTGTTAAGAATTGTTAAATTGCATTACCTGATGCACTAATAGTGTACTTTTGCTTAAGATTTTCTAAACAAAAATCCAACAAACAAGGTAATTTAAAAGAGAGAGACGGCTCATAGCTATATGAAGCATATAATTGGCATATTATTTTTATTTATTTCTGTAACAGCCTTTGCACAAAAGCAGGAAAAGCCGCTGGTACAGTTCACAGGCATAGTACATAACGCCGATAGCTCTTTGGTTATAGTGCCTTATGTAAATATTACCTACACAAATTCACAAAAAACAGCTTATGTAACCAATTATGAGGGTTATTTCTCATTTGTGGCACATGAGCAGGATACCCTGCGCTTTACCTGTGTGGGTTATGCCCCAACAACTGTGGTTATACCTGCCAATGTAAATAAAAGTTATACGATACAGGTAAACTTAAAACCGCAGATCATTAACCTGCCTACTTTCCATGTGTTCCCGTGGGCAACTACTGATGAGTTTAAAAAAGATTTTGTAGCCATGAAGGTTGCTGACGACGATTTGGAAATTGCTAAAAAGAATGTGAGCAAATCGACCTTAACAGCGCTGATAAGCACACTGGCCAGGGACGGACAAGAAATAGGCGATGCCAACTACCAGGGCTTAAACTCAAGCATTATGAATTCACACTCCATAACGCCTAACCCACTGTTAAACCCACTTGCATGGGGTAGCTTTATTAACCAGATAACCCAGGGTGATAAAAGCCGCCAAAGCAATGGCGATACTAACTAGCGCCCTTTCTTAACTGCCGGAAATTTCATCCTGTATTCAACATCCACAATACCTTTCGAGATATCGGTAAGCTTTTTCTCTATCAGGCGCCTGCGTAGCGGGCTCAGTTTATCGGTAAACAATTTGCCATCAATATGGTCGTACTCATGCTGTATAACCCTTGCGGCTAACCCTTTAAAGGTTTCTTCGTAGTGTTTCCAGTTCTCATCGTAGTATGATAAGCGCACGGTAGCCTTGCGGTAAACATCCTCTCTGATATCAGGGATGCTCAGGCAACCTTCATTAAAGGCCCATTCTTCACCGTTCTCTTCTAAAATAGTGGCGTTTATAAATACTTTTTTGAAGTTCTCCAGTTCCGGCTCATCATCAGCAAAAGGGGTAGCATCAATAACAAATAAACGCATGGATAAACCTATCTGTGGTGCTGCCAGTCCTACGCCGCGTGCCGCATACATGGTTTCAAACATATCCTCAGCTAACTGTTTTATATTCGGATATTCATCAGGCTCAATTGCGCCAGCTTTTCTTCTTAATACGGGATCGCCATAGGCTATTATCGGGTACTTCATTTTACAAAAATACAGGTTTATGCGTTAGGTTCAAACAGTAAGGTAATCATACGGTCAGTATCGAATATTTCATTACTTATGGCTAACATATCTTCAGCTGTTACAGCGTTAATTTTGGCAAATACTTCCTCCAATGAGTCAGCATGATTAAAGTCGATCATACTTTTTGCTATGGAGATGATCAACCCCATCCTGCTTTCTTCTGCCAAAGCAATCTGACCTATAAATTTTTGCTTGGCCTGATGCAGTTGTAAGGTGCCCAGTTTATTATCGCGCAGCTTTTTCAGTTCCTTATGCACCAGCTTAAGCGCTTTCTCGCTTTTCTCCGTATCTGTACCAAAATAAATGGAGAAGATGCCGGTATCGGTTAATGTGGTATAATTTGATTCGATGGTATAGGCGATGCCGTATTTTTCCCTGATCTCCAGGTTCAGTCTGCTGCTCATGCCCATACCGCCAAGCAGGTTATTAAGCAATAACAAGCCATTTTTGTATGGATGGTTTGACGCGTAAGCCTGGTTACCTATGATACAATGGGTTTGCGATATAGGGCGGTTTAAAGTATGGATGCTACCTGTATTGATCTCAGGTTTTATCCTGTTCTTTTTGCTGCTGTTTGCAGCAACTGCGCCGAAATACTTTTCTCCAAGTTTAACCACCTTCTTAAAATCATAATCGCCAAAAACGGCAAAGATCATTTCGCTGGTGTTATTGCTGGCAGCCGTAAAGGCTTTTATATCATTAATATCAAACTTAGCTACCGTTTCGGGTGTGCCGAGTATGTTCTCGCCTATCGGGTGACCTTTAAACAGCAAAGCCTCAAAATCATCCTGTATAGCTTCTTCGGGCTGATCAAGATAGGAGGCGATCTCATCCAGTATCACGCCGCGTTCTTTTTCCATTTCCTCTTCGGGAAAGGTGGAGTGGAACAGGATATCTTCAAACAGGTCCATAGTGCGTTCCAGGTGCTGCTTTAGCAACGAGGCGTGGATGCAGGTATATTCCTTGGTGGTATAGGCGTTCAGATCGGCGCCCACCAGTTCGAGCCGGTTCAGGATCTGGCTGGTGTTGCGTTTTTCGGTTTCCTTAAACAGAAGGTGTTCAATAAAATGCGCCAGCCCCTCCTGGTGCAGCGGCTCATCGCGCGAGCCTGCATTCAGCACAAAGCAACAATGTGTAATGGTTGATGGCGAATGTTTTAATAATATCCTTATGCCGTTGGGTAATGTATGAACCTGGTAATCGATCATGAGGCGCAAAGATAGTGTTTCACCGCCTGAACCGGCGATTAATTTGAATTTGGGTTATGCCGGATGCCCGCCTCCATAAAAAGTTGCAACGAGTACTATAGCAACAATTGCAACGCCAATAACTAATGGCATTACAAAAGACCGGGTGCGATAAAATGTGCCATACCCGATATAACGTTTCCAAAAGAAGTAATCAAGGCAATACGCCCCTATAAGGCCGCCTATAATTCCGTATGTATCTTTAGATTTCGGGTGAAAATGTATACCGATCCAGACTTGTACCAGGGTAAACACAACGCCAAACATTAAGATATATAATGCCTCAGTTGTTTTTCCAAGCTTGCGCGCATTTAGTGATAGCATTATAGAACCAAACAATGCCGAGAAGAATACAGTGAAAAAATACAATACACGCCTTGAGTACATTTGCGGGGCATCCGGGTCTTCAACAATGGCACTTTTATATTCATCATTGAACATACTTAAATTACCTGATACGATAGCTGCATTTGCGCGGTGTGCTTGTAAATCTTCTCGAATCACCTTTACCTCTTCATCAGAAAATTCATGCCCTCGTGATTGCAGTTCGGCAAGCGATGCTTCCACTGTTTCGGGCATGTACTTTTGCCGGTTATCGATGCGTTCAAGAAGTTCTTCGTTGGTTCTGCCGGTGGCAAGAAAGTTAAATTTAGATTCCATTATGATAATAAGTGGCTAAATGTAATAAATAAGCTACATACCTCTTTAAAAACTCCAAAGAACAACAAATTCATTCCTTTAATTTGAACGTATTATGCATTCTCGCTATATTAGTTGCATGAAATTAGTAGACCTTGATTTTGAGCCTCTTATATTAGCTGACGCTATTGAACAACGTGTGAAAGAGATTGGCATACAGCTCAATAAGGATTACAGCGACACCAAACCTGTATTTGTAGGTGTACTAAACGGCAGCTTTTTATTTATTGCCGACCTGATAAAACAAATTGACATCCCCTGCGAAATAACCTTTACCAAACTGGCCTCCTACTACGGCGGGACTAAAAGCACCCTGAAGATCCGCGATGATATTGATTTCAGCGTTGATATCAAGGGCCGTGACGTGTTGATCATTGAAGATATTGTTGATACCGGCAACACCGCTCATTACCTTATCGACAAGCTGAAGGCAAAAGAACCCGCCTCGATAAAACTATGCTCCCTGCTGCTAAAACCGGCCTCCCTGCAAACCAAAATTGATGAGCTTAAATATGTAGGCTTTGAAATTGAGAACCACTTTGTAGTAGGCTATGGCCTGGATTACAAGGAAATGGGGAGAAATTTGAGGGATATTTATAAGAAGGTGTAGTTGGATTTCGGAATTGGGAATTTCGATTTTGTTATACGACATTGTTTTTACACGCGTCATTGCGAGCGATAGCGTGGCAATCCCAAACTGTACAGGGCAATTTTGAAATACAGACTTGCATAGTCGGGGATTGCTTCGTACCTAGCAATGACGCTTGGTGAGTTTAATGTGCGAGCAAAGCTTCCACCCGCTGTTTATGTCCCCACAAACAGCTACCTAATTACCTAGCCTCTGCTATAAAATTGCCTGTGAGGACACAGGCGATGGAGTGATATTACACCCCAACCGGTTCCACAATATCACTCAGCAATTCAATCGCTTCATCAATCCCGTTTACACCCTCAATACTTAGCCTCAGCGTATTTTTCACTTCCTTTAAATTTGTTCTGCGGGGGTTGGCTTGTACAAAGTTGAGCACCTGCCGAAATACCGGGGTTTCAAAGTAAGGGGATTGCTGGTTGGTGATAAAGTAGCCCCGTAGCACATTCTTTTTAAGTGAGATCTTTTCGAAGCCGATAGCTTTACCCAGCCATTGCAGGCGCATGGTGTTCAGCAGGTCGTTTACCTGGCGGGGGATAGGGCCAAACCTGTCGTGCAGTTGTTGTTGAAAGGCTTCCAGGTCGAATTCATTTTCCAACTTGGCCATTTCCGAATAGAGGTTATAACGCTCAGATAAGCTGGTTACATATTCGTTTGGTATCAAGATCTCTAAATCGGTATCTATTTGTGTAAAGGCGATGAACGGCCGTGGTTTATCCTCAGGGAAAACGCCTTTAAACTCATCCTCTTTCAGTTCCTGTATGGCTTCGTCCAGTATCTTGTGGTACATCTCGAAACCTATTTCGGCTATAAAACCGCTTTGTTCGGCACCCAGCAGGTTACCGCTGCCACGAATGTCCAGATCCCGCATGGCAACGTTAAAGCCACTGCCTAAATCAGAGAATTCTTCAATAGCGCTCAGCCGTTTGCGGGCCTCGCTGGTAAGGGTTGATAGTGGCGGACTCAGCAGATAACAATAAGCCTTTTTGTTGCTCCTGCCCACACGACCCCTCATTTGGTGCAGGTCGCTCAGGCCAAACATATGGGCGTGGTTTATGATGATAGTATTGGCGTTAGGAATATCCAACCCAGCCTCAATAATGGTGGTGGCTACCAGCACATCGTATTCGCCGTTCACAAATTTCAGCATCACATCCTCTAAAGCATCACCCTCCAACTGACCGTGGGCTATGCCTATACGAGCTTTAGGTACCAGCTTATGGATCATGCCGCCTAGTTGCGGCAGATCAGCCACGCGGTTATGGATAAAGAATACCTGGCCATCACGGTTTATCTCAAACTCAACGGCTTCTTTTATCAGCTTATCATTAAACACATGTAGCTCGGTAACCACTGGCTGCCTGTTTGGTGGCGGGGTTGATATAATGGAAAGATCCCTCGCACCCATTAAGGAAAAATGCAAAGTACGTGGGATAGGCGTAGCGGTAAGCGTCAGCGTATCCACATTAGCGCGCATTTGCTTCAGTTTTTCCTTGGTTGATACGCCGAACTTCTGCTCCTCGTCAATGATCATCAACCCAAGATCCTTAAACTTTACGTCCTTGCTCACCAGTCGGTGCGTACCTATGATGATATCCACCTTGCCCTCCTTCAGCTTTTCTAAAGTATCCTTTATCTGCTTGCTCGATTTAAAGCGGTTCACATAATCGATATTGCAAGGAAAGCCTTTTAAACGCTCTGAGAACGTTTTAAAATGCTGGGCGGCTAAAATGGTAGTCGGCACTAAAATAGCCACCTGCTTGCTGTCTGCAACGGCCTTAAAGGCGGCACGAACGGCAACTTCCGTTTTACCAAAGCCCACATCACCGCAAATGAGCCTGTCCATCGGGTGCGGCGATTCCATGTCCTTTTTAAAGTCGTTGGTGGCTTTTTCCTGGTCGGGGGTATCTTCGTATAAGAATGAAGCCTCCAGCTCGGTTTGCAAATAACTATCCGGCGAGAAAGCGTTACCCTGCTGTGTTTTACGCACGGCGTAAAGCTTGATCAGGTCGCGGGCTATGTCTTTAACTTTTTTTTTTGTTGTTTTCTTCAGGCGCTCCCAGGTATCGGTCCCCAGCTTGTTCATCTTGGGCACCGCTCCCTCTTTACCACTGTATTTGGAAATGCGGTTAAGCGAGTTGATATTCACATATAGCAGGTCATTATCAGCATAAAGCAAGCGGATCATTTCCTGCATCTTACCGTTAACCTCAATCTTTTCAAGGCCATTATACTTGCCTATACCATGATCTATGTGGGTAACGTAATCGCCGGGCTTAAGCTCACGCAGTTCCTTCAGCGTGATGGCCTGTGAACGCTGGTAACCTTTCTTGAGCTTATATTTATAATAACGATCGAAGATCTGGTGATCGGTATAGCAGGCTAGTTTCTGCTCATGGTCAACAAAACCTTCACGTATGGATATGCTAATTGGTGTAAATTTTACGGTCTTATCCAGGTCGTCCAAAATGGCGTAAAGCCTTTCCACCTGCCGGGCGGAATCGGTAAGAATAAAATTCTCTACACGCTCCGCTTCGTTATTTTTAAAGTTATGGATCAGCAGACTAAAGTCCTTATTGAACGATGGCTGCGGGCGCATATCAAAATTAATGGCAGCATCGGCCTGGTAAAAGAACTGCTTTCCAAATTCCACTACCGGAAAATCGCCCAGTTGCGATGAGATGAGTTTTTCATCAGTAAAACCAAATTTAGGATCAATCCAATCCGGGTTCTGGTTCTTTTCATCTGCCGATAGCGCCTTCCATAATTGGGTGGCTTTTTTATAGCCATCCTGGATAATATCTAAGGTAAACTGTACATCTTTTATCCAAATCTGCGTACCGGCATCAACATACTCCAATAAGGAAATATTGCTCTCCGTTAAAAATTTGGATTGCACATTAGGTACAATGGTAATGCTTTTCACCTGCTCAACCGAAAGCTGGCTCTCGATCTCGAACGTACGGATAGATTCAATGAGGTCTCCAAAAAACTCAACCCTGTAAGGCAGTTCATGCGAAAAGGAGAAAATATCAACGATACCGCCACGAACAGAGAACTGTCCCGGCTCATACACAAAATCAACCCTGTCGAAATCATACTCCACCAAAAACTCATTGATAAAATCGATGCTGAGCTTGTTGTTTATGGAAATTTCCAGCGTATTTTTTTCGAGCGATGCGCGATCTATTACCTTTTCAGCCAGGGCCTCAGGGTAGGTAACGATCAGCTGCCCAAATTCAGAGGAATGGTTAAGCTCATTCAATACCTCAGCACGGGCAAGCACATTGCTGCTATCGGGCTGGGTAAACTCAAATGCTTTACGGTACGATGATGGGAAAAGTAAAACTTCTTTACCGGTAAGGTTCTCCAGGTCGGCCTGGAAATAACCTGCTTCTTCGCGGTCGGGCAGCACAAATACCATGTGCTGGTGCTGCAAAAAATACAAAGCTACCGCCATGGCCGAATCACTTGATCCGACTAAACCACGAAGCTGAACCCTTGGATTTTTTGAGGCATTAAGCGCTTGCGCCAATGCTTTGATCCGTTCATCAGCCTTATACCTGTCTAATATATCACGGATGTTCAAAACGATGCGAAGATACGCAAAAAAGGCGTTTCCACTCACCTCGTCATAAATTCTAACTTAATTATAAAACAATATTGCAGGTTAATTACTTTTTAGTCATAATCAACGTATTAATTATATTGATTACATTTATTTAACCAAATACTATTACAATGAAGAATGCATTTATAACAGGGCTCGTTATTGGGGTCCTAAGCGGCTTATGGCTGTTTGCCATGCACTTATTAGGTTATGACTTGTCTAAAGACCAGGTTTCACCGTTTGAATATGTTTCAGTAATTATACCGGTCGCAGGCCTTTATCTCGGGCTCAGAAGTTACCGCGCCCACGATTGTAATGGGCAGATAGGATTTTTAGAAGCCTTGATACAATGCTTTAAAATATTGGTACTGGCAGGCGTTATTGCCATTTTTGCAGCCATATTGTATATTAGTTATGTTAGTGCAGGCAATAATGTACGCGATTTCTCGGGCCGTATGTTTGCCGCACTGTTAATTGGCCTGTTAGCTTCATTGGGCGTATCATTGGTACTTACCACCAAATCAAATAAGGTTGATTAGGGGTTAAATATGATCTTTTTAATGGCAGCCCGGCTTATAATTGGGCTGCTGTTTTTTGCCTTCTTACTTATTGGCTTAAATAATTTATGGGCATTCCCTGCGGGCCGGGCTTTGCATTCATACGCCTGCAGGCATTAGGCTCGGCTTGCGCGCAATCCCGAACCGGGCCGGTATCTATTTCAATCCCTCCTATGTTTGTAATCGTTATTCTTGTATAGATTATATAAGTGAAAGAGAGTGAGAGCCGGGCTATCCCTTAATAGCTATTTGCATGTTG
>NZ_JACHBY010000004.1 GCF_014200495.1 Mucilaginibacter geliditolerans
AAAAAAGGACCGCCCTAAACAGGCTGGCATAAAGCCGCCTTAAGACTCAAAGATAAAAAATCTATTTAATACTTGTATTTCAACACAGAATCTAATGCGGCACGCGCTCCGTTTGACTCACCCCGACTATGCTTCGCTGGTCGACCCTCTCTGCGGCAAGCCGCAAAGAGGGTAAGTTTCTTTTTTATTTTATATTTCCTTATCCCTCTTTGCGCCGCAGGCGAAGAGAGGGTTGTCGAGCGAAGCAAAGACCGGGTGAGTCGGCGAAGCGCGTCGAAGTTCCGCGTTAGTGATAGCAGCGGATACCTGCCTTGTGATTAAGGCCTGTGCCGTATGAGCGAATAGCACGGCCGAAGGTAACGCCCGCCCTTCAACTACATTCAATCTTATATGTATCGTTGCTTGTCGCATATTTTACCCCCTCCGTCTCCTTCGTCGACACCTCCCCCTAAGTTTAAGGGGAGGCAAACACCCTGTAACAAACCCTCGGGTTTCGCCGTCATAATTCCATAATTTACCGATATATTTAAAATACCCACCAATTTTGCATTGGCAAGCTTTTAATTCTATCTTAGTTTTATAGCACAATTAATCAAATACTTAAATCATTATACAATGGATCCTTTTCAAAATCCTTACATGTCATTATCAGGTATGTCGCCCGAAGAAATTGGCTTTTTACAACAGGCCACCGCTACGCTTACCGAAACTCAGCAAAAATATTTCTTTATGACTTATGCCGGCAGGCGTAAAAGTCCGCAGGACATCTTATTATTTACCCTTATCGGCTTTTTCGGCGTAGCGGGCATACAACGCTTTGTTATCGGGCAAAATGGCATGGGCATTCTGTTTTTACTAACCGGCGGTTTTTGCTGGGTAGGTACTATCATCGACCTGATCAATCACCGTTCGTTAGCATTGGAATATAACAAGCAGGTAGCTTATGAGAGCTTTCATGTGGCTAAAATGAGTAATTAAGCTTAGGTTATCTATTTAGGATTTCTATCGATTGGCTATTAATATCAAAATGATCTTAATTACTTTTAATAGTGCCCCTTAAGGAATAAATTTTAATATGATCATCCAGGAACTGGTAAATGATTCTATGTTCCTGGTTAATTCTTCTTGACCATAAGCCGGAGAGATTATGCTTTAATGCTTCGGGCTTACCAATGCCGCTAAAAGGATGTTCTTCGATAGCAATTATCTATTGCTGAATCTTTTTCTGTATTGTTTTATTGCCTAATCTTTTCCAATATTCTATATCTTTCTGCGCCTCTTCAGAATAGATTATTTCCATAGATCATCGGTTTTTACCGCCTTAAAATTCCCGGCTTTAAAATCTTCATTACTTCGCTTAATTTTTTCTACAAATCCAGGGTCATATGGCGATTTTTCTTCCTCAAAACGAATTTTCAACGCTTTCATGAATGCCTTTAAAGCAGCTAATTTTTCTTTGTTATCAGGATGTGCAATTAATATTCCCCTAATTCAAATTTACAATTTTATTTTTTCACTTTTATTTACGATTTTAATAGCTTGCTAAGTATACACATATGAAACTATCGCTCCTTACCGATTACCTCGAGAGCCTGGCCCCGCTTGCTTACCAGGAGGACTATGATAACGCTGGCCTTATTGTAGGCAAGCCTGATCAGGAAGTTTTCCAGGCCCTCATATCGCTGGATTGTACCGAGGCCGTGGTTGATGAGGCGATTGCCAATAATTGCCAGGTAATTATTTCGCATCACCCCATAGTTTTTCGTGGGTTGAAAAAGTTTAACGGCAAAACCTATGTGGAGCGTGTGGTTGAAAAAGCTATCCGCCATAACGTAGCATTATATGCTATACATACTAATCTTGACAATGTATTAATGGGCGTAAACGCCCGCATTTGCGAAACTTTAGGCTTAATAAATACCCGCATACTAGCCCCTAAACAGCACCTGCTAAAAAAACTGGTTACCTATGTTCCCGTTGCCCAGGCCGAGCAGGTCAGGAACGCGTTATTCCATGCCGGGGCAGGCAATATTGGTAATTATAGTGAAGCCAGTTTTAATGCCGAAGGATCGGGCACTTTTAAGGCTAATGAATATGCCGACCCCTATGTTGGCGAACCCGGCATACGCCATACCGAAAATGAGGTCAGGATAGAGGTGATCTACCCGGCTAATTTGGAAAGTAAAATACTGATGGCGCTGGTTTTAGCGCACCCTTACGAGGAAGTTGCCTACGACCTGTACAACCTCACCAATCCTAACCAGCAGGTGGGCTCGGGCATGATAGGCGAACTGGAATTCCCTTTAAATGAGGAATTTTATCTGGGCGTGATAAAGGAAAAAATGAAGGCTCATGTAATACGGCACACTGCTTTAACCGGCAGGCATGTTAAAAAAGTGGCGGTTTGCGGTGGTGCGGGTGGCTTTTTATTAAAGCAGGCCATAGCTGCCGGCGCTGATATTTTTATTACTGCCGATTACAAATACCACGAGTTTTTTGATGCGGAAAACAAGATATTGATAGCCGACATAGGCCACTATGAAAGCGAACAATTTACACAACAATTTTTGTATGAAATAATTAGAAAAAAATTTGCTACCTTTGCCGTCCGTTTAACAGAGATAAATACAAACCCCGTCAAATATTATATTTAATGGAACAAACCGTAGAACAAAAGCTTAAAGCTTTATACGAGCTACAAACTATCCACACCAAAATTGATAAAATTCGCCAGGTAAGAGGTGAACTACCTATGGAGGTTGCCGATTTGGAAGATGATGTTGCTGGTCTTGAAACCCGTATTCAGAAAATCAAAGGTGAATTGGATGACTTGGAAGATGATATAGTTACCCGTAAAAACCTGATAAAGGAAGCACAGTCGAACATTAAAAAATATGAGACCCAGCTTAACGAGGTAAAAAACAACCGTGAATATGATGCTATTTCAAAAGAGATCGAAATTCAGGGTTTAGATATACAGGTGAGTGAGAAAAAGATCAGGGAATTCGGTTTTGAAATTGTAACCAAAACACAGGTTTACGAAAAAGCCCTTGCTGATTTTGAAGCCCGCAAAAACGACCTGAATGCAAAGAAAGACGAGTTAGGCACCATCACTGCAGAAACAGAGAAGGAAGAAAACGAGCTGAATGCACAGGCTGAAAAAGCTACTGTAAACATTGAAGAGCGTTTATTAATTGCTTACAACCGCTTGCGTGGTAACGCTAAGAATGGTTTAGCAGTAGTTACTATCCAGCGTGATTCATGTGCAGGTTGCTTTAACCAGATCCCACCTCAGCGCCAGTCGGATATCCGTCAGCGTAAAAAGATCATCGTTTGCGAACATTGCGGTCGTATTTTGGTTGATGAGCAAATGGCTCTGGAAGCTGAAACAGTTTAACTCCCTATCCCTAAAGGGACTAATATAGAATTTAAAAAGGCGCTCAATGAGCGCCTTTTTTGTTTAGCATCGTTAAAGCAAAATCGTAACTTGGTAGTGATAACAAAACGTTAGCTGCCTTATGCGTTACATATATTACATACCGGTGCTCCTGCTGGCCTTAACTGGCTGTTTAAGCAAGAATAAGGAAAAAGACAAGATTGACACCTCAAAGACATCTATACATAAGATATGGGTATTTAAATCCATTAAATCAGCTGACTCCCTTTCTAAAAATATGGGCTCTACATGGATAGGGAAAAATGTTTTGGATCTTACCAATAATGATACCTTACGCTTCAGCTATAAGATCAATAAGAACCCACCTACCATTTATCTGTACAAAATAGCACATGATACATTAATTATAGGCAATAAGATGGCCTATAAGATATTAAAGGTAACCGATAATGAGTTAGACCTAACCAACGCGTTTAAGCCTGATAGCATCGGGAAGGGGGCAGGCAATTCTTTTGTCATGGTTTATGAGGCTAAGAAGTAATATACCGATCATCAGGTAAAAAACAAATCAGTATCAAATGTCATTTCGAACGATAGAGAGAAATCTTTTGGGTGCATTAGGTCTACAGCAGAAGATTTCTCCTCGTTCCTCGTCGAAATGACAGGACTCTTTAGGTTGTCTCTTTACAAACAAAAAAGCCAGACTCCTAAAGTTGAACACTTTCCGGGCCTGGCTTCTTATAATATTTTATAAATCCTTATTCTGAATCAGTAGACCATAGCAGGCCTTCAGGTTGGCGATGCTCCGGTTTTGTAGTGAATGGTGATTTTGTGGTAAATATGCCCATTATGCATAAAAGGCCACCTAATATAACCTGTGGTAAAAATACGCCATCAACATGCCCAAATACGCCCTCTTTGTCATATGCAAAACCAAATACAAATGGTGACGCCAGCAGGAATGAACCGATGATCACATCCAGGAAGAAATGCATTTCCATTGGGAAAACTTTAATAAAGCCATGTGAATTATTACTGAATACAGCCATTACAAATTGCAGCCAGCCAAAAAATATGGGTAAAAGTAAAGAGCAGCCACCAATCTGTGAGAAACCGAACAACCATGGCGAAGTCATAATTGTAAAGCTTAACAGGTAGTTCATAACCCCGTAAAATGATGTTGAAATGAATGGTTTCATTTTTATATAAATTTTGTATCCGTAATTATGCCGCTAAATTAATAATTTATACGGTGTGTTTGTTTTCAATTTTAATTTTTATCGAAAAAAGTCTCCTAAATAGCCCGCTATTCTTGTTTGCGCTACAATTAGCCTACCTTTATTAATACCATCGGTTTAAATCATGTGTTTAAACTATCGGAAAACATCACCATGAGTAAAGACAGGCAAACCGTAAAAGAGAAAAAGAAACTTCCGAATGCCACAGGCAAAAAAGCACCATCTGATTACCAATCAGGCAAAGGTGATGTGGTAAAGCCAATTATGGAAGCCAAAAAGAAAAAGTAATCAATGTTATTCTGATAGCTATACCTGCGCTTTCGGCATCGGGCCTTTTACAATTTTTGAGGCTATAAACGCAAATAAACCCTGGAACAAGCCAAAGATCGCCCCGAATATTGGGCTCAGTATGATCATTAATAATCGTGGATGGGTACTGAGCACATGCATATTGTCGCCCATTTTAGCCATATCCATGTGATGTAATATGTAGCTGTTATAAAAGATCACGTGCGCCAGGGTGATCCACACGCTGTTAAATATACTTACCAAAAACCCATAAAGAAAATACCTTTCCTTGCATCGCTTGGCGATAACGTAGGCACAAAAAATAAATATCACTACCCAAAATATCCCTTCCGTTTTTTCCGGTATCAGTGATATGGTACCGAATGCCATTATCAACCCAAAAAGAGATAATTGAAAGATAAGTTTCCAGTTCATGATAATTGGTTTTGTTTATATAAATGTATAAATATTTATATAAACAAATAGCAATCAATTAAATACAAAAAAGCCGCTAAACGGGATACCCGTCAGCGGCTTAACATTAACTATTAACGTTTAGGCTTATTTCTTCTTTTTCATAGTGATAACAATAACACCATTTTTTCCATCCTTACCATAAATCGTTTCGGCCGACTTATCTTTTAGCACAGTTATACTTTCAATGTTACTAGGGTCTATCGCTTTAAGGTCATCCGGTTTTGCCTTTTTCCCATCAATAACATAAAGCGGTTCTGCCGTCATGCCTGTCAGCATTAGGGTAACCGGCCTTTTGTTGTTCGTGGTATCCGTTTTGGGAGCGCCTACAATAACAACATTACTAATTTGTCCGGTTCCTTTTTGATCATCCTCATCATTTAATGTAAATGATACAGGCACGGTATATTGCACCCTTACCTTTTTACCATTTTGCATTCCGGGTTTCCAGCTTGGTGATAGGCTAACAGCCCTTATAGATTCATCAATTATGGTTTCACTAGGCCCTCTTAATCCCTTTACATTAGTAAGGCTGCCATCTTCTTCAACAATAAAAGTTATTATTGCCTTGCCCTGCACCTTATTCTCACGGTCTGTAGCCGGGTAACGGATAGTCTTACTTAAAAATTCATAGAACGCAGGCAAACCTCCCGGAAATTCAGGTTCGGTTTCAACCGCATTAAATACAAGGTCTTTAGATACTGTATCAGTCCGTGGAATTGCCTTAAACTCTACAACCGTAATTTCTTTGGCAACCACGCTATCAATTTTTTTGTTGGTCGATGCTACTTTTTGGGCAACCGATGGTGGGTCTGCGGGCTTAATATTTACGGTTGTTATATGGGTTAGCATGGATGAATCCGCAGATATTTCAAAAACTTTTTGCGCTATTTTATTAACCCGGGTAACAGCCTTGCTGTTATTTACTGTTGCTGACGATAATATCAACATTAAAATAAACAATGGCGCTGAAAGGCCATATTTAATGAGCGCGGTGCGCTGCGATTTGTTTTTTTGTAACATAATGATGCGTTGTTTAAGTAAACTGCTGTTAAAAAAGCTGCTAACCAAATGATGCGATGGTGCGTTAAAGGTTTGGGTTAATAGCATTAAGGCATAATCGGCTTTGTTGGTACCTGCTTTAAGGGCCTGGCTATCGGCAATAAATTCGTGTATGTGTTTAACCGCATAACGGTAAAAGTACACCACCGGGTTAAACCAGTTAATAATCATAACTGCTTCCACTATCAATACATCAACCGAGTGCCATTGCTTTGCATGCACCTGTTCATGAGCTGCAATAATATCATTACCGGCAGTTTGTTCATCCATCCGTATCTTTTTAAAGAATGAATAAGCCGCGGCCTGCTCCGGTTGATTAATAATCCTTTTTAGGGACATAAGCTGCCACACCAACCTTACTACTAAAAAGAGCACACCTACCAGGTATATTGCCGTTAGTACTTCCCCAATAGTAAAAGGTGCTTCGGCAATAGGTTTAATTTGATAGATAATCACTCCGCTACCTCCATACATGCTGTAATGTACCGTCTGCGTTATGAACAGGTTTTTCACCCAATCGGCCTGTATAACCGGTATAAAAAACGATAACAGCGCTGCGCTCACCAGGTAAATCCTGTTAAGCTGAAAAAATGTTTCCTTGCGCAGCAACAAGGCATAAAACCCGAAAAATAACACCAGGTAAACATTTACCAGTAATAAATATTGCCACCAGCTCATAGTTATTGATTTTTAAGTTTTTCAATCAGTTTCATTATCTCATCGGCTTCTTTCAGGTCGATCTTCTCTTTTTTTACAAAGTAGGAGAACATGTGCTTAACCGAATTATCAAAGTAGCCGTTCATCAGCTTATCGGTTGCAAAGTTCTGGTATTCCTCCTTGCTGATAAGCGGATGGTATTCATGGCTTTTGCCAAAAGCCGTGTGGCCAACAAAACCCTTGGTCTCCAATATCCTGATGATGGTTGATACCGTGTTGTAAGCCGGCTTGGGCTCGGGCAATTGTTCCATAACATCTTTTACAAAGCCTTTTTGCAGTTGCCATAATACCTGCATCAGTTGTTCTTCTGCTCGTGTTAATTCTTTAATTTCCATATTTGTAGGGGTCAAAAATAAATTTAAACTAAGGTATTAGTTATATTTGATATTTCCAAACTAAATTCTTAGTTATTTTTAATTATAAACTATTATAGCTTACTTTAGTTAATCAATTCAACCTATAAATAGTAAATGCATATAACTTTCCATGGCGCTGCCCGTAATGTTACCGGCAGTAAACATTTAGTTCAGTTAAACGATGGCACAACAGTACTGCTTGATTGCGGCATGTTCCAGGGCATGGGCGATCAAACCGATGACCTGAACGAACATTTTGGTTTCAACCCTAAAAAGGTTGACCATATGATCCTATCGCATGCACATATTGACCATTGCGGATTGATACCACGCCTTGTGGCCGAAGGTTTTGAGGGGCCTATCTATTGTACATCAGCAACGATGGACCTGGTGCGGATCCTTTTGCTCGATTCTGCCAAAATACAAATGCAGGATGTTGAATACAGCAATAAGCACCGGGCCAGAAAAGGGTTGCCATTATTAGAAGCCCTATATAATGAAGACCAGGTTATGGATGCCCTGCGCCTGTTTAAAATTGTTGAATACCACGAGGAATTTGAAATAACACCACGTATAAAATTTCAGTTTACCGATGCCGGGCATATTTTAGGCAGCGCGGCTGTACATTTATCTATTTTAGAAAACGGCACGTACACCAATATAACCTTTAGCGGTGATGTTGGCCGCTATGGCGATCTGCTGCTGAAAAGTCCGCAAACTTTCCCGCAGGCGGGTTATATTTTGCTGGAATCAACCTATGGCGATTCGCTGCATAAACAATTGGAACCCATTGCGGATGCTTTGCTGGAGATAATTAAACAAACCTGTCTTGTAAAAAATGGGAAGGTAATTATCCCGGCATTCAGCGTTGGGCGTACACAGGAGTTGCTTTATGCCTTAAACTCGCTCGAACTAAAAGGAATTTTGCCCGATGTGCAATATTATGTTGATAGTCCACTATCAGAAAAAGCCACCGAGGTTTTAATGAACCATCCAGAGGTATATAATAAAGCCGTGAACGATGTTTTAAAGGTTGATGCAAATCCTTTTGCCTTTAAGGGCCTGCGTTTTATAGAGTCAACAGAGGAATCAATTGCTTTAAACAGCGACCCGAGACCCTGCGTGATCATCTCATCATCGGGCATGGCAGAGGCGGGGAGGGTAAAGCATCATATAAAGAATAATATCGGCAATCAAAAAAACACCATTTTAATGGTTGGTTATTGCGAGCCGAACTCGCTGGGTGGCCGCTTGCTGCATGGCGATCATGAAGTACATATTTTTGGTGAAGTATATGAGGTAAAGGCGGAGGTACGATCCATAAAATCAATGAGCGCCCATGGCGATTATGAAGACCTGCTGCATTTCCTTCATTGCCAGGATCCTGCAAAAGTTAAACAACTCTTTTTAGTACATGGCGAATACGAGGTACAGCAGCATTTCAGTAAAACATTGAACGAGAATGGTTTTATGCATGTAGAGATACCCTACCAGCATCAGCGTATTGAGCTGAATTAAAGTTTAGTACTTAAAGCAATTGTCTGATTTCCACATTAAATTTAATGTGGAAATATTTCTCTTATTTACGGAAAATTTTCTATATTTGAACATAAACAAGGAAAGCTATGGCTGCTAAACAAAAGATTACACCTGCAAAAGTTAAAAAAAATGCCCCTTATATAGTGGAGCATGCTGCAAACTTATTAGCTGAGCCTGAAGTTTTTTATAGCTACCGCCCTGCATATATTGATGACATCAGCCTGTTAACCCGTTCAAAAAAGGGATTAAATGCCAAAGCCGCGTTGGATTTCCTTTCATTATCAGGTTTTACACAGGATGAGTTTCAGGAAACGTTTAAAACAACTGTTAAAACTATACAAAACCATGTTACCCGTGAGCTAACGCTTGATGCCGCTTTAAGTGAAAAGTTACTTAAATCATTCGCGTTATTTGATAAGGGTGTGGAGATCTTCGGCACGGCCAACGCTTTTCATCAATGGCTTAATACACCAGCCTATGGCCTGGGCAAACAATTGCCTTTTGATTTAATGGATACTATAACCGGCATACAATTAATCACTGAGGAGCTTACCCGCATTGAATTCGGCGACCTGGCTTAAACCATGTTAGTATACAGGATAGTACTTGCTAAATATGCGGGCAAGTTAATAGCATCGGGCAGGGCCGCACGCTGGAACCCAAACGAAGTGGAGATGATCTATACCGCTTCATCGCGCTCATTGGCCTGCCTCGAAAATGTTGTACACCGCAACCAGGTAGGACTGAGCCAGCTTTTTAGCATCCTAACTATTGAATGCCCCGATCATATCAAAATAAAAACGATCGCCCTTAATGATCTCCCCGAAAACTGGACAGACTTTGGCCAAATGATCCTAACACAAGGCATTGGCGAAAAGTGGATTCGGGAGAATGAAACAGCCATACTACAGGTACCATCATCAATAGTACACGAGGAGGTTAATTATTTGATCAACCCAAATCATCGGGATTTTGCATCTATCAAACTGATAAAAGCACACCCTTTTGTGTTTGATGACAGAATAAAGCAATAGGCAATCTGCGCTATATAAAAGCGCCATTGCGAGGAACGAAGCAATCCCAAACTGTACAGGGCGGACCTGCTAATCGGGGATTGCTTCGTTCCTCGCAATGACGCATTTTTATTGATTCGAGCCTATTTTAAAGTATATTTGTTTTAGCAATTAACCCCTTATAAAATGCTCAAATCAGCTGTACCAGTTTTAGCTTCATTAAATGAACAGGAAACCATAAGTTTCTATACCCAAAAATTAGGTTTTACTTTTTACTCCAGCTGGGAGGGGTATTTGATTTTAGGGCGCGACAAAATTATCCTGCATTTGTGGCCCTGTAAAGATCCGGAGATCCCTAAAGCTACCGGATGCTATATTAATGTAACCGATGTTGATAAGCTATATGCCGAACTTGAGCCACTTGGTGTAATTCACCCTAATGGCAAACTACAGGAAATGCCCTGGAAAATGAAACAGTTCAGCATACTGGATAACAACGGCAACATTATCCACTTTGGCGAAGAGATAAACGATTAGTTTATCAGCAGCTTATAACCACGCCCATGCACATTGATGATCTCCACATTGGGGTCATCTTTAAGATACTTGCGTATTTTACTTAAAAACACATCCATACTGCGGCCATTAAAGTAGTTATCATCGTGCCATATATTCAGCAAGGCTTCTTCGCGGGTTAACACCTCGTTTTTACGCAGGCACAGCAGGCGCAAAAGTTCAGCTTCTTTGGTGGAGAGCTTTTGATGGCCATCGCCGATAGTTATGATCTGGTTGGTATAATCAAACTCATAACGCCCTATTTTAAAGTGCGACTGTTTTTCTTCTTCTTTTTTATCAGAATTTTCAGTGCGCTTCAACAAGGCGTTTATCCGCAGCAATAATTCTTCTATCCGGAAAGGTTTGGTTATATAATCGTCACCTCCTAAGTTAAACGCCTGCATCTTGTCCTCTATCATCCCCTTAGCCGTGGCGAAAATTATGGGCACATAGCTGTTTATCTTTCTTATTTCCTTCCCCAATGTAAAGCCATCTTTTTTGGGCATCATTACATCAAGTATGAGCAGGTCATAGGTTTGTTTGGTAAAAGCGCGCAATCCTTCTTCGCCATCCTTGCATAAAACAACATCGAATTTCCCTTTTAGCTGCAGGTAATCCTGTAGCAGTAAACCAAGGTTCGGATCATCTTCAACCAGTAATATTTTTTTCATGTGTTTATTTATGTTCACTAATTGCACTAATTTTTTCGAATTGCACTAATGCTTGTATTAGATCGATCAATTCGTGTAATTCGATACAATTTGTGTTATTAGTGTTTTATGCCAGCGGAAATTTCAATTCAAAATCCGAGCCCTTATCTTTTTCAGATCTTACGCTGATAACGCCGTTTAGTCTTTTTACTATCGTATTTACATAGCTTAATCCCAGACCAAAGCCTTTAACATCATGTAAATTACCGGTAGGTATGCGGTAGAATTGTTCAAATATTTTTGTTTGCTGATCGCGGCTCATACCTATACCCTTATCGGCTACTTTAATAACGATCTGCTCGGTTTTATTAGCTGTACTAATGGTAATTTCAGGCGTGCCTGTGCTGTATTTTATAGCGTTATCTATAAGGTTATATATCAGGTTGGAGAAGTGAAGCTCATCAGCCAAAACTATAGCGTTTATGGCATCCAGGTTCATGGATAATATCACATTGTGCTTTTGCAGTTTAAGCTGCATACTATCAATCACAATCGAGATCATCTCATTTACATCAAGCGGTTTTTTATCCAGCTTAAAGTCGTTCTTCTCAATCCGGGCTACGTTCAGCACACGCTCAATATGACTACCTAAGCGGGCGTTTTCCTCATAGATGATATTAGCCAGCCTTGATACACGGCTTGCATCTGCCACTATCTCATGATCCTTTAAAGCCTCGCTGGCTATCATTATGGTTGATACCGGCGTTTTAAACTCGTGGGTCATGTTATTGATGAAATCAGTTTTCATCTCAGATACTTTCTTTTGCCTGATAATGGAGAATATGGTATAGCCAAAGCAAAATATCAACACAAAAAGTAAACCTCCGGTTGTTGCCATAGTGGCCGTCATCCGGTTCAGTATCAATGTGTTTTTTTGAGGGAATGCGAGCCTGATCTTACCCGGGTCGCGGATCACATCTTTACTGAATATGGATGTTTGATAAGTATCCTGTGGTGTAAAAACCGGCTTTGCCCCGGTAGTATCCATCGCCTTTGAAAATATGAGCGAATCATTATTTGCCGTTAATATCTCTATACTGAAAGGCTGATTTATGCCCTGGTTATGCAGCTCATAACGTAGCAGGGAGTCGATCCATATAGCATTAATACGGCGGCGCAACGGCTGGCCTAAATTCTGATATTCCTCTGCCAGGTTCGCAATTACCGCTGTTTGTGTATGGCCCTGTGTAAGGTTTTGCAATGAGTCGGCCTCCAGCATTTTTTGTACCAGCCTAAATTGCTTTTCCCTTTGCTTGCGGTCATGCGCCTGCTGCCATAAAGGGTTTATCTGCGGCACAGATATTATCTGGTGGCCAAATTGCGGGTCGGTATAGCTGATGTGCAGGGTATCATATTTGTGCAGCTTTTGCGGCATTTTTTCATTTACAGCGGGTGTTGTCTTATAACTCCGTAATATTACCGGGGCAATATGACCATGCACTTCGCCAAACTCATCGGTATATTCATCAATACGCAGCTGAAACTTTATGGAACCATTTTGTATAAGTCCTTCCAGCTCATTATTAGCCATCATGCTCCTGAGACTGTCACGCAATAAGGCTACCCGGCGTTCGCGGTTGGTTAAATGCTTTCTTGATTTTTTATAAAGCGGAAAATTGGGGCTCTCCACATTACCGGCTGCATTTTTTGATGCAGCGTAATTTAATTGTGCTTGAATATGATTTTGAGCCTTTTCATTCAGGAAATTAATAGCATCTTGTTTATCAACCTTGGCCACCACATTACTTAATGCCTCACTAACCGAGCGGTCGAAAAGTTTCGACTGCATATCATAAGATTGCCACAAGAAGTATAATTGCATAGCAATTACCCCAATTAAGGCAAAACTCATTAGCCCGATAATTATACCGATACTCCGCTTTTTCATGTATTAAAGCAAAAATATTTTAAATAAACAGAGAAGTGTTCCTTTTAACAAATTTTAACACAATATTATACATTATAACGTTGTTGTTACATATTGGCATACAACTGTTTGCTAACTTTGACATTACAAAATTAAATACCCCATGAAAAAGTCGATAATAAAACCTGGTTTTGAATTCATTTTCACATTGAGCTTGTTTGCTGTACTAGGCTTACCCCCATTAGTTTTTGGCCAAAGCACCAAAGATGAGCAGATCACTATTGTTAATGGTGATACTACAGTAAATGGCACGAACATTAAACAGCTATCGGGAAAAGAAAGACAGGCTGCCCTGAAAGATATAGGACAAATAGCCGCTATAAAAAGCACTCCTGGCCAGCCGCCTGTTATAGCTAGTAATACCCGCCGTAAAACCATGGTGATGAAATACAGGTTTAAGGATTCAACCGCAGGTAAAATGAACAGGGAGCAATGGCGATCTAAAACGATGACCGAAGACCCGATGATGGATTTTAGCCGAAAAAATACCCAGGACTTTAATTACATAACTACTGACAATAATGGTGTTAGCACACATGTAAGCTATCGTGTAACCGAACCTAGCGGCCCATTAAACAATATGGCCAGCACACCAGAAAAAGCACAGCTTGATAAGCTGGATATAACCGACCTGAACATAGTGCCTGAATTTTCAGCAGGGGTAACTGTTTTGATGTTCAACCTACCATCTAAAGCTATAGCCGAAGTAATGCTTAAGGATAGCAAGGGAAATGTAATATGGAGCGACAAGGCCATTAAAGGCAGTTTCACTAAGACTTTCCCGCTTGGTTTAAACGGCATTTATTACCTGCGCATAAAACAAGGTGATAAGCTTGCTGTGAAAAAGATATATAAAGACCAGATGTAGTCTCCAGTTTGCTTTGCCAGTAGGCAGTCCTCAGTTGGCAATGAGCCACATAAAAAGAGAGCAATAAATATTTATTGCTCTCTTTTTATGTGGTATGCTTAATGTTTACTGCAAGCTGAAACTGCTTACCGCAAACTATTAGCTGCCCCCGGCAAACCGGAATACTGCCACTAATTAAAACGGCAGATCGTCATCCTCAGGTGCTGAGCTGATATCAGCAGGAGGTGCATATGCAGGTGCAGCTGCGCCGTTAGCGCCTGCCAATACGTTCACTTTCCACAATTGCATTGAGTTAAAATAACTCTTTTTGCCTGTTTTATCGGTCCATGGGCGGCCTTTAAGGTTGAAGAACACTTCAACATCATCGCCTACCTTAACACTATCCAACAAATTGCAACGATCCTGTATCGCCTCGAACTTTAAATATTCGGGATATTGAGGGTTTTCAATATATTCAAGTATCAGTTCTCTCTTCTTAAGTGAGTCCGTAACCTGTACGGTTGGAGCCACTTCATGTACCTTACCTTTAATTTCCATAGCTTTAAAAAGTATTAAAATGTAAAGTTAATGGTATGAAATTAAAATGGGGGATATTTAATTCATAAATTCGCAAAAATATCATGCAAGTTTTCCACACCGAAAGTAAAATAATCATAACCTGTAACAAAAGGCTATCCCCTTATCTTCAACAAGAAGTTGAAGCACTTGGGTTTACGCCCGACCGCGTTTTTCAAACCGGCATAGAGCTTACAGGTACCGTTGACGATTGTATCGCGTTAAATCTTAACCTGCGCTGCGCCAGCCAGGTACTTTATTTATTAAAGAGTTTTAAGGCGGCCGATCCCAAAGAACTATATGACAACCTGGTTGAGATAGAATGGGAAAAACTGATCGATTTTTCGGGCTATTTTTCCGTTACCTCAAATGTTAATAACGAGCACATACTTACACCGCTTTTTGCTAATGTTAAAGTAAAGGATGCCATTGCCGACAGGATCAAATCCATAAAAGGATTACGCCCTAACTCAGGTGCCGACGGCAATAAAACCGTTGTACACCTGTACTGGCAGGATGATAAGGCCGAAATATTCCTGGATACATCGGGCGAAACGCTGGCTAAGCACAGCTATCGCAAAATACCGGGCAAGGCCCCAATGCTGGAGGCTTTGGCGGCATCAACCATTATAGCTACCAATTGGGATAGAAACAGCACGTTCATTAACCCGATGTGCGGTTCAGGCACACTGGCTATTGAAGCTGCTTTACTGGCAACCGATAAACACCCGGGACTTTTCAGAATGAATTATGGCTTTATGCACATAATGGGTTATGATGAGCAGGTATTTTTTGTTGAACGCCGTAAATTAAAGGATAAGGCTAAAAAGGATATCACGTTCAAGATCATCGCTACCGATATATCTGAAGATGCTGTTGATATCGCCCAAAAGAATGCAAAAACAGCGGGTGTAGAACATTTAATTGATTTTAGCGTTTGTGATTTTGCAGACACACCTGTACCAGCCGAGCCGGGCATAGTAATGTTTAACCCGGAATACGGCGAACGCCTGGGCGTTCATACCAAACTGGAGATAACTTATAAACGTGTAGGCGACTTTTTAAAGCAGCAATGCCTGGGATACCGTGGCTATGTGTTTACCGGTAATCCTGATCTGGCTAAAAAGATAGGCTTAAAAGCCGCACGCAGGATTGAGTTTTATAATGGCAAGCTGGATTGCCGTTTATTTGAATATGAATTATACGAAGGCACTAAAAGAGCGCCGATAGAATAAAAAGCGAATGAAAAAGTTCTTATTAATTATAACTATTCTGTTTATAACTGTTTGTTGTAAGGCCCAGGAAACCATCCCGTTTCCTTTTCAGGGTGGCGTTAATATTATGAACAGGTTTTTTAAAGACAGCGTACAGGTAACTAATGATATTATTCAGAAGAAAGCTTCGGGCGTGGTTATCTTTAAATTTACTGCCGATATAAGTGGTGTGATCAAAAAGATAATTATTTATTATGCTGATGATTACAGCTTAACGCCACCGCTAATTGAAGCGTTAAAAAAATCGAACCATAAATGGGTGATCCCCAATCATGAGAAACTGCATGATTTTATTATCCAGTTCTCCATCAACTTTAATCCGCCGGCAAATAATAGTCAGGCCGTGGCAGCAGATTTCTATAGATACTATACGCAGCGCAGACCGATAACTTCAAACAACCAGGTTCCGCTTGATGATGCTACCTTGCTGCCGACGGTGGCGGTGAGTTATGATTTGCAGTAAGTAACTATACTTGATGTCATTGCGAGCGATAGCGCGGCAACCTCGTCGCTTGCATATTGAACGCGACGAGGTTGCTTCGTCGTTCCTCCTCGCAATGACATGCTATTTAATTATCAATACCCCAGCAACACCCTCATCTTTTCCTCCAGCTTACTTTTCGCCAAAAATTGGTCTTCCAAATCTTTATTCATTGGGATGGCGGTATCCATACTGGCGCAGCGCATGATGGGGGCATCCAAATAATTAAAGCAATGCTCAGCCAAATGTGCCGCTATCTCGCCGCCGAAACCGCTGGTTAGCGTGTCTTCATGCAGAATCATCACCTTGCCGGTCTTCTTTAAACTCGCTTCCACGGCTTCCTTATCCCATGGCTGCAGGCTGCGCAGGTCGATGATCTCAATGGATTGTTCCGGATGCTTGTTGGCATATTCAATGGCCCAGTGTACGCCTAAACCATAGGTAATAATACTTGCTGATGTACCTTCCTTTACAACTTTGGCTTTGCCTATTTCAATGGTATAATCGCCATCAGGCACATCGCCTGTAAGGCTGCGGTATAAATATTTGTGCTCAAAAAACATTACCGGGTTGGGGTCATCAATGGCAGCCATCAGCAAACCTTTGGCATCTGCCGGGAAAGCCGGGTAAACTACTTTTAATCCCGGCGTTTTGGTAAACCAGGCCTCGTTACTCTGTGAGTGGAACGGCCCCGCACCCGTACCAGCTCCCGTAGGCATGCGTATCACCACATCAACATTTTGCTCCCAGCGGTAATAAGTTTTCGCCAGGTTATTTACCACCTGGTTAAAGCCGCTGCTTACAAAATCGGCAAACTGCATCTCAACAACCGCCTTGCTGCCGTTTATCGACAGGCCCATAGCAGCCCCCACAATAGCCGATTCGCAAATAGGCGTATTCCTTACCCTTGCTTTGCCAAACTCTTCTGTAAAGCCCTGTGTTATCTTAAACGCACCGCCATATTCGGCTATATCCTGCCCCATAATCACAAGGTTGCTGTATTTGCGCATGCTAAACCGTAAGGCATCGCTTATGGCATCAATATATCTTTTGGGAGTTGATGTGGCTACTGTTGGAGTTGGAGTGAATTTATGTGGTTTGTACATATCTGCCATCTCAATAGCAGCATTGGGTATAATATCAGGTTCTTTAAAAACCTGCTCAACTTCAGTATCAATAAGCGCACTCATTTCGCTTTTTATAAAGGCTGGCCATCCCGGGCGGATTACCTGCTCATCGATCAGATATTTTTCAAAATTAGCAAGCGGATCTTTTTCCCTCCACTCGGCAAATAAATGCTCAGGCACATATTTAGTGCCCGATGCTTCCTCATGACCCCGCATCCTGAAAGTCATGCACTCTAGCAATACAGGCCTTGGGTTTTCACGTAGCTCAGTTGCCAGTTCGTTAATGGTGTGGTAAACTTCCAGTATATTATTGCCATCAATCTGCCGACCTTCCATGCCGTAGCCAATCGCCCTGTCGACCAGATTTTTACAGGCATATTGCTCATTAGTAGGGGTAGATAAGCCATAGCCATTGTTTTCTATCAAAAATATTACAGGCAAATTCCAAACAGCAGCAACATTCATCGCTTCGTGAAAATCACCCTCACTGGTAGCGCCCTCGCCGGTAAAAACAAGGGTTACTTTCTTCCTGTTGTTCAATACATCTGCTAACGCGATGCCATCTGCCAGCGCCATTTGCGGGCCGAGGTGCGATATCATCCCGATGATCTTATATTGCTGTGTACCGAAGTGAAACGACCTGTCGCGCCCCTTGGTAAAGCCCGAAGCTTTGCCCTGCCACTGCGCCATCAGGCGCGAAAGCGGGATATCGCGCGTGGTAAAAACACCCAGGTTACGGTGCATGGGTAATATGTATTCATCGGCATGCATAGCCAGCGTACTGCCCACCGCAATAGCCTCCTGGCCAATGCCCGAGAACCATTTACCAATGCGGCCCTGACGCAATAATATCAGCATCTTCTCCTCAATTAAGCGGGGAAGCAATAATTTCTTATAAAATGCCGTTAAAGCGTCATTATCGAGGCTTTTTCTGTTAAAAATCATATGCTAAACTACTGAAGTTTTTAAAACTTTGTATGTTTACAAAACTTAATCAATAAGTATGAAATACACCCGTACATTCCTTTTGTTTCTGTTCGTAATACCTGCATTTAAAGTAAGCGCACAAAGTTCTTACCTGCTACCCGAAAAGTTCTATCTGCAAAAAGGCGAGAAGCTCGAACTGCATTTACTGCAAAGTGATGATTTTACCAAGCAAAGCGATCTTAAATATCAGCCCGCAAAAACAGCCAAATTTATTTTGTTGCAAGCCAAAAAACCGGTAGATCTTAAACCACTGGCCAAAGATACCGGCAAAGTGGTGTTAAGCTATAACTCACCCGAGGCTGGCACAACGCTTATTGACCTGGTGAGCACTACTGAAGCAAATGAAATGAGCCGCAGTAAGTTTTTAAGAGGTCTTGATGAGGATGACCCGGATAAAATTGCCGACAAAGTAAAAAGCAGCAACCAGCTTTATTACAAAGAGAAGTTTACCACGTACATGAAAACGCTGTTTATTAACGAAAAAGATGGCGGCAGTACTTTCGCTAAACCACTTGGCGACGATTATGAGATAGTGATACAGCAAAACCCATATAAGTTTAATTATGGCGATGACCTGAGCGCCTTGGTATTATTTAAAGGAAAACCTGCTGTAGCCGCCGAAGTAGATATGTTTGTAAAAACGGCAGATGGCAATACATTCCCGCAAAAACTATCGAGCGATGCCAGCGGATTGATCTATTTTAAACTGAGCCGAGAAGGGATTTACATACTACGCTCAAAACACTTCGAAATATCAAAAGATAAATCAGCTGATTTTGAAAGCTGGCGCACTACCTACACGTTCGCGTTCAGCAGTAATAATGACCTGCCTAATACCTATAGGGAATTTGGGTTGGGGAATAAACATTAGTCAGTTGGCAGTTTTCGGTTTGCAGTTGGCAGTTAATTTAGCTGGCAGCTAACAGTAGGCGGTTTGCAAATGGCGGTTTACCACTGAAATAAAAAAGGGCTATAAATATTTATAGCCCTTTTTTATTTGAATATGCTTAATGTTTTTTATTGCAACTGCTAACCGGGAACTGCCCACTGCAAACTACTCTACTGTTCCCCCTGATTCTTCTCCTGCCATTGTTTGGCGAATGACTTTTCGGCTACTGTTGGCATTTCGCGCAGGTGGCCCCAGGTACGTTTAAAGAGGGTTTTCAGGAAAAAGTTTTTCGTCTTTCCGCTAAAGTAATCCATCAGCTTACGATTGAGCATCCCTTTTCGCCATATGGCCCAGCCCCATTGCTCTTTTTTGGCAACCAATTCATCTTTCACAGCATCGCGACGGTTAAGGAGCAGCATTTTGTGTATATCGATCTTTACCGGGCAAACCTCGGTACATTTACCGCACAGACTTGAGGCATAGCTCAGGTGCTTAAAATCTTCCATACCACGCATATGCGGCGTTATAATAGAGCCGATAGGTCCGCTATATTCCGTATTATAAGTATGGCCGCCAATATTTTTATAAACCGGGCAGGCATTTAAGCAAGCGCCACAGCGGATGCAGTATAATCCCTGGCGTTGTTCTTTTTGTGCCAGCAGGTTAGTACGCCCATTATCCAGCAGGATAACATACATTTCCTCCGGCCCATCAGTTTCATTTGCCTGGCGCGGGCCACTCAATATAGTATTGTAAACCGTTAAATTTTGCCCCGTACCGTGTGTAGCCAGCATCGGCCAAAACAAATCAAGATCAGTAAGTGAAGGGATGATCTTCTCGATACCAACAACGGTGATATGTATTTTAGGAAAAGATGTACTTAAACGCGCGTTACCCTCATTCTCGCTGATGGCAATGCTGCCGGTATCGGCAATTAAAAAGTTAGCGCCGGTTATGCCGGCATCAGCCTGTACATATTTATCGCGCAGCAGTTCGCGGGCTTTTTGGGTAAGTTGTTCCGGCGTGGCGTCTATAGGTGTACCGAAACGCTCATTAAACAGCTTTGCAATATCCTCTTTGGATAGGTGCATGGCCGGGGTAACAATATGATAAGGCTTTTGCCCCAGCAACTGTACAATATATTCGCCCAGGTCAGTTTCCAGTGATTCAATGTGGTTACTCTCCAAAAATTCATTTAAATGAATCTCTTCGGTAACCATTGATTTTGATTTTACAACGGTTTTAACACCGGCCCTGTTTAAAATATTCAATATTTCGCGATTGGCTTCTTCGGCATCATTGGCCCAGATAACCTTGCCGCCGCGTTTTTGAAAGTTAGCCTCAAACTCCGGCAGGAACTTATCCAGGTTCTCCATCACTTTCCACTTGATCACATGGCCCTTGCGTTTAGCATTGTCCAGATTGATCATCCTTGCTAAGCCACGCGCTACGGCAGCATCATATTTGCCTATATTATAATTAATAATACGGCGGTGATCAACATCAAATGCCTTATCCTCAGCGGCAACCAGAAACTCCTCAGCAATCACTCCCATAAAGCGAATTTAGGATTTTTTGTAAGAAAGAGTCAAGAATTAAGAGTCAAGATTCAAGATTGTTAGCACTTTTGTCCTGGCTTATTATTCTTGACTCTATTTTTTATCCATTTGCTCAAGCATGGTAATTATTTTATCCAGCTTATCTATTTCAATTTTATTTAGTAGAATTTGCAGCTGCTCAATTTCCTTTTTGGCTTCAACGTTTGTTCTGAAATCTTCATCAGCCTGGGCACGGTCGCGCTGGTTTTGACGATTTTGTGCCATCATGATGATAGGTGCGGCATAAGCAGCCTGAGTTGAGAAAAGCAGGTTCAATAATATGTACGGATAAACATCCCAGTGATACACAAAGCCAACAACGTTAAGCCCCATCCATATTACAACAATTATTGTTTGGATGATGATAAATCGCCATGAACCCATGCCGGTAGCTACAGAATCAGCCAGTCGTTGTCCAAATTCCAGTGAGTCTGTATGTCTTTGATGCCAGTTTACGTGCTTTGCCATAAATTATTTTATCGGTTTGATTTTTTACCAGTTAAACTTAACAAAATTAACGGAGTATGGTTGGAGAAAAGAGGGAAGAATTTATAAACACTTATAACAAAGCGGGATTGGGAGGTATGAAGTAATACCCGATCAACAAGAGCGGTAATGCATTTCGCCTACTTGTCTCGTGCAGCCGCTCATTGCCGCGGAGGCTACTACTTTTGTCTTGATACAAAAGGTAGCAAAAAATCAAGACAAAAAGATCCTTCCCCCCACAGGCAAAACACCCAGGCCCGCGCTTTTTGTCGGGCCTTTACCCGCTTTTAATAAGGTTCAATTAAAGGAATCTGCTTTGGAGAGGGTTGGGTGAGGCTCTTCCCCCGTCAGTAGAACAGCTTCGGATGAAAGCAGGCAAAACAATGGTGGCCTTGTGCGTGGCAGGGCATAGCAGATTTTTACAGAAGCGTAAAGGCCAGGTGCGTAGCGACAGCAGGGTAAAAATATAGCAGCCCAGGTTTTGCCTGATTGGCAGCGAAGGCCTTCTGCGGCAAAGAAGCATTTCTGCTGACTTGACTTTTTGGTTCTTTTGTGTCAAGACAAAAGAACTAGGGCTCCGCGCCCATGAGCGGCTTCACATGATAAGTAAACGGCATGCAACTTCGCCCTATGCAGGCGGGGATTGCTTTGTGCCTCGCAATGACGCGTGGGCAAGAATGACTTTGTAAATAGAACCTTAGTTCACCGCCCAAACTGCAATACCATACGCAGGCAAACTTACGGCTAAATTATTTTGGCTGATGACCGACTTCACACCGTACAAGCTTCTACTATTCTTTATATCCTGCACATCAATAACCACATCCTGTTTATCACCCGATAAATCTACCGCTACAAGCACTTTCTTATCCCCGTCATAGCGCAAAAATGAAAATACATGATCGTTATTATTTATCAGATTTTTATAGGCGCCGCTGATGAGCACCGGGTTATTTTTCCGTAAGCGGATCATCATCCTATAAAAAATCCAGAGCGATTGGGTATTGTTTTGTTCTTCCTGTAAGGAGATGCCGTCATTTGGCACATCGTTATTATTATGCTGCCACCAGGGGCCGTTCTTATACCAATAGGCCATTCCCCTGCCGGTGTCCGATTTATACCATTCAAAGGCTTGCCTGTCGGGGATATCGTTGGCATCCGTTATGCCAAAGTTTTGCCTGCTGCCTTGCATACCCAGTTCCTGTCCGTAGTAAATGGATGGAATACCACCTATCAGCAGATTAAGGGCACAGCCTACTCTTAACTTTCCGGGATCGCCTTTCACTGCGTCACTAAAGCGGGGCATATCATGGTTCTCGATAAATACTACCTGCTGTTTGCCTTTTGGTGCTTGTATAAGCGTGGAATCAGCAACTTTAACCAATTCGGCCTTATTAAAATTACGTATAGCAAATGCCAGTCGGAAGGCGAATACCCTGTCGATTTTAATATCTTTTAAATAATCCAGCCCGAATGACGCCCAGTTAGCCTGCTCGGCTACGATTTTAATTTTAGGGTTTATTTTGCGCAATTTACCCAATAAGGGATTCCAAAAGGTGGTGAACAAATGCGGCAAGCGGTTCAGGTTATCCAAATTATCCATCATATGATCCAGCCGAAAGCCATCAACCCCATCATCAAATTTGCCATCATGGTTGGGGTCCATCCAAAATTTGAAGAGCTGTAAATTATAGGCCTGCACTTCTTTATTATCCAGGTTAACCATCACCAGCTTACGGGTTACACCGTCATAGCCTTTAAAATCGCTAATGCCTGCTACAATCTGTAAGGGTTTGGCGTTGGTTTTATCGGTATAAATAATATAATCGCTGTATTTCGATTGTGGATTTTTATAGGAATCCCTGAACCAGATATGGTCGCTAGCTACATACTGGGTTTCCATATCCATGTAGAATTTCATGCCCCGGCGGTGCAGTTCTTTTATCAGCCTCAGATAATCCTGCATGGTGCCATAACGAGGGTCGATCTTATAAAAATCAGTAGCGAAATAGTTATGGTAGTAAACAGATTCATACAGGGGCGTTAAAAGTACGGCGGTTACCCCTAGTTGCTGCAAATAATCCAGTTTTTGCCTAATGCCATTTAAGTCGCCGTGCCCATCACCATCACTATCAAAAAAGCTTCGCTGAAAAATATGATAGATGATCTCCTCTTTTTGCGATGGAGGTTGGGTTACTTTAGCTGAAGCACCGGTCACGGGAAATGACGTCAGCAAAAATAACCCTGCGATAATAAGCAGCACACGTTTTTTCATCAATTTGGTTTATATACATCAAAGTACGCTAACCTATAAGCAAAAAACAATGCCGGAATTATTATAAAAATGGAAAAAATTATCCATGTAAATGAATTTATAATTGCCTGTTTTTCTGAATCATAGCCAAAACAGATTATCATTATTTTGTCAGTTTGTTCATTTTCCTATAGGTAGATATATCTAAAAGATAAAATATTACGTTTGTGTATTGTAGGTGATTCTCACCTACATTGTGATAAGGTTTAGGTTGAAAGCCCCCAAGCAGCGAGTGCACGGGGGCTTTTATTTTTATATTTGCTTTATTACTCTCGCTTTTGTCATTTCGACGAGGTACGAGGAGAAATCTTCTTCGATCTGCAAAGCGGATATGCTTGATGCAGAAGATTTCTCACTATCGTTCGAAATGACATTTTAATTTGGAGTAGATTAACAGCACACAAATGCCTGATATAAAAGAGGAACTCCACAAACTATGCACGACCTACGTACAAAAACGTATGGATGAAGCTGAAAAAGCTTTTAAGGCTGCCGAACAGGCATCAAACGATGATACCAAAAGCAGCGCGGGCGATAAATACGAAACGGGCCGCGCCATGATGCAGCAGGAAAAGGATCGCAATACCACACAATTAAACGAAGCCAATAAACTGATGGTGGCCTTAAACCGTATCAGCGCCAAAGGCAGTTCGGCAGTGGCAGAAACCGGGAGTTTGGTTATTACCAACAATGGCAAATTTTATATAGCCATAAGCGCGGGAACATTGGCTGTTAATGGCGAAAGTTATTTTGCCGTTTCACCTGCTTCGCCTATCGGGATAAAATTAAAGGGATTGAAGGTTGGGGATGAGTTTGATTTGAATGGGAAAGAGTATAAGGTGGTGGAGGTGGTGTAATATAAAGTCATGCCGAACTTGTTTCGGCATGACATGATTTTTAATATCGCTTGTATATTGAACGCGACGAGGTTGCCGCGCTATCGCTCGCAATAACATGAATTTTTATTAGTAACAAGACGCTTCGTTCCTCAGCATGACAAGTGGAAAAACAAATCCCAAATCGAACATCCCAATTCCGAAATCAAAAATTATTCCTCCATCATCTCGCTATTCGGGCTGTTTACCTCTGGTATTTCGCGTTTAAAATAGCGTTTCTGGTATAGCAATATCAATATCACACCTACTGATATAGATGCATCGGCCAGGTTAAACACCGGGCGGAAGAAGATAAAGTCCTGCCCGCCCCATGCTGGTACCCATTGCGGGAAATTGCCTGATATAAGCGGAAAGTAAAACATATCAACCACACGACCGTAAAATATGGGCGCGTTTTGATAGATGATACCGTAAAAAGTGGAATCGACAATATTGCCCAGTGCGCCCGCGAAAATGAGCGATACGCACATGATGAGCCCCCGGCTATATTTATGCTTTATTAAATAAGCCATACCATAGCCAATGGCTACAACGGCTACGATACGGAATACCGTTAATACGAGTTTGCCTAAATCGCCACCCAGTTCCATACCAAACGCCATACCGTTGTTTTCGGTATAATGCAACATGCCATGACTACCTAAAAAGTGGATATCCTGGCCCAGGTACATATTTGTACGTACCCAGGTTTTGATGATCTGGTCAAAAAGAACAATAAAAACAGCAGTTAAAAAAGGTTTTAGGTAAGCTGGTTTCATTAATTCTGTTTCAGTTTTGCCTCCATGCTCAGTGTAGTGTGCGGCACCGCACGTAAGCGCTCTTTTTGTATAAGTTTACCGGTTTCGCGGCAAACGCCATAAGTTTTATTCTCAATACGAACAAGCGCAGCTTCCAATTGCTCAATAAATTTCTTTTGACGAGCTGCAAGCTGGTTTATTTGTTCTTTTTCAAGTGTTGCAGATCCATCTTCCAGCGTTTTATAAGTACCGGCAGTATCATCAGTGCCATTTGCATTTGGCGAGCTTAATGATGTTGCCAACGCGTTTAATTCTTCACGGGCAATGCGCAGTTTATCCAATAAAAGATCTTTAAATTCTTTTAATTCGTTGTCTGAATATCTGGTCTTTGTTGTTTCTTCTTTCATTATAATTTACTAATAACAATTAAAATTTCAATTTCATCAATAACTGTCTTTTCGCCTTCTTCCAATTGACTATCCAGCACTATGCTATCAGCCAAAATTTCGGCGCAAATATAGGTTAAATTATTTTTCACTGAATCGCTAATTAGCTGATGGTCAGTTATACGAACATTTATCCTGTCAGTTACCTCAAATCCTTTTCCCTTCCGCAGATTCTGTATCCGGTTTATCAGCTCGCGCGATATACCTTCCTGTTTCAGTTCGTCGGTAAGGGTAACATCTAAAGCCACCGTTAGTTTTCCTAAATTTGCAACTTGCCAGCCCGGAACATCTTCCGCGATTATCTCAACGTCGGTTACGAGGATTGTGTGGCCTGTGGCCTGTAATTCTATACTACCCTCTGTCTCCAACTTTGTTATCGCATCCTGGTCGAAATTGGTTATCGCTTCGGCTACGGCTTTCATGTCTTTACCAACCTTTGCACCTAATGCCTTAAAGTTTGGTTTTACCTTCTTTTTTATGAACCCGGATGCATCGGTAATATACTCAATATCCTTAATATTAGTTTCAGATAATATTAATTCTTTTACCTGCTCCACCTGGTGCTTAAAGTGCTTATCCAGTATAGGCAATAAGATCTTACTTAATGGCTGCCTAACATTGATGCCCACTTTTTTACGCAGCGACAATACCAATGATGAAATATCCTGAGCCATCTGCATGCGGTCTTCCAGGGCTTTGTTTACCAATCCGGTATGGTATACCGGAAAATCAGCCAAATGAACCGATTCAAAATTTTCCTTTTTAGTGATCTTATTCAGGTCGTTATACAGGTTATCAGCAAAGAATGGCGCTACCGGCGACATTAATTTAGATATCGTTATTAAACAAGTATAAAGCGTTTGATATGCAGAAAGCTTATCAGCCGAGTTATCTGATTTCCAGAAACGGCGGCGACTTAAACGAACGTACCAATTGCTCAAATGCGCATCGACAAAATCCTGTATGGCACGGGTGGCTTTGGTAGGCTCAAAATCAGCATAAAAAGCATCAACCTCTTTACTTAATGTATTCAGCAGGGAAATGATCCATTGGTCAATCTCCGGGCGGTCCTTTATCGCAATTTCCGATTCGCTGTAATGGAACTTATCAATATTGGCATACAGCGCGAAGAAGTTATAGGTATTATACAGCGTGCCGAAAAATTTACGGCGCACCTCGTCAATGCCATCAATATTAAATTTAAGGTTATCCCACGGCGATGCGTTGCTGATCATGTACCAGCGGGCCGCATCGGCGCCATATTGCTGTATGATCTCGAACGGATCAACACCATTGCCTAAACGTTTAGACATTTTGTTGCCGTTCTTATCCAGCACCAAACCGTTTGATACTACGTTTTTAAACGCGATACCTTTATTGCCAACCTCAGCATTAATTTCCTTTACTTCGTCGCTTGCTTCGCTTAATAGTACCGCTATGGCATGCAGGGTAAAGAACCAGCCTCGCGTTTGATCAACACCTTCGGCTATAAAATCAGCCGGGTAGGCGTTTTTAAATGCCTCTTTATTTTCAAAGGGGAAATGCCATTGCGCGTAAGGCATAGCACCGCTATCAAACCAAACGTCGATCAAATCAGGCTCGCGCAGCATGGCTTTGCCGTTTGATGAGGTTAATATCACATCATCAACATAAGGGCGGTGCATATCAATCAGTTCAAACGCTTCAGGCATTAAACCTGCTGCTTTTGATATGGTGATCTCACGTTCCAGTTCTTCAATTGAACCGATACATTTTTCTTCGTTACCATCAAGCTCGCGCCAGATAGGCAGCGGGGTACCCCAGTAACGTGAACGGGAAAGGTTCCAGTCCACCAGATTTTCCAGCCAGTTGCCAAAGCGGCCCGTTCCGGTTGATTCTGGTTTCCAGTTGATGGTTTTGTTCAGCTCCACCATTTTATCCTTAACGGCAGTTGTGCGGATGAACCAGCTATCCAGCGGATAGTACAATATCGGTTCATCTGAACGCCAGGAGTGCGGGTAACTGTGCTCGTATTTTTTTACGTCGAACGCTTTGTTCTCTGTTTTTAGTTTGATGGAAATCAGTACATCCGTTGGTTTAAAACCAGGTTCAGCACGTTCGGCATCGGTATAATATTCTTCCTTAACGTAACGGCCCGCGTAATCGGTAACCTCGGCAACAAACTTACCTTGTTTATCAACCAAAGGCACTTCCTTACCATTTTCATCAATGATCATTACTGACGGCACGCCATTTTCCTTACAGGCCCTGAAGTCGTCAGCACCGAAAACTGATGCGGTGTGTACTATACCTGTACCATCCTCGGTAGTAACAAAATCAGCCGGGATAACACGAAAGGCATTTTGCTCCAGCTCAGCATTGGTAACATAAGGCATTAACTGGTGATAACGCAGATCAACCAGGTCCTTACCTGTAAACGATGCCACTAATTGCCATGGGATAACTTTATCACCGCCTTTATAATCAGCAAATGAAGTGTTTTCGCCCTCGGCTTTAAAATATTTGCTCACCAGGTCCTTAGCCAACACAACGCTAACCGCATCGAAAGTATAAGGGTTAAAGGTTTTTATTTTAACGTAGTTAATGTTTTCGCCAACAGCAAGGGCGCAATTTGATGGGAGTGTCCACGGAGTGGTTGTCCATGCTAAAATTACGGTGTCCTCGTTACCATCAAATAAAACCGGCATCAACGGGTGCTGCTGGTCCTTTTTTAAATGGAACTGCGCAACAATGGTGGTATCCTTCACCATTTTATAAGTACCCGGCTGGTTCAGCTCGTGCGAGCTTAAGCCGGTACCTGACTTTGGCGAGTATGGTTGTACTGTGTAGCCTTTGTATAAATATCCTTTTTCGTAGAACTTTTTCAATATCCACCAAAGGCTCTCAATGTATTCGTTTTTATAGGTAATGTACGGATCCTCAAGATCAACCCAATAACCCATCTTTTCGGTCAGATCGTTCCATACATCGGTATAGCGCATTACCTCCTTACGGCAGGCAGCGTTGTAATCCTCAATGGAAATCTTTTTACCGATATCATCTTTAGTAATGCCTAATGCTTTTTCAACAGCCAGCTCAATGGGCAGGCCGTGGGTATCCCAGCCACCCTTGCGTTTTACCTGGTAACCTTTTAAAGTTTTGTAACGGCAAAATATATCCTTAATGGCGCGGGCCATTACGTGGTGGATGCCGGGCATACCATTGGCACTCGGCGGACCTTCATAAAATGTGTATGGATTATTCGCCGGGCGACTGCTGATACTTTTTTCAAAAATATTATGCTTCTTCCAGAACTCCAGTACTTCCTTGCCGGTATCCGATAAATTTAACTGCTTATATTCCTTGTACTTCAATTTTTTACACCTAAATTTTAGAGGTTGCAAAAATACGGAATTTGCATAAGAAAAAGTCACATAAATGCGATTAATAACATCGAAAATTTGAACATTATATCCTATTTTTAGCTGAATATGCCATAAAAACAAGCAAAAAATCATCAAAAATGGACAATGCAGATCACCCACCGGTAAATATTCAGCAGGCAGTGCCTTTCTTCATGGTAAAGAGCATGGAGGCTTCGCTAAAATTTTATATCGAAAAACTTGGCTTTATTGTAGCCATGGACTGGACCCCGCACGGCAAAATTGAATGGTGCTGGCTGAAGCGTGATGCCATAGCCATTATGCTGCAGGAGCCCCGCAAAAAAGATCATTGGATATACACAACAGAGCAGCCGGGCAAAGGCATCTCCATCTGTTTTCAATGCCTTGACGCGCTTGCCTTATACCATGAATTTACCACAAAAGGCGTTGAGATAAAAGAGCCCTTTGTTGGTAACAATCTGTGGGTGGTAGCTTTTGATGATATTGACGGCTACCGGCTTGATTTTGAAAGCCCTACCGACGTGCCAGAAGAAACCAAATATTCGGAGTGGGTTAAAGGGTAATAAATCCTATCAACCGATTTAAGCTGGAAGCTTAACCATGCCGCACCACGAGTTACGCTGCGCTAAACTCGCGGCAGCAATACCTTTTAAAATATCGCCCTGTTAGCCCCGCCATCAACCTGTATGGTTGTACCACTCACATACGCAGCTTGTTCCGATGCCAGGAATGCAACTACTGCCGCCAGTTCCTCCGGTTTGCCAATTCTTCCTAACGGGATGGATTTTGCTTTTTCTTTTAAAGCCTGTTCAGGATCAACATCTTTTGGAACAGTATCTTTTATACGATCGGTTAATATCAGTCCGGGCGCCACATTATTTACCGTGATATTGTATGGACCAAATTCATCCGCCATTAGTTTTGCCATGCCCACAATACCCATGCGCATACTGGTGGATAACACCGAGTTAGCCAAAACCGATTTTACCGAGCCGCTTATAATATTAATGATACGCCCGTTGCCCGATTGCTTGAGATAAGGTAATACCAATCTACTCATGGTGGCCACACCCAATAAGTTTAAATCGAAAGCCTTTCGCCATGCCTGCTCATCAAAATTTTCGAATTTATCAAACGGTGGTCCGCCAGCATTATTGAGCAGGATATCGATACGGCCATAAATTGCAGCAGCTTTTTTAACAAAGTTTTCTATATCCTCGCTTTTTGACACATCAATGGCGATGGCAGTAACAGGATTACCTGTAAGTTTTTGTATTTCAGCGGCTGTTTTGCTTAATTCTTTTTCATCGCGTGAGCCGATAATAACTTTTGCGCCTTCAGCGGATAGGGTGGTGGCTATTGCTTTGCCCAGGCCTTTACTGGCTGCCAATACAATGGCTACTTTGTTGGTGAGTTTTAAATCCATTTGTTAAATTCCGAATAATATTTTTCCGATTTTTTTGCTCCTGATATACTGTGTAATAAGCAATGTAAATGACAATCCAAGCCACAGCCAGTACTCATACTTAAATGCCCAATAAATGAATATTGGAATAATTAATATCCATTCAATTACCATTATGAGTAATATGTTGTTTTTTATAATTGAAAAAAGTATAAGATCTAATAAAACTATCACTAAAAGAAAACCGACTATTATTAATAACCCATAACTAAACATTAAAAAAGGTACCCCAAGTAATAATCCAAAAAGTATGGATTGCCAATTATCACTGGAATCATAATTCACAAAGAGGTGCGCAATAGCTGAAATTTCCAACCAGAGATAAAAACCCAACAGATGGATCCAATTTGTTAATGCAATCTTGGTTAGGTAATTCGGTTTAAAAGCCATGAATATAAATGTACATATCATAAATAACAACTCCATAGCATTTTGTAAAACCTCCGTATCTTTAGACTTTAAACAACATGAAAAAATTCATACGCGGTTTTGGTTATGCTTTTAAGGGGATAGGTTACACTGCAAAAACACAGCTTAACTTCAGGGTGCATTTGGTGGCTACTGTGTTAGCGGCATTTATGGGTTACGCGCTGCATATCTCGGTAAATGAATGGCAATGGCTCATACTGTGTGTTGCCATAGTATTGATGGCGGAGTTGTTTAATACTGCCATTGAATTTTTAACCGACCTGGTATCGCCCGGCTATAATAAATTGGCCGGGCATGTAAAGGATGTTAGCGCGGGTGCGGTATTGATTGCAGCCTTTTTTGCACTGATAACCGGCTGCATCATCTTTTTACCAAAGCTGTTAGTACTTATAAATCATGCTGCATAAAACGCGGGCCATCGTTTTTAAAACTACTGATTATGGCGAAAGCAGTGTTATAGTGCAACTGTTTACCGAAAAGTTCGGCCTGCAATCGTACATCATTAACGGGGTAAAAAAGCCAAAGGCCAAAATAAGCCGCAATATGCTGCAGTCCCTGCATCTGCTCGACCTGGTGGTATATCATAAAAACAATACCAGCATACAGCGCATCTCCGAGCTTAAAAATTCACCGGTATTATTGTCGGTGCCGTATGATGTGATAAAAAGTTGTCTGGCTATTTTCCTGAACGAAGTTTTATATAAAGCCGTACGCCAGCAAGGGGCAGATGAGAATTTGTTTGGATTTGTATTTAGCGCTGTTGAACTATTGGACAATACCACCGAGGGGCTGGCTAACTTTCATTTATTGTTCCTGATTCAGCTTACGCGTTACCTGGGTTTTTATCCTGATATGAGCCGTGCTGACGATGCCGACTACTTTGATATGAAGAACGGCGTTTTCAGCCGGTACAAGCCTGATAGTTTTTCATACCTGTCGCCGCCGCATACCCACAATTTTTACAACCTGCTGCAATGCAGCTTTGAAAACATAGCACAATTAAAAATATCAAATGATGAGCGGCGCTACCTGCTTTCCAAACTCCTGGAATACTATGCGCTGCATATTGAAAGCTTTGGGAATATCCGCTCCCAGGCTGTGCTTGAAGAGGTTCTAGGTTAATTTCGAAAAAAAGGCAAAAAAAAAGAGAAAGCTTTCGGGCTATCTCTTTTTTTCATTTTAACTGACCTCATTATTATATCATAAAGAACAAGCTTGGTTAGACCGATAATAACAATAGCACAAATATATAATCTATAATTTTAGTAGCATAATTTTTTAACTTTTTTTAACAGAAAAACTTGTAAAAAAAGTTAAAAAACGAGCATTTTCAGTCAAAAAAAGCCATAAAAAATATAATATGATTAATAACAGTGCAATATTTATGTGTTTTTTCCAAAAAACGATTAAATAAGGCGCGCTTATTACAAAAATTAAAAAAAATCAACTATTTTCAATTATTTATAAGCCAAAAGCCTTTCAAAACGCTTTCATGGGCAAAATTGGGCTGATATCAATTTTTCTGATAATAATATTATAATACATGTAACAATACAAATACACTTAAACCGTTAGAAAAAGGAATGTGCTGATTACCAAATAATAATGCTTACATTGTACAAAAACATATAGGCTCGCCAATATTCTACTCTTCTCTTAGGCATTACCAATTTTCTGACACGGTAATTTTTAAGCTTAGGCTACACACAAAAAGACAGTAAAAACTGAATTACTATTTTTTTGACGATCATTTAAAATTACAAACATGAGTAAAGACAAAAAATCTATGCCTAATCCGGTTGGGAAAAAGGCGCCGTCTGATTATCAATCAGGCAAAACCAGCACAGCGAAAATTGAAGTACTACCCCTTAACAAAAAGAAGAAATAATGATAAATGAAACCATTGAGCAAAAGGCTAAACTATATGTATACGACCTGAATAATTGCGCCGTTGAAAACGGCTTTAAGCCAGACGAATCCTGGGAGTTCAGCATGGCTACCGATCAGGAAAAAACAGCTCTTGAAAAGAAATATTTCCCAACCATATCAGCAAAAGTATTGCCTGAATTCTTATCAGAAATGTTCCACCTGGTAAAATCAAAACTGGTGCACGCAAAATATAATAAAGAAAGCAGCCATGCGCATAACCCTGCCGGCAGCAGCCTGCAATATTTGATTGCCTATAATCCGGGCAGATTAAGGCATTAGAACATCTCTGCTAATTGTTATAAGCGTGGACGCTTATAACAATTAGCATTCAAGCGTGGACGCTTGAACGGGCGTTAATGCACCAATAGCTTATCCCGTTTAAACCCTACCGATCCGTTCAGATCAGCGCCTTCAAGCATAATGGTATAATGGGTGGGTTTATCGGCAGTATAAAAGGATACGGTTGCCTTTCCCGCGGTATCAGTAACAATATTAGGTGCCCAATGTATAGTTGACCGCAGATCAGCACCGGTTATGAGGCTTTTTATCGTATATTTTGGCCGGTAAAATTGATTAGGCAATGAAACCGCTAAAGGTTTATACAGATAAGTTCCGGGTGTCCTCTTCATAAAAAAACCATTCCCTGAGCGGGTAGTTATCTCTATAAAAGCTATTGGATTAACTATATCCCCAACAGCCATTGGTGATATAAATGTCATTACATACCTTGCATTATACCTTGTACTAAACATTACTTCAATGCCTGTAATGTCCTCAGCGGTAAAATAATCCAGGCTTTGCTTGAGATAGTTGTAATAACTGTTCACTTCCTCATCAGGTATATAAAACCGATCTAAATAAGCACCGTCTATTACAAACTTTACCAATGCATCATTAATTTTATAAAACAGAGCAGGATTGTCGGGGATATATCCGGGCCCAAAACCTTTAATCCTTTTTTCAAGCAGATCAATGAGTGTCGTTTTTCCTGCCTTTAGCATATCCTGCTCATTAAGTATCTGATCGGCCTCGCCCGGCCCGTTAAGATTTTTTGACTCCTTTATTACTTTTTTATCTTTTATACTAACAACTTTCAGTACATGACCAAGCCCCTGTATCTTTTCATCATAACGCTGTTTTACCACCCGGTTGTTAAGGCTGTGCAGCAATAAGGTGTCAGTATTCACGTACCAGGGGGTAATCTTTCCGCTTGCTTGTGTAAATACCGGTGGCTTAAATTCATCAACGCTCACCCCAATATTATAGCTTTTGCCATGCCTGTTGCGTGCCTGTATCAAAAACGAGGCCGTATCAACAGGTAAAAAGCCTTTAAAAACAAAGCGGCCATCTTTATCTGTAATGGTATCCGTTACGAAAGCCGGTTTCTTTGATAGCAGCGTTACCTGCGATCCGGCAATAGCCTTATTAAAAACATTGGTTACTGTTCCCTGGATCCTAAATTCAGGTTCTGCAGCAAACGCCGGTGCTTTATTTATAAATATTTGTTTCCAGTCGTAGCCAACCCATCCTTGTGTAAGCAGCAGGTTATCCAGTTCCACTGCTCTTTGCGGGCTGTTATCTTCAAAATAATAACCGGGCTGCTCAACGGTTCCCTTCAGGTCGGATGTGAGCAGCATATTATTCAAAATATTACTGCCCAGGGTATCTATCTTCACCTGGCTATCATCAGTTACAGCCATTGAAAAGCTGCCTATAATAGGCTTACCCCCTTTATCTGTCACCTTTATATTTAATGCAACACTATCATGCGGCGCGTAATTATTTTTATTGACGATGAAATTCAGCTGCAGATTATCATTATGGTTGATGTAAACAATACGTTCAGCCAAGGGCATATCAGCCTCATTTAGCAGTGTAAAATGGGCAATACCCGATGGAAAAGCACTTTTAGGTACCAGATTTATTAATTCGGTGTTTTTCATGCTGATATGTGCCGCATAACAAACTACACCTCTTGACTGGCCAATTAGATAGTAAACAGCCGATTTGGCGGCAATCAGATCGGGCGTAACAGAAACGATTACCCTGAGTGAATCAGCCGCCCGGTTATCGATCCTTAAACAAACACCGGATTGGCTAATAAGGGGCAACGAGTAACTTTTTATATCTCCCCCAGGCAAAATGATTTGAGCAGTATAGCTATTACCCGCTATGGGTGTGAGCGTAAATGAACCCATTCCCTTATGCATAGATTCAAATGTTGCCATTTCCTGCTGTTTGTTATCATATATTTTACCAGATACGTCAACGCCTCTGCCATCTTCATTGATCGCTTTAAACCCAATGCGCGATGTTATACCTGCGACTAACGCGCCGCCTTCAGGCATAAATTGAAGATCGATGTTTTGCGGCTGATTAAGTATTACGGGTACCACATATGTTTTAGTCGTGTCGGCACCTTTTACCTTATCATGTATTACAATACTTAAGTTTTGTGCCGATGTTTTATCGGGCAGGTTAAAGTTCACATCTATTTTGCCATCCACACCGGTTGATACACCGGCCTTGAGCAGCGTATGTTGCCCATCCATTACCCTTAGCTGCATATCCTGTAAACGGACAGGATTTTTACTAAGATCCGTAAATAAAAGGCTGGCTTGTATATTGGTTGCACCCGCCTGCTTTGTTTCTTTAAAAGCACTGCTAATGAGCCGTGGATGCGTTGTTGCAATATAAAGTCGCTTTTTAAATACATAATCCTCACCAAAGTTTCGCATCCAATTGGTATATGCCCTCAAGGTGTAACTGCCTTCGGGTACTTCATCTTCCTTTAATGCAATGTTCCCCCAGCTTAAACCCATTACCAAAGGGAACATCATCCTTTTCACCATGGTATTATGGCTGTCATCTAACTCAACATATAGTAAACCACTACGTGTGGCCGCGGTTAAATCGTCAGCATTTAAAAGGTAAGTTTTAAACCAAATAGTATCATTTTGTGCATAGTCGGGCTTATCCAGTTGCAGGTATAATTTCTCAACCGGCAGCTGTTTATCCTTACTATCTATTTGACTTATTAATGAATCTACTGATCTGGACTGGCAAAACGCTGATAAACCGAGCATGGATATAAAAACGGTCAGACTGATCCGGTGTAACATATTCATGATGTGGATTATAATTTAGGTAAGGTTTTCTTTACTAAAGATAGTAAAAGATAACACCCCTTATATATTCAATTTGAAAAATACCCTTTCATTATGAGAGGGTATTTTTGTTTACAAATATTGTCCACGAATCAGAATGCTGTGTAAATCAGCATTTAAACAGGATTTTTTACAATTCGGCACTTTTTTGGCATATACAGATTGCATAAATATTACTGACGCGAAATGCAATCTATTTTAATTGTAGAGGATGAAGCCAGGCTACTTAGTTTGCTTGCAAGGATTATTGAAATAGATGGGTACCATGTACTAAAAGCCCAATCAGCCAAAGCCGGTATAAAGCTTTTGGAAAACGAGGACGTAAGAGTTGTAATAAGTGATGTACAGTTGCCTGATGAAAACGGGATTGAGCTGATACAACGCATAAAGCGAATCCATTCATACATTGAGGTAATTAATTTAACCGCATTCGGATCGATAAAGGATAGTGTAAGAGCCATGAGAATGGGAGCCTTTGATTACCTCACCAAAGGCGATGATAATGACAAGATATTACCATTATTACGTAAAGCCTTAGCTAAAGCCAATCACCAGTTTAAAACTTACCAGCTCGAAAACGCTGCTGCCAGGCCCTATAGTTTTGAAACCATATTAGGGAGTTCGCCGGCTATAATTAGTGCCATTGATTTGGCTGTAAAGGTTTCGCATACCAATACCACTGTTTTATTATTGGGTGAAACCGGAACAGGTAAAGAAGTTTTTGCGAAGGCTATACACGAAGAGAGCGACCGCAAAGCAAACCCGTTTATCGCTCTAAATTGCAGCTCATTTTCAAACGAATTATTGAACAGCGAATTATTTGGCTATGTAGCAGGCGCATTTACAGGTGCTAATAAGGACAAGAAAGGCTTAATTGAAGAAGCCAATAACAGCACACTCTTTCTGGATGAGATAGGTGAGCTGAGCCTTGAACTGCAGGCAAAGTTATTACGCGTTTTAGAGGATGGTACATTCCACAAAATTGGCGACTCTAAAACCACCACATCAAATGTGCGCATAATAGCCGCAACTAATAAGGACCTGAGGCAAGAAATTGAGCATAATAAATTCAGGGCCGATCTTTTTTACCGGCTGTCCGTATTTACCATTACCTTACCACCCTTGCGCGAACGCCGCGACGATATTGAAATGCTGGCCAATTATTTTTTAAAAAGATTTGCCAATAAAATAAACCGCTCGGTTATTCATATGGATCCGGAGTTTATCAAAATTTTAACCGGGCACGAGTGGAAAGGAAACATCCGCGAGCTAAAGAATGTTATTGAACGCGTAGTGATATTAGCCAATGGTGAAACCCTCACCACTGATCTGCTCCCCATTGAATTTTTCATGCATGATAATGATGGCAACGATAGTACACAACCATTTAACTTATCGATCATCGAGAGCCAGTTTATAAAAAAAGCGCTGTATCATGCCAAAGGTAATAAAGGCGAGGCTGCACGCCTTTTGGGTATAAGTATTTCCACCTTATACCGCAAAATAGAAGAATATAAAATAGTCTGATCTTTTGCCCCGGCATCCCTTTTATACCAGGCTGAATTATTGCGTCCCTCTCCATATTCAAATTGACAATCAACCCTATCAAATTGATAGCATCATTTTGAAATAAAGACAAAATCATGTATTTATCCTATTGATTACAAGCAATTTAACAATAACACCATTACTGGCACAAGAGTGGTATAATAGCGAATGTTCACAAATACAATCAGTGAACATCATAATATAAAATATATAGAAAAATGAAAACACCTCTAATTACTTTTTTGCTGCTATCTGCTGTCACACTTAAAGTATTCTCCCAAACAGCAGTTCAATCCGTAAGCAACACAAAAGATTCTGTAAAACGCTCCTTACCTTCCCCGCTTCCCGATCCACCATTCCCTACAAGTGACTGGGATGGCGGCCCTCTAATCGGCTCTGATGGTACAGCACCACTATATCCTATGCAAAAAGCGCTTGGCCTTACCCATACCAAATTCAGGGTTTATGGCTGGATTGACCCGGGCGCAAATATCAGTAGTTCAAAAAACTCAAATGCCCCTACATCTTATGATTTGATACCAAATAACGTAGTGCTTGATCAGGTAGGGTTAAAATTCGACCTGCAGCCAAATACAGTACAGACTGACCATGTTTCTGCCGGTTTCTTATTAACCACAATCTTTGGTACCGATTACAGGTACACTACAGGCAAAGGTTATTTCAGCAACCAGTTGCTGGGTAACAACAATAAATACGGCTTTGATCCGGCTGAAATGTATGGCTTGATCTACTTCCCTAAAATAGCCGATGGCATGCTTTTAAAGGTAGGTCGTTTTATATCACCGGCTGATATCGAGGCCCAATGGGCAACAGATAACTACCTGTACTCCCACTCCTTAATGTTTACGGTTGACCCCTATACCTTTACCGGTGCACAGGCAACTTTTAAACTAGGCTCATACTGGCAATTAGAAGTAGGTGTACATGCAGGTAATGACATGGCACCATGGAGCCCTTCCGCTCAAATAAATGGCTTATTGATGGCCCGCTGGGTATCGCATGATAATAATAACTCCCTGTATGGCGGTATCAACTCTTTAGGTAATGGCGATTATACCCGCCAGCACGACGACCTGCAAATGGTGGTTGCAACCTGGGGCCACAAATTCAATGAAACCTTCCACATGATGACGGAAGCTTATTACATGTGGCAATACCATGCCCTTACAGGTGGTACAGTAATCAATGGTCCGGCACAACCTTTCTACACAGGCGTTGGCCCGGGTAACCTGATACCGGGAACAGAGAATGCAGTAGGTATAGTAAACTACTTCCAGATTTTTGTTTCGCCTAAAAACTATTTCTCTATCCGTAATGATGCTTTAAATGATCCACAAGGCGGCAGAACAGGTTACGCAACCTGGTACTCAAGCCATACTATAGGCTTTGTACATTACTTTAATGATTATATAAGAATACGCCCTGAGATAAGATACGAACGCGCCTATGCCGATGGCATAACACCATATGACAATGGTACTAAAAAAGATCAGTACACAGCGGCGATGGACCTGATCGTAAGATTTTAAAAGCAATGAGGGTGTTATTTGTCAGTTAATGGCACCCTCATTTAACCCCTGATAACTGACAGATTAAATTTTAAGAAAATGAAAAATTTCAAATTAATTATCGCCTTTTTAGCGATAGCCTCCTTTGCAACAAGGTCATTTGCACAGGATAAAGCAATGGGTTTATACCTTACTGCCGATGATTATGCAAATCACAAATTAAGTTTTGAAACTAACGGCAGCGATGCAACCCACATTACACTAAATGAGTTTTTAGATGGCAGCAAAGTAACGGTTTGGCACGATGGCAAAAAGCAGGTATTCATGAAGAATGAAATATTCGGCTACCATGCCAATAACAGCGACTACCGCTTTTATAACAATGTTGAGTATAAAATCATCGATACTAAGGATTTCTACATCTATAGTCACCCAAAATTAGTACAGCAAGGCAAGGGCGAAAAACCTGTAGATAGCTTTTATTTCAGCGCATCGGTTAAAGATGCTGTTGAGCCTTTGACCATTAAGGATCTCGAAAAAACGTATGCCCAAAACACCAAGTTCAAGTATACAATTGAAAGCGAATTTCAATGCGACAATGAGTTAACTAAATACGATGCCTCTATACAGGAGTATAAGGTTAAGTATTTGTTTGATCAAAGCGCAAAATAGTATTGCCGTCGCGAGCGGCAATTATAGGTTAGGTTGCTTAAGCCTGGTAGAGGTACCAGGCTTTTTTATGTTACGCCAATGCGCTCAATTTAAGATAACCCAGCGAAATAGGATCTTCCGCTAAGCCGGGGGCTGGCACCAATTCTATGCCATATTGCTCTTTTAATTCGGGGGATAATATCTCTTCAATCTGGTACAGGTCATCCACATCAATACCGTATTTATCATCAATGTGCGAGTTTGCGCCTTCAAAATGATTGTGTTTGAAGAACAAGGTTTCTTTGGCCTCTTTAAAAGCCAATGCCCTGTCGGTTTTAACAGTAAGCAAAACATAGTGCTGTTCCTCGAATTTGTTTTCCTGGTAACCGCCAAGATTAATAAAGAATAGCTTATTCGCAGGCTCGGTTATGCCGATGTGATTCGCATCTTTTGCAACTATTTTCACCTCAAAGCCATCTACGGTATTTACTTCGCGCCAGGCATCAATGTGTATCTTATCCGGCTCGGGCCAAAAGGCTTTTATCTGGGGTACTAGTTCATTCAGCGAAGCTGCTATTCCGAAAAAGACATCGTGCTGCTCGGTATGTCTGCCCGGTGGCTTGCAGCCTAATAATAACATGAAAAGTTTAAGGTTTGCCATAGGATAAAGGTAATTAATCTTAACCTTTGCCAAAGGCGATAAAATGAATATTGTATTTGTCAGCCTAACATCACAATTGGGTACAAACGCTGCTTTTAATATAATTGAAGCGTACTTAGCAAATACAAGCGCATGTTTTTTACGTTTATACCCATAATCACGGCCCATAACATCTATATGAAAAAGATAATTTATTTATTAACCATACTACTAACTACCGGTGTTACCGCGTTTGCAGCAACACCATCGCACAACGGCAAAACCCATACTAAATCGACCATTGATACCGCCACATTTGCCACCGGTTGCTTTTGGTGTACCGAAGCCAAGTTTCAGCAATTAAAAGGTGTAAAAAAGGTTATCTCCGGCTATGCTGGCGGGCATGTGGCTAACCCAACTTACAAACAGGTTTGCACAGGCACAACCGGCCATGCAGAGGCTTGTAATATTATTTACGATCCCTCAGTAATTACTTATGATGAACTGCTGGCTGCCTTTTTTGTAGCGCACGACCCCACACAGCTTAACAGGCAGGGTAACGATGTGGGCACACAATACCGCTCAGCTATTTTTTACCATAACGCCTTCCAAAAACAAAAGGCCGATTATTACATTAACAAGCTGAACGAAGAAAAGGCCTACAAAAGCAAAATAGTAACCCAGGTAACGCCTTACACTGCTTTTTACAAGGCTGAGGATTATCACCAGGACTATTTTAACCAAAACGGCAATAAGCCTTACTGCAAGTATGTGATACAACCCGAACTGGACAAATTTAAAAAGGTATTTAAAGACAAACTAAAATGAGATCAGCAATAATATTAATCGCGATTATAGCAAGTACAATTACAGGCGCTTTTGCACAGCAGCTAAAATCAGACAAAGGGCATAAGAACAACCCTTATTACTCCAATACTGACACCAAACCCTTAAAGGTGAGCAATGCCGAATGGAAAAAGATATTACCACCCGATCTGTATGCCGTTGCCCGCGAGCAAGATACCGAACGCCCCTTCACCGGTAAATTCTGGAACAGCAATGCAAAGGGCACCTATTATTGTGCGGTATGCGGTAATGTACTGTTCCGCTCGGATGCTAAGTTTGCCAGTGATTGCGGCTGGCCCAGCTTTTTTGAACCGATCAGGAAGAACAGTGTTATTTACAGATCTGACAACTCTCTCGGCATGGAACGTACCGAAGTGATCTGCGCCCGCTGCGGCTCGCACTTAGGCCATATATTTGATGATGGCCCCGCGCCAACGCACAAAAGGTTCTGCATGAATTCTGTTTCGCTGGATTTTCAGCCGGATGGGAAGTAGGGGATTTAGTCATTATTGAGATACTACCTTGATTCGAAGCGCTGATGGTTCAGCATACTTGTGAAGATAATGGCTCTCAATAATGGTCTTAAATGTGGAAAGGATTTGTCATAAATGGCTTATTCCTTCTATGCGAATCAAATAGCTGTATCTTCTCGTGTAAATCTGTGGTCTCGATTAATGGAAGATAAAATGAAGAAGGACAACAATCAATCAGCCTAAAATCAAAATGTTGATTCGCGAGTGATGAAAATGTATCTGATTGATCAAATAATGAGTAGGGACTAAACATGGTTGAAAATAAAACTAGATTAGCTACTACCGCGGTAATACAATGACCAAGTTTGGCCTCTGAAAAGTATGTATTTCTATCATGCTTAGTTTTATTGTATGCATCATACCAAATTAGAGACTGAGTTGGAGATTTATCATCCCAGCCCTTAAATGGTATAATAGGAGGAATATCTGCATAAGCTTTCAAAGTAAATTCATATTCCGGCAGATACAATTTATTATTTAGTTTGACATAATCCTTGGTTGTGTAATTTTTACCATTAGCAGCTTTGACTCCGGCCATTAATAAATACTGATTCCAATAGTTTTCAACTTCGGCACAAGCTAATATCAGCAATTCTCTTGATTTGTGGCTATATGTATTTAAGCTATCCTTATTGGGCTCTATATATATGAATAGGTCATCAAGCCGATCAATTAAAAGCTTTAATGCCTGAGCAGCTAGGCGCATTTGGGGGGACGTCAGATTAAATGATTTAAATGTGTCGTCAAGAAAATATAATCCAGGCCTCCAAACTAACTGATTAACACTTCCTGGCTCGAACAACATTTCGCGAATGTCAACAGCAGCAAAAGTTTTAACAACCCAATCATTTAAAGTTGTGTCCTTCTTCTCTGTTACTGTTAATCCGTGAGATATAACGTACCATCGGTCGCTTTTTCCAAAGAAATGAACAAAGTGTGTGTCTGTTTCATAAGCATATCCTAAGGAGTTTCCTACATGATAATTCTTGGAATATCCAGGTATTAAAGTGGCTGTAATTTTATAAGTTATAGCTTTCAATATTGTTCGTTATTTAATATGATAGCGGTCTGAAGTTTCATTGTATCTAAGGTATTACTATTATTGGTACAATGGAAAGATTTCATCTCTGCGCTGTCCGAAGTTTTCAAATCGAACCACAATGCTGATAGTCTCCCACTACAGCTTACCAAGTAAGACGGACTAATGTTGGTAGCTCACATAATTAAATCCTATCTTAGTCTTCTAAACATTAACGCAATGAGTCAAAAAATAGCCAGCTTTTTATTGTTGTTCCTTATTTTACAAAGTTGCACCCATGCTCAAACTTTCAATAAAGCCAAGTTAGATAGTTTTTTTGTCGCAATGAACGTGCATGATGAAAACATGGGTAGTATCGCCATAGCGTCCAATGGCGCGGCGGTTTACCAAAACGCCATCGGTTATAGTCAGCTGAATAAAGATTTAAAAACACCGGCGACCATTAAAACTAAATATCGGATCGGCTCTATCAGTAAGATGTTTACCGCGGTTATGATCTTTCAGCTGATCGATGAAGGCAAACTCAGCTTTGAAACACCATTGGCTACTTATTTTCCACAACTCCCTAATGCCCAAAAGATCACCATAGGAGAAATGCTTGACCACCGAAGCGGTCTTCATAATTTTACGAATGACTCGCTTTATACCGCATCCGCCCCTAAATCAGAGGCTGAAATGATCGCCATCTTTGCCAGTCAGAAGCCCGATTTTGAACCGGATACAAAGGCAGAATACAGCAATACTAATTTTGTGCTGCTGGGTTATATCGTTGAAAAATTGACTGGTAAAACCTATGCCGAAGAATTAAAAAAACGCGTCACTTCAAAAATAGGCCTGGCAGATACTTATTATGGTGCTAAAGCCAACCCAGCTAAGAACGAAGCATACTCCTACAAATATACAGGGCAATGGACGCAAATGCCCGAAACGGATATGAGTATTCCGGGTGGGGCCGGCGCTATTGTATCCACACCGGCTGACCTGGTTAAATTTATAAATGCGCTTTTTGCAGGAAAGCTTATTAGCCGGACTAGTTTAGAGCTGATGAAAACGATGAAGGACAACTTTGGTATGGCCATGATCACGATTCCGTTTTATGATAAAAAAGGTTTTGGACATACCGGGGCCATCGACGGATTCTCTAGTTTGCTCGTTTACTTTCCGGAGGATAAGTTGGCTGTAGCTTATACTTCTAATGGGGTGCGATATTCAACTAATGATGTGATCATAGGTGCGTTAAGCATTTATTTTAACAAGCCGTTTACAATTCCTGCGTTTAAAACAATTAACCTAAGCACCGCTGATCTCGATAAATATGTCGGTAAATATTCCAGTACCCAATTGCCTTTAAAGGTTGCTATAACTAAAAACAATACCATGTTGTTTGCGCAGGCAACTGGTCAAATGGCAGTTCCGCTGGAAGCTAAAGGTGACAATAAATTTGACTATGCCGGTGTTACCATACAGTTTGACACAGCTAAAAATAGTTTCTCCTTTACTCAGGGAGGAGTTACTTATCTTTTTACTAAAACCAATTAATGAGATCGTTGTTGCAAGTTCGCACCGCTGTCCGAGTTTCCAAATCGGGCCAATATGCCTGTAGTCTCCTACTACAACTTACTGCTAAATTAACATTGACTATCCATTTAATATTAGCTAACTTGCATATACATCAAACAAACATCTATTGCAATGGCAGATCAGACCCAGGATAACTCCGTAATGTCGCACATAAAGAAACTGACTGAAAAGGAAGAGCATTTATACGGAAAGGAAAACCTAACAGACGAAGACATTAAAGAATTACACAAAGTAAAATCAGAACTTGACCAGTACTGGGACCTGTTGCACCAAAGGCGCGCGCTGCGTGATGCCGGCGGAAACCCGAACAGGGCAGAAATGCGCTCAACAGACACTATAGAAAATTACGAAGAATAGAATATGCAGGCCTCACGTGCCTGCATATTTATTTCTTATCCGCTGTATGAAGTTTCCAAATCGGATCAATATACCCGGAGTATCCGACTACAGAAAAAAGCATCCATAATAGCCGGTAATAACTACCTTACATTCATTTCTTAACCTACATCATCTTTTTATCTTTCCTTTTTGCTCACCTTTGGTTTATCAAACGCTAAACTTATGGATCACGCTAAAATAACAACCCAAAAGGTGCTGCAACGCTTATTCAGGCTGCCGCTTATTACCGTCGTCATCGTTCTTATGGGTTTTACAATTGGCCACGCACAAGCACAGGCTCAGCCTTTGTCTGTTCCGGGCACAGCAGCAATATTGGGACAGGTAGACGGCATAACGATAATGGCAGCAGTTCAGGCGCCATCCACCCAACAAACGCCCTTACAGATTATCTGCGTTTTTGAATACACCGAAGGCGATATCTTTAATTCTCCGCCCGCACTGCCGCGCAATGTTAATGGCCTGGTACATGTAGATGATTCTTTAAAGGGAATGCTCACAGAATTGCGGAAAAGCGGCAGGTTCGCAGGCCATGCGCTGGAAACATTACTCATCACACCGCCAGAGGGCAGCATGCCTGCGAAAAGACTGCTGATTATCGGGCTCGGCGATCGGAACAAATTTAATGCTGAACTGATGACCAGCGTTGGCCGCATAGAAATGCGTGAGGCTTTACGATTAGGCGTTACCAGCTATTCGCACGCCAGCGACTTAAAAGATGCCGGTATTGATTCACCAACCGGTGCTGTTGCGGTAAATATCATCAAAGGAGCAATAGAGGCCTATGAGACGGAAATTTTTCTGAAAAACCGTTCGCTCACCTCTTTCCAACCCATGGTCAGTATAACTATGCTTGCTGGCCCGGCTTATTTTCAACCTGCTGGTGATGCCATTAAGTCTTTTATTGCTGCAAGGAAGTAATACAAGGATATATACCCCCGCTGTCCGAAATTTCTAAATCAGACAATTCAACGCTAATACCCACCCCGTGTTGGTATTGGTACACTATAGGTGTTCGGAAGATGGAAAAAAGAAGCATCGGCCTTGTGCGATTCCCGCCTCGGGGCGGGGCAGGGTGGGGTTTAACAGCTTATTTGATGTATAAACCCCTCCCTGCCACTTCTCATCCAACCGCACCCCTCCCGTGGGGAGGGAATTAAAAAACAAAAATGCAATCTTCCTAACACCTATGAACTTGCCACCAACACGCCACGAATTCACGAAGCTTTTTTTACCAGGTAACGTTTCCTAAGCCATTCACGTACCGGTTCATCATAAAGTTTAAGGCAAGCGTAGGCGATTGTAATGGCAACAATGAGCAGCCCCAGCCCACCCCAAATACCATAAGCCATGGGCACTTTGTTTTGTATTACCCAGGCGGTGTAAAAATAAATGAGCGGATAATGCGTGATATAAATAGGATAGGAGATATCGCCAAAAAACTTACAGACTTTAATACCCGCTCTGCTTGTTATTTTGCCTCCGGCACCAATAGAAACAATCAGCGGGAAAAGAATGATAATACAGAATGATTCATACAAACCATTCATCCAGAGATGTTCCGGGCCACCGATCCTTGGCATAAAAAGTATAATAACTATCATCATGCTACATACAGCAAAGGCCCATTTAATGTGTATCAGCTTTCCTATCCGGCATAATAGCATCCCGGCGAAAAATGGATAAAGCAAACGGGTAAAGCCAATATTAAGCTGGGTTTTATCAACGCTCCATCCCCCAATAACATCGCCCTGCGAGCCCATTACAGTATAGTGGATAAGTATTAAAGCGAATATTACCACAAATATGCTCAGCAATGTTTTAGAAAATTTGCGGAATATCAGCGCATACAGAATATTAGCAATATATTCAAAAAACAACGACCATGCCGGGCCATTCAGCGGGTGCATTTCCTGCCAGCCGCGAATATCCAATCCGGGGGTAAGCGGGATCATGGTAAAGCCAACCAGCATAACCAGCAGCATTTTCCATACAGGCGTTTCATTTATAAGCGGAAAAACCGTTCCACCCTGAAAATAAAAAAGCGCGGCACCTATCAGCGTTCCCATAATAACCATGGGTTGTAAACGGATCAGGCGGCGTTTATAAAAGTCCCATTGGGTCATTTTGTCCCAACGATCGTCATACGCATAAGCCACCACAAAACCCGACAGCAGGAAAAAGAAATCCACCGCCAAATAGCCGTGATTAATCATTTGAGTGAAACGGTTACCGTTTGCATAGGCTTCAAAAACATGAAAGGTAACCACCAAAATGGCAGCTACGCCACGCAGGCCGTCGAGGATTTCATAATGACTTTTAGTTTCGAGTTGAGCAGGAACTTGATTCATTTATTGGTAAAATAAGTAAAAGGGGTATTTTGGGTACGGTTTATCCTTTATCAAGCGCAAATATCATAACGCTTCAACAGGAAGCAATAATAGGGTGATTTCAGGAGAATCGCAACCCTTAAAATCGCTTCCCTTTTATAAGGGATCAAAGGAAATTTAAAATGTATTGGATTGTTGTACGTCATACCTGTAAACAATAAGTTATAGCAGATGGCAAAAGTGCTCTTTTTAAGTGCCCCGGCACATGGGAATGTAAACCCAACATTAGGCTTGGTTAGTGAACTGGTTAAGCAGGGCGAAGAAGTTATTTATTTTTCTTCGGATGATTTTAAGGAAAAAATTGAAAAAACCGGCGCGCAATTCAAAAGCTATGCTGAAGATATGGACATTTTTAAAATTGGTAAAGTGCCATTTGAACCGATGCACAGGATACTTAAATCGGCAGATAAAATCATAGCGGATATTTTAAACCAGGTTAAAGATGTGAAGTTTGATTATCTGATCCATTCAATGGCTTTTCCTTTTACAAAGGTTATATCGCATGTATTAGCTATACCTACGGTATCCTCTTTGGCCATTTTTGCCGGGTTAAGGCAATTTGAGGAAAGGAGCAAACAAACTGATGTGAAGCCAGGTACTGAAGAAATAATGGAAGCGTATAAAAATATATCGCAAAAAATCAGGAAAACCTATGGGGTTCAATTACCTCCCAGCATCATGGGCCTATTGCTCAATAAGGGCGATATAAACCTGGTTTACACCTCCAGGCTATTTGCTACTGATATTGAGTTTTTTGATGACAGCTACAAGTTTGTAGGGCCACCAATATATAACAGGCAGGAAAACATGGATTTCCCTTTTGAAAGACTGCAAGGCAAAAAGGTGATCTATATTTCCTTAGGTACAGTATTCGGTAATTACAGCCTGGCTTTATATGATGTGTTTTTCAAAAGCTTTAATAATGCTGATACCATTGTAGTATTGGCTGCCTATAATGTTGATCTGTCGCCATTCGATATCCCCGATAATTTTATCGTAAGGAACTATGTGCCGCAGTCGGAACTTTTAAAATATACTGATGTAGCTATTACTCATGCGGGCATGAACAGCATCAGCGACCTGGTAAATAATCACATACCTTTTGTAGCCATACCTTTAGGAGCAGATCAGCCATTATTAGCCAAAAGGGCCGAAGAATTAGGTGCAGCTATCGCCCTTGATGTAAATACACTCAGCCCGCAAATATTACAGGATGCCGTAGAGAAAGTATTAAACAACCCCAATTATCTTAAAAACATTAAGATAATCAATGATTCATTTGAACAGGCTGGTGGCTATAAAAAGGCTGTGGAAGAAATTTTTAAATTGAAAAGAGAAAAAGGGATCGATAATTAGTTACGACTCCGCCCTTGTTGGCTTTGGAACCATAGTCGTTCGAAAAAAGGAAGCATCAGCCTTGTGCGATTCCCGCCTTGGGGCGGGGAAGGGTGGGGTTTAGCCGATTATTTGGTGTTTAAACCCCTCCCTGCCACTTCACATCCAACCGCACCCCTCCCGTGGGGAGGGAATTAAAACGAAAATTCAATCTTCCCAACAAGCCTGTTGTTTACTCCCCTATACTTTTAATCTTTTTATAAAGCATTTCGTTTACGGGAGCCTGCAAATTGAATTGCCTACCCATTGCTAAAACAGTACCGGCAAATAGCTCAACTTCCGTTTCCCGTCCGGCTTCCACATCCTGTAGCATGGAGGTTTTCCCGGTGGGGTCTAACGTTGCCAGAATTTTCAGGAAGTCATCCATATCAGCCCGGGTTAAATTTACACCGTAATGGGTGGAGAGTTCCATCACTTCTCCTGCAGCGGCCAGCATCAAGTCACAAGCTTCGCCCGGCACCTGGAAAGCACCATATGGCGCTTTTAATACTGCCGAAGCCTGGTTTATGCCGGTGTTTATCATAAACTTGCTCCAAAGCGCTTTGTTCATATCAACCGGGATATTATAGGGGATCTGCGCCTTATCAAAAAGCTCCTTCACAAACTTAACCCTGCCTGATAGTTCGTGATTATCCTTTTCGCCAAATACGATCTTACCCGGATTGGTATAACGGATCTCAGAATCTTTACGAACAGCATCCATCCCAACACCATACGCATACAGCAAATGTTCATGGCCAATCCCGTTACCGATCAGTTCTTCGCTGGATATACCGTTGAGTAAAGAAATAACTATTGTATTTTCACCAATAAAGCTTTTAATATCATGTATGGCCCGCGTAAGCTGGGCATTTTTTACAGCAATGATCACCAGGTCGGCCTCACCATGACCGTCACCAGGGGCAATAAACTGAAAGGAGATTGTTTTACCGTTTACGCTTAGCCCCGTTTGCTGGATTGTTTGCTGCCGTTTCAGGTCTGCAATTATTTTTACTGAAGCAGGAAAGGCATCATGTAATTTGGCCGCAATAAGACCGCCTAAAGCACCTAAGCCTAAAAGGTATATGTTGTTAGTGGGTTGATCGGGCATAATATGTACAGGTTGATTTAATATTTATTACTCTACCTGTGTATGCAAACTTACAAAAATCTATGCCTTTGTATACTCCGGTTGCAAACCGGAACAATGCGCCACCACGAGCTGGAAGCTCGCGGGAGCAAGTTTCGTGGGAGCAAGTTTCGGCCTCCCCAAACAGGGTTATTTGATTTATACAAACAATGGATTGATTGACACAAACAAGCATCCGGCTTTACTTGTCATCTTTGTAAAAAAACTACAAGATGGAAAATAAAAATAAAATAGCACTGGTAACCGGCGGCAGCCGCGGACTAGGGAAAGACATGGCTTTACGCCTGTCAGAAAAAGGACTAGATGTCATATTAACCTATAATAACAACGAAGATGCTGCACAAAACGTAGTTGCACAAATTGAGAAACAAGGGCAAAAAGCTGCCATACTGCAATTAAATACAGGCGATATTAAGTCTTTTTCCTCTTTCACCGAAAGGTTAAAAGATGTATTAACCAATACCTTTAATACCAACCATATTGATTATCTGATCAACAATGCGGGCATCGGTGGTTATTCACCCATTGCTAACGTAACTGAAGAATTCTTTGACGAGCTGATGAATATTCACTTTAAAGGCGTCTATTTTCTTACCCAAAAGCTTTTACCGCTGATAAATGATGGCGGAGGCATTGTAAATATATCAAGCGGGCTCACACGTGTTACGGTACCGGGGTCGTCGGTGTATGCCTCGTTGAAAACAGCGGTGGAAACATTTACCAAATACCTGGCTAAGGAACTGGGTGAGCGAAAGATCAGGGCTAATGTGGTGGCTCCGGGAGCCATCATGACCGATTTTGGTAACGCTCACCTTCGCTCTGATGAACAACTGCAGAAAATGGTGAGCAGTGTAACCGCCTTAGGCAGGCCGGGCGTTGCTGAGGACATTGGCGGTGTAGTAGCCTTTTTGTGTACCGAAGATGCCCGGTGGGTAAATGGCCAGCGCATTGAAGTTGCGGGTGGTATGCAGTTATAAGCTATAAAGTTAACAGGCCTTTGCCCGCTGTTTGGAGTTTTTCAATTTCGGACAGTGGGTATATTGCGTTGTTATTTTTTAACTTTATGGTTCATAATATAAGCTGATGCATACCCAATATTTAACCATAATTGATATTACGCAAAGTGCCGTATCTAACAATGTATACCGTAATATACCGCTTGCATTGGTAAATGATCATGCGATCAGAATGAGTGTAATGACGGCGCCTTATTTTTGGCATAAGCACCCAAACTCCGATGAAAGCTTTTTAGTTATTGAAGGTTCCGTATTTATTGATCTGGAAGACAGGACTATCGAGCTGTTTCCTAACCAGTTATTTACTATCCCTAAAAATGTTATACACCGCACCAGGCCCAACGGAGAAAGGTCTGTAAACCTTACGTTCGAAAGCGGTGATATTACAACGGTAAGAATTGAAGGTTTAGGAGAGTAATCGCTCGGCACATAAATCGCGTAAGGTGTCCCGCCGAGGCACCTTACACGATTAGTAGAAGAAACTCAACCCGCTGTCCGAAGTTTCCAAATCGAACCATTATACCCGCTGTATGAAGTTTAAAACTTCGTACCACTATGCTCGTAGTCTCCGACTACACCAACTCCTACTTTTGGGCTTTGAAGCTAACTTGAGCAAGATATTTTTCAAGTCTTTCAACATTTTGTTTTTGTCCGTCATCAGCTTTATGCACCTTGATTATGGTTTCACGCATTTCTGCTGTATCAAATAACATGGACCAATCCATTTGGGTTTCTTCACCCTTGGCTTCAAAAAGAATTGTAGCAATAAAATGTGGATTGAAATGCTCAAACACGATTTTCTTAAACGGGATAATTTCCTTGAAAATACTCCTGTTGGCATAGTCCGTTCCATCTGACCCGTGCATGGTCAATGTCCATTCCCCACCTTCTTTTACGTCCATCGTGTGAATGGTAGAAGTGAATCCATTTGGCCCCCACCAATTTATAATATGTTCGGGGTTGGTCCAAACTTCCCACATCAATTCAATGGGAGCCTTAAATGTTCTTGCAATATGCATTTCACGATTTTCTGTTCTTTCCATAATTTTTATCGTTTTGAATTTTTGTTATATAATTATCAAGGTTATCAAACCGGGCTTCCCAAATCAGGCGTAACTGATCCATCCAAAGATCAATTTCTTTCATTTTATCGATTTTGATTTGGTAATAGATCTCCCGGCCCAGCTGGTTTGATTCTACCAGCCCGCATTCGGTTAGTATTTGAATATGTTTGGAGATTGTGGATCTGGCACCATCAAAGTTGTCAGCTATTGCCCCCGCTGTAATGGTTTGTGAAGCAAGAAGAACCAGGATTGCCCTTCTTGTGGGGTCGGCTATTGCCTGAAAAATATCTCGTCTTAATATCATTATGCCGTCATTTGACGACAAATATACGTGTCGTTAAATAACGACGCAAGTTTTATTTCATTTTTCTGTGATTCGCGCAAAATGTAATCAACAAAGAATAAAAAAAGGTACAAAATTGGTTGATATATCAACCAATTTTGTACCTTTGCCATATGACTCACAAAAACGATCTTCCCGTTCCGCCAATACTGGTCGCACAAATTGGCCGCCTTTATAATAACATGTATAAAGGGTGTGATAAAAATTTTCGTGAGCATGGATTTCCCCTCGAGATGGACCAGGTGCCCGTACTTCTTAGCCTATATTACACAGGAGGGGTATCACAACAAGCTATCTGCTCAAACCTGCGACGTGATAAAGCATCCGTTAATAGAACAATATCTTTTTTAGTCAAAAACGATATTGCTATAGTTATTAGGGACACCGTTGATAAGCGAAAAACGTGTGTGAAATTAACAGCAAAAGGAGAAAACCTGGCAATGCAGGGCGATACTATCATTGAAAAGTATAACACTGCATTGGCATCGGGGCTAACAGAAGAGGAAAGAAAAGAATTTAACAAAATAATGCTGAAGTTGATCGGGGTAATCGACCCTATGTAACGTGACAATTTTTTAATCGTAAAAACAAGTTAACAAAAATGAAAACAAGCTTATTTTTGATGGGCATGCTATTGCCTGTACTTAGCTATTGCCAAAACGTTGATAGCATTAGTATGCATAAAAAATTCATAACAACTGCACCATTACTGGGTGGTATAACTGTAAGCAATGTTGTATCCCCTGTTGATGTTAACGGAAATACTTTCATAATGCAGCAACCCATTGTTGATATCGGTATCCCTGTATATAAAGATTTTTCAGCAGCTCATCCCATTTTCATAAAAACAGGCATCCGTTACCAGGGCCTTTTCCTTTCAAACGAACATAATATAGGCAGTGATGAATTTCAATCTATAACCATTCCTTTGTTGGTAAATTATTCACTTTCCAGCACCACTAGTATCTCGTTTGTAGGTTTAGCAACCATAGGGTCCGATTTTAACCGAAGTATCACAACCGAAGATATTCTCTACACTGCCGGTGTACGCATTGGCTTTCGCCCCAGCCAATCTTTCAAATATGGCATCACGCTCGCCTACACCAGCAACTATTCGGGCAAGTTTCTGCTACCTATACCTGATATCGACTGGGCGATCAGTAACAAACTAAGTTTAACCGGCGTTATACCTGTCAGAGCATCCTTAAAGTACAAGCTATCAGAAATACAATCCCTGGGTATTACAGCAGCAGTCAACGGAAGTATGTACCGATTGAATGAGGGTGCAGAAGAGCAATATATTCATTTGCAGCAGAATAGTGCCGGGCTCATTTACGACATTAAACTTGCCCGGCGATGGAAATTGAATGTTATAGCTGGCCATACGTTTATGCAAAAGCTGCAAACATTTAATATAGATCAAAAAGTGCCATTCGACGGATTTACCAAGCTCAATGACCGGAAACCTAACGTCTCCTATCGTCAAAATTCATTTATATTCCAGAGTGGGATTAGTTATGATTTTTAAAAATCTGATAGTTTATATAATTGTTTTTTTGCCCCTTGCGGATTTTCTCCGCTGTCAAAGTTTTCAAATCAGACAGCTATGCTTGTAGTCTATGACTACATAAACGAATAACAGTTGCAAACTGAAGCCATGCACAACCACTAGCTGCAAGCTCGCGTGAGCGTCCCCCTTCAAGCCCTCGCATTCAATATTTTACAAAAATTCCATTCTAAATATCTCCGTGTATTTTCCGTGGCGTCCAGCTCAGGCGCGCGCAGTTTAAATATATATTAGCGCCCCGCTGCCTTAGCTTCGTGAAGTGTCATTACCGTACTGGTTACCATTGCTACAACCTTATCTTCTTCGTTTTTTACTTCACAGCTATAATGGGTAATAGTTTTACCACTTTGCAGGGGGTGGGCAATTGCCCTTAACCTGGACTTCCATACCGGTCTGTAAAAGTTAATTTTCAATTCTATCGTGGTAAAGGACTGTCCCTCTTTCATCAGGGTGGAGTGCGCTGTCCCGATGGCTGCATCGGCCAATTCGCAAATCAACCCGCCATGAACAGTGCCCTGCTGGTTTCCATGAACCAGTGCATCAGCTGCGATTTCAACAGTCGCGGTTCCGTGATCTATAGCGGTTATTCCGATTGCCAAAGTGCTTGATATCGCTGTAGGATATTTCATATGGGTTTCCATATCCGGCGTGAGGGTCCCTTCTAGCTGATGAATAAGATAATCTAAAACGGAGATTTTTGGCATGATGCTGGTTTATATTTAGGCTGCAAATTAATAAAATATACAGATTAATGTGTAGTTCGATTAAAAAGTCAAAGCATATTTTAGATGATTACAGCCTGTGGTTGGTGTTTTCACCGCACCACGCTGTCCGAAGTTGCAAACTGAAGCCATGCACAACCATTAGTTGAAAGTTCGCGGGAGCGGAGTAGTCAGATGACGGATAAGTAAACCACGCTAATAGTTAGAAATAGGCTTGTTATATCAGGCCTCCGGTGCAACAGGAGCAGCTTGCTTAGCAGTTAGTGTAGCACCGGCGCTCGCTATAATAATTAGGGCTACGGCTATCCATTCATAAAATGACAGATATTCATGCAGAAAGATCAGACCCGAGATCGCGGCTACAGCTGGTTCCAGACTCATTAAAATACTAAAGGTTTTTGACGGAATTTTACGTAACGCATACATCTCCAAACTAAAAGGAATGGCGCTTGAAAGCAGGGCCAGCGCAAAGCCCGGTAACAACATCCAGGGCTTCAAATGGATTATTAATCCATTACCTATTGCCACAGGTAATACAACCAGGGAGGCGAAGATCATGCCAATGGTCACAGCCTTGCGTCCATCCATCATTTTAGAGATGCGCCCGCCCAGCAGAATATAGGCCGCCCAGAATACACCGGCAAGCAAGGCCAGAAGCACACCGATGAGATCTAAGCCATTATGGCCCCATGGTGCAATGAGGGCTATTCCGGCTGCTGCAAGTATAACCCATAAAAAATCTTTCATGCGTTTAGAGCCGGATAAAGCCAGCACCAAAGGACCAATAAACTCGAGGGCAACACCCAGCGCAAGCGGTATACGGGCTATGGCCATATAAAAAATGAGATTCATAGCGCCCAAAGTTAAGCCATATAAGGCAACTGCTTTCCATTGCGCTATACTGAGGTTTCGCAGGTTGGGGCGGTTAACCAGGAGCAGGATGAAGGCTGATAAAACAATCCTTAAGGCAGATGTTGACATGGCGCCAAGGATCGGAAATATCCCTTTTGCAATCGCGGCTCCAGCCTGAACACTGATAATCGACAACAATACTGCGGGCACTGCCGGGATTTCAAATCCTTTTTTATTCTCCATTGATTTTAATTCGCCTGCAAACATAAATGAATTTGAGGAAAACGAAGCTAAGTCATTGTCTATTCCAAACCTTCCCAAACGCAAAGCTCTTAACTTTCGTTAAGGCTTTTTTTACAACTCCATTTAATAATAGTGTGCACTCCCGTGAAAAAACGGTAAAGTCTACGTGAAAAAACGACTGTTTGTAATATTATTAAACCTGAAATTTACTTATTATGTAAACATATCTATTTAATAACTTAATTTTAAATAAATAACCTTTACCCTATGGCAGCTATAGATATTTACGCGGCGATGGAAGACCCAACCAAATCCATCAGCGACAGAGTTAAAACGGCCATCCTGTTTGAAGATGGCTACAATAATCCCGATCCGTCCACCCTGGATGACGGGAAGCAAATGTCAACGTTTAATTTTGATCCCGGCGACTACATCAATATCACCAAATACTTTAACCGGATCATCATTACGCTAAAACCGGGGGGACAGACATTGGATCCAAATGACGTTTCCGATTTAAGCGCAGTAAAGGATTGCGAAACTACAGTAACTGACGCTTGCAAATAAATCATCATGAAAAAGACCTTCACTCGCCTCGTTATAGTTTCCACCTTTTTAACCGCCATGGCATCGCATGCTTTTGCCCAGAGTGCAGACTCTACAAAAGTTCCGGAATGGCAGAAAAGGCTCACCATAGCGCAATCCATGGCAACCAGCGAACAGCAGGCGTTGCCCGCGCAGTTCAATATCACTTTCCCGAAAGATAAAGGCGCGTCGTTTCTGGTAAACATAGGGGTTAACTATCAGTTTACTTCGCTCAAGGCCTCATCATTGTGGGCATTTACCGGGGAGTATCATCGCAATTCTATGACCGACAGCGCACAAAACAATTTACAACTCGGGTTGCACGGGTATCTTTTCCTGGGTGATTCGAAAAACGGCCATTCATCCTATTTTCTGATAATTGACCCCAAGTACAGTTGGGACGGGGTAGCCAAAACAAACTCAGCCGAAACAAACATTTTGTTTATGCCGAAATGGACCATGGACCCATTCAATATCGGTAAAAAATCACAGTGGGGCGCTACTACATTTTACCTATCGCTATACGGCGGCACACAGGTGCAGCAGGTATTTCCGTCGGATACCACCACGCCAAAGGGTTTTAAGCTGAGGCCGTTGGTAAAAGGGAACGCTTCGTTTAGCTTTAACCGTCATAATCCCCACAATAAAGGTTATGATGACACTAACCCATTGCTAACCATTTTTGCCGACTATGATCAGCGCAAGACAATTGTTAACACAACCCATGATGGTGAAAATTTCACCCATACATTGAATACCGGGGTTAACTATTTTATTACAACCAGCCCATTCACAGTTTCGGTCGGCGCATCATTTTTGGAGGGCGCGGATGTTTTCAGCGGGCTTAAAGCACAGCAATATTTTTTAGTGTCACTTAATATTGGTTTTTCAGCAAAAAACTAAGAGCTCACATACTGATCGAAGTTTTAGCGCAGCGAACTTCGACCTATCAGATCCACTCATCTTCATAAACATTCCAGGCTTGAAGTTCTGTTAATTCACTTATTTTCTTGAGTGTGTTTTCAGGTAGTTTCTTTTTTATTTCATATTCTTCATCCGTTCCGCCAAAGCCAGATTCATAATCAGCTACATGATGGATATATTTTCTTGTTGAGAAGTTGAAATCTGAGATCGAGGTAGAACTTCGGTATCCGGATTCTTTGGTAGCGCCAATCAAATAAAAGTCATTTGATTGATACCTGATAACATATTGTATCTTGGTTCCAGCTCCCCGGTCAGACCAGCTAAAATGTATACGTAATACCCCTTTTGATATTTCCATGCTTTCGTAAGGATCATCTTCATATGAAGAATTGTCATCTAACAATTCCTTACGCTCAATTAAAGTGTTGTGTTGCAATTTCAACTCCCAATGGTCGCCGTTTCTGAATGCTATCAGCAGCACCCTTGGATGATTACATTCATTTTTAACTCTAATTGAATCTTGATATTCTAAAATCATAACCTCATCCGCCACACTATCTTTATTAAGATCTCCCGACACACTATCTATCACACTCCAGCCTTGGGGTACGAAAGCATCAAGTGTTTTGCCATTTTTGGATAAAACAGGAAATATAAATGCGGATGATTGAACTGATTTTTTAGCTATTCGGATTTGCGAAAAAACAGTTTCTATTTTAATCATCTGCGCAGCAAAAAGCAATATGATAATTGTGGATACTTGTTTCATGTATGGATAAATTCTTTAATAAATATAGCCGGAATTTTCCATAATATTTAACCACACACACCGCCGTCCGACGTTTCCAAACTTCGAACAACTATGCTTGTAGTCTCCGGCTACACCTACGTAAAAAGGCCTCTAACTCTCGTTAAAGGCTTGCCCACAGAACTAAAGTCGGACCGCTTCATAGATGCATTGCAGTTTTTAGCGCCTTTTTAGATTCCTCTTCATCATATCAAATCGATTATAATTTTATCACTTAAAAACAACGCTTCCTTTTTTGCCTAAAGTTGCCACCTTTTCTTTCTTACCTAAAACCACTTTAATGGTTTTATAGACATTTTTACCGGAATAACGGCCGGTTACCTTCCAGGTCAGTGTTTTAGTTCTATCGTTCCAATAATAGGTGGTTGTTCTGGTGTCGCCTTTGGTGTAATTGTAGGATGTTCCATCATCCTCAACCATTTTAAAGTTCCCGTTTTTTCCCGGGTAGATATGAATTTCAAGCGGAGTATTGGAAGTTTGTTCTGAATATTGAATAACAGGGCCTACCGGAAGTATTGTACCTGCGCGAACGTATACCGGTATTTCGTCGAGCGCCTTATCAACTGCAATAGTTTTGGGGCCTTTAATCACATCGCCGGTATAGTAGTTGTACCAGGTATCATTAGGGAAGTAGATTTTCCGTTTGCCACCTTCATTTAATACCGGCGCAGCCAACAGCCCTTTGCCTAGCAACCATTCATCCGTCATGTTGGCAACGGTTGTATCTGCCGGAAACTCCATCACCAATGGCCGCATAATAGGGGCGCCGGTGTTATAAGCCTCATGCCCCAGGCTATAAATATAAGGCAACAACTGGTACCTCAGGTTAAGCGCTTTGCGTATGGCCGCTTCGCCGTCGTCGCCCCAAAGAAAAGGGAAGCGCGCGGTAGTACCAATATCGGAGTGGGAGCGCATGATCGGGAAAAATACGCCCGCCTGAAACCAGCGGACTAACAGCTCTTTAGCCGGCGTGCCGTGGAAGCCACCAATGTCGCAAGCACCGTAGTACATTCCAGCCAGGCTGAAATTAAGCAGGTCCTTAGGCACGTCAGCAAAATACGGCCAGGTTGAATAAATATCGCCGCTCCAGGTGCAATAGCCAAAACGCTGGTTGCCTGGGCTAAATGACCGGTTTAGTGTAAAATGGCGATAATTTGGGCGGGCGGATGCCAGCAAGTCGCGCTGGGCGGTATTCCACCAATAATAACAGGTATAATAAGATTCGCCTTCGTCGTCCCACCAGGCATCAACACCTGCGTTAAGCAACGGCCTGGTTTTTTCTTCGAACCATTTTCGCAGGCCGGCATTGCTAAAGTTTAGGTCACGGCTATCAGTTTTTGGGCTGATCAGCCAACCGTTTTTCCTGGCTGTATCCAGCAGCAGGTTATTCCCCAGCCTTGGTTTACGGATACCAATAAATTTAATCCCCTGGCTTTTCAATTCAGCTATCTGTTTGGCCGGGTGGGGGAATAATTTGGGGTTAAATGTAAAATCGGTAAATCCTTCCTTACCTTCTTTTTTTACTGAATAATCAGGTGTGGTAGTGTACCACTCAAAATCGAAGATAAAAGCATCTACCGGCAATTTATGCGTGCGGAATTTAGTTTCAACATTGGCTATATAAGCACTATCGGCCCAACCCCATTGGCTTTGCAGGTAACCAAATGCCCATCTTGGCGGTAACTTGGGCCTCCCAATAAGCTTTACATATCCGCTTGCACCATCATACATGGTTTTAGCAGGCCACAGATATAAATTTGCCGTTTTACCGGCAAACGTCCAGGTTAAAGCCGTTTTATCCTGGGCCCGGTTCCAGGTTGCCGGTATATCGTCATTTGCCGAAACGCCAAACGCGCTGTAACCTGTGCTATTCCAAAAATATGGAATATCGGCAACACCATTTCCCGCGGAAGAATTGGACTGATTTTTTTCAAGCTTTTTTGTCGTTTTATTGCCAGAGCCATACAGCAACCCTGCTGCAGTATGGGTAATTTGGATTGATGTATCTGTAGATGAATAGGTACCATTCCGGATAAGTACCCGGCCGGCCGCATCGTATAAAGACCACACCCTAGTGTCAGTATTAATCATCAATTTCCCATACGATGTTTTAATCCCGTATAAAGGGGGCGACGAAATCACTGTATACGGCGCGATAGCCTTGTTCCTCTCGTCAATAAAAACACTTTTAATGATAGATGGCGCTATAGAGTCGTTTAAGCTCAGGCAAAATGCGGCATCCTTAACGGCCAATAGCCCTATTTGCTGCCCACCAGCTTTAACCAATATCCCGTGTGGAATTTTAGTGATTTGAGCATTAGCAGTAAAAATTGCAGCCGACTGCAAAACAGCGATCAGTAATAAAATCAGTTGTCCTTTTTTAATCTTCATTTTTGGTAAAAAATTAGCTTTGTGGCCTGTTGGCCTTAGGTTGGGACCAAGTTATAAATAATTTGCTAAACCGGTTTTGTGAATGGTGATTTTTTTAATAATAATTCGTGAATAGCAGGTAGGAGGGCGTTTTAGATGGCCTATTAGAATGTAATTTAGCAAAACATAATTTCGATCTATCTGAATATTATAGGCCCCCTATAGCACGGTGATGATTAAATATAAAGCCCAAAATCAACCCATTACAAACGTTTGCGTTACATTTTTACCCAAAGGCTTAAAATACTTGCCCTTGCCACAAAATGATTTACCTCCCTTAATTAATTATTAGTCGTTTGTGGCATAGGTACTTTAATTTAAAAATAACCGTCAAACAAACGTTTGTGTTAAGTTGAGCGGTATATTAATTAGGCATTTGCTTTAATGCTTTCCTAAATTGGGATCAAATTAATAAGCATCTAATATTAGATGCCTCTCTGCTAATCAAATTACTTATGAACCAATCTTATAAAAGGCGGTTGCCTTTAACCAGCTTGCTATTAATGTTTTTACTGATGGTCTTGACCCAAATAATAACGCTAAAATGACGGGAGCTATAAAAAGGAATGTTTTATTATTCTCATTGTTGTTTTATACTATTGGGCTATTTGCCCAGGTAAAGAATCAGCAAACACAAGTTTGGACCCCGGATAATGGTAACGGTACATTTACTAACCCCCTGATGTGGGGCGATTGGCCCGATCCCGATATTATTCGTGTGGGTGACGAATTCTATTTCATCTCTACCAGTATGCATTATGTTCCGGGTTGCCCCATCGCAAAATCAAAGGATTTGGTTAATTGGGAGATGGTCGGCTATGCTGTTTCCCGCTACGATGAAGATCCCCGCTATGATATGAAAGGCGGCAATATGTACCTGAACGGTTCCTGGGCATCTACGCTTCGTTACCATAATGGTACCTTTTATGCAGGCTTTTGTACCCCGAGCGGATTCGGTACAAAAGAGGGGCATTTTTCTATATGCACAGCTAAAGATGTCAGAGGGCCATGGACCAGAACCATTTTTAAGGAATCCCTGTACGACCCAGGTTTGTTTTTTGATGACAATGGGAAAGTTTATGTAGCGCACGGGCAACAAAAACTATTCATAACGGAGTTGAACAGTGATGCCAAATCTGTTAAAGTTCCTCAAAAAGAAATATACAACAACCCTAAATATCCGTACCTGGAGGGGTCACATTTATACAAAATAAATGGCAAATATTACTTGTTAGGTTCCACAGGTGGGACCAAAGGCAGGCAGGTATGCCTGCGTTCAGATAATATCTACGGGCCTTACGAATCAAAAGTAGTTATCAATGACGATCATACTTATCCGGGCAATGGATTACATCAGGGAGGTATGGTACAATTGAAAGATGGTTCCTGGTGGTTTATTATCATGCAGGATCGCGGCCCCATTGGTCGCGTACCTAACCTGGAACCTGTTACATGGGTGGACGGCTGGCCAATGTTAGGGGAAAATGGAAAAGGAGTAGATACCTTTAAAAAGCCCAATGTAGGTGGCATTTACCCTATCACAGTTCCCGCCACATCTGATGAATTTAATTCACCCAAGCTTGGTTTGCAGTGGCAATGGAACCATAACCCCGATCCACAAAAATGGTCACTTACTGAACATAAGGGGTATATGCGATTAAAAGCGAACAACGCCAAAAATTTGGCCAGTGCCCGTAATACACTTACCCAGCGTGTGCAAGGCCCGTATTCCGAAGGCTCGGTTGAAATGCAGGTGAACGGTATAAAAGATGGTGATGTGGCAGGTTTTGGTGTGTTTCAATTCCCTTATGCCTTTGTCTCGGTACAACAAAAAGGGACGAAAAGAACAATCGTAATGGTCAATAATGACACCACTATTACCACTGTAAATTTTACGGGCAATACGGTTTGGTTTAAAGCCAGTGTTACACACGTCGGTTTTACAGCATCATTTGCTTATAGTATTGATGGGAAAAACTATCAGCCTATAGGTAATGAATTGAAAATGGGACTGGGGTTAGATTGGACAGCTAATCGCTTTGCATTGTTTAACTATAATACCAATAAAGCTGGCGCGGGTGGTTACGCTGATTTTAACTGGTTCCATTACACGAATATTGAACCGGCAAAAAGCTCCGCCAGCGTTCCTGTGATTAAGCAGTTCGCCCATCCCGACCGTATTAGATACGACGGAAACAGCATGAAGATTGAAGGCAAAGATTTTTTCATGTATAGTGCGGCCTTCCATTATTTTAGATGCCCGAAAGAACTATGGCGCGATAGATTTAAGAAAATAAAGGAAGCCGGTTTTAACACGGTTGAGACTTATGTGCCATGGAACTGGCACGAACGTGACATGCCTGCCAGCATCTCGGATACATCTAAATTTGATTTTACCGACCTGAAGGAGTGGCTAAAAATGGCGCAGGATGAATTTGGATTATATACCGTAGTTCGTCCGGGGCCATTTATTTGTGCCGAATGGTCTGGTGGTGGTTATCCGCAATGGTTAGCAAAATATGGCCCGGGTAAGGGCGACTTTTGGTTACGTAGCGCCGATCCGGAACATATTAAATGGTCGGAGCACTGGTATAATGCAGTGTGCAAGGTGCTTGCCAAAGAGCAGCTTACCCAAAAGCCAAAAGGCAGTAAAGGGATTATTATGGTGCAGATTGAAAATGAGTATGATGCTTTTGATGGACCAGGCAAAGAGGATTTGTTGAGAGCCCTTTATCGATCTGCAAAAAACAATGGTATTGATGTACCGATATTTACCTGCTTAACTGCTGAATGCCGCGAGAGTAAAAAACCGGAGCTTTCACAGGTGTTCGATTGTGATAATTACTATGTCGGGTTAAATGAAGCACCGAGCTGTGCCTATCGTATGGCACAATTGCGGCACGACCAGCCTGATGCTCCTGGGTTTGTTACGGAACTACAGGGTGGATGGTTTTCGCTGGTAAGCGGCAGGCTTAGTGATGAAAACTATTCCGATGCCCGCCACTTTAACGCTATTGGGTTAATGAGTTTATTGGGTGGTGCCTCCGGCCTGAATTATTATATGTTTTATGGCGGAACCCATTTTGCTGGCTGGGGTGCGCGTGGCATGACTACCAGCTATGATTATAATGCTGCAATACGTGAGAATGGAGAATTATCACCTAAATATTTTGCCGCTAAAGGTATTGGCGAATTCATTAAAAAATATGGTGATAAACTTTTGTATACCCAGGGAGGTCCTTGCGAACTTAAAGTTGCGGGAAATGCTGCTCCCAAAGAACTTTTTGGTGGCGTGCGTATAGCACCCGATGGAACCAAGTTTGTTTTCCTGCATAATACCGATGCAAAAAAATCACTATCAGGTACAATAACAATTGTGCCCGGAAAAATTGTTCGTCCCGCTGATCCGATCTATAACATTAATCAGAATGGAGAGAAAGTACTTATCAGTACAACAGGTGCAGATACTTCGGCAAAGCTTACTATAAGTCCATTTGAAGTAAACTATGAACTTGCGGACCTTGGCGCTAAGGTGCTGGTAATTCCCCCGGGTGCTGCTGCCGATAAAGGTGAATGGTGGCCCAAAAACCAAACTACTGAAACTCATTTAAGCCAAGTCCCTGCTACCGTTCGTATTGCCAATGCTGTTAAGCGCAATGACCCTTTTGCAGAAGCAAAATGGCAACCATTGGCAGAGGGAGAATCGTTGTCGGAAATCGGTGTTAATGATTTTCGGTATAGCTACTATCGCTGCCGGGTAAATCTTAATGCTGATCAGGTGGTAATTGAAACCAGATTACTATTCAATATGTTTACGCGTGATATTGTTATGGCCCAGGTAAATGGAAAGCTTGCCAAACGTATCTTCCCCGATAAAGCGGATGCGCAATCATGGCCTACCCGTGATTGCTTTACCCGAATAGACTCAAATACATTCGATAATCAGTTTGATGTAACCGGATTGCTAAAAAAGGGCGATAATGAAATTGTGGTGGTTTATGAAAATTTAGGTCATGCCCATGGCTACATACCAATGGAAGAACTTGCCGGTATTAAGAAAGGTGGTTTATCAAATACAACAAAAAGCATTACGCAGCCGCTTCAATGGCAAGTAGCTCAGGATTTGGCCGGAGTTACTAACGGTTGGACACTTCCTGATTTCAATTCGAAAAAATGGGAAAAAGTTACGCTTGATACAATTAGCGTTATTCCACGGAAAGGAAATAGAATTCAACCTAAAGATAATCCAACGGCATTGGTTACCTGGTATAGAGTAGAATTTGAGTTGCCGGCTTCTGCTAATCAATCAACATGGATGGCTCGTATCAACGCATCCGGGAATGGTTATATGTGGCTCAACGGGAACAATATCGGCCGGCATTGCGAAGTAGGTCCACAGCGTGAATTTTACTTGCCGGAATGTTGGCTGAAATTTGGGAAAGGTGAAAAGAATGTGCTGGTATTTGGACTACGACAAACAGATTCCGGTGCCTTTATAAAAGCATTAGAAATTGCACCGTATTCAATATCATCAATAACTGCATTGTAAATTCACTCTTATTAAGCTTATTTTTATTGATAGTCGGTGGCCAAATTAAATGATGGTAAACAATTTATAAATCTATAATATTAACCGTATGCTGCAATTTGTATCAAACTCTTATTCAAAAAGTTTAGGCCTTTTATTATTGGGTTTGCAGCTAATGCTAGCTAACTACACATTAGCGCAATCGCGCCAGGTTTTAACAATTAACCAGGACTGGAAATTTAAGAAAGCATCCTATAATACCAATATTGCTTTTGCCGATGGTAATTGGGAAAATGTGACTATCCCGCATACCTGGAATAATAAAGATATGCAAAGTGGCAAAGGCTTTTATACAGGTGATGCTTTTTATAAGAAAGAGCTTATTGCAAAAAATGAATGGAAAGATAAACGGGTTTTTATCCGCTTTGAGGGGGTAGGCACGGTTGCTGATTTATATGTGAATAATAAATTTATAGGTGAACATAAAGGCGCTTATTCGGCCTTTTGCTTTGAGATCAGCAATTCATTAAAATATGATACTACCAATACCATCTTAGTAAAAGTTAATAACGAGGAGCGCCCCGACGTTATCCCAACCAATAATAAACTGTTTGGCGTGTATGGCGGAATTTATCGCCCTGCGGAACTGATTATTACCAATAAGATCAATATCACCACAACCGATTACGCCTCGCCGGGCATTTATATTAAACAAAATACCAGTAATAAAAATGCTGGGATTACAGTAACGGCCAAAATAGAAAACAAAGAAGGCCACACACGGCAAGTAATTGTGCAAACAGTGATCCGTGATAAGGATGGGAAAATAGTAAAACAAGTACAGCAACAGGCAACAGTAAGGCCACAGGGCATCAATATCATCGATCAGCAGCTTCAATTAACAAACCCGCATTTGTGGAATGCCCGTAAAGACCCTTATTTATATTCGCTTACCACTTCCATCATTCAGGATGGCAAGATAACAGACGCAGTTACCCAGCCGCTGGGCTTACGGTATTTTGCGATTGTCCAGGGGAAAGGGTTTTACTTAAACGGACAGCCCTATCGCCTATACGGTGTTTGCCGCCACCAGGAATGGCAGGACTATGGCAGCGCGTTAAGTAATAAACAGCACGAAACGGATTTGGATATGATCTATGAAATAGGTGCTACCTCTATCCGCTTTGCGCACTATCAGCAGGCTGAATATATTTACTCCAAATGCGATAGCCTGGGATTTGTGATCTGGGCCGAAATACCGTTTGTAAACGCCGTTACTACGCACGAGGGCGATAATGCCAAACAACAGCTTACAGAATTGATCAGGCAAAACTATAATCATCCATCCATTTATAATTGGGGCTTGCACAACGAGGTTTATTCCAGTACGCCCGATGGTTTTGTCCCTGTTTTAACCCGGCAGCTTAATGATATCGCCAAAACGGAAGACCCCGGCAGGTTTACGGCCAGCGTAAGTGGCTATGGTGAACTCAACCGCCCATCAAACCTGGCGGCAGATATACAAGGCATTAACCGCTATTACGGTTGGTATGAAGGCAAAATACCTGATCTGGAAGGATGGGTAAGCGGCCTGGAAAAAAATTACCCGGATTATAAAGTTGTACTTTCAGAGTATGGAACAGAAGCCAATGTGAATCAGCAACAGGAAGATGTTGGGGATGCGGGTGACCCGGATAGCCAGTTCTGGCCCGAAACGTTTCAAACCAAATTTCATGAAATACAATGGGGTATTATAGCCAAACACCCATACCTGGTGGCTTCTTACGTTTGGAATATGTTTGACTTCTCTGTGCCGTCTGCTCATGGCGGCGGCGTGCCTGCACGTAACATGAAAGGCCTGGTAACCTATGACAGGAAAACAAAAAAGGACGCGTTTTATTGGTACAAAGCCAATTGGAGCCAGGACCCGGTACTTTACATTGCCGGCAGGCGCGACTCAGACAGAACAGCCGCTACAACCACTGTAAAGGTGTTCTCCAATCTGCAAAAGGTTACTTTGTTTGTTAACGGCAATAAAGTTGCCCAACCTGAAACGGGTACTACCCCATGTGATTTTGTGTTTAAAGAGATCCACCTGAATAAAGGCGAAAATAAACTAAAGGCAGAAGGATATAACAATGGCAAGTTAATCACGGATAATATTACCTGGTATTTGAAAAACTAAAGCGAACAAAAAATAAAAAACTATGAAAAGGATACTGGTTGTTCTGTTTTATATGGTTTGCATATTAAGTGTGTTCCAAACACATGCCCAACAAATTTCCCTTAAACCTGGCGTAAACCAAAGCAATACCCAGGAAACCATACCACTACAGGGACAATGGAACTTTGCCTTAGATATTAACGACGAGGGCATCCATAAAAAATGGTTCCTGGGGAGTATGACTGATGAAATTGCCCTGCCGGGAACAACAGATATAGCAGGCTGGGGTACGCCCGACCAATCGCCATGGATCAATTACCTGCAACGCAAGCATAAATATATAGGCGCCGCATGGTACCAAAAAACCATTGACATACCGGCCACATGGAGCGGCTATAATACTGAATTGTTTTTAGAACGGGTAAAATGGGAAAGCCGTGTTTGGGTTGACGGTAAGGAACTGAGTAAAGCCGATGATGGCCTGGTGGTATCACATACACATAATTTAGGCAAGCTAAGTCCGGGTAAACACCTGGTCAGCATAAGGATAGATAACCGGATGATACACCCTATAGGTGATAAAGGCCATAATTACACAGAGCAAACCGAAAGCATCTGGAATGGTATTGTTGGCAAGATTGAATTAAGGCGACGAAATATCATTAGCTTGAACAGGATGCGATTATTCCCTGATAATAAGGGTAAAGCAGTCTCGGTTGAACTCAATATTGATAACCCAGCCAAATTAACCAATGAGGTCAATCTTAATGTTAGTATTAAGGATGATGCGCAAAAGACAATAGGTACACTATCCATTAAAAAACAATTGGATCCCGAAACGCTGGCCAGCTACAAAATATCAATCCCGGTTACTCAATTGAAACGCTGGAGCGAATTTCAGCAGCCACTTTATACAGCAACCTGCACGGTTACCGCAGGGCAGCAAACTGAAACATCCGACCCGGTTACATTCGGCTTCCGCGATCTTAAAACCACACGGTATAAGATAGTGGTGAACAATGTACCCGCGTTTATCCGCGGCAACCAGGAAACCCTGGACTATCCCTTAACGGGCTATCCGCCAATGGATGTAGAGACATGGAAAAAGATATTTAAAATTTATAAATCGTACGGTTTAAACCAGGTACGTTTCCACTCGGCTTGTCCTCCTGACGCTGCTTTCCAGGCGGCTGATGAAGTGGGTATATACATGATGGTTGAACTGGTTTGGATGACCTCAAGAAATGCAATAGCCGACATACGGCCCATTAGTGCTACCATGGGCTTGCCTAAAGGTATCGGTAACCATGACCGTACCATTGATAGCTTTGTGATGAAAGAAACCCGCCGCTTATTAGACCAATACGGTAATCATCCATCATTTTGTTTTTTTGCTTTTGGCAATGAGATGGATAATCTGAATAAACAGGTAGTGAACCAATGGCTCGGCGATCTTAAAAAAGATGATCCCCGGCATTTATATGCAGGTACAACAGCCCGGATGGTTTTACCTAATGACGATTTCCAGGAATCGCACATGGTGCCCGGCAAAGGTTTGGTAGTTAACGAAACAGGCAATCCATCTACTATCACTAATTACGACTCAGCTTATATTTATACCAAAGTGCCGGTAATTGCACATGAGTTGGGCCAGGTCCCGGTTTATCCATCATGGAAAGAAATAGCTAAGTATGATAAAACACCATTTCGTTTTATCAACCTTGAAAAAAGCCTGGCGTTGGCTAAGCAAAATCATATAGATATGCAGGCGGAAGATTTCAGGAAAGCATCCGGTTATTTGCAGCAACTGTTATATAAAGATGATATTGAACGTGAGTTCCGGTCACGCTACAGCGCCGGATTTAACCTTTTGGAGATGAATGACTATACCGGTCAGGGTGAAGCGCTGATTGGCTGGTTAGATGCTTTTTATGATAGTAAGGGCATTACCACCCCTGCACAGTTCCGTAATTTTTGCAATAACGTTGTGCCGTTGGCAAAATTCCCTAAAAGAGTGTACAAAACTACCGAGGAGTTGAAAGTATCTTTTCAATTGGCCTGCAATACACAAACTGTTTTAAAAACAGGTTTAAAATGGGAGTTGGTCGCTAAAAACGATAAACATGTTATTTTATCGGGTAAATTTAATACCCGTAATTTAAGTCCGGGGACACTTGCAGATTTTGGAACCGTAAATATAAAATTCCCTGCCATTGATAGTGCTGCAGTTTATACATTGGCACTTTCAACAACCGATGGAAAGTATGCGAATAGCTGGAATTTCTGGGTTTTCCCGGATGATGTTATTGCTCCTTTTAACAAAAGCAATGTTAAAATATGCAATAACATAACCGATGCGATGACAATGGCCCGGCAGGGAAACAAAGTGCTGTTTATGGCAAGCGATGCGGGTGATCCTTTACAAAAAGATTATTCGGCATTTCTACCGGTATTCTGGTCAACCATATTCTTCCCCGGGGAGGGTTCGCAAACATTAAGTGCTTTGATAAGAAATGATCACCCTACGTTAAAAGGGTTCCCAACTGCCAATATGCTTGATTGGCAATGGCAAGACCTTTGCGACCACTCGAGGGGAACAGTCTTGGATGGCGAAGCACTGAACATCGATCCTATTGTTCAGCCCATTGATGATTTTCATGCCAATAAAAAGCTGGCATCACTCTTTGAAATAAAGTTTGGCAAAGGCAGCATATTGGTTTGTGATTACAACATAGTTGATGATTTGGATAACCGGCCAGCTGCAAAACAACTGAGATATAGCTTATTGAACTACATCGGATCGGATAATTTTAAACCTGTTAAAGAGCTTAGTGAAAAATGGCTACAGGATAAATTTTACAAGGCAAAAACAGATTCGACAAAAATCAATTCGAAAGATGAAGATAAATCGGCATTTCATTTACTGGCCGGTACCAAATCAGCTCCGGGTGAAGGTATGTGGCATAAAGATGCTGATGAATTGCTGGCCAACAAATTCAATGTTACCTGGAACCTGCTTCAGGGCGATGTTGTTAATGACAATAAAAACCATCAAACCGGCTGGACCAATAATAAGAAAGATGCCCTTAAGTTTGAACTGCACACTGCCATCACTTCCATTGGTTTTGTAAGCCTGAAAATAATGGCAAATAAAGCCACAACTGAAACCATTGTTATAGATGGCCGCAAAAGCACATTTGCAGTAAGCAATGAGCCCCAGTGGATTAAACTGCAATATTTTAGAGAAGACTTTGATGACGGCAAGCTGACTATAGAGATTTTACCAGAGCATGCCACTGCAATGGTAACAGTTGCTGAAATTAAAATGATCACAGATAATTAAGAGATCCTGTTACAACAAAAATAAGGCAGTTAATTGAACTACAACAAAACTTACCAAAAATATTTGCCCCAGCAAGAAAGGCCCTATGTGTTTGTTTCATAAGGCCTTGATTTTTCAAGTCGGGATGAGAAGATTCGAACTTCCGACCTCCAGCACCCCATGCTGGCGCGATACCGGGCTACGCTACATCCCGAAGGAGAAAATTGCCGGATAGCAAATATAAAAATGAAGAAATAAATATAAAAGAAAGCTTTCATTTTCCGAAGCTGATGTATCCTGGAAAAGGGGCATAGGTGACCATTTATATCACACACGGTGCGCTTGCGCCAGCAGATGGGATTCTTTTATATACTATCTATTTATTATTTTTAAACAAAAACCACATCACAAACATCTTTTGCCATTCAATGAAAAAACTTATTACAATTACCTTGCTTGTTTTATTAGTAACTACAGCATCGTACAGCCAAGGTGACAAAGCCAACCATATCTTTAATTATCAAACATTTGATGTCGATATTTTTAATTTTGTTCCTATTAAAAGGGAGGGGGTAACAGATCAAAAATTCAATTATGCATTGCGAATCTTAGACGACACAAAGTCAGTAACGAATAACGACCCAAAAAAGTTGACTGTTACTGACTTTTGGAATATTACGTCCGCCTTTGTTACGCTAAAAGAACCTGCAAAAAATATTGAAATAGCTTTCAAAAAAGCCATTGCTTTGGATGCTGAGAGTGTCTGTTCTTATATTCGAATGGCTGGCGCTACAAACCTCGAAAAAGCAATTCCTGAAACCTTCTTGCCCTTCTATGCGAATTGCCTGGAACACAGTAGTAGCAAAAATGATAAATTAGATGTGAAGCAATATGCTATTGATAATAAATTGGATATTACGCTGGTTACGTTAATAAATTCCATTGACTTAGATGACCAGAAATTCAGATTGGTAACACCTTTTGATCAAGTTAAGCAACGTCCGTTTGATATTAAGAACGAACAACGTATAGATTCCCTTTATGCCGTTTATAAGACATATATTGGAAAAACATTGGTAGGTAAAGACTACGAAAGTGTGATGTGGTCAGTAATTCAGCATTCGGATATTCGTATGATGGAAAAGTATCTGCCCGAGATTAGTAAAGCCGTTGAGCAAAAAGAATTGTCCGCAGAGCCCTTGAAAATGCTTATTGACAGGATATACACCGTTAAATATCACTACCAGATTTTTGGCAGTCAACTTGGTGTACCCGTGGCCGATGAAAAAACAAAATCAGATGTAATAAAAAACTATAAGATAGAATAATATACGCCTTTGGCGTATTTAGCTTGATAAAAAAATTAAAAAGCGCCTTTTATTTCAAATAATAAACCCCGCTATCCCTTTATAAGGGGTATGTAATTTTCTTGGATTACTTAATAACTGATTGGGGTGTGATACGTATTCGTTTATAGGCTGTTGACATTCCTACTAATAGACTAAAATCTTCCAATCTCCATTGACCCGACTGGAAGACCAAATGCTTCTACTGCATTTCCAAAAGCAACAAAAGGTGGACGAGCGCCCTCTAAAATAATGAATGCACTGGTGCCAGGTGTAACAGGTCCGCCACCTCCAACCACATCAATAGCATATTCATCTAAGTCACCCTGTATTCCTTGCACGACGTTAAATTGAGCCATACCAATTTGCCCTCCTCCTGCCGGCCCCGTGCCAAAATTTAATATGTTAGAACCCCGAGGTACCGCAACTCGCCAATAATGCACCTCATTGAACCTTGTTCTTATTTCTATTGTTGTTGTCTGACTAGTCCCATTAAACTCATCCGTCACACTATATATGTATTGATTCTGCTGGTTATTAACTAAAGCAGGTGGTCGTAGTTCTAAAGCTGCTCGTACCTGGTCTTTCCAATTAAGGTTGGATAGGGAGACGCATAAACGCACCTTTAACGACACTGGTATATCATCAAAGCACACACCAGGAACAACAAGACCTATTAGAGGAAATTGCCCATTCTTACTACCCAACATTCTATTAATAGCATATGCTAATTCTTCTAAACAGGGCTGACTCGCTAAACTATTGGGGGTGATCAAATAAGCCCAAGCTTGGGTATCTGCTGCCGAAATGTGGTTTGCTATTTGATCCCATAATCTTTGCCCGGGAATGATCGCGACCTTATCATATCGCGTTTCTATCCCAACCGCATTTAACTCTTGTACGAGATAATCAAAGTTACCTTCATCATTATCTTTCCAAGCATAAGTAAGCCACAAACTCATATGTCATATCATTTTGAGTAAACATACAGTTGCTAACTATGAAATCAAATGTAATAGTTAATTCTATCGCAAGCTGATTAGGCAGCCACAAGAATAGTTCGTAAAGGAGTTATGATTCCGAAATAGAGGAATACTTTCCCCCGCTATCCGAAGTTTTTCAACTTCGGATGACTATGCTCGTAGTCTCAATCGGACTAAACCCGAACCAGTTACAGATTGAATTAAAGGTTTTGGCTCAAATTTAAAGGGGATCGATTTCCCCATGGGATACAAAGCACACTCTTTTCATAAACGAAAAGTCCGGCAATGTCAATAGGCGAAAGATTAGCAGGGGCCAGAAGACTTTCAGCAGCTTAAACGGAAGCCATATCAGTATTGAGAAGACAGGCAATAACTAAAATCCTCATCGTCAGTGCTTTGAATCGAACAAAGCCTTAGTTGTTAAAGGTTTTGTTCTTATTTTTTCGTCAATTTGTATCTCAGGTGTGTTGTCAAGTCTGAGGGGATTACTTCTGCAATCTGAAGATCATATTTGTCTTTGTCAATGCCGTCAAAGAGCCGGATACCACTTCCTAAAAAAACAGGTGCAATGTGAATGAAAAATTCGTCCACAAGCCCTGCATTGAGAAATTGTTGAATAGTATTCGCCCCACCTTGTATCCTTATGTCCTTTCCTTTAGCTGATTGTTTTGCTTTTTCTAATGCACTTTGTATTCCGTCATTGATGAAATAAAAAGTTGTTGTCCCCTTTTGAACCCAGGGCTCGCGTTTTTCGTGTGTCAGCACATAAACATCCGCTTTGTATAAATCTTCTTCCCAATGGACTTCGCCTTCTTCAAACATTCGCTTTCCCATAATGTAAGAACCTGTTCTTGCAAACACATCATCAATTAACTTACTGTCTGCACCGTACTCTTCACCGCCCTCCATATTGATGTGTTTCCAAAATGCTTTTTGTTTAAACATCCATGTGTGGATTTTTGGTGAAACGCCGCCCATTGGGTTGTCCGGACTCCTGTTATCGCCTGCGAAAAAGCCATCAAGTGATATTCCGCTATCAAAGATAATTTTGCTCATAATTTTATTTATTGTTCATCAACGTTAATTTTCTCCGTTGGTTTAATTTTCGGATATGAATCGTTCTAAAATTGATTTTGTTTCTTCCTTCACAAATATCTGCAAACGGCCTATAATATTGTGGGGGTAATCAAGACAGAATGGGGGCCGATTTGCGCCAAAACACAGGTAAGAAGTATTCGCAACGGATATATTCGTTTCGAACGGTCAAATCAAATAGCCGTAAAAATAACTATGCATCCGAATATTAGTTAGCTTTGTAATTACGGATAACAGGTTTAAACTATCGCTTATAGCCCTTCTATCCGAAGTTTCTAACCTCGGATGACTATCCTCGTAGTCTCCGACTACTCCCAAACGGACTAAATTCGAACGCTTACCGAAAGAGTTTAATTGTTTAATAATTCGATCCTGTTTAAGGCCAGAGTTACTTCCTTTAGCGAGGAGGCTTCCCGGAATAATGGGCAAAAGATAAAAATCCGGCGCCTATTTTTCTTACCTTAAGGTATGTAATCGCTTGGCAAACTCAGTTATAATTAGTTTTTTTTCTTAGGATCGCTGAGTTTGCACGTACAAAATATGTGCTCTTTAAAAAACCGTACAATAAAAAAGCCTTTTTTATTGCATATGACGCCAAAATTTCTTTGGATCTCCCGCATAAGTGTGGTGACTTTTGTGTCGCCAGCCTCACTTATTTCAACCCGGTACAGCCGCACGATGATGTGCTCGTTCCTCCCTTTCACTTTTACGAACCAGATAATGGTGCCGGAGAAGTGGGCTTGGCTTAACGGGGTTTGCAGTATGGATACTTTAAACGGCCGGAACTTTTTGCCGTTGCCCCATAGTTGAACAAAATAATTGCCGGTGCCGGATGCTGCCATACGGACTGACACCGGGCTTACCTGCCCATCGGTCAGCACGGTATTTTCAACGGGGCGAAGGGTATCAAGCGCCCAGGTGGATAGGGAATCATGCCCTGGAGATAAGGGTAAATTCTCGAATTTTTCTTGCTTGATTAAAGGAGCATGTTCCAAAGAACAGCCAAAGATAGCAACGGTCAAGATCAGGATCGTACCGGTGAGTGTTTTCCGAAACATATGCCCCTTCGTTTAAATAGTGATTAGTTATTGACTGCATATAGCTGGCCAACGGATGGCAGCGTGTCCCCATCTGCTGTCTGCAGGTGAACGTTGGGCGCCAGGAAGCGCACTGTGTTCTGGTATTGGTCCTGCTGGATGACCGCATCCATCACGATGCCGAACAGGCTTCCGGTCACGTCATAATCGTAGTCCTGGTTATAGATTGTCCCGCTGTAATTAAATAGGGATGTTTGCTGAACGATTTTCACCATCGCGGCGATGATAGTGGCCTGGTTGGCTTCGCTCAGCCCGAAGCTATTCATGGTTTGTTTCGTATCGCTGTAAGATGCCGATGCGCCGCCCCAGCCGAAAAATCCGAAAAAGCTGGCGCCGCCGGAAACCTCCGTTTTGGATAGCTCCGAATAAGATTGTTGGTACGAGGCATCCATCATAGACTTAATCAGGTTACTCAGCGTTTGAACATCGTCCGGTGTGACGCACATCAGTTTGAGCTGGAAGTTGACATCGATTTGCCCATGGGCCGGGACAGTGTAGATGAGGCCGGTCACTTGACCCTGCCCGTAACTGTTGATGGCCACCCCGCTTTGGGTCGACCCACCGCCCAGCGAGGTCAGTTTTGGAAGGATAAATTTTGATTTCCGGAGTCCTTCAACGGAGGTTTTGGTGCTTTCGTAAGTTTTCATAATTGTTTTTTTTGTTTTTGTATGATGAATGAAGCTATTAATGAATTGAACCTGTTTTCTTTTTTTCCTCCAGGGCAGCGAATTGACTAGCGCCCGCCAGCTTTTCATTCTGGATTTTTTGGGTGTTGAGGGTCTTGACCGCCTGAACATACCCCAGTAAACTTGTCCAGAATGCCGAGCCCCCGCTGGCTAGCAGGCCGATGATCCATATCGGGATAAGCGTTTGCGGCGGCCCGATGTCACAGGAAGCAAAAGGGTCGAACTTCCCATCTTTTAAAAAGCTCGCGGTTAGCCATGCGGCCAGGAAAGCAATGATCATGACTAAAATCTGCCGTCTTTTTTCAGCGCCTTCAACGGGGAGCGGCGTAACAGTGGCCGGATCATTGGTTTTACTGGCCAGGCCAGGGAATAACGTTTTGAGAAACGTAACCAGTCTTTCACTGGCGAGACTGACCGCTAAAACGATAGCAGCCAGTTTTGCGATAATGGTGATTTCCATAATGTGGCTTTTAATTTTTTACTAAATTACCAGCCGGCAATATGGGCTAACAGGGTGAAATAGCCCTTTCTGAGTGGGTGTTTTTGCGGTATTTTGCGCCAGAACCGAAAGAGGTCGTTATGAATGGCATAAAGGGCGATGCTAGTCCGCGATTTTAGTTGGAGTCTGCTGAAAATTAATTCACGGTAATTGTCGACGGTTCTGAGGCTGATAATCATTTCGTCAGCAATTTCTTTATAGGTCAGTTCAGGGCAGCATAACTTCATAAACTCAAGCTCTTTCCTGGACAACAGTTGCTGCACTTTGATTTCTCTACTAATGTTTACTGTTTTCGCTGGCATGGAACATCATGGTCTTATATGCCCTAAATTAATCGTTTGGTAGTCAAATCAAATAGCTGTAAAAACAACTATGCATTCGAATATTAGTTAGCTTTGTAATTACGGCTAACAGGTTTTAACTACCGCTTATAGCCAGGATTTCCCTATTTGCACCACCTTAAAACACTTATCATGAAGTATATTTTAGCCCTATTATTAGCTCTGATTTCATTTCGCGGTTCATCTCAAAATAAATTACCGGTTATCAATGCTAGTTCCAGCAAGGCTAAAATATATGAACAGGATAATCCTGTATCGAACTGGAATATCAGCCCCAAGATAAAACTGGATATTTTCACAACCGGAAAACTGATCAAATCAAAAACCGTAAAGTTCAAAACAGATATTGATTCGGTCAGCTTCAGAATAGGGCCCGGACAGCAAAAAGATTTTATTGTCCTGCTCAATGGCAAAGATTCCTGTCTCACCAGGATTCAAAGTCCAGAGGTGAAAAACTATAGCAAACTGCCGGTAGAAATTCACGATACTATTCCCTTTTTTGTAAATCGATTCAATACTAACTTTTTACCGGTTGTCTTTAATAACGCTGATACGCTCATACTGAATTTCGATACAGGCGCAACCGATATTTCATTCACGAATGATGCACTTAAACAAAAGGTCAAATCTCATCCCGAACTTTATAACACCCTCTACGGTATCAAGATTGGACACCAAAATTATAAAACTAAAATTTATGATATACAGCTCGCCGGGAACGAAACAGATGGTCTGCTAGGATGGGATCTGTTTGACGGAATGATTGTAGAACTTGATTATGACCACAATCAGCTGATCGTGCACTCTAAAATGCCAAAGCAGATCTTACATGACAGCAAGTATTCGAAATTTAAGATACGTTATATTAAAAACAGACCCTTTATAGAAAGTGAAATTTCACAAAGTGGAATAAAGAGTAAAGGCTGGTTTCTCTTTGACCTGGGTTACCAAAGAACAATTATGCTGGATAACGATCTGCTGCGGGAGGCCCGGTTTCCAACTGAAAAAATGGAGGTTATCAAAAAAGTTATTATGCACGGAACAAGAGGTAACGAGATACCCGTCATCACGGCAAACCTGGAAACGTTAAAACTCGGGAATTTTGAGCTAAAAGATGTGCCCGCTCAAATCATCGAACAAAACAAGCCGATGAGGGGCGTCAATATCCATTTCTTAGGAAACGACGTTTTGAAAAGGTTCAATACGGTGTTGGACTTCCAGAAAAACGAAATTTATCTAAAACCAAATCATCTTTATGGCACTGGATATGCAGACCAGAAAAAAAGCGGTGCATGAAACGGATCTGGCAAAATATATTGGTTTCCTTTACGTTCACTGCTATTACACTTCGATTTTAAAATGTTACCTTAAACCGAAAACCCCTCCAACGCTAACCGTATTCTTTCACGGTTGGGACGTGAAACGGGGATTTTATCGCCATTGATTAATAATAGTCCCCCTCCATCTTCCTTAAGCCAGCTTTTCACAAAATTAATATTCACCAGGTGGCTTTGGTGAACACGTAAAAAAATACCGGAAGGTAGCATGTCGGCATATTCTTTCAACCCTTTTGAAACCAGTATGCTATCGCCTGTCCTTAGATAGAAAAACGTATAGGTATTATCTGCCTGGCAACGTACAATGTCGCTCACCGTCACGTATCTTATTTCTTTTTGCAGTTGCAGCGCTATTTTTGCAGGCTGGCTATCGCCCTTTTTAAGGTTGGTTAATAAAAAGTCAAGCTGCTGGTTATGTAATTTGGCTTTTAATTTGGCTTCAGCCTTGGCAACAGCAATTACCAATTCATCAATATCAATGGGCTTTAACAGGTAATCGAGTGCTGCAAATTTTACCGCCTGTATGCCGTATTGATCATAGGCGGTAACGAAGATCACCTCGAATGATCTGAGCTGCACGAGCTTTAATAAGTTCAGCCCCGAATCGCCTCCTAATTGAATATCCAAAAATACCAGATCGGGTTGGTGCAGGTTAATCAAATCGGCCGCTGCCTTGTTATTTGAAGCACTGCCGATAACATTAACCTGCGGACAATGCTTTGTAAGCAATGCCAGCAGGTTTTCGATGTTGGATATTTCGTCGTCAACTATTATTGCACGTATCATTTATAACCAATGTGTTAAAATTATCTGCACCTTAGTGCCGCCTGAGCTAGATTGTATTTCAAACCCGATCGGCGAATCCTTATAGATCGCGTTCAACAAAGCTATGCGCTTTTTACTCAGTTGTAAACCCAGGCCGTCGTTTTGTTTGGCAGAATTAAAACCTTTGCCATTATCCACAATGCTAAGTTCAATATCGGTATCTTTTTTTACGATACTGATAATAATTTTGCCAGCAACATCCGTATTTGTAAGGCCGTGTTTTACCGCGTTTTCAACAAAAGGCTGAAGCAGCATCGATGGTATTTGTATGTTTAATGTGTAAAGTTCCGGGTCCAGCACTATTTCATAATGAAACCCAAAACGCATTTGTTCCATTTGCAGGTAGTCATCCAGCAATGTTTTTTCTTCGCTTAAATTAATAAGATCGCTGTTATTTAGCACATTTCGGGTAAGGCGCGCAAATTTAGTGAGGTAACGGTTAGCCTGATCGATCTCCATCTTGTTCATCAGGTTTTGGATACCCGATAAGGCGTTGAATAAAAAGTGAGGATTTAATTGCGACCGAACCGCGTCCAACTGTAGTTGCGCTATATCCTTCTTTTGTTTTTGTTCGGCAAGCTGCGCTTTATTTCGGATCCTGATCACATAAAAAACAACAAATACCAGGCATGCAATAACTGCAAGCCCGATAACCACGAACTTAATTACAATTTTTCCCTGGAAAACCGTGTCGGATGGTAGAACCGTGAAATGAAAGGTTGTAGTTTTTTCGGGGAACGATTTGATACGGAACCCACCAGGTAGCTTGGGAATTATCTGTAATTCATAATTGCCCGGCTCATTAAAAAAGGATGCATTTACGGTTAAATACGGTAAAGCAGAATGCATACCCATACCGTAGAAGTAATCGTATAACCAATTGTTTGATACTAAAATGCTTCGTCCGGTCGCTGAGTTTTTTAAATAAACCGCATAAACAAACGTTACATCGGTCGGTTTTATAACAATATTCAGCCCCGTAACGGTTAAGGTATCATGGATCTTAAATTTAAAACCATCTTTCAGGTGTTCCATCATAACTGCTGCGCCGCCCTTTTTACCGGTTATCCCCCTCGTTACCCATAAAATTGCGGCGGGCTCAATTTCCTTGTTATAAATAGTAGTCGTGCTTACCCTGTTGCGTTCGGTAATTTTATAGGTTTCAATGCTGAGCTTTTTATTCTCAACATTAAAATCCCCAAGGTTTATTTCAGCAATGTAGTTGTGTTGTCCAATTAATGCTGGCTTTCCTTTTAAATTTGGCGTTGCATCTGCAGCGAGCCAGTTTTTGTCATTTTCAATAACGTTGTAACGGTAGTATTTAAGGCTATCTTTCGGCAGGTATCCAAAAACGGTTATTGTTTTTGTCCCTTTCAAAAACACGTAATTGTTAAAAGGCTGATTAGGCATCATATTATGATACTCTATCCACTTGGTGCTTTTATCAATACTGATACCAATGCCAAAGGCAGCACTAACTGTTGATGCGGTGTACCTTACTGATTCATCAACCGACGGGCTAACAGGTTTTTTTTGTGCCTTACCAGCCATGGTGAAAACCATTAAAAGGATTAAAATGCTGATTAACTTTTTCATTTTGTTAGGTTTAATTTTCCATAAACCTGCAACTAATATATTGTTTACAAAACCATCAATTGGTATGCTGCATAAACTATCCTGTATTTGGCGGCTTTTAAACAGGATATGTTTTTGGGAAAGGTATTCTTTTGATAGCTGTTATTTGTTTCTCAGACCTTTCCTAGCCTGGCGCAAGTGTGCAGCGCGGGGCTGTTGGCATACTTGTACTTTTATTTATGTTAGCGTAGTGTACTATTTGTGGTTAAGCCGGCATTTACCTGATCTCCAGCACACACACTGGTCCAAGTTTAACGAAGCGAACCTTCAACCTATAGTCTGCCAAGCAACTGCTTGTACACCAAACGCAAAAAAGCCTCTAAATTCGTTAAAGGCTTTTTTTCTCTAGAATGGGTTTAATAGTTATACAAATCTCATTTTTGTTACATCTGAATTTAAACCATAAATCAATGGCATCATGCTCCATTTTTATGGGATAAACTGAAAAAATGATTGAGAGCCCTCACTATAAGGGTAAGTGTTTGACCAACCGCAAATAACATAACCTATATTCCCTATACTGGTGTAGGCGGCACCATAAACAATAGGATCTAATATCTTTTCCTTCAGCGTCCATGTGTTAGCTGTTGGGTCATATTCGTAAACAAACTGACTAATACCATCGGTATCATTATTATTCCCTCCACCAACATAACCTTTGTTATTTAATCCAAAAGCGAATACACCATTACTTCCCGCAACAAAAGGCATACTTGCAATCTGTTGCCAGGTTTCAGTAGCAAAATCAAATGACCAAGCTTCTGTTATTGCTGAATATGGCGCTTGAATGTCGCCACCAACTACATAACCCTTATTATTTAACGTGAAGCCAGTTGCCATTTCACGTGGAGTTCCCGGGAATGAATTAAGTTGCTTCCAGCTATTATTCGTAGGATCAAACTTCCAGACATTATTAACTTTAATAATTCCGGCACTGTTACTTTGTTGCCCACCTACAATATAGCCGTATTGATTAGAATTAAAGAAAGCTCCAAAAAGGGTTTGCGTACCCGGAAACGAACCAATAGCGGTCCAGATATTGTTGACAGGATCATAAGAATAAAATGCATTTGACGGATAATTGTCAAAAAAACCCATCCCTATGTAGGCTTTATTGTTGATTGAAAAAACATTTACGTCAATAGCTGTTTGGGGACAATCCGCAACTCTTGTCCATGTATCTGTCGGCGGATCATATTTCCACCAATCTTTTAACATTTGGTTGGTCGCCTTACTTTTACCAAGCCCCGTGTAAATAGCACCATTCAGTACTACAGCTACCGAACTTTCCCTTGCTTCGCCCGGGAAGTTTTTTTTGGGCTGTAAGTACTTATAAATAACGTAATTATTATACGTTGAAACGATTAAATTGGAGCCTGTTTGAACGGTTAAAGCACCGGATTCAGATATTGTAGCATTATTGCAATCCACTACAAGTTTACTGGTGGTTGCTGAAACTATGTTTAGTTTGCTTGTTCCAATAGTAACTATATTTTTAAAAAGGGTGGGATTAAAAAACTGGCCATTTATCGTAAGCGTATTTCCAACTATCAAACTAGCATCACCTCCGGCAGTAATTACAGGATTAGTTAATGATAGGCTTATTGCGTTACTCTCTTGCCCGAGTATGGAGACAGATAGTGAATTATATGCATTTGTTACATCGTTAGGTATATTAAAATAAATATTCGACCCGCTTATTCGCGTTGGATGAACAATGATATTTGTATCAATGATAATATTAATACCGTTTAGATTATTCACATTAAGCGTATCCATTTTCAGTGCTACTTCATCTCCCCAGGTATAAGATTTTGTCAGATATGTCAGTTTTGGCTGTTTAGTTCCATCTGACTTAAAAGAAACCTGCTGGCTGTAGTGATAGACATTTGATTTATCAACGTAAAAAGCCTTCACATAATAGGTGGAATCTTTAGTAAAACCTGAAAGTGCATTTAAATTAAATTGAAGCGTTGAAGAAGCATTCGTGTAAACATAAATGTTCGCGGTACTTACAATCGGATCCGGCTTTCCTGACCAGAGAAAGCCTGTTTGCTTTACGTTATCTAATGATAAATTATTTATCTGACCCGAAAGCGTAACTAATTGCGCTTGTTGACTAACATTTAAGATAATAGATGATGATTGGTCTTCTTTTTGATTTTTTTTGCATGAATACACTATTGCAATAAGAATCAAAAAGAACAAATAAAATTTATTCATAAGTATGAGGCGTGATAAGGATTAAATAATATAATAACGCTAAACACCCGTCCTCTTAATAACGGCCTGATGACGGATCTAAGCGTATCAAAAGTACATCATTTCTCAAAATTATAGTTTAAACTATGTATACATTTTGGATTTCCCTAAAACTTGCGGTGTAACGCAAGTGCTTAAAGTTGTGCTTTTTTTTGACTTGCCAGTTCCGTTGGTGCCACCCCGAAACGTTTTTTAAAGGCGTAAGAGAAATGTGGCAACGACTCAAAGCCTAGCTCCAAATAAATTTTAGCAGGTTTTTGTTTTTTTTTGTCGATAAGAAAGTATGCTTCCTGCAATCTTTTTTGTACTAACCAATGGCTTGGCGTATCATTAAATACCTGTTTAAAATCTCTTTTAAATGCGGATAAGCTCCGCCCCGTTAAATAAGCAAACCGGTCAATGCTGACATTGAATTGGTAATTGCGGTTCATAAACTCGTCGATGTTTATTTTTTCGGGTATACCATAATCAAAAAATAAACCTGCCAGTTCTGGTTGTGCCTGCAGTAAAATGATGAGTAGCTCTTCTCGCTTTACATTTGCAAAGGCTTCCGTTATTTTTCCATGATCGTAGTAGGGTAGCAACGACTGAATGAAATTTGGTAATAACTTATTTTCAGGCAGGCGTAAAATCGTTTCGCCTGATTGGAATTTCGGCACCCCTGGTTGATGTTTTTCCTGAAATGTCCTAAGAAAGTGCTCATCAAAAAAGACGAATACTTTTTCCAGTTCACCATTTACTTTTTCCTTCTTAAATCTTACTAATCGGTTTTTACGGGCAAGCCCGGATTCCCCGGATTTCAGCACATAGTTGTTACTTCCGTCATACAAATGCATTTCGCCATTGATAATATAGGTGAAAGTATATTCGGTAACGAATTGTTCGGGTGAGATCACCCCAATATGATAGTCTGATCTGGGCATGTTGGCATTCCAAATTTACCTTATTTGATGGTTGATAACAAGGCGCGGGTTTCTGCCACCACACGGGCCTGGAACCCTGGATCGCGAACCTGTACTGAACCAAGCATTGGCTGGCCTTTTTCGTCAAAATATACGCCTGTTTTACCCGACTCATCAATAAGGATCTTTGCGATCACTCTTGCTGATTTTTTGGGGGTGCTGCTGTAGGTAGAGAAAGGGGGGATGATTGCCATCAGATGACCAAACAAGAAGCGAATAAAAGCATTCGTACTTTCACCGCCAAGATTGGTTCCGCGGGTTATTCCCGGTTCTACGGCATTGTACTGCAATCTTACATCTTCGCGGGCAAAGGCCATCGCAGCCGCAAGGATACACTGTTTTGATGTGGCATAGGCATCTATGCCGGGCATTTTAGCGCCTCCCGCTTTCCATTCGCCACGGGCACTGGCTTCGGCAGATAGATAACGACCGCCTTTCATCCCCATGATTTTTGCAGGTTTGCGTTCAGGGTCTTCAATCGCGGAAGTGATAAAAACTATGTTTGCTCCGTCGGTAAGATGGGGTGCGAGTGCTTCGGTCATTGCGAATGCACCAAGATGGTTGGTAGCAAACGTCATATCCCAGCCCTGGGCACTTTTAGCTGCTTTAGCAGGCATAATTCCTGCGTTGTTCAGCAATCCTGCAATAGGAAGCTCAAGTGCTATAATTTGCTGAGCTGCGTTTTTTACACTTTTCATATCTGAAATATCGCATATGACCGACAATGCATCTTGTCCTCTGTCTTTTATCTCTTTTTGTAGCCGATCGAGTTTTTCCGGATTTCTGCCGACAAGAATTACAGTACCGTACTTTGCAAGCTCAAGGGCTGTGGCATAACCGATGCCCGAAGTTGGCCCGGTAATTATATAAGCTTTATTATTTTCCATGATATAAAAATTTACAGGACAAAGTTCGATGTAAATCTTCCGGTGAGGTTACCTGAAAAGTCCAGGTTTGGTATCTTGAAAAGTCCAAAATGCTTTCTTTTTCTCTGTGTAGCCCCAACAGGACTAAACTCCAACTATTTAATGAATGCCATAAGAATTCTATCACAAATTTACTTGGTTGTTTAAGGGTTTGATTCCCCTAGAGGCTACGAAGCCTCTTTACGAAAGTAGAGCGGCTTTTTTTTCGATTTATTTGTGCGAGCGTGGGCACTCTTAAATATTTTCGGTTCGGGGGGGGCGAGTCGGTCCATTTGAGATTTTTATTTCATTGGCCAACGGGGCAGCAGCAGTAAAATTTTAATGACAGACAACCTGATTGCGCAAACTATCGTAGATTTGATAATAACACCATTAACAAATCAAAACAATCAATCATGATCAAGAAATATTATTACCTGCCTTTTTTAATTCTTAGCTTTTCGCTCCTAACAACCCGTTCCGGCCTTGCCCAATCGAAGATGTTGGGAAAAGGAGATGCAGCGCCTGTATTTACAGCTCAGGCCAGCCTGGCCGGTAGTGAATTTAATTTTTCATTAAAAAAATCCCTTGCTAAAGGGCCGGTTGTAGTCTACTTCTATCCTTCTGCCTATACTGGCGGCTGTGATGCGGAAGCTCATGCATTCGCTGAAATGAAGGATAAATTTACGGCGGCAGGAGCCACTATTATCGGTGTATCAGGAGACGATATTCAGCGACTGAATGCATTTTCTGCTGACCCAAATTACTGTGCGGGCAAGTTCGCGGTCGCGTCAGACGCTGGAGGCAAAATTGCAGCGACATACGGCTTGATAATAAATCCACCGAAGCTTGGAATGAAAGACGTGCGTGGTATAGAGCTTAACCATGGTTTCATCCCGCGAACAACTTATGTCATCGGTAAAGACGGTAAAATTATAGCGGTCTTTTCATCAGAAACCGATCACATTTCACCTACCGACCATGTTGAAAAATCACTGGCGATTGTAAAAGCGTTGTAATTCATAGGCTTGGCCTCAAAATTCCTAATTTTGCTGTTTGTACCTCAACAAGTTTTAAGTGTACCTCAAAATTTACTCTTTTACCAACACTTCTAAACAAGAAAGCCTCTAACTTTCGTTAAAGGCTTTCTTTTTCTCTTGGGTAGCGGGAGCAAGACTCGAACTTACGACCTTCGGGTTATGAGCCCGACGAGCTACCAACTGCTCCATCCCGCACTATTTTTTTATTTGGTATTACATTACGGGCATAACTCCGAAACGTTTTATTATTTAACTATTGCAATAGCCTTATCACGCTATTAGAAAACGAAAGCCTCAGGTCTTTCGACTCGAGGCTTCTTATTTACCTGGGTAGCGGGAGCAGGACTCGAACCTACGACCTTCGGGTTATGAGCCCGACGAGCTACCAACTGCTCCATCCCGCACTATTTTTTATTATTTCGATCCGCTTCATTACTGCGAAAAGTGTGCCATTTAAACCAAAAATGCAATTTACATCCTGTTTAAATTGGACTGCAAAGATATAATTCGTTTCTTTGCAGTCCAAATATTATTTCATTTATTTTTTTATGACCCACAGAGCTGGTTTTGTAAGCATTATTGGAAAGCCCAACGCAGGGAAATCAACCCTGATGAACGCGCTGGTGGGCGAAAAAATGTCCATCATCACACCCAAGGCGCAAACAACACGCCACCGTATTTTAGGTATTGTTAATGAGCCCGACTATCAGATCGTATTTTCTGACACGCCCGGCGTTATCAAACCGCACTATGCTTTGCACGAAAGCATGATGCACCAGGTAGATGGTTCCATCGTTGATGCCGACCTGATATTATTGGTGACCGATATTTACGAGGAGTACGATGAGGAAGATGTATTGAAAAAACTGGCAGGCACACAGGCACCGGTAGCAGTACTGATCAATAAGGTAGATCAATCCGACGAGGAAACCGTGAAAGCCAAGGTGGATTTTTGGCAAGAGAAATTGAATCCAAAAGCGATCTTCGCCATATCAGCACTAAAAGATTATAACGTGCTGGCGGTAATGAATTTCGTAATCGAGCATTTGCCCGAGCACCCCGCATACTATGAAAAAGACGCGCTAACCGATCGTAACGACCGCTTTTTTGCGTCGGAAATGATACGTGCGCAGATATTTAAACAATACAAAAAAGAGATCCCTTACAGCAGCGAAGTAATAGTGACCGCTTTTGTTGAGGGTGAAAAACTGCACCGCATCAGCGCCGAAATCATTGTAGAACGCGACTCGCAGAAGAACATTTTGATAGGCAAGGATGGCAGCATGCTTAAAATAGTAGGCACCTATGCCCGCAGGGATATGGAAGATTTTTTCCAGAAGAAGATCTTTTTAGAGATGTTTGTAAAAGTTATTCCCGACTGGCGCAGCAAAAAAAATTACCTGAAAAAATTTGGGTACGAGTAGCAGACACAAGAATCAGGAAGCAAGAGTCAAGATTTAACATTAAGACCAAGCAAAGATTCATAATAAATATTTAAATTAGAATTAGGAGAAAATTCAGGATTGCCACTATCGGCTTTCCCTGATTCTTGACTCTTAATTCTTGATTCTAACACAAACATGAGCAATATAGTAGCCATAGTGGGCAGGCCCAACGTAGGCAAATCAACTTTATATAACCGTTTAACCGAGAGCCGCAAGGCTATCGTCGACGATTTTAGCGGCGTAACCCGCGACAGGCATTATGGCATATCAGAGTGGACCAACCATTCTTTTACCGTTATTGATACCGGCGGCTACGTAGCCAATTCAGACGATGTATTTGAAGCCGCTATCCGCGAGCAGGTAGTTATCGCCATTGAGGAAGCTACCGTTATACTTTTTATGGTTGATGTAACCACAGGCATTACCGATCTGGATGATGAAATTGCTTCGCTATTGCGTAAAGGCAAAAAACCCGTATTTGTGGTAGTTAATAAACTGGATAACACCTCGCTTTTAGCCGACTCCATGGTATTTTACAGCTTAGGCCTAGGCGAGCTATACAATATCTCATCCATGACAGGCTCCGGAACGGGTGAATTATTGGATGATGTGGTTAAACACTTCGACGATGAACCAACCGAACCAAACACTTTGCCAAAATACGCCATCGTAGGCAGGCCAAATGTGGGTAAATCATCCATCATCAACTCGCTGATCGGCAAGGAGCGCAACATTGTAACACCAATTGCAGGCACCACGCGCGATTCCATCCACATACATTACAACCAGTACGGTCACGATTTTATGCTGATTGACACTGCCGGGATGCGCAAGAAAACCAAGGTCAAGGAGAACATCGAATTTTACTCCGTAATGCGTACCATAAAGGCGCTGGAGGAAGCCGACGTAGTTATCCTGATGATTGATGCTGTTGAAGGTATCGAATCGCAGGACATTAATATCTTCCACCTTGCCGAAAAGAATAAAAAGGGCATCGTAATCGTAGTAAACAAATGGGATTTGATCGAAAAGAATAACAAAACCATTAAGGTTTTTGAAGAGATGATCAGGCAAAAGATAGCGCCGTTTACCGATGTGCCTATCGTTTTCACTTCCGTAACCGAAAAACAGCGTGTGTTAAAGGTGATTGAAACTGCTAACCAGGTTTATGCCAACCGTGCAAAACGCATCCCAACCTCAAAATTAAACGAGGTGATGCTACCTATTATAGAGGCTATACCGCCGCCATCTATCAAAGGCAAATACGTTAAGATAAAATACATCACTCAAATTGCAGGCACATCGCCCATGTTCGCATTCTTCTGCAACCTGCCGCAGTATGTTAAAGAACCTTACTACCGTTTTGTAGAAAACAAACTAAGGGAAAACTTTGATTTCAACGGTGCACCGGTACAGGTTTGGTTTAGGCAAAAGTAATTTTTTGATGTGCAGATATTATCTCCTTTTGTCATCCTGAGGTACGAAGGATCTATCACGCGTTTGCATAGCGCAGAAGATTCTTCACTATCGTTCAGAATGACAAAGGGGGCTACTGAACCGCTTCCACAGCTTTCCTAAAGGCTTCATCATCGCCGTTAACAGTTTGATAGTATGCTTCATCGCCCCATTTAAAACGGGCCGCATAGGCTTTTAGCAGCGTTTCTATGGGTTCGCGGGATACCTTGATCTCATAGGAGTCTATTTCCTTTATGGTTTGCGAGGCGTAAAGGATAAAATCACCGTATTGCAGGTCGTTCACTGCGTAATTATTAATAAACTTATCAGCCGAGGCATATTTGTTCAGCTCGGGCTGCAGCTTGTCAATCACATAAGCGGTAAACAACTGGTTGTCGGCAAGCTCCTGCACCAGGTTGGTATCCATGGTGGTGTCGGCAGGCACAAAAATATCAGGCATAATACCCCCACCGCTAAAAACCTTTTTACCACTGGCGGTATGGTAGGGTGATGATTTTTTAAACGCGCTATCATCCATATTACTTTGTGCCGAAAACAGTTCGCCTTTTTTCATACGCTCAGCCAGCTCATTGTGGTAGTTATCAATACCGCCCGCATATGATTTTTGTATCGATCTGCCCGATGGGGTATAATACCTGGCCACCGTTAAATTAACTGCCGAACCATCCGCAAACGGGAACTGTTGCTGCACCAAACCTTTACCAAAAGACCGGCGACCAACAATAATGGCCCTGTCCAGATCCTGCAGTGCACCCGCCAGTATCTCACTTGCCGATGCGGAATATTCATCAATCAGCACCGCTAATTTACCATGTTGAAATTCACCCGAATCTGTAGCGAAGTAGTCCGTACGGTTTTCATGTATGCCTTTGGTATAAACGATCAGCTTGCCCTTGGTTAAAAACTCGTTAGCCAGCGCAGTAGCCGTATTCAGGTAGCCACCACCATTGCCGCGGATATCAAGCACAAGCTTGGTCATGCCCTGGCTTTTCAGCTTGCCCAGCGAATAACGAAAGTCATTATCGGTAGTGGAAGCAAATTTGCTTATCTTAATATAGCCCACATCATTGGTAACCATATATGCGGCATCCAAACTGCTTAGGTCAACATGGCCGCGTTGTATGCGGTAAAGCATCGGTGTTTCATCAGGCTCAACCACGTTAAAAGCCATTTCTTTCCTTTTCTCGTCGGTAAGTATCTTATCTATTTTATCACCGGTGATCTTCGCGCCCGAAACTTTTTGATTGTTGATGGCTAGCACCCTGTCGCCCGTGCTTAAACCGGCCTTATTAGCGGGCCCGTTGGGATATATTTGGGTAATGTAAAGGGTATCGCGCAATAACTGGTACTCAATACCAAAACCATTAAAGCCGCCTTCCAGCTTTTCGTTAATGGCCAGTGCCTGCTGCGGGGGCAGGTACATAGAGTGCGGGTCGAGGTTTTGCAGCAGGTTGTTAACAGTTACGCCCTCAACACTATCCACGTTAACAGAGTCAACATAATTCTGGCGCACCAGTTGCAGCACTTTGGTAAGTTTATCGCCTTTTCCGGGTGAGGTATTGAGGTAATGGGAGGCAAAATTATTGTCGCCAACAAGCAAGCCGATAGCAATACCCACCAAAATCAACAACACTGATCTGAAAATTATGCCCGCGCCCCTTTTCATATTAAAATAGTAACGCAAAACTAACAAATTCAGACGATTAGTTGAAATTTTAGCGTTTAACTTTTACTTAAATTGTAATTTTTTGCCTGATTTATTAGTCTATTGATCAGCAATTAATGCCAAAGAAGCATTTATTAGTTTTATGGGCTAAGAAATAATTACCCAAGGCTTACAATTGAACTATATTTTAATAAATTTAACAATATTATAAACCATTGTTAGCCATCTGCTTTCTGTTGCTGAAAGGATAGATCTTAAAACTACATTACTATGCCACACATAACATTAGATGAAAATTTACCTGGCATTACCGGCCTGCTAAATTACCGGCAGGATACCGCCCTCCCAATAAGGCAGCTCACGCAAATTTTGTTGCGCGGCGAATCAACATTAACAGAGGCCGAGCGTGAACTGATCGCTACCGTTGTGTCGCAGGGGAACGAGTGCAAATTCTGCACTGCCGCGCATACTGCAGCTGCTGATGTACTTTTGGGCGAACGTGAAACAGCCGAAAAGGTAAAACATGATCCTGAGAATGCACCTGTTACCCCCAAGATGAAGTTTTTGCTGGAGATCGCCCGCAGAACACAAGCTGATGCCCGCACCGTAAGCGCTGAACTGGTGACCAGGGCCAAACAAGCCGGGGCAACCGACCTGGAGATACATGATACCGTACTAATCGCGGGACTATTTTGCCTGTACAATAAGTATGTGGATGGCCTGGCAAGCGTTACACCAACCGAGCCCGCGTTTTACGACCGGCTGGCGAATATCTTAAAAACCAGCGGTTACATGCCTTCGGCCAACCGTTACGCAAGTTTAAATACCACCACCTGATGAACAGTCACACCAAACCACTATTGTTCTGGGCGGGCATTGTATTACTGGTAGTCCCCGGGCTGGTGCATGCCTATTTGCTGATGCCTTTTCCCGGCAGTCAGGACCTGAATGCCATAACTGCGGCCTATTATCTTGAAAAGATAGTAAACCCATTGCGCTTTATTGGCGCTGCTTTGCTGGTTTGGTACGGCATAAAATATTATGCTAAAAATTCAACAGGCGGTAAAATCACCAAAGCGCTGGTGTTGGCACTTTGCCTGGGCAGTTTTTACTTTACAGATATAATGTTTAAGGCTGAGACCATGTTCCAGGAGCCGCAGGTCATCAAATTTGCTAATGCCATGACCAACAAAGTCCCCATGAACATGGTGATAATCGGCGTGGTTAATAATGGTGTTGCCAAGGCCTATCCGCTGGTATATCTTGGCTATCACCATAAAATACAGGACAATGTGGGTAATGAACCCGTGCTGATAACTTATTGCACCATGTGCCGCACCGGCAGGGTATACAGCCCTATGATCAATGGCACGAGGCAAGCGTTCCGCCTGGTAGGGGCGCGGCATTACAATGCTGTTATTGAGGATCAGCAAACTAAAACATGGTGGTACCAGGCCACAGGCATTGCGGCTGTTGGTAAACTAAAAGGCAAACATCTGCAGGAGCTCCCTTATGAACAATCCACCCTTTCCGCATGGATCAGCAAACACCCCTCGTCGCTTATATTACAACCTGATACAAATTACGTTCAGGATTATAAGGACCTGAAAAATTATGACCGCTTACAGGCCGTTGATAAGGACAGCACGCTGAAAAACAAGGATACCTTGATACGAAAGAGTTGGGTGATCGGCGTAATAGTAAACGGGCAGGCAAAGGCTTACGACTGGCGGCACCTGTTTAAAAAACGACTGCTCAATGACAATCTTAACAAAACACCATTACTGGTAACTATTGAGAGCGACAGTCTTACTTTCCATACTTTTAATACCGATGTGAATGGCAAAACACTCCATTTTAATCTGGATGCTAAAGGCGTATTAACCGACCAGGAAACCGCTTCATTGTGGGATTGGGATGGATTAGCTACCTCGGGAGTACTAAAAGGCAGCCGCCTCACTAAAATACAGGCTTACCAGGAGTACTGGCATTCGTGGAAACATTTCCATCCAAATACACTGTTCTGGAAAGATTAAGTAGTTGCTGCCGCGGGTTTAGCGCAGCGTAACCCGTGGTGCGGCATTGTGACAGTTTCCAACTGTCACAACAATTGTAAAAAATCATGTAATTTTGCGGTATAAACATCCCGCAATGGAATTCACAACCGAAAAAAGCTCAAACTACAACAACCTCGAACTGATGCCTGTTAAGGAGATCCTGCAGCATATGAACGAGGAGGACCAAACCGTACCGCTTGCCGTGGCAAAAGCCTTACCGCAGATAGAAAAACTGGTGGAAGTAACCGCTGCCAGAATGAAAGCGGGTGGCCGCCTGTTTTATATTGGCGCAGGCACTAGCGGCAGGCTGGGGGTGGTTGATGCCTCGGAGTGCCCGCCAACTTTCGGCGTACCCTTTGATATGGTAGTAGGTATTATTGCCGGTGGCGATACTGCCATTCGCAAATCAGTTGAATATGCAGAAGACGATATTGAGCAAGCCTGGGTAGATCTGCAGGAATTTAATATCAACGATAAAGATGTACTGGTAGGCATAGCAGCATCGGGTACTACGCCTTATGTTATCGGCGGCTTAAAAATGGCAAATCAGCACAATATTGCCACAGGCTGCATAGTTTGTAATAGTGGTAGTCCGGTTGCAGCAGAAGCTAAATATCCGGTTGAAGTGGTAACTGGGCCAGAGTTTTTAACCGGATCAACCCGTATGAAAGCAGGCACCGCCCAAAAACTGGTATTGAATATGCTGAGCACCGCGACCATGATACAGCTGGGTAAGGTTAAAGGCAATAGAATGGTAGATATGCAATTAAGCAATAACAAACTGGTTGACCGCGGCACCCGCATGGTAATGAATGAAACCGGCCTCGACGAACAAACTGCCGCCAAATTATTAAAGCAGGAAGGCAGCGTTAGGAAAGCTGTGGATTTTTATAAAAGCAATTAATTGATGTGCGAATATGCAGATGTGCAAATGATAAAAATTGAACATTTGCTTAATACGCATATTAGAATAAATCCGCACATTTGTATATAAAAACAAAAGTCTCACCCTTTAGGGGGAGATTTAGAGGGGGCTTATGCACGAGATAGAACCATATTACCGGTGGAGGGATGACTACATTGCATCAGAAGACGAGTTTTCGCCTTTTTATGCAACGCAGTACAGTGAGTTTGAGTTTGATAAACAGGTATACAATTACCTGCTGCATCCGCAGTGGGATTCATTTGGCTCTAACACGCTTTACCTTAAAGTACTTTATACCGATTACGACCGCGGCTACACCATCATCGAATTGATAGGGGAATGGAACGATGCTATTAATAACGATATCATGCTCATGAAACGGGAACTCATTGATCTGATGGTCGACCAGGGTATCACCCAGTTCATACTCATCGGCGAAAATGTGCTGAACTTTCATTCGTCGGATGATTGTTATTATGAGGAATGGTTCCAGGAGGTAGAGGATGGCTGGATAGCAGGCATCAACTTCCGCGAGCATGTGATCGATGAGTTTAAGAGCAATAACATTGATTATTATATCAATTTCGGCGGCGAATTGGATGAGCTTAACTGGCGCGGCTTAAAACCCCTGCAGGTATTTAAAAAGGTGGAGGAACAGCTGATAAAGAGATTGAATTAGTTTTGATAATCACACTAAACTATTTAATTTCACGTTGGTCTAACACCTATAGTGTGATTTTAGCATATCACATTAAATGAGTAAATTTGTATTAATAAAAAAAGAATAATTCTGAAATAAAAAATGGAAAATAATAGTTCTAACTACGTTTATAATAGCGTAACACAATTAGACGATAGCGAAACCGCATCACGCAAATATTTAGCTAAAGTTTTTGCCTGGATGTTCGTGGCATTAGGTATCTCCGCTTTTGTCGCTTTTGAATTTTATCTTAATCAGGGTTTAATGAGCCTGATACTTGACCCGGTTACAGGTGGCTTTACAGGTTTAGGCTATGTAGCTATATTTGCGCCGCTTGCTTTTTCACTAGTCATCAATTTCGGTTTTAACCGTATATCATACCCGGTTATGGTATTACTGTTTGTTGCATATTCAGCAACTATCGGTGTTACATTAAGCATCTTCGGTATCGAATACACTTCAGGCTCAATATTTACCGTATTCTTAAGCGCAGCCTTTGTTTTTGCTGTAATGGCTGTATCTGGCTACAAAACAAGTATGGACCTAACCAAGTTTGGTTCTATACTTTATGTGATATTTATAGGCATTTTGGGCGTAAGCCTTATTAACTTCTTTATGCACAGCCAGCAGTTGGATTACATCATCAGCTTCGTGTTTGTAGCAGTTATGATAGGCCTTACCGCTTACTACATGCAAATGCTTAAACGCATTGGCGCAGGTGTTGAGTTTGGTACCGAAAGCACTAATAAATTAGTGATCATAGGCGCTTTTATCCTTTATACTACATTCATCAACCTGTTTATGTCGATGATGCGTATTTTCGGCAGAAGAAGATAATCGTTAAACAACATTATTTGAAAGAGCTGCCTCATAAAAAGGCGGCTCTTTTTGTTTTAGTTCATCTCCACTGTCATTTCGACCGGAGGGAGAACTATCTCTTGAGCAGGACAGTGCCTGGAAGGTGTGAGCGAAAAAATCTTCTGCTACAAGCATGACCGCTGTGCATGGCGAAAAAGATTTCTCCCTCTGGTCGAAATGACATAGGGGTTATAGAGGGGTCAATCACCCTATTGCATATTACAAGTTTATTACGCACCTTTGCAGTGCTTATAGAGAAAGATGGAGGGATTAGACCCTGCGATGTCTTAGCAACCTGTGCTTCACAAGGTGCTACATTCTACTTAACCAGCTTCAAAAATCGGTTAGGAAAGATAAGCGAAAGTCAATATATCACCCGACTTTTCGATATAAGCGTGTTTTTATTTAGTATCAGGTAGCTAGTATCAAGTAGCAAGATAATTTTATTATCCGCATTTGAGTTTAGCCGTATCAGGTGATTTTTTCATACTTGATACTTGATACTAAATACTTGCTACTCAACAAAATGGATATTAGAAAAGAATTAGAGAAACGTATACTCGTTATTGACGGCGCAATGGGTACCATGATACAACGATACCAATTAGCCGAGGCGGATTTTCGTGGGGAACGTTTTAAAGATCATGCATCAGACCTGCAGGGAAACAATGACCTGCTGAACATCACGCGCCCCGATGTGATCAGGGCTATCCACGCTGAATATCTGGATGCCGGGGCGGATATCATCGAAACAAACACATTCAGCACACAAGTTATCTCACTGGCTGATTATCACCTGGAATACTTAGCTTATGAATTAAGCTTTGAAGGTGCGCGCCTTGCTCGCGAAGTTGCCGACGAATACAATAAAAAAACACCCGATAAACCACGCTTTGTAGCAGGCGCTGTCGGCCCTACAAACCGCACCGCGTCATTATCGCCTGATGTTAACGACCCGGGCTATCGCGCCGTTACTTTTGACGACCTTGCCGAAGCTTATTATGACCAGGTTCGTGGCCTGGTTGATGGCGGCTCGGATATGCTGCTGGTTGAAACCATATTTGATACCCTCAATGCCAAAGCGGCATTATTTGCCATAAACCGTTATGCCGATGAATCGGGCAAGCATTTGCCCATCATGATCTCGGGTACTATTACCGATGCTTCGGGACGTACCTTATCGGGCCAAACAGTTGAGGCATTCTGGAATTCTATCCGCCATGCTAACCTGTTATCCGTAGGTTTAAACTGCGCTTTGGGTGCAAGGGAAATGCGCCCGCATTTGGAGGAGCTTTCTAATATTGCCGATGTATTCATTTCGGCCTATCCAAATGCCGGTTTGCCAAACGAGTTTGGTCAGTACGATGAAACTGCTCACGAAACCGCACATCAGGTTGATGACTTTATGCAAGCCGGACTGGTAAACATAGTAGGTGGTTGTTGTGGCACTACGCCCGAACACATCAAATGTATCGCAGATAAAGCCGCGCAATATCCCGCAAGGTTAATACCCGAAATAGCGCCCAACATGCGCCTGAGCGGACTTGAAGCGGTTACCCTAACGCCCGAAAGTGTTTTCATGAACGTGGGTGAGCGTACCAATATTACCGGTTCACCAAAATTCTCCAAACTGATTCTAGGCGAGGATTATGAAGCTGCCCTAACCGTTGCTTTGCAGCAGGTTGAAGGCGGTGCGCAGGTAATCGACATTAACATGGATGAGGGCATGATCGATTCGGAAGCGGTGATGGTTAAATTCCTGAACCTTGTTGCTTCTGAACCCGACATTGCCAAGCTGCCCATAATGGTGGATTCATCAAAATGGACGGTTATTGAAGCCGGATTAAAATGTCTACAAGGCAAGGGGATCGTTAACTCCATCTCGCTAAAAGAAGGTGAAGAAAAGTTTAAGGAATACGCCCGTAAAATATTAAGCTACGGCGCTGCCACGGTAGTAATGGCTTTTGATGAAACCGGACAGGCGGATTCATTGGAACGCCGTAAGGAGATCTGCGAGCGATCATACAACATACTGGTTAACGAAGTTGGTTTCCCGCCACAGGATATCATTTTCGATCCGAACATATTAACCGTAGCCACCGGTTTAGAAGAACACAACAACTACGCGGTTGATTTTATTGAAGCCACCCGCTGGATAAAACAAAATCTGCCACACGCCAAAGTGAGTGGCGGGGTAAGTAATATTTCGTTCTCGTTCCGTGGTAATAACACCGTACGCGAGGCTATGCACTCTGCATTTTTATACCATGCTATACAAGCCGGTATGGATATGGGTATCGTTAACGCCGGGATGCTTGAAGTATACCAGGAGATCCCGAAAGACCTGCTTGAACTGGTTGAAGATGTTTTATTAAACCGTCGCCCGGATGCTACCGAGCGTTTGGTTGAGTTTGCAGACAATATTAAGAGTAAAGGAAAAGTAATTGTGCGCGATGAAGAATGGCGCAAAGATCCGGTTGAAAAACGTTTATCGCACGCCCTGGTAAAAGGTATTATTGAATACCTGGATGATGATGTGGAGGAAGCCCGCCAGAAATATGCCCGTCCGCTTGAGGTGATAGAGGGGCCGCTGATGGATGGGATGAATATTGTAGGTGATCTGTTTGGATCAGGCAAGATGTTCCTGCCACAGGTAGTAAAATCAGCCCGTGTAATGAAAAAGGCGGTTGCTTATTTATTGCCTTATATCGAACTGGAAAAACAGCGTGTTCTAGCCTCCGGCGAAGACACAGCAGCCGATGCCCGCAGTAATGCCGGTAAAATTTTAATGGCTACAGTTAAGGGCGATGTGCACGATATTGGTAAAAATATTGTGGGCGTAGTTTTGGCCTGTAATAACTTCGAGGTGATAGACCTTGGGGTGATGGTGCCTGCACAAAGGATCATCGAGGAAGCCATTAAACAAAATGTAGATATCATCGGCCTGAGTGGTTTGATCACGCCATCATTAGATGAAATGGTGCATTTCGCTAAGGAAATGGAGCGCAATAACTTCAGTATCCCGTTAATTATTGGAGGTGCAACTACTTCACGCATACATGCGGCGGTTAAGGTGGCGCCAAACTATTCAGGTGCCGCCATACATGTATTGGATGCATCACGCAGCGTTACTGTCTGTAGTAGTTTAATGAGTGAAACCGGTCGTGATGAATATATCCAGGGTATTAAAGATGAATACGCAAAAGCCCGTGAAGCGCATCTGAATAAAAAATCGGATAAGCGTTTCGTCAGCATTGATGCTGCGCGTAACCAGAAATGCCAGATCAACCTTAACGGTATGATGCCGCCAAAACCAACCTTTACAGGCACCAAGATTTTTGAAGCATTCCCGCTGGAGGATTTGGTACCGTATATCGACTGGACACCATTTTTCCATACCTGGGAACTGCGCGGCAGCTTCCCTAAAATATTTGATGACAAATATGTGGGCATCGAAGCGAAGAAACTATATGACGATGCGCAGGAACTGTTAAAACGCATAGTTAAGGACAAGCTGTTACAGGCGAATGCTGTTATCGGCTTTTGGCCTGCTAATAGTGTAGGCGATGATATTGAATTGTATACCGACGAAAGCCGTACACAGGTTTTAGAAACTATCTACACGCTGCGTCAGCAATCAGAAAAAGTTAAGGGCGAACCATATTATGCCTTATCAGATTTCATCGCACCTAAAGATAGCGGTGTGCCTGATTATTGGGGTGGGTTCGCGGTAACTGCAGGTGTTGGTTGCGATGAGCTGGTTGCCGAATTTGAGGCCGATCATGACGACTATAACAGCATCATGGCTAAAGCCCTTGCTGATCGTTTAGCAGAAGCTTTTGCTGAAAAAATGCACGAGCTGGTACGCAAAGATTACTGGGGCTATGCTAAAACAGAACAACTGGATACCGAAAAGCTGATCAAGGAAGAATACCAGGGTATCCGCCCGGCACCGGGTTATCCTGCCTGTCCGGATCATACCGAAAAGATCACCTTGTTTGAACTGCTGAAAGCTGAAGATAACGCCCATATGCACCTTACTGAAAGTTTAGCCATGACACCGGCCGCCTCCGTAAGCGGGTTCTACTTCGCGCACCCACAGGCAAGGTATTTTGGTTTGGGTAAGATTAGTAAGGATCAGGTAGAGGATTACGCGAAGCGTAAGACAATGGATGTGGAAACCGTAGAGCGCTGGTTAGGGCCAAACTTAAACTATTAATGAACACATAGCAACCATAACGAAGCGTCATTGCGAGGTACGAAGCAATCCCAAACTATACAGAGCGGATTTGCATATCGGGGATTGCTTCGTACCTCGCAATGACGCGCGGATTATTATATTTACAAAGGCTTTATCACCTAAAAACATCAATGAAAATAACGGAACACATAACCAAAGCGGCAGGCAAAACACTCTTCTCATTCGAACTATTACCACCGGTAAAGGGGCGTAGCATACAGGAAATTTATGATGCTATTGACCCGCTGATGGAGTTTAATCCGCCGTTTATTGATGTTACTTATCACCGCGAGGATTATATCTATAAAAAGCACGAAAGCGGCCTGTTGGAGAAGGTGTCCTACCGTAAACGCCCGGGCACGGTTGCTATTTGCGCCGCTATCATCAACCGTTATAAGGTTGATGCTGTTCCGCATTTAATATGTGGTGGTTTTACCAAGGAGGAAACCGAGAACGCGCTGATCGACCTTCAATTTTTGGGTATTGATAACGTACTGGTATTACGCGGCGATGCCCGCCATGCCGATCCTTCATTCGTACCAACTCCCGGTGGCCATGCCTACGCATGCGAGTTGCTGGAGCAGGTTACCAATATGAACAAGGGTAAATATTTATATGAAGACCATGATGTTGTTAATGCCGATTTCTGTATCGGTATTGCCGGATATCCCGAAAAACACTTTGAATCGCCAAACCTGAAAACAGATTTCAGGTACCTGAAGAAAAAGGTAGACATGGGTGCCAATTTTATTGTTACCCAAATGTTTTATGATAACAACAAATACAAAGAGTTTGTAAAGCTTTGTCGCGAGAATGGCATCAACGTGCCCATCATTCCCGGACTAAAGCCCATCACTTCATCAAAACAATTGATCAACCTGCCAAAAATATTTCACATTGATATCCCTGAAGACCTGGCTGATGCTGTGCAGGCCTGCAAATCAGAAAAAGATGTAAAAGATGTAGGTATTGAATGGATGATAAACCAATGCAAAGAGCTGATTGAGTTCGGCGCACCGGTATTGCATTTTTATACTATGAGTAACCCCGGGCCGACAAAAAGGATTGCTGAGGCGATATTTTAGTATTACTGCCAGACTTACGAAGTTTTAAAAACTTCGTAAGTCGTTAATCATCATACCAACCGTTAATAATAAATCTGTGTCATTGCGAGCGATAGCGTGGCAACCTCGTCGCGTTCCATATGCAGCGACGAGGTTGCTTCGTCGTTCCTCCTCGCAATGACATTTTATTTATTATTCATCTTGCGCTCGTCTGCGACGATTGCTTAATATGGTTCAGCGATTGTATCGAGTCTTATTCACTCTTCAAATTCTTCACCGGATTAGCAATTGCTGCCTTTACCGATTGAAAACTTATAGTAAACAGGGCTATAAATATGGCAGCCAGGCCTGATAAAACAAATACCCATACCGGTATATCGATACGATAAGCAAAGCTTTGCAACCAATGGTTCATTAGCAACCATGATACAGGCGATGTTATTAATAGTGCTATAATAATAAGCTTAACAAAATCTTTAGACAACATCAGGGTTATGTTGCTTACCGATGCACCCAAAACTTTACGTACACCGATTTCCTTTTTGCGTTGAGCTATGTTATAAGCTGATAAACCCACCAGGCCAAGGCATGATATTACAATGGCTACTACGGCAAAGCAAATAAAAAGCTGACCGAAACGTTCCTGGGCAATGTATTGTTGATTATAAGCCTCGTCGGCAAAGAAATATATAAATGGCAGGCCGGGCGCTATACTTTTCCAAGCGATTTGTAGCTTGTTTACGGTTGCGTTTACATTTTCTGCTGTTATATTGATAGTAATATTTGTTAAATGCTCAGGATCTACGCGCAAGGTTAAAGGCTGAACGATTTCAACAAAGGAATGGTTATGAAAATCTTTGATAACCCCAACTATAGTGCCCTGGTGATGTAACTGGGTGAATTGCTTACCAATGGCATCATTAGCATTGGTAAAGCCCAACGCTTTTAACATAGATTGATTTATAAGCATGGATTTCATGGAATCGGCCGCCAGATTATGGGAGAAACCCCGGCCGGCAATCACATCTATGTGAAACTGTTTAAGAAAGGCATCATCAATAAAATAGGCATCGGTTTTCTGCTGTTGGTTTTCGCCCCTGCTGTTTTGAATTAAGGTAACAAACTGGTTATTTGATGTGCCGGGAATAGATGACGAAAAACTAACCATGCTAACACCCGGGATATCCATCAGCTGTTGCTTAACCCCGTCTGCATGCTCGTTTATGTGGCTATCAAACTGGTAATCTATAACCAGCTTATGGTCTTTTTGAAACCCTAATTGCTTATTCTGCATAAAGTTAAGCTGCATGTACACTACACCTGTAGCGATAATAAGAAAGATGGATATACCAAATTGCGCAACCACCAGTGAACGGCGCAACACAAGGCCAGTACCCGACGACCCGGTTTTGCCTTTAAGGCTGCTGATGGGTTTAAAGCCCGACAGGAACAAAGCAGGATACGCCCCTGATAAAACACCTACAACTACCGCGATAAGGAACAACCATAAAATATGCTGAAAATCAGTGAAAATATTACCAGCCACAATCGTCCCTACCAGTTGATTGAATAAAGGCAATAAAAGTGTAGCGAGCAGCAATACGATCACAAAGGAAATGAGGCACAACATTAGCGCATCCATAAAAAACTGCAGTATTAGCTGGTATCTGGATGCGCCAAGTACCTTACGTACGCCTATTTCCTTAGTCCGTTGTAAGGAGAAAGCCGTTGTGAGATTAATGAAATTAAAGCAGGCAATAAACAGTACCAATATTGCCACTACAGAAATGATGTACACATTACTTATGCTCCCGGTTGCTGAAGTACCTGTACGGTGGCCACGGGGTTTACCATATAAATAAACTCTTTTTAAAGGTTCAAGAGCGAGTTGATATTTAAATTCGTCTTTATTAAAATTAGCGTTTACAAAAGCGGGGAGTTTTGATTTTAACGAAGCCGGAGACTGGCCATGCTGTAACAACAGGTAAGTATAGAAACCGAAATGGTTCCATCTATGGTTCCAGCCTTCATCGTCCCATGAAATCAGCGTGGATATGGAAAAAATGAAATCGACCCGCAAGTGTGAGTTGTAGGGGATATCCTTCATTATCCCGGTTACTGTAGCTTTAACCTTACCGTTGATCAATAGGGTTTGCCCGAGTGGATCGCTATGCCCGAAATATCTTTTTGCCGCGGTTTCAGAGAGCACCACATTGCCTGGCGCATCAAACATATGACCAAGGTCACCACGCAGGAGCGGCCAGGTAAATATTTTAAATGCAGAAGAATCGGCGTAAGCTACCTCTTCTTTATTCGCATTGTTTGGATTGCTTTGGAGGATCATGTCATCCATAAAAACCCTTGCCATATCTTTTACTTCCGGAAAAGCGGCTTTCATTGCCGGGCCAACAGGGGCCGACGTACTTTCATAACTGATGCCTGTAGGTGTTTTAACATCAGTTACTACACGATAAATATTGTCGGCTTGCAGGTTATAAGTATCGTGGTTCAATTCGAAATGAACATACAGCAATGCAAAAAAACAAACGCATATGCCTGTAACTAAGCCAATAATATTGATGAAAGAAAATACCTTATTATTCCACAAATATCTAAACGTAGTTTTAAAGTAGTTTCTAATCATTCCAATATGCAGTTAATGAGGATTTATGCATATTTACCCATCAATATAATGCCACATTTATAATTAACTGATTATAAAATATTTATGATCTAAAAAGACCAAATGTTGTATCGTATCCGAACAACAAAACGTTCGCTTTTGGGCGATAAAAAAGTATTTTTCCGGATGATGCAACAATTGCCAGCATTTGCAAATTCATATCTAAAAATTGACACTGGAAAACAAAATGCAATAATTACATCCCCATCCGGTTATACCCAACAGTTTCGCGGTATAACTGGGGCGATACCTCGGCATTGGTTTTAAAAAAACGACTGAAATAGCTTTCATCGTTATAACCCAGCTCGTAGGCTATTTCCTTTACCGTTTTATTGGTGAGGTAAAGCTCTCTTTTGGCCTCGATGATGATGCGCTCTGCGATCATATTGGTAAGCGTTTTATTAAAATGCGTTTTGGTGATCTTTGCCAATGCCTTGGGCGATATGTTCAGCATATCGGCATAATTACTTACCGCATGCTTGGTTTTGTAATGCTGCTCGATATAATCCTTTAATTTTTGTAGGATAAAAGGCTCTTCGGTATCCGCTACCGCCAATTTAGCATCCGGCTGCTGATTGGTTTTTAAGCGTGACGCATTGATCAGGAATATTTTAAGATAAGATACCAGCAACTCATATTGCGCCAGCGCGGGGTTTTGCATTTCGGCCTTTACCTGTTCCAAAATATTATTTAAGATGGCAGCGGCAACTTCGTCAACCAATACATATGGTGGATTATAAATATTATTGAACAGCACGCCATTGCAAGCCACCTCTTGCTGATGCTTATGGATGCAGAAAAAATCCGGGTGGAATTGAAGGGCTATGCCCTCTATTTTTCCATCAGCCAAAAACATAAACGGCTGATAGATAGCAAAGGCAAATAAAGTATTTTCCTTAAATACATATTCAGAAAAATCCGCCTTTACTTTACCGCTGCCATTAGTAACCCAAATGAGCGAGTAATAGTTATTACGCTGCAGATGGTCGAAATAACTACTATCGCCAAAGGTAAACAGCTTAAATGCCAGGTTGCCCTTCTGCGGGTCAACTAAAGTAAAGGTGGATTGATCATTCATTGTTTACCTCTTATAACTTTCGATCGGCCTCGGCAATAGGCAGGTCATTTATGCTGGCGTACCTTTTTTGCATGTAACCTTTTTCATCAAATTCCCAAAGCTCATTTCCATAACTGCGGTACCATTGCCCGGCAGCATCATGCCATTCATACTCAAATCTTACAGCCATGCGGTTTTCCTTAAAACCCCACAGTTCTTTCTTCAATTTATAATCCAGTTCCTTTTCCCATTTGCGGGTCAGGAATTCCTTTACCTCTTCGCGGCCGTTGATAAACTCCGTGCGATTGCGCCATTCGGTATCAATGGTATAAGCCAGTGAAACTTTCTGGGGGTCCTTTGAGTTCCAGGCATCTTCGGCGGCCTGCACTTTTTGCAGGGCAGTTTCCATATTAAATGGAGGTATCGGGTGTCTGATCTCGTTTTCCATCGTTTTTGAAATTTGTTAATCAAACATACCAATTCAATATGCCGAATTGGTATGCTATAAGTAAATTTACAGTGCGCTTGCCAAAGGGAAATCAACCGGGATATCGGTTAAATTATGCAGGTAATTCATAGCTGTTTTATCACTGATCTGCAGGATCAGGTCAACCAGGTTTTCATTGGTGTATCCGTGCGCGTAAAAGGCATCAACCAGGTCGCCATCTGCTTTGCCGCGTGTAGCGGTAACATTTGCAGCCAGGGCAACCAAGGCATTCAGTTTAGGATCAGTGCTGGTGCCTTTTCTTATATCCAGTAATTGCTCATCGGTAAAGCCGTTCATTTTACCCAGTACTAAATGGGCGCTCTGGCAGTAAACACATTCGTTCACCTGGCTCACAATTAAGTTAACTGCCTCTTTTTTCTTATTTGATAAAGATGTTTTTGCATTCTGATAAGCCAGAAAGCGGGCAAGGCCATTGTCAGAATAAGCTATGGTAGCATACAGATTTGGCACAAAGCCCAACGCTTTTTGCAGGTTATCAAATATGGCCTGGTTGGCAGGGCTTACTTCATCACGGGTTGGTACTGAAAATTGTGTTTTCATTTTGTTGAGTATTATGCTGTCGTTATTGACGATACAAATATTCAACATCTCCCATCCGCATAAAATGGACAAACAACGCATCATTATGGACAAATTTCCTACCCCTGTCAGCATAAAACTATGGCGTGAAAATTGTGTATAGATCAGCAATGGAACAGTTAAGTTTTTTTCCTGAAACGGGGCAGAGTAAAGGCTTACCGACGGAGCTTTTAGATTACCGGCCGGGTATATTCAGCCAGGAGCAAAGCGAATACCTGATGAATAAATTCATTGTGGAAATGCCCTGGCAGCAAAAGATCATAAAGATGTATGACAAGCATTTGCTTACGCCCAGGCTCACCGTTTGGGTAGGCGATCCGGATACGGCCTATTCCTTTTCGGGAGAGAAATATGACCCCCTACCATGGACAGATGAATTACAGACCATCAGGGAGCACGTACAAATATTATCAGGCATTAATTTTAACAGCGTATTGCTCAATTACTACCGCGATGGCAATGATTCGGTAGCCTGGCATAGCGACAATGAAAACGAGCTTGGCAAAAACCCGGTAGTGGCATCAGTTACCTTTGGGCAGGTGCGCAGCTTTGATATCCGCAATAAAAAAGATCATTCGCAAAAATATTCGGTAAAACTGGAGGATGGTTCCTACCTGCTAATGAAGGGCGACCTGCAGGAGAACTGGGAGCATCGCATAGCCAAATCAACCAAACCAATGAAGGAACGGGTTAATTTAACTTTTAGGGTTATAAAACATAAGTAATAATGCCTATTAATCTTTTGAATAGCGATGGGTTTGAAACTCCGGAGCGTTCGAAAGAAGCGGGGCCTTGTGCGATTCCCCTCTTGAGAGGGGTGTAGGGGTGTGTCATTATGCCTGCGGAATAACACACCCCTGCTACCGCACTATCAACGCGCCCCCTCTCAAGAGGGGAATTCTTAACGCTTCAAACACTCCGGAGTTTCAAACCCATCGCTGCAAATCTAACATTCCCATTATTGCAGCAGGCAACTAAAACCTTACCTTTGCCGTTTATTAAATAAATTAAATATTGGATACGCCCAACCCTAAAAAAAAGGATTTTGATTTTGCCGCCGGCGAATTATTGCTGGTTAATAAACCCTATAAGTGGACCAGCTTTGATGTGGTTGGCAAAATACGTAACTCCTTTAAGCCGCTTAAACTAAAGGTGGGCCATGCCGGCACGCTTGATCCGCTGGCTACAGGCCTGCTCATCATCTGCACCGGCAAAATGACCAAGCAGATAGATACCTTTCAGGCTGAGGAAAAGGAATATACAGGCACGCTGATTTTGGGTGCTACCACGCCATCATATGATATGGAAACCGAACCGGATGAAAAGTTCGATATCAGCCATATTACCGATGAGCAAATAAAGGCCGCTTGCGCGCAGTTTACAGGCAATATTCAGCAATATCCTCCTGCACACTCTGCCATTAAAATTGATGGTGAGCGTTTGTATGAAAAAGCCCGCCGCGGTGAAGAAGTTGAGCTGCGCCTGCGCAATGTAACTATAACTGAATTTGAAATAACCCGCATTGAACTGCCTGAAGTTGATTTCAGGGTGGTGTGCAGTAAAGGTACTTATATCCGCTCGCTGGTAAATGATTTTGGCAAAGCATTAAACAGCGGCGCATACCTGTCGAGATTAAGGCGTACACGCAGCGGTAATTACAAAATTGCTGATGCCTGGGAGGTAATGGAGTTAGTTGGCACTATACGTGAGTTAAAAGCACAAACCGAAGCGTAAATTATTATTTTTGTTTTTCAATTCTCTCTCTGACCCCATATCTATGAAAATCTATCATCACATTGATGAATTTAAAGCTGTAAATAATGCCGTTGTAACCATTGGCACGTTTGATGGCGTGCATCTTGGGCACCGCAAAATTATAGCAAGGATAAAGGAACTGGCTGACGAAATTGGCGGCGAAACGGTGATTCTTACTTTTTTCCCGCATCCGCGGATGATATTACATCCGGAGGATGAAAGCATAAAGCTTATCAATACCATAAATGAGAAAGCTGCATTGCTGGAGCAATTGGGCGTTGACCATTTAATTATCACCCCATTTTCGAGGGATTTCTCTAACCAAACAGCAGAGGGATATATCCGGGATGTGCTGGTAAATAAGATCGGCACCAAAAAAATTGTGATTGGGTATGACCATCGTTTTGGTAAGGACAGGCAAGGCGGGTTGGATGATCTTTTAAGACTGGGCCCTGTTTATGGCTTTGAAGTTGTTGAAATTCCTGAACAGGATATTAACGATGTTGCCGTAAGCTCAACCCGTATCCGCAATGCTTTATCAGAGGGCAAAATAGAACTGGCCAATACCTTTTTAGGCTATCCGTTCTATATCACCGGCAAAGTAGTGCGCGGTGATCAGATTGGCAGGCAAATTGGCTATCCGACAGCCAATATTGTGATTGAGGAACGCTACAAGCTCATCCCATCCGATGGGATATTCGCCGCTAAGATCAACATACAAGGCAAGCTATATAAGGGCATGGCCTATATCGGCAGCCGACCTACCATAAATGGTATTACCCGTAACATCGAGATAAATATTTTTGATTTTAACCAGGAGATCTACAACGAACAGGTTACGCTGCATTTCTACAACTATGTTCGCGGCGATGTGAAGTTTACCGGACTTGATGAACTGAAAGTACAGCTGGCACAGGATAAAGTGGATGTCCTTGAATTATTAAGTGGGCAGTGAGCAGTTTGCAGTGGGCAGTTAACAGTAATGAAATTTGAGAAAATAAATCAACCACTCACCTAATCAACCCAAAACTAGTGCTTGAAAAAATGCAGATAAACCTGTTTCACCACGTGGTAAGCAGCAAAAGCAAAGAATAAAACCGCAATGGCCGTATTAATAACACGGGTGCTCAGCGCGAACTTACTTTGTATGTATTTGGCAAATTTTGCATACAGAAACAGGCATATAAATGCTCCCGCTGCCGAGCCGATACTAAAAATAACCAAAGCCAGCTTGCCATCTTCAATCCACTCATGGGTAATTAAATAGGTGCCGGTTATCATCCAAAAGGGTATCTGCATCGGGTTTAAAAACCCTAAAAGGATACCGTATTTTATACTATCACGTTCTGAATATGTTTTTTGAGGCGGCGTATTGCGGCTTCGCCAGGTTATTACACCCATTACAGTAAATAAAACCATCATTACCCAGTCAATAATAACATCAAGCCTTACCTCGCCCGATAGCCACTTGGCCGCATGCATTATAAAGTAGGTAAAAAAGAATTCTACGCACGAAAAAGCGGTTATGAACTGCACCGCCTGCCTTAAACCACGGTTAATGGTTATCTGTACAAGGGTCAGGTTAATATTTCCCGGAGGTATATAACCAACAAAATTGGCTATAAGCCCGATGAAAAAGGTAAGGAATATCATTGCCGTAAAGATATGGTGCGGATATGCAGATATGCAAATTAAACCCCTATGTCATTCGGAACGATAGTGAAGAATCTTCTGCGCCATACTCCCGCATGATTAGATCCTTCGTACCTCAGGATGACAAAAAGTTTCACAACAAATCTGCACATTTGCACATCCGCATATTTGCACATTAAAAACATGCCTGTAGATAAAATTATTTCATTACTCCCTGCCGCTACCGAAATAGTTTGCGCGCTAGGCCTCGAAGATAAACTGGTGGGCCGTTCGCATGAATGTGATTACCCTGAAAGCATTAAACATTTGCCGGTGTGTTCCAAAGCTAATTTCCCTGATAATTTAAGCAGCGCCGCTATTGATGTTAAAGTAAAGGAGATTTTGGCCGATGCATTATCCGTTTATACTGTTAAGCGCGAAGTGATCAAAGAGCTTATGCCCGATGTAGTGATCACCCAGGCACAGTGCGAGGTTTGCGCGGTATCCTTAAAAGATGTGGAAGAAGCGCTGGATAACTTTTTGGATAAAAAAGCCAATATCGTATCGCTCCAACCCAATAATTTTCAGAATATTTTTACTGATATAAAAGCCGTAGCTACCGCATTAAATGTAGAGGCTACCGGCAATACTTTGGTTGAAGATCTGGAGGAACGGGTTGATATTATCCGCCATAAATTAAAATATGTGGAAAGCAGGCCAACCGTAGCTTGTATTGAATGGCTGGAACCGCTCATGGTATCGGGCAATTGGATACCCGAGCTGGTGAGCATAGCAGGTGGGACAAGCATTTTGGCTGAAGCGGGTAAGCATTCGCCATTTGTAAAGTGGGAAGATATTCAACAGCAGGATCCGGAGGTTATTGTGGTGATGCCTTGTGGGTTTTCTATTGAACGTACCATAAGGGAGATCGACCTCCTGCTCAACCTGCCAGGTTTTGCCGCTATGAAAGCAGTAAAAAATAACCGTTTTTATATAGCTGATGGCAATCAGTACTTTAACCGCCCCGGCCCCCGGATAGTTGATTCTGTAGAGATCTTAGCAGAGATCATTCATCCCAAACTTTTTAACTTTGGCTATGAAGGTAGTGGCTGGATAAAATTTTCTTTTTAAAATAATTTAAAAAGTATTGCAGTCATTTTAAAAATAGTATTTTAGTTTTTCTTTTCATATTAAACTAATACTGAATTAAATATGCGCCGCTTATTTGTCCTGATTTTTGCAGTTGCTTTTTGCATTAAAGCCACAGCCCAAGCTCCTGTTCCAACTTTTGATGCCCATAAGCTGAACATCAGCTGGCAAGCCGTACAAAACAATTACCAAAACAAAGCCGAATCATTAAACGCTTTGGTTATTACCAATACCGGCAAAACAACATTGCCGGCATCGGGTTGGAAATTGTATTTTAACTCGGCGCGTGGTATTGCCTCTGCCACGGTTAGCGGCAATGCGGTTATCACCAAATTAAACGGCGACTTATTCACCATCACCCCAACTGCAACTTTTACCGCTTTAAAGCCCGGCGCATCGGCAACCATTCAGTTTGTGAGCGATGAACTGGTCATCAATTTTACCGATGCACCCGAAGGCATTTATCTCGTATGGGATACACAACCCGAAAAAGGCTATGCCACCGGTGATTTTACAGTATTACCATTTAAACCTAATTATCCTGGCCTGGTTACTCCGGCTATCATCTATAATCAGAACCAAAAAATACAGGATGTTCCCGAGCAACAGCTAACAAAAATATTCCCTACACCGGCAAACTATAAGGAAACTACCGGCACTTTTAACCTTACGCCTGACGTTCAGTTTACAACCGATGGTAAGTTTTCCAAAGAAATACTGGGCTTTGAAGCTGACCTGCAAACCCTGTTCGGCAAAAAACTGGCAAGTAAATCGGTGGCGAATATCATCAGCCTAAAATATAAAGACGGTCTTGGCGATGAGGGTTACGAGCTTAGCGTACAACCAACCGCCATTATTATAAGCGCAACCAGCGCAGCTGGCGCTTTTTACGGCATACAATCGTTAAAAACATTAATACCGGCAGCGGCTTATGCCCATGCGGAAAAGATAGTAGAAATACCTTGTGTTGAGGTAAAGGATCAGCCACGTTTCCCGTACCGTGCCCTGCTGCTGGATGTTGCCCGTAATTTTCAAACCAAAGAGCAGGTGTTAAAACTTTTGGATGTGATGGCGCTGTACAAACTAAATGTATTTCACTTCCATTTATCGGATGATGAAGGCTGGCGTATAGAGTTGCCAACTTTGCCTGAATTAACTCAAACCGGCTCACAACGCGGTCATACATTGGATAGCAAAAATTTTCTACCTGCATCACACGGCTCAGGTCCTGAAACCGGCAAATTAGCAGGTAGTGGTTTTTATACCCGTGCCGATTACATCGAAATATTAAGATATGCTACCGCCCGCCATATTACGGTAATGCCCGAGATTGAAACACCGGGCCATGCCCGCGCATCAATCAAAGCTATGGATGCCCGTTATCGCCGTTTAATGGCCGAAGGTAAACAAGCCGAAGCCGTGAAATATTTACTGCATGACTTGAATGATAAATCAGAGTACAACTCAGTTCAGTACTGGAATGATAACGTGATCGATGTATCGCTGCCGTCAACCTATACTTTTTTCGAGACCGTGATCAATGACATCGCAGGCATTTACAAAGAAGCCGGAGCGCCATTAAACACCATACATTTCGGCGGTGATGAAGTACCAGCGCATGTTTGGGAGCAATCACCCGCATACTTAACCTTGAAGGCCACTCACCCTGAAATAACCGGTACCGGCGACCTGTGGTATTACTTTTATGGCCGCATTAACCAGCTATTAAAGGATAAAGGCTTTACCCTTGCGGGATGGGAAGAAATGGGCCTGCGCAAAACCGTGCTTGATGGAAAGGCTGATTATGTGCCCAACCCTGATTTTACCCCATACCACCTGCAAACCGAAGTATGGAACAACTCCATTGGCAGCGGTCAGGAAGATTTAGCATATAAACTGGCAAATGCGGGCTATAAAGTGGTGCTGTCGTCAGTAACCAACTTGTATTTTGATATGGCGCACTACAAATCATTTGATGAGCCGGGCTACTACTGGGGCGCTTTTGTTGATATTGATAAACCTTTCTCGTTTATCCCTTATGATTACTTTAAAAACACTTCGGTTGACCGCGATGGCTTGCCAATAAACAAGAACATTTTCATAGGCAAACAACGCCTTACCGATTATGGTAAAACCAATATTGCGGGCTTGCAAGGCTGTTTATGGGGCGAAAACATTAAAACCCCTGAGCGCATGGAATACATGATATTCCCATCGGTGCTTGGCCTGGCCGAGCGTGCCTGGGCGCAGGACCCGCAATGGGCAACCGAGCCAGATACCGCTAAAAGCAGCGCGATGTACCAACAAGCGTGGACAAACTTTTTAAACGTATTGGGCAAACGCGAGCTTCCCCGTTTAACTTATTTAAATGGTGGCTACAGTTATCGCATACCAAAACCGGGAGTGCTGATGCGCGGCGGCGAATACAAGGCTAACATGCAGTTCCCTGGCTTTATTATCCGTTATACAACTGACGGAAAAGACCCCGACATCAAAAGCAAAGTTTATAACGATGCTGTTACAGTGACCGGCAACAACGTAAAGTTCCGTGCTTTTGACAATAAAGGCCGAGGAGGCAACGTTTCGGAATAAGTTAAACCAACTAAGCGATAGGCATATTTTTTTCGTGAGATATGCCTATCGCTATCCAATTAATCCCAACCCTCTTTATTTTTTTGTCTCGATGATGAGCACTTTCATAGGCAATTTGCCGCTGTTTATCACCTCATGGGTTTCGGCATCGCTCCAGAACGAGGTTCCGGCAGGTACCTTTTGAGTGATCGTTTTTCCATCAGCCCCGGTTATGGTAACATCGGCATCAGTTAATAAAACGGTAAGGTGCGCCGGATGACTATGTTTGCCTTTCCCGCAAACACCTTCGCCCGGCAGACTGTAATATTGGGTTACTTTCATTTTATCGTTATCAACCAAAACTTTTGGCTGTTCGGTTTGCGCACTGGCACGCATCGCTATAAAACAAATAAACAAGCTGAAGAGGATTGCTATCTTTTTCATATCATTGGTAATTAATGCTTTAAGATAAAGCAAATAATTCATTTGCCAATGCCGCGCAAAAATATTAATATGCCGCGTTCACAACTCTTGCTCCGTTAGGAGCAAAATATTGGTAGAAAAATCCACGCTATATTCCCTTCGCGCCGTAGGTGCGAAATTAACACGCATTCAAGCGCAGGTGTTATGTGCCTACAGCACATACATCCATAACAATTTATTTTCTACCAATATTTAGCCCCGACGAGGCTGGTAAGATGGAATATTAAGCTCAAATCGTCACCTTAATACCCACATAATAATTACGCAATGGCGCAGGATTATAATAGCGGTTGCCAACGGCGTTAAGGTCATCGCCCAGGCTATAATTCTCATTCAGGATATTATCAGCTCCGCCATAGATCTCAAATTTTGTTTTATGGTTGAACAAATGCTGCCAGCCGATCTTGGCCTCCAGCAAATTATAATGCGGCGCAAAAACAGTGTTGCCATCATTAAGCGGCAGGCGCGAAGTATAATTATGCTCAATGAAAAAGTACAGTGATTCGGGGAATTTAACCTGAAAACTGCTGATCAGCACCTGCTGCGGTACACCGGTAAGCTGGTTATGCGTGCCGCTAAACGTGAATTTATCCAGCGTTACCGACTCATTAAATTGCAGGCCACGGATAAAGCTATCGTCATTTTGCCTAATGATCCAGTCGGTAAAATACAATTCAAAACCGGGCTGGTTAGTACCGCCGGAGTTCAGGTAAGTTTCGGTTTCATTCGGGTTGATGTGCAGGATAATGGCATTTTGCAGTTTGTACAAAAACACCGAAGCATCTAAAAACATGCTCTCATCATCATTGCGCAGGCGGAAACCAGTTTCATAGTTCCATCCATACTCAGCCTGTAAACTGGTGTTGATCACATTATCCGTAGGGCGGATCTCGGCGGTAGTCGGCGTTGAATAACCGCGGCTCACTGATGCACGCCAGGCAAAATTATTGGTGATCTGGTAGGATAGGGCAAGCCTTGGCATCAGTTGGGCGGTGAAAGGACGATTGGTAAAATCAGGCTCATCATTCGGGTATACGTTCCTGAATTTATAATCATAAAAATTCAGGCTCATGGCAGCTTCCACATGCAGGCGCTTGAAAAAGTCGGCGCTATAACGGGCGAAGAAGAAATGCTGGTTGGTATTTATCTTATCCAGTGTTTGAGCGGTGTCGCGCGCGCCCATGTTGTTCCCGTAATTGTTAATATCCGAGTTAGTTTGCTGCCATTCTAAACCTACGTTTGCTTTCCAGCTATATTTTGGGTGCTCTTGCCCGGTCAATTCAAAATAGGTACGCATACCAAAAGTACCCTCATAACGCTGCTCATAATTGGTGATGAAAGGGTTATAAAAATCAACATAACTACCATAAATAGCCAGTACGTTCCTGATGTTATCAGTTATATGCGCCTCATTCACCAAACCACCCATCAGCATTTTTGTGCCGATGGCTATTTTCTGCTCAATAGCACCGGGTATGGTTGCTGTCGGCAGCCTTGCACTGCGCGGGTCGGCCTCCATTTGGCTCAACGTTAAACCTCCAGGCGTTTTATAAAAGAGGTCGGAGTAAAAGGCCAGTATTTTAAGGTTATCCTTTTGACTGATCTTCCACCTGTCAACCGCCTGAAAATAATTGCGGTACATGCTGCTGTTCTGCCGGTAGCCGCCATAAGTTTCATAAGCCTGGTTTATATTCAGCTGGTTATTGGCATTATGATCCTGGAAAGCGAAACTTTCATGCAGCAGTGAATAGGAGCCGCCATCAACCGCCGCGGATACAAAGCTGCTATCGGCATAACGGTTTACCGGGCTTATCAACACTACACCACCTGAATTCGCGCCAAATAAACTGCCATCGGGGCCTTTTAATACCTCGATGCCTTGCACACTGTTTACATCAATAGCGTTGAGGTAGGTGTTGCCCCCTGCATCCGTTAAAGGTATCTCATCAAAATAGATCTTCACATCGCGGATACCAAACGGCGAGCGCAGCAAGCTGCCACGGATCGACAAGCGGTAACTACCCGGCGACCGCTCCTCCATACGCACACCGGGTATGGTATTCATCGCCGATACTAAGGAGTTATCAGGCTGTAATTTTAATTGCGCCGGGGTGAGCACGCTAACCGATGCGGGCACAGCAAGTACTTTCTGTTCGGAGAGATAGCCCCTTACTGTAACCTGGTTTAATTGCCGGGCGCTGTCTTTTTTTAACGAATCAGTGTTTTTTTGAGCGAACAAGGCGCCGTTGAACAGGAGAACAAGTAATAGTGTGGCGTAAAATCTTATCACAAAAGGCTGTTAAGTATGCGTAAAAATACGATTTGTTTGAGATGTTTCCTGTAACATCTATTCATCATTGTCATCCTGAGGAACGAAGGATCTGTCCTGTTCTTAAGCATGGCGGATAGATCCTTCGTTCCTCAGGATGACAAATAGGATATAACTATGTGTTGTAATCTTAGCCCTCCTTTAAAAACATCACCTTTACTGATCAGCCTTTAGTACCATCATTATAAATCACTTTATTTTGTAAACAAGTACAAAAATTATGACTTGATGTTATTAAAAATACTAGATTGCATCCGCTAACATCGCCACTGCCCTCATAATTAAATAATTAACCTATCGTGAGTTTTCTTGTTTTATCGAAATCTATCCATTTGTAACAAACGTTATATAGTAATTAGGATACCGTATCAATGAAAAAGAATATTTTTGAAGATAAACCATTGTGACCCCTGAACTTTAATGCGCCTGATAATTTTTACTATTCTATTCCTATTAATTGCTGCTACTTTACAAGTTCGGGCGCAGCAACCAACCAGCTGCAACGGCAGTTTAGGCGATCCGGTTATCAATCAAACCTTCGGTTCGGGCTCAAACCCCGGCGCTGCGTTACCGGCGGGTGTTACCAACATGAGCTACACCACCAGTGACTGCCCGGAGGATGGTTATTATACCATTGTTAACAGTATTAACCTCAATCAAAATTGTCATACTACCTGGCAAACTGTAACATCAGACCATACCGGGAACCCTAACGGCTATATGATGGTTGTTAATGCATCGGCCCAGCCAAGCGTTTTTTTTACACAAAGTGCACCAACGTTATGCTCCGGCACTACCTACCAGTTTTCTGCCTATATACTTAATCTCATAACACTTGCTGCCAGTGGTCCGGGGGTTAGTGAACCTAATATTACCTTTTCAGTATTAGCTCCTGACGGGACAGTGCTGGCAACGCATTCAACAGGTACAATTGACGCAACACAGGGCCCTGTTTGGAACCAGGAAAGCTTATATTTTACTACACCCGATAATGTTTCATCGGTAACAGTTGTAATGACAAATAATGCACCCGGTGGCAATGGCAACGATTTAATTTTGGATGATATCACTTTCAGGGCTTGCGGCCCGGTAATTGACGCCGGGTTTGGTTCTGTTACCGGATCAGCAGCCCAACCGCTATGCCAGGGCGCCAATGCCACACTTACTTTAGATGCCAAGGTTGAAGGCAATAATAACCCCACCTATCAATGGCAATCCTACCATACCAATGGAGGCTGGGTTGATACAGCCGGGCAAACCGCCCCCTCACTTAATGTCGTTTTTCAGAATGCGGTACCGGGTTCGTATCAATACAGGGTGGGTATAACCAACGGAACCAGCACATTGGCCAGTTGCCGCACCTATTCGGCACCGTTAACTGTTAATGTTTCAACAAATCCGGTAATTGGGGGTGTTCCGCTAACTCAATCAGTATGCATGGGCGATACTGTAAGCATTTTAGCTACCGGCGGCGTAACGTACCAGTGGTCGGGGCCCAATTTAGCTCCAACCAGTGAAAATCCTTTAATTATTAATGGAATTACGTTGGCGGATGCTGGTAAATATACAGTAACCGCATACAATCAATATTCATGCTCTGCTACAGCATCAACACAAATTACGGTAAATCAAAAGCCTGTTCCATCCATAAGCAGCGACAGTACAACTATTTGCATCGGCGAAAAAACACAGATTGTTGCTTCCGGCGGCGTAGCATACTCATGGTCGCCGGCAGGCACTTTGTCTGATGCCACAGTACCAAATCCAATTGCCAGCCCAACAGACACTACAACTTATACCGTTAAGGTTTATAACGAGTTTGATTGCTATACTACTGAAAAATCTACCGTAAACGTATTAAAAAAGCCTGTTGCCAATGCAGGTCCTAACAGGGTGATGGTTCAGGGGCAATCCATTAAGCTTAATGGCAAGGCCCAAAGTGGCAATATTTTTTACTGGACCCCTGATTATTCCATAACAGGAGCTAACACATTAGATCCTATTGTTAGTCCGAGCCATGATACTACTTATACGCTGTACGTTACTTCAAAACAAAATTGCGGTATTGCCAGCAGCAAAGTATTTGTGAGGGTTTATCAACATATAGTGATCCCTAATACTTTTTCTCCTAACAACGATGGCATTAACGATGTTTGGAATATCGCCGCTTTGAGCACCTATCCTGAAAGCTTGCTACAGGTTTTTAACCGTTACGGCCAACAGCTTTTTCAAAGCATCGGTTACGTTAAACCATGGGATGGTAAATACAACGGACAGGTATTACCGGCCGGCACTTATTATTATATGATCGACCTGAAAAACAATACGCCCAAACTATCAGGCTGGGTGGTAATAGTGCGGTGATCAGTTAAACCCGAAAAAGTAATTAAAGCCAAGCTCGTATTGTTTAAGCTTACCAGTATAGCCCGGGCTGCCGCTGGTTAAAGTAGCCGGGAAGGCATAACCCAGGTAAAACTCGTAATGGTTATCAATTACCACGCCTGCTTTTATGGGTATATTAAACCAAAAGGCCGATAACTTAGGGTATTTATCTTTTACTGTTGTTGTATCGGATGATGTGCGGGTGAAGGTATATTTATTATAGGCCGATAGGTTTGCCGATACACCTATGTTAATGTATGCCTTAAATTCTATCGTGTTATACACGTTGTAAATCAATTGCGGTGCTACGGAAAACGTGTACTGCCTTATTTTACTCAAACTGTTAATAGCGCCCGATGTATCTTTTACATCAGGGAAAGTGTATTTATTTGCGGTGAGCGACAGTTCCGTTCGAAACACCATCCGCTCTGTTTTCTTGTTTAGGAACGCACTGTAACCAAACGATATTTTTGGGAAAATTGAACTGCTGTTAGGGAATTTAGCCGGGCCATTTAATGCTAAAACATTATCATTAACAGCCACCCCCGCAAACCACCAATGGCGCACGGTATCAAACTTTTCCTTTGTATCACCATTAATTGCCTTTGCTATTTTTACCAGATCAATCCTTACATATTTTGATTTTGCTATCATGGTAGCAAGTGTATCGGCATTGGCAACCGAATCCCTTTCAGCTGCAACTCTTTGATTTTTGATCTTGGCTATAGCACTTTTACTAAGCGGCTTTACTCTATAGGTTGTTTTTGATTTTCGCTTAACCGCTTTACTTACACTCACCTGATTGGCGGCTGCTGCAGCTGCTATGGCAGCAGCGGCGGCTGCTTTAGCTTTTGCCGTATCAACAATGGGCTTGTATTTTAGTGCCAGGTACCTGAACTGGTTACGGTACGTTGTATCGGTTTGTATCCCACCTATGGTTTTGCCCTGGTAGTAAACCCTATAAGCAAGTTCACGGGGCTCCTCATACATACTTTCCGAAACATAATACCTGGTTTTTATGCTATCGGTATAGCTAAATAGCGTAACATTATTGCCAGTGGTAAGTATCTGTAAAAATACATTCTGCGCTATAAAGTTGGTGTCTATCCCTGTTTTCAGCTTAGCTTTGTCAACATGGTCCTGGCTAATGTTTATAATGTAGCGCCTGTAGGTATCAGCACCTTTTATGGCAAATTCCTTTGCCGTAAAAACCGTAAAGGTTTGAACCGGGCTATTATGAAGCTCTTTTTTAAAATTTATTGAATCGGGGTTCTTTTCCCATTTCTTATATTCAATAAAACCTTTTAACGTATCACCTTTTAAGCCTACTATGTACCCGCGTTTATAAGTTCCCTGGGCGTTTGAAAAAATTGGAGCAAGAAGAATTAAAACTATTAAATAGTATAAAAATTTCATTGTGATAGCAGATTGGCAGCCTTAAAAATACCAAATAATATTGGCATTGTAAATATGTTTAACAATGAAAACCAGGCAATTAACTCAAAATAAGTTAAAAATAGCCACACGGTTAAACCGCTCTTAATCCACTCTTAATAATAAACTAAAAGTTAAGTGTTAAAATCAGAAGGCAATGAATTTCTCTATCTGCTCATCAGTAAAACGAAGGGTATCCTCTTTAAAAAAATTGCCGTTCTCATCCAGCTCTGTTTTAATATTGGCTATGTGCAATTTTAACGGCATTACATGCAGGTTTATGTAATGGCAAACCCCTGTAAAATGGTCGATACCGCGAATGTTACCATATTTACCAGATGACACACCTACCAAAGCCGCCTTTTTTTCATAAAAGCTTTCGGGAAAATCACAGGCATCAATAAACACTTTTAATACGCCGGGGAAACTGCCGTTATACTCAGGTATTACAAATAAAAACTTATCGGTTTGGGTAATAATATCCTGTATAGGCTTAAATGCTTCGCTGCGTTTGCCAAACAAATCGGTCTCCAATAAATTTGGCGGCAACTGCATTAATGATAGTAAACCGGCTTCGGCACCCATTTGCTGCATTCTTTTATGGTAATATTGCGCTACTTTAAACGTTGTGCTTCCGGGCCTGTTGGTTGATGAGATTATAGTGATCATTTTTTATTTAAGCATTGCGGGCCATATGTTGCAGATTGTGTGTAAGTAAGGGTAAAAATGTGAGTAAAATATCATTATTCAACCTTAACCTGCATCGCCAAATCGCAATCAATTAGTTAATTTTGTATCTTAGCGCGGGCTAAAAAAACTTTACGAAGTTAGAAATTTATGTTTCTGTTTTCACTGGTTATAATTCCTGGTTTTTAAATTTTTTGAATATACACAATGAGTAAAATAATTGCTTTAGCCAACCAAAAAGGTGGCGTAGGAAAAACTACATCATCCATAAATCTGGCTGCAAGTTTAGCCGTATTGGAATACCGTACGCTGCTTGTTGATGCTGATCCGCAGGCCAATTCAACATCAGGCATCGGGTTTGATCCACGCAATATTAAGAATAGCATTTACGAATGTATAATTAATGATATTGACCCGCACGATGCCATACAGCATACGGATACCCCAAATCTTGATCTGCTGCCTGCCCATATCGATCTGGTAGGTGCCGAGATAGAGATGATAAACCTGGAGAACCGCGAGTTTAAAATGAAGCATGTGCTCAACAGCTTACGCGATGAGTACGACTTTATTATAATTGACTGCTCGCCATCACTGGGCCTTATCACCATAAACGCTTTAACCGCTGCCGATTCGGTAATTATACCGGTACAGTGCGAGTACTTTGCGTTGGAGGGTTTGGGCAAGTTGCTGAATACCATAAAAATTGTACAGTCGCGCTTAAATACCGAGCTTAAAATCGAGGGTATTTTATTAACCATGTATGATGTGCGCCTGCGCCTGTCAAACCAGGTGGTTGAGGAAGTGAAGACGCATTTTGAAGACATGGTATTTGATACCATTATACAACGCAATACAAGGTTAAGCGAAGCGCCAAGCTTTGGTGTATCGGTAATTATGCACGATGCCACTTGCAAGGGCGCCATAAATTACCTTAACCTTGCACGCGAAATTATACGTAAAAACGGTTTGGTTGTAGATGAAACCACCGCAACTATAGAAACAGCATAATAATGAGTAATGAAAAACGAAACGCCCTTGGAAAAGGGTTAAGCGCGCTGCTGAATGATTCTGCTAGTGTAATGCCCGATAAGAACAGCGCTGTTTCTGCTCCTGCCGAAGTAAATAGCATGGGCTCTGTGAACGAGATAAAGATTGCTGAGATTGAGGTTAACCCTTTTCAACCCCGTACCGAGTTTGACCAGCAGGCATTAAGCGAGTTATCCGACTCCATAAAATTACAGGGGTTGATACAACCTATAACTGTAAGGCGTATAAATGCGCACAGCTACCAGCTAATATCGGGCGAACGCCGTTTGCGCGCCTCAAAACTGGCCGGCTTAACGCAAATACCAGCCTATGTACGTACCGCCAACGACCAGCAAATGCTGGAAATGGCGCTGATAGAGAACATACAGCGTGAAAACCTTAACGCTATGGAGGTAGCCTTAAGCTTTCAGCGGATGATAGAAGAGTGCAGCCTTAAACAGGAAGAACTTGGTGATCGCGTAAGCAAAAACCGTTCAACAGTAACCAATTATTTAAGGTTGTTAAAGCTACCACCCGCTATACAAGCATCCATCCGTGATGGGCAGATCAGTATGGGCCACGCACGCGCGCTCATATCTGTTGAGGACCCTGCAAAACAATTATTTATACATCAGCATATTATAAAGGATGGTTTATCCGTTCGTAAGGTTGAAGAACTGGTACGTGATATACAAAAGGCGCCGGTAAAAAAAGAGGGCAAACAGCCCGAGCCCATATCATACTCGCTGCAAAAGATAGAGGATGATCTGGCTTCAAAATTTAGTACAAGAGTTAAACTCAAAGTCGGCAGCCAGGGAAAAGGCATGATAGAAATACCCTTTTTATCGGAAGACGACCTTGGGCGGATCCTTGAAATGTTGGATTGGTAAAAAATGTATAGACACCTGCTTATAATCATCCTGTTAACGGGCTTTGCTTTTTCAGCAATGGCGCAAAAACCCCAGACAGATACCATAAGAAATAAAAAGGATAGCCTGAACATGAAGCGCGATTCTGCCACATCGAAGCGCTTTGTACCTAAAGTAACCAAAGAAGATAAAAAATATCACCCCGATAGTTTGCACGACCCGCATAAAGCGGTTGTACGCTCTTTAATGATACCCGGCTGGGGCCAGCTATACAATAACCAATGGTGGAAAGTGCCCATTATATATGCCGGCCTGGGCCTGTTGGTTGATGTGGTAATATTTAACCAGCGCCAGTACGGGCCGCTCCTGATTGTGGCGCGTTATTATGAACGGGGGCAAACGCCCGGCACAGCTGATCCGCAATATGCTTTATATATGGCCTATTTTAACGCCGGTATACCTGCTCAAACCGTGTATGATGAGGTGAATGGCTATATACGCAACCGCGACCTGGGCATATTAGGTTTTATGGCTGCCTGGGGCATACAAGCGGTTGATGCCTATATTGATGCCAAATTTAAACACTCCTATACCATGGATACGGATTTCTCGTTCAACATCCAGCCAACAATAATTAACCAGCAAGCCTTTGCCATGCAAGGCTTTAACGGGCCAATTATTCCGGGGCTAAAGCTCACTTTCGTGCTTAAATAGCAGGCTGTATAATGGTTTATTGAAACCTTGTAAACATCACTCATCACCCTAAAAACAAATAGCCTTATTATATATGGGTATAAAACTTACCTTTACCCATAAATAGGTTTGGTTTTAAGCAGGATAATTCGCATTATCGCCAAACAGAAATAAAAGATCAGCCGATGAAAATTGCATTATTAGGTTACGGTAAAATGGGTAAAATAATTGAAAAAATAGCCATCGACCGCAAGCACGAAATTGTATTAACTATAGATCATGACAACATACATGAGCTCACCGCAGAAAATTTAAAAAAGGCCGATGTAGCCATTGAGTTTACTACGCCCTCATCTGTTTTAAGCAATATACATAAGTGTTTTGAGGCTGGCATACCTGTAGTTGTAGGCACAACAGGCTGGTATGAACATTTACCCGCATTAAAAGCGCAACATGAACCAAACGGTAGTACTATACTTTATGCATCAAACTTTAGCATTGGCGTAAATATATTTTTTCATGTAAATAAGATATTGGCTAAGCTGATGAATAATTACCCTTACTACGAAGTACAGGTTGAGGAAATTCATCATACTCAAAAACTGGATTCGCCAAGCGGCACCGCCATAACTATTGCAGAAGGCATTATTGAAAATCTGGATGCCAAAAGAGACTGGGCAAACATTTTAATAAACGATGAGAACAATACCGTTGATGATAATGTTAAAAATGAGCAACTGCTGATCGAATCGCACCGGATTGACAGCGTGCCGGGCACACATACCGTAATTTATGATTCGGAAGTGGATACCCTTGAATTTAAGCATACCGCCCATAACCGTAATGGTTTTGCCCTTGGCGCCGTGCTGGCTGCTGAATGGATAAAGGATAAAAAAGGGTTCCACTCCATACAGGACATGTTTAACTTTAGCGTTTAATAAAATTTGCCTCCCCAATATTTAAAGAATATGAACTGGAAATTCTGGAACAGAAAAACTAAGAGCAAAACTGCCCCTAAAAAGAAAAAGAGCAAGACCCGTGAATGGACAGATGCCATAATTTTTGCCGTAATAGCGGCTACCATCATCCGTTCATTTTTTGTTGAGGCTTATACCATACCTACACCATCAATGGAAAGATCATTACTGGTGGGCGACTTTCTGTTTGTAAGCAAGTTGAATTATGGTCCGCGTGTACCCATGACGCCGATTGCTTTCCCGTTTGCGCACCATACTATGCCGCTTTTAGGCACCAAGGCTTATTGGGACGGTGTTGAATTACCATACTACCGTTTACCCGGCTTTAGCGATGTTAAAAAAGGCGATGTAGTGGTATTTAACTATCCTATGGATGCCGATTCGCCATATTACCGCCCGGTTGATAAGCGCGAAAACTATATTAAACGCTGCCAGGGCGGCCCCGGCGATACGCTGAGCGTTGTGGACGCCCAGGTTTATGTGAATGGCAAGGCTATGCCAAACCCTCCAGGTGAGCAGATAGATTACAATTATTCTACTGTTGGGCAGCAGGTAAACCCTGAAATACTGAACGAACTTAATGTAAGCTATTATAACCCTAACGATATGGGTGATCCAACAATGACAGCAGCGTCTGCAGCTACGTTAAAGGGTTACTCTAACGTGAAAAACTTTATGCCCCGCATTGAGCAAAAAGGCGTGATTGATCCGTTTAACCCGGTTTATCCACGCAAATATCCAAAATATTCACTAGGCGATAAATTCCCACTGTTTAAATGGAACGTGGATAATTATGGCCCTATCATTATCCCTAAAAGGGGTTGGACTGTTACTTTAGATAGTCTTACTTTCCCGGTATATGGTCGTGCTATTGAAATATATGAGCATAATAAGGTAAGTGTTTCCGGCAATGATATTTTTATCAACGGTGTAAAAACCAATACCTATACCTTTAAAATGAACTATTACTGGATGATGGGTGATAATCGCCATGATTCGGAGGATTCGCGCTACTGGGGCTTTGTTCCGGAGGACCATATTGTAGGTAAAGCATTGTTTATATGGATGAGCTGGGATGATAATGCATCATTTTTTGGCAAAATACGCTGGAGCAGGTTATTCAATATCATACATTAGCAATTGAATGAACTGGAAATTCTGGAAAAAGAAAAGTAGACCCAAAACAAGGAAGAGGAAAAGCGGGAAAAGGGAATGGGTTGATGCCATAATTTTCGCGCTTATTGCGGCACTAATTATCCGGGTATTTTTTATAGAGGCTTTCGTTATCCCCAGCGGATCAATGGAAGGCACACTGCTGGTAGGCGACTATCTGTTTGTAAGCAAAGTTAATTATGGCGCACGCACGCCCATAACGCCTGTATCATACCCTTTCGCCCAGCACACCATGCCACTTTTGGGCACCAAAGCTTATTGGAGTGGCTTACAGCTACCTTATTACCGTTTACCGGGTCTTGGCCATGTTAAAAGGGGTGATGTTATTGTGTTTAACTATCCCATGGATATTGATTCGCCGCTGTGCAGACCTATTGATAAACAGGAAAACTATATAAAGCGTTGCGAGGGTATTGCCGGCGATACCCTATCCATCCTGAACGCTCAGGTTTACATCAACAATAAGCCGGAACCCAACCCCGTGAACTATCAGCCTTCCTATTTGGTACATACCTCTATAATAGGTGTTGATCCGCATATTATAAAAGATCTGGGCATTACCGAACGGCAACAGATCACTCCCGAAGATGTAGAGCTGCTCATGACGCCGCAGGCAGCCGAACACTTAAAGGGCTGTCCGGCAGTAAAAAGCATTCATCAGTATTACCAGCTAAGAGGTGTTTATGATCCCGATATTTTTCCGCATGATCCGCGCCTGAGATGGAACGTGGATAATTATGGCCCTATCATCATTCCTAAAAAGGGTTGGACAGTAAAACTCGACAGTATGAATTTTCCGGTTTACCGCCGTGCCATACAGATTTATGAAAACAATAAGGTAGAGCTAATTGGTAATGACATCCTCATCAATGGCAAAAAAACCGATACTTATACCTTTAAAATGGATTATTACTGGATGATGGGCGATAACCGTCATAACTCCGAAGATTCCCGCTTTTGGGGCTTTGTACCCGAAGATCATATTGTGGGCAAGGCTTTGTTTACGTGGATGAGCGTGGATAGTAGTAAATCATTCCTGAGAAATATCCGCTGGAACAGGATTTTTAGGGGGATAAATTAAACTTCCGAATTCTATTTATTGTCATCTCGAACCTAGTGAAGGAACTTCTGTGACTTGCATTTTCGCTATACAGAGCGAAGAAGACCCTTCACTACGTTCAGGATGACAAACTGGTTATATCACCAGCCCATCCGGAAACTGTAATAATATAGACGGGTCAGGGATATTTTGCAGATACTTATCTTTTTCTGATTTCCGGCATGCACCGAAATAATCACCTGCCTTGCCTTCCATATCCAGCATCAGCTGAAAATGCAGGTGTGGTGCCCAGTTACCATTCTCATGAACTTCACCTAAATTAGCTATCTGTTGCCCCGATTCAATTTGTTGCCCAACGGTTAATCCAACCAAATTAGCGCGACTCAGGTGCCCATACAGACTGTACAACGTTAATCCGCCGAGGTTATGGGTGAGAATGATAGTCGGCCCATAATCGCCGAAATTATCATTATCCTGAAAGCTATGTATAGTACCGGCTAGTGGGGCATAAACCGGCGTTCCTGCATCGCCCCAAATATCAACCCCTAAATGCAGGTTGCGGCGTTCTTCGCCGGTGGTATCAAATTGTGTACGGTTATCGTAAATGGTACGCAACTCCATATAACCGCCAATGCCATAGCGGCAATTATTGTCGGCCAGTTTTTGGTTTACCCAGGCACAAAACCTATCGGTATTATCAAGGATATCGATACTTAGTTCTTTGTTGGCTGATGTAAGTTCAAGCTTCAGCAGGCGGTCGGTATCGGTATCAATATCAACTACCTTACTAATATTTTGGGGGTGATCTTTAAGCCAGGCCGATAAACGGGCGGATGCATCCATAAAGCGGTATTAGCTATTCCTCAACATCTTTTTGGCGTTCCTCTTTGCTGATCTTATCAAAGATCTTATCCATACGCTCAACGTATTCGCTGGTATCATCAATAAAAAACTCCAGTTGCGGAATGATGCGTACCTGATCTTTAATACGTGCGCCCAGTTTATAGCGTATTTCGGAGGAATGCAGTTTTATGGTTTGTAAAGCCAGCTGGTTATTGGTACTGTTAAAAAAGCTCAGGAATATGCGTGCAATGGCCAGATCGGGTGTTACCCTAACTTTTGTGATGGTTACCATTGTATTGGGCAGGTAGTTGTTTCCTTCGCGCTGAAATATAGTTGCCAGGTCCTGTTGAATTACTCCGGCGAATTTTTGCTGACGTTTCGATTCCATGTTATTATTGGTTAAAGGCCAAAGGTAAATGTCAAAGGTAATAGTTTAAATCAACCTCCCTAAGATAATTATATTAAACGCTTTTTGTTTTATTATGATAAATTTTTAGCCTTTTTCCTTTCAGCTTTAGCCTTTCACCTCTACAGATCGTGCTTTATTTCATCAAGCCCCTTAATGCTTAGCCGGGCGCTAATGCCTGAAGCAATTACCGCTATAATACCGACGGTTAAAAATACCAGCCCAAAGTCCGATACCCTGATCTGTACCGGGTAAGCATCTATTACCTCCATTTGTCCGCCCATTTTTACGAAACCGTAATGCTGTTGTAAAAGGCAGAATATTAAACCCACAACAATACCCGTCACGCAGCCAATAACCGAGATCATCATCCCCTCAAAAAAGAAGATGCCCTGTATCAGCTTTTTACTGGCACCCAGGCTTGATAGTATGGCTATATCCTTACGCTTATCAATCACCAGCATGGTTAATGAGCCAATGATGTTGAATATGGCGATGATGAGCACAAAAACCAGGATCATAAATATAAACCAACGCTCATAATTTAATGTTTTGTACAACTCGGTATTCTGCTGTATGCGGTTTTTAACCGTGAAGTTTTTACCAATATGATCTATAATTGCCTGCTGTGCTGCATCAACATCCTGCAGGTTTTTATAGTTGATCTCGATAGAAGATACATTCGTTGGCTGATCCAGCAGATCTCGGGTAAAAGCCATGGGGGTGACCATAATGTCGTCAAAATCCTGCTGAATGCTAAACACGCCCGAGGGCATAATATCACGCACTATAAATTCATTCAACGGGTTTGTGCCGCCCATGTTATTGCGGTTGGGGGCGTATACCTGCAATGGCGTTTGCTCGTCATTAATATTTACCGACAGCGTACCGGCTATAGTGCCACCAATAACGGCATAATTTTGCCCTTCGGCCTTTAGGGTGAAAGAGCCATCCTCAATGGTACTATCGAGTTTACGATTCTTCAGAAAGTCATCGCTTACACCTTTTATGGTACCGATAAAATTCTTGTTACCGTATTTAATGAGCGCCTTTTCCTGCAATACTTCGGTGTAGGAGAATATTTTCGGATCCTTTTTTAACTCATTAAAGTAGGCCGTATTGGGGTTAAAGGTTTTGCCGAAGCGCGTTTCTACCTTTATTTCGGGTGTAAAGTTGCTGTACAGGTTCAGGATCACCTTCTCAAAGCCATTGAACACCGACAGGATAATGATCAGTGCGGCGCTGCCAATAAACACCCCCAGCATGGATATGCCCGAGATGATATTGATGGCGTTCATCTTTTTGCGAGAAAAGAGATACCGTTTGGCTATGTAAACAGAAGTATTCAAGTGGCTGCTAAGTTAGAAAAAGGGATTGGTTTCTTTCTCGTAAGCGATAGTAGTTTCCGGGCCATGGCCGGGGTATACCGTGCAGTCGCCCGGCAGGGTGAACAGCTTTTCCTCGATATTTTTGATGAGCAGGTTATGATTACCGCCCGGCAGATCGCTGCGACCTACGCTGCCGCGAAACAGCACATCACCACCGATCAGTATATTATCGGCCCGGTTATAAAAGCACAGGTGCGCAGGCGAATGGCCCGGCGCGAAGATGAGCTGCAGTGCGGTATTGCCGAAGCTCACCGTACCTGTTTCGGGCAAGTACACTTCGGGCAGGGGTGAGGGATCATACCTGAAACCCATTGCCGGGGCATAAGCCACAACGGCATCCATAATCTCCTGCTCGCCGATGTTAAACTGCGGCTTAAGACCATACTGATCAAACACAAACTTGTTGCCCAGCACATGATCGATATGGCAATGCGTATTGAGCAGCAGCACAGGCTTAAGCTTATTATCGCGGATAAAGTTCACCACCGCGTTTTGCTCCGCAGCGGTATACATCCCGGGATCAATGATAGCGCACTCGCCGGTTTCATCGTATAGTAGGTAGGTATTCTCCTGATATGGGTTGTTATTGAAAACTTGTAACATGCACAAAGCTACACAAAAGGGGTTAGTAGCCAAAGGAGGATGTGGGTTGTCTAGCCATCATCCTCATCTCCAAGCGTCATTGCGAGGTACGAAGACAACCGACCGGAGGGAGCTCATTAATACCATTGAAAACAAACACAGCATTAATAATCCCCGACTGTGCAGATCAATCATGCTTATCAATCCGCTCTGTATAGTTAGGGATTGCTTCGTTCCTCGCAATGACGCAGTGGTGAAAGCAGGGGGTGTCATGCTGAGCGATAGTCGAAGTATGCGCGAAGGCCTAACGGAGCAGTGTGCCACGAAACAGGTGAAACAGGCGGAACACGTGGCACAGTGTGGCACACTAATAAACTACCTGCATATCAGTTCTACTTCGGATTACAGGGAATAAAATTAGCGATTATAATTTGATTGGACGAGGCTTCGCATCCCTCCCCGGCTCCACTTCTATCCAACTCGAGGGTCCCTTCGGAGACCCCAAGGGGACGATAATACGTGAATAGTACCACGTATTATTACGTTGTAAATCACGTAAATGTCCTGATTATTTTCCCCGACCTGTTGTTCAACTTTGTACCTGATGAAAGATGCGGCTTACTACAGTTTATCGGCTCAATCTCTCTTGTAAATATTTTTAACAAGTTATTTAAAACTTAATTTCATGAAAAAAATTAATTATTTACTGCTGCTGCTTGCAGTAGTTACGCTGTTTGCAGTATCGTGCGGTAAAAACGGCGCAGTTGGGCCGCAAGGCTCAACTGGGGCTACGGGCGCCCAGGGTGTGGTTGGTCCGGCAGGGCCTGCTGGCACTAACGGACAAAACGGAAGCGTGATTTACAGCGGCACCACTGTGCCGCTGACAACGACGGGCGCTAACGGCGATTTTTACCTAAACACTTCAACCGGATTGTTGTATGGCCCTAAAACCACCGCGGGCTGGGGTACTGGCTTTTCACTCGTTGGTACTACAGGTGCAACCGGTGCTACAGGCGCAGCAGGTACACCCGGCAGTAAAACGCTGAGCGGAGTCGGCGCGCCTGCAACCTCATTGGGCAGCTTGGGTGATTATTATCTTGATGATGCCAGCTATCTTTTGTACGGCCCTAAAGTTTCTTCCGGGTGGGGAACTCCTGTATCGTTACAGGGCCCTCCGGGCACGGCCAATGTTATGTACACCGATTGGTTTACCCCCCCTTCTTACAAAAAGGATACAGTTTTCGGAGTGTACGGTTTTTCAGCTAAGGAAGCTATCCCTGCCATTACACAGTCAATACTTGACAATGGCACCGTGATCACTTATGGAAAATTAAACGGTTATGTTTCAAGCATATGGCCTACCAACCAGGAATCAGAATTACCTATCTCTATTACTTATTTGGATGGTAGTACGGCTAATATAGATACATGGTCCGCATTTGCCACACCGGGCAACCTTGAGATCCGCCTGGTGAGCAGCCTGAATGCATATGGCGGTATTTCAAATGCACACCAGTTCCGCTGCATTGTTATACCCGGAGGTGTTCATATACCAGCAACCATAGGTTTTGCTGCATTGCAACGTTACTTAAGGATAAAGGACAATTAGTCGTAAACAATTACACTTAAATAAAACAAAGAGGCCGTCTCGAAAAGGGAGGGCCTCTTTTTAATTGAAAAGATGTTCGGTTAAGTTTGCCCGAATATTAGTTTAATCAGGGGGCAAAGTTTGAAAAGAAAGTTTTTTTAAGCGGCCCTTTTAGCGAGATTATAAGCCGATGTAATGTCTTCCAATAATTTCAGGATTCAGATTTTTATTATTGCGCCCAAAAGTTAAGCGTTACTTTCTCAATCACTATCAAACGATGTACATAGTGTGGCTGAATTGAATGCAGATCACAGACAATGGTCTTATTTTGTGCTTTTGAAAGTCAATTTCAAATACAGCAATCCCTTTTTCCTACAGTACATAGTAGAAAGCTTACCTTATACCATGTTTGGACGAGGGTTCGAATCCCTCGCGCTTCACAAAATTATCCAGAATGCGAGGCCCCTTCGGAGACCAGACAAGGACGTAAAGCGCCAACTTCACGTCAATCCGATGTAGATGATGAAAAAAACAGGATAAGAAATTAATCCGGAGCATTTTCGTCTACAAAATCATTTTTATTATAGAAAATTTAGAAAGCAAATTTCAGAAATTTCAGAACGGTAGTCCGCCTTGCGAACTACAAAGATATACGCTTATGCCGTAACGTTTATCAATCTTATATGTCTTTTAATATATGGAAATATACTCAACATTTTTTGGCCTCAATCATTTCACTAAAGCAATAAATGGGTGCAATATATCACTGACTACTTATCCCGATAACAGCGAATATGAAGATTGGCATTCTCACTCAAAATGCAGTATCAGTCTTTTAATTGAAGGCACTTACATGGAAAATTTACGTGACAGGCGATTAGTAAGGAGAGCCGGAGATATCAAATTCATTCATAAAGGAGAACAGCACAGGTGTTATGGTTTTTCACCCGGTACAAAAAAAATAAATTTGGACTTTTCTGACACTCAATTGAAAGAAGTGGGTTTTAGTGAAGATAAATTGTGTGATCTGATTCATTCATCGCCCTATTTTAAGTTCGTTCTTACACGCCTTTATCAGGAGGTGGTTAATAATAACCTCGAAACACCTGCGTCTGCTTCAATTATCTTGCACAGCTTTTTTAACACAAAACAGTTATCAGTTATCGAAAAACTTCCTCCAAAATGGATTAGGAGTTTAATTGAATTATTGCATGATACACGGCAAGCAAACTTTACATTAAATGAGATGTCTCATATGCTGGGCGTACATCCTACCACGATTTCCAGGGGATTTTCCCAATATTTTTCCACCACTTTGAGCAGATACTTACAAATGATCAAGGTGGATAAAGCACTCGTGCTTGTAAGGTCTTCCCACCTATCCCTAACAGAGATCGCCTATGCATGTGGTTTCGCCGATCAAGCGCACTTTACAAGAACGTTCAAGGAGATGACAGGCATACTTCCAAAAAACTTTAGGAAAATTTGATGCTTACCGGAAATGCTAATCTCATTCAATTTTCAACAATCAGTTAAAAGTAGATTTGTGTTGTAAATTGTTTTGTTATGAGGAGTTCTTCATTTAAATATGCCGCATTAATTTTAATTACTTTCCTATTGATAGGCGAAAACTGTATGGCTCAAAATTTCGATCCATTTGAAGGAAAATCTTCTCAGTACCAGCTGGATTTATCCCGGTACTTTACAACTCCTAAGGAAGAGTCAGATACCCTCAATGTTTTATTAGACAGTGTAAAAAAGTTTGAAAACAATACTGCGTGGGATTTGCCTGTACTTGCTGAACGTTTAGATCAGTATGAACATTTTTCAGTTGAGTTGACAAGGCACATGTTATATGAGAGGCTTTTATACTATGATAATAAAAATGATACCACTGCGCGAAAAAGAATGAATTATGATAATAGTGTCGCCAGTGAATTAAGAGCTACAGTTAACCAGGCTCTGGCGCAAAAGGAATTGTCAACATTATCAGAAGTTGAGATAAATCAATTTCATCTGGATAAATTCAGCTACTTAATATTAACCATCCAAAAGAATGCAAGCCATACCATCCCCGTCACCAGCACAAAAATTATAAATGAACTTTCCGGGTCAGTTTTAGATAGATTAGATGACCGATATGATGCATTAATGGACGATATAAACAAAAATCTCGTTTTCGATTCAATAGGTAAAAAATTCAATCCAGGGACCGGGATCACTACAATCAGACATAGCAAGAATGCATATATCCGTGAAACGGGTGTCAAAGCTTTCCTGAATGCCTATGCACAGCATGAGGAAGTATTTGCGGCAACGCTAATTGATATAGCAAATGAAGAAAATGCGTTAGCAAGATTATATAACTATCCGGACGCACCAGCAAGAATGTATGATAAACGTTTACAAGTAAGTGAAGACAACGTAAAGGAAATGCTTAACGAGTTGGACCAACATGCCGATGTATTAAAAACTTATCAACAGGCCCAGGCTGAACAAATCAAACACGTAACCGGTTTACAGCAAATTCATAGCTGGGATATGGACCTCCCTTTGAATTACACGCCTCGGCCGCAAACTTTCGTATCAGCCCGAAAATCCATTCTACAGGCATTGCGGCCATTAGGCAAAGACTATGTAAACCATTTTGCTGATTTGCTTGACCCTACTCAGGGTAAGTTAGATATTACAGGCGGTAAAAGCAGAGTAACAGATTTTACAGGATTGGGATATCCCGGGGTACCAATTACGCTGTATATGAAATCATTTAGCGGTGAAGCCGGTAGTAGCCTGATATTGATACATGAAGGCGGTCACAGCATTCACAGGTTATTAATGAGTGAAAATCACATTGTGCCAACGAATTCTTCAGGACCAAATTTTCTATTTGAGTCATTTGCCATTCTTAATGAATTTTTATTGTTAGATGAATTAACAAATTCAAGTAGAAGCTCCGATTCCAAGGCTTTCTATACCAAGACATTTATTGACGACCTCGCCGATCAGTTATTTACCTGCGCAGAGGAGGGCTCTTTTGAACAGGGAATTTATGATGGCGTTTCCGCAGGCAAAATAAAAAATCAAAAAGATATTGATAGCCTATATGCGGGGATTATGAATAAATACGACTTATTTTTTAAAGATGAGCCTGAACGTCATGCAGAATGGATCAATAAACGCTTGATATACGATGATCCGATTTACAATGTGAATTATTTATATGCCTCGCTGGTCGCCTGTAAATTGTATGAATTATTGCACAAGGACCCGGAAAACTTCGCCATTCACTATAACGCGTTGCTCCGTAACGGTTTTAATGCATCTGCTGATGACCTTCTTCAAAAATTTATGAATTTCAGGATAGATGAAACGCAAATGGTTGAAGGCGCGATAGGATTAATGAGCAAAAAGACCACAGAATTGAAGCTGTTATATAATCAGCCAAAGTGAGGCTATAAGAAGTAATCTTACCGTTTATAGTCCCGCTGGTTCTGGGGAGTTTTTTTAATAAACACCTCACACTTTTCAACACTCATCACGCATCTTTCAATTATAGTTATATTGCTTTTTTAAAAGCATGAAAAAAGAAGTCATATTAGAATTATTTGAAAAGTTTGAACAAGCATGCTATATCTACAATGATATTGAATGTTGGAGCGCCCGCGAAGTACAGGAAATATTGGGATATACAAAGTGGGTTAACTTTTTGAATGTAATTGATAAAGCAAAAAAAGCGTGCGAAAATGCCGGTTCCAGCGTTTCAGATCATTTTGCCGACGTCGGTAAAATGATCCTAAACATCTAAAATCATTTTCGTGATATCACGAAAATGATCAACCCTAATCCTTCCCCTCAAACTCATCATCCACACTTTCCCTTAAATCATACAGCAGCCATTGCTTATTGGCAATTGCCTGTGTTTTTGAGCGGAGCAGGTTAATGAAATCGGTTACGCCTACGGGTTCATTGCCGTTGCCGTGGATGAGCACTATGCTGCCCGACTGTGGTTGCTGCCCTTTGGCCAGCCAGGCGTCCGTACCAATAGGTATCAGCCCGAAATCAGTTATGCGGAACACCAGCTGCTGGTCGCTCACCAGGCCCGGGAACCTGAAGAATACCGATGGCAGCAGACCGTTCTTCAGCATGGCTTTTTCGGTTTCCAGCACTTCGAAGTTAATGTCGGTGCCGGGTTCCAGTAAAAAGTTCTCCTTCAGCGGCGCCTTCAGGCTCACGCGGTGGGTAAAGGAGTGGTTTATCCAGGTGATATAAATCTCGTGGTCGGCCTGTAGTTTTTTCAACCATTCCAGGTCGTCGGGGTGCTGGCGCATCCATACCCCGGTGATAGACAACGCTATGGGCACAGGGTGCTCCACCTTTTTAAATTCGGTAATAATATCGGTAAATATGCGCCTGTCGAGCGGGCGGTGCGAGGGGCAAAGGTCGGCGGTGAGGCTGATGCCCGTTTCCTTGGGCATACCATTTTCGATGCCCGCATCCTGTATCATTACGCTTTATTTTTCGGCTTTAGCCAAGGCATTTTGATAGGGCGTATTCTTAAAAAATGCCCGCGCCTGCAGCATGGTCATGGGGGTGATCTGGTAAAAACTACTTTCGTCCGTCTTGGTTTCCAGCGTTTGCGGGTTTACCAGCAGCACATAGTTTTTGCCGTAGTTATCAAACTGGCGTAATACCATCCACTCCTGCGGAAAGTGCTTGGCAACCCCGTAATAAACCTTGTAGTTCTCAATTTTGGTGTAATTGGCCTGCGCGCGGGCGGTAAATGTATATGCTGTTGAACATAACAGCAGGAATAGCAGCTTAAAATATCGTGAGTACATTAGTTTTCAGTTGATCTGGCAATATTAACCAATATCAGGGGAAATTGATTTGGCGAAGTAAAGAATAATGGTTGAGTTTGTCACAGAGCCAACTCACCCGGTCCTCGCTCAGCCGCTCGACCTGCCCTCTCTTCCGCAAGCGGCAAAGAGGGCAAGCGCACTCTTTATTTTGCTTTTCTTCCCCCCCTCTTTATGCGCAGCATAGAGAGGGGCGACCAGCGTAGCGTAGTCGGGGTGAGTCCACTCTACGAGCGATAATCACCGCCCCACTTCTTTTACATTCCCAATACATTATACTTTCCCAAATGATGTTTAACTTTGGCTCATGACCCGTTTATCCGTCAACATCAATAAAATTGCAACCCTGCGTAATTCGCGCGGCGGCAACAACCCCGACCTGATACAGGTAGCTACCGATTGCGAACTATTCGGCGCGCAGGGCATCACCGTACACCCACGCCCCGACGAAAGGCATATCCGCTACCAGGATGTGTTCGATCTGAAGCAGATAGTAACCACTGAGTTTAACATAGAAGGCAATTGCCAGGAACAAAAATTTATCGACCTCGTGCTGGCCAACAAACCCGGGCAGGTAACCCTGGTGCCCGACATTCTGGGTCAGATCACCTCCAACCACGGCTGGGACACCATTGCCAACCGCGAATATTTAACCGGGATGATCTCCGTATTTAAGCAAGCCGGTATCCGCGTATCTATTTTTGTTGATCCCATTGCCGAAATGGTTGAAGGCGCCGCCAAAACCGGCACCGACCGCATTGAGCTGTACACCGAAGCCTACGCCACCCACTACCATCAAGACCGTGACCAAGCCATCGCCCCATACATTGCGGCTGCCGAACTGGCGCACGAGCTGGGCCTCGGCATCAATGCCGGGCATGACCTTGATCTCAATAACTTAAAATTCTTTGCTGATAATATCCCAGCCCTCGATGAAGTAAGCATAGGCCACGCCCTTATCAGCGATGCGCTGTATTTCGGGCTGGAGAACACGATACATATGTATTTGAGGCAGTTGAGCTAGTAAGGGATATATAAGTAAGGTGGTTCCCCTCTTGAAAGGGGTTTAGGGGTGTGTTATAAAAACAAATACCAATATCCGCGTCATGCCGAACTTGTTTCGGCACCTCATACGCTAAGTAATCACCGTGCAGGTCACTCGTCCTGTGGGATCCTGAAACAAGTTCAGGATGACGGTTGGGCTTTGGGCGTTGCCTGCGGCCGTGCTTTCCGCTCATACGCGCACATGGGCGTTAGGCGCCAGGCCGGTATCCGCTGCAATCACTAACGCAAGCTTGTTATTTAGGGTGAGGCCTACCTTATCAGCGTTAAACTTCCCGAAAGTAAATTGCACTTAGCATTCAAATTAATAATATAATAATAAACCCCCGCAGCCAGTTTTTGCCCTTTATAAGTACCGTCGAAAGGTTTGGCATAACCCTTTGATTCGAACAGTAATTGCCCGTAGCGGTTAAACACCTGTATGGTGGCATTGGTATAATTATCAATATTCTTTATCTGCCAGTAATCATTAATTCCATCGCCGTTAGGGGTAAAGGCGTTCGCTATATCAGTAGATGATACACCTACGGTTACATCAATCTCAGCCCGGCTGCTTTCGCAGGTACCATCTACCTCGCTCACATAATAACTAACATTGCCCGGTACATTAATATTAAACCTGCCGCCTTTCTGCTCATCAAGTGGCTGGGTGGCGCTCTGGCTTGCATACAAACGATACGTGGTATTAGCCGAAGGGTTATTTACAGTTAACAGGCCATTGCCGCTGCTGCATAATTGCACATTGGTAACAGACGGAGCCGGAGGGATATAAGTTTGTTCAGTTACCGTATATGTAATATCAACGCTGCCGCAGCCGTTGTCGTTTACGTGCAAAATGTAAGTTCCCGCAGCCAGGTTGGTTAATAGGTTGGTTGATCCTAACGGTTTATTATTGGCATCGCTCCAGCTATAAGTATAGGGTGGTATTCCTCCGGCAATAGTAGTGGCGCCAACACTGCCATTGTTCAACCCGCATTCATCGGCAGTAATAGTTGCATAATTGGCCACTGTAAATTCAGGGTATTGATCTATTGTGTAGCTGTTATATAATTTCTCGCAGCCATTATTGTCGGTTAAATAAAGCTGGTAAGTACCCGCCACAACATTACTTAGGCTTGAACCAGTCTCTACCGTTGTACCCTGTGCATCAACCCAGCGTGCCGATTTCACCGACCCATCCGTAGCTACCGAAACCCCGCCATTAGCCAGCAAATTACAGGCTTGGGTATAGGTAGCGGCATAAACCGGATATGGAAATGATATCGGCTGCGTTATGATATAAACAGCACTGCTTTTACTGCAGCCATAACTATTTGTAGCGGTAAGCGTATAGCTGCCGGGTTCAAGTGCGCCAACATCGGGCGTTGTGGTTATTAAAGTATGGTTATTCGCATCTGTCCATTTATAACCGCTCGCGCCGGTAACCTGTATGCCCGTTATGGAGCCGGTGCCGCCGCAAAGCGCGTTGGTAACCTGTACTTTTGATTCATCCATTGTTATCCCGTTAGTTTCGGGTATGGTAATATCAGCGCTGTAAACCGGTCCGCATTGGGTATCATCAGTTACCTGGAGTTTGTAGGTGCCTGCAGGCTGATTAGTAAGATCAGCAGTATTGCCCACCTGCTGTTGCTGTGCGTTAAGCCATACGTATTTTAACGTGCCTGTTCCGGTGGCTGTAATGTCGGTTATTGAACCGGTTGATTGCCCGCAATTGGTTGGCTGGATGATTTGGTTGGCTTGATCGATGTTGGGGCCGGTGCTGTTTTTTATAGAGACAGGCCCGTAGGTTACCACACAGTTATCTGTGGTAACGACCGTGAAAGTATAATTACCTGCAGCAACATTATCCAAATTATATCCGCTACCTACATTATTTAAATTTCCATCGGTCCAGGTTGCTGATTTTATGGTATAGTTTGAAGTGTTGTCAATATATAACCCATCAATAGAACCATCGTCTTTCCCACATTGATTTTGGCTTATTTTCAAATTAGCATCATTAATATGAGGTGTTGCATCTATTAAAGTATATGAATTACTTTTAACATTGCAAAATGAGCCTAAATAAGCGGTAAAAGTATAGGTTCCGGGAGGCAGGTTGTTTATGTCTGGCGAGGTGCCAACTATTTTTCCGGTCTGATCTGTCCATTCCGTTTTGGTGCTGTTTACAACCGTTATCCCTTTAATACTTCCGTTGCTATTTCCACAGGAAGGATTTTTAATAATAGCGTTGTCAGCATTATATCCAACTTTAGTAAATAATGAAGTTCTGCCATTGATAGAAGCAGATGCTGAATATCCAGAAGATAAACCAGTTGCAGTGAACTTCCATGTACTGTCAGAATTAGCGGTAACCGAGCCTAAATAATGTGTCGGCTCACATAACTGGCACTCACTATCGCTAAATACCTCAACTTCAGACATCGGTGTTGCCTTTCCGCTTATTATATTACCGTTTACCGCGTTTATTGAAATAACAGGCAATTCTACCATCGATTCAGTCACAGAATAAACTCCGTAAGCTCCAGCTTTACAAGCTATACTATTCCTCTGAATAAGAATATCGTAACATTTATATGCAGAAATAGCTTGAGAATTTTGCCCATAAAAAATGCTGTTTATTATACTATTAGCATCGCTGGGATCCGGGCCGCCAATTATTGCCTTTTTAACTGAATTTAGTGCATATGGAGATATGATTGAAAAACTTTTCCCAGGATTAGGTGGATCTATATTACAACGATTCCCCCTTATTAAAACCTCTTCAGAAATGTTTGAAATAACTAATGAACTATTGTAATTAAGTATGTTCGACGTTATTTCTAAATGTTTAATATTTGATAAGCCGCCATAACAATAACTACCATTATCAGCATTATAACCTATAATATTATTTTTAAATATACAAGAATCAGAATCAAAAGAAGCCATTCCCGTTTGTGGATCAAGGCCTGAGACAGCAAATTGAGTACTATTCCTGCCATAAATAAACATATTGCCTTCTTTGGCGGTATTACCGCCTATTATGATTCCATTACTACAATAAACTTGCAGATTACATGTCCAGGCAGTGGCTTCTACTTCAGATGTGAATGGATCTATTCCAAACAGATTTGCCGAAACTTTACAATTATTGCAATAATATAAATAGACCGGTTCCTCTATAAGGGAAAATACATTGCCCTTATCTACTGCGCCTATAATAACGTTTGAAGAATGGGTAATATAAATTCCGGCACCATCATAATTACTTGACTCAAATAATGAAAAATAAAAGCCGTCTATTTCTATATTATTAACATCTTCGCCCTTGAAAGCATAACTTTCAGCTGGATATTGGCCAACGGTATTCTGAGTCAGCGTAATCTTAGCATCAGAAATCCCAAATTTGTTACCCGGTTGAGTACTACCGTCAATCATCAGGTTTGATGAAACATTTGGAAGTAATGATAACAGCGTTATCGTCCTCCCTGCCTCACTCACATCCGGCAGATTAAAATTTATATAATCCTTCTCCGCACTTCCATTTGCCGCCGCCTGCGTTAAAGCATCACGCAAGGTCCCCGGCCCTGAGTCAGCATTGCTGGTTACCACAAATACGGCAGAAAATCCCCGAAGACAAAAAAACAGGAAAAACAGGCAGAGGAATAATTGTTTCGGCATTAGGGTAATCACGCAACCAAAATACTACTTTCCTGCACAATCAGCTAATTAAATTTGGGTTAACCGCTACTATAAAACCAATGTCAATATATGATTAGCTAATTGTTACTCACCGCCTAAAATTGTACCTTTGCACAAATTTAACTGCTCTCCATTACATGAAGCTGAACATAGACTACCAGGAAAAATTCCAGTCGAGGCATATAGCTCCTAATCAGGCTGATACTGCTCAAATGTTAAAGACCATCGGCGTTAATTCGCTTGATGAATTGATAGATCAAACTGTGCCGGCGGGCATCAGGCTCAAAGCACCGCTGAATTTACCGGTTGCAAAAAGTGAGTTTGATTACCTGAATACGCTTAAACAAACCGCGTCGAAAAACAAGGTATTCAAATCGTACATAGGTCAGGGTTATTATGATGTGATAGTACCCGGCGTAATACAGCGCAACATATTGGAGAACCCCGGATGGTATACCCAATACACCCCTTACCAGGCAGAGATAGCACAAGGCCGTTTACAGGCGCTGTTAAACTTCCAGACCATGGTCATCGACCTTACAGGAATGGAAATTGCCAATGCATCACTACTGGATGAAGGCACCGCGGCTGCAGAGGCTATGTTTATGCAGTACAGCCTGCGTAAAAACCAAAATGCAAATACTTTCTTCGTTTCGCAGGAGCTTTTCCCGCAAACTATTGATATTTTAAAAACACGTTCTCAGCCTTACGGTATTGAACTGCAAATAGGCGACCACCGCACTGCTGAGCTAACCGACAATATGTTCGGCGCTATAGTGCAATATCCTGCCGGTGATGGCGAAGTTTATAACTATGCTGATTATGCTGCACAGGCACATGCAAAAGGCATTAAATTAACTGTTGTTGCCGACCTGATGAGCCTTGTTCTGTTAACCCCTCCGGGTGAATGGGGCGCTGATATAGTTGTTGGCACCAGTCAGCGTTTCGGCGTACCAATGGGCTTTGGCGGCCCGCACGCAGCATTTTTCGCTACTAAAGAGGAATACAAAAGATCTATCCCCGGCCGTATAATTGGTGTTACCATTGATAGCGCAGGCGATTATGCCTTACGTATGGCCCTGCAAACCCGCGAGCAGCACATCCGCCGCGATAAAGCAACCTCAAATATTTGTACTGCACAGGCATTACTGGCAATTATGGCTGGCATGTATGCCGTATACCACGGTCCGCAAGGCTTAAAACTGATAGCTGAAAGAATCCACGGCTTATCCGTTTTATTATCAGATTCATTAACACAACTAGGCTACGAGCAGCTTAACGATACTTATTTTGATACCATTAAGTTTGACCTGGGCGTATTGGCCGGACCAATCCACGGCGAAGCGCTGAACAACGAAATGAACCTGCGCTATAATGGTTCGGTTGTTACTATTTCTGTTGATGAAACAACTTCGGTAGAGGATATTAAAACAATGGTTCGCTTCTTCGCCAAAGTAAAGGGCAAAACATTGAATGATGTAAGCTTTGACGATCTGAAAGCTAACGTTAACTCAATCATCCCTGCTGAACTGCAACGCACATCAGCTTACTTAGAACATAAATTATTCAACTCGCACCATTCAGAACATGAAATGCTGCGTTATATCAAATCGCTTGAGGCAAAAGACCTTTCGCTTTGCCACTCCATGATCGCTTTAGGTTCATGCACCATGAAACTTAACGCTACTACCGAAATGGTACCCGTTACCTGGGCGGAATTCAGCAAAATGCACCCTTTTGCACCGGTTGACCAAACCGGCGGCTACATGCAGCTATTTGATGAACTGAATAACTGGCTGAGCGAGATCACCGGCTTCGCGGCCATGAGCTTACAGCCAAACGCTGGCGCACAGGGCGAATATGCCGGCTTAATGGTTATCCGCGCTTATCATATCGATAGGGGCGAGGGCCATCGTAATATCGCTTTGATCCCATCATCGGCACATGGCACCAACCCTGCATCAGCAGCTATGGCAGGTATGAAAATTGTTGTGGTTAAATGCGATGACAACGGCAACATTGACGTAGCCGACCTGAAGGCAAAAGCCGAGCAATATAAAAACGACCTGTCTTGTTTCATGGTTACCTACCCGTCAACACATGGTGTTTTCGAGGAGTCAATCATCGAGATCTGCGAGATCATCCACCAAAATGGCGGTCAGGTTTATATGGATGGCGCTAACATGAACGCACAGGTTGGCCTAACCAGTCCGGCTAATATAGGTGCCGATGTTTGCCACTTAAACCTGCATAAAACTTTCTGCATCCCGCACGGTGGTGGTGGCCCTGGTATGGGCCCAATTGGTGTAGCTAAACACCTGGTTCCGTTTTTACCGGGCCATGCTGTGGTTGATATCGACAAAGGAAAATCTATCCACGCCGTATCAGCAGCGCCTTGGGGTTCAGCATCTATATTGATTATATCACATGCTTACATAGCCATGATGGGCGCCGACGGGTTAACCAACGCGACCCGTTACGCTATATTAAACGCCAACTACATTAAAGCCCGTTTGCACCACCATTACCCCGTATTATACACCGGCGTACATGGTCGCTGTGCGCATGAGATGATATTGGATTGCCGCTCATTCAAACCTTTTGGTATCGAGGTTACTGATATTGCCAAACGCTTAATGGATTATGGTTTCCACGCGCCAACAGTATCCTTCCCGGTTGCGGGCACGGTAATGGTTGAGCCAACAGAATCAGAACCAAAACATGAGCTCGACCGCTTTTGTGATGCCATGATAGCCATCCGCCACGAAATTGATGCTGTTGAAAAAGGCTTATCCGACAAAACAGATAACCCCTTAAAAAATGCGCCGCACACGGCCGCTGTAATTACAGCTAATGAGTGGGAACACCCATATAGCCGTCAAAAAGCAGCTTATCCGCTGCCATATGTAGCAGCTTACAAGTTTTGGCCATCAGTTGGCCGCGTTAACGACACTTATGGCGATAGAACGCTGATCTGCTCATGCCCGCCATTAACGGATTATGAGTTTGAAGAAAGCGAAGTAACTACTCCCGAATACGGAACGTGATAAATGAGCGGAGTACAGGTATGTAAATGCATTTATTTGTATACCTATACTCCGCAATTGTCATCCTGAGGAACGAAGGATCTTTTAAGCAGTTAACATGCGGAAAGATTCTTCACTCCGTTCAGCATGACAGAAAATAAGGCCAACCAAAACAGCGTTAAATATGCGCGGTCTTTTAGCCCAAAACCGGACCAGTGTAATTTTATAATTAAGGGTTTTCAGGCTTGAAAAAACACGATTTTCACTCCCCTAACAGATAACTTATTAATTAAATATTTTTACACTATCTTTATACTGGCTATTAATAAATCTTTTTTTCTAAAACTTTTAGGAATATAACTTTTATTTTAGAGCACCGTATAAAGGATACGAATACCTATACAAATGAATAGTAATAACCGGGACATTAGCATTTTGTTGGTTGACGACGATGAGATAAACAATTTCATCTCCATTAAACTAATAAAAAAAGCTTTATTGTCTACCGAAATTGTGGCTTGCTTAAATGGAAAATTTGCCATTGAGCAGCTTATTGAGATGCAGAAGAAAGGCTTAGATAAGTTGCCGGATTATATTCTACTCGATATAAATATGCCCATCATGAATGGTTGGGAGTTTTTAGATGAATATGTACGCTTAAATATCGACCCATTAGGTAAAACCAAGATATTTATCATTTCCTCATCCGTTTTCAGTAATGATATTAATAAAGCACGGTCGTACCCGCTGGTAAAAAGCTTTATCTCCAAACCACTGAGTGTTGAGAAGATCAGGGAAATGTTCGAAATTGCGAACCAGGCTTAAGCGGGGATAACGCTAAAGTGCTCATCAGTATAAGTTACCTTTCCTACCGCTATCGACTTTGCATGGTAAAACAAACAAGTCCAGTCGTCTGCCGCAGCTTTTTCCCCGTACTCCTGCCTTAATTGCATGGCTTTATGGCCGTCATAATCATATTTAGCTACAAAACGCCTTAATAATTGTTCCGGCTCCGGCAGTTCATCGCCACCAAAAAAGCATTTTTCACCTTTATCCTCAATCAAAAAAACCTGGTGATACGGACAGTGGCCGCCCGACAGCTCGTAGGTAATGCCTGCTTTTAATTCACCCGATTCCTCAACCAATGTAAGATCGATTGTACCCTGCAGCGCCTCAAAAATTTCCTTATGATAGGATGATGATTTGCCCGACAAGCCAAACTCCCACTCACCCTTTTGCACCACATGCGTAGCATGCGGAAAGCTAGGTACCAGTTTACCATTACGCTCCACCACCAAACCACCAGAATGGTCGTAATGCAGGTGCGACATCAAAACCAGCCTTACCTCATCGGGGTCGAAGCCCGCGTTGCGGATATGCTGGTGAAGATATAATTCATCGCGGGTATCCTTATAACCAAGCCCGGTATCAAATAATATCAGATCGGTATCGGTTTTAACCAAAAAGGGGTTAACATGTATAAACAATGATCCCGGCCTGTCCTTAGCATTATCAGTTTGCGGGTTAAAAGGAACAAATTTTTTAGAAGCATCTACTGAATATGATCCCTCACCTAGCGCGAAAATCTCCATTACTTATTATATAATTAATACATCATTATCATTTCTTACCCTCTTTCCCGCTTGCGGGAGAGAGGGTGGTCGAGCGCAGCAAAGACCGGGTGAGTCGGCGGAGCGCGTTGAAGCTACCTACACCATAGTTCCCCTCTTGAGAGGGGTTAGGGGTGTGTTGTACGTTTGCATTTGGGCGTTGCCTGCGGCCCGGGCTGTACGCTCATACTGCACAGGCCTTAATCACGGCCTGCACTGAGGCCCTCGATTGGCCGGTATCCGCTGCCATCCCTAACGCATTTACCCCCTCCGTCTCCTTCGTCGACACCTCCCCCTAAGTTTAGGAGGAGACCGGGTGAGGTAAAACGCGCTCCGTTAACTCACCCCGACATCGTTTTACTCGTCGACCCTCTCTGCCGCAAGCGGCAAAGAGGATTAAAAACAACATTAAATCATCTGCACATTTGCACACCCGCACATCTGCACATTTTCTTATCTTTACTGTTTAATAAGCACAAAGATATGCAAAAACGGTGGGCGATACGGGAAAATACGGATGAAGAAGCGATAAGCAATTTAGCCGCCGAATTAGCTATCAACCCCGTTTTAAGTAAACTGCTGGTACAAAGGGGCATTGATAATTTTGAGGATGCCCGTTACTTCTTCCGCCCCGACCATCGCCACCTACACGATCCTTTCCTGATGAAGGATATGGACAAGGCTATTGAACGCATTGAGGAAGCCATAAAAACCAACGAAAAGATCCTGGTTTATGGTGATTACGACGTGGATGGCACTACGGCGGTATCGGTAGTATATGGTTTCTTTAAAAAATATCACCGCCACCTAGAGTATTATATCCCCGACCGCTATAAGGAAGGCTATGGCATATCCACACAAGGGATCGACTATGCTGCAGAGCATGAATTTTCACTGATAATAGCATTGGATTGCGGTATAAAATCGGTTGATAAAATAGCTTATGCCAATGAGCTAGGCGTTGATTTTATTATCTGCGACCACCATACGCCTGGCGATGATTTGCCGGATGCCGTTGCGGTGCTCGACCCTAAGCGTGCTGATTGCGAATACCCTTATAAAGAACTATCCGGCTGCGGTATTGGGTTTAAACTGATCCAGGCTTTTGCCGAACGGAATAATATCTCATTTGAAGAAGTAAGCTGTTATTTCGACCTGGTGGCCATCAGTATTGCCTGCGATATTGTGCATATCACAGGCGAGAACCGGGTACTGGCTTATTACGGCTTATACAAACTGAATAACAACCCCTGCATCGGTGTAAAAACACTGATGGAAGTGGCAGGCAGAACCAGTAACTACAGCATAGCCGATATTGTTTTCCTGCTCGGCCCGCGCATAAACGCCGCCGGCCGTATTGATGACGCCAAACACGCCGTTGAATTGCTGATTGCCTGTAATGAAGATAGCGCCAAAATAAAAGGCGACCTCATCAATATAAAAAACACCGAACGCAAAGGGCATGATCTTTCTATAACAGATGAAGCGCTCAGCATGATCGATAACGATGCGATATTGATCGGCCGTAAATCAACCGTGGTATTTAATGAGAACTGGCACAAAGGCGTTATAGGTATTGTAGCCTCGCGCCTTACCGAAAAATATTACCGCCCAACCGTAGTGCTCACCCGCTCTAACGGGCATGTGGCTGGTTCGGCACGCTCAGTTGTGGGTTACGACCTTTACGAAGCCTTGTGTGGCTGCAGCGACCTGCTTATCCAGTTCGGCGGACATAAATATGCAGCAGGATTAACCATGGCTCCTGAAAACGTGGAAGCCTTCATTAACCGGTTTGAGGAAGTGGTTAGCTCTACCATTACCGATGAGCAACTGGTACAACAGATATTAATAGATGCCGAACTGCATTTAACAGATATAGAATCGAAGTTTTTCCGCATCCTACACCAATTCTCGCCGTTTGGGCCCGAGAATATGTCGCCGGTGTTCATCAGCAAAAATGTGTATGTTAGCGGCAACGCGGGGCTGGTAGGTAGCAATCACATCAAGATGACCGTGATGCAACCCGGCTCGGCTATGTTTGATTGTATAGCCTTTAACCATGGCGAATACCTGAACAAAATAAAAAAAGATACCCCTTTTGATATTTGTTATAGCATTGAAGAAAATATTTGGCGGGATAAACGTTCTATACAATTAAATATTAAAGGAATAAGGATGTAAATCAAAAGTCAAAATTAAAAAGTCAAAAACTATTGCGCGCGTATACCTTGCAATTGTTGAGCTTTTTTGAATTTTGACTTTTCACTTTTGAATTAAATGAATTTACGGGCAGATAATTTATTAAAGAAATATAAACAGCGTACGGTTGTAAATGATGTATCATTCAACGTATCGCAGGGCGAGATAGTTGGTTTGCTTGGACCAAATGGCGCCGGGAAAACCACCTCATTTTACATGATTGTAGGTCTGATAAAACCTAACGAAGGCACTATCCATTTAGATGATCAGGACATTACCGGCGACCCAATGTACCGCCGCGCGCAAAAAGGTATCGGCTATTTAGCACAGGAAGCGTCGGTTTTCCGCAAGCTATCTGTTGAAGACAACATAAAAGCGGTGCTTGAAATGGGCAAAATGCCTAAAGAGCGCCAGCGCGATAAACTGGAAGAACTGATAGACGAGTTCAGCTTGCATAAAGTGCGCAAAAACCGTGGCGACCTGCTCTCTGGTGGCGAGCGCCGCCGTACCGAAATTGCCCGTGCCCTTGCTGCCGAACCTAATTTTATCTTATTGGATGAGCCCTTTGCCGGGGTCGATCCGATAGCGGTAGAAGAGATCCAGGCCATGGTTTACAAGCTGAAACACCGCAACATCGGCATCCTCATCACCGACCACAACGTGCAGGAAACATTATCCATTACTGACCGTGCCTACCTGCTTTTTGAGGGTAAAATCTTAGAATCGGGCGTACCCGAAATATTGGCTGCTAATGAAATGGTAAGAAAAGTTTATCTTGGTGCAAACTTTGTATTAAAAAGAAAAACGTTCGCTATATAACAGCCTATGGCAATTTTTAACTCTGTTTTTACCTGGTTCATGAAAAAGCGTATCCACCAGATAGAGCTTTTTATGAAATACCCCAACGAGGTACAGGAGGAATGGTTTGAGCAATTGATATCAGGCGCAGAGCAAACGGAGTGGGGCAAGCTGTACCAGTATAAAAGCATCAGCACGCTTAGTCAGTTTAAGCAGCGTGTACCCATCCAAAATTACGATACGCTAAAACCCTACATTGAGCGCATGCTCAAAGGCGAGCAGAATGTGCTCTGGCATTCAGGTATCAGGTGGTTCGCCAAATCATCGGGCACAACCAGCGATAGGAGCAAATTCATCCCCGTAAGCGAGGAATCATTAGAGGAATGCCACTTAAAGGGCGGTAAGGATATGCTTACCCTCTATTTTAACAACTGCCCCAATGCCCGCATCTTTACCGGCAAAAGCTTAACGCTGGGTGGCAGCAATCAGGTAAACCAATTGCACCCCGATGCTTCTTTTGGCGATCTTTCGGCAGTGATCATGAAAAACCTGCCTTTATGGGCGGAGTTTTACCGTACGCCGCATTTGGATATCGCGCTAATAGAGGATTTTGAGGAAAAGATAGAGAAAATGGCGCAGGCCACTATTGATGTTAATGTAACAAGCCTTAGCGGTGTACCTACCTGGAACCTGCTGCTGTTTAAACGCATCCTTGAGATCACCGGTAAAAACAACCTGCTGGAAGTTTGGCCCAACCTCGAGCTTTATTTCCATGGCGCGGTAAACTTTACGCCATACCGCGAGCAGTTCAGAAAGTTGATCCCTAATGATGACATGTACTACCTGGAAACCTATAATGCCTCCGAAGGCTTTTTTGGCATACAGGATAGCTTCGACTCCGGCGATATGCTGCTCATGCTGGATTATGGCATCTTCTACGAGTTTTTGCCGCTGGAACACCTGAATGACGATAATCCCAAAACGCTAACGCTGGATGAGGTGGCGCTTGATAAAAACTACGCGCTCATCATCAGCACTAATGCCGGGCTGTGGCGATACATGATAGGGGATACTGTTCGCTTTACCTCGCTCGCGCCATACCGCATACAGATAACCGGCCGCACCAAACACTTCATCAATGCCTTTGGCGAGGAGCTCATCATTGATAACGCTGAACGTGCTTTAGCCGAAGCCTGCAGCCAAACCGGGGCTATCATCCGTGATTACACCGCTGCCCCCGTATATTTTAATGGCAATGAATGCGGCGCCCATGAATGGGTAATTGAGTTTGAACAAAAACCCGCCGAGTTTGAGCGCTTTGTTGACCTGCTCGATGAAACTCTGCGCCGCATCAACTCCGATTATGATGCCAAGCGCTTTAAGGACATGGCCCTGCGCCGCCCTATAGTGCGCAAAGCTCCACAAGGCACCTTCTTTAACTGGCTCAGGGAACGCGGCAAGTTGGGTGGCCAAAACAAAGTACCCCGCCTGGCCAATAACCGCGAGTATATGGATAGCATTTTGAAAATGATGGAATTGGTGGGCTAATCTTTCTTCTTCCATTGTCATGCTGAGGTACGAAGCATCTATTATATTAAGCGGACATGAACGCGGATAGGTCCTTCGCTATCGTTCAGGATGACAATGCGTTTTAAAGCAAAAACCTCCCCAATGGCGCAAGTCTTGTGTGTGAAATGCCTTGCGCGACAGCAGACTTGTGCCTGCTTGATATTTCAAAAAGCACAAGTCTGCCGTCAATGGCGCAAGTCTTGTGCCTGAAATGCCTTGCGCGACAGCTGACTTGTGACCGTTCAATATCCAAAAGCACAAGTCTACTTCGCTTAACCCAACACACAAGACTTGCGCTAAATGCGGATAATCTTTCTTCCCATTGTCATGCTGAGGCACGAAGCATCTATTATACAAGCGGTATAAAACGCGAACAGATCCTTCGCTATCGCTCAGGATGACAGTAAACAAAAAAACCTCGTTTCATACTATCTCAGCATGTAACGAGGCCTCATTTCCGCCAGCCAGCGGATCTTAATAATTTTATAAATCCGAAATTCCGAATTCCGAATTCCGAAATTCTATAAAGACAATATCTCTACTATCTTCAAAAACTTAGCGTTTATTTCGTGGCTGTGTTTAATGGCATGATCAAACGGAGTATAAGATATCTCGTTATGTATAACGCCAACCATTTCACCACTGCGGCCATCTCTTAACGCCTCAACAGCTGCCACACCAACACGACTTGCCAGCACGCGGTCCATACAAGTAGGTTTGCCACCGCGCTGTATGTGCCCCAATATAGATACGCGGGTATCATAATGTGGGAACTTTTCGGTTATAATGCGGCCTATTTCAAAAGCACCACCGGCGTCATCGCCTTCGGCAGCTATAATAATTCTTGATGTTTTATCCTTACGGCCATTCTCCAGCCTGTCGAACAAACCGGCCATGCCTGTCTTGTTCTCAGGTATCAAAATAGCTTCGGCACCAGCAGCAATACCGGTCCTTAAAGCAATAAGGCCTGAGTCGCGGCCCATAACCTCTACAATAAATAAACGGTCATGTGATTCTGCCGTATCGCGGATCTTATCAACAGCATCAACTACGGTATTTATAGCCGTATCATAACCTATGGTAAAATCAGTACCGGCAAGGTCATTATCAATAGTACCGGGTAAACCCAGTACAGGTATGTCAAATTCCTGCCCAAATATCTTTGCACCGGTGAATGTTCCGTCGCCACCAATGGCTATAAGTGCGTCTATATTGTTTTTCTTTAAATTTTCGTAAGCTATTTTGCGGCCTTCAGCAGTTTTAAACTGTTCGCTGCGGGCAGTTTTTAAAATAGTACCGCCTCGTTGTACAATGTTCGATACTGATTTGCGGTGCATAGGCACAAAATCACCCCTTATCATGCCTTCATAGCCACGGATAATGCCCGTAACGGCTATATCATAATATAATGCTGTACGTACAACTGCCCTAATGGCAGCATTCATGCCCGGCGCATCGCCGCCTGAAGTATAAAGTCCGATATTTTTAATTTGCGTCATTTTTTTTGAAAGGCGCTTCTTGCGTTGTATAAATTGTACTTAAACGTTTGAGTAAAGTCAGTCAGGGATAATTAGCGCACCCTTTAATTTCCGCAAAAATACATTAATTTTTTATCCGAGTAAGGCTTTTTGCGTTTATTGTTAAAAACGTTCCCGATTAACTGACAGGTATACAGTTAAAGAAAAATATTTGCTTTAATGATAGCTTGCCCTCTTTACCGCTTGCGGAAGAGAGGGCGGTCGAGCGTAGCAAAGACCGGGTGAGTCGGCGGAGCGCGAAAAGTAATCTACACCATAGTCCCTCTTGAGCGTGAGATACCCAATATTAATCAGCCACTGCTAATATACCATTCTTAACACTTTCGTCAATCAGTTCTTTCGCGAACGCCCAAAGATGTTCTGAGCCTTTGGCAATTACACATTTCTTCTCCAATACTTTTTCATATCGCACATCAAATTCTTTCCAGGTACCACCTTTGTTTGATATATTTTGCAACAACGGTTCTAATCTATCCATAGCCCGGGCAAATTTTGCTTCCATTGTTTCACCCGATTCAAATTCCTCCCATATGGCGATCAATTCCTCTGCCTGCTCAGTAGGCAGCAAACCAAAAATACGTTCTGCAGCTTTTTGCTCTGCTGCTGTATTGGTGTGGCTGAAGGTTGTATCATACAGAAATATATCACCTGCATCAATTTCAACCACATCATGTATGAGCAGCATTTTAACAACTTTCAAAACATCTACCGGCTCATTAGCATATTCTGCCAGGATAATAGCCATTACTGCCAGGTGCCAACTATGCTCGGCATCATTTTCGTTTCGCTCGCTGTTAAAGAGTTTGGTTTTTCGCAAGATGTATTTAACCTTGTCAATCTCGTGGATGAAAGCCACTTGTTTAAGAAGATGCTCAAAATTCATTTTGTTATGTTTAAGCATTGCAAATGTAAGGATTATTACAGGAGTTGATGCAGCATCTTCGCCATAGTTCCCCTCTTGAGAGGGGTTAGGGGTGTGTTATTAAAGCGACAAGCACCCCACACGCTGAGCTGCCACCATGCGGTTTACCTGTCCTGTGAGATCCTGAAACAAGTTCAGGATGACGGTAATCTGGGCATTGCCTGCGGCCCGGGCTGTTCGCTCATACTGCACAGGCCTTAGGCGCAAGGCCGGTATCCGCTGCCATCCCTAATGCAGAACTTCGCCGCGCTCCGTTGACTCACCCCGACTACGCTCCGCGTGTCGACCCTCTCTCCCGTAAGCGGGGAAAGAGGGTTGGAAAAATAAAAATTTATAGATTATTTCTTATACGCCGCTATACCGCTTTCCAAAAACTTCAGATAGCTGTCAACGTCATAATCAGCGGGCGATGGGTTTATTACCTGCCCGCTTTTGTCGGTCATTAAATTGCCGTCACTATCAAGCAGTACATAGTAAGGCTGCGAGTTGGAGTTAAATCTTTTGGCTTCCAGGTCGCTCCATTTGTTGCCCAGGCTTACAATTTTCTTACCGCTGTAATCTGATACGAATTGCTCGCTGGCAGGCAGCTCTGCCTTATCATCAACCACAAGCTGCAGCAATACAAAGTCGTTTTTCAGATGGTTGAATACCCGAGGGTCCGACCATACATTGGCTTCCATTTTACGGCAGTTAACGCAGTTAAAGCCGGTGAAGTCGATCATGATAGGCTTATGCAATTCTTTGGATACCTGTAAAGCTTGTTCATAATCATACCACGTATCCAATCCGCGGGTTTTTATACGGTCATAATTACCGGCATATTTTCTAACTTTTATAGATGATTGCGGACCGCTTGCAGCAGCTGAAGTGGCAGAGCCACCCGGAATTTGCGAGAGATCAAAATCCTGCGTGGCTATCGGCGGCAAAAACGCGCTGATAGATTTTAGCGGTGCTCCCCATAAGCCCGGTACCATGTAAATTACAAACGCGAATACGATGATAGATAAAAAAGTGCGCGGTATAGTTAAATATGGCACATCACTGTCATGCGAGAACTTGATCTTACCTAACAAGTATAATCCCATTAACAAACCAATGGCTATCCAAAGCGACAGGAAGATCTCACGGTCGAACCAGTTCCAATGATAGGCCAGATCGACATTTGAAAGGAACTTTAAGGCAAAAGCCAGTTCTAAAAATCCTAATATAACTTTCACGCTATTCAGCCATCCGCCTGATTTTGGCAGTGATTTTAAAGCCGATGGGAACAAAGCAAATGCGGTAAAAGGTAATGCCAGCGCTAATGAAAAGCCAAGCATACCTACTGCCGGGCCAAGCCTGTCGCCTTTCGAAGCCGCATCAACCAATAAAGTACCGATGATAGGGCCGGTACAGGAGAATGACACCACAACCAATGTGGCTGCCATAAAGAAAATGCCGCTTATACCGCCTTTATCAGAGTTTGCATCCAGCTTATTGGCCAATGAGCTTGGCAGGGTAATTTCAAACGCACCCAAAAATGAGATACCAAATACTACCAGCAATAAAAAGAAGAATATATTAAATATGCCATTGGTAGCCAGCTCATTCAGCGCATCCGATCCAAACAGAATGGTGATGATCATGCCCAGTGCTACATAAATAACAATGATCGACAAGCCGTATATTAATGATTGCGATACCCCCTTAGCGCGCGAACCTGCCTTTTTGGTGAAAAAGCTTACAGTTAATGGCAACAGCGGATATATACAAGGTAAAATCACAGCTGTAAAACCACCTAAAAGGCCTATTAAAAATATCTCCCAAAGGCTTTTAGGTGCTTCTTTGGCAACAGTGTTTACAATAGGTTTAGCTTTCTTAATCGAATCCTGTTTCTTCCTGAAGGCAGCTAAACTATCGGCCTTGGTAGGTATCGATGTAAACTGCACATCGGCTGATGATGCGGTATCTGCTTTCTGACCAGCACGGGCGTTAACCGGCAATGCCGATAACGCGGCAAATGCCAGGCAAAGGATCAATAAATAACGGGTTAAAAAACGTGGGGCGGTCAATTTCATTTTCTGTTCTGGATTACTTGCTTATCGTGACAGAAAAATCAACATCATCTGGTGGAAGGCATTTTTTATCGTTGCAGGTCATGTATTCCAGCTGGCCTTTAACAACCGTTGCATTGGGTGTTTTAAGCTTTATTTTTTGCTGAAAAGTAACTGACTTTTCAAAATAAGTAACATCAATACCAAAGGTCTTTTCAAATTTGGTTACAGGCGTTGGTTCAGCAAGTTTGCCAACTAAGTTGTAATCTTTTGATGGGGTAAAGGTGAATGACGTTTTTATCGGGCCGCCATCTTTTTGGTATGCTGAGTAAATGTGCCAGCCGTCATCAATAGTGGCTCTTAAAAATACAACCGCCTCTGTAGGGCTGATCCTCTTACCAGCATATGCCCATTTTACATGCGATTCAATTTGAGCATAAGCGCCTGTGCTTACCATAAACACTGCCATTAAAAACAATAACCTTTTCATATTCTATAGTTTATTCGTTCACTTGTTCATTCTGTTTGTTCATTCGTTCACTGGTTCATTAGTTCATTGGTCTTATTTTGTTGCAAATATGAACCGGCGAACTGACTTAACCTACGGTATTAGCTCATTAACATCCTTTTGGGTGTAGCTCCTTTGCCGCCATTGCACCAATGAACAAATGAGCTAATGAACCAATGAACAATATTATCTATTTAAAAATTCAATTTCTTTAAAGCTAAACTCCAATTCAGTCCCAATATTACTCTTTATTACTAATATGCCATTATCTTTAACGGCTTTTATCTCCCCTTCAAAAACACTACCGTTTGATCGGAAAGCGTGTTGCTCGTTTAACCAGTATAGTCGGTCAAGGTAAGCTTTCCTTACAAAATCAACTTTACCTGCCTTTAGCTGCAAATAGTACGCTTCAATATGGCTGCAAATTTCAGATAATAAAGCTCGCAAATCGTAATCTTGTTGTAAGATTTGCCTAACCGACACCGGGTTAGGCACCCAGTCGGGGAAAACATCCTGGTTAACATTTAACCCAATGCCAATAACCGACTGTTTAATCTGGCTGCCCTGCAATAAATTTTCTATCAATATGCCACCAAGTTTGCCATCGGCATAATAAATGTCATTAGGCCATTTTATTTTTAGCTTGTCGCCCAGCAGGGGTTCAAGCGCGTCATGCACACCCAGGCTTATTACTCTTGTAAGATCAAATTGATTGGCAACTGCCAAAAAAGTAGGGTTAAGCAGCAGGCTAAAAGTCAGATTTTTTCCGGGATCGCTGTTCCATTTGTTCATTTGCTGGCCACGACCGGCATACTGGCTTTCTGCCATAATGACCGTTCCTTCAGGCAATGGCTTGGAATTTGACAATGTATTCTTTAGGAATGTATTTGTTGAGTCAACTTCTTTTAGAGTTATCAAATTTTGTCCAACAAATAATCCTGAAAATATGTTATTTTGCAAAATAATAATAATTTGTAACTTAAATTCGTTCAAAACTAACTCTTTTTGATGGTAAAAAGTAAAGCGTTAAAGGAATCTACCTATATCTCTGAATTAGCCATACATGGCATGCAGGAAAAAAAGGGGAATGACATTGTCAGGTTAGACCTCCGTAATATATTCAGTTCAGTATCTGACTTCTTTGTGATCTGCCATGCCGATTCGACCACCCAAGTACGAGCAATTGCAAACAGTGTTGAGGATGAAATATTCAAAGCCACCCAAACTGAGCCCTGGCGCAAAGAAGGGCTTGAATACAGCGAATGGATAGTGCTGGATTATATTGATGTGGTAATACACATTTTCAGGACGGATAAACGTGAATTTTATGGCGTAGAGGATCTGTGGGGAGATGCAGAGATCAAGAACTACAGAAGCGCCTGATAACGACATTTCATGCCCCTTGTAAATGTTAAATTGTTAATTGTAAGTTTGTGCTTGTAAAGAAATGAAAGATAATAAATTGGAAAAACCAAAACCGATCCGGAAAATATCAAATAAAAAGGCCCCTAAACCACCAAGATTTAGCTTCATGTGGGTTTATGCCATTCTTATATTCGTATTCCTTATTGTAACCCTTGTATTAAACGATAGCACCGGCAAGCCTATCAGCTTCCAGTATTTTGCTGAGAATATGCTAAAAAAGGGTGATGTTGAAAGAATAGTGGCCTATAAAAACGGCGATTTTGTTACAGCTGACATCTACATTAAAAAGGACAGCTTAAAAAAGAAAACCCAGTTGTATGGCGATGTAGCCAAGGATCAGAATGCTTTTAGCAGCTGGCAATCAACCAGCTCTCAGTATCAGATTACTGATGCATCAATGGAAAGCTTGAAAGCTTCTTTAGCTAACGCTGAAAAAGGCTTGCCTGAGTCGGATCAGATAATGCCTGAATATAAACAAAACGAAAGCGTGTTCTCAAACCCGCTGGTACAGTTTATAATTATGGGCGTATTGCTGGTGGCTGTGTGGCTGTTCATTATGCGCCGCATGTCAGGCGGTTCAGGCGGTGGCCCGGGTGGTCAGATCTTCAATATAGGTAAATCAAAAGCCACCTTGTTTGATAAAGAAGCCCAGGTATCGGTAACATTTAATGATGTGGCCGGCCTTGAAGAAGCCAAGCAGGAAGTTATGGAAATTGTGGATTTTCTTAAAAATCCCAAAAAATACACCAACCTGGGTGGTAAAATACCTAAGGGTGCACTTTTAGTAGGTTCACCAGGTACAGGTAAAACCTTGTTAGCTAAAGCCGTTGCCGGCGAAGCGCAGGTGCCTTTCTTCTCGCTGTCAGGTTCTGATTTTGTGGAGATGTTTGTAGGTGTGGGCGCATCACGTGTTCGTGATCTGTTCCGCCAGGCAAAGGACAAGGCGCCATGTATCATATTTATTGATGAGATTGATGCCATTGGCCGTGCCCGTGGTAAAAACAATATAGTAGGTGGTAACGACGAACGCGAAAACACCCTGAACCAGTTACTGGTTGAGATGGATGGCTTTGGTACCGATTCAGGTATCATTATACTGGCTGCAACCAACCGTCCTGACGTATTAGACTCGGCTTTATTACGCCCGGGCCGTTTCGACAGGCAGGTATCTATTGACAAACCGGATTTGAATGGCCGTGAGCAAATATTTAAGGTTCACTTAAAACCTGTTAAGCTTGCTGCCGGTGTTGATGCTAAGAAACTATCGGCACAAACACCAGGATTTGCCGGTGCAGAGATTGCCAACGTTTGTAACGAAGCTGCTTTAATAGCTGCCCGTAAAAACAAAGAGGCAGTTGATATGCAGGATTTTCAGGATGCGATTGACCGTGTGATAGGTGGTTTGGAAAAGAAGAACAAGATCATATCACCCGAAGAAAAACGTATCGTGGCTTACCACGAAGCTGGCCACGCTATTGCAGGCTGGTTCCTGGAACATGCCGATCCATTGGTTAAGGTATCTATCGTTCCACGTGGTGTGGCAGCATTAGGCTATGCGCAATATCTGCCAAAAGAGCAATTTTTATACACTACCGAGCAATTAGAGGACGGCATGTGTATGACACTGGGTGGCCGTGTTGCTGAGGATATCGTTTTCGGTAAAATATCAACAGGTGCTCAAAACGATTTGGAACGCATTACCAAACTTGCTTATGCCATGGTTACCATTTATGGTATGAATGAAAAAGTAGGTAACGTATCTTTCAACGATACCCAGGGCGAATACCAGTTTAACAAACCTTATTCTGAAAAAACATCGGAGCTGATTGATACTGAAGTACGTAACCAGATAAACACTGTTTATGCACGTACTAAACAATTGCTTACTGATAAGCGCGAAGGCTTGGAAAAACTGGCTAACAAGCTGATAGAAAAAGAAATATTGTTTCAATCAGATCTGGAAGAGATATTGGGCAAGCGTCCGTTTGATCATCGTACAACCTATGATGAATTTGTAAACGGCACACCTGAATCAAACCAGGAACCTGCTGCTCAAAGCCTTGTACATGACGGCGTAGGCGACCGTTCAGGAACTTTCGAAAGAAACCCTGAAGAAAAAGAAGCAAGTTCAAGTAACGAATAATTTAAGTCGAAAGTCTGAGTCGAAAGTCCGAAGTCATTAAGTGATTTTGGACTTTTGACTTTCGGCTTCAGACTATCAGACTTTTTCAAACATGAGGGATATAACAACAGCAAAGGAAAAATTACTTAAAAAGATCCGAAAGGCGCTTCTGGAAAAGAGGGATAACCCATACCCTAATCTTGAAGAAATGCCAATGTACCCCCCTGATGAGGAGATACTGGAAGTAACTTTTGCTGAGCAGTTTACCGCAGTATCGGGCCAGTTTGTTTTTTGTGAGGATGAGCTCCAGTTCATCGAAAGCCTGCTCACCCTGGCCGAAGAACGCAAGTGGACCAAAATATACTGCTGGGAACCCGAGCTTCAGCAAATCTTAACCCAATACGAATACCCGTTTTATGAAACCGACAGGGACTTTGACCAGGCCCAGGTAGGTTTTACCCTTTGCGAAGCCCTAATTGCACGTAATGGCAGTATAATGCTCTCTAACGCTAATATGGCAGGCCGCAGGCTCAGCATATATCCACCGGTGCATATTGTGCTGGCATACACCTCCCAGTTAGTGCCCGACCTTAAAGATGCCTTTAAACTCATCAAACAAAAATACGGTGCACAAATACCATCAATGCTTACCACCGTTACCGGCCCAAGCCGCACCGCCGATATTGAAAAAACACTGGTTCTTGGCGCTCACGGGCCTAAGGAGTTGTTTGTGTTTTTATTGGATGGGTAATAAAGTTCTTCTATACTAACTAAGCGTCATTGCACGAAGCAATCCTAGGCTATACAGGGCGAATATACATGTCGTTTACCTGTCATGTGCAGCCGCTCATTGCCGCGGAGGCTACTACTTTTGTCTTGATACAAAAGGTAGCAAAACCCGACCGTAGGGAGCTCATGAATACCTATGAAGAACAAATAATAGATGAATAAATCAAGTCATTAGAAATGCTTCTTTGCCGCACGAGGCCTACCCTGCAAATCAGGCAAAATCTGGGCTGGAAAAGTTTGCGGCCATATTACGCACACTGGCCCATGCGCTGCGAAAATTTCCTATGCCCTGCCATTGCACACGTAGCCACCATCGTTTTGTCTGATTTCGTCCGAAGCTGTTCTACTGACGGGAAGAAAAGGAAAAATATTATTCAATTAAAGGATTTTAAATGAATCGCGATTAAAAGCGGGCAAAGGCTCGACAAAAAGCGCGGGCCTGGGTGTTTTGCCTGTGGGTGGAAGGATCTTTTTGTCTTGACTTTTTGGTTCTTTTGTGTCAAGACAAAAGAACTAGTGTCGTGTCAATCATAAAATGTCGCTAGTCCTGAGCCAAAAGTCTTGAGTCAAAATTCAAAAAGAACGAAATCTGGCTTTAGACTTACGACTAAAGACTGTTGACTTGGCACTAGGACTCCGCGCCAATGAGCGGCTTCATGCGATATTCGAACTATGTAGGTTCGCCCTATATTAGGAGGTTACTTCGTTCATCATCAATGACGATGTAGATAGATTTTTCCAATTTCTCATGCAACATTAGCTACAAAATCCCTATCTTGTGGCTAATGAAACGCCTCGCCATTATCTTATTACTCATCATCCCGGCAATCATCAGTTGCTACGGGCAATCTAACCCATCCGATCAAAAATTTTCGCCCGCGCAATTAAAGGATGACCTGGCTTACTTGCAGCAGCAACTATATACCGTACACGTTTACCCTTATACCGAATTAAATAAGGCACAATATGATCAGCTTTTCAGCAACATCAACACAAAAATAACCGACTCGCTAAAAGCTACAGCCTTTTTAAAACTGGTAAAACCTGCTATTGCTTATTTATGTGATGAGCATGCCCAGGCTTCGCTGCCTGTAAAATCACTTGATAAAGCTTACCGTGACAGTGCTGTATTTTTACCATTCGCCTTAACCAAACAGGGCAACATTTATAAAATAGCTAAAGTACTATCAACCCAAAATGAATTAGTCGCAGGCGAAAACATTGTAAGTATTGATAATGTACCTGTTGATAGCCTCGTTAAACGCTGTGCTTTGTTTACTTCCGGTTATCCCGATCAGCGTTTGCAAAAAGCGATGCAGCAGTTTGGCTATTTGTATAGCTGGTCGGAGCCCATTATTCAGGCTAATTATAGTGTTAAAACCGGTAGTGGAAGAGCTATTGATGTAGTGGGCGTACCAATAAAAGTTTGGCAGGATGAATTGAACAAACAAACCGGTTGGGATAATACCTGTGATGAAAAGATCTCCTACCAAAAAATAAATGACGCGGCTTATATTAATGCCTGCTCATTTAATATCCCTCCAAAACAGCTGGATTCTATCCATAAAAAGATAGATGATATATTTACCCGTATTCAACAGGATAAGCCTAAATACCTGTTTATTGATATCAGCAAGAATAGCGGCGGACAATCTGTAGTAGGGCAAATGCTGTTAGATGGTTTTAACGACAAGCCTTTCCGTGGTTTTAGCCAGGATTTTAAACGCAGCGAATCCTATATAAAACTGCTGAAATCATGGGGAGCAACGCCTGATGATTATTATGTTAACGCGCCTGAAGGAAAGATATTCCACTTTGTATCAGACACAACTTTCCCTCAGCCCCGGGCTGATCGTTTTAAAGGCAAGGTATTTATTATAGTGGGCAACGGAACCTTCAGCAGCGCCATGATGATGGCTACCTGGGTAAAGGATAATCACCTGGCCGTAATAGCCGGTGAAACACCTATGCTGGGCCATCCCAACGGTTTTGGCGAACTATACAACACCAAATTACCGAATACTAAGATAAATATACTATTTGGCGTAAAACGCTGGATAAGGCCAAGCGGTGATTTGAATGATAACCTGCTAAGACCGGACATTCAGGTTAAATTAACTGATGACAGGGAGATGCTGATAAAAAGTGTGTTAAAAAAAGCAGGCTTTTAGTTTGTTTTATATTCATCATACTATTTAACATAAACTCCCCGGCGCAATAGGCCCAGGGAGCTATTTTTGGTGGATGTATAAGGTTTAGGGTTAAAGCTAAAAGCCAACTAATTGTGCAATCATCATAACAGTTATTTACTGTTTGGCTTACTCAATGCCGGGTTATTAGACACTAGCCTTATGGTCCAGAAATCATCTGAAAGGTTTTCATTTAAAAGATAGGGATATGGCATGGTGAAATAACCTTCCATACCCCATTCAACACCCCAGCTATTGCGTACAATAAATGTTTTTGCTGTATCATCATAACCAACAACTAAAACTGCATGGCCACCTACAAGCTTTTCACCTGGCTTTGGCATACTTACTATACCTGTTTTAGCTACCTGCTGGCTTTCAAACGATTCATAGACAGAAAAACCAATAACAAATGGATAGCCGGCTGCCAGGCAGCCTCTCATTTGATCCAAATCTCTGCTTACGCTATGGTAGCTCGTTAAAATATGCTTTACGGCATCAATATAACACGATTGAAAAGGCTTTTGGGCAAACTCGTTTATAACGTATGGCCACATCGTTTCAGGACATACACCGGTGACGTTAACACTCTTTATACCATCCCGAATTTGAGCACCGGCATCCGTGCTAACTGTGTTTTCAATAACCCGTTCATTGTAATAAATAAATAATCTTGACGGCGCAAATACTACAGCATTTTGTTTCATTAGTTCAAATTCAAAAGCACCTGCAATTGCATTACCTGTACAACTGCCTAATTGCCCCTGATCATACACCGGTGGGCAGTTTTTCCTGAGGTCAACCTTAGGTGGCAATGCGGCTAAAACAGCTTCGGGCGCTGCATATTGAAGATCGCGGAGGTCAGGCAAATCCGGCTTCCACCCATAATGTAATGATTTACGGTTCATATAAGTTTAATTATTTGCCTACTCTAAATCCGTTTTCGGCGTTAACCGGCGGCAATCAGCTATTGATTACCTGAACCAAATCTCAATAAAGCATAGTAATTGGGTAATGAGGCAAAAACGGTATTTAACCGGCTTTTCAACCGGAAAAAATACCGTTAAAACACGGGGTGCGGATGATTGAAAAGTATACTATTTTAGTTTACAATTAACTTTCAACATACCCTTATCCTTCATGAAAAAATCTTCACTTGTAATGTTTGCAGCCTTACTGGCAGCAGCATCCTGCCAAAAAAATGAAAGCAAAGATCAAAAGGCTCAAAGTACGCCTTCAACAATCGCTGTTACCTTAAATGGTATAGATAAAGCAACGGCTATTAAAATGATGCAAAATTTTATAGATCTAAGGGGCAACGACAGTAATCCCGTAAAAACGAATGTTTGGTTTGATAGTGCAACTATTCATAAAATGTACCGATTACTTAAATCAGAAGGAGCTGATGGGGTACGAATATACTTTATAAGCAATGGCAGTGTAAATAATGCTCATTTGGAAAATTCCATCGCTTTGGTGGCAACAAAATATAATGGCGAATATACGGCTGTTCCCTGGGGAATGAAGCACCTCGATTATTATGATCATTCATCCAGCGATGCGTTATTCAGCAATCTAAAAGCCATTAACGGGGTTGTAAACTACGGAGAAAAAGATGAAGCCGTTTTATATAAAACCTGTAATAGCTGCAAGCCAGAGATGCTTAGTAGCGCTAATAGTATTCATCATATTTCAAGGAGTGTGGCAGAGCTAATGGTTCAACAATTTGGCAGTCATTATATCAATACTATAAGCGAATGGTTTGACCTGGACTTATTCCGAAGCTTTGCCGAAGATAACGTTCATAACGGTATACGAATTTATTTCGCTGCCAAACCCCTGGACTCACCAGATGCAGGAAGATATGGGTTCGTGTTTACCAAAACTATACAGGGTACGGGACCTGATACACATGCTGATGATATTCAGAATAAGTTAGCAGAACAAAAACAGTTTGCGGATGCCGATGATAATGGTGAATTGTGCCCCGCCAACTGCACTCAATAAAGACCTCCCATTTGTTTAGCCCAAAGTTTTTTCCAAAATGCATGTTTTTTTACTGTTAAAATACCGTTAAAACACGGGGTACGGATGATTGGACAGGCTCGTAAATTAGATGAAAATTAACCCTAATCTCAATTATCATGAAAAAATTAATTTTATTAATTGCCATTATCTCCTTTATGATATCGTGCAAATCAAAAACAAATAGTAGTAATACGGATACATCGACTAATACTACTAAAAGTAATGTATCGGGAAAAACACCAACAGGTAGTGTTTACAAAACTTTAAATGGCGTTGATCAGAAAACAGCTCTTGACATGATAACGCATTTTGATACAAGTTTTTACAATAAGCAAAAACTACCGCAGCTTAATTTTTGGTTCGGGCTTGAAGTCTTGAGGGACATCGTGACGTTAATACGGAATGATTCGGTTAGTCAGATAAAAGCCAATCATCACGTTGATGGAATACGTATTTATTATGCAGCTAGTTTAGATACACCCTCAAAGTTTTCAATATTATTAGTAACCACTGTAGATAGTGTAGGGGATAGCTTACATCGTGATTATTACTTACATTCTTCAGAGCGTTTATTCACAGATACAGGTATAGCTGGCAATGTTTTTAAGCGCGGCCAATGCCCGGGAGCTAATTTATACAATTGGAAACTTGGAGGCTTTATTGATGATATCACCTGTAATTTCAAGGATCATCCACATTATATAAAAAGGCATATGGGTAGAAAGATGGTAAAGGCATTTGGCAGCGACGTAGTTAATACACGCGGAGAGTGGTTCCCAAAAGATCTGTTTGAAGATGCCGTAAATGATTCTCGTTGTGATGGGATACGTATTTATTTCGCCAAGCATCCACCAAAAGGAAATATTGATACTATCTTTAATAATAGAGATGCCTTTGTAATAGTTACAACGAAGGAAGATAAAAAGAATAAATTTAATCACAAAGATTATTTTGATTGCAACACATTTCAAGAATCTGTTTCCAAGTATAGTGGCCATGATTTATTCTCAGCCGGTGAGGACAATGGAGGCCTATGTCCAAACAATTGCAATTAAATACTAAAACCAAACATGTTACAGTATTTTACTTTATATACCGTTACTGAAACAACGTGTTTTATTATTGCCTTAATTTTTTTAATAAAAGATCCTGATTTAACATGGAGAATATTGATCCTATTCCTGTTAATAACATCACTGGTTGAAATAGGAACCGTGCCGATGATAAAGATTTATAATAAAAATCCTATCCCCCAAAATTCTGACGCCTGGGTTTATAACATCCTGTTAATATTTCAGATGGGGTTCTGTACATTAATGTTTGAGCACCTTTTACATAAATATATTAACAGCAGGCCTGCTATTTTAACTGGGCTTGCTGTTTTTTTTATCGTGTACATGTATGAAATGTTTTCTCTTAACCCACATGGTATTTATGATTATAACTCTATCACAGAAACATTAATGTCTGTATTGTTTATTTTGTATAGTCTTTTCTTTTATTATTTATTGTTAAAAGATGAAAGCTATATTATACTCAAACATTCAGCAGCATTTTGGTGGGTGACAGGTACATTATTCTTTTACTTTGGATCTATAGCCTGTACTTTATTTTATGAAATTTTAAAATCTGAGCCAAAAAGCAATAAAGTATATTTATCTTATATAAGCGATATTTTAATTGTAATCTTATATAGTTGTTGGAGTTATTCATTTATATGCAAAAAACGGTCGACACAGATATCAAAAGCCTAATAATTATAACCACGCTAATTTTCTTAATAGCGCCGGCATTTATATTGCTGTACGTATTGGTATATAACCAGCGCAAAAAAAAGCATATCGAAGAAAAACAACGTCTAAAATCTGAATTTCAGCAGGAATTACTCAAAACACAAATTGAGGTGCAGGAACAAACGCTGACCAATATCAGCCGCGAGATACATGATAATATTACCCAGGTGCTTTCATTTGTAAAACTAAACCTGGCCATGATCGATCCGGATGATGAACATTGCAAAAGCAAGATAAACGAAAGCCGTGAATTGGTTGCCCAAACTATTAATGATTTGCGAAACCTGTCGAAAAGCTTAAGTTTTGAGCATATCGTGCGGCTTGGGCTCGTAAAAACACTTGAAATTGAAGCCGAGCGCATTAATAGCAGTGGCCTTATAAATACACAGCTTACAGTTGAGGGTGAAATTTACTCGCTGGGCGAGCAGCGCGAACTGGTGCTGTTCCGCATTTTTCAGGAAGCGCTAAATAATACACTTAAACATTCAGGCGCTAAACATTTGAAAATCAACTTGCAATATTCTAAACTAATACTTAACTTAACACTCGAAGACGATGGTGTGGGTTTTTCGCCCGGTTTAATTGATGATAATTTAGGATCCGGACTAAGAAACATGCAGAGCAGGGCAGCCTTGATTGGTGCTGTTGCAACTATTGACAGTTTGCCGGATAAAGGTTGTTGTATTAAGGTTACCCTAAACCCTTTTGAACAATTATACGATAATGGTACCCCTACAAATAGTTTTGGTTGATGACCACCGGCTCTTCAGAAGCGGCATAGCATCACTTATAAACAAATTGCTCCCGCAATATAAAATCCTCTTTGAAGCATCCGATGGCGAAGAACTGATGCGTAAACTTACCCCCAAATTAAAACCCGATATTGTACTGCTTGATATTAATATGCCCAAAAAGGATGGCATTGCCACCGCCCAATGGCTGCGCAGCACCTATCCCGATATAAATATTATTGTGCTATCCATGTTTGAGGATGCTGAAAAAGTGCTTCAAATGGTTAAAATTGGCGTTAAGGGCTATTTGTTAAAGGACGCCGAGCCGCATGAATTTGAACAGGCATTGCAAAAAGTAACGCAGGGCGAAGTTTATTATCCCGATTTTGTTACCCGCCACCTGCTCAACAATTTTAATCATCAGCAGGATCAGCAGATAAAACTAAATACCCGCGAAATAGCTTTCCTGAAACTCGCTGGCACTGAGCTTACCTACAAAGAAATTGCCGATCAAATGTGTATCAGCGCTCGAACGGTTGATGGCTACCGCGATCAATTGTTCGAAAAATTGCAGATAAAAAGCCGGGTTGGACTGGTACTATATGCCATAAAAAATAAATTAATCGACTTGTAATTTGCTAAAATTATTAGCAAATTTGTTCGTATGTCACATGAGGATAATGCCGATTTTTTTAAGGGCCGGGGAGCGCAGGTAAATACACATAACAAGTTTTTAAAGAACAAATATGTGCTCGAGCATATTGAAGGGCTTGATGAAGCCTTGCTGGAGAACACCGCGACGCAGCTGTTTGAGGAGAACCCAAAGAAGATAGTAAGCGAATCCAACAGTCCGGACCTGAGCCACATGTTTTCCATAAACCCTTACCAAGGCTGCGAACATGGCTGCATTTACTGCTATGCCCGCAATACACACGAATACTATGGGTTTAGTGCCGGGCTCGATTTTGAACGTAAGATCATCGTGAAACGTAACGCTGCCGAACTATTGGAGCAATACTTCAACAAAAAAAATTATCAGCCCGTAGCCATCCTGTTATCGGGCAATACAGATTGTTACCAGCCTATTGAGCGCAAGCTGAAAATAACCCGCTCGCTGTTACAAATATTCCTGCAATACCGGAACCCGGTAAGCATCATCACCAAAAATAATGTGATCCTGCGTGATCTGGATATCCTCACCGAGCTCTCAGCCATGAACCTGGTGCACGTAAACGTGTCAATAACCTCGCTCAACGAACAATTAAGGCAAAAGCTTGAGCCACGTACAGTAACAGCCACAGGCAGACTGGGGGTGATCCAAAAGCTGTCAGAGCTGGGTATCCCAGTAAGGGTAATGGCAGCGCCCATCATCCCAGGCCTTAACAGCCAGGAAGTACCCAATATAATCAAAGCCGCCGCCGATAGGGGCGCCGTTGCCGCGGGCTTTACCATAGTACGCCTGAACGGCAGCATATCTGAGATCTTTTCCGACTGGATATACAAAGCTTTCCCCGACAGGGCCGAAAAGGTACTAAACATGATAAAATCCTGTCACGATGGTAAACTCAACGACAGCAATTTCGGCAGGCGCATGAGCGGCGACGGGCCGATAGCAACATCCATACACCAAATGTACCGCATGGCCTGCAACCGCTTTTTAGCTGGCAGAGAAATGCCTCCGTTTGATTATACGTTGTTTGTGCCAAAGGGAGGGAAGCAGACGGAGATGTTTTGATGAGAGTTGTGGATCGCGTTTCTCTTCGCGCGTCATTGCGAGGAACGAAGCAATCCCCGACTATGCAAATCGATGATGCTTTTCTATTCGCTCTGTAAAGTTTGGGATTGCTTCGTTCCTCGCAATGACGCTTGGTGAGCAGGCACTTCTCTACTTTTAGCAACTCATCTTATCCACCCTATCCGCATGCCTGCCGCCTTCAAAGTCAGCACTTAAAAAGGCTTCAACAATTGCTTTGGCTTCATCAAGCGAAATAAAACGGGCGGGGATACAAACTATATTGGCGTTGTTATGACTACGGGCTAAAACGGCAAGTTCCTGGTTCCAGCATATAGCGGCACGAATGCCCTGGTGCTTGTTAGCGGTAATGGCTACCCCGTTTGCGCTGCCGCAAACCAAAATACCGAAATCAAACTCACCGCTTTCAACAGCAAGAGCAACGGGATGCGCAAAATCAGGATAATCAACAGATGCAGAAGAGTAAGTACCGAAATCCCTTACTTCTGTAGCGGTAGTTAAATTTTCGGCCAGCGCAAGCTTGTAATCGAACCCAGCATGGTCGCTGCCGACAGCTATTTTTAATCCCTCTTTCATCACCTAAATTATAATGGTTTAACAAGAGGCTAAAGATAGATTATTTACGGAAAATAAATATTGGGAATAATGCTTAAAAGATTTCCCAACCCTCTTTCCCGCTTGCGGTAGAGAGGGTGATCGAGCGAAGTGCAGATCGGGTGAGTTGGCGAAGCGCGTCGAAGTTCCGCGTTAGTGATTGCAGCGGATACCGGCCTTGCGCTTAAGGCCTGCGGGCGTATGAGCGGAAAGCACGGGCCGCAGGTAACGCCCAAATTAGCGCTTCAATAACACACCCCTAACCCCTCTCAAGAGGGGCACTTTTAACTCACCCCCGACTTCGTTTCACTTGTCGGCCCTCTCTATGCTGCGCATAAAGAGGGTGAAAGAAAAGAATTAAATTTGATTGATGATTGAGCTCAGCTTATGAAGCCATTAGCTCTTCATGTTTCTTTAACCTGCGTTTTTCAACAACAGATGCTACCAGTATACCTACCTCATATAATACCAATAAAGGTATAGTAGCAAGTGTAGTAGTTAAAATATCAGGTGATGGCGATACAATGGCGCCTACTATCATGATGATAACAATAGCATAACGCCTGGTTTTACGCATAAACGTACCTGTTAATATACCTATGCTGGCCAATATGTAAATAACAATAGGCAATTCGAATAACAGTCCTGTTAACAGGGTTATGGTTGATACTATAGAAAGATAGGAGCCGATAGTGAACTGATTTTTAATGACATCACTCACCGTATATCCTGCCAAAAAAGCTACAGACTCAGGAACCAGGATATAATAACCAAATAGAATGCCTATAATAAACAGCACCGAAGAATAAAATACAAAACCACTTGCGGCCTTGCGTTCTTTTTCCAAAAGCGCCGGCTTAATGAAGCGCCATATCTCCCATAAAATATAGGGGATGCCTATAATAACACCTATCAGCAATGATGTGTTGATCTGCAGTAAAAACTGCCCGGCCATTTCGGTATTAATGATGTTCCCGTTTATTTTATCAATACAAAAACCTGATAAATGAAAGAAATTTCCCAGCGAGCACATCATCCGGAACGACCAGAACTTAGGATCGAACGGCCCCATGATAATGGTGCTGAACAAAAAGTGAAAATTGCAGAAAGCGACAATACTGAAAACAGCTACTGCAATAACCGATCGGATCAGGTGCCACCTGAGCGTCTCCAGGTGATCAAAGAACGACATTTCAGCCTCGAGGTTATTACCTTTCTCCTTTATCGCTTTTATTATATTTTTTCCGTCGCTCATAGTTCTTTTGAAATCCCTTGTTTATACTGAATGCATTTACGTTTTATTACAGCAACACGGTTTCAATTATTCTGAGTATTCAAACGTTTCCATAAACTTGGTGGTAAAATTACCCGCGCGGAAGTTAGGATCCTGCAGTAATTTCAAGTGGAATGGTATGGTTGTTTTAACACCTTCAATAACAAACTCACTCAGGGCACGCTCCATAGTACTTAAAGCTTCATCGCGTGTTTGGGCAACGCAAATTACTTTGGCAATCATTGAATCGTAGTTTGGCGGTATCACATACCCTGTGTACACATGTGTATCAATACGCACACCATGGCCACCCGGCGAGTGGAAGTTAGTGATCTTGCCCGGTGAAGGGCGGAAGTTATTAAACGGATCCTCAGCATTAATACGGCACTCAATGGCATGCATGGTTGGCTCGTAGTTTTTGCCTGATATAGGTATACCGGCGGCAACCTTTATTTGTTCCTTTATTAAGTCGAAATTGATTACTTCTTCAGTTACCGGGTGCTCCACCTGTATACGGGTGTTCATCTCCATAAAGTAGAAGTTGCGGTCTTTATCAACCAAAAACTCAACGGTACCGGCACCCTCATATTTAACGGCTTTAGCGCCTTTTATGGCAGCTTCACCCATTTTTTTGCGAAGTTTTTCGGTCATGAATGGTGAAGGGGCTTCCTCAACCAGTTTTTGGTGACGGCGCTGTATAGAGCAATCACGCTCCGACAGGTGGCAAACTTTACCATACTGGTCGCCAACTACCTGGATCTCGATATGTCGTGGGTCCTGAACATATTTCTCCAGGTACATACCATCGTTGCCAAAGGCTGCACCTGATTCTGCACGGGCTGAATCCCAGGCATTCTCAAACTCTTCATCCTTCCACACAATACGCATACCTCGGCCACCACCACCGGCAGTTGCTTTAAGTATTACAGGATATCCTATTTTTTTTGCTATCGCGATGCCTTCTTTTACACCACTTAACAAACCATCAGAACCGGGCACAATTGGTACACCAGCCTTTTTCATGGTTTCCTTAGCCGAAGCCTTATCACCCATGGAGTTGATCTGCGCGGCAGTAGCGCCAATAAATTTTATACCGTATTCGGCACAAATAGCCGAGAATTTTGCATTTTCAGACAAGAAACCATAGCCAGGATGGATCGCATCGGCATTGGTTAACTCGGCGGCTGAAATGATATTCGGGATATTTAAATAAGAATCTTTACTTGGAGGGGGGCCTATACAAACGGCTTCATCAGCAAAACGCACATGAAGACTGTCGCGGTCGGCAGTAGAATATACAGCTACGGTTTTAATGCCCATTTCCTTGCAGGTGCGAATAATACGCAAGGCAATTTCACCACGATTAGCTATTAATATTTTTTTAAACATCTTAACAATTTGAAGATTTGAAAATGTGCCGATCTGAAGATTAATTCAAACTGGATAATTATTCAATATTTTTTGAAACATTTGATTTTGAAGAAATAAGCATTTTCAAATCTTCAAATCACCAAATTTTCAACTTAAATAGGTTCTACCAAAAATAATGGCTGGTCGTACTCAACTGGTGATGCGTTATCAACCAATACTTTTACTACACGGCCTGATACTTCTGATTCGATCTCGTTAAACAACTTCATCGCCTCAATAATGCAAAGCACACTGCCAGTGGTTATTTCATCACCAACATTTACCATCATCGGTTTATCCGGGCTTGCTGAACGGTAAAAAGTACCTATCATCGGCGATTTTATAGTGATATATTTTGATGTATCCTCAACAGCAGGAGCAGCTGAAGCTGCCGGGCCTGCTATTTGTGCTACCTGCTCGGCAGGAGCGTATGCAACAGGTTGTTGCGCCGGCACCGTAGCATTAACTATAGTTTGCGCCTGGTTGGTTTTGATCGTAATTTTAAAATCGTTTTGCTCTATCGCAACTTCGTTAACTCCTGATTTGGCTACGAAGCGAATAAGGTCCTGTATTTGTTTAATATCCATGCTTGGGGAATGAATTGATTTTGGAGCTTTAAATGTGCAAATATGCGGATATGCAAATGTGCAAATGTTTTTAATTATTTAAGTTAAAAATATGCACACTGTGCCTAATGCAAATGTGCAGTTTAATAGTTAAATATTGGTTATTAGTTGGTATTTAACAAAACAAATTTTATAATGTTCTATTTTCAGTATAATCTATCATTTGCACATCTGCATATTTGCACATCTGCACATCAAACTATTTGGCATCGTAAGCCCATTTTAAATAAATTGAGCCCCAGGTAAATCCACCGCCAAAAGCGGCAAATAACAGGTTGTCGCCTTTTTTAAATTTGTCTTCCCATTCCCACAAACAAAGCGGGATGGTTGCATTTGTAGTGTTACCGTAACGTTCAATATTAATGATCACCTTATCGGCGCTAACACCGGTACGGTTGGCAGTCGCATCAATTATGCGTTTGTTGGCCTGGTGTGGTACCAACCATGCAATATCATCGGCTTTCAGGTCGTTACGCTCCATTACTTCGGCAGCAACATCGGCCATATTAGTAACCGCAAATTTAAATACGGCCTGGCCTTCCTGGTAAGCATAATGCTCGCGCGCATCAACTGTTTCGTGGCTGGCCGGCTTTACTGATCCACCTGCTTTTTGGTGCAGGTAAGGGATACCGGCGCCATCGCTTTTCATAATAGAGTCAATAATACCAAACCCATCCTCATTTGGTTCAAGCAAGGCACAACCTGCGCCATCGCCAAAAATAATACAGGTAGCGCGGTCCTGGTAATCAACCATGGCCGACATTTTATCAGCACCAACAACTAACACTTTTTTGTGTTTGCCGGTCTCAATAAACTGAGCGCCAACAGTTAAGCCAAATAAAAAGCCGGAGCATGCAGCCTGCAGATCGAAACCCCATGCGTTTTTAGCGCCTATTTTATGGCCTAATATATTTGCCGTAGCCGGGAAAGGCATATCGGGCGTTGTAGTACAAAAAATAATAATATCGATCTCTTCGGCACTGATACCGCGTTTTTTCAGCAGGCCCTCAACAGCTGGTGCAGCCATGTCAGAGGTGCCAAGACCTTCGCCTTTTTGTATTCTACGCTCTTTAATACCTGTGCGGCTGGTGATCCACTCATCATTCGTATCAACCAATGTTTCCAGCTCTTTATTGGTTAAAATATACTCAGGTACATAACCATTTACAGCGGTAATAGCGGCATGAATTTTACTCATTTTGTATGTTTTTTACTGAAAAGCCTGGGTGATCTGGTCAATCAGGCCGCTTTCAAGAATATCTTTTGATAAAAGAACCATGTTTTTAATAGCCTCGGGGTTTGATATACCGTGGCCAACCACAACAGGGGCATTAACACCCAAAATTGGGCTGCCTCCATATTGCTCATAATTGAACCTATCGAAAAATTCGTCTTTGATTCCCTTTTTAAGGGCAATTTCGTAGAATGACTCGGAGAGCTTAATAATAATGTTCCCCGTGAAACCATCGGAAACCATTACATCGGCCATATCATCAAAAAGATGGCGACTCTCCACATTACCCACAAAGTTGAATAGGGTTGACGCTTTAAAGAGCGGGAAGGCAGCCTGGCTTAAAATATTGCCTTTCTCCTCTTCCTCGCCAATATTTACCAGCGCCACGCGTGGGTTTTTTATTTTATACACATACTCGGCAAGTAACTTACCAAGCATACCGAACTGCAACAGCATTTCGGGTTTGCAATCGGCATTGGCGCCAACATCAAGCAAAACACCTACACCACCGGCTACCTGGGGCACGATAGATGTGATGGCCGGGCGCTGTACACCCGGAATAGTTTTTACGCTAAACATTGACCCAACCAGCATAGCCCCGGTGTTACCAGCCGAGGAAAATGCCTGTATGGCGCCTTCTTTAAGAAGCCTGAAACCGACACTAATGCTAGAGTCGGCTTTTTGAACGATTGCTTTTGTAGGATGTTCGCCCATGCCTATAACCTCGGTTGTATGTACAAACTCGAAGTTATCGGGGCTATAATTATTTTCCTGAAGTATTTTTACAGCTATATCTTTATCACCAATGAGCACCAGTTTTGGCCCGGATAAGGCTTTATGGGCCAAAATCGCGCCTAAAACGGCCGCTTCGGGGGCATAATCACCACCCATAATGTCTAAGCCGATCTTCATTTCAGAAAATTAACTTATGCTACAGCTGCTTTCTCAATCAGTAATTTACCATTGTAGTAAACGTTACCATCAACAGTATAAGCTCTGTGTGGCAAATGTACCGCACCGGTAGTTTTGCAAGTAGTTAATGTAGGCGCTACAGCCTTGTAGTGTGTTCTGCGTTTATCTCTTCTCGATTTGGATATCTTCCGCTTTGGATGTGGCATAACTTAATTTATTAAATCATTTAATTTTTTTGAGCGCGTCCCACCGTGGGTCCACTTGCTCATCCTGTTCATTATTTACTATAAGCTTGTTAAGGCTGTCCAGCATTTCCTTATCACAATAAGAGGTGTTACCCTCATCGCTGCAAACCGCTATAAACGGCATTGCAACATTTATATATTCGTAGATCAGCCCTGCTATGTTGATCTCATGATCACTTTTACCAAGGGTGATGATCTCTTCATCATCTATTTCTTCATCGCTAAACTTAGCGATCTGCTGCTCGCGGATATCAACCGGCTGCGGAAACTGGGACAGACACCTGTCGCAATTTAAATCCATATGCCCGGTGATATGAAAATTCAGGATGATCATTGTCTCCTGTTTTTCCAACTCCACCACACACAGCAGCTTAGCCTTTTTTACCAGCGAATATTCAAATTCGTTGAAAAAGCTGTCTGTTATATCAAATTCAAACTGGTGCTTCCCCAGCTTTAAACCTGTATATGGGATTGAATATGTTCTTAGCGATTTCAACGAGCAACAATTAGCCCGCAAATGTAAGGGAAATATTGGATATGTGGAAACGGTTTTTTTAAATAGAATTTTGGGGTAGTGAGAGGGTTCGTGTGGCGGGGTTTGTGGGGCGGGGAACGGGAGGATTGGGTTGTGTGTTGAAGGTTGTATGTTGTGTGAGATGGGATTGGGGAGCGAGATTCGGGTCGCGGGGTTGATAATCCAATTTGTCATTTCGAACGAGGTACGAGGAGAAAACTTTTACGGGGTGCATGTACGCTGATGCTTTACGGCCTTGCATGTTCGTTATACATGGTGCAGAAGATTTCTCTCTATCGTTCGAAATGACAAGAGGTGATTTGGGCGTTCTCGCTAGCCTGCGGGCCATGCTTTCCGCCATACGCCCGCGCATGTCACCTTGAGCGTTAGTCGAAGAGCGCTGCAATCACCATTTAGGCAAACATAAAAAGATACACCAACCCAGCAATATCACACAATATGAATAAAACAATAAAAAGCATATTATAATAGGACAGATAGTTTTGTGATATCAATTCTATTTTTTTCGCAGATATGATTTCTAAAAGTCCGTGAATTAGCATAAACGCAACTGTTAACACGGTTACTACATAAAATGGCGTTTTTAAAACATGCCCAAATACAAAATCGAAAAGACTATATTCAATAAGGATAATTAACAAAAACCCTGTTCCTTTCATGTGGCTTTTATTTATGAAGGAAGAGTTTGGTGAGATCCCTTGAGCAATTGTATATCCTGTTGTGTTGAAGAACAGAAGTATCAGATCTAACTTTGAAACGCGATCATTCATATGTTTTTTTGTGAAAAGGAATATAAAGATAATAAATTATATCGCTCCCACGAGTTTAGCGCAGCGTAACTCGTGGTAACAATTGTTCAAGCTTATTAGCTTGATGCCGCCTTTTTAAGCTGCAAGCTTTAGCCATGCCACACCACGGGTTACGCTGCGCTAAACCCGCGGCAGCAATTCATATAAAAACACATCTTATCTACTGAAAATCATTTCATTATATAAAATAAACTTTTAAATTTGATAAGTATATATACTAATATGGAGTCCGGCTACCATATTAAAAACGGGACTAATCCCCCTATAGTCAATATCAAACCAACAGCAAACCTTTACGCTATGCCAAAGTATGTAATTGAAAGGGAGATCCCCGGCGCGGGGCAAATTCCGCCAGAACAGTTAAAAGCTATTTCACAAACTTCATGCGGGGTGCTCAGTAATCTTGGACCGCAAATTCAATGGGTGCACAGCTACGTTACCGAAAATAAAATCTACTGCATTTACAATGCTCCCAACGAAGAAATGGTGCGCGAACATGCTAAACAGGGCGGTTTCCCGGCGAACTCGGTGAGCAGGGTAACATCAATTATTGATCCTACAACTGCAGAGTAAGCGCAGCCCCCTTCCCCCCTGAAGGGGAACGATTTCATAAAGGTGTGCCGCTTTGCACCGGGTGTTCGGTGGCACAGCAGGGATGCCCTTTGCCCACGAGCGCTTACTGTTAACCTTCATCGGCTTTAAAATGCTGACCGGAGAGTACGCTGAAAAGATTGGTTGCATAGCTGGAGTTTCCGAAAAAGGAAGTGGCAGACTAACTTTATATTATCTATTTTTGTTCTGATGCTAAAAAAATGCACAGTCTGCTTGTTATCATGCCTGTTTTTAATGGGTAGCATTTTTTTGCCGCTTTCTGATTTTTCATTAGCGGGCGATATCCCCAATATGTATCATTCCTATGAAAAAATCGCCAGCAGGGGAGATGCAGACATACTCGATTTTATCGGCGATTACCTATTAGCCGGAAAAGCCTTACTCGGGCATAATAAAAAAGATAAACCCGAAAGTGCTGGGATGTCGGTTCAGTTTCAGCATTCACCTGCCAGTATGAGTTTTTTATATAACCGTGTTGAGTCGCTGTGTATTTCTATAAAGGATTTTAAAATTGATCATACCCAACTAAAAAATCCTGTTGCCACTACAGATTTTCATCCCGAATTATTTCGTCCGCCGTTAGCTTAGTCTCCATTTTTTTATTTAATGTGGAGTTTCCTTTTTAAGGATGCTGCTATCTGCTTATGGCTGTTTTAACAGCTTTTACCAATAATTTTCATGAAAAGACTTTTAACCATACTGGCTATACTGGCAGGTAATGCCGTATATGCACAAAATATATTCAAAGCCGTTATTAAAGACGACGATACCAAGAAACCTTTAACAGGTGCAAGCGCTGTAATTACATCCCTCAAAATTGGCGCTACTGCCGATACAGCCGGAAATATAATGATTAACAATATCCCCAATGGCAAGGTTGAGATCACCTTTAGTTTTGTTGGTTATATTTCAAAAGATATGACTATTGATTTCCCAAAAGAGAATGGCGGTAAATCCATTGAAATTTCACTCGAGCCTTTGGCTGGTGAACTGGCAGAAGTAAGGGTGCAAACCACCAGAACCAATCAAAACCTGAGCGACATACCCACGCGCATTGAAGCCTTACCACAGGAGGAGCTGGACGAAAAAGGCACCATGCGCCCCGGTGATATTAAAATGCTGCTCGGTGAAACAACCGGCATACAGGTGCAGCAAACATCAGCTGTTAGCAGTACGGCAAATTATAAAATACAAGGGCTCGACAGCCGATATACCCAGTTATTAAAGGATGGTATGCCGCTATACCAGGGCTTTTCAGGCGGGCTGAGCTTATTGCAGATATCACCATTGGATTTAAAACAGGTAGAGTTTATCAAGGGATCCGCATCAACCTTATATGGTGGCGGCGCCATAGCCGGCTTGGTGAACCTCATCAGCAAAACACCTGAGGATAAACCGGAGCTAACGTTATTATTAAATGGTAACTCAGCTAAAGGCACTGATGCCGATGGTTATTATTCACAAAAATGGCAGCATATAGGCACAACTATTTTTGGCTCTTATAATTATAACGGCGCATATGCCCCGGCGGGTACCGATTTTACCGCCATACCTAAAACAAACCGTTTTACTATAAACCCCAAAGTGTTTTTTTATATAAATGACAAAGATTCGGGTTGGGTAGGCTTGAACGGGACGTACGAAAACCGGTTAGGGGGCGATGTGCAGGTAGTTGATGGAAAGCCGGATGACTTGCACCAATATTTCGAACAAAACAAAACTTACCGCTTTTCTACCCAGTTATCCTTCACCCATAAAATTGATACATCAAGTCAGATCAATTTTAAGAATACCATTGGTTATTTTGACCGGAGTTTATCAGAACCAGACTATGAGTTTAAGGGCAAACAAACATCGTCATACAGTGAAGTAAACTATGTAGAGCATAGTAAGAAATTCAACTGGGTTTTGGGTGCCGATCTGTTAACAGATAATCTTTCTGTACCGCCGCCAATGAGCTATTTGAGTTATAGTATTAATACTTTAGGAGGCTTTGTTCAAAATACTTATAAAGCCAGCAGTTTCTTTTCGCTGGAAACTGGTTTAAGGCTGGATTATAATACCCCGGCACCTATTAATAAATCCAGCGGTATTTTTCTGCTGCCGCGTATAAATGGTTTGTTTAAATGGGATAAGCATTTTACAAGCAGGGTAGGCGGCGGACTGGGGTATAAAATGCCAACCATATTTAGCGATCAGACCGAGGAACAGGGTTTTAGGGATATTCAGCCGGTAAATATAGCCAACTTAAAGGCAGAGCAATCATACGGGCTTAATGCTGATGTTAATTATCGCAATGCTATTGGCGATGCGGTGGTGAATATTAACCAGCTATTTTTTTATACTTTGGTTAATGATCCTCTTTTGCTCGAAAACAATATTTATGCTAATGCCCCGGGACATTTAACAACCAGCGGAGCAGAAACCAACCTTAAATTGTTCATAGATAACTTAGGCATTTACCTCGGTTATACTTATACCGATACCAAACGGGATATAAATGGCGTAACTACCGTGCAACCGCTTACACCCAAAAATAGAATAAGTACCGATGTAACCTACGAAGTTGAAAACAGTTTCAGGGCAGGGATTGAAGGCTTTTATAACAGTGAACAATTACTGAGCGATGGAACCACCGGGCGATGTTTTTGGACTTTCGGGATGCTGGTCCAAAAAATGTGGACACACTTTGATATTTTCATCAATGCTGAAAATCTAACCGACCAACGACAGACACGCTGGGGAAGCATTTATACAGGAACAATAACTGATCCTGTTTTTAAGGATATATATGCTCCTTTGGATGGGGCTGTTGTTAATGTTGGGATCAGACTTAAACTTGAATAATTCCCTCACCCTCTTTGCGCTCCCGCGAGTTTAGCGTAGCGTAGCTCGTGGGACCAATTGTTCAAGCTTATTAGCTTGATACTGCCTTTTTAAGCTGCAAGCTTTAGCCATGCCACACCACGGGTTACGCTGCGCTAAACCCGCGGCAGCAATTGGTAGGTTGGGTGTCGGGGTGAGTCAAACGAAGCGCGTAAAAGATTATCCCAGGTTGCCGTTTGCTACAAAGAGGGTTAAGCTTCCTATTCCGCCACTTTAAACGCACCCACAACCGCGTCCAAACTCCCCCATGCCGGTTGGTCGTATGCCTGCGGCGAAATCTCATACAACACCGCTGTATGTTTTATCTTATCAAAATTGCGGATATGCACACGGGCAAAAAAGCTGATAGGCTGCCCGGTTAAAAAATCAAGCGTGGCAATGGTGCCTTCATAAGTTTGCTGATCGTTGGGCAAAGTGCTAATCTTTTTAACTTCAGCTTTCGTGAAGTTAGTTGGCTGAGGAGCCGTTTTGTTTTTGAGGTTAGAGATATACAGGCCGTTAAAATATTGGGTTAAATAGCTTGCCAATATATCGCTGTTCAAACTGGGTTTACCGGCAACAAACCAAAGGAATATATACGACCAGTATTCGCCGGTTTTACTATCGCCCCAGCCGGGCGTAAAGCGGAGTTCTTCAACACCCCTCAGCGCAATTTTCGGGGCGAAATCAATTGGGAACCTTATGGTTTCCGTGCCCCAGTTTTGCGGCAGTGGTAGGGCATATGGGGCTTGCTGGCCGTATCCTGCCTTCATCAAAAAAAGCAGTGCCAATAAAAGTAAAGGTCGTTTCATTATCGTACTAAAGATTGTTAGGTGAAGCTACAAAATATTACTGAGCGATATTATTGTCGTGTTGTTAATTTGTGTTAAAGCAATATTTGGTCTTATTTTCGTCAAAAATAGGCATGTATATTTTAGAATATTACCGTTTAGCGGGAAAATCATAACTTAGTAAAATGCAATACTTCGATTTTAGCTTCCTAAAAGTCACGCCCTTAAATATACTGGATATAGTACTGGTAGCTCTTATTATTTACCAGTTATATAACCTTATAAGGGGCACTATTGCAGCCAATATATTTATAGGCCTGGCGCTCATATTCGGGTTGTTTTTTGTGGTGAGGGCATTGCATATGCAGTTGCTTACCGCCATACTGGGCAAGTTTGTTGATGTGGGAATCATTGCCGTTATCATCGTATTTCAGCAGGAGATAAGGCGCTTTTTGTTACTGGTGGGCAAAAATGCATCATTGCAGCGCAATAAGGCCTGGTGGCAGTATTTTTTTGGCAAAGCCGAAGCAGAAAAGAACAATTACGCACGTATAAAACCCATTATTGATGCCTGCAAAAATTTAAAGCAGAACCGTATTGGCGCGCTGATTGTATTTGCCAAGTATTATGATGAGCAGTTTTACCAGAACAGCTGCGAGGTAATTGATAGTAAAATATCCAAGCGGCTACTGGAAAGTATATTTCAAAAAACCAGCCCGCTGCATGATGGGGCTGTTGTGATATCAGAGAATAAGATAAAATCGGCCAGCTGTATTTTGCCACTTACTGAAAAGACCGATCTGCCGGCGCAATTTGGGTTGAGGCACCGCGCGGGTATTGGCGTTACCGAAGCTAATGAGGCTACAGCCATTATTGTGTCTGAAGAAACTGGCGAGATCTCCTATGCCAAACAGGGCCGTGTAAAAATGAACATCAGCTTTGCTGAACTGGAAAAATTGCTGAATAAGGATTTTTAACAGGATCGCATCACGGTGTTACAACCGGCGACTTATCTGCATCAGTGATAAGCCTCACCTTTTCAACAAGCATAGTATATTTTACGCCAGGTTCACCAGGTACAACTATCGGCATGCGGTCAACATTGGATGTATTAACTGTTGGCATGCGGTCATAAACAATCACCACGTTATCGCCCAAATTCATAAACTGTGTTTTACTTAGGGAATCAAGCTTAGGTTGATGCATGGGGCTTAGCAAAGGTGCATTATCAGGTTTCAAATAATTATTCAAGCCGCCCGATAATGGAGCAAGCGGTTTAACCTGTACTAATTGCTGCGCTTTTACCTGATGAAAAGCCGCAGCCAGCAGCATAATCACGATGATTTTTTTCATAACCGTTTAATTATAAACACTAAATTAAACAATGGCGGCAAATAAAAGTGTTAAATCAGGTTAATTTTTACAAAAAGAAAAGCCAGCATGTTATACATGCTGGCTTTGGATATTTTAACAGATCTGGGTTTTTAAACCGCTGATCGCTAATTAGCAATATTGTTCGAAAGCACCGATCAGGTTATCGGCAATCATTTGTGCCGGGCGGCCTTCAATCTGGTGGCGCTCAATAATGTGAACCAATTTACCATCTTTAAACAATGCCATAGCAGGTGATGACGGTGGATAAGGCAACATATAAGCACGTGCAGTATTAACGGCATCAGCTTCCATGCCTGCAAATACGGTTACCAGTTTATCAGGATGTTTAGCGCTTTGTGCAGCCATTTTTGCAGCAGGGCGTGCGTTAGCAGCAGCGCAACCACATACAGAATTTACCATTACAAACACAGTGCCTTCGCTTTCAATAGCCTTTTTTACAGCATCGGCATCTTTCAGCTCTTCAAAACCAACATTGGTTAATTCAGCCCGCATGGGGGCAACTAAATATTCTGGGTACATAAATTTCTTATTAAAATTTGTTTGCAAAAATAACAAATGATTAGCAGTTAACGTTCAATTTTCAGAATAATAACAATTTGCTGACGCAAGCATATCCTTAGGTTAAACCATTTAGTTTAAATTATTAACGGGGAGGGCAAACTTTAAGTTCGTTTTAGGCGTACAAGGGTGCTGCTGAGGCAGATTCGGTGTTTTTTTTAACTATTAAATGTTTATATTGCAATCCCTAATTTTTATTTAAATGAAATTTAAGCCATCTGAGATTAGCACAGTAATCATTGTTGACAAGAAACGGGGCGGCACGAAAACATTACAAGTAAAAACAAAACACATTAGTCGCCTTAAACATTATGGAGCGGGTATACTGGCTATCATCATAGCCCTGTCAGGCACTATTTTTTACCTGAGATCAGAAAATCAAAAGCAGGAACAGGAAACACAGCAACTCATGGCACAGGTAACCAAGCTAAAAGGCCAGATACCTCCCCCGGTTGCTCCGGTAAAACAAACAAATACAGCCCAAACCTATATACAGGCTATTGAAGTCAAGCTCCAGACTATAAATTCATACCTTAAAAAACGCGGCCTGAAAGGCTTTTCAACCAAAGACATTGGCGGTAACGGCAACGCCGAAGAAAGCAAGCTTACTGACGATGAAAAATATTCATTGTATGATGAGTACCTAGACCGCTTATTGCATGCCGTAGCCTTTACCCCTATGGGTTACCCGCGTATAAGCTCTTTAACATCTATTTTTGGCTACAGGAGCGATCCTTTTGATTCTGATCATGCTGAGTTTCACCCAGGCATTGATTTTAAGGGCGAAAAAGGCGATGAGGCCAAATGTACGGCTAATGGCAGGGTTGAATCTGCCGGCTGGTATGGCGGTTATGGCAACTGTGTGCGTATAATGCATGCCAATAATATTGAAACTTTATATGGTCACCTGTCGCGTATTACCGTAAAGGTAGGGCAGGAAGTAACCGCAGGGCAAAAAATTGGCGAAGTAGGCTCAACAGGCCGCTCAACCGGTACCCACCTGCATTACGAGATACGCAAAAACGGTAAGCCGGTTAACCCGGTTAGTTATTTGTCCCTTAATAATTAATAACCCTTAAAACCCCAATATTATATGTCAATCTTTTCAAAAAAAGATAAAGTTTCTCTTGATATGCAATCCATATCAACGCTGATTAGCGAAGGCTGTATTTTTGACGGCAACCTTAAAGCCCCAGCCTATGCCCGTATTGACGGACAAATAACCGGAGACGTAATGGTTGATGAAGGATTAATAATAGGTGAAAAAGGATCGATACAAGGAAATGTTATTACCAAGGAGATGGTTGTTTATGGTTCCGTTAATGGCAACCTGCAGGTAAACTCGCTCGAGATAAAAGCATCGGGCAAAATTAGCGGCGAAATACGGACCCAAACCCTTGAGGTTGAAAATGGCGCCGTTTACAACGGAAGCCTGTCAATGACACAAAACAACAAACTTGCCCAAAGCAACCAAACCGCTGCCAGCACAAAGGTTAAACCTAAGCTGATAGAGGTAGGTTAGTTAGCAGTTTTCAGTGGGCGGTTCGCAGTGGGCGGTTCGCAGTTGGCTGTGGGCAGTTAGCAGCAAGCAGTTTGCAGTGAGCGGTTAAAACCATACTGTAAACTGCCTGCTCATAACGGTTAGCCATAAAATCAAACTGCAAACCGCCCACTGAAAACTGCAAACTATTCTCCCGGTTTAAAAATACCGTCTTTAATATCAATTAATAGCACTGAGATTACGCTTATACCAGCCGCGGTGCCAATGGTGAGCAGCCAATCGGTAAAGGATAGCCTGAAAAACAACAAATAAATAATGCTGCCGTAATAGGGTGTCATACATATAGGGCAGCCATATATTGGCTTATATAAATGCCCTTCGGGTTTAAGTATCTTTTTAAATCCTTCAAATATCATTCCCTTCCATGTACAGGCATGAATAAATAAAACGATCATGGCTATTATAAACGCGTGGGTGATCATGAGGGTGCTTGTTATGTGGTTCGCAATCTGTTAAAGCTCAATAGGGAGAATGGTTTTCCGGAAAAAAGGTTTTGATTTTTGTTTAACACGTCCTGTTTAACGCTGTTGCATATACTGCAATTGCTTATCAATCCTTTTAATTATATTTACAAAAACCAATAGCAGCAATTTGTCATTATGTCATTAACCCGCGCGTTTTGTAACAACGGTATATGATTTGTACTCTAATTTTAAATCAACAATAAAAATCAATTTTAAAAAAAGATGAAAAAGCTATTCACAGCAATATTAGTATTAGTGGCGGTTATAAATTTAAGTTCATGCAGTTATAACAGCATGGTGCAAATGGATGAAGACGTTAAAGCCAAATGGGGCGCAGTTGAGAGCCAGTACCAACGCCGTGCCGATTTGATACCAAACCTGGTTGCTACTGTAAAAGGTGTGGCCAATTTTGAAAAAAGCACTTTGGTTGATGTAACCGAGGCTCGCGCAAAAGCTACCTCCATACAAGTTGACCCTACTAAACTTACACCTGAAACTATTCAAAAATTCCAGGCTGCGCAAGGCCAGTTAAGCACCGCTTTAGGCAGGTTGTTGGTAGCATCAGAAAACTATCCGGAATTAAAGGCTAATCAAAACTTCACCGCTTTGCAGGCACAGTTGGAAGGCACTGAAAATCGCATTAACGTGGCCCGTTTAGATTTTAACTCATCGGTACAGGCTTATAACAGCAAGATCCGGTCGTTCCCTGCAAACATAACCGCTAAAATGTTCGGCTTTACCGAAAAAGGTTATTTCCAGGCTGAAGCAGGCGCCAATAAAGTACCTACTGTGCAGTTTTAAGTTAGTTAATTAGAGACTGGAGATAAGAGATTAGTTAAGGAATCTTTGTTCTCCAGTCTTTATCATATTCCTAATCTCCGATTAACAAATCTCTAATCACTAGCCATGGCAATATTTAACGAAGAAGAGCAACAGCGCATACGTACAGCCATTGAGGATGCTGAGAAGCATACATCGGGGCAGATACGTGTTTGCATTGAGAAAACCTGCAGCGAGAACGTGCTTGACCGTGCGGCAAAATACTTTCATAAGCTGGAGATGCACCAAACCAAGCACCGCAACGGTGTACTGGTTTATTTAGCAACTGTCGACCGTAAATTTGCTATCATTGGCGATGCCGGGATCAATAAAGTAGTGCCTGCTGATTTTTGGGATAGCACCAAAGAGGATATGCTGCAGCATTTTAAGCTGGGCAACCTGGTTGAAGGTATTGTAACTGGTTTAGCCATAGCTGGTGAGCAATTACAAAAGTACTTTCCGCATAATGCTGATGATAATAACGAATTACCCGATGATATTGCCTTTATGGATGGCGAATAACCCAATCTTTTGTAACAGGAGGGTTTAAATTATTACGATTATGTTTAAGAAACTTACATTATTATTCGTTTTCCTGGTAGGTACGCTTGCGGCGTTTTCGCAAACTTATCCGCCAAAATCAAATACGCTGGTAACGGATTATACCAATACGCTGTCAGAAGGCGATAAGCAGCAGCTGGAAAGCAAACTGGTGGCCTTTGATGATTCTTCATCAACCCAGATAGCGGTTGTACTTATAAAATCAGTGGGCGATTATGATATTTCAGAATATGCCGTTGGCCTGGGCCGTAACTGGGGTATAGGTCAGAAGGGCAAGAACAATGGCCTGTTGATATTAGTTGCTGTAGACGATCATAAAGTGACCATACAAACGGGCTATGGCCTTGAGGGAGCCGTTCCCGACGCTATTACAAGCCAGATCATTGAAAATGATATAAAGCCCCATTTCAGACACAACGATTACTACGGCGGCCTTGATGCGGCTACCAGCGACATTATAAAATACTCCAAAGGAGAATACAAGGCCGATAAAAAAGCAAGACACCAGGATAATGGCGGCGGTGGCGGCATCATTATCTTTATCATCATTATAGTTGTTATCCTCATCGTTGTATTCCGCGGTCGTGGCGGCGGCGGTGGCGGACAGATCATTGGCGGCCGTGGCGGCGCAAGCCCCTTCTGGTGGTTCCTGGCCGGTGATATACTGGGCAGCAGCGGTCGTGGTGGTGGCGGCTGGGGCGGCGGCGGCGGCTTCGGAGGAGGTGACTCCGGCGGCGGCGGTGGTTTCGGCGGCTTTGGCGGCGGCAGCTTCGGCGGCGGCGGAAGTAGCGGAAGCTGGTAGCGAATGAACCAGGATTTATGGGATTAAATGGATTTATAGGATGTATCTATTTACTCTCATAAATTATTGTTCAATAAAATCACCCACATCAAGAAAATCTTTTAAATCCGTTTAATCCTGGTTCCCCATGTTTGAAAGCGACTACATGCTTAATGAAGCCCGGAAATTTGCCGAGCTTTTGGCAAGGTTGATGGGACTGAAGGCTGATGGCAAGTATGAGGAATACAATGATCAGTTTAATGAGATCCTCCAAAAGGAATATGATACAGAAGTTGAAAAGCTGCTTGCTTTAAGCGAAGAGGATTTTATTGCTGCTTTAAAACTAGCTGATTACAGTACTGAAAAATTGAATGCTTTAAGTCAGCTGCTGTATGTTTTCGCCCAGCCTTTTAATGCTGATGAGGAAACAATACTCATCCTGAAAAAAGTGTTGTGTATATTTGACCTGCTGGAAAACGAACACCATTACCAGTCGTTTGAAAACATCGATAAAAGAAAAACCATATACCACTATTTTAACACTTATGCCTGATTTGCGCTGGAAGATTCTTGATTCACACTACATACATAAAGGCCCCTGGGCTACCTTACGAACTGATAAATGCGAAATGCCCGACGGGCGTATTGTTGACGATTACTACGTACTAGAATACCCCAACTGGGTAAATGCGGTAGCTATTACCGAAGATAATAAAGTGCTGATGGTACGCCAGTACCGCCATGCTGCGGGCATAGTATCGCTTGAAATACCCGGTGGTGTTATTGATGGCGACGAGGCCCCTGAACATGCCATGCAGCGGGAGCTATTGGAGGAAACAGGCTATCTGTTTGAAGATATTGAACTGATCAGTATTGTTTACGCTAACCCGTCTACTGCTAATAACCATACCTATTGCTACCTGGCTAAAGGCGGCAAAAAGGTACAGGACCAAAACCTGGATGAACACGAAGAGCTGATTGTTGAAGAATACACCATACCCGAAGTAAAACAACTGCTTGCCGATAATAAAATACCTCAGGCACTGCATTGCACCGCCTTGTTTTACGCGTTTATGAAGCTGGATGTGTTGTAGTGCACCCCCACTGCCTGTGTCCTCACAGGCAGCCATTACTACGCGTCATTGCGAGGTACGAAGCAATCTTTACGTAGGCAGATCACATATACAAAGTTTAGCACTTATCTCTTTTCTCTGTATAGCATAGAGATTGCTTCGTACCTCGCAATGACGCGCGGAGAGAGGCAACCTCGTCGCTTGCAGATTGAACGCGACGAGGTTGCTTCGTCGTTCCTCCTCGCAATGGCATCAGGGAAGTAATGTCCACAAAAAAGCCCTGCAATTGCAAGGCTTTCCATATCTAAATCAAAACGTTAGTTTACGACATTTTTAATTTCTTCTGTATATCGGCTACATAGCCCTTGAATTTTTTGTCGGTATCAATTAAATCCTCAACAGTTTGGCAGGCGTATATCACGGTAGAGTGGTCGCGGCCGCCAAAGAAATGGCCTATTGACTTTAATGAGCTTTTGGTATGTGCCTTGGCCAAGTACATAGAGATCTGCCTTGCCTGTACAATTTCGCGTTTGCGGGTTTGTGATTTAACCATCTCAATAGGTACTTCAAAGTACTCGCAAACCAGGCTCTGGATGTATTCCATCGAGATTTCTTTTGATGAATTCTTTACAAAATTCTTCAGCATTTGCTTTGCCAGGTTCAGGTCAATCTCCTTGCGGTTAAGGGTTGATTGTGCCAGTAATGATACCATGGCGCCTTCCAGCTCACGTACGTTATTATCAATGTTATGGGCCACATACTCAACTACATCATTTGATAGCTCGATGCCATCCTGATAGATCTTGTTTTTAAGGATAGCCATACGGGTCTCCAGGTCAGGGATCTGCAAATCAGCAGAAAGGCCCCATTTAAACCTTGATAGTAAGCGTTCCTCTAAACCAGCCAGATCCTTAGGCGCTTTATCTGATGTAATGATCAGCTGCTTGCCTGATTGGTGCAGGTGGTTAAATATGTGGAAGAAGAAATCCTGTGTTTTCTCTTTGCCGGCAAAGTTGTGCACATCATCCATAATGAGCACGTCAATAGCCTGGTAAAAATTCACAAAATCATTAATATTGTTATGTTTAAGCGCGTCAACAAATTGTTGAGTGAATTTTTCGCATGATACATACAGTACCAGTTTATCGGGCAGGGTTTGTTTTATCTGGTTGCCTATTGCCTGTGCAAGGTGTGTTTTACCTAAGCCAACACCACCATATATCATTAAAGGGTTAAATGAAGTGCCACCCGGTTTTGCCGCTACCGCGTAACCTGCCGAACGGGCTAAACGGTTACAATCACCTTCGATAAAGTTTTCGAAAGTGTAGTTACGGTTAAGCTGTGGGTCAACATTCAATTTTTTTAGTCCCGGTATAACAAAAGGGTTCTTAATATCCTTATTTATAGAAATAGGGATCGGCATAGATTGATTCTTGGATTCCGCGCCGTTTCCGTTTGAGGGCATATTTGTTGTATATGGTTTGCTTGTAGATTGTTCAACTACAATGTTATACTCTAAACGCCCTTCATCCCCTAATTGTTTTTTAATAGTTTTACGCAACAGGCCAACGTAGTGTTCTTCCAGCCATTCGTAAAAAAACAAACTTGGTACTTGTATAGTCAGAACACTGCCTTCCATCCTCAAAGCTTTTATCGGCTCAAACCAGGTTTTGAAGCTTTGTGCCGGTATGTTATCTTTTATTATCTGGAGACAGCTATTCCAAACGTTAGTACAAGTTTTTTCCATATAGATATATTATAAAAAGTTGATTTCCAACCCCCAATGAAACATCCTTAGAGGCCGCTACGGAACATCGAATATTCTAAAAAAAAGCGGATAAAAAAATTAAATTTTCACTTTTTTAACAATTAAATTTATGATATTTTAACGTAGACTTTACTAAAAGTTCAATATTAAAATGTACATTTCGTAACAAAAATTCCATTTGATTCGCTAAAAGAAATATTTCTTTTCATTCAACAGCTTTGCCGAAACCTCTGTAGCATTTACATCAATATATTACACTATTTAGGAATAAAGGTTTTTTAATATTCTCCAAAAATAGCGCGTAGGATATTGGCTATTTCTCCCAGAGTAGCATAGTTTTCAACGGCAATTAAAATATAAGGCATCAGGTTTTCTTTGCTTTTAGCCGCGTTGCCAAGCTGTGAAAGGGCTTCGCTCACGGCCTGGTTGTCCCGTTCGCTTTTTAGTTTGATGATTTTCTCGATCTGGTGTTTGCGGATGGAGTCATCAACCCGGAATACATTGGTTGCTGTTTCTTCGGTTTGGGTAAAGCGGTTCACGCCAACCAGTATTTTTTCACCGCTTTCAATTTCATTCTGATACTGGTAGGCAGCGCTTGCAATTTCCTGCTGCATATAATCCTGCTCAATGGCTTTTACCGATCCGCCCATGGCATCTATCTTATCTATATATATATAGGCGGCTTTTTCAAGCTCATCGGTTAAAGCCTCAATAAAGTAAGAGCCTGCCAATGGGTCAACCGTATCGGTAACACCACTTTCAAAGGCGATGATCTGCTGGGTGCGCAGCGCAATTTTAGCAGCGGCTTCGGTAGGTAGCGAGAGCGCTTCGTCGTAGCCGTTGGTATGTAATGATTGTGTTCCGCCCAATACAGCTGCCAATGCCTGGTTGCTCACCCGCACTATATTGTTCATGGGTTGCTGCGCCGTTAGGGTTGAACCGCCGGTTTGCGTATGGAAACGTAGTTTCTGTGCGCCTAAATCAGTAGCGCCAAGCTCTTTGGTAATGTGCGCCCACATGCGCCTCGCGGCCCTGAACTTGGCTATCTCCTCGAAAAAATTATTATGGCAGTTAAAAAAGAACGATAACCGTTTAGCAAATACATTTATATCAAGCCCCTTCTCCAATGCTGCCTTTAAATAGGTTTTGCCGTTGGCCAGGGTAAAGGCCAGTTCCTGCACGGCTGTTGAACCTGCTTCGCGGATATGGTAACCCGATATAGATATGGTATTCCATTTAGGCACCTCCTTGCTGCAATACTCAAACACGTCGGTTATTAACCGCATAGATGGCGCAGGTGGATATATATAAGTACCGCGCGCGGCATATTCCTTTAATATATCATTTTGTATAGTGCCCGATAATTGTTTAAGATCGGCTCCCTGTTTTTTTGCTAACGCGATGTACATGGCTAATAAGGTAGCCGCGGTAGCATTAATAGTCATGGAGGTGGTGATGTTCTTTAGCTCAATACCATCAAACAAGATCTCTATATCTTTTAATGAGTCGATAGCTACCCCAACCTTGCCTACTTCGCCTTCGGATAGTTCATGGTCCGAGTCGTAGCCTATCTGCGTAGGCAGGTCAAAGGCAACGGATAGCCCCATTGTACCCTGACTAAGCAGGTAATGGTAACGTTTGTTTGATTCCTCGGCGGTTGAGAACCCGGCGTACTGGCGCATGGTCCACGGTCTACCGCGGTACATGTCCTTTTGAATGCCACGTGTAAATGGAAACTCGCCCGGCAGTTCATTCATTTCAACCGGCCCGGTATATACTTCTTTTATTTCGATACCGGATGTGGTGGTGATCTTTTTATCGGGCATGGCTGGTTAAAATAATTGTTCCAGGTCCTGCCTGATGAGTTCGCTGCCAATTTCGTACGGGTTGTTCTCCATTTGGCTCAGCTGTATCAAAATTGTCCGCCCCAGGTCGAGGCCGGTAGCGTTTTCGGGCAGGTCCTTCATGGCAACACTCACTATATTTATAGTATCTTCCTTAATGCGCTTTGCTATACCCCAGGCGCGGCTGCTCACATATATTTGCTGGGTGATGTTATGCTGATACTCGTTGCGTACCTCACTCACAACAACGCTATGCAGGTCGGCAGCGGTATAGCCCGGCGAATTAAGGCGCACCAGCATATTTTCAGGGTTTATACGTTCTATAAATAATATGACACGCTCATAAGCCTGCAGCCTTAATGGTAAGGTTTGGTTGGCGACAGATTTTTTAAATTCGAGCAATTGTATCCGTTCCGATTTGTCGAGGTAGGGCTTAATAAGGTAAAAGGCTATCCATACTACACCTAAGCCGGAAACAGTATATTTAAGAATATCTAATAAAAAGGGGTAATAAGCCATAAAATGAATGTTAGGCCGGGGTCATAAATAATCGGCTTGCAACAAAAATCTGCATTTTACATTATATTTGTGTAGTTAATTAAAAATAAGATGAGTACTGCTGTTGAAAACGCACCGGTTAGCTTTACTGAAGGCGCCGTAAAAGAACTTTATAAATTAAAAGATCAGCAAGAGATAGGTGAGGACTTTGGTCTGCGTGTTGGTGTTGAAGGCGGAGGCTGCTCAGGTATGAGTTATATTTTAGGCTTCGATCAGAAAAAGGACGGCGACCAGGAATATATTATTGATGGCATTAAAGTGTTTATGAACAAAGCTCATGGCCTGTACCTTGTTGGCATGCAGATCAATTATCAGGATGGTTTAAATGCCCGCGGCTTTACCTTTGAAAATCCTAACGCTGCCAGCACTTGCGGTTGCGGTACTTCGTTTTCGGTATAAGTAAGATAGATATTTATACGTACGCCTAAATAGGGTGTGCGATATAGGTCCCCAATTGAGAGGGACAAAGGGTGTGTTATTCGTGGGGAGTAACATGCCTTTTTTTGTTTTTGTATGAATTTTCTTTAGCGCAAGTCTTGTGTTGAGGAACAAGCGCTGGCTGACTTGTGCGTCTGACATATTAATGAAGCACAAGTCTGCCACTTCACAGCCAATTGCACAAGACTTGCGCTAAACGGGGGGAAGAAGTGACCAGTCATGCTGAACTTGTTTCAGCACCTCACGCGCTAAGCAACCGCCATGCAGGTCATTTGTCCTGTGGGATCCTGAAACAAGTTCAGGATGACATGAAGTATAAATAGTTTTTGGGGCGTTCCCGCTATTCAGCAGGCCGGGCTGTTCAGAGCTTCGCTTCGGCCCTCCTCCGTCGGGCTACCGGTGTTATTATCCCGCCGCAGGCAAACTCAAATAAAAAGTAGTACCTACGCCCAAAGTGGTTTCAAACCAAACCTTACCGCCGGCATTTTCAATGGAGTTTTTTACGAATGCAAGCCCCAGGCCTGTGCCCGAGCTTTTTGTAGTAAAGTTGGGTTCGAAAATCTTTTCGCGCATATTTTCGGGGATGCCATTACCATTATCCTTTATACTGAGCAAAATGTTTTTGCTGGTGATGAGATAACTGATATCAATTTCACCTGATTTACCCTGCGGGGTAGCCTCAATAGCATTTTTTAACAGGTTATTAAAACAACGTAAAAGCTGATCCCGGTCGGCGTTGATGTAGAACGGATCTTCAGGCGGCTGGTATTGGATCTTCATATTATCCGCATGCACAAAAATGGTAACGGCCTGCCCCAGCATGTCAAAAATATTTATCCGCTCGATATGTGTATCCGGCATCTTAGCAAACGACGAGAATTCTGATGCGATTGACGACAAACTCTCTATCTGCTCCACAAATGATTTGCTGAAGCGCTCAAATTTCTGATCGAACTTAGGGTCCTTATCGCGCCATGATTTTTCGAGCAATTGCAAGCCCAGTTTTAATGGGGTAAGCGGGTTTTTTATTTCATGGGCTACCTGCTTGGCCATTTCGCGCCAGGCACTTTCACGTTCGGATTGCGCGAGTTTTTGGGCGCTGTTCTCCAATGCCGCTATCATTTTATTATACTCGTTTACCAGCGAACCTATCTCATCATCACGCTCCCACTTAATAGGCTCGTTTCGTTTGCCGTATATTATCTTGCTCAGATTAAGCTGCATAAAACTTAATGGCGCGGTTATCTGCCGGGCAATAATTACTGCAAATAGCCCCACCACTATAAAAATTAAGGCGTATACGTTTATCATCACGTTCAGTAATGCAACAATACGGGCATTATAATCAGCCTCGTTCGAGAAATAGGGCAGCTGCAAATAGGCTACTGTTACCCTTTTTGAGTTGATGAGTGGCGCATAAACTGATTTATAAGCCAGATCGCCAACCATTTCATCATTCACAAATTGCGATTTCTGGAGCTTATGCAGGTTGATATAAGCCTTGGCATTCATCCGTTTTGGCTGCAGGCCGAATTCGTAAATTTTAGGCTGCGTGGTAATTAACGGATAGCCGCTGCGGTTATACAGGATCAGATCGGTAGAGTAGGTGCTGGCCAGGTTATCAAATTCAACCTGGCTTTCATCATTTATATCATTAATATACTTATCAAAAAGTCCGTTCTCAAATGCAGTAGTTATACGGCTGATCTTGGTGCTGATCATGTTTTGCTGCTGCTCGTTATATTGGGTACTGATAGAGAAAAAGGTAATAAAGCCTACAAATACCAGTGTTATTACCACTGCCGCTATAATGGAAAACTGTATGCGCGTTTTATAAAGTATCCGTTCAAAATTTATGCGGAGTATCCATCTTAAACCATCACCGCCCACGTTTAATATGCGTATACGGTTCCATAGCCATCGCGAAAAAATAACCACTATGCTAAAAAACAGCAACAGTATAAAAAAGAAGGTAAGGGATGTTATACCGTAAAAAATGGGGTTATCCTCCTTACTTACCACTATAAGCGTGCGATCGCCGGGTTTATATATTAAATGATTAAAGGAGATGAGGTTTTTATACCATTCCATATAATCACCTTTGGTAGAAAGCGTGGTGTATTGTTTAAGTTTACCTTTAAAGGTGGTATTCACCAGGTCGTAATCAAAAACACCGCTTTTGCTTTGCAGCTTGTCATCAATATAAAAGGCATAGGAGTAATCTTTAAATTCATCATCCTGCTTTATGGAGCCATCTTTTAGCAGAGCAGGGAAAGAGCCCGCCGGTTGTAATGGCTTTGATCGTAATTCAACTACTATGGTACCTAATAGTTTTTTGTCCTCTATTACCGGGAGTATGGCAAAATAGGTTTCAAAACCAAATGAGTCGTTTTCGCGGTAAAAATAATCGGAAACCTTATAGGAGCTATAAAGTACAAGATCGCTGAATACGCTCAGCGAATAATTTTTATCGGCAGTTATAGGTTGCCCATCGGTATTAAACTCATGAATGGCATAGGAATATTTGGATAAATATTCATCAAAATAAAGCTTTTGAAAGCGGTTACGCAGGTTACCATAGTACATCGTATCCTTAAAATACTTAACGATCTTCGGATCGCCGACTATTTGCTTCTCAATGTTTTTAAAGATATGATCGGCAATAACATCATCCGGCTGTTCCAGCTTAAGCATAAGGGCTTTGCGGGTATTGTCCTGTTTTATTGATTCAACATGCCTGTACCTTAAAAATGCGGTTAGCGAAAAAATAAAAACTATGATAATAAAGGATGTTGATGTAATGGCACCATTATTATACCGGTAAGCATAACCCCGCATTAAAACAACTACAGCTGCAAAAACATAAAATAAATTGAAATGCTGATGGTAGGTCATTTCGGCCGTAGCTAAAATAATACCGATGATGAATATGGTTATTTTATGCGAATCGGGTATGAGCAGCCTGGTGCAAATAGATACAAAAGCTTCATTCAGCAGGTAAAATATCATGAACCCAAAGCACATGATACCCAGGCCAATCAAGCTGAACCGGGAAAGACTGAATACGTTATATACGTCGAAATTTATTTTTGAATTGATAACCAGCCCATAAAACAGGTTCAGTAACAGGGATGAAACAGCTAAAAGTATTACAACGCAAATAATTAATATGACATAACTGGCGGCTTTGCCCGGTATACCTTTTAATAAATTATTACGCTGTTTATAAAAAAACGTGGCAAACCACGATGCAAATAATATGTTGAGGCAAAAATCGCCCAGGGAGGCAAACCCGTTCCCGGCGGTATATAGCACAGGCTTAAAGACATAAAGCTGGTAAACAAAATCGGGCAGGTGGTAGCGCAGGTTCAGGTAGCGGACGGCTACAATAAACAGTGCCATCGTAATTAATGATAATATAATGTAGCCCTGCGATGCAATGTATTTACAGATGGCCTGTATAAGCACACATAAGATGAAGAAAGTTAACAGCCATGATATCAGCTCGAAATAAAAGAAGCGGTGATTGATCATGCCCGGCTTTAACTTTACCGAGAACAGGTATGAATTATCAATACTGCTGTGTACGCCATAAACATTAGTATCAGAAAAATCGGCGAGTTCAATATTATTATCTTCCGTCAGGTCTTTCTGAAACTTGTTTTGGAGGTATTCGTTCTGAAATGAATAATTAACCTTTATCAGTATGAAGCATATGGCTGAAAAATCACCATCGCTTTTTTTGATAGCCTCATAATAGCCGTTGGGTTCCCTGACAAATGAAACGCCTTCTTTTATGTCCGAAGCTTTGTTTGGTACAACCTTTATACCGCTCCAATAAGTTAAGGTGTCTTTATGGTAAGTAGTAAGCCATATACTTTTTTCCTTGGTGAAGTATTGCGCAGTATACAGGGCTTTATAAGGATAGTTTTGAATAGTTTTCAGGCTATTAAGACTATCCTTATTAAAAAGTATATCGGTAACATATGCCTCCTTATCATGAAGATTATCTTCAAGGGTTCTGGCTGTTTGGTCGAGATTTTTTACCGGCGTATAGGTGCTTTGAACAACAGTTGCAGTAAACAACAGGCTGAAAAACAGCAGTGCTAATAGTAAACGTATTTTCCCGGATGTGCTCAAGTGTTTAGTTTCAACAAAGGATAAAATTTACATTCAAACACACATACGCCAAGTATGTTTTATTTATTGTGGCAAAGCAGCGCTTTCTGTAGGTATTTGCCTGTCCACCTTTTTTACAAGGCCCTGCAATACACTACCCGGGCCAACTTCGGTAAATGAGGTAGCGCCATCTTCCAGCATGTGCTTTACAGTTTGTGTCCACCTTACAGGGCCGGTAAGTTGGGCTATAAGGTTATGTTTTATCTGCTGCGGATCGGTATACGGTTTGGCATCAATATTTTGGTAGATAGGGCAAATGGGTGCTTTGATCTCTGTATGAACAATGGCATGCTCCAGCTCAACGCGGGCCGATTCCATTAAAGGTGAGTGGAACGCGCCGCCCACATTTAGTTTAAGTGCTCTTTTTGCACCGGCAGCGGTCATTTTTTCGCAAGCCTCATCAATCCCGGCAATAGTACCCGAAATTACCAGCTGGCCCGGACAATTATAATTTGCTGGCACAACCACATTGCTTATGCGGTGGCAGATATCTTCAACCGTAAAATCATCTAAACCTAAAATAGCGGCCATGGTTGATGGCTGTATCTCGCAGGCTTTTTGCATGGCATTGGCACGTGCCGCAACCAAACGCAAACCATCCTCAAATGATAATGCGCCGGCTGAAACCAAAGCCGAAAACTCGCCTAATGAGTGACCTGCAACCATTTCCGGTTTAAAATCATCACCTAAAACAGTAGCTAAAATAACTGAGTGCAGAAATATGGCCGGTTGGGTAACGTTGGTTTGTTTAAGGCCCTCATCAGTACCCTCAAACATAATTTCAGTAATACGGAAGCCTAAAATATCATTGGCTCTCTCAAATAGTTCACGGGCTTTGTCCGACTTTTCATAAAGGTCTTTACCCATTCCAACAAACTGGGCACCCTGCCCGGGGAAAATATATGCTTTCATGTTAGTGATTAGTGATCGGTGATTAGTGATTAGTTGCTTTGGTTTATAGTTATGATTAGTTTTAAGGCGAACAAAGGTAAAAACTAATCTCTGATCACTAACCGCTAATCACTGCGAAGCTTAACTCAGCTTCGCTGCTATCAAATTTAAGAATTCTGTTCGGGTTCTGTCTTCTAAAAACTCGCCAGTAAAGGCTGAGGTGGTGGTTACCGAGTTTTGTTTTTGCACGCCGCGCATGCTCATGCACAGGTGGCGACATTCAATTACCACACCTACGCCTAATGGTTGCAGGGTATCCTGTATGCAGTCCCTTATCTCGTTGGTTAAACGCTCCTGTACCTGTAAACGGCGGGCAAAGGCATCAACCACCCGGGGTATTTTACTTAGGCCAACCACATGCCCGTTGGGTATGTAAGCTATGTGTGCCTTGCCAAAAAAAGGCAGCATGTGGTGTTCACACATCGAGTATACTTCAATATCCTTTACTACAACCATCTGGCTATAGTCCTCCTTAAACTTAGCCGAGTTTAATATCGCCTGGGCATCCAGGTCATAGCCATGGGTTAAAAAAAGCATCGCCTTGGCAATACGTTCCGGTGATTTTAACAGCCCTTCACGCTCAGGATTTTCGCCTATCTGCTTTAAAACATCATGATAATGTGTTGATAGGTTAGTGATCAGTTCAGGGTTATACCGGTCAATTTTTACATATCCTTCAATATCGTCATCGTCGTCACGATCAGGGATAGAGTGGTTATCAGTCATCTTTATAGGTTAGTCGCCGAAGTATTCAGCGGAGTTATTTTCAGTTTCGTATAACTTCACTGAATGCAGGAACACGCCGTTATAAGCCTCGATAGGGGCTTTCAGCTGGTTAAATATCTCAATACAAAGTAGCTCTGTTGAAGCCATTTTACCGGCCATAAATTCAACATCTTTATTGATGTTTTTATGGTCGAGCTTTTCGATCACGTAATCGTTAATGATAATTTTCAGCTCTTTAAGGTCGATCAAATAGCCTGTAGCATGGGTAACCTGGCCTTTTACTGTTACAAAAAGGTTATAGTTATGGCCATGCCAGTTAGGGTTGGCACATTTGCCAAACACCTCATTGTTTTTCTCTGCGCTCCATTCCTCACGATACATTCTATGAGCGGCATTAAAATGCTCTTTGCGCGTAATATATATCATCATAATATTTGTGGGTGCAAATATACAAAACAAAAACAAGGCATATGTTTTATCTTAGCAAGCAAAAAATAAATTGACAATGCGCGTATTGATTGTAGCGGCCACGGAGTTTGAAGTTGAAGGGGTGATTTCGGATTTCGGATTTTCGATTTCGGATTTTGATAACTCATTATATAAAACACACAACACACAACACGCGACTCACAACACAATACTGATTACCGGTGCAGGCATGGTGGCAACCGCGTTTGCAATGGGGAAGCACTTGGCGGAGCACAAATATGACCTGGCCATAAACTTAGGCATCTGCGGCAGTTTTGATAAGGATATTGCTTTGGGCGATGTTTTAGAAATTGTTGAGGATGATCTGGCAGAGCTGGGCGCTGAGGATGATGAAGATTTTATCACTATCGATAAATTGGGTTTTGGAGAAAGCAGCTTTAGGGCCACGTATCAGCTGCCTGAAAAATTCAGCCTGAAAAAGGTGAATGCCGTTACCGTAAACACCGTGCATGGCAATGATGGATCCATCAAAAAACTAAGCGGCCGCATGAATGCCCAGCTGGAAAGTATGGAAGGCGCAGCTTTCTTTTATGCCTGCAGAGAGGCGGGTATACCAAGTTTGCAGATCAGGGCAGTGTCAAATTACGTGGAAAAACGCAATCGCGATGCATGGCAGATAGGGTTAGCAATTAAAAATCTGAATACATTTGCTCTCGAGTTGGTTGATTGGTTGATTAGTGAATAGTTAAGTGGTTTTGCCAACTATTCACCACTCACTGCTCACCACTCACTAATAACAATTACGCTATGAAACTATCCCTCGGCTTTTCGCCTTGCCCTAATGATACCTTTATTTTTGACGCTTTAATTCACCATAAAATTGATACCGAAGGTTTAGAATTTGAGGTGTTTTATAATGATGTGGAAACGCTTAATCAAAAAGCATTTCGTGGCGAGTTGGATATTACCAAACTGAGCTACCATGCCTTTGCCTATATAGCCGACAAATATGTATTGCTGGATGCAGGCAGTGCGCTTGGCTTTGGCGTTGGACCGATGTTGATTTCGGATTTCGAAATTTCGATTTCGGATTTACAAAAGAACCAAATCCGAGATCGTACATCAGAAATCCGAAATCCTTTGATCGGAATCCCCGGCAAATACACTACCGCTAACTTCTTATTAGGATTGGCGTTTCCGGAGGCTACCAATAAGCAGGAACTAGTTTTCTCGGATATTGAAGATGCCGTGCTGGAAGGCCGGGTTGATGTGGGCCTCATTATCCATGAAAACCGCTTTACTTACCAGGATAAAGGATTGAAAAAGATAATAGACCTTGGCGATTACTGGGAAAAACAAACCGGCTGCGCCATCCCGCTTGGGGGTATTGTGGCTAACCGTAATTTACCTGAAGCTGTGCAGCATAAAATAAACCGGGTGCTGCGTAAATCGGTGGAGTTTGCATTTGCTAACCCAAAATCGGGCTTAGAGTTTATCCGCTCCCACGCGCAGGAAATGAGCGAGGAGGTGATGTATAAACATATTGATCTGTATGTAAATAAATACTCGCTTGATCTGGGTGAAGAAGGTAAAAAAGCGATAAAATTATTGTTTGATACCGCCTTGGAGAAAGGGATTATACCGGAGATAAAAGAGGGGATATTTTTGACGGGGTATTGATAATATTATTTTATTGGTATTTGAATTAAACTATCTCCAAACCATTTTATTTGCAAAGGGCTGCCAGCATCCCTGATGGATTCAGTTGCCACATCCCTGCCTGTCCCATAATTGATCTCTGTATTTGGTGTATTGAGCACACCTAGTTGCACTATCAGTTTGCTGCCTTTTACTATCTTTTTACTGGTAAAAGCTCCCGTAATAGGTATTAATTCTTTTGCACCGGGTTTTAATAGTTTTCTTTGGCGGCTGCCTTTTGAATAACTGGCCCTTTGAATAGCAGAGGATAATAAAAAACATTTACCATCGGGCTGTTGTACAGTTAAGGCGATAACAACATCCATATCTTTTTTATTAATTGAAGTGACCAATTGTGCTGTAAATGAACCGGCAATAGTAATATCTTTTGTGAGAATATCAGACACAAACGTAATACCGCCCTCTGTATCCAGCGAATCACTCAGTAAATTATAGGTATCTGATAATTTGATCTCTGTACGATGAGAAAGATCTATTTGCTGATCTATATTTTTTTCTGTTTTCTGCAAGGCAAGCTTATAATATTTCCCTTCATTAGTACCCGAAAGATAAAAATTTATAAATCCGTTATTAACTTTTTGAAGTGAGGCCGCATGGCCCCATTCATTAGTCCCCATTATCTGATAATTTACTGTGTCTTTTAATAAATCAGGTTTTGCACCGCCTTTCAACGTAAAATCAAACCACTGAAAAACTAATTTATTAATATCAACTTTCGCCACCTCATCAATACTATATCCATTTACAACTGCCGAAGGACTTCCCTGTGTGCCCCCATGATCATACGGACCAATAACCAGGTAATGATTTGCTGAAGGATTCCAGCGATGATGTTCTTTGTAATAATATAATGCCCCCTCCTGTTCGGGATCAAAATATCCGGTTATGGTTAAAACAGGGATATTTATTTTACTGAACTCCTGCTGGTATGGAATCATTTTTTGCCAGTATTTATCATAAGACGGGTGCTTTAACCACCGCTGAAAAATAATATTGGGCCGCCCATCAATACTATCAAGGCTATTAAATGCCTTTCCGCTTTTATACCATTTATTAAATGAAGTATCCCAATGCGCAATATTCAGGAATTCTGTCCAATCACTCAATCTGTTATTGGTTACTGTATGTATCCAGCGCAATGCATAAGTTGAATAAATTCCGTTGTGCATTGGAAAATCTATACCGGGCGCTGCTGCTGCCTGCGGAACAATTGTTTTTAATGCCGGATGCATTTTTTTTGTCGCGGCCCATTGGCTAAAACCAAGATAACTACCTCCAAACATTCCTACCTTTCCATTACACCAGCTTTGTTTGCTTATCCAGTCTATGGCATCATAAGTATCTTCAGCATCATGTTCCCATGGTTCTATTGAAGCATCAGAAACATATTTGCCGCGAGTATTTAATATTATACCTACATATCCATGGCTCACAATTTCTTTAGCCGTATTTATTTCTTCTGTATTGGCATAAATATTACTCATCATCACCACTGGTTGTGGTCCTGTGATTTTTCTGTCGCGTACAATTACCGCAGCTAATTTCACACCATCGCGCATGGTAATCAGGGTACTATCCTGTATAATGAAGTTTGAATTGTCAAATTTAAATACAATCTTTTTACCTTCAGATAAAAAGGGGTTATAAACTATGTGTTGTAAATAGGCCTGGGCAAACATGATGGCCGAATCCAAATACAAACTATCACTTTGCCTTAACTGTACCTTAGTTAATGCTTGCTGCCATTCAGATTCTATTGCAGCCGGTGTGTGTGAATACGGTTCTATAGCATAGGCTAATGCCTGTCCCTTTAAGTTTTCAAGTACAATAGGTAGTGACCACTTAAAAATATCCAGATCGGACCGGGGATCACCAGCCTCACGCATCAATTTGATATGATTATACGTTTGATAAATATCAAGGTATCCTAAAATATCCTCTTTTGGTAAATTGCTTTCTTTACTAGTAGCTGATCTTAAACTGTCTACGCTTTGGTTACTTTCACTATACTTACCAGCTATTGCCTGCACTGCGAATAAACAGCCGTAGTATTCAGCATCTCTTTTTTCTTGAATTGTTGTGTTAAGATTGTTGATAATTTGCCGGGCTATTACAGGCATATAATTTTTTAACGCTATGCTATCAGCTAGTATTTTTTTAGGTAAATATATTTGTTGGCTATTGGCATTAAAAAAAATGAATAACAATAATATAAGAATTGTTGCTGATTTGCGCTTCATGATAGGTTTATCTAATGCCGTATTAATATGCTAATATAGCATAAAGCTCAAAACGTTAAATTATAATATCTTTTTATACATATGGTAAATCCTTTCATCTTTAAAGATTCAATCGTTTAGTTCTATTGAGGTAGTAAACAGGTTATTATTACTCTGCTAAATACAGTTAAATCAACCAAACAGTTTAAGGGATCAGCAAGCAATTAAACCTAGTATTTTATTGTAATTGATTGATAAAGCTAATAATCAGCAGATAAATGACAATTTAAGTGCTAAGTTATGTGAAGTTTATAAAAAAAAATGTTTTATCTTTTTGATAATGAGGTTGTTATAATACGCAACTGTGCCAATGTGTGCCACCTGTTCCACTGGTTTCACCTGTTCCGTGGCACACCTATCAGTACAGCAACTGATCATAAGGATACCTAGCCGCATGTATCTCTACCACCTTATCATATAACATCTTCCTGAACTCGTCGATATTCTCTTTCTTCGTTGCAGATATGAAGATAGCCGGGCTGTTGTTCTTGGCCATCCAACTGTGTTTGAAGTCGTCGAGTGTTAACGGCTCAACCTCTTCGCCTGCATGGTTCTGCACCGGCTGGTAAGCATCTATCTTATTGAATACGGTGATGGTTGGCTTGTCGATCACACCAAGGTCCTTCAGCGTTTCGTTTACGGTTCTTATCTGGTCCTCAAAATTGGGATGTGATACATCCACAACATGTACCAAAATATCCGCTTCGCGCACTTCATCCAGGGTCGACTTAAAGCACTCTACCAAATGGTGAGGCAATTTGCGGATGAAGCCTACAGTATCCGATAACAGGAACGGCACATTCTCGATCACTACCTTTCTAACCGTAGTATCCAGCGTAGCGAACAGTTTGTTCTCGGCAAATACCTCCGATTTGGAGATCATGTTCATGATGGTTGATTTACCTACGTTGGTATAACCCACCAATGCCACACGTATCATAGCCACTCGGTTTTTGCGCTGTGTTTCGTTCTGGCGGTCAATTTGCCTTAACTTTTCCTTTAACAGCGAGATCTTGTTCAGGATCAAACGGCGGTCAGTTTCAATCTGCGACTCACCTGGTCCGCGCATACCGATACCACCTTTTTGGCGCTCCAAGTGGGTCCATAAACGGGTAAGGCGTGGCAGTAAATATTGTAGCTGCGCCAGCTCAACCTGGCTTTTAGCCTGCGCTGTTTGGGCGCGACCGGCAAATATATCCAGTATCAGGTTATTACGGTCAAGTATCTTAACCTGTAGTTCGTTCTCTATATTGCGCAGTTGCGATGGGGTAAGCTCATCGTCAAAAACTACGATATCAATTTCTTCTTCGGTAACAAAGGCCTTAATATCCTCCAAACGGCCCGAGCCTACAAAGGTAGCACGATCAGGGCGTTGCAGTTTTTGGGTAAAAGTTTTGACAGTCTCCGCCCCGGCAGTCTCTACCAGAAACTGTAGTTCTTCTAAATACTCTTTGGTCTGCTCATCGGTTTGATGCGGTGTAATTACGCCAACCAGTACAGCCCTTTCCTGCTTCACAGCAGTATCATAAAATTTTTGCTTCATTAAGTATTGTATATCAAATCAATTGCCAAGTTAATAAAATCTGCCCATGTGTCGGTTTCGGTAGATTACGAGTGACAAAAACGGCAAATATCTTATAGCTATTTATATAAAAGCGTCATTGCTGAGGAACGAAGCAATCCCAAACTATACAGAGCGGCTCTGCTAATCGGGGATTGCTTCGTTCCTCGCAATGACGCTTGGTGAAAGGGGATGTTTACAACTCCTTCACAAACTCCATCATTGCCAACCCTGGATCAGCCTGTTTCATAAAGTTCTCACCTATCAGGAAGCCGTTAAAGCCAGCTTTTTTCAACTCCTTAATAGTTTGTGGGTTGCTGATAGCGCTTTCCGAGATCTTTAAAAACTCAGCGGGGATATGCTCCGCCAGTTTGTATGATGTTTCTACCGATACGGTAAAATCAGCCAGGTTTCGGTTGTTTACACCGATAGCGTCCAGGTTTGGGTTGATACTGCGTTCAAGTTCCTCTAAATTATGCACTTCAAGCAATACATTTAAGCCAAGACTTTTTGCCAGCGATGCCAGTTGATCTATCTCAGCAGGGGTAAGGATGGCGGCTATCAGTAATATAATATCCGCGCCTAAAGCTTTGGCCTCAATTATTTGATAAGGGTCTATCATAAAATCCTTGCGCAAAACGGGGATGGTATTCACCTGCCGGGCTTTTATCAGGTCGGCTTTTTTACCCATAAAGAATTGTCTGTCGGTTAATACCGATAAAGCTGACGCGCCGGCGGCATCATAACCATTGGTTACCTGCTTTACCGTCACTTTATCATTGATAATTCCCTTTGATGGCGATTTCCGCTTGAATTCAGCTATAATGCCCGTACGATCAGGATGCAATAAAAACTCCCTGAACGAATAGGTTTCCCGCTGAAAAAGGTCTGATTCCTCCAGTTTGGTATAAGAAACCCGCTTTTTAGCCGATTCAACCTCCTTGCGTTTGTTGAGTACTATTTTATCTAAGATATTCATGCGCCGATCCAGTTTTTCATCATTTCCTTACCATACTCAGTTAATATCGATTCCGGGTGAAATTGTACACCACGTACATCATATAGCTTATGCCTTAATGCCATAACGGAGTTGTCTTCCTCATCAATGGCAGTTACAGTTAGCACATCAGGTACAGCCTTTTCATCAACTACCCATGAATGGTATCTACCCACTTTAAAGCTCTGCGGTAAACCCAGGAATAGCTGCTCTTTTTCATCTGTTACCTTAATGGGTGTTGCTATGCCGTGCATGGGCTGACTTAAGTTATACAATTTACCGCCAAACACCTCGGCAATGGCTTGCTGACCAAGGCACACGCCAAAAATGCTTTTGCTTGGCGAATATTTCTCGATTACATCCAGCAATAAGCCAGCCTCTGACGGTATGCCCGGGCCCGGCGACAGGATGATCTTATCAAAAGCATCCACATCCTCAATATTAAACTGATCGTTCCTCCAAACGGTGCATTGCAGGCCAATTTCATTAACCAAATGCACCAAATTGTAGGTGAAGGAATCGTAGTTATCTATTATTAATATGCCCCCCGACCCCCTGAAGGGGGAGGAAGTATTTATATTTTTATCAGTTGTCATATCTCTTTTTACAAACTATATCTTATTTAAATTGCCACGTTCGTTCCCCCTTCAGGGGGTTAGGGGGCTTACAACTCCTCAGCTAATTCTATGGCTTTTCTTAAGGCCGCTATTTTATTATCCACTTCTTTCAGCTCCATTTCCGGGATCGACCCCGCTACAATACCCGCGCCTGCCTGGTAATGCAGCGTATTGTTCTTGCTTAAAAATGAGCGGATCATAATGGCATGGTTAAAGTCGCCATTAAAGCCGAGGTAGCCTATAGCGCCGCTGTAAAAGCTGCGTTTTGTTTTCTCGTTCTCGTCGATGATTTCCATAGCGCGGTATTTTGGCGCGCCGCTTAATGTTCCTGCCGGGAAGGTATCAGCTACTACTTTAAATGAGGCCACACCCGGTAACAACTTACCGCTCACATGCGATACCAAGTGGATCAGGTGCGAATAATACTGCACTTCCTTAAAAGCCTTAACTTCTACCTGCTCGCAGTGGCGGCTCAGGTCGTTGCGGGCAAGGTCGACCAACATTACGTGTTCTGCTGATTCCTTGGGGTCCTCTATTAGTTTTTGCGCCAGTTCGGCATCCTTAATATCATCACCGGTACGTTTAAAAGTGCCCGCGATAGGGAAGATGCTGGCTACGCGGTTTTTTATAGTGATCTGTGCCTCCGGCGATGAACCGAAGATCCTGAAATCGCCATAATCAAAATAGAACAAATATGGCGATGGGTTTATAGATCGTAATGCCCGGTACACATTAAATTCATCCCCCTGGAATTGTTTGGAGAACGCCCTCGATGGCACGATCTGGAAAACATCACCACGATAAATATGCTGCTTCATCTTTTCCACTATCGCTATAAAGCCCTCGTTGGTCAGGTTTGATTGCTCGGCTTCTTTGCTTTGGAAACTATATTCAGGAAAATTCTTGTTCTTGATCAGGTCCTCTAACTTTTCAATCCCACCATTTTGCGGTTCGCCTTCCAGTTGGTTATAGGAGATGTAAAGCTCATTTTTAAAGTGATCTATCGCTATAACATACCTGTAAATGTTGTATTGCATTTCGGGTATCTTTTTGCTGGTGTTCTCTACTTGCTTTAGTTTGATGGTTTCAAAATGCTCAACCGCCTCATGCGCAAAGTAGCCGAACAAGCCGTTCGAGATCACTTTCAGCCCGGTTTCAGTGGTCTCAAAACAATTTAAAAAATCAGTGATTTGGTTGATGAGCTCAAACTCGCCGGGTTTGTAATTTTCTTCCGTACCATCGGGATATTTCTTTTTCAGGTTACCATCCTCAAGCAATATACCGCCAATGGGTTCGCAGCAGATATAACTGGTGCTGTTTTCGCGGCTGTGGTAGTCAGAGCTTTCCAGTAATAATGAATTTGGGAATACATCCCGCAGGCGTAAATAAATGCTTACCGGTGTGGTAGTATCAGCAAGTAGCTTTTTATGTGTGGTTATTATTTTAAATTTCTTCATGTTCTATATATGGTCATTAAACAAAAAAACCCGTCGAATATAATTCGCCGGGTTCCAAATAGGTTTACAATTGGTTAGTCTATATATCAAATAGCATCCGGCTGCCAAAATTTACTTTGGTGCCACCAACGGTTGATTGGGTTGATTTTGATCATAGCGGGAGCAAATTTATAAAGAAATTTGAATTACCAAACTTTTTCTCACTTTTTCTCGTTATTTTTTATTGGCTCATGCCCAAAAGCCCACGTTGACTCTGCACAATAGCTAATGCAATGACTAACAGCGCCAAAATATAAAAGATAGCAACCGCCCTGTGTTTAGCTTCAGGCAACACCAGCTTTTTAGATCGGCTGTGCCCTATAGTTATCAGTACAATCGCGAAGATCATCATGGTAATATGTTCCACCGTCCAGTAGCGGGTAGTGGGGTCTTTCATGGTGCTGCTGTTGAACTGTACAAACGGGCTGATGAAGTATAATACTATTCCTATCAGTAATTGCGTATGTGCCGATATCATGGCGAAAAGATTGACCAGTCTGTTACCTTTTGTATAAGGCCTTTTACCAAGCCAGCCCGCTAATGATAGTAATATGGCCAGCAAAACCAACACCATTACAATGTACCTGAACCCCGAGTGCAGGTGTAAGAAGAAACTATATAAAGTCATACCTCGAAAATTTATTCGAATATACAACACATCGTATAATAATCACTAAGCACAATACGGTATCAATAAAATAATGTATTAAAAAGCCAATCGCACCAGCATTTATTAAAGTATGTTATTTAATGTTAATGAATGTTAACAGGCCATTGGAATTACAAGTAAAACATAGATATTTAGGAGCCTAATGAAAAAACTCCTAATCCTTATCACAATTTTTTGTTCAATAAATGTTTGTATGGCACAAAACCGCCATACAATTACAGCCATAGTTACCGATTCAACCGGGCTAACACCCCTTGAACTTGCAACGGTTGTTGTGCTCAAAGTGAGCGACTCATCAATGATCTCCTACACCATTACCGATAAAACCGGGGCATTTACCATCCGTAACCTGCATGATAATGAGCCTGCGCGCCTGCTTATATCACATGCGGGATTTGAAAGTTTGCATATATCTTTAAAATATACAAATGCTGAACTGCTCAACCTGGGCAAAATTCATCTGCATGGAAAAGAACTTGCTGAAGTAAATATTAAAGGCGAGCTGGTGCCCGTAGTTATTAAAAAGGATACCATTGAGTTTAATGCCGAGGCGTTTAAAGTTCGGCCCAATGCCGTAGTGCAGGATCTGCTTAAAAAACTGCCCGGTGTACAGGTCGACCGCGATGGCACCATAACCGTTAATGGCAAAGGTGTATCAAAGGTAAAGGTTGATGGCCGTGATTTTTTTGCGAATGACCCTAAAATTGCCACCCAAAACCTGGATGCCGATATGATAGCCAAAGTGCAGATCTATGATGACCGCGAAAATGATCCCGACCATCTGACACCAGATAATGAAGTAAAAAAGATCATCAACCTGAAGTTTAAAAAGGAGTTTTCAAAAGCCACGTTTGGTAAAATAGTTGCAGGCGCAGGCACACAAGACAAGTATAATTTAGATGGTTTATATAATCAATCCATCAATAATTTGCAGGTATCGGTAATTGCCAACAGTAAAAACCTGGGCAACACGCAGTTTATTGGCACTTCGCTGGTAGGCTTTGGCCCGAGCTCGGGTTTAAACCAAAACACCAATGCCGGGGTAAATATTAACGATAATTTTGGCAAAACGGTAAAGCTTAACCTGGTTTATAATTATGCTAACGGTGTGTATAAAAACCAGCAGGTAACAAACACGGCGCAGTTTTTAAGCGATACTACCTTAACAAGAAACACCACCACTCAAGCACATTCGGTAAATAATAACCAGAGCATTAACGGCAACCTTGAGTGGGCCCCTAACGATGCTACAAAACTGAAATATACACCAGAGCTTAGTTTTGGCAATACCAATTCAACCAATCAGAGTGTGGGAACCAGCTTTAATAATTTTACGCCCTTGCTATCCAAGAGTAATAACAACAGCAGCAATGATGGTAACAACACCAACTATCAGCATTCGCTGAACTATTACCACAGCTTTACTAAAAAAGGAGAATCGTTAAGTATAACCAACAACGTACAGGTAAGCCCCAATACAGGTAAAAATATTAGTGTCGATGATCTGCAATCGTATACAGCCAGCTTAAATTCAGACACATTAAACAGGCTGGCCAATAATAAAGCAGGGAATACCACAGTAGGCTTAACTGCCGATTATAATTATCCAGTCAGCAAAAAAATCACATTGGGTATAGCGGTTGATGGGAAGCACAACAATACTGGTGCCGATCTGTTTACCTATGATCAGAACCCTAAAACAGGGCTGTATGATATATTTTTAACATCGCAAAGCACTAATTTAACCCGGAACGAGTGGGATGAGGATGTGCATCCCCGGGTATTGTACATGGTAAATGGCATCAATGTTAATATTGGTTTTATAGCCCAGTCACAACAGATCAACAACCAGTTTAACATGGCTGTGCCCGACCTTGATCAGCATTTCAATTACTTATTTCCGTCTGTATCAATTAATATTAAAAAGTTCAGTTTAAATTATAATGAAGATGTGCGGCAGCCCTCCATAAATCAGTTACAGCCTATTACATTAGTTTATAGTCCGCTTTACAGCACTACCGGGAACCCCGATCTTAAGCCTACCCGTGTGCGCAATTTTGGCTTTAACTATAACAATGTGAATATGCAAAGCAACATGTATACTTTTCTCTCAGTCCGGTTTAGTTTAGAGAGCAACAGTATTACACAAGAAACCACGGTTAGTCCTGGTGGCGCACAAACAACAATGCCGGTTAACAAAAACGGCCGTTTCACAACTTATCTTAATGGTAACATATCAAAAACCTTTAAAACAGACGGCAAATGGAAGATCCGCGAATCAACCAACATTAACGGCAGTGCCGGGCGCAACTTTTTCGAAGTAAATCAGCAGGAAGGTTACCAGGATACCTATGCCTTGCCTGTTACCGAAACCGTTGTTTTTAGTTATGATGATGTTATTGATTTTGAGCCATCCTATTATATTAACCCCGCCATTACACATTACGAACTGGTAAAATATCCATCGGTAAGTTATGTACAGCAAACCATAAGCTTACCAATAGATGTGCAATGGCCCAAAAGAATAAACTGGAGCGTTAATTATACCCATATTTATAACCCCTTGGTTGCACAGGGCTTTCAACGGCAATCAAATCTGTTGAGCTTCTCCATCGCTCAGGCCTTTATGCAAAAGGATAAAGGCGAAATAAGGCTCACCTGTTATGATCTGCTTAATCAAAGCGTTAGCTCGTACCATTTTGCATCCGCCAATAGCATTTATGATATACAAAGCTCAGCCATAAGGCGGTATTTTTTATTCACTTACAGCTACCGGTTCTCAAAAACTAAAAAGTAGGTGTTGTCACCATATGTGCTCGAAAGATTAAAAAGGGTGTCATGCTGCACTCGAAGCATTCGGGCAAAGGCCTTTACGCTTACCCTTCGGGTGCCTCAGGCTGACCCCACACTAAATATTTGTAAAAATATATCTTCCGAAGACCAGCGGCGCACCGCCCAACTAGGGTGGTTTTTGCGGCTTTGTACCTGTCAAAATCTTCATTATATTTATCAACCTCATTTTAACTGAACAATGAAAAAAACCTTACTCTTATGTTTTGCGCTGTTTATGGCTCATCTGCTATACGCGCAGGACACCTTTCCGGTAAACGGCACCTGGGATATTCGCCCGGGGCAATACGCCTTTACCAATGCCACTATTGTTGTTAATGCCGATCAAACCATCGCCAATGGCACCTTATTAATTAAGGACCGCAAGATTGAAGCGGTTGGCGCAGGCATTGCCATCCCCAAAGGTTATGTAAATATCGACCTTAAAGGCAAGCACATTTACCCCGGCCTTATTGATGCCTATACCACTTATGGCATCCCCGATGAACCCCGAAAAGAGTTCTCTCGCCGTGGCAGTTATACGCCGGTTTATACCACAACCAAACCTGGTGCTTATGGCTGGAACGAGGCCATTAAGCCCGAAATGAACGCTAAAGCTATTTTTCATGCTGATGCCTCCAAAGCAGAAGATCTGAAAAAAAATGGTTTCGGAGCGGTACAATCATTAATACATGATGGTATTGCCCGCGGTACATCAGTAACGGTTACTTTGGGCGATGAACGCGATAACGAAGTAATGTTGAATGATGAAGCCGCCGCGCATTATTCATTTAATAAAGGCACCGCCGCAACAGATTATCCATCTTCATTAATGGGTAGCATAGCGCTCATCCGCCAAACGTATTATGATGCGCAATGGTATAAAACACAGAACGAGGAATACAATATCTCATTAGCCGAGTTTAACCATACACAAAACATTCCCCAGGTATTTGAAGTTTCCGACGCTTTGGGTGTTATGCGTGCCGATAAAATTGCCAAAGAATTCGGTAAGCAATATATTTTTAAAACAGATGGCGATGAATACCGTCGCCTTGATGCCATGAAGAATACGGGCAGCAGTTTCATCATCCCGGTGAATTTTCCCGAGGCTTATGATGTGGAGGACCCGATGGATGCCCGCAAAGTAAGTTATGCCCAGTTAAAAGATTGGGAACTGGCCCCCACCAACCCCGCTGCAATGGAAAAAGCCGGGATAAAATTTGCCATAACCACCTACGGCCTGCAAAATGGTCGCGATTTTTGGCCAAACCTGCGCACAGCTATTGATAATGGCTTAAGCGAAAAACAAGCGTTATCATCATTAACTATTATCCCAGCCCAGATGCTGGGCGTTGCCGATAAATTAGGCTCGCTTGAAAAAGGTAAACTGGCCAGCTTTATCATCACTTCTGACGATCTGTTTAAAAAGGACGATATCATTTATGAAAACTGGATAGAGGGCCGCCAATATGTGGTAACCCGCATGAATGTTACCGACCTGCGTGGTAATTATACTTTAGCCAGCGATGCCCTGCCCGGCGTAACCCTAAAAATAGGTGGTACACCCGGCGAATATGATGTGAACCTGTCGCGCGCCGGTGCTGATAGCGTTAAAGCAAAAGGTACCATCACCCGCAGTGGCGATATCGTAAGTATCTATTTCGACCTGAAAAATAAACCGGAGGGCAGCGTACGCCTGAATGGTTATATCACTAACCTGTCTCCGCTTACCTTTAGTGGTAATGGCATAATGCCTGATGGTTCAGCCATAAAATGGTCGGCCACATATAGCAGCGCGATAACTGCAGAGCCAGCCCACCCGGAAGAAAAAAAGGAGATTGAAGTTGGCCCGGTTATTTATCCATTTGTTGCCTATGGTAGCGCTAAGTTACCAGTAGCCGAAACGATATTGTTTAAAAATGCTACCGTTTGGACAAGCGAAAAAGAAGGCATCCTGCAAAACGCAGACGTATTGATAGAAAACGGAAAGATAAAAGCAGTAGGCAAAAACCTTGCAGCAGGTAATGCAAAGGTTATTGATGCTACCGGCAAGCATTTGTCGCCGGGTATAGTTGATGAGCACTCGCATATTGCCGTATCCGGCAGTGTGAACGAGGGTACACAAGCCGTTACTGCCGAAGTAAGGATCGGTGATGTGTTAAACCCTGAAGATATCAGTATTTACCGCCAGTTAGCGGGTGGCGTAACCACCTCGCATATTCTGCATGGCTCGGCTAATCCAATTGGCGGGCAAACCATGCTCATCAAACACCGCTGGGGCGTTTTGGCCGATCAGATGAAATTTGAGGGCGCTGATGGTTTTATCAAATTCGCGCTGGGCGAAAATGTAAAGCAAACCAATTGGGGCATACCGGAGGGCACGCCTAACATGCGTTTCCCGCAAACCCGCATGGGCGTTGAGCAGGTTTACATGGATGAATTTACCCGCGCTAAGGAATACAAGGCTGCCCGCTCAGTAAAAGGCAGCAACGTACGCCGCGACCTGGAGCTTGATGCCATAGTGGAGATACTTGACAAAAAGCGCTTCATCACCTGCCACTCCTACCTGCAATCAGAAATTAATATGCTGATGAAGGTGGGCGATACCATGGGCTTTAAGGTAAATACCTTTACACACGTTTTGGAAGGCTATAAAATCGCCGATAAAATGAAGGCACGCGGCATAGCCGGCTCAACCTTCTCTGATTGGTGGGCCTATAAAATGGAAGTATCCGAAGCGATACCTTACAACGGCGCGCTGATGCATGATATGGGCATAGTTACCGCCTTTAACTCCGATGATGATGAAATGGCCCGCCGCCTGAACCAGGAAGCAGGCAAAGCCGTAACCTATGGTCACATGAGCGAAGAAGAGGCGTTGAAATTAGTTACCATTAACCCAGCCATCATGCTGCATGTGGATAATAAGGTAGGCAGTATCAAGATTGGTAAGGATGCCGATTTAGTGTTATGGTCTACGGACCCGTTATCCATCTATGCTGTTGCCGAAAAAACTTATGTTGATGGCATACCCTACTGGGATATTGATAAGGATGCGGCCAACCAAAAAGCCATGAAGGATGACGAGGCGCGTATCATACAAAAAATGATCGCCGCTAAAAACAAAGGCGCGGTAACGCAAAAGCCAAAAGGCCGCCGTCCGCATAAAAATGATGAAGCTGCCGAAGATGATGAATATGTGAGCGATGGTGCCGGTCAAACATCAGCAACACAAACTGTAAATCAATAATCCTTTAAAATACAGATATGAAAAAGATAACCGCAATTTTTGGAGGATTATTGCTCAGCATTAACCTCATATATGCCCAGGCTACTATATCGCCTGCGCCGCCACAATCAAAGCCAATTGTATTAACCGGGGCCACTATCCATGTGGGTAACGGGCAGGTAATAAACAATGGCTATATCAGTTTTGATAAAGGCAAAATAACCGCCATAGGCGAAGGCTCAGCGCCAAATACTGCCGGTGCTGATGTTATTGATGCCAGCGGCAAACAAATTTACCCCGGCTTTATTTGTCCGGCAACCAACTTGGGTTTGGTTGAGATAGAGGCGGGCGCGAGGGGTACGGTTGACGACTGGGAAACCGGTACGCTTAACCCTAATGTTCGTTCTATAATCGCTTATAATACAGATTCAAAAGTTATACCAACCGTCCGCTCTAACGGCATCCTGATGGCGCAGATCACACCCGGTGGTGAGTTTATCTCGGGGCAATCATCCATAGTACAGCTCGATGCCTGGAATTGGGAAGATGCTGCTTATAAAACAGATATGGGCATTCACCTGAACTGGCCGGTTGTACGTTTCGAAAGCAGAAGGTCAGCTACAGGCGCCCCACAAGAATCACCGGCCGAGAAGGCCCAAAAAGCTATTGATGCCATAGTAGAACTATTTTCCGAGGCTAAAGCCTATTCGGAAATACCTAAGCCTGCTGTTGCCAATTTAAAGTTGGAAGCCATGAAAGGCTTGTTCAATGGCACAAAAAAACTATTTATTAATGCTGATGGGGCAAGAGAGATCATCCAGGCAGTGGCGTTTGCCAAAAAGTTCGGTATCTCGGCAGTAATAGTTGGCGGTGGTGAATCTTATTTAGTTACCGATGTATTAAGGAACAACAATGTACCCGTAATACTAACAGAAACCCAAAGACTGCCCGATTATGATGAGGACGATGTGTACCTGCCCTACAAACTGCCCAAAATGCTGCAGGATGCAGGCGTATTGTACGGATTAACCGGCACGGGCTTCTGGCGTCAGCGCAACCTACCCTTCGAGGCCGGACAGGCGGTTGGCTACGGCTTAACCAAAGAACAAGCCCTGAGCATGATCACCCTTAACAATGCCAAAATTTTAGGCATAGATAAAACTGTAGGCACACTGGAAGTTGGTAAGGATGCCACCCTTTTTATATCAAAAGGCGACGCGCTGGATATGATCGGCTTGGATGTGCAAACAGCCTTTATACAGGGACGTAATATCAATCTTGATAACCTGCATAAGCAATTGTACCGCAAGTTCAGTGCTAAATATGGGTTGAAGGCGAATTTGTAATTGATGCATTTATAGCGATGGGTTTGAAACCCATCGCTATGGTGTTTTTTATAGCTTCACACCGTCATGCCGAACTTGTTTCGGCATCCCACCAGACATACGATTTGCTTGATGCACACCTAGCATGTGAGGTGCTGAAACAAGTTCAGCATGACTGTAATATTTAAATGAATCCTACATCTTTCTGGCTTCAGTCTATGACTAAACGCCTCGGATAAAGAAAGTTTGCAACTTTCTACCCCGCGAAACTAAATTTCCCCATCAGCACCGCCGGGTTATCACCAATCTTTATCGGTTCACCGCACAGGGCCTCATTGCCCAATAAGGCGAACAATATTGCCTCTTTAGCATCCGGATCAATCCCCAATGCCGCGGTATCATGTATTTCAACATCCGGCAATGCCCGCATCAAACTATCCATCACGTAAATATTCCTCGCCCCTCCGCCGCTGGCAAATAGTTTAATATCCGCAGGGAAATTTGCTTTTATAAAATCAGCAATGGTTGTGGCGGTAAAGGCACTCAGCGTACAAACCAGGTCTTCAGCACTGATGACCAAAGTGCCCGATCTTTCCTGCGCTGTCTTTACAAAAGCCAGGTTAAACAGTTCCGGTCCGGTGGTTTTGGGTGTGCTTTCCTTAAAGAACGGATGACTCAATAACTCATTTAATAAAGCCTCATTTACTTTTCCCGAGTAAGCGATCCGTGAATCCTCGTCAAAAGGCTTATCAAAATATTCCCGGCATGCGGCATCTATCAGCGTATTGCCGGGACCGATATCGGTACAAACTATTTGGGTATAATCACCATCGCCGGGCAGGTAAGTAAGGTTGGCTATGCCTCCAATGTTCAGCAATATTCTGTTCTCTCCGGCTTTGCTGCCCAATAATACATCGCCATACAGAGCTAAGGGCGCGCCCTCGCCACCGGCAGCAATATGTTTTTGCCTGAAATCACTAATGGTTAATATGCCTGTTTTTACAGCAATGTGATCACCGTCGCCAATTTGCAGGGTGGCGTTAGGGTAGCCAGTTTGCTTGTGCAATCTTTTAGGGGCATGGTAAATGGTTTGCCCGTGGCTGGCTATAAAATCAACAGTTTTTGGGTCGATGTCCCAATCTGCCAGCGCTTGTAAAATTAACTCAGCATGATAAGTGCCGATATAGGCATTCAGCAAACAAACCTTTTCCAGGTCAGCATCCCGGCGGGCAAATACCGCTTTTACTTCCTGTTTAAAAACATCAGTATAAGGTATAGTAGTAAAATGCAGCAGGCTGAATTTGGTTTGCAAGCCATTACCGCTAAACCGGCACAGTGCAATATCCAGCCCATCCAGTGATGTACCCGACATTAAGCCGATGGCTATCTTTTCATCCTTGCGGGCAATATCAATAAGCTTTTGCAGGTTGTGGTTCAGTGGTAGCATAAATCTAAATTACAATAGTACTTATCATTTAAACAAAGTACAGGCAGAAATCTTTTGCAGCCTGCCTGTATCATTCCTATTACACCTACTACATTTCCACACAACCCTCATTCTAAATGACATAATATTTGAAGAACAAATTAATAATTATAAATTTATTGGCTCTTAATATATTAAACTAAATAATCCATGACTACTGATCTTAAAGTTAAACAGCCCCGGCTGCTCTCGCTCGATGTGCTCCGCGGCGGAACAATGGCCGCGATGATACTGGTAAATAATCCCGGCGACTGGGCCCATGTTTACCCGCCGCTCGACCATGCCGAGTGGAACGGCTGTACCCCAACAGATCTGATATTCCCATTCTTCCTGTTCATGGTAGGCGTGTCTATCGTATTCGCTATGGAAAAACGCCTGACCCAAACAGAGGATCACGGCAAACTGATATGGCATGCCTTTAAGCGCATGATAACCCTGTTGCTGATTAATTACGGCATCCATTTCTTTTTCTCGTTCCTCGCTGGCGATTTTAATATCATTGACATCTTACGCAACCTGCGTATCCCGGGCGTATTGCCCCGTATTGCAGTGGTGTATTTTATATGTACCGTCATCTACCTAAAAACAACACCTAAAACAAGGGTGTGGCTGTTTGTAAGCGCGCTTATAGGTTACTTCCTTATCATGACCTGTATACCCGTACCCGGTGTTGGTTACGCTAATCTTAACCCTGAAACCAATTTAGGGGCATGGCTGGATCGTTTGGTTTTCGGTACCAACCACTTATGGCGTGAATCACATGTGTGGGATCCGGAAGGGATTTTAGGCACCATACCCGCTATAGCAACCGGCTTATTTGGTATAAGGGTAGGAACCTGGTTAAAAAATAAAAATATGGAGGACAGCAAAAAAATAAACTGGATGTTTGTTTACGGTGTGCTGGCTGTTGTATTAGCACTTTTAGTGGATTTCTTCTTCCCGATCAACAAAAAATTGTGGACAAGCTCGTTTGTGCTGTACACTGGTGGTTTGGCAACCGTTGCGCTGGCATTGCTATACTGGCTTATTGATATGAACAATTATAAACGCGCCACACCGTTTTTTGTAACCTTCGGTATGAACTCTATTACCGCATATATATTAGCTGATATTGTTCCCGGCCTATTGGATGCCATACCCGCGCATTATAATGGTAAGCCAACAAACCTGTATGGGCATCTTTACCAAACCCTGCTTGTGCCATTCTTTACACCGGTAAACGCCTCGGTTGCGGCGGCCATTGCACTGGTTTTTGTTATCTGGCTTATTTTGTACCCGCTTTACAAGCGTAATATTATTATAAAAGTATAATTGCTGAGTTTTTGCCGCAGGATGGCTATTATTAGTCGCAATACTTTGTAACTAAGAAATACGTTTTGCATCTTAGCAACATATTACCCTACTTAATCTAAAAAATGAATTTTAACAAAAATATATCGGTAGCGGCTTTAGCCTTGTTACTCGCATCAGGTGGCGCTTTTGCCCAGGTTAAGAAAAAGCCTGTTCCGCATAGCGCCACGCCATCGGCAACAGCAGCCCAGTCAAAAAGCGAGCTTTTACCGGTTGATCACAATGTTCTCATCGGTAAATTGCCGAACGGTTTAACCTATTATATCCGCAAAAATACCGAGCCTAAAAACCGCGCTGTATTATATTTAGTAAGCAAAGCCGGATCTGTTTTGGAAACAGACGCGCAACAAGGTCTTGCTCACTTTACCGAGCATATGGCCTTTGATGGTACGCGCGATTTCCCAAAAAACCAACTGGTGGATTACCTGCAAAAATCAGGTGTGAAATTTGGCGCTGATCTGAATGCCTCAACCAGTTTTGATGAAACTGTTTACCAACTGCCAATACCTACTGATACCGTAAGCGTATTTGAAAAAGGCTTTACTATATTGGCTAACTGGGCAGGCTACGTAACTTTTGATCCTGCTGAAATGGATAAGGAACGCGGTATAGTATTGGAAGAAGCCCGCCTGCGCGGTAAAAATGCACAGGAACGTTTACAGAAACAGGTTTTCCCGGTATTGCTGAATAACTCCAGGTATGCCGAACGTATACCTATTGGTAAAGAAGATATTATTAAAAACGCAAGCGTTGCCACCATAAAAGAGTTTTATCATGACTGGTACCGCCCCGATCTGCAAGCGGTTATAGCCGTTGGTGATTTTGATCCGCAGCGTGTACTTGCATTAATAAAAAGCAATTTTTCGGCATTAACCAACCCAACACCTGAGAAACCGCGTACCCAATATTCCGACCCGCAAGGCGTAGGTACTTCGGTAGTTACCGCAACCGACGCTGAGTTTCCTTATACTTTAGCCGAAATTGTAGTAAAACACCCTGAAACTAAAATAAGAACTACTACCGATTACCTGCAAAGCGTAAGAATAGGTTTGTTTAACCAAATGCTGAATGCGCGTTTGGGCGAGCTAACACAAAAACCTAATCCGCCATTCCTTTTCGGGCAGGCATCATATGGCAGCTTTTTGGGCAAGCAGGATGCTTTTACTTCTATAGCAGTAGCAAAATCAGCGGATGACCTTCAGGGCGCCGTAAAAGCCGTAGTTGCCGAAACAGAGCGTGCACGTAAATTTGGTTTTACAACAACCGAACTGGAACGCGCCAAGCAAAATGCATTAATACAGCTTCAAAACGCCTATAAAGAAAAAGATAAAACAACATCTTCAAGTTTTGTAAATGAGTATGTTGAACACTTTTTAAATAACCAGGCGATACCGGGTATTGATTTCGAGTACGAATTTTATGTAAATAACATAGGTAAAATTACCCTGGCCGAAATGAATGCCCTGGCCGGTAAATTCATCAGCGACCAAAACCGTGTGGTTGTAGTGCAGGCTCCCGATAAGGAAAAAGCAAAACTGCCTGATGATAAAACCTTATTAAGCTGGATAAGCACAGCAGGTAACGGCGTAACCCCTTATGTTGATAATGTAAGCACCGAGCCATTACTGGCCAGGAATGATATACCGCGTGGCAGTACTATTGTGAACGTTAAAAAAGATGATTCACTCCAGGTGGCAACTTTTACCCTGTCGAACGGTGTGAAGATCATACTTAAACCAACTGATTTTAAAAACGACCAGATACTGATCAGCGGCTATAGTTTTGGTGGTACATCATTGGCAAGCGATGCCGATTTCCCTTCAGCAAATTTTGCAGCGGGTATAATTGGCAGTAGTGGCGTGGGTAATATTAACCAGATCAAGCTGGATAAGCTGTTGAGCGGTAAAAACATTACCATGTCGCCTTATATCAGCGAAACTACCCAGGGTATATCGGGCAGTTCAACCCCGCAGGACCTGGAAACAGCCCTGCAATTACTGTATCTGTATTTTACCCAGCCGCGCAAGGATCCTGACATCTGGCAATCAAACATCACCCAGGCAAAAGCATTTTTAGCTAATCGCAACCTCGACCCTACAAACGTTTACAAGGATACCGTGGCAGCAGTGCTGAACAACTATAACTTTCGTAACCTGGTAACAACAAACGCCCAGCTTGATGCTGCAAGTTTGGATAAGGCCTACGACTTTTATAAAGCCCGTTTTGCCGATGCCAGCGGCTTTACCTTTACGCTGGTTGGTAATTTTAGCATTGATGATGTAATGCCATTATTGCAAACGTATTTGGGTGGCCTGCCAGCAAACGGGCATGCCGAAACCTATAAAAACTTAAATATACACCCACCTGCAGGGCAGATCACCAGAACTGTTTATAAAGGTATTGGCGATAAAAGTACCGTTCAGCTGGTTTTCAGCGGCGACTATGATTACAGTGAGGTCAACAATGTACAGGTAGACGCATTGGAGTCGATATTGCAAATTAAGCTTACCGAGCGCTTGCGTGAGCAGGAAAGCGGCGTTTATTCACCGGGCGTACGTGCCGATTATTTGAAATTGCCAAACGGCAGGTATACCATCAGTATATACTTTGGATGCGCTCCAACTAATGTTGATAAACTAACTGCGGATGCGCTTGACGAGGTAAATAAGATAAAACAGAACGGTGCCAGCGCGACCGATATTCAAAAGTTTGTTGCCGAGGATATCCGCTCAACGGAGATACAATTAAGGCAGAACTTTTTCTGGGCAGGATATCTGGCAGGCGGCAACCAAAACCAGGAAAACCCGCACAGGATATTGAACCACCTTAAAGATCTTAACTCGGTAACCGTACAAAGCACTAAGGATGCTGCCAATAAATACATGAGCGGCACCAACCTTATCAAGCTGATACTGATGCCTGAGAAAAAATAAATCATTAAAAATAGAAATAAAAAGCGCCATTGCCTGATCAGGTAATGGCGCTTTTTATTTAGCAAGAACCGGGTTTTAAAGGCTATTCGGGTGCAATACTTTTGTTTCATAACAAATAAAAATATCATGCATATTCAAAGTAATCCATCCATTTTATATTTCGGCACACCCGTAGTGCTCATCAGCACCAAAAACGAAAACGATTCAGATAACCTCGCGCCCATGTCGTCCATTTTCTGGCTGGGTTGGCGATGTATGATTGGGCTGGCGGCAAGCTCCAAAACAACACAAAACCTAATGCGCAATAAACAATGTGTACTGAATTTGCCATCGGTTAACCAGGCAGGAGCTGTAAACCTTTTAGCCAAAACTACCGGTTCAAACCCGGTACCAGCAGCGAAAATATTGAAAGGTTACCGCCATGTTGCTGAGAAATTCGCTATAGCGGGCTTAACCAAGCAGCAGTCGCATACTGTTAGTCCGCCACGGGTGCAGGAATGCCCTGTTCAAATGGAAGCCGTTGTTGAGGCCGTACATGGCTTGGCCGAAGGCGATGCAGACCAGCGCGGGCGCATAGTAATATTTGAACTGCTCGTAAAAAAGGTTTACCTGGAGCGGTCTATCCTGATGGAGGGCAACAATAATCAGGTTGATCCCGACAAATGGAAACCACTCATCATGAGTTTTCAGCAGTTCTATAGCTTGGGCGATAAGGTTCACCAATCAACCCTGGCTGAGATTCCGGAGCGCATGTACAATTCACCTGATTGGGAGAAAGCACTTAATGCGGAGTATTCCGCCATATAATTACTCCCACGTGTCATTATTATTTCCATGCGTCATTGCGAGGGACGAAGCAATCTCTAAACTATACAGAGCAAACTTGCGAGGGTGACCAGCCTATGTAGAGATTGCTTCGTCCCTCGCAATGACGTTCTTTTTAGGCTACGGAATTTTACTTCCCTATTAGCTGCGTATTCGAGTGAAATGCAATGTATGAAGCGGTCGCATCCTTACGCGGTTCATGTATAATTATACCGGTGCAAACATTCCTGTTGTCTATTTCAAAAGCCATCCCCGCGTCGGCATCGTCATAAATAAAATAGAGCTTGCCACCATCCGTATATTGGGCAGATTTTTTTAGGCTGAACTCTTTCTTCGATTCAATAGTTTGCAGGTGCATGCCGGTGCTCATATAATCCATAGTCTTAAACCATGGCGATGTGATCCTGATCTGTTTAACCTGGCTGGCCTCATCGGCGGTACCCATCTGTTTTGCGAAAAATATTTGTGTTTCATAGCCCGATGTATCATGTTTGGCATACCAGGTTGCCAATGATTTACCCATCGCCGCGTCGCCAGCATCGGGTTTACCCAGTTTGCGGAACACACTATCCGCATTTTCATTAATGCTGATGGTGCCGATGCTTTGCCCTGGTAAAATCAATTGCTCCGCAGGCACAGGTTTTTCGCCGGTAGTATCTGTGCTGCTTACTTCAGTTGTGGCGGTATCTGTGGCCTTTGACTTCGGCCGGTTCTGAACGCACCCGCATATTAAAATTGCTATTGCTGCCAGTAAACAATGTTTAAGCATATCTTTATTTTGTAATACAAGGTATAACTAAAATACTATTAATTTGTTAGCGCTATAATGATAACACGGGGCCAGCAGGTAATACAGCAATGGTATAAGCAAAAAAACTGGAAGCAATTCGCCTTTCAAAGCGAAATGGAGGCGGCCTATTTAAATGGGTTCTCCGGCTTGCTGAACGCGCCCACCGGGAGTGGTAAAACCTTTGCCCTGTTCCTGCCTTTTTTGGCTGATTATATTAATAAATATCCCGACACCTATACTTCCCGAAAAAACAATGGGCTGCTCATGTTATGGATTACCCCATTACGCGCGCTCACCAATGATATTAAAAAAGCCATGCAGGAGGTATGCGATGAGATCGGCATCCCCTGGCAAATAGCCACCCGCACCGGCGATACTCCCGCTGCTGAAAAGCAGGCCCTTAAAAAGAAACTACCAGAAGTACTGCTCACCACCCCCGAAAGTCTGCACCTCATGCTTGCCCAAAAGGAATACCCCAAGATATTCGCCGGCTTGCAGGTTGTTGTAATTGATGAATGGCACGAGCTATTAGGCACAAAAAGAGGGGTGCAGGTGGAGCTGGGACTTTCCCACCTTAAGGCCCTTTGCTCAATTGGCAGTTCTCAGTTGGCAGTTGGCAGTGAACAGTTTTCAGTTTACAGTGGGCAGTTAGCAGGTAACGGCACACTGCCAACTGAAAACTGCCAACTCAAAATCTGGGGCATCTCCGCAACCATCGGTAACCTCGAACAAGCCGCGGAAGTATTGCTTGGCAACAATTTCCCTGCCGAAAAGATTATAATGGTACGGGCCAACCTGGAGAAAAAGCTGCTAATCAAATCCATCATTCCTGAAAATATTGAGAACTACTCCTGGGCGGGGCACATCGGTATAAAGCTGCTGCCGCAGGTGATGGAGATTGTAGCAAAAAGCAAAACCACACTCATATTTACCAATACACGCTCACAATCCGAGATCTGGTACCATGCTATTTTAGATAACTACCCGGAGTATGCCGGTATTATGGCCATGCACCACGGCTCACTGGATAACGAGCTGCGCAACTGGGTTGAGGCAGCCCTGCATGCCGAAGCATTAAAGGTGGTGGTATGTACCTCGAGTTTAGATCTGGGTGTTGATTTTCGCCCGGTGGATACCGTAGTGCAGGTGGGTAGCCCCAAAGGTGTTGCCCGTTTTATGCAGCGGGCGGGCAGGAGCGGGCACCACCCCGGGGCGGTATCAAAAGCCTATTTTGTGCCTACTCATTCGCTGGAATTATTGGAAGGCGCGGCCCTGAAAGAAGGCATAAAAAAAGAGATTTTTGAAAGCCGCGACCCTATGCTGCTTACCATGGATGTGCTCATCCAATACATGGTTACGCTGGCGGTATCCGATGGTTTTCGTGCTGATGAATTGTTTAACGAGGTAAAAACAACCTTCGCCTTTGCTGATCTTACCCGCAAGGAGTTTAACCAATTGCTTGATTTTATTACCAATGGCGGTAAAACCCTGGCTCAATACGATGAGTTTTTAAAGGTTGAGGTAGAGAACGGCTTGTACAAAGTAAATAACAGGCGGGTAGCTATGCGCCACCGCCTCAGCATCGGCACAATAACCAGCGAATTAAGTGTACGTGTTAAATGGTTAAGTGGCGGTAGTTTGGGAACCATTGAGGAAAGTTTCATAGCCAAACTGAGGCCGGGAAGTGTATTCTGGTTCGCGGGGCGTAGCCTTGAATTTATCAGGGTGAAGGAGATGACCGCCTACGTAAAAAAATCAAATGCTACCAAAGGGATCATCCCGAGCTGGAACGGTGGCAGGATGCCGCTATCATCACAACTGGCAGCCGTATTCCGCGATAAGCTGGATGAGGTGGCCCATGGTATTGAGCAGGATGAGGAAGTTATCGCCCTGAAACCACTCTTTCAATTACAGGAACAATTATCACACCTGCCGCAAAGCCATGAGTTTTTGATCGAGTCCTTCAAATCCACTGAAGGGCATCATTTGCTGTTTTATCCTTTCGAGGGGCGGTTGGTGCATGAGGGTATGGCATCATTGCTGGCCTATCGCATCAGCAAAATAAAAAGCGCTACTTTCTCTATCGCCATGAATGATTACGGTTTTGAACTGCTAACTGATGATGATGTGCCGATTGAAGAAGTACTGGAAAATGCCGATTTTTTCTCCATAGATAATCTGCTTGATGATATCCAGCATAGCCTTAACGCTAATGAAATGGCCCGCCGCCGTTTCAGGGATATCGCACATATTGGCGGATTAGTGTTCACCGGTTATCCGGGTCAGCAGGCAAAGAATAAGCATTTGCAGGCATCAACATCACTGCTTTTCGAGGTTTTCAGCGAGTACGAACCGGATAATTTATTAGTTCGGCAAGCGTATAACGAGGCATTGGCTTTCCAGTTAGAAGAATTTCGTTTGCGTATGGCGTTACAACGCATCAGCAAGCAAAGCATCATCCTTAAAACTATTGAGCGCCCCACACCATTTGCCTTCCCCATAATGGTTGACAGCCTTGGGCGTGAAAAATTAACCACCGAAACCATGGAAGAGCGCATAGCTAAAATGGCCCGCCGCTATGGTGCCGAGGGTGTAAAAGATGCCGAAAACAGGCGCCCCCGAAAGCCCGGAATTGTTAGGAAAAAAGGACTGTGATATTAAGGATTGTTAATAACGTTTTTTATAATGAGGGTATATTTACATAACGAAACCAAAATCTTTTTTGTCATTCTGAGCGATAGCGAAGAATCTATTATACAAGCGAATGGTAAACAAGCGGACAGGTTCTTCGCTATCGCTCAGAATGACAAGAAATAGAATATTTTACTAAAAATATTAGTAATTGTAAATAATTAATTTTATATTTGCTAGAGAATAATAAAACAATGAGCAACGCGAACGCAGAAAAAATGAAGGCACTGCAGCTTACACTGGATAAGCTGGAGAAATCATACGGAAAAGGAACGATCATGAAATTGGGCGATACCGCTATCGAACCCATTGAAGTAATATCAACTGGCTCATTAGGGCTTGATATTGCCTTAGGTGTGGGTGGTTTGCCAAAGGGAAGGGTTGTTGAAATATACGGGCCCGAATCATCAGGTAAAACAACGCTGGCCATACATGCTATTGCTGAATCACAAAAGAAAGGCGGCATTGCTGCTTTTATTGATGCGGAGCACGCGTTCGATCGCTTTTATGCCAAAAAGCTGGGTGTAGATGTGGAGAACCTTTTAATATCACAACCGGATAATGGTGAGCAGGCTTTAGAAATTGCCGATAACCTGATCCGCTCAGGTGCTATTGATATATTGGTTATCGACTCTGTTGCCGCCCTTGTACCTAAAAGTGAAATTGAAGGTGAAATGGGTGATTCCAAAATGGGCTTACAGGCACGTTTAATGTCGCAGGCATTGCGTAAACTAACCGGAACCATCAGCAAAACAGGATGCTGCTGTATATTTATTAACCAGCTACGCGAAAAGATCGGCGTAATGTTTGGTAACCCTGAAACTACCACCGGTGGTAACGCGTTAAAATTCTATGCTTCGGTACGTTTGGATGTACGCCGTATATCACAGATCAAGGATACCGACGAAGTATCAGGTAACCGTGTAAAAGTTAAGATCGTTAAGAACAAAGTGGCTCCGCCATTCCGTATAGCTGAGTTTGATATTATGTTTGGAGAAGGTATTTCAAAAGCAGGTGAGATCATTGACCTGGGTGTTGAGCACAACATCATTAAAAAAGCAGGTTCATGGTTCAGCTATGGCGAAACCCGCTTAGGCCAGGGCCGTGATGCAGTTAAACAGTTAATTATGGACAACCCCGAATTGATGGAAGAGCTTGAAATTAAAATAAAAGAAGTAGTAACCGGTGAGCATTTAGCCGAAGCGTAATCAAACAGGATTTCACCGATTTTGGGTGATTTCACCAATATAAAGAAAGCCTTTCTGTTTTAACAGAAAGGCTTTCTTATTTAAGAGTCATTATTTATTTTAACCGTCACGCCGTCCGCTAGTCAGCGGATCGGCACCCCACATGTTAGGTCGCCAACATGATGGGCACCTATTCTGTGAGATCCTGAACCGCTGGCTGGCGGACAGGATGACGGTTCATTGTTAATTTCAAGCCAAATGCGTTAGTGATTGCAGCGGATACCGGCCCCGCGCTTAAGGCCCGTGTAGTATGAGCGAAAAGCACGGCCGGAGGCAACGCCCAAACGTCTCCCGTCATCCTGAACTTGTTTCAGGATCTCATAGTACAGGTCATCTGCATGGCGGTGGCTTAGCGCGTGGGGTGCTGAAACAAGTTCAGCATGACTGATATATGATGGCATAACACCCCTGCCCCTCCCAAAAGGGAAATCCAGTGTGCATACACTAACATTATGAATAATTCTCTTAATCCCTATCCCTGCTCAATTTGGTAAATGCCAGCGGGTTCTCATTTAGCTCGGCGGTTTCGCGGCGGTGTTTGATGATGTGGATGGCGGTGAACAATGCCTCGCGAAAAGACACTTCCGATGCCTTATTCTTTCCGGCAATATCAAACGCGGTACCGTGATCGGGCGAGGTGCGGATGAAGCTGAGGCCCGCCGTAAAGTTCACACCCGATTCAAAGGCGATCTGTTTGAATGGGATCAGGCCCTGATCGTGGTACATGGCCAGTACGGCATCGAACTGTAAATAAGTGCCATTTGCAAAAAAGCCGTCGGCTGCGTACGGGCCCATGGCCAAAATATCATTAGCGCGAGCTTCTTCAATAGCAGGGGTGATGGTTTGTGCTTCTTCGGAGCCGATAAGTCCGTTGTCGCTGGCATGGGGGTTAAGGCCCAGCACGGCAATCTTTGGCTTGCGAATCCAGAAATCCTTACGCAGGCTGGCATCCATCAGGCGCAGTTTGGATAATATGCCTTCGGTGGTAATACTTTCTGAGATCTTTGAAACCGGGATATGGCCGGTGACTACGCCAACACGCAGGGTATCGCTCACCAAAAACATCAGTGAATCGGCACCTCCTGCGCGATCCTGCAAATACTCGGTATGCCCGGGGAAGTTGAAGCTTTCGCTTTGTATGGTATCTTTATTGATAGGTGCGGTAACCAGCGCGTCAATCTCGCCTGCAAGCAGATCATTGGTAGCGCGCTCAAGCGACATGAAGGCGTATTTGCCTATCTCCTTGTTCAGGATACCTGGCTCTATCTTCACATCCTCTGTCCAGCAGTTGATCATATTGGGCTTGCGGGGTATTGCCTGCGATGCGCTTGTGATCACATTAAAATTAAACTCGTTTACATCAGATATGCGACGGTAAAAAGAGGCTACTTTGGTATGGCCATAAACAATAGGGGTACAGTAATCGTAAATTTTACTATCGGATAATGTTTTGATAATGATCTCTAGTCCAATGCCATTAACATCGCCAATACTGATACCTATTTTTAATTTCTCGCTCATGTTTATATATGATTACACCGATATTTTGTGATTACACCGATTTGTTACGGGTTGATTTCACAATTGTTTTACCGGCGATGATTGTCTGTTTCTCCTGACTTACAAACGTAAATAAAAAGATTTGTTCCTCAATAAAGCACAAATATGTATAATTTGCGCAGATAATTGATTAGGAATGACATTGGTAAGGGCAAAAAAGCATTTAGGTCAGCATTTTCTTACTGATAAAAACATTGCAGCTAAGATAGTTGACAGTCTGCGCCCCGGCGATAAGTACCACCAGATATTGGAAGTTGGGCCGGGCATGGGTATCCTGTCGGATTTCCTGCTGCAAAAGCCGGGGTACGATGTACACCTGGTGGATATCGATACGGAATCATACCAATTCCTGCAAAAGAAATACCCGCAGCTGGGCAGCAAACTGCTTAATGCCGATTTTTTGGAGATGGATTTCGCGGCCTTGTTCACAGGCCCATTAGCCATTATTGGCAATTTCCCCTACAACATATCATCACAAATACTTTTTAAGGTGCTGGATAACCGCCAACAGGTGGTTGAGGTAGTGGGCATGTTCCAGAAGGAAGTAGCGGAGCGCTGCTCGGCTAAACCCGGCAGTAAAGAATACGGCATACTGAGCGTGTTTTTGCAGGCCTATTATAAGGTGGAATATTTGTTTACCGTAAAAGCAGGCGTGTTTAACCCGCCGCCAAAGGTGTTGTCGGCAGTGATCCGGCTTACCCGTAACGAAGTGGCCGAATTAGGCTGCGATGAAAAGCTGTTTTGGCAGGTAGTAAAAGCTGGCTTTAACCAACGCCGCAAAACCCTGCGCAACGCGGTATCATCCCTCATCAACAAAGAAAAAATGACCGACGAGCCACTGCTGGAGCTGCGCGCCGAGCGCCTGAGCGTAGCGGACTTTGTGAGTTTGACGAATAAGATTACGGCAGGAAGGTAGTCTTTGGGTTCTCTGCGGGATTAAATTAATTAGTCGAAGTTAAATTCAACATTCGAGTATACATATTTATCTTTCCCAACTATCATTTGTATTGCGAGTGGAGAATTACAGAACCCTGCTTGTATTAACGTTTCCTGCATCGCTAATGGCAACTTTGGATCTATCCTAATTATATCCCGCTTAAACTCCTTTAGTTTTCGACCATAATAGGCGAGTTTATTGGCATAAACGCTTTTAATAAAAATTTCTGTGGTATTGCTCTGCACGTTGTATCTGATCGCCTCTCTTATTGTCAGCAATATTTTCCAGTAAGAGGGGGAAGATTCACTCGCTGGTTCTATAAATCCAATTAAGTACCCTACCGGCGTATGTAATCTTCCACCTGAACTATTTTTAACAGCAAAAAACACTTCTCCAATAAACTCTGATTCAGACTTTGATCTCCAATGAACTACATAATCTAAAATATCGGTTGTGTCTATCATCAATGGTTGCTGTTAAAGAATAGGCTAATATACCAATCTCAAAATATTGTGATATCATTACAAGGCCAATATCAATCCCAACATTGAACAAACCGCTACAATTATCACCACAAATAATTATATTTAGCTCATGCTTAAGAACATTCTGCTCACCACCCGCCGCACCTTAGTTAAAAACAAAACATATACGCTTATCAATATCGGCGGACTTACGCTGGGTATTGCTGCCTATATACTCATCAGCGCCTATGTAAACTTTGAGAAAAGTTATGATAGCTTTAACATGGATGCCGGCAATATTTACCGTGTGGAGAGCAGCTTTTACAAAGGTGATAACCTGGTGAACGACTGGCCAACCAGCACCAACGGATATGCCCCCGCCATGAAGCAGAACTTCCCTGAGATTGCTTCCACAGTGCGTATCGATTGGCATGAATCGGAACGGGTGGTACGCTACAACAATACCAAATACCGCGAGGAGCATGTTGCCTTTGCCGATACCAACTTCTTTTCCTTTTTTAATTACCCGCTCGTAAAAGGCGATCCTAAAACCGTATTAAAGGAAGTTAATACCATGGTGATCTCCCAATCAGCAGCGCAAAAGTATTTTGGCGCTTCCGACCCTATAGGTAAATTCCTGGAGGTAAGCACCCAAAATGGTATTTTACATTGCATGGTTACCGGTGTGTTTAAGGATGTGCCTAAAAACTCAACCATGCAGTTCAATTACCTGATCTCATGGGCTACCTGCCCACAGTTTGAAAGAGATTTCTGGTATCTGCATGAGAGCTATACCTTTTTAAAATTACAGCCGGGCACCAGTCCGCATAGTGTTGAGGCCAAATTTCCGGCCCTTGCCGAGCGTTATAAAAACGGACCATCGCTTAAAGATCTTAAATGGGCTGTTACCCTGGTGCCCCTCACTGATATCCACCTCAACCCCGTCAAACAATATGAGCTTGAGGTAAAGGGCAACCGTACTGCGGTAAAATTTCTGGGCATTATAGCCTATGTTATCTTGCTGATCGCCTGTGTCAACTATATCAACCTGTCAACCGCCAAAGCCATCGACCGTGCCCGTGAGGTGGGTATCCGCAAGGTGAACGGGGCAAGTTCACTGCAATTACTACTGCAATTTTTGTTTGAATCACTTGTTATTAATGCTATTGCGCTGGTGCTGGGCATTGTTATAGTAGCCATAGCCGCGCAGCTATTGCCAAATTTATTGAACCATTCTGTATTATTCGGTTTGTTGTTTAATACCTCATTATACCTGCAAATAGCCGTAGTATTTGTGGGGAGTATTTTATTATCAGGCTTATATCCGGCTTTGTTATTATCACGCCTAAAACCGGTGAGCGTTTTAAAAGGCAAACACACCTTTTCAAAAACGGGCGTTATCCTGCGCAAGGGGATGGTCGCCTTCCAATTTGCGGCATCATTGCTGTTGATCGCTGGTACTGTTGCTGTTTACCGGCAGATCGTATACATGAGCAAGCAGCAATTAGGCGTAAATATTTATCAAACCATCGTATTAAAAGCGCCTGTAAATACACCGGGATCAGCACAAAAATTAAACAGCTTTAAACAATTGTTATTAAACACACCCGGCGTAAAAGGTGTAACGGCCTCGGGCGCGGTACCAGGCAAGGAGGTGGGTGAATTTTTAGCCAACCGCAAGTTTGGCGACTCGAAAACCGAAGAACATCTCTATGAAATGCTGAAAGTAGATCATGATTTCATGAAAAACTATGACCTGCAATTGGCCGCTGGCCGGGCATTTGATAAAAGCCGCCCGGCTGATTCAATCGGCTTGATTTTGAATGAGGCCGCGGTTAAACAATTCGGTTTTGCCTCCAATGAGGACGCCATAGGCAAATTGGTATGGCTCGAAACCAGTGAGAAAAGGCCAAATCCTGTAATTGGGGTGATAAAGGATTACCATCAGCGCTCGCTACAACAAAGCTATACCCCGGTTATTTTATTTATGGATCCCAAGTTTAGCTGGATTCCTGTAAATTATTATTCGGTTAAATTCAGCAGCAATAACCCAGACCAGATCATCAGCGGCATAAAAAATACGTGGAACAGCTATTTTCCTGAGTCGTCACTGGATTGGTTTTTCCTGGATGACTTTTATAACCGCCAATATCAGCAGGACCTGCAATTTGGCAATATATTCCTGTTATTCTCAGGCCTGGCCATCCTTATCGCCTGCATGGGCCTGTTTGGCTTAACAGCCTATTCAACTGCCCGCAGAATTAAAGAAATTGGCGTACGCAAGGTATTAGGGGCATCAGTGGCACATATCATTTACATCCTTACCATGGATGCCGTGAAGCTGGTGCTATATTCAAGTCTGCTGGCATTGCCATTGGCCTATTTATTTATTGAACAATGGCTACAGGGTTATGCCTTTAAGGTGGATCTGAGTTGGTGGGGTTTTGTTGCGCCGGTTGCAGGCCTGTTGTTTATAGCCATAGGGACCATCGGTTATATCACCTATAAAGCAGCGCTGGTAAACCCGGTAAAATCACTCCGTAACGAATAAACCTAAAGCTAACTACTATATGCTGCACAATTTCCCCTTTGATACCTGCTCGCTCCGTGCTGATACCGTACAGGCGCTTGAGGATACTTACGCTGCCCTGCGTGCCAAATTCAACATTAGTGTGCCTAACGATATCAACCTGCACATTAACAAATTTGAGACCATAAACATTAACCCTGATATAAGCGTTGGCGGTGTTTTGCAGATCAACAATACCGCTAATGAATGTTACCTGGCTTTTGTTAAAATCCATAATTATTATCATAGTGTACGCTCAGGGGAGGATCAGGATTTTTACCAATACAAGGTTTGGGCTTTTATCACCCTTAAAAATGATTTTGGCCGGATTCTTATCCGCAGGGAAACATTTACAGATAGGGTAGTAAACCTTATCCACCCTGTTGAACTTAAATTCCCGGATGATAAAGCATTCAGCAATAAGTTTTATGTAGTCACCAATGATGAGCAAAAGGCATTACTGGCCATGAACTGGAATTTCAGAAATGCGATGATGGATATGGACGATGACATTGAAATGGAAGCGCTTGACCACACGCTCATCATCAGCAACAATAAAAATATTGATGCAGAGCAAACCGTTCAACTGGCTGAGCTGGCCAGTAAGATAGCGGGGCTTAAATAAACTTTACAATAGTCATGGGTTTTAGACCATAAGTGCTCGAAAGATGGAAAGGGAGCATCAGCCTTGTGCGATTCCCGCCTTGGGGCGGGGAAGGGTGGGGTTTAACAGATAGGTTGGTGTATAAACCCCTCCCTGCCACTTCACATCCAACCACACCCCTCCCGTGAGGAGGGAATAAAAAACAAAATTCAATCTACCGAACACTCCGGGTTTCAAACCCATCGCTACAATTGAAATTCTTAATTCACCGTGATAATAATCGGCGTTATCTGTATTTTCCGTACCGATGTAGCCATCCGCTTTATGAACAGGTAATTAGCAGTTCCACCAATAGCAGCCCCAACTATGGGGACCATACGTTCGGCGGTGCGGGTACCTAGTATCATTAACAACTTTTCGGCTATGCCTTCCATCATGGTTTTGGTGAGGGCTACGCTGGCCTCTACTTTTAGCGATGTGGCTACCAATGTCATAAAATCATTAAAATCCAGCTCATAGGTGCCTTTATTATAGTACATAATGGCCATCGTTACCCTGAATTGCTGGGTAATGAGGTTTATAAAATCAAAGGGGATACCCACCACCATGGTAAGCATACCGCCGCTGCCCGATATTACCCCGGAGCCCGCCGCCAGGTAGGCGCATTGCTCAATAAATTTTTCGAGACCCAGCCTGTCTACACCCTTTTTAATGTTAAGTTGATCAATATGGTCAAAGACCTGTTTAAAGCCATCGTGCGAAAGGTGGTCTGCATATATTTTTACGTTCGAACGTATTTTTCTAAATGGTTCCATAACTATAGTATTTTATTATAGTACAATTAAAACGCTGATAGGTTTAGGGTATTGTAGTATAGATTAATACGATTTAAAGAAAAGGGCAAAGATCATCTTGCTGTATGGGTTGTAAATCCACTCAACTCATTATTCCGTCCTAAATTATACCATCCGCCTTTTATGTAATAATACGTTTCCTTGCCTAAAATAATAACGGGGTAATTACCTTTAAGCTTTTCCTTGTAGTTTTTCTGCGTTGTGGGATAAATGGTAAAGCTGTCGTATATATCCTCCTTTACACTATAAAAAACATTTCGGCCTGCATCAAAACTCAAAACAGTTTGGTTGTTGTAGTTATAATTTATTGCGGGTGTGGCCCTTGATTTAACGCTATCATGAACACCCACAAGCAGTTTATAAGTCTTTTTATTATCCCCGTTTAAGGTTACTTTTATTTTATATAGATCCTGCTCATCACCCGATTCTCCGTTTATATATTCTAAAACATGCATGGCTTCATATAACCTGGTACCATTTACACACAAAAGCAATATATTACCCAAACCTACTCCCGATCCCCCCCTAACTGCATAACTGATCTTTATAAAGTTTTTATTTAAAACAGTTACTTCCGCAGGTACGCCCCAGTAATCAAATATGGTTATTGTATCTTTTAAACAACTTATTTTTAATAGGCGATTAAAGTAGTCGGGCATAACATGCACTTTCTGATCGCTACCATCAAACGATTTGATAGTACCTGTTTGTGCGTCTTTTTTACTATCGCGATCCTCTGCAATCTTTAACTGATCCTGGGCGAATGCACTTTTAAATATGACAAGGAGAAGACAGGCAGTGATGATGAGAACTTTATTCATCGGTTGAAATTATACTATAAATTTAATTGAATTTGGTGGGTTAAATACAAATCATCCCGCTTAATAAATGAATTTATTACATCAAACCAATACAATTTTCCCTCCGTATCAATATGTTTGTAGCTGAAAATGAAAAAGAATATACTTATTGTTGATGATATACACCCGGTATTCATTGAGCAAGCCGAAGCATTGGGCTATACCTGCGATTATCGGCCATTAATAAAAGCCAGCGAAGCCTTTGAAATAATTGGCGATTATGCCGGATTGGTGATCCGCTCAAAATTTAATGTAGATAGGTCTGTTATTGATGCGGCTACCAGCCTGCGCTTTGTGTGCCGTGCCGGGGCTGGTATGGATAATATTGATGAGGCTTATGCCGCTGAGAAAAATATCCAGCTAATAAATGCCCCCGAAGGTAATATGGATGCTGTTGGCGAACATGCCGTAGGATTATTATTATCCCTGATGAACAATTTCCGCACCTCTGATGCTGAAATCAGGACCGGCAGTTGGCTGCGCGAGGCTAACCGTGGTTATGAGCTTAAAGGCAAAACCGTAGGCATAATAGGCTATGGCTTTATGGGCAGCAGCTTTGCCAAAAAACTTTCGGGCTTTGGGGTTGATGTTATTGCCTATGATAAATACAAAACCGGTTTTAGCGACAGATATGCCCGCGAGGTAAGCATGGAGGAAATTGTTAAGCATAGCGATGTGCTGAGCCTGCATATACCCCTAACCAGTGAAACCAATGGTTTGGTAAATGATGAATACCTGTTCCATTTTAAAAAGCCCATATTCTTCATCAATACCTCACGTGGTAAAACTGCAAAAGTAAGCGCGATATTAAATGCCATTAAACAAGGCAGAATTATAGGAGCAGGGCTCGATGTACTTGAAGTAGAGAAATTCCCATCCCTGGCAGAACAGGAATGGTATGAAGAACTCCGCCAATCAGACAAAGTGATCCTGACCCCGCATGTAGCCGGCTGGACATTTGATTCATACCGAAGAATTAGCGAGGTGATGGCAGCGAAGCTGGCGCTTCTCAGTGATTAGAGATTGGTGGTTAGAGATTAGTAAAATCATATGTCATTTGCGGCTTAATCCCTGTAAACCAATCTCAACTAATCACTAATCTCCAACCACTAATCACTATTTTAATATCCAAATTTTTGTTGCCCACGCAACAAAAATTTGGATATTAAAATTTAAATCACTTATCTTCGTTTAACACAAAGCAAGACTATGTAGGCGCTGCCCATATAGTCTTGTTTGTTTTTTATAACAATCGCGTCCTTCATAAAACAGGAGGGCGGTTTTTTTTGGTAACTAATAGAAAGTTAAATTAATTCGTGCGTTATGGCAGAGGTATCATACTATACCAAGGAAGGTTTAGAAAAATTAAAAGAGGAATTACAATATTTAAAAACAACCGTTCGCTCTAATATATCTAAAGCGATAGCGGAGGCGCGTGACAAAGGCGATTTATCGGAAAACGCGGAATACGACGCGGCTAAAGAAGCACAAGGCTTACATGAGGCTAAAATTTCGCAGATGCAGGAGTTATTGGCCAGCGCCCGTTTGCTTGATGAATCAAAAATTGATACATCAAAAGTACTGGCTTTATCCATCGTAAAAATAAAGAATGTGAAGAGCGGCGCCACCATGAGCTACCAATTGGTATCAGAAAGCGAAGCCGATCTTAAATCGGGCAAAATATCAGTGGCATCACCAATTGCCAAAGGTTTACTGGGCAAAAAAGTTGGTGACACCACCGAGATCACCGTACCTGCCGGTAAAATGGAATTTGAGATATTGGAGATCAGTCGTTAGTTGATTGGTTGATTAAGTGAGTAGTTGATTAGGTTAACTACTCACTTAATCAGCTTCAATAAAACCCATTCACCACTCACTTAATCAACCAAACAATGAGCATCTTTTCAAAAATCATATCGGGTGAAATACCTGCCTATACCGTGGCTGAAAGCGTTGAGTTTTTGGCTTTTTTAGATATTAACCCGCTTGCCGAAGGCCATGTGCTGGTGATCCCTAAAAAAGAGGTTGATTATATTTTTGATCTGGATGATGAAACATATACGGGCCTGCAGCTATTCGCCAAAATAGTGGCTACGGGTATAAAGGCTGCTATTCCCTGTAAAAAAGTAGGTGTAGCGGTTATAGGGCTCGAAGTTCCGCACGCCCATATCCACCTGATCCCTATGAACCGGGTTGATGACCTTAACTTTAGTCGCCCTAAAATGAAATTCAGCGCTGAGGAATTACAGGCTACCTCTGAAAAAATAAGGGAAGCGCTGCGAAACAGCTAAAATCACTCCTGCGTCAATAATACCGCGTTTTTATCGTTGATAATTAAATTTTACTTATCTTGTATCCCCTGCTTTTTTACGCAGGATGAGGTAATGATAAATCACGAAATAAAAATTGCTTTCGAAGAGTACGATACTTTAAACGAGCTTAATAAAAACGACCATACTTTATGCCTTGAAGCCGTTAAAGCCTTGGCCAATTCCCATTCACCCTATTCAAAATTTAAGGTTGGCGTGGCCATGCGGCTGCTTAGTGGCAAAATCATCTACGCCAGCAACCAGGAAAATGTGGCTTACCCCTCAGGCCTTTGCGCCGAGCGTGTAGCACTGTTCCACTGGGGAGCCAATCATCCGGATGACCCTATTGAATCAATGGCTATAACCGCCCATACTGATGAGTTTCCGTTACTGAAACCAGTAACATCATGTGGCTCATGCCTGCAGGTTTTGGCTGAATATGAGAAAAAGCAACAGCAACAAATAAGGGTGATCCTCTACTGCCAGAAAGGGCCAATATGGGTGATAAAAGGCATTGAGAACCAATTACCGTTCCTGTTTTTTGAGGATAGGTTGATTACGCAGTGATTATTTAATGTAGCGCAATGGGTGTCACACAGGCACTCGAAGGGTGAGCGTAAAGACCTTTACGCATATGCTTCGAGTGCCTCAGCATGACCGCTTCCTCCACCATGTCATTGCGAGGAGGAACGACGAAGCAACCCCGTCGCGTTCCATATGCATGCGAAGAGGCTGCCGCGCTATCGCTAGCAATGACATCTTTAAATAACCTCTCTTTAAAACTCCACGTGCGCCCTTAACGAAAACACATTCACCGGACCACGGTCAGCATTGTATGCCGGGTTCAGGATAAACTGGTAATCCGGTGTGATCCAGAATTTCTTTTGGAAAGCATTTATCTTATAATACAGTTCAGCAACCAGCTCCGGACTGTAATTTAACCTGCCATCACCAATAATAAAGCCATAGCCACCTGCTGCCAGGTAAGCCTGATGCTCTGATGATAGTCCGCTGCCAATAAAGGCTAGTCCAAGTTCATCGTCAGCACGTTTCCACTGTGTACCCTTCAATACAGCGCCAAAACTCAATGAGCGATCAATCTCGGTAAAGAACCAGGTTTCGTTATGCCCATCATTATAGCCAAGCCTTGCAAAAACGCCAAAATCTTTGGTCAGGTATTGGTCGGCGCTTATGCCGAACCCGTATTTATGCCTGCCGTAAGCCTGGGTGCTATCTACAACCGGGGCAGTTTTGTTGTTGGCTATCGCCAGATCATAATTACCAAACTTACCATTGTTTGTAAAGCCCAATATCCTGAACGAACCTTTTTGTCCGCCTATTTCATAGCGTTTTTCGTATTCTATAGTTTGGGTGTTGGCATGCAGTATTTTTGCATCCCATACGGACCCGTTTGCGGTTGTGGTAACCATGGTAAAGGCAAAACGCAATGTCCAATCAGGCTGACCGAATTCTGTATAAGCACCTAATACATAACCACGGGTATTGGCCGGGTAATCCCAGGCTCCGTTATCCATCAGGGCCCAGTTCATGAATTGGGTACGCGGATCATGACTAAACTCATTGTTGTCAAAATAATCGGCCATACCAAATTTACCCAGGCCAAAAGTAAAATAGCGTTTGCTTTTTAATCCGGCTAATTGATTCTGGTCATCCTGAATGGTATCTTTTTCCTTGCCCCATTCAAATGTTTGCCTGAAGAATAAGCGCGCTATATATATTGCGGGTGAAGCAGAACCCACTCTAAAAGTTTCACCATTAGGGAAAGCTGCTATACCTGTTGTTTTACTCAAACCCGCACCGCCTGAGAGCTCGGGATCAAAAATAACATCGGCGCCTTTCCACAAACGGGCATCGCCGAACAGGGAAGTAGTTATGGATGATTGGGTTTCCTGTGTAGTAAGCAAGCTATTTTGCCCGGTATACGGCGCACTGAATGCGGGTTTAAATTGCGTAATAGTAGTTTCCTGAAAATGGAAGCTGAATCGCTGCTGCTTTACAGTGTCTTCCTGTGCAAAGGCTGTGGTAAACAGCAATAAGCTTATCGATATTGTTAAAAGTAGTTTCATATTTTATATTAGAAGAAGATTATAACCATTGATGGAATTTGTTGATAAACCAGTTTTTTATGAGTTGTGTAAGCAGGCAGTAAGCCAATAATATGCCAAACAACCATGGGAAATAAGCCAAAGGCAGAGCCTCCAGTTTAAAAGCATTAGCAAGTGGCGAAAATGGCAGTGCAATACCAATCAGCATAATAAAGGAGGTAAGTGCCACTACCGGTGTAGCTGCCCAGCTTTGTATAAAAGGTATTTTACGCGTGCGGATCATGTGCACTATCAGCGTTTGTGACAACAAGCCCTCGACAAACCAACCACTTTGAAACAAGCCCTGGTGAGCCGGCGAATTAGCTTTAAACACAAACCACATTACTCCAAAGGTTGCGTAATCAAATATGGAGCTGATTGGGCCGATGAACAGCATAAACCTGCTGATACCGCTGGCATCCCACTTCTGTGGCTTTTCAATAAAATCGTCATCCATAATGTCCCATGGAATGGAGATCTGTGAAATATCATACAGCAAATTATTGATCAGTATCTGGATAGGCAGCATAGGCAGGAATGGCAGCAAGGCGCTTGCCCCAAGCATACTGAACATATTACCAAAATTACTGCTGGCCGTCATCTTGATGTATTTGATGATATTACCAAATGTTCTGCGACCATATATCACGCCTTTGCGCAATACCATCAGGTCTTTTTCCAGCAAAATAATATCGGCGCTTTCCTTGGCTATATCCACGGCAGTATCAACAGAAATACCCACATCAGCATCGCGCAGTGCAGCGGCATCATTAATACCATCGCCCATAAAACCAACAGTATGACCCTTTGCCTGCAATACCTTAACCACCCTTGATTTTTGGATAGGGCTCAGTTTCGCCAATATGCTGATATCGTCAATAATCGCAATCAGTTCTTCGTCGGATATATGTTCAAGATCTTTTCCTAATAGAATGTTATTCACCGGGATGCCCACATCCTTGCAGATCTTTTTGGTAACCACCTCATTATCGCCGGTTAGTACCTTTATGCTGATACCTAGTTTGTGCAACGCCTCAATAGCGGGTTTTGCTGATGGCTTGGCCGGATCAAGGAAACCGATAAAGCCTGTCATGATCATATTGCTTTCATCGGCAACACTATAGGTTAGCGGCCTTTCATCATACTCCTTAATTGCAACCAGTAATACCCTTAACCCCTCCTCATTTAGTTTGCGGGAGGTTTTAAGGATAGTATCGCGCATGCTTTTATCTATCGGAACAATAGAGTCCTTATTTATCTCTAACTGATTGTTCTCTCCCGGATCAAAAGCATTGGTACACAGGTCAAGCACTTCTTCAACCGCGCCTTTGCATATCAACAGGTGTTTATGATTTTTTTCTTCCAGGATAACTGACATTCGCCTGCGCTGAAAATCAAAAGGGATCTCATCAACCTTTTGGTACGATTCCCCTTCCTTTAAGCAGGCATGCAGGTCAACATGCTCCAAAACGGCAACATCCAGCAGGTTTTTAAGTCCGGTTTGGTGAAAGCTGTTCAGGTAGGCCCATTTCATTACCTCGTTATCCTCAAAGCCATAAACATTTAAATGGCGCTCCAGTACAATCTTGTCCATGGTAAGCGTACCGGTTTTATCGGTACACAAAATATCCATAGCGCCAATATTTTGTATAGCATTCAGGCGTTTAACCACCACCTTACGTTTCGACATATTTACCGCGCCCTTAGCCAGGTTAGCGGTAACTATCATAGGCAGCATTTCAGGGGTTAGACCAACAGCTATTGAAATACCAAAGAGCAGGGCTTGCAGCCAATCATGCTTGGTAAGGCCGTTGATCAGGAAAACCAGCGGCACCATGATCAGCATAAAACGGATCAACAACCAGCTTACGCTGTTTACGCCTTTATCAAAACTGGTTTCAGCACGTTTGCCCACCAATGATTTCGACAGCGAACCGAAATAGGTATCACCCCCTGTGTTTACCACTACAGCAAAGGCGGTACCGCTTACTATATTAGTACCCATAAAGCAGGTATTATCCAACTCAAGTGGTGATTGTTTACTTGCGTTAGGATTTGCCGCATCTGTTTTTTCTACAGGTAACGCCTCGCCGGTTAATATCGCCTGACTCACAAAAAGATCTTTCGACTGTATAACACGCACATCCGCAGGGATCATATCACCTGCCGATAATTGGATAACATCACCCGGAACCAGTTTTTTAATATCTATTTCACGCTTTTCCTCATTAAGCCTCAGCACCGTAGCTGTGGTTTTAACCATTGATTTTAGCTTTTCGGCAGCCTGATTACTCCTGAATTCCTGCACAAAACGCAATAAAGCGCTTAGCATCACCATAGTACCAATAACAGCAACGGTAGTGTAATCCCTGTCGCCTGGTTTTTGGATGATGATATCAGTAATTGCCGAAATGATCACCAATATGAGTAATACCGCAATAAACGGGTTAACGAAAGCCTGGAAAAGCTGAACATACCATTTAGGTGCTTTTTCATGCGCAACCTCATTTAAGCCATAGGTTATTAAACGTTCTTTAACTTCGCCTGATGACAGCCCCTGTTCCTGGCTTTCCAATATAAAAAGCACAGATGCCTTATCAAGAGCTGCTATCTGTTTAATTTTTAAAGCTGATGGGGTATCGAATTCTGAAGGGGAGTGGCCGTTAGTTTTACCTAAGGCTTTGTAAACTTTGCTGATTTTTTCTCTTTTAAGCATGATAATAAAAGTTTGCCCCGTTTACCGGGCGACTTAAAAGAAGGCGTACCGGTTAACAGGAAATTGTAAATTGCGGATGTGTTCTACTCGGACCGGTATCCATTTTATTTGATTTTTAATTTTTTTGCAAAGTAAGCTGTTAATAACATGCAATGGAATTGCATTAATTTTTGCATTTACTGCAAACACCTTTAACAACTAAATTCATTTCTGTTGATGTAAAGTTATCGGGTAATGCCACCTCTGGTATTTTGCTATTAGGCAGGCAGAAAGTTTCCTTACACTCTGCACAATAAAAGTGCACATGCAGATCGTGGTGCTGGTTTGCATTACAACTCTCCGCACATAAAGCATATTTAGGCGATCCTGTTCCATCATCAATAATATGGATCAGGCCTTTTTCCTCAAAGGTCTTTAAGGTGCGGTATATAGTTATCCTGTCGGCCGTTTCAAGGCTTTTTTCAATATCACTTAAACTAATAGCAGAATGTTGCTTTAATAATGAATCCAAAACTAATAGGCGCATAGCTGTTGGATTGATCTTTTTTTCCGTAAGCTTTTTTTCAGCAACCATGTTCATATCACGTGCAATTAATTGATCAATAATTGAATATATTCAAATACCCTATTTTACATTTGGGTGCAAAAGTAAACTTTATGTTTAAACAATATGTTAACATACTGTTTCGTGTTTAAATTTAAACAAAGCTAACATTTTTTTTAGACTTGTCTAAAAAAATATTTATTTACACTCCATATAAAACTGCTTCAGGTAACTTTCCATAAATTCATGCCGTTGTTCAGCTAGCTTTTTGCCGGTTTCGGTATTCATTTTATCCTTGAGCAACAGCAGCTTTTCATAAAAATGATTAATACTGGGCGCTGTTGAATTCTTATACTCTTCCTTGCTCATATTTAGGTTAGGGGCTATTTCAGGGTTATAGATCTCCCTGTTTTTAAAGCCGCCATAACTAAAAGTGCGTGCTATACCAATGGCGCCAATAGCATCGAGCCTGTCGGCATCCTGTACAATCTGTAATTCTATGGATTGAAAATCAGGCTTATCAAAACCCGATTTAAATGAAATATTCCTGATGATCTGCTGCACATGCTCAATGATGGGCTCCTCTACATCAATGCTGCGCAAATAATTCCCGGCCGTGGCAGGGCCAATTTCTTCATCCCCGCCATGAAATTTGCTGTCGGCAATGTCATGCAACAGCGCGGCAAGTTCAACGGTAAGTATATCGCAGTTTTCAGATGAGGCTATACGTTTGGCATTGGTCCAAACGCGGTAAATATGCCACCAGTCGTGGCCGCCCTCGGCATCTTTTAGGGTATTACGTACAAAGTTTGTTGTGGCTTCAACAATTTTTTTAGTATCCATAGCTTACAATAATATCCCGCAAAGATATTATTGTTGTCGCTAAACAGCCTTTGAAGTATGAATTATCTCTGGTTTTATACTCAGCAGATCGGTAACATCATACTCCAGTACATCAGCTATCTGAAAAAGACGCTCCACTGTAATTTTTGTGTAACCGAGTTCAATTTTGCTGTAAGCATTCTGTGAGATGTCCAACTTTGCTGCAAGGTACTCCTGTGTGTAATTCCTGTGCTCTCTCTTGTTCCTGATATTGGCTGCAATGGCCTTTATCTTGAAATGCATCATGTCGCTGTTCATAATTTGGTGGTTTTAAAACAGTACCTACGATAGAAAGATTGACACGGATTTATTTTTTTTAATATTTTTTTCAGAAAGTATAATTTAGCTGTAAAAACTACAATTATTTTTTCATTTCGGCCTGTATGGCTCTCAAAAATTCATTAGGATGTTGGGAGCCAATAATATAAACCAGTCCATCACGATCTGTAAGATGGATTGATTCCTTACCGCTGGTATAAAAACGGATGGTCCCCTTTGTATGCAGGTTGTAAACGGGGTTGTTAAAAAGATAGCGGCTGTATTCACCTTTTTCAACCTTAATAATGCTATTCAGGTCAATTTTTACCAGGCGGGTTGTCCACAAGCCATCAAGCATAATGCTTTTGTTTTGCACCCTGGTTCTGAAATGCAGCAGGAAACCCATGATAATGGAGATAATGATAATAGCGAAACCCACAATCACCAGCAGGTCATTGTTTTTTTCCTCGATATCGGTAAAAAAGTAAGCTGCAAAACAGAACATTGCCATCACCAGGCGTATGGTAATGGGTATAAATTCCCTTCCAAGGTATTGCTTTTCAATAAAGGCAGGCTTCTCCATTTTTTAATTTGATGATTTTTTAATTTGAAAATTCGTTGATTTGAAGATTTGAAAATTAATGCTTCAAGGCATTGCTTTTCATTTTCAAATCTTCAAATCGCCAAATCTTCAAATTTTTATCAGTTCGAATATAGTAACTTTTTTAGTGTTATCACTCACTTTATAACGTTCATTAAGCCGGTGGCCGCCAATCCACATAATATCGCCGTTGCCGTTTACCAGTAATGGTATCCCACTTTTTTCATGCAGGGGTATTTTTTGCTGGATGAAAAAGTCGCTCAGCTTCTTACGTGTTTTCATCCCCAGCGGGTAAAAATAGTCGCTTTGCTGCCATGGGCGTATAGTTAACGGATATATCAGCAAATCAGTATCAATGGCAACAGCCAACGGGTTATCTTTTATAATCAGCGGACTATCATCATGCAGCAACGTAACTTTATAAAGCCCATAATCCACGCTATGTTCACCTTCGTTTATTTGTATTTCTTTATGCTGATGCGCCGTTTTTTTAGCCAGGATGATATTCTCCCGGTCGAGGATCAGCTTAAAATTACTGCTTTCAAATATTCGACCGGAGTGTTTATCCAATACAGAAATCAAATCATCAACAGCAGTTTCATTAAAACCGTAGCCCTGCAAAAGCTTAAAAAGCAGCAGGCGTTTGGGATTTAGTTCTTTTACTGCCGATATGGATAAATGGATCTCATCGCCCTGCTCAATCAACAACTCCCTTCGTAGTTCTGCCAGGCGCAGTTCCAGCAGTGTTTCCATATCTCTGAAGTGCTGCAGGTTATTTTCAAAGGTGCTTTCCAAACTAGGGTTCAGTTCCTTTAACTTGGGGATCACCTCGTGCCTTAGTTTATTACGCGCGTATTTAACCGATGCGTTTGAACTGTCCTCTACATATTTTAAATGGCCTTGCTGCACAATAGCCTGTATGTCATCACGATTCAAAAAAAGCAGTGGGCGCACCAGGCTGCCGTTCTTAGGTAAAATACCATGCAGGCCTGCAATGCCGGTGCCTCGGGTAAGGTTTAACAATATTGTTTCAATCGCATCGTTTTGGTGGTGCGCAAGCGCGATAACATCATAGCTATGCTGCTGCCTTATCTGCTCAAACCATTGGTATCTAAGATCACGTGCCGCCATTTGGATGGATATTTTGTTTTCGGCAGCATAGGCTGATGTATCAAAATTAATGGTATGAAACTGAACCCGAAATTGCTGGGCCAGCTGATGGGAAAATTCCTGATCGGCAATGGCCTCATAGCCCCTTAGCTGAAAATTACAATGAGCTATGCTAAAATTATACCCGGCCGCTTTTAACAGGTGGGCCATTACAACAGAATCCATACCACCGCTTACCGCAGCCAGCACTTTATTGCCGGGCATAAACAAGCTGTTTTGTTCAATAAATTCCGTAAATTGTTTAACCGGCAGCATTCATCAAAATTATTAATTTAATAACCCCAACAAAAAACTAATTTTGCCATTGTGAGTAAATATGTCATAAGTTTTGTATTACTGCTGGTTACGGCTACCGCTTTTTGCCAAAAAAAATCAAAAGTGAACTTGATTTCGTCAACCAAGACTCAGGGCGTTAAACGTAATGGGGTGGATCTTTATATAGTTTATAATGGTGTATGGAAACAGGATTTCTCCATCATGCGGTCGGATAGCGCTTATTTTCATCCTGCGGCAAACGCTTTTGAGGCCTTTGGCCACGTAAACATAAACCAGGGCGATACACTTAATATTTATTCAGACAAGCTCAATTACGATGGTAACACCAAAATAGCCATACTAACAGATAATGTGGTAATGGTTGATAAAGATGCCACTTTAACCACCAATCATTTTACTTATAATACTGCTACCCGCATAGGTACCTACACCGACGGCGGCAAGCTGGTGAGCAAAACCAATACGCTAACCAGTAAAAACGGCTATTATTTCTCTTTTTCGCACGATGCTTATTTCAGGTATGATGTGGTAGGCAAAACTACCGACGCGCTCATCTATACCGATACCATGCGGTATAATTCCCAATCAAAGATCAATTACTTTTATGGGCCTACCCGTATATACGGCACCAAGGATAAGGATACCCTGCTTACCGAAAACGGCACTTATGATACCAAAACCGAGCAGGCCAATTTCATTAAAAAGAACTTATATAAGCAAGGCACAAAAACATTAATTGGTGACACCTTATTTTATGACCGGCTGGTAGGCTATGGCCGGGCAGTTAAGCACGTTACGTTTAATGATGAGGAGCAGAAAGTAACCATAAAAGGTGGCCTGGGCACTTACTTTAAAAAGAATGACCTGGCCATTGTTACCCGCGACCCTTACATTATTATGGTTACCGAAGAGGATGACTCCACAAAAAAGCGCGACACTTCAAAGAAACCACTACTTACAAAATCTCAAACTGATTCGCTTGCAAAAGTGGCTGCCAAACAGGGCAAAAAAGGCAATGTGAGTACGCAAAAGCAAGGGCCATTGAGTCTGGGCACGCTGCCTATTATGAACCCATCAGCAGCACAGGTTAAAAAAATAGACTCTCTAAAAGGGAAGCTGACTATGCCGATTATTGATTCATTCAGCAGAAAACTCCCCCCGACGGATTCCATAAAAAAACTTGCAGCAAGCCAGAGTAAAAATATTGATAAGGGCACGCAGGGTAAGTTAATTGCAGCCATTAAAGGAGCCAAAACCGATACCAACAGCATTGTCTCCGGCAAACCTATCGCTCCTAAAAAAACAAAGGTAAAAACCGACTCTGTTTATATGTCGGCTGATACGATAGAAACACAGATAGTAACATTTAAGGAGTTGGTGCAATTAAAAAAGCAGGACAGTATATCGCATATAATAGATACCTCAAAGGTAAAAATTGTACATATAGTATATAAAGTGGCCCCGAAAACCATTTCGCTTGTAGCACCCCGGCTGCCAAAAGATACCAGCTATTATCGCCGTGATTATTTTGGGCCGCCAAAGCCAAAGCCTGTAAAAAAGAAAAGCAGTGTAGTATCGTCCAAGCCTAAAAAGAATGTCAAACCCGATTCAACCTTCTATACCCCAAATGTGGTGTTGAGTGATACGGCACGCATACGTATTATAAAGGCTTTTCATAAAGGCAAAATATTTAAATCGGACCTGCAAGCCGTAGCCGATTCGATTTTTTACAGCAACAGCGATTCCACCATACGATGTTATGTGAAGCCGATGATATGGGCCGAGGGCTCGCAGCTATCGGGCGATACGATTAATCTTCAGCTAAAGAATAAAAAGCTCGACAAACTGGACATGTTCCCCAACTCATTTATTGTGAATGTGGAGAAGGACGATTCCAGCCACTTTAACCAGGTTGGGGGTAAAAAAATGCGTGGCTTTTTCAAGGACAGCAAGCTGAGCCGGGTATATGTTGATGGCAATGCCGAAACCATATATTTTGTGCGCGACAGTACCACTAAACAGGTCACCGATATGCAGCGCTCATTCAGTAGCAGGCTATGGGTGTATATGAAAAACAACGAGGTAACCAACCTGGGCTTTATCACCAAACCCGAGAACCGGTATATCCCTATCCATGTAGTAAAGGAGGATGAAAAAATATTGAAAGGCTTTCTTTGGAAACCTAAAGACAGGCCTATATCTAAGGAATCTATCCTGCCATCCTATAACCGTAAGCCAGATACTACCAATACTAAACCAAAACCGGGTGGCGATTTAGCGGGCCCTAAAAAGATGATTGGTAAACCAACCGGTAAAATTACAGCTCCGCCAGGTAAACCAACCGATATAAAAGCTGTGCAGGATACTACCTTAAAAGCGCCAGCCATAAATGCCGGAAAAGATACCACAACTACAAAAAACCCTGTTGTTAAACCAGCTGTGAGTATAGGTAAAGATACCACCAAGGCCAAAGCGCCCCCGATAATTAGTCCGGCAGTGCAAACTAAGAAGGATACGACAGGGGGGAAGCCGTAATATTAGATGTCATTGCGAGGAGGAACGACGAAGCAACCCCGTCGCGTTTGATATGCAAGCGACGGGGTTGCCGCGCTATCGCTCGCAATGACATAGTTTATTAAATTACACTCCCTGCAAAAACTCAATCAACTTCCCAACGGCAATCGCACGGTGACTGATGCTGTTTTTCTCAGTCAGGCTCATTTCGGCAAAAGTTATATCGTAGCCATCGGGTTGAAAAATAGGGTCATAGCCAAAACCAGCTGTTCCGCTGCGTTCATGGCGGATGGAGCCGTTTACAGTTCCTTCAAAAAAATATTCCTTATCCTCCCATATCAATGATATCACGGTGCGGAAACGTGCCGAACGATCGGTTTCATCTTTCAATTTTTCCAGCACCTTATCCATATTAGCCTGGTGGTTGCCATACTCCCCTGCGTATCGTGCCGAATATACACCCGGCTCACCGTTTAAGGCATTTATTTCCAGTCCGCTGTCATCGCCAAAGCAATTCAGGTTATATTTTTGGTAGATGTAATAGCTTTTTATGGATGCATTAGCCTGAAAGGTAGTGCCGGTTTCGGCAATATCATTATGGCAGCCAATATCATTTAAACTAAGCAGTTTAACTTTGCCGGCTACCTTATCGGCTACTTCTTCCAGCTTATGTGCATTATTTGTGGCGAAAACTAATTGTTTCATGTTATAAAAGAGTCAAGAATTAAGAGTCAGGAATCAGGACAAGAATTTTATGTTGTTCTTACCCTCTCTCCGGCAAGCCGGAGAGAGGGTCGACCAGCGAAGCGTAGTCGGGGTGAGTCAAACGGAGCGCGAAAAGGCTATACAAAAGCTATACTACAAACCCTTCATCTGCTCCCAAAAAGCTTTTTTATAATCGTTGTTATCCATCATTTCATCAAAGCTAAAGCTGTACAAGGTTGCAAAACCAGTTGTTTGCTGTGGCACATTAAGCGCAAGCGGCGATATTCCCTGCGGCAAAGCGCTTTTACCCAAAACCAGCATTTTTTGTGGCTTAAAATAAGTTGTGAGGGTTTCAAGGTTAACTGCATCATGTTTGGCTAGGTTAAAAATAGCTACATCCTCAATTTCAAAACCTTTGCGTTTCAGTATATTCTCCAATGCGGTTAAATGCGTTTCATGTATAAATTCCAGGGTGGGATAATGCACCAGCACCAAAAAATTCTTATTGTTTTTGCCATGATATTTAAACTCAGTGGGCTTTTCACCCGCAGCAATTTCAACAACCGGAGCAATCGCAACCGGCGGAACACTCAGCGCCCCGGTAACAGGTACATCATCAGCAATTACCTTGTTGTTGTACAGGTTTTTATCTGTATTTAAAAAAAACAGGTCGTCCTGCATAATAAAATGCAGTGCGGCGGGGTTCTCTATGTTCACTTTAACAAATTTTAACAAAAGTAGTTAAACAGTTTGAGGCTTTATCGGCATATTCGCATAATTATAGGTGGCCCATTTTCACTTAATTATTTAAGCACCTTATAATTAATAAATTTTACCGAAATTTGATTTTTTTAGCGGATAAAATCCGCGCTTATATTTAGTATAAAAACAGTACATGAGAAAGTTTGGGATAGCCATTTTAAGCATTTTTTTAACCATATCAGTTGCCAGCGCACAGCAACGTACAACTGATTCAGCAGCAATGGCCAATATGCCAAGGCATACGCTCGATAAAATAGCCGGGGTGGTGGGCAACAGTATTATTTTGCAATCTGATATTGAATTATCATACGCCAACTACCTTGCACAGGGCGGCGCGCCAAATCCTTCTGTTAAATGTCAGATTCTACAGGGGCTTATATCACAAAAAATATTAGCCCAGCAGGCTATTATTGATAGTATTGATGTTAAGGACGATGAGGTAGATAACGAGGTTGACCGCAGAATGCGTACCATGGAGCAACGTGCCGGTGGCCAGGATAAGCTGGAGCAGTTTTTAGGCCGCTCAGTAATACAGTACAAAGACGAGGTTCGCCCGGATATACGCGAAGGTATGGTTGCTGATAAAATGAAGCAAAAAATTACCGAAAAGCTGAATGTAACCCCCGACGATGTTGAAAAGTATTATAACGCTATACAAAAAGACAGCTTGCCAACCTTTAACAAAGAGGTTGAAGTAGGTGAAATAGTATTTCAGCCCAAATTAACCAAGGATGAAAAACAAGCCTACAAACAAAAAGCTGAAGATTTGCGCAACCGTGTAAAAAATGGCGAAGATTTTGGTACGCTGGCCCGCCTGTATTCACAGGATCCGGTTTCGGCTGCTGAAGGTGGTGATGTAGGTTTTGCTGATAGAAATACCTTTGTAAAAGAGTTTACCGCATGGGCGTTTAAATTAAAGGCCGGCGAGATTTCGCCTGTATTTGAAACCGATTATGGCTTTCACTTTTTGCAGGTAATTGAGCGCAGAGGAGAGCAGGTACACGTGCGCCACATTTTGGTTATACCTGCAGTTACCAGTGCTAGTTTAATACGATCAAAGGCTAGAGCCGATAGTATTTATAATCTGATGGTTAAAAATAAATCGATAAACTTTTCAAGCGCGGCAGCTTATTATTCTGATAATAAAGACACCAAATACAATGGTGGTATGATGCTGAACGCTGAAAATGTACAAAACAGGAGCACCTTTATACCAAGTGATAAACTTGATCCGCAAGTTGCCCTTGTAATTGATACCATGAAGATAGGTGAGATATCGCAGCCGCAAATTTTCACCGGTCAGGATGGTAAAAAAACTTATAAGATCTTATACCTGAAATCTGTTACCGATGCACACAAGGCTAATCTTGCACAGGATTTCCCTAAAATAAAGGATGCTGCTTATAATGATAAGATAAACCGCACCATAAGCGAGTGGTTTGAAAAAAGAAGAAAAGAAACATTCATCAAAATAGATCCTGAATACCAGAGCTGCCCTCAGGTAAAGGGATGGGCAACACCAGCGTTAGTAACAGCCGACGTAAAATAATTTAGAATGCAGCACCGATCTGATGTTGAAGCGGCTGATGCCTTAAAACAGGTATACCAGCAATTACGTTCCGAGATAGGAAAGGTTATTATAGGCCAGGACGAGGTTGTTAAATACGTATTAATATCCATTTTCAGCAACGGGCACTGCTTGCTGGTTGGTGTGCCTGGCCTGGCAAAAACTTTACTGGTGCAAACCGTGGCACAGGTGCTCGATCTGGATTTTAAACGCATACAATTCACTCCCGACCTGATGCCCTCGGACATTATCGGGTCTGAGATACTAGGCGAAGACAGGAATTTTAAATTTATCCCCGGTCCGGTTTTTTCAAACATCATCCTGGCCGATGAAATAAACCGCACACCACCCAAAACACAAGCCGCCCTGCTTGAAGCCATGCAGGAAAAAGCGGTTACAGCCGCAGGGGTTACGCATCAGCTTTCAAAACCATTTTTTGTACTGGCTACGCAAAACCCAATAGAGCAGGAGGGCACCTACCCATTACCGGAGGCCCAACTCGATCGCTTTATGTTTAATGTGTCTTTAGATTACCCCTCATTTGAAGAAGAATTACAGGTAGTTAAAAACACAACCAGCACAGCGCAGGCCGATGTTAAACATATTTTAAACGCCGAGCAGATCATCTATTTTCAGCAGCTGGTACGCAATATCCCTGTTGCCGACAATGTGTTGGAATATGCAGTAAAGCTGGTATCAAAAACACGCCCTAACAGCGAGTTTGCTGGCCCGCAGGTTAAACGCCTGCTGAACTGGGGAGCAGGACCGCGCGCATCACAATATTTAGTTTTAGGGGCTAAATGCCATGCTGTGCTACACGGCAAATACTCACCCGATATTGAAGATGTACGTGCCGTAGCAAAACCCATACTCCGCCATCGTATTGTACGCAGCTACCACGCCGAAGCTGATGGCTTATCAACTGACGATATTATTGAGCAGTTGTTTTAGTTTAGTGATTAGAGACTGGTTAATTAGAGATTAGTTAAGCCTCTTAATATCTAACGCTTAAGTCTCCATCCAACTAATCACAAATCTCTAACCTCTAATCACTAAACCAAATATTTTCTTTATTTTCATGCGCCTAATTATTTGCATGAAAAGTTTAGCAACGCTAATTGCTTTTATCATTTTCCCGGTATTATCCTATTGCCAAACAATTGATAAAACCGCTAATGATGCATTTGTGCTCATCCGCATGGTAAATAAATTCCATGTAGAACCGCGGGAAGTGAACAGCGCATTTTCCGTTGGTGTATTCAAAGGTATGCTACAGGCTACAGACCCCGACAGGATCTATTTTACCAGCGGCGATATATATAAGCTCAGTCCGTACACCACAACACTTAATTACGAAATCAAACACCGCCGTACCGCTTATTTAAGCCTGTTCATCGGCATTTACCAACAGCGCCTTAAACAGGCTGATTCGCTCATCAGCATAATAGGCAAAACACCTTTCAATTTTTATACTGTCGAAAAGCTTACTGCCGCCGAGGATACCTCAGCGCCGCAATACCTGGCTGCTATGCAGGTAAAATTATATAAAAAAATAAAATCAGGCGTGCTTGATGAATTGATCGATGATATGCCCGATAATTTCAAGGCCCTCAGCCCGGTAAAACAAAAGAAATACGTCGACAGCGCCGAGGTAGTATTCCGCAAAAAAGTGGTGGCATCCTATAAAAGAAGGATCAACCATGTATTGCAGAACCCTTATGGCATAACCCAATATGTAGGCGATATTTATTGCAGTACCATAGCCACCTGTTTCGATCCGCATACACAGTTTTTCCCTCCCGAAGAAAAGGAAATGTTTGAAGGCGAGCTCGGCAAGCAGCGCTTTATGTTCGGCTTTACCATAAAGCCCGATAAGGCCGGCGGCGTATTAATTGATAAACTGGAACCCGGCAGCCCGGCCTTTAAAGGCGGAAAGCTTAATAAGGGCGATAAATTTATGGCCCTGCAATGGGACGGCAGCCAAGCTGTTGATGTATCCGACGCATCAATAAATGAGTTAAGCGCGCTGATGGCCGAGAGCAACCACAAGGCAGCATTATTTACCATGAAAAAGGCAGATGGCAGCACCATACAGGTATCCCTGCAAAAAGAACAGGTGGCAACCGATGATGACGAAAGCCGGGTAAAAAGTTTTGTATTGAAAGGCAGCGGCAACACCGTTGGCTATATTTATCTGCCCGCTTTTTATCAGGATTGGGACACCAATAATAACGGCCTCAATGGCTGTGCTAATGATGTGGGCCGCGAAATTATAAAGCTGAAAAAAGAAAATATAAACGGACTTATTCTTGATCTGCGCTATAACGGCGGCGGCTCGGCAGGGGAAGCTACCGAGTTGTCGGGCATTTTTATTGATGCCGGTCCGGTTGAACAGGTGAAGGAGAAAAGCGCGAAAATATATACGATGAAAGATGTTGACCGCGGCACTATATATGATGGCCCGCTGGTAGTGTTGGTAAATGGGTATAGCGCATCGGCCTCTGAACTGGTTGCCGGCACCTTGCAGGATTATAACCGTGCCGTTATAATTGGCTCGCCTACCTATGGCAAAGCTACCGCTCAGGTTGTTTTCCCAATGGATACTACCGTTACGTATGAAAGCATGCAGGTCCCGAGCACCAATTATTTAAAGATCACCATAAGCAGGCTGTATCGGGTTAACGGCACTACGGCGCAATTTAAGGGCGTACAGCCCGATATTGTTTTGCCCGATATATTGGATGCCTACATCACAAAAGAAGCCGATGAGCCCTTTGCTTTGCGCCCTGGAACAATAGATGCTAACAAGTACTATCAGCCTTACCCTCCACTGCCTTTAAAAGCCCTGGCAGCAGGCATACAGCAGGAAATTGATACCAATAAGTATTTCAATGCCGTTAAAAGTTTCATCGCTTATTCAAAGCAGCATAATACGGCAAAAGATGTTTCGCTGAATTTAAAAGACGCGCTGGTTAATATAGCTCCGGGCATAAAGGCTGAAGAAGATGCCGTTGCGCCGGGCAGCAGATCAAAAAAATTCATCGTACAAAACAACCAGTATGAACTGGCCCGCATGCAGGCTGATGGCAGCCTTAAAGAGCTGAATGAAGAATTCAGCAAACAGTTAAGTTCCGACGCTTATGTGGGCATTGCATATGATGTACTCGCCAAGTTAAAAACTCCATAAAAAATCAACCAAAAACCGTTTTTATGAAAAAATTATTTACACCTTTCATTTTGTTATTGATCATAACATTTGCTGCAATACATCCTGCAAAAGCACAGGATGCCAGCAGTGATCCAGGCGCTTATATGAATGTGATCAGCGATGCAGAGACAGGGATGAACAAATCCTATATGGCCTACATCAGCGCATCGGCCCACAGTAGCCGTAAACGTAAGATCGAAAAAATGCGCGAACAGGCTATCGAGGCCATCCAAACCTGCCAAAACACTATCAATTATAACCTTGGCCCATTTAAGGGAGACAATTCTTTACGGCAGGGCAGTTTGAATTACGTAGGCCTGTGCTATAAAATTTTTAATGATGACTATGCCCACATTGTGGATATGGATGATATTGCTGAGCGCAGTTACGATGAAATGCAGGCGTACCTGTTACTACAGCAAGCTACCAATGATACGCTGCAGGCGGCCATAACCAGGGTGAACAAGGCCCAGGAAACATTTGCAGCCAAATACAATGTAACGCTTACCTCTGACAGAACAGAGCTTAGCGATAAGATGAAAGAATCAAATAAGCTGAATGAATACCGTGACAAAGTGTACCTGATCTTCTATAAATGCAACTGGGAAGATAACCAGCTTACCAATGCTGTAAACGAAAAAAACGTAACCAAAATTGAACAAACCCGCAGCGCTCTGGGCAAATATGCTATTGAGGGCCTTGCAACGCTCGACAAAATGCTCGGATATGATGGCGACAACACTTTAGTTGAAAGTGTAAAGCAAGCCTTAAATTTTTATAAAGACGAAGCCCAGGTACAAATACCAAAGGTCACTGATTTCTTTTTAAAGGAAGAGAATTTTGAGAAGCTTAAAACTACCATGGAAGGAAAATCAGCCGACCAAAGGACCAAGCAGGATATTGATAACTACAATAACGCTGTAAATGATATAAATGCCAGCGTAAAAACTTATAACGAAACAAACAGCGATTTAAACAATGGCAGAAATGATGTTAACAAAAACTACAACGACACCGAAAAAGCGTTTATAGATACGCACACGCCTTATTATAAGAAGTAGTGTGGGTGGTTAAGAGTTGATTAGGTTAAGAGGGAGAACTTAATCAACTATTTGTCATTCTGAGCGATAGCGAAGAACCTTCAAAGCGGTGAACCTGCGGAAAGGTTCTTCGCTATCGCTCAGAATGACATATTTAATAAACCAAACTATTCGTTCTCAACTGCCGAGAATACTTCCAGCAGTATATCCCATTTGTGGTCTTTATCAATTTCCCAAATGCGTACGTAGTTGTAATTGCTAACAACCTCGCCTTTTTTAATGCGGGCTGTGCCGTAGCTGTAAGCCAGGTCATTACTTGTTGACCGGCCCGCGTTTACCGTCTCGGCGCTGATGGATATATCTTCGTTATCAAGGAATTTCATGATCTTATCCTGACCAACAATCGCGTCAAATCCCGGGAAATAATATCGGCCTTCCGGACTCAAAAACTCCTTGTAACTCGCTAATGAAGATATGGATAATGAATGATTAAATAATTTATCAGTAGCCAGTATTATGTTTTTACCATTAAAAGGGTCCTTGCTTGGCGCGATTAGTTTTGACGAATCCGGCTCGGTAAAATCGGTTACTGCTTCCTGCTCAGGTTCGGGGTGTTGTATACCCAGGTCCATCAACAATTTTAGTTTATTATCAGCATCGGCACGCCAGATGGATACATAATCACCATAAACCTTATCTGTATCATTCTTTCCGTTTTGGTAGATATATGGCCCTGCCGAAAATGCCAGGTCGCCATTAGCGGAGATACGCGCAAAGTTTGGTTTCCAGCTTAATGAGCCGGGTTGTTTATCAATATTGGTGTAAAAGTCGACTATCAAAACCGCCTGAGGCTTAAAAACAATCCCCTCGGGGTCAGCAACTTCCAAAAAAGCACTCTTTATACCCTTGCGTGCAACCAGTTTGTCAAAATTGTCTTCGGCTTTAATAACTTTATCTACTACCCCAAGTGCGGGTTTTTGTGCAAAGGCTAAACTGCTGAAAAAGCTTAATGTTAAAGCAGTTAATATTATTTTCTTCATTTTGTTTATTATAGGTTGGCGCAAGAAATTTAGTGATTTACTTTTAACCTGAGTACTAAATCGCTTACCTTATTATATGATTATTAAATTTTTGTCCAATTAGTTCCTTCTTTAGTATCTTTTAATTGAAAACCTATCTTTTGCAACCCATCCCTTATCTTATCAGAAGTGGCATAATCCTGGTTGGATTTTGCTTCGTTCCTGAGGTTTACAATAAAGTTTAATAACTGGGGCAGGTCATCACCTGCGGCCTGTTCATCCTTCAATCCTAAAACATCAAGTACAAAGCTTTTCATTAATTGTTTTAAAAGCTGCAAATTGTCCTCGTCTATTTTTAGCTTTCCATCATAAACAGAATTGATGATACGCGATGCTTCAAAGAGCTCGGCAATTAACACCGGGCTGTTAAAATCATCGTTCATAGCTTCATAACAACGATTTAATAAGGGTTTTATTTCAACATCCGTACTGCTTGATGCTTTTAAATCATCTATCAGATCAAACGCGTTCATTAAGCGTTTAAAGCCTTTTTCTGATGCTTCCATTGCCTCGTTGCCAAAATCAAGCGTGCTGCGATAATGTGCCTGCAGCATAAAAAAACGCACAGTCATGGGGCTGTAAGCCTTATTGAGTATTGAATTATTGCCGGAGAACAACTCATGCGGCAAAAAACTGTTGCCTAATGATTTCGACATTTTTTGCCCGTTAACCGTAAGCATATTGGTATGCAGCCAGTAATTAGCCGGTATTTTACCGCAGCTTGCCATATTTTGCGCTATCTCATTGGTATGGTGTGTAGGCACAAGGTCCAGGCCGCCACCATGTATATCAAACTGGCCGCCTAAATATTTGTTGCTCATGGCCGAGCACTCCAAGTGCCAGCCCGGAAAGCCAACACTCCACGGCGATGGCCATTTCATTAAATGTTCAGACTTGGCTTTTATCCAAAGGGCAAAATCCAGTTTTCCTTTCTTGTCTTGCTGGCCCCCTAAATTCCTGGTATTGTTTAACAGGTCTTCCAGGTTGCGGCCATTCAGTATCCCGTAATCATGTGAGCTGCTATATTTTTCCACATCAAAATACACCGATCCATCCACCTCATAAGCATAGCCCGATTTAAGGATCTCTTTTACCAGTTCTATTTGCTCAATAACATGGCCGGTAGCAGTAGGCTCAATACTGGGGGGCAGTATATTAAGCAGTTCCATTACCTCATGAAACCCTACAGTGTACTTTTGTACAATCTCCATAGGCTCCAGCTGGGCCAGTTTTGCCTTTTTTGAGATCTTGTCTTCACCCTCATCGGCATCACCTTCCAAATGGCCTGCATCGGTAATATTACGTACATAGCGTACTTTATACCCCAAATGAGTAAGGTATCTGAAAATCAGGTCGAACGAAATATAAGTACGGCTGTTACCCATGTGGGCATCACTATAAACTGTGGGGCCGCAAACATACATGCCAACATGTGGCGGGTTAAGCGGTTTAAATTCTTCTTTTTTGCGTGTTAATGTATTGTAAACAAACAAATTTTGTTTCATAGGCGCAAACTTACGATTACTCTGTTGAATATTGAAATACAAGAGTCAGGAATCAAGATGTAAGAGTCAAGAATCAAGAGCCATGAATCAAGAATTAGGAAAGAACCCGTAATTATGACGTGTTAATGTCTTATCCTGATTCTTGATTCATGACTCTTATATCTTGACTCTCTACTTCAACACCAGGTCGCTGCAAACGGGGTAATGGTCTGATAATCTTTTTTCGATGATCTGATAATCCATCACATCAAACACAGGGCTGGCCATAATATAATCTATCTGGTAATTCGGAAAATCACCGTTATAGGTGCGCCCTAGGCCCGAGCCTTTTTCGCAGAAAGCGTTTTTCAGGCCCTTGCTCATTTGGTTTACAGCGAATGAGCTTGGTGTATCATTAAAATCGCCGGAGATAATGTAGGGGTAAGGGCAGGCTGTGGCGTGGTCTTTTATCTTGGCTACCTGCGCGCTCCTTTTTATAAAAGCTATTTTAAGTTTGCTGCCCAATCTTTTGGTTGAGCCCATATCGGCTTTGCCCTGGCCCGATACCATGCTTAAATAACGGTAATCCTCAGGATCAAAACGAATAGATTGCAGGTGAACGCTGTATAACCTGAAAGTTTGCGTGCCTTTTTTTACATCGATATAAAGGCACTGGTTCCCGCTGGTTTTATCATCTGATAATGAGATCAACCCGTGAGCAACAATAGGGTATTTGGAAAATATGGCCATGCCGATAGCTTCGGTGCTATTATGCTCAAACTCCTCAAAATAATAGTTGGTAGTATTCAGGATGTGCTGAATAGAATCAACCATATCATACTGCCCATGCCTACGCGAATAAAATTCCTGAAAACCTATAATATCCGGCTGGTGCTCATTAATTATTGCCAGGATCTCCTGTTTGGTTGATGCATCATTTTTAGCCCCGTAACGTTTAAAGTTATGTACGTTATAGGTCATGATACGGATATCATTTGAAGGTGGTGGAGTTGTGGGTGTAGAGCCGGAGCGAAAACCGATATTTTTATTCAATACGCTCCAGCCAATAGCAATACAAATTACCGGCAACAGTACCCATATACTTTTACGCAGCAGCCAGTAGACTATAAAAATTACGCCTCCTACTAAAAACAAGGGATAGGCTAAGCCGAAGAACGCGATGAGCCAATATTTAGCAGGATCGGCGATCGGGGCCAGGTAACTCAACAATAAACATGCGCACAGGAAAAAATTTAACCAGAGGAATATCTTGTCAATAAAAGTTAGCTGCTTTTTTTTAGCTTTCATTTTTGCTGGCACGAAATAATATCTCCTTTTCCTCTTTGTTCAGGCTTTCATACCCGTTTGTTGATATTTTATCCAAAATACGGTCAACATCCTCCTGCCTTGGGCGCGAAGGGCCTTTTTTTGCCGTATTACGTGCAACTACTTTAAGGTTTGATAATCTCGGGCCCGATTTAAACAGGTTGGTTATGGATGATATCCAGTCGTGCCCTTTTTGTAAGCGTTTTATATAAACGAAGCCTATTAAAGCCCCGCCCAGGTGGGCAATTTCGCCACCTGAATTCGGGCCTGCAATGCTTATAAAATCAAAAACAACATAGGCTATTGCTATCCATTTTAACTTTACCGGGCCAATAATGAATAAGGGTATGGTATAATCGGGCAACAAAGTAGCCGTAGCAACAATTACCGCCATAACACTGGCCGAAGCACCTACTGCCGTGCTCAATGGTAACGCAGCTGCAAAAACCGGGAAAAAGTTATAGCTCAATATATAAAAAAGCGCGCCTGCAAAACCACCCATCAGGTACAAGCCAACGGTACGTTTGTAGCCGCTAAACTCTTCAAATATTTGTCCAATCCAATAAAGCCACAACATGTTGAACAGGATGTGGAAAATACCGGCATGCATAAACATGTAGGTAAGGGGCGTCCAAAAGCGCACCAGCAGTTTTGGCAAATAAGCAGGCAGCGCTAAATATTCGTTTGAATAATAGGTAATCACATCCATTGAGCCTGTAAACAGCCACTCAACAACCGCCGGTATATTTATCGCCAGATAAACAATAACATTTATGCCTATGAGCAGGTATAATTTACTACCCGACCTTAGCATTTTAGACGATATATTTTGCCAAAGCGTACTCATATTATTTAATTATTTAAGTTCTCTGTATGTTCCAGGCTTTTATCAATATAAAGCCTATCAATGCCCCACCCAAGTGCGCAAAGTGTGCAACGTTATCGCCGCCAAATTGGCCCAATCCCAGGGTTAACTCAACCAGTACATAAAAAGGTATGATGTATTTAGCCTTAACCGGTACCGGAATAAACATGATCATCAGCTCCATGTTTGGGAAAAGCATGCCAAAAGCTATCAACAAGCCAAATATAGCACCCGATGCGCCAACCATTGAGCCATGGTAAATATCGTAAACTTTTTGCGCCATATCACCAAATTGGTAATAGCTGGCCTCAATTTCAGGATGTGAAATAGTGAACCCGCCTGTAATGGAATGCACCTGTATAGCCTGTACCAGCATTTGCAAAAGCACAGCACCGATACCGCAAATAAAATAGAAGTTAAAAAAGCGTTTCGAGCCCAATGAGTACTCCACTATCGGCCCAAATGAAAACAAGGCAAACATGTTGAACAAAATATGCCAGATACTGCCATGTAAAAACATGTAAGTGATCAGCTGCCACGGGCGAAAGGCAGGCGAGTTAAAATAATATACCCCAAACATGGTGGAGAACGGGCCTCCCGGGTTACCATGGTCAATAGTTAAAAAGGGGATAAAACAAATAATATTGATAATAAGCAGGTTTTTTACAACCGGTGGAATGTTTGAAAATTGCATTGTTCGTGTTAATATTTAAAATGTGCAGCTCCTTAAACTACTTTTCAAATCGTTCTAATAATTCATTTAATGTAAAGGTACTAATTACAGGCTTTCCATTTAATGCAACATTAGGCATTTGGCAGGCAAAAAGCTGATCAATCAGTAAATTCATCTCCTCAAGCGACAATTTGGTGCCCGATTTTATCGCTGCGTTGCGCGCAAGTGACCGGGCCAGGTTATCGCGCTTGTCGAGTTTCAGTATCGCCAGGTTATTTTTGAAGCCTTCCAGCAATTGTTCAAGCAGCTGATGTTCGCCAATATTGTTCAGATCCGCCGGGATACCTTCAACAACCACCGTATTTTTACCAAACTCGCGTATATCAAAGCCTAAAGCGCGCACATCAGGCAAAAGTCCTCTTAATAACTCAAAATCACTGCTGTTTAGTGTAACCGATTGCGGAAACAAACTTTGCTGGCTCACGCCTGAATGATTTTGCAGTTGCTGTAAAAAGCGCTCATACAATACCCGCTCATGCGCCGCCTGCTGACTGATCAGCATAAAGCCCGATTTTATTTGCGATAATATGAACCGGTTATGGATCTGGAACAACTGCCGCTCGCTTGATTTGCTTACTTCCTGCTCATCAACAGAGATATTCTTTTCCTCATGCATGGCATGTTGATAGTTGGGCTCTTTTTTGCTGATCTCATACAGCGTATCCCAGTTTTTGGGGATAGGTGAGCTATTATAACTATGGCTATCCCGCATGTAGGACATTCCCTTGTCGGCTTTTTTCTCTGCCGCAAAAGGGTTAAAATCCGGGTTAAAAGCAATGGTTGGCGCTACTATTTCCTCGAAAGGCTTAGGCGTTATCAAATGCTCAATGCTATTCTCCTGATCAAAATCAAGGCTAGGGGTAATGTTGTACCGGCCCAGTGAACGCTTTACCGCCGAGCGGATGATGGCATAAATAGCCTTCTCATCCTGGTATTTTATTTCTGTTTTTGTGGGATGGACGTTGATATCAATTTTTGCGGGGTCGATATCAATGAACAGCACATACATTGGATAGGCCTCATCAGGCAATAGCTCATCAAAAGCAGTAAGCACCGCGTGGTTTAAGTATGCGTCACGTATAAAACGGTTATTCACAAAAAAGAACTGCTCGCCGCGGGTTTTACGGGCAAACTCGGGCTTGCCTACAAAGCCGTGCAATTTTATGATGGTGGTATCTTCCTCAACAGGCACCAGTCGCTGGTTATAGTTATTACCAAACAGGTGAACTATCCGCTGTTTCAGCATCGCCTCCGGCAAATGATAAACCTCCTGCCCATCGTGGTGCATGGTAAAAAATATCTGCGGGTTAGCTAATGCCACACGCTGAAATTCGTCAATAATATGGCGCATCTCCACCGGGTTGCTCTTCAAAAAGTTACGGCGGGCAGGCGTATTGTAAAAAAGGTTTTTAACCGATATCGATGTACCCGTGTTTGCCGAACAAGCCTCCTGGCTTATCACTTCCGATCCTTCAATAAAAATACAGGTGCCCAGTTCATCCTCATGCCTGCGGGTTTTTAGTTCCACCTGCGCAATAGCGGCAATAGATGCCATAGCCTCGCCCCTGAAACCCATGGTGCGGATGGCAAACAGGTCATCAGCCTTGCGTATTTTTGATGTGGCGTGGCGCTCAAAGCTCATGCGCGCGTCGGTAAGGCTCATGCCGCAGCCATTATCAATTACCTGTATCAGTGCTTTCCCGGCATCCTTAAGTATCAATTGTATTTTATCAGCACCCGCGTCTATCGCATTCTCAATCAGTTCTTTTACGGCTGATGCTGGTCGCTGAACCACTTCGCCCGCGGCTATCTGGTTGGCAACGGCATCCGGTAAAAGCTGTATAATATCTGGCATTTATCAAGTTTCCCTTCTCCGCCAATAGCAGCGGATTCATATTCGATGCTAAATTAAATATTTGATAGCATAACTTTTTTATCATTTGTGGGTTGTATTAAGTTTAATAGTTTTATTTTACTTTGCACTACACTTACCGGATGAAGAAATTATGGCCCCTGCTACTTATTTTTATAGTAGCGTGTAAACAAAAACAAAGAGAATACAATGCTGATCTGCTGGTTAAAAATGCGTTGGTTTACACTGTCGACAGTAATTTTACCATCGCCCAGGCCTTTGTTGTAAGTGCCGGCAAAATAGTAGCCGTTGGCGATACCGATTCATTAGATAAAAAATATTTAGCGCGCGAAGTTGTTGATGCCGGCGGCCATGCCGTTTACCCGGGTTTTATTGATGCACACTCGCATTTTTATGATTACGGAACAGGCCTGCAGCAAGCCGATTTGACCAACACCCACAGCTGGCAGGAAATTGTTGATACCGTAAACTCTTACGCCCGCCGCAATACCGATGGTTGGGTGGTTGGCAATGGCTGGGACCAAAATCTTTGGAAAAACAAACAATTTCCGACTAAAGGCAAGCTGGATTCGCTGTTCCCGGTGAGGCCTGTTTTGTTGGAAAGGGTGGATGGCCATGCCGCCATAGCTAACCAGGCAGCCTTGAATATAGCTGGTGTAAAACCCGGCCAAACCATTAGCGGCGGCGTGATTGAAACCGTGAAAGGCAAGCTTACCGGTATGTTGGTTGATAACGCCGTAGGCATAGTTACCCGCAAAATACCACCCCCAGATGGAGATGGCATACAAGCCGCATTGCTGGCCGCGCAAAAAAACTGTTTTGCCGATGGCTTAACCACTGTAGCCGATTGCGGCCAGCCTTATACCATCATCAGCACTATTGATGGCTTACAGCATAAAGGCGAATTAAAGATACGCCTGTTCGTAATGCTATCCGACAGGCCCGAGAATTACGACTACCTGTTTAAACACGGCATTTTTAAAACACCGGGCCTTGATGTGCGTGGCTTTAAAATGTTTGCCGATGGAGCCCTGGGCTCAAGAGGCGCATGCTTGTTACAGCCTTATGCCGATCAAAAAAACTGGCGCGGTTTTTTACTAAGCAGTCAGCAGCATTTCCAGGAAATTGCTCAAAAGGTGTATGAAAAGGGTTTTCAGCTATCAACCCATGCCATTGGCGACTCGGCTAACCGGGTGATATTAAAGATTTATGCCTCCGTTTTAAAGGGGAAGAACGACAGGCGCTGGCGCATTGAACACGCACAGATTGTATCGCCAGAGGATATGAAGTATTTTGGCGATTATAATATCATTCCATCCGTACAGCCAACACATGCTACCTCAGATATGTACTGGGCAATAAAACGCCTCGGGCCTGAGCGTATTAAAACAGCTTATGCCTACAAGCAATTGCTTGATCAAAATGGGTGGCTGCCACTGGGTACTGATTTTCCGGTTGAAAATATAAACCCTATCTATACATTTTATGCCGCTGTTGAGCGCAGGGACCTGAAAGGTTTTCCCTCAACCGGGTTTCAGCCCGAGAATGCTATAACCCGCATGGAAGCGTTAAAGGGAATGACCATATGGGCAGCCAAAGCTCAGTTTGAAGAAAAAGAAAAAGGCAGCATTGAGCCCGGTAAATATGCCGACTTTGTGATACTGGATAATGATATTATGAAAATGAACGGCGCCGACCTGCCAAAGGTTAAGGTGCTGAAAACTTATGTTAATGGTGAAAAAGTATATGAGAAAAAATAAGTGGAACTGCGTTATTCCCGTATTATCGTTATTTGTATTGTTTAATTCGGCCTGCGCGCAAAATCCACCTCTTGGTAAAGCCTATGTTGTTGAAGAGAACCTGGTACAAAATTCAACCGTATTACTCAATAATGCATCTTACCTTATTCCGCTGCAAAACCTCAATACTTTAAAAATTGCCAGCATCCATTTCTCCAATCAATACGCAAACGGGTTTGATAGTTTACTCAATAAGTACAGCAAGGCCGATGTTTTTAACGGAAATGATTATATCACCGGCGCAGGCCCCAAAAACATCAACACACTTTCAGCCGATCTAAAATGGTATAATACCATCATCATACAGCTAAACAATAACGATGTAAATAATCCGCAGATCATCAGTTTTATCACCCAGAATCAAAAATTAAAAAATGTGGTGATTGCCCTGTTTGGCAGCGGCAGTTCATTTAATAAGTTGAATGATGTTACAGCGCCCATCATCTGGAGCGAGCGTGTGTCGGCGGTATCGGCATACTTTAGCGCGCAGGCCATATTTGGCGGGGTTGCTATCACCCAAAAACTAAGCAGCACTTATGCGCCCCATTATAGCGCTAATATGGGTTTCACCACATCAAAGATCCGACTGCAATATACCGTACCCGAGGATGCGGGTGTTAATTCCGTAAATCTTTTAGCCATTGATGATATTGCCCGCGAGGCCATTGCCGCGCATGCCACACCAGGCTGCGTAGTTTTGGTGGCCAAGGATGGCAAAGTGATCTTTAACAAAGCTTATGGCTATCACACTTATGATAATTTAGCTCCTGATAAACTGACCGATATCTTTGACCTGGCATCTCTTACCAAAGTAACAGCTACCACCATGGAGGTAATGCGCCTTACGGAACAGGGTAAGCTGAGTATGGATTCCACCATTAGTGCTTATTTACCTATAGTTAAGGGCTCTAACAAAGCCGATATACTTTTGCATGAATTAATGACCCACCAATCGGGTTTAGTGGCAGATATCCCTACTTATGAAAAATTAAAACCCAGCGACCATAGCATTGATTCATCTGCCGCCTATCCAACCAAAATTGTAGACAACTACTACCTGCGTAAAAATTATTTTAATGATGTAATGATGCCTGATATCCTGCACTCGCCATTAAAAACACGCGGGCAATATGTTTATAGCGATGTGAGTATGGTGATGATGAAAGAAATTTCGGAAACAGTTACCTCAACACCTTTAAATGACTATGTGCTGCAGCAATTTTATTTGCCATTAGGTATGCAAACTACAGGTTTTCATCCGCTGTACCGTTTCCCGGCTAAAAACATTATTCCAACTGAGGACGACCAGATATTTCGCCATACTTTATTGCTGGGTTATGTGGAGGATCAAACCGCAGCGTTATGTGGTGGCGTATCGGGCAATGCAGGCTTATATGCTGATGCCAATGACCTGGCCATACTTTACCAAATGGTGCTGAACAAAGGCGTTTATGGCGGTGTACAATATTTTAAACCCGAAACGGTAGACACATTCACCGCAAAATACTCGAATATTAGTCGCCGTGGGCTGGGCTTCGACCGCTGGGACCCCATCACCGACAGGCATTACCCATCGCAACTGGCATCGCCACAAACTTACGGGCATACCGGCTATACCGGCACCTGCGTTTGGGTTGATCCAAAATCGAACCTGGTGTATATATTCCTGTCAAACCGGGTAAACCCAAGGGTTAGTGATAAGCTCTCAAGCCTGCGCATACGCCCAAGGATACAGGATGCGGTTTATGATGCGATAGCGAAGGGGTTGTGATTTGGGATTTCGGATGTTCGATTTACGATTTAATTAGCATGATTTAATTCCTAAATCGAACATCCGAAATCCCAAATTAATTTACATCCGCTTAACACTATTCCAATAAATTGCTGTTAAACTTGTACTTGTCATCTGCGTATAATTTAATACGAATTACAGATAGCTGATTTTAATGAAAATAGGAATAGTTTGTTATCCAACTTTTGGAGGAAGCGGAGTTGTGGCCACTGAACTTGGCAAAGCCCTTGCCGATCGCGGTCACCAGGTACATTTTGTAACCTACAACCAGCCCGCCCGGCTCGATTTCTTTTCTGCCAATCTTTTTTACCACGAGGTATCGGTATCCAACTACCCTTTATTTGATTATCCGCCTTATGAGCTGGCCCTGGCCAGTCGCCTGGTTGATGTGGTTCGTTTTGAAAAGCTGGATGTATTGCATGTGCATTACGCCATCCCGCATGCCTCGGCGGCATTTATGGCCAAGCAGATCTTGCTCACCTATGGCATCTATATCCCGGTAGTAACAACATTGCATGGTACTGATATTACCCTGGTAGGTAAGGATCGTACGTTTAAGCCTGTGGTAACTTTCTCCATCAATAAATCAGACGGGGTTACAGCGGTTTCAGAGCATTTAAAAAACGACACCTATGAGTTTTTCGAGATTGAGAAAGACATAAAGGTGATTCCAAATTTTGTTGATCTTACCCGTTTCAGCCTTAAGGCTAAGGACCACTTTAAAAAAGCCATTGCGCCCGAGGGCGAAAAGATACTGGTGCATACCTCCAATTTCCGCTCGGTAAAACGTACTAATGATGTGGTAAGGATATTTGCTAAAGTAGTTGAGCAGATCCCCTCCAAATTATTAATGGTTGGCGATGGACACGAGCGTTCTGAATGTGAACAGCTTTGCCGTGACCTGGGCGTAACTAACAATGTTCGCTTTTTAGGCAAGCAGGATGCCATTGAAGAAATACTTTCAGTAGCCGACCTGTTCATTATGCCCTCACAATCAGAAAGCTTTGGTTTGGCTGCGCTTGAGGCTATGGCTTGTAAAGTGCCTGTGATCAGCAGCAACGCGGGCGGTTTACCTGAGTTAAATGTAGATGGTGTAACCGGTTTCCTGAAAAATGTAGGCGATGTGGATGGCATGGCCGAAAGAGCGATCTATATTTTAGAGGATGAAGCAAGGCTGGCACAATTTAAAGACAATGCCCTTGCCCGCGCAAAGGAGTTTGACCTTACCAACATCCTGCCTATATATGAAAACTTTTATGTAGAGGTTATTGAAAACTGCAAATCGCGCGAAGACAGCCTTACATAAAACAATATTATCTGTACCTTGGTTATATTATTAATACGTACCTAATATATAATCACATGAAAAAAATATTCCTTGCTACTATTACACTTTTAGCTGTTACCATCCTTTTTACATCATGCGCCGCCAAAAAAAGCACAGTTAATAATAATATTGTTTCGCGCGGCAAGTTTGTTGGCACCTGGACATTAACCGCCGTTACTTATGATGGTTTGTTGCCAGCGGCCGTGCAGGTTGTATTCAACCAGGGCCCGGCACAGAGCTTTGTCAACAGCACCTGGAAGCTAACCAATAGCGGCAATGGCAGCTATACCTTAGGCGACGGCTCTTCACAAACCATTTTCTGGTCGGTTTTAAATGGCGATGGCATGGATACCATGTTCCAGTTTAAAAAACTATTTGAGGGCGATAAAGCGCAAAAAGTTGATGATGGTTACCGCCTGGTGATTGGCAGCAATGATGGCTCAAGCATGGTGTTGAAAACACCGGTTGCGGTAGGTGACAAAACGGGATATATTGTTTATTCTTTTAGTAAGAAATAATAAGTATTATCCATAGTGTCATTGCGAGGAGGAACGACGAAGCAACCTCGTCGCGTTTAGATATACAAGCGACGAGGTGCCACGCTATCGCTCGCAATGACATGGGTATTTTACAACAATAGCTTTACAATCTCCTCAGTACTTAATTTCTCCTGCAAGCCGCTGGTCATATCCTTAAAGGTTAATAAACCACTTTGCATTTCATCGCTGCCGATTAATACGGTATAGGGGATAGCCTTATTATTGGCATATTCCATTTGTTTTTTGATCTTGGCACCAGCTGGGTAAAGCTCAGCGTTTATATTATTTTTGCGCAAGTTGTGTAATAAAGGCAGGGCATACGCTTCGCCCTCACTATCGAAACAGCAGATCAGCACTTTTGTAGTTTGATTTGTGGTGGCCGGGAAAAGGTTAAGCTCTTCCATCACATCATAAATACGGTCGGCGCCAAAAGAGATACCAACGCCGGTAAGATCTTTCAATCCGAACATACCAGTCAAGTCATCATAACGACCGCCGCCGCCGATGCTGCCCATAGCAACCTCATTCGTTTTTACCTCGAATATAGCACCGGTATAATAGTTTAAGCCTCTCGCGAGGGTGATATCCAGTTCCAATGCAGCGGTTTGCAGCGGACAGTTCGTTATGTAATTGAATACCGTTTCCAACTCATCGCAGCCTTTTAAGCCTATTGGTGAATCAGCCAAAGCATCACGCAGGCTATGCAGTTTTACGCTGTTCGACCCATCCAGCAATATAACCGGCTTTAATTTTTCAATATCAGCTTCGGTAAAGCCTTTTTCAAGCAGTTCTTTTATAACACCATCCAGGCCTATTTTATCCAGCTTGTCAATAGCTACTGTCAGATCGATGATATTGTCAGCCTTGCCAATTACTTCGGCTATACCGGATAGTATTTTGCGGTTGTTAATTTTTATAGTGAAATCCTTTAAACCCAGTTTGCTCAGCGCTTCATCATAGATCATGATAAACTCCGCCTCATTCAATAATGATGACGAACCCACTACATCTGCATCGCATTGGTAAAACTCGCGGTAGCGGCCGCGTTGTGGCCTGTCGGCACGCCAAACCGGCTGCACCTGGAAACGCTTGAACGGAAAAGTGATCTCGTTCTGGTGCATGACCACGTAACGGGCGAAAGGAACCGTGAGATCGTAGCGGAGGGCTTTTTCGGAAATATCTCCGGTTATGAGTTGTGAGTTGTGAGTTGAAAGTTTCTGGGCATCTACTTTTGATAGAAAATCACCTGAGTTCAATATCTTAAATATCAGTTTATCGCCCTCATCACCATACTTGCCCATCAAAGTACTCGTGTTTTCCATCGTAGGCGTTTCAATCTGCTGATAGCCATATTTGCGGAATACACTTTTAATCGTATCGAAAATAAAATTACGTTTCACCATTTCAATGGGTGAAAAATCACGGGTTCCCTTTGGTACGGATGGTTTGATGGATGCCATGCGGCAAATGTACAAAAAAGAGGGTTATGCCGCCACCATAGCCAAAGCGCCATTATGCGATATAGAGGTGGGTGTCACTAGGAGGCACTCGAAGGGTGAGCGCAGAGGCCTTTACGATTCCTATCCGCGCGTCATTGCGAGGTACGAAGCAATCTCTATGCTATACAGAGCGAAGAGAATAGTTTAAATCGACTTGCCTACGTAGAGATTGCTTCGTACCTCGCAATGACGCGCGCAGAGAAAGTGAATGTGAGGACACAGTAGAGAACGTAGTATCTTTCCTATGTCAAAAAGCATAGCGAATAGATTCTTCGTCCCTCAAAATGACAATTAACCATTAATTTTGAATAACATGAACACCATCCTCCAAACACCCCGCATACTTGTACGTGAGTTTTTACCTGATGAAGAAGAATTATTGATTGATCTGTATCGCGATGAGCGGGTTACGCTCCATCTTTCCGAACGCACCGAAGAAGAAACCCGGCAAAAATTTCAAGGAGCTATAGAAAACTATAAAAAGGGCACTGGTCTGGGCAGGTGGGGCGTGTTTAATCCCGAAGATGGCGACTTTATTGGTGTTTGCATCCTGATGCCCAATGAAACTGACCATATACAAATTGAAACGGGCTATGTGTTCCGTGCAAAATACTGGGGCAGGGGCCTGGCTACCGAGCTGGTAAAATCGTTGATCTATTATGGGTTTAATGATAAGGGCCTGAAAGAGATCTGTGCCTGCACCAATCCTGAAAATTTAGCCTCGCAAAATGTACTGCTGAAAGCAGGATTGAAACGGGATGGTAATGTGTTTTGGCATAAGAAGGAATTGCCTTTTTTTAGGATTTTGCGATAATAACTTGTGTCCTATATTGGGTGTCACACTGAGGCGCTTGAAGTGTGAGCGCAGAGGCCTTTACGCCCATGCTTCAAATACCTCAGCATAATCAACCACACTTTATCGCCCGACGTCATTGAGAGACGTGGAGAATAGAATATTTCACTATTTTTGAACATGATCATTCTCGAAACGCCCCGCCTTATCATCCGCGAATTTTTACCCGAAGAACAGGACATCTACTTAAACCATTTTGCTGATGAAGAAGTATGCCGTCATATTCCAAAACGTACCACTGATGAGCGTATCAAGATCTTTCTGATCGCGACGGTAAATTATCAAACGAATAAAAAATTAGGCATATGGGGCATATTTAACAAAGCTAATGGCGAATTTATAGGCAGCTGCCTGCTACGCCTTTTTGATGAACCGGGTAAAGTTGAGATAGGTTACAGCATGGATCGCAAGTACTGGGGCCAGGGTATCGCTACAGAGATGGCGACGGCGTTAATTGAGTATGCTTTTAAAGATGCTGAAGTTAACGAAGTTGTAGCAGTTACAACACTTGAGAATATCGCCTCGCAACGGGTTCTTGAAAAAGCCGGGTTGATTAGATCAGATAACGTGATACGGAATGAAGAAGAGTTGGCTTATTTCAGGAAGTCGCGCGCTTAATGATGGCCTTACAGCCGCTTTCAATCAGATCAAACACCGGTTCAAACTGGTTATTGTCATAATAAGGGTCGGGCACTTCTTTATCGCCCAGCAATAGTTTTACCTTTTTAGCGGCTTCTTCATCGGGTGCCATGGCGAGCACATCGCTCAGGTTCATTTTGTCCATCACAAAAATGTGATCGAACTCGTCAAAATCGGTTATACTGAATTTACGGCAAACTTGCTGGCTGATATCAATCCCGCGACCATATGCAGTACGCGTTGACCGCTTGTCAGGACCTTCGCCCACATGCCAGTCGCCCGTACCTGCGGAATCTACCTGCCAGTCGAGGCCCTGCCCATCAGCCATATGCTGCATGATCCCCTCCGCCAGCGGCGAGCGGCATATATTGCCCAGGCATACCATTAGGATTTTCATGTTTTTTGAGGAGGTAAAGGGTGAAGGGACAAAGGTAAAAGGAATAAGCATAAGAGAACCTTTCGCCTTTATCCTTTTACCTTTCGCCTTAAATATTATCCAAAAATCTGATTTAAAATCCCCGCTAACCTTACACCCGCTTTAAGCAGCTGGCGGTTAAGGGTATCAATATGAGAGAAGTTGTATTTATAGCTCAGGTTATCTTCCGGCTTAATATCAGTATAAAGGATCTCTGCAATCTGGTTCGATTCGAATAGCCATTTGCTGATGGGGGCACTTTGCCATTCAGTAACTTCTGCTGGGGTAGTATGGTTAATTGCCGTAGCATACTCTGTATAGCTCAGCTGCTGAAAATCTATCAGCTGCGAATCCCAAACCGAGTGCAGGTTGGTTGACGCGTTGAACCAGGTTACTTTAAAATCATTACCACCTTTATCATCGGCATGGGCCACGTGCATGGGCTGGTGTACATCCTCAACAATGTGTATCAGCATGTGTAAATAAAGTAACCTGTTGGGTTTTGAAATATCTTTCTTTTTTAGCTCACCTATTAAAAAGTTAAGCTTGGTGTAAGCATCAACATTAGTATCCTGGTTTAAAAAATCAACCAGCTCAGGGTAAGTATAAGCTTTATTCAGGTCGATATAATGCCATGATGATAAATAGCTATATGATGGGTCGGATTTTATAAAATCGGCCCAGTTGCTGGCTATAGCTATTGATTCATGGCCTAAAATAGCATGAACAGCAGCACGGGCTTTTGGCGTTAAATAACTTTCGGCAATCTGCCCGCAAATGCGGTGACCGGTTGTTCCCCAGGCCATAGCCTGTACCGGCGCATAAAGGATGGCTACACCCAATATCAGTTTTTTGAAAAAGGTAGTTTTCATATTTTTAAAGTGGTTTTATCGTACAAGTATTTCTTTTTATCAATCGTGCATCAATAGGTATAACACCCGTTGTGCTTGAAAGCTGCACCAGCGAATCTGTTTTCTTTGTTACCTTAAAAAACTCTTCATAAACCCCGATCCTGAAACAGCCGGGATCTTCTTTTATGGTATAATCAGGATTACAGAATTGGCCCTTTAAAAACAGGGTATCGTTCCGCTGTTCGTAATGGCCGCGGGTATATTCCATCCAATGGCCGCCTTTCATGCAGCTATCTGCCCCATAATTTACTTTGCTGAATGATTTTATCGACACAAAAAACGAGTCACAGGTAAACCTGAAATGATATAGCGAATAAGTAAGCAATTGTTTTTGCCCCGGTACCGAATCCTGCTGCCACTCGCCCTGCAAATAACTTTGCCCCGGAGTTTGCGTATTCGGGTTCATCCAGCAGGAGCTGCATACCATTATGAAGGCGAAAGCCACTAAGAAGGTAAAAGCTGAAAGGCGAAAGCTGAAAGGTATTTGCATGTAGCTTTTATTTGTCATCCTGAGCGATAGCGAAGGACCTGTCCGCAGGCATCGTCCGCTTTTATAATAGATTCTTCGCTATCGCTCAGAATGACAATTGAAATTATTTAAGTGACCCTATCATATCTTCAGGTCTGACCCACTGGTCGAACTGCTCGCTGGTTAATAAACCCAGGTCCATTGCCGCTTCGCGCAGGGATTTGTTTTCCTTTAGCGCTTTTTTGGCAATTTTAGCGGCGTTTTCGTAACCTATATGCGGATTTAAAGCTGTTACCAGCATTAATGAGTTTTCCAGGTGCTTTTTAATGCCATCGTAGTTTGGCTCAATACCTTTTGCGCAATGATCGGTAAATGATACGCAGGCATCGCCAATTAATCTTGCCGATTGCAAAAAGTTAGCAGCCATAACAGGCTTAAACACGTTCAATTCGTAATGTCCGTTCGAGCCTGCGATAGATATTGTAACATCATTACCCATCACCTGCGCGGCAACCATAGTAACAGCCTCGTTTTGGGTTGGGTTAACCTTGCCCGGCATAATTGATGATCCCGGCTCGTTATCCGGTATGTGGATCTCGCCAATACCCGACCTCGGACCAGATGCCAACATCCTGATATCATTCGCTATCTTCATTAATGATACGGCAATCTGCTTTAACGCGCCATGTGTTTCCACAATAGCATCGTGGGCAGCCAGCGCCTCAAATTTATTTTCAGCAGTGCGGAATGGCAGGTTAGTAAACTTAGCAATGTATTCAGCTACCTTAACATCATAACCTTTCGGCGTGTTGATGCCGGTACCAACTGCAGTACCACCCAAAGCCAGCTCACCAAGGTGATCCAGTGTGTTTCTTAATGCTTTTAAGCCATGATCCAGTTGTGATACATAGCCCGAGAATTCTTGTCCTAATGTTAATGGCGTAGCATCCATCAAGTGGGTACGGCCAATTTTTACAACTGATTTAAATGCTTCTGATTTTGCTTTAAGCGTATCGCGCAGTTTTTCAACGCCCGGTATGGTTACCTCGGTCACCATTTTATAGGCGGCGATGTGCATGGCAGTAGGATAGGTATCGTTTGATGATTGTGATTTGTTTACATCATCATTGGCATGGATAAAAGTTTTGCCTTCGCCCAATGTATTGCCTTGTAAAACATGCGAGCGGTTAGCGATCACCTCGTTCACATTCATGTTTGATTGTGTGCCCGAGCCTGTTTGCCATATCACCAACGGAAATTCAGCTGCTAAGCTGCCTGTTAATATCTCATCACAAACCTGTGCTATCAGGTCGCGTTTTTCGGCAGGCAGTACGCCTAAATCAGTATTGGTATAGGCGGCAGCCTTTTTTAAGTAAGCAAAAGCGGCAATAATTTCCTTTGGCATTGATGCCTCCGGACCAATTTTAAAGTTATTGCGTGATCTTTCGGTTTGTGCTCCCCAGTATTTGTCGGCAGGTACCTGTACCTCGCCCATGGTATCATGTTCTGTTCTGAAACTCATCGGTGTTAAAATTTTGCAGGGCAAAGTTAGGGTTTTATATGGTGGATGTAAACGGTGCAGGGTAATCTTTTTACTACAAAACCATAACCGGCATAATGGTGTTGTACTGATATAATTCGCCTCCCATGCCAAAATACAACATCATATACATCTCACCTGCCGACAACCCCTATTTATGGAACGGCACAACACTTGATAAGCTGGAACATACCGGCCAGGAAATGCTGCTGTTCAGCGGAAAATCATTCCAGGATGGGGAGCTGAAAGAGGGTATAAAAGATTGCAAAACGGCGGCTAAGGCTATGTTTCCTGATGATACTGACCCGAAGATAAAGATGGTGGAGTTAAAGGTTTCCTAATTAACTCAAGTTGTTAGTTATACAATTTTATTTAAAGTAAAAGCGAAGATAAATTTGTGATTTTCAAAAGTTTCCCTCGTCTTTCAATTCATTAGCCGCCATAATAACCTTGGCACGTTGGTAAAAGCTTTGCAGCTCCATTTGTTGTTCCACCTCTTCTATGGCCTTCATCAGGTTGTTTTTGGTTTCAGTTAATTGTGTTGAGGCGGCTATCATTACTTGCCAAACAGGCTTCATCTGGTTTATGAGCGCCTGCCCTTTTTCAGTCAACTGCACCAGGCGCTTGCGCTCGTCGGTTTTATCCTTTCCTGATTTTATCAGTTTTTGTTTTTCCAGCTCCTTTAATAAGGTTATGGTAGAAGGATGCGAGTACCCGATCTCGGCAGACAACTCAACCACGCTCAAAACCGGCTTAACATGCAGCGTATAAATTACCGGGAACCACTTAGGTTCGAAATCTACGCCATGAGCTTTATAGATCAGCAGGCCATCCTTGCGCATCTGCTCGGCGAGGCGCTGTAAACGGGTGGCAATGGCCAGTATGCTCAATTCGTTAATAACATTCATAGCGCGGTTTGTTTATCCAAATGTAATTGATAAAACATATTGTCAGTAATCATGAGGGGGAAATAAGGCGGCAGATCGGCAGCGGCTATCGGCGTAAAACTATTGCGCTCATAAAACCGGTGCGCGGCTTTTAGCTGGTGAACTGTACCTAAATATATAGCTGTGATTTCCTTCTCGCTGCAATATTGCAGCAATGTATTGAGCAATTGTTGCGCAGTGCCCAGTTCCTTACCCCGATATTCCTTTTTAACAAACATCTTACGGATACAAGCCGAATTATGCCCACAATTGATCAATGCGATAGTGCCAATCAGCTTGTCGCCCAGAAAAGCGCCCCAGAAATTCCCGCCGCCCTGATGGTAATTGGCCTCCACATCCAGCAGATCAAGTTGCTGATTAATAGTGATGGTTAGTCCAAATTCCTTTTGCTGGATGGATAAGATCAGGTCTATGATCTTATCGCAATAATCGTTGTAAATTGGTTTGATGGTTAGTGTATTTTCCATTCCGAATTGTTTATGTCCAAATATATGTAGTTAACTACATATATTTGGACATTTTATTTAATTTTTTTTATCTCATTCAATTCTACTACCTTATAAGTAATATCAAATCTTGTGGCATTCTGTTCAACCGTAAGATCAAATCCGGCTTTTTTTCTACGCTCATTTACTGTTTCAGCATCCTTTATTGGCCACACAAACCACTCTGTATGCCCGTTTTTTAGTGTACGGTAGGCGGCCTGTGTTCCATAAACTTGTTCTTTGCCCTCATCCATCAGGTCGCGGTCGAGCATCATGGCGTATAAATGGAACGGCAGTTCACTAGCATCAGCGGCTTTTTTTATCACATTAATATATTGATGAATTTTGCCGGTATGCTGTATAACATACCAGGCAGCTTCATTAGCCGGTGAATCAACAAGTGTTTTGCCTGGATAACCGTATTTTTTGATCACTCCTTCAACAAATATCAGGTCGAGCGAATCCAACCTGTTTTGCAGTGCCCAGTAATGCCCGGTGGCTTGCTGCGCGGTAAGCGATAGATTTTTAGCCACAGAATCACTCTTTTTAGGATCCATCAATAACGACAGGGTGTCCCGGTATTTTTGATCGAGCACCATAACACTATCCAGTTGCTTTTTTAATGCAAGGTTAACTTTATGCTGCCCGCATGCAGCCAGTGAAATAAAAACCAATATTGCCAAAACAGCTCTTTTCATTTTAACGACCTTATAATCAACTAAATTTATAAATAGTGCAGAATAATATGGATATGTTTAAAACTTTAGTTTATCACTACTATATAATTTTGGACTTTTGTAGCTTCCTATAAAGTGAAAGTTTTTTTATCTATGACTGTATCCTGTAAAAACATCCTATCCATAACTTTTTCCCTGGTTCTTTTAGCCTCCTGCTCTCAAAGTAAAAATAAGCAAGTTTCTTCCACACCCGATCTGGGCAAGCCTTTTAACCCGGCCCAATATTCAACATACGACCCTAAAAAGGCCGATAAGCAAATTGATGCTTTTATGAAGCACCTGCACCAGGTAAGTGGCTTTAACGGCAATGTTTTGGTGGCAAAAAAAGGCAAGATCATTTATGAAAACAGTTTTGGCTGGGCCGATTACCCACGTTTGGACAGTCTGCATATCAATTCAAAATTTCAGCTGGCATCGGTCACAAAAACTATAACCTCAACTGCTATTCTGCAGTTAATGGAACGCGGCAAGCTAAAGCTTAACCAGGATGTGCGCGATTTCTTCCCTAACTTCCCATACGAGGGCGTAACCATCAGGCTATTGCTTACACACCGTTCAGGCATGATGAACTATGTATATTTTGTTGATGATGTATACCGCGCCGAGCACCGCGACCAGCGCAAGGGCATCACCAACCAGCAAACTATGGACATGATAGCGCAATACAAACCCGCGCCATTCAACAAACCCGACAAACGCTTTTTATATAACAACTCCAACTTTATGGTGCTGGGCTCTATTGTTGAAAAAGTAAGCGGCATGAGCTATGCCCAGTATGTAAAAGAAAACATATTCGACCCTGCGGGGATGAAGAATACAGCTGCCTACTCAAAAGCAGTATATGATAAAATACCGACCAATGTGCTCGGCCATGATCGTAACAGCTGGAAATATTCAGTTGCTCCTAACTTTTTAGATGGCCCGCTTGGCGCTTATGGCGTTTATAGCACTGTTGGCGATCTTTTCTTATTCGACCGTGCGCTTCGTGCCGGTTATTTATTAAAACCAGCTACCCAGGACTCTGCTTATACCGATCGCAATCCGATGATCCGCGGGCACTTTAATTATGGATACGGCTGGCGTTTATTTGAAGCTCCTGGCCAAAAAGTGGTTTACCACACCGGCTGGTGGCATGGTTTCAGACACATATTTTTGCGTGACATGAAAAATGACGTAACAATTGTATTGCTTGGCAACATGGTAAACGGAAGCTTGCTACATTTGGATGATCTTTTTAAAATGACAGGCATGCCAGTAGTGCGCAAAAGCGCTTACACGGGTAATGGCGGAGTTGAGGAAGATCAGTAAATTGGTGAGTGGTTGATTGGGTTGATTAAGTGAGTGGTTTTAGCAACTTACTTGTTTGGTTATTATTAAAAATTCAAAACCAAATCAACCTAATCCAACTTAATCAACTAATTAAACTATAAAATCATGTTTGATAAGATAATGGAAGCCCAGCAAAAAGCGGGCGAGGTAAAGAAACGTTTGGATGCCATTAGCGTAAGCGGCAGTGCCGAAGGTGGCAAGATCACCGTTGTTGCTAATGCGAACAAAGTGGTGCAATCTGTTGCCATCGATCCTGATTTTTTTAAGGATGCAGATAAAGAGGAACTGGAAGAATTGCTTTTAGTTGCCATAAACAAAGCTATGGAACAGGCTGATAACGTTAGCCAAAGCGAAATGGCTGCCATGACACAGCAGATGTTCGGCGGTTTGGGTGGGTTGTTCGGTAAATAAGTACTAACCCCAATTGTCATCCTGAGCGATAGCGACGGACCTATCCGCAGGCATCGTCCGCATTTGCATATCGAAGAAAATCCTTCGCTATCGCTCAGGATGACAAAAGAAAAAAACACTACAAAAAACTGACTCAATATGAAATTTACATTTTACGGCCATTCTTCCGGTGATCTGGAAACAGGTGGCAAAACATTATTATTTGATCCGTTCATATCGCCAAACCCCTTGGCAAAGGATATTGATGTAGACAGCCTTAAACCCGATTACATCCTGTTATCACACGGGCATGGCGATCATATCGCTGATGCTGTTCCGATCCAAAAGAACAGCGGCGCTAAAGTAATCTGCATTGCTGATATAGCAGGCTGGCTGGGCAAACAAGGTGTTGAAAATGTACACGGCATGAATTTTGGCGGCGGCTTTGATTTTGATTTCGGTCGTGTTAAAATGGTAGCTGCATTGCACTCCAGCTCGATGCCCGATGGCAGTTACGGTGGCAATCCGGCAGGCTTTGTGATCTACTCCGAAGGTAAAAAGATTTATTTTGCAGGCGATACTGCGCTTACCTATGACATGAAGCTGTTGGCTGATGAAAACCTGGATTGGGCTATTTTGCCTATCGGCGATAATTATACCATGGGTGCTGATGATGCTATTAAATGCTGCTCTTTCATCAACTGTAAAAATGTGATCGGTGTGCATTATGATACTTTCCCTCAAATAAAGATCAACAAAGAGGAAGTAATGGAGAAATTCATTAAAGCAGGCCTCAACTTAAAACTACCAGCAATAGGCGAAACTATTGTTTTATAAATAAAAAGCCCTCCGTGCTCCGGAGGGCTTTTTTGTGATACTACATTTTCTTCGTCGTATCCTTCTTCGTTTTTGTAGTATCCTTCATTTTTACTTTAGTCTTATCTTTCTTCTTTTTCACTTTGGTAGTATCCACTTGCATGGCTTTAACCGGTGCTGGCATTGCTGCCGCATAAACACTTCCAAATGATATTGCTGCTAAGGCAATCATACAACATAACTTTCTCATAGTTTTCAATTTTATAGTGTGTGGATACTATAAAAAGAAGTTTAACTCCAGATTGTTTTAAATTATCTTATAATTAAATTATAGTGCCGTGTGGTATAACTGCGCGTTTCTTTATAACCACTATGCCATCCTGTACGGTATGTGTGCCGTAATCGCCGTCTTCCAGCTTTTCGCCGCAGTTTATCTGCACATCATTACCTATGTAAGTATTTTTATCAATAATGGCATTTTTAATGGTACACCTGTCGCCAATACCCATTATAGGTGTATTTGCCTCCTTTGATTCTTCTATTTGCTCCAGGGTTTGGTAATTATCGCTGCCCATTACATAGCAGTTCTCAATAGTGGTATCAAAACCTATGCGGGTACGTATGCCAATTATGGAGCGGGTAATATGGCTGGCATTTATAATACAGCCATCAGCTATAATTCCCTTATCAACGTGGGTGCCACTCATTTTTGATGGCGGCAGCATACGTGCACGGGTAAATATGTAGTTCTTATCAAACAGGTTAAACTGCGGGATATCATCAGTTAAGCCTAAGTTGGCATCAAAAAACGATGGTATGGTACCAATATCTGTCCAGTAACCCTCGTACTGATAGCTTAATACCTTATGACTGTCAATAGATTGCGGGATGATCTCCTTGCCGAAATCTGTACGCTCATTGCCTTGCAGCAATGTGTATAAAACAGAGCGGTTAAATATGTATATACCCATTGAAGCAAGATAATACCTGCCTTGTGAGGCCATTTCATCACTTACCTCTGATGCCCAGTTTTCAAAGTTTGTTTTAGGCTTTTCAATAAAAGCTGTAACCAGGTTGTCTGTATCGGTTTTTAATATGCCGAAGCCGGGTACATCATTGGCGTGTACTGGTATGGTAGCGATAGATATTTCAGCATCAGCTTTGATGTGATTTTCTATCATCTCTTCAAAATCCATCTGGTACAGCTGGTCGCCCGATAGGATCAACACATAATCAAATTCATGCACCGATAAATGGTGCAGGCTCTGGCGCACCGCATCGGCCGTACCCTGGTACCATGAGCCGCTGGTTGGGGTTTGTTCCGCCGCCAGTATATCAACAAAAGCTTCGCTGAAACTGCTGAAATGGTATGTGTTTTTAATGTGCTTATTTAACGAAGCTGAGTTGAACTGCGTTAACACATAAATACGCGTTATACCCGAATGCAGGCAGTTTGAGATAGGGATATCAACTAAACGGTATTTACCGGCAATTGGCACTGCCGGTTTTGAACGTGTTGCTGTAAGCGGGGATAGGCGGCTTCCCTGGCCACCGCCAAGTACAATGCAAATTACTTTTGAGGTCATATTACTGGTTTTAAACTTTCATAAAGGGTAATGTATTCTTTGGCCGATCTGTCCCAGGAAAAATCGAGGTCCATCATACGTTTGCGCAAAAACTGCAAGTGCTTTTTATTCTGATATAAAGCTACCGCGCGACTAACCGAATAGCAAATATCACTAACTGTTATATCATTAAAACGGATGCCATAACCGCCTTCGTCTCCAAAATCAATTACGGTATCTTTCAATCCACCGGTACTCCTTACTATTGGCACGGTGCCGTAGCGTAGTGCATACAACTGGTTCAGGCCGCAGGGTTCCACACGCGATGGCATGAGCAAAAAGTCGGCGCCGGCATATATTAAATGCGCCAGTGCTTCGTCATAGCCAATAAAGACCCCAACTTTGCCAGGGAACAGTTCCCAGAGCGCCAAAAAGTCCTTTTCCAGATCCGGGTCACCAGCACCTAAAAGCACAAAATTAACGCCATCAGGGTGCTCGGCAAGGCTTCTTTTAACGGAATCATATATCAGGTCGGCGCCTTTTTCAAGTACCAGCCTGCCTATAAATGATATGATAGGCTTATCAGGCGCTAAACCGAACTTTTCGCAGATCACTTCTTTATTTTTTTCCTTACCCTGCGCCAGCTTTGCCGAAGTAAAATTTATCGGGATCATGGGGTCCGTCTTGGGGTTCCATACTTCTGTATCTATCCCATTTATAATGCCCGATCCCTTGGCTCTTTCGGTATAAAACAAGTATTCCAGCCCGTTTGAGTTGATGGTTAGCTCATGCAGGTAGCTTGGGGATACGGTAGTGTATTTCCAGCAGCATTTTACCGCAGCGGCAAGCGGATTAATAGCACCGGCCCAATCCAGCAAGCCAATTTGCGCCCTATCAATCTCAGGCAGGTATGAAAGTTTATCCCAACCTAATACGCCATGATATTGCCCGTTATGTATAGTAAATACCGTTGGTATATGTGCAAGGCGGGTGTATAATTTAGAGTGATATAATAAAAACGGAACAAGCCCATTATGATGATCGTGACAATGTATAATATCCGGCGATTGCTGTGAATAGCTTATCCAATCTAAAAATGCCAGCTGAAAAGCCATGAACTGATCCCTTTCATCCGGGTACATGTAAACTTCTTCGCGATCAAGTAGTCCTGGGATCCTGATCAGGTAAAGATCAAAACCCAGTTTATTGGTGCTCTCCTTTAATACTTCAAAGTAAAGGCGGCGCGTATCCAGCAAGGTTACGGCGCTAAACACCACATCAAATTTATTTTCGCGGGTAAATTTGCGGTCGTAAAAAGGCATTACAACGGCCGCGTCAATACCTAACAATTTCTGATATTTTGGCAGCGCGCCCACCACATCAGCAAGGCCTCCAACTTTGGCCACGGGGTAACATTCGGCACTTAGGTGATAAACTCTCATTCAGGATTATATTGGCTCAATTTAAGCAAAGATTACTAAAAGAGAAACCTGTAATAATTAATATAGTTTTTGAAATTTAGAGTATCAATTGTAAAAATGTTAGTAAGGTTTTTAGTTTCTTTTTGAAAGATTTATACCAAAAAGTAATAGTAGCTTTTGATGCTCATTTTTAATTTATATCGGTTTTTTTGAAGATTAGATAGTTCCTTCTTAAAAAACAGCTTAAAAACTTATGCCTAATTACAATTTTAATAATACCACTGCACTTTCATACGAGGCGTTGCTGAAGATTAATGAAGCATAACGGTTATTTGGGCTAAAGCCGGATTCTGGTGTTTATCTATCCGTCCCATAAATGGGACGGCAATGAATGGAAAGCTAATTCAGTATTTCTCCCCACCCGCATTCATTGCCGTTGGCTTAAGCCAACGGATAAAAGTTAAAAAGCACAACCGACTTTAGCCAAATTATCAAACAGATTAATGCGCTTCAAGCCAATTCAAGCCTGTACCGATCTCCACCATAATAGGCACCTCGGTTTTAATGGCGTTCTTCATGTTGTGCATAATGATGGGTTTAACAATTTCTACTTCATCATGTGGCACATCAAACACCAACTCATCATGCACCTGCATGGTCATTCGGGCATCCAGTTTTTGGGCCAAAAATTCACGGTGAATGTTGATCATGGCGATCTTGATCATGTCTGCCGCTGAACCCTGTATAGGCGCGTTAATCGCATTTCGTTCAGCAAAGCCACGCACCGTCGCATTAGCCGAGTTAATGTCACGCAGATACCTGCGCCTGCCCATCAGCGTGCATACATAACCGTTTTCCCGGGCGAAGTTCATAGTATCGGTCATGTATCTTTTAATGCCCGGATATTGGGCAAAATAATTTTCGATGATCTCGGCAGCTTCCTTACGCGGGATGCCCAGGTTTTGCGATAACCCAAATGCCGACTGCCCATAAATAATACCAAAATTTACCGCCTTGGCATTACGGCGCTGAGTGCTGGTCACTTCATCCAAAGCAATACTATACACGTTGGCTGCTGTAGCGGTGTGGATATCGAGGTTCTTTACAAAGGCCTCCATCATGTTTTCATCCTTACTGATCTCGGCAATAATGCGCAGCTCTATCTGCGAATAATCCGCAGAAACAATGGTATGCCCGGCATCGCGCGGGATGAATGCCTTACGCACCTCACGGCCACGCTCAGTACGGATAGGGATATTTTGCAGGTTAGGATTGGTTGAGCTTAAACGCCCGGTTGCAGCCACCGCCTGATTATAGGAGGTATGCACACGCCCTGTTTTAGGGTTTACCATTTGCGGCAAGGCATCAACATAAGTCGACTTTAATTTTTGCAGCTGGCGATAGTCCAATATATCACGCACAATATCGCTTTTGGCGGCGAGGTTTAGCAGCACATCCTCGCCTGTTTGGTACTGACCTGTTTTGGTTTTTTTAGCTTTAGGATCGAGCATCAGTTTTTCAAAAAGCACTTCGCCCAATTGTTTTGGCGACGCGATGTTGAAACGCACACCAGCTTTTTCGTAAACGGTTTTCTCCAGTTTGCCTATATCGGTTTCCAGGTCCTTTGAAAAATCCTGGAGGGCGAAATGATCTATCTTAACGCCTTCAAACTCAATATCAGCCAATACATAGATCAACGGGTTCTCAATTTCGTGGACCAGCTTTTCCGCTTCTACTTCCTTCAGTTTCGGCTCAAAAACAGTTTTTAGTTGCAGGGTGATGTCGGCATCTTCAGCGGCGTACTCTTTTATTTTCTCTATCCCCACATCGCGCATATTGCCCTGGTTTTTGCCCTTGGCACCAATAAGCGTGGTGATGGAAACAGGGGAGTAGCCCAGATAATTTTCCGACAGGATATCCATCCCATGGCGGGTATCCGGATCGATCACATAGTGCGCCATCATGGTATCAAACAAGTCGCCTCTTACCTGTACATCGTACCATTTAAGTATCAGTATATCGAACTTTATATTCTGCCCGGTTTTGCCAATGGCGGCATCTTCAAATACATTTTTAAATTCCTTTACAATGGCTTTTGTCTGTTCCTGGTCTACAGGTACCGGCACATACCATGCCTCGCCCGCTTTTACTGCAAATGATAAGCCCACCAGTTCACAATTATTAGCATCAGTACCGGTGGTTTCGGTATCAAAACAAATGCTTTTTTGCTGTTTAAGTATAGCTATCAGCTCGCTGCGCTTTTCAACGGTATCCGCTAAATGATAGGTATGCGGTACATTCTCAATATTTTTTGATGGCAAAAACGATGATGTTACGGGCTCGGCAATATCCTCCACATCAACCGTCATGGTGGTGCGGCCACTGGCAACAGGATTGCCAAACAGATCGGTTTGGATGGATACAGATTTCATTTCGGTAATACTGAAATCATCCCCAAATACACGCCTGCCCAAAGTACGGAACTCCAACTCAGCAAATAAAGGTTCTAATAAGTCTTTACTTGGTGCGCACATTTCCAGTCCTGCCTCATCCAGCTCAACCGGAACATTCAGATTGATGGTCGCCAGTCGTTTCGACATTAAGCCCTGCTCAGCAAAGTTCTCCACGTTTTCGCGCAGCTTACCTTTTAACTCGTGACTATGATTAATGATCTCCTCAACCGAGCCATATTGTTTGATCAGCAGCTTAGCGGTTTTTTCACCAACACCGGGTATGCCAGGGATACCATCCACAGCATCACCCCATAAACCCAGGATATCTATAACCTGCTCAACACGCTCAATTTCCCATTTGGCCAGCACTTCCTTTACACCCAGTATTTCCATCTCGTTACCCATACGTGCGGGTTTGTAGATGTGGATATTGGGCGATACCAGCTGCGCGAAATCCTTATCGGGGGTCATACAATAAACCTGGTAGCCTTCCTTCTCTGCTTTTTTGGCAAGGGTGCCGATTATATCATCAGCCTCATAACCATCGGAAGTAATAAGCGGTATATTGAACCCCAATACTACTTTAAAAATGTAGGGCAATGCTTTTGACAGGTCCTCAGGCATCGATTCTCGATGGGCCTTGTATTTTTCGTATTCGGTATGGCGCTCAGTAGGGGCTTCGGTATCAAATACCACGGCCATATGCGTAGGCTTTTCTTTTTTCAGTACCTCGAGCAGGGTATTGGTGAAACCCATAACCGCTGATGTATTTAACCCAGCCGAAGTAAAGCGCGGAGTTTTACTCAATGCAAAATGCGCCCGGTAAATAAGGGCCATGCCATCCAAAAGAAATAGTTTTTTCATGATATTTTACACTAATTGCACGAATTGAGTCGAATTACACGAATTCCAGCACAATAATGGTTATTCAAAAATAGGATTCTATCAGCACTAATTGAACAATTCCTGTAATTCGGCTCAATTAGTGGGATCTGTGTTGATTTTAAAGCTGCAACCCGGTATATGGTCATTCACCATACCGGTAGCCTGCATGTGTGCATAGCAAATAGTGGTGCCGAAAAACTTGAAGCCCCGCTTTTTCATATCCTTGCTGATCGCATCAGAAATAGGTGTACTTGCCGGAAGCGTACCTGATGTATTATTGATCGGTTTTCCATCGGGCATAAAGCTGTACAGGTATTTATCAAATGAACCGAACTCCTTCTGAACTTCAATAAACAGTTTCGCGTTGCTGATAGATGAGGCGACCTTTAAACGGTTACGGATGATGCCCTCATCATTTAATAAACGCGCTACATCTTCATCATTAAAAGCGGCTACTTTTTGCACGTCAAAATCTGCATACGCCTTACGGTAGTTTTCGCGGCGGCGCAAAATGGTTATCCAGCTTAAGCCTGCCTGCGCGGATTCGAGTGTTAAAAATTCGAATAGTATTTTGTCGTCGTGGGTTGTTTTACCCCATTCTTCGTCGTGGTATTTGATGTACAGTTCATCGTTACCGGGCCAGTGGCAGCGAACCAAGTCGGGAGTCTTTAGTCTAGAGTCTTTAGTCATCTTATTTAAATTTATCAGGATTATTAATCATATAATTGAGTAGACGGGATACTTCTTCGCTTTGCTGATTTAACTCCATATATTTTTCATTTGTAATATAAGCACATGCTAAAGAAGCATCAAGCCATGCCTGGGTTTCTCCATTTTCCATATCCGCATCAGTCAGTTTACTTATAAAATGGTTAGGATATTTCCGTTTTTTATAGGATTCAGCAACAGATGCGAATACAGATCTCGATGATCTTCTTATCTGATCAACCAAACTATACGTTTCTTCTTTTGGAAAAGCCTTAGTAAGAAAAAATATTTCCATCGACAATGAAAATGCTTTCTTATAAACTATCAGATCTCTAAATGAACTCATTTTTGACTTGAGACTAAGGGCTTAAGACTTTGGACTAAAATTCAACTCATCCCAATACTCCACAGCCCTTCTATAATGCGGGATAACAATCGAGCCGCCTACCAGGTTAGCTATCATAAATATCTCGTTCATTTCATCGTGTTTTACGCCGGCATCATGGCACTTGCCTAAGTGATATTTTATGCAATCATCGCAGCGCAACACCATGGAAGCCACCAGGCCCAGCATTTCCTTGGTTTTTACATCCAATGCGCCATCGGCGTAACTGGTGGTATCCAGGGCAAAAAAACGTTTGATATTGGTGTTTGATGATTCCATTATCCTGTCGTTCATCCGGGTACGATAGGTTTCAAAATCGTCTACTAATTTTCCCATAGGTGGTATAATTATTGAGTTAATGAATTACTGGATTATTGATTTATTTGATTTTTTAAAATTAGAAATCTTTACTTTTATAATTCTAAATTGCTAAAAATTTTATCAAATAATTACAAAGCTATGGAAAGTTTATCGCCCAACATTTTTGTGAAGGATATTAATGAAACCATTGCGTTTTATAAACAATTAGGTTTCCAACTGGTAATGAGTGTACCCGAGGATGGCAGTCCGCTGGTTTGGGCCATGGTAATGAATGGCAACGTAAACTTTATGTTCCAAACTTTTGCCAGTTTGGGCGGTGATCTGCCCGGGATAAGCCGGAAAGACGGCGGCTCACTTTTGTTTTATATCAAGCTAAAAAACATCCTTTCATTTTTTGATGAGATAAAAGACAAAGTAACCGTTGTAAAAGGGCTTGAAAAAACTTTTTACGGTGCAACAGAATTCTCCATACTTGATAACAACAATTATCTGTTAACCTTCGCGGAGGATATTTAATGATAACTTTTAAACGGGTAGACCATATCCACATTGCGGTTGCACCTGAAAGGCTGGAGGAAGCAAAGGCCTTTTATACTGATATAATAGAATTAGAATTGATTGACCGCCCTGATCATCTTTTTTCATCCAAGGGTTATTGGTTTAATATTGGGGATATCCAATTGCATATAGGTGTTGAGCCGCAATTGCCCATATCAACCCGCCATACCGCTTTTGAGGTAACGGATGTTGATGCCGCGCTCGATTATTTAAAAGATAAAGTTGAGATATTACCCGAACCGGAGATTCCTGGGCGCAGGCGCTTTGCCTTTATAGATCCTTTTGGTAACAGGATTGAATTGCTGCAATTATTGTAACATCAAAGCTCAAGCTCGATATAAGGGTCCCAGAAAACGGTTTTAAAGTCCTGCACCTGGTCGTTCTCCACCTTTACGCCTTCGCTTTCTAACAGGCGCTGCATTAAGTTACCACCAAAATGCTGTTTTGCCGTAAGCAAACCCTGCCTGTTCACCACACGGTGCGCCGGTACTGGCGGTTGTGCACTGCCTGCCGCCTGCATGGCATAACCCACCATGCGCGATGAGCCTTTGGTACCCAAATAACTGGCGATAGCCCCATAGGATGTAACCCTGCCTTTTGGTATTAACCGGGCAACCTGGTAAACCTTATCATAAAAGTTAATTTCTTCCATATTATTTCCTGCCATGAGACGCAAAGTGTTGCGTCTCTACAGTTCGTTTGTAAATGAGAATTTAAGGTAATTAATATTCTTATTATCCTTTAAATATTTTTTCTCGTAATATGTTTTTATCGATAGTACTTCATCCGCATAAGGTGAATGATAAAGATCTTCTGTTTTTATGTGCAGCTTCAATTTCAGCTCGTCAATTTTTTCGGCAGTGTAGGCGTGCAGGGGATCATTATCTGTTTTCAGGTTGATGTAGCCGCCTGTTCTAACTATATGCTTGTACATATCCAAGAAGCGGGGAGATGTTAACCTCTTTTTTTCACGGCCTACCTGTGGTTGCGGGTCAGGAAAGGTGATCCAGATCTCGTCAACCTCTCCAGGGGCAAAGTAATCCAGTATGCTTTCTATCTGTATACGTAAAAATGCTACGTTATTAACCCCCTCCTCTAGTGCCGTTTTGGCACCACGCCAAATGCGGTTGCCCTTATAATCAACACCAATAAAATTTTTATCAGGGAACAGGCGGGCAAGGCTTACAGTGTATTCACCTTTACCGCAGGCCAGCTCCAATACAACAGGGTTGTTGTTTTTAAATTGAGTAATGCCCCATTGGCCTTTTAGTTCCTTGCCGGCATCCAGCTGCAAAACATTACTAAACGTATCTATTTCGGCAAATCGCCGTAACTTATCTTTTCCCACTTGCAAAAATTAAGGCACAAAAATAGTTTTATGCCATTTATAAAAGCGAAAATTTATAGAAGAAATAAAAAATGAAATTAACAGGGCCTATAAACTATAAGGATAGTGTTCCTTAGCATAGGTACGCTTTTTGGTAAAAAGTGCTTTTACCTTATCAAAAATGCCTACTACCGACTCTTCATTAACATACCCTGATGCCTTTTGAGAAACCAAACCAACCAACGTTTTTATTAAGAAACCGGAGTGTTTGAATATAGTTTTGTTTAGTGTGAAAGGGATTAAAAAACGCGATAGTATGCTTACGAAATCCTGATTAAAAATATTGGATTTGTTTTCGCCGCTATTTGATGATTTTGGAAATAATGAATACACGGTTGAAAATATAGCCGCCGGACTATTAAAACGCTCTGCAATAGCTTCGCCCTGCACTTTTTCCAGTCCCTTAAGCCTTATTATCTCCTGCCTTAAATCCCAGCTGTTTTTAATAGGTTCGTCCATTATAATTATTTAAATATTTTTTGAATAAATGCGTTAATAACCGGCCGCTCAAGGCTCTTCCTGTTATACTTAACAACAAGGGCAATAATCAAATACATTAATGCAACGCATCCAAAGCCTTCCCAGTCTGAATGAAACAGAGAGGATAAATAAAACCCCAGCGTAATACTGGCAAATATGAAAGCCAATAGCATACAAAATATTACCACAACATCAGCAATTAAACTGGCTGCTATAGATGTGCCCCCTTCAATAGCCCTGTACTTAGCAAGCTTAATGTGGGTTTCGGCATATTCCTTCAGCTGATCAATAATAGGTGGCTGAGCTTCTTTTTTGTCTTCCATATAATTTATTTATTACCCCGGGTTAAATAATATTTTAACCCGGGATATTGTAAAATTTATGCGTGTTCAAGGTCGTCCTGATATTCTAACTCGGCGCCCTTTAACTTTGTTTTTATATTTTCAACAACCTTATCTTTTAACCCAACAAGATTATCAATTTCAGCAGCTGCGGTATCTTTTATAGAATCACCAAGATTTTTTAATGATTCGGTAAGTTTGTCACGGGTTTCACTGCCTTTTTCGGGTGCAAATAACAGCCCCAATGCTGCCCCTGCTGCCAGCCCGGCAAGCAGTGCAATTACTACTTTTGAGTTATCGTTCATATTATTATAATTTTTATGTTGACTAATTGTTTGTATAACGACTAAATATGTTGCCAAGTATTATTTATAAGACAATTTGTCTTACGCTTGCTACTATATTTTTGTTTCCTTCAATTTACTTTATTTATCGTGTACAAACAAACATTTATTCTTTTTTACAGCTATGTGTCTGTAGTTGTTCTCATACGCTCCAGTCTGTCGGCTGCTAATCTGTTGGTTTCATAGATTTCGAGCAGCAACAAAAAGTACGATAACAATACAGGCCCAAAAACCAGGCCTAAAATTCCAAAAAGGGGTAAACCGATAAATACACCTATAACAGATATAATAGGGTGAGTGTTGCCAACCCGCTTGTTAATAATTACCCGCAACACATTATCAACATTACCAATAAACAGCAAACCATAGGCTATTAATAATATTCCTTTAACGGTATGGTCTTCTGCCATTATAATAATCCCGGCGGGGATGCACAAGGTTGGTGCGCCTACAACAGGTAAAAATGACATGAACGAACCGATAACGCCCCAAAATACAGGGTCGGGTATTTCAAAGGCGTAAAAACCCAGGGCAAGTAATGTACCTTGTGTAATTGCTATTAAACCCTGCCCCAAAACATTGGAGTAGGTTGAATTACGCATAGCAGTAGCAAACTTTAAGGTATGCTGCTCGCGAAATGGAGCATATTTTAGTAAGCCTGCTTCAAATTCTATCCTTTGGGTGAGCATAAAATATAGCAGAAAGTACAATACCAGCAGTGTTAATATAATACCGGCCGCGCTCCCCAATATGGATGGGAACAGATCGGCAGCATAAGTGCCGAGTTTTTGTAATGTTGTTTCGGCAAAATGCGGCTGACTTAAATTTCTTGCTGCAAAGGCATCAACCTGGGCAGTCCATTCATGTATGGGGAAAGTACTCTTATTAATACTAGCTATTTTACCTATCACCATGAAGCTTAATGAAAGGAAGGGGATAACTATAACTATTAATGAACTGAATATGATGAGCAATGCCACCATTGTTTTATTCCACTTCTTTTTTTCGGCAAAGTATATGTAACCGGGCCTGAAAATAGTGAACAATACAATGGCGCCAAGTATTGCACTAAAAAGGCCACTCAAAGCGTAAAGCAGGAAACAGCCCAGCGCAATTATGGTTACTAATATTATATTATTACGTTGTTTATAATTAAAGATTGACATTTAGGATTTGTAGATATATCGATAAACAAAAAAAAGTTAAAAAGTTTTTAGCGAAACTCCATAAACTCTTTTACTTTTTGCCGTGAAGATCGTCTTTTAGCAACGAGGTCATTTTTTCACAGCTTGTAGCTATCGTATCCATGTAAAATTTGCAATCGGCGTTTGCAACATCCTGGATTTCAAAGCGCAATTGTTCAATAGCCAGCTGAATGTTTGATAGCTGATTTCTTATATCATGCTTTAGCGCTTTTATGCTATCGGGCCCGTGATCCGTATCTTTCGGTCTCTTTTCCATTTATTTAAGATTGATGGCCTTCATTTTATTGTATAAGGTTTTCCGGTCAATCTTTAATATCTCGGCGGCTTTGGTTTTGTTAAAATTAACTTCCTTTAGTACCCTTAAAATAGTCTCAAATTCAGCTTCAAGTGCTGCATTTTTAAGGTCGTGCCTGTTTTCTTTTATTTCAGGCATTTCGGAAGTATGGGTATTAATATGGTTGTTATAATCAAAAGACATCATCCTGTTTGATATTTCAAGCGGGAGCGCCTTCATGGTTATTTCATTTCCTTCGGCAAGTAAAGTTGCCCTTCTTATTACATTCTTCAGCTCGCGAATGTTTCCCGGCCAGCGGTAATTCATAAAGCAATCTATAACCTCGGGGGAAAAAGTGGTTACATTGCGGCTCAGTTCCTGGTTAGCAATTACTAAAAAGTGATTGGCCAGTAATATAATGTCATTCCCACGATCGCGCAGTGGCGGCATGTATATGCTAAACTCATTAAAGCGATGGTAAAGATCTTCCCTGAACCTGCCTTTTTGTATGCTTTCCTGCAGGTTTTCATTGGTTGCAACAATTATGCGTACATCCAGATCAATCTCTTTGGTGCTGCCTATCCTTTTAACTTTTCTTTCCTGTACGGTACGCAACAAGGCGGCCTGTATATCATAGGAAAGGTTACCCACCTCATCCAGAAACAGAGTACCCCCGTTTGCCATTTCAAAGTGGCCTATTTTGGTATATAACGCTCCAGTGAATGATCCTTTTTCGTGGCCAAAAAACTCACTCGCGGCAAGTTCTTTGGTAAGCGAGCCGCAATCCATGGCTATAAAAGGATTGTTGTGGCGCGGGCTATTCAGGTGGATGCTTTTTGCAACGGCTTCCTTACCTGTACCGCTATCGCCAATTATAATTACGCTGTAATTGGTGGGAGCCACCAGGTCAATCTGGCGCAGTATTTCTTTTGATGCCCTGCTGGTACCAAATACAAACTCGCCTGTTGAGGTATTCTTCTTATGTTCTTTTGATTTGGATGAGATAATAGGTTCATTATCCTGCTCATCATCAAGCAAGGCATGTTGGGTTTCAATAGCCTTGTTTATGGTATTTAGTATTTCATCGGGATATAACGGCTTGGTGATATAATCATAGGCGCCCATTTTTATGAGCTCCACAGCCATTTTAATATCAGAATAACCTGTAATAATTATTACCCCTGTTTTTGGGTACTGATTCTTAATGTTTTTAAGCATTTCACGGCCATCCGTATCTTCCAGCCTAAAATCGCATAGTACCAGGGTGAAATCCTCATTTTTGAGGTATTCCATAGCAGTAGTGCCATTTGATGCTGTTTTTACTTCAAAACCATTACGCGTTAAAAACTTTGACAGCAACAGCGCAATATTTACTTCATCATCAATGATGAGGATCTTCTTCATACCAGCAAACTGTTAACAGGGTAAATGTATTAAACTGTTAAGATACACAAATTTGCTAAATACAATAGATTTTTTAAGAAAATCAATAAAGTTTATTATAGATTAAGTGAGTAGGCTACACGTACGGCAAACATATTATTGTACGCACCATCGCCATAAAAACTCTGGGTACGCTCATACCTTACGCCACCATCAATATAATTATGATGATGTAATTTAAATACTATACCCATTTGCGGTGCATAGGTAAATGCGTTAGTGTTTAGCGCATAAATAGACGATTTGTTTAATAAAAGACTTTCGCCAGCCTCTGCCTGCACATAAAACCCTCTGATTAAAAAGTATTTAAGACCTACTTTTACAGGCACCATATTCATATTGGCCACCTTCACATTTAATATTGCTTCAGGGTTTGAGCCGATATTATTGTTATTGGGGAAAAAAGACATATAACCAATGTTACCGGTAAAATATAGCTTTTCCGTTAATGGCACATCAATCTGGAAAGAGGCTCCTACACCGAAATTATAAGCGTTGCTTAAATTACCATTGGGAAAACCGCCATCAATACCGAGGCTTATGCGGGTAGTATCAGGGATGGCAACGTTTTGTGCCTTTGCACCTAATGTAAAACCTATAAATGCTATTAAGTAAATAATTTTTTTCAAAGTGATCTTCATTTTATGTTTAGTATTAATTGTGTTAGAACGTACAATAAAATAACAACGTATATTACTGTACAAATTTATTCACACAGTTTTTGTGCAAAGCTAATATCCGTTTTGATTTTTAATTGCTTTGGAGCCATAAATATTGTAAAATATTTGAGGCATAAAGTGTTAATTAACGTTAATTGTTAAAATCGGTCAGTTTGACGCTTACCAAACTCCTATCCAATTTTCCAATTTATGTTTAAACTCATCTACAGCCAACCATGTGTTAACTGTCCTCTCCCTATATTTATCATAAGCAGTTAAATAATGAAAATGAACTCTTTCTCCTACGATGAGCTCTGGAACGTCAGTTATCATGCCGTTCAGCTCGACGCGTGTAAAGGATTGACTAAAACCCAGACTATCCATAAACCTTGAAGGCATTCCGTCATCATTTAATGCCCTGGCATTCATAATTTCTCCATCTTCGGTTCCAATATGTAACATCCAATCATTATTATTGGCACTTATGGCATCCAAATGCTCACCAGGATCTCCACCTAATTGTACATTTGCAGGAATGTCTGTAAGTAAACAATGTAATTCGATTATTTCTTTTTCAGCTTTGTTTTTAGTAATTCGCCATATCCATCCTTGACAATCTGTAACTGATTGTCCATTATACAACGGTAATCTACTTTTAAATGTAATAACTTCGATAATATGTGACAACGTCTGAAACATTATTGACTTTCCATTATCATATGTGATATTATCTAGGATTTTAATCTCATTCTTATTGCTGCTTAAACCACAATTGACAACTCCAATGGGTGTTGGAAAACTTCGCTCTATAAGTAAATGAGGTAACATAACTTGAAGGTAGCAATTTATTGTTTAAGGCCTAACAGAACATGTTTGTGATTTCTTCACAACAAAAAAGGACACCGGTAAACCGGTGTCCTTTTTCAAAAATTAAATCAAGTTATGTATTAAAAACCATAGGCTACACGCAGGCCAAAGAAATTAACTTTGCTGTTATCAACATCACTATTGAATTTAGTGCTTGCTTCATAACGTACGCCTGCATCAATATAATTTTTACCACCTAACTGGAACTGGTAACCAACCTGAGGTGCATAAACAAAAGCTGCTGTTTTATTGAAACCAACATCTGATTTGTTTAAAGCGAATGCTGCACCTGCTTCACCTTGTATGTAGAAATTACTTACCGGGAAGAATTTTAAACCAGCTTTAACCGGCAATAACTGAATGTTGGTTGGTGAAAAAGTTGCACCATCAACTATAACATTGTTTTTACCCTGGATGCTATTATAACCAGCGTTAACTGTTACAAATAATTGATTTGCAACAGGGATATCGGCTTGTACCGAACCACCAATGTTAAAGTTATAGCTATCTGATAATTTACCGGTAGGAATACCTGCATCAACACCGATGCTAAAGCGTACGCCGCTTGCTGTTGTTGTAGTTGAGGTAGAAGTAGGGGTAGTAGTTTGAGCTTTTGCGCTGAATGTAAATGCCGCGAAAGCTAATGCAATTGCTGAAATTTTTAATGAATTTTTCATGACTATATGTATTATTTTGTATATGTGTTTTGTTAAACACAGAACAAAGTAACGCACGAAATCATATACGATTTTTCATCCGAATGTCACGATTATTCAATCGATTGATTAACAGCAAGATAAAATCTGACTAAATTGGTTTTTTAGTCAGTTAACTGGTTTAGCAGAGTCTAATTACTCTTAAATTCGGGCTTTCTTTTTTGCAGGAATGCTGAAACACCTTCCTGAAGATCATTTGTACCGAAGCATTTTCCAAACTCTTCTATCTCAGTGTCAAAGCCATTTACAGCCGGATCAGTGGCTGCATTTATTGCTTTTATGGCTGATGCAATGGCTAATGGGGCGCGTAATAGTATCTTATTTAACATCTCTTCTGCTTTGGCTAACAGGCTGTCCTGGCTAACTACATGATTCACCAAGCCAAACTCATAAGCCTCTGCAGCGGTTATCATATCAGCGGTCATAATCATTTCAAGCGCTTTGCCTTTACCCACTAAACGGGTTAGCCGCTGCGTACCGCCATAACCGGGGATGAGGCCTAAAGTGACTTCGGGGAGGCCCATTTTAGCATTATCTGATGCTATGCGAATATGACAGGCCATAGCCAGTTCCAAGCCGCCACCCAGCGCAAAGCCGTTAACCGCTGCAATAACCGGCTTGGGACCATGTTCTATCAGGTTAAAAACTTTTATCTGGCCATCACGGGCCAGTTCTGTTCCTTTGTCTACACCCAGTGAGGCAAATTCAGAAATATCAGCACCTGCTACAAAGGCCTTTTGCCCGGCACCGGTTATAATTATACCGCCAACCAATGTATTGGCAAAGGCTTCGGTAATAGCTGTGTGCAGTTCAGCAAGCGTTGCCTTGTTTAAGGCGTTTAATTTGCTTTCGCGATTAATGATGATATATTGAATACGTTCTTTGTATTCAATCAACAGATTTTCAAATGCCATATGCTTAGAAATTGCGGTGCTTATGCACCCATCCGGTAATATATTCAACAATATCGTGCGTGTTTGTTCCTGGAGGGAAAAGTTCGCCTACGCCCAAACCTTTTAAGGTGTCCATATCCTCTGATGGGATAATGCCGCCGCCGGTAACCAGCACATCATCCATGCCTTTTTCTTTTATCAGGTTGATGATCTTCGGGAAAACGGTCATGTGCGCGCCGGAGAGAATGGAGATGCCAATGGCGTCCACATCTTCCTGCAGGGCGGTGTTCACCACCATCTCGGGGGTTTGGCGCAAACCGGTGTAGATCACTTCCATGCCTGCATCCCGCAGGGAAGTAGCGATAATACGAGCACCGCGATCGTGCCCATCGAGCCCGACCTTAGCAACCAAAACACGAATAGGGCGATTAAAGGTATTACTCATGTAAAACCGTGGTTTATTTGATGGTAAAAGTAGGAAGAAAATGTGATTAGTGGTTGGGACTTGGAAATTAGTGACTAATTGTAATATAATTATCGATCACCAGCAACACTTTACCAAGTTCATTTATTACTTCATCATTTGTAAAACGCAATATATTAAATCCCCAATATCGCATTACCAAATCACGGTTAGCATCGTATTCCTTTTTCAATAGGTGAATGGGACCATCAACCTCAACAACCAATTTAAGCTTGGCATTGTAAAAATCTGCTATGTAAAAAGATTGCTGCCCCGTGCCGTTAGTTATGAAGATTGGAAACTGACGCAGGAACTTTTCACCCTTAATATTGCGCCGCCTTAATTCTTGCCATAATCTTTTTTCGGCCGGTGTTTGGTTATTGCGTAGTTGGTGGCAGAGGTCGGTTATAAGGTTCATGAAGGGAAAATAAGAAAAAAGTTTAAAACCTGGCGCTTTGTTTTACCCCCTCCCGGCCTCCCCCTAAGTTTAGGGGGAGGAGGAACGGCGCCTAAAAGCTTGCCATGATTGTCCGCCCTCCCCCTAGGCTTAGGGAGACGGAGGGGGTAAACCGCGTTAGACAGCAGTGGATACCGGCCTCGCGCCTAAGGCCTGCAGGCGTATGAACGTACAGCCCGGCTGTAGGCAACGCCCATACTGCAACTACATAAACCTTTCCGCTTTCGCCTTTAAGCTTAATTCCCTATTTTTGCACCTTATGAGCGAAGAAAGATCATTAAATTTTCTGGAAGAAATAGTTGAAGAAGACATAAGTAACGGCAAGAACGGCGGCAGGGTATTAACCCGCTTCCCGCCGGAGCCTAACGGTTACCTGCATATAGGCCATGCCAAATCAATTTGCTTAAATTTTGGCCTGGCGCTAAAGTATAACGGCCAAACCAACCTGCGTTTTGATGATACCAACCCCACTAAAGAAGAGGTGGAATATGTTGACAGCATTAAAACCGATGTTAAATGGCTGGGCTTTGAATGGGCGAATGAACTGTATGCTTCTGATTATTTCGACCGGATCTACAACTTCGCTGTAACGCTGATAAAAAAAGGACTGGCTTATGTTGATGATAGTTCGCCCGAAGAAATATCGGCACAAAAAGGAACGCCAACCGAACCAGGCACACCTAATGTTTACCGCAGTCGCAGCATAGCGGAAAATTTGCTTTTGTTTGAAGAGATGAAGGCAGGCAAATATCCTGATGGTGCTAAAGTACTGCGTGCTAAGATTGATCTGGCTTCGCCGAATATGCATTTGCGCGACCCGCTGATGTACCGTATAAAACATACGCACCATCACCGTACCGGTAACGACTGGTGTATATACCCGATGTATGATTTCGCCCATGGCGAATCAGATGCTATTGAGGAAATAACTCACTCTATCTGTACCCTGGAGTTTATACCGCACAGACCTTTGTACGAGTGGTTTATTGAGCAACTGGAGCTGTTCCCATCAAAACAATACGAATTTGCCCGTTTAAACATGACCTATACCGTAATGAGCAAGCGCAAGCTGCTGCAACTGGTTGAAGAAGGCCATGTGGAGGATTGGGACGACCCGCGTATGCCAACTATCAGTGGTTTACGCCGCAGGGGGTATACGCCTCATTCTATCCGTGAGTTTTGTGAGCGCATTGGTGTGGCCAAGCGCGAGAACATGATAGATGTGAGCTTACTGGAATTCTGTATCCGCGAAGACCTAAACAAAAGGGCCTGGCGCCGCATGGCAGTCCTTGATCCGATAAAGTTAGTGCTTACCGATTACCCGGCTGATAAAACCGAAATCATGTTCGGCGAGAACAACCCGGAGGTTGAAGGTGGCGATGGGGGCAGGGAGTTTCCTTTCAGCAATGAACTGTGGATAGAGCGTGAGGATTTTATGGAAGAGCCGCCTAAAAAATTCTTCCGCCTGGGTGTTGGGCTGATGGTGCGCCTTAAGAACGCCTATATTGTTAAATGCGAAAGCTTTGTTAAAGATGCCGACGGTAATGTAACCGAAATACATTGCACGCATATTGCTAATTCAAAATCAGGTGGCGATACCAGCGGCATCAACGTAAAGGGGACCATTCACTGGGTGAGCGTTCCGCATGCTAAAACTGCTGAAGTTCGTTTGTACGACCGCTTATTTCAAGTGGAAGATCCATCAAACGAGGATGGCGATTTTAAAGACTACCTGAACCCTAACAGTCTGCACGTTATAAAAACAGCCTACATTGAGCCAGAACTGGCCAAAGCTGAATTAGGTGTTGGCTACCAGTTTATGCGCAAAGGGTATTTCACTTTAGACAAACACTCCACTACTGACAAGCTGGTGTTTAACCGTACCGTGACATTGAAGGACGGCTGGGTTAAGAAATAAGATTTGTTTATAATTTATAAACCAGGAAAGCCCTGCGATTTGCAGGGCTTTCCTGGTTTTATGCGTCCAATGTTTCTATATCGAAATCCGATCTACCTGCCCGGTGCTGTAAAAATATTTCTCTAAAACAAGTAACGATAACAGGCCTTCTTTGCGCTTATCCATAAACTGTTTTACATAGGCATTGGCATTGTTTACTATCTGTTGCGCCTGCTGCGGGTTGTTGATGTAATAGTTAAGCTTTTCTTCAAGGTCGGTATAATCATCATTGATCAGTATATAATGATAATCCCCTATAAGCCTGCCCTCCATAAACCATGTTTCGTATTTAGGTTTAGGCATTACAGCTATAGAATTTGACGACATGATCCATTTCAAATTGGTTGCTACATCATTTCCTTCCAGACTAAGGATAAACTTATAGTCGAGGTGGGCGGCAATAGATATTTTTGGTTTGAGCCACTGGGGCCGGTCGGTCTTTTTATTTACCTCGCCCAGATCACATAGCGGGTTGTTAAAATACATATCCATAAACCGTATGCGGTGCGCCTGACGGATAGTACCCCGGCCTATCAGCAGGTCCTTTTTACCGGCGAAAGGCTTACTATCTTTTATAAAAAGAAAATGCCGCTTTTTATCCAGTTTTAACAATATCGCGTTAGCGTTATCACCATCTATGGGCCTGCTTTTTTGTATGGATGGCAAATTAGCCGAATAAGTTATGTCGCCGAAAAGGAGATTTACTTTCAGTCTTTCATTAAAATAACGGGAGTATTCGTACGTATCAAAATTGTATGCCTTTGGGTTTTTGAATATTTGTATGTTTCGTAACTCAATGGCGCTGTCGCCAATGCTTACCGGTCTTTCCAGCTTATTGTAATAGTTTACCCGGTCGGCCAGTTCGGCTACATCATAGTTATTTATAGCGGCAAGTTTGCTTTTGAGTACGCCTTTATAGAATCTGCCAGGAATAGCTTGCCGTAAGAAGCTATGAGCATAATAAAGGAGTTTATTTTTCCGGATGATTAGCTTTAAATTCTGGAATCCCATTATCAAGGCTTTGTAGGTATATTACAAACTGCTAAATTAAAACTATAAGCACAATAACCTGTAAATGGTAAAGAAATTGTGAGAAAGAGGGCTTTATGGCGTTTTACAAACGGTTTTAGACCTGGCGCAACTTATGACATTGAAAAGCACAAGTCAGCCTTACATCGCCAACCTCACAAAACTTGCACTAAAAGAGGGGGGAAGCCTCAGTTTTGAGGCTTAGTTTTAAAGAAAATATACGTTTGTGCTGTATAGCTAAAAATCACTACAAGCATGGTGGTGATAACTTTAGATGGTGTTGGATAAAATCCAAAATAGTCAACAAATATTTTCAGGAAGATATAGTTTAGAAAGATACAGATAGCCGTTACCATAATATACCGTGATAATTGCGTTCTCCTTTTTAAGCCGGTTTGCTGAAATACTACATAGCGGTTAAGATAAAATCCGGTAGGTAATGAAATACTCAGTGCTAAAAACAATGAGGCAATCGGAGCACTCAGGGTAAGCGCACCTATAACAAAATCGTGCTTTTTAAATACCAGGTTATAGCTTAATGAGAAAAGGCAGATATCAAACAAAGTATTAGCGCCGCCACAAGCCGCATACCTAAAAGTGTGTAAAGGGATATACTTTTTAAATGGCTTGTAAAAAAAATCGATCCATTGCAGTATGGTTACTCTGATATAATAATGAATGCTTTTCATCGGTGGCCGAATATAGCATTTGCCCGGCTGTAATTAAATTTTACTTACGCATTCAGTAAAACATATTCCACATATTGCTTTGCTATCTCATTCCAGTCGAAGATCTGGGGCGATTTGGTATAGGCATTTTCAGAGAACTCGTTTAGCTTTTGTTTATGTTCACAAATATCTTTTATAACCGCCGCTATACCGGCTGGCGTTAATTCATTTATTACCCATCCCAACTGTTCTTTTTCAACAATATCACCCAGGTTTGTGCCTGTTGAAACCAGCACAGGCATGCCATAGCTCAAGGCTTCAATTACGCCGGTTGGCATGCCTTCCCAGCGGGAGGCGTGTACAAATACCTGGTGCGAGGCATATAGCCCTTCCTTTTCTATCTGTTTATAAACCGGGGCTTTAATGGCGACGGCTTTTGCGAGATTGAGGCTCTTTATAAGTTCTGGCAAATATTTTTGCCCTTCGTTCGTAAATAGCGGGCCTATCAACGTTAATTCTACATCAGCATGCTTGAGATAACTCATGCTTTTTATTAACAGATCCAGCCCTTTGTGCAAAGGATCCAACCTCCCCATAAACAACAACTTCAACTTTTGATGCGGACCGGTACTTTGATGATCATATATCGAGCTGTTGATCTTTCCTTCAGGGAAGCCGTTTAAAAGCGTGTAACAGGGTTTTGATGAATACTTTTTAATAAAGTTTTCTTCCTGGCTGCCATGAATAAAAAAATAATCTATCCGCTTTAAGTAAGCTTTTTCGTAAAGAAAAAGGAATATCTTTTTTTTGAGATAGTTCCGCTTAAAGGTGTAATCATGATAACCACCCTGCGGGGTTACGCATAGCGTGATGTTTAATGCTTTTACCAATTTGCTGAGGCCAATATTTATCGGCGTAAAAACACTGTGCAGGTTAACGCAGATAATGGAATCGCGCTCAGCTATTAATTTGTTCTTTAGATCCTCCGGAACGGCAAAGTGCAATAGGTTCGCTTTAAAATGAACATAAAAAGGGTAAGGGTTCTGATCGAGCTCGGTGCTTAAGCCCCACAACTCACAGTTATACCCGAGCTTATTGGTATAAGCAGCGATGTTTTCAATAACATTATAAGCCCCGTTCACCCTGTCGGTTGCGAAATTGGCAATGATCACAATTTTTTTAGTACCAACGGTCTTTTTTAAGCTTTCGGCCACCATATGTTGTGCAGTAGTGATTGGTTTTATTATCAAATCAATCTACACAAATATCAGGTATTCGGTAAGAGATTACTTTAAGACAACAGTTAAAATGAATGGCCGATATTTTTTAGCGCAAGTCTTGAGCCTGGGTTAAGAGGTGGTTGACTTGTATTTTTCAATAGCACAAGTCAGCCTTGCACTGCCTGTCGCACAAGACTTGCGCTAAAGGAGAGCTATCTATAATTTCAATACCACTGCTGCTACTTCCGTCATTTTCTGCGTTCCTACCAATAACTTTTCGCCGCTCTTTAATTCTATTTCAACCGCATCACTTCCCGATACTGTAAAACAGGTTATATTCTTTCTGAACCTAACACCCCAGCCCCAGAATTCTTTCATCGCATTATATTTCCGGGTGGAGATGTTTTTGACATCGCTCATCTTAATTGTTTTGCTGCTGGTGAGTATGCCAAAGCTGATGTGTAGCTCATCCTCCGTAATTATAAACACCAGCTTTTGGTACCAGGCTAAAAATATAGTAGCAACGCTCACCACAAAAAACACAATCAACAACGCATCAGGAGCTGGGTGATTGCCGACAGGCTTACCAAGCACTATTTGAATTACACAAAACACACCAAAAAATATAGTAGAGAGCATCGCTGCCACCATCAATACTGCATATTTTTGCGTTTCTTTAAAAAGAATCTTTCCCATTTTATTGTTTAAAACAAATGTTTATTTGCTATTTAAGGTCATATAATCCAGCGTTAAATTACACATTGCCTTAACACCCAGAGGGAACGCGCTTTCGTCGATAAAAAAATCGGGCGAATGGTTCACCGGCACAGTAGCCGCATCGCCCCCTTTTGGCATCCCGCCCAGGAATATAAACAGACCGGGAGCCTTATTGGCAAAAAAGCTAAAATCTTCCGATCCGGTTAACGCCGGACCGGCAATTACGTTATCTGCACCGGCAACCCCTTGCAACGTAGGAAGCATTTGCGCGGTAAGCTGGGGATTATTGTAGGTAACCGGGTAATGCGACTCGTAGGGAATAGTTGCCTCCGCAGTGGCGCCTTCAGCTTCGGCAGTTTTGGTTACAATTTGCTTTACCCTGGTTATCAATAACTGTTCGTCTTTAGTGCTAAAGGTGCGTAGCGTACCCAGCATTTCCACCTTTTCGGGGATGATGTTAGAGCGGTTGCCGCCTTTTATAGCACCTATAGTTACAACAGCAGGATTTTGCGTAAGATTTACGTTCCGGCTCACAATAGTTTGCAGGTTATTGATTATTTGTGCCGAAACTACAATCGGGTCAACACCGGCCCAGGGTTGTGAACCATGGGATGATTTACCGGTCACCACTATCTTCATATCATTTACACCCGCCATTGCACCGCCGGAGTGGTAGGTGATGGTACCTACCGGCATAAAAGAAAAAATATGCATCCCGAATACCACATCAACTTTGGGATTTTCCATTACACCTTCCTTCACCATTTCTTCTGCGCCACCAACTTCACCCGTCGGCACGCCTTCTTCGGCTGGCTGAAAAATGAATTTTACGGTACCATGCAGTTCGCTTTTCATGGATGATAATATTTTGGCCACAGCCATCAGCATAGCCATATGCGAATCATGCCCGCAGGCATGCATTACGCCAACCTGCTCGCCTTTATACACGGTTGTTACTTTTGATGCAAAAGGCACGGGTGTACGCTCGGTTACGGGCAAAGCGTCCATATCTGATCTCAGTGCTATTACCGGACCGGGTTTGCCGCCTTTTAAGATCCCTACTACACCAGTGGTTGCTATACCGGTTTTAACTTCCAACCCCAATGAACGCAGGTAATCGGCTACAATACCTGATGTACGTATCTCGCGGTTACCTAGTTCCGGGTGTTCATGAAAATCACGCCGCCAGGCAACCACCTGACTTTGCAACGAATCAGCTTTTTTGTTAACTATATCCTTAAAAGGATTGGTTTGCGCAAAAACCGGCAGGGTAAGGGCACAACACAGCGAGAGCAACAAGTTTTTCATGTTGAGGGATTTTTTACTAAATATAAAAATAATGGATGGTTTTATGTTTGTAAACTGCATGCTTAGTTAGTCCGCATACTCTTGCATACGATGAACCGCCAAACTTCCTGTTATTTTACTTCAAAAAATAATTTCAAATAAATTTGCGCAACTCCGGAGTTGCATATATATTTGCAACCTAAGAGTTGCGCAATTGTAGATTAAAAAATGAAACAGGACATATTTCAAGCCATAGCCGATCCCACCCGCAGGGCTATTTTAACTTTACTTACTATTCAGGCATTAACACCAAATGTAATGGCTGAAAAATTTGATATGAGCCGGCAGGCAGTATCAAAACATATTAAAGTATTACAGGAATGCGAATTGATAAAACCTGAGCAATCTGGCAGGGAAATTTATTATCATTTTAATGCAAAAAAAATGCAGGAGTTTGACCATTGGCTAGCACAATTCAGGCAAAACTGGGAAACTCAATTTAACCAACTTGACCAATTATTAACAACAATTAAAAAACAGAAATAATGAACAACGATTTGCTATTTGATTTTAACGTTGACAAAACCGCGAAAATGGTATACATCACCAGGGAATTTAATGCCGCACAGTCTTTGGTATGGGATGCCTTTACCAAAGCCGAGCTACTGGACCAATGGGGGGCACCTGCACCTATGCGAGCCAAAACCAAGTATATGAATTTTGAAGTAGGCGGGCGGCGATTTTACGCCATGATAAGCCCCGACGGGCAGGAGCGTTGGGCTGTGCAGGAATTTACTTCCATTACCCCGAAAGCTAATTTTAAGATGTACAACGCGTTTTCAGATAAAGACGAAAATCGTGAACTGCCGGGTTCTGAATGGGATTACAATTTCAGCGAACAAAATGGCATAACCAAAGTACACATTACCATTTTTAATGAATCGTTTGAGCGATTAGAAAAATTATTGGAAGGCTTCAAAATAGGCTTCACCATGACCTTGAAAAACCTGGAAGAACTGTTGGCCTCCTTATCGTAGAAATAATATGAAGGAAATTGTCAGGTACATCCACAACGGCAATGCCCAAAACCGAGGAGCGTAAGTATAAAATTAACCATCTAAAAATAAAAATTATGAGAACAATTAATCCCTGGATCAACTTCAATGGCAATGCCGAAGAAGCATTCACTTTTTACAAATCAGTTTTTGGCGGAGAGTTCGCAAAGATCGTTCGTTTCAAGGACCTATCAAGCGCTGAATTTCCGATAGCAGAAGATGATGCAAACAAAATAATGCACATTGCTTTGCCCATTGGCAAACACAATGCGTTAATAGCCAATGACGTTCCCGGATTTATGGGACGAGTAAGTGAAAACGAAAACAGGTCGAAAATATATATTAGTACAGAAAGCCGTGAAGAAGCAGACAAAATATTTAACGGATTATCAGCAGGCGGAGATCTCGAAGGGCCGATTGGCGACAGTCCCTGGGGTACATACGGCGGAATGTTTAGGGATAAATACGGTATTGAATGGATAGTGGAATTTGACCCCAATTATAACGGGTAAATTGACCGAGGAAAAATAATGGCCGCTTATCCATAGACCGTAGCCGGAGTCTACGGTCTATGGATAAGCGGCCACAATACTAGAGAGTGCGCACCTGGAGGTTCGTAGACAGAGTATATGAACAGTGGTGAAAGAAACTTCCTATTTGTACCATAAAATACATTCTCCTGGACTTACATAAGGGACTTTTTCTAAGCAACTCTCTGCTGTTTCGAAATTATTGTGATAAACTCCAAATACAGAAGCATTTATATAGTGAATTCTTTTGTGCGAATCTACCAAAGAAAATATCTTATAATTTTTTGTATCAAAATCATAGTTGGTCTTCAAGATGTTTATTAAAGCCTCATCCGTAACCAGGGAAATTTCAATTCCTTTAATTTTTGTAGGAATTGATAAAAAAAATACCGGCTTAATAAGTATATCAATGTTATAATTCCTATGCTGATTTTTCATACTTCTAAGCAGCAATTGGCTATGCGTAGGATGATAATCAACAAGGATATAAACATTTTCTAAATCAGAATAAATTTTCATAGTATTTGCTAGAGGCGAGGACTATATGCGCCGTTTATTTAACCATTTGCTGAATTTTAATTCTACGTCACGTAAAAGAAGATTATTAAGGGAATAAATATCCATACCTCTGTCATCATAAATATTTACTATGAATTGCGATTCAAAATCTATAAAATAACATGTGATATTTGCGTAGGGTTCTTCGCCCAGATCAAAGTTTACAATTGATCTCACTATTGGATAAACAAATGAAGAAGAATATTTGCCCTCTAAATATAGCACCTGTTCGCCAACTTCATTTTTAAATGATTCTTTTGCATTATTAAAGTCTAATCCTGCATTTATCAATCTTTTTTCGTCATCATTTGTCCATAATACAATTCGTAACCATATTAACTTATTGCTAAAACAATAACTTAATATTTGAGCGCTTCGATCAAGGGCTTGTTCTATTCTTTCTGAACCATTTAAGTCATCACCTAAATCGAATACAATTCTTTTTTAGTGATGCTAAAGTCGTTCTATCTAAATTTCCGAACGCATTATTAAATCTATTTTCAAAGATGGCAATTTTATCTACCATAGTTTAATCTTTAACTCATTGTCTTTGTTGGAGTTGTCTCCAACAAACTACCCCGCCCAGCCTTCTCTATCCAAACTTCTGAAATGTATCGCCTCGGCCAAATGTTCCAGTTTTATTTCCTCACTACCGGCAAGATCGGCAATAGTGCGCGATACTTTTAAAATCCTGTCATATGCCCGTGCGGATAGCCCCAACTTTTCCATCGCTTTTTTCAACAGCGTTTGCCCGGCGACATCTATTTTGCAGATATCCCTCACCATTTGCGGGCTCATTTGCGAGTTGGCATGTAGGTCGGGTTTATCTCCAAAGCGTTCTATTTGTATGTTACGGGCAGCAATTACCCGCTCACGGATCAGCTCACTTTTTTCGGCGAGGCGATCAGATGCTAATTCATTAAAATTAACCGGCGTAACTTCTACATGCAGGTCGATACGATCCAGCAGCGGCCCGGATATTTTGCTCATGTATTTTTGTACGGCTCCCGGCGGGCAGGTACATTCCTTTTCGGGGTGATTATAATAACCGCAAGGGCAGGGATTCATACTGGTAACCAGCATAAAGCTGCATGGATAATCCACCGAAAAACGGGCGCGGGAAATGGTTACCCTGCGCTCTTCCAATGGCTGGCGCATAACTTCCAATACGCTGCGCTTAAATTCAGGCAATTCATCCAGAAACAATACGCCGTTATGTGCCAGCGAGATCTCACCCGGCTGCGGGTTGCCCCCGCCGCCAACGAGGGCAACATCTGATATGGTATGATGGGGAGAACGAAAGGGCCGGACCGTCACCAGTGCATCGGCGGCAGCCAGTTTACCTGCTACCGAATGGATCTTAGTAGTTTCTAATGATTCATACAAGCTCAGCGGCGGCAAAATGGATGGCAACCTGCGGGCCAGCATAGTCTTACCTGCCCCCGGCGGGCCAATCAGTATTACATTATGACCGCCTGCCGCGGCTATCTCCAGCGCGCGTTTTATATTTTCCTGGCCCTTTACTTCGCTAAAGTCGCTGTCGTAATTGCAAAGGCTATCGTAAAACTCCTCGCGGGTGTTTACAATTTCGCGCGTAAGCTGCATATCGCCATTAAAAAAGCCCGCTACCTCTTTTATGCTTTCAACACCATACACTTCCAGATCGTTTACAATGGCTGCTTCGCGCGCGTTTTGTTTGGGGAGTATAAAACCTTTAAAGCCATCCTTTCGTGCCTGTATGGCTATCGGAAGCGCTCCTTTTATGGGTTGTAGGCCACCATCAAGGCTCAGCTCGCCCATTATTAAATACTTGTCGAGGTTTTCTGTTTCTATTTGGCCCGATGCGGCCAATACGCCGGTTACAATGGTAAGGTCGTAGGCTGAGCCTTCCTTGCGGATATCGGCAGGAGCCATGTTTACCACCACCTGCTGCCGCGGCATCCGGAAACCACAATTACGCAATGCCGATTCAATACGGAAATAGCTTTCCTTAATGGCATTATCGGGCAGGCCCACAATAAAAAATTTTGTGCCGGCAGCAATATTTACTTCAACTGTAATGGTTATTGCCTCGATGCCAAAAACCGCGCTGCCAAATGTTTTAACTAACACTAATGATAAAGTTTATTCAAAGCGTAAGTTATAGATTTTTTTTGAGCGACAAAATAAAACATGAGGCCACATGCGTGCGGGCTATTTTACTACAATATGATCATTGAACATCGTTATCGTGTAGCCTTGGGTTGCTGTAAGTTTTAAAATGCTTGTGCCATTTTGCAGCGAGCTAAACTGCCATGTATCTTTACCAAAATCACCGATGAGGGTAGGGTTAGCGGTCGCGGTATACACATGGCTATCCAAATGTAAGACGGTGGCATCATATTGCCAGGCATTATATGTAAAACCTCCATCGCCTGGGTTTGATATGGTTATCGCTATGGTTTGCCCTTTTGCTACCGACAATGTTTTGCCTGTATCTGCAACTGAAAGCCTTAGGGCAGGCTGTTGGGCGTTATTATCTTTTTTGCATGATGCCAGCGCAATTGTGGTTATTGCAAATAAAAATAATGCTGTTTTGTAAAGGTTCTTCATGGTTTAGTGGTTGTTTTAACCATATAACGAACCTGTAAAACTAAACGCTACAAAAAACAAGTCTATTTTGATTTTCCCTTCAATAGCCACTTATTTTTCATGCATTTATGGCATCTGTACCTTTTAAAAGGAAGCCCTAACAACAAGACCTTTACCAAACGTCCCCTGGGTATTCGTTCCAGGTCAGACATTTCTCCCTTGCCGCAAGGGCATGACGGCTCGTTATATAGTTTTTTAATATTATCGGACATCATATATCACCTGTTCAATGTAAAACAAAGAGGTTAACATCTCACAAAATGATCTATAACTGGTAGTTAAACAAATATAGCTATAAAGCTGAATATCAATATTAAATTTTTGCTAAATTATACAGGTTAAACACACTTAATTTTGTTCATTTACCTCAAATCCTGCCAATAAATCTACATCCGGGTCCATTTTAATGGTTTTGGGCTTTACACGGGCTGCAATAGTGATTGCTGTATCCTTATTTCTTATATCAATAGTATAAGTTTCTTTCCCGATGGCATATTTTAACGGAAAGTCAAACAGCTTATCCTGCTTTTGCGTTATTTGAATGCTTACCGTTTTTTTATCTGCATCATATTTCCAGTTAACCCTCAGCTCCGGGTGACCTGATGTATATAGCCACTGTTTAAAGAATGGTTCCAGATTTTGACCGCTAACCTGCTCCATCGCCAGTCTCAAATCTATTGTGCTGGCGTTAGCTCCTTCTTCTTTAGCATAATAAGCACGTATGCCTTTCCAAAACAGGGTATCGCCCAATTTTCGGCGCAGCATATGCAGTACCCAGCCACCTTTTTCATAGCTGTTAGCATTCAATAGCTGCACATAGTTGCCCTTAACCGCGCTATCAATAACAGGGGTCAGTCTTTCGCGTTCAAAATTTATCACTTTTCTGCGGTCGGCCATTTCACGTTTTTTAAGCGTATCTGTTCCGTACTTATGTTCGAGGTAGCAATTGGTCATATAGGTGGCAAAACCTTCACTCAGCCATAAATTTTGCCAGCTTTTTTCGGTAACGGCATCGCCAAACCATTGGTGCGCAATTTCATGTGCCAATAGCTCCTCATCATATTTTAGACCGATAAGCTTTTCATCATAAAAAATCGCACTGGAGTTTTCCATACCACCATATATGGTTTTTGATTGCACGTTTGCCAGTTTTTTAAATTCATACGGACCTATTTTGCCGATGTAATATTTTAATATTTCAGGTGCATAGGCATAGCTTTTAAATCCCGCAGTTTTATTCTCGGGGAAAACATAGCTATAAACCGGGATGCCGTTAACCGTACCGGATTGCTCAATAGCAAAATCGGCAACGCCTATTACCATAACCTTGGTTGGCAGGGGAACAGTTTCTTTCCAGTGTGTGAATTTAGTCTGATTAGCCAGCTGCTTTTCTTCCACCTTTAACCCGTTTGATACAACCTGGTAATGATCGGGCGCAGTGACCATAAAATCGAGCGAAGCTTTGTCCGACGGATAATCTGCGCATGGCAGCCAGTTATGGGCGCGATTGGGCCAGTTATCCCCAAAAAATGTGCGTTTGCCAAATTTATTGGTTGATATGATCAATCCATCAGCAGGCACACCCTGGTAATTGATGGTATAAGTATGCGTAGTATTTGTTTTTGCAGGCGACGCTATGCTCACCACATCGCTATCCTGGGCAAAGCTCAAATTATTACCGTTTTCGGTAACCGAAGATACCAGCATGCCTTTGCCTGTGTTATTTTTTTTTACCAGGTTTAATTGTACTTGCGGCACATCCTGCAAAAATTTAATAGTGACGGCAGCCCTGCCTTTTATGGTATCGTTATCATCATTAAGTTTTATGGAGAAGCTGTAGTGTTGCACATCAATGCCGGGGAAGGTAGTTTGCGCAAAAACAGATGTCGCAATAAACACACAGCTAATTATTAAAATAATTCTCATGAGCTAATATAATAATGTTGGTCAGTATTCTTGTTACACACAGGAGCCCCTAATTCAAGAATCAAGGGCTCCAATTTTTATAATTCCCCCTTTAGGGGTTAAGGGCTTACATCTTCGGCATACGGCGCATCATGCTGGCCATGGCTGCCGGGTTGCTCATTTGTTTCATCACCTTACGCATATCATCAAACTGCTTTATCAGGCGGTTCACTTCGGCAAGGTCGGTACCCGAACCTTTGGCAATACGGTTGCGCCTGCTTTGGTTAATGGTATCGGGGTTTTCCTTTTCATGCGGCGTCATTGATTGTATGATGGCCTCAATCGCTTTAAAGGCATCGTCATCAACCTCCACGTTCTTCATCATTTTGCCCACGCCTGGTATCATACCCATCAGATCCTTCATGTTACCCATTTTTTTGATCTGTTGTATCTGGCTGTAAAAATCGTTGAAGTCGAATTTATTTTTACGGATCTTTTTCTGCAGTTCTGCGGCTTCCTTCTCATCAAACTGCTGCTGCGCACGTTCAACCAGGGATACCACATCACCCATACCCAATATCCTTGATGCCATACGATCAGGGTGGAAAACGTCAAGCGCTTCCATCTTTTCGCCGGTACCAATGAATTTGATCGGTTTGTTAACAACCGATTTTATAGATAAAGCGGCACCACCACGGGTATCACCATCCAATTTGGTTAAAACAACACCGGTAAAGTCCAAACGATCGTTGAAAACCTTAGCCGTATTAACCGCATCCTGACCAGTCATGGAATCAACCACGAACAATATCTCATGTGGTTTAACAGCATCCTTTACCTGCTCAATCTCGAGCATCATAGCCTCATCAATTGATAAACGGCCGGCGGTATCAATGATCACCACATTGTGGCCATTTTGTTTGGCTAAGGCTATACCTTCTTTTGCTATCGCGATAGGGTCTTTTGATTCGCGATTCGAGTAAACCGGAACACCGATCTGCTCGCCCAATACTTCCAACTGGTCAATAGCCGCCGGGCGGTAAATATCGTCAGCAACCAGTAATGGCTTTTTGTTCTTTTGTGTTTTAAGGAAGTTGGCCAGCTTACCGGTAAAGGTTGTTTTACCCGCACCGTTCAAACCTGCAATAAGGATGATGGTTGGCGTTGAAGGGAAATTAAGCTCGGCAGTGCTGCCACCCATTAACTGGGTAAGCTCATCATTCATGATCTTGGTAAGCAACTGGCCCGGCGAAATGGAGGTTAATACATTTTCACCCATTGCCTTTTGGCGCACCTCATCGGTAAATGCTTTGGCTGTTTTATAGTTTACGTCGGCATCCAGAAGGGCTTTGCGTATTTCCTTCATGGTTTCAGCCACGTTTATTTCAGTAATTGTACCCTGACCCTTCAGTACTTTAAATGCCCTGTCGAGTTTATCCGAAAGATTTTCAAACATTATTATAACTCTCTTTAATCCTTATTTTGAGGATACAAAGTTATCATTTTGAAACGAAATGCCCCAACCCATTAAAGATGTGTTTTTGATGGTCAAAAATACCTGTTCATGAGTCCTTTATCAGCGCCCACATAGCAGTATTAAAGTTAACTTCAGTAATACCCGTTAACTTCTCAAGGGCTTTAAAATAATTAGCATCGCCTTTTTCGCGCGGGCCGCAGCTTAGCAGTTCCAAAACAGCAGGGAAGCCCTTTTCGCGCTCAATTTTCTGTACTATAAGCGCATTTAGTGCATAGGCTATTATTAACGGCCTGTCACCAGGGTCATATGCGGTCGTTTCTGTATATAGCTTATGCCAGTCGGCATTAGGGTTATCCGCGGCATATTTTTTAAACTTGGTTAGTGCCTCATCCCATGTATAATTCCAGCTACCGCCGTATAAATAAGCGCAGCCTTCATCAACAGGGCGGTTAATAATAGCTCTGTCCATTACCGCGTGCAGCCTTTCGTGCCAAAGATCGTGCGCGTTAAAACGGTGGCTATCTTTGGTAGAGCCGTTTACCATCAGGCTCATGTTATCCTCATTTGATGTGAGGTTGTTATCTGTTGCCGCGTTATAATCAGCCTTGTACTCAATGCCAAGGATCTGTTGCACTTCGGTAAAATTATCGCAGTAATAAAAAAGGATGGGGAAAACGGGTTGCTTTAGCTTTTTGTTGTAAAATTCAAGCTTGCTTTGGTAAGCCTTAACATCAGCCGAATTCATAGTATCCTTATAATAGCAGGTAAGATTATTGAATTTTTTCATTTTCCAGGCAATGGTGTTTTGCTTTAATGGCGAATAAAAATGGAACTCCGATCCAACACGTTTTGCCCGCAATTTAAAGCTGGCCCGCAAACGCGGCGTATTATCATCCACCCCGATATAGGAAAATTGCACTATATAGTTATCGGCATCAACCTTAATAATATTGGTAAGGTAACATTTGTAAAAGTCCTTATCCTGCTTTTTAGCATTTTGCTCCATGCCCTTTATCTCATCCAAAAGGTCGGAGGTTTCAAGCAGGCATTCTTTCAGCACATAAGTGTTATCCTTGTTGGGATTCTCCTTTTGACTGAGAAAACCATTCAATGAGTTGATAAGCTGATTTTTGACTATTGTATCCTGCGGCAGAGTTACCCAGTTTGGTACAATGATGGATTGCGCATGCAAATTGCATGCAATACCTACCAATACAAATAGTATGGCAAGCCTTATTGATTTAACAGGCATTAGGCTGATTTTGATTAGTTTATGCTAACCTACGGAAATTTATACAGAATACCCAGGCCTAAGGTTTCAGTACCCTGCGCCTGTGGCCCTACCGTTTTATCATACAGGAACGTTCCGTTTATGGTAACCGCTACCAATGAATTTACTTTTGCGGTAAGTACGGCATCAACACGGTGGCTTACGAAAGCTAAGGACTGCGTATACGGGATGAATAAGGTGTAGCGCATGTTTAAGTGCAGATTTTTCATCACGTCTTTATCAAACGTGGCAACCGACTGGAATGCCATTTGATTAACAAAGGTATGACCGGGTAGTACACCATAATAACCAACGGCGGTATGGGCAATAGAGGTATCTAAAACAAAGGTTTGTTTTGCTGTAGCAGCACCCAGGCGCCAATCGAAAAACTTTGAAGGCTTATACTCCAAACCCACCGATTCTGTTAAATAACCCGGGGCCATAAAACGAGATATTAATGTTGGGGGCGATGGATCATTGTACGTATAGCCATCGCTAAACTGCGATGTAAAGTTTAATGAACCGAAAAACAACCATTTCTTTGATAGCTGGGTTGCTATTTTATTATCAAAGTATATATAGTCGTTTGTTTTTCTAAAACCTTGCCCTTTATTTTTTGATGCGCCGTAAATAAAGTTAAGCTCGTTTGTGTAATCGAGCGGGGCTTTGTTATATTCTGATTTAAAATCAAAGTTGGCTCCCAGCGCTACGGAGTTTACACCACCACCGCTCCAGTTATTGGTAAAGCCGGCCTGGTTAAAATTAAGGTTGAAAAGTATTAATTTATGCCAGTAGCTAAAGGTGTAATCGGGCAGGGCTACGGGGATTAACTCGGGGGTAATAAGTACTGGCCTTACCCGTACAGGTAATGCATTTTTACGCGAATCAGCACGGAATTTATTTAGCATGCCCGTATCAACTTTAATACTATCTATTTTAGATGTATCTGATACCTGTGCCACAGCGGGCATCGCGCATGAAAAAACTATTCCTAAAAATAAACTCCAGCCTTTATTTATCATTCGGACACAAATAAAGCTAAAATCTGCTTTTCAAATAAATTTAAAGCAAAATAAATGTTATTTTACCAATGGCGGCAGCGTATATAGCTTGGGCCGTCGCAGGTATCTGCGCAAATTTGTCTTTATATAACTTATAAAGTCATAATCACTAGCCGTTATTACGGTGTAGTAACCAGGGCGGTATTTTTGCATAAAATCTGCCAACTGCGCGTCTTTTAAACCTGTTATACGCCCAACCAATGTTTTATTAAAACGATAATCTATCACATTTTGATAATAGTCTTGCTGAATATTTTCCCTTAAATGTGCCGCGTTGCGGCCGCTGCGGCTAAACATATTATACAGGCCATCAATACTTAGCCCCGCGCCACCGCCATCAGCGCCAATACTCAACAGGTCGGTATTGGCAATGGAGCCATAAATATTGGGGTAATTCCGTTTGGTAGCCTCAAGCATTTGTTCAGGGGTGGCAAGAGAGTCGTGTATGGTAACTTCTTTAAGCTGGATAGATAGGGGCTGAATATATACAGCAAGCGGGGTGTAATTTTGTACAGTAACCGTATCCGGGCGATAATTTAGCTTGGTAAATATCAATTTGTCGCCTATGCGGGCGTCAATGGCAAACTCTGCTTTCAAATTAACATAAACAGATTTTCCGGTAGCGGCATTCAGCACGTTTACCTGTGCAATGCGTTCTTTTGAATTCTTGTCGAACACGATACCCGTGAGCGACTTTTCCTGGGCAAAAACATCAACCGATACAAAAAATAAAAAAAATAACAGCCCTAATCTCATAGCAACTCCAAAAGTAAACCATCGCAAAAGCTTCGTTGTATAATTAACAGTATTTAACATGTTACTTACTCACCACCAGCTTTTGCCCGATCTTTATATTATTATCAGCCATGTTATTAAGGGCCTTTAAATCATCAACCGTAAGGCCAAAACGTTTTGATATGTTATATAGTGTATCGCCCTGCTGCACGGTGTACAATTTATCGGTGGGAGTGCTTTGAATAACTGAATCTTTTGCAGCTGTTCCTATATTTTGGTTGATCTGGGTAAGCACCCTGTCCTCGCGTTTTATTTTTTGAACTTCGCCTTCGGGGCGGTCATATTGATCAAGGTGATATTTTTGAATAACGTTGATGAGCAGTTGCGGATAATTAGGGTTAGTTGCATAACCTGCTTTTTTTAACCCGTAAGCCCAACCCTGATAATCATCCTTATCCAGCTCAAACAGCGGGGCATAGTTTTTCCGCTGCAAAAATTTAGAATGATCTCGGAATGATTGCTCCGGTGTGTCATAAACCCTGAAACAATCATTTTTGTTGTCATCATCCTTATAATAACCTTTTCCGGTCCAGTCGCTGGTGCATTTTATACCGAAATGGTTGTTGGCAACACGGGCCAGCTCGCCGTTTCCGCTGCCCGATTCAAACAAACCCTGAGCAAGCGTAATACTCGCGGGGATGCCGTAAAGGTTCATTTCCTGTATAGCTATTCCTTTAAATCGATCAATATATTGTAAGGAGGTATAGGGGGTATAACCGGCGATTGACGCGCTATTGGCTTTTTGAACGCTTTGGTTGTTCCTGTAAGCCTGGTGGCTGCTGATGGTATTCCGATGGGCCGAGCAAGAGCCCAAAAAAGCGACGGATATCAATAAATAAGCTGTTTTACGCATTATAGCTAAACCTTTATTAGGGTAAATTTAGTTCAGCCAAAATAAGATTTAAAAATGTATTTATTTCGCGTTTTGTGGTAATTGCGTTGGATCAGCTGGTTTTTCGTCGAGCGAGTTAAGCTGGTATTTCTGGATAATACCCAATACCTGTGCTGCCCATTTGCGGCTGCTGCAATAACCGCTGTGCTGTATACCCTTTGCCCAGCCCAAATAGTCATAATGCGAAAGTTGCTCGGCCAGGTGACTGAACTGTTTTCTTTCCGTCATGATGCGGGCAAAATCCTGGAACGAATCCATTACCGAATCATATTGTTTATAGGGCGACCGTACTTTTTTATTGTGTTTATAATAAACGGTTGTTCCGCCGCCTTTTACACCAAACTGGTTATTTAAATTACGGGCAATATTGCTGTTACCGCAACCCGACTCATGCATTGCTACACCTAAAATAATGCTGGCAGGCACACCTGTTTCATGCATAATGCGAATAGCATCATCTTTAAACTTATCAATATACGATTCTGAGGTGTTTTTTTGTGCTGAAGCAGCAAGTGTAGATATTAACAGTGTTGTAATCAGTAAGAATTTCTTCATAATCTATTTTTTTCTGATGAGCAGGATACCATCTCGCACGGGGAGAATCAGTTTTTCAACCCTCGTGTCTGCGGTTATCATGTCATTAAGCTTGCGGATTCCTTGTGTATCGGCATCTTTTTCTTCGCCGTACACCTTTCCTTTCCACAAAACATTGTCAATTATTATTAATCCACCGGACCTGACTTTGTCAAATATTAACTGAAAGTAGGAATAATTATTCTTTTTATCAGCATCAATAAACACAATATCGAAGTTTTTTTCGTCTAAATCGGCTATAACGGCCTCTGCGGCGCCAAAATGCAGCCTGATTTTGTTTTCCACATTTGTTGATTTAAAATGTGAATTGAGCATTTCCCCCATCTCGCGGTTAACTTCAATGGTGTGTATAATACCATCTTCGGTTAAGCCCTCGGCCAGGCAAATGGTGGCATAACCCGTAAAGGTGCCTATCTCTAAAATGCGTTTTGGCTGCATCATTTTACTCAAAAAGCTCAGCAACCGGCCCTGGTAATGGCCCGATAGCATATGCGGTTTCAGCACCTTGAGATAGGTTTCCCGGTTGATCGTCTGCAATGCTTCCGGTTCCGGATCGCAATGATCATCCAGGTACGCCTGAAGGTCATGGGGGAGAATTTCCATGCCGCAAAGATACACCTCTCTTTTAAATGTTTATAAAATTCGTTGATTTTTAGCCCTTATTAGTATTTAAGGTGCTTTAAATCAGCCTGCTGAAACTATATCATTCAATGCAGTAAACAGGCTTAACGGGTGTTCGGCTATCCTGTTGCACAGGTACAAATACCACTCTTTACCATATACAAAATATACTTTTGATGGATGCCCGTCTTCTTTCAAGGCAGCCAATTGTGCGGTTTGAATGCCATAAAGGCTCTCAAATTCATACAAACTTTTGTCTGTATTATACTTAGTAATTAACCGTTTGGTCTCCTGCTGAATTTGATGATGATGGGTAGCGATTGAACAGCTGTGGTTATCCTGTAATAATTGATCCACGTAGTCTATGTACACCTCATCCAACTGCGGCCCTCTGGGGATAGAAAGTCCTTTAGCGGTTTCAAATGCCCCCTTTACTATTCTGATCTTGCCCTCTTTTTTAATCAGTTCTTTAAAATCATCCCCGGTGCGGTATAAATAAGCCTGCAGGGTGATGCCAAGGTTTTTATAAGTCTTTAAGGCATCTGTATAAATTTCATGAATAGCATCTGTTCGTTCCGTTCCCTCGGCACTAATGATTACATCAACATTGTTTTTTGAAGCTTCGGAGCAGATAAGGGCCAAATTATCGAAACATAGATCTCTGGATATAGCCAAACCAATATGAGAAAGATCAAGCGAAACTGTTGATTTTAGATTATGATTTTTTATTTCCTCGCATATCCTGATGAATTCCCGGGTCGCGGCATTGGCTTCAGGTATGGTTCTGGTGCTTTCGCCCATAAATTCAATGGAGCATTTTAATCCAGCATTATTTTGTTCGCTAGCTTTAATTATCGTTTCATCCAGATTTTCACCGCCAATGTACCTGTTAGCCGCTTTTTTAAGTGTTTTGTATAAAATTTCATTATTTAAAATGAAGTCTTTGGCATCTTCGTTCAATGCAGCTTTTCTCAGTGTTTCGGCTGCTGTAATTAATAGGTTATCCATTTATCAGCAATTATCTTATATATATTCCTCCGGCAAAAATATCCTATAATTATTAAGTTTGCCAATCAGCAACCCATTGTATGGTACATACAAAAATGTAAGTGATGAGTAAAAGGAAAACGGAATCAACCAATAACATCAATCGCGAAAAGCTTCATGATTTTTGCGGAGCCATGTATGCCCTTGATGTGTTGGCCGGAAGATGGAAGTTATTTATACTATACAAGCTGGAGCATCAGGACCTGCGTTTCGGCGAACTAAAACAGCTGATACCCGATATTACCGAACGCATGCTGGTGCTGCATTTAAAGGAAATGGAACGTGACGGATTAATCAGCAGAACTGTTTACCCGCAAGTACCGCCAAAAGTGGAATATAAACTCACAGAAAGCACGGTAGCTTTAATGCCATTTTGGAGCCATTTAGAAGACTGGGGAAATGCTCACCGAAAGATACATGAAAAGCTTGATCTCTAAATCAAAATAATCTGCGATCCATATAAGATTGTAACAGTATCACCGCCGAAATCGTATCCACTAACTCCTTATTTTGCCTGTGTTTTTTGTTCATACCACTTTGTGCTATGGTTGCCGATGCCATTTTTGAAGTGAAGCGTTCATCCAGCATTTCAATGGGTATCTCCGGGAAGTTTTTTTTGAGGATAGTAACAAACCCCTTCACATGCACTGCCGATTGCGATGGCGTGTTATCCATTTGCTTGGGTTCGCCAACAATAAAGCGTTCCACCTGCTCTGTTTTTAAATAGGTTTTCAGATAATCCACAATATACTGCGGATGGATGGTATCCAATCCTGTTGCGATGATCTGCAATGGGTCGGTAACTGCTATGCCGATACGCTTTGTACCGAAATCAAAGGCCATTATTCTCATGATAGATGTGAGATTTTAGATGTGAGATAGGAGATGAGCAGCATAGGTCAAAGATAGGGCTTATTTGTTTAGATTGATCTAATGAGTTAAACGGATCATGCCGAAGTTGCGTTAGATGGTAAGGGTTTAGTCCGACGAAGGAGGGCCGGAGCGAAGCGCAGCCCTGGAAAGCCCGGCCCGAAGGGAACGCCATAATTCTTCAACGTCATCCTGAACTTGTTTCAGGATCCCAAAGGATGAGTAGTATGGTGGTTGCTTAGCGCGTGGGGTGCCGAAACAAGTTCGGCATGACGAAATGTAGATGGTGCTGCTTGTATAACACATCCCTAACCCCTCTCAAGAGGGGAACTGAATGGCAGTAGTTGATTCCACCCATACAACCCATTTGTCATAAAAGCATCCTTGTTGCAAATCAAATATTCAAGTTTTCAAATCTAATTCTTATTTTGCACCAATGCAGTTTAAAGAGATAGTAGGGCAGGATGCCATAAAGCAACGGTTGATGAACACGGTGAATGAGAACCGGGTGAGTCATGCGCAGTTATTTTTAGGTCCGGAAGGGTCTGGAAGCCTGGCGCTCGCAGTTGCTTATGCCCAATATTTATGTTGCGAGGATAAACAGCCTGACGATTCATGCGGCATATGTTCATCATGCCGTAAGTATCAGAAACTGATGCACCCCGATCTGCATTTTTCCTATCCTTTCTTTGCTAAACATAAGGACGACAACGCGCTTACCTTTATTGAGCAATGGCGCGAGGCATTTATAGCCTATCCCTATTTAAACCTCGATATCTGGCGCGATTATTTGGATGCCGAAAACAAACAGGCCAACATTAACATTGCCGAATGCCACCAGATCATCAAAAAATTAAGCCTTAAGCCATTTGAGTCAACCTACAAAATTCTGATCCTTTGGCTGCCCGAGTATTTGGATAAAGAAGGTAACGCCCTGCTCAAAATCATAGAAGAACCACAGCCTAATACGCTGTTTTTACTGGTGGCCCAAAACCAGGATCAGATATTAAACACCATACTTTCGCGCACGCAACTGGTAAAAATTCCGGCATTGGAGTACGACGAGATAAAGGAACACCTCGTCAGCAAATACAATCAAACCGAGGATGCGGCTGCCGAAATTGCTTATTTATGCAACGGCAATTTAACCGAAGCGCTGATAATGCTGCAGCAGGAAAACAAAGGCTACCATAAATTATTTATTGACTGGCTGCGCCTGTGTTTCGGTAACAAGGGTTTAGAAATATTAAGCTTTGTTGATCAGCTGGCGAAGATGGGGCGTGAAAACCAAAAGAACTTTTTAAGATACGGCATTAGTTTTATACGCGAGATCTGCCTGTTGCTTGCAGGTGCCGGTAACCTGGTGCATTTACCTGCCAGTGAGCTGGAAACCGCACAAAAAATGACCAATGTGATGAATATTGCAATGGCGCAGGCCATCAGTGCGGAGCTTGAAAAGGCGCATTATCATGTGGAACGAAATGCAAACCCTAAAATTTTATTTTTAGATGTATCTTTACAGATTATAAAAACAGTAAAGTTTAAAACGATCCCGCAAGGGACACAATATATGCCGAATTAATTATGGGATGTGGAAGTTGCTCAACAGGGGGTGGATGCTCACCTGCGGGCTGCAAAAGTAATGGCTCATGCCTTACTAACGGTTGCAGCAAATTAGATGTTTACGATTGGCTATCGCACATGGATATGCCGACAAATTATAAACCGTTTCAGGTTATCGAGGTTAAATTTAAGGGTTCAAGAAAAGAGTTTTATCTGAATAATGATAACATTTACCTTGAAGCAGGCGAATTGGTAGTGGTTGAAACCGCTACCGGCGGCTATGATGTGGGCCACGTATCTATAACCGGTGAGCTGGTGCGGATGCAGATGGTTAAACGCCGTGTAAAGGAAGCCGATGTAACCAAAAAAATATATCGCAAAGCTACTGTAGCTGATGTTGACAAGTGGAAAGCTGCCAAAGACCTGGAGTGGGAAACCATGCACAGATCGCGCAAGCTGGCACTGGAACTTAACCTGAGCATGAAGCTGAGCGATGTGGATTACCAGGGCGATAAAACCAAGGCCACGTTTTACTATACGGCCGAAGGCCGCGTCGATTTTCGCGAATTGATCAAGAAAATGGCGGAGCAGTTCAGGATACGGATTGAGATGCGCCAGATAGGTATGCGCCAGGAAGCCAGCAGGCTGGGCGGTATCGGTTCATGCGGGCGCGAGCTTTGCTGCTCAACCTGGTTAACTGATTTTAAAACGGTATCTACTTCAGCGGCGAGGTATCAAAACCTGTCGTTAAATACCTTGAAACTTGCAGGCCAATGCGGTAAGTTAAAGTGCTGTTTAAATTACGAGCTGGATACTTATATGGATGCGCTTAAGCATATCCCCGATAATGTAAATGTGCTGAAAACCGAAAGGGGAGATGCCCGCTTACAGAAAACGGATATATTTAAAAAGCTGATGTGGTTCAGCTACCCACGCGAAGAATCATGGATCCCACTGCCGATAAGCAAGGTTAAAGAAATTCAGCAACAAAATAAGGATGGCATTATTCCTGCCGATCTGGGCGAAATTGTACCGGTGGAAACACTTACAGCCAAGGCTCCTGATTATGAAAATGTTGTTGGCCAGGATAGCTTAACCCGTTTGGACGAGCGCAGCCGCAACAACAATAAAAAGAAGAATAAAAACCGGAATAAAAATTCAAATCCAAATGGCGGGGGTGCTACCCAAGCCAATCCTCAGCCTAACCAGCCAAGGCCACAACCTGCTGTTGCCCGCGAAGCTAACGCAAACAGGCCCCCAAGACCGGAAAGGCAACAAAAACCACAGGGCCAACCCCGTGCAGAAGGTACAAAACCGGAAGGCAATCGCCCCGAAGGGGCCCGGCCGGAAGGTGCAAAACCAAGCGGTAATAACAGGCGACATAAACACCGCCGTCCAAACCAAAATAATCAAAACCGTCCCGATAATAACCCCGGGAAATCAGCAGAATAATTAATGATGACACGGGCATTTAAAACATTATACCTTTTACCGGTTATATTAATAACATTATACTGCAGCGGCTGCACCGACCCAAACGCGGTGGTGGATAAGAGCGTGGAAATTGATAACCACAACTGGTCGTACGTTAACCGGGCTAAGTTTGATGTTAAAATTGATGACGCCAACATCCCCTATAACCTGTATTTTAATTTAAGGGTAACTGCGGATTATAAATACGCCAACATCTTTATTTTGATGCACCAAGCTGGGCCGGATAATAAACCAACATCAACCCGTATGGAATTTAAACTGGCAAATACCGATGGCGAATGGTTGGGTACGGGTTCAGGTAATTTGTACAGTTACCAGATGCTGTTTAAATCAACCTACAGGTTTCCTGCTAAAGGTGTTTACCATTTTGAGATAGAGCAGAATATGCGCGATAACCCGCTGCGCGAAGTAAGCGATGTTGGCTTGAGGGTTGAAAAAGATAAAGCCCCTTGACCAACCGAAAAGGGAGCTGAAAAGCAGGCTAAATTAAGTTTAGCCTGCTTTTTTATTTCTCCATATTTTTTCTTTCTTAAAATTTCCTACCTTCGTTTTGCTAATATTTTTATCAAAATGAGTGTTTTTGTCTTAATCGCTGCTGTTGTAATTCTTTTAATTGCTGTGTTTCTTTTTATCAAAAAACCAGTTGCTGCTGATGGTATTTCGGCGGAGGATTTTGCACGGTTAAAAAATGAAAGTGATCAGCTTAAAATTGCTTTAGCCAAAGCAGAGGAACGTGCCTTTGGTTTAGCTGCCGAACGCGACAAAGCCGACAAGCAATTACAGGATGAGCGTATCCGCTATGAAAACTCATTGAACGTTTTAAACCAGGACCTGCTTACCGAAAAAAACCGCATGGCCAAGGCTGAAGAACAGTTCAAAGCCCAGCGTGAACGCCTTGGCGAACAGGAAAAAAGCATACAGGAAATACAGCAAAAATTTCAGCTGGAATTTCAGAATGTGGCCAATAAGTTATTGGACGAAAAATCTCAAAAATTTGTGGAAACCAACCGGGCTAACCTGGATGTGCTGTTAAATCCGCTGAAAGAAAACATCAAAGCTTTTGAGGAAAAAGTTGACAAGGTTTATAATATGGAGGCCGCCGAGCGGAATACGCTTAAAGGTGTGATTACGCAACTGATGGATCTGAATAAACTCATCAGCAGCGAAGCTCAAAATTTAACAAAAGCACTGAAAGGTGATAATAAAAAACAAGGTAACTGGGGCGAGGTAATATTGGAGCGTGTATTGGAGCGCTCGGGCCTTGTGAAAGACCAGGAATACCGCATGCAGGTAAGTTTATCCGGTACTGATGGCAGTCGCTTACAACCCGATGTTATCATTGATCTGCCCGATGAAAAACACTTAATCATCGACTCTAAAGTTTCCTTAATAGCCTATGAGCGCCTGGTAAATTGCGAAACCGAGGAAGAGCGCAAGCTATATTCAAAAGCGCATGTGGAATCTATCCGTGGGCACGTGAACGGCCTATCTGCAAAAAATTATCATGACCTGTACCAGATCAATTCACCGGATTTTGTTTTATTGTTTATACCGATAGAATCCTCTTTCAGCTTCGCGGTGCAATTGGATGCAGAGTTATTCAGCGATGCATGGGATAAACGGGTGGTAATTGTTAGTCCGTCTACTTTACTGGCAACCCTGCGCACCATCGCCAGCATCTGGAAACAGGAACGCCAAAACCGCAATGTATTAGAAATTGCCCGCCTAAGCGGTGCCATGTATGATAAATTCGTGGGCTTTGTGGGCGATATGGAAAGCATCGGCAAAAACATTAAACAAAGCCAGAGCGCTTATGATAATGCCATCAACAAACTAACCGAAGGCAACGGTAACCTCACCAAAACCGCTGAAAAAATTAAGAGTTTGGGTGCTAAAGCCAATAAGCAATTGGATCAGAAGTATATTGATCAGGATGATGTTGCGGAGCAGGTGAAGGGAGAGTTGAAATAATAAATTTCTTTCAACGCGTCATTGCTGAGGAACGAAGACAACCGACCGTAAGGAGCTCTTTAATACCATTAAAAAACAAACACAATATTAATGATCCCCGACTATGCAAGCGAGATTTCTTCTTGTATACCTTTCTGGGGGTATCGCTCATAGCCGCTAAGGCCTATTTCTTTTGTCTTGATACAAAAGAAACAAAAAATCAAGTCATTAGAAATGCTTCTTTGCCGCACAAGGCCTTCCCTGCAAATCAGGCAAAACCTGGGCCGCTATATTTTTACCCTGCTGTCGCTACTCACCTGGCCTTTGCGCCTCTGTAAAAATCTGCTATGCCCTGCCACGCACAAAGCCACCATTATTTTGCCTGCTTTCACCCGAAGCTGTTCTACTGACGGGGACCGAGTTTCATTTAATTTCTAAAATGGCAAAGTTTTAATTGAACCGTGATCAAAAGTGTGCAAAGGCCCGACAAAAAGCGCGGGCCTGGGTGTTTTGCCTGTGGGCGGAAGGATCTTTTTGTCTTGACTTTTTGGTTCTTTTGTGTCAAGACAAAAGAAATAGGGCTCCGCGCCTATGAGCGGCTTCACGCGATGTTCGCGCCAGCATATTCGTAATGCTGTCGTAGAATTGCTTCGTTCCTCGCAATGACGTTGGTTATAATTATTGCCTATTCCCCGCTCTTAAACGCATTCCACCCCTGCGCCTTTAGCGGATGTACCGCTCCGCCTTTAGTTACCAGATTACAGCCCGCCGCAGGCTCTGTTATGTAACCGATGATGGTAATATCCATTTTAAACTTAATCTTGTCGTAGTCGGCTTGTTTAACGGTAAAGAGCAGCTCATAGTCCTCGCCACCACTCAGGGCACAGACGGTTGGATCGAGGTTAAACTCGCGGGCGGTTTCAAAGGTCATCGGGTCTAGCGGGATCTTTTCCTCGTATAAATTACAACCTTTATTGCTTTGCTTGCATATATGCAGTAATTCCGAAGCCAAACCATCTGATACATCAATCATTGACGTTGGTTTAACATCAATTTCCTTTAACAGATCAATAATATCACCACGCGCCTCCGGTTTTAGCTGGCGCTCAACTATATAATCCTTGCCTTCCAGGTCCGGCTGAATTTTCGGATTTTCTAAATAAATCTGTTTCTCACGTTCCAATAATTGCAGACCGATATAAGCACCACCTAAATCGCCCGATACACATATCAAGTCGCCTTCTTCAGCACCATTACGGTAAACAATATCTTTTTCATCAGCATAACCAATTGAGGTTACACTTATTACCAAACCTTGTTTTGATGAGGTAGTATCTCCACCAATTAAATCAACGCCGTATTTTTCGCAGGCAAGATATATGCCTTCATATAATTCTTCAATTGCCTCTAACGGGAATTTGCTCGACATCCCTATAGATACCGTTACCTGCGCGGCCGAACCATTCATAGCATATATATCACTCAGGTTTACCTGTATCGCTTTGTAGCCCAAATGCTTTAAAGGCGTATAAGCCAGGTCGAAATGGATACCTTCCAATAACATATCGGTTGATATCAATACTTTTTTCCCTTCCGGGTTAAGTACCGCCGCGTCATCGCCCACCCCTTTAACTGTACTTTTTTGTACCAGCTGTATATTTTTTGTTAAATAACTGATCAGCCCGAACTCACCTAATTCTTCAATGTTTGTTTTTTCCTTATTATCAAATAATGCCATGATCTACTTTTTAACCCTGCAAAAATACAAAAGCTTAATTCAATTACAGGATTTACTATATAAGAAGCTTTAATAGACCAAAGCATAAAAAATTCACCTTGGTTTTATACTATTGTGCATTTTTTTAAACAAATATGTACAAATATTAATATTAGATTAATATTCAGTTCTCATCTTTGCCGAAAACTGACTTTATATGAATTTAAAAAGACTATTTATTTACGCCGGTTTAGTACTGGCAATTGCTGGTTGTAGCAAGGATAACACCGGTACTTCAGGCACTCATCCTACAAACGGCAGCGGCACAACAAGCGGCGATACCACCGTTACTACTACACCAAAAGCCTATTCACTTACCGAAACTTTTGAAGATGGCACCAAAACTGCTTATGCTGATGCAAATATTACCCTGAGCACAGGTTCATGGGATTTTAACGATGCTTTACTCGGTAGTTTGGCAGGTGATGTAAAAGATGGTAATCAGGCAGTACGTTTACGCACCGGCGATATCGCCATGAATTTTGATATTAACGGCGTAACGGAAATAAGTATAAAACATGCCAAATATGGTACTGATGCAAGCTCAACCTGGCAATTATTAATGTCGACCGATGGAGGTACAACTTATACACAGTTGGGCGCTAATATTACCGAAAGCAGTACCACACTGGTAACCGACTCGTTTAAAGTTACTGCAAAAACCAAAGTAAGGTTCGAAATTAAGAAAGCCGGAACCACTCGTATTAATATTGATGATATTAAGTTTGAAGGTACAGGCGATCCCGGCATAACTGTTGGCCCGCCTGATACCGGCGGTGCGGATACCACATCTTCGTCATCTGCTTCAACTCCCCGCGGTGTAACCATTGGTACTGATGTACCACCAACAATTGGCGATAACAGCGATCTTTTAATGGGTAACCCATCAAGTGCTACAACTGCCATTGTTATGATGGATAACTACCTGATGGATCAGGGTTATTATACAGAATCATATAACAGTACCAAAGGCGAACCAAACTGGGTAAGCTGGCACCTGGATGCTACTAACATCACTAACCAAAGTGCCCGTCTAAATAATTTTGCAGGCTTTAGCGGTTTGCCAACCGGTTGGTTTGAAGTACAAAGCAATGGTTACAGTGGTTCCGGTTTTGATAGGGGACATAACTGCCCGTCGGCCGACAGGACAAGCTCTACTGATGCCAATTCAGCAACTTTCCTGATGACTAATATGATACCACAGGCGCCGAATAATAATGAATCAACCTGGGCAAACCTTGAAAATTATTTACGTGAACAGGTTTTAGATGGCAATGAAGTTTATATCATCATGGGCAACTATGGCCAGGGCGGCACAGGCTCAGCAGGTGCTGCAAATACCGTAGATGGCGGCCATGTAAATGTACCAAGCAATGTATGGAAAGTAGCTGTTATTATACCAACAGGTGATAATGATATCAGCAGGATTAGCACAACTACAAGGGTTATAGCCGTTAATACCCCTAATGTTAACAGCATTAATTCCGACTGGACAAAATATATTGTAACCGTAAAGGATATTGAAACAGCAACGGGTTATAGTTTATTAACAGGTTTACCGGCTAATGTCAGAGCTGCGTTGGAGGTTGAGAAGGATTCAGGGATATAAATAATAAATTAATCGCACTTATCAAGAAGCGTCATTGCGAGGTACGAAGCAATCTCTAAACTATACAGAGCAACCAAAATGGTTTGACCTGCCTACGTAGAGATTGCTTCGTACCTCGCAATGACGCTTTTTATGTCTTATTTTTTACAATCCCAACTGCGCTGATATCTCCAGCATTCTTTCAATCGGTTTTACGGCCCTGACAATAATATGCTCAGGTACGGTTACTTCAGGCATTTCATTTTTGAGGCACAGATATAATTTTTCAAGCGTATTACGCTTCATATGTGGACAATCATTGCACGCGCAAGTGTTATTCGGCGGAGCCGGAAAAAATTTTTTGGTAGGGTTGTCTTTTTGCATCTGGTGCAAAATACCTGCCTCTGTAGCTACAATAAACTCAGTAGCCGGGTTATTGGTAGCATATTTTAATATCCCGGTGGTCGATCCTATATAATCAGCCATTTGCAAAATAACATCCTCACATTCAGGGTGTGCCAACAGTTTAGCATTAGGATGGCGTTCCTTAAGCTTGGTTATTTTCTCTCTCGAAAATATCTCATGCACCATACAGGCACCATTCCATAAAACCAGGTCGCGACCAGTTTTTTTAGCTACATAAGCACCCAGGTTTTTATCGGGCCCGAATATAATTTTCTGGTCTTTAGGCAAGCTCTCTACTATTTGTATCGCATTACTTGATGTACAAACAATATCGCTTAAAGCCTTTAGCTCAGCTGTGCAATTTACATAAGTTATTACCAGGTGATCAGGATACGATTCTTTAAACTTCCTGAACAAATGTGGTGGGCAACTATCTGCTAATGAGCATCCTGCTTTTAAGTCGGGTAATAAAACTTTTTTGTTTGGTGATAATATTTTTGCTGTTTCTGCCATGAAGTGTACGCCAGCGAATACAATAATATCGGCATCGGTTTTAGCGGCTTGTTGTGATAATCCCAAGCTATCGCCGATATAATCCGCGATGTCCTGGATATCACCCTCCTGGTAATAGTGAGCAAGTATAACAGCATTTTTCTCTTTTTTTAATTTTTCAATTTCAACAAAAAGATCAAGCGTCGGGTCGATGTATTCGTCCACGAAACCTTTCAAATTTATTTCCTCTAAGGTATCCATTCCACAAATCAAATAATAATAATTAGTTTTTATATATATAAAGAAACTATTGTTATTAAGGTGTTAGTTATGTTTAAAAGTTGTGAAGCTTTATACATAAAATATTGTTTTTAATAATTTACTAACATTTAATATACATTGTTTTTACTTTATTGCATTGATTAATAAGTCTATTTATAAACCATGAAATATTTTTAAAACAGTTTTGTTAATATTTCACTTGGTTAATAAATGTTAGTTACTAGCGTTTATGATCTTAAAAGTAGCTCAAAGATTGGGAGCTTTTGTCATGAAAGTCACACTTATCAACCTTTTAATATTTTATTAAGTTTTTACTTACACAAAATTAACATCTTTAATGCCTATTACTAACAGAAGCATTAATTTTACACATCTTATATATAATTTATGACCAGGAATGTTGATTTCCTTGTAGTGGGATCAGGGATAGCCGGATTGAGTTTTGCACTTAAAGCAGCAAAGCATGGTAAGGTTCTGATAGTTACAAAGGCTAACGAAGACGAATCAAACACTAAGTATGCCCAGGGTGGCGTAGCTGTAGTTGTGGATAAAAAAGAAGATTCTTTTGAAAAACATATAAATGACACCTTAATATCGGGTGATGGGCTCTGCGACCTTGAAGTTGTGGAAGCCGTAGTAAAAGAGGGTCCGGAGCGGATTCGCGAGATTATTGATTACGGAACCAATTTTGATAAAACAAATGAAGGTTTTTATGACCTGGCAAAAGAGGGTGGGCATTCTGAATTCCGTGTATTACATTATAAGGATATTACCGGGTTTGAAATTGAGCGTTCTTTATTAGAAGAGATCCATAAAAACCCTAACATTGAAATCCTAACCCATTATTTTGCTGTCGACCTGATAACACAACATCACTTAGGTGATTTTGTGAATAAATCAAGTGACGATATTACCTGTTATGGTATTTACGCTTTAGATACACATAATAATACGGTTGATAAGATATTATCTAAAGTAACAGTAATGGCATCAGGTGGTGCAGGCCATATATATTCAATTACTACAAACCCTACTATAGCTACCGGTGATGGTATTGCTATGGTTTACCGTGCAAAAGGTAAAGTGCGTAATATGGAGTTTATACAATTCCACCCAACAGCTTTATATAATCCGGGTGAATATCCTTCATTCTTAATATCTGAAGCAGTACGTGGTTTTGGTGGTGTATTAAAACGTATTAATGGAGATGAATTTATGCAGGAGTATGATCCGCGTAAATCATTAGCACCCAGGGATATTGTTGCGAGGGCAATTGATGCCGAGATCAAAAAATCAGGTGAGGATTATGTTTATTTAGATATCCGCCATCGTAATAAAAAAGATATACTGGCACATTTCCCTAATATATATGCTAAGTGTTTAGAGATTGGTATTGATATGACCAAGGATATGATTCCAGTTGCGCCGGCTTGTCATTATATGTGCGGTGGTATTATGGTTGATCATGTTGGTAAATCATCTATTTTAAGGTTATATGCCTGCGGCGAATGTTCATCAACAGGCTTGCATGGTGCTAATCGATTGGCATCCAATTCGTTACTAGAAGCTTTGGTTTTTGCACACCGTATTTATGAAGATGCTGTAAAGCAATTTGAAAATAATGTGATCCCAGTTGAAATACCTGATTGGGATGAGAAAGGTGTACAATTATCAAATGAAGATATCTTGGTAACGCACAATGTTCGTGAAATGCAAAAACTAATGAATGACTATGTAGGTATTGTGCGGTCCGATTTCAGGCTGGAACGTGCCATGCGTCGTTTAGGTTTATTATATGAGGAAACGGAAACCTTTTATAAAAAGACCAAACTATCCGTAAAGCTTTGCGAGCTGCGTAATTTGATACAAGTATCTTATTTAGTGGTAAAATCGGCCATGTTAAGAAAAGAGAGCAGGGGTTTACATTATACTACTGATTACCCGGTGCATGAAGAGCAGGTGCATGATACTGTGTTTTAAAGACTATGAGTAAAAAAGATGTATATATAAATACAGTGCTTTTTCTAATATCTGTATTATTACTAGGATTGCTTATTTATTGGCAAATCGTTGATGAGTTTCTTATAATTACAGAAACAGTAGCTGTGAGTTTGTTATCAATTAGTTTTATTTTTAAAAGGTATGGTTTAAAGAAAATTCAATATGTACTTTTTGTGTTATTAATAATTCTACTTTTTAACCTAATTGATTTTTCCTACACAGCGCATAATGGAGATACATCAACGACCTATTTTACCAGTAAAACGGTAGTATTTGGGATTAAACCCACTGTTTTTCTAATAATTCTTTGTTTTATATTAGTAAATAATAAGCAGTTTTCTCATTCAATTAAAAATATATTATACGGATCATCAATTGAACAAAATGAGAAGTTTGATAAGGGTATTTCATTCTATTATGAAAAGTTTAATAGTTACAGTGATAACGATTTAAAAGATATTTATAATTTGTATAAAGATTACCCCAAGGAAGCACAAGCTGCTCTTATGAAAATTAAAGAGGAAAGAAGTTTAATTATAGAACTTTAAAGAGCGGAAAACGAGGTTCGAACTCGCGACCTTCAGTTTGGGAAACTGATGCTCTACCAGCTGAGCTATTTCCGCTTTAAAATTTATCAAACATAAAAAATTAAAAATCAATAATTCAATAAATCGCTCAATCAATAATTGAATATATGCCATTGATATTACCAGTAAAAGATAAAAGCCCGGTTTGGGGATCGGAATGTTTTATAGCTGAAAATGCTACCATTGTTGGTGATGTGGTTATGGGCGATAATTGTTCCGTTTGGTTTAACGCGGTTGTCCGGGGCGATGTGCATTATATTAAGATAGGTAACAACACTAATATACAGGATGGGGCTGTGATCCACTGTAGCTACCAGTATGCACCAACAAACATTGGTAACAACGTTTCAATAGGGCATAACGCGCTGGTACATGGCTGTACGCTGCATGATAATGTATTGGTGGGTATGGGTGCTATTGTGATGGATCACGCCGTTGTAGAGCCGTTTGTTATTATAGCAGCAGGTTCAGTTGTGTTAGAGAAAACTATATGTGATTCAGGTTATTTATATGCAGGAACCCCCGCAAAAAAGATAAAGCCAATTACTGATGCCCAGCGTGAAATGTTAACACGCCTGCCTAATAATTATATTATGTACTCGGGTTGGTTTAAGAAATAGATAATTAATAAATCGTCATCCCGAACTTGTTTCGGGATCACACTGGACAAGCAAATTGCTTGGTGAAGACTTACCATGTGGGGTGCTGAAACAAGTTCAGCATGACAATGAGTTGTTGTTATTATTGTACTACAACCTCCCTCGGTATATCCAGCTTATCTTCCGCATCCCAGTTAGGACGCAGCGTTATTTCTGTAGGATCTATCCAGATGTTTTCAGGGTATAGCCTCTTTTTTACATTACCGGTATCCCATTTACCGTTACGATTATTATCATAAATAACCCTTATATGGTATTTTCCCGTCAGGTAATTCTTGTAAATTATATTGCCGTTTTTACTTATCGGATAGCTGTTCAATATATTCTTATTATCCTGGTAAAACTGAACTATATATTGTTTTGATGTATCAGGCACTGTTACATGCAACGTTAGTGTACTGTAATTCTCAGCCTTATCAACAGTGAACGATTTTACATACCTTATATTTTTTTGACCATAAATGCTGGTAAATGCTCCCGGCTCAATATCAATAATGTATTTGGCATCCTGTTTCCAATGGTATTTTACAGTAAACTTCCTGGTACCTGATGTATCCTTAACCAGGTTAAAAGTTACAGAAGTTGAATCTTCGCTTAAAGTAATTTGTGATTCATCTACATTATCTATTGGCGCTGTTGAGGTTATTAGGAGGTCTGTATAAGGTTTTATTTTATTATTGGCACCACTGCTCAATACAAATGTAAAGTCCTTTTTAAAGGTCTCTTTCCTGCCTTTTTCTTTTGTTACAGTATCAATAGGTTTGCCATTATCCAGTACAGCTACACTTAATGAGTCAAAATCCATATTTTTCATGTAAAGCCTGGCCGTGTCATTTGTTTTACTGAACTCTACTATTTTTAAATTATCGAAAGTTGGCGGATAAATAACTTTTAATGATGGATTAGTAAGCTTTTTATTAAACACCATAAATAGTTTACCGTCCTGATCAAATTTCTTTTCAACCATCCTAAACTTTTGCGGGTCTTGCTGAAATAGGGATAGTTTTATATCTGAGGTATCTGAATAAAGATGTACAGGTTTTTTTAGGAAAGCAATCAGTTCATCATCTTTATCATAGATCCTGTCGGGAGCGGATTCTTTTAAAGCATATATAGTGTAATCACCGTCATGCAGGTTGTTTAATGAGAAATTGCCCGCGGTATCAGTAGTGGCATAAATTGTGGGTTTCTTTTTACCAAAATATACAGAGTCCTTATCCATCGGGAAAAGCATAACCGTTACGTCCTTCTCTCTTTGCTGCGTTAAGGAGTTGGTAACATTACCCGATACACTGAGTGAATCGATATGCGGGCCTGTCGAAAATACATAAGTAAAGTTTTTTAAAGTATTGCCTTCATTAACATCCTGTATAGCCTTGCCAAAGTTGATGACGTAAGTTGTATTTTTTTGAAGTGTATCTTTAAAATTTATCACCAGGCTTTTGTCTTTGATTTTAAATTCAGCTGGTTTGTCCTGCACGGGGCTCATGGATATTTCTGTAAATTGATTATTCAATTTAAAATACTCGTCGAAATCCAGTCGCACAGTTTTTGCCGCAAAGTGTCGCGTCATGTTTGGAGGGGTAGCCTTCACTAATCGGGGAGGGGTTACATCTTTTGGCCCACCATGAGGTAATTGCTGACTCGCGCACCCAAAAATCATTAAAACTATAGCCACAAACAGTAAATTTTTATAAAAAAACGGCTCCCTTTTATTTAACATGGTTTTTATAGGCTATAATCGATTTTTAGTTTTTGACAATGATTGATATTCGAAATTAAAAATAATGGCTCTAATCGCAAATTTTTATATTTAATTGATATACAGTTAATTATAAGCTTATCTTGACATATGAACCATTAAAACAGAAATATCAGACGGTGAAACGCCCGAAATCCGAGATGCCTGGCCCAAAGTGCGTGGTTTTATCTTCATTAGTTTTTCGCGTGCTTCTTTTGAAAGCGACTGCAGGGTGTGATAATCGAACGCTGCATTTATTTCACGGTCCTCCATTTTTTTCATGCGATCAACAATGTCCATTTCCTTTTCAAAATAACTCTCATATTTAATTTTTATTTCAGCCTGCTCAACAGTTTCTTTGTCATATTTTGATAAGAGCTCATCAAGCGCTGAATCAGCCTTTCTCAGATCAGTAAACGCAACCTGCGGCCGGCTCAATAAATTAAATAATTTGGCACCTTGTGAAATTGGGCTGGTCTCTAACGATTCTAATAAGGTGTTCACATTTGCCGGATCGATAGATCTTGCTTTTGTATAAGCAACAATATCATCAGAGTTTTTGATCTTATTATTCACTTTCTCTAAACGCTCATCATTAATCAAGCCCAGATCATGGCCAATCGGACTTAACCTGATATCAGCATTATCCTGACGGAGTAATAGGCGATGTTCAGCTCTTGAAGTAAACATGCGGTAGGGTTCTTCAGTACCTTTAGTAACCAGGTCATCAATCAATACACCAATATATGATTCTGATCTTTTCAATATCAATTCATGTTTATCGTTGATCTTTTGATGCGCATTGATACCAGCCATAAAGCCTTGCGATGCTGCTTCCTCGTAACCCGTTGTGCCGTTTATCTGTCCTGCAAAATATAGGTTACTGATAAGCTTGGTTTCAAGCGTTAAACTCAATTGGGTAGGAGGGAAGAAATCATATTCAATAGCATAACCAGGACGGAACATTTTTACAGTTTCAAAACCTGGTATTTGGGTCAATGCTTTGTACTGAATTTCTTCAGGTAATGAAGTAGAGAAACCATTTACATAGATCTCAACGGTGTTCCATCCTTCAGGTTCAACAAATATTTGGTGGCGATCGCGCTCTGCAAAGCGGTTTATCTTGTCTTCAATTGATGGACAGTATCTCGGGCCAAGACCTTTAATCCTGCCGGTAAACATCGGTGATCTTTCAAAGCCTTCTTTCAATGTTTCATGCACCTTACTATTGGTATAAGTTATCCAGCAGCAACGTTGATCGTTGGCAAGTTCTACATCAGTATAAGAGAAGCGGCCACGTTCTTCATCGCCCCATTGCTCTTCCATTAATGAATAGTTCAGGCTTCTGCCATCCACACGGGGTGGGGTACCCGTCTTCATTCTACCCGATTCAAAACCCAGTTCAACCAATTGCTCAGTTAAACCTGTTGCTGCCTTCTCACCAGTGCGGCCACCGCCAAAACGTTTCTCTCCAATATGTATTACACCGTTTAAGAATGTACCATTTGTTAGTACTACCGAATCAGCTTCTATCTCTATACCTATAGATGTTTTAACACCACAAATAGTATTGTTCTTTACCAATAAGGATGTAACAGTATCCTGCCAGAAATCAACGTTGGGTGTTCTTTCCAGAGCTAAACGCCATTCCTCGGCAAAGCGCGCACGGTCACTTTGTGCACGCGGGCTCCACATAGCAGGGCCTTTCGACTTATTCAGCATGCGAAACTGAAGGGATGTTTTATCAGTGATGATACCTGAATATCCACCCATGGCATCAATCTCACGCACTATCTGCCCTTTGGCAACACCACCCATTGCAGGGTTACAGCTCATCTGTGCTATAGTACCCATATTCATGGTGATCAATAATACAGATGAACCCAAATTGGCTGCTGCCGCCGCTGCTTCGCAACCGGCATGGCCAGCGCCAACTACTATTACATTATACTTCTTAAACATGGCTATTTACCTATAAATCGCTCTGTGTTCAGAACGTTATTCTTATTGTTTTATTGATGTTCCACGTGAAACATCAATGGTTATTCTTTATTAGATATATCTTTTGATGTGTATGTTCCACGTGAAACATGGAATAAAGTTATTTATCGTTACCCGATGTTTCACGTGGAACTTTAAATAATGACACCAAAGCTACAAGCGACCATATGCTTTCTAACACCACAAACGGATAAAATTTTATCAGGTATGATGAGAAACAGCATATAGCTGCACCTAAGAAATTCATAAAGATATATACCTTACTTGAAGTAGGTAATTTCTTATATAAATTCAAAAGAAAGGCTATTAAAAGTATAATAACACCTATTGAAGCTATGATATCCGAAGCTTTCATTTATGATTCTTTTAGTTCAGTTAACTCTATCCATCGGATGCTTTTTTCATCAAGCTGACCGTTTAGTGTGTTGATTTTATCCAGTATCTCATTCAGTTTGCTGTTATCAATACCCGCTGTATCCAGCTGCTTATTGCAAGCCAATAGCTGGTTTTCAATCTTAGCAATCTCTTGCTCGAGGGTTTCCAGCTCCTTTGTTTCCTTAAAACTTAGCTTGCTTTTCTTGGCCTGAACAGGTTGGGAGACTGCAACAGTTGGATTTTTCTTTTGCTGGCGGGCTTCTTCCTGCTCAATACGGTATGATGAATAATTGCCATTATATATGCGTACATGGCCTTTTTCTTCCACAATAAACAACTGATCGGTTAACTTATCCAGCAAATACCTATCATGCGATACCATCATTAATACGCCACCATAGTTGGTCAGGAACTCTTCAAGTACGTTTAGTGTATCAATATCCAGATCATTAGTAGGCTCATCCAGTATCAGGAAGTTAGGATTCTTCATCAGGATACTCATTAATTGCAGCCTTTTTTTCTCGCCACCACTTAAATTGGCAATAAAACCATACTGTTTAGCAGGCGGAAAAAGGAACAAAGTGAGCAGGGCAGAGGCTGAAATCGTCTTCCCGTCAGCCATAGTAATAAACTCGGCTACATTTTTAACTACATCAATTACACGCTCATCATCCTTAAAGGTAATACCCGCCTGGTGGAAATAGCCCATTACGGTAGTTTCCCCTGTTTCAATAGTGCCTTTATCGGGTTGCAGCGCACTGGTTATCATGTTCAGCAGGGTGGATTTCCCACTGCCGTTCTTGCCAGCTAAGCCAATACGATCACCTTTTTTGAATACATAGCTAAAGTTATCGGTATAAGTAATGCCGTTAAAAGCCTTGCTAATGTGGTGCAGTTCCATGATCTTGTTGCCCTGACGCGCTGTTTTTACGCTCAGTTCAACCTTTTCCTTAATGCCGGTATTCTTTGTTTTCTCTTCAAGATCATAAAAAGCATCAATACGCGCCTTTGATTTTGTGCCACGGGCTTGTGGTTGCCTGCGCATCCACTCCAGTTCCTTCTTTAATAAGTTGCTGTTTTTTTGGAATTGGGCCTCATCGGCGCTTTCGCGTTCGGCCTTTTTCTCGAGGTAATAACCATAGTTACCTACATAAGGAACCATTTTACCACGGTCAATCTCCAATATTTCGTTACAAACATTATCCAGGAAATACCTGTCGTGCGTAACCATCAGTATGGTTTTCGATCCTTCGGTCAGTAATTTCTCCAGCCATTCAATAGTATCAATATCCAAATGGTTGGTAGGCTCATCCAAAATATAGATATCCGGATCTTCAATAAGTAAGCGGGCCAGGGCCAAACGCTTCTTTTGTCCGCCTGATAAAGTATCTATATGCTGATTCAGGTGATGAATATCCAACCTTCCTAAAATAGTTTTGATCTTATATTCATACTCCCAGGCATCCACATCGCCCAGTTCTTCCATTGCTTTATCAATAGCTTTGGCATTATCGGGGTCATTTTCCAGCAATTCTTCGTATTTTCTGATGGCTTGCTGCTGCACATTATCAGCATGAAAAATATAATCGCTGATAGAAACAGCATTTTTAAAGTGCGGATCCTGCTCCAAATAGCCCAGCCTCAAATCACGACTACGTACTACTTTACCCTCAGTTGGTAAAAACTCACCAGCCAAAAGCTTTAACAGGGTTGATTTTCCTGCACCATTAATGCCCACCAGTGCAACCCTGCGCCCGCGGTTAATACCAATGGTTACATTTTTAAACAACCACTTATCATGAAAAGAATGACCGAGATTCTCGGCTGAAATATAAGTACTCACGCTATTTGTTTTATATTATCGGAGGGATGTATAAATATGCCCTCTTTGTTATTAATCGATTCTTTGAACATAGCCATTGCAATAGTTTGCGCCGGTATGCTCCTGTATTTTTTTAGACTCCCAAATAATAAAGGATCAATTGCCTTCATTATCGGGGTTATTATCTTTTCAGCAAGTCTGTGCTCTTTTCTATCGCCGGTTATTAATGACGGTTGGTAGATGTGCACAGTTTTTAATCCAACTTTCTCAATATCCTCTTCCGTTTCGCCTTTTAGTTTGAGGTAAAAGGCTGATGATTTTGCATCGGCACCGAGTGATGATACCAGATGAAATTGCTTAACGCCATTTTTCAATCCTAATTGTGCCAGCTTAACCGGATAATCATGATCTATTTTACGATAGACGGTCTTATCCGGTGTTTTGTTATTCGTTGTACCCAGGCAACTGAATATAGCATGACCAGATATATCATCAGCATAATTATCCAACTGATCATAATCAATTACCAGTTCCTTTAATTTTGCGTGCTGAATACCTGTTGTTTTCCTAGCTAAAATTACAACTTCGGCGTACTCCGGCTGGTTTAGCAGGATAGTTAATAATTTACTGCCAATTAGTCCGCTTGCGCCCGCAATTATAGCTTTATATGCCATGTTTAAACAAATTTCCTTGCAAAAATACATATAATTAATATATGGAATAAAAATTGCATGTTTAAACATATAAACAACAATAATCATGGAAAAAATATATTATGCCGCTGATAAACGCGGCCACAACGATATAGGCTGGTTAAAGGCAAATTTCTCCTTCAGCTTTGCTTCTTATTACGATCCGGAGAAGATACATTTTGGTGCGTTAAGGGTGTTAAATGACGATATTATTGCAGGTGGCAAGGGTTTTGGTACGCATCCGCACGATAATATGGAGATCATAACCATCCCAATTTCAGGTGCGTTGGAGCATAAGGACAGTATGGGCAATATCGGCGTAATAAACGCTGGCGAAGTGCAGGTAATGTCAGCCGGGAGCGGGGTTACCCACTCGGAGTATAATCACTCTAAAACAGAGGCTGCCAATACCTTGCAGATCTGGCTTTTCCCTAAGGAAAGGAACATTAAACCACGCTACGACCAAAAGGATTTTACCGGTGTTTTAAAGCTGAATGAATTAACTACGTTGATATCTCCGGATAAAAATGCGGATACCCTTTGGATAAATCAGGATGCCACATTCTCGATGGGTGATTTTGAAGCAGGTAAGCAATTTACTTATGATATTAAACAGCCAGGCAATGGTGTTTATGTGTTTGTAATAGATGGTGCTGCTGAAATAGATGGTACAACATTAAACAAAAAGGATGCTTTGGGTGTTTATAATATCAGTTCGATAACAATTATAACCGAAGCGAAATCCCGTTTACTTTTAATAGAAGTGCCTATGTAACAAGCTGCTGCATTTAAGCCAAGGTTAATTCTTTTTGAACGTTAACAAAACAAATAGCTTATTATTTGTTGTAACAGACACTTAACTAATACCTATGGAAGCAGTACAGGAGCATGAGCTCACTGGCTGGAGAAAATGGTTTGCAGGCATTGGCGATCAATGCGTTTTCTTCACCAGTTTTTTAAGAAATATATTCGCAGGAGATTTCGAATGGTCGGAATTTGTGCGGCAGTGTTATGAGATCGGTTACCGGTCAATGATGCTGGTTGGTATAACCTCCTTTATAATGGGGGCGGTACTTATACTGCAGTTAAGGCCCTCATTAGTATCGTTTGGTGAGGAAAGCATGCTGCCCACCACTTTAGCTGTATCGCTTATTCGCGAAATAGGGCCTGTTATAACCGCCTTGATCTGTTCAGGCAAAATAGCATCAAGTATTGGGGCCGAGTTGGGCAGCATGAAAGTTACCGAGCAAATTGATGCGATGGAAGTGTCGGGCGCCAGTCCGCTGCAATATTTAGTAGTTACACGTATACTGGCTGTAACCTGTATGGTTCCTTTATTAACCATAATTGGCGATGTGATCGGACTGATAGGGGGCTTTATCGCCTTAAATATTACTGATAGCATCAGCTATATATTATACTTCCATAAATGCGTAGCGGCCATTGATTTTTCTGATTTTTTACCCGCATTTGTTAAAACCATATTCTTTGGCTTTGCCATTGGTTTTGTGGGATGCTATAAGGGTTACAACTCAAACAAAGGTACTGAGAGTGTTGGTATAGCGGCAAATTCAGCTGTTGTAACGGCCTCGCTATGGGTTTTTGTGATTGATGCGATAGCTGTTCAAATAACCAGTATATTATTTTATAAGTAGTATGGAAGAGGTTAAAGAACATAAAGCGCGTGCGAAGGCTTCTAAAAAGGAGGTAGTCATAGCTATTAAAGGGCTAAAAAAATCCTTTGGCAAAAAAGAGGTGCTCAAGGATATTAACCTTGAAGTGCATACAGGCGAAAATGTGGTAGTACTGGGCAAATCAGGCGAGGGCAAATCTGTTACTATAGAGTGTATAGTAGGGATGCTTATACCAGACGGAGGCTCACTAAAAGTTTTTGGTGATGAAGTAGCCGATATGAACGCTGAGGAACTGAAGAAATTAAGAATGAAAATAGGTTTCCTGTTTCAGAGCGGGGCGCTGTATGATTCCATGACGGTGCGTGAAAACCTTGAATTTCCGCTTACACGGGTTTTAAAACTTAAAGACGAGCGTGAGATACAGGAACGCATAAATGAGGTTTTGGAAGGCGTAGGATTGCTTGATGCGGTGGATAAATTACCCTCAGATCTGTCAGGAGGGATGCGCAAGCGGATTGGCTTAGCACGTACATTGATCATTAAGCCCCAAATAATGCTGTATGATGAGCCAACAACCGGCCTCGACCCAATAACATCAAGAGAGATTAGCGAGCTGATCTTATCCATGCAAAAAAAATATAAAACTACATCAATTATCATAACCCATGATATGGAGTGCGCACGCATAACTGCCGACCGTATAATGATTATGAATGATGGAAAATATATAGCTGAAGGTACTTTTGAAGCCCTCCAGAAATCTAAAGACCAAATTGTAAAAGAATTTTTTAAGGATATATCATGAAAACTACCGCATCTCAAAAAATAAAAATAGGGTTATTCACCTTTACCGGCTTAGTGGTGCTGGCACTGGCTGTGTTTCTGTTAGGGAATAAGAAAGGTTTCTTTAATTCAACATTTAATGTTTATGGCAGGTTTAAAAATGTAAATGGATTGCGGGTTGGTAACAATGTTCGCTTTGCAGGGATTAATGTAGGCGTGGTTGATGCCATAACCATTGTAACAGATAGCTCCGTAAGGGTTGACCTTACCTTGAATGATAATGTTAAGAAATTCGTTAAAACCGATTCGAAAATGAGTATTGGCAGTGATGGATTAATGGGCGATAAATTGATAGTTGTTGCCCCCGGGGGCGCTGATGGTGCACAAGAAGTACAAAATGGAGCCCAACTGGCCACTGTAAACCCAATGGATGTTGACAAGATCATCAGTAAATTAACAGGTATTGCCGATAATGCGGGTAACCTGATACAAAACCTGGCAGATATTACCGGTAAGGTAAATGGTGGCAAAGGAAGTCTTGGCCGCTTGCTGAATGACGATAAAATGGCCAAAGACCTTGATGCCACCGTTAAACAGGCAAAAACCACTATGGCAAATGTGCATACAACAACCTCAACCTTAAACGAGGACCTTACAGCGGCACAGCACAACTTTTTGCTAAAGGGGTATTTTAACAAGAAGAAAAAAGCTAAAAAAGCGAAACAGGATTCTATAGCAAACGTTAAAAAAGATCAGAAAACGCAGCAAGATTCTGCTAAAAAGGCTAAGAAATCAGGAAAAGATTAAAATAGCCGGATAAAAGAAAAGCCACTGAACATTCAGTGGCTTTTCTTTTATAAATGTGAATTATACTTACAATGCATTTGTAATTGATGGATCCAGTGGTTTTACTGCTGAACGGTAACGATGGATCAGTTTACCGTTTTCATCAAGCAGGAATTTTTCAAAGTTCCATTTTATTTCACCTGTAAAATCAGGGTTTGGCGCTTCGGTCAAATATTTGAACAGCGGTGCGATATCATCGCCTTTAACACTTACCTTTTCACTTAACGGGAAAGTAACGTTGTATTTGCCCGTACAAAAGCTTTTAATTTCAGCATTAGTACCGGGATCTTGGTTGGCAAAGTTATTTTCGGGGAACCCAACTACTACAACCTTGTCTTTATACAGTTCTGCCAGTTTTTGCAGATCGGCATATTGCGGGGTGTAGCCGCATTTTGAGGCGGTGTTAACTACCAATATTTTTTTTCCTTTGTATTTGGCTAAAGAAAAGTCCTGCCCGTCAATGGTCTTTAATTTAAACTGGTAAACTTCAGCTGCCGGTGTGATCAGCATTAAAGTTAAAAAGAGCGCTAATAATTTCATGGCTAATTGTTTTAATAATGATGTGTTTATAACGTAAAATTAGCTATTAAAGCTTCGTCTGTTCAAATAGAAATCTTCTTTTTGTGTCATTTTATTCTTATCAGCCGCCGATTTATCCTTGTAACCCAGCAAGTGTAAAATACCATGTATAATTACCCGGTGTAATTCGGTGGTTTCGGTGACATCAAACTTGGCGGCGTTCTCCCTTATCCGATCTATCGATATGAAAATATCGCCGATAATCAAGCCCTCAACCTCCGAGTTATCAAAGGTTACAATATCGGTATAGGTATCATGGTCGAGGTATTGCTGGTTTATCTGCAATAAATAAGCATCCGAGCAAAAGATGTAGGTAAGTTCCTTTAATTTATAGCCTTCGGCAAGTACGGTATCTGTTATCCATTGTCTTACCTGTGTTTTGTTCTTTAGCTTATAGGTAATGTCCTCTTCAAAAAACTGTATAGCAGGCATTATATCTTAAAATGAAGTTCTATTTCGTTGCCTGTAGCGTTAAATATGCATTGATCGGCAAGGTGTTTTATAATAAATATACCACGGCCGGTTAAGTTCTCCAGGTTTTCAGGCGCTGTAGGGTCGGGCAAATGGGTATAATCAAACCCTTCACCCTCGTCGGTAATGGTCCATGTGATGCGTTTGGGTTCAACCTCGGCATTTATAATTACCTTTTTATTCGGATCCATTTTATTGCCATGTTTCATGGCGTTTATCAAAGCTTCATTAAGGCAAGTCATCATATTAGCAAAGGTATCTTCGCTGATGTCATGCCTGTCTGCTATGTTTTCAATTAAATTCTCCAGTTGGGCTATACTTTCCTCTTTAGATTGCAGCTGTAAGGTGTATAATTGGCCTACCCGAACTTTTTCCTGTTCCATACTACTTGGCATTAATTTGATCAAAGTACAAATTTATTCTTTGTTTATAATATAAGTTAAGTGCCGGAGACACCGTTCTGATCTGTTCTGTCTGTTTTGCTTTTACTTGTTGGTAATCCTGCAATGCTTTAATATACCCGGGAGGCATGTCTTTGCCGGCATGACTTTCGCGCTGCTGATCCTGTTCGCGCTGTTGGTCAGCCTTTTCCGCGTCCAGTAATCTGCTTTGAATCTGCTGTTGCCTTTTTAATGCTTCATCGGTGATTCTCTTGTTTACGAGATCGCGTTCGTTTTGTTCCATTTGCTGCGAAATTTTATCAAGATCTCCCAAACCATTTCTGCCATCTTTGTTTTCGTCCTGGTTAATCTGCTGCAACATCTCCCGTATCATTTGCTGCTGCCTCGCCATTTTAGCCAACTGCTCGCTCATATTACCGCCCTGCCCATTTTTGGGCGTTCCCTGACCTTGTTTTTGGCCATTTTGCCCCTGATTGCCTTGCTGTTGCTGCATTTGTTCACGGGCTTTTTGCATGTTTTGGTTCAATTGCTGTTGCATTTGTGCCAGTTGCGCAAGGGATTGTTTCTTTCCTTTACCTTTTCCCTGACCATTTTTTTGCATATTCTGCAATTGTTCAAGCGCTTCACTCAACATTAGTGCCAAATTGTTCATGGCTGTCATAGCAAACTGCTGATTGCCTGACGCTTCGGGTGTTTGCCTGTCGCCCAAATTAACCAGCGCTTTATCAATATGATCATTTATCCCGGTAATCTCTTTATTAACGGTTGATTGTATTTGCGGTACACGCCGGCTCAGCGCATACAAACTATCTTCGGCCGTTTTAAGGTTATCTTTTATATCTTTTTGTTTTTGGGCAAGGATGGTATAATTGGGGTCGGTAGGGTTGGTGCTCTTTAGCGTTTGCATTATATTTTCCTGCTGAAAAGAACTGTTTACCAGGTTTTTCAGCAACTCGCGCAGTTCCTGTATATCTATATTGTTTTCAGCTTCCTGGCTTTCCTCATTTTGTTGCTTCATTTTGCTGGCAAGCTGCTGCATTTGTTTGGCAGATTGTTGCTGCGATTGCGATGCTTTTGAACTGTTATTTTTTTGCAAATCATCACTGCTCTGCTGCATTTGCTGATCTATATTTTTTACATCTTTCGCCGGATCTTCAAAATCCATCTTTTGCTCATTCTGATTATTCTCTTTTTTCAGCTCATCCAGCGTTTTTTTAACCTCCTGAAAATCATTGGCTACTTTTTGCTGCTCCTGCTGTGCTGTTTTTGTGTCAGCATTTGGCTGTTTATTCTGATCGGCTAATTTTTGCTGCTGCTGCGCCAACTGGTTAAGCTGATTGGCTGTTTGATCCAGTTTTTGGTCAAAGGCCAGTTTTTTATAAAGCTCCAGCATGCGATCGAGCTCTTTTTTCAGCGATTTATTGTCGGTTTGCATTTTCGCCAATTCATCGCGGGTAGCATCCTTTTGGTCTTTTTGTAAAAGCTGTTGCAGGTTTTGCAGCATTTGCTGGGTTTTAGGGTCGAGCACATTGTTAAACAGCTTTTCCATTTCCTTTTGCTTCGCAACCATTTCCTGATCCTGCTGCTGGTTTTCCTGGCGATTATATTCGTTCTTTTTATTCTCGTTCTGTATATCTTTTACCAAGTCATCCAGGTCCTTCTTTTTCTGCAAGAGGTCTTCAATCTGCTTTTTTTCATCGAATGATATGGTGTTTTTATTCAGTAGAAGCTCATTCAGTTTTTGGGAATCATGCTCCACTTGTCCCGCAATTTTTATGGCCGACTGCATTTTTTGCTTAACCGATTGTGTACCGGCGTTTAATTGCTCATTCAGCTGCTTAGCATCCGGCACATTAAGCGTATGCTCGGGCGAGCGCACCTTTTTTGGGCCATTAACACCATCATTATCGGCAACCTCGAAAAAGTAAGTCACCTGGTCGCCGGGTTTTATGCCCAGATCCTTTAAATTCCAGTAGTAAAAGAAATTGGCTTGGGTTTGGCTCAGATCGGCCTTAACGGGTAGCGTATATAAATGCGCTTTGCCGGTTTCGTTCTCGCCGGGTGCTCCAACTTTGTAATGAAAAACCAGGGATGAAAAACCATGATCGTCCTGTATCTTACCCGTAAAATAAAGGGCTTTCATGCTGATGGAATCGGCCTTTTCCTCAACAGAAATGGTGGGCGGTTCATCTGCAATTACATTGATACGGTAACTGGCCGAATCGCTGTTTTTAACTGAGGTATTGAGCGGGTTTATTTTATAAACGCTGTTTTTAAGAATCTTTTCATTATGCTCAAACAGGTCATGACCGCTTAAACCAAGCGCCTGTGTTTTATTATCCATAGAAAAAACCATCCCGGTAGCATTTTGGGTGTGGAATTGCCAGTTTACAATGGTTCCTGCCGGGATAGTAAGATCGCCGGCATTGGGCAATGTTTCATTTTTTTTATGCAGATAAGCGGGATAGCTTAACCGTACATCAAAATGCAATAATGACGGGCGCAGGTTTACCTTTATCTCATAGGAAGCTGAAGTAAAGCCATTGGCGGTAAGCTTGAAAACGGTATTCTGCTGTAAATTACTGAAGAGGTATTGAAAACGGCTGATGTTTTGTTTATCAAGCTTGAATGTGTTATTCGCGGTTTCTACATAAACATCGGCGGGGAGTTTATCACCCTCCAGTTTCAGATCAAGCTTAAAATCCTGGCCCTGTACTACGGCTAACGAACTGTTTAAAACAACAAATTTAAATGGTGCAACAGGTGCAAAATATTCATTATGCCTTAACAGCCTTTTGGTACTTTCTGTTAAAACCGATGGCGCAGCTAATGCTATTACACAGATTACTGCCACTGGCGTTATTATCCATTTAAGGTATTTGCTGTTTTCCTTAATATTTATGGCCGATGGAAAGCTGACCGGCTTTAACAGTTCTATCTTTTGATCAATACTGGCCTCGATCAGTGCCCGGTGCCGCTCATCAATAATGGCCTGCTTTTTAAGTTGAAGTGTATTGAGCAGTTTATCGTTAACGCCACTAAAGTGCTTGCCAATAATTTCGGCCGCTTCATCATGGGTTAAAGTTTTGCCCAATTTTAGCCAGGCTAATAGTGATGGTATTACCAGCCACCCAATAAGCCCGAGGTTTAATACAATGAAAAAGTAAAAGAGGATAGTGCGTAATACCACGTTGAAATTGCCGAAATATTCGCTCAGGGTGATAACTACATATGCTGAAAATAAGCCCGCGCCTAAAAAGATCAATCCCCGTAAAAGATTATTTAGATAATACTTCCGTATAAAGGTGTTGATCTTGCCGATTAAAAGCTCATAATTTTCAGTAGCATTCATTTGTCAGCATGTTTTCACAGGTTATAACATTAAACGGAAAATCAACCGTAATGATACACGTAGATGTTCAAGGTAATAAAATTAATGGCTAACCTAAAATAACATAAAAATTTTATAACAATAGGATGATAATGGCTATAAATGGTTATAAAAACAAGTCGTATATTTGTAAGGCAAACTTATTAGTATAACTTACTATAATATGAGTAACGAAAAAGACCTTCAGTATGTATCAGACTTGCGAACAGTTGTAACAAGGCTGATAAAAAAATTACGCAGGGAATCTATCACTGCCCAGCAGCTTTCCCTTACCGAGCGATCAACACTAGGCCTGTTATTGCAGCACGGCGGGTTATTGCCAAGCGAGCTTGCCTCAATGGAAAAGATCACCAACCAATCCATGTCGCAAATATTGAGTCATCTTATGGAGGAGGGGTTGATCATCCGCACCAATTCAGAAACGGATAAGCGAAAGGTAGTTATATCATTAACTGAAAAGGGCGAGCAAACCATATTAAAGATGCGCAGTGAAAGGGATGAATGGCTGGAAAAGGCCATTAATGCAACCTGCACTGCCGAAGAGCAGGAAATACTAAAACAGGCTATAGCGCCGCTAACCAAAATAGTTGATTTTGAGTAAGGGTGGATAGCTTATCGAATAATAATAAATAGAGGGTGATAATGAACATAAGTACATTCAGAGCATTTAAAAGCAGAAATTACAGGTTATATTTTGGCGGGCAATCGGTTTCATTAATAGGAACCTGGATGCAGAAAACCGCGGTAAGCTGGGTTATATATTCGCTTACACATTCCACATTTATGCTGGGGCTTACACTTTTTGCAAGTCAGTTCCCATCATTTTTATTTTCACTGCTGGGCGGGGTAGTATCAGACAGGTACAACCGTTACCGGGTACTGCTTACCACACAGGTAGCATCAATGATACAGGCTGTTTTATTAACGATACTCATATTTTCCAAACATTATGTGGTATGGGAAATACTGACGCTGAGCGTAGTTTTAGGCATAATAAATGCTTTTGATGTACCCGCAAGGCAATCATTGGTTTATGAAATGATTGAGGATAAAAATGATTTGCCCAACGCGCTTGCCCTTAACTCATCAATGGTAAACCTTTCCCGGCTTATTGGCCCGGCAATAGCGGGTATAGTATTGGAGAACCTGGGCGATGGTGTTTGCTTTTTGATGAATGCCTTAAGTTTTGTTGCAGTTATCATATCATTACTACTCATGAAGCTGCCAAAGTATATTAATAAACCGCATCCTAAAAACGTATTTGGCGAACTTAAGGAAGGCTTCAGCTATATTAAACGCACCCCCGAAATATCATTTATACTGATAATGCTGATGCTGGTGAGCTTATTTGTGTTGCCATATAGCACGCTTATACCATTTTATGCCAGGGATGTTTTTAAGGGTACAGCATCAACCTTTGGTATTATTGATAGTTTTATTGGGCTTGGCGCATTTGCCGGGGCAATATTTTTAGCTTCGCTTAAACCGGGACATAACCTTAAAAAAATACTGGGGATAAATACATTGGTGTTTGGTGCGGGCCTTGTACTGTTTTCACACGAGGGTAATTATATATTGGCCCTGGTATTCTCAGCAGTTGCAGGTTTTGGTATGATGTCGCAGATCACGATCAGCAATACAGTTATACAAACTACATCAGATATCAACATGCGCGGCCGGGTTATCAGCTTTTACGCCATGGCTTTTTTCGGGATGCAGCCTTTGGGCGGTTTGCTTATCGGTAGCATAAGCAAATGGATAGGTACCACCAACACCGTATTGGGCGAAGGGGTTATCGCATTAATGATAGGCCTGCTGCACCTTCGCTTTTTACATAAGGCTAAAATTAAGAAACGCGATGAACAGTTATTAAATCAGGCGGTAATAAATGTAGCTTAAAAAAGTGTATTTCTTGCGATATAAAACTATATTCACCTAATTTTATACAAGCAAGAACATTTGGTTCTTTTAAGTGTTTTAACCAATTGTAGAGTTATACTACTTACGTACTGATGAATAAAACAGGTAAAAAAATTATCATTTTTGATGACGATGAAGATATACTTTCTATCTGTAGTTATATTTTAGAAGAACAAGGCTGGGAGGTATTTACGTTCACCAATTGCAATAATATTGTTGACCGGGTATCGGGTATTTTACCGGATGTAATACTGATGGATAACTGGATACCTGATGACGGCGGTATTATGGCCACCCAATCACTTAAGATGAATGAGGCTTTAAAAGCTATACCGGTTATCTATTTTTCGGCGAACAGCGACATTCAACTACTTGCCAATCATGCCGGGGCTGAAACTTACCTGGCAAAACCATTCGATCTTGAAGACCTTGAACTGGTTATAAACACCGTATTAATAAAGCAATAGAAACGATTTATATAAAACTAAAAGCTCACATGATTTACCGTGTGAGCTTTTTTATGTTGTGTTAAATGGAGTGCTATTCTGGTCCGCCGCCAAAGCCACCGCCACCCGGGCCGCCGCCTGGTCCACCGGGACCGCCACCGCCGCCGCCTTCTCTTCTGAAACCACGAGGGCTATCTTGCTGAACAGGTGCTTTACCCGCAAATTTTTGTAGCCTGATAGTAAAGGTTGCCAGATAATAACGGGAAAGGCGATTAGTTTGAGTTTCGGTGAATGAACTTACCGTTGAAGCTGTTGAAAAAGCAGTGTTTTCATTAAATAAATCAAATACCGACAAGCGTAAGGTAGCGCGGTTGCCTTTTAAAAACCGGCGCTCCAGGTAAACATTTAAAATGTTAGGGTTGGTAATGTTTAAGGTTGAGGAATAGCCATAGTTAAATTGTTTTGAATAATCGTAGCTGAAAGTCCAATCGCCAAAGTAGTTTTTGCCGTTAGCGCCCAGTGTCCAGGTGCGAACGTTTGACATACCTTCGGTTAAAGCATTATCAACGGAATTGCTTGTGCGGTTTACAGCATAGTTTGTTATAGCCTGGGCATCAATAATATTGGTAAGATCAACCCTGAACTTTAAGCCAGGTGTGTACTGTATGTTCTTTGATACGTTCTTTTCGGTTGTCTGCGCATATGTTGTTGAATCAACACTGGTTAAATAACCGATACTATTGGTATAAGTTATAGCACCAGTAAGTGATAGGGTATATTTACGGTTATCCCATGGCTTGGCATATACTACGTTAGCTGAGGTGGTGTAATAACCATCGGCATTTACATATTTTGTTAATGTGGTGTTTGCAAACCGTGGATCGGGAGTATAAGTACGCGGATAGGTTACCGTATTGGTGGTTATATAATTGCTTATCTGCTGAAAATTTAAGCTTGTGAACAATATATTCCCTGTATTAAAATCAAACGAGTTATACCTGATCCATACGTTGTTTGTAAACTGTGGTTTCAGATCGGGGTTGCCCTCAACCGGGTAAAGCGCGTTTGAAAAGTCGGTAACAGGCTGTAACTGCGAAAAAGTTGGAGCTGTACTTGAGCCATTATAATTAAACATAAAAGTATGGCTACGCGAAAAATTATATATGAAGCGTACTGTTGGTATTACATTAAAAGTAGTAACGTGTGTAGTAGCCCCTGTTTGTGGTGAATTGCCATCTAATACGGCTGGCTGTGCTGCCAAACCTAAGGTATAGTTGTATTTTTTCTCTATAAAACGATAGTTTAAGCCAAAACGGTTGGTCATAAATGTAAAATTATACCGGTTGCTTAAAGCGCTATCGGGTGTAAAAAATGCAGACGGCGGTAGGGTTGTACTTGTATCGGCAGTTTTATCATTTGTGGTTGACGCATAACTAAAGGCATAATTAACTTCCAGGTAATCACGACGGCCTATTGGCGATAGGTACGATAATGTTGTACCCACGCTGTTTGTACGGCTATAGGTAGTGATCATCTGATCAACAGGAGCGGTTGGTATGCCTGCCGTATAATTATAGGTTGGGTTTTGATACTGATTGCTAGTAGTTGATCCTAAAGTAACATAAGCACTAAAGTTGTGGCGGCGCTTAAACTTATGGTTATATAAAATGTTCAGCCCAAAATTTGGTGCCGATGAGGTTGCATAGGTGTTTGAGGTATAGGCAGATGTAGTATCACCCTTCCTTAATAAAGCAACCGTTTCACTTTCATTGGTGTTTACACTCGCATATGAAAACGTAGGGGTTATTTTAAAATAGTTGCTGGTATCAGGGGTATACTCCATGTTCCACGTTAAGCGGTGGTTGATGTTCCTGTCGGTTTCATTACTGTTTTGATTGTTAACACTTGGATTTACCGGGGAAAGGTTTTGTTGATTATTTTCAGTTATTGTATTAACGGTATTATCGGCAAAACTGTAGCTGCCATATACAGCAAGGTGTTTTCCCCACTGATCGCGGAAGTTAGCGCCTATTGAATGGGCATCGGTAAGGCCATTTTGGCTGGTTATAAGGCTACCAGAACTCATAGCGGCACGGGCTGCATTTCCACGGCCTCCTCCGCCACCACCACCTCCTCCGCCAAAACCACCACCACCTCCGCCGCTGGTTGAGCCAAAAGAAAAGGTATTAACGTTGGTGTTATTAATGCTACCTAAAACAGCAATTTGCTGATCGCCATTAAAAATAAAGCTGTTTAATGTACCCAGGTAACGGTTTGCATCAGGTACTCCATCACTTTTAGGCAACATATCTTCACCATCGCCGCCGGTAGCCTGTAGGGTATAACCATAGTTTCTGTCTTTACGGATAGTGATGTTCATGATCTTATCCGGGTCGCCGGTTTTAACACCGGTTAAATTAGCCTGATCGCCATAATCATCAATCATTTGTATATTTTCAACCACATCGGCCGGTAAGTTTTTGGTGATGGATTGCACATCGCCACCCATAAAGTCCTTTCCGTTTATGCGTACTTTGGTTACCTGTTTGCCTTGTGTGGTGATATTACCATTTACATCAACATCAACGCCCGGCAGCTTTTTAATTACATCCTCAACAGGGGCATTATCCCTTACCTTATAAGCGCTGGCCTTGTATTCGGTAGTGTCTTCCTTAAAGGTAACCTCGTTAACACCATGTATGGTAACCTGCTGCAAAACATTTGATTCTGTTTTTAATATGATGTTACCCAGCATCATTGGTGTGGTACTATTATCAAGTGTATAATGTTTTTTTATAGCCTGGTAACCTATTGATGTTATGCTCAGTGTGATTTTAGTACCGTTTACGCCTGTAAAAACAAATTTACCGGCATTGTCAGCAGCTGTAACAGTGCTGTCGCCCTTGTCTGATATCAATTTTATTATTGTTCCGGGAATGGATTGTTTTGTTGAATCAATGATAGTTCCATGCACTTCGCGGCCGGTTTGGCTAAAAGCGTATGCAGTTGTAAAAAAAATAAGTGATAATATAAGTAAAAACGGTTTCATAAGTTTTTTTTGATGCGATTGCTTTGTAAATACACGCATAATACGCAAAGGTTGCATTTATAAGTTTTAATTGACTAATAATCATATCATTGTTACATATCAGCTGTAAAAGCGGCATATAATGATCTTTTTTTGTCATAATAAAATGACGTTGACCGTAACTACAAGAAAGACAGTGGTTTTGCACCGTAAATTTTAACAATTGTGTGTAAGTCTTTACTAAAGGTTGAAACAAGTATGTTTATTTTTCGTTTAAAAAACAAAACATTAACCTATGAACAACATTCGGCCAAGTCTGCACTCAAAGGTGCACAGATGGATTGATAGCATTGGGTTTAGCCTGAATGCATCACAAACCAACACAAAAGACAATATAACAACCAACCATTATTTTTTTGAAACCTTTAATTTTTTCGAAAAGGCAAAAAATAATGACGTTAAAAACTCACAGTTTTTGTGTTTTGATATGTATGGAGAAAAAATGAATGTAAGATCGTTACTTGATCTTCAAACCGCTTTTTTTGAAAACATCAGTCAGCTTAAATAGGCAATATGGTGCCGCAAATATTAAATTCTGCGCTTTAAGGTCAGAATGATCTGGTCGTACTTGTTATCGTGGAATACCTCCAATAAAATACTCCGCCCGTCTTTCGATTTAAAAAGGGCATCTATTTCTTCAAGATTCATTTTTGAAACATCCCTAAAATTTATAGTTACAATTTCATCGCCCTTTTCAAGTCCTATTAAATCCCCTGCTGAACCGGGTTCAACCCGGCTGATAACTACATGGAGGTAATCGGTGCCGGTGGCATAATATTCCAGGCCACTCATGTCATGTTCATAAGGCTCTTTGTAAAGGAAGCCTGGTTTTAAGTACATCGCATTATTGGTGTAATCAAAAATCACATCAAATTTTTTAAGCAGGCCAATACCGAGGTTGCCATCACGCGGTATGCTGGTAACAATTTCCGTTTTTGTATCATCGGGAAATGATGCCAGCACATCTTTTATCTTATATCTGCCTATATCAACCTCGCTTATCCGGCTTATGAAACCATCAATCGGCCCGTTTAAGCCTATGCCTAAATTGGCGGCAATAAATTTTTGAGGCAGGCCATTGTTCTTTATCATATGCTCAATGGAAATTGGGTGGCCGGCGCCAATATCAATCACCAGTTTACTATCAATCTTTTTACCGTTTGGGTAAACGATGTTGGCCTGCATATAAGGTTTTCTATCTTCAATGGTGATGGGTATTTTGTTGGCATTTCTGTAAGCATGCAGATCTTTAGGCCTGCAAATATTCAGGGTACTGTCGCCAAAATCAAGTTTAATGGCCAGATTATTAAAAAACTCATATCCTAATAAACCATGTATATGTATACCTGCATAGTTCGATAGGCCGAAATAATCCGTTTTTAGTATAGCCGCGCTAACATTGTAGCTATCAAGTCCTTGTATATCTACATTTAATACTGGTGTAACATAGGCTTCCGCGTCATCACCGGCACCCAGGCCCGGGATCTTTATGATACGTTTTGAGGTGAGGCTAATGGAATCAACCAATGATGGTTGGGTTATTACCATAAGCCCAACACCGGTATCCAATATAAAGTTATACGGCCCGGTATTGTTTATTTTTAAGGGGATGATGATCATGTTCCGCACTATGCGGAAATGAATAGTAACATGTTTTTTATTTGGCCGTAGATCGAAATACTGCGCTTTTGCCGATAAAAAGCAATAGCACAGCAAAAATAACAGGCATATAGCACGCAGCCGTTTCATAAATAACGATTTGGTTGAGGAAACCGGGTCTATAATCGGTAATTAAATTTACGTAATTAAACCGATATTAAACAAATGTTTACAACTCTGGGGTTGTAAACATTTGTTTGTCTCAAATAGCCTGTGATATGAAATTACTCTGCCTTTAAACTTTTTACAGGATTTGCGCTGGCAGCCTTAATTGTTTTAAATGCAATGGTACAAAAGGCTATAATAACCCCGGCAGATAATGATGCGGCAAACATCCACCAGCTAATATTTATGCGGTAGGCGAAAGCGTTAAGCCATTTGCTCATATAATACCAGGCAAGCGGTAATGCAATTACGTTGGCTATTATTACCAGCTTAAAGTATTGCTTGTAAAACAGCATTACAATATTGGTAACACTGGCGCCTATTACCTTGCGTATGCCAATTTCCATGGCTTTTTGGCTCAGGGTATAGGTGATGAGGCCCAACACGCCCAGGCATGATATAAGTATAGCTATAACCGCAAATGCGCCCATCATTTGTTGCTGGTGCGCATCCTGGTCATAATCATAACTAAAGGCCTTGTTCATAAAACCATAGTTAAAGGGAACATCAGGATATACTTCCTTCCATTTTTGGGAGATGAATTTTATAGATGCAGCAGCATTTTTGCCTTTAATTTTTGCAATAACCGTTGTAAAACGATTGGGGTTAGCTGCAATAATACCTATAGGCCCAATAGCCGAATGCAGCGAAAAGAAATGATAATCCTTAACCACACCCACAATTTTGTAGGTATATATCTTCCCATCGCGCAGATGTGAGATGTAATGGCCGGGTGCGGTATAGGGGTTTAAGCCATATTGCTTTACGGCTTGTTCGTTCAACACTATTTCACGTCCTATATCACTCACTTCCATATCTTTTGCAGGGTCGCTTTTGCCAAAGGTTGCAGCACTAAAATTGCCGCCCGAAATGAATTTAAGGTTGAGCGTTTTTATATAATTCTCATCAGCAAAATCAAGGAAAACATCATGCTTGTCATTTACCGTTTTATCTTCGGGATAAAAATTCATATCCCCGGATATTAATGGAGCCGTTGCGCCTGTTACACTTTGAAAGTTTGGATTACCGGCAAGCTGACTAATGAAATAAGCATTGCTGTTTGTTGACTGATTGCCGCTAAAATAAATGGTTAACTGCTGATCCTGATCAAAGCCGGGTTTGGAGTTGATCATAAAATGCAGCTGGTTCCAGATAACTATAGTGGCAAAAACAAGGCAGGTTGAAATAATGAATTGTACCGATACTAGCACTTTACGTAAATTAAACAAACCGGCAGAGTCGCTTACTTTGCCCTTTAGTACCTTCACTGGTTTAAATGCCGATAGATAGAGTGCCGGATATAAACCCGCCAGCAAGCCGGTAAATAAGGCTATCAGCGTCATCCATAAAATAAGGCTCCTGTTCTCGGGTGCAAAAAAGGATAATGATTGCCCGGTAAGTTTGTTAAATGAGGGTAAAAACGAAAAGCCTAATACAATAGCAACTATAAGCGCGAGTATACTTATGGCAATGGTTTCTATCATAAACTGGTAGCGTATGGATGATTTATCTGCCCCCATAACCCGGCGCACGCCAACTTCGCGGGCACGGTCAACAGCCTGTGCCGTTGAGAGGTTCATGTAATTTATACAGCCCAATAGCAATATGGCTAAGGCGATACTTCCCAACAGGTACAAATAGCTTAAGTTGCCCTGCTTAACCTCCATATAACTTTGATATTCTGATGAATGTAAATGAATATCAAGTAAGGCCTGGAGCGAATTGGTCAGTTTTGAGGCGGTCGACTTTAAATCGGGGCCAGCATGCCTTTGGGTATAGGCGTTCAGTTCGCTTATTACATGCTGCTTATTACAGCCGGGTTTTAGTTTTATATAGGTGTAGTAGTTGGGGTCGGTAACCCAGTTAATTTTAGCGGCAATGCTTTCGCGCACGCCATTGCTATTGTTTGATGCAAAGAAATCGGCGCCAAAATGGTTGGTGAAATCGTTTTTAAAGACCCCGGTAACGGTGTAAATATTGTCCCCGGCTTTTAATGGCTTGCCGATAGGGTATTTATCGCCAAAAAGTTTTTGTGCCAGCGGCGCTGATATTACGATAGTATTGGGGGCCTGCAACGCTGTTTTGCGTTCGCCCTGTAAAAAATGAAAGGAGAAGATATTGAAAAACGATGGGTCGACCCAATAACCGTTATCAACCGTAAATGGGGTAGATGCTGAACTATCCTTTACCTGTACAATGCAGGTGCATTTGGAGGCATCAAGGCGGCTCGCCTCTTCAATTTCAGGGATCTCGCTTTTCAGATAGGTAATATATGGCATTGATGCCGTAGGAGCTTTGCCGCCATCATTAAAATTGGTGGTTATGCGGTAGATATTCGGGCTATTATCAAAGCCCTTATCAAAACTCAGATCGTGCTGAAAAAAAAGGAATACCAAAGCGCAGCATGCCAAACCAATTGACAAGCCTAAAACATTAATTGCAGTAGTTGTTTTGCGTTTCCACAGATTGCGTAACGCCAGTTTCAGGTAGCTTTTGAACATAATGCCTAAGGTTATGTTCAAAAGTAAGCGGAATGTGGTAAAGTAGTAGGTGAGAGGGAGTTATTTAACAGAATTTAACGTGGGTGTTAATGTTAATATATAAGCGTCATTGCGAGGAACGAAGCAATCCCAAACTATACAGAGCGGCTCTGCTAATTGGGGATTGCTTCGTTCCTCGCAATGACGCTTGGAGATAAGCTATGAGAATAAATCCTTTACGATACCGTAATTTCCCCGCGCAGATCAGTTTCCAGCAATTCCTTTACCAGTAACGGATCATCGGTTTGGGCCAGCAGGTACATCATTTTGGTAACAGCAGCTTCATAGGTCATATCATAACCATTGGCTACGCCAATATCCTTTAATTGTTTGCTGGTTTCATATCGGCCCAATTCAACTGTACCCACTTTACATTGCGAAATATCAAGGATCACCTTGCCGCTGTCGATAGCGTTTTTAAGCAGATCGGTAAACCATTGCTCGGTAGTGGTATTGCCCGCACCGAATGTTTCCATAACAATACCGCGTACATCGGCTGTTAAAATGGTTTCAACCACTTTAGGGCTTATGCCGGGGTATAGTTTAAGTACGGCAACATCGCTCACTAAATTCCTATGTACTATCATCGGGCTATCTGCAGGCTCCCTGATGTCATTCGCGCTAAAGCGAAGATGAACACCAGATTCAGCCAGGATTGGATAGTTTGGAGAACGGAAAGCTTCGAATTTGGATGAGTTATATTTAAACGAACGATTCCCCCTGAATAGTTTATAATCAAAATAGATACAAACTTCGGGAACACGGGCGCGGTCATTCTTTTTTGCGTTGGCAATTTCAATGGCCGTCATCAGGTTTTCCTTGGCATCCGTACGGATTGCGCTGATCGGTAACTGCGACCCGGTAAAGATTACCGGTTTTGCCAGGTTCTCGAGCATAAAGCTTAAAACCGATGCGGTGAATGACATGGTATCAGAACCATGCAAAATCACAAAGCCATCAACTTTATCATAATTGGATTCGATTAAGCCGGCCAATTCGCTCCAAATCTCCGGATTCATGTTTGATGAATCGATGATCTTATCGAAAGAGTGTACCTTAATTTTACAGTTTAAACGGTCGAGCTCAGGCACATTGTCCATTATTTGCTCAAAATTTATGGGTTTGAGCACCTTTGTAGTAGGGTCGCTCATCATACCTATTGTCCCACCGGTATAGATGATCAGTATTTGGCTCATTAATATATAGTAATACTAAAAATAAAAAATCTGTTAAATAATTATACCCCAAATACCTGTATTGAATTTTGCGTAGTTATATCAGCAACGGTTTCAATTGATTTTTGGTACAGCTCCGCAACCTTTTGGGCAATGTATATCAAGTACGAACTTTCATTAGGTTTACCCCGGTACGGAACCGGCGTAAGGTACGGAGAATCCGTTTCTAAAACGATATGCTTTAGATCAATTTGAGGTAAAATTTTGTCTAAACCGGCGTTTTTATAGGTAATTATGCCGCCAATGCCCAAATAAAAGCCCAATGCTATCACTTTTTCGGCCTGTTCCAGCGTGCCGCCAAAGCAATGGAATATCCCGCGAAGATCGTCGTCTTGTTCCTCTGCCAACACGTTATATACCTCATCAAAAGCATCACGGCAGTGGATAACAATGGGTAGTTTTAATGATTTTGCCCAGGCTATCTGTTTTTTAAACGCGAGTATTTGCTCGCTTAAAAAAGTTTTATCCCAGTAAAGATCTATCCCGATTTCGCCAACGGCATATATTTTATTGTCGCCATGTGCATTCATGATGGTATTGAGTTCTTCTTCCCAATCCGCTTTTACTGAGCAGGGGTGGAGGCCAAGCATGGGGAAACAGTTAGCAGGGTAGGCCGCGGTAAGATCAAAAACCTGTGCTACCGAATTAGTATCTACATTGGGTAAAAACAGGCGGGTGATGCTGTTATTGTTACAGCGTTGCATAAGTTCTGCACGTTTTGTACTATCAGTTTCATAATACAAATGGGTATGCGTATCGGTAAGTACCATGGTGCAAAAATAAAAAAGTCCCCCGGGTAATCGGGGGACTTTTTTATTAACTTTTCTTTTTGGCCGTTATTGTCGTTTTCTTTTTGGCTGCAGGCTTTTTAGCCGGTGCAACCGCGGCATGTGGTATTGGCTTAACTGCCACCAGTTCCACATCAAAAACCAAGGTGCTGTATGGCGGTATTACATCGCCTTGGCCTTGTTCGCCATAGGCCAGGCTTGATGGTATTAGAAATTTGGCTTTAGCGCCGTTATTTAATAGTAAAAGACCTTCGTCCCAACCTTTTATAACCTGGCCCGAGCCTACCACAAAGCTTATTGGCTCATAGGTGCGGCCTTCCTGCAACAAACCAGCCTTATCGGCAACAGCAGCAATGCTGGTATCGAAAACCTGGCCGTTAAGTAAATGGCCGGTATAGTTTACCAATACGGTATCGCCAGCCCTTGGTTTTGCTTTGATCGATGGTTTAAATATTACATATTTTAAGCCCGATGCTGTAGTTTTCATAACCAGTTTATTGCTGGTAATATATTTATTTGCGTCAACCGCTTCGGCTGCTTTTATTTTTTCAAGCTCAGCATTTCTTTCAGCAATGGCATCATTTAACGACTGTACTTTTACAATTTTCATGTAAAAGTTAAAAAAGCTGCCTGCCGGGAAAAACGGGGGCCTGCTGTTTTCATGGCCTTTAAATACGGAGTCGGCAGGTATTTTTACCAGTAAGCTATCACCTGTTGTTAATAATGGAAAGATCTCCATCATATCGGTAACATTTTGGCTTGGCTGTACTTTTACCTGTACCGGGTGCCCTAAGGCATAGGTACTGGAAAGTAATGAATCCTTATCCGTTTTTTGGATGATCTGTAAGGTTATTACATCATCATTCTTTATCCTGTCACCAGTATTATGCGTAAAAAGATTGTATAATGCGCCTTGCGATGTACGCTGTAAATCATTTTGCGCATTTGCAGTAATGGTAAATGCACAAAAGAGTATAATACTATAAATATATTTTTTCATCTGAAAACAAAAAGCCTTCCCGCTTTAACGGAAAGGCTTATTAAAATGTTATTTTTTAACCGGTGCTTGTGCCTGAGGCATCATAGGCATTTGTGGTTTTGGAGCATTCGGGTTTGGTTTGATGATATCAATGATCTCAACATCAAACGCGATAGGCGTGAACGGGCCAATAATTGATACACCACGCTCGCCATAAGCAAGGCTTGATGGTACAACTAAAGTAGCTTTTGAACCTTTGTTTAACAATAACAATCCTTCATCCCAACCTGCTATTACTCTTTTTTCGCCAACAGGGATATGGATTGGTTTGTATTGACGCATTGGATCAACCTGCATTTTTTCTTTGGTTGCTGTATCTTTTACCGAAGTATCAAACACTTTACCATTAAGTAAACGGCCGGTGTAATTAACCACTACAGTATCACCAACAACAGGTTTTGGTCCAGTACCTTGTTGTGTGATCTGGTAGTATAAAGTATCAGCAGTTTGTGTAACGTTTAATTTTTGGTGAGCAATGTATGCTTTAATTTTAGCCGGCTCTTCGTTTTTAAGTACTAAGCCTTGTGATTTTATAAAATCAGCAACACGGCCTTGAAACACCTGGTCGGTAAGGTTGCCTTTTGCAATTACCTTTTCAATTTTCAAGGTGTAGATAATCCAGTTCCCTTTAAAGCCCGGAGGTTTTTGCTGTCCTTTTTTAAACATTGAATCAGCAGGGATCTTGATAGTCGCGCTATCACCTTCAGCTAATTTTGCAAGGCCGGTAAATATATCACCTTTTGATTGTGGCTTTTGAGCAGCCATTTGTATTTGGCGGCCGGCTTCATAACTACTGAATAAGATAGAGTCGCCATCGGTTTTTGCTATCAGGTTAAGGCTTACAAAATCGCCGGGTTGTATGGTTGGGTTTCCTTTAGTTGTATATATATCATACAACAACCCTCCATCAGCTTTTTTAAATCCGCCATTGCAGCTTGCTAATCCTAGTCCCAGTGATGCAAGAGCTAAAAACATTAAGTTTTTCTTCATTTGATTTTATTGTATTAATAGATTTTTATATTTCGGTAAAATTAATTTAAACTGATTGACAACCTCTTCAAGACTGTCAGTTGATACGCCGCCGGCCGCATTTCGGTGGCCGCCGCCGCTAAAGTACTTTTTACAAATGTCATTTGCTGGAAAATCGCCTTTTGAACGCAAAGAAAGTTTCACTTTATCTTTTCGCTCCACAATAAATGCCGCTAAACGTACATTGCTTATTGCTAAGGCATAGTTCACAATCCCCTCAGTATCACCCGTTATTACATCATATTTCTCAAGATCATCATGGGTAACAGCTATAACCGCGGTGTTATACTCGTTATAAACCTGCAGCCTGTTAACCAGGCAATGGCCTAGAAAGCGAACGCGATTTTCAGATGCATTATTGTATACCAGCTCATGTATGCGCCAGTTAACCGCTCCTGCGTCAATCAGATCGGCAGCTATGCGGTGCACGGCAGAGGTAGTATTTGGCAAACGGAATGAGGCCGAATCTGTCATGATGCCTGTATATAAACAGGTAGCTACATCGGCATTAACAAGTTCTTTATGATGAAGCACATCGGTAATAAAAGTATATACCAGTTGCGCGGTAGCACAGGCATTGATGTTCCAGTAACGGTAGTCGTCAAAATCTGCCGGTTCCAGGTGATGATCAATCATCACTTTCAGGGCCGCGCTTTCGCCAACCTTTTCGCCCATTTCATTAATGCGATTCAGGGCATTAAAGTCCAGACAAAAAATGATATCGGCATCGGCAATAAACGTGTTGCTTTGTTCGGCATGATCTGTATAGATGATAACCTCTTCGTTACCAGGCATCCAGCTTAAAAAATGCGGATAATCGGTAGGGGTGATAACCTTTGCATGGTGGCCCAGTTGTATCAAATAATTATACAAACCCAAAGATGATCCCATAGCATCGCCATCAGGTTTATGATGGGTTGTTATGACTATTTTTTTGGGCTGTGCTAAAAGGTTAACAAGCGAAGCAGTATCTAACATCCAATTTAAAAAAGAGTTGCAAAGCTAAATAAATTTCCAACTCATTGATATATATACAAAAACATTTTTTATACAGGCAAAAAGCTTAACACAATTTTAATAATAGAGATATATTATTTGCCAATATTCTCATATTCAATACAGAACTTATTTTTTTAATTAAAAACATTACTTTTGCGGCAGTTTTTAAAACAAATTATGGCAACTAACAGAACATTTACAATGATTAAGCCGGATGCTGTTGCAGCCGGACATATTGGCGGAATTTTAGAGCAGATCATAAAGAGCGGCTTTAAATTGGTAGCAATGAAATATACCACTTTGAGCCCTGAAAAAGCAGGTCAGTTTTATGAAGTACACAAAGAGCGCCCTTTTTATGGTGAGCTTTGCCAATTCATGTCATCGGGCCCGATAGTAGCGGCTATATTGGAGAAAGATAATGCTATTGAAGATTTCCGCAAATTAATTGGTGCTACCGATCCTGCGAAAGCAGAAGTAGGTACTATCCGCCAAAAATTTGCACAATCAATCAGCGCTAACGCTGTACACGGTTCTGATTCTGACGATAACGCTAAAATTGAAGGCGACTTCTTTTTCTCTGCGTTCGAAAGATTCTAAATTATTGATACCTTATATAAGGTGCTGAAAAGTAAAAGGTATGTGATGCTTATTTGAAAAAATAAGCGTTACATGCCTTTTTTCTGTTACAGAAAGATGATCTCATCAACCAAAATCTCTTTGGCTTTATCATTTATCTTACCTATTATCTGGCTGCGCATCATCATCAGTTCATTTTTTATTACGGATGATTCGATGCGTAAAAACAGTTTTTTGTTGCTGATATATAATTCCTTGGTGCGGTTGGCTACGGATTTGCCTACCAGTTCGGGCCACACAGCTACAATGGAGGTTTCCTCAAACTTTCGTTTTATTTTGTAAACATTAAGCATTTGCTCAATGGCCTCTTTTAGCGATTTATCATTTGTTTTACGCATCAACTATTCCTCCTGCAACTTTAAACAATTTAATGGCTACGCCCATATCACTAAAAATATTTTGTACCCTGTTCAGGTTGGTATCTGTAATAAAAACCTGGCCAAAATCATTGTCGGATACCATTTGCATTAGTTTGGTGACCCGCTTATCATCCAGCTTATCAAAAATATCATCAAGCAGCAGCAGCGGTTTAAAGCCTTTTTGACGGGTTAAAAATGTGTACTGGGCCAGCTTGAGTGCTATTAAAAAAGATTTTTGCTGCCCCTGCGAACCGAATTTTTTCATCGGCATGCCGTGGATGGCAAATAGCAGATCGTCCTTGTGTATACCGGCGGTGGTGCGCTCTAGGGCCCTGTCGCGCTCAACGGTCTTTTTAAGCAGCACTGCAAAATCATCCTGTAATAACTGCGACTCGTATATAAGTTCAACCCGTTCGGCATCACCGGTTAAAAACTGGTAGTGCTGGTTGAATGTACCGGTAAAGCTTTCCATAAAAGCTTTGCGTTTTTTAAAAATACTTTTACCTGCATCAACAAGTTGCTCATCCATCACTTCCAACAAATGCGGATCGTACCGGCCGGTATCGGCAATCAACTTTAAAAAGGCATTGCGGTTATTCAGTATCTTATTATAGGTGATCACCTCATCCAGGTAATGATTATCGGTTTGTGACAGTACATTATCAATAAATTTGCGGCGCTCATCACTGCCCTCGGTTATAATGCTGGTATCATATGGCGAGATCATTACCAGCGGGAACAAACCTATGTGATCGGCCAGGCGCTGGTAATCCTTTTTATTGCGCTTGAACTGTTTTTTATGGTTGCGTTTAACTGCGCAGGCTATTTTTTCTTCGTGATCGTTTTTGTTAAAGGTGCCGTTTATGATAAAAAAATCGGTGTCCTGCTTTATTTGCTGCGTATCAATAGGGTTAAAATAGCTTTTGCAGAGCGACAGGTAATGTATGGCATCCAGCAAATTAGTTTTACCTGCACCATTGTCACCAGTAAACGCGTTCACGCCTTCGCTGAAGGTAAGCTCAGCTTCGGCATAGTTTTTAAAATTGATGACTGATAATTGTTGCAGATACATATTGAGGGGAGCAAAGTTAGTGATTGGAGGCTAGAGATTAGTGATTAGTTGCTAATAGTTAGTGATTGGAGGTGAGAGATCGGTGATTAGTGTCAGTAATATTATATAATATGTTTGCAGTTAACTGTTAATTTTGGCATTCAATAACAGATTTGTAACTCATTTATAACTAATCACTAACCTCAAATCACTGATCTCTAATAATTAATTCAAAAGGTATTGTGAAAAATTTAGAAAACCGTAAGTTTGCAAACTTAATTTTAGAATAGAAATGTCGAAAATGCAGGACAATACAAACATTGTAGTAGAGAGTAACAAACTTGGAAGAAGCGGAAAGTTTGTGCTTGAAAACCAAAAAAGCTTGTTGTTTATTATAGCAGCCGTTATAGTAATGGCTGCAGGCTATTTTATTTATCTTAAAGTATACCTTGCCCCGCGCGAGGTAACTGCTGCCAACCAAATGCACGTTGCACAGGATTTTTGGGAGAAAAAAGATTGGGACAAAGCCATAAACGGTGATGCCGGTTATCCTGGATTTACAAAAATATTGAGCGAGTACAGCAATACCAAAGCGGCTAACCTTGCTTACTTTTATTTAGGCGTTGCTTATTTAAACAAAGGCGAATACAGCAAAGCTATTGATAACTTAACCAGTTACCACGGTGATGACAGTATGGTAGCCGCTGAAGCTTTAGGCGCTACAGGTGATGCCTATGTTGAATTGAAAGATTACGACAAAGCTGAAACCTATTTCAAAAAGGCAGCTGATAAGGCTAAAAATAAATTTTTATCGCCTATGTACCTTAAAAAACTAGGCCTGGTTTACGAAGCTGAAAAAGATTACAAATCGGCTGATGAAACGTACAAAAAAATAAAAACCGACTATTTTGCCAGCACTGAAGCACAAAATATTGATGCCTACATTGCCCGTGCAGAAGCACAGATAGCTAATTAGTGAATAGTGATTAGAGATTAGTTATTTAAAACGACTAATTAATCTCTAATCACAAATCTCTAACCACTAATCACTAACCCCATGTCTACTCAGCATAAAAACTTATCTGATTTTTCAGGCAGCGAGATCCCATCAGCATCGGCATACAGTTTTGGTATTGTAGTAGCCGAATGGAACGCTGAGATCACCAATGCATTATACCAGGGCGCTTACGAAAACCTGATAAAATATGGTGCAACAGCAGAAAATATACACACCTACCAGGTTCCCGGCAGTTTTGAACTAACCGCAGGTGCCGATTTATTGTTGAAAAACCTTAAATTAGATGCGGTAATATGTTTAGGCTGTGTTATACAGGGTGAAACAAGGCATTTTGATTTTATTTGTAATGCTGTTGCCAATGGGGTAAGCAATGTATCCATTAAATACTCAAAGCCGGTTATATTTGGGGTGTTAACTACCGATAATCATCAACAGGCTTTTGACCGTGCAGGGGGTAAACATGGTAATAAAGGAGATGAGGCAGCGTTTACAGCAATAAAAATGGCTCATCTTGCTGAAACCTTAAAGGGGTAAATTCCGTAAATAGTGAAAATTGATAAGATGAAAAAAATACTTTACATAGCAGTTATAGCTTTAACACTTGGCAGCCTGGCATCATGCTCAAATAAATTATGCCCTGCTTACGATTCTTACCCTCATCACTCCCGTTAACATTTGAATATCATTTTTTATTCAATCGCTTAAAAGTAATACAGGCTTAGGCTGTAATTACGTTATTTTTGCGGCTACAAATAATTTTTTTATGAATTGGACATCGTTGGAATCAGCGAACCAGATTGATGCAATAAAAGCACAACCCGGATACAGCTTGATTTTTAAACACAGCACACGCTGCTCTATCAGCATGATGGCAAAGAGGCGTTTTGAATTGGATTGGGATAAACTGCCCGCTGATATGCCCTTGTATTTTTTAGATCTGATAAAACACCGCGATATATCAAGTCAAATAGCACAGGACTTTCAGGTGCACCATGAATCGCCGCAAATGCTTTTAATTAAGGATGGTGAATGCATTCTTGATCAATCACATGGCGAGATCTCTGTAGAGGAAGCGCTGGAAGTTTTAGTAGCTTAGTCCGAAAGTCCGCATAAGTCGGTAAGTCCGAAAGAAAGAATGGTTTTTTGAGCTTTCTGTCTTTCGGACTTCTTGACTTTCCGACTTAATATCTACCACCCAAAATCAATCGTCTTTTTCAGATCGGGATGCAGGCTTACGGCTACCGGGCAGCCCCAGGCAGCATTCTCCAATATTTTCTTTTCATCGGCAGTATATTCCTTCGGGAATTTAAAGTTTAGTACCACCTCGGCTACACGGCGCGGGTTGGGCGCCATAACTTTAGTTACCTCGCAGGTAGTACCATCCATATTAATGCCATTGTTGCGTGCAAATATGGCCATAGTAGTTAAAGCGCAGCCCGCTAATGATTCTGCAAGCAGGTCGGTTGGTGAAAAGGCTTCACCTTTACCCTGGTTGTCGGTAGGCGCGTCAGTAATAATTTTAGTGCCCGATTGTAAGTGAGTGGCTTCTGTTCTTAAGTCGCTCAGGTAAGTTGTTTCTATAGTTGCCATAAAGCCCCCTAACCCCCTAAAGGGGGAATTTTTTAGTTAATTTATGCAAGCAAATTTAACTTATCATTTCAAAAAATCGCATTAAACATCAACAAACTGTAATATTGATTATGTTCCCCCTTTAGGGGGTTAGGGGGATAAAGGGTTTTTACATACATTTGCATTATGATTGATTTGCCTGTAGTACCGGTTGAACAAAAACAACGTAAGCCCGATTGGCTTAGGGTAAAACTCCCGGTAGGGAAAGAATATGCCCATGTGCGCAGTTTGGTTGATACACATAAGCTGCATACCATTTGCGAAAGCGGTAATTGCCCTAATATGGGCGAGTGCTGGGGTGCCGGTACAGCCACATTTATGATATTGGGTAACATTTGTACCCGTTCATGCTCGTTTTGCGCGGTAGCCACGGGCAGGCCGCTGGCTGTTGATATGGATGAGCCTAACCGCGTAGCTAACTCGGTTAAACTAATGCAGGTTAAGCACTGCGTTATCACCTCGGTTGATCGTGATGATTTGAAAGACGGCGGATCCATTATATGGGCCGAAACTATAAATGCCATACGCAGGGAAAGCCCTGAAACTACATTGGAAACTTTATTGCCTGATTTCAGGGGTATATGGGATAATTTGGAGCGTGTGCTGGAAACACGCCCCGAAGTGGTGTCACATAACCTGGAAACCGTACGCCGTTTAACCAAGGAAGTACGTATACAGGCTAAATATGACCGTAGCCTTGAAGCTTTAAGTCATATATCAAAAGCGGGCCTGCGCACTAAATCAGGCATTATGCTGGGTTTAGGAGAGAGAGAAGAAGATGTTTTGGAAGCAATGGATGATCTGTTAAATGCAGGTGTGCAAATATTAACCCTGGGCCAATATTTACAGCCTACACGCAACCATCACCCCGTGATTGACTGGATTCATCCCGATCAATTTAACTTTTACAAACAAATTGGCTTAGAAAAGGGTTTTAGATATGTTGAAAGCGGACCGTTAGTTCGTTCATCGTATCATGCTGAAAAACACTTGTTTGAAATCTAAATTTTCTTTATAACTTCACCCTGTTGACTAAGAAGGGTAAAATATCACTCACCGAAGAGGAATTAGTGTTTTCACTAAGGAACAGGGAAAAGATTGCCATAGAGGCACTCTATGATATGTACTCCTCCTCGTTGTACGGTGTAATATCACGCATAATTATTGATACGGCAGCCGCCGAAGATGTTTTACAGGAAACCTTTGTAAAGATCTGGCATTCATTCTCAAGCTATAGTACTGAAAAGGGGCGTTTATTTACCTGGATGGTGAATATCGCACGCAATTTAGCTATAGACAAACTACGATCTAAGGATTTTAAGAATCAAAACAAAAACCAGGAACTCGAAAATAACGTAACTTTCATAGACGAGCAAAGGAATACAGTTTACAATCCTGAACTATTAGGCGTTAAAGACCTGGTTCAGACACTAAAACCCGAGCAGAAATCTATTCTTGAACTGGTGTATTTTAAAGGTTACACTCATGTGGAAGCAGCAGATGAGCTAGGCATTCCTTTGGGTACTATTAAAACACGTTTAAGGATGGCTATACTGGAACTTAGAAAACATTTTAATTGAAAGTTGAGTAGTGGAAGACATTAAGGCATATATTGAATCAGGCATATTGGAACTTTACGTTCTGGGTGATGTTACCCAGGAAGAAAAGAACCAGGTGGAAGCTATGATTTCAGAATATCCGGCTGTAAAGGCCGAATTGGATGAAATTGAGCGTTCCATGGAAGCCTATGCCTTAGAAAATGCCATTGAGCCTTCAGAAGAACTTCGCGGTAAAATATTGAACAGCCTGTTAACTAATTTTGGTGATGATGATACCTTCCCCACAAAAAAAGAGCCTGTTAAAAAAGATAATTTAATTGCTTTTACAGCATCAAAACCAAATAGCTTTTACAAATACGCCTTTGCAGCCTGCCTGGCATTATTAATACTTAGCGTTGCTGCTTTGGTTGATATGTATGATCAGTTGAAAGAAGCAAACACGCAACTGGTGGCTTTGAGCTCATCAAATCAGCATTTTACCAACACGGTTAAATTTATGGATCACCAGTTGAACATTTACCGCGATCCAACATTTAAGGTTATAAAACTACAAGGCACTGCCAAACATACATCCGCCTCAATGTTAGTTGCTTTTAGTCCGATCAAAAAACAAGTAATGATTGATATGGCTGATCTGCAACTACCTCAGAATGATAGCGCGCACCAGTACCAGCTATGGGCCCTGGTAGGCGGCAAGCCGGTGAGCCTGGGTGTTTTTGATAAAACATCCGACAGTGTGGACATGAAACAAATGCAATCTATTGCCGTGGCCCAGGCCTTTGCGGTAACGCTTGAGCCTAAAGGCGGAAGTGTAAACCCAACCATGGATCAGATGATGGTTATGGGAGCCGTTTTATAGCTATCAAAAGCTAAATCTCTTTCTTTTTTTGTTAAATTAAGTTAAAATGCATGTTTTTTAGTGTGTTTTTAACATCTGACAAAACAATATTATTTTTTTTTACGTTTTGTAACTATTAGTGCCCTATAGATGTCTTATAGGTAATTTAGTTTAGAGTATTTTGTTCTTTATAAGATCAGTTAATAGTTAGCGGTTGTACGATACTTACAACCGCTTTTTTTATGCGCTTAATTTTGCCATAGTAATTGGCAGTTGATTAGCCAGTTTGCCTGGTAAAACTACATTCATCCGGTTGGGCAGCGCAAGTTCATCACCTGCTTTACCATGTATGTAATTACCAATAATACAGGCTTCGTATGGGGCATACTTTTGTGCAAGCAGGGCGGTTATAATACCGGTAAGTACATCGCCCATGCCACCACTGGCCATAGCAGCATTACTTGTTGAATTAAAATAAGCTTTACCATCCGGGGTAGCTGTTATGGTATAATCGTTTTTTAGTACGATACATATTTTAAATTCCCTGGCTTTTGCTATAGCTGTTTGCACCCGTAACCACCAATTGGTATGTTCACCAAATAGGCGGTCAAATTCTTTCATGTGCGGCGTTAAAATGCTGCCTTCAGGTATTAAAGCCCATAACTCCTTGTGGGCCGACAGTACATTTAACGCGTCAGCATCAATAACCACAGGTTTTTTATAGTTAGTAAAGATGTAGGTTAATAAAGCCAGCGTATTTTCATCATCGCCCAAACCCGGGCCGATGCCCACAGCGGTAAATTTATTCCAATCGATCTCGGGCAAATCATCGCCTTGTCTTATGATGGCCATAATCTCGGGCATATAACTATTTAGGGCAGTAAGGCCGCTCTCGGGTACACATGCGGTGGTTAAACCTGTACCAGCCTGTGCGCATCCCGCAGCTGAAAGTAAAGCTGCTCCCATAGTTTTAGCCTGGCCTGCAACTATAAGCGCATGGCCATACGTGCCTTTGTTGCTGAATTTATGGCGAGGTTTTATAAGTTTACGGATATCCTTTTCGCCCACAAACTGATAGGGGGAGTTTAATGATTGCACAAAGCCCTCGTCAATGCCGATATTAACCGCCTCCCAGCACCGCATATTCGGCCCCGATTCAGGCAGCAGAAAGTTGATTTTAGGCTGTTGAAAGGTGATCACCAGGTCTGCTTTTAAAACAGTGGCCTCGGGCTTTATTTCGCCATCTGTAAAAAATCCGGTAGGGACGTCCACTGCTACCACAGTTCTGTTAAGATCGTTAAGATATTCCACCAGCTTTTTATAATCGCCGCTTAATGGTTTGTTCAAACCGCTACCCAGCATGGCATCAATAATTACAGGACTATCTTCGTCAGGGAAAGACTCGCCAGGTTTTATTTCTGTCAAAGGAATCGCTTTTTGCAGCCGTTTAAAGTTAGCATTAAAATCATCGGATGCCTTATCTGAAAAACGGGTGATGATAACGTTTAAAGCCTTATAATGATGCTCATACAGCATACGCGCTATGGCCAAACCATCGCCTCCATTATTGCCCGTACCACAATAGATGGATATCGCCTGTTTTTTATCAGGAAAATGATTGATGAACCAGCCCACAAATGCCTTTGAGGCGCGTTCCATTAAATTAATAGACGTAATGGGTTCATGAGCGATGGTATAAGCATCAGCTTCGCGAATTTGGGATGATAGAAGTAACGGCAGCATATAGCCTAAAGTTAGGATTAATGCTTTTTGTTTGAGACGAATTATGAATTTATAATATTCATAAATTCGTCTGCTGTTATTATTTTGACAAATGGGAAATCCAAATTTTTAACAGCATTGAAATGGGAGTCATTTGTAACTAAGTAATCTGCATTGGCAGCAACTGCTATATCAAAAAACTTATTATCGTCGGGATCGGCTTTAATGGCATTCCAATTATAGTAGACCTGTTGAAATATGATATCAGGAGATTCAACAAATATTTCAAGGATTATTTCAGCAATGCCATTAGCGGAATATTGTTGTAATATTTCCGTGTACTCAAAAACAATTTCATCGGAAATTATTAGTTGATATTTACCATCGATAAAGGAATTCCAAATAGGCCTGAACCTGCTTTTTTTGCCAAGGGTAACCAAAAGCACATTAGAATCTAATACTACTTTCATTAATGCTTAGGAGTACTACGGAAATGCTTTTTACTTAGCTGCTCATAGCTATCTGTGGTAATATTGCTTTTAGCCTCCCATTCTTCAATGGTCTCATCCACCTGCTTTGACAATAACTTTACCGCAAGTCGTCTTATCTGTATAAAATCACCTTCGGGCATTGGCTTTTTTAACAGGCGCAACATCATTAACTGTTGTTCGTTAAGAGAATCAGAAGTTAATTCTTTGGTTTCCATATTCAAATATAAGAAATTGAGTATAAAGAATATCGGTCTTTTTAATGGACGGTATTATTTTATCCCCATCTCTTTTTTCAAAAACTGCCCGGTAAAGCTCTCCTTTACCTTACACAAACCTTCAGGCGTGCCGCTGAATAATATTCTGCCGCCGCCTGAGCCGCCTTCTGGTCCAAGATCAATTACGTGATCAACTACCTTAATAACATCAAGGTTATGTTCAATTACTAATACAGTGTTACCCTTATCAACCAGTTGGTTTAAAACGCCAAGCAATACGTTAATATCCTCGAAATGCAAACCGGTGGTTGGCTCATCCAGTATGTAAAAGGTATTGCCGGTATCTTTTTTTGATAGCTCTGTCGCCAGTTTAACACGTTGTGCTTCGCCGCCAGATAAGGTGGTTGATGCCTGGCCAAGCCTGATATAGCCCAATCCAACATCAAGCAAAGTCTTAACCTTGCGGTAGATAGCTGGGATGTGCTCAAAGAATGGTGTAGCATCCTCAATGCTCATATCCAGCACATCGCTGATGGATTTACCACGATAGCGTACTTCCAGCGTTTCACGGTTATAGCGCCTGCCGCCGCATTCTTCGCAAGGTACCTGTACATCGGGTAAAAAGTTCATTTCAATCACCTTCATGCCTGCGCCCTGGCAGGTTTCACAACGGCCGCCTTTTACGTTGAATGAGAAACGACCCGGTTTGTAACCTCTGATCCTCGACTCCGGCAATTGTACGTACAGGTTACGGATATCAGAGAAAACACCGGTATAAGTTGCCGGGTTTGAGCGTGGTGTACGGCCAATTGGCGATTGATCGATCTCGATCACTTTATCAATATTTTCCAACCCTTCAACCTTTTCAAATGGCAGCGGGTGCTTTTTAGCCCTGAAGAAGTGATGGTTCAGGATAGGATACAGGGTTTCCGTTATCAAACTTGATTTACCGCTTCCCGACACGCCCGTAATACCGATCATTTTACCCAAAGGGAAATCAGCACTAACCTTTTTTAAGTTATGGCCGGTTGCTTTTTTCAGGCTTAATGTTTTGCCGTTGCCTTCGCGCCTTTTCTTGGGGATGGCGATTTCGCGTTCGCCGTTAATGTATGATGTGGTTAGTGTGTGTGCCTTCATTAATTCGGCAGGGGTACCCTGGGCTACAATCTCGCCACCATGAACGCCTGCCGCCGGGCCCATATCAATCACATGGTCGGCTTCCAGTATCATGTCCTTATCGTGCTCAACTACCAATACGGTGTTGCCCAGATCGCGCAGGTTTTTTAGTGCGTTGATGAGCCTTTCATTATCGCGTTGGTGCAGCCCGATGCTTGGTTCATCCAGGATGTACATCACATTCATTAATTGTGAGCCGATCTGCGTGGCCAGCCTGATACGCTGTGCCTCGCCACCCGAAAGGGTTTTAGCCGTACGGTCGAGCGTTAAATAGCTTAACCCTACATCCAGCAAAAACACAATGCGTGCACGGATCTCTTTTAATATTTCTTTGGCGATAACATTCTGGCGTTCATTTAACCTGCTTTCCAGGTTATTGAACCAATCCTGCAGATCGTTAATGTCCAGGGTAGCCAGCTCAAAGATGTTTTTTTGGTCGACCTTAAAATGCAGCGATTCCTTTTTTAGCCTTGCACCATCACATACCGGGCATGTTTTTAACACGCGATAGTTTTCCATATCGTCCATGCCTTCATCGCCACGGCGTTCCTGCTGCTCTTCCAGCATGCGGATGATGCCATCAAAGGTTATCTGATAACTTTGTACGTTCCATTTGTTGTATTCAACCGCAACGGTTATCATTTCGTTGGAACCGTTCAGGATGATATCCAGCTTCTCCTTTTCCAGTTTTTCAATAGGTGTAGATAGGCTGAACTCGTACTTTTTAGCAAGCGCTTTTAACACCTGGAAGATCCATGTTTCGCGGTATTCGCCTAATGGGGCAAGGCCGCCATTCAATATGCTCAGTTTTGGATTCGGGATAACCGAAGCCTCATCAACCTCAAAAATATAACCCAGTCCATTACACTTTTCGCAGGCACCATAAGGGGAGTTGAACGAGAAGGTATTTGGCTGCGGTTCATCATAAGATATGCCTGAAACAGGGTCCATCAGATATTTACTGAAATAGGATACATTATTATCCTTATCGCCGATCCTGATAATGCCCTTGGCGATCTTTAATGCCGCTTGTATGGAGGTGTATAAACGCTTGCTGTCAGCCTGACTAACTATCAGGCGATCAACCACCACATCAATGTCGTGGATCTTGTAACGATCTACCTGCATTTTGGGTTCAACATCGGCCATCGCTCCATCAATCCAAACCTTTAAGTAGCCTTGTTTGCGTATCGATTCAAATAATTCGCGGTAGTGGCCTTTGCGGGCTTTTACAACCGGGGCTAATATATTAACGGGCTGACCGTCAAATCTTTCAAAAATGGTTTTCAGGATCTGATCTTCAGACATGCGTTCCATTTTTTCGCCTGTTTCATAAGAATATGCTTCGCCTACACGGGCAAAAAGCAGGCGCATAAAATCGTATATCTCGGTAATGGTACCAACGGTTGAGCGCGGGTTTTTACTGGTAGTTTTTTGCTCAATGGCAATAACCGGACTAAGGCCTGAAACCTTATCCACATCCGGCCGCTCCATACCGCCCATAAACTGGCGCGAGTAAGCCGAGAAAGTCTCCATATAGCGGCGCTGACCTTCGGCATAAATGGTATCAAATGCCAGTGATGATTTTCCACTGCCGCTTAGCCCGGTAATTACTACCAGTTTGTTGCGCGGAAATGAAACATCGATATTTTTTAAATTATGTACCCGGGCCCCGTAAACTTCAACTTCACTTTGCTCGCCCAGATCGAGAGGTTTGTTATTCATATTTTATAGTTGATTGGGTTGATTAAGTTGGATTGGTGAGTGGTTAAATAATTAGATACTAATATTTTAACCTAATCAACTACTCACCTGGTTAACTCAATCAACCAATGCTACAAATATACGCAAAAAAAGGCCGATCTGCCATTTGGCGGACCGGCCTGATAAGTGCTCCGTAATTTTTTACAAATTAATTATATGCCAGCAGATGCGGTGCAGGCATGCCGGTGTAAGGTTCTTTATAACCATACTTGGCAGGCTTGCTGATGATCTCTTTCATGGCAATAAGGTTGTATACATATACACCTGTTTCGCGGTTTAAATGCATACGGAAATAATTGTCCTCGTTTTGCTTGTGGATCTGTTTTTGCAGTTTGATTTCGCCGTTGTTGTAAGCTGCTGCAGCCAATGTCCAGCTATTGAACTCGCCATACAGCTCTTTAATGTACTTACATGCAGCTACGGTTGATCTTTTAATGTTTAACCGCTCATCAACGCCATGGCCTACCTTTAAACCATAGGTGCGTGCTGTGCCTGGCATAAACTGCCATAAACCCGCCGCGCCTTTGGGCGAAATGCCATTACACAGGCCCGATTCAACCAAAGGAATATATTTGAAATCTTCGGGAATACCATAGGCCTTTAAAATGGGCACAATGATGGGAAATAATTTTTCCGCTTTGCGCTGCAATACGTTTGATTGTATACAGCTGAAACCATGTCTTTGTAATGTGGTCTTCATTTTCCTGTCAACCTTTTTATCGTTAACAGGTATTGCCTCATCGGCAAAATTTAAATCATTTTCGGCTGTATTTTTTGTGAAAATATACCGGGAATTTACGTGATTAGTTACAGTAGCCGGGGCCGGTTTTGACACCGCCGCGTTGCTAAAAGTAAACCTGGAAATGACAACCAGCACGAATATTACGGAGCACGTAATTAAGTGTTTTTTAATCATTTCGTTTTTATTCATATGTACTATTATAGGTAAAACCTGCGGCAAAGGTATGGCATATAAATCACATAATCAAATACTTGCCAATACCTTAGTGTTTTGAGCCCTTAAAAAACACCCTTAAAATCGTGGTTTAAACTGCTTTAAACAGCGATTTTTAGACGAACAAAAAAGTTTAAAAATTGTTTAAATTTTTGTAACTTTGACCCCTCACGCTGAGAAGTGTTAATCAAAAATATATGGTATTTAAGAGACCAGGAAATAGTCGCGACGACAAATCAAATCAATCATCAGGCCGCAGATCAGGCGGTGCTGAAGGTTCGAAAAAATCATTTTCCGCACCCCGCGGAAAATCAACCGGAGGCTCAGACCGTGCCGATGGCAAAAGAGCCCCCAAAAGCTTTAGCAACGAAAAACAAGGCGAGAAAAGATCTTATTCTTCATCAGGTAGCAGCAGCAGACCATATGTCGGCAAAGGCGATGGTGAAAACCGCAGCAGCTTTACCGGTGGCGAAAAGAAAACTTTTGTACCCCGCAACAAACCATACACAGGCAGACCAGCAGATAGCGACGACCGTGCTAAAAAGAGTTTCGGTAGTGATTCTGGTGAGAAAAGGCAAGCGCGCAGCAAGCCTTACTCAGGCAGGGTAAGTTCGGCAGATGATAAGCCATCATTCGCATCACGCAATAAATCATATTCGGGCAGAGCTGGTTCCAGCGATGACAGGCCAAAAAGAAGTTTTGGTGGTGATGAAGGCGGTGAAAGAAAAGCAAGGCCAACAGGTTCTGGGCCACGAGAAAGATCGGGCGAAAGAAATACAAGGCCAACAAGTTCTGGTCCGAGAGAAAGATCGGGCGAGCGGAAATTTGCAGGCAAACCATCAGAAGGCGGATTTAAAAAACGTGCTGATGCAGGTGATAAGCCTTACCGCAAAACAGATAAACCTGTTTACGATAAAATTACCCGCGACAAAGACGCGCCTGTAAAAACACTACGCAGCCGTAAAGAGAAAGAAAATAAAGATTCAGGCCTGATCAGGCTTAACCGTTACATAGCTAACGCTGGTATCTGCTCTCGCCGTAAGGCTGACGAGCTGATTGAGGCCGGTGTGGTTTCGGTTAACGGCGAAGTTGTTTCTGAACTGGGCCACAAGATCGACCCGATAAAAGACGAGATCCGCTATAATGGCGAATTGCTGAAACGAGAAAAAATGGTTTATGTGTTATTGAATAAACCAAAGGATTATATAACTACTACTGAAGATCCGCAGGAGCGCCGTACCGTTATGCACCTTGTTGAAAAAGCAAGCAGGGAACGTATTTACCCGATTGGCCGTTTAGACAGGAACACCACAGGTTTATTGTTAATGACCAATGATGGTGATTTAGCAGATAAGCTTTCGCACCCGCGCAGCAACATTACTAAGCTTTACCAGGTTGAGCTTAGCAAAGCTTTAGCACAAGGCGATATGAACAAGATCCAATATGGATTGGAACTGGAAGATGGTTTAATTAAACCGGATTCTATATCATACGTAGCCGGTGGAACTAAAAGGGAAATAGGTATACAGATCCACAGCGGTAAAAACCGTATTGTGCGCCGTATATTTGAGCATTTGGGTTATGAGGTTGTAAAACTGGATAGGGTGATCTATGCAGGCCTTACCAAAAAAGACCTTACCCGTGGCCGCTGGCGTTACCTGGATGAGAAAGAAATTATCCAGCTGAAACATTTGATTCAATAAGAGTTAAAAAGTATAAAGTGGAAAGTCCAAAGTGAAAAGGTGTTGTTACAAAACATATCTTTCGCTTTGGACTTTTTGCATTTAACACCTAATTACTAACTTGCACGCTATAACAATGTTTACCATGAAAAAATTACTGCTTATTGTTTCGTTTTTGTTTCCGGTGCTAAGCTATGCGCAAAGTAAAAAACCGGTTCCCTCAACTTATGATGTGTTAATAGGTACTTATACCAATGGCACCAGCAAGGGGATTTATGTTTACCGTTTATATGAAGAAACGGGAAAACTATCCTATTTAAATGAGTTTACCAATGTTGATGATACGGCGTTCACCAATCCATCATACCTGTGTGTTAGCAATAACAATAAGTTTGTTTACGCGGTAAATGAAAATACAAAAGGAGGGGTAACCGCATTAACATTTAATGCGAACACAGGCAAGATGAAATTCATCAACAACCAGCCATCCCAGGGCGCCGACCCTTGTTATGTTGCGGTTGATAAGGATCAGAAAAATATATTTATTGCCAATTACAGCAGCGGTAGCTTAGCAGTATTGCCAGTAAATAAGGATGGATCTTTAAGTCCGGCATCGCAGGTGATACAGGATGCAGGTACCGGCCCGGTTAAAGACAGGCAGGAGGGCCCGCATGTGCACATGGCAGCACTATCGCCCAATGAAAAGTTTTTGCTTTATAACGATTTGGGTACCGACAAAATAAATATTGAACGTTATCATGCCTCAAAGCCCCAGCCATTAAGCCCTGCTGACCCGGCATTTGTAAGCGTTGCACCGGGCAATGGCCCCCGCCACATCGTGTTTTCTGCGGATGGTAAACATGCTTATCTCATACAGGAAATAGGCGGTTTTATTAATGCTTATAACTACGATAACGGCAAGCTTACTCAAATACAATCTTTAGATATGAAATTGCCGGCATTTGGCGGTAATATTGGGTCAGCTGCTATAAAGATATCTCCGGATGGCCGATTTTTATATGCCTCTAACCGTGGTAATGCTAACGAAATAGTAGTGTATAGCATAAATGCAGATAATGGACAGCTGACCTATGTTTCGCGCTCATCAACATTGGGTAAAGGCCCGCGCGATTTTTCGATTGATCCACAAGGAAAATTCCTGATAGTAGCAAACCAAAATAGCGACAGCATATATGTATATCGCCTTGATAAAAAAACAGGTAGCCTTACAGGAGTTGTATCAAACTTAAATATTGGAAACCCGGTTTGCCTGAAGATAGTTTCAGCCGAGTAATAGCATATAAAAATACCTCGAGGTTTACCTTGTAATGATTTTAATGGGATGTGTTATGCATCCCATTTTTTGTTTACGGTGAATTTGGGAATATCTAAAATAAAAAAGTCATTTCGAACGATAGCGAGAAATCTTTTTCGCCTTGCATATTCGCAATGCATGTTTTAGAAGATTTCTCTCTATCGTTCGAAATGACAAGGGGGGAAAGAGACTTACGAAGTTTTTAAAACTTCGTAAGTTTGGAAGTGCAGGGGCCATGTTGAGGCACTCGAAGGGTGAACGCAGGGGCCTTTACCCTTCGAGTGCCTCAGCATGGCCACCCAACCCATTGTCGGTGTCCTCACCGACAAATTACATATCCTTAGCGTGCGGCGAAAGATCAAACGGAACAACTACCTTAAAGCTGATATTGCGGCCCATGTTGAATATGCCGGGCTGTACGCCTGCCGGTACAACAGCATTATCAAAGTATTTAAGCCTGCTCATGTTTGATTGGTAATTTACATTGGCAAGGTTGGTGCCCTCAATAAACAGCTTTACAACAGTTTTACCGGCTGCATTATTTAAATTACCACCAATACCGGCGCTTAATAAATTATAGCCTGCAGTATAAGTTTCTGTACCGTAAGCAGCGAAGAAACGGTTCTGCGCATCATAATGATCAAAGCCTACAAAGGCATACAGCTGTTTAAAACTACCAAAGCCTTTGTTAAGTGTTCCGCGGAGTTCAGAGTGCGTATGCAGCGGAGGGATAAACGGCAGGTATTTTAAGCTATCAGGCACTTTACTGCCTGTACCTAAATTTTGTCCGTAAGTTAAAGTAAGCTCGTTCTCAAAATGCAGCCATGATACCGGGTGAATATCCACACTAACCTCACCACCGTTAATGCGGGCCTTGCTTTGCACATAAGTAAATTTAGCGTATTGCTGCCCGTTTGGATTTACTTGTCCGGAGGAGTTCACATATTCAGGGTTGCCATTGGCATCCAATATTTGCTCCTGGAATATGTAGTTCTGAATATCATTATTAAATACTTCCACACTAGCCGAAACATTCGGCAGGGTAAGGAACGCACCTAAATCTTCCTGTACACTAAATTCAGGCTTGAAATTGCTGTTACCTACGTGGTAGATTTGTGAACCGGGATCGGGGCCGTTAGCGGATAGTTCAGCTATACTTGGCGCTCTGAAACCACGTGCGATGTTGCCTTTTAACAGGAATTTATCGGAGAAGTTATAAGTAGCTCCCAAACTGCCCGATGCGCCAGAGAACGTCTTGTTAAGCGCGCTGAACTGTTGGACTACGTTTGGCGTTGTCGTTGGGTTAGCACCAGTATAAAGCGTTGGGAAATATTGTTTTATTGTATCGATATAAGCAGCCTTACCGGTGAACGAGCGGGTATCATATCTTGCACCACCTGACAGATCCAGCTTACCAAAGCTCTTTTTAACTACAAAAAACGGCCCGATATCAAACTGGTGATATTCAGGGATCGGGAAATCGGTACTATAGCCTAAGGTGTTGTTCTGGTACATACCATTAACACCGATAGTGGTTTCATATGTTTTGGCAATGTTGAAGTTGTATTTAACATCATAGGTATAGGTGGTCAACTGCAGGTTAAGGCCGGGGATATCAGCATCCTCGGGGTGGGTAAACTCTCTGCGGTGACTGTATTGATAACCCAGGTTAACGATCAGGTTGCCGTTGCCTACTATAAAGTTACTGTTATCATAAATACGGTAAAGCTGTACATGCTGGTGCAGAACGGGCAGATCATAAGAGTTCAGCTCAGAGGCTGGCACTATAGTTCTGTACTTATCAGCATCGGTTATCTGTTTGGTGAACTGGCGGGTAAGGGAATCGCGGCTGCCATCAGGTATGGCCTGCTCATCATCAAAAATAGAAGCATTTAAATAAGAATAGCCCCATGATTTATTTAGCCCGATCATCGCTCTTGCATCCTTTTCCTTAAAATTGGTGGCATAAACCCGGCCATCGTGCTGATTCTGGTAGTCTTTGGCTTCTTTGTCGGATATTACCGTTCCCCACACCAAACCATTGTTATTGCCCTGTAAACGGAACGAGCCATTGATTAAGCCATTATTAGTACCGTATACACCCTGTACATCGCCCAATATTTTACCATCGGGAACAGGAGGAGGGGTAAGCAGGTTAACCACACCGCCAATAGCATCAGAGCCATAGCTTAAACTAGCCGGGCCTTTGATCACTTCAACGCGGTCGATAGAGTTTTGATCTACTTCAATACCGTGCTCGTCACCCCATTGCTGGCCTTCCTGGCGTATGCCATCTTCAAGCGTAACCACACGGTTATAGCCCAGGCCATGTATAAATGGTTTGGAGATATTTGGTCCGGTAGTTACCGCGCTTACGCCGGGTAAGTTGGCTATCTCATCAATAACGTTGCCTGATGCCGAATGCTGATCAATAAATGTTTTGTTGATGGCCGCCATTGGCACCGGGTCTCTTTTAATTTCAGTGGCGCGGCTCACACCGGTTACAACTACCTCACTGGTTTCAATTGATGAGGCTTTAAGCTGTACATTAAGTTCGCTGGTTTTGGAGAAATCAACCTTTTCGGCATAGGTAGTGTAGCCCACAAACGTGAAGGTTACCAGGTAAACACCCTTTGATACATGGTTTAAAGTATACTGGCCCTTGCTGTTGGTGGCTGTTCCAATCCGCAAGTCGGGGATGGAAACAGTAACACCCGGCATGGTGGAGCCATCGGCTTTATCAGTAACTGTACCTTTTAATGTTCCGTTGCCGGTATCCCCGGGCGGTGCCTTTGCAATAGCCTTTGTGGCTGCTGTAATAAATAGTAATGTATATATGGCTATGGATAGTCGTTTTATAATTTTCATAAATTCATTTAAACAAAAAGAAACTGGAAAGGGGTTTGACGCACTAATAACCTGTAAATAGGTTATTTATTACGTGACTCTTTAAATCGTTTAGTGTTACACTAAACAATCAATTTAATTAGCTTGAAAATTTATACGGTTGGGGGTGAACGCCCGGCAGAGAGGATAAGCGCGATACTTATAAAAGCATACTTATCTGTTTTGTAAGTATAGTTACCAACTACAACAGGCGCGAAATAGGTGGTTTTTGCCAACGCCATTGTGCTGTGGTGCATGGCATCGCACAAACGGCAATTTTCTGTTAGTGTTTCTTTGGGTTGATTATTGGGATTGTGAAAGGCAACTTTACTGGTGCCCGAAATAGCCGCATGCTGGTGAGCATATACCATATATTGGCCTGCTATAAAGCAGGCAATCAACATCCAAGCGTGGATAATATGGTATTTGTTCTTTTTCAAGTCAGCACAGCTTATTTATCAGCTTAACGCAAAAGTAAATAAAAAATGTTTAAAAACTAAGTAATTGCAACTTAATTGCAATTGATGTGATTTTGTTACTTGTGGAATAGAGTCAAGAGTTAAGAATCAGGAATCGAGATGGAAGACAAAACGGAAAGTTTTAGAAAATCCTGACTCTTGGATCTTAACTCTTGATTCCACAAAAACGTATCTTTACCGGCATGAAACCTGCTGAAATAAATTTGAAATGGAGCGCGCTGCAGCAACGTATAGCAGAGGATTTTGATAATGAGAAGCCCGATCTTAAGGTAATGCTGTTTTTAATTGGCGTTCAGGAACTTGGGCAAGGGCCCAGAAAGTTCAGTAAACGCCAAAAGGAAGAGCTGATGCATATTGCCAATTGCCGGTTATTCAGCATGATGGGATTTTATGAGCTGGAAGGCTTGGACCAGGACGGCTGGCCACATTGGAAACGGGTGGGTGTTATCCCCAATTATACCTTACTTGAGCAGGAAATGGTGCTGAAATCACTAATAATTGATTATTTTGAGTCGATGGAAGAATAAGTAATACTATTTATGAAGAAATTTTTTACACTGGCCCTTTTACTGGTTACTATAACAAGTGCTTTTGCTAAAGCGCCCAAGAACCAGTATGTACGCATCAAAACAAGTTATGGCGAATGTATTATACGCCTGTATAATGAAACACCTCAGCACCGTGATAACTTTATAAAGCTGGCAAAAAAGGGCTTTTATAACGGAACGCTTTTTCATAGGGTGATACAGGGTTTTATGATACAGGGCGGCGATCCGGATTCAAAAAATGCCAAACCGGGTGTTGAACTGGGTAATGGCGATGTGGGTTACACGATCCCGGCAGAGTTTAGGGATAGCCTTTTCCATAAGAGGGGTGTGCTCGCCGCTGCGCGTGATGATAACCCCCAAAAGGCATCAAGCGGGTGCCAGTTTTATATTGTGGAAGGCAAACGCCTTACGGATGCTGAGCTGGACAAACAACAACTCAAGCTCGATCGCAAGATATCGGGAGCACAACGCAACTACTATAAAACCGTAGGCGGTGTACCACACCTTGATGGTAAATACACCGTTTATGGCGAAGTAGTAAGCGGTATTGATATGGTTGACCAGGTAGCAGCCGTTAAAAAGGACGAGAACGATCGCCCGTTAACCGACATACCCATGACCGTTGAGGTGCTGAGTAAAAAGGAGTGTAAGCAACTTGATAAGATTTTAAACCTATAAACATTTACATCCCACCTTGTCATGCTGAGGAACGAAGCATCTATTATGCAAGCGGTATAGATCGCGGATAGTTTCTTCGCTACGCTCAGAATGACAATTTATACACGATCATGAAGATAATTACCTATAACGTAAATGGCATACGATCAGCAATAAACAAAGACTGGCTGGCCTGGCTGCAGGCTACTGATGCTGATGTGGTTTGTTTGCAGGAGATAAAAGCAACAAAGGAAGATGTAGCCGACCTGCTGCTAGTAGAGCAATTAGGCTATGAGCATTATTGGTTCCCTGCTGAGAAAAAGGGTTACAGCGGTACAGCCATTTTCACTAAACGTACCCCAAATCGCATTGAGTATGGCTGCGGTATACCTGACTTTGACCGTGAGGGCCGTTGTATCCGGGTTGATTTTGATGAGGTATCGGTAATGAGCGTGTACTTCCCGTCGGGCTCAAGCGGCGATGAGCGGCAGATATTCAAATACCGTTTTCTGGATGAGTTTGGCAAATACCTGACTTTGCTTAAAGCCACTTACCCTAAACTGGTGATCTGCGGCGATTATAATATTTGCCACAGGCCAATTGATATCCATAACCCAAAATCAAACGCCAACTCATCAGGCTTTTTGCCCGAGGAGCGCGAATGGATGGAGAACTTCATTGAATCAGGTTTTGTGGATACCTTCCGCCATATGAACAAGGAACCGCATAACTATACCTGGTGGAGTTTCCGCGCCAATGCCCGCGCCAAGAACCTGGGCTGGCGTATTGATTATGCCATGGCCAGTAAGGAGCTTACCGATAACATTAAACGCGCGGCCATCCTGCCCGAAGCCCGGCATTCCGATCATTGCCCGGTGTTGCTGGAGCTGGAGTTTTAGGTGTGCCACGGTACACATGAAACATGCGGAACGCGTGGCACAGTGTGACACACAGATATTTTATATATTCCATGTCATTGCGAGGAGGAACGACGAAGCAACCTCGTCGCGTTTAATATATAAGCGACGAGGTTGCCACGCTATCGCTCGCAATGACATGTTTTATAAAATCTCATATCAAACAAAAAGAGCTCCCAAAACCGGAAGCTCTTTTCAAATATGCTTATCATTCCCCCTTCAGGGGGTTAGGGGGCTGTATTTAGTTTTTCACTCTTTCCACATAACTCCCGGTTGTGGTATCGACCTTAACTTTATCGCCAATGTTGATGAACAACGGAACCTTTATTTCGGCACCGGTTTCAACGGTTGCATTTTTTAACGCGCCGGTTGAGGTATCGCCTTTTACAGCTGGCTCAGTATATGTAATTTCCAGTTCAGCTGACCCCGGGATCTGACCCATAATAGGCTCTTCGCTTTCAAAGGCTACAATTACATTCATACCTTCCTTCAGGAATTTAACGGCGGTGCCAAATAAACGTTTGGGTACATTATGCTGATCGTAGGTTGAGTTATCCATTACTACTAATGCATCACCATCCTCATATAAATATTGGTAATCGCTGGTTTCAACGCGGGCTATATCAACCTCTTCATCCGTACGGAAACGGTATTCAACCAATTTGCCTGATTTTACGTTACGCATACGTGCCTGGTAAAATGCACGTAAATTGCCTGGGGTGCGGTGTAAAAACTCTTCCACCTGTACTAACTCGCCGTTGAAGCGAAGTATGTTACCATTCTTTACATCTGATGCCTTAGCCATAATTCAATTATTGAGGCGCAAACTTAGGGACTTAAGGGCAAAGAAACAAGAGCTTAGTTGATTGAGTGAGTGGTTGATTCGGTTGATTGAGTTATAAGAAAAGGTATTATATTAAATTAGGTTGACCCGGCGGTAAACAGTTGTTTAAAACTACTCACCCAATCAACCTAATCTAACTTAATCAACTACAAAGTAGCTATATCAATCACAAAACGGTAACGAACGTCACCTTTTTGCATGCGCTCGTAAGCGGTGGTAATATCTTTTATGTCGATCATTTCAATATCTGATACAATATTGTGTTCGGCACAAAAATCAAGCATTTCCTGAGTTTCAGCTAAGCCGCCAATACCTGATCCTGCTAAACTTTTTCTGCCACCCAATAAACTGAAAGCATGTATGCTTGCCGGTTCAGGCGGGACACCAACACAGATATGTACACCATTGGTCCGCAATAGGCCCAGGTACATATTAAAATCATGTGGTGCCGATACGGTATCCAGTATGAAATCAAATGAGTTTTTAGCTGCTTTAATCTGCTCTGGGTCGCTGGTTACCACAAAGTGATGGGCACCTAATGCTTTTGCATCAGCTTCTTTTTTAGGCGAGGTACTTAATACAGTAACCTCTGCACCAAAAGCAACACCAAATTTAACAGCCATGTGGCCTAAACCACCCAAACCTAATACGGCCAGTTTGTGGCCTTTGCCAACTTTCCAGTGCCTTAATGGCGAGTAGGTAGTGATACCCGCGCAAAGTAAAGGTGCTGTAGCAGCCAGATCAAGTTTTTCTGAAATGTGCAGGGTGAAATCTTCATTCACCACAATGCTGTTTGAGTAACCACCGTAAGTTGGGGTTTTATGGTCCTGCTCTAAACCGTTATAGGTTTGTGAACTGCCATTTAAGCAATATTGTTCCAGGTCCTGTGCGCAGTTTTCGCAATGGCGGCATGAATCAACCAAACATCCGGTTCCGGCAAGGTCGCCGACTTTAAATTTGGTTACATGGCTGCCCACTTTTACAACACGGCCAACAATTTCATGCCCCGGTACCATCGGGAATATACCCGGGAACCAGTCGTTTTTTATCTGGTGAAGATCAGAGTGGCAAACGCCACAAAATAAAATATCAAATTGCACATCGTGCGGACCAACATCCCGTCTTTCAAAATTCCAGGGAGCAAGGTCAGTTTCCGGCGTTTGCGCGGCATATCCTTTAACAGGTATCATAGGTAAGTCTTTTTAGTTTTTTACGAAGATAGGGGATTTATGATGGTAGTGTAAATTGCAAATTGTTGGTGTAATGCAATTTTTACTTCCCCGTCATCCCGAACTTGTTTCGGGATCTCACAGGACATGCCGCTAAGTAAGCGTACCTTATAAGTTCATCACTAAGCAAGTGAGGTGCTGAAACAAGTTCAGCATGACATTATCTTTTTGATATTAACTCTTATAATCCGAAATATTCAACTCATGCCCGCAAAAACTATACTCATGCGGTTGGTTGGAGCAAATGATGGTAAGCCGGTTAAGCGCGAATTTTTGTACTAAACTTAAATACCATTCCACACCCTGGGCATCAAGGTTGCTGGTTGGTTCATCAAGCATTAAGATGGGGGTATCGGAGCAAAAGGCCAGGGCCAGTTTAAGCCGCTGTTTCATGCCCGATGAAAAATAACGGATGAGTTTATTGGCATTGCCGTGCATATTCAGTACATCAATAACCGCGGTTTTATCCATTCCGGATTTGTAAGCCTTAAACTTAAAGTGAAAATCGATCATCTCGGTCAGCGTAAATTCCTCTATCAGTTCAAGATAGGGGGCGGCCAGACTAAGCTTCTGAAATATATTTTCAGGCTCAATAGCTGCCCCGTCAAAATTATAGGTAATAGTGCCAACAGAGGGCGACAAGCTGCCATTCACCACCTGGAACAAGGTTGATTTACCCGAACCATTTGGCCCGAGTATAGCATAGCTTTCGCCGATGGTAAAGTTATAGTCAATCCCCCGGAAGATCCAGTCGCGGTTAAAACGTCGGCCTATGTTTTGGAGGGTGATCATGAACCGGGATTTATTTGATTTGAAAGATTGACAGGATGCAAACCAGAATTAAACGGATTTATAAGATTGACAGGATAATAAACCTTGACTAACATCGTGAAAATCTTTCAAATCCAACAAATCCTGCTTACGAATTCCCAAACCCCTTCATAATACCACGTTGCGAGTTCTGTACAAAGTTGATGATCTCATCCCGCTCAACGGTTGGGTTAAATTCAGCTTCGATAATATCCAGCGCTTTGGTGATGTTGTATTTTTTGAGGAAGATGATACGGTAAATTTCCTGTATCTCGTTGATGGTTTCAGCCGAGAAGCCTCTGCGCCTTAAACCAACAGAGTTGATACCGATGTAAGATAATGGCTCCCTGCCAGCCTTGGTAAACGGGGGGACATCCTTACGTACCAACGAGCCGCCGGATACCATACAATGCGCGCCAATCTCAACAAACTGGTGTACTGCCGATGTGCCGCCAATAAAAGCGTGGTCATATATATTAATGTGGCCGGCAAGCTGTACCGCGTTGGCAATAATTACATTATCGCCGATGATACAATCGTGCGCTACGTGTACATAGGCCATTAAAAGGCAATTGCTGCCAATGGTAGTGGTGTTTTTATCAAGCGCGGTACCGCGGTTAAGGGTTACGCATTCGCGGATAACAGTATTATCGCCTATAGTAACTGTACTTGGCTCGCCGCGGTATTTCAGATCCTGAGGTGGAGCAGACACAACCGCTCCGGGGAATATACGGCAGTTTTTGCCGATGCGGGCTCCATCCATTATTACGGAATTTGAACCTATCCATGTGCCTTCACCAATTTCAACATCCTTGTGGATGGTAACAAATGGTTCAATTACTACGTTATCGGCTATTTTAGCCTGCGGGTGGATATATGCAAGTGGTTGGATCATGCTTCGTTACCTTTTACTTTTACTATTTGAGCCATTAATTCAGCTTCAACAACAACACGGTCGCCAACCATGCCAATACCTTTCATTTGTGCAATACCCCGGCGAATTGGTGAGGTAAGGTCGCAATAATACACAATTGTATCACCCGGAACCACCTTGCTCTTAAACCTGGCGTTCTCTATCTTTAAAAACAGGGTCAGGTAGTTTTCAGGATCGGGTACGGTTTTCAGCACCAATATGCCACCTGTTTGTACCATGCCCTCTATCTGCAATACACCCGGAAATATCGGCGCCTCGGGAAAATGGCCCCTGAACAATTCCTCGTTCATGGTTACATTTTTTATGCCGATAACATGTGTTTTTGATAGCTCCATTATCTTATCGATCATCAAAAACGGCTGCCTGTGCGGCAATATCGCCATTATATCAACGGTATCTAACACAGGTGTAGCATTCGGGTCGTATTTCTTTAAACGCCTTTTGCCTTTATCTTTTTTTATTAAGGCCTTTATTTTTTTGGCGAAAGCAACATTGGCGGCATGGCCTGGTCTTGCTGCCATAATATGGCCTTTTAGCGGTGTGCCAACTAATGCAAGGTCGCCAATCATATCTAAAAGTTTGTGGCGTGCCGGCTCATTCTGATAACGCAGATCAATATTATTTAATATGCCCTGTGGTGCAACTTTTATATCCTTGCGGTTAAATATCTTAGCTAAGTGAGCAAGCTCTTCTTCGTCAACGTCTTTATCAACCACAACAATAGCGTTGTTCAAATCACCACCTTTTATAAGGTCATGTTGCAACAGCATCTCTAATTCATGCAAAAAGCAAAAAGTACGGCATGATGCTATCTCCTTAACAAATTCTGATATGGTAGATATACTGGCATGCTGGCTGCCCAATACATGCGAGTTATAATCAACCATACAAGTAAAGCGGTAATCATCAAGCGGCATGGCTACCATTTCAACCTTGCGATCGGGCTCGGTGTAATGAATGTTATATGGGATGTGGAAATATTCTTTGTCAGCTTCCTGGTCTTCAAAACCGGTGTTGGTTATGGCATCAATAAATTTTATAGAGCTGCCATCCATAATAGGCGTTTCCGGTCCGTCCAGATCTATCAGCACATTATCAACTTCTAAACCTACCAGCGCGGCCAATACGTGTTCAATAGTACTTACGCTGGCACCATTTTGGGTGATGGTGGTTCCGCGTGAAGTATCGGTAACATTATCAACATCAGCATCAATAATTGGCTGTCCCGGCAAATCAACCCTTCTGAATTTATACCCGTGATCTTCTTCAGCGGGATGAAAGGTCATAGTAACGCTTTCGCCGGTATGCAAGCCGGTGCCCGATACCGATACAGGCGCTTTAATAGTTCTCTGTTTTACGTTCATCTTTTAATTAGTTCATTGGTTCAATGGTTCATTAGTTCATTGGTACTTGTTGGGTAAACAATCCATTAACCTAAATCAACTTTATTCACTCGCTCATGTCCAGTGTACCCGCTATGCTAATACCAATGAACTAATGAACCAGTGAACTATTGAACACTTCTTAGTCCTGCAATTATTTTTTCTAATTCTATAACCTTTTTCTCCAGTTCGGGCAAACGGGCCAGTACTACCTGCGAGCGCATGTGCTCGCTATATGGTGATGCGGGTGAACCTGCCCATTTTTGGCCTTCTTCCTTTATGGAACGGCTTAAGCCCGTTTTAGCCTGCAATTGCGTTCCGTTTGGGATGTTTATATGCCCTACAATGCCTGCCTGCCCGCCTATGATCACGTTTTTGCCCACCTTTGTACTGCCGGATATTCCTGTTTGCGCGGCTACAACTGTATTCTCATCAATCTCCACATTGTGCGCTATCTGTATTAAATTATCCAGCTTAACACCCTTACGGATGATGGTTGATCCCATGGTGGCCCTGTCAACCGTAGTATTAGCGCCTATTTCCACGTTATCTTCTATAACTACATTACCTATCTGACTTATTTTCTGATAGCTGCCATCACCCGTTGGGGCAAAGCCAAAGCCATCGCCGCCAATTACAGCGCCTGAATGGATAATAATATCGTTGCCTATTTTGCAGTCGAAATAAACTTTAACCCCAGAAAAAAAAGTAACATTGTTGCCAATGGTCACATTATCTGCAATGTAACAGTTAGGGTAAATTCTGCTGTTATTGCCAATAGTAACATTAGGGCCTATATAGGCAAACGCGCCTATGTAAACATTTTCACCAATTTTTGCTGATGGATGTATAAAGCTGGGCTGTTCAATACCGGTTTTGTTTAGTTTGATCTTGTTATAAAGATCAAGCAATACGGTAATAGCCGAGTAAGCATTAGGCACACGTATAAGGGTTGCCTTTACCGGCTCGGCAAGCTGATAATCATCATTAACAATAACTATCGACGCATCGGTAGTATAAAGGTACTGCTCATACTTTGGGTTAGCCAAAAATGACAGAGAACCCGCAGTGGCTTCTTCTATTTTAGCTAGCTGACTAACTGATACTGTTGCATCGCCTTCAACCTTTCCGTTAAGCAATGAGCCTATTTCTTGTGCAGTAAATTGCATCCGACAAATTTAAATGTTAAAACTAAAGCAGCAAATATATAATTGGTTGATTATGTTGGTTAATAAGCGCTTAATTAATCTGCTTAAAATTCATAAATCATATAGTCAAAGCTTAATCAATCAGTTCTTTATGATAGCAAAGTATATATTTTTTAACAGTTTTTTTCAGCGCTTCCAAATTTGAATTATCGCTGGCCGCTGTAATATCCTTCACAGTTCCGTTCTTCATGAGTATAAGTATGCTGCCATCGCCTGTTTTATAGGCATTGTTACGCACCTCATCGGTAAACACAAAGTACGATGCCTCGTACTCACTTATCCCATACTTCTTAACGGCTTTTTTGGTTAATTCGTTTACGAATGCCTCATCAGGCATTTCGTTGGTAATATCGGCATGGTACAGGTTTCGGTGTACCAGGTCGCGGCATAATTGCGCCAGTACAAAATCCTTGCTGCCAGCCCATATTTTTACCGCTGCCATAATATCCGTATCATCAAGCCCGGCAAAAGTCTCCAAATTATCACCCTCCGTCATAAACAGCTGGTTATTGATGGTATTTACCAGGAAATGGTTTAACGCAGGTGTACAAAAAAGTTCTTCCCTGGTTAAGGCCAGTTCCTTTGCGCGTTTTAAAATTTTGCTCAATAATTGCTCCCCCGCTATTACTGTTTTATGCAGGTATACCTGCCAGTACATCAGCCTGCGGGCAATCAAAAACTTCTCTATCGAGTATATGCCTTTTTCCTCCACCACAATATGGTCATCAACCACGTTCAGCATCTTAATAATACGGTCGGAGCTAATCACACCCTCTGATACCCCGGTGAAAAAGCTGTCCCTGTTCAAATAATCCAGTCTATCCATATCAAGCTGACTGGATACTAACTGATGCAGGAAGTTTTTATGATACGTTCCGTTAAATATTTCTATCGCCATAGCTAAGCGGCCATCAAACTGTTTGTTGAGTTCGTTCATCAGCATTACAGAAATATCCTCGTGCCAAACACCCTCAATTATAGCCTGCTCCAGCGCGTGCGAGAATGGTCCGTGCCCAATATCGTGTAATAATATAGCAACGGTAACGGCTTCTTCTTCGGCCTGGGTTATTTGCTGGCCCTTATAGCGCAGTGTCTCAATGGCCAGGCTCATTAGGTGCATAGCCCCCAACGCATGATGAAAGCGGGTATGCAGCGCGCCGGGATAAACAAGGTGGGTCATGCCCAATTGTTTGATATACCTCAAGCGCTGAAAGTAACGGTGCTCTATAAGATCGAAAGCCAGGTCATTAGGAATACTGATGAAACCATATACCGGATCGTTTATTATTTTCTTTTTATTCAATGTATTATAATATACTGGTACAAAAATGTGAAGTAAAGGTACAACCCGTGTCGTATATTTGTTAAAATTTTGTTAATACCTTTAAAAACAACAACAATTATCTCCCTTTAAGGTTATAGTTGTCTGAATCCGGCATATCGGGATAAATTAACATACCTTAGTTAATTATAAATCTGATCTGATACTGGTTCATTATTAAATATATATCATGCAAGATACCACCATATTATGGGCTGATGATGAAATCGATCTGCTAAAACCCCATATTTTATTTTTAAACGAGAAAGGCTATAAAGTAACTACTGTTACCAATGGCAATGATGCTGTTGAGTCTTTCAAAAAAAATTATTTCGACCTTGTTTTTTTAGATGAGAATATGCCCGGCTTAACCGGACTGGAAACTTTATCACAAATAAAAAACATTAATAACGATGTACCCATTGTACTCATCACCAAAAACGAGGAAGAGTACCTGATGGAGGATGCCATAGGCTCAAAAATTGATGATTACCTGATTAAGCCGGTACACCCCAAGCAAATATTGCTCACCATTAAAAAGCTTACTGATAACAAACGCCTGGTTACCGAAAAAACAACTATGGCCTATCAGCAGGATTTTCGCAACCTGGGCATGACGCTTAATGATAACCTGAGCCACCAGGAATGGGTTGATGTTTACAAAAAACTGATTTATTGGGAGCTTGAACTGCAGCAGTTAGAAGATAGCGGTATGCACGAGATCCTGACCCTGCAAAAAGCTGAGGCCAATACCCAGTTCTGCAAGTTTGTGGAGCGTAATTATATCGATTGGATCCAAAACCCTGATGGCGCGCCAACCAGTTCGCCGCAGCTGTTTAAAAAGAAAGTTTTCCCTAAGCTGGATGGCAAAGGGCCGGTGTTTTTCATATTGATTGATAACCTAAGGTACGATCAGTTTAAAATCATTAACCCGATCATATCAGAATACTTCAGGCTGGAAGAAGAGGATACTTATTTCAGTATCCTGCCTACAGCTACGCAATATGCACGTAACTCTATATTTTCGGGTCTGATGCCTTTGGAAATGGAAAGGCGCTACCCGCAAATGTGGCAGAACGACGAGGATGAGGGTGGCAAGAATTTATTCGAAGCCGATTTCGTTGCCGACCAGATAAAACGTGTTTTACGCAAGGATATTAAACACTCCTACAACAAGATACTGAATATTGACGAGGGCCGTGCACTGAATGAATCAGTGAATAACCTGATGAATAACGAGCTTAATGTGGTGGTTTACAACTTTGTGGATATGCTTTCACATGCCCGTACCGATATGCAGATGATCCGTGAGCTGGCTAGTGATGACTCGGCTTACCGTTCATTAACGCTGTCATGGTTTGAGCACTCGCCTTTGTTTGACCTGCTTAAGTTCTTAGCATCAAAACAAGTGCGCGTAGTAATCACTACCGACCACGGTACCATCCGCGTAAAAAAACCAAGCAAGATCATAGGTGATAGGAACACTAATACCAACCTGCGCTACAAACAAGGCCGTAACTTAAACTTTAATGCCAAAGAGGTATTCCATATCCGCAACCCGCACGATGCTATGCTGCCTAAGCTGCATGTAAGCTCGAGCTTTGTGTTTGCCAAGGAGGATAGCTATTTCGTGTACCCGAATAACTATAACCACTTTGTTAATTTCTATAATGAAACCTTCCAGCATGGTGGTATTTCATTAGAAGAGATGATTATACCTATTGCTACTTACGGGCCTAAATAGGCAACAGCTTTTTAAAATTGTCATTGCGAGGAGGAACGACGAAGCAACCCCGTCGCTTGCATAACCAAGCGACGAGATTGCCACGCTATCGCTCGCAATGACAATTAGTTTAGTTTCCTTATTTTTGGCAAATGAACCTGCTGATAAAAAGCCTTGCTGAGCTTGACAACGCCGCGTCTGAAATTCTCAAATTTGATGCTCACAACCGTATCTTTCTTTTTTACGGCGAAATGGGCGCGGGCAAAACTACGCTCATCAAATCGCTGTGCAAACAACTGGGTACGGGTGATAATGTAACCAGCCCCACATTTGCCATTGTGAACGAGTATACCGGTTTACAAAGCAACATCTATCACTTTGATTTTTATCGGCTAAAAAACCAGAGCGAGGCAATGGATATTGGTTTTGAAGAATACCTGTATTCCGGTAATTATTGCTTTATTGAATGGCCCGAAAAGATCCCCGATTTGTTACCATTACATTATGTAACTGTAAAAATACAGGCGCTGGATGCTAATTCGCGTAGTATAACCGTTCAGAAGATTTAATTTAGCTAAATACTTTTTTTTATTTAACTTCATCATCCAGAAAATATATCAATGAGTTCAGGGAAATACAGTGGGTTTTCTGATATCGCCAAGCAAGCGATGATGCAGCCACAGGAGTCGATGCTGGAAGTAAAGAGCAAGAAGAACAAACTCTATATAGGCATTCCAAAAGAAGTTTCTTTCCAGGAGAACAGGATACCGCTAACACCTTTATCGGTGGCGCTGCTGGTTAACAACGGGCACCAGGTAATGCTGGAAAGTAATGCCGGCCAGGCTGCCAATTTCTCAGATAAGGATTACAGTGAACAGGGCGCGCTTATCGTATTCGATAGCAAAACTGTTTATGAGGCCGATATCATCATAAAGATAGCTCCCCCAACATTAAGCGAGATAGAGCTGATGAAACCGGGGCAGATACTCATTTCTGCCTTACAGATCTCCACCCTTAAAGCCGAATGCCTGCAGGCATTATTGCATAAAAAAATTACGGCCCTTTGCTTTGAACATTTACAGGATGAAGGTGGATCGCTAACCGTGGTACGCGCCATGAGCGAAATTGTGGGCGCTACATCCATACTTATAGCAGCCGAATACCTGAGTAATGTTTTTGATGGGAAGGGTTTAATGCTGGGCGGTATAACCGGCGTGCCGCCAACCGAAATTGTGATATTGGGTGCAGGTACCGTAGGCGAATATGCCGCCCGTACAGCCATATCATTAGGTGCCGAAGTAAAGGTTTTTGATCCATCCATATACAAACTGCGCCGTTTGCAGAACAATATAGGTACCCGTGTATTTACATCGGTAGTACAGCCTATAGTTCTGGAAAAAGCAGTTACCACCTGCGATGTAGCCATTGGCGCCATGCGTGCCGAAGATGGCCGTAGTCCCTGTATTATATCTGAGGCCACGGTAAGCAAAATGAAGCGCGACTCCGTGATTATTGATGTGAGCATTGACCAGGGCGGCTGTTTTGAAACCTCCGAAATAACTAACCACACCCACCCGGTGTTCCGTAAATACGATGTGATACATTACTGTGTGCCTAACATTGCCTCGCGTGTGGCACGTACTGCTACTTATGCTTTAACAAATATATTTGCGCCCATATTATTGGATATTGGCGAGCATGGCGGATTAAAGAACGTGATCTGGCAAAATGCCGGGGTACGTAATGCCGTGTATATTTACCAGGGACATTTAACCAGTAAATATATTGGCGAAAGGTTTTCCATACCCTGCAAAGATCTGGACCTGCTCATTGTTTCACACCGATAAACCGATAACCTGCTATATGTTCAAAAATTTCATTCCCAAAAAAACTATTGTTTTATTGTTCCTGCTGGCGGGCAGTAATGTGTTTGCCCAAAGTAACCTGCAAAGTGCATGGCAGGCATTTTTTGAAAATAAAACCGATACTGCCAAAATATTATTTAACCAGGCCATACAAAAAAATGATAACACAGCAGATGCACTACTGGGTCTTAGCCTGATGGCACAAGCCGACCAGGCTCCCGCTGCCGCGTTTGATTACTTTCAGAAATTTTTTGCCCAGAGCAAGGATGCCGCGCCTTATGTATATGCCTTGTGGACAACAGCCTCTGTTAATTCATCATTCGGTAAGCATACAGCCCCGCAGCTTGCCCTTTTAAACCAGGTGGCTGATAATAATAGCAACTATGATGGCATGATGGCCGCCATGGCAAACTCCATGCTTGGTATGCATTATGAAACCAGCAACCAGCTGGAGCGGGCCGATGAGTATTTCAAAAAGATAAGCGCCATTGAAAACTGGCAAATAACAGGTGAATTTGAAAATATTTCCACCAGTGGTTTCGACAGAACATACCCTGTTCTTGATCACCCGGAAGCCGATGCGCTCTTTACTGGCAAGCATGGCGCAAAAACCGGCTGGCACACTATTACCGATATGCGGCACGATAAATGGCTGGATTATACCTACTATTCAAATGCTGATAACGCGATCATTTTTTCGCAAACCTTTGTTAATGCCCCCGAGGCTACTGAGGCCCAGCTGCGCATTGGCGTATCGGGTTCGGTTAAGGTTTGGGTAAATGATGCGCTGATACTGTCGGTTCCCGAGGAACGCAATAATGACCTTGACTCCTACATACAAACTATCAAACTAAATAAAGGTTATAACCGGGTTCTGGTGCAGGTTGGCGAAAGCTATGCCGGCAGGATGAATTTTTTGGTAAGGATCACAGATAGTAAAGGCATCCCGGTATCAGGCTTAACCAGCCAGGCAAGCGCACAAGCTTATACCAAAGAAACAGCTTACGTATCAAAAGCGGTAGAGCCATTTGCCATTACTTATTTCGAAGATGAAATAAAGGAGCACCCGCAGGCTTATCTGCCTAAGATATTACTGGCGCATTCTTATTTACGTAATGATAAAACGTATGAGGCCCGCCGCATAATTGAAGAGCTGCGCTTAAAATATCCGAACAGTACTTTCCTTAACCTGATGCTGCTGGAGGTATTTAACAGGGAAAGCAACCGTACCGGCTATGAAACCACTACAGAAACCATTAAGAACAGTGATCCGCAATCAACCGAGGGGCTGGTATTAAAGTATAACGAGTACTATAGCCAAAAGGACTATGATAAAGCCGCTGATATCATTAAACAGCTGGAAGCCCGCAAAACAGAGCAGCAGATATTCGTTTATCAAAGTAAAATAAGCCTTGCCGCAGCCAATAAGAACCAGGATGAGCTGGTAAGGCTGGGAGAGGAGGCCTACCAGAAATTCCCCGACAATACAGATTTTACCGAGCTAAAATATGCCATTGAAAAAGAGATGCGTAAAAACCCGCATGCTATTGATATACTTAAAAAATATGTGGCCGAGAATGATAATTACACCATGGCCAGAAAATTATCAGAAGCATATTTTACTGCGGATGATGCTGCATCGGGCATAAAAGTATTGCAGGAAGAGCTAAAGAAAAAGCCATATGCAACAGGTATATACGCCAACCTGGGCGGTCAGTATTATAAAACGCAGCAGTACCAGAAAGCGCAGGATTGTTATTTAAACTGTATCCGCATAGCGCCAACCATTAGCGGTTATTATTCATCATTGGCCAAAATAAACGAGTTGATGAATAATAAGGATCAGGCTATAAAATACTATCAAAAAGGGCTTGAGTTTGATCCTAATGATTATGAATCTATCGCATCATTGCGTAAGCTGCAAAGTAAAAAGGAAGTGTTCAGTTACTTTAAAGACCCTGATGTTGATGAAGAAATAAGGAACGCGCCAAAGGCATCGGATTATCCTGACGATAATGTAGTGATACTGGACGAGGAAGTGCAAAAGGTGGTTTACGCGCAGGGCGGATCGGAAGACAGGAAGTTTATCACCGCAAAAATACTTACCCAAAAAGGCATTGACGATTGGAAAGAATACCGCATAGATTATGATAACTGGCAGGACCTGACCATTGAAGTAGCCGAAGTTATTAAAGCAAATGGTACCAAAGTACCGGCTGAGCGTAATGAGAATAACCTGGTATTTACCAATTTGGAGATAGGTGATGTGATCAACATCCGTTACAAAACCAAAAGCTACTCGCAGGCAAAACTGGCGGGCTATTTCTGGGATTCGTTTTACTTTAGCAATGGCAACCCGCATATCGTATCAAAATATTCATTGCTGATTGATAAGGGGCAGAAGTTCAATTCAACATTTAATGGCAAGGCAATAGAGCCTGTAAAGGGATCAATGGATGAGTTTGATATGTACACCTGGGAAAACAAAAAACAGGAGGCTCTGCAATACGAAGATAAAATGCCGCCGCTTGATGATGTGGCAAACGTGCTTTATTTAACATCCATCCCCGATTGGAAATTTGTTTCCGACTGGTATAACGATCTGGCGTCGGCAAAAGCCCGTACCAATTATGAAGTTAAACAGGTTATCAGCGATATATTTAAAGGCAATGAAAACCTGACCGATTTTCAAAAAATTGAAAAGATATACAGGTATATAACCGGCAATATCAGCTACAGCGAAGTGTCATTCAGGCAAAGTGGTTTGATCCCTCAAAACCCATCAGCGGTTATAAATACCCGTATTGGTGATTGCAAGGATGTATCAACCCTGTTTGTTGCCATGTGTAAAGAAGCCGGTATAAAAGCGCATCTGGTATTGGTAAGAACACATGATATGGGCGTGCTAGGTATGCCATTACCAAGTATTGATTTTAACCATTGTATAGCCAAGGTCACCTTGAACGGTAAGGAATATTACCTGGAGCTTACCTCGCAATACCTGCCTTTCATGTCTTTATATAACAGCGAGATCAACTCCAATATTTTAGATATTGAGGCCACTACCGGTACTGCGCTTAAGCTGCTTGATCCATCAACCCGCAAGGAAAATAATATAAAGCGCGCTACAAGCATCAACTTTAAGGATAAAAATATGCTGGTTGATGAAAAAAGCTACAAAACTGCTGCCCTTGCCGGAACGCTGCGCGAAACTGTAGGTGATCAATCACAAAAAGATCGTCTGAAGAAGATGAAAGAGGGGCTGTCAACAGAATATCCGGATAATGAGATCAGCTTGTTGGAATACCGCAATGTTGACCGTAAGAACCCCGTGGATACTGTTTATCTGCATGCTGTTTACCAGTTAAACAATAGCGTAAAATCTATCGGCAGCATATCTATTTTTACTATACCGTGGTCTGATAATATTACCGCCAGTGATCTGCAGGTAAATTTACCCAGATCCTCGGGTATTGATCTGAGTCAGATGTTTTACCTGGATAATGAAACCGAAACAGTGACACTTACCCTGCAACCCGGTAAAAGCCTGGTTGAAGCTGTAACCCCGGTATCGTTAAAAAACGATATTATTGAATACAGCATTACGCCAAAACAGGTGGGCAATAAAGTGATCATTACCCGTACCTTTAAACTGAAAAAGAATTTTGTACCGGTTGATAAAGTACCAGAGTTTACCACATTCTTCAAAAAGATGGTAGAAGCTGATGGTAAAGAGCTGGCTATGAAATAATGAAGCGTTTTGTCACCATCATATTTTCAGCATTGATCCTGTGCACCTTTAACAAAGCGGGCGCACAGGATTATAGCGCTGTATTGCATGTTGAAAACGAGGCCCAATATTTAAGAGAAGCGAAGGCCGACAGCAATAAAAAACTGGTGGAGATAAAGAAATATATCCCCGGTATAGTGCTGGATATCCGCTATGCCACTACCAATAATTTCACCCATCATATCATGTACAAGCAGGCAAGGGCTTTTACGCGCCTGCCGGTTGTAAGGGCTTTGCAACAAGTGGAGGCTGACCTTAAAACAAGGGGCCTCGGACTAAAAATATATGATGCTTACCGCCCTTATTCAGTCACCGTAACATTTTACCAGGTAACACCCGACACCAATTTTGTGGCCGACCCTAAAAAAGGCTCAAAACATAACCGCGGCTGCGCTATCGATCTTAGTCTTATCGACCTGAAAACAGGGAAAGAACTGGATATGCCTACCGGGTTCGACAGCTTCAGTAAAAAAGCCGGAGCCGAATATGCCGATCTGCCCAAAGAGGAATTAGCCAACCGCGAGTTATTAAAATCAGTAATGGAAACACATGGCTTTAAAGTAATATCAACCGAATGGTGGCATTATGATTTTAACGGCTGGCAAAATTATCCGTTGCTTGATGTTCCTTTCACGGCCATAAAATAATACCTTTTTTGTACTCTTTTACCACTCTTATTATGATTCCCCGAGGCTAAGGCATTAAAATTGCTAAGGAATAACAGCACATAGGTAATAAGTAGAAAATACCGGATAACAGGGGTTTTGCTTATGCAGATGGATGTTTTGTTTGATCCGGTGGCTTTATACTATACATATTGGATTAATCATAAGAGGGATATAATTACGTATAACGGCTTATTAAAAATATATTTGATCGGGTATGAAGATATTTAGCAAAACCTATATAAAGCGCTTATGGAAAGTTTTGGTAGCCACCTTTATGGGGTTCGTGAACGATAATGGGTTAAAATTAAGTGCCTCGCTTGCCTATTATACCATTTTTTCACTCGCCCCATTACTGGTTTTGATACTGGCGCTTATTGGTATTTTTCTGCGGGATGAAAGTAACAGGGAATTGCTATACGTGCAGATACAGCATTACGTTGGCCTGAATGCATCTGATCAAATAAAAAGTATTATAAAAAACTATGCCTTTAACAGCAAAAGTGGTGTAGCGTTAATAACAGGCATAGGGATATTGCTATTGGGTGCAAGCAGTATGTTTGTTGAGATTCAGGATTCGCTCAACACCATCTGGAGGGTAAAGGCCAAGCCTAAAAAAGGCTGGCTAAAATTATTGCAGAACAGGTTTTTATCCTTTTCATTGATTGCCAGTTTGGGGTTCCTATTATTGGTTTCGTTGTTGGTAAACATTGTAATTACAGCGCTGAGTAATAAAATAGATCATTTTTTTCCGGGTGTTGAGATCATTATATCTGTTGTGAACCTGGCTATTACATTAGTTGTTATTATGGTATTATTTGGTATCATCTTCAAGGTTTTGCCCGATGTTAAGATCTCCTGGAAAGATGTGCGAACAGGCGCTTTTTTTACCGCCTTGTTATTTATGCTGGGGCAGTATTTGATAGGACTGTATATTAAGACATTTGCAAATAGCTCAGCATATGGCGCAGCCGGCTCACTCATCGTTATACTGATATGGATCTATTATACGTCGGCCATACTATACATCGGTGCTGAGTTTACCCAGGTATACGCCGAAGCCATCGGCAGCCGCATTGAACCCGCCGAATACGCGGTGGCTATTAAACAAACGGAAGTGGAATTGGAAGTAAACAAGCTGCCACCTCAACACCCTGACATAAAAGGTAATTTGGCGAAGCCGGTTGCTGAAAGCAATACGGATACAAACGCTACTTAAAAAATAGTGCCATGCTAAATAAAAGTAAGTCATGCTGAACTTGTTTCAGCACCTCACGGGTAAGGTCTGCGATTGCAAAGTGTATACCAAGCAATCCGCTCATCCTGTGGATCCTGAAACAAGTTCAGGATGACATGGGTAGATATGTGTATTATTCCCGCTGTTTGTGTCTTCACAAACAGTTGCCAGCAGGATATTAACGGGATTGTTTGTGAGGACACAAACAATGGGGGAAAAACAACTTAAAAACTAAGTCATGCTGTCCGCTAGTCAGCGGATATCAGCACCTTTTTTCCTTTTGTCATGCTGAGGTACGAAGCATCTATTCTACGAGCAGCAGGTAATCGCTTGCAGATTGAACGCGAATAGGTTCTTCGCTATCAGAATGACACCCTTTTTACATCTTCCGAACACATATGGTGTCCTCATAAACAGCTACCAGCAGGATATTAACAGATTGTTTGTGAGGACACAAAAAATGAGAGGGAAACATGTTTTTCTGTTGGATTAAAGGTTTTGTTTCAGGCCGGTGCAACTTACGTTGCACCGCCTTTAACAAACAAATATAGATTAGGGGTATTAGCTTCAAAGGGATTAAATCCTGCCAACTTCACCGCTTTCCACACGTTTACGATAGGTCCAGTAAAAGGCGATGGGGAAGATGAACAGGTTAAATACAGTATTGGTGATCAAACCGCCAATAACCACAATAGCCAGTGGTTTTGAGGCTTCGGAACCAATACCGTGCGACATGGCCGCAGGCAGCAAGCCTATGGCCGCCATCATGGCTGTCATTACTATAGGGCGCAAGCGATCTTCAACGCCTGCCCTTAACGCGTCAGGGAATGAGGTCCATGATTCATGGTGTTTCATGTCCTTAATATTGCTTTTGAATTTTGATATCAGGATCACACCATTCTGCACGCATATACCAAACAGCGCTATAAAGCCTATACCCGCCGATATATTAAAGTTTACACCCGTTATTAACAAGGCCAGGATACCGCCCATTATAGCGAACGGCACATTGTTAAGCACTAACAGTGAATCCCTGAATGTGCCGAACAGGATAAATAATATAAAGAAGATGATAAGCAAGCTGATAGGTACCACCTGCGATAGCCTTTTGGTTGCACGCTGCTGATTTTCAAAATCACCCGCCCACTCCAAATGGTAATCTTTTGGTAGTTTAATGGCTGCATTAACCTTGTCCTGTGCTTCCTTAACGGTGCTGCCCATATCACGGCCACGGATAGAGAATTTGATAGCCCCGTAGCGCGAGTTATCATCGCGGTAAATGATACTTACACCGGTTATTTTTTTAATACTGGCAATTTCGCGCAGAGGCACATTGTTGCCATTTAGGGTTGGTACACGTAAATCGCCGATGGAAGCTTCGTTGTTCCTGAAATCTTCAGGGTAACGGATCCTCAGGTCGAATTTACGTTCGCCCTCGTATATCTGTGTAGCTGCCTTACCGCCAATGGCCATTTCAATAACCGCGTTGGCATCAGCTGCAACAACACCATACTGGGCCATTTTGGCCTGGTCCAAATCTATCTGTAACTCAGGCTGACCCATATTGCGGAGTATGCCCAAATCGGTAATGCCGTTAACACCTTTTAATATGGAATCGATACGTTGTTCCTGGCTCTCTATATATTTATAATCATCGCCAAACATTTTTACAACGATGGAGCCTTTTACGCCCGATACGGCTTCCTCCACGTTATCAGATATGGGCTGCGAAAAGTTAAGGTCGATCCCCGGGAAGTACTTTAATTTCTCCTGCATCCGCTGGATGAGTTCTTCTTTGGTTTCCTTGCGTTTCCATTTATCCTGCGGATAGATATCCACGTGGAATTCGATATTATAGAAACCTGTAGCATCCGTACCGTCATTTGGGCGGCCGGTTTGCGACATTACCTGCTTAACCTCATCAAAGCTCAGGAATATGCTGCGCATCTGATCAGCCAGCTTAACTGATTCACCTAATGATGTGCTCAATGGTCCGGTAGCACGTACATAGATAGCACCCTCGTTAAGTTCAGGTAAAAACTCCGTGCCCAACAAGCTGAAACAGCCCAGGCTTATTACTAATGCAACAATAGCTATCGGGAAAACTATCTTTCGCCCTTTAAAACAAACGTTATAGAACTTAATGGCATTGCGTGTTACAAATTCAACAAACACATTATGCTTTTCCTTTACATTTTTGTTGAGTAAAACACTGGCCATTACAGGTACCAGGGTAAAGGTGAATATCAAAGCGCCGAGCAAGGCAAAACCCAGCGTCCAGGCCAGTGGCGAGAACATTTTACCTTCAACCTTTTGAAAGCTGAAGATGGGTAGTAAGCCGGTGATGATAATCAGTTTGGCAAAGAAAATACCTTTACCATTTACCAAACAGGCTTGTTTTATCATGCCCAGTTTGCTCAGCTTGTTGTAGTTCTCCATGCCCACCTCTTTTGCACGGTGGTCGAGCACTACAAATATGCCCTCAATCATTACCACGGCCCCGTCAATGATGATACCGAAATCTATCGCCCCCATCGACAATAAATTAGCAGACATGCCCTTCAGCTTCAAACAAACAAAGGCGAACAGGAGTGCAAGTGGAATAATGAGCGATACGATAAGCGTTGTGCGCCAATCAGCCATGAACAGGAACACGATGATGGTTACGAAAACGATGCCTTCGCACATATTATGCAGCACTGTACCGGTAGCAAAGCTTACCAAATCGTCACGGTCATAAAACATTTTAAGCTTTACATCACCGGGTAATATTTTAGTGTTCAGGTCGCTGATCTTTTGCTTGAGGGCAGCAATAACCACGCTTGGGTTTTCGCCCTTACGCATTACCACAATGCCCTCCACAACATCCGGATCCTTATCGCGACCAACCTGCCCTAACCGTGGCAGTGCAGATTCGGTCACCTCAGAGATCGTTTTTACATAAATAGGGGTACCTTTTATATTGTTAATTACGATGTTCTTTATCTCATCAATATTGTTCAGCAAGCCAATGCCACGTACTACGTAGGCTTGTCCGCTTTGCTCAATAATATCGCCGCCAACGTTAACGTTGCTTTTTGATACGGCATCGTAAATCTGTAATGGCGTAACATTGTATTGTACCGCTTTCTTAGGGTCAACAGTTATCTGGTATGTTTTTACCTCGCCGCCAAAGCTGTTGATATCGGCAACGCCGGGTACAGCACGTATCTCACGCTCAACAACCCAGTTTTCAATAGTGGTTAATTCACGTACCGATTTTTTGTTACTGGTTAAGGTAAAGCGGTAAATTTCGCCGGTTGGGCCGTATGGTGGCTCAATTTCCTGGTTGGTGCCATCGGGCAGATCGGCATCTGCAATGTGGTTGTTTACCTGTAAACGGGCAAAGGCATAGTCCACATCATCGTCAAAACTTATTTTTACTACGGATAGGCCAAACAGCGATGAAGAACGAACACTCGTTTTTCTTTCCACCGGGTTCATGGCGATCTCTATAGGGCGGGTAACAAATTTTTCAACTTCCTCGGCGCTTCGTCCCGGCCATTGGGTTATGATGGTAACATCGGTGTTGGTAACATCCGGAAATGCATCAATACTCAGGTTTTTAAAGCTGATATACCCAGCCACCGCCAATAATGCCGTAACAAAGAATATAAAAAACCTGTTTTTTAATGCAAACGAAAGGACATTATTTATAAATCGATTCATGTTTTATTTCGGATTTCGAATCTTCGAATTCGGATTTATTAATTTTTATTTGTTATTATGTTGATTAGCAAATTCCGAAATCACAACTCCGAAATCCGAAATCATACCTAGTCTTTTAGCGATTCATACAAATACACCTGCCTTGATGCAATGATGCGGTCGCCGGGCTTAATGCCAGTGCTGATATAGGCACGGTCCTCCACCTTTTTGGCTATGGTAACCGGCTGTATGCGTACATGCGCCTTGCCATCAACCACCAAAACATAATCTTTATCATTATCAAAAATCAGGGTGCTGGTATGTACAAATGGCAGGTTCTCGCCCGATTTGGCTTTGATCTGCACATTGGCAAACATAGCCGGCTTAAGCATATTACCGGGGTTGTTTATCTTAACCCTTGCGTGGATCACTTTACTATCAGGGTCGAGGATGTTATCTATCTTGTCTATCTTGCCATCAAACACTTTGTCAGGGTAGGATAGGGTAGTGATCTTTACCGGGTCGCCGGTTTTAACATTGGCAATGTCCGATTCATAAACATTGATGAGTACGTACACGTCTGACAGGTCGGCTATAGTAAACAGGTTCTGACTGTTATCTGCTCTTACCTGTGTATTATCGGTCAGGTTTTTCTCTACCACAAAGCCTGATATCGGCGATTTTATCACATACCCCTGGCCATTGCTTTTGTTTATATCAGTAACCGCACCTGCACGGGTATTTTCAGCTTGTGCTTTTTGATAATCGGATTGCGCTTCTTCCAGATCTTTTTGTGATGCCAGGCCACCTTTGTACAGGTCCTGAGTGGTTTCATAAGTGCGTTTTGTACTCCTCAGGTCGGCTTGTGCCGATATATAATCTTTAGTAAAGCCGGCCATTTCAGCGCTGCGCATAATGGCCAGTGTTTGGCCTTTTTGTACCACATCGCCAAGCTGTATATGTACATCCTGCGCCACACCGCTCACCATCGGGAAAACCTTTACCATTTTGTTTTCGTCGGGGGCAATGCTGCCGGTAAGTGTCAGTTCTGACAGTGCGTCTGCTTCCTTAACCGTATCAATCAACAGACTGTTCAGCAAGGTGTCGGTCACCTGGAATTTGGTGTCTTTCTGGTCCGAGTCATCGGCATGATGGCAGCTTTGCAGCGTGAAGCCCAGTGTGCAAAAAGCAAATGCTATGGTTAATATTTTATAGGTATTGCGCATTATTATTGTTGATTGAAAAAGGGTGTACCGGTAACGTAATTAAGTTGCTCAAGCGAAGTAATCCGGTTAAGCTGCAGATTATTAAGCTGTATAGTGTTGGTTTTGTAGGAGTCGTAAAAATCAAGGAACTCCAGTAAACTGATATTCCTTTTTTGATAATTGATAAACACCTGTTGTATAAGGTGCGTAAAGTTTTGTTTAAATGATGGGTCGAAACTGTTGTACAGCTTTTCGAGCCTCAGTGCATTTTTATAGTTACTGTTCACATCGCTCTCCACCTGGTCCTGGTGGCTTTGCAGCTGTACCTTGCTTTCGTCAATAGCAATGCGGGCCTGTTTAATACCGCCCTGGTTACGGTTAAAGAAAGGCAGTGAAAAGCCAATGCCGCCGCCCAGGTAGTTGTTACCATAAGCACCCAGTTTATCATAGTTTAATGATAAAGAGATATCAGGAACAGCGGTAGCTTTTTGTACTAGAAGGTTAACATTATTATAATCAACAGTGGCCTTAGCTAAGCGTAGATCGTAGCGGTTTACATAGGCCGAATCCAATAGTTTTTGATAAGGCACATTAGCCACTATCTCTTTGCCATCCAGATCATAGTTAACCACAGGTTTTACATAAACACCCGGCGCGGCTTTTATCAGGAGCTTAAACTCACTTTGGGTTGTATCAATACTGGTTTGCAGGTCATTATATTCCGCCTGTAATGAGTATAGCTGCGATTGTATACGCAATACTTCCTTTTCGGCAATATTACCTTTAGCATATTGCTCCTTAAACAGTTTAAGGGTAGTTGCTAAAGAGCTGATCTCCTCGTTATATACCTTAGCCGATTCCTCTTGGAAATAGATGCTGTAAAAATCGCTCCGAAGCGTATATTTTAATGTACGCAGCAGATCAAAAAACTGGTATTGTGATTGTTGAACGCCAAGCTTAGCCAGCTGAATGTTCTTATTGCGTTTGCCGGCAGTGGTAAACAGCTGCGATATGCCATACGATTGCTCCTTATAAGCAGGGCCCTGGCTCACATCCGTAGCATATATACCGTTAGTAAAGCTAAAGTCGGGATTGTTGAAAAGCTTGGCAGTAATTATCTGCGCGTTTGCATTATCAATCTCATAGCGCTGTGCTATCAGACTAAGGTTATTTTTAAGAAACTGATCTTCGGCTTGCTGAATAGTAATATTAAGCGTATCGCTCGCCGCTTCCTGCGCATGTGCAGAAAACGTAAAGGCTATACACCATATGCTTATACCTAAAAAAGCGCCAACAAATTTTGAATACATATATTATTTGTTTGCACAAAGGTATTAGCATGGCATTAGAGGTGTATTAAAGAGACATTAGAATGAGATTAGAATTAGCGTACAAATGTAACTTTAATGTTAGTTCCCTGCCCCGGAATGGAATTAACGCTGATACTGCCATTAAAAAGCGTGATTATTTTGTTGGTAACGTACAAACCGATTCCATTACCCAGGTACTCTTTAACATTTGCTCCGCGATAAAAAGATTCAAAGACTTTTTCCAGTTCGTCAGCCGGGATACCTATGCCCAGATCGGCAATGGTTATGGTAATGTAGTTTTCATCGGCATAGAGATCGCACCGCACTTTTTTATTTTCAGAAAACTTAAAAGCATTACCAATAATGTTATTTAAAGCGATAGATAATAACTGCCTGTTTGCGGGTATCAGCAGTTTGTCGGGGTCCTCGGGGAGTTTCAACACATTTACAACAAACATACCCTTACCAATACGGGCGGTCCAATAATCGTTGAGTTCCCATATAAGGTCATCAATGGCAACGGGTTTAAATGCAGGATGGGTGTAGTTCATGTCCACATGTGCCAGTTCAAGCAAACTGGTTATGGTTTCTTTAAGGCGCTCCGCATCTGTTAATATCGATAACAATACCTGCTCATATTCGGTAGTGGTGCGCTGTTTGTTAAGAGAGATCTCTATCTCGCCAATTATGCTGGTAATAGGTGTCCTTAACTCATGCGACGCATTTATAACGAACGTTTCCTGCAGTTCAAAAGCATTCTCCAAATGCTCCAACAACTGGTTAAAGTTATAGGCGAGCGCGCTTATTTCATCCTTGCCGTTCCCCTCGTCAACCCGCAGACTAAGATTACCTACTCTTACCTGTCGCATCTGGCTAATTACCTTATCAATAGGTTCCAATGTTTTTTGAGCAAACCAGCGGCTTGCAGTAAATAACGCGATGGTAACAATCAGGAGTAAAAATGCGAGTGCTCTAACGAGGTCGTTCAGCCGCTTGTTGCCGGCATGGTCAATAGCCGAAGCAAGTATCACAAAATTGCCCTGGTTATCATTATAATAAATGCCTACGGTTTGCCTGGCACCCTCTGAAAACTCCATTGACCTGAACTTGCGCACCTGGTTAATGATAGAGCTGGGCCAGTACTGGTTTTTATCTGTTATAAATGAAGCCGCGTTCTTGTCATCATAAAAACGCACCACCTCGTCGGGTAAGCGCTGCAGGTAACGCCCCCGCACGTGGTTCAATGAATCTGCCGAGATCTCATCAGCTTCCAGGTATAATTGTGCCGCTACGGAGGCCCTGTCAGATAGTTTACTATAAAAATCGGATTTGATAATGGAGTTAATGGTTATACAAATGGCAATCTCAACTATCAGCAGTACAACGGTACTGATAGCGGTAAAATAAAGCGAAAGCCGGTTCTTTATTTTCATGCTTTACCTGTCATTCCTTAGTGTATAGCCCATGCCTATAACGGTATGTATCAGTTTTTTAGCAAAGCCTTTTTCAATTTTTTTACGCAGATAGTTTACGTACACATCAATAAAATTGGTGCCCGTGTCAAAATCTATACCCCAAACCTGTTCGGCAATAAACTCCCTCGATAGTATTTTATTCGGGTTGCGCATAAATAGTTCGAGGAGGGTAAATTCTTTTGCAGTAAGGGTGATCTGGTTGCCGCCCCTTTCGGCCACATTGCTCCAGGTATCCAGTTTCAGATCATCAAACATTAAAGTATGATCTTCTTTTACCACCATCTTTTGCCGCCTCAATAAGGCCTCTATCCGCGCAAGTAATTCGCTGAAATGAAAAGGTTTTATCAGGTAATCATCGGCACCGGCTTTTAAACCGGCTACCTTATTTTGCACCTGCTCAAGGGCGCTTAGCATTAAAATGGGGGTTTGGGTATGAGTTAATCTTATCTGCCGGCAAAGCTCAATGCCGTTTATATCCGGTAGCATAATATCCAGTATCAGCAGGTCAAAATCTTCTGTAGCTATTAAGAATTTAGCCTCCTCGCCATTTTTGGCAGTTTTAACGTTGTAGCCATGCTCTTCGAGACCCTTGCAAATAAATGCAGCTACTTTTTGTTCATCTTCAATCAAACAAACCTGGCTCATGCTTAAAAAATATGATTAAATATATATCAATTATACTTACAATAGTACAGTAACGTAAGTGATAGCTAATATTATAGGGGGATAATATTATTTAGCTTTAAACAGCCCGTATTTTAATATGCAATAAATAGCCCGGAAACCATCTTTCCAGCCTATCTTTTTTCCCTCGGCATAGGTACGGCCGTAATAGGAGATACCTACCTCATAAATACGTACGTTGGGTATGCGTGATATCTTCGCGGTAACCTCGGGCTCAAAGCCAAAGCGTTTTTCCTGTAATGATAGCGATTGTATCATTTCGGTATTAAACATTTTGTAACAGGTTTCCATATCCGTTAGGTTAAGGTTGCTGTACATGTTTGATAACGTGGTCAGGAATTTATTGCCTATGGTATGCCAAAAGAATAACACCCTGTGCGGGTTGCCGCCCATAAACCTTGAGCCAAAAACAACATCGGCAAAGCCTCTTATTATGGGTTTCAGCAAGTCGTTATATTCTTCCGGGTCGTATTCAAGGTCGGCATCCTGTACTACAAGGTATTCACCTGTAGCTTTTTGTATGCCGGTGTGTATGGCAGCTCCCTTGCCTTTATTAATATCGTGCTTAAAGTATTGGATGTTTAATTCCGGGTTTGATGAAATATAACTTTCAATAGCCTGTTCGGTATTATCTGTTGAACAATCATTTACAATGATCACTTCTTTGGTAATATTATTTAATAGTGATACCGCTTTTACCTTATCGAGTATGAGATGGATGGTGCGCCCTTCGTTATAGGCAGGTATTATTATTGATAGTTTTTTTAGAGCCATATATTTCTGTTTTCCCGGTAGAATGAGATGAGTGGATTTGGTATCATGTCATTTCGGGAAACTAAATTAACCAAAAATAGCCTATTAAAAATAAAAATGCTATCCGGTTTTATCATGCTTGTTTTTAGCCGGGTTAATTTTTCATAAAATTGAGCATTAATATACAAAATCATCGAACCAAATAACGTGATAGTATTTTAACGATCAAATGATTGTTTACTGTCAATTTCACACATAAATAATTAAATATATTTTAATAAAGTTTAACTGGTTTTTTTGGTAATTAAGTTTACATTAGCACTTATAAATGGCTAAACGATTTATAAAATAGTATATTTGCAAGCGTTTTGGTTTAATTATTGCAATTAAAAGCAGATAATTTTATTGGTATGTTAATTTAAAGCACTAATGGGTAGTATTAACATTAAAGAACTTGCGTTAAAACTTAATCTATCTAAGTCAACTGTTTCACGGGCATTCAGGGGGCATAGTGATATTAATTTGGAGACCAAGGAAAGAATACTAAAAGTTGCCAAAGAGCTCAACTATCAGCCAAATCACCATGCCAGCAATTTACGTGCACAAAAAAGCAAGAACATTGCAATTATCGTTCCGCAGATAGCCAATAACTTTTTTTCGCAGGCGATTGACGGAATTGAAACCGTAGCGCGTGAAAAAGGCTACCACCTGCTCATTTATTTAACCGCCGATAATTTTGAAAGCGAAGTAGCTTATGTAAATGATTTGTACAATGGCCGGGCCGATGGCATCATCATGTCGGTGTCAGGCGAGGCCAATGATCACAGCTATATGAATAAACTACAGGAAAAGCACATCCCGCTTGTGTTTTTTGACAGGGTTTATGATGATATTCATACTGCCAAGGTTACCACTAACGATTATGGCAGCAGTTTTGAAGCCACTATGCATTTGGTTGAAGCCGGCTGTAAAAACATTGCATTTTTAGTAACCAACAAACAGCTTTCAATTGGTAAAATGCGTATGCAGGGCTACCTGGATGCGCTAAAACATGCCGGGCTGCCATTTAAGGATGAGCTGATAATTGATTGCAGTAATGATGACAACCGGAACTATACCGTACTTGCCAACGCTTTTCAAACAATGACAATTGATGGCATATTTGCTTCAGTTGAGCGTTTGGCCTTTGCTACCTATTATGTATGCTATGATCTGGGAATTTCAATACCAAACCAGGTAAAGGTTATCAGTTTTTCAAGTTTAGAGATAGCGCCTCTTTTAAATCCTTCGCTTACTACCATTACACAGCCTGCTTATGAAATGGGCCTGCAGGCGGCTACCTTGCTGTTTAAAATGCTGGAGCATGCCAATGACCAGGTGAACGACCAGGTAGTTTTATCCTCAAGGATCATTTCCCGTAATTCAACATTATAAGCTTTTTACTTTCATTTTTTGCCTGACCATAAATCTGTGGTTTTGTTAATTTTTGTTAAAACATTTCTGTGTTTTGATGTTTTTACGCCGAAAAAGTCTCTTCGAAATTGAAAGTTATTAACAAAGTTATTAACAATCGGGAACATTCCCGAAACTCGTCAAATAAACTACAAATTTTCGTAAACTCGATTTAGCATTTTTCTTAAAATTTTATTTGATTGATAATCAACTTTTTGTAAATTATTTATTTTTACTGTTGTTTTGACGCTTTCTATTTTGAGGAAACGATAAAAATGTTAATAACTTGTCTGTTTGAAAATTTGCAGATAATACGCTTAGAACTACTTTTACCAAGTACAAACATGTACAATCTATTAACCAGTTTATAAACTAAAACCAAAAATTAATGAAAAAGACTTACTTAATCAAGTATGTATTCCTTCTGTTTTTTGTACTTTCTACGGCTACTGTGTTTGCGCAAACAAGCATTATAACCGGTAAGGTAGTTGATGAGACCAACCAACCATTACCAGGAGCGGCCGTAACTTTGAAAGGCACGCAGAAAAGTACAGGAACTGATGCAAACGGAAATTTCCGTCTTCTCGCAGTTCCGAATGGTACTGTTACCCTCGAGGTTACATTTATCGGATACCAAACTATAGATAAAGTTGTGAACGTTTCCGGGAACGTTACCGTAGATTTCGATTTAGTGCCATCAGCAAGAAGTTTGAATGAGGTGGTAGTAATTGGTTACGGTACCGAAAAGAAAAAGGACTTAACCGGATCAATTGCAACAGTAACTGCAAAAGACTTTAATCAGGGCGCTATTACTACGCCTGAACAGTTGATTCAGGGTAAAGTTGCTGGTGTATCTATTACGTCAAACAGCGGTGCTCCCGGCGCAGGTAGTACCATTACTATCCGTGGTGGCGCATCTCTTAACGGAGGTAATGATCCGCTTATCGTATTAGATGGTATGCCTTTAAGCTCTGATGCACTTAATGGTGCAGCAAATCCATTAGATCTGATTAATCCCAATGATATTGCTTCATTTTCTATATTAAAAGATGCTTCTGCTTCTGCTATTTATGGTAACAGGGCATCAAATGGTGTAATCATTATCACTACCAAGAAAGGCCAGTCAGGCAAACCGGTTATTAACTTCAGCACCCAGTTTTCAGTAGCTACGTTACCTAAAGAGGCTTCGGTACTTTCGGCCAGCCAGTTCCGTAACTACGTTAAGGCCAATGGCGATAGCGCGCAAATAGCAACAATGGGTACAGCCAATACCGATTGGCAAAAACAGATTTATCAAACGGCATTAGGTACTGACAATAACCTAAGTGTTTCGGGTACTGCAGGTATATTACCATACCGTGTTTCTGTTGGTTATTCCGATCAGAACGGTATATTAAAAACTACCAGCATGCAGCGTTACACAACTAACGTAAACTTAAGCCCAAGCTTTTTTACCAACCATTTAAAGGTTAATTTTAATTTTATAGGGTCACAAACCAACAATAGGTTTGCCAATAACCAAAACGCAATTATTGGTGATGCCGCAACATTTGACCCAACACAACCGGTTAAATCAAGCAATGCATTATATACGCCATATGGTGGTTACTGGCAATGGACAGACCCAAGTTCACAAAATGGTCTTAAACAAAATACACCAGGAAACCCTGTTGCTTTATTAGAACAAACTAACGATCACAGTACTGCTTACAGGGGTATAGCAAGCTTAAATCTGGACTACAAATTCCATTTTTTTCCTGACTTGCATGCTAACGTGAACTTAGGTTACGATGAATCAAAAAGTAACGGCAGCACTACTATTCCTGCTGACGCTGCATCAAATTATTTAACAGCAGCAGACGCGTCAGGCAAATTACAGAGCGGTGCTTACACCCCATATAATGCTGAGTTACAGAATAAACTTTTTGAAGGTTATTTTAGCTACAGTAAAGATATAAAAAGCATCAAGAGCCATTTTGACGCAGTCGCTGGTTATTCTATACAGGATTTTAAAAATACAGCTTCAAACGGATTGTTCCCGTTTATTAGTAATGGCTCTACCTTATACTCTACTACAAAATTCGCTAATGGCGAGGTTAATCCAACAGCTATCAATAACTATAATAACTACGAATATTTGATCAATGAGTTTATCATGACCTCGTTTTATGGCAGGTTCAATTATAACTATGATGAAAAATATTATTTAACGGCATCTATCCGTAGTGATAATTCAACAAAATTTGCACCAGGTACACGTACCGGTACATTCCCTTCAGTTGCTTTGGCCTGGAAGATCAATAATGAAGACTTCCTGAAAGGAACACCTGCTATTTCAACCCTTAAATTACGCGTTGAATATGGCGTAACAGGTAACCAGGAAGGAATTGGTGAGTACGACTATTTATCACAATATAGCTTAAGTACCAGTACCGCGCAGTACAACTTTGGCGGCACTAATTATCAGCTATATCGCCCGGGTGCTTATTACCCTGGCAGAACATGGGAAACTACAGATGCAAGCAATATTGGTTTGGATTATGGTTTCATTAATGATCGTATTACAGGTTCAATTGATTACTACTATAACAAAACCAAAAACCTGCTGGCAACTATAGGGCAACCTGCCTTAACTAATTTTGGTAACCAGATTGTTGGTAACGTAGGTAACATGGAAAATAACGGTTTAGAGTTTAGCATCAACGCAGATCTGATTGATACTAAAACAATAGGCTGGACCGCTAATTTCAACGTTTCATTCAATCATAACAAAATCACTAATTTAACTTCTGTAGCTGATCTTACCGGTATTTCAGGCGGTACAGGTAACTATGTGAATGTTGATCAGGTGGGTTATGCGCGAAATTCATTTAATGTTTATCAACAGGTGTATGGCCCTAACGGCAAACCGCTTGATGGTGTATTTGTAGACAGGAATGGTGACGGCTCAATAACTGTTGCTGACCGTTATAATGACCATAGCCCTGATCCAAAACAGATCTTTGGCTTTAGCTCTGATTTCAGGTATGAAAAATGGAACATTGGTTTTGTTACCCGTGCTAATTTAGGCAACTATGTGTACAATAACGTTGCTTCGTCTACCGGTACCTCACGTAATATTCTTAACCCTATCGGCAACTTAAATAACGGATCAACAGATGTGTTAACAAGCGGCCTTACAGGTAATGGAGCTAATGATCTGTTGTCAGATTATTATATCCAGAACGGATCATTCTTCAGAATGGATAACGCACATATCGGCTATAATTTTGGCAAAGTATTTAAAGGTACCGGCGATTTGAAAATAAGCGCTAACGTACAAAACGTATTTATAATTACTGATTATAAGGGCGTAGATCCTGAAATTCCATACACTGGTACCACCGGTGTTGCGGGTGTGGATAATAACTTTTATCCTAGGCCAAGAACATATGTTTTAGGATTAAATTTAAGCTTACGGTAGTTAGTAGATTGATTAATATAAAAGCATTTAATAATGAAAAAAAATTCGATAAAAATGTTATTTGTTACCGGTTTAATACTAACCGGCAGCTTAATATCATGTGATAAGAATAAGATTCTTACACCCAACTACGAGGTTACATCGCAGCAGGTGTATAGTACATTCACAAGCTATACACAGGTTATGGCTAAAGTTTACGGAGCCTTTGCACTTACCGGTAACCAGGGGCCATCCGGCTCGCCTGATATACAGGGGATTGATGAAGGTACATCTGATTTTTTCCGTTTGTACTTCTACGCTCAGGAATTACCTACCGATGAGGCTGTATTAGCATGGGGTGACCCAGGCGTGCCTGATTTTCATAACATGAGTTGGTCATCATCAAACGTTATCCTTTTAGGCTTATACGAACGTTGCTTATACCAGATCACTTTATGTAACGACTTTATACGTAACTCAACCCCAGCTTTGGTGGCAAGTCACGGTATTACCGGCTCCAATGCAACAACTGTTGCTGAGTATGTAGCTGAAGCTCGTTTTTTAAGAGCCTATCAATATGCAAACTTAATGGACCTGTTTGCAAGGCCGCCATTTGCAACTGATGCTGATGCGGTAGGTTCAATTATTCCGCCGCAAACCACACGTGCCGCGCTTTTTACCTATGTCGAAAGCGAATTAAAAGCAATTGACCCATTAATGGTGGCGCCAATGAAAAACCAGTATGGCCGTGCCGACCAGGGAGCTGTTTGGGCATTATTGGCACGTATATATTTGAATGCCGGTGTTTACACAGGTACAGCAAGATATGCTGATGCTATTACGTATTCATCAAAGGTTATTAATGCTGGTTACTCATTGATCGGTAATTATGATAACCTTTTCCTTGCCGATAATAACAATAATACCAGTGAAAATATTTTTTCAATAGAGTATGATGGTAACACCATACAAGGTTATGGTGGTACAACGTTTATGACACATGGGCCTGTTGGCGGTTCAATGCCGGCATCATTATATGGCATTTCAGGTGGATGGGATGGTTTAAGGGTGACCAGCAACCTGGTTAACCTGTTCCCTGCTGATACAGTTGCATCATTATCGGGAAATTTAAAACACTTCCCTAATAGAGGTAATGCTGATACACGTGCAGAATTTTGGAATGCAGGCCAATCATTAGCTATAACCGATGTTACCAACTTTGCACAGGGTTACGCTGTAAACAAATGGAGAAATGTAACCAGTGCGGGAGTTCAGGGCACAAACATCAACTACGCTGATGTGGATGAGCCTATCTTCCGCTTGCCTGAGCAATACCTGATCTATGCCGAAGCAGTATTGCGCGGTGGAACAGGTGGTGATGCAGGTACAGCATTAGGTTATATCAACAAAATACGTGAGCGTGCTTATGGCCCTGGTAAAGGCGACATAGGTTCAGGTGATCTTACCCTTCAATTTATATTGGATGAAAGAGCACGTGAATTGTATTGGGAAGGTTTCCGCCGTACAGATTTGATCCGTTACGGGTTATTTACAACAGGTACTTATTTGTGGCCGCTTAAAGGTGGTGTAGCAGGTGGTACAAGTGTAGGTGATTACCGTAACATTTATCCTATACCAGATCAGGACAGAGCGGTAAATAAAAACCTTACTCAAAACCCCGGCTATTAATTAATACGGGAACAAGATATAAATATGACCCCTTATAAATAAGTGTGTTAATTTAAAAAAGACAAAAAATGAAAAGATTTTTAAATAACTTTTTAGCCATAAGCAGCATTGTGCTGCTTATGCTAACGTCGTGTAAAAAAAGCGACACCCTTGTGGTAACCAATGGGGGAACACCGGGTGCGCTTACAGCCAGTGCTACAACCCTGCCATTAGATAAAAGCAAGGTTTCAGATCCGACTACTGTAGTAACTTTTAACTTTACGGCTCCAACGTATACCTATAAAGCTGCCGTAACCAACACTATACAATTTGACTCTGTGGGCGACAACTGGAAAAAACCACAATCGGTTACAATGCCATTAAATGTATTAACGCAGTCTTTTAATACCGCTGATTTTAATACCATCTTACTAAAGTTAGTACCGGCAGGTATTGCATCAAAAATAAATGTGCGTGTTCAGCATTCGCTTAGCTCAACAGAAAACACGTATTCTAATGTTGTGGAAATGACGGTAACCGCATTTAATTTAACTTCATGGCTGTATGTGGTTGGGCAATTTAATGGCTATAGTACATCAACCGCCGACAGTTTAATTTCTGTTACCGGTAATGGAATTTATAAAGGAGTGGTCAATTTCCCGGCAGGCCAAAATAGGTTCCTGGTATTACCTGCAAGGAATTTTAATAACAAGTATGCCACAACAGCTACACCAACGGTAACAGCTGATTCAATTAGTTACGCAACAGAATATGTTTCAAGCGGAGGCTCTGATCTGTATGCACCATCTGCAGCAGGTTATTATTTAATTACACTTAATATTAACACTAATGTAATTTCGGTAGCACCTGTAGACTATTATAGCGTTATTGGAAGTGCCGCCTTAGGTTGGAATGCAACAGGGGATGATACCTTCATGAAATTTGTAAATGATGGTACTAATACCTGGACTGCTACACTTGCTATGACGGTAGGAGAGTACAAGTTCAGACAAGATGCAGCCTGGTCAAAAGCCTGGGGCCCTAGCAGTACTGCAGGAATAATAACGGATGATAGTCCTATTGGAGATGGAAATATTGCGTTAGCAACAGCCGGTAATTACACGCTTACTTTTTACATGCCTGTAACTCCTTATGGAACTACGCCGCCTGTAACAACTACTTATACTATTACAAAACAATAATAAATTTTTTATATACTGATCTTATACTACAAACCCGCCCTAGCGGCGGGTTTGTTATGAATACTAATTTTGCAAATAATAACATCTAAATAAATGAAAACAGGGTTGCGTTGCGCTTATATCTTATTGCTATTGTTAACAGGCTACTCATCATTCGCACAAACAGGTACGGATAAAAATGCCGGTAATAACACTATTATCGCGCAGCAAATACCCCCGCTTGAGCGTATTGAACCAATGAACTGGTGGGTTGGGATGCATAATCCAAAGCTACAGCTGATAGTACATGGCTATAAAATTGCTGAGCGTGCGGTAAAGATGAACTATCCTGGTGTGACATTGGTGCAGGTGCATAAAGTGGAGAACCCTAATTATTTGTTTTTAGACCTGGTTATAAGTTCATCCACAAAGTCTGGAGCATTCACCATAAATTTCACTAAAGCAGGCGCTTCAAACTTAACCTATAAATACGAGCTTAAACAGCGCGATCATTCAGCAAACCGTGCACAAGGTGTAACCAATAAAGACCTGGTATACCTTATCATGCCTGATCGTTTTTCAAACGGTGATCCAACCAATGACTCTGTGCCTGGCATGGAAGAAATGAAGGTTGACCGTAACCAAATGTATGCCCGTCACGGCGGCGATATACAGGGTGTTATGAACCACCTTGATTATTTAAAAGATCTGGGAGTAACCACCATTTGGCTGACCCCCGAAATAACCAACGATGAACCTCATGCATCTTATCACGGCTATGCAGTAACAGATCATTACCATGTTGATCCGCGCTTTGGAAGTAATGAATTATATAAGGCTTTTGTTGATAAATGTCATGCCATGGGCTTAAAGGTAATTAAGGATTTGGTGCATAACCATTCAGGTACCGGGCATTATTTTATTAAGGATATGCCGATGAAGAGCTGGGTGCATCAATGGCCGGAATTCACCAAATCAAATTTCAGGGATGCTGCCGTTATGGATCCGCATGCTTCAGCAATCGATCGTAAAATAATGCTGGATGGATGGTTTGACCATAGCATGGCCGATATGAATGAGAATAACCCTTACGTTCAAAACTATCTCACCCAAAACCACATCTGGTGGGTGGAGTATGCCGGTGTTGATGGTTTTCGCTTAGATACCTACCCTTATAATGATGCCGTTTATATGGCTGATTGGGCAAGGAAAGTAAAGGCCGAGTTTCCGCACCTGTCAATTTATGGCGAAACACTGGTATGGTCGGTAGCTAACCAGGCATTTTTTACGCAGGGGAATACAGTAAACCGTGGTTTTGATACCCAGTTACCCGGTGTAGTTGATTCACAGGTAAAAGATGCCCTTAACGAAGCCCTTAACGGGCCTAACGGTTGGGCATCAGGCGTAAATAAATTATACCTCGTGCTCTCGCAGGACTTTTTATACCAGGACCCTACACGCAATGTAGTGTTTTTAGATAATCACGACATGAGCCGTTTTTACTCGGTAGTAAATGAGAATTTTGATAAATACAAAGCCGGTATGGCGCTATTGCTCACCACACGTGGTATACCGCAAATGTATTATGGCGATGAGATACTGATGAAGGGTGAAGACAACCCCGATGGATTGGTGCGAAGCGATTTCCCGGGTGGATGGGCCGGTGATAAGGAAAATAAATTTACCGAAAATGGCCGTACCGATAGCGAGAAAATGGCATTTAACTATGTGCGCACACTGGCCAACTATCGCAAAAATACAACCGCGCTGCAAACGGGTAAACTGATGCAGTACATACCTGAAAATGATATATATGTTTATTTTAGGTATGATGCAGCTAAAACGGTAATGATTATTTACAACAGTGGCGACAAAGCAGGAACGCTTGCAACCGACAGGTTTAGTGAGCGGACGGCTGGTTTTACAAGCGCGATAAACATTGTGAATAATGCAGCTTTGGGATCGATAAAAAGTATTGATGTCCCGGCTAAAACAACGCTGGTGCTTGAGCTGAAGAAATAATTTATAAAGGACCTATACAACATATCATAATAACCGCTTTCAAAAGAGGGTGAAGGCAATATATTGACTTATGAAAAATTACATTAAGGCAGACGAATGGAATATTATAGAGGAAGGGTTTGACCCCAACCTTAATAAAATATCTGAAAGTATATTCAGTATTGGAAACGGGCACATGGGTCAACGGGCCAATTTTGAGGAAGCTTACTCCGGCGAAACATTACAAGGGAACTATGTAGCAGGTGTTTATTACCCCGATAAAACACGTGTAGGCTGGTGGAAAAATGGCTATCCCGAATATTTTGCCAAGGTATTAAATGCAGCCAACTGGATAGGGATTGATATCAGCATCGGAGATGAAAAGCTTGATCTTCATCATTGCAAAGTGACCGATTTTAAACGTGTGCTCAACATGCGCGAAGGTTACCTGCAACGCTCATTTACAGCAGAGTTATCCGGCGGCAAAAAAATAGCTGTTAACGCTAAGCGCTTTTGCAGCATTGTTGATGAAGAAGCAGGCGCCATACAATACGCTATAACCCCGCTTAATTTTGATGGGGAACTATCCATCAGCGCTTATATTGATGGCGATATAGCCAACCAGGATTCAAACTATGATGAAAAGTTCTGGGAGCAGGTTAGTAATGAGGGACAAGGTGCGGATGCTTATTTAACGCTGATCACCAAGAAAACAGCCTTTGTAGTTTGTACAGGTAGCAGGGTAGCAATTTTTCAGGACGGTAAAGCGGTTGATACAGGTTATACACCCGTTTCTAAAACCAAATATGTTGCAACGGCATTCACTATAAACGCAAAACAAGGGCAGGAAACAATTATCTATAAATATGCAGTAAACGTTACTTCACAAAATTATAATGCCGATGAACTTACCCAGGTTTGCAAAACGGTAATTGACCGTATTGCAGCTAAAGGTTTCGAAAAAATGTTGGCTGAACAAGCCGGAGCATGGAAAGTGAAATGGGATGAAAGTGATATTTTAATTGATGGAGATGTTGCCGCTCAGCAGGGGATCCGGTTCAATATCTTCCAGCTTTGCCAAACTTATTCAGGTAAGGACGACAGGCTGAACATTGGTCCTAAAGGCTTCACCGGTGAAAAATACGGTGGCTCAACCTATTGGGATACCGAGGCCTATTGTGTGCCTTTTTACCTGGCTACAGCACCACAGCAGGTTGCAAAAAACTTGTTGATCTATCGTTACCGCCAGTTGGATAAGGCTATTGAAAATGCTGCCAAATTGGGCTTTAACAATGGCGCAGCACTATACCCAATGGTTACCATGAATGGTGAGGAATGCCATAACGAATGGGAAATAACCTTTGAGGAGATCCACCGTAACGGAGCCATCGCTTACGCCATATTTAATTATGTGCGCTATACAGGTGATAAAGATTATCTGGCTGAATACGGTTTGGAAGTATTGGTGGGTATTGCCCGTTTCTGGAGCCAGCGGGTTAATTGGAGCGGCGCCCGGGATAAATTTGTGATGCTGGGTATAACTGGTCCGAATGAGTATGAGAACAACATCAACAACAATTGGTATACCAATACCCTTGCCTGCTGGTGTATGGATTATGCTGCTGAAATGGTTAAACAAGTAAAAAGCAGCAATCCTGAAAAATACCATCAACTGGTTGAGAAATTAGACTTTAATGAACTGGAGGAAACATCATTCTGGAACCATATCAGTGAAAACATGTACTTTCCTAAAGATGAAAAGCTCGATATATTTTTGCAGCAGGATGGCTTTTTAGATAAAGAGATCATCCCGGTAAAAGACCTTGACCCGAAGGAGCGCCCGCTGAACCAAAAATGGAGCTGGGACAGGATACTGCGTTCATGCTATATAAAACAGGCTGATGTATTGCAGGGCATCTATTTCTTTATGGATCAATACGATACTGAAACCATACAGCGCAACTATAACTTTTATGAATCCATCACTGTTCATGAAAGCTCGCTATCGCCTTGTGTGCATGCTATTATAGCAGCTAAAATTGGGTTGGAAGAGGATGCTTATAAGTTCTATCTCCGCACCTCAAGGCTTGATTTGGATGATTATAACAACGATACCGAAGACGGCCTTCATATTACTTCAATGGCCGGTACGTGGATGAGTGTGGTTGAAGGCTTCGCCGGGATGCATATAAAGGATGATCGTTTAAAATTCAGTCCGTTTTTACCGGCACAGTGGAAAGGGTATTCTTTTAATATCACTTTTCGCGGCATCCTCATTAACATAAAAGTTGATGTTGAAGGTATTCATTTAAGTAACAACTCAGCAAGCGACATCACTATTGATGTGTTTGAAGAACCGCATACTATAAAGGCAGGAGCAAAGGTTTTTGCAGCGCATAAGGTTAGGGTATAGTTTATTTTTTACCACAAAGGTCACAGAGAGAAAAGCACAAAGTTCGCAAAGAGCGAGTATAGCTCACCGTTATAACTCGTTCCTTAGTGAACTTTGTGAAAATCTTAGCGGCCCTCTGCGGTTAATCCTCATCACAAGAACTATCTCTTTATTTGCTCTTTGATTTAAACAATTGATAGCCGATACCTATTTGTATGGTATGGTAGTATATCTTCCCAGATCCCAGGCCTGAACTTACCGTGTACGGGCTAATTCCCTGTAAATATCCTGCATCAAAATAAAACCGTTTAACATTATACCGGGCGCCGACTGAAAGGCTAAAATTTACCTTGCTGTTTATGGTGGTGCTGGTTACATAAGGAGTAACCTCTTTTAACGTGGTAGTATCGGCAGAACTGCTCAGTGTGCCCAACGTATTTTTACTGGCATTAGCTTTTATTGGGATGCTGATAACCGGGCCCGCGGTAACAGTAAATTTATCTGAAATCTTATAAGTGGCCAGCACAGGTATATCAACATACTTTATTTTCCTGGAACTGCTTATCATAAGCTTGCCGCTGTTATGGGTGATCTGCTTATTGCTATCGCCAACAGTAACATAGCTAAGATTGCTTTTGCTATAGCTGCCGGTGATGATCCTGGTATCTGGCGCGTTAACTCCAATACTAACACCCCATTTTTTGTGGAAATTATAATTAGCTGAAATGCCTACGAATGGATTAATAGTTGAACCGGTATTGGTGTTTGCCCCAAGCTTTATACCCAGTTCAAATTTTGAATTACCCGGTTTTTTAGTACTTGTCGTTTTACTTTTTGTACCTGACTTATCAGGTTGATTCTTAGCTTTAGTATCCGCAATTGGTTTAGCGGCAATGTTTTTTGTAGCAGTACTACTATCTGTTTTATTGCCTGCGCCTGGTGTTGTTTTGGGGTTTCGTGCTACATCTTTTATAGCCGTTCCATTAGTAATAACGCCATTGCCCGCTGGTGTTAGGTTAGTTTGTGCCGATGCAGTTTGATCTGCTAACAGTTGTTGATTGGTTTTGGATGGAGTGCCATATTTACCTGTTTGGTTTGAATAAGGAGAATGGCTGGTATGATTTTCCGTCCGCTGGTTTGGCGAATGAGAAGCATCTGTACCGAAACGTGAGTTTGTCAATCCGCGGTGCCTTCCTCCGGCGGTTAAATGGTGGGTTACTTTATTATGGTGTGTATTTGTATCGTTTATCACCACACCATTTATTCCTGAAGTATGATTATTGCCTGATGGCGTTTTGCTTATAGCCAAAGGATTATTGCTGCTATGTTTAATATCGCTCCTTCTGTAAATATTAGTACCATTTGTTGCCGGATGATTTACAACTGGAATATTATTACCCGATGATGTTTTGCTGGCAGCTGAAGAATTATTATTACCGTTGGGTTTGATATTGATCTTATTAATGCCTACAGCTTTGCCATTAATTGCAGCTGAAGGCTTGTTTGTTGATGTGGATGAGTTAGCCTCGCTTTTTTTCTCGTCGTTTTTATTATTATCAGTACTATTTTTTGCTCCGTTACCAACATTTGAAGTTGGTTTCTCATCGGTTGTTCCCTCTTTTGCTGAATAGCTGTTGTTTGCAGCACTATCAGCATTAATCAGCATATGTTTGCTGCCGGTTTTGTTTGTCTTTTCATGATGGTTAACAAGCACATGGCTGGCGGCATAATAAATCACCATAGCTGTAATAATTGCCGCTATAATATATAGCAGTTTTACCCATAATAATGTTCCAGGTTTTGGCGTAATAATAACCGGACTGCTAACAGGCATGTTTTGATCTAACAAACCCTGCATTTTTTGCCACGCAGCATGCTCATCCCCCTCTAAAGGGAGTTCCTGCATTTTGGTTTGCCAGAGTTTATTATACCATGCTGAATCTTTCATATTGCCGTATTATCAGTTGGTTGTAAACTATTATCAGGGCCAGCCAGCCATGCCCTTAATTTCTTTTTGCCGTCTGCCAGGTGCCAGCGCGAGGTGCCCTCTGTAATATTTAATTGTGTGCTTATTTCATTATGTGAATAGCCATCTATTACCGACAGGTTAAAAATAACCCGGGTGGCATCGGGCAACTGCTGGATTGTTTTTAACAGGTCCTCAGCATAAAGCTTACTTAGTATATCAGGATCAATAAAAAAGTCATCGGTATCCTGATCGTTATAATCCTCAGTAAAAAACTTTAGCTCCTTGCGATTATAGTCAATAGCAGTACGGATAATTATAGTGCATACCCACGCGCCCAGATCGCCTTTTTGTGCATCATAAGTTTTAATGTGCTGAAAAACCTTTAAAAAGCCTTCATTTACTGCTTCCTGGGCCAGATCCTTAGTTTTTAAATAGCGATAGCAGATACGCAGCATTTGGGCATAGAAATGCCTGTACAGGTTTTCCTGAGCTGTGCGCTCATTGCCTATACAACCTTCTACCAGCTTTGTAACCTGCTTCTTAGAAAGATCCATCCAGTATTATAAACACGCTAAAATCCCAACATACTTAACTGCCTTACGTGGCCCGGTAGCAAAACGCGGGGCGGAATGTAAAATAAATTTTTAATGTTCATTCCTGGCTTAATTTATAAAAATATAGGCAGCGCAACCCCGCGTTTTGAATTTTAGCTGCGTAATGTTAATGTATGCTAAACCAATAATCATTAACTTTTAAAATATTAATTATGAAACAGGTATTATTATTTGCAGTAGTTCTGCTGATGTTATCATTATTCTTTTTCACAGGCTGTAAAAAAGACGGCTTTGTTGCCCCAAAAATCAAGGACTCAACAGTTACCACCCTTGCTACCGGCAGTTATTATTACCTGACAACAGACAATAACGGCGATGTGTATACTCTCGGCTACGGTGCCGATACTATTTACAAATTTGACGCAGTAAGTGGTAAAACCCGTTTTTACTCATTGCCAGTTACCACAGATCATGATACGGTAGTTATTAATAAATTGGAATGCTTAACCCGCGATTCATCGGGTAATATTTATACTGTAAGTGTAAATAATGCCGGGGTGGCCAATATGTTAAAGATCCCGCAATCGGGCTCGCCGAGCACTATTTTTAGTAATATCGATGGAATAAAGGGGCTTAGGATAACCAATATAGCCAGTAATAAAGGAAACTTTTATTTTAGCGATGGTACCGGCATTTATGAGATAGCACCCGGCGGTATTGCGGTGTTGCTGGCAACCAGTTTTTCGTCCGACTTCACGGTTGATGCAGATGGGAATGTTATTTATACCACCTATACTTATGCAAATAATGCCGGGGAGATTAACCTTAACCAGGTGAGCCCACAGGGGGTGAAATCAGTTCTTGTTACAGGTTTGTATAATGCCGGTAACAGTTCGGCTTTTAGTGCTGATATAGCGACCGATAAATTTGGAAACATATATGCCGCTGTGATGGATAATTCCTTTATGCTGCTTAAAGTAAGCCCGACTAAAAAAGTAACAACGATAATGTCAAGTGCCTTCGGCAATGTTGATGGGCCGTTACGTACGGCTAAGATCGGGGCGGCATTTAACCTGGCAGCAGACCCAACTGGAAATATTTATTTCTCACAGTTTACTGCTAATAACTCTGTTTTCTCGCTCCGAAAAATAACTTTCTAGCCTACATCTCCGCCTAAACCATAAAAAGCCGGCAGCGCATTTGAGCTGTCGGCTTTTTAATAAGTAATCTTTTTGGTAAATGCAGGCCTTGGGAGGATTTTACAACGATGCACTAAGCATGCTTAATATGGTTGGATCACTAAGCCCCCTGGCATAATCGGCTGCGGATTTGTGGTTTTTGTCCTCAATTTTAGCGTCAGCACCGTGTTGTATCAGTATTTTAATTAAAGGCGCATTGCCTGTGTTTACGGCAGCAATTAAAGCGGTATTGCCTTCATTGTCCTGCAAATTAAGATCAGCATCTTTTTCTATCAGAAAATCAGCTGCCCGTTGCTTGTTTTCTTTTACGGCTATAATTAAAGGCGTATTGCCTTTAATATCGCGGGCGTTAATGTTTACCCCATAGTTCAGTAAAAACTTAATGCCGGTTACATCATTTGATTGTGCCGCTTTAAAAATGTTTTGTGCAAAGATGGGTAATGATAAGAATAGGGATAAACCTAATAGAATGACTTTTTTTTTCATTTACATAAATTGTTTTGGGGCCTGCGCCAGTTAAAAATCAGCGTAACATACGGATAATCAACGGCTTTAGCTTTGGATGGATTTGGTGTTTCAGGAAATGGTTTTTGTAAAGACAAGAGCTGATTGCTTATTGAGAAATGCCGATGACGGCTACCATAGTGTACTAAGCGCACTGATAAAAAGCGAGATATAAGTTGTAAGTAATATTTGCAAAAACCATATTTAAATATCAGTTTACCAGCTGGTTAACTGATACTATAATCAGATAATTTATTTGTGACATTTAAATGACAAATATAGCTGTTTGATGAGGCCTTATTTTGGAGGATATTCTGCATGTAAAAGGTCGATAAATAAATGTTATAGCCTTTTTATACCCAAACCAACGCTATAATATAAAGCCTGCATTTGCTTTTTATTAAGTTTACGCGCCACGCATAAAAACAAGGGAAAGAAAACGTACCTTTGCAAAATTATTTTCTTGAATAGTGCCAAACAATTTTTAAAGGCTTTCCTCTTCAACGACAATAAGTTACAAATAAGGTCATGAAAAAAATTGTTGATTACAGGAAACTTTTAGAAGTAAATAAAGACTCGGAACTAGCGGAACTAAAAACCGTTTACAGAAGTTTGATGAAAACCTGGCACCCGGACAAATTCCAGGAAAGTGCTGAGGCTAAACTGGCTGCCGAAGAAAAAAGCAAGCACATTATTGAAGCTTATCACTTCCTGGTAAGTATCGCCCCGGAAACACTGAACCAATCTATTGAAGAATATAATAATACTACAGGAACCTGCGGGATTTTAGATTTTGAATACAAATCACAAGTACTTAAGATCTATTTTACTGACGATAGCGTGTACGAATATTTTGATGTACCCAAAGAAGTTTACCGCAAACTGATCAATGCCGATTCGCCGGGCCGTTTTGCCAGAAGGCATATTTTCAACAGCTACGTTTACAGGAGCGTTAATAAGCTTGTTGCTAACGGGTAATTAAAAGATATTTTCGCCAGCTAAAAATTTAGCGGTTAGGGGGGCGGAATAGGCATTAACAATTTGTTAATGCCTATTCCGCCTTTATTTTTTATATTTAGGTTATATAAAAACAGCTTATGAAAGCCTTATTTATAGCTTCCATTTTAATGGTCTGCCTTTATTCATGTAAAGAGAAGGTAGAGAATCAGCCACCTGCTTTTGGAGGCGCTCATTTAATTGACACCACCATAATTACTGCGAATCAGCAGGCAAAGCTTACGCCCGAAAAGATACTTGAAGGCCTGAAAGAGGGTAATAAAGAATATACTGAAGATCAGTTGGTGGTTAGAAATACTTCTGCCCGTATCCGCCAGGCATCAACAGGCCAATACCCGGGCGCTGTTGTATTGGCCTGTATGGATTCGCGCGTACCAGTTGAGGATATCTTTCACGCTGGTATAGGCGATATGTTTGTAACACGTGTAGCTGGTAATATAGTTAATGAGGATATACTGGGTAGCTTAGAATATGGCTGCAAGGTATCGGGCGCCAAAGTGATCATTGTGCTGGGGCATGAACATTGCGGCGCAATTACATCTGCCATTAAAGATGTAAAACTAGGTAACATTACCGCGCTGCTTGCAAAAATTACACCGGCCATAAAAAACCTTGACAATACTTATAAGGGCGATAAAAAATATACCAATGATGATTACGTGGAAAAGGTATGTGAGGAGAATGTGCGCCTGTCAATAAAAAACATCAGGGACAAAAGCCCGATAATCAAAGACATGGAAACAAAGCACGAACTTATTATAATTGGTGCAGTATATGATATGCAAACTGGTGTAGTAACCTTTTTATAAAAGCAGATTACAATAGCTGTTTTTTTAAATCTTATACCCAATGGATGCTCTTACGAAAGGATATTTCACAAATGTTATAGGTTGGGGCTTTTATAAAATGAACAAATTAAAGAACTCCGGAATAGGGTTCGAAAAAGGTCAAAAAAATCAGGCAGTTTTTCGTATAAATAGATATTTTGAATTTTTTTGTATAAAATATAGATTTTATCTATGGTTATTGGTGTTATAGATTTTACTTATAAATGTGAGTTTGATCAAGCGATTTTGGGCCTGAAACAAGGTAATTCATTACTATAAATGGAAGTAAATAAAGCGGTTTAGTGGGTTGTCGCCGATTCGCTCATTACGCTATCTACCACAAAATGGGTTACGCCGCGCCATGGCAGGGTATGCAGGTATTCTTTATAATGTAATTGCAAAAAACCGCCTGCATCATGGTTAAGCTTCTCTGCTACTTTTTCATCAGTTACGGAAAACATAAACTCGTTTGAAACGATATGGCCGGGTTGCTGTGATTGTAGCCCCGCCTGTATCAACCTGCCCTCATAGGTTTTAAAGAGATAGCCCTTTTTTACAAAATAATTTAGCTGACCAGCTTTAACACCCTCGCCAAATACAAAGTAATAGCGATAGTAAATAATAGATGCCAGTGCGATCACAATGATAATGGCAATGATAGTTAGGATCTTTCTTTTCATAATGTGATGATATAAGGTTAAGCGGGGAGAGCAGCTTTATCAAATTTAAATAAATGTTTTGATACTAAAAACAAGATGGGCAGTAAAGTTTATACCTGTATTACAGTTATTTAATACTGAAGTTTTTATTATGATAAAGCATCAGGCGTGCTTATTTCTTCATTTTGAGCAGATCTGCAACAAGCTATACTGGACCTGGAAGGGCTTTGCCAGTTTTTGGTTCACCGTAATAATCCTAACTATTAAACTGCCGTAAATGATGATCAGTATGCTTATAAACAAACTGGCCTACCTGTTCCTTCGTCATTTTGCCGAAGAACCAGTGCTCAAACTCCGGGTTTGAGTAATTGGCATATTCTTGAGTGAGGGCAATCCATTTATCCCTTTCGGCAGCAACATCACCGCTAATTTCGCGTACTATAAATGCAGGACTTGTGGGGGTATTGCGACTCATGGGTTTTTCATCCTTCAACAAATTTTTCAAAGCTATTTTGCCAAAAATGCGGCCAAGGAATACACGGTCATATTTTTTTCGGCCGAGGTACATTTCCTCAGCCCGATTGCAATGTTTCAGCATCTGGTAAATATTCATTTTACCCCATTGGGCTGTGCTGCCTTCGTTAAGTGTGGCTATCCTGCTGATGAGATCATCGCGGGTTGCTTTGTCAAATATGGTTTTCATGTTCATTATAAGGTTATTCTACGAACCTACGATATGGTAACTAATAATAAAGGGTTGGCTCAGGACAATATAAGGGGTCAAATGCGACAAAGGGGACGGGCATACTTCAAACTATAATATTGGCCCCCATATTTGCAAGGTGTAATAACGCCGACCGACGTACCTCATCGGCTGTTTGGTTTCCGAGTATTTCGTGGTCCATGTCGCAGGCTTCTGTTCCATGGGCGTCAATAAAAACCTTAAACCCGGCCATTATCGCCTCACGTGCTGTTGTTGATAAGCAGCCATGCGTATAAAATCCCATCAGCAGCACTTCATCAGCACCGGTGGCTTTTAACCATGAACCAACATTTGTTCCTGTAAAAGCGCCGTATACATTTTTTTGAAATTCAACTTCATTATTAAAAGCAGGATCAGGACCAAAGCCATCTACAAATTCAACGCCCCAGGTACCGGGTATAAATGCAGGCGATTCATGTGGTTGGTTAAAATGCCTTATCCATGCAATGGGTGTGCCGTCAATACGGGCCTTTTTAACCCGCTGTCGTATTACCTCAATAACATCCAGGTGATGAGGTACCGGTCTTTTTCCATTTTCAGAAAATTCATTTTGTGCATCGATGATAATTAATACTTGCATAATAATTGTGATTTAAGCTGCAAGTTATAACCGGATGCAGGGGCGAACAACCTGATTCTTGCTGAGTTATGCGGAGCTGCCCGTTGTTTGCCGGATGATGTTGCTTTTTCCCATTTCCCAGGCTATCATTGCTTGTTTGCGTACTTTGCCATAGGTAAAATTGCCAACTTCGCCATTTTTACATATAATGCGATGACAAGGAATAAGATAGGATATTGGATTTTTACCGGCAGCCGATGCTACCGCCCGTATCGAGCCGGGATAGCCCATTTGCCCGGTAACTTGCTGATATGATTGTACGGTACCAAATGGGATATTTAAAAGTGCTTCCCACACTTTAATTTGGAAGTCAGTGCCCTGTACCAGCAGGTTAAGTTTTTCAGTATTGGTGCTGTCCCGCCTGAATATTTTTTGAATGAAGCCTTGTGTAATATCGGGCCGGTGGTGTAATGTAGCAAAAGGCCATTTTTTTTCGAAAAGCTGGTATTCATCTCTTTTTGCAAACTCATCAATAAAATGCAGGTCGCAAATACCACGTTCTGTAGCAGCAATAAAACACATGCCGAAAGGTGTAACGTGGTAGCCATAAAAAATCTCCAGCCCGGCGCCGGCCGACTTAAACTGTTCCGGACTTACCCCCTCAATTTTTATGAACAGGTCATATACCCTCGACTGGCTTGAAAAACCAACCAGGCCAGCGGCCTCAATAACATTATGTGTATGCTGTATCTCGGTTCTTAAATGATCGAGCGTAAGGTATTGAACAAACTTTTTTGGAGTTAAACCAACCCAATCTAAAAACATACGCTGAAAATGAAACGGACTAAGGCTCACCTTTTCAGCTATTTCATCCAGATCGGGCTGCGATCTGAAGTTTGCTGTAAGGTAACTTATGGCTTTTTCAATCCTGTAATAATTTATGGTAAGGTCTTTATCCATACGGTTATAAAATTAAGCACTATCGCATTAAAGCATCAATAAATTTTATGGTTATTGAAAAAGCTTTTAATCAGGGCGGCAATTTGTTCGGTATTATCGTCAGTAACTGCCCAATGGCCGCCGTTTAATAAATGAATTTCGGCATCGGGCACATCTTTTAAATATGCCATTGCTCCAGCGGTTATAAAATAGGTGTCTTTTTTGCCCCAGGTTATTAAAACCGGCGGCTGATATTTTTTTAAGTATTGATGCCATGCCGGGTAGCTTTTTACATTGCTGCCATAATCAAACCACAATTGCATAAACAATTCGAGCCGACCGGGTTTTAACATCACATCGGCATCAAGCGCGCGTTTGTCGGGGTTAATGTTGGGTGCAAGATTTTTGTCCCATGGTAAAATAGAGTTGGCATTTCTATAATATGCTATCCAGTTATTTTCATATGTTTTATTTTTAGTATGCCAATATTGCTGCAGTTCGCCATTAGGGTCTTGCGCTTCCGGAAAGCCCTCTATATAAGCATTTGCATTTTGAATAATTAGTGCCTGGATGTTTTGCGGATGTTTAAGTGCTAACCTAAAGCCAACAGGGCCGCCATAATCCTGCATAAACAAACTGTATTTATTTATCCCCAGCTTATTTAATAGCTGGTCAATACTATTGCTGATATTGTCAAAAGTGAATGGATAATTTTCAATCAGCGGCACTTCTGAATAACCATGTGCAGGGTAATCGGGTGCTATAATGTAGAAATCATCCTTGAGTAACTGCATAAGGCCCTGGTACATAACGGATGAACTCGGGAAGCCATGCAATAGTACAATTACCGGTTTACCGGGCTTCCCCGCACTACGGTAAAAGATCTTTAGTCCGTTTACATTTTCCCAGTGGTACGAGAAATCAATAGGTTGGGTAATACAGTTATTGCTGATTAGAAACACCAGCAGGCCTAATATTATTCTTTTAAACATTGGTAAGCAATTTATACTGCAAATGTTTAAAAGAGGCATGAGGGCTGCAACCTGATTCTTGCGGAATGCGAATCAGTTATAATAAAAGCGGGTCCTTTCAAAGCTTAAAGCCCGAACCTGTGAAATTTTCTGAGGCAATTATAGCACAGGTATTTCCTGATAGGGATCCAAAAAAATATACTTTGTGTAATTGCACCTTTGGGTATTGGCTCAACAATTATTGAATTGCATTTCCGGCATTTGTGTGTCATGATGGTGTAGGTAAAAAGGTTTTTCAATAGGCAGATGATTAATTATAGTTCTGTTAAAGAAAGAAGTACTATAGAATTAATATGTATTGTATACGGGACTAAAAATCAATATGTTTCTTTTAAAGAAAAAATTATATAATGATTAAAACAAAGTGGGTATTCAGCTTTCTTTATTGGTTTCAGATTTTAAAAGGACACACGTTTTTCCGCCACAGGCTTATACCGCCAGGAGCATAATAGTATATTTACCTATACTTAATGAGACGCAAAGTATTTATTTATAGGTCGTTACTTTTTTTGTCATTGCTAATGATGGCGAAAGGTAGTTTTGCACAAAAGCAAGCAAAAAAGGACACGCTTTTTTCAATAACGGTGAAATACTGATAGGTGAATTAAAGCAGATAACTTATGGAAAAGCCACTTTTGATTCGGATGATATTGGCTTGGTCACTATTAAAATGTATAAGGTGCGCTCGGCCCATACAACTATAGGTACGCTGCGTGTTGAAACTACCAATAATCAAAAGCTATATGGTAAGCTGGAGCCAACTAAAAGCAGGGATACCGTGTATGTGGTTGACGGTGTTAACCGTATTAAGGTCCCTCTAAATAAAATTAATTCCGTTATCGCTTTCAGGCGTAGTTTTTTTGATCAGCTGGATGGCAACGTATCAGCCGGTTTCAGCTTTTCACATTCGCCAGGTTAACCTTAACGGCGATATTAAATACACATCGCGCTGGTTGGAAACTGAATTAACCATAAGCACACTATCAAGTATAGATTCATCCCGTTATATTAGGGATCAGGAAACGGAACAGCTTAGCTCTTACCATTATATCAATAGTACTGATTGGTTTGTAGGAGCAGCCCTGAGCCACCAGCGAAACCAGGAACTATCGCTGGCCTATCGTTACCAGGGATTATTTGGCGGGGGAAACAAATTCCTGACAAGCGAAACCATAAATGCCCTTGCGCTAACCGGTATAGCCTTTAGCCGGGAGAAAAGTATTGACGGGAACTCAACCAGCGGATCAGAGGTGGAAATCCCACTTATAGTGCAAGTGGATTTTTTTAAGTTCACTCACCCCAATATGCAGGTCACCATGGACAATGCAGGTTATGTGAGCCTTACACAAGCCGGGCGTTACCGGTACGATGGAAACATCACCTTTGCCTGGGAGCTTATCAAAGATTTCTCACTAACCATTAATTTATATAGCAATTATGATAGCAGGCCCCTCGACCTCGGATCAAGTAAAATAGATTATGGCCTTGTTATGGGTTTAGCTTATAAATTTTGATGTTACCTAATCAGCGCTTAATATAAAAAATGGCATTTAAACACTTGATATAGGGGAGTATTAGAATTTTCATATTTTTATTTGGATTTAGTCTAAATAATGTATTTTTGTCGCGTTGATACAAAAGCTAATTGGTTAAGCATTGAGTATCACCCTATAAATAGTATGAAAAAACTCTACATTATTTTAAGTATTTCCATAATTGTTGCCTCGGTTACCATTGTATCTTCCTGTTCCAAGATCATCCCTGGCATGATTAACCCGCTACAAGGTTTATGCGGGCCAACAGATTTAACCAGTGCACAAACACTGTTATTTTCAAAAGGAAATGATCAGTTTTTCGGAAATCGCACCACGGCCACCGGCTTAGGCCCGTACTTTGTTGCAACGAGCTGTGGCAGCTGCCATTCCAGCGATAATAGAGGGCATCCTTTCACCATACTAACCAGATTTGGGCAAACCGATAGTACAGGTAATAAATTCCTCGCGCAGGGAGCGCCACAATTAGGTACTTTTTGTTTGCCAGGTTATACGCCTGAACAATTACCAGCAGGAGCGACCAGCACTAAGCTGATAGCGCCAATCACTGGAGGCGTTGGCTACATTGAGGCCGTTCCGGATTCTGCTATTTTAGCAATGGCTGCCGCAAATGTTAATAACCCTGATGGGGTAAGAGGGCATCCTAATTATAATACCATCCCATCATACGTAAACCCTTTACCTGGGGCAATTGCAAGAGCTGATGGGAAATATATCTGCCGTTTCGGCCGTAAAGCAGCGGTTTATGATTTGTTTCAACAAACTGCGCTTGCTTATAACCATGATATGGGTATTACCTCCAGCTATATGCCGTTCAATCCTTATAATTATCTGGATCAGACAGCATCAACAGTTCCATCAATTCCGGAGGTAGACAATGATACTTTTAACTCGGTTGTATTTTACGTTCAATGCCTGCAAACACCGCTTCAACGCAATGCAGGCGATGCCACCGTACAAGCAGGGCTGGCCTTATTTATAAAAACAGGCTGCGAAAACTGTCATAAACAAACCCTTACTACAGGCTATTCACCAGTTGATGGCCTGGCTTACCAAACTATTCATCCTTTTACCGATCTGTTGGTACATGATATGGGGCCTGGTTTGGATGACCATTATACAGAAGGCAATGCAAAAACTTCGGAATGGCGTACAACTCCATTATGGGGATTGGGCCTGGCGCCGGGAGTGCAGGGCGGAAGCTATTATTTATTGCATGATGGCCGTGCGCATAGCATAGCACAGGCAATACAAATGCATGGTGGCGAAGCAGCGGTTAGTGCAGCAAGGTTCAGCAAGCTAAGCAGTCAGGATCAGAACACGATTATCACTTTCCTTAAATCACTCTGATCCATGCAAAGAAAAACCTTTTTAAAAACCTGTGGTTTCGCCTGTGTGAGCGGTACTGTGTTTGCTTCCATATTGGAAGGATGTGCGGGCAGCAAGATGTTTACAGCCGCCATTAACAATACTGATATGGTTGTGCCGGTAACGGCCTTTCAAAACGGTCAGGCTGCGTTCAAGAAGTATGTAGTAGCCCAAAACTCACAGCTAAAGTACCCGGTATGCATTTACCGTTTTTCAGAAACTGAATATTCTGCATTATCAATGCGCTGCACGCACCAGGGAGCCGAGCTACAGGTTTTTGGTGACAGGTTGGAATGCCCTGCGCATGGGAGCCAGTTCAGCAATAAAGGGCAGGTAAAAAATGGGCCTGCCGATACCAACCTACGTACATTTCCTGTAAAAGTTCACAACGATCAACTCCTTATTTCCTTAGTATGAAGTCATCCTTACTTATAGCATTTACTGCAATATTAATTTTTTCCTTTCGACCGGCTTTTTCACAAATTGACAGCAGTTTGCTGAAGTCTACTGCAACTGCAGACACTGCTAAAAAGAAACTGAACATGGATGCCATTTATGAGAGGCCATTCCTTAAACTGGGTAAGTTGCCGGTTTCTATTGGCGGTTATATGGAAGCCAACTATCAATATGTGGGGACATCCGGCATTACAGCGGGCAATCAGTTCCAGTTCAGGAGATTTAGTTTGTTTGTGGCATCTACCATTTCGCCGCATATCAAGTTCCTGTCCGAAATAGAATATGAAAATGATCCTACCGGAGACCCGGGCGAGGCTACATCCGGACCAGAGTTTGGAATAGAATATGCCGCCGTTGATGTTGAGTTCAATCCATTGTTGACCTTACGCGGAGGCTTGATATTGAATCCTATCGGAGCCTTTAACCAAAACCATGACGGGCCAAAATATGAATTTACGGACAGGCCTATAGCCATGACCCAAATGTTGCCCGATACCTGGAGCAATCCCGGGTTTGGCATATATGGTAAACAATACGATAACCATTGGATGTTCGGTTATGAGTTTTATGTAACCGGAGGTTTTGATGACGCGATAATTGATAATACACAGGGGAAAACCTTTTTACCGGCAGCTAAAAGCAGTTTAACGCGCTTTAGCTCGAGTGCAAGCGGCGAGCCGCTTTATACCGGGAAACTCTCTTTAGGCAATGACCAGATTGGTGAACTGGGATTGTCATATATGGGCGGCGTATACAATACATGGGAAGTGGAAGGCGCCCAGGTGGATAATAAAAGAAGCGTGAACATTTATGATGTAGATTTTAATACCAAGCTTTCACAATGGCACACCAGCATTACTGCTGAATGGGCATGGGTTTTTGTTGATCTGCCTGCAGACTATACACCGGAATATGCGCATAAACAGTATGGCGGTTATATAGATATTGTACAGCCTATAATACATGGAAAAATACTGGATTGGGATAATGCTACCATAAACCTGGCTGTAAGAGGAGAATATGTGGAATGGAACGGGGATAAATTTGCGGCAACGGGTCTAAGGGAGTATAACGACCTCAAAAGTATTATGCCGGCTATTAGTTTCAGGCCCACCCCTCAAACCGTATTACGTTTGAATTACCGTTTCCAAACCGCGAGAGATATAACAGGCAATACGATTGGTGCGGCGCTGGGCGCAACCAGGGGTGTTAGCTTTGGTCTTGCCACTTATTTTTAATAGGAAGTACGATCCTAAAAACAAAATCCTGCCAATCGAGAGATGGCGGGATTTTTGTTTTTATATTGAATTTAGTGGAGACGGAGGGATGCTTGTTGAACACCATGTGCTATTATTATATGAGGAGTGTGAAAAGACGCAGTCGTTTTATATTTGGAAAAAACGCTTAAATTGTCTTCATCTTTATTGTTGTCTGTAATTGTGATCTGACATCAATAAAATGGTAAAACAGGCGGTTTAGTTAAAGTTTAAGCGATAAACAATTACGGTTATGTCAAATATCAATCTCATTATTGAAGAAAGAGCAGCCAGTATTGGTAACTTTATGGTTGGCCGGCTGCTGCCATTCCGGGAAAAAAGAATGGTTGGCCCCTTTATTTTTATTGACCACATGGGGCCGGTAAAACTGATAGAGCGCCAAAGCTTTGATGTGCTGCCGCATCCGCACATTGGCCTTTCAACACTTACCTTTTTATTTGAGGGCAGCATAATGCACAGGGATACCTTGGGGAATGTTGTAGAAATAAAGCCGGGCGCTGTAAACTGGATGACCGCAGGTAAGGGAATAGTGCATTCTGAACGGATACCAGAATATATACACCATGCCGATCAGATGATGCATGGCTTGCAGATCTGGGTTGCACTGCCAAAGGAACTGGAACAAATGGAGCCTGAGTTTTTTCATATTGATGGAGCGCAGCTACCGGCATGGACAGCCGGTGATCTGCAATTTAAGCTGATAGCAGGCGAGGCATTTGGCCATAAATCTCCCGTTCCGGTTTATAGCAAGCTGTTTATGATCGAGATTAAAAGCAAAACAAAACAAACCGTTAATATTGGTCATGAGCTTTATGGAGAAGTAGGATTGTACATACTCAATGGCAATATTGAAAGTGAAGGGAACATTTATCATCCCAAACAATTGCTGGTAGCCATAGAAAGTGCGCTGTGTTCGTTTACTATAGAAGCCGACAGTACCATTTACCTGTTTGGCGGGGAGCCTTTTGCCGAAGAGCGCTTTATAGACTGGAATTTTGTCGCTACCGACAAAGAACTGATCAACGCAGCTAAACAAAAATGGATAGCACAAACATTTGACAAAATAAAAGAGGATGAAACAGAATTTGTACCCTATCCAACATTTAATAAAAGATAATTATGGCAGCAATTAAAGCAAGTATCGGCACAGAACTTTACAGGATAGAGATTAAATCGCCAACAGGCAATATAGTTATGGCCGATGAGCCTGTTGCAAAAGGTGGGCAGGACAAAGGTTTTTCACCTAAAGAATTGCTGGCATCGTCCCTGGGGGCATGTACCTGCACTACAGTGCGCATGTATGCCGACCGCAAAGCCTGGGATCTTGAAAAAGTTGATGCAGAAATTGAGCTTATTGAAGAAAACGGGCAAACCAAATTTACCCGCAAGCTACAGCTTACGGGTAAACTTACCGAGGAACAACAGGCCAGGCTATTGACCGTTGCCAATGCCTGCCCTATTCATAAAATATTAACCCATTCAATCGTTATTGAAACGGTATTGGTTTAGTTAAAAGCAGCTATCAAATTACATCCAACAGGTGTTTGTAGTTTGATCTGATGATATCCATTACCTCATCCATCCGGCCGCCTAACATTAATTTACCCATGGTTATCGCATAGCCCTTTGCCTGGTCCCATTCTATCTTAGGGGGCATTGCCAGGGCATTTGGATTGGTTAATATATTTAACAGTACCGGTCCGGTTTCTTTTATAGCTTGTTCCATCGCACCCTTAACATCTTCCTGGTGATGAACCGTAATGCCTTTAAATCCCATTGCCTGCGCAACAAGGGCAAAGTCGGGGTTAACCATATCCGTTTCATTGTCTGGTAATCCATCAACTTCCATTTCCAGTTTTACCATCCCCAGGGCGCGGTTATTGAATACAATTAGCTTTATTGGTAAATTATACTGCTTAATGGTAGCCAAATCTCCAAGTAACATAGACAGGCCACCATCGCCACACAAAGCAAACACCTGTCTGCCCGGATAACATAAGGCGGCGCCAATAGCCATGGGCATTGCATTAGCCATGGAGCCATGATTAAATGAACCGAGGAATTTTCGCTGCCCTGTAGCATTTATATATCGTGCACCCCATACGCAGCTCATACCCGTATCAAGGGTGAAGATGGCGTCTTTTGCTGCTAATTCATTTATTACGGACGCAACATACTCCGGTTGTATCAGGTCTTCCGCGCCAACATTATCCACGTAGGTTTGCAGGTGATGTTTTACCTTATCATACAGGTTCAGCTGTGCTTTCAAAAAGCTGTCGTCTTCCTTTTTTGTGATCAATGGCAATAATGCCTCAACTGTGTCTTTGATATTCCCGCATAGCCCCAGCTCCAGCTTTGCCCGCCTGCCCAGTTTTTCGGGTTTTTCATCAACTTGTATAATCTTATTATTAACCGGCATAAAAGGCACATAAGGGAAATCGGTGCCAAGCAGTAACACAACATCCGATTCGTGCATGCTGTGATATGCGGAGGGCAGCCCCAATAAGCCAGTCATACCTACTTCATAAGGGTTATCATATTGCATACCCATTTTACCACGGAAAGAGTAGCCTATAGGGGCTTGCAGTGCTGCAGCAAGCTGTACTACTTCATCGTGTGCCTCACGTGCGCCAAATCCGCAGAATATAGTGATCTTCGGATGTTTATTGAGTATATCGGCCAGGGATTGCAATTCATGGTTAGCAGGTCGTAAAACTGTTTCACATCTGAAATTTTGCCGGGATGCAATGCTTTCCTCTGCGGGCATGGCAGATACATCGCCCGGCAAGCCGAACACGGCTACCCCCTTGTGATTAATAGCATGTTGGATAGCCGACTGGAACATACGCGGGGCCTGCGCCGCAGTAGTTGCCACCTGGTTGTAGCAGCTGCAATCATCAAACAATTTTATAGTATTGGTGCTCTGAAAATAATCCTGGCCAAATTCAGGTGTGTTTATAGTTGAGGCAATAGCAATTACCGGTACACCTGTACGGTGTGCATCATAAAGCCCGTTGATGAGATGTATATGCCCGGGACCGCAGCTGCCTGCACAACAGGCAAGCCCCCCTTCCAGTTCCGCTTCTGCAGCAGCCGCGTACGCGCCAACCTCTTCATGCCTTACGTGGATCCATTTTATTTTGCCACTTCGTCTTACTGCATCATTCAGGTGATTTAAGCTATCTCCGGTAACGGCGTAAATTCTTTTTACACCGTTGTCTACCAGCATTTCTACCAGTTGGTCTGCTACTTGTTTGCTCATGGGGTATATTTTAGGTTAAGAAAATGAAGTTCGATTTGATTACTAAATTAGAGTTATTCATACATAATTTATATCTGTAACAATATTGTGGATGGGTTGTTGAAAAAAATATCTGCACTATGCAGATGGCTGAAAAGCCAATTGTCTCTTATGGGCCAGGTGGGATTGATTTTATAAACTTTGGTACAGTTTGTGGGTTTGCAGCCAAAGTATAAATAGAAAAATACCCTGTTAGGTCAACACAAAATAAAGAGGCTGTACCATAAATTTAATTGTACATTGTTGTTGTTTAACTATCATTTAACAATGAGCATACACGGCGACAAAGCCCAACAAAATAAATCGCATGCATTTGCTAACGCACCTGTTCAAAAACAAAACAGCAATAGCTCAACGCCTAAATTTATTGATAACAGGCCCGAAACCATTGTGCAAAGAAAATTGCAGGAAGCCATAAATAACAGTCCCCGCGTACAGCAATTGAAGGACTATCAGGCATCGGCGGATAATTATATAGCTAACAAAACAGCACAACGGAAGGAAAATACAGAAGGAGAACCTATTCAGGGAAAATTTGAGCCGGTACAAAAGAAAGCCAACTATACGGGCCTGCCCGACAATTTAAAATCGGGTGTGGAGCAGCTTTCGGGTTATGCAATGGATGATGTAAAGGTACATTATAACTCATCGCAACCGGCCCGGCTAAATTCCCTGGCATACGCCCAGGGCGCCGATATACATATAGCGCCCGGGCAGGAGAAACATTTACCACACGAAGCCTGGCATGTGGTGCAGCAAATGCAGGGCCGGGTGCGGCCAACCTTGCAAATGAAAAGCGGAGTGGCGGTAAATGATGACAAGGAGTTGGAGAATGAAGCTGATGTAATGGGTAATAAATTAAGCAGCTTCAATGAAAAAAATACTAAACTGCCCGTTAGCACCGGCTTTATGCTTCCTGGAGTAGGACGTGATGATACTAAAACAGGATACACAGGTTCACAAAAGCAGATACAAGTTAATAATGTACATCAAGCTCATTTAAGCGGCGCCACAATTCAGCTGCGGAAGCTTACGATAGGGGAAATGATGGGATATAAAGACTACGCAGGGAAGAAGAAATCTAATATAGAAGCGGCATTAGAAAAAGACGGTAAGGGGTATGATAAGGATGATTTAAAGAATATACAAGGATTTGAAATTTTTTTAGAATGTCGTGAGAATTATATCAAATACAAAGGACGTATCCAAAGAATTATAGAGAATGCCTTGACCTCCACAGATACAATCACGAAGAACACAGCACGGTTTATAGATGGATTATTAACCAGAGTATATCCCCTTGCTGAATACAACGATGGAAAGTATTTTCCTAAAACGGACGGTGCTTACCATTATAAAACCACTAAAACACCTGATGAAATATTGGATGAATTATTTAACAACATGTGGGAGGAGGAAATACCAGATGGGGCCCATGGATATACAAATCCAGACAATAAGAATATAGGAATTATCATGGCTGATGATACCAGGGATGAAGGTGTTTTAATAACTTTAATACATGAAGTACAGCATCTGGTAGATGGAAGTCTTTATAAAACAGAAAAAATAGATGCTGAGTTTAAAGACGACGAAGACAAACTTTATTATTTAAAAAGTTTAGAAATTTTCAAATCGGAAATAAGGGCCCACATCTTATCCGCTGAATATACCTTGAAAGGAGGTAAGTACGTTAACGCTGCCGGTAAGGAATTGTTGGATGAACTGAAGAGAAATTATGTCTTGGTAAGAAACGGGATTGCTGAGGATCGTAAACGTAGACGTATATATGATAAACTACCAACTCCATTTCTTGATATTATCGAAAAGCCGGGAGTTCTAATACCTCAAATTCTCGCCGGGAGTCATAATATTGACAATGATCCGGACTTGTATATAAGCCAGAATCCAGCCTTAGCTATAAGGCGGAATTTGGAAAAAAGGAAGGAAGAGGAAGAGAGAAAGGGAATCGAAGAGAAAAAGGAAGAGAAGCCGCTGGATAAAGGCAAAACGCCACCGACACCCGACGGGCCGCCCGCCTGATGATGACGATCCTCCTCCGCTATTTCCTGATGACGCAATTTAACTACCACCCACCAATTGACGATATACCACCGGCGGTCAAAAGGTTTGCGGGCTTTTAAATATCAGCTCGACGTGATTTCGGATCGGTTAATCTAGTATATAGTTGAACAACTTTAAACCTGCCGGATTATGTCTGCTAGTTAAATGATCGTCTGAATTCTAATGGCGAAAGGTTAGTTTTTGTTTTGAATAGCTTACTAAACGATTGCGGATGTTCAAAGCCCAACTCGTAGGCAACCTCGCTTACAGATAAACTGGTGGTGGATAATTTTTCCTTCGCCTTTTCTATAAGTTTATGGTGTATGTGCTGCTGTGCATTTTGCCCGGTAAGGGAACGCAGCATGTCACTTAAATAACTTGGCGATATATTTAAGTGATCCGAAAGATATTGAACTGTTGGTATTCCCTGGCTTAAAGATTTTTCGTTGTTGAAATATTCATCTAAAACTTCTTCCAGCTTTTGCAACAGATCATTGCTTACTGCTTTGCGGGTGATGAATTGACGCTTGTAAAAACGATTTGCATAATTCAACAATAACTCAATTTGTGAAATAATCACATCCTGGCTAAAATCATCTATTCTGCTGTTCAATTCATCATCAATGATCTCAAAAATTGAAATGATGGTTTCCTTTTCCTTGTCTGAAAGATGCAGGGCTTCATTAGCTGAATAAGAAAAAAAACCATATTGCTTGATCTTTTTTGCTAAAGGATAGTTCAAAAAAAAGTCGGGATGTATCAATAAAGTGTATCGAGAACATACTTCTGCATTATTGTTCCCAGGGTTGCCAATAATCTGTTTAGGTGCAGCAAATAACAAGCCCCCTTCATCAAAATCATAATAATCCTGGCCATATTTTAACTTGCCACCCAGGCGCGGCTTATAGGATATTTTATAAAAATTTAGTACATGAGCGTGGGGCGAATTGCTTAATATGACCCGGCTCGTTGCGCCGTCTACCATGCTGATTAACGGATGCGCCGGTGCCGGTAAACCGAAGGCCCGATGCATATCTGATAACGATTCCATTTTAACATGGACTATCTCTTCCTTTTTCATTTTTAAATTTAATGCAATTATAACCGGCAATGCTGTTCAATGCCGGTTATAGTCAATTATTTACCGAAGGATTACTTTGAAGCGCCCTGGGCTGCTGTGGCAACAGCATTCCATTCTTCCCAGGTTGCCAGGCGCTCAGCATAGGCTGCACGCACCCATGGCAAATTGTGGCTGCCAAGGTTAAACCGCAGCGGCGGGTTTTCCGCATCAACAATTTTAAAGATGGCCTCTGGCGTCGCATTTGGGTCGCCTCTTTCCATGCCTCGTAACGTTCCGAAAAAGTTCGTTTTAAAGTCTTCGTAGATGTCGAGGTCTGCTGCAAATTTTAATGACTCCTGGCTGCCGAACTCGGTGGCATAAGCGCCAGGTTCTATGATCGTTACTTTTATCCCGAAAGCTTTAACTTCTAAGGCTAAACTTTCGTGAATCGCCTCGAACGCCCATTTTGAGGAACAATAGTAACCAATAACCGGCAATGTTACATGGCCAAGGCCGCTCGATGTACCGAGGATGTGCCCGCCACCTTGCTTTCGTAGCAACGGCAAGGCTGCTTGAATCACAGCAACCGGACCTAAAATGTTGGTTTCATAGAGCGCCCTAATATCATCCGCGGTGGCCTCCTCAATTGTACCGACCAATGAATAGCCGGCATTATTCAGAACGATATCAAGCCTCCCAAAGTGAGCGTGAGCTTGCTCCACAGCGGCCTTCACCTGATCGGGCCTCGTTACGTCGAGTTCCAAAGTCAGCACGTTTGCGCCGTACTTTTCTTTGAGATCGGCAATGCTTTCTAACTTGCGCGCTGTAGCTGCAACCTTATCGCCGCGCTTAAGCGCTGCATCAGCCCAAACGCGTCCAAAACCCCGCGAAGCACCTGTAATGAACCAAACTTTATTTGTACTTGAATTTTGTTGTGTCATGATTTTATGTTTTTAAATAAATAACACAACAAAGGTCAACAGATGGCATTCACTACTTGTAGCCTAATTGAGGGTTTTTGTAGCCAGAATGAGAATTCAGGTTTAATGATGCACCACCTATTTCAGCACCCTCAATTGTTTTGGTTGATGCATTTTGGAATGTGGAACGCATATTACTTCTACTATTTATTTTGAATGGTTTATTCCATATAACTTTAAAAATATCATCAGTATCTATATCCTATTTCCATATGGTGTTAAATCGAACATATGAATTTAATTCAGAGATTTTTTAATGTATTAAGATGCGTTATACCTATTATAACCACTCTTATTGCATTTGCAGGTAGTTGTTATGCGCAGGAACAAAAGCAAAGCCAGGATACCGTACATCCAACTCCCGGGGTTGATATTTTTGATGTGCTGCGAAAGCTGACCAAGAAACCTGCAAAACCAATCGATACACCCCGAATGGACAAAAGTAACATATCTTTTTTACCTGTTCTCGGTTATAGCCCCGCAAATGGTGTTGTACTGGGGGCGGCGGTAAGCGTAACCAAATATATGGGAGATCCAAATACAACCAAGCTTACTACTGCATTATTGAATGCTTCTGTAACAACAAAAGACCAGGTTATTACATCCCTGAGATATGATCTTTATACCTCACAAAATAAATGGTATATATCAGGCGATAACCGCTTATTGTTTTTTACACAGCCCACCTATGGCCTGGGCATATATGGCCTTAACAATCAGCCGTTCACATTTAACTTAAATGGCCTGAGTGTAACAACTCATGGCAGTTTGGAACAACCATTAAAGTATAACTATATAAGGCTGTATGAAACTTTTTTGAGAAAGGTAAATGAACAGCATTGGTATGCCGGTATGGCTGTAATGATAGATCATAACTTTAAAATACAGGATGAATCCTTACAACTGGATTCGCCGGTGCATATTACCTCTCATTACCTCTATTCAAAAACTTATGGTTTTAATACTACCCAGTACTCTACAGATGGTTTAGCTGCCGAAATTATGCACGATAGCCGCGATAACCCTATAAGTCCTTATAGCGGCTATTATTTAAACGTAAGTTACCGTGTAAATCCTACATTTTTAGGCAGTTCTAAAAACAGCACCATGCTTTATTATGAATACCGCACTTATATCAACGTAAATAAGAATATCCCGCGAAACCTAATAGCCTTTTGGTTTTGGGGAACAAGTGTACTGTCCGGGCATGTTCCTTATTTAGAGTTACCTTCCATTACCTGGGATACCTATAACCGATCAGGCAGAGGGTACATACAGGGCCGGTTCAGAGGAGATAATATGCTATATGGTGAAACGGAATTCCGATTCAGGATCACCAGGAATGATTTATTGGGCGGTGTTACTTTTATCGACTGTACCACGGCCAGCAATCCACTGCCTTATACCAGTCAAAGCCTTTTTAACACGGTAGCGCCCGGAGGTGGTGTTGGGCTTCGTATTAAGATGAATAAATCCGACCGTACTAACATTACTGCCGACTACGCCATGGGGTATGGTTTCTCAGGTATCTACCTGAATATAAGAGAAGCCTTTTAAACAAATGCTGTTAACTCAACAAGCCTAAATCCGGCAAAAAATGTGGACTCAATAATTTCTGAAAAAACAGTCGAAAAACGACTTCCCAAATCGTTGCGCTATATACGTAACGGCCGTATTAGAACCGCTTGAAAACCATCTGAAAGATTATGAACAATTAATGATGCAATACTATGGCGCAGGTATACAGGCATGTTACAGGGGCCCGCGTTTGTACGATACCGAAAAAACAAAATAATTGGTAACCAAACAATAGGATGGTATAAGAAATACAGGGATATCCTTAATTCAGACATTATACACCTCAGGCGCGCAGATGGAAGAGATTCGGATGGAATTGATCATTGGCACCAGAATGTTCAATCCCATCACAGAGGGGTTTTAAAATGTCTATGAAAGCTCAATCGTACTGATAATCCCTCCGATGGCTTTCTTTAATACCATATTGTTCATGGCCGGTTCTATGTTTTTGTAATAGCGGTTTAGACCAACCAGGCCATGCACAAAAGACATACATATCAGGTAATTACATCGGAAAGTTTCTTCTGTAAGGGTATTTTCTTTTACCAATTGCTGCATTTCTTCGCGGAACAGATTAATAAATGTTGCAAGCGCAGGGAATGCTTTTCCCACATCTGGAACGTCGGTACCCACTGTATACATTAACTGGTAAAGCTCGTTTTCTTTTGTGGCAAAATGGAGAAAGGCCATCAGCATTGCCTCCATTCTTTCTTTTGGATCAGTTACTAATACCAGCTGCTGTTGTATGCAATTGATCAGCATGGTAAAACCCTGTTTCGATAATTCGATCAGAACAGCTTCCTTATTTAAGAAATAGGAATATACTATAGGTGGGCTGTATTCTATGGTCTCGGCAATTTTCCTGATACTTAAAGCCCCGCATCCTTCATTTTTGACGATACTCATTGCGGCATCAAGAATATGTTTATGGACCTCTGCTTTTAAACGCTCCACCCGCTCTCTGCTACCCATAAATGATTTATTAATAGATAAGGATAAAGATAGCGCTTTTTTGAAATAAACATTACCCGATCAAAAACCGCTCTCGTCGGGAATAGTATCTGTTACCGACCAGTCCGGCAATAGCTACACGTTCACTGAGGGGCATCCGGTACCTATTCCACCTTACCGGTGTCCCTGGAAATACTTACACCATGACCGTAATTACCGGTGGTGTTACTTACACCGCCGTTTCTACAATGCCGCATGGGAATCTATTAGAACACTTAGAAGATTATAGCATGGATGCAGCTAAAAGGCCAAGTAGTTTTAATTTCTGCCGTATTTCTTCAGACCAGGGCAAGCCGATAGAAAGCCTCATACAGTTTTCAAATTGATTCTGTAAAGTAAATATCCTTCCCGGCGCGATACTTATTTTCTGTTTTATGGCGATGTCAAACAGCTCTGCAGTATTGATTTTTTTATCGAACTCCACCCACAGAGAAAGCCCACCCTGTGGCCTGGTTGTTTTAGTACCCTCCGGAAAATATTCGGTTATGGCTCGTATATAATGCTGATAATTGCTTTGCAAAGTTTGCCGCAGTTTGCGGAGATGATTTTCATAGCGGCCGCTTTTCAGGAAGCTGGCTACCGCTTCCTGCGTAATAGTTGAGGATGATATGGCATGAACCAGTTTTAGTTTCAGGATCTGGTCCTTGTATCTGCCCGGTGCTACCCAACCCACACGATAGCCCGGTGCCAGCGTTTTGGAAACAGAGCTGCACCATAGCACCGTTCCATCTTCATCAAACGACTTACAACATTTTGGGCGCTGAGTTCCAAAGTAAAGATCGCCATATATATCATCCTCTATGAGTGGAATATGATGTTTGGACAAAAGTTCCACAACTTCTTTTTTATGTTCATCGGGCATACAACTGCCCAAAGGGGTATTGAAGTTCGGAACCAACAGGCAAAGATTGATCTTTGGGATTGCTTTCTTTAAGGCTTCCATTTCAATGCCCGTTGTAGGATGTGTAGGCAACTCCAATACTTTTAGCCCCATGCTTGCGGCCAGTTGTAATATGCCTGGGTAACATGGGCTTTCCATGGCAATGGTATCACCGGGCTTTCCCAAAGCCATCATGCAAAAGGATAACGCATTCATTCCCCCTGCGGTAGTTACCAGGTCATTTTCATGAAGGCTTCCTCCCCAGGATAAGGAGCGGGCGGCAATCATCCGCCGCAATTTTTCATTGCCCTGCAACTGTTCATATCCTGTACCACTATCCCTTAGTTCACGGGTCGCATGCATCATTTCCTTATTCAGTTTTGCCAAAGGCAATAATTCATTGGAAGGCACTCCTATGGAAAAAAGCGTAAGGTCATTTTTACCCATATTAGCATATACTTTCCTGATCAATTCATCCGGCTCTTTATTATTGCTGACCGCTGAAGGCTTGCTTACTTCCGGAAGCGGGAGTTTATGATAAGATAGCCGGCTTACAAAGTAGCCCGACTGTGGTTTTGATTCGATGAGTGATTGACCTTCCAATTCCAGGAACACCCTTTTGGCAGTGTTCATGCTAATACGGTGTTCCTGGCATAACTTTCGGACTGAAGGCAGGCGGTCGCCCGGTTTTAAAACCTCATTGCTGATCAGTTTGGCAATCTTGTTTGCTATCTCACTGTATAGAAAAGCATTCCCCATGGTGTAAATATAACTGTATCCTTCAAAATTAGCAAAACTGTAACTGTGTCCATTGAATAGCCCTGCCTACTTTTGTATAAAAAATTATAATAAATATGGCAGAAGTAATTATTAAGACAGGAAAAGAGCATATGGATGTCAAGGAAATACACCGTTTCCTGAGCGAAGACTCCTATTGGGCAAAAGGCATCCCGTATGAACTGGTAGACCATTCATTGACCCACTCATTTTGTGCCGGCGCATTTGTAAATGGTGATCAGGTTGGCTTTGGAAGGGTAATCACCGATTATTACACCTTTGGCTGGTTCGCTGATATCTATGTGTTACCGGATTACAGAGGGCGGGGGATTTCTAAAAAAATATTGGCTCATATATTGGAGCAGCCATGGTCTAAACGTTTGAGACGAAAAATGCTGAATACAAAAGATGCTCATGGTTTGTATCGTCAATTTCAGTTTAGTGACCTTGTAAATCCTTCCTATTTATTGGAAGTATATAACCCGAATGTTCATTTACAATATAAAGAAGAATAAGCCAGCAATAGAATGTAGCGTGAAGCACCGATAACGTAGAAAAGAGCCTGGCACATTTCATTCGGAATTTGCCAGGGTAGCATTAAGATTTTTACTTTAGTGTTATTGCCAGTGAAAAGAATATCATTGACAATAACACTAATTACTATATCGTTTTTATTAGGTTTCGCCTTTAAAAATATAAAAAGTACCAAATAGGGGCTTAAAGACATCCACCAACAATATAACGACAATGGAAACAAACAAAAGTGAAAACAAACCGAATGAAACAGTTCATCGCCCTTTTGCTCAAACGTTCTTCCACGGCACAAAGGCTGACCTAAAGATTGGCGACTTTATCAAAATCGGCATCAACTCAAACTATGGGCAAAAAAATAAAGCGAAATATATCTATCTCACTGCTACACTTGATGCTGCTGTTTGGGGTGCTGAACTTGCTTTAGGCGAAGGGCGTGAAAGAATATATTTAGTAGAGCCAACTGGTACAATTGAGGATGACCCCAATTTAACAGACAAAAAATTCCCGGGTAATCCAACAAAGTCATACCGCTCAAAACACCCGTTTAAAATTGTTGGCGAGATTACTATTTGGCAGGGGCATTCACCAGAACAAGTAAAAGCAATGAAAGGCGGATTAACAAAGCTTAAGGAACAAGGTATTGAGGCAATAGAGGACTAAAGGACGTTTGTTTTGCTTTTAAAGATGATCAGATGTTCTAATAGCAGTTGTATCAAACGTTTGCGTTGACGTTATATGCCCAGACTTATTTAATCGTGTTAATTTACACTACAAGAAATCAATTTATCCACATAGCATTAATATTCAGAAGAGTTAACTTAATTCCTTAAAATAAACTTTCAGTAGAAATGACTTTTAAAATTTGGATTTATTTGTTTACCCGTTTATAAAATTAGAATTTATTGAAATCAAAAATCAGCTATTGCTATCAAAATGAATTACCGGAGCTTTATTAATATCAGAAAATGGAAACTGTTTTTAGTTGTTTATTGTTTTCTTGTATCGACTGCGTCGGGGCAAGATTTCGGTGGAATCCAATCCTTAATTGCCCGCAGGCTTCCGGAATTAAAAGGCAAGGTTGTTTTAAAAGGAATAACTGGGGAATTTAAAACAGATTCTGCAATTTATTATACAAAAGGTGCCAAACTTTTTATTGAAGCTAATACTTTGAGTGCTGCTTCATTTGCATTAAATGATTATCTCAAAAAATATTGTAACAGCAGTTTTTCACATACCGGCGACAATGTACATATACCTGAAATTTTACCGCAAACTAATAAGCACATAATTGTGTCGGCCGTTTATCCGGTAAGATATGCCTTAAACTACTGTACTTATAATTATACCATGAGTTTTTGGGGGTGGAAAGAATGGGAAAAGGAGTTGGATTGGATGTCGTTAAATGGAGTAAACCTAATGCTGGCACCTATAGGGAACGAACTTATATGGCAAAAAACATTAAAGGATTTTGGTTTTAATAACGAAGAGATAAAACAATATATACCAGGCCCTGCATTTAATGCCTGGTGGCTAATGGGTAACCTGGAGGGTTGGGGTGGTCCGGTATCAGACGAGATGATTGCCCATTGGAGTGAGTTGCAAAAAAAGTTATTACCCAGAATGCGTGAGCTGGGCATTCAGCCCGTTATGCAAGGTTTTTGGGGTATGGTGCCAACATCCTTAAAAAAACATTTTCCCGGAGCCACGATTATTGATCAGGGCAAATGGGCGGGCGGTTTCGAGCGCCCATCCATGTTGGCTCCGCAAGATTCCTTATTCGCCAAAATGTCGACCGTATATTATAAATATATGAAGCAACTGTATGGTTCAGATGTTAAGTATTTAGGCGGCGATCTGTTTCACGAAGGGGGTAATACCGGAGGGCTGGATATTAAAGAAACAGGAAAGTTGATTCAAGCAGATATGCAAAAGAACTTCCCCGGCTCAGTGTGGGTATTACAGGGCTGGCAGGATAATCCTAAACCGGCGTTGCTTGGCGGCCTTGATCGTTCAAAAACGCTTGTTTTAGATTTGATGGGCGATAGGGCAGATAATTGGGAAAAACGGAATGGCTATGATCATTTTCCCTGGATTTGGTGTACCATAACTAATTTTGGAGGAAAGCCTATACTTGAAGGTAAATTACTTCGTGTAATTACTGAACCTAAACGCGCGTCGGGTACCACGGCGGGTTCTACATTTAGGGGCGTAGGTATTATACCGGAAGGAATAGAGAATAATGATATTATTTATGACTGGACATTGGCTTCAGCCTGGCAAAAACACAATATTCCAGTGCAGGAAAACCTGGCTAATTACATAAAAGCACGGTATGGTCAAAACAATAGCGATATTTATGAAGGCTGGCAATATTTATTACAATCTGTTTACATCGATCATTCATTACCTGATGCAGGTGGTTATGAATCGATTTTGTGTGCGAGGCCTGACACGAATATGATTGCTTCAGTATCAACATGGGGGTCAACACAGTTACCTTATGATCCCGAATTATTACTGCAGGCCGCGCTTGATTTTTCGAAGGCTGCCGGTCAGTTTAAAAACATTGCTACCTACCGGTATGACCTGGTGGATATATGGCGCCAGGTTATTGCTATTAAGGCCCGTGAAGATTATGAAGGCTTTATGCTGGCTTATAAACGAAAAGATAAAGCGGCTTTCCAAAAATACAAGAACCTTTTTATTGGCCTGTTAAATTTACAGGATAAGTGGACCGGTACCAACCCGGCATTCATGGTTGGCAGATGGATTAACAGTGCAAAGGAAATGCTGCCAAACCCGGTGGATAAACGCTTAAGCGAATGGAATGCCCGTACCCAAATTACCTATTGGGGCAGTAATAGCCCTAATACAGATTTACATGAATACGCATATAAAGAATGGTCCGGCATTATTAAAGATCTATATCTTCTCCGTTGGGTAAAGTTTTTTGATTACGCGGAAGCCAAAATGGACAATAAAGAAGCCATATTTCCGGATTTTTTCGGTATAGAAAAACATTGGACTGAACAAAGAAACGAATACAGTACTATTCCTGAATATGATAGTTTCACCTTATTACCGTTGGTGATAAAAACCGTAACTGCATCAAATAAAGCGGATGATGGTAAAACCCCCGATTTTTTTAAAAAGGAAGATTGAGGAAGGATAAGGAAAAATGTTTTTAATTAAATCTACTAAATATATAGTCTTTGTAGTATATTTGACTTTTATAATTAATATAATTATTTTATCCATTTGTTTAGTATTTATAAACAATCGAATCATTAGTTAGTTGATGCATGTAACCTGTCTGGTAAATAATCGTGTATATATAAAACAATATTTGCAAAGCTCTTATCTACAGTAATATGAGGTTGATGGTGTTTTAATCGAAATAGTTTTACCGCAAAAGAATTTCGCTTTCTGTTTTTTGCGATAAAAGTTTAATATTTCTTTACACTTGTATGTATATTATATCCTGAAATTTAACCTGTTATCGTGTGAACCCATCAAAATGCCTTACTGACGAGGAGTTATTGGATCAAATCCGGATGGCTGATTGTTCTGCTTTTGAAGAACTATGACAGGTATTGGAAGATTGTTTATAACGAAGCCCATAAGCAGATCAAAAACGTAGCATTTGCACAGGATATCACCCAGGATATTTTACTCAATTATGGCTGCGGGCAAAGGATACTAAAATTGAAAACCTGAATGCTTATTTATACACAGCGGCCAGAAACAAAGCCTATAAGATCATAGTAAAAGAGCGACGATACATTCCCAATGCAGATTTACTGTCAGAATTAGAGATTACAGGGGATAGTACTGATTCCAATTATCTATACCAAGAGTTTATAAAGGCTTATGAAGATCTGATCGATCAACTACCTGGCCAGCAAAAAATAATTTTCGGTAAGCGTTATATTGAAGAACTTACTACCTCAGAAATTGCAGCACAATTAAACTTATCTATACCAACTACAGGTTCATTTACTGCGTATTTTTATCGACCCGGTTCGACAGACGTGACCAATATCGCTAATTACGATACTTATATTATAAATACTAATTGGGCAACTTATTATGCTCAGCCGTCAGTGCAATACGCAGGTGGTGCAACAGGTTTAACACAGATTTTACAACAAAAATATTTGGCGTTATTCCGTCATTCAGGGTTGGATTCATATTTTACCTACCGCAGAACAGGTGTGCCAGTATTTACTACAGGCCCTGGTACGGGTAATGGGCAGCGTATCGCTTTGCGTTTTATGTATCCAAGCAGCGAAAGAACTAACAATTCCGTGAATTATAATGCAGCTTTGGCAAGCCAATATAATGGACAGGATGATATTAATGGAGTGATGTGGATACTTAAATAAGAGTTTGGTTAGTTTAATTTAGTTGGTTTGAGTAAGGGCCGCGGCAATGCGGCTCTTTTTAAGTATCATTAATAAGCCAGCGCAGTAATAGAATAACACAATTATCAATAAACAAATTTGATATGCTTTGAATAAAACCAGCGACCAACCTTTTCCCTCCTGTTTGTTGCCAAATTATCTCTTTATATCTACTAAATCGTTCGTGATTTTAACATTCATGCAGTATTATAAACCGAAGATTGGAGTTTGAGGAATAATCAACCAAATGTATAGTATTTATTAATTTTTGTTTAGTATTTATAATAAAAATAAATATATTTGACAAGGTATCCAAGAATCAGTTTAAAGTTTGAGATCAAATATAATTTCAGCTGTGTAAGGATCAAATCCAAAGCATAAAGAATTAGTATGAACAGAAGAGATTTAATTAAAAAAGCAGGGCTTGCGGCCGGAACTATGGTGTTAAGCAATATTGCTGCCGCTTCTGCCAAAACTCCGGAAAAGAAAAAAAGAGTTTTGAAAATAGTGCATATAACGGATGTGCACATCAGGCCGGAATATAATGCCGTAGCACGCTTTAAAAAGTGCCTGGAAATAGTTAAAAAGGATAAACCAGATATGATCCTGAATGGTGGGGATTCCATCTATGCGGCAGATTACAATGATATTAAAAAAGAAAGAGTAGTTGAATTATGGCGCTGTTGGAACGATAGCGTTGAATTGGTGAAAGATATCCCCATGTATAGCGTATTAGGAAATCATGATATGTGGTGGCAGGGAAAAGGCGATGAACTGTATGGTAAACCGGGGGTGCTTAAAATGCTCGGGTTACAGAACAATTATTACAGCTTTGATAAAAATGGATGGCATTTTATTATGCTTGATAGTAACCACCCAACCTCTCCGGGGATGCTGGATGACGAGCAATGGAATTGGTTTGTACAGGATGTGCAAAAGAATAGCCAGGACAAACCCACTTTGATCATGTCACATTATCCATTACTGAGTTGTACCGGGATCACCGATAACAAGCCAGACTTCATAGGGCCATTTAAAGTAAGCGGGAGCTATAATCATTTAGATATCATGAAATTTATTGAGGTATTCAACAAAAATAAAAACATCAAAGTTTGCCTGAGTGGTCATATACACTTACTGGACAAGGTTTGGTATAATGATGTGAGTTATTTATGTAATGGGGCAACCAGTGGCTTTTGGTGGGAGCCGGGGGATGATGGTAAGAGTGCCTATAAACAAACGGTGCCAGGTTATTCTATATTAAACCTGTATGCCGATGGTAGTTTTGATAATCAATATATCAAATACGAACAATAAATAAACTTATATACACCAAGAAAACCTTAATTAAAATGAAAAGAATATCCGTTTTATTCCTGCTTGTATTTTTAATGGCGCAAGCTGTTTTTGCCCAGAACCCGAATAAGCCGGGAAACATCATTATTGTATCCATAGATGGGCTCCGTTGGAAAGAAGTTTTTCAGGGTGCGGAAAAGCAGTTGATAAACAACAGAAAATTTAACTCACAGGATTCGGCTCAACTAGTAAAGAAGTATTGGGCCGAAGATGAGCAGGAAAGACGGGCTAAATTAATGCCTTTTGTATGGAGTGTTATAGCAAAAAACGGTCAGCTATATGGTAACCGCGACCTGGGAAGTAAAGTAAATGTTAAAAATCCATATTGGTTTTCATACCCGGGCCGCAATGAAAACCTTACAGGATATGCAGATCCCAAAGTAAACTCTAATGACTATCCAGACGATCCTAATATGAATGTACTGGAATTTATTGACCATCAGAAAGGGTATAAAGGTAAAGTTGTAAGTTTTGCATCATGGGATGCCGTAGCAAGAATTGTAAACCGTGACCGGAATGGCCTGTTGGTGAATAATCCCTTTGAAGATATTAAAGGAAACAACCTTACTGAAGCGCAGAAACTGGCTAATGAAATTCAGCATTATGAACCTCAGATATGGGGGGATGGGGAGCGCTTGGATGCAAATACTTATGCTATTGCTAAATCATATATAATGGCCAGGCATCCGAAGGTAATTTACCTTGATCTGGCTGACACCGATGATGATGCACATGAAGGCAAATATGATTTCTATTTAGATGCCATTCACAGCATTGATGCTATGATGGCTAGTTTGTGGGGTTATTTTCAAAGTGATCCTTTTTACAAAGGAAATACTACTATAATAGTTATGCCTGACCATGGTCGTGGAGAAGGAGCGCAATGGACAAGTCACGGTTCCGGTACTCCACATTCAAATGATACCTGGTTAATGGTTATGGGGCCACGCGTAAAAACTTTAGGCGAGGTGAAAAATAATGGACAGATATATCAGGATCAATATGCAAAAACGATTGCCAAATTATTAGGGCTCAATTTTACTTCGGTAAATCCTATTGGAGAAGTTATAGAAAGTGTTGTGAAATAGATTTTGTTAATAAATAATAAAAGAACACATGAAATTGAGAAGGGTTTTTATCATTGCCGCTTTACTCACTTATCAAAATTGTGCGAGCGCGCAAACGCCGGTATATTACCTGAATTTTGATGACTTCACTTTTAAGGAAACCATTATTCCCAAAGATAAAGCCTATTATGGTGTTGATCTTCAGCAATCACAATATGCAAAAGGATTAAGTGGGAAGGCATTAGATCTTTCTGCGAATGCCATTTTAAGAAGGCCGGTAAAATTAGACAGAGGCACATTGCGTGGTTTTGATGAGAAAACCTCTTTTTCTGTACAAATATGGGTTAAAACCCTGCCAAACGCAAAGCAGGGAACACCCATTATGGGTAATAAAAAGGCAGATGACCTAGTAACTGCAGGCTGGCAAATCTATACACAGGAAAATGGTGCCTGGGCACTAATTTTAAATGATGGAAAACACCAATATGACTATAAGCCAACTGCCGAAAGACAAAGAGTAAATGATGGAAAATGGCATCAGATCGCTTTTACGGTTGACAGAAAAAAGCAGGAAGTATGGATGTTTTTGGATGGAAAAAATGTGGCCATATATAATACGCCAAATTTAGGGACTCTTGAAACACAACTATCAACAGTTATTGGTGGCTCGGATGAAAAATGGGAGTATGGAGCTGAAGCTCAATGGAATTCTTTTAACGGATATATTGATGAGGTAAAAGTGTGGAATACCGCCATAACTGCTGCAGAAGTGCAAAAGTTATACACACAATTTTATCCAAATACAGGTGCCAATGAAGAAACATACGATCCGGCACAACTAAAAGTATTATCATGGAATATAATGAATGGCGGAAACGAATATGGAAAAGCGGTAGGCATACAACGGATAATAGAAACCATTAAATCAACCCATGCAGACATTGTTGGATTAGTTGAAACTTATGGTTCAGGGACGGCCCTTGCCGACTCTTTGGGTTATTACTTTTATTTAATAAGTTCTAATCTGTCAATAATGAGCCGCTATCCTATTACAGAAACGATTAAAGAGTTTCACCCCTCTAACTTTGGTGGCTTAAAATTGAATTTAGGCCCCAATAAAAAGCTGATTTATTTTGATACATGGTTAAATTACTTACCGGATGTTGATGGAAGTATAAGGGAGAAGCATGAAAACGCGCAACAATTAATACAAGATGAAGAGCCTACCCGCCATTCAGAGATAAAGGAAATTTTAAAGTTAATAAACCCGTACCTTAAAAATGCTGATAATCTACCTGTAATTATGGGAGGAGATTTTAATATGGGTTCACACTTGGATTGGACTGCAGAAACTAAAGCAATACATTATAATCTTATTGTTGAGTGGCCCGAAAGTAAAGAAATGCTTAACGCAGGATTTACAGATAGCTACCGCCTGCTGCATATTAACCCGTTATTAGATCCGGGGCTAACCTGGGGGGTAAGAGCGGCAACATCAACAGATTTATATGGCGTAAGGGATAGAATTGATTTTATTTATTATAAAGGAAAAGATCTTAATCCTATAGAATCAAGGGTGATTGATTATCACCCGGTAATGTTTCCATCGGATCATGCCGCTGTTATAACAGTTTTTCAATTGAAATAGATACCGAATAATTAATAATTATTATGAAAGATCAAAAAAAGAAGCGTTTTAATCAAAGAATGACATGGAGTACGCTGGCGGTTGCCGCCATGATTATTTTAAATAGCTCATTTAAAGCAGCGCCACCAAATAAAGCAAGGCGAACAAAAAAACTTTCAATAATTGAATATAATGTATGCGATGGATTTGAAAGCCAGCAGCAACGAATAAATACTTTTGTGCAATGGGCCCAAAAGCAAAATGCAGATGTGATGGCCTTTGAAGAGCTGAATAATTTTACACAAGCATCCTTTGCAAAGCTGGCCAAAACCTGGGGGCATCCTTATGCGGTTATAGCCAAAGAAAATGGATATCCCGTTGGCATTACTTCTCGCTACCCGATAACTAATGTGTACAAGCTTATTAAAGGGATGCATCATGGATGCTTATATGCCGAAATAAACGGCATCAGCTTCTTTGTGGTGCACTTTTCACCATTTAGTAGTGCCAAAAGATTACAGGAAGCCGATTCCGTTTTAAATGTCCTCAGGCAAAAGGGTAAAATGAATGAACGGGTCATTGTGCTTGGCGATTTCAATTCTTTTTCTCATCATGACAGTTTGTTTTATGTTGGTTCAGGTGTTAGGGACAGCATGTATAACTCAATGAAAAAAAATAAAATCCTGCAGAATTTAAATAGCAAAAATGAGCTGGATTACCAGGTTATCAGCTCTTTTTTACAGTCGGGATTCTATGACAGCTTTTCTTTATTTCATAACGATTTTGAAGCAAGCTATCCTACAAAAATATATGATCCACAGCCACTTAGCGAAAGAATAAGGATTGATTATATAATGGTCACGGAAAAACTTAAAGCATCCTGTAAAAGTGTTGAAATTATTAAAGATAATGTAACAGATACTTTATCTGACCATTATCCTGTAAAAGCAGAATTTGTAATAAAATAAATATGAAATAATAAACCAACTTAATCGATTTGGATCATGAAACATCACAACGAGAGAGGTGTTATTCGAAAAATGGCGTTGGGAGGCTTGATAGCCACTCCGTTTCAAAAGTTAATTGTCACACCCGTTACAGTGCAATTGCAGCAGGAACCCGACAAAGCAAAGATCAGGTTTGGAATATGTGCCAATATACACCAGGGGATTATTGGAGGCGGAGAATCGCGGTTAAAGATTTTTATTAATGACATGCAAAAGCAGAATGTAGATTTCATTATTCAATTAGGCGATTTCTGCATTCCTTGCGAAAAAAACCTTTCGTTTTTAAAAATATGGGAGCACTACCCGGGAGCCCGGTATCATGTATTGGGTAATCATGATATGGATGGAGGATTTACCCATGACCAGGTGATGGCATTTTGGAAGGCTCCTTATAAATATTATTCTTTTGATAATAATGGTTATCATTTTATTGTGCTGAATGGGAATGAACACAATTCTTCAGATAACAAACTCGCAGGTTACAACAGGTACATTGGCAAAGAACAACAGGAATGGCTGAAAAAGGATTTGCAACACACTACACTGCCTACCATATTATTTTGTCACCAGCGGCTGGATAATAATTCTAAAGGAATCGAAAATGCGGCCAAAATACGATTGATTTTGGAACGTGCTAACCAGAATGCCGGATTTAAAAAAGTGCGGTTAGTATTCAGTGCCCATCATGTAGATCATCAAAATGAAATTAAGGGTATCTTCTACATACAGGTCAATAGTGTGTCCTACCAATGGTTGGGGAATACTTATGTTAAATTTCGTTACAGTATTGAAATAGATAAGAAATATCCAGATCGTAATTATACGATGCCTTATAAAGATCCTGTCCACACCAGAACCGAGAGCGAATGCAACACCTTTCATCGCCGGCAATCATAACTACTTACAGTATTTTGTATTAAACTTCAAATAATCTAATATTAATTAAAAATGAAAAGATCAATTATTACCCTTGTCGTGCTCTGTTTAACGTTACACTTAAGCGCACAGGTAAAAAAAGTAAAGCATATAGTTCTTATTGGCTGCGATGGTTTTGGTGCGTATGCAGTGCCTGACGCAAAAATGCCTAACCTTAAAAAATTAATGGAAACAGGTTCCTGGTCGTTAAAAGCAAGATGTGTTTTGCCCTCATCAAGTGCAGTAAACTGGGCTACTATGTTAATGGGGTCAGGCCCGACAGAACATGGTTATACCGAATGGAATAGTAAAGTACCCGAAATACCGTCGGCTGTTATCACGAAATATGGTTTGTATCCTTCTATTTTTAGCGTGATCAGGGATCAGAAGCCAAATGCTATAACCGCGGCTATTTACAGTTGGCCGGGTATTGGTCCATTGATCGAACAAAAAGCGATTACCATAGTAGTGCCTGGTAATGACAACGATGATTTTTGTGTAGATACCACAGTAAGCATCATAAAAAGAGAAAAACCCCTTTTTACATTTATACATTTAGACCAACCTGATGGTGTCGGGCATGCTATAGGGCATCGCACACCGGCTTACTATGACACGTTGCAAAATGTAGATACCAGGATAGGGAAAATTGTACAGGCTGTAAAGGATGCTGGTATAGCGGACGAAACAATTATTATAGTGACGGCTGATCATGGCGGTATAAACAAGGGGCACGGTGGTAAATCATTAGATGAGGTACAGATACCTTGGGTTATAAATGGGCCGGGCATCAAAAAGGATCATGAAATAAACGATTTTATCATTACCTATGATACCGCGGCAACTATAGCATGGATATTTGGCTTGAAAATGCCACAAAGCTGGCGTGGTAAGGCTGTTGATGATTGCTTTATAAATTAATATTCATAAAAGCGGTATCACGCAATCGGGGAGGGCCTGTTGCTTTATAATAATGATGTTTCTCATTAGATAATGCAACAGGTTTCTTTGTTGATTTTTTGTTTACTTTTGATAGAAAAAATAAATTATGGAAGATGATATTCTCCTGAAAATTAGTTACCGGATAAAAGAAATAAGAAAAGAAAAACACATTACTATTCAGGAATTAGCGGATAAAGCCGGGGTAAGTAAAGGCTTGATTTCGCAAATAGAAAATAACCGGACCATACCTTCATTGCCCGTATTGATGAATATCATACATTCATTGAATTTGGATTTGACAGTTTTTTTTAAAGATATCTACTCCAGCAATCAGCAGGAAAAGGTTTTTGTAATGCGCTCTTCCGATTATAAACCACTTAAAAAAGAAACAGCAAAAGGATTTGATTACCAAAGGATCTTAACCCGTAACATTCATGGAGGTCCTGTTGATTTTGTATTATTAAAATTAAAAAAAGGCGCCCACCGTAATAAAATGGTCGTAACAGACGCTTTTGAATATAAATACCTGGTAAAGGGCAAAATTGAATACCTGATAGAAGACAAAAACTATGTTCTGGAAGAAGGTGATTCAATATTTTTTGACGGGCGACTGGGTCATAACCTTTCAAATACCGGCAACTCCGAGGCGATTATGCTGGTGGTCTATTATTTCATCTCAAACGATTAATACATTCCCCTCGATTAAAGGCTTACTGATACAAGAGCTATATAATTATAGCCCTGGCTGTCTTCCCCCATTAGCCTAATAAAATAGTCTCAAATACTTACCCATCTGGAATTATCGGGCCGATAATTCCAGCCAATAATCTTTTAATACGTCGAAAAATAATTAGACCCTAAAAAAGGAGTTTGGTGAGGTGCTATAGGAATGATTGCTTTTTCACACAGACATATAACTGTTGTTAACACGGCTTTTGCTCAACATAGCAGTATCATTATCCATAAACTCCTTTGCCCTGTCCTGTGCCATCAGCATACAACTGCGGAAGCATATCCGCTGTGTCTTTGTAAAAAAATCCTATAATTTTCATATAGTGCTAATATTACTTATATTATTTAGCATTGGTAAACTAAATTAACTTATTTTTAACGCCAAATTCATTCATATTTTATATGAACGGGCTCGACGTATTAACGCTGTATAACCAGAGGATATGTTTATAATATGCTTATTTATAGTCAAATGGATTGCTTTTTGCATCTCAGGTTCGCAAGAAAGCTATCGTTAAACCTGCTATTTTATAGCAAAAAAATTATTAAAAAAAAGTTTAGTATTTATTTACATTTATTAATTATTTGTTTACATTTGTTTAACAAATTGCCTATATATTGTACAAATACTAAACAAACCCTAAAATTAAACTTTTAAAGTATGAAGATTTTTTACATGTTAAAAAAAGCTAGCCTGCCCGTAGTGGTAGTTTGGCTATTAACTTTGGGCGCTGCTTACGCGCAAAGTACGGTTACCGGAACGGTGACTGACGAGAAAAACCAGCCTATGCCGGGCGTTACTATAAAGGTAAAGCCGGGTAAGTCTGCCAGCACTTCAACTGATGAGAAAGGCCATTTTCATATTAATGTTAAGAATGAAAATGATGTTTTGGTTTTCAGTTTTGTTGGTTACGATATACAAGAAGTTGCGGCAAAAGGAGAGGCCTCTCTTAATGTTGTTATGAAGCCCGCTGCAGGCAATTTAAATGAGGTAGTTGTAGTAGGTTACGGCAGCCAGAAAAAGGTTGACTTAACCGGGGCGGTAAGCACGATAAGTGGTGAGGTGCTGGAAGACCGGCCGATAGACAATCTCGGGCGGGGCCTGCAGGGCGAACTGCCAGGCTTGAATGTTACTTCATTTAGTGGCCAGCCCGGAAACCCGGCGACCTTTAATATCCGTGGGTTCACTTCTGTTAATGGCGGTGGCCCATTGATATTGGTTGATGGTGTGGAAACCAGTCTTGATGATATTAACCCGAATGATGTGGCCAGTGCAACAATTCTGAAAGATGCGGCTTCCTCGGCGGTTTACGGATCACGGGCAGCATTTGGCGTACTATTGATCACTACTAAGTCTGGTCACACAGGCGCCCCAAAGATCACTTATAGCTTTAACTACGCCATTAAGAAAATTGCTAATCTTCCGGATATTGTAACTGATCCAGGAACCGTGGTTGATTATAAAAATGAGGCGTATGCCGCCTATTATGGGTCGAATGAATATAATTCCACTGAAACAGCATATGCCCAGGAGCGATCAAAAAACCCTAACCTGCCGGCAACGATTGTTGACCCTTCCACCGGCCAATATGATTATTTAGGGGGGACTAACTGGTTCAAAGAAGCATATAGCCCAACCAATCCAAGCCAGGCACATAACCTGAGTGTTAGTGGTGGAACTGACAAAGTAACTTATTACTTCTCAGCAGGGTATAATTCGCAAGAAGGGATATTCAGGTATAACCCTGACTATTATGATCGTTATAACCTGCGTGGAAAATTAGATATTGAGCTTACCAAATGGCTGCACATTTATACAAATTCAGCATATAACCGTACCACTTATAATGCGCCTTCTTTATGGACTACTTCCGACTGGACATCCGGCAACTTTTATCATGAGATTGGGCGTTCAAACACATTGGATGTACCTAAAAACCCGGATGGTTCGTGGACAGAGAATGGAACGATTATAGGATTTTTACAACAAGGTGGCCGCTCGGATACCACAACAAACAGGACGCAGAACACCATTGGTTTCAATACTTCATTTTTTAACAACACCTGGAGAATAAAAGGAGATTATACCTTCCGCTCTACGAATAATTATATGCAGGGCTATCAGGTGCCTATACCTTATGAAACCGGGCCTGACCAGACAGTATCTTATGCCGGTCATAGTGACGCTTTCGCGGAAGCTGATAATCAGTCCTATTATGACATCAACCTGTACACTGAATATGAAAAGACCTTTAATGAGAAAAATTATTTCAAGGCAATGATCGGCTACAACCAGGAATATAATTCTTATAGTGGGTTTTCCGCAAGTAATAACGACCTGATCAGCAATGCTATAGGCACCCTTAATGAAACCACAGGCACGCCCCCTTCCGTAGGGGCCAATGGCTATCAATGGGCGCTAAGGGGAGCATTTGCCCGTGTAAATTATGAATATGATAAAAAATACCTGTTTGAGGCAGCTGCGCGCGAAGACGGATCTTCACTTTTTCCGCCCACTCAACATTATGGATTTTTCCCTTCCGCTTCGGCAGGCTGGAGAATCTCAGAAGAACCATTCTTTAAAAGCTTGCTCAGTGTAGTGAATAATCTTAAACTCCGCGTCTCCTATGGTTCGCTGGGGAATGACCAGAGCCTGCAGAATTACCAATTTATTCCGGTGCTTGGCTCCGGAACTACTAGCGCTATATTAGGAGGTACGCAGCCAACATACGTCTCTGCACCCAACCTGGTTTCACCGTCACTTACCTGGGAAACCATCACTACTAAGAATTTAGGGATAGATGTTACTTTCTTTAAAAAATTAAATGCAACGTTTGATATTTATCGGCGCTATACAGATAATATGATTACGACAGGATTTGCACTTCCTGCCGTATTAGGGGCAGCCCAACCTCAGGAAAATGCTGCAAATTTGCGGACCGACGGATGGGAATTGAACCTTACCTATAATGATCAAACGGATATAGCTGGCAAACCTTTCAGGTTTAGTGTGCATGCTAACGTCTGGGACAATCAAACAGTGATCACCAAATATAATAACCCAACTGATTACTTTCTTAACAGTATTGATGGGGAATCTCTTGCCCCCGCTTATTATACTGGGTCGCATGTTGGTGATATATGGGGGCTAACGGACGTAGGAATATTTCAAACAAATGCTGCCGCAAAAGCGGCCCCTAATCAGTCTGCATTTCAGGGGTATTATAACTTGAACCAGGCGGGAGAAATGCAGTATAAAGATTTGAACCACGATGGTAAAATTACTTATGGCAACGGCACAGTAGGGGATCCCGGGGATATGAGTATCATTGGTAACACCACCCCCCGGTATAATTTCGGTGTAGGCGGTAACTTTACCTATGATAATTTTGATTTTAGTATTTTTTTCCAGGGAGTAGGGAAGGAATCTTTTTGGCCCGGGGATAGTGGTTATTACTGGGGTATGTTCTTTGCGCCCTATGAAAATGTTTATCAAAACATAATAGGTACTACCTGGACCCCGCAAAACCCGAATGCCTTTTACCCATCCCTGAAGGGCTGGCGGGCCGGTGACTATGGGGATTTGCAAGACCTGGCCGTTCCCCAAACAAGGTATATATATAGCGCAGCCTATATACGTCTTAAAAATTTAACTGTGGGTTATTCATTTCCTGTACCTGCGTTAAAAAAGATAGGTGTTGACCGCATACGGGTTTATGTAAGCGGTGAGGACCTTTGGGAATCAGACAAATTGCCACAGGGTTATGATCCGGAGGGATTGAGTAATACACAGGGTACAGGAGAATTATATCCCTTTGAGCGTGCATACTCATTCGGGGTTGATGTAAAGTTTTAATGTTCACTTCCAAAACTAATTACAATGAAAAAGATATATATAATTGTACTATCCGGTGTGGCGATAAGCATCTTATCATTATACTCGTGTAAAAAAGATAGTTTCCTGACCAGGTACCCGGTATCAAGTATAACAGCAGAGAGCTTTTTTAATAACGGTACCGACCTGAATACTTACTGCAACGGATTGTATTCCTATGTTTACAGCAGCGTTGCCGTGGGAACGAATGACCAGCAAAGCGATAATAACGAAAACCGCCCTTTTAATCTTGTAGCAGCGGGGCAGATTCCAGTGCCTGCCACCGCCTCCACATCAGTAGCATGGAACGGGGCAACCTGGAACTGGTCATTTTTGTACCAGGTAAATTATTTTTTAGAAAATTACCAGAAAGCAGTTGCCCCGGCAGCGGTAGTAAACCATTATGCAGGAGTCGCAAGATTTTTTAGGGCATGGTTTTATTTTGACAAGGTAAAAACCTATGGCGATGTGCCCTGGTACGGACGTACGATAACGACAACTGATAATGCCGATCTATATAAAGCCAGGGACCCGCGTGCGCTGATAATTGATTCCGTAATGGCGGATCTCAAATATGCAGCTAAATATGTTAACCCAACCGGGCCTTCGGGTACTATCACCAAATGGGCGGCGCTGGCATTGATGGCAAGAGTGGGGCTTTACGAAGGAACATACAGAGAATATCACGGGATCACTGGTTGGCAACCCTTGTTACAAACGGCAGATAGCGCTGCACTGGTTGTAATGCAAACCGGTGGTTTTAAGCTGTACAGTACCGGAGCACCAAACGTTGACTATCAAAATCTATTCCTCACCCATTCCCCATCTGATGCGCAGAATTCGGAAATAATATTAGCCAGGTGGTACAGCAATTCTATTCCAGTTCACACAGCACTTGACGGGGATATATATGCTTATGGCCTTGCCCTGTCGAAAGCGTTTATGAATAACTACCTGACGAGCAATGGTACCCCTTTTACCTCGGTACCGGGTTATGCTACGATGATGATCAAGGATGAGTTCACCAACCGTGATCCGCGCATGATGCAATCTGTTTTGCCTCCTACTGTATTGTCATACGGCAACCTGGTTGGCACACAGACAATGACCGATGCCCGTACCGGTTATTTGCAAACAAAATATTATGACCCAACTACCCCTTCATATAATACCAATTATAATGCGGGTATTAATTTCCGCTATGGAGAAATATTACTGGTTTACGCTGAAGCAAAAGCCGAATTGGCCAATGCTGGAACAGGCACCTTTACCCAGGCTGACTTGGATATGTCTGTTAATTTGCTTCGCGATAGGGTAGGCATGCCGCATATGTTGATGGCTGTACCGATAGACCCAGTATTAGCGGCGACTTATTCCAATGTATCAGGTTCATTGCAAAATGTAATTCTGGAGATCCGGCGCGAACGAAGAGTGGAGTTAGCCTGTGAAGGACTTCGTTATGATGATCTGATGCGATGGAAAGACGGCCCATTGCTGGCGCAGCCTGGCTTTGGCATGTATTTCCCGGGATTAGGAGTTTATGACCTGAATGGGGACGGGACCCCGGATATCGGCTTGGTAACAAGCTTGCCTGCCAATCCGGTAGCGGGTGTTTCCTATTTTGTACTGGGGACAGATTTCGGTTTTAGCAATGGGACTTCAGGAAACATAGTGCCGAACCCTGGCCTGGTAAAAACATTTATAGATCCACAAGATTATTTAATGCCTATACCGACCCAGGAATTGTTACTTAATACCAAGTTAACGCAAAACCCGGGCTGGGCTAAATAAGATTTTTTTGATTAGTTTGAGTGTTAGGACCGCAGTAGCTGCGGTCCTTTTCAAAATAACAATTAATTAGTCAATGCAATTTCTTTAATCATAAACCCTTATTTAAAAAACCATGAAAAAACAATTCTAAGTTTGGCAGCTTTATGTATGCTAATCGCCTTTTCAAGTGAAAAGTTAATGTCAGAAGAATCCAATGTGCTCCAGCCATTTAATAAAATGTTGAATTGTACCGTCAATTTATCACCGCCATTAGATATGAAAATTAATTCAGTATTTTCTTTGTTCACCTCAACGCCTGTGCCTGTATCTTACAAAAACCTTAAGCCTGATGCAGGATCTGTAGAGATTGATGATTTAACTACAGGAATAACATACCCACTGACCTCCCTTCCACCAACAGGCAACAAACCGGTTGACACCGACATATCTTTAGCACCTGGTGATATAATAGAAGTAACTGTATATAGCGGTAATGGTAATTGCAGTATAACATGTAATGGTTCAACAGAAACGGGAGTATCTTCTTATTACATATCGAGTTCTTTTATGCCGAACCCATCATGGATTGTTATACAATAAAGAAAGGATCTGGTACAAAATCCAAGCTGATAAAAAGCCTAATATAGTAAATAAGAACTTTTATTTTAGTTTGTGTTAATTGGTTAAGGGCCGCAATAGCTGCGGTCCTTTTTTTAAATTACTAAACCGAATATAGCATATGTATCAAGCAATTTTCTATAAATCATTTAGGCAAAAAAGTATAATTATATTCTTATTTCTGTATTCCTTTTCATCGTTTGCCCAATCAACTTATGTTCCTTCAAAAAGCAATATTGAAAACCGCAAATGGTTTGAGAATTTAGGGTTGGGCCTATTTATCCATTTTGGCATTTATTCTCAATTGGATGATCCTGATGAAGCCTGGGCTATGCGGAAATATACTATACCACAGTATGAAAAGTTTGCCGACCAGTTTGATCCCAAGGATTTTAATGCAAAGAAATGGGTATCTACTGCTAAAGAATTAGGGTTCAAATATATTACCATCACTACCAAACATCACGACGGATTTTGCCTGTTCGATTCAAAGTATACGGACTGGACCATTATGCATCATGGCAAATACCGTCACGATATCATTAAAGCTATTGCAGATGAATGCCATAAACAGGGAATCAAACTCTGGCTATATTACTCATTACTCGACTGGCATCACCCGGATTTTGTATTTCGTAAAAACGAAGGCGGAACCTATACGCATCAGCTACCTAATCCAAATCGCGACGAAAAAAAATATATTCAATACATGAAGAACCAGCTTACGGAGTTACTGACCAATTACGGAACAGTAGACGGGGTATGGTTTGATGGCTATTGGTCAAAAGATACCAGTCGGTACCCGTTCCAGGAAATTTACGGGTTGGTGCATAAATTGCAGCCAGCTTGCATGATCATTAACAATCATGATATGTTTTATATCCCGGGTGAAGATGCCATGGTATATGCTTTATATGATCCTTTTCCGCAGGCCGCTTACGATAGCGATTCGCGTTTAAAGCAAATACCATTACAAGCCATGGATATGAGCAGTAATAAATGGGGCTACTATTCCAAACAAATATATAAACCGGTTGATACCCTTATCCATAATATGGAAAAAGTAGCAAAACGGCATGCGACTTTCGTGCTGAATACAGGGCCGCTGCCAGACGGAAGTATTGACCCTCATTTTATAGATACAATAAGAATAGTACATGTACGACTGCTAAAAGATCTTCTGCGCATTAATAATAAATAATATAATTGGCAGGCTAATGGGTAACTATGAAAAAGTTTAGTATTTGTTTACTTTTGTTAAATATTTGTTTACATTTGTTTAATGCGATTTGATTTCAACTGATACAATATAAATAATGAATAACATTTCAACAAAGTCCTTTTCTGCTAATGGAAAAACTTATAACCCACCAGCAAAACCCATTGTGGTGATCTGCATGGACGGTTCAGCAGACGAATACCTGGACACTACTATGGCACATGACCTTATGCCTAACCTTAAAAAAATGGCATTCCAGGGCTATAGAGGTATGGTGCGTGGTGCATTGCCTTCTTTCACCAATGTAAACAACTCATCTATCGTGACCGGGGTTAGCCCGGCGGTTCATGGTATTTGCGGCAACTTTTTTTACGACCTTAAAAAGGACCAGGAGGTAATGATGAATTCATCGGAATACCTTAGGGCTGATACGCTGCTTGCTGCTGCGGCTAATGCAGGGCGTAAAGTGGCTGTAGTAACTGCCAAAGAAAAATTGCGTGATATCCTTTCTTATAAATTAAAAGGAATTGCGTTCTCTGCTGAAAAAGCAGATCAGGTAAAATTGGATACGCATGGTATTGAAAATGCCGAAGAAATTATAGGCTATAAAACCCCTGCTATATATAGTGCTGAGGCCAGTTTATTTGTTTTACGTGCGGGTGTAGCACTGATTGAAAAAGGCATGGCCGATTTCCTATATCTTTCACTAACTGATTACATGCAGCATACTTATGCTCCTGAAACTGAAGAATCACTGGCGTTCTATCAGGCCCAGGATGTGGAACTAGGGAAAATGCTGGAACTCGGCGCAATTATAGGTGCAACCGCTGATCATGGCATGAACTCTAAGATCAAAGCTGACGGTACACCAAATGTATTATACATTGAAACTATGCTGACCGAAAAATTTGGCCCTGGTTTCAGGGTTATATGCCCTATAACTGACCCTTATGTAAAGCACCATGGTGCATTGGGTTCTTATGTCCTTGTATATATGGATGATACTTCAAAAATTGTTGAGGTGAAAAACTGGCTGGCTCTGCAGCATGGCATTACCGAAGTATATGATAAAGAAACAGGCTGCCGTATTTTAGAGCAACCGGCCGACCGGACAGGTGATCTGTTTGTTCTCTCCGCCCGTGATGTTGTAGTTGGGAGAACTGCTGCCGATCACGATCTGAAAGCCCTGGATGGAACCCTACGCTCACATGGCGGAAGATATGAAGAAATGGTGCCTTTAGTTGTGTCACACCCATTAAATGCAGCTTATAAAAGGAAGGCACAAGGTGATCCGCGAAATTTTGATGTATTTGATTTTGCGATTAATGGCACACATTAAACAGCATTAAACATGGTAGGTAAAATGCAGTATTATCTGTAGCAAATTAAGAATAAGCATGAAAGAAGAAGTATTAACTGAGACAATAAATATTATAAAATTAGCTTCACTGGTTGCAGGCAAACCAGTTTCTTCGGGGAAACAGCTATATATTAATAATCCATACAATGGACAATTGGTAGGCACAGTAGAAATGGCCAATCTAAGTGATACACAAGCTGCTGTTAAAGCGGCTTTAAAGGGAGGGACGGTATTAAACCGGTATGAAAGATATAGTATCCTGGAGAAAGCCAGAATATTATTGTTAGAGAGAAAAGAAGAATTTGCACAATTAATTACAGCTGAATCCGGATTATGTATTACGGAAAGTACTTATGAAATAGGCAGGGCCCATGATGTGCTGCTTTTTTCTGCAATGGAATGTTTGAATGATGATGGACAAGTTTTTTCCTGTGACATTTCACCAAACGGGAAACAGCGGAAAATATTTACACTCCGTGAACCATTAAAACTTGCTGTTGCCATCACCCCATTCAACCACCCATTAAACCAGGTAGCTCACAAAATTGCTCCTGCATTAGCTGCGGGTACACCGGTAATTTTAAAACCATCAGAAAAGACGCCTTTAACGGCCATTCGTTTTGTAGAACTGTTGTTCGAAGCTGGCTTACCTCCGTATATGCTGAGCGTTCTTTTAGGCAATACTAAAGATGTAGCAGAAGCATTGGTACAAAATCCCGAAGTTGATATTGTTTCATTTACCGGGAGTGTAGTTGTAGGTAAAAGGATTGCCCAAACAGCAGGCTATAAAAAGGTAATATTAGAACTTGGCGGCAATGACCCTTTGATTATTTTGGAAGATGCAAACCTTGATCTAGGGGTTGTACTGGCCGCTGAAGGAGCATTTAGAAACTCAGGACAGCGTTGCACAGGGGTGAAACGTATTTTAGTACAGGAAAGCATTTCTGAGGAATTTACTAAACGATTTGTTGAAAAAGCAAAAGAATATACTAGCGGAAACCCGGCAGATCCCCAAACTAAAGTTGGAACTGTAATTGATGAGCAAGCAGCCATATATCTGGAAAATGTAGTAGATAAAGCAGTTGCTCAGGGTGCAAAAGTTTTATTGGGGGGCAAGCGCACTGGCGCACTGTTAGAACCTACTGTGATCATAAATGTTCCAAGGGACGCGCAAATGGTGGTACAGGAATCATTTGGCCCCCTGGCTCCTATCCTTACTTTCAAGGATATTGACGATGCAATTCAACTGTCTAATTCTACCGCTTTTGGTTTATCATCTGGTATAGTTACCGCCAACATGGAAAATGCCATCCGTTTTGTAAAAGAACTACAGGTTGGTACTGTTAATATTAATGAAGTACCTGGCTACCGTACAGAGCGTTCTCCTTTTGGAGGTATTAAAGACTCGGGCCTCGGAATAAAAGAAGGCGTAGTTGAAGCTATAAAATGCTTCACTTATGTAAAAACATTTTCAATGCCCTGGTAAATAAAAAAAATGAAAAATTCAACATATGATTTAATAGTGGTGGGCTCTGGTATAATGGGCACTTTCCACGCTATACATGCTGCCCGTTTAGGTAAAAGTGTACTGCTAACAGAAAAAGATCAATATCCCGTAAATGCTACCGTAAGGAATTTTGGACAGGTGGTCACTTCAGGAATATCGTCAGACATGTTTGCGCATGCCATGCGCACAGCAGAATTATACAAAGAGATACAGCAGGAATTTGACATCAGTGTCCGAAACAATGGTACTGTCTATATTTCGTCGGATGATGATGAGCTACAACTAACACATGAGTTAAAAGAGCGAATGGATGCTTCCGGTCATGGGGCTGTATTGTTATCAGCCAAGAAATGTTTAGCCCAATGGCCTGCCTTGAAAAAGGAATATTGTAATGGTGGTATTTTTTTTCCGCAGGAATTAAGTGTTGAACCTGATAAACTGATCTATCGTGTAATTGAATATGCTATAGGAAAATACCCCAATCTTACCTATAAACCGGGGACGGCTGTTGTTGATTGTGCAGTTGCAGGCGATCGTGTAGAAATAGCTACCGCCTACAGGCAGAAATTTACTGCTGAAAAGGTGATCATTTGTAATGGCGGTGAATTTAAACTGCTTTTTGCCGATCTGTTTAAGGATAGTGGCATTATGCTCCGGAAATTGCAGATGGTGAGAACCATTCCGATGCCAGAGGTCGCGTTAGAAGGGAACATCTTAACCGGTTTGTCTATCCGCAGATATGAATCATTCCAGGAATGCCCCTCATTTGCCAAGCTTACAACGCCAGAACGTTATGAAGAATTAGAAAAATGGGGCATCCATATATTATTTAAAAAAGCACTTGATGGGTCTATTATTATTGGTGATTCTCATGAATATGCGGATGTGAATCATACTGATGATCTGGGCTTTGGCATTAGTAGCTACATTAATGAACTGATGTTAAAAGAGGCACAAAACATTGTAAATTTTGATGTCAGTAAAATAGCTTCTTCCTGGGCTGGTTTCTACCCTCAACATAGCAGTAAACATGTTGTGGAATACGATATAGATGATCGCATACATATTCGTACTGCCATTGGAGGGAAGGGGATGACATGCGCTGCCGGATACGCCGAAGCAAGCGTAATGAAAATTTACAATTAATTTATCGTTTATCTTTTTGCACTATGAACAAGCTATTTAAAAAAGCTGATGTTGTAATAATTGGAGGGGGTGTTTTTGGCGCTGCTATCGCCTATTATTATACCAGGAATAATCCGGGAAATAAAATCATAGTGCTTGAGCGCAATGAGTTGTGTAACGCTGCCACAAGCCATGCAGCGGCATTGGTTACAAAAGTAAGGGCAAAAAGGTCTTTTATTCCCCTTTCACTCGAAACCTATAAGGCAGTTGCTGAAATGGAAGAGATTTTAGGCGAATCAATGGATATGAAGTTTACCGGGGTTTTACATGTTGCGGCAAGTGAGGCCCGGGAAGCCGATCTAAAGGAATTAATGGCTATTGCCGGTGAATTTAAGCAGCCTGCCTCATATGTATCCCAAAGCGAGGCGCATAAGATGGCGCCGTGGCTAAAAACAGATGAAGCTATAAGAATTGGCTACATGCCGGATGAGGCCTATTGTGATCCTTATTTATTGGGCACCTTTTTTTCACGTTGTGCAAAACTTCAGGGAGCCGAATTTTACCAGGGCATTGAAGCAACCCAATTAATTATGAATGCGAGCGATGTGCTTGGGGTTAAAACTTCAGCAGGGGATGTTTATGCGGGTGTTACCATTATTGCATCGGGAGCATGGGCACCCATTTTTGCACGGCAAGCAGGTGTAAGTTTACCCATGGCGCCTACCAGGAGCCAATATTGGATCACCGAAAAGAACGATATTTTTCCTGTTAATTCTCCAATAGTATTATTGCCCGATGCACAGGCCTATGCCCGCCCTGAAGGGGGAAGTTTACTTTTCGGCATCAGGGAAAGAAACTCCTTAAGTGTTGCATCTGATACCATTCCGCCGAATATTAATGATTTTTCTTTTAGCCCGGATAAAGGTATGCAGGATCTTTCAGAAGTTATCGATCGCCTGGCCCGTTTCTTCCCTAAAGTATATGATATTGGCATGAAATATTATGTGGCCGGTTTCTCCGGTTATACGCCCGACAATAATTTATCAATGGGTGTTGCTCACGGTATCAACAATTTATTGCTGGCTACGGGATGTGTAGGCGCAGGTATAGCAGTTAGTGGGGGTGTTGGTTTAGCCTTTGCCGAGTTAGCGTCCGGCAGGCCAAATCCTTTCGACTTTTCTCCATTTGACATTCGGCGTTTTGGAAATATTGACCCGTTTAGCCCGGAATGGTTAGAAAGATGTGCCATTGCCAGGTCAACAAAAGTAAGTGGATAAATTATCAAAAAGTTAAACAGTTTCATAGTCAACCCCGATGAACCAGTTAAATAAGCTGCTAACCCGTTCAAAAGTATTCTTCATATTTTGGTGTATGCTTGCCGCCTTTGGGACCTACTTTTGTATGTATGCTTTCAGAAAACCATTTACCAGTGGGACCTACTCGGGGTTAGCACTTTGGAACCTGGACTATAAGGCCATTTTAATTATTGCGCAGGTGCTTGGTTATATGGTTTCAAAATTTATCGGCATCAAAGTAATTTCAGAACTTAAGGCATCTGGCAGGGTAAAGCTCATTATCAGGCTAATTCTTTTTTCAGAAGCCGGCCTTCTCCTTTTTGGATTGGTGCCATATCCGTACAACTTTTTCTTTTTATTTCTGAACGGATTACCGCTGGGTATGGTTTGGGGCATTGTTTTTAGCTACCTTGAGGGCAGGCGGTTTACAGAAATGTTGGCAATGGGGCTGAGTATTAGCCTCATCGTATCATCCGGAATTTTAAAAACCATTTATTTTATAGTGCATGGATGGTTTCCATTAGTTTCTGAATTTTGGATGCCGGGTATTATTGGCTTACTCTTTCTGCCGCTCTTTTTAACATTTGTGTGGATGCTCTCAGTGATTCCAGAGCCTTCAGAAGCTGATAAGCTTTTGCGTGTTGAACGCTTGCCGATGACTAATGAAGACAAAAAAAATGTTTTAAAAGAATATGGGCCGGGTATAATAGGTATTGGGCTAATTTATACCATACTTACCACCATGAGAGATTTCAGGGATAATTTTTCAGTTGAAATATGGAACGAGATAAACCCTCACTGGAATAAGGCCATCTTCTCAATAACCGAAACAATTACGGGTATCATCGTATTAGCAGCTATAGGAAGTATTTCACTTATCCGGAATAATATAAAAGGTTTTTGGGGAACTCAATATTTAATTGCATTGGGTTTGTTGTTAAGCGGTGGTAGTACATTACTTTTTCACCTGCACTTTATAAATCCCTTTTGGTGGATGCTTTTGGTTGGTATGGGGATGTTTTTGGCTTATACACCTATCCAGGTTGTTTTATTTGAACGGATGATAGCCTTATTTAAAATAAAGGCAAACGCAGGTTTCTTTGTTTATATCTGTGATTCTGTTGGATACCTGGGCAGCGTTGGGTTATTGCTTTACAAGGAGTTTTTTATGAAAAATTTAAGCTGGGCCAAAGTGCTGATGCAGTTTAGCTACCTGCTTACAGGTATTTGTATTTTATTACTTGTTTTATCAGCAATTTTCTTTAACCGTAAAATAGGGATTAAAGGACCCATTACAGGAATATTGGACAGAGAATTCTAATTTAATATGTAAATATGATTATCATCAATAATGGGATGTATTAAAAATCTGAAGCTTATGCCAAATAACGGAACTTATTTATTTAACAGACAATGAAATCAATACAAAAAATCAATACAAAAATAGCCGCTTTGATAATAATCATATTGCTTCAGTACTCCTGGGCGCGTGCGCAACAATACAAACCTACCTGGGAAAGCCTCGACAAAAGACCAGTTCCTGAATGGTTTAAGGATGCCAAATTTGGCATCTTTATTACGTGGGGCGTATATTCAGTTCCGGCATATGCGCCAAAAGGAGAATATGCCGAATGGTACCAACACTGGCTGCAAACTAATGCTTTTAATGGAGATGTTGCAAGATATCATAAACGGGTATTTGGAGATAAAACCTACTATGATTTAGCAAAGGATTTTAAAGCGGAATTATTTAATCCTGATGAATGGGCGCAGCTTATTGAAAAGTCAGGAGCAAAATATGTAGTTCCTGTAGCCAAACATCATGATGGTTATTGTTGGTGGCCAAATAAATATACCAATGAGGCATGGGGATTTCCGTGGACTGCTATGGATGTGGGACCCAAACGAGATCTTTTAGGTGATCTGTTTACAGCTATTCGTAAAACATCGGTAAAGGCGGGCGTATATTTTTCATGGTACGAGTGGTATAATCCCTTATACAAATCAAACCCGGAAAAATATGCTTTACAATACGCTATACCTCAGGCGAAAGATTTGATCGAAAGATATAAGCCTGACGTTTTCTGGACGGATGGCGACTGGGAGCAAAGCGATACCACCTGGCACTCGACCCAATTCTTAAGCTGGCTATATAATGAAAGTGCAGTGAAGAATGATATAGTTACTTATGACCGCTATGGAAAAGGTATACGGTTTAAACATGGTGGTGTTTATTCGCCGGAATACCAGCCCGACATGGAATTCGGAGATCATTATTTTGAGGAAAGCCGGGGAATTGGGTTTTCTTATGGCTATAATAGGATGGAAGATGCCTGGGATTATAATTCGCCTCAAACACTGGTGCTGCTTTTAAGTGACCTGGTAAGCAGGGGCGGAAACCTACTGCTTAACATTGGTCCGGATGCCTCGGGGAAAATCCCTCCTATTATGCAGGAGAGATTGTTGCAGATGGGTGCCTGGCTCAAAATAAACGGGAAAGCAATTTATAATACCCGTAAATGGATCAGATCGTGCCAGTGGAGTGAAGGCAGGCGTGATTATAAACCAAAAAGGACTGAGGGTGATTTTAGGGCAAATGGCGATTTTATGCTGAAACTAACGGTAGATCCTGATCCTGGTTACGCCGTGAAAGAATGTTTCTTCACAATCAATCCAACAACCAAAGAAGTATTTGCCATATTACCAAAGTGGCCGGTTAACAACCATTTTACAATAAAAGATATGGAACTAAAGCCCGGAGCAATAGTCCGGCTGTTAGAAACAAACGAAATATTAAAGTGGAAGCAGATCGGCAAGGATGTTACACTAACCTTTCCGGCATTTAACCCCGATAAATATAAAAGCCAATATGCTTATGCTTTGAGCATATTATAAACTTACATAAATTTTAAAAATAGATATTAAGCACATTTAAAAAGGAAATAAGATGGATAGGAAAGAATTTATAGCAAAATCCGGGCTTGCAGGTGGCGTGTTATTATTTGCCCGTTATCCGGAATTACAGCCGAAAGATAAAAAGATCAGGATTGGTGTTATTGCCGATCTGCACCACGATATTATGTATGATGGTTTAGATCGTTTATCAGCCTTTATTGATGAAATGAATACCGAAACACCTGATTTCATTATTCAAATGGGTGATTTGTGTTTTCCTAAAAAGGAAAACCTTCCTTTGATGGATGTTTGGAATAAATTCAAAGGGCCAAAATATCATGTTATTGGCAACCATGATACAGATGGAGGATATACGCGTGACCAAGTGGTTGAATTCTGGAATGCAAAGGGTAAATACTATTCTTTTGATGCCAATGGGTTTCACTTTGTGGTTTTAGACGGCAATGAAAATAATCCATCGCCATACAGGCCGATGGGATATGCACGTTATATTTCGCCAGAGCAGTTGGAATGGTTAAAAAGTGATTTGGATGCCACCATACTTCCTACCATTATATTTTGTCACCAGGGTTTGGATAATGATGCCGGTGGACTTGAAAATGGCACATTGCTCCGCTACACACTTGAACAAGCTAATCAAAAGAGCGGTCAGCAGAAAGTGATATTGGTGCTAACGGGACACCATCATCAGGATTATTATAATCGCATCAATGATATACATTATGTGCAGATAAATAGTGCCTCATACCAATGGCTCGGCGACAAATACAAAGAGATCCGTTATTCCCCGGAAGTGGATAAAGCCCGGCCTAATATAAAATATACAGTGCCATATAAAGACCCTCTTTGGGCAATGATTGAGATAGGGCATAATGGAACGATTAATATTAAAGGTAAAAAAACTGTTTTCGTTGGCTCTTCACCTGAAAAATTAGGTGTGAACCTGGTTGATTACATTTATCCAATAGTGCCCTATATTTCGGATAGGAAGATTAAAATGGAACATGCGATCTTGTAACGGGCGAAATAACCACACAGACCGTAATAGATAACATTTTTTTAACAATTATTTAATTAAAAAATGGCTAATACCGTCCCTATAGAAAATATGTTTACTCAAAGATTGGAATGCTGTTATACCCGAGCGGTGTACGATGTAATGAGAAACATGGACGCATATTGTCATTACCGGTACCAACAAAGGAACGAGTTTGTATATAAACGGTAAATTGCAAAAGAAGCTGTATGACGACTGGATCCAGTTTACTGACAAAGACAAAACAAGAATGCGTAAAGTCGAAACCTTGGTTTTTCCATTACTCACGTTGGGCGGTTTTAAGGGAGAAATAGATGCGTTACAAATATGGAACAAAGTATTATCAGATAAAGAAATAGGGGGTTTAAAATAAGAAATTCTTGGGATCTCTTTTGCCGGACTGTTATACTCTATTCTCTTAAAGTCCCGTCCTTGATGCAAAGTTAATCTTTCGCCAACTGTAACGAAAATCTTAAAAATTCTGTTTATAAATTTAAAAATACAATTACTATGAAAAGGCTTAGAACACTCTTTATCCCCTTATTACTAATAACAGTTACGGTCTACGGTCAAAACAAAGAGCAGCAAAATAGCGCAGCATTAAAATGGTTTACTGATGCAAGATATGGCATGTTCATTCACTGGGATATGTCTAGTGTTGCAGGGACTGAAATTAGCTGGTCGCGGAAAGCAACAAAACCTTTGGATATTACTGGAGATCCCGCCGGTTATGTAGAAGATCCTAATTATGATAATCTGTACAAAAAATTTAATCCTGCCAAATTTGATGCAACCGAATGGGTGAGAATTGCGAAGGAGGCCGGAATGAAGTACATTGTTTTTACGGCAAAACATCACGGTGGTTTTGCTATGTGGAATACCAAAACTTCAGATTATTCCATAATGAATACTCCTTATGGAAAAGACGCTATAAAGCAATTAGCTGCGGCTTGCCATAAAGCAGGAATGAAATTTGGTTTGTACTATTCTCAGCGTGATTGGCATAATCCCTTATACGGAATAGGCGACAATAAAGCGTATATAAATTACATGAATGAACAAATAAGAGAATTACTTACCAGTTACGGAAAAATTGATATTATTTGGTGGGATAGCTATGGCGTGGGGGATTTAGAAAAATTTTGGCAAATAGGCAGTACGTATGATTTAGTAAAAAAACTGCAACCAGACATTATAATGAACAACAGGCTTGCTGTTCTTGGCGACTATAACAAACAGCCTGCAAGATACTTGGGCGATTGGGATACTCCTGAACAAACTATAGGCAAATTTCAGAATAACCGACTCTGGGAAAGTTGTTTTACACTTGTACATACGCCTGACGGAGGAGGTTGGTCTTACCGCCCGGATGGTAAGGTACATAGTTATGCAGAATGTATCAACGCGCTTGTTGGCTGTGCTACCGGCGATGGCAATTTGCTATTGGGCATTGGGCCTGATGCAACGGGAGTTATCCCTGCCGATCAGCAAGAAAGATTAGCACAAATAAGCCAATGGTTAAAAAAATATCAAGAGAGTATTTATGGCACAAGAGGTGGACCTTATACTAATGGCACATGGGGCGGCGCTACTTTTAAAGGCAAGAAAATTTATCTTCACATTAGAAAATGGAACGGAGACTCTTTGACATTACCAACTCTTAAAGGTAAAATTGTAAAATGTACCAATTTGACCAATGAGAGTAATCGGGCAACATTTGTTCAGGATAATAAAAACTTAACTATAAAACTTTCTGCCGATAAACAAGATTCAATCGATACAATCATTATGCTCGAATTAGCTGGTGATGCATCGGATGAGTTAACGAACGGTAAACCGATAGCAGTAAAATAGAGACTAATCAAAGTTTCAACCGCAACAATTAATCTATGACAGCAGACCGTTATTACAAACCCGAGTTAGATGTACTTCGTTTATGTGCTTTTCTTTTTGTTTTCTTTGTTCATCGGATGGACTTATTTAATTAAGTATCAAATAAGCCGCTTAATCTCGGCGTTCTTTTTATTCAAAAGTGTGACATGCGTAAATATTTTTTCCCTGGCCGAATAAACGCATTTTTTACATGCGCAAACAGTGGTAAAAGGGTAGTAAGTTTTTGTAGGTAAAAACAGAAAAAATAAGGCTAAACCACCTGTATTTTACCTGAACACCTCTAAGATCAATACTTTTGAAGCTCTTCAAAATAAAAAACCTCACTACCCTTTACCCCTGTAAAAATTTTGCTGCTCTATCGGATTAAAGTTATATTCCGGACAACCATTGTCAATTGATTTACCTTATTAAATAAATCGATTTTGACTATAAAAAAGTTGATATACATCACAAAAAAAGTTGCTTTACCTTAATAAGCCGCTTTATTCCATCAAGTTAAAGTTATATTAAGGATGACCTTTTCTCAATGGACAATAGTTCAGAAATCAATTGACAAATGATAAAATCGACATTCACAATTTGTAATTGATCAATTAACAAATGGGTTGATTGATTATTGTTTTGTTCGCCGATAATTTGTTAATCTTTTTATTGTTTTCATTATTGACTACCTGACAATTGGGTATTGACAGAAAAGCCACAGAAAAATCGCTCTTCTAATAACCATGTTATTCAGGACATATTAGCACACAAATACTTTCTGTTTACATCATAAATTTCAACAGCTTTGCCGGGATATGCTAAACGTTTATCGGGTAATTTAAAACATAACTTATAGGATTTGTCATTGAGAAAAGCCCGGCTGCAGGTATTACGTAAGCTGTAAGGAAGTTAAAATTGAGTTGTATGATACAACCGGAACATAATGCGCGCCGATTATTTACAGACCGTCTTGTCACAACCCTGATATCGTTGATTTGTGCCCTGATCGTATGGGAATGGGCCGTTTTGACTGATTAAGCAACATTCCGATAGGCACACTTATTACTTATGCCCATTTCGAGTATGGCAACCCATTTATTTCCTTAACCAACTCCAAACCATCCACGTCAGGATAAGCCCGTTCAAGATATGCTTTAAAAGCCAGGGTAACTTCGATGCCTTGCCATTCCATCATGGTCAGGCAAAGCTCCGGCCAGCGTTTTCTTTCCGACATGAAGCCGTACAGGGGCAGATATAGGGGCGCATAGTCGAATGCGTTTTTCACCAGTTTATCGTACCGTGCCTTTTCAAAGTTTCGTTTAAAATCACTAACCAGGTTATAAGCGACGATATGCGGGCCGCCGTGCTTCACCAGGTCACCCAAAAATGGTGAGCCGTCATCCCAAAAGAAGTTATACAGGTAATCCCGAAAACCCCCTTCTGATAGATCACACAGGTCAACGCTGTAGTAAGCATAAGCCGCCTTAAATGTTTCCAGCGAGAAATCATCCCGGTGTTTGTTAATGATAAAGCTGATCACCTCGTTTTCTTTTTTGACGGCGAGTTCCAGGTCAGGCCCTTTGTTCTGCAACAATGGGTCAAACCCTTTACGTTGACGGGCTAAAAGGAAAAAACAATGCAAAAGGAACAGTTAATGATCGCACACTGGTCGAAGTTTAGCAAAGCGTAACTTCGACCTATAATCCAGCAAGTATCCTGCTTGCGCTTCAAACACAAAAAAGCCTCAAATCTTTCGACTCAAGGCTTTCATTTTGAAAAGGGAACAGGTCAAATCCCGAACTTTTTGGAGGACTTAACTTTTATTTTAAATTTCCGAAACTAAATATCAAAATTAGGATTTGCATATCTTTATCTGCGCTTTACACTTATACAAATTGTGGAGCATTATAATTCTTTACAGTAGAGTTTAGCTGAAAGCTAAATACATTTTAGGACGAAGTATAAACTTCGACCAGTGGGTATTTTTTGAACACATAGAATAATTTACCTTCAAACTTGAATGCTATCATCCATAAAAAAGTATTTACTTAATAATTTGTAAAGCGAAGGATCATAAAACCGTAATTCGCCCCTCCTGCTGATTTCATTATTTGTGCCATCGCTAGGAATAGCTTTTTTAAATGCGTTAAACCAACATTGAACCCCTACAGCAAAGTATTCATCGGCATTCGAATGGCATAGTATTTTTCCAAAGCCCCTTGCTTAAGTATTAATACCATCTTTATATCTTAAAAAACAATTTAATAATGCTCTTCTTTTGCTTGGAGATAGGGACTTTTATGCCTGTGTGCTCCATAATTAGGTATCCTGAGTCCTCGTTAAGAATACTTGCTATATGCTTTTTATTAACCAGGTGCGACTGATGGCAACGGATAAAACCATACGGCGAGAGCAGTTCCTCATACTCATACATAGGTTTTGATATCAAATGTGATACTCCATCAACCAAAAAGAAAGTTGTATAATTATTCGATGATTCGCATCTCACTATGTTTTTAACAGGAATTAAGTGAGTTTCCTTTAACGTTGGTAAGGCAATTTTTTCATTCTCGTCCCGGTCTTGCTTATCTAACAAGTAAAGGAAATTTTCCAATCTTAAATTTTGTTTTTTGACATTAATGCTAGCCTTAATTTTATCCACCGCTTTATTTAATTCGGTAATGCTTATAGGCTTAAGCAAATAATCAAGCGCTGAAAATTTTATAGCCATTATTCCATACTCATCATAAGCGGTAACAAAAACAACTTCAAAAGAGCGTTCATCCAATGATTTCAAAAGCTCAAAGCCATTCATGCCGGGCATTTGGATATCTAAGAAAACCACATCCGGCTTTAAATCTAGAATTAATGCTCTTGCCTGGGAGGCTGATGAAGAGGTTCCTACCACTTCAATTTCAGGATATTGGTTATTTAATAACGATTGTAAATTTTTAATATTAAACCGCTCATCATCAACAATTATAGCTTTTATCATTCTATATCCAGTTGTTAAATATCAAAGTTATTGCTGTTCCTGCATGTTTGTGAAATTCCAGCGTAATTGCTTTTTCCTTTTTTAATTTATTGATAGCCGCAATTCTTTCTAATGTTAATTTTAAGCCATAACCATAAGCGGTGTCGTCATCAAAGCTTTTTCCGTTATCTTTTATCATGATAATAAGCTCACCAGGCTGCTGCCCCTCTTTATAGAATATCTGCAATTGTCCTTTATCTTCTAAAAAAGAAATACCGTGTTTAATTGCATTTTCTATCAATGGCTGTAATATCAACGTGGGTATTTCAATATCGGGTAAGGTAAGCGTATTTGATATTTGGATATCAGATAAAAAATTAAATCTCAATTGTTCCAGCCCGATGTACGTATTCATCATCTCAATTTCCTTATCGAGCGTATTAAAAATATACTGACTACGGTTTAAGGTTTGCCTCAGTAAAGCACTAAACTCATGCAGGTAATAATTAGCATCATCAATTTGATTGGTATTGATAAGCCCTTGGATAGAGCTTAAAGCATTAAAGGTAAAATGCGGGTTTAATTGTGCCTGCAAACGCCTTAACGACTGCTCTGTTTCTGTTTGTTTTTCTTTTACAGCCTTGATTTTCTTTTTTAGAACAACTACTATGGCAATAATTATAAGTAACGTAAAGGTAATTATTGCTATAAAGTAAGATATGACAGACTGATACCAGTAAGGTTTTACTGACAGACAAATTATACCTATACTTTCCGGCTGTATAACATAGTTGAATTGCAACTCATAATCTGTATTTGATGCTAGCTCTGGCAGCTTTAAGAAAGTAGGGCCAATTTGCTGCAGCGTATCCCGCGTTTTTAGATTTATTAAAAGGTATTTAACAGCGGAATCCCTAAAATCCGATTTGGTTTTAATAGTGGTGACGAACTTCCCACCGGGTGAGAAAACTATTTTTTGAGTGCCGCTGGTTTGTACCTGGCTTTCATATAGCTGTTCCTTTAGCTGGTGATAAACTTCAATTTTAGGTATTACTTTAAGTCGTTTAATATAGTACCTGCGGACCAGTGTATCGGTGTTGTAATCATAAAAATCAATAAAAAAGAAATCGTTAACTTTTAGTGAAACATAGCCAATATCAATCCCTTCTTTCAGGAGATATTTACTATTCTTCCCTTGCTTTAATACCTTATTTAAGGTATCAATCTGCAATATGAACCCTTGGCCGTGTACGGGGGTTGTAGTGTAGTATGATCTTTCATAAAGCTTATGAATCTGGTAGTGATCAAGCAACAGGAAATTATACTTTTCTTTATGCGACGGCTCAGAGATATTAATTGTACCAAAAGGCATATTGGTGGTTTGTATAGCTACCCAGTTGCCTGCAATATAAATGGGAATTACTTTTTGCTTTGCTCCGTTCCTTATATCATCAGAAAAAGCACTGCTATTCATCTGCTTAATCAAAATACCTTGCGCGTCTACACGTATGGGGGCTTTGCCAAAAATGGTAACATGCTGGGCAAGCCCTCTGTTAAAAGATGCATTAACTATTAAAAGAAAAACTATCCATCTTTTTAAAATAATGCTACTTATCCTTTTCAAGTTGGGTTTTAATAAGGGTTTCCAGTTTGTCGGCATCACTTGGTGCCGGAGCATCTAAGTTAACTATTAAACCTGCTTTATCTATCAGTACAAACTTAGGTATGGCATTCGTAAAGTAATGACTTGTTTTGCCATCACCATCAAAAAGTTGTAGCCATTCAGGTTTATCCTGATGCAATGCATGTTGCCAGGCATCTTTGCTATCGCGCACGGCAATGCTTACTAATTGTACATGGCTATCTATTTTGTATTTTTTATACAGTTTGTTTAAATAAGGGGTTTCTTCACGGCAGGGTGCACATGAGCTTGCCCAAAAATCAATTAAAACCACTTTGCCTTTAAAATCTGCCAATGTATGTGTTTTCCCTTTATTGTCAATTAACGAAAATGCCTGTGCTGTATCTCCAGTTTTATATTTACTTAGCTCATATTCTTTATTATTTATAAGGCTTGTTAGCTTCTCCCGATACAGTTTGCTATTAATATTATCTAAATAAGGCATAGTGTTTTTAGTCGCAGCCTTAAATTCCTCATAAGTATTGATTACCGCGTCTAAATATAGATTCATAAACCTGTAAAAAACGTAATCTCTAACATCCCCCTTGAAAATCGCATGAATTTTTTTTAACAATGAACCATATTTATCATTAGGAGCAACACCATTTACTTTATTATCGTGTTTGAAATTGTAATAAAGGTACCAATAGGAAAACCCCACAAGGGTTTTAAAAGCCGGGGAGGCCATATTGCCGCTATTTGACATGTCTTTTGTTACCGTGCTATCAGAATTAGTAGTTATGTATTTGTCTACTTCAGTTGGGCTTTCAGTATCCAATAGTTGATAGGCGTGCCCTAAAAGGGCATCTAACCTGTTAAAGTTTATATCTGCGTAAATTAAGTTTTTAAAGTAAGCATAGTTGGGATCATGGGCATCATTGTATAATGTAGTGCATTTAATCAATAATGAATCGGTTGTTATTTTAGAACTTCGGTACCAATTATCAAAAGTTACTTTACCAGTTGGGTCATAATATTGAGGGTGCTTATTAATTTCGGTATAAAGATTATTAATTACCGAGCCCTGGCCACCCCAATCTATTTCCATGTTTCGCCCTGCCCATTTGTTTACATCCGTTTTGAGCAATAATTGATAGCCAGGTGCCAGCATGGCTTTAATCTCATTAAACCGACCATTGATAATAATATATAAGACAACAATTTGAGGTCCCGGTATCAAACCTGTCGAGACAGTAAATATGCCATTGTTAACAGAAAGGGTATCAGTTATTTCTTCATTCCGCTTATTATTATGAATCATTAATACTGATGTTCCTTTGAAATTAATCAAATCCGCTGTTAATACTGCCGGATCGTTCAGGTAGTTTAAACTTTTTAATCTGGTAACATTTTTTAAAAATGGTTTTCCATTTTCTTTTGGCTCCGCATTAATTACTAAACAAACAAAAAGCATTAGGGATAATAGGATTGTTTTTTTTATGATCATTGGGATGAAATTTTAAATTAAATCCCAAAGTTGGTAACCAAAGGGTAGATAAAATACTAGAAATGTGTAAACGGCATGAATGAGTGTGAATTTGAATCCCCCCAAATTAAATCAAACTTGAATAATTAGATAGAAACATTGAAAATTATATTCCAATATTCAAAGATAAACCTGCGTTTCTTAGGACTTATGGTTTCCGCATTAATAGCTTGGCTACAGAATATTTTTATTAGTTTAGAATCGTAAGATTTGTAATTAATCTGCATCAAAGGCAAGCGCCCATTACCATGCATTCGTTTGTATGGCCCAACCAGCAACTCATGAGCAAAATGTTTAAGATGCCGAATTTTTGAGCTGGTTAAATGATTAGACGGCAGCTGTTTATTTGAAGTGAGAAGTCGGATATGGAACAGGCTGCCGCTAATTTAAGTTTGGCTATAAAGTGTTGTGAAACCGTTTTTATAATCAAATTTTCCAAATTGTCGAAAGCTGTTAATTGATGCTTCTATTGAAATTTATTTTGCTGAAACAAACGTTTGGAATCAAGCAGAATATTTGTGGGAAAGGAAAAGGTTTGTAGGAGGATATGTACTATTCAGTATAAAATGCACCGCAAAATGCACCGCTGTAAAATAAAAAATCCTTTTAATTTACTGAATTTCAGCTCATTACAATGATTCAAGGTAGCCCGTGAGGGACGCTTCACACATCGCTTTGTCGAAGATTTACAGCTTTTAGGTAGCATTTTTGATCAACAAGTGTCCTATTAGGACTGAAGTTGAATCGGGTTTCACACCGAAAGTCGATTAACTTTCCTCTGATGTATTGTTTCATAGGCGATAAATATTGAAATTGTCTTGAACAACACGCTCTACCCGGCTTTTGCCAGCTGCTTTGCCGTTTTGACGGCAAACTTTTTTAAAGGTTCGTAACCGTTGACTACTGCCAGTTTCCCAGACAGCAGATAAATACCGTCCACGTTTTCGTCGGTCAAGACAATGTACTTGTCCTGACAATAGGCCAGCACCCCTGGATTGGCGATAAAGTGGTAGATCCACTCGTCTTCGGAGCCATTGGAGATGTAAGCGTCGGCGATGTCTTTCAATACCTGTGGATTTGTCAGCGTTTTGTTCTCTCGTTTGCGTCGTATAACGTCCGCTAGCAAAGCCCTCAGATATCTTACCTTATCCTCATCATGAAGGATTGTCCGCCAACTGTCTAGCGACTGGCCGAATGACCAGCGCGAACCTCCCAGTATACTGGAATTGCCATCCGCAATAGAATAATCACCCTTGGCTAGGAATGCCCGCCTGAGGATGTCATTCGGGTTATTGAAAAGTTGTTTAAATGTCTGATAAAAGGAAATAAATGTCGCCTTTTTGAAAAGGGCTTTTTTGGGATTATCAGGATCAAAATTCATGATTTCCCAAAGGAATCTAATTCGTCCGTTACACAACACAAAGTCCTCCGCCTCCCAGAACAGATCCTCCAGTTCTGTCCTGTAATATTCCTGACCGGTAGCTTGTGCGTACATTTTTAATTTCCATATCTCTTCTTTGGTCAATAGATTATCATAATCGAGCCGCAACAAACTGGTGGCCAACCGGGCTACATCTCTGTTTCGTCCGGCAATGAATTGCGCGGTCATTTGCACTGTTTGTGCCATATACTGATAAGGACTCTTGGAAACATTCTCAAAGCGGGTAACATTGTAAAAGAATCTGACATATCTTTTCAGCTCAGAGGGTGACGCATCAGTATACCGCTCTGCAAACATCAGTAGTGGGAACAAGCTGATATAGTCCTTAATATCCGGCTGTTTCCGCAAAAACGCTATATCAAACATTACCCCAAGGTCAACGGCCAGCAGCCGCTTCAAGGCGAGGTAACAACTTTCTACCTTTTCCATCGTAAGCCCGTCGGAGGAAAACTTATCGTTTTCCCGCAGCTGCCGTAGCGTTTCGGTGAGATTGTTGTCCTTTTTTCCATCTCTTACCACCTCTATCATTTTTATCCAACGCAGAAATTCATTGAAACCCCTGTCGGCTGTTGGTGATTTGTCTCTGTTCTCCCAGAACAAGTGCTGCCATTCTTCCCATTTTAGCCCATATTGTTGTTTGTCTGCATCTGAACGCCTCTGAAGCAGTTCTGCCTTTATATTTTCGTTGGTTTCAACTGTTTCCCCGCGGCTGTTCATATAAAGATACAGGTCTTCTCCTTGCTCGCTTTTGTTGGTATCAAAGTACCAGAATTCGACTTGGTTCTCAATATATTCAGTTGTCAGGTCTTGTTTGTTTAACAGCATTATGATGTGCTGGTAATTGCTGACAAATGCCGTAATCGTCTGATCAGTTTCATAAGACTTATAGAACCAGAACTGGTTTTTTACCTGCGAAATGTCCCCACCTCCGAGCAGGAAGCCAATGTAGTCGATGAGGAAAACGTGCGCGTTCTCTCTGACCTTATAATCAACTTTCGGTAATTTATTGGCGAAATAGCCCCTGCGAAATTTCTCCTGGTTACCCTCTCTGATATAGAGAAACATTAGAATAAGGAAAAGCGTGGTCAGCCGTTGTTGGCCATCAATTAGCATGTATTTGTTCGGGTCATCGCTGTCCGAATAAGCATATAAAAAACCGATATTAGAAAACGGCTTTTGCTGTTCAAGTGCTCTGACGAACAGGTCCTTCACCTGTGGTGGAAAAATGTTCAACTTTTCAGATGTTACTTCAACGGCATAACGGTCATCCTCATGGAAATCTTCCAGTAAAGATTTTATCAGTTTCCCGACATTCTCGGTTGTCCAGACATAATCCCGCTGAATTTCAGGAATGAGTACTTGGTCCAGGTTCTGGTAAGTAAAAAAAGATTTTAAAGTATAGCGTCCTGGGTTCATATTGCAAGGTCCTTTCTGATGATCTCAACTTTTTCGACCATCCAGATCTGGTGGTTGTCAATGTCATTTTCGGTCCAGGAAATATTATCGGTGGTCATTTTCGCACTGATTAGTTTGGAAAAGATGTCATAGGTATGTTTAGGTACAAAACTACCCGCACTAATCCTGGCAATTATATTATGGCGCTTTTTGCTGAACATGCCGTTGCTGTTAGAACTGTTGTCGCCGCCGGTTAGCAGGGCCATATTTCCCATCTTATTGAGCTTGTCAGTTTTAATCAGTCGGTATATAAGCATTTTTTCTTCAGGGACCAGTTCGCAGGAGCTTCGGGAAAGCTTACGTTTGATAGTGTGGAATTCCTTCATTTTCAGGTTGGGGATTTTTTCTTTGATTCGTTTAAGGTCGTCAAATTTGACAGTCATTAACTGATTAATCAGTTCAATATCCTTTTGTTCAAGGCGGTCGGGCAGTACATCCGGAGACCGCGGAAAAATATGCTCGAGTGACCAACTGCCTGCATTATAGGCGGTGAAATCGAATCTTACCTTGTCTTTGTTATGGAATACACTCAAGGAAAGTAGTACACGGTGTATTTTAGCCTTGTCGTACTGGTAGTCAAGCTCTGCAATATTTTCGGGAATGATTGCGAAGGCCAGCCGCCTGATTTTCTGTTCGACTGTTTTTATCGGGGATTTAAGCAATCCTTTCAGATCAGTAAGAATATAACCGCTGTCCCGGGCGTGGAATAAAAAGCCGACCGTATTATAGACTGCCGGGTGTCCGTACCAGTTATTCAGGATTTGTTTGATGATTTTCAGTTCGTTAAATAAACCGGCAGCCTGGCCGGCATCGTCGTTTATTGCATTTTGGAAGAAATTGAATAACGCGTATTTTCTTTCTTTATCCTTTTCGGGCTGATAGCCGGATACCACTGCCAGGAAACGGAGCAACTGTTCGATCGGCGGAGTTTCTCCGCTAAAATAAAGTGCGCTGATATCCGGCTCCGCTGTCCAGGCGGCAATCTCGTCCCACTGACGACCGAGCAGCGCACGAATCTCAAGAACTTGTTTATATCCCAGTTGCCTGCTGCCGGTTACGGCGCGGGAAGAACGGGTCAGCAACAGTCCCTTGATCAGTTCCACGTCCGTCAGCTCAACCTTATTGTTATTAAGGTTACTGAAGATTTTCTCGCAATTGATGTTTCCCTCTATATTATTGAGGATGATCTTCACGTGCTCACCGATATAGTCGGCAAATTTGAGTATGGTCAGATCATCCCCCAGTTCGGAAAGTCTGTCGAAAATGTGGCGAACCGCGTGGAAAAGAAAATAGATGTCCTGCTCATTGTCGTATGGATGAGTTTCAACGAATGTTTCCCAGCTTTGGCTAAATAATTCAGGTACCTGCTGTGGGTCATAAATATATGTTGAAAAAAACTGGGATACCTTCTTTCTAATCTGGTAGGAGAGCTTATTGCTGGCAGCATTGATTTCCTCATTGCCGGTCATTCCTGCAATTACGGCGTATAGAAGGGTGAGCGTCGTTAAGCGCTGCTGGCCGTCGATGAGCTCAAGTACCGTTTCTCCTTCAAATTTATTGACTTGCGTGGTAATGTAGTTGAGGTACAATTCTTTACTATCTTTATTAAAGGCCGCCAGAAGATCGGTCATCAGTTGAGTGACAGCGCCGTCTTTATCGGATTTCCATTTATAACCCCGCTGATAAGGCGCAATAAAGTATTTACCGGCGCCGTGACGTCCAAGGGCTCCGTCCAGGGTTGTATTGTCAAAAATTAGTGCGGTGGAGAAAACAAGTTCATTATACATGTGATCAAGGAATAAGTTTGGCAGTACAAAATAGTAAATTATCTGGTTTAGCTTCCAGTCATTCTGCCGAGAATCTAAAGTAAATTGTTTAATTATTGCACTTTCGACAGTGCTCCGAGCGATTATTATTACACAAACTCTAAATTAGGCGCGTATCTTGAACAAACGTTTTACAGATGCACGTTCGTCATAGGTATCGTAACAATGGCGTCATAGCAAGAATCTTAAAATCATCAATTAGCTTATTTTATTGGCAGGCATTGGTTGTGTATTGGTTTGGTCGTTAAATATATCTACAAATTTTAACCAATGAAGAAAATAATAAGTTGACATCAGACAAGTTTCAGAATTGATATCTGAGCGCCTTTAAAATATGTATCATAAAAATATAACAAAAATATTATTAATTTCGCTTTAACCAATTGATTCCTGTAACAGCAATATTAAATGATTTAATTGTTATTACGCGTCGGTCAGCCCTTTTGCCGAATATAATACCTAACACCTTTTAATAAAATGGATATAATATTTAATGCTTTATTTAAATTAGATGTTGCCAACCAGGAACTAACTCCTTTACCGGTACCAGAAGAAAAAAAAGATCTTAAAAGTTACATTGAAGAACTTTTAAATAAAATATTAGCCGATTCTGACCGGAAGGGATTTGAATTTCAAAGTAAAACAACAGAAATATACACCTTGATCAATAGCATTATTAATGTAAAGAACAATAATCTGGATGAATACCTTATGCACTCCGAGGCTATTGGAAGTCGTTTGTTAAAAAAGGAAATCGAATCAGATCAGCGTAATAACCTGAAAGTTGAACTTTTGAAAGGAATTGTTATTGTCTCTTTGGTAAGATTTGATAATCAGAATAATAAAGTGATTATTTCCAAAGCCGATTATGATGGTTTTTTAGATGCCCAGACTTATACGAATAAAGTTGGCTTTCCACTAAAAAAGAAGATATACAAGGCGTTTCTTGCAGACATAGATGATCATGGAAATATATCCAGAATATCAGTTTATGATACTAATTCTGCTTTTACCGTTTATTGGTGGAGAGATTTTTTAGAACTGAAAGAAGTTTATACTGATGAATATAATACAGAAAATGTATTTGATGCAATAGAAACCAAAATCCTGGCGCCTATCAAAAAAAAGCATAAAGCAGACTATATAGCACTTTGGAATTCAAGTGTACACTACTTCCGGTTAAAACCAGAGTTCACCTCTGAGGGCTTTATTGCTGATATTTTAACGGGTTATAAACCTTTCGATCCAGCATTAAATGTTACAGAACTGGAAGATAAGGCAAAGAAAATATTTGAAAAAGGGAAATTTGACAGCAAATTCTCTATAGTTCCGGAAAAGGTAAGCAAGAAATTTAAGAAATCAATACCTTTAACACCACAGATCGACCTCAATTTAAAAAGCGATATAAAAAACCTTGAAAATACGATAATGAGATACAAGCAACCCAATGGAGATAAGTGGGTTATGATTAAATCAGAAGAAGGTTTTGAGTATTTTGGAGATACGAATATTATGCCATGAGTGAGCTTTCCGTGCAAACACTTATCAATCTTTTTGAACACCAGCAGTATTTACTAACAGAGAACTTTAACGAAGTTAAAATAATACTTGCTGCGAATTCCTATAAAGAAGTGGATGCCCAGACTTTTGACGCGTCTTTAGTGTTTATAAATGCGCGGGATAAAGTACAGGTTTCAGTTATTATCGGGGATAACGACCCGATAGATTATTATTCACCAGATTCAGTTTCAGACTTTTTGCTTAACCTCACTAAAGCTATGGCACAGCGTGAGGAAGAGCCCATTAAGGTCATTATATCTATACTTAAAAAACAAGAGGCAGGCTGCATTTCAATCTACTCACTGAACCATTTTCAATCGTTTTTGGAGGGTCTGTCTTTGCACAATCTCCTATCACAATTTAATGAGTTTCTTCAAAATACTTCATACATTCTGCTGGAAAACCAAGTAACGGGAGCTGAAATAAGGACAGCCTCCATATGGCTGGTTAACAAAAACAACAACACAATTCCGGCCGTTATTGACCGGTCTAAAATTATTAGTCTGGCACAAACCGCAGGCCATTCTAATTTATTTGCAGAATTTCAGTTGGTGCCGGATGATTTTATACTTGAAAGCAATACCAGAAGTGGCCTTGAAGATATTTTCAACCGTTTAGCTATAATAGGTTCACTGGCTTACCTTTTCGATATTTTTGCCGTTGAAAACTCCGCATTGCAATATAAATTGAACGGCTATAAGTCAATTCAGGGAGCGGTGGATTTTTCTGAAATAAAAGCTGATAAAGGGCATCAGTATGAACTGATATATCATTGGGTATACAATTCGGGAAATTTTAATGACAAAATTGGCTTAGCCAGGAATATTATTTCACTTCATTTGACTCCGTCTGGAAATATTACACTCAGCGGATCCCCTTATAGTTCTTTATTCTCCGCTTACAAGGTTTACGAAAAGGAAAATATTAAACAATATATATCTGTCAGAAACAGTCTGTCGGATCAGTTATTAAATTTTCATGATCGTGCCAATAGTTTAACAGAGTCATTTGCTGGTAATCTTCAAAAAAGCGGGCTGGCATTAATCAGCTTTTATATTTCGGTAGTAATCTTAAAGGTATTGAGCAAAGACAATTTGATTAATGTTTTTACCTTTGACACCTCTGTTTTTTCCTCGGTTATATTACTTTGTTCTTTCATCTTTTTTTGGTTTAGCCGCTGGGAATTAATCGAACAAAAAAAACGCTTTTCGGGACACTATTTTGATTTGAGAAGAAGATATCTTGATTTATTAGACACGCAGGATATCGACAGGATACTGAATAACAACCGTGAATTTTTGCAGGACATGGACTTTATCAAAGCCAAACTAAGAAGATATAGCTGCATGTGGCTAACGTTTTTAATACTTCTATTTCTTACCACATGGTTTTTATTCCTGTGGTACAGAGAATGAGAGTCAATCATAATGGTGTAGTATCCTGACATTTAAGTTTTGGCGCAAAACAAGAAGATAGATTAGTAAAACAAACTTCTTTAAGCGAAATTCCTAAAAGCTTTCTCATTGTAACCGCCTTGCAATTTGATGTGTTTAATCAGCTTGCTATATATCAGATCATTAGCTAGTATATTTGGTTCTCCTACAATTATCAGTTGTTTTCTCGCCCGCGTTATCGCTACATTTAGCTTGCGGTCAATATACTGTCCTTGTTCCACGATAATGTTCGACAATTGGCTTAATTGGCTCTGGCGGTTGACACAAAAGGAATAGATGATTAGATCACGCTGAGAGCCCTGATACCTTTCAACAGTATCAATAGTGATATCACTAAGTTCCGGGATACTGAGCGAAGCCAATTCTTTTCTTATCAACGCAATCTGATTACGGTAGGGGACAATAATGCCTACACTAAGTTCGTTTTCTGTAGCACGCTCACTGGCGACTAGGCTGATATTATTTAGCTGACAAAGCTGTGTTACGGTTCGCAGAATCTCCCGGACAATTATCGCCTCATCTAGATTACTTTTTATATTCCGATGCTTGAGATCTGCTTTTGAAGGAAAGAACAGTAGACGGTTGGTGGCCAAAGCCTGGTGGGCCGGGCTATCGCTGTCAAACGTTGTATATGGCAATGTGTCGGTCTGATGGGGCAGATCGAGTGATTCGAGCAGGTTGTTATAAAATTCAGTGTTGGGAAAATAGGCCAATTCAGGATGCATCCTGCCCTGCCTAACCAACATGTCCCAAAACGGAGAGGTATTCGCTTGATGATGACGGAGATATAAACGTTCAAATAACGAAACTCGTTTGTCAAGGAAACCTCTCTTCCTAAGAGCCTGGTCTTGTACCTGACAACTCTCCTCTGATTGCAGAACAATGGCCGGTAACTGTCGGTGGTCGCCAATCATGATTAGCTTGCTGATCGCTGGCTTGCCAGCCTTGTCAACGGCGGACAACAATGGAAAAAGATGTGGTTCCAGTATCTGTGCTGCCTCATCAATGATAGCCATATCGAATGACTTCAACTTAAAAAGCTCCATTTTGCCTGAAAGGGATGTGATGGTGCCCACGAATATCCGATAACCTTCAATACATAATCGTACGGCCTCACGGTTCTGACAATCGGCAAGCTGATAATCCAGGAGCCGGTGATGGAACCTTGTATCGCAGGATAGTTCACCACCGATCCTGACATAATCCAGCCCTCCGCTACCGGCTTTTTCCAAAGTATCGCATATCTCATCAACTGCGCGGTTAGTATAAGCCAGCAATAGCAATTGACACCGAGGATCGGCGTGGAACTCTTCTGTCATAGCCTTTAGCGCCTGCGAAGTCTTGCCTGTGCCCGGCGGCCCTACTAAAATGAAATAGTCTTTAGCCTGTTTTGCCTTCAACACAATGCGTTGCAGGTCGGCAGGGAAATTCTGACAAACCAACTGCCGGCTATCATCCGTTTCGGGTGTGCGGTCACCTAGCAACAACTGCTGGCGTCGTATATCGATCTTAAGGAAACTGTAAAGACCCCGGTACATGCTTTGATATGAAACATCCATATGGTCATGCTCGAGCGCATATTTGCTGGTTTGTGGCAATACCGATACGTTCCGTTGACGGTAGCGCAAACGAACAACGATCTGATCGCGCCTAATTCCCTCAAGGCTACCTTTGAATACCTGTTGGCTCATGATGTTGTCCTTATCTGTGTTCCGCTGGTATAGTATAACAATATCGCCTTTCCGGAAATTCGGCATGAAGTCAGGCCCCATATCGGATAGCATAAATGTTAATCGTTGGACTTCAGCTGCAGGATCCACGGGCGCGGCCAGTGATAGGTCAATAAAAATATCACCAGCCTCGATCTTGTCTTTCAAAGGTACTAGCCAAAGACTGGATAGCCCCCGTCGTTCATAGCTGTTCTCACCTGATTTAGCTAGGTAATGCTCTTTTGCAATAAAGCCTAGAAATTCCTGAAAGTATTTCAACATAATCTCAGTCGCAGCTGAAAATGGCGAATAGAACGCGGCCAAATCTGGGAGGACGTATCTGTTTAAAAAATTGTCATGCAATACCTTCGTAATTAGTGTAGGATGCTGTAATTGACGCACAAGTATCATTCGATCTTCATTACTGCCGAAAGCTACCTGGCGCTCGTTCGCTACAATGAGGTTCCGCTTGTTGATTGCACTTTTTGTCAGTGATTCCAGGTTGCTGCTAGAGTGTAGCACACCATGCTTCGAATACAGCAGGTAGGCTCTTCGGTCCTTTAAGTAGCCGATATTAAATTCGAGTACAGCGTAATAAAGCAACACTTGAACGTAGTGGTTTTCCTTGTGATCAAATTCCGCTCTAAACATCTCGGCTTTGCCCGATTTAAGCTCGACGATTCTGCTATAATCATCTAGCATTAGGTCAAGACGTCCCTGTATGCCGAGGGCCTCACAAATAAATGAAGGCTCGAGGATGGCTCTATCGCGGTCAATCTGCTCTTTGACCAGGCCTGTTTGCACCAGTTTTTTTATTGCATCAAAGTGCTCTTCGCAAGTCTTGGTGAAATCGGGAGGCAGATATTCACAACTGCTGATATTGAACGGCGATTCACGGAAAGCCTTTTTGAGTACTTGTTTCAACAGGACGGGCTGGTCTGGACGTTCATTGATGAGCTCATCAAGTATAGTGTTTGCGATATTACCCAGAATAATATAATGGGTATTAGGAATCGTGTTGAGTTTACTGTACAAAAAATTAAGCGGATGGTCGCCATATTCTTTGTAACATTCGGCAATAGCACTGATATCAATAAGGTGATCAGGTTCCAGTACTATATAGTCGGGTAAGTAGTCGCCGTTAGGTTCAATAGTGAAATTAAGGATGTTAATCAGGGCACCAGGCCATAGTCTGCTGACGGTGGCATTGAATTGGTCATTCACGCCAGAAACATTGTACCGGATCTTAATAAGTTCTTCGGAAGGGTATTCGTCTTCAATACCGTAGATATAGTCTGACGTCACGTGGTCAATAGCTATTCGGGTACGCTTTTGGCGGGCTTTGCGGCTGCGACTTTTACTTTGTGGTCGTCCTTTTTCCGGCAATAGCTTCTGTAATTTATTCGGAGTGGGATCCTTATAAAAATGTGCTATGGTATCAGCGAGCGCTTTGACATCATATTGGTAATCATCTTCGCTGGGCCGTAAACCTTCATGCAGCACCTTGTTCGCATTGACACGCAGGGAGTGAATCTGATAGGCTTTGAGGTTGGAAAGTGCAGTCTTTTTACATAGATAATGCAACCTTGCGAACAGACCTGTGAACTGGGCGCCTTCATTTTCGGTTAGGTCGCGGCATACGGATTCCAAAAGTGTACGCAACCGAGGGTATTTTAATTCTACCCTAATTGGTTCCTGATGGATAGCGCAAAGTTCCTCAAAGTATGACGAGGCGGATGATGGCATGTTCATAAAGGTTAGGTTGAGCGTTCAATGCTCAGATAATCCGGGCTGCCCAATCGGTTTGTATATTGTAAATGTAATAAATTAAAATCCATGCTGCATTTATTGAATGTATACTGTAACGGTCGAATGTTACAGCAAAATAGCTGGAGGCTGGTAGTGTTTAAAACAAGCCTGGAGAGCTGTGCTCTCCAGGCTTGGCCTTAATTAGACTTTTTTACGGTCTCTTTAACGGTCGTCTTCGGATGCTTGTCAGCATAGTTCTTTTTCACGAACTGGCCTGAGCCTGCATCACGGTAAACTGATTTCTTCGCCATTTTTAAATACCTCCTTTCTGTTATTGGTCCGATTAGGTTAGGTCCTCGACCGGTGCGCTAGGTGCATCGCGCTTGACAGCGTCTATACCATTATTCCGGCCTGTCGCCGAGGTATAGCTTTCACTCCTGCCGATGATCTCTCCGTTGGCAGCCTTCAGATTGAAGGTGTAGTTATTGGCCAGATCCCTACGGTCATAGCGGCTGTCATAAGGCGCGTTTGTTTTCACGGATGCAATGCCGTTCAGACAAGACTGCTTGGTAGTATAACCTTCGCCGCTGAGGATTTTCTCGCCATTTCTGGCTTTTAAATGGTAGTAGAACTGTTGATTGGTGCCCTTGAACACCTGAAATTTTGGGTTTTCCATAGTTTAAATATTTTTGATAAGGGACTTGCTAATATCCTGCCAATTAAATTCTCTGCATTTTTTGTTAATATTTCGTTTATTTGTTATCATAATTTGATTTTTAATATCATAAATTGACATGAAATATTAATATCATGGCTGGCGAAAACCAACGATTTCAAGGAAGGCGGATTTGATGAGAATGGTGCCACCGCAAATTTTTACCGACATTTCTTTGATCATGACATGCACCTTGTTTTATCACAAGCTGTTAGTGAGGATCTGCATCTTGAACATCTGCTGACAGGGCTAAAGCGGCTGTTTCCAGAACATGAGGATAAAATACAAGGTCGTTATATGTCGGTGGATGATGTGATCGATATTTCACAGATCAAAACAAAGGTAGAAACCCTGCTGCTAGAGTTCCGGGATCATGATATTGATATTTATTTCTCACCAGGTACTTCAGCGATGCAGGTGGCCTGGTACATTTGTCATACAACGCTGAATTTGCGCACACGTCTTTTACAGGTCCGGCCGGCACATAAATCAAAAACTAAAAAACCGGAACTTCTTAAAATCGATGTTAGCTATTCTACAGCACCGGTCAGCGCTGTAATACGCGAGGATTTAATGCAACAGCCGGGAACCAGCAAAGCGGACCATTTACTGCTGCCGATTATCCAGCGTGTCTATGAAAAGGCAGATAAAATCGCTCAAACGGACCGAGTAACGACGCTGATTACAGGAGGTAGCGGTACTGGTAAAGAACAACTGGCCCGCCATATTCATGACCGTTCGGCGCGGGCGGCAAAATCTTTTTTACCGGTGAACTGCTCCGCGTTTAGCGACCAACTACTGGAAGCGCGGCTGTTCGGATATAAAAAGGGAGCGTTTACCGGCGCAGACAAAGAATCCAAGGGATTGTTTGAAGCCGCACTGGGCGGCACGGTCTTTCTGGACGAGATTGGAGATATATCTCCTTACATGCAGCAAAGTCTGTTAAGAGTGCTTCAACAACAGGAAGTGCTACCATTGGGTTCAAACGAGCCGGTTAAGACCAATGTCCGTATTGTTGCCGCCACCAACAAAAACCTGCCCGAGGCTTGTGATCAAGGCAAGTTTCGCTGGGACCTGTATTACCGGCTTACAATTGCTGAACTTCTGCTACCAGACTTGGCTGTTGTTCCACAAAATGAACGGGAAGCACTTATAGACCATTTTTTAAAGATAAAACGTTCGGCCCTCCGGAAAGAAAAGAAGTTGACATTGACGAAGGCTGCTTGGGCAGCGCTACTGGCTTACCCGTTTCCGGGAAATATCCGAGAGCTGGAGAACTTAATCGAACAGCTGTATGTATTTCATGATAGCCAAGTAGATACTATTGACCTGCCAGAAAGAATTCGCAAGCCACGTGCGGCGCATTCTCTCAAATGGACAGATGTTGAAAAGCTGCATATTGAAAAGGTAATGCAGCTGGCCAATGGAAATAAGAGCCAGGCCTTAAAATGGCTTGGCTATGGATCGATCAATACGCTACAGACGAAACTGAGAAATTATGGGATGGCGACAGAAGATCAATAAGTTCAGTCTAAACTTGTATATCTGTTTTTTTGACAATTTTATCTAAATAATATTAAATTCGGAGAATTAAACCTTGTTAAATGAGTATAGAAGCTGCAATAATTGGGAACCAGGAGGCTAACAAGACTGTCCAGACCCAGCAATGGTTCAAAAAACTTATTCAGTTGACTGAGCAGATTGGTGATTTATATTCCATAAATTATGAAACAGCTCGCGTGATCATTCACGACACAGAACGCAAACGTGTCGGCGGAATACCGAGTCTTTGTTTTTTGATAGCATCTCGGGTCTGTCCAGAAGATGGCAATGTAGATTTTGAACAAATCGACTACAGGTCTGAAGATGCATCCTTTATTTTGTTGCGTGTAATGGACAGCGCTCCCTTACCGCAGGACCGTGAGGCTGAAAGGATACGAGTGGAAACCGCGCAACGGGTGAGCGGCGAAACGGCACAGCACTGGGATCAAGACGGTGCAATGGACACAAAGACCAGGGTGCTCTTAGGTTATGCTGGTATACAGTGTCGAATCATTGGTACGTTTTTCCTGGAGGACAATCCGGACAACCCGGAGGCACCATTAAAACTTAAGTTCGGCAGCGATATCTCAAACTATTATCCCAACCGAGGCCTGAAAGTTTATAAACCCAATGGTCCCGCATTGCAGGAAATGTTAAATTACTGTGATCCACTGACATTGCAATCTCATTATGAGGAATTTGGCAATACTGCAAAGGTGAAACTTGGACATGTTAGGTATGCGTCGACCGATCGTAAATACCAGCAGATCGACGAAGTCGAGTTCAGTATCTATCCCGCAGACCTATTGCGTCAAAAATCTGCTCTGTTTGGTATGACCAGAACCGGTAAATCGAACACAACCAAGATTATTGCCAAATCTGTCTATGAACTGAGGCAACCCGGCGACAATTTTACGCTACTTCGCGTGGGACAAATCATTTTTGACCCTAATGGAGAATATGCCAACGAAAACGTCCAGGATAACAACAGTGCTTTAAAGAATGTCTGGAAACTCAAAGCGAATGCGGTCAAAGAAGAAGAAGTGGTAACATATGGTATTCACAAGCACGACAACGATCCGGACAGAAAGACCATGCTGATCAATTTTTATCTAGATCATAACCTGCAAATTGGCAAAGAGATTATCGATGCATCATTCCGGAAAGATGAGGCAAAATATATCGAAGGATTTAAACAAGTGGTGTTCGATATTCCTGATCCGAATGATTATAATCTAACCACCAGATATAATCGACGAGTCCTTGCTTATCGATCATTGTTGAGCAAAGCAGGATTTATTGAACCGGCAGAGATAACCATTAGTACAAAAAATCTGTTTAAGTCAGAGCTTTTTACTGGCCGACCTAACGCAAGAGATACCGAAACGCGGTTTGAAGGAATGCTAAACGTACAGTCTGATCGCGATAATGCAGAAAAGTATCGATCTGCCGCCGCAATCTTTCAAACAGACCATCCGTCATTAGGGTCCTTGGCTTTGGCCTTTGCTACGCTCTATGAATTCATGAGCACGCCTGAATACAAGGCATTCGACCGCTGGTATATTGATCAAAGTTCTTCAAAGGAAACTTGGGCAGATCAGGATTTTAAGAACCTCTTGGAAATGATTGCTCGCCCAAACGGTGCGCGCCAGATAGGCGCAGTTCGCGACAATCATTCTGCCTCAACTTCTTCCGATTATGCGGAAGACATTTATCGGGATTTGAAAGAGGGTAAGCTAGTTATTATAGATCAATCCAGCGGCGAGCCGGAAATCAACAAATCATCTGCTGAAAGAATTATGTGGTATATCTTCCGCTCAAATCAAAAAGTGTTCAGGAACGGCGGCACTCCACCGGAAATTTTGGTTTATATAGAAGAAGCACATAATCTGCTCCCTGCCGGCAATGATTTGGACATGAAAGATATTTGGGTTCGTACAGCTAAGGAAGGCGCCAAGTATCGCATTGGTATGGTTTACGCCACTCAAGAAGTAAGTAGCATCCAAAAAAACATCCTAAAAAATACAGCCAACTGGTTTATTAGTCATTTAAATAATACGGATGAAACCAAAGAGCTTTGTAAATATTATGACTTTATCGATTTTGAACCATCAATCAGGCGCGCCCAAGATAAAGGGTTTCTTCGAATAAAGACTTTAAGTAACCTTTTTGTTGTACCTGTCCAGGCAGATAAATTCATTATTTCATGAGCTTCGAGGGGGAGTTTGCCAGTTATGAGCCACTGAGAAGGCTGCTGGATAGCCCTTCTGTTCAGCAGTTGCAAAGCCGGTTGCGCATCAGGGAAAAGACAGAAGAAAGCCATGCCTTTATCCGGCAGCTCATCAACAAAAGTGATGTCATACATGCCTCGGTTCAGCCTGATATGGTACTGGGAATTGATGGAAGCCATGTCGAAGCCAAAGCAGAAAATGGGTTTCCTGGTGCAGAATTAGGTTACATCACGGTTGCCTCGGTACTAATCGACTTAAAGCTGGTGAATCAGTTAGCCAGAACGGACTTTATCAGCCCCAAGCAATTCAGGAAAACCGAAAAAGCTTCTACGATTGAAACGGTCTTTCCAGGGTGTAATATGGTCTTGGATTCGGAAAAAGATGCAAAAGCATCATTTCGCCGCTGCCTATTTGAGGAGTTGAAAAGAGTGATTTTTTTCTCCGAAGGCGAGAGCTTGCTAGACACATATGAGTATCTTTTTAACTTACAGCGGGCAAGTTATAACGACCGGAACCTCCCCCAAAGCCCGATTGAAGGCATTGATGCGGAAATGACGTTCGGTGATGGTGAATACACATGTCCGCATTCTGGCGACGCTCTCTTTTCTACAGATGCATTGCGGCTGCACGAGCTTATGAACGACGGAGGCTCGAATGGCGAACTTTTTGGTCAGGTCATGCTGACACTTGAAAAAGTGGTCCTCATACATATTCTCCGAGCCTTTGAAAAGAAGGGCTGGCTGGAAACATTCAGGAGAGTCGCGTTTATCATGGATGGGCCCTTGGCTGTCTTTAGCACATCTGCCTGGTTGGTTAAACCCATTCAGGTCGAATTGCGACGCATCAACGACCTGCAGAAACGAATCAACGGACAGGACCTTTTTATCATTGGCATTGAAAAGACTGGAACTTTCGTTAATCATTTTATCGATATAGACACCACAGCCAGTGGTGGTGATGATAAGTTCCCAAGGCAGTCGGCGTTCTTGTTGAACGATGCCTATATAAAAAAGAACATTATTTTTTCGGAAAGCACTAAGCCTTACGGACTGGACACCTATTTTGGTCGGAAATTTTTTTATAAAACTCTTTCCGGGCACAAGATAGTAGCGGCAACGGCATGCTTTTCCGATGATCAGAAAGAACTGGACACGGCCAGAACAGACCAGTTCTCGAGGCTGGGTGATGTTATGGAGTTACTTGACCGGTTGGTATCAAGCCGGTATCCGAATTCAATATCTGCTCTGGTATCGGCACACGCAGAAGCGGCCATTCCGCTTAATCTTGGAAAACGTATATTTGAAGATATGGCACGAGAAATTCGGGAAAGGCCACAATTATGATCGATGTTTCAAAAGTGCTGAAAGGATTTTCAACTGCGGAAGCGAGATGGGCACGTTATGGCCCTTACTATGCTATGTTCCCGGTTGATTTTGCTTTTGAAGTAATCGAAACCTACACAAAGCCGGGGGAATATGTGCTGGACCCCTTTGCGGGCAGATCATCGAGTGTTTATGCGGGTGGTGTCTTGGGTCGTCCGAGTTTGGGTATTGAAATCAATCCTGTAGGCTGGCTTTACGGCACCGTTAAATTACAACCGGCTGATAAGGAAGATGTGATCGACCGGCTAATGGACATATATAACGGCCGTGATCACTTTGCTGATGAAGCACATGCTATGCCGGAATTTTTCCAGCTTTGCTTTTGCCATGAGGTGTTAAAGTTTCTATTAGCAGCCAGAGAAGGGTTGAATTGGCGTGAGAACGAAACAGATGCCACGCTTATGTCTATCATTCTGGTCTATTTACATGGAAAACTTGGTGAGGGCCTTTCTAATCAGTTGCGACAAACAAAATCAATGGCTCCAAATTATTCTGTTAACTGGTGGAAATCTAAAAACATGGTCATTCCACCAGAAATTAATCCTCTGTCATTTCTATTAAGTAAAATTAAATGGCGCTATGACAAAGGGAAGCCCGATGTCCATAACAGTAATGTGGTGTTTGGTGACAGTGCCGAGGAGTTACAGCATATAGTCAGACGCGCTTCCGATAATGATATCAAATTTTCGCTTCTATTTACATCGCCTCCTTATTGTTCTGTCACAGATTATCATGCCGATCAGTGGTTAAGGCTTTGGGCGCTGGGTGGCGCGGAAGGCCCTTATACTATGCGAGAAAAACACAAGGGAAGGTTTGTTTCTAAGGATGATTATTACAGCTTGCTGGATAATGTTTTTGGCCTTTGCTCAACAGTGATGGCGGAACAAAGTACAATTTATGTTCGCACAGATAAACGAAAATTCACGTTCGACAGCACATTGGAAATACTTACCAGGCATTATCCAGACCACATGGTCACTGTTCTTGATAAACCATTAGCAAAGGATACCAAAACACAAACGCAATTATTTGGTGATAAATCCTTAAAGCCAGGAGAAGTTGATATTATACTTTCACGGTAATAAACATATACTAGTACTTAACTCTTCGGAATTACAAACAATATCATGGCTTAAAAAGATGCATTTTAAAGTTGAATCGTTTAAGCATGGTTAACCTGAATTGACATTTATAAAGATCTTACATAAGGGCTACCTCCATATATCTACAGAAAGCACTGGCCAGCTTCATCTGCTCCGGATTTCTGCAATCCGGTTCAAACAACTTCGGGCTTGCAACCAAAATAAATACCGACTTGGCCCTTGACACCGCTACATTTAGGCGGTTTGCGCTATAAAGGAAATCCATTCCGCGGGGCGCATCTTCCGGGCTGGAAGTACTCATTGAAAAAATAATTATCGGTGCTTCCTGCCCTTGAAATTTATCTACCGTCCCGATGGATAAGCCCGGCAAAGCTGCTGACAAAGCAGCGACCTGTTTATTGTATGGGGCGATTATTTTAATATCGTCGCTCGTAATAGGTCGTAGGTTACCTTCATGGTCCGTCCAGGTCATCTGCCCACTAGTCAACCCCGCAACAATGCTGGTTATCTCTGTTACTTCTTCTGGGGAACTGCTTTGATTGCCATCGTGCATTACAGGCTGAAACCATAAACCCGCACCCTTGAACACGGAATCCCCATTCAACACCTGACGTTCAAGTCCGGGTCTGGAATGTAATCTATTCTCATAAAACATTTCAGAAATAAAGGAACAGACATCCGGGTGCAGGCGCCATGTTTCATTAAGGAACACGCCCCGATCTTCAGGGATCGTCTGATGTTTCTGCAGAATATGTTCAAGTGCGGATACTTCAGTGCCCTCAGGATGACTTCCCTGCTGGGGCTGTTTTAATTGTTGCGGGTCGCCAAGCAATACAATGTTTTTTGCGGACTGCGCAATAGCCAGGGTGTCGACGAGTGAAAATTGGCCGGCCTCGTCAATAAAAAGAACATCCAGGGTGTCAGCCATATCTTCTCTTGCCCAAAGCCAGGATGTACCTGCGGCGAGCGATATATTCCCGGAGCGCAAAGCCGACAGTACCGCGCTATTATCTTTGGTTTCCTCAAGCCTATCTGGAAGCCGATCACTCAAGGTGCTGACTTTTTGTATGCAGTTTAAAGCTACATCATTTCGATTTGCCATTGTCAGCACTTTGTTTATCAGTTCTTTGATCACTTTATGGCTTAGCGCTGTAATTCCCACCTTTTTCCCTGCACTTATCAGTTCCAAAATCATCTGTGCGGCAGTATGGCTTTTTCCTGCTCCGGGCGGACCCTGTATGGCAAGTACACCATTTGCCAGCTGCTTAACCCATTCCACAGCCTTTGTTTGAGGCGCGGAAGTAGAGATAAGAATGTCAGCAGTTCGCGGAGGAAAACCAAGCAACAGATCCCTGGCCGCCCTGAAAGTGCTGTCGGGGTGATCAATCCCATTATTTAAAACCCAGGTCGCTAGACGGAATATGGCCAATGGCTTTGCTTCATCAGAATACATATCAAAAGTAAAAACCGAAGTCGGGTGCTGATCGATGATTGAGGGCCCTTTTTTAATCGAAAGCAATCCGCTTTCAAGATCTATAGCAAGTACCTCACCCATACTGGTGCCTTCGCCTGTTTTAAGCTTGTCACCAACCCTTATATCACTGTCTTGTACAGGAAACTGATATTGATCTATTACACTCTTTTTAACCTGCTCTCTCGTGCCGGTAAACTGAAGGTAAGCCAAAGCTACTTTTTCTTCGAGAAGCTCATCATCAGGTAATTCACGAAGACGAAAATATTCCCACCATTTTGATTTATCTTCCCGGCGATACCAGTCCAGCATATTGGCCAATAGCCATCTGGCTTGCTGATCGGCATCACGTTCCTCCCGGTCAAGCGAGATGCCTGCCATCAATTGGTTATATAATTCGAGGATCATCTGCTGATACTCTGTCAAAGCCTCACTAGCTTCGCCCGACAGGGGTGAAGGTCGGGGAATTGACGTCCCTCCGGCAATAAAATCAGTTCTTAGAGTTTCCAACCAGCTTCTCAGGTGTTTGGTTGAAAGACAGTCTTCCATATTATACTGTTTAACTGCTGCCAGCGCGTCCGACGGTATCTCTCCACCCTGGTTGCGTTCGAGGTGACGTTCAATCACTTTGAGCTGAAGGGATGCATGCCGAAGTTCCATTTTTCGTTCGAATGCGTGAAATACTTCGAGCTCCTTGAGCGAATATGCTTCAATCCCCGCTCGCAGAGCCTGTCGTGTAATACTATGAAGGTCAATAAATACCCCTGCTCTGAGCATATGATCGATCTCCGTCTCACAAACATTGTATTTCCCCATGAGACGCTTCAGTGCGACAGGCTCATAAGGCGAATAATGATAGATATGCAGCTCCGGATGACGCGATAGCTTTTCCATTACCATAGCCACAAATCCTACAAAGGCGTCCTTTTCGGCCTGCTGTGTTAGTGCCCAAGTGTAATGATAGGTTTCATCAGATTCATCGGCCATTTGCCAGCCGAATAGGTATTCCATACCACCGGTGCCCGCAAAAGGATCACTTTCAAAATCAAAGAAAATATCGCCCGCCGAGGGCTGCGGTAACCGTGACAGGCCAAGTCCTTCGTGAATATCCAGCGTTTCGTATACAGGCTGGTTTGTTTTTCTGGCCTGTAGCTGGACACGTGCCTGTTCCCGTAATCTTATAAATGTGGCAGAAGCGCCGCGTGAAGGACGGAATGTAAGTGGCAGCGAGAGTTCACCGAGCTGAGCAAGGGTATGAATTTCCTGCCTGGAAAGTTCCTGTCGTTGAGCATTGGAAAGGCCAGCCACGAGCGAAAGATGATCATCATTGCGCCTGTGACCATCACAATGATGCCACCAGTTACAAATACTGCAGTGCGCGGTTGGGTGAGGGTAGGTTTCCAAATTGTCGGCCCCTTTGGAAATGAGTTGCTGCAGTTGTTTTTGAACAAGGCGATGATAAGCCATATAGTCATCTACCCGATAGGTTTGCAGTGGAGCCTCCTCGTCTGGTGTTATTACATACATGAATTCAGGTGAAATACCCTGAATATCGCCTACGATCTGGGAATATAAACACAGTTGCAGGATTGTTCCTGCCTTTGTATCAGTAGATAGTTTAGAATCCATGACCTCATATGACCATGCACCGAGTTTGCTGGGACGATCAACCTTTTTTAGGAAATCTGCACGGCCACTCCATACACCTTGGTCCAGGGTTGCCTGATAAATAATATCAAAGCCCTGACGCATTGACCGGATAGTACGGGAAAGCCCGGAATCTTTGGAACCGTCAAAGTGATTTTCCACCTGCAAACCGCTGTCAATCAGATTCTGAAGATATTTACTTTCGAAGGCCTGTCCCCTTTCCTGCAGAATAGCGAGTAACGAATCGCGATATTCAGGTCTTTGTAACTTGCCTTCAATGGCTGACAGTTCTAGAAAGCTTAAATGATGACAAGATACATAATTCGAAAGATCGCTTGCTGATAATTGAATAAAGTCTTCGCTTTTGCGCATGGCTCATGCAGGTTTATGGTGTACTCAAATATAAACACTTTCAATATGTTTAGGCTGAAAGATATTGAATTCTACTGTGTTATATATATTGCATGAATTGCTCTTCCCATTACAGGAGTCAGAAAACAGGTTTCATCAAATATCAAATTAGAAGGGAAAATAGCATGAATCAATGCCGTTTTATTGCGAATATCGGCCCGCCTAAAAAAATAATTCAGGTTTAATAAAGCCCTTTCCTGTTCTTGAATTGATTTCCAAAAAAGATCAATGTGATCTGGTGTCTTGTCGAGAGTATGCTGCAGTTCTTCTGTTTTAACTTTATATGCTATCTTAATTTCGTTGTATTCTTCAATGCTCAACCCACCGTCGAGCAATAAAGTTCTTGCATTATTAAAACGGCTTAATTCTGTTTGAAGCTTATTTATTAAATTATCTCTTTCATTTATAAGTGAATACATTTTTAGCTGATGTCTTTCGTTAAGGACGAGTTTAAATAATGTTAAAAATTCTGGCTTGGGTTTCCATTTAGCTAACTCTTTCAAAAAGAACTCATGCATAATATTTGCCTGGTATCGTTGCTTACACGGCGATTGGCAATGGTAATAATAATAATGAGCTGACCTGCCTTTAGAGCGACTTCCTGTTAGTAATTTTGAACACCTTGGGCAAATTAAAACCCGGCGTAATATTAGTTCATTATTATCTGCAGGATTTACTCTGGTTGATGTTTGTCTGTTCAAATTTTCTTGAACCTGTTTAAATAAACGCTCTGAAACAATTGGGGTGTGCTGTCCGGTGACCAAATATTCTTGCTCGTTCTTATACTCTCTGATTCGTATCTTTCCGGAATAGACAGGGTTTTTAATCAATCTATAAAAGTTACTTTTACTACATTTTATACCTTTTTTATTAAGTTCCTTCCTTATTATATCTGTTGGATACAACCCTGTACTAATCTGTTCAAATGCCCATCGTATTAGACTTGCATCGGGTTCTATTGGAGTTATTGATTTTTCGCCACCCTTGTCTGTTTTGTTTATATAACCCTTAGGAGCAGTTGTTAAATAACGACCTTCCTTACTCGCTTTTCGCATACCGAAAAAAGTGTTTAGCGAACGACGGTCGTTTTCAATCTCTGGTGCGGCAAGGTAAAATGCTAACATCATTTTATTTTCGGGCACGTCAAGATTCAAAGGCTGTTCGATGGCCTGGGGCAAAATTCCAAGTTCATTTAAAGATCGAATCATTAAATATGCATCAGCTGTATTTCTGCTAAAGCGATCCCATTTAGTAAAAAGAATCAGGTTCGGCCGAGTGTCTGGGTTAAGTTTAAAGCCAGATGACATTTCCTTCCAGCCTGGCCTTTTGAACGTCTTCGCTGAATAATCTTCAAAAATCACCCTGTTAACAGCAATATTATTTTGTTGGCAATATTTAAGCAAAGCTTCTTTCTGATGGCGTTGGGAATAGCCTTTTTCAGCCTGTTCATCAGTGCTGACCCTAATGTAAAGTATGGCTAAATTCATAGCTCAGCATTTTCAGACAGATAGATATCTGCCAATAGGTTCATAAAATCAAGAACTGCTTCCGCGTCCTGAGAGTTTAACTTGACCCCTTGTTTTTCGAGTAGTTGTATTGCTTTCTCAATAGTTACTTGTTCTGCTTTGATCATATTTTGCTTTTTGGCGCAAAAATATTTTTCAGTAATAAATTAATATGGATTCTCAATGGTTCGATAAAGTCCTGTTAGGGTTATCTATCGATTGTTTCTATAAAAAATGTCGAACCGGAATTATTTCTTGAGAATAGGTTATAAATGTTTATTATTCAGCCACTTATACTACAATTGAAGAAAGGTAATTTTTTCCGTCCTATTGGGTAGGCGAATAACACTCGAACCCCAAAAAGAGCCTTTACAGGCTGGAAACGCAGATTTTGTATTTGCCTAAAATAAAAAACCACGTTTCCTTAGTAGAAACGTGGTTTGTGTTTTCAGGTAGCGGGAGCAGGACTCGAACCTACAGCCTTCTGGTTATGAGCCGATGAGTTTCCAACTCCAACAAACGAAAAAAGTTTTTAGACTAACTACCTCTGACTTACTTTGTAGATGGAACGACACAAATTTCGCACTTTATGGAAGATTAATTGCGATTGAATTCAGCTTATACGTTATCGATATTGGATCGTGAATCCTATTTGACCTGTTCGGAAATCACTTTCAGTCAAAATTATTCGTTTACTGCTATTCAGTGATTTTAACTCGCTGATAAGCAAGGATTAATTCTATGCCGGCCATGATTTCCATATCAAATAATTTTGAGACAACACAAAAAGCACCAACAGACGCTTTTTGTGTTGTTAAGTAGTTTAGCCTTCAGTTTAAACGCTTTCAGGCTAATTTATTACAATTTACGACCGGTTTTCGTGATGGGTTGGTCATTAAAACTTGCAAAATGCATTTGTATATATCCACCATCATTAAACTGAAAAACCTGCACACCATAACTTCTGTACCATTGTCCGGTGGTATTATGCCATTCGCACTCAAACCTTACAGCCATCCTGCCTTTAAGCGCGCCCCACAGATCCAGCTTTAGTTTAAAACTTAATTGTTGTTGCCATTTATTGTTCAGGAATTGTTTAATTTCATTACGTCCGTTCAAAAATTCTGTACCATAACGAACTTCGGCCCCAGGAGCATACCCGATTATTACTTTTTCCGGATCAAGCGAGTTCCATTCGTCTTCTATGATCTGTAATTTTTGTGCCGCATTCTCCATATCCCATGGGGGTAGCGGAAATCTTTGTTCTATTATCATAATACAAATGTCGTTGTATGCAAGATTCGACAGCATGGATAAATCGTGCTTTGACATGGATAAATACAATAGGCAATCACGAAATTATTATGCTTTAATTTCAGCTAATTAGTAGCTCTTTTAATGAGAATCAGGTGTTTCCGCGATCGAATCCAACAGTGTCCCTGAAAAACTGTGGAGATATAGCCACATTACTTTTAAAAAAACGGCTAAAATAAAACTCGTCATTAAAACCCAATTCATAGGCAATTAACTTAACGGGTTTGGAGGTTAGGTATAACTGTCTTTTTGCTTCAATAATTATTCTGTCGGCTATCAGGTTTGACAAAGTTTTATTAAAGTGAGTTTTACTTATTTTATTTAAGGCCGCAGTGGAAATGTTTAATAATTTAGCATAATCGCCAGAACTGTGAAGTGATTTAAAATGTTCCTCAATGGCATCTTTTAAACTATTTAAAATAACCGGCCCCTTTTCAATCGCCACATATCCCAAATGCCTTTGTTCAATTTTGATCCGGGAAGCATTGATAAGCAATATTTTTAAATAAGATATCAATACCTCGGTTTGAGGTGTTCCCGGGCGCTCCATTTCAACTTTAAGCCCGGTTATAATTGTTAACAAATACTGCACTTCATCGGTAGTTAAACTGGTGATCGGCGACTCATAAATGTTATTAAAAAGAACGCCATTACAGGAAACTTCGTTCCGGTGTTTATGAAGGCAAAAAAACTCAGGATGAAAATTAACCATGATCCCTTTAAAACCCTTTTCGCATTTGATCTTAAACGGTTGATAAAGAGAAAAGCACATGAGGCTGTTTTCCTTAAAACTGTATTCTGAAATATCAGCTATAAGACTCCCTTTACCTGCTAAAGTCAAAATCACAGAAAAATAATTATACTGCTTTAAACTATTAAAATAGTCACCACTCTCAAACGTAAAAACTTTAAATACCAAGGATTTACTTTGAGGGTTAAACAGTTCTAATACGTTATCGTCCATTATAAATTTGTTTAAAATAAAAAAGCACAAATCAAGCTATAAAATCTCGATGATCAACAAACGTAATGTTTTATCTTGATTGAAATAAAAACAGCCTTTCGGTGTATTTAAAGGCTGTTTTTGAAGTATGGTGACTCCAAAAGCACACATGTCGAACACTTTTATTGAGGATTGTAAGAAAATTGTGGCTTTAAAATCAGATAGTAAACACAAATAGGATAGGTATCAATATTTTAACTTCTGTTAGGAAAGTAGACAAAGAAGCCGGGTGAAATGGACAAAAAGCCGCATTTATATTGAGGAGCGATTCCCCTATGGTGTAAACACAAGCGCTTAAGGTCTGTTCTTTTTTTGGTCTGTCAATTCTGTTGGTGCCATCCCAAAATGTTTTTTAAAGGCATAAGAAAAATGCGGCAGGGTCTCAAAACCCAGCTCCAAATAAATTTTAGCCGACTTTTGATTATTTTTATCGATGAGGAAGTATGCTTCCTGCAACCGCCGTTGCACTAACCAACGGCCTGGCGTATCATTAAATACCTGTTTAAAATCTCTTTTAAATGCAGATAAGCTCCGCCCTGTTAAATGAGCAAACCGGTTAATGCTAACATTGAATTGGTAATTGCGATTCATAAACTCCTCGATATTTATTTTTTCAGGCATGCCATAATCAAAAAATAAACCTGCCAGTTCCGGTTGTGCCTGTAGCAAAATCAGGAGTAGTTCTTCCCGCTTTACGTCGGCAAAGGCTTCACTTATTTTTCCATGATCGTAGTAGGGCAGTAATGACTGAATGAAATTTGGAATTAAGCTATTTTCAGGCAGGCGCAGGATCGTTTCGCCTGATCGGATTTTTTTTACCCCCGGTTTATGTTTTTCATGGAATGCCCTGAGAAAAGCTTCATCGAAAAAGACGAATACCTTCTCCAGTTCACCGTTTTCTTTTTCTTTCTTAAATCGTACCAATCGGTTTTTCCGGGCAAGCCCGCATTCCCCCGACCTCAGCACATAGCTGTTACTGCCGTCATACAAATGCATTTCGCCTTTTATGATATAGGCGAACGTATGTTCAGCAACGAACTGTTCAGGTGAGATCACCCCAATATGATAATTTGCCCTGCTCATGTCAGCATCCCAAATTTATCTTATTTAACTGTTAATAACAAGGCACGGGTTTCGGCCACTACACGGTCTTGGAACTCCGGATCCCGAACCTGCGTTGAGCCAAGCATTTGCAGACCTTTTTCGTCAAAATATACCCCTGTTTTACCTGACTCATCGGTCAGTATCTTTGTAATCATCCTTGCTGATCTTTTTGGCGTGCTGCTGTAGGTAGAGAAAGGGGGAATGATCGCCATTAGGTGACCAAATAAAAAGCGGATGAAAGCATTCGTGCTTTCGCCACCAAGACTGGTTCCGCGGGTTATTCCCGGCTCTACGGCATTGTAATGCAACCTGGTATCTTCGCGTGCGAAGACCATTGCAGCTGCAAGGATGCACTGTTTTGATGTGGCGTAAGCATCTATCCCCGGCATTTTAGAGCCGCCCGCTTTCCACTCGCCCCGGGCACTGGTTTCGGCAGACAGATAACGACCGCCTTTCATCCCCATAATTTTTGCAGGTTTGCGTTCAGGGTCCTCAATGGCCGAAGTTATAAAAACCACGTTTGCACCGTCAGTAAGATGGGGCGCAAGTGCCTCGGTCAGTGCAAATGCCCCGAGATGATTTGTAGCAAACGTCATATCCCAACCTTGGGCACTTTTGGCTGGTTTAGCAGGCATAATACCTGCGTTATTCAGCAATCCGGTAATCGGAAGCTGAAGTGCTATGATTTGCTGTGCTGCACTTTTTACGCTTTTCATATCTGAAATATCGCATACCACCGGCACTGCATTTTGTCCCTTGTCTTTTATCACCTTTTGTAGTTGGTCGAGTTTTTCGGGGTTTCTGCCCACAAGAATTACGGTACCGTATTTTGCCAGTTCAAGCGCTGTGGCATAGCCGATGCCCGAAGTCGGCCCGGTAATGACGTAAGCTTTTTTGTTTTCCATGATCTAAAAATTTACAGGGCAAAGTTCGATGTAAATTTTTTAATTAGCTTACCTGAAAAGTCCAAATTTGATGTCTTTAAAAGTCCAAAAACTGCTCAATCCCCGCATTGTTTTTATGTGCTGCGATCTGATCATAACTTCGGAATTAACTAAAAATAGAGCTTACTACTTGGTTTCCAGTAAAAAATCCACGTCGTTGTCCGCAAATTATTAGTCAACTCTATATTGTCCAGAAGTGAGTAATAGAATAATTTCATAAAAAAGCACAGAAATATGGAGTACTACTGTGCTTTTGTGACCGATAGGGTATGGATATCGAACTCTTTTAGTCGTAAGGTAGATTATTGTACCCAAAAAGAATGCGTTTAATTAAACGAAGCGCGAAACGCCAAAGGAGAAAAATTTGTTTTTGTTTTGAATAATTTGCTGAACGATTGTGGATGCTCAAAACCCAATTCGTACGCAATTTGACTTACCGATAAATTAGTTGCGGAAAGTTTTTCTTTGGCTTTTTCAATCAGCTTTTCGTGAATGAGTTGCTGAGTGTTTTGACCCGTCAATACTTTTAGCAGACTGGTTAAATATTTGGGCGAAAGATTTAACCGATCTGCAATGTACTGCACACCCGGTAAGCCTTTTACGGCAACTTCATCATTATTGAAATAATCTGCGAGCAATTTTTCCAAACGCTCCAATATTTGATGATTTGACTTTTCGCGGGTAATAAATTGACGATGATAAAACCGTTCGGAATAATTCAGCAAAGCTTCAATTTGTGAAATGATGATTTGCTTGCTGAATTTATCGATGTTTGAGTGGTATTCCTGCCTGATGTTCTCAACGATATTGTTAATCACTGCTTCTTCTTTTTTCGAAAGAAACAGCGCTTCGTTCACGGAATAATCAAAATATTCATATTGCTTTATGGTTTTTGCCAAAGACGTATTCCACAAAAGATCCTGATGAATCAACAGCATCCAACCGGAATGTTTAGCCTTTTTATTTACATCGGGTTCGATTCTGAAAATCTGGTTCGGCGAAATAAAGAACATAGCACCTTCATTAAAATCGTATTCCTGTTGTCCGTATTTCAATTTGGAAGTCATACCTCGCTTGACGGCTATCTGATAAAAATCGAGCATCAAATTCACATCGCCAATGTCCGCCGGGAGCTTTACATTCGAATAATCCATGATGCTGATAAGCGGATGCCCTACTAACGCTGCTACCTTTTTGTTATGGTCTTTAAAAGCGGAGATCAAAGTTCTTGATTTTTCGGTTTTACCCAATAACTTATTTTTAATCAGGTCGGCAGTTATCAAAACTCTAGCCTCTGTTAACGTTTTGTGCGCATCATAAACCTGCGATTGCAGGTTGTCAAGATAGGAGTTAAACGATTTGATTTCTTCTTTGGTGCCACGAAAGCGCCCTGATTTGCCGTTCCAATTGGCCGGCAGGCATTCCCTGCCGGAGGTAGTTTCGGCGCGTTTACCATTTACAGTAATACGCAAATAGATGGGCATTGGCCCATTTTCATAATTTTTTGGTCTCTTTAGATAAAAGAGCAAGCTGAATGTAGTTTTCATACGTTTTTAAGCGTTAAAAAGTGAAACAAAAGTAAGCTTACAATTGGAACTTCACAAGATGTTCAACACTTGAACATGTTGAATATCAAATAGATGTGTAGATATTGGTGGGTAAGAGAATTCCTACAATAACTCACCGAATTACGCCCTTTTTTGTAGCGAATTGGTGAATAATATAGTCGTTTGATCTAAAAACAAAAGCCTGCAATCATTTGATTTGCAGGCATCTATCTGTTTTTTATATTGAAACTGGCGGGGATAAGGGGAGTGGATTAGAACACTTGTCAGATATTTTAAGGATAATTCGGGAGGTTTATAAGGAGAAATAATGGTAACCTTTTCCTACCCATACTATACAGGTTCTGAATTATATGGTAGAGCAATTGAAACTGTTGAACTCAATTCATTTGAATAATTTCATTGGTTAATTATCAATAACCAGTTTTTGTGGAGCTGGCGATTATTAAAGCGAAAACCAAGTAGAAAATAATGAGGCCAAAGATTAGATGGTTAGTTAAGCAGGTAAACGAGATTTTAAATCCTAAAGAGGTGGGAGTATTGTCAGACTATGTTAATAGTTTTACTTTAAGTTTTTTGACCATAACCCAATCATTCCATTGGCTGATTTTTCGTAATCTGTAAATTTTGCTATATTATTTCTTTTCAAACAAAATGCTTCCTGGGTATTAAATAGTGATGAGGCAAATTCGCGTGCTGAAATGGTAATTGCTGTTGTTTTCTCAAAACGAATATCTTGATAGGCATTAAACACTTCGGGCAGAGTAGACAACGCTGCCATTTGCTCCGATAGATGCCACCCGTCCTCCATTGCCTGGCAAGCACCCTGCCCGGAAGTAGGCAAAGAAGCGTGGGCTGCATCACCTAATAAACAAACTCTATTCCTAAACCAGTTAGGGTTGGGATTGTGGTCAAAAATGGGAATTCGCTTAATGTTTTGATCTTGCGTCTCTTTTATTACTCTTTTAATTAATGTTGGCCAGTTATTGAATATATGTAATAGTTCCTGTTTATCTGTATCGGCTGTATTTACATTATTCAGCAGTAAGGCTTTACAGCCCGCCCAATACACTTTATATTTATTGATGGGTACAATTCCGAATCTCGTGCCACAGCCCCAGTAATCAAGCACATTATTCTCTATTGGCATGGGATTATCGCTTTCAAGAATTCCGACCCAATTGATATAATTTTGATAAATGGGTTTATTTTCTTTTTGTACATACTTTCTGGCTATAGAGTTCATTCTGCCATCGGCACCAATAACAATGTCTGCCTCTGTCTTCGAACCATCTTCAAATCTTAAAAATGAGTTTTCCGGGCCATTATCTTCAATATCAATAACACATTGATTATTTCGTATTACTATCCCCTGTTCATTTGCTTTATGCTGTAAAAACTGTTGGAAATCAGCCTGGCTTACAGCATAACTCGGATAGCCAATACCCTGATCAATTTTTGTGATATCAACGCCTCCTAAATATTCTCCCTGATCTGTCCAGCGCTGCATTTGTTTCAATCTTCCACCCAATTTGGCAAGCCCATCTAAAAGGCCAAGTTTATTTAAAACCCAACTGGCATTTGCCCATGCCACAAAACCGGCACCTATGGATTGTGCTTCTGTTCTTCGCTCAAATATTTGTATGTTATTAAACCCTTTTTGTTGTAATGCAATGGCACACACTAATCCGCCAATACCACCACCAATAATTGTGATTTTTGATTCAATGTCCATAATTATAGCTTTAAGATCCAATATCATAAGCAACCATTATTATGCTGCAGATACTTTGAAAATCCATTTCAATATTTATGGATTTATTATTATTTTTACTTTCAAATTGCAAGCAATAATAATAAATACTTTTGAAATGCAAGCAATAAGTTCAAAATATTATGGGATTAAATTTCAGATCTAACTGTGCAATCAGCTCTGCATTAGATTTAATAGGGGATAAATGGTCGCTATTAATTCTGCGTGATATGATGTTCTTCGGTAAAAAAACTTTCAGCGAATTTGCCGCTTCAGAAGAAAAAATTGCGACAAATATTTTGTCTGATAGGTTATCAAATCTGGAAGAGGCTGGTATAATTAAAAAAGGGAAGCTTCCTGACAACAAAAAAACTAATATATACTCGCTAACTCCGAAGGGTATAACTTTTTTACCCAGCTTGATTGAAGTGATTTTATGGAGCGATAGAAATTTAGCTGAACACATTACTCCAGAAAATAAATTGTTAGCCGATATAATTAAAAAGGACAAGCATTCTTTTACCGAAATGATGTATGCTAAACTGGAAAAAGAAATAATTATCAAATAAAATTAACCCATGAATAATGCTATATCTGCCATTAATGATGCATGCGGTTTATAAGTTGAGTATGGTTCTTTGTATGGTTCCGTCTCGCGCTCATCTGTGAGGAGTGCGTAATATGGGCTTAGTATTTTCAATGCACCAGTAGCAGCACCCTAAAACAATAAATGCCGCCTATTACAGGCAGCATTTGTATTCTGGCGGAGAGGGAGGGATTCGAACCCTCGATACACTTTTGGCGTATACACACTTTCCAGGCGTGCTCTTTCGACCACTCAGACACCTCTCCCGGATTTTGGATTGCAAATGTAAGATAAATAAGTGTAGAGTCAAGATATAAGAATCAAGAGCCAGGAAGGAAAGAATTAAGATACAAGAGTCAGGAATCAAGATAGAAGGATTATTAATATCCAATATTGAATTTCGAATGTCCGACACCGAAGTTCTAAATCATTATTCGATATTCAATCAATACAAAAAAAGCGCCCCGGCTCACAATCCGGGACGCTCCATGAAAAAACTGACATCAAAAATCAATCACTCTTATCCTATAATTATGCCTCCGAATATTTTAATTTTCATATTATTTTTAGTGTTTATTGTTATACAGTAATAGATGATAAATAACCATAATGGTTTAATATTTACTAAAATATTTATGCCGCTAATGAAGATAGCTAATTTTTAGCTTATGTTTGTTTCTGATTGCCAAAACAGGCAATCTACATTTACTAAAGCCTGTTTAGTTTTCAATGCTGAGCATCAACGAGATCAAAAAACCCATCGCAGCAGATATTGATGCTTTTGAGGAGCGATTCAAGTCCTCAATGCAAAGCTCAGTGCCGTTGCTCGATAGGATCACCCATTATATAGTTAAGCGCAAGGGCAAACAGATACGCCCCATGTTCGTGTTTTTTTCGGCAAGTATTTGCGGTGGCATCAATGAATCAACCCACCGTGGCGCAGCGCTTGTGGAGCTGCTGCATACAGCCACGCTGGTGCATGATGATGTGGTTGATAATTCCTACCAGCGCCGGGGTTTCTTTTCTATCAACGCCTTATGGAAAAACAAGATAGCCGTTTTGGTAGGCGATTACCTGCTCTCAAAAGGCCTGCTGCTTTCCATCGAGAATAATGATTTTGAGCTGCTGCGCATAGTAAGCGAAGCCGTACGCCAGATGAGCGAGGGCGAGCTGTTGCAGATAGAAAAAGTGCGCCGTATGGATATTGGCGAAACCGTGTATTACGAGGTTATCCGCCAAAAAACAGCGTCGCTAATAGCTTCATGTTGTGCCTGCGGGGCAGCATCAGCGGGGGCAGATAAGGAAACCATTGAGAAAATGCGCCTCTTTGGCGAGAAGATAGGCATCGCTTTCCAGATAAAGGATGACATGTTTGATTTTGGCACTGATGATGTAGGTAAACCACTGGGGATCGACATTAAGGAAAAGAAGGTTACCCTGCCGCTCATTTATTCGCTGAACAACTGCGATACCGCCACAAAAAAACGGATGATAAACCTGGTAAAGAATCATAACGACGAGGCCGAAAAGATAAAGCAGATCATCAGCTTTGTGAAAAGCAGCGGCGGACTGGAATATGCCGAAACCCAAATGAAAAAATACCAGGAAGAGGCATTTGAGATACTGAATACCTTCCCCGAGGGAGATTCGCGCCGGGGATTGGAGCAACTGGTCCGTTTTACAACCGAACGTAATAAATAACCATGGGCAGCGAGCTTATATTCATATTAGGCTTTATAGTTTTCATCGTTCTCATGCTGGCTATCGATCTGGGCTTATTCAGCAAATCTGATAAACCCGTGAGTTTAAAACAGGCTGGTATCATGAGCGCGGTGTGGATAGCACTTGCATTGGTGTTTTACGCCCTGATATTAAGATACGGCCACCTGCTGCATCATGTAAATAGCTTCGCGGCCCTGCAACAGATCAATGCTGATAATTTCCACGATCTGAAGCTTAACCCTAACGACTTTGCCGGGAGCCTGCAGCTCTATCGTAAAAACCTGGGCCTTGAATTTATTTCGGGTTACGTGGTGGAATATGCTTTATCGGTTGATAATATTTTTGTGATGGTGCTTATTTTCACCGCCTTTGCAGTGGAACCTAAATATTACCACAAAGTATTATTATGGGGGATAATTGGCGCAGTGGTGATGCGTTTCATATTCATATTTGTGGGCTCGGCGCTTATCATTAAGTTCCACTGGATACTATACCTGTTCGGCGCGTTCCTTATTTATACCGGGGTAATGATGTTCATCAACCGAAACAAAGAAGAGAAGATAGACCCCGAGAACCACCCGGTAGTAAAGTTCGCCTCTAAATATTTTGCCGTTTCGCCAAAGTTTCAGGGTGGTAAATTCTTTGTTAAAACAGATCACAAACGACTCATAACCCCGCTGTTTTTAGTGTTACTGATTATTGAGGTAACCGACCTTGTTTTTGCAGTCGATTCTATCCCTGCCATATTTTCGGTGACTAAGGATCCTTATATCGTCTTCTTCTCCAATATATTTGCCATACTGGGCCTGCGCTCCATGTTCTTTTTACTGGTAAATGTTATTGATAAGTTTCACTACCTGAAAACCGGATTGGCTGTACTGCTAACCTTCATCGGCCTTAAAATGCTGGCCGGGGAATACGGTGAAAGGATTGGCCTAACCACATTCAGTTCGTTGCTAATTATTCTGCTGATTTTGGTGACTAGTATTGTGGCGTCGCTGGTATTTCCGAAAAAAGAAAAGGTAAGCTAAATACCCTAGGATGAAGTAAAATATTTATTAAAATCCAGTTATAAACGCCGGCACATTATAAACCGGTCCATCAAGCGCGAACATCTTTTTCACATACATATAGGCAATAACACCAATAACGGTGATCAATAAAACAATTAGTCCTATTTTGCCTTTGCGCTTGTCCTGGCGCATTATCCATATTAAAAATGCTATTAGCGGCAATACAAAAACCGCATAAAAAATTACCGACGCACCGTTCATATTAGCCCCCCAACCCCCTAAAGGGGGAGTTGAGAAGTACAAAGTTAAATATAATTTTTTTTAAAAGTTCCCCCTTTAGGGGGTTAGGGGGCTTAAAGTGGCATCCTGGCCAGTGGTGCAATATCCTGCCCCACAAAATCGCCTTTTAAGTATTTGTGGTAACCGGCAATGGCTATCATGGCGGCATTATCGGTACAATATTCCAGCTTGGGGATAAAGCAGTTCCAGCCATTTTTTGCACCCATTTCAAGCAGCCCTTCACGTAAACCCGTATTGGCCGACACACCGCCCGCTAAAGCAATATCCTTAATGCCATACTCGTCGGCTGCTTTCTTTAGCTTGTTTAGTAATATGGTGGCTATACGTTTCTCAACCGAGGCGCAGATATCATTAAGGTTCTCCTGAATGAAATTGGGATTAGCCTTTACATTATTCTGAATAAAGTATAAAATAGCAGTCTTTAGCCCGCTGAAGCTAAAGTCAAAACCCGGTATCTGTGGTTCGGGGAATTTATAGGCATCGGGGTCCCCCTGGCGCGCGTGTTTATCAATTAATGGGCCGCCGGGATAGGGAAGGCCCAGTATTTTGCTGGTTTTATCCATTGCCTCGCCGGCAGCATCATCGGTGGTTTGGCCAATGACCTCCATATCAAAGTAATCTTTTACCAAAACTATTTGTGTATGCCCGCCCGATACGGTCAGGCACAAAAACGGGAACGATGGCTTATGATCGCCGATAAAATGTGCCAATACATGCGCCTGCATATGATTAATTTCAATAAGCGGCAGGTTTTTGGCCAGGGCGAAAGCTTTGGCAAATGATACCCCAACTAATAGCGAGCCTAAAAGTCCGGGGCCGCGTGTAAAAGCCACCGCATTGATATCATTTTTGTTTACTTTTGCGTTCAATAGTGCTTGTTGAACTGCAGGAACGATATTTTGCTGATGAACCCTTGAGGCAAGTTCAGGAACCACGCCTCCGTAAGCTTCGTGTATGGTTTGATTGGCAATAACATTGCTCAATATCACACCATCCGCGCAAACCGACGCAGAGGTTTCATCACATGAAGATTCGATTGCTAATATTACAGGCAATTTTTGAAAGTTTAAAGTCAAAAGTTAAAAGTCAAAAGTTGTGATTCGATAAAACAAGTAAGCTGTTTTTGAATTTTTACTTTTGATTTTTGAATTAATTACAAAGTTATTAAAAAAGTACTCAAAATAGTCCTCGGTTTGGTGTTGCTCATTTTTATGATATTGAGCATACTATTACTTGTGTTTCAGTACAAGCCGGTGCAAACATGGGCCGCCAAAAAAGCTACTGCTTATTTATCAGAGCAGCTGCATACTACGGTGAGTATAAAAAGCCTGTACATTCAGCCTTTTACATCGGTTGTATTGGAGGATTTTTATGTGCTGGATAAAACTAAGGATACCCTGCTCAATACCCCAAAACTTACGGTTGATATCAACGGATTCTCACTTTTTAGTAGTATTAGTAAGCGCACACTCGATCTCAGTTTAGTGAAACTGGATAACAGTTCTGTCTATCTTAAAAGACTAAAAGACAGCAGCACAAACCTTTCTTTCATACTCAAATATTTCAGCTCGCCCGATACGAGTAAGACCCCAGGCAAGCCCTGGCAGGTCATATTTGAAAAGGTAGCTATCAACAATTTGCATTTCCGTTATAAGAACCAGATGGTTGATACGGTAATAAACGGGGTGAATTTTGATGATATTGACCTTACACATTTCACCACGGTGGTAAACAATATGGATATCACTAACCATTTGTTTAAGGGTAATGTGCATAACCTCACTTTTCATGAAAAGAGCGGGTTCTACGTAAAAAATCTGACCACCAATGCTACGGTTGATACCGACCAGATACTGGCGCAAAACCTTTTCCTGCTCACAGAGAGATCAAGCCTGAGAAACTACTTCAGGATGAAATTTAAATCATTTGATGATTTTGATGATATTGAAGATAAGGTGTATATGGATGGCGATTTCCATTCATCGCGGATCTCCTCATCAGATATTGCCTTTTTTACAAGCGGATTGGAAAAAGTTAAATTCGATTTAGGGCTTGATGGCCGTATAAAAGGCTTTGTGAAAAACCTGAGCGCCAAGAACCTGCTGGTTACCGGCGGACAGGCAACATACGTGCGGGGCGATTTCAGGCTGAGGGGTTTGCCCAATTGGGACAATACTTTCCTGGAACTCAACTTTCAGCAAATTGCTACCAATAAAAAAGATCTGGATTATTTGTACAGCAATTTCAGCGGCGACCGTAATGCCAAGGTGCCGGATATCATAGCCAAATTCGGCAATATAAACTTTACCGGCAGGTTCACCGGCTTGCAAAACGACTTTGTGGCTTTCGGTACTTTTAAAACCAAAATGGGCCGGTTTGATTCAGATATCAACCTGAAAATAAATAAAGCGGGCACACCGGCATACAGCGGCAAGCTAAGTACCAGTGATTTTGCCCTCGGCGACCTGCTTGATATAAGTGATATTGGCCGCACTACACTAAGTGCCGATGTAAAAGGTAGTGGCGATGCCCTAAAAAATTTAAATGAGGCCGTTAATGCCAGGATCAGTTATCTGGATTTTAAAGGCTATAAGTATAATAACCTTACTTTAAATGGCACATTTGTTAAAAAACTGGCCAGCGCAAAGATCGGCATAAATGATAAAAACATTAAGCTAAACTTAAACGGCAGTATTAATCTGGCTCCCGCTTTGCCTGTATATGATTTTGCAGCTGATATACAGGGTGCTCATTTGCATACACTTAAATTATTACAGGATACAATCACCGTCAGCACAAATTTGAAGACTCACTTTGATGGGAACAGCCTGCAAAATATTGAAGGCAGTGTTGACCTTTCGCCATTAAGGGTAATTGACCCACGGCATGATTATTTGGTTGATTCGGTGTACTTAGCAGCAACCGGATTAGGCGAGGCCAGGGTAATTTCCCTGAAATCCGACTTTGCCGATGGTAGTATTAAAGGCAGTTATGACCTGGCTACATTGCCTGCTTATTTTAGGACCCTTGTTAAAAAGTATATCCCATCGTTGCAACAGCAGCCTGTAACCACCAAGCCGCAAAACTTTACTTTTAACCTGACCCTTAAAAATTTAGATCCCCTCACTGCCATTTTTGTACCCGATCTTAAGGTCCCCGATCAGGGTACATTTATCGGCCAGTTTAACTCAACCAACGAGACGGCCACGCTTAACGGTTATGTTAAAACCATACAATATGGAAAAACAGTGTTTCATGATCTTATTATTGATGAAAGCACAAATAATGGTCAATTGGGTATAAACTTGTCATTAAGCCGGATAGATATTACGGATAGTTTGTTTATCAAGAATATCGATATATCAAACAACATCAGAAAGGATAGCCTGAATTTCAACGTTAAATTGGCGGACAAAAATGCGGTTAATCAGCTGGATCTTTACGGCCTGGTAAGGTTTGGGCACGATACCCTGGCAAAGGTAACATTGCTGCCGTCGGATGTTATACTGGAGCACAAGGACTGGAAATTGCAGGACCAGGCGCAGATAAGGTTCCTGGATGGTAAAACGCAGGTACAGGGTTTCCAGCTTTCAAACGGGCCGCAAAAGGTAAAAATTGATGGGTTTATATCCGATAATCCGGAAGACAAGCTAAAGGTGCTGTTTGAAAAATTCAGCATGAGCACGCTTGATCAGCTTACCCGCCTTTCGGGCATAACGCTCAAAGGTGCGCTTAATGGTGATGTGGTGCTTTCCGGGATCACAAAATCGCCGGGAATGGATGCCCATTTGGGTATCGACTCGCTGATGATGAATAAAACGCTGGTGGGCAATGTGAAAATTGAATCGGCGCTTGATAATGACCGCCAGCAGGCTGGAGTAAAAGTGAGCATCAATAACCGTGGTATGGAAACGATGAACATTGACGGTATATATTCACTTGCAAAGGATGCCGGCGATAATGCCCTTAACTTCAATGTGAAAATGGATCATGCCGAAACCATCATATTTGAGCCATTTATAAAAGACCTGGTATCTTTTCCGCAGGGAACAATATCCAGCGATCTGAAACTGAGCGGGCCGGTAAATAAACCGCAGTTGAATGGTGATATCACTTTCGCCAATACGGGCTTTACAGTCAATTATCTTAAAACTGCGTATGTTTTAAATGATAAGGTAAGTGTAGCCAACAGTGTGATCAACATTAATAATTTAATACTTAAGGATACACACGGCGGGCAGGGAACTATAAACGGCAAAGTTGATTTGAACAACCTGGACAACCCGGATATTGAGGCAACCGTTGAAGCCAAAAATCTGATGGCGCTGAATACTACTTTTAAGGATAACCACATTTACTACGGAACTGCTTTTGGCACAGGTACATTTGCATTTAATGGGCCGGTTAATTCCATGAAAATTAATATCAAGGCAAAAACCATGGCCGGAACCGTGTTTAATATCCCGTTAAACACTTCGTCGACAGCTGGAGAATACGATTTCATAAAGTTTGTGAGCCATAAGGATACCGCCAAAGCCATTACCGGGCCAAAAGCCTTTGATGGTGTAACCTTAAACCTTGACCTTACTGTTGATGAAAAAACTGTAGTTAAAATATCTACAGATTATGGCGTGCTCGAGGGGAGCGGACAGGCCACTAATTTATTACTGAACATAACCAGCTTGGGTGACTTTGAAATGTTTGGCGACTTTTTGATATCATCGGGTAAATTTGAGTTTACGGCTAAAAACTTTATCAGCAAAAACTTTGTGGTAAACCAGGGTGGTACCATTCGCTGGACGGGTAACCCCTCCAATGCCGAAATAAACCTGAATGCTATTTATGAAGTGCGCACTGATATAGCCAATCTTTATTCTGCTGCGGGTTTGGCATCCCCAAAAGGAAGTGAGCAGGTGCTGGTACAGGCTGAGCTGATCATTACCAAATCACTCTTGCAGCCAAATATCGATTTCGACTTTAACTTCCCTACCGATCCTTCAATTAAGGATGACCTGGGCACTTATCTTACCGATTATAACAACCGCAGCCAGCAGGCATTGAGTATTATAGTTCGCCGTAGTTTTGCATCAGGTAACGCCAGCAATTTAACCAACCAGGTGTTGGGAACAGCGGGCGACGCAGTGAGCGAATTTGCGTTCAATAAGCTGAATACATTTATTTCCCAATCGAACATTAAAAACTTTGACCTTAGCCTTCGCTCATTTAATGATGCCAGCGCTACATTCAGGTTATTAGATAATCGCCTTGTGCTTAACGGAAGTTTGTTTAGCAATACCAGTGGTAACGATATATTTAATAACTCAGGAAACCTGATAAATTCCAGCTATAATAACCTTACCAAAGATTTTGAGGCCGAATACTCAATTAGGAAAGATGGTAACCTAAAGGCACGTTATGCCTACCGGGTTTTAAACAGTACCACTTTAAATACCATTGACCAGCTGAGCGTTCAATATGTAAATGCCGTAGGTTTGGTTTACCAAAGAGATTTTGATACGTTCGGCGAGTTCTTCAAAAACTTTTTCGGTAGCAAGAAACGTAAAACACCGGAACCTGTAAAACCTGTTACAACAGATACCCCGGCAGTAACTACCAAGTCTGAAAATACTACTACTCCTGATAAACCAGATGGCGGCGATGATGATCAGTGATCACGCAAAATAGCATGATCCATCCTGTCTCTTTTTGTCCTTAAATAAGCCTCGTTATGTGGGTTTGATGCTATCTCGATAGGGATGTTTTCAACCACTTCAAGTCCGTAACCAATTAAGCCTGCACGTTTTTTAGGGTTATTGGTCATTAAACGCATTTTTGATACACCCAGGCTGCGCAATATTTGCGCGCCTACGCCGTAATCGCGTTCATCCATTTTAAAGCCTAATTGCAGGTTGGCATCAACAGTGTCGAAACCGTTTTCCTGTAAATGGTAAGCCTTTAGTTTATTGATGAGGCCAATCCCCCGGCCTTCCTGATTCATGTAAACAATAACGCCTTTGCCTTCCTTGTTTATCATCTCCATTGCTTTATGCAGCTGTGGGCCGCAATCGCAGCGGCATGAGCCAAATATATCGCCGGTTACGCATGAACTATGCACGCGAACCATAATGGGCTCATCGGGCTTCCATGTGCCTTTTACAAGGGCAAGGTGATTTTCGCCGGTGTTTTTTTGTGTGAAAGCGATCATATCAAAATCACCAAATTCAGTAGGCATTTTAACGGCAACCTCGCGGGTTATCATGCTCTCGGTATCCAGGCGGTAAGCGATCAGATCTTTTATCGATACAATTTTAAGGTCGAATTCTTTTGCCAGTACTAATAACTCAGGTAAGCGGGCCATTTCGCCATCTTCTTTCATTATTTCGCATATAACACCTGCGGGCTCAAAGCCAGCCAAAACGGCCAGGTCAATAGCAGCTTCGGTATGCCCGGTACGGCGCAATACACCACCATCTTTAGCTATTAAAGGGAATATATGGCCCGGTCTGCCCAAATCTTCAGGCTTAATTGCAGGATCGATAAGTGCCAGTACCGTTTTTGAACGGTCGGAAGCAGAGATACCTGTAGTGCAATCTTTAAGCAGATCAACAGAAACAGTAAAATTTGTTTCGTGCGATGTGGTGTTATGGCTCACCATTGGCTCCAGATCAAGCTCACGTGCGCGGTTTTTAGTAATTGGCGCGCAAACCAGCCCGCGGCCGTAGCGTACCATAAAGTTTATAGTTTCGGGCGTAGCGTTACGTGCTGCAGTTAAAAAATCACCCTCATTCTCCCTGTCTTCATCATCAACCACTATAATAGTTTTACCGGCTTGTATAGCTTCTATCGCCTCTTGTATTGTATTTAACATGTTGTTCTATATGGATTGTAAACAGGTTGTAAGGATTTTGTATGCCTTCCTGTTTAATTTACACAAATTTAGCTTATAATATAATTAAACGGGTCTTCGCTTTGTAAAATCAATTAATGCAGTATGTTTCAGGGATTACGGAATAAAACCGGCTTTAGTTGCTTGGCACCTCTTTGCGCTTAAATATTTTGTTAAAGTAGCGTTTATACAGGTCCATATCAAACAATGCCGAATCTGTTGCTGCTTTGTATGACAGGAAGAAACCTATAGGCGTTAGTATGAATATGGAGATCCACATACCCAAAATAGGCGACATGCCGCCATCTTTTACTGATTTTTCGCCTATGGTTGATATGATATAATAGATAAGAAAGAAAGCTACCGAAACGACAACAGGTAAACCCAGCCCGCCCTTGCGTATAATGGCGCCAAGCGGCGCGCCAATTAAAAACAGCACTAAACAAACCACCGATAAAGTATATTTTTTCTGATATTCAACAGTTGAGCGGCGTATATCATGCGCTTCATCCGCAGTTACAGTTGAGTTGTTTTTTACCATGGTTGAAATGGCACGCGCCTCGCTTGCCGCGTTTGATAAGGCCGACAGCTGCTCATTTAATTTTAGGTCTTTTAACACATTAATCTTGCCCGGCACGTATTTTTCTTTGGACTTTACGTTGCTGGCTATAACAAAATAGCGCATAATGGGCATTATGGACCTAAGCTGCGCTGTATTGGTACTATCGATATGGTGCTGGGTATCTTTTTTATAATCCCTTAACTGCTTAAGGTTCATCATTTGGAAAGCAGATTTAAACGCATCCTGGTTTGTGCGGGTTAATTTAAATCCCGACAAGTCAAGTTTCTTGTCCATATCCTTAAACCGGAAACGCATGAGATGTTGCCGGGGATTAAAGCCGTTTGCATCACCTGATTCCTCATAACGAACGCCATCCTTGAGTTTTAAAACCAGGAATTGATCGTGGGCTGTACGGTACATACGGCCTTCTTTGGCATGCAATACAATATTGTTATTATGGATCTCGTCTTTTTGGTAAATAATAATGCCGTATAATAACTGCCCGTCGGGGCCCTTTTTCTCCACACGGATGGTATAGCCAGGGAAGCTGCTGCTGAATACACCCTCGGGCAGCAAATTTGCCGACCGCTGCTGGCGCACATCATACAGTAACGAGAAATATTTGAGGTTAGCCACCGGCAGCATGTAATCCGAAAAAATAAATGCGGAGAGGCTTAATATCGATACAATAATGACCATGGGGTACATGGCCCTCACTAATGAGATTCCGGCTGATTTTATGGCTACCAACTCATAATTTTCGCCAAGGCTGCCATAGGTCATGATGGTGGAGAGCAGTATAGACAGTGGCAGCGCCATAGCCACATTGGTAGCCGAGGCGTACATCATCAGCTCAAGTATAATGTACCAGGCAAAGCCTTTTCCTATCAGATCGTCAATGTATTTAAATAAAAATAGCATCAACAATACAAACATCACTATAAAAAAGGTGACCACAAAAGGCCTTATAAATGATTTAAGTATTAGGAGATGGATCTTTTTCATTCAGCTGCTGACCGGTATTAGCGCAATAAAAATCTGTGGGGTAATTTTTGATGAAATTACCGCGCAGATTCAAAAACGTAAAATTAAGAAAAATTGTATAAGCTTAGGCCCCTAATACGCTTATGAGGTAATCGATTTGGTTATTCCATATCAGTTTGCGCTCCGAAATGGTATCTTCTGTGGCAAAATCTGTTATGCTCAGGGCAACATCGTTGGTTAATTCGTCCTGTAAAATTTCCATTTCAAAATAACATTGCGGCTCATCATCAACCCACTTAAACCGCACCAGTTTATTTTCTTTTAACATTAACAATTTTGCTTTTTGCTGCTCATCGTCCCAGGTAAAAGTGTACACCTGATCTCTAACAGTCACATTATCAGCAAACCACTGGGTAAGGCCATTAGCTTCGTTCAGGAAGCCATACAATATCCGGGGTGAGGATTTTATCTCATATTCAATGGTAAATTTTTTCTTTTCGGGCATACAGGTTTATCAATAGAAAGCAACAGAAGATGTAAATGTTAACATTTTTTCTAAAGAAAACGAATTTCTGCTATATTTGCAAACCTTTTTAGGATGGGTTACTAACATTACCGCAATCCGGAGGCTTATTATCGCATACCTGGTAATAAACAATAAGGCGGGGTAGCTCAGATGGTTAGAGCGTAGGATTCATAACCCTAAGGTCGGCAGTTCGATCCTGCTCCCCGCTACTTTTAAAGAAGGCCCCTTCATGGGGCCTTCTTTGTTTAAAATATCTACACGGTTTTACAAATTAAAACAACACCATGAAACACGACGATGTAGTTGCAGCCCTGAAAACAATTGCAGATAAAGGCAAGGCAATAAATATAAGTAAGGATGATTTGCAGGGCCTGAAAACATACAACCTGATAGAAATTGCAAAAGGCCAGGAAAATGACCGGTCGCCGGAGTGCATATTGACTAAAAAAGGACGGGTAATGCTTAAAGCAAACTCGAAATAAAATTCAGGCACTCTCCCGGCTCTTTTTCACGAGCAGGATGCTTGTATTATTTAGGTCGAAGTTACGCTATACTAAACTTCGACCAGGTAATGCGGGATAAAGATATAGAACCCTGTTAATAGCCGGCTTTATTTCGCCGACAAGCAGTTTTTATTTTCGGTAGATTTTGCCAAAAGAGGATCAGCCGAGTTTTTGGTTATTTCCTGGCAGGTGATTTTGTTGGCATACCCGGCTTGAGTACTTACTACACTAATATAATTTGCCTCCCCTTCAATTACCAATATCTTCAGAGGTGTTGACTTTTTTCCGTTTGATAATCCTCCGCTTACAACGCTAACGGTATGCTGTCCAACAGGTATATTATGTATGGAGAAAGACTTGTTTTTCAACTTACAGATCAATGTATCATCGAGATAGAAACTGTAATTGACCGCTGAGCCGGTATACCCCGTTACGCGGATAAGATAAACCTGCCCTGTTTTGGTCTGCGAAAAACCATTAAGTGAGAAGGTAAGCATCAATGCAAAAAAAGCAAGGATTTTAACTGTTTTCATAGATGAAAAGGTTGTTTAATAAATGAATACTCAATATAAGATTTTAAGATTATTAAACGTGGTGAGTGGGTTTTTGTTTAGCTAAGATGAAAGCTTTGAACATTTTTTTGACTAAAACAAAAGTAGATATGGCTAAATCTGTTTCCTAATCGCGCGCGATCTTTGTTGTATCAATAAACAGAACAGGCAACTCGTTTGTCTCCATTAAAAACAAAGTTTAAAATCTAAAATTCAATATATGCGTGTATTTGTTACAGGAGCTACAGGCTTCATTGGTACTGCCATAGTGCAGGAATTATTAGGTGCGGGTCACCAGGTTTTGGGACTGGCGCGTTCAGAAGCATCAGCCAATAAGCTGATAGCCGCAGGGGCGGAGGTTCATCAGGGAGATCTGGAAGATTTGGATAGCTTGAGGAGCGGAGCCAGGGAGTCGGATGGCGTAATTCATGCGGGTTTTATCCATGATTTTTCGCGGTTCGCGGAAGTATGTGAAGTAGACAGGCTGGCTATTGAAGCTATCGGCGAGGTGCTCGCGGGCTCTAATCGCCCGTTTATTGTTACTTCAGGTACGGCATTGGTTAATCCGGGCAATCTTGCGACCGAAGATATCATACCTTCATCACATGGTGCCAGATTTCCACGTATGTCGGAACAGGCGGCCGACGCTTTGTCAGCAAAAGGTGTGCGTGCATCAATAGTACGTTTGTCGCCATCTGTGCATGGTGATGAAGATTATCATGGCTTTGTTCCAATACTCGTAAAGAATGCCCGTGAAAAAGGCAATTCTGCCTATATTGGTGAAGGGCTTAACCGTTGGAACGCCATACACAGGCTTGATGCTGCACACCTGTTCAGGCTGGCACTCGAGAACGCTAAAGCAGGGACAAGGTTTCACGCGGTTGGCGAGGAAGCGATCGACTTCAAGGTTATTGCCGAGGCCATTGGCAAAGGGCTGAACCTCCCGGTGAAATCCGTATCGCCAGAACAGGCAGCCGAACAATTTGGCTGGTTTGCCGCCTTCGCGGGGATAGATTGCCCGGCATCGAGCAAAATAACCCAGGAGCAGCTTAATTGGAAGCCTACGTATGCTACACTGTTGGCCGACCTTGAAAAAGGTATCTATTTTAAATAATATAATTATCTTGAGTTATGACGATCGCGCAGCCTATCAGGGTAAAATCAATTACTGAATTTCACAGGAGGGTGGGGCTTCCCAAACCGGAGCACCCGCTTATCAGTGTCATCAATATCGGGTCGTTTTCACGTCCGGTAGTTGATGGCCCGTTCAGTATAATTTTTGATTTTTATTCTATTTCATTAAAGAAAAACTTTAATGTGAAGATGAAATATGGCCAGCAACCGCATGATTTTGATGAAGGCATGTTGCACTTTATGGCACCCGGGCAGGTTTTGACCATCAATTTTGAAAAAGGACAGGAACATAATCCATCTGGATGGGTGATATTCATCCATCCAGATTTTTTGTGGAACACGCGATTAGCCAAAAACATTAAGCAGTATGAGTTTTTTAGCTATTCGGTAAATGAGGCGTTATATCTTTCGGATAAAGAAGAAACCATGATCACGGGGATTGCAAAATACATGGAGCAGGAATATCACACCAATATTGATAAGTTCAGCGAAAGCGTTATCATCGCTCAACTGGAACTATTGCTAACTTATGCCGAACGATTTTACCAGCGCCAGTTCATCACCCGAAAAATTGCCAGTCATGAAATTCTGACCCGTTTGGAAGATCTGCTTACCACTTATTTTGAAAGCGGCGCGCTGGCAAAACAGGGCCTGCCCACCGTCACTTATATCGCCGAAACCTTAAATATATCGTCTAGTTATTTAACGGGTTTACTTAAAGCCTTGACCGGACAGAGCACGCAGCAGCACCTGCACAATAAACTGATTGAGCTGGCTAAGGAAAAATTGAGTACAACCAACTTATCCATAAGCGAAATTGCTTATCAATTGGGCTTTGAGCATCTGCAGTCTTTCAGCAAGCTATTCAAAACCAAAACCCATCTTTCGCCTTTGGAATTCAGGGCTTCGTTTAATTAACAGAAGCGCTAAGGTATTCAAACAAAAAAAGCTGTCATTGTTAAATGACAGCTTTTTAAGGTTTAGAGCAGGTGCCTTTATGATTTAATAAACTCCAAAAGATCCTTATTTATAGTTGCAGCTTCTGTTGCAGGCATGCCATGCGGGAAACCCGGATAGGAGATCAGCTTTCCATTTTTCAAAAGCTTTACAACCTTCGCTCCCGAAATAGGGAATGGAACGATCTGGTCGTCTTCGCCATGCAAAACAAGTACGGGGATATCCACACTTTTCAGGTCCCCGGTAAAATCTGTTTCTGAAAAAGCCTTGATACCTTCAACGTGCGCTTTTACGCCGCCCATCATTCCCTGGCGCCACCAGTTGTCCCTGATGCCTTGTGATATTTTAGCACCTTCGCGGTTATAACCGTAAAATGGAATGGTAAAATCCTCAAAGTATTGTGCCCTGTTGAATGCGGTACCCTCACGTATTTCATCAAATACCGATATTGGCACGCCATCGGGATTAGTTTCAGATTGTACCATTATCGGTGTAACCGCGCTGATCAGCACAACTTTGGCTACACGGGCTTTGCCAAGGTTAGCAGCATAATGGATAGCTTCGCCGCCACCGGTTGAGTGGCCAATGTGGATGGCATTTTTCAGGTCCAGCGCCTCGGTCACCGCGGCAACATCAGCTGCATAAGTATCCATGTCGTGACCACCTGATGCCTGGGTCGATCTGCCATGTCCGCGACGATCGTGGGCGATAACCCGGTATCCATGCTGCAGGAAAAACATCAGCTGGGCATCCCAGTCATCGCTTGATAAAGGCCAGCCATGATGAAAGAAAAGCGGTTGTCCGGTTCCCCAGTCTTTGTAATAAATTTCGGTTCCGTCTTTTACTGTAATTTTACTCATTGTTATTGATTTTTGGTGATAAATGCAGTTTGAGAGTTATGCGCAATTTTGAATGGAAGGAAGTTATAACTCTAAATAATTCCTTTTAGCCATTACAATAGTTTTGGATCGGTTATGACTGATAGGGGATAGATCAGTGCCTGAGCCAACACAGGGGTACAGTATAAAATTAGTGAATAAAAGGAGACTTATAGCCGTCGATTCAAGAATCAGTTGAAAATTTACTAATATTTGTTAAAAGTTGGAGGGTATTGGATCGATGGAATAGGAAGGCTTTATCAAGTATGTAGTCGGAGACTACAATCATAGTCATCCGAAGTTAAAAACTTCGGACAGCGTATTGCACATTATGCATATCCATCCCATTTTTTTGACTACAACAACAGTAGATTCGGCTACGCCTGCCAACTAATTGTTAGGGACCTTTGTTATATTAAAAGATAAAAAATGAAAATTATAATAACAGGTTCGTTAGGACATATCAGTAAGCCACTAACTCAGGAGTTGGTGCAAAAGGGACATCAGGTTACTGTTATCAGCAGCAAACCCGAGAAACAACAGGAAATTGAGGCATTAGGTGCCACAGCCGCCATTGGTTCGGTAGAGGATGTTGATTTTCTTACAACAACCTTTACCGGCGCGGATGCCGTGTATACCATGGTGCCGCCAACCAATTTTTTTGATCCAGACTTTGATCTGGCGGCGCATTGCAACATCATCGGCAATAACTTTGCACAGGCTATCAGTAAGTCGGGCGTAAAACGTGTGGTTCACCTGAGCAGTATTGGCGCACATATGGAAAAAGACTCGGGGCTTATTCTCGCCCATCGTGGTGTAGAAATTATCCTAAATAATTTAGCTGATGATGTTGCCATTACCTTTATGCGCCCGGTTGGTTTCTATTACAATTTGCTGGGTTTTATACCAGCGATAAAAAATCAGGGATTAATATCGGCAAATTATGGCGCGGACGAACTGCTGGCATGGGTTTCGCCAACAGATATTGCAGCCGCGATTGTGGAGGAATTTGAAACACCGCTCTCCGGACGAAAAGTGCGTTATGTAGCAAGCGATGAGCTTACCGGCCATGAAACGGCAAGCATTTTAGGTGAAGCAATCGGTATCCCGGATCTGAAATGGATACTGGTTAGTGATGAAGAAAGGCTGCGTGTTCTGGAAGCAGTGGGGCTTAATCCCAAAATTGCTGCCGGGTTGGTCCAGATGTTCTCAAGCCAACACGATGGATCATTAATGGAGGATTATTATCGCCATAAACCAGCTTTAGGTAAAGTGAAAACAACAGATTTTGCCCAAGAATTTGCTGCCGTTTATCATCAAAAATAAGTAAATTGTACTATGCAACCCCGTAGGATAAAAACCATAAGCGAATATCACAAGGTGATGGGGCTCCCTAAGCCGGAGCACCCATTAATTAGTGTGATAAATTTTGAATCGATTAAAAGTTTGCCTTATGATGGTGCAACAAGTGTGGTATTTGATTTTTATTCCATTTCGCTTAAAAGGAATTTCAACGGCAAGTTTAAATACGGGCAGCAGGAATATGATTTTGATGAGGGGATCATGTTTTTTATATCGCCCGGCCAGGTTTTTGGGGTTGAGGTTGCGAAGCAGGAAGAATTAAGACATACGGGGTGGATGCTGCTCATCCATCCCGATTTTATGTGGAATACCCCTTTAGTCAAAGCCATAAAGCAGTATGAATATTTCAACTATTCAGTTAAAGAAGCCTTATTTCTTTCTGAAAAAGAAGAAATAACTATTATTAATATGATGCACAGCATGGAGCAGGAATACCGCTCCAACATTGATAAATTCAGTCAGAACATCATTATCGCACAGCTTGAATTATTACTCACCTATGCTGAAAGATTTTATCAGCGCCAGTTCATCACCCGAAAAATAGCTAACCATAAGCTGCTTGATCGTTTGGAAGAAGTGCTTACCGCATATTTTAATAGTGACGCCTTAGCAACCCAGGGCTTACCCACTGTAACTTACATTGCCGAAACATTAAATGTATCGCCAAGCTATTTAAGCGGGTTGCTTAAAACATTAACAGGCCAAAGCACCCAACAGCACATACATGACAAGCTGATGGAAAAGGCAAAGGAAAAATTATCAACCACAGGCCTGTCTATAAGTGAAATTGCTTACGAGTTAGGATTTGAACATCCCCAATCATTCAGTAAGTTATTCAAGATAAAAACCAACCTTTCGCCTTTGGAATTCAGGGCTTCGTTTAATTGATGAGATGGGCCAGGCTGTCCTTTCAAACTTCTTTATAAATCACTCAAACTCACTTTTGCCCGTTTCGGTGCTTAATTGTATTTAACAGCCAATACATTAAGTACCTTTGCATTATGCAGGAAAATTTACCCGTAAAACGTTTAAATCGTCTTAGCTGGTTACTGTCGGTTATTATTGGTTTGATCTTCTATCTTGTTTCTTACAATAGTGGTTCGGATAAGCATGTCTATGCGCATACACTTTTTACTATGCTGGGTATTGTGCTTGTTGGTTATGCTGATGTTGGGTTTATGATCATTCTGAGCAAGCGGTTTCCGCCCAAATCAAGGAAGTTTACTACAGGCCGGTACTTGTTAACATACCCGGTAAGTGTATTGATTTATTTGCTGTTATGGCCTGTTTTTGCCCGGTTTACAAACGAAAACTGGTCCTTTTCAAGCATTGGTTTATTCCTGGCATTTGTTGGGTCGGGTACTATCATCAACATCATGATCATTATCATGCACAATTCAGTATTATTATATGAACATAAATTGTACAGCGAATTAGAGTTATCCCGGTTAAAAGCGGCGAATGCAGAAGCTATGAACCTTGTTTTAAAACAGCAGATTCAGCCCCACTTTCTGTTTAACGCGCTGAATACATTGAAAGCGCTTTATCACAAGGATACAGCTGTAGCTGATAATTATATTGTTCATATGGCCAATTTTCTGCGGGCCTCCATCTCTCATCATTCATCAAATATATCAAGCCTTGAAGATGAGGTTAAGCTTTTAGGTGATTATCTGGAAATGCAGCGCATCCGATTTGGTACAGCGCTGGTGTGTACCATAACATTGCCCGAAGAAACATTAAAAGAAAATTTCCTGCCGTCGTTTTCATTACAGCCTTTGTTGGAAAACGCTATCAAGCATAATAACTTCACGCAGCAGGAACCGCTGCAGGTGCTCATTAGCCAAACGGAAGACCGGCTGATTATTAGCAACAATCTGCAAAAAAAGAAAATAAAGGATGCCTCCACCAATTATGGCCTGGCGAATCTCGCGGAGAGATATCGCCTTTGGTCGGGTGATGAAGTTATTATCAAAGAAGATTTGAACACATTTTCGGTAAGCATTAAATTGTTAAAAAATGAACATAGTAATTATTGAAGATGAAGGGCTGGTTGCCGATGACCTGGAACTGAATATCAGGAAACTAATAGATGAACCGTTGGATATAGTGCAGATCAGGTCAGTAAAAGAGGGGATCGCCTATTTCAAAAACAATAAAAGTACCGATCTTATCTTCAGTGATATACAGCTTGGCGATGGGCTTAGCTTTGAAATATTTGTTGCCGAACCTGTTACCGCCCCGGTTATTTTTTGTACCGCTTATGACGAATATGCATTAGATGCATTCAAAACTAACGGGATAGATTATATCCTGAAACCCTTTACCCTGCAAACGCTGGACAATGCGTTGCAAAAATACAAACAGCTAAAGAAAATATTTTCGACAGATCAAATGCCGCAGTTTGATGCCCTGATGCAATTGCTTGCCGGTAAGGAAACACAAAAGGCGGCTTCAGTACTGGTGTATCACCTGGATAAGATCATCCCTATAAATCTGGATGATATAGCCATGTTTTACCTGGCCAACGAGGTAACGCATTTACTTACCTTTTCCGGCAAAACGTTCTATCCCAATAAGACCCTTGACGAGCTGGAAAAATTGTGCGGAAGTTCCTTTTTCAGGGCAAACCGACAGTTTTTGGTTTGCCGCAAAGCCATAGTAGATGTATCCAGCTTCTTCTCACGAAAACTCTCCCTTAACCTTAACATAAATTTCAGCGAGAAGGTTATCATAAGCAAAGGCAAAGCCGCCCAATTCCTTAGCTGGCTGGCAAAGGCTTGATAGTCTTGCGTTTATTGCTGCAGGATGCAGTTTTCTTAAAACTCCACTTTACTGTTTTTTTTCAACCCTCTTTTTTCCGCTTCGGCTTTTAGTTTGCCCGCTTCGGTCAGTTTTTCATTTTCTATTTCCTTTTAAGCAAGCACCTTTGGCTCAAATACAAAATAATTGTGGCCACAGGCCGCATACAAAATGTCACACTAAAAAGAAAAATTATGAAAAAACTGATGTTAATTTGTTTAGTCCTGTTGTCGTCAAAAGGCTTTAGCCAAAGCTTCACGCAAAATATTTTTAGCCGTCTTGAATTCGGTATTAAAGCAGGTGCCAATGCCACTAATTTCACCGATGCCAATTTCCCTACTGATCCGTTAATAGGTTTCCACGCAGGCGCTACCGTAGCTTTTAAAATCACCAACAATTTTCTGTTCCAGGAAGAGTTTCTGTTTTCAACCCAGGGAGCTAAAATAAAAGGAGGCTCGCTTGGCGATCAGGACCTTAAACTTTATTATATGGCGGTGCCGCTGTTATTTAAATATCGTACAAATTCCGGGTTTTATATAGAAGCAGGAGCACAGGCGGGTATTAAAATTAAAGAAGATGTTGCAGGAATAAATACCGACAATTTTGCTAAAAAGGTTGACCTTGGCGCTGCTGGCGGCATCGGTTATCAATCAAAAATGGGCCTTGGCCTTGGCCTAAGATATATCTACGGAATATCAAAGGTAGCTGATGTTAATGTTTCAAACATCACAAACGACTTTAAGAACAATGCCGTACAGGCTAGTGTATTCTACGTCTTTTAAATAATCCACTAAGCGATAATTTCAACTAAACATTTATCCCGGCTTTTTGGCCGGGATTTTTTGGTAAAAAACAAATGCTATGATGATCGAGGTCTTTAAAACTAATGTAGAAAGTGCAATACAAGCAAAATATTTGCAGGTGTTAATTCAACAGCATTTCTTCTTCACTGAAGTGAATTTTGACCTTGAAGATTGCGATAAGGTATTAAGAGTAAAAGGTGAAAAAGTTTGCACATTAAACGTTATCCTGCTAATGGCAGCCAACGGATATGAATGCAATGTGTTGGAATGACATTACTGTGATGTAATAGAGCCCATGTGAGCCGTTCAACAAAATAAGTTGAGCCGTTTAACAAAGCTGTAGCCTAATGCATGGTTTATCTTTGTTTTTATCAAAGATCTACACATGACGACAAAAGTTTGGTTTATAACTGGCAGTTCACGCGGGTTAGGCCGCAGCCTTACGGAGGCGGTTTTAGCCAGTGGCGATAAAGTTGCCGCCACAGCCCGTAATCCGGAGACTTTAAACTGTCTGCTTGCGCAATACCCGGAACAGCTCTTTCCCATCAAATTGGATGTTACTAATTACGATGATATATACCAATCCGTAGCCGATACAGTGGCGCATTTTGGTAGGATAGATGTGCTGGTAAACAATGCGGGGTTTGGTGTTATTGGCGCGGCTGAAGCTTTTACTGATGAACAGGTGCGCAGTCAGCTGCAAACTAATTTATATGCGCCTATTGAAATTACACGGGCGGTATTACCCTATATGCGGATGCAGCGTTCGGGTCGTATATTACAGATCAGTTCGGTAGGCGGGCGTATAGGTAACGCGGGCTTAACGATGTACCAGGCAGCTAAATTTGGCTTAGGCGGCTTTAGCGAGGCGCTTGCGAAGGAAGTAGCGCCACTGGGCATATTCGTTACCTGTGTTGAGCCGGGTGGCTTTAGTACCGATTGGGCAGGTGCATCCATGACCTATGCCCGAAAGATAGAAGGTTATGAAAGTACCGTGGACAAAAGGACGGAATATTTCACAAGCGGTAATTTTGTGCCAATGGGCGATCCGGACAAAGCCGCTCAAGTAATGGTTGAGCTGGTCGTACACCCTGAGCCGCCGGTACATTTGGTTTTGGGCAGCGAAGCCATCGGTTTACTAAAACAGGCTGATGCCGCGCGCACTGCTGAAATGGAAAAATGGATGCCGGTAAGTTTATCAACCGACCATGATGAGGCCGAGAGTTTCCTTGATTCAGATTTAGGTAAAGTTTTGCTGAAACACAAATAACATTAAAGCTTATTTATAAATTTAACGATGATACAAGGAGGAGCTAAGGAACTGCAGCTGATCTTGTTTGCCTGCTACCCGTATACCAGCAGGGAAGGAGAGAACTTTATACCGGAACATTCGTGCAACTATATTATATCGGGCAATGCGGATATAACTATTGCCGGTAAGACCTATCATTGCAAACCAGGTGAATTCAGGTTCTTTCGTAGGAACCAGCTATCAAAATATGTAAAATACCCCCAAGCCGGTGGTGAGTATAAATCTATCTCTATCCGGATGAACCAGGATATTTTGCACAGCGTAAGCACCGAGCACAATCTGCACGTAGCAGGCCCTTATACCGGCGAAGACTGTGTAGTTTTACAGCCAAATGACTTGTTAAAGAATTATATGGAGTCGTTAACACCATACCTTAACGGTAACAGCCTTAGCAATGATGCACTGACCACTTTAAAAATTAAAGAGGCCATCATGATATTGCTGCAAACCCACCCGGAACTGAAAAACGTCCTCTTTGATTTTACCGAGCCCGGCAAGATCGATCTGGAGGCTTATATGAATGAGAACTACAAGTTTAATGTCGATGTTAGCCGTTTTGCTTACCTCACAGGCCGGAGCCTGGCAACCTTTAAACGCGATTTTGAGCGCATCTACCATACCCCACCTAACCGCTGGCTACAGCAAAAACGCCTTGACGATGCTTACTACCGAATTAAAGAAAAAGGGCAGCGTGTAACAGATGTTTATATGGATGTAGGATTTAAGGATTTGTCGCATTTTTCATTCGCGTTTAAAAAGGCTTATGGGATAACGCCGTCGAAGCTGGCTTTGTAAATTTGATTTGTCATGCTGAGGAACGAAGCATCTATTATTCGCCGGACGAACGCGGATAGGTTCTTCGCTATCGCTCAGAATGACAATGATGAGAGGGCTTAAACAAAAATAGCGATGGGTTTTAAACCCATCGCTATTTTTTTATGCGGATATATGATCAATTACATATTATGCAAGGCATTGCCGGTGAAGTATAATATAATAATTACTATCCCCGCAAAAATACGGTACCAGCCGAAAACCTTAAAGCCTTTTTGCTCTAAAAAGGTAATAAAGGTGCGGATAGCCATTAATGCTACTATGAATGCTATTACACTGCCTATCAATAAATATTTTAAATCCTGGTGCATTACATCAGCTGATAGTGTGCTGTGTTTGTGGAAATCCCAAAGGTCTTTAACGGTAGCGCCGAACATGGTTGGCACTGCTAAAAAGAACGAGAACTCAGCAGCAGCAGTACGGCTCAGCTTTTGCGACATACCGCCTACAATTGATGCAGCTGAACGCGAAACACCCGGCACCATTGCCAAACACTGAAAGCATCCGATCTTGAAGGCGGTTAAGTAATTGATGTTCTTTTCTTCGGTAACAGTAGGCTTGTTAAACCACTCATCAACAAAAAGCAAAATGACACCGCCTACTACAAAGGCCACAGCTACTACAAGCGGGCTCTCTAACAGCGCGTCGATATATTTTTTAAGCAATACACCCAGTATTACAGCGGGTATAACACCTACAACCAGTTTATAGTAAAAGTCGAGTGATTTAAAAAAGCGTTTAAAGTACAGTACCACTACGGCCAGTATGGCGCCCAGTTGTATTACTATCTCAAAAAGCTTAACAAACTCATCCTTGCTGATGCCCATTAACGAGCTGGCAATAACCATGTGCCCGGTTGAAGATACCGGTAAAAATTCTGTTAGTCCCTCAATAATTGCCAGGACTATAACATGTATTATATTCATGCCTTAGCTGCTGGTTTTTTGAATATGGCCACAAAACCTAATGCAAAGCCTCCCAATACAACAATTGGGGCTATAATTATTTTGGTATTGCTGTAAATATCAGTAGTGCCCGACATTAATACAAAACCAAACGCAACTACTACTGCGCTTATGATTAGTAAGCGGTAATTGCCTTTGTCAAAAATAAAATGAACCGGTGAATCAGATTTAACTGATGATGACCTTGTAGTGGTGGCTGTTTTAACCGGGGTAGCCGGTTTTGTGATTTTTTGTGCCATGTATGTTGTTAATTATTGAATTATCGGATTATTGATCTTTCAGCTTTTACCTGAAATTTGAATTATTGATTTATTGAATCTTTCTGACCTTTCAGCTTTCGCCTTTTAGCTTTTACCTATATAAGTCATATATTTTTAAACGTAAAAACTTATTCACCGCTAAAAAAGTGCTAAAGCCCGCGATGAACAACCCCATGCCTATAACTATTGCAAACACTATCCCAAACTCGGTATAGTTACGCAAAATTATAAGATCGGGTATTTGCTGGTAGGCCAGGTATAAAGTGCCTATCAGTATTATGATAGCTATTAAACCGCCTAAAAGGCCGTGCCATATGCCGTACAGTAAAAAGGGTTTGCGAATAAAGCCTTTAGTAGCGCCAACCAACTGCATCGATTTTATTAAAAACCTTTGCGAGTAAATAGCCAGCCTGATGGTATTGTTGATCAATGCTACCGATACTACTACAAATATGCCTGTAAAGGCCAGTATAACCAGTGTAATAGAGGTTAAGTTCTGGTTCATTTGCTCTACCAGCGACTTTTCGTATTTAACTTCCTTAACTATCGGGTTGTTTTTAAGCAGCTCTGTTTTAAATTTCTCAATATCGGCATCATTGGTATAATCAGCCTTTAAGTATACGTCTATTGATTGTGGCAGCGGGTTATAGCCCAGGAAATTAACAAAATCCTTACCCAGGTCCTTTTGCAGATTTTGAGCAGCCAGTTCTTTACTTACATACTGGGTTTGTTTAACCATTGGGTTTGCTTCCAATTGTTTTTGTAATTGCAGCACATCGGTTTCATGTGTAGCATCATCCAAAAAAACATTCAGTACAATGTTTTCCTTAACGTAACGTGCAAGGTTGTTTACATTAACCAAAATAAGGCCGAGCAAACCTACCATCAGTAATACCATGGCAATACCAAATACGGTTGAAATGTATATCGTTTTGGTTTTTTTTGCCGAGTCGCTTGCTTCAAATTCTTCCATAGATACCTTTTTTGGTTTTTGCGAAATTAAGAAACCCAGTCTAAAGGTAAAAGTTTATCTGTTATTATTATTTACCAATACGAAAATGATTGCTGTTTTAACAAAAATTAACGCTATTGGTTAACCGGCCGTTTAAAAACAAATGCAATTACTTCAAGTGTAGTTCCTTTTAGTGTGTAGGATGAAACCAATGTCCAGCCAAGCTGGGTAACGTAGTTGAGTGCGCTAATGCGTGTGTCGAATTTCATGGTTTTGCCATTACTGTCCTTTATCTCTGATCCATTTCTACCTCTTGAACCATCATCAAGATTAATATCAAATTTTGAACCATCGTGCTCAACTTGAGCTATACAGTAAGTAATCTTTTGTTTGTGTGTAGTGGTATCAGTTTGAGCGAAGCAAAAAAATGGAGCTGCGAAAAGTACCAGGAACAATAACTTTTTCATGTTTTAAGATTTATGTGACAATAAACATAAATATAATGGGACGGAGATATTAATGTTTGGCTGTCATGATATTATTACAGAAAGGCTTGTAATGTGAACAAAAATAAACCTCACCTGTTAACATTAAATAAACACATCAACCATATGACAAAGCCAGCAAATTCACCCGATAAGCCTTCACCATCAGATACATCCACCCACAGGCCAAATGATAATGGTCATAAAGGCATAGTGGATAAAGCCGACAAACAATACACAGCCGATCAGCCACATGGCGGCGATATTGCTAAAAAGCATGAAAGAGAAGAACAGCCGGTTGGTCCGGGTACAAAGCCACCTGCTGAAAAAGGGATGGATAAAGGGAAAGTGCAGCCGTAGGTATTATAAACCACTATGTCATTTCGAACGATAGTGAGAAATCTTTTTCGTGTGCCAGGTCTGCAGCAGAAGATTTCTCACTATCGTTCGAAATGACATGAAGTTTTAATACTAACTACCTACTAATTCCCGCTGAATTAAACTGCAGATCGTATAGTTTACGGTAATAGCCGTGTTCAATTTTAAGCAATTCCTGGTGGGTGCCAATTTCTTTTATCTCGCCATGGTCGAGCACAATTATCCTGTCGGCATTTTGTATGGTTGAAAGGCGGTGGGCTATCACAATAGCCGTGCGGCCCTGCATCAGTTTATTAATGGCGTTTTGTATCAATATTTCAGTTTCGGTATCAACCGATGAGGTAGCCTCATCCAACACCAAAATAGCCGGGTCATAAACCAAAGCCCTGATGAATGATATTAACTGCGCCTGGCCCGCCGATAGGGTAGAGCCACGTTCCATTACGTTATAATCGTATCCACCGGGCAGTCGTTCAATAAACTCATGCGCGCCTACATCTTTAGCGGCGGCAATGATCTGCTCACGGGTTATAGCTTCATTATTTAGGCTGATGTTGTTGGCAATGGTATCGGTAAATAAGAAAACATCCTGTATAACGGTGGCTATCTGCGCACGCAGGTAGTTAACATCATAATCATGTATATCAATTTCATCAACCTTAACACTGCCTTTGCTTATTTCATAAAAGCGGTTTAATATATTTATGGTTGATGATTTGCCCGCGCCCGTAGCGCCAACCAGTGCCAGTGTTTCGCCAGGTTTTACGTGGAAGCTGATATCTTTCAGCACCCAGTTTTCATCATTATAAGCAAACCAAACGTGGCTGAAATCAATATCGCCATTTATTTTGGCTGGCCTTAATGTGCCGGTATTAACGGCAACCTCGTTGGTGTCTAAAACTTTAAATATCCTGTCGGCACCCACCATGCCCATTTGCAGGGTGTTGAATTTATCGGCCAGCTGTCTTATCGGCCTGAAAAGTAAGTTCAGGTAAACTATAAACTCCAATATTGTTCCGGGGGATATTATCTTGCCATGTGCCGACAAATGTGCCAATTGCTGATCAGTTAGGATCCGCTTGCAGCCATACCATACCAGCAAACCAATACACATGGCGAACAACACTTCAACCACCGGGAAAAATATAGAGTAATACCAATTGGAGCGAATGTTAGCGTCGCGGTATTTTTTGTTTACCGATACGAATTTGCGCATCTCCTGGTCCTCCCGGGCAAAGTATTGTATTATGCTGATGCCGGAGATATGCTCTGCCAAAAAAGTATTGAGGTGCGCCACCTGTGTACGAACCTCCTGGAAAGATGATTTAATAGCCTCCTTAAAAACATAGGTTGATGCAAAAAGGAACGGCATCGGGATCAGGGTGATGAGCGCCAGTTTCCAGTCGATATAGGTCATGTAACCTATTACAGCAAATAATAGCAACATATCGCCCATAATAGAGATCAGCCCTTCTGAGAAAATATCGGCGATGGTTTCAAGGTCGGATACGGTGCGGGTTATGAGTACGCCTATCGGTGTACGATCAAAATATTTTAGGCGTAAACTGGTAATGTGGTTAAAAATATCAATCCGCAGGTCGCGAATCACAGATTCGCCCAGCCAGTTGGTGATATAGGTTTGATAATATTGCGCTATGGTTTGTATAACCAGTTGGGCCATCATCAGCTCAACCATAAAAACCAGGCCGCTGTAATTATCCTTTAAAATATAATCGTCGAGCGTTTTTCGTATCAGAATGGGTTGAACGATAGCAATGGCCGCTAAAAAAACGGTGAGGAATACAGCTATGATAAACGTTTTATTATATGGTTTAACATAGTGCATTACGCGCCCTAATAATTTCCAGTCGAGCGCTTTGCCGGTAATTGCAGTGGGAGGAGTTTTTACTTCTTTTGCTGATGGCGGGCTTTTGGGATCGGTATTTTGTTTATTGGGGCTCACTAATTTCAAAGGTAGCTATAATTATAAGATCATAAATTCCAATTTGAAGATTTGATACTTATATGGCTTAAGGGATATAAGGGTATTTTATTTCTGTCAAATATAAACCACAGGCCGGTACCGATACGCCTGCATTGCTGCGGTTTTTACTTTCGATAATGGTACGTACCTCATAAGGCTTTATTTCATTTTTGCCAACCGCCAGAAGCGTACCTACAATAGCCCTTACCATATTGCGCAAAAATCGGTCGGCCGAGATATGGAAAACTATGCCATCATCTGTTTTTACCCATTCAGCCTTAGCTATTTTACAATTGTTGGTTTTTACCTGCGTGTTTGATTTGCTGAAGCAACTGAAGTCGGTATATTCTTTTATGATTGCGGCAGCCTGGTTCATCAGTACGATATCCGGCTCATCGCGTAGCAGCCATGAATGGCCATTTTTAAAAGGATCTTTATTAAAATGAATATGGTATTCATAAGAGCGTAGCGTAGCATCAAAACGGGCATGTGCATCTGCTGCAACAGGAAAGATGCGTTTTATAGCGATATCCTGGGGTAAAATGGAATTAAGCCCTCTGATTAAGTTTTTGTGCTCTATACTCCATGCTCCATCAGCCATCAACTTCTCCGCGTCGAAATGCGCAAAGAACTCCTTTGCATGCACGCCTGCATCGGTTCGCCCGCAGCCCAATGTTTCAATAGGTTCCCGTAGTATGGTGGATAATGCCTTATTCAGCACCTCCTGTACGCTTACAGCATTTTGCTGTATTTGCCAGCCATGGTAGTTGGTGCCATCATAAGCAAGTTCAATAAAAAAGCGTTGTTGAGCACTCACAGGGCAAAGTTAACAATCCCCGGCAAATGCAAAATTTAATAAATACAAGCGGTTGATTAACTGAAAGTTAATTGCTAATTTAATTTGGATATTTAAAAGGTACATTATACATTAGCAAACCTTATTGTAAAAAATAAGTGATGCAGGCCCTAACCTGCGACCCCTATTAATAAACCGATTAGATTAAACGTATTAAGTAGTGTTTGATGAAAAACTATGCAGCAAATTTGTTAGTAATAAATCATGTATTTCATAACAGAAACTACACGCAACGGCTTAAAGCCTATTTCAAAAAGTTCATTCAAAAACTGCAAATAGGCTTATTAGTAGCAACGTTTTTGTATGTACCGGTTTATTGCACATTGTGGTTATTCGATGTCATCAGCATTGTTAGTAAACTTAGTGTCTATTGTATACTTTCCTATCTTCTGCTTATCGTATTTTTTGTATTAATGAATAGGGAAAAGCATAATTTAAGGTGAAATATTTTTAATTCTCTTTCCTAATTTCCAACAACTTAATTTTAATCATATTTCTATCTTTGTTACATAGATTTTAAAAAATATGCTGCAAAGAATACAAAGTGTTTATCTGCTATTAGCCAGTGTGGCTATATTGGCCCTTTTTCTTTTTCCGCTGGCACACAATGTTTATGTTGATAACAAGCCGATAAATATTATGGTTATGGGTGTTTACCAGGATGTAAACGGGCAGCAACAATTAACCGATCATTTTGTGGCACTTACCGCGGTTACCGCAATTGTGGGTATCATACCATTGATTATCATCTTTCTTTATAAAAACCGTAAACAGCAGATAGCTTTATGCTACAGTTCAGTACTGGTAATTATTGGCTATAGCTTTTGGATAGCACAAGCCGCAAAAGCTGCAACCGGTGGCGGTGTAACCCTTGATTTTAAGAATTTTGGTATAGGCTTGTTCCTTTGCCCCTTAGCTATTTTATTACATATTCTTGCGATAAAAGGTATTCAGCGTGATGAGAAACTGGTAAAATCGGCTGATAGGTTGAGGTAATATTTCTCCGTGCGTCATTGCGAGGCACGAAGACAACCGACCGGAGGGAGCTCATTAATACCATTGAAAATAAACACAGCATTAATAATCCCCGACCATGCAGGTCGAATTGATTGTCTGTTGAGTCACATGGTATCGCTCATAGCCGCTAAGGCCTATTTCTTTTGTCTTGACACAAAAGAAACAAAAAATCAAGTCAGTCGAAAGGCTTCTTTGCCGCACAAGGCCTATGCGCTGCAAATCAGGCAAAACCTGGGCTGCTATATTTTTACCCTACTGTCGCTACGCGCTTTGGCCTTTACGCTTCTGTAAAAATTTGCTATGCCATTCCACGCTCAAGGCCACCATCGTTTTGCCTGATTTCACCCGAAGCTGTTCTACTGACAGGGAAACTACAAAAGCCTCATTTTAATTTTTCAAAGGAAAACACTTTAATTGAACCGTGATCAAAAGCGTGCAAAGGCCCGACAAAAAGCGCGGGCCTGGGTGTTTTGCCTGTGGGCGGAAGGATCTTTTTGTCTTGACTTTTTGTTTCTTTTGTGTCAAGACAAAAGAAATAGGCCTTAGCGGCTATGAGCGATACCATGCGACTCAATAGGCAAATCAAACTAGAAATTGCGGACAAGAGTGGTTTACGCCGATTGCGCCAACGGTTCCGGTTCAGCAATGGTTGGATTTACCGTTTCATCATCCTTCTCAACCCTTAAATTATTAACGATATGCTGCTGACGAACAGGCGTGTTTTTACCCATAAAATACTCCAGCAGGGCTTTGATATTAGCATCCTTTAATATAACCGGGTCGAGGCGAATATCTTTACCTATGAACAAGCCAAACTCTTCCGGCGAAATCTCTCCTAACCCTTTAAATCGTGTGATCTCGGGTTTTACGCCCAGTTTTGCTATCGCATTGCGCCTTTCTTCGTCGCTGTAACAATAAATGGTTTCCTTTTTATTTCGTACACGGAATAATGGTGTTTGCAGGATAAACACGTGCCCGGCCTTCACCAGGTCGGGGAAGAACTGCAGGAAGAACGTCATCAGCAGCAGGCGGATGTGCATGCCATCAACATCGGCATCGGTAGCTATTACAATGTTGTTATAGCGCAATGCGTCCAGGCCATCCTCAATATTCAGCGCATGCTGCAGCAGGTTAAACTCTTCATTTTCATAAACCACTTTTTTGGTTAGCCCATAGCAGTTAAGGGGTTTACCCTTTAAGCTAAATACAGCCTGGGTCATCACATCGCGCGATTTGGTGATCGATCCGCTGGCCGAGTCACCTTCGGTAATAAACAGGGTGGTATCCTGCTTGCGCTCGTGGTTGTCATCAAAATGCAGTTTACAATCGCGTAGCTTACGGTTATGCAGTGATGCTTTTTTTGCACGCTCATTGGCCAGTTTTTTGATGCCGGCAATATCCTTGCGCTCACGCTCTGATTGTAAGATCCTTGCTTTTAAAGCATCAGCAACAGAAGGGTTTTTATGCAGATAATTATCCAGCTCACGTTTCACAAAATCACCAATAAAGGCACGTACTGATGGCCCTTCAGGTCCGATACTTTGCGAACCCAGCTTGGTTTTGGTTTGCGACTCGAACACCGGCTCCTGCACCTTAATGGCAATTGCCGCAACTATTGATGCGCGGATATCTGCTGCATCATAATCCTTATCATAAAACTCACGGATGGTTTTTACCACTGCTTCACGAAACGCGGCCTGGTGGGTACCGCCTTGTGTTGTGTTTTGTCCGTTAACAAAGGAGTAGTATTCCTCACCGTATTGCTGCCCGTGGGTCATGGCTATTTCAATGTCATCACCCTTTAGGTGGATGATGGGATAGCGCAGGTTTTCGGCGTTGGTGTTTTTAGTGAGCAGGTCATAAAGGCCGCGCTCCGAAAAATATTTTTTCCCGTTAAAGTTGATGGTAAGGCCGGAGTTAAGGAACACGTAGTTCCATATCATGCTATCAACAAACTCAGGTATAAAGCGATAGTGCCTGAAGATGGTATCATCAGGTGTGAAATTTATAGCGGTGCCGTTGCGTTGCGAAGTTTCCTTTTCGGCTTCGTCACGTACCAGTTCGCCTTTGGCAAATTCGGCTATTTTGGTACGCCCGTCGCGATAGGATTGTACGATAAAAATATTTGAAAGCGCGTTAACCGCCTTAGTACCCACGCCATTTAAGCCTACCGATTTTTGGAAGGCCTTGCTATCATATTTACCACCGGTATTTATTTTTGATACGCAATCAATCACCTTACCTAATGGTATGCCACGACCGTAATCCCGTACCGATACCTTATGATCGCTCATATTGATCTCTATCGACCGGCCCGAACCCATCACAAACTCATCAATAGAATTGTCGACAATCTCCTTTAATAAAACATATACACCATCGTCATACGCCGAACCATCGCCCAGTTTGCCAATATACATGCCGGGACGTAAGCGGATATGTTCCTTCCAGTCGAGCGAACGGATACTATCATCATCGTAATTTACTTCTGCCATATGGATTTTATTTTGGGGGTATTTAACGGTTTACTCGCTGCATCGTAGCGCTTTAAATCAACTTCTTTTATTGGAAAAAGAAGTATCGATCTTTAACTCTCTTGCTGTTTTGGCAGAAAGAGAGTTTTTAATTTTAGCGCGATGGGTGAGTTAATGCCCTATACCGCAAAAATAAAGTTTAGTGCTTAATCTACTAATGAAATAATGCTAACTTATTAACATTAATCGGTTGCCGGGGGAATAAATTTAAGGCAACTACCCGCCCGGTTCACATCCTTATAAAAATCGGGGTCCTTTTCATTGGTGAAATAAACAGCCACCAGTGTGCCGGTATGGTTTTGTTGCAGGGCTATAATTAATGCGTACTTATAGTGTTTGGTTACCCGCATATTGAGCAGGTTTACCAAATATGATTTACCCGCATCTGCATTATACCGGGCCAGGATATCAGGCGGCATGTTGCGCACAAGGTAGCTGGTATCGCCCGACAGGGATATGGCAATAGCCTGGCTTATCTCCTTGTACATTGAATCAGGGTTAGCCAGTTCTCTTTCCTTATTATATTGAGAATGCTCGTAGCTGTTCCAGTTTTGCCTTTGTGATTTAACCTGCAGCCACATTTCAAAACCCTTACCCGGCATCTCCATCGCAAAATCGAACGAAAAATACTCATTATTAACCGGGCTTATTTCTTTACAGCCTGAGGGGAGTTTAAAAGTAAGGTTAGCATCCTTTAATAACTGGTAGAAATCTTTATGCTGACTGGTAATAGCATGTCGCTTTGTTTGGGCAAATACAGGCAAAGCAGCACTTATAAGCAATGCTGTTATTATTATCTGCCTAAATTGCTTTACAATAGTTTTCATTTTCTTAGGAAAAAACAAAAGCGTGACATCCGAAATTACCTGAATTTTTAATAGAAATTATAATATAAATTAAAAATAAATAATAATATTTAATATTAAGTACAAAGAATGCCTCGAAAGGGTATCCTTTAATACTTCTGATATACATTATAAAGCACATTCAAATCCAGCTGTGTTAAAGTTGGGCTTTCATCTGTTTGTATAAAATGGCGTTTAAAAGCAACAATTGCCGCGTTAAGGTTTGAGGTATCATACCCAATAAGTTTTAAAGCGGTTGTAGCATCAAAATTATCGGGCGCCAGCTCCAGCACATCGTCGCTCCAGTAACCAAAACCATGTTGTGCCAACGTTTTCCATGGAAATAATGGTCCCGGGTCGGGCTTACGCGCAGGAGCAATATCCTGGTGACCAATAAAGTTTGATGCAGGTATATTATAAGCCTTTTTTAGCTGTGCCAGCAAAGCCAGCAAGCTATTGATCTGCGCCGGTTTAAAGGGTTCGCTGCCGTTATTATCAAGTTCGATGCCTATGGAGCAACTGTTCATATCGCTGATGCTGCCCCATTTGCTGAAACCCGCATGCCATGCCCGCAGATAATCGTTCAGCATGTGGTATACCTTGCCATCGCGGCCGATAACATAATGCGCGCTTACCTGTGTTTTTACCACAGTAAAGGTTTTAAGCGTTTGCGCGGCCGAATCCTGCGCGGTGAAATGGATGATCACATAATTGGGCTTACGCAGGTTAAAGTTTACGGTGCCCACCCAGTCGGATGGGATAGTGGTGCCGCTGCTGTCGGTAAGCAAAACGGGTTGCTGCCGTTCAATAACATTTACTACCGAGTCCGTTTCACGATTATATTCCTTATTGGTTATAGCATAGGGGCCCTTTGGCGAGCAGGAAGCTATAAGTAGGACAAGAGCTAAAAAGAAAAGGATAAAAGGTCTTTTCATGAGTAAATGAGTTAGCGCTAAATTACGCAATTGCAGTAACAACAATTAAACGATTAGAAGTGTTTATTTTGTGCAGATGGCATTGTGCCACGAAACACAGAGAACAGGCGGCACACGTGGCACATTATGGCACACTTATAACATGTAATGTATTGAATAACAATTTGTTGAATTTTAAGAAAAACAAATGAGCTGGACTTGCCCCATATGCGAACGTGAGCTATTAAAAGTTAACCAGATCCATTACTGTATTAAAGTAAGCCTGGATAGCTTATTTACCGGTCGGTCGCCCGAGTTGATATTGGTGTTTGATAAAATATTAGCCGAGGTTGCCGGTTGGGACGATGTGCTGATAAGCACCAGTAAAAACTGTATTGTATTTGTACACAAGCAAACCTTTTTCGTCATCCGCCCGATGCAAAAACAACTTGACCTGAAATTTTACTCCAAAACCCGGCTCGAAGGACCTATGATACTAAAAAGCGCGCAAAACGCCAGGCGATATGAAAACAATGTAAGGATATCGGCGCTAACAGATTTGAATATGCAACTTTTCGGCCTGATAAGAGATTCTTATATTTTGTTGTAAACCAGTTCATTAATATATTTGAATAAACCCTTGAATATCATGTACACCGCAAAGCACCTCAGCCCCATGATCCCGTCGTACAATATAAAGGAGACGGCGGATTTCTTCATCAATACATTAAGCTTTACCGCCTATATGAATGAGCCCGGCTATGCCATATTGCTGAAGGATAGCCACATGGTCCATATCCTGAACGCGGGCACAGATATAGGCGAAATGGAGTTTTATTTGGAAATAGATAATATTGATAATTTGTGGGATGAAATAAAAGACAAGCTAACAGGCATTAATGTTCGCGAACCTTTCGACCGTGAATACGGCATGCGGGAAATACATATCATAGTACCGCAAACTAAAACACTGTTGTTTGTGGGGAGCCCAAGCCCCCCAGCCCCCTGAAGGGGGAGTTTTTGATGTGCTTAATTGCTAGTCCTCTTTTTGTCATATTGAGCGATAGCGAAATATCTTCTGAGCAGTGCTTTAGCGCTTGTATGTAGTTACAATAAAGCATTACATTAGTATATGAAAAAGCTCATTCCAATAATCATTATTGCTGCTGTAACCAATTTGATAGTTAAACTAATATTTGATTATAGCAATAATGCTCCAACAGGGGAAACACCTCATTGGGATCATATTATGGATGTAATATGGATAATAGGAATGTTGGCAGGTATAACCATAGCGATCATAAATCGTAAGTATCTATTTAAAAAAGCGACCATGATTATAGCAACACTTGCAGCATTGCTTTTTTGTACCCCGTTTCCTTTTATTTTGATTGTTGTTTTAACCAACTGATCTAATAATATGCAATCAAAAAGCCAAATCATCAACTGCTATAACCTGACGGCAGCAAAATACGCCGATAACTATTTTCATGAGCTGGATCAGAAACACCTCGACAGGATCCTGCTCGGCTATTTCGCTCATGAAAACAAAGCAAAAGGGCAAATCCTTGATCTCGGCTGCGGCCCCGGGCAAACCACTGCTTTTGTTTACGCCCTGGGTGTACATGATATTTTAGGCACCGACATTTCCCCAGCAATGATAGAAAAAGCGCGCGAGCTAAACCCCAATATAAAATTTGAAACCGCAGATATGCTTCGCCTGCAATATGCAGATGAGCAATTTGGCTCAGCCATCGCCTTTTATGCCATAGTGCATTTTACTGAAGAGCAATTGGAAACAGCATTGAAAGAAGTGTATCGGGTACTAAAGCCAACAGGGCAGTTCCTGTTCTCATTTCACATTGGCGATCAGATTGTGCATTTAGATACTTTTTTGAATGAAGCCGTGAGTATTGATTTTCATTTTTTTGAGGTGGAAATGATTATCCAATTGGCCACTAGTTGCGGGTTTAAAGTGGTTGATATTATTGAACGCAAGCCATATCCAGAGGTGGAGTATCCGAGTGATAGGGCTTATGTGTGGTTGGAGAAGGTGTGATATTTATTGCAGCATTAAGAGTGGGCCATGCTGAACGTAGTTGAAGCATACGGGCAGGCCCCTGCGCTCACTCAGAATTATTCTTAATATTTAACTAATTTTAAAATCTAAATTAGCATGAGTTTATATAAGATATACTATTAATGAACAATATTTTTAATTATAAAATTGAAATTGATACAAACAGCGCTTTATTAAAGTTAAATGGAGAATTGATCTTTAACGTGAATCCCCTTCGACCTGGATTTTTTACAGAAGCTTATAATATTGAAGAACAGTTATCCGGGAAAAAATATAGCATAAAGTTCTTTAAGCATAATGTGTTTTATTATAAAGAAGAGAAAATTGAACTTTATGATGAGCAAAAGGAAATATTGATGAGGTTTGATTATCATTCTACACGTTATAATCTCATATTCTCCAGGGTAAGTATAGAAGAAAAAGTTAAGCGTATTTCGTTAGTTAATACTGAAAAAAAGATAATGGTATATAAAGATGAAGACGAAGAAGTATTAGGTGATTATGATTTTTGGATTGGAACCTGGATCTATGAGTATCGTTTTTCCACTAGTGAAAAAATAAAAAATCCATTTCATTTATTTATATGTTGCTTCTGTCACAAAGTATTACTAAGGCCTACGACTAGGTAGCAGTATTCTATTCACGTATAGCCCACAAAAAAAGGGCACAGTCCTAAAACCATGCCCTCTTGAATCCTGAATCTTAATTCTTGAATCTAGTACCCCATTTGGCGCAAGTCTTGTGCGGCTGCTTGCGGGCAAGTTGACTTGTGCCTATACAGTAAGTTTAATACAATACATCAACTTCATTCAGCACTCCACCAAATCCATTATAATTGCTGGCGCTGCTATAAATATAAGCAGATGCCTCATTAATCCAACCGGCAGTAACAGGATTTTGATGAATGTAATTCAGTTTTTGGTCAAACAGGTTTGTATTGTTGTCAAGCTCAATAGGGTGATTATCCTGTTGCCATAATTGATAATGAGTGTTATTATTATTTGCCTTACCTGCTTGTGCCAATAAATATAGTATCCATTTTTTTCGGCTTTCTTCCGGATTCTGTATAATCTCTTTAATTACTCTAACAGATGAAAATTTCTTCAGATCGCGCATTATTTCAGAAAGTGTACTATCTCCTTTTCGACCAACTATCATATGCACGTGGTTGCTCATTATAACATAGCCATGGATCACTAAACCTTTTTCCTTTACACAATAGCGAAATGATTCAACTAATAATTCTTTGTAAATAGCCCGTGTGAATATATCTATCCATCCAACTGTAGCAAATGTTATAAAATACAGGGCATCAGGATTTGAGAATTTATATTTAATACTCATGTATGAAAAATATTAAATTACTTTCATCCTGGCAAATTTGTCCAATATTGTTTTGGCGCAAGTCTTGTGAATTGGCCTGTGGGTAAGCTGACTTGTGCCTGGTCAGTTTATTTCTTAACCGAAGCACAAGTCATCCCCCCCCAATAGCGCAAGTTTTGTGCGGCTGTCTGTGGGCGAGACAACTTGTGCTCCGAAGCACAAGTCAGCCACTGCGCCATCCCCCCGCACACAAGACTTGCGCTATTTCAAATTCATCCCACAAAAAAAGGGCACAGTCCTAAAACCATGCCCTTTTGAATTTTGAATTTTTACTTTTGAATTAGTAACGGTAGTACTCCGGTTTAAACGGACCTTCAACAGTTACGCCGATATACTCAGCCTGATCCTGGTCTAATACTTCCAGTTCAACACCAATTTTGGCCAGGTGCAAACGGGCAACCTTTTCGTCAAGGTGTTTTGGCAAGGTATAAACCTTGTTTTCGTATTGTGAACCATTGTTCCAAAGCTCTAACTGTGCTAAAGTTTGGTTGGTGAATGAGTTACTCATCACAAAGCTTGGGTGACCTGTTGCACAACCTAAGTTTACTAAACGGCCTTCAGCCAGTACGATAACATCGCTGCCATCAATAGTATATTTATCAACCTGTGGTTTAATTTCAATTTTGGTATTGCCATAAGCGCCATTTAACCAGGCCATGTCAATCTCGTTATCGAAGTGACCGATGTTACAAACGATTGCCTTATCTTTCAACGCGCGGAAATGCTCTTCGCGAACGATGTTTTTGTTACCTGTAGCGGTAACCACAATGTCAGCTTCTTTAATTGCGGTGCCCAATTTTTTAACTTCGAAACCTTCCATAGCTGCTTGTAATGCGCAGATAGGGTCAATTTCAGTTACAATAACACGTACACCAGAGTTGCGTAATGAATCGGCAGAGCCTTTACCCACATCGCCATAACCGCAAACAACAGCCACTTTACCGGCCATCATCACGTCAGTAGCACGACGGATCGCGTCAACCAACGACTCGCGGCAACCGTATTTATTATCAAATTTCGATTTGGTAACCGAATCATTCACGTTAATAGCAGGCATTGGCAAAGTACCAGCCTTCATGCGCTCATATAAGCGATGCACACCAGTAGTAGTTTCTTCTGATAAACCTTTGATGCCTTCAACCAGCTCAGGGAATTTATCCAATACCATATTGGTTAAATCACCACCGTCATCCAGTATCATGTTCAACGGTTTGCGGTCTTCGCCAAAAAATAAAGTTTGTTCAATACACCAGTCAAACTCTTCGGCGTTCATACCTTTCCAGGCGTAAACAGAAGTACCAGCAGCGGCAATAGCAGCGGCAGCATGATCCTGGGTTGAGAAAATATTACATGACGACCAGGTAACTTCAGCGCCCAGTTCAATCAATGTTTCAATTAACACAGCAGTTTGTATGGTCATGTGTAAGCAACCTGCAATGCGTGCACCTTTCAATGCCTTTTGCGGTCCGTACTCTTTACGCAGCGCCATTAAGCCAGGCATTTCGGCCTCAGCCAGTTCAATCTCTTTGCGACCCCATTCAGCTAATGAAAAGTCTTTTACCTTGTATTTAACGTAAGCAGTCTCTACTGATGACATATCTTTCTATTTTTTTGAAATGCAAAATTAAACAATATAAATGTGGAAATAAAATTATGGGTTATAACCGGGTATAGGTGTTGTAAGTATCCTTTGCCTTGGCTTAGAGAAAGGTGTCGATGGAGGAGACGTAAATAGGCCAACTGCTAACTAAATCCTGCCAACTGAATACTGTTTGGGCGTTGCCTGCGGCCCGGGTTATCCGCTCATACTGCACGAGGCCTTAGCCGCGAGGCCGGTATCCGCTACTACCCCTAACGCAAACTTCACTCTCAACGCGTTATTGTGCGTTCTCTTCCTGTCAGTAGAACAGCTTCGGATGAAATCAGGCAAAACAATGGTGGCCTTGTGTGGTGGCAGGGCATAGCAGATTTTTACAGAAGCGTAAAAGCCAAAGTGCGTAGCGACAGCAGGGTAAAAATATAGCAGCCCAGGTTTTGCCTGATTTGCAGGATAGGGCCTCGTGCGGCAGAGAAGCATTTCTACTGACTTGCCTTTTTGGTCCTTTTGTGGCGAAGACAAAAGGACTAGGCCTAGCGGCTATGAGCGATATCAAGTGACTCAATAGACGGATCTTCAAGCGGCATTCAAAGAGAATAGTCCAATTAAAACGTTTTACTATATTTGCACAGAAACCGACAATATTCCTAAATGAAAAAAATACTGGCTATACTTTTTGCCTGTGCAAGCCTATCAGCATCCGCTCAAAATAAAACTACCGGTAATTTAGTACAGTACGTGCACCCGATAATCGGCACGGAGCGGATGGGCCACGTATTCCCGGGGGCGACGGTGCCATTTGGGATGGTACAGCTTAGCCCGGAGACAGACACGATCAGTTACGACCTTAACGGCAAATACAACCCCGATATATACAAATACTGTGCGGGCTACCAGTACACGGATAAAACAATCGTGGGCTTCAGCCACACCCACTTCAGCGGCACTGGCCACTCGGATCTAGGTGACTTTTTGGTGATGCCCACAGTAGGCAAACTGCAACTCAACCCCGGCACGGCCGATAAACCCGGCAGCGGTTACCGTTCCAATTTTTCGCATGCCAATGAAGTAAGCGAAGCCAATTACTATAAAGTAAAGCTGGATGCCAGCGGTATCATTGCCGAAATGACCACCAGCGCGCGGGTAGGCTTCCATCAATATACCTTCCCCAAAACAGACCAGGCCCATATTATTCTGGACCTGACGGCGGGTATCTATAACTATCCCGGCAAAAACGTGTGGACCTATGTAAAGATATTAAATGACAGTACGCTGGTAGGCTACCGCCAAACCAATGGTTGGGCAAGGACACGAACATTGTACTTCGCCATGGCATTCAACAAGCATTTTACTGCCCATGGCTTTGCCAATTATACGCCAAAAGAAACCTATAAAGGTTTCTGGGCTAAATTCAACCAAACAAAAAACTTCCCCGAGATTGCCGGTAAGCAGATAAAGGCCTGGTTTGATTTTAATACCGAAGCAGGCGAAAAGATCAAAATAAAAATGGCCATTTCGCCGGTAAGCATGGATGGCGCCTTAAATAATATGCAGGTTGAAGTGCCCGGCTGGGATTTTGAAAAGGTTAAAGCCGATGGCCAGGCGCTATGGGAAAAGGAGCTGCACAAAATTGAAATAAAGGCAAGCGAAGATGATAAGATCAACTTCTATACCTCGATGTACCACGCGATGATCAATCCGACCATATATATGGATGAAGACGGCAAATACAAGGGCCTTGATCAGAATGTGCATCAGGCTGATGGCTTTACCAATTACACCACCTTTAGTTTATGGGATACCCACCGCGCACTGCACCCGCTGTTCAATATTATTGAGCCAGACCGTAATGCCGACATGATCAAATCGATGCTAGCCCATTACGACCAGAGCCCCGAGCACATGCTGCCGGTGTGGAGCAACAGCGCTAATGAGAACTGGTGCATGAGTGGTTACCACAGCGTATCGGTTATTGCTGATGCCGTGATAAAAGGCAACGCCCCGTTTGATGCCAACAAAGCGCTTGATGCCTGCGTAACAACGGCCACCCACCGGGATTACCAAAGCATTGGCTTGTTTATGGACATGGGTTATATCCCTGATGAAAAGGATGCTAACTCGGTATCCTCCACACTGGAATATGCCTATGACGACTGGTGCATCGCCCAGATGGCCAAAAAGCTTAACAGAACAGACATCTACGAGCGCTTCAGTAAATATGCCGAAAACTGGAAAAATGTATACGATCCAAAATCGGGCTTTATGCACCCTAAAGAGGCCGACGGCACATTCCGGAAAACAAAGTTCGACCCCTTTACTACCATTGATATGGGTTTTATAGAAGGGAATGCCTGGAACTATACCTTATATGTACCGCATGACCCGCAGGGACTAATAAAAGCGATGGGTGGCAATAAACGTTTCATCGTTTATATGGACAGCCTGTTCAGCTATGACCTGCCGGACAAATACTTTGCTGAAACAGAGGATATCACTAAAGATGGTATCATCGGTAATTATGTGCACGGCAACGAACCGAGCCACCATGATGCCTATCTATACGACTGGACAAACCAGCCCTGGAAAACACAGGAAAAAATAAGAATGATATTGCCAAAAATGTACAAATCCACCCCGGACGGTCTTGGCGGCAATGATGATACCGGCCAGATGAGTGCCTGGTATATCTTTAGTAGTTTAGGCTTTTACCCGGTAGCCCCGGGCTCGGATCAGTATGCCATTGGCAGTCCGGCTGTTGACCATGCAACTATTAACCTGGAAGACGGCAAAACATTCACCATCGACGTAAAGAACCAAAGCCCTAAAAACGTTTACATACAAAAGATAACGCTGAACGGCAAACCATTAAAGAGTTACTTCATCAGTCATGCTGATATCATGAATGGTGGTGAGATAACTTTTGTTATGGGAAGTAAGCACTTGTAATAAGTTGAGATTGATACTCTATTGTTGCTGAATTGAAATTTTAGTAAATTTGTTTAGATAATACTAGCATATGGAACGGATAATATTAGAAGTGGATGATAAAACAGCGAAAGCCTGGCGTAATACCTCAGCCAAGCTGCGTGAGGCAATAGGGAAAAATCTGGAACAGGTGCTTAATGATTCATTAAATAAATCTAAGGAAGCCAATTTTGAAATGTTGCTGCAGGAAATAAGAAGCGAGGCAGCTAAAAATGGCCTTACAGAAGAAATTCTGATGCAATTATTAAATGAAGAATAATAAGCGCTTTGTACTTGATACAAATACCTTAATAAGTGCTTTCATCCTTTCTCGTAACTCTATTGCGGCACAGGCTTATTATAAAATAAAATTACAGGGCGAAATAGTTGTTTCAGAAACTGTTTTTGATGAGTTTGCTAACGTACTTATCCGGCCTAAGTTTGATAGATATATCTCATTAGAAAATCGATTGGCAGCTATTCAGGATTTGAGGGATATAGTAAAATTCATACCAGTTACAACTGTAATTGATGCCTGCCGCGATCCAAAGGACAACAAATTTCTTGAACTGGCTGTAGAGGCAGATGCAGCCTGTATCATTACCGGTGATAAAGACCTGTTAGTATTAAATCCTTTTCAAAACATCCCCGTACTAACCGCTGCAGAATTTCTGGAGAAGTTGGATTAACTAATCAACTTAATCCAACTCAATCAACCACTCACTGACAATTTACCCCGCCAAACAATGCTGCTCCCTCACCTGCAATTTGCTTAAACGTGTTTTCAGGATCCCCCTTGCGCGGCATAGTGTAGTACGTGATAACAACTCTGATATTCCCAGCGAATTACCAATCTCCTGGTGTGAGTAACCCTCAATGGCATACATATTAAATACGGAGCGGTAACTATCGGGCAATTGCTGTATTAAATTCATCAGGTCGGCGGTTTCCAGTGTATTGTTGTTATATGCAGAGCCTGATAGGGTATCATTTTCGCCAAAGTCATCAACCAAAACCATGCTCTTGGCTTTGCGGTAGCGGGTAATGGCGGTATTTACCATAATATGGCGTATCCAGCCTTCAAGGCTGCCTTCATTGCGGTAGTTGCCCAGATTTTTAAATATCTTTATAAAACCTTCCTGCATTATATCCTGTGCTTCGTCTTTATCCTTTGCGTAGCGCATGCAAACAGCCATCATTTTTGGGGATAGTACTTTGTATAAAAGTTCCTGGTATTTACGCTCATTGCGCAGGCAGCCTTCCCATATAAATCTTAAATAATTGTCGGTACTCATGGTAGTGTAATTTGGTAAGCCTATGCCAAAATTAGTACCCTTAAGTTATATGATTGATTTTCAATTAAATAAAGATATGCACTTCTACGAAACTGTTCGTTTTCGAACGCTTAACGTATGCAAGCGGACGGTTTTACGGTAGTGATTAGAGGTTGGTGATTAGTGATTGGTTGGAGTAACTGTAAAATAAATAAGCAAAAACTAATCACCAACCTCTAATCACAAATCACTAAATTTGCCCTCATCCGGGATAAAAACCCGGCAACAGCATGATAAAAGAAATTGAAATAGTATGCCCGCCCGGGCAGCATGAGGATGAAGCAGTTTTAAAAGAACTTGCCGCATCGGCATTAAAAACTCCCGTAAAAAGAATTACCGGCTTAAAAATATTAAAGCGCTCCATTGATGCCCGCGGCCGCAAGGTGGTCTACCGCATGCAGGTGCGGGCTTATATTGACGAACCATACGCGCCGGAAAATTATACCGTCAATTATCCCGAAGTAAAAGAAGCTAAACCTGTTATTATAATAGGGGCAGGCCCTGCGGGGTTATTTGCCGCATTACAATGCATCGAGCTCGGCTTAAAACCCATTATAATAGAACGCGGCAAGGAAGTTAAAGACCGCCGCCGCGATTTGGCCCATATCAACAAACAAGGCCTGGTAAACCCCGAAAGCAATTACTGTTTCGGCGAGGGTGGGGCAGGCACTTATTCGGATGGTAAGCTATACACGCGCTCAACCAAGCGTGGCGATGTGAACCAGGTGCTCAAAATATTTGTGGCACACGGCGCAACCGAAGATATTTTGGTGGATGCAAGGCCGCACATAGGCACCAATAAACTACCCCAGATCATCACCGCTATACGCGAAACCATTTTGAATGCCGGTGGCGGGATCATGTTCGATGCCAAGGTTACAGCCTTGCAGGTTTCGTTTGATAAAATAAAAGGTGTGGAGCTGGCATCCGGCGAGAAGATCAATGCCGATGCCGTGATACTGGCAACAGGCCATTCAGCTCGCGATGTATTTGAAATGCTGCACCGTCAGAATATTTTAATAGAAGCCAAGCCATTTGCCTTAGGCGTACGTATTGAACACCCGCAGGAAATCATCGACCGTGCGCAATACCACTGCGAAGTGCGTGGCGATAATTTGCCACCGTCGTATTATAGTTTGGTGGAGCAGGTTGACGGGCGTGGCGTATTCTCATTTTGCATGTGCCCCGGTGGTATCATCGCCCCATGCGCCACTGAAGCCAATGAAATTGTAGTGAACGGCTGGAGCCCATCAAAACGTAACAATCCCTATGCAAACTCAGGTACTGTTGTGCAGATAAATTTAGAGGATGTTGCAGGCGATGGTAGCGACCCCTTTAAAATGCTGCGCTTTCAGCAGGAAATTGAAAGAGCTGCTTTTACCGCAGGCGGCGGTAACCTGGTAGCCCCGGCCCAGCGCATGGTTGATTTTGTCAATAACAGGCTATCAACCGATCTGCCGAAAAACTCCTACCTGCCCGGCACAAAAAGCACACCTCTAAAAGAGGTATTGCCGGATTGGATCAACGAGCGTTTAAGAAAAGCATTACCCGTATTCGGCCAAAAGATGAAAGGTTATTATACCAACGAGGCCATATTGGTAGGTGTGGAATCGCGCACCTCATCACCGGTAAAAGTGCCCCGCGACAAAGAAACCCTGCAACACCCGCAAATTACGGGGTTATTTCCTTGCGGTGAGGGAGCAGGATATGCGGGTGGCATAATTTCTGCGGCAATTGATGGGATCAATTGCGCGACAGCAGCGTTGAAAGTGGTACAATAATTTTTTCATGACGATGGGTTTCAAACCCATCGCTATAGTTTATGAACAATTGTTTTCACCCTCTTTGCGGCTTGCCGCAGAGAGGGTCGACCAGCGAAGCGTAGTCGGGGTGAGTCAAACGGAGCGCGTCGAAGTTCTAACGTGTTATCCCCCCACCCGGCCTCCCCCTAAGCTTAGGGGGAGGTGTCGACGAAGGAGACGGGGGGGGTAGAATGCGTTAGGGATGGCAGCGGATACCGGCCTTGCGCCTAAAGCCTGTGTAGTATGAGCGAACAGCCCGGGCCGCAGGTAACGCCCAAAGAATATTAAAAGACTGATAAATTAATAATTACTATAGCCTTATTAATTACCTAATAGAACATAGCAACAACACCATGACCACATCAGAAAAACTCATCCACGAATTAACCAAAGTACTCTCCAAACGCCCATGGTACGGCTCATCGGTATACGCTATTATAGAGCCTATAACCTTTGAAGCCGCCTATGAAAAACCGCCCGGCTCGGTGCATAATATTGCCGAGATAGTTTTACACATGGTAGCCTGGACAGAAGAAGTAATGGACCGTATGAACGGCATGACCGCAGGCGTACCCACCAGCGGCGACTGGCCCGAAACCGGCGCACCCGACGAACAAAAATGGCAGAATTATGTTGAAGATCTAAAGCTGGTTAACGTAAATTTGATTGGCATTATCCAAAACTTCCCTGAAGAACAATGGATCGAGCCGATAAATGATGAGCGTGGCGATCGGCCCGTGGTAACATATGAAGATCTGATCCTTGGATTAATACAGCATCATATTTACCATAGCGGGCAGATTGCTTTGCTGAATAGAATAGTGAGTTGAACCAGGATTTAACGGATTTAGATGATTTCACTGATGATTTGAAAAGATCAGGATTTGTGAGGTAATAGAATATTCGTAAAGTCGAAAAAGAAAGAGCTGTGGAATCACCAAACAATAAAAAAACAATGGTTTTAGGCGCAACGCCCGATGCGAGCCGTTACGCCAACCTTGCCGCAAACAGATTAGTGCGCAGCGGACATAGTATAGTTAATGTAGGCATAAAAACCGGGGAGATTGCCGGTGTTCCTATTGAGAAGCCCGAAACCATACATAACGATATTGATACCATAACCCTATACGTTGGCCCTATAAACCAACCGCCGCTGTATGATTATATATTAAATACCCATCCCAAACGCATCATCTTTAATCCCGGTACCGAAAACAGCGAGCTGCGCCGCATGGCAAATGATAAAGGTATTGAGACAGAATACGCCTGTACGCTGGTAATGCTATCGGTAGGGCAGTATTAGTGCCTTCGGCGGTGATTAGAGAATAGTTGATTAGTGATTGGTTGAAAAGTGTATCAGCACTGGCTTCAACCACTGGTTTCAGTCTGTGACTGAAGCTTACTGATCAAGAAAGTTTGCAACTTTCTTGGGAATGATTCAAAAGTATTTTCCTTACCCTCTTTGCGGCTTGCCGAAGAGAGGATCGACAAGTGAAACGAAGTCGGGGTGAGTTGAGGAAGCGCTGATAAGTATTATAAAAGTTAGTCATGCTGAACTTGTTTCAGCACCTCATAAGCTAAGTGTACGTCATCTTGGCTAATTGTCCTGTGGGGTCCTGAAACAAGTTCAGGATGACGGATTGGAGATTTTGGGCGTTGCCTGCGGCCCGGGCTGTACGCTCATACGCCTTCAGGCCTTATCCGCCGGCCGGTATCCGCTGCCATCCCTCCTATGTTTGTAATCGTTATTCTTGTATAGATTATATAAGTGAAAGAGAGTGAGAGCCGGGCTATCCCTTAATAGCTATTTGCATGTTG
>NZ_JACHBY010000005.1 GCF_014200495.1 Mucilaginibacter geliditolerans
GGACCGCCCTAAACAGGCTGGCATAAAGCCGCCTTAAGACTCAAAGATAAAAAATCTATTTAATACTTGTATTTCAACACAGAATCTAACGCAAATTCCTTGCAGTAAAAACCTAATAGTCAGAAATAATAAAGGCAACTAATCACTAAATAGCGCTACTTTTTTTACTCAATCCCTGTTTAGCAAAATCCAGCAAATCATTAACACCCATATAACCGGCTTCGCCTAAAACCGGGCGGCCTTTGGCATCAAAAATAATTAGTGTAGGGTAGGCTTGTAACCGCCAGGCAGTAGCCAGGTTTGGTCCGTCGCCTTTTTCCATATCTATTGATACGTTTACAAAATTGGCGTTAAAAAAGTCGGCCACCTTTTGATTGCTAAAGGTGTATTTTTTGAGCATCTTACATGGACCACACCAGCTGGCGTAGGCATCAACAAAAATATATTTGTTTTGCAGGGCAGCCTGTCGCAGGGCTTCATCCCATGAGTCCTCAATAAAAACGATATTATGCGGATTTTTAGTGTGCGTAGTTTTAGTCTGAGCATTGCATGCAAAAGCACAGGTGGCCATTGTCAGCACGACAAACAGCCCGGCAATCTTGTTTGGGAATAGTTTAAGCATAATCAGTATACAAAAATAGCACATATAATTTATTTATATGTGCTATCAATTTAAAATACTAAGAATCTTTATTGCTGACCCTCAGGCTTTTTAGGTTCTGGTTTTGGTTGTTGATGTTGTTGCTGCTGCCTCTGCTGCTGTTGCCTTTGTTGCGCCTGACGCTGTTGCGCTTGCTGGGCTTGTTGCTGCTGACGCTGTTGTGCCTGCTGCTGTTGCCTTTGTTGTGCTTGCTGGGCTTGTTGCTGCTGACGCTGTTGTGCCTGCTGCTGTTGCTTTTGTTGCGCTTGCTGGGCTTGTTGCTGCTGACGCTGTTGTGCCTGCTGCTGTTGCTTTTGTTGTGCTTGCTGAGCTTGTTGCTGCTGACGCTGTTGAGCTTGCTGCTGTTGCCTTTGTTGCGCTTGCTGGGTTTGTTGCTGCTGCCTCTGTTGTGCCTGCTGCTGTTGCTTTTGTTGTGCTTGCTGAGCTTGTTGCTGCTGACGCTGTTGTGTCTGCTGTTGTTGTCTTTGCTGCGCCTGTTGAGTTTGCTGCTGCTGACGTTGCTGCGCCTGTTGTTGCTGACGGGCTTGGTCCTGCTGTTGTTTTTGAGCCGCATTGTTAGTTTCCGGAGTTTTAGGTACTACAGCCCCTGGTCCACGGTGGTCATTAGCATTTTGCTTGTCTAATTTATTTTGAGCATTCGGATTGCTGCCCGCTTGTGTTGGGCGGGTGCCTGTTGCAGGTCTGGCCTGATTAGCTCCGGTAGCCGGTAGGCGGTTATGTCCATTATTAGCACCATTTGCCGACTGTTGCGGGTTAGGTTTTGCAGCGGGTTGCCCAGGGCGGTTGTTATTCGCAGGCTGGCCTGGTCTTTGGTTATTTGTTGGGTTTACCCTTACCACTTTTGTATTTGGATTTTCAGTACGTGCTGTAGTGGCCAGTCTTTGTGCATTGGCGCGGTTATACCCACCTGAACCCGGCCTGCCTATACCCTGGTTAGGGTTAGCCTGTTTGTAAGCGGTTGCGTTTACAACCCTTGCAGGGCGTGCATCCGGCGATTTTCTAATCGCGGGCCTGTAAATATTCACGGTATTATTTTCTACCCTGCCCACACCTGGCCTGCTGGCATTATTAATTTTATACACCTGTACCCGCTGGCGTGTGATCCGCTGGATATCCTGCGGACGTGGGCCGGTTATATAAGTGCGGTTATTATATACATAGGTATTATTTATAATAGTAGTTCTATTTATAATAGTTACTACCCTTGTAGGCTGCACATAATAATTATAGATATTCGGTCTGTTTATATAAGCCTCTGGTGCACATACCCAATAATTGTTTGGTACACGGTAACCGCTGCCTAAAGATATGGCAATAGTTATACCCGGGCCTAAAGGTGCCCAGCCATAATAACCGCCGCCATGGCGCCAGCTTACCCAGGCCGGTGCCCACTCATGGCCCGGTACCCATTCCCAGCCGTAATAATCGTCATAGTGCCACCTGCCATAGTGGAAAGTTGCCCATCCCCACGGATAGTCTGATACCCAGGTGCTGCCGTATTCTGTTTGTACCCAGTGCCCGCTGGTGGCATATGGCCTGAAATCGCCATCCACATCAGGCACCCAAACATTACCGTAATTAGGGTCATCAACCCAGGTGCCGTATTGCTGCAAATTATCGTAAAACTCCTGGTCAGATACGTAGCCCCCCTGCGCCATACTTTTATGCGGGACCATTATGGTGATGAAAAAAGCCATAAGGCCAATTCCAAATATTTTTTTAAACGTTTTCATAATATTTTTATAGATGATAATATATGTTTTCGACTGAATATCATATAAATCGTTTAAACCAATAATTGTTTTATTCATTATATTATTTAGCTGTTAGCAGCATTATCGCTTTTATAATAATTTATAATTCCTTTAATTTACAAACCACTGATTAACTTTGAACGTTTTTCAATCTATTATTTAACTGACCATGAGTAAAGTAAATATCCCACGACTTGATCTGAACACCTATATACAAGGTAATGCCGATGAACGGAAACGCTTTTCGGATGAAATTGGCAAAGCTTTTAACGAAACCGGGTTTGTAACCATTACCAATCACGGCCTTAGTAAAGCATTAATTGATAAGCTGTATGAGCAGGTTAAAGAACTGTTCACCTTACCCGAGGCTACCAAACTAAATTATGAAAAGCCTGAGCTTGCAGGTCAGCGTGGCTATACCGGCAAAAGCAAGGAAACCGCCAAAGGCTTTAAAACCCCCGATCTGAAAGAGTTTTGGCAAATAGGGCAAACTGTTGCCGATGATTCACCGCTTAAAGCGGATTATCCCGATAATATTGTAGTTGATGAACTGCCTGATTTTAATACAACCACACAGGAAGTTTATAAAAAGCTGGAGCAAGCAGGTCTTCATTTATTACGTGCTATAGCTGTATATTTAAACCTGCCCGAAAATTATTTTGATGATAAAGTGCATGATGGTAACTCCATCCTCCGTACCCTGCACTATTTCCCGATAACCGATCCGGATTCGATTCCTGATGATGCGGTACGTGCCGGCGCGCATGAGGATATTAACCTCATCACCCTATTAATAGGTGCCAGTGCCGACGGCTTAGAACTATTAACTCGTGAAAACGAATGGTTCCCGGTAAAAGCCTATGGCGAGGACCTGGTTGTAAATGTAGGTGATATGCTGCAGCGTTTAACCAATAATAAGCTAAAATCAACCACGCACAGGGTTGTAAATCCGCCACGCGACCAGATGAAGAACTCACGCTACTCCGTGCCATTCTTCCTGCACCCGAAACCGGATATGGATTTGACCTGCCTGGAATCATGCATTGATGCTACTCATCCAAAACATTACACCGACATCACAGCCGGTGAATACCTGGATGAGCGTTTGAGAGAGATTGGCCTGAAAAAATAAATCTTTGATTTGAAGTATTCTCCGCGCGTCATTGCTTCGTACCTCGCAATGCCGCGCGGCTAATAAGAGGAGATTACCTCCTCGGCGTATAAATAATCACACAAACGCCAACAAGCGCTATAACCGCGCCGATAATATCATACTTGTCCGGCTTGAAATTATCAACCTTCCAGGCCCAAAGCAGGGCCATTACAATAAATATTCCGCCATAAGTAGCATATACCCGGCCAAAATTATTGGTTTGCCATGTAGCGACTATGCCGTAAAAGGCCAACACCATAGCACCCAGAGCAGCGTACCACCAGGGTTTATCCTCCTTAAGGCAAAGCCAGATCAAATAACCGCCGCCAATTTCGCATAACCCGGCAAGTATGAAAATAGAGAGGGATTTTAGTATGGCCATGGGTTATAATATATATAGTATTGTCATTCTGATAGCGAAGAACCTACCCGCGTTCAATCTTCAAGCGATTCCTGCTGCTTGTATAATAGATGCTTCGTTCCTCAGCATGACAATAAGGGTAAAACAAAGCACTAAAACAACTCCACCAATCGCTCCAAAGCCATTCCCCGCGAACCTTTTATCAGCACTGTTGAATTTTTTACCGGATGAAACTTCAAAGCAGTAATCGCATTCTCCACCGTAGCATGAAAGGTGGCATTTTTCAGCTTGTCGCCTTTAAACTTCCATTTCTGCGCTAAAAAATCCTTGCCGATGAAGATGCGTTCATCAACATCGGTAGCCAAAGCTTTCCGGATAATGGCTTCATGCTCCGCGGCGGATTCATCGCCCAGCTCAAACATATCACCCAATATTAATACTTTCCTATCAGCTGTAAGCTTGCCTATATTTTCAATAGCAACAAACATGCTGCTGGGGTTGGCATTATAGTAATCGCAAATAAGGGTATTGGTTGCAGTTTGCTTGATCTGCGAGCGGTTGTTTTGTGGCTCATAGCCTTCCACGCCTTTATTAATAGTATCAGCATCCAATCCAAAATAATTACCGATACAGATAGCCGCTAATATATTATCCAGGTTATAAGCCCCGGTAAGCTGTGTTTTAATTTCGTGACTTTCGCCGGATGAATTATTGGTCCATTGTAAAGACAGGAGTGGAGAGTTTTCGGTTAGTTTACCAATAATAGTATTATCCCGGTTGTTGGTGCCATACATCACCACTTTTTTAAGGTCTCTTGCACGCTGCATCTCCATTAATACCTTATCATCACCATTAACAAAAGCAATGCCCTGCGCCAAATCTTCTGCTTCCGGACTTTCGGACTTTCGGACTTCCCGACTTAAGAAATCATACAACTCACCCTTGCCTTTCTTAATCCCCTCAACCCCACCGAAGCCCTCCAGATGCGCCTTGCCAATATTGGTAATGAGCCCATGTGTAGGCTGCGAAATGCTGCAAAGCAGTTCAATCTCTTTCTGATGATTAGCCCCCATCTCAATAACCGCCATTTCGTGTGTGCTATTGATACTTAAAATAGTAAGCGGCACGCCAATATGGTTATTCAGGTTACCCTGTGTAGCCAGCGTTTTAAATTTCTGCGATAGTACGGCATTAATCAACTCCTTAGTAGTGGTTTTTCCGTTAGTGCCGGTTAAACCTATAACCGGAATGGTTAATTGCTTGCGATGATAACGCGCCAGGTCCTGCAAAGTGGTAAGCCCATCATCAACCAAAATATATTTTTCATTAAGCTGATATTCCGGATTGTCAATAATAGCATACGCCGCGCCTTGCGAAATAGCTTGCTCAGCAAAGGTATTGGCATCAAACTTATCACCCTTCAACGCAAAAAACAAGCTACCCGGTACAATCTTACGGGTATCAGTGCTGATAATAGGGTGTTGAAGATAAAGTTGATATATGTCTTCGGTATTCATTGTTATTGAATTTGTATTTGCGGAATTTCATAGCTTGTCAGCGCCTTTAACTGATCATGCCTGTATTTACCCAAAGATGAAAGAAATCCATTTACCTCATTGTTATAAGCGCGATGGCTTATGCCAAATAATAATACTCCTTTATGGCCAGATTTATCTGTGTAAGGTTTATAAAGATAACCATTCCATTCTACAAGTGTCACGGCATCATCTTTACTTTGGCTCATAATAAAATCCAAAATGTATTCTCCAGTGCTTGCATTATTAATCAGTTGGTAATTACATACTGCATCTGTTTTTTTACGTTCTTTTATTGTAGCGACTTGAGCATCTACTGCCGTAGAAACAGGCAAGTCTGTCTTTATAAAATCAATCAGAACCATATCTTTAAAATTGTCGACTTCATTATCCTTCGGTATATACTCCTGTTTATAATAATTATCATTAGGGTGTGAACTCCATGATAAATTGTAAGTAAGAGCGCCAAAGTTTAATGACTCTGGAATTCCATAGTAATTAGTTGGTGCATCATGATGTTTACTAGTAAAACCAGTAATTATGATAAAGCACATAACTAAAGAAAGTGAAAGATATTTTTTCATTTGATAAATGTTTGGTTTACTTAAAGAGCCCTAAAAAAATTTAATTGACGCACTTTAAAAACTCCCCCTTCAGGGGGCTGGGGGGATTCCCTTCATCCACGCTATCACCGCCTTTATCTCTGTATAACTATAATCCTCGCCCAAAATTTCTTTTAATGGCGATAACTTCTCATCTCCATAACTTTCCACCGTATCCTGTATCACCGTTAATTTTTCCTTAGTAACAAATTCCGATACATCAATATCACCCGTTTGTACATAATAGGTGAGATGGCTCTCCACCGTCATGGGCGATAGCTTTCTTTCATGCGCTATCTCTGCAATACTTTTGCCCTCTTTAAATAAGGTAAGGCTTGCCCGCCTGGTATCGCTGGATCTCTCAGGTCTGGGCTTACGCTCACGCTTCTGCGCTTTCTGTTTTATTTTGGACGACAGGCCACGCAAACTGCAATAGCTTTTTACAGGAGCCAGCATTTCACGGCCATAACGTGCCAGTTTAATATCACCAAAACCGGAGATCATTCGCAACTCATCCAAACTTTGCGGCAGGTAGGTTGCTATCTCCACCAAAGTAGCATCAGATAATATCACATAGGCCGGTACATTTTCATGTATGGCGATATCCCGTCTTACGTTCTTCAATTCGTTCAACAGGTCGGCCTCAAATGGCAGCAATTCAATAGTGGTGTGTTTCTCTTCAACTGTTTCAGCAGCTATAAACTCTACCTTTTGCAATCCTTTAAGTACAGCCTCACTTTGGTGCGTTAGTTTCAGCACCGGGTATTCGCCGCCATCAACCTGCAAATAACCCATAGCGCTTAGTTCACGCAGGTATCGTTGCCAGTCGGGTTTGCTGATATCGGCACCTACGCCATATGTTTTCAGCTGCTTATGTTCTTCCCGTATTTTTTCACTCTTCGATCCACGCAAAAAATCGATCACATAATTACTGCCAAATCTTTCCTTTAACCTATATACCGCCGACAAAGCCTTTTGTGCGATCAATGTACCATCAAAGCGTTCAAACTCCGTTAAACAAACATCGCATGATCCGCAGGTAGCATCAGATTCCTCATCAAAGTATTTTAACAGAAAATGCCGTCTGCAAGTTTGCAGCTGGCAATAATTTACCATATCATCCAGCTTTTTGAGCATGATACGGCTTTGTTCTTCATTATCCTCAACCTTGGCAAAACCCTTCAGCTTCATGGCATCGCCCGGCGAATAATATAATATAGCATCAGATGGCAAACCATCCCTGCCCGCGCGGCCGGTTTCCTGGTAATAGCCCTCAATGTTTTTAGGCAGGTCCATGTGCACCACATAGCGCACGTTCGATTTATTGATGCCCATACCAAACGCGATGGTAGCCACTATGATCTTTACATCATCACGTAAAAATGCTTCCTGGTTGCGAGCCTTTATGGTGTTATCCAGTCCGGCATGGTAAGCCTCGGCTGAGTAGCCTTCTTCTTTCAGGTCAGCCGCTAATGCCTCCGTTGATTTACGCGACAAACAATATATAATGCCTGATTCTTCCTTGCGTTCCTCTAAAAAATCAAGCAACTGGTTAAAGCTGTTCCTTTTAGGAGCAACCGTATAATTTATATTCTCCCGGTTAAAGGAGGATATAAATATGGCAGGATCCTTAAGATTTAATTTTTCGAGGATATCCTTTTGAGTGAGCTTATCAGCAGTCGCAGTTAAGGCTATAACCGGGATATTAGGGAAATAATCCTTTAAGCCCGCCAGCATCAAATACTCAGGTCTGAAATCGTGCCCCCAGTGCGAGATACAATGCGCCTCATCAATAGCGATCTGCACAACCGGCAGCGACTTTAAAAATTCAACCAGCTTATTCTCCGACCCAAACAAACGTTCGGGAGCAAGATATAACAGTTTTATCTCGTTATTCCTGAGTTTGCCCATCAGCCGTTGCTGCTCATCAGGGTTTTGTGCCGAGTTTAGGAAAGCTGCAGCTATGCCGTTCACATTCAGGCTATCCACCTGGTCCTTCATCAGGGCGATGAGGGGCGAGATGACTATGGTGAGTCCATCCAGCAAAACCGCGGGCAACTGGTAGCATAATGATTTACCGCCGCCCGTAGGCATCAGCGCCAAAACATCCTTCTTATCTAAAACGTGCTGAATAATAGCCCCCTGCTGGTGCCTGAACTCACTGTATCCGAAATATTTTTGCAGGGCCTGTATAGGTGTCATAGCTATGCAAATATATTATTAGTTTGCTGTTTGCAGCTGGCAGTTTACATTTAAAACTTTTCTTTTAGCGTCATTGCGAGGTACGAAGCAATCCCCGATTAGCAGAGAGGGATTGCTTGCCGTAGATTTATCTGATGGTATCGCTCATTGCCGCTAAGGCTAGTTCTTTTGTCTTGACACAAAAGAACCAAAAAGTCAAGTCAGTAGATTAGGCTTCTTTGCCGCACAGGGCCATTGCCCTGCAAATCAGGCAAAACCTGGGCTGCTATATTTTTACCCTGCTGTCGCTACGCACCTGGCCTTTACGCTTCTGTAAAAATCTGCTATGCCTGCCACGCTCAAGGCCACCATCGTTTTGCCTGATTTCACCCGAAGCTGTTCTACTGACAGAGCCTCACCTAAACGGTGTAGCCCTCATGAATACCATTGAAGAATAAATAATACTATGAATAATCCTCTCCAAAGGAGAGGACTTTAATTGAACCGTGATCAAAAAAGCGTCGGCCCTGACAACAAGGGCGGGCCAGCGCTGGCGGGAATGCCGGTTTAGCTTTTTGTGTGATGTAAGGTACGAAGTACCGAACAGCGAAAAAAGCGTGAAGAACCGGCAGGGAGCGTGGGAAGCATCCTTGTTGTCTTGATCTTTTTGGTTACTTTTTGTATCAAGACCATAGGTGTTCGGAAGATGGAAAAAAGAAGCATCGGCCTTGTGCGATTCCCGCCTTGGGGCGGGGAAGGGTGGGGTTTAACAGCTTATTTGGTGTATAAACCCCTCCCTGCCACTTCACATCCAACCGCGCCCCTCCCGTGGGGAGGGAATTAAAAACAGAAATGCAATCTTCCGAACACCTATGGTATCAAGACAAAAAGTGACGTCTTAGCGACAAGCGATACCATGGGAAAGGTAAAGAACTATATATACCTGCTCCGTACTGTCGGGGATTATTAATGCTGTGTTTTTGTTTTTCAAGGGTATTAATGAGCTCCCTCCGGTCGGTTGTCTTCGTTCCTTGCAATGACGCGCGGAGAGATTTGGCAAGGGGAGATTAATTCCCTCCCTTTACCCTTCCACTCTCATCTTCAGCACCGGTCCTGTGCTCACGGGCTTTAATTTTATCGTTACCAAAGTTATAGGTAAGCGTTAAACGCGCTATGCGTGTCTGGCTTTTTTGGTGGATGGTAAAATCATCGCTCTGGTAATTGGCACTCAGGTTATTGGTGCGGGTATTAAATATATCGTTAACCGCAAATTTTATATTCAGTTTCTTATTGTCAAACGAATGGCTGATGCCGGCATCGGTTGAGTAGCGTGGCCTTAAGTGATAAATGCCGTAGGTCATGGCCGATTGGTAATTAGAGTATAACTCGGCCTTAAAGCCTGCGAATGTAAATGTTTGCGATAATTTTAAGTTGTAGGCCAGCTGCCCGGTATTAAGGTTGCCGCCGAATAATGAATCCGACTTGAATTTCATATCAAATAAATTGCCCTCGGCATTGCCTGTCCACCATTTGGCAATAGTAAAAGGGGAATTTACATCTATGCTATAAGAATCCTGTGTTTGCAGGTTAAGATTGGTTTGGTAGGTTGCCTTGCGGGCTACGTCTGTTAATATAATTTCCGTAATGGCATCAGTAGTATGTGCGTAGTTTAAGCTTACGTTGATAGTTTTATTATAGGTATAGTCCAGCTCAAAATTATTGGTGTATTGTGGTTTTAAGAATGGATTACCTTTTGAATAGGTATACTGATCCAGGTAATATATAAATGGGTTCAGATCCTGGTAGCTTGGACGGTCGATACGGCGGCTATATGAAAAACTCACTTCATTTTTATCAGAGAAAGTATGGGTTAGGAAAAAGCTTGGGAACAGGTTAAAATATTTGCGTTCCGCAATCGAATCTTCTGTAACCAGGTCGCCTCTTGAACTGGTGTATTCGCCCCTTAAACCCAGCTGTACCGATGTTTTTTTATAGGTCTTGCTTAAAGTAAAGTAAGCGGCATCAATTTTTTCATCATAAACAAAACGATTGGTGCGGGTAGTGTCATTAACATATTCGCCATTTTGAAGTGTTTGCGCTTCAAGATCGTTATCAGTTTTAACATCGCTAAATTTTACACCTGTTTCCAGTTTCAGCGTTTTTGTGAGCGGTTTGGTATAATCAAGCTTGGCAGTTTTTATATTAATGGTTGATGGGGTTTGCTCTTGCAAATATTGTGTTGGGTGTTGTTCGCTTCCGTCAGGCAATAAAAATGTAGTATTATAATAATTAAGACTGTTATTAGTGAATTTTGAATAATCAAGGTCGATGCCCAGTTCCTGGCCAAGAGTATCAATCTTCCAACGATCATTTAAGTTTACCGCAAAGTTTTTGTACGATTGGTTAAATGTGCCGGGAGTTTTCTGTAATGAGTCGTTTGCGGCAGGAGTGGAGCCTATATAAGTATTATCTGTATTGTTATCCTGCTCGGTATTGAAGTATCCATTTACAATAAAGCCTAATGTATTGGTTGGTGATGTGTCATAATCAGCGCCGAAACGATAATTGTTCCAGTGCGAATCACTCTTCATATAGTTGTATTGTTTAAAGTAGGTCGATTGGTTGTTGTCGTCGGTAACGGTACGCATAATATCCAGGTTACGGCCATTCTCATAATCACCATGTGTAAAGCTTCCGAATACGTTAAGGTTGCCTTGCTTGTGGTTTAAGGTAAGGGTTGAGTTATCATTAGGGTAGGCGCCTAAACCTCCTGTTGTTATAATGCTGCCATTAGTACCCGACTGGCTATTCTTTTTAAGTTTTATGTTGATGATACCCGAGTTACCGGCAGCATCGTATTTTGCTGATGGATTGGAGATGATCTCAATGGATTGGATAGTATTTCCATCTGTTGATTTTAATAAAGTAGCCAATTGTTGGGATGATAGGTAAGTGAGCTTATCGTTTATCATTACTGTTACTCCCTGTTTGCCTTTAAGGCTGATATTGTCGTCCTTATCAACAGTAACACCAGGGGCGCGCTCTAAGATATCCATTGCGGTGTTCCCGGCGGCGAGTACACTGCCGGCAACATTCATTACAACTTTATCAGCCTGATGCTCTATCAGTGGTTTTGCAGCTGTTATACTTACTGTATTTAGCGTGCGGTTGGCAGCCGTTAGTTTTAAAGCAGGAATGGTATGAGTTGTTGTACCATCGTTAATTGCAAAGGACTGGCTCAATGCCTTTGTGTATCCCACAGCTTCGGCTTTAACTATGTAGCTGCCTGCTTTTATGCGGTCAAAAGTGTATAGCCCAGCCTCGGTGCTTAATGTGCCCATAACTACGGTTGAGTCCTTGGTACGCAATAAGCTCACCGAAGCATAATCCATGGGGGCGCCCTGGCTGTTTACTAATGAACCGGATACTTTTGTGCCATTGGCCGTTTGTGCAAATGTTATAGCTGAGCAGCTTATAGTTAAAATAGCTGTAAAAAATATTTTATATATAGACGATTTCATGATATGTTAAAATTTTGGCAATAACTCTCCCACTAAAGTTTTTTCATCTTTTTAAAAGACAGATCGGGAAAATTTGAGCTTGCCGGTTATTAGCCGTTATTTATTATAGATAGTATAGTTGTTGTATATAGTTTAGTTATTAAATTGTTGTTTGTATGTAAGATGCACAAACCAGGGGTAAGGTTACAATTTAATTTAAATTTTTTAGCACGGGGAAGATATTTTTAAGGATGTGCTTATAAAAGAAAGGAGTATTTGTTGTGTGTTTGCGTGGTTTTTCGGCAGTTGTTTTCAGGAATACGGGTTTTACCGGCGCTGTTATATTTATATAAAGCGGTATAATGAGCCCGCTGAATATCAGCAGGCTCAGGTATTTTATCAGGAGTTTCATTATTTATGTTTTGCTACGCTATCGGCCTTACGGGTCGAATCAATTTGTGCCTGTAGTTTGGCTATAACTTTAGCGCTATTGGCTTTACGGGCAGAGTCGATTTGTAGCGGTGTTTTCACAGTTACAAGGGTATCAACCTTGCATTGCAGGCCATTATCCGTCATGATGAAGGCAGCTGAGCTTGCATTATACTGTTTGTTCAGGTTTTTGCAATCATTAACGCTAACATTATTAAGGTTGATGCGGTTATTTAGTTCCTGGTCAATTATAACCTTTGAATTTAAAGGCAGCTTTATGGTAATATCCAAATATTCGGCATGCCATGATGAATTAGGACTTCTGCGTAGTTTATCATCAAGCTTTAATACCGAATCTTCCTGAGTGTATAGGTACTTGGTGTCGCGAGCATTTAACAGCGCGTTTTCATAATCGCGGCCCTTTGCTGTAAATGACTCTATCATAACAGGCTGACTGATGTCACTGCGCTCAATACTAACGCTGATGTTGCGGGGCTCTGGATCATCCTCAAAATCATTAGTCAATATCATATTGCGAAAATTGTTTTTCACATCCAGGCGCAAACTGTCATCGCGTGTGAGGTATTTAACGTTATCCAGCTTTAAGTAATAAACATTATTAGGCGTTGCTTTTAAATTCATTGTTTGTGTAAAACTGGCCGACTCTCTGAAATTTGAGCCTACCTTTGCAATGTAAAATACCAGCACACTCACAGCGCATATCCAAACTACTAATATAGTAGTACCTGTTGATCTGCTGATGGAGGTTGTGTTGAATACCGCGCTTATCAACATTAATATAATTGTAAGCACAGGTATAAAGGCGGTTAAGAACGCTGCTATATATATCCTGTCTGCATGCTCATTCACCCATATCGACATAGGGAACATGCCATTACCATGCCCGGCGCCAAAGCCTAAAAATGCAACCAATGCTACGACTAAGGCTATAGCGCCTGCAAAAAACGCCAACAATATTACAACGCCCAGTACCTTAATTAAAATTTTACCCGCACCATTAAAAAACAAACCCAGGTGATGCGCAAAGTCAGTTATAAAATCACGTAATTTATATATAAACGGGCGTGCCTCCTGGCCTAAATTGTTCAGGTGGTTGCGTACGGAGCTTAATTCTTCTTCAAGGTTATTTTTAAAGCCTTGTAAATTCAGTTTTTCACCTTTCATGGCCATGCGGTCGGCGCGGGTTAATGCTTTGGGTATCACTATCCATAGTATTATATATAGTAACAGACCCGATCCGGCAAAAAAGAATGATAAGGCAAATGCCAGTCTTATCCACACCGGTTCAATGTTAAAGTAATTGGCTATACCTGCGCAAACGCCGCTCACCAGGTGGTCGTCCGGGTCGCGAAATAACCTGCGTTCGCCGGTAGCATAGGTGTTGGTGCTATTGGTATCGGTTTTTGCATCCTCGTAAATCTCGTCAAACTCGTCTACGGTACCCATTTGCTCAATAACCGATTGTACATCCTGTTCAACAATAACCTGCTTATTCTCATGTGTTAAAATTTCAGAGAACATTTCGGCAAGGCGGTTTTCAATGTCAGTGGTGATCTCCAGGCTATCGGCCGAGTTAAGGAAATGACGCTTTACATTCGTCATATATTCCTTCAGTATTTCATAGGCATCCTCTTCTATATGGAATACGGTGCCGTTTATATTTATGATGATAGTTTTATTCATGATTGATAATTATTTATCGGTTTAGTCTTGTTATGTTAATATGCCGTGTAAGGTTAATTAAATTTCAGGCTGATTTGTCTCATTATTCGCATCCGGCTCATCGGGTTTATTCCGGTTGCCTATTGCGATATGAACGGCAAACTCCAGCTCCGCCCATGTCTTATCCAGCTGTTCCAAAACCTTTCTGCCCTCGTCGGCAAGTATATAGTACTTGCGCGGGGGGCCCGATGTCGACTCTACCCAATTATAAGTTAGCAGGCCATTATTTTTTAGGCGCGTTAATAAAGGATACAGAGTACCCTCAACTACAAGCAGTTGGGCTTTTTTAAGTTCAGCTATAATGTCTGACGCATAAGTTTCGCCCTTAGCTATTATGGAAAGTATGCAATATTCTAATATGCCTTTCCGCATTTGGGTTTGTGTATTTTCAACAATCATACTACAAAGATATATGTTTAAAAATGTATTATGCAATACATAGTACTATATTTTTTAAGTTTTTTTCTACAAATGCATTTATTTTTAAAAAAAAGTCTTTTTTCTTGACTATTTGAAAATCTAACATTACTTTTATAATTAATTAACTATTAACTGATCTTATTATTAACAAAATGAAAAAACTTCTACTAGTAAGTTTGTGTTTCCTGATGTTAAGTATTACACAGGTGTTCGCACAAAACCGTACAGTTACTGGTACGGTTACGGCCAAAGACGATGGCTTACCCATTCCGGGAGTAACAGTAAGGGTAAAAGGCGCAACTGGCGGTGTAGTCACCAACAGTGCGGGTAAATACTCAATCACAGCACCAGCAGGTGCAAGTCTTCAATTCAGCTTTATCGGTTACAATGCACAGGCAGTTGCCCCAAAAGGTAATGTGCTAAATGTGTCACTTGAACCGGCAAGTACAGCACTTGGTGAAGTTGTGGTAACCGGCGCCTTGGGCGTTAAAAAGGAAGCTAAAGAGTTAGGTTACTCGGTAGCTACTGTTACCACAAAGGAACTTACCCAGGCTAAAGTTACTGACGTAGCTACAGGCCTTGCCGGTAAGGTTTCAGGTTTACAGGTAAACTTAACCGATAACGGTGTTGATCCACAGGTACGTATTGTATTACGTGGTAACAGGTCAATCACTGGTAACAATGAGCCTCTTTTAGTTATTGACGGTGTTCCGATCGAGGACCCTAACTATTTGAACGCTCTTAACCCTGAAGACATTGAAAGCACAACCATATTAAAAGGTGCTGCTGCCGCCGGAATATATGGTTCAAAAGCATCAAATGGTGTATTGATCATCACTACCAAGCATGGTTCAAAAGTTGCACCATCAATTACTGTAAGTAATACAACCTACCTACAAGAACTTTCTTACCTGCCAAAATTACAAACGCGGTTTGGTGGTTACGGTGGTGAAGGTGGTTCATACGTAAATGCTAATGGTACAGTTAATCCTGTGGGTTATGAGAACGAGGCTTACGGCCCCGCTTTTGACGGCAGACAGCTTTTAATAGCTTTATCGCCTATTTTTGCTGCCGACGGTACTACTGTTACAGGTTATGACTCATTGTATACTCCTTATACTTATAAAAAGAACGCTACAAGAGATTTCTACAGAACGGGCTTGCAAAACCAGTTAAGCGCTTCATATTCAGCAGGTACTGATCATGGAACATTTTACTTAGGTGCACAGGATGTCTCAACCAATGGTATCGTTCCTGATGATCATTCAAGAAGAGATAACCTTACTATTGCAGGTAGCCAGGACTATGGTAATTTCCATGCTGATTACAAAGTTACTTACGATCAGAACAATGTAAATACATATGGTAACAGTTACAACCAGGCGACTACATCTGGTGGTTTACAATCTGCGGGAGTATTCTCAGGCAGGCCATTATTTTTCGAGGTATTGAATACACCTCCGGATATCCCGCTTCAGGATTTTAAAGATCCTACCAGCCAGTATGGCAACCCTAACTCATATTATAGCGCGTACTCAACTAACCCTTACTGGACTATCGCCAACTCAAGGGATAAGCGTAACACGTATAACCTGTTAGGTACATTAAACCTTTCATATAAAATATCCCCGTGGTTGTCAATTGCTGATAGGATTGGTGTAACCCAAACTACCGAGCAATATAAATATACAAGGGCCGGTATTACATTTGCGCCATGGGCAATTGCCGATCCGCAAGGTGCCGGTAACGTTGCATCTTCACAAGGTTACCTTGCCCCTGCAGAATATGACGCGACATATTTTGAACAAAGGCTTAATAATGACCTTTACGCAACTTTTAACAAAAAATTCGGTGACATTAGCGTAAACGCTTTAGCCGGTTTTAATATGGACCAAAGTTACCAGAGAATGATTCAACTTCAGGGTGACGCTTTACAGTTTCCTGGTGATTATAACATAGGCAGCGTACTTGGTGTGCCTGATTATGGTGAGGCTAGCTATACGCAAAGAGGTTATGCTTTTTATGAGCAGGCAACTGTAGGGTATAAAGACTTCATATACTTAACCGGTACCAACCGCGATGAGTGGAACTCGGTGTTGGACCCGGCTCATAATCATTTTGAATATCCATCTGTTAGTGCATCTTATATTTTCACAAATAATATAAACGCGTTAAAAGATAACAAAATATTAAGTTACGGTAAATTAACCGCTGCTTACTCAAAGGTTGCTAACATCAATATTGGTGGTACAGGCGGTAACCCTTACGGTGCTTACTCTTTAATTAACCCCTTTGTTCCACCATCAGGATATCCTTTTGGTTCAATTGGTGGTTATTCGCAATCAACCCTTTATTTAAACCCGGATATCCAGCCTGAAAAAACTTCTGAATGGGAGTTTGGTACAGAGTTAGGCTTTTTGGACAGCAGGATCAGCTTAAAAGCTGATTACTATCAAAGTAAAACCAGTAATGAAAGCTTAACAGCCGACGTATCTGCAGCAACAGGTTTTACTCAAAAATTAGTTAACGTTGGTTTGGTTACCAACACAGGCGAAGAGTTTGACCTGAACGTGATCGCGATCAAATCAAGATCAGTTACCTGGAACGTTGGTGTTAATTACTCGCACTATCATAACATAATTAATCAATTGCCAGGCGGTGAAGTAGAGATTAACCAGGGATTTGGTGATGGCGTAAGCGGCGGTATATATGCTATACAAGGCCAGTCATACCCGGTTATTAAAACTACTGATTGGCTGAGAGACCCTGCAACAGGTAAGGTTATTGTTGACCCTACAACAGGCCGCCCAACAATTGACCCTACTGAAAAAGTGTACGGAAATACAAGCCCTACACAAATGTTAGGTTTAACCAGCTCAGTAAGCTATAAGAACTTTACTCTATCTGTTGTGGTGGATTACCGTGGTGGTGATGAGGTGCTGAATGCAAATGGTGCTAACCTTAATTTTGAAGGTATTGGCTATCAATCAGCAGAAAATGGCCGTCAACGCTTTATCTATCCTAACTCAGTGGTTCTGCAAGGTGGCCAATACGTAAACAACACAAGCGTAGCTGTTAATAACGGTGGTAATATTCAGGGCAATGGTTTCTGGCCGGATGTTTACGGTAACGGTATAGGCAGCATCTATGTAACCAGCGCGGCTTTCTGGAAATTGAGAGAAGCTAGTCTTACTTATGATGTTCCAAAAAGCTTCTTAACTAAAATGCCGTTTATTAAAAAAGCAAGTTTAAGCTTAATCGGAAGAAACTTATTAATGTTTACACCTAAATCAAACATTTTCTCCGACCCTGAATTTAGTGACGCAGGTAATGGTAACGCGGTTGGTGCTACATCTGATGCCCAGATGCCTCCTACCAGATTTTATGGAGCTAATTTAACAGTTGCATTTTAATCACCTGGTTTAATAGAATATTAAAAATTACGATGATGAAAAAAACGATAATATTACTTTTTATAACTACGGTGTTCGCATCGGGTTGTAAAAAATATCTGGATGTTAATAATAACCCTAACCAGCCTACTGTGGTTACGCCAAACGTAGTGTTGTCTGCCGGCCTGACAGGCTCAGCGGCAGCCGTTGGTATAAATTATAATTCTGTTAACAGGTATATGGGTTTTTGGTCACGCAGTGGTAACTACGTAGCCGACGCTGTAAATGAACAATACCAGTTTAACAATAGCATGACAGATGCTGATTTTGCCAGTGAATACACGGTACTAAACAGGTATAATTATATTGAAACTGCCGGTACGGTTAACGGTTTGCCCTTTTATGTAGGCGTTGCGAAAACCATGGAAGCGCTTCATTTTTCAAGATTGGTTGATATTTATGGTAATGTGCCCTATTCACAGGCGTTTAACCCTACAAAATATGAAAAACCTAAATATGATGATGCCGCTACTATTTATGGTGAATTGATCACTAAGCTTGATAGCGCGGTGACCGTTTTCCAGGCGGCAATTACTTATTACAAATCGGCTCCTAAAACACAGATTAATACTGATGACCAGTATGACCTGATATTTGGTCGTGGCGCAGGCGTTGCACCAACTTTACGTATGACAGAGTGGATCCAGTTTGCTAATACAATTAAATTGATGTTATTATTGCATGAAGCAGCCCCAGGTGTTATTACTGACGCTTACCGTACTGCTGAAATTGCAAAAATTACAGCTAATGGCGCAGGTTATCTTCCTGCAGGTTTAAGTGCAGCTGTTAACCCTGGCTATTCAAACACCAGTAACAAGCAAAATCCTTTTTATGCATTCTTTGAAACACCAACGGCGGCAAATGTTGCCCTGGGCGAATTCCGTGCAAACTCATACGCTATAGCTTTTTATAATTTAGGCAGTGATGAAAGAGGGAATTTTTTCTACGGCGCGCCTTATACAAGTAACCTGCCAGTAGGTAATTATGATGGCGATCCTAAATCTTTATCAAACACCTTTGTCTCCCAAATTGGTGGTGATGGCGACCAGGCTGCATTTGGTGTAACTTTAGCAAATGCAGGTACACTTAAAAGTTCAGCTCAGGATCAATTGATCCTATCGGATTTTGAAAGCTTATTTATACAGGCTGAAGCTGCGCAACGCGGTTGGATAACTGGAGATGCAGGTACATTCTACAAAGAAGCTGTTGAACAAAGCTTCAGGTACCTGAATGCAGGTTTATATGGCACTGGTGATCCGAAAGACGATGCTGATGATTATTTAGCAGGTAACGGTAACCTGGCTGCTCCATCAAATACAGATTATGTAGTATTTGCCGGCGCTAAAGATCCGTTGGGTGTTATCATGACACAGAAATGGGCATCTTTAAATAGCATTAACCCTATTTCAGTGTGGACGGATTATCGTCGTACTAATTATCCTGTAGCATCTATATTGAGTATATCCCATTCTACAACACATGTACAAAACGCGATACCTACACGATACCTGTACCCGCAATCAGAGTTAAACACCAATGCTGCTAACGTGCCAGTTATAGCTGCACCTGCACAGTATGGTAAGATATTCTGGGATAAATAATTAAACGATGATTCACTCATTAAAAAGTAAGAAAATGAAAAGAAATAAATTTTTTAAAACGGGAGGATTATACCTTGCATTAATTATGCTGGTTGCATCGTTTTCCCTTACATCCTGCCTAAAGGACAACGGGCCCGGATCGGTAAATTTTGGAAAGAGTCCGGCCTTAGTTGCCTTTCAATATGCCGGAATTGGTAATGTGCCATATGTAATGTCAATACATAATGTCAACACTGTTACTACAAACGTTGAAGTTAGTTTATCTGTAGCCAGCATAACACAAAGCACGCCAGTTACAGGTACCGTAGTAGTTGATCAGGATAGTTCTGCGTCATATGTAAAACATGATACAGCAGGCGGCAATGTAGATCACATATTACCAACATCACTGTATTCAATAGCAAACGGAGGTAAATTTACTATTGCACCAGGTACGCAATTTGCAAGTATTCCAATTACTTTAGCAGGTGATAAAATAGATTTTACTCAGAACTATATCCTGGTTTTAAAAATCACTGGTGCAAGCGGAGCGCAGTTAACAACCAACCTGAATTATGCTACCCTTATTATTACTTTGCAAAGTATTTACCAAGGTACTTATACTGTAACAGGCTCGTTTGTTGATAAAACAAACGCTACTATTACTGATGATAAAGTTTATCCGTTAACAGTAAAATTGCAAACCCTTGGTGCGCTTCAAGTGCAATGGGATGATGCAAGCAACGGATATGAGCACCTCATAAACTCAGCCGGGCAAATAGGTTATTATGGAAACTTTTCTCCGATATTTACATTTAACACTACCGGTAAAATCACTGCAGTTACTAACCATTACGGGCAAGGATCAAATTCATCAGGAAGATCGGCGGCCTTGGATCCAACCGGAACAAATGCCGTTACCAGCGGCACGCCAGGTACTACCGGGTTTGCCTTCCAGGTTAGTTATATCTTGGTTCAAAGTGGTTCTAACCGTACTTATTTTAACGAAACCTTTACTTATACTGGTCCGTGATAAATAGTATGATAAATTAATTTTAAGCCGCTCCTTTATATGGAGCGGCTTTTTTTGTGCTATTTTTATTGATTGTAGCAAAAAAATTAGATTTTACTGACGATAAAAATTTGCTAAATAATTCTGAAATATTATCTTAGAGCTAAATATATATTTATGAAAAAAATATTTTCCGGGTTGCTTTTAATAGTATCCATGGCTCACTTTGCATCAGCGCAAACCATTACGGTAACAGGTAGTGTTAAAGATAATTTGGGCAACTTTCTGCATTACGCGTTTGTACAGGATAAACAAGTTAAATACGCGGCTTATACAGATTCATTAGGTAACTTTAGCCTGTCGGCCAATCCTCAATCAAAGCTTGCCATTAGCTGCTATGGTTATAAAGATACGGTTGTGGATATCAATAACACTGCTCATTTTGATCTGGTGCTTTACCCTAAGCCTGGTGAAGCTGTAGTATCAACCTCGGCGGAAACTACTGGTGGCGCGGATATGAGCAAACGCATATCGCTGGAGGAAGCGTTCAGCCCAAATGTAAAGGGTGCAAGTACTCCTGGTATTAACCTCACTGCTGGTGCATCATTCCCATCATTTAGCCATAAGGAAGCTACTGAGGGCAGCAGGTATTTATTATCGCAATGGTCGCATGGATATGTGGTAAACGCGCAGGATTCGATCATCCAAAACCCGACATTCTACTTTAATTATGATAAAATCGGTGGCGGATTGTTATTATCACAAGATAAAAAATCAGCAATTGAAGTGGATAAAGGATTGGTAAAATCATTCACTTTAGTTGATGCTGCAAATGTATCATACACGTTTGAGCGTATGCCGGATGTTGACCCAACTCATTATGTACAGGTTTTATCAACAGGTAAAAAATATAAGATCTACAGAACATTAAAAACCAAGTTTGTAAAAGCGGATTATAGCACAAATGGTATAGCAAGTACAGGTAATAACTATGATTCGTATCAGGATACTTACGAATATTATGTTTTAGACCTGCACAATAACAGCCGCCAAAAGCTTGATCTGAAAAAGAAATCAATAAAAACAGATTTTGCTGCTGACGCGGATAAGGTAAATAAATTTATAACGGATCATTCAGATGATACTATTGATGAGACCTATTTGGCTAGCTTAGGTTCATACATGAACGAATAATTCACCTAAACCTTAGAAGAATGGCTTGCAGAAAATATCTGCAGGCCATTTTTGTTTACAGGGCCAAGTTGTAGCTGAAAACATGTAAGAATTGTGGAAAGCTTTTCTTGATTAACCAATGGTTTAGGCTTATATTTAGTTAAACTTAAAACCAGTCCATATGAAAAAGCTAAATTACAGCAAATTGATCCCGATCATGGCTTTTGTAGCCATTAGCGTTACTGTTTTGAATTATAGAACAGAAAAAAAGCATCTGATTACCCATCTTAATTCCAAAAAAGCTGATATTGATTTAGGCAATTTTGGGTATCCTAACGATATGGGTACTTATTATGAGGTTTATGGCAATAGTTCTCATCAGGTTACCGAAGTTGATTTTTATAATACGGGACTTCCTGTTTATTCCTTCTCAGGTCCAAAATTAGGAGGATGGGGTTATAATGAGACTTACTATGTTAATAATTTAACAGTAACGCCTAATTATGGTGATACAGCATTTATCTATAGCGGTCCTCTTCGTTATTGATATATATAGAATTTGACAGGCACGATCTTGATTATCGTATTCGTTTTTATTTCTTATCCACACCATATTTCCGGCACAATGGCCTTTCGTCTTTAGTTAAACTTAAAACCAGTCCATATGAAAAAGCTAAATTACAGCAAATTGATCCCGATCATGGCTTTTGTAGCCATTAGTGTTACTGTTTTGAATTATAAAACAGGATTAACCCCAAAACACATTAAAGTACACAATCTTAAACAAGATACTTCTGAGGAATTAGGCGAATTTGAATATCCTGCAGGATCTGGTAATGTGTATAAAGTAGAAGGGACCAGTTCTCCAAATGTGGTCACAGGAGTTTACTTTTTTTATACCGGCCTTCCTGTTGCCTCTTTTACAAGTAAAAAATTAGGTGGTTGGCTCAGTGATGGGACGAACAATTCAGTAGTTGGTTTGACTGTAACTCCTAATACCGGAGATACTCCATTTCCCTATAGTGGTGAACTTACTTATTATTAATAATTATTGAAATAAACAGGCGCGACCTTAATATCGCGCCTGTTTTTATTTCTTATCCACACTATATTTTCCCGGCCCCACAAACAGCAAGCCCGCAAACATGATGCAATCTTCAATTGCATGCGCGGCCTCGCCAATACCACCGCCTGTACGTAAATGGAATAATGCCGCCACAATAAGGTTAATCACCAGTAATATACACACCGGCCTGAATTGAAGACCAATGATAAGTAAAAACCCGCCAAAGGTATCAACAGCCGCAGCCAAAAAGCCCCACACTACCGGCCAAAAATGAATACCCACATATTTCATAGCAGTTCCAACACCTTCCCATGATTTTACCCCGCCCATCAACATAGGGAAGCCATGATAAATGAACATGATGCCCAAACCGATGCGGATAATTAATAAGCCAAAATTTTTGTAGTTACCTAATTTACTGAAAAGTGCCATGCTGGTGATTAGAGATTGGTGGTTAGTGATTAGTTTTTTTATTATAGATATTTTATTTCTACGTGTTCATTTTTTACTGATAAGCGGAGCACCCGACCCAAAATAAGGCTCTGGTTATCGGGTATGTGGCCGGCAGGGAAATCGAAGCATACAGGGTAATTGTAATCCGATACTACATCCATAATAATTTCGGCTATGGTTTGCCCAAAGGGGATATCGTTATCTTTTATTTCCGTAAAGCCGCCAACTACTAAGCCTGAAAGATTCTTGAGCTTGCCGGCGCGGTCAAGCATACGGATCATACGGTCAACACTGTATAAATACTCGCCTACGTCTTCAATAAATAAGATTTTTCCGCTATAATCCATGTCGGATACAGAACCTGCTACAGCTACTAATAACGATAAATTACCGCCGATTAAAACGCCCTCAGCATCACCGCTCCGGTTATCATTGTATGAATTAAAATGATAGCTGATATTCTCGCCAAACAAAGTCTTCCGCAATGTTTCCAATGATTTTGCAGATGCATCCGGAATATTCACCGGCATTTGCCCGTGGATGCTTTGGGTATTATAGTTGCTGTATAAATGCGCATGCAATATAGTGATATCGCTAAACCCCACTACCCATTTAGGGTGCTTAGCAAAGCGACTAAAATCAACCTTATCAATCATGCGGATGGTGCCATAACCACCACGGGCTGCTATAATGGCTTTAATGCTGTCGTCATCAATAAATTTTTGCATATCTCTGGCCCGCAGCTCATCATCGCCGGCAAACTGGTGATATGATGCCTCAACGGTCTCACCCAACACAACCTCCAAGCCCCATGATTGCAGCAGACTGATGGCATCCGCCATAGGATGAGGCAATTTTTTTGCAGGGCAGGTAATAGCTATTTTGTCACCCTTTTTTAAGTGCGGGGGGACTAGTCCGGAAGTAACATGAGTTGCGGTTTTGTCAGTCATCAACAATAAAAATAGAAAAACTTTCTTAGTTAGCTAACTTTCGGTCTTTCCGTCTTGCGGACTTCCCGACTTCCTCGCCAAAATAAATTATCTTTGCCAAATTATTAATAAGGATGCATATTAATGTCACAACTTAATAAATTTAAACGATACACGATTACCTCGGCCCTGCCTTACGCTAATGGGCCATTACATATTGGTCACTTAGCGGGTGCATATATACCCGGCGATATTTTTGTGCGCTACCTGCGCCTTAAAAAGCAGGACGTAGTGTATGTATGCGGCTCTGATGAACATGGCGCAGCCATCACCATAAAAGCTAAGAAAGAAAATACTACGCCGCAGGCTATCATTGATAAATATAACGCACAGATAAAGGCCAGCTTTGAGGAGTTCGGGATCTCTTTTGATATCTATCACCGTACCTCATCAGCTATTCATCATGACCTGTCGCAAGAGTTTTTCCTGAACCTGTATGAGAAGGGTGAGTTTGTTGAGAAGTTCTCTGAGCAATACTATGATGAGGATTACGGGCAGTTTTTAGCCGACCGTTACATAGTTGGTACTTGCCCTAACTGTGGCTATGAAAATGCTTACGGCGACCAGTGCGAGAACTGCGGTACTTCATTGAACCCTACCGACCTGATCAGTCCTATATCAACCCTGAGCGGTAAAGCGCCCATTTTAAAACTGACTAAACACTGGTATTTGCCGCTGGATAAATATCAGCCATGGTTGGAGAAATGGATTGATGAGAAGGACGGCGAGTGGAAAGTGAATGTATTTGGCCAATGTAAATCGTGGCTGAAATCGGGCCTGCAACCCCGTTCCATGACCCGAGATCTTGACTGGGGTATTGACGTGCCCTTAGCCGAAGCCAAAGGCAAGAAATTGTATGTTTGGATGGATGCGCCTATCGGCTATATATCGGCCACCAAACAATGGGCCATTGATAATAATAAGGATTGGAAGCTATACTGGAAAAAGCAAGAGAATGAAGCTGATGAATCATGCCTGATACACTTTATAGGCAAGGATAACATTGTGTTCCACTGTATAATTTTTCCGGCTATATTAAAAGCACATGGCGAATACATATTGCCGCAAAATGTGCCAGCCAATGAGTTTTTGAACCTGGAAGGGGAGAAGCTATCCACATCACGTAACCACGCTGTGTGGCTGCATGAATATTTGGAAGAGTTCCCCGGCAAGCAGGATGAATTGCGTTATGTACTGACATCAATACTGCCCGAAACAAGCGACAGTGAGTTTACCTGGAAAGATTACCAGGCACGCGTAAACAATGAACTGGTAGCCATTTTAGGCAACTTTGTGAACCGTGTAATGATACTGATGCACAAGTTTTACGAGGGTAAGGTTGAAAGCAGCAGCGATGTAATTACATTAAACGATAACATTCTGAATGCGCAGATCGGCGAATTTTATGACGAGCTGGAACGCAATTTAGAAAGCTACAAATTCAGGGCCTCCCTGCAAAACGTGATGGACATTGCCCGCTTAGGCAATAAATATCTTACTGAAAAGGAGCCCTGGAAAACCATCAAGACCAACCCGGATGATGCTAAGGAAGCATTGCATAACTGCTTGTTTATAATAGTACATTTAGCAACCTGTTTGCAACCGTTTTTACCAGGCACAGCCAAAAAGATATTCGGTATGCTGAATGTTGAGGCGGCTGATTTTGGTGCTGATATTAAGTTTGCCAATGGTCATCAATTAAACCCGTCAGCCTTATTGTTTGAGAAGGTGGAGGATGAGGTGATCAATCAACAGATACAAAAACTGGCTGATAAAAAACAGGCCTCAGCCGCTGCAAAGCAACTGACACTGGTGCCGACAAAAGAAAATATCGACTTTGACACGTTCGCTGCCTTGGATATCCGCACCGGTACTATTTTAACTGCCGAAAAGGTAGCCAAGACCAAAAAGCTGCTGAAGCTTACTATTGACACCGGTATCGATCAGCGTACAGTTGTGTCAGGCATAGCTGAATTTTATGAGCCGGAGGCCATCATTGGTCAGCAGGTAAGCATATTGGTAAACCTGGAACCGCGCGAGATAAAGGGCATACTATCGCAAGGGATGATACTAATGGCTGAAACTGCCGATGGCAAACTAAGCTTTGTATCGCCGGTTGACGCCTTGCATAATGGCTCGGTAGTACGATAATTTTGATTTGCAAATATGCAAGTGTGCAGATGTGCAAATGTTGTTGACTAACTCAATGATAATTTGCACCTTTGCAAACTAAATCCGAAATCGTATATCCAACCATACGAAATGGAAATGGTCCCGTAGTTCAACGGATAGAATAGGAGTTTCCTAAACTCTAGATATGAGTTCGATTCTCGTCGGGACCACTAAAAACGTCTTTTTCATATAAGAAAAGGGCGTTTTTTGCTGAATGGGGCGAACAATAGGTAAAGTTTTACCGATTCGTAAAGGGTAAAATTTGGCTTTAATTGAGCTCAAATCCTGTTAGCATTATTTTCGTACGATAAAGAAGTTTCAGACGTTTCGAGTGCATTTTTAAAAAAATATTTTAAGATAGAGGGGTTACATTCTTTCGAGATACAAGTCAAAAGACACACCGGTTGGGTAGACAAAACCTATAATCGTTTTTTTGATACTAAAGGCATTGTAAGAAACTTTCTACAAGAATTGGATAGCCTACAAAATACTTTAAAAGATTCAAAAAAAGAAATTATTACGGCCAACGCAAATAGTAGTTTGGTCAACATGATCAAATATCACTTTAAGGGCGACAAACCGTTGCAAGACTTGAAGAAAGTCTTTGGATATGAAAGTGATATATTTAAAATTTTAAACATATTATATGTAACAAAAAACCTCGCAAATATTATAATAACAGTCAAAAAGGAAGGAATCAAACAGCCAATTTCTTTTAATTCTTTAAGCGAAGGTGAACAACAATTTATAGCAATTAAGGGAATGATTTATTTACTTCAAGGTAAAGAAACGCTATTTTTATGGGATGAGCCTGATACGTTTCTCAATCCATCTTGGCAGTGGAATTTGCTTCCAGATCTGCAAAAGGATAAATCTTTAATACAAAGAGATCAATTTATAATGACTAGTCATTCACCAATTATTTTAAGTACTGTTGAAAAACATGCCTATTTCATGGAAGAAGGTAAGATAAATAGTATTCCTAAGGTATATGGGAGAACAGTTAATGATGCACTTTCAGAGCAAGGTTTAAACATACAAGGTGAAGATAATCTAACCGAAATTGATAAGCTTTTTGAACTTATAGAAGAAAGAGAATTTACAATGGCCAAGGAAACCCTTAATATCTTAGAAGATAAATACGGCAAAAATCACCCTGATTTAATCAGAGCGGGGGTATTATTCAATCTTTATTCTAAATGAGATTTATATTAAAGAATAATCCTTCAGAATTCATCAAGAATTTTATTGAACTTCAAAACAAGATACCAGTACATCCTACGTATGCAGATTTGCGAAGTGACAACGGTGGGAAAACAATTAAAGAAGTTCAAACGCAACTTTATAATGAGCAAAATGGATTATGTTGCTATTGCAATAAATATTTAGATAAAGATTTCCATGTTGAACACTTTTTACCACAAAGTAAATTCAAATATGACGAAGTAGAATATAGTAATATTTTTTTATCGTGCAATTCGCCATTTACTTGTGGCAAAGTCAAAGAGAACAATTTAATTTCGAAATATATTACTCATCCTGATTGCAAAAGTTTCTTTAAATACAATCATTTAGGTGAGATTCTTCCAGAATGTCAATTTATGACATTGGACATGGTTATAATCAATTGGAGTAGTTTAAATACAAAGGTAAAAGATCTGTTTTTATTTATTGAAACGTTAAAATTAAATCATACCAGCCTAACAGAAATAAGGAAAAGTATATATAAAGTTAACTATCCTGAAGAGATTATAAGATTAAACTCGGATAGAGCAGCGATTAATCTTCAAATCATTGAATTGGAGAAGAATCAGAATCTTAGAAACGATGTTTTGGCTTTTTGGCTTAAGAACTATTTGAAAAAAAATGCGAGTATAAATAATTAAGCCACCATGAAACTTGACTTTTGCTTTAAATTATACAGGGCTTAGTTTTTTATAAAGATTTGAATTATAGAAATAATAGCAGGTCAACTAATAAAGGACTTATCAATCTGCGATCCTGATTACCAATAGCATTTTGGGAGACTTGATTTTTGCCATGTTAAAGATATAGGCGGTATAATTCAAATTGAGTTTAACCAAACCGTTTACAAAGAAAATAATGGAAAAGTGATAATCTTGAATCATGAGATAGACCCTGACGATATATTATAATATTAGTGAAAATATTAAAACCTTTAGCAAACTATTCGTGAGATGGTTATTAATTTAAAGGTAAATATGGGTAAAGTTCAAATGACATTGAATGAAACTTATTTACATCATTTTGAGCCTAAATGGCATCAAAAAAATACATGTAGATGTCCTAATTTCCTCTCGTCGGGACCACTGAACCTAACTGGTGAAAACCACTAAAACCCTATAAATTATATGTTTATAGGGTTTTTTAATTGTAAAAAAGTTCCATTTTGAATGCATTATTTGAATAAGTAGTGCGTGATTAGGTGAGGAAATCTGCAATTATTCTTACTCACTAAATGCTATATAAGTGTCTTTAAATTAGATACTTATATGCGGATAAATTAAATTTTTCGCAGATTAAAATCCAAATTTTAGAAAATTCGTAACATTCTTTAAATCAGAATTTTAAAAAACGCTATTTAGGTTCGATTCCAACCCAGATCTGAACGTAGGCTGCAGAAACGAATGAAAACGCCTAAACAATACCAATTGGTATGCTTTTCCTGTGTTTCTGAGCTTAATATTGTATTATTTAGCCTGAAAAACAGGTGAGTTACCTTGCCCCATTGAATATTCATAACCTTAATCCCGAACATGTTTCACTTTGAAACATCTTGATGCGAAAACTTCGCGAAGGTAGATTTGCAGCTTAAACAACAAGAAAATGAATACAAACCTTAATATCCTTTTTTACTTAAAAAAGCCGAGAGGCTATAATTCAGGCATAGTTCCTGTATACATGAGAATTACTATTAATTATCAGCGAAGCGAAATTAGTATTGGTAGAGAAATTGAACCTAGTAAATGGGACACTGCACGTCGAAGAGCAAAAGGAACTTTATTGCAAGATTACAAACATATTAATATTGAAAGCTCTGGATGGATGCAGGAGCTGGCAACAACTATAGAAGAGTTAAAAACAGACCGAAAGTATTAGGTTTGAGAGGACATCACTTGTCAACATAGAAAGTCAATCGTAAGTTAACGAGTTCAAGCTAAGCCGAGTCATTTCCAACCCCGCTGCACAATGCAAATCAGCCATAAAATAGTTCGGGTTTTGTAGTCTAAGGACCACCTTATTTTAACCCATCTATGGGATTGGCATGGGAAAGATTATTTTTAAAAGCCTATAGATGAAAGTCTATAGGCTTTTAAAAATATTTTCTAATTTAGGAGTGTAGTGATAACACCTACCGCGAACTAAATTAAGATGAAAAAAAATAAAAAAATCATATTTATTGTGGTCGCGGTCTTGTGCCAGGCTTTCGGGCCTTTAAGCATTGCAAAGACCCTTATTCACAATAAAACTATTGAAAACAGGTGGATTGCTGAAATCCATTTTGAAACGATTGATAACCTGATCTACGTACCTGTTTCAGTTAACGGGTCGGCATACTGTCGCTTTATTTTAGACGGCGGCTCCAGTGTTTGTGTAGTCGATTCGTCCATCGTTAACTCACTTCATTTAACAGGTTCAGGCGACGGAATTATTCATGGCGCGGGTACGGGGGCTGTCAAGGTTAGTTACTGTGATAGCATTACATATAAGCTTAAGGATATAAAAACATTGGTTCCCCGATCAGATATTATTAATCTGTCCAATGCTGTGCCGGGGCAAAAGCTTGATGGACTCTTGGGTTATGATTTCTTTTTAAAGTATGTTATTGAGATAAATTATAAAAATAAAGTTATCCGTTTATATCAACCGGAGAATTATCATTACAAGGGAAAAGGTTCGGTTGTACCGATCAGTTTTTTCAAAAAGATACCGCACTTTAGGGCTAAGGTAAAGGTACCTGGCCGTCCCCTTGTGGAAAAAGATTATGCGATTGATACAGGGTCTTCCGATGTAATTAACGAGAATTTGCTAAACGTGTCTACCGGTCCTAAAAAAGAGGTAGTTGGGGGTGTCGGTGTTGGACAAAAGTTTACGATTGTACAGGGAAAAATAGAAACATTTCAGATAGGTAAGTACATCCTCCACAACCTGGATGGAGTATCGGGGGCTGATAAAATAGGTGCAGGGCTGCTTAGCAGATATATTGTCGTATTTGATTACTCACGGTCTCACATGATTCTGGAATAATTATAAAGAAGGATAACCAATATAACGCAATCAGTTATTTTCAAAATAAGCCTTTTTTTAAGGGTGTTATAGCTGAACATTCCGGGAGGTTTTACTATTTGATCGGTGCCATAAGTTTATCTATTTCAGCCTATGGTCGGTATTATTTGCGTAACATCACCCTCTAAGCCGCGAGTTTTATAGGCTAAGACCCACTAAATAACCGATCTGTGGGAACAGTATGGGAAAGATTATTCAAAAGCCTTTAGATGAAAATCTGGAGGCTTTTTGATTGGTGGGCAACACCACATGAGTTTGTTAATTTAAAAGTTGCCTATATTTAGGGGTCAACAAAGTATAAGAGACCATACTGCTAAAATGACCATGACTTTTTTAAAAACGTATTCCTTAGCTCAGCCTAACTTTATTAAGTCGAGCTGCAAAGCGATAGGCGTTATTATGTTCTTGTTCATGATTCAAAATGGTGTTGTGAAAGCTACTGACAGGCAATTTAAAATTGAAAAAAAATACCTCAACATTCCTGTTGGTAACCGGGCGAGAATGAAGCTTTTTAAAATAAATGTCAATGGCTTAAGCAAACGGGAGTTCCCTGTTCAACTAGCAGAAGATGCTGTGAATTATTGGATTTTTATTGATGTTACTGAATTTAAGGGCAAAACAATTACGCTATCATGTCCCGCCACTGAAAAGGCGTTAGGCCGTATCTATCAGGATGACAGGATCAACGGGGAGGACAGCCTGTACAAAGAAAGTTTAAGACCCCAGGTCCACTTCACAGTTAAAAGAGGTTGGAGTAATGATATCAACGGCCCCATTTATTTTAACAATCAATATCATTTGTTTTGGCAGGCATTTCCGTTCGGCAAGTCATGGAATACGGGTTATATGTATTGGGGGCATGCTACCAGTAAGGATATGCTCCATTGGACCGAACATGAGCCCGCTTTGATGCTTGATAGTTTAGGCTCACCCTGGTCTGGAACTGCCGTTATTGATAAAAACAATGATGCGGGCTGGGGAAAAAATACAATGGTAATATATTACACTGCTTTCGACCTTACTTCCTTTAAACAGGTGCAATGTATGGCCTACAGCACGGATGAAGGCCATACATTTAAGAGATATAGCCGAAACCCTGTAATTGACAGCAATTGGGAGATGCAAACCAATGACACCAGGGATCCGAAAGTATTCTATTACGAGCCGGCTAAAACCTGGGTGATGGTATTGTTTGAAAGGGACGGGATGTCGTTCTATAACTCTACAGATATGAAGAAATGGCAAAAGCAAAGCCACTTCATGGGCCTGCATGAGTGCCCTGATTTCTTTGAATTACCTGTAGATGGGAATACAAATAATAAAAAATGGGTGTTACATGGCGGCAGTGCAGATTACTTTATCGGCAGTTTTGATGGAAAGATTTTCACGCCCGAAACGCTCAGAATGCGGTATGCCGTCGGTAAATCGGATCCGGATATTTTATATGCGGCCGAGTCTTTTGCAAATATGCCGGATAACAGGCGGGTACAAATTGCCTGGGGGCGGATAGCGCACCCCAATATGCCTTTTACCCAAATGATGTTATTTCCAACAGAATTTTCATTGCGCACAACTGCAGAGGGGATCAAGCTTGTGGCCAACCCCATCCGCGAAATAGAAACTTTGCACACCACATCCAATAAATGGACATCATTAAAAGCAGGTGAGGCTAACGATAAGCTGGCAAAATTCATATCCGGTGCATATCATATCAAGGCAAAATTTACGATTGGTCAAAACGATAGTTTGCGATTGAAATACAATGGGAACGAAATTTTGAGCATTGCCGGTAATGAATGCAAACCGGGTGAAAATACCATTGAGATAATCCTCGATAAAACATCCTCCGAGATTTTTATAAATGGGGGCGAACATTACGTTGTTGAAAGGCTTACAAAATTTAATAAGCAAGGGTTGACATTTACCTGTCCCCAAAACTCGATCAATATTTCACAATTGGAGTTGTATGAAATGAAGTCTGTCTGGAATACCATAAATAAATAGCATGCCTGGTGCTGCAGTGATAACATTTGCCGCAAGCTAAAGTGCTCAAATATATTTTTCTGACCATCTTCTATATAATAATAGCAACCATGTATATTTAGCGTTCATTTATCTATATATGCTTGTAAAAAAATTAAAAACGATTTCGCTATTGATCAGTTTTTTATGCTTGGGTTTTTGGGCATCAGCCCAAAAAGTGGTCCAGCCTGCAAACACTAATCCCGAATGGTCAAAACCTTATCCGCCGTTTCGAATTGCAGGTAATCTTTATTATGTAGGCACTTATGATTTGGCTTGCTACCTTATTGTTACCCCCCAGGGCAATATACTGATCAACACAGGGCTTGCCGATTCCGCACCTATGATCAAAGCTAACATTGAGGCTTTGGGCTTCAAATTTGCGGATATCAAGATACTCTTAAATACCCAGGCACATTATGACCACATGGGCGCAATGGCGGCGATAAAAAGAATGACGGGTGCCAAAATGATGATAGATGAAGGTGATGCTGGAGTAGTAACAGATGGTGGCCGTTCGGATTACTCAACAGGTGGTAATGAAAGTACTTATGCGCCGGTACAAATAGACCGGTTATTACACAACGGCGATACCATAAAGTTAGGCGGTATGCAATTGGTTATTCTTCACCACCCAGGGCATACTAAAGGCTCTTGTAGCTTTTTGTTCGATGTGCGGGATAACACACGGTCGTATAGAGTTTTGATAGCCAACATGCCAACAATAGTTACCGACAAAAATTTCGCAGACATACCTACCTACCCTAATATTGCAAAAGATTATGCTTACACATTAGGTGCCATGAAAAAATTATCGTTTGATATCTGGCTTGCATCCCATGCCAGTCAGTTTGACCTTCAAAGCAAGCACAAACCCGGCGATAATTATAATCCCGCTGCCTTTATGGACAAAAAGGGATATGACGCAGAAATCAACGATTTGCAGGATCAGTTTTTAAAGAAATTAAAAGAGAAATAACGATAAGGCAGAAGGTTTTTTGTGCAGGCAGAATGCTTGCAATATTTTAGGTCGAAGTTTGCAAACTTCGACTAGTTGGGAGACAATGTTGTTCCGTCCAAAACCGGAATAATAAAAATTAAGCCTACCTTTGATCAGATGACAAACAGGCGGAATATCAAACTCAAAGCGCTGATGGCAAAATGGTTGCTTATCTCAACCCTTGTCGTTAGTCTTTTTGCTGTTTCGGGCCCTGTTGGCCAGTCTATCTTTCAGTCACAAAAATCACGAACTGAACTTGTATTTTCTAATAATGCGAAGCCTGGTTACCGGGCCATTGCCTATCAAATACGGAGAGAACACGCTCGGCCCCAATTCATTTACAATGCCAGCCTGCTTCATGAATGCCATTTATTAGCTTACAGCAGACTATCTAAGGTTAAGTTTGACCAGTTATTGCGGCAAGCCGTTGATTTACAAATCTGCCGGAGATTCCACCATCTCAAAATCATTCCTCAAAATCCAGGCGAAGACCATGGTGATTGCTTTATAGCATAATCCCCCCTCACACATTTTAAGCAGTTTTGACGGCCTTAAGGCGGAGCTGCGGTCATTCGTAATTTATTTATAACATGAAAAGTTTCAAAAAGGCATTGAAGCTGGCATGCCTGGTGCTGGTGATCTGTCTAGCAACTATCGGTATCAGCATTGCCGGCGGCGCTCCTGTTCCTCTTTCCCGGAGAAAAGAAAACGATCCGCAAATCAAAATAGAATTGGTTGAATCGAAAGAGAAAACAAGCGATTTAGTACAAATTGACGTTAAATTATAAACAAAGTGCCAAGCATAACATCTTAATCAAAACGTACGATATGCATATCGTACGTTTATGGGTTTTGCAGTTTGGTATCATTTGAAAGCGAAGCATTAAAAAGATGTTTCGCCTTTTATTTTTTATCCTTAAATATGTAACGAAACCAGATAAACCGTTGTCTTATGACCATGAAACTGATCCGGATATTTCTTTTAGCCTTATTCACACTATTCCTAATCAATTTTGCCGGTGCACAAACCAGAGGCGGTAAAATTTCAGGATTGGTTTTAGATAATACCAAAAAACCGCTCGACGGCGCGACCGTGATTTTACTTGTCGCGAAGGATTCCACAGAGGTAAGTACCCAGCTTGTTAATCCGGATGGCAGTTTCACCTTTCAAAACCTAAAAGACAATACTTATATACTAAAAGTGACCTATATAGGCTATAAGGATTACCGCAGCGGCAATGTGTTAATCAGCCAGCAAAAACCGGTTGCCTTACCGCCGTTTATTTTATCATCAACCGGGAAAACGTTGAATGAGGTGGCCGTAACCGCGCAAAAATCATATGTACAACAAAAGATCGACCGCACGGTAGTTAACGTAGGTGCGCTGATATCCAATACCGGCGCTAATGCTTTGGAAGTACTGGAAAAGTCGCCCGGTGTACAGGTAGATGCCGATGGCAATATTACCTTTAAGGGGAAGACTGGTGTATTGGTGATGATAGACGATAAGCCTACCTATCTTTCGGCTGCAGACCTGGCTACTTACCTGCGCTCATTACCGGCTTCGTCATTGGATCAGATCGAATTGATGGATAACCCGCCTGCCAAGTATGATGCTGCCGGGAATGCGGGCGTGATCAATATCAAAACTAAAAAAAATTCCATCAGGGGATTTCATGCTGTGGTGTCGGCCGATTACGCGCAGGGCTTTTATGGCCGCACTAATGAGAGCATTAACATGAATTACCGGGTAGACAAGGTTAACCTGTTTGCTAACATTGCTTACAATGGAAACCAGACTTTCAGGAGGTTGGAGATCGACCGGAATTATTTTGATGCGAACGGCGATCAAACCTCTTCGCTAAAAGATATTTCGTATTTCAGGCCGGTAAATAACAATACAAATATTAAAGCGGGTATGGACTTTTATGCATCGCCGAAAACAACCTGGGGCGTAGTATTTACCGGTACCATAGCACGCGATCATGACAATAGCCCGGTATACAGCTTGCTGTATGGCAAAAACGGCGAACTGGATTCAACCATCAATACCCAAAATACATCCAAAGATAAATTCAACAGCAAGGGCATAAACCTCAATTATACCCATAAGTATGATAGCACGGGCAGGCAGTTAAATTTCGACCTGGATTATATCCGCGATGTATCAAACAGTAACCAGTTGTTTGTAAATAATACTTTTTTGCCCGATGGGACCTTAACAAACTCGCAAACATTGAGCGATAATTTGCCTTCAACCATCAATATTTATTCTGCCAAGGCTGATTATGCACACCCGCTTAAAGGCAAGGCAAAATTGGAGGCCGGTGTTAAGAGCAGCTATGTAAACACGGATAATGCCGCCAATTACTATAACGTGGTTGATGGCGTAAGTACTATTGATTATAACAATACCAACCGCTTTTTATATAAGGAGAATATAAACGCCGCCTATGTTAATTTTAATAAGGATTTCGGCCGATTCTCATTACAAACAGGTTTGCGGGTGGAGAATACCAATGGCAACGGGCATCAGCTGGGGAATGCCGAAAAGGCTGATTCATCATTTGCTAATCATTATACAAACCTGTTCCCGACTGCGTATTTTTCCTATAATCTGGATACGGCGAAACATAATGTACTGGTGCTTTCTTATGGTCGTCGCGTGGGCCGGCCGAATTATAGCAGTTTAAACCCTTTTACTTTTTTTGTGGATGAGTTTACTTACTTTTCGGGTAACCCATTCCTGAAACCGCAGTTTACCGATAATTATAAACTGGCCTATAGTTTTAAAAGCCTGTTTACCGTTGCGGTTGCCTATGATTATACAACCGATGTGCAAGGTGAAACTATACATAACGATGGCAACGTGTTTATCAGTACCACCGGCAACATAGGGCAACTGAAAACATTGGATTTTTCAATTAACACAAATTTGCAGCCTGCCAAATGGTGGACGGTTAACCTATATGCCGAATTCTATAACAATACTTACCAGGGGCAATTTTATACGGGTTACCTCAACCAGTCGAAGAATACATTTGATTTCAATGGCAGTAACCAGTTCACGATATCAAAAACCTGGAGTGCCGAAATCAGCGGCTTTTATGATAGCGGCGGGGCTTATGGTCAGTTTATTACGCTGCCCAAAGGCATGCTGAATGCCGCCATCCAGAAAAAAATATTGAATAACAAAGGCTCCATCAAGTTAAATATGCGCGATATCCTCCACACGTTCAGCCCGAGTGGCACTATCACCAATATTGCCAATGCAACCGCAACATTCCACAATTTTGTGGATACGCAGGTGGCAACACTGGCATTTACCTATAGCTTTGGCAAATCAACCAACAACCCTCCAAAACGGGAAACCGGCGGGGCGGATAGTGAGCAGGGGAGAGCGCATTGATGATAATCACCCATAAAAACTCAAAAAGCCTTTAGATGGATATCTAAAGGCTTTTTGCACTGCTGTATGCTATTTTATTTTGATTCTGTCAGCAAAATGGCTGCTAATTTATCGGGCATTGATATAAAAGGGGTGTGACTGCTCGGCAATGAATATTCCTTACTAACATGGCCATTGTTTTTCACCATTATTTTTTGGAGTGTAAAGCTCACTGCATGGTCATCTGTGGTGTGGATATAAACTTTCTTTACGCTACCGAATTTTCCATCTGTTAAGGTAACCGGTGTTGCAAGAGGCGCTAATGGTTCGGCTTTAATGTTGTTAGCCAGGTAATCGCCAATTTGTGCAGGCGCATCAGCAGCAAATACATCAATTACGCCACCTTTTGCAACGTTTGCAGAACCCGTTGCCTGGTCAATTTGTAAATACTTGCCAATATGGCTATCGGCATCTTGTTTAGCAAGCGATAATAAGCTTTCTCCGTTCTGTGGTAAGTAAGCAGCTAAATAAACTAATTCCTTGATCTGGCCCGGTATCTCTTCTGCCACCTGACTGATAACTATACCTGCCATGCTATGGCCCACTAAAATTACATTCTTTCTATCGCCGATAGCGTTCTTTACCGCATCTACATAGCTTTGTAGGCTGATACCTGCAAATGAAGTTGCGTCGCTTCCGTGGCCCGGCAAGTTAACGGCGATCACTTCATGCCCCTGTGCTTTTAATAGCGGGATCACTGCCTGCCATGCTGTTGCATCAGACCATGCTCCATGAACAAGGACTATAGTTGCTGAATTTTTGTTGTTTGTTTCTTTTGCCTGAGTAGTAAAACCTAATACACTCATTGCCATAACTAATATTGCTGTTTTCATCTTTTTTAATGCCTAATTGTTTAGGACAGCACAAACATCGGGGTAAGCCAACGGGATAATTTTAACCCAGGTTAAAATCGAAAATCAGGATAAAAATAATCTTACGATAAGCAACAGCAAAAAATGACGGGCATAAAGCTTGTTATTTGCCAACCATCCGCTTACGGATCCGGCTTAGTGACGGCCCCTGGATGCCGAGATAAGAGGCAATATGATAAAGTGGTACAGAATTAAAAATATCAGGATGCTTCTCTATCATATCCCGGTAACGGTCTTCGGGTGTTTTAAATAAGAAGCCTTCAGTACTGCGCATCACCTCATGAAAAGCTGTTTCGGCAACCATCCGGCCAAACCGCTCCCATTGGTGCGACTGCCCGTAAAGCCCGTTCAGATGATCAATATGTATATATAAGATCAATGAGTTGGCCATGGCCTCTGTATAATACTCGCAGGGTGTTTGGCTTAAAAAGCTGGTAAACGAGGTGACAAACTGATAATCGGTAAAAAAGAGCATATTCTTTTCTTCACCTGTGTTTTCATTTACCCGGTAGATCCTGAACACGCCGCTGATGATGAAGCCAAGGTGTTTACAAACGTTTTTGTATTCGTTGTAAAACTCTCCTTTTTTATATTGCTTTAATTTCCAATGCGGCAGCGACAGGTCAAACGCCTCGGCCTTCATGCCGTTGGATGACATTACCGTGCGTAATAATTCTAACTCTGTTTCGCCATCTAACATGCTATAAAAATATCTCTTTTAAATAACACTGCACAATAAGGGGCTCTATTTATTAAAGGGTAGCTTCTTTTTGGGCAAGTAGGATGCTTGTTTTATTTTAGGTCGAAGTTTGGATGCTTCGACCAGTGGGCTAAGTAAAATTAACAGTCATATTATTTTGAATTTTGTATTCATAACCTGAAGTATGCATACACGAAATTTTAAATTTTAAACTCTTGTCTTCATTAACAATTTTTTCAAAAATTTCGAATGTTGGTCTAAAATTGACGCCTAATATTACTTCTTCTATACAATCGGCATCAAAACTAATTTTACCGGGTTTGTCCGATTTTACTCTAATTTCTTGTTCATATTTCCAATGAAGAGATTTTCGAAAAGGGATATTGTTAAATGCTATATTTAAGTCGTCATACATATTTAAATCTTCGTAATTATTTGAGTATTTTATTTCTCTAATAATTGGAAATATTTGTTGTAACCTTTGTGTGTTAAATTTTATGCAAGCTCCAAAATGTGAGTAGGAATAATGTGCCCACATCAATAAGTCATCGCAGTTTTTACTGAAACAACTATATCCATTCTGATTTATTAAATATTCAAAAAAACTTAACATTTGGTGGTGTTGTAATAAGAATGAACTTCCTTGAAATATTTTTCTAATATGCTCTGGTTGAGATGCAAGGAGTTGTTCGACATTATGCTGAACGACCGATTTATTATAAAATTTTCCTTCAAATGGATCGTTGAAATCTTTAGGACTTTTAAAACTGAGTGTCTTGGTTGTTAATATAGCGCATAATGATTCAAAGTTTACATATTTGTAAATATGTGCTGGAAGACTATTTTTCATACCCTGATATATTCAAATTGTATCTTTCTTTAAAAATTATCATCCCACTCACTCCTTCCCACCCGCCTGCATCTTCTTAATCATATCCGTAGCATTAGTATTCTTAGGATTCAGCTTTAGCGATTTTTCATAATTTTTAATCGCCTGCTTATTATCACCCATATCCATATAACCCTCGCCCAAACTGTCATACGCGTTGTATGATTTTGGGTATAGCTTCACATTCAGTTTAAATAGTTCCACCGCATCGGCCGGGTATTTTTTGATGATCTCGTAACCGATGGTGTTCAGGTCGTTTTCGGATACGTACAGGTCCTTAAATTTCGCTTTCTTTAACGCGTTAAAAGTTTTAAGCACCGTATCCATTTGCGGTTTCGAATCCGCGGTAACCGGTTTTGCAAAAAGGATGCTATCTAAAACCATACCTAATGATTTTGCTTTGGTATCTAATAAGGTGATGTCAAAAATGAGTGTCGAGTTTGGTGGGATTGTGCCGGTGCCTTTTTCGCCATAAGCTATATTTGATGGTAGTATAAATACGGCCCTGTCACCAATATGCATTAACGGTATGGCTTCATTAAAGCCCTTTATGAGTTTACCTGGCACCTGCGCTGCAAATGGTGTCCCGCGATCTGCGGTCGCGTCTATTTGTTTGCCATCGGTCAGGGTTAAAATGTAATCAACTATGGCCAGTTGCCCGGGGATAAATGCGGGTCCGCTACCCTTGGTTTTAAAAAAGTATTTCAAGCCGGACGCGGTTGTAATGGTATCTGTTTTTTGTGCGAATGCGATGCCGCAGAAATAAACGGTGCAGATAAGGGTGAGCAGGTTTTTCTTCATCAATTGGGTCAATTAGGTATAACTCAAATATAATTATTTAGCCTGAATACCATTGAATTACTTGATGGCAAATTCTGTATTCCGTTAAAGGCTTTCCAATTTTTAATCAACGATAATTCACCCCAAAATATCATATGATAGTAAAAAATAAATCACAAACATCTGATGTTTAAATAAAACATCGTATGTTTGTAGTGGAATTTAAAACAACAGGGCAAAATAAATCATCATAAAAAACAATAATTAATACATCATTTATCATGACAATTCTAACATTCACATTAATATTACTTGCCGGGGCATACCTGGCCGGGTTGGTGGGCTCGCTCACCGGCTTAGGGGGCGGGGTGGTAGTTATACCTTTGCTCACCCTGGTTTTTCATGTCGATATCCGTTACGCTATAGGTGCCGCCTTACTGGCCTCAATTGCCAACTCATCGGGTGCGGCAAGTGCTTATGTCAAGGAGGGCATCACCAACATCCGTTTAGGTATGTTTCTTGAAATTGCTACCACCGCAGGTGCGGTTGCGGGCGCTGTAATAGCCGTATACACACCTACTAATACTATTGCTATACTTTTCGGGGCCATATTACTGTTCTCTGCCGCCATGACCATCCGTAAGAAAAATCAGGAGGCATTAACAACCGGTAGCGCTCTTTCCTTAAAACTAAAACTCGATAGCAGTTACCCCACTAAAGAGGGCCCAGTAAGCTACAAATTAAAAAATGTTGGTGCAGGCTTCTCCATCATGGCCCTTGCAGGCATCATGTCGGGATTATTGGGGATAGGTTCGGGGGCGCTAAAAGTGCTGGCTATGGACTCAACTATGCATATCCCTTTTAAGGTTAGCACCACTACCAGCAATTTCATGATCGGCGTTACCGCCGCTGCGAGCGCGGTTGTTTACCTGCAAAGAGGGTATATGGACCCAGGTATTGCCTTCCCGGTGGTTCTGGGCGTCCTTGGCGGAGCATTCACCGGGTCTAAATTGCTGACAAGGCTCGATCCTAAAGTATTAAAATACATCTTTTGCCTTGCTATATCTTTTGTAGCAGTTGAGATGATCTACAACGGTTATAACCATCAATTTTAATAACAACAGCCATGAAAAAAATTATTTCGAAACATTTATTTGCCGATCGGGATATGGAACAATTTATAGGGTTGCAACTCAGGTACGGCGTAATTATTTCCAGCCTGATAGTGCTTACCGGCGGATTAATTTATCTGCAGCAGTCGGGCGGATTGGCTTTGCCGGCATATAGCCAATTTATTGGTACAAAAGCCGGGTTTACCAGCATTGGCCAAATTATAACAGGTTTAGGTACGTTAAATGCCAGGAGTATTATACAATTTGGCGTAGTAGTACTTATTGCCACACCCATATTACGCATCGCATTTTCTCTTGTGGGCTTCGTAATTGAAAAAGACAGGCTTTATATTTTAATAACTTTAATTGTATTATCAGTAATGATGATAAGCATTTTCGGCGGATTAAAAGTTTAACTTACAGATCATCTAAAAAAATCTATTACTATGAAAAACTCAATTTTAAAAATAAGGATCGCGCTGTTTTGCGCCATCATCTTTAGTTCAGCTATTGCTTTTACTGCCGATGCGCAGCAACCGGCAGGCATTAAAAATATTGTACTGGTTCACGGTGCTTTTGTTGATGGCTCGGGCTGGAAACCGGTGTACGATATTTTGGTTAAAAAGGGATACCACGTTAGTGTAACCCAACAACCGCTCACCTCATTTGATAATGACGTTGCCGCAGTAAAGAGGGTATTAGCTATGCAGGATGGCCCATGTATTTTAGTTGGACATAGCTATGGCGGAGCCATTATTACAATTGCCGGTAACGACGACCATGTTGCAGGCCTGGTTTATATAGCTGCACATGCACCTGATAACGGTGAAAGTGAAGGCGGCAATGGAAAGCTTTACCCTTCCGCCTATAAATCACTTCAAAAGGGTGCCGATGGGTTTGATTATATAGCCCCGGCAAGTTTTTATGCCGATTTTGCCGCTGATCTTCCAAAATCAATTGCTGAGTTTACAGCCAATGCGCAAATGCCGGCAGCAGATGCCGTATTCCATGCAATTATTCAGAATCCTGCCTGGCGGACAAAGCCAAGCTGGTATATGGTAGCCAAAGCCGACCGTATTATTAACCCCGACCTGGAACGTATGTATGCCAAACGTGCCAAAAGTACTACCGTGGAAATTGAGGGGGCCAGTCACTCTGTTTATGAATCGCACCCGGAGGATGTAGCAAAGCTGATTATTGCCGCAGCTACAGGTGCCTCAATTAAAAAGTAACGTAGGGATCGCGAGATAAATCACAGCCTTCAGATGAAATTCTGAAGGTTTTTTTATTGAGGCTATTTATTGATAACTTGGCAGCATGCACAACCATCTGCTAAATATCATATCTCAAAAAGTACAGTTAACTGAGCATGATATTGATTTGTGTAAAATGTATTTTGAGCCCGTGCTGTTCCCGAAAAACCGGATAATTGAAGAAGCAGGTACGGTACCCCAATATTTATACTTTGTTGTAAAAGGCTTTATGCGCCTGTTTCACTATAATGAAAATGGCGACGACGTAACCACCCATATCAATTGCCCGCCAGGATTTTTAACTTCTTATTCTCATTTTATCAATCAAACAAAAGCAGATGAAAATGTAGAATGTATAACCGAATGTGAGCTGCTCAGGATCACTAAAAATAATTTAGATTTATTAACCAGTCAAAGCACCGCGTTTAAAGATTTCAGTATCGGCGTGTTTCAACAGTCAATAGCTTATAATGAGAACCGTTCAAAAGAACTGGCGACATTAAGCGCCGAACAGCGCTATAAAAAGCTGATTGAAAACTACCCAGGTATCATACATCATGTACCGGTTCAATATATCGCATCATTTTTGGGGATGAAACCGGAAAGCCTGAGCCGGATACGCAAGCGGATGAATTCCTAACATTTGTCAAGTGGTTTCGGTGTAATAGTCGGGAGATTTGTGCCATTAATTATTAAAGAAATAAGCAAATGGCAAATCAGCAATTATCACTCGTTAATGGTGCAAACGGGCACCTTGGCAATAATTTAGTACGACTACTGATCAGTAAAGGCATCTCGGTACGGGCCGCCGTCAGGAATATCAGCAACAAAGAACCTTTTGCAGGCTTGGATTGTGAAGTAGTGCAATCAGACATTACCGATAAGCAATCCTTAATAAAAGCATTACAGGGCGTGGAAACTTTTTATGCAGTAGGGGCCGCGTTTAAGCTTTGGGCAAAGGATCCGCAAAAAGAAATTTATGATGTGAACATCCAGGGCACCCGCAACATGGTTGAAGCAGCCGCGGAGGCCGGGGTTAAAAGAATTGTATATGTGAGCTCGATAGCTGCCTTAAATTATACCGCTATCCCGGCTAAAGAAAGCTATGGGTATAATCCCGACCGCAGGGATATGTATTACAACTCAAAAAATGATGGCGAAAAACTGGCTTTTGAACTGGCGGAAAAACATAATATTGAATTAGTAGCAGTGTTACCTTCAGCCATGATAGGGAGTGAGGCATTTGCGCCATTAAATGTATCGTACAATATCCTGAAGCTCATTCTGCAAAAGGAGATCCCGGTTGAAACCAATATTGCCCTTAACTGGGTTGATGTGAAAGATGTTGCCGAAGGTTGTTATTTAGCGGCAACAAAAGGTATAAACGGAGAGCGGTATATACTGGCAAATGAAAAATGTACCTCTATTAAGGATACCACTAAAATTGCACAACAGCTTTTCCCCGGTTTGAAGATCAAATTACCGGTTGCCGTACCAAAGCCTGTTTTATTTGTTATTGCCTGGCTAATGGAGCTGGGCAGTAAAATAAGCGGTAAAGCACCTTTACTAAGCACTAAAGACATTGCCATGTTTTCGGGTTTACAACAGGACTTTGACCTGTCAAAATCAAGAAATGAGCTGGGCTATAATCCTAAAAACCCAACCATGGCTGTAGAAGAGGCGCTGGGATATTTGATTGAGCATCAATTAGTGCCATTAAAAAATCCTGACAAGTAATTGCGCTCGTTTGCAACGAGTGCTTACATGGGTTAGCGATTGCATCGCCCTCGTCTACTGACGTACCTGCTGCGCATTTCAACGCAAATTTTTCCGCAATAAAGGTAGCACCAATAGCTTTACGATTAAATGCGCGGTTAACGAAAGAGCAAATGTAAAAATCAGGATCATCGCCTTTTTAAACGGTGTGTCAAAATAATCTAAAAAGGCTGACTGGCCGGAACCGGCGTATTGAACCGCTAGTATAAATACAGTTACACCGGTGATCCATAAGGTTAAGTGCGAATAAAAATAACGTGTACGGGCCAGTTCTGATTTAGGGAATGCAGTAAGCAATAATGCCACATGTGTAATAAAAAAGATGATTGCGATAATAATTAGGCTATAAAACATTGGTTAAGGGGGTTTAAACCGGGAAGATAAAAAATCTTTATGAGAAAATATCCAGAGCAATAATTAATTTTTTATCAATTCAATCTTTCAACCTGACCCGTATATATCGATTGGCTTTTATTTTAATGGTCGAAAGTGTTTCGTAGCTTTATTGCAGTAAGATGGCCATCTCAGCAATACAATCACATATCAGATCGATAGAGAAAAACGGGATACTTTACGAAGAAAAGAACTTCGATAAGCGTATAGAGGCTATCGACTTTATTGAATTTCATATTATTGATCAGCTGGAAGATCTCCTGCAAAAAACAACTGCACCTGATGAACTGCATTTACTAAAAGATCGCGCTGAAAAAATAAAAACTAAGCTCGAAGAAATTGATAGTAAGCTTTTTCAAAAATTGCGGGCAGATATCCGGTCGGGTAGGTGTGCGGGAAATGAATTTAAAGCTATGATCAATAAATACGTTGATCTGGACTTAAACGATAGCCAGCACCAGCAGCAGGCAGGCTATGATAACCTTGATATCTTTATCAATGGTTTGTTCTCGCCGCAAGCTATGCCGGAGCAGACCAAAGAGCTGGAGCCAGAAATGGTGTATTACCAGAAAACACCGGCCCGGGTAGTTTTTGAAATGGCAGAACTGGTTCCCTTTACGGAAGAAGATGTTTTTTTTGATCTGGGATCAGGATTGGGTCAGGTAGCTATGCTGGTAAATTTGCTCACCGGGGTTACAGTAAAAGGTGTAGAATTTGAGCCTGCTTTTTGCGATTATGCAAGAAATTGCGCCGCGGAACTTAATTTATCGGAAGTAAAATTTATAAATACTGACGCCCGGCAAGCCGATTATTCTGAAGGGACTATATTTTTCATGTTTACGCCTTTTAAGGGTGAAATAATGCAGGAGGTTTTGGCCGCTTTGAGGAAAGAATCGCTATTGGGAAAAATTATGATCATTACCTACGGCCCCTGTACCGCTGAAGTTGGTTTACAGGACTGGTTAAGCCCTGTAAGTATGAAAGATGATAATATGTATAAGCTGACTGTTTTTACCAGTTGTTAGCCGCACATTTTTTATTGTAATTTAGTGATGTATTCCTGATTAATAACAGCAATGAATTTTAAGCATCTGCTAACTAAATATCTTCCCATTTTATTACTAGGTTGCTTTGCAGTAAATAGTTTTTCTCAGCGTAAACCTGCCATATCGCATGGCTCAATCCCAAAAACTGATGATGAATTTGTCGGCCCGTTTAGCAGTTGGTTAAATGTAAAAACAGGTTTTGGTGCCAAAGGCGATGGAATAGCGGATGATACCCGTGCCTTGCAGGCCGCGCTTGATGCCGTAGCAACAGGTACTGTTAATATTACGCTTTATTTACCAACGGGTACGTATTTAATTAGTTCTACATTAACCATCAACCACCATATTAATGTTTCTGTTATTGGTGCCGACCCTGCCAATACCATTATAAAATGGGGAGGAGTCGCTCATGGTACAATGTTACAGGTTAATGGTACGGCTTATTCAAAGTTTGATCGGCTTACCTGGAATGGTAACCGCATTGCCGACGTGGCCGTAGAGCAATCATGGGATGGCAACCAGCCGCACTTTGATACCGGTAATGAATATGCCGATGACATTTTTATTGATGTAGCCTTCGGTATTCACGGTGGCTCGCTGGGCCATGGCTTTGCCGAAACATCCATTCTGCGGGATCATTTTATACGTAATACAAAGGCTGGTGTTAGCCTGGGTAATTTTAACGCGCTTGATATATGGGTACGTAATTCATCTTTTCAGGATTGTGGTGTTGGGGTAACGAATACCTATGGCGCGGGCAATTTCAAGGTATATAACTGTGTTTTTCGCAATTCGGCCATTAGTGATATGTCCATGAACAATACCGGCGATTTTTCTGTTCGCGGCAATACTTCCATTAATTCTAAACAGTTCTTTTCTGCCGCCAACAGCCGTAACCCGGCATCCATAATTATTGAAGGGAATACCATTATTGACCCGGTAAATACGCAGGCAATAACCACAGGCAACCAGGGGCCAGTTATTTTTATCAATAACATTATCAGGTCACGAAGTTTGGTAAGTGGTACGGTAGCTTCATTCAGTTCAAATGCTTTTTCTATGGGTAATGTATTCACTGTGGCTGATGGAATTTCTGCAGGCAGTAACAGTAATACCTGTAACAATAAAATAGTTTCACGGGCCAGCCTTATAAATCTTTCGGCACCAATACTCCCTGGTGCAGAACCAAATTTTAAGCGCCGGGTGTTTGAGGTGCCTGTTGGGGCTGGTTATTCTGTTATTCAGTCTGTAATTAACCAGGCGGCTAAATTTTCCGGAACACGGCCCGTTGTTCATTTTCCTTATGGTAATTATAACATTTCGGGTACTATCTTCATCCCTGCCAATAGCGATATCCAGCTTGTTGGCGATGGTTTTGGTGATCGGTATGCCAGCATGTTAACCTGGAGCGGTACAACAGCGGGGCCCATAATATCTATCGCAGGTCCATCAAAAACAACTATACGCGATATAACATTTAAAGGGAATGCGGTAAGCACTAATATCCTGATCACCAGTGCTGATGAAAAAGGCTCAAGAATTTTTATGCAGGAATTTCACCAGGTTGGCGGGCAAACAGGCTTATTGGTAAACCAGCTTGACCATACGGTCATATTCGCTTATGATACTCAATTTTCCCGTTTGAAAAAGGCGGTCAGCGTTATTGGCGGGCCAATGGCGATGCAGGGGAAACCCGCAGATAGTAGAACAATTATTTATAGCGGGGCATCATCAAATAATGACCTATCAAACGAAGTAATAAATGGTAACCTGATGGTGCAGGATTTCTGGTACGAAGGCAGCATTAAAAGCACCTGGACTAAACTTTCAGGCAAGAGTGTTTTTATAGGCGATGGCAATCATATTGCTACACCTCAGCATGCCGTGCTGCCTTCGGTTATGATGAATGATTTCTCGGGGAGGGCAACATTTGCTGCCAATGATATAACTGGTCATTTTTTAATAAGCGGCAAAAGTGCACAGACAAAAATACTGGCACTGGGTATTATGGCCGAAAATGATTCTGTGCTGATGGATACTTCTTCCCCTAAAGCGGATGGTAGATTGCTGATGAGCCGCATCCGTAACTATAGCATGCAATGGCTTAAAGGCGGCAGCTCTGCCATGCCCGATATGGGTACTTATAATCCGCAGTTTATAAGTAATATGATGGCTGATATGGTAAAGGTGCATCCCATTATTCTTACAGCCTTGCCTGCCGACGTTAGCGATATTCGCTTATACCGGGTAATGTCGATTAATGGTGCGAAGGGGATTGATATTGAGGCTGGCCCGGGAATATCTTCAAAAAACTCAAGATCAAACTGATAGTATAAGTTGCTCATTTACAAAAATTTCAGAATTGTAGTTGTGACGCTTTTTAAGCCGGATAAATTGCTATAACTTTAAACAACCAATTTATCAATCAAGATGAAGATATCTACCGAACCTATAGGCAGCATCCCGAGATCTCCCGAATTATTAGCAGCTATTACTTCAGCAAATGGTGGTGGTGATCTGCCAAAACAGTATGAAAAAGCCATTAGTGAAACGGTAGCGGCGTTTGAAAAAACCGGCTCTCCCGTTATTACCGATGGCGAACAAACTAAATCAAGCTTTGCAACCTATCCGCTAGAGGGTCTCACCAATTTAACAGCTGAGGGTATGAAAATTAATTTCGAGGATGGGCATTTTCGTCAACTACCTTTGTTAACTAAAGGCCCTTTTAAATATGGTAACTATGCTGTAAAGTACCTTGAATCGGCTAAGAAGCTAACTGATAAGCCGGTTAAGCAAGCGGTAATTTCGGCATCAGCATTAAGTTTGATCTATCCGCCGAACGGCATTGAGGGTTATACGCAGGAGCAATTTATAAGCGATCTGCTAAATGAATGTGAAAAGGATATCAGGCAATGTTTACAACAGGGAGCCTATAAGGTTCAGATGGATTTTACCGAAGGACGGTTATCGCTCAAGCTGGATCCATCGGGTGGCGTATTAAAGCATTTTATTGATCTGAATAACCAGGTTTTTAATCGTTTCACCACTGAGGAACAGCAAAAATTAGGGTTGCATGTATGCCCCGGTGGCGACCATGACTCCACACATAGTGCTGATGTTGATTATGCTGATCTTTTAGCGCATCTTTTTGATTTGAACGTTGGCAGCTTTTATTTGCAATTGGCCAGCGAACCAGACAGAGTAAAGGTTTTAAAAACCATAAAACAATATCTTAAGCCCAACCAAAAGGCATTTATAGGTGTTATAGATGTACTTAATCCGGCAATCGAAACCGCGGAAGAAGTTAAGGACAGAGTATTGGAAGCAGCTGGATATATACCATTAGAGCAGTTGGGTACAACTGATGATTGTGGGTTCTCGCCTTTTTGCGATGATGTTTCAACAACCCGTGAAACAGCTTTCGCTAAAATAAAGGCCCGCATAGATGGTACCATTCTTGCCGAAAAACAATTGTCGGCTTAAAACATCACATACTTAAATAACAGCGGCGCTGGTATAATATTATGGTGTACTTATGATAAGTGCCTTGGCTATGGTACGTACGATTAGTTATATTTGGCTGCACCCGGTACTAGTATCGGAGTCATATAAATTAATAATCATAGCGTGATGAAAGCACTAACCTTTTCAACTTTTGGTAATTCAGATGTACTTGAATATTTGGATATTCCGGAACCTGTATTAAAAAGTAATGAAATTCTGGTTGAAACGGAGGCAATAGGATTAAACTTTGCAGACATTTATCGCAGAAAAGGCAACTATCACCTGCTTGGGCAGCCACCCTACATTGCGGGCTATGAAGGTGCAGGTATTATAATAGACGCAAACAATAATGAGGGCTTTAAACAAGGTGACAGGATTGGGTTTGCTGATGTTCCATTTGCTAATGCTGAAAGGGTAGCCGTGCCTGTTACTCATGCCATTCCATTACCTGAGGAGATTAGTTTTGAAACTGCTGCCTCTGTTTTATTGCAAGGCCTCACTGCCCATTATCTTGCAACGGATAGCCATAAAACTAAACCGGGAGAAACTGTACTTATACACGCCTGCGCCGGCGGTGTTGGGCTTATATTAACTCAAATAAGTAAGTTATTTGGCGCCACAGTTGTTGGCTTAACATCATCTGAAAGTAAAGCGGCCATTGCACTAAAACATGGGGCCGATCAGGTATATTTATATACTGATGATTGGAAAAAAGAGGTACTGTCTTTTAGCCTTGGCGGTGTTGATGTAGTGTATGACAGTATTGGGAGTACTTTAAAAGATAGTTTTTCCGTAACAAAAGACTGCGGACAAGTGGTGTTTTTTGGCATGTCGGGCGGGAAGCCGGAATTAGTAGACCCAAGAATGTTAATGGATACCTCAAAAACAATTACAGGCGGCGATTTATGGAGTTATCTTACCTCGAGAGAAGAAAGGCAAAAAAGGGCGGCCCAGTTATTTAACTGGATAATTAATAAAGATATCATAATTCCATCCCCAGCTGTATTTAGCCTTTCTGAAGGGAAGCAGGCGCACGATTATTTGGAAAGCAGAAAAAGTTCAGGAAAGATAATTTTAATTCCGTAAGTGAATCAATTATATAAACACACGGTAAATGTAATCATCAATCTAACATTAAAACTATGGCACTAAATTATGGATTACTGAGAGGACAGGTCATCAATTCCATCCCCTTCAAAACGAGCGCCGATCATTACCAGATTGAAGTGAAAGCCGACCAGTTATACCGTTTAGCTATCGATGTATATTCAGAGATAGCGGGTGCACAGGTACATTATGCTAATGGCGGCAACACAAAATTGGATACCGATAGGATATTGCTGTATTACAAAAATGAGAATTTTGTTCATCCCTTAACAGCACAAATGCTGCAGGCAAAGGTAGGCTTTACGCCAAAAGCAGCTTTGCCTGCCGGGTTGGGGCTTGATTATTTACGCACAAGCCCAGTGCTCTTCCCCATAGGCGCAATGACGCTAGTACCGCCCACAGCTACGGGCACAAATGGTAGCGATCTGAATGATGATCTCAATCCATGGGTATTAAAGGCAACCAATAATCCCAACGCCGAGGTTTTTGCTTTTGGCTCAGGCTGGGATGATAATACAACGGGCAGCATAAAGGATAATACCCAATATTTTAACCCCGACCCGGCTTTGGGCGTGCATGATGTACATATGAACCAGGGCGACTCCGGCAAAGAGGCGGCAAATAACGGCATAAACCAGGATGGCGCTCTTTTCTTTTATTTTAAGGATACGAATCTCTGGGTGGCCATGTTTTTCCGCTTTCAAAATCAAAGTATTAAAACAGATAATAGCGGAAATCCGGTTTAATAGCTTACTAAATAGCTTGCCGAAAAAGATGAAGCCTTGATTATACAATTCAATATTAAAAATTCGTTTTATTTTTGAGCTATCTCAATTATGAAAAAAGCATTGATTTTTGATCTTGACAATACAGTTTACCCCGTGGCTGCTATTGGTCCGCAATTATTTGAATCGGTATATACCCTGTTGGAGCAACAACTGGATAGTGATACTTATAAAAAGGTTCAGGAGGATGTTACCAGGATGCCATTTCAAAAAGTTGCCAAAATTTATGCCTTTAGTGAGGACTTGAAAGAGGATAGCTTACAGCTGCTCCGCCAGCTGCGATGTGATGAGGCAATTGAACCGTATGAAGATTATCTGCAAACAAAGGATCTGAAGATCGACAAATTCCTGGTAACGATAGGCTTTACCGAGCTGCAATGGAGCAAAGTAAAGCAGCTGCAGATCGAGAATGATTTTAAAGAAATTTATATAGTAGATCCCGATAGGTCGGCCATTACCAAGAAAGATATCTTTCAGCAGATCAAGGAAAAGTACAATTATACATTTGATGAAATGTTGGTAATTGGTGACGATCCCGAATCTGAAATTGCTGCCGGGACAATACTGGGTATCGATACTTATTTATATGATCCTGAAAAAAGGCATTCAGCCACTAATGCGGTTCACCACAGCGATAGTTTTACCGGTTTAAAGGATATTTTGAACTAGTGGATTATAATTGATTGATGTGTGACGAATCAAAGTGTTAAAACGGATAACAACGGGAATCCGCTTTAACACCATATAGCCAACCCTGGTTAATTATTGAAATTTTTATAAATAGCACGGTCCATAGTTATACCAAGGCGTTGCAGCATCTCAGGGGGATTAAAACCGATACGCTTATATTCTGCCTGTACAGCTTCTTTTGCTTTATTTAAAGCCTCCTGGTTTTCCCAAACCGCGGTAGTTGTAAATAAAATATTGCCTTTATCATCGTGGCTTTCATAGCCATTATCACGTACAAAACCAGGTAAACTTTTAATAAAGCTCCGGTTATAAGTGGTTTGCTTTATGAATTCATCCCAGGCATTTGAAGGAACAATAAATCTGTCAATAAAAATGACCTGGCTGCTATCTGCTTTGTTGTTTGCTAGTGCAGCAATATTTTGCGGTAGTATATCCAGCTGCTGTAAAAAACTCAACCGGTCGGTAAGTACGTTAGCACTGATGATCTTTCCATCTTTAAATTCATAAATAACAATACCGCTGTTTGAAACATATTTGCCAGTGGCCTTTATATGCTGAAAATCGCCGGTTTGTGTGCCATGCCAATGTGAACTAACAACCACTTTGTCGCCATCCGCTATAATAGCGTCAATTGTCCATTCAATATCCGGGAAGGCTTTGATCAATGGCGCAATTGGTGCTTCAAATCCTGTAGTTCCCTTTAATCCATTTGGGCCCGTATAATCGTCAGCAATAATGCCCTTCAGCATTTTCATTTCTTTTTTGTTAAGGATTTGCTCATACAATTCCCTTGCAATAGTTTCATTTTTTTGAACCGTCAGCATTTGAACCTCCATTTTTTTGTTTTGACCATTAACCTGGGCCATAGTAATTTCCGAAACAGCTAGCATAGCTAACAGCAGGTATAATTTATTGCAGGTTGATGATCTCATGTTTTTAAGTATTTGTTTGATTCAAAACTCTTAAAAACCGAAGCTCAATCCTTGTAAAAAATCATTGATTTACCAATAAATAGGTGATCTGAAAAAAGCGGTAGGCGTTTGCCCGGTAAACAGCTTAAACTCTTTGTTAAAATGCGGCTGATCAAAATAGCCTGCACTGTAAGCCAATTCGGTAAAGTTTTGTGTCGATTTGCCAGCCACTATCACCGATCTCATTCTGATAATGGAAGAAAATTGTTTAGGCGATGCTCCTGTAGCTTTGCGGAACCGCTTTTCAAAAGCATCCTGGCTAATAAACAGATCATCAGCCAGCAGTTTTATTTTATAATAGCCATTGCTCATTTCTATTTTTTTAATGGCTGTTAGTATTAACCGGTCGGTTGCATGGTTTTGTAATTGAGTTAATAAAAACTGCTCAATCAAAAAAATGCGTTCGGTAGTCGTTTTGGCTTCGGCAAGCTGGTCTTCAATAGCAGTTAGTTTTTGCTTGCTGATAAAGTTTTCAAGTGCAACAGTATCATCATATAACTCATGCATCGGCACATTAAAAAATGCGGTAGCAGCAGCTTCATTAAATATAACCAGTATTGTACCCGCATCTTTCGAATAATTAATTATCCTTGCCGATTTACGTAAACCTGAAAGTACAGACAGAGGCAACGTGTTTTTTGAACCGTTTACCAATTGGTTAACCTCACCTTTATACCTGAAAGCCATCACCAATGCTGTATCTGGCAATATTTTATTTTCCGCACCATCGCCGCTTTCAATAACCAGGTATTTCCTGATGAAAGGTTTCAATATAGCTGCAGGCTCCTGGAAGTTAATTGTCATCTGATGATGATATTGATTAATTATTAAAGATAAACAACAAAAAACATTTTATAATGTCAGCTATTGCACACATTTATATTATTGCAGAAAAATTACCCTTTTAAGTTTATTTAGCATCTGATTTTAAATGCCGACCTTCGCTACAAAGATATCAGCCTTAAAATGCCATCAGACCCAAAACAATCCACTGCCGAAAAAGAAAACTTACATCCACGTAATTTACATCGGCATGGTTATGATTTTGAACGACTTATTAAAGCTACACCCGCGTTGCGGCCGTTTGTAAAGCCCAATAAATACGGAACAGAATCCATAAATTTTAGTGACCCCGATGCAGTAAAAACACTTAACAGGGCTTTGCTGAAGCAGTTTTATGGTGTTGATTACTGGGACATCCCGGCAGGATATCTTTGTCCGCCAATACCGGGCCGGGCGGATTATATTCATTACATGGCCGATCTGTTGGGGGAGAGCAATAAAGGCGTTATCCCGACAGGCGATCTGGTAAACGTATTAGATATTGGTACCGGCGCTAATTGCGTGTACCCGATAATCGGCAATAGCGCGTATGGCTGGCAGTTTGTGGGGACTGATATCGACCCGGTTGCTATACAATCAGCCAATAAGATCATCGCTGAAAACCCGAAACTGAAAGATAATATCGTTACCCGCCTGCAAACCAATAAGGCCGATGTCTTTAAACGCGTAATTAAGCAAGGCGAGGTTTTTGACCTCAGCGTGTGTAACCCGCCTTTCCATGCATCATTGCAGGAGGCACAGGTAGGTACTAACAGAAAGTGGGATAATTTAAACAGTACCAGGTCGCCTAAAGCGGTGCTTAATTTTGGCGGAAAGAACAATGAGCTCTGGTGCCCCGGTGGCGAGGCTATGTTCATCAGGCATATGATTGAGCAAAGCGCGTTATTTACAAAAAGTGTGCTCTGGTTCTCAACGCTGGTATCGAAAAAAGATACACTTCCGGGCGTTTATAAGGCGCTACGAAGTGTAGAAGCTGTTGATGTTAAAACCATCAGCATGTCGCAGGGTCAAAAAGTAAGCCGCATTGTCGCCTGGACATTTTTGAACGAACGGGAACAGGCAGCATGGAGAAGTAGTCATTGGGAAAAATAAATAACCGGTCGTAAAACTATAAGAATTTAAGCCTGCGGTAGATTTATCGCAGGCTTTTTTGTTTTTTTATCAGAAATAATAAAAAAACATAGCATTGCTATTGTACATTGTATTACTATGTATTACATTTGTTGTATGAATAATGAATTTGTGCAGAACTGGTTTTCCCAGGTAAAGAAAGGGACGTTATCCTATATCATCCTCATCATATTGGATGAGAAGGAGTATTATGGCTATGAGCTGGTGCAGGAGATAAAAATTCATACCACGCTTGAGGTTGCTGAAGGCACCTTATACCCTTTATTAAACAGACTGAAAACCGAAGGCATTGTTGATTCCAAATGGATAGAGCAGGAATCGGGTATACCGCGCAAGTATTATACATTAAGCCAGGAGGGGAGAGCTACTTTAACAGAAATGAAGAAGATCTGGTCGGCATTAGGAACCGCCATTCAAAAAATACAAAAATGAAGAGAATAATTTTTAATAACCCAACCGCACAGCGTATTTATGATGATTACATTGCCCGTGTTAACCGGTGCATAGGCATATTATCAACCGAAGATCAGCGCGAGTTGCTGATGGAATTTAATAGCCATATTTATGAAGCTACCCACAATACTCCGCCCGAAAACGAAGTTGAGGTGCTAATGGATACCCTCGATAAATTGGGAGCGCCCGAAGTAGTATTACAGCCAGCCGTGGCGCATAAAAAAGTAGTACAGGCCACACGGTCTTTTAACCCTAAACATGTGGTGGAGGCTATTTATCTCAATATTTTTAACGGCGTGGGCTATTTTATTTGGGGAGTGGTCTACCTGTTGATATTAGCTTTTGGCTCACTAGCCATTATCAAGCTTATTGCGCCGGAACATACAGGGTTCTTTTTAAATGGCGGTCATTATTTTGTTTTTGGTTACACCAGCAATCTGCCTGCAGGCGCTACCGAAGTATTGGGCGACTGGTTTATTGTTGCGGTTTTTGCCTTAATGTGCATATTCTATTTTTTAAACACACTGCTATTTCGCTTACTAAAGGGGAAATAGCTTATTTGGATACACATACATCGTTATACTATGTATTAATGTTTAACTAAACTATTATGAACACAATATTAAAACAAACAGACAATTCATTGTCTACAGTTAAGGTGGTCCTGTACACAATTGCGTGTATAGGTATATTTATACTAACAGCCATAGTTTGCGAACTGTTGACCTCATGGATTAGCATCAGTCCACTCAAAATTGCAGTAAGGGAAGTTTTATTGAGGATGCCCTTAACTGTTCTATCCCTGCACTATTTCGCGCGGAGGATTATCAAGGCCTATGATCCATCTGTAATTTATGGGCGAATAACTGCAATAAATGCTTTGAAATGGATAGTAATCAGTTTCGTTTTACCCTTGAGCATCTGGTTGTTTTATTATGTGTTTCATTTTATTGTGCCTTTTCAGCACACCGTTTTATTGAGTGCAGCAGATCAGCTGGGATTGTTTATAAAATGGTGTTCCATTTCAATTGTAGCCGGTGTAACCGAGGAGGTATTATTCAGGGGGCATTTGTTCATGATCATCAGCAGCAGGTGCTCAAAATTAAGGGCCATGCTGATCACATCGCTCATATTCGGCCTGGTTCATATTGCTATGCTGCCAATAATCACTGTCGGCGATATAGCTATTGTACTAGTAGGCGGCATTATAGCAGGTATGATGTTTTCCGTTATTTATCTCAGCACAAAAACCATTTGGTATGCTGCTATAGTGCACGTGGTATGGGATATTTTTTTCATCGGCAAAATAACCACGCTCGCCACCACGCAGGCTGATGCAAACAATGCTATCATGTCTTTTAAATTAAACTCGCATAGCTTATTATTGACAGGAGGCAATTTTGGTATGGAAGCAGGCTTGCCTTGTTTATTAGTTTATTTGCTGGTGATAGCAGTGCTGTATCGCAAAGTATTGCGATAGCTTATTTTACAAAACCGTTATAAGGTTTATTCCGGAGCATGGCCCAAGTCCTGTCGTACGATACCGTGTAATGTACTATTACAATTGCGGCTATTATATAACTTAGGGTAATGTAATTCAAAGTAAATAATATCCAAACGGTTAGGGCAAACAGGCCCAGTTCCATCAATAGCCTGATCAATCCGGGTGTTTTAACCGGCGCAGCTCCGGGATCATTCGGGATCCTGAAAATACCCCATAATGTTGCGGCTATTGCGGGCAGTATGAGTGCCGCTGCGTATTGTTCCCATCCCACAAATAAATGCCAGCCCCACATACCGAATGCGGCTAATATAATCAGTTCTAATAAAAATCGTACGCCAAGGTTTACCGGGTTTTTGTTCATGAGTGTTTAAATTATTTCGCTTACTTTTTTAATGGCCTTGCTAAAAATAGCTACGGCGTCTTCCAGTTCCTGTTCATTTAGTGATGCAAAACCAATGCGTACAGAGTTACATTTATTGCTCCTGTCGTGATAATAATCCTGACCAGCGCTAATGGTAAGTCCCAACTCCGAGGCTTTTTGTGCCACTTTTACCGGGTCAATACCCTGCTTATAATTTACCCAGATAGCAAAGCCTCCATCTGGAACTTTGAATGTAATATAATCGCCCAGCTGCTTATTTAGAAGCCCGCAGAGCGTGTCGCGTCGTTCGTGGTATAGTTTGTTGGCTTTTTTCAGATGGCGGCCGATATCGCCGTTTTTAAGCAGATTTGCCATAGCTTCCTCCAGTAGTTGTTCCCCCTGGCGGTCTATCAGTTTACGGAGTTTGATCGCCTGGATCAAAAAGTTTGGAGGCGCTATCATAAAGCCAATACGGATACCCGGTGCTATGGTTTTACAAAAAGAACCAACATATATCACATTGCCGCAAGTGTCGATACTGGCTAAGGGTAATATAGGGCTGCCCGAATATTGAAAATCGAAATCATAATCATCCTCAATAATGGCGAACTTATATTTCTTGGCCAGTTCCAGCAACCGGATGCGCCTTTCGGAGCTCAATGTAGCCGTTGTAGGTGTATGGTGATGAGGGATCACATACAGCATTTTTACTTTTTTGCTTTTACATATTGCTTCAACTGCATCCATATCTAACCCATGCTCATCAACGGGTACCAGTTCAAGTTTTGCCCCGCTGTGCTCAAATATTTCGTTAGCGCCATTATAGCCGGGATCTCCGACAATTACTACGTCATTTTTTGATAACAGCACCTGTGCGGTAAGGTACAGTGCCATCTGTACGCCCTTTGTGATCAATATGTCAGCAGCGGTAACATTTAATCCTCTTGTTGCCGAAAGGAATTTAGCCAGTTCGGTTCTGAAATTTAAAGAGCCCTGCTCGGGTCCGTACATGAGATAGGTAGGAGTAAAGCGATAACTGGCAAATCTGCGGTATTCCCGCACCATTAGCTCAACCGGGGCAATGCGTGTATCCGGGAAACCATCATTAAAAATAAGATTGCCATCTGCGGGTTTATTAAACAAACTGGCAACCTGTATCTTATCCGGAACAGGGAAGGAAGTTTCCGCAGCCAGCGCATGGCTCTGAATAGTAGCAGCCAGGCGCCTTGGTACAATATCGGGCAGGTTTTTAGCTACAAATATTCCCTTACGGGGATAAATATCTATCCAGCTTTGCGCATATAATTCATCATAGGCCGATACTATGGTTTGCCTGTGCACTTGTAAACTTTTTGCAAGCACCCTGCTTGCGGGTAATGGTGCTCCCGGTTTTAAAATTCCCTGGCGGATATGGTTGATGATGCCATTTGAAACCTGCAGGTAAACAGGTATGGCAAGTGTTTTATCAATGGTTATTAAACTTTCTGTTAAAGCCATATTGTAGCAAAATATATTCAATATGCTAACCATAATTAAGCTTAAAGTCAGCGTATTGTAAATTGAAATACTAAAGTATGTATAATATTTATTTCCTGCATGCTGGACCAGCCGCTTTGTTGTTTCTGGACCAGTTGTATGGGCCAGCATCTACGTAACTTTATACTAACAAAAAGAAGATAGTATGATCAGTCAGCAATATAAATATCAATCAGTATACCTGAGATTAGCTATAGGCAGCGCCTATTTATGGGAAGTGGCCGACAGGCTTGGCCTGTTAGGCGCTCACGGGCAGCCACATGTAGGCTGGGGCGATTGGCAACATTTCCTGAACTACTCAAAACAGGTAATGGCATTTTTACCTGTTAGTTTTATCCCATTTCTTTCAGTTTTAGCCACTCTGGGCGAGGCAACTTTTGGCATCCTGCTGATTATAGGCCTGTTTACCCGTTTCGCAGCTATAGGCAGCGGAATATTAAGCTTTTGCTTTGCCGTATCAATGGCTATTTCATTTGGTATCGATTCGCCATTGGGTTATTCAGTTTTTACGCTGAGCGCGGCCAGTTTTTTACTCGCTGGCATACCAAACTACAAATGGAGCATTGATGCCTGGCGCTCGTTAAGATCATTGAACAACCAGTTAGCTGATTATCAACAAAACGCAATTTTAAATTAATCCAGACTCCTAACCTTTTAAATTATCATCATCATGATACAGTCTTCAAATAAAACATCCGCGCTTTTAGTAATTATAGCCTTTGCCATTGTTTACGTGGTATGGGGCTCTACTTACTTTTTTATACAAATGGCCATTCATGGCTTTCCGCCAATGCTTATGGGCGCTTTCCGTTACCTTACAGCCGGCATTTTAATGCTGATATGGTGCCGCATAAAAGGCGACAAACTTTGGGTGTGGAAGGATATTAAAACATCGGCCGTTTGTGGTTTGCTGATGCTGTTTGTTGCTACCGGCGTAGTTATATGGGTTGAGCGTACCTTACCCAGCGCCATGGTTGCCATAATGGTTTCGGCCAATCCGGTATGGTTTGTAATACTGGACAGAGCAAACTGGAAGATCAACCTAAAAAACAGATCAACCATAGCGGGCATCATCCTCGGCTTCTCAGGCGTGCTTTTACTTTTCAGCGAAGCTATTGAAAGATCATTGAACGGCTCATTAGGCCATGCGCAATTAATGGGCTTGTTGTTATTGATCCTGAGCCCTATCGCCTGGTCAGCAGGGTCGCTTTACTCAAAAAAGAACGCCGTTAATGCCCCTGCCCGTTTAAATGTTGCGTGGCAAATGATCATTGCCGGGTTGGCGTTTATCCCGGCAAGTGCTTTGCATAACGAGTATAGTACATTCCATTTTAGCCAGGTGCCTGCGCATGCATGGTTTGCTTTGGTTTATCTGATTCTTTTTGGGTCGATAGCCGCCTTTAGCGCTTATGTATGGTTGCTGGGTGTAAGACCGGCCACACAGGTAAGTACACACTCTTATGTAAACCCGGTAATAGCTGTATTGCTTGGCATGGGTTTTAATAATGAGCACATCACGTTGCTACAGATCTTTGGCTTGTTGGTGATATTGGTTAGCGTATTGCTGGTGAACCTGTCGAAATATGGCCCGGCATTTAAAAACCGGATGGTGAATATCTGGGGTTCCATTAAAAGTTTAAATCCATTCGCAAAAAAAGAAAAAATAGCGGAAGCTTGCTGCCAGTCGTAATTATATAAACCTATCAAACAAAACACATGAAACTACGAATGAAAATTAATGAAGCCGAGCCCCGCATATACAAGGCAATGGCTGTAGCTGATAATCAATTGCCTGAGTTTGATATCCCACAAAAAACGCAGGAACTGATCAGGATACGGGTATCACAGATTAATGGCTGCGGTTATTGTATAGACTACCATACCAAGGATGCCATAAAGCTTGGCGAAACAACCCAGCGCCTTTTCGCGCTGGCCGCCTGGTGGGAAACTCCCTTTTTTACCGAAGAAGAGCAAGCGGTATTGAAACTAGCCGAAGAAGTAACACGCATCAGTGAGCATGGTGTTTCAGACGAAACTTTTAACAATGCGTTAAGTTTGCTTGGCGAAAAGAAACTGGCCCAGGTTATATTTATAACCACAACAATCAACAGCTGGAACAGGATCGCCATCTCCATGCACATGGTTGCCGGGCAAGATTAAAAATAGATTCACCATGACCATAAATAACCTATGTAAAACATGCGGCACAGAATATCCGCAGGGGGATGAATCCCCAAAAACTTGCCCGATATGTGATGACGACCGTCAATATCTACCCGAAAATGGCCAGCAATGGACTAACTATAATGAGCTAAGCACCAATCATAAAGTTGTTATAACCGAACTAACACCGGTTTTGTACGCTATTAAAATAGAACCGGCATTTGCACTGGGACAAAGGGCATTATTGGTGCTGAGTGAACAGGGCAATATTTTGTGGGATTGCATCCCTTTGCTGGATGAACCGTCGATTGAATTTATCAGGTCGAAAGGCGGGTTAAAGGCCATTGCGTTTTCTCATCCGCATTATTACAGCACCATGAACCGCTGGGCTGAAGTGTTTGATTGCTCCGTATATATTCACCAGTTAGATGAGCCATGGGTATTTAACAGTGGCAGTAGTATCCAATTTTGGCGAGGCGATGAAAAGCCTTTGTGGGATGGTATGCAGATAGTTCACACTGGAGGCCATTTTCCCGGTAGTTGCATTTTAAAGGTGGATGGGCTGTCAGCAAAAGGTGGCCTACTTTGTGGGGATAGTCTATATGTAGCCCGGAGCAAAAGGCATATTGCCATCATGTACAGCTACCCTAACCAGATCCCATTGCTGGCAAATGAATTAAAGGAAACCATAAGAAAGGTTTCGGAGCAGGAGTTTGATACCATTTACGGCGCATTCGACTGGCAAAATCTAAAGGGTAATGCCGGGGAGGTATTCAAAAACTCCGTTGAGCGGTACCAGGAGAGTTGTTTACAATTTTGATTGACGGGTTAAACCATCGTCATAGCTTTTGGTCATTATATTATAAAAGCTTACAAAATATAAAAGACCATGAAAGCGATATTAAACAACATAAAAGAAAACCTTTATAACGTATTTATAATGGGTAATGCCAGCAATATGCAAATAGTAAAAGTTTGGGCACTGTTAGCCGTTCCGATGTTAACATTATATGTAGCTGTGGGCCATTTTCCCCGCTAGTTGTTAAAATCATTTGAGTGATATTTGATATAAGCCTTTGGATGAGAAATCCGGAGGCTTTTTGTTTGCGCTCTTTTTTAATGGGCGATAATACCGTGTTTTAACGGTATTTATTTTCAATAATAAATGTCTAACTTCAATAATATAAGCCTATAAAAATAAGTCTGGTTCATCACGATTTCAAAAATCTTACGGATCATGAAAAAGCAACCAAATAATGATGAGCAGGATATGGTGATATCCTACCTAACCATCAGGAAAGCTGTTGGCGTATTAGGAATTGCCCTGCCTGTTGTTTTACTCCTGGGTACATACCTCATCAGTCATTGCGCCTGCATAAGGGGAGCTATAAGCGACTACTATTATAGTATTATGGGTAGTTATTTTACGGGCACATTGTGCGCTGTTGCCCTGTTCCTTTTCAGCTACAAGGGTTATGATAGCGCCGATCAGATATCTACCAATATAGCAGGCGTTTTTGCGCTGGGCGTAGTTTTCTTTCCCTCAAATATGGGTAAAAACTGTACCGAATGTAATTTACTATTCCTGCCTGATAATTGTTTAAGAAACGTTGTTCATTATGGTTCTGCAGCGGGATTCTTTTTTACGCTGGCTTATGTGTCAATAGTACTGTTCACCAAAACAAATAAGGATAAACCCACACCTCAAAAGTGCAACAGGAATATCATCTATAAAATATGTGGGTATGTGATAGTTGTATCCATGGTTTTGATAGGAATTTTTAAGATCACCGGTATTGAGAAAGAATTAAACGCTTACCGGCCTACGTTTTGGCTGGAGTCGCTGGCGCTTTGGGCATTTGGTTTTTCGTGGTTAATAAAGGGCAAAACAATATTGCAGGACGAATAATTACCTGCCGAAATTGTAAATTTGCTAAAGCCCGATTAATAAAGTGCCAGATAACGTTCACCAATATACTCAAACCCGTATAGCGCCAACCCCCAGTGGTTTTTTGCATCTGGGTAATGTACTGTCGTTTTCCATCACCGCGGCACTGGCCCAAAAGCATGGCGCTAAAATATTGCTGCGCATAGATGATATTGACCGCGCCCGGGTTACACGGCAATATTTACAGGATATTTTTGACACCCTCAATTTTTTAGAGATCCCATGGGATGATGGTCCGCGGGGTGTTGAGGGGTTTGAAAAAAATTACTCGCAATTACAGCGTATGCCCATTTATATGGAAGCATTAGAACAACTGAGTAGTAAAGGACAAGTTTTTGCCTGCACCTGCTCGCGTAAGCAGATAAGTAATGTCGATGGGTCATATGATGAATCTCTTTGTACCTGTTTTGATCAGCAGATACCCTTATCAACTGAAAATGCAAACTGGCGGCTGATCACCAATAATGAAGAACTGGTTATTAAAGATTATTCAGGAAAGGGTATCTGCACCACTTTGCCTATCGAAATGCATAATTTTATAGTGAAAAAGAAGGATGGTTCGCCGGCTTATCAGCTTACGTCGGTAATGGATGATCTTTTATATGGTGTTGATCTGATTGTCAGGGGGGAAGACCTGTGGCCATCAACACTGGCGCAGCACCAATTGGCATCGGCACTGGGGGAGCACGATTTTAAGGATATCACATTTTATCACCACGCTTTAATGATGGAAACATCCGGCAAAAAAATGTCAAAATCTGCAGGGTCAACATCCATAAAATATCTGCGCGAAAATGATAAAAGCGCTGCTGATGTGTATGCGATGATTGCTGGTATGCTGGGTAGCAAAGAAAACATAAGCAACTGGCAGCAGCTGGCTGAAATAGTTGTTTTATAAGCCCAATCTTCCACCACGTTATTGCGAACGAAGACAACCCCCGGCTGTGCAGAGCGAGTATGTATAGTTCTTTACTTATCGCATGGTATCGCTTGTCGCTAAGACGTCACTTTTTGTCTTGATACCACAGGTGTTCGGAAGATTGCATTTTTGTTTTTAATTCCCTCCCCACGGGAGGGGTGCGTTTGGATGTGAAGTGGCAGGGAGGGGTTTATACGCCAAATAAGCTGTTAAACCCCACCCTTCCCCGCCCCAAGGCGGGAATCGCACAAGGCCAATGCTTCCTTTTTCCATCTTCCGAACACCTGTGGTCTTGATACAAAAAGTAACCAAAAAAATCAAGTCAGTAGATTAGGCTTCTTTGCCGCACAGGCCACTTCCCTGCAAATCAGGCAAAACCAGGGCTGCTATATTTTTACCCTGCTGTCGCTACGCAATTGGCCTTTGCACTTCTGTAAAAATCTGCTATGCCCTGCCATTGCGCACAAGGCCACCATCGTTTTGCCTGGTTTCACCCGAAGCTGTTCTACTGACAGAGCTACATAATTTATTAAACTGAGGAAACTTTAAATGAACCGTGATAAAAAGCGGGTAAAGGCCCGACAAAAAGCGCGGGCCTGGGTGTTTTGCCTGTGGGTGGAAGGATCTTTTTGTCTTGATTTTTTGCTACCTTTTGTATCAAGACAAAAGTAGTAGCCTCCGCGGCAATGAGCGGCTTCGCGCGATATTAAAACGATATGCATATTCGCTCTGTATAGCTTAGAGATTGCTTCGTTTCTTACAGCAATAATGCTTCTTATACTACAACGGCAAACTAAAATAAAAAGTCGATCCCTTGCCCGATTCACTTTCTACCCATATCTCACCATCGTGCCGGTGAATGATCTCGGAGCTTAAATACAGGCCGATGCCAAAGCCCGAAATGTGACGGGTATGAGCAGTTTCTACACGGTAATAGCGGTCGAAAAGTTTATTAATATCCTGTGGTTTTATGCCCATGCCCTCATCTTTCACACTCACCTGTACATTATTGTCAATTACCACGCATTGCACCTCAATATATTTGCCTTTGGGCGAATATTTAACGGCATTGGTAAGCAGATTGGAAATAACAGAACCTATTTTATCACGGTCGGCATATACCTCAATATGATCGTAAGGGGCCAGGCTGATGGTGTGGCTTGACACTGTAAGCTTCACTTCATCCATCATCTCGGTTAACAGTTGCACGATGTCGAAATGCTCTTTTGCAACATGGATCTTACCGGATTCCAGCCTTGAAATATTCAGGAAGCCGTTGATCATGGTGCCCATTTTTTTCACCTGTATATTGGCTTTATCCAGTGCGCCGGCAATAAAGCTATCCTCACTGTTTTTAAGCTTCATGTTAAGTACCTGCACAATGGCCGTAAGCGAGGTAAGCGGCGTTTTTAGCTCGTGGCTAACCATACCTATAAAATCGCTCTTGCGCTGCTCGTCCTGTTTTTGTTCGGTAATATCCATTACCACGCCAGAAAAGGTGGTAAACTCATTTTCGTGGTCCCTGGAAAGTTTGCCTAATGAACGAAGCCATATCAGTTGACCGTCATTAAACCGCCGCATGGTGTAGGTGAAATCATAATTGCCACCATTGAAAATGGCATCGTCGATCTGTTCTAAAATCTTATCCCTGAAATCTTCGGTTACCTGGCCAATCGCCTCATCAAAGGTCATTTCCTTATCCACATCATAACCAAATAATTCTCTGAGGCGTGGCGTAGTTTTTAGCTCCCTGGTGTCGGCATTTATATACCAGGTTCCTATATTGGCGGCCTCTAAAGCAAAACGCAGCATTTCTTCTGCCTGCTCTACCTTTTTGCGGGCGTTAACCTGCTCCGTAACTTCAATGGACACAACCATTACAGCTGTAGTTATACCATCGTCGTTTTTTATAGGCTGATAAATAAAGTTAAAGTAACCGTTTATCAGCTGCCCCTTATGGTTAATAACAGCGGGGGTTTCATTGCCATAATAATTTTCGCCGGTAGTGAATACATCGTCAAGCAATTTAAAAAATGACTGCCCTTTTAATTCAGGAACGGCTTCTTCAAAAGGTTTGCCAATAATGCTTGCATCCTTACCCAGCATAAACTGCATTTTGTCATTGGCCGCTTCAAATACCAGTTCACGCCCGCGAAGCAGGCAAATAGCAACCGGCGCCTGCTGTACCAGGCTACGAAAACGGGATTCACTTTTCTCTATCTCTACAACTAATTGCTGAAGGTGCCATTGCGTTTCTGTTAATTCTTCATTAGTGGCGGCCAATTCCTCATTAGCGGCAACCAACTCCTCATTAATAGCCTGAAACTCTGTTGCGCTTTCTTCAATTCTTTTACGGGTGGTCACTTGTGTTGTAACTTCGGTACCAATGGTAATTATGCCGTTTATAACGCCTTCGGCATCGTATAGCGGTTCATAAACAAAATCAATATAAGCGGTTGTCATTTTCCTGTTCCTGAACAGTTGAACAGGTAGTTCTTTAGCGGAGAAAACTTCACCGGTATTAAAAACATTATCAAGCAGTTGTTTTATCCCCTGATCAAGCAGTTCGGGCATGGTTTGCAGTATGGGTTTGTTCAATACCTCGGGTAGTCTTCGGCCCCAAAGTTCAAGTGCGCGGGCATTGGCAATCTCCACCACGTAATCGGGGCCCCGGAAAATGGCGATGGCAACCGGTGCCTGTAAAATAATAAGACGCAGGTTGTTATCATTCTCCTGTAACTTTTTTTGAATAAGCCTGTCGGCCTCCCGCGCTACTTTTAAATGGCGGTTTGTTTCTTCGAGCTGCTTATTTGCTACTATTTTTGCAGTGGTTTCGGTACAGGTTACAAATACACCAGCTGTGTCCCCTGATTCATCAGCTACCGGACTGTAGCTAAATGTCCAGTAAACATCTTCTATTTTGCCGTTACGGTATATCGGGATCAATTGGTCCTCACTCCAGGTTGCCTCGCCTCCTGCAAGCACCTGGTTTATAAGTGGTTTAATCGTGTTCCATATCTCAGGCCAGGCCAAATGGGCAGGCATGCCTAATATAGACGGATGTTTGCCATGTTGCCCCAAACTCGGGCGGTAAGCATCGTTATAAAAACAAACAAGCTCAGGGCCCCACCATAAAAACATAGGGAACTTTGAGTTTAAAATAATACTGAGTGTTGTTCGTAAGCTTTGTGGCCAGGCATCAGGAGTACCCAAAGCAGTAACCGACCAATCGGTGGTTCGCATTAACTCACCCATTTCGCCGCCGCCTTTCAGAAACGGATAGTCCTTATTTTTTGGTTGATCTGCTTGCTGCATGGAAAAGTAAAGCTATGATAAACATAGGCAGAATAAAAATAATGATTTACAGAGAAAACACGGATTTGCATAACTAATAAATTAATTTGATTGTTTTAACAGGGAAACAGTTTTTTATAATTGCGGATGCTTTCAAATTATAGCACAGTCAGGTTAATTTATTTTGCTAATTTGATCGCATCAAACATTTACCCATGATAAAAAGGAGCTGCCTGCTTATTTTACTTATTTTTCCCCTGTTGCTGCAGGCACAAAGTAAACTTCCCGATAATATGTTCTACCGCACGCTGCCTAACGGGCTTGCCGTGCTGGTGATTGAGGATAACAGCGTGCCGCTGGCCACTATAATGATAACCTGTAAAAATGGCGCTTATACCGAAGCCCCGGAGTTTAATGGACTGAGCCATTTATATGAACACATGTTTTTTAAGGCGAATAAAAACTATAAAACGGTTGACGATTTTTTGCAAAGGATGAGCGAGCTGGGCATAAGATCAAACGGTTCCACATCGTTTGAAAATGTGAACTATTACTTTACCCTGCCCGATTATAATTTAAAGGATGGACTGGATTTTATGAACTCGGCTATCCGCTACCCCAAATTTGATAAGAAGGAAATGGCACATGAAAATGAAGTGGTTGATGCCGAGTTTCAACGGAATGAATCAAACCCAGGCTATGCCCTCTCCAATGCTATGGATCACCATATGTGGGGCGATTTGTTCAGCCGTAAAAACCCGATTGGTGATCACCAGGTAATACGTTCGGCCACGCCGGCCATGATGGATTCTATCAAGAACAAATACTATTTTCCCAATAATTGCCTGCTGACCGTTGCCGGTAATGTTGAACATGATGATGTGTTTAAACAAGTAGAACGCATATATGGCAGCTGGAAACCATCGGGCTTCGATCCGTTCCAAAAATGGCCGATACCGGAGTTTAAACCGCTGCAAAAAACAGATTATTTTATCGTGGAATCGCAGCTATCGCGCGTACCCTTGCTCATGCTGGAATGGCAGGGGCCTGATACCCGTAACGATGTGCATTCAACCTATGCCGCAGATGTGTTTTCTTACATCGTAAATCAAAATTCATCAAAATTAAAAAAGGCGCTCGTGCAATCGGGGCTGGCCTTGCAGTGTAATATTGGCTATTTAACCATGAACCACGTGGGGCCAATCAGCATAATGTGTGTGCCAAACCCTATGCGGGTTAAGGAATGTATAACGGAGCTGAAAAAGCAAATTGACATGATGGACAGCGATGATTACGTAACCGATGAACAGATTGAAACAGCCAAACGAAAACTGGAAGTGACCCAGATAAAGGAAAAGGAAGTTACTTCTGATTTCACAGAAGTAATGTCGTTCTGGTGGGCATCATCATCTATTGATTATTATACGGGTTACCAGGATAACCTGAAGAAAATCACCCGTGCCGATCTGCAAGCTTATGTGCGCAGGTATATCAAAAATAAGCCATATTGTGCAGGTTTGCTTATCAGTCCGGAGTTAAAAGAAAAAGTGCACCCTGAGGAGTTTTTTACAGCATCAAACTAAATATCAGCATGAAAAAAATATTTCTAGTAGTAATAAGTATGCTATGTCTGTTGATGCCGGGGGCATTTGCGCAATCGGCTACCACCTCGTTTGATGTGGATGGCATAAAGGTGATATTTAAGCCAACTGTAAAAGAGATCATCAATGTACGTGTGTTTTTCAGGGGAGGTGTAAGTAATTATAAACCGGAGCAGGCCGGCATTGAAAACTTCACACTTGCTGCGATTACACAATGCGGCACCCAAAAATACAATGGCAATGCATTCAGGAACATGGCCGATACCTACAGCATAGATATTGGTTCGGCAAGTTTATATGATTATGGTAATGTGGATATGGAATGTATCTCCAAATACTTTGACCAAGCCTGGGACCTGCTTGCTGATGCCATAGTTAACCCCACTTTTGATAATAATGAGATAGAATTGTTGCGGAATAAATTAATTTCAAGGGTACGGCAGGAAGAATCGGACCCCGACAACCGTGCCGAGCAACTATTGATGCAAAATGCTTTTGAGGGCACGCCCTATGCCACCGACCCTAATGGTGACGAGCCTAAACTATCTAAATTTACTGCCGATGACCTTAAAGCTTATTATAAAAGCATCCTTAACAAAAATCAGTTGTTTATAGTGGTGGCAGGTAAAATAAGTAAGGATGAGCTGGTGGCAAAAATACATGCCTCATTTGCTGCGCTGCCTGCAAAACCATATACCCGGGTTGATTACAAAGAACCTATTTGGAACGATAATAAGCTTGTTGTTGAAAGCCGCAACCTATCAACCAATTATATTAATGCTATTATGAATGCCCCGCCTGTTTACAGTGCTGATTATGTGCCTTTCAGGCTTGGTATTTCCATACTGGCCGGGGCTTTGTTCAGTGATCTGCGTACCAAGCTCAACCTTTCATATGATCCCGGGGCTGTTAGCGAGATGCGGCAGATGCCATTTGCACGTATGTATGTAAGCACTACCCAGCCAAAAGCGGCCGTAGAGGAAATGACCCGCATGCTTAACCTGGTAAGGGTTTATGGTGCATCAAAAGACGGACTAAAGCATTTAAAAAGCGGATACATTGTTAGCAATTACCTTAAACAGCAAAGCACAGCAGCAATTACCGGAACCCTAGGTATGGCTGAGGTATTAGGCGATTGGCAAATGGACGAAAAACTGCCCGAGCTGATCAATAGCGTAACTGTTGACCAGATAGATATAGCGCTGAACCAATATATAGTTGGCCTGCGCTGGGCTTATTTAGGTGATGCCGACCAGGCTAAGGACGCGGCGGAGGCTTTTAAACAAAAGGTAAGGTAACAGATCGCCTTTAGGCACTCACAAAATAGCGTGCCAGCCCAAATAAAAGGCTCAGTAAAATCAGGTAAACCACATTTACCCTGAATTTTATCATCAGCAATAAGGAAACACATATACAGCCGAGGGAAACGATGTTGAGGTTTTTTAACAATACACCGCCCGGGAATACTATGTCTTTACCCAAAAAGAAAGTAAGGTTAAGGATAACGCCCACCACCGCCGCTGTAACTAATGTTAAGATTGCGCTGATAAGGGCATTGCCATGTGTTTTTTCGATAATAGGGCCGCCTGCAAAAATAAACAGGAAGCAGGGTAAAAAAGTGTAAAAGGTAGTGGCAATAAGCCCGATGCTCCCCATCCACAACGAGGCATGAAAATGATTATAAGCAGCCATAAATCCTACAAAACCCACCACAATAATTAATGGGCCGGGTGTAGTTTCTGCAAGGGCAAAGCCATCAACCATTTGCATTTTTGATAACCAATTTAGTTTGGTAACTGCAAATTGTGCCACGTACGGCAGTACGGTATACGAGCCGCCTATAGTAAAGAATGCGGTTTGTGTAAAAAACAGGATCAGGCCTTTCCAGAACAAATGATCATGTGAAAACAAATAAAACAGTAGGAAAGGAATAAGCCAGAAGATACAAAAAGTGGCCAATTGCTTTAAAAACTGTTTTATGCTGGAACCTGTACCCGGTACTGTTGAAACGCTATTGATATAGTAGTCCTGCTCATTATCATATTTATTGTCGTCCTGTTTGTTCGCAATGTTTAATAAAGATGGTTTAACATACCTGATAATTAATGCCAGTACTATTGTACCCGCAATAATGGCGGGCAAAGAGATATTGTAAAAAAAGATGCATACAAAGGCTATGGCAGCTATAATATAATGCAGCAAACTATGCAATGCCTTTTGCCCAACTTTAAACAACGCGATAATAATAATGGCGATAACGGCTGGTTTTAACCCGTTAAACATGGTATATATCCAGGGCAGGTTGCCGTATGATACGTAGATAATGCTTAATGCAAGCAATATGAACATGGATGGCAGAACAAACAATATTCCGGCTATTAAGCCGCCTTTTTTGCCATGCAGTTGCCAGCCAATATAAATAGCTAATTGCTGCGCCTCGGGGCCGGGTAAAAGCATGCATAGACTAAGCGCGTGGAAAAACCTGCTGTTGCTTATCCACTTCTTTTTGTCAACTAAAAAATCGTGCATTAAAGCGATGTGACCTGCTGTGCCGCCAAAACTTATCCAGCCCAGTTTAAACCAAAATTTTAGCGCATCTTTAAATAAGGGTTTTTGCGGCAGGCTTGTTTTCTCCATATAAATCTCTTTCCCGTGCTATAGAAATCCCGTCTTCATTTTGGTTTTAAAGGCGCAAAAAAATCTCCATACATCCATTTGAATGTATTAGCAATTATACCAATAAACCGATGTGGAAATCAGGGAAGTCTATATCGCTTTCTTGTTTAAGTGTGCTTGTAATCAACGCTATAGCATTGATTATAATGCTATTAAAGATACGAAAACGGCAAGGTTTTAACAAATTTCAGGTTGAGAAAAATGGTAATTCAGGTGTTTTTTTTGTTGGAAATCTGCCTAAATATCCTTTACATCTGTAGCTGCTATCCAGCCGGCATTACCGTTGGGTAGCTCAACCTCAATCCATTGGCCATTATCCTGCACTACGCTTACTTTGGTGCCCTCATGCACTACAAAAATTGGTTTTGAAGTAGGGTTTGGCGAGCCTGTAGCCGTTACTGAATTGCTGAATACTATCGCCTGGCGATGGTTATCGAAATAACTTACCTGCCTGTTGGCTATAAAGATGGCTATCACCCCTAAAACCAGCATACTGATACCTGTAAAGAATGATGCCTTTTTAAGCAGTATAATATGGGTAAACAGGTATAGCACCAGCACTAAAAAGCCAACAATAAAAAGTAAGACACTTGCTACGGATAAGGCACTCGCTGAATAATACAGGATGATGTTATGCCACCATTGGGTAGCAAAAAACTCAGGCTGCGGTTCAACCTTATCGGTGGTTTTTGAGTTGGCGAAGTAGATGTTAAAATTGATGTCCTCATCGCCGGGAGAAAGCTTGTGCGCCTTTTCATAATACAGCAATGCCGAAGGGATATCGCCTTGCTTAAAATAGGCGTTACCCAAATTAAAATACAGCACGGTTGATTGGTAGCCGCCATCAACTATTTGCTGGTAAGCTTTTATGGCTGCCGGGTATTGTGCCTTCGCATAGGCTGTGTTGCCTTTTTCAAAAAGCGCGGTGTTATCATCGGCCAATGAAAACAAGGGCAAGGCAAGCAGCAAAAGCAGGTACAGGCCGCGCTTCACGGGGTTATATCTTGTCTTCAATTTCATTGATAATGTTTTTTGCGTTTTCAAATACTTCCTGTTGTGCAATGCTCGTTGAGGGCGCAAAGCGGGCCATCTCGCACATATCCATGGTGTCTTCTAATTTCCTGATCAGTGTGCCATCCAGCGATTTCGCTTTCATCTTATCAGCAATGTTTTCCCTGTTCAGATCAGCTGCCGGGATGTTGAGCTTATCACTTAAATAACCAAACAGGCCTTTTGCAATTGCTTCATAAAATGCTTGTTTATTGCCTGTAGTTAATTCCTTTTGGGCGGCGGCTAAATGTTTGGCAGCAATTTTATTGGCCAGCCTGCTTTTTACCAGCACAGCATCGCTATTATATTGGGTGAGCCAGCTTCGGTAAAAGAATGCACCTGCAAAAAGGGTAGGGCCTAGCAAGAGCAACACATAAAATAATGGCGAATTATAAAAGCCATCGCCCTCTTTATATAAGCCCGGTGAGGATACTTTAATATAACGGATATCATTACCCAGCATCTTAATATCCTGCTGATCTGCCGAGTTAAAGGCCGGCACATTTACTTGTACATCGCCTTTATTGACCTTTATGCTGAAAGCCTTTGACGGCAAGGTTACATACCTTTTTGTAGCCGGGTTAAAGTACGAGAAATCAACAGAGTTAAGCGTATAATCGCCCTGGTGCCTTGGTATCAGCAGATAGCTGTATTTCCTGCTGCCCGAAACACCTGTAGCGTCAACCGTAATATGATCGTCTGTTTTTGGGTCGTATTTTTCAAAATCAACCGGCGGGTTAAGTTTTGGCGCATTTATGAGGTTGAGGTTACCCTTTCCTGTGATCTCAAAAGTGTAGTTAAGTGTTTCGTTAGCTTTCAGCTCTCTTTTATCTGCATCAGCATAAACAGCGAAATCGCCTACCGCGCCGCTGAAATTTGCGGGTTTACCAGCCTCAGGCAACGGGTTTACGTGTATAGTAAGCGGCGTGCTTTTAGCCTGGTACTTCACATTTTTAACATTGCCATACATGTCATCAAGCATATTGCGCGATGGCAGTTGTATCTGTGCTAAAAAGGTAATGGCAAATGGGTCAATGATCAGATCGCCGGCATGCTCAGGGAACAGTACAGTTTGTTTGATGACAACGGTATTATATTTAAGCCCCTTGTACATTTCTGTTTTCCACACCGGGTGCTGCTGATCTTTATTTACCACGTCCTGGTTCCAGAAACCGTTCAGGTCAGGCGCTTTATCCGGCTGACTGGCCAATATGCCTACCCGGGTGTATAATTTGTAATCAAGGGTAATTTGCTCGCCTACATAAACATTGCTTTTATCAACCTCAGCCCGTATAAATAACTGTTTGGATAGATCCTGTGTGGCAGGTTGCGCATCATCAGCCGGAGCAGATGCTGCAGGTTGTATGCCCTGTTGTTGCTGCGCTTGCTGCTGGGCCTGCGTAAACTGCCCCTTTACTTTTATTTTTAAGGAGTTTGTGGTTAAGGTATGCCCTGCGGATACTATTGCCGCAGCATCAATGGTGAGCGTTCCCTCTTTGGTGGCAGTTACAATATAACCATAGGTAGTATTGTAGGTAGTAACGCCATTGATGGATGTCATACTGGTTGAGGGGTTAGGGCCCGACAATACCTGGAAACCACGAAAGTCGGGCGGTATAAAATGCTCGCCACCTCCATCTAATGAAAAGTCAACCTCGAATTGCTCCCCTACGGCTACCTCGCTCTTGCTTGCGATTGCTGTAAACTTGGGGTCGGCAAACAGCAATGTTGTCCATAACAGTAGGAAAGATAATATGTAGTATCCCTTTTTCATTTATTGGTACAAAATAATAAGATTACCAGTCTTTATCAATATGCGCTTTACCGCCTTTTAGTTTTTTATTTTTCAGTTTATCCTGCGTGCCTTGTTCCTGGTTATTCAAGGCATCCAGCATGCGTTGGGCATCATCTTTTGATACCTTATTGGGCTCCTGCTTGTTTTGCTGGTTCTGTTTGTCCTGCTGATCCTTATTCTGCTGGTTCTGATCTTTATTTTGGTTGTTCTTGTCCTGATTATTTTTGTCTTGATTATTCTTATCCTGGTTCTTTTTGTCCTGGTTGTTCTTATCGTTTTTATTTTGATTCTTGTTATTCTGATTGTTTTGGTTATTCTGGTTGTTTTGATTGTTCTTGTTCTGCTGTTGCTGTTTTTTCAGCATTTCCTGCGCGTAAGCCAGGTTATAACGGGTTTCGTCGTCCTTCGGGTTGTTGAGCAATGCTTTTTTATAGGCATCGATACTCTCATCATATTTTTTGCCGGATAGCAGGGCGTTGCCGAGATTATGGTATGCGCCGGCTTTAACTAATGGGTTTGAATTTGTGGCGGCGATGTTGTTAAAATTCTTTACCGCGTCGTCATACCTTTTTTGCTTGTACAAGGCATCGCCAAGGTTAAAATTGCCCTCCAGGCTCTGGTTCTTTTTTGCTACCGATTTTCTATAATCTGCTTCGGCATCCTTGTATTTTTTCTGACTATACAATTCATTACCCTCGTGGATATATGTTTTCGCATCCTGCGCAAAAAGCGCCGAACCTGTAAATAACAATAATATGGCTATAATAAACTGCTTCATGGTTTTTTCACTTCAAACAATTTCAACCTGCTTAACCTTAAACTTTTCCTGTTAGAAATAAAGAACTCCGCAACCAGCAACAGCAATGCAATCGCGAAGAAAAACTGGAAACGGTCCTCAAAATCCTTAAACTGTTTACTGTCGTAAGTTTTTTGCTGCATTTTACCTACCTGGTCCATCACTATGCCCAAACCGCTGTTGGCGCTTGTTGCCCTGATATAAATACCATGGCCTGCAGTAGCAATTTCCTTACACATATCCTCGCTCAGCTTGCTTATAACGGTGTGGCCCGCACTGTCAGTATGGAAGCCGATTTGTTTTCCGTTATCATAGATAGGTACAGGCGCGCCTTGCGGCGATCCAAAGCCAACCACGTGTATAACTACAGCTTTATCGTGGGCGCTTTCTGCAGCTACAACGGCATCATCCTCATGGTTTTCACCGTCGGTCATGAGTATCATGGCTTTGCTGGTGTTATCCTTAAAATCGTATGATTTCATGCCCATATCAATGGCCGCGCCAATGGCTGTACCCTGCACGGGCACTATATTGGTGTTGATGGTATTTAAGAATAATTTGGCAGCCGAGTAATCGGTAGTCATGGGTAGCTGTACATAAGCTTCACCCGCAAAAACGATAATACCTATGCGGTCGTCATGTAAATTATCTATCAGCTGGGATAAAGCCCTTTTTGCGTTCTCCAAACGGTTTGGGGGGAAATCCTGCGCAAGCATACTGTTTGATACATCCAGCAGGATCATAATATCGGCACCTTTGCTCTTTTTTTCCTCGGTACGTGTACCTATCTGCGGATCGGCGAGGCCGATGGTCAGCAAAGCATAAGCGACGATAAAGAAAATGAACTTTAACGTTGGCCTTGAGAAAGACACCTCGGGCATAATGCGCCCGATGATGGCTCTATCGCCAAAAGCAGCAAGCGCTTTCTTTTTCCACCTGCGCATCAGCATAAACAGCACCACGAAAACAGGTACCAGTAGCAGTGCCCATAAAAAATAAGTATGTGCGAAACGTAGCATCAGGTTAAAGCTCCTTTAAAAATTGTATTACTTAATAAAAACTCAAGCGATAACAGTATGAGCGCAATTATGGCAAAAGGTAAATAGCGTTCGGTCTTTTTATGGTATTGGGTAACCGCTATTTTAACTTTTTCCAGTTTATCTATCTGCTGATAGATCTGCGACAGCTCGGTATTGTTATGCGCCCTGAAATATTTGCCGCCGGTTATGCTGGCTATTTTTGTAAGCGTACCCTCATCCAAATCAACCGGGATGTTTTGGTAATGCGTATTGCCAAACTGATCTTTAAACGGATAGGGTGCAGAACCATTGGTACCCACGCCAACCGTATATACTCTAACGCCAAACTGCTTGGCAATTTCGGCCCCGGTTATCGGCGGGATGGAGCCGGTATTATTCACACCATCGGTAAGTAATATAATTACCTTGCTTTTTGCCTCGCTATCTTTTAGGCGACTAACCGCGGTAGCCAAACCCATACCTATTGCTGTACCATCGTCAATCATCCCGTTTTTAATATCGCTGAATAAATTGATCAGTACATCATGATCAATGGTCAGCGGGCATTGCGTAAAGCTCTCGCCACTGAACACCACTAAGCCAATACGGTCATCCGGGCGGTTCTTGATAAAATCAATGGCGATATTTTTACCGGCTTCCAGGCGGTTAGGCTTAAAATCCTCGGAGAGCATACTGCCCGAAATATCGGTAGCGATCATAATGTCGATACCTTCGGTAGTCTCATTATCCCAGCTTAAGGCGGTTTGTGGCCTTGCCAGCGCAAATATGATGGCTATAAATGCCAGCGAACGCAACACTATTCCATAATGCCTGAAAATACGCATGGAGTTTTTAGGCGATACACCAAAGCTTTTAGTGGTTGACATGCCCAATGTGCCCTGTAACTGCTGGTTGCGCCACCAATAATAGGCTATCATTAAAGGGATGATGAGCAGCAGCCAGAAAAAATCGGGGTATGCAAATTCTATTCCGCTAAACAAACTCATTTCGGCAGATCCTCCTTCTTTTCAACAGGCTTAGGCTGTGGCTTTGTATGTACTATAAAGCCAATAGCATCTTCCATGCTTTTTTCATTCTCGGCGGCGATCGGCTGCTCTTTGGCGAATTTCACCAAGTCGGCAAGTGTTAATATTTGCTTTAATGTGGTCCTGCTGTCTTTCGGTATATCACGATTCTTCAGGCTGATGAAAATTTCATCAGTAGTTTGCTCGTGGGCTGTTATCTGGTACCGTTTTTCGAGGTACTCGCGCAGCACATCGGTTAGCTCGCTGTAATATTGTTTTACCTCGTTCTGCTGCCAAAGCTTTTTATCGCGCAGCGCCTGTAATTTATTCAGGATGAGGGTGTCCAGTGGCAGTATTGGCTCAGGTTTTACATAAACTTCGGCTTTAGGCTTGTTTTTGATGTAATAAATGATACCCAGCACCAATAAGATGATCGCCAGTATTATGGTTACCAAAAGCCAGTGCTGTTTCAGCCAATCCAAAAATGTCCACGATACGGCAAATGGCTGCTTAATGTCATAGAATGCTTTAGTGGTATCAACTGGCACTGCTTTTATCTGCAAGGTTACTGTGCCCGTTTTAAAATCGCCTGATGGGGTGTGGATGGTAAACTCGGGCAATGTATACACGCCGGTATCAAACGAAGTAACGGTATAGCTGTGAGTTATAGTTTCCAGGCTGGCGTTATCCTTGTCGACAACAGTATCAGTTTTTAAGGCCTTTACAATCTTTACTTTGCCAATGCTATCAACCAATGCCTGGAAAGAGGCATCGGTTTTAACCGGCATATGCGCGCTGATATGCAGCACGGTTTGATCGCCGATTGGCATGGTTGATTTATCCAGCCTTGCTTCGGGCTCGATGGTTTGCGCGCCGGCCTTTAAGCAGAAAAATGCCAGTACTACAGTTAAAATTATAGTAAAATTGAAATATCGTTTCATATTACCGCCTGCTTTCACGTTTTTTAAATAGTGTCATAAGTGGTTTAACATATGATTCATGGGTGCCGATGCTGGTATAATCAACCCCCGATTTTTTGAAGGTATTGTCCAGCTCAGCGTTTCTTTTTAGCGCAGCTGCCTTGTAAGCCGTACGCACATCTTTATTGCCCGTATTTATCCATTGCAGCTCACCGGTTTCCTCATCGCGCATAGGGATGAGGCCCAGGTTAGGGAACTCTTGCTCATGCCTGTCGTATAACTTCAAGGCGATGATATCGTGCTTTTTGTTGGCGATCTTTAGCTCATCATCAAACTTCGGACTGATAAAATCAGAGATAACAAACGCTGTGCTCCGTTTTTTGATAGCGCCGGTAAAGTAGCGCAATGCCTCGGCTACGTTGGTGCCTCTGTTCTCCGGTTGAAAATCAATCAGCTCGCGGATGATCATGAGTATATGGCTGCGGCCTTTTTTTGGCGGAATGAATTTTTCTATCTTATCGCTAAAAAAGATCACACCTACTTTATCGTTATTCTGTATGGCCGAAAATGCCAGTACGGCGCAAAGCTCGGTAGCCATATCCTGCTTTTGCTGAATGATGGTGCCAAAGTTCTCCGATCCGCTCACATCAATCAATACCATTACGGTAAGCTCGCGCTCTTCATCAAATACCTTAACATAAGGGTGGTTAAAGCGGGCGGTTACGTTCCAGTCGATAGTACGGATCTCATCACCGATCTGGTACTCGCGCACCTCACTAAAAGCCATACCACGCCCCTTGAAAGCCGAATGATACTCGCCCGAAAATAAGTGGTTGCTTAGTCCCCGTGTTTTTATCTCGATCTTCCTTACCTTTTTTAACAGATCCCTGGTATCCTTTGCCATAGTTATAAGCTAAAAGCTAAATGCTAAATGCTCAAGGCAAAAAGCTTTTTTGTGGTTCGAAATTAAATTAATGGTTCTACTATGGAACTTCTACCGCGTTTAATATGCCGGTGATGATATCCTCTGAGGTGATATTCTCAGCCTCAGCCTCGTAGGTTAAGCCAACACGGTGCCTTAACACATCATGACTTATCGCCCTCACATCCTCAGGTATTACATAGCCGCGCCTTTTAATAAAGGCATAAGCCTTAGCAGCCAGCGCCAAATTTATACTCGCCCTTGGCGAAGCACCAAAGCTGATGAGGTTTTTATATTTTGCCAGTTTGTACTGCTCAGGATAACGGGTAGCGAAAACTATATCAATAATATATTGCTCGATCTTCTCGTCCATATACACCTCACGTACCACTTTACGCGCTTTTAATATCGCATCAGGGTGTACCACGGGGTTTATTTTAGGGAAACCTTGTGGTGATATACTTGCACGAACTATCTTTTTCTCATCCTCCTTGTTCGGGTAGCCAATAACTACCTTCAGCATAAAACGGTCAACCTGCGCCTCCGGCAGTGGATAAGTACCTTCCTGCTCAATAGGGTTTTGGGTTGCCAGTACCAGGAATGGTTCAGGCAGTTTAAAGGTAGTATCGCCTATGGTAACCTGGCGCTCCTGCATGGCCTCTAATAAGGCACTTTGTACTTTGGCAGGTGCACGGTTAATTTCATCGGCCAAAATAAAGTTTGAGAACAACGGGCCCTTGCGTACCACAAACTCTTCCTTCTTTTGGTTATATATCATTGTTCCCAGCAAATCGGCAGGGAGCAGGTCGGGTGTGAACTGTATGCGGCTAAAACCGGCATCAATAGCTTTTGAAAGTGAGTTGATGGCCAGGGTTTTTGCCAATCCCGGAACACCTTCCAGCAGGATGTGCCCATCAGCCAGTAAGCCGATCAGCAAACGTTCAACCATATTTTTCTGGCCAACGATCACTTTATCTAATTCCATTTTTAACAGGTCGATAAAAGCGCTCTCCTTTTGGATCATCTCATTTATAGCGCGGATATCTGTTCCGTATGATGAATTTCCCGGCAATGTGTCGGGCGTAACAGGCTGTGTGCCACTATTTATTTCTTCCATGCGTATACTTTTTTTGAGGGGCGAAATTTAAAAAGACAAAGCTCTTTCCGCAACCTTAAACGTTAAGTTTTTTGTTAAATTTTGTTAAATACGTTTTGAACCTAAAATTTCCGGAAGCTACCATTTTTATGGGGTAAAATGGGTAGAGTTTGTGTAATGATTTTATGGCAGAATACGCCCGCAAGGAAATTTCTTTGTTAAGAATTATGTTGTTGCCGTAAATTAGTATGTTTATACAAAAATTATCAAACCATTAAAATGAAGAAAGTAATTCTGGTTACGGGAGCCTCATCAGGTTTAGGTTTAGCTACGGCAAAAGCGCTGCAGGCCGAGGGCCATACAGTTTACGGAACCTCCCGCGACGCGAAAAAAATTAAAGACGTACCATTTAATCCCCTTACTATGGATGTTACCGATGATGCATCGGTACAAGCAGCCATTGATACCATTATTAAAGCTGAGGGCAAGATTGATGTACTGGTTAACAATGCGGGTAACGGCATAACCGGTCCGCTTTATGCTATGCCGGTTGATATCGCTAAAAAACAATTTGAGGTTAACTTTTTTGGCGTAGTGCGTGTAAGCAGCGCGGTATTGCCGGGAATGATTGAAAAGAAACAAGGATTAGTTATAAATATTGGCTCATTGGCTGGTTTATTTGGTTTGCCTTACCAGGGATTATATAGCGCATCAAAATTCGCTATTGAAGGTTACTCTGAAAGCCTGCGTATGGAATTACGAAACACAGGCGTAAAGGTAGTAGTGGTAAACCCTGGTGATTTCAAAACTGATTTCACCGCAAGCAGGGAAAAAGTACCGTTCCCGCTTAAAAATGAGCAACTGAATAAAGAATATGATGCAGCCGTTGCCGCTATGGAAAAAGACGAAAGTATTGGCGCTGATCCATCAAAACTGGCAGTAGAAATTGTTAAGATAGTAGGGAAAAGTAATCCAAAACACAATTATCTGGTTGGAGCCTTTACCCAAACCATTGCAACAACGCTTAAATCAGTATTGCCAGGTGGTTTATTTGTTAAATTGATGAATGACCATTACGGTATAAAATAGATAGTTAGACAGTTGCAAACTGTCATCATCTGCTAGGCTTCAGTTATAAACTGAAGCCAGTAAAAAACAGTACTGTTTTCAGTTTATAACTGAAACTCCGGGTCAGGGCAGTTTGTAACTGCCCTTTCTTATACCCGTAAATTCTGCTTTATTGTGAACTTTTTTGTACTAAACATATGTACTTCATCCTTTCAAAAGTTTTACTTTTCCTGCTTTTTCCTTTGTTATGGGTTTTTGCACTGATTATTACCGGGCTCGTAACCAAAAACAGGAAACGCAAAAAGCGATTGTTTATAGCATCGGTTGTGTTACTTCTACTGCTGTCGAATTCCTTTTTATTTAATGAGTTTGCAAAATGGTGGGGTTATCAGCCTTATTCCGATAGCAAAAAGATCTATAGTTGCGCCATTGTTTTAGGAGGCTTTTCATCGGCAGATAAAAATGGTAACGGGTATTTTAATGAAAGTGCCGACAGGTTTATACAGGGGGTAAGGCTGCTGGAAACAGGTAAAGTAAAACGAATATTGATAACTGGTGGTAATGGTAATCTGATACCTGGTAATTACAGGGAAGGTACCTGGACAAAAACACAATTGAAAGACCTCAATATTCCGGATAGCAGCATATTGATAGAAAGTAATTCGCGGAACACTATTGAGAATGCGGATTTCTCAAAAAGAATACTTCAGGAAAATCATGTACAGCCACCATGTTTACTGGTTACTTCTGATTTTCATATGAGACGTTCTATGATGATCTTTAAAAAGCACGGATTAAACGTAGTGGCCTATCCATGCAATTATATGGCAGGGCGTGGTAATGTTAGTATAACCAGCTTCATTATCCCTGATGCTGATGCCTTAGCCGGATGGAGCGTGTATTTGAAAGAAGTGGTGGGTTATGTAGTTGATTATTGGAAATAAAGGAACCAGGATTAAACGAATTTTTAGTGATTTACATGATGTTTATTTCTGGTAAATCTTTTAATCTGTTTAATCCTGGTTCAAAGATTTACAGAATAGCAAGTATCCTGTAAATCCCCTAAATCCGTTTAATCCTGGTTCATATTAATGCACCGGTTCCAGCGTTACCGGGTCAACCCTTTTTAACAGGATGTTTCCTAACGGTTTTACCACTAACGGGATCTTCTCAACATAGGTTTCGCTGGTATCTAAACCGAACGCTTTTGCTTCGCTTTGTGCCAGTTTTTTAATGCTGAAATAACTGTTCAATATAAACGATTCAGATATGCTGAACAGGTTGTTGTACGACAGGAATTTCTCCAGTATCACAAAACGGAAATCAGAAACTACCTTAAATTGTTTAAGCGATTCGTACTTGCTGGTAATATCAAGCTCACCGCGGGCAACCATATCTTCAACTACCTTTCTGAACAGCACGTTAACGCGTGGCTGTATACGGAAACCAAGACGGAAATCAACCCTGATGATCTTGCCGTGTTCTACCTGGTCAACACTGTACTCCATGGTATAAGGTTCGTCAGTAGTATCAATGTGGATGAACCAATAGGTATCGGCACGTTTTGGGCTCCGGCTCATGATAGAGTAGATCACCTTTTCCTCAATCTGCCTGCTGTTGTTTGCTTTGGTTAAGTAAATGAGCTGACTTGAATACTTAGGAATAGTTAAATCTGCGCTTAAGGCGTTCAGCATCGGGATCTGATCTTTAAGATCGATAAAATGCAGGAAACGGTTATTGATCTTACGTGCCCTGAACCAAACATACATGGTAAATATCAATCCTATCTCAAAGAAGACAAAGAATATACGTTTCAATAATTTAGCCGCGTTGGTTATAAAGAAACTAAACTCTACACATAAAAATACGCACAGTATAATGGTTACCAGCCATATTGGCCAGTGTTTTACATAGCGCATAAAGTAATACATTAAAATGGTGGTCATGAGCATGGCTATAGTGATGGAAAACCCATAAGCGGCTGTCATATGCTCTGACGTTTGGAAGTACAAGGTTACGGCCACACAACCAAAACATAATAACCAGTTAATGCTGGGTATATAAATCTGCCCGCGAACGTTCGATGGGTATTTTATGGTGATACGCGGCCAGAAGTTCATACTCACAGCCTCGCTAATTAGTGTAAAAGATCCGCTGATGAGTGCCTGGCTGGCAATAATGGTGGCCAGGGTAGCTAAAGCAACGCATGGTATCATTAATAAATGCGGGTTGGGTACTATCTGGTAAAATGGGTTAATGCCCGAGTAGTTTGTATTGGCTGGTTGTGTTAAAACCCAGGCCGCCTGGCCCATGTAATTTAATAACAAGGTAACTTTTACAAATATCCAGCTCATCTGGATGTTTTTGCGGCCGCAATGCCCAAGATCTGAATATAAAGCCTCCGCACCGGTGGTACACAAGAATACCGCGCCTAAAAGCCAAAAGCCATGCGGATGTTCAATCAGTAATTTTGCACCATAATAGGGGCTTAGCGCCTTTAAAATGGTAAGGTTATGGGCCAATTGTAAGGAGCCTAAAAGGCCTATCATAAAAAACCACATCAGCATAACCGGGCCAAAGGCCGAGCCTACTACCTTTGTGCCAAATTGCTGGAAGAAGAACAGCAATAATATAATACCAATAACAATACCTATAATGAGGGTACTGCCCGGTACAAATTTGGAGGCTAATGACGGTACATTGCTTAAACCCTCAATTGCCGAGGTAACGGATATTGGGGGAGTGATGATACCATCGGCCAGTAACGTGCCTGCGCCAATTATTGCGGGTATAGCCAGCCATTTGCCATAACGCCTAACCAGGGCATACAGCGAAAATATACCACCCTCACCTTTGTTATCGGCTTGTAAGGTAATGAAGATATATTTAAAGGTGGTTTGCAGGGTTAGTGTCCAGAATATACAGGAAATACAGCCTAATACAAAGGCCTCGTTAATTGTGCTGTCCTTCGCGCCCTCCGTTAACAGGGTTTGGAAAACATACAGGGGGGACGTTCCTATATCGCCGAATATGATGCCTAGGGTGATCAGCAATCCGGCCGCCGTGACTTTCTTAAGATGGGGGTTCATTTTTTTACTTTTTGTTTGTTTGAATTGTACTTACTTTTTGTTGATGTTGCTTTTTGTTTTATGCTTTTTATTATGTGTTGTTAATATTAAGGCTGAAGTGAAAGCGGCTTCCTTCGCCGGCCTCACTTTCAACGCCTATGGTACCACCTTGCGCCTCAATAAAATCTTTGGCTATAGCTAAACCTAAACCAGTGCCGGTTTTGTCGGCCGCGGCACCGGGGATCCTGAAATAGCGTTCAAAAATTCTGGCAAGGTATTTTTCGTCAATACCCTGACCTGAGTCTTTCACTGAAAATTCTATAATGTTGTTCTTGCTCTTTTTAACGTCGAGATTAATGGTGGACTTTGTAGGGCTATATTTTACTGCGTTTGATAACAGGTTGATCAGCACCCATGTGGTTTTATCCAGATCGGCCATCACATTTGGCAGGGTATCAGGGCAGTCAATGGCTATGGTAAGTTCTTTTTGGTCGGCGAGCGACTTGATGGCCTGCACAGCGTAGCTTACAATGTTTTTTGGATGGGTGCTGCCAAAATTCAGGTTAATCTTGCCTGTTTCAACCTGCGCGGCATCCAGCAGTTCGGCTGTTATGTGCAGCAGGCGGTGCGTATCATCATCAATGTTTTTTAATAATTGTTTTTGCTCACTGTTAATCTCGCCCACGCGCGCATCCTCCAATAATTTAAGGCTCATTTTGATGGATGAAAGCGGGGTCTTAAGCTCGTGCGAAATAGTGGCTATGAACGTTGTTTTTGCATCGTTAAGCTGTTGAAAATCAGTTATGTTTTTAAGGATAATGACCTTGCCTATAACTTTATAGTCATTGGTTACTTCCAGCACTTCCTTTTCAAAATAACTTTCGCGGTTATCAGCAAATATTTTCATCTTATGCTGATCTACAAATAACATATTACGTAGCAGATCATTTTCCATTGCTATGTTTGGCGCATATTGCGCCGTGAGCTTATCTTCAGGCAAACCAATTAGGGTACAGGCCACTTTGTTGGCAAAGATAATAAACATCTTATCATCAATGCCGATAATAGCATCATGCATTGAATTGATGATGGTTTCTATCCTTCTTTTCTCGAAAAGGATACTGGCCAGGTTGCTGCTTTCATACTCATTAAGCTTGCCGGCCATCTGGTTAAAGGCATCGGCCAGGTCACCAAATTCATCCTTGACAGGGAAAATAAGCCGTTTGCTGTAGTTTTTGTTGGCAATTTCTTTTATACCCTGTATCAGCTCTTTTACAGGATTGGCTATGTAGCCGGGGAAATTCCATACAAAGCTAAAGGCAATTAAAAAACAAAGCGAGCCTATCAGCGATACCAGGATGATGCCCCTATCCGCAGTATCCTGTGCAACCGCATTGCGGCGTTCAATACCGGCCATGTTTAATTGCATAATGTTGTACAGCACATTACGCATCTTGATGTTTAGCCCATTAATAGCCTGTTGATTGTTTAGCGAGAGCTTGTATTGTTCAAAATTACCGCGCAGCGAATCAGCCAGTTGCCCTTCACCGGGTTCGGTAATGTTTTGCTCTTCCTTGCTAACGTTTGCTTCAATGGTTTGCAATTTGGTAGCTGTACTTACCGAAGTTGGATAATCAAGCGCCTGTTGAATGTTTTTAGCATAGATAAGTGACCGGTAGTTATCTTTCAGGATAGCCTTTGAATCGTTGGAGAGGCGGGTTAAATAATAATCAGCCATCCCCGAACTAATGAGCGCCATCAGAAAAAGAAATCCAATGCCTGCGCGGAGTTTATTTTTTATGTTCATGATAGTATTACCAGGTCGATATTTGTTTTCGACATTTTGTTTAGTAGTTGTGTAAATACAGCGGTACGCATTACCAGCTGGTAGAATTTAAAGCGGGGCTTGCCAATACATATGGTGGTGATATCATATTTTTCGGCGGTTTCCCATATGGTTTTTGCTATTTCATCGCTTTTTACCTTGATAACTTCGCCGCCTAACTGGGTGGCCAGCTTCATATTATTAATGAGGTGGCGTTGCGATGCCAGGTTGATCTTGTCGCTGCTTTCGTTAGAGCGTTGAACGTACAATATGTACCATTTTGAGCGGTAATAAGATGCCAGCCGGGCAGTTTTACGAATAATTATTTTAGCCGATTCTTCGTTAGTGCTGATGCAGCCCAGGAAAAGTTCAGGGCGCAGCTTTATAGTTTTAGGCACCTCGATATCAATTTTACGCTCCACCTGGTGCGCCACTTCACGCAGGGCCAGTTCACGTAGCTGCAATATTTTTTCCGACTGGAAGAAGTTATTCAGCGCCAGCGGCACTTTTTTCTCGTCGTATATCTTACCGTCTTTTAAGCGGGTTATCAGCTCATCGGCAGTAAGGTCAATGTTTACTACCTCATCAGCCATTTGCAAAACCTTATCAGGGATGCGCTCATTAATGGCGGTGCCGGTAATTTCCTCTACCTCTTCATTAAGGCTTTCAATATGCTGAATATTAACCGCGCTGATCACATTGATGCCCGCGTTTAAAATGGTCATCACATCCTGCCAGCGTTTTTCGTTCTGACTGCCCTCAATATTGGTATGGGCCAATTCATCAACCACAACAACCTCAGGGCGCAGGTTCAGGATGGCGCTGAGGTCCATCTCATCCAGTTCCTTGCCCTTGTAAAACAGTTTGCGGCGGGGGATAATGCTCAGTCCCTCCAGCTGTGCCTCTGTTTCCTTGCGCTTATGGGTTTCAATATACCCAATTTTTACATCAATACCACTACGCATTAGTGCCTGTGCCTCCTGCAGCATACGGTAGCTTTTACCTACACCGGCACTCATACCAATATAGATCTTGAATTTGCCCCTGCGTGATTTTTTGATCAGCTCCAGGAAATGTTTAACCGATTGCTCTTTTTCTGGTATCATATCTTTTTAAACGACATATCCGGCTGCCGTCTTTTTAAGGACAACAGCCGGAATATTATATTTTTTCTTTAAAGTTCCTTATGTCATTTCGAACGTTAGTGAGAAATCTTCTTCAGGCGTTAAGTCTGCGCTAAGAAGATTTCTCCTCGTTCCTCGTCGAAATGACAATGAGGCTTTTTCCTTCTATTTCAACTCGTCCAATGCTACATTCATTTTTAATACGTTAACTTTTGGCGGCCCGAACAAGCCCAATAATGGCTGTTCAGTATTTGCTGCGATTATCGCGTTAACCTTATCGATAGAAATATTCCTGATTTTGGCTATACGCGCAGCTTGAATTTGTGCCCCGGCTGGTGAAAGGTCGGGGTCTAAGCCACTACCTGATGATGTAACCAGTTCAGCAGGTATCTGCGCGCGGGTTACACCCGGGTTGTGCTTTAAAAATGTATCAATGCGGGCATTCACATCCTTTAAATAATCAGGATTTGTGGGGCCCTTATTTGATCCTACGCCACCATCAGCCTGGTAATTAGCGGCAGACGGGCGTGAATAAAAGTATTTATCCTTAGTGAATTTTTGGCCGATGTTGGCATAACCAACCACACGGCCTTTGTACATAACAGTTACACCATCACCGTTACCGGGAGCAAATTTGCCTATGCCGGCAATGGCTAAAGGATATATCCCTGATAACAATACTATCAGTATAACTGATATTTTGAGGGATTGTAATAGATACGTTTTCATTTTATTTGAGGTTAATATTATTATATAAATAGTGATACGGCAAGATCAATCAATTTGATGCCTACGAAAGGGATAAGTACACCACCTAAACCATAGATCAACAAATTCCTGCGTAATAATGCGCTGGCACCAATCGGTTTGTATTCTACACCGCGTAAAGCTAGCGGGATAAGCATCGGTATAATTATCGCGTTAAAAATAACGGCTGATAATATAGCTGATTCCGGGCTGTGCAGGTCCATGATATTTAATGCCCTAAGTGCAGGTATTGATACCATAAACAATGCCGGAACGATAGCGAAGTACTTAGCCACATCATTAGCTATAGAGAATGTGGTTAAAGTACCACGTGTCATCAATAATTGCTTACCAATTTCCACAATCTCAATTAGCTTGGTAGGGTCATTATCCAGGTCGACCATGTTACCGGCTTCCTTGGCAGCTTGTGTACCGCTGTTCATGGCCACGCCAACATCGGCCTGGGCAAGTGCAGGTGCATCGTTTGTACCGTCGCCCATCATAGCTACCAGTTTGCCCTGTTGTTGCTCGGCTTTGATGTAGTTCATTTTATCCTCGGGCTTAGCTTCGGCTATGTAGTCATCCACCCCAGCTTTTTCAGCTATAAATTTAGCGGTTAAAGGATTATCACCTGTAACCATTACTGTTTTTACACCCATGCGGCGCAGGCGTTCAAAACGTTCGGCTATACCAGGTTTAATGATATCCTGTAACTCAATTACACCCAGGATCTGCTCGTTTTGTGATACTACCAGTGGTGTGCCTCCGTTTGACGCGATGTTTTTTACGTTCACCTCAACATCAGCAGGGAACTCATTACCGGCTTTCAAAGCCATGTTACGGATGGAATCAAACGCGCCCTTACGTATACGTAAGCCATCAGGTGTATCTAAACCGCTTGAGCGGGTTTCGGCAGTAAATTTGATGAACACTGAATCAGCCGGAGCTTTTACAGATACCTTGATTTTACCTTCTTCGGCCAGTTCAACAATTGATTTACCTTCAGGGGTTTCATCAGCCAGTGAGCTTAATACGCAGGCGGTAATGAAATCCTTTTCGTTAATACCGGCGGTTGGGTAAAAGTTGGTAGCCTTACGGTTACCTATGGTAATGGTACCTGTTTTATCCAGTAATAAAACGTCAAGGTCACCGGCAGTTTCAACTGCTTTACCTGATTTGGTGATCACGTTTGCACGTAATGCCCTGTCCATACCGGCGATACCGATGGCCGACAAAAGGCCACCGATAGTCGTCGGAATCAAACAAACAAAAAGTGAGATAAAGGCTGCTATGGTTATAGGGGTGTTAGCATAGTCGCCAAATGGTTTTAAGGTAACGCAAACAATCACAAATATTAAGGTGAAGCCTGCAAGCAATATGGTTAAAGCAATCTCGTTTGGTGTTTTCTGGCGTGATGCACCTTCAACCAAGGCAATCATCTTATCCAAAAAGCTTTCGCCGGGTTGGGTAGTAACCTGTACTTTAATACGGTCGGATAATACTTTGGTACCACCGGTAACGGATGATTTATCACCACCCGATTCACGGATAACCGGAGCAGATTCACCTGTGATGGCTGACTCATCAATGGTAGCAATACCCTCGATTATCTCGCCATCGGTAGGAATGGTATCATTGGTTTCGCAAATGAATACATCGCCTTTTTTCAGTTGTGACGACATCACCTGTTGTTCCTTGCCATCAACCAGTAAACGGGCGGGCGTTTCTGAACGTGTTTTGCGTAAGCTTTCGGCTTGTGCCTTACCACGTGCTTCGGCAATAGCTTCAGCAAAGTTGGCGAACAATACAGTTAAAAATAGTACGAAGAATATAGTGAAGTTATAGCCCCAGCTTCCTTGCCCGGTATTGGTGATGGAAAAGATGGTTACTATAAGCATTACAACGGTACCGATCTCCACGGTGAACATCACCGGGTTGCGTACCAATATGCGGGGATCAAGTTTGATGAAAGACTGCACAAATGCATCCTTCATTTGATCGGCCTGGAATAACGTGTTTTTATCAGATTTCATGATTGAATTCTATATAATTTTATTATTTGATTGAGAAATGTTCGGCTATAGGGCCAAGGGCCAGCGCAGGGAAGAAAGACAGTGCCGCAATAATAAATATCACCGCGAATATCATCACCCCAAAGGTGGCTGTATCTGTTTTTAATGTACCTGCCGACTCCGGTACTGTTTTTTTACTGGCAAGTATACCTGCTATAGCTATCGGGCCAATGATTGGTAAAAACCTGCCTACAAATATTACCAGGCCTGTACTAACGTTCCAGAAAATGTTGTTGGCTGTTAAACCTCCGTAACCTGAACCATTGTTGGCCGCGCTTGATGCGTATTGATACAGCATTTCGGTAAAACCGTGGAAGCTAGGGTTATTTAACCATGCTGATGGTTTTGTGCCCCAGTTTGCATTAGGGAAATGTACCAGCACGTATGATGCTAAAGATGTACCTACCAGTATGATGAATGGGTGCAATAAAGCTATCAGCGATGCGATCTTCATTTCGCGGGCTTCAATTTTATGGCCCATGAACTCTGGTGTACGTCCTACCATCAAACCGGAGATGAATACCGCTATGATGATGAAGATGTAAAAGTTAAGGAAACCTACGCCTATACCACCGTAGAAGGCGTTGATCATCATATCAAACATCTGCGCTAAGCCTGATACCGGCATCATGCTATCATGCATGGCGTTTACCGACCCGTTTGAGGTTACTGTAGTAGTGATACCCCAGTAAGCTGATGCTGCAGGCCCGAAACGAACTTCCTTGCCTTCCATTGAACCGCCGGGCTGACTAATGCCCATATGCGCGATATTAGGGTTGCCGCCCACCTCAGCACTTACTGACGGGAACAGCATAATGAGGAAACCTATCGTCATTACTCCGAAAATTACCCAGGCCAGTTTCTTTTTATTGAGATAGAAACCCAATGCAAATACCAGGGCTATAGGGATGAGTATGATGGTGATGTTCTCAACAATGTTGGTTAAGTAGTTAGGGTTTTCAAAAGGGTGTGCTGAGTTTACGCCAAACCAGCCGCCACCGTTGGTGCCTACCTGTTTAATAGCTATCATGGCTGCAGCAGGGCCGCGTGATACATGTACGGTATCGCCCTGTAAACCTATAACAGTGTCTTTACCTTTGTAACTGGTTGGTGTACCGTTAAAGGCTAATATAATGGCAACTACAAAACTTATTGGCAATAACACCCTGGTGATTGATTTCAGGAAGAAATCCCAGTAGTTACCCAGTTTCTCGGTAGTCTTATCCTTCATGGCTTTAAATACAACCAGCATAGCTGCAAAGCCAGTAGCGGCACTCACAAAGTGCAGGAACATGAATACGAAGTGCTGTGTAAAGTAAGTAGCACCCGATTCGCCTGAGTAATCCTGTAGGTTAGTGTTGGTTAAAAAGCTAAGAGCTGTATTAAATGCCAGATCCGGGGTTTGGTTAGGGTTGGCATCCGGGTTAAGCGGTAAATGACCCTGGAACAACAGGCAAAAGAAAGCATAAAATAACCATAGTAAGTTAATAGTTAGCAATGCTTTTAAATGCTGTTTCCAGTTCATTTCGCGGTGGGTATCGATGCCACTGAATTTAAAGATGAACCTTTCAAGCGGTGCCATAAAGTCCATCCATGTTTTTTCACCTTTAAATACTTTGGCTATGTATTTTCCCAGTGGGATGGCCAGGGCTATGGTAGCCAGGTACATGAAAATTATACCTATATATTCTGTGTTCATGGTTTAATAATTAGAATTTTTCGGGTTTAAGAAGCACATAAACCATATAGAAGAATACGGCGATGGCTACGATGAATAATGCGATCATGATGATTATTTAAATTTTTTCGAAGTAATTAACACATTTGAAAAACAGCCAAAATACGACTGCGAAAATGATGAGGTAAACGATGGTGAGTATGGTATCCATAACATTGTCTGATTTGCGATGGGGTATACCAAGGGGATGCCAATAATTTGGCATGATTATGAATTGCTTGTAAATCAATATATTAAATTGATTTTGGATAATCTTAGTGTAAGTTTTACACTGGTCGTGCTATCATTTTGATAGGGTGGATTATCATTATGATCGGTAGGGATATATTAACGCTAGGGTCATGCTGAACTTGTTTCAGCACCTCACAGGACAAGCGGCCTGCATGAAGTAGACTTAGCGTGTGAGATCCCGAAACAAGTTCGGGATGACGGTTGAAAAAATTATGTTTCATTGCGAGGAGGAACGACGAAGCAACCTCGTCGCGTTTAATAGGCAAGCGACGCGGTTGCCACGCTATCGCTCGCAATGACATAGTTTTAAATCTGTGATGTAGAATTTACTCCAGTCCGTATTCCTTCAGCTTCCTATATAAAGTTGCAATCCCAATATTCAACAGCCTTGCAGCTTCGGCGCGGTTGCTTTGGGTGTGATTGAGTACGCGCTGGATATGCAGTTTTTCAACTGATGAAAGATCAAATGCTGATAAATTGCCATTGGATTTGGCTGGAGAAGAGTCGAACTCATATGGCAGGAGCGAGGCATCCAGTTCATGGGTATCGCACAGGATAACCGCGCGCTCTATAATATTTTTCAGTTCGCGCACGTTGCCGGGCCAGTTGTAAGCCTCCAGCTTTTGTAGAAAGTCGTTGGTGAAACCTGTGATCTGCTTGTTTACTTTGGCAGCGAAATACTGTACAAAGCTCTTAGCTATCGGGGCGATATCCTGTTTTCGGTCGCGGATGGCAGGCAGCATGATCTGGAAAACAGAGAGGCGGTAAAACAGATCGGAGCGGAAATGCTCTTTCGCTACCTCATCCTGTAAATTGCGATTGGTTGCGGCCAGTATACGTACGTTTACTTTGGTGGTTTTTGTATCGCCCAGCTTAATGAATTGTTGAGATTCCAGCACCCGGAGTAGTTTGGCTTGCAGGTCATGGTCCAGTTCACCCAGCTCATCTAAAAATATAGTGCCGCCGTTGGCTTCTTCAAATAAGCCTTTTTTATCTTTAACAGCCCCGGTAAATGCCCCGGCTTTATGGCCGAAAAGTTCACTCTCCAATAACTCCTTGCTAAATGCGCTGCAATTGATAGCAACGAATGGTTTATTGCTGCGCGGACTAGCCTGGTGAATAGCCTCAGCAAAAACTTCCTTGCCGGTACCGGTTTCGCCCAATATCATTACGGTAGTATCGGTAGTGGCAACACGCTGTGCCAGTTTAATGGCCGCGGTAATAGCCGGTGATGTGCCAATAATACGGTCGAAACCAAATTTATTATTTAGTTTGCTTTCCAGTTCGAGTACACGGCGCTGTAATACGGCCTTGTCCATCGCCTTGTTTACCAGCGGGATTATTTTTTCATTATCATCGCCTTTGGTAATATAATCAAATGCGCCATTTTTGATAGCGGTAACGCCATCGTTAATAGTGCCATAGGCTGTTAGTACGATAATTTCTATTGCGGGATAGGATGCTTTTATGGTTTTTGTAAGTTCAATGCCATTAGCATCGGGTAGTTTTACATCACTGATGACCACATCAACTACCTCATGCTCCAGTTTGCGCAGGCCATCTTTGGCATTTGCGGCTTCCAGTACCTCAAAATCTTCCAGCTGTAAAATACGGGCCAGCAGCTTACGTAGGCGCTCCTCATCATCAATAACCAGTAATTTACCTTTCGACATGGTACAGATCTTTCTGCAAATGTGAGAATTTAATCGGGGATTGGAAATAAAGCAGGATGCTTTATCTATTTTGGGTCTAAGTTCGCTTCGGTAAACTTAGACCAGTCGGAGTCAGAAATGGTAGATTGTCAATCTTTAATACATAAACTATTTTATTAATTGAAGCAGCCCCTGATAATAATTATCAAAGCCATGTTCATGGCAGTTTAAAAACAAATATGGCTCAATAAGCTCAAGCTCCATTAAAACAAAAGTTCCATTTGATATTATTCCATCGACCCTGGCGTATAAGGTACCTTTACCATACTTTTCAACGTATTCGCTCGCTGCTTGTTGATGAGCAATATCTGTGTTTGTTTTTTGAACGGTACCGCCATATTCATTTTGAACTCTAAAGTCCCCAGTTTTAGGAATTTTCAAAGTACTATGACTAAAATTGCCGTTAAAGAACATAAAAGACAATTCACCCTGTAAAATTTCTTCCATGAAGGGTTGAACCAAAAAACATTCATTAGCTAAAAGGTCATTAATTTCATTCTGTATTGATGAAACATTATCAAATGTAAGTAATATGGTATTTTTAGCACTTGCACTTATGCATGGCTTAATGATCAGTTTTTTGTATAAGGATTTATTAAGTAATTCTGCCAGGTCTGCTGCAGTTCCTTTCTCCAGAAATACAGATTCAATCACAGGCAGGCCATCGTCTGCAATTTGCTGTAAATAATGCTTATCACTATTCCATAGTATTGTTTTGAACGGATTTAATATCTTGATTCCAGCTTTATCCAAATCACTTATCCACATTATAAATGAATCAAAATTATCATGGTAATCCCAAGGTGATTTCAATATGACAACATCAAATTGTTTCCAATCAATTTGCAAATCGTTCCATGCTGCTCTCTTAACAATCAAACCCTTGTTTTCAAGGAATTTAGACAGCTGAAAATCTTCTTCTAAATGCGATTGGGTTAATTTTTTATTTTGGTAACTGACTAAGGCGATATTCATTTTCATTATGGAATAAGGGGTAGCGAAAAACCTCTCATTGTTCAATCTGCAAGCGATTATCTGTAGCTCGTATAATAGATGCTTCGTTCCTCAGCATGACAATATGGATTAGAAAGGAGACTTACGAAGTTTTCAAAACTTCGTAAGGCTGGAATATGCTAAAGCAAACTGCTAACTAACTACTGCCAACTGAAAAAACTATCCCCAAACCGTATCAAAACCATGCGATTTTAGCACATCGGCGGGTACGCCTTCCCATTTGTTGGGGGCGTTGCCTACATAACCTATGTCTTTCATGCCCATTTGTGAGCTGAAAAAGCCTGTAGCGGTCAAATCGCGCATGCGGTTAAAGAAGCTTACGCCCTGTGCCATATCTGGTGTGGCTTTTTTGGGGTAGGCTATCAGGGTAACTATATCTAGTTGTTGTTGTGCTGATGCTTCTCTGAAAGTATTGTTATACCTGTTTAAACATTGCAGATCGAGCCAGCGAAGGCCACCGCGCAGCGGGGTTTGGTGCTCGGGCATATCCTTTACAATAAATTCAATAAAATCAGGAACCTTGGCATCAGATGCACTGCCTGATTTATCGTCTTTCGGGATGATGATATCAACCAAAACAGTAATGGTTTTCATCTCATGCTCGTTAAAGAACTTTTCGGCGTTTAGCTTTTTCTCGCGTTCAAGTTCATATGGTGTACGGGCAGGATCGACGGCTGCGGTTTCTTGTGGGGTGGTTACTTCACCTTGTTTTTTAGTATCCGTTTTACACGAAGCATCAAGCAACAAGCCTGTTGCAAGGGTACCTATACCAATAGTTCTTAGGGATTCACGTCTGTTCATGATGCTAAACGTTTAATTTTTTTCTTTGAGACAAAATATATTCCGCGGTGCGCATAGATAGCGCAAGGATGGTCCATGTAGCATTTTTATCGCCCTGTTGTACAAATGGGGCAGCATCAACCACAAACAAGTTATTGCAGTCATGCGCCTGGCAGTATTTATTTAATGCTGATTTTTTAGGATCATCGCCCATGCGTACGGTACCCACTTCGTGTATAATCACACCCGGAGCCTCAAGCCCGTAGCTGGTGTCCTTACCCGCAGGTGCATCGGCAATAGCGCCCATGTGGTGCATAATTTCCTGGAAGGTATCCTGCATGTGCTTGGCCTGTTTAATTTCCTCGGGAGCCCATTTGTAATGGAAACGCAATACCGGGATGCCAAACTTATCAACCACTTCAGGGTCTATCTCGCAATAGTTATCCTCGCGTGCTAAGGCAGTACCGCGACCGGCCATGCCTATGTTAACGCCATAAAAACGGCGGTAGTCGTCTTTTAATCCGGCGCCAAAACCTCCGGCTTCTTTCATTTTGCCATCACGGCCCGGTACCGTACCATTCATGTTTTGGATGCCGCCACCAAAGCCATAGCCGGGCATATGCAGGCCGCCGCCATATTCAATATGATATCCACGCGGGAAATCCAGTTTCTTATTATCAAGCCACCAAGGCGAATAGATGTGAACGCTGCCCACACCATCCTCGTTATAGCGCTTGCGATCCATTAGTTGCGGCAACCAGCCGCTGGCGCCTGAGCCGGTAGAGTCATGCAGGTATTTACCCACTATACCGCTGCTGTTTGCTAAACCACCGGGATGTGCCGCTGATTTGGAGTTAAGCAACAAACGGGCAGATTCACAGGCGCTGGCACCAAGAATAACTATCTTGCCGCTTACCTGGTACTCCTGCATGTCATCCTTGCTGATATAGGATACGCCGGTAGCTGCACCTTCTTTATTGGTTAATACTTCACGCACCATGGCGTTGGAGATCACCGTTAAATTGCCTGTTTTCATGGCCGGGATAACCAGGCATGATGATGACGAGAAATCGCCATAAATTTTACAGCTGCGGTTACATTGCCCACAAAAGAAGCATGCGCCACGGTCTTTATTACCCGGCAAGGCTTCAGTTAAAACCGACCCACGACCCGCAATTACAGTAACACCGGCCTTTTTTGCGCCCGCTTTAATATATAGTTCATTTAACCGCGGTTTTGGTGGGGGTAAAAATATACCGTCCGGTTCGTTTTCCAAACCCTCAACTGTGCCGAATACGCCTATCAACCGGTCAACCTTATCATAAAAAGGCTTCATGTCATCATAGGTGATGGGCCATTTTTCAGTCAGCCCGTCTTTAGGCTGAAAATCATGCGGGCCCATACGCAATGAGATACGCCCCCAGTGATTGGTGCGGCCGCCCAGCATACGCGAGCGGAACCATTGAAAGTCTGTATTATCCTTTGTGGTATAGGGCTCGCCCTCCAAACTCCATCCGCCGAAGGCTGCATCAAAATCACCAAAATTACGGGAGTCGGTGCTTGCACCGCGTCGTGGTGATTCCCATGAGAACTTTAACTGCGCCGAGTTTTTCTGCGGATCGAAAAACGGGCCCGCCTCCAGCATTAATACCTTTAAACCTGCATGGGCCAAAACATAACCGGCCATGCCGCCGCCTGCACCCGAACCTACAATTACCGCATCGTAGGTGGTTGATGATTTCTTGATTTGCAAATCGCTCATACGTATATGTATGTACTTAAATTACTTTAAATAAGATGGAAAATGGAATAAATGGATTGATGCTAAATATATTGAAGGAAATTGTTATTCCTGCAAATAATAGTAAAAATTACAATTGTTTTATCCTGATGTTACGGAAAGCTACTGCCGCGCCATGTGCCTGTAATGAGATATGACCTGTTGCATAAGTGGCAAACGCTTTCCAGGTTTTAAACTTGCTTTGCTGGATCAGTTCATCCCACTCTTTGCTGCCGATTTGTATATCGATAGTTTGTTGTCCGTTCATCCAAAAGGTAAGGTGATTGTTTAGTTTACGGATGATGATAGAGTTCCATTCGCCTGCAGGCTTTGCAGGTTTTGCAGGGGCCTTCAAATCATATAGTGAACCGGCCAGGTGGTTTGCCTTTTTATTATCTTCAGCACCTTTGTCATCCAGTACCTGCATTTCAATACCGGTTAAAAAGGTGTATGCAAATTGCGGATCTTCGTGAATGTCAAAAATAACGCCGCTGTTACCGCCAACAGGTATTTTCCAGTCGAGTTTTAATTCAAAATTTGTGTATTCCTTATCGGTTAGCAAATCACCCTGGCCTTTAGCCGTGGTATCTAATTGTAAAGTGCCACTATTAACGTGCCATGCCCCGGCATCCTTGCCTAGGTAGGTGTGCCAGCCATCAGTGGTTTTGCCATCAAAAAGCAGGGTATAACCGTCTTTTTTTTCGGAGGCAGATAAAGCGTTTTTTGTTTGCGCTAAAAGCGGAGAAGATAGTGCGGCCATTGCTGCAGTAATCAGGAAGATTTTTTTCATTAGTTAAATGTTTAGAACAATATAATTGGGAGTATAAATGTATTGCTTTTTTATGTTTGCACATAGTTATAAAAAATCTTGCAAAAACGATTAACCTATTTGTATTAATCTTATTACTATTTTAATAAACATCTGTTATTGTATTTTTTTCATTTTGCTTTATTGATTTTGTATATTTGGTATAACCACTATTAACCAAATGATTGCCTGTAGATTATGAAAAAAGTTTCGGATATCCTTAACCGTAAAGGTGGCAGTGTTGTCACAATTAGTGCAGATACCACTGTTTTAGATGCGTTGAAGCTGATGGCCGATAGAAATATAGGCTCAGTAGTTATAATGGAAGATGGCGAATACCTGGGCCTGCTTACTGAAAGGGACTATGCCCGCAAGGTGATACTGCATGGCAAATCATCACATGAAACCCCGGTACGCGAGATTATGAGTACAGGCCTGCCACGCATCGTACCTGAAAGCTCGATAGAAACCTGTATGCATATTATGAGTGAAACCAATATCCGCTATTTGCCGGTATTTGTTTCGGATCAGCTATCGGGTATTATTTCTATCAATGACCTGGTTACAGAAACCATCTTATCGCATCTGGAAACGATTGAACATTTGAAGAGTTATATACAATCGTAGACGAAAAGGGGCTATTTCACCACGCGTCATTGCGAGGTACGAAGCAATCCCAAACTATGCAAGTCTATTCTAACTTGTCATTGCGAGCGATAGCGCGGCAATCTCGTAGCTATACAGAGGGAATTGCTTTTTTGTTATGTCGCATGGTATCGCTCATGGCCACTAAGGCCTATTTCTTTTGTCTTGATACAAAAGAAACAAAAAATCAAGTCAGTCGAAATGCTTCTTTGCGCACAAGGCCATTACCCTGCAAACCAGTCAAAACCTGGGCTGCTATATTTTTACCCTGCTGTCGCTACACACTAGGCCTTCGCTTCTGTAAAAATCTGCTATGCCCTGCCACGCTCAAGGCCACCATTGTTTTGCCTGTTTTCATCCGAAGCTGTTCTACTGACGGGAAAGGAGCCTCACCCAACCCTCTCAAAAGGGGAGGGCCTTAAATAACCCGAAATCAAAAGCGGGCAAATGCCCGACAAAAAGCGCGGGCCTGGGTGTTTTGCCGGTGGGTGGAAGGATCTTTTTGTCTTGATCTTTTGGTTACTTTTGGATCAAGCCAAAAGTAACTAAGGCTCCGCGCCTATGAGCGGCTTCGCGCGATATTCACGCAAGCATATTCGCTCTGCATAGTTTGGGATTGCTTCGTACCTCGCAATGACGCTTGGTGAGAATCTTAGTAAATAAACCCTCCAATCACATTCATGTAAATTATTTACCCTTATTTGGATTTAATTTAAATAAGCGTACATTTGCTTAGGTATTAGATAATAAACATGAGGCTGTCACAACTTGAAGTAGGCGAAAAAGGGATCGTAAAGGAGTTTACAGATCTGGAAATGTCGGTAAAGCTAATGGAAATGGGTTGTTTACCCGGCGAAGAGATAAAAGTTGAACGCATTGCCCCGCTTGGCGATCCAATTGCTATTAAAGTTTCAGGTTATCAGTTAAGCTTGCGCAAACGCGAAGCATATACCATTGTTTTGCAGTAGTTTTTTTAGCAATTGAAAGCTGATATAAGAGTTGCGCTTGTAGGAAATCCCAATACCGGTAAATCAACGCTCTTTAATGTTCTTACCGGTTTAAATCAGAAAATAGGAAATTTTCCCGGAGTTACCGTTGATAAAAAGGTAGGCTACTGCACCTTGCCCGATGGCCGCCGCGCCGAAATTATTGATCTTCCCGGCACATACAGCATCTATCCAAAAAGTCAGGACGAATCTATCGTTTTTTCTGTTTTGGCTGATAGGTCGAATCCGCACAGCCCCGACCTGGTGGTTGTTATCCTCGATGCATCAAACCTAAAAAGAAATTTACTGCTTTATTCACAGGTAGCCGACCTGAAAATACCCGTTGTTGTTGCTCTCAACATGATGGATCTGGCAAAAAAGGCCGACATAAATATTGATGTCAACCTGTTTGCCAAAAAATTAGGCGTTCCTGTAGTACCAATTTCAGCCAGAAAAGTTGATGGCATTGAGGGCCTCAAAAATGCTATATCATACGCCAATAAATTTGCTTTACAGGAAGACAGCATTGATGTTGCCTCTATTGCCCCCGAACTGGTTGAAAGCATTGGCAGGGAATTAAATATTGACAACCCATACCTTGCGCTGCAGCTGGCTCATCAGCATGAAACCTTAACATTTTTAACACCGGCGCAAAGCAACCGGGTTGAAGAACTTGAAAAGGAGTTTTCCTTCAACTCGCAAAAGGCACAGGGTGCCGAAACCATTGCCCGTTACAGTTTTATTAATGACCTGCTTTATGATACGGTTACAAAACCCGTTACTGCTCATGAAGAAACCGTCAGTAATAAAATTGACAAGATATTAACGCATAAGGTATTTGGCTTCATCATATTTTTCGCGGTATTGATGTTTATGTTCCAGGCGATATTCTCCTGGTCGTCATACCCGATGTCATTAATTGCCGATGCCTTTGTGTGGATCCAGGATTCGTTGCACCATATTCTGCCTGCCGGACCGCTCACCAGCTTACTGGTTGATGGTGTGATAGCCGGACTAAGCGGTGTAATGGTATTCATTCCGCAAATCGCTATCCTGTTCGCGTTCATTTCTATATTGGAAGATACCGGCTATATGTCGCGCGTTACGTTTATGATGGATAAGCTGATGCGTAAAGTGGGACTGAACGGAAAATCAGTTGTACCGCTAATCGGTGGTTTCGCCTGTGCTGTGCCGTCTATCATGAGTACCCGCACTATCGAGAACTGGAAGGACAGGATGATCACCATAATGGTTACCCCGCTCGTAACCTGTTCGGCGCGCTTACCTGTTTATACTTTACTTATAGCGCTGGTTGTGCCTAACCGGAATGTTTGGTGGTTATTTAACCTGCAAGGTTTGGCTTTAACGGGCATGTATGTTTTCAGCCTGATATCGGCCATTGTGGTAGCATGGGTATTTAAATTTATATTAAAAGCCAAGGAGCGCGGCTATTTCATAATGGAACTGCCGGTTTACCGTATGCCGAGGTGGAACAATGTGCTTTACTCCATGTATGAACGCTCCAAAGCATTCGTTTTTCAGGCCGGCAAGGTAATCATAGCCGTATCAGTTATACTATGGGTGATGGCTTCTTATGGCCCAGGCGACCGATTTGCAAAGATAGATCAGCATTACAGTCAGCCGCAATACACGCAGCACATGACTGCTGATAGCTTGGGCAGAACCATCGCGTCAGCAAAATTAGAAAACTCTTACGCCGGTGTATTAGGCCATTCTATTGAACCGGTTATTCGTCCGTTAGGGTTCGACTGGAAAATAGGCATTGCCCTCATCACCTCATTTGCCGCACGCGAAGTTTTTGTAGGTACGATGGCCACCATATACAGCGTAAATGGCAGCGCCGAAAAGATGGAATCGGTATATGAAAAAATGCATCAGGCCAAAAACCCTGATACCGGGCAGCCGGTGTTTACGTTGGCTGTAGCCTTCTCGCTCATGATGTTCTACGCCTTTGCCATGCAATGTGCCAGTACGGTAGCAGTAGTATACCGCGAAACCAAAAACTGGCGTTGGCCGGCTTATCAGTTTGCTTATATGACGGTGCTGGCTTACCTGGCCAGCTTTATCGCTTATCATGTATTGAAGTAAGAGGCCGAAAGCTTAAAGGCGAAAGGTAAAAGGTTTTTAATCCCTGAAGCAAAGCTGAAAGCAAGAAGCCGAAAGTCTAAAGCTTTTCTTTATCGTTAGCTTGTAAAATCTTACATAAGCACGTTCTCCTTTCCGCTTTAGCCTTTTACCTTTCAGCTCAAAAGGCTATATTTGTATTAGAGGTAGAAATTGGATAAAGTAAAAGTTTTAGAAAAGTATCTTCCACCTGATGCCGCTCCCCTGATCGGCCGCTGGATTGATTACTTTAAATGTGAGTTTAAAATTTCACGCAACCGCAACACCAAATTTGGTGATTATCGCGCGCCGCATGGCGGCAAGGGGCATCGCATCTCCGTTAATTTCGATTTAAATCCGTACGCATTTCTGGTAACCACCGTACACGAGTTTGCACACCTGCATACCTGGAACGAGCATAAACACAAAGCCAAGCCGCACGGCACCGAATGGAAAAATAACTTCAAAAAAATGATGCAGCCTTTTTTTGAGAAGGAGGTTTTTCCACCAGATATTAAGCACAGCATCGTCAATTATTTAAATAACCCCGCAGCATCCAGCTGTTCCGATCTGTCGCTATACCGGGCATTGCGCCAATATGATGCGCCGAAGGAAGATGTTTATACGGTGGAAAAATTGCCGCTTAAAGCGCTGTTCAAATTAAAAGATGGCCGAATTTTCCGCAAGGATGAAAAACTGCGGAAGCGCTATAAATGTACGGAGGTAAAAAGTAAGCGGATCTATTTGTTTAGTCCCGTTGCTGAGGTGGAATTGATTGAGGAGTAAGAATTTGCAAACTTTCTTTGATCGGTAGGCTTCAGTTATAAACTGAAGCGTAATGTATAATTTTCATTACATTATAAATTAACATTCTCATTATCAAAATATTGTAAAGTAACGTTGTTTGTAAGCGAAATGTTGCTAAACTTTTCACATTTCTGCAATATCTTACCTATAAATATTATTCAACTTAATACTTATCACCATGAAAAAGCTACTCGTACTGGCACTTATTATTTTCGCTAAAAGCGCCTTCGCACAAAAAGATACTGTCGGTTTAAATGTTCCATTTGTTAATAATACCGTTGTTTATGAAAGAGTGTTCAATGTGCCAGGCGCTTCTAAAAATCTGCTCTATAGCAATGCCGGGCTTTGGTTTGCTGAAACCCATCCTTACGTGCAAGATACTCAACTGGAATTAGTAGACCCGGTTTTATCGCGGGTTGTAGGCAGAATAAAATCTTATACTGTTGTTGTAACCGATAAAGTTCTTTGGCAAACCTACTACGGTAACATCACCTATAATTTTACGCTGCAGGTAGATTGTAAAGACGATAAATACAGGATACGTATTTATAACATACAGGATATACTCGGTAACGATTATACACCGGTAGACAACCTGATGTTCGCGCTCATCAGCTCAAAGTCGTATACTTTAGCTAATGCCGCTGTTTTGAAAGTGCCGGATTTGAAGCAACGCTTCCAGGCGCTAAATACAATTGTAAACAACGTCATGGCCGATCTCACTAAAAATATGTTAGTAGATAACAGTTTTTAAAATGGCAGCACCACACTGGTTTCAGTTTGTAACTGAAACCCCGGATGATGACAGTTTGTAACTGTCATCATTAAACCCAATCACTCACAATTTTAGCCGATAACAAACAAAGCGGAATCCCACCACCCGGATGCACACTCCCCCCGCAAAAATACAACCCATCAATTTTCGATGACTTATTTGCATGCCTCAAAAATGCTGCAAATTGACTGTTTGAACTTGTGCCATAAATAGAACCCTGGTAAGATGAAGTTCTACGCTCAATTCCTCGCGGATCAAGTACACTTTCGCTGATGATAAACTGACTGATATCCTCACCCAAATTCTTACTGAGTTTGGCTATGATATTTTTACGGGCATCAGCTATTAATTGATCCCAATCCTGTCCGGTATTTGCAGGCCCATTGATCATTACAAACCAATTTTCGCATCCCACAGGTGCGTCAGTTGGTTGATATTTTGAGCTGATGTTCAAGTACACCGTTGGATCGTAATAAATATCCTTTTGCTGCCAGATATGATCAAACTCCACCTTATAATCCGCGCTGAAGAATATATTATGCAGACCAAGTTGCGGGAACTGTTTATTTATCCCCCAGTAAAAAATCAATGCCGAACTGCTGCGCTCCTGTTGCAGTATTTTTTGAGGATGAAGTTTGGGGTGATCTTTCAGCAACTTATGATAAGTGAACAACACGTCCATATTGGAGACTATGATATCAGCCTCATACAATCCACCTTTTACCTTTATTCCCTTCACCTTTTGCCTATTCAAAATAACTTCATCAACCGGGGAATTATAATGAAATTTCACTCCCAATGATTCTGCAAGCTCAACCAAACTGGTAACGATGCTGTACATGCCACCCTCTGGGAAATAAGCGCCGAAATGCTGCTCTATATGTGGAATCACATTCAGCGTGGCAGGCGCTGAATAGGGATTTGAGCCATTGTAGGTGGCATACCTGTCGAAGAATTGTACCACACGTTCGTCCTTAAAAAAACTGGTGTTTGCCTTATGCATGGTACGCATGGCATCAATCTGAGGCAGTCTGAATATGGATTTGATCGCGCCCCAGTTTAAATAAGTTTTAAGCTGATGCAATGATCGCTCTAAAAAAACATGATTGGTGATGTTATATATTCTGCGGCTGTTTTCCGCATGCTTTTTAATGGCGGCTTCAGGTTCGCTGGTTATTTTGGATACTTCCGCAACAAATTTACCTTCATCAGCATAAGCCTTTATATGGCTGCCATCTTCATAAAAATAATTGCAAACTACATCCAACTTTTGGTAATTAAAATAGTCGGATGGCTCTTTCCCTGCCAGTTTAAACAGGTCATCAATATATTTCGGCATAGTAAGCAGGCTCGGTCCGGCATCAAACCTGAAACCGTCTTTTTCAAACTCCGATAGTTTACCGCCCGGGTAACTATTCGCCTCAAAAATCTCTACCTCATAGCCTTTTACCTTTAACCGGATAGCTGTTGCTATCCCGGCTATCCCGGTACCTATAATAAGCGTTTTCTTTTTTGGCATCGGGTAAAGATAATCGCTATTCAACAAAAAAGCAGAACTGTTTGGGTTCTGCTTTTTTATAATGTCATTCTGAGCGATAGCGAAGAACCTTTGTGCTGACTATACGCCGGATAGGTTCTTCGCTATCGCTCGGAATGACAAAGTGTTTTTAAAGTCCTCTCCTTTGGAGAGGATTTAGGTGAGGTCTACGCGTGATGATGCACGCCCTCAGCAATTTCCTCTATCATCTTTTTATTAAACGCCGACAGGTCATCCGGCCTCCTGCTGGTCACTAAACCATGATCAACTACTACCTGTTCATCAACCCATTTAGCCCCAGCGTTTTTAAGATCGGTTTGTAATGATGGGTACGAGGTGAGTTTTCGCCCTTTCAGCATGCCGGTTTCTATCAGCAATTGCGGGCCATGACAAATAGCTGCTACAGGCTTCCCTTCATCCAAAAAAGCAGATGCAAAGGCAACAGCTGCTTTGTTTTGTCTTAATTTATCAGGATTCAATACACCGCCGGGTAATACCAAAGCGTCATAATCATCCGGACTAACGCTGTCCAGTTCCTTATCAACATCTACCTCAATACCCCAGTTGGTTTTGTCCCATGCTTTTATCCTGCCGCTTTTAGGTGAGATGATATGTACGGTTGCACCTGCCGTTTTCAGTGCTTCCAACGGACTGGTTAGCTCCACTTGTTCAAATCCTTCTTCAGTAAGGATAGCTACTTTTTTATTACTTAAGGTTGCCATAGTTATAGTATTTAATTTACAGTTACAAAATTTAACTATATATAATTACAGGCAGAGGGGTGTATGGTTTTTAATTTTTAAAAGTTTTTGTTTTTATATTTGACGCATGGCCCGCAAACTCATCATCGCTTATTTTGTATACACCGTACTGATATTTTTATCAAACACCTACATTTTTAAAGAGGCCTATGCTGATGCTATTATTAAAGCGGTGCTTTCGGGCGTAGTATTTACTGCGGTATATGCCTTCATCATTATCAGGAATGAGAAAAGGCAGAATGAGGAGAAAGCTGCCGAAACACCTAAGAAAAAAGGATAAGATTCAGAATTCCTATCCATAAAAATAGGGATAATCTCCCGATCATCCCTATTCAATAATTTTTATAAAGCCCTCTCCTCTGGAGAGGGTTGGGTGAGGTTTATGCTTCTACCGTTTGACCAATCAAATGATTTGCAGCTAAATACTCAGCAATCTGCACGGCATTAGTAGCGGCACCTTTACGCAGGTTATCGGCTACTATCCAGCAATTTAAAGTATTAGCCTGGCTCTCGTCACGGCGGATACGGCCTACAAATACTTCGTCCTTATCATGTGCGTCAAGCGGCATTGGATATTTAAGGTTAGCAACATCATCAGTTACGATAATGCCTGGCGCTTTTTCTAAGATCGCTCTTACTTCAGCCAGATCAAAATCCTCAGCAAATTCAATATTTACCGATTCAGAGTGACCACCCATAACCGGGATACGTACGGTTGTTGCTGTAACTTTAATGCTATCGTCGCCCATTATTTTCTGGGTTTCTTTAATCATCTTCATTTCCTCTTTGGTGTAACCGTTATCGGTAAATACATCAATATGAGGCAAAACGTTTAGATCAATCTGGTACGGATATGCCTTAGGGCCATCAATACCTTTACGTTCGTTAAATAACTGTTCAACAGCCTTAACGCCTGTACCGGTTACTGACTGGTAGGTTGATACCACTACCCTTTTAATTTTATACCGATCGTGCAGTGGTTTTAAGGCCACTACCATTTGTATAGTTGAGCAATTTGGGTTAGCTATAATTTTATCTTCAGCGGTTAATACATTGGCATTAACTTCAGGTACCACCAGTTTCTTGGTTGGATCCATGCGCCATGCTGATGAATTATCAACTACTGTAGTGCCTGCTGCCGCGAAAAGCGGAGCCTGCTCCAATGAAGTGCTGCCACCCGCTGAAAATAAGGCCAGATCGGGCTTCATCTTAATCGCATCCTCTACAGAAACTACCTTGTACTGCTTACCCTTAAAAGTGATCTCTTTACCAACACTCTTAGCTGAAGCTACCGGAATTAATTCTGTTACGGGGAAGTTGCGTTCTTCAAGAACCTGCAACATTTTGGTGCCCACTAAGCCTGTGGCACCTACTACTGCGATTTTCATTGTTTTAAATTGTTTTTTTAACTGTAATGAAGCTTCCTTGCGGAGGTTTCATTTTTTTAAATTGTTATGTATAAATAAACTAAACCACAAATATGCGATTTTTTTTAATTTTTTAAGCCCATTATTTCTATCAATCCGGTATACAAACATTCTCCTCCTTTAAATAACATTTCATTTTGGTTAATGCCTGACGGTCAGTATTTAATCACGAATATCATTCTATAGGGTATTATTGTTTAAATGCATGCCTATTAAAATAAATATTTTATATTGGCATAACCATTTATTAAACTTAACAATTACTAACACAATTAATGAATGTAATGAACATCGTTATCAGTGTTATAACCAGTTAGCTTTATATTTTAAAATAATTATTACATGGCGTATTTGTTACTCTTATTGCCTCTTTTTTTATTAATATTATCCTATAAAAAGAGGCTGCAATTCAATAAGTTAAAAGGCACAGGGCGTGTGCCTGATATTATGAGTGCAAAACGGCAGATGACACTGTTTACAGTATTGGCTGTACTATTTCTCATTTGCATAGTCTTTTTTATAGCACAGTTGGAATTTTGAATCAAACGTTTGTGCGGTAAAACATTAATTGATTTCGCTCAAATTTCTACCTTTGCAGCTTAACTGCACCTCCGCATGAGCGAAAAGATATTAGTAATTGGCGCCAACGGCCAAATTGGGACAGAACTGGTAAGTTCTCTGCGTAATATTCATGGATCAGAACAGGTAATAGCCTCTGATATTAATGAACCTGCCAAAGCTATCAAAGATACCGGGCCCTTTGAATTTGTAAACGTACTTGATAAGGAGAATCTGCACCAGATATTTACAAAACATCAACCTACTCAAATCTATTTACTCGCCGCTATACTATCTGCCGTAGGCGAACAAAAACCTAAATTAGCCTGGGACTTAAACATGATAGGCCTGATACAAGTGCTTGACCTGTCTGTTGAATTTAAGGTTTCAAAGGTTTTTTGGCCAAGCTCTATTGCTGTGTTCGGGCCGCATTCACCGGCTTATAATACACCGCAATATTGTGTGATGGACCCTAATACCGTTTACGGCTTTAGCAAACTGGCAGGTGAACGCTGGTGCGAATATTATTTTAACAAACATGGGCTTGATGTACGCAGCATTCGATATCCCGGCCTGATAGGCTGGCGGGCAGCACCGGGCGGCGGCACAACTGATTACTCGGTACATATATTTCACGAGGCATTAAAAAATGGAAAGTATGAAAGCTTTCTTTCTGCGGATACTGCCCTGCCCATGATGTATATGGATGATGCCATACGTGCAACATTAACACTAATGGATGCACCTGCGGAGAAGTTGAGTATACGATCGTCATATAACCTGGCGGGTGTAAGCTTTACCCCGGCACAACTGGCCGATGAGATAAAGAAAATATTGCCTGAGTTTGAGATAAGCTATGCTGATAATGACCCGCGACAACCCATTGCCGATAGCTGGCCAAAATCAATTGATGACAGTTACGCGCAAAAAGACTGGGGGTGGAATATAGAATTTGACCTTGCTGCAATAACGAATGATATGCTTACCAACCTTAAAAAGACCATTTAAGCTGAAAGGCAAAAGCAAAAAGGCAATAATATTACTACAACTCTGAAACAAACCTTATATTTAACGGCTCGTTAACAATGGTTTTTTGACCATGACTACGAACCATTAAAACCATGAACTAAAAGATATGGGAAGAGCATTTGAGTTCCGTAAAGAAAGAAAATTTAAGCGTTGGGCCAAAATGGCCGTGCAGTTTACCCGTTTAGGTAAGGAAATAGTAATGGCCGTTAAAGCAGGCGGTGGTGATATTAATACCAACTCGCGCCTCAGAACTGCTGTACAGAACTCCAAGGCAGTAAATATGCCGAAGGACCGTGTTGAAGCTGCTATAAAAAGAGCAACCAGCAGGGATGAAAAAGATTATGAAGAACTGGTATACGAAGGTTATGCGCCTTACGGCGTTGCCGTACTGGTTGAAACAGCTACCGACAACATTAACCGTACAGTAGCTAACGTGCGCAGCTATTTTACTAAATATGGTGGTTCATTAGGTAAAACCGGGTCGCTTGATTTTATTTTTACCCGTAAATCTGTTTTTACATTTGAGCCCGGCAATCGCGACCTGGAAGAACTGGAGTTTGAACTGATTGATGCCGGCCTGGAAGATCTTTTTGTGGAATCTGATGAGGAAGGCAATGATATTGCCGTAATACATACCGCTTTTGAAGATTTCGGTAAAATGCAAAAGATGCTGGAAGAGATTGGCATTGAGGTAAAATCGGCCAAACTGGAGCGTGTACCGCAATCATTTCATGAAGTAACAGAAGAACAGGTTACCGATATCATGAAACTGATTGACCGTTTGGAAGAGGACGACGACGTACAGGCGGTTTACCATAATATGGCGGAGTAAGTAATTTGAAGATGTGCTGATTTGAAATTTGAGCATTCAAGCTATCTTCAAATCAGTACATCCTCAAATCTTCAAATCAAATTTATGGCACAATTCACATCGCGTAAGCAGGAAAAAAAAGTTAAGGTAACATTTGCTAACGGCTTACTTTTTGTTGAAAAGGCTGATGGTAAGCAACAGGTATTCCCGCTGGAATGGTTTCCGAAATTACTAAACGCTACCGAAGAAGAACTGGAAGACTGGGAACAAACCGGCAGTGGTATACGTTTTAATAAGCTGGATACTGACATTCCGATTTGAGGATGTGTTAATTTGAAGATTTGAAAATGAAAAACTCATTGATCTTCAGATTTTTCAAATCACCAAATCACCAAATTTTCAAATTAATGTTGTTCGAGGAGTTTTTTAAGAAGAAAAGAGTTGACATGGATGCCCTGCAAAAGGGTAGGCCTGCGCTATTTTCTGAATTTAAAACCCACTACGAGCAAATGGGCGAAAAAAGCTTTGATCACACCAAAAAATACTGGTTCAATAAATTAAGGCACGATTATCCTTTAGCTGTTGAGGCAAAAACTGAGAAAGTAAAGATAGATAACCCCTTAGCAGAGCAAACAGTTACTGAAAGTTTGGTTGAAAATGCTTCAGCAGCGCCTAAATTAGGTTTTGTTCCGAAGTTCAAAGCTACATCGGCTCCAAAACCTGCAGGTGAAACTCCTGAAGAAAATAAAGCTACAGAAGCATCTGGAACTACACCTGCACCTAAATTAGGCTTTACGCCCAAATTTAAAGCGGCAAGTATTCCCAAACCTGCGGAAACTGAACCAACAGAAGAAAACAAGACTACTGCAGAACCTGCACCGGCTCCGAAATTAGGTTTTACACCGAAGTTTAGAGCAGCCAGCATGCCAAAACCTGCTGCCCCCCCTGAAGAAGCTAAAAGCGAAGAAACACCAGCAACCCCTGTGCCAAAATTAGGTTTCACCCCTAAGTTTAAGGCTGCTAATATGCCTAAACCTGCTGAAACTAATCTGGCTGAAGAAAATAAAAAAGAGGAAACACCCGAAACGCCTCCTGCAGCTAAATTAGGTTTTAAACCCAAATTTAAAGCGGCTAACATGCCCAAGTCTGCTGATACTCCTGAACCAGCACCATCAGAAAAACCCAGAGAAACACCGGCTCCTGCTGAAGAACATGCCCCAAAGCCCGCTTATAAGCCGCGCTTTAATATGAAGAATTTGCCGAAAAAAGAGGAAGAGTAAAATTCAGACTATAATAGTTAATTCTCTAAGCGTCATTGCGAGGAACGAAGCAATCCCCGACTATGCAGATCTGATTTGCAAGACGGTTTATCTTTCGCCTGCAGCCGCTCATTGCCGCGGAGGCTACTACTTTTGTCTTGATACAAAAGGTAGCAAAAAATCAAGTCATTAGAAATGCTTCTTTGCCGCACAAGGCCATTGCCCTGCAAATCAGGCAAAACCTGGGCTGCTATATTTTTACCCTGCTGTCGCTACGCACTTAGCCTCTGCGCTTCTGTAAAAATCTGCTATGCCCTGCCATCCTCTAGGCCACCATCGTTTTGCCTAATTTCATCCGAAGCTGTTCTACTGACGGGAAGAAAAAAAGAAAAAGCATGGGCCCTGACAACAAGGGCGGGCCAGCGTAGGCGGGAATGCCGGTTTAGCTTTTTGTTTGATGTGAGGTACGAATGTACCGAACAGCGAAAAAAGCGTAAAGAACCGGCAGGGAGCGGGGAAGCATCCTTGTTGTCTTGATTATTCATCTATTATTTGTTCTTCATTGGTATTCATGAGCTCCCTACGGTCGGTTTTTTTAGTTACTTTTTGTATCAAGACAAAACGGCGGAGCCCTCTTGAGCGCCTTAAAAAAACAAACAACTTGCGAAAAAAGTGACGTCTTAGCGACAAGCGATACCATATGATAGGTATTCGATCTGCATAGTAGGGGATTGCCTAATGCCTTACAGCATTGACTGGGGGGCTATTATTGACTACTATTCCTATCCCATAAAAAAACACTAAATTTATTGTAAGGAATCTGCCGTACCATCGTCTAAAAATAAAATTCACATTTAAATTAGATATAATGAGTTCTGTAAGATATATGGCTTTAGGGTGGCTTGTAGTTACCATAATAGCAGTTACCACGGTTGTATGCAAAGCGCATACAAAAAAGAATACAGGTGATGGCAAAGGCTTTGCCGTAGTTGAATTATTTACTTCTGAAGGCTGCTCAAGCTGTCCGCCTGCTGATGCGGTTGTGGCAAAGATCCAAAAGGAAAGTACTGATAAACCTATTTACATATTGGCTTTTCACGTTGATTACTGGAATCGGCTGGGCTGGAAAGATGTGTTCAGTAGTGCCGATTACTCGCACAGACAAAATCAATATGCCAGTTGGTTAAAACTTAGCGAGGTTTACACCCCGCAGATAATAGTTAATGGTAAAACAGAATTTGTTGGATCGGAAGAAGGTACCTTACGCAATGCTATAAAAGCCGGTTTGCAAAAAGATGCAGCAGCTGAGGTTATGTTGAGCGATATTAAAGTTGATGGAAACAAAGCAAGCCTCAATTATCAAACCAAAGGAAACATCGCTAATGCCGCTTTATTAGTTGCTGTGGTTCAAAAATCGGCTCAAACTAAAGTTGAGCGTGGCGAAAATGCCGGGCATACTTTATCACATGTGCAAATTGTACGTTCACTGCAGAGTCTCAGCTTAAAAGGCAGTAACGGCAGCGAAAGTATTACCTTGCCAAAAGGCTTTGAGGCAAAGGGATCTGAACTGATCGCCTTTTTGCAAAATACTTCAACCGGGGCAATCATCGGCGCTACAAAAGCATCGTTTTAATGAACCTCTGTAGCTAATTTCACGTACTTACTATTATGAAAGTAATTAAAGAGAAACATTCATTAGCCATGCGATGGTGCCATTGGGTAAATTTCCCCATACTCACTATCATGATATGGAGTGGGATGTTCATCTATTGGGCCAATGATGAGTATAGTATCACCCTCTTCGGCCATACGTTCGTACGCTTTTTTCCCGATTGGTATTATAACCTGCTGCATATCCCCAGTCGCTTAGCGGAGGGTATGGCATTTCATTTTCTGTTCATGTGGTTCTTTACCTTAAATGGGATATTTTATATCCTCTACACCCTGATCTCGGGCGAATGGCGGGAGCTCGTTCCGCAAAAAAAGTCATTTAAGGAAGCGTTTTTAGTGCTGCTGCATGACCTGCATATCCGCAAAATGGCGCCGCCACAAAACAAATATAACGCCGCCCAACGCATCGCCTATACCGCCATTATTGTTATGGGCATCGGCTCTGTTATTACCGGGTTAGCCATTTACAAGCCCGTACAATTCTATTACTTAGCATGGATATGCGGTGGCTATCATTTTGCCAGGATCATACATTTTGCCCTCACATTGGGCTATGTGTTTTTCTTTGTGATACATATTGTACAGGTAATATTAGCCGGGTGGAATAATTTCAGATCAGTGATCTCTGGTTTCGAGGTGGTAAACGAACAACCTAAAATGATAACTCAACCCGTGGTTGAAATAAAAGACGAAGATGAAAAAGCTGGTCCAAAAGAATAAAAAGCTGAAGAAAGAGCTCACCATTGATCAAAAGATCAACAGGCGCAACTTTATTTCCTTTACCACATTCGCGGTATTGGGCGGGGCAGCTTTTGGCGGATGGCGATGGCTATATAACTCCCCGCTGGAAACGCCGGGCATAACTGCCGGAACAAGGGCTCCGTTACGCAGGGCACTGAATAAAACAGAACTTGCTTTCAGGCGGGTGTTTAGCAACAATAACCTGGTTGAAACCTATCCAAAATCAATGGCAGCCAAAAATGTGCGCCATAATACGGATATAGGCTCCGACAGCAAGATGGATATGGATGCCTGGCGTTTAAATGTAAACAAAAGCACCGGCGAAAAACTGCAATTCACCATCGATCAGATAAAATCACTGCCCAAAACCGAGCTGGTTTTTAGCTTTAAATGTGTGGAGGGCTGGGACCAGATACAGTATTGGGGCGGTGTAAAGTTTATTGATTTCATCAATCATTTCGGCCTGCAGGATCAAACCCAGCTTGGCTATGTAGGCATGGAAACGCCCGATAAGGGTTATTATGTTGGTCTTGATATGCCCAGCGCCATACACCCCCAAACCCTGTTAGCTTATGAACTGAATGCCGAACCCATACCCTTTAAACACGGGCAACCGCTAAGGCTCATCATCCCGGTTAAATACGGTATAAAAAATCTAAAGCGTATTGGCACAATCACCTTCAGCAATCAGCGCCCCCGCGATTACTGGGCCGAGGAAGGTTATGATTATTATTCGGGACTGTGATTTTAGTTTAAAGTTTAAGGTAGAAAGTTTAAAGGGTTTGACCTTATACCAGGATCAGATTATCAATCTCTTTAAAATGCTTATCGGTTGTAAAAAGTGGTAAGTCAAATTGAGTTGCAATGGCAGCAATCCAAATGTCATTCTCAGGTATAGGCTTGCCCTTATCTTTTAAAACGGCTTTAATGCTTCCATATAGATCTCCTGTCGCAGCATCCACAGTCAGTACTTTACAATTTTCAAGAAATTGAGCTACCTGATCGAGATGTTTTTTAATATTTGATTAACGATAAGCACCATAATATAGTTCACCTATAGCAATGGCAGGGATATATACTTCAGAAAATGAATCAAGCTGTTAGGCTATTTTAATGTCTTTGAAAGCATGAATAATAATACTGGTATCTAGCAAACACTTATTTCCAGTCATCTTCATTTATTTGTTCGCAACCCTCTTGTATATTGAGTTCAAGCTCATCCACTTCCTCTGTTGAAAGTGCACCTACAAGTGTTTTAAAGCTTTTATGATGTGGTTGTGAAGGGGTAACTTTAGACAATATTGATTCCAGTTCAGCCAATACAGCGTCACTTTCAACTTTTAAAAGTTCTTCTATTAAGTGCAATTTTTTAGCTTCTGCGTACATGTCACATTCCCTTTTTTCAAAAATACAAAATTACTTGTAAATATATTGCATCGATATATTGCTTTAAGCAACCATTCCATCATCCAATTTTCATCTAATATTTTGCATATTGCAGGTAAATGCCTGCTGAAAGATTCCCGCTCAGAAAACAGATAGCTTATGCCTGCGGTATGATAGGGTGGAGTATGATGACCAATATTATCATCGTGATGCTGCCTTACTTTTACCTGCCACCAAACAATGCCGGTTTAAAGCCGCTCATCCCGCAGTTAATGCTTTTCGGGGTGCTGAATATCATGTCAGTAATTGCAGCCTCAGGCAGGTTTGTTGATGCTATTTTTGATCCTTTCATCGCTTCACTAAGCGACAAGAGCACTAACCCCAATGGCAGGCGCATCCCCTTCATGAAATGGGCTATATTACCCGCCGTGGTGTTTTGCTGTTTAACATTTTGTCCGCTTACCAAAACTGAAAGCACTCATAATGCCATATGGCTTACGTTTACGCTCATTTGCTTTTTTATGAGTGTAACCAGCTATATAATCCCATACAATGCCTTATTACCCGAGGTGACCGAAACCGCTGCCGAAAAAGTAAAGCTATCATCCTTTCAGCAGGTGGGTTTTGTTTTGGGGATGGTAATTGCAGGATTGGTGAATAATTATGCCGATTTAGTGCAGCATTTTCTTCACGTACAAAGCAGGGATTCAGCCGTACAATATACCATATGGGGTCTGTGTACTTTCGCCGGATTGGTAATGCTGGTGCCGGTGTTTTTTATTGATGAAAAGAAATACTCCGCAGGCAAACCCTCACACCTACCCTTGTTGCCGGCAGTGCGTGCTACATTCAGCAATCGAAATTTTAAGTATTACCTCATATCCGATTTTTCGTTCTATATGGCACTCAGTATCATATCAAGCGGATTGCTGTTTTTTGTGACAGTACTGCTTGGCTTGCCTGAATCAGAAGGCGGGCCATTATTGGGTGTAATGGTTATTATATCGCTCATGTTTTATCCGCTCATCAATTACCTGTCGAAAAAGATCGGCAAAAAACCTATTGTGCTGTTCTCATTTGGCCTATTGAGCCTGGTATTTGTGGCCATCTATTTTCTGGGTAAATTCCCCATATCATCACATGCGCAGATCTATTTCTTGCTGATCGGCGCGAGTTTCCCATTGGCAGCGCTAGGTATATTACCCAACGCCATACTCGCCGAAATAGCCCAGGATGACGCTAAACGAACCAAAGAAAACCGGGAGGGAATGTTCTTCGCCGTAAAATACCTGTTTGTAAAACTGGGGCAAACATTAGGCATAGCCCTATTTGCATTACTAACCGTTTACGGTAAAGACCCCGGCAACGATTACGGCCTGCGCCTTAACGGTATCTGTGGCTTTGCACTCTGCCTGCTGGCGGTGATCTTCTTTACCAGGTTCAGGGAGAGAAGAAGGGCGTAAATTTGCAGTTCCCGGTTTGCAGTTTTCAGTGGGCAGTTCGCATTCTCTTAGTGTTGCAAACTGCCCACTGAAAACTGCAAACTATTTAATGGTTGTATTTAAAAATTGTAATACCGCGTAAGTTGATAATTGGCCGCCCGGGCCGTTCAATGTAAAATCAAAGCCATGTGTGGCCCAGGGGAGTTTAAGCCAATAGTGTTTTATGCCATTCTGTTGTAACTTTTCGTTTAATCTGCGGCTATGTTCATAAGCTACCAGCACATCATTTTCACCATGCATGATAAGTGTTGGCGGCGATTGTTTGTCAACAAACTCAATGGGTGAACAGGCTACATATTTCTGCGGAACCTGTTCATAAGTACCGCCAATATAATTTACCATTACTTTGCGTGAATCCATCACCAGCGGGTTTGACGGGATGGAGTAACCCCAAACCATATCGGCAGGGCCGTAGAAATCAATTACACCTTTTATACTTTTTTCATGCAAAGTATATGCAGCCAGCAATGCTATCTGCGCCCCGGCTGAGCGGCCCAGTAACACAAGTTTGCTGGTATCAATATGCAGTTCAGCTGCATGCTGTTTCAAATATTTAATGGCGTTTGCCACATCCTCAACAGGTGCGGGCGTTTGCCATTTTGGTGCCATGCGGTAATTGATGGCGGCTACGTTATAACCATTCCAGGCTAAAAAACTATTCAGCTCCGGCAATTGCTTGCTATCGCCACTGCTCCATGAACCGCCGTGAATTACAATAACACAAGGCCTGTTGGGAGTTCCGTTTGGGTAATAATCCAGTGTCAGCGAGGTGTCCTGGTAAGTAACATATTTTAAGCTGCGGATTGCAATGGCATCATGCGATTCAATTTGTTTGGAGAGGTTTAACAGGTTCCAGAAATCAAATGGCTGCAAGGGATTGACTGTTGTCATCGATCCTAATGATTGCTCCATGTCAGCTTTTAAATTCCTGGAGATCATATACGCCCGCACAATTGGCGAAAGAAACAGTATAACACTAACAAACCCGATTACGGTACCAGCAAATTTATATTTGTGTACCCATTGCCCGCTGCCTATCAGCAGTAAGGTTATAAATGCAAAAACCAATGGGAACTCTGTTACACCAATAGCCAGCAGCCAGAAATAATAAGCCGGGGCCCTGAAAATAGCCAGTAACGAAATAAGAAAGAAAATTACAATGAATACTAAGCGGATCATGCCTGGGTTTTATGAAATAAATAATGACTTACCTCATCCATTCCCTTGGTTCTGGCTGTAAATCGGCTCAAATAACGGCATAATTTACGCTTTGCGGGCATCAATATTTAAAGTGATGCCGGGAATATGACCATTATTGTTTGGCATTGGCTGCTTTAACAAATTGCAACGCATCATCGGCATGTTCCTTGCCCTCAAGCATGGCTTCATGGGTGTAAACTATTTTGCCATGCAGGTCTATCACAAAAGTTTCGCGGCCGCTGAAGAACATTTTACCTTTTACACCAAATAGGTTATACACCTTGTTATCCGGATCGCTTAATAAAGTAAAAGGTAATTTATAGTGCTGCTGAAACTCTTTGTGACTGGCAACGGTACCGCCATTTACACCAATAACCATTGCACCGGCTTTGGTAAACTGATCAAAACTATCGCGGAAAGCACAGGCCTCTTTGGTACAAACCATACTTTCATCCTTGGGGTAAAAATAAATCACCAGCACTTTTTTGCCGATATAATCATTCACATTAAATGATTTACCATCCTGATCGTTCAAGGTAAATGCAGGAACATGGTCGCCCACATCCAGCTTTTTATTGCTTTGCGCATGTGTGCAGCTGCAAAAAAGCACTAGTATGCAAGCCAAGGCAATGAAAGGGTTTTTAAGGTTGATAGTTTTCATATATGCATATACGATAAATTTATCCTGTAGGTGATTGATTTGTTAAAATATTTATTGTGAATGTCTCTACTGTCATTTCGAACGATAGAGAGAAATCTTCTTCGATTTGCAAAACGGCTATGCAGGTTGTAGAAGATTTCTCTCTATCGTTCGAAATGACAGTGGGGGTAAAACTATATCTGCGAGTAACTCGCAGGCGCCAGCATAGTTGAGGTAATATGCGATACAATCTCATTGGGATACTCAGCTGATGTACTTATCCTTTTCCAGTCCGGGTCATTGCCAAAGGCTTTCCATAAACGACCATGCGCATCCATATCATCAAAGGTGATCATATAAATCAAATTAGGGCGAAAAGTCCCTATTAATGTTTCACTGTAGAAAACTGGTTTAAAACCAAGTCGTTTAAATATGCCTATTTCACCTGCTTCATTAAACATCTCTATTTTCTTTTTGCCCGATGCCTCGGTAGGGCTTTCATAGCGGCGCAATTCAAATATCCGTTTTTGCTGGCCGGGTGTCTCCAGTTTAGGCATATCTTTAAATGCCTGCAACAACGAACTTTCAATCCGGTCATAAGCCGGGGCGTTTAACGGTGCATTCAGGTAGGCCGATGCTTGCTGCAGATACGTACTATCGGTCATTAGCTTATCCTGCATTTTAAAAAAATCATCAATAGTGTTGTAAGGTATCAGCACAAATATCCGGGATTGTCCATCAGGCTTAAGTTCGGTAAATACGCCTATAGTTTTACTACCTAAGCGATTCAATGCCGGGATGGCGGCGTTTTGCAGATAATCTTCCACCAGCTTTTGCTGCGTATCATTTTTAAGGGTATAAACCCGCAGCTCATATAACTGTTGATCTGATTTTTTGCTGTTGGTTTCTGCCATGCTGAGTTTTGTTGATACAACTCCGGCCATGCCTGTTAAAATTGATGTCTTTACAAATGAACGCCTTTTCATAATTGGGATAATTGGTTTTACTAAAGTAAGTATCTTATAGTTAGTATCAAGTAGCTAGTATCAGGTATCAAGACAAAAGAACAACGTTGGAATGGTTATTTGTCAGCTCAAAATCAAAAAATACTTGATACCTGATACTAGCTACTTGATACCAAAAAAAATACTTGCTACTAAAAAAAGCTACTGACATACTGCTGTCACTGCCCCATGGTTTATTTGTATTGTAAAAATTAAACAATTAAAATTATGGAAATCATCGATCTGTTTTTAAAAGAAACTGAGCAGGAAGCTCAAAATACCCGCAAAATGTTTGAACGCGTGCCAAATGATAAACTCGACTGGCAACCACACCCAAAAAGCATGACCATTCGACAACTGGCAACACATATTGCTGAGTTACCATCATGGATAGGCATTGCGATAACCACTGATGAACTGGATTTTGCAAAGAAGCCTTATCAGCCGGTTAACATTAATAACACTGACGAGCTTTCGGAATATTTTGAAAAGAACTACGAAGAAGGCAAAGCCTATTTAGAATCAACAAATGAAGATGTTTTAAACCAAAGCTGGATTATGCGCAACGGCGACTATATTATCAGCACGCGCTCAAAGGCCGATGTGATAAGGGTTTCAATAAGCCAAACCATTCATCACAGGGCACAACTGGGGGTATATTTAAGGTTATTGAATATACCTATCCCCGGTAGCTATGGCCCAAGCGCAGATGAGCTGGAATTGCAAAGGGAGATGCAGGATTAAATATAATACTGATCCCTGCTGACATACTGCTGTCACCGGCCATGGTTTATTTGTATTGTAAAACTTAACAATCTACACTTATGGAGATCATTGAAATGTTTTTAGAAGAATTTGACCGGGAAGCCGCGATAATTCGCAAAATGCTTAAGCGTATACCAAATGATAAATATGATTGGAAACCACGCCCAAAAAGCATGAGCATCCGTTGTATTGCAACCCATATTGCTGAGCTGCCAGGTTGGGTAACCATGGGCCTTACTACCGGCGGCCTCGATTTTGCCAATAATTTATTCGAGTCTGCTGCAATGACCAACACCACTGAATTGCTGGCTTATTTTGAAAAGAATTTTGCCGATGGCAGAAAGCTTTTGGCTGCCGCTAGTGAAGATGTGCTGCACCAGAAATGGACTTTAAGCAATGGCGATGCGATATTCATGACGAATACTAAAGCCGATGTAATAAGGGTTTCTATCTGCCAGATCACTCAACACAGGGTGCAGTTGGGCATGCTCTTACAATCATTGAATATAACTATGCCTGGTAGTTATGCGCCGGGAGCTAACGAAATGGAATTTGAATTGCAGGAGCAGGAATAATTTTTTGAACAAACTTTTGTCATTTTGAACCATTAGTGTTAGTTACAGTCCGGGCAGCCGAGCAAAAATTGACGCAACTTTGGGTGCCTAAAAAGAATCAACGATTTATGACTTAGTGCGATGCCAGAAAGAATTTCATCTCTTCTGGCATCGGATAAGTTTTACATTGTCTTCTCATTAAAATAATTTCACCTAAATGGAAAGACAAGTGGTTAGACATATCTTGTATTTTTTTTAATTTAAATTCAATATCAGTCTGTTCCAATGATAAAGTAGATAGTATTGTTTTTATTGTATGTAATTGGGTATTGAAAGTTGAAACAGCCTTATCTATATTATGTTGATCCGTTGGCATTTCGGCTTCAATCCAGGTTTCTATCTCCGGTATCAGTTTTTTCGACTCATTACCTGTTATCAATAATAATTGATTTTCTTGCCAGATAATTAGATGGTTTAAAATTTGCCATAATGTTTTTGGCGTTTCCGGAACTTTCTGAGTAACAATACTAAATGTCAAATTCTCAAATACTCTAAAAGTATCAAATGCTTCAGAAAAAAGAGTTTCAAATTGCATGGCTAATAAATAAGGTTCACTAAATATAGGATGTATTATTAAGAAGTAATACACCTTATAAGGATAACTGCATAGAAACTGCAATAGCTCAATAAACTGTATAAAAACCCTGCACCCTTAACCTAACGGCACACGGAGCACTCCCTCCGGTCGAAATGACATTTTATTTTACGATTGTTTCCTCGGACCGCCTTTATGTCTGTTTTTTCCACCACCGCCACCACCGCCTCGTGGTTTATGCGGAGCTTGCTTGATCAGCGTAGGATCGCCCAGCACTTCGGGTAATGGTATACGGCGGATCTGTTTATCGATCATATCCTCAATATTCTTCAGCTTGCGCTGATCACGATCGTTTACAAAGGTGATAGCAGTGCCCGTAGTTTCGGCGCGTGCGGTACGGCCTATTCGGTGGATATAATCTTCCGGGTCGGATGGCGCATCATAGTTGATTACCAGGTCGATACCTTCCACATCAATCCCCCTTGAAAGGGCATCGGTGCCAATAATAACCGGCAATAGCTTATTCTTGAATTTCAGGAGGATCTCCTCACGTTCGTTCTGCTCCAGATCGGAGTGGAAAGCATTTACTTTGATATGTACAGCCTTTAACTGCTTATAAACCTCTTTTACCTTGTCTTTGGTTGATGCAAATATGATAGCGCTCACATAACCGCCTTCCTTTAAAAGTAATTGTATCAAAGGCGTTTTCTGGTGATCGTTCACCAGATATACCTGTTGATCAATACCTACTGCTGGTTGCGATATCGCGATGTTTATTTGCTGCGGATTATGTAATACCGTCTTTGCCATATTGCGGATCCGCCCCGGCATGGTAGCCGAAAACAACAAAGTTTGCCTGTGTTTGGGCAGATAACTCACAATACGCATAATGTCGTCAGAGAAACCCATATCCAGCATGCGATCGGCTTCATCCAGTATCAAATATTTAATATGGTTAAGCTTCAATACGCCCGATGTAAGGTGGGCAATCAGTCTGCCCGGCGTAGCTATAATAATGTTTACATTATTCTGTATACCGCGGCGCTGCTGTTCATAAACTATACCATCGCCACCGCCAAAAACGGCGATAGAGCTGATGCCGGTAAAGTAGGCAAGCCCTTCAACCTGCTGATCAATTTGCTGGGCAAGTTCGCGGGTTGGGGTTAATATGAGGGTGCTGGTTTTTTCTTCGTGATTATTGCTGATCATGTTCAAAACAGGCAATAAAAATGCTCCTGTTTTGCCGGTGCCTGTTTGCGCGCAGGCTATAAGGTCGTCGCCTTTTAAAATAGCCGGGATGGCCATTTCCTGTATAGGAGTAGGGGTGGTGTACCCCATGCTTAGAACGCCTTCTAATAAATGTTCGTTAAAATTGAAATCCTGAAATGTCACTGTCTTTTTAAGGTGAGGTAGGCAAGATAGGAAAAATTGTTGGGTTGATGGTAATGTGTGACGGTTAAGTTTGTTTATGAGGCAGTTGATGAATGTTGAGTCGCATGGTATCGCTCATAGCCGCTAAGGCCTATTTCTTTTGTCTTGATACAAAAGAAACAAAAAATTAAGTCAGCAGAAATGCTTCTTTGCCGCACGAGGCGGTTGCGCTGCAAATCAGGCAAAACCAGGGCTGCTATATTTTTACCCTGCTGTCGCTACGCTCATGGCCTTTGCGCTTCTGTAAAAATCTGCTATGCCCTGCCACGCACAAGACCACCATCGTTTTGCCTGATTTCGCCCGAAGCTGTTCTACTGACGGGAGCTACATAATTTCTTAAGATGATGAGGCTTTTAAATGAACCGTAATTAAAAGCGGGTAAATGCCCGACAAAAAGCGCGGGCCTGGGTGTTTTGCCTGTGGGTGGAAGGATCTTTTTGTCTTGACTTTGTTCTTTTGTGTCAAGACAAAAGAACTAGCCTCCGCGGCAATGAGCGGCTATCACATGATAGGTCAACAAGTGGACAAGCAGTCTTGTACAGTTAGGGATTATTAATGTTGTGTTTGTTTTTTAAGGAATTAATGAGCCCCCTCCATTCGGTTGTCATCGTACAGCAATGACGTTGAGGATTACATCACTTCCCAAACGTTGGGCAACCACAACCTTTAAATATACCGCATGATGACAGGCCTATTAAAAGCACGATGAGTAGTAAAAATATGATCTTATTTTTTGACATGATTATTAATAGCTGCTGCTGTAACTAAAACACTATACATCCCCATTAAAACACCAACGGTATCGGCAAAAAGGTCGTCCCAACTACCATCACGCCAGGTAAATATATATGCTTGTAATAACTCAATACCACCACCAAAAAGTATGGCGACTATTACAATCAGTAATGCGTATTTAAACGGTAAAAAGGGATAATTATGTTGCCTTATAATAGCATTGCTAAAAAAGACAACAAAAACAAAGAAAAAACCGCAATGCACCAGTTTGTCAAACCCAGGGAAGAAGAGGGATGATTCCGAGACCTTCCCCATTTTTATGGAGCACATTAATAAAACAAATAAGGCCCACAAAATAGTGAGCCCGTAATATCTGAAAATGCGGTTCATTTATTCGCCTATGATTGCTTTGTATTCATCGGCAGATAAAAGAGCATCAACATCGGCAACATTTTGCAGGCTGATCTTCACCATCCAGCCATCACCATAAGGATCGCTGTTTACCAGCTCTGGCTGACTGTCGAGCTTAGGGTTGATCTCGCTGATAGTGCCGGTTATAGGCATAAACAGGTCTGATACTGTTTTCACAGCTTCAACTGTACCAAAAACTTCTTCCTGGGCAACCTCTTTTCCTAATGACGGGATATCAACATAAACAATATCGCCCAGTTCGCGCTGTGCAAATTCGGTTATGCCTATGTAGGCGTCGTTACCTTCAACTTTTATCCACTCGTGGTCTTTTGTGTATTTTAATGCAGCTGGGAAATCCATATCGTTTATTTTATGCGGTCAAAAATAATAAAACTTAATTGAACAGAATAATTTAAGCTATATTATGGCTCAATTAATTAATAAAAACCTAATACTAGCTGAGCTGTTAATTATTAATCAATATTAGTCTAAAAATGAAAGGTTTACGGACAATAATACTTGTTTTATTTACTGCTTGCGCATTGCAGGCTTGTAAACATGTTGCAAAAAATTATAATTCAGCAAATGCGGATAGTGCTACTGTAGAGGAGGATACTTCGGATGATGATGCATCTGCAGATACTTCCACCACATTAAACCTGGGGGTTGATAAGGAAGATTCCCAATTTGCTGTCGAAGCCATTAACGGCGGTATGACCGAAGTTGCCCTGGGTAAGTTGGCCATACAAAGGGGCAAAAGCAAAAAGGTAAAGAATTTTGGAACGATGATGGTGAAAGACCACAGCAAAGCCAATGATAAGCTGATGGCTCTGATCAAGGCGAAAAAAATAGATTTACCCATGACCCCCGATCCAGCGCAGCAGAGAATGATTCAGGATCTGTCGCAAAAATCAGGGAGTGATTTTGATAAGGCTTATATTAAAGCCATGATTGATGATCACAAGGAAGATGTGAAAATATTTACAGAGGAAAGCAAAAAACTGCAGGACCCCGACCTGAAAGCATTTGCCATTAAAACATTGCCCGTTTTACAAAAACATCTGGATGACATAAACGCCATACATGACAGTATGGGCGATAATTAATAAGTACATTAGTGGTTATTTAAGCTAAAAGGTGCCTATTTTTGCAGCTTTATTAAGCATCCATCTAAAAAGAAAACATAATGTCAAAACCTATAGTAACGGGTATACTGGCCTACGGCATGTCGGGCCGTGTGTTTCATGCGCCGTTTGTGGCTACTAATCCCGCTTTTAAGTTTAAAGCTGTAGTTGAGCGGCATGAAAAGAAAGCTGTGCAGCGCTACCCGGATGTTATCAGTTACAATTCTATTGATGACCTGATAAACGATGATGAAATTGAACTGGTAATAGTAAATACACCCAACTATATGCACTTTGATAATGCTAAACAGGCACTATTGGTCGGCAAGCATGTACTGATAGAAAAGCCCGCTGCTGCAACAAGTGCCGAGGTGAAAGAGGTATTTGATTTGGGCCGGAAAGTTGACCGCCACGTAATGATCTATCATAACCGCAGGTGGGACAGCGGCTTTGTATCAGTAAGGGAAGTAATTGAAAGTGGCAGACTGGGTGAGCTAATTGAAGTGCAATTCAGGATGGACAGGTATAAAGCAGCTATTGGCCCTAAGCAATTTAAGGAGAAGAAAGATATGCCGGCTAATGGTATTGTATATGATCTTGGTTCGCATTTGGTTGATAATGTGATCAGTTTGTTTGGTAAGCCGTTATCGTTTGATAAAGTAACGGCTACGCACCGCGAAGGATCAGAGGTTGCGGATTATTGCAGTTTCAGGATCTCGTACCCCAATCAGCTGAATGTATATTTATCAGCAAGTTTATTGAGTTTGGAACCGCTTGCCGGTTTTGTGGTGGTAGGTGCTTTGGGCACTTATATTAAAAACCGGAGCGATGTGCAGGAAGATCAACTGGTTGCAGGTATGCTGCCAACCGACCCCGGTTATGGCGTTGAGCCGGAGGGCAGTGAAGGTAAGCTGGTAACCATTGGGGTAGATAATGAGAAGATTGTAGAGTGGATGCCATCGCACAAAGGTGATTATACCCTTTTATTTAACGATGTGTGTCATACAATCCGCAATAATGCGTTATTCCCGGTAACGGAGGAGCAGGTTGCCTGGCAATTGGAGTTGCTTGAAAAATAAAAATATCGTAACTATGCTTGTTATATCATTAAACAGATAATGCATTACCTCAACACAATGAAAAAAATACTCCTTTTTTTAAGTTTAATTATAGCTGTTGGCTGCACCCAGGCACAAACAACACAAGCCCCTGCCAAGCCCAGTATTGATAATATACCAAACTTCAAGCTTTTAAGCCAGGATAGTGTTTACATCACGAATGCCAACCTGAAAAAAGGTAAAGGCGTAGTGATTATCTATTTTTCGCCGGATTGCAGCCACTGCCAGCACATGATGACGGAGTTGAAACCCGACATGAAGAAATTCTCGAACGTAAATGTAGTAATGGCTACATTCATCCAAACCAATATGCTTAAAATGCTGCGCGATTTCCGCAAGGATTATAAGCTGGATGAATATCCAAATTTCCTAACAGGTACGGAGTTTCCTAACTATATCCTGCAACGCTATTACCAGGTAGCAACCACGCCATATATCGCGATATATGACCGCAAAGGCAAACTGGTAAAAGCCTATGACAAGGCTCCTAAAGTTGATGAACTGTTAGCTACGGTTAAGAAAATCTGATTAGTATCAAGTGCTTTTTTTCAGTATCAAGTAGCTAGTATCAAGACAAAATAAAACAAGGCTTCAAATCCTGATGCCCTACCCTTTATATTAAGTAACTAGTATCAAGTATCAAGACAAAAAAAGCGAAGCTCTAAATCTTGATACCTGATACTAGCTACTTGATACTAAAATCTATTGTTGCTGCTGTTGTTGCTGAATCATTTCCATATAGCGCTGGTAGCTGTTTTTTGATACCTCGGTTACATGGCTGGCAGTGGTTACTTCAATAACTTGTTTCTCATTGCCATAATAAGTGTCTTCTTCATCAACGGTTACGGCAACTTCCAGTTTATGGTGCGCCGAACCTTTGTAAACACCTTTTACAGGTGAGCAATCAGAGAAATTACGGCCAACAGCTAACCTTACATGTGTTTCATTGGCTATACAGTTATTAGTTGGGTCGAGGCCGAGCCAGCCATAATCGGGGATATAAGCTTCGGCCCAGGCATGGGTGGCGCCTTCACCGCGCATGCCGTTTTGCCCGGTACAAATGTACCCGCTCACATAACGCGACGGGATATTGATGATCCGTAGCATCTCCATTAAAATATGGGCAAAATCCTGGCAAACGCCGGCTTTTATCTTCCATATCTCGTCGAGCGTGGTATCAACAGTGGTTACACCTTTTATATATTCAAAATTATCGTACACATACTGGCAAAAACGTAGCGCCACCTGGTAGGGGGTATCGTCTTTTGCTTTTTCTGACTCAACAATAGCTTTTAATTCTTCCAGGCCTTCAAAATATTCCTGTTTCAAAAAGTCGATATAAGGCACTATGTTTTGCAGGCGTTTAAGGTCCTCCCATTGGTGCGATGGAAAAATATCATTAACAGGCAGTAATTTATGGCGGGTATTAACCAGTATTTTTGAACTGATCATCATCACCATATGTGGCTCTATATAAGTAAAGCTACCCACCTCATTACCATAGTAATCAATATGTTTATCAATAGCTGGATTGCCGGTTATGGTTACTTCCTGCTTTAACACATCCTGGTACTCATCCTGTATCGGGAATAATATGATCTGGTTGGCACTGTCGCGAACCGGACTATCATAAATATATTTGGTGATGTGTTTTATCTCTATCTCTGGCATAACAGTTCAATTTATTGATTTTAAAATTTGAAGATTTGAAAATTTATTTAGCTGGTGGTTAAAGGATTGAATGTATGAGATGTTTCATATTATTATTTATATTTTCAAATCCTCAAATCACCAAATTTTCAAATCACTATATTTTCAAATCAGGAATGAGCAAAATAATATTCATTTAATTTGTTGGCTATACCATAAAGCTCGCTGCGTATTTGTGTAAGAAAAGTGTGTAACCCTTCTTCACGAATGCTCTTTACGGAACTATATTTAATACGGCTCTGCAGCCGGCCTATCTGGAACGACATTTCGCGGAAATCATCTACATTGCTGTCGTTCTTCAATCTTTCAAAATAGCGGTGGATGTTATTCACCGAATAAATAACCGAACGTGGGAAATCATTGTTTAAAACAACCTGCTCCAGGATGTTTTCAGCCTCAAAACCTTCGCGATATGTTTTAAGATATAGCTCATAACCACCTAATGATAGCAATAAATGTTTCCAGTAAGTGGTGTCGGTTAGCAGGTCGGGGTTATCATCTATCGAACCAAATTTGGTATCCAATATATCTACCGACTGTATAGCGCGCTCCAAATATTTACCGATATTCATAAAGCTGCGGCCTTCGCCACGCTCCATGGTAATTTCAACAGTACCATAGTATAGCATTGCCTGCTTTATCAGGATATCCAATATACCTATAGGGTCTTCACGCTGCAATGCTTTTTCAAGTCTTGGATCTTTTACGGTATGATAATACTCATTCAGGCATTGCCACAGATCTTTGGTGATATGTTCTTGTACTCCGCGGGCATTTTCACGTGCAAGGGTAATAATGTTTAAAACAGAGTTACTGTTGGTTTTACCCGTAACCATATATTTTAATACCGCGCGACTATCATTATCCAGTCTCGTACTTGCATCATCTTCCAAACCTGCAAATATCCGGATCACCGGTTCCCAGGTAAATTCCTGTACCGTATCCTGTGATGAAGCATAGTTTATTTTGAGCATCCGCAGCATACCATCACTGCGCTCAATATAACGGCTTAACCAATAAAAACTTGCTGCTACCCTGCTTAACATATGCCCCCTAACCCCCTGAAGGGGGAATTATTTTGGTTTATTTTTTTTGTTAATTCTCTCATGTGCTATAATTATTGCATACTCACTCTCCCTTCAGGGGGTTGGGGGGCTCTACGCCAGCACCCACGTATCCTTACTGCCACCGCCTTGTGAACTGTTCACCACCAGCGATCCTTCTTTAAGAGCTACACGTGTTAAACCGCCCGGTACTATTTCAATACCATCCGGTCCGTATAAGGCGTATGGCCTCAGATCAATCCTTCGTGGTTGCAATGCACCCTGCATATAACATGGTGCTGCCGACAAACTGATAGTTGGCTGTGCGATGAAATTGCGGGGATCCTTTAATACCTCAATTTTGTAATCCTCAATTTCCTGTTCCGTTGCCGCATGGCCCATCAGCATGCCGTAGCCGCCGCTGCCATTGGTTTTTTTAATCACCATTTTGTTCATGTTTTTGAAGACATACTCACGCTCATCACGGTTGCCCAGTTGCAATGTTGGCACGTTTTTAAGGATAGGTTCTTCGTTCAGATAATACCTGATCATATCCGGTACATAAGTGTAAACCGCCTTATCATCGGCAACGCCATTGCCAATCGCGTTTACAATAGCCACGTTGCCTTTACGGTATGCACCCATTATACCCGCCACGCCCAGCATACTGCCAGGGTTAAATACCAATGGGTCGAGGTAATCATCATCAACTCTACGGTATATCACATCAACCTGCTGTAAGCCGGTAGTGGTTTTCATGTACACTTTGTGGTTGTGTACCACTAAGTCGCGCCCTTCAACCAGTTCAACACCCATTAAACGGGCCAGCGTGGTATGCTCAAAATAAGCCGAGTTATATATCCCCGGACTAAGCAATACAATTGTCGGGTTGTTTATTTGCCTTGGCGATAACGCCAGCAGGTTTTTATACAATATGGTTGGATATTCTGTAACGCTGCGTACCCCGCATTGCGGCAGCAGATCGGGGAATAAACGTTTGGTGATCTCACGGTTCTCCAGCATATAGCTCACGCCAGATGGTGTGCGCAAATTATCTTCCAGTACATAAAAAGTGCCGTCATGATCACGGATCAGGTCGATGCCTGATATATGGATATATATATCATAAGGTACCTGTAATTGGTGCATCTCCCGCAAAAAGTGTGGGCATGAGTAAATAATATCAATAGGTACTATACCATCCTTAATTATGAATTGGTTGTTGTAAATATCTTTAAGAAATAGGTTGAGCGCCGTTAAACGTTGTTTGATGCCTTTCTCCACAAAAGCCCATTCGCTTGCGGTGATGATGCGGGGGATAATATCAAAGGGGAATATCTTTTCAATTCCCTCGCCGCTATTGTAAACCGTAAAAGTAATACCCTGGCTCATAAAAAGCCTTTTGGCCAGTTCTTCTTTTTTGTTCAGATCATCGGCAGATTCTCTTGAAATATATTCAATAACCTTGCGATAATGATCCCTTATTTGAGAATCTTCACCGTACATTTCATCCCAAACGCCATTAATTGGGGAGTATTTATCAAAATAAGCTGATTCCTGCATGTAAAATTGCCCTCTAAACTAAAAATGTGTTAACCAGTTATTTTCAGAAAGGTAATTTATGAAGTGTTTTTGATAAAAAGGCTAATTATTTTATTTTTATTTGAAATAAAGGGATGTTATTATGAAAATACTTTATAAAATAAGGTTTTTTAATCAATAATTTATAAAAATGCCTCAAATTTTCAAAATCACACCTGTCGAAATTGAAAATTTAAGGCATTAAGATTGTGAATCAACCTATAACAGCTACCGCTTTAAAATACTGCTGAATTTACTCTCATAATCATTTAGCTGTGCCAGTAGTTGGGTGTTTAATTCAGGTCGATTGTTGTCTTTAGCAACATTGGCCATCTTGTTTAAAAAATACAAGCTGTTTTGCACATCGTTATAACTTACCTGGGCAGTGTTGTTTTGCAGCAGGTAATAATTATAATTAAGCTGATCGGTAACGTAACCATCAACACTATTAATTAAGCGGTTGCCTAAGGCAATGTCATTTAGTTTAAAAGAGGTATCGGCAATGGATACTTTTCCTTGTGCGGCCGAGTAATTAGGATTGATATCTGGTGCTACGCTGTCAAACTTATGGATGGTTTGCAGGGCCAGGTCGTTACGGCCATCTTTCATTAAGCCAACGGCTAAGTCGGCAAATGAATTAACCAGCTGAGGGAAAAATACCTGTGTTGATTGCTGGTCGAGATATTTAGCCGTTTTATAATTACCCCATTTAAACTTATTCATCATGTTGGCATACATCACAAGGCTGTTAGTTTTTGATTGCTGATCGCGAACAGATGGTTCGGGTTTTAAAGGCATCAGGTGATAAACAAAACCCTCCTTATATAAGTACTGATCTAAGCCGAAGAGGTTTTCCTCGCCAATTGAAGTGGTAAAGCAAATAGGCCTTTGCCAATGGTTATGGGCTATGATATCCAGTATGGCCAGTTTTTCCTTGGTAACATAATTACCACGGAACTGCCATTTAATAGTATCGGCAATCATATTTTGCTGTGCTGCGGGAACTACGTTGTTTTTGATAACCTCACCGGCGTTTACGGTAAGCTTCAGGTTTTTTGTGGGCAGATAATTACTGCTGCTGCCATCCTGGTACTCTACCTGTGTGCGTTTATCGTCCGATGTTAAAAAATCAAACACATCCTTAACCTCCACAAAACCCGGAATTTTAGCATCATTATAAGGCAGCATATCGCGCACGCCTGCTTTATATTTATCATAAGGCATGGTAATGGGTAATGCATCGGCCTCATTAATTTTGCGCTGCATTTGTTTTATCGACCAGTCGCCACTCAGCAGGCTCAGATTAACAATGCGCACATCCGGCCTTACGTTCATTACTTCCTGGTCGGCCCATAACGAGTAGGTATCATTATCGCCAAAGTCAAATAAAATAGCATTCTTGGGGCAGCTCATCAGGTAATCGTAAGCCATATCATGCGCGGTAAGTTTGGTTGAGCGGTCATGGTTTTTCCATTCCTTGCTTACCAGCAATACCGGGCCAACCAATAAGCATATGGCAGTCGCGCCGATGGTGGCATATCTTGCATTTAATCTTTTTTGGGCGATGTTAGCTAACGCGATAACCCCCAAACCTATCCAGATGGCAAAGGCATAAAATGATCCTACATAGGAGTAATCACGCTCGCGGGGTTGTACGCCTGCCTGGTTCACATATAATACAATAGCCAAACCGGTGAAGAAGAATAGCAATGCTATGATCAAGGCGTCCCTTTTACTGCGTTTAATATGGTAGGCCATGCCCAGTAAGCCCAATATTAATGGCAAAGCATATAGTGGGGTATAAGTAGTGCCGTGCAATATATATTGTGGCAGGTTTTTAGCATTATCAAACCAGCCGGTGGTCCAGTTGCCGCCAACACCATTCATGTTGGTTTGGCCCTCTATGTCGTCATCGCTGTAACGGCCGGCGAAGTTCCACATAAAGTAGCGCCAGTACATCTGGTACATTTGCCAGCTGAACATAAATTTCATGTTATCAGCAAACGTAGGCGATTGTCCATCGCCCAATTGCAGCCATTGCTTATAAAATTGAGAGTCCTGTTCAAAACCTTCGCTGCCCTGCGTGGTCCACATACGTGGCAGGAGGGTATTATGGTCGTATATATAATCCTGCTGCTTGCCGATAACTTCGTAATTGGTTTTGCCTTTGCGATAAAGGTTACCGCTTTCTTTCTCATCAATTATTTTGGCATCAAATAGTGGTCCATATAATAAAGGTGTTTCGCCGTATTGTATGCGGTTTAAATAGCCATAAAGTGTAAAGGCATCGCTTGGGTGTGCGTTGTTAAGGTTGGTACCTGCTGTGGCCCTTATAGGAATATATACAAAGGAGCTGTAGCCGAAATAAATAAACACCACACATAAAAATGCCAGGTTAAGCATAGGCTTTTTGTAGCGGATACTGTACCAGATGCCAAATGCCAGCAGGCCTATAAGTAATACCAGGAAAAATATAGCGCCGCTGCCGAAACCTAAACCCAGGGTATTCACAAAAAACAGATCTAAATTTGCAGCAGCTGCAACGGTATAGCCCCTGAGGCCATATTGCACCAGCGCCAGTATGCCTATGCTGATTAAGAACGCTGTGATGCCTGTTTTCAGGTTGATGTTTTTATACCTGCGGAAATAATACACCAGAACTAATGCCGGTATAGTTAATAAGTTAAGTAGGTGTATACCGATGGATAAACCCATTACATAGGCAATAAATATGATCCACTTATCCGCGCCAAGTTCATCGGCATGGGCCTCCCATTTTAATATCGCCCAAAAAACTAAAGCGGTACATAATGACGACCATGCGAATACAATATATTCAACAGCCGAAAACCAAAAGGTATCGGTATAGGTAAATGCCAGCGCGCCAACCAGGCCCGCGCTCATGATCAGCCCGGTACGAGTTTCATCCAAAGCTTTATTGCCGGCTGTCAGCATTTTTTTAGCCATGGCGGTAATGGTCCAAAACAGGAACATAATAGTTGCCCCGCTGGCCAGCGCCGAACCCATATTAGCAAAATACGGCACCTTATTCCTGTCGCCTAATGATAGTAAGGAGAACGCTTTACCCAGCATGGCAAACAGCGGATAACCCGGCTGGTGCGAAACCTGCAGGCGGTAAGCGCAGGCAATAAATTCGCCGCAATCCCAGAAGCTAACGGAGCGTTCTAAAGTTAAAATGTAAGTTGCTGAGGCTATTATAAAGCAGAGCCAGCCTAAAAGGTTGTTTATCTTATTGTATTTCATAACGGAAGGAGTAAGGTTTTTATCATATTTCGTTGGTTAAATTTCAGGCTAATATTTTGTAAATGACTGATGCTTAACATCTTTTAACAAACATTAACATTTGCATTTAATACGTAAATTTTGGCGTAATTGGCTGATAATCTTTATATAAACCATTGTTAAAGTTCAAATCAAGGCGTTTTTAACGATTTAGCGTTGTAATTTATTTGTTAATAAACGTTAAACATGTTGCATACCTAAAAAGTTAGTTATACTTTAGGATCACTAAAACCTAACAATGAAACTTACCATTATCCTAACCTTGTTTTGCTTAAGTTCATTATCATTATTTGCACAAAGCCCCTATTCAATTAAAGGAGCAATTACTGATACTACTGAAAAAGTTAAGCTTACTAACACAACTGTGGCGGTATTAAACGCCAAAGACTCCATCCTTCGTAAATTTGTTTGGACGGCTAAAGACGGCAGTTTTGCCATGAGTAACCTGCCTAAAGGTAAATTTATTTTATTGGTAACCTATCCTGGTTATGCCGATTATGTGGACAATTTTTCGTTGGATTCTCTGCACAAATCGGTTGATTTCGGTAACCTGAATATGATCCTTAAATCGCGCCTTTTAGAGGGTGTGATCATTAAAGGCCAGGTAACCGCCATAAAAATAAAAGGCGATACCACCGAATACAATGCCAAAGCCTATAAAATAAACCCTAACGACAAGGTGGAGGACCTATTGCGACAGCTGCCCGGTATTGAGGTGGATAAGGATGGGAAAATTACCGCCCAGGGCCAAACAGTAAGTAAGGTTTTGGTTGATGGGGAAGAATTTTTTGGCGATGACCCCACACTTGTAACCAAAAATATCCGTGCCGACATGGTTGATAAGGTGCAGCTTTATGATAAAAAAAGCGATCAGGCTGCCTTTACCGGTATTGATGATGGCGTAAAAACCAAAACCATAAACATCAAGCTAAAAGAAGATAAGAAGAACGGCTACTTTGGGAAAGTTGATGCAGGCGGCGGCACCGACGGTTATTATGAAGAGCAGGCTTTGTTTAATAAGTTCACGCCTAAAACCAAAGTATCCATATATGGTACGTTAAGCAATACCGGCAAAACAGGTCTTGGTTGGCAGGATGCCGGTAAGGCAGGTACAACTAACCTGCAATCTGACGATAACGGAGGCATATATTTTAGTAATGGCGGTAGTGATGAACTAGATTCATTTAATGGCCAGTATAACGGGCAAGGCATACCAATTGCACGCTCAGGCGGTGTACACTACGATGGTAAATGGGATGCCGATAAGCAATCCATCAATGCCAATTATAAAATTGGTTCCATCGGTATTGACGAAAAGGATAGCACCTTAACCCAAAATAACCTGCCCGGTAGCATCATCAATACAAACACTGATGCAAATTCGCATAAATACCTGTTCAGGCAAAAGGCAGATCTGACCTATAGTGTTAAATTAGATACCTCGCAAACGCTAAAAATTGCTGTTGACGGTACTGATAAACACTCAAATGTTCTGGAAGATTACTCATCAGTAAGTAAAAGAAATATGGATACGTTATTAAACCGTAACAACCGTACGGTAACTAATGATGTTTATACCAAAATATTTAATGCGAGTGCTTTCTATACCAAAAAGTTTAAAAAGGTTGGCCGTACATTGTCATGGAATGTTAGCGAGTCTATCAACAATAGTAATTCAAAAGGTTACCTGAAATCAAATACCGATTTCTTCAATGGCACCACCGGAAGTTTAGATAGTTCACAACGGATCGATCAATATAAAACTACCAATATTAAAAGCTCGGTACTCAATTCAAATATAACCTATACCGAGCCGCTTTCAAAAAGAGTTGCCGTGGTATTAAACTATGGTTTGAGTGTAAGTAACGGCGAATCAGACAGAGTATCGTATGATTCAACAGCTGTAGGCAGGTATGATCATATTGATACCGCATTAAGTAACGATTATAAGTTAACCCAACTCTCCAATCAGGTAGGCGCGGTATTTAATTATAAGAAAGATAAAACCATCATTAATTTCGGTACCAAGGTTGCCGATGTAACCTATCGCCAAAGTGAGGCCTTTAGCGGTGATATATTTAAGCGGCACTTTATCAACTGGGCGCCTCAGGCAAATTACCAATATAAATTCTCGCAGCAACAATCCATAAGCATCAATTATAATGGTACTACCACGCAGCCTACCATTGATCAGATACAACCGGTAGTAAACAATAGTGATCCATTAAATATTACTATTGGTAACCCTAATCTTAAACCATCTTTCAGTAATAACATCAATTTTAATTATAACTCCTATAAAGTTATATCGGGCCAAAACTTATATGCCTACGGCGGTTTGCAATTTACAGATGACCCTATAGTAAGTAACACAGCAACAGACAATACGGGTAAATCAGTGTTTCAATCAGTCAATCTGTCTGGGAAAACGCCATACAACTTTTATTTCGGTGCTTACTTTGGTCAAAAGATAAAAGGTGATTATAACATAGGTTTTGAGCCTAATATAAATGGCAATACATCATACAATTATACCAATAGCGAGCTAAATACTACCGACTCCTATACCTATGCCGGTCGTTTAACTTTATCAAAGTATATAGCTAAAAAATATAATTTCTATGTCGGTTTTGGTCCAACCTATACTGTTCAGAAATCATCATTACAGCCGTTGGTAAATAATAACGGCTTAGGTTACACAGGCAACGTTTATTTAAATGTTTATCTGCCGGGCAAATTTCAATTGTCTTCGAGCTCTGACTATCAGTATAACCCAAAAACAGCATCGTTTAATGAATCACTTTCTAAATACATCCTTAACGCGTCGCTCATAAAATCCTTCTTTAAGGAGGATAACCTTAAATTATCTGTCAGCGGTAATGATCTGCTTAACCAGAATGTAGGTTTTACCCGTAATGCTTACGGTAATTCGATCACCCAGAATAGTTATACTACTATTAAAAGATATTTTATGTTCTCAGTTATATGGGATTTCAACAAATTTGGCACCACTAAATCAGCAAAATAATAGCCATGAAAAAGATACTGTTTACACTTACCTGTTTATTATTTAGCGCAGGTTTATTGTTTGCGCAAAACGTGCGTTTTCCTTCATCAGGTACTATTGAGTTTAATAAAACCGTAAATATTTACGGCCTTATTAATAAGCAAATGAATAAGAATAACGAGGATTTTTGGATGCAAATAATGGATGCTTACAAAAAGAACCATCCGCAATTCAAGGTGCTGAAAAGCGTTCTCACATTCTCGGGCAATAAAACATTGTATACACCGCTTGAAGATACAGAGCCTACAACTGATTTTTTCGATTTTCCCATGGCCGATCAAAACAATACTATTTATACTGATCTGGCTACCAGCCAAAGCATCATACAGAAAAAAGTATTTGAGGATGTGTTTTTGCTAAAAGACAGTACCCGCAAAATAAACTGGAAAATAACCGATGAAACCCGCGAAATTGCAGGCTACCCATGTCGCCGCGCCAATGCCATAGTGATGGATTCCATTTATGTAGTAGCATTTTATACCGATAAGATTCACGTTTCCGGTGGCCCCGAAACTTTTACAGGCCTGCCCGGCATGATCCTCGGCGTGGCCCTGCCCCATGAAAACGTTACCTGGTTTGCTACCAAAGTTAACGATATGAGTATTGAAGATAAGGCCTTAACACCGCCTAAAAAAGGGAAGCCGGTAACTAACCAAACTTTCCAAACCACGCTACAGCCTGTAATGAAAAATTGGGGAGATTATAAACAGATCTATTTAAAGGCGTTTTTGCTGTAGCTAGAGAATTCCAATTATTCCATTTAACTAAATCTGAAAACACATGAATTTTGTGATTTCAGATTTAGTTTTCTAAATTTGCGTAATTGATTACGTAATTAATATTGTATTATGGAATTTTATAATAAAACAGGCAAAATGGCTTTAGGTAGCAGGCTCAGGAGGTTGAGTGAATTAATCACAGAACAGGCGGGCAAGGTATATGGGTATTATGATATTGATATGCAGCCCAAATGGTTCCCCGTGTTTTATGTGCTGTCGGCAGGCGAAGAAAAATCAATTACACAGATAGCGCAGGAAATAGGCCATTCGCACCCATCAGTAAGCACCATTGTAAAGGAGATGATGAAAAGAGGTTTGGTACAGGAAAGCCCGGGCAAAACTGATGGCAGAAAGAATTATATCAAATTATCGGCACAAGGCCTGGCCATAAATGATCGTATACGGGATCAGTATACCGATGTAAATGCCGCTATTGAAAATGCGCTGAATGAAACCCAATATAACATATGGAAAGCGATTGAAGAATGGGAGTTTTTACTGGAACAAAAAGACTTGCTTAAACGCGTGCAGGATGAAAGAAAGTTGCGTGAGCGCAAAGAGGTAGAAGTAGTTGCTTATCACCCCAAATATCAAACTGCATTTAAACAGCTTAATGAGGATTGGATCAGCCAGTATTTTAAAATGGAGGCAGCCGACTATAAATCACTGGATCATCCAAAGGAATATATTTTAGATAAAGGCGGTCATATTCTAATAGCCTTATACAAAGGTGAACCTGTGGGTACATGCGCGCTCATAAAAATGGATGACGATACTTTTGAACTGGCTAAAATGGCAGTTGGCGCTGGCGCGAAAGGTAAGGGCATTGGTTGGATATTGGGCACAGCGGCTATTGAAATGGCAAAGCAGCACGACGCTAAAAAATTGTACCTGGAAAGCAATACCATTTTAAAGCCCGCCATTAACCTGTATCACAAATTAGGATTTAAGAAAGTTACCGGAGAACCTTCGCCATATGAGCGTTGTAACATACAAATGGAGCTAAACCTATAATTTGGGTTGATATTGATAATTAATAAAACATAAATTAAGTATTGTTGGTACAGGTGAATATGTATTTGTTATATATTTAACTTTGGCAAAATATTAACCAACCAATTATACAGGCTGCATGTATCGCAACAACGGGAAACAGATATACTTTATATTATTTTTTTTGCTGCTGTCATGCATAGCCCGGGCTACTGAGATAAAAAACATTGGTGTGCCTTATGTGCAGAATTATTCAAAGGCGCTGTACCAGTCGGGCAATCAAAACTGGTCGATAACCAAGGATGAGCACGGTATCATGTATTTTGGCAATGCCGATGGCCTGCTATCATTTGATGGTAAATACTGGCAAATGCATGCTATGCCAAATGGGCTAATTGTTAGGTCGGTAGCTGCTGATGGCAGGGGTAAGATATATGTTGGCGGTTTTGGCGAATTTGGTTATTGGGAAAACACCAGCAAGGGCTTTTTAACTTATCACACGCTCATTCCACGCGTTCCCAAAAAATATGTTCCGACCGAGGAGATCTGGAAAATATATATTGATGGCAACCGCGTTATATTTCAGTCGTTTGGTTCCATATTCATTTATGCCGATGGTAAAATAACGGTTATTAAATCGCCCAACCCGTATCTGTTTTTATACCAGTCGGGCAAGCGCTTTTTTGTGGAACAAATTGGTTACGGCTTGTTCGAACTTAAAAGTAATCACCTGGAGTATGTGGCAGGCAGCAATATATTGGGTAACACTGGAGTCTTATCTATACTGCCATTTCAAAAGGATAAATATTTAATCGGTACCGCAAAAAATGGACTGTTTATTTATGACGGCAAACAGGTACGGCCATGGGCTAATCAGGCTAATGATTTCCTGAAAACCTATCAACTGAATAACGGCGTTGCCATACGCGGCAAATATTTCGCTTACGGAACCATATTAAATGGTGTAGTAATTATTGATACTGCCGGCAATGTGGTACAGCACATCAATAAATCGAGCGGCTTGCAGAACAATACGGTACTAAGCTTATATATTGATAATGAGGAAAACCTTTGGGCCGGTTTAGATAATGGGATAGATCGTATCGAGCTGAACTCTCCGCTGTATTTCTATTTTGATAAGACAGGGAATTTCGGAACCGTTTATTCAAGCATCATCTACAATAACAAAATATACCTGGGCACTAACCAGGGCTTATTTTATAGCGATTGGATACCGAATAACGGCAATCACCTTTTCCAGATATTTGAATTTAAGTTGATACCCGGTTCGCAGGGCCAGGTTTGGGACCTGTCTATTCATGATGGTAAATTGCTTTGTGGACATAATGATGGTACTTACCAGGTTGATAATGGTGCTATTAATAAAATATCGACCGCTAATGGTGGCTGGATACTGAAACCTTTAAATAACAACCTTTTAATACAAGGCACCTATAATGGTTTGGTTATTTACCATAAGGATGCCAGCGGTAATTGGGTGTTTGATCATAAGATTGATGGTTTTAGCGAGCCCTCTCGCTATGTGGAACAAGATAATAAGGGCGAAGTATGGATCAGCCATGCCTATAAAGGGATTTACAAGGTTACCCTAAGCAATGACCTGAAAAAAGCAGTATCCGAAAAATACTATGATGAACGCTCGGGGCTGCCGGGGAGTTACAATATCAATGTATTTAGCCTTGATAACAGAATAGTTTTTTCATCCGATTCAGGGTTTTATGTGTATGACGATATAACCGACAGGTTTTATAAATACCAGCAACTAAACAAAAAGCTGGGTTCGTTTGCATCATCCAACAAAATAATACCTGCTGATGGTAAAAAATACTGGTTCATAAATCATGGCCGGGTTGCTTTGGCTGATCTTTCATCGCCGGGCAATCTGCGTATTGATTCAAACAGTTTTACAATGCTTAACGGGCAAATGGTGCAGTATTATGAAAACATAAGCCGCATAAACAACCGCATTTACCTGATAAGTATTGACGATGGTTTTGTAATATTTAATGATGAAAATGCAAATCCGCATAACAAGGTAAACCTGCCTGCAGTGCTGATAGGTAAGGTTGAGAATGTGACGGATAAGATCACATCCATAAGCGAGAATGGAGGAAATATAGACGAGGTTAATATTCCATTTGCCCAAAATAACATACGTATAGCTTATTCACTCCCATATTACAGGCAGGCTAAAATTAAATATCAATATTATTTAAAAGGCTACTCAACCCAATGGTCCGACTGGACAGCTCAAAGCCAAAAGGAATTTACCAATCTTGGGCAGGGTACTTATAATTTTAGCGTAAGAGCTAAAATTAATGATGATAATATAACCCCTGCAACTGTTTTTACCTTCACCATTTTGCCACCATGGTATAGCAGCAAACCGGCAATGGTCTTTTACCTGTTGCTGGTTATTTTAGCCTATTATGTGTTCAGGCATTTTTACCGTTTAAAACTTAAACGCCACCAGGAACACATCCAGCAAAAGTTGCAAACGGAGAAAGAAGAGTTCCTGAAACAGGAGGCCATTGCCAATGAGCAGCAGATAGTGAAAATTAAGAACGAGCAATTGCAGGCCGATCTGGCTGGTAAAAGCCGTGAGCTGGCAAACTCGGCCATGAACATTGTTTATAAGAACGAGCTGCTGCAAAAAATAAGTGACGAGATAGCCCATTTAAAAGATAGTACCGGTAAAAAATTACCTGATGAACAATTAAGAAGGATACAGAAGGTAATTAACGAAGGCATGACCGATGAGCGCGACTGGAACTTATTTGAAACCAGCTTTAACGAAGCGCACGAAAGCTTTTTCATCAAACTAAAATCCCACCATCCTGATCTTGTTCCTAACGATTTAAAGCTTTGCGCCTATTTAAGGATGAATATGAATAGTAAGGAAATGGCCTCCCTTTTAAACATTTCATTGCGCGGAGTAGAGATAAGACGCTACAGGCTGCGGAAAAAGCTAAATCTGGAGCATGATAAGAACCTCGTTGAGTTTCTCATGGAGCTATAATACTACATCATTACCTCTCATAGCCTCGTTTATTCCTGCTTGTAAAAAATACACCATTGTAGTAATATTTTTACAATTAAATTACTATAAGTAATTTATTATCAGTTGATTAATATTTTGTTTTCTTCCCGGTGAGAAAGTGTTTTTGTATTGGTGTAATAATGTATAGGTGCATTATTTGTTAAAATTATATTATCTCCTCAATTTCGATCCAAGCAAAACCAATTATTTTTTATTCACCTATTTTAAATTACCCACATGAAGAGAATTTTTACAATCTCAGGGTTTATCTTATTGTGTTTCTTTTTTGTAAACAGTGCATTTGCGCAGAATATTACTGTAAAAGGTAAGATAACTGACGCTACAACCAACGAGACATTGGTTGGTGTTACTGTAGCCATACAAGGAACCGATAACGGAACTCAAACCGACGCAAATGGTGCATTCACACTAAGCGTACCCCCAAAAGCAACACTAGTCATTTCCTATGTAGGTTATGTATCACAACAAGTTGCTGTAAGTAATGCAGGCCCTATTTCGATTAAACTGGCAGCTTCTGCCAATGAATTACAGCAGGTTGTTGTAATTGGTTACGGTACACAACGCAAAGTTGATAATACCGGTTCGGTAGCTACTGTAAAAGGTGCCGATCTGGCTAAACAATCATCAACAGATCCCTTAAGCGCGCTGGAAGGAAAGGTTGCAGGTGTTGAAATTATTAACAGCGGCCAGCCTGGTGCCTCACCAACCATTAACATACGCGGTGTAGGTACAATCTACGGTAACGTTAAGCCATTATTTGTTGTTGATGGCGTTTGGTATGATGATATCAGCTTTTTAAATAATAACGATATTGAAAGCTTAACCATTTTGAAAGATGCATCAAGCACCGCTATTTATGGTATAAGGGCAGCTAGTGGTGTAGTACTGATCACCACCAAACGCGGCAAAACAGGAAAACCAGTTATTAGCCTTAATTCATACTTTGGATGGCAGTCGGTTACCAACCAGGTAAAAATGGCAAACGCTACCGAATATGCTACTGCTATTAACGAGTTAACAGCACTTAGCAACACACCTGCTGATTATAATCCGCCGGTATTTGCCAATCCTTCAAGTTATGGTACTGGTACTAACTGGTACAATCAGATATTACGTAATGCCCCGGTAACCAATAACGAAATTTCATTAAGAGGCGGTACCGACAAGTACACTTATGATTACTCATTCGGCTACATTAATCAGGATGGTATTGTTAAAACCAATGATTACGAAAAATATACTTTTCACCTGGCTAATGATTTTAAAGTTACCAAAAATTTAAAATTAGGCATTAGCGCTAATATACTATCAAGTAACTCACGTGATGTAAACGGTCAGATCTTCCACCAGTTGTACACCGCTGCACCGGTAGTGCCTGTTTATTACGCCAATGGTAAATATGGCGATCCTGCCGATTACAATGTTGGTAGCGGCGCCAATTACAACCCCCAGGCCACCATTGATTTTTTCAATCAACATTCAAAAAACAAACGTTTTACGGGTTCAGTTTATGGCGAGTATAATATCCTGCCGGATCTGAAGTTCAGAACAAGTTTTGGTGGCGATTTGGCCCAGGCTGAAGTGAGAAACTATCAGCCGGTTTATTTTGCTACAGGTGGCCAGCAAAGCAACATATCTTCACTTTCTTTAAACCATACTGAAACCCGTAACTGGATCTGGGAAAATACTTTAACGTATGATAAAACCATCGGTAAACATAAAATAACCGGTTTATTAGGTTATAGTTCACAGCGTAATGAAGGTTCGTACGGTGAAGCTTTTGCTGATAGCGTAGCTTATGCAAAAAGCGGAAATTTACGCACCTCTTACCCTACAGGTACTAATGTAACTTATACATATCCAACAGCCAACCAATTGCTTACAACAGAAGTATCGCAATTTGCCCGTGTAAATTATTCTTATGATGATCGTTACTTGTTAAATGCTTCTATTCGTCATGATGGTGCATCTGAGTTTTACCCTCACCCATACGGCTGGTTTCCATCAGTAGGTGCAGGCTGGGTGGTGACTAACGAAAGCTTCATGAAAGGTCAGCATATTTTTGATAACTTAAAACTGCGTGCCAGTTATGGTATAGTTGGTAATGCGGTAGTTCCTATCAATCCTACTACATTAACTGTAACTAACGATCCTTCGTCATACACAGCTATTTTTGGTAACCCCCAAACAACCAATGCTGGCGCGAGTATCAATACAGTTGTGCCACCTACCATTACCTGGGAGAAAGCAGAAGCAACAGATTTTGGTATAGAGGGATCTATCTTAAATAATAAGCTGTCATTTGAGGCTGATTATTATAATCGTTTAACCAAGAATGCAATCTTCAACATCCCAATACCGGGCTCAACCGGTGAAAACGGGCCTAACGGCGGTATATTAGGTAACCAGGCTGATATCAGGAACAGGGGTTTTGAATTTAGCTTAACCTGGAAACAACAGGTTAATAGTGACGTATCTTATTCAATCAGCCCTAACATCGGCATAAACAATAATGAGGTTACAAAAGTGCTTTCGGGCAATAACCCTATATACAGTGGTGGTGCAGGCATTGCGAATGGCGCGTTGGCTACACGTACTGTACAGGGACAACCAATTGGAGAGTTTTATGGTTATAAAGTTCTTGGTATTTTCCAAACGGCCGAACAAGTGGCAAAATCGCCGCAGGCAGCATCGGCCAAACCGGGTGATTTTATTTACCAGGATACCAATGGCGATGGGCAGATCTCAACAACAGACAGGGTTAATCTAGGTAATCCTAATGCTAAGTATGGCTATGGTGTAAACATGTTTTTAAAAGTTAAAAACTTCGATTTTACCGTTGATCTTCAGGGCCGCGCAGATGTGAGCGTGTTTAACTCGAACCTTGGCTACCGCTTCGGTAATGAAAACATCACGCAGGATTTTTATGATAACCGCTGGCATGGGGCAGGTACTTCAAATACCTATCCTTCTATGAACATCGGCTCAACACTTAACAGTGCGCCAAACTCATTCTATGTTTCAAGCGGTGCTTATTTCAGGGTAAGAAATGCGCAATTAGGTTATACGCTTCCAAGTGCAATAACAAGAAGATGGAATATTCAGAGCATCAGGTTCTTTGCAAATGCGCAGAATGCCATTAACGTATTTGGGTACAAAGGCTTTAGCCCTGAAATTGGCGGAAGCGTGCTGAATCAAGGTATCGACTCTAACGTATATCCCTTATATGCAACTTATAACTTTGGCGTAAACGTTACATTTTAATTCAACTTACAATGAAAAATAGAAAATATTATATACAAAACGCGATCGGGTTAAGTATGATCGCTGCCCTTTTTGTATCGCAGGGATGTAAAAAGAGCTTCTTAAATGCAACGCCTGGCAAAACTACTACAGTTACGCAATTCTGGAAAACTTCTGCCGACGCTACATCAGCCATCAACGCTATGTACGCTGATATGCATGGCTATAATGATACAGCTTTCCCGTCGATAGCGCTTGAGAGTATGGGATCAGACGATGTTACCAAAGGATCGGTACCAACGGATGCAAGCTATATGAATGAATACCATACTTTCTCGGTTACCGCCGGCGAAGGGCAGCTTGAAGGTTTCTGGCTGGGAATGTACAACAACATCAACTTTGCTAACCAGATATTAGATAACGTTCCTAATATCAGCATGGATGCTTCATTAAAGGCAAGGTATCTGGCCGAAGCACAGTTTATACGTGCCTATGATTATTTCAGGCTGGTTAACGCGTTTGGCGATGTTCCTTTACGGATCCACGTTCCAAAATCAGCAACGGATTATAATTTAGCCCGTACACCTAAAACACAGGTTTACGCGCAAATAGAAACCGATTTAACGGCTGCTGCTTCAGTATTGCCAGCTACTTACAGCTCGGCTGATATTGGCCATGTTACTAAAGGCGCTGCATTAGCTTTACATGCTAAAGTCGCTCTATACCAAAAGAAATGGAGCGATGTGGTAACCTATACCAATGAAGTGACTGCTTTAGGCATCTACTCTTTGTTTCCTGATTATGAAAAAATGTTCAGGACTACCAACAAAAACAATGTTGAATCCATATTTGAAATTCAATGTATGTTAATACCAAATAACCCTGCCGCATCAAACTCACAATACTCACAGGTGCAAATGCCAAGAGGTACTGAGCCTGCAACCGGCTGGGGCTTTAATGATCCAAGCCCAAGCCTGATCGCCGAATTTGAATCAGGTGATCCGCGTTTAGCCGGAACGGTTATCTACACCGGCCAAACTACACCCGAAGGGGATTTGATAGATGCATCGGCACCTAACCCATATTATAACCTAAAATCATATGTGCCTTTTAGCTTATATGTTTCGGGCTTTAACCAGGGTTGCCAGCAGGATAAAATTGTTATACGTTATGCAGAAGTATTATTAATGAATGCTGAAGCAAATAACGAATCGGGCAATTCTGCTGCTGCATTAGCCGATATTGAACTGATAAGAGCAAGGGCAAGAGAAGGTAGCACTACTATTTTACCAAAGGTTACCACTACAGATCAAGGCGCTTTACGTACCGCTATTTATCATGAGAGACGCGTAGAGTTAGGGATGGAGTTTGATCGCCATGCTGATGTTATACGCACAGGCAGAGGAACTGCTGTATTTGGTTCATTGGGTTTTGTTGCAGGCAAAAGTGAAGTTTGGCCTATACCGCAAACTGAAATTGATTTGAGCGCAGGTACGCTGGTACAAAACCCAGGTTATTAATTTATCAAATAAATAAAGAGATGAAAAGAAATCATAATATACTTATAGCTGTGCTTACGGGCCTGGCAATAGTATTTACAATATCAGCATGCCAAAAAAGCTTCGACCCTAAGTCGTATGCCCCGAAAAAACCTGCACCAACGTTTGGCGGTTACAGCGCATCAAGTCAAATTGAAGCCGATAGCCTGGTAGCTTACTGGAACTTTAGCAGTACGCTTACCGATAGTATTTCAAAATTGCCGGGGACAGCATCAGGCAGTAGTTTTGCTGCAGGCATTTTTGGGCAGGCCTATCAGGGCTCGCTTACTGCTTATGCGGTTTGTAAGTCATCGCCTGCACTGGCAGCCCTGCAAAAGTTCACAGCTAGTGTTTGGGTAAATACTACACCTCCAACAACTGGGTTGTTAGATTATTTTACACTTTCAAATACTGTTAATTTTTGGGGTAATGTCGAAATGTTTTTTGATAACGGCAGTACCAATACCGATGCGCATGTGCGTATACACTTATCGCAAAGTGGCACTGATAACACTTTTGCAGCAGAGGTGCCGGGATGTTTTGGTGGCTGGGTGAATTTAATTTTCAGCTATGATGTAACTGGTGCATGTACGTTATACATGAATGGTAAGTCAGTAGCTACAGGTACTGCAGGTACATTAAAAGGCCCATTGGTTTTTCAAAATGTGGGTAATATAGTGTTTGGCTGTACACAGTTCACGACTGTTCCAAGCCAAACTGCAGGTTCGGGATCACAACCCTGGGCAGCTAACCTGCCGGGTAAAATAGATCAGGTTAGGGTTTATAATAAAGTGCTTTCAGCTAATGAAGCATCAGCTTTATATAACCTTGAAAATTTAGGAAGATAGTAAGTTGGTTAAATAAGGGTTGCCGGGTGTAAACCAGGCAGCCTTTTTTACAAACATGTTTAATTTGATAGGTTGGCCATTCTGATGATTAATAAACCAGGCATGAGATATATAAAAATTTGTTTAGGGTTGATGGGTTTCGCAGGGATGTATTCATGCTCAAAAAGCGGCGATAACTCAAATACTACTCATACGGCACCTGCGCCGGCCTCTTTTAGTTTTAAAGCAGCAAACGTTAATGGTGTTAGCAATGGCCTTAATTATATAAATGTTAGTGCCACACCGGTTATAAAATTATCATTTGCCGCCGCTATCAGTACCACTTCTGTAAACAGCAGTATAGCTTTTACAAGTTCAGCGGGTACTACTGTAGCGTACACAGCTATCTATCAAAATAGTGATAGTATAGTGGTTATAACGCCATCAAAATTATCGTATCTAACAAAATATACCATTGCTGTTTCCACTGCGCTTAAGTCATCAAAAGGGGGCAACCTGGAATCGGCCTATAATATCAATTTAACTACCTCTATTGATTCAACAAACAAATTCCCAACTATAACTGATGATGCCCTGCTTACTTTAGTACAGCAGCAAACCTTCAAATATTTCTGGGATTTTGGCCACCCCACCAGCGGCCTGTCGCGCGAGCGTAATACATCGGGCGATGTGGTGACTACCGGTGGTTCAGGCTTTGGTATTATGGCTATAGTTGTTGGCATAAACCGGGGCTTTATTTCAAGGGCACAGGGCTTAACGCGGATGCAAACGATAGTTGGCTTTTTAAAAAATAATGCGCAGACATTTCACGGTGCTTTCCCGCATTGGTTAAATGGAGTAACGGGGGCTGTTGTTCCTTTCAGCACGCAGGATGATGGTGCCGACCTGGTGGAAACCTCCTACCTGATGGAGGGCTTGCTCACCGCCCGCCAGTATTTTAATGGCACAAGCAGCGATGAAACCACTCTGCGGACTGACATCAATACCCTATGGAATAATGTGGAGTGGGACTGGTTCAGGCAGAACGGGCAGAATAGTCTGTACTGGCATTGGAGCCCTGATTATGCGTGGTCAACCAATCAAACTATATCAGGCTGGAACGAGGCATTGATCACTTATGTTTTGGCGGCATCGTCAACAACACATTCCGTGCCTAAAATTGTTTACTCAAATGGCTGGGCAAATAATGGAGGCATGAAGAATGGAAGCAGTTACTTTGGTGTAACATTGCCATTGGGCCCCGTGGAAGGCGGTCCGCTGTTCTTTGCGCATTATTCATTCCTGGGCATTAACCCTAATAGTTTAACTGATGCTTATGCCAGTTACGATGTGCAAAACAAAGCGCACGCCATGATCAATTATGATTATTGCGTAGCAAACCCTAACAACAACCAGGGCTATAGCGCTGATTGCTGGGGATTAACTGCGAGCGATATTGAGAACGGCGGTTATAACGCCAGTTCGCCAACCAGCGATGTGGGTGTAATTGCGCCGACAGCAGCCATAGCTTCATTACCTTATACGCCAACACAATCAATGGCGGCTTTAAGGTTCTTTTACTATAAGCTGGGCGATAAAATGTGGGGGCCATATGGTTTTTATGATTCCTTTAATTTAAATGATGCATGGTTTGCAACATCCAACCTGGCAATTGACGAAGGACCAATAATTGATAATATTGAAAATTACCGTAGCGGTTTACTCTGGAACTTATTTATGAGTTGCCCGGAAGTAAAAACCGGTATGAAGAGTCTGGGTTTTACAAGTCCTAATCTCTAGCTATATAATACGTAAATGAAAAAAATACTTATATCCTCTTTTCTAATTTTAACGGCAGCTTTTTGCCGTGCACAATCATCGGCAACAAGTGCTGCTGAAAGTATTAAGCCTGTCGGTATCATAAAAAATCTGACTGATAGTGCTTTGCTTGATGTGGTACAGCGTCAAACGTTCCGCTATTTTTGGGATTTTGGTCACCCGGTAAGCGGCCTGGCCCGCGAGCGCAGCAATGTATCCTATAATTACGGCAACGAAGTGGTAACTATTGGCGGGTCAGGTTTTGGAGTGATGGCGATGATAGTAGCCACCGAAAGAAAGTGGATAACCCGTGATCAGGCTGATGACCGTATGTTGAAGATCGTTGATTTTTTATACAAGGCAGATTCTTATCATGGCGTGTTCCCGCATTGGCTGAACGGGCAAACCGGCAAAGTGATCCCTTTCGGCCGTAAGGATGATGGTGCCGACCTGGTTGAAACCTCTTACCTGTTTCAGGGCTTGCTATGTGCAAGGCAGTACTATAATCAGGATAATCCCAAAGAACAGCATATCCGTGATGTGATCAACTGGATGTGGAACGATATCGAGTGGAGTTGGTTCACACGTGATGGCAGGGATAACCTGTACTGGCACTGGTCGCCGAATAATGGCTGGGCCATGAATTTCGCCATCCGCGGCTATAATGAATGTTTAATAACTTATGTGCTTGCTGCCTGTGGTACCCGTTACCCTATAACGGCCAATGTTTATCATAACGGCTGGGCGCAAAGCGATTTCTTTAAAAATGGCAAGACTTTCTACAATATAAAACTGCCATTGGGCTTTGATTATGGCGGCCCATTGTTTTATACCCATTATTCATTTTTGGGTTTAAACCCTAAAGGTTTGAAGGATGAGTATGCCAATTACTGGGAACAAAATTTAAATCATACCCTTATTAACAGGGCGTATTGTATTGATAACCTTAAAAAATACAAAGGCTATGGTGAAAACTGCTGGGGGCTTACCGCCAGCGATAATTACGAGGGCTATAACGCTCACTCGCCAACTAATGACCTGGGGGTGATAACACCAACTGCCGCGCTATCCGCATTCCCATATACGCCGCAATATAGTATGCAGGCGCTGCGCCATTTTTATTATGATATGGGTGATAAGATATGGGGTGAATACGGTTTTACCGATGCCTTTAGCGAATCGCATAACTGGTATTCAAAGTCGTACCTGGCTATTGATGAAGGCCCGATTGTGGTAATGATTGAGAACTATCGTACCGGCTTATTATGGAAGCTATTTATGAGTTGCCCTGAAGTAAAAGGCGGTCTGCAAAAACTGGGTTTTGAGAGCCCCGCAATAAATTAAATACATATTCGACTCAAATAAAAACTAAAAAATCAATACTAATGATACGTAAGCTTATCTATTGTTTTCTGCTTATAGCACCTTTTACATATTCCTTTGCCCAATCCGTCTCACCGGCACAACAAAAAAAGATGGATGCTTTCATCACTAATCTAATGTCGAAGATGACATTGGATGAAAAGATAGGGCAGCTAAACCTGGAAGCCGTAGGCTTTGATGTAACTGGCCCGATAGTGAGTAAAAACGTAAACGAGAATATACAAAAGGGAAATGTTGGTGGTGTATTTAATACCTACACGCCCGATGCTGTACGCAAACTGCAGGAGATAGCGGTTAACCACAGCCGTTTAAAAATACCATTGTTTTTTGGTTATGATGTTATCCATGGTCATAAAACAATTTTCCCGATCCCGTTAGGTCTGGCATCAAGCTGGGATTTGGATATGATCCAGCGTTCGGCACAGATCGCAGCTTCGGAAGCAAGTGCCGATGGCCTGAACTGGGTATTCTCACCAATGGTTGATATTGCCCGCGACCCACGTTGGGGCCGTATTGCCGAAGGTAATGGTGAAGATACCTGGCTGGGTTCACAAATTGCTGCAAGAATGGTTAAAGGCTACCAGGGCGATAATTTATATGATACCGACCATGTAATGGCTTGCGTAAAGCACTTCGCCTTATATGGAGCGGCTGAATCGGGTCGTGATTATAACACGGTTGATATGAGCGAGCGCCGCATGTACCAGGATTACCTGCCGCCATACAAAGCGGCAATTGATGCAGGTGCGGGTAGCATCATGTCGTCATTTAACGAGATAAACGGTGTGCCGGCAACTGCCAACAAATGGCTGATGACCGATCTGCTGAGAAAACAATGGGGCTTTAAGGGCTTTGTAGCTACCGATTACACCGCTATGATGGAACTGATACCACATGGTATGGGTAAGGACGGTTATGCCGTTGGCAAAAAGGCCATTGATGCCGGCATTGATATGGATATGGTGAGCGATATTTTCCTGGATAACCTGAAAAAACTAGTGCAGGATGGAAAAGTGCCTGTCTCCGAAATTGACGTAGCTTGTCGCCGTATATTGGAGGCTAAATACAAAATGGGTTTGTTTACCGATCCTTACCGTTATTGCAATGTACAGCGTGCAGCAACAACAATTATGAAACAGGATTATATTGATGCCGCACGCGATGCAGCAAAAAAGAGCATCGTGTTATTGAAGAACAGCAACAATGTATTGCCTTTAAAACAAGATGGTTCAATAGCATTGGTTGGCCCGCTGGCTGATGACCACAGGGATATGATAGGCCCATGGAGCGGTGCAGGCGATTGGCATAAATCAGTATCTGTATTGGATGGTATAAAGCAATTAGCAGGCTCAAACGTGCAGATCAATTATGCTAAGGGTGCTAATATTACCGATAGCGAATGGCTCTTGAAGCGCTTAGGCGCTGATGAGTTGAGCTTTGATAAACGCTCGCCAAAGGAAATGATTGATGAGGCTGTAGCGGCAGCTGAAAAATCAGATGTGATAGTAGCGGTAGTTGGCGAAGCAGCTACCATGTCGGGCGAGGCAGCAAGCCGCTCGGATATCGGTATTTTTCCTAACCAGGAAGATTTGCTAAAAGCCCTGAAAGCAACCGGCAAGCCATTGGTCATCGTATTAATGAACGGCCGCCCGCTTACGCTTAACTGGGAGAATGACAACGCCGATGCGATGCTCGAAACCTGGTTTGGCGGTACTGAGGCCGGCAGCGCTATAGCCGATGTGTTGTTTGGCGCGTATAACCCGTCGGCAAAAATTACAGCTACTTTCCCGCAAAATGTAGGGCAGATACCTTTGTACTATAGTCATAAAAATACCGGTCGTCCTTATGCCGGTGATTTTGTTGAGCGCTACAAATCACGTTACCTTGATGTGTCAAACGATCCGTTGTATCCGTTCGGTTTCGGTTTAAGCTATACTACGTTTACTTATAGCCCTATCAAACTAAATACAACCAGCATTAAACCTGGCCAACCATTACAGGTGAGCGTGACCGTTAGCAATACCGGCAAATACGATGGAACGGAAATAGTGCAGCTTTACACCCGCCAGCTATATGGTTCAGTAACCCGTCCGGTTGAGGAGCTGAAGAACTTTAAAAAGGTGTTCCTGAAAGCAGGAGAGAGCCAGGTAGTGAACTTCACAATCACTTCGAATGACCTGAAGTTCTATAACATAGATATGAAATATACCTACGAGCCGGGAGATTTCAAGGTATTTGTAGGCACCAACTCAAGAGATGTTAATAGTGCTGATTTTAAATTAACGAATTAAATAGTTAACTGATCTTATATTGATATCCAGGGTCCTCTAGCTATAGTTAAGGACCCTTTTTTGTGCGATACTGATTTTAAAATTTAAGTCAAATTTAGTGCGATATAGTAATTTCTGATTGAAAAGTCTGAACTTGCATTGCATAGCAAATGAAAAGGATAGAAAAACCATATACCAATGTACTTGCCGATAAGGATATAAAAGATTCCTTTTCGATAAATTATTGGGATGCAAGGTCATTTGGAGCAGAGCCGCATTACAGGAGTACCTATAATCGTGTCTTTTTAATTAAGGCAGGTGAGGGAGAGTTGCAAATAGACGGAACTACCTATCTAATTTCTGCCAACGACTTATTTTTAATATCCAAGGGCCAGGTTTATAACTTTAACAAAGTTGCCGTTATCAGCGGTTATGAAATAAGCTTTGGTGATTGTTTTTGGGAAAAAGCTCCTGCAAGTGCTAATAACTGTAAAGCTGTGCTATTTAATAACAGCACTACCGATCAACAGGTAGCTGTTAGTGATGATGATTTGGCAGACCTGACCGTTAACTTTGATCACCTGCATGCTGAGTATGCTAAAGATGATTATATCAACAAGCCCGATGTGTTGGCTGCCTACCTCAAAATCATCATGATAAAGATAGCTAACCTAAATGCGCTGTTAACAAAGGGTAGCGATAGTTATGAAAACAAGCTTTATCGTGAGTTCTTGTACCTGGTAAATAACAAATACCAAAGCACGCGCGAGGTTGCCGATTTTGCCCGGGATCTCGGCATCACTACAAGAAAGCTTACCGACCTGTGCAACCGTTGCAGTGGCAAAGGCGCAAAGGATATTATAAACGGGCAGCTCATTGCCGAGGCCAAGCGGTCATTGCAGTTCTCAGCCAAAACAATTAAGGAGGTGGCGTACCAGCTTAACTTTTCTACGCCGGATCAGTTCAGTCACTTTTTCAAGAAGAATACGCAGCTGTCGCCCCATCAATACCGTGGCAACTTTGCACAAATTGGCATGTGATTAGCGCTTTTTAACATTCCCTGAAAGGCCATATAACCCGAATTTTGAAGAAATAAAATATTCAAAATTATGGCTGTTAATAAATTAAAATCAGTTGCGGGAATTGTGATCCCGGATAGTACAATCGCTACCCAGGCAACCGAACTGCTGCTTGAGCATGGCACCGAATTCATTTACAATCACTCATTAAGGGTTTTCCTGTTCTCATCCTTAAATGGTAAACGGAATGATTTAAAATATGATGAAGAATTGCTGTATGTAAGCTCCGTATTCCATGACCTGGGCTTAACATCGCATTATAGCAGCCCTGATAAAAGATTTGAAGTTGATGGTGCAGATGCCGCGCGTGATTTTTTAAAGAGCCATGGCTTGCCTAAGGAATCGTTACAACTGGTTTGGGATACGATAGCTTTACACACCACTATAGGCATTGCCGAGCATAAGGAAAATGAAGTTGCATTGATGTATTCGGGTGTTGGTTTGGATGTTATGGGCGAGGGCTATGAAAACCTGAGCGAGCAAAACAGGGAAGAAATTATAAGTGCATTTCCGCGTAATGATTTTAAGAAGAAGATCATCCCTACTTTCTTTAGTGGGTTTGAGCATAAAACAGAAACAACATTTGGAAACATTAAGGCCGATGTTTGCGCTTACATGATCCCTAACTTTCACCGTAAGAATTTTTGCGATTGCATTTTACATTCGCCTTGGAGTGAATAATTTGCATAAAATTTGACCGTAAGCCTTTAGCAATTGTTAAGGGCTTTTTTATTGCAGGAAAATCAAGATCGTAAACATTATATCTAAGTAATTATCCTCAACTTTATTGCAAAGTATTTGTTCTCAATTCATTCTCTGCTAAATAATGTACGGCACAATTTTCAAATACATGCTTACGGCTATAATACTGTTTTGCCTCATAACGCAAGCAGGGCTTGCCGGTGCACAATCTCCAAATATTGCCGGAATGGTTACCGGCACTAATGAAAGATTAAGCGGAGCGATTATAAAAGATATTACAAGGCATCGCCAGATTGCGAGTGATTACAGAGGAATGTTTTCTATTGCTGCGGAGAAAGGCGATACACTTGTAGCTATAATGCTTAATTATAAAATCGATACACTGGTTTGTAATCAACAGGATTATTTGATCATTCAGTTAAAACAAATTTCAAAAATGCTTAAGGAAGTGGTTGTGAATGATACGCTGTCAAATCCCTTAAAAGTGTATGATCAAAATAAAAAAGAATATAGCGATATATATTGGAAAGGTGATAAAAGTAAAATGGTTAGTGTATCGGTTGGTATGATGCCGGGTGTTGGCCTAAATATAGATAAGCTATATAGTGCGCTAAGCAAACAAGGACATGATGCAAGGCGCTTGCAGCGGGATTTTGTACAGGATTACAGAACCAGTATTGTAGACCAGCGTTTTAATAAAACAATGGTAAGCAAGGTAACGGGTTATAAAGGGCAAAAACTGGATGATTTTATAGTAAAGTACAAACCTTCATATGACTATGTAATTAAGGCTACCGATTACGATCTTGTGCAATACATCAAAAGAAAAATGGCGACAGGTTCAAATACTACGGCTTCACTATGATTATCAATATAGCTTATGGATGCTAAAGGAGTTATTACACGTTCAAGCCCATATACGGTAAAAGAAACTATCGAGCGCTTGCAGACTTTTTTACAACAAAAAGGTGTAACTATATATGCCAGGATAGATCAGCAAGCGGAGGCTAATAATGCGGGATATAAACTGCTGCCATTAGAGTACTTGTTATTCGGCAACCCGAAGGCAGGAGGCGCTATTATGGCAGCAAACCCGGTAGCCGCTCTTGACCTGCCTTTGAAAGTTATTGCCTGGGAGGATGAGCAGCAGAAAGTTTGGATAGCTTTTAATGATCCTGCATATATTCAAAAACGGTATGCTTTGCCTGATGGTGTTATTGCTCCGCTTAATCTTGCGCCAATTGTTACGCAAGTATTGCAATAGCCATTTTAACTTGCCTATATTTGGTATATATTTGAATTTTACAACAAATTAAAAATATGGCCATTATTTCACTTGAAGAGTTTTACGATGAAACATCATCATTGATGCCTAAGGGTATTAACAAGGAAATAGGGCATTTTAATGTGTTTAAAATAGATGATCTTGTAAGCAGCAGCAAAAAAGGAATTATGCCTTATAACAGGCGTGCTTATTATAAGATCAGTATCATCAGCGGGCGCAATAAGGCTGAGTACGCTGATAAGGTAATTGATATTGAGAAGAATGCGTTGTTATTCGCCACGCCAAAAGTGCCTTATCACTGGCTACCGCAGGATGATAACCAATTTGGCTATTTCTGCATTTTTACCGATGAGTTTTTGATCCACAGCAAAAGCGGCGTTGTGCTAGATGACCTGCCGATCTTTAACCCTGGCGGCTACCCTATATTCCAGCTATCGGATGAAGAAACGGAAGAGATTACAGCCATCTTTAAGAAGATGTATAAAGAGTTGGCATCCGACTACGCTTATAAATACGACCTGTTGCGTAATTATTTATTAGAACTGATCCATTATGGGCAAAAGCTACAGCCTGCTACTGCATTGTACCCATCGCATACAGCATCCGCCCGCGTGTCGTCCTTGTTTATTGAATTATTGGAGAGGCAATTCCCGATAGATTCGCCCCACCAGAAGCTAAGTCTGCGTACCGCTAAAGATTATGCCGACCGCCTGGCGGTGCATGTAAACCATCTGAACAAAGTACTGAAAGAAAACACCGGCCGAACCACAACTGATATTATCAGCAGTCGTATAGTACAGGAAGCAAAGATCCTGCTAAAGCAAACAGACTGGAATATATCGGAGATCTCCAACAGCCTGGGATTTGAGCAGGTGGCGCATTTCTCCAACTTTTTTCGTAAACAGACGTCGTTTGCCCCGGTAGCTTTCCGTGCATAGCGATATTTGAATTTTGCAAATCAGAACTTCTGATCCTTCCCGGATATTATGTGTATGAATGACATTTTAAAGCCACATTTAACCCATAGCTTTAATTAGGGAGGATAAAAGAGTATGCTTTTTTATCAGATCTCGTAACTTTGCATACTTAATAAAATAAGTGATCATGCAAGCAGAATTAGATGCGCCCGCATCCCTGGCAAAAATAAGATTAACCATTATTGGTTTTGTAAGCTTTACTTTCTTCGGATACTTTACTATAGGCCTGGCGTTGGCTATATTGCCGGTATTTATTCACCAGCAATTAGGGTACAGTGCTATGGTAGCGGGTGTTATCATCAGTCTGCAATATGTAACCACTTTTCTTTTCCGGGGGTATGCCGGTAATATTGTTGATAAGCGGGGGCCAAAACCTGCGGTTATTTTGGGTATGATGGGGTTTGTTGCCAGCGGTGTTTTATTATTCATAGCCTATATGTTCCGCGAAATTCCAATGCTGAGTTTGGGTATACTGGTTATTACCCGTTTGGTTACCGGCTTTGGAGAGGGGCTCATCGGCGCAAGCCCAACAAACTGGGCCATATTTGCTGTTGGCGATCAGCATACAGGGAAAGCCATATCCATGAATGGCATTGCCAGCTATGGTGCATTAGCATTAGGCGCGCCTTTGGGAGTTATTATTAACCACAGTATTGGTATGGGCGCGATAGGTATCCTTATCGTAGCGGTTTCGCTAGGTGGCTTCTTTTATGCTAAAAGTAAAAGGCCATACAGGGGTAAAAGGGATGCCCCACGCCAGTCTTTTCTACAGGTGTTTAAAACAATAGCGCCTTACGGTATTTGCCTGGCATTGGGTGGCCTGGGTTTTGGTACTATTTCAACCTTTATAACACTGTATTATGCGTCTTTAAACTGGTCGGGTGCTGTATTATGCCTGTCGGTTTTTAGCTTACTGTTTATACTGGGCCGTATTTTCTTCGAGAATTTTATCGAAACCTATGGTGGTACCAAAACTGCTATTATTTGCCTTGCCCTTGAAACTGCGGGTTTACTTATTATTTGGCTGGCCAATCAGCCGCATGTAGCGTTAATCGGTGCGGGTATAACCGGCCTTGGCTTTTCACTGGTGTTCCCTGCCTTGGGTGTCGAGGCGGTTAAACTGGTGTCGGGCTCAAATAAAGGGGCCGCGCTTGGTGGTTATGGGTTATTTATCGATATGTCGCTGGGCGTTACCGGTCCGCTGGTTGGTGGTGTAGCCAGTCGTTTCGGTATGGAGTATATCTTTCCGTTTAGCATGGCAATGGTATTTATAGGGTTTGTATTTGCGGTGGTGCTTAATTACCGAAAGACAATCATGCCCGAAGATTAGCCTATCCTTGCTTCGTTAAAAATTTCATACTGAATTAATATCAGCATAGCTACTTTTATAAAAAATTTAAGGAGTATGGAAAGAAGATCGGCTATTAAAACACTTGGCGGCGCATTATTGATTCCCTCGTTAGCTTTAGGTAATACCACAGCAGACAAAAAGAAAGTTTTACGCATAGCACACCTTACCGATATTCATCTCAAAAATCAATTCAACGCTCCCGAAAGATTTACCAAATGCCTACATCATGTGCAACAGCAATCGCCTAAGGTTGATTTTATATTGAATGGCGGCGATATTGTGTTTGATATCAACAAGGAGAATATCGGTACCATTAACGACCAGTGGCAGCTATCTCTCCATATCATGCAATCGGAGTGTAGTTTGCCAGTGCATTACTGTTTAGGTAACCATGATATCTGGTGGAACGAGGATGATAAAGGACAGGCACTGTACGGCAAGCAGTACTCCATGGATCAGCTTAAACTGGTAAAGCCTTATTACTGCTTTACTAACAGCGGCTGGAAGTTTATTTTATTGGATAGTGTTCACCTGGATATCGACGGTACATGGTACATCGGTAAGTTAGGCGATGAGCAGTTTGCCTGGCTGGAGAATGAACTGAAAACAACAGATCCGGCGATGCCTGTGCTGGTAATGTCGCACATTCCTATCCTTACGGCCACCAATTTAATTGAGGACGATATTGTAAATAAATGGGTAATGACGGGTGGCGATATGCATACTGATACCTCAAAAATAATTGAGTTGTTCTATAAATATCCAAATGTTAAACTATGCCTTAGCGGTCACATCCATCTGCGCGAAAAACTGGTTTATAACAATGTAACCTACCTGTGCAACGGTGCCGTTAGCGGTGCCTGGTGGGAAGGTAACCGCCGCGAAACTGCTCCCGGCTATGGGTTGATCGATCTGTATGCTGATGGTAGCTTTGATGAGCAGTATGTGAATTATTGAACAGGAAAAAATCTATTGAATTATTTCAAAATGTTTTTCAAAAGCGATTGAATTTAACTTTTCCCTCATCCGTCTGCTAACGGGAACCTCTACAAAACGATTGACCAAATATGCCAAAATAAGTACTATTGGTAATGCAACAAGGAGTGATGCGACCCAATAATTTACGTTATACGTTTTTGTTAAGATGGGAATTATAAACATAACCGCTATATACTGGTGGATCAGATACAACGGAAATGAAATTTTTCCGAGGAAAAGTGTTACCCTGTTAATTATCCATTTTAATTTATCAGTTACAAAAAGTGTAAACAGCGAAAAATATAGTATAAGCATTGTCAAATATTCAACGTGCGTAACGTAAAACCTTGATCTGCCACCGTATCGTAATAGCAGCTCCTGGCAAATTAAACACAATAATAGCATGGTATATTGCTGGATCAAGTTCTCTTTATATTCATAAATATTATAAAATATGGTTCCGGCAAGAAACAGGGGAATGAAAGTTAATAATGGAACGGCTGCGAGTAATTGTTGCACTAGCGTATGGTTGTAAAAAAGGGAAGAGATGATTACAACCGCAATTGATAGGGTTATCCCAATAATATTAACATATTTCAATTTCCTGAAATGGAAAAGAAGCAATATTCCTATATAGAAAAGCATTTCAACAATCATTGTCCAATAAGGGCCATCAATGTCATTAATATTAAAATAATTCTGAAACATAGTCATATTTCCCACGTAATCTAAAAAACCGGGAGGCACAATTTTAGCGCTTTTATCAAAATGCGCTTGTAAGCAGATGAATACGAATGTAAAGGTTACACAAACCCAATAAGTAGGATATAACCTGCTAACTCTATTTATTATAAATTCCAGGCTGCCCTTTACTTTAGTTAAGGTCATGTAAATAACAAAGCCGCTTATAATAAAGAACAGATCAACGCCGGTAACACCGAGGTTAAATCCAAACTTATGTAATGGCCGCCCTAGTGTAAAATGAAATAAAACAACCATTATAGCCGCTATTCCGCGTAATGCATCCAGCTCTTTAAATCGCTTATGTTTTGTGCTGTTTCCTAAACTATTTTGCATCGTACCAATAAGGCTGGGTTGTTTTGTCGTAAGCTAACAAATAAACATAAAAAAATCAATTAGGAATGGTTCGTTATGGTTTTATTTACAAACGGGTCATTGTCCCCTCAGGATCTCCCATAGGGGACAATGAGAAAACCTGCTATGCCTTTTTCTTTCCCTCAATATTCGGCAGTAAGCCTGTGAAAATACCTATCAGCGGTAAAAAGGCGCAGATCTTGAATACATAGGCAATGCTCGTCATATCCGCTACTTTGCCCAGTATTGCCGACCCTAAACCACCCATACCAAATGCCAAGCCGAAGAACAGGCCCGCGATCAGGCCCACCTTGCCCGGTACCAGCTCGGTGGCATAAACCAATATGGCGGAGAAAGCCGAGGACAGGATAAGGCCGATAACTACTGATAAAGCACCCGTCCAAAAAAGGGATGCATAAGGCAACATCAGCGTAAAAGGAGCTACACCTAATATAGAGATCCAGATAATATATTTGCGGCCAAAACGATCACCGAGGGCGCCGCCCAGTAAAGTTCCGGCTGCTACCGCGCCTAAAAATGCGAACAGATAGATTTGTGATTGCTGCACCGACACATGGAATTTATCGATCAGGAAGAAAGTATAGTAACTGGTAATGCTCGCCAGGTAAAAGTATTTGGAGAATACCAATACCAGTAAGATCCCCAGCGAGAAAATTACACGTTTTTTAGACAGGCCATGTGGTATATCATCGCTTACAATAACTTTCTTAGCCCTTAATTCTAATTGTTCGCGGTACCATTTTGATACTACCAGCAGTATAACTATGCCCAGTGCCGCTATCAAACAAAACCATATCACATTAAACTGGCCATACGGTACTACAATTAGCGCTGCCAGCAGCGGCCCGATGGCACTCCCCGCGTTTCCACCTAACTGAAAAATGGATTGTGCCAGTCCCTTTTTGCCTCCTGATGCCATATGCGCCACACGTGATGATTCGGGATGGAAAATGGACGAACCAATGCCAATTAAACTTACCGAGGCCAGTATGTAGCCAAAGCCCGGCGCTAATGATGCAGCAAACAGACCGATTAATGTAAAGCTCATACCCACTGCTAATGAATAGGGGCGTGGGTGTTTATCGGTATAAACCCCTACGAAAGGTTGTAATATAGAGGCCGTCATCTGATAAGTAAACGTAATGAGCCCTATTTGTGTAAATGTAAGATGAAATTTATCTTTAAGAACAGGGTAGATTGATGGGATGATAGATTGCAACATGTCATTTATTAAATGCGACAGGCTGATGGTGAAAAGGATGCTAAATACAGTTTGCTGGGCAACCTGTTTAACATTGAGAGTACTGGTGGATGGTGTTGTGTTCATTGTGAGTATCGAATTAGATCAGATCATCTGATGAATTAGGTTAAATTTTTAGTGATGTACGTTGCCTATAATTTTTGCGGCTGTATTCCAGGCTTGTTTTGGGTCGTTTGCTATAATGCTTTTCAGCAGTTGTTTGTGTAAGTGATGGGTATCGGTAAATATCTGCGTATCGGGATAAATATGCATGAACCAAGTTTTAAGGTGCAGGGAAACAGACCGGTACAGGTCGGCCAGTATTTCATTTTTTGATGCCTCCGCGATAGCTACGTGAAACTGGATATCGGCATCAATGCATTCTTCAATCAAGCCTGCATGTGCAGTTTGTTTTCGGATAGCCAGGTAGTTTTTCATCGTAATAATATCTTTCTCCGACCTGTTGATGGCTGCTTTTTCAGCAATCTTCATTTCCAGTAGTTGTCGTACCTCATCCAGATCCTGAACATTGGCGCGCTTCATGCGTTTGTCCATAGGTTCGTTACCGGAGGCCTGTATCACGAAAGTGCCCACTCCCTGCTGCACACTCAATAACCCGGAATTAACCAGGCTCTTTATAGCTTCACGTATAGTAGAGCGGCCAACGCCAAATACTTTCATCAACTCCGGCTCAATGGGTAGTTTTTCATTGACCTTGTACTTGCCTAATGAAATCTGCTCCTGTAATTTGGAAGCTACCTCATCGGCTAATGATTTTCTAATTATTAAATCTTTCATAGATCATATCATCTGATGAATACAAAGGTAAATGTTTATTTGAAAGATCAAAATTTAATTGCCTCCCCATATGTTTGGTGGCCTCACCAAATATTTTTAATTAGTTCTCTATGTCCTTGAAATAGCTTATCTCAGAATCTGTTACATATAAATTTACTAAAACTGCATCTGTTTTATTGTTTGAATAAGCTTTTACTTTGTCTTATATAAATTATACAAGACAATGGAGTTACAGTTGATTGATTACCAACCCCAATACCAACCCTACTTTGAAAAGCTAAATAAAGCATGGCTCGAAAAATACTTTACGGTTGAACCGCTTGATAAATGGGTGCTGGAAAACCCTGAAGAGGCACTGTTGCAACATGGAGGTAAAATATATTTTGCAACGCTGAACGGCGTAATAGTAGGTGCAGTAGCGCTCCGCTTTATCGAGGATGGGGTTTATGAAATGACAAAAATGGCTGTGGATTTCAATTGCCATGGTGCGGGAGCAGGGCAGTTTTTATGCCAATCAGCAATTGATAAAGCCCGTGAGATGGGGATGGACAAATTGATGCTATGGTCGAACCGGGTGCTGGAGAATGCGATACACATCTACCGAAAATTAGGTTTTATTGAGGTGCCTGTAGTAAAAGGTGCTTATGGCAGGGCAGATATACAAATGGAAATCAACTTTAAATAATCACCGATATGGGAATTATACCTTTTAGCGAACAGGAAATACAACAATTCAGGGCCGAAACCAAAGGCACAGCGGAAAGATTGCATTTTAACAATGCCGGCTCATCATTGCCGCCTGATGTGGTGCTTGGTACAGTTGTTAATTATTTAACTGAAGAAGCAACATACGGTGGTTACGAAATTGAGTACAAATACAACGCAGAATTAAACAATACATATGCGTTGATTGCCAGGTTGATTAATGCGGATACAAACGAGATCGCCATTGTTGAAAATGCCAGTACGGCATGGTGGCTGGCTTTTAATGGAATCGAATTTAAGGCAGGAGATGAGATCGTCACATCTGAAATGGAGTATGTAACCAATTTAATAAGTTTTATCCATGCACAAAAAACTTATGGGATTGAAATTAAGGTGATACCAAATGATGAGCAAGGTAACTTTTCGATTGTTGCATTAGAGGAAGCCATATCGCGGCAAACCAAACTGATCGCTATAACACACATAGCTTCAAGCACCGGTGGGATGATGCCCATTATTGAAATTGGTAAAATAGCCCGCAAGCATGGTATTTTATATTTGGTTGATGCCTGCCAGTCGGCAGGGCAGGTGCCGGTTGATGTGCAGGAGATTGATTGTGATATGCTATCGGTAACCGGCCGAAAGTATCTGCGCGCGCCACGTGGTACGGGTTTTTTATATGTGCGGAAAGCAGTTCAGGATAAGTTGAAACTTCAGTTTATGGATGGCTTTACCACGCAATGGGTAAGTGAAACAGATTATAAAATAAGGGATGATGCCCGGCGCTTTGAGCTATATGAAAAGAACCGGGCCCTTACCCTCGGCCTGGGAAAAGCCGTGGAATATGCTCTAAACATTGGCATCGACAGGATATGGCAGCGCGTACAGCATTTAGCCAATATATTGCGCGGGCAATTGAGAAGCATCGAGGGAATAACTGTTCATGATTTTGGCGATGAGCAATGCGGTATAGTAACCTTTACTGTAAACGGGATGGATGGTGCAGAGGTAAAAGCTAAACTGGCCGAAAAGCAGATCAATGTATCTGTGGGTTTGGCTAAATCAACCTTGTTTTTTATGAATAAGAATCAACTGAGCAGCGTGGTAAGGGCATCGGTACATTATTATAATACGGAAGGCGAGATAGGAGCAATGTGTGATGCCCTGCAGTATCTTATAAGTTAATTTTCGGCATGGCGCCAGGTAAATTATTGTAAAACTGAGTTAAAGTTGTAGTTGAAAATAAGGCACTTAAGAAACTTTGTATACATTTAGCCCGTTGTATTTCAAACCAACCTTAATCATGAAAAAAATACTTTGGACTAATTTTATAGCTGCTATTCTATTACTTTCTTTTTCCGTTTGCAAAGCAGAGGATACTTACCAGCCCGGCTATATCATTCTTAACGATGGCACCCGTGTGGGAGCTTTCATCGCTTTAAATGACGATGCCCCGTGGTATAATCAGCGCTATATCCGTTATAAGGATTCTGCAGCTTTTGCAGCTGACCCTAATGTGAAATCCAAAAAGATAAAAGTGGATGATATGAAATCTTTCCAGGCTGGCACACGTATTTTTGATAAAATACACTATGTGAACCTGGAAAACCTACAGCTTAAAAGCATGGGTACAAATGATCATATGCTGGAAAGACTGGCAATAGGCCGCATTAACGCGCATAGGTTTTATCAATATCCACAAGATTTTGTAGTATATGTGGCTTCTGATGAAGAAGTTGAGCAAAAGGAAGCAGAGAAAAAGAATGACCTGATAAAAGGGTATAAAATACTGGTACAAAAGGATGATGAAACCAAGCTGCATGATGCCTTTGATTTCGACCTGCAAAAATATTTTAAGGATACGCCTGATGTGTTAGAGAAATTCCAAAGCGGCGGTTATGGTAACCAGCCAATTGCTGCCCACATGAGCCTTACGCAACGGATGGTTTCCCTGGCAAAAAAATCAGCCTTTAAGCCCGAAGAAGCAGATGGCATTATAGCTGCATTAAATGATTATAACGACAAAAACGCAGGTAAGAAATAAGTATAAATACCCGTTTTATAAAAGCGCCTTCAACAACCGGAGGCGCTTTTTATATTTAGTGGCTGATTATTTAACGGTATGCTAATGCTTAAATAAATTAAACTTTACTTACTTTGCCCTGAACAATACATCAACATAAATTTAAACGATACTACTATGAAACAAGGCCTTTTGATTGATATGGATGGCGTAATTTACAGTGGCGAAGAACTGATATTTGGTGCTGATAAATTTATCAAACAATTAATTGATAAGGATATCCCCTTTACGTTTATGACCAATAACAGCCAGCGCACCAGCTTGGAGGTGATGCGCAAGCTTAAAGGATTGGGTATTACAGTTGAAGATAAACATATTTACACCAGTGCCATGGCAACGGCAAAGTTCCTGGCCGACCAGGGGCCAAATGGTACCGCCTATGTTTTGGGTGAAGGCGGCTTATTAACCAGTTTGCACGACCATGGCATAACCCTGGTAAACACCGACCCTGAATTTGTGATATTGGGTGAAGGCCGCAATTTTACCCTGGAAATGGTTCAGCGCGCGGTAGATATGATTTTGGCTGGCGCTAAGTTCATCACCACAAATCGCGATCCATCACCAAAAAAACCAGGATGGAACAATTTGGGCATTGCGGCAACTACCGCCATGATTGAGGAAGCCACAGGCATAAAAGCATTTGTTACAGGCAAACCAAGCCCGGTAATGATGCGCTCGGCACGTAAGTTTTTAGGATTGGAAACCGCTGAAACCACCGTAATAGGCGACACCATGGAAACTGATATACAAGGCGGTGTACAAATGGGTTATAAAACAATACTGGTACTATCGGGCATTGCTACTAAAGATACTCTGGGCCATTACGCCTTTAAACCTGATATGATAGTTAGCTCTGTTGATGAAATTGAGCTGCCATTAAAGTGGTGGTAAAATAAGTATAAGCAGGCAGCGGATTTGCTATTTGGCATAAGATGCTTTTAATTTACGCTGCCTGCTTATACTGTATTTTTTATTAGCGGGCTACAAAAATAAGGCCTATAGTTATAGGAAATTGCGACAGGTGATTAATGTGGAATGCATCATTGCTATTTGTTGCATAGTTATAGGCCGCGCTTAAAAAGCCACCAATATTTGGGTTGAATTTGGCAAGCAATCCTGCCTCGGGCCGTGCTACAAATCCTCAGTTTCTGGATGATACCTCGTAGATATTGAAATAGGCGTTTTGCTCGCTGTATTCCGTGCCTAAACCTATTCCTACATAGGGTTTAATCATATCGCCCTGAAAATAATAATGTACGCTGGCGGTTATAGGCGAAGTATATACCTGCCTGATCATATCACTGGTTACTGCGCCGGTTCCATCTGCACGCTGGTAAGTTTGTTCGTGAAAATACTGGTTAAATGAATTATAACTAACACCAATACCAACAGACACATTTGAAGTGATCATGCGTTGGTAATCAAACCGGGCACCCTGCCAGCTGGTTTTAGTTAAATAGTTGTTATCGGTTGGTATGGCTACCTCATAGCCTACGGAAAACAGATCCTGGCCTGCGAAAATGTTTTTTGTTTGGCCTTGCGAATATTTGCAAAGGCATAAAAGCGCGACAAATATATAGGTTATTTTTTTCATGATATATCAATTTAATAATGTTAACAGGTAGTGTGATTAGTTTGCCTTTACATAAGGTGATTGTGTAAAGCTTTGGTTAAGGGCATTAACGCCACGGCTTACATTTCCGCTGAAATCTGATCCTAAAGCACCGAAAGAAGTTGAGTTCCAGATCACTTTATACTGCCCGTTTGTTTTGGCATTTTCCAGGTCATACATGTCAAGAATAACTGTGCCGGTATTATAGGTATATACGGTTGTCCATGGGTAGTAATAAGGGTAATAACCATCCCACCAGTAAGGGAACCATCCCGGATAGCCATCCTACCATCCCGGGTAGTAAACATTAACATTTACAGTTTTTACCACACCCACTCTTAAACCCAGATCGGGTTTAAGCAGCCTGCTTACTAAGGTGTAGCCCCTGGCTGCCATATTTGTTTTTACAGCATTAATTAATTGCAGCGCACTATTATCAGTTAAAACGGTGTCGTTACCGGTACCCCCTAAGTTGATAACCGTATCAGCTATGTAATACGTTTTATAACTGCTGAACGTGGCTGTTTTATCCAGGTTAGTTGATACAACAAATGCCGACGACAGCTGATTGTAGTCGGGCTGTTTTTGGCATGACGCAAATCCTATTGCGACGGCTGCTAATACATAAATAATTTTTTTCATGGGTTTAAATAGGCATTGTGTTAATAAATTTAATTAATGGTTGTTTTCCTGTCTTAGATAGAGAATGGAGTATCCCGTATGGATAAGATTTCAGGTATAAACAACTAGGGCAAAAATAGCTGGGCAGCTATAACGCTAAAAAATATTGCCTTGTAATTAAGTTTCACTTTTTAATCTGAAACAGAAATGGAGTAATAATAAATTGTGAAACAAGAAGAACATAACTCTTCTTGCATTTTAAAGGAAAGTGTATTTGGAAAGGTTGCTTTTTAACCCCAAAACATCAAATACAGGGTAAAATGTTAACGAAATAGGAGTGTGATTAGGGTGATGATAAGGTAAAATGGGATTTTCCTTTACAGGGAACGGTCATTTACATCTACCAATTTTCGCAAAAAATGCCAGTGCTTACCATCAATTCCCGATTTCCAGTGTATGGATGATGGTGTGAGTAACGATAGCTTTTTAAACTCTCGTACAAGATGCATTTGATCGGTATAGCCGGCTTCAAAAGCAATGTTCGTCCAATTTTTTTGTGGGATTCTTTCTTTTAGTTTAAGACAGGTTTCAAAGCGGTTTATAGATTGCAGTTTCATGGCCGATATGCCCACAAATTCCTTAAATATCCGCTCAAACTGCCGCGGACTCAAATTGCAGTCGCAGGCCAGTTTCTTTAAATTTAGTGTTTTGGCCGAGCTTAAAATACTTTGGGAAGCAAAAGCGATCGAAGATCTTTTGACTTGTATTTGCTCAAGCTTTTTTATAAAATAATTATTTAATAGAGTAGCCTGATCACATAGGTTCATTTTGCTCAACTTGTCGGCAAGTTCCGTTAATTCTTTACCGGCCTTACCTTCAAATGAAAAATAATGGTCGGTTATACTGGCCGGTGAAATGTTGAAGATATCATAAAAACCATGTGGCTTAAAAAAAACCACCAGGCTATTATATAAGGTGTTCTTTTTCAGGATCAGGTCAAAATTCCTTTTCGTTTGCAGCCCCAGTATAACATGCGCAGCTGTTTTTACCGGTGCAAGGCTCTTCTCCCTAATATCTTTTATAAATGCACAGTCCGCAAAATTGAAGCTGAGTTTTATATCGGTTGATGGCATCATATAAATGCATTCGTCTTCTGGAATAAAGGATTTAAAGTGGGTGTAAAAATAAATATGATCCTCTAATAAACTCTCCGGTTTAATGAGTTGATAAATTGGTCCCATGATGTTTTAGTTAATATTATATACGTATTAAAATAACATAACTTAAAATCAATTAGGCTAGGGAGAGCTTGATTTTATGTTTTAATAAGCTTGTTATCAAGAAGATGGTTGGTTTTGTAAAAGTAGCATTTATTTAAATATTCCAAATAGGGATAAAAAAAATAAATTATGTCGCTTTTGTACTATTTTCCATAAGGTTAATATCCATAGTTTTAAAAAACCTAAAATGAAAACACATGATCGATACAGCACTCGATTTTATAAGCAAGCGACTGAATGCTTTTTTGCGTGTAAAATATCAGGATCAATCAAACTCCATTGACTATATTCAGCTTAATAATATAGCCTGGAATGACCAATCTATAAGTCAGCCGACCACCAATAATGCTTTTATAACACTGGTTAACATTGAAGAGGACAGGGTCAGTAAATCACCTGATAATTATATACGCACAAACACTGGTATAGTATACCAAAACCCCACCATATTTCTTAATCTATACGTGCTTTTTGCCGCCAATTTAAATTCTTACGAAGAATCATTAACGAGACTGTCTTACATCATCCAGTTTTTTCAGTTTCAAAATGTTTTTACAACGCTTGATTCCCCGGGGCTTCCGCAAGGGATCGATAAATTAATATTCGACCTGAAAACGCTCTCTTTCCAGGACTTGAATAACCTGTGGGGGATACTGGGCTCTAAATATTTGCCATCAGTGGTATATATACTCCGGCTGGTTACTATTACCAGCGACTTTGAAATGGGTAATGTGCCATTGCTGCATGAAATAGTTGTTAACGATAAAACCTTGCAGCAATGATAGATGTAAATTTTAAGTTATTATTCACACTTCAAATATTACATAAGTATTATTTTGCTGATCAGGTATGCAATGATTTTAGCATTACATCATCATCCCCAACAAATACTGTTGCCAGCGGCCACCGGCTTGTAATAAGGCAATACAATAATCAATTATATGTTGGAACACAGTTTATTAACATACAGCCACCACCGCCGCCCAACCAGGATGCTCCTTTAGTACCGATAGAACAAGGGATGCAAATGACCTTTTATATGTGGCTCAATAATCCCTTGTTTTTTAATTATACCAACCTGCCTTCATCATATGATACCAGTAAAATATATTATTTCACCAATCGGAATAATAACAATATCCCGGGGATGAACTTTTTATCGGCCCCGAAAGGCAGCTTACTGTACAATAGCGCCAATACCTATTTACCAGGCGATATTGCTGCAAATAGTGCCGGAATGGTCTTCAGTGCTATTGCCCCCAGCGATCAGGCCAATCAGCATGGGTTGAGTGATACTGCTTTTTGGGTACAGGTTGATAACAATAGCTATGCATCGGCCGCTGATGTTTTGCAATGGAGGTTTTCAGTATCAACCTATAGTTTTCAGGCGGCACAGCCAGGCGCTGCTATAGCTGTTTCGGGCTATAATGCGGCTACTAATGATTATACACTTTCGGTACTGGCAAGCACCATAACATTTAGCAGCCCGGCATTATCGTTCCCGCTTGATCTTACATCATTAAAACCCGGTAAGTACCTGCTTACGGTAAATGCTGATCCACCACAATGGATTTATATAAATGATGAGCTAAACACCTCCCGGCCATTTGCGGTAATAGATATTTTTAATGAGGCGAGTCCGGCATCATGCAACCTGGTTGATACCAACGGGTACATTTTGTCGCCCGCGTACGCCATCTATTTTATGAACCGGGCAACCAAATGGAAATACATTATCAACAGCGGCAACAGCTATAGCATAACCGATGGCGCTAATGTATACCAGTTTACGGCGGCGGCAAGTACAGTAACCTCATTAACTCCTATACCCTTAAGCGATCAGCCGTTGGATATGAAGGTAAATATTAACAGCCATGCTATATGCGTAGCAAGTGCTGACCCGCAGCGGTTAGCCTCTGCGGGCGACAGCTATTTGTACTCAGAAATATATTTAAATTATTAAAATCAAAAACATATGTCACAAATAAACGAAAGCGCTATTCAAACCCCCGGGGTTTATGTAAATGAGATTCCATCATTTCCGCCATCAATCGCGCAGGTGGCTACAGCAATACCGGCATTTATAGGGTACACGGCTTTTGCAATTGATTCAAATGGCAATAACGTAACTAACGTGGCTGTAAGGATATCCTCGCTGGTTGAATTTGTAACCTATTTTGGTACAGGAGCACCCAATTTAACGGCCACCGTTGATCTAAATGCGGACAATAGCGTTGGATCGGTCGTAATTTCACCGTCGTTCCAGTTATTCAATGCCATGTGCATGTTTTTTAACAATGGCGGGGCCGATTGCTACATTATTTCAGTAGCTCCTTACCCGGCGGCGGGTGCCAATATATTGGATTTTGTTAATGGCGCCAGTTTAACACCCATGTGCCTTGATGTATTGAAAAAGGAAGATGAACCTACGCTGATAGTTATACCCGACGCGGTGTTGCTGGGTAATGATTATTATACCCTGGCGCAATTGGTATTGCTGCAATGTGCAAATCTTCAGGATCGCTTTGCAATTTTTGACATTCCGAATGGTATCCTGCCACGCACATATGATAATAATGATGTTGTAACTGTATTCAGAAATGGAATAGGCAGTATAAACCTAAATTATGGAGCCGTTTATTACCCCTACCTTAAAACAAGTTTACCGGTTACTATAGGTTTCAATAATATATCATTAACCCAGGTACATATTCCTACTACATTAAACGCAGTTGTAGGCGGCAATAATTTTGTTACTCAAATAATGAATACAGCTGCTGATTTTAACGCAGTTGTTACTACAATGGCACTGGCGCCCAGCTTAACCAATAATACCTTACCACCCAATATTGTGTTAAAAGCCGATCTGATAAAGGCGGTAACAGCAATTGACAATGTTATTAAGGCATTTATTACACCTGCTGTTGCAATTACTGATACTACAGCGGCACCAACTACTCCTCCAACGCCTCCGGGTAAAACTATTAGCGGTATTTACCTGGGTTATACACAAGCCAGTACTACGCCACCACCATTTACAGCCCTTGAAATCTTAATGGGACAACTGGCTCTTATTGATACGCAATATCCCGGTGGCAAATTAAATGTGGTAAAAACGGCTACAGATTTTCCATCATATAACATTCCGGGCGCTGCAGTTATTTTACCTGCGGGTATAACAAGCATTTATGGCAACACAGCACCTACAGATCCGGTTGGATTTATAAGGGCTACAGTTATCGCGTTGTATGGTAAAGTAGTAGGCATGATCACCAGCTTTTATAACGATTCATTAAACCTGATGAATGGTTTGGAGCAGCAGATAATTTCATCAAGCGGTATTTATGCCAATATAAAAACAGCTATAACCAATACGGGCATAATTGTTCCGCCAAGTGGTGCTATGGCGGGTGTTTACGCGGCTGTTGACAGCTCGCGCGGGGTATGGAAAGCCCCTGCCAACGTAAGCCTCAATACGGTTATAGCCCCTGTAGTTAATATCGATGATGATACCCAGGGCGATCTGAATATTGATACCAACGCAGGTAAATCAGTGAATGCCATACGAGCATTTACAGGCAAGGGTACCCTGGTTTGGGGAGCACGCACACTTGATGGTAACAGTAACGATTTCAGGTACATATCCGTACGCCGTTTTTATATAATGGTTGAGGAATCGGTAAAACTGGCTGCCATGCAGTTTGTGTTCGAACCGAACGATGGCACTACCTGGGTAAGGATCCGCGCCATGATAGAGAACTACCTCACTAACCTTTGGCGTTTGGGCGCTTTAGCAGGCTCAAAACCCGAGCAATCGTTTTATGTGAAAGTAGGCTTAGGGCAAACCATGGTGTTTGATGATATACTAAATGGCCGCCTGATAGTTGAAATTGGTATGGCGCCCGTTCGCCCTGCTGAGTTCATCATTCTGCGCTTCTCACAAATACAGCAAACTTCTTAATTCCTTATCTAATCAATTCACATACTTAAATTAAAATATTATGGCAGCTAATTATCCACTACCCAAGTTTCACTTTAGTGTTGATTGGGGAGGTACACGCATAGGTTTTACCGATGTAAGCGGACTTGACATAACAAACGACATTATAGAATACCGCGATGGCGCGAGCCCTGAGTATCACAAAATAAAAATGCCCGGGCAACGTAAGTTCAGCAACATATCGCTTAAACGCGGTGTATTTAAATCAGACAATGATTATTATAACTGGTTCAACACCATTAATATGAATACGGTTGAGCGCCGCGATATAACCATCAGTCTGCTTGATGAAACGCTTGCGCCGGTTATAGTATGGAAGATCAAAAATGCATGGCCAACAAAAGTTACCTCAACCGATCTGAAAGCTGATGGTAATGAGGTTGCCATTGAAACGCTTGAACTTGCACACGAGGGCCTCACCATACAAAATGATTAACCATGTTTGATTATCCATTTACCGGGTTTCACTTTGTGGTGATGTTCGAGATATTTCCGCAGTTGCCTAACGATTTCCGTTTTCAGGATGTCACGGGGCTAAGTGTGGATGTAAACCTCGATACTTATCCCGAAGGTGGGGAAAATCGCTTTGTTCATCGTTTGCCCGGCCGTAATAAATACGCCGACCTGGTTTTAAAGCGGGGGATGACACTGGTATCGGGCGTTACCGCGTGGTGTTTGGATTGTATTGAAAACTTCAATTATCAGCCAACCAACATGATCGTATCGCTTTTAAATGAGGATCATTTGCCGGTATCATCATGGTATATAACCAATGCCATCCCCATAAGGTATGAGGTCTCGGGCCTTGATGCTATGCAAAACCAGATAGTTATTGAATCCATGACGCTGCGGTACGAGTACTACCGGACACTCAACCTTTCAGCCGCTGTAGATGCTGCTGTTGGGGCGGTTGCCGGCTTGCTTGGTGGTGGCAGCGCTGCGGCAACAGTAACCATATCGGTGCCTTAAAATGCACCATAACCAATTAATATAAATACCATGCCAGTTGAAATACGCGAATTGCAAATTACAGCCAATGTACAGGATGGTGGTAGTAAACCATCCTCCGGCTCCTCGTCAAAAGGGGCTTCAGGCGGTGGATCTGATGATATGATCGCTAAATGTGTTGAACAGGTGCTCGATATTTTAAGAGAAAAAAATGAACGCTGATGAGTAGTACAGGTGAATTACTGAAAATGCAGATCGTAGCTTACGACGATGATAGTTTCTCATCGGCTACAGGGCCCGATTATGTTTATGAGGTATTGATCAACCCTGATTCATACGCGCTTACTTATGCCTCAATAATTAATGATAAAAGTACGCAGGGTTCAAGCGAAAGTACGGTCACCCAAAATAAAAGGGCTCCGCAAACGGTAACTTTTAAGTTTTTGTTTGATGGTACAGGCGTAATACAAAGGGGCGGAGGCGGGTTACTGTCGGGCCTGGCGGTGCCGGGTTTACCCACCAACAAGCCTGATGTAATGCAGGATTATGAAAAGTTTAAAAGTGTAGTTTATCAATATGGCAGCGATACGCACCAGCCACGCTATGTGCAGTTGCAATGGGGATCATTGATGTACAATTGTCAGATGATTAACATGACCATCACTTTTAAGCTGTTTAACCCTGATGGAACACCCTTACGCGCTGAAGCCAACTGTACCTTTCAGAGTGTAATTAATGAAACTACACTGGCTGCCATTGAAAACCGGCAGTCGCCTGATTTAACACATGTAAGAACTGTAGGCGCGGGCGATACACTGCCTTTGCTTTGCTATAAGCAGTATGGGGATAGCCGGTATTATTACCAGATAGCACAATTTAACAGGCTTACAGATTTTAAAAAATTGATACCGGGGGCGAAAATTATTTTTCCTCCTATTACTACAAGCTAATTATGCCGTTAAGCCAAACACTACCCGGAACACAAAAAACCGACCTGGTTACCTACACCATTAAGGTAAATGGTACTGCTCTTGGTACAACGTATAAGGTTGCCTCAATGAGTTTTACCAACGAGATAAACCGTATACCTATGGCTAAGATCATAATTAATGATGGTGACCCGGCTAAACAGGATTTTCCGGTGAGCAACGAGGCTACTTTTATACCGGGTTCTACCATTGATGTTACAGTTGGCTACCACTCTGATGAGTCGCCCATATTTAGCGGGATAATTTTAAGGCATAGCATCAAAATAAGGAACAGTGGTTCACCAATTCTGGTATTGGATTGCCGGGATAAAGCTGTACAAATGACCGTCGCCCGCAAAAATAAATACTTCTACAATCAAAAGGATAGTGATGCCGCCAGCGAGATCATTGGTAATTATGGCTTAACAGCAGCTATTGAAGATACCAGCGCACAACTGGAATCAATTGTACAATATGATAGTACCGACTGGGATTTCATTGTATCGCGCATGGAGGCGAATGGAAAACTCTGCACGGTAAACAATGGAACTGTCACCGCAAAAAAGCCTGATTTTACTACCGCAACGGTTTTAGATGCTGTATTTGGCGCTACTATGGTTGAGTTTGATGCCGATCTGGATGCCCGTAACCAATACCAAAGCATCGTAGCCAAAACCTGGGATTATACCACCCAGGCAGTAGCCACGGCCAGCGCCGCAGAACCGGGTTTCACTGAAAATGGTAACCTATCAAGCAGCGATTTGGGCAGCGTGCTCAACATTGCCGAATATGATCTCTATTCGGGTGAAGATGTAACTTCAGATGAACTGCAAAGCCTGGCTGATTCGCGTTTACTGAAAGCGCGCCTATCGCGTTGCAGGGGAAGGGTTCGTTTTCGGGGTTATGGTGGCGAGTTAAGTCCCGGTGATTTGATAAACATCGGTGGTGTTGGCGACAGGTTCAATGGCCCGGTATTTATATCGGCCGTAAGGCATGATATCACCGAAGGTAAATGGAATACCGATGTGCAGTTTGGTATGTCGAATGATTTGTTTATGGCGCAGCCGGATATAAATTCAGCACCGGCAGGCAATATGCTGCCTGCTATACAAGGCTTGCAAATAGGTGTAGTTACCGATCTGGAAAGTGACCCCGACAGCCAGGACCGCATCCGTGTGCGATTGCCAATCATCGATGCAAACGAGGATGGCGTTTGGAGCCGCATAGCCAGCTTGGATGCCGGTAATAACCGGGGTATGTTTTTTCGCCCGGAGATTGGTGATGAGGTAATAGTTGGGTTTTTAAATAACGATCCCCGGCACCCGGTAGTACTGGGCATGCTGAACAGCAGCGTTAAACCTGCGCCCTTAAAAGGTTCAAACCAAAATGATGAAAAGGGTTATACATCGCGCAGCGGAATGACCATGATGTTCAATGATTCTGAAAAATCAGTAAAGATCCAAACTCCCGCAGGCAAAAAATTAACCCTTAGCGAGCAGGATGGCGTGATAGATATTGAGGATGAGAACGGTAATAAGTTTTCAATGGACTCATCATCCATAACCATGCAAAGTGCAGCGGATATAAACATAACAGCAAGCGGTGATTTGAATGTTACCGCTACCAATATAAATCTCACTCCTTCATCCAGCTTAGCGGTAAGCGCAGGCGGGGCCACAATAAATGCGGGGAGTGGCAGTGCAAGCATATCGGCACCATCAGTAAGTGTTGAGGGTTCGGGCACGGCAACAATAAAAGGCGGGATTGTAATGATCAATTAAACAAAGAAAAATTATGCCATTTGCAGCACGGGTTTCAGATATGCACGTTTGCCCAATGTTCACCGGGCCAGTACCTCATGTAGGCGGGCCTGTGTTGCCGCCATGCAGCCCAACAGTATTAATTGGCGGTCTGCCGGCAGCCTGTGTTGGCGACATGTGTGTTTGCGCTGGTCCGCCGGACGTGATTGCCATGGGCTCATCAACGGTATTAATTGGGGGTAAACCTGCGGCCCGCATGGGCGATATAACCGCGCATGGCGGTACAATAGTTTTAGGATGTCCAACTGTAATTATAGGAGGCTAAAATGAACACGGATTTTTTAGGAACAGGCTGGGGTTTCCCGCCAACGTTTGATAATACGACCAATAAGGTAGCCATGAGTAGCGATGAAGCTGATATACAGCTTAGTCTGCAAATACTGCTTTCAACCCGAAAAGGCGAGCGCGTGATGTTGCCCGACTATGGCTGCAACCTGAACGAGATGCTTTTTGAGCCGATGAACACCACCTTTAAAAGCTATATAAGCGAAATGATACGTACATCCATACTTTATTATGAGGCGAGGATCGATCTAAATAGCTTGCTGATAGATGATAGTCAGGATGCGGATGGGATCATCATAATTAACATCAGTTATACAGTGCGTACTACCAATTCAAGGTTCAATTTTGTATATCCTTTTTATAAAAGAGAAGGAACAGAACTAAATTAATGGCAAAAACTTGTACAGATACCACGTTACTAACCAATAGCGGTACCAGCCAGGTACAGCGGCCTCTGGACGCGCTGATAACTGACTGCCCGCTGGTGGATGAGCGTACCGATGCTGATCTGATTTTACTCACCAAACGATACGCCGCCTACTTAAATTACTACGACCTCACCAATGCTATTGTTGGCGACTGGCAGGCATTAATGAGTAATGATGTTGCCGTAGTAATTGCCACCATTGCCGATTGGCGCACACAGGATTATGCCAGCTACATACAAAGTACTATCGATAACGCCCTGAACGCGACCACCGACCTGGAAGCGCAGGAATACTTCAAGGTGCTTTTTGATTTTGTTTTTTCGCTCGCCGTTGGGCTTGATAATGCCTACCGCCAGCTGCCTGAAAAACTGGATTATACTACTTTCCTGTCAGTTTCTATCGCCTCAAACCTGGCGGCTGCTTTAAGCACTTTGGTGTATTATTACGATCAGTTTAAAGGTAACCCGCTTGTACTTATTAATGAGACTTTAACATTTACCGATGGACTTACCCCGGTTGATCCGCTGATACTTTCGCAGAATTTTAACATAGCCTCGTTAAGCGATCCGCCGTTTACCAGCGCTGCCCCTGCTACAGTATATCCAATAACCCTTACCGGCACAACTGCGCTGGCCGATATTAAACATATCCTAACCCATAATCTATTTATAGGGGCATACCAGGCATTTATTGATGGGGTTACCACCATTGTAAGCCGTACCCCGGCTTACCTGGAGGATGTATTAAAGGACTATCCAAAACACTCGCCGCATTATGCCTTGTACTTGGCTTTTTTAAGGTTGTTCACGCATGCGCAGAAGCACCTAAATAAGTATACTAAAAGGCACCTTGATTTTTATTATAAGGATGTGCTGCAGCTCACCAACAGTCCTGCAGAGGCCGATTATGTGCACCTGCTCTTCACCCTGCAAAAAAATATAGACCAACACCTGCTAACTGAGGGCACGCAATTTAAGGCCGGTAAAGATGCCAATGGCAACAACCTGTTTTATGCACTTACGGATGATATTGTATTACAAACCGCCAGCGTAACCGCGTTAAAATCAATTTATTTGGATGAATATGCAGGCTCGCCGGTGACCTTGTATGCTTCGCCCATAGCTAATTCACAAGATGGACAGGGCGGCAAACTTTTAAGCGCCGATGGCTCATGGTCCACATTCGGTAATCCTGAAAACAACATTCTGCCTGCAAATATTGGTTTCGCGCTGGCATCAAACGCACTTTATTTGAATGAAGGCACCCGCGAGATCGACATCACTTTTCAATACACAGCCAATAGCGCACTTACTGCAGCAATGTTAACAGGCACATCGGCTTTGCCAGCCTTTACCATACAGCTAACAGGCAAAAAAGCGTGGTATACGGTGCCATTATATACCATCGCCGTAAATAGTACCAGTTCATTTACAATAACAATGACGTTAGAGGGCGATGCACCTGCTATCATCCCGTATTCAGCCAAAATACACGGCGGCACTTTCCCGCAGGAACTGCCCATGGCGCAAATCATACTTACCGGCGGCTTTGCATCATATACCACTATAGCACAACTTGGTATTACTGCAATAACCATTGCCGTAACCGTACAGGACGTTAAAAACCTCTCTTTGCAGAATGATGATGGTAAAATAAACACCTCGAAACCATTTAAACCATTCGGCGATTTTCCCGAAGCCGGCACCGCATTTATTATGGGCAGTAAGGAAATCTTTCAAAAGCAATTATCCGCACTATCGCTGGAGATTGAATGGTCGCAGGCGCCGCTTGCAAGTACCAATGTGGATAGCTATACCCTTGTAAAAGGCGACTGGCAGGAGCTGGGTGTTATAGGCTTGGGTACTGATATGGCAATCGATACCAGTGAAATGGTACAATCTTCGCCCGATTTTACCGCTAATGATGATTATTCGGTTACCGAAATAGATGGCTTTATCAAGGTAGAGCTACAGGGCTCAGATTATAGTTTGAGTACTTATCTCGGCAATATTACCCCGCCATCGGTTACGGTAAATTATGTTACCGGCAGCACCACCCAGGTATCAGGCTATACTGTAAGCAAGCCAGATGTAACTACCCCGCCGCATCCCATCGCAAAAGCATTAACAGTAAATTATACCGCTGCCGATACCATCAACTTAAATACAAATACCGTGGCTCAGTACAACGCCCGTACCAATTATTTTTATCATGTGGAGCCTTTTGGTTTCCGTGAAATGCACCCAAATATCATAGCGAAAGATCTGCTTACTTTACTGCCAACGTTTAACCTTACCCCTGTTGTAAGTGGCAACGATGGCGGTGAGTTATGGATAGGCTTGAGCAATGCTTTGCCTGATGAAACGTTCTCGGTACTATTCCAGGTATCAGATGGCAGCGCCAACCCGCTGCAACCCATGACCACCGTAACCTGGTACTACCTGAGCGCCAATAACTGGCTGCAATTTGATGATACATCGGTGGTGGATTATACTAGTAATCTGACAACCTCAGGCCTGGTAGTATTGTTAGTACCCGATACAGCCACACTTGATAACACCCGTGCTGATGCAGGTCTGCTTTGGATAAAAGCGGTTGTGGTACATGAAACAGATGCGATCTGTAATTTAATTGCCGTAGATGTTAATGCCGCCAAAGCGCAATTTGTGCAGGATATACCCGATGGTATCGAGTTTACACAAGCCCTGCCGCCAAACACCATCAGTAAACCTGCTGTTGCCGATGCTGCTCTAAAGCAAACACAGCAGCCCTATAATTCCTTTGATGGCCGGGTAGCTGAAACGGATGACCAGTTTTATGTGCGGGTAAGCGAACGGCTGCGCCACAAACAACGCGCCATCACTACCTGGGATTATGAACGGATAGTACTGCAGCAATATCCCGAAATTTTTAAGGTAAAATGCCTTAACCATACCGGGATGATCACCGATACCATCACCAATCAGCCTAAATATTCAGAAACATTGGCCGGGCATGTGATGGTGATCACTATACCCGATCTCACTAATATAAATACGGTTAACCCGCTCAGGCCATATACCAGTATCGGCTTGCTTACAAAAATACAGGCCTACCTGGCCACCTTAACGTCGCCATTTGTGCAGTTGGATGTAACCAACCCGCAGTTTGAGGAGGTACAGTTTAAATTCCATGTGGTGTTCAGTGGTTTGGCTGATCCGAGTTTTTATGTTACCCAGCTGAACAATGATATAGAACAGTTTTTAACGCCCTGGGCCTTTGGCAACCCACAGGCCATTGAGTTTGGCAACACGGTTGAAAAATCGGTAGTGCTGAATTTTGTTGAGGAACGGACTTATGTGGATCATGTTACCTGCTTTAAAATGAGCCACATTATACGCGATGGCGATACGCTGATATCCATACAAAAGGATATTGAAGAGGCGGTGCCGAGTACGGCGCGATCCATCATCGTATCGTACTATAATGAAAAAACTAAGGTAAAACACAAGATAACACCTGGCGATAAATGCGATTGCAATGGATAAAGACTTTATAGATAAAAACCCGGTATTAACCACCGATCAGGACTATGCTGCCCTCCGTGCAAAAGGTTTGCATTATATTGAGGAGCTGAGCCATAAGTACTGGACGGACTACAATGAGCATGACCCCGGCATTACCATTATGGAGGCCCTGTGCTATGCCATTACCGAGCTGGGCTATCGCATTGACTTGCCTATGCAGGATCTGCTGACCAATCCTGATGGCACCATCCCCGACACGCAAACATTATTTACCGCGAAAAATATCCTCACCCAATCGCCATTAACTATTGATGATTACCGTAAGTTGCTAATTGATATTGTTGGGATTGAGAACGCCTGGCTCACCGCTGTAGATTACAATACGGTTAATGGCGTAAACATTGCGGTAAATGAGGTACCCATTTATGCCGATTGCAGCGCGGATGCCTTATCCTATAATGTAACACCTCACCCGGTTTACCTGTCGGGTTTGTACCAGGTATTGCTTGATCTGGATGATGACGACCAACTCGGCGATTTGAACAATGGCGAAGTAGAAATATTAAACCCGGCATTTGGTGCATTTACTGAGGGCGAGGTGAGTCTGACGATAGTTTTCCCGATATGGAATGATCCATCTGTTGAAAAATTATTACTGGCCAGTCCGGTAAAGGCAGCTAATGTGAGTGCCACTTTTAGTGCTGCCGGTAGCATTATCACTGCCACTATAAACGTTAAATATTCAATTGGCAGCGCGCACTATACCATAACACTTACACCCATTGTAAACATTGATCTGCAGCCAGCGGATCAGACAATTGGCCCTGCCGAACTTGCGAACTTTTTTACGCCGGAGTTTACGGCCCAGGTGGTGAACCTGTACATTTTAAAGATCCAAAAGGCAAAGCATATCGTTCAAAAGGCAATCCGTAAACTGAACAAGAACCGCAACCTGTGCGAGGATTTTGTAAGTGTTACTACCATAAAAGATGAGGAAATAGCCTTTTGCTGTGACATTGATATAACGCCATCAACTGATATGTCGGAGGTGCAGGCCGAAGTGTTTTTTGCCATTGAGGAATACCTGAATCCACCGGTAAACTTTTACCTGCTGAGCGAAATGCAGGCCATGGGCTACACTACTGATGAGATCTTCTCGGGCCCGGTTTTAAAGCATGGCTTTATTGATACGGTGCAGTTGGAGCAAACCCAGTTAAAAACGGAGATCTATGCCTCAGAGATCATCAGCCTGATTATGAATATTGAAGGCGTACTGGCTGTGCGCAGTTTCAGGATGACGAAGTATGGCGCCGATGATCAGCCTGTAACAGGTGAAACCAATAAAAGCTGGTGTATGCCGATCACATTGGGGTGTAAACCTGTTTTTTCGGAAACCAAATCAAAAATGGTATTCTATAAAAACCAGTTCCCGTACCTGCCAAATATGGATGAGGTGAATGATATTTTGCGCTGGCTGCGAGCCACACGGGCACACAACAAGCTTTCGGGCCATGAGGATGATATCGCTATCCCGTCAGGCACTTATTTTCCGCTGGATGGCTATACTTCTGTCGAGGAACTTTTCCCGGTAACTTATGGAATTGGGCAACCGGGTCTGCCGCCAACAGCTACCGTCCAGCAAAGGGCGCAGGCGAAACAATTACAGGCTTACCTATTGCTGTATGACCAGTTACTGGCTGATTTCCTGTCCCAACTGGCAAATGCCAAAGAACTGTTCTCGACCGATGCAACGGTGCAAACCTATTACGCCCAGTTTATTGACAGCGTAAAAAATATCATGCTCATTTACAAACAGGATAGCAGCTCAAAAACCATTAATGAACTGGTAATGCAAAACCAGGATTCTGCAAGCACAACGGTAAACGACTGGCAAACTTTATACGAAACAAATGAGCTTTTTCTTAACCGCCGGAACAGCTTCCTTGATCACCTGATGAGCCGCTTTGCCGAATCGTTCAATGAATATGTTTTGCTCATGTATAGCCTGGATTATACCACGCAGCAGGAAACCGGCATCACCCTCGCCAGTATGATCGAGGATAAGATCGAGTTTTTACAGGATTACCCGGTGATGAGTTATGAGCGGGGCCGTGCCTATAACTATTTCCCGCAAAAGCATGATTTTAAAATTGATACTGCCAAATTATGGAATACCGATAATGTAGCAGGAGTTGAAAGAAAGTTGAGTCACCTTGGCGGTTTTAAGAGTAATGTTCCGGGTGTTGAAGCATATTTTCGCAGGTTTTTATATTGTATTGGCAATGCGACCATCACATCCAGCGGCACGCCTGCCAAATACAACTTTGTATTTACCGAGGGCGCAAACGCGCTTACATCTGTAACAAGTTACAATAGCAATGCGAAAGCACAAAAGGCATTGCCCGCGTTTATGGACCTGCTGTTGGCAACAGACAACTACGCCATCAGCCAAACCGGCACCAACTGGAATGTTTACGTAGTTGATAATAATGGCGTTAACCAGGCTATCAGCAATAATTTTTCATTGGAGGCAGATGCCGAAACAGCCATGGCACAGTTCATCGTCACATTCAGCACCATGTGCGATAGTGAGGGGCTGCACCTTATTGAGCATGTTTTACTGAGGCCACGCGATAATACTTTCGACCTTGCGCCGGTATGCCTTGATCCCAACTGCGATTTTTGTGGCGATGAAGATCCATACTCGTTCCGCATTTCGGTGGTGATGCCTTACTGGCCGGCTCATTTCCGGAGCATGGCTTTCAGGGAGTATTTTGAGGATATCGTTCGCCAGGAAGTACCTGCTCATACCATTGTTAAAGTTTGCTGGATAAATGATGAATCCATGTATGAATTTGAGCGGGAATACAAGGTATGGATAACGGCGCTGGCCAATTATTCATTAGATAAGGTAACCAGCCTGCACAAATTCGAGGTCGCCAATAATAAACTGCTGAAGCTGCTCTTTAGTCTGCATAGCGAATACCCGGTGGCTACCCTGCATGATTGTGAGGATAGCCAGGGCACCAACCCGGTACAATTAGGAAAAACTGTTTTAGGATCTTATAAAACTTGAGATATGATAAATTCAAATGAATACATCTTCTTTGAAGCGGATCAGGTGCTCACTAACGACCACCTGAATGAGTCATTCAATTACCTGGATCACCAGGCCCGCTGGACACGCAACAAGCTGATTGGGATAGGTATTGCTTGTGGCCTGGAGATAGTTATTCACAGCAATGGTATTGAAATAACCAAGGGCTGTGGGGTTACATCTCAGGGTTACCTTATTGTGCAGCCAAAGGAAAAGTATACCTGGTACATGAACTATTCGCAGATAGCGATCCCTGCTGACCTGCCCTTTAAGCATGGCACCGACCTGCCTTTTTATGAAGGTTATGGTACCAGTGGTACGCAGATCTATTTGTTGCTTACGGATGATCAGCAAAAGGCGCTTGAACCAGCCAAAAAAGCCAGCGCAGTAGTCATAAATACTACCAATGGATTTTTGGATGATTACGCGGTAGCCTTGTTTCTGGAAGCAAAGGAAACCGACCTCAAGAATTGCGATATGCTGGATTGCAATAATATGGGCGAAAAAATGGTGTTTACTGTAAGGCCGCTGCTGGTGCCTACAGCCGATCTGCTCACATTAAGAAACGGATTGCCCGATAAGATCACATTAACCAAGAATGATTATCAGATCAACCTGAAACGTTACAATGTGCCTTACAAACCATTAAAAACAAGCATAGAGGTTTTAGAGGCATTTTATGCAATTGTTGACAATGCTGTTTTAACTGAGTTAAGCGATGCCTTAAATTATCTGTATGATGAATACGGCGCCCTGTTAAAGCTCAACACAAATCCTTTTGTGTTTTTGCTGGCGGAGCTGAAATTAATGCGGGAACGCATATTTAAGGAAGTGCCGTATTTTATAGAATATTTCTATGATTTTATAGATGACCTGATCAAAGGCTATTATGAGCTTTCGGAAAAAGTAGCCGGCCTGTCGGAATGTTGCCCGGATGTTAACCTGTTCCCGCTGCATCTCATATTGGGCAGCGCTTCGCAATCAACCGACGCATTTTTAAAAGACCCTTACCGTGATTACTTTATATACTCCGGTCTATTCTCAAAAATGGATGGCGATGCCGCTGAAGCAACGCTGTTGTTTAAGCGCATAATTGTAATGCTTCGGGAGTTTGCCATACAAACAGAAAAGACCATCATCATAACACCGAGCCAATATGAATGGCCACCGCTTTCGGCACGGGCCATACCTTATTACTATTTTAAAACAGGTGTCTACGCTAAACCCTTTAATACAGAAGAGATTAATAAAGTACTTAAATTAACAGGCAAAGGAGGTACCGAATTATACAAGTATTGGAACTACGAGAAAACCCTTAAAAAGGAAGAAACCTTAAACCTGAGCTACCATGCCAATAGCTATACCAGCAAAAAACCTGTAGTAGACCCGCTTTTGTATGATATAGAAAAGTATAACTTTTTTAGGATAGAGGGCCATATCGGCCAAAATTACAGGATCGCCTTAGAGCGCATACTATTGCAACGTGCTGAATATAACCTGCCCTTTGATGTAGTAGCTGTATCGGCAGATCAGTTGCGCTTAAGCGCTCCGCTACCAGAATGCAGCATGCAGGACCTGGATACGGCTTATAAGCTGATAATAGGCGATGCTGCCTGTAAAATCCACACCCTATTTTGCTATATCTCAAGTCAGCCTTTCAGGTCTGGTTATGATGAGGCCGGTAATGATGGAACTGTAATAGTTGATAAGGCTCAGGAAACTACAGCGCATCCGGAAATCGACCAGGGGGTATACACTTTAAACAATGGAAGTTTTTCAAGCTATAAGGTTAGGGGCGCATTGGAGTTTGAAACGCCGATAACTATCAGCGCGACCTATAAACGAGGTGATTTTTTAAGGAAAAATTGCCCCCCTGCTGAAAGTACATTAGGCTGGACTTACTTACGGTCGTTAGACAGTAAAGGAGAGTTTAGAAACCCCTTACAATCAAGCCTGGTGCGCGCAAAGGACAATCAATTGCTTGTTGCTGAATATCACTTCTTTCAGTTTATAGAATTTGTTGAGGACCTGATGTTCGTTTTATACACTCATACCCTGGCCGAAATTAATATTGAATTGCTGGTGAGGATATACCGTGAGTATCTGGAAATGGCCGTAATAGTGATCAGGCTGCTGTTAGAGGCTGCCGACGAGGATGCTGATAATAGCACTACCGATGCCGCCGGCAATACTACTGATTATGTTTCATTTGATGAATCGGGCGAACTGATACTGCTTAACGATGAGCTGAGTTTGCTGCTTTCCATGTGTGTTGATGAACGTATAGATGTATTAAAAAGGGAATATATGCTGCGGCTCCGCAACTATCAGCAGCAGCTTACATTTTTTAACTACTATAAAAAGCACCCGGGCCTGGAGCATAAGGCAGGCGTACCCAAAGGCGGCACATTTGTACTGGTTTATGACGGCGAATCACGTGAGTTGCGTGAACCGGTTAACGCGGTAGGCATTACTGTAGAGCGGGGAAGCGCAGAGGTATTAGGTACTACAACTGGTGAGCCTGTAGCCACACCATCGCCGTACAGCACGGAGCTTACTAAAATGATCATGAAGTTTGTTGAAGATTGTAAAGATGCGCCGCCAAAAACAAAAACGCCAATTATCACCGCGTTAAACCCGCCGGTAATTGGAACGAGGCGCGGATTAACCGAAGGCGCGGTAATAGCTGATTTTTATATTCCTTACCTCTGCTGTTCGGATTGCCCGCCGGTGGCCTATATTATGCCCGAGCCAAGGCCGTTAAAAACTGTTAAACCAATTAAGCCTGTAGAACAGCCTACCATAAATGCGGCAGGCCCTTTTTGCAGTAATGATAGTAGTACAGCGCAACTCAGCGGCACGCCAACCGGCGGCACATTTGGCGATAGTACGGGGGCGGCAATAACAGGCATAAATTCCGATGGGTCATTTGTGCCTGCTAATTTAGCGGCGGGCTCCTATGATATTTATTATACTGTGGCGCGTGTAACATCTGCTAAAACTACTATAGTTATAACTGATGCCGGGAGTGATTTTACATTCCCGGCCGAGGTTAATGGTGTGCAGCCATCAGAAATTGAGTTCGATGCAAGTAATGTTGAAAGCGGGGTTACTTACCAATGGCAGATCACCCCTGAGAATAAACAATTAAAGGCTAAAGATTCAACTACAGATTCAAAATTCCTGGCGATACTAAGTCCGCAGGTGCAAAATGAGAACCCCGACGGCGTTTCAGTAACACTTACAATAGCAAATGGTGCTTGTAAAAGTGCTACCACTAAAACCTTTAAATTCACTATTAATGATAGCCAAAGTGGCGTTACTGTAACCCAACTAGGTAGCTAAAAAATGTTAAGGCACATCATCCACCGGCAAAAAATTATACTTAATCTCTCAAATAGGGAGTATGCAGGTGCTTTGCAGGCAAGTGTAAGCAACCTGATGCAGCATGATTTAAAGGTTGGTATTGATGCCGTTTTTAATAATGCTTTTCCCGAAGATAAAATTATACGCATTGATAAGTTGCAGCTTAACCTTGGCACCATAAACCAGCAGAACTTTGAGAACGAGTTTAAAGCGCAATTGCTGAGCGAACTGGCCAAAGGCTTATCGGAGCAAAAAGATAATTTAAGCTATGCCGATAGTGCCGAGGAGTTAAGTAAGGAGCAATCGTTGATAAATGCCCTCATTTATTTTTTAGAGAAAGGTTATTTACCCTGGTACCAGGCAGCAACAACTACTATGGATGATTGGGAAACGGAGATCCTGAACAATTTCACAGCCCGCGAATACCAGCAGTTTTTTGATAGAATATTGCTAAAACACCATGCGAATGAGGCGATCATGCAGCGCCTGATTTTACAGTTCTCCGATAAGTTTTTAGGGGCATTGTTATCCGGCGCGATGCCAGAATTCGGCGTTTCATGGGAGCTGATCTATAACGATCTGGCGCTGATTGTACATAGCTTCAGTAGGCAAACAACAACTGTAGTACGCCACAAAATATGGCAGTATATTTTACAGGCTTTGCCCGATAAAAAGGGGAATGAGCTTAGTTACTATATTTTAGAACAGAGCGCAGTTTACTTTGGCATTAATAGCACTGTTATCAGCAATAAAAAACAGGATGAAATATTGGAAGGTCTGAAAACCGATATTATATACGCTGATTTTAAAAAACTGATCGTTTGTTTAAAACAAGAGATTAAGAAAGATCGGGGTGAAAAAAATGGAAAACCCGGTAAAAACACCAAGGCTTTTAGTGAAGAGCAAGGTATAACAGATGAGGATAAAATTGCTGCTGATGGAAACATCGCCCTGGTTGATGAAGATATCGCTTTAGGAAATGACGGTACTATCCCGGATAATGAAACCGCTGCAATAAATGACCCGGGTATTGAAAATGAGGAACAAGCATCTGCAAAAAAGGAGAAGCCAAAAACAACGAAACGTAAAAGGGATGCACAGGTAATCGCCGGGGATGTAATATTTGTAAATAGCAGCGGGATAGTAATATTACACCCATTTTTAAAACCATATTTTGAGGGCCTGGAACTTTTTGCTGAAAAGAAATTTGTAAGCGACGAAGCCCGTCAGCGCGCAGTATTGCTGCTGCATTACCTGGCTACGGGCGAAACAAAGGTTGCCGAATTTAACCTCACGCTTCAAAAGGTAATGTGCGGTTATCCGCTGGACGATACGCTGCCGGATGAGTTGTTGTTAACAGAAAAAGAGATCACCGAATCGGATAATTTATTATCCGCTGTAACTAATTATTGGGTACCTTTAAATAACACATCTATACAAGGCTTACGCAACTCTTTTTTGCAGCGTGAAGGTAAGCTGGAACTAAGGGAGAACGGTTGGCTGCTCACCATTGAGCAAAAGACACTGGATATATTACTGGGCAAACTGCCCTGGGGAATTTCAACCATCCGCCTGCCATGGATGGAACAGTTATTAAACGTGGATTGGTATTAACTTTATATCTATGAAGGAAAGCAAGCAATCATCACAGCAGGAAAATAACCCTTTAAAAAGCAGTAGTCTGTTTTTTAAGGATCATACTGTACAGGCCAAGCTTACCATAAACCAGCCTAATGATGCACACGAGCAGCAGGCCGACCATATGGCCGACCAGGTAATGCGCATGCCCGATCCATCAGTAAAACAACCGGGCTTTTTTAAACCAGCCATTAATCCGCTCCAGCGCAAATGCCATGAGTGCGAGGAGGATGATAAAAAGCTGCATCGTAAGGAAAGTTCAACCGGCGAAGTACATGCCGATAGTCAGCTTAATAGTTATGTGAGCTCATTAGGCTCAACTGGGCAGTCGATGTCATCAACTGCGCGCCAGTTTTTTGAGCCGCGGTTCGGCTATAATTTTTCAAGCGTTAAGCTCCATACCGATTCGGTAGCGGCAAAATCGGCACAATCCATCAACGCGCTGGCTTATACCAGCGGTAACAATATAGTTTTTAATACCAACCAGTATTCGCCCGAAAGTGATAGCGGAAAAAAACTCATAGCGCATGAACTTACGCATGTTGTACAGCAGGGGCTAACTAACCAAAGTATCCAACGGCAATTGGACCCATTAGATGGTGGGCTTCCTCCAGGCGGCTTACCTCAACAACCCCAGGCACAGCCCACTGATGGCGGGCAGCAAGGTGCGGTAAAAGAGGGCTCCTCTTCGAGTAGCTCAAGCGGTTCAAGCGGCGGCGGCGGTGGTGGCGGCCCGGTAGCTTCAGGAGATTGCCGTGTGGATGTAAGGGCTACTAAAATTCCGGCTTTGCATGGTATACCAATTTACCATCTTTTTGTTATACTGCATAATAAAGGAACAGGCGAGGAAAGTTATTACCGTGGCGGGCCAGCTGGCAGCGGACCTTTTGGCAATATTGTTACCATGCATGGCAGATACCTGCCCGGTACTATTGACTGGGAGCCATCAGCACCTTCGGTTACTGCACAAGATCCGGTGGATTGTACAACAACCGATGCCTGCTTGGTTAGAGAATTAGCGCGTATTGATGGTACAGCCACTCCATATGCACCTACCGGCCCTAATAGTAATACTGTGGCACGGACAATATTACATAATTGCGGTATTCCGGAAGTTAAACCAGTTTGGGTAGCACCAGGCTGGGGCGATCCCGTTCTATAAAAAAGAAGAAATATGAAATTTAAATCAAGGGAAGAACTGCAACAGTATTTGGTAACGCAGTTCCCGGTAAATACAACAGATCATGATACAATAACCAATTGGTTAAAGGATAATGGATTTGAATATTCCGCGCTTACTGATAATGTAGTATACGCATCAGTTATCAGCGAAAGGAAGTTTTTAACTATCACCAAATTGCTGGTCAGGTTTGTTTTTACACCCGATAAATTATTGAAGGAAATAGCTGTTGAACAGGGAATAATAGCACCATAATGGATGCGATAAATATTTGATGCTAACGAATTGTAAATGGATAGGATATGGGATCAATAACATGCAAAACCAATCGTTGTGAATCGGCACGGTCAGCTACCGGCCGGCCGGCATTTTTTCAGGCTAAACTTGCCATAAACCAGGAGAATGATGTTTATGAACAGGAAGCCGATAGCATGGCTGATAATGTTGTACGGACGGGGGATAATTCCATCAATCAAAAAAGCTTTTTCAAGCCATCGGCCATACAACGTAAATGCAATGCCGGGAACGAAGGCGCGGGCAGCAATGCCGTGGATAGTTATGTTGGCTCGTTAAACTCATCGGGCCAGGCAATGCCCGAGGGCAGCCGTAAATTCTTCGAACCCAAATTCGGGCGCGATTTCTCGGATGTTAAATTGCATACAGGTTCAACAGCGGCAAAATCGGCACAAGCCATAAACGCGCTGGCCTATACCAGCGGCAATAATATTGTTTTTAATACCGGGCAGTATTCACCTGACAGCGAAAAAGGGAAAAGATTATTAGCACATGAGTTAACCCACGTGGTGCAGCAAAGCAGCAGCACTACCACTCCCGGCGTACAAAGAATGCTGGCCTGCCCTACCCATTTAAATGACAATGACCCGGTACCGCCGGGTTTTAAACCTTATTTCGGTAGTACGAGTGTCTTTCATTGCGGTTTTAGAACAATTCTTGAGGACAGGGCGCCTACGCCAGACGACCCGATGAATGAATGTGTTTATGATCATTCAGGAGTATTGGTTACCGATAGCCATCCAAATGCCGGCTGCCAGGGAACCCCTGATCAGTATGACTCCAAGGCAGATCCGATAAAACATACTGTCCTTGATTCGGGGGGTATTGTGCGAGCCGGAGGCCCTGCATTATTATCATCAGTGGGCCATGCTGCAGGCGAGGCTGTAGATGCTGTAACACAGCCAATAAGGGACGTTGGCAGTTGGCTGGAGCGTGGGGTTAGGGGTATTTACGGGATGTAATAAATCACCATATATAAAAAAGAAACATAAAAAAATGCTGGCCACACAACAACAGTCAACCGTAACTGAAGTGAAAAATAGTTCGCCTCAAAAAGGTCACTTTTTTCAACCGAAACTCAGCATCAACCAACCCAATGATGTGTACGAGCAGGAAGCTGATCATATGGCCGACCGCGTTATGCGCATGCCTGATCCGTTTGCAAGCCAGGATAGTTTTTTTAAACCCGCCAATCACACCATACAGCGTAAATGTGCTCATTGCGAGCAGGAAGATAAAATGCTGCACCGCAAAGAGAGCTCTACAAGTGAAGTTGCGGGCAGCAGCCAGTTAGATAGTTATGTAAGTTCGTTAAGCACAGCAGGGCAATCTCTTTCCGCAAACAGCAGGCAGTTTTTTGAGCCTCGCTTTGGGCATGATTTTTCCAATGTGCGTATCCATACTGATCAAGTAGCCGCAAAATCGGCGGAGTCGATAAACGCGCTGGCTTATACTACGGGAAATAATATAGTTTTTAATAGCGGGCAATACTCGCCTGACAGCCCCACAGGGCAACGGTTAATGGCGCATGAGCTAACGCACGTAATACAGCAGGGTGGAAGCGCTGCATCAAAAATTCAAAAAGTAGATAAGACACCTGCCGCTCCATGTAACCTGGTATCGGTCGTGCCTTCGAATGACCGGTATAAATTTGTAGTAGATACCGATAATTTTGAAGAGGGGCAGCAGAAGGCGTTAACAGACAAATTAGCAATAACCAGCACCGCTTCACCCATTGATGTGTTAGGCATGGCAAGTGCAGAAGGGCCGGAAGCAAATAATGTTACATTATCATGCAAAAGGGCTAGTAAAGTAGCAACAATAGTGAGGGGATCGGGGCATACAGTTGGCCTGGAAAATGCCACCGGTGGATATCCGGGCTCGGAGCATGATAAAAATTACAGGGCTGTTGCCCTAAATATTCAGGCAGCGCCGCCGCCTTGTGTTCCACCACGCGCTCCGGCACCCGGGTCATGGCATGGTACAGTAAGAATTCCCGAATTAACGGATCCGCATATTCACAGTACATCAACGTGCAGGGGGGCATGCGGGCCTGATTGCCCCCCTACCTGCACCCATGCACCCGATGTGGTACTGTGCCTGCCCGATGCAACCCGAAGTTGTCATTACACCTTTACTTATCACGATGTTCAGGAGTGTGGCTCGCACCTGGGTTGCAGGATACATGATGATTGTTACGATGCCTGTGCATGTGTTGGAGATTGCTATACTGATCCATGTCATCGCAATTGCGACCTTCAATGTTTTGCTGTATATGGCACTACGCAATGTAACGAATGGAGGAAGGGAAATGGACCTTTTGACAGCCATATACAATACTCTATGCCTCCAGAAATTTCAGCAGCAATTCCAGGGCCATGCCCTCCTTAACCAAATCGAAGAAAGATGAGTGTATTTTACGGGCTATTATAAATATGAGTGCAGGAAAATATGATCTTAAACAGTACAAAAGTTCGGCAAGGTTGCCGGATATGAGATCTGTATTTTTTCAACCCAGGCTAACGGTTAACCAGCCTAATGATGTGTATGAGCAGGAGGCTGAGCATATGGCAGATAAAGTTATGCGTATGCCATCATCGCCCATAAATACAGGTGGGTTTTTTAAGCCCGCCAATAATATTATACAGCGTATGCCTGCAACTATTCAGCGAAAAATGGAGATGACCGGTAATGATGCAGCACATTGCATGCAAAAAGCGGAAGAAACCCTCAAAAAGCTGGAAACAAATATGCAGGGTAATAGCTACGGTAAACAGGATTATATAACAGGTGCCGTAAAAATGCTCCGGAGCAAATGGGATGCGAAAAAAATTAAATGCTATCATTTTGATGGGATGGTACATGGTGAAGACGACTACTCAGGAGATGAGATATGGCTGGATGGTGATAACGATAATTTTTTGGATGAAGGAACGCTGCTGCATGAAGGTGTACATGCATACCAGGCATCACAGCATAAGGATATTGCAGCTAAATACGCTGATGCATTAAACACGCAAAGACCGCTTGATCCTGCCAAACCTGCCGACCTGAAATTATTGAAATGGAAGGCATGGACGGAATATTGGGCCTACCGTGCTAAATACGATTATTTTAACCCTACCCTTAAGCAAGCCGCGAAGGAGGAAGATATAGACAAATGGACGATGGATACACCCGATGTGCATAAATCCACAGCAAGGGTATGGTTGGGTGATCAGTCGTTTATTCCAAAAGCATACGACCCTAAAATTGATAAATAATTACCCATGCTGCAAGCGATCGAGACACATATTCACCAGTTTTCAGGCTATCTTAAAGCCATCATCCGAAAGGATGTTAGCGCTGAGTGGGATCTGACGGCATTGATAGCAGCGATTACCGAAGAATTTAAAAAGTACAGTATTCAGCTGGAGCCACCTGAAGGGCTGATCTTCCTGATGGTTTATATTCCGCATATATATCCTAATTTTTATGATGAAGTAATGAAGGAAGCTATGCCACAGGGGGGCGATTTTCCCGAGTTTGGGGGTGTTAGGGGGAGCAGTCACCGGGGATTATTGCCTACCGGCGAAACTGCCCAGTTTATACTTGCCGGCGATGATATAGCCAAACGACTGTTTGTTCAGCAATTACTTACCGTTGGCACACTGGTGCGGTATGGAATATTATACCTTGAAACTGTAAAAGAGGGCGAACCGATCATGAGCGGACGAATAATTGCCGAACAGGAATGGATAAGCCGCCTGGTAATTGGTGTTGAGATACCCCCGCGTTTTGGCCCGGAGTTTCCGGCTAAACGGATAGTAACAGAGATGCAATGGGACGACCTGGTACTTAACCCCTATACCTTTAGCCAGATCAACGATATTAAAACCTGGCTGATGTATAATGCCAAATTAATGCAGGATGAGGTATTAAAGAGAAAGGTGAAGCCCGGCTACAGGGTTTTGCTGCATGGCCCTCCCGGTACGGGTAAAACCCTAACAGCGTCATTGCTGGGCAAGCAGTTTAATAAGGAGGTATATCGTATAGACCTGTCGCAGATCGTATCGAAATTTATAGGGGAAACGGAAAAAAACCTGGAGAAGGTTTTCTCAAAGGCGGAGAATAAAGGCTGGATCTTATTTTTTGATGAAGCGGATGCATTATTCGGCAAGCGGACACAAACCCAAAGCTCGAACGATAGATATGCTAACCAGGAGGTTTCCTACCTGCTGCAAAGGATAGAGGATTTTCCGGGCTTGCTGATACTGGCATCAAACTTTAAAAGTAATATGGATGAGGCTTTTTTAAGACGCTTTCATACGGTAGTGCATTTTCCTGCGCCTAATCCTGCGGAGCGTTTATTGCTGTGGCAAAAATCGTGGCCGGCATCTTACAAAATGGAGCCTGCACTCAGTCTGAAAATTATAGCTGATAAATATGAGTTGAATGGTGCCGCTATAATTAATATTATGCATTATGCCTGCCTTAAGGCGATAGCCAGGGACGACGAATACATTCGCCATGATGATATTTATGAGGCCATAAAAACCGAATACCGCAAAGAGGAGCGAAGCATGAAGTAACGGTAATTGCCCTTTGTGACAATGCAATTACAGTATTAGTGCCACTTGTACAAAACGTATCATTAATACCCACTTTTGTATAAATCCACCTTGAAAATTGACCATAATTTTGACCCAACAAAAAAATTAAAACAATGGCAAAAACAATTTTTATAACAGGTGCATCCAAAGGTTTTGGAAAGATCTGGGCAGAAGCATTTTTAAAGCGTGGCGATAAGGTTATAGCAACCGCAAGAAACCTTGAAACACTTAACGACCTGGTAGCTAAATATGGCGATGCTATATTACCTATCAAATTAGATGTGAACGACAGGGCGGCAGGTTTTGCAGCCGTTAAACAGGCAAAGGAGAAATTTGGCGGTATTGATGTATTGATTAATAACGCAGGCTTCGGCTTATTTGGCGCTATTGAAGAAACTACCGAGCAGCAGGCACGTGAACAAATTGAAACCAATGTGTTTGGTTTATTGTGGTTAACACAGGCTGTATTGCCAATTATGCGTGAGCAGGGGTATGGCCACATTATACAAGTATCAAGCGTGTTGGGTATAACCACCTTGCCGGTTTTGGGCTTGTACAACGCATCAAAATTCGCGGTTGAGGGTTTAAGCGAAACATTGGCTGCTGAAGTAAAAGACTTTGGCATAAAGGTATCATTGATCGAACCTAATGGTTTTTCAACCGACTGGGCAGGTGCATCAGCATTCAATACTGAACCAATACCGGCTTATGATGGTGTAAGGGCAGCATTCCAGGCTGGGCTTACTGATGATGCTTTTGGCAAACCAGAAGCTACCGTTGATGCGGTTTTAAAACTGGTTGATAGCGAAAATCCTCCGTTAAGATTGTTCCTGGGTAAAGTTGCTTTCCCTTGGGTTAAACAAGTTTACGCAGGTAAACTGGCTGAATGGGAAGAATGGGCCGATGTGGCAACAGCCGCACACGGTCACTAATTTAAATGGTATTTAACTGACAAAATCTGCGCTGAATTAAGCGCAGATTTTGTGTTATTTGTATGATTATGAAGCACTTTAAAGGTCTGGCCGAAATGCACCGTTTCAATGGTTTTCCGCCGCCGGAAAACCCGTTGATCAGCCTGTATCATTGTAATAATGCTAATACCTGCTCGCTTGGCGATCGGGAGTTTAGTTCTGATTTTTATATGATCGGTTTTAAAAAGATCAAATCGGGCGTGGTAATGTATGGCCGTACTAAATACGATCATGAGAATGGCTCTATGATATTTACCAAACCACGGCAGATCATCCAATTTAAAAACCTGGAGTTTGAGGAAGATGGCTTTTTGATCTTTATCCATGAGGATTTTCTGAATGGGCACCCGCTACATGCTGAGATCCAGAAATATGGTTACTTTGATTATGAGGCCAACGAAGCTCTTCACCTGTCGCCACGCGAAGAAGAACTGATGTGGGACCTGTACCATAAGATCGACGCGGAGTACAACAATAACCAGGATGAATATAGCCGCGATATCATGCTTACCCATATTGATTCGCTATTAAAATATGCGCAGCGTTTTTACAAGCGCCAGTTCATTAACCGTACTGAATTATCGGGCAAAACGGTTTCAAAGTTCAATCATGCGCTGGCTGTATATTTCGAAAGTAATTCAATTGCCAACAAAGGGCTGCCGACAGTAAATTATATTGCAGATCAGCTAAATCTGTCACCACGTTATTTAAGTGATCTTTTAAAACAGGAAACCGGCAAAACGGCAATGGAGCTTATTCATATCTATCTAATGTCCGAAGCTAAAAACCTGCTTAAAACGGCTGATCAAAGTGTTTCAGAAATAGCCTATACATTAGGGTTTGAGAATCTGCCTTATTTTTCAAGATTGTTTAAAAAGGAAGTTGGTATCAGCCCAAACCAGTTTAAGAAACAGTTATTGAATTAATCCTGTTTAGTAAATAGTATGGTAAAAGAGTGATAAGGCGCAACGAACTGGTAATTTAACGAGCAACCAAAGTTCTCACATATCTGCCGCGATATAGTAAGGCCCAGCCCCGTACCCTCTGACCGGGATGATTTGTGGAAGCGTTTAAATATATCATCATTTGGCAACGCGGTACTTTCGCCTGTGTTGGCTATGATAAGGCTTTGTTCTGTCAGTTCAATATTTATCTCGCCGCCAATGTAGTTATGCCTTATGGCATTGCTTATCAGGTTGTTCATCAAAATATCAACCAGGTACCGACTGCCATGAATATTTTTAGGCCCTAACGAGCAATTGAGTTTTAATTTTTTATCCTGGAATATTTCATCAAATAGCGCTATCATTTCCATAATAAGCGCGTGCAAATCGATCAGTTCGTGGCCGTGGTCCAGTCTGTTCTCTATTTTAACCAATAGTAGTAAGGATTGGTTAAGGCGGTTTAAACGGTTAACAGAGGTATAAAGGTCATTAAGTATAGTGCTTTGCCGCTCACTAAAATTATCAGTCTGTATCAGCGTATCCAGCTTTGAATTTATTACGGCTATAGGCGTAAGCAATTCATGCGAGGCATTTTCGGTAAAGCTTTTCAGGTCCTTATAATCATGCTTTACCCTCGATGCCATGCTGATAACAGCAGTATTTAGTTCCTTAAACTCATCAATGTGGGTATCAACCTTTTGCAGTTCATTGGTGTCGGTAACATTGAACATTTTCAGGTCCTTTGTTATGGTGTAGAATGGCTGCCATAAGCGGGTTAATAATAAGCGGTTGATGATTAGCAAAATCACTAAAAGCAGCAGGATAACCCCTATAGTGATGGCGAAAATAATGCGTATCAGATCCTCGGTCTCAACTTTTGATTCTACAACCAGTATTTTGTAATACTTGTCTTTAACCATAACCGAGCTGATGAGCCCGCGGCCCGATTCATAACCTTTTTCATTAACGTTAAAATATTTAGTGTCGATGAATTGCCGCGTTACGGAATTGACCGGAGCGGGAAAAAAGCTGATCTGCTGATCGTCCGACTTGAAAACCTGGGGCAAATGATGATTAAGATTTACATAATCAAATACCTCATTTTCCTCCACCACCAAATCCTTATCAATCTGGTTGGTTAATATCCAGCTGATGGTTTGGTAATAGATAATACCGGTGATCATCATCACAATAATAGTGGTGATGAGGGTAACGCGATTATACCTGTCTAAAAGCCTCATGATTCTGTAAACTTATAGCCCATGCCATAAGCAGCCTGTATATAATCCCTTGAACCCGCTTCAACCAATTTTTTCCGGATGTTTTTTATGTGCGAATAAATAAAATCAAAATTATCGGCCATATCCACGCCATCGCCCCATAAATGTTCGGCAATGGCATTTTTTGAAACCACCTTGCCTTTGTTAGCTATAAAATAAAGCAAAAGCGCATATTCCTTACGGGTAAACTTAATGCTTTGTTTGCCAACTTTTACCTCTTTGCCCAACAGATCTATAGTAATTTCATTAAAAGTGAGGATGTTGCTGCCGTTATAGGATTTGCGGCGGATAATGGCAGTTACCCTTGCCTTTAACTCCGACAGGTGAAAAGGTTTTACCAGGTAATCATCAGCGCCAAGGTCTAAACCCTCCAGGCGGTCGTCGAGTGAGTTTTTGGCTGAAATAATAAGTATCCCATCGGTATAATTATGTTCTTTGATGATCTTGAGCAGGTCAATACCATTGCCGCCGGGTAAGGTTATATCCAGCAGAATGCAATCATAACGGTACACGTTTACTTTTGTTAAAGCTGTTGCGTAATCGGCAGCGGTTTCGCAAATATTGCCGGCCTCGGTAAAGTATTCTTCAATACTTTCACGCAAACCTTGCTCATCTTCAATGACTAATATCTTCAAAGCAGTTTTTTTACAAAGTTATTATTCAATACTGTAAATTTTCTGGAATAATAGCAACATGCAGAAAATTATCCCGGTGCAATTGTGTTATAATCTTTTGTTTGTAATTAAGTTGTTTCAATTGTGTTACACACAAAATTTATCCAAAGTTAAATAGCACATTTGGCGCAAAATCGATTTTTCAAATTATTATTATAATGCGCAACATTGCTCTCTCTTTTCTTTTTATTGTACTTTCTATAAACGTATGGGCTCAAAATAATACTGCTAAAGGTAAAATTAGCGGGAAGGTTGTTGATGCAAGTAATAATACACCTGTTGATTATGCTACTGTTAGCCTTTTTAAAGATGGCAGCGCTAATCCGTTTAATGGTATGAGCACCGACCCCAAAGGAAACTTTACTTTAAACCACCTGGCCGATGGTACTTATAAGTTAACCATTGATTTTATCGGCTACCAGAAAAAGGTTATTGATCATATTATTATCAGCGGCTCAAATACTATTGCATTGGGCGAGGTAAAACTGGCCCCGGTACAAACCCAGTTACAGGCTGTTGTGATTACTGCCAAGGCCCCAATAGTTGAAAACAAGATTGATAAGATGGTTTACAACGCTGCCAATGATGTAACCGCGCAGGGTGGCGTGGCGCTTGATGTGCTGAAGAAAGTTCCGCAGGTTAGTGTTGACATTGATGGTAACGTGGAGCTGCAGGGTAACTCAAACATCAGGTTTTTAATAAACGGAAAGCCGTCAAGCATTTTTGGGGCGAGTTTGGCTGATGCGCTGCAATCGATTCCAGCCAGCCAGATCAAAAGCATTGAGGTAATAACCAGCCCGGGTGCAAAATATGATGCATCAGGAACTGGCGGCATCATTAATATTATTTTAAAGAACAACAATGTACAGGGTGTAAACGGCAGTGTAAACCTTTCAGCAGGTACACGTTTAGAGAACGGCTCTTTTAATTTAAATGCCAAGAAAGGTAACTTCGGCGTAAACGCCTATTTCAGCGGTAATGAGCAGCTTAATTCCACTACCAAAACCACTACCAGCCGTACCTCGGTTGATAGTGCAAAGGATGTAAGCCGCCTTATCCAAACTGGTAGCAGTGCGTTTAAAAGGAGTGGTTACCAATCGGGTATTAGTTTTGATTGGAGTATCAGCAAAAAAGATGAATTGACCGGCTCATTTGGCTTTAACCATTTTGGGAATCATGGTGAGGGCCCAACCAGCCAGTTGCAGGAAACTACCGATGCAAATAATACTACAACGTTGTATCTGCCCAGCCTGCGTAATTCAAGCAGCCGTTTCAGCGCCAACTCATCGGATGTTAGCCTGAGCTATAAAAAGACATTTGATAAAAAAGATGAAGAACTGGATGTATTGTACACATCGAGCTTTGGAAATAATAGTAATAATTTTTCGCAGGTGCAGACTTATCCCTTAGGAGGCTATCCTGCATCGGGCCAGTCGGGCACAAACCCGGGAACGGACAAGGAAACCGATATATCGGTAGATTATACCAATCCGTTCAGCAAAAAGTTCACACTGGAAACCGGTGCTAAGGCAGTTATAGAAGGCATCGGCAACAGCGTTGTTACTGATACCCTTTTAAATGACGGCGAGTATGTAAACAATCCCAACCAAACCTATAGCTTTAATTACCATCGCGATATATTTGCCTATTATTTATCAGGTACGTTTTCATTATTCAATGATTTTATAAACGGCCATGCGGGTGTACGTTATGAGTATACAACAACTACTGCCGATTTCCCGGGGACGAGCATCCCCGACTACGGGACTTTAGCGCCATCGTTTACCATACAGCATAAGCTTAATGAAACGGAGTCGATAAAATTTAGCTATAGCTACCGTATTCAACGCCCTGATTATGGTGATTTGAACCCTTTCTATAATATCAGCGATCCGCACAATATCAGTACCGGTAACCCGGACCTGAAACCGGAGATTGGCCATAATTTTGAACTAGGCTATAACAAATCATTTAATCAGGGGACTAATGTTTATGTAGCTGCATTCTATAGGCATAATACCAATGATATCCAATCATTCACCACTTATTATTCTACATTGGCTATTAATGGTACTGATTATTCCGATGTTTCACTTACCCAGCGATACAATATCGGATCCGAAACAAATGAAGGTGTTAACTTATATGTTTCGGTACCTGTTACAGGCAAATTCAGCCTGCGCTCAAACATGTTTGTTGCCGACAGGATATCAAACAACCCCGGCAGCCCGCAGGTAAGCGGTGTGATATACAGGGCGAACCTGAATGCTTCTTATGATTTTGGGCACAACTTTATTGCTGAAGTTTTTGGTAATTACCGTTCATCACAAAGAACCATACAGGGCACTAATCCGGGCTTCGGGTTTTATAATCTGGCAGTACGTAAGCAATTCCTTAATAAAAACGCCAGCATTGGTTTAACAGCTGCCAATCCGTTTAACAAGTATGTGAGCCAAACAGCTACTACTACAGGTGCTAACTTTAGCCAGGTATCAACCCGCGAGATCCCTTTACAATCCTTTGGCATAAGCCTCAATTACAAATTCGGCAAGCTTGAATTTAAAAAGGATAAAGAGAAAGACAACCAGGATGTACCGCCAGAGGCTAATTAACCTTTAGCGATACAGTAGCACTTTTGCCAAAAACTATTTTCTGTGCCGGATTTGTTGGATTTGTATTCCACAAACACTCTCTTACGGTCAGGATTTGTTTTTTGGCATTCAGCGATATTAGCTGGAATGATTGCAATGTTTCGTCCTTGGCTGAGTAAGCGCCTTTCATGGGTGAATCAACCCTGAATGTATTCAGGCTTATGTCGTTATCCGGGCCTTTATAAGCATAAAACTGGTTCCAATTGCTGTTGCCATGGAAATATGCTTTAATGTTTGGATGGGCTTTCAGGAACTTCACAAAGCCGCGCTGTTCAATATCGGTAGCTCCATCATCCTTTGATGCTACATTGCCTTCTTTGTAATGCTCGGCAACCAGGTTCTGGAATTTATTTTCGGCCGTCATGTTATATGGAGGCAGCGGATTAGTGAAATGCTTGGATTCGCAGGTAGGCTGATCATGCGTAAAAATAACTACCGGCGTGTTGGCTGCAACGGTATCCAGGTCTTTCTTCATCCATATCCGCTCGGCTGAATCGGCCCATAGGGTGATGAACATAAAGTGTATGCCCTTTATATTGCGCGAGTAATTGATCTTATCAATAGTAAAATCATAAGCCTCATTGGTCATGGGTGTTTGTGGCTTAAGCATCAGGTTATAAATGCCAACCATTGATGTTGGGTCGGTTAATGGCTCCAAAGGTTTAGGAAAGCCGATGGCATTTGAGATATCATGATTACCCGGTAATATCAATAATTGTGCAGGTTTGCCATTGTGCCCGGTTACATGCAGGCTGCCCATGTAATCCGTTTTAAATTGATCCCATGACGTTGCCGCGTTTTGTATAGGCGCTTCCATACGGTTGGCAATATCGCCGCCTTCAATAACATAATCTATTCCACCTGTTACATTACCGGCATTAACCCCGCCATCAGCAGGGAGGGTGAGTGAGGGCAGCGTATTCATTTGCTTTACCATTGCAGCATTTACGGTATGACCGCTAACAGCAGTATCACCCCTGAATTTGGCACGGGTTATACCATAATGCGCATCCGAAGTAAAAATCATTTGCACAACCTGGGCATGCGCCAATTTAGGGCCGTTTAACAAAACAGCGGCAATAAAAATGGCCTTAAAGAGCTTTTTGCAAGTATGTTTCATTTTTAAATATGTTAATTTTTTTCAACCGGATCGGCAATGCTGTATGCATTTCTGTTTGCCTTAACCAGCAACTTAATAGTAACAGGATATTTGTTTGAAAATTGAAATAGCGCGTTGATAACCGCGGCCGGTGCTGATGTATTTATCTGTGGTGTTGGGCTGGTAATATCAACACCAATGCGGTGACCATCGTTACCAATGGTTTTGTAGGAATTAGGCACATAAGTCACGTAATTTGCACCTTTAACCAGCCACGGCGAAATAAAAATATGGTCGTACCAGGATTTTGCGCCGCCGCCTGTACCGCATGAGTTTGGTACAGTTGTCAGTGCCCTGGTTGTTGTTGTCAGTTCTGAGGCATAAGCGCTTGAATTATCTTCCCATTCTGCAGGGTATTTAACAGTTTGGTCGGGGTAAAACGGAGGGTCGCTCATACGTTTTGTGGAATCAGTTGAAGTAATTACACTCTGATAGCCGGCTTCGTAACTATTGGCGGTATTAAAATCGCCCATGTTAATAAGGTTAGGGAAATAGGCAAACTTAGCGCGTAAGGTGGCCATATAATGCGAAACCTGCATATCGCGTATTGTACTTGGTGTGCCTGATTGGGTATGATTTACTACTACATATAAATAAGTGGTATCATGTGTAATAGCCAGGTTCGGGTCGTTATAGTATAATTTGTAAAGATCAAAATCAGTAGTATATAAATACAGGCTCTCTGTTTTTACATAGGTTAATTTCTGTTTGTTATAAAACAGTACCGACATGTTACTGCCACCACTTGCATCGGTAGGGGTTGCAAAGGCGTAACGGCCGGGAAACACCGTATTAAGCACGCTGTCGGTAATATTATCGGCAAGGTTAGTAGGTAGGCCTGCTGATGGGGAAAAGGCATTCATTTTTTCACAGCTCATCAAATCGGGCTGTGCGTATTGAATAATTGTTCTGAAATAACCGTTTAATGTTGTTGTGGTGCCCTGGCAATCATCGCCATAGCTTAATACATTGTAAGCCATTACATTTAAGGTGTCGGTTTTATCAACAGTATTTGCCAGCGGCGGGCCAGGCTTTGTTGTTACCGGGGGAGGTGTCACCGTAGTAGTGGTATCAGCTTTGGTAACCGGCTTAGTTGCCGTCGACTTTGAGCAGGATGCGAATAGAAATATTCCGGCTGTTAAAACGGTTAATAATGTTGTTTTCATTCGGTTATTCAGTATATGTGTTAGGGGATTTAATAAATAAAGGCAGTTACGTAATCGTAACTGCCTTTATGCAATGTTTTTAAATTATTAGTGTTGGTTACCTACACCACTTAACTGGTAGCAACCCATATCTCTTCCAGGCAATGTTATACCGCTTGAACCAAAGTTAGGATCGACAGGTATACCTGTAGTTATAGGTTGGAAAGCTGTAGTTGTTCCTTTACCGGCAGCAGGTGAGCCACTTTGTAAATGGAAGTTATAAGCATCAACCGAACATTGGGTAACCCATGAACCAGCAGTTGCAGGCAATGGGAAGTTAACAAACATTGGGTCGTTTTTGCCAACTAATGAGCTACCGTCATAAACTAAGCCAAAGGTATATGATGCACCTAAGAAAGCTGCCATGTTAGGGATATCGGTAGCTTGTGGATGTGTAACAACCGGCTGAGCTACGTTTGTAGGTACAAATTGACCAGCTATTGAAGCATTATCAGCATAATAGAAGTTGTAACCGTATGCAGTTTTAGTGATCACGTCAGAAGCACTGTAGGTTGTATCGGCTAAGTAAACCTTTGCACCACCCGGGCCACCTGCTATACGCACGCCGAAATCACAGTTAACGATAAGGTTGTTATATACTAATGCTCTTGAGTTGTTCTCAATTTCAACTGAACCGCTTCTTGCACCGTAAACACCGTTGTTTCTGAAACCATCATTTACATATGTGTTGTTATACATGGTAAACTGGCATTCGCCTAATGTAGTACCGTCACTAGCTGTTTTTGTACCGTTGGTTGCACCGCCTATAATTAAGTTATAAGCCATGTTACCTATCGCACTGCCTTTAGCATTGAAACCATCACCACCGTTGCTACCGCATTTTTCCATAGTGTTTCTCATAATATTATAGAAACCGCCATAAAAACGTGTTGCATCATCAGGTGAGCCGTACATCCATGAATCCTCCATAATGAAAACACCGTTAGGGTTCATGAAGTATAAAATGTATTGGGCACCAACTTTTAATGAGTTAGAGTTAGGGAAAGGAAGCGCTTTTAAAGCAGCACCACCAAAATCAAGGTGAGTCCATTTAAGTACTACCAATTTGCTGGTTCCGCTGGCGTATATACCACCCCAGCCACCAACATAAGCCGAATCCTGGCCTACACTTGAAGAGCCAGTTGTTTTAACCCTGCGTGGGTCGGTAATAGTTACAGGTGCGTCTTTTGTACCAAGACTTACCAAATCACCATTTACAATAATGTTTGCGCCATTGGTCATGTTAAGCTTAACACCTTTTTGTATTAAAAGCGTATCACCTGCATTAATGGTAATGTCGCCACCAATGGTGTAAGTTTGGTTTGCAAGGAATGTACCCTTGTAAGTTCCCGCTGGTAATGTTCCGGTGTTAGGAATTGCTTTACCTATCTGGATTTGTGGTACCGATACCACTGCTTTATCGCCGCTCTTGCTGCACGCTGCAAGCGCTAAAAGCGATATTCCTAATGTAAAAATTTGTAACTTTTTCATAAAAAAATGATGAACTGAATAGTGTTTAATTAAATGTTATAGTTGTTGTTTTGGGGTTTAAAAATTGTATTTAACACCCAGGTTGTAGCGTGCGTAAAACTGATCGTACTGAACAGTGGTATATGCCGCGCTTTCCTGGTGCTGGTATTTGGCTATGCCTGAATAGTTATAGGTATTATTTTGCTTGATGATCAATTCGTAAGGGGTATTTAAAAGGTTATTGGCTTTAGCATAGATGATGAAGTGGCGGCCGATCTTCTTCTGTGCAGAAGCATCAAGGTAAGTCGATGGTCTTTCCCAGGTATCAAGCCCGTAATAGTTTGATACAGCTTCGATACGCTCGCCGATATAGGATAGAGACAACTGCGCGTCTAAACCAAGGTGCAGGTCTTTATACAATAATGATGCATTACCTATATTGGCTGCCTGGCCCTGTAATGGCCTGGTTTGATTACGCTGGGTAACTACGCCATCAAGTACAACGCTTTTTGGCGTGGTGATCTGTGAGTTGGTATAAGTATAGTTTATTGACGCGCCTATGTTACCGAAGAATTTCTTAGCATCAAGTTCAGCACCGTAATTTTGGGCATTACCAAAGTTGGTAGGGGTAAGATACAAACTTGCTCCTCCGTTTGCCTGTTCAAGTACGGTTTCAATTGGGTTAATAAGCTGTTTGTAAAACCCACCCAACATAAAGGCATCAAATACACCAGGGAAAAACTCATATCTTATATCATAGTTATTAATAACGGTATGTTGTAAATATGGGTTCCCAATATGTCCGTAAGTTTCATCAGCAGTTTGATCCGGATAAGGGATAAGGTCAGCAAATGCCGGGCGCAGAATTGATTTGTAATATGATGCCCTTAAAGCCTGCTCATCTGTAAGCGCGTATTTAACGTTAACGCTTGGCAAATAATCAGTATAGGTTATGGTTGCTGTTTTGCCCGGGAAAGTTACCGGCAGCTGCGAGATATAATACTGGTAAGTATGTTCGCCTCTTACCCCGGCAATTACATCCAGCTTGTCGCTGATATAATATTTCACCATAGCGTAGGCGCCCTGTATATTTTCAGTAAATGTGTAAACACCGGGATCGGTAGCTGAAGAACCTTTTGCATTTACGGTATCGGCACCCACAAACATGAATTTTGCATTAGGGATGGTGGTATATGTTTCAGGTACACCGTTAACTATTGTATTGGGTAAATTATAGCTGTCTACAAAGTTGTCGCGTGTTTTATGCCTGAGCATGCCACCTGCTGAGAACTGGGCATCGCGGCCAAATATTTTTACATTATAGTGCAGGTTTAAATAGGCCGAAAGGTCCTTATCAGTATTATGCATCCATATCCTTGATTCGTTTTGAACCAGTGTAGGGCCGTTGGTTATGCCGTCAGCAACTGAAACGTTAGGCTCATTTGGGTTACCGGTAGGCTGGCTGGTTGTTGATGTTGGGCTAGTGCCGTATTGTGTGTCAAATTCCGCATCGTCAGGTAGTTTATGCGTAGCCTGTGAAGTGGAGACTGTCCAGTCAAATGAAAACGGATTGCTTATTTTGTGCTTGCCACCGAGGGTTATATTATAGATATTCTGAAGATCCGACCTGGTTTCGGTTAAATTATCAACAGAAAAAGTACCGCGATAACCTTGATAAGTATAGCCACCATAAGTGTCCTGCTGAGTTTGGCGTACCCTGTATTGGTTTAATGCAAGATAAGTGGCAAATAAGTTAATGGTATTGTTAGGGTCAAATTTATAATCGAGAGATGCGATAGCGCCTACACGTTGCAATTGCGTTGAATACTGGCGGTTATAAGAGCTTTGAAAAGCAGTTTCCTGATTTTGACCGCTGTTACCTACCGGTGGGCCTACAGTGTTGGTTTGTACCACGGTAAAGCTGTTGTCGCCCTGGTACAGGTTTTGGTAACTGCCTGAGAAAAGCACACCCAGCTTATTGTTCAAATAACGATTACCTATGGTTAAGCTTGCATCCAAATTTGGGGCGGGGTTTGCTGTTTTGGTAATCAAATTTTGATAAGGAAAATCCGCCGGGGTCGCTATACCTCCCGGATTTATTTCGCCCGGTGCTTTACTGTTTACCGTACTGCGGTCGAAACTTGCAAAAGGCCTGTCGAAAAATATCTGGCTGTAGCCTGTACCTACCTCGCCGTCTATCCTTAATCCGTTAGGAGCGGTTTTCATTACCAGGTTTACTACACCACCTGATGCATCACCTTCCATATCAGGGGTAAGTGTTTTGTATATATCTATCCTGTCAACTAATCCGGCAGGGAAAATATCCAGCGGTACATACCTGTTTTTGTTGTCGGGGCTTGGGATCTTGATGCCGTTTATCAAGGTGGTATTGTATTGTTTATCCATACCACGGATGATCACGTGTTGCGCATCGCCTGTACTGCTTCTGTCAACAGATATACCTGACACACGTGCAAGTACATTTGATACCAGCACATCCGGAGAAATAGCGATACTCTGGGCCGATACTACATTGATAGTATTATTGGAGTTCTTTTCATCGCTCCTTGCTGCCCTGTCGCTACCCCTGTTTGCATGTTCGGTAACAGATACTTCAGTAAGGGCGGTGGCATTATCAGCCATGGCAATGTTTAATACGGCTGTATTTTCTTTGGTTACCTCAACCGTATAATCCTGGGTTGTTTTGTAGCCTATAAAGCTTACATGCAGTTTGTAAACTCCGGCGGGTACGTTTTTAAACGTATAAACTCCATCCAGTTTAACGGTGGTGTTCTCTCTGAAACTAATATTTTCGATATGAACGGTAGCGCCAACAAGCGTTTCTCCGTTTTTCGCGTCGGAAACGTTCCCTTTAAGAATTTGAGCAGATGCCGAAAAGTAAAAGCCGGTGAATAGAAAGAATAATATTAAACAGCGTTTTTTTTGTAGAAGTATTTTCATGAACAAGGGGATTTTTAATGCAGATGATCGCCATCTTTTGTTGATTTATCTGCAAAAACACCCTTTAATTCTGTGTGAATTCTGAATTTTCTACCAATTTGTGTTTTGTTAACACAATGATTTTTTTATGTTAACACCGGAGAGAAAAAACGACCAAATGTTGTGGTTTTGTTTATAATTTATTAACATAAAATTTCCCTTTTTGCATTCAGAATTTACGAAAATTCTCAAAAACAAAATTTATTTTTTGCTGTACTAACAGCCCTGTATCGTATAAGGAAATAGCCCGTTTCTTTATGCGATAAAATCCCTCAAAATATTGAATGCCAGTGTTTAAGATATTATAAAAATACAAAGGCCATCCCAACGGGGATGGCCTTTGTACATTGAACCTAAATAGATGCTAAGCGCTTACTATTGCCCTATTTTAATATCAACCGCCGATTTTGGTTTGATCAAATTAAAATCAAGCACCACGTTGTTTTCATTTACCCAGGTGAGGTATTCCAATGAAAGTTTTTTCACAACATCGGGATATTTTGCAGCGAGGTTAGTAGTTTCACCACGATCGACATCAAGGTCATATAACTCCCACTGATTGGTTGGGAATGCGGATACCAGTTTCCATTTGCCTTCGCGCATGGCCCGGTTACCCCAAAGCTCCCAGAATAATGGTTTATCGCGATTGATGGGCTCGCCTTTAAAGAATAAGCCGGTTAAGCTTTTGCCGATGAGCGGATTGATCTTATGCCCGTTATAAACCGCCGGGTATTTTGCACCGGCAAGATCATAAAAGGTAGGGGCAAGGTCAACCAAATGCGCTGTACCTGTGGCAATAGTATTTGGTTTTATTTTACCCGGGAACCATGCGATCAATGGTGAGCTCATACCACCTTCATATAATGCGCCTTTAAATGAACGCAGTGGGGAATTGGAAACAAACGACCAGTTTTTGCCCTGCGACTCAAATGAACCTGATGTGCCAACCGGCCCTAAGTTGCGGGCGGCATGTACCTTGCCATGTGCCACATCTTCGGCAGGCGCACCGTTGTCTGATATAAATACGATGAGTGTGTTATCATCTTTTTTTATTTTCTTCAATTCCTCCAGCACTTTGCCAACATTCTGGTCCATGCGGTCAACCATAGCGGCATATACTTCCATTTTAGATTTCCACAGCTGCTGCTCATCATAGGTGAGGTTATCCCAGTTTGGTACTTCAGCATCACGCAGAGCAATGGTTTGCGAAGGATCACGGATACCCAGCTCAACCTGCTTTTTAATACGTTCCTTACGCAGCGAATCCCAACCGATATTGTACCTGCCTTTGTATTTGGCAATATCCTCCGGCAAGGCCTGTAACGGCCAGTGCGGCGCGTTAAAAGTTAGGTAAAGGAAGAATGGCTTATCGCTTTTGCTTTGTTCATCCAGGTATTTAACGGCATGGTCGCCTATTTCATCGGTCATGTAATAACTGTCATCCGGTTTATGCCAGCGTTTGTTATTTTCTTCAATTATTACCGGGTATTTGCCACCGCCCAAAGGCATGTAGCTTGTATTAAAATAGTTTGCAGCGCCACCGATGATACCGAAGAATTTGTCAAATCCACGCTGATTTGGCCAGCCCAGACTATCATTACCCACGTGCCATTTTCCCGACATGAGCGTACTGTAACCGTCTTGTTTCAATACCTCGGCCAGCGTTACCGATTCTCTATTCAAATAACCCTGATATGCAGGTAAGCCTAAATCAACATCAAAATAACCGATGCCAGCTTTGTGCTGATCCTGCCCGGTTAGGATAGATGAGCGTGTTGGCGCACAAATGGCATTATTGTAAAACTCTTTTAGGCGCAAACCCTGCGCTGCCAGCCTGTCGAGATTGGGTGTATGTATTTCTGATCCATAGGAACCCAAATCAGAATAGCCCATGTCATCAACCACAATAAGGATGATGTTTGGCTTTTTGCCTTGGGCATATAACTGCTGCTGTACCATTATGGCCAGCAGCAGTATAAGTGCGATTTTAATTTTCTTCATTACTATTGATTATCTTGAGCGGCCTTTTTTATGCCTTCAGTTAATGATTTCGGTGCATCTGCTGTTCTGTGGATCCTGCGTTTGATCACATCGTCCCAATCAATCAACGGATACAGGTTGTTATTTTTAGCCTGGGCATCAAACAGGTCCTGTAACTCTTTTAATTTCTCCGGATATTTTTTAGCCAGGTCAATGCGCTCGTTAAAGTCTGAGTTCAGGTCATAAAGTTCCCAGGTATCAGTACTGAAACCGCTTGACGGTGCAGGCTGGTTTGCACCTGCTTTAGCCAGATCGGTAAAATCAGGATGGTGGTAAACTTCTGCTTTCCAACCGTCTTTATAAATAGACCTTGATCCGAAAATATAATAGTACTGCACATGGTGTTGTGACGGTGCATCAGGATGATCAAAAGAATAAACCAGCGAAGTACCTTGTATGGTATCCTGTTTAATTCCCCTGATATATTCGGGAGCATTAATGCCCAGGAATTCCAGCGTAGTTGGCAGCAGGTCAATAACGTGGCCATATTGCGTACGTATAGTACCCTTGTCTTTTATTCCTTTCGGATAGAAAACGATCAGCGGGTTACGTGTACCACCTTCGGAGTTTGCATCCTGTTTCCAGTATTTAAATGGTGTGTTTGCAGCCTGTGCCCAGCCCAGCGGGTAATTGCCTTCTACAGCATCGGGAGTGCCTATTTCACCTATTTTAGCCAGGTTATATTTTAAGTTTGCTTCTTCAGAAAGCGGTGAACTGAACAGTTGCCTGTCAATATCGCCATTGGCGGTTCCTTCTTTACTTGCGCCATTATCACCAATAACAACATAAATCAAGGTGTTATCCAACTGGCCGCTTTCTTTCAGGTAATTGATCAAACGTCCAACTTCATGATCGGTATAGGTTAAATAACCTGCATATACCTCCATAAAACGGGCGTACAATTTTTTCTCATCTGCCGAAAGGCTGTTCCATGCTTTAATGCTTGGGTTACGGGCCGGTAACACCGCGTTAGCAGGTATAATGCCCAGCTTTTTCTGCCTTGCAAAAACTTCTTCTCTGAACGCGTCCCAGCCAGCATCAAACTTGCCTACATACTGGTCGCTCCACTCTTTTGATACCTGGTGAGGCGCGTGTGTGGCACCAGGTGCATAGTACAGGAAGAAAGGTTTATCAGGCGCTACCTTATGCTGACGGGTAAGATAGAAAATAGCCTTATCGGTGATCTGCTCATTTAAATGGCGGCCATCGGGAGTTGCGTGGGCATTATCTTCAACCAGATCAGGTTTGTACTGGTCTGTTTGTGAGCCCAGGAAACCGAAGTTATGGTCGAAGCCCTTTCCGCTTGGCCAGCGGTCGAACGGTCCTGCATCAGTTGCATCCTCATCAGGCGTTAAGCCGTATTTACCAACCTGGAAGGTGTTATAGCCATTCTCACGCAAAATCTCGGCTATGGTACCTTTATCCGAAGGGATGCGGCCATCCCAACCAGGGAAACCAGCCGACAGCACCGTATGCGCAAAGCCGGCCATGTGTACCCTTGACGAGTTCCGCCCGGTTAACAAAGCCGCACGGGTAGGGGCGCAAATTGCAGTGGTGTGAAAGTTGGTATAACGCAGACCGTTGTTTGCTAAACTATCAAACGTAGGCGTGCGTATCACACCGCCAAAGGTGCTCGATGCACCGAAGCCCACATCATCCAGCAAAATCCAGATAACGTTTGGCGCTCCTTTTGGCGCTTTGATGGGCGGCGTCCATGCTTCTTTTGATTCGGCCAGCGTTTTGCCGATCACCCCCTGAAAGGGTTGCTGTTGCTGCGTTATGTTTTGTGCCTGTGCCTGCTGCAGCGCGGCCCCTGCCAGCAGCAGGGAGGCAATAATTGTTTTCTTCATTTGTCTTTGAGTGGTTTTATATTGATTTATTTAGTAGTTTCAAGTGTTACGCTCCTTAAATCGCCGGTGAACTTAAATGGTACTTTATAGGTTGGACTAACTTCCGTGTTGGAATCCTTGCCGACATCAAATCCGTCATTCAAATTGAAATACAGCATGGCCCTCTTTATTTTAAGTGTACCGGATCCCACTTTTTCGTCGTTTATATATAAATTAAGCGTACCTGTTTGCGCGAAAAAGCTTGCGCGGATAAACTCTGCTTTTAAAGATGCTTTACCCGGAGATAATGCTTTATCACTTACAATATCTATAGGGACAGAAACGCCATCGGCTTGTACAAAATGCAATTTGTTATCCTGTACAAAAAAGCTGATGCCGCCAAACCTGCCGCCCCCGGCAAACAATACTCCCTGAGCACCATTTTGTGGAATGGTAACATCGGCTGTCGCCGTGAATGATTGCATAGCTATATTTACCGGCGCAACCACTAATTGGGACAGGCCATTGTATAAAACAACTTTTTTATGGACAACAGGAGGTATAAGGGTATTTGATTTACCCATCAACTCCTTTAATGGGTAGATGTTATATTTTATAGCCAGCGAGTCAAATACACCTTTTAGTTCAGTTAGCTTAGCAGGATCCTGTGTTGCCAGGTTTTTAGATTCTGTCCAGTCTTTATCCAAATGGTAAAGTTCCCATTCATCCGTATCAAAATCAGCGCCTATGTTATGGTAGGCTTCTGCTTTCCAGCCATCTTTGTAAATAGATCGGCTGCCGGCAATCTCGTAATATTGGATAGTATGTTTTGAGGGCGCTTTAGCATCATCAATAGAATAAGCAAAGCTGGTACCCTGAAGTGGCTTTTGCTTATATCCGTTGATGGTGTCCGGAAGTTTGGCCCCTGTAAGGTCGATGGTAGTTGGCAAAAGATCAATAAGGTGTGTGTACTGGAAACGGACCCCGCCTTTATCTTTTATACCATTTGGATAGAATAAAATGAGCGGATTATGTGTTCCGCCTTCGGCGTTGGCATCTTGCTTCCATTCCCTGAAAGGTGTATTAGCGGCTTGCGCCCAGCCCAGCGGATAGTTTGATGCCGCGTATTCCGAGCCTAATTTATCGTATTGTGTTAACAGGTAGGAGATATCCTGCTTCCCATCAATGATCACCTTATCACCAATACTCGATCCCCTGTCCGATCCTTCCTTGCTGGCGCCATTGTCGCCAATCATTACATAGATCACGGTATTATCCAATTGGCCAATATCTTTCAGGTAGTGGATAAGGCGTGCTATCTGGTCGTCGGTATAACTCAAATAGCCGGCATAAACTTCCATAAAGCGGGAGAAGATCCTTTTTTCATCAACTGAAAGAGAATCCCATGCTTTCACCCTTGGGTCGCGCAGTGGTAATATGGTTCCTTTTGGTATCAGCCCTAATTTCTGCTGATTAGCGAATACGGCTGCCCGGTATTTGTCCCAGCCGCTGTCGAATTTACCTTTGTATTTATCTATCCATTCTTTAGGTGCCTGGTGCGGGTCGTGCGTTGCGCCGGGTGCCAGGTAGATGAAAAACGGCTTATCAGGCGCGCTTGATTTTTGGTTGGCGATGTAATTAATGGTCTTATCTATCAACAGTTCATTCAGGTGTTTGGGATTAGTATCCCGCTCAATCTTTTGGTTATCCTCCCATAATTGGGGATGCCACTCATCTGTCTCAGCCTCTAAAAAACCATAGAAATGCTCAAACCCGCGCCCCGTAGGCCAGCGGTTAAATGGCCCGGCTTGTGTTTCATCGGCAGTAGGGGTTAAGTTCCATTTCCCGATGGAGAATGTATTGTAGCCGTTTTCCTTTAAGATTTCTGCTACGGTGCCAGTTTCAAAAGGGATCCGGCCATCATAGCCGGGAGTACCTACAGCGGTAAAGGTAAACAGACCCATGTGCACTGCGTGGTGATTACGGCCGGTAAGCAAAGCAGCACGCGATGGCGCGCAAATACCCGTTGTGTGAAAATTGGTATAGCGCAGGCCATTGTTTGCCAAGCTATCAAAGGTAGGTGTACTTATAAGACCACCGAATGTGCTGCTGGCGCCAAAGCCCACATCGTCCAGCAAAAGCCAGATAACATTTGGAGCACCTTTTGGAGCCTGTTTTTTTTCAGGATACCATTCTGTGGTTTGATCTATCGTTTTTCCGATCTTGCCTTTGTATACGGGTTCGGGATCGTGCTGGGCGAATACATTATAACCGGAGAGCAGTAACACTCCGGTTAATAATATGCTGCTTACTTTAATTTTTTTCTTCATTATGATGCGTTTAAATTGGTGGCGTTTTTAACAGCATTCCCTATCCCTGTTTTTTTATAGGCGGGTTTACCCAGGTAGTTTTGTCATGCAGGTACTCATCTGTTGGTACGTAGATGCGTAGGATAACGTTAAAGCTATCTGCAGGTGCAGGCAGCCAGTTGTTTTGCTTATCTGCTCCCGGATCGGCGTGCTGTAAGTATATATCCAGCGAACCATCGGCATTAAACTTTAATTTGTTGCGGTCGCCGATGGCATACCTGCGGATGGGGTTATCTGAGAGATACCTGTCCTTATCATACATGGTAAGCGACCAGAAAGCCCTTGCAGGTGGAAGCTTACCTGCCTCAAAGTGGATAACATAATTGTTATTGCCGTTTAGCGGAGCTTTATCTGCATCAGCATTATATCCAATATAAGTAGCTTCTTCGGGCGGCAATGCGCCCAATCCTTTATAAGCCACCACAGCTCTTGTAAGATAATCTGTACCGTAATGACCTATTTGTGTGCCATTTTGAGGTTTGAAATCTGTATTGGCTTTTGCATTGTCAAAGGCCGCGTAAATTTCATTGGGCACATTTTTTAATGCTTTCTGAGTATCCTTATCAAAATCATTCAGATCAAATTTACCACCGGGCTTAACGCCAATCTTTGCCAGGCGTTGTAAAATTCCAGAGTCTGCTGCCAAGCCTGGGTTTTTTACCAGTAAAGCATTCAAGTAATTAAAAAAGCGATCAACCGGCAATTGCTTTACTGCCTGAACCACGGTTAACTGATGGGCCTGCACTTCTTTAATTTCAGGGTCTACTACATCATAATGCGTTGTTTTTTTAGCAGTAGCAGCGCCGGTTTTACCCCAGTCACTTAATAAGGTGAGCTTAAACTGGTCTTGTATAGGGCTTACAAAATTCACCTGGTCTTCAGGGCTGTTTACCTGTATACGGCCAATTATCCAAACCAGGTCGGTAGGAGATTTTACTTCCTGCAAACCATTGGGGATAGTACCGTGCCAGCGCGGCCCGGTAATTACATAGGTTTGCGCATGTGTGCCTGTAGTTCTTTTACCAAAGGATGAGAAAACGTTGGTCCATGCGTCCATTAGCGGTACTACAAAGTAGCGGTCCTTAGTATCGGGGATGGTGAGCACAACTGCATCATCACCCAGATCTAAAAATGCTGATGAGTAATTGGTATCATTATTTGGCGCTACAACCAGGCGCGAGGTATGGTCGGGGAATTTGTGCCCGTGTATAAATACATTGTTGGGTACACTGCTTACCTGCCGGGTAAGATCCGTTAACACTATGGGTAAGCCATATACGTATGCAGCTTTCGCCAGTTTAATGACCTCTTCGTTTGCAGCTTTGATATGTTTTTCAATCGGCGAAGCTGGAACGGTAAACTTTAAGGATTTAACAGGTTTTGCTTCAGTTGTAAAAGCGGCCAGTGTACCTAATAGTAAAAGGGCATGTGGATTAAGAATTAATTTCATACTGTAATTTTATATAGGAAAATAATTTACGTCGGGTCCATTGGTATAGCGCATATACCATACACTGGGCCATAGGGGTTTAGCCAGTGTCTTTTCCCACTTGGCAAGTTCCAGTTCCAGTTCCTTTACTTTGGTCCTGTTTTCCAGTGAAAGATCATGCGCTTCGCCCAGGTCATCCCTGATATTAAAGAGCAGTTCCTTTCCTTCTTTTTCATTGATATATAATTTGAAATCGCCTTTGCGGATGGCTTTTGCCCAGCCTGAGCGCCAATACAATATCGGGTGGGGCACTGTATTATTTTGTCCGCTTAAATAAGGGATAAGATTTACACCATCATAGTGCACGTGTTCCGGTAGTTTTGTATGAGATGCGGCGGCAAGTGTTGGGAATATATCAAGGGTAGAAACGGGTTTGTCATAAATTTTTCCGGCAGGTAAAACCCCCGGATATTTAATAAAGTAGGGAACCCTGATACCCCCTTCAAAGTGTGTTGCCTTACCACCTCGCAGCGGTCGGTTATCCAGCGCATGGGTATAAGCCGCGCCGCCATTGTCGCTGGTGAAAATTATAATAGTATTTTGATCGAGCCCCAAATCGCGCAATTTTTGGGTAATTACGCCAACGGCGATATCCAATGCTTTAACCATAGCCTGATAAACACGCCTCGTACTGTCTTTAACGGTTGTAACACCGGCAAAATCTGCTTTGGTAGCCATAAAAGGGTCATGCGGCGCATTAAAGGGTACATACAGAAAAAATGGTTTGTCTTTATTTTTGTCAATAAAGTCAGCGGCTTCTTCGCCAAATCGGGTAGTCAAATACTCAGAAGTATAAACGGTTTTTCCGTTTTGCCTAAGCGCTACCGGACCCTTACCGTATTTTAATATTTGTTTCACCCAATATAGATGAGGGAGGTCTTCAATTACCAGATCGGCATCATCTACTGATCCATATCTTGATCCGCCGCCTAAAAATCCATAGTGATAATCAAAACCGTTTTCTTCTGGCGCGAATTCTTCTGTATCTCCGAGGTTCCATTTACCTATTATTCCTGTTTTGTATCCGCTGCTGCGTAATAATCCGGCAATGGTGATCTCACTCTTTGGTAAACCTTGTTTAATTTTTGCATAGGCTTTATAGTCTATCCCGTCAGGATAAAAAACGCCATAAGGCAGGAGTGCCTTTTTAGTTTCCTGTACATGAACACTATCATCAACACCCCATAGTTTGGCCGATCCTACAAAAAACTCAAACCCGAAACGCTGCTGGTACCGGCCGGTTATAAGCCCGGCCCTTGAGGGTGCGCAAATAGGAGCAGATACATACGCTTGTGTGAATTTTACGCCCTCTTTACCTAAAACGTCAATATTAGGTGTGCTTATCAGTTTATTGCCAAATGAAGAAAGATCATTGTAACCCAGGTCATCGGCCAAAATGAAAACTATATTCGGATGGGTCTTTGATGCTTGTGCATAAGTATTATTACCCCATATTGTTAGGGTAATAATACTTATTGCTATTAGCATATTTAATTTACAACTTTTAGTTTTCATAATGTTGCAGGGTGACAGCTTAATTTGTATAACCTGGGTTTTGCGTTAAGCCGGGATTTAAACTGATCTCGCTTTGCGGAATAGCGAACAGATAATTTTTGGTACTGACGTTAGTTTTGGAGGCTACTTTTGATACCGCCTGTACCAATTGACCAGTTCGAACCAAATCAAACCAGCGTTGGGCTTCCTGTACAAACTCGCGCCTTCTTTCGGCATACAGCGAATCACGGAACGCGGTTTGTGAAAGGCCTGTTGTTAATGTGCCGGTGTTTGCACGTACCCTAATCTGGTTAATAGCTGCGTAAGCATCAGCAGTTGGCCCGTTAACTTCGTTCTGCGCTTCGGCATACATCAGCAACACATCGGCATAACGCAGTACGGGAAAATTGATATTGCTTTGGCCGGGGGTTAACAGTTCGCTCCTGTCGACATACTTGCCGAAATAGAAGGTTGGGAAGTTATAGTTTAAACCCGTAGTTGGATTAACCAGCGAAGTATAAAAAGTAACAGCCCTGCGTGTATCGGTACTGCTAAACTGTTTATATACCGAGCTATCAGCCGGGATATCAGCCGGAACATTACCAACAAAGCCTGCAAAGTTAGCGCCCATTAAGGTGCTGCTATTGCCTAAGCCACCGTTTGAAGAGATCTGTGCTGAGAAAATATGCTCTACACCGTTCTTGGTTGATGGGTTAAACACATCAGCATAATTAGGGAACAGTGCGTAGCCATAGTTGCCGTTAATTACTTCTTTAGCTTTGCTTATGGCATCGGTCCAATCCTTTTGGGTCAGGTATACCTTTACCAACAGTGATTTTGCTGCGCCTCCGGTTGCCCGGCCGATATCTGAACCGGTGTAGCTTACAGGCAGATTTTGCGCTTCAGTAAGATCCGCAATTATTTGCGCATAAACAGTGGCTGCAGGTGTCCTGTCGACCTTTAAACTATTTAAGTTTGAAGCATCAGCAGGGTTGTGCAATACCAATGGCACATCGCCATAAAACCTTACCAGGTTAAAGTAAAACAATGCTCTTAAAAACTTTGCTTCGCGTACATAACGGCTTCTTAATGTGGTATCAAACTGTATAGTTGGTATGGCATCAATAGCAGCATTGGCGCGGCTTATACCGGTATATAGTTGTCGCCATATTACCTGTAACCTGTCGTCAGTTGCAGTATAAGTTATAGAGCTTAATGCCCTTACGTTAGGGTTAATGGCTGATGGTCCTGCAGCAAGGTCATCAGTAGTCATATCCGCCAGGAAATTAATTTCCCTGCCGTAAAGCGGTTGTTCGGAGCCATCGCTGGTTAGTTCGCTGTAAATACCGGTTACACCGGCTGCAGCATCCGACTGCGTTTTGTAAAATTGACTAGCGGTTATATATGATGTTGGATTTTCATCCAGCTTTTTGCAGGCGGCTAAACTACCAACTGCAATTAGTATTAAGAATATCTTTTTCATTGTTGTAATGGATAAAAATTAAAAGGTTACGCTTAAGCCAAGCAAATACGTTTTGTAGTTGGGGTAAGCACCGTAGTCAATACCTTGTGCGGTATTATTTTGCTCAAAGCTGCTCACTTCCGGGTCGTAGCCGGTGTATTTGGTCCACGTTACCAGGTTTTGTGCTGATACGTATAACCTTAATTGTTTGGCATGAATTTTTGAGGCTAAACCATTATTGAAGGTGTAACCCAGTACCAGGTTTTTCAAACGCAGGTAAGAGTCGCTTTCAATAAACTGGTTTGACATTTGGGCAACCGGGTTATTTGACGCACGCGGAATGGTATTGCTCGGGTTGCTTGGTGTCCACCTGTCAGCAACTTCCCCCCATGCATTTTGCGATAGGTTGGTGATCTCCATTTGCTGACGTAATGCATTATAGATTTGGCCTCCGTATGAGCCTTGTAAAAATACCACCAGATCAACGCCTTTATAGCTAAAAGTGTTGGTTAAGCCACCGGTAAACTTTGGCTGTACGCTGCCTAAATTTGTTTTATCGGCAGTGGTAATAACGCCATCGCCATTCAGATCCTGATACCTGACATCGCCAGGTTTTGTATTGGCCTTGCTGTTTAAGGTTGGATATTGCGCTATCTGAGCAGCATTCTGGAATATTCCTGCGGTTTTATAGCCCCAGAAAGTACCCAGCGGTAAGCCAACTTTTATAATCTCAGGCTGTAAAACGCCCAATGTAGTACCCGGGATGGTAGGGAAGAAAGATGTTTCGCTGTTGCCCAGGCTTAACACCTTATTGCGGTTAAGTGAGTATACCAATGATGTTTTCCATACAAATGAACCGCTGTTTATATTTTCGGTGTTTATGCCCAGCTCGATACCTTTATTTGAAACTGCACCAATGTTCTGTAATGATTGTGAATAACCTGATGACAACGGCACAGGAACATCTAACAACAGGTTAGTGGTTTTTTTGTAATAGGCATCAAAAGTAAGGTTAATGCGGTTGTCTAATAATCCCAGGTCGATACCACCATCATACTGGGCTGTTTTTTCCCATTTAAGGTTTGAGTTAGCCAGTTGCGTTTGTGCAAGGCCTACGGCCTGTGTACTGCCAAACGTGTAATTGAAAGGGCTGTATAATGCTAACGACTGGTATTCGCCGATTTGCGTGTTACCCGTTTCACCTGCACTCACCCTTAGTTTTAAGTTGCTGATAGTAGGGATGCTTTTTATGAAATCCTCTTCACCCGCGTTCCATGAAAAACCTGCAGATGGGAAATATCCCCATTTGTTGCCAGATCCAAAGCGCGATGAACCATCGGCACGGGCTGATACCGTAAGATTATATTTATGTTCGTACGAATAATTGATCCTCGCTAAATAAGAGTTCAGTGTCCAATCATAAGCGTTTGATGTTGGGGTTAAGATCTGCGCGCCGCTTTGCAGGCTGTTGTAGGTTGTTATATTACTTACAAAGTCTTTGGAGCCTGCTGTTACCGATTCATTTTCAAAATACTGGGTGGTGTAACCAACTAAAACATTCAGCTCATGATCCTGATGAATAGTTTTGGTATAAGTAAGGGTATTTTCATTAAGCCAGCTGTTTGATGTAGATGAACCTACAGTAGCGTAACCTAAAGTTGAGTAGCCATCACCTGTGTACGATGGTGCATAGAAGTTTGATTTTGAATTCAGGAGATCGGCACCCACACTTACCTTGGCTTTTAAGCCGGGTGCAAGCGTGTATTCGCCAAACAGGTTACCCAATGAGCGTGTAACTTTTGTTTGGTTAACAATAGAAAGCAGATCCTGTATTGGGTTTGATGGCGTTGTTGAATAAGGGTTAAGCACATAATTACCATTAGCATCCTTAACAGGCAATATAGGTGGGGTTGTTAATATATTGGTGATAACATTTGGGCTGTTAAGGCTGTTGGATGCGATGTTTGATGCGGCACCATTTGAAATAGAATAGCTGGTGGTTGCATTAATACCAACATGAAATTTGGTTGAAATATCCCTATCGTAGTTGTACCTTAATGAGTACCGTTTAAAATCGGTATTCAATAAAATACCTTCCTGATCGAAATAGTTTCCGGCAATGTTATACCTTGATTTTTCATCACCACCAGATAATGTCAGTTCATGACTTTGAACCGGGGCATTTCTGAAAGCGGCATCCTGCCAGTTGGTTCCTTGCCCGAAAGCTGCAATCTGAGCGGTAGTAAATGTTGGCGTTTGCCCTGAGCTTGTCTGTATGTCGTTCCTTAATTGTGCCCATTGTGAGCCATCTAAAAGCGGTACTTCCTTGCTTAATTTTTGTGTGCCATAATAACCCTGGTAGCTAACATCATTTGTGCCCCTTTTACCTTTTTTAGTAGTTATTATAATAACACCATTAGCGCCTCTTGAGCCATATATCGCGGTAGCAGAAGCATCTTTTAACACTTCGATCGATTCAATATCAGCAGGGTTTATGGTTGATAATCCGTTTACTGCCGCTCCTGAGCCCGAGCTTGAACTGATGGTTGAGTTATCATTATAAATAGGGAAGCCATCAATTACATATAAAGGCTCGTTACCACCTGTAATGGAGTTACCACCACGAATGCGCACACTTGCCGATGCGCCCGGCGCACCTGAGCTTTGGGTTACCTGTACGCCCGGTGCTGCACCACGCAGCAGGTTGTCAACCGATGATGATACCTGTTTAAGGTTATCCTTGGGTATAGTTGATATAGCGCCTGTTATGTCGCTCTTTTTCTGTGTGCCGTAGCCCACAATAACTACATCATTTAATTGGGATACCTTATCAGATAACTGGATAGTAACCGGGCTGCCCGTAGCATAAACCTCCTTGGTTTTGTAACCAATGAAGCTTACTACAAGCGTATAAGGTAATTTTTGGCCGGTAACAAATACAAAGCGGCCATCGGAGCCGGTAGCTACGGAGTGGGTTACACCCTTAATGCGGAGCACTACACCGGTTATGGGCTGGTGGGTGGCACTATCGGTAACTATACCTTCTAAGCGGGAATTTATGAGCGGGGTTTCTGTTTGTGCAAAAACCGTGTAGGGGATCACCAGGAATATAAAGAGGCTTAGGGCCTTAGTGAGCACGTGTTTGGCATGGATATATATTTCCATATATTTAAATGTTTCATGTTAATGATTCGTTTCGTTAGTAAAGCTTTGATGATCAGTATGTGATTCGCAGTCGGGGCTGATCCATCATGTAATTTACCGGCAAGGCTCCCTTGCCGGTTTTGTTTTTTTATGGGGAGAGTAATTATTTCATCATGCTGAATTAAATTAAATAGGGGTTGAAAAAGTATGGTCAATTGCGCATGGGATTGCTGTTCGCCCAATGCGATTTACTGTATTAATCGATAAAAGATTAGTGACGATTTGTGTTATGCTCAACAACAACACATACAGCAGCATGGCTGTAAAGAGATTACACCTGTAGAGGCGTATAAAGTAGAACCAGAATGTAAAAATGCTTTCATTGCTTTTGTTTTACGACGCAAATATATAAAATTATTTTATATTCTACTAAATATGTGGATTTAATAGAAATTATAATTAATTAGATGAAAATCAAGACATAATCGGCATTAGTTTGGCCGGGGATTATCACGAGGCGCCTTTAGCTTGTTTAGCTGATGCCTGATTATATAAGTAATATTCAGAATATATTCATTATTGCATTTTAGCTTTGCAAAAAAAAATCGTTGAAGATCTTAATCATTGAAGACGAGCAGAGCCTGCGGGAAAGTATTGAAGAATACTTTAAAGGGACAGGCAATATTTGCGAAACGGCCAGCGATTATTCAACGGCATTAGAGAAGATCAATCTTTACCGGTACGATTGTATCTTATTAGATATTACCCTGCCCGGCGGTAATGGGATTAACCTGCTTAAAAATTTAAAAGAGAATAATCATAGTGATGGCATCCTAATAATATCAGCCAGGAACTCACTCGACGACCGCTTGGAGGGTTTGGACCTCGGCGCTGATGACTATCTTGTTAAACCCTTTCATCTATCTGAATTAAGATCAAGGATTACAGCAATAACCCGCCGTAAAACCTTTAACGGCAATGGCAGCAATGTGCTTACAATTAATGAAATTAGTATTGATTTAACTGGAAAAGAGGTTAAAATAAAAAATCAGGATGTAAAACTTACCCCAAAAGAATATGCCCTTTTACTTTATTTTATTGCAAACAAAGGTAAGGTGGTTTCAAAAAATGCTATTGCAGAACACCTATGGGGCGATGGGGTTGATATAACTGACGATTTCAACTTTATTTACGCTCATATTAAGAACATACGTAAAAAATTAATGGAAGCCGGCGGTAAGGATTATATACGGGCAGCTTATGGCATGGGCTATAAATTTACAGGTTAATGAAGCTTTTAGCAAGATATAACCGTGTAACCCTGATGACCACCGTAATCATCATGCTTTTAACTGGCATTGCTTATTACCAGGCCATTAGCTGGACATTTACCAGGCAAAAAGATAAAGATCTAACGGATGAGGAAACAGAGATTTATGAATATGTAAATCTTAATCATCGCCTGCCGGAGATTTTTGAAACCGAACACCAGCAAGTAAGCTTTACCAAAATAAATATAGGTCCGGTAAAGCGGGTGTTTGTTGATACAACTTATTTTAAAATATGGGGAAAGAATAATCCCAAAAGGCAACAATTTCATGCAATAGGAGGATATGAGCCTGCCAGAGGCCTTATAACATCGGTTATAATTGGACATCAATATTATAAGGCATCTATCATCCATTCAAAAGTAGAAACAGAGGATTTGATCCAGATTATCTTCTCAATCACAATAGGTGTTATCCTGCTCTTACTGATTATATTATTTGCAACCAACCGGTTCATCCTGAACCGGCTATGGAAGCCTTTCTATAATCTTATGCAAGAACTGGATCTGTTTAATATCACGGATAAAAATATAATCCCCAAAATTGATACCTCTATTGATGAATTTAAGCGGTTGAATAATTCAGTAGCTAATATGAGCAATAAGGCAAAGCGTGATTACCAAACGCTGAAAACCTTTACCGAAAATGCTGCGCATGAACTCAATACCCCAATTGCTATAATCAACTCAAAGCTGGACCTGCTCATACAAACCGAAAATTTTAGCGAATGGCAGGGTAAATTGTTAACAGAATTGTATGGCGGCGTTTTACGTTTAAACAGGTTAAATCAATCCCTGCTATTATTAGTTAAAATTGAAAACCAGTTGATGGATGAACATCAACATATCAACTTACACGAACTGATTGAAGGAATGATCATTCAGTTTGATGACATATATAACGATAAAGGATTAAAGCTCACTTATAAGCTGGATAAAAAGGAAATTTTTGCAAGCCGGTATTTGATGGAGATTTTATTGAGCAATCTTATTATTAACGCCATAAGGCATAATTATACCGGTGGTGAAATCATCATCAGCTTAACCGCTGAAAATTTTATCATACAAAATACGGGGAATGATGAGCCGTTGAACAAAGAAGAAATATTTATAAGGTTTCATAAATCATCCGGTTCAGAAGGCAGTGGTTTAGGTTTAACCATATCCCGGCAGATATGCGAAAATTTCAATTTTTTATTGGATTACAGATTTCATTCGCCATATCACGCTTTTATAGTAACCTTCCCAAATCAGGTTTAGCGCATTAAGCAAGTGTTAATTAATTACTATATAAAAACCCCTCGTGCTGCCCATTCCTCCTTGATTGTTAAATGTCCGTTACCATATAATTAAGCGTTAAATTTCGACTGTCATATTCAATATTTATTCAGAATTGACCCTGTGTTTTGCCGCTATATAAGCAAAACATATGATCAAAAAGCTCTACTTTTTTATACTTTTCGTACTGTTCACAACCACTGCCTGGGCTCAGAATGCTACGCTAAAAGGCCATATTACGGATAAACAAACAGGCGAAGTTCTACCCGGAGCGGTAATACATTTTGATGATTACAAGAATGCCGTTTCGGCAAACGAAAAGGGTGAATATACCTTAGCCAATATTACTCCTGGCGAGTATAAGGTGAAAGTTAAATTTATTGGTTATTCAGAATTCGAGCAAAAGATCAAGATTGGCGCGGGTCAGATAATGATGCTGGATATTAAACTGGAATCAAAAACCAATGATCTTAAAACAGTAACCGTTTTCGGAAAGCTTGATAAGGAATCGGAAGCAGCCGGGCGCACATCAGAAAAAAATGCAGATAACATTACCAATGTGGTTACTGCTAAAGTTATGGAGCGCTCGCCGGATATTAATGCAGCTAATGTGCTGTCGAGGGTATCGGGTGTAACTATACAGCGTAACACCGGTGGTGATGAAGCATATGCCATTATCCGCGGGCTCGAACCGCGTTATAACAACACACTTATTAATGGTGTAAAGGTTACCAGCCCTGATGAAAAATCAAGATATGTATCGCTTGATATTGTGCCATCAGATATGCTGCAGCGGATTGAGGTAAGCAAATCATTGCTGCCTGAAATGGAAGGTGATGCTATTGGTGGTACGGTAAACCTCATTTTTAAGGATGCCCCTGATACCATGCTGTTGAAGGTCACCGCGCAGGTTGGTTACAGCCAGATCTTTTTCGACCGTAAGTTTTATACCTTCTCAAAACAGGATATTCAGCAGCAGAGTCCATCCGGGCGTAATGGGAGTAATTATGTAGCTCAGCCGGGTGATTTTAGTCGCTCAAACCTTGATTTTGAACCCAAAACAGCGCTGCCGTCAACCGTATTAGGATTAACCTATGGCAAACGTTTCCTGGACGGGAAATTGGGTATCATGTTATCCGATAACTTTCAAAACCAGTATTATGGTTCTAATTCCCAATTTAACCCGGTAGTTCCAAACCCGCAAAATGACTTTAAGCCGGGTATAACTGATGTATCAAACCTTACCTATTCAAACCAGCAATTAAACAACGGCCTTTCATTTCATGTCGATTATAAGATTGATGATCATAACCAGATATTAGTAAACAATGTTTTATTGTATAGCTACCTGGCGCAGGCCCGCCTCAGTATTGATACCTCAATTGTTGGTGGTAATGGTGGGCGAGTGGGCCCGGGTACAGGGTCAGTTGTAAATGACGACCGGTCACTAACCCAAAAGGAGTTCCTCGAAAATCTTAAAGTAGAGGGTAAGCACATCCTTTCAAAACATTTTTTGTTTGACTGGGCCGGTGTATTCTCTACATCAACCAAAAAAGTACCTGATGAGGCTGATATCTCCATCGACCATAAAATAAATGCTGACTTTACCAGCACCCCCTATTATTTTGATGGCATAAGCCATACCTGGCAGCACAATAACGATAAGGACGAAAGCGGCCTGGCCAACCTTACGTACAGGGCCAGGGTTAAAGATATACCGGTAGAGATAAAGGTTGGTGGTTTATATCGCCATAAAGACAGATATAATGCCCAGGATCAATATAATTTAAAGCCTGATACTGATGCCAGTGGTAAAAAGCAGCAATTCACCGGCATTTATAACGCACAATGGACCGTATACAATGCAAAGGGCACAGCCGGTTACGATGTAAATGATTATACCGCTTTTGAAGATATAACAGCAGGTTATGCGGAGTTTAAAGTTTCATTCCCTAAGCTGGATATATTTGGCGGTGTTAGGGAAGAGCATACCTCGCAGGGTTTTGACTATGTTACTTTTATTCCAACACTGGAAAACGATGTAAGAAAGAGCTATACCGATATGCTGCCCAGCTTGCAGTTGAATTATAAATTAACTGATAAAAGTCAGCTTAGGGCCTCCTTTTTTGAATCTATTTCGCGGCCTAATTATTATGAGCTGGTGCCTTATACCATTCAAGGTGTAAGCGGTATTAATGAAATGGGTAACCCGGCCCTAAAACATGCCACAGCAGACAACTTTGACCTTAGGTATGAGCTTTATCCAAAGGATGATGAGCAGATATTTGTAAGTGCCTTTTACAAAAAATTGTACAATCCTATTGAGCTGGCGTTAACAGGTTTTGGCAGCGGCGATATTACCTACACCCCCGAAAATGTTGCCCCACAGGCTACTATTGAGGGTATCGAGTTGGTTTACACCAAGTACTTCGGGCATTTTGGGGTGTCGGCTAATTATGCCTACATCTACTCAAATGTAAAATCATTAAAAGTAGTTCCCGATTCTGTAGGACCCAATAATACTACAGTAACCAAATTACAGAGCAGGCCACTACAGGGGCAAACCAATAATTCATTAAATGCATCACTAATGTACCGCGATAAGCGCCATGGTATATATGTGCAGTTAGCGTATCAGTACCTGGGCAAAACGCTTTCGCAGGTTTATGCTAACTACGGGTACGATTATTACACACAGCCTCAGTCATTCCTGGCGTTGTCGGGCGAAAAAGCATTGGACAGGCACTTCACCATATTCGGAAAATTCAATAATCTTTTAAACACACCAACAACTATAAAGATCAACGATATAACGGTGGGTCAGAATATTTATAAGGCTAACTACAACATCGGCTTACGATACACACACTAAAACAATTTTAATTAAATTAACATGAAAAACAGATTTTCCTTATTAGTAACCGGCCTGGCCTTTGTGGCGGCTTTGGCCTCATGCTCTAAAAATGAGAGCACAAAAAACGTTACCCCGGTTTTACCGCCTTCGCATCCTATTACGGCAGGTAATATCAGCGGTTTTGTAAAAGGTACCTTGCTGGCTGGCAGCACATATACTGTTACCGCAGATCTTACCGTAAAAAAAGGCGATACGCTGGCAGCACAACCAGGTGCAATAGTTGTAGTTAAAGGCGACTCACAGATCACTGTTGACGGTGTTTTGCAGGTGCTGGGTACACAAACAAAACCGGTATATTTTAATTCCGATGTACAAACACCGGGCTCATGGGGCGGCTTAGCCTGCGATAGCGCACAAGCGGTAACTATTAAATGGGCTCATATTGATAATGCAGGTGGCCCTGATCCAACCGGTAGCCCAAGAAAAACAGTATCTGTAGTATCACAGATTGCTGTTGATATAGAGGATTCATGGATCACGAACGGACAGGACGATGAGATTAGCATCAGGGGTACTGCCAAAATCACCATTCTGCGCAATACTATTGTTTCATCCGGAAGCACAGATGGAGAAGCAATTAATATAAAAGATGGTGCAACTGGTGATGTAGCGTATAATGTTGTATTTAGCCAGGCCGGTACAGGCGTTAAACTGGAAACAAATGCTACGGTACCTTTTCCGCAAACTATTGTAAATGTTTACAACAACACACTCGTATCCAACGGATGGAGAAGAGGTGCAGCTGAACCCGGCAGAGGTGTATCTATTGGAGTAAATGCCATTGGTCACGTGTATAACAACATTATGGTAAATGATTACCAGGGTTTTGAATTGTTTACGGATGGTGATGCCAAAAATACTACTTATGGTAATAACCTTTTCTTTGCTACTGCAACTACATTTGTTGATAAAACAGTTACGCCAACAGTTACTGTTAACCTGGCTGCTAATTTTTACCCAAGCGATGGTTTAGGTAAAGCACAGGGAACTGACCTGATCAGCGTTGACCCGTTGTTCACATCATTCAATGGCTCATTTGTGTTGCCTAACGGCGCTGCAAATCCTAATGATTTTCACCTTAAAACAGGCTCGCCTGCAATTGGCAAAGGTAATACAACTTACAATGCTGATTTAGGTGCTTACACATCTGACGGTAAAGGAAACAAACACTAATTATAAACTTATTTAAATTTTCACCGAAGTATTTGCCCCAGCAAATGCTTCGGTATTTATACTATTTACATGAAAAGGATCTTATTATTTTTTTGCTGCTCTACTGCATTATTTTTAAACACATTAACATCATCGGCACAAAGCTATATGCTTGATAAAACAATCGCGCTACCGGGTAACGGCGGTTATGATTACGTTTTTATTGACCAGGTAAACCATCGCTTATATGCATCACACGGTACGGCTGTAAACGTGGTTGACCTGCAAACAGAAAAAGTTATAGGCACCATAAGCGGCATGAAAGGCGTACACGGCATAGCTGTAGCCAATGACTTGAACAGGGGCTTTATAACTGATGGCAAGGCAAATGCTGTTGTGGCCTTTGATATCAATACCCTTAAAATTATTAAAACCATCCCCTTAACAGGCAATGGCCCCGATGGCATTATTTATGACCCGTCATCAAAAAAAATATTTGCTTTTGAGGGCGATAGTAACAGCGCCGCAGTGATTGACCCTAAAGAATTAAAACAAACAGGCTCAGTAGCTTTAGGCGGAGGCCCTGAGTTTGCTGTGGCGGATGGCAAGGGCTTAATTTATAATAATCTGGAAGATAAAAACAGCCTGAATGTTATTGATACCAAAACTCTTAAAGTGATCCATAATTATCCGCTTGAGCCTTGTGGCGGCCCTACAGGTATAGCTATGGATAAGGATAACCAGCGCTTATTTACCGTATGCCGCAAAAATACCGGCATGAGCGTAATAGACGCGCAAACCGGCAAAGTGATACAAACATTACCTATTGGCGCCGGTGTTGATGCAGTGGTTTATAATGCCGCCGCCAAACTGATTATCGCATCAAATGGTGATGGAACGGCTACTGTATTCAAGCAGAAATCAGCTGATAGCTATGAGCTGGTACAAACGTTAAAAACGCAGTATCGTGCCAAAACAATGGCTTTAGATACTACCACGCATAAGTTATATTTGCCTGTGGCCGATTATCAGCCAGGAACAAAAACCCAAATAGCCGACACATTTAAGTTGTTGGTGTTCACTTTAAAATAATTAATATGGAACGCAGAGATTTCGTAAAGAATACAGCCCTGGCAGCACTTGGAGCGTCTTTAATCGGAGGTCCGCTGGGTGCCTTGGCTGAAGCTAAAATAACCCATTTAGAAAGCGAAGACCTCTCGCCTTCGGCATTGAAGGATGATTACGCGTTGCACTTTATGGCTTTGGGCGACTGGGGCCGCAATGGCGAATATGACCAAACGCAGGTTGCCACGCAAATGGGATTGTGGGGTGCATCACACCCTAACAACTTTGTTATTTCTGTTGGCGATAACTTTTATCCGAAAGGGGTTATTAGCGAGGAAGATCCCTTATGGCATTATTCTTTTGAAAACATATATACCGCGCATTCCCTGCAATGCGATTGGTACCCGGTTTTGGGTAATCACGACTGGCATTCGGATGTAGATGCACAGATCCGTTACAGCAAAATAAGCCGCCGTTGGGATATGCCTGCGCGTTATTACTCAAAAGAAGTTAGTTTAAATAAGGATGCTGATAAGGAAATAAAAACTCCGGGAGCACCTAAAAGCAAGGATAAGGTACTTTTTGTAATGATGGATACTGATCCGTTTTTGCATGAGGATAAGGCTGATTACGTTGAAAAACAAATCGCCTGGTTAAAAGATACATTGGCAAATGCGTCAGCAGATGTTAAGTGGAAGATAGTTATTGGCCATCACCCATGCTATACCGTTGGCCCGCGTATTAATAATTATGATACGATAACGATGAGGAAAACCTTGCCGCAGATATTTGCAGATAACAAGGTGGATGTTTATTTATCAGGCCATGAGCATTCATTGCAGCACCTTAAACCAGAGGGTTTTTGCCACCAGTTTATTTCGGGAGCAGGGTCAGAGTTAACGCCGGTAACTACCGGTATCCCTTACAGCCGCTTTGAGGCTTCGGATCATGGCTTTATGTATTTTTCTGCAGATGCAAACAGGCTGAATGTTAAAGCTATAAACTATAGCGGAACCGTTTTATACGAAACTACCTTAACGAAATAACAATAAAGCCGCGCAAGCGGCTTTATTGTTATAAAACCGTTTATGATTGAACTGTTGACTATAACGTTCACTATGATTATCCAGTTAAAAACTCTTTAACAAATGCGGCCGTAAGCTCATATAATTTGTTGTCTTTTTCGATAGCGCCCGATTCACCAATAATTGAGCTGTGGGTTGCCGGTAATATAGCCAGGCGTGCACCGGGTATTAGCCGCGCCATTTTTACCGTGTGCTCAGCGGTTATTACATCATGGTCGGCTACCATAATCAATGCCGCTGCTTTTATCGATCGCAGATCATCATCATTCCAATCTTTAAAGGTTAGCATCCGTTCCCTGTCCTTATTAAACATTACCTGTAAGTTATCCTGCGATGCTACTTTTAAATAAGCTGTTTTCAGGAATTCCGGCATATCATTTATTGTGGCATTTTGCAATCCTTCAAAAAGACCGGGGATAAATCCGTCCCGTTTATAAGCGCCTGAAATAACAACTATTTTGTTGACTATATGCTGGTGTCTTATGGCGATTTGCATAGCAGTGCTACCGCCATTGCTAAAGCCTAAGAAATTGGCTTTATCTACCTTAAGGTAATTAAGCAACCCGGCTATATCATCGGCATCCTGCATAAAAGATTCCGGGGCATCCCTGTCGCTTGTGCGGCCATGGGCCTGTAGTTCAACGGCGATTACTTTGTTATAAGTTGAGAATATTGGCAAAAGGTTGCCAAAAGTAGTTTCGATAGTTGAACCACCGCCGTGTACGAGTACCAAAGGTATATCTCCATTGCCATGTATTTCATAATACATATTTAGCCCGTTTACGGGGGCATAGCCTGCTTTTGAATTTTCCATAATATTATTTGCTGTATACAGTGTTTAATTGGTATTTTAAAGCAACGCTAATCTACCAAAATTAGTAAAAAGGAAAAAGACGGTGCTCACCAAACAAAGTCGGCTTTTCAGCATTGTAACAAGTATAAATTGATAAAAATGAATGCGATAGAATATACAGCATATGGGAATTCCGATGTTATAAAACCTGGGCAGATTGATAAGCCGGAGCCAAAGGACAACGAGATTCTGATAAAGGTGGATGCTACTACGGTAAACCCAATGGATATGAAGTTGCGTACCGGTGTGCTGCAACAACAAATACCGCTAACTTTTCCTTACATCCCCGGGCTGGATGTTGCCGGGACAATAGAGGCTGTTGGTGATAAGGTTAGCCGTTTAAAAGTTGGTGATGTAGTATTTGCCACAACCTTTGGCGGTACTTATGCAGATTATGTGGTGATAAAAGAAGAGCAGGCTGCCAAAATACCAAACAATGTAAGTACAGAAGAAGCCGCCTCCCTGGCTGTGCCTTTAGTTACCTCTTATACTTTTTTGGTTGAAAACGGCAAGGTGAAGGCCGGAGAAAAAGTATTGATACACGGCGCTGCCGGTGGGGTAGGTGTGGTAATGGTGCAGATGGCTAAAGCCCTTGGCGCATATATAATAGGCACTGCCTCGGGTAAAGGATTGGAGCTCGCGAAATCATACGGGGCCGATGAGGTTATCGATTATAAAGAGCAGGATTTTAGCACATTGGTAAAGGATGTTGCCCTGGTTATTGACCTTGCAGGCGGTGAAACGCAACTCAAGTCTTTTGGTGTAATTAAATCAGGCGGCTTGTTGTTGAGCGCCGTAATGCCGCCATCAGAAGATCTGGCTAAGCAGCATAATATTACTGCTAAGTTTATTTCTTCGGGTCCCGGTTATCATAAATTGGAGTTCGGTACAAAACTGGTTGAAGAAGGAAAGATAAAACCGCAGATAGCCCAAACCCTGAATTTAAAGGACGCAGCCCGCGCCCAGGACATGGTTTCGGTAGGTGGGTTAAATGGCAAGGTTGTGCTGAAAGTTGGTGCTTGAATTTTTAGATAGTTATAATTAAAAAGCCATCCGGATTTTCCGGATGGCTTTTTAAATTGATACTATTCACTTTTTAAGCTTTTTACAAAGTTTACCAACGCTACTTTCGTAATATAACGCTGCAATTCTGCAGTAGTAAAAAGTCCTGTTGATGTGTTTGTGAATTTATATGATTCATTACCCGTTTGTTAACCTAAATTTAAAACACCAGCAATAAGATATCTTTAGGTTTGCATCAAACTTTGATTGAAGCAACACCATGGTTTATCAGGATCTGACGGAGCAAGTATTGTTGAATAAGTGCAGCACTAATGATACGGCAGCGTTCCAGGTGATCTATGATAATTTTAAAACATTCGTATTTGGTATTGTGAATGCCCGGATTGACGATCAGGATGACGCGCTGGATGTAACACAGGATATTTTTATCAGCCTGTGGGAAAACAGGAAGCAGCTGGCCGGAATAAGGGATTTTAAAACCTACCTGTATGTTTACAGCCGTAACCAGGTAATATCGGCGTACCGGAAAAAAAATATCCGGCTTAAGGGCGAAACTTATTTGTTGGAAAAGCTTGACCAGGTAGAGCATTCATCAGAGCAGTACCTGTTTGCCAGGGAACTCACTACCTCCATTGATAACGCTGTTGGGTTGCTGCCCGAAACCATGCGTAACTGCTATACTTTAAGTAAAAGTGAGGGCAAAACGAATAACGAGATCGCCGATATCTTACAAATCTCAGAAAAAACGGTTAGGAATAATGTTTCAGAAGCCTTAAAGCGCCTGCGTTTCTATCTTCAACGCAACAATCCTGAAATCTTTATGCTGTTGCTCTCACTATCTCTTTTATTCCGTTATTAATTAGCGGTGCGAATTAGTAACAAATTCTTAACATCTTCTTAAAGGACAAAATCGCTTTTCGTTCGAGCTATATACAAAGCATAATAAATGTATAGCAAGATTAAGCAACTCTTTCATCGGTATCAATCAGGAAAAGCCAGCCCTGCGGAACGTAAAATAGTAGAGGATTGGTTTGAGGAGTTTGATGACAGGCAGCAGCCAATAAATGAAGAGCAACAATCCATACTTTTCGGCCAGATGGACAGGAAGATACAAGCCATGTTGTATCCCCGTAAATCATATGTATGGTTAAAAGCCGCCGCTGCCATATTACTTGCTTTAAGTGCAACCTTAGTTATTCACCATATCAATTCGGCAAGTTCGCCGCTTATTGCTTACCAGGTTATAAAGGTGCCTAATGGCATAAAAAAGGAAATAACATTACCCGATAGCAGTATCATCTATTTAAATTCTGGATCCAGCGTTAGTATACCTTCTGATTTTGGCAATAAGAAAAGGGAAATATCTTTTACGGGTGAGGCTTTCTTTATTGTTAAACATAATCCCCATAAGCCATTTACCCTGCATGCCGGCAAATTATTAATAGCCGATATAGGAACTTCGTTTGATGTAAAGGCTTATCCTGAAGACAGGCAGATCAGTGTAGCTGTTGAAACCGGGAGCGTAGCCGTTGAAAAGAAGACAGCGGCCGGAAAATCTACAGTTTTAGCCGGTTCAATGACCCAGAATCAGCAACTTATCTATAATAAAGCTAACGATACTCATATACTTGGTAAAATACCATCAGCAAATATTGCCTCGTGGCACAATAATCAGCTTCGTTTTGATAATGCTTCATTTGCGGAAATAGCCAGTCAGCTGGAGCGCTGGTATAATGTTTCTGTAAAGATAAATAACCCTGATGTGCAAAGCAACAGGCGCTATACCATCAGTTTTGATAATGAACCGGTAAATCATGTGCTGGATGTGCTTACCAAGCTAAGCGGAGCCACCTATCAAATTAATCATCAAAGTATAGTTATCCATCTTAAAAACGCTAAAAATATGAACTAGCTATTAATGGAAATTAAAGCAGGAGATGTTACGACCATCCCCTGCCTGACCGGGCGCTATAGTAGTGCCGGTAATTATAACGATCATTTCATCATTAAAATTCATCAAAAATGCAAAAATTTTATCGAACAAAGCTTTATAAGTATTTGAAATATAGCTTTCGGCCGTCAATAATCTGTTACATACTTGCCGTTATTTTTTTAACAGACAGCAGTATAACAGCTTCAGCAGCCGAAGGGCAAAGTATTAACACGGTTCACATTTCATTAAACGTTACCAACACCCGTATTAAAGAGGTGTTTGGCCTTATTGAACAGAAAACCAATTTTTCTATCGGATATGACAACGCCCTTGATATTAATCAAAGGGTATCGGTACATATTGATAACCAAACCGTTAACCAAACCCTACAGGCGGTATTGAAAAACTATAATGGTACCATAAGCCAGGTGGATAACTACCATATCTTAATAAAAGTTGAAAAAAAGGAGTTGTCAGGCCAGTCATCAAAACAAAAAAGAAAAGTGACCGGAAAAATTGTTGATGAAACAAACAGCCCGCTTCCCGGTGTAAGCGTTCGCGAAAAAGGAACCAGTAATGGTGTGTTAACCAACATAAGCGGTAATTATACTATCGTGGTTGATGAGGGTGCTACATTAGTTTTCTCGTTTGTAGGATATACTTCGCAAGAGGTAGTTACAGGTGCCAGGGAACAAATCAATATCGCACTAAAACCTAACAGTAATATTTTGAATGAGGTAGTAGCTGTTGGTTACCAAACTGTTCGCAAAAGTGATTTTACAGGGTCAATATCAAGTGTAAAGGCCTCTGAAATTAACACCTCGGCGCCAACATTAGGCCAAGGGCTGGTAGGTAAGATAGCAGGTGTGCAGGTTGCACAGGTATCAGGTGCGCCATATGAAACGCCTAAGATAACGGTAAGGGGAGTAGGTTCATTATACGCCAGTTCCGATCCTTTATATGTAATTGATGGTTACCCTGCCGGTAATGATTTGTTCATCAACCCACAGGATGTTGAATCGGTAGATGTTTTAAAAGATGCTGCATCAGCGGCTATATATGGTTCAAGGGCCGCGGGTGGTGTGGTTTTGATTACCACCAAGCACGGTCCTAAAAATGATTCACCGGGGAAATTTGAATATGACCTGGATATTGGCATGGATCAATTAGCTAAAAAAGTTAAACTTTTGGATGCTGACCAATTTGCACAACTGGCCATTGACGGCCGTAACAATACTTATAAAGATCTATGGGTAGCTAAGGGTAATACCTGGAACAACTCCATGTATTCTGACGATAACGCTACCCGTATAGCTAATGTGGGCAATGCAGCATCGGTAAGTATACAGCCCAGTACCTATGATTTTGCCACACAAACATTAATTCACCAAACCACCAATACCGACTGGCAGAATGAGTTGTACCGCAACGCCTTAACAACAAATAATAACCTTTCGTTCTCAGGAAATTCGGGCGATACCCGTTATTATTTCAGTACCGGTTATCAAAATCAGAATGGTATTATGCTAGGTACCGGTCAGCAAAAGATCAATCTGCGCGCTAATGTGGACGGAAAGATAGGCAAAAAATTAACCATAATGGCTAATGTAGCCTTTACCCAAAATACTAACCAGGAAACACAGGACGGTCGCTGGGATCATAGTCCGGCGCTTGGTGCTTTAATTTACCTGCCTAACTTCCCGGCTTATAACCCTGATGGCAGTATAGCAACTAACCTTGTTGCAGCGCTTTCACCATTATATGGTTACCAGGCTATAGAAAACCCAATAGCCACAGCCACCGAGATCAAGATAACTCGTGTAGGTAACAGGGCTACATACAATACACAGGCTACTTATGAAATTTTGAAAGATTTTACTTTCAAGGCGAATTTAGGCATGCAAACTTATGGTGAAAACTATAATTATTACCTGCCAACCAGCCTGAGTAATGGTTCATTCGCACCTTATTCGGCTGCTTCAATAGCTGCCGCGAAGGCTGTACAGCAAACTATTGACTACCGCGATGAATTAGGCGAGTTTACACTGAATTACAGTAAACAGATCAAAAAAAATCATTTCGACGCGCTTGCAGGTTATTCGGCCCAAAAAACAATCAATAATGTTTTAGAGGTTCAGGGTATAGGTTTTCAGAATGATAACATTCCTAACATAACTGGCGCGGCGCCAAGCGACATCACTTTAATTACCCCAACCAGTGGCAGTATTCCTGAGGGTACGCAACCTACCGGTAACGCGGTGTATACCCTGGTATCTTATTTTAGTAGGATAAACTATAATTACGATGGTAAGTACTTTTTATCAGGCTCTATACGTACGGATGGTTCTTCCCGTTTTGGCCCGGATAACAGGTACGCGGTGTTCCCGTCGGTATCAGCCGGTTATAACCTGTCTGATGAATCTTTCTACCATAACTGGCTTGGTGATCAATCCAGTATTAAACTGCGTGCCAGCTGGGGTTTAAGCGGTAACAATAATATCGGTAATTATAATACGCAGCAAACCGTAAATTCACCAATAAGCACAGTTTTTGGCAATGGTACAGCTTTAACCAGCGCCATTACACCTGGTTCGATAAAAGATCAGAAACTGGGCTGGGAAACTACCTCGCAGTATAATTTCGGTGTGGATGTGGGCTTGTTAAAAGGCCGCTTATTTATTATCGGCAATTATTACCTGAGCGATTCTTATAACCTGTTGTTCAACCAGCCGGTATCGGCGCTTTCAGGTAGCCAAAGTATCTTAACTAACTTAAATAACTCAAAAGTAAGTAACAAAGGTTTCGATCTGCAACTGGATGGAAAACCGATTGTTGGTAAAGATTTCAATCTTGATATCAGCGGTAATATCTCTTTCAACCGTAACAAGGTACTGGCGCTGGGTAATGGCAATACCATTATCACTAACGGAGCTGAGCGTTCTTATCTAACTAACATAACTGAAACCGGTGAGCCTATAGGTATGTTTTACGGCTATAAAGTTGGCGGTATTGTTCAGGCATCAGATATGGCTAATATAGCTGCTGACCAGGCAGTATACAAAGCAAATGGAAATTCATATCCTGCAGGCTATGTATTAAAGGGTCATGCGCAATCGTCCTTTTCAACCACACCGTTGGAGCCGGGTGATCTTTGGTTTGTTGATACCAATCATGATGGTATTATCAACAGTAAGGATGCGGGCGTTATCGGTAATCCTTACCCTAAGTTCACTTATGGGTTTGCCGTAAATGCTACTTATAAGAATTTCTATTTCAGCACATCATTTAATGGTTCTTACGGTAACCAGGTATTGGATGGTCAGGACTATTATCTGTATAACATGGAAGGTTCCGGCAATCAATATGAAGATGTTGCCAACCGTTACATCAATGCATCCGATCCGGGCGCAGGTACAGTATACCGTGCATCACGCGGTGGCGACCAAAGTAACAGCACCCGTTTATCTACCTTTTACCTGCAAAGCGGTTCTTATTTAAGATGTACCAACGCAACAATAGGGTACAATATTAAATCTCCGTTTGTGCTGAGAAACTTAGGGCTGAGCGGCCTGAAGGTATTCGGTTCAACAAACAACCTGTTTACTATTACCAAATACAAAGGCTATAACCCCGATGTTGATTATGACTACTCCTATAGCGGATCGCAGGGTACTAATATTACGCCCGGTGTAGATTATGGTGTTTATCCGCTGGTACGGTCATATAACTTAGGTATAAAAGCAATTTTTTAATAAAGCGATAAATTCTGAAAAGATGAAGAATATAAAACTCAAATCATTTAGCCTGTTGCTTTTATTAGCGCTGGGCTCATGTAAAAAAGACTTTTTGCAGCAAAGTGATCCCAACTCAGTAGCTATAACTAATTACTTTAAAACGGAGAACGATGTTTTATTAGCAGTTAACGGTTGTTATTCGGCGCTACGCAATACCAATACAATTGGAGAAACCAGTGATCTGTGGACCGATCAGCGTTCAGACGATACCGGTACTAACGATAGCCAGTCTAACTCCGGCGAACCGTTTCAGTTCAACAATTTCTCACTGGTGCCCGGCAATAGCTACCTGTACGCACATTGGTTAGCCATGTATAATGTGATCTCGGATTGTAATATCATCCTGGGCAATATCGATCAGGCAACATTCAGCAATGCGAACAATAAGCTGATCTATAAAGCCGAAACAGAAACCATTCGCGCGCTTATTTATTTTCATATGGTACGTGAGTTTGGTGCTATTCCTTTGGTAACTGTTCAGCCTACAACAACTGATCAGATTACCGCGCTTACTTTCAGGGCATCCGAAGCTGCAGTTTACGCCCAGATAGTTAGTGATCTGAAAGATGCCGTAAGCAGCCCATTGCCAACTACACAAGCCACGGGCACTATAGGCCGTTTATCACTAGCTGCGGTTAATACTTTACTGGGGCAAGTGTATTTAACAATGGCTACTACAGAGGATCAGACAAACCGTACAGCTAATTTAAATAATGCTTTAACCTATCTAACTGCGGCATATAACTACAAAACCTTCAGCAGTCTGTCGTCAATTCCTTATACGGATGTTTTTGATGTTACTAAAAAATCTACCTGTCCGGAGTTGATATGGCAAATTGTTTACAAACAGGGCGACCCCATTTACAGTTCCGTTATTGCGGCAAATAACCAGGCCAGCGGCGAAACTATCGATTCGCAAAAACCTTCATCATCAGTAGGGGATAACGTAACCCATGACCTGGTAAATGAATATGAAACGGGTGACCCACGTATGGCGTTTTCTATAGCCTATGCCAATGCACCTAGTGTTAAGGATTGGTATGTCACCAAATTCAGGGATGTGAGCAGTGCCGCAGGCGTAAATGGTTATGGGGGTAACGACTGGATATTAATGCGCTACGCAGATGTAATATTAATGCTTGCTGAAGTAAATATGTATTTGGGGAACAATAGTACAGCCATTCAATACGTGGATATGGTACGCGCAAGGTCGGGTATGCCATCTTACGAAGTGTCATCACAAACAGCACCATACAGTACTAATTTCCCAACCCTTAAACTGGCTATTTTACATGAAAGACGTGTAGAGCTGGCGTTTGAACATCATCGCTGGTTTGATCTGCTGCGGACGTTTACTACTGCGGAACTGGTGAGTTATTTCCAGGCAAAAAGTCAGGCTAACTTTGGATCGGCAGTATTGGCTAACTTTTCTACTAAGGATAGGTATTACCCTATACCATTTAAGGAATATAACCTTGATCCGGTAAAAATGTACCAGAACCCGGGGTATTAACCGATATAATAAACAGCATAAAGGGATGAAATATTCCCTTTATGCTTTAATCAAAAAATTATGAAGAGAATTATTTTAACGGTCATCCTGGGCGTATTTATAAGGGTGGCTTTGGCGCAAACACCTGGCTATAACCCATCTTATCGTTTCCTCCATTCGGGCAATTTAGTGGCCGATAAAAATTTCTATTTACTTACCGTTATAGAACATGATCCGGCTACTTCCACTCTTTTGCGTAAGAATGAAGTATTGTCGTCGATATTAAACAAAAGAGTTACTTTACTAAAACAGCATGTTACAGATACCTGCAGCTATCCGGTAACCTTGTTAACCGATTTTAAATATACGGCTGATGATTCACTCAAAATTAATGCAACAATTAAAGCAATATATGCAGCTAACCCGGCTGTTTTTAACCGTGTTATAGATAATGATTTAAGAGCGAGTGGGTACTATCAACGCTTTGCACCTTTAAGCAATCAGGAACTGCTGTTAAAAGCCTGGGGGCAATATATTTATGGCATTAACTATATCATAGATCAGTTTGGCATGGGTAAAAAAATGCGTTACCCGCGCATTGATACTGCTAATTATGTGGTTACCAGCCGCTATTACCGTATGGTGCTAAAAGATATTTTCGCCCAATTGGATGAACAGACTGATCAGATGCAACTGTTTTACCAACCTTCTTTAGCTATTGCTATGCAATTAATGCAAGCTAACGACCGCGATGAGCCTGCGCGATTTGAGCCGATGGAGCAAAAGGAAAATAAAAAGGCTTTTGACAGGGTAAAACAAGTTCAGTGGAGTAAATACACTTATGCAACCATAGTTATACCCGGTAACGGCCCTGAGTTGTACACTACGCCGATAAGTCCGGATAACAAGATCCATTGCGATGCAGCAGCAGCGCGTTACCTAAAAGGATTGGCACCATACATCATCACAAGTGGCGGTTATTGCTATCCATTCAGAGGGCCGTATTGCGAAGCCATCGAAATGAAGAAATATCTGATGGGTAAATACAACATACCCGAAGATGCGATCATTATTGATCCGCATGCGCGCCATACTACAACCAATATCAGGAATGCTAATCGTTTGATGATCCGTTATGGCATCCCGATAAGCAAGCCATCGTTATTTGTTACCAGTAAAAGCCAGCACGATTATGCCATGAATGATGCTTTTGACAGGCGCAACCAGCATGAGTTGGGCTATGTGCCCTATCGCGATAAAAAAAGCATTTCAAATCAGGATATAGTATACTACCCGGTATTTGAATCCCTGCATATGGATCCGCTCGATCCACTTGATCCCTAGGCAACACGAAATTGAATTTTATCATAACCATTAATACTCAATTAAATGAAGACGATAGCTATTTTATTATTCACAGGCTTACTTTCTTTTTTGGTTACAGGGGATGTTACTATGAACCTGGTAAAGGAAACAACCATTGATTCATTGGGTGCCTGCCAGGGCGTATCCATTCAGCATGGAAAAGCTTTATTATATGGCGATAGGGAAGTAGGCATGATCAGGCAATTCTCGTTTGATCATGATACCTTAACTTACGACCATAAAGAATGTAAGCTTACTGTTAATGGCAAAAATGTGATCAATCATCCTACCGGTGTGGCTTACCACGGCAACCTGCCTGTTTTTATGGGAAATTCTGTTAAACCTGCGCCGGGAGAAAAAGCTTGGAAGGCAATGATCTATTGCATTAACTGGGCTGGGTTATGGAAAACAGGAACGCTTGACGGTGGTAACCTGTTGAAAACCATTAGTGATGACGCCTGTATACAAGGCACCCGCCCTGAATATGTTGAATATCAGCATAAATGGTATGTGGCCACAGCTGATTATGGCAATCATGGTAACGAGGTACGTTTATACGACCCTGAACGTTTAAGCCATTGCTCAAAAACAAGCGAACCGGGTGTGCTCTACAAAAAATTCACCTGCACACCATGGGTGCAAAACCTTTACTGGATTGCAGATAAAGGAATAATTGTACTAATACAAAACCAGATAGAGGGCCGCAAATGGCGCTTTACTTATGTCGATTTGGAGAAATCTATTCAAACTGGCCAGCAGCAGGTAATTAAAGTAGTTGATGTGGACGAGCGTGCTGATGAACTGGAAGGCTTTGCTTTTAATGGTAAGGATAAGGGCGTAGCTGTCACCTCATCACGTAAAAAGAACGTTAATTTTATGGATATTAACTGGTAAACGCGCCCTCAACCTCGTTTGAGAGCCAATACAATAAATCAGGCCTTTCTTCCAGGGCCTGATTTTTAAATTAACTGATCTTAAGAACGATTGAAGACTTTTGTGCTTATTGATCTATGAAGCATCGTCGATCCGTTTATCCGGCCTGACTTCCTTTTTCCTGGGTTGTTTTGAGGGGCTGGCGCTACTGCCAAAACGATAGGAAAAAGTTAATGTAGCCCTTGAGCCTACTGTGCGCCGTTCAAAATCGAGTAACAGATCATCGCTGCTTCTTAGAAATGCCCATTTCCTGCTGTTAAAAATATCATTGGCGTTAAAAATTAGCGAGGCCCTGTTCCCTGGCAAGTCATACTTTGCAGCGGCATCCATGCCAAATACCGCCCGGTTTTTGTCCTGTACAATCATATCCGGTGCCCGGTAATCCGCGCGGATTTGCAGTGATATTCTTTCCGGGAGGGATACATTACTGGTGACGTTTGCATTCCAGCTAAGGCCGGTGTTGTGGGCAATGCCAAATTGGGGAGCCGCGTCATTATCCCGTTCATAAATATTTGTATTGGCTGTAAAGTCCCATCCTTTAACCAGATCAAAATGGCCAATCAGTTCAAGTCCGGTAGTAGTTGAGCGCTTTAAATTTTGAGCAGTTGTTATCACCACGCCGTCAACCGGGTCGCTCTCTATATGTTTAATTACATTATTAATCTGGTTGTAATATATGCCGGATGTAAATGATATGTTTTCCCAGGTTTTGTTGTAATCCAGTTCTAAGGAATTGATACTTTCGGGCCTTAAAGCCGGATTACCCCTTTCGTAATTTACCGGATCGGAAAAATCGGTGGCTGAGTTCAATTCCCGCGCGGTAGGCCGTGAAACCCGGTTCGTAAACGTGAACTGCAGCTGACTGTTATTTTCAAGTTTTTCCGTTAGCAGCACACTCGGATATAAACCCTTACTCGGAACTTTTACAGGATCAGCAAATAAGGAATTGTTTGCATCATAACTCCTGAAGGTAGCATTCAGGTGGCTGTCTTCTGCCCTTAAACCTAACTGGTAGCTAAAATCAGCAATATGGTCCCGATAGTTCAGATAGACGGCATGCACCTGATTATTACTGCTGAAAAAACTGGTGAAATCATAAACCGGAAACTCGCCGGTACCGGTAACACCATAGGCATACTGGTTGTTATTGCCCAGTGTGATCTGACTGCGGTAACCGGCTGAGAACTGGCCCGTTTTACCCACCGGCAAAATGTAATCCGCCTGTATGTTATAATTGGTAGCATTATTCCTTATATCGCTTATCAGTGGCGTATCTAGGGGAAGTGCTTTTTGCCCGTTAACGTTTATAAGATGTGTTTGATATTCCTGGAAATTACGAAAATTGCCATAGGCATAAGAAAAGTTGAAAGTAAGTTCCTCTTTAGGCTTTTTAAAATGCTGACTATAATCCACATCCAGTTCATAACTGTTGCCATTGTTATTAGTGGTGTTATTGCGTGTACTTGACTGTACAGGGAGGCTGTTTGCAGCCAGGTTATCAATACTTAAAACCTCATCACGATGAGTATTGCGTAAGTTGAGGCTGCCCGAAATACCCAATATGCTTTTCGGTGCTAATGAATAATCAATCCCGGCTTTTAAAAACTGGATCTTGTTCCTGGTAACGGATGGAAATGTTTCGTTGGAATAACGAACGGAATCGGTAGGTTTCAGGAATGTCATGTATTGAAAGCCATTGCTATAAGTATTTCCATTTTTAACACTATAGTTTCCGTACAGGTTTACCTTGCCGCTTTGGTAACTCAGATTTGCACTTCCGTTATAGTTATCGCGGGTGCCGCCACCAAGGTCTACTGAACCGTTTAACCCGGGTCTGCTGTTCTTTTTAAGGATGATATTGATAATGCCCTCACCATTAGCATCATATTTAGCTGACGGATTGGCGATCACCTCTATGCTTTCAATTGAGCTGGCCGGTATGGATTGAAGAATCTGGGTAATATCGCCATTTGCAATAACCGAGGGTTTGCCATCAACCAGTACTTTAACGCCGGTCGACCCGCGCAGGCTTACATTACCATTGCCATCAATTTGCAGGGTGGGGACGTTTTGTAACAGATCTGCTGCATTGCCACCTTTGCTCACCAGGCTTTGATTAACTGAGAATACTTTTTTGCCATCGATGTTTTGCAGCGCCGCTTTTTTGCCCGTAACCACTACTTCTTTCAGCGAGGTATTTTTTGAGGGTTTCATCATCAGTTCACCCATATTTAAATTACCGGTTGCCGGGCTGATAATAATGTTCTCTTTCAGCATATCTTCGTAGCCAACATAAGCTATCCGCAGCGTAAATGTCCCGGCAGGTAAATTTTCAAGCACGAAATTGCCGTTTATGTCGGTTTGTACCCCTTTAACTGTGGCTTTTGTATGCGGATCGGATAAAGCTACGGTTACGAACGGGATGTTTTCATGGGTAAGGGTATCCTTGACTGTCCCGGTTATTTTTTTGTTATTCTGACCATATGCTGCAACAGCCATCATTAGTATTAGTGTCGCTGCCATTTTCATTTTAAGTAATTTCATGAACCGATTTTTGATGCTCAAAGCTGTTTCTTACAAACAGTTTTCAATAATCAATTCGATACTGTTCGTTCTATTTTCAACCAGGAAAGCGATTTATCCGGTAACGTGAGTTTTCTCATCGTTTTGGTGTTTATCTGAATTTTGCAGGTAATTACAGGGAATAATGGGCTAACTGTATAAAGGAGTGCCTGAAAATAGAAAAGGTTGGTATTTTTGAAGATGAACAGCTGATAAACAGTAATGAATAAATAATTCGTGCCATAGCGGACTGATTCTTTATCTTAAAACAAAAAACTCTGATGGAAATATCGAGGTACAGACCGGGTATCATTCAGCTCCAGGTGCTGATTTGGGCGGCTGTGCTATTGTTAATCTTTTTTTCGCTGTTGCCGATGGATGGCCTGCTGAAATCAGTCATATATACGATAGTCAACACAGCATCGTACGCCATCATTATTTATGGGAATATTCTGGTCTTATATCCGGTGTTTTATCAAAAAAGAAGGTTTGTTTGGTACGGCATAACGGTAACGCTTTTTTTGATCGCCACTGGTGTTTTAAGGGGATATGCATCTATAATACTTTATCAGCATTTTTTATTGATAAAAGCAAATCCTGTAAATTTGCTTGCACTGCTCGGTTATGTCCCGGGCGGCGTGCTGATCTATATCCTGAGCCTGGTTTTTCGTATTGCTATCGCCTACTTCACCTTAAAGCAGCAAACCGAGGAAATCCTTTTGCAGAAAAGCCAGGCTGAGCTCAACTTACTCAAATCACAGGTACAGCCACACTTCCTCTTTAATGTGCTGAATAACATTTACTACCGGGTTTATAAAGTTGATCCGCTATCGGCCGGTTTAATAGAGCGCCTGTCGGACATTATGCGTTATTTTGTTGATGAAAGCCCAAAAGAAGAAGTACCGGTAGCCACCGAAGTGGCATTCATTGAAAACTATATGGAGCTTGAAAAAGTCCGTATCAGGCATGGTGCCACTATTAATTTTGAGAAGGTATATAACCCGGAGCTCCGCATTCCGCCCATGTTGCTGATGACCTTTGTAGAAAATATTTTCAAACACGGGATCGATAAATCACGAAGGCAAAATCAGGTAACTATTTCACTGGTGCAGCAAGATGGCTACCTGGTTTTTAAGACCAGTAATCGTAAGGTGCTTTCGGTGGCAACTAATCAACCTAGCGGATTTGGGATAGTTAACTTAACCAAAAGGCTCAGGATGTTATACGGATCGAAATTTGAACTTAGTATTGATCAGGATGGAGAATTATATACTGCATTTTTAAAAATCCCGCTTTAATGAATTTAAACTGCATAATCATTGATGATGAGCCCGACGCAATTGATCTTGTGGAGCTGCTGATAAGGCAAAGTACGACATGGACCCTGAAAGCGAAGTGCTATGATGCATTGGAAGCATTAGCATTTTTAAAAAACAACCAGGTTGATTTTATTTTCCTGGATATTAATATGCCGAAGCTAACAGGTATGGAATTGGCTAGCTTGTTGCCGCCCCAAACCAAAATTGTTTTCACCACGGCTTATTCCGAATATGCTGTGGAAAGCTATGCTTTTCAAACAATTGATTACCTGTTGAAACCAATCACCTTAAAACGCTTTCTGGCATCCGTGCAAAAAATAGAACAGTATTTTTTAAAGTATGAACCGCAACAATTGCCAAATGCCGAACAGAGTCAGGAGTTTTTTTTCGTGAAATCAGGAAAGGTATTAAGGAAAATAGTACTGAAGGATATTCTATATTTTGAAGGGGAGAAAGATTATGTAAGATTGGCGACAGGCCAGGAACAATTGCTGATATACCGCCGGTTAAAGGATCTCGAAGAACAATTAAACCCACCATTTATCAGGGTACACAATTCTTATATCATCAATTATGAACAGCTTAGTAAAATTGAAGATAACCATATTCATATAGCAGACAAACGTATTCCAATAAGTGAAAAATTCAGAGAGCGGTTTATGGGGCTCATCCAAAAAAATAAGTTTTGACCCCAGTATAAAACAGATTTTATTTTTGTTTTTATAGCCGTAACAGTTTACCTTTAGCTTATGAAAGAACCTGTTTATATAGGCTTCGCAAATAAGATTGCCGCTATGATTGATAGCGAAATTTATAAGGCTGAAGATAAATTGCCCTCATTACGCAGTTTACATAAAGAAAATGGCCTGAGTATAGGGACTATTTTGCAGGCTTTCAATTACTTGATCGATAAAGGGTTAATTATATCCCGGGAGAAATCGGGGTATTTTGTTAATCACCGCCCCGGTAAAAGGCTGCCATTGCCGCAGGCACTGCCCGTATCTTTATCCGAAAGAAGTGTACATATTGACAAGTTGCTGCAAAAGCTGCGGAACGACGGAACCGGCAGAAATTTCGTTTCATTTGCCAATGCCCAGCCCGATCACAGACTGCTGCCTTTTAATAGTATAAAGCGAGCCATACAGCAAACTTCAAGAGATATCAGCGGTAGTTATTTAATGCTGGAAAGCCGGTATGGTAACAGGCAGCTGCGTGAAGAGATCGCCAAAAGATCATTCCTTTGGAAAGGTTCAACTCATGCTGATGAATTGATTATTACCAATGGAGCAACGGAAGCAATCCTATGTTGCCTTAAAACTGTAACGAAACCCGGCGACACCGTTTTAGTACAGGATCCCTGCTATTATGGTGTTATGCAGGTGTTAGAATGCCTGGATCTGAAAATCGCCACGATACCTTCACATCCGGAAACTGGCATAGCAGTAAATGATTTTAAAACTGCATGCAAAAAGCTAAATATTAAGGCCTGCGTACTGGTTAGTAATTTTAATAACCCCGACGGCGCGAGTATAAGCACAGAAGGAAAAAAACAGATAGCTGAATTTGCGAACACGCATCACATCCCGGTAATTGAAGATGACCTTTACGGAGAGTTATTTTTTAGAGGGAGCCGACCCGACACGATCAAGGCGTATGATACTGATGGTTGGGTGATGTATTGTAACTCCTTTACCAAAACACTGGTTCCCGGGTTTCGGATAGGCTGGTGTGCAGCGGGCCGGTTTGCCTACGAAGTGGCCAGGATCAAATCAATGCATAATGGTTCAACCTCCAATTTTGGCCAGCGGGTTGTGCTGCAACTGCTCAGCTCAGGCTCTTATGAAAGACATCTGCAGAAATTCAGGCTTGAACTGAACAAGAACCTCATCCGCACCACTAACCTTATTGAGCAGCATTTTCCTGAGGGAACCAAAGTAACGAGGCCCAATGGGGGGCTGGTTATCTGGGTGGAATTACCTGAAAATATCAATGTCGTAGCTTTTCAGGAAAAGGCTTTTCAGCACGAGGTGTCCTATGCTCCGGGAGAGATTTTTTCTGCTAAAGGTGATTATCAGCACTATATGCGTATCAGTTATTGTAATTTATGGGAGAACAAAGTGCAAAAAGCGCTTATTGAACTAGGGCAGTTACTGAGCGGGGTTTATGAAAGCTCCGTTGGGCGAGTTGGATAATCTGTCATTAATAACGTACTAAGTCACGGCTATCATTCATTTTCCACCATAGCTTTTTATGTTATACGGGTGTTACACCAGTATATAATTTAATCGTATAGCGATTGGCTAGTAACGGCTAACCGCTTATTTGTGAGATTTTAATCTGTTACTATTAAATATATAGAAACTGTATCTGTTATATTTTAGGGTATTTGATCAAATTTGTGGTGTTCATTTAACCCCCATATCATGAAAAATTACACCATTACGCTCTTGTTTTTATTGGTGATATCAGTAAGCAGTAACGCACAAAATACAACTATGAATACTACACAATTAGCAGAAAACACGGTAAGGAATTTCCTTGAAATTGTTCGTTCCGGAAAATCGCCGGAAAGAGCTTCAGAATTTATGGCAGATTCGGTAAAAGCGCATCAGCTTAATGCGGAGCATCCGGAAACTATTACCAGAACACCGGAAAATTATACCCAGCATGTCAATGAGTTCCTGCAAAGTTATGGCCATTACCAGTTTGAAGTAACTGAACTTATCGCCAACAATGACAAGGTTTATGCACGCTGGAAACAAACCGGGAATCAGACAGGTGATGTTGATGGATTTAAACCCACGGGATTACCGGTAACTGAGATAGGGAGCGCAGTTTATAGGGTGGCTGCTGGAAAGATAGTTGAATACTGGGTACAGATTGACCGGAAAGGTACAGAAGTACAGCAGCAGAATAATAGCAGCATTAAACCCGGTGCAAGCAAAGTTGGTTTGCCTTTTTCGGATGCTTACATCTCCGGTGATGTGTTGTATATATCCGGCCAGATAGGAATAGACCATACCGGTGAACTGGTAAACACCGGGTTTGAAGCCGAAGCAACGCAGGTGATGGAAAATCTTGGCAATGTGCTACGAAAAAGCAGGCTTCATTACAAGGACCTGGTTAATGTAACAATATACCTTACAAGTATGGATAACTATGCTGCACTCAATAAAGTTTACAGCAACTATTTCGGCAAGAAATTCCCGGCGAGGGTATGTATTGCTGTTAAGGAGTTACCACGCCAGGCACATGTTGAAATTGCGGCAGTAGCAGATTTTAATAACTGATCCCGGTAATTCAATTGGGCAGATATGAAATCATCTTTTTATTTCCCATCTGAGCGTGATGACTTTATCCTGGTCAACACGCTTAATCATTAACCGATAAAACCTACTTTATCTCAAACTCATAACTACCTGCCTGTAGCTGATAATTATTTTGTATCGGCAGTTCTTTGCCATTAGCATACACCTTTTTACCGTCATTAGTTGGGAAAACAACACTTGCCGTAGAATTTGCAGGAACGGTAACAGCATAATTAATGCCCTTGCCAACACGTTTCCATGAAGATATTATTTTACCATAAGGCCCGGTATGCGTAGCTTCAAAATGATCAAGCCCTGTTACAAAATTGGGCGACAATAATATATTTTTAAAGCCAGGCTGCGTTTCATCCGGCTTTATGCCGCCCAATGCCTTGTACAGCCAGGCATCAATTTCGCCGAACATGATGTGGTTTAATGACAAGTCTCTTGGTGCGTTAATGTTCCAGTTTTCATACAAAGTAGTAGCGCCATTCACTATCCACCATCCCCATGATGGGTAGGTATCCTGCGAAGCTAATCTATAAGCCGTTTGTGCCTGCCCGTTTTCACTCAGGGCATTTAATATGGCTTTAGCACCCAGTATACCAACATCCAGATGGAAATTGTTGGCAGCTACTGAATCAGCAAGATGAGCTGCGGCTTTGGCCTTTAAACTATCGGGTACTATGCCCCAGCAAAGCGGTACACTTTGCTCCGTTTGATGGCCTTCGGCATAAATACCTGTTTTGGGGTTCAGGTATTTGGCATTAATTGCAGCCTTAATTTTAGTGGCTAAGGCCGAATACTTTGCATAATCATCGGCTTTACCTAATATTTTAGCCGCTTTTGCCAATATGTTTACATCTACATAATAATAAGCCGATGAGGTGAGTTCAACCGGGGTTTTTGATTTTACCGGTGCCCAATCGCCCAGCCCCCAGGTGGTTAAGCCCGTTGGGTAAAGCTCATTTATATGATCCACATAACGCTGGATATTACCATAGCAATCGCTCAATAACTTAGGATCGCCATAAAATAAATATACATTCCAGGGAATAATGGCGATGGTACTCGTCCAATCCGGGCCATTACCCCATTCGTAACCCCAGCCATCAGTTGGAATTATAGATGGTAATACGCCGTTAGGCTGCTGCTCATCGCGGTGATCGGCCATCCATTTTTCATAAATAGTGATGCCATCAAAATTATATAAACCTGTTTCGCTGGCAATATGCGCATCACCTGTCCATCCGTTTTTTTCGCGCTGCGGGCAATCGGTTGGATAGCCAAACAGGTTTGATAAATAAGACGCGTTTGAAGCCGCCCACAATTTGTTGATCAGTTCGCTTGAAGAGTTGATGCTACCTGTTGGTTCAACATCGCTGTGCATAAAATAAGCCACCAGGCTTTCTTTAGTTAAGCTGATAGGCTTGTTGCTGGTCACCTCTACATATTGAAAGCCCTTATAATTAAAACGGGGCATAAAGGTTTTCTGGCCTTTGCCGCTCAGTTTATAAATATCTGTTGAAAACGGATCACTTTTGCGGGTGGGAATGGATAGGAAATAATCCACATTTGATTGATCGGGATAGCCATTTTTATATAAGCGTTCTGCGTGGGTAAGCCTCACGATGGTACCCGAATCGCCATTTAAAGTGATCTGGCTTACGCCTGCAATGTTCCTGCCCATATCAAAAATATAGGTGGTGTCGTTTATCTTACTCATGCTTTTGCAGATGATCTTCTCCACATTACGGATGGGCTGCATAGCCTGTGACACAATATTTAGCGATGGTGCCTGGCGGTTAGCAATGCCGTTCCATTTGGTATCATCAAAATTTGCGATATCCCAGCCCGGTTGCTCTAAACGGGCGTCGTATTGTTCGCCCGTATAAATGCTGTTATAAATAATGGGACCGAATGAGGTTTTCCAGCTTTTATCGGATGTAATAGTTTCTACCGAGCCATCATTATAGGTAACACGCAGATCGAGGCAAAATGCAGGGCGGTTTCGCCATGGCGCCCTTTCAAAGTCCCATACGCCAATTGACTGGAAGTTATACCATCCATTCCCTAAAATTACGCCGATAGCATTTTTCCCGGTTTGCAGATCGGCCGTTACATCATAGCTTACATACAGGTTACGCCTGTCGAACCGGGTATACATCGGATCGAGGCGGTGGTCGCCTACTTTTTTGCCGTTGATATAAAGCTCATATAAACCAGCCGCAGCAATATAAGCCCGTGCTGATACAATCTTTTTACCGGTTTCAAATGTTTTCCTGAAATAGGATGCAGGCTTTGTGTTGATGTCATGATCATCACTTATCCAATAACCTTTCCAGTTTTTGACGCCCATAAGCCCGGTTTCAAAACTGGCTATGGTTGGTGCTGCTATCTTCTTACCGTCTTTATCCCACAAGCTTATACTCCAAAAATATTTGGTGTAAGGTTGCAGGACTTTGCCGGCATAAGCTATTAAATTGGTTGATGAGTTAACTTTATCAGTTTGCCAATCGGTGCCATGTCCATTGCTGACAGCGAGTGAATCTGTACCCACTGTAATTTGATAGGCTGTTTGCTTTGCGCCTTGCTTGTCATCGCTCAATTGCCATGTTAAACGCGGATTGGGCGCGTCAATGCCTATTGGGTTGCTGAGGTATTCGCATTTAAGGGCAACAGCTTTTACCGGCGCATGTATCCCGAAAAGAAACAAAAGTTGAAAAATAGCACAAAGCATAAGTTATAAATTTAGTACGATCTGATTTTGAGTTGGCTTAAGCCTGAATTGAACATGGTTACCAGGTGTGGAGAATGTGCCCCTGGTGGCATTAACGGAATAAGCCATGCCTTCAAATCGGGCGTTCAGGTGGTTGCCGGTGGCAGAAGTAAATGGCAATGTAATTTGAGCATTACTGGTCAGGTCTAAAAACCAGTCGAGATGTTTATTGCCAGCTACTGATATTTGGATTTGTTTTTCCGTGAATTCAATTTTCAAGGTACCGTTGTCACCCTTTAATGCCCAGCTTATCAATAGTTTTCCTGCTGTACCGTCGGTTATTATCGGGTCACCGCCTTCTAATATTGTCTCTTTTCCGTTAACAATAGCCTTGAATCTAAGGCCGGCCGGCTCATCTGGTGTGCTCCATAAATAACCATCAACAACGGGCAGCGTAAAAAATGAGCATTCATTAGAAGTAGCCACCTGGGTTTCATACTTTGAACGGAACTTTTCATTAAACAGGTGAATATCCCGGAATCGTAAATTTTCATTTTCCCATAACAGGTTAGCACGGTAATAGCGGCTATCAAACCAAACGGTTTTGTCATTACTTCCCGGCAGGTCGTTATTAATAGTAACTGAAGTAGGAGGGGTAACTTTAAAATGTTCCTTGAACCACCTGCCGGATGCCTCCAGTGTTTCTACCCTAACCTTTTTTTCATCCCGTAGTTTTTCAATCAGCGGAAATTGCAGGGTTAATCCTTTTTCCATTGCATCCCAGGTGAAAGAATTTTCCTGCCCGGCTTGCGTATAGGCGAAGTTGGTTGATGCTCCATTTACAAATTCTTTAAAGAACCAGGCAACCCATGTTGAGTCGCCGCCCGCATGGGGATAAACAGGTTCTAAAGTGATGACGCCCTGCCTTTGCTTGCCTGGCGCATCGCCATATTGTCGGATCGGATCACTGCCAAGCATCCTGAAAATTGGTACAGGGATTTGGTTGACTGCATTTTGGGCAGGCATATACGAATTTATCTTGCTCGGGTAATAGGCCTGGTTCCAGTAACCACCCCAAAGGGTATAGCCGTCTGTACCGTATTGATCTTTGCAATTGCAGGATGCTACGATATGGTATTTCTGATACATATAGTTTAAACTGTATGCATCAATAAACCATGAACCCACGGATTTCGGATAATAGCCGAATATTTTTTTGAAATCCTTCATATAAACATCTATCAGTTTTATCCGCTCCTGTTGCGTATAACCTGTAGAAAAACCGATGTTAGCCCGCCAGTCCCATGGATATCTTCCGCGCCACTTTAGTCCGGCATTTTCCACTAGGGGTTGGGGTATTTCCCACCAGGCCCCAATCTCGAAAGAGCCTTTGGGCAAGCCGGCCAAAAGTGTTTGGTACCTTTTATCCATGAGTGCATCGTATTGCAAAAGAAAAGTGCCGCCCAGGTGATATTTCTTCATTAAAGCAACCTGCTTTACTACTGTTTGATATAAAACGTCTTCGGTAATCTTAGGATCTCTGGGTTCGAGCAGGCGGATAAAGTTGACGATATTGACTATTTTGGGTTTGCCGGCTGTTGAATTAGCGCCCGGATCTTTGCTGCCGAAAGCAGTGCCGGTAATCAATACTCCAATGAAAATAAGGCTGTTGGAAAGGCATATGCGCAAAATTTTGCTTTTGTTATTTTTATTTGAAATCATAGGATGTGTAAAATTATAAAATATACACAGGCAGCTGTACTGAGCTATGCTGCCTGTGTAACAACTGTGGGTTTTTATAACAGTAAAAACAGTTATTTTCTTCAGTTATGAAGACAAGATATTTGAAGATTACTTACGGCCAAGCATCCTGAATTTTAAAGGCGACATGCCAGATACCTTGCGAAAAAAGCGAATAAAATAAGCGTAATCTGTATATCCCAATTCATGAGCAATTTGTTTTACATCAACATCGCTATGATATAGCAGGCGCTTAGCTTCACTGAATATTTCCTGCTGGATCCAATAACTTACCGTTGAACCCGTAATTTTTTTTATAGCCTCATTTAAATAACCCGGTGAAACATTAAGTTTTGAGGCATATGCTGATGGGCTTTTGATTGTATGGCTATACGTTGTAAGCAAGCTTTTAAATTGACGGGTAAGTTCTGCTGATCGGGTATGTTTATTTTCTGTTGTTTCCGCAGAACTAAAGGTGCTGACTGCCATCGATAAAAATGACTGGACAAGGGTATGGATGATAGGTAAGTAATATTTATCGCCTTGCCGTTCAACAAACTCATTATGTAAAAGGATGAGCAGGTTTGAATACTGCTTTAATTCGTAATCCGTTAGCCTGCATGGCAGCTGTGAATTTAGCCGGTGTTCAAAAATATCCCTGAAATCTGGTGGAATTAATGAAGTATCCACTGCCAGGAACCATCCTTCAGCGCGATCAGTTTTTATCCGGTAATGAACTTGTGATGGTAATATATAGTAAAGCTGACCGGCGGTAAGAACGACATCCTGCAAGTCGACCTTTAAAGTTCCTGAACCGTTTGTAAGCAGGAAGAAGATATAATGATCGTCGCGGTGAGCAGCAGCGCTTTTCGTTTCATTTTGCTGATTATCGCTGGCCCGGAAAGCTTTGATCTGTAAACCAACCCTTGTCTTGTCCCGTAATTGATCTACCGGAATGCTTCTCATCTATACAAAAATACCTTTATATCTTTAAATTCAGTAGTTTGTCTGCATTACCATGAGCAATTTGTGCTACTTGCTCATCAGAAAGGTCAATCGCATTTAAAAATTCAATACCCATTTCGTTTGTACTGAACGGATAATCAACAGAAAACATAATATTATCAATGCCTAAGGTATCTAAAGCAATTTTTAACGGCGGCTGCGTGAAAAAGCCGCTGGTAGTAATATGAACCTGCTGATGAAAAGTATCGGTAAGGGTACGCTGATTGGCACCCCCGTTTCCGGGTTTGAATGCTTTCTCTGACCTAGCCATCATCATCGGCAACATTTCGCCCATATGGCCAATAATCAGTTTTAGTTTCGGATACTTATCAAAAATTCCTGAAAAAAGCAGGCGTAAAACATGCAGGGCAGTTTCTGAGTGCCATCCCCAGCCGTAACAGGCTAAAGCTTCTGCCATACCCGAATAATTTGGTAGTCCACTATAGTAAATATCGGCTATTCCTTTTGGCGGCAGGCCAGGATGGAGATAAACAGGCACGTCAAGCTTTTCAGCGCGTTCAAATATCGGTGCAAATTCAGGTTGATCTAAAAATTTATCCTGTGTCAGCCCCCGGATCATTGCTCCGCGAAAATGGTATTCATTTACAGCCCGTTCCAATTCATCGGCCGCGGCGAGGGGAGCTGTCATGGGCAGATGGGCAAAAGCCGTAAAGCGATGCTCAAAACCCGCAATTCTTTCGGCAATCAGATCATTATATTGCGTAGCAAAAGCCGGACCTTCCTGTGGGTCCAACAAATTAGCGCCTGAACTATCCACGGAAAGTACCTGCATCGAAATGCCGTTTGCATCCATTGATTTTAAACGCTCCCCGGTAATATCGGCCAGTTTTGGAGCTATGCGCTGCATAGCTGCTGATTGGCCGAAGCCACCCAAAGCCTCTTTGGGTATTTTATCAGCCATTTCCGGAAAGGAAATGTGTTCTTCAAGTGTAATTATTCGCATATTAAGGTGCTAAAGAAATGTCAGTTACGTACTCATGAACAGTTCATAAATACCACAATGCAAAGAAACGTACTCAGCGTTTAAACCGCAATGTGCTATTGGTGGTAGTTATAGGATTATTCGTGGATTAATGATGTGGTCCAAATTCTGCCCGGCCTGTAAAAGCAAAGCCCCACAGATCTGCGGGGCTTTAATTTGTCTTTAGTGCGTTTAGGGTGGTCCGCTGGTTTATGCTTGTTTATTGTTGTACCAATTGCAGCGTTGCGCCTTTAAGGTTTTTTGATGTAGCGGTAATGGTCAGTATGCCTGCCTTGGTGTCCGCACGCACCAAAATAGTCGCTATACCGCCTCTTACCTTTGCCGTAGCCGGGCTAATGATCCTACCATTGCCAGTTATGGTAAAATGCACAACGGTTGTATTATCAAGGCAGCTGATGGTACCCTTGTTATCGGTTACACGTGCATGCACAAAAACGGCATCAGCACCGTCGGCTTTTAGCGGTATGCCTTCGGTTTCCTCCACCAGTTTAAGCCCGGTTGCTACACCCGGTGAGTTGATGGTTTGTTGAGTTGCTATTTTGCCTTTGATATAACCAATCACCTTTAGCTCACCAGCCTGCCAGTTGATGTTATTAAAGGTATAGGGTGGATGAAGAAGGTTATTGCCGTTACCGCCATCAAACGCGTTACCGCCGTGGTCGTAGTCGCCATAGTCTGTATCAGAGCCTGCATCAGGGTGCTGTTTTTTGATGAACTTGCCATTTATATATAAAGCCACCTCGTCGCAATTAGAATATACGATAACTTTCTCGGGCTTATCGGTTGGTGTCCACCAATTGGCTATGTAAACCATCGGCTTGTTATCGGCAGCAAAAATAGGTTTGGTGGCACTAAGCTGGCTCCTGAAAAAGTAATAACTAAATTTTGGAAGCCGGAATACATCTACTGATCCCCAGTTTGATGTGGTTTTATTGGTAGCTTCAAAGCCATCATAAAATGCCCATGTAGCATCACCTATTGTCCAGGGATAATATTTAGGGCCCATTAATAAGTTGTGTTCCCACTGAAAATTCCAGGCATTTTGCAGTAAGGCCTTTTCACCATTGGCACGGTTTACACGGGTGGTCGATTTGTCTCCGCCAAATTCATAGTCGCCATATTCGCGTGCAAAACCAGGCTGCTCGGGTTGTACATTCTGTGGCCTGCCGAAGGGGTCGTCCCAGCTATTATAAGGTACATCCCATTCTGTATGTTTGGCAGCATAGGTATCACCGGAGGTAAAAAAGTTATTACCCGGATATTCCTCATGCGCAATTTTTGATGATTTTACCCTGAAGCTATCGGCAGGGTAGGTTTCATTCAGGCTTACTTCCCACATAATAACGGAGGGATGGTTCCTGTCGCGGCGGATCATTTGTCTTATATCTGAAAAAACACGCTGCGAAAAGATCTCATTGCTGTTAAAAAACTGCCAGCCGGGTATAGGATCACCAAGCATCAGGCCGATTGAATCGCAGTATTTGTATACTGAAGGATCCTGTGGATAGTGGGAGAGGCGCACAAAGTTAAAACCGGCTTCCTTTATCCGTTTCATATCACGGCATTGCATCGCGTCAGACATGGCATTACCCACAAAAGGGAAATCCTGGTGACGGTTAGTACCTACTATTTTTAGTGGCTTGTCATTTATTTTAAAACCACCTGCACGTGTGTATGATAATTTACGAATGCCTATTTTTTGTGTGAGGTCATCCATCAATTTATCGTCTTCCCATACCTGGGTAATGAGCGTATAAAGGTTCGGTTCATCGGGCGACCATAAATCAGTGTTTGCGACCTTTATCGTTTGGTCAATATCGTTTATACTTCCGCCATCTATCTTAATATTGGTAGAGGTACTTAACTGTGCTTTTGTTTTGTTGTTAATGAGGATCTGCTTCACAGTAACCTGTGATAAGCCGGTTGCTGAATTCTTAACCTGTGTTTTAATAAGCACATCAGCTTTACTGGCCGATATATTTTCGGGCCGTACAAAAACGCCACCGCCTGCAACAGTATTTGCATCGGTAGGGTCGGTTATAAATAGTTTATGTGTAATGATGAGCCATGCATCACGGTAAATGCCGCTCCAATATAAAAAGCCCATGCGGGCCAATGGCTTGCCGGGTGGCAGGTTGATGTTATCGCGATTATCCAGCCTTACAATGATCTCGTTAGTACCTGTATTAATATTGCCATCAAGCGGAACAATAAAGGGTAGATATCCGCCCGCGTGCTGTGTTATAAATTTCCCATTGATCCAAACAGAGGCGGTGTGCATGGCGCCTTCAAAACGGATATAAAGGTGTTTATCCTTATAGTCAGCAGGAACCTGGAATTGTTTGCGGTAATAGCAAATGCCGGTAAACTGGTTTACGTTGGGGTTGAGTTCTTCTTCATACCTGGCCGGGTGGGGTATAGAGATTTTTTCCCATTTTAACGATCGGATAGCAGGGTATTCTATTGAAAACCCGTTCAATGCCTCCTGCACTTCACGGTTACGAATAGTATCTGCCGGCCACGATCTCTTTTTAATGTTTTCCTGGTTAAACTGGGATTTAAAGGAAGTGCTATTCCTGATATTGACGGCATTCTTCAATTGGCGGGCCGAATCTATCCGATACATTTCCCAGTCGTAATTAAATTTAATAACCTGCCGGGCTGTTTGTGCATAAGCTACATGAAAAATTGCCAGGTATAGTATGGTTATAAAGAGTTTTTTCATAATGTACTTTAAAGCTATGCAGTAAATAGGAGGGGCTATAATAAAAAATGATTTTGATGCACCGGGCATCAAAATCATTTTTTTATTTAATGGGCAGAATTAATAGCCCGGGTTTTGTTTTATGTTTTTGTCGAGGTCAATTTCTGATTGTGGTATAGGCCACAGGTAATTCTTAGCAGCAAATGTCCTGGTTTCCAACTTTAACGGTGCACCGGTTATGGTGTACTTACCTGTTGTGGCATCAACTGTACCTGTTTTGGCGCCATAAACGATTCCGGTCATTACCTGGCTTGCTGTTTGCCAGCGTTGCAAATCAAACCAGCGTAAGCCTTCAAAAGCAAATTCAACCCTGCGCTCGTTACGTACCAAGGTGCGTAATGATGCCTGGGTACTATACACGCTTTGATCAACAGACGGCATACCAGCCCTGTTACGAACAAGGTTAATATCTGCATAAACACTTCCGTCAATTTGGTTCGATTCTATTTTAGCTTCAGCGTCAGTTAATAATACTTCCGCATAGCGTATAACGGTCATATTCAGGCCGCTTTGAAACAGGTTATCAAAGTCGCTTAAGTTTGATGTGAACTTTTTAACTATATAACCACTTGGCGATGTGTTGTTGCCGCTCGCATAGTAATCAGCCGATGAAGCATCCAGCGGATCAAAATAAGAAACCGTTTTTGCTAATTGGCCAACTACGCCGCTTGCCTGGTAAAAGGGTGCGCCGGGATATAAAATGGTTGCAGCCAGGCGCGGGTCGCGGTTTGCATATGGGTTTGTTGGGTCATAGCCTGATGCCGGGTCGGTTATCGGTTTGCCATTGTCCATCTCATAGGAGTCAACAAGCGATTGCACCGGATCAATTGATGACCATCCGCCCATTGAGTTTGATGGCATAACGCCCAATACACCATTTGCGTTAGCAGATGGATTCTCCACATATTGTACCGAGGCAATTATTTCAGGATTGTTAGCCTGCGCTACCATACGGAAAAGATCAGTATAACTTGGGTATAATGCATAACCTAATTTCATTACTGCCTGGCAGTCGGTGATACAATCTTTATAATCAGCACTATATAGCTCAACTCTCGCTTTTAATGCAAGCGCGGCTCCCCTGGTAATATGGCCATCGCCTGAATTATTAGCTGCAGTAAGATCAGGAGCTGCTGCTGCAAGTTCACTTAATATAAATTTGGTTACATCAGCTTTTGGCGTTCTTGTTAGTGCAAGTGATTGTTCGGGGGTAAGTGAAGTTGTTACCAAAGGCACATCACCATACAGCTGGCTCATTAAAAAATATTGGTAGGCACGTATAAAACGCACCTGTGCAATCATATTTGCTTTGTCTGTTGCAGACATAGGGGTTTTATCAATGTTAGCCAAAAAGAAGTTACACCTGGTTATACCGGTGTAAATATAGGCAGATGCATCACCGGTTGATGGATTGACAGTACCGTTACCATATGCCTGGAAACCTTCCCAGGGATATTGACTATAAGCATTGTCTGATGCGCAATCAAGATAAGCGATCCAAAGGCCATCGGCCCAACCGTTTCCATTACCATAAGTAACAGATGTACCATTATAAACGCCCGCTAAAGCCGCGGCGGCATCACTTTCAGAGGTCCACAAACTGGAGTTGGTATAGGCATCCTGTGGCTGCCTGTCAAGGAAATCCTTTTTGCAGGACGTAAATAACAGTGATATAGCTAATATATTTAAAACAAGGTTCTTTTTCATGATTCTAATTTTTTTAAGTCTTAAAAGGTTACATTTAAGCCCAATGAATTAATTTTTACCTGAGGGAAATCATATCCGCTTTCTCCTGCCGGAGCTTCAGGATCTATCCATTTGTAAAAGCTGGTAAACGTTAAGATATTTTGTCCGCTGTAATAAACCCTAAGCTTTTTTACACCTATTTTGGTAGCCCAAGCAACAGGCAGCGAATAGCCCAACTGAACATTTTTTAAGCGCACGTAGCTTGCATTTCTAACCCAGAAAGAGGATGTAACATTGGATGGGTTATCTTGTGTATAATTTAACCACAGGCGAGGGAAGGTAGCATTGGTATTAGTGGGTGACCAGCTATCCAGCATAGCTGAAGTAGGTTTACCTGTTGCAATACCATTTTGGCCCAGCGCTATGCCTGTGATATAATTTTTAACCCCTGCTGCACCCTGGAAGAATGCGGTGAAATCAAATTGTTTCCAATTGGCATTTAAATTTAAACCGAATGTTACCTTAGGGAAATTAGAACCTAATACTACCCGGTCATTTGCATCTATTTTACCGTCACCATTAACATCTTTATAGATCAAATCGCCGGGACCTGTGTTCGGGCTTATACCGCTTTGATCGGCATGTGCTTTAACCTGTGCTTCGTTTTGGAATATCCCTTGTGATACGTAGCCATAAAATGAACCCTGTGGCTGTCCAACTTCAGTGATGTAAGCGCCGCTGATTTGAGGCGCGTTGCTGGTTCCGAGCTGAGTTACCTTGTTAGCTATAAAAGATGCGTTACCTGTTACGTTCCAGCTAAAATCACCGGCTCTATCGTGGTAACTTAAAGCAAGTTCCCAGCCTTTGTTTTGATAGCTTGAACCATTTACATAAGGGGCGGTTAAGCCGTAAGGTGCAGGTAGTGATACCTGGTATAAAACATCGCTGGTCTTTTTGATGAAGTAATCAGCGGTAAGGGTAAATACCTTTAGGAAATCCGCATCCAAACCAAGATCTGTTTGAGTAGTTTTTTCCCATACTATACTTGGGTCAACACCTGCAGTTGGGGCTACACCACCTACAACAGTACCACCATAAGGATAGTTTTGACCAGCGCTTACTGTTGCAATAGTAGGATAATAACCTGCTATGTCCTGGTTACCCAGCTTGCCCCACGATGCGCGCAGTTTTAAATTAGAAATGCTATTTTTTAAATTCTTAAAGAAATCTTCTTCAGATATACGCCATCCGGCTGAAGCACCCGGGAAAACGCCCCAACGATTTGCAGGAGCAAAACGGGAAGAACCGTCATCACGAATATCACCCTCTAAAAGGTATTTTCCTTTATAATCATAATTAACTCTGCCAAAAAATGAACGCTGTGCTACATCATAAGTATCATTTGATGTAGTTTGGCCTGTGGTAGGAGCCACGTTAAGGTCACTTAAAGAGTTATTCAGGAAACCTTGCCTGTAACCTGTTAAAGTATAATAGCTGTTATACTCCTGTGAAGCACCGGCTAATATTTTAATATCATGATTTCCTAATTTCTTATCATATTCTAATAATGCCTGTGGCGCAATGTAGGTATGGCTGCTATAGCTATCTGTAGCATTGCTAATGTTTGGCGTACCACTTAAAGAGCCGTCGGCATTGTAGTATTGAATTGCTGAAACGAAATTATCGCTCTGGTTGGTGTTAAACTTATAGTTTAATGAAGGCTTAAAATGCAGGCCTTTAATGATTTCCCAATCGCCGCCAACGCTACCCTGGAAATTGTAAGCGTTCTGCTTATCGAATGATGGCGAGTTGAGCCATGCCAGCGGACTACCATCTGCTATATGCCCGTATTCGCCATTGGCGTAATAGGCCGGGATGATAGGCGAGATCCTGTTAAACTGGCGAATAACCTGGTCAAAGCCCTGATCGGCAGATAATGAGCTTTGCGGTTGAGTAAGCGGTTGGTAAGCATAAGATAAGTAACCGAACACTGATAAGTTGTCTTTTATCTGGGTATTCAGGTTTAAACGCGCGGTATAACGCTGTGTGTTGGTTTTTGGGGTAATACCATCCTCATCAAAGTAGCCGATTGATAGCGCATAAGTGGTTTTATCACTGCCGCCATTAACGCCTAAGTAATGATTTTGCTGGAAACCGCTTCCACTATAAAATAGCTTTAACCAATCTGTATTCGGATAGTTATATGGGTCCGAACCATCTTTAAAAGTTTGTATCTGGGCAGCTGTATAAACAGGTGTTTGGCCCTCATTAACCCTTGCCTCATCATACAATGTAGCAGCCTGCCATGATGGAAGATAATCAGGTAATGCTACCGCCTTATTTTTACCAAAATAATCGCTGTAAGTAATTTGTGCGGTTCCCTTTTTACCTTTTTTGGTAGTTATTACTATAACACCGCCTGCAGCCCTGTTACCATAAATTGATGCTGATGCTGCATCTTTTAGTATGGAAATGTTATCAATATCATCAGCGTTAATGGCATTCATGTCACCTGTAGTTGAGATAACGCCATCAATAACAACCAATGCAGAGGTGCTGTTTAGCGACTGGCCCCTTATATTAATGCTACCTGCATCAAAACCAGGTTGCCCGTTGTTGGATGAAATGGTAACACCGGGTACCGTTCCCTCCAAGGCATTGGTAACGCCGGTAACCGGCCGGTTTTCTAATTGGGCGGCACTAACAACTGATACAGCTCCGGTAAGGTTTACCTTTTTCTGTGTGCCGTAACCTACTACCACCACTTCATTTAAGCCTTTAGCGCTCGATGGTAGTGTTACATTGATCACTGTTTTCCCGTCTACATTAATTTCCTGGGTGGTGTAGCCAATAAACGAAAATGTTAAAACACCGTCTTTAGGTACTGTAATGGAGTATTTCCCATTAGCATCGGTCATTGATCCAACGCTGGTGCCTTTTACGGATACTGATGCGCCGGGCAGGCTTTCGTCATTGTCAGCTCCTTTAACAACACCGGTAACTTTTACTTGTGCAAAGCCAAATACTGCAAACAGCAGCAAGAGGCATGTCAAATAAAATTCTTTTTGATAGAATTTGCTCATGTGAATTGATCTTTTGATTAATAATTAGATTAGTTAAATTGAGTTTAGTTGTCATCTGAACATTTATCGGATTTGGCAGTATGATCTACTTTAGATTTTTACTGCAAAATGATTAATGTAGCAAATAATAGTTTCTAAAGTTGGGATATAAGTATTGTAGAAACAAGAAATCAAGGGCCGAACCTTAACGCAAACGTTTGTTTATATATGTGGTAAAACGATCATGCTTTTTTTGAAATTTGCTAAAAATCAGTCGTTTGCAATAGCGTTTGTCGTTTATATGACTCTCTACTTATTATTAACTAAGGTTTTGACGGGATTACAGGATAAATGCAGATAGCCAAAAATAATTTTTGAGGGCGTAACCAGGATATTATTCCTTGGCGAAGAATTTTTAAGCAAACGTTTGCTCACATTTTTGGGCTTTTAATTATTTAGGTTTGATTTGACTATATCATACTACAAGTAATAAAAATGAAAAACAGATCAATAGGAATTCTTATTCTCTTTCTTTTAGTTAATTATACTGCGTTTTCACAAGCAAAACACACTTTTGAAGTAAAAGGCGGCAATTTTGTTTATGACGGTAAACCAATTCAGATCCACTCCGGGGAAATGCATTTTGCCCGTGTGCCAAAGCCATACTGGCGCCATAGGTTAAAAATGATGAAGGCAATGGGGCTTAATACTGTAGCCACCTATGTGTTTTGGAATAATCAGGAAACCGCGCCGGGCGTATGGGATTTTAAAACAGATAGTCGCGATGTTGCGGAATTTGTTAGAACAGCGCAACAGGAGGGCCTAATGGTAATTCTGCGGCCGGGGCCTTATGCCTGCGCCGAGTGGGAATTTGGAGGCTACCCATGGTGGTTGCAAAAAAATAAGGACTTGGTGATCAGAAATAACAACAAAGCATTCCTTGATTCATGCAGGGTTTATATTAACCATTTAGCGGAGCAGGTGAAAAACCTGCAAATTACCCATGGCGGCCCAATCATTATGGTACAGGCTGAAAACGAGTTTGGCTCATACGTAGCGCAAAGAAAAGACATTCCCCTTGAACAGCATAAGGCATACAGCATGGCCATTAAACAGGAGCTGGTTGATGCAGGCTTTGATGTGCCATTGTTTACCTCAGATGGTAGCTGGCTTTTGGAAGGTGGCAGCATAAAGGGCACTTTACCAACTGTAAATGGCGAGGATAACATAAACAAAATACACGAAACCGTTAATAAATATCATGATAACATGGGCCCTTATATGGTTGCCGAGTTTTACCCTGGCTGGCTTGATCATTGGGGCGAGGATTTTGTAAAGGTTAGTACCAAAGAAGTGGTTGACCAAACAGATAAGTACCTTAAAGCAGGCATATCATTTAATTATTATATGATACACGGTGGTACAAATTTTGGATTTACCTCCGGTGCCAATTACGATGAAAATCATGATATACAGCCCGATATTACCAGTTATGATTATGATGCCCCTATATCAGAAGCTGGTTGGGAAACGCCTAAGTATGACTCGCTGAGAAAAGAGATACAGGCTTACACCCATGAGAAATTACCGCCGGTACCGGCTCCAATAAAAACTATCGGGATACCTGCTGCATCGTTTGATGCCTCTGCTGATCTTTTTAGCCTGATAAGCAAAATGACACCTGTAGAGAATGATAACCCAATGACCTTTGAAGACTTGAACCAGGGCCATGGTTACGTATTATACCGCCGCAAGTTTAATCAGCCCATTAGCGGCAAACTGGTATTAAACGGTTTAAGGGATTATGCGCTTATATATGTAAGCGGTAAAAAAGTTGGCGAGCTTAACCGCAATACCAAAACCTATACCATGGATATTAATATACCTTTTAACAGCACACTGGATATATTGGTTGAAAACATGGGCCGGATAAATTACGGTTCACAGATCACTCAGAATTTTAAGGGGATTATTAGCCCGGTTATAATAGCCGACCAGGAGATTACCGGTAACTGGAAAATGTACAAGCTGCCAATGTCATCGGTTCCTGAGATAGAGAAAGGTAAAACTGGAGCTGTTGAAAATCACCCCGCTATTTATCACGCAAAATTTAATTTAACTGAAGCGGGAGATACTTTTGTAGATATGAGCAAATGGGGTAAAGGTATTGTATTTGTGAACGGGCATAACCTGGGCAGATACTGGAAAGTTGGCCCGCAGCAAACGCTGTACCTGCCGGGTTGCTGGTTGAAAAAAGGAGAGAATGATATAACTGTATTTGAGCAGTTGAATGATGTTGTTCACGCTGATATTAACGCTGTAAAAGTACCGGTGCTTAATCAGCTTAATACAAACCAGGGTAAATAATTAAACGGGCTAACGATTGTTAAGTTACTGACCCATATTTGAAAAATGAAAACCCGCTTTTGATTCCAAAAGCGGGTTTTTTGTGAAATATATATTGGTGCCCATACTTATATAGTATTAGCCATCATTGGCAGTTTGATGTAAAACGTCTCATAATCTTTTAAAGAGCCTTTAACAGATTATTCAGGAGCAGGCAGGGGTTTGAAAAAATCAATCCATAGGCAGCGAAAAAAATAATAAGCGGATAAACAGGATCTATTAAATTTCAAAGTGATTTTATTAAAAATCACTTTTATTTAACGGATAGAGACTACTCTTTTTCTTGCTGAAATTATTTTGTCAATAAAACTTCCCAAAGCACGTAAAAGATGTTCCTCCAAATAGTCCTCGTTTCTTTGCATCCAGTCAGTACCCAGTTTGAATAGCATAATTGCTTTTCCATCCTCGAACTTAACATTCCATACATGCCATGCCTTAAAATAGGCGCTGCTGATCTCCACCAATTGCGCCCTGCCTGCTAATTTGATTTTGTATTTCATAATAAATGGACGGTTAAATATTTCCAATATTGTCCCCTTAACATAAATTAACATTCTCTAAAGCCACCCGTTTTACAGCAGATGAGATCGTTAATTCGATTATCGCAAGAAGCGAAGAGGTGTTATTTGTTGATAATCAATTTGATAGTTGATTAGGTATTTTCCATTCAGAATTAAAAAAACCAGCGAGCTGCAGCCTTTTGGAGTTCGCTGCAATCCGGGTCGCTGTCACAAGCCCAGGCGATAAACCCATCAGGGCGTATCAGTACAGCGCTCAGGCCTAATTGCTCTTTCGCCCGGGCCGAAACATATTTCATTTGGTCGCCATATTTATCAGCCAAAGTTTTAAGTGAAGCATTCCTGTCAAAATCAAGCAGTATCCCATGGCCATCATGCATTAACTCGCCAATTGCCGTGCCGTTCTCCAACTCAAAGTGAGGAACACTATAGCCTGTCAGAGGATGGTCGCCGCCGAGGTTGTAGTGTGTGAAAATGCCCCACACTCTTCCTGCAAAGTAGGTGGCACCATCGCGCGTACTTATAAGGTCGCGGATGATCGCGTTCAGCGCGCGGGCTTCCGGGGTTAGCCCCATGATGGCAACCTGAGCACGTGACCAATCCAGCACCTGTACACCAATTGGATGCCGTTCTGTATAATAACTGTCCAGCAAGCCTTCCGGGGCTTTCTCATGGATAGTTGCAGCGAGTTTCCAGCCCAGGTTCATGGCATCGCCTAGCCCAAGGTTAAGGCCCTGGCCGCCCAACGGCGCGTGAATGTGCGCGGCATCGCCGGCTAAAAGTACCCGTCCGTTGCGATAAGTTGTGGCCTGTCGTGCCCGGTCGGTCCAGGTGGTTGCAATATGCAGGGTGCTGATAGTAACATCGGTATTCGATACGCGGCGCAGCACCTCCTGCACATGTTCAAGCGTGATTGGCTTTTCTGAACTATGAAACGCTCCGCCATCAAAATCCTGTATCACCACGTAACCCGGCTGCGACTGCAGGTACATGCCTGTTGGTGTCACGATGCGGCCCGGGCTAAGCTTCTCCGGGTCGACAATGTCAATCTTAGTAGAGTAGCCGGTAAATTTCGGCTCCGTACCGGCGAATTCAAAACCGCCTGCCTTGCGAACAATACTACGGGCTCCATCGCAACCCACCAGCCATTTACCTTGAAAAGATTGGTCGCCCGACTGAACAGTTACTCCATCCGTGGTTTGATGAAAGCCGGTAATAGCAAGCCCGCGCCTGATCTCTACACCCAGTGCTTCGGCGCGGCGGGCCAGTACCGTTTCAAGCTCCTGCATTTCAGAAATTAAACTGGTGGCGGTAGAGCCTGGCAATCTATATTTCCACTGTGAGGTATCGACATCACCCTCAAGAAATGGAATACCCGCGAAGTGCCCCACCTGGCGCTGTGCTCCCTGTTTGGCATTTTGATGAGGATTTTTAAGGCGTTTGTGTATCTCCAATTCGTTTAGCAGATCACGACGGTAGAGCGCTTCAATAGTAGGTGCTGAAAGTCCCCGTATGCCGAAAGGAAGCTGCTTTAATGGTGAGTGTGGATCTTCCGCCTTTTCCAGTACCAGAATTGAACATTTGGACAGGGCCAGTTCACAGGCGAGGAACAGGCCTACGGGCCCTGCACCTGAAATGATCACATCGTGAATAGAAGGATTTTGTATGGATTTATTGCTTTTAAGTGTGTCGTTCATAATTAGTATGATTGTGACACAAAGGTCCGGAACGTTTCTGGATCAGGCTTGTATAAATGCGACAAAATCGTTGCTTACAGCTTGTTTTCCTTTCTTTGCTTTTCGTGCAAATGCCGCCGGGGTAGCGCCGCTGTAGCGTTTAAATTCCCTGCTGAGGTGGGATTGATCCGTATAGCCCAGTTCATGAGCTAAGCTGGCAATATTGGAATCGGGATAATGCCATAACCGGTTCCGTACCTGCTCAAAGCGCATCAGGCCCGACACATCTTTAACAGAATAGCCAGAAGATTGCTTGAAGTTCCTTTCCAGTGTACGAACCGTGGCATGGGCCGCCGCTGCTACCTGGCTTACCGGCATGGTGCCGTTTGCCCCCCTCATAGCAAAACCTGCTTTGAATAGCATGCTACTGCTGGCAACATGCAATCGTGCATCCAGGAAATACTGTTTTACCTGGGCCAGTGCTTCATCTATCCTGCCGGTTTCAATCGATTTACTCAATGTAGGTTGAAGCTGGGCGATGGGGTGCTCAAATATGCGCACCCCGCCTTTCCCCGACGGTAGTCCGAGCAGATCGAACACAGTCCAGGGAAAGCACCTGATACCAATGATCTCTAAACGGTTTTTTGTGTGAAAAATAACAGGCTGATTGAGCAGCCCCATCATAAACGGCGATGGCAATGGCTGCAGGCTTCCATTGGATGAAATGCTGCATAGGCTTCCGAAATGAAAAATAATTTCAGCGTAGCCATCAGGTTGTACCTCAAAACTCGATTGTTGTTCATCACCGTCCCTTTTGTTGTACCAAAAGCACTTTATGGTATCCTGTAGCTCTTCAGGAGGGGCGAATTCATGGTGCTGCATTTTTAAAGATAGGATATTTGAGGCGCATGAAAAACAACCTAAGTCCCGGACCAATGCCAGGGGCACCTTCATCCGAAGAATTATCTCTCCATTTAATTCAGGTGCCTGTACTCGCTGGGTGATTTTCCTGTCTTTGATTTGAATATCTTTGTAAAGTGCGAAGGGTGTTCAAAACCAAGGCCGTACGCAATCTCACTGATAGAGTTATTCGTACCCCACAACAATGATTTAGCTTTATCTATCAGTTCCAGGTGGATGTGTTCCTGAGTAGTTTTACCAGTAAATTTATTTAACAGATCAGATAAATAATTGGGTGAAAGGTTGAGGCGGGAAGCAAAATATTTAACATTTGGCAAGCCGGTTTCAATCAGGGTGCTTTGTGAAAAATAATCCTTTAATATTTTTTCAAACTGTTGCACCACGTCTGAATTAACTTTTGCCCTGGTATAAAATTGCCGGTCGTAAAAGCGGTTGCAGTAATTCAACAGGAGTTCGATATTGCTGACGATGAGCCCCTGCGAGTGCTTGTCTATATTTTGCGAATACTCTTTTTCAATCTTTGCCACGCAATCCTTAATGGTCAGTTTCTCCTCTTCCGAAATATGCAGGGCCTCGTTAGCTTCGTAATTAAAAAAGGAATACTGGTGTATTTTCTTACCCAAATCGGTGCCATGCATCAAATCAGGATGAATGAACAGCGCCCAACCCTCATCAACAATAACATCCGGACCAGGGGCAATGACCTGCCCGGGTGCCGTGAACATCAGGGAACCTTCATTAAAGTCGTAATATCCTTTACCATATTTTAACACGCCTTCAAATTTTTTGCAGGAAATGGTATAAAAGCCAAAACGGTAAAAAGCATCCACCCTGGGGCGCTTTTCATAAAAATCTGCATGGTCAATCACGCTTATCAGGGGGTGCTTAGGCGACGGGTATTTTACCAGCTTATGCAGGTCGCTGATAGATTGAAGATCAATGTATTTATCCGGCATGTTTTTAATTATTATAAAGTTACCATAAAAAATCTGGCTGCCCGGATTTGGGCAGCCAGATTTTTTAGATGCCTGTTTGGGCAGTCATCATTTTTTTAAAATCCACATCATTCATTTGCTGCCTGGCTTCTATCAATTGCACAGCATCATGACCTACTGGGTAACGCAATTTTTCAGTGCCATCGGTTGCGGCTTCATAAATAACATCAGCCACTTCGCCAATATTTTCAGACATATCCCAATTATCTAATATGGCTATGAATTTATCAAATGCAGGTTTGTATTCTTCTAAACCCTCGGTTCCGAAAAGGTCCATCGAACGCCCGGCAAATTCGGTTTTATAGCCGCCCGGTTCAACTATTTTCAGATGGATACCCAGCGGATTTAATTCATACTGTATAGATTCTGTCAAACCTTCAACCGCAAATTTAGTTGCATGATAAAGCGACGAGAACGGGAAGGTAATTCTTCCACCGACTGAAGAGACGTTGATGATGGTGCCTGATTTTTGTTGCCGCATACCTGGCAATACAGCTTTTGTTACTTCTATCAACCCAAAGAAATTTACGTCGAACTGTTGTTTAACCTGTTCTTCGGTAGCGGCCTCCAACGCACCCAGCGCACCATAGCCTGCATTGTTCACCAATACATCAATTTTGCCAAATTTTTCGATGCCGGCTGCCACCGCATTTTGTATGCTTAGCTTATCAGTTACATCCAATTTGCTGATAAAAACATTGTCAAGTGTAGTTAATTCTGTTTCTTTTTCGGGTGAACGCATAGTGGCGATCACGTTCCAGCCATTGGTATGAAATAGTTTAGCGGTCTCTTTTCCAAACCCTGACGAAACACCTGTTATTAATACTGTCTTTTTCATTGCTTTATATTTTTAATTTCTAAAGCAAAGGTGAGGTTAAGGGCACTGCCTGATTTATACGTTTCAACTGATCCCTTATACATTTCGGGTATAAGCAAAAAATTATATTGTTTTTTTGACCTTAAGGGAATATGCCCGAACTGTTTTTTAACAACTCGGATGAACCGGTAAACCGTCACGATAAATTAACTGCCCTAATATGCCGCAGGCAATGAATATTTTTTATCATAAAAAGGGAAATACCGTAACCCGTTCACAATCGTTCTTAAAATGGGGATATTAAAAACAACGGTTTGAAAGGAAAGCCAATATTTAGCGCGGTTTAAACTTGCAAAACGATATTTAATATATATGATGAGAGCCAAATCAAAACCAGTTCATAGCATAAGTGCAGCGGAATACAGTAATAATTCTAAAGATCTAAAAATGAAAAAAAAACATTTGCTATATGTTATTGGGAGTACTGCAGCCTTAATAGCCATATTTAGTTTCATTTTATATTCACAAACAGACAACCAGGATTGGCCCGTTACCGGAGGAGGTAAAACAAATATCAGGTACTCATCATTAAAACAAATTGATACAAACAATGTAAGCCGTTTACAGGTGGCCTGGGTTTATCATTCTGAGAATAATGATAGTACAAAATTCGAAATTATGGAGTGTAATCCAATTGTTATAGGCCGTACATTGTTTGGTGTTTCCCCAAAAATGAAGCTATTTGCAATTGATGCGGTTACAGGTAAGGAAAAATGGCATTTTGATCCATCGGATAGCATAGCAAATAAAATATGGCATCGCGGTGGAGTAAATATGAACAGGGGGGTTACTTATTGGGCTGAAGGGAAAGACCAGCGTATAATTTACACAACTGGTCCTATTGTTTTGGAAGTCAATGCAAATACCGGCCAGCTTATCCAATCCTTTGGCAAAAACGGCGGAATAAATTTGGCAATAGGATTAGATAGGGATCCGAAAAAACTCTCCGTAACCCCAACTTCTCCGGTAATGATCTATAAAAATCTCTTTTTTGTAGGCGGTGCTGTAAACGAAGAGACACCCGGGCATATTCGGGCCTTTGATGTAAAAACGGGCATTCAGAAATGGATATTTCATACTGTTCCTTATCCCGGTGAAGCTGGGTATAAAACATGGCAAGATAAAAAGGCCTATAAATGGGTTGGATCAACCAATAGCTGGGGTGGTTTTAGCCTTGATGAGAAAAGGGGGATATTATACGCTCCGATTGGTAGTCCAACGAATGACTTTTATGGTGGTAACAGATTAGGAAAGGGTCTTTATGGAAATTGCCTTGTTGCACTGAATGCGGTAACAGGCAAATTATTATGGAATTTCCAAAATGTGCATCACGATGTATGGGATATGGATTTGCCAACGCCCCCGTCGTTGATAACAGTAATGCACAATGGTGAAAAAACAGATGCGGTTGCCCAAACCACAAAAACCGGTTTCGTCTTCGTGCTTGACAGGGTGACCGGCAAGCCAATTTTTCCGATTATAGAAAAACCGGTACACACTAATACCTCACTTGAAGGAGAAAGATTATGGCCAACTCAGCCATTCCCCGTATTACCAAAACCTTTTGCCCGGCAAACAATAACGGAGGCAGATCTTAATACGTTAGTAAGTGATGCTTCTTTTCAGGATATAAAGAGGCGGTTTCATACTTATCGCTCGGATGGGATATTTACCCCGCCCAGCGTTAAGGGAACTTTGGTTTTTCCCGGATATGATGGTGGAGGCGAGTGGGGAGGGGGAGCAGTAGATCCCGAAACCAATATTATGTATATAAACAATAATGAAATGGCCTGGGTGTTGAATATGGTGAAAAACAAGGAGGTTAAGAATAGTGGTAAAAGTAATTATGCAACTAACCTGGAAGCTGGTAGGGGTTTATATATGAAGAACTGTATGGGTTGCCACGGCCCTCAGCGTTTGGGTGGAGGTAATTATCCCTCTCTTATAGGCGCGGAAAAAAAATACAATACAGCGCAGTTTTTTGAATTGCTTTCTACCGGGAGGAGAATGATGCCGGGGTTTAACCAATTGACAAAAACAGAACGACTGGCAATTGCTTCTTTTATACTTAATCTTAAAACAGAGCAAAAGAAACCGTATAGCGCAAGCGAAACCTTAGCCAAGTCTAACATTCCTCCGCAGCAAACCTATGGCTTTACCGGGTATAATAAATTTTTAACAAAAGATGGATATCCGGCGATCAGTCCTCCCTGGGGAACATTGACTGCTATTAACCTTAATACAGGAAAACAGGTATGGAAAATTCCCTTTGGTGAATTTGAAGAATTGAAAGCGAAAGGTATACCTACAACAGGCAGGGAAAACTTCGGAGGCCCTGTTGTAACAGCCGGAGGGTTATTATTTATTGCGGCAACTGCGGATGGAAAATTCAGAGCCATTAGTAAAAGTTCAGGGGAAATTTTATTTGAAACGGATCTGCCTGCAGCAGGATCAGCTACCCCGGCGGTATATTCCGTCGATGGAAAAGAATATGTAGTGATCGCCTGCGGAGGATCTAAAAATAAGGATGTAGTTAAAAAAAGTGATACGTATGTGGCTTTTTCGTTGCCAACAAATCAATAAGCGGGTAGCGTATCAATCAGGTTGTTGCTGAATAGCAAGTTGATGATGGTGAGCTGTGATATGCCTTTCTGATGATTATGTACTGATCGGATGGATTTAAATTTATTGAAGGGGGTGGCTACTCTGCGGCACAACACAGTACAGTACGCTTTATATATTCCTATTATCTAATTTGCCTCCTCAATAAAACCATATTATAATTCACAAAGATGAGAAAGATGTTATTCATGTTCCTTGCCCTGTTTATGGGTGGGGTTTGTTATGCTCAACTAAAAGTTCAACACCTGCTTACCGAAAACCTGGTTAACCCACTCAGCGTTGATGCGCCGGTTCCGCGGTTTAGCTGGCAGCTGACTGAAAGCGATAAGCAAAATGTAATGCAAACCGCCTATGAAATAAAAGTAAGTACCGAAGCACCGGCCGGTAAAGGCAAACAGGATGTTTGGAATAGCGGCAAAGTATCATCAGGCGAATCTTTGTATATTAATTACAACGGTAGTCCGCTACAATCAGGCCGGCGCTATTTTTGGCAGGTTAAAGTGTGGGATAATTATGGTAAATCTTCAGGTTGGAGTGCAATTGCCTGGTGGCAAATGGGCTTGCTTACTGTTGCCGACTGGAGTGCCAAATGGATAACGCCTGGTTTTACAGACAATTCACCTTTACAGCCAAGCCCGCTTTTTCGTAAAGATTTTCATCTGGATAAAAAGATCCGCTCAGCAACTGCTTATATAACAGCACATGGTTTGTATGAGGCTACTATAAACGGGCAGCGTGTTGGCGATGCCTATTTAACCCCTGGCTGGACGAGCTATAACAAGCGCCTGCAATACCAGGCTTATGATGTTACCGCATTGTTGCAACAGGGTAATAATGCCGTTGGGGCGATGTTAGGTAGTGGCTGGTACCGGGGCCATGTGGGGTATGACCCAACACCAAATTTGTATGGTAAAGATATTGCCCTATTATTTCAATTGCAGATTATCTATACTGATGGCTCTACTGCAACCATCGTTTCGGATGATAGCTGGAAATCGTCGACCTCGGCTATTCGCAGTTCTGAAATTTATTATGGCGAAACCATTGACGCACGGAAAGCGCAACCGGGATGGGCCACCACAAAATTTGATGATAAAGGTTGGTCGGGCGTAATTGTGCAGGATTTTCCTAAGGATATATTGATAGCAACTATTAATGAACCGGTAAAACAACATGAAACATTTAAACCGGTAAGAATATTTAAAACACCTAAAGGCGAGCAGGTGATTGATTTTGGGCAGAATCTGGTAGGCTGGGTGAAATTCAAAGTAACCGGCAAAGCTGGTGACACTATAAAACTTTCACATGCCGAAGTACTGGATAAGCCGGGTGATTTTTATACCGATAATTTGCGCAGTGCCAAATCGCAGGATATTTATGTGCTTAGCGGTAAAGGCGAAGAAACTTTTGAGCCTCATTTTACCTGGCAGGGTTTTAGGTTTGTTAAAGTTGAAGGTTATCCCGGAGAAATTAAGCCGGAGAATTTTACGGCCATTACCCTTTACTCGGATATGAAACCGATGGGGACATTTACCTGCTCCAATCCAATGATAAACCAGTTGCAGCATAATATACAATGGGGCCAGAAAGGTAACTTTTTAGATGTCCCTACAGATTGCCCGCAGCGTGATGAACGTTTAGGCTGGACAGGCGATGCGCAGGTATTCTCCCGCACGGCATCGTATAATATGAATGTACATAACTTTTTTGCTAAATGGCTAAAGGATGTGGCAGCCGATCAATACAGCAGCGGAAGTGTACCCCATGTAATACCCGATGTTATTAAGCGGAAAGGCAGTGAGCCGGGCGGTAGTGCCGGATGGTCTGATGTATCAACCATCGTTCCCTGGAATATGTATCTGGCTTATGGTGATAAGCGCATACTGGAAAACCAATACAGCAGCATGAAGGCATGGGTTGATTATATGCAGCACCAAAGTAAAAATAACTTATGGAATACCGGATCGCATTTCGGCGACTGGCTATTTTATAGTGTAAATGATGATAACGATGGGTCGTCGGCTATTACGAGCAAATATTTGATAGCCCAATGTTTTTATGCTTATTCAACCAGTTTATTAGTAAATGCGGCACAGGTATTAGGTAAAACAGATGATGTAACCTATTACAAAGGGCTGCTTGAAAAAGTTAAAGATGCTTTTGTAAAAGAATATGTAACACCGAATGGGCTCATCTCATCAGATACGCAAACGGCCTATGTACTGGCCCTGCAATTTGATATGCTGCCCGAAAATTTAAGGCAGCAGGCAGCAGACAGGCTGGTAGTTAATGTAAGAAGATATGGTAATCACTTAACTACCGGCTTTTTAGGTACACCATATCTTTGCCATGTGCTAAGCAGGTTTGGATATACCGATGTTGCTTATAAGCTTTTATTGCAGGATACTTATCCATCATGGTTATATCCTGTAAAGATGGGCGCAACCACCATTTGGGAAAGATGGGATGGCATAAGGCCTGATGGATCATTCGAGGCAGCTTCGATGAACTCATTTAACCATTATTCCTACGGTGCCATTGGCGATTGGATGTATCGTGTAGTTTCAGGTATCGATACTAAGGATGACGGCCCTGGGTATAAACAGATTACCATTAAACCACATCCGGGAGGCGATTTTACTTATGCCTCGGCAGATTATGAAACAGGTTACGGGGCTGTTAGCTCACACTGGAAGTTAGAAGCCAATAATTTGGTACTGGATGTTGTAATACCCGCAAATACTACCGCAACTATTTATGTTCCGGTAAAAGAAAAAAGCCAGGTAACAGAAAACGGTAAGGCGGTAGATACGCAATCTGTTGATGGTTATGTAGCCGTTAATGCAGGCTCCGGCAATTATCATTTCAGCAGCACAGGGTTTTAATGAATTATAAATCATGAGTGGATGTAAGAAACATCTTTGTTTGCTGATGTTGCTGTTTGGCTGTAGTTATGGTTATGGTCAAAAAATTGATGTCATCAAAAAGGGTTTCTTAAATCCGCCCGATTCTGCCAAACCCGGTGTATACTGGTATTTTATGGATGGCAATATGACCAAAGAATCCGTAACTGCCGACCTCGAATCAATGAAGAAAGCAGGTATTGGTAATGTGATTTTTTTGGAGGTAAATGTGGGTTTGCCGGTAGGTAAGGTTGATTTTTTGAGCGAGGAATGGCAGGGTATTTTTAAACACGCTGTAAGCGAAAGTAAACGTTTAGGGATTGAGATTACACTAGGCATAGGCCCCGGTTGGACGGGTAGTGGCGGCCCATGGGTGCCTGCCGATCAATCCATGCAGCATTTGGTTCCGGCTGCAATTACAGTTACCGGAGGGACACGGCAAAAAATACAATTGCCTTTACCCGCACCCAGAGAACCATTTTTTGGCGAAGGCGTTTTTACACCCGAATTAAAAAAGCAATGGCTGGATTACTATAAAAATGTGGCAGTGTTAGCCTACCCGACACCATTAAAAAGCAGCAAGATAAATGATATAGATGAAAAAGCCTTGTACTATCGGGCGCCCTATTCTTCCGTGGCAGGCGTAAAGCAATTTTTGCCTTCAAAACTGAAATACGATGAGGTTTCACCGGAATCTATCATCGCCAAAAAAAATATTATTGATATTACCGATAAAATGCAGCCGGATGGAACATTGGTTTGGGATGTACCGCCAGGAAACTGGACCATTATACGTTTTGCAAGCCGTAACAATGGTGCAATTACCCGGCCTGCACCGGTAACCGGCTTAGGTTTTGAGTCTGATAAATTTGATACGGTTGCTTTAAACGCTCACCTGGATAATTATATAGGCAAACTTTTGAAAAAGATTGGTCAGCCTGATGCCAGATCAGCAGGTGGCTTGAAACGCCTGCACATGGATAGCTGGGAAATGGGATCCCAAAACTGGACAGGCCATTTCCGTGAGGAGTTTATAAAGCGCAGAGGATATGACCCTCTGCCATTTTACCCCGTATATGCAGGCAATATAGTTGAAAGCCCGGAAATCAGTGAGCGATTTTTATGGGATCTGCGCCAAACTTCAAATGAACTGGTGCTGGAGTATCATGCTGGTCAGGTAAAAAAATATGCACATAAAAACGGATTAGGCTTATCAATTGAGCCTTATGATATGAATCCATCTGCCGACCTGGAGCTTGGTTCAGTTGCTGATTGGGTAATGAGTGAATTTTGGAGCAAAGGCTATGGCTTCAATTCTTCCTTTAGCTGCTTTGAGGCAACTTCGGTAGCGCATATCAAAGGGCAGGCAATAATGCCTTCTGAATCATTCACCGCTCAAAATGATGAAGGCTGGCGGCAATACCCGGGTTCCATGAAAAACCAGGGCGATTGGGCCTTTGCAACCGGGATAAACAGGTTTGTGTTCCACACATTTATAAACCAGATGCTAAATGATACCCTGCGCCCCGGTATGACGATGGGACCCTACGGTGTACACTGGGACCGTGGCCAAACCTGGTGGCCTATGGTAAGCGGCTATCATAATTATATTACAAAATGCCAGTATATATTACAGCAGGGTAAGGCAGTTGCCGATGTTTTATATTTAACGCCTGAGGGCGCGCCGCATGTGTTCCGCCCGCCATCCTCCGCACTAACCGGTAATGATACCATACCCGACAGGCGGGGGTATAATTTTGACGGATGCTCGCCTTTACAATTATATACAGCTACTGTTAAAAACGGCTTGATCGTTTTCCCATCCGGAGCATCATATCATTTGCTGGTAATGCCTGCGGTAAAAACCATGACGCCTGCTTTGCTGGCAAAAATACTTGCGTTGGTAAAAGCTGGTGCTATGGTAGTGGGTTCGCCACCGGTAAAATCTCCAGGCTTATCGGGCTATCCTGCTTGCGATCAGCTGGTACAAACCATGGCCCAATCACTTTGGGGCCCGGTTAGCGGCCCTGCAGCGGAAACAACACGTCATTATGGTTCAGGAAAAATAATCTTCGGCGGTGCGCTGGATAAACAAATAGATGACCTGTATCCTGAATATAATTTAACAGCCGATATCTTAAAGTCGATGGGCGTAGCTGTTGATTTTAAATCAGATAATGCAGTCCGTTACACCCATCGTATTTCACCTGCCTGGGATATCTATTTTGTATCCAATACAACAGCCACGCCTGAAAAAGTAAATGCAGTATTCCGCAGCACAAAAGGAGCCCCCGAGCTATGGAACCCTATAAGCGGAGAAATCAGGAAACTTAACCAGTTTTCGGTAAAAGGGTCTCAAACTACTGTGCCATTGCAATTTGATTCCTATCAAAGTTATTTTATCGTATTTAACAAAAATGTCGCTTCAAAGGCTGCGTTAAATCAATCAAATTTCCCAACCTTTAAAACACTTACCTCCTTAAACGGGCCGTGGCAGGTTTCATTCAATACTAAATTTGGCGGACCTAAAAGCGCCACTTTTAATGAGCTAACCGATTGGACTAAAAACCAGGATGATGGTATTAAATACTATTCCGGTATTGCTGTTTATCATAAAGACTTTAACCTGCCTCAGGCTATTTCAGCAACAAAGGGCAAGATCTACTTAGACCTGGGTGATATAAAGAACCTGGCAAGGATAAAACTGAATGGTAAAGATTTAGGTGTGCTTTGGACAGCACCATGGAGAATTGATGTTACCGGGGCTCTAAAAAAACAAAATCATTTAGAGATAGAAGTGGCCAACCTTTGGGTAAACCGGCTTATCGGAGATGAAAAATTACCTGATGACGGTGTGAAAAACGGTCAATGGCCTGATTGGTTAATCAAAGGATTGCCGCGCACATCAGGCAGGGTTACATTTGCTACATTTCATCCTTATAATCAAAATTCGCCACTATTTAAATCTGGCCTTATGGGCCCGGTAACATTACAGCAAAGCTCCTTTTAATAAGCAATGATAATGCTTATATACCATATTGGACATGTTTAATGGCCGACTGAAACAGAACGGCTCTTTTCATGCGAAAATGCTTTGAAACCGAAAAACTGTGACAACTAACAAGCACTAGTGTTTGTTTCCTTTAATGCCCGAGGGGGATTTCTCGCCCCCTTTTTTACAAGATATACGATTGTTAAGCCTCTTAATTTCGACTGCAAACAGTAACTAAAAACGCCTCCTGATTTTGACGCAGTGTCCTCAAATTTTGTTGCTCAATTGGCATAAGTGTTGTAAGGCACACCAAAATTGAGACGTAAATAACCATTGTCTAGTTTTTTCTGTTGGCCATCAGCGTCAAATACAACCGCGGTAAATTTTGCCTCCAAATTGTAACCGCCACCATCAGATGTTTTTGTAAAACTTATAATCTCGAAGGTGGAATTATTTTGAAATCCGGGCGGAATCGCGACCGTATTGATCCCGTTATAAGCATTATAAGATGAATATCCTTTATTATTGGCTAATACATCGATGGCAATACCATTTTGCGAATTTTCCCATTCAAAATCTTCCGCTAACGGATGTTTGCCAACAGTAAACAATTTAAGCGCATCTGTTAGCCCGGGCATCCAGGAAATCCCTTGTTTTTGCTTGAGGTATTTTTTTAGAAAGAATACGTTTATGTTTGCATTGGTAGAAAATAATGTATTTTTCTGAAAATACATTACGGAGTCTGGGTTGCCGACAAGGGAATACCCGGGAATATTGTTGTCATTGGTGAAAACAACCTTCCGGTTTGCATCTTCGCCGCCACTGGATAAGTTATTAAGGTTCATACCACCAGCCGTATATGTTTTACCATCTATAGTGTAAGAAACCGAATCACTTACTGCGGCTATTACAGTAGGTTTGTTTGGAAAGGTTTGCTGGTTAGCATCTTTTTTACATGATGTAAATGCCGACAAAAGCAAAAGAGCATAAATAAGATTAAGGTTTTTCATAAATTATTTCAAGTGCAGATAACGCATAAAATTAATTGATTCCCGCGAATTTTTAATCAAAAAATTTTAATCAATAATTTTAATACCGAGAATAGAACCCTATTGTGGTTCGAAGCCACTGCCGGGAGTTCCCATCAACTGCTTGCGCTATTTGTATTTGATTTCATCAGTGATCGGATATATTGAAGATCCCTATATAGCGCATAACAGCGGGCTGTGATACAGCGCCAATTACTTTGAATCGTAAGGCGGTAGCAGTTACTTTCGGGAATTGGTCTATCCGCTTATGTCCGATGGTTTCACCCGTAACGATTTGATTCCAGTGGCCATTTATTTTTGCTTCAATAGTATAATTTGAAATTTTCTGGCCGTTATGCAAGTCTTCCATAGTAAGGACATGATTGAAAGTTTTTGAACCAACAAAATTAATTGTTTGTACAGATGCTTTGGCAGTTGAGATGGCAACCGGATGGCTGAACCGTCGTTTGATCTCATCCCCGGTTTCCTTAGCTGCGGTGACAAGATCTGCCGGAATTAGTCCGGAACGGTCGGGCGTTAAATTGATAATTATACTGGATCCACGTCCTACAGTTTCATAATAAGCCTTCATCCGTATTTCAAGAGGCTGGGGTTTACGCAGGCCATGCCACATCCACCCCCCGGTACTGAATGCATTGGTTGTGGGTGCAATTTGCGGACGATATAACTTGCCCAGCGGATCACCTGTATTTGCGTGATCCCATTTATAGGTCTTGCTTACGGTGTATATAGTACCATCTATTGTATTCAGGGCGTTCCACAAGGGATAGCCCGCATGCCCGTTTTCATTGCCAACATGTTCCACATCCCGCCCCAATAACAAACAATGTGGCTGTAAACTATGGGCATAGCTGGTTATCTCCTTATAGAACTCTCTGAACTTGCCCCCCATTGGGATTGAGTCCAACACATCGGAGCGGCCAAAATGATCGTCCCAAATAAAAACCAATGGTCCGTAATTGGTCATCAGCTCTTTAATCTGTTCTTTCTCCTTTTTTAAAGCCAACTTGTATAGTTCAGGATCGTTTAGTTTATCAATGTTGGCAGTTTCACCACCTTTATAACCGTTATGAATCGATTCCCAATGCGAGTCGATCCAGGGCGGGGTATACAGACCTACTTTCAGGCCATATTTCCTGCAGGCGGTTACGAACTCCCTGACTATATCACCATGCCCATTTTTATAAGGACTTGATTTTACGCTATAATCAGTTGTTGTGGTGGGCCATAAACAAAAGCCTTGTTCATGTCGCGCGGTAAGTACTACATATTTTGCACCCATAGCTTTAGCGGCAAGTACCCATTGGTCGGCGTTTAAATGGGTAGGGTTAAACGCAGAGGCTGGCGTACTTCCCTGGATTGCTCCGGGTTCTGCATAAGTGTCGATGCTGAAGTGTATGAAAACCCCCATCTCCATATTTTGAAAAGCCAGTTGGTCGGTAGATGGTTTAGCTAATACAATGGACTGGCTTTTTCCAGTGATTGCAGTAGTCGTCAGAAAAAAAATGAGTATGATATTAGGGAGTGATAGCTTAATTTTCATGTATTAATGTTGATGGATGACTTACTTTAAATATTGCCTTAGCAATGATTCTTATTCACTTTTTTGATAAACTCTTACATAATCAACCTCGAACCGGGCCGGAAAGCTTGTTTTAGCAGGATCACCACCCTGCATGCCTCCAATTGCCAGATCTAAGAGTATATATTGAGGTTGTTGGAACGGGTACGTTTCTGATTTATCCCTGTTATACAAGTCTTTCATATGTACCTGGTTCATTAATATGTCGTCTACATATAACGCTATCCCGTCTTTATCCCAATCCATTCGCCAGACATGAAATTTTTTAGACCAGTTCTTGTCTTTAAACGTTGATATATCTTTCCTGTTGGAGTACCATAAGGCTTTATGCTGTTCAGCTTCAACAGCAATATTGGCTAACAGGTAATGCCGGTAAAATTCCATAATATCTATTTCTCCATTGGCTGGCCATTGTCCCTGGTTCCCTAAGGTCCAAAAGGCCGGCCATAGCCCCATCGCTGTATTTATTCGCGCGCGCATTACAAAACGACCGTATTTCCAGCTTTTCTTTCCTCTGGTATTAATAGAACCTGAAGTGAAATCGACAAATTCCCTTTGCCTTTTCCAGTTCGTATCTGCTTTGTTATACGTGGGATTAGGAAAATGTGTCTTTTTAGCTTCAATAATTAAATAGCCGTTTTCACACCTTACATTTTCTGGCAGGTACCATTGATATTCTTTGTTACGAACAAATCCTTTCTCAAAACGCCAAACAGAGGTATCCACAGCCCCGTTTTTATTGAACTCATCTGCCCACACTAATTTGTACCCGTCACTTTCAGGATCAATTAGGGCATCTTTTTCTGTAATCAGGGCTCGGGTGCTGTTCCCCCTTTTTAGCCCCGAATTGCCGGCCTGACCGAAAACTGCTGTTACCAATAATATTATAGTAAAGACTAATTTGAGTTTATTCATTTTTAGGTTTGTGCATTACGGTAAACTATTATCACTAACATGAAGGTTTGACAATAATTGGCATCGCAAATAACTGAAAAGATGCGTTGAGTTATGCGCTGTAATAGGTTTAAAATGCGTTCAAATCGATTAAAATCATTTTAGCCGTAATGTTAGCGCAATATTGGTAAGTCTATAAGCTATCTGCTTCTTTGTATAGTTTACTATGCTGGTTATGTGATCAATAAGCGTTGAACCCTTTCTTTTATGCTAATATCGCTTAATAAAAAGATAATTGTTAATATGACAATATAAGTTATATTTATTTTATTTGTTGCGGAAATGTTAATAGGCTCCATAAAACTGGTTTGAAGCGGACGTTAATAGAACAAAGGCGTTTTATCTGAATTGGTAATAGTTAATTAGTGTCTTTATAACATTTATATTCAGAGCTGAGAAAAATATTAGCTTGCCCTCATTGACCTAAAATAATACCATTATAACCGTTGATCTTTTAAGGCGCCAGATAACCTGTGGTTTACTTTGAGTAGCTCTCAACTGATCATCTTATTTTTAAAACAAATGTGCTTCTTAATAGAGATCAAAATGAATACTATAGCTATAAATCAGCAAGGGGGATTGCAATAAATGCTTCTTTATTAATTAATGCCAGAGTGGTAAATATTAACTACAAAACATAATACGGGAATAGCTTGGAATTATGCTATTTTGGTTCAATTATTCAGGCCGTTAATGTTCCTGATATGGTTTAAAACCTTCAACGCAGATAGCCAATTCTTAAAGGATTTTATGATGAACCTAAAAGAAAGACCAATAAAATTCCTCAGGATAATATCAATCCTGTTTGTTTTTCTTGTTGGCAGGTGCCCAACGGTGAATGCGCAGCAAAATTCCTTGAAGTTTTCTTATCTGACAGTTGATGAAGGGTTATCACATACTGACGTAAAGGAAGTAAAGCAAGATAAGTTAGGGTTTATATGGATCGCAACTTTATATGGTTTAGACCGTTACGATGGCTACGAAATCAAGCGGTTCTATAATACCAACATACCCAAAAACTATTCTTTTAAGAACAGGATCCGCAGCATGTGCCTTGATGAAAATGACCGGATTTGGCTGGGATCGGAAGATGGCATACAGTTTTTTGATCCGCAATCAGAGAAATATACTAACGTCGATAATCCGGAGCATAACACCGGAAAAAAAAGTTATTCCCGTCTGATCGCATTAAAAGGGGGCCTGCTGGCAACACTGGCAGAAGATAAATTCAGGTTATTTAAAGTAAACGGCGCCGTATTGGAAGACATTCCCCTAACTTATCCTGCCGGGGTCAGCTTTACAGATATAATGGCTGATGATGATAACGATATCTGGTTATCAGGCAATAATGGATTATGGAAACTTGATCAAAATCACATATTCAGTCATTTAATTATTGATAGCGCGAAAGTTCCTCATAACCTGCTGAAGGTCTTTAGAAACCGGAAGGGGCAGCTAATAACGGTAGAAGGTACGACTGTTTTGCTCACAAGGGAAAATATGTCATCGGGCGAAAAAACAGCCGGTTATACTTTACATACGCAACAGCGTTGTTTTATAGCCGGATGCTCAGCCATTCATGATGTAGTACAAGATAAAAACCTCGACTACTGGGTTTGCACAGATAACGGATTATTCCTACTGGGCCAGGATTTTAAATTGAAGCAATCAATTACTTCGCAGAGTTTCACACATAGTCTCAATACCAATTTTCTTGAAAAATTATTTATTGACAAGTCAGATTGTTTGTGGATATGCACTTTCGGAGGTGGTCTTGATTTTTGTGACTTAAACGCAAAACAGTTTTACACATTTCAGCGTAATCCCGAAATGTCAAATACCCTGTCAGGCAATCACATCCGGTCGATATTAGAAGAGTCGCCGCAAATTGTATGGCTTGGGACAAATACTAACGGCTTAAATGAGTACAATTATAAAACGAAGGAGTTTGTTCATTTTAATACAGAAACAAAAGACGTCAGGCTGAAAAGCAATGAGGTGGATGCCCTGGAACTGGATAGAGCAGGGAATTTATGGGTTGGTAATGATAAAGGAATTGACATTATTAACAAGCAGCGAAACGGCATATATACACCACCCGGTAATGATAAATTTCCGCTTGCTATAACCAGCATAGCCAGGGACTGTTATGGGCATATATGGTTTGGCAGTTATTATAACGGATATGGTAATATCATACCTGATAAAAATGGTAATTTCAGGGTTAGTTATAAAGGGGCAGGCTCGGGCTACCAGATCTGGGCCGATAAAAAAAAGCCTGAAATTATGGTTTCCACTATCAATGGCTTACAGCGCCTGATCATTTCTGAATCTGGCGAGGTTATTAAAAAATTTCTTTATCAGGTAAATGACAAGGTAAATTCATTAAGTTCCAACTATATTTTTCCTGTCCAAAAGAAAAATGACAGCGCTTTTTGGGTGGGAACCATAGGCGGAGGGTTGAATTATCTGACGCTTGATAAAAATGACAATTATAAGGTCAACATCTACGACAGTAAATATGGAGTTTTTAATGACGTGGAAGCAATGGAACTTGATGACAGGGGAAATGTATGGATGGGGGGAAATGGATTGGAGCGATTTGATCCCAAAACACATCAATTGACACGATATGACAAGAACGATGGATTACAAAGCAATAGTTTAAAAGTTGGAGCATCGTATAAGGGCAGCGATGGGCGGCTATATTTTGGCGGCGTAAATGGGGCTAACTATTTTTTTCCAGACAGTATTAAACCCAATAGATTATCTGCACATCCCATATTTACCGATCTAATTATAAATAATAAGAATGTCCGGATTGATCAGGCCCATGATTTAGAAAATACGCTTCCTAAAGCTATTTCTTATATTAATAAGCTGGTATTAAGTTATTTGCAAAATAATTTTATGGTGTCTTTTTCTGGGATGCATTATGCAAACGCGGAAAAATGCCAGTATCGATATAAACTCGAAGGCTTTGACAAGGGTTGGAAGTATACCAGTGGTAAGAATCCTACAGCAGCTTATACGAACCTGGACTATAGTGATTACAGATTAGTTCTTCAGGCATCCAATAATGATGGTATCTGGAGCAGTGACAGCGCCGTCCTTCAGATAGAAATCACTGCCCCATGGTGGAAGTCTCCTCTGGCGAAGGTGATCTATTCTATATTAATTCTTTCCGTATTGATCGGTATTTATGTTTATCAGGCCAGGTGGTTCCGGCTAAAGAAGGAACTGGCTGTTCGCGACGTCGAAGAAAAGAAAAGGGAGGAAATGCATATTCAGCGGGAAGAGCTTTATCAGCAGCAATTACAATTTTTCACCAATATATCACATGAATTCCGTACCCCACTAACATTAATATTAGGGCCACTTGAGAATTTACTGATGGAAAATGCGAATACCGTTTATCAGCATACTTTCCAGATCATGCGGCGTAATGCAAAAAGACTTATTAATCTGATAAATGAATTAATGAACTTTCGCAAAGTTGCTGATAATGTTATCCCGCTCCAGGTCGCTGAAGTTAAACTTTCCGAATTCACAGCAAGGCTTTATGAGGAATTTAAACCATTAGCAGAAAACAATCAAATGGACTTTTCCTTGAAAATCGGTGATGCAAAAACGACAGCTTATTTAGATACACAGATTGTAGAAAAGATTTTATTTAACCTGTTAAACAATGCTTTTAAATATTCTCCCCCGGGTGGAAGCGTAATTCTGGAATCATTTAATGATTTTGATGATTATAAGCCATTATATTCCTCGGAGTTCAAGTTGATAAACAATTCGCGGGCGGAAAATTATACTTTTTTTAGAATTGCTGATACCGGAATTGGAATTTCTAAGGATTCTATTGGCCAAATATTTGACCGCTATTACAGGATCAGTAACAATCATATCGGATCAGGGATTGGACTAGCTTTGGTAAAAAGCCTTACTTTACTGCATCGCGGCGATATTTATGTCTACAGTGACAGAAACCAGGGAACAGAAATCATTATTGCGTTACCGCAGGGCCCTCAAAATTATTCTCCTGAAGAAAAAGCACGCCACGAGCGTGGCATTTCCTCAGTCACGCTCGAAGAGTTAGATAATTCGGTTGATTTAAATGCGGTCAACAATGCAAATAGTTTAAAGGATGAGGACAAGTGCGATGCGCAGAAGCAGCATATTTTACTGGTTGAGGACAATGATGAGCTAAGATCTTTTTTAAAGGAAGTACTGCAGAAAAAATATTTTGTCTACGAAGCAATCAATGGAAAGGAAGGCTACGATGTTGCGCTAAATCATATACCGGACCTTATTATAAGTGACGTGATGATGCCGGTAATGAATGGGGTGGAAATGTGCCGTTTAATAAAATCTTCTTTCGAGACAAGTCATATACCATTCCTGTTCCTATCTGCTAAGAGCGCTCTGGATGCAATGCTTGAGGGGCTTGAGTCAGGCGCTGATTATTACATTGCAAAACCGGTAAGTATAGACCTGTTATTACTCACCATTGGTAACTTATTTGAGCAAAAGCGTAAACTAAAACAAAGGTATACCGAAGATTTTTACGCCGATGCCACAGAGCTGGTTCATTCCAATCAGGACAAGCAGTTTTTGGAAAAGTTAATTAGAGTAATTGAAGAAAATATCCATAAACCCGAATTGGATGTGGATTATATCTGCAGCCAGATGTTCACCAGCCGGTCAAAATTATATAAGAAAATCAAAAGCATCTCCGGACAATCAATTAACGAGTTTATCAGAACTATCCGTTTAAAGAAAGCAGCATACATTATGACTCACGAGGATGTTACCCAAAACGAACTCGTAGAAAGAATCGGCATTTTGAGTTTGTCTTATTTTCAAAAAGCTTTTCGAAAAGAATTTGGAAAAACGCCTTCACAGTTTATTCAATCAGTCAAGAAATAACGAATTATTTCGGCACTATTCCTAAATGGCGTATTCTGATGCTATTTAGCTTTTTTTATAGCTGTTTGAGCGTATTTAATACCAATAACAGCGCATAAATACCTTCTATTTATACATTTATTTGCATCAACCAATTATTAAATAATGCGGTGGAGAATGATTCCGTATTTGCTAATAACCAATTAATTAATTTAAACAATTACCAATTATGAGTAAAACCTTACTACTTGCTAATGGACGGAAACCCATTAAGTTTAAACCAATTAAAAAATTAAGACAAAGGTCCACGTTTGGGTGCTTGTTGTTCTTATTTTTTGCGCTGCTAACGTTCACCCCGTTCATTACACAAGCGCAATCGGGCAAAGTTAACGGTACAGTAAAAGATGAAAAAGGTGAAAGCTTGCCAGGAGTATCCGTGGCGCTGAAAGGCACATCAAACGGCGTTGTTACGGATAAGGATGGCCGCTTTTCGATTACCGTGGATGCTGGCAAAACTACTTTGCTTTTTTCTTATGTAGGCTACCTGAGTAAGGAAATCAAAGCAACAGCAGGAACAATAATTAATGTTACTTTAACTACCGATACACGGGACCTGAATGAAGTAGTTGTAGTAGGCTACGGCACACAAAGGAAGTCTGATGTCACCGGATCATTATCAAGTTTATCGCCCAAAGATTTCAAGGACGAGCCGGTAACCAGGATAGATCAGGCGCTGCAGGGCCGGGTGGCCGGTGTAGAAGTCGTTAATAATTCCGGTGCGCCCGGCGGCGATGTTTCTATCAGGATAAGGGGTGCCAATTCTATTTTGGGCGACAATAATCCCTTATATGTGATTGACGGATTTATAGGAGCGGACTTTAATAACTTAAATCCCGATGACATTGCCTCGATCGAAGTGCTTAAGGATGCTTCAAGTACCGCTATATACGGTAGCAGGGGAGCAAATGGTGTTGTTTTGATCACAACTAAAAAAGGAAATTCAAAAAAACCGGAGATTGATTTAACCTCTATTTTTTCTTCCTCTCAGGTATTGAAAAAAATGGACCTGATGAGCGCCTCAGTTTTTGCTACTACAGTAAACGAGCGCGATGCGGCAACAGGTCTATCGCCGACTTTCACGCCGGAACAGATAAGTGCATTCGCAACCAATGGCGGTACTAACTGGCAGGACCTGGTGTACCGTAATGCACCTGCGCAAGAGTATAAGCTAAGCATGTCAGGAGGTAATGCTGTGACTTCTTATTTTATTTCTGCTGACTACCTGAACCAAGACGGTATCATCATTAACTCAAACTACAAACGATATGCGATCAGGTCTAATATCAATTCGCAATTTTCAGATAAACTTTCTACACGGGTGAACATCTCAGCAGTCCGCAGGGAAGCACTAAATAACACCCAGGAAGGGATTGGCAGCCCGGCGAACCAGGCACTATCATGGGCACCCACAACACCGCTTAGAGATAGCACTGGCAACTATACCAGGGTTGATCCAACCAGTTCTATTTATGGTAACCCGGTCGCCAATGCCGTTGACGCGACAAATCTGTTGAACACCACCAATATGACCTTAAACGCCGGAGGTAATTATCATTTCTTTAAAGACCTTTCTTTGGATGTGACTTTTGGTGTTGATTATTCCAATATCCAGGGAGAATATTACGCGGGGCCTGAGATAACCAATAACATTCCCAGTGCAAGCCGCACATCAGAGGAAATGATCAATTTGCAAAATACAAATACCTTAAATTATTCGCACATTTTTAATGGTGTACACAGCCTGACTGTTACTGCAGTATTTGAACAGGAAAAGTATACCACTACTATGTTCAATGCAAATGCTAATGACTTGACCTATTCGAACCTTGGATATAATAACCTCGCTTTATCCACTACTCAATCTGCCGGTTCATCTTATTCTGAATCTGCACTAATCTCTCTTTTAGGCAGGATCAATTATGCCTACAAGGACAAATATTTGTTAACAGTTTCCTTAAGGCGTGATGGTTCATCAAAGTTTGCCCCTGAGAACCAGGAAAGTACTTTTCCATCAGTAGCTTTAGGCTGGAGATTATCTGAAGAACCGTTTATAAAGAACCTTGGCATATTTGATCAGTTAAAGCTGCGCGGTAGCTGGGGTTTAACAGGCAGCCAGGCAATTAATCCGTATGCTACATTGGCCACCTATCTTACGGACGCTTTTGATGGAGCGGCCAGCTTAAATAATAATTCCGTAACTTCTGGTATAGTGCTGGGAAACGCAGCCAATCCTGCTTTAAAATGGGAAACTACACAAGCCGAAGATTTAGGCCTGGATGTTGCATTGTTTAACAACCGGTTGAATTTTACAGCAGATGGCTATGTAAAAAACACCAGGGACCTATTACTATCTCTGCCGTTGCCTGCGTTTGACGGCGGGGGCAATATCATTAGCAATGTCGGCAAGATGAAAAACAGCGGTATTGAATTTAATATCGGTGGCATTCCTATTCATTCCGGAAAATTTACCTGGGCAAGTTCATTTAATATCTCCTTCATGAAGAACAGGGTGGAGAATATTGGAAACCTATCAAGTATTTTCACTAATACCATTACCGGAAATGCAGGAGCAGGCCTTTCCACCCAATCTGAATTTATTATTAAGCCGGGATATGCGCTGGGATCTTACTGGGGCTTAAAATATTTAGGCACATGGAAACCGAGTGAGGCTGCAGAGGCCGCTAAATACGGTGAAAAACCAGGGGATTCACATTACCAGGATCTGAATGGTGATGGCGCGATAAACGGCAGCGATTTCCAGATTATAGGGAATGGAACCCCAACCAAATCACTGGGATGGAACAATACCTTTACGTATGGTAATTTCTCGCTGAACGTATTTGTCCAGGCATTATTAGGCTTCGACAAGCTTGATTATGCTTATGGAAGTTCTGTAACACCGAATGCTGATGCTAAACAAGCAACCAATGCTGATGTTTTGAATCGATATATTCCGGGTGTAAACGAAACTTCCAATATACCCGCTTTCAGCTCAACGAATATTGATTATTTTGAATCAACCCGCTTTTTGGAAAATGGCAGTTTCGTAAGGTTGAAAAATATCAACTTATCGTATCACCTGCCAACCGACCTTATCAAAAAAGTTGATGTGAAAGTATTTATAGGTGCTACCAATTTATTCACTATTACTAAATATAAAGGTATCGACCCGGAAGCGACCAATGCAACGTCAGGTACTGACGTTGCACAAAGTATTGATTTGGGATCCTATCCAAACTCCAAGACATTTAACATTGGAGTAACTGCGAAATTTTAATAATATAAAATATATGAAAAAGATTCTCATTTTTATTTTAGCGAGCCTGTCGGTGATCGGTTGCAAAAAAGCGTTGGTGGAAAATCCAGCGGGTCAGGTAGTAGGCACAGAGGCGTTACAAACGGTTGCTGGCTTAAACGCCGCATTAGTTGGAGCTTATAAGCCACTTTCAGTTAGTTATGTTACTGGTTTTAATAACGCGGCAGTAGTTGCGGTGCTGATGGGGTCGGATGACTTAACTACGCATCCTGCAAGTAACAAAGCCGATTTACGGGAATTCGACCAATATCACGTATCAAATCTTAATGATAGGATGCCCACTATTTGGAACGGGTGTTATAAATCAATACAAGGTGCTAATAATATTATTAGCAATTATACATCAACCTCGGGAGACGCGGCAACCATTAACCAGATTCTTGGGGAGGCTTATTTTTTACGTGCGTTTAATTACTATTGGCTGGTTAGGTTATGGGGCCCGATTCCACTTATCACTTCTGCAGTTTATTCAGCGGATGTGCTTAAAACAACTGTGTCGCAACCGGCCGATGTCTATAAATTAATTGAAAGTGACCTTGGCAACGCTATTAAATTAATGGGCGATAAGAAGCTGGACGACGGACGGGCATCGAAAGGTTCCGCATCAGCGTTATTGGCGGATGTTTATTTAACAGAAGGTGGATGGCCAATTAATGATAACAGTAAATATGCATTGGCAGCTACTCAGGCATTGGACGTAATTAACAATAAAACTGCATATGGTTTTGACCTGGTGGCTGACCTGCCTACACTTTGGCTACAGACCAAAGAAGGAGTGGCAACCTCCGAAGAGGTATTTGCAATCCATAATTGCGGTACATGTAACTGGTTTAATGGTAATGTACTATTCGGAAATTCTCCAACGCCGGGTGAAGAAAATGGATGGGATGATTATTTTTCAGAAATCGCATTTTTTAATAATTTCCCTGCTGGTATCAGGAAAGATGTTACATTCCATACGGTGATCACACTGGCAAATGGAACTACCGAACCTTGGCAAAATGACGATGTAAAGCACCCTTATTTTCAAAAATTCCGTGCGGCAGTTGAGGATCGCACTAATAATGCGGGCAGTGCAACCGTGCCTTTGATTCGTTATGCCCATGTACTGTTAATTTATGCAGAGGCACAGGCCCGAAGTGGCGCAGTTAATGCGCAGGCTTACGCCAGTATTAATGCGGTCCGTTCCAGGGCCGGTTTGGCACCCTTAAGCGGATTATCAAGCGCAGATTTTATTAATGCGGTTATCAATGAGCGGTCCTGGGAATTCGCTGGTGAATATACACGATGGTTCGACATCACCCGTCTCCAGATATTGCCCCAGATTATTGCGGCAAGGGATAAATCCGAGAATGCAGTAATAGGTACGCCTCAGTATTATTTGCCAATCCCTGCAGCTGATGTACAGTTAGATCCAAATTTGTAAATCTATAAAACCTGAACCTTAGATCCTGGCAAAAATAATTTTATAATGATTCAACGAGCAAGATTCGTTAAAACGGCGGTTGTTTCCCTGATGCTGGTATTTCCATACCTGGCATCAGGGCAATTGCCTGTTACTACCAGAGTGATAGACGAGACCAATCCTATTTACTTCTCCGGACCACCGACCCCGACGTTCTTTAACATAATAAATATCAGGAGGGTTCAATTGGCACCCAATGCATCAACCACCAGCATTGTTGCACTATTTAAAAAATGAAATACACATATATGAAATACTTATTGATCTTCGCGTTAACACTTAGTTGCTATCAGTCATCTTATTCAAAATCGTTTAAATGCCTCGCAGATACAGCTACAGCCGGCAAAACCATCTTAGATGAGGATGGAAAGCCGGTAAATGCTCATGGAGGGGGTGTTCTTTACTATAAAGGTGTTTATTATTTTTTTGGTGAAATAAAAAAGGGAAACACCTGGCTGGTACCAGATCAGCACTGGGAAGATTATAGGGTTCCGGCAGGCGGTATTTCCTGCTATTCATCCACTGATCTTGTCCATTGGAAAAACAGGGGAGTAGCACTTAAACCCACAACAAATAATCCTGGTTACGATATTGACACAAGCAGGGTAATTGAACGCCCAAAGGTGATCTATAATAAAGAGACGAAGAAATTTGTAATGTGGATGCACATCGATAAAAATGACTATAAGTATTCAAGAGGAGGTGTAGCCGTTAGTGATAAGCCATGGGGGCCTTATCAATATATCGGAAGCGTTAAGCCCAATAATCAAATGCTGAGGGATATGAACTTATTTAAGGATGATGACGGAAAGGCCTATTTGATTTATTCTTCAGAAGATAATAACACGATGCAGATATGCCTGCTTAGCAACGATTATCTTAAACCCACCAAACACTATTCCAGGATATTGATCAATAAAAAGAGGGAAAGTCCCGCTATATTTAAATACAGCGGAAAATATTATCTGATTACATCCGGATGTTCAGGATGGTCACCTAACGCTGCTGCTTATGCAGTTGCAGATCACATAATGGGGCCATGGGAAGAACACGGTAATCCTTGTAAAGGGCCCAATGCAGATTCATCTTTCTATTCGCAGGGAGGTTTCGTATTACAGGTAGCCAACAAACCGGGCTCCTTTATTTTTATGGGGGATATCTGGAATAAGTTAGACCTTGAACAGTCCAGGTACCTATGGTTACCCATCCGTTTTGTGAAGGGTGAGATCGAAATTTATAACTAATGCCGATATCGAAATATATAAGCCTAAACCTTATCTTAATTAACAAAAAAGATATTCAATAATCCAGGTAATGCAGAGATCACATGCTATCGAAGTGAAAAAAGGAATAAAAGACTTTATTGCAATAAGATCCGTCAATATTGATAAATTTAATATCCTGATCCGATGTAGATATGCAGCATAATAAAATTGTTAAATGATAAGTTTTAAAAGTATAATAAAAGGGAATATTATCTTATTTCTTCTTTTTCCTGAATTTGCCCATTCACAAGCATCTATTCTCCCGGCGACACCGGTAGCACCTTTTTCGCATCCTGCCAAGCGTATCAGCGCTGACCTTTTCGGCGCTTTTTTTGAAGATCTCAGCTATGCTGCCGATGGCGGACTTTATGCCGAATTGATTCAAAATCGTTCATTTGAATATAGCGCGAGCGACCGGAAAGGATGGAACTCATTAACCAACTGGGAATATACAACAGAAGGGTTTGGCTACGGAACTATTTCAGTAGAAACAAGACAGCCTATTAACGCCAATAACCCACATTATGTAGTTTTAAATATAGATGATCCTGGACAGAATGGGGTAGGCATCACGAATCTGGGTTATGATGGGATAAGGTTAAAAAAAGGAGAGCGTTATAATTTTTCTGCATATATAAACCAAATATCATCCAAGGCTATTCCGGTTGAAGTTAAATTATGCGGAAGAAAAGGTGAAGTTTACAGCGTTTTTAAATTTAATACCAGCGGCAGGGGATGGCGGAAGTATACTGGCAGCATGTCAGTAAAGCTGAGCACAGATTCAGCAGTACTCACATTGGTCGCCAGGCAAAAATCGAAATTGGCCCTTGACGAAATTTCTCTTTTTCCGCAAGGAACTTTTAAGAATGAGAATAATGGCCTTAGGGCTGACCTCGCACAGGCCATCGCGGATCTTAAGCCCAAATTTGTCCGCTTTCCTGGAGGGTGTCTGGTTCATGGCGACGGTGTCAATAATATCTATCGTTGGAAAAATACGGTTGGTCCGGTGGAAAACCGGATACAGCAACGTAATATATGGTCTTACCACCAAAGCGTGGGACTGGGGTTCTATGAATATTTTAGATTTTGTGAAGATATAGGAGCAAAACCATTACCGATAATTGCAGCAGGGGTTAGTTGTCAGAACTCCGGTGGAACCTGGGCAATAGGAAGCACAGGTCAGAAAGCGTTACCGTCTACTGAAATGAAAAGTTATATACAAGATATCCTGGACCTTATTGAATATGCTAATGGGCCCGTTAACTCGACCTGGGGGGCTAAACGCGCAGCAGCAGGCCATCCGAAACCTTTTCATCTGCAGTATATAGGGATTGGCAATGAGGACAAACAAACGGATGCATTCAGAAGTCGCTTCAAGATGATCTATGATGAGCTGCGGACAAAACATCCGGAAATAACTATCGTTGGTACAGTTGGCCCTTCACCCAATGGAGAAGATTATAACCTTGGCTGGGATTTTGCAAACAGACTTGCTGTTCCTGTTGTCGATGAGCATTTCTATGAAACACCACAGTGGTTTCTCGATAATAACAACCGTTATGACAATTACAGCCGGGCCAGATCGCATGTTTATATTGGCGAATATGCTTCGCAGGGGACTAAACTGATAAATGCCTTATCCGAAGCTGCGTTTATGACCAGCCTGGAACGAAACGGCGACGTTGTAAAAATGGCGTCCTATGCGCCCTTACTGGCTAATCTAAAACATACTTCATGGAACCCTAACCTTATCTATTTTAACAATGACACCCTGGTTCGCACTGTTAATTATTACGTGCAGCAATTGTTTTCAGTGAACGAGGGCGACACTTATATACCCAATATCATCTCCTTTGAACGCGATCAGTCGGCTAAAGATTCCACGCTTGCATCATCATGTGTAAGGGACAGTAAAACTGGAGATGTTATCTTGAAAATCGTAAACGCCGGTCCAACGGCAGCTGTTGCAAAGGTCAATCTTTCATTATTGAATGTAACAGGTGATCTGATTGTTTCAAAAATTTTAACGGGAAACCCTAATGACCAAAATTCTATCGATCGTCCTGCGGTTGCTGTGCCAATAAGCACCCGCGTTAAACTAACAGACCTGGACAGTTTTCTTTCGCCAGCCTATTCTCTAACAGTAATACGTTTTTTAGCTAAATCCAACCAGCATCATGTTTCAAATTAAGCCCGTGAGATTCAAACTAATTATAATAACTTTTATATCTCTATCAATTTCACTTCATACCCAGGCCCAGCAGATGGGTAAGGAAGAGTTGAAATCGATGGAGAAAAGTAATTCAGCATTTAAAGGCGGTATTAATGGGGTAAGCCAACCGGGGCTGAACTTGCCTCCTGAAAAAATGCAATGGTGGCAAAATGCGAAGTTCGGTATGTTTATTCACTGGGGCTTATACGCTATCCCCGCATCCGGCGAATGGACAATGTTCAATAAAAAGATATCTCCTGAGGAATATGCAAAGTTGGCAGATCAGTTTAAACCGCGTTCTTTTAATGCAGATCGTTGGGCAGCCATAGCAAAAGCAGCCGGCATGAAGTATATGGTAATGGTTGCCAAACATCACGATGGATTTGCCATGTGGAACAGTCCTTCCAGCTATCATCATTTTAATAGCATGGAAACGGCAGCTCATACTGATTTTATCGCGCAGTATACCGAAGCCTGCCGGAAAGCCGGACTGGGCGTAGGTATTTATTACTCTCCTATGGATTGGCGCTTTCCGGGTTATTTTGATCCGAAAGGTCTGCCGGAAAATGCAGCATTGATGAAGCAGCAAGCCTATGGCCAGGTAGAGGAATTGATGAAAAATTACGGTAAAATAGATATTTTATGGTATGATGGTGGCTGGCTGGCGCATAAAGGAACTGACGCTGATGCAGCATGGTTTTGGGAGCCGCTGAAGCTTAACGCCATGGTTAGAAAGTATCAACCTGATATCGTTATCAACCCGCGTTCCGGGATGTTTGGTGACTTTCAGGTAAATGAAGGCGGTGCGGAGGTTAAAGGACCAATTTTAGAGTTTCCCTGGGAAAAATGTTTAAGCCTGAATGGCACGGGCTGGGGATTTACAAAAGCGCAGAATTTAATGTCCGTGAAAAGCATATTGCAAATGCTGGTAAATGTGGTTGACAGGGGAGGCAATATGCTGCTAAATGTTGGTCCCGATCCGGATGGGATTATACCACCGGCTCATGTGGCCCTATTAACTGATGTAGGCAAATGGTTAGATAAAAACGGCAAAAGCATTTATGGTACACGTGCGGGCCCATTTGAACCCGTCGACAGCTTATATGGGAGTACACACAAGGATAATAAGATCTATATCCACCTGATCAAATCAGATAAGGCTACAACGGAATTACACTTGCCAAAATATGACCGGCAAATACGATCATGTCGAATATTAAAGGGCCAAAATTTAAAATTTAGCCAGGATAAAAATGGTATCGATATCTCGATTGATAGTAAAGAACTTGATCCTGCGGTCACCACTATTGTTTTGACGTGCGCAGATTGATGTTTTCAAGTGATATGCCGAGCTCTTTTAAAAAGACAATGTCAAACAGGCTTCCTACACTGTCAGTAATCCGTCAGAGCTTCTGATTGTAACTCAACAATCAGTCAACAAGTAACGAATCATTTCGGAACTATTTCTAAGGTATATTTCTATGCTATTTGCTTATTTTATAGCTATTTAAGCTTAATTAATACCAATAACAGCGCATTAATAACTTTTGATTATACAGTAATTTGTATCAACCAATTATTAGAATAATGCGGTGAAGCATGCCCCGTATTTGCTAATAGTCTACCAATTAATCTTAACCAATTATCAATTATGCGAAAAACCTTACTATTTGCTAATGGACGAAAACCCATTAATGACAAACAAATTAAAAGAACGATTTCTGTATTTCGGTACGACCTCTTCTTGATTTTCTTAGTGCAGACCTTGCACGATTATAAACCATCACAAACAAACCTATCACATTAAAATATTACCCCGATGAAAACAATTCTAAACTTTAAAACGACTTTAACGACGAGCGTAAAGGCGTTGGCTATTATTATTTGCCTGTGCTTTTCGATTGCAAGCCATGCAACAGTGGTTACCTATCCTCAAGTCCCTGTTGTGCAGGCATGCCAATTCTCATATACTCTTAAGGCAAGAGATCATGGAACAACAACCTGGAATACGGTGTACTTATACAACACTCCTGTTACAACTGCTACCGGAGCTGAAACTAACACTACATGTGGTTATCTGAGCTGCAGCGGTTCAACAGATTATAAAATTATCTTTTCCACTACTGTTACCAGTGCAGCGATTTACCCTGCACCACTTAATATCACACCAACCTTTGCTGGTGATTCCATTATGTTCACCATTGCGGGACCCCAAAAATTCTATGTTGATATAAATGGGGATCATTACAATGATTGTATACATATTATCGCTGATCCTCTAGAAGTGAATCCGCCACATCAGGGGGATGCAAATGTGATATTTATCCCAAGCGGCACTTTTGTTGACAGTATTGTAAAAGTGCCCAGTGGAAAAACGCTTTACATACAAGGAGGAGCCGGTGTGCGCAGTATAAAACTTGACAGCACAACAAATACCCAGGTGCTGGGAAGGGGAGTTATTTTTCGCCCGACGTTTGACGCCGTTTCTATAATACGTGCCACTAATGTTACTATTGACGGTATTCTCGACTTTGACCATGGCTGGGGTGGAAATGGCGGTTGCGGGATTCGATGCGGGCAAAGCACCAATGTTGCTATTAGTAATGCGGTATCCTTCAGTTCTAAGCCCTGGGGCGATGGCTATGATATTTTTTCCTCTAATGGTGTTACCGTTAATGATGTTTTCCTGCGTACAAATGACGATGCCATTGCTTTTTATGGTGGAGGAAAGGATGGTTTCACGGGAAATTGTCATAATATAGTTGTTACCAACTCAACACTTTTGCCCGATAATGCACACGAGTTTTCCATCGGTGTTTATGGCGATCAAAATATAGACACACAGATACGGGATATCGTAGTGGCGAATATCGATATCTGTAGCTGGAGCCGATCGTCAGGCCAGGGCTGTTTTTATTTTAGCGTGGGCGACAGGGTGCGGGCGGCTAATCTTAAGTTCAGCAATATCCGGATAAAGGATTTTATAGGCAGTGCACTAACTCGCATGGCGATAGTTTATAATTCAACCTATAATTATAACCCGGGGCGCGCTATTGATAGCGTCTTTTTCACCAATATCAATTATACCGGCACTGGCACTCCCGCATCATCAGCCAGCGGTTACGATACAACACGCCGAACTACAAATATTTTTTTTAATAACCTGATAATTAACGGCACTGTAGCTACCAGCGCCACTGCAGCTAATTTCACCATAGGCAGTTACGCCAGTAATATTAAGTTCTCAGCCTTACCAGTCACCATCGGGCAAACTTATGTGCTAACTGCGGAAAATAGTAGTAAATGCGCTAATCCCAGCGGAGGCTCATCGTCTCAAGGAACAAATATTGTGCAAAATACCTATGCCAGTAACACCTACCAGCAATGGGTAGTTGAAGATGCGGGGAACAATTTTTACAGATTTAGGAATGTATATAGTGGAGACTATATGGATATTAGTGGAGCTTCGACTGCCAACGGGACTAACGATATTCAATGGCCGTTGGACGGAGGGTTTAACCAACAGTTCCTGCTCCTTCCACAGGGTGGCGGATATTATTCCATTATGGCCCGCCACAGTGGTAAAGTGCTCGATGTTAACGGGAATTCCAGCAGTGACGGTGCAACAATTATTCAATGGCCATATTCCGGAAACAACAATCAACGTTGGTTATTTACAAATGCCAGTACTGGAATTATCGCCATGGCTTTAAAAATACCTGAGCCCACTTTACCGGCAGGCGATCCTGCTGTTAATTCTGCATTATCGCCCAATGGCGATGGGGTGAATGATGTGCTTACGATAACCAATATTGAAAAGTACCCCGACAATAAAATAATGGTGATGAATGTAAACGGCACCAAAGTGTATGAAGCTAGCCATTACGACAATGCAACGCAGGTTTTTAACGGGCATTCAAACATTACAGGCCAGTTACAGCCCCAGGGCACCTATTATTATCAACTGCAATACACCGATAACGGGGTAGTAAAAAGTAAAACAGGATTTATAGTGCTGAAATATTGATAATGCGCCCCTGGCAGCACGTGTGCTTTTTACAATAAACAAGAAAATAAAAAGAGCAGTTGGATAACGCTGACTGCTCTTTTTATTAGATCTGGATTCCGCTGTCAGTCTAAATAACTAAAAAACGCAGTTACGGATTAATAAAGATCTGAAATGTAAACTGTCAGAATTCAAACATCATACCGAAAAGAAAAAATGAATTTCATTACAAATAACTTTAACATTATTGGAATTTTACGAAAAAAGGCATTTAAACTATGCTCATTTACGGTTGTTTTCCTACTATATACCTTTAACTTATCTGCTCAAAGCACTACACCGTTCAGTTATTCACAGTATATGAATAATCTCACGCCTATCAATCCGGCGTATTCAATGATCGGTCAGAGCGGTTCATTAACCGGGGTAGTAAGGAAACAGTTTACAGGTATAGACGGGGCGCCGTCAACCTATCTTGTAAATGCAAACATTCCGCTTCCGGACATGGGAGCATCAGCCGGCTTTATTATACAAAATGACCAAATCGCTATTGAGAAACAAATGGAGGCCAACTTCTTTTTCGCAAAATCGATCCAATTAGATGAACAGAATTTTTTGGCAGTCTCTGTAAATGCGGGTATAAGTTCATACAAGGCCAATTATTTATCAATTGATGAAAATAACGATCCTTTATTTGGAACTAATATTAGTGAAACTAAAGCCAACTTAGGTTTTGGAGTATTGCTATACAGCGATACTTATTATATCGGCCTTTCCATGCCGGAACTTTCTTTACGTAGCCTGGGAACAGCTTCACAGCAGAGTGATAACTATTTTAAAAATCGCTACTATTTAGCCGGGGCCTACATTGCCGAGTTGAACGATGATTTCAAATTTAAGCCCTCAGCATTAGCAACTTATGCAAGTGGCTCAACTATTACAACTAATTTCGCTGGTATATTTTATATAAAGGATGTATTAGGTATCGGGGCCAGCTATTCCACTAACAGCCTGGCAGCATTCCTGCTCGATGTAAATATTGGCACAATACGTTTAGGTTACAGTTATCAGTTTGGTACCAATAGCTCAAACCTGGGAGGCTTTAACAGCGCTATACATGAAATTATGCTCAGTTATCGTTTTGGCGAGGGAAGCTCTACGCCAAAAGTTTTGTAAAACTATAACAGGAAAAGTGATGGAACGGAATAGGAAAACAGGTACCCGCCCAAATTTAAAAACGAAGCAATTCTCTACACTGCATATCGAGATATTTGAACAGATACTTGTTTCGGGCAAAACTAACTGGGAACTAAATAAACAATTTGGATATACTAAACGATCGCATTGCATAGTTGATCATTCACGCAAGGTAATGTACAAATTGCTTGCATTCGAAAGACTTACCAGGGAAGAAAATATGGAAAAAGTAATATATCCGCGCATATATAAATTTTGGTGGAAGCGGTTGCTTGACAACCACAGACAAGCTTTGTTAACAAAAGCGATCATACCTGCATATTATGAAGAAATATCCCGATCAACGAAGCGTTCGCTTGCGGTTCATTAAAAGCCAAAGAAAAGGGCTGCTCTTGAAATGGGGGCAATTATAAATCCGGGTGTTCGGCTAATTTTAATATGGCAATAGGTTAAAATGCCAAACTGATTTTCCCACTTTCGGAGCTCCCGACGTTTTTTCCCGAAACAAGGTCTTTGCAGTTAGAAAGCACTGTATTTAAAAGGTCATCAGTAGTGCCATAATGAACAACATCAATTGTGGATGTTCCTGACGATTTAAACTTTTTATTGATGCTTTTTATACTGGATATATTACTTAATTCAGTAGAAAGAGAATTAAAGCTTGAAAAGTTTATCCCTGTAATACTGATAGCAGTTTTCATTGTTTTACCTGTATTGGCAACACCGCGGGCTGTAGAATCTGATTTGCTTTTAGCACTGTCAGCGGCGCTTAAGGGATGTAGCCGGTGGTTGATGTTTACCATAGTAACAGTTAGCATGGTATGTATATTTTTCAGGGATAGCTTTACCGCTTTTGTTGAGTTCCTAACCCTGATAAGTGCTGACGGGATCTTGAATGGATGGCCTTTAAGATCATTGGTAACATTTGCGGTCATGTCAGAGCTGGACGCTACCAGGGCTTGGCCATCAGTATTTAACGTGGTTAACTGAAGGTTGAAAGCTGTTAACTGTTTCTCGATCCCGTTATTGTCCATATTTATTTTTTTAGTGACAATAACCTGCTGTTCAATGGCATTAAGCTGGGTTGATGCCTGGTTTGTCTGATCGTAAACATTATAACAGTTGGTAACATAGGCATCTACTTCAGGAAGGCCCAGATCGTCACTTGGCCGGGTTAAATTATTGGGGTTATTAGTTGTTATAGCGGCTGGCGTGACGGCTGGTGTGGTAGCAGCAGTAACCGGCGGGGTATTAGTTTGCGAATAACCCTCGGTAACCAAAAGGATCAAAACCAAGGTTAAACAAATTAAGTAAAAAGCTTTTATTTTCATTGTTTTGAATAGCTATCAGGAAAGATTTAACACTCGTCAAGACATAAGGATCAGGAGTTGGAAAAATATTTTTTAGCAATTGCAGAAAGGTTTACGGAGCTTTTTAAGCTCCGTAAACCTGATCAAATTGATCCTCTCACATCAAATAATTACTCCCTGTTACTTTTATATCTTGATTTTAAATTTTATAAAAACATATGCTATTGGTTGCCTGACGGGTTAAAACCAGCGTCAAAAAAACAACTTGAAACATTATGATTAGCAGAATTTAATTGCACTTCATTTGCACCACTCAGGTTCCATGTCATCCCCTGGCCTTTGTTGGGGCCAAGCGCTAAAGGGTTAGAGTTGGTGCTGGTAACCTTAGGATTAATTTTTAATATGATCTGATCTATGTCCCAGATGTCAAGCCCTTGCCCATTGGCCGAATTACTAAGCGGCCCTATTACTAAAGTACCGCCGCCCGCTTTTTGAAATACTTCTTCATCAAAATGTCCTTTATAATTGGGGTTCCGCTTTAGTTGAACTGTAACAGTGCCATTGTTATTATATTTAGTATTAAGCCCTAGAGCGGCTGTGTACATAGCTTCGGTCTGGCTTGTCAGATTAGGCGTTAAACCCGGAAACACCTCGACGTAGTAATAAGTATAGGCTTCTTTCCCATCATTGCCCTGCAAAAAGGTTACTGAAGCATCTTCAAGCTGTACAGAACCGCCATCAGTAGGGGTGCAGGTTTGTTCGGCAAAATTGTCAGTGGCGTTGTAAGTATTTAACGTCTTTCCAGCCATCGTGCAAACCGTATAACTAATGGGTAACGCATCTTTGTAATTTGTTTTACTAAAAACATCATTAACCATTTTTTGTAACTGGGCCAATGAAGTGGCAACAAATGTTCCTGAACTTGGGCCACCTACAAAATATCCGGTAATATTGGTTGCGCCGCTTTTACTGCTGCTGGCATAATTGACATCTAAGTTCGCTGACACTCCGAAACCGGAGTAGGAACCCTTAAATACATCTGCTTCCTGCTCGGAGCTAAATGTAATATCGGCATTTGCCAAAATACGCACACCATAACTAACGCTGCTTATAAAAGACAGGTCTGTGGTTGCTTCAACATTAGGGTCTTTATAAAAACCGCTATCAGGTGGTGTGGTACTTATGGTAAATAATGGTTTTATGGCCGAAATTGTGAGGTGTACATGGTTTGACTGGTTGGCGGTGCTGTACACATTGGTCAAATCAACACCATACCCGCTAACCCCAGCCCCTATACTAATGTTATACATAGCGCTGCTGGTAGCCAGGGATGTTACAAAGCTTGTACCTTCGTTTGCGCTGCTGTGCCCAAATCTTGATACAAGCTGGGCTACGCCGGTTCCTATTGTTCCTGAATTGGGGTTTTTAACATATACATACGTTTTCCCTTTCACATCAGTAATATTTGTACTGAGTTGTATTGTATTGCGGGCGCCGGGTTGCGGCTGCCATTTCCCTGAATTTATATTATCATAAGTATAACAGGCACCCGGAAAAATATTCCCGGCAGTATTTGAATAATCATTCACCGTAAAATCAGCTGAATTGGCATTAATTGAAATATTTGTAGTAGTACAATCATACCCTCCCCCTGAGGTTTTTTTGGGCTTACCGTGAGTTTTTTTGATTGGCCCTGCTACCATATTTGAAGGAGCGTTGGTACTTATCTTTATACTGTCCTTGGTGTTATCGGTAAATTTAAGGACTTTGACAGCTGGCTCTTTAAACGATTTTGATAAATTAGCAACACGTTTGGCATATTGTGGCAATTTCCTATAATCCTCCATATTATGTGCCAAAGGGGCCGGAAGCTCGGCGATAGCTTTTGAAGGTACAACGGGGGAAGTTGTTTTAGGTGGCGTTGTAACAGCCGGTACTGTTGTTGTAGCAGGCTTTGCTGTGGGCTTTTTTACCTGGGCATTTGCATAAAAGGTACAAGCTAACAATGGTATTACTAAGTAATAAAACTGCAGGCGATGGCTAATATGAAAGCTATAATGTTTGGTGTTGCGGTTCATGTTTTTCATTTTTGATAAGTGCTTTTTTAGGAATTTAATAAACCATCATATAAAGCTTTATCTGTTGCAAAGACAAGCAGGATGGTGAAGGTTGTTTATTAGTTAAATTTGACTTGATTAAAATTACTGCCGATAGAACAATCGGTCAATCACCAAATCGGGGGTTTTTAAATTCACAATATCGAATCATAAAAAAGAGACTTATCGATTGGTCTTAAATCAAATAGTGTATATAAAATGCTAAACAAGCTATGCTTGTTGCAGGCTATATGTTCATATAATAAAATCAATTATTTCCATCTAAATGGAAAGCGCTTATCCCCCGATTGGGTGATTGACACCGATTGGCTTATGTAATAGTTTTGTTATATAAAATAAAAACACATGAAAAACTTTGTAGCCCTTGTCGCCAGTTTTTTAATAGCCAGCCAGTTGTTTGCCCAGGATTGTTCTGAATACATGTATATGCAAAAGAACAAGACCATTGAGATGACTGCCTTCAATAATAAAAATGAAATGACCTTTAAATCAGTTACAAAGGTTTCTGACGTAAGTACCGCAAACGGAGTAACTACTGCAAATGTGGCGGCACAGGCATATGATAAAAATGGGAAATTGATTAACTCAGCAAACGCTGTTTATAAATGTGATGGAGGGGTAATGATGATGGACATGAGCGTTAATACTCAGCAGCAGTCTCAACAACAGGCCCAGCCAAATACCAAGGTGAATTTTAAAATAATTAACCAGGGCTATATGGAATATCCGTCCGGTATGCAAGTTGGGGATCATTTAAAAGATGCCACCACCCAAATGGAAATGGATATGAATAATGGTATGACAGGTGTTATGACCATTCAAATCACTGACAGGATAATTGCCGGGAAAGAAAATGTTACCACACCGGCCGGAAGTTGGGATTGCTTTAAAATAACCTATAAAACTACATCTTCAACAACCTTTAAAGGTGCTCATGCCGACACTATCAACAATGCGATGAGCGCCTTTGCCAAGCTCAAAGCCAAATTGGGGAACTTAGGGCCAAAAATGCCTTCAAATACTTCTGAAACTACCGTATGGTATGCTCCGGGTTTTGGCATGGTGAAAATGCAGAGCAAAACCTTTGTAATGGAACTTACGGCACTCAGGTAAATTTATTGTTTATGAATTAGTTATGCCGCTAATAATATCGGTAATGTTTTAGTTTGGTGTGCAGCAAAAATGATATCCCCCGTTTGCGGTATTGACGGCTGTTGCAGCTTGTAATAGCTTTGTTATATAAACAAAAATCCATGAAAAAATTTACATTCATCATCGCCTTGCTTTTAATAACCTCAAAACTGCTGGCACAGGATTGTTCCCAGTATATGTATATGAAAAAAAACAAGGTTATTGAATCAACCTGTTATAATGAGAAAGGCGAAGTTTTGCGGAAAGTAATTTCAACAGTTGTTAATGTAATCACAACAAACGGGACAACCACTGCAAACGTTAGTACGAAATATTTTGATAAAAACGGAAAGCCCAACGGGGAAAAAAGTATTTCCTACAAATGTAATGGTGGTTCATTTATAATGGACATGGGTGATAATAGCCCCCAGCAGGGCAATGCTAATATTAAATTCACCGCCAGTTCCATGGAATATCCGTCAGGGATGAAGGTTGGCGACCGTTTAAAGAGTGTTACCTCACAAGTGGAAGAGAAAATTGGTGGTGTCTCAAGCATTGCTACTTCTCAAATTGAAAGGACGGTTGTTGCTAAAGAAAACGTCACCACACCCGCCGGAACCTGGAGTTGTTTTAAAATAGTTAATAAAAATACCACTACTATTAAAGGTTATAAAATGGCTCCGTTCACCGCTGAAACTACGGAGTGGTATGTCCCCAATTTTGGTATAGTAAAGGTTCAGGTTATTGGTTTAACAACGGAAATTACCGCTCTCAGGTAAGGTGAGGCTATAGTGGAATCAGCTTTAAACCACCCTGTTTTTTAAAGCTTTTGCAACGGCTTCTGATTGGTTATGCACATGAAGCTTCTCATAAATATTACGGATATGGCTTTTTACAGTTTCAAAACTGATATTGAGTGATCCTGCTATCATTTTGTAACTAAATCCCTTTACCAGGCCGTTCAGTATTTCTTTTTCCCGTACCGTCAGATCATATTTTTCAATCGTGCCTGAACTGGTTTGAGCTAAGTGCTCTAACAACATACGTGCAATATTAGCGCTTAATGGCGCTCCGCCTTCTAATGATTCCGCAATAGCGCCGAATAATTTCTCAAAGCAGTGTTTTTTGAGTAAATATCCCGAGGCACCGGCGCAAATAGCCGCAATTACATTTTTATTATCGTCAAAAACAGTAAGCATAATTATCTTCACTTCTTTATCAACCTGCCGGATCAGTTGAACTGCTTCAGTACCATTTCTCCCGGGCATATCAATATCCATCAAAATAACCTGCGGCTTTAAAGTTTGAAGATCGTTTATGACATTTGTACAATTTTGGAAGGCCCCGGCACAGGTATAATTATCAGATGTGTTAAGGAGTTGCACAAGCGCTTCGCATAAGTCCGTATTGTCCTCGTATATCAAAACGCCTGTTTTCATTAAATTTCTTTTTAGTATTTCGCCTTTTAATGAGGGCTGCTATCCAAACAATAATTAGGATAATCATGGGCGACCATAATAAGTTAAATGTAAACAGATTATTATTATTTACAGCTACCGAAATCGGGGGATATGGAAACTTAAAGACACCAGCGTTCCTTTGTTTTCGTCACTTTCAATATAAAGATCGGCTCCCATTTTTTTTGCCCGCTGCCCCATGTTATAAAGCCCATTACCCGACGAAACAGCATTTATATTAAACCCTTTGCCATTATCGCTGATGGTTAATTTGCAAACGCTCTTATGTCTTGTTAAACAAATTTGTATGAAGGTGCATCCGGAGTATTTTGAAGCATTACAAATAGCTTCTTTAAAAATAAGATACAACTCTTTCCTTGAGGCCATTCCTATTTTTAGATGTTCTATTTCCAGGTCAATACTGAAATCGTAAGGAATACACTGGGCCTCGAGCACTTCAGAGAGGTATTCACGGGCTTTCATTAAAAAATTATCCAGACCATCGTTCCTGGTATTGATGGACCAGACAATATCTGATAAAGCATCCAGGGTTCTTTCCGATTTGTCGCTTATTTTTTGTAATAATTCACTACTGCTGCGCTTATCTGTACTTATTTTTTGTAATGCTATTTTACTGAATATGTTGATGCTGCTTAACGTTGAACCAATATCATCATGCAGATCACGGGCTATATTATCACGTAATTGCAAACGCATTTTAAACTGGTTCATGTTATACCTGTAAATGATATATATTATACTTAAAACTAATACACAAAGTGATAAATAAAACCACCATCGATGCCAGAACGGAGGGTTTACAATTAATACAAGCTTAGTAGGTGTATTATTCCATATACCTTCGTTATTACATGCTTTTACATTAAATACATAGGTGCCTTCATCCAGATTAGCGTAAGAAACATAGCGGCGAGAACCGGCAATATTCCAACTTTTATCAAGCCCGTCCATTTTATAAGCATATTTATTAAGCCTTGACTGCGTATAATTAAGTGCTACATACTCAAAAGAAAAATAGTTTTGGTTGTAGTTAAGCCTAATGGTTTCCCCTTTGTGTATAGTGTAATCCTTATCAAAAATACGTAAGTCTGTTATTGATACTTCGGGCGGATGCGTATTTTTCACAAAGTTAGCCGGGTTAAAGCTATAAATACAGCCCTTGGATGCTATTGATATATTGCTGTTATCGTCAATAACTATTGAAGTTAGCCCGTCCGGACTTTGAATGCCATCTTTTTTATTAAATTGAGTTATTTTTCTATCAGGTATATGAAATTTAACTGCTCCTGCATTGGTCAACAGCCAAAGGTTGTTTTGTTTATCGCCAACTATAGTTGAAACAGACATCGACGGCAGGCCATCATTAACAGTTATAATCTGTGGGTTTTTAAATTGTGTATTGGTTGCCCACAAGCCATAATAATCGGTACCTATCCATAAATCTTTATCTTTTTTATATAATTCATTAATAGTAAGGTCTGAAACAAGTTTGTTTATATTATTCCATGTGATTTTTTCAAAACGTCCCGTATTGGTATGTAATAAAATTAATCCTGTGTGCATGCCGCCTATTAACAGGCTGTCCTTTGATAATTCACAAAATGCACGTATCTCATTTATTTTAGACTCCGGCCCCATTGTATTATAATGATAAGAAATGAACTTTCTTGCTTCCGGGTCAAACCTGAAAATGCCGTTGCTATGTGTTCCTATCCATATCCTGTTTTCATTATCAATGTATAAAATATAGATGCTGCTTTTAATATCAGGCGATTTAAATATCTCGGCTTGAAGGGGGTGATTTCTGTTATTAACATTTTCAGAAACCTTAACCAGCATATTTTTTACACTTAACCATGTTGCCCCACTTTTGTCCTTGAGGATATTAAATACGGCAAAATTGGCTGGCAGCCCTAAAATTTTACTGTAATCTTGTATAAAGCCTTTTTTTTGATCGTACATGAACAACCCTTCATACATACCCATCCACCACAAACCATCTTTTTCTTTAAGCATGGTTAATGGTGCAAAATGCGTGTATATAAGGCCTGTATCCGTTTTTAACTGGTATATTGTTTTTGATAAATGAACATAGTGCGGATCATATTTAACTATCCCATTTTCTGTACCGATCCAAAAGGTACCCGACTTATCGCGAAATAAGGATATTACCGCACCGGATATTCTACTTTCACCTGCCCACTCAACCGGGTAATTGATAAACTTGTTTTTTGAAGGGCAAAAAATGGTAAGCCCGCCTTCCTTATTGGCGAGCCATATATTCCCATTTTCATCCTGAAGCAGGTCGGATATTATTTTATAAGGTAAGAAATGAAGATCATCTGTTTTATAAAACCAGGTTTTAATCTTCTCTGTTTTTGTATTAAACCGTAAAAGGCCGGCATCCCAGGTGCCTATCCAAAGATTACCCTGGTTATCCAGTAACGATTTGCTAAAGCTCAGTGGGGCGTTTTTATCCCCCTGCGGAAACGTTGGCAGGTCGGGACGATAATACTTACAAACTCCGGTTAATTTGGAATAACAATAGAATCCATTCCTTGTTGTTACATATAAATGGCCATTATGATCATCAGTTAATGAGTTAATAAACGTACTTTTTTCAAAGCCGGGGACTTTTGTCCAGAGGTAGTTGTTTTTGTTGAATTGAAATAAACCTGAAGCCGTTCCTACCCAAAAAATGGAATCATTTTTCTTTAGTATCGTATTTACCTTTAATCCGTAACAGTTAAAATTTTTTATATTTTGGGTATTGATATCAATCCTGCTCAGCCCTCCGTCTGATCCGATCCATAAATTATTTTTTTCGGGATAAAGGCATTGGATCGAATTGCCCATTAAGGTGGTTGAATCTCCGGGAAAATTCCTAAATGCTTTAAAGATGTAGCCATCATACCTAAAAAGCCCCTCCTTTGTCCCAAACCAAAGGAACCCATTACTATCCTGATTTATGCTTAATATACAATCGTTGGTAAGCCCTTCTTCCTGTACCTTTTCTATATGCAGGTTACTAATGTCTTGTGCATTTAGCTGATTGGGTATAATAAACAGAAAAAAGGTGATAATAATATAATGTAAAAACCAGGCTGTCTTATGATTTAATAAGGAATATCTTATTTCGCCCGTTTTCATTTGTGGAGTTTATTGAAATACAGCATTGCGAATATAACTATAATGGCTTATTAATGTGCAGTTTAATTCTATACTGATAAATCCGCACTAATCGTATTGGTATGGAATTTTTTGTAGTTTTTGGTAACTGTAGGGAAATGTGTTCGAACCGTTTTTTAACAGATTTTAAATGGCTAAACATTCTGCACGTAACTCATTAAATTTATTGGAGAGTTTATTGTCCCGTACCCCGAGGCAAGCCTGGTGTTCCCTGATCTTTCCTGACAGCACGCCTTTGATATAATTTCTCAATTCGTCCAGTTTTTTACAAATAACTAATAAGGATTGCTGACAATCCTTGTTAGCTAAAGGGTATAATTATAGGACGTTGCCAGCAAATCACCCCTGCGGTTATAAAGGAACGAGGTGGTGAATGGCTCCAGAATGTTCAACATTGTATTTAAATAGTTTAATAATATAAAAATCAAACGTTTGCGCATACTAAAATTCACAGAAAACAGTAAGTAGCTGATTTTGATTTATATATAAGATTTCCTGGCGATTCGGCATTGGTTATTAAGGATTAATACCGCAAAAATATGGCATTATTTATATGTAGTTAGCTGTAATGGGTTAGTAATCACCATAATATATTTAATAGTTTATAAAAGGCAATGATCAAACGTTTGCGTTACATTTTGTGTTTTTTTCTTTGCTACCATTACATACAATTTCCATATTGCATATGGACAAGCCTAAGTTTATACTTTTAATAGCAGATGCAAACAGTTGATTACAGCAAATTAACCGATCAGGAATTAGCTGCCCTCCTAAACGAGGGAGACCATGTTGCTTATGCTCAAATTTATACCCGTTATAAATACATCCTTTATGCACATGCTGTAAACAAAACGCGGGATCGTGAAGAAGCTATGGACATCATTCAGGAAGTTTTCACTTATTTATGGTTCAAGCATAAGGTAATTCATTTTTCCGGAAATTTATCTGGCTACCTTTATGGGGCGGTACGTCACGCCATCTTAAATAAAATAACCCGTAAACAGGTTCAGGAAAAATATTTCGCCTCCCTGAAAACATTTTCAGAACAGGACAATGTGGTGACAGACCAGCGTATCATAGAAAACCAGTTCAGGGAGTATATTGAAAAGGAAATCGCAATGTTGCCCCCTAAAATGAGAGAGGTATTTGAGTTGAGCAGAAAAGAATACCTAAGCCATAAAGAAATTGCTTGCAGGCTGGAGATAGCTGAGCAAACAGTCAGTAAACAAATCACTAATGCTTTAAGAATCCTTAGGGTTAAACTGGGTGTTTTACTATACCTTTTTTTGATGGTACATCATTAAAACAATATTTTTTTTAACCTAGCCTACCTGTTCCTCCCTTTTATCTTTCCTTACTATTAATTACGGTACAATTAGCCTTCAATTAATATGGAAGACAGCAAATTAAATGAATTATTGGAGCGTTACAGAACTGGTAAGGCTACACCCGAAGATAAGGCGTTTTTAGAAAGCTGGTATTTATCACATAACCAATCTTCTCCCTTTATAATGAGTGATGAAGAACGGCTAAAGGATGTTGATAAGGTGTGGGCGATTCTTGAGAAGGACCTTGGTTCTTCTCAAAAAAATGATTTATGGTACCGTATTGCTGTCGCGGCCTCCATCTTGATTTTTCTTTCTATAGGTAGTTTTTTTCTACTTCATCAAAAGAAACAGGTTTTATTAAATAATATCGCGAAAAACGCTCTTGCCCCAGGTAAAAATATGGCTACCCTCACTTTGGCAAATGGCAAAAAAGTAATATTAGGCAACACGGTTAATGGTAAGCTTGCCAGTGAAGCGGGAGTAACCATCAGCAAAACCAAAAATGGGGAGCTTGTTTACACAGCCCATGCAGCAACCGCCAAAGATGAATCCCAATTCAATACACTGGAAACATCAAAAGGCGAACAATACCAGGTGGTGCTCCCCGATGGCTCTCATGTATGGTTAAACGCTGCATCTTCATTAAAATACCCGGTTGTATTTGCAGGCAAGGAACGCATAGTTGAGCTAAGCGGAGAGGGTTATTTTGAAGTTGCACATAACAAGGCTATGCCATTTAAGGTAATCAGTGCTAACCAAACTATTGAAGTTTTAGGAACCCACTTTAATGTGATGGCCTATCCCGATGAAAAAGCAATTAAAACTACTCTTTTAGAAGGTTCTGTAAAAGTGAGTAATAGATCAGGCTCAAAAATGCTCATTCCGGGTCAACAATCGCAAGTTGTAGGAGGAAGCATCGATGTTGTGAACAACGTGGATTTAGAAGATGTGGTGGCATGGAAAAATGGATATTTCAAATTCAATGAAAATTTGGAGTGTATCATGTCTAAAATTTCCAGATGGTATAATGTTGATGTTGTTTACCAGGGCAAACCTGACCCCAAATTATTCTTCGGAGGTAAAATATCAAGAACAAGAGATATAGCGGAGGTATTAAAAATTATGGAATATACAGGAAACGTTCACTTTAAAATTGAGGGAAGGAGGATTATCGTTATGCAGTAATTTCTACATAAAGGTAATCTAAAAAGAAACCAAAGGTGGTTCGACGCACCTTTGGCGGATTGTTAGGCTTACCCTTTCCGATAATCGGAATAAAAAAATTGACGTTAACCAACCTTTTAAACTAAACCCAAACATTCAAATGTATGAAATTTTATACACATTGTAAGCGTGGCGCCAATAACCATGCTTTGCCCAAATTCCTGCTGGTTATGAAATTAATTATGTTCTTTCTGACTGTAGCTATACTTCAGGTAAGCGCAAAAGGCTATTCACAAAAAATAACCATCAAGCAAATAAATGCACCATTGGATAAGGTGCTAAATGAAATACGCGACCAGAGTGGTTATGACTTTTTCTATGATCTTAAAACTATTCAGAAAGCAAACCCTATAACCATTAATGTAAAAGATGCCTCTTTAGATGAGGTGTTGAAAGCGTGCTTTAATAACCAACCTTTAATTTATAAAGTTGAAGATAAGGCAGTAATGATTAAGGAAAGAGCTCCATCTCTTCTTCCCGAAGTTAAAGAAGTACTTAATATTGACATAACAGGTAAGGTTACTGATACCACCGGTGCGCCTTTACCGGGTGCAACCATTAGGGTAAAAGGAAGCAGCCAAATTGCGGCCAGTGATAATAGCGGATTGTTTTCGTTGAAAAATGTTCCGGAAAATTCAATATTGCAGATCTCATTTGTTGGTTTTGTGACCAAGGAGATCAAGGTGACATCTCAATCAAATCTGACCATTAAACTGCTGGAGCAATCTTCCAGTTTAAATGATGTGGTTGTGGTAGGCTATGGTAAGGAAAGTAAGAAATTTGTAACAGGGTCAATAGTTACAGTTCAGGGCTCAACTATAAATGATCTCCCTGTTTCTAATGTGTCAAATGCTTTGGCAGGGCGTGCAGCCGGTTTGGTAGTTGAAGCACCAAGCGGTTTACCTGGTGTTGGCTCCTCTATCAGTGTAAGAGGAGTAACTTCCTATACAGGGCAGGACCCGCTTTATGTAATTGATGACGTCCCAAGAAGTAAACAGGAATTTGATCTTATTTCACCTACTGATATACAAAGTATTTCTGTGCTTAAAGATGGAGCTGCAGCTATATATGGTGTACGTGGCGGTAGCGGTGTAATACTTATTACAACCAAACATGGTGGTGCGCACAGTGCTCCGATACTCAATTTCAGTATGAGTGGGGGGGCATCTGATCCAACTAAAGTCCCCAAAAGGCTGACACCATACCAGGATGCTTTATATAGAAACGATTACTACATGAACCAGGGATTGCCGGCGAACGACCCATCGTACTACAGCCCGGACGAATTAAATTATTTTAAAACTGAAACTTACAATCCGGATGAATTTAAAGAGATTAGCAAAACACCATATACAACACAGGCTAATTTAAGTGTAACCGGTGGGTCTGATGCTGCTAAATATTATATATCAACCGGTTACTATAACGAAACAGGTTTGTTTAATAATTTACAGGCACAACGGTATAACATCCTAAGCAACGTCGATGTCAGGATATCTAAAGACTTATCTGCCAGTATAAACTTTCAGGGAACTGTAAAGCCAAATACAACTCCATGGTGGTACGATGGAGTAGGCACAACAACGTTAAGTGATTTAACCAGAACAGCATTAAATTATACACCACTCGGCCCCTCGTATATAAATGGGCTTCCGGTTGGTAATTTATATCATTTACTTACCTCTGAGATTATTAATAAGGGTGGGTATGAAAAAGAAAATCAAACCAATATAAATGGTTTCTTAAAACTGAATTATACACCATCCTATTTTAAAGGTTTTGGGATAGATGCCTCTTATAACTACAACAAGGAGTTTGATTTAACAAAAATAAGGTACACACCATATACCATGTATCTATTTAATACAACGGGTACAAACGGGCATATTGTAGGCGATCAGGTTGTCGGTAGCGAATTAGCAACCCAAAATAACTATGATTATTATGAAGAAGATTATGGGCAAAACATGATCTATGTGTTTAATGCGGGCATGCATTATAATCGCAGTATTAAAGATAATGATTTTGGTTTATCGGTATTTTACGAGCAATCAGAAACCTATGGCGATACTTTTTCAGCCCAGGGCCAGGATCTGTTATCAAGTACAATAGACCAGCTTTTTGTAGCAAACTCAAATCCCGACTTGCGTTCACTAACAGGTGGCGGTACTGAGTCTGGCCGCGAATCGGTATTTGGTCGTTTAAATTATAAATATAAAGATAAATATATATTTGAAGCAATATTAAGAGCAGATGCATCATCTGCATTTGCACCCCAAAACAAGTGGGGATATTTCCCCTCACTATCCGCAGGCTGGATATTGTCTGATGAGCAGTTTATAAAAAATTTCATGCCTCATGTTGATAATTTAAAGCTAAGAGGATCATATGGCATACTTGGTTATGATAATGTTCCACTTTCGCAATGGTATTCCTATTATTCCATAGGCGGTAACGCTGTATTTGATACGCCTGTGAATACAATTTCTCCCAGCGTTTATCCTAATCCTAACATAAAATGGCAAAAGGTAGCTACTACGGATATTGGTATAGATGCCAGTTTTTACAAAGGATTGATTAGCGGCACCCTGGACCTGTATTATAAAAACACCAGTGATTTGCTCGTTCCAAACCCAACAACAGTTCCAACTACATTTGGCGCTACCCTGGCAGATGTAAACTTTGGCCAGGTTGATGCAAAGGGTTTAGAAGTTACGCTAAGGCATGATAACCGTATTGGGAATGTTAAATACTTTGTTGGCTTAAACTTTTCATATGGCACCAACAAGGTAATTAAATACCCTGAGCAGGCTGGTATTCCTGATTACGAACGCAGAACAGGCAGGCCGGTTGATTTTATAACAGGTTATGTATCTAACGGGGTCATAGCCAACGCCCAGGAACTTGCCGCATATAAAAACGTTACTTATAACGGAAGACATTTTGAGTTGGGTGATATTGGATTTAAGGATGTTAACGGTGATGGTGTTATCAATTCGCTTGACCAGGTTGACCTTTCTAACAAATCTTATGATCCACGTATTAACTATGGCATTCCTCTCGGAGCTTCCTATAAAGGGTTTGATATAAACGTTTTGTTACAGGGGGTGGGTGATCGTGAGGTAATGATAAGCGACAGAAGTCAATGGCAAGAACAAAATGTGCTTTCATTTTGGTCTGATTACTGGTCTCCATCGAACCCTCAGGGGAAATTTCCAAAAATTGGCGGTTTAAATGATACTCAGGATCCGGCCTCATCATTTTGGTTAAGAAACGGCAGTTATTTAAGATTCAAATCACTTGAATTTGGTTACTCATTACCTGCTAATGTTGATAAAAACTTAGGCATTAGATCTTGCAGGTTTTATGTTGTAGGCACTAATTTATTCATGATCCATGATTCGGTTGGGTACTATGATGCTGAATATCAAACTAATTTAACCGGTTACGGTGCGTTCCAATACCCTATTATGCGAACAGTGACATTTGGACTGAACATAGGGTTTTAAAAAAAAATCGATTATATAATTGATAAATTAAATATCATGAAAAAAATAAAATTAGGTTTATTATATATAATTCCGCTTATTATCATAGGGGTTTCAAGCTGTAAAAAAGTTACCAATAAAGAAGATCTCAACAATATACAAGATAATCTTGTGTGGAAGGATACTGTTTTGATGACTGCTTTTGCCAATAACCTTTATTTGGATGTTCCCTATACCTGGAATTTATCGCTTGATACTTATACTGAAGAGACAAATGGAGGCGCACCGGTAACCAACGGGACAGTAACGCCTGACAATACCTTGTACTATTGGCCATATACCCCCATCCGCAACATCAATACCATGATACAGCAGTTACCCACGGCGGCAGGCAGTACGGGATTTAAAAACCGTTTAACGGGAGAGTCTAAATTTTTGAGAGCCATTCAATATTTCGAGATGGTAAGACGTTATGGCGGTGTCCCTATTATTAGCGTGCCGCAAGCGCTTACTGATGATATTTTTGTAAGCAGGAATAAAACATCAGATTGTTTCACCTTTATTTTAAAGGATTTGGATGACGCGATAAGTTTATTGCCATCAGTTTCAACGGGGGCAAATATTGGCCGGGCTTCTAAAGAAGCGGCTATGGCATTAAAGGTTCGTGTGTTAATGGATTGGGCTTCGCCGCGATTTAATCCAGCTAACGACAAAACCAGGTGGCAGACCGCCTATGATGCCGGTACAGCGGCATTAGCCCAATTGAATACAAGTGGTTATGGCTTGCTGGATAATTATAGTTCAATTTGGTTAAATGAGATGAATAAAGAAGTGATATTCGCCATCCGTTTTGAAAATCCAGGTCGCACTCAATCCAGGGATGCAACAGTGCGGCCAATTTCAATTTCTGTAAATTATACAGGCGGGAGTGAACCTACGCAGGAGCTGGCTGATGCTTATCCTATGAAAGATGGGGCGGATGTAAATACCAGCTTAACCTACCAACAGCGCTTTTTAAATAGAGATGACCGTTTTTATTCCACTATAGTTTATAATGGAGAAACATATTTTGGGCGCACACAATATACCTATGTTAACTCTGGTGTAGACGGCTACAGGGCAGTATCTGGAACCTATACTGGCTATTACTGTAAAAAGGCGGTTGACACTGCTTTAACTGCCGCCCAGGCAGGTACTTCGGGTGTTGATTTTGTTGCTATACGGTATGCTGACATTTTGATGCTTACCGCTGAAGCCGCTAATGAATTAGGAAATACAGCTCCAGCGTACGCTGCTATAGAACAATTAAGAGCCAGGGCAAAAATTACACCAGGCCCTGGTAACTTATATGGGTTAACACCCGGAATGGATCAGGCGACTATGAGGGCACGTATTCAAAAAGAAAGACTTGTTGAATTTGCATTTGAAGAGATCAGGTTTTTTGATTTGCTACGCTGGAATTTATTAGCACCCACACTTAATGGGAAGGTTAGGCATGGCCTCAAATTGATCAATCCAAATCCCAGTCAACCTGTTACACCTTCAACAGTTTTTCAGGAAACACTTGATCCGGTTGATCTGCAGCCATTGATCATTCAAACAAACAGTAATTTCTATCCAATTCAACGACCTATTATTCTGAATAATAGTAAGATAATACAAAACCTGGGATGGGAAAACGGCACATTCGACCCTCTGCAATAATTATCAGATGGTTATGCACTGTATGTTAAATAAGTGTTGTAATAATACTATTAGCTTGGTGCCAGCGAGAGAACTGGATATTATAGTTAATTAGTTAGTTGAGAGTAAGAGGGGGCTCTTCTTCGGGAGGCTCCTTTTTACTATTAAGATAGTGGTAAAGATAACATGGCTAAAAGATGCTTTAAAAAACTTATTGAAAGCTGCTGATAGCTATTTGTATCTAAAATGTGCATGATAATAAATGCCCATACTTGTCCTTAACAATTATAATTTAATTGATTTTATGAAAATAAAATTCTTCAATACCCTTTCGTATTCTTTTATAAGAGTATTTCTATTACTTGTTATTTTACAGTACAGTTATTTGTTATCTGCCCAGGATCTGCCGGTTTGGAAACCTGAAATGAATGTTAATGCTACAGATGACTGGCTAATTAAGCCGGAATCTAAAAAGGCAGACATTTATCAAACCCCGGACGGGAAAAATATAATACTCTACAATGGTTTGTTAAGGCGGAGTTTTCGGATCTCACCTAATGTAGCTTGTTATGATTACATTAATCTGCAAAATGGAAAACAACTCTTACGTTCTGTAAAAGCTGAAGCCCTGATAACTATAAATGGAAAAGAGTATAATGTTGGTGGTTTACACGGACAAAAAGAGAATGCATATTTTCTGCCCGAGTGGCTCAATAATCTTACTGCAAACAGTAGCGACTTTCAGTTTATAAAGTATGAAACTTCAACGCTGAAACCTTATTTAAAATGGAAAGGCGATGCCTGGTGGGCAAGTAATAAAAAGGAGCCAACCGGCAAAACAATTACTTTCTTCTATCAGTCGGGATTAAAAGAACTAAAGGGTATTACGGTAAGGGTTCATTATAATATTTATGATGGATTACCCCTTATTAGTAAATGGGTTACTATAGAAAATGCAGGTGCGGAAACCATAAAAATAAACCAGGTTGTTAATGAAACAATAGGTTTTGTTGAAGAGGAAAGCGCGGTTATTGGCGCCATTGACCCTGCTTTACATGCTGAAGATATTTACTCGGGAAAAAAGGATGATAAAGTGGCTAAAGGAATGCTGTCGCCTCAAGGTATTTACATTGAAAGTAATTTTGCATTTAATAACGCCATGCGTTATAAGCTAAGTGACCAAACTACACACTGGAAAATTGATACTACCTATACATCCCAGGTTAGTTATAATTCAGACACACCCTGTTTGCTTGAAATTTACCCAAATGCGGGTGTGGGCGTTGAATTATCATCTAATAATATTTTCACATCAATAACTACTTATGAATTGTTGTTAGATAATTACGATCGGGAAAGGCGCGGGCTGATGGTACGCAAAATGTACCGGACCATTGCGCCATGGGTTACAGCTAATCCCATATATATGCACTTAGTAAGCAAGAACGATGAGCAGGTAAAAACTGCAATAGATCAATGTTCAACTACCGGTTATGAAGCCTTAATTTTAAGTTTTGGCAGCCAGATTGACCAGGAAGATACTAGTAAACAAAATTTAGAACGGTGGAAAAAAATAGCTGAATATGCACATACTAAAAACGTAAAAATAGGTGGTTATTCTCTATTCAGTTCCCGTAGAATAGATGACGCAGATGACGTTATCGACCCTAAAACCGGAAAGCCGGGAGGCGCTCTTTATGGCGATGCTCCATGTTACGCAAGTAAATGGGGATTAGGTTACCGGGATAAAATAAAGAAATTTTACGTATCAACCGGGTTTGATATATGGGAAAATGACGGCCCTTACGCAGGCGATATTTGTGCATCAACAACACATCCCGGCCATAAGGATTTGGATGATAGTCAATGGCAGCAAATGAATATTCAAAAAGAGCTATACCATTGGCTTAATGAACGCGGTGTTTATATTAATGCGCCCGACTGGTATTTTCTGGACGGGAGCAATAAAATTGGCATCGGTTATAAGGAAGTTAATTTTTCTCTTTCCAGAGAACAGCAGATCATCCTCAACCGTCAAAATATTTATGACGGCCTCTGGAATGAAATACCTTCAATGGTTTGGGGTTTTGTACCACTTACAAAATACCACGGCGGCGGCCCCGAAGCCATATTAGAGCCACTTAAAGATCATTTAAAAGATTACAAGCAACTAATGGTACAATACTATGGGGCGGGTGTGCAAGCCATGTACCGTGGCCCAAGATTATACGATACAGAGGAAACAAAAGAAACTGTTACCAATGTAATTGACTGGTATAAAAAATACAGGGATATTCTTAATTCTGATATTATCCATCTGCAGCGTGCTGATGGACGAGATTGGGATGGTATTATGCATGTAAATCCGCAATTAAAAGAAAAAGGATTGATCATGTTATATAATCCGCTTAAAGAAAAAATAACACGCACCATAAAAGTGCCCTTATATTATACGGGGCTTACACAAACTGCAATATTTTTGGAAAAGGGAAAGGTGAAGACCATACAAAAAATCAATCGCGATTACTCTACAGATTTAACGTTTACAATAGAACCTGAGAGTTACACCTGGTTTGTAGTAGAATAGCTATACGTAGTACATTTAATACCTGAAATACAATTTGAATTTTTAAATTATGATAAGAAGAAGAATACTTGTATTGCTTATTTTATTGTCTGTATGTACAGCCAATGCTCAAACCACCTACAAAAAGGCAGCTGATGCATTGATAAAAAGGATCATTCCTAAACAAGCCGGTCAGATCAATACCGAAATAATTTCGGCAGAACAAGGAAAAGATGTATTTGAGATAAGCACTAAAAACGGACGGATCTTACTAAGCGGAAACAACAGCATAGCTATCGCGTCTGCGTTAAACTGGTATTTGAAATATACCTGTAATGCACATCTTTCATGGAACGGTGATCAAATGAACCTGCCGGCAAGGCTACCGTTGCCCCATAAAAAAGAACATATCATTATACAGCCCGATTATCGTGTTATGTTTAATTACTGCACCTTCAGCTATTCAATGGTTTGGTGGGACTGGAAGCGCTGGGAACGGGAGATAGATTTTATGGCCATGAACGGTATCAATATGCCATTAAGTGTTGTAGGCTTAGAAGGGGTATGGTATAACAGCTTGTTACGGATGGGTTACACCGATGAACAAGCCCGGGAATTTTTAGTTGGCCCTGCCTATATGGCCTGGCAATGGATGACCAATATTGAAAGCTGGGGCGGCCCATTACCAAAATCATGGATTGACAGCCATGTTGTTTTAGGAAAAAAAATAATAGACAGGGAGATAGCTTTGGGTATGAAACCCATTCAGCAAGGATTTTCGGGTTACGTGCCCCGTTTATTCAAAGAAAAAATCCCTACAGCAAAAATTCAATATAAGCCCAGCTGGTGTAATTTTGAACCCTGTGCCCAGCTTGACCCGCTTGATCCGCTATTTGAAAAATTTGGCACCATATTTCTTGAAGAGCAAAAGAAATTATTTGGCAGCTATGGCTATTATGCTGCCGATCCTTTTCATGAAAGTGAACCGCCACAAAAAGATAGCACTTATCTGAATGCAGTCGGAAAAACAATATCAGGCCTGTTTACAGCTTTTGATCCAAAAGGCATCTGGGTAATGCAATCCTGGAGTATTCGTAAAGAAATTGCTAAAGCCGTTCCGCAAAATAAACTTTTGATACTTGACATTAACGGTAAATCCTACAAAACAAAAGAGAATTTCTGGGGATATCCCTTTGTAGTAGGTAATCTGCACAATTTTGGTAACCGGATAAACCTGCATGGTGATTTGCAGTTAGTAGCCTCTAACCAGTTTTCAAAAATTAAACAGGAAGCACCCAATGCTGTGGGATCAGGTTTATTTATGGAGGGGATTTTACAAAACCCGCTGTATTATGATCTCGCATTTGAAATGCCGTTTCATAAAGATAGCGTGGATTTACAGGATTGGCTTACCCAATATGCGCGCAGAAGGTACGGGAATACATCGGAAAATGCTGCAGAAGCCATGCAGCTATTGCTGGCCACAGCCTACAGCAAAGGTACCAATGATGTTGAAAACAGTTCTATCATAGCCGCGCGGCCTGCATTAGATGTTAAAAAATCCGGCCCGAATGCTGGCTTTAATATTCCATACCAGCCTATGGAATTGGAAAAAGCCTTACAGCTTTTGCTGGCTGATCCTAAACTCCAGCACTCCGATGGTTACCGTTTTGATATCGTAGATATTCAACGGCAGGTTTTAAGTAACCTGGGGCAAAAGATTCAGCAAAAAGCAGCCAAAGCTTTTAAAGATGGAGATCTGGCGGCATTTGATAAACAGTCGAAACGCTTCCTCGACTTGTTAAAAGATGCCGATGCCGTTACCTCCACCCGCCCCGAATTAAGCTTTGATAAATGGATAACTGACGCGCATTCGTGGGCAAATAATCCTGCCGAAAAAGCGCTGTATGATTTTAACGCCTCTATGCTATTAACGGAATGGGGGCCTGCCGGAAAACGCGAAGCGGAAATATTTGATTATTCATGGCGGGAGTGGGGCGGATTAATAAATGGTTATTATTTACCACGCTGGCAAATGTTTTTTGATATGCTGCGCCAACGCCTGGTGAACAACACAAAATACAATGAAACCGGATTGAAGCAAGTGTATGGCAGAGAAGCGCTGCGTGCGAACAGCTTTTACAGCAGCCTTGCCGATTGGGAATTAAACTGGATTAAAACGATTAAACATCCTAAGAAACTGGTTAAAGGTGAAGAATTAAAAACAGTGACGGCTATGCAGAAAAAGTATGCGCCGCTCCTTAAAGAATATTATTAGCATAAATATTATGAGAAAAATCATCCTGGCAATTTTAATCAGTTTGCCGTTTAAAATGATTGCCCAGCAAATTATTTTAAAAAATGACCTGGTTCAAAGAACTTTAGCGTTTGATGGCAAGGTTTGGCGTACTGTAAGATTCTCGAATGTCAAGGGCGATAAAACCCTGAATGTTAAAAGTGAAGAAGTGAATATTCTTCCAATGAATAGCGATAAAACGTATTCAATTTCAGACTTTCAGGTGGTTGGAAAACCTGCTACATTCACACGTAGAGATACTGATTTTTTATCCATTAGATATATTCCAATAGTGGAAGTAAAGGAGCTTGATGCAGTTCCTGATTCCATAAGAATAAACTATTTTGTCGTTAATGGTCAACCATTTATGCGTAAAAATATTTCTTTATTCTACAATAAGGAAGCTACTGTTGATCGATTGGAAACGGAGCGGTTTACGGTGGATGAACCGGCAACAGGAGGGGGGCGAGGAGAACCTGTATTTGTGAATGATCAGTGGTTTTTTGGATTAGAATATCCTGCCGGTTACACCCGCCATACAGATGGTAATACACCAAAAGCGGATGGCCGTTATTATGAAAAGGTAGGTAACTATAGTTATGTTAATCTGGAAGGACGGGACATTGAGCCTAATGGCCAAAAAGGAATGATCCGGTTAATGCATTTCCCTGGTTATGCCGTTCTAAACAACAATAATTACCGTATCATCAGCAAAACTGCTGTCGCAGGCGTGGCTTTAGCAGATGAATCAGGCCATGAGGCGTTTATGAGATATATTGCCACTTTGTGGAAAGCGCCCAGGTCATTCCTTCATTTTAATAATTGGTTTGAGCCCCAGGCAAAAGATTTGAGCGGGGATGGACTGATAAATATCTGGCGTTCTTTCAAAACTGCCATTACTCCTTACGGCGTAAAAATGGATGCTATGGTGGTAGATGATGGCTGGCAGAACAGAAAATCCATATGGGAACCATCAACCCAATATTTCCCGAACGGATATGAGGATATGAAAATATTGAGTCAAAAACTAAGAAAAGAAGGTGTTGGCTTTGGTGTATGGCTATCTCTGAATGGGTACACGAATAACATAGATTGGGGTGTACAAAACGGATATAAAGAAGCTAAGCTCAGTGATTATTTTAAGCAGTATGGCAGAAATTACAGTTTATCTGGCACCAAATACAAAACAGAGATGCTTGAAAAGATACCTGCAATGGCAAAAAATGTAGGTATAATGTATTTTAAACATGATTTTAATGATCTGAGTGATATTGCTGAGGGGAATAATCATCCACCTACTGAAAGGCATGGGCATGAAGCTACCCTTGATGCTTCAATAGAAATATTGCTGGCAACAAAAAAAATGAATCCCCAAATCTATCAGAACCTAACCAATTGGGTATGGTTTTCACCCTGGTGGCTACAATATGCTGATTATTTGTGGATGTTAGCCGGAGACGACGGTACGAATGGGAACTGGCCGGAAATATCTACAAGAGCGATGGCTTCAACGGATAGGGACACTTATATCTGGCGTATGTTTGGTAACCCGGCAGACCGTCCATTAATCCCGATATCACGTTTGATGACCCACGGAATCATCAAAACCAGTACGGGCATGATGGAAAGTAAAGAGGATAATATACAAGACTGGGCGGAATATGTGCTGATGTATTATGGTAGGGGGACCTTACTTAAAGAATGGTATATCTCACCTTCTGTAATGAAGCCGGATCAATGGAAGGCACTTTGTAGGGTTGATGGCTGGGCTAAAAAGCATAGGGCCGAACTTAACCATACAGTTTTTGTTGGAGGTCGGCCAGATGAAGGGGATACCTATGGATATATCGGTTGGGAAGGAAATAAAGGCATGCTCGTTGCCAGAAATCCACGGGCTGACGCCCAAAAGCTGACTATCCCATTTGATAAATCTATTGATTTTAAAGGAACCGTCGGAGTATTTTATAAGGCAAACGTAGTATTTCCTTACCAGGATGAATATCCGGCCACATTTACTTCAGGAAAAAATATTGAAATCAATATTCCCGGCTATGCGACAATTGCTTTGGAATTTGAAAAAGGTAAATCTCTAAAAACAATTGAAGTAGTACCTCAATTAACTTTTTCAACGGTAAAGAAAGCTGATGTTTTAATTACAAGCTTAACTGTGCCAAAAAATGTTAAAAACCGTTGCGATCTGATGGTTATAGGTAGACCTGATGCTCCGGTAATTAAGATCAGTGGAAGAACGGTTTTTGCGACACGCTCAGCTAAAGCGAAGCTCAACAATTTTGCGGGTTATGCAAAATCTGGCATGCCAAGCGACAAAGCCACGCCGTGGATAATGTTCAATTTTGATCTATTGCCCTATGCCGGCCAACGCATTACAATAGAATATAATAAAACAACAGGTTTTGAAAGCTACATGCTTGCCGAGCAAATTGTGAATGTGCCGAAGGCCAAGTCTGGAAATGATATACTTTGGGCAATAACCAATGATACAAGGCGGAAAACCATTCGCCTTTTTTAGCGCAGCTTTAACTTAAACACAAAATTGCCACTTACAATGAAAGGCAAATCAACTACGCTTAAAGAGATAACCAGGCTGCTTACTGTGTCCGTTTCAACGGTATCACGAGCACTGAGTGATCATACAACTTTGCTAGCACGGTCTTAAATGTTGTTAACCTGATTTTCCTCTTTTGTAAGTATGATCAAAATGTTGCAGAATACATTGGTCGATTTTTCGGAATGAGTGATCAATGGCTTCATATTCTCCAGACAAACAAACGTTTGCGTAAAAATAGCTAACAGGCATGTTAATATTTGGTTAAAAATCAGCACTTTAAAAAGGGAGGGGTATTTCAATGTGCCCATTACCGTTTTTTTATTTTTTAAAAGCGATTTTCCTCTAATACATCAGAAATGCTTAAGAATATACCTGGTAAAGCGCAAATAAATTTAAAACAATCGTTTGTGTAGTCATAAAGGTTATAAGTGCATCCATTTTGTAATAATTTCAATTTTTAAAATAAACTCCAAATTTAATATTGTTTTTATAGCATGCTGCAAAATGGCCAAACGGATAAGGAAAAAGCGCTTTTGGGGCAAATAGCTGTGGGTGATCAAAAATCATTTGCTATTATTTTCGCACATTACTCAAAAATTATATTTCCTTTCGCATTAAAACTTACCCGGTCAAATGATTTGGCGGAAGAAATATTACAGGAAGTTTTCTTAAAGATCTGGATCAATAGGGAAAACCTGGTGAATATTGAAAATTTTGGCGCATACCTGAACCGTATTACCAGGAATCATTCTTATAATGTAATGAGGCGGATAGCTCATGAAGCTTTAATCTTCTCCGAGATAAGTAAACAAATGTCGGAGGAGGTGAACAATACTGAAGACGACATTATTTACAAGGATATTCAGCAAACGTTAAATAATGCCATCAACCATCTCACACCACAGCAAAAACTCATTTATACATTGTGTCATAAGGATGGACTAAAGTATAATGAAGTTGCCAGCCGTTTAAATATTTCTTCTTCTACAGTTCATACCCACATGAAACTGGCCTTAAAGCTTATTAGAAAGTATTTGATTCAGATCAATACACTTTTCATCTTATGTTATTTAATTAAAAAACAATAAAATTATCTTATTGATTATCAATTAATTATATTTAAATTGTGATTTTCCTCTTTTAGTGGCACACTATTTTGGCTTATGATGGCACATTTGATGAGCAAGGTACCGAACTGGTAGGGCTATAACCAAATTGCTTTTTAAAAGCAAAGGAGAAATGGGACAGGTTTTCAAAGCCGGTGTCTAAATAAACAGACGAGGGACTCAATTTTTTCTCGAAGATCTGGTAATGGGCCAGTTCCAGCCGTTTTTGGGTGAGCCATTTTCCGGGGCTGGTTTGAAAGGATTTTTCAAAATCTTTTTTAAAGGTGGTCAGGCTCCGGCCGGTCAGATAGCCAAACTTCTCCAGTGAAAGATTGAACATAAAGTTCTTTTCCATGAAATCCACCAGGTCCAGTTTACCCGGCTCTTCCATCTGGCCCAGCACCTGGTCCACATTTTTGTCAATGGCACGCAACACCCGGATGGCCTCTTCCATCTTGAAAACCGCCAACTCAGGCGGCAACGCATCGGCTAATTTAAAATAAGGCGTCAGGGAATTAAACAAACTTTCCAGCAAGGGATGATCCGGCAATGCTACCATGGCCGGGGCATAAGACGCGGCCGGCGTAACCGGGTGCGCTTCATAATATTGCCGCAGTACCTCCGGCCGAAAGACGATTGAAACCGTGATGCAGGGCAGCCCGTCCAGTGGCAGCTTACTCATCCGGCCCAACTGGTTGCGCGGAATGAGCATCGTATCGCCCGCCAAGAAATGGAATACCCGGTCCGCCGCCGCGATTCGCACTTCGCCGGACATTACCCTGACCAGCGCAGGCTGGGGCAGCATCACTTCCCGGCTGTAATGCTTTTCCTTTTTACAGGAAATAAAGACTTCGGCAATATTGGCGGCTTCCATACCCGTAAAATTAAGCAATTATTTATGGAGCAGGTTCAGGCGCACCAGGCTTTCGGCAGTGGCAACGATGGCCTCCTCGGTTGAACGGGGTTTCCAGTCCAATAAACGCACTGCCTTCTCATTCGTGGTATTCATCAGCTTGCCCAGCATAGGGATTAGTACCTTAACCGCCGGGTCACGCCAGGCAGCAATACGCAGCAACCAGTTTGGGAGTTCCCGCACTTTAATATGCGCGGCAGCGGTTCCCATGCGCCGCTTCAATACTTCGGCAACCTGAACCAGCCAGATGCTTTCGCCTGCTGTCGCTAAAAACCGTTGGCCATTAGCCGCGGGGGCAGTCATGGCCCTTAAATGCAAATCCGCCACGTCCCGCACATCTACGAACGAAGAATTGATCTTTGGGCTGCCCGGTGCCTTTTCCTGCATCAGGCGTTTAATGATCTGTATCGAATGTGAAAAGTCCGGCCCCAATACCGGCCCCAGCACCGCCACCGGATTGATCGCTGCCAACTCTAAACCTTGGCCTTCCCCGGCGATGAAATCCCAGGCAGCACGCTCCGACAAAGTCTTTGATTTTTGGTAGGCCGGGGTTTTGTCATTCAGTTCTGTCCAGTCGGTTTCTTTAAACGGCGCAGCCTGTTGTGGATGTCCGAAACCAATCGCGCCAAAAGCCGAGGTCAATACGACCCGCCTCACACCCGCATCTCTTGCCGCGCGCAAAACCCGCAGCACCCCTTCACGGGCAGGGATGATCATTTCATCCTCGTGCTGGTAACCTTTTAACGGTGTCGGCGAAGCGACATGGATCACATAGGTACAACCGGAAACCGCCGCTTTCCAATTGGCATCCGAAGCCAGGTCAGCCGCGATAAAGCCCAGTTGTCCACCAGCCTCCACACCACCTACCCGCAGCATATCCCGCACTTCTTTTTCCCGGTCCAGCGAGCGTACCGTCGTCCTGACGGTGTAACCCGCTTCTAAAAGTTGTAAGATGCAATGCACAGCGATAAAGCCTGAACCGCCGGTAACCAATACTGTTTTATCCTGATTTGAATTTGCCATGAGCTGTTGATTTTTGATAAGGCAAAATTCCGCATAAAAGCAAGTGGCTGCTTTGTTTAAAAGGTGTATTCTGCTTTGTTTAAAAGGCGGACTAATATAACGTGTGCCACCAAAGGTGGAAATAGTGTGCCATTAAAAGAGAAATCTTACATAAATCAATAAAAACAACCACGCCAACTCACCCTTACTTATTTTTCATGTGTCAATGTAAAAAAGAGGTAAATAATCTCTTTATACAATTATGGATAAGCAGCTTGTTGAATTATTTGAACGTTACCTGAATAAAGAATCTTCGGAAGAGGAAATTCATAAGCTTTTTGGTTTTATAAATGATCCCCGGAATGTACGCCAGGTTAAGGAAATGCTCGGAGAGAGGCTGAATAATGAGCCAGGGGATGATTTACTATCTACATCTGCACAGGAACGTATCCTTAATCAGATTTTTGACCACGAAACAAAATTGGTAAAGCGAGAAGCTAAGATCCGTTTGTTAACATGGGCGAAAATGGCAGCGGCTGTGCTTATATTTATTTTACCGGGAATATATTTTTTGCTTCATAAAAAACCTGATGCAGGCGCATTGCTCTCTAAAAATAAAACTTATCAAAAGGATGTTCAACCCGGTGGTAATAACGCGACTTTAACGCTTAATAACGGCTCGCAAATAATTTTGAGTAGTGCAAAAAATGGCATACTTGCCAGGCAAGGTAATGCAAATATTGTAAAACTCGCTAATGGTAAGGTTATTTATAATAAAGCAACAACCAATGCCTCAACTACCGAGTACAATACAATGACAACGCCCCGGGGCGGTGAATATGACCTGATACTATCGGATGGTACCAAAGTATGGTTAAATGCAGCATCGTCAATAACTTATCCAACAGCTTTCGCCGGGAAAGAACGCAGGGTAACTATTACTGGCGAAGCCTATTTTGAAGTGGCAAAGAATAAAGAAATGCCTTTTAAAATCAATGTGAATGACCAGGAAGAAGTACAGGTTTTAGGTACTCACTTTAATATAATGGCGTATAGTGATGAACCCGTTATCAAAACAACTTTACTGGAAGGATCGGTAAAAATTGCAAAAAATGGGGCGACTGGTATTTTGAAACCAGGCGAGCAAGCGTTGCTTACTTCCAGCGGCCAATTTTCAATTGTTGATGATGCAGATATTGATCAAGCAGTAGCCTGGAAAAATGGACAAACTTTATTCATAAATGAGAATATACAAACCATAATGCGCCAGGTTTCCAGATGGTATAATATAGACGTGGAGTATCAGGGAGAAATGCCAGCAAGATTATTTACCGGCGGTATTTCCAGAGAATCAAATCTGTCTGCTTTGTTAAAAATACTTGAACTCAGTAAGATACATTTTAGAATTGCAGATTCAAAAATAATTGTAACACCCTAAACCTTATTAAAATCAACACAAATTAATCACTGTAAACTAAAATTTATGAAGCAAGAAATACTTTAACCCATCCGCATCAGGTTACCAGAAAAATCCGGCAGTGCTACCAACACTGCCGGGAAATAGTTGGTTAACCTTCCGTTTGACACGGTAAAAAATCCAGTTTTAGATCATTAATCCAGTTAACCTAACTTTCAAAAGTATGAATTTTTATACTCGTTTTAAACCCGTAATCAAAAAACGCGGGCGGTTCAATAAAATTTGCATGATTATGAAATTTGTAGTTTTTTTTATGACATTGGCTTGTTTACAAGCGTCGGCTACAGGATATGCACAGCAAGTAACCCTCTCTGAGAAAAATGTTTCCATAAAAAAAGTTTTTAGTGCTATACAAAAACAAACCAACTATATTGTTTGGTATGAGAACAAAATATTGCAGGGTACGCATAATATTGATATTTCATTAGATCATGCTACACTGCAACAAGCGCTTGAATTGTGCTTTAAGGATCAGCCCATAGCATATACTATAGTTGATAAAACTATAGTTGTTCAAAAAAAGGAAATCCAACCTTCTGTAACAGGGCAAGTAAACCAAACTATTAAAGGGCTGGTAAGCGATGAAAATGGCCAGCCATTGCCCGGCGTAACCGTCAAATTAAAAGGAACGGAGGTTTCTGTTGCTACTGACAGCAAAGGGAAATACACACTCTCTGCTCCCGAAACTAACGGCACGCTCGTTTTTAGCTTTATAGGCTACCAAACAACAGCGATTGACATTAGCGGAAGGACGGATATTAATGTTCAACTAAAGTTACAAACCAGTACTTTAAATGATGTGGTAGTAGTAGCGTTCGGTACGCAAAAGAAGGCCGACCTTACCGGCGCCGTTGATCAAATAAGTGGTAAAGACTTGCAAGACAGGCCCGTAACCAACGTTGGTGATGCCTTACAGGGCATGATGGCCAACCTCAATGTAACTACTAATTATGGTGGCGGCGCCCCTGATGCTACCAAATCAATTAACGTACGTGGTTTTACCGGGTACGATGGCTCGCTTGCCGGCCCGTTGATACTGGTTGATGGCGTTGAAACAGACATCAACAGTATTAATGTAAATGATATACAAAATATCAGTTTATTAAAAGATGCGGCTTCATCTGCCCTATACGGTTCAAGAGCACCCAACGGCGTTTTATTGATCACTACCAAGCAAGGACAGAAAAACCAGGCTCCGAAGTTAACTTATTCTGATAATTTTTCATTTTCACAACCGTTAAACGTGCCGGTAATGTCCAACTCACTGGTATGGGCAAACACTTATAATGAAGCAGCTGAAAATGCCGGTTTAGGACAGTTTATATCCAATTCGGCAATTAGCAGGATCAAGGCATATTTACAGAATCCAAGCAGTACACCTACCACCATTCAGGACGGCACCAGTAACAATTGGGCCACCTATGACCCTACATTCGGGAATGCAAACAACAACTGGTTTGGTGTGTATTTGAAAAAATGGTCGCAAAGCCAACAGCATAACTTGAGTGTTGATGGCGGGAGCGATAAGATCAGTTACTTTATCGGTGCAGGGATAACCGACAAAAATGGATTGTTTAATTATTTTGATGATAACTACAATCGTGATAATTTCAGGGCCAATCTAAACGCTGACATTAATAAATATATTTCTATCAGTTTAAAAACTTCATTTGTACAGGAAAATGATGATCAGCCTAATAATGGCGGTGGTACCACAGGAGGCAACTGGTTTCATCAGATAGCCAGAATCTGGCCTGTAATACCCTTGTTTGATCCAAATGGCGGTTATGAATCAAATTCAGGCGTCCCACTTATTCAGCAGGGCGGTAGAAATACCAGTCGTGACAATCAAAGCAGGATAAGCGGTGATATCACCATTAAGCCGTTACCAGGCTGGAACATAACAGGGCATTATAATTATGACTATGAAAGTTATAATCAGCTAAGTACCGTATTGCCTTATTATTACTCAACTGTAAGCAACCCGCAAACATTATCAAATACAATATCCTCAGTAAGCCAAAATTACGGCCTCACGAGCTATTATAACTATAATGTTTTTACAAGCTATGAAAAACAAATAGACGGTCATTATTTTAAAGTACAGGTAGGGCAGCAAACCGAGCAAAAAACCTACTCAAACTTAACCGGCTACAACCAATACTTATATAGCACACAATTGCCGTCGCTTGCACTTACCAGCGGCACCACACCTTCAACTACGGATGACGGCGGTTATAGCTGGGCCACCAACAGTACTATTGGCAGGGTAAACTATAATTATAAAGAAAAGTACCTGCTTGAAGGTAATGCCAGTTATATGGGCACTTCCTTATTCCCACAAGATACCCGCTATCATTGGTTCACATCCGTATCCGCGGGCTGGAATGTTTCAAAAGAAGACTTTTTTGAATCTCTCCGGAATCAGATCAGCAATCTTAAGTTCAGGGTTTCTTACGGCGGCCTTGGTGATGTTTCAAGCTTTCTTAATAATGGAAGTTATTATCCATACCTGGCAAATTTAGTGACCAATTCATCCACCAGCGGTCAATGGATATTTAGCCCGTCAAACGGCGGCCGTTTACCTTCCGTTTCAAACCCTACAAATTTGGTTAGCCCTACACTTACCTGGGCAAAGCCCTCTATGCTTGATATAGGTATAGATGTAGACTTCCTAACTGATTTTAGCCTTACTGCAGATTGGTACAGGAAAAATATAACTGATCAGTTTGACCCATCCAGCACTTATCCGGGTGTATTAGGAATTACCCCGCCAACAGTAAACACAGCAGCATCAGTCACCACCGGTTGGGATCTGACCGCTTCGTGGAAACATCAGTTTGGCGGTATACGCCTGAGTGCCAGGGCAACACTTTCTCATTATTCGGGAAAAGTAACGCAATATAGCGGGAATCCACTGAAATTACTCAACGGCACACCATATGTGGGCGAGCAAATGGGTGCCATATGGGGATTTAAAACGGTTGGTAAGTTCCAGACCCAGGCGCAGATTAACAACGCACCCAACCAGAGTGCATTGTTTGGAGGAACCTGGTATCCGGGCGATATCCAGTATGCCGATTTGAACCATGACGGAAAAATTACCTATGGCGACAACACCGTTAGTAACCCCGGAGACCAAACCATTATAGGCAACAGCACGCCAAAATACCTATATGGCTTTAATACAGGTATTAGTTGGAAGGGCATTGATCTGAATGTGTTTATACAGGGGCAAGGTCCGGCTGATTTTATGCCAAGCAGTAATTATTTCTGGGGTATTACCAGCGAGTATCAAAGTACGGTTACTCCAAAATTAGCTGATCGCTGGTCGCCCGCAAATCCTAATGGATATTTCCCGAGGATCGATTTTAACAACGGATGGAAAGATCAGCTGACTCAATCCGGTTATTTGCTGAATACTGCTTATGCGCGCTTAAAGAATGTGCAACTGGGTTATACTTTCCCAAACCAACTCACGGAAAAGATACACATTTACCAGCTGCGGTTATATGGCAGTGTGGATAACCTTGCTACTATTTCGGGGGTGTTTGCACATCAATATATAGATCCTGAGTTACTGCAATCAGACGAAAAGATCTACCCGCTTCAGCGCACCTATTCCCTGGGTTTACAAATGAATATTAAATAACATTAAAAATATTTGAGATATGAAACCGAGAAAAATAATATATATATACGTTCTGGTTGTATTGCTGGCTATTGCTTCGTGCAAAAAAGATGGCTTGCTTAACCAGACACCTCCAACCGTTCTTTCCGATGCAGCTTACTGGCATACGCTAAGCGATTTGCAAAATTACATGAATAATATTTATGGTAATGATGGCATTTTTCCGCACTACCGCAATTATTCAAGTTTAGGGATATATAGTGTTGATGATAATAGCGATAATATGGTGCCGCAAAGTGTTGATCCACGATTGAATGGCCAAAACACGGTGAGCGGAAATAGCACTTATGCTGACTGGGCGACTATTCGCGATGTGAATTACTTCCTGGTAAATTATAACAGGGTAAGTGCATCGGCAAGCGATATGGCCCCCTACCTGGGTGAGGCCTATTTTTTTAGGGCCATGCTTTATTTTAATGCGGTTAAAAATGTTGGTGGGGTGCCCTGGATAAACCAGCCACTGAATATTAATGACGCAGCATTACTGAATGCCCCAAGGCAGCCTCGAAACGTGGTGGTTGACTCTATAATAAATGACCTGAACAGAGCTATAGCTGATCTTCCTACTAAAAGCCAGGCACAATCACAGCGCTTATATAAGGAATATGCAGAGGGGTTTAAAGCAAGGGTGTGTTTATATGAAGGCACCTGGGAAAAATACCATTCCAATGACGTTTTTGGAGCTACTGGCCAAAATGGAAACAGCTATTTGCAACTGGCGGCTGATGCAGCCAATGCCATTATTACTTCCAGCATTTATCAATTAGATAATGCGGGCGTGAGTAATGGCTATTTTAATTTGTTTAACCAGACAGATTATACCAACAGTAAAGAGGTTATGTTTTGGGGGGCATATAATCAACAGGCCGGGATTACAACCACCTGGCAAAATTATTATCAGTTTGGGTCTACAGGAACAAATTCTGATGGTTTGTCAAAAAGCCTGGTGGACGATTACCTGTGTACAGACGGGAAACCAACCAGTGTAAGCCCGTTGTACAAAGGAGACGACTCACTGGCCCATATCGTTAAAAACCGGGACCCACGTTTAAGGCAAAGTATATTCGTATATGGGGATACAGTGGTATCCAATCAGCCGGCAAATGCACCGGATATATTATTTCAATACCCAGCATTTAATACCGGAACGCCGTGTACTACAGGATTCCAGATTAGAAAAGGGCTTAATTCTGATTGGAGCCAGAATAGTCATAATGGACCCGGAGGTACGGATGGTGTGATCTATATGCGTTACGCCGAAATTTTACTGATCTACGCAGAGGCCCGTGCTGAATTGGGATTAATAACCCAGGCGGATGTGGACATGACAATTAATAAACTTAGAGACAGGGTTGGAATGCCGCATTTGAATATAGGCGCTATACCGACAGATCCTAAATGGATATTCCCTGAACTCTCTCCTGTCATCAATGAGATCAGGCGCGAACGCCGTGTTGAGCTGGCTTGCGAAGGCTACCGACTTGATGATGTCTTCCGCTGGGCTGCCGCGACTGACTTGATCGTAAGCAAACAGCCACTAGGCGCCAAGGTGACACAATTTTTAACTGTACCATTAGCGGCAGGGCCACTTACAGTGGGCGGCAATATATTTGTTAACGCGCAAAACTATATTATACCATACGCCCAAAATTCAAACATGGCAAGTGGGTATAAATTTAATGTGGGCAGGGATTACCTTTTGCCGATCCCCTTACAGGAAACTGTAGTAAATCCCGCAATAAAACAAAATCCAGGCTGGTAATTAAAACATTAACGCTTCAGCATGAAAACTGGATTTAGTTGGTAGTTGATTAGTTGAAAAGAACCCTTCTGCGGGAGGGTTCTTTATTAATCATTTATCATTTTTCAAATATTTAAAATATGGGCGCCTATCAAAATGTGGGTGTGAAGCAATTTATGTTGTCTGTTAAGAATTCCTTTTCAAAATCATTGCCGATACTAATGTATTGTATTTTGCAAACTACGATCAGCAGTTCACAAATCCTGAAACAGGTCAATTTGAAATGTATGGGAACACGGAGCTGGATAAGGTTGATCTGGGAATTGCCTAAAAACGATCACATTAGCGGCTATAAAATATATTGGTCGCTTTACGCAAAAAAACCATCGCAGGCGGGAGCAATTGTTTCGGCAATAACAAACAGGTATTATATTACATCGGTACAACAGGAAAGAAATTATCACATTTGGGTCGAAGCATATCATGTTAATATTAAAAGCAAAGCATCGACGGCTACTGTCTATACTACTACGGCATGGAAAATTGATACTGCTGAAGCAAATCATCTTTCTATTCCAAGTTCTTCGGCTGTACCGGCAGGTATGCAGCTTTTTTGGCAAGATGAATTCAATGATGCATTATTAAACAAAAATAAATGGTCAACTAATTATTATTCAACAATAGATTTTCTGGATAGGACGAATTTGTCTGCTCTCTATAAGGATACTTTACCCCAACCCGGAATCATTATGACCGGAAATTCTATTAAACTGATCGTAAATGATAGTATCCCGACACGATATTATTCCGGACAACGAAAGATATCTTCAATTCAAACTTATGATTGGCGAACTAATGAGAACCACCTTGATAATCGCAGAGGCGGGTACTTTGAGGTGAGAGTGAGGCGAAGTAATACATCGGGAGCTACCTCCGGGCTTAATGCCGCCTATTGGTTTGATTCACCAGGGCCGGATCTGAAATACTATTTGGAAAAAGGGGAATCACTGCAAGGTGTTAATGGCGTGAGGCCACATGGTCAGGCTTTTGAAATTGATGTATTTGAAGAAGAAGATGATGCCGTAACTTCAACCTTTACCCCTTTTACAATGCATGGTAAAGTGGCTGCAGGGGGTGTTTTTAAAGGCCATCTCACTACCTTCAATGCACCATTAACGGATCAGACCGATTGGGTAACCCATGGATTATTATGGACACCAGCTGGAATAAAATACTATATCAATGGTATTTTACAAAAGGGGTGGATTGACACTGCGAATAATATGGCCCCGAATCATGTTATGAATATTTTGATAGGAAACTATTATAACCAAACAAAAGGGGTGAAGAGTAATGCTGTGCTGGAAGTTGATTACATACGAGGTTACCAATGGCCGATTATTAACGGTAATGAACTTCCGGATGCAGGTTTCGAGTATGGAACAGGCGAACCATGGACTGGGACAGGCAAAATTGTGTCTGCCGCTAAAAGAAGTGGGAAAACTGGTCTGTTGCTTTTGCCGAATCAGACAATAAGCCAATATGTTTATCTGGATAATAACCAACATTACCTACTGAAATATTGGGCAAAAGGGAAAGGGCAGTTAAAAACTCAAGTAGAAAATATTACGCAGGTTACGGGTAATGCCGAAAACGCTGTTGAAAAAACAATAATTTTATCCCAGGGTTTTTCGCATCACATATTGCATTTCGTTACCGGTAATGAATATCAAAATAATATGAAAACGGTAAAAATAACTTTCATTAATACCGGAAAAGAGGCTATCGCATTAGATGATTTGGAACTAAGAAAAGAGCAACAAAAATAATCTTCGTTACAAGCAATGACCTTAAGGCATTTTTGGCTAATAAATCAAATTAAACTAATACTGAGTCAGTTCGGACTCAACGCTGACGAATAACAAATTGAACCATTCGGGTCCGGGCTCATCCATCTTACCTGGAAGATAAGCGGAGAAAAGAATTATATCCTTTATCAAATCAATACTAAAGTATTTCAGCAACCCGAAAAACCGTTTTATTGACAAAACCGGAAGCACGTACCCTACTATCTGTATTTGATGATCACAATGCCAAGATGAAAAACTTCGTCGGGCAGGAATTTCGTAGCCCTTTTATTTATTCTTGATTTTGTCTTTGTTATTTTTAGATCGTCTACTTCACGCCATTTATTTCTGAAAAGCCAACCCACGAATCAGACAGAGCATATGTGCTGGTACATATCAGTCTTAAATACCTTGCCGTAACCGGTGTGTAAAATGATATGCCGTTTACTATTGTTTCAGGAGAATCAGGCCCTGAGTAAACCCCCTGTTTTTTCCAGGTTATTCCATCGGTACTTGTTAATATGGTTATCTGTCTGGGAGCAAAATCATATTGCCCAAAATAACTGCCTGTGGCATAAGTTAGCCCCTTTAGGATATCGGTTTCCCCCATTGGAATAGTAATAGATTGTGGAAGTCCTGCTCCATAAGGATCGTCGACCCAATAGGTTGTATAATCGCCATCGCGCACGTTATAAGCCTCAAAATTGGTAAGGACAGAATGACTGCCTGTTGAGGTTGCGTATGGTTCCCAGCTTGACCTGTCAACGTTTGTACCCACAGGTATTAAGTTACCCGGCTTTATATTTGTAACAACGGGGGTAATTCTTATATACATTAAATTACCTGCGCTATTATCCCCTCCTTTTATGGCTAATGGCAATAGGTATGTTTTTGTAGAATCGGTAGAGAACATAGCCGCATTCAAGTCTACTTCAAAATTATTGGATTTAGCGGTACCTGCGTTTATGGTAGCCGCGCCCCCGTTTACTATGCTGTAGGAATTTGAGGGCATGCTACTAAATGATGTGTTGTTTTGTTTGTTATAAGCTGCTACAAGCCCATCGTTTGCCTCAATATTAAGTGTTACATTGGCCGGCAAACTAACATTTGTATAGGCTGCGAATGTTACAGCCGTATTGGGAAGTACGTTACCAGATGGTGTAATATTAAGGCTTTGATCAGTTACCCCCGCTGTTGCCGCGCTGTCGGTTTTTAGCTGGAGGGTAGCAGTAGTACTTGTTACCTTTGCAAAAAGGGTATTGGAGGTACTGCTTATCATGTTATCCTGCCCGTTGGTGGATTTTATGGTTAAAGGGATGAGATACCCCTTTGGATTTGTGAGCTGTTTAGGGTTTACTAAGGTTAGCGATATGGAGTCGGATACTGTAGCGCCCTTTTTTATAGTAAACAGGCCACCGTTAGCTAATGTAAAGGCTGATGCGGGTATGGCAACATATGTGGTCTTGTTTTTTGTATTGTATGTTGAAACCATATTGGTATCCAGCACAAATCTGGCTTGTATGTCAGCGGGCGCTGGCTCGGTTACCGAAGCTGCCATTTTAACACCGGTGCTCCCGAAAACCTGTGACCCTACAAAAATTAACTGCATACTGAATTCTTTATGAGCAGTATCGGTATTATTGATGTATATCAAAGGCTCTTTAGTGTTGTTCCTGTCCTTTTTACAGGAGAACATTGCGATGCAGCATAATGACGCAATAGCAATAAGCCTTGTTTTAGTAAATGTTTTTTTCATGACTTTTACGTTTTAATGTCTTTAAATCAGGTAGAGCGGTTTGGGTGATAAATTTGAACACCCAGTTGAACACAGTAGTAAAAATATAGCCCGATAAATGAAATTTCAGTTCCAGTGTTTGGTGGTTGTCCCAAAGCGTTGTAAATAGTTGCAGTATGAGGTACTTAGTTTATTCCCGGTCGCGAAGACGATGAAAAGCATGAATATAAAGCACCTCTTTGTAACGTTCGTGAATTTCACCGAACGCATTACAACCATCCTGTTGCATAAGTAGATCTAATTCATAATTAGAAAGATCGTCTAACTTCAGTATGGGCTAAATAACTGATAATCAAATTTAAACAAAAAAAAATATATCATTTCAATAATTTATTAAAATTATTCCGGGCATCGGTACGAATAATGTTAATGTATATTCCGCCCATTAGCGTCTTCCTAAAAGAAAAAACGCCATAAAAGACACCAATAAATTTTGAAGGGTTTTGAAAGAGTTACAGACAGATTCGGCCTCATTCGGTGTGTTTTTGTACACCGTCATCATTATTCTATCCGTATTATCTCTTTTTGTGATCTTAATGGCGACCCTATTGCCGAACATTACCTGCTTTAAGCAAATTTTCAATTTGGAAATTTCCTTTTCATTTTGATAGTGGCAATCCAATTTTTATCGATAAGTATTTTATTCGTTTTTATAATAATTATCTGATTTTCAACTATATAAAATTTATTGAAGTTAATGATAGAATGCTGGCATCCTTTAGGCTGCCTCTACCTAATGAATCGGTCTTATGCCGGTCGTGCTTCAAAAATGGATGATATAAATGTAAAAATACACCAATTTATCAAGGATAGATTAGGTATCGACGAATCTGCTATAACAAACAATGCTTCATTTTATGATGATCTTAATGTGGATTCCTTAGATTTTTGTGAACTTATTGTTGATATTGAAAAGGAATTTGACATGACTATCCCGGATGATATGTATGAAAAGTTTACAACGGTAGGTTCATTGATTAATTACGTATTTAAGCAAACGAACTTAAAAACATCAAAAGAGCCCGAAATGAGTACCGTTTTGGAAGAACGGATAGCTTCTTAGAGCTCAAAATCCAATTGTGACCAAAGGTCTCCATTTGGTCTTATATTGGGTATTACGGCAGGCTTGACAAGGCTATTCCGTTCGCTTTAGAGCATCGAGTTGTGTTAATAAGAAGGAAAATCGCAATTAACACTCAAGAAGTTGATGTGGTCAAAGTGTTCCGGGAATGCCTATTTGTAGTTTTCGGAATGAGGTGGTCAATGGCTCCGGAATATCCACGGTATCTCTGTCAGGCTCTAAACCACTAACCAGCAAGGCCAATAAGCCAACTGAATAAGTATAGGATTCGATTTTGCAATAGGCCAAGCCGATTTTTTCAGTAGTATTAGAGTGTGATTTTGTTAGAAAGCTTCAGCTTAAGTTTCTTTTGTTTTCCAAGCCACATCAGGAAACCTGTTACAGGCAAGCTTGCTGTAAACAATGCAGTAAACAGATATAATAATTTAGTAGGCCAGCCCAAAAGGCTGCCGGTATGTATCGTTAAGATCATTCTTCGTATCTTATCGCCTGTGGTCAATTTGCTGTATGGTAAGGTGCTCAGCAGCTTGCCGGTATGGCTGTCAAAATAAGCGGCGTCAATCTGCCTAACTCTACTTGCTTCCGGTTCTTTTTGTACGGTTACTGCCAATGCACCTTTTGCCGGAATGTTAAAAGCAACTGAACCCGGATAAGGATAAATACTATCTGTTTGAACAATCATGGCCTGATAGATACCTGGTATTATCTTTTTGCCTTTGGCGATATTTTTAATTTTATCACTTTTCTCCGTTTTCTTTCCATCTGCCAGCTGATAAATAAGGCGGTCAGCCCAATCATAGCTCCATACAAAACCGGTTAAGGTAATGCATAGCAGGATGATGGATAGGTAAAAACCTGTCACGGCATGTAAGTCCCAGTTAAGCCGCTTGCCCGATGCATTCCATTTAATTTTGAAACGTTGTTTAATGGCGCTTTTATTGGCGGGCCACCAGATGACCAGACCGCTGATCACCATGAAAAGGGTAATAGCGCATGATATGCCGGTAATGATTTTACCGGTAGCGCCCAAAAACAAATAACGGTGCAGGCTTCTAACCTGCTGATAAAATAGCTGGGTGTATACGCCTTTGTAAAGTACCTGTCCATTGTAAGGATTGATGTAAGCAACTTTCAATCCCTTTTCCCCTTTTGTTCCAATGCGTGCTTCCACACTACGGGTTAGATCTTGCGGTATGATCAGGCGGCTTACCTGGCTGTTAGCGAAAACAGCATTCGCTGTATGTATAAGGCTGTCTGCCGGCAGGCGCTGGCCTGCCGGTAGTACAACCTCTCGTTTATTAAATAAAATAGGTTCCAACTCCTGTTCAAAGGTCAGCAGGCCACCGGTTAAAGCAACAATAATGAGTATAAGGCCAACAGCTAGGCCGAGCCAAAGATGCATCCAGCCTGTTATCTTTTTAAACTTTTTCATACGCAACCAGAGTTATAGTAAAGAGTAGAATTCATCCTTTAAAACTTAAGTGCCAGGCTACCAATAAATGTAGCCGGTGCCTGTGGCGTTAACCTTGACGACCACATTTTTTCGCTGGTTATGTTATTCACTTTAATCCCGATCCTGTACTTGCGTTGATCATAAAAGATGCTTCCATCCAGCGAAGTATATTTTGGGATGATGATCTGGTACTTGTGAGTATTATAATAGTATGAAGAACTACCATAATCACCACCAAAACCCACACCCAAACCTTTAAGGTTACCGTGGGTCATAGTGTAGCTTACCCACAGGTTAACCGTATTAGGTGAACCCGATTGTGCAGGGCGTAACCCATTTACAGTTGAATCGGCTTTAGTAAGTTTGCTATCGTTATAAGCATAACCGGCAATTATATTCAGCCCATCCATAGGGTTTGCTGTAATGTCAACCTCGACACCTTTGCTGAGCTGGGTACCGTTTTGAATAGCATATTGGGAATTGTTAGGGTCGGGCCTTATTACATTGGATATAGAAATATCATAGTAGCTAACAGTACCAACCAGGCGATGATCAAAAAGGTCCGCTTTTGCACCAAATTCAATTTGATTGCCAGACTCCGGTTTGATCGGCGTGATCAAATCTCCATTTGCGGCTACACCACTCTGGTTGAAAAAGCCGTTCATATAATTGCCGAATAATGAAAGTCGGTCTTGTATAACCTCATACACCAGGCCCATTTTGGGCGATAAAGCGGTTTGTCCATAAGGGCCGGCCTGCACACCGCCTGCACCTATTCCCCCGGCAGTGACGCCGGTGGTAATATTATATACCCCATTGTATTGATAACGGTCAATCCTTAAACTGGCCATAGCCAGCAAGCGATCAGTAATGTTAAAAACATCCGAAGCGTAAGCTGCATAAGTATCATCACTATTGTACTCCTTACGTAATGTTCCTTTGCTGCTTAACGAATCGATTTTGAACTGGCAGATACGATAAGTAGCAGAAGGATGGACAAAATTTTCAACCGGCGGATTTACCGTAATGCGATCGAAGTTGTTGAAATTGTGATAAAAATCTGCCCCGATTACTACACGGTTTCGGTGCGAACCGATTTTAAAGTCGCCTATGAAATTTTGCTGCAAATCGGTGGCTATGAACGAGGTATTACCCGTAATTACCTGTGGCGTAATAGTTGAATCCGTTTTACCAACTAATGCTGTTATATCACCATTAATGGTTGATCGGGCACGCGAAATAATAGTTTGCGAATTCCACCCGGCAGAGATCTTATAATTGAGCTGCGCAAATATATTGAGCATTTGCGTGGTATAAGCCAGATCATTACTCATAAAAGTTTTGTTGTAAGGGAATCGCATATCTGCAATGGATGCAGTACCCGCATTTGCACCACCTGTAAAGGGCTGAAAACGTACAACAGAGGTGGCTTTAGCTTGCTCAAATTCCGCCTCTACCTTCAGGGAAAGTCTATCAGTAACCTGATAAAAAAAGCTTGGTGCCAAACTGAAGTTATTATCAAAGCCCTGATCCTGAAAACTTCTTTGAAAAGTAGTTGCCCCATCTAAACGGAATAAAGCCGTTCTATCTGCATTTGCGGGTGTGTTTACATCAAAAGTAAGGCGGTTATAATCCCAACTTCCGCCATAATAGGCAACCTCGCCGCCAGAACCATTATAAGGCTCTTTAGTTACACGGTTAAATAAACCTCCAAAGCTGCTGGAAATATTGGTGCCAAACAAAGTAGCTGAGGGGCCCTTGATCGCTTCAACGCGCTCGAGGTTAGCATTGTCTATCTCTGAGAATGCTGCACCGGCTACACCGTTACGGGCGTTAGGTTCTGTTTCAAAGCCTCTCGAAAAAAATGTAACCCTGCCCTGGTTAGCTACCATCGGAACGCCTGCGCCAGGTATATCTTTACCAACGTCATTCAGGCTGACTGCCATTTGCTCCTCGAGCAATTCTTTTGGCACTACATTATATACCTGCGGGTTTTCTATATTCTTTAAAGGCAGGCGTGCTACGTAAATACTTTCCTTGTTTGCAAATTTGCTGTTTTTATCTTCAATAGTTACTTCCTGTAAGGCAAGAACGTTTTCTTTAGTAAACTGATAATTCAGCGTATCTGTCTGCCCCGCAATTACAACAGCCTTAAGGTTTACTTCAGGAGCGCCCAATACCTGTATTTTAATGGTATAGCTGCCGGCGGCGATATTGTTAAAGTTGTACCTGCCGGTATCATTGGTCAATGTGTTTTTACCCGAATGTACTATTGATACGGATGCAGATGCTAACGGTTTTCCATCAACCATGGTAATCTTACCGGTAATTTGTCCGGTACTTTGTGCGGATGCATTAAAACTAATTATTGGTAAAATAAAGACGAGGAGGTTAAATAGAAGTTTCATCAATCAACATATATAAGTTAGTGTGTAGTATACACCGGCAAATATAGATCATTATTTATAATTAGTCTAAATAAAATGTGCCGGAAATTGCATGGTTATTTTATATAGGCGGTTATCAACCCGCCCAAAAATGGCTTAAAGACCGCAAAGGACGAAAGTGCAAACGACTTAATAAAAGATAACTCAGGTTTAAAATAATCTTGTTATTTGCTGTGTTTCAAATAATGTATAACACATTCTTAGTTTTAGATATAGAAGAATAGCAATACAATTTAAGGTATCAATATCGCAGTTGGGACAAGATCAAATTCTTAACCTAACAGCTTAAATCAAATATAGCTTAGACTGGAAATTTTACAAGGAGATCAACTTGTTATATTTTTATAAATTGAAAAAGCATTTTCATTTTATAATTTTTAAATTATAAAACTTAATAGTTTTAACTTTATCTTTGCAATGTTAAAGTTAAACTTAACAAAAAACCCTGAAGCGGCTAACTTCAGGGCAATGAATACAAAATCTTCGTGGATAAAGTCACAACATTGACTCAGACCTCTGATATGATTTAAGGTTAAAAAGGCCTTCTTGTCGTATTGGAGGTTTTCCTTTTGTATCTTCAACAAAAGTATATAAATAAAAAACCACAAATACCGCTTACGGATATAATGTTAATAAATAGCAGATTTTAACTAGATTTTTGTTAATTAAAATGCTTTTCTCAGTAAGTTTTTATAAAGTATACTAAATAAAAAAAATGCCCGGTGATTAGTCGGGCATTTATAGTTATATACTACTTAGTCCTAATCCTTAGGATTAACTCCTTGTTTTCTAAACTCTTCGAGTACGAAAAAAAGCTCATACGGTAAATAATCCGATTCATTTTCAAGTAATATCATTTTAGCGATTACTTTGACGTTGACTTTTTCCTGATTTATGGCATACTCCATGATAAGAAATTCACCATCATATCTGCAATGATATTTTTCTCGTTTGAAAGTTGTAGGATTTACTTTATATAAAAAAACACTCTTACCCGTATATTTTACAGCATCTTCAATTACCTGATGCGCTTCTAATTGATTCATTACTTTTGGTTTAAGTTTTAAAAAATAAGATAGTTCTTCGAATATAATATACTTGATTAAACGAACAAATTTTATGAACAGAAATCTGCTTTGTTTTTGTGTGTAATAGCTTAGCTTTTTATAGTAGTAATAGGTGTCTTTTATCTTGGTAATCAGTGACTTTAAGTAATTTTTCATACTTAAAATATAACATAGATGGGCTTATTTTTAAAGATTATTCCTTTTAATAATACTCAATTTGTCTTTCAACTAAATATTCACTGCCAGTATCACCTGTAGCGAAAATATCTCTGTATTCTTGCTTTATCCAATTACCCATATTATCATAGGTTGAAAAATCATACTTGTCTGTGTTTACTAAAACCGGATTGCTATTTTTATCATATGAATATGTAAATATCTCATTATTGTGTCCGGTATAATTTGCAACGCTACCGTAATCATAAACATATTCAAGCATACTTATATTACCTCTATCTGCTTTATCAACCTTTACAATCCGACCTTTGGAATTGTAAGAATATTTAACCGCTTCTATAGATTTAGGCTTTTCACTTGCATTAGTTTTAACACAATCAATTTGTCGAAAATGATCATCATAGGTGTAATCATAATGTGCGACAATGCTTTTACCATCTAATTTGTAATCTATACTTGAAAGAAACCCGTTATAGTATGTATAAGTATATTCATACCAGTTTCTGAATGTGGATTGAACAAATCCATTTGGTGTCATACAGCATTCATAAGCTGAAGTCTTTACTTTATTTCCTTTTGAATCGTAGATATATTTAAATGTCATTTCAGTATAATAAGTCTTGTTATCTCCTTTCCTATATTGAGTGGTAACATTTAATGCTTGAATAGTGGTCAAATTACCCTTTAAATCAAAGCTGTAAATTTTCTTACTTTTTAATTTCTTATTTGGCTTGTCGGTATATTTTTCAATTAATGAATAAATGGTTTCTGTTATGGATTTGACATTACCTTTTAAATGATTTACTATTAAATCATTCTTTCCAGCAGTTTCAAATTTGTCATATATAATTGATTCTTGTGCATGAGCGAATTGTAACGAAAATAGAATTAAGCAAAGACTGATTATGGTAATTGGACATTCCGTGAGGCTTGATCAGGCTGTTCCGTGCGCTTTGGAGCATGGGTTTGTGTTTGTAAGAAAGAAAATTGCAATTAACAACCAATCGATTAACATGGTCAAAGTGTTTCGGAATTAACTGTTTGCTATTCTGGAACAACGTGGTTAATGGCTCCGGAATGTCCAATTTATTAAGTAAAAACGCCGTTCTCTTGTAAGAAAACGGCGTTTTTAGTAGCCCGTAATCTACAAAACCTGAACTTTTTCGAGAGTGATTTAAGGCTTGCAGCAGCTATAAATGATGATATAATAGCTACTGAATAGCATTTAAAACCCGGTTTTAAAAAAAGACCGGGCTTTATTATTGTTGTTCGGTTTACGTTGTCAAAGGGTTGTTAGGTGATTTACCTTTTCCCTGTAAATGTTCTTCAACATTATTTAACTGCGTATTTCCCGACGCATAAACAGGTAATAAGCAAGCGCAAAACACCCTACCGTTGATGCCATTAAACCGCTTACTTGCGGCCAAACAATCATAACACTTTCCTTAAACGGCAGCGGCGCTGGTATGGCACCCGCCATTTGCTCCATTGTTACCGGGCCCAGGCTGCGAACCGACGGCATCAGCAAAGTGGTAACGGCATCTGAGTAAAGTTGATTCGGGGCGACGCGTTGCAGATTCAAAATAAGATCATTATACCTGATAATTTCGGCTTGGGTAAGATAAGCCGGATCGGGCAATGAGGACTTGACAATAAGGTTAATGATAATCTGGTAAAATATCGTAAAGAACAACCAGATCCCGATGGCCGTAAGCGCGGAAGTTGCCGCTTGCTTAAACAGGATGGAAAGCATGATAGATAAACTCAACCAAAAAGCCACATAAGCAATAGTGATCACAATAAACCCCAGTATGCGAAGCAGTTCCTGCGGCTCCATGCGCACACCAGTCAGTACTAATCCGCCGCCTATCATCAGCAGAGCCAATGCAAAAAACAAACCGCTAACGATAACCAAGGCGCTCACAAATTTGGCCAGCAGCAAATTATCCCGGTAGATGGGCTGCGCCATCAGACGGGTTAAGGTACCACTGTTTTGCTCGGAATTGACCGCATCGAACCCTAAACTGATACCCAGCAACGGTGCCAGAAAACTCAGGAACACATGAAATGGTGGGATGGAATTATCGGTTGTGGTTAACAACTTCAGATATAAAAAAAGATGATCCGGATCTTTGGTATTTCCTATTGCTGATTTAATATTAGCCAGCGATACGTACATCGCGGCGATAAAAGTAAGAACAATAAGCGCAATAAGTATGCTGAAGCGCCAGCTGCGTATATGATCCGCTATTTCCTTATGAACCATAACACCAAAAGGCCCTGGATCAGGAGATTGACTTTTCATAGCTTGTATTTTTAGTACTATTTGATTCAAAATATTTCTGGTAAATATCGTCGAGTCCATAATTTTTTTGATTGACACCGATTACGTCATAACCTTTTTCAACCAGGAAACGAACCAGTGCCGCCGTTATGTCGCGCCTGCTGGTAAATTCCAGTTCATTTTCGTGGATGCTAATCTGGGTAATGGCTTCCCATGCCTGGAGTTCCGGTTCCAGTTGCCAGGGCTGTGAAACGGGTTGTGCTAACCTGATAGAAGTGACATGGCTGTCGGTGCCGAATAGCTGATCGGACAAAGCACTGATGTCTCCCTGTGCCAGTAATCTGCCGCTGACAAAGATGCCCACCCGGTCGCATACCTGCTGCACATGGTGTAAGTGATGTGAAGAGAGTAAAACGGTAAGTCCCTGCTGCCGGCTTAGTTGTTTGATGAGCGCCAGGAAATCTCGTACCCCGGTTGGGTCTATGCCAAGAGTCGGTTCATCAAGGATAATAACATCGGGTTTTTTGATCAGTACATCGGCCAAGCCAAGCCGCTGTTTCATGCCACGGGAAAAAGCCGAAGTCTTTTTATGTTGGTCTGCAGCAAGGCCCACAATCTCCAGCACTTCGGCCGAACGTTTTTTTAGTTCATTTTCCGGTACGCCGTTCAGTCTGCCGATGTACACCAGATTTTCCAGCGCGGTCATGTTATCATAAAAACCGACGCTATCAGGCATATAACCTACTTTTTTCTTAACCAAGATAGGTTTGCTGGTAGCGTTATGCCCGCAAACAAAAGCGGTACCACTCGTCGGGTCGGTAAGCCCAAGCATCATCAATATGGTAGTGGTTTTGCCGGCCCCGTTAGGCCCTAGCAACCCGAAGATCTCGCCCTTGTTTATATCAAGGTTTAAACCATCAACCGCTTTAACAGCGCCATACTGTTTGGTTAAGTCCTTTAATTGTATAATAGGATCTTTCATTGGTAAAAAATGAATTAGCTATTTTATCTTCTACCATATTTACGAATGAGGTAATACACGATGCCCACGGCCAGCAGGATGACCAGAACACCGATCCAGCCGGAAAGCAAGGACGTTTTGACAGCTAACCGGAAAGCGATCTGTGAGTTGGTATTGCTATTAGTCGCAGTAAAGTTGGCAGCATAGTCCCCGGCAATGGTTTTGTCCGGCACTTTTACAGTCGCTTTAACATCGATGGTTTTCCCTGCTTCCAGTTGTTTGATACTGGCGGGTTCAAAAGTAGATTCCCAGCCGGTAGGCAATTGTGCGGTAACCTGGAGGTCGTTTAACGGCAGCGTGCCGGTGTTTTTGACGGTCAGTTGCAACTCTTTTTGGCTACCCGAGGTTACTTCGTCGCTTAATCTTCCGGTAGGTGTGCTTAGTGTCAAGCTGTAGGAGCCTTTAACTACGGCTTCCAGGTTCAGCGATAGGGTATCGGAACTGGATACGGCTTTGATCGGAACTTTGTATTTTTTCGGGGAGGCGCTTGCGGTGGCATTGATCTCGATGGCGATGTCCTGTGTTTTGCCTGCGTCCATGTTTATGGAAGTAACCTGGCTGCCGTCCACCTTGTAGGCAATCGTCCAGCCAAACGGAATATCGGTTTTGAATTCGTAGATGCGAGCACTCGCCGAACCGTTATGCAGAGTTGTGCTATAACGGAAGGTTTCGCTGGTCGCAGCCTCGATGTTCATCAGTTTGGCGGTAAAGCCTGATTTGCCAGCCGGCCAGGTGACCGGCTGTTGTTGTGCTTGTGACAAGAAGGCGGATGCCAGAAATAATAAAAGAAATGCAAAGCTGCGCGCTGCGCTGAAACGGGTGATAGTGATTTGGGGTAACATGATCTAACAACTAAAATTTAAATGATAGCTTTCAAAAAATGCTTTTCGATAATTGGTTTTAATATTTAAAAATTGACGGCTCAAAGAAAAAAAGCAGTCCCAAAATTTCAAATAGTTTTAACATTTTTTAACAATTGGACCGTGAAATGAGTGTTGCGGAATGCATAACGGCGAAGGATTAAATATTTCAAGAAACGATAAAGGCCCTCAGAAGAATCTGAAGGCCTTATAAAACTTTTCTTTAAATACTCTCCCATGCTTATCACATGTATGGGAGAGTTAGTAGCCCGTAGGGTAAGAGAACCATCGACTAAATGGCCTGAATACCAGCTACTTAATTTTTTATTTTACCCCCAGCGCCACGAATGACGCAAATGGGCAAATTTTATGATAATAAGAACTGAATTTGCATTATCGAAAGCCTTTTGCCTGCGTCACAATCTTACATCATGTTCAAGAGCAATTGCATTTCCATATCGATACAAAGATAATAAAAAGCTACAATAAATTTGTCAATATGGTCTCTCTAAGCATATTCGGCTAAGCAATGGAGACCATAAATTCGCGACTACGAGCAACGCAGACATTATCTTTAACAATGAAGCATTCTATCCAATGATTGCCGCGAAATGATGAATATTCCTTTTGGTTAAGCCCACCAACACCTAATGTTCTGGACAGGTATATCCCACCCCGTAACCCACCCAGTTGACTTGCTTCCTGACCAGTATTAACTACTTGCCAATAAACATCGAACGGACGGGGAACATTTGTGTTAGCAACAAAATAAATGTAACAGTCTTTCGGTATAACAGTATCTGTTAAAATAGTATGGTAATTTTTACCCTGTTTGTAGCTACCTTGTATTTCCGCTCTATATAATAAGTTTTCGGGCCAACGAACATTTTCACGGTGTGATACCATCAAGATAGATCGGTCAAAGTTTTTAGCTGTGCCACTTTCTGAAAAAAGACGGGTAACGCCAGTGGACTGGATTGTTTCATTAATTACGGTAGTACCGATAACAGCCTTTAGCACATGGGCGATCCTTGACAAATCACCACTGGCTAACACAGAAAAATCCTCTTTTGCCTTCGCAAGCCAGGCATAAAAGTTATCTTCTTTAACTGGCTCATCCGGCCATTTATCTGCAAAATTCTCTACATCATTTACGGGATTGCCGACCCATTTGATCATTATTCCATTTATTGGACTGGGACGCATTTCAATTAATGAAGCCATCCTATCAAGGATGTTCAATAGCGCTGTAACAATATCTGTTTCCTTTTGATAGGCTTTAGCCGCAAGTGTAGTAATAATTATAGATATTGGTTTATCATCATCGCCACCATACATCATGTCACGATGGCGTTTTAATATTTGTACTATACGCTTTAACGGTTCTTTCTTGGTCACATGCTCGGGTAAGGATTCAACAGATTCCCGCAACGACATCATTTTGGTTGTAGGTAAGGCTGCGCGATCATTAAACCAACCAGCGTAACCAAATGGGTTACTTTTGGGCCAAAATTCAGGCCGTACTTCTGTACGATGGTTGGGCAACCGCCTATCGGTGATTTTAATGGCCAGTTGATCCACCTGCCTATTTTCTAAGGCAGAAAACGTCCGCTCCATTAGTGTATAATGGTCATGCCCTACGATAGCAGGTAAAATATCCATATGAAACTTTGTAGATTCTGCATAAAGCAGCGTCCAGCATCGGTTGCCCTCTTCATCTAACATCCGCTTGTAAGTCTCACTTGCTTTCAACTCATCACCTATTGCATGTTTTAAATGATATTGAGTCCAAGATGCTTGTTTGCCGGTTAACCGGCAAACAAGGTCTACATCCAGTTCATCATCCTGCATAATAGGTTTGATCATGGTGCCCAATAAAAAAGAGCCCTGTGGTTTAATCTCGGGGTTATAAGCTTTGAGGCTTGAGCTTTCTGAAAGATAATTAGCTACTGCAGTATATCTTTCTTCTACTGCTCTATATTGCGCTGCCGTAAGATCAAGCGCTTCGCTTATCTTATTTAACCATTCGCTTGTTTGGCTGCGGCTAGGAATGTCAGGTGTTGTGCGAAACATATTTAGCGATTGAGTTGATATAATGCTTTTAATTGTTTCAGTATTTTTTCGCCATCTCGCTCCCTATAACCCTTAACAAGCTCATTAAGCTGGAACCCTCCTGCGTTAGAAGCCCTTAGTATCCTCCCGTCTAACTGAAAATAACCAATCTCTAATTCTTCTACTTTAAAGCCGGTCAATCTGAATATCGTGCGTTGTGCTTGCGCTCTGATATCCAGACCCCTTATTTCTATTATGGGTTTGTTGGCTAAGATGTTTACAATATCGTTTAGTGATGAGCATGAACGATCATCGATTTGAATATAATTCCAATACCAGATCAGATAACGATTAACACGCCTAACCTGCATTTCATCTGTATTTGGGTCAAGGTCATCAAATGCCCACATTGTTTTTGTCGCCACATCGATCAACTGACGGAAAAATGCTTTCTCATTTTTTGTTTCCTGGCTATAGTATGACTGAGAGTAGGCAAATTCGTGTAACATGGCCCAAACATCCGCTACATAATCTGCCTCTTCTAACACACGGGGGAAACGGCCAATATTGTTTGCCGTAGCATTCGTTAGGTTTTGATGAATATGCAGTCCTTCATGGAAAACAAATAAGCGTAGCGCACGCAGTATTTTTGCTTTATCGCGTTCAAGCCTGTTCATAATATTAAAAATGAACCGATCATTGATCTGCCACTCATCATCTTCACTGATATGAAAGCCGTCATCAGCCTTATCGGTATTTAACGAAAGGGTGGAGGTTTTTATAATAGTTTGGGCCAAATCTGGCATAGCTTTCCAAAACCCTTTTTCCATTTCGCTATAATCTCCTGCAGGCAATAATTGTCGCACCCAACTAAACTTTTCAGTTTGTCGTTCTTTTTCCTGTGCTTTGTTTTGGGCAAATGGTGCAATCTTGTTTTCTAGTTCTGCTTTAAAGTCTGCTTTGATCTCGTTGATCAGCTTGATATCTTCGTCGGTCATATTGGCCTCGGTTTGCGGCGTTTCCTGTAATATCAGCACCTGCTCATTTTTAGGGGTTTTATTCGCATCAAACTGATAAGTAACAATAGGTTTTGATAAAAGCGGATTGATCTTCGTGCCCATCAAAAAAGCAAGCCCAACCGGCACGGTAGGGAACAGGTGGATTTTATCAGTATCCGGTAAATAGTTGGCTATTGAATCAAGGCCAAGCGAAAACTGGTGAGCGAATGCCTTTAATTGCTCCTGGCTTCTAAAAACATCTTTACCCGGCTCTTCTAAACTCAGGCTTATTATTTTACTGGCTCCGTCAACCACTTCCTGCATATCTCCATCCTGCATCAGGTAAGTGGCCTCTACCTTATAAATAACGTCAATTGGTGCATTAAAAGTTTCAGATACGAAGTTAGTAGATACAGGTAACTCAGACTTATCGTCATCGTTTCGCCAATCCCAAGTCATCTGTTCACGATGGAACAAATAAACCTCTACATCTTTCCAAGAACCGAAACAATAACCAAGATGTAACGCAAGTGGTATTGTAGCTTTACCAAAATACAGCACCTTGTGGTCAGGGTTTTCGGTGATGTAGGGTTTTATTTCATTGTCTACAATGTTCTTCTGATAAATACGAAATTCAACATTATCCAGCAGATGAACTTTTTCCATGCTTATAATATCCCTTTTGATATTGAATATCTTATATACCGGAATCCCTGATTCTTTCGGTAAATAAGCTAATACTTCTTCATCAGTAATTTCTCCAAAAACTTGATGTTTTAATATGATATATCCTTTTGCCATGTTAGTTTTTAATTGATTTTGTGTTCGCCCAGCAATGGGGTTGGTTCTGTTGATTTTAAAATTTCAGTGTATAACGCTATACTGAACGGTTGTTTTAACTCAACAGAACGGTAGAGTGTCTGCTTGGCAACCCTTTGGATAAGGTCTGAAAAGCTATAGGGTATAATTTGGCTTGTGCAATATTTTATCAAGTCATTTAACTGCGCTTTGTTCATATCCACACCGGTAAATATCCAGTTAAACACTTCAGCAAGCGTTTCTGTATTTGGCCGGTCAAACACTAGGTGTAAACTTGTTCTCCTGCGCACAGCTGGGTCCAAAACAGTCATCCGGTTAGTGATCATAATAACCGCTAATCTTTTCTTGCTTTTTTGAATAGCATCGATCTGCTTAATGAGCACGTTCAGCCCTGCACGGTCTTCGTGATGTGCCTGGTTTTGGGCGCGGCTGGTGGCGATATCATCTGCTTCATCAATAATTAACAAGCCCGACTCATTGTCCTTCAACTTAGCCTTAACAGATTCAAACACCTCAGTGATCCGGTTTGAAATTTCGCCCACTAAGCCCCCTCCTCTAATATTCGAAGGAGTTTCAAATACTTTAACTTGCGTGCCAAGCAATTCCGATAATGGGGTAGCGATACATTGTGCCAAAGCAGTTTTACCGCATCCTACCTCTCCCGAGAGGATAACTAGCGGGTTACTGGTTTTAAGCAGCGACATAATAGGCAAGCCCTTGTGATGATGTTTCTTCTCCCAATCCACTAATTTGCTTTGATCAAGCAACAATTCCAGCGTTGTGAGCAATTCTTTTTTCTGATGGTCAATCCCTACAAGTGACGTAAAATCTCTCTTTGCATCTTTGTTAGGATGAATTACCTCTGCTAACCTAATCGCGTTGTCTACCATTTCCCAATAATTGATTGTTGAACACCAAAACCACCGTTTGAATAAGATTTTGCATAAGTTGCACTTCCAGTTAAGGCACTTCCACTACCCCAACCCCACGCTATAAGCTGGCGATTAACTTCAGCCAGGTTCGGTGAATAAGGGTCTTTTTTTATAAATAGATTTACTGTTATACCATCAAGCCCCCAAAAATCTATTCCTCCGGTTTGGTCATCTACCGCTATTGTTGAGTCTGCACGAACTTCATAGTGAATACCACCTTTTTCACGGCCGTATGCATCCTTAAATTGCAGTTGAAAAGATTTAAGCACCTTTTTATCCAATAGGTATAGTAGTTCCCTTCGTGTTTTATCGGCGTAATCTTTAGTTATTAAATCCGCAGTCATAAGGCCAATCAGGTCTTCATATACTTTCCCCATAACATAACGGGCTCTTGCCTCTGTATAGGTATTAGTCGCACTATTAACGTATGTATCTGACATAATAATTTCTCCTTAATCGCAGTGATTTTTAAAAGGGTTACCAAATAATTTAACCAACTCATCGGTTGCAAGCTGGTCTTCGCCGTCTATGTTATAGCGAATAATTCTATTCCAGCTATCGCGTGCATTTTCAAACCATGTAGCAAATTCGTTCAGCTTATTTTTATCCCATTTTGCAGTTATATTATTGCCACTATTTACAGGGTCTAAAACTACCCAACCTGTCATATCTGAAATATTAGGTGCTGAATAATAATCAGTAAAATAAACCGGCTTTTGATTTCTTACAATATTGGCCAGATAGCTGAACCACCTTGCTAGGGTCTCTGCATAAGTTTTTTCTACCCCCAGTTTGTCAAAGGCAAAAGCTGTTAACCAGTCTATGAGCGCAGTAGGGGGACGGTTATCGATCCCTGTTGATTCATCATAGTCTAAGTAATAAGAACTATCAGCCTGAAATTCTTTCCACCATTTCATCAGGCGGACGCATTCGTTATACTTAACACGCCCTGGAGAGGCCTTACTTGTTTTGGTCCTGCTGGTAGTAAACTCCCGATGTTTTTGCACTGAGGTCTTTAGCTTATCGCCGCTTTTCTTTATTAATATTTGCTCATCTGTCTTACTGGTAGCCTGCATAGGCACGACATCAAATGCCAGGTCATTTGATAATATCAGGTTTACAGAACTATTGGTAACATTTATCGTTGAGTTTGGGTAAGACTTCCTGACGTACTTTTCGAACTTGGTTAAAAGCTCTTCAAGTTTTTTACCGTCGGCATCCTCGGGTTTGATCACCATCGGTATATCGATATCATAACCATCTACCTCCGAATGCCCCATGTAGTGCCTACGTAAACCTGTTTCCTTGGCGTCTGAACCACCGCGAGGCGTACTAACTACTGTTACGCCATCGTCTTTGGCATTTTTAATAACACGCTCGGTCAGGGTATCCGCCTGCGAAGTATTATACTCCTTTTTATCCGGATCGGGTGCGATCCAATCTACAAAGCAACACATGCGGCTATGTAGTGTTGAATGCGTTGTGAGCTGACTCATAAAATTTCCTCCTTTTTTAAAATTTAAAACATATCTATCCTGTTCGAGCCTTAAGCCCGAGTTTTTCGTTAGCGGAATCATTCCTGACCACGCTGTAATAAAAAGATTACAGAATTATCTCTTAAAAAAAGGAGGGAGCTTTTTGTAGATATCCAAATAGATGTATATTTGGTTGCACAATCTAATGAAGCCCTGCTTCACTTAAGTCGATAAGCCTATTCTTGTCGACTTTTTTTATGTTGTATCCATGTGTTTATGCGGCTCGTTTAATTAAATTATAAATCTGTATCATATGCTGATCTTTTACAGTTCTGCGTATAAATTCATCAAAGTTTACGCTAACCACTCTGGCTGCTTTAGCCAGAACAGACAAATGCCGGTCCTCATCTGAAAGCACTATCGAAAGATCCTGTGTTTGCGCAATGTATATAGAACTCAGGTCACCAATTGAAGCGTTATTTCTTTTGCCAGCTACCCAAACGTCAAACCTTTCATCAGGGTGTTCAGTTTTTAAAGCGGTATATATCTGAATCTGTTTCTTCAACATAAAACTATACTCGTTTAATCTAATAGCTGATACGGAAATGCTGTTTTGCAGCAGTATACCACTCAATATATTGTATTTACCCACCCGGGATAGCAATTCCATATCATTTATTATAAACATTAGTTCCTTACATTAAAATTTAAAACATTCAGTTCCTTCTTTAAATTATCTATTTTCTTCCCACTCAACTCTGCGGCCTTAGACCAGGACAAACGTCCCTCAGTCACGCCTTGTGTAACCATATTATTAAACCGGGTTGCTTTCTCCTGGCATTTAAAACGACCAAAATCATTGGTATTATCACCACCACTATACCACTCATTATAGGCCTGCCACCAATCGTTATAAGTTCTGTTATCAATAAATTCAGTTTGCCTGGCTCTAATAATAATGGCCTGTATAGAAATACCATAAAGTTCTTTAATCCTTTTCAATTCTGCCAACGATATTAAAGTGCGGTTTTTCCCAAACTCACTATATAAAGCTTCATCTACAATCAGCACAGCACCGGCGAAGAAATTGCAATAGAACTCCATCTTGTCATCCGAAAAACTCTCATCGAACTTTAGCACGATATGCCCGAGTTCATGAAGGGCGGTAAAACGCTTACGTTCAAGCGTTAGCGACCTTTCGTTCAAAACGATTATCGGGATGTTTTTATTTAACTGTCCACTCAAACCACAGAAATCCTCGGCCCGGCTTACCTCTACCACAAATACCCCTTTAGACTCCAGCATTTCAACCACATCCAAAATCGGCGAATTGCCAACCTTCCACCTCTTCCTCAGCACTTTTGCCGCTTTTTCAATATCCTTTTCGGTAGTGATTACCATGTCTTCCAATGGGTTTTCAAACTGGCGAACATACCCCATGATCTTTTCTAATTCCAAAAATTTAGAAATGTAATCAATCACGGTATTCGTTACCTCCTTAAGATGGCTTTCCACATTAAAAATCTTGTGGGCATCTCTAAACCTGATGTTCTCAAAGTTTAAGCTGGCGGATGGATTTTCGTAAAAAAAGGAATAAGGAACGTTAAACAAATCGGCTAATTTCAATAAAGTTTCAGCACCCGGTTTGGAATGGCCTTTCTCAAATTTAAAAATAGATTGCTTGGCTACTCCGACTTGATCAGCTAACTGCTGATAGGAGAAGTTCAAACCCTCCCGCAAATCTTTAAGCTTTGATCCTAATAAATTTTCCATATTACAAATATACAACATCGTAACCTAAAAAACAAATAAAATATTTTTTAGGTTACGGCATCGAGTATTTATGCGATGCTATATGGAGATTTTTATTTCATGCTCTTTAATGATAGCTAAAAACGCCTCTGCATTCCCTACGGCATCATCAACCGGATTATGGGAATGTTGGGTCTTACGAAGGTGTTTGAAATTCTTGGAGGTGTCCTTAATAATGCCTTTATAAAAACTACCTAAATTTTGCGAACTATAACCGAATGGATTGGAGTTTAAAAAGTGGTGAAGGTACCAACAGATAAACATCCAGTCATAACCATTATTATCACTGATGAAAATTGGATTCCCAGGTACTTTATTTTTTATCCATTCAGCAAACGCTGTCATGACCTCAATAGGATCATTAAAATGCAATGTTTCTTCTCTGGTAAAACCTGATACTTCCAGCGCTCCTGGAATATAATTATCAGAAATAGGCTTCAACTTTCCGTAGAAAGTTTCGTTTAGGTCTTTGTCTACGATAACTGCGCCGAAGCAAACCATCGAGTAATCGCCTGGTATTGGTCCATCACTTTCAACATCTACCATTATATAGGCCATACTACTACTATTTGCTAACAAGGTCGGGAAATAAAAGTAGATGACAAATATCTTATTTGACAATTTTTCATAAAACCTTAATTATGATAAAACGCCGGACCAGTGTCCAGCGTCAGTTTTATCTGATTAGTTAAGCATGTATTTCTATAAAAGCTGATACTACAATCATGTACAATTTAGGTCAGGATAAAATAATAGCATTAGTTATCGCCTGACAAAAAATGATTAAAATTACACAAAAGACAATTTTTTTCTTAGTAGAATCATATCCTCACTGACTTTACAATCAAGAATCTTTGCATAGTGTTGAGTTTGTTGCAAGGATTTATGACCGAGCATTTTAGATACAGTCTCAATAGGTACCCCGTTGTTTAAAGTTATTGTAGTGGCAAAAGTATGACGAGCTATGTGAAAAGTGAGGTTTGTTGTAATTCCACAGATGTCTGCGATTTCTTTTAGATAGGCATTCATTTTTTGATTAGTCAAAACTGGCAAAACATAGCTTTCATCAGCGCATTTGGGATGGTCATTGTATTTATTCATGATTCCAAAAGCAACAGGTAATAGAGGCAATCGGGAAAGCGTTCCGGTTTTTTGTCTTTGAATATTTATCCAGAGGAAATCGTCAATGCCCCTCACGATTTGCGATCTCCGCAAGTTAAAAATATCAACATAAGCAAGCCCAGTGTAACAGCTAAATAAGAAGATATCCTTAACATTATTCAGCCGGTCTGTTATAAAGGTTTTGTTGGTAATTGTGGTTAGTTCGTCTTTTGTCAGTGCAACTCTTATTACATCATCTTTAATAAATCTCAACTCAATAAATGGATCATTTTTTAACCAGCCCTTTCTTACACACTCCATTACTATTTTCTTCAGGTTGCTAACATACTTGATCACTGAATTATTAGCACAGTTTTTAAAGGCTTTTAACCAGAACACGTATTCAGCTCCAAACTCATAATTTAGTTCGTTAATGCTAAAATCATTTACACCATACTTCCACATGATGAAATTTTTGGTATGCTGATGAATAGTCTGGTATCGTTTTAGAGTAGCCAGGGAATAGCCATTACCTATTAACGCCTCCATTTTTTTATTATGTTTTACTATAAGTTGAAGCAGCATTTTTGTTTCATCTCCCCGGCCAGTAATCTTATTCTTTAAGGAATCTGCAGTAATGATTTTATCATTTTCTATTAATGATAGCTTTGCTTGATAAACCTTAGCAGAGAGGGTTTCTATGTAGGCATTGATACTTTTAGCATCCAACTTTGTACCGGTGGCGCGCCCTGTGGACTGATCCCACCTACTGGTTGACCACTGTCTTTTTATAGAGATATCACGACAAACGCCATCCACAGTGATTCGTAAATATACATAGTGATTGGGTCTTTTTGTGGTTTTTGGTTGTTTCAAGAAGTAAAACAATCCGAAGCTTTTTTCCAGCATTTTTTTAATGAATTAAGGGTTAATTAATGCTGAAAGATGTGATTTATAATTAAGCTCTTTCAAGGCGTCTTTCCAAATTAAAAACGCGTGTAAAAAGACGCAAGTAGATTATTGGCGTTTTTGAACGAATTGATTAACGATGTCGAAAAACAGCAGATTTTTACTTTAAAGACTGTGTTATAGCTAAAAATCATAACCGGTGGAAAGAATAGGATAGTAATTCTTCCATGGTTTGATCAGACGTTTGTTGTCTATTTCAATTATTAGTGACCAATTCCAAAAATCTTTGCCCGTCAGCCGGATCCAGACCTAATTTTCTAACTTTAATTTGAATGAGTTGAGCAAGTTCGTCCCCGGTTAACATTTGCTCTTCGCTGATATAACCCTCATCCAACAGGTAAGTTTCCAGCTTTTCCCTGTTACCCGATCTGAAGCCAGAGACGGCGTTTTGACCAAGTTTACGGATAAGTTCTTCGGGGTTATAAACAGCCGCTTTTAACACCTCATAAACTTCCGGGAGATAGCGTTCCGTCACCGCATTTGAACCTTTCAATACATTCAAATCAATGGCTTTTGGTCTTCCCTTTTGATAAAGTTCTTGGAATGCCTCAAGCAGCCCGATTTTCTTTTCCAACTGTTGAAGTCGGCCCTGCTCAAAACCAGCTACAACTCCGCCGTTTTTAATGTAGCTAGTCAATTGCCCATAAGTAGTTATCCGGTTTTCCAGGCAGGTCGCCAGATCCGACAGATCATCCAGCAAATACCACATGTGAAGCTGAACCGGGTTCTGGGCCATCAATTGAAATCCGGGGACAGCAATCAATTTTCGATAGCTGTCATGAGTCTGCCCGGCAACGCCGGGAATCTTTTCAAACAGGTTCAGTGAAAAAGGCTCTTCGTCGGCTCCCAGGTAATCACTTTTTTCGCTTGCATTACTTTCCAGGACATATATCCTAATTTCAAACCCGGCATGTTCATCAGCGTATGATTTCCATTTGGCAATTTCTTCCTTTTGCGCTGTAAAATAAAAGACCTGCCGGCCTTCCTGGGCTATCTCCGCCAGCACTTCAATGATCTGACTGGCTCGCTGGTCATCACTGTTCGCTAATAGCTCATCGGCAAAGATGGGGATTTGAAATTCTTTCTCCTGGCTTTCGATATAGGCCAAACGGATACATAGTAATAATTGGATACGTGTCCCGGTGGATAACTGGTCTAGGGTTTGCCCCTCATGAAGCGTATGATCATAAGCCAAAAAATCCAGCTGCGCTATATCGTTGATCCTAAGTTCATACCGCCCGTTCGTGATCTTGTTAAACAACTGGTTCCCGCGTTTTAACACATTTGATGAATTACCCTCCCCGCCTTCCTTCTCCAAATGGCTGATCAACAGGCTGCCTGTTAAAGCGGATAAATTATCATCGTAGACTTGCTGCAGGTTATCAAGCGCGGTTTCTTTTTTAGCCAATGCGTCTTCCAGGTCATGCCCGCTTTTTTCGCGTTGTATCAACGCATTCGTACTGATAATTTTATCGTTAAAACTATCGAATTCTGCGGCCGTAACAGCAAAATCGCTAACGAAGCGCTGCGCTGTCGCCAAGTCCATGTCCAGCAACTTGTCCTTGTTGGACGCATAGGCCTCATGATTTTGCTGCAAGCGCTCGGTCTCGGCAAACAAAATATTTTTTTCCTTGCAACTGGCTTCTGTTTTTTTGTAATCGTCAAGTTGATCTACCAGTTGGTAGACATGGTGCTTATCTGGTGTTTTTAGGTCCAGTCGTTTATAGATCCCGTCCAGTTTCAGACCAGCTTCTTTTAGGTGTTTTTCCTTTTCATCACCTAATTCAACAAGGCCATCTACGGCCGTTACCTTATTTTTGCGGACGTTTTCTTTTTCTGATAAATATTTAACAGCTGCCTTTGCCGCCATACCGTCTTCTACGGCAGGGCTGAGGTCATGAAGCAAGCCGTTAATCTTTTCCAGTTCAGCGTCCCGCTGTTTCGTCATAGTTTCTTTCTTGCCGCGTTTACCTTGCAGTTCTGCAGCAAATCCAGCATACTTACTCAACTGGCTGATATACCAAAAAAAAGCGCTATAATTTTTAAGGTCACCTGATGGCAACACAGGCGCATGCCCCAATAAGCCGATCCATTGGTCGCGCTGATCTTCGGATTCCTGCAACTTAGGCTGCAGGGATTCTAATTCTGCTGCCAGTCGGTTCACCTCTTGTTTTTCCAGCGCATAAAGTTCTGCCGCCTGTAATTGAAGGGATAATTCTTCAAATACGGTCTGGACATTCTCTGGTTGCCAGGTAGCCGGCTCCTTTAGCCCCGTTTTCCTGAAATCTTCGCGACGAATATTCGTTTTCCCGGTCGCCTTTTTACCTTGCCCCAGTAGTGCTAGGACGATCAGGATAATAATCGCTGTCATCCCCCACCAACCGAATACGGCAACAGCCAGGGCGACCACACAAGCACCTGCGACAAGCAACCACAACCAGTATGTTTTTGTCCCGCTGATTTCGTTTTGTTCGCCAAGCCACTTGGTGAGCGAGGTTATTCCCTCTTTTATTTGCCCAACGTTTTGGTTTACGGGCGCTGGTTTTTTACTTAAACTGTCGATTTGAACTTGGATAAATTTCATTTGACTCAATAAACGATGGGCACTATCTATAAATTCATCCAACTTCGCTATCTTACCCAAGTCTGTCTTAATTTCCTCGCCCGGCTCGTAATCGGGGTGTATCTGTAACTTCAAGGTCTCCATAGTAGCGGCTAGGTCCGCGATCGCTACATCCAGATCTGAAATCGTGCGTTCCGTTTCGATAAGCGCCTCAACCCGGTCCTCCAGTTCTTTCAGCACCAGGGGACTCATCCCTTTTTCCGGCAGGCCTATTTCACTGATCGCATCTTTATGTTTTTGAATAGCTTCCCGGTTCGTTTCAAGCTCCGTCCACAGGGCTTCTATCCGTTCCTCTAGTGCAGTGATTTCCTCATATTCATTACCGAATAGGCCCTTAAGCTGCTGTGGATAAGCCGATACTTTGAGTTCAAGGCTTTCTTTGAGCTCCCTGGCTTTCATGCAGTCAACAACCGCTTGGTAAAATTCTTTCAGTTTACGGGCGTCTGTAGCTTTATCGCGGGCCGCTACCCATGCAGACAGGGAGTTTTCTTTGTCTTTTAAGCTTTGCTGTCTTCTATTGATCTCAGCCAGCTGGGTATCAGCAGCGGTCACGCTCGTGTAAGCGCCGTTATTTTTCTTTTTGATATCACTACTATATTTCAAGGCAGCTGCCGCGTTGCCTAAATTATAGCCACCCATCGCTTCCTGGTAGATCTTCCCGGCAAGATCCTTATCATTGATGTGCACCAGTTCCTGTAAGGCAAAATTATACCGTACGGATTCATCAATTGCCGGAATGCCGAGTAACTCACCATCTACACCGCCCCGCTGGGCCCGGAACTGTCCATAGTCCAGCTTGACATCCCAACTGTCATTCCCGGTGTCAATCTCGCCTTCCAGATTCATCCTTCCAGATTTTGGCGGCCACAGAAGCTGGTGGATCGCGGTTGCCGTACTGGTTTTTCCGGAAGCATTGGGGCCCGCGATAATATTAACATGCCCGGACAAGTCTTTTATAGGCTTCAAACCATCGGGCAAGCCCGGCATTTTACGGACGTGCAGCGAAGTAAAATGTAATGATTGTTTTCCCATCGCTTTTAAGAATTGAGTTGTCCGTTAAGTTCTGCCAACAAACGATTGCACTCGTTGATGATGAAATTCATGCCTTCATGGTCACTGGGCGGGTCAATCCGCCGGCCGATTAACAAAGGTGTGTATGTCCCGGACCGGTAGACGTAGTTAGCTTTAATTTTCCAGTCCGCGATCAATCGGTTAAGGAAGGGCGAAACGATACCTTTTCTATGTTCGAGTATTGTATGCGCAAGGACGCCGGCCGGCGAATTGGACAGGGCAAGTTCCTCGAGGTTTTGCAGCGCCGGCTGGAGGCGGCTGGCGATCTTCCTGACGCTGATGGTAGTCCTGGTGAGCAGCTGGTTATACTGAACAATGTCGCGGGTCCAACGTTCTACCTCGTTGATGGTGATATGTTCCCCTGTCAATCTGACCTGATAAACAATGGACAGCAACTCCGGCATCTCATTTTCCGCGTCCATACCGTCTTTCACGAGCATATTGACGATCCGGTCTCTCAGTTCTGTTTCATTGTCAATCGCGGATACCGGTACTTCTACTGTGCGGTACAAAACAGTTGACAATAGCACCTGATTGACGCTGATTATACCGGACGGACTTACTTCCGCAAATAGTGCTCCATGGCCATCGGGTTCTTTTGCGCTCATGGCCTGCGGGGAGCCTAAATACCAAACGTCCGGATTTTGCCTCAATCGCTCCGGTTTGTGAATATGGCCCAGCAGCCAAAGATTCACCTCACTTTTGACTAACTCATCCAGTTTGAATGGATGATATTCGCTTCCTGGTTTATCAATGTCCCCGTGTAGCAGCCCGATGCAGGGATATTTCGCATCAAAGCCAGGCAGTCCCCAATCTAAAAATGCACTTTCCCTGACCGACCTTGCAGGAAATGACCAACCGGCAAATTGGACAATCTGTCCATCTTTTTCAAATTTTTGTACCTCCCACTGACCTTTAGCGCCGATCAAATGGACATTCGGCAATTTTATATTTCCGGCGATACCGGCAAGCACGTCAAAATCATGATTGCCGGAAACCATATATACAGCTATGCCATGCCGGTGCAGTTCTTCAAAACCTCTTTGCAGTGGACCGACTGCTTCAAAGTAACGGTTATCCCAATCCACGATGTCACCGCAAAGCGCCAACACATCCATATTATTTTGAATACAATAATTGATGATTTTTTGCCAGGTATATTTGGTGGAGGCATGTGATCCGGAAACATCCGCTGAAGATTTGCCTAAATGCAGATCCGCTGTCGCGAGTATTTTGATAGACATAATAAGCTAAACATTTAGTCCTTCTAAAGTACGGTTTAATCACATCAATAGCTAAATCTTTCGGGGCATCTGATAATATTTAATCGCAGGTCCCGCGCTCGAATCACTTCATCTCCTTCCAAACAAAACTGCTCTCAATATGGATATTAGTGTGTTTGTCGTATCCGTTCAAAAGGAAAGAGGCTGCTGCTAAATGCTGTAAGAAAGCATTGTATGACAAGTGTTGTGGATTTGCGGTAAAATATCGTTAATTTCATTTTTTTAATTATGATTACTGAAACCTTACCCACAATCCAAATAGATTTAACATTGGCACCCGTAATCAATTTTGCTATGCAGCAAAATCATGTTCCGGTGGTAAAACAACTGATCTTGACCAATTCTGGTGAATTAGATTATGAAGACCTGACAGTAGAGATCAGTTCGGAGCCTGAATTTTCGATCATTTGGAAAGCAAGCATTGATCGTTTGAAAGTGGGTGAAAGTTATACTTTCGGAGCGGTACCGCTCCGTATCTCTGCAGCTTATTTAGCGGGTTTAACCGAGCGGCTTAGCGGTCGTTTGAATTTAAAGGCCATGGCTGCTGAACAGGTGATCTGTTCAGCCATTTATGATATCGACTTATTGGCTTATGACCAGTGGAACGGCGCTGGTTCAGTGCCGGAGCTGCTCGCTGCTTTTGTTACGCCGAATCACCCTGAGATCCCGGCGATTATTCGTAATGCCTCGGTTCTATTGCAGCAATGGACGGGTGATCCGTCGTTTAATGCTTATCAGACCCGAAATCCGGATCGAGTAAAAAAACAGATGGCGGCGATTTATGAGGCCATCGCCGGTTTGAATTTAATCTATTGTGCTGTTCCAGCCAGCTTTGAAGAGACCGGGCAGCGGGTAAGGCTGAGCGATGCCATTCTTTCTCAGCGACTGGCGAATTGTTTAGACCTTTCACTTTTATATGCTGCCTGTTTGGAGGCAGTAAGTATCAACGCTTTGATTGTGATGATCAAGGGACATGCTTTTGCGGGAGCCTGGTTGTTGGACGAGTCTTTCCCGGACGCGGTTAATGACGATCCATCGCTGATCACCAAGCGAACCGCTGCTGGCATCAATGATATCGTAGTGGTAGAATCAACGTGTATGAATGCAGGTAATCATCCACCGTTTGATGAGGCGGTACGTTCAGCAGATGCGAGGATGATCGAGACGCATAACTTCCAGTTATTCGTGGATATCAAACGGACGCGGTTTGGAGGCGTTCGCCCACTGCCACTCCGAATACCTGGTAATCAGGGTTGGGAGATCAAGTATGACGAAAAACCACTGACGTCAGGTTATACGCCGGAAGAGGTGCTAGTGGATCACAAACCTTTGCAGGTTGATAAAATCGGTGTTTCCAAGCAACAGATCTGGGAGCGCAAATTACTGGATCTTACGCTGCGGAATACTTTATTGAATACCCGGATGACCAAGAGCGTAATCCAGTTCATCAGTATTAACTCCGGCAAGCTGGAAGATGAGCTGGCGGCGGGTAAAGAATTTAAAATACTAGCTAAGCCTTCCGACTGGAGCAATTCCCCACGGGATGCAGGCATTTATCAAGCCGTCAATACTTCTGATCCAATCTCGGATCTGGTTAACCACGAACTTTCCCATCAGCGATTGCGGACGTACCTGACTGAAACCGAGTTGAACCTAAATTTAACTCATCTATTCCGTTCGTCGCGGTTATCGTTGGAGGAGAATGGTGCGAATACTTTGTTCGTTGGCATTGGCCTGCTCAAATGGTACGAAACGCCGGCAAGTGAACGCCCCCGGTTCGCACCTATTTTATTGATCCCTGTGGAGATCATCCGCAAATCCGCTCAAAAGGGTTTTGTGATCCGCTCTCGGGAAGAAGAAACGATCCTGAATATTACTTTGCTGGAAATGATGCGCCAGGATTTCGGTATCGGCATCGGTGGCCTCGAAACTTTACCCAAGGATGAAAGCGGTGTGGATGTTCGCGGCATTCTGAATACAGTACGGCAGGCGATCATGTCCCAGTCTCGCTGGGATGTGGAAGATCAGGCTTTACTAGGCATTTTTTCTTTTAACAAATTCATTCTGTGGAATGACATCCATAATAATTCAGCGCAGTTAGCAAAAAACAAAGTGGTGGCGAGCCTGATCTCGGGTAAGTTACAGTTAAATAGCTTACCAGTTGTTACTGATCTGGATATTCATCCTGGTGAACTTGCTTTACCGATCAGCACCGATTCTTCGCAATTACAGGCTATTATCAGTTCGGGTAAGGGCGAAAGCTTTGTTTTGCATGGCCCCCCTGGTACGGGTAAGTCCCAAACGATCACGAACATCATCGCTAACGCGCTCTACAACGGCAAAAAGGTGTTGTTCGTTTCGGCAAAAAAAGCGGCGCTGGAAGTTGTTCAGAAAAGGCTCGAGACGATCGGCATCGGCGATTTCTGCTTGGAACTACATTCCAATAAATCCAAAAAGTCCGATGTGTTGGCGCAATTGAAAAAGGCGACTGAGGTTATCAAAAGAGATAGTCCAGAAAATTTCCTAAACACCGCTGAACGGCTTTTAAGCGTACGGAATGAACTCAATGTTTACGTGCATGCCTTGCACCGCAAACGCCCGGGTGGTTATACACTTTTTGAACTCTTCTGTAAGTATGCAGAGTTGGCCCAAACTCCTTTTACAGTGTTTTTTCAGGGCAGCGAGGTTACCCGGTTATCAGCGGCGGACTTAACAACTTGGGATGATCTGGCTGCTGAGTTGGAAACGGTGGCTGCCATTGTTTCCGCACCTGCTCAACATCCCTTAAGAGAGTTGCAGTTATTAAACTATAGTCAGCAATTAAAAACAGATATCCAGCAGACACTGGAAGAAATATTGGAGCTTGCTGCCCAACTGGATCTGACTCGCGCAAGTGTTACCGAAGCTTTGGGCTTTGGCGGCCATTCAGCTGATCAGACCGAAGTGTTAGGCGAAATGATTGGGATTTTACTGAAATTACCGGATTCACCTGCATCATTTTTAACAAATGAATCGCTAGAACAGACGCTGGCCCAAGTCATTGGTATCGCTGGTCATGGTCAGCAACGCGATGCCTTACGCACTGACTTGCTTCAAATTTTCAACAAAAGCATTTTGGAATTTCCTGCCGAACAAGTATTGGCAAATTGGGAAATCGCCGCTCAAAAGTGGTTCTTACCCAAGTGGCTGAAGCAGAGAGCCATTATCAAATCGCTTAAATCTAAATCGCCTTCCGGCAATTTTGTCAATGAGGAGATCCCTGGACTTTTAAATAAGATCATCGCCTATCAAGCTGAACAGTCCCTAATTTCCGGTGCTGTTTATTTACCGGGCTTAACAGGTTTTTTGTGGAACAATGGCAATCCCGATTGGGCGGTCATCATCCAGGTGAGCCAGGCCTATATCGCACTAAACCGGGCGGCCTCTAAAGGCACCGGCCTAGATGGTTTGAAAAGCTGGCGCGAGCGTTTTGCAGCCAAACTCAGCGAAGGAAGCGGCGCCTACCTGCGTATACATGAAGCGGAATTTCGGAATTTTATAGCGCTGGGCGGACGTTTAAAGACCTCTCGTGAAAAAATCCAACTGTTAACAGGTTCCCCGATTACTAATCTTCAGGTTCAAGCAGAACAGTGGCTTCGCAATCTCGATGGCTTAAAAGACTGGTTTACTTACACGACCACCAAAAGCCGGCTAACCGCCGGCGGCTTAACTGCTCTGGTGGATGCATTCGAAGATCAAGCTATACCGTCTCATCAACTATTAAATAGCTATAAAAAAGGTCTTTATAGAAGCATTGCCGACCAATTAATCGAAAACAACCCGGCACTTTCTGGTTTTCACGGACAGTTGTTCGAAGGGAAGATCCGCAAGTTCCGCGAACTAAGCGACCAATTCGAAAAACTTACCCGTGAAGAACTCTACGCACGGTTGGCGGCCAAGACGCCTTCATTTACTCAGGAAGCTGCTCAAAGCTCAGAAATTGGGCTTCTGCAACGAACATTGCGCAATAATGGGCGTGCTATGCCACTAAGAAAACTATTCGATTTGATTCCAAATGTATTGCCACGGCTTACGCCTTGCATGCTCATGAGCCCGATCTCGGTCGCCCAGTATTTTGATGCCAGCAGCGCCAAATTCGACTTGGTTGTTTTCGACGAGGCTTCCCAAATGCCAACCTGCGAAGCAGTAGGCGCTATCGCTCGCGGTACCAGCGTAATTGTGGTAGGTGACCCTAAACAGATGCCGCCAACCAGTTTCTTTTCGACCAATACCTTTGATGAGGATAATGTCGAACAAGAAGATCTGGAAAGCATTCTTGATGATTGTCTTGCACTATCCATGCCATCTTATCATCTTTTATGGCATTATCGCAGCAAGCATGAAAGCTTAATCGCTTTCAGTAATGCGATGTACTATGATAACAACTTACTGACGTTCCCTTCGACCGATGATCTGGCAACAAAAGTTAAACTGATAAAAGTTAAAGGATTTTATGATCGCGGAAAAACTAAGCAGAACCGGGCGGAAGCTAAAGCTATTGTTGACTATATTATTTACCGCTTATCAACGCCGGCGATCATCAAGCGGTCTATGGGAGTAGTGACTTTCAGTTCAGTCCAGCAGTCGCTGATCGAAGATTTACTAACCGAAACCTTTTTGTTGCGACCGGACCTGGAACGCCTGGCCTACGAAGCAGAAGAGCCCTTGTTTGTCAAAAATCTCGAGAATGTCCAGGGTGATGAGCGCGATATAATTTTATTTTCAATAGGTTACGGGCCTGATGAGACCGGTAAGGTAGGCCTTAATTTTGGGCCGATCAACCGCGAAGGTGGTTGGCGGCGCTTAAATGTGGCTGTTTCGCGGGCACGTTATGAAATGCAAGTTTTTTCTACCTTAAGATCCGATCATATAGACTTGAACCGTACTAATTCTGAAGGGGTAGCTGGTTTAAAAGCTTTCCTGGCTTATGCCGAAAAGGGCAGGCAAGGCCTGCCGACTAATCTGATGAGTGCTAACAAGCACGATCCGGGGCTGGAAGAAATTATAGCCACAGAAATCCGAAAGCACGGCTACAAGGTAAATACCGGGATCGGTTGTTCTGCCTATAAGATCGATATTGGCATAGTGCATCCTGATCATGCTAATCAATATATCTTGGCAATCCTTTGCGACGGGCGCACGTATCAGGCGGCCAAGACACCGGGTGATCGCGAGATCGTCCAACCCGGTGTACTGAAAAGCCTGGGCTGGAATATGATAAAGGTCTGGTCAGCAGAATGGTGGGAAAAACCAGACAAGGTATTACAGGGAATACTATCCGCGACTCACCAAGCCCAGCAAGGCATCAAGATAGAACCGGAAGTTGTACCCGAGCCCGCTGCAGAGGAAGTCGTGCCATACAATTTCCAGGCTACTAAAGCCGCAGTAAAACAGACATCTTATTACGAAGCCGCCAACGTAGAGGTGATCCGCAGTATCAATTCTGAAGATTTCTTTCAATATGGATACCGAAATACCATCAAGTCACAGATCCACGAGGTATTAGCCGTAGAAGCACCAGTCAGTAAAAACCTGCTGTGCAAACGCGTCCTTTTAGGCTGGGGCATTGCCCGAATGGGTTCCCGAATTTCGGTGCATTTCGACATCATCTTCAAAGAACTTAGCCTACAGCAAACCAGCGATAATGGTAATATCATCTTTTGGCGGGCCGATCAGCAGCCAGACACTTATCAGCTTTACCGCCTGCCCCCCAATGAAATACTGAAACGCGACGCCGATGACCTACCCTCACATGAAATAGCTAACGGCATTAAAGCTGTTCTGCAAAACCAGATCAGTCTTACCAAAGACGACTTGGTTCGGGAAACCGCCAAGCTATTCGGTTATGCCCGCCTTGGGACGAATGTGGACATCGCAATGCAACTCGGTATACGTGTAGCGTTAGCCAAAGACATTGCAAAGACTGAAGGTCAGCGGATAGTGTTGAAAGGATAGGGGCAAACTGTAATTATCGCCGATTCACAAATAGAAAATGTAGGCACTAAGGACATTCAGGAGAATGACCTTGTAAGCGCCTTTATCACAGTTGTTTATGAGCATCGCAAGACGTCTTTCTAAATTAAAAAAACGTCAGAAAAGACGCGAGTAAATTTTGGGCGTTTTTGAAAGATTTGATTAATGAAACCGGAAAATGAGGCGTTTTATGCTTAAAATGGCTGTTTTTATAGCTAAAAATTTAGGTTCGATTTTTTCACGGAGGGCCTAAAATGAAAATAACTTGCTGATTTTCAGCAAGTTATTTACCAGTAGCCCGTAGGGGAATCGAACCCCTGTTTCTAGAATGAAAATCTAACGTCCTAACCCCTAGACGAACGGGCCTTTTTTTGTTATTAAACTTCGGCCTTTCAACCAACCGCTTCCCTTATTTTGGGAATGCAAAGATATACGTTTAAAGAGAAAATTAAAATATTATTTAAAATTTTTTTAATTGTTTTTTTGGAGCCTGCTCAAAATTACAATCGCCAAACAAAAACACGTTTGCTGCATTGTAGTTGTATTAATTATACCGTTATATTTATACACAATAAACCCTATACGATGAAAGCACTATGGAATAACCAGGTTATTGCCGAAAGCAATGATACTGTTGTTGTTGAAAATAATCATTACTTCCCCAAAGAAAGTGTAAATCCGGATTTTTTGAAACCATCTGATACGCACAGTACTTGTCCGTGGAAAGGCCTGGCATCTTATTATTCGCTTGATGTGGATGGTAAACAAAATAATGATGCTGCCTGGTATTATGCCGATCCAAAGCCCGCAGCTGCTGAGATTAAAGATTATGTAGCATTTTGGAAAGGCGTTAAAATAACGGATTAACGCATGAAACAATACGATGCTATAGTTATTGGCGCTGGTCAGGCAGGTGTGCCATTGGCAAAAAAGCTGGCTCAGGCCGGTAAAAAAACGGCTATTATTGAAAAGCGTTTCATAGGTGGAACCTGCGTTAACGACGGCTGTACGCCAACCAAAACCTGGGTGGCATCGGCTAAGGCTGCTTATATGGCGGCGCATAGTGGTCCGCTGGGGGTAAAGATTAAGGGGTATAAGGTGGATATGCGCCAGGTAAAAAAGCGTAAAGATGAGATCGTAATGCGCTCGCGCATGGGCGGCCAGCATGCTATCGAAAAAACGAAGAACCTGGATCTTATTTTTGGCGAAGCCACTTTTACTGATGTGAAAACATTATCTGTTAAGCTTAACTCCGGCAATACACAAACCGTAAAAGCCGACTGGATCTTTATCGACACAGGCGCGAAAACACTAATCCCGGAGATTGAGGGGTTGAATGATATAGATTACCTGACTTCAACCACCATACTCGACCTGGATAAAGTACCCGATCATTTACTGATCGTAGGTAGTAATTATATCGGGATGGAGTTTGGGCAGATGTTTGGGCGATTTGGCAGCAAGGTAACTATGCTTGAAAAAGCGCCGCGCATATTAAGTAAAGAAGACGCGGATATTGCCGAAGCCATGCATAAAATAATGTTATATGAAGGGATTACTATTCATACCGATGCGCAAACTACCGCGTTCCGTAAAACTAAAAAGGGGAATATAAAAGCCACCGTTACAATTGCAGGCAAGGAGGATACCATAACCTGTACGCATGTGTTATTGGCTATAGGCCGTGTACCGCAGTCGGCTGCTTTAGATTTGGATAAGACCGGTGTTAAGGTTGATGAAAAAGGCTATATAAAAGTTAATGATAAGCTGGAAACCAATGTAAAAGGCATTTATGCTTTGGGTGATGTTAAGGGCGGCCCGGCGTTTACGCATATTGCATATAACGATTATACCATTGTTTACCGCAACCTGATCGAAAACGCGAAGCTCACTACCAAAGATCGTCCGTTGCCTTATTGCATGTTTACCGACCCTGAACTGGGGCGTGTGGGCATCAGCGAGGAGGAAGCTAAAAAGCAGAAACTGAACGTTAAAATTGCTAAATTGCCTATGGAGCATGTAGCCCGGGCGATAGAAAATGGTGATACACGCGGATTTATGAAGGCCGTGGTTGATGCGGATACCAAAAAGATATTAGGCGCGGCTGTTTTAGGCAGCCAGGGTGGCGAGATCATGACGGTATTGCAGATGGCTATGGAGGGTGGTATTACTTATGACCGTATCAGGTATTGCGTATTTGCGCACCCTACGTATTCCGAATCGCTGAATAACCTGTTTATGCCACTTGAACCCTAGGCGCTCTGTATGATAAAGGTTGAACATCTAAGCAAACACTTCGGCAAGGTAAAGGCGGTGGATGATATTTCTTTCGAGGTGGCTGAGCATGAAACGCTCGTGCTTTTAGGTACCAGTGGTTGCGGTAAAACCACTACCTTGAAAATGATCAACCGGCTGATAGAGCCTACGCACGGCAAGATCTTCATTAGCAATAAAAATATTCTTGAACAACAGGCGGAAATTTTACGGCGTGGCATAGGCTATGTGTTGCAGAATAACGGCCTGTTTCCGCATTATACGGTGGGGGAGAACATCGCCATTGTGCCGCAATTATTAAAGTGGGATGTGAAAAAAATACAGCATCGCGTTAGCGAACTGCTGGAAAAGCTGCACCTCTCCAATGATTATTTAAATGTTTACCCAAATGAACTAAGCGGCGGTCAGCAGCAAAGGGTAGGGCTGGCAAGGGCTTTAGTGGCCAACCCGCCGGTGTTGTTGATGGATGAACCTTTCGGCGCGCTGGATAACGTGACCAAGGCAAAGATCCATGGAGAATTTAAGGCCCTGGATGAGCTGAAAAGGAAAACCATCATCATGGTTACTCATGATGTACAGGAGGCCTTTGAACTGGGCGACAGGATCTGCCTGATGGATGCAGGAAAGATAGTACAAACGGGCGTTCCCACAGAACTGCTGTTCAAACCCAAAAATAATTTTGTAAGAGATTTCCTGAACGAACAAAGATTGGAATTGGAATTCAAGGCGATCAAGCCCCCTCCGCCCCCTGAAGGGGGAACTTTTGAATTGCATGGTAAGGCTTTGCCTTCTGATGCAAGTTTGTGGTGGGTTTTGGAACAGTTGAAATTTACGGAAGGCGAAAGTATCTTCATCTTCGATCCTCAGCATAAAAAGGTTGGCGAATTAAGGTTTGAGGAATTAATGTCAGCGTTCTATCAATATAAAAAGGAGCAGGCGGATGAATGATCAGCAACAAACTTTGTGGCAGTTTATGCAGGAGCAGAGCGATAAGCTGCTTACCCAAACGTTGGAACATATCGGGTTAACGTTCATCTCCTTATTTTTGGCGGTATTGGTTGGTTTGCCTTTGGGGATTCTCATCGCCCGTAAAAGAAAACTATCCGGTTCGGTTTTAGGGATTGCAGGCATATTGCAAACCATACCCAGTATTGCCCTGCTGGGCTTTATGATCCCGTTGCTTGGTATCGGCCCAAAACCGGCTATTGTAGCGCTTTTATTGTACGCGCTGCTGCCTATCATCCGCAATACTTATACCGGCATTACAGGCGTTGATGCAGCCGTTAAGGAAGCCGCAACAGCTATGGGTATGAGCCAATGGCAAATCCTATCAAAGGTTGAATTGCCGCTGGCTATGCCCGTAATATTAGCAGGCATACGCACCGCTACGGTGATAACTGTTGGCGTGGCTACACTGGCATCATACATTGCCGCGGGTGGCTTAGGGGAGTTTATTTTCGGTGGGATATCACTCAATAATACCAATATGATACTGGCAGGCGCAATACCCGCCGCTTTGCTGGCCATCATCTTTGATTTTTTACTGTCGCGAGTACAAAACCTCAACCTGAAAAAAATAAATACAGCTACAAAAGTACTGCCGCTTATACTCATTGTACTGGCATCCTTTTATCTTATTCCATCGGCTTATGGCAGTAAGCTTACCGCTGGTTTTACGCCCGAGTTTATGGGCAGGCAGGATGGTAACCTGGGACTGAAAAGTAAATATGGCCTGAAGATCCACACCATCGTAATCAGCGACGCGGTAATGTATAAGGCTGCCTATGAAAAGCAACTGGACGTAATCAGCGGCTACTCCACTGACGGCCGTTTAAAGGCTTATGGCCTGGTAGTATTAAAGGATGATAAAGGGATATTCCCGCCGTATTATGCCGCGCCAATTGTTAGGGAGGAGTCATTAAAACAGTTCCCCGAGCTGGAACAAACACTGAATCTGTTATCAGGCAAAATTAATGATACAGTGATGACGGAATTAAACTACCGTACCGACTATCTTCACGAAAGCCCGGAGCGGGTAGCAAAGGATTTTTTGGTTTCGCAAAATTTATGGAAACCGGAGCGGGGTGGTAAGGATGGTGTTGTTCGCATCGGGTCAAAGATATTTGGGGAGCAATATATCCTGGCAAATATGTACAGCATGCTGATAAAGGGTTATACCGATTATGATGTATCAACCAAAACCGGCCTCGGCGGTACAAAAATTTGTTTTGACGCATTGACCAATAACCAGATAGATTTTTACCCTGAATATACAGGAACGGGTTTGCTGGTAATATTGCAACCACCAACAAAAACAATTAACTTAGTAGAAGCCAGTAAGGAAAAGACCTACAATTACGACAAACAAGAGTTTGAAAGCCGTTACCACATTAAATGGTTGCAACCCATAGGTTTTAACAATGCCTATGCTTTAATGATGCGGCAAAAACAAGCAAAGGATTTGAATGTTAGAACAATAACAGATCTGAAAAATTATCTCGAAAGGAAATAACCATGGAAACAGCTGCATATACCGAACAACTAACACTTGCTGAACGATATATAAAGGTGCGTAAGCATACCGAAAAGATCTGTGCCCCGCTGCAAACAGAAGATTACGTGGTGCAGCCTGTGGTGGATGTTAGTCCGCCTAAATGGCATATTGGCCATACCACCTGGTTTTTTGAAACTTTTATCCTGAAACCCTATTTTATGGGTTACCAGGAATATAACCCGGAGTTCAACTACGTGTTCAACAGCTATTATGAAACGGTAGGCAACCGCGTTATCCGTACCGACAGGGGTAATTTAAGTCGCCCAACGGTTATTGATATTATGCGCTACCGCGAATACGTGGATGATGCCATGAACAAGTTTTTGTGCGAAGAACCATCCGAAGAAGTTAAAGAACTGCTGGTACTCGGTTTTAACCATGAGGAGCAGCACCAGGAATTGTTGTATACCGATATTAAATACATTTTAGGTCATAATCCTTTGTTCCCGGCATATTCACATGAGTATCATTCGCCCAAAGTTGAAAAAACCGACGAGGATTTTATTATGATGGATGCAGGTATTTATGAGATAGGTTTTAATGGTGATGGCTTTTGTTTTGATAATGAACTGAACCGCCATAAAGTTTACTTAAATGCCTATGAGATAAGCCCCGATCTGGTTACGAATGCCGAATACCTGGAGTTTATCAATAGTGGTGGCTACCATGATTTTCGCCACTGGCATGCAGAGGGCTGGGATTGGGTGAATACTAACAAAGTTGAAGCACCGCTATACTGGCACCTGATACATGGTGAGTGGTATAACTACACCTACAACGGATTGGAGCCTGTTGAAATGAAGCAACCGGTTTGCCACATCAGCTATTTTGAGGCTTATGCCTTTGCCGCATGGAAAGGTATGCGCCTGGCAACTGAATTTGAATGGGAAGCTGCATCAGCGCAATTTGGCTGGGGTAAAAGCTGGGAGTGGACCGAGAGCTCATACCTGCCTTACCCGGGTTTTGCCAAAGCGCCGGGGGCAATAGGTGAGTACAATGGTAAGTTTATGGTGAATCAAAAGGTGCTGCGCGGTGCTTCGGAGGTTACATCGCCGGGTCATAGCCGTGCAACATATCGCAATTTCTTTCAAACACATCTGCGCTGGCAATTTACTGGCATAAGACTTGTAAGGTAATTCGTCTCATCAACCTATTAAATATGAACACTGCATTTTTACAAAGTCTGATAAAGGAAAAAAAGCCAGTTAAAACCGACCAGTTTTATAAGGATGTAGTTGCCGGCCTGCAATCGACGCCGAAACGCTTAAACTCCATGTATTTTTATGATGCGAATGGGGATAAGCTTTTCCAGGAGTTGATGGCCTGCGAGGAATATTACCCAACCAATTGCGAGCTGGAAATTTTCACAGAGCAAACAGGAGGACTTGCCGAAGCCATTATGGCAGGCGGTGATGCCTTCGACCTGATTGAGTTGGGTGCAGGCGATGCCATGAAATCAACCTATTTGTTGAAGCATTTGATGGAGCAAAAGGCTGATTTTACCTATCTGCCGATTGATATATCAGATAACGTAATCTCCTTTTTACACACGACATTACCCGCAGCCCTACCCGGTATTAAAATAATCGGTTTAAACGGTGAGTATTTTGATATGCTGAAAAAAGCGGCATCGATTTCAAAAAGACGTAAGGTAGTATTATTTTTAGGATCGAATATTGGGAATATGCCGGTGAGCGATGCGGAGAATTTCTGTAAGGAACTACGTAAAAATCTTTCGGCAGGGGATATGGTGCTGATGGGTATCGACCTGAAAAAGAACCCTAAAACCGTATTGGCAGCTTATAATGATAAGGAAGGCATTACCAAACGATTTAACCTGAACCTGCTGGAACGCATAAACCGTGAGCTTAACGCCGATTTTAATTTAGCCCAGTTTGATCATTACCCTATATACGATCCTGAAACGGGTGCCTGCAAAAGCTATCTGATCAGTTTGATAGATCAGCAGGTGAAGATCAACGGCAAGGCGGATATCCATTTTTTTAAGGATGAATACATCTACATGGAGATCTCGCAGAAATACTCGGTAATGCAAAGCAACCAAATGGCAGATGTATCAGGCTTTAAGCCATTGAATATATTTTTTGATAGCAAGAAATGGTTTATTGACGCTATTTGGCTAGCGGAGTAAAAATAAGACTGCGCCCGTTCAAACGTCCACGCTTGAATGTTGGTTTTTGTAAGCGTCCACGCTTACGTTTAATAATGATTTTGAAGGACTTTTAGCGTAGACGCTAAAAGTCTTTTTGCATTCAAGCGTGGACGCTTGAACGGGCGATGTGAGGAGGAGCCACGCGCGATTACTCTCTCGAGAGGTCACTAATATATGTATTTACAGTAAAATGGTTTAAGTGTCTGATAATCAATTTTTTAATTCTAGGACTAATTTAAATAACCACTTAAAAAATGAAACAGTGAGTGTACCCAGCAAATATGATGGTATGTCCATAATGAAATCTCGAAAAGACCGTACAAACCAGCAGCAGCTGTTCCCTCATTTAGCGCAAGTCTTGTGCGGCTGTTTGTGCGATGATGACTTGTGATATTAAGATTTAAAGAAGCACAAGTCAGCCATTTCTTTATCCAACACACAAGACTTGCGCTAAATGAGGGGTGTGTCCTTTCTTCAACAAGCCTGGTGCACAAACACACCCCTGCCACTACTCATTCCTTCGCACCCCCTCTCAAGAGGGGAATTGAAAAAAAGCAGGCCAAAACTAAAAAAGGAGGCCCTAAAGCCTCCAATTTTCTCACTTAATCTAACCAATAGATATCTTTATATCAGAGCAGCAGCGGGTTAAGCGCTGAGTCGATCAGCTCGCCTATGGGTTTGCCCATGAGCCATTTGTGGTGATCGTTTTTCTGCCATTCGTTTTTGTAGGGGGTAACGTGCGCGCCATCAGCAATGTAGATGATGGTCATTACCTCGCGCATTTTGTTGGAGTTATTGCCCGGCGCGTTGTGTATGGTAAAGCCACGGTGCCAGGTAGCGTCGCCGGCCTTCATAGTTTGCGCGCGACTTATCGGGAAATTTTTCTCTTTCACATAATCATCAAAGGCACTTTCTGATTCATCGGAGATCTCATGATCGAATATTGCCCCATTAGTATAGGAGCCTGATGCAAAGGTGAGCATTCCCATGTCTACATCAATATCAACCAGCGGCATCCACATAGTTATGGTATTGTTGGTATCTATGGGCCAGTAATACTGGTCCTGGTGCCATGGGGTGGGGCCGCCACCGGCTTCCTTAAACAGCGCCTGATCGTGGTATAGGCGTACATTTTCTACACCCATCAGGTCGGCGGCTATTTTTGCAAGGCGTTTGGCCAGCACAAATTGCTTTACCTGCTCATCGGCCTGCCACAGGTTCATGATCTGCAGGAATGCTTTACCGTAGGTGTCCCTGTCCTGTAATTGGCGTTTTTCGGTATTATATTTATCGGCTGCAGCAACTATTACCGGGCGGTATATGTCTATTTCAGCAGGTGATAGCACCCCTTTAACAAGTGTATGCCCTTTTTCACGAAACTCGCTGATATTATTATCAGGCAGCTTCTTGAAGTCGTTTAATTGAGGTGAATGTGCAAGTGTTGTATCCATGGTTTAACTATTTTCAAAGGAAGCCAAATCGCGGAGCAAAAAAAATGAAAAAAGTGGTGTAATTATGGTATATATTATCTAAAAAAGATATAAATTGGCACACCCTATTAAAATACGCAATGATCAAAGCATCTTTTGAAGCCATTCAGCCGGGTAGTCGGCAATCGTTTATCGCCCGTAAATTTGATAAATGGGTCTTTGATGGCCCTTATCATTTTCATCCGGAGTACGAGTTAACCAGCATTATACAGGCAAACGGAAAGCGCTACGCAGGCAGCCATATGGAAGATTTTTGCCATGGCGACCTGGTATTGCTTGGCCCCAACCTGCCCCATTGCTGGAAACTGGATACAACCCGTCCACAACCAGAAGCCGCCGCCATAGTTATACAGTTTAATGAAAGTTTTTTGGGCGAAGGCTTTTTTTGCCGTACGGAATTGAAAGATATAAAAAAGCTTTTTCAACTGGCAGCCAGCGGTATCAGTTTTAAAGCCGGTACCAGGCAGCGGATTAACCAGCGTTTGGTAGCGCTGATTGAGGAGGAGAATAGTTTTAAAAAGATGCTGATGCTGCTTGATATTTTACAGCAACTGGCATTGTCAAACGAATTTGTATTGCTTGATCAGAGCCAAACCATTGCCGAGCGTACCATTGCCGAGCAGGAACGCATAAACCCGGTGTTTGCCTACCTGGTTGAGAATTTCAGGCAGCAGGTATCATTGGATAAGGCTGCCAGCATAGCCAACATGACCACCAACGCGTTCTGCAAGTACTTTAAAAAGATAACGCGCAAAACCTTTATGGAAACCATTATTGAGTATCGTCTTAACTACGCCACCCAACAACTGGTACAAACGGATAAGCCGATCTCAGAGATCTCGTTTGAAAGCGGTTTTGGCGATGTGTCGCATTTTTATAAGATGTTTAAGCTAAAGATGAATTTGAGTCCGCTTAATTACAGGAAGAAGTTTATGCGGAATTTGGAGAGTGGGGAGGCTGTGGCGTAGGTAAGCTGGAAGCTTACATCATTTTGGGTCTAAGTTTGCTGCGCTAAACTTAGACCAGAGGACGGTACAGTGGATAAAGTAGGTAAACTATATAAAGCATGTCATTGCGAGCGATAGCGCGGCAACCTCGTCGCGTTCAATATGTAAGCGACGAGGTTGCTTCGTCGTTCCTCCTCGCAATGACATTCATTGAATTTTAGTCCTTAACGCTCCGCTTTTTCAACTCCTTACTGATCACATCCAGCGCCTTCTTCTTTTTCTGGTCTTTTGCCTTTTTAGCTTTCAGCGCTTCCTGTTTTTGCAGGTAGGTTTCGGTATGGGTACGAGTATAGTATTTGCAGAACCAGCTTATGGGGCAAACCTCGCATTTGGGGCTGCGGGCTATGCAAATGTAGCGGCCATGCAGGATAAGCCAGTGGTGTGCAATGCCTAAAGTTTCTACCGGCAGGTATTCTACCAGCTGTTTTTCAACTGCTAGTGGGGTTCGGGCATTGGTGGTTAGGCCAATACGGTTAGCTACGCGGAAAACATGGGTATCAACTGCTATGGCCGGCGCTTCAAATATTACAGATGCTATTACATTGGCAGTTTTGCGACCAACGCCAGGCATTTGCTGTAGTTCATCAAGCCCTTCGGGTACCTGGCTGTGAAATTTTTCAACCAGCATTTTGGCCATGCCTACCAGGTGTTTAGCCTTGTTGTTGGGGTAGCTTACGCTGCGGATATAGGTAAAAACTTCTTCGGGAGTTGACGCTGCTAAACTTTCAGGGCTTGGGAAGCGCTCAAACAGGGCAGGGGTTACCTGGTTTATGCGCTTATCGGTACATTGTGCCGATAGGATAACCGCTATCAGCAGCTGAAACGGATTGCCGTAATGCAGTTCGGTAACAGCATCGGGCTGATTTTTTGAAAAGTAATCTACAAAATGTTGGTAGCGTTCTTGCTTGAGCATGGTTTTATTTAGAAAAGCCTAAAAATATAATATTATTGGCAAAGCTTCTGTATTTCTTACCCTCTTTGTCGCTTGCGACAGAAAGGGTGGTAGTCCGCTGGTTAGCGGAAACGACCGGGTGAGTCGGCTATTGAAGCGCAGAGTTTAACTCATCCTGACTTCTCCGCTAGCCAGCGGATTGTCGCCCCTCTCTTTGCTGCGCAAAAAGAGGGGAAAAGTAGACCCTCCACAAAAACAGTTAAAAAAAGAAATCCAGGGTGACAAAGTTTTACAACTTATCGCCCTGGATTTTTTGTCTTTACGGGATCTTCGATTAACGCAAACTCTTTGAATAATCAAGAATGTAGTGAATCGTCTGCAATTTTGGTCTCTTTGCTAAAAGGTCCAAATCATTGCGCAGTGAATGATAAAATATCACTTCGTCCGCTTCTAAATTCTCATGCACATCCGACTCCTTCATCTCAGTTTTGTTAATGACCGCAGTAAATGGATTTGTAAAGGTTTCGCCCATATGCTTGTCTATTGTTTAATACTAACTAAACGCAAGCCCGCATATAATATTTTATTAACTATAAAAAAAATTTCATGAAAATTTCATGAAATTTTCATTGTTAATTTTTTAAGCTCAACTCTTTACTTTGCATCATTTTACGCAGGTTATTAAGCGCGTAACGCATGCGGCCCAAAGCGGTATTAATGCTCACATCGGTTATGTCAGCAATCTCTTTAAAACTCAGGTCGCCAAAGTGGCGCATTATCAAAACTTCTTTTTGTTCCGACGGTAAAAGCTGTATCAAAGTTTTAAGGTCCTTGTGTGTCTGGTCGCGAACCATACGGTCCTCGGTGCTTTCATCATAATTGCCCAGTACTTCAAAAATATCAAAGTCATCGCCATTACTAACCATTGGTGCACGTTTTTCACGCCTGAAATGGTCAATAACCAAATTATGCGCAATACGGGTTACCCATGGTAAAAACTTTCCTTCCTCGTTATATTTTCCGGCTTTTAAAGTGTTAATAACCTTAATAAAAGTATCCTGGAAAATGTCCTCAGCAAGATATTCGTCTTTAACGAGCAGATAAATTGAAGTGTAAATTTTTGATTGATAGCGGCGTATTAATTCAACAAGCCCCGCCTCATCACCCATGATGTATAGATGGATTAGATCCTGATCACTTTTCGATTGAAAATCCATAGAAAACTGTTACTTTAAACTTAGTTAAAATTGTAAATTTTTTTTAAAGTAGAGTTCAATCTATAGGGGTTCTCCTTCTTGTTAAGAAATTGTTACATCAAATAAAACAAATTTCGGGGTAAAAAGCAAATCTTTTTTGTTGAATATATGAATGTTTTGGTCAGTTTGAACGGGGTTTAAGTTCAAAAAGGCGTAATATTTAACACAATTTAACATTTATAATAAAGCGGTCATAATTAACAACATAATCCTAAACGCATTTGGAAAAGGCTAATATTTTTAGGATTTTTGCGTTTTGATAGCGGTTAATATTTCATAGCTGGAAAGTTCATAGTTCATGGTTGATAGTTCATAGCCCGAAAGGTTATATAACTGCTATGAACTGTAGCAAATTAAGCGCCATGAACTATCAACCATGAACCATGAACTAAATGAACGAAGCAGAAAAAGATCCGCAACATCATATTATTATAAAGGGCGCCAGGGTTCATAATTTGAAGAACCTGGATGTTGCCATTCCTAAAAACAAGCTGGTAGTAGTTACCGGCATGTCGGGGTCGGGCAAATCATCACTGGCCTTTGATACGTTGTATGCCGAAGGGCAGCGCCGTTACGTGGAGAGCCTGTCATCATACGCACGCCAGTTTCTGGGCCGTATGAATAAGCCTGATGTTGATTATATAAAAGGCATAGCCCCGGCTATAGCTATTGAGCAAAAGGTTATTACATCAAACCCAAGGTCAACAGTTGGTACATCAACCGAGATATACGACTATCTGAAATTACTTTTCTCGCGCATAGGTAAAACTATATCGCCCATATCAGGCAACCTGGTAAAAAAAGATTCGGTTACCGATGTGATCAATTTCATCATGGCTTTGCCTAATGAAACCCAGGTAACCATACTTTGCCCGCTATACCCACATAATAACCGCAGTTTGAAAGAAGAACTGGCGGTATTGATGCAGAAGGGCTTTGTGCGTGTAGAGTATCAGCAAAAACTGGCAAGGATTGAAACTTTGCTGGAGGACATGAGCATTGTTGATGATGGATCGTGGCTGGAAGAAGAGGTAAAAGTTGAAAGCATAAAGCCGAAGGCGAAAGGGAAGAAAAAAGCTGAAGCTGAAAGTGAGGAAGCTGAGCTTGAAATTGGCGCTTCTCAGTCATCATTAACCGCTCATCACGCGGTGCGTATTGTGATAGACCGTATCATAAAAAACGAAGAAGATGAAACCATAAGTCGTTTGGGTGACTCGATACAAACCGCGTTTTTTGAGGGTAAGGGTGATTGCTATGTGCGTTACCAGGAACCTGATGCGGATAAGGAAACCGAACGCTTTTTTTGCGACCGCTTTGAGCTGGACGGGATAAAATTTGAAGAGCCTACACCAAACTTTTTCAGCTTTAATAACCCATATGGCGCTTGTAAACGTTGCGAGGGTTACGGAAAAGTAATTGGTATTGATGAGGATTTGGTTATCCCCGATAAAAGCAAAAGTATTTATGAGGGCGCTATTGCCCCATGGCGTGGCGAAAAAATGCGTGAATGGAATGATCAGTTGGTGCAGCATGCCTTAAAGTTTGATTTTCCTATTCATCGCCAATATAATCAGCTTACCGAAAAAGAGCAAAAGCTGTTATGGACAGGCAATAAATTCTTCCGCGGACTGGATGCCTTTTTTAAGGAACTGGAAGAACAAACCTTCAAGATACAATATCGTGTTTTGCTGTCGCGATACAGGGGTAAAACTACCTGTCCGGAGTGTAAGGGCAGTCGTTTAAGACAGGATGCATCCTATGTGAAGATTGATGGCAGATCAATAACAGATGTGGTTTTGATGCCGCTGGATAAGGCTTATGAGTTTTTCAACAACATCAAACTAAACGAAACGGATACTAAGGTTGGCAAACGCCTGCTGATGGAGATCAACAACCGTTTGCTATTTTTGAACGATGTTGGGCTGAGCTATTTAACGCTTAACCGCTTGTCAAACACCTTATCGGGTGGTGAATCACAGCGCATTAACCTGGCAACATCATTGGGCAGTAGTCTTGTGGGTTCCATTTATGTGCTGGATGAGCCGAGTATAGGCCTGCACCCACGTGATACCCAGCGACTGATAGGTGTACTGAAATCATTACGTGATGTTGGTAACACCGTATTGGTGGTTGAGCATGAGGAAGAGATCATGAAGGCTGCCGATCATATCATTGATATTGGCCCCGAAGCAGGTACACATGGTGGTGAGTTGATCTTCACCGGTACTTATGATGAAATTATAAAGGACGATAATAGCCTTACCGGCCGTTATTTGAGCGGTAAGGAGGAAATAGCCATACCTGCACAACGCCGTAAATGGCACGATTACATAAGCATTAAAGGTGCCAGGGAAAATAACCTGAAACATGTTAATGCTAAGTTTCCGATGGGGGTGCTCACGGTAGTTACGGGTGTATCGGGCTCGGGTAAAACAAGTTTGGTTAAACGGATACTGGCCCCGGCACTGCAAAAAACACTGGGTAATTACTCAGGCGAGCAAACCGGTTCATATGATGCTATTGAGGGCGATTACCAAAAGATAGAACAGGTTGAAATGGTGGATCAAAATCCGATAGGCCGTTCATCACGCTCAAACCCGGTTACTTATGTTAAGGCCTGGGACGAGATCCGCAACTTGTACGCCGCTCAGCCAGCATCAAAGGCAGCGGGATTAAAGCCATCGGCGTTTTCATTTAACGTAGAGGGCGGTCGTTGCGATGTTTGCCAGGGTGAGGGCGAAGTGAAGATTGAGATGCAGTTTATGGCTGATATTTTCCTGACCTGCGAGACATGTGGCGGCAAGCGCTTTAAACAGCATATACTGGATGTTACCTACCAGGATAAGAATGTATCCGAAGTATTGGAAATGACCATTGATGAAGCTTTGGAATTTTTCAGAAAAGAGCCGAAGATCATCGCCAAAATAAAGCCTTTGGTTGATGTGGGTTTGGGTTATGTGCATTTGGGGCAATCATCAAATACCCTATCGGGTGGTGAGGCACAGCGTATTAAGCTGGCATCATTTCTGGTTAAGGGGAATAATACGCATAAAACACTCTTTATTTTTGATGAGCCTACCACCGGGCTGCATTTTGCCGATATTAAAAAACTGCTGAAATCTTTTGACGCACTGTTGGATCATGGCAATACCATCATTGTTATTGAACATAATATGGATGTGATAAAATGCGCCGACTGGGTGATTGATATTGGCCCCGAAGGTGGTGATAAAGGCGGCAAGGTTGTATTTGAAGGTTTGCCCGAGGATCTGATAAAAGAGAAAGATTCCTACACCGGTAAATTTTTAAAGGAGCGGTTCCATCAATAGCATCGCCGATAAGTTGTTTGTGAGGACACCACAGGTGTTCGGAAGATGGAAAAAGGAAGTATTGGCCTTGTGCGATTCCCGCCTTGGGGCGGGGAAGGGTGGGGTTTAACAGCTTATTTGGCGTATAAACCCCTCCCTGCCACTTCACATCCAAACGCACCCCTCCCGTGGGGAGGGAATTAAAAACAAAAATGCAATCTTCCAAACACCTGTGTTGAGGACATAAACAACGGGTGAGAGGGCACAAAACAATATTGATAGGAGTAGCTCTGATTTGTAACAGATAAAAATTAAAAAATGTCTATAACTACCGAAAACGAAAGAATTGGAATGCAGCAGGCAAGTGATGCTGTTGCAATCACGTTAAAAAAGATGCGTGAGTTTGCCAAACCGGGCATTTCAACAAAGGAACTCGACGAGTACGGCGGCGAATTGCTGGCGCAGATGGGGGCACATTCTGCACCTGCGTTAACCTATGATTTCCCCGGGTATACATGTATTAGTATTAATGAGGAAGCTGCGCACGGCATACCATCAGCAGATAAAATCCTAAAAGAAGGTGATCTGATAAATATTGATGTATCGGCAGAATTAAATGGCTATTGGGCCGACAATGGCGGCTCGTTTGTATTGGGCGAAGATATCCACGGCCATGGCAGGCTGGTAGAAGCATCGAAAGAGATATTGAGGAAGGCGATCAGCAACATTAAAGGCGGTGTCAGAATATCGGAGATAGGCAGGTTGATCGAGACTGAAGCCAAAAAAGCAGGCTACACAGTAATAAAAAACCTGACCGGACATGGTATTGGTCGCAGCTTGCACGAAGAACCTCACGAGATAGCTAACTACTGCGATAGGTATAACACTACGCGTTTCAAAAAGAATTCGGTAGTAGCGATAGAGACATTCATTTCAACACGGTCAACAATTGCCGATACACAAGCCGATGGATGGACGCTAAGCGGTAATAAAGGTGGTTTTGTTGCGCAGCATGAGCATACCATTATGGTAACTGGCGGTCAGCCGGTGATATTTACAGCGCAGAACGGCATTTGGGATTAATTATAGCCCAATCATTATAAAGAAAAAGCCCTTGTTTACTCCTAACAAGGGCTTTTTCTTTTGTAGAGACGCAATATTTTTCGTCTCCTGAATATTTAAAAGAGAGACGCAAAATATTGCGTCTCTACGGTGTTGTTATTTTAAGGTAACGCTGGTTTTGCCCATGGTGTAACCATCAGAATAAAGCATTACGGTATAAGTTCCTTTTTGGAACGGACCTGGGTTCATCCAGTCAATTACATAAGCATTGCCATCATCTTTAAAGTCGATAGATGTTTTGTAAGTGAATTGCAGGTTTTGACTGTCAGCTGTAAATGATCCTGAATCGCCTTCAGTTATCAGGTTGCCAGTTGGGTCAAGCACACGGATAAAGATATCATGCATACCTTTTGTTGCAACTGCGTTGGCGGCAACGGTAAAGCTGATCTTTAATTTTTTAGCCGGGCTTGATCTGCTCACTTCAACCTCTTTGCCGCTGCCCTTTATTTTGTAGGCTGCCGCCCCGAGCTGTGCCACCTTGAGTGCCGATGCTATCTGCACCTTGGTGCTCAGGTCCTGGTTTTGTTTGGAGAGCGTATCTACCTTATGCGATACGGTTGTGAGGTTTGTTTTTAATGTATCCCTTTCGGTAGTTAATGAGGCATTCTGCTTTTGAAGTTCATCAATATCTGCGGTGTATTTGGTTACAAAGTACCGCAGTTGTTTAACATCTTCCTGGGCTTTAGCCAATTCTTCTTTAGTTAATTTGCCTTTTGCAAGTTGTGTTCTTAAAACGTGGATCTTCGTTTGTAACGAATCGTTTTTGGCCTGCATTGCTGCAGATAGTTTAGTTTTACTTGAGTTAACCTGCTCAACCTGTGCTTCAAGACTGTCAAGTTCAACTTTCAGCCGTGATTTTTCATCGCTTTGATTAACGATAATCACATCTGATTTATTTTTTTGCATATACAGATATACATCAGTCCCCAGCAACGCCACAACAACAGCAATAAGGAAATAAATTACGTTTGAATTTTTTTTAGGTGTTTGCTCCGATTGATTTTCCATAAGTTTTTCTTTTTAATTTTAAATTAACATTTAATGTATCTGATAGAAACCTTTAATAGTACCATAGTGTTTTTTAATTATGCATATTGGTATTCATTTAAGGTAAACTATCTACATAAAATGTTATCAGTTTAAAGCTTTGGTTTAATTGTTTTTACCTGATTAATTGTTTAATAATACGTAAAAAATTGAAAAAATGATAATAATCGTAAGTTTAAATTGAATTAGGGAACCGCCTAAAGTAAGCACTAATTGATTAAACACAAAATTCTCATATTTATTATCCACGATAATAAAACCGCACTTAAGGGAGTTTTATATCTTTGCAATCGTTAAACACCGGGTTGATGCAGCTATACAAATACTTTTTACTTTCTATCCTTTCGTTATCTATCCTAACAAAAACCCAGGCACAAACCGATACCCTTTTACGAAATAAAATTGAACCCAAGCGCGAATTTCGTGGCGTTTGGATAGCTACAGTTGAAAATATAGACTGGCCCAAAAAGCAATCAACAGCCGATCAGCAAAAGCAACAACTGATTGATATTTTAGATGATCACCAGGAAACAGGTATAAACGCGGTGTTTTTCCAGGTGAGACCCGCTGCCGATGCTTTTTATGCAAAAGGTACTGAGCCGTGGTCGAAATGGCTGATGGGCAGGCAGGGGCAAGCTCCTGATCCAGCATATGACCCGCTTGAATTTGCTATTACTGAAGCACATAAACGTGGGATGGAACTGCATGCCTGGTTTAACCCATATCGCGCAACAAATGATAACAGGTATTATGAGCTGAGCCCAAACCATATTACCAATTTAAAGCCTGAATGGTTTTTTACCTATGGCGGCAAAAAAACATTTAACCCGGGGTTGCCTGAGGTAAGGGAATATATTGTCCGCATTATTTTAAATGTGGTTGATAATTATGATATAGACGGCATACATATGGATGATTACTTTTACCCATACCTTATTGACGGGCAAAGTATAAATGATGCTGATGCCTATAATAAATATGGTGCCGCCCGCTTTAGTAATATAAAGGATTGGCGCCGCAATAATGTTGATACGCTGATACACATGCTGGGCGATAGCATACACAAACATAAACCGCATGTAAAGTTTGGAGTAGCTCCATTTGGAATATGGGCAAATCAATACCAAAATCCGGAAGGCTCACAAACACACGGCGGATCATCTTATTATGAGAACTATGCTGATGTTCGCAAATGGATGAAGGAAGGTTGGATTGATTATGTAGTGCCACAGTTATACTGGCCATTAAGCAGTAGGGTTGCTAATTTTGATACTTTAATAAACTGGTGGAGCAATAATACCTATAACCGCCATTTATATATTGGGCTGGGTGTTTATCGCATTGGTGAACGCTCAAAAGCATCAGCCGCTTATAAAATACCTACAGAATTACCTAATGAGATGAGGCACCTGCGTAATAATCCACGGATTGAGGGTACTGTAGTTTTTAGTTCGCACTCGCTCACAGATAATTTGGGGGGCTTTGCCGATTCGCTAAGCACTAATTTTTATAAGAGCCCGGCCCTACCGCCTTTAATGCTCTGGCTTGACTCCATACCGCCTAATGTGCCACGTAATGTTGTTGCAAAACAAGCAGGGCAGGGTGTGCTGTTGAACTGGGAAACACCACTTTTAGCCAGGGATAAGGAACCGGTATATGGGTATGTGGTCTATCGTTTTTCGGGTACGGAGAAGATTGATCTGAATAATCCCGATCATATTTTGCATATCGAATACGATGCTAATACCGCCTACCAGGATAGCAGTGTACAAAAAGGGGTGACCTATTCATATATAGTAACCGCGATTGACCGGTTGAAAAATGAAAGTGACCGGTCGCCTACTATTGCGGTGAAAGTGCAGTGATGATGATTTCGCACGTTTTCCCCACCGCGTCATTGCGAGGAACGAAGTAATCCTTAACTACACAGAGCGGTAATGCCTATAGGTTACATATCATGTGAAGCCGCTCATTGCCGCGGAGGCTACTACTTTTGTCTTGATACAAAAGGTAGCAAAAAATCAAGTCAGCAGAAATGCTTCTTTGCCGCACAGACCTTTCCCTGCAAATCAGGCAAAACCTGGGCTGCAATCTTTTTACCCTTTGCTTCGCCGTTCTTGGCTCTCGCTTCTGTAAAAATTTGCTATGCCCTGCAGCCGCACAAGGCCATCATCGTTTTGCCTGATTTCGCCCGAAGCTGTTCTACTGACGGGGAAATAGAAAACCAGTTTTTCAACCATGTCATTGCAATCCGCTGAATAGCGGAGTGGCAACCTCGTCGCTTGCATATTGAACGCGATGAGGTTGCTTCGTCGTTCCTCCTCGCAATGATATTTTAAGAATAAACGCGGGTAAAGGCCCGAGAAAAAGCGCGGGCCTGGGTGTTTTGCCTGTGGGTGGAAGAATCTTTTTGTCTTGATCTTTGGTTACTTTGGATCAAGCCAAAGTAACTAAGGCTCCGCGCCTATGAGCGGCTTCACGCGATATTCACACCAGTAACCTCGTCGCTTGCATATTAAGGTTGTCTCGCTATTGCTAGCAAGTCCTTATGCTATACAAAGCAATCATTAAATACTACTCATTTATAGCATTACCCAGGCTAATTAAATAACTTTCATCTATCTTATCGTCAGCATGGTCGGATGCAAAAGTGGTAAATTTAGCGCTCTCGTCAGCAAAAGTCTCTTTAAGCACCTTTTTCTTAAGCGCTACCTGCTGAAAGCTGCCGCTTTTTAAATTGAATACGTAGTAAATGTTATCATCTACAAATTCATCATAAGCATTGCCTGTAGAAGTGATACCATTTGTTTGATAGTTGGATGCTACAAACTTGGTAGTTGTCAACTTGTATATTTTATATTTAGTACCCGTGCTTATCAGTTGACTATACATATCATTACTTATACCCAGGACACGTTCAAAGCTATAAGGCTGATCATGTGTATCAAAAAGCACGAATGATTTGATGGTGTTTCTATCAGCTATATTTACGTTGTTAAAGTCTTCGGTTATATACAAGTCGCCTTTTATTTTATCATAATTAAAAAGCATGGCTGGGGTTTGTATGATGTCGCCATTAGCTTTAACCATATACCCATGCACCCATTGTGTAAATAAAAAGCGATGGCCTACAGTTTCTTTCGTGGTAGTAAAAACCGCCAACCCGCCAATTGTTTTGCCCCTATTGATATCATCTCCGGGGTGTTGATTATTAAAAGCTGCCAATAAAAGACCGGCATCACTTTGAGCTGGGGGTGTTTTATTAATAACCGCTGTCGGGTTGGTTTTTTTTAAAACCACTTGCAGGTTTGCCGTTGCATCAGCCTGCGTATCATTATAGCCATTACAGTTAATTGTTATTTTGGAGGATGGATTAGCCAATAAAGTGAAATGCCCGGTAGAATCTGAATAAGTTGCATTGTTATCGCTTTTTATAAACGCATAATGCACCGGGTAACCCTGATCGCTTTTAACAGTGCCATTAATGGTAATGCTTTGCGCCAGTGTAATTCCGTAAAAAGCAATAAAAAGCAAAGTAGATAAAATGAGCTTTTTCATATGAGGTGGTTTGGTTATCTAATCTAAACAAATAAATAACAAATAGTTATTTTGGTAACACTCTTTTTACAGGTATTGGATAATACTCTGTCATTCTGAGCGATAGCGAAGAAACTGTCCGTGTTTTACCTGCTGCATGTAAAATAGATGCTTCGTACCTCAGCATGACAATTGATTTATATTATAAATCAACTAATCCCTTATTCTTTAAATGATTTAGGTAGATATCAAGCTCCATATCACCCATACCATATATTTGCCCGGTTTGCCAAAATACCTGATATATTTCGGGCCTGGTTGTTATGCCGCTATCATAAATATCGAACAGTTTTTGTTCAATATAATTCAAGCCTGTTTCATTTACTTCCAGGCGTTTAACATGTGCCTGTAGTGCTTTTTTAAGCGAATGCAGGTTGCCCCAGTAATTTGTTTCGTTCAGCCAGTTTTGCAATTGGGTGGCATCACTATTTACATAATAATTCCATGCCTCGGCGGCAATAACAAAATCAGGTTCGCCTAACTGAACACGGATATTATCGTATAAATATTCCAGTTGTGCTTCATCAAGCTCGCCCATGCCACGGAAGTCATCCATCCCCGGATAGCTATCCGGACAAATGAGGTAGACGGCAGGTGCAGATAGGTCGGTTTGTTTACTCAGCATGAGGATAACCCCCAGCATGTTTACCTGGCAATGCAGATCAAACTCAAACCAAAGATCAATCTCATGATAAGGTTCGCTGAGCTTGCTTAACTCATTGATTATTTTCTCCTCATACGCATCGGGTTTTTCATCAAAACCCCGGCTAATCCATTCCGAGCGTTTCCGCCAGAAACTGCCTGAAGCAATGTTTTCTTCCAGCGGTCCTTCGGATAGCACTTCGCGCCAAACCATAACATCGCCTTCGATGCCGGTTTGTTCAAAGCTGTTTAACATTGCATCGCCATTGAGTATGTGGAGTACGTTTTCCATTTTGATGAAGATTGATGTTGTATTAACAAAGTAAAAGATTTTTGGGGAGAGTGTAATGGGAATATTACGAGGTGATGATTTTGCGGGGCCTTGCCATGCTGAGGTACGAAGCATCTGCTATACATGCGGACGATTATCGCTCGTTTAGGACGCGGATAGGTTCTTCGCTATCGCTCAGAATGACAAGGGGGCTTTTAGACTCACCCCGACTTTGCTTCGCTTGTCGACCCTATCTACGCGCAGCGTATAGAGGGTGGGGAAAAACTCTTTATAAACAACAAATCCCGGCCTGACCGGGATTTGTTGTTTATATGTTATCAGTATATTTTAGTTCTGTAAAACAGGGGTAACCTGTGTAACCTTACTGTTTATGTTAATATAGTCGGTAAGGATCTGACCTGCTTCAATTTTCAGGAAGTCGAGGTCCTCATTTTTAGGTTTTGTTTCGCCTTTTTTCAATGCTTTTAAACCTAATGCTACACGGCGTAAGTTATCACGCTCAAATGTTTTTTGCTCATCATCATCACGTTGTTTTTTCAGTTGTGCCTCATTCAGCGTTACTGATTTTTCATCATCATGCTTTTTAAAGTCGGCAACATCCTGTAACAGGTATTTGTAGCTGTTGCTGTTGCTCATGCGCTGCTCGTGCAGTTTTTTCAGCTGTGGTATAACCGGGCTCAGGTCGCCAAATTTGGTATAATCACTCTTAGCGATCACATCAAATGGCATAGCCGATGGTTCAGTATCCTCACCATATTTATCTAAAGGAATAACTGACGGGAATTCAATATCAGGTGTAACACCATGGCGCTGGGTTGAGTTACCGCTAATGCGGTAGAACTTGGCTATAGTTAAATTCAGCTGGCCGAATTTGCTTTCGCTGCCGCCTGTTGGCGCTGCCTTTTCGTTATTCACTACTTTATTTACCATATCGGCAAGGGTAGGGCTGATCACTTTATCAAGCTCGATCTCGCTTTGTACCGAACCCTTACCATAGGTTTGAGTACCTAGTATTAATCCGCGACCATAATCCTGTATAGCGCCCGAGAAGATCTCTGATGCTGATGCGCTAAAGCGGTCAACCAAAATAGCTAACGGGCCTGAGTAAGCGATAGACGGATCCTCATCCGCATCAACTTCAACCTCGTTCTTGGTATCTCTTACCTGTACTACCGGGCCTTGTTTTATGAACAGGCCGGTTAATGAAATAGCTTCAGATAATGAACCGCCGCCATCTTCGCGCAGGTCGATCACTATACCGTCAACATTTTCACGTTTAAGTGAATCCAGTATCAGTTTTACATCACGAGTGGTGCTATGATAGTTGGCTGCCCCTGATTGCGCTGCAGCGTTATCTACATAAAAAGCAGGGATGTCAATAATACCGATCTTAATTTGTTTTCCATTAAGATTATAGGTGCGCATCTCTTTTTTAGCCAGCGCATCCTCTAAAACTATTTTCTCGCGTACTATTTCCACTACTTTAGGCTTGCTGCCTACTGCTGCTTCACCTGGCAGTATTTGCAGCTTTACAGTAGTGCCTTTAGGGCCGCGGATAAGGCCTATGGCGTTGTTAATATTCCAGCCTACAATGTTCTGGAACTCGCCATCCTTGCCTTGCGCTACACCTACAATACGGTCTTTAGCATTTATCTGGTGGCTTTTATCAGCCGGGCCGCCATGTACCAGTGTTTGGATGGTTACATATTCGTTTACCGACTGTAGCGTTGCGCCAATACCTTCTAATGAGCGCGACATTTCCATATTGAACTGTGCCGCGTTAAAAGGGTTAAAGTAGTTGGTATGCGGGTCTATCGCCTCGGTAAAGGCATCCATATAATATTGGAAAACTTCCTGGTTTGATAGTTTGTTTGATTGCGACAATAAGCTCTGGTAGCGTTTTCTCAGCGTTTCCCTATTCTTAGCCATATCAGGCGTAGCCAGTTTAAGGTTAAGCAAGTCGTATTTTACGTGCTTGGTCCACAGATCGTCCATCTCAGTCTGTGATGCTATCCATGGCAGATTTTCACGGTCGAAAGTGAAAGTATCGTTTGTGCTGAAATCAAACTTATCATCGATATGGGCGATGGAAAATTTAATACGATCAAGGTATCTTTTTTGAAAAACATTGAACATGTAAAAAACATCGTTCAAATTGCCGCTTTTCATGTCATCATCCAGCACATCCTTGTACTTGTCAAAATCCTGTATATCAGATGCCAGCAGGTAATTGTGGTCCTCATCCAATTTTTTAAGGTAGCGGTTATAAACAACCTCGGATAGTGAATCATTCAGATCAACCTTTTTATAATTATAGCGGGATATTAAACCTGCCACTTCCTTTGCAACAATATTCTGGCGTAAATCGGGCTGAAGATCATTTGAGCCTACAACCTTCATAGGTTTTGCAGGCGTGGCATGACAGGCCAGTGCGGCACCAAGCACTAAAACAACACATAATTTCTTTAACATATCTTTTACAGTCTTTAAATCGGGATATAACATCAATACTTGTGCCTAATATAAGTTCGCTAATGTAAATAAAAAGAGACAGTCATAAAGCTGCCTCGTACTTAAAATAACAATATTACAATAATGTTTGATTTTTTAATAAGTAAGACGGGCATTTTACCTTATTGTTACAAAGCGGAGTAAAAATTCAATCAGTTTTTTTAGCGTTGGCAGCCGTAGCCAAAATAGCAGCCATAACGGCATCATCATAACGGAGTTCAGTTTTTGAGGCGGTTGTTCTGTTTAACTGTATGTATTTTACTTCTTTATCAATATTAGCCATATCGGCATGCCAACCCTGGGTATTAGCTATCTGATAGGCTTCTGCCAGGTCCTGCTGGGCCAAAACAATATCGCCCATATCAGCCTTGATCAGCGCCAGCGACATTAAATTGGCAATGGTATGCTTGTTGTCATTCTGCGTGCGTGATATGGAATTGCTTTGCAGCAGGTACCATTTAGCTTCGGACAAACGGTTTTGTTTGATGTATAGCTTTGCGAGTTCGCTAAAGTTGTAGCTGGCCTGGTCATAAATCCTGAAACGCATATTATGCTGCGCGGTTCTGATGAGGGCGTCCTCGGCAAGTTCAATGCTGAAATCGCTTTCTTTTAGGGCGAATGGCTTTATTTTAGTTGCAGCAAGTTTTGGAATGGGGAAATGCAGGTGCGCGGCAGGGTTATCTTTTACAAGTGTAACTGCCGGGTAGCGGTGCCTTAAAATGCTAACTCTCCACCACTGGGCCGAGGCCGAGTAGCTTATTGTCATGAACAGAACAATAATTAGCGTAAATTTCTTCAATGTTATTTCCCTTGGATTTAATCGTATTAACCAGAACGCAAATATACTAATTAATATTATGCAAGATAATTATAAAACTGTGATTATTCAAAAACCTGGATTTGTGTATCGTGTAATGCCCACACCATATAAGGGTGCGTATCAGCATGATAGATATCGCCATTGGCTGATATGCCTATGATGCCGGCAAAGCCGTCGAAAGGTTTTAGCTCGTCTAAAGTCTTCTCGGTAGCGAAGAATAATGGCATGCCATCGGTTACCCGGGTAACTATTTTTGCGGCTACGGCGCCGCTTACAATATCCTCACCTACGCCGGTGCATGAAATGCCCGCGAAGCCATTGCAATAATTACCTGCCGCGGTAGCAGAATCGCTTACACGGCCCGGTATCTCAAAGCCTTTGCCCCCGGTTGAGGTAGCTGCCGCCAAATTACCATCGCCATCAAGCGCTACACAGCCAACGGTACCCAGGCGGATAGAGTCACTTAACTTTTGTTCGTATTCCATACGGCGCTGGGGGGTTTCAGGATTGTAATAATCAAAGCCATTTTCACGGGCAAATTCCTGCGCGCCTTTACCGCTTAATACTTTATCCTCGTAATCCTGCAATTTCTCGGCTACACAGATGGGGTTTTTTACATCTTCAACATTTATAACACCCGAAAAACGCAGGGTTTTGCCATCCATTAATGATGCGCTGAGCCTGATCTTACCATCGCTTTGTATTTGTGAGCCGGTACCGGCATTAAAAAGTTCAGAGTCTTCAAGTAGTGCTACAGTATAAACAACTGTTTCAAACGCTGTGTGATCCTGCAGGTATTTATAGCCAAGCTCCACAATTTCTTTTAAGGCCGTTTGCTTGGCTTTTTTAACTTCCTGGTTGGTTTGCGATTCGCTGAAGAAGCCGCCGTGGATGATTAGTTTCATGGGGTATGTTGTTGCAAGTGGCGCGGTGCGGACACCTATGCCTGCCTTAAATTTCATTGCCCCGTGGCTTTAGCCCGGGGATATTTTTGGTTTATATTTTCTGGCTTTAGCCTAAATTTTGTTGGGCTAAAGCGGATTTATATTTATTAATTATGGTTGTGAGTTCGTTTGGGCGTTCCCTGCGGTCGGGCTTTACACTCATACTACACAGGCATTAATCACAAGGCCGGTACCTGTTTCAATCCCTAACGCGTTTTACCCCCTCCGTCTCCTTCGTCGACACCTCCCCCTAAGCTTAGGGGGAGGCCGGGTGGGGATAAACGCGCTTCGTTGACTCACCCGGTCTTAGCTTCGCTCGACCACCCTCTCTTCGCCTGCGGCGGAAAGAGGGTTAGCTCTTTTTCTTTTTTCGATTCGCTAACACACCCCTGCCCCTCTCAAGAGGGGAACCCCGGGGCGCTGTTACTTTCTATCGTTTTAAATCGCTATCGCCGACTTTTATAAATACGCCGTCTTCAACCTTAACAATTTTTTTGATGAGTAGTTTGTGCTGTTTCAAATCGTACTTATCAAAGATGGACATTACATGTACTTTCAGGTTCTCGATAGATACTGGTGAGCCCATTTCTACCTCGTATATATTGGTGGCAACCATACTGCGGCCATCAACCAAAATAATTAGTCCGGAGCCTATGGCTTCCATCATGGTGCCTTCGGTAATTAGCAGACCTGCGTCCTCGCCCAGGCCTATTCCTAATATGCCGGGGTTGCTGGCTACAGCATATAATAATCTGCCTATGCGGCCGCGCTGTACAAAGTGGGTATCAACAAAAACAGAATCAATAAAGCCTAACCCGGCGGTGATCTGTACGTGGCCTTTTATTAAGGCTTCGTTGCTGGAGCCGCGGTAGATCATGTGTGCCGAAGCTGCTGCCGCGCCCGCTGATGTGCCCGCTATAACAAAGTGCTCGTTTTGATAGCGTTTTTTCAGGATCTGCAAAAACTCGGTGCCGCCAAATATGGCGCTCAGGCGAAGCTGGTCGCCGCCGCTGAACATCACTACATCTGCTTCGCGGATACGGTCGAGGTATTCTTTTTTGGCTGCATCCTCGCGTGTGCGGATATCGAGCACATTAATATGGGTAACATTAAGGTGGTTAAAGGCCTTAATGTATTCATCGCCCACCAGTTCTGGTATTTGTGAAGCGGTAAGTATCACCTCAATTTTTGAACCCTCGTGCTTTGCCGATTCGGTGATGATGCGCTTTAGAATGCCCTGCTCAAAAAACTTGATATAATTAGGCTGTAAAATATTCTCCTGCGCGCTGATATTACTTCCCATATCAACGGCACCTCCTATTATTATCAGTTTTCCCTTTGGCGTCATTATATTTATTTAGTGATTTAGTGAATTAGTTGTTCATAGTTCATGGTTGATGGTTCATAGCCATATATGGATATAAAAACAATCACTCAATCACTAATTCGCTAATCCACTCATTATCTACCTACAAATTAAAATAAAATGACCGACAAAGGCGGCGAATATTAAATATATATTAAAGTTTTCCTATCAAAATATTTATTAGCTTGTTACGGGTTTAGATTTAAGTAAATTTAAGCCCGTTTTAATTGAATTGCCCTTTATGAAGATCGAAAATATACAAGTACTGCGTGGCCCGAACATCTGGAGCACCAACCGTAAAAAACTGATACAAATGCGCCTGAACCTGCAGGAACTGGAGCATAAGCCCACCAATAAAATTGATGGGTTCTATGATCGCCTTAAGGCATTGATCCCCACTTTATATGAGCACCGATGTTCGCCGGGTGTACCAGGGGGATTTTTTCAGCGTATCGTTGCCGGTACCTGGATGGGGCATGTGATTGAACACATCGCCCTTGAGATACAAACCCTTGCAGGCATGGATACAGGTTTTGGCCGTACCCGTGAAACAAAAGAGTTGGGTGTTTACAATGTGGTATTTACTTATCTGGAAGAAAAGGTAGGCATCTACGCCGCCGAAGCATCGGTACGGATTGCCCAGGCATTAATAACCGGCGAGGAATACGACCTGGAGCATGATATACAGCAAATGCGTGAGATACGCGAGGCCACCCGATTAGGGCCAAGCACCGGATCAATAGTAGAGGAAGCCATAGCCCGTGACATTCCGTGGATCAGGCTGAACAAGCAATCATTGGTGCAATTGGGCTATGGTAAAAACCAGGTGCGTTTTCGCGCTACCATGACCGAAAAAACCAGCAGCATTGCCGTTGATATTGCCAGTAATAAGGAAGAAACCAAGCGTTTACTATTAGAGCAGGCCATCCCTGTGGCAAAAGGCACCACCATTTCATCGGTTGATGATGTGGATAGGGCTATACGTGAAGTGGGTTTCCCATTGGTGTTCAAACCATTGGATGGCAATCATGGCAGGGGTATATCCATTAACATTAGGAATCGTGAGGACGCGGTGGAGGCTTATGAGTTTGCTGCCAGAATATCGCGCAGGGTAATTGTGGAGCGTTTTGTAACCGGCTACGATTTTAGGGTACTGGTGATCGACAATAAAATGGTTGCCGCCGCATTGCGCGACCCTGCACATGTGAAGGGTGATGGCGTATCGACCATACAACAACTCATCGATACAGAAAATACCGACCCGCGCCGTGGCTATGGCCATGAAAATGTGCTGACCCTGATAGATATAGACCGTGACACGCTCGACCTGCTGGAAAAGAAAGGCTATAACTTAGAAACGATACCAGCTAAAGGCGAAAAGGTATTTGTAAAATCAACCGCTAACCTGAGCACCGGCGGAACATCCGTTGATGTAACCGACCATGTGCACCCGCAGAATGTTTTCTTTTGCGAGCGGATCTCAAAAATTATCGGACTGGATATATGCGGCATTGATATTATGGCGAAAAACCTGACCGAGCCGCTCACCGAAACAGGTGGTGTTGTACTGGAAGTTAACGCCGCGCCGGGCTTCCGGATGCATATTGCGCCAAGCGAGGGCATTGCCCGTAATGTGGCCGGGCATGTGATTGATATGCTGTACCCTTATGGTAAATCGGCACGGATACCTATTATAGCGGTGACTGGCACCAATGGTAAAACCACCACTACCCGCCTTATTGCCCATATTGTTAAAAATAATGGCTATCGTGTAGGCTTTACCACCAGCGATGGTATCTATGTACAAAACACCATGCTGCTAAAAGGCGATACCACCGGCCCCGTAAGCAGCGAATTTATATTGAAGGACCCAACCGTTGATTTTGCCGTGCTGGAAACTGCCCGCGGTGGTATTTTGCGCTCGGGACTGGGTTTTGGCTTTTGCGATATAGGCGTGGTAACCAATATTCAGGAAGATCATCTGGGCCTGTCGGATATTCATACGCTGGAAGACCTGATGCGTGTAAAAAGTGTGGTCATCAATTCGGTTAAGAAAAATGGCTGGGCCGTTTTAAATGCTGATAATGAATACTGCGTGCGCATTGGCAAAAAGGCTGAATGCAACGTTACCTATTTTAGCAGGGACGAGAAGAACCCGGTAATAAAAGCGCATTGCAAAAAGGGCGGCATAGCTTGTGTATACGAAAACGGTTTTATCACCATATTAAAAGGCGACTGGAAGATCCGCGTGGAGCGCACCGTATTGATCCCGCTAACTTTTGGTGGCACGGTGCCGTTTATGATCGAAAACGTATTGGCTGCAACCTTAGCCGCATTTTTATGGGGATTCAGAACGGAGGATATCAAAATATCGCTGGAGACGTTTATCCCATCCGCCGCGCAAACACCGGGCAGGATGAACATCTTCGATTTTAAGGATTTTAAGTTCATGATAGATTTTGCCCATAATCCGGATGGGTTTAAAGGCATTAAGGAATTTTTGAGTCATCTGGATTCACCACTGAAGATCGGCATCATAGCCGGTACAGGCGACAGGCGCGATGAGGACATCCGCGAGCTAGGTAAACTATCGGCAGAGATGTTCGACTATATCATCCTCCGCCAGGAAAAACACCTGCGTGGCAGAACAGAGGAAAATATACTGTCACTGCTTAAAGAGGGTATCAGGTCGGTTGATGTGAACAAGCAGTTTGAGGTAGTGCCAAAAGAAATTGATGCCATTAAACATGCCATGAGCCTGGCCAAACCCGGTACATTTATTACAGCGCTAAGTGATGTGATTGATAACGCTATTGAAACTGTACAAAATTACCAGGAGCAGGAAAGGAATGGGTTGTTCAATGTGTAGGTGATTTGGGATGTTCGGTTTGGGATTTTATGCAAGTGTTCCGTTGTAACCACAAGCGGGACGCTTGCGGGAGCGGGGATGATTTGGGATGTTCGATTTGGGATTTTATGCAAGCATTCTATTGTAACCACAAGCGGGACGCTTGCGGGAGCGAGGAGGGTTCTGAAACGATAATGATCAATACTTTATATGCCAACATACACAGTTGCAAACCTGGAGTTTGAATTATTTAACGGTCAGGAGGTTATTAGGATGGGCGGGCCTTGTATTTGTGATGCCCGGTTAAATAATGAACTTATTATAGAAAAATGTCTTTCACAAAATTTTGTGTATGATGAAAAAGGAAATCTTTTATTTTTTCTCCAGTATCATAAAATAAATTATTACGAGTATTTCACTATTAATTTTTATCAGATTTTGACCAAAGAAACATACCAGTTTACAAGGGAATTTGATATGGCGTATCTGGGGTCTTTGATCAGTGATCATGAATTAGAAATATTTCACGCATTCCATGATAAGTTTCGGGATAAGAGTTCTGTGTTTAATTTAGATGATGAAGATTTTATATTGCTCGACTGAATTGATATGTTGTCGCAGGTCTCTCGGAGAGGACCCTGCGGGGATGAAAAGAGTTAATTAATATGATTACGGATATAGAGCAAGAAACGTCAGATATAGAATGGTTTTTTACTAACGGGAAAGAAATAGGATTTGTTACTTCAAGCGCAGGTAAATTGCCAATATCTGTTGCTAATAAATCAATGGAGGAGATAGCATTTTTAACTGCTTATTTTAGTGATTTACCCTATAGAAGCAGCTTGACCATTAATCCTGATTTAAAAGCACTGCTTTCACCATGTACTATTAGCAGGGAATATTTATCAGATTTTACCAAAATGACAGAAAGGGGTTTGTTTTCTTTCGATAAAACTGCCTTTAATAATTTCTCGGATCCTAACTATCATTTAGTTGCCAAACCATTGAATCCATTAAGATTTGAAGATTTGCCATTGGAGATCGCTGAAGTATTATTCAAAACCAAAGTTAATGGTGAGATAGGAACAAGTTTAAATATTTGTTTGATTGGCTAATGAAAGTTGTAAAAGTTGATGCTCCCGCGAGCTTGCAGCTCGTGGGAGTGCATGGTTTCAGTTTGCAACGGGAATCGTTGATTAAAAAGTTGCTCTGTATAGTCGGAGGTGCTTCTTATATACTTACCTCGCTCCCGCGAGCTTGCAGCTAGTGGTTGAGCATGGTTACAGTTTACAACTAGAATTACGTTGATTAGAATTTTGTCGCATGCATATTGAACGCGACGAGGTTGCCGCCTCTGCTCCCGCGAGCTTACAGCTCGTGGTTGCGCATAGTTACAGTTTGCAACTGGAATCATCGATTAGCAATTCGCCCTGTATAGTCGGGGATTGCTTCGTGCCTCGCAATGACGCGCGAAGAGAGTATGCTCTTCTTCCCCCGTCAGTAGAACAGCTTCGGGCGAAATCAGGCAAAACGATGGTGGCCTTGCGTGTAATGGCAGGGCATAGCAGATTTTTACAGAAGGGTAAAGGCGAGGCGCGTAGCGACAGCAGGGTAAAAATATAGCAGCCCAGGTTTTGCCTGATTTGCAGGGCAGTGGCCACGTGCGGCAAAGAAGACTTTCGACTGACTTGACTTTTTGTTTCTTTTGTGTCGAAGACAAAAGAAATAGGCCTTAGCGGCTATGAGCGATACCATTAGAAAGTCAACCGTTATCCAGTTTCAAACTGAAAGGTAATTCAGGATCGTCATCCGTAGGCTTCAGTTGCAAACTGAAGCCAGTAAGGGGAAAGCCAGTAATAGTTAAGTGTGCCAAACTGTGCCACGTGTTCCACATGTTTCACCTGCTCCATGGCACACCTCCAAATCAAACTTCTACTTTAGTGCGCAGGGGCGTCGACAGATAGAAATGCCACAACAACATTGTAGCAACCGTTCTATGAGGCTGCCAAATCGCGGCAAGCTCAATCAATTCTTCTTTAGGCGTGGTTTTAGGCAAGCCTTTTACCCGTTTCATAGCATTTACAGCGGCAAGATCCCCCGCAGGGAAGATGTCGGCGCGTTGCAGTACGAACATGAGGTACACATCAATGGTCCAGTGGCCGATGCCTTTAAGGGTGATGAGTTTGGCGCGGATCTCATCATTGGATAGGTGCTCCAATTCAGTGAGGTTGATCTGTCCGCTGAGCAGGGCTTCGGCCAGGTAACGGATATAAGCAGTCTTTTGCCGACTACAGTAGCAGGCCCGCATTTCTTCATCGGTGAGCAACAGCAATCGGGCAGGGGTTAATTCCTGCACACGTTCCTTCAATTTGTTTAATGCGGATAGGGCGGATGCCAATGAAACCTGCTGCTCTAAAATAATATGTACCAAAGTCTCAAACGTATTGGGCCGCGACCATAATGGCGGGTAGCCGTATGTGTTAATGATGGTAGCGAGATCGGTATCAATAAGTGCAAGCTGGTCACAAATAGTGTAAAAGGTGGCTTTGGTAAACTGTTCGCTCATAGATTTGTTAATCTAAAATTACTAACTTTTTTAGGATTTTGCATTTACTTTTCACACTTTTACCATTATGATTAACCTGCCGCCTTTAGCTGAGCGCATGCGCCCCAAAACACTCGACGATTATGTTGGGCAAAAGCACCTTGTGGGTAAGGGCGCCGTTTTGCGCAAGGCGATAGAGTCGGGGGTGCTGCCGTCGATGATCTTCTGGGGGCCGCCAGGGGTGGGGAAAACTACGCTGGCGTATATCATATCGCAAACCCTGTACCGCCCATTCTTTGCTCTGAGTGCCATCAATTCAGGCGTTAAGGATGTACGCGAGGTGATTGAGAAAGCCGCCTTGCTAAAAGAGCAGGGCGAAACGCTGCCAATCTTGTTCATCGATGAGATCCACCGCTTCTCCAAATCGCAGCAGGATTCGCTACTGGGCGCGGTTGAGCGGGGAACGGTAACGCTGATCGGTGCTACTACAGAGAATCCATCCTTTGAGGTTATCTCGGCTTTACTTTCGCGCTGCCAGGTATACATCCTGCAATCGCTTGAGGAAGCCGACCTGCTGAATTTGCTTAACAAGGCGATGAAGGAAGATGAGGTGCTGCGCGATAAGAAGATCGACATAAAAGAGGATGAAGCGCTGCTGCGTCTCTCCGGTGGTGATGCCCGCAAGCTGCTGAATATATTCGAGCTGCTGGTAAATGCCTTTAAAGGTAAAAAGATAGAGCTCACCAATAAGAATGTGCTGGAACATGTACAACAAAACATGGCCCTGTATGATAAGGCCGGCGAACAGCATTATGATATTATCTCGGCCTTTATTAAATCCATGCGTGGCAGTGATCCCAATGGGGCCGTTTATTGGCTGGCGCGGATGATTGTGGGCGGTGAAGATCCGCTGTTCATTGCCCGGCGTATGCTGATACTGGCATCGGAGGATATTGGTAATGCTAATCCGAATGCGCTGTTACTGGCTCAGGCCTGCTTTGAGGCGGTGAATAAGATAGGGATGCCGGAGTCGCAATTGATCCTGTCGCAAACTGTTATATATCTGGCAACATCGCCCAAAAGTAATTCGGCCACTACGGCTATTGGCGCTGCTATTGCATTAGTTAGGGAAACCGGCGACCTGCCTGTACCGCTGCACCTGCGTAATGCCCCAACCAAACTGATGAAGAATATAGGTTATGGGAAGGATTACAAATATGCCCATAGCTACGAAGGTAACTTTACCGATCTGGATTTTTTGCCCGAAGCGATAAAGGGAACCAAGATCTATGAGCCCGGTAACAATGCGCGGGAACTGGAAGCCAAGGAAAAGTTAAAAAAACTTTGGGGCGACAGATATAAATATTAGTATCTTAAGGGCCTTAACACCAGCCTGTCAATGATAAAAACCTTTCTTCAGCATGAGCTAAAAGCCTTTTGGCGCGCCCGCAATACCGGCAAAAACGTAGCTGTAAAAATAATAATGGGCGTATTTATATTGTACCTGTTGTTATGCGCTTTAAGCGCCGGTTTCTTTTTGGATAAAATTTTAGAACATGCATTTCCCGGGCAAAATATAGTTATAGCGTTTTGTGGTATTATACTCATCTATTTCATCTTTGATCTTATCTCGCGGATGCAATTACAGGAATTGCCTACCTTGAAAGTTCAGCCTTATTTGCAATTACCTGTAAAACGGAACGCGTTGGCGGGTTACCTGGCTGCCACTTCAATTATCTCTACATTCAACATCATACCCTTTATACTTTTTGTGCCATTTATTATTAAAGTAATTGCAGTTGGTTCAGGAGCGGGTGTGGCATGGGCATTTGTGGGTTCTGTTTTTGGGATAACCATTTTTAACAATTATTTGGCGCTATATATAAAACGTAAAGCCAATTTAAATGGTTGGATCTTCCTGATCGCTACAGGCATATTGGTATTGATTTGTCTTGGCGATTTTTTATGGCACATATATTCTATAAAGGATATATCGTATCTATTCTTCGGGCATTTGATCAGCCTACCGGCTCTGGTTTTGTTGCCATTTCTGCTGGCGGTTGGTATGTTCTACCTTAACTTTTTGTATTTGAAGGATAACCTTTACCTCGAAGAGCTCAACTCTAAAAAAGCATCCCACAAAAGCAGTACAGAATATCCTTTCCTTAACCGGTTTGGCACAACCGGCGACCTGGCTGCTAACGAGATCAAACTTATATTAAGAAATAAGCGGCCAAATTCGGCTATAAAAATGAGTGTGTTGTTTTTGTTTTATGGGCTGATATTTTATAACAAGCCTGCGATGATGCATACTGATTACCCGGTAGTTTTTGTGGGGATGTTTATGACCGGTATCTTCATTATTAATTACGGACAGTTTATGTTTAGCTGGCAAGCCGCGCATTTTGATGGTTTACTGGTAAATAAAATAAAGTTTAATGATTTTCTGAAGGCGAAGTACCTATTGTTTACTCTTGTATCTACTCTAGCATTTATATTGACGATACCCTACGTATATTTTGGCTGGCGGGTTTTAATCATTCATTTTGTGATGTATTTATGGAACCTGGGGGTTAATACTACCATTATCCTGTATTTCGCTAACCGAAATTCCCGCCGCATCGATCTTTCAAAAGGCGCGGCATTTAATTGGGAAGGTGTTGGCGGCACACAATGGCTCATATCCTTACCGCTGTTCATTACACCGATCCTGGTTTATCTGCCATTTTCATTGCTGCATTATCGTGATCTTGGACTTGCTGTGCTGGGTGCTGCCGGATTGGTAATGATCCTTATCCGCAGTACCCTGATCAATAAATTGGAAGCTGATTTTTATAAAAGAAAGTATACCATAGCCGAAGGCTTTAGAAACAAATAATATGATAACAATAAGCAATCTTAAAAAAATATATAACAACGTATTGGTTGTAAACGTACCTCAGCTGGAGATAGCTAAAGGCGAAAGCGTAGGGCTGGTAGGCAACAATGGCGCGGGTAAAACGACCCTTTTCAGGATGATATTGGATCTGATCCGCCCTGAAAGCGGCGAGGTAATATCAAATGGTGAAGCCGTTGCCGGGCATGAAAACTGGAAAAATTACACCGCATCATATTTGGACGAAGGTTTCCTGATAGATTACCTTACCCCCGAGGAGTATTTTTACTTTATAGGTGGCCTGCACCAGCAAACGCAGGCCCATGTGGATGATTTTTTATCTACGCTTACCGATTTTTTTAATGGCGAAATATTGAAAAAAGGCAAATACATCCGTGATCTTTCAAAAGGTAATCAAAGTAAAGTAGGCATTGCCTCATGCTTATTACAAAAGCCAGAATTGCTGATGCTGGATGAGCCATTCGCCAATATCGACCCAAGCACACAGATCAGACTGAAAAACATGCTGAAGAGTATCAACAAGCAGCATGGTGTTACCACGCTTATTTCAAGCCATGACCTGAGCCACATAACCGATGTTTGCGACCGTATTTTACTGATGGAAAAAGGCAGGATCATTAAGGACATTGCCACCAATTCATCAACCCTTGCAGAATTGGAAGATTATTTCGCGGTTGGACAAAGCGTCATATCTTCACTTCAGATTGACGAAGAAGAAAATCATTAATCAATACACAAATCTTGTAGAGACGCAACACCTTGCGTCTCTTTTTAATTATATGTAGAGACGCAATATTTTGCGCCTCCATTGGATAAGGGATGATAAACCAATATGCAAGGCCTTGCGTCTCTACCATGGTTCTTCTATATTTGAATAATGTATACTATCAGAAAAGCAACTACAACCGACACTGAAACCATTATTCAAATAGCCGAAACAACCTGGTGGGTAGCCTACTCACCAATATTGGAAGAAGAACAGATCCGCTTTATGCTGGATGAGATCTACACGGCAGAAAAGATCAGCAACCAGATCGAAAATAACATACAAACTTATTTAATGCTATTGGAAGATGAACAGCCTGTGGCTTTCGCGGCATTTTCTCCGCGCGAGGATGATGTGGATATTTATAAATTGCATAAACTCTATTGTCTGCCTGTTACACAAGGCAAAGGATACGGTAAAATATTGATTGACGCGGTAAGCAATGAGGTTTTAAAAGCCGGAAAACACATCCTCGAACTAAATGTGAACCGCTATAACAAGGCCAAAAGCTTTTATGAAAAGATGGGCTTTAGCGAGGCTTACCAGGAAGATATCCCCATTGGGCCATATTTTATGAACGACTATGTGATGAGAAAAGAATTGAAATAATATTGCTAACCATTAACCTTAAAGTATATGAACAAAGGCTTGTTGACTTTCCTGTTTAGTTTTTTGACCGCTTTTATGTGCCTTGCACAAGCGCCGCAATTAATACCCCAGCCGGTATCGCTAAAAACTTATCCCGGCCATTTTAAGTTAAGCCGACAAACCAGTATCATTATACCCACAGGCGATCCCGAGGTTAAAAGGATAGGCAATTTATTAGCCGGTATGCTTAATGCACCAACCGGGTTTACTATTCCGGTAACTACCGTTAATAAAACAGGTATAGCCATTCATTTAAAACTGAACAAGATAGCCGACCCCACAATCGGCGAAGAGGGGTATACGCTAAAAGTTACCACCACACGTATAACTATTGCCGCTAACGATGATAAGGGCCTGTTTTACGGTATACAAACCTTAGTACAGTTATTGCCGCCGGATATTGAATCGAGAACGCAGGTTACGGGCATTGCCTGGAGCATCCCAGCGGTTGATATTAATGATTATCCACGTTTCGGCTGGCGGGGATTGATGCTGGATGTAAGCCGCCATTACTTCCCTAAACAGGTGGTTAAGGATTATATTGATGAGATGGCCAAATACAAATACAATGTATTTCACTGGCACCTTTCAGATGATAATGGCTGGCGTATCGAGATAAAGAGCCTGCCGCAGTTAACCCGTGTTGGTGCATGGCGTGTAATGCGTACCGGGCCGTTCAATGGCTCAATGCAGGTACCACAACCGGGAGAGAAAACTCCTTATGGCGGTTTTTATACACAGGATGATGTGCGCGAGATTATTAAATACGCGCAGGACAGATACATTACTATTCTTCCTGAGATAGATGTGCCGGCGCATAGTTTGGCCATGATCGCCTCGTTCCCTAACTTGTCATGTACCCAGCGGCAATACCCGGTTAACCCCGGCAGCAGTTTTTATACGAAGGAGGATAACGTGCTTTGTGTAGGTAATGATTCCACTTACATGATCCTGGATAAGGTTTTTACCGAGATAGCACAACTGTTCCCTTGTAAATATATCCACATAGGGGGTGATGAGGCTTATAAAGGTTTTTGGGATAAATGCCCGAAATGCCAGGCTTTAATGAAGCGCGAAAACCTGAAAAATGTCGAAGAATTACAAAGCTATTTTGTAAAACGTATAGAGCAGATTGTAGAGTCAAAAGGTAAGAAACTAATAGGTTGGGATGAGATATTGGAGGGCGGACTAGCGCCATCGGCAACAGTAATGAGCTGGCGAGGTATGGATGGCGGCATTCAGGCTGCAAAAATGGGCCATCAGGTGATAATGACCCCATCGGGTAGCTGCTATCTCGATCTTTACCAGGGCGATCCATTGGTAGAGCCGGCTACCTATGGTAAGCTTTTTTTAAATAATGCTTATGATTTTGAACCTGTTCCGGAAGGCGTTGACGCAAAACTCATTTTAGGCGGACAAGGGAACCTGTGGACAGAATCGATAACTGATGAGCGCCAGGTAGAGTATATGACCTGGCCACGCGCTATGGCATTGGCAGAAATTTTATGGTCGCCGAAAACTGAGCGCCATTTTGATGAGTTTGTGCATAGAGTGGAAACGCATTTTAAACGTTTGGATGCCGCTGATATTAAATACGCTACCAGTATGTATGACCCGATTATTGGTGGGACAAGGGTGCCCGGCGATACCTCACTCAAAGTGAAACTGGGGACACAGCTTAGTAAGCTTGATATTTATTATACGTTTGATACCAGCATTCCCGATAACCATTCACTGAAATATGCTAACGTGCCCCTGGCTATCCCAAATGGCGCCACTGAAATAAGAGTGGTTACCTATCGTGATAATAAACCAATCGGTAAACAAATAAATGTAGTGTTAAAAGATTTGGCGAAGAAGAAAGCGGAATAAAAGCTAATGTCATTTCGACGAGGAACGAGGAGAAATCTTCTGCTTCGGATGTGGAGCAGAAGATTTCTCGCTATCGCTCGAAATGACAATAGGCTATTTCGCTTTTATAGTAATGTCCCATAATTTAGCGCAAGTCTTGTGCGCTTGGCTGTGAGTTGATGACTTGTGCTATTGCAGTTTATTTTTTGCCTTTTAAAGTTGATTTAGCTTTTTCACCAGATATTTCCTCGATTCCTGATATCCCTGCCGGTCATAAAAGCGATGTGCATCTTCCCTCCGTATATGGCAATGCACAAATATCCTGTCACATTTTCGTTCAGCTGCCAATCTGGTACAGTATTCTTCAAGCTTGGCCCCAATGCGTTCGCCCCGAACATTTTCATCTACGGCTAAGTAGCTGATATTGGCGAAATCACCGGTCAAAGCGATCTGCGGAACAAAATGTATAGAGATCATTCCAACTGCCTTTCCCTGTTTTTCATAAACTAACAAAATCTGGTCTGGGTGATCGAGCAGTAAAGGCAACTTCTCCTCCACGAAACCATCTGGTGTAGGATAGTCCAACTGTTCAAGCAAATTCCGGATAGCTTCTGCGTCAGATATTTTGGCGTTTCTGATACTCATATTGTTTTATCATAATTTAGCGCAAGACTTGCGCTATCGCAGGGAAACGAGGAGAAATCTTCTGCTTTGGATATGGAGCAGAAGATTTCTCGCTATCACTCGAAATGACAATAGGCTATTTCGCTTTTATCGTAATAGTAGCTGGTTGTAACCCATCCGCGGTAGCGGTAAAAGTAATATTACCCGGCGTTTCTTTTGCCTGAACAATAGCTAGTGCCAGGCCGTTGAATGCCTTGCGGTAATCAGCTTTGAATGGGTCATGACTTACCGGATCGCCGTTGTCAACACTGGCAATAAACGCGTTGCCGTTGATTTTAAAGTTTACCAGGTTGCTGGCATCAGGAACAACATTGCCGTCCTTATCCAATATCTTCACGGTAACAAACGACAGGTCCTTACCATCAGCATTAATTGTGCTTCTGTCGGCGCTCAGCTCAATTTTAGCAGGTTTGCCCGCGGTATGAATTTCCTGTGTTAATACCACTTTTCCATCCTTGCGCGATACAGCTTTTAAGGTGCCCGGCTCAAATTTCAAGCGCCACATTACATGCAGGTCATCGCCGGTTTTCTTTTGTATGCCGACAGATTTTCCGTTAACATACAGTTCCACTTCATCGGCGTGGTTATAATAGGCCCAAATGTCAATAGTTTGACCCGGTGTCCAGTTCCAGTGCGGGAAGATGTGCAATACCGGTTTATTGGTCCATTCGCTTTGGTACATGTAGTACACATCCTTAGGGAAGCCAGCCAAATCTATAATACCAAAATAAGAGCTGCGTGATGGCCATGAGTATGGCGTAGGTTCGCCCAGATAATCCCATCCGGTCCAGATAAAGAAGCCCGACAGCATATCATATTTCTTTATCACTTTCCATGTAGCCTCATGGGTTGAACCCCATGGTGGTCGCACATTATCATAGGCTGATACCGTATTATCGGCATTGCCAACAAATTTATCATCACCCCTCGAAGGCCATATTCTTATACTGTCTGATGGCATATCATAATGCCCACGGGTTTGCAGATCGGAAGTTGTTTCCGTAGCGATGAATTTTTTACCCGGATAACGGTCATGAAATTTTGCGTAATCGTATTCATGGTAGTTATAACCTATCAGGTCAATAGCGCCTGATTTTACGATCTTATTGTTGGTATCAGGGCGGTCATTTGCGGTAGTAATAGGGCGGGTTTTATCCAGACTGTGAACTATCGCCGCCAAATCAGGTGCTATGCGTAATGCGCTGGTATCAGCCTGTTGCGGTATCTCGTTACCAATGCTCCAGATGATCACGCTTGGGTGATTCCTGTCGCGTAATACCTGATCTTCCAGATCGCGTTTATGCCATTGTTTAAAATACAAATGGTAATCATATTTAACTTTTGCCCATTCCCAGCAATCAAATGCTTCATCCATCACAATAAAGCCCATTTTATCGGTCAGTTCCAATAGCTCAGGTGTCGGTGGATTATGCGAGGTGCGTATGGCATTACAGCCCATTTCCTTTAATTCCTGCAGCTGGCGTTCCAAAGCACGGTAGTTTAATGCTGAGCCTAAACTGCCCAGGTCATGGTGGTCACACACACCTAATATTTTTATATGCTTGCCATTTAAAGAGAAGCCTTTATCCGCATCAAAATTAAAATAACGGATACCAAGCGGGGTGGTATAGTCATCAACCACGGCGCCATTAACTAATACTTTGGTAACTGCTTTATATAGATAAGGATGATCAACCGCCCATAAAACCGGGGTTTTAACGGTTAAAGTTTGATCTGAAAGGATCACAGAATCTTTCAACTCAGCATTAGGGATAATGCTGCCATATTCCGCAACCGATTTCCCCGCGGCATCATAAATAGAAGTTTTTACGGTAATATTTGCTGCATCGCCGGCATTCTTTATCCTCACCTTTAAATTAACTTTAGCGGATTGCGCGCTCACTTCAGGCGTAGTAATATAAGTTCCCCAATGGTCGATAGCTGTTTTGCCGGTAGTAACCAACCACACATTCCTGTATATGCCCGAACCTGAATACCAGCGTGAATTTGGCTGAACAGAGTTGTCAACCTTTACGGCAATAGTGTTTTGCCCGCCAAAGTTTAAATAAGGCGTAAGCTCATAGCGGAACGAGATATAACCATTAGGCCTGAAACCCAGTTTATGACCGTTTATCCAAACGGTACTTTTTTGGTAAACGCCATCAAAATCAATATAAATAAGTTTGCTTTTTGCCGATACAGGTACAGTAAATGTTTTACGGTACCAGCCAATACCACCCGGTAAAGCGCCGCCTTCGGGGGTAGCTTTGTTTTCTTTGCTGAATGTGCCTTCAACGCTCCAGTCGTGAGGCAGGTTAAGCACGCGCCAGTTGGCATCGGTAAATGTAGATTGTTCCGCATTGGTAGTATCGCCTAAATGAAAATGCCAGCCTTTATCAAAATCGATGATTGACCTAACCTGGGCAGATGATTTAAGTGTAAAAAGTACAGAGACTAAAAGCAGGAAAGATAGCTTCCCGACCCCGCATAAAAAGGCTTTTATTGCTGGCATAATTGGTTGTTTTGATAAAATGTATAAACGACAGTAAATTTGCATTATTAATTGCAACATATCAAAATTAAACTGTTATAAAATGTTTTAAACAAAAATGCCCCGGTATTATTACCGGGGCATTTATTGATTGTTATATAATTAAACTGTTTTATACAACAGGCGAAGTGGTGAATACGCCTGTGTAATATTTTCGATAGGCATAGCCTAAAAACAAATTAATGAGCAGCATAGGGCCGGCCATAACTAAACCAGATGGTTCAAGAAAGGCATGGAATAAAAATATATTCAGCGTAACAGGGAATATGATCAGTAAAAAGAAAGCTGTGTATTTGTTGATAAGCAGGAATAAGCCGCAAATGGTTTCCGTAGCTTTTAAGAAAGCGAAAAAGTAGCCGGAAGCAAATAGCCCTTTATCGAATTCACCGGCAGGGCCGGGTGGAACTGTTGTTGGTAAAAGATGCAAGAAATAAGCCAGACCGAATCCGAAGAAAATAAGGCCGAGCAATGAGCGGGTGATTAATACTGCAATTTTCATAATTCAGGATTTTAATGAATGTTTAAACATCTAATTTAGTAACTATATTGACATAATCAAATATAAATATCTTTCTAAATCAAAAGAGTGGTAAATTCGTATTTAACATTACTATGAATATTCAAACAATAACATTCGGCAACGGGTGCTTCTGGTGTACAGAAGCTATATTTCAAACAGTTAAGGGCGTTAAAAAAGTAACCTCGGGTTATATGGGCGGGCATGTTGACCATCCAACTTACAAACAGGTATGCACAGGTACTACCGGCCACGCAGAAGTAACCCAGGTTGAGTATGACGCCGATGAAATATCACTGGATGAGATACTGCTAATATTCTTCAGAACGCATAACCCAACAACTTTAAACCGACAGGGTAATGACGTGGGCACGCAATACCGTTCAGCTATATTTTATACCAATGAGCAGCAAAAGGAACAGGCAGAGGCCATGATAAAAAAACTAACTGAAGAGCATGTTTTTGATGCCCCTATTGTTACCGAAGTAACCCCGGCAAGTGAATTTTACGTAGCCGAAGATTACCATCAGAATTATTTCCAGGAGAACGGTAATCAACCCTATTGCTCATTTGTGATCCAGCCCAAACTGCACAAGTTTGCTAAAGAGTTTACCGAAAAAATAAAGCCCGAGTTGTTATAAGCCGCTCATTTGTGATATTTGCAGCATGAGAAAATGGCATAACTATTTACTGGCGGGTGTTATATTGCTGAATGCCTGTTCATCATCAAAAAAAGTAACCAGCGGCACCTCTACTGTAAATAATGGCAAGGTATGGGCATCGCTATGGCAGCAACAGGCTGCTGAATACAAAGCATTATGTTTCCAGGCTTACAATATCGCAAAGCAAAGGGTTGACGAAGCTGTAAAACAAACCCCGGCCAAACCATACGCGGTTATTACCGATATAGATGAAACGCTATTGGATAACAGCCCTTATGATGCCCAGCGTGCCATCAATAATCTGGATTATACCTCAACAACCTGGAAAACCTGGACAGCAAAAGGTATAGCCGACACCGTACCCGGTGCTTCGGCTTTCTTTAAATACGCCGCATCAAAAGGGGTAGAGGTTTTTTACATTACTAACCGTGATGAGGATGAGCGTGCCGGCACATTAAAAAATCTGCAACTTTACAATCTGCCTAATGCCGATGACGCGCATTTAATATTAAGACCGGGCCACAACTCCAGTAAGGAAAGCCGCAGGCAGGACGTGCTTAAAACACATACCGTTATTCTTTTATGTGGCGATAACCTGGCCGATTTTGATGCTTTGTATGATAATAAACCCACTCTACAAGGCAGGCAGGATGCCACCAATAAACTGATACAGGAATTTGGCAGCCGGTATATTGTACTGCCCAATGCCTCCTATGGCGATTGGGAAAGCGCTTTGTTTAACTTCAATTATAAACTCACTACCGCTCAAAAAGATTCTATAATAAAAGCTCAGCTAAAGCTGGATAAGTAGATTAATCTGTATCTTGTATTAAGTTTTTGTTAACAGCCTATATCGCTAAAAAGCAATGCCTACTTTTGGCTGGTCTTTTGATTGATCTCACTATGAAACAAAAATATCTGTTCAGCATACTATTGCTTATTGCTGCCTTTAAAGTACAGGCGCAATTGCCGGGGAAAATACAGCAAACGCAACAAGTGCTATTGCCTAATGGCTGGAAACTGAGTCCGGCCGGGCGCTACTTACAGTTAGGCGATCTGCCATTAAATATCCAGCTATCCGCATCGGGCAAAATGCTGGCTGTAACCAATAACGGACAAAGCACCCAATCCATCCAACTTATCGACCCGGTAAATGAAAAGCTGCTGGATGAAAAAGTAGTAGGTAAATCGTGGTATGGTTTGGCCTTTAGTAAGGACGAAAAAACTTTGTATGCATCAGGAGGTAATGATAACTTTATTTTAGCCTTCTCCATCAGCAATAACAAAATTGGCAAAGCCGATACCATCAAATTCGGTAAACCATGGCCGGCTGATAAGATCTGCGCAACAGGCATAGCCGTTAACAAAAGCAACACCGTTTTATATACGGTAACTAAAGAGGATAGCGCTTTATACATCATCGACCCAAAAACACGCAGCGTTACGTCAAAAGTTAAACTCCCTGCCGAGGCATATAGCTGCTTATTATCGCCTGATGAAAAAACGCTGTACATCTCGATCTGGGGAGGGGAGCAGGTAGCCTTTTATAACACAGAAACGCAAAAACTTAGCAATATTACAGTAGGTAGCCATCCTAACGAAATGTTGCTGAATAAAAAGGGCAACTGGCTGTTTGTTGCCAATGCCAATGATAATTCAGTCGCCATAATTAATACCGTTACCCGCAAAATAGTTGAAACCGTTGCAACAGCGCTTTATCCAACCCATTTAACAGGGTCAACAACTAATGGCCTTGCGCTATCCGTTGATGAAAAAACACTATACATAGCCAATGCCGATAACAATTGCCTGGCTGTATTTGATGTGAGCAAACCCGGTAACAGCAAAAGCATGGGTTTTATCCCGGTAGGTTGGTATCCAACTAACGTTAAGGTTTTAGGCAAAAAAATACTGGTAGCCAATGGCAAAGGTTTCACCTCAATGGCCAACCCGCGAGGGCCGCAGCCGGTACGCAAGGCAGATAACAGCGGCTACCAAAAAGGAGCTACTAATTCAAAAGAACAATATATAGGCGGCCTGTTTAAAGGCACACTATCATTTATTGATGCGCCTAATGCCGATCAGCTTAAAACCTACACCGAACAGGTTTACGCCAATACACCGTTTAATGAAACGGAGGAGAAAATGGCAGCAGGCGAGGCCGGTAACCCTATACCACGCAGCAAAGCCGATAAATCACCTATTAAATATGTGTTTTATATCATCAAGGAAAACCGCACTTACGACCAGGTTTTGGGTGATATGCCGAAAGGAAATGGTGATACCTCGCTTTGTATTTTTGGGCAGAAGGTTACCCCAAACCACCATGCTATAGCTGATCAGTTTGTGTTGCTGGATAATTTTTATGTTGATGCCGAAGTTAGCGCCGACGGGCATAACTGGAGCATGGCCGCTTATGCTACAGATTTTATTGAAAAAACATGGCCCACAAGTTATGGGGGTCGTGGCGGTAATTATGACTCGGAAGGTACCCGCCGGGCCGGTGATCCGCGCGATGGCTATATATGGGATTATTGCAAAAGGGCGGGTGTAAGCTACCGTACCTACGGAGAGTTTGCACAGGATGGCGAGGCCAATATCAAATCATTGGTGGGGCACCTTTGCCCGCAGTCGCCGGGCTTTGATCTGAACATTAAGGATATTAAACGCGAGCAAGTTTGGGAACATGATTTCGACTCATTGCTGAGCATAAATGCCGTTCCTCATTTTAACTCCATACGTATCTGCAACGATCATACCAGCGGACAAAGGCGAGGAGCCATATCACCCATCGCTGCTGTTGCGGATAATGATCAGGGTATAGGTTTGCTGATAGATCATCTTTCAAAAAGCTCCATCTGGAAAGAATCTGTAGTGTTTATACTCGAGGATGATGCCCAGAACGGCCCTGATCATGTGGATGCACACCGCTCGCCTGTGCTGGTTGCCGGGCCTTACGTAAAGCATAATGCGGCTATACATCATATGTACTCTACATCGGGCGTACTACGCACCATTGAGCTGATATTGGGCCTGCCGCCCATGAGCCAGTATGATGCCGCCGCCTTGCCATTGTATGATTGCTTTACCGCGACCCCCGATATGACTGTCTATACAGTAAAACCCGCGCAGGTTGACCTGGAACAGCGTAACGTTGCCGTAAATGAGAGCAGTAAACGCTCGCAATCATTCAATCTTGCAAAAGAAGATAAGGTGCCCGACCTGGAACTGAATGATGTGATATGGAAATCGGTAAAGGGAGAAAATGCCATTATGCCCGCGCCAAAACGCAGTGCATTTGTAATATTGCAACCCAAAAAGGACGATGATGACGATTAAATAAACACTAATTGCACAATTTCAAACCAAAATAGTGTACTTAGTGTTATTAAACTTATCTATCTGCTATTCGTAGAATCAGCGTTAACCTATCTTATATGACAGTTTTAGAAAATGACTATTTAAAAGTATCCATTGATGCTAAAGGCGCCCAGCTTTCCTCACTAATAAACAAAGCTACCAGCACCGAGCAAATGTGGCAAGCCGATCCCAATATATGGCCATGGCATGCGCCAAACCTTTTCCCGATTGTGGGTGGTTTAATAAATGATGAACTTTTGGTTGATGGGAAGGCATACCCTATGAAACGCCATGGATTTGCCCGGCTATCAGAGTTTGTGTTGTTGAAAAATGATGACCAGTCGGCTGTATTTTCATTACCCAATTCCGAGAACACACGCGGGTTGTTCCCGTACCGGTTTGATTTCGAGATCATGTATATGCTGATTGATAATGCGCTACGGATTACCTATAAAGTCATTAATCTTGATAAAAAAACTATATACTTTTCTGTTGGCGGTCACCCGGCTTTTAATGTGCCATTTGGTCCAGGTGAAAAATATGAGGACTATTATTTAGAATTTGAAACTGATGAAAAGCTCACCACGCATTTACTTGATGCGAGCGGTATGTTCTCAGGAGAAACTGCTCCCGTTGCTTTAGATGGCAATAAATTATGGCTGACAAGAGAGCTGTTTAATAATGATGCCCTGGTATTTAAAAACCTGCGCACAAGGCAAGTGACCATCAAAAGCAAAAATCATGATCAATCATTATCTGTTGAGTATCCGTTTTTTAATTATTTAGGACTTTGGGCTAAACCGGGCGCCGATTTTGTATGTATCGAACCCTGGCTGGGCTGTGCTGATACGGCAAATGAGCCAAAGGACATCAGCAAAAAAGAAGATATTCAAAAGCTGCATGTAGGCCATGTTTTTGAGGCCGCATTTTTTATAAGTATATAATTAGTTCAGGATGTCATCAGATTCAACCAAAAGATTTTCCGACCGGGTTGATAACTATATCAAATTCAGGCCGGGCTACCCGCCCGAGGTATTGGCGTTCTTAAAGCAGGAATGTAAACTCAATGCTGATTCGGTTATTGCCGATGTTGGCGCGGGCACAGGCATATTTACCAAACTACTGCTTGATGAGGGCTACAAGGTTTACGCCGTTGAACCTAACCAACCCATGCGCGATGCGGCTGTTGATCAATTATCGGCCTACAAAACTTTTGCCCCGATAGATGGCACTGCCGAAGCTACTACATTGCCCACAAAATGTGCGGACCTTATTGTGTGTGCACAGGCTTTCCACTGGTTTAATGATGCCAAAACTAAGGTAGAATTTAACCGGATATTAAAAGATAAAGGCAAAGCCGCGCTGATATGGAACAGCCGTCTTACCGATGTTGACGAGTTTGCAAAAGCCTATGAAGCATTACTGAAACATGACGGCATCGATTATAATAAAGTAAACCACCGCAAGGTGCGCGATATTGATTTTAAGGCCTTTTTTAAGGATGGTATTTATAAGCTAACCAAATACGCCAACACACAAATATTTGATGAGGCAGGGCTGATTGGCCGGGCATATTCCTCATCATATGTACCTAAGGAAGATACCGTTGCGGGCGAAAAATTCCTGGTACTGTTAAAGGATATCTTTAATAAATATAATGTTGATGGCAAGGTGAGTTTTGTTTACGAAACGGAGATCTACCTGGGCGAGGTTTAAAGTATTTTAAATACAGTTTTATCGTACCTACCTATGACATATTTGTAAAGAGGATAAAAACTTACGAAGTTTTTAAAACTTCGTAAGTTTCATTCTTGCGAAACATGTCATTTCTCATTCAGGATCCGCGGATTTAAAAACTCAGCATGATAAAAATAGAAAAAATCATTCCAGTGTTTGTGTCCCCACAAACACTCCGTTGATATTAGTTAGTAGCTGTTTGTGAGGACACAAACAGCGGGGATAAATGACAGTGTGTTTTAGTTATTACTCTTTAACTACCTCATTCAAAACCGGATGGTCCAATGTGGAGATATGCTGGTGGCCGTTATTCAACTCATCAAATACCTCTATCTCGTTTTTTCCTTTATTGAGCCATCCCGCAGGAATATACAGCGTTTGCTGTGGGCCTATGTACCAGTATTTGCCCAGGTTGCGCCCGTTTAAAAAGACAAAGCCTTTACCGAAGCCATGCATATCCAAATAAGTATCGCCGGTGGCAGTTAGTTTAAATGTGCCTTTATATAATGCCGGGCCATTGGCTGCAACAGCAGTTGGGTTAACCGTATTAAATTTCAGGCCTGAAAGGTTATTAAACGGAAATTTAAACATGATCCAGCCGGTTAGTTCAGTGCCGTTCAGGGTTACTTTATCTGTAATACCCTGCCTGTTGTCGGGTAAATATGGCCCGTAGTTTATGCGTCCGTTATTCTCTACCAAGATACCCAATACTGAGTTAGGTTTATCGGCCTCAATCTGCAATGAATCCTGTTTTAATCTTCTGTCTAAAACACTGATGCGCTTACCATTCAAATAAACGGTGGCATAATCACGCAGTTCCTTGATCTTTAACAGGCCTTTATCAGCATTTTTTAAAGTAGTGGTATATAAAACAAAGCCATAACCCTGATTAAGGTCCTCAAAACTCATAGGGTGAAGCGACATTGTCGGGCTACCCAAATTGGCAAACAGCGGTGCGCTTTCTTTAAGGTCGATATTTTTTATGGCGATGGTTTTTGCGGTATCAGGTACTGGTGGAAGGTGTTCGCCGGCAGGCAAATGTTTTTCTATCACCGCGCGAAACTTATAGAATTTGACTGTTGGATTACCCGATTCATTCAACGGCGCATCATAGTCATAGCTCGATGTTTGCGGCGAATAAGGATCGTTACGACTCATGTTAGCACCGTTCATAAACCCACGGGTAGTACCGCCATGAAACATATACATGTTGATGGATAACCCTGCCGATAATACCTCATCCAGCTTTTTAGCATCGCTATCGGCAACACTGCCCTGGTGTTCCTTTCCCCAGCTATCAAACCAGCCCGGGTACCATTCTGATATATAATATGGCCCTTTGCCATCATGATATTTGTTGATAAGCTGTTTTACCTGTTTGGGATCATCTAATCCGTTAACGGCAGGTAAATAGCCGGGCAGGTAGCCATCAGCCATTTCCCCGGGGCCATCGCAGGTAAACAGCAGGCCATCCAATCCCGCTTCGCGGAAGATCTTACGGTTGAGGTCAAGATATACCTTGTCATTGCTGTAGGAGCCATATTCATTCTCTATCTGCACCATTAAAACATTCCCGCCATGGGTAACCAACAGTGGGGCAATCTGCTTGCCTAATTGCATAATATATTCGCGGTAGGCTTTCAGGAAATTAGGATCTTGACTGCGCACCTTCATGTTTTTATCCTTTAGCAGCCACCATGGGTAACCGCCAAATTCCCACTCGGCACATACGTACGGACTTGGCCTTAATACCACCCATAAACCCTCTTCTTTGGCTATACGAATAAATTCGGCGATATCATTATTACCCGAGAAATCAAATTTACCGGGCTCAGGTTCCTGAGCATTCCAGAAAACATAAGTACCGATGGTGTTCAGGCCCATTGCTTTTGCCATCTTCATTCGTGCACGCCAGTATTCGCGGGGGATACGGGTACAATGCATCTCGCCCGAAATGATCTGCAAGGGTTTACCATCCAGCAAAAAAGCAGAATCTCCAAGCGTAAATGTATGTTTGATTTTTTGAGCCGAGCAAACGTTTATAAAAAGAACGGCTAACAGCAGGGGTAAGAAGGTGAGTTTTTTCATGACAGGCGCTACCGGTTTAATGAAATCGATTGCGTGCCCAAATATATAGCTTTAGTAAATTAATTACTATATAAAGCCTCAGCCTGCGCGTAATCTTTTAGTTCAATGGCATTGGCGGCGTCTTCAACGTCTGATTGTATTTTTCCAAGTATGCCTTTCAACACTCTATTCTTCCATGGTGAATGCGTCAATAAACGGAGCATTGTATTTTGAAACCATACCTGCATTTTTGATTTTGGGATCATCTCCTTTAAAACGCTCAGGCCTAATTGCTGATTTTTACGGATGAAGCCTTTCATCTCCCATTCATATTTTAAAAATGCGGTGAAGTGATCGCTGTTTGCAGCGGCCAGTTCGCCAGCCAGAACGTAAGCGCCAACTAAGGCCATACTGGTGCCCTGGCCCGAAGCAGGAGAGGGGCAATACCCGGCATCGCCCAATAATACTACCCGGCTTTTCGACAGGCTATCCATATGCACCTGGCTAACGGAATCGAAATAAAAATCATCGGCCGAATGCATCTGCTGCATCAGCTTTTCAGTTTCCCAGCCTGCATCTCTAAAATGTGTGACTAATATGTTTTTTTGCTGCGCGATATCATGATAATTATATTTTATGGGTGGTGACGCGAACATGAAGAATGCCTTTGCCTCCTGCTGCCGGTGCGTGCTGTACACATTGATCAATTTTCCGGCTGATGGATAGGAGATCTCCCAGTGATCGAGCTTAAAATAATTAGGAATGGTGCAGATGGATACGTAATAATCAAGATCTTTAACAAATGAATGATCGCCCCCAAACGCTATGTTCCTTACATTGGAATGCAGGCCATCAGCGCCAACAACCAAATCGAAATTTCGTGGTGCTGCGTTTTTAAAGGTTACCGTTACATCCTTACCGGTTTGAAAGATGCCTGTAATGCTATCATTAAAAATGTATTCGGTATTGTGGTGAGTGGCCTGGTACAGGATATTCGCCAGGTTGCCGCGCATAATTTCCGCATCATTTTCCTGCCGCATGCCGAAGATATTGGGGTCATCAAGTTCAAGAATGGTCTTGCCTTTTTTGTTTACCAGGGATGAACCTTTTAAGGCGGTCCCTACTTTTCTAATATCGGACATTAAGCCCATCCGTTCAACAATATCAGCGGCGGCACCACGGATATCAACCCGGTAGCCACCCTCGCGCAAAGCGGGCGCTTTTTCAACAATGGTAACATTAAAATCGTATTTGTTTAGCCACCATGCCAGTGCCGGCCCGGCAATGCTGGCGCCCGATATAAGGATGTTTTTGTTTTGTATGCCCGGATTCATTTTTATTATCAAATAGAATATGGACTAAACTACCTGATAATAAAGAATGAGGCTATAAACCATCGGTAAACACCCGGTTTAACTAGGGTGAAAGAAGAGAAATGTCGGTAAGGGTTGGTGTAAAAAGTATTGAAAAATGTCATTTCGAACGATAGTGAGAAATCTTTTGCGTTTTGCATGGTGGTGATGCAAGGTGTATAAGATTTCTCACTATCGTTCGAAATGACAAAAGAGAGATTAAATGATTAAAATAAGCCTAGTTGTCCCTTGTCGTCTATATCAATATCATCCGGATTGGTGATCTCAAAATCTATCTTTTTTATTGGAGGTGATTCCACGGATTCTTCTGATGATTCCACCACTTCTGATTTTGGTGATTCCACTGATTTTTCTGATGATTCCACCGATTTGACTTCTTCCGGCTTAGCTGATTTTTCAGTTGCTATTGGTGTATCTTCAGTTTCTTCTGCTTCCTCAATAATTTCTTCTTCCACTTCTGTAGTTTCCTCAACCTCAGCAACTGGTTCTGGTTCCGGCTCGCTTGATGCGAGCAGCTCAACAGTTTGCACCGTATGTATTGTAACCCGGTTGCCCATCGCCTTCATGCCTTTTACATCAATCAGTTCGGCTAGGTTTATCTCAACGGTTTCAGGTGTTTGGGTTTTGCCTTTAAGCTGATCAACCCTGGCAACAGGCTGTGATGTGCCGGAAATGAATATCATTTTTGAGCCGTTCTCATCGCTGATGATGCTGGTCTCCTTACCCGGAGGTGTGTTTTCAAACATGAAGCGCTTAACCAGGTAATTTTTTGATTTTCCATCGTAATGCACAACGGTATAAACTTTCTCCGGATCATATTTTTCAATCAGGATCATGTTATCAAAAAAGTGATTGTTGAGGTCGAAACTGGTGAGCTCATAAATACCATTGCTCATTACAGTAAGTATGCGGTCGTCGCCATCAAATTCCCCTAAATATTTGCCACGGCTATCAACGTTCAATCGTTTCAATATCTCATCGTACCATATTTTACGGCCCGATAGGGTTGATATACCTTTGCTTTTAAGCGTGATCTTTTTAACAGGGTATTTGGTTACAATGTTACCCATCGATCCACGGCCTTTAATAGCTATGTTAGCGAAATCCTCATCAAACTGCAGCTTTTTAAGTTTGGAGTGCGGCTTAAGCTGTACGTTAATGATCTCGGCCTCGCCGTTAGGGTTGGCACTAAAGTATAATACTTTTGATGCCTTTGAGCCTTTGGTCAGGTCATATTCCTTATCACGCGTTACGCCGGTTACCGAGAAACGCTTAACATAGCTTACACCACTTGCACCATCCTTGTAAATGAGGTTGTAAACAGTGCGTTCATCGTTCTTTTTAAATACGGCAACGTGGATAATATCCTTACCCACAAAAACTTTGTCCTGCACCTTGGTTATCACGCACAAGCCATCCGAACGGAAAACAATGATCTCATCAATATCCGAGCAATCACCAACAAACTCATCCTTCTTTAAGCCGGTGCCTATAAAGCCATCAATCCGATTCACATACAGCTTAACATTGGCCAATGCTACCTGGGCGGCTTCAACTTTGTCGAACGTGCGTAGCTCAGTTTTACGTTCGCGGCCCTTACCGTACTTTTCTTTTAGTTTGGCGAACCAATCAATAGTATATTCGGTAAGGTGTTTAAGATGATGTTTTACTGTTTTTATTTCGGCCTCTAAAGCTTTGATCTGCTCATCCGTTTTCTTAACATCAAAACGGGTGATGCTGCTCATTGGCTTGTCGATAAGTTTCTTATAATCATCAGCCAATATCTCCCTGTAAAACTGCGGAAAGAACGGTTCGAACAAGCGGTTCAATACTTCCAGCACCTGCTCAAAGTTTGATGAACCTTCATAATCAGCATGCTTGTACATGCCCTCCTGTATAAAGATCTTGAGCAACGAGCTGAAGAAGATCTTTTCCATCAGTTCCTTCAGCTTTATCTGCAGTTCCTGTTTAAGCAGCTCGCGGGTAAAGTGTGTGCTTTCGGATAGCATATCATTCACGCTCATAAAGCGCGGCTTGTCATCCTGTATTACGCAGGTATTGGGCGATATGGAAACCTCGCAATCGGTAAAAGCAAAAAGCGCGTCGATGGTAACATCAGGCGATATCCCCGGTGCCAGGTGGATCATGATCTCCACATTTTGCGCCGTATTATCCTCAATCTTTTTGATCTTGATTTTACCCTTATCATTGGCTGATATAATACTATCGATCAGGCTGCCTGTTGTAGTGCTGAAAGGTATTTCGGTAATGGCAAGCGTTTTCTTATCCCGTTCAACAATTTTTGCACGTACCCTAACCTTGCCACCACGCTGCCCATCATTATAAGCTGAAGCATCTGCCATGCCCCCGGTAGGGAAATCGGGCAATAGATTTGGCGTGATGCCTTTAAGCACATCAATTGATGCGTCAATAAGTTCAATAAAATTATGCGGTAATATTTTGGTGGCTAAACCTACCGCAATACCTTCAGCTCCCTGGGCCAATAGTAAAGGGAATTTAATAGGCAGGGTTATAGGCTCCTTGTTACGGCCATCGTAACTAGCTTGCCATATAGTAGTATCAGCATTAAAAGCAACCTCGAGCGCAAACTTTGATAAACGGGCCTCAATATAACGTGGCGCTGCAGCCGAGTCGCCGGTTACAGGGTCGCCCCAGTTACCCTGGCAATCAATCATCAGGTTTTTTTGCCCGATTTGCACCATAGCATCACCAATTGAAGCATCCCCATGCGGGTGATATTTCATGGTGTTACCAATAACGTTGGCGGCTTTGTTAAAACGCCCGTCGTCCATTTCTTTAAGCGAATGCAGGATACGGCGCTGCACGGGTTTTAAACCATCATTTATATGCGGTACGGCACGGTCAAGAATTACATACGATGCATAATCCAGGAACCAGTTTTCGTACAATCCGTCGAGGGAGGTGATGTTATGTAATTTTTCTTCGCTATTAGCAGGTATATCGTTCGGGTTTAAATCTTCGCTCATTATTAGCAATAAAAATTATGGACTGGTAAAGATATGTATAATGTGCAGATGTGCGGATGTGCAGATATGCACATTTTTTGAACATATGGCACGTAATACACAGATTTGAACATTAAAGAAAGTTAATTTATATGATTTGATTTGATTATGCATGGATGATTGCGGCTATTTAAAATAGTGTTGCTTATTATATGTTATTTAAATAATTAGTAAATTTGATATTATGACGAGGCTAACAATAGAAATTGATAAAGAACGGGATCTACCTGTTCTGAAAGCTTTACTAAGTAGAATGGATTTGAGATTTCAGGTGGATGATGATGAGTGGGGTGATCTTTCAGATGCAGAAATTGAGGGCATAAAATCAGGTCTTGAAGATTTGGATGCCGGCCGTGTGCATTCACATGACAGCGTTATGGCCCATGTAGATAAAAAATTAAATAGATAGCAGATTATTGTGGCTGTAGATTTAATTTGGTCGGAAAGGGCATTAAAAGAGTACGATCTGCTTCTGGATTATTTGTTAGATGAATGGGGAACAGATATTACCATAAGGGTTAGCAGAGAGATTGATCACACCGTGTTACATATCCAAAACTATCCGGAACATTATCCTGTTTTTCTAAAGAATAAAAATATACGTCGTTGCGTTGCTTCGCCCCAAACTTCTATCTATTTCAGAGTTAATAAAGGTGTGATTGAAATAATATCACTTTTCGATAACAGGCAAAATCCTGATAAGCTTAAATTGTAATTTTCAAATCATTCCTTCCTCATCTCCCTTATCATTGTGTTGTAATCCCATCTTCTCAGCATAGCATTAATAGTATTTACAATGCGCTTAGCGCGTGTTTCGCTGGTTTTGGCGCTGTTTATCCATTTTATAAAATAATCACGGTGTGATTTTGCCAGGCTGTTAAAAAACTCAAATGCTTCGGGTTCAAAATCAAAACATTCCATTAAATCATCGGGGATCTCCACCTTATAATCTGTGTCTTCTTCAAGTCTTACTTGTAATACAGCCCCGGCATTTTTATGAATACCTTTTCTAATCTCGGCCTTTAATGCCATAATAAAGTTGCCTTCGCCCATTGGCATTAAAGCCAGCCCGCTCACCGGGAAAGCATCCAGCATGCCCCTAACCCTGAATGATTTTTTATTTCCGGGCTTAATTTGCTGCGCAATATCAGCAGGAACCTCAATATAGGTCCATCCTGTTTTTTCGCCCTGTTCATTAAATTGCAAAATAATGGTGTTAAACTCAACCATGTTATTGTTGTATTTTCTGTTTGTTTAAGATTTTTGAAATTATTTACACCTAATGTTAAATGTTTGTTAAATCTCAATTCCGGAGTAAATTGTTTGTAACACTTCGGATGTTCATGGTGTCATATGGGTATAAATTTAATCAATAAATTAATACACAAAAATCATGAAAACACTTAAATCAATGGTAGCAGGTATCTCATTACTTCTTGCCTGCATAACCGCAAATGCCGCAGTTAAATCACATGCTACTCAACCAACAGAAAAAGATGTTGTAAATATTTACATTAATGCTATAGCAAATGGTAAGACAGATAATTTAGATAAAGTATTGGGCGACGACCTGCAATTTAATATGCAGCGCGGCCAAAGGGTAAACACATTTACCAAAGAGCAATTAATGAACTACCTGAAAAGTAATACAGTATCAGGCGAGTCGGTAAATACTACAACCACCGTTCTTTCTGATGATGAAAACTCTAGTAAAGTAAAAATTGACTTTAAATACGATGGTTATACCCGTACTGATGTAGTTACCCTCGACAAATCGTTCGGTTGGAAAATAACCAGTGTGAACAGTACTTTTAAGTAAAGAACAGTAGTTGGTTCGATGAAGGGTCCCGGCTTACCGGGGCCTTTTTTGTTATATCTCCTTACGCATTTTAACAATCATAATATGTTCGCCATCAGGCAGAGAAACCGGTGTTTTTGCTAAGCTTTTATAACCCATTGCCCTGTAAAGCGGTTCGCCGGGCAATGTAGCGCCAAGTTCCAGGGCTTTAAAACCATTTTTAATGGCTTCGGCTTCGCATAAATTTATCATCATTTTGCCAATTCCCTGCCGGGCCCAACCCGGGTGAACAAAAAACGCGCGGATACGTGCTGCATCAGTTGCAGGATCAAGTAAAGGATCGGCAACGGCCTTATGCTGGTCGCCGCCATACAAGGTTTCTCTTTTACTCCATCCGCCACAGGCAATTATTTGATTATCGGCCTCGGCTACATAGTAAGTTTCATCAATTAATAGCTGCGTATCAATACCAAAAATGTATTTAATAGAGCTTTCAATTTGCATTTCGGTATAATACCCTTTGCTAAGTCCGCGTACGGATTCAGCTATCAGTTGCTGTAAAACGGGTACATCATTAAAGGTGGCTAGGCGTGTTGTAACGGGCATGTGTTAAATATCTGTTAAATCTACAAATAATCGAAAAATTGGTGCAACGTATTTTGTTTAACTGCTGTCTAATAGGCATAAACAAATTCGAAACTAAATTCTTAAACCATGAAAATATTAAAACCTGTTATGCTGTTAGTCATCGCGTTGATGGTTAACACTGCTGTTAAAGCAAATAAAACCGATGAAGGCGTGCTCACTAAAACCCACGCCATAGACACTTATGTAGATGCCATGATGCGCGGAAAGCTGGAAGGCCTTAATGATGTGATTGACCCCACCGCAAAGTTTAGTTTGCTACAGAAAAAGCACCTGGTTAGCTATACTAAAAAGGAAATGATGGACTTTTTGAATACCACAAAAAATATTGAAGAAGATTGCACTGTCAACACATCGGTAGTTGAAACTGATACTGATATAGCTGTAGTAAAGGTTGATATGCAGTTTAAAACTTTTGTACGCAGCAATTATGTAACTATTGCCAATACCGGCAATGGCTGGAAGATCATAAACGTATACTCTGTCTTTAATTAGGATTTTGCATTACGTTTAGTGTTTATGAGTTAGCTCCCTGCCAGGCGGGGGGCTTTTTTTGTGTTATGAATTTAAGGTATGGGCAACTTATATTATATCACAAGCTTATTAAAATATAAGGCAGCATCTTGCGCCTGCAGGCCATGATCTTTGTGCCAGTTTGTAATTTTGGTATGATCCATATAATTTAGTTCAAGGCTCTCATACGATTTTTTGAGATCGCCACTAATGTATTTGCAATAATATACAATGTGTACTGATGTATGGGGCTGACTAAATTCGCCGGGTAACCGAGTGTAAAATTTTATAATTCCCATCGGTTCCACCACCAAATTCGCTTCTTCCATAAACTCCCGTTTTATTGCAGTATCAGGGCTTTCACCAATATCAACCCATCCGCCTGGCATACCCCATAACAGGTCGTCGCTCCTCAGTTCAAGCAATAATTGACCCTGTTCATTAAATAGCGCTCCGTTAACACCAACCTTGGGTGTAACATAGCCTAACTCCTGTTTAAACCTATTCTTTATTTCATCGGAAGATAGGCCGGTAATATCTGAATAATTATCAGCGGCTAATTGCAGCAAACGATTATAGTTTTCAATATCGTGGTGATTTTTACTATAATTTAAACCAAGCTGTGCTATGGATCGCAATTCGTCCAGTAAATCAAGGTAATTTTTATTTGACATATGACTGCAATACTTTTTGCCATTTATCATAACCTTTACTGTTTAAGTGTAGATAATCCGATTGGAACAGGCTTGAATCGGGTGCAGCAGTTCCGGATTTATATATAACAGTGGTCACATCAATAAAATGACTTTTGGGCTTATCCTTTAAATAAGTTTTTATCAGAGCGTTGGCTTTATCAACCTCTGTAAAATATTTTGCCCGGCTTGGGCTTGGCTTTATCGACATGAAATAAATTTCAGCCGAGGGTGATTTCTGGTTGATCATGCTCCATAGCTTAGTAAACTCATCGGCCACAAACTGCGCCGATTTTCCGGCAGCTATATCATTCTCACCTGCATAAATAAATATTTTGCGCGGATGGTAGGGGAAAAGAATATAAGGTGTATAGTAATCTACAATTTGCCAAAGCTCACAACCGCCTACGCCACGCCTTATGATTGGTTCATTGGCGAAACGTTGCTCCAGGTCGGTCCATTTGCGGATGGATGAACTGCCGATAAACAAAATACCATCCTTTTTTGGAAAATTTAAACTGTCCTGGTGTTTAAATGCCTGTATCTCATTAGCAAAGGGAAAGCCCTGCTGTGCAAATACCCGGGTAGAAAATGTAAAGGCTAAAAAGAAGAGGAATAACTTTGATTTCATGTTTACTATTGGTTGTCGCTAAACTTTAACAGTTATTTTTAATCATACTAAATGTATAAAATAACAGCACATAAATAATTAAGTTTGAAAACTACGTTATATACGCATATGAATAAAAAATATTTGGCGGTAATTTTCTTTTTTTTAACGAATTATGCCATTGCACAGGTAAAACATACGGTAACAAAATCAAGCATTACCTTTAAAATAAGAAATATGGGTATCAACACCGATGGCAATATCGGTGGTTTGCAGGCCAATATTCAGTTTGATCCGGCAAATTTAAACAGCAGCATTATTGAGGCGACAGCCGATGTAAACACCATTAATAGTGATAATGACCTGCGCGATGAACACCTCAAAGGAGACTCTTTTTTTGATGCGGCGAAATACCCTAAGATCACTGTGAAATCGGTATCCATTAAGCAGAAGAGCGGCGATAATTATATCGGGCAGTTTAACATAACCATAAAAGCACGGACAAAGGCAGTTGATGTACCCTTCACTTATACCGTGGCCGGTGCAAATGCCTCGTTCAAGGGTACAATGAAACTTAAACGCAGTGATTTTGACCTGGGCGGTGGCAGCATGGTTTTATCGGATGATATTATCATAGCTATTGATGTGGAAACGAGTAAATAATTATTATGCCAACGTGTCATTGCGAGCGATAGCGTGGCAACCTCGTCGCTTGCATATTGAACGCGACGAGGTTGCTTCATCGTTCCTCCTCGCAATGACATGTTTTATAAAACCTTTTCCCCCTTAACATAAATATAACTTTCGCCCTCCAGCGCTATCGTTAACAAATCGTAACTTTAACGTATGAAATTGCGTGTATTGGTTTTAATAAACGCGGCAGCGGTAGCTATTACCCTTTCGGCCGTGAATTACTATTTTAGGCATAGCTGGTATGATGTAATGATCACCTTTTTGGCGACCATTATCACCAGTTTTTTTGTTTTTTATTATTTGATAGAGAAATATATCTACTCAAAAATAAAGCTCATTTATAAACTTATCCATAACCTGAAACTGGGCCGCGACCTGCGCGACGCCCTTGGTGAACATGTAAGCGCCGACCCCATAAATGATGTGGAGCAGGAAGTGAAGGAATGGGCCCGCCAAAAGAAAACGGAAATTGATGAACTGCGTACGCAGGAAAAATTTCGCCGTGATTTTTTATCAAACATCTCCCACGAATTTAAAACGCCGCTGTTTGCCATACAGGGCTATATTGAAGCTATACAGGATGATGAGTTTGACGACCTGGATATGGCCCGGGATTTTTTAACCAAAGCATCACGCAATGTGGACCGGCTGAGCTACCTGATTAAAGACCTTGACGAGATCTCAAAACTGGAGACCGGGGAGATGGCTATCAACTACTCCAAATTTAAGATCAATGACCTTATAAAGGAGGTTTTTGAATCGATGGAGATGAAAGCCAAGCAGCATAACATAAAATTAATATTCAAGCAAAAATATGATGAGCCAATTGCGGTAAATGCCGACCGTGAAAAGATAATTCAGGTGTTGGTAAATCTTATTGATAACTCATTTAAATACGGAAAAGAGGGTGGAAGCACCTCTATAAGTTTGTTTGACTTGCATGACCAGGTGCTGGTTGAGGTTACGGATGACGGCATCGGAATAGAGGAAAAATACCTTCCACGCCTGTTTGAGCGCTTTTTTAGAACGGATACCAGCCGCTCAAGGCAAATAGGTGGCTCGGGATTAGGATTGGCTATTGTTAAACATATTATTGAGGCGCACCAGCAAACTATTAATGTGCGCAGTACTGAAAGTTTGGGATCTACTTTTGGGTTCACTTTGCAAAAGTCAAAGCAGTCTTTACAATTCCCTAACATTCCTGTTTTAAAGAATTAACATTAACTTAACATTGCAAACTTACCTTTGCTGAAATTCGATAAAAAGTATGTCACTTAACAGCATATTCCAGTACTTTGTACCAAAAGATAAAAAGATCTTTTTTCCCCTGTTTGAACAGGCTGCAAGCAATGTTGTAGCTATAGCAACCGTGTTGGTTGAAGCGGTAAACTCATCAAATCCGGCTACAAGGGAAGAACTGTTTAAGCAAATTGATAAGCTGGAAAATAAAGGTGACGAACTTACCCACCAGATATACCTGGAGCTCGGTAAAAACTTTATCACCCCGTTTGACCGTGAGGATATACATGCTTTAGCTACCGCGATTGATGATGTAGCTGATAACATACAAGGTGCAGCAAATCGCATGAGCCTTTACCGTATTGATGAATATAATGAGCATATTCGTAAATTGTCTGACCTGATTTTACAAGGCAGTATTGATCTGGAGAAAGCAGTGCGTGAGTTAAAGGATTTACGTAATGTACGTGCCATTGCTGATTCATGTATCAGGATAAACAGTGTAGAGAATCAGGCCGATTATGTGTTTGACCGTGCCGTTGCCGACTTGTTTTTATACGAAAGAGACGCTATTAAGCTGATAAAATATAAAGAAATACTAGCAGCGCTTGAAACCGCCACAGATATGTGTGAAGATGCTGCCAATGTAATGGAATCAATATTAGTTAAAAACGCCTAAAAGCAACCGTATAGATAAATGGTTACCACTCTCCTTGTAATTGTAGTTGCGCTGGCGCTCATATTCGACTATACCAATGGTTTTCATGATGCGGCCAACTCAATTGCCACCATCGTATCAACCAAAGTATTAACGCCTTTTCAGGCTGTATTATGGGCCGCTGCCTTTAATTTCCTGGCTTACTTTGTTGTTAAAGACCATAAGGTAGCCAACACCGTATCAAAAATAGTGAACGAACATTTTGTTACGATGCATGTTATACTGGCTGGTTTAATTGCTGCCATTACCTGGAACTTAACCACTTGGTGGTTTGGTATACCATCAAGCTCATCGCATACACTAATCGGTGGTTTTGCCGGTGCAGGTATTACCAATGCTTTGTATATGGGTGCTAATGGTATAAGTGCCATCAACATAAAACTGATACTAACAACCATAGCATACATAGTACTGGCCCCTGTTATAGGCCTGGTAATAGCCTATATTGTAACTATTATTATTCTGCATATATGCAAACGATCGAGACCGTCAACTGCAGAGCGCTGGTTTAAAAGGCTACAACTGGTATCATCTGCGGCACTAAGTTTTTCGCATGGTACCAATGATGCGCAAAAGGTAATGGGTATTTTATATGTAACGCTTATTGCATCAAACATTATTAAAAGTGGTTCGGCAATGCCTGATTGGATTCCATTGGCCTGTTACTCCGCTATAGCGTTGGGAACGATGTCGGGTGGCTGGAAGATCGTTAAAACAATGGGCTCAAAGATCACCAAAATAACTCCGCTTGAGGGTGTAAGCGCCGAAACCGCAGGTGCAATCACCTTATTAATCACAGAGCGCTTTGGTATACCGGTATCAACCACGCATACTATTACAGGTTCAATTATTGGGGTGGGCTTAACCAAGCGTGTATCAGCAGTGCGCTGGGGCGTTACCATTAACCTGATTTGGGCCTGGATCATCACCATACCAATTTCCGCGCTTGTTGCAGCTTTGGTGTTTGTGCTGATAAGGTTGCTGGGAGTAGCATAATACGCGTCCCCAATAACAGCCATTTTCTCTTCGTGCGTCATTGCGAGGAGGAACGACGAAGCAATCCCCGACTATGCAGAGAGAATATACTTGTCTGTTGAGTCGCGTGTAGCCGCTCATTGCCGCGGAGGCTACTACTTTTGTCTTGATACAAAAGGTAGCAAAAAATCAAGTCAGTAAATGCTTCTTTGCCACACAGGCCTTTGCCCTGCAAATCAGGCAAAACCTGGGCTGGAATCTTTTTGCGGCCATATTGCGCACACTACCCCATGCACTGCAAAAATTTCCTATGCCCTGCCACGTATAAGGCCACCATCGTTTTGCCTGATTTCATCCGAAGCTGTTCTACTGACAAGGAAGAAATACATAATACTTAAATATGAGACGGCTTTAAATGAACCGTGATCAAAAGCGGGTAAAGGCCCGACAAAAAGCGCGGGCCTGGGTGTTTTGCCTGTGGGCGGAAGGATCTTTTTGTCTTGATTTTTTGTTTCTTTTGTATCAAGACAAAAGAAATAGGGCTCCGCGCCCATGAGCGGCTTCAAAAGATAGGTAACACGCAATGTCAATCCCCATAATGACGCTTTGCGATAGAATTATTCTTCAGCTGCATATTGAAGCCAGTAGAATCCGCCCTACACACAACTACTCACTTACACTATTTCCCTTGATTTATTTTTTCTTACAAAATCATTTTTACTAAATTGCCCCTATGAAAAAGTTGCTGATACTCTTACCCATAGTTTGTTTATCCCTGTTCAGTTTTGAAACTTTAACCCGTAGCACGCAGGCATGCGCGCAGGGTACGCCATCGATATTGGATATGGCCGGGGGCATAAAAGATGCGCTTTTGCAGGGTACTGCTAAAAGTACCAACCAATTATCGGCACTCAATGGCTTTTTTGGGAATGCTGCCGTTAAAATACTTTTTCCACCGCAGGCGCAAAAGGCCGAAAAAACGCTCAGGAGCCTGGGGCTTAATAAACTTTGCGACAATGTTATTTTATCGCTTAACCGCGCTGCCGAAGATGCCGCCAAACAGGCCGAGCCTATTTTTATGGATGCTATAAAACATATGAGTATAAGCGATGCTACTCATATACTTACGGGAGGACAGGATGCTGCTACGCAGTATTTCAGGAAAGTAACAAGCGCCCAACTGGCGGCTAAGTTTAAGCCTATTATACAAACCAGCTTAAATAAAGTAGGCGCCACCAAATACTATGGCGATGCTGCGCAAGCTTACAATAAATTACCTTTTGTATCGCATCTCGACCCTGATATCAGCAATTATGCCACTCAAAAAGCTATTGACGGTATTTTTGTAGAGATAGCTTTAGAAGAACTCAACATCCGTAAGAATATATCGGTACGTTCAACCCCGCTTATGCAAAAGGCGTTTTCTTTTGCTGATCAGGCAATTAAATAAGGTTAGAAACAACCACACCACGTCATCCCGAACTTGTTTCGGGATCTCATTTGATGAGTAATCAGCATGGAGTAGATTATGCAAGTGAGGTGCTGAAACAAGTTCAGCATGACTTTGATATTTACGTATTTATACTAATACATCCTCGCTGTCAAACTGCATCTTATCTTCGTAATCTAAATTCAAATCATTGGCGATCTTGTCTTTAGTAGGTCGTATTGTTATAAAATACAGTATAATCAGGCCGGATATCAGCAGGAAAAGAAAATTGCGGGTAACCATATAAGTAACAATTCCAAATAGTGAAGGGCCTTCTAATAGTGCACATCTTATAATTAACGCGGCTTGGTAGCCCATTAATTTCCCTTTTAGCGTTGGCTTGTTTATAGCTTCATTTAATCTTAGCTTATACATAAAATTAGAGGCTATAAAGCAGGAAATAGCCAAAATCGGCGCAACAAAAAGAAAAGGATCTTTAGTGTTTGTAAGATCGATAACTGTGCTTTTGGTAATTGTAAATACCAGCACAGAAAAAATCACCTGGCCAACTAACAGCGCCAAATGAACTATAGTGATTGTTTTTATAAATGTTTTAGGGGTTTGTGGCAGGTTTTGGTTATTCATTTTTTACTGGTTTAGATAGCAGCTAATGTATAATAATTATATTATTTCTTCGCCTCAAACTTCACTTTCACCTTTACTTTTTCAGGCTTATTATTGCTGTTTTTAAGCCAATCCGGTCCGTTTTTGATCAGTTTAACAGCGGCAGTATCTGTTTTCGCGCTGATGCCTTTAATTATCTTGAAATCGCTAAGCGAGTTATCAGGATTTACCATGAATGATATTTTCACTGTGCCAGTTTTACCATCAGGCGATGTGGCATTTGTCTTTAAATATTTTTTAAACTCATCCCATCCATTACTTGGGCGAGCCTGTGACTGCTGCGGCTCACCACTATACCCGGTTACTACAACTTCACTTAGCGAGCGGGCATTCGGCTGCAATGCAATGGTAAGAGAATCAGTTTTTTTAACTGTTATATCCCTGCGCTCATAACCTAAAAAGGCAACTTCCAAAACAGATCCATTAGGAACCGGTGGTAGCGCGAACTTTCCGTTAATATCTGTTACTACACTTATATTTGTGCCTTTAACTTGTACTGTAGCACCAGGTATTGGGCTGCTACCGTCAGTAACAACACCTTTTATCCCATTGCCTGTTACTGTTGAACCACTACCTGTAATGATCTTTCTTTTTACTGCACCATAACCAGTTACTACAACTTCAGCAAGTGCATAATTTTTAACTGGTTGCAAGGCAATGATCAATGAATCCTGTTTTTTGATCATGATATGTTTAGCATCATAGCCTGAATAAGTAATATCCAGTGTTGATTTGTAAGGAACTTCATGCAGTGTAAAATACCCCTGACTATTTGTTGTGGTACCAATGCCGGTTCCTTGTATGGTAATTGCAACACCTGGTAGGGGGCCGTTTGCATTCCTTACCATGCCTGTAATGTTTTTACCTGGCGTGATGCTTACACCGGCCACCTTGCTGTTTAATTGCTGCGCGGAATAGCCCATTACAACAGTTTCATTTAACGGGGTTGAATCCTTTGCCAAAGTATTTGACTTTTTATATTCAACTGCTGCCGGAGCATTTTGCTCAAAAACTTTATCAGTGTTGGCTACAGGCGCAGCTACATCGGCATCTGCGCTTGCGCTGGCAATAACGGTTTGTGTCTTGTATTTATGATGGCTGGTAATTGATTTAGGCGGTGGCTGAATTAGCGCGGCTACTTCTGTATTTTTCTTCGGCGTAGTTGGAACAAGGGTATCGGCGGCTCTTTTTGGTGCCGATAGCTCAACTTTTGCTATTTGTGATTGATGAGAAGGACGCTGTAATATAAACCATAATAGTCCGGCAAATAAAACCAGCAATACGGATGCGGCTATGGCTATAAAACGCATAGCGATAATTCTGCTCTCTTTTTTCTCTGTTCTTGCTTTTAAGCGGGTCGACAGCTCTTTTAAATTTTCATCCTGTGGTTTACCTGCATTTTCATAGCCTTCTAAAGCATCCAGTAAAAATGGGTCATCCTGGGCACGGCGCTCAAGCTCATACATGGAGCGGGCATCCAGCTTGCCCTCCAGGTATTTTTTTATTTGCGATATGTCCTTTTCTTGCTCAGTCATTATTTTTATCCAGGCAGATCTTCAGATTGCGCTTGCCATTTTGTATATAACTTTTAACCTCGTTTAGTGTAAAACCTGTAATGTCAGTTATCTCTTTATAACACTTCTCCTGCAAATAAAACAAGTTGATACTTTCCTTTTGTGTTACAGGTAATTTCTGCATACATCGTTCCAAAGCAGTAAGTGCAGCTTCCTTGTTATTATCTTCAGGATGCAAAAAAGTGGTAAATTCCATAACATCATCCAAAGCAATCGTCTCCATTTTTTTATCCGAGCGCAATTGCATCAAACAATAATTTCGCGTAAGCACATATAACCACCCTCTGAATTGCTTTACCTCGTGCTGTTTTACCTTTACAATCAATTCTTCAAATACACTCATTACTGCATCTTTCGCCGTTTCTTCGTCTTTTAAATATTTTAAGCAAACGCCATAAATTAAGGGCATATATCGCTCAAAAAGTTTACCCAAGAACGTGATATCACCGCTTTGGCGGTAATTATCCAGCAATTCATCATCGTCAGGATTGTCAGGTTTTATTGGTTTATGCCGAAGGCTCATTAATTGCTGCAAAGTAATTTTTTTCAATCGTTTATGAAAATCTACTTTGTAAGAAGAAATTTAAAGGAAATTCCCGAATATACTCGTGCCAACTAATGCAAACAACGTTTTAAAAAATGTAAATTGCATTAAACCAATTTCAATTATGGGACGCATAGTTATAGTAGGCTACAAGCCCAAACCAGGCAAAGCCGAAGCCTTGAAAGCTTTAATGAAAACGCATTTACCACGATTGCGGCAAGAGGGTTTAGCAACCGATAGGGAATCCATCCTAATGGAAGCTGCTGACGGAACGATTGTTGAAGTTTTTGAATGGGTATCAGCAGAAGCCATACAAAATGCCCACAAAAACCCGGTTGTGCTGCAAATGTGGGGCGAGTATGCCGAGGTTTGTGATTATGTACCAGTTGGGAGTTTGACTGAAGCAGGAAGTTTGTTTTCGGATTTTACGTCGGTTGATTGAATGATATGGGCGAGCAAATTAAAAATATCCGTTTAAAGTTTTCATGTAATGCCGATTGGGATAATATGATAAGTATTGATGGTATTAAACATTGCGATCATTGCCAAAAAAAGGTTTATGACTTTATCGATGCTAAACACAATGAATTTTTGAAAATACTGGCAGAAAACAATAATAATATTTGCGGGAGGTTTCTGCCCGAACAAATGGCCCGCAAGCACCCTGCTTTACCTGCATGGAAACAATGGTTATCAGCAGCAATGGTTTTAGTGGGAATAAATATTTTTAATAATAGGGCGGATGCGCAGGATACTAAACCAAAAATCACAAACCAAAGTAGAACCAAAATAGATTCAAATGCTGTATTTGGAGGGGTTGACCCTATACAGCCAACATTCCCTGGTGGTATGTCAGCATATAAGGATTTCTTATTGAAAAATCTCCATTACGATAAAGGGATGCTGAATGGCAAAGTATTGGTTTATTTTGAAGTAAAACCTGATGGCTCGCTAAACAATCTTCGCATATTAAAAGGTTTAAGCAAACTGAATGATGATGAAGTGATAAGAGTTTTTAAATTATCACCTAAGTGGGTTCCTGCATTGTTAAATGGTAAACCTGTTCTGTCAAACTATAGTGTTCCTGTACTTTTTCAAAATAATTAAGCTGGAAGCTTAAACTATGATGCACCACGAGTTACGCTACGCTAAACTCGCGGCAGCAATCTGAAGAGTTTTACTCTACCTCAATCCAATTTCCATCTTCCCTGATAATCCCTATCAGTTCATCCAATGCATTGGTTGATGCAATGTTTTTCTTAACGGCTTCCTTACCACGATATAAGGTTACCTTACCCGGACCCGAACCTACATAGCCATAATCAGCATCGGCCATTTCGCCGGGGCCATTTACTATGCAGCCCATAATGCCGATTTTTAAGCCTTTAAGGTGACTTGTTCTGCTACGGATCATCTGCGTAGTTTCCATCAGATCGAACAAGGTACGACCGCAACTTGGGCACGAGATATATTCGGTTTTGGAAATACGTGAGCGCGTGGCCTGTAAAATACCAAAAGCGGTTGATGTAATAATATTAGCAGGTAGTTGCGGAGCATCTATCCAGCTACCATCACCAAAGCCATCAACTAATAAAGCGCCCAGATCAGTAGCGGCGTAAAGTTGAAGTAGAGTTGTGAGTTGTGAGTTGTGAGTTGCAGGTGTATTGCTTTCGGACTTTCCGACTTCCGGACTTTCCGACTCAAATACATAATCTCTTTTAACAATCACCGGTACATTCAATTCCAGTTCTTCCATTTTAAAGAAGAAGGAACGCTGATCGCTCATGCCGTTTAAGGCATCGGTTTCCAGTACAAAAACCAACGAATTATTAAAAGGCAACAGGCCAAATTCTTCCGAATCGATATCGGCAGCTTTTATTTTTACCAGATTTAAGCTTGAAGAACGGTCATCGGCATCGATATATTCCTTTAGTGTGAATACCGGATGGCAGTTAATCTTATCGGTAAGTTTTTGCCAGGTTTGATAATTATATAGCTGCTTTAAATTAGCCGGGAATGTAAATGACGGCAATTCATCAGCCAGATAAACAAAATCTACCGATTGCTCGGCCATATTGTATTTATCCAGTAAAGGCGAATACAAATAGCCTGCATCGGCCAATATAGCCGGGTCTTTTAAGTTAGCCTTCGACAAATCAATCACCACCCTCGGCACCATATGCCCGCCAATGAAAGCGTTGGCTTCATAGGTCTCACGCTTTTTGTATTCGTAGGGATTATGTGTTGAAGCTAAAGGGTTAAAGGTTAAAGGAGAAAGGGCGCTTTCAACTTTAGTATCTTCACCTTTTGCCCTATTAACATAGCGCTCCACTAACGCAATAGCAACCGGTGCTTCGGCTTCGGGTTCTTCTGTTAGGGATACGCGGACGGTATCGCCCAGGCCATCTTCCAGTAGTGTACCAATGCCAACAGCAGATTTTATGCGGCCATCCTCGCCGTCGCCAGCCTCGGTTACGCCGAGATGCAGCGGGTAGTTCATGCCTTCGGCTACCATGGTTTCAACCAATAGGCGATAGGCTTGCACCATTACCTGCGGGTTGCTCGATTTCATGGAGATCACCAGATTATAGTAATTCAGCGCTTCGCACATCCGCATGAATTCCATGGCCGATTCTACCATGCCCTGCGGTGTATCGCCATAACGGCTCATGATACGGTCGGACAATGAACCATGGTTAGTACCTATGCGCATGGCTGTACCATACTCTTTACAGATCTTTACCAGCGGAGCAAATTTTTGGTTGATGCGTTCCAGCTCGGCCTGGTATTCCAGGTCGGTATAATCTATCTGATCGAATTTCTTTTTATCGGCATAATTGCCAGGGTTTACACGTACTTTTTCAACTATGCGCGCGGCAACTTCTGCAGCATTGGGGGTGAAGTGGATATCGGCTACCAAGGGGGCAGTATATCCCCGTTGGCGTAATTGTTTCTTTATCTCGGCTAAATTGTGTGCTTCTTTTATGCTTGGCGCGGTAATACGCACGTACTCGCATCCAGCCTCTATCATCCGGATGGATTGTTCAACGGTACCGATGGTATCCATGGTATCGGTGGTAGTCATGCTTTGTATGCGGATGGGGTTGTTGCCACCCATGGGCACATCGCCAATAAAAACCTCGCGGGTAACAAAACGGGAGTATTCGGTTAGGGAATTACAATAACGGCCTTGCAGCAATTTAACAGCATCAGTATTCATGCGGATGTATTTATTGTGCAAATTTAATGATTATTTATTACCGGAATATTAAACCAACGGCTCAACAGGTACCAGTGCTTGTTGATTTCTTGCTCTTTCCCAATTTTCGAGTAATTCTTTTTGGTGTAATGCGGTCCATTCAATAACTAATCCTAACACGCGCGGAGGTAAATGTCCACCAATCAATTCCAACTTGCTAATATCAATCAGTCCTTCAAATTCGGCATAAACAGCATGGAAATGTGGCGGATTGTGATCACGGTAAAACATCCTGATGATAATACCCAGGAAAAAACTAATTTGAGGCATAGTTTAGGTTATCTGAAAGTATATCTTCGGGCTTTTTATTAGTTATTTCAGCATATATAGTTAATGCATCGATCTCAAGATCTTCATCCCAAGCTATTGAATAACCTGTGGTGTACACCTTGTTGAACAGGTGTTGATCTTTTAAAACAGAAAAAATACCATTCTCTATAAATTGCTTTAAGTCAATTGTTCCAGAAATACCATCATCAAATGTTACCCTCAGTGTATATTCAGGTAAGACGGTTATATTAATAGCTTTCATAAATACTAATTTACGATATATCGTAAATATACGACATATGTTTATTAATAAATCCCCTCAAATCAACCTATCCTTAATCACCAGCGTCTTAGCCACCATATCATGCAAGCACTGCTGCTGCCGGTTAAAAAAGCTGAATAAATAACCGATAAATAAAGTAAGTACTGATAATAGCTTAGCGCAGTTTCTGAATGCCGATTTGCTAAGGCTTATCCTTTCGCCCTGCATATCGCATACTTTAATTTTGAGGATTTGCTTGCCGTAAGTAGCTTGCTTTGCCGAGCTTTCCATAATGATGTGATAAATAATCTTCACCAAAGGCATTATGCCCAGCAGACTGAAAGCTATAATTATTTGCGTTTGGTTATCTTTTACCAATAATATGGCGATAAAGCCTAAAAGTATAAAAACGCAGAATATCATGAACCAATCCAGCATCGAAGCCAGCAAGCGCTGATCAAAGCCGGCAAAGTATTGGGGGATGATGTACTGTGTGCTAAAACCCAGGAGCTCGCGCAGTTCGGCAACTTCGTGGGCCTCTTTGTAATCATCCATTTCGGCTGATCGTACAAAATCATTGAATTTTATTTGCCGATCCTTTAATTCCTCAACAGTATATGGCCCTTCAGGCTTGCCGTTTATTACCAGCAGGTAGCTTGTTTCACCGGAGGGCTTTAATGTATGGAATTTGGAAGTTGGCATGAGCTTTTTATAAAACTAAAAAGTTGTGAAGTTGAAAGATAGGATAACCTTTCAACTTCACAACTTTTAACCTTCAACTATTTTAATTAGTAGCGGTGTACGTTAAAGTCGGATATACCGCCGTTTATATTGATGTTGATTTTATTTGTGGCAGTTTCATAACCGGGTGTTTCATAGGTATCATCATCCTTTTTGGTGAAACCATCAAAATCTGTAGATGACAGGCCGGAGTCGGTTTTGATTCTGCAGGCTGCGTTTTGTGGGATCTTTATGTCAACACTCGCCATCCCTGTTGAAACTTCAACATTGGTAAGTGCCTGAGGCTGACCTAATTTTACATCAAATGATGCAGCACCCCCGCTTAATTTAAGTGTACGGATCTTGAATTTGGTAAGATCAAAATCAAGCGAGGTAGCCCCTGTTTCTACACTGATATCCCATATTGGGTTCGGATTTAGCTTAAAGGTTGCCGAATTTGATTTATCATCACCAGTGCTCCAGTTAAAATGACCGCCTTTTTTATCCTTCATTTTAAAATCAAGAATATAGGTTGATCCTTCATTACGATGCGAGAACTCATATTTGCCAAAATGCTCTTTAGTGTCAGCTTTAAACAATTGGTTGGTGGTATCGCTTAACAGGTATTCAGTACCGCCGCCACTTATGTTTAGCTGGGCAATTTTTGCATCGGCGGTATATGGCGTGTTGAAGCCATTATTACTTTCAACTTGTACAATACCGCTTTTGGTTGTTGTGGTAGTATCGTCATCATCGTCGTCGTTGTCATCATCATCCTTATCACTGTTGTCGTTATCGTGGTTATCATTGTGAAAACTGTAATACATCGGGAAGTTCATCCTGTCGCCAAACCGGCCAAATAAAAGCAACCCAAAACCTAATATGATAACGCCTATCTTTAATATAGTAGCCAGTGGTGTTCTGTTATGTGCAAATACCAGGTTAACACCGGCAATTATCAGGAACATTGGCCACAGGTGCCATATATTACCCCAACGGAAATCAATGTACCCAAAATTGTCAAGCAGGATAACCGCACCTATAAGTACCAGGATCAGGCCTGGAATTAATTTGTCGTTTTTCATGATATTTATACGGTTGGAGGGTTATCATTTTGTGAATTATCTTCAACTACAGGTTCAGCTGGTTTTTCATCAACTGTATGCCAGTTGTCGTCATGCCATGGTTTTCTGCGTTGGCCTGCAACTATTAATGCTATACCAACACCAACTAAAGCCAATGGCCAAAGGCGGTCAAAGTCCCAGTCGGGGATCAGGTCATATTCATTCAGCAGGAATAAAGCGCCTAAAAAGATCAATATCACACCAACTATTAAGCCTCCGTTTGATCTCTTTTTGGGGCTGTAAGCTGTGGCATCAAAAGGTGGTATGGGCGGCATAGTAGGAGGTACGGTATAATCAACTCCCGGGTTGTTGTAGTTAGTGAAACTATAGCCTTTTTTAGGCAAAACTATCCACATGATAATATAGGGTAACAAACCCACACCCATAATGATTATAGTAAATGCGAATATTAAACGTACTACGGTTACGTCCATATCAAAATATTCAGCGAGGCCCGCACACACACCGCTTATCATTTTGTGCTGCTCATCGCGATATAGTTTCTTTTCCATTGTTTTAGTTTGTTAAGGTGTTAAATCTGCCCGCCTGCCGGTTTAATGATGATCTCATCAACATTAGCGCCCGGGCTCATATGATATATATTTATAATGGCCGATGCGATGTCTTCCGGTAACACCATCGAATCCTTTTCAACCTTCACTCCATCCCAGGAGGAGGTTAATGTTGATCCGGGGATAATGGCCGTTACCTTTACGCCATGCTCTTGCATCTCAAGCCTCATTACCTTAGTTAGACCCAGTAGCGCAAATTTTGTTACACTATAAGTGCCTGCTGCTGCAATGGGATTTAAAGCGGCTACTGAGCATATATTAAACAAATGACCTTCTTTTGCAGCTATCATTTTTTTGCCAAAATAGCGGTACAAATGGTATGCAGCGCCCACGTTGGTATTGATACTTTTTTCAAAGGCATCGTCGCTATCGTCCAATATGCTGGTGGGCTCATAAATGCCGGCATTGTTTATTATAATGCTTATAGCGCCTAATTGTTCCTCGGCAGATTGGGCAAATTGCAATACCTGTGCTTTAATGCTAACATCAGTAGCTGCTGTAAATACTTTAATGCCGGGGTTAATGGCTAACAGCTCTGCTTTAAAAGCGGCCAGGTCGTTTTCATTACGAGCGCAAATAGCCAGGTTTACTCCTTCATGTGCAAAAGCAATGGCTATTGCCCTGCCCATGCCTTTGGTTGATGCGGTAATGAGTGCGTTTTTCATTTAATAGTTGTTTTAGTCGGCTAAGTATAGCGGAAAATTGAAATACTTATACAACAAATCTAAATTTATTTTTAAAGGAGCGCTTATTCCATTTGGCAAAGCAGGGCAAATTTTCGGTAAACAGGCAGAAAAGGGCGGTAAAAAGTAGAATATCATGGGCGCGGGTAGATATTCAGTTAGAATTTTTGTGATTTAAGGCAAGTACATGCACTAATTTTACATTTCGCTTGGTTTTAAATGTTACCGATTTGCAACAATAGCTAAAGCTTATTGTTAAAAGATGTATTTTTAGCCAAACTTTTGAAAACATAATGTTTCACAGCTTAGGAAAATATATACTCTTACTGCGCTTAAGTTTCAGACGACCGGAAAAGTTCAGTGTTTACTGGGCCGAGGTAATGCGCGAAATGGTTTCAACAGGCATCGGCTCATTGGGCATCATTTCTATCATTTCTGTATTTATTGGTGCGGCAACTACCATACAAATTGCTTTCCAGTTATCCAGTCCGCTTGTGCCGCGAAGTATTGCAGGCAGCATTGCCCGTGATACCACTATACTGGAGTTTAGCCCAACCATATCATCACTGGTGCTTGCCGGGCGGGTTGGTTCAAGCATAGCATCGCAAATAGGTACTATGCGGGTTACCGAACAAATTGACGCGCTTGAAATTATGGGGGTAAATGCTCCCGGCTATTTAATATCGCCTAAAATTATAGCAGGTGTAACTATGGTGCCTTTGCTGGTTATCGTATCAATAACCCTGGGTATTGGTGGCGGTTATTTAGCTTGCATGGTAACCGGCGATGTTACTCCGTCTGATTATATTGTTGGTGTGCTTGATGGTTTTAACGGGTTAACAGTACGTGTTGCACTGGTTAAGGCTATAGTTTTTGGTTTCATCATCGCATCAATTTGCGCTTACCAGGGCTTTTACACCAAAGGTGGCGCGCTTGAAGTTGGGCAATCAGCTACCAAGGGTGTAGTATACAGTTGTGTGATGATCTTATTTGCCGACTTAGTAATAACCAGTATAATGCTATGATCGAGATCAACGATATATACAAAACCTTTGGTGAAAACGAGGTGTTAAAGGGCATAACTGCGAAGTTTAAACCTGGTAAGAATAACCTTATTATTGGCGGATCAGGATCGGGGAAAACCACCTTGTTGAAATGCATTGTGGGCTTGCACGAACCTACTAAAGGGCAGGTTTTTTTTGATGGCGAGAATTTTACCGATATGGGTTTCGAGCAGCGGGTACCAATACGTACGCAAATAGGTATGCTTTTCCAGAATTCAGCATTATTTGATTCGATGACAGTGGAAGAAAATATTATGTTCCCGCTGAATTTATTTACCACCAAAACCAAGGAAGAAAAGCTGGAAAGGGCTAATTTTTGCCTCGAGCGTGTTAACCTGGCAGGAAAAAATAAATTATTCCCTTCGGAATTATCAGGTGGGATGAAAAAGCGGGTAGGTATAGCCCGGGCCATATCCATGCAGCCAAAGTATTTATTTGTTGATGAGCCTAACTCGGGCCTCGACCCAAAAACATCTATCCTGATAGATGAACTGATCAACGAGCTAACCGAAGAATACCAGATCACCACCGTTATTGTAACCCACGATATGAACTCGGTAATGGGTATCGGCGATCACATCATATTCCTGCACGAGGGTAAAAAATGGTGGGAGGGCTCCAATCACGAAATAGCGCATACTGATAATAAAGAACTAAACGACTTTGTATTCGCCAGTAAATTTATGCGGGCAGCGAAAGCTAAGTTATAGTGATTAGTTAATTAGTGATTAGAGATTAGTTGAAGAACTGATATATTTGCACCTTGAAAAAGCAACTAATCACTGATCTCCAATCACTAATCACTACCACCAAATGATCCAACTTCTTACACCCACCCACTGGAAAGATTATGAGCTGATTGATTGCGGCGATTTTGAAAAACTGGAACGTTTTGGGGATGTGATACTTATCAGGCCCGAACCGCAGGCAGTTTGGAGCAAGACTTTACCCGCTGCTGAATGGCAAAAATTACACCACATAAAATTTAAGGGTCGGTCGGCTACCTCAGGTGAGTGGGTTAAAAAGAACCCTAAAACGTCTGATCGCTGGCATGTTGAATATAAGAATGATGATGTGGCCATAAAATTTCGCCTGGCATTAACTTCATTTAAGCACCTGGGTATTTTTCCCGAGCAGGCAGTTAACTGGGACTATATCTCACAAAATATTAAAAAATTTAAAACGCCGGAGCCGAAAGTGCTTAACCTGTTTGCCTATACCGGTGGTGCGTCGCTTATTGCCGCTGCTGCCGGCGCTGATACTACGCATGTTGATTCTATTAAGCAGGTGGTTACCTGGGCCAACGAGAATCAGGAACTATCGGGCATAAAAAATATACGCTGGGTAGTTGAGGACGCGCTTAAGTTTGTAAAGCGTGAGCTTAAACGCGGCAAAAAATATAACGGTATTATATTAGACCCCCCCGCATATGGCCACGGCCCAAATGGGGAGAAGTGGAAGCTTGAAGATCATATCAACGAAATGATGAGCGATGTAGTTGAGCTGCTCGATCCCGAAGAGCATTTCCTGATACTGAATACGTATTCGCTTGGCTTCTCATCAGTAATTATTGAAAACCTGATTAAGAGCGCATATCCACCGGTAACAAACCTTGAAATAGGCGAACTTTACTTACAGGCTACCGCTGGCCCCAAGTTGCCATTAGGTGTGTTTGGAAAGTTTTATAAAAATAAACTTTAATTGGCGGCTTAAAAATCTATATTTACACGGTAGTATATATTTATTTATCATTAATTAATTCGCAAATAAATAATATATAATTGCATAATAATAAGCTGCTTATAACATTTACCAAATTTTTATGAAATTGAAAAACATCCTTTTCTCCACTACACTGCTGGCAATACCACTAATTCTTTTTTCAAATTGTAGTCAAAGCAGCTCACAGGGTAAAGGAACAACTGCAGCTGCAACTACGGCAGCCGCAAAAACCACAACGCCTGCTAATGCCGCAACCGCTGATACAACCACTGCAGCACCGGTGACCTACCCGCCATTGAATAAAAAGCTTTACGATTCATTAATGAAGAGGTTGGCGCATGGCGATACAACAGGCAAATGGCCGGTTAAAAATGCTCCATACCCGTTACCAGGCGCTATTTTACCCTTTAAAAGGGTAGTAGCTTTTTATGGTAACCTGTATGCAAAAAAGATGGGTATTTTGGGTGAATTACCGCCAAATGAAATGCTTGCCAAATTAAAAGGTGAAGTTAGAAACTGGGAGAAAGCTGATCCAAGTACACCCGTACAGCCTGCTTTACATTATATAGCGGTTGTTGCCAGCGGCGATCCCGGCAAAGATGGTAAATACCGTAACCGCATGCCTTTTAAACAAATTGATTCTGTTTTAAAACTGGCTAAAAAAGCGCATGCTATTGTGTTTTTAGATGTACAGGTGGCTTTAAGTAATATTCATGCTGAATTACCATTACTGGAAAAATACCTAATGATGCCGCAAGTACATTTTGGTATGGACCCTGAGTTCTCGATGAAAGATGGAACGCACCCTGGTAAAAAAATAGGTACGTATGATGCTGCCGATGTAAATTATGTATCAGAATACCTTGCTAACCTGGTTAGAAAATATAACCTGCCTCCGAAGATTCTTATTGTGCACCGTTTTACAAAAAAGATGCTTACCAACTACCAGAACATAAAATTACGTCCGGAAATTCAGGTGGTAATGGATATGGATGGCTGGGGCGAACCTGATCTTAAAACAGGGACATACCGCTACTTTATCCATAATGAGCCGGTACAGTTTACTGGGTATAAATTGTTCTATAAAAATGATATTAAAAAGGCTCCGCACCACATGCTAACACCAGAGGAAGTGCTGAAATACAAGCCATATCCTATTTACATACAATACCAATAACCAATTATAAACTAAACGAAAGACAAAAGGCCTCATTAGAGGCCTTTGTTGTTTACGTAGATTTCGATCTCCAAGCGTCATTGCAAGGAGGAACGACGAAGCAATCCTCGACTGTGAAATTCAACTGACTTGTCATTGCGAGCGATAGCGCGGCAACCTCGTCGATGACATATCTAAAAGCGAAGAGGTTGCTTCGTCGTTCCTCCTCGCAATGACATTTTAAATAACGTAAATTACCAAAAGCGTAGGCCCTGACAACAAGGGCGGGCCAGCGTTGGCGGGAATGCCGGTTTAGCTTTTTGTGTGATGTGAGGCATGAATGCCGAACAGCGAAAAAAGCGTGAAGAACCGGCAGGGAGCGTGGAAGCATCCTTGTTGTCTTGATTTTTTGCTACCTTTTGTATCAAGACAAAAGTAGTAGCCTCCGCGGCAATGAGCGGCTGCAGGCGACTCAATAGATAAGCATATTCGCTCTGTATAGTTTGGGATTGCTTCGTTCCTCGCAATGACGCTTGGTGAATTATAAAAAATGATATTCAGACTTTAATTTTCAGGTTGATATTTTCATGCTATCAAATTAGAATTATTATTTTCGCAGCTAATAACATGCCGGCATATTATTATATAGTATTATATATAGCTATAAACCGGTTATAACAGTGCATATGAGGCCCTACCTTACGTTAAGCTTATTTACTGGTGTTTTATTGTTAAGCATAACGGTAGTTGCACAGCAGTCGCCGCAAGGTATTCCGCTTAAAAAAATAATGCCCGAAGGTCAGCAAAATAAGCCTGTTGATACTGCAAGTGTAAAAGGGAGTTCGCAAAAAGATCTTCCTGATGTGATCAGGGAGCTGTTTCATGGCAAGGCTACACCAGAGGTTGATTCTATTTCCACCAAGCCACAGATATCAGTAGTACCGGCTATTGGTTACACATTGGTATCACGCCTGGCATTGGTATTATCGGGCAATGTAGCTTTCAGAACCGGGCCAAATTCAAGGGTATCAACCATAGTAGGAAGCACTAGTTATACCCAAAATAAGCAGTTCACCCTGCCCATACAAACCAATATATGGTCGAAAGATAATCAGTGGGATTTTGTTGGTGATTACCGCTTCATGAAATATCCGCAGGATACCTATGGTTTGGGGAGCAGCTCAAAGATGAGCAATGTTGATCCGATGGACTATTTTTTTGTGCGCTTTTATGAAATTGTACTCAGGCACGTAAGTGGTAACTTTTATGCAGGCGGGGGTTATATATTTGATGACCATTTTAATATATCGCAAAGCGGTAATGCAAATGGCAAGGTATCCGACTATACGCTTTACGGCCCGTCTGATCGCACGGTATCATCGGGCTTTACATTTAATGGTTTATATGATTCGCGCGATAATGCGATTAATCCATCCAAAGGCGGCTATGTAAACTTAGAATTTCGCACCAGTACTAAGTTTACCGGTAGTGCTACTAACTGGGAGTCGATAGTTCTTGATATGCGCAAATATTATAATTTACCCGAAGGATCTGATAATATACTGGCTTTATGGAGTTACGACTGGATAATACTAAGTGGTAAACCCGGTTATCTTGATCTGCCAAGCACCGCCTGGGATGCCAATTCGGCTACGGGCAGAGGGTACATACAGGGCAGGTTCAGGGGTACACAAATGGTATACGCCGAAGGTGAATACAGGTTTAAATTAACCAGTAATGGTTTATTGGGTGGTGTTGTGTTTCTTAATGCCGAATCCTTATCAGCTGCACAGGGTACACATTTACAAACTATACAGCCAGGCTATGGGCCGGGCCTGCGTGTTAAGCTTAATAAAGTATCAAAAACCAATATTACTATTGATTATGGCTTCGGCAGCCAGGGCTCAAGGGGCTTATTTATTGATGTAGGCGAAAATTTCTAAGGCTGATGTTTAACTTCCCGCTGGCATATAGGCCATACGTTTTTGGAAATAGGCATTCCAGCTGTTTTGCTGCTCACGGTTTACCATGTGTTGGGTGTCCGTATCATAATCAGTATTAAGCTGCTTGTATTTGGCATCTATCCGGTTGAAAATTGCCTGGGCCACATACTGATAATCGGCCTGGAAAACAGTTTGGCTTACCGCGCGCAATAGTTCCTGCTGCTCCATATAAGCTATAAAATAATGCCCCTGCTCATGCCTTAGTATTTCCGACAGCATTTCAGGCGAAGTTACCTTGCTTTTATCCATCCATGACCTGTTCCGGTTCATCAGCAACCTGATATGGAAATTTAACTGATAATATCCACGCTGTCGCGTAGCTTCATAACGAAAATCTATGCTACAATTGGTATAGGCAATAACGCCGTCACCAACTGAATGGGGTACGCCCTGAAAATCGTCAATAGTTAATTTACGGTAATCCTGCGCTGTTGCCTTTTGCCCTAAAAAAAGGCATAAGGCAACAGTACATATTACCTTCAATATGGGGTATTTCATTTACTGGTAAGCTGGATCTTTATTTGCTCTTTGACTTATCAGCATGCAAAAGGTTTAGGCTCATCATCTCTTTCATGGTTTGCTGCATGGCATCTGTTGATCCATCAAGGAAAATAACGTTGCCCTGTGAGTTTTCGGCAAAGTGTTTAATGGATTCTGTCCACATAGTGAACAATATAACAGAGGTATCCATGTGCGCATCCTGCATTTCTTTAGCGGCAACACTCATACCTTTTGCAACTTCCTGGCGGAATAAAGCCACACCCTGACCGCGTAATTGCGAAGCCTGGCGCTCAGCCTCAGCCGAGATCTTGATCGCGTTACCCTCTGCCTCTGCAGCTTTGGTTTTGGTGATCAGTAATGCCTGCCCTTCGTTTTCAGCGGCAGCTTTAAGGTTATTGGAGGCAACTACCTGGCTCATGGATTTCATGATGATATCATCAAACGTGATATCATTCAACTGCAGATCCTGCAAATGGTAACCCCAGTTTTCTAATATCTGGTCCAGTTGTTCTTTTACATGTTCCACAATATCACGGCGCAAAACCAATACTTCGGCCTGGCGTTTAGTGGCCACAAATGCGCGGATGGAACCTTCAACGGTACGTATTAGCGCCTGCATCAGGTTGCGCTCATCAACAAACTTAAAGGCTACATTTTTTATACTTTCTTCGGATTGATTTAAAACCGAATAAAGTAACATCGCCTTAAAGTAGACATTGGCCTGATCAAAAGTTACAGCCTGGAACTCTAATTCGACAGAGCGGTTCTGGATAGATATTCTTGAATAGATGTTTTCAATAAGTGGCAGCTTAAAGTTTAAGCCCGGTGATAGTATACGACGGTATTTGCCGAATACGGTAACTACTGCAATAGTGCCCTGTTTTACAGTCACAAAGGAACTGGAAATTACGATCAGCAAAATAAAAACAACGATAAATAAGGCGATTGTACCTGTCATGATGGGTAAAGATTTATAAAATAAATATATAACTAATTATTGGTGTGTTATTTGTTTTTTAATAAATGCTTTAAATAAAAGAGCATTTAACTAATGAACGTAAAACGTACTTTCGGCGCTATACTTACCGTACTTGGTATTATAGGGCTCATTTATGCCGGTATCAGCATTATACAGCACGGCAGCAATGCTACTACGATGATTGTGGTAAGCCTGATCTCTTTATTATTCTTTTTTTCGGGGATAAGCCTGGTGAAGAATACTAAGGATGAGGCTTAACCAGGATTAAACGGATTTTTGAGATTTACAGGATGTTTTCCATGAAATTTATTGAGCGGTATCTAAAGCCGCCTTTATAATCACTCCATCATCCCCAATACTCAAGCCTGATTCGGGGAAATCAGTTGCAGTTAACAATTTTACCCGTTTTACAATGGTGTTTAGTGTGTCGGGTTCAAGGCCGTTGTAGTGGGTTTGTTTAATGGCGATGATGCGGCCGTTTAAAAATTCGCCCTTTTTGTTAATGTGTACTTTAAGCAAAGGCGCGATACCGCAGATACCGGCAACACTCACACATTTGTAGGTGCAAAAATTACCCAGACTATACGCTATCAGCCTGTTTTTATATAGCTCCATAGCACGGGTTACATGCGGGCCGTTTCCAAATATAAGATCGGCACCGGCATCGATCGCGTTATGAGCAAAGGCATAAACATTGCCGCGGTTTTCGCCAACGTAGGTTTCCTTATCGAGTGGCACATGCTCAAATTCTACGCCCTCGCCACCACCATGAAAGGATACGATAACTACATCGCAATGCTGTTTAAGCTGGCGGATGATTTGTGTTGCGCCGTTAAGGTCCAGCAACGACACAGTCTGGCTGTTTGGCGAAAACGCGCAAAAGCCATATTTAACACCATTTACTTCAAAAATTGTTGATGGATGAGTTTTGAGTCCAGCGTAATGTATGCCGCAGCTGTCAAGCATCTTAACGGTGCTTACACGCCCGTTATTGCCGAAATCATCAATATGGTTATTGGCAATACTTAACAGGTTAAAGCCGGCGTTCTTTAACACAAAGCCGCAATGCACAGGCATCCTGAACAGGTAGGCCTTGATCAGCTGGTGCATTTTGTAATTTACAGGGCCGCCTGTATCCAGTAATGTGCCTTCCAGGTTACCGAAAGTAATATCATTCCCTTGCAGGTATTTGGCAACGGCGGTAAAGCTTTCTTTCGCGCTATCGGGTGGCAATGTTTTATCGTCGGGGTAGGAGGTTCCCAGCATGATATCGCCCACAGCGGCAATACACAGGGTGTCATGCTGTACAGGTTTAAGCGTTATCTGTTTTGCGATTATTTTCGGGGTATGATAAGCCGGTTCACGGGTTGTCTGCTCAATGCATGATTGAAAAGCCAGGATAACATAAACAACAAATAGTAACCGTAATATTTTCATTCAAAAAAAAATCCCTTCATATGAAGGGATTAATTATTTAAGTTTCTAATTGTTATCGCTGGTATTGCTACCGTTGCCGGGATCCGGCAAATTATCCAGTTGACTCTTAAAAGCGCTTAACAAGCGCCCCCCCTTATAAAAGTACCGGCTATAGTAAGCATCATCAAGGCTGCTTATAGCTACACCTCGTGATGAGGCGTGTGCAAAGCGGTTGTTACCTAAATATATACCTACGTGTGAAATTCTGCGGCTGTGTATTTTAAAGAAAACCAGATCGCCTTCTTTTAATTCATCCTTGCTAACAGGGCTAACCATGCTGAAGATATCACGTGAGTTTCTCCTGATATCAAGGTTAAATACATCGCTGTACAATTCTTTTGTAAATGCTGAACAATCAATGCCATGTTTCGAGCTTCCGCCAAAACGGTATGGAGTGCCTATCCAATCATAAACAAAGTGGAAAAGTTTCATATTTGAGGTTGCAGACAATGCAACACCCATTATTTGTGACAAGTAATCTTTTGCTAAACTTTCCTGTTCATCAGGGGCTTTGTCAGCAGGCTGAGCTACAACTTTAGTTTGAGCCTGTGCTGTTAAAACGCTGAAAAATAGTGCAATACCAAGTGTAATTTTCTTCATTTAATCCTTAGTTTGTTGAAATAGGGCCAACAAAATGTTTATTAAATTATACAATGTGTATATCTTTTGTTACAAAACTATCTAAATTAATTAGAATTGCAAATAAAGGGCGCTTTTTTTTCAAAAAAGATAAAATTTAAATTAGTTAAGTGCTGTATTTGTGTAGTTTAATAGCGCAGTATACGGCATTAAAAATTATAATGTTTCTTTTTGTCCTAAATACAGAATTAAATTAAGCTATATGGCTGCATTTAGTAGTTTAATTTGGCATTTTGTTAATGTTGCCATAGCATAGTAATAAATGATAATCGAATGGCATATTGCGGTTTCCATAATTAGCAAGTTATAATTAGATTTGCGCTCTAACTGAAAAAATTGATTGTTTAACAAATGAGTTCAATCGAAATAACTAAAGATACCTACCTTAAATGGTACGAGTGGATGCTGTTAATGCGCAGGTTCGAAGAAAAAGCCGGGCAGCTATATGGGCAACAAAAAATCAGGGGCTTTTGCCACTTATATATAGGGCAGGAAGCCGTATTAGCCGGAGCAATGTCTGTACTTAAACAAGAAGACAGTATGATCACTGCTTATCGTGATCACGCGCACGCTATTGCTAAAGGTGTTACATCAAATGCTATAATGGCCGAACTATATGGTAAAGCTACCGGATGCTCAAAAGGCAAGGGCGGCAGTATGCACATGTTCGACAAGGAAAAGCATTTTTACGGAGGCCACGGTATTGTAGGCGGTCAGATCCCCATGGGAGCAGGTATAGCCTTTGCTGAAAAATATAAAGGAACTGAGTTTGTTAACGTTGCCTATATGGGCGATGGTGCTGTACGCCAGGGTGCCTTAACCGAAACCTTTAACATGGCTGCCTTATGGCAGTTGCCTGTAATTTTTGTTTGCGAAAACAATGGTTACGCCATGGGTACTTCAGTTGCACGTACTACTATCCAAACAGATATCTATAAATTAGGCTTACCATACGGTATCCCTTCATCAGCTGTTGATGGTATGGACCCGGTAGCGGTACATAACGCAATGGACGAGGCTGTACAACGTGCACGCCGCGGCGAAGGACCTACTTTCCTGGAGATGCGTACTTATCGTTATAAAGGTCACTCTATGTCCGATCCGCAAAAGTATCGTACAAAAGAGGAACTGGAAAGCTATAAAGAAAAAGACCCTATTGAAACGGTTAAACAAACCATTGAAAAAGAAGGTTATGCTGATGAGAAATGGTTTGAAGAAATAGCTGCCAAAATTAAGGCTGAGGTTGAAGAATCAGTACAGTTTGCAGAGGAATCGCCATGGCCTGAGGCAGAGGAGCTTTACACCGATGTATATGTGCAGAAAGATTACCCATATATTAAGGATTAAAATTATATTACACTAAATTTAAAACTATTCATCATATAATATATGGCTGAAGTTGTAAAAATGCCTAAAATGAGCGACACCATGACTGATGGTGTTTTAGCTAAATGGCATAAAAAGGTTGGGGATAAAGTAAAGCCTGGTGATGTGCTTGCGGAGATAGAAACGGATAAAGCCACTATGGACTTTGAATCATACCAGGAAGGTACCTTATTATATATAGGTATTAAAGAGGGTGAGGGTGCCCCGGTTGATTCAGTTATTGCCGTAGTTGGTGCCGAAGGCGAAGATTACAAAACTGCTTTAGCCGGCAGTGCCGAAGCCAAACCAGCCGAAGCTGCGCCAGCACCTGTTGAAGATAAAAAGCCGGCTGCCACTCCAGCGCCTGCTGCTCCAAAAGTTGATCTTTCAAAAATACCGGCAACGGTTATACGCATGCCTGCCCTGAGTGATACCATGACGGAAGGTGTGATAAACAAATGGAACTTTAAAGTTGGTGATAAAGTAAAATCAGACGACTCATTAGCTGACGTAGAAACCGATAAGGCAACTATGGAAGTAGTGGGTTATGAAGATGGTACCTTATTATATATTGGCCCTAAAGAAGGCGAAGCTGCCCCGGTTAATGGCATTATTGCCATTGTTGGTAAAGAAGGTACTGATATTACCCCTTTATTGCAGGATACAGGTGCTGCACCTGCTGCAACAACTGAAGCTGCGCCAGCCGTTGCTGAAGCTGCTCCAAGCGCTCCTGTTGCTGAGGCCGCTCCATCAAGCGCCGACGATAGCCGCGTAAAAGCATCACCGCTTGCACGTAAAATTGCAAAAGATAAAGGCATTAACCTTAATGATCTGAAAGGATCAGCTGAAGGTGGCCGTATTGTTAAAAAGGATATAGAAGGTTATACACCATCTGCAAAACCGGCATCTGCTCCGGCTGTATCAACTGAAGCTGCCGCTCCTGCAAAAGCTGCTGCACCGGTAGTTATACCACAGTATGTTGGTCAGGAGAAATTTACCGAGAAACCTGTTTCGCAAATGCGTAAGGTTATCGCTAAACGTTTATCTGAAAGCTTATTTACCGCGCCGCATTTCTATATAACCATGTCGATTGATATGGATCAGGCGATTGCTGCACGTGGTAAAATAAACGAGGTTGCCCCGGTTAAAATATCATTTAATGATTTTGTGTTGAAAGCTTGCGCTGTTGCCTTAAAACAACATCCAAACATCAACTCATCATGGTTAGGCGATAAGATCCGTTATAACGAACACATCAATATAGGTGTTGCCGTAGCGGTTGAAGATGGTCTGCTGGTACCGGTAGTACGTTTTGCTGATGGCAAATCATTAAGCCAGATATCAGTTGAAGTAAAAGACTTTGCACAACGTGCTAAAGCCAAAAAACTACAGCCTGCTGATTGGGAAGGTTCAACTTTCACCATATCAAACTTAGGTATGTTTGGTGTTGATGAGTTTACCGCAATTATTAACCCGCCTGATGCCTGTATATTGGCAGTAAGTGGTATACAACAAGTACCGGTTGTTAAAAATGGCGCTGTTGTACCGGGTAACGTAATGAAAGTAACCCTAAGCTGTGATCACCGTGTGGTTGATGGCGCAACAGGTTCAGCATTCTTATTAACGCTGAAATCATTACTTGAAGAGCCGGTTAGACTTTTAGTATAGAGTCAGGATTTAAGAGTCAAGAATCAAGATATGATAGCGATGGGTTTTATACCCATCGCTATTTTTGTTTATGAGGATGCCATTATTGGCGTTCATATTTCCATTGTTTGTGTCCTCACCATAGGTGTTCGGAAGATTGCATTTCTGTTTTTAATTCCCTCCCCACGGGAGGGGCGCGGTTGGATGTGAAGTGGCAGGGAGGGGTTTATACA
>NZ_JACHBY010000006.1 GCF_014200495.1 Mucilaginibacter geliditolerans
GATTACATGGTTAAGAGAATGACACTTGAAGAAAAAATTAACATGCTGCACGGCAATGCTTTGTTTTCTTCAGGGGGGGTAAAACGTTTGGGTATCCCCGAGCTAACTTGCGACGATGGCCCATTAGGTGTGCGGGAAGAGATCAAGCGCTTTGACTGGAACTCGGCAAACTGGACAACCGATTCGGCTACCTTTCTGCCAAACGGTTCAGCCATAGCAGCTACCTGGAACCCCGCATTGGCAAATAAATATGGGGTGGTCATAGGAGAGGAGGCCAATGCCCGGAAAAAGGATATTATGCTTGCACCTGCATTTAATATTTGCCGCATGCCGCTGTGCGGCCGTACCTATGAATATTATTCCGAAGACCCTTTTTTAAACAGCCAATTAGCCATTCAATCAGTAAAAGGGATTCAAAGTCAGCACGTAGCAGCCTGTATAAAACACTTTGCTGCCAATAACCAGGAACTCAACCGCGATAGCGTAAACACGATAGTTGATGAGCGCGCATTGCGCGAGATTTATTTCCCGGCCTTTAAGGCGGCAGTACAGCAAGGTAATGCTTACACGGTAATGTCGGCTTACAATAAAGTGAACGGTTACTGGTGTTCAGAGAATGACTTTTTACTAAATAAAGTGTTAAAAAATGAGTGGGGCTTTAAAGGAGCTGTAATGTCCGACTGGAGCGGAGTACACCATACCGTTGCGGCCGCTAATAATGGCCTGGATATAGAAATGGGCTCAAGCGGGCCGTATGATAAGTGGTATTTTGCTAAACCATTGCTCGAGGCTGTAAAATCGGGTCAGGTTTCAGTAAAAACAATCGATGATAAAGTGAGAAGGATCTTATGGCTAATCTATCATACATCCATGAGCTCAAATCACCCTAAAGGGTCTATTGCCACACCGGCGCACGCCAAAGCCGCCTATGATATCGCCTCAGAATCTATAGTCCTGTTAAAAAATGACGCGCATTTATTGCCTTTAAAGGTAAATAATATCAAAAGCATTGCGGTTATCGGCGACAACGCGGTACGTACATTTGCTTTAGGAGGATATGGGGCTGGTGTAAAGGCCCAGCACGAGATAACAGCATTAGAGGGCATAAAATCAAAGTTCGGTAAAACGGCCAGCGTCACTTTTGCCCAGGGTTACAAGGCTAAGTATTTAGCGAACAATACTGACGCGCAAAATAGTGGTTATGATCAGCCCGACCAAACCCTGATCGACCAGGCCGTGGCCCTTGCAAAAACTACAGATGTTGCCATTTTATGTATCGGTTCCAACCGGGAATATGAAAGTGAGGGGCATGACCGTAAAAACCTTGAACTTCCTTTTGGGGAGCAGGCATTGGTTAATGCAGTTACCGCTGCTAATCCAAATACCATTATTGTGATCATGGCGGGCGCTCCTTACGATCTGAATGAAATAAAAAAGTCAAATCATACCATTGTTTGGTCGTGGTTTAATGGGTCGGAGGCCGGGAATGCATTGGCCGATGTTCTAAAAGGCGTAGTGAACCCGTCCGGCAGGTTGCCTTTTACTTTCCCTGTCTCGTTAAACGACTCACCAGCTTCTGCCTTAAATACTTATCCGGGTAAGGACCTGACGGCTGAATATAAAGAGGGGATACTGGTTGGCTACCGCTGGTATGATACTAAGAAAATTGATCCTTTATATTGTTTTGGTTATGGATTGTCATATACCAATTTTACTTATACTGATTTGACTACCAATAAGAAAACCTACAAACCGGATGACAAAATAACGGTATCGCTAAAGGTTAAAAATACAGGCAGTGTTGCCGGTAAAGAAGTTGTACAGCTTTACATCAGCAAACTAAACTCTTTGGTTTTACGGCCAGAGAAAGAATTAAAGGCATTCAAAAAGATCATGATTTTACCGGCAAAGACAGCTGCTATTTCAGTAAATATAGATATAAAAGATCTCGCCTATTTTGACAGTAAATTGAGTAAATGGACGATTGAACCCGGCCAATATCAGCTAATGGCTGCTTCATCTTCAAAAGATATCAGGCAAACAGCAACGTTTAATATTAAGTAGCAAGAGGAGGTTTTGTCGGGGTGATTTCTTTAAAGTAAAATAAATTGGTAAAGAGAAGATAATAAAAACAGGTACTTGCCTGATTCAGGATCTGGCGGAAGCCAGAACTGTTGTTACCGGTAAAGATGCCGAAATAGTGATTTTTCGCAACCAACATCAATTGACGCAAGCTATAAAGTGAAAAAGTAATAATATGAGTTTTATAAATAGAATTTTTTTTTTGGCGATTGTTTTTTCTTTATGCCCGGCGGTATTTTGCAACGCTCAATCAGGATACGCCCAAATAACTTTGCCAAAAGTGTTTGGCGACAATATGGTTTTGCAAAGAGGCATAGCCATTCCGGTTTGGGGAAAAGCAACTCCGGGTACCTTGATTGTTGCAATGCTTGGCAAGGAAACTATAAAGGCAAAAACAGATATGGAAGGCAAATGGATGTTGCATTTTACGAAGTTCAAGGCAGGAGGCCCTTATGACCTCAAGATTTTTGAATCAGGAAAGCCCTACTCCGCAATCAAATTAACGGGAATTCTTATCGGGGATGTATGGCTGGCTTCGGGTCAATCCAATATGGAATTTCAGGTACAGCAGGCGCGGGATGCTCCGAATGAAATTGGCAAAGCAGATTTTCCCCAGATCCGCTTTCTTATTGTAGAACACGATATTAAACTTACTCCTCAATCTGATTTTTTAGCGGGTAAGTGGAAACTATGTGACACAAATAATGTAAAGCAGTTTTCCGCCGTTGCTTATTATTTCGCCCGCAAAATACATAGAGAACAAAATGTACCCATTGGTATCATTCAAAGTACCTGGGGCGGAACGCCGGTGCAAACCTGGACAAGCCGGGAAATGCTGCTTACATCGCCTGCTACCAGGGCAAAAATACTTGCGAATGATACGCTGAGTCAAAATGATTTTGCAAAAGATAGCCTGAATATGGTACGTTTTTGGGACATCGTTTATCATCCGCAGGGCAGTGCTGATAAAATTGTTCCATTACCAGAATATGACGACTCTGGTTGGACGGCGGTTGAGATGCCCAGCATGGTTAAAGATTTTGGGATTGGAAAATATGAAGGGATGATGTGGTTGCGCAAGAAAGTTGTGCTACCACCGTCTTTTGCGGGAAAACAGTTAGTACTCAATATTGGCCGCCCCGAAATGAATTACTCACTTTATTTTAATGGTGCTGAGATATGCAAAACTATTTGGAATAGCAATCCAAAACAATTTTATACTATACCTGCCAGCCTGGTTAAGAACAGGGAAAATACCATTTGCATCAGAATGGCTATGCTGTGGGGCGGTGGCGGACTCAACCCTCCGGCCGAAAATATTTATATTACCGATAATGTTGCTAAGGTTTCTTTGGCAGGAAAATGGTTGTATAAAAAAGATGTTGAACCAGCCTTGCCTCAAATTCGCAATTATCAAAATTATTCCACATTGCTGTTTAATGGCATGATTAATCCGTTAATTCCTTTTGGGGTCAAAGGGGTTATCTGGTACCAGGGCGAGGCAAATGATACGGAGGCTTACCGTTATAGAGAATTATTTCCCATGCTAATTAACGACTGGCGACAACGCTGGCACTTGGGTAACCTTCCTTTTTTATATGTTCAGTTGGCTAATTTCAAAAAAGTAGATCCGCTTCCTTCTGAAAGCGAATGGGCCGAACTGAGAGAGGCCCAAACATTGACCCTGTCGCAACCTAATACAGGCATGGCTTGCATAATAGATGTCGGGGATGCCAACAGTATTCATCCGTTAAACAAGCAGGAAGTTGGACGCAGGCTGGCGTTGGTAGCAGATAAAAAGGTATATGATAAAAATGTTATCGCTTCGGGGCCTATGTATAAAAACTGCGCTATAAAGGGAAAAGACATCATCATAAGTTTTACTGATGCCGGTTCGGGGCTGGCAACTAGCGATATTGATTCTTTAAAAGGGTTTGCAATTGCCGGAGATGATAGAAAATTTTATTGGGCATCTGCCCGGATCGAAGGTAATAAGGTAATTGTGAGTTCGGATAAGGTAGCTGTTCCGGTGGCTGTACGCTATGCCTGGGCAGACAACCCGGTTTGTAACCTCGTCAATAAAGAAGGGCTGCCAGCTGTACCATTCAGAACAGATGAATGGAAGGGGATTACTCAAAAGTGAGTTTGTTTAAAAGCCCAAAATAGCGTTTGATGAAAATAAACAGTCTAATTAATTGCGTATCATTAAAAAATATATGAAATAAATATAAGTTCCGCGCCGCCGACAAATAGAGAAAACTGGTTTATCGTCTCCTTCCCTTCGTTATTATCCGGGTTTAAACGGAAGTGCCTACAAGGAAGAAGATGGGTTTTTAGTAAAAGCGCCAGACGGAACTCAATTGTACATCAGAGAACCAGATCAAGGTAATACGTTATCATCTAGTAGTCCTCCTGATATAGTTTATATCAGCAATTCCACAGGGTTGTCATACCTGGTAATCGGTGGAGTCCAGTATCAAATTTTGGAATTTGTCCATACTCATCCAAATACTGGTATAGATTCGGCTACTGGACAGGCTTGGGTTTACCCTCCCAGTAGCGCGGATTACACGGGTATAGCAAATATGGGCATTACTGTAGTAGGTATAATACTTGCAGAAAACGGACATGCTTATTCGTATCAAAACCACACTTATACCAACTTGGGTTCCAGGTCTGCATGGATAGCTGGAAATTGTAATAATTAAAATTTAAGTTTAATAGAAATAAATAAAAAAATGAAAAAGACATTAGTGATAGGTGTACTATTATTACTTACTGTTTGTGCAAATGCACAAACCATAGCTGTTGATGGAAAAAAACAAATCGTCAATATTGAATTAAAGAAAAAGCTCGAAAAATACGCCGTTTATCTACGCGATTTCTGTAAAAAATACAAGATCCCGAACTACGTGATTACGGTAGAGTACCAGCATGAAAACGATACAGATACCTACAAAGTAGATGCTATTATCTATCAAGGGTTTGTGACTTTTTTTAAGCCCTCTTCTTATGCGATAGTTGATAGTATTCCGGTATTAATACATTCGCAAAGTCAAAAATCCAATAAAAATAATACCGAATTGATTAATTGGATTAATAACAATTACTGGAAAAAAGAGAAAAAAGCCACTAAACCTAAAAATAGCTTAATCTCACTTCCCGATAGTTCAATGACCTACGATGAAAAAGGGCCTAAAAAAGTTGCTAACTCAGACCTGGTCCCTGCCGACATGAATTGGGTTGGGTATTGTTGTGAACCTAAATTAATTATATTAATTTTCAAGAACGATGTTTTTGTGTCTGAACATGAAGGTCATGGTGAGTTAAGAAGCCAGTAATTTGGGTAAACTATAACAATTTGTCATTAGCTTTTAGAAGTGTTAATCTGGGGCCAGCTAGTTTATTTTACAGGCCATAAATCAGAAATATGTACACCAATAAAATTAAACAGAAGAAAAGATTTTAACCGCAATTTTATTATGAAAAAACTCCTGATATTTTTTGCATTTGTACTGGTATTAAATCAAGCATATTCACAAACACAACAAGCTTCGCAGCAGTCCAATGTTAAAAGCACTGTAGTTAATGGCCCTATAATAACGTTTGATAATACAATACAAGATTTTGGCATTATTCCATATAACGGTTCAGGTAAACATATTTTTGTTGTGACTAATACGGGAACAGAGCCATTAATTATATACAACTGTATAAAGGGATGCGGTTGTACTCAGGTGGATTGGACAAAGACACCGATTATGCCGGGACAAAAGGGGTTTGTTTTAGCAACCTACAATACCAAAAAAATTGGAGAATTTAACCGGGGAGTAGATGTATACTCCAATGATACCAATAGGCCTAAAATAAACATCCGATTAAAAGGTTCTGTGGAGGTAGTTCCTGGAGGAGAAACACCGCCAATAGTTGTTGAAGACAAAAAGAGGGATACAACTAAAATAAAGAAGACACGAAATGGTAGTCAATGGATAACTTGCATCCTATAGAAGAAATATTTTTTAATAGAAGACTAAATTACCCTCCATATTGGAGAAGACGACAATGAAAAAACACTAGTAGTTGGTGCTGTCAAGATGTAAATATTTGACTAGTGTCAACGTTGATAGTGGGATAAATGTATTCGTTTGTTATACCATCTGCATTAAGCCTTTCCCTTATGTAATTTTCCAAATTCTTATTGATGTTAAAACACTGGCGAAACCTGTAGTTTCCTAACTCTTCATCGGATTTATCCTTACTGTATTGTTCATTACCGATCATTTCTAATGGTTTATAAGGTTCGGCGTTCCATGTAAAAACACCTTCTTGGTTTAATATATTTTGACTATTATTTAATGAAAAAATTATACCTGATTCTCTATCACGGTTACTAAAATAGGTTATCGGGAATGTTAAAGCTAAGTTTAAGCTTTCTATAATACTGCGTTCCTTCGGCGGGTTCAAATTCGATTTTTCTCAACTTTGTTATAACATCCCAAAAAAGATAGGTAATGAAAATCATCATTGACCAAAATGTTTCAACATGCGCAGATGGTGGTTGTATGTGATGGTTTACGTCTATTTCACCACCACGTACAATAATGAAACATGATATTACTAAGAAGATATCTATCAGTAAAACCACATAAGGTCAACTAAAAATAGAATTTACCTTTTCCGTGTTACTGGTTGATTGAGAAATTTGCCAGCCGACCCAGCTCGTTAAAAGGATTACAACACAAAATAGCATATGTGTGTATATGTAATAGTAGCCCATAAGTGATTTAATAAACGATTTTTCATAATTTACTAAGCCTCGCGTTTTCAGGGTTATAGATTAACGTTCTGGTAGATAATTAGTTGCAAGATATATTCCTCGCTCTTACGAGCAGAGGGTTACTGGTTCGAACCAACCTCATATGCAATGGAATGGTACAAACAACACTAAGATATTTTAAACCTGTAATTCCATAAAAAGGCACAAAAAGGACACAAAAGATTTGTATGTCAGCAAAAAAATCCGTAAAATCGCTTATTAGAAGCAATCAGAGCGGTTTTTGTGCCGTTACTGACAGCGTAAGAAAAAGACTGAAAATCCTTGTGTCGCTGGTTCGATTCCAGCTGATACCACAAAAAGCCTTCAGATTAATTTCTGAGGGCTTTTTTGTTTTGCGGTAGTCCGGAGACTACCGGCATATTAGTCCGAAGTTTGGAAACTTCGGATAGCGGGGCATCCCCAAGGATGCGACATTAAAGCAAATACTGAATAAGACTCTCGATTACAGGCAACAATCAGTAACCTGGTTCGAATTTAAATAAATTTCAAAAAACCCGGGATATTGGCGCAAATCGGAAGATCTTCCAAAACACAAAAAATGCATAACAATAGTACTTTCTGCTTAAAGTTCAAATCTCATTAAAAAGTTGGACATACACTTGACTTAAGTTAAGATTCGGAAATTTAATTATTCATACGATTAAGACAACAAAATTTTTCGCACGTGACTTTCATCAGTCAGCCCAAACTCATTGGCAATATTTTTTAAATTGTAATTGCCGCTTTCTATACGCTGCTTGATAAGGGTTTTGCGGTAAGCACTGATGTAATCTCTAAGTGTCATACCCGTATTCCTTTTGAAGTAAGGACCGATATAATCAGCTGTAGTATTGAAATGCGCAGCAATAACAGGAGCGCGGAGTTTGGATGGCGTGTAAACATATTTATGCAAGTAGCAAAATACCGCCTGCATATCCCTTGTTCGGTTAAGGGCCGTTTTCAATTCAGGCATATTGCGCTGTAATAAAGCTGCCAACGCCAGTAACTGGAGCCAGATTAGGCGCTCGTTTAAAAATATATCCTGTTTTAAAGACAAAATTACATATATAATAGCTTGGGCTGTTTGCCGATCTACCTGGCTCAAATTAAAACCTGAAAAATGCGTTTCCCGGCTTTTGATTAGGTATTCCAGTTCTTGAAGGCCATAAGTAGACCCAGAATTTAGCTGATGTATATAAAGGTCGGTGAACTTAATAAAAATAAACTGAGTAATAGTGCCGATTTCAAAATAGTGTTCCTCATCCGGACCAACTAAAAAAATATCACCTTTTGTATAATCAATTTGATTGCCGTTAATATTATGCATGCCCTTTCCGTGCTGAATGAAAATCAACTCATAATGATTGTGGTTATGCTCAGGGTGCATCCACTTTGCCGTTTCAAATTCAGAAATCACTAACGGCTGAAACTGTTTATAATGCTTCATGTCGGAAATATACAATATTATATGAGTATTTTACCGATTATATAGCTTAATTAATACGCAACTTTGTAAAAGAGCCTGCTTTACTAAACAGACTGGAAAAAGAAATATTCATTATGCAAAAGACAGCTTTAGTGGTTGGAGCAAACGGCGTGATCGCCACCAACCTTATTAATCATTTACTGGAACTTGATGACTGGAACGTAATCGGTCTGTCAAGGCGTGGAGGCAAGGACACGGAAAAACTGAAATACCTTGCAGTAGATCTGCTTGATGCCAAACAGACTATTGATAAGCTTAGTGGATTAAAAGAAGTGACGCATGTCTTTTATGCAGCATTTCAGAATCGCCCTACATGGGCAGAGCTGGTTACGCCCAACTTATCAATGCTCATAAATGTAGTGGAAGCAATAGAACCTGTGGCGACGAACTTACAGCATATCAGTTTAATGCAGGGCTATAAAGTCTATGGCGCACATTTGGGTCCTTTTAAAACCCCTGCAAAAGAAAGCGATGGAGGACATATGCCGCCGGAGTTTAATGTGGATCAACAACAGTACCTTGAAAAAAAGCAAAAGAATAAACATTGGACTTGGTCAGCTATCAGGCCATCCGTGGTTGCAGGTACAGCTTTAGGTAATCCAATGAACCTTGTTTTGGTAATTGCTGTTTATGCCTCAATTACTAAAGAACTTGGTCTGCCTTTGCGTTTTCCGGGAAAGCCAGGAGCTTACGATAAGCTCATGGAAATGACAGACGCCGGACTATTGGCCAAAGCAACCATCTGGGCAGCTACCACCGATCAATGCGCTAATCAGGCTTTTAACATCACCAACGGCGACCTTTTCCGGTGGAATGATCTTTGGCCAAAAATCGCCCGTTACTTTAGCCTGGAAACTGCACCGCCTTTACAGATGTTACTTCAAACCGTAATGGCAGATAAGGAACCCTTGTGGAACGGGATTCAGAAGAAATATGGTCTGAATAAGCATAGCTATCAGGAAGTGTCTTCCTGGGCATTTGGCGATGGTGTATTTTCATGGGATTACGATTTCATCGGTGACGGCACAAAAGCCAGACGTTTTGGTTTTTATGAATTTGTTGAAACTGAAGAAATGTTCTACCGGTTGTTTGATGAATTAAAGGCTAAAAAAGTGATACCAGCATAATGGTTAGTTTCTTGCCTTTTGACTATTGGATTTATAATCGATAAATATTATTAGAAATGACACAGCAAAATGGCACAAAAGAGGACAAAACATTTTGACATAAGAAAAAAGTCATAAAATCGTGGATTAAAAGTAATCAGAGCAGTTTTTGTGCCGGTAATGGCAGTGTAAGTAAAAGACTGAAAATCCTTGTGCCATTGTTTCGATTCCAGCTGATACCACGAAAAGCTCTCAGATTAATTTCTGAGGGCTTTTTTGTTTTCGGTAGTCTGGAGACTACGCGCATAGTGGTCCGAAGTTTGGAAACTTCGGACAGCGGGATGCTGGAGGTCAGTATTATAATAACTCTATTACCCCATATATCAATTTTACCCTCAGTGCCCTTTCCCGGTAAAAACTTAATACACTTAATTAAACATGCCCCGGTTTCATTTTAGGCTAAGACAAAAGGCGTTTTGGCTTAATCCATTCCTGAAATTACGCTGACTTTTGTACTATCAAAAAAAGAGACAAAATGAAAGCAATAATAATTCATGAATTTGGCGGACCGGAAGTGATGAAAATAGAAGAAGTGGAACGCCCGGTGCCTCAAGCCGATGAAATACTGGTGAAAATGTACGCTAGCGGGGTTAATCCGGCAGATTACGTTGTCCGCCAGGGTGGTAACGAGATTTTAAAACCGTTCCTGAAACTACCACTGGGGCTTGGCCTGGATGGCGCTGGTGAAATAGAGGAATTCGGGAGCGATGTAAAGGGTTTTAAGAAAGGCGATAAAGTTTATGGTATCCCTAATTTTTTAAGTGGCACCTACGCGGAGTTTATTGCTGCTAAAGCCACCCAGTTTGCCCTAATGCCAAACAATGTAAGCTTTAATGAAGCAGGTGCTATTCCATCCTGCGCATTGATGGCCTGGAACGGTATGGATCTGGGTAACGTAAGTGCAGGCCAAAGGGTGCTGATTAATGGAGCCGCCGGTGGAATTGGCACCCTGGCTTTGCAGTTTGCCAAAGCAAAAGGTGCCTATGTAATCAGCACAGCCTCCAAGCAAAATTTTGATTTTTTAAAACAACTGGGATCAGATGAAGTAATCGATTATAATGATGAAAATTTTGGAGGTTTGCTGCAAGATATCGACGTTGTGTTTGATGCCTCACCCGTACGAAATAAAGATGCCAGAATGATAATGGCGGGTGCATTAAAAGACGGTGGCAGGTTTGTTTCTGTACAACTCCCGTATCCTTTCAGCGAAGAATTTCTCGGTATACTTGCAAAAAAACATGCTGAAGCAAAAATGATAAGGCGGGAACTGGATGTTGCACAATCACTTACCGATATTGCAAAATTAATTGAAGCAGGTAAAGTGAGCGTTGTTATCAGCAAGGTTTACCCGCTTGAAAAAGCTGCTGAAGCACATGCTGAACTGGAAACAAAACATGTTCGGGGCAAGATTGTACTTGAAATTAGAAAAGAGGATTAATCAAAAATGAAGCGGATTAAAACTATCAGTGAGTTTCACCAGTTTCGGCAGCTACCGGCGGCGGAACACCCGCTCATCAGTGTGACGGAAATTGACATGGTGAAGCGAACGGTGGATACAGAATCTATGACCTGGTGTTACAACTTTTATGCTATAGGTATGAAAAGGGTTTCATTTTCAGACCATATCAACTTCAGATACGGCCAGCAACCTTTCGATTTTAATGAAGGTATTCTGTCTTTTGTGGCACCTAATCAGTTGCTGAGCCTTTCTATTGACACAAAACAGGAAACAACGCAATCGGGGTGGCTGCTGCTCATTCATCCTGATTTTTTATGGAATACATCACTAGCTAAATCCATCAGGAAATATGAATTCTGGGACTATTCAGTTCATGAGTCATTATTTCTTTCAGCCAAAGAAGAAGTCACCCTTATCCAGATCTTTAAAAATATACAGCAGGAATATCATGCAAACATTGATCGCTTCAGTAAACAGATCATTATTTCACAAATCGAGAGTTTGCTGAACTATGCAGACCGGTTTTATCACCGCCAGTTTATTACAAGAGAAAAAGCCAATCATCAGCTACTAGAGAAACTGGAAACATTATTGGATGATTATTTTAGCAGTGATGAGCTGGCAACAAAAGGTTTGCCTACGGTTCAATACATTTCAGAAACACTTAATGTATCACCGAACTACCTGCGAGGTTTGCTTAAAGTATTAACAGGGCAAAATACGCAACAACTGATACACGATAAACTGATTGAAAAAGCCAAAGAAAAATTATCTGTAACAGATTTTTCCATTAGCGAAATTGCCTATGCATTAGGTTTTGAGCATCCGCAATCGTTTACTAAATTATTTAAAAGCAAAACCAATTTATCGCCTTTGGCGTACCGGCAGTCGTTTAATTGATTTGAAATAAAGTCTGCACCACAAAAGCTCTCAGATTAATTTCTGGGAGCTTTTTGTTTTTGCGGTAGTCTGGAGACTACGCGCATATTTATCCGATTTGGAAACTTCGGATAGCGGGTTGGCAATGTACTTTCATGCCAGCATCCTTCATCAGGTGGACATTTTTTGTAAATAGAGTATCATCGGACGATGGCCCCTTTAGATCGAACAGCATTTTTTCATCATCATAGATGACTTCCATGAAATTTTCCTTCATTATTATTCTTGTTTTAAGGAGCAGGTCCCTGAATTGTTTCAGGTGCAGGCAAAAACTAACATAAATAGGGCAATTGATGATCCTGTTTTGGATGGAAACGTCCGGAAAAATACAGTACGTGCACCTTTTTTGTAACAACTTTCCGTTATTTTTCATCTAACCCTAAACTTTATAATACCATGAAGACTATTTTATTCTTTTTTGCTTTGGTGGTTCTGGGTTTAGGTACTGCTGTTGCCCAGGAAATTCCCTGTAACGATGTCGCCCAACTAACGGCAAAACTGAAAGCCATCCGCGACACTGACCAGAACAGCCGGCAGGCCCTGATCCAGCAAATGAAAATACCCGACCCGGTGAAGATGAGGCAATTGAGTCAGCAGATGCTGGCATCGGACAAGGCCAACCAGGCCTTCGTTGGCAGTTTGCTGGATAAATGCGGCTGGCCGCAGGGGTTAGCATCGCTGGAAAATAACACGCTGTTCCTGGTGATCGATCATGCCGATACGGCTTTTATGAGCAGGTATTTTCCTTTACTCCAGCAGCAGGCCGACAAAGGCGTGGTGCAAAAAAGCGACCTGGCCACCCTGCAGGACCGGATGCTAATGAGGAAAGGCCTGAAGCAGCTCTACGGCACGCAGACCTTTAAAAATGCGCAGACGCAGGTCATGACCGTCTGGCCGGTAGAAGATGCGACGCACTTAACGGAACGTCGCCAGGCCATGGGATTGCTGCCGATGGATACTTATATCCAGCTCGTAAAAAATACTTATCATAATGAAGTCACCTGGGATCAGACCTTAACGGTTGCGGAGGCCCAAAAGGCGATGTGGAAACAATAATGTGCATGATATTAGCTGGTGGTTAAAAAGAACTAATTATACTGGAAAGTGAGCTATAAAATTTTTTGTTTTGGCGTCTGCCTTTCGGTTGTGATGCTTTTACACTTAACAGCCCCCCCGCACACAGGACGGTCTAAATTATCAGATACCCACAGGCAACGCCAATTAGCTGTTTTAACTTCAGCGCAATCAGAATACCAACACCGTTATCTATGAACTGAATACCAAAGACAGCGCTCTGGACACCATAGTACCGGGTTCATGCATTCTGGATATGCTATCCCGAAAAGTGCAAAAAGAAGAGCTGACGTTTTTAGTTAGCAATTTTAAATGTTTTTTTTGAATAAAGCTTTGGTTGCGAAATAATTGTGAAAAGCCAAAGTGATTAAGCTAAGTACTTAATATCAATCTACTGCACGGGTAGGCTATATGACTGAAAATCGTGGTGTCGCTGGCTCGATTCCAGCTGATACCACAAAAAGCCTCCAGATTAATTTCTGAGGGCTTTTTTGTTTTGCGGTAGTCTGGAGACTACGGGCATATTGGTCCGAAGTTTGGAAACTTCGGATAGCGGGGAGGGTTTATGAATTTAAAAACCATACATACCACCCGAAACGGAAATTTGTTCTCCCGTAATCCAGGCTGCATCATCGGAAGCAAGAAATACGACAGCTTTCGCAATATCTGCGGGCTGACCTCTGCGGCCAAGCGGTGTATTGGCAATAAACATTTTTTCATACTCACTGCCAGCAGTTACGCCTGCACTGGTTGCACCTTCTGTTTCCGTTGCACCGGGCAAAATAGAATTGATGCGAACGTTTTTTGTGCCCAGTTCTTTCGATAAAGCAATGGTGAAGGCATCTAAAGCCGCCTTAGTTGCAGAGTATAAAGAGGCTCCCGGCAGCGGGTATTTGCTTGCACCCGAGCTGATATTGATGATATTGCCGCCTTTGTCGCCAAATAATTTTAAAGCTGCCTGGATAGTCAGGATTGGCCCTAATACATTGACGTTGAAACTCTGATGAAATGCCGCTACCGATATCTGTTCTATAGGCGCGTATCCCTGGGCAACCGCGTTATTCACCAAAATATCCAACCCGCCGAAAGCCTTTTCTGTTTCGTCAAACAGCCTGTTTACATCGGCTTCGTTCGATACATCGGCTTGTACCGCAATGGCAATGCCGCCATTGTCCGTTATGGCTTTCACCACTTTATCTGCGCCTTCTTTACTTGAGGCATAATTCACCACAACCTTTGCGCCTTCGGCGGCAAAGTGTTTGGCGATGGATGCACCTATTCCTTTTGAAGCACCGGTAACCACCGCTACTTTGTTTTTCAGTTTACTCATTATTTCTATTTATTAATACATTTTTTGTTGATATTCATTGAAATCGTTTGATTTCAAATTCTTCAGGATTTTTCCGTTCTGAATCATATACAAAGGTGCTGTACTGTAACGAACTGCGTGTTGACATGAATCATTAAATGCGCTTGATATAAGTCAATTCAAGATGATGGCCTATATCACATTAAGCTGATAATGAATTGTAAAATAGTAACTTAAGGTAGAGGCAAAAAACCAAAGTGGCAGAAAGCCAGACCGGACACAACGGCATATATTCCATTAGTAATTAATTTTTCTGCATTCAGGAAGATATACCGATAAGGGTTTCTGAAGCGGTAATTGAAAAGCCGGCCGCTTGTGGAAAAGCTATAAAGATCTATTTATTTAAAAGAGTTTTTCTTTAGCCTGCTCAACGTTTCCGGGGATAAACCCAGATAAGAAGCGATCATGTTTTGCGGGAACCGCTGTAGAAAATGCGGATAATTGCTGATCAAATCCTCGTAACGCTCTTCAGCCGTATAGCTCATAGCGGCCTGCATTCTTTTCTGGTTTGCAATGGTGTAATTTTGACTGATTACGTTCGCCATCGCTGAAAAGGCAGGTATATGCTTAAGATACTCCTCAATTTGAGCATTGGTTGATTGCAGAACCTCCAGATCCTCCAGCGCTTCAATATTAAAGCGACTTGGCGTTAATAGGTAAAAGCTTTCAAAATCGGCCAGCCACCATTTTTCCAAAGATAATTTCAGTATATGTTCATGCCCTTTTTCATCTACTGTAAAGGTCCTGGCGGATCCTTTTACAATAAACCCGATATATTTGCATACGTCTCCTTCCTGTAAAAAGTATTGCCGTTTTCGAAGTTTTTTGGGTTTGAAATGCTCCATCAACAAATGCTTATCATCCGCTGAAAGTAGTTTTCCTGATATTTCCTGGATGTAATCGAAAAGCGCTTCAAAATTGGACATCGTTCAACAATATAATTATGCGCAATTTACTCAACTTGCCTGAAAAATCCCTGCTTCCGGCAGAAACAGGGATTTGAAGGAAGCTTATGCTGTTGAAACATTTATTTTAGTGTGTATTGGTGAAACCGCCGTCAACTTATAAACGGTCATATTGCCTTTTATCTTTGAGTTTATGAATTTAAAGACCGTCCATTCGCTCATTAAGCCCTGGGGCTTATGGGCATCTCGGAGGCTCGCGCCAGTGCTTGCGTGTCGATATACTCCCGGATATTCGTTATTTTGCCATTCCGAACGGTAATGTCGAAGACCCAATCGTCCTTGAACGGCTTATTCGTGGCTTTGATTTTCCCTGTAGCGACGCCGACGACCAGAACCCGGTCTCCCTGCGCCACGAAATCGGGGGGCTTAGGGTATGTCATTTCCACCTCTTCGGACGCCTTCTGAAGTACCTTCGCCAAACCTGCGTGCCCGCGGTGCGTGCCAGCCAGTGGCCAGTCCTTACCCGGAATGATCCACTCAATCTCTTCGGCTACCAGTGCCAGCAGGCCTTGCTTGTCGCCGCCGCCAATTGCTGCAAAAAAGTCTTGCACAATCTGGACATTCTCTTGTGTTATTTTGTCTTTCATCTTTTTTAAAATTTGCGATAACGATTTATCAGTCGAACTTGACCAGGTCCTGAAATATCAGTTTACCCCAGCTGTTTCCGTGCGCCTGCACAAGCAGTCCGCCTTCCGAAAGCCCTCCAAGTTTGACTGGTGCGAAACCGAGACTTTCCGCAAGCGCACCGATCTCCGCTGCTGCACCGTCATCGTCGCTCGCCAGGAACACGACTCTCCTGCCACCATGTACTGCCGGATCCTGGTCAAGAATGGCAGCGACCAAATGGTTGAAGCCCTTAACCAGTTTTCCGCCAGTGAAGGCCTGCGCCACGAATCTGGCAGAAGGCAGTCCTCCCATCTTCTCAGGGGGCACGCCGTAGGCATTGGTCACATCGACGATAGTCTTTCCCTGCCAGGAGGGGAGCGCCTTCGCGACATCCGGGTGCGATTCAAAATGCACAGCCAAAAAGATGACATCCGCCTTGACGGCTTCCGCCAGTGTTGTGGGAATGATCCCGGGGCCGATCGCGGCCGCGGCGGATGCAAAGCTTTCCGGGTCGCGGGTGGTTGCAATGGATACTTCGATGCCGTTGCGGGCAAACGCCCTGGCCAGGGCCTGACCGATCTTGCCAAAGCCGATAATTGCGTAGCTCGCTACTTTCTTTTCTGATTTACTCATTTTGAAAATTATTTTAATTATTTAATGGCACGAGTTATAAACCCGTGCCAGTGTGGGGTCAATTATTTAGACAGATAAGTCATACCACCATCAACAAGGAGTTCAGCACCCAGCATAAACGAAGAATCATCAGAGGCCAGGAAAACCGCTGTTTTACCAATATCAGCGGGTTGCCCGATCCTGCCTATCGGCATTTGATCTGCAAAGTGCTTCTTTACCGCTTCCATTTGTTCTGCGGGAACAAACTTGTCAAATGCCGGTGTATCTGTTGTGCCCGGTGTAATCACATTTGCCCTGATCTTTCTATCTAAAAGGTCGCTTGAAAATCCTTTGGCTAAATAGATCACGGCCGCTTTTGCAGCGCCATAAAGCGTAAAATTCGCATAGGCCCGATGTGCAGCATTTGACCCGATCAAAATAATCGAACCACCATCATTCATATAGGGCAATGCTTTTTGAACAGTGAAGTAAACACTTTTCAGGTTCAGATCAATGGCCTGGTCAAAGTCGACTTCGTTAAAAGTTGCCACAGTTCCTACAGCTCCAGCACCCGCATTGGCTACGACCACGTCTATTTTACCGAATTTTTCAGCTGTTGCTGCAAACACCCTTTCCAGGTCGGCAAGGTTGGTTACATCGGCATTTATGGCTATAAAATTACCGCCAAGCTGAGCCACAGAACTATCTAAAGTTTTCTGATTTCTGCCTACAATAACTCCTTTAGCACCTTCATTTTTAAATTCGTGGGCAATGCCAAACCCGATACCGCTATTGCCGCCGGTAATAACTGCTACTTTATTTTTTAATCTATTCATTATTTCTTTAAAGATTGAGTGACAAAAGTCGACTATTTAAGTTATCTTTAGTAACTTTGTACCGAAAGATAACAGTAACACAGAGGTAACACAGTAACATTGTGATGTGTCAGATTAAAGATTTGCAAGAGCAAGGGAAGAAAAAAGAGAGCCGTTCAAAATTCAATGGACGCGCTAATAGAAGGTAGTGTTTTTTCCGAAACATACGAAGGGCTTTAAAGTATCTGTCTAAAAATATCCTGTTCACAGAATATTGAAAAAATGTATCTGAAACCAATGTTAATACCTCAATATGAGGTGTTAAAAAAAGCCCTATTGAATTAAACAACAGGGCCTTCCGGATTTTGTTTTTTATTTAAATAAAGGGTGATTTGCAGCTTTGTACTGAAATAACAGTATCATCGGTGTAACCAAATAACATTATGGGGTGTAAAATAGAAGAGTTCCAACAGGAACAAAAGAAAAGAATCAGAGCCGTTCAGGATTCAATGGACGTATTGAATGGTAAATGGAAGATTGCTATTATTTCGTCTATTTGCTGTTACGGCAAAAGGCGATTTTCCGATATTTTGAATGATGTAGAAGGAGTTTCCAACCGAATGCTGAGCAAGGAATTAAAGGAATTAGAGATAAACCAGTTGGTAAAACGAACCGTTTTAGATACACAACCCATAACGGTTCAATATGAACTTACGGAACACGGCAATACGCTACAAACCATCATCAGTAATCTTACAGATTGGGGAATAGTACACCGAAAGAAAATTGTCGGGAAATGATGTTCGTTCTTTGTTGGGCGTCGTCCTGCAATTGCTGCCAACAACATCGTATCAGCCATTAGGTTGCCCAATAACCTGTTTACCGACTATGCAGGTACAGAAGTCGGCAGTGACCTGATTATCCTGCAAAAGAATACCGATGAGCAAAGCCTGACCGGAGCAGAAGAACTGTTTTGCCAAAGCAGGCTGACGCAGTATAATACACCGGGTAATGCTTTCTTTGAAGACAGCACAAGAATTGTTCATACAGATCGTATTAGATACCGATCCTTACGGACAACCTGCATTTATCTATACGCATAAAGACGGTGTTGAAGGCATAGCCAAAGATCCTATTAATTGCACAAAAAAGCCGCTGAGATCAATTTGATTCAGCGGCTTTTTTGGTAAACGGAAATGTTTATTATAATACAGGTTTTGTTGGCCTTGTTGGTGTAAGGGCTATCTGGCCCTTAAACATTTTGGCGCCATCGCCTGTCAGTCTTAAATAATAATCTGATGAGCAAGGGGTCCCATCTTCATCAAGCGACAGAAAACCTGAACCTGCAGGTACAAACTGCTGGGTTTCGGCTGTTTTGGCAATCTGGTTACCTTCGTTATATTCATCAAACATAGAGATATAAAGTCCCTGTGCTCCGGCTTTTGTCATATTGTAAAACTGCCTCCACATAAAATCGCCGTGCGCCCTTTGGCGGGCGCTCAGGTCGCCTGGTAATACGCATGGCTGATAATCGATGCCATTGCCGCGGCAATATGCTTCATCGGCCTGGTTTGTGTTTGCATAAAAGCCATCAGAATCATTGGCATTGCTAATTCTTCCAACCATCCATGGTGAGAGCATATTAAAAGCTTTATAAGTACCTAAGAAATCAGGCCTCGAATCACTATTCTGATCACGCCAGTGTGTTGGTACGCCACCAATAACATAGCAGCCCTTGCTTTGAAACCACTTGATAACACTGAGGCAGGTAGCTGCGGTAAAATCGTGGTTATCATCGCTAAAACCAAAGCCCCAGATACATACTACCGGTTTGCCATTTTGTTTGGCATACTGCGGGGATGAAGTAAGCGCCGACATTTTGTTTGTCCAGTCAGTTTCCATTTCGGTAGCCATATTTGTCCAGCCGCTTACATCATACATAATGTAAAATTTAACACCATTATTTTCGGCAGCTATTTTTACCTTGGCGGCCATGGCATCACGAACAGGGCCTTCAATCCCACTGGGGTTAAAGCGTTGCAGGGCAGCACCATCAATGCCATAGTCTTTCATCCATTTAAACTGAGTATCAATAGTTTGATCACTAAAAGAAGAAAATACGTTCGCCGGCTGGCCATTATTCAAATTGGCATATTGGGTTGGGAAGGTGCTGGTATAATCGCGCACGTCAGGCCACGCCGAAATAGCTATGTTGGTGGGCGATGGTTCCTGTTCCCACGTCTGCGCCCAATGCCAGTATAAGTTAATCGGCGATCCGTCGCCTATTGCCGCAAACCATCCCTGATAGCCCACAATGACTTTACCTACCACATCGCCTACAGGCGAAAGGGTATGAACAACTGTAGTATCTGTTTTGGGAGCTGGCGCGGGGCTGCTTTTCTTTGAACAGCTACTTATTATCACGGGTAACAGCGTTATAAGTAATAACGCATTTATCTTTCTTATTCTCATATTCTTTAGTGTTGAAATGCTATGGTTAATAAGTTTATTTATATTGATCTTCTATTTTTTTTCTCCGCTCATATCTGTCTGGATAATTTTCGTTATTGCAGAAAAGTGTTTCAACCTGGTTTTACCTGGTGGTGTTTCTAATAAATGAGATATAGCTATTATTAGTGGGTGTTTATTAATTATAAAATGTAAAAATTAAATGGCAGAGAGACTTGCTCTCCGCCATTTTGATAGTTTAGATTAAGGGGGGAATTATTTAGCAACAACTTTTATATCATCAATACCATAATTTTGATCTGATGTTACGTTAGCGGAGGTATCGAAAAATATCTTTATAAAATTCATAGCCGTCAAGTCAGGGCCACCATCTCCCGTAATTTGTGCCCCTGGATCGTTAAAATTGAGTTGCAGGTGATTCCAGCCATTTTTTAATGTAGGGATAATTGTAGCCAGAGGCCAGCCAATACGATTTTTATCCGGATCGCCTGCACTGCTGAATTGTATCTGTCCGTCTAATTTCAGCAACGAAACATCCGGAACATATAGCCAGAGCTGTAGTTGCCCTGTTGCGATGGTTTCAGTTGTATTAACAGGGGCTGCCAGTGTTTTAATAAACTGCTCAAAGTTTTGCCCGGTAGCTAATGTTGCCTGCAAAAACCCTTTTCCTTCTTTTTGGCCGGTTGTTACTTCAACCGGTGTGCCTACTACTTGCCAGCCATCAATCGCATCACAATTATCGATCTCCACAGGTGGCGGCGGGGGGATCGCTGCAACCCTTATATCGTCGAGACCATAGTTTTGAGCTGTAGCTACATTGCCTGTGGTATTGAAAAATATCTTTATAAAGTTCATGGCCGTTAGGTCCGGGCCACCATCTCCCGTAATTTCTGCCCCTGGATCGCTAAATTTCAGCTCTAAAAGGTTCCAGCCATTTTTTAATGTAGGGATAATTGTAGCCAAAGGCCAGCCAATACGATTTTTATCCGGATCGCCTGCACTGCTAAACTGTATCTGTCCATCTTTTAACTGGGAAACATCCTGAACATAAAACCAGAATTTTAATTCGCCGGTACCCAGGGTTACCTTTGTGTTAACAGGAGCTGGCAGCGTTTTAATAAACTGCTCAAAGCTTTGCCCGGTAGCTAATGTTGCCTGCAAAAAGCCTTTCCCTTCTTTTTGGCCGGTTGTTACTTCAACTGGTGAGCCTACTACCTGCCAGCCATCAACTACATCGCAATTATCTATTACAACCGAGGTATCAATTACCACTGGTGTTGTATCCTTAGGCGGTGGTTTCAGGTACGAGGTATCTCTGGATTTATATTGCACTTTTTGGCAGCTAATAGCTGCAAGTGCTATTACGAAGATGGAACATGCCATCATTATTTTAATGAGTTTCATTTCCTTTTACTTAAGATTATTGTTTAGGAACATCTATCTGTATTATGTTAGAAAAATTGGAGCTGTTGTAACTATCGCTTAAACGTACCCCAACGCGTACAAAAAATGTACGGCCCGGTATAAGGTTAGGCACAGTTAAGGTCATCGATTTATCGGCTGCGGTCATATCAATAAAGTCTTTATTGATGGTTACGGCGTTTGCGTCAGAGAAAACCTGTATTGAAGCTCCTGCGCCTACCAGAGCGGTTGTATTAACATAAGGCTGCGTGTCCTTAATGGTGGGCAACCCCGCCACTACCGGCGCATCAATATCATACGTCAGGGTTAGCGTTGTACCGTTTAAAGTCGCGGTAAAATTTTTGATCACCAGGTAAGGCGTAACGGTAAAGTTATGTGTTGTACCCTTAGTAAGATTTACGGTTACCGTGTCATAAACAGGCCAAAAGGCACCTCCGGTAGGTACAACTTTATAGCCCCCGCTAAACAGTTGGGTGTCCTCAAAGGTCCCATCAAATTTACTAGGGATAGTTTGCGGAGCGGTCCAGCCAATTTGTTGCATCCAAATTTGGGTACTGCCGCCTGATGTAGGGAAATTACCGCCTGTTGATGATATTAAAGTACCCTGAAATGAAGCGTTGGGCCCAGGGTAATTATCTATTTTTGTGCACGCAGAACTCGCAAGTATCGCTACACCCATCAAAATTCTACTAATTAATTTTTTCATATCTTTTAATTTTTAATTTTTTAATAACCAGGATTATTAGGCAACAGGTTCGGATTATTTGCAATTTCTCCACCCGGAAGTGGTTCGTAATAATCTTGTTTCGGGAAAGTATATTCACGGTTAAACAATTCGGGTTCGGCAAGGAAAATGAATTTGTTTTCATCAAATACATAATATGGCATCAGGCCTTTAAAATGCGCTTTGTCCAACACCACATCAGCGGTGCGCCATCTTTTCAGATCCCAGTAATACTGGTTTTCAAAGGCAAGCTCCATGCACCTTTCAGTACGTACTTTAGTCAGGTCGATAGATGAATAAAGTGTTGCACCGGCCCTGTCCCTTATCAGGTTGATATCGGTTAGTGCATCGCTGGTATTGCCTAATTCAACAGCAGCTTCGGCACGGTTCAACAATACTTCCGCATAACGAAGGTCTATCCAGGGCTGTACGCTCGTGTTCAGATTAACCGTTGCCTGTAGCCTGGTGTAATCAATATATTTACGTACATAAAAACCTGTGCGCGTTAATTCATCATCGCCTGTCCATGGCCCTGTAAAGCCAATAACCTGCACACCCTGGTACAGTGTTGATGTAGAACTTGCAAGTATGTATGAGCGTGAGTTAGCTGGTTTTGCAACTTCAGCGGCAGCTGTTCCGCTAAAAGATGGATAAATACCTCTTTGCATATCAAAGGTAAGCCCTCTTAAGGTTGCTCCCGGGAAATAAATGGTAGCCTGCAATCTTGGTTCAAGCTGCTGCATTAGTTGCGCACGGTTATCATAACGCGTAGGCGTACCATCGGAGTTGGTTATCGGCAGAGTTCCCCAAAGGTTTACCAAATCCAGTGTAGGGTATGAGCGCGTAAGTGCATTAGCTGTAAAGTAGCGTGGCGACATGGTATCATCCCAGCTATGAGCTGTGTTGTTAGCTATAGAATACTGTTTTATAAATATATTCTCAGGGCTGTTGGGTTTAAGGAACAGATCAACATAATTCTGTACCTTATCCCCCGGGGTTGCATTATAAAGCGAGTACACACCATCGAGTAATTTTGCGGCATCATAAGCTGCCTGGAAATACCCGGTAGCTGCTGAGGCGGGGATGCCTACTGCACCTGATGCACGTGCTTCTCCGTCGACATAATTTACTGAACCATATTTGGCAACACACGCAGCATATAACATTGCCCGCGATTTTAACGCCGCTGCAACATACTTGTTAGCCCGTCCAGCATCGCTGGTTGCGGGCATCATTTTGTAACCCAGATCAAGCTCGGCAGCGATAAAATCCCAAACGGCTTGTTCCTTATCACGATGTACCTGCAATGTTGCCAATGGCGCCCCCGGATCTTGCGCAACGGTTATAATTGGTACACCGCCATAACGTTTAGCTAAACCAAAATAATAGTAAGCCCTTAAAAAGTGAGCCTCGCCCAAAAGCTGATCTACACCTGTTTGGGTTAGGTCAGCAACATGCTTAGGCAGCTCGGCTATCATTATGTTAACATTCCTGATATCGCCGTATGGCCAGAAGCCAAAGCCTGTGCCGATATCCATACCGCTCCAGGGGCCAACCTCTTCACCAGTACAGGCGGCTTCGTTATAAAATTCCTGCCAGTCATTACCTCCGTGTTCAAAGCCTGCGGGGCTTTCAGCACCATCATTTGCGCTGGGCACATATTTGAAATCCTCAATGGGTAAATCCTGGTATATAGTTGCTAAAAACGATTGAATACCCGCCTGACTGTTAAATATAACATCAGACGTAAAGATATTTTTTGGTGCAACATCTAATTTTTGGCAGGAGGTTATCAACGCTCCTGTAATCATGCCTATCGCAATAATTAATTTCTTTATAATTTTCATGTGTCAATAAATTAAAAGGAAACGTTAGCTCCCACGTTAAAAGTCCTGTTCTCCGGATAGGTATATCCTCCTAATGCTACACTGAAATCGCCATTATCTGTTGGATTCGGACCCTGGTGTTCGGGGTCATAGTTCTTCAGCCCGGTAAATGTTAACAGGTTATAGCTGTTTATATAAAATCTTAATTTTTTAACGCCTATATGTTTTAAAACTAAAGGAGATAAAGAATAGCCAAATTCAAGCGTTTTTACACGCAGGTAACTGGCATTCTGTATTGCTTTTGTGCCTTGCGCAATTGGCGAACCCATTGCCGGGTAATACCCTGGTACCCATTGCGTGTTGGGGTCAAAAACATTTGCATTGGGGTCTACTGTATGCCAGCTGTCAAGAAAGCGTGTTAACGCACTTCCCTGATACATCAGTGGCTGCGCAAATTGCTCGCCGTATTGCACATAAACACCGGCAGCGCCTTGTAAAAGCATGGTCATATCAAACCCTTTATAACTCAAGCCAATGGTTAGGCCGTAGTTATATAATGGAATATCAGAAGTTGCAATAGGTGTGTTATCCTTTGAATCTATTACCCCATCATGGTTCGTGTCCTGATAATAATAATCACCGGGGATGACACTATTATTGCCCCCGCCTGTGTTCACACCATAATTTTGTATTTGCTTGTAACTGGTAAACTGCCCCGCGTAAGTAGGGCCCCACCATATGTTCTGGTATCTGTTGGATTGGCTTGACTGCCATTGTTGAAATTCGTTGCCAAAAGTACCTTGTAGCTGGGTCATGTCTTCTAAGCGGGTTGTGCCTATGTTACCAGTAATGTTTACACCCAGTTGGCCAAATGTGTTCCTGTACGATACGCTAAAGTCCAAACCTTGCACCCTGTCGCTGTTATAGTTGATCTGTGGCGTAGGGGCACCCACAGTGCCGGGTAGAACTGTGGAAGGCGTGGCTACTAATCCAGTCCTGTCATTTCTGAAAACTTCAATAGTTCCATTGATTTTTCCATTCAACAGGCCGAAATCAAGTCCTATATTCTTTATGATACTTACCGGCCATGTTAAACCCGGGTTGCCAAGTTTTGGCGCTGAGCCGTTCACGGGGGTGGAGCCAAAAATATAAGAGTTAACAGGGTAAGTATAACCGGTTACATAATTGTATGCATTACCTGACTCGTCACCAACTTTACCATAGGAAGCCCTAAGCTTCAGGTTGGATAAGATCTTATCAGAAATCAGGTTATGAATGAAGCTTTCTTTAGTTAAAACCCAGCCCACTGATCCGCCTGGGAAGAAGCCCCATTGATCGGGCCCGGGCTGATACAAACTGGTACCATCACGGCGGAAGCTAAATTCAGCAAGATACTTTCCTTTATAATCATAGTTAAACCTTCCTATAATACTCTTGTGCGCATAATCCTGTAAAGCACCGGCATCCTGACCACCACTCATATTTGAATTTGCCAGGCCTCCAAATAAATAATCTATAGGTATATTAGTGTCGCGGTAAGCATTAAAATTATCAGCAGTGTTATGGCTTTGCTCATAGGTAACCATAGCAGTTATGTTATGATCCTGGAAAAAAGTATGCGTATAATTTAATGTTACCTGGCTTAACGTATTAAAATGCGTGTAATACTGACGGGTTATACCCGAAGGTGAATTTATTGCTTGTGGTAAATAAGCATCATTAACAGCGTCGTAAGTGTATAAATTAAATGTGTTTCTTATTTGATTATAGTCATAAACCCCATAATCAACATTAAACAAAGCTTTAGCGGTTAATCCGGATATGCCAGGTATGTTATACGTTAAGTTCAACTGGCTTGTAAAGCTTTTATTTTTGGTTACAATTGAACCTACTTCGTTATCATCAGTTATGACAGCGGGGTTCTGGTTATCCTTCATTACAGCAGGATATAAAGGATTGTCATTAGCATAGATCGAGTTTATAGGGATTTGGTTCCAGGTGTACTTATAAACCTCCCACTCGGGCGTGTAAGGCGAGTTTTTCTGATCCATCCAGCCCGATGTTAATACCTGCGCTTTTAACCCTTTGGCTACGTTAATGGTAACGTTTGAGCGAAAATTATACTTATTGTAGTTTAAATCGCCGGTTTTATAAACACCGTCCTGTTCCTGGTAACCAAAGTTGAAAAAATAGCTTATCTTGTCATTTCCGCCATCTATATTTAAATTATGGCTGATTTGGTTAGCTGTTTTGTTAAAAACAAGGCCGGTCCAATCTGCACCTTTTTTAGTACCGTTGAGATAGGGTAAAATGTCGGCATAAGAATATACCGGAGGTAAATTGCTGACAAAATTATTTTGAAAATCGCGTTTATTAGCCTCATTAGTCAACAGCATAAAGTCTACCGGGCCTACGCTCTGTGGCATTCCCAAAAATGTTTGCACTGCATAATTAACCGAATAATTGATGTTAACCTGTCCGTTTGTTGCTCCCTTTTTGGTCGTTATCAAAATGGCACCGCCAGCAGCCCTTACACCGTATATAGACGCCGCGGCATCTTTCAGCACAGAGATACTTTCAATTTCATTTGGATCCATCCTGCCTAATGTTGACTGGTCTCCGCCAATTACACCATCAATTACAATCAATGGAGCAGTTTGGAAACCTCTGATATTCAGATCATTGTCATAAGAACCCGGTTCGGCAGTTTTTTGAACGATACGGACACCTGGTATTTTACCGGTTAGCATGTTTACAACGCTTTCATCTTTTGTTGTTATGATGTCTTTATTCTGAATTGTTGATATAGAGCCGGTTACCGTTGCCCTTTTTTGCACGCCATAGCCTACAACTACTACCTCATCAAGGCTTTTATTAGTAGCTGTTAAAGCTATTACGCCACTTTTTATGTCTTTAACAATAATTTGCCGCGTTTCATAACCTGTGTATGATAGCAGTAAAATAACATTGGGATTGGCCACGGTAAGGTGAAATGTACCGGCTAAGTCAGTAACAGTACCGGTGGTAGCGCCTTTAATTTTTACACTTACCCCCGGAAGTATTGACCCATCGGTTAAGTCTGTTACTTTTCCGCTGATTGAAGTTTGCTGGGCTAACAAACTAAGCGGGAAAAGTAAGAAAAGAATAAGTAAGTACTTTAATTTTTTCATATTGTCTCTCTGTTAATAATTAAGTTTATGGATTGGTATGCCCTTGAACAGGGCTTGGAATTTGAAAAAAATGCAGATTTTTTTCACGGAGGATTTGGGGCATAATTGTTCATGATTTGGTTGGTTAAGTTATCACCCGCTGCCGATTAGAAGATTAATCAGCATTGGTAATTGGTTTATAATATGATAACAAAAGAAGAGTGGAGAATTAATAAAAGATAAATAATAGATTAATGATTGGCTATAAAAGCCATAAAAAATGACTTATTATGAATATTCAGCAATCGATTGTATTTATTTTTTGCTTTAAATAATATTTATAGATATTTCGTTAGTATCCACGAACAAAAAATGTACGGCAACAAAGGGTGATATTTCTTCTGCCATTTTATTTAACAATGTATATGCTTTCGCTTTTGCATGATATCATCCCAAGCATTTCCAGAGATCTTCTTCGGATGCTACCATTCGTAACTTATTACTTGTTAACTACCTAAGGCAAATCCTGGATGCTGGTGGAACATCGTCATTAAACATAAAAAGGAGCTGTTTAAACAGCTCCTTTTTAGATCATTAGTTGCCTCAGCTTTCTATTGATTTATTTTAAATGATTCCCATGGCCCGGCAGTGGTCCTGTTACATGTCATGGCCTGCGTGCCATTTTCACTGGAAACAAATTTCCCATTATTCCCTAGTAAAGAAACTGTTCCATCAGCATTGCTCACCCAGTTGAATTCCTCCCAGGCGCCATATGTTGTCCGGTTGCAGGTGATTGCCTGAGTACCATTTTCTGATGACACGTACTTTCCCTGGGTTTGTAATGCTATTTTTCCGCCTCCGGCATCAACAACTAAAAATGATTCCCAGCCCTGTGCCGTAGTACGGTTACAAGTCATGGGCTGCGTTCCATTTTCACTGCTTACATATAAGTTGTTTGAACCTTTAAAAGTTACCGTTTGCCCAATAGGTGCAACACTACCACTACTTACTGTTGGCGATGTTGGGCGAGTAGCCGTGAGGGCAATTTGACCTTTTAACATCTTTCCTCCATCTCCGGTTAACCTCATATAATAATCTGCAGAGCAGGCAGTGCCATCTTCGTCTAATGAAACAAAGCCAGACCCTGCGGGCACAGAGGCTTGTGTTTCAGCAGTTTTAGCTATCTGATTGCCCTCATTGTATTCATCGAACATCGAAATATAAATTCCCTGGCAGCCCAATTTCACCATGTTATAGAACTGGTGCCACATAAAATCTCCATGTACCCTTTGATGCTCCTGTAAATCGCCGGGCAGTACACATGGTTGATAATCAATGCCGTTTGAGTTACAGTAAGCCTGATCAGGAATATTTACATTAGTATAATAATTATCAGCGTCGCTTACATTTCCTATCCTGCCGATCATCCATGGAGACAGCATATTGAAAGCGGTGTAAGTAGCCAAAAAGCCCGGCCTTGAATCCTGACCACTTGGAGCCGTACGCCACTGGGTTGGTACCCCGCCAATAACATAACAACCCTGCGCTTTAAACCAGTTAATTACATCAAGGCATACATCGGCGGTCCATGGGTGATTAGTATCATTAAAACCAAAGCCCCAGATACACACGACCGGCTTGCCATTTTGTTTGGCATAAGCTGAAGATGAGATATAGGCCGACATTTTATTTGTCCAATCGGTCTTAATTTCCGGTTGCATATTTGTCCAGCCGCTTACATCGTACATAATGTAAAACTTACGGCCTGTAGCTTCAGCTGCTGTTTTAACCTTGGCTGTTATTGCATCACGAATTGGCCCTTCAGATCCATTGGGGTCAAATCGCTGCAAAGCGGCACAATCAATCCCATTTTGCTGCATCCACTGGAATTGTGTATTCACAGTCTGATCAGTAAAGGATGAAAACAGCGTTGCCGGCTGCCCGTTGTTAAGGTTAGCAAACCCTGTTTGATAAGTGGATGAATACTCACGCACATCGGGCCACGACTTTATACCTACATTGCTTGTTGATGGTGCCTGTGACTGATCATTGGACCAATGCCACCATGCATTTATAGGCGAGCCATCGCCTATTGCGGCAAACCATCCCTGGTAACCTACCACAATCTTTCCGACAACATCACCAGTTGCCGATGCTAATGCCCTCGACTTTAGTTTATTATTATTCAGTGTCGTGTTTGCCTGCTCACTGATATTTTTTTTACAGCTAACTGCTATTATTGCAATTGCCGCTAATACGATTAATTTAATTTTTTTCATGATTTGGTTTATTTGGTTAAATAATGGAGAAAAAAGTTCATTAACTTATTTCTACCGTTAAGGAGGTCTTAAAGCAAAAATTTGCATAGTAATGAAGTACAACTAATGATCTGGTTTAGAATTGATATACTTGCAAATTATAGGCGGGTATTAAAAATAAATTAATAATTAGTTAATCATTACCCAAATAGTACCTGTTCTTAAAAAGAAAGCGTCAAGGATATAATGCGCTGTTTGTTAATACAGTAACTAATAGCTCGTGTGATAAAGCAGCGTAAATCCATAAAATTACTATTGCATCAGTTTACTCAATAATTGTTTTTTAATTTCATTTGCCGGATACTTTTTCTGCTTAATTAATTCAGCCCGGTATACCAGGATTCAGTATTTGCTCCCCAGACCTGGGGGTAATTAGAACCAACTTATAAAGGATTTAAGAACAATTGCAGGGTTCACAACGATTTGGCAACCTCGACTCCAATTGGACATTCCTGCACCATTGACCATATCCATTTTATTATAAATAATATCAAGATCGGCCATCCGACATCCTATATATCATTTCATATTCACTTATAACGTTCGAGATTTGTACAGCAGCTATCACAAAAGCTCTCAGATTAATTTCTGAGGGCTTTTGTGGTCTGGAGGTTACAGGCATATAGGTCAATCTTAATTGCATTACAGTATAAACTTGATTTAAGTTTATTATTTTTACCTATTAACGCTAACATCATGAAGCTTCTTCTCACATCAAGCGGCATCAGCAACACGAGCATTAACAACGCGCTGATTGAGCTTTTGGGCAAACCCATCGCCGAATCTAATGCCCTCTTTATTCCGACGGCGATATACCCGTTCCCTTATGGCGCTCGTTATGCATGGAATCCAATTAGCGGACAAAGCAAATCCCCGTTCTGTCAGTTGGGTTGGAAATCTTTGGGACTGCTGGAGCTCACTGCGCTCCCCAGTATCGAAAAAGATGTTTGGCTCCCTGCAGTACAGGATGCTGACGCACTGCTGGTTTGGGGAGGCGATCCCTTATATTTGAGCTACTGGCTGCAACAGTCGGGATTGGCAGATCTTTTGCCATCGCTGCTCCACAAGATGGTATATGTAGGAGTGAGCGCCGGTAGTATGGCGGTAAGTTCCACTTTTGGAGAGACTTATAGCAATCCTCGCGGCGGAAGTGGCACGCCGCTGACGTCGGAAAATATTGTATTCTCTACTCCACAGGGAGAAATAAGCAGGACATTCGTTACTGCCCGGGGAGCAGGGTTGGTTGATTTTGCGTTGATTCCGCACCTGAATAATGAGAACCATCCGGACGCTTCCATGGCTAACGCGGAAAAATGGGCTGCAATGCTGCCGGTACCGGTGTATGCTATTGACGATCAGACTGCTATTAAAGTGGTCGACGGCGTTGTTGAAATCGTCTCCGAAGGGCATTGGAAGTTGTTTACGCCTTAATGCCGAGAGGTTCGTTAGACAAACACCAGCCATAGGCTGAATAATTCATTCAGAATCCCACCAGTCTGCTTTCTTAGGTGGATCACCCAAAGTATAAGGCTCCCCTATACGTGGAACATTTAGCTGGATACCCAGCTTTTCAGCAGCGGGCAGGAGCGTTTTTATAGGTTCGTTCCAGGGATGACCAGCTTCCGGAAACTTGGCCCAGTGGATAGGCTGCAGCAAACGGGCCTGCAGGTCAACGGCAGCCTGGGCAGGTTGTCCAAGGCCCAAATGAATATAGGGCTGGTTATATTGTCCGCATTCAAGCAGCGCCAGGTCGAATGGGCCATATTGCTGCCCGATCTGCTTAAAGAAAGGACCATAGCCGCCATCACCACCGAAAAACAGCCGGTATTGCCCTGCCTGTATCACATAAGATGCCCAAAGTGTTTTATTTCCTTCACGGGATGTGCGGCCGCTATGGTGCTGCGCCGGCGTAGCGGTAACCCGGAGCCCGCCAGGCAGCGTAACCGATTGGTTCCAATTCAGTTCGATGATCTTTTTAGGGTCAAATCCCCAGTACACCAATTCTGAGCCTACGCCAACCGGCACTACGACCGTTTTAATATTGTCTTTCAGTTTTTTCAGGGTGCGATAATCCAAATGATCATAATGATCATGAGAAATGATCAGTACATCAATTGGGGGCATATCTTTGGCCTGATAATGCTTAGTGCCATTAAATGCCTTAACCACCCCAGGTACCGGCCCGGCATGGTTGCTAAAAACAGGATCGATGAGGATGTTACCCTGCCGGGTTTTGATCAACAAAGACGAATGCCCGAACCAAACGATGGTAGGTGCAGCAGCAGATAGTGTTTTCAAATTAGTTTTAACCCAGGGCAGCCCGGAAGAGGGCCTCACGGGCCCAACGTGGTCGTGGAACATATGGAGCAACCGGTTGTGCTTGATAGTTGAATCAGGGCGTTCAGCCAAATTTTGGAAACTGCCATTTTTGTAATTAGGCAAAGTGTCCAGCCGGGCAAGCGCTTCGCCCTCCGGATCTTTACCCAGCGACTTTACCAAACCACACCCAGCGATTGTCATTAGCAACAGCGCAGCCATCGCAACAATCCCCAAATAACTATTTTTCATTCCCTAAAAATGCAAATAACGCTTAATGTTCGCTGATTATTTCAAACTTCTATCAGTATGCCGAAAGACACACGGATTAGTTAAGATATTGGTAAGCGAAACTTTTGTGATATCAATTCTTGAGCCTACTTTTTAGTTAGGTATTGATTTAACACTTCAGGCTTGATAGCTTAGGCTTTTAAAATACTGGTTATGACGGCGAATTCACCGTTGATAATTCGGATAAACCAAGGACAAAAATCTTTATAGGAAAAAATTATTAAGCAAAAATTAACGATCATTATGAAAGTAATAACAGTAGACAGAATGAGACCTGGGTATACGTTGAAAGACTTAACCCCCTTGCTTCAAGAAGAGGCTTCTAACGCCTGGCGTTTGTGGAAAGCAGGTATTATAAGAGAGAATTATTCCCGTGTGGATGTTACCGGTGTTGTAATTGTTTTTGAATGTAAGGATGCAACAGAGGCAAAAATGTACCTGGACGATTTCCCAATGACGAAAGCTGGGTTTATTGAATGGGATATTATACCCGTGACCGCGCCTCTACCGATCGAAAGTCTATTTGGCCATGAGATAGATACTGCTGAACCATTTGACAGGACATCAACAAAATAGATGCCCGGTGGTTGAAAGATAAACAACAAAAAATGGTAAAGATGAATCAACAAATTTACAACGGACAGCACATACCGATGTCCTTCAAAGAAATATGCGATCCTGTTCATACCGCTCTGTTGGTCTATGATGCGCAAAATGGCGTTTTTAGCCAGATTAAAGAAAGTGATAAAGTATTGGGTCAAATGCTGAAAGCTATCGAACTAGCACGAAAGGCGGGGATGCGAATTTTCTATTCCCGCCATTTCTCATTGCCCAAAGAGCTACTGGGTGTTTCGCAACTGCGATTAGGCATGGAATGGCAAAAAGTAAGCGATATAGACCAAGTGAAGCCATTTCTCACAAAAGACTCGCCCAGTTTCCAGCTAGTACCACAAATTGTACCTTGGCCGAGTGAAGCCGTGTTTGATAAAATAACAATGTCAGCTTTGGAAGGAACTTACTTAAACATAGCATGGAGAGATTGTGGTATAAAAACTTTTATCATTATAGGCGCTGCAATAGAAATAGGTATCGAACCCACCATCAGGCATGGTTCTGATTTAGGATATATACCAGTGATGCTGACCGATGCCTGCGGATACGGTAATAAAGAACAGGCTGAACTATCTATTAATGGTATTGCTTATGCTGGGTACTGCGTGCAAACCACGGTTAATGAGTTTTCAAAAGCACTGGTAAAAAAGTAAAATTAATTTCTTCTTTAAAAATGTTGACCAACTGCCTTTTTGTCGTTTACAAAGGATTTTACTAATAAAATGTTGCTACTTGATCGGGAACAGGAGGTTATTTTTATGGTTTATTTATAAAGGCTTTGGTCTTTTATATAATCAATGCCATTTTCCATTAAATAGTTCACACCCCATTTGCTTACAAATTCGCACAATGGGCCCAGTGTTTTTCCTCTGTCAGTAAGCGTATATGCAACCCGATATGGCTTAGGCGATAGAACCGCTTTTGCTATAAGTTCGTCTTTTTCCAGTTCCCTTAGTTGCTGGGAGAGCATTTTCTCTGAAACTTTGGGTAAATTGGCTTTAATCTCGCTGTAACTTTTGCTAGTAAAATAGTGGAGGTGAAACAAAATTAACAACTTCCATTTACCACCTATGAGCCCAAGGGTTACATCCACCGGGCAGGTATATTCTTTTTCATTTAGTATAATCATAGTCAAACAGAATTTTGCAAACGTTTCGAAGCTTAATTACCCAATCATTGAACCATTTATAGAAAACATGCAATTTGTCAGACAGAATTGTAATTATGGCGAATTTGCGGTTAGGTAAATTGCGGTTAGACCTTTATAAAAAAGGGCCTAACGAAGCTTAATCCAGGAGAATGAGAATTTCCAAATTAAGCGGAAATAAAAATCAGCTAAGGGGTTGTAAATGTGATCTCTTATTGCTATTTTTAATCTTTACCCGGCCTTTATTATTGCATCATGAAAATCAAAAAAAAGCTTTTTTGGGGTTTCGGGCTATTATTTATAGTAGTCCTGGTGTTTGGAGCTGTTTCCCTGTATTATATCGAAGTCATTTCCAAAACCGCCAGCATCACTTTAAAAAATAATTATCAGACATTAACTTTTACGCGGGCGATGCGTTCGGTGTTGGATGAGCAGGATCTGCCGCTGAATCCCCTTGCAACTGAAACATTTGATCAGGCACTTAAAAAACAGGAAAATAATATTACCGAACACGGTGAGCGGGAGGCTACAAGCGACGTACGTAACTGCTTTAGCGTGCTGAACAACCCATCATCAGGTTTAAATGAACAACGCCAGGCAGAAAAAAAGATCCGTTCATTGCTCACCACTATCGATGGATTAAACATGCAGGCGATTGTTTCTAAAAATGATAGCACGCATGCAACCATTAACAGGGCAGCCCTTTACATGGGCAGCATGATAGTAATCACTTTTTTTATTCTTTTCATTTTAATTTCCGGTTTCCCCGGCTTTATACTTAATCCGCTGGAGGCATTGATAGAGGCTTTGCAGGAGATAAGCCGCAAAAATTATGATGCCCGTCTGGATTTCGGAGGGAGTGAAGAGTTTACCCGGCTTGCCAATGCTTTTAATACTATGGCGCTTGAACTCGGGGCGCTGGAGAACGCAAATCTCAGCAAAGTTTTAGCGGCCGAGAACCGGGTAACAATGCTTATTGAGGAAACACCGGATGCCATCATCGGCACTAATGAAAAGGCGGAAGTTCTATTTATGAATTCAGCAGCTAAACAAATCTTCAACCTGGGCGATCATACCCCTGGTGGTCAGTCGCTGCATACATTGTCGGGGCAAACAGGTTTATTGAAAGAGATCACATCGAACAAAGACCTTGAACATATCCTTGAAATTAAACGCGGTGGAAAAATCACCCGCTTTCAGCAAAAAAACCTGGAAATTAACGTACCTAATTTAAAAATAGACTTTGATTCGTTACAGAGGGCAACCTATCCGGCGGGCATAATTTACCTGTTGAAAGAAATTCATGAGTAGTTAAGTCATTGGGTTTGACACTGACTGATATTACAAAAGCCCTCAGATTAATTGCTGAGGGCTTTTGTAATTTGGTGTAGTCGGAGACTATGGGCATAGAGGTCCGGTTTGAAACTTCGGACAGCGGGATTACACTATTTCCAACCTCCGCCTAAATCGGTATATAAATTAACGATAGCCTGCAATTGTTGTAATTTATCATTAACACCGGCTAATTGTGCTGCTAATAAACTCTGTTCAGAAGTTAAAACATCGGTATAGTTTGTGGCTGAACTATAGGTTAACAATTGTTTGGTGTAATCTACCGACTTTTCCAATGCATCGAGTTCTTTCTTCCTTAAATCTACTTTCTTTAATGCTTGTTTGTACGAAAACAAATCATTTGCCACTTCCTGTCCGGCCGTTAAAATACTTTGTTGATAAGTGTTAAAGGCTTCCAGTTGCTGCGCTTTCGCTATACGGTAACGTGCCTTGTTTTGTCCCTGGTTGAATATGGGTTGAGTTAACCCGCCAACCAGGTTGTAGAAGATGGAATTGTTGAACAGGTCTTTCAATTGCAATGTTGATAAGCCCCCTTCAGCTGTTATGGTAAGCGTTGGGTAAAAATAAGAGTGGGCAACGTTGGTGTTCTCAAAAGCCGACATAAAAGCAAACTCAGATTGCTGTATATCAGGTCTGTTCTTTAATAATTGTGTTGAAAGTCCTGTGTTGAGTGTTTCAACAGGCGTTTGCTCTGCCATGGTCAGGCGTTTGATTGGCCCCGGTCCACGACCGAGTAAAATGCATAATGCATTCTCTGTTTGTCTTATATTCGTTTCCAGATCAGGAATAGTGATCTCTGCAGCATATCTGTTTGCTTCGCTTTGCACTACGGCTGCGCCGGTAACCACATTTGCTTTTAGTAACGACTTATTAGTCTCTACATCCTGAATATTGTTTTTTACGGTTTGCCGGGTGATAGCTAACTGTTGATCATACGATAAAAGTGTATAATAAGCGTTGGCAATATCAGCTACCAGCGCCGTTTGAACAGCGCGTTTAGATGCATCACTTTCTAAAAAATTGGCGATAGCCTGTCGCTTTAAACTGCTGAGTTGGCCCCATACATTAACCGTCCAGCTGGCGCTCAGGTCGGCCTGGTAGGTAGTTGTATTCAAATCGATACCTAATCCGGCGGGGAATGACTGCGCAGCCTGTGAGGATTTTGCTTTGGTAACTGTTCCGCCTGCACTTAGCGTTGGAAAATAAGCGGCCTTGCTCGCTTTTAGCGTTGCGTTGGCTTCTGCTATTTTTAGAATGGCCGTTCTCAGGTTCAGGTTATTGTTGATTCCTTCCTGTATCAGGTTTTGCAATACTGTATCTGCAAATAGCGACCGCCATGGCAGATTAGCTATGGAGTTGGTATCTGTTGCTGAGCTGTCGCGATATAAATTCGCCGCAGTTACATTTGGCCGTTTATAATGCTGCGACACATTACAGGATGCCATGATGAACAATACTGCCAGCGTTAATAAAAAATATCTTGTTTTCATTTGATTGAACTTAAGCTTAAAATTTAGTTGACTATCGGCTCCGCAGGCTGAACATCGGGTTTGCCGCTGATCCTTTCCTGTAATCCCTGGAAAACGATGAATAATATAGGTATTACGAAAACGCCGAACAGCGTACCAATGAGCATACCACCCACCGCACCTGTACCGATTGATTTGTTACCCACCGCACCTGCGCCTGTTGATAGCATTAACGGGAGCAAGCCCAGGATAAAGGCAAATGAGGTCATCAAGATGGGGCGCAGCCTTGCGGTTGCACCTTCAATAGCGGCATCTATCAACGTTAGGCCATGTCGCCTGCGGGTTACTGCAAATTCAACAATCAGGATGGCGTTTTTGGCTAACAAGCCGATGAGCATGATAAGCGTTATCTGCAGGTAGATATTATTTTCAACCCCAAATATTTTCGCGAAGATGAAAGCACCGGCCAAGCCTACCGGCAGCGATAATAGAACCGCAAATGGCAGTATGTAGCTTTCATATTGTGCGCTAAGGAGGAAATAAACGAAAATAAGACAAAGTATGAATATGTAAACACTTTGGCTGCCTCCCGAGATCTCTTCCCGGGTAATACCGGCGTATTCAAAGCCGTAGCCCACAGGGAGCGTTTGCGCGGCCACTTCATTAATAGCTTTTATGGCATCGCCTGAGCTGTAGCCAGCATTTGGCGCACCCTGTATATCAATAGAAGTGTACAGGTTGAACCTGTTGATGGATTGAGGGCCATAAACCCTGGTAAGTGTTACGAATTCCGAGATCGGCGCCATAGCGCTGGTGCTGTCACTTCGTACATAAATATCATTTAAACTTGTTGCATTGCTACGATAGATGGCATCGGCCTGTATCATTACACGGTATTGTTTTCCAAATTCATTAAAATTTGAAGCATATACACCACCATAATAACCCTGGAGTGTACTCAATACGGAGTTAACAGTTACACCCGCCTGGTGGCATTTGGCCACATTAACATTGATCATGTATTGCGGAAACTTGGTATCGAACGAGGTGGTAGCGTACTGTATTTCCTTACGTTTAGCAAGTTCAGCCAGGAATTTAGTACTCACGTCATTAAATTTATTGATATCGCCGCCGGTTTTGTCCTGTAGCTGAAACTCAAATCCGCTGTTGATACCAAAGCCTTGCAAAGTAGGCGGCGCAAAAAATATGACCTGGGCATTTTTGATGCCCGCTGTCATGCCGAAAAGCTGCCCGGTAACACTGTTGATATCCTCGCCCTTGCCGGTACGCTTATCCCATGGTTTTAGCTTGATTACCACCATAGCATAGGAACCGCCGCCACCGGCAATAAAGCTTTGGCCGGTAATGGTTAAGGTTGATTCTACTTCCGGCAATTTTTTGATGATAGCTTCAACTTGTTTGGCAACTACCGTACTTCGTTCCAGCGATGATCCCACCGGTAAACTAATATTGGCGAATAGTACGCCCTGGTCTTCATTCGGTACAAAGCCAGTCGCGGTGGTTTTTATAAGGAAGTAAAAAATACCTGCAAAAATTAAAATGATAAGTCCGGCGAGCCATTTTTTCCCGGTAAGGAAATGTACCGAACGTTTGTATTTGCCGGTTACCGATTCAAAGCCAACATTAAAAGCAGCATAAAATCGTTGAATTAAGCTGGAGTTTTTATGCTCACCTTCGGGATGCGGTTTTAAGAACAGGGCACAAAGCGCCGGGCTCAGTGTTAACGCGTTAACTGCCGAAATGATAATGGCAATGGCCAGCGTTAAACCAAACTGCTTATAAAATACCCCTGATGAACCGGAGATGAATGATACCGGGATAAACACTGCGGCCATTACCAGTGTAATAGAAACAATGGCCCCGCTAATATCGCGCATAGCGCTTATAGATGCTTCTTTACCTGATTTGGCGCCCTGGTCGAGTTTGGCGTGTACAGCCTCGACGACGACGATCGCGTCATCAACCACAATACCAATAGCCAGCACCATTGCAAACAGCGTTAGTAAGTTAATGGTAAAGCCAAATAAGTTAAGGAAGAAGAACGTACCAACAATTGCCACCGGAACCGCGATTGCCGGAATTAATGTGGAGCGGAAATCCTGCAGGAATACGAATACCACAATAAATACCAGGATGAAAGCCTCTACCAGTGTATGAATAACTTTGGCTATGGATTCATCCAAAAAATCATTGGCATTTAGCAATGAAGTGTACTTTACGCCGGGAGGAAAGGATTTTGAAGCTTCGGCTATGGTTGCCTCGCATTGCTGTATCAATGAGTGTGCATTGGAACCAGCCACCTGGGATACAGCGATACCAATTGATGGATTGCCATCGGTAGTAGTATAACCACTATAATCGAGTGAACCCAATTCAATACGGGCCACATCTTTCAGCAGCAAAGTTTGCCCGCTACTGGTTGATTTGATCACAATGTTTTCAAATTCTGCAACTGATTTTAAGCGGCCTTTATATTTAAGGGTATACTGAAATGATTGATTACTGTTTTCACCAACCTTTCCGGGCGCCGCATCAACGTTTTGTTCTGCAAGGGCGGTATTTATATCATCGGGTATTAAATGATAGGCTGCCATTACGTTTGGCTTCAACCAAATGCGCATAGAGTAATCCTTGCTGCCGAAAGCGGTAGCATCGCCTACACCGCTGATACGTTTAATCTGCGGCAGCAAATTTATATCCGCATAATTCTGTAAAAATGTCTGATCGTATGACTTATTGCTGCTTGACAATGAAAAGATCATGATATCGCTGCTCTGTTGTTTCTGTGTGGTTACACCAGCCTGGGTAACTTCCGCAGGCAACAGGGGTGCAGCTTTCGAAACGCGGTTTTGTACGTTTACAGCAGCAATATCGGGGTTAGTACCTAAAGCAAAATAAATGGTAATGGTTGCGCTTCCGTCATCAGCTGCGGTTGAGGTCATATAGGTCATGCCTTCCACGCCGTTGATCTGTTCTTCCAAAGGAACGATAACGCTGGTTAATACTACATCGGCGTTAGCGCCGGAGTAGGCAGCAGATACCACTACGGTAGGTGGGGCAATGTCAGGGTATTGGGTTATCGGCAGCTCAATCAGCCCAATAAGACCCAAAATAACCAATATGACCGATATTACGGTCGATAATACCGGCCTTTCTATGAATGTCTTTATCATCTTTATTAGTTTTTTAGATCCTGGTAAACCTTGTTAACATCCATTGGCTGAGGTGTAATTTTGGTGGAATCTTTTAATGAAATTGTACCATCGTAAACTATCTTATCACCTGCTTTTACACCACTGGTAACTACATAATATTGCCCTGCGGTTAGTTCCATTACATCTATTTCCTGGTTCTTCACCAGGTTGTTCTGGTCGAGCACGTAAACAAAATATTTACCCTGTAACTCGTAAGCGGATCTTTGAGGAACCAATATTGCCCCGGTTAGTGATTGAGGTATGTCTACATTTCCTGAGCTGCCACTTCTTAGCAGATGCAGCGGATTGGGAAAGCCAGCCCTAAAGCTTGCTGATCCGGTTGTTGTATTTAACACTCCGCTTATAGTTTCTAAGCGCCCTTTTTCAGGATAGGCTGAACCATCTGCCAGGGTTAAATTTACATCCGGTGTATTTTTTAATTTTTCATCCAAAGTGCTTCCCTTTACTGAGCGGGAGAAATCCAGCAGCTGTTTTTCATTTAGTGAAAAATAGGCGTACACTTTGCCTATATTAGCTACAGTAGTTAAAGGGTTTGCAGTAGCACTGGTGATGAGACTACCTAAACGATAAGGTATTGAGCCAACAACACCATTTACCGGGCTGGTAACGTATGTATAACCCAGGTTTACTTTGGCAGTGGCCAAAGCAGTTTGGGCCTGTGCCAATGCGGCCTTTTTTGTATCGAGGGTGTTTTGATCTGTTTGCAGTTCGTATTCGGAGATGATGCCTTTTTCAACCAGCGGCTTGGTTTTATTTACCGCTATTTCTGCTGAATTGATATCCGCCTTTGCGCTGTTGATTGCTGCAATGGAGTTAATAACGGTTTGCTCATACTCCGGTGCGCTGAGTTTGAACAATAGCTGTCCTTTTTTAACTACCGAGCCTTCATCAACATATATTTTTTCAATATAACCATCCACTTTAGGGCGGATATCTATTGTTTGCTCACCCTGCATTACTGCAGGATAGCTGGTGTGCAGCGTAGCAGGTTGCGCTGTAACAGTAAACACCTCGTAGGTTGCTGGCGGCTGCTGTCCGCCCGCATTTGGATTAGCACTGCCGCCGCAGGAGCTTAAAGCAATGATCATCGAGCTAAGTATAGCTAACCCGGCACTGGTTTTCTTCATTTTATAAGGCATCATTTTCATGTAGTTTCTAGTTTGATTTATTGTTGACGTTTATGTTTGACGGTTATGTCAGTATTATCTCAAAAAAATCAGTTGAATAGAATATCAATTATCATATTCTTTCTTTCCTGCATCAGTTTTTCAAAGTTTGTATCGTTAAGTTCAAGCATTTGCTCAAATAGCCGCCGGGTTAATAACGGATAGGCAACCAGGGATAATATATTGATCATGAAATTAATAGGTAATACCTTCTTGATCTCACCACTATCAGACGCCAGTTTTATCTCCTTTAAAAATTGCTCCATACCCGGTGATGGATCCCTGGCAGGTAAACTAAATCCATGAGCGTTTATTTCGCTTATTAAAAAGGATTCTTTATAAGGATACTTCGTTAACTCGGTAGTAAACATATCAATAAAGATAATCACCTTTTTTTTAAAAGGCATAGCTGCGCCCAATACTTCGTTCATTCTAGCGCCGGTATCTGCCATAGCTTCCTGAAATACTTGTTGAAAAAGAATATCCTTAGATCGGAAATAATAATTGATGACAGTTCTGCTAACCCCGGCGGCCTCAGCAATATCCTGAGTAGTCGCATTAAATTTTCCTTCTGCAAAGAAAATCTGTTTTGCGGTATCCTTAATCATCTGCTCGGTGCCGGTGTCTCTAACTGCCATGTTTAAACTAAAATGTTTGACGTTTGTGTCAGGCAAATATAACAGTTAATATATGCTAATTATGTCAACGAATTAACATTTTTATTGTATCTCGTAATTCATTTTTTAGCTATGCTTTTTTTAATCCTATTGCCAATATTGGAGTAATATCAGAATGTCGTAAATTGCAAAGAATGACCTCAGTTAAGCATCCTGTATTCATTAGGTGTATAACCTACCCGCTGCTTAAACACACGGGTAAAATGCTGCGGATATTTAAATTAAAACGACAAAAAATATGAATACTACAGAGCAAAATGCAATTTTCCCAAAAGGGAATCAGGGACCCACAGAATATTTCAATGGTACTGCCTGGGTTAAAATATTAGTACCGCAAGACCAGACCGGCACCTACACTGTAGGTAATGTTGTTTTCGAACCTGGCTGCCGTAATAACTGGCATACGCATGCCACGGGGCAGATCCTGTTGATTACAGATGGTAAAGGCTATTACCAGGAACGAGGTCAGCCGGCAAGGCCATTGGTAAAAGGTGATGTAGTAGTGATCCCGGTTAATGTTGAGCACTGGCATGGCGCTGCTAAAGACAGCAGCTTTACCCACATTGTGATCACCAATAATTCACCTGAAGGCCCGGTAAAATGGCTGGGACGTGTTACTGATGAAGAATATAATGCCCTTTCATAATTTACCGAAAAAAAATAAAGCTAACTGAGGTCGCGATCAGGAACCATCCAAAGTTTAAAAAAACTTTGGATGGCATAACGGCACAAGGCTGCGAATGAAAAGATAATATAATTTTAAATCTGCCTTATTATGAGAGTGCTATACTTACATCATAAAACAGATGGCTCTTATCCCTTTCCCCATAAACACGTTTAACCATTTTCAAACCTGCCTGCCGGATATACTGGAGGAGGAAATATCACGTGCATCCATTAGGCTCAGACTTCATAACAGCCCACAAACAGACGAAGAACGCAGACTATACCAGGAGGAACTGGAGAGGCTTAGCGCTTTAAAATACATCAGCCAGTTACGAAAAGGGAAGTTAAGCCTGCATGATTTTAGCCTAAAGGTTGAGTTAACTGCTTTATAATATGGCCTATTAGCTGTTATTGGGTTATACCTAAATTTATTATTTATTGCTCTTCAAGCCAGTTTGAACCACCATTTGAATAGTTCCATCGGCATTAAAATATAGCTTATCCACACAGATAGAGCGGAGGTTTCCCTGTCCCGATAGTACGTCGTTGTGATAAAATGCATACCATTGGCCCTTATATTCTGCCACCGAGCCATGGTTTGTGCCACTCCCTGTTGAACCTAAATAAACACCTCCATAAGTCCAGGGGCCTAAAGGGCTTTTACTGGTGGCATAATTTAACCGGTTAGCGTCTTTTCCATCTTCTCTATTGTTATCGGCATAAGTGAGATAATATACGCCCTTTCTTTTAAACACCCACGTAGCTTCATGAAAATCCTTTAAGCCCTCCATAGATGCTAAGGGTTGAGCCAATTCAGTCATATTGTCTTTCAATTTTGCTCCAACGCATCTGCCGCCGCCGCCATAATAAAAATAAGCTTGTCCGTCATCATCAACAAAAATATTGGGGTCAATCATCGCGAAACTATCGTTACCTAAGTCAAGGTGTCCCTGCGGAACAAAATCACTTGCCGGTTTCTTGCTTGTAGCAATTCCAACTTGCCAGGTTTTATTCCAGTCGGTTCCGCTTGGATGAGGGAAATAAAAATAATAGGTGCCATTTTTATAAACGCAATCCGGTGCCCACATAAAGCCACCTTCCTTACGTCCCCACGAAATCTGACTGGAATTCAATATTTCACCATGATCTTTCCAGTGTACCATATCATCTGTTGAAAAAACATGGTATTTGTCCATTAAATCACATCCGCGGGGTGGATCAACATCATGTGATGGATAAACATATAAGCGGCCATCCGGAAATACCCTTGCAGAGGGGTCTGCAGTATAGATATCCCTGATAAATGGATTTTCTGCCAATTGGGATTTTGCAACTGATTTTTGTGCCTTGCATTCTGAAAATATTGTTGAAGCAACAAATAAAAGAATAGCGGTTTTTTTTAGAGAAATGGTCTTGTACATATTTAAACTTAATAATTGGGTTTTATAATGAAGGTATAAGAATACTATTCACGTGTAATATGCGCAAATAACATTTTGCCGCATAAAAAAGAATTAATTAAATATTAATGCCGCGATAAACTTCCTAAAACAACAATAATTTCGTGAAAAAATAAAATAGGCTCAAAGTAAACGAGAGTCTAAGCAAGAAACCGATGTTCATTATATGCAATCTATTCGAAAGGGCCACATTAAATTAGATGGGGCGGAAGTTCCTTATAGTGAGAATTATAAAGACGTAACAGGTCGTATTACTGGAAAACTATCAATTTATAACATTTAATAAATTAAAAAGCCCGACATTGATTCTGATTGATAATTCAATCAATATAGCATCTGCGAAATGAAAAATAAAAACTTTATCAGTGAACTGATGGATGCAGGTTTACCCGGGCATTTGATAGATGCAGTTATAAATATGGGCCAGTTTAAAAGTATCAAAAGCCAAACCAAACTTATCGATACCGGAAAGGAATGCCGAATGATTTATTTCATTTTAAAGGGTGCGTTTGTTTGCAGACATTTGAATGAAGAAACGGGAGATAAAAGGACAATCGGATTTCATATGGATGATTTTCAGCCATTTATGACCTGTGTCGACAGCTATTTTACCAATACACGTACGGCATGTGATTTATTGGCCATAGGTGATGGGGAGGTGTTGGAGTTTAGAAAGAATGATCTGGAGGAATTGGCTGGTACCCATCAGGTACTGTCTGCATTTTATTATGCCCGTATTATAAATGCACTAGTCAGCGAACACGATTTCAAAACAAAACTGATCCAATACTCTTCCGACAGTTTATATAGGTACATGATTTGTCATCATCCCCAAATTATTAAAAAAATACCCTCCAAATACATTGCGGAATTTATGGGTATATCACCCGAGTGGCTAAGTAAGTTAAAGCACAAGACCTGATTTATTGAATTAATTCAAGATGCGGACTCTTATCCGAACGTAGCTTTGTGGAAACTTTTTTTTCTTCACTAATTCAGAAAAATATGACAACCGGACAAGGGACAAGAAAACTTACGCAACTTATATTACTACTGTTTTCATGCATAAGTGTTTGCTATGGACAAACAGGGAAAGCGACTGCCACAATGAAAACGTCCCTGGATGACTATAAGCAACTAGGCTTATCGGGACCTACGGTACAACCCTGGGAAGACGGGATGCGCACTACCGGGGGGCCTGGCACATATGAATGGTGGTATTTTGACGGCTCTCTGGACGACGGCTCTTCCCTGGTGATCGTATTTTATACCAAAGACCAGATCATGCCTGACAAACCCTTGAAACCGAGGGTGTCATTTGAACTGGACAGGCCGGATGGCACCAAAGTGCATAAGGAAATAGAAATGGATTCCAGTTATTTTTCAGCTTCAAAAGATAGTTGCAATGTGCGGATCGGGGTGAATTCGTTTAGCGGCAATCTGCACGATTATACTATCCATGTAGAAATTGACAGCGTAAAAGCGAATATCACTTTACACAGAACCGTGTCATCCTGGCGGCCAAACACCGGCTTCATAAATTTCCAAAAAGGGAAAGACAGTCATTATTTTGCATGGCTGCCGTCTGTACCTCAAGGGAATGTAGAGGGTACGGTTACTGTTTCGGGGCGCACAAGCGCGATAAAAGGCGTTGGGTACCACGACCACAACTGGGGGGACGTGTCGATGCTGAAGCTGATTCATGATTGGTATTGGGGACGGGCACAGGTGGGTAATTATTCTGTTATTGCCTCCTATATTACGGCTGCCGATAAGTATAACAATGCGGTGATACCAATATTTATGCTTGCCCGCGACGGTAAAATCGTGGCAGATGATTTCACAAAAGTGAAATTTTCAACAAGTAATATTTATATAGATGAGCATACAAAGAAGCCGGTCGCCAACACGCTGGTATATGATTATATTGATGGAAACACCCATTACAGGGTTACTTTTGAGCGGTCGAAGGATTTGGTAAGTCAGCGATTTATTGACAAGATAAAAGGGTTCAAAAGTATCCTTGCAAAGTTGGCTGGATTTGACGGTGCGTACATGCGGTTCACCGGGAAGGTGACCGTAGAGCATTTTGACGGAGATAAAAAAATAGAGGTGGTTAAGGAGAATTCTGCTGTTTGGGAGCTAATGTATTTTGGTCGTGCGCCTCATAAATAATGTATGGGGGCTATTATACTGGAGAGATGAAGTATAATTCGGTTAAACGTAATTACCTTGTGTATAGGTATGCTCGAAAATAATTCACTTTAGTTCACAACCCTGACCAAAAAACGCGCTAATGGGTAATAGCAAATAAAGCAACCAATTATATTTCTTAATGGATGGTACCTTTTCTGATGTAGAAATTTACTTATGGTATTTTTGCCGGCTGTATGTAACTAATATGATACGGACAAACTTTTACCATTGAATTCACACTAATTAAGCTTTAATTATTAACTAATTAAGCATTAAAGCCTTGATTTGTGGTTAACGTTTAAACCAAACGACTAACCATAACCAATTATAATTAGTAATGAAATTCCTGTATCAGAAAAGAATTCGTCTTAGCTTAATTTTTGTTGTCATTTTTTTAACCGGCATTGTTAATGTCGCAAGAGCGCAAAGCAATAAAGGGCACCATTTAACATCTTATGTCGACCCTTATATAGGTGCAGGTGGCCATGGCCATGTATTTATAGGCGCGAGTGTGCCATTCGGCGCGGTGCAATTAGGTCCCGAAAATTTCTATAAGGGATGGGATTGGTGCTCGGGCTATCATTATGGTGATAGCGTTTTAATAGGCTTTGCCCATACCCATTTAAGCGGAACCGGTATAGGTGACCTGGCGGATATACTGATCATGCCCTACACCGGCGCTGTAAAAACCGATAAAGGCCAGGAAACAATCCCCGGCAGTGGTTATGCATCTCATTATTCCCACAAAAATGAACAGGTCAGGCCCGGTTATTATGCCGTTAAACTGGATGCCTCGGGCATTAAAGTTGAACTTACCTCTACCGAAAGGGTGGGCTTTCATCAGTATCATTTCCCGGCAGGTAAAGAAGCACACGTTATCATCGATCTGAAGGAAGGCATAAATGACAAAAGCACCGCAACATTTATTAAGCAGGTAGATCAATACACTATTGAGGGATACCGTTTTTCAAAAGGATGGGCAAAAAACCAGTGGCTGTTCTTTGCCATACGCTCATCTGAACCCTTGCCGGATTTTAAGGTATATGATGACAATAAATTACTGCAAGGCAATAGCGGAAGCGGTTTAGCAATAAAGGGATTGATCAGTTTTAATGCTGCACCTTCAATTCTTAAATTAAAAGTGGGCATTTCACCGGTAAGTTCGGCAAATGCGCTGGCAAATATTGACGCGGAAATACCCGGATGGGATTTTCAGAAAGTAGCAAAGGCTGCCGATGCGAAATGGAATAAGGAGCTGGCAAAAATTTCTATTGAAACCAAGGACACCACCAACAGGCGCATTTTTTACACTTCCTTATTTCATACCATGATCGATCCTGCTTTGTTTAATGATCATAACGGCGATTATAGGGGTGCAGACAAAAAGGTATATCACCATGCGGCTTTCGACAATTATACCGTTTTTTCACTTTGGGATACTTATCGTGCTGAAAATCCACTTTTTGATATCCTTCAACCCAAAAGAGCAGGCGATATGATCAATACCATGCTGGCTGTTTACCAGCAGCAAGGTAAGTTGCCTATCTGGCATTTGATGGGTAATGAAACCGGGACGATGGTGGGCATCAGCAGTATGCAGGTGGTTGCCGAGGCTTATTTAAAAGGAATTAAGGGATTTGACCCGGGTAAAGCTTATGAAGCGGAAAAGGGGACTGCCACGTCTGATTCATTAGGTATGCTATATGTAAAAAACTTTAAACCGATACCTACTGATAAACAAAGCCGGTCAGTAGCCAAAGGCTTGGAATATGCAGTTAGCGATGGCAGCATCGCCCTGATGGCTAAAAGAATGGGTAAAACAGCTGACTATAATTATTTCATGAAACGGAGTAAAAATTATCAGCTTTATTTTGACCCGGCAGACCAGTTTTTTAAGGGTAAATTATCAGATGGCAGCTGGACTCCCGGTTTTAGTCCGCTTAAAAGCAAAAATGATTTATACGCCGAAGGGAATGCCTGGCAATACCTGTGGCTGGTACCGCAGGATGTTCAGGGGCTTATTTCGCTGCTGGGTGGCGATGAGCCATTTAATAAAAAGCTGGATGAGTTTTTTCAGATCAAATCAACCGAAGAAGATGGTTTGGCTGATCTGACTGGTTTGATAGGCCAGTATGCGCACGGTAACGAACCCAGCCACCATGTGGCTTATTTGTATACCTATAGCGGGCAGCAATGGAAAACAGCCGAAAAGGTAAGATATATTATGAAAGAGTTTTACCTGGCTAACACTGACGGGATCATTGGTAATGAGGACTGCGGACAAATGTCGGCATGGTATATTTTTTCATCGCTGGGATTTTACCCGGTATTTCCAGCCTCTGAAACCTATGTTATAGGCAGTCCTTTATTTGATAAAGCCTCGATTAACCTAGATAACGGGAAAAAATTCACAGTGGAAGCCATCAATAACAGCCCGGCGAATATCTACATACAAAGCCTTTCATTAAACGGGAAAAGATATGACAAGACCTACATTCTTCATCGTGACATTATGAACGGGGGGCTGCTCAAAATAGTTATGGGCAGCAAACCCAATTACAACTTTGGTAAGCTACAGGCAAACAGGCCGCGATAAACTTTATAAATTATTATTGAAAAATATATCCTGATGATAACTAAACGCAAATCACATATCATAAATAGAAATTCATTATTGCTGCGGCTGATGCTATCGGCAATGTTGAGTGCCGGCATTTTTGTAACCCAGGTCAGCGCGCAAACTGTTGACGCCACCACCATGACCAATAAGGTAATGGCAGGTTACCAGGGCTGGTTCCGTACGCCCGGCGATCATGACGGAAACAGGGGATGGGCACACTTATTTAACTCGGCGGTCCCAAGTCCGGAAAAATTGGGATTTGATACCTGGCCGGATATGAGTGAACTGAGCCCGGAGGAAAAAGCTGCTGTTCCGGGTTTCACTTATCCCGATGGAAGTCAGGCTTATCTTTATAGCGCTCAAAATCCTAAAACAGTTCTGCGCCATTTTCAGTGGATGAAAACATACGGTATTGATGGTGTATGGCTGTCTGAGTTTTGTGGGCATTTTCCGGGTGGTGGCGGACAACGTGACAGTACAGCCGTGCTCACCATTATGCGGAACGTAAGGCGGGCGGCAACGGCTACCGGGCGTACCTGGGCGTTTATGTGGGATATGAGCGGATTCGATGGCAGAATGTCAAAAAGCGATGTCTATAATATAATCATCAACCAATGGAAAAAAATGGTTGATGAAGGCGTTACCAGTGATCCGAGATATATGCACCATAATGGTAAGCCCGTGTTACTGATATGGGGATTTTTCCCGGACCGCCCTGCCTCGCAGCCGGAGTATATGAACCCGGTAATAGATTTTCTTTTAGCTCCCGGCAAATACCAGGCTACTTTGGTAGGTGGGGTTGATCCGAATTGGCGGGCACAGGGCGCTCCTGAATTTCAGGCTATGCTGATGAGGATGAATGGGTTGCAACCATGGAGCGTTGGCCGCAGGGTTAAAGACCTGGCAACGGGTTATGCTGTGCAAAATACCTCGCTATGGGCCGGCGATATTGCAAAATGTAAAGCCAACAACGTAATATTTATGCCTGTATTTAATTCAGGCACGCACATAGCGGGGCCGCCGCCAACACCTCCGGCTGGTCCGGTGGTGCCCCGCCGGACCGGTAACTATCTTTGGGAACAATTTGTAGCCGCTTCAAAAATGGGGGTGATCAACAGCGCATTTATAGCCATGTTTGATGAGATAAATGAAGGCACACAGATCATGAAGATAGAAAATAACCCGCCAACACAAGCTCCGTTCCTTACTTATGATGGCGCCACCAGCGATTATTATTTACGTTTGGTAGGCGTGGGCGCTAAAATGCTGAAAGAGGGAAAACCTATTAGCCCAATTATTCCTATATCACCGTTTGATGCTAGTAAATGGTACAAAATAACAAATAGGGCTAGTGGAATGGGAATTAATAATACAGGCTCACAAATTACACAGGTATCGGATGGTGTGGATAATAGCATGCAGTGGCAATTATTATACGATGGGGCCGGATATTTTGAAATTAAAAACAGGGCGACCGGCAAGTTGCTAAACAATAATTCTGCCGTAAACAACAGCCCGGTTACTGTGACAGGTAATACGAATGCCGATAATGTAAAATGGCATTTGGAGTGGGACGGAACCGGCTATTGCCGTATTAGAAGTAAAAATGGTAATATGGCTATCAGCAATAATGGTTCGGGTACTGCAAATTCAACGCTTGTGCAGGTTACTGATGCCGCTACGGATAATTTGCGCTGGAAAATAACGCAGCAATAGCAAGGGGCAAATGGGGTTGACAAATGCAGGTATGAATATGCCTTTATCTGAAACCAATAAAGTGAGATGAAATTTTTTATTTATTCGGCCGTGTTATTAGTTCTTTATTAAGCATTAATTAACACAGATGCATTTTTTTGCAGTAACCAATTATTGAATCATTATACACTAATACAATTTTAAATAATGCTTTATTTCATCCCTGACAGATGGATGATTGGTGGGTTAACTGGAAAGCGGCTCCTTTGGAAAGACATAAGATCTATCTTCAGGCAAAATGCCGACCATGATTAGACATTTTTTAATAAATTGATAAATGAAATATTTGATTTCGTCCATTCTTATTTTTACCGGGCTAATGGTTCATGCGCAAACCAACGACAGGATAAAAGTAGCCTGTATAGGTGCCAGCATAATCTATGGTGCCCGTATCGAAAACAGGGAACAGAATTGTTATCCTGCCCAGCTGCAAAATATGCTTGGTAGTCACTACCAGGTAACAAATTACGGTGTAAGCGCTACTACTTTATTGCGTAAAGGCGATTACTCATACTGGCAAACTAAACAATACCAGGATGCTTTGGCCGATAATCCCGATGTGGTAATTATTGACCTTGGCGGTAATGACGCGAAATTAGTTAACCGCATTCATCTGGATGAATATGAGCAGGATTATAAGGAATTTATTCATTCATTTACCCAACTGCCATCGCACCCGCGTGTTATTTTATTGTCGGCCATGGCCTGTTTTTTAAAAGATACGGCCGGTATCTGGGATCCGGTAATTGTGAACCAGGTCAATCCGAAGATACAAAAGGTAGCTTATGATGAGCATGTGGAAGTTATTGATATGCATTCGCCGTTTATAAATAAAGAAGCCAACATGCCCGATAAACTGCATCCGGATAAAATTGGTGCCGGTATCATGGCGCAAAACGTTTACAGGGTGATAGTGCAAGAGCGGGATAAGAGCTTTGATATATTCAAAAGCCTTGAAATGCCATTAAAGCAAAGTTCGTTTTATGGTTATGAATGCGCTGATTTTATTTTTAACGGAAGAGATTGTAAAATAGCAAAGCCCAAATTTGCTGCCAAGGGCCATCCCTGGGTTTGGCGCGCACGTTTCTGGGGTCATGAGCCGCAAACAGACATTGCATTGTTGCAGCAAGGTTTCCACATTGTTTATTACGATGCGGCGGAGCTGCTGGGCAATAGCGAGGCCATTGCCGACTGGGATAGCTATTATAAATTATTGCGGAAAGCAGGGCTAGCTAAAAAAGCAGTACTGGAAGGCATGAGCCGCGGTGGCGTTTATGCATTTAACTGGGCGGCTTCAAATCCCGAAAAAGTAGCCTGTGTGTATATTGATAATCCTTTATTGAACATCCCGTCATGGGCAGCGCAGTTTCTCAATAAGCCCGGCGCGAAGGATGACATGTTCCTGGCTTTTAAAAAAGATTATAACCTGACCACTGACAGCGACATAATGAATTTTAGAGGCAGCCCGGTTGATAAGGTAAAACAGATTGTAAAGGGCAAATATCCTATACTAATACTTTGTGCCGATGCGGATGAGGAAGTAATCCCGCAGGAAAACACGCTGCTGTTTGAACAAAAAGTAAAAGCATTGAACGGCAATATCACCGTAATACACAAGCCTGGATTTAAGCATCACTCGCATAGCCTCCCTAATCCGGCGCCAATAGTTGATTTTATATTGAAGGAAACCGGGTATGTTACCAAAAGCTAAAAATATATTCAGAATAATGAGAAGTATAACCGTTATAAACAAACCAACCAGCCAGTTAAACAACTGCCGAAGAGCACTAAGGATACTATCGGCTGTTTTACCGCTGTTAATCATTTCTATAAAAGGCCATACCCAGGCAATTAAAAGCTATGGGCCTGGTTCCGTATCCGCTGAAACGAAGCCAGCTATTGGTCCATTGCTGGATGCCTATAATGTAAGCTGGGATACTCCCGGCCCCAGCTCGTCACAGTCGATGCCGACTGGCAATGGAGATATCGGCCTGAACGTTTGGGTTGAACCCAATGGTGACCTGTGCTTCCTTATTGCGAAAACGGATGCCTGGGGCGCAGCTGCACCCGGCGAAAAGAACTCCTGGATAAAAGCCGGGGGAATACTGATGAAATTGGGAAAGGTTCGTGTCTCTGTAAATCCTAATCCGCTGTTGGATCCGGGAGCAAAATTTAAACAGGTACTGAGACTTCATGATAACGAGATCGTAGTTAATGAAGGTACAGGAGAAAAGGCAGTGCAACTTAGGGTATGGGTAGATGCTAACCACCCGGTGATCAGGGTTGAATCAAAAAGCGCAAAGCCGGTAATTGTAAAGGTTACGCTCGATAACTGGCGGCTTGGTGCAGGGGGTGATACCGTACTATCCAAACAGGCAAACCAGGTTACCTGGTACCATCAAAATACTGATGATGCTGATCCGCATTTGCGCGGTATCATCTTTGGTGGCCTTATTAAAGGGAATGGTCTGGTTCGGAAAGATGATACTACTTTACAATCAGGCAGAGCTGCAAAAGCACAGTTAATTGCTATTTATCCCCTAACAACAAAAGGATTATCCGACAGGAAATGGCTGTCTCAGCTCAGTACACAGGCCGGGCAAATAGGTCAGTTGCCGTTGGAACAGGCACGCCAGGCACACCGGCAGTGGTGGGATCAGTTCTGGCATAGGAGCTGGATATTTATTAAAGGTGATGGATTGGCAGATAGCACAACCAGGGGATATGTTTTGCAGCGCTTTGTTACCGCTTGTGCGGGCAGAGGCGCTTACCCCATTAAGTTCAATGGGTCGATATTTGTTGTAGACAATCCCCGATATCAACAGAATGCGAAATCACAGGGACGATCAATTGACGCAGATTTCCGGGAATGGGGCGGCCAATATTGGATGCAAAATACACGGGCTATGTACTGGCCCCGGTTAATGGCTGGTGATTTTGATGAAATGCTGCCACTTTTTAACATGTACAAACAGATTCTGCCTGATAATGCCAAACAGGTAAAAGAATTCTATCATCATGATGGCGCCTATTTCGCGGAAACTTCACCTTTCTGGGGTGGCTTATTATACATGGGGCCCGAAGTTAAGGAAAACTGGACCGGCCATTACTTTACGCCGATATTGGAATTAAGCATGATGATGCTTGATTATTATGAATATACCGGCGATCAAAAATTTGCCAAAGAAACGCTTTTGCCGATCGCGTCGGCAGGCGTGCAATTTTTTGACCAGCATTTTGGTCGCGATGCGCAGGGAAAACTTTTGCTTGATCCGGATAACTCAATCGAGATGTTTTGGAAAGCACATAACCCCGCACCGGATATTGCCGGTCTGCATGCTGTTATCAGCCGTTTAATAGCATTGCCTGATAATTTAGCTGATGCGAAAACGAAAGCAGACTGGCGGCGGTTTTATAATGAGCTTCCGGCCCTGCCGGTGGGCGAAAAGGATGGAAAGCCCGTTTTATTGCCTTATACCGGTCCCCAAACCGCACATGGGCATAATCTGGAAAATCCTGAGCTATACGCAGTCTACCCGTTCAGGCTCTATGGTTTAGGCAAACCTGATCTGCAATTAGCCATAAACACATTCAATGTCCGCAAATTTAAGGATAAGGGCTGCTGGGTACAGGACCCGATACAGGCTGCTATGCTTGGGCTAACGGATGATGCCCAAACATATGTAACCTTTGCTTTAACCCGTAAGGAACCTACCCTTAAGTTCCCTGCATTTTGGGCAACCGGGCACGACTATGCACCGGATGAGGACAATGGCGGGAACGGTGAAAACGGTTTACAGCAAATGCTGCTTCAAACTGATGGTAAAAAGATTATTCTTTTACCCGCCTGGCCAAAAGGATGGAGTGCTGATTTTAAACTCAATGCGCCATATAATACAACTGTACAGGGGAGAGTAGAAAATGGGAAGATAACCAACCTGGTGATTACGCCCGCCTCCAGGATGGCCGATGTGGTTGATGTGACGAAAGTAAATTAATACATAATTACAATACACTATTTAATAACAGGTGATATCAAGAGGTATTTACCTAATATAAAAGGATGAAAAAAATAGCCCTAGGTATACTGTTTCTATGTTCGTTCCTGACGGGAACTTATGCTCAGAATAATTTTAGTCTTACAGAGAATTTTAATACTTCAAATACTAAATATGAAAAAATTGGTAGGGGAGAGGCAGATATAGCCAATTCGGTGCTCACAACTAAGGATGCTTACTTGAGCTTCGGAGAAAACAACTGGGCAAATTATGAGATCAGGTTCAGGGCAAGAGTACCTGAAACAGCTGAACAGGTACAGATCTGTGCCGGTTTTCGTGCGGCCAACCGGGATGATCGTTATATTTTAATGCTTAAAGGCGGTATACAAAAAGACTTGTACCTGGCAAGGCTGGGTTATATGGGTAGTGATGATTTTTTAGCCTTGCGAAAACTCGATTTTCAGCCCATCCCAGGAAAATGGTATGATTTTAAAATACAGGTGGCCGGTAACCGCATTCGCGTGTATCTGGATGATGAAAAGTTGCCGCGTATTGATGTAACGGATAAATTAACCGCATTGGCATCTGCGGGTAAAGTAACCCTGGGCGGCAGCTGGATCACTAATGAGTTTGCCAATTTATCTATCAAATCCATCAGTGCTCATCAACTTTCAGGCCCGGTGCAGGAATATGCTGTTGCTGCTATAAATAAAGAAGCATTGCGCAAACAGCAGCGTAAAGCATATCAACCCATAAAAATCAGTAATGTTAATAGTGGGCGTACGGTGGTATCATTAAACGGCAAATGGCTGTTCTCACCCGGCTACGAAACCACAGATGATAACATGGCGATAGATCCCAGCGAAAGTGATAAGGATTGGCATGTGATGACCGTACCCAATTTTTGGAACCCGATACGTGTTTGGTTGCATGGCGAAAAGTATAATACTGCCAGTAAAGGCGTATCCGACAACTATTTTCAAAAGGAAACTGATCGTTGTGAAGCTTACACCTTTGATTATAAAAAAACCAGCATTGGCTGGTACCGCCAGTGGCTTGAGTTGCCGAATGATATCCGGGGTAAAAATCTGCAGCTTTCATTTGATGCGGTATCCAAAGTGGCCGAGGTCTATATTAACGGTGTAAAAGCCGGCAGTCATATAGGGATGTTTGGCGATTTTCAGATCGACGCCACAGGTTTGCTTAAACCGGGTAAAAACCTGGTTACCGTAAAGGTGGTGCGTGATTATGTAAAAGATATTAAAGATGCTGATAAGATAACAGGCGTAGCCGTTACTGTTGAGGTTACCCAAAAGATGGCACATGATCTGGCGCATGGTTTTTTTAATGATGACCCTGCCGGGATATGGCAGCCCGTGTCATTGGTGATCACTGATCCGCTCAGGATTGAAGATGTGTTTGTAAAGCCAAACCTTACCGGGGCCGATTTTGACATCACCGTAAAAAATAACGCTGCAAAACCGGCTACGTTTTCGGTAGGTACCCGTATTACCGGCAGTAAGGAAAAAGATGGACTGTACAACGCTGTTTCTGTAAAAGAACTACAGCTGCAACCCGGCGAAGAAAAAACATTTTCCTATAGTATTGCTGATCTTAAACCACGCTTGTGGTCGCCGGAACATCCGGATCTATATGATTTTGGTTTTATTTTATTAACAGCCAATAACACAGAGATCGATTCAAAAACTATCCGCTCGGGTTTCCGCACCTTTAAATCAGTGGGCGACTACCTGTATTTAAATGGGAAACGTTACTGGCTGCGCGGCGGCAATCAAACTCCATTGCCACTGGCACCCAATGATACCGCGCTAGCCGATAAGTTTACTAAACTGATGAAAGCCGGGAATATTATGGTAACCCGAACCCATACCGTACCGGCAACCGAAACCTGGATGGACGCGTTTGATGCCAATGGCATCGGCGTAAGCTACGAGGGTACCTGGCCGTGGCTTTTTCTGGAAAGCAGTATGCCCGCGCCAAATCTGGTCAGCCTTTGGAAAAATGAATATTATGACCTGTTGAAAAAATATCGTAACCACCCTTCACTTTTTATATGGACGGTGAACAACGAGATGAAGTTTTATGATAATGACCCCGATCCGGTGCGTACAAACATAAAAATGCATATCATATCAGATGTGGTAAAGCACATGCGTACCATTGATCCCACACGGCCTATTGTGTTCGATTCCAATTACAAACGGAACATTAAGAAATTTGGTGCCGATTATTTCAATACGATTGATGATGGTGATATTGACGATGTACATGCTTACTACAATTGGTATGATTATTCCATATTTGCCTTTTTTAAGGGTGAGTTCCAGCAAAAGAATAAAAATGCTGGCCGCCCGCTCATCAGCCAGGAAATGTCAACGGGGTATACGGATGAAACCGGCCATGCCACACGATTTTATAATTATGTACACCAAAACCCCGAATCATTGGCCGGTAAATACACCGATGAGTTTAGTGATCCTAAATATTTTATGATCCCCCAGGCCTTCATCACCAAGGAGCTGGCTGAGGCATTGCGACGTAGTGATGATAAGTCGGCCGGGATACTGCATTTTGCGCTCATTACCTGGTTTAGCAATGTTTATCGGGCTGATAGCATTAAGCCATTCCCGGTTTATTATGATATGCAAAAAGCTTTGCAGCCGGTACTGGTATCAGCTGAGTTATGGGGCAGGCATTTTTATGCAGGCACCCAATTACCTGCAAGGATATGTGTAATTGATGATAAAGAGGATGGGACTGCATTACCCGCCTCAGAGCTGCAATGGCAGTTGGTTGATAGTGACGGGCAGGCATTGGCAAGTGGTAAGGCTCCCGTGCCGCAGGTGGAGCATTATACCCGCCAATGGCTTGAACCGAAGATCAGTATCCCTACCACACTTCCAAAGGAAAAGGTTGCAGGTAAACTGTTGTTAAAGCTGGTAGCTGATGGAAAAATAGTTTCAGAAAATTATTATGACGTGCTGCTGGCTAGTAAAGCAGGGCTAAACGCTGAAAAACTTAAAGGTAAAAAGATAGCGGTGTATGATGCTGATAAGAAGATCATTCCATCGCTTGATTTCCTGGGGATCGATTATAAGGCTTCAGCAACATTAAGTGATCTGCTGAAACAAAAGGCTGATGTATATGTATTATCCGGAATCGACTCCACATCAACCAGTGCTGACGAAATAAAAAGCATCAGAAATTTAATAGCAGCCGGCGGTAAGGTTTTATTATCAGCTTCAGGCAACATAGCACATACTTTATACCCTGAATATATCAGGAGCCTGCTGAAAGAGAATGGCGAGATTACCATGATGGATATTCCCGAATCGGATGTATTTAATGGTATCGAACCACTTGAAACACGTTACCTGAATAATAACCTGCGTGAAAGCCCTGCTGTAATATCGGGAGCCTACCGTATTAACCGTGATCCCAACGTGGAGCCTTTGGCATCATTTATTAAAATACACGGTTATTTATCCGGGTCGGTAAATGATCGCATGAAAAGACTAGATCAAATTAAAGGGTTCCCGATTGTGAAAATAAAAGACCATAATGGTGATATACTGTTGTCGGAAATTATGCTGGAAAAAACAATAACAGACCCCGTAGCAGGTAAATTATTGGTGAATATGTTGGTTGATCTGACTAAATAAACCGGCAGACGTATAATACAATAAGGTAGTTGTAAATAAAAACCCCATTGGCTTTCAAATTCTGAAAGCCAATGGGGTTTTAAAATCCATAGTGTTCGAAAGAAGCGTGGCCCGGTGCGATTCCCCTCTTGAGAGGGGCGTAGGGGTGTGTTATTTATGCATGCGGATAACACACCCCTGCAGCCGCACTGTCAACGCGCCCCCTCTCAAGAGGGGAATCTTAATGTTTCGAACACTCCAGTTTTTTTAACGTAATAGTTATTTCCTGATTTTAGTGAGTTACCTGCGTTTTAATCTCATTCAGAAAAGCCTTTTTGTCACAATTAATCCCGACTGCCAATTTCCAGCTGCCTTCCTTTTGTATAGCTTTAATTACAAAATGATTCCATCCCTTTTCAAGCGGTAATGCTTTAATAACTTGCGCGGGCGATGTTAAGCCGCCGGCGTTGATGGTTTCTTTAATCAGGTTGTTATTCAAATAAACCTGGTAACCATCATCGGCATTTAGATACATATCCAGGCGGGGCAGGTCTGGTTCAAGTAACAGGTTAGTTAATGAATGCGGGCTATATATCCAAAAGCTTAGGTAAGCAATGGCGTTTGTGGTAGGCCCATCAAAATGAAATTTACTTAAATCGAAAATGCCATCAGGCGTAGTGGCGTTTTCCCAGAAATGATTTTCCACCTGTTTGCCAGCTAAATAATCTCCCGGTTTTAAATCTTTCAGTTGGTTGATCTTACTGATCTCGCTGTCACTTTTACCTGCTACATTAAACGAAGCCAGCAACAAAGCGCTATGCAATTTACCATCGGGGCCAAAAGCTGTATTGGTGTTTGCTTTGCCATTAAAATCAACGCCCAGATTTACCAGCATATGGCGTACCAGGCTTACTGATGTTGCCGAAAGCAAGGCCGGGTCGATAGCGAAAAAGTATATTTTACCTGGTCCGGCATCTATGGAAATTAATGCTTTTCCCTCCGGTTTATACTCGCGTTCGCTGCGCAGCACTGCTGCTGTTTTCAGGTATTCGGCACGTTTGTTCCATGTTCTCCAGTCGGTATTGCAGGCATCCAGCAAAATAGTACTGTGCTTTATAAGTTCGCCGGATAGGCCATAGTTCATGATTGGTTTATCAGATATTTCCGAAAAATAAAAATCAGCATTGCCCAATCCATTTATTAAGGGATCTGCCCCAGTAGTAATAAAAGATGTTGCTTTTCTATTGGTAAGTTCAGCAGGAAAAGGCAGGTATTTGTTAACCGCTTTAATTGATGAAGGATCAGCGCCCCATATTAATACATTGCCGCCCTGTTGTGAAATGGTTTTTTGCAATGCGAGTGATCTGGCACCATCAGGGGTATGTTCACCATCAATAATGAGCAGATTATGCCCGTTTTTAACCGGAAGCGTGCGTACTAAAACGCCCATATCACTTAATGTTTTGTATAAAACAGAATCTTTATCGGTTGATAGAAGGATTACATTGTTTACTACGGCAGTATGATTTACAGTTACGTTTTCAGCCGGTACAATCTCCTCTTTCTGGATAGTGGTATCAGCAAATGAATTACTTACTGCAACCTGCAACGGCCAGGTTTTATAAAGTGGCAGCGACGGATCATATCCTGGGTTAAGCGTAGTCGTATAAGGTCCCAGTCTTTCTGGCTGGACGCCGGGTTGACCTTCACGGTACTTATCAAAAAATATACCGTCGGATGGTTTTGGCGCACGGGTAGTATCGGTTAAGCCGAGTTCCAAAGGTTTCACCCCGTACCAAACCAGGTTAAAGACGGACATATAAGATGCCTTATATTTTTTAAGCATATTGATCAATTTGGTGGCCTCATCGGCAACACCTTCCATCCGCCCCTGCTGCGACTCATAAGAACGGTTACCATTGTACTCTGCGCTTTGTTTCGGCGTGGCATAATAAGCCATCCCGGCCTCGCCAATGCCCCAGGGCTTTCCTTTGGATGATAAGTCTCTGTAATTCTCATCCGAGCCACCATAATGACCAACAATAACAGGTGAATTCATAGTAGCAAGCGCCTGTGTTTCACCGTCTCCGGATATCCATGCCCGTGTGGGATCTAATCTCTGTGTAATGGCTATCCACTTATTAATTTCAGCAACCTGCCTTTTTACCAATGAATCTGGCGCGTGGAATACATTCAGTACTATTGGCATATTCTCGTTGCATACGCTCCAGCCAAAAACGGCGGGATGGTTGCGGTCCCGCAAAACAAATCTTCTTAAATGTTCGTCGCTGTTTTTCCAGTAATCCGGGGCGTCAATTTTGGGTCCGCCATCACTGGCCCACATGCCGGTTTCATCCAGCACACAGATCCCCATTTCATCGGCCATATCTAAATAAAATGAAGGATATGGTTCCGCATGCAGGCGCACGGCGTTGGCATGGCTGTTTTGCAACAGGGTAAACCAGGCCCAGGCATAGCGGCGTGTCATCTGCGGTATGCCCATAAAATGCCATGAATCGCCTTTCAGAACAATTGGATTGCCGTTAAGGCATAGTTTGCTGCCCTGCAAAGTAAATTCGCGCCAGCCAAAACGGGTATATTGTTTGTCAATTTCATTATTGCCATCCTTTATAGTAAGTATCAACCTATTAAGGTTGGGATGTTCTGTGGTCCATTCCTTTAACCTGCCGTTTACCTTTATGCTTAAACTAACAGTAGCCTGTGAATGCGGGTTGATGCTGATCTTTTTGCCGGGAAAATTGAGCGCCGTTGTTCCCAGTTCCCATTTAGGTTCAGGTGCGCTGATCACATCTTTACCGGCCAGGTTCACCCAGGGCGATACATCCCCCGAAACATTTACTTCGCGGACTTTATCAGAAGTATTGCTGATAGTTGCTTCAACCGTAAGCATATCTGTTGCTAAGGATGGCTTTACAAATGTGTTTTGAATATTCACTACCGGTTTGGCAATCAAATTCACATCCTGCCAGATCCCAATAGCATGCTGCCCCCAGAACGAACCGGCAACATATATGCGGCGGCCATATTTGCCGGGCTGGTTAAACAGCTGGGCATCTGCTACCCAAACCAATATTTCATTGTCCTTGCCGGGTTTTATCTCATCGGTTACATCTACCTCAAATGGCAAAAATACCTCGAAGTTTTCGGCAATCTTATGTTTGTTAATGAATATCTGGGTGTAACCTCCAATGGCATCAAAACGCAGTATCAGTCTTTTGCCCTTCCATTCCTTTTTATAAGGTATGGTGCGCATAAGCCAGCCGGCCCTTATACTTTCCCATTTTTTGGGATAACTGGGATAGGTTAGAAAATCGCCCCCGCTGCTATTGTCCCTGGCAAAGCTGTTCACGTTCCATGGTGAAGGTACTTTAACAGGTGTGGTTTCCCAATCAGGGTTTTCTGGTAGTTCAGGGTTTTTAATTTTTTCAATTCCCAGTTTTTCTGCTTTTTCAACCGGTAAAAACTGCCATTCGCCATTAAGGCATATACTGCTCCTGAATGGTTTCTCCTGAGGGGGGACAAGCTCTCCGGTAGGAGCAAAGTCGTGCGTGAAATGTACTTGCTGTGCAAACACGTTTACTGATGTACTGCAAAAGAACAAAAGAAACGCCGCAATAAACAGGCGCCTATAGTCGCCTTTGATAATGATTGGTGTTAATTGGTATGACATAAGGATTAAATACTAAGAAATACGAAGAAAAAATAAATAGATAATTATCTCTTAATAAATACTTAATTATAATCTACAACTTTGAATTGCCGGGTAATTAGTTTTTTTGATCGATTAGAGGCCGACCTTATACCAACAACTAACATTTATTAAAAGAATACGTGGAAAAGTGTGGATCACATTACCCTGTCATCTGTTGGTTAATAATAATTAACATGCAACAATTTTAAATAATACTACCAGTAATTATTAAAAATGTAATTCAATATATGGCTATTGACAATGTTAATTATCGTCTTAATTTTGATAGAAAATCTGCAAACAATGGATTTATAAATAATTCTACAGTTTGCAGTTGTTATAAACCAATACAATCCGGATACCGTAAAAATATATAGTTTTTTACCCTGGTTGCGATAAAAATAAAATGAGATTGGGTTGCAAAATTTTTAAGATCGTCTTTTGCTTTCTTTGTGTACTCCTTATATTCAGGAGTGAGGGTTATGGGCAGTCCTATGGATTGGCTTTTTCGAGTCACGAGGTATTTCAGGATAAAAGAACCAGCCTCGACCTGAGCCCTGATAAAACACTTTGTTTTAACGATAATTTTGATATTTCATTTGATATTTCATTTATTCCAAACCACGCAGTTTACTTCGGTTATATTATAAGGATAATAGCTGATGATAACCGCAATATTGACCTGGTATATGTAGATACAACAAAGGGAAAGGGGAAACACTTTAACGTAATTATTGGTGACAGGCTTTCAAAAGTTGCTTTTAATATCAGCCGGGATAAACTTTTTGGCCAATGGAATAAGCTGAGTATTAAATTTGACTTTGATCACGATAGGATCTTATTCTACAACGGCCAAACGGTGTTCATAGAAAACGGGATGCATCTGAAAAAAAACAGCTGCTATAAAGTTTTGTTCGGCATTAATAATTATAAAGAATTTCAAACCACTGATACCCCTCCTATGAAGATAAGGGATATCCGGGTCACCGAAAATAACCAGTTGAAATATAACTGGCCCTTAAATGAAGTAAGCGGGTTGGTTGCTCATGAGATCATATCCCAGAATGATGCCTCCGTTGCAAACCCAATGTGGGTAACTGCAATGCACCGTGATTGGCAAAAAGTGCAGGGTGTTACTGTAAATGGGTTAGCCAGTGTGGCATTCGACCCCAAAAAAGAAGAGGTTTACCTGATTGCATCCGATTCCTTGTATACTTATTCCGTAAATACGGAGAAATGGCAGGACAAAGGTTATCATGGCGGCGACAAAATTATATTGAATCAGGGCAATCAATCAATTTTCAATCAATTTAATCAAACACTTTATAATTTTTTTCCGAATCAAAGATTTGCTGCAAACTATAATTTTAAAAGTGATTTATGGAACAGGAAATTCAGCCCGAATCATATAACCGATCTTTGGCACCTGAATAAATTCTTCTCAAAGGCTGACACAACATTATATTTTTTAGGGGGATATGGCCACCTGGTTTATAAAAATAAAGTACAGCAATATCATTTAAACAGTGGTACCTGGAATGATGTTAAAACAACAGGCGACTTTTTTATGCCGCGCTACCTGGCCGGTCTGGGTACTACTGCCAATGGGGATACAGCTTATATTTTAGGCGGCTATGGTAATAGCAGCGGGCAGCAGATACTAAACCCGAGGAATATTTATGACATGATGCGTTTTACCGTTAAAGATAAAGCGTTTAAAAAATTGTTTGAATTAAAGGTAAATGATCAGGACTTCGCTTTTGCCAATTCACTGGTAATTGATGATCATACCAAAACCTATTACGGGTTGATTTTTCCACAACACAAGTATAACTCAACCCTGCAATTGATTAAAGGCTCGCTGGCCAAACCTGATTATACTTTAATGGGGAGTGCCATACCTTATAGTTTTCATGATACGCATTCTTTTGCTGATCTGTATTATTGCCCGGCGAGTAAACGCTTTATTGCGGTGACGCTTTTAAGAAAAGACAATGGCCAGACCGAAGTTAAAATTTATACTTTGCAAGGGCCCCCTTATGGAATAAGCACGCTGCCCGCTATTGTTAAAAGTAAGGTGCAGTGGTACATAATCAGCGGTATAATTGTGCTGGGTATTGTTTTGCTACTATATATATATAGGTATAAGCGGAAAAGAAAGACCGTTACTACAGTTGCAGTTAACCAACCTGAAAATCCCGCTGTCAGCAAAAGTGCAGCTACTGTGCCTATTGATATAGCAGTAAGTAATATGTGGGTATTTGACCCGAAATTACATGTTAGAAACACCATCTTGTTATTTGGAGAATTTCAGGTATTTGACGCTGAAGGTGTAGATATAACCAAATACTTTACGCCTTTAATAAAAGAACTTTTTTTAATTATCCTTTTATATTCATTGCGTTGGGGGCGAGGATTAAGTTCAGAAAAGTTGAATGAAATACTGTGGTACGACAAATCAGCCAAAGACGCGGGGAATAACCGCTCAGTAAGTATTGGTAAATTAAAAAATCTGCTTGATAAGATGGGATATTGCCATTTATCGAAGGATACCGGTTACTGGAAAGTTGACATTGATCATGATCATATATATATTGACTATTATAATTATCTGAACATTGTTAACGATAAAGAGGAACTCGATATTAAAAAGATTAAATATTTGTCAGAAATTACCAAGCGCGGTAATTTTCTTTCAGATATTGAATATGAATGGCTTGATTTTTTTAAGTCTGAGATCTCGAACGTAGTAATAGATACTTATCTTAATTTTGCACATTCCGGGCGCACCCATGACCCCGAATTTATGGTCGAACTGGCCAATTTTATCTTTTATTTTGATCCGGTTAACGAAGAAGCCATGGTAATTAAATGTAAGGCTTTAGCTGCTTTGGGCAAACATTCGCTGGCAAAAAAAGCGTTTGATACGTTTGTCAAAGATTACAGGGAGATCTATGGCGAAGATTTTAAAAAGGATTTCAATTCCGTGCTCGGATAGCGTAAACACCCGGTTCTTTTTTTGCAAATGCTGCTAATAAATTAAGGTATCCTTTAATTTATTAGTAAGGCGTGCTATTGCCCATGCATTTAGTTACCACATTCCCGCGCCTTACTCATCCATTACATCAATAATCATCTTAATGATGGAGGTTGCCCGTGAAAAATACGGCCTGTTGCCATTATTACTGTGTTGTTAGGGGCATAAATTCAGAGTAATTCAATAAAATAATCAAAAAAAATAGCCGACGTGCAAAAAATATTTGCCTGCACAATGAATTAAGGAATAATTAGAGAATAATTAATGGAGCCCGGCTTATTTTACCTCACAATTATAACCGACTATAAACCAATTTCTTAAAACCAATTAAACTTAAAACATGAGGAAACTTTTATTTATTTTATTATTAATCTTTTTTGCGTTTAACAGTTATGCGCAAAATTTGGTTATTAAAGGAAAGGTAACCGATGACAAAGGCAATCCTTTACCCGGGGTAACTATCACCCTAAAAGAAACCCAGATACGCACCATTACTAACCAGGATGGTATGTATGCTATTAACCTTGGAGCCGCTACCAGCAGGCTATTGGTATTTACCTACATCAGTTACAAATTACAGGAGGTGAATATTACTGGCAAAACAACAGTTGATGTTAGTATGGCGTCCGAATCGAAAGATTTGACAGAAATTGTCGTATCGGCATTAAACATTTCCCGGACTAAAAAATCATTGGGAGTTGCACAGCAAAGTGTTAACGTTGATGATATGACCCAGGCCCGGGCATCAAACATTACTGATCTGCTGGATGGCAAGGTAGCCGGTTTGCAAATAACAACCAGTGGGCAAACAACAGGATCAACCCGGGTTGTATTACGTGGTATGAGTTCCATAACCGGTAATAACCAGCCATTGTGGGTTGTTGATGGCGTGCCGATCGATAACACAGACTCGAACGGCCAGGTAGGTAACTACGATTACGGTAATAATGCAGCAGATCTTGATCCGGATGATATTGCTTCAATTGAAGTTTTAAAAGGACCGAACGCTGCCGCACTTTACGGTTCACGGGCTGCAAACGGCGCCATTTTGGTAACCACCAAAAAAGGCACTAAAAACGCAGGGCTTGGTATAAGTGTCAATTCCAATTACATGGCAAGTCGCGTACTTCAGTTTCCGGATTTTCAGAACATTTACGGTGAAGGCGGAAGTGGCGCATATAGTGGAACACGTAGCAATAACGGAGCGGGAATAGTTGAAGAAGGGTCGAACACACGTAGCTGGGGCGGCCCGATGCTTGGTCAGCCTTATTTAAGCTTTTCTGGTCAGCCTATAACTTATAGCCCCGATCCGGGAAATGTATCCTCGCTGTACCAAACGGGCTATGCGTATACGCAAAATGTTGCTATAGCTAATGCTACCGACAATTCATCTATCCGGTTTTCTTACACCAGGACTGATGCAAACGATGTGGTTAAAAATCAGAACCTGCAGACAAAAAATAACCTGCAACTAAACGTCAGCAGGGATTTTACACCATTTATCAGGATTGATACACGCATTCAGTACCTGCAGGCCGATGTGAAAAATAGGACTGCCCGTAATGAGGACCCGAATAATCCTAATAATATTTACAATAATTTGGTGCGAAGTGCAAGTTCAAGCAGCTTTTTTCCCTATGTAGACCCTAGCGGCAATGAGTATGCAGGCGGGAGCACCGGTTTGGAAAATCCTGAGTGGCTCATTAATGAGAATCATAATGAAGATATAACCAATACAATAATCGGAGGTATTTCGGCTACCATAAATATTTTCAAAGATCTGAAATTCAGGGCGCAAACTTCGGCTAACCTGATATGGGGCGACAGGAATATGTTTTTACAAAAAGGGGCGGTAACCAATGTAAATGGCTCCTATACGGAGTTTCAGCAAAACAACCAAAACTGGAACACAGAGGGTTTGTTTTCATACAATAAAAATATTGGCAAATTCTCCATCATGGCCAATGCCGGGGGCAATATCCGTACCCTGAATTACTATAATACAAGTGCTACTGCCAATCAATTAATTGTGCATGATGTGGCAAGTTTGAGTAATAACGCATCCGTACTATCAGGTGTTGAATCTTTGACCAAATCTCAAACAAATTCATTGTATGGTACGGCATCTGTAGGTTATAATGAATATTTATATGTTGACGTAACCGGCCGTAATGACTGGTCATCTACGCTGCCGGCTGCTAACCGTTCATTCTTTTACCCCTCGGTAAGTACAAGTTTTATATTCAGTGAATTTTTTAATATTCCCCAAAACATCATGAGTTTTGGCAAGTTCAGGGCATCAATAGCCCAGGTAGGTAATGATACCAGCCCGTATAATACCATGGGGTCTTTTTCCACTGTTTCAACCCCCTTTAACGGCTTGCCACTTGTAGATTATGACCAGGTATTAAGGAATAGTAACCTGAAGCCTGAAAGTACTACATCAACTGAACTTGGGCTTGAGCTAAAGTTTTTACATGACCGTATATCTTTTGACGGATCGGTTTATAGTAAGAAAACAACAAACCAGATTTTACAGGGAGCAATCAATCCTGCATCCGGATACAGCACACAGTTTATAAATGCTGGCGAGGTTACCAATAAAGGTATTGAAATATCGATAAATGCAACTCCTATAAGAACCGAAAATTTTAGCTGGGATCTCACCACCAATGCTTCAATGAACAGGAATATGGTAGTTTCATTAAGCCCCGGCTTAACACAGTTTAAATTAGGCGGAGCTTTGCTGACAAGTGTTTACGCAGAGGTTGGCCAGCCTATAGGAACAATAAGAGCAGAGGATCAGGCGAAAGATGCCCAGGGAAATGTTATTATCCAAAAAACTACAGGTATACCGTATAGCGAAAGTACCCCATTTACTACTGACGGTAAAGCTACGCCGATACTTGGCAACTTCCAGCCTAAAGCATTAGGTTCATTCGGCTCAACGTTCAGGTACAAATCATTTGATTTTAACTTTTTACTCACCGGAAGGTGGGGTGGGCAAATATTTTCAGGAAGCTACTGGAGAGCCGACCAAAACGGTGTAACAACAGAGAGCTTGGGCGGAAGGCAGGCATGGTTGTTATCAAATGAAATATACGGAGAAGGCAGCCTCCAGCAAAATGGCACAACCACATTATATGGTCTGCCATATCCTGACGCATCGCGGGCTAAAGGTTCCATCTTCGTTGGCTATTACCCCGAGACGGATAAAAATGGAAACATTATATACGATAAGAATGGCAATATGATAGCAGACAAGTCTAAACCAAATACACAGTATATAAACCCGCAAACTTATTGGCAGCGCGCTTACCATATTAACAGTGAATTGGTATTTGATGACTCCTATATTAAACTGACCCAGGTGATAATTGGCTACAATGTTCCAAAAACGCTTTTGAGAAGAACAGTGTTCAAAAGCGCCAGGGTATCATTAGTAGGCCGTAATATCTGGACCATTTTGCAAAATACGCCAAAAGGTATTGATCCGGAGTCTGCAAACTCATCAGGAAACGCGCAGGGCTTAGAATTGGGTGGCGCTCTTCCATATGCTACTTACGGCGTTGATTTAAAATTTTCACTATAAAATAATTATGAAAAAGATAATATACATGGCTGGCGTTTTGCTGATTTGCCTCTCGTCATGCACTAAAAATTTTGATAAGCTAAATACGAATCCTAATACATTTCTCTCTCCTGATTTTGATCCGGTAATGTCCTATGTTTTTAAACAAACTACAGATCAGATGGAGAATGATAACTGGGGTTATTTCTGGGAATACGGTCATATTATTGATCCCTATGCTGAACGTTATCTTACAGGTGATAACAGCCGGTGGAATACCTATTACATTAATGTACTCGGAAATCTCAGACAGCTGAAAAAATTATATGGAACTAACCCTGGTTTTACAAACAGGATGGCAATTGCGCAGATATGGGAATGTTATATATATTACCAACTTGTAGCTACTTATGGTCCGGTTCCTTACAGCCAGGCCGGAGCTACCACGCCGGTTATACTGTATGATGATGAAAATACAATTTATACAGCACTGCTGAGTAAATTAAAGGCTTCATCTACCGCTATTGTATTAACGGGTGACGATATGACCACAGACCTGATATTTGGTGGTAATTTAACTAAGTGGCAGAAATTTGCGAATACGCTTCGTTTAAAAATTGCGCTTAACGTGCAAAAAAACCTGCCTTCATTAGCAGCTTCCAATATTCAGGATGTAATGTCAAACGAAGCGCTGTTACCCCAATCAGACGCTGATGACGCCATATTTACTTATGGAACAGCCAGTGGCAGCCAGTCGGCATATTTTAATCATTATGTGCTTAATGAATCTGCCGCCAACGCAGTTAAACAAAGTGGTGGCCCTATTATGAGCGACTATGCATTTACTTATTTCCGCTCATACAACGATCCAAGGCTCGGTGCCTATTTTAACCCGGCACAGGTCCCTATAGCAATAAAAGATACGTTGACCAGTACTGCCGATGCCTTTCACTATATTGTTACTTATACCATACCGCATCTGGGTACACCTAAATCTTTATCAGTATTGGCACAATGGAATCTTGGTACGCAAATTTTCCAGGGGTCTTTAAACTATATTACCAATTTCAGTACGTTGCCGGGCCTTACTCAACTCCCTGTTACAACAAATTCAGGTATAAACCTGTTAGCTGCCAACCGTCCATTTTACCACAGCACTTATGCCGATGTATGTTTTATGAAAGCAGAAGCCAACATGCTGGGTTTTGGTGGCACACAATCTGCCCAGGCATATTACACTGCGGGCATAAATGCCAACTTTGCTTTCTGGGGACTTACCGCGGCACAGGCCACAGCTTATGAGGCCCAAAACGGAATCGCATGGTCTACAGCCGGACACGGATTCAACTATCCGCTTGGATTTATAAATACCAGTATCCCGGCAGATAACATGACCAAAATATGGATACAGCAATGGATGAATTCATATGGTGACGGGGCATTTGATGCATGGTGCCTGCAGCGGCGTACACAGAACCTTATATTACCGCCACATACCAATCCCGGTGCACCTAACTTGCTCCAATCTACTTATGCGGATCTGCCTGACAGGTGGAACTATCCGGTTGCTGAAACCTCGGTTAACCCGGTAGGCGCAGCTGACGGTACAAAAAAGCTGGGGGGAAGTGATTATCCTACCACTGTTTTACAATTTGCCAAAACGTATACGCATACTAACTGGGCAACAGTAGTAGCGTTTTATGACGACTCCTATATACAAAAGTGGTATGGCACTACTATACAACAGGTGCAAGCCGTTCCTAATATTAAATACACTGTATTGTCCCAATATTAATACTAAACAAAAAATAAAAGAACATGAAACATATATTTAAGTACAGTTGGCTGGTATTGCTGGCATGCATATTGTTCAGCTCCTGCAAAAAGAAAGCAGCTTCTATCAATGATTACTTTCTTAACTATACCATACCTGATGTGCCGCCTACTGTTGATTATCTGGTAGGAAGCGTTTATTACTCTTATTCATCATGGCTTGCTGCTATCAGCTATGTGCCTACTGTGGGTACTTACAAATCGACAAGCGGACTTGTGCCGCCCAATATTATGCAGGCTCATATTGCTGACGCGCTATCCGCCAAAATTGATTATTTTATTTTTACAGTAAGGTCTCCAACCCAGGAAGCCAGCAATTATAAAACAGATTCAACTACTGTCACCTCATTTTTGAATGCGCCTAATTCGTCCTCAATGCATTTTGCCTTATCCTATACGTTAACTGTAGCCGACTTTGGCATTACTAATTCAGGTAATCCTGATGCAAACGGCATCAACAGGGGGATCCCTATAGAAGCCAATCCAGTTAAACTGGCCGGATTTTATAATGACTTTAAAAGATTGGCCTATTTCATGGGTAAGTCAAACTATCAGAAAGTTAACGGCAAATGGCTGTTGATCATTAACCATGCCCAGGACCTGAACTCTAATATGGATCCGAACAATCCGGGGAGCGATGCACCCCTTTATGCACAACTCCGCAAAAATCTTAGTGATTTAGGTTTTGATGTATACATTATTGGTGAACTGAATCAATGGTCTGTACCCAACAACTATTACTATCGTTTTCAAAATTGCGTCGACGCGGTTTATGAATATAATATGGTTGATAATCAAAATGTGCTTGACAGGTTCTATCTATTTCCCCAGGAATGCGATCAGAATTTTGCCTATTGCAAACAGGAACTTGAATCATGGCCGGCCGGTGGCTTAACCCCAGGCCAAACACAACTTGAGTTTGTGCCTGAAATTCAGGGCGGTTATAACTACCAGATAACTAACGCCAGCTCTGTAAACCTGAGTGTTCCCAGAACTGCTAACGGGAGCTTTTTCCGCACTTATACAAATATTGCCAAGCGTAATGCCTCAAAAAGCCATTTAATTATCATTGATTCTTTTAATGACTTCCAGCACGATACGCAAATTGAGCCTGCGGACTCTTCTATCAATACAAAAAACTTCCCTCCTTACGGAACAAATCTACTGGATATCACCAGGACTGAATTTAAAGTAGGGCAATAATTATCTAACCCCTGCAGAAGAAATTCTGCAGGGGTTAATATCCTATATCATTTACCAACAGGTGATATCTTTTCCTTCTAAATCTATTAATAATGCTAAACTCTAAATCAAAATTGGTATCAGCCAGTTTTATCCGTACCCTATTGTGTCTATTATTATTTGTCTGTTATTCAGGTATGAAAAATACCCAGGCGCAGAGTATCTTATCAACAAATGATGGAACAGGGAATTTGAAATATGTAGACCCGCGTATTGGTAACGTTGGTCAGCTCTTACAGCCAACACGCCCTACGGTACAAGTACCCAACCAAATGATCAGGATGTATCCTGAACGTAATGATTATATAGACGACCAGATCTCGAGTTTTCCGCTTACCATCGTATCTCACCGGCTGGGGGAGGTTTTTGCCTTAAAACCCTGGAATAAACTGGTTACTACCAATGCATGGAAGGAAAAACAAACTTTTGATCATGACCTGGAAATAACCCGGCCGTGGTATTATTCTACCTATTTAATTGATGATGAAATAACCGTAGAATTTACTGCCGGGGAAAAAACAGGGATATACCGCTTTACTTTTCCGGCAAATAAGCAAGATAAAAACCTGTTATTCGGTCTGTATAATAACGGAGCCGGCTCATGGAAATTTATTAACGGTAACAGCATGGAAGGTATGGAAACCTACCACGATGATATTAAAGTATACATGTATGGCGAATTTAGCACTGATGGCCAACCCGGAACCGCGCTTGATAACGGATTAAATAAGGGAAGCAGGCAGGTTGCGGGTAAAGGGGTAAAATCCTGGATCACTTTTAACGGAAATTCACCGGATACTATTGATTTTCGCTACGCTATTTCTTATATCAGCCCGGAACAGGCCCGTGCTAATTTTAAACAGGAAATAGCAGGAAAATCCTTTAACGATATAAAGACTGCCGGAGAAAAAGCATGGGATAAAGCCATCAACAACATCAGTGTTGAAGGTGGTACAGAGGCGCAGCGCCGGTCGTTTTACACAGCTTATTACCGCTGTAATGAACGTATGGTAGATATTACCGAGAATGGCAAATATTACAGTGGCTTTGATAAAAAGATACACGACACCACCAGGCCGTTTTATGTTGACGACTGGACCTGGGATACCTACCTGGCTTTACACCCTTTGCGGGCTATCGTAAACCCGGTTATGGAGCAGGATATGCTGAACTCGTATGTAAGCATGTACACCCAAGGGGGCTGGATGCCCACATTTCCGGTTTTGTTTGGCGATCATGCCTGTATGAATGCATTCCACTCTACCATAATGATGTTGGATGACTACCGTAAAGGATTGAAAAATTTCGATGTAAATAAAGCCTACGAAGGAATGATGAAAAATGCGACAGCGGCTACCATGCTGCCATGGCGCAACGGACCGAAAGGCAGCCTGGAAGATTTTTATTATGCCAAAGGCTATTATCCTGCCTTAAAGGTAGGCGAAACAGAAACAATACCGCAGGTAAACCCGATTGAGCACAGGCAGGCCGTAGCGGTAACACTCGGCGCCAGTTATGATGATTGGGCATTAAGCCAAATGGCCGGTGAATTGGGAAAGGTTGATGATCAAAAAAAGTTTAGCATAAGGGCAAACAACTATAAAAATCTATGGGATAACAATATGAAAATGTTTATGCCTAAAGATAGTAATGGCAACTGGATAAAAATTGACCCTAAGTTTGATGGTGGAGAAGGCGGCCGTGATTATTATGATGAAAACAATGGCTGGACCTATCTATGGCAAGTACAGGAGGATGTACCCGGACTGATCAACCTGATGGGCGGAAAGAAACAATTTGAAGACAGGCTTGACCAGCTTTTTCGGGAACCGCTTGGCCGCAGTAAATATGCATTTTGGGCTAAATTTCCTGATGCCACCGGCTTGGTAGGTCAGTATTCACTGGGAAATGAACCCAGCTTCCATATCCCATATCTGTATAACTTTACCAATTCGCCCTGGAAAACACAGAAACGTATCCGTTTCCTGCTAGATGTATGGTTTAAAGATAACATCTTCGGTATTCCCGGAGATGAAGATGGCGGCGGTATGTCGGCCTTCGTTGTGTTTTCCTCTATGGGCTTTTATCCCATAACGCCCGGTTTGCCGGTATACACTATCGGTAGCCCGGTATTTAGTAAAGTGACTATTGATCTGCCTGGTGGAAAACAATTTAAAATGATCGCTAACAACTGTTCTGTTGTTAATAAATACATCCAAAGCGCAAAAATGAATGGGCAACCACTTAACAAACCTTGGTTTACCCATGAGCAATTAGTAAATGGGGGTACACTGGAATTGGAGATGGGACCGAAACCCAATAAAAGCTGGGGTGTAGAATAATATTGCTATTACTTACACCATAGGTGTTCGGAAGATTGCATTTCTGTTTTTAATTCCCTCCCCACGGGAGGGGCGCGGTTGGATGTGAAGTGGCAGGGAGGGGTTTATACACCAAATAAGCTGTTAAACCCCACCCTTCCCCGCCCCAAGGCGGGAATCGCACAAGGCCGATGCTTCTTTTTTCCATCTTCCGAACACCTATGTTACTTACAAAAAAGAACGTGCCTTATTCAAGGGCACGTTCTTTTGTTAAACAATATATGTAGGGGCGGTTTTTTATTTTTTACTTGTAATGGTTACTTGCTGCGTTGTATAACCTACTTTTCCATTGAGATCAGCACCTTGCAAAATAATGGTATAAGTTGTTAAGGGATCTGCCGCATAAAAAACTGTTTTAGCCTCACCTGCCTTATTGGTTACAATATTAGGTTCCCAATAAATGGTTGAGCGCAGGTCTGTAAATCCCGGGTACATATTTTTAACAACATATTTAGGGCTGTAAAATTGAGCGGGTACAGTTATAGGTACCGGCTTATACACAAAAATACCGGTAGATCTGTTGGCATATGGCCCCTGGCCCGATCTGGTGGTTATTTCCAGATAAGCCACATCTTCACCAGCACGTGCCGTAGGCAGGGTAGCTGTACCATCGGGCAGGTTACGTTCATCATATAAGGCAGTGAATCTTGTGCTATAGATCACTTCTATCCCTGTAATATCTTCGGCAGTAAAATATTCAAGTATTTCCTTCTGATAGTAGTAATGATCGTTCGGAATCGAGTTGTCCGATTTTTCATAAAACCTGTCAATATCTATTCCATCAATAGAAAAATGTACCCGTTTATCCTTTAACATAAACGCTAAATTGTTGCCCTTGGCGCCATAGCCTTCATGAAAGCTGTTCACCTTTTGCTCAATAAGTTTTAGCAATGATATTTTGCCGGCTTTTACAATTTCATCCTGTGTAATGGCCTGGTCATAGCTGCCTGCGCCATTTAAATTTTTCGAGCCTTTAATTACCGCTCTGTCCTTTATGTTTACTGTTTTCAACAGGTGATTACCCGGTCCGTTTTTTAAATCGTCCAGTGCATCATGGTAAGCAGCACTTTTATTTATATAATTAAGGGCGGTGCTATCACTATTTACATACCACGGAACAGGAGGGGGGAAGTAATACAGCGAAACCAGTGGTATATCAGCGTCTTTAACGGCTATGCCGGCATTAACAATTCTGCCTTTGGCGTTACGGGCCTGCAATACAAAAGCGATGCTATCGGTTATGAGCGGAAAATTCTTAAAAGTAAACTGTCCCTTACTGTCGGTGGTTGTGTCTTTATAAAGCTTTATTTTGCCGGTACTTAACAAAGTTACACTTGAGTTGGCAATAGGTTTACCTAATACATTTACAACTTTGCCTTTGAGCATATATTGGGGTTCGGCATCAAAAGCAGGCTGCGTGGGTCCGTTTAAAATGTCTTTCCAATCATAACCTATCCAACCCTGGGTCAGCAATAATATATCAAGTGCTTTGGCTGCCTTATTATCTGCAGAAAAATACCAGGCCGGGTCTTCCACATAGCCTTTCAGATCTGCTGATAGCAGCAGTTGTGTAAATATGTTTGTTTTGTTGATATCTGTGTTTTTAATCTGCCCGTCATCTGTAACAGATAAAGAAAAGCTGCCTACTACCGGGTTACCTTTATCGTCCTTCACAGTAATATGCACTGGTATACTATCCCTGGGCGCATAGGACGCTGCATTTGAGTTTATTTCAACCTTAAGGTTATCATGATGATTGATAAAGCTCATTCTTTCATTGAGGGGCTGGTTTTGAGCATTGAATAAGGTGAAGTGTGCTACCCCGGTAGGGAAAGAGCTTTTTGGTACATAAAAGGTAGCATAATCCTTATTGAGCTTGACAGTGGCGGCATAATAAATAGCCCCTCTCGATTGCCCTATAATGGTATAGTCATTAGAGGCGCTCTGCATATCCTTAGTTGCCAGAACGGAAACCTCAAGTGAGTCGGATGCGTTATTTTTGATCTTTAGTAAAGTTCCTGAGGTTTTTATTACAGGAAGGTTTACTGTTTTAACCCCGCCATCCGGTAAGGTTATTTTGGCGGTATATTTTTCGCCCGGCAAGGGTACAAAATCAAAGGCGCCCATGCCGTTATGGTAGGATTCAAAGCTTACTTCTTCATTGTTTTCCTTGTCGATGAGCACACCTTTAATATTTATACCCTTTCCGTCTTCGCCTATTGCTTTAAACCCAATATGAGTAGGCAGTGACTCCACCAGCTGGCCACCTTCCGGCATAAATTGGAGGTCTATATCGGCTGTTCTGGTAACATTAACAGGGATTAATTTTGTCGTGTTTGTTTTTTTATCCTGTGCGATGAGTGTAAGGTTTTTGACAGGTACATTGTCGGGTAAATCAAAATCCAGGTTTAGGTCGCCGCTGGCAGATGTTTGTGCATTGCTGGTTTGCCATGTTTTTTTGTCATCAGCTAATTTTACCTGCAGATCATGTACACCACTGGGTTGATTTTTTGGTCCGGTAAATTTCAGATCAATTTTAAGATGATTAGCTGATAAAGTAGAATTTGCATTAACGAGCAATGAATCACTGCCTGAGGCCGCAACGTATAAGTTGGTATAGAAAAGCTGATCGGGCCCAAAATTGCGCATCCAGTTGGTATATGCCCGTATGGTATAAGCGCCTTCATGTACCAGGCTTTCGTCGAGGTAAATGTTGCCTAGGGTTAGGCCAAAGGATATGGGGAATACTAAATGACGAACAACTTTATTGTGATCGTTGATCAAATCAACATATAACCTGCTGCTTAAAGGCGAATAGGCTAATGCTGAATTAATAAGGTAGCCTTTAAACCAAATAGTATCACCGGCTGAATAATAAGATTTATCGAGGTGAAGATAAAGCCGCTCAGTTGGTAAGCTGTCATTGTACCTGGCTGTCTTATCGATAATTGACTGAGACGAAGTTGTGGGAGTTTGAGCCTGTGCGCTAACACTGAGATATAGCAGGGGTAGAAAGAAAAGCAAGGCAATAGCTTTCCTTTTGCGTAAAAATTTGTCCATTTGTGTTAAGTTTAATAATTGTTGGTTATAAGTACAAAGCAATAAGTAGTCATTATTTTTTTCTTAATAAATGCTTATTTAGGGCGCTAGTACATAACACATTATTAATATGCTTGTAAATTATTAATTACAATAGGGCAGGAATTTAACTTGTTGTCTGAACAGATGATAAGGTGAGGTAGGTTGTACTGATGTTTTTAGCGTAATCAATAAATTATTCCAGAACATTTCCCTTTCATTATTGATATCAATAATGAAAGGGCGGATGGAGGCATTAATGTAAATCTGCTGCGGCCCATATATCACGTATGGTATCTTCATCGCCAAGGCCGCCCGGAATGGCCGGCCCTGGGTTATTTGCATGGTACCATTTCATTTGCTTAAGCTTGGATGTTTGCCTGCTGCCGGGCATTTCCAGGTGGCCGTTTATATCGGTTTTATGTATCCAGTCGTAAGCATAATGCAGCCAAAAAGTTCGGTATGGTTTACTTTGGTTTGCAAACCAGCTGATCTCATCATATCCCCAAACCCAAAAGAAACTGCCTGCTGCTTTTGCCTGTCCGGGTTGACTACTGCCGCCGTAATTATCAAACTCAACCAAATAGGGCAGGTGATCACATTGCCAGCCGCTGGGCGTAATGCCACCTTTGCTGCGCAGATATAAAGCATCGGTATAGCCAACTTTTAAGGTTGCTTCCTGTGCCTTGTCAGGGTTTTCCATTATTCTTAAAGGAAAGGCATGAACATCTAATAGCAACTTTCCATCGCGCAGAAAACCGCCACTGGGAACATGGGCATCACAGATTACCATACCACGACGGGCATGCTGATGAGCGTAAGTCCTTATCAAACCAAGTATCTGGGCGTAATTATCTAAATTCTTATCATTTTTATTCATCAGCTCAACCTGCCCAAAGTGAATACCTTCAATACCTGCATTGATGTAGGAAACTGCAAGAAAATAAAATAGCAACTTGGTTTCAGGCCTGCTCACATCCGGTACAGAGCCATTACCCCATTGATTCTTAAACCTTCCATCAGTATAAAGCACATCATCATAGCGGAAATTTCTTTGCTCAACGGGCATACCTAAGGCAGTAAATGCCCAGGCTGGTACAGCAATCTGGTTTATTTCATCAGTTACATTTTCAAAGATGCAAGCCTGCAAAATAATATCAGGATCGGCTTTGTGTACCTTTAGGGCCAGTTGTTTTTCCAGCTCAAAGTTTTGCATTAAGTGTGCTTCGCCACCCCACTGACAAACCGCCCTGCCTATAAACTTCGCGCCTATATTTTTAATCATGCGGAGGTTATCGTCAAAGTCATTTTGGTTAGTAAGCAGGTTTTGCATGGTGATGGAGCGATCCAGATAATTTTCAAGTACAGGCCTTGAAATGGTTTGGCTGAATTTATAATCCCTGTCTTTATTTGGTAGCACGCCGGCATATCCCAAATTAAAAAATAACGATAACACGAGTATTGCCGATCTGGTTTTCATATTACGATTTACTTTTTTTGGTGATAAAATCAACAATGGGTTTAGGGTCGATGGTTAAAAAATGCCCTTCGCCTTGTTTTACTATTACGGTGATAGAGCCGCCCATTTGTTTATAACTGCTTTCAATATCCATGGTATTGAAATGTAACCAGGGGTCCTGACTACCGCAAACATTTAACAGCGGTATACCGGCTTTAGCGAGCGGTGAAAGGTTATCAAATAAAACAGTTTTAGTCATCAGGCTGCGCATAACCGGGTTTACCGTATAAATACAGCTAACCTTATCCGGATTTTGAATGGCCCATGCATAAGCTTCGCCTGCCGAAGCACCCGTGCCCTCCATTACCACTTTTTTTGCAAAGCCATGGTCGGTTAATGTTTTATAGATAGCATCCCATTGAGCGCTAACGGCGCCGGATTGCTCAGTGATTGGTGTTACCACTATATAATACCCTTTCGCCAGTAATTCCTGGTCTACAACAGCATCCCTGTCTATCCTGTCGACGCGGAAGACCCATGGCTTGCCCGGTGCCGGGTTATTAGGAACAATAATTACCATGGTTGATGTGCCAAAAAAGTTTTTATTCTTCACATCATAACGGTCATAGCAAGGTGTAAATCCAGGGCCGCTGCAGGTAGCATAAGTGTCTTCTTCCTTTAAATATGTATAAGTTTTGGCAAGGCTGTAATAATGCGATTTGATGAATGTTGAATCGATAAAATCAGGCGCAGCAGTTGATGACTGGATATTTTTTTCTATCCAATCAGCAATAATCGTGGGGTTGCGCAGGCTGTGTGGGTGATGGGCGGTACCTTCCTTTATCATCACCGTAATGCGGCCGTTTAACTGATGATAGATATTCTCAATAGGCTGTGTGTTTTTTTCATACAGGAAGTCCTGACTGCCGCAAACGTTTAAAAGCGGGATATCCCGCTTAGCCAGATCGCCCATTTTTGCCATGCTCGCGGGCCGGATAGCGGGGTTATCACCGTAGATACAGGAAACTTTATCAGGATGAGTTGTAGCCCAGGCATAAGCGTTTATACCGCCCCGGCTCATACCGCCAAAAGCCGGTTTAGCTGATAAACCATGATCTGTAAGAAATTTATACCAGGCTTCCCATTGTTTACCAGGATCGCAATTAATATAGGCGATATAAAAGCCGCGGTTAAGTAGTTCAACCTCATATTGTGGTTCATGGTCCCAGTAAAAGCCACGCCAGCACCAGGGGTTGCCAGTTGCCGCATGTTTAGGAACCACTAAAATGCAACGGACCTGGCCTTTAACAGTATCGGTCATACCGTACTGTTCACTTGCGGCTGCTTTAATGGGTTTAATAGCCAGCGTAGCAGTATCCATCAAAAAATCATAACGATCATAATCACCGCGCCATGTGGTTTTTATATCAGCAAAAGCCTGCGTACCGGTTTGCGCCGATGCGGTGTTAACTGTAACCAGGGTTAACAAATAACAACACAGAACTATTTTATTAATGATGATCATACCTGGTATAACATGTTTTAATGAGCTATACCATTTGGTGTTTACCTGCGTATTCATTAGTTTATGATTGGTTTATATTGGTTCTAAAATCTTATTTAACTACAAACAGGCTCCCGTTTTGCCTGATATCATCAGATGCGCTGCCCACCATAATCTTAAATTCGCCGGGTTCAACAACATGTTTCATTTGCCTGTTCCAAACCGCTAGTTCTGCTGCATTAAGTTTAAATGTCACTGTCCCGCTTTCGCCTGGTTTAAGGTTGATCCTGCTGAAACCTTTTAAGGATTGTACAGGCGTGGTAACACTTGATACCATATCCCTTATGTATAGCTGCGCCACTTCTGTGCCCTCAACATTGCCCGTGTTTTTAACCTTCACGGTTATGGTTGCCGTACCATTAACAGGTATTTTTAGAGGACTGATCTGCAGATCAGCATAGCTGAACATAGTATAACTTAAACCATGACCGAAATTAAACAGCGCGGTACTATCCTGATCAACATAAATATGCCTTGATGATGGTTTATGGTTATAGTAAAAAGGGATTTGCCCGGTAGAACGGGGGAAGGTGATAGGCAATTTGCCCGAAGGATTGTATGCACCTAAAAGTACATCGGCAACGGCAAGGCCACCTTTTTCACCCCCAAACCATGCTTCAACTATCGCGGGTATATTTTTTGCCACCCAGTTGATGCATAAAGGTCTGCCGTTTGCCAACACAACTGTTACCGGTTTGCCTGTTTTATAAACGGCTTCAATAAGGTTTTCCTGTAGTTTATTAATATCCAGGTTCGAGCGGTCTTTTCCTTCGCCTACTTCTTTCACATCTTCACCCAAAACAACTACTGCAGCATCAGCATGATTAACCAATTCAATGGCCTTTTTTAAATAATCAGCCTGTAAGCTGGCTGCTGAATCCGGTTCATAACCGGCCTCATAATTAATATTAGTGGAATTACCTGTCCATTGTTTTAACCCGGCTAAAATAGATATTCCTTTATCCTCAGTATTGGAATAGCCACCCAAATAAGTGCTTTTTGCCAGCGGGCCAATAACAGCCAGCGAATGCACATTACTGCTTAAAGGCAGTATATGCTGGTCATTTTTTAACAGGCAGATACTTTCTTTGGCTGCCTGCAAAGCCAGATCCTGATTTTGTTGCGAGTGAAATACCTTTGCTGTTAACGATGGGTTGATGTATGGGTTATCAAACAAACCCAATTTAAATTTAACCCTCAATACATCCGAAACCGCACGGTTCAGATCGGCCATTGATAAGCTTTTATTTTGTATGGCCAGTTTCATAGCCGTAATAAAATCATCATGCGGAAAATCATAGAACTGCATATCCATACCTGCTGTAAAGGTTTGCGCCAAAGCATCGCTTGCATTAGCTGCTGTATGGTGACTGTTTAAGGTCATTTTTATAGCACCGAGATCTGATAGCACGAAGCCTTTGAAGCCCCATTCCTTGCGCAGCACATCTTTCAGCAGCCATTCATTATCAACACAGGGTATGCCATCCATTTCGCTGTAAGCTGCCATCATACCCTGGGCACCACCTTGCCTTATTGCCTTTTCAAAAACATATAAAAAGGACGACCTGGCTTCACGTTCGCCAATATTTACCGTAGCAATATTACTCCCTGCTTCGGGTATGCCATGTACGGCAAAATGTTTGGGTTCGGCAAGCACGGCATCATCATCACTTAATTTTTTTCCTTGCAGGCCCTTAACCATGGCCACGCCATTAAGCGCGTCAAGGTAAGGATCTTCGCCGTAAGTTTCTTCTGTTCTTCCCCAGCGCGGGTCGCGTGGGAGGCACAAAACAGGGCCTAATATCATGTTTATGCCATGTGCCCGCATCTCCGTTGCTATAACACGGCCTATTTTGTGTACAAGTACAGTATCCCATGCGGTTGATAATGCGATAGGCACCGGGAACGATGTGCTGCCCCGGCCCGAATAGCCATGCAATCCTTCTTCAATAAATAATACGGGAATACCCAGCCGGGTATTTTCGATGGCATATTTTTGTACCTGGTTGGTAAGGTCTGCGCCTATAGGGTAAAAATCATGAATAGACCCAATGCCGGTTGTGCCTATGGTTTTTTTCATTTTTTCGGCTGAAACAGAACTGGCATCATGCCCCTGCATATCTGATACCGTTTTACCCTCAAACATATCCAGCTGCCTTATTTTTTCGGTTAGTGTCATCCGGCTAACCAGGTCGGCAACGCGTTGATCAACCGGCATAGCCGGATTTTGATACGGATATTTATAAACAGGCTTTATGCTTGTGAACGAACAGCAGGTAATAGTGATAAAGGAAATAAACAGGCTTTTCTTTAATTTCATAAAGATGGTTATTGCTGATAAAATGATTTAACTGGTTTATATATCCGCAGATACATTGGTTTGATAAAACTATACTGCGGCAGATAATAAGTGATTAATAAAAAATTAATAACTGGGGGGGATTTTAAAGTAATTTATTTATGCTGGTCGGACTATAGTAAAACATGATTGATTCATAGTGTTTTAGTTATTTACCGTATTGAAAATTTCAATAAAGTACCTAAACTAAATTTTGCTGTTAATAGCTTATTAAGTAATTATTAATGGCCGGGAATTTATTTGCGTACCAATTCCAATTTAATATAAACCAAGTATGCAAATCAAAATTACCTTTTCAGGCATTTTATTACTGCTGAGCGCTATCGCATTCGGGCAGAATAAACACAGCACAGAAACTCTTTATCCAACTTATAAAGGCTTAATTATGGCCGGCTATCAGGGCTGGTTCAGGGCCGAAGGCGATGGCTCACAAAGTACCCGGTATGTTTATGGCAATGAAAATCATTCGGGTATTGATGTTTGGCCCGATGTGAGTGAATATGAAAAAACTTACCCAACCCCCTTTAAACTGCCAAATGGAGATCAGGCCCGTTTCTTTAGCTCGGTAGATAAAAGTACAGTCGACCTGCATTTTAAATGGATGCAGCAATATGGTATTGATGGCGTGTTTATGCAACGATTCTTTAATAATGTTAACGCGAAAGACAAGGACAAGGAATCGGTTGTTTTAAAAAATGCGCTTGAAGCTGCCTCGAAATATAAAAGAGCGATTGCCGTAATGTATGATCTTTCAGGATTAAGCGCTTCGGGCCAGGATTGCTCCAGTATTATTGAGGACTGGAAGTATTTGGTTGATCAGCTAAAAGTAACCAACCAGCCGGGTACTAAAACCTACCTTCATTATAATGGCAAGCCCTTGGTAGCCATTTGGGGAGTTGGATTTCCCGACAGGCCGTATAATATCCGCAATATAGGTTTTGAAAGATTGATAGATTTTCTAAAAAATGACCCTGTGTATGGAGGCTGTGCCATTATGATAGGCGTACCCAATTCATGGCGCAGTTTAAAGGCCGATTGCACAAATGATCCATATTTGCATCAGCTTATTAAACAATGTGATATCGTTTTGCCATGGAGCGTTCAGCGTTATTCGCCATTGCTGCATAATGATATGGACAGGTACCGCGACGATATTATTGATGATATGAAATGGTGCAGCGAGAACCATGTTGCTTATGTGCCATGTGTTTACCCGGGTTTCAGCTGGCATAATTTGAGCCGTTATGAATTTCCTGATGATGTAAAGCCGATAGCATCCATACCGCGTGAAGGGGGGCGTTTTTACTGGCAAATGTTATCTACCGCTATGTCGGCAGGGGCATCCATGTTGTATGTAGCCATGTTTGATGAGATAAATGAAGGCACTGCTATATTTAAAGTGAATGGTAATCCGCCGGTAACTGCGCCGGGTTCAGGAACGGCCTTTGTGAAATTTGATGGGGAACCATCCGACCAATATTTGTGGTTAACAGGCCAGGCAGCTCAAATTTTAAGAAAAGAAAAGCCCCTGGTATATAAAATGCCTGAAAGAGAAGTTGTAAAATGAGAAATTCATTGGCAAGAATTTACCAGATTCTTGTCCATAAAATGAGGACAGCGCCATGCATAAATTTGCCAATCAGATGGTATCGGTTTACCGCATCTGATTGGTATTTATATTTAACTGATGCCGACTACGGGCTATTGGTTAAGTATAATGTTGCCTGTGTAAATCAGTTTAAAGAACTAGATTAATAACCTGCTTCCCGTAGCTGCCCAGGCAGCTACGGGAAGCAGGTTCCGCGTTTGATTAGATTTTTTTATACCCTATTTTATCGAATCACAAGCGATGTGTTTTTATAAAATAGGGTTTTTAAACATCCAACAATCGATTGCATATTTAAAAAAATGGATAAAAATTGCAGTCTAACCGGACTATTTAGACGAAATTTTCAAACAGAATCGACTAAGAATTGAAAATAATGTAATAAATTATAAATTTATTGAAATTACTATATCAAATATTAAATTTGAGATAATAATGGCAACCTCAGTTGTGCCATATTTATAAGCCTGTAAAAAGTATTGTATATAGTACCGATCTTATATACAACGGAGCATTAGATTAAGTATGAGAAAACTTTACCCGGGTTTTAAAATTATTGTTTTAACCGCTTTTATTTGTATTCTGAATAAAAATTGTTTTGGACAGAACTATGGTCTGGGTTTTTCAAGCCATGAAGTTTTTCAGGATAAACGTACTTCACTTGACCTGTGTACTAATAAAAGCCTTTGCCTTAACGGTAATTTTGACCTTTCTTTTGATCTTTCTTTTTTGCCTTACCGGGCTACTTATTTTGGTTACATTGTACGCATAATTGATGATGATGACCGTAATTTTGACTTGATTTATAGCGCAGAGGATTCAAAAAATCATTTTAATGTTATTGCAGGTGATAAGCTAACCAATATAAAATTCGACATCCCCCTAAATAAATTATTTAGCCAATGGAACAAACTGAACATCTTGTTTGACGTTGAAAAGGATCAGTTGGTGTTTTCTGATGGGCTGAATACTTTTGTTGAAAAAGGGCTGCATTTAAAAAAGAACGGTTGTTACCATATATTTTTTGGCACCAACAATTATAAACAATTTGAAACAACTGATATCCCGCCTATAAAGCTTCGTAATATCAGTATCTCACAAAATAAGGTTTTAAAATATAGCTGGCCTTTAAATGAGGGCATGGGAACTATTGTGCATGAAGTTATTGCTCAGCAAAATGGTTCTATAGCCAATCCATTGTGGATATCGGCAATGCACCATAACTGGCAAAAAACAAAAGATATTACGGTGCAGGGTGTTGCAAGTACTGCATTTGACCGCAAAAATGAAATTTTGTACATTGTTGGTAAAGATTCGGTTTACAGTTATTCTGTTAATAGTTCAGCAATGACCAGCAGCCCGAATGTTGTAAAACCAAACCTTAATCAGGGCAATCAATCGGTGTACAACCCATACGATAATAGTTTGTACAACTTTTTTCCTGATCAAAAAACAGTAGCCAGGTATAGTTTTGAAAACAAAAGCTGGGATAAAAAATTTACGCCTAACGTTGTAACAGGTTTCTGGCATGCCAACAAAATGATTTCAGGTATGGATACATCTTTGTACCTGTTTGGAGGGTATGGGCAACTGCAGTATAAAAACACAATACAACAATACACTTTCAAAACCCAGAAATGGCAGCAGGTAAAATACAAAGGCGACTTTTTTATGCCCCGTTATTTATCAGCATTAGGTGCAAGTGCCAGTGGTGATACCGTTTATGTGATAGGCGGTTACGGCAATTCAAGCGGACTACAGATACTAAACCCGAAGAATATTTATAGCATGATGCGTTTTACCGTAAAAAATAGAACGTTTAAAAAGCTATTTGATTTAAAAGTAAACAACGAGGATTTCGCTTTTGCCAGTTCCTTAATAATAAACGATAAAGAAAAAACATACTATGGCCTGGTATTTCCCCAAAACAAATACAACTCCAGTTTACAGCTGATCAAGGGATCCTTAAATGACCCATCGTATAAAATTCTGACAAGTGCGATACCATATAGTTTTAATGATATACATTCCTTTGCCGACCTTTACTACTGTCCGGCGAGTAATAAATTTGTAGTAGTTACCCTGCTTAGATTAGAGAATGATGAAACCAAAGTTAATATTTATACCTTATTAGGGCCGCCTGTTGATATTGCTGAAAACTTATCACTGGCAAAAAACGATAAATTTTGGTATTTTATAATCTCAATGGTTTTGGCATTGGCTGCCGGTGGGTTTATCTATTATAAAAGACATAAAACAAAAAATGCTACTGCACCATACGCCAAATCCCTGGAGGAACCCTTGCCGGTTCTTCCATCCCAGGATGTTGTTCAGCCTCAGCCATCGTATATAACTGAAAGTATAACTTCATTAAGCGATGTGCAGAACTATGAAAGTGATATTCCGCTGAAAAATGCGATTTTATTGTTTGGCGATTTACAGGTTTTTGATGCGGACGGGGCAGATATAACAAAGCATTTCACGCCGCTGATTAAGGAGTTGTTTTTGCTTATTTTGCTGTATTCTATAAAAAGGGGCAGGGGTTTAAGTTCTGAAAAATTAAATGAAATACTTTGGTTTGATAAGTCTGCCAAAAGCGCCAGGAACAACCGTTCGGTAAATATTGCAAAACTTAAATCGCTTTTAGATAAAGTGCAGGATTGCCATCTTTCAAAGGATACAGGTTACTGGAAAATTGATGTAGATTACGATAAGATTTATGTTGATTATTATAATTACCTGAATATTGTTAAGGATAAGAAGAAACTTGATGAACAGAAAATTAAATCTCTTTTTGAGATAACCCGCAGGGGTAATTTCTTGTCAAACAGTGATTATGAGTGGCTGGATACATTTAAAGCAGAAATCTCAAATGAGGTAATAGATACTTTCCTTCATTATGCGCAATCGTCTCAACCCTATAATGCTGAATTTTTAATAGAGATAGCCAATTTTATTTTTTACTTCGATCCGGTGAACGAGGAGTCCATGATACTGAAGTGTAATGCCTTATCAACATTGGGTAAACACTCACTCGCAAAAAATACTTTTGAGTGTTTTGTTAAAGAGTATAAAATAATTTATGATGAAGATTTCAAACGGGATTTTCATGATATTTTGGTGCAACATTAATAATCTTCCATATTTCCCTCCTGATTTTTCTAAAAAAAACCAATAAATGTTAATTATACACCATAATAATGTTTCATTAATGCTTTCATTAATCTTTTATTAACTGTTAAAGGTTTAATTAGCTCCCTGAAAGCCACAAATAATATTGAATTAACGTGGCACGATCATACTGAAAACCGATTGTAAACTAAAAAAGATTTAATCCGGATGTATATGCAATTAACTACTGTTTTTGCTGAATATCTTTCGATGCGAATTTTATTTGTTGACAACCTGTTTAATATATGATCATTTTAAGGATACTATAAAACCTAATAAATGAACAAACACTATCTAAGGCTATTAATAGCTGTTTCATTACACCTTGTACTAATTTGCTGCTTCAGCTTAACTGCATCTGCCCAAAATGAAGACGAAAATGCAGGCAGTGGTAATCTAAAATACATCGATCCGCGTATCGGTAACGTTGGCCAATTGCTGGAGCCTACACGGCCAACAGCTCAGCTGCCTCACCAGGTTATAAGAATGTACCCGCAAAGAAACGATTACATTGACGACCAGATCTCCAGTTTTCCATTAACAATAGTTTCGCACCGCCTGGGGCAGGTATTTGCACTTAAGCCATCGGTAAAACCGCTTTCATTAGCAGCGTGGGATCAAAAACTAACTTTTGATCATGATTTGGAAGTAACGCGGCCCTGGTACTATTCAACCTATTTGGTTGATGATGATATGAATGTTGAGTTTACTCCCGGCAAAAAGGCAGGGATATTCCGTTTTGCGTTCCCGCATAATTCAGCAAATAAAAGCCTTCTTTTTAGCCTGTATAATGATGGTGCAGGCAGCTGGCATTTTAACGGAGGCAATGAAATGCAGGGAATGGAAACTTATCATGATGACATAAAAGTTTATATGTACGGTGTTTTTAGCATAGCCGGTAAAACAGGTACAGTTAAGGCTGATAAATTAAATACGGATGATGCAGCAAATGGGAATGATGTAAAGGCATGGATCTCATTTCCTCAAAACTCACCCGATACGGTTGAATTTAGATATGCCGTTTCCTATATAAGTGCTGAGCAGGCTAAGGAAAACTTTGATAACGAGATAAAGGATAAATCCTTTACCGCCGTTAAAACCAATGCTGAGGAAACCTGGGCAAAAGTTGTCGACCAGATAAAAGTTACGGGTGGTACTGAGGCGCAAAAGAGATCGTTTTATACAGCATTGTATCGTTGTAATGAGCGCATGGTTGATATATCTGAAAACAACAAATATTACAGCGGTTATGATAAAAAGATCCATACCAGTAACCGCCCTTTTTATGTTGACGACTGGATTTGGGATACCTACCTCGCACTGCATCCGCTAAGGGTTATACTGGATCCCGCGCTGGAGCAGGATATGGTTAACTCCTATGTAACGCAATATGAACAAGGGGGATGGATGCCAACCTTTCCTGTGCTTTTTGGTGATAACCCTTGTATGAATGCTTTTCACTCCTCAATCATGATCCTTGATGATTACCGTAAAGGGATAAGGGGTTTTGACAGCTTAAAGGCTTATGAAGGGATGCTTAAAAACGCAACCCAGGCAACCATGCTGCCGTGGAGGAACGGGCCGAAAACTGTATTAGATGATTTTTACTATAAAAACGGCTACTTCCCCGCCTTGCGTCCGGGAGAAAAGGAAACTGTAGCATCGGTGCACCCTTTTGAAAAAAGGCAGGCAGTTGCTGTAACGCTTGGCGGCAGCTATGATGACTGGGCTGTAGCACAGATGGCAAAAGACCTGGGCAAAGATGATGATTATAAGAAATTTAGCTTACGTGCACTCAATTACAAAAACCTGTGGAACGATAAGGTTAAAATGTTTATTCCAAAGGATGGCAGGGGTAACTGGATAAATATTGACCCCAAGTTTGACGGCGGAATGGGCGGACGGGATTATTATGATGAAAATAATGGCTGGACGTATTTGTGGCAGGTGCAATATGATGTGAAAGGTTTAATGGCGCTTATGGGCGGTAAAACCTTGTTTGAAAACAAGCTTGATCAATTATACCGCGAAAGCCTGGGCCGAAGTAAATATGAGTTTTGGAGTAAATTTCCGGATGCTACAGGTTTGGTAGGGCAGTTCTCCATGGGTAATGAACCGAGTTTTATGATACCCTATCTTTATAATTTTACTAATTCCCCGTGGAAGACGCAAAGCCGCGTGAGATTTTTACTGGATGTATGGTATAAGGATACCATTTTTGGTATCCCGGGTGATGAGGATGGCGGTGGCATGTCGGCATTTGTAGTGTTTTCATCCATGGGCTTTTACCCGGTTACTCCAGGTATTCCCGTATATACAATTGGCAGCCCGGTGTTTAAAAATGTAACTATTGATCTTCCGGGTGGCAAGCAATTTACTTTGATTGCTAATAATTGCTCGGTTAAAAATAAATACATCCAAAGTGCAAAGTTTAATGGTGAACCGCTAAATACACCTTGGTTTACCCATGCGCAATTGGTTGCAGGTGGAAACCTTGAACTTGAAATGGGACCAACGCCTAATAAAAGCTGGGGCGTTCAATAACCAGGTTGTCCCATAATTTTATATCTATGAAACGGTCCGGCCGGCTTTATTCAGGCCGGATTTTTTACTTATGATATATAGTATTTAATTGTAAAGGGGAGATTACTATTAATTTTATCAGATGTTGCTTATTCTACTGTTAAAGGCATCTCAGGTTGTTAAAATATGCTAAGGTATATACTGGTAATCTATTTGAATATTTTATTCCCCATTGGCATGATGGTATTGTCACTCTAGGGCACTACATATCTACTTCAATCAAATTAAATGATAATGCGATGGAGTGTTAATAGACTGTAATATTGGACTTTACATTGTTAACTAAGTGATTTAACATTTTGGCTGTGCTCACTCCTGTTATTTCAGCACAAATTTTTGCCGTATTATTACTTGAGTTGATAGACCTAAATGATTATAAGAACCAGTTTATACACAATAGCAACATAATTAATACTATTTATCATATAGGCTTGTCGTTTTATATAAACTGTGAGCTAATATTTTTGTGTTGTAATTAAATATTTGATATTCAGTGCTTTGTATATAAATTAATTCTTATTAATCCCATTAATCTTTTGTTAATACTTTATTAATTGGGGTGTTTTACTTTCGATCTATCAATTGTTAACCCAATTTATTAACCAAAATTAAACCGGAATGAAAAAACTTTTATTTATGTTACTGGTATGCTGTATTGTGTTTGGAAGCAATGCCGCATTTGCACTCGTAAAGAGTGACCGGACAAATTCTCCGCGCCCGCCTGCTGATATCAGCGGAACTGTGAAAGATAGTAAGGGAGAGGCCCTGCCAGGGGTAACTGTCAAAATTGAAGGAACATCGTTTGGTACCGTTACCGATGTTAAAGGTAATTTTCATATACAAGTAAAGGATGGTGCTGTACTTGTTTTTACCTTTATTGGGTATACCGAACAAAGAGTACCCTTTACCGGGCAAGCTTCATTAAACGTTGTAATGCAGGATGCGGCGAATATGCTAAATGAAGTTGTGGCTGTTGGTTACGGTACACAAAAAAGGAGTAATGTTACCGGCGCATCCAGCACTATATCGGCAAAAGAAGTTGCTAAACGCCCGTTGGAAAATGTATCCCAGGCATTGCAGGGTACTGTATCGGGTGTGGCTGTTACCAGTACAAGCGGGCAGCCAGGGCGCGATCCCAGCATTATCATCCGTGGTGTAAATACAATTACAGGCGGTACTACACCCTTATATGTAATTGATGGATATATTGGCGGTGGCCCGGATGTAAACGTAAATGATATCGCATCTATTGAAGTATTAAAAGATGCGGCTGCTACTGCAATTTATGGATCAAGGGGTTCAAACGGTGTTGTGCTGATCACAACTAAATCAGGCCAGGCCGGTAAAACAGTCATCAATTTTGATGCCTGGTTCCAAAAAGGTGAAATGCCTAAGGAACTTGATTTGATGGATGCCTATGATTTTGCCCGTTCGGTAAATTCACAATACGTAGCCACAGGCGGTTTGGCTCCATTTTCGCAACAACAGTTAAATGATTACAAAACAAATGGCGGTACCGATTGGCAACGTGCATTGCAACAAAAGCCATTTGTGCAAAATTATCAGCTTGATGTTTCAGGGGGGAATGACAATGTAAAATACCGTGTATCATTAAACTACCTTGATCAACCTGGATTAATACTTAATCAATGGTATAAGGACACAAAATTCAGAAGTACCATTGACGCCAAGCTTAATGACAAAATGGACTTAAGAATTATTGTTGCTGCAAGTTTACCGCAGAGCCATAATAATAGCTACAATGGTGGTTTGGTTGACCCTTTTAACCTTGCAGCTGAATATGACCCTTTGTCGCCTATCAGAAATCCTGATGGTTCATTTGTACAAAGCGCTCCTTATGCTTCTATACAACCAAATCCCATTGCGCAGGCACTTAGCCAGTCGGTTGATAATACCAGTACGAACGTTGACGGACAACTATCATTTAATTATCGCATTATTGATGGCTTAACTTTTACGTCAAATGATGTATATAACCTTGGATGGAGCCTTAATCAAAGCGTTTTTGGTCCTGGAACGGGGAGTTATGTCAGTCACTCTGATTATGCAGATGTTAACTCAAGTAAAAATACCAGCTACATAACAAGTAATTACCTTACTTATAAAAAGACCTTTGGCGACCATTCAATAACAGCAACTGCATTGTATGAGCAATCGCAGGATAATGGTGTTAGTGTTGATGCCCGGTCAAATAACCTGTCTACCTATAACCTGGGCTATTATAACCTGGCTTTAGGCGGAACACAGTTGACATCATCAACCTATGGTGCAGATGGTTTGATATCCTATATGGCACGTGTAAATTATGCCTATAAAGAGAAATACGAAATATCAGCCAGTATACGTGATGACGGTTCGTCACACCTGACCAAAAAATACAGCACCTTCCCATCAATTGGTTTAAGCTGGAATGTTGGTAGAGAGGATTTTTTAGCGAACTCACCTGTGTTCTCTGATTTTAAGGTCCGTGCTACTTATGGTCAAACAGGCAATCAGTCGGTAGGTGCTTATTCAAGTATTGCACAAATCAGTACAGCGGCTAACCCGTCTATCGCCTATTACTATGGTGGTGTCGGCAGCCCTGCAAGTAATGCTACTTTTTTGAGTACACCTGCACCAAAATCACTGAAATGGGAGGTTAAAACAGCGTATGATCTGGGTGTTGATATGTCGTTCTTAAAAGGGCGTATAACTTTTGTAGCAGATGCTTATACAAATAAAGTAAATGACTTATTATACAACGTACCTATCCCGCAATACCTTGGTGGCGGCAATGTTCAAAGCAATATTGGTAGTATAGGTAACAAAGGTTTAGAGTTTGCTTTGGGAGGAACACCAATTTCTACACAAAAATTTAAGTGGACCACTAATTTTAACGTATCCCTGAACCGTAATAAAGTACTTAGCCTGCAAGGTATAAACAATATTACAGATGGTTATGGCATAATTAAAGTAGGACTGCCATTAGGCGAATTTTATGGATATAAATTCCTGGGTACATGGAAAACAGATCAAGCCGCTCAGGCAGCATTATATGGTGAAAAACCAGGTGATGCAAGGTATGCCGATCTAAACAATGACCATGCAATAACATCAGCTGATTATGAGCCACTGGGTAATGCAACACCAAGGTACTCTTATGGCTTTATCAATGACTTTACCTATGGTCACTTTACATTAAGCTTTATGTTCCAGGGTGAGCAGGGTAACCAGATATTCTCTCAAACCCTTGCCTACTTATGGGGTGGTTTAGGTGATATGAAAAATGCTACACTTGCGGAAGCTGTTCCTGAAAACCTGTGGACACCGCAACACCAAACAGATAACCCTGCATGGAGCAATACCAGCCATAATGAAAATAACAGTAGTCGTTATGTATATGATGCCAGCTATTGTAAATTAAAAAACCTGTCATTGGCTTACCATATACCTAATGATCTGTTAAGCAGAATTAAAGTTAGAAGCTTGGAAGTATATGTAAGTGGTCAGAATTTGTTGACAATTACCAAATTTCCGGGATATGATCCGGAAGTGTACAATGGTAACACCACTAATGATCAGGGACAGGAATTTGGGGTAATACCTAATCCGAGAACATTCACGGTTGGATTCAGGCTTGGTTTATAGGGCATTATTGTAATAATTAATTATTCATAAAAACACAAAAATGAAAACGATAAAAACAATATTATTTGCGTCCCTGGCATTACTGCTGTTTGGCGGGTGTAAAAAAATACTTCAGGAGGACCCGAAGGCTACATTAACACCGGGTACCTATTATAAAACGCAAAGTGATCTGGATGGTGCCGTTAACGCTATGTATATCGTATTGGCAAAAGATGGTTCATGGGGATTTACCAGTAAAATGTTCTCTTATTTCGGGTCAGACGATTTAACAACCGATCCGGGATTGAATAAAGCGGATCAGCGCGATTTCGACAGACTATCCGGGGGCAGTACAAATCAAAGCCTGCCGGCCGAATGGAATGGCCCATGGGGGTGTATCTATCAGGCTAATAACGTAATTACTGTTTATAAAAATGTTAATTCAACTGATTCACTGAAAAATGCTTCAGCAGGTCAGGCGTATTTCTTAAGGGGCCTGTGTTATTATTATTTGGTAAGGACATTTGGGCAGGTACCCCTTGTTTTAGGAACCATCGATCCAACTTCAAGGCCTCCAAGAGCTGATGTGGCTGCTGTTTATGCATCAATCATAAGCGATCTTAACACAGCAAAAGGTATGTTGAGCACCAAATTGGAGCAGGGCAAACCTAATGTATACACAGTTAGTGCTATTTTGAGTGATGTATATCAAACAATGGCTGGCTGGCCGCTTAACCAGACAAGCAATTATGCCCTGGCCGCTGCCGCAGCGAATACCGTGATACAGGCAGGTGTTTATAATCTAAATACGCCGTATGACAAAGTATTCACTACCAATAATAGCTCTGAATCTATTTTTGCATTACAGTACAATGTTGGCGCCAATTTGCCTGAACGCAGTTTTGGCTCAACCAGTGTACCACTTGATGAAGTTGCTCTTGATGGTTCAAGTGGCTGGGATGATTTTTACCCGGAATTAACTTTCTTTAAAAATGCACCAAAATGTACACGCACCGACCTTACATTTTATACCACTTTAAAAATAAGGAACGCGGATATGACATTTACTTTATACCCATGGTCTGATAGCCACACGCATGCCAGACACCCTTATTACAAAAAATTCAGGGCCGGGCTTAACGGCGATGGGGTAAATGAAACAGCTACAACCATTAACAGCATACAGCCAAGTACTAATAAGGCGTATGATATTATGAGGTATCCGCAGGTTCTTTTAAATTATGCTGAATCGTCGGCTATGTCGGGCGGCGGACCAACAGCCCAAAGTTATGCGGCTATAAACCAGGTTAGGGCACGTGCCGGTGAAAAGCCACTTACACCGGGCCTTTCACAGCAAGCATTTAGGGATTCTGTAGTATACGAGCGGGCCTATGAGTGTGCCGGTGAGTTTGGTGTACGCTGGTTTGATATATGCAGGCTGCAGTTGCTGCCGTCAATAATCGCGGTTCGTGATCCTTCAGAAAACCCAATCCCTGCCGGAACAAACGTGCAGGAAAAATATTTAGCCCCTATTCCGTATGCCGAAATGGTGTTAAACCCGGCATGGCAACAAAATGCGGGCTATTAACTAACTTTACTGGATAACCAAATGAGGACTAATAATTTATGCCGGTAAAAAAGAATAAATACTCGTCATTAAAAGAACCTTCCAGAAAGAAAATTATATTATTTAAAGGGATCAGTATCATACTGGTCCCTTTAATAATTCTCTGTCTAATTGAATTTGGCTTAAGGCTGTTTCATTATGGTAATAACCTTCACCTATTTGTTGAATATAAAGACAATGCTGATTACCTGGTGTTTAACCCAGACGCTTCAAAAAAATATTTTACCGATGCGGATATCGCTACGACCGGGAACAGTGAGATTTTCAAAAAGAAAAAAGACAGTAATACCATACGGCTATTTGTTTTAGGCGAATCTACCACCATTGGATACCCCTATTTTCACAACGGATCTTTTCACCGCTGGCTGCAATATCGCCTTGCGCATGATTATCCCGATAAAAATTTTGAAATTATTAATCTGTCATTAACAGCCGTAAATTCATACACGGTATTAGGCTTTGCCAAAGAAGTAGTGAACTATGAGCCTGATGCGATATTGATTTATACCGGGCATAATGAATTTTATGGCGCGCTTGGAGCTGCCTCTACCCAAAATATGGGTAGCAGCAGGTTTATGGTGAATTTAATTCTTAGCCTCCGTAAATTCAAGATTGTACAATTAATGAGCAACGTTTTTGAAAAGACCACTTTAAACGCCTCAGTTACCAAACCCGGGGAAAGCCGGATGCAGTTAATGGCTGCAAAAGAGCAAATTCCTTACCGGTCTGATCTGTATGAAAAAGGTGTGGATCAATTTAAAACGAATATGGATGCCGTTTTTAGTTTGTTCAGTCAGCACCATATCCCGGTTTTTGTAAGTAACCTGGTAAGCAATGATAAGGACCTGAAACCATTTATAAGTTTTGATACAAGTGGTAAAAAAAATACCGGTTTTAATGAAAATTACCAAAGTGGGTTAAAAGCCTTTAATGCGAAGGATTTTAATACAGCAATAAACTTTTTTAATGCTGCCAATAAAGGCTATAATGAAAGCGCGAATTGTAATTATTATTTGGCGCAGTCATATTTTTCTGAAGGGAATTTCTCGCAAGCCAAAATATTTTTTGCAAAGGCTAGTGATCTGGACGGGCTGCGTTTCAGGGCACCGCAGGAGTTCAACGCTATATTATCACAACTAAGCCGCAATTACGCTGATGTTCACCTGGTGGATACAAAGGCAGCGTTTGAATCTTTTTCCGATCATCAAATTATAGGTGACAAACTTATTGTAGATCATGTCCACCCCAATTTAAAAGGATATGCAATTATGTCGGATGTGTTTTACACTGCTATAAACAAAGCTCATATTTTGCCTGTAGCTGGCGCTGATGAGCTATCGTTTAACAAATTGCTGAAGGACATGCCTGTTACCAAGCCAGACTCACTTGCAGGGCTATACCGTATACTTAATCTAAAAACACATTGGCCATATGATGAGCCACACGCTGGGGATTCAATTAAAGCTGAAACGGAAGAACAAGCCCTTGCTTATAACCTGGTTTTTAAAAAGGCAGTTTGGAGCGATACCATGGGCGAATTATATACCTATTATACAAACAAAAACGATTATAAACAAGCCAGGAATGTATTGGAAGGCCTGGCATTAGAATATCCGGCTGATGCAGGCCTTGCCGAAAAGATTGCCATGTTAAGCGGTGTTTTAAAGAATGATACTACTACACTGTTTTATTTTAGAAGAGCCTTTAATATTTCACCTTCATTTGAAAGGGCAAGATATACGTTTGTACTTTTCCTTAAGCTTGATGAACCGGAAAAAGCGCTGCCCTACCTGGACTATGCTATTGCAAATAATTCAGCAGGCTTAAATCTTGAACCGGTAAAAGCCGCTGCCGGCGATGTGATACAACTGAAGAAAGTTTATGCCGCAGATCTGACAAATATTGACCTGGTAAATAAAATTGCAGCCACTTATTTACAAATGGGTAATAAAGACGCCGCACTGAAATATATTAATAAGGCCGAAAAATTGAACAATAAAGATCAAAATACCCAACACCTGCTCGCGGAGATAAAAGCGAAATAAAAATAGCAATGAAGGGATTCATGAGGGATGCACCCATTTTTTTGTACGCCGGGAGATGCTTATAAAGACTTCGTTAGTGCCAAATGCCTTTTCAGCGCTAAGCTTTTACATTTATTATTCACTGTTTTTAAACTAAAAATAAGTATGATTAACATGATAAAGATGTATACAAAGCCATTTACAGATCATAATAGCACCCGCCGTATTTCGTTTTTGAAGTTTGGTGTAACAGTCATCTTTTTGGTGGCTGTACTTGTTTTACCCAATAGTGTTATTGCCAGGGATGGGCAGCTGTTAGCCGGTACTGCTAAAGTAAACATCACCCCAAAAACTGATGAGTTATTACATGATTCGGTTTATGCCAGGAGCCTGGTGCTTGACATGAATGGCAAGCGGCTGGCATTTGTTGCTGTAGATCTGGCTATTTTTGTCAGTGACCGGGTGGCAAATATCTGCAAAGAAAAATACGGGATATCGCAGGTGATGATCTCCTCCTCGCATACGCATTCTGAACCCATGGTCAATGATAAAAGAGCGTTTCAGAGGAATCCTTATGTCACATTTTATGAAGATCAGATTATTCACGCAGTTGAAATGGCAACCCATAACATGTTCCCGGCCAAAATATCCGCGGGGCATACTACCTTTCCGCAATTGGGCTTTAACAGGCTCATTACCCGTGAAGATGGGCATGCACGTGAATCATGGGTAGGGGATGAACACTACACACGTGAAAATCCCGAGCGCATTCCTTTTGGCCCGGTCGATCCCGAGCTGGGTGTTATTAAAATAGAAGATATGCAGGGGCAGCCGCGTGTGATATTAATGAATTATGCCTGCCATGCCGATATTGTTTGTTTCAATTACGCCATATCTGCCGATTACCCTGGTGTAGCATCACGCAAGGTTGAAGAAGCATTCGATAACAAGGTGAATTGCCTTTTTGTACAGGGTGCTGCCGGTAATATCGAGTCATTACAGATTAGTCCCCGCAGATCAGGTCCTAATGATTCGGTGCAAACAGATTATAAGCCAATGAACAGAACGGGTGAATTGCTTGCTTATGAAACTATAAAACTAGCTAAAAAGCTGTCGGCCATCAGTAATCAAACAAGTGTTAAGTTTTTGGATGATTCCCTTCATTTCATCGGTAGGTACAATAAAACGCTTAATTATAATGTGCATCTCGTAACCATCATCATAAATGATAATATAGTTATAGCGGCTTGTCCGGGTGAATTATTTGTCCAGTTGGGTTTGGAATGGAAAAAGAAGATGGGTGATGCCTCAGCTAATCCTTTTTTGTTTGGATATACCTGGAGCGGCGGGAACTGGCCCGGCTACATAGCCGATGTGCGGTCAGCTGCGTTAGGCGGGTACGGAGCTGACCAGAACCCGGACATTATACAAGTTGGCGCGGGCGAATCGATCATTAATAAACAACTGGAAAACTATTATCGCTTAAACGGTTTAATGCGTGTTACACCCGGCCCTTAACAGAATTCTTTTCTAATTTCACAGTAACAATAAGGACCATTTATATCGACATAATAATTATTTAACACAGTATCAAAATTATTACAGACAGGTAAAATGCTGCTTAATAGTATTGTAAATGCAGGTATTACTTAACTATGAATGCATTCGTCATTAAGTATGGGTGTTTTTTAAGAGTTAATTAAGCTTTTATTAAGCATTAAACCTTTTTTTGGATTATCATTATATAACCGCTTTACTTTAACCAATAGTAAACACAACCTTTTAAAACGAATATTATAATATGAGATTGAAATTTTCTTCTGCTTTAATCGCCGTTACTTTAATTGCCAGTCTGGGCTTATCAACAAACGGTGCATCTGCTCAAACACACAAAAAATCAACAGTAACAAAAAAGAAAGCCACTGTTAAAAAACCTACCGCCGCCGATCTGCAGCAAGGTAAAGATCTGGTAGCAAAATCAGATTGTTTAAGCTGCCACAAGTTGGATATTAAATTGGTAGGCCCTGCTTATAAGGATGTTGCTGCAAAATACCCGGCAACCGAGGCTAATTATGAATTGCTAACTCAAAAAGTGATCAACGGAGGCAGTGGGGTATGGGGGCAAGTAGCTATGGCAGCTCACCCGGCAATTCCACCGGCAGATGTGAAAAAAATGGTTGAATATGTCCTATCAATCAAGCAGCAATAAAACGGGGATGACTAAAATAATACTTCTATTCTCCGGACTGTTTTTTTTGCGATCAATGGCATTTGCTCAATCTTTATCAGGCACAGTAAAAGATGCAAAGGACATTGCGGTGCACGGTGCAAATGTTTACCTGCTCAATACTAATTTGAGTACATCAACCAATGCAAATGGCGGGTTCAATATTAAAAATATACCTGCAGGTAACTATACTGTAAAAATAAGTGCAGTTGGCTATGCCACCTTAACTAAGGTAATTAATATTACCAACGCCTCATCTGTAAATTTCACATTAATAAATGCGGATAAACAGCTTGATGAAGTTTTGGTAACGGCCCAGAAGCAGGATGAAGAATCTCAGAAACTACCCATGAGTATTTCAGTTATCACGGCCAAACAGGTTGATGATGATAAAATATGGAATATTAAAGATATAACGGGCCTGGTGCCCAACCTGTATGCGGCTAACCCTGGCGACAACCGTAACGTAACCTCTGTACGGGGTATAACCACAACGTCATATGATCCGGCTGTTGCTACTTATATTGATGGGGTTAATCAGTTTGGCCTGGATACCTACATTGCCCAGTTACTTGATGTTGACCGCATTGAAATACTACGCGGCCCGCAGGGAACGCTGTACGGGCGCAATGCTACCGGCGGGGTAATTAATATTATTACTAAACAGCCCACTAATGAAACCACCGGTTTTGCAGGGGTTGACATTGGTAATTATGACCAGCAACGCTATAGTTTTGGTTTGCGCACACCAATAATAAAAGATAAGCTGTTTTTGGGCGTAGCAGGTTTGTTCTCCAATTTTGGCGGGTTTTATACCAACTCATTCAATAATACCAAATTTGATAAGCAACATTACTTTTTAGGCAACTATTATCTGAAATTTCTGGCTAACTCCAAATTGTCATTCACACTAAATGTAAAGAATGATATAAACCGTAATAACGGGCCGTTTACACTGGTTTCAAGCGCGCAGCAGGCATTAGCTACGCCGTTTGTAGTTGATCAGAATGCGACCACTACTATGGTTGATAATACGTTCAACGCATCTCTGTCGGCAAATTACATCGGCAGCGCCTTTAACTTTACCTCGCAGTCATCCTACCAAAAAAACTATAGATATTATAAACAACCTATTGATGGTGATTTTTCTCCTATAGATGGGATCTCATTAATTAATAACTATGGTCCGGATTGGAATATCGTGCAAACGGGCATCCAGGAGTTTCGTTTCAGTTCACCAACAACATCAACATCACGTTTAAAATGGACTGCCGGGGCCTATGGCTTTTTTAACTACAGCCCTACAAAAGTAGGCACACACTTTGGCAATGATGCGCAAATGGTGGGTTCGCCTGTAGCTAATTTTACCAGCATCAACATCAATACCAGCACCAATTACGGGATGGCATTTTATGGCCAGGTAATCTATGTTTTCACGCCTGAATTTGATGTTACCGCAGGTTTAAGATACGATTACGAGCACAAAAAGGAATTTATAAACGGAGCTTTTCAACCAGACGGGCAGGCCCCGGTTGTTACCCGGACAGATACAGCTTCAACGGCAACTTTTAAAGCTCTTTCACCCAAAGTAACTGCAGCCTGGCATCTTACCGAAAATAACAACCTGTATGCTGCCTATAACAGGGGCTTTAGGGCAGGTGGTATAAGCGAACTGGGTTCTGATCCGACGCAGCCACCTTTGTATAATTACAAACCCGAATACAGTGATAATTATGAAGCTGGTACAAAAAATACTTTCCTGGATAAACGCATCCGTTTAAATGCCGATGTTTTTTATACCCGGGTTAATAATGCGCAGGTACCTACGCTCTTATTGCCTGATGCAATTACTGTAACCCAGAACGCAGGTAAGCTGACCAGTTATGGTGCCGAAGCGGAATTTGCCGCCACACCGGTTGAAGGGCTTGAAATTGATTACAATTTTGGCTATACCCATGCCCGGTATACCAGTTTAAACATTCCGGTTAATGATAGCGTGGTAAATTTTAAAGGTAACCACCAGGTATTTACACCTAACATAACCTCAACACTGTTGGCGCAATACGCTTATGGCTTAGGCAGTTCAAAGAAAGTGAAACTGGTAGCCCATGGAGAGTGGCATTATTTGGGTGATCAGTACTTTGATCTGGCTAATACTATCGAGCAAAAAGCCTACAATACATTTAATGCCCGCTTGGGTGTATCAACCAAACGGTTCGATGTATTTTTATGGGGGAGCAATATTTTTAATAAACACTATGTTGATTATGCCTACGATTTTGGAGCCGCCCATTTAGGCAATCCCCGCACGTTTGGCCTGAGCGTAAAGACAATTTTTTAAACTAAATTATAACCTAAGAATGAAAGTATCACCAATAATTAGCCTTAAACAGGCTTTGAAAGTTTCAGGAACAATGGTTTTCCTTGTTTTATCTTGCTTCACAATTGCTTGGGCATCAGGCTACAAGCACAAGCCTAAAATACTTGTGTTCAGCAAAACAAAGGGTTTCCATCATGCATCAATTGCTGTTGGTAATATTGCCATACAAAAATTGGGCGCCGAAAATAATTTTGATGTAGATACAACCACCGATGCTTCAAAATTTACCATTGATAACTTAAAGCAGTATGCGGCAATTGTGTTTTTAAGCACAACCGGTCTCAGTACACAACTATTTACCGAAGATGAAAAAGCAGCTTTAAAACAATATATTGAACATGGCGGAGGCTACGTAGGGGTTCATGCCGCAACGGATTGCTGTTACGACTGGCAGTGGTATGGCAATCTTTCAGGTGCTTATTTTAAGGGCCATCCTAGCCAGCAGGAAGCTGTTTTAGATGTAGTTGATTCTACTAACATCGCTACCAGTTTTTTACCAAGGCATTGGAAAAGGAAAGATGAGTGGTACTCCTTTAAATGGATGGCCCCTGATCTGCATGTGCTGATCAAAATCGACGAAAAGAGTTATGATCAGCAAAAGGATGAACTAAAAATGGGCGATCATCCCATGGCATGGTACCATACTTATGATGGCGGCAGAGCTTTTTATACCGAACTAGGCCATACCGATGAATCATACGCCGACCCTCTTTACCTGAAACATTTGCTGGGTGGAATAGAATACGCCATAGGTAAAAATTATAAGCAATAAACCGTTCAATTTCAAATAACAAAATGAGAAGAAATCATAAATGGTTGTTAGGCATTTTATGCACAACTGCCGTGCTTTTATATACTTGTAAGGCAAAATATCCGGTGCAATTCCCTGTACAACGGGATGCAACAGGTAAAATACTGGTTAATCCGCATCCGGATCCAGGCCCAAAATCACCAGTGGATGAAATAAGATCGATCTATCTGCCAAAGGGTTATCATTTACAGCTGGTAGCCAGTGAGCCACTAGTTAGTCAACCGGTGGCCATAGCCTGGGATGGGGACGGAAGAATGTATGTAGCCGAAATGACTACCTATATGAAAAACGTTAACGGCACAGGTCAGCGCAGCAATACCTGCCGCATTAAACTGCTGGAAGATACCAATGGCGATGGTGTAATGGATAAAATTACCATATTTGCCGACAGCCTGGTATTGCCAAGGATGATCCTTCCGCTTGATCACGGTCGGTTATTGGTTGATGAAACTTATTCAAATCATATCTATTGTTTTCAGGATACTGACGGCGATGGAAAGGCAGATACCAAAACGATCTATTATAACAACCCTGCACCTAACACCAGTAACCTGGAACACCAGAAAAGTGGTTTAATCTGGAACCTCGATAACCGCATATATGTTACTTATGACCCCCTGCGATATACGTATAGTAATAATCATTTGATAGCAGATTCATTGATACAGGGTTCGCCGCCGCAATGGGGCCTGGCCAATGATAATTATGGCAGGCTTTTCTTTTCATCGGCAGGCAGTGAAGTGCCTGCGTTGGATTTTCAACAGAACCTGCACTATGGTACGCTTGATTTTAAGGATCAGTATACGGATGAATTTAACGCGGTATGGCCTATTATAGCTACTCCCGATGTGCAGGGCGGTGTACATCGTTTGCGTGAAGATAGCACATTAAACCATTTTACAGCTTGTAACGGACAATCCATTTACCGGGGTGATAAACTACCTCTGGATGCACAGGGCGACCTGTATATATGCGAACCTGTTGGGCGATTGATTCGCCGTGCAAAGGTTACTGATAACCAGGGGAAAATAACACTTCAAAATGCTTATGATAAACAAGAGTTCCTGGCTTCGAGTGATATGAATTTCAGACCGGTAAACACGGTTACCGGGCCTGATGGCTGTATGTATATTGTGGATATGTATCACGGTATTATACAGGAAAGCGAGTGGACAAAGGCTGATAGCTATTTGCGCCCGCAGATAATGCGGTTAGGGTTGGATAAGAATGTGGGCCGCGGCCGTATCTTCAGGGTGGTTTATGATGGAATGAAGCCACCAAAAGTTCGCCCGCATATGCTGGAAGAACCAAGTGCGCAACTGGTAACTTATTTAAACAGTCCTAATGGCTGGTGGCGTGATAATGCACAAAAACTGCTGGTTCTGAGAGGAGATAAATCAGTAGTGCCGGCATTAAAGGCAATGGCCTTAACATCACCCAACCAACTTGCCCGTATCCATGCTTTATGGACGCTGAACGGATTAGGCGAAATGGATGCTGCAACTTTTGCCAGCGCGTTAAAAGATGCTGATGCACAGGTACGTAAAACAACAGTTTGGATAGGCGAGGACTTTATGAAAAAGAATGATCAGGCAATAGATGTATTGTCCATGCTCAAGGATGATCCAAGTGCTGATGTGCGTTTTCAGTTGCTGTTAACTATGCGTTTTGTAAATACGGACAAATCAAAGGCACTTATAGCTTATTTAATTGATCATTATTCCAGCGACCCGGTATTGGCTTATTCGCAAAAATCATATGAAGATGGTATAAAAGCGCTGGCAGATCAGCAAAAAAGGGAAGCCATGATGCATGAATTGGAAAGAAACCTGGTTGTACAAGGCGCGGGGATATTTAAGCAGCTATGTGCAACTTGCCATGGAGCAGATGCCAAAGGTATTAGAATTGGCGGAAAGGATATACCGGCACCGGTACTTGCTGGGAATATAGATGTTAACGCAGGCAAGGAAAAACTAATAAAGATTTTATTGTATGGTTTACACGGCCCTATCAGAGGGAAAACCTACCCCGATGTAATGCCCGCGCTTGGTAGTAATGATAATAATTATATAGCATCGGTACTAAGCTATATACGCAGTGATTTTGGTAACAAAGCACCTATTATTTACCCCGAAGATGTGGAAAAAATCAGGCAGGCAACTAAGGGAAGGACAGAAAGCTGGACAATGGATGAACTAAATGCAGCTATAGGTAAGTAATACGCTTGACCGATAATGGCGACGGTTCGAGCCCAGCCACACAAAAAAAGCCCCGCAGACATGCGGGGCTTTTTTTGTGGATTTTTTATAATTAGTGATGGCTATACTGCGTAAATCTCCCCGCAGGGTATAAAAACTATTTATCCGGTATTTCACTAAAACTAATTTAAGGCAATAGATAGAATGCAGCTATTGGTAGGTAAAATACGCTGCCCCGTCGACTTTAACATTTCTTAACAAGGATCTTTTAGACGTTTGTATCAGAAAACAGCGTTAAGGGTTTCAGTTAACATGTTTGGCAACTATATTTTATTAATCATTAAATAACTCATTCAAATCCACATTAAGCATTATGCATCCGTTTTTACGCTATTAATCATCAATTTTTAATTAAAAATCACTTTAATAATCGTATGAAACGGATCAGCAATAATATATACCAGATTAGCCTGGGGTGGGTTAACGTTTTTGTAATTGAAGATAATGGCCTCACATTGGTAGGGACCGGCCCAAAAGGGAGTGCCGGTAAAATCTTCAATACCATTAAATCTGCGGGTAAAGATCCTTATTCCATCAAACAGGTCATCCTAACACATCTGCATCCTGATCACGCCGGAAGTGCCGGGGAAATAAAAAGAATTTTAGGAGTGCCGATGATGGCACATTTTGACGACGCACAGATTATACGATATGGCATTGCTTTTCGCAAAGAATTATCCCTGACACCCGGATTGAAAAATTGGTTGATCTATCATTTGGCAATAAAACGGTCGGCAATAGATATTGACCCGGTTGAGATAGACAGGCAGTTAAATGATAACGACTTGCTGCCTTTATTGGGTGGGCTCCGCGTTATACATACACCGGGACACAGTAAGGGCCATATCTCGCTGCTGGCCGAAAAAGAAGAAGTGCTGATTGCTGGGGACCTGTTATCAAATAGCATGGGGCTCGACCTGAGCGTGTTTTATGAGGATAGGGACGAGGGCATTCGCAGCATTGTTAAAGTAACAGATCTGGACTTCGAAAAAGTTGTTTTCGGGCATGGCAGGCCAATCTTGAGCAACGCAGGCAGCATCATTAGGGAGGCGTTTAATAGTTATGATTATTCATTCATTTAAATCATGAAGAATCAGATTAGTCAACTATATTATTTCGGCCTGAAGATCGTCTTTATGGTAGCCGAATACAGCGGCCCTACTTTGTTTGTTTCATTAATGAACCTTTGCCTGCCAAAAGTTGTACAGGTGTTAAGTGAATATACCCGGGCTTTTCAATCGGTGACGGGAGGGGGTGATCCAGCGGTCTTTTTACGGAATTATGAAATGTATAATGCACTGCGACACAAAATCATCAGATACAGTTCATTATCTATACGATTGTATAAAATGAATTGGTTCGATCCCGGACTTATGAGCAAAGCCCCACAGGCATGCAGGGCTTAATTTTCTGAATTATATTAGTTATGCGGTAACACACCAATTGCAGCGTGAAGTTTAATTTGATGAAAAATCATCTATCATGTTAAATGTTGGTACAAAAAACAAGCTACCCGTTTTGGGTGTGCTGAAATCCAGTATTCTGTCATAATTTCCTTCAGGAGAGCCAATAAACATGTTATTCAGCATTTTTTGTACAGTACTGAATGTGCTTGCATAAGCTATAAAATAAGTACCCATTTCATTGGTAGACATATTGCCAAAAGGCATATTATCACGAACAATTTTAAAGTCGTCACCCACATTGGCCAAAGCTATATGAGAATTGGAGGGCTTTACCTCGTCGGCCATTTCTATATCATTAGATTTAGACCTTCCGATCACTTTCTCCTGTTGTTCAGTAGACAGGCCTTTCCAGGCTGTTAGATCATGAACATATTTTTGTACAAAAAGATAACTTCCGCCTTTATAAACAGGATCGTCATCTCCCACTATACCAAAGTATTCCCTGTCCTGCCCATGCGGGTTTTCAGTACCATCAACAAAACCTAAAATGGAACGACTGTCCCAATACCTGAAACCATGAATTTCTTCGGTACAGGTTGCTACCGGGGTTAAAACATCAGCTATGGCAGCTGCCATATCATAACATATGCTGTGATTATCCGCTCTTATATGAAAATGTAAGTCTCCTTTAGATGAAACTGCCGTGTGTTTCTCGCCAACAACGGGCGCAAAATCTGCTAACTCCTTAGGCAGTGGGACAGGAAGCCCAAGCCGCAGCCAGGCATCATATCCGATTCCCATTACACAGCTTGCTCTTGAAACAGGAAAACGGACATTTGCGGAATTATTAAGGTTGATAAGCAAACTGCAAACCTGGTTAAAAAAAGCTCTAACCTCCAGGTTATCCTTGAAATTCCAGACCATAAATATGGTATTGTTATTGGTGTAGTCTGTTACATTTTGTGAGTCCGGATTCATGCGTTTTATATATAGTTGTTTGTGTTACGAAAATAAAAAAATAGCCTTTGATTGTAGAAAATATACCAAGCTATTTCTTTTCTGCTGACTATGTTGGCTCATTAATATTGCATATATAATATTAATGGCAATTAATTGACTTTAATATATATACTTGATATTACATTTGCAATGTTGATACGAATGTAGGTCGTTGACATAATTGCTATTTAATATTTATGCGAAAAGCTATTATCCGCTTTCATTATTTTAAGTTAACGGTTGCATCCGTTATCGTTGCTTTGCTCTCCGTATTTCTTGCCGATTCTTTAAAGAAAGTAACAGGGTTTTATGAAGATCATATTTTACAAAAGGCCAGTAATTTTCCGTTGCTGTTTGTTTTGCTTCCAACAATAGGCATCACCGCCATCTACTTTTTGAGGAAGTATTTGTTTAAGGGTAAGGCAAATAAGGGGATCAAAGAAATATATCAAACCATTGAGAACAGGCGCGATGAATTACCCGCTTATAAAATCCCGTCGCATTACTTTAATGGATTTCTGACCGTAATTTTTGGCGGCTCTACGGGTATAGAAGTATCAACAGTTGTGGCGACAGCGGCGATTGGTTCAGCCGCCTATAAAAGGAAATCGATCGCTAATATTTATAAAACGGAACTGATATGTGCCGGGGTTGCTGCCGGGGTCGCCACCTTATTTGGGAGCCCACTGGCCGGGTTTCTGTTTGCTATTGAGGTGATCGCCAAAAAACTCACCAAAACAATATTCATTAGCTGTGCCTGTTCTGCTTTAATAGCATGGGGATTCATGTTTATTTTTGACCACAATACACTATTTAACTTTACGGTAACCAGCTGGAATTTTCATGCAGTTCCGTACTTAATCATACTGAGCATATTGTCGGGTTTCGTGGCTGTCTACTTTACTAAAGTCGTAATCTTCCTTAAAGATAGATTCGGGAAGATTAACAATAACTTTATAAGAGTAAACGCAGGCGCTATTTTGGTTGGGCTATCCATACTATGCCTGCCGCAATTATACGGCGATAGCTATCATGCCATACCTGGTTTATTGAATCAGATCCAGCATCAGCCATTTACCATAAATTTTGTGTTGTTGCTTTTAGCAATAGTTATACTAAAGCCCGTTGTAGCGTCGCTTACATTGGGGGCAGGTGGAGATGGTGGTGTATTTGCCCCAAGCATTGTTTCGGGCGCGGTATTGGGAATGCTGTTCGCTGTAATGGTAAATCACTTTTTTAATACCCAGTTTATTGTTTTAAACTTTGCGCTGGTAGGTGCTGCATCCGCTTTAAGCGCAGCCATACATGCGCCCTTGACATCAGCATTCTTAACCTGCAGCCTGGTGCCAGGCGGTTATGTGCTTTTTATACCGATAATTATTGCCTGTTTTATAGCCAAATACTCAGCACAGTTTATTTGCAGCTATACCGTATATAGTTATAAGGGGCTTACAAGGTAAAACTCCAACCGTAAATATTTAATTATTGGTTTTGTTTGATGCTGTTTAAAGCCTCATTAATATAATGAAGGCCTTTATCTGAAAATTTTAAATTGAGCGCAAATTGATGACCATGACTATCCATTTTTAATAGCGATTTCCTCAGTATGTTCACTACTTTTTCAGGCGGATGTTTGGGATAAAAATCTTCGTATTGAAATTCAAGAAACACTAAACAGAGCGCATTCTCCATAGTTTGCACATCGGCATCAACCTTTAGTTTTTGTTTTAGTATAATTTGTTTTACGCGCGCAATTAGCTCCTCATTATATCCAACCTCTTGCATAATTGATGATGCTTTCTCAGCGTGAAACAATGCGAGATCTTTGCGCCATTTTAAATAGGCCTCTCGGCCATCCGGATAACTTTCACGCGGAATTTCCCACCTGCCAATATGCTGGCTGCGCGATGCTAATAAAAGCTCTTCACCTGCATCCGGGTTTAATTTTAGTGCCCACTCATACAGTTTTAAGGCTAAAAAATATTCCTGCGGATAGGAGAGATCACCCCATACAAATGTATGAGGGTCTTTTTTGTTATAGTCATCAAATGCCTGAAATGCCTGGGCTAGTTTGGTCATAATAGCAGCTTATTTTAGCTATAAAATTAGGAATTAATCTGATTAGGCTTCAGCAAAAAATCAATTTACAGTATTCACCTTGCTTTATCGCTTTGTCAGCAATCTTGAAAGCCACAACCGGATAAACGGGCTTATAAAAATAGCGATATAGATGAGGCTGATCCAGGGTTGATAAATTACATAAAACTCGTGCGGTGTGAGTGAGTATGGGTTTTTGATGAGTACAAAGCCGACAAAATCAACCACAATAGCAGCAATAAGCCATGTAAATGATAAACGCAATGTTTCTTCATATTGCAGGGATGGGTTTGGTTGTCTGGGCTTTCTAAAATAGATCGCGGCAAAAATTGGCCATACGATCAGCATAATTAAAACGTGATAGGGCACAGTAGCCACAAATGCAGGTGCTTGTAAAACGCTCATCCCCGGAGCGGGTGGCGGCGAATGATAAATGCTGCTATAGATTTCGGTGGTGGCTGCAGCCAAAATGGTTACGATAATGTACGCTATAAAAAACAAGACAAGCGCGCGTGTAAGCTTTACTTTCATTTTGTCGTTTTTAATTGATTTACAATATTTTGGACAACAAAATAAATAGCCAGGTTACAGCAAATATTTATTTAATGGGGATATCAGATAGTGCTATGTTGCGCGTACGGCCATAATTATCAGTAATACTAATTGCCGACATGGTATCATCGACCTCAATAAACCTGCCGGATTGCGATAAAAAGGAATCACCATAATAAAACTCCTTTTTAAGGGTTTTGCCATTTTTGTAGGTTATGATGGCGTAGCTATCCATTGGCTGTACTTTGATGGGATGTGCCTCATTTTTAAGTTCGAATATTTTTAGTGGGCCTTTGTACTGACTGGCAGCAAATAGATACTTTTGGTTTGCGCCTACCAGTTTAACCAGTGCTTTGGCGTTGCCGGGTATATAGATACCGCTTTGTAAGATACTCAATGGTTTAAAATTACCTTTGCCATCGCCTGCTAATAGTAAGCCGTTAAAGGCATCGTAACGGCCCATGGTTAGCTCAGTGCCATAATCATTGCCACTTAAAATAATGTCGGGATTGCCATCGCCATTAAAATCATCAACGCACATGCCCGATAACTGCGAGAACTGCGCTTCGAGCGGCAATAGTATCATGGTGAACTTGCCTTTTCCATCGTTACGCAGGTAAACCGACTGCAGCATATTTGCTTTGAGTCTGATAGCGCCTTTGCGCATGTCGGGCGTTATCACCTGGTCCATTGTAGCGATTGCAAACGATTTATAGTTCTGGAACTTTACCCGCATGCTTAGCATCTGTTTAACAACATCATCGCGGGTATGCAGCGGGAACTCCTGCATTTTACCATCCACATCTTTTAAAAAGATAGATGGAAAAGCATCATAACTGCCATTATTATCAAAATCCTTGGCGGTTATATAAACCGGGTATTTATCGCTTGCTTTAAACAGCGTATTTAAGCCAACGTTACCAACTATATAATCCATTCTGCCGCTGTGCCTGAAATCGCCGGCCGCTATGGTATTCCACCAGCCCAGCTTGTTTGCTATACCGGTATTGGCCGTTACATTTTTAAATACACCGTGATCGTTTTTCAGGAAGGTTACCGGCATCCATTCACCGGCCAAAATCAGGTCGGGCCAGCCATCATTATCGAAATCAGTAAACAAGGCATCACTAACAAGCCCTATATTTTTCAGGTCCTTTGCTACTGATGCGGTTACATCTGTAAATTTTACCTGGCCGTTTTTACTATCATTACGTAATATAATACTCGAAACAGGTTTAGGGTAATGCCAGGGATCAACCCTGCCCGATACAAACAGGTCGAGCTTACCGTCTTTGTTGTAATCTACAGCCCGTACACAAAGCTTACTAGTATAGTTTTGTGGCAGAGCACCTACAGCCTCTTTAAAATTACCTTTACCATCATTAATATAAAGCTTATCCTGGTAAAAAGGTGAGCCGGATGCGTTGGCGTAACCACCACTTGCTATGTATAGGTCTGGTTTACCATCGCCATTGGCATCAAACAAAAGCAGGCCTTCGTCTTTAATATTGGTATAAGGGTTATTGTTACCCGCAGGCAACAAAGCTCGCTGAATAAACTTGCCATTGCGTTGCTGCAAAAATACTTGTGCCGGGTAACGGGAAGTGCCGCCTACTACAATATCATCGAGCCCATTACCATCTACATCCCCAACTGCCAAACCGGGCGAATACTCTGAGAGCTTATGCGGCAATAATGTTTGGATATTAAAATCGACAAAATCGCTGTCCTGGTTGGTATAGTTTACACCCAGCATTTTCGTCACCTCACGAAACAGGGATTCTTTATCAATTTCGGGTTGTTTGTTTGAGTAAGGTGTTGTAGCGTTTGCTATGTTTACCGTAAGCATACGATCGGCCTTTACATTGGGTAATACCTGCTTTTTACCATTCTGCCAACGTATAACCACCGAATCGAGCATCGTTATTTTCCCAAGACCAAAATGGGCTATGTTTTGTATGGTTGATATATATCCCCTGAACGGGTTGTTTTCATAAACCTGGTGTTTGCCGTGGTCGTAATAAATATCGGCAAAAGCGCCTATGCCGTCCCTGTTAAGCGGGCCACCCTGAAACTTGATGTGCAAGTAGTGCGAGTTATCTTTATTTTTTTCGCGTGTGGTGTTTTTGTAGATCACGGCCTCATCGTTAATATGGTTGATGATCACATCCATATCGCCATCATTATCCAGATCGGCGTATACCGCACCATTGGAGAAATCAGGCGTATCAAAACCCCAACTGGCTGTTACATCCTCAAATTGCAGATGGCCATTATTTTTGAAGGCAAAGTTCGGGATTTTCACTACCGGTATCTGGTCCAGAATTTTCAATTTGCTTTCCGTAAAATAGGATTGCGCCCTGAAATTCATAAAATCATGATCGGCCACATCCCTTGGGTAGCCCGTAGTAATGATCAGGTCGCGGTAGCCATCATTGTCGAAATCAGTAAGCAGTGGGCACCAGCTCCAGTCGGTTTGCGCTATGTTGCTTAAAAAGGAGATCTCGCTGAATACAGGATTGCCGATGGAATCATTTTGCCCAACACGCGGCCCTTGGTTTAGCTGCAGCGTATTGCGTACGTACTGGTACTGATGACCGTAATGATTAAAGTTTTTGTAGTAGGGATAATTGTCGGTACCCATGAACATTTTGTTGCGGAAATTGTCGGGCGGGTTCATGTCCAGCTCAACAATATCGGCAAGGCCATCATTATTGATATCCTCAATATCCTGCCCCATGGCATTTAAGGATGTATGCTTAAAATATTCTTTTGATCTATCAGTAAAGGTACCGTCGTGATTGTTGATGAACAGGATATTGTCGGGCAAAAAATCATTGGTGATGTATATATCCTTCCATCCATCGCGGTTAATATCAACAATGGTAGCAGCATGGCCGAAGCCTTCTTTAAGAATACCCGCCTGTTTTGAAACATCATGAAATACCGGGTGTTTTAATACAGGGTCCCAATCATTACGGAAAAGCCTGCCCGAGCCCTTAACTTCACCTTTTTTAGCAGCCCTGAACAAACTGGTGCCAATGGGATCTGCTTCATTAACGGTGAGGTACATATCAAGGTCGCCGTCATTATCATAATCAAAAAATGTAGCCATGGTTGATTGTACGGTGAGATCCAATCCATATTCGGCAGCCATTTCTTTAAAATGTGGCACGCCATTTTTATCCGGTCCCTGGTTTATATAGAGCAGGTTTCGCCTTTTGGTTGAGTCATCCAATAAGGTATTACATACGTAAATGTCAGGCCAACCGTCATTGTTAATATCTACAACGGCAACGCCTCTTCCCCAGCCGCCTATACCACCTACACCGGCTTCGGCAGTAACATCCTCAAACTTCATATTGCCCTTGTTGAGGTATAGCCTGTTTGACACCTGGTTGCCTACAAAATAAATATCCTGCAACCCATCACCATTAAAATCACCTACGCCTACACCGCCGCCGTTATAAATATTAATCTTATCCAAAGGGTTAATGCTATAACTCTCTGTTATTTTATTGTTGAAATCTATACCTGAGTATGACGAGGGAATCTGCTCAAATAGCGTAGCCTTTTTGCATGAAGATAGTAATGCCGGAAAAAGGATGCATAAAAGAATAAGGATATTCTTCATTTTGAGGCTGATCAATTTGGTATGGTAAAAATAGAAAAGTAATTGGCAAAAGAATTACTGGCCTTATTAAAAGCATAAGCCTTAATAAGACTTATGCTTTTATTGTTTAGTAGAGATTAAAATTTAACAGAGATGCCCACATTCACTACATAATCAGCAAAAGCAGCATCGCCATGGGTATAAACACCGGTAAGTTCAGTTTGGCGAATATCAGGTACGCTTTGTGTACGGTCGCGGATAATAGCGATAGGCACATAAGCATATAAAGCGATATTTTTAAAGCTGTAAGTTATACCGGGTTCAGCAGCTATAATATAACCCGGCCTTCTGAAACCATCGCTGCCGCCTATAAGGTCATGTACCGGTAAGCAATCATCGCGCATGCCTAATGAGAAATTGAACTTATGCACGGCCAGGCTTGCTCCAAAGCGGATCAGGTACTGATCGGGTACGCTCTCCACATCGCTGGTAACAGCAATTTTGGTAGCGCTGGCAGGAGTGGTTGTAGATGTCGCAGTGCCGTTTACATCGCGTGGGTTTGCAAGGTAAAAGAAGTTGCCATAAAAGCCAAAGGTATGGGTGAAATTGTAGTAGGCATTTACTGTAAGGGCTACGCCTGTACCACCATCGCCTAATTGTATCGATTGATCAACCGGGGCCAATACTCTACTGCCGCTGGCAGTTTTAAAGTAATCCTGGTAATCATACTGCCCGGTAGCGAATTTCAAACCCAAGCCGGCCTGGATATTCCCTTTCGTAGCTTTTTTAGGGTCGAAAAGCCAGTACAAACCGGTAACGCTGATATCGCCAATACCAAATGAATGCGTACTGAAACGGCCGGTACCTGCCAATTGCGAACGGCTGTTATCAGCGATCGGCAGATCAGCGGATAGCGACCAGCGATCGTCAAATACCCTTGTAAAGGTGTTATCCTGGGTGAAAACCTTGTTGATAACATTGTTGTGCAATGCAGTGCGCTGAAACTGCTCCTGCTTACCTATAAAGTGCCTGAACGATTTATAGTAACGGTCGTTATTATTATATATCCAGTAACCTTTTTTACCGTTTGTTTCAGTGCTATCGGGGTGTTCATTCATCACACAGATTCCACCGGTACTCCTGATGGCTACACATCCCTGTGCAAAGGTTTTTGTTTGTGCAAGTAAAGTAAAAAGGCAAATTGTTAAGGTAATTCTTATTAAGGTTTTCATAATTTCTTTTAATCTTAGGTTGTTTAGGTTAGCCATTATTTTGAGGAGCTAACCTGGTTGATTGATTTTTTAAATTGATCTGTTATTAATTTCCCGCGCCGTCATTTTGCCCACGTTGTACCGCGTACTGGCCCACTTTGGCACCTGTTTGTTCGCCTACCTCAATATCGCTGCGGTAATGTATGGCGCCATATAGCCTTGACATTGCCGCCTGTTGAGCCAGATCGGTGAACTTGGTGCCCCTGTCAGGTAATAAGTAGGTTAACACAGTTGCCGCGGCACTGCTAAAATTGGAGTGCCCTGAGGTGTATGATGGGAAATTCGGAATCCCGGTAGAGGTTTTGATTTTAGGGTTGGCTTGTGTAGGGCGCTCATTAAAATAAAAGTATTTGGTATCCCAGCAACAAATAGCGACATCCATTTCGGCCATGTTCAGCAATGCAAAATTGCGTGCCCAGCGTACCTCGCTATAGTTTTGTTTTACAAATTCAGCGGCTGCAATAGCGTTCCAATGCCCGGCAGGGGTGTAAGTGCCGGGGCCATCGGCCCAAAAACTAACCTGTGCCTGTTGATCGCGGGTGATATTCTGGCTATAGTAAAGCACTTCGGCAACTTCCTTTTTAAATGCGTCAGAACCTGCTAAATTTGGAGGACCGGGGCGTAAGGCTACAACGGTAAGTGTGTCAAATAAAAATGGGATCACCTTATTGAATAGCGGCAATTGCGGCGGGCGTGCAGGTGATTCAAGGCTCACCCAATACTGGTCGCCCCGTGAGGTCGCATTACTTTGTAACGATAACCATTCCGCTGGTGTTCCAATAGCTTTTCCGGCCCTGTCGGCACGGGCGCGTGTTGCAAAAACATCAGCCACCTGTGTGCCCAATAACTGGCCTGCGGTTAGCTCACCACGCACATTTGCACCTGCCATTATGCGGTATTGCATTTCTTCAGCTGCTTTTTGCTCTATGTAGGCTACTTCTGTAGGAAATAACAACTTCATAATTTCAACAGTAGCACCCGCTACAACAGCGTCTTCGCTAGGGTACGATGGTAAAGCCGATTTTGGTATCAGTGCCTGTATGCCCTGCATAGTGTAAGGTGCCGCACGGTTATACAGCTTTTTAAAGTGATAAGCAGTTACCAATGCGTCATATTGTGCCGCGCTCACATAGGCGTAAGCTCGTGCCGCATATGGGGGATTAGAGAACGGGAACTGCGGATAAGCGAATGGATTAGTTGAACTTGGAAATGGATAGCTTCCATCATCATTTTGATACGGAGGTAAATTGTGCTTGGCAACCAGGTCTCGCAGGATTTCGTTCCAGCGTAATACGGCACCTGCACTCCAGTAACTAATTATTGCCCGCTGATCACTGGTTAAACCACTTTGGTATCCTTTGATCTCGTTCAGATCGTTAACATATGCAGGTGAAGTAATAGCATCAGGCGCCGCAACAGTAAATACGGTTGGATCAGTTACCAGTACCGGTTTCCATGTATCCGCATTCAGATCAATATTAGCCGGATTAAGCGCTGTATACTTGCTGGTTGGGTCAATCACATTTTTATTGCATGACACTAAAAAAACAGGTGCTAATAAAGCAACCAGTGTGAATTTATGTAGTATATACTTTTTCATGTCGGTTGTTTTTATTTGGTTTTTGAAAAATTGAACAGGTAAAGCACACCGCCATAAATGGTTGTACTTTGGCCCACGTTTCTGCCATTTAAAATGTAATTGCCGCCGGCGGTAAGTTCCAGCCCGGCAACCCTGTCAAAGCTGTATTTAAATAGTACGCCGGCTTCAGAATAATTCATGGTGTTACTTGGGAAAGGCATATCATTTTTGCGGATATCGAAGCCACCAAGCGTGGTAAACTGCTCAAACATAAATTGCGCGTTAAATTGCGGACTCCGGTACCCGGTGCTGAGCATGTAATTATTGGCATTTGGGATATCAACGCGATTGCTGTTTATTAAATAGGTCGTATAATAAGATGTGCGATCAATGGTGATATCATTACGCCTGATGTACTGGCCCGAAGCCGACAGGAAAAATCCGCTGATCTGATAATTAACCAATGCCCGGACTGCTACTGCCTCGCTATGCAAACCAATTGACATTGGCTGAAAATCCGGCTGGTAATTGCTTAGCGGTGTGGAGCCCTGAAGGAAGGCATAAGTGCTGAAAACGCCTGTACCAATCTTTGTTTTATAAGGCTCCCATTTAAGGGTAAGCGAAAGGTCCTGAAAGCCTTTCTGCCCCTTGAGCGTTCCGGCTGATGCGTTGGTTGTAACGTAAGGTACATTGAATAAGACATCGAGATTATTGAAAATGCCATAGTTGCCAAAAACACTGTAGGTGTTGGTAGTTAAGGTGCCTATATTGCCATTGTCACGCTTAAAAGTTCCTTCCCAATAGTTTTTCCAGGTGTTATTTGTAAACAGGGCTCCCGCGCAATAAAAATTCTTAGGGATCATGAGGGCATCGGCATCTGTTTGGGCGCTAACCATTTTAGGCAGGGCCAGGCAACAGCATATGAATAAACAGTATCTATAACAATACAGAAGTAAAGATTTCATCATCTTTAGTAGTTGAAATAATTAAGTAAAAGGGTGATTATGTGCAGCTAAAATATTGTCAACTATACATTAATTGTAAGTGCATATTTTAACTGCATGAAAAGAAAACTGTTATAAACTTGAATTCAGCAGGTATAAACCAGGCCCATGCAGATTTTTGCAATAACCTTGTTTAATTACACCTTGTAATAAATAATACAAAGCAGAATGGAAGTTTAAAAGCAGTTTTAGCCGATGAAGTTCGGCGGTTTAACCGGAGATTCGATAAATGGCCTGTCGAGTTTAAGCGATACAGGCTTGTTGGTTTGTGTAAGCAATGTTCCGTAACGGGAATATTTATTTTGTAATGCCAGTAAATTATACTCGCTAAGCGTATTAGTTTTTTTAGTGCTTTGCTCGTGATTCTTTTTATTAAGCGGGATGCCATTTATTTGCTTGGCGTATATATTTTTTGCATTTATGATATGCGCCTTATCATGGTTGGGGATAACCATGAGGTACATGGTATCGCGGGTCATTTTAAGTTCCGCATAGTTATAGCAGTTGTCTTTAACCTTTACCTGTCCACTTATTATTTTAAACTCATCCCAGTTTTCAAAATTATTAAAATGAACAGGGATCTTTACTTCAACCAGATCTGTGGGTTTATAGTGATTATTATTGATCTGTTGGTTGATGGAAACATCAGACTCATAAATAAAATATTGAAACAATAGCTGGTAACCGCCCAAATTAAAAAGGAACAGCACAAGCATAGCTATTGCAAATATTTTTTTCAAGTAAACAGGTTTAATCAGAATTAGTACTTAAAAGGTATTCGAATAAATTGGCTTTGCAGCAGTATGTTATACTGCAAGTAATATGTTATAAATATATTATTTAATGATATTTATAACATAGTATTATTTTTTCAATTACTATATCAATTATGTCTTTTTGAGCCTGATATTATTGAATTTGCAAACTTTCATGATCCGGTAGGCTGCTGCTGCAAACTGAACCCAGTGCGGCAAACTGACATGAACGTTTCCGAAATAGCTTATAGTTTGGGTTTTGAGCAATTATCTCATTTTTCAAGTTTCTTTAAAAAGCAAACATCGTTAACACCGGTTGAGGTAAGAACTCAAATTGTTTGAATTTGATAAACAATGGATTGATGTTTGCAAACACCTGTGCTTATAAGGATATAGCTTTGTATATTAAAATCAAGGTATCATGATCATTAAATTAATTAGCGGGGCGCTCATTCTCTTTACAGCATTTATGGGTATTAAACACGGTTGGCAAGGTTTAACCATGAAACCGGGTGACACCGGGTCCGAAGCAGACCTGTTCGCCAAAATAAATTTGAGCCCGGGTGCCTCAAAAGTCATTTCGGTATTAAGCATATTAAGCGCGTTGCTAATACTGGCACCGCAAACATTTGTAGTAGGGAATATAATAAATGCTGCTGTAATTTTATTGCTGATGATTTTGTTTCTTAAAGCAGGCGAATTTAAACCGGCCCTTATTGAAATACCATTTTTGCTGATACCTTTATTATTAATATTTCTTAAACATCCCTTTGCTCAGCATATATGATATATCGATAAGACGGTTTGCTTAATGCTTTGGCTTTATTATAAAATATTCATCATCCCCTTTAGCCAAATGGGGATAAGCTTTTTGCGTTCCTGCATTAAGTTATAAAATTCATCAGCATTAAAATAACCTGCCTCCAGTATTTGGGGGCGGGCCAGGAATGGGAACATGATCATACCCGAAATATTCCATATTAAGTGAACTGGCTGGAACTTGATACTGCCATTGGTTTGCAGCGCCCTGATCTGTTTGGCAAAATATGAATTGATTAACAATCGCAGATTGGCGATCATAGGCAGTTTGGTAGTACCGGCCATTACCTCGTTCACCATAAAGAAAGGGAAGTCGGGGTTTTCCAATACCTGGTCGATATAATAACCTACGCAGATCTCTATTTTGGTTGACAGGCTGGTAGCTTCATCATTTAACACGGGCTCTATTTTATCAAAGAGCTTCTTTATCACTTCATCCATAATTACGGCAAACAGTTTTTCCTTACTACGGAAGTAATAATTAACCGATGCCACATTAATATCAGCCTCGGCAGCAATATCTCTGACTGTAGTAGCCAGAAATCCTTTTTTTGTAAAGATCATCCTGGCTGCTTCTATAATTTTTTCTTCGGTTGATATTTCTGCTGTTACCATAATTAATTTGTTCCCAAATTTAATTATTCACAGCACATTTCAATTATATAATTTCGGTATTAATGGGAATCAGCCACCGCTTTCTGTCCTTTTTTAAATGGTGCTAAAAATACTATCGGGATAGCGCAAAGCATTACTATACCAACTATCCAGTATGCATCATTATAAGTGAGCAGTAAACTCTGACGGTTAACTGCTCCATCTATTGCCGCATAAGCAGATCGTGTGGCATCTGAAACAGTTTGCCCTTTGGCTACAAAAGCCTGGATGTAACTGTTAAATCTGTCGGTAAAATAAGAGTTATAAGGATTGATGCTATCTAAAAGGTTATTACGGTGCATAGCCTGGCGCACGTGGATCATGGTGGTTAAACCTGCAATACCAAATGAACCGCCTAACTGGCGCATCATGTTGTTTAAACCTGCACCCTGGCCGATCTCTTGCCCCTTTAAGCCACCAATAGCCAATGTAGTAAGCGGAACAAAAAGTAAGGCTAATCCCAAACCTCTTATCGCCAAAGGCCAAAAGAAATCAGTAGTTCCGGTAGCCAGGGTAGAGTGGCTCAGCATTGATGAAAAAACGTAGAACAGGATCATACCAACAGCAGCCATTAACTGGGCTGGCACTCCTTTGTTGAGCATAATACCAACAAGAGGCATCAAAGCTACGGTAAACATCCCGCCGGGGAATAATACTTCACCGGTTTGCTGGGCCGAAAAACCTAATAAACTCTGGCAAAATACCGGGAACACAAAGGTAGAACCATACAAACCCACGCCTAAAACAAAGGAGGTAACCATCCCCGCAGCAAAACTGCGGTGCCGCATGATCTTGAAATTTACTATCGGGAACTCAGTACTTAGCTCTCTCCATATAAATAACAGCAGGCCTATTACCGCGGTAACTGTTAATACGATGATATAAGTGGCCGAAAACCAATCATCATCTTCGCCTTTCTCCAATATAGTTTGCAAACTGCCTACTGAAACGGCCAGTAAAACGATTCCCCACCAGTCGATAGGGTTGCCTTTGCCTGTGCTTGGCGTTACTTTTACAAACAGGTAGGTACAAGTAGCTGCTAAACAGCCAACCGGTATGTTTACATAAAATATCCAACGCCAGGCGGCATGATCGGTGATATAGCCACCGATTGTAGGGCCAATAGTAGGGCCTACAATAGCACCGAGGCCAAACAACGCGGTGGCTGTGCCAATCTGTTCTGATGGCCAGGTATCTAACAGGATAGCCTGCGCGGTTGATATCAACCCCCCACCGGCAATACCCTGTAATATCCGGAAGCCTATCAATTCAGTAAGGCTATGTGCATTGCCGCATAAAAACGATGCGATGGTAAATACAATAATTGAGGTTAAAAAATATTGCTTGCGCCCGAAAAAGCTGCCTAGCCAGCCGGTCATCGGTAAAATAATTACGTTGGCTACGCTGTAGCCGGTGACCACCCACGCAGCATCAGTTAAAGTTGCGCCTAAGTTTCCCTGTATTTGGGGGAGGGAAACGTTTACAATAGTAGTATCAATGAGTTCAAGGAGAGATGCTGTAATTACAGTAATGGTGATGATCCATTTTTTTAATCCTGTTTCGGCCATTTTATTAATCGTATGAGTATTAAATAATGGCACAAAACTAATCAATCGTTTGATTAAAACATGTGTTTTAAATACTGGTTTGGATTTATGTCATTTTTATGACAGCATAGGGTATTTACGAAGCCAGATTGGGATTTAATGAGGGGAATGAATCAAAATTATAATTCGATGTGGTGGTTCTTATTTTTTGTAATTAATTTAGTGCAATACCTATTATGCGCAAATATCTTTATCTCATCTTCTTGTTCTTCCCATTACTATCATCTGCTCAAAGCATTGATTCGGCATGGATAGTAAATCATTATGTAAAAAAGGAACTATATGTTCCAATGCGTGATAAAGCAATGCTTTTCACATCGGTTTACATGCCGAAGGATAGTACCGAAAAAACACATCCTATTTTAATATTACGTACGCCATACTCCTGTGCGCCATATGGTAAGGAGTGGATCCCTTTTTGGAAAGTTTATGTTAAGGATTATTTAAAAGAGGGATATATTGTCGTATTTCAGGATGTAAGGGGCCGGTATATGAGTGAGGGCGAATTTGTGAACATACGCCCTTTTATTCCCAACAAAAAAACAAATAAGGATGTGGATGAAGCCAGTGATACGTATGACACCATCGACTGGTTGATAAAAAATATACCCGGCAACAATGGCAAAGTAGGTGCCTTGGGGACATCATACGGTGGCTTTTATACAACTATGGCAGGCCTGAGCGGGCATAAGGCGTTAAAGGCGATTAGTCCGCAGGCGCCGGTTACCGATTGGTTTATGGGTGATGACATTCATCACAATGGCGCTTTTATGCTAATGGATATGTTTGGGTTTTTTGTACGTTCGGGTTTCGGATATCCCCGCCCTAAACCTACATCCGTTGATGCACCGGCATTAACGGATGGAACAGATGATGCATACGGCTATTATTTAACAACCGGGGCATTTCCAAACTTTACAAGAATTGCTAATGATAGGGGGATTGCTTTCTGGAATGATTTGGTAGCGCATCCCAACTATGATAGCTGGTGGGTTGCCCGTAATGACCGTAGTTATGCCGACCGGATACCAGCGGGTACAGCAAGCCTGGTTGTTGGTGGTTTGTTTGATGCCGAAGATTGCTTTGGTGCCTTAAACCTGTACAAGGCTATTGAAACCAAGGCTAAAAACAATAATAAACTTGTATTTGGCCCCTGGCGGCATGGGCAATGGGGGAGTAGTATGGGCTATAGCCTGGGTAATATTCAGTTTGGCAGCAATACCAGCGAGTGGTATGTTGACAATATAGAGCTGCCATTTTTTAATTACTATTTAAAGGGAATAGGTTCTGCCGATTCAATTGCCGAAGCTACCGTGTTTTTTACCGGGGAGAATAAATGGCATAAACTGAAGCAATGGCCACCTGAAGATATTAAGCTTACCAACTTATATCTATATAAAGGGGGCAAGCTATCATTTACTCAACCGCAGGTAAGCAACAATTACGAGGAGTATACCAGCGATCCGGTTAAACCTGTGCCTTATACCGATGGCATACACAAAAACCGGACAGCTGAATATATGGACGATGACCAGCGCTTTACATCTACCCGTACCGATGTTTTAACTTTTGAAACGGATACACTGACCAAAGATATGACCCTTGCCGGTCCGCTGAGTGCAGATCTGATGGTGAGCCTATCCACCACTGATGCTGATTTTGTGGTGAAGCTGATTGATGTTTTTCCGGATAATTTTAAATATAGCGATACGGATAAATATATTATGAATGGTTACCAGATGCTGGTCCGGGGTGATATTATAAGAGGCCGTTATCGCAATAGCTTTAGTAAACCCGAGGCATTTGTGCCGGGCAAAGTTACCGAAGTAAAATATACGCTGAATGACATTGCCCATACCTTTAAAAAAGGACACCGGATAATGGTACAGATACAAAGCAGCTGGTTCCCGATAGCGGACCGGAATCCGCAGCAGTTTATCGACATCTATCATGCCCGGGATACCGATTTTATAAAATCTAATATCCGGGTGTATATGTCGGCTGGTGCAGGGAGCAAGATCGTGTTACCGGTTATGCAATAAATTTTTGATGCACCGGGTAATTTAAAATGATTGATTGTATTATTTGTTGTACTATTTCCAGCTTTTTTTACCGAATGCAAATGTTGCTGAGACTGTAGGGCCGTTGTATCCCCATTTCAAATCTCCGACCAAATTTTTGCGGGTGGCATCAATCTTAAAATTAAAGCCGGTGTACCCTAATGAAAAGCTTAAGTTTTTTATGGCCCTGTAGGTAGCAGATACATTATAACCTAAAATCCTGCCCGATATATTGTCGATAGTTAATGCCAGGTAATCAAACTCGCCATTAACAGCCCATTGCTGGCCGAAGGCGTAACCTCCCCAAATACCAAAATCAGGCAGGGGAGCGGTAAACCCAAAATCATTACTTACAGCTGCGCTAATATGTTCGCCGGTTAATCCTAAACCTACGTTGAACCTGATAATGTGTGCACCAACCAACAAGCCAGCTTCATAATTTGGCTGACTTATAATAGCATAGCCATAAGAAAAACGGTATATATCGGTGTTGAAAAAGGAACTGACGGTAGAATTTACATCATAAGTGTTGTTGCCAAAATTGATGGTTTTTTGCAAGGTATAACTAGCGCTTTGATCCACTACATAATAGCTGAGATCAAATCTTGAACGGCTGGAAGAGCGCCATTGAAAATCTCCTAAAAATGAGCCTGTTGATTTGTTAAAACCAAGGTCGTTCTGAAAATTTATATCGGTGCCTATGCTCCCGTCTTTATTACTCACCTTAACATCGGTATTGGCCAAAGCCAAAAAGAACCCGGCCGAAACTTTAAATTTTTCAACAAACCATGGCACATCGCGTGGTGGTTTAGCTGATTGTTTTGCTGTAGCCGGCTGCCCTGAATTATCATTTACCTGAGCGGCTGCTGTAGTATCTTTTAAAGCCGGGTTGCTTGAAACTACTTCTTTGTTTTGTGCAAGTGTTTGGTTTAGATCCTGGCTCTTGGAGTAATTCACAAAGGCCAAAACTGCTATTATTGTTAAGAGGGTATTTTTCATATCATATTATAATTACTGTGTGGGGTAGCAAGTATTCAAATCATAATCAATATTTCTTTATGCGAAATATTGATGTTTGCATTAGCTGTATATCCTGGTTGGGACTTTTAGGGAGAGACCGCTAACACCAAGTTCTATAACTATTGGTATCTTATACAAAGTTATAGCATACTATGCAGTAAAATTTTTTCACTACGACTACCATGTTGCATATTAAAAAATGGAACTCATTAAATACTGTTTGATGATCAGGTGTGTAACTAATGGGAAATTTTATATACTAATATGATATTTATATAAATTGCTTTATATATCGCCGGGCATTATACAAAATGGAATAATTATATGCTGCGCATATAATTGAATGTAACATATCTGTATCAACCAAATATTAACCGGTGATTTTCATTTTTAAAAAGAATAATCATTTATATTTACGGATATAAGGCCTTTTTTTACAGTATCCCACGGCTATATAAGGTGTGTGTATGTTGCCAATTTTATAGGAATACTAGCTGATAAAGTACTTCGCCCCCTAAATTAATAAGGTTCGTCTATAAATAAACAAGAATGATTTTATGAAAAACAACTATCAAAAATACCGGCATACAAGGATACTGGCGTTAATGCTGTTATTTGTATTGGGTACAGTAACAAGCGTTTTCGCGCAAAGAAAGGGGGGGAATAGCGGAGGAGGACATTCAAAACCTAGTCCGCAACGACCATCACCAAGTCGTCCGTCACCGGGTCATTCACCAAGTCCGCAGCGCCCGTCACCAAGCAGGCCTAGTCCAAGCAGGCCATCACCAAGTCGCCCGTCACCGGGTCATTCACCAAGTCCGCAACGCCCGTCACCAGGCAGGCCTAGTCCGAGCAGACCATCACCGGGCCATTCAACCGGTCCGCACCGGCCATCACCAGGGCATACCGGTCCAAGCCGGCCATCAACCGGACATAGACCCGGGGGGACTGTGCATAGACCAGTTAATAACAATCGTAGAGTAGTAGCTGTAAGGCGCAATGTATATCGCCCGTATACAAGGCCTCCACGTGTTTATGGCGGCCGAAGGTATTATAGCTATCACCCATATTTTTACCATCCATACCGCCCTTATTATTGGGGACCGTCATATCATCCATGGGGCTTTTTTATAGCCGCAATTGCTACAACCGCTATAATAGTGAGTGTCGAAAACCATCATTATCATTATGATCAGGGTGTTTATTATGCACCATCAAACGGGGGATATACTGTTGTACAAGCGCCGGTTGGGGCTGTAATTACAACGCTACCGCCTGGATATCAAACGGTGACAGTAAGTAGTTCGGGGGGAACAACCGTTAATAATTATTACTACGGCGGCACTTATTACGAAAGGGAATCAACCGGTTATAAAGTAGTGCCACCTACAGCAGGAACCATAATTACTGATATGCCTGCAGGGGGCAAAGAAGTAAAAATGGGCGATGTAACCTATGTACAGGTTGGCGACACCTATTATCAGCCAATACAACAGAATGGGCAGAACGTATATGAGGTAGTTGACGTAGAAGCAGTGAATTAAATTCATTAACAATTGAATGGCATAGTTCATCCATACAAAGAAAGCCGGCATATTTGCCGGCTTTCTTTTTTATAACGCGTTTGATTAATTAACTGCGGGTTTGTTCTTATGGGCTTTAATTATCTCAAGATATCCTTTACCTGCTGCCCTGCTGCACCTGTGCAACTCTGTAAAAGAAATGGGGGTAATAGTTACCTTCTCTTTATTAACTATTAAAATCTCGCCTTTTCTGATATTCGTTTCGAGGCAAAGAAACAGCGTAATTAATTCTTCGTCTTCTTCTACAATGAAAGCAGGATTGTACTTTGCCTTTTCTTTAGTATATAACAATACAGGGCGCCATGTATTTTCTTCAGTGTCCAGATCCAAACTATCAGCTGCCATTAACTTTAGCTGGTTGAGTGATGGTACAAACTTTAGTATGATATCTTCAACACGTGACCGTATGGAAGCGATCAGTGTGATTTGCATCATTAAACCAAGTAATAAAATAACTAGTATGATCAGGATAATAGCAAAAACGGTGAGCGTGAGTTCGCCCCATATCCGTTGAATTCCCATGTCAGCAGCTAAGGGAGCGATAGCCTTTTTTAAGATACCTATGATGCGTATAAACACAAATAATACTATCGCAACCGGAATGGCAAGCGCCAAACCCCTGCCTAAAACTGTTTTGAATTTAACTTTGTTCATGATGCTTTGCTTTTAAAAAATAACAATGGCGGCGTAAAAAATTTACACTTTTAAATGTGGGTGAATGGTAAGGAATATATACTCAAAGTTATTAAGCAAGCGCCATAAAACGCTTTGTTTTAAGGTAATAGGGGTTTCATATTTTAATTTGAAACTTCATGCAAAGCCGGCCATAAAATGAATAGTTATAATGTATTATTATTTATGCCGATGAGTTTGAGCAATAAAAAAGGATATAGAAAGCAAACTTAATCTACCGGAACAAAATAAAAATTACCCTTTCCGCATAATTAAGGTTGCATTTTACGAATTGCTACAATTTGATAAGCACTTTCAGGCTGATTACGTTTTGTAATAATTTAATTTGTGATAATAAACGAATCGCTAATTATCACAAAATCAACCAACAAACATGGATAACCTGCTAAAGCAATTTGAAAAATACATTTCATATGTACTGATGTTGCTTGCCATGATATTTGTTTGTTACCAGGTTTGGGATCTCATCTATCATTTTGTGTTAAAAATTGCAGGCAATATTGAACACAATACAATTGGTTTAGAAGAGCCCGGCAAACCGGTAGCCGGTATATTTTTCAGTATTTTATTAACACTCGAGATCATACAAACCATCAAAGTTTTTTCACAGGATCATAGCGTTAAACTGAAGATCATCATCATAGTGGGGCTTATTGCTGTAACCCGCAAAATATTATTACTGGAGGTAGATGATATTGATCCTATGGCAGAGTTTTCTATTGCTGCTATGGTGATTGCGCTGTCGTTGGGCTATTATTTGGTTAGCCGATCGGGAAACAGCGATGCGTGAGCGATGCTCTTACAATAGTTTTTTATCCTTATTGCGGCCTATTTTTACTTTTCCTGTGCCATCATCCTTAGCACGCAGGTGTACTACTATACCTTTATTCCGTTTTTTGGCACGTTCAGCAGCATCGGTAATGGTTGAGTCCTTGCCCGGATCCCTCAAAGGCACGTCAATAGTAATATCTGTTCCATTAGTTAATCCGTAAACTCCGGCTACATCAGCATTTATAACACTTGAGGTGATCTGGAACGGGTGGATGGTTATCATGCGGTTGTGGATCTCAAAATGCGCATCGAGTAATGGTATAGATATATTATGCAGGTTACGGAATGGGAAAGCAAATTTACCTATGCTTATCAGCGGCTGATAATTTATTAACACGCCATTCTGTAAATTAATATCCATTGTGCCATCAACTGATCCGGGCACAAGCGCGCCTGCATTATTTACCATGCCGCTGATGTTTGCCTTTGCCGATAAAAAGCCTTTCAGGTTTTGGTCGGTAAGATCTTTTAACCCGAAACTATCAAAGGCATAAAAAAACTCGCGTACATTAACCTTTGAAATGGTGGTATTTACCGTAAAACGGTTCTGCGTATTACCCTGTACCAGGGCTGCATCTATTTTTAATGAACCGCCGGCATGTTTAAGGCTCACATTGTTTAGTTGAAGCCCATCTTTTGAAAAATGCAGATCGGCAGTGGCATCAGTAGCCAAAAATTTAAAGTAATGCACATTGGCAGCCCTTATATGCATGGTAGCTTTTGCTTTGTTTAAGGCTACACTTAACTGTTTAACAACATTGCCACTGTTGGCCGGGTTTGATTGTTTAGCTTTTACAGAAACTATCGGCGCTGAATGCTTGCTGTTCAAAAATCCCAGGAACTCACCTAAATATAGCTGCGGACTGCTGATCTGCCAGTTTACCAGTATTTTCTCAGGCGCATTGTAATACAGGTTTAGGAAATTATCTATCCGCCCCTGCATTAACACAATACTTTTACCGCTTTGCAGCCTGATATTATTTAATATAAGGTTATTGTTGGTAAAATCGAGCGACAGAGAGGTGTTTCTAAAGGTAAGGTTACGGGGCACATATACGATATCGGAATTTTTTAAATTAATATGACCTGAAAATATCGGTTTGTTTATCCTGTAATTAACAATATCAGCATTAAAGCGGAGCCCCATATCAGCTGTTCCTGTATTAAATTTTGTTACGCCTGCGAGTAAATAGTTAAGATCGGCAGCGGGGAAATTGGCCCTGAAATTACCTGCGGCTATAGGTTTGGTTAGATTGATAATGCTACCTGTATCAATTGCAAATGGTATATGATTATAAGTGCCTGTTAAGTGAGCCAGGCGGATGATGGAGTTTTCATCGCCATTTTCCTTGCCTTTAGCATAGGTGTTATTGAATACACCTTTAAAGCTGCAATCATCAATAACACTACCCGGAATAGTTAGCCTGTTATGGTTCACATCCGCGGTGATGTATAAGTACGGATCGCCGCCGCCACTGAAGCTGCCCGCTATTTTAGCGTCGACACCTATAGGGCTATCCATATTGAACATGTTAAGTTTAAGCGAAATATTTGGCGTAACCAACTGCGAGGCATGCGACCATAACAATTTGGGAGCTGTGATATGAAAAAGAAAGCTTGCCGGTTTTTTACCAACAGCGAAACGTGCAATTATGCCAAAATCATCGCCGCCTATGGTGAAGTTGCTGGAGGTTACATTAATATCGCCGGTTTTTTGGTTGTAGCCTGCCGCCAGATCGCCTTCAAGCACTTTGCCTTTTATAAAACTACCATGAGTGGTACTAAATGCCATGCTATTAGCCAATATGTTCAGGTGTAGGTTGGCGGTCCACCCACTATCAGGAAAATCCATTTTGGCTCTCAACACGCTTACGGCAAAGCTGAAAAGTTTTTTGGCCTTCTGGTCATCAATAGTAAAGTTTACATTTTTGAGGCTGAACTTACCAATTTCTGCCGATGAACTGCCTCCGCTCTTGGTATCTTTTTTAGGGGTACTCTTTTTAAATACCGAGGTATTGCTATAGCCGGTGCTATCGGTAAAAAGATCAACACTGGCATCATTAATATCAATATGTTCAACACTAATAGTGCCTTTTAATAAGGCGGCAGTATTAACAACAACATCAAAGCTTTTGGCATCAAGCAAGGTATGGTGATGCTGCGCCCATTGTTTATCTTTTAGTGAAACGTTTTTTAAAGTGAGTGAAAAATCGGGGAAACTGGTAAAAAAAGAGGTTTCAATACTGCCAACGTTTATTTTACCATTCAGGTTTTCATTTAGCTTCTGCGTAAGCTGGGTAAGCACCTTTTCTTTATGACTGGAAACATATATGGATAAGCCTACTAATATCAGGATGATCAGCAGCAGTAAAGCCCCAATAATTTTTAGTGATGTTTTTAACCAGGCAGGCATATATAGCTATTAACAATAAATATAGCGTTAAGTTTCTATAATTATTTGATTCATAGAGTAAATAGTTGTAACAGCCGTTGAGAGATTAGATACCCTTTTTAAAATTTAGTGTTGAGTAACCAAGTCTGTAACAATTCAGGATAGCTGGCTAGCCCACTTTCTGTCGTTCTCATGCCGTAACCGTGGCCGCCTTTTGGGTACAGGTGCATTTCGGCCGGTACTTTAAAGCTTTTAAGTTCGGAGTAATAAGTTAAGGCATTTTGTACATCAATAGGGTCGTCCTCAGTTTGTATGATGAACGTTGGGGGAGTGATGCTGGTAACCTGTACTTCGGGTGCAAGTTTAGCAGGGTCGGTGCTGCTTTTTAAGTAAGCAGGATATATCAATATCGCAAAATCGGGCCGGCAGTTTACTGCATCGGCAGCATCAACCTGCGGGTATGTTCTTTGTGTGTTGTTATTGCTTAAAGCAGCGGTAAGATGTCCACCGGCTGAAAAGCCTAATATGCCAATATGATCTGGTTTGATATTCCATTTAGCGGCATTGTACCTTACCAATCCCAATGCCCGTTGTGCATCCTGTAAAGGCAACTCATACCTTAGCTTACTTCCGGGGGCCGGAACTCTGTATTTTAGCAATATGGCAGTAACACCTATAGAGTTTAACCAGGTACAGATCTCCGTTCCTTCCAGATCAATGGCTAATATGGCATAGCCACCGCCGGGGCATACAATTACCGCGGTGCCATTAGCATTTTTAGGCGTATAAACTGTAATTGTTGGGTCGCTGATATCAGCCAGGCGGATAACACCTTTGCCGCCCGGTTTATTATCGGTGGCTTTGGTTACATCGTGTTCAATTAGTTTATGTCCGTTTGCAGTATCAATGAGCCTGTTTTGTGGCCATAAATGAATAGGAGTTGGTATTTGAGCTTTTGCAATGGTCATGATAAAACAAGCGAGCAGTAATATACAGTTTTTCATCTGTTAAGAATGGTAGATAGGTTAAATGATAATTGGAGCAGCATTTTCTGCTACACAAATATAAATTAATCGGGCGCTATTTTAGTGTTTTTGGATAGTTTGATTTGCACTGCAACGTTTAAAAATATACACCCTATAAGTTTAAAGCCTATATTTGATGCCAAGTTCTTTACTTTATTTTCAACAGTGAGGTTTCCAGGTCTATTAGATCCGGGATAAAAAAGGAACCGTGTGTAAATCACGGGCTGTCGCGCAACTGTAAGTAACATAAAAGGTGTTGCCTTTACCAAGGTCCATTGTCTGATGCTCCCAAGCAGGATGAGAAGGACGGCAACAACGTTACAAGCCAGGATACTTGCCCCCTGTTTAAGACAATGCTTTCGCGTTTTGAAGCAGTAGTCAGAGCATAAAGGATACTTATGGCATTTTTTGCCGGTGTATTACTTTGTCTTTAATTACCATTTCCCGAAAGCATACCGAAAACCGTAAGGAGCATTAATTAACATTAATGTTTAACCAAAAAAGTTTTATGCGTATGCTCAAAAACAATCTTGGGTACCCTCGTGTAGGGGCCCATCGTGAACTCAAAAAGGCCAGTGAACAATACTGGCAAGGTAAAACAGGCAGGCAAGAGCTGTTTGCTGCCGCCCGCAAAATCCGTGAAGAAAACTGGAAGTTGCAGCAGGAGGCCGGTATCGACCTGATCCCTTGTAATGATTTTAGCTTTTATGACCAGGTGCTGGACACGTCGCTGATGCTGGGTGTTATTCCGCAGCGGTACACCGATGTATTGGCTAAGAACAGCCAGAACTCCGAGATCGACCTGTATTTTGCTATGGCGAGGGGTTATCAAAAGGATGGACTGGACATTACCGCCATGGAAATGACCAAGTGGTTTGATACCAACTACCATTACATCGTTCCTGAATTTACTGCCGATCAGCAGTTTAGGTTATTTTCTGACAAGGTGTTCGAGGAATTTAACCTGGCGAAACAAATTACAGGTAGTACGCCTAAACCGGTATTAATTGGCCCGGTATCCTATCTTTTATTAGGTAAGGAAAAAGAAGCAGGTTTTGATAAGATCGACCTGATTAAAAAGCTAGTGCCTGTTTATGTGGAGATATTAACCAAATTAAAAGCACAAGGTGCGGTTTGGGTGCAGCTGGATGAACCATTTTTGGTGATGGATCTGACCCAAAAAGAAAAAGACGCGTTTACCTATGCCTACAAAGAGATCAACAAACAATGCCCTGAAATTAAGACCCTACTTACTACCTATTTTGAAAATCTTAATGACATCTCTTTAACCGTTAACCTGCCCGTTAATGCCCTGCATATCGACCTTGTAAGAGCTCCGGAACAATTAAACGAGGTACTTACCTTGGCTCCTGAAAAATTGATCCTGTCGCTTGGTGTGGTTGATGGCCGCAACATCTGGAAGAATGATTATATCCGTTCCTTAGGTCATATTAAGAAAGCGATAGCCGTTGTAGGTAAGGACAGGGTGATGATAGCGCCAAGCTGCTCGTTGCTGCATACACCGTTTGACCTTGACCTGGAAACAACCATCGACCCGGAAATAAAAAACTGGATGGCCTTTGCCAAGCAAAAGTTGAACGAGGTAAATGAACTGGATAAGATTTTAAGGGATGATAATGAGCTTTTGCATAATAATCTGAAGGCGATATCAAGCAGGAACCTTTCTAAACTGATCCATAAACAGGAGATCAAAAAGAGGGTAGACGCGATTACGGAGGCTGATGCTAACCGTGCCAGTCAATTCATCGCAAGGCAAAAAATACAGCAGGATAACTTTAAGCTGCCATTATTCCCGACAACTACTATTGGTTCATTCCCGCAAACGGATGATATCCGCCAGTTAAGGTCGAGGTTGAAAAAAGGTGAGCTTACAACGGAACAATATGATGCGGAGATAGAGAAGGCCACCATAGCTGCCATCCGCTGGCAGGAAGAGATCGGCCTGGATGTATTGGTACATGGTGAATTTGAACGTAACGATATGGTGGAATATTTCGGCGAACTGCTGGATGGCTTTTTATTCACCAAAAATGGCTGGGTACAAAGTTATGGCAGCAGGTGTGTAAAGCCACCTGTTATTTATGGCGATGTAAGCAGGCCAAATGATATGACCGTACGATGGAGCAGCTTTGCCCAGGCAAATACCGAGAAATTAATGAAGGGGATGTTAACTGGTCCGGTTACTATTCTGCAATGGTCGTTCGTTAGGGATGATCAGCCAAGATCAGAAACTACTTACCAGATAGCTTTGGCTATACGCGATGAAGTGGTTGCCTTAGAGCAGGCTGGTATTAAAGTGATACAGATTGATGAGCCTGCCATTCGCGAAGGTTTGCCATTACGCAAAGCGGATTGGGCTGCCTACCTTGATTGGGCGGTAAAGGCATTCCGTATTTCGGCAAGCGGGGTGAAGGACGAAACGCAGATCCACACGCACATGTGTTACAGCGAGTTTAATGATATTATTGAGCATATTGCCCAGATGGATGCGGATGTGATCACTATTGAAACCTCGCGCTCACAAATGGAGCTGTTGGAAGCGTTCTCGGATTTTAAATACCCTGCGGAGATTGGCCCGGGTGTATATGATATCCACTCGCCACGTGTGCCTACGGTTGAGGAAATGGTGAGCCTGCTTGAAAAGGCTGCCGCTATTTTACCGGTTGAAAACCTTTGGGTTAACCCTGACTGCGGACTAAAAACCCGCAAATGGCCCGAAACACAAACTGCGCTTGAAAATATGGTGAAGGCAGCGAAAGCCGCGAGGGAAGTATTTAGTAAGCAAGCGGTTAATTAATACTAAGCCGAGCAATAACTGCATATGTCATTGCGAGCGATAGCGCGGCAACCTCGTCGCTTGCCTATTGAACGCGACGAGGTTGCTTCGTCGTTCCTCCTCGCAATGACATATAGTTTAGATTTCGCTGGTCGACCCTCTCTCCCGTAAACGGGAAAGAGGGTTAAGACAGTTTACTTTATTATAATTATATAGCTACGCGGCTTTTCTTATTTTTACAACAATGGATTTAGAACAAAGAATACTATTAGCCGAAACACGCATTTTTAAAGCAGTTTTCCCGAATACTACTAATCATTATGATACGCTTTTTGGCGGTACAGCCATGGCATTAATGGATGAGGTGGCGTTTATAACGGCTACCCGTTTCACCCGGAAGACTATGGTTACGGTATCATCCGACAAGATAGATTTTAACATGCCTATCCCGTCAGGAACAATCATTGAACTAGTGGGGAAGATCTTGCATATCGGCAATACCAGCTTAAAGGTGTTGGTAGAGATCTACGTAGAAGAAATGTATGCCTTCGGCAGGCAAAAGGCAATTACCGGGTCATTTACCTTTGTGGCGATAGATGAGAATAAACAACCTGTGAAGGTGGTGGATTGATTAATTTGATTACCTTGTTATGAAATGATCAAGATGCACAAGTCTTTTAAAGAGATATTATTTAGCAAAATATCCTATCTGGAATTGTTTACGAGATTGTTTGTGTTTTCAGTTTTGTTTATTTTTTTATTCTTCCTATCTGTATTTCTCTGTTTAAGCCAATTTGGTGCAGGTGCGAGTTCTGAACCTGTAATAATAGATATTATATACAATATTTGTCCGTTTATAGCCGTGGGTGCAATTTGTATATTTCTAATGGTTAAGAATTACAAAGGCCAGCGTTATGATGATGTTAAAATTTATATTATAGTATTTATAGTAATCATAGTGCTATATCTTTTGGAATTAAATACCTTTTGAGTATCCTGATCCTAAGAATATTATTATTCCTGACTAAGCATTTAACATAGTTCTATATTCCTGTTGCAAAACCAACAGACAGCCGGCACACAAACAGCCATCATAATTCTCACTCACATATTGGGTTTCATTTAACGTGAGCTGAACCGTGCTGCACTGGCATTTGGTGAATGAATTGGCTTTACATTCAAAGGGCACTTTGCAGCGTTCGCAGTGTACGGTTTCGTGTTTTGGGAGCATGCAGTTTTATTATGTAGAGACGCAATATTTTTGCGTCTCTGTTATTAAAAGACGTGGGAAAACACAAAGTATTGTGCCGTTATAATTAAAAAGAGACGCAAAATATTGCGTCTCTACAAATGTATTTGAATAGAGAGACACAAAGTATGTGTCTCTTATGCCGAGCAGGTTACGCAGCCTTCTTCCATTGAGCATGATGGGCCTTCAGGTACATCATTGGTTAGCTCTGCTACCGTTTCTGGTATTACAGCATCCATGTTTTTGCCGCCCTGGTTCTCAACGGTAAACTTAACCGCTTGTGATGCAGCTTGTGTACGCAGGTAATACATGCCGGTTTTTAAGCCTTTCTTCCATGCGTAGAAGTGCATAGAAGTCAGTTTAGAAGCGTTTGGCGCATTGATGAACAGGTTTAATGATTGCGATTGGCAAACATAAGCACCCCTGTCGGCAGCCATATCAATAATGCTGCGCATTTTTATTTCCCAAACGGTTTTGTACAGTTCCTTTAAGTCTGTTGGGATTTCTTCAATTTCCTGTATTGATCCGTTAGCGGTGATGATCCTGTCTTTCATGGCGGTATTCCATAAACCAAGATTTACCAGGTCGCGCAGCAAATATTTGTTTACAACGATAAATTCACCGCTTAGTACCCTACGAGTGTAGATGTTTGAGGTAAATGGCTCAAAGCACTCGTTGTTACCTAATATTTGTGAGGTTGATGCAGTTGGCATAGGTGCAACTAATAAAGAGTTTCGCACACCGTGGTTCATCACATCTAAACGCAGATTTTCCCAATCCCAGCGGCCGCTTTCAGGCGTAACATTCCATAGGTCAAACTGGAACTGGCCTTTTGACAGCGGAGAGCCTTTGAAAGTTTCATAAGGACCGTCTTTTATAGCCAGGTCTTTTGAAGCTGTCATCGCCGCGAAATAGATGGTTTCAAATATCTCTTTGTTCAGTTGTTTAGCTTCGTCGCTTTCAAACGGTAAACGTAACAGGATGAATGTATCGGCCAAGCCTTGTACACCTAAACCAATAGGGCGGTGACGCAAGTTTGAATAACGAGCTTCTTCAACCGGGTAGTAGTTATTGTCGATAACTGTATTCAGGTTCAATGCTACCTGGTAAGTTACTTCGTATAATTTGTTGTGATCGAAAACACCGTTTTGGATATACCGTGGTAAAGCCAGTGAAGCCAGGTTACAAACCGCGATCTCATTAGCGTCGGTATACTCCATTATCTCGGTACAAAGATTTGAGCTTTTTATAGTACCTAAATTTTGCTGGTTTGATTTACCGTTGGCGGCATCCTTATACAATAAGTATGGTGTGCCGGTTTCAACCTGGGCATCCAATATGGCGAACCAAAGTTCCTGTGCTTTTACTGTTCTGCGGGCGCGGCCCTCCTGCTCGTAACGCTCATACAGGCTTTCAAATTCTTTTCCCCAGCAATCAGCTAGTCCCGGTGCTTCGTGCGGACAGAACAAGCTCCAATCCTCATTGGCCTCAACGCGGCGCATGAACAGGTCGGATACCCAAAGGGCATAGAACAAATCGCGGGCACGCATTTCTTCCTTACCGTGGTTTTTACGGAGGTCTAAAAAGTCGAATACATCAGCATGCCATGGCTCTAAATAAATAGCGAAAGCACCTTTACGCTTGCCACCACCCTGATCAACATAACGGGCAGTATCATTAAACACTTTCAGCATTGGGATGATACCGTTGCTGGTACCGTTAGTGCCGCTGATATATGAACCAGTAGCGCGTACATTGTGGATGCTTAAGCCGATACCACCAGCACTTTGTGAGATCTTGGCAGTTTGTTTAAGCGTATCATATATACCATCAATGCTGTCATCTTTCATCGTTAACAAAAAGCATGACGACATTTGTGGTTTTGGCGTACCTGCGTTGAACAGGGTAGGCGTAGCGTGGGTGAACCAGCGTTCACTCATCAGGTTGTACGTTTTTATAACGCTGTCAACATCAGCTTTATGGATACCAACCGATACACGCATAAATAAGTGTTGCGGGCGTTCAACTATTTTACCTTCAACTTTTAACAGGTATGATTTCTCCAATGTTTTAAAACCGAAGTAATCAAAACCGAAGTCACGGTCATATATAATGGTGCTATCCAGTAATTCGGCATTATCTTTTATTACTTCCCAAACATCATCGGCTATTAATGAAGCGTTTTTACCGGTTTTTTCATCTACATATTCATGCAGTTTACGCATGGTTTCAGAAAATGATTTTACCGTATTTTTATGCAGGTTTGATACCGCTATGCGTGATGCCAGCAAAGCATAATCGGGGTGTTTGGTAGTTAACGAGGCGGCAGTTTCGGCAGCCAGGTTATCCAGTTCGGAGGTAGTTACGCCATCAAATAAACCTTCGATAACTTTCTTTGCCACGTCTATAGGGTCAACCAGGGCCGGGTTAAAACCATAACACAGTTTTTCAATCCTGGCTGTTATTTTATCGAATTTTACGGTTTCTTTTTTACCATCTCTTTTTACTACGAACATATTATTGGGTATTTAGTAGCTAGTATCAAGTAGCAAGACTTTTTACTAGCCGGTTAACATTTATTATTACTTATCTTATTTGCAGTAGTATCCGGAATCTTGATATCTGAAACCAGCTACTGGGTATTTTCCTAAAAGTCATCATCCAGTGAAAAGCTTTTGCTGTCTGCCGTTGCATTCAGTACGCCGCTTTTTTGGTAATCACCTACACGTTTTTCAAAGAAATTGGTTTTGCCTTGCAGGGATATCATCTCCATAAAGTCGAACGGATTGCTTGCTCCGTAAACTTTGTCGTAACCCAGTTCACCAAGCCATCTGTCGGCAACAAACTCAATGTATTGGCTCATTAATTTTGCATTCATGCCGATAAGGTTTACCGGTAATGCATCGGTAACAAATTCTTTTTCTATTTCGACAGCATCGGTAATGATTTTGGTTGCTGCTTCTTTTGATAATTTGTTTTCCAGCATACGGTATAGTAAGCAGGCAAATTCGCAGTGCATACCTTCATCGCGCGATATCAGCTCATTACTGAAGGTTAAGCCCGGCATTAAACCGCGTTTCTTTAACCAGAAGATAGAGCAGAAGCTACCTGAGAAGAAGATGCCTTCAACCGCGGCAAAAGCAATCAGGCGCTCGGCAAATGTGCCGTTGTTGATCCACCTTAATGCCCACTCCGCTTTTTTATTTACGCATGGTACTGTATCAATGGCATGGAACAAACGATCCTTTTCTACAGGATCTTTTATATAGGTATCAATCAGCAGGGCGTAGGTTTCAGAGTGGATGTTTTCCATCATGATCTGGAAACCGTAGAAGCAACGTGCCTCGGGCAATTGCACCTCGCTCATGAAATTGATGGCCAGGTTCTCGTTCACAATTCCATCGCTGGCAGCAAAAAAGGCAAGTATGTGCGAAATGAAATGTTTCTCGCCTGCATTCATGGTTTCCCAATGTTTCATATCGTCGGAAAGATCTATCTCTTCGGCGGTCCAGAAACTGGCTTCACATTTTTTATACATTTCCCAAATGGCGGGATACTTAATAGGAAGGATAACAAACCGGTCCTTGTTCTCTCTTAATAATAATTCGTTTTCCTGATTCATATTTACCTTTTGTTATTTGTTTGGGTGTTGACAAAAGGCAGTGAACCGCCTGCGTTCATGATTGAAGCTACGGTAGACTTATCTTTTGGCAAAACCTTATTCGTGAAAGTTTCGTCAAGCTATGCAGGCAGGTGTCTGGCTTTGTAGTTGAAAGTTGTGAGTTGAAGGTTGAAAGTATAGTTTGGTGTAGCTAAATTTTACTTTCAACTTTTAACATTAAACTTATTACTAATCACACAGTTGCACGTCAGCCCATGATTTTAACATGGTTCCCTTTTAATGCCGGCGGTAAAACCGGTAACCCTTATAGCGCTTGAAAGAACTTATAATCCAAAGATAAGGGACATTGCTTTTAATGTGTTAGTGATAGTTTTTAACAACGGGCATAAGTTGTTAACAGTTGAATTTAATGAGTTGATTAAGTGAGTGCCCGGATTGAGTGCTGAAGTTATGGGTGAGGTTAGCCATTGTTTTGATTTGTTGCATCAGTTAGTTACGCTCCGGTTGACTTACCCCGACTACGCTTCGCTGGTCGACCCTCTCTACCGCAAGCGGTAAAGAGGATTGGGAAACTATAAAAAACAATAGCGATGGGTTTCAAACCCATCGCTATTGTTTGTATTATTTTACCAATGGTACAAATTTCATGCTTACTGAATTTACGCAGTGCCTGGTGTTTTTTGGTGTGAGGTATTCGCCTTCAAATACGTGGCCGAGGTGAGCTCCGCAGTTAGCGCATACAATCTCCACACGGCGACCGTCGGCATCGGGTACGCGTTTTACTGCTCCGGGGATCTCATCATCAAAGCTTGGCCAGCCGCAGTGCGATTCAAATTTGGTAGCCGATTCATATAAAGGGGTATCGCATCTTTTACATACATATACGCCCTCCGCCTTGTTGTTTAACAAAGAACCGGTGAAGGGCCTTTCGGTGCCCTTATGTAGTATTACCCATTCTTCGTCGGGTGTTAATTTATTGTATTCCATTATATTATTTACTGAGTTATTGAATTAGTGATTGAGTGAATTATCCTGTTTCACTGTACATAAATATACGACAATTTTGGCGTAGATAATGTTTGTTGGGAGGATGTTTACAATGGTTTGACAGGGTAATATCAGTCTTTTAAACTGCGTCATTGCGAGGAACGAAGCAATCCCCGACTATACAAAGACGTTTACTCAAATGATGGCTTATCTCATGGTGTCGCTCATAGCCGCTAAGGCCTATTTCTTTTGTCTTCGCCACAAAAGAAACAAAAAGGCAAGTCAGCCGGAATGCTTCTTTGCGCACTAGGCCTTTACTCTGCAAAATGAACAGAACCTGGGCTGGAATCTTTTGCCCTGCTTCGCCCGCTCCTGGCCTCTGCGCTTCTGCAAAATTTCCTTATGCCCTGCAACCGCACAAAGCCACCATCGTTCTGCCCGTTTTCAGCTGAAGCTGCCCGGCTGACGGATGGTGCAGAATTTATATATATCGGACTTAAAACAAAAAATCCCGGCCATTCGACCAGGATTTAAATATGCTTACTTGTTCCCCCTTCAGGGGGTTAGGGGGGTTACGCTAACTTAGCTAATTCCTCTGCCATGGCAGCGCCAATTTCGGCAGGAGATTCTACTACACGGATACCGCACTCGCGCATGATCTTCATTTTAGCGGCAGCTGTATCATCGGCACCGCCAACAATTGCACCCGCGTGGCCCATACGGCGGCCCGGAGGCGCTGTTTGGCCGGCTATGAAACCTACAACCGGTTTTGTGCCGTTTGCCTGTATCCAGCGTGCAGCTTCAGCTTCCATGCCTCCGCCAATTTCGCCTATCATGATGATGCCGTGAGTTTCAGGGTCGTTCATTAATAGTTCAACCGCTTCTTTGGTTGGTGTGCCAATGATCGGGTCGCCACCAATACCTATAGCGGTAGTGATACCTAAACCGGCTTTAACCACCTGGTCAACGGCCTCATAGGTTAAAGTTCCTGATTTTGAAACTACACCAACGTTACCTTTTTTGAAGATGAAGCCTGGCATAATACCAATTTTGCTTTCATCAGCAGTAATAATACCCGGGCAGTTAGGGCCAATCAGGCGTGAATCCTTATCTGTCAGGTACTCCTTAACCTGGATCATATCCTTGGTTGGGATACCTTCAGTGATACAAACAATTACCTTTATACCAGCTTCAGCAGCTTCCATAATAGCATCAGCGGCAAAAGCCGGTGGTACAAATATGATAGATACATCTGCGCCGGTTTTTGCAACCGCGTCGGCAACTGTATTAAATACAGGCCTGTCAAGGTGCTGTTGTCCACCTTTACCAGGTGTAACACCGCCAACTACCTGTGTTCCGTACGCTATCATTTGTGATGCGTGGTAGGAGCCTTCAGTACCGGTAAAACCCTGAACAATAACTTTAGAATCTTTATTTACAAGAACACTCATTGTAGTTTTTCTATTTAGTAGCGCAAAGCTAAAATTATTGACCCTAAAGTCAAATTAAATTTAGTCGCGAATGTGTTACATGTGATTTTTTTTACAATTGGAGGTTTTTGATTTCGGAATTTTTCGCTGTTGTCTGTTTTTTATTAGTGCTCAAGAGGGCTTCACCGTTCGGATGTTCGATTTCGGATTTTAAGGTTTCAGTTTCCCTCTTGAGAGGGGCTAGGGGTGTGTTATGCGCTGGCAAGGTATAACCAATCACTAATCAACTATTCTCTAATCACTTAATGAGGGCATTGCCTGCGGCCCGGGCTGTTCAGGGCTGCGCTTCGCTCCGGCCCTCCTTCGTCGGGCTAAACCCTTACCATCTAATGCGGAGCGCGTTCATTAACCATCCATTCCCACAATTACACTTCCAGTTACAAAAAAATCCCAAACCCCACTTCCGAAACAGCGAAGCCCTCTTGAGCACTAATAAAAATAAAGACAGCAGCGAAAAATCCGAAATAATCTTTTACCTTTGCGGCGTGAATCAAGAGGTTTCTTACTTCAATTCTGCAACCTGTTTTAAGGGAGCTTGTTACCAGGCTAACCAACCCAATAATCATTCTATTTTTTTCGCAAATGACTTACTTCACCAAATTACCGGCAGTATTATTACTGGCTGACGGAACTGTATTTTATGGCAAAGCTGCCGGAAAGATCGGTACTACTACCGGCGAGATCTGCTTTAATACCGGCATGACCGGTTACCAGGAGATATTTACTGACCCATCGTACTTCGGGCAGATAATGGTAGCCACCAATGCGCACATAGGCAACTATGGTATTGCCGATGCTGAAGTTGAATCGGGCCAGATACAGATTGCCGGCTTAGTTTGTAAGAACTACAATATCACTTACAGCCGCAAACAGGCTAACGAAAGCATACAGGATTATTTCCAGGAGCAAAATATTGTAGGTATCAGCGATATTGATACCCGTCAGCTGGTGCGCCACATACGTGATAAAGGCGCTATGAATGCCATTATCTCATCAGAAATATTGGATCTTGAGGAATTGAAAGCTAAACTGGCTGAAGTGCCTTCAATGGATGGATTAGAACTGTCATCACAGGTATCAACTACTGAAACTTATACTTTCGGCGATGAAAGCGCTAAATACCGCGTAGCCGTACTTGACCTTGGTGTTAAGAAAAATATCCTCCGCAATTTTGATGATCGTGACGTTTATGCAAAGGTTTATCCTGCAAAAACTACTTTCGAGGAAATGGAGAAAGATTTTGCGCCATCAGGTTACTTTATCTCAAACGGTCCCGGCGATCCATCGGCTATGCCTTACGCTATTGAAACGGTAAAGGAAATATTAGCCGCCGATAAACCCATGTTCGGGATCTGTTTAGGTCACCAGTTGCTGGCTTTGGCTAACGATATCCCAACCAAAAAAATGTTTAACGGTCACCGCGGATTAAACCACCCGGTTAAAAATATCATTATTAACCATTGCGAGGTTACTTCACAAAACCACGGGTTTGGTGTAGTGCCTGAAGCGGTAAGAGCATCAGATAAAGTAGAGATCACCCACGTAAACCTGAATGATCAATCTATTGAAGGTATCAGGGTAAAAGATAAAAAAGCATTCTCGGTACAATATCACCCGGAATCATCACCAGGCCCGCATGATAGCAGGTATTTGTTTGATGATTTTATTAAGTTGATGAATTAACGAAGTATCACATATAAATACAAAGGGCCGGATTTTATCCGGCCCTTTGTTGTTTCCAAGCGTCATTGCGAGGCACGAAGCAATCCCCGACTGTACAGAACGGATTGTTGGTTTAGACTTGTCTCATGGTATCGCTTGTCGCTAAGACGTCACTTTTTGTCTTGATACCACAGGTGTTCGGAAGATTGCATTTTTGTTTTTAATTCCCTCCCCACGGGAGGGGTGCGTTTGGATGTGAAGTGGCAGGGAGGGGTTTATACGCCAAATAAGCTGTTAAACCCCACCCTTCCCCGCCCCAAGGCGGGAATCGCACAAGGCCAATACTTCCTTTTTCCATCTTCCGAACACCTGTGGTCTTGATACAAAAAGTAACCAAAAAAATCAAGACAACAAGGATGCTTCCACCGCTCCCTGCCGGTTCTTTACGCTTTTTTCGCTGTTCGGTACTTCGTGCCTTCACATCACCCAAAAAGCTAAACCGGCATTCCCGCCAACGCTGGCCCGCCCTTGTTGTCAGGGCCCGCACACATTTTAATTACGGTCCAATTAAGTTTCCCTCTTCCCGTCAGTAGAACAGCTTCGGGTGAAATCAGGCAAAACGATGGTGGCCTTGTGCGTGGCAGGGCATAGGAAATTTTTGCAGCGCATGGGGTGGTGAGCGCAATATGGTCGCAGACTTTTCCAGCCCCGGTTTTGCCTGATTTGCGGGGCAGCGGCCTTGTGCGGCAAAGAAGCATTTCGACTGACTTGATTTTTTGTTTCTTTTGTATCAAGACAAAAGAAATAGGCCTTAGCGGCTATGAGCGATACCATGCGATACATACTGCCATCAATTACAAAGTGAAAGATCATTCATTACCCGAAAGCATCGTCATCAGTAGGCTTCAGTTACAAACTGAAGCCAGTATAAAAAAGTAAACTACTTCCCTAAATAATACCCCGGTATCTTCAACCCCGGTTTCTCCACATCCCAAATAATACTTGAAACCTTCCACCCAGATTTGGTTTTAATGAGCTGAAAACTATTTACGCCCCGCTCAGCAAGACTATCGGGGTGATTAAGATAAGTTGCATAAGTACTGGTACGGCTGGCTATGTTACCAAATTGCTCTGTTTTGCCGTATAGCTCCTTTTCGTAAAAGTAATGGATGTGGCCTGTTTCAATAAATGTGCGATACAGATAAATAAACTGGTTGATATTGGTTACCTGCGCACTATCTGTACGAAAATTGATGAGTTGTGCCTGCGGAATAAAAGCGTCTTTGATCTCCGCATAACGGGGTGATTCACCTGTATTAAAGCAGATGGAATGATATGCATTGTCTACCGCCTTTTTAATAGCTTCCTCATCGGGGACTTTATATACTGCTGCGGAATCAACCTTTTGCTGGGTGGTTTTGGTATGGCATGCGGATAGGGCGATTGCACAAACAGTATATAAGAGTAGTTTTTTCATGTTGTTTTAGATGATAATATGATAAAGATATATAATTCATCATAAACCAAGTCATGCTGAACTTGTTTCAGCACCTCACATGCCAGGTCGATTTTATGCTGATCACCTCACTTGTGGGATCCCGAAACAAGTTCGGGATGACGGTGAAAATGTGAACCAGCCTCATTCGTCGGCATTTTACCGCCATTTACCGGGATTTTGGCCGGATTCCCCAAAAACCATTGGTTGTAGAACCGTTCTGTGTGCATTTTTGATGTATCAAATCACTCACACAATGGAAAAGTTACTTACAATACACCTTATAAATTTAGCAATACATGCTATAGCACAGGCACACGCTGTTATTGCAACCTTAGGTCACCTGGTAAAATAAGCGCTGGTTCGCCACCCGGCGGACGAGTACCATATATAGCCTCAGCCCAACCCCCTCTCCAAAGGAGAGGGGCCATAATAAGGAGGATTTAGGCGAGGCAGTAATATTTCTGTCATTCAAACTAAAAAATTATAATTATATCATTAATGTATCGCATTTTTGCGCCATGGCAAAACAACCCATTATTACCGTAAATAACCTGGTAAAGAATTACGGCGATTTTAACGCCGTAAAAGACATTAGCTTTGAGGTTTATGAGGGCGAGATCTTCGGTTTGCTTGGTCCCAACGGGGCGGGTAAAACCACTACTTTAGAGATCATTGAAACCCTGCGCGATAAAACATCGGGCCAGATCATAGTTGATGGTTTTGATGTTGATAAGGACCCCGACAGCATTAAAAAACGTATCGGTGTGCAATTGCAGGCAGCGGGGTATTATCCAAACCTGAATCTTTCTGAACTGATCGAGTTGTTCTCGGGTCTGTACGGTATCAACAAAACACCTATGGAAATGCTGGCAAAAGTAGCATTGACCGATAAGGCTAAAGCCAAATACAAAGAACTTTCCGGCGGACAAAAACAGCGCTTCTCCATAGCTACTACCTTAATAAACGACCCGCGTATTATCTTTTTGGATGAGCCTACCACTGGACTCGACCCGCAGGCAAGGCGTAATTTATGGGATCTGATCCGCGAGATCCGTGACAGCGGGACTACGGTGGTAATTACCACCCACTATATGGATGAAGCCGAAATTTTGTGCGACCGCGTTGCCTTCGTCGACGGTGGCCGTATTATAGATATTGATACCCCCGATAATTTTATCGACAAGCTGGTAGCATCAGGCTTTGAACGTAAAAAAGAAGTAAAGCTAGCCAACCTGGAAGATGTATTTATTAACCTGACTGGTAAGGAGTGGAGGGAAGGGTAAGCACAGCCCCCCGACCCCCTGAAGGGGGAGTGAGTTTGTAGTTGCAGTTGCCAATGAGCAGTTGCAGTCAATTATGACCCATGACAAATGACTGAAAAGGTCTGCAGTTGATACCAATGAACTAATGAACAAGTGAACTAATGAACCAAAATAATAATTATAGCAATACAAAAGCAACCCTGGCCATTGCCAAAGCCAGTTTCAGATCAATTGTGCGCAGCCCGTCGTCGGTGGTGTTTACGCTGTTATTTCCGCTGATATTTATATTGGTGTTTGGCTTTATTGGTGGCAGCGCCGTTAGTGTTGATGTGGGTGTGGTAAAGGGCAGCGATACGCAGAACCCGGTTTACCAGGCGCTGGCAAAATCGAGCGTGGTACACCTGATAAACGACCAACCCATCGACCAGATGAACAGTGACCTGGCTAAGGGGCATATTGATGCTATAATAAATATAAAAAAGAACCATGATGGCTGGACGCTATATCCGCCATTATCGGTTGCGAAATCTAAACCTGCATTTACTGTTGATGTGCAATACACCAAAGCATCGGCTGAAAAAGACAACATCCTGAAATCGGTACTAAGCACCATCTTTTTCAGGATGAACCAGTTAACCAGTAATGAATCACCGGTAATTGCTGAGTTAAAGGAATCAACTGTATCCGGCCGTGAATACAAAACCATCGACTTTATTTTACCGGGCCAATTAGGCTTCTCGCTGTTGAGTACCGGTGTTTTTGGTACGGCATTCGTGTTCCTGAGCTTGCGTATCACTTTGGTAATAAAACGCTTTTTTGCTACCCCGGTAAAAAGATATAGCATCGTATTGGGCGAGGCTTTGGCCCGTATAACATTTGCTTTAATAGGCGCTCTGTTTATTATATTGATAGGCCACTTCGCTTTTGATTTTACGCTGATACATGGGGTAAGTACGGTGTTGCAAATGCTGGTGCTCTCGTTCGTGGGGGTGGTTATATTTATGGGCTTTGGGTTTGTGGTATCGGGCATTGCTAAAAATGAAAGCTCTGTACCGCCGATAGCTAATATTATCACCTTACCGCAGTTCCTGCTGTCGGGTACGTTTTTTAGTATCTCGGTTTTCCCAACCTGGCTGCAGCCGGTTTGTAAGGCATTGCCATTAACCTACCTGAACGATGCCATGCGCAAAATAGCCTTTGAAGGCGCGAGTTTGCTCGATGTTGGCCACCAGTTATTGATTCTGTTGATATGGGGTATTATTGTTTACTCGGCGGCGGTTAAGTTGTTTAAGTGGGAGTGAACCAGGATTTACTGGATTTTTTTGATTTCCAGGATGCGGGTTATTTACTAAATGCTCCCGCGAGCTTGCAGCTCGTGGTGGCGCATTGTTACAGTTTGCAACTGTAAGCCAAAGCTGTATATTTTAGTGTTTACTAATAAGTGTGGTTAACAAAAGAAAAACAAGGTTATGATAGAAGACCACAGCCAACACGATAAAGCTGCAAAGCAAGCAATTCTTCATAATATTAAAAAATATGGTTTTCATCTTGCCTTGCTCGAAGCTGATAATTACCTCCCGGCTTTTGTTTACTCAATAGGTTTGTTTAAAAAATTTGGGCAGCCTGAGATAATTTGTTTTGGCTTAAAAACAAATGTAATGGCAACCATATTGAATCATGCCCATGATTTAATTAAACAAGGACAAAAGTTTGAAGTAAATAAGCCTTATAAAGGTTTTTTGGAAGGATATAGTATTCAATTTATAAATGTTGATAAAGAATATTATGCTAATTATTTAGGTTATGCAGGTTGGTTTTATGACGATAGTTTCGACTTTCCTGTTTTACAGCTTGTTTGGCCGGATAAGCAGGGCAACTTTCCATGGGATGAAGGTTTTAATTCTGATTGGAAATTTAAACAGCCATTATTGGACAGAAATACTGACTTTAAATTTTATGAAGAAAGGAATTTAGGTGTTTATACAACCAAACAAGCTTTGGAAGGTGAACCAATATTGTATGTATATCATAATGAAGATGGTGCATGGCAATTTCACACAAGTATGGAACCTGATATAAATGATGCTAAACTTATTTGTTTAAAAGAAATAACAAAGCTTGACCCAACAATAAATGAAATATATCATTTACAATATGGTTGGCGAGCATGGAGGGCTAATCAAGATGCTGAATGGCGATATGAGGCTGATGATACGTTGATTGATTAATTAATATCCTGTTAATCCTTTAATCCCCCCAAAATCCTGGTTCACGTTAATTTAACGTTAAACTTTATTTATTTTCAGCATATTTTAATTTCATTTGTATATTTGAAAAGTAATAAAACATAGTGTACGTTTTACACTATGTATAATTTTAATCTAAATTATACAAAATGAGCTTAATAATTGATGTCCACGCCCGCCAGATATTAGATTCCCGCGGCAATCCTACTATCGAAGTAGATGTATTAACTGAAAACGGTGCCTTCGGTCGCGCTGCTGTTCCATCTGGAGCATCAACGGGTATTCACGAGGCTGTTGAATTGCGCGATAACGATAAATCTGTATACATGGGCAAGGGCGTACTTAAGGCCGTTGAAAATGTAAATGAAATAATAGCTAAAGAATTACAAGGTATTGATGTTTTCAATCAAAACCTGATCGACAGCATCATGATCGACCTTGATGGCACACCAAACAAAGGTAAATTAGGCGCTAACGCTATATTAGGTGTATCATTAGCAGTTGCTAAAGCTGCTGCCGAAGAAAGCCGTCAGCCTTTATACCGCTACATTGGTGGTGTTAATGCTAATACTTTACCAATCCCGATGATGAACATCGTTAACGGTGGTTCACACTCTGATGCGCCTATCGCTTTCCAGGAGTTTATGATCATGCCGGTTGGCGCTCCTTCATTTTCTGAAGCATTAAGGTGGGGTACTGAAGTATTCCATAACCTGAAAAAAATATTACATGACCGCGGACTTTCAACCGCAGTAGGCGACGAAGGTGGTTTTGCCCCAACGTTTGAAGGTACTGAAGATGGCGTTGAAACCATTTTGCAAGCTATTGCAAAAGCAGGCTACAAAGCCGGTGAAGATATTTTTATCGCATTTGATTGCGCTGCATCTGAGTTTTACAAAGATGGTAAATACGACTACACTAAATTTGAAGGCGAAAAAGGTGCTATCCGCACCAGCGCTGAACAAGCTGAATACCTTGCTGAACTAGTAGCGAAATACCCTATCATTTCTATAGAAGACGGCATGGCTGAGGATGATTGGGATGGCTGGAAAATTTTAACCGAGAAACTAGGCGATAGAGTACAGTTAGTAGGTGACGATTTATTTGTTACCAATGTAACCCGTTTACAACGTGGTATCGATGAAGATACTGCAAACTCTATCCTTGTAAAAGTTAACCAGATAGGTTCATTAACTGAAACTATTAACGCGGTATCATTAGCACAAACTAACGGTTACACCTCAGTAATGAGCCACCGTTCGGGCGAAACTGAAGATTCAACCATCGCTGATTTGGCAGTAGCATTAAATTGCGGTCAGATTAAAACAGGTTCAGCTTCACGTTCAGACAGGATAGCTAAATACAACCAGTTATTACGCATCGAGGAAGAATTAGGCGCTAACGCAAAATTCATCGGTAAGAACTTTAAGTTTTACAAAAAATAGTTAGCACGAATAGTAATTAGCACGAATTGCACTGATTGTTTCGAATTTCACGAATTATTGGAGCCCCGGTTTACCGGGGCTTTTTTTTGTCTGAACCATGATTTATAGGATTTATGGATCGCCTTGATTTATTGCCTGGAAATCATGTAATCCTTTAATCAGGCAAATCATGGTTCAGACAAAAAGGAAATTTTAAAATCCGGCAATCGTATTATATTTGCGCCCATGAAATCAAATAAAATCCTGAGAGGGGCCATCATATTATTCATACTTGCCCTAAACATTGGCTGCGACCAGATTTCAAAATCTATAGTCCGCAAACACATGACCGAGTACCAGGTGATCGGTTTTATAGCCAACCACGTAACACTCGAGAAGGTAGAGAACACAGGCGCGTTTTTAAGTCTGGGTGATTCATTGGGTGGTCCGCTGCGCTATCTTATTTTAATGATACTGCCATTAATTGCCGTTGCGTGGGGTTTATGGTATATTTTGAGCAAACCCAACATGAGTAACTATAAACTTGTAGGCATCATATTCATCATAGGCGGTGGCGTGGGTAATTTGTACGATCGTATTGTACATGGTTCGGTAACCGATTTTATGCATATCGATTTCGTGATCTTCCAAACCGGTGTGTTCAATGTTGCCGATATGTCGATAATGGCAGGCATGGGGTTGATATTGCTGGATGCTTATTTAACTGGTAAGAAGGAGAAGGAAGAGAATAAGGATGAGAGTGCGGTTGTAGAGGGATAGGAGAAAATATTCGTCCGTTCAAATCCATCGCTATAAAATAAAACCCGGAAAGATTTACCCTCTTTCCACCACAGGTGAAGAGAGGGTGGTCGGGCGAAGCAACGACCGGGTGAGTCGGTGAAGCGCGTTGAAGTTTGCGTTAGGGGTAGTAGCGGATACCGGCCTCGAGCCTAAAGCCTGAAGGCGTATGAGCGAATAACCCGACCCGCAGGGGAACGCCCAAAGTATCTGAACCTGAATTTACAAAATTAAGGAATTAGCAGAATTCGATAAATTCTCTAATTCAAGAAATTCGGGTTCAGAAATTATTGGATAAGCGCTCCGTTGACTCACCCCGACTTCGTTTCACTCGACCCTCTCTCCGCTGCGCGCAAAGAGGGTGATGGGAAATTAAAATCTTTTGGCTTTTACCTCAAAAAAATGTCATAAACCTTTCACCTTTAGCGTTTAAGCTATCACCTGCACCTACTTAACAAATAAAAGCGTATCTTTGCTGGCAATACCCGTTAGCTTACGGTTTTGATCACCGACAACTCTTCAGATCCGCTTATGCAATCGCGTTAGCACAATACATAAAAACATTACATGTCATTCGAAAATTTAAATTTAATTGAGCCTATACTCAGGGCTTTAAAAACTGAGGGTTATACTACACCTACGCCCATACAGGAGCAATCCATTCCTATTATATTACAAAGTAAAGACCTGCTTGGCTGCGCGCAAACCGGTACCGGTAAAACGGCCGCTTTCGCTATTCCTATTCTACAGTTATTGTACCAGGACAGGCTGCAGCATAAAGAGCAAAAAACCATTAAGGCCCTTATTTTAACACCAACTCGTGAGCTGGCCATACAAATTGCCGAAAGTTTTGCCGCTTATGGCAAACATACCGGTTTAAAGCATTTGGTAGTATTCGGCGGTGTTTCACAAAATCCGCAGGTTGATAGTTTGCGCAGGGGCGTTGATATTTTAGTAGCAACACCAGGTCGTTTGCTGGATTTGATGAACCAGAAATATGTTCACCTTGATCATATTAAAATGCTGGTATTGGATGAAGCCGACCGTATGCTGGATATGGGCTTTGTAAATGATGTTAAAAAGATCATTGCAAAAGTACCTGCGAAAAGGCAAACACTGTTCTTTTCGGCTACGATGCCAAACGAAATCCAGAACCTGGCGAATACCATTTTAACAAGGCCCGAAAAGGTGGAAGTTACACCGGTATCATCAACCGCTGATACTATTCAGCAGGAGCTTTATTATGTAGATAAGGGCGATAAAAAAGCCTTGCTTAACCACATATTAAAAGATAAAGGAATTAAAACCGCGCTGGTATTTACACGTACCAAGCATGGTGCTGATAAGGTAGTTAAGGATCTTGTTAAAGTAGGCATTACTGCCGAGGCTATTCACGGTAATAAATCGCAAAACGCGCGTCAGCGTGCTTTATCAAACTTTAAGAACCGTACAACAAGGGTATTAATTGCTACAGATATTGCCGCTCGCGGTATTGATATTGATGAGCTTACCCACGTTATAAATTACGAGCTGCCAAATATACCCGAAACTTATGTACACAGGATTGGCCGTACAGGTCGTGCTGGTGCAAGCGGCATAGCTTTATCATTCTGTGATGCTGAGGAAATTGATTTCCTGAAGGATATTCATAAGCTGATAGCTAAACAGATACCAGTAAACGAGGCGCATCCTTACCCGATGAGCCCGCAAAGCATGGTAGCTAAAGCCGAGGCAGCAGCCAAATCAGGCGGTGGCCGCAGTGGCGCACCAAAAAGAGGCCGTGGTTTTGGCAATAAAGACCGTGGTCGCGGTGGAAATAATAATAAGAGCAGCAGCAATAGCGGCAACATGAGCGGCGGAAGCCGCGGCGGTAATAGCCGTAGTGCAAGAAGGGATTAAGGAAGAATATAAGAATATAAAAAAGGGTTTCATGCTTCGAGTGCATGAAACCCTTTTTCTTTTAATCCGATTGTCATTCTGAGCGAGAGCGAAGAATCTAACCGCATTCAATCTGCAAGCGATTATCTGCTGCTCGTATAATAGATGCTTCGTTCCTCAGCATGACAAAACACCCTCCTGTTAACAAGTTAATTAATACTACTTGCAGCAACCAAAACTTTGCTTTAATTTTATGATGAAATAGATATAGTGATATGAAACGCCTTTTATACCTTTTTAAAAATAAGTTTTTTTGGGTTACCGCGGCTTTTGTAGTGTGGATGATCTTTTTTGATAAGAACGACCTTTTCTCGCAATACCAATACCATCAGCAGCTTAGCAAGCTAAAACAGGAGCGCGATTTTTACATAAAACAAACCGGCGCCGTTAGCAAAGATCTGGACGAACTCACTTCCAACCCAGCTAAACTCGAAAAATTTGCCCGCGAAAAATACCTCATGAAAAAAGATAATGAGGATGTTTTTGTGATCGTAAATGATAAAAGCAATTAATTAGAAGATGATTTAATTTGAAGATTTGAGAATGTGCTGATTTGAAGATGCCTCATTTGGGTCCCATTAATTTTCAAATCTTCAAATCACCAAATCTTCAAATTAGGTTAACCTTATAGTAAATTTAGTTCCTTCATTTACTACGCTTTCCAATTTTATTGAACCTCCTAGTGACTCTACCTGGTTACGTGTGATAAACAGGCCAATACCTTGTGAGTCGGGATTGTTATGGAATGTTTTATACATGCCGAAAACATCATTACCGTGGCGTGCCATATTAATACCGAGCCCGTTATCCTCAAATATTAGATAAATGTGTTTGTTTTTAATATAAGTATGGCACTTTATAACAAGCTGCCTATGTGGATGGCGATATTTTAAAGCATTGGTAAGCAGATTTTGCAAGATACTTTCCAGGTATGCAGGAATATAGTTTGTGGCAGTGCACCTGCTAAAATCGTATTCAATCGCAGCATTGGCCTCGTCAATATTATTGCTCAGCACGCGCAGCATGTTTGTGAATACGGTTTCAAACTTAATTATTTTCTTATCGCTGCTTATCTCGGCCTGTACCCTTACAACCTGTTCCAAATCCTTAACTGTTAAATTAAGACTATCGCTTACTGATTGTATGTGACCGAAAATCGCGACACGCTCATCTTCTGTGTGGGCATGATTGTGCATCTCAACCATAGATTGCAGGTTGCCGGTATGTGTGCGCAGGTTATGCGATACAATATATGCGAAATTCTGGAGTCGTTTGTTCCTTTCATTTGCCATGGCAAGGGAGTTTTGCAACACAATTTCCCTTTGTTTATATTCATCAATATCCTGTAAAATACCTTGTATACTTACGCACTTGCCATATTCGTCAATAACAGGGCTGGCTTTAAACCTTGTCCATATCACGTTATTTTTGGCTGTCCGCAGGGAAAGCTCAAGGTCAAAAGGTTTGCCGTTGCCGATGGCATCTTCAATAGCATCATCAGCTATTATACAGTGCGAAGGCTCAAAAAAGCTGATCATCTCGTTAATACTAAACGAAGCGGGCATATTTAATTCAAAAATATCATGGCTATTTTTAGAAAATGACAGGCTCATCGAACCTATTTCAAGCTCCCAAATAACCATTTTTGCAATTTTATCGACCTCTTGGCGGGCAAAACAAGATGCATCATTGCTTAAAAGGTCTTGATTTGAAGGGAAATTCATATTAAAAAACACATTCATACTATACATCATATGTAAAATGGTGCCATTAATATTGTTTATCAGTTTTTACAACCGTTGAGAGTAAATTAAACTACAATATTTTAGTATAGATTAATATTAAATTTATAATTAATTATTAAGGGGCGAGTTATTATTAATCTGATGATTTTGAAGCGTTTTTGTATATAATAGTGAACGATAATAACAATAATTCGTTAGTATTCCTTTGCTATGAGCTCTTTAAAGCATTGGCTGCTATCCATTTGGCAGTTTTGCTATCCTGCAATAATATTCGCCTCGCCGATGCAATGGCCGCGGCGCATAGTATCTTATTTCTTTTACCGATTTGCCGTAATGCCCAGTTTACCGCTTTCTTAACAAAGTTACGGTCGTCCCAGGCTTCGCGGTCAATGATGGGCAACAGGGCAATGAACACATCGTTATCAGCCGTTTTATTGTGTACCGCGTATTCGGCCATTAATACAAAACCGGCGCGTTTAATGTATTCATCCTGATGGGTGGTATAAAATAATGCTTTTTCAATAGCAAATGGTGTGCGATCGAACAGGTTGCCGCAAACCTGGTCGCACAAGTCCCAAGCATAGAAGTCTTTAACCCAATTATCCATTTGTGTTTGTGTAACCAGGGCCGGATCGTCAACCATTGAAGCCAGTATACGCGCCTCATGAATGCCGGTATCCCAAAGCTGTAATGCCAGCTGGTGGTTCTTTTTTAATGATTTTGCTAGTTTCCGTAATTCGGGTATGGGTACGCCAAGCGCTTTTGAATTATCAACACCAAAACGCAGCATACCTGCATGGTAGGCAGGGTTGGATTTTTGTTTAAGCTGATCGATAATTTCATCTAGGATCATACAAATTAAAATTAAGCAAAAAAGCCCCGATAAATCGGGGCTCGAAAATTCAATAAATCCGAAATGGAAATTCCGAATTCCGAAATCAGAGATTCCCCCTCAAATCCTGCTCGCGTTCAATAGCCTCAAACAAAGCCTTAAAATTACCAGCGCCGAATGATTTGGCACCCTTGCGCTGAATGATCTCGAAGAACAAAGTAGGCCTGTCCTCAACCGGTTTGGTGAATATTTGGAGTAAATACCCCTCATCGTCACGGTCGACTAATATGCCCAGTTGCTTTAGCGGTTCCAGATCCTCATCAATATGGCCAACACGGTCGGTAAGTTCATCGTAATAGGTGGTGGGCACGGTTAAAAACTCCACGCCACGGCTTTGCAGTTCAGTTACTGTTTTCACAATATCATGCGTAGCTAAAGCCATATGCTGCACACCTTCGCCTTCGTAAAATTCCAGGTATTCTTCAATCTGCGATTTCTTTTTACCCTCGGCCGGCTCATTAATCGGGAACTTAACATAACCGTTTCCATTGCTCATCACCTTGCTCATCAGGGCTGAATATTCGGTAGAGATCATCTTATCATCAAAGGTGAGGATGTTCCTGAAACCCATAGTATCAGCATAAAAATCAACCCAATGGTTCATCTGGTGCCAGCCCACGTTACCTACGCAATGGTCAACGTATAATAAGCCGGTATCAGTTGGGTTATAAACTGTTTTATGTTCTTTATAGCCGGGTAAAAATAACCCTTTATAGTTTTTGCGTTCGATGAAAAGGTGCGCCGTTTCGCCGTACAGTTTAATGCCGCTGGTACGTACTTCGCCAAACTCATCGCTTAATGTTTGCGGTTGTTGATAAGGTTCAGCGCCACGTTGTGTGGTTTGTTTAAAAGCGTCATAAGCATCATCAACCCAAAGGGCCAGCACTTTTACGCCATCGCCATGTTTTTTAATATGCTCCGCTATAGGGTGATCAGAATGCAGCGGGGTGGTTAATACAATACGTATTTTGCCTTGTTGCAGAACGTATGAAGCTCTGTCGCGCACCCCGGTTTCAGGTCCGGCATAAGCCAGGTCCTGGAAACCGAAAGCGGTTTTATAATAGTGGGCAGCCTGTTTGGCATTACCCACATAAAATTCAACGTAATCAGTACCGTTCAAGGGTAAAAAATCCACCCCACCTAAATCCTCCCCTAAGGGGAAGACTTCTCTATTTTTTTCAATTATAGTATTCATAATAATATTTTAAAGGTCTAATGTTTTTTGTTCCTCCCCTTTGGGGAGGCTAGGAGGGGTCCGCCCAACTCTTATAATAATTTCCGTCCTCAATTCTTATAGCCTCATCCGTCAGCATCAGCGGGCGGAAGGGGTCAATCATTACCGCCAGTTCATCGGTTGATTCCTTACCTATCGACCGCTCAACCGCGCCGGGTGCCGGGCCATGCGGTATGCCGCCGGGGTGCAGAGTGATCTGTCCTTTAACCACGTGCTTGCGGCTCATAAAGTCGCCATCTACATAGTATAAAACCTCGTCGCTATCCACATTACTGTGGTTATATGGCGCGGGGATCGATAGCGGATGATAATCAAACTTGCGAGGCACAAATGAGCATATCACAAAGTTATTGCCCTCAAATGTTTGGTGTACCGGTGGCGGCTGGTGCAGGCGGCCTGTTATCGGCTCAAAATCATGAATGGAAAGCGCCCATGGATAATGGAAACCATCCCAGCCAATGAAATCAAAAGGGTGGGTTCCATAGATGTATGGATAGATCAATCCCTGTTTTTTTATCAGGATCTTGAAATCGCCTTTTTCATCATGCGTTTGCAGGTCGGTGGGGCGTTTGATGTCACGCTCGCAATAGGGCGAGTGCTCCATTAGCTGTCCGTAGGCATTCCGGTAACGCTTGGGAGGGCGGATAGGGCTAAAGCTCTCTACAATGAACAGCCGGTTATCGGCCGTGCCAAACTCCATCTGGTAAATGGTACCGCGTGGTATTACCAGGTAATCACCATAAACAAATTTGATATTGCCGAAGCCTGTTTTTAACGTGCCTGATCCCTGGTGAATGAACACCACTTCGTCGGCCTGACTGTTCTTATAAAAATAATCAGTCATGGAGGTGCGCGGGGCTGCCAGCGAAATATGCAGGTCGTTATTTACCAGCACAGGTTTGCGGCTTTTAAGGTAATCGTCCTCAGGCTGCACGTTAAAACCGATGAGGCTGGTATGCTTCAAATGCTTTTCGCGGGCAATTTTGGGCTCAACGCTGTAAGGCTCACCCAACTCCTTTACAATTGTTGGCGGGTAAGCATGGTAAACAAGCGAGTACAGGCTCGAAAAACCTTCGGTTGATACCAGTTCTTCGGCGTATAAACTACCATCGGGCTTACGGAATTGCGTATGCCGCTTCGGCGGAATTTTTCCTAATGTATGATAAATGGGCATGGCCTATAATTGGTTTATATTGTTCAGAACGTTTAAATGCTGAGGGTTGGATTTGAGATTTGAATTAATCCAAAAACCATTGCATTTAAATATAAAACGATTGCAGAGCGGGAATAGTTTTAAGATAATGTGCTGAAGCTAAATAGCTTTCAACGTTTATATCCTAAAATAGCGGGAGGGTAATTAGTACTGTGCCAGTACTATCTTACTGAGCATAGCATCCCTGAAAGAAGAGGCATCACTCATTGAAGTGAGGCCGAGGGAAAAAAGAAAATGCCTTTGTATGCTCATAATTGTAATACGAAGTTAGGGAATTAATATTATATGTTGTTGAATTTGTTGATTGAGTTGAATGGTGAGTGGTTGATGGAGTTGTAGCGGTTTAGAGGGATTAGGTAGATTTAGTTTATTTAAGTTGGAGTGCGTTTAAATTTATGAGTGGTTAAAGATGGGTTAACTAATCACTGATCAACTATTCTTTAATCACTAAAACAAGGGCGTTCCCGCTATTCAGCGGGCCGGGCCATCCGTTCATACGCCTACAGGCCTTAGGCACTGGGCCGGTATCCACTCTTGTCCCTAACGCGGGGCTTCGACGCGCTCCGTTGACTCACCCCGACTTTGCTTCGCTCGTCGACCCTCTCTACGACAAGCCGTAAAGAGGGTGTAATATGAAATTTATTTGGGCTAATCAATCATTCACCAAATCAACTACTCATTTAACCAAATAAACTTAATCAACCACTCATCACCCATCAACCAAAAACATTAGCTTTGAGTTACCAACCAATTAAACATGAAATTAGTATCCTACAAAACCGAAGACCGGGAGCATCTGGGCATTTACATAAACGGGCATATCTATAATTTAAACTCATGTGATAAGTTACTGCCCGATAACATGAACGGGTTTTTGTGGGGTGGCGATGAACTGATGGATCGGGCTAAAAAAGTGAATGGCGATATTAAATCGGGCAAGTTAGAGGCTAAGGAGGAATTGTTTTATGAATTGCTAGCGCCCGTACCGCACCCGAGCTCATGCAGGGATGCTTACGCATTCAGGCAGCATGTAGAGGCTGGCAGGCGTAACCGCGGCGCAGCAATGATACCTGAGTTTGATCAGTACCCGGTATTTTATTTCACTAATCATAATGCTATACAAGGTGCTGGCGAAATAGAATGCATGCCCGATCATTTCGATAAGCTTGATTTTGAGCTGGAGGTTGCCATTGTAATAAATAAAAAAGGCAGAAACATTAAAGCAGCTGAAGCGGATAACTACATAGCCGGTTACATGATCATGAATGATATGAGCGCCCGCACCTTGCAAATGGAAGAAATGCTGCTAAACCTTGGGCCGGCAAAGGGGAAAGATTTTTCAACGGTGATTGGTCCGTGGCTGGTTACGCCGGATGAGCTGGATGCTTATAAAACCGTACCGAAACCCGGTCATACGGGTAATGCATACGACTTGAAAATGGTTTGTCATGTGAACGGCAAGCAGGTATCTGCAGGTACCATGGCTGATATGGACTGGACCTTCGCCGAGATCATTGAACGCTGTGCCTATGGTTGTGATATCCTGCCGGGTGATGTAATAGGATCAGGCACGGTTGGCACGGGGTGCTTTTTGGAACTGAATGGGACAGGTTTACGAAATGACCCCAACTATCAAGCCCAGTGGCTGCAACCTAATGACTTGGTAGAAATGGAGGTGACTGGATTGGGGATGCTGGGGAATATTATTAAGAAAGCGGAGAGTGAGTTTTCGTTGTTTGCATTGAAGAAATAATTCGTCTCTTTTCACTAGCTTCAGTTTGCAACTGAAGTCTACGGATGACGATGCTTGCGGGTACTGAATGATCTTTCAGTTTGCAACTGTGTACTTATCTCATGGTATCGCTCATTGCCGCTAAGGCTAGTTCTTTTGTCTTGACACAAAAGGACCAAAAGGTCAAGTCAGTAGAAATGCTTCTTTGCCGCACAAGGCCTCTACTCTGCAAATCAGGCAAAACCTGGGCTGGAAACTTTTACCCCGCTTGCGCTACGCTCATTGCCATTACGCTTCTGCAAAAGTCCCGCTATGCCCTGCCACGCACAAGGCCACCATCGTTTTGCCTGCTTTCATCCGAAGCTGTTCTACCGACGGGGAAAATAAAGCAAAAATCTATTTGCGCGTCATTGCGAGGAACGAAGCAATCCCAAACTATACAGAGCGACTTCACTTGCTTGGCTATAAGTGAGTTCAAATTTAATCTATTATTACATACTGAAAATTGTATATTTATTTATGGTAGTATTATGTTGTTCAATTGGGTTTTCATTAAGTGACTTGAATAATATAGTCGGTATTTCGACTCCAATTATATTATTAATGTGGTTTTATTTTAGCCAAAGATTAAACTTATCCAATAAATATTTTTCGGAAGTTGTAGGTAATTATGCAGGATTCACAGAAACTTTAAACCTTGAATTGGAAAAAAAGGAAAATGGTAGAATATATTCAGGTATAATAATGCGAATAGTTGATATAGATGCAAATGGATATTTCAAAGGTGAATTTCAATACGGTGAAAATTTGACGGTGACCGGAACTAGAGCTTTAGAATTTCATCAAATAATGGAAGGAGTATATACGTTTCTTGGGAAAATTGACTTTCAACTTTATCTTAAAAAGAATCGACATCCATATAAAGTGTCAGATAATAGAAAATATTTAGGAAAGCTATATATAGTTGATAGGCTAGATTATCAGTATGAAAAATATGATTTTGAGACTTATATGAAAGCTGAATATGACATAATTCATTTTCGAGAAATGAAAGCTATAAAATTTATGTTTGTTAAAGCAAATAGTGAGAATTTTGAACTGCCTAAAGAGTTTATTCTTGATCGTCAAATTGATTTGAGTTTTAGTCCCTTAGAGAACGTGAAGTCAACTGCTTTTAAGGGAGATCAAACATTGGAATTTTAGAAAGTGCCCAAATCAACTATATCCCCAACACCTGCTTCAACTTCACATACCCCGTTTTACTTACCGGTATTTTGGCGCCGGATTTCAGGATGGCCAGGTGACTGTCCTTTTCATAAGGATCAATACGGGTTATTTGCTGTATGGCAACCATGTAGGAGCGGTGTACGCGTACAAAATAGCGTGGGTCGAGGGTTTGCTCAAAAAAGTTCATGGTTTTGTTTTTGAGGTAGGAGCCTTCCTGGGTAAAAACGCTTACATAATCATCATCGGCCTGCAGGTATATCACATCCGATACGGGGATGATCTTTACCTTGGTGCCTGTTTTTACCACAATACGCTCATGCTGGGCCGGCGACTGGGAAACAGCTTCCAGCAGTTCTTCGGTCTGTTTGGCGGGTTTTGCGCTTGGAGACTGTGCCAAATATTTTTCAACGGCTTTGTTAAAACGGTCTTTGCTGAATGGCTTTAACAGGTAATCAACAGCGTGTGCCTCAAATGCTTTTATGGCATACTCATCAAAGGCGGTGGTGAATATTACTGATGGCTGGTTCTCCACCAGCTCCAGCATTTCAAAGCCGTTTATCTTGGGCATTTGCACATCAAGAAAGATCAGGTCGGGTTGGTACTGATGGATAGCTTTCAGGCCCTCAAAGCCGTCGTTGCATTCCTGCATAACCTCTATCTGGTCGTTAAAAGCTTGTAAATATTCAAGTACAACCATTCTTGCCAATGGCTCGTCGTCGATAATTAAGGCGCGTTTCATAGCTGCGGAATTTTTATAATGGTTGTAAATATATTATCATTTTGGTGGGTTTCCATCAGGTCGTTGCGGGCAAAAAGCAAATAAAGTCTGCGTTGTACACCGCGTAGACCAAAACCGGTGCCTTTGGGGCGTGAGGTTTGCGGGTCGTAAGGGTTTTGTACCATTATTACCAGGTTATTGCCCTCAATTTCGCCGCGGATGCTTACGGTTACTTTTTCGGTGGTATCATACAAACCAAATTTAATGGCGTTCTCCACAATGGGCTGTAATAGCATGGATGGCAGCAGGCCTTCACCGCAATGCTTATCACAACTGATCTCGGTATCCAAACGGTGACCGAAACGTACCTTCTCAATATCTAAATAAAGATTTAAATGCTGTAGCTCATCATTCAACGGCACTAACAGCTGGTCGTCTTTTTTTAAAGTGCCACGTAAAAAGTCGGATAACTGGTGTATCATTTTGCGGGCTTCATCAGGCTTAAAACCTATCAGCGCATTAATGGAGTTTAGACTGTTGAATAAAAAGTGAGGCTGCAATTGCTGGCGCAGGTTATACAGTTCTGCATCGCGGGCCAGTTTTTCGGCCTCTGATTTACGTTTTTCGGTTTGTTTATGATCCTGTTGCGAGTACCACAGCATGCTGATCATAGCCATCCAGCCTATCGCCAAAAAATCGGTAAAAAAGCGGATGGTTAACGATTGCGATAGAAAGTGCATATAAACTGTACTGATACTCAGGTAGGGGATTATCCACCTGCAACCAGCAGTACAAATACCGGCCAGCGAGAGGCACCACATCAGTAAATTTATATAGCTGCCCTTACCCGGCTGGTAATAGCGCAGGTTGTTGTTGATGAGCCAACAGGCGGCTGCTAATAATATGGAACTTACAATACCATCAGTTAAGGCTATATACCATATAAAACCAAAATCATGCACGATATAGGCAACCAGGCCTGTCCATGCCAGGCCACAGGCTACCAGTATGCCGTATAATCTTGATGATGATATTGATAATAAAGCCAAAACTTACAGTATCGTTAGTTAATTAATTTTTTATTCCTAAAAGGGCCGACTTATGGTGCGCCCATGCTATGTACAGATCGGCATCGTGTGTTTCATGTATGTTATAATACAGTTCGGTGCCATCTTTAAGTTCGCCAAGCTGGTTAAGTTCGGCTACATCAATAAACTGCCATTGTACGGTTTGCTTATTGTTGTTTAAAAAGCTATCCTGATTTGCGCGACCTATGTGGCTGGCTTTTTCAAAGGCTGTATATTCGCTATCGGCATTTATGAGCCTTAATTGTTCATCAAATTGCGCATGATGGTTACCATCACCGCTGATCACCCTGAAAACTAATTTTGCTACGTACCAATTCATAATCAAACTAATTTTAATCTTAATTAATAGCTGCGTACATCTACGCCGGCAAAAATTGAAACTCCTTTTAGTACAAGCACCTTACTGCCATCGGCTCCGGTTGATTTTATTCTTTTATCATCAACGCTGCCAAACACGGCTGCCATATCTGATACTACCTGCCAGTTTGATGGCACAATGATTTTGGTGCCGCCAAATATCTGGGTGATATCAATTACTACGCGGCCCTGTATATCGGCCTGGGTAAAATCAAGTTCGGCACCGCCAAAAATGTTCACTATTTCGCCGCCTTTAAAGTTTTTTGAGAGGATGGTTTTGTTAACCCCGCCAAAAACTGATACGGTATCTAAATAATCATCGCCCTTTAAAAATGCACTTTTATAGCTGCCGGTAGGCGGTATATTTGTTGAGCCTGTGCCTGTATTTGCGCTCGGTCTGGTTCCTGATGGATCCTGTGGTGCATCAACCGGGGTAACCGGGGTAATTACAGGTTCGAAAGGGTTGCCACTGCGGTACTGGTGTTTGTTCCATTTATCTTCCCATTTCCGGCTCCATTTATCCTGGTCGCCGGGATGGCTGCGCCTAACTATGAGCCATATGCCAAATACGATGATAGCAAGCGGCCATATTGCGGCATGCACATTGTAATCGGGCAGGGCATCATCCAGTAAAAAAACACAGCCTATGAGCAGCATAATGAGCCAGGATGAATTACGGAAATTGCTTCTGGCACCTATAAATATTCCCCATATGATAAGCCACATGGGCCACCTGAACAACCAGTGCGGGAAGAAGAAGAAGTCGAGTTGCTGAAACAGGAAAATGATGCCTATTCCCAGCAAAATAAGTCCGGCAAATACTTTGCCTTTACCGGGCTCTTTTGGATATTCTATATTGTCACTCATGATATTTCTTTATTAAATGTTGTTAATGTTGCCGGTAGTGCTGTCATTGCGTTTTTCCCAATTAGCGCCGTTCCAGCGTTGGTCGTGCCTCATGATCTGGTGTACGCCAAAAGCTATCAGCAACAATGGCCAAATGGTGCCTGCACCTAAAGCCGGTATAATATTAGGCAATAAAAATATAACACCAAGCATTACATAAATAATCCAGTTGGTTTTTTTGAAATTATGTTTGGCGCCCACATATAAGCCGAAGATAATTAATATTAACGGCCAGCTAAAAAGCCAGTGCGGGAATAAAAAGAAACCGATATGTTTAAACAACAGGGCAAGGCCTATTACCAGGAAAATCATACCTGTTGTGGTCTTAGCGTTATGTGCTGGTTGTGGATTGTTTATTTGATTTTCCATGATCTTTCTAATTTTAAATCTTAACCAAATGTACAGCGCATAACAGGGCCACCCTATGCAATATTGGTGGTATGAATAAAGATGTCGGTGAGTTGGGAAAAATAGTCGGTGAAAAATTGAGAGGGGCTTTTACCGGAGAGGTGTTATTATGTTATTGAGGAGAGTGTACATCATGCTTGATGAACAATCCCCCCCCCAAAAAAACTTAAACCGCCGGTTCCTGCTGACTCAAACAATGGAAACTGCCTAATCCCCAGATAATATCGGTGGAATCAATGCCTACAACTTTACGGTCGGGGAAGCATTGCTGCAATATTTCAAGCGCTATGGCGTCTTTGTCGCAACGGTACGTTGGTACTACCACAGCCGCGTTACCGATGTAAAAATTCGCGTAGGATGCAGGTAAACGCTGCTCATCATAAATAACCGGATCGGGCATGGGCAGCTCAATAATGTTGAGTGCTTTGCCATTCAGCAGGCGCATGGTTTTAAGGGTTTCCAGGTTCTCCTGTAATATGTGGTAGTTCTCATCTTCCGGGTTTTCTTCCACAACGGTTACCACGGTATCTTTGTTTACAAAACGGGTAATATCATCAATATGGCCGTCGGTATCATCGCCGATGATGCCATCACCCAGCCATAAAACCTGCTCAACACCATAATAGTTTTTCAAGTATTCCTCAATTTGTTCTTTTGTGAGATGCGGGTTGCGGTTCTCATTCAGTAGACAGGCGGTAGTGGTTAATACAGTGCCTGCGCCATTAAAATCAACCGAGCCACCTTCCATCACAATACCCGGATGGTAAACCGGTAAGCCAAAATGCTCGCCTATTTTGGTTGGGATAACATCATCCAGATCAAACGGTGGATATTTGCCACCCCAGGCGTTATAACCCCAGTCGACGATAACTTTCTCCTTAGTATCGCTATTGATCAAAAACGCTGGTCCATGATCACGACACCAGGCATCATTGGTTGGGAATTCGAAAAATTCAACTTTAGTCAGGTCAACACCAGCAGCCAGCAATTGTTCCTTAGCAAAAGCAGCCATTTGCTCATCAACCACGTTTATGCGCACCAGTTCGCCTTCGGTTAATACCTTAACAAACTCAGCGTACTTGCTGTATATCATGCCGATCTTCCCCGGCCATGATTCCTCTTTATGAGGCCAGCTCAGCCAGGTAGCAGTATGTGGTGCCCATTCGGCGGGGAAGTGGAAGCCACTACCAGTCGGAAAGTCGGAAAGTCCGGAAGTCCGGAAGTTTTGATTTGCTGCCATATTATTTTAGCGTATTTCGTAAAGAGTTTAGCATAACTAAAATCTCTTCACATTGCTGGTATAGTTTTCTAAAAGTATCTTCTTTAATTAAATCTCTTTTTTGAGCAAGATATAAACATCCGACAACCTCAATATCCGGCCGTAAGGCGTAGCCTAAAAATTTATTAAACTCAGCATTAGATTGTCCTGTTGATCCTTCAGCAATATTTAATGATACAGAATCGGCGGCCCGTTTTATTTGTGCGGTTAATACAAAGAGTTCATCTTTCGGGAAAGTTTTAGTTAAAGTATGTATGTCACTTGATAAGTCGACAGCTTTTTGCCAAACCAATAATTTCTCAAACTTAAAACTCATTTAGGCTCCTCTATTATTTTCTCTCTTTTCTGACTTCCGGTCTTTCCCGACTTTCGGACTAAAATTACTCGTTTTTTACTTTCGGACTTTCGGTCTTCCCGACTTTCGGACTAAAATTAATCTCCGTCTATTAATCTTTTAGTTATAGGCTGATAAGAATCAATCCTCCTATCCCTTAAAAACGGCCAGTGACTCCTGTAATAATCTGATTTATTCAAATCCAGCTCCTGCACAATGATCTCTTCCTCGGTATGCGATGCCTGGTAAAGTACTCTGCCAAACGGATTGGCAACAAATGATCCTCCCCAGAAATCGACACCCGCCTCATGACCCGACCGGTTAACGCTTACCACGTGTACGCCGTTCGCAATGGCGTGCGAGCGTTGTATGGTTTGCCAGGCGTTGTATTGCTCGGTATTGGTAGCCTCATCCTGTGTGGTGGCCCAGCCTATTGCGGTTGGATAAAATAATATCTCGGCGCCCATTAAAGCGGTAATGCGGGCTGCTTCGGGGTACCATTGGTCCCAGCAGATGAGTACGCCTATTGTGGCAAATTTGGTTTTGAAAACCTTATAACCTAAATCGCCAGGGGTGAAGTAGAATTTTTCGTAAAAACCCGGATCATCGGGGATATGCATTTTGCGGTATTTGCCTAAGTAGGTACCATCGGCATCTAAAACAGCAGTTGTATTATGGTAAACACCCATAGCGCGTTTCTCAAACAAGGATGCAATAACCACAACGCCTAATTCGGCAGCTACGGCTGATATCGCATCGGTTGATGGGCCGGGAATAGCTTCGGCTAGCTGGAAATTGTCGTAATTTTCTTCATCGCAAAAATAAAGAGAGGTAAACAGTTCCTGCAGGCAGATGATCTGCGCGCCCTGTTTGGCCGCTTCCCTTACTTTAGCAATTGCCTTATCTAAATTCTGTTGTTTGTCGGCACTGCAGCTCATCTGCACCAGGCCTACTTTTACATTACTCATATACCGCTTAAATTTCTGCAAAAATAAGATTTTAAAGTTAGGCCGATGTTAAAAAACAAAAAGGTTATGCTGTGCTGACATTCACCTGTTTAACAATTGTTTATAACCTGTTTTATTATATTGTAAATAAAAAATATCTTTGAATCAGCACGTAGTCAATTAATTAACTAAACGGTTGCTTGGGGTTTTAAAAAAATACTTGTGGCTCTGATCAAACAAAAAATTAATGTAAATATCTTATTATCAATATGACAAAACAATGCTTTAGGAATAATCTTGATGCGAAAAATAATTAGCTTTGCAGCCGCATGACAAAAATTGAAGACTCCATTGTAAACGAGGTGGAAGAGGAGGTTAAGCCCAAAACCTGGAAAGACAGGCTTTGGAGCGCAACAAAACTCATATTAAAGATCGCCATTACCTCGGCATTACTTTATTACGTATTTAGTAAAGTTCATTTTAGCGATGTAAAAGCAAGGCTGATAAACGCCAATTACTGGTGGATGCTGGCAGGCGTATTTTTCTATTTCTTGTCGATGGTTGCCTCGTCATGGCGGTTACTAAGTTTCTTCAAATCCATAAATTTAAAGCTGGATCCTAAGTTTAATTTCAGACTGTACCTTTTAGGTATATTTTATAATTTCCTGCTACCAGGCGGTATCGGGGGCGATGGCTACAAGATCTATCTGCTAAATAAAACCTACAAATTGCCTGCTAAGAAAGTATTTTGGGCGATATTGTTTGACAGGCTTAGCGGCCTATGGGCAATTGGTTTGATCATTGTTTGCCTTAAAATATTTGTTCCGCAAATACCTATTCATATGGCTATCCCGCTTGGCGTTTTTGCTATAGGTAGTGTTATTTATTATTTGGTGGTGATGAAGTTTTTCAAAGATTTTGGCCGTCACTTTTTTACAGGCCATGCCAAAGCTATTTTGGTGCAGTCGTTACAGGTAATGACCATTATCATGGTACTTTTAGGTCAGGATTTCACCGGCAAATTTGCTCCATACCTGTTAGCATTCCTTATTTCGGCAATAGCAGCCGTTGTACCTGTAACCATTGGTGGTGCGGGTGCGCGTGAATTGGTTTTTCAAAAATCAGCTACTTATTTTCATATCGATGCGGGTTTGGGAATATACATCAGTATATCGTTCTACCTTATATCGTTACTGGTTGCATTAACAGGCATTTATTATTTATTGCGTCCTAGCCGACTTACCGCAGGCCTGCCAAAAGCCGAAGAAGTACAAGAAATAAAGGAATAGCAATCTTATTCATTAGTTTTGCGTTTATACTTCGTAAGAATCAAGAATTAAGAGTCAGTAGTCAAGATAAAAAAGCAATTTGTTTTTTCTTGATTCTTGCATCTTGATTCCTGACTCTTGACCAAATAGACTGACCAATGGCTACTTTTAATGATTTTAATAACCCGCAGGTTGCGGCATTGCCCGCTCATTTAAAACAATTTATAGTTGAGCAGCACTACGAGCATTACACCCCTGTTGACCATGCCGTTTGGCGCTATGTAATGCGCCAGAATTACAGCTACCTTAAAAATATAGCGTACTATCCCTACATTCCAGGTCTGCAAAAGGCTGGGTTAACTATCGAAAAGATCCCTGATCTGCAGGAAATGAATAACGCGCTTGCCAAAATTGGCTGGGGTGCTGTTACTGTTGATGGTTTTATACCGCCTGCTGCCTTTATGGAATACCAGGCCTACCGCGTATTGGTTATTGCTGCGGATATACGCCAGTTAAACCATATTGAATATACCCCGGCACCTGATATTATCCATGAGTCCGCCGGGCATGCGCCTATCATAGCTGATAAGGATTATCACGAATACCTGAGCTATTTTGGGTCGATAGGGGCTAAGGCAATGTTTTCATCACAGGATTTTGAATTGTATGAGGCGATAAGGGCCTTATCGATATTAAAAGAAATGCCTGATGCCGATGAGGAAGAGCTTAAAAGGGCAGAGGATTTGGTAACTCATCGCCAGGATAATATGGGTGAACCATCGGAAATGGCGTTGTTAAGTCGCCTGCACTGGTGGACGGTAGAGTATGGCCTTATAGGCACATTGGAAGAACCAAAGATATATGGTGCAGGTTTATTATCATCTATAGGTGAAAGTGTGAGCTGTATGTTGCCCCACGTTAAAAAACTTTGGTATACTATTGATGCCGTTAATTATACTTATGACATCACTAAAACACAGCCACAACTGTTTGTAACCCTGAATTTCCAAAACCTGATAGATGTGCTGGAACAGTTCGCCAATACTATGTCGTTCAGGGTTGGTGGTGCATATGGGTTAAAAAAGGCTGTTGAAAGCAGGAATACCTGTACAGCGGTTTATAGCTCGGGTTTACAAGTATCGGGCACATTTGCTGAATTCAGCGTAGGTAAAAATAATGAACCGATCTTTATAAAAACCATTGGCCCAACAGCGCTGGCGGTAAACAATAAACAGTTAAAAGGCCATAGTAAGGATTATCATAAGGATGGCTTTAGCTCGCCGGTAGGCAGGTTGAAAGATTATGACATTCCATTAGAGGATTTCTCTGGATCGGAGCTTATTGTTTTGGGTATTGAAGAGGGTAAAGAAGCAACGCTGAATTTTGAAAACGGCATTACCGTAAGCGGGATTGTAAAAAGCATTACATCATCTGAAGGCAAAACACAGGTAATTGCTTTTGATAACTGCACAGTTAAGGATAAAAGCGGTAAAGTATTGTTTGAGCCTGATTGGGGCGTATATGATATGGCTGTGGGCGAAAAGATCATATCAGTATTTTGCGGCGCTGCCGATAAGGAGGAATTTGTGGAGATAGTTTACAAATCAAACACCGATACGCATCACGTAAAGTATGACGATAGGACGCTTGAGCTGCATCAATTATACCAGCAGGTACGCAACCGCAGGCATACAGGCGGTGATTTTGGTTTCCTGGGCAATGTTTGGTTAAAGCTGCAGCGGGATCATCACGACGACTGGCTTTGTGCTCTGGAGATACTGGAACTGCTCGACCATGAGAATGTTGAGCCCAGGCTTGCTGCTGAGATCAGAATCTTTCTTGAACAAAAAGCCGCTAATGAGCCTGAGTATAAAAAGCTCATTAATGATGGCTTTTACCTGATAGCGTATCCTGTGGAGCAGAAGTTGGTGGTTTAGTTTTACCTATGTAAGGTCTTGTGCAATTTTCTCCCCCGGGAAGGAATCGCATAGAGCTTTGCTTTTTAATTTAAAACTATTCTTGTTAAACAAAAAATGCTAGTTTAGTAATCTATAAAAACAATATTCCCCTTTAGGGGATCAAGGGGCATGAACATCATTATAACAGGTGCCAGCAGTGGTGTTGGCTTTGAGGCGGTAATTGAACTTATATTAACAGGCAAGCATAAAGTAATAGCACTTGCGCGCTCGCAGGATAAGCTGGAGCGTTTGCTGGAGATAGCCAATAATTTAAACCCGGAGTGCAGCTTATATGCCATTGCCTTTGATGTTGTGCATGATGATTATGATAGCCTGCTGCAATTTATCGAAGCCAATTTTGATAACCGGATTGATGTTTTAATAAACAATGCCGGGGTGCTGATCAACAAGAATTTTACCGAGCTTTTGGAAAGCGATTTTGTTGAAATGCTGCAAAGTAATTTCATTGGCCATGTGCGCATGATACAAGGGGTATTGCAGCTTATGCCGACCGGATCGCACATTGTAAATATTGGCAGTATGGGTGGTTTCCAGGGTAGCGCCAAGTTTCCGGGATTATCAGCATATTCGGCCAGTAAGGCCGCTTTGCACACGTTAACCGAATGTTTGGCACAGGAATTTAACGAAAAAGGTATAAAAGTAAACTGCCTTGCGCTCGGATCGGCGCAAACTGAGATGCTTGAAAAAGCGTTCCCGGGATACGAATCGCCGGTTATGGCGTTCCAAATGGGCAAATATATAGCTGATTTTGCTTTAACGGGTCACCAGTTCTTTAACGGTAAGGTTTTACCGGTAGCGCTGTCGACCCCTTAGTGTAAAATAAACAAGAATTAGCTTGATCTAATTATCTCATTTTGAATATGGTAGTTGTGTATTTATTTACTCAAAGTGTATAATATTTTCCACTTTTTGAGTAATTAATTCCACTTAATTTGGCATCTTTTTTTATCGCCAGAAAAAAAATCCCCCCACTAATTTAAAACACGGTTTTTGCAAACAGGAACGATTTTTGCCTTAAATATTATATCCGCATATAGACCAAAGTTTTCTTATTTATTAACTTCTGCTAAATTAAAATTGCTATGAACAAGACGCTCTTTTTAGAAGCATTAATTGTTGCTACGCCAATATTTATGATTGTCAGAACCTTCATATTAAGAGGTAGGAAATTGCTTGACTAACTGTAAGTATTTCACTCGACCCAAAAAGGGTTAACGAGAACTCTTGCCCTGAAAAAGCAAGGGTTTTTGTTTTTTAAACCTTATTAGAATTTTTACCGTATAACAAACCAGCAGCGAATTAATTTAGTATGTTTTTAAATGATGAGTCAGGCAGCGGATATGCCTGGCTTATTTTTTTTATAAATAAAAAAGGGGCGCAATCATTCTTGCGCCCCGGTTGGGATAAGGGTAGGTAAAGGTATCTTTAAGGCTATAGCCCGGTGTTATCTCATTTTCAGAAATTCGTTTACAACAATCTCTGTTACATACCTTTTTACGCCATCTTTGTCAGTATAGTTGCGATTTGCTAATTTTCCTTCAATGGCTACTTCGTCACCCTTTTTAAGGTAGTCTTCTGCAAGTTTTGCCTGTGCTCCCCATAATACCAGGTGATGCCATTGTGTTTCGGTTACTTTTTCGCCTTTATCATTCTTATAACTCTCGTTGGTAGCTATTGACAGGCGTGCCAATTTGCGGTTATTGTCAAAGCTTTTTACTTCGGGATCCATGCCCAGGTTGCCTACCAGGCGCACACTGTTTTTTAATGTGTTCATTGTTGCTAAATTTTATTGTCGTTGTTGATGATACAAAGGTGCTGGGGGGGGGGGGAAATTAGTCGGGTGATAAGTGCTTATAGTCGACAATTGCCATTTGTAAGCGTTTGCAAACGGATAATATATTATTTATATTAGCTTTATGAATAAGGAAAGACACTGCCTTGATTGCGGCGAACTGATACATGGCCGGGCCGATAAAAAGTTCTGTAATGATATGTGCCGTAACAATTATAACAACCAGCTTAACAGCAGCAGTTATAATCTGATCCGCAACATAAACAATGTGCTGCGCCGTAACAGGCGTATAATGGAGGAGCTAAACCCATCAGGCAAAACAAAAACCACCCGCGAGAAGATGCTGGTAAAAGGATTTGAATTCGACTATTTCACCAACATATACCAAACCCAAACGGGTAAGAAATACCATTTTTGCTATGAGTATGGTTATTTGGTGCTGGATAATGATGATTTGTTGTTGGTGAAAAGGGAAGAGAGGGGGAGTAAATTAATACGTATTTTTAAACAAAATCATGTAAAATGACCATTACACTCTTTGTTGCGATTATGGCTTTCGTACTTCTTGCGATTGTCGCTATTATTCCTTTGTATGAAAACTATGGTGAATATAAATTATTAAAAAAAGTATACATAACTCTTTGCGTGATATTGCTCTTCTGCTTTGGTATATTAGATATCTTCAATAGGTTTTTTGAGTCAAAAAGTGATAAAAGCGATTTAGCAGCATCAATTACAAATACAAGTGAGGGTTTAGGGTTTAAAATTGATAAATCAAATAATACTTTAAGTGACTCTTTGGGGAATATTCATGTGGACTTGAACAATGCATTTAAAAATATCGGTCCTAATAAAGCCAGAATCATAAAATATCCTATTATAAAACTATCTTCTCAAACGGGTGAATATAATCCTATAATTACCAAAACTAATAAAGAAGATTCAGTTCAGTTTGAATTTACTGTATTGAATGAAGGTAATGCCGGTGCTTATAATTTGAAAGGATATTTAGCGCTTATTAATGAACACAATGGTGAATTTAATATAATTGGGGATATTGTGCCGTTGAGAATAAATAAATCAATTTTCCTACTTCCAAAAGATCCATATAGCTATATAAGCTTATTAACGTATAATAAAAATGGCCGAGACACATCTTTTTTATTTGTGAAACTTAATTATAGAGATAGCTTAGCTTACAAAAATTCATTTACTGGAATCTATGTAGTTCATACGCCTGACCTTAGAATCTTTGATGCCGATCCTGATAGTTATAATAAAATAGCAAATTTATTTGTTGGTAAAAAATGATTATCTAACTCACAAAATCCCCATCCCCTTGCTGCCTGCTCGCCTGCCTTTTAGTAGCCAGCAATCCCAGACTTAAAATTATACTGGTCCCCAATATCACTACAAACAGTAATCCTGTCTCTACGCCTTTAATTTTCATGTCAGGCGGCAGGCTGTAATAGAGCAGTACGCTTATTAACCCGCGTGGTATCAGTACAAGCTCGGGCATCAGGTCGGTTTTTGATACCAGTTTAATGTACAGGAACCTGATCACATAAACACCCAGTAAAATAAAGCAGCCGTTTACAAAAACTGTCCAATGTTCCAATTGGTAAATATCCATGGTATAGCCAAACATGATGAAGAAGAAAGTGCGCATCAAAAAAGCGCTTTCGGCGGAGAGCTGGAACAGTTGCTTAATATCATACCTTAAATTTGGATAGATAAAATATTTCCGGAACCAGGGCAATTTTATCTGGCTGGCATTGTTCAGGAACAGGCCCAGTGCCAGCACAATTATGAGCGACGATAAATGGAATAGCTGCCCGATAGAATACACCAGTATAAGTATGGAAATAACCAGGAAGGACTTTACATGATGTGTTAACCTACCGATAAGATAAAGCAGCAATAGGCAGGAACAGATCACCACAATGGAAATAACACCCAGTTCGGCACCTAATTTGGTAAATGAGGAAAAGCTGATCTGCTTGTTGTTGGTTACGAAGTTGAACAAAACCACCGTGAGTATATCTGAAAAAGAGGATTCATAGACAATGAACTCCTTTTTTTCCTTACTAAGATTTGATGCCGCCGGTATAGCCACTGCCGAACTGATCACACAAAACGGAATGGCATTGATAAAGCATTTGTAAATAGTATCGCCGCTCATTTGGTAAATGATCCAGGTAATGACAAATGCGGTTACCAACAGGATGATGAGTGCCGAAAAAAAAGACTTTTTAATTATGCTGTTCTTATCTTTACTGTAACGTAGCTCCAGCGCGCCTTCAAATACAATAAGTACAAGCCCCAGCGTACCAAGTGTAGGCAGCAGGTTATCGAAGTTTAAGGCAGCAAAGCCAAAATAATTCAGCACCTGCTTAATGATTATGCCCAGGCACATCAATAGTATTACTGAAGGTATTTTGGTTTTACCCCCGATCAGATCAAACAGGTATGAAAAAATAACCAGTCCGCTTAATATAATTAGGGTAGTATATGAAGTCATATATTATTAAATAGGGGAGTCAAGAGCCAAGATACAAGAATCAAGATAGAAATTAGTATTACTATTCTTGGATCCTGACTCTTGCATCCTGATTCCTGACTCTTGTATCTTGATTCTTTACTAATTCAAAAACGCCAATGTTAATGCCAGTGCTTCTTTTGCTGCTACTTTATTATAGCTTGGTTTTTCATCGCAATTGAAGCCATGATCGGCATATGATATTTTCACGTTGATGTAATCCTTACCGGCGGCATCAACGGCGTTAATAATGTTATTAATATTTTCCTGTTTGATATGCTTATCCAATCCGCCCCAAAAAAACAAGTGTTTGCCATACAGATTGGCAGCTTTATCTGCATATTGGTCCATCCCGCCACCGTAGTACGATACGCCTGCTTTAAGTGGTAAAATGGCATTCGCTAAAAATGATACCCTGCCACCCAGGCAATAACCTATGCTGAATATTTTGCTGTTGTCAATATTACCCTGTTCGGTTAGCCATTGGTGGCTGGCGTTAAGGTCGGCTATAAGTCCGTCGGTGGTTAATGCCTGCATATGCGGCATTACTGATGGGAAATCATTATAAGCACCCTCAAAACCTACCGGCGCTGTGCGATGAAAAAGCTCGGGGACTATTACAGCATAGCCATCCTTGGCAAAACGATCGGCCACATTACGGATGTGGTGGTTTACGCCAAAAGCTTCCTGCAGCAATATAATAGCGGGTAGATCAGTAGTTTTATTTTGCGGGAATGCGGTATAAGCAGCCATGTTACTGCCATCCGTAACATGCAGCGTAACGTAATTTTGTTGATTTTCCATAGAATTTTTACTCAATGGTGTTAGGGGTAAAATATAAATAACAACCAATTATGCTATAATTGTTTTACATAACCATGAAGGTGCTATAATTGTTACTTATCATATTTGTAAGAAAAAGCTTATGCCGAATCTATTTTCCCCATTAAAAATAAAAAATATTGAATTAAGGAACCGCATTGCTGTATCGCCCATGTGCGAGTACTCCAGCGAAGATGGTTTTGCTAACGACTGGCACTTAGTGCACTTAGGCAGCAGGGCGGTTGGCGGCGCGGGATTAATTATTACCGAAGCCACAGCCGTATCGCCCGAGGGTAGGATCTCGCCCGGCGATCTGGGGATTTATAAGGACGAGCATATTGAAAAACTAAAACAGATCACCGATTTTATACATGCGCATGGCGCTGTTGCCGGTGTACAGTTGGCCCACGCCGGCAGAAAGGCCAGTCACCAAAGGCCGTGGGAGGGAGGCGCACAGATACATTCCACAGCACCGGGCGGATGGAAATCCGTTGCACCAAGCGCTGTGCCTTTTACCGATGCCGAAGAAGCGCCGCTGGCGCTGGATAAAGCAGGTGTTGAAAAGGTAAAAGCTGATTTTAAAGCCGCGGCAGCAAGGGCCCTGAAGGCAGGCTTTAAGGTGATAGAATTACATGGAGCACATGGTTATTTGATCCACGAATTTTTATCGCCCATAAGCAATAAGCGCACGGATGAATATGGTGGTTCATTTGAAAACAGGATCAGGTTTTTGTTAGAGTTGATAGCATCTGTTAAGGAAATTTGGCCTGAGGATAATCTTTTGTTTGTAAGGATCTCAGCAAGCGACTGGACGGAAGGCGGCTGGACAAGCAGTGATTCCGTAGCCTTAGCCGAAATATTAAAAAATAAAGGCATCGACCTGATTGATTGCTCGTCTGGCGGTAACGTAGCTGCTGCAAAAATCCCTGTTGGCCCGGGCTACCAGGTACAGTTTTCCGAAGCGGTACGTACAACGGGAATTTTAACAGGCGCGGTAGGGTTAATCACCGAGCCCCTGCAAGCCGACAGCATCATCCAGAACGGCCACGCCGATATAGTGTTCCTGGCCCGTGAAATGCTGCGCGACCCGTATTTTTCGCTCCGTGCCGCGCATGAGCTTGGTCATGAAGTGAAATGGCCGGTGCAATATGAGCGTGCTAAGTTTCAGTCCCCCCGGCCTGCTAAAGGGTGAGCAAAAAGGCAAAGTTGAATTTTCCTAACCCTCTTTGCCGCTTGAGGCAGAGAGGGTCGACGAGTGAAACGAAGACCGGGTGAGTCGGCGGAGCGCGTCGAAGTTTTACCCCACCCCGGCCTCCCCCTAAGCTTAGGGGGAGGTGTCGACGAAGGAGACGGAGGGGGTAAAATAACGGAGCGCGTCGAAGTTCCGCGTTAGTGATAGCAGCGGATACCGGCCTCGCGCCTAAGGCCTGTGCAGTATGAGTGGATAGCACGGCCGCAGGCAACGCCCAAAATATCTGAACCCGAATTTTATGAATGTTTCGAATGAACAGAATTCTAAAAATTCATTAATTCATAAAATTCGGGTTCAGATATTTGGCCTACAAGTCAAGAGTAGCTTCAACGCGCTCCGCCGACTCACCCGGTCGTTGCTTCGCTCGACCACCCTCTCTTCGCCTGCGGCGGAAAGAGGGTTTTAGAAAAGTTTATACAAAGAACATCTATACAATATAGATATTAATGATAAAGACCTATTGAACAAAATACTAATTTTACCGTTATAAAACTTAAAACATAACCATGAAACGTACAGCAAAAGCACATTGGAACGGTACCTTACAAGAAGGTAAAGGCGAAATAAGCACTCAAAGCACCGTACTTAACAATACCAACTATTCATTTAAAACCCGTTTTGCCGATGGGATAGGCACTAACCCTGAGGAACTGATAGCTGCTGCGCATGCAGGTTGCTTTACTATGGCTGTTGGCGCTGCCTTAACACAGGCTGGCTTTACCCCCGGTGATTTAACTACCGATGCGGTGTTAGACCTGGATATGCAGGCTTTAAGCATCACAGGTATTCATTTGTCATTGGTTGGTTCAGCAATTGAAGGCGTATCGGCTGACAAATTCAAAGAAATTGCCGAAGGCGCAAAAGCTAATTGTATCATCTCAAAAGCATTAAACGTGCCTATTACTTTAGATATTCAATACCAATAAGTATCAAGTAGTTTTCCGGAACTTGAAAAGTATAAAGCCCTGCAGATAATTTCTGCAGGGCTTTTATGCTTTTATTTAATTGCTATTGTAAATACTTATATATTTATAGTATTAACATTAAACCTCTCATTATCATGGTCTTTAAAAGTATTAAACATTATGTATTAATTGTTGCAGGCCTATTATTCACAACAAGCACTTTTGCACAGTTGCGCCTGCCCGATGGTTATTTTTGGAAACAACTGCCCAATGGCTTACAGGTAGTTGTTATTGAAAACAGCAAGGTACCGCTTGCCACCATCCAGATAGCGGTAAAAAATGGCTCCTTTACCGAAGATTCAGTGTATAATGGCCTGTCGCATATGTTTGAGCATATGTTTTTTAAGGCTAATAAGGATTACCCCACCCAGGCGCAGTTTTTAAAACGCACGCAGGAACTCGGTGCCATTTGGAATGGTACAACAGGTTACGAGCGTGTAAATTACTTTTTTACGTTTGATACGGACAGCCTTAACGCGGGCCTTAAATTCCTGAACGCGGCTATCCGCTTCCCTATTTATCGTATAGAGGATATGGAAAAGGAGCGGAAGGTTGTTGACGGCGAGTTTCAGCGTGCAGAAAGCGACCCGGGTTTTCAGTTGGATTTTGAGGTGGAGAAAAGAGTTTGGGGCGATCTGTTCACCCGCAAAAACCCTATCGGTATACATGATATCATCAATACAGCCACTCCTGAGAAAATGATGGTTATCAAGAATAAATACTATTTCCCTAACAATAGTCTGCTTATTATTTGCGGCGATGTGCACCATGAAAGCGCGTTTACCATGGCCGAAAATATCTTTGGTGATTGGGCCAGCAGCGGGTCTGATCCTATTTTAAAATATCCTATACCGCCGTTTAAGCCGCTGGCGAAAAGTGATTTTTTTGTAAAGGAATCAACCATTGCTAAAACCCCGTACATGATGTTTGAATGGCAGGGCCCATCGTACGCGACCGACTCAGCTTCAACTATAGCTGCCGATGTTTTTTCGACCATTGTAAGTTTAAACTCATCAAAATTACAGCAGGCACTGGTTGATAAGGGGCTGGCAACCAATGTAAGTGTTAGTTATGAAACTTGTAAATACACTGGTCCGGTACAAATATTTGTTGTGCCTAACCCCAATAAGCTAAAGGAATGCTATGCCGAGTTAATGAACCAGATAAGCATGTTTGATAACCCCGATTATTATACAGATAACCAACTGAAAGATGCCAAGGGTATATTGCTGCGTAATGATATCAGGGCCAAGGAAAAACCATCATCGCTGCCTAGCCAGTTAAGTTTTATGTGGTGCAGTACCTCGCTTAATTATTATACCGATAATACCGACGATTACCAGAAGGTAACCCGAGCTGATATTAAAAAATACCTGGAAAGTTATATAGTAAATAAACCATTGGTTGGCGGTATGATAATAGCGCCCGATTTAAATAAAACAGTTAATGCTGCCTCATTTTTTGCAGCTAAGTAATTTAAGCCCATATCAATGATGAAAAAGTACATATACACCTTTCTTTTTGCAGCTGCATTAGGAGGTACAAAACCGGCGCTGGCACAGCATGCCGCGTATGATATGATTGTTGATGGCGTTAAGGTAATTGTGCAGCCCAGCGGCAATAGTATTGTTGAGATACAAACCGTATTGCGGGGCGGCGTACAAAACTATCCTGCCAGTAAAATGGGTATTGAAGCAATGGCCATGCGCGGACTTACAGAGTGTGGCACGCTGAAGCACGATAAGAACAGCTTTAAAAATATCCTGGATAAGATTAACGCATCTATATACGGTTATACCAATAAGGATTATTCGGTTATAAGCATGAGCTGCATAAAGGGCGATTTTGATATTGCCTGGCCGCTGTACGCCGAAGCCATTACCGAACCTAAATTTGATGCTGCAGAGTTCGCGCGCATTAAGCAGGATGCCATAAATGATTTGAAAGAACAGGAGTCACAGCCGGATGAATCGATAGATAAAATGGCTAATAAGGTAGCATTTGAGGGGCGTGATTTTGCTAAAGAACCCGAAGGTACGCCTGAAATTATCAATAGCTTAACTGCCGATGAAACCAAGGCGTTTTATAACTCCATTTTAACCCGCTCGCGGATGCTGGTAGTGGTTGTGGGCGATCTGGACAGCAACCTTATCCAAACCCGGGTAAAAATAATGCTTGATGGCATAAAGAAAGGTACCCCGGTTGAGATGAAGAAATCCTTTTTCAGGGTTTACAATAATTCGTTCAAAGCGGAGCCAAAGGATCTGGCTACCAATTATATTGAAGGTGTAACCAGTGGCCCATTAGTTGATGCCCCTGATTTTGATGCGTTCAACATGGCCATGCAGATATTTTACGATAGGCATTTCCTGAACATCCGCACCAACAATGGTCTTTCATACGCGCCCGAAACGTGGTTTGATGTGGGCTCTATATCAGTAGCCAAGTTCATTGTATCAACCACTATGCCCAATAAATACATAGCCGTTTTTAATAAACTGGTTGATAGTACTAAAGAACATGGCTTTAATGCATCGGAACTGGCAAATATGAAGGTTACCTATCTTACCGGCTTTTACTATAAAAACGAAACCAATTATGCCCAGGCATCATCAATTGTGAGTAATGAAGTTATGCATGGCGATTGGAAAAGATCATTAACCTATATGACCAACATTAAGAAATTAACCGTTGCCGATATAAACAACGCATTTAATAAATACATAGGCAACATTGTTTGGGTTTACCAGGGCGACCCTAAAAAAGTTGACCCCATACTGTATAAAAACGGCACTTCGCATGTAGGGGATAACCCGGTTAGTAACTAATGTCCGGAGGAGATTATCAGGATAATATTTGAAAATAATACTATTGAATTGTAACAAGCAAGGCAAGTATAAAGTCTTATATATGCCGTGCTTTATCATGAATGATATAACTGCTTGTAAGTTATTATTTTACCTTGTTAAGGTATGTTAATAAAATTCATGAAATATTATCTTTCTAAAAAATACTGAATATATTTAGGCAATCGTAATCAACCACAATTTATTTTATATGATCTCTAAAATTATCAAATCTATCACATTAAGCGTTGCAGGGCTGTTGCTGGCCTCGGCTTCTTTTGCCCAGGTGCGGCTCCCACAAGGTTATTATTGGAAACAACTGCCAAACGGCTTGCAGGTTGTTGTTATTGAAAACAGCAAAGTTCCGCTGGCTACCATTGAAATTGCTGTTAAAAATGGCTCATTTACTGAAGACTCAGTTTATAACGGCCTTTCTCACCTGTTCGAGCATATGTTTTTTAAGGCTAACAAGGATTATCCTACACAAGCACAATTTTTAAAACGTACGCAGGAATTAGGCGCCATATGGAATGGTACTACAGGCGATGAGCGTGTAAATTACTTTTTTACGTTCGATACGGACAGCCTTAAACAAGGCCTTAAATTTTTGAATGCCGCTATCCGTTTCCCTATCTACCGCGTAGAGGATATGAAAAAGGAAAGAGTAGTGGTTGACGGCGAGTTTCAGCGTGCTGAAAGCAGTCCGGGTTTCCAGCTTGATTTTGAGGTGCGAAAACGCCTGTGGACAGATCAGTTCACCCGTAAAAATCCTATTGGTATTCATGATATCATCAACACCGCCACTCCTGAAAAAATGATGGTGATCAAAAACAAATATTATTTCCCTAACAACAGCTTGCTAACAATTTGCGGCGATGTAAAACACGACGAAGCATTTGCCCTGGCTGAAAAAGTATTTGGCGATTGGGAAAGCAGCGGTTCTGATCCGATAGCAAAATACCCCATCCCTCCGTTTAAACCATTAACCCAAAGCAATTACTTTATAAAGGAGTCAACCATTGCGCAAACACCTTTTATGGATTTTGCATGGCAGGGCCCTGCTTATGGAACTGACTCGGCTTCAACCATAGCTGCTGATGTTTTCTCAACCATAGTTGGCTTAAACTCATCAAAACTGCACCAGGCGTTGATTGACAAAGGATTGGCAAGCGATATAAGCTTTAATTACCAAACCAGCAGATACGTTGGTCCGATAGAAATATTTGTGGTACCTAACCCTAATAAAGTAAAAGAGTGCTATGATGAGCTAATACACCAGTTGAGCATTATGAATGATCCTGACTACTACACCGATGCCCAGTTAGCTGATGCAAAAGGTATATTGTTACGTAATGACAGGTATGCTAAAGAAAAACCATCATCGTTACCAAGCCAGGTAAGTTATGCATGGGCAAGTACATCGTTAAATTATTATACTGATAATACTGATGACTACCAGAAAGTGACCAGGGCCGATATAAAGAAATACCTTGGAACCTATCTGGTTGGCAAGCCATATGTTGCCGGTATGATCATTAGTCCTGATATGAACAAAACTATTAACGCAGCTTCATTTTTTGTAGCCAAATAAATTTAAATTTTATCACAATGAAAAAATATATATACAGCCTGCTGATTGTAACAGCACTTGGGAGCGTAAAACCGGCGCTGGCCCAGAAAGCGGCTTATGAAACTATAGTTGATGGCGTAAAGGTAATAGTACAGCCCAGCGGTAATGATATTGTAGAGATACAAACCGTATTACGTGGCGGTGTGGCAAATTACCCTGCTGATAAAATGGGAATTGAATCAATGGCGATGCAGGCATTGTCAGAATGCGGCACCCTGAAACATGATAAAAATAGCTTTAAAGACGCGCTTGACAGGGTTAACGCGTCGGTTTATGGTTATGCAGGTAAGGATTATTCAGTGATAGCTATGAGCTGCGTAAAACCTGACTTTGATGCTGTTTGGCCATTATATAACGAGGCTATAACTATTCCTAAGTTTGATACAACCGAGTTTGCACGCATTAAACAGGATGCTATAACCAATTTAAGGGCCAGGGAATCACAGCCGGATGCTTCTATTGAAAAAATGGCTGTAAAAGTTGCCTTTGCTGGCCGCGATTACGCTAAGGACCCAAATGGGACATCTGAAATATTAAGCAAATTAACTGCTGCTGAAACAAAAGCTTACTACAACTCAATCCTTACCCGCTCACGCATGGTGATAGTAGTAGTAGCCGACCTGGATAGAGCCACCATTGAAGCAAGAGTAAAAACGATGCTTGATGGCATTAAGAAAGGTACGCCTGTTGAAATCAAGAACTCTTTCTTCAGGGTATATAACAACAGCTTTAACGCTGAGGCGAAGGATCTGGCTACAAACTATGTTGAAGGTATAACCAGCGGCCCTACCTTGGATGCCCCTGACTTTTACGCTTTCACTATGGCTATGCGCGTGTTTTACGACAGGCATTTCCTGGATATCCGTACCAATAACGGCCTTTCATATGCGCCGCAGGTATCCTTCAGTCAGGGATCGCTTAGCTTTACCCGGATAAAGGTATCAACCACCATGCCTAACAAATACATAAGAGTATTTGATAAGCTGGTTGACAGCACTAAAAAGCATGGGTTTACCCCTGCTGAACTGGCTGATATGAAGGTTACTTACCTTACAGGTTTCTATTACAAAAATGAAACCAATGCAGCCCAGGCCAGCTCAATAGTAGCAAACGAAGTATTGCACGGTGACTGGAAACGCTCATTAAATTTCATGACTGATATTAAAAAAGTAACCCTGCAGGATATGAACAACGCCTTTAATAAATACATAGGCAACATAGTTTGGGTTTACCAGGGCGACCCTAAAAAGGTTGATCCGCTGCTATATAAAAACGGTACATTGAATAATGATAACCCGGTGAGTAATTAGGGTTAGTTAATTAGAGGTTAGAGGCCAGAGATTAGTAAATTGTTGATCTTTAATTGAAAAAGGTCCGGGATAATTTCCGGACCTTTTTGTTTTACAGTTAGAAGCTAAAGCCTCGTGCGATTTCTTCCTGGGGGAAGGAGGAGGTAGGGGTTTGTATGATTTGCTTTAATGGCGATGAAACCCCTCCCTGCCACCGCTCATTCAACCGCACCCCTCCCGTGGGAGGGAATTAAAAAAAAGAAAAAGGTTCGGGATTTCCCGGACCTTTTTTGCATTCAACTAATCTCTAGTCTCCATCCTCTAATCTCTAGTCTTGTTTCAAAACATTCTTCCAGCTCACCATATCGCCAATTATCTTTTGCAGATCGTCGGCGGCAACGCGTTCCTGTTGCATGGTATCGCGGTAGCGGATGGTTACCGTGTTGTCTTCTAATGTTTGATGGTCAACAGTGATGCAGAATGGCGTACCAATAGCATCCTGGCGGCGGTAACGCTTACCGATAGCATCTTTCTCCTCGTATTGCAGGTTGAAGTCTGTTTTAAGGTTGTCCATTATTTCACGGGCTTTTTCAGGCAGACCGTCTTTCTTGGTCAGCGGGAAAATAGCGGCTTTAACCGGGGCCAAACAAGGATGCAGGCGTAATACGGTGCGGCTATCCTGTTTTTCTTCGGTGCTCAGGTCTTCTTCCTCGTAAGCGTTTATCATCGTCAGCAAAAACATACGATCTAAACCTATAGAGGTTTCAATTACATAAGGTACATAGTTGCCATAAGGCTTGCCGTTCTCATCCAGTTCAGGATCAAAATATTGCAGTTTTTTGCCAGAGAATTTCTGATGCTGACTCAAATCGAAATCAGTACGGCTATGGATGCCCTCAACCTCTTTAAAACCGAATGGGAAATTAAACTCAATATCAAAAGCAGCATCGGCATAATGCGCCAGCTTAGTATGCTCGTGGAAACGGTATTTGTTAAGGTCGGTACCTAAAGCCAGGTGCCAGTTTAGGCGGGCCTGTTTCCATTTATCAAACCACTCGGCTTGCGTGCCGGGGCGTACAAAGAATTGCATTTCCATTTGCTCAAACTCGCGCATACGGATAATGAACTGCCTTGCAATAACCTCGTTACGGAAAGCCTTACCAATTTGCGCTATACCGAAAGGGATTTTCATCCTGCCCGATTTTTGCACGTTAAGGTAGTTCACAAATATACCCTGTGCGGTTTCAGGGCGAAGATAGATCACATCCGAATCTTCAGCCACAGCGCCCATCTGGGTGCTAAACATCAGGTTAAACTGGCGAACATCAGTCCAGTTTGCGGTTTTTGATAACGGGCAAAGTATTTTATGCTCGATGATCAGCTCTTTTAAGCGTGGCAGGTTATCAGCTTTAAGGGCGTTATCCATTTCCAGTTGCAGCTCTTCAGCAAGGTCGGTTTTGCCTTCCACGTCGTATTTAGCTATCTGGTCCTCCAAAAGCTGATCGGCACGGTAGCGTTTGTTGCTGTCCTTGTTATCAATCATCGGGTCGCTGAAGCCATCAACGTGGCCGCTCGCTTTCCAGATCTTTGGGTGCATGAATATGGCAGAATCAATCCCGACAATGTTATCATTCATTTGCACCATGGCTTTCCACCAATAGGTTTTAAGGTTATTCTTTAGCTCGGCGCCATTTTGGCCATAGTCGTAAACCGCGCTCAAGCCATCATAAATCTCGCTTGATGGGAAAACAAAGCCATATTCCTTAGCATGTGCTATTACATTTTTAAACAGTTCGTCGGTATTGTTGCTCATAATAGGGGCAAATATATATTTTTGATTCCGAATGTTGGATTCTCGATTTCGGATTTGTGTTCTCATAGCATCTATTCTCTCCGCGCGTCATTGCGAGGTACGAAGCAATCCCTAACTGTACAAATCTATTCTATATGTCATTGCGAGCGATAGCGCGGCAACCTCGTCGCGTTTTATATGCATGCGACGAGGTTGCCACGTCGTACCTCCTCGCAATGACAATGTTTGTAATATTATCAAAGTATCAAAACCAAACAGCCTTTATTTTAATTATCCTACAAAAGCATTTCACCATGGATCATACCGTTAAAATAATTTCGGCAACTTATGTAAATCATAATGTTAAGCAGTTTGATGTTGAAAAGCCAAAAGGATTTAAATTTACTCCCGGGCAGGCAACAGATTTAACCATTAACCAACCAGAGTGGAAAGACAAGAAAAATCCTTTCACATTCACCTGTTTAAATGATGATACATTCCTGCAATTCACCATCAAAATTTATAAGGACTCAGAAGAGGGTGTTACCAAGCACCTCGCCGAGCTGAAGCCCGGCGATGAACTCATCATCAGCGATGCCTGGGGTGTTATTGAATATAAGGGTCCGGGTTATTTTATTGCAGGCGGGGCTGGTATTACACCATTTTTAGCCATACTCAGGGAGCTTTTTGTTGATGGCGGGATAGAGGGCAATACCTTATTTTTCTCCAACAATACCGAAAAGGATATCATATTAGCCAGCGAGCTTAAACGCATGCTCGGCGAAAACGCGCATTTTACCACCACACAGGATAATAGCGGAAGCGACCACCGCAGGATTGATGCGAATTTCCTGAAAGCTGAGGTAAAGGATTTTAAAAAGCATTTCTACGTATGTGGCCCCGATCAAATGGTTAAGGATATAACGGAAGTGTTGGAAAGTTTGGGCGCTGAAGCTGATTCGGTAGTATTTGAGAAGTAGGTATTTAGTGATTAGAGGTTAGTGATTGGAGATTAGTTTATCTGTATGATCTTTATCTGGATTTTTCTTATAAATTTGGTTTGCCCAATTATTACGATCAAACCTAACTAAATGAAATGCCCTTTTAACCTTATCTGCGTTAGCTTGCTATTAATGCTGTCTGTATGCAGCTGCAACAAAAATAATTCAAACCCCAGCGTCGGCAATGTGGATACGTATGTGTCTGGCATGTACAGAAATGCTGCTGTTTACTGGAAAAACGGCAAGCTGGTTAGTGTAAATTCAAGCGATGTGGGATCGGTCGGCAGGATAGCCGTGTATGGCAACGACGTTTATTTACCCGCATCAACTTTTACGGATACCGATTTATATGAGCATGCGGTTTACTGGAAAAACGGTAAGCTTACAGATCTTGGTTATGGCAGGGCCCAAAGCATAGCAGTTAGCGGAAATGATATTTATGTAGTAGGCGAAGCTGATGCTAATAACACATTTTATGCAGCTTGTTGGAAAAATGGTGTGCTTACCACTTATGGGCAGCAAGGCTATATTAACCAGGTTATTATTTCGGGTAATGATGTTTATATGGCTGGTGGAACATATGATTCAGCCGGATCACCTATAGCTACCTATTGGAAAAATAATGTACCGGTAAGTTTGGGTTACGGGCAAATTAATTCTATAGCGGTGTCGGGTAATGATGTTTACGCGGTAGGCTATGGTTATCCAAATCGTGCTAATAGCTTATGCTACTGGAAAAATGGCCAGCAAACTGTATTGGGCGATGCAACCATGACGGGAAGCGCGATCATCGTTTCGGGGAATGATTTTTATATAGCAGGCAGCGTACAAAACGGTGGCACAAAATCTACCTATTGGAAAAATGGAGTGCCGGTTACCGTAACAAGCGCATCAAAACTAAGCGGGATAGCGGTAGATGGCAATAATGTTTACCTGGCGGGAAATTATACAGAAGCAGTGCCGGTAAATACTCCACCCACAAGTTCATTTTTAATTATAAATGGCAAAGTGACCACATTAGCCAGTAGTACTGGTTTCTCCGGTGATCCGCCTACGGCTACAACATGGATCGTTGGGGTTAAGCGATAGTTAGGTATATTATTAACTATTAAGTGAGTTTAAACAAATCTTAATCTCCTGTCTCAAATCTCATATCTAAAATCTATTTTTGAGCCCATGAGTATCCGGGTTGAAGCATTAACAAAAGTTTACGGGAAACAGAAAGCTATTGACGGCATCACGTTTTCAGCGGAGCCGGGGGTATTGGGTTTTCTTGGTCCGAATGGTGCGGGGAAATCAACCACCATGAAGATCCTTACCTGCTTTATCCCTCAAACATCGGGAACCGCATCTGTTTGCGGTTTTGATGTGGAGAAACAATCATTGGAGGTGCGTAAACATATTGGTTACCTGCCCGAGAGCAATTCGCTTTACCTGGATATGTATGTGAAGGAATCGCTGGGGTTTATAGCCGGCATCCACAAAATTGCATCACCTGAAAAAAGGATAGCCGAAGTTATCGAGCAAACCGGATTAGGACCTGAGCAGCATAAAAAGATAGGTCAGCTTTCAAAGGGTTACCGTCAGCGGGTGGGTTTGGCGCAGGCCATTATCCATAATCCGGAGGTGCTGATACTGGATGAGCCTACATCGGGCCTCGATCCGAACCAGTTGATCGGCATCAGGCAACTGATCCTTGATCTTGGTAAAACAAAAACTATTGTTTTATCAACTCATATTATGCAGGAGGTTGAAGCCGTTTGTAACCAGGTGATCATTATTAATAAAGGCACAATCGTAGCCGATGATAGTCTGCAAGGCTTAAGGGATAAGAACAAAGGCAAATCATTAGAGGATATTTTTATTAGTTTAACAAATAAATAGCCAAACATAACCCAAGCGTCATTGCGAGGAACGAAGCAATCCCCGACTATGCAAGACGACGATTGCTTCGTTCCTCGCAATGACAAGTTTATAAGAATATATTTAAGTTTATAAAGTGTACAGTATCCTAAAAAAAGAAATAACCTCATACCTCAGCTCATTGGTGGCTTATGTTACCATTGGCGTATTTTTAATTGTATTAGGGCTTTTTTTATGGGTTTTCCCCGATTCAAGCATACTGGATTATGGGTATGCTGGGCTCGATAGTCTGTTCAGTACTGCGCCATACCTGTTCATGTTCCTTATACCGGCCATCACCATGCGCTCGCTGGCCGAGGAACGCAAGGAAGGGACTTTTGAGCTATTATTAACCCGCCCGTTAACCGATTGGCAGATAGTTTTGGGTAAATATTTTGCAAGTTTACTGCTGGTGCTTTTCGCGTTGCTACCTACATTGGTTTACTATTATTCGGTTTATGTGTTGGGTAACCCGCAGGGCAATATTGATACCGGGGCGGTTATTGGCTCCTACATCGGTTTGTTTTTACTGGGTGCCGTATTTTGTGCGATAGGCCTGTTTGCCTCATCCATTAGCAAAAACCAGATCATCGCTTTTACTATAGCGGTTTTCCTGTGTTTCTTCTTTTATAGTAGCTTTGACTCGCTTAGCCAGATACTATCACTGCAAAACTTAACGCTTGAGGACCTGGGCATTACCGAGCATTATCAATCGGTAAGTCGCGGTGTTTTGGATACCCGTGACCTGGTTTACTTCATTATTCTATCGGGCATATTTATTTGGCTCACTTTATTTGTACTGCTTAAGCAACGCCAAAAAAAGTTGGTGAATACCGCGTTTTTGAGCACGCTGGGTATAATGCTGTTATTAGCAGCGGGATCTATCAGAATGTTTACCCGTTTCGATTTTACCAAAGAGAAACGTTATACCATATCGCCCATCAGCAGGCAGATCATGGGCACGCTTACCGGGCCGGTTAAGGTTACGGTTTATTTAAAGGGTGATGATTTCCCTGGCGGATTTAAACGCTTGCAGCACGCTACACGCGATATGCTGATAGATTTGCAGGCATATAGTCATGGTAACTTGCAATTCCAACTGGTGAACCCGCTTGCAGGTGTAAGCGAGGATCAGCAAACGGCGGTAATCGATACTTTGGAATCAAGAGGCATAGCACCTACAAATCTGAGTGTAAAAACAGACAATGGCTTAACGCAAAAGATCATCTTCCCGGCGGCACTGGTTTCAGCAGATGGTAAGGATATTCCGGTTAGCCTGTTGCAAAACCGTATTGGATTATCTGATGACGAAGTGCTGAATAACTCTATCCAGAATTTAGAATACGCCTTTTCATCAGCCATAAAAAAAATAACCAGCGGGGGCAAGCCCGAAATTGGCTTTACCGAGGGCCATAATGAACTTACCGATGTGCAGCTGAATGATGCCATGCGTTCACTGGCTGATGGTTACGCCGTAGGTAGGGTAGATCTGAAAACTATCCCATTTGATGGCCTGCAAAAAATAAGCTTATTGATAATACCTAAGCCTGATAAACCATTTACCGAGCTGGAAAAATTCAAGCTCGACCAATACATTATGCGTGGTGGTAAAGTAGTTTGGACAATTGACCAGGTAAGCGCCGAGCTCGACAGCCTGCAAAAGCATGGCGATGAGGAAATGGCTTTCCCAAAACAACTCAATCTTGATGACCAATTATTTGTGTATGGTGTACGTATCAACTACGATCTGATTGCCGATATAAGCTGCGCGCAGATCCCGGTTAGCACCGGTAATGTAGGCGGGCAGGCGCAGATACAAATGGTGCCCTGGCTGTTTTATCCTATATTGATGCCGTTGTCAAAGCATCCGGTGGTAAAAAACCTGGATGGTATTAAGAGCGAATTTATAAGTACGATTGATACGCTGGCCATTAAAAATGTTACTAAAACGGTGCTGCTGGCTTCATCGCCCTACAATAAAAGGTTGAACGCGCCTAAAATGCTATCATTAGAAGCATTGGAGCAGGAGCCCGATCCTAAGGAGTTCCAGAGCACTCCTAAAACGGTGGCGGTTTTGCTGGAGGGTAAATTTACATCTGATTTTCTGAACAGGCCTGCGCCTGAAGGCCTGAATGAGCATATTGACCCATTAACAGAGAGTAAGCCTACAAAAATGATCGTGATAAGCGATGGGGATGTGTTTAAAAATAATGTGGCTGCTGATGGTTCTCCATATCCTTTGGGTTATGATCAGTATACCCGCCAAAATTATGGCAATAAGAACCTGTTGCTCAATATTGCTGATTATATGACCGATGATTCGGGCCTTATTGCGTTGCGTACAAAAGAAATAGAGATACGCCTGCTTGCCCGCGCCCGCATCCGCAGCGAAAAACTATACTGGCAATTAATAAATACAATTACACCCTTGTGTATAGTGTTAATATTTGCTATTTTTCAACATTATATGCGCAAGCGAAAGTATGCCCGTTAAATTTTATACTTTTGAGTTACTAATACTAAAAATTATATGAGATTTATTGTTTCTACATCAACCTTACTCAAGCAATTACAGTCTGTAAGCGGTGCATTAAGCAACAGTACCGTTTTACCTATACTGGAAAACTTTTTGTTTGAGATAAAGGATGGAAACTTAACCATTTCTGCCACTGACCTGCAAACCAGCATGACCACTTCTTTAAGCGTTGAAGCTAAAGAAAACGGCCGTATAGCTATCCCTTCGCGTATATTGTTAGAGACATTGAAATCGCTGCCTGAGCAGCCTGTTACTTTTTCTGTTGATGATGCTACATTCGCGATTGAGATAAGCGCCGGCGATGGTAAATACAAGCTGAGCGGTGAGAATGGTGAAGATTTCCCGAAGATACCCGTGGTTGAAAATGCATCATCAGTTAACTTACCTGCTTCTGTTTTAGCTGAGGCTATAAACAAAACAATTTTTGCGGTAAGCAACGATGAACTACGCCCGGCCATGACAGGGGTTTACTGCCAGCTATCAACCCAATACATTACTTTTGTTGCTACTGATGCGCATAAACTGGTACGTTACCGCCGTAAAGACGCAAAGGCCGAAAGCACTACATCATTCATCCTGCCTAAAAAAGCTTTAACGCTTTTAAAGTCGGCTTTACCAAGTGATGATGTAAATGTATCGGTTGAATATAACAGCACCAGCGCGTTCTTTAAATTTGGTAACATAAATATGGTATGCCGCTTAATTGATGAGCGTTATCCTGATTATGAGGCAGTTATACCGTTAAATAATCCAAATAAATTAAGTATCGACAGGCAGTCGTTCCTTGGATCGCTGAGCCGTGTTGCTATTTATGCTAATAAAACTACGCACCAGGTAAGGTTAAAAATTAATGGCAGCGAGTTAAACATATCATCAGAAGATATTGATTTTGCAAATGAGGCGCATGAGCGTTTAAGTTGCCAGTATGAAGGTGAGGATATGGAAATAGGTTTTAATGCGCGTTTCCTGATCGAAATGTTAAAGAACCTGAGTTGTGAAGAAGTAACACTGGAAATGTCGACACCTAACCGTGCCGGCTTATTATTACCGCAGGGCGGAGATGAGAACGAGGATGTGCTGATGTTGGTAATGCCGGTTATGCTTAATAGTTATGCTTAAGTTGTAAACTTAAATTATAAATCCAAAACAGAGTCCGGCTAAAAACCGGACTTTTTTGTTACTTCGCATAACAAAAGATATGATAAGCAGTTATAGTACTATTTAAATGAATATCAGAGTATACATTCTACTTTTTTTTGCTTTTGTTACAGGCTTATTAGCGTGTAATAATAAAGATTTGCCACAACCTACGGTTGCTATTGCCAACCTTGCAGTGGTTAATGCCACAGCCGATACACTTAATTTTCTGGTAAATAACAGCCGGCAGAATAGTTTTTCGGGTATTTATCCGGCAGGAGCATATGGCTTGTATACCCCGGCAGGCTCGCAAAATTATGAGATTAAAAAAGAGCGCAGCGCGATAAACCTGTTTACCGGCACTTATAGTTTATCTGATACGTCAAAACATATTTATACCTCATTTTTTATAGCGGGCGAATCAGCCGATAAAACATTTTTTATTACCGATGCTATAGATTCGGCCCTTGCCGTATATGCTAAAGATACCCTACATATAGATACCATTGCAATGCTGAGATTTGTGAATGCCTCTTATAGCAGCGGCTCGTTACACGTAGTGTTTGACAAGGGCGACACCATAAATATCGCCAATGCCGCTTACAAATATAAAAGCCAATATTTTAAAGTATATGAGGGTACCCGAACAATAAAAATATATCCGGCAGGTGGCAGCACTAAACTATTATTAGATACTACATTAATATTGCAGTCGGGTGCGGTTTATACTTTATTTGCGAAAGGAATTTTAAATGCAAAAGGCGATAATGCATTTGGTGTGGGGTTAATGACTAACGGTACTATTATAACCGCAACAGGAACACAATAATAATGACATCAAAAAGTAATAAAGAAATAACATTTATTTTGGCACTGTTTATAACGGTAGTGCTGATCATGCCGTTTGTAAGCTCATGCGGCAAGGGAGGGGCAGCTAGTAGTGTTGGTTTGAATACGCAAATACAGGTTTTTAATCTTGGCCCTGATATACAATCAGTATACCTGTATGTCAATTATTTAAAACAAGGCAGCAGCTCTTATACATATCCCAATGCATCAGGCTATTTTTATTTAAATACATTAGATACACCTATACAGGTACGATCGGCAGCAGTAACAGCTGCGCCAATATATTTTCTTTCTATAGATAGTGTGTTGAAGGCAACCCATAAATATTCATTATTTATAACCGGCTTATATGCCAATAATTCGGTCACATCAATTTTAACGCAGGATGATGCTACTGCAACCCCAGCGGAAGGCTATGGTAAAATAAGGTTTGTAAATGCGAGCCTGCCCATAAACAATCAGCTTAATATTACGGTAAATGGAACATTAGATACACCATTTATAGGAGTAAAGTATAAGGCAGTTACCCACTATATACAACTACCGGCCGGGAATTATAATTTTCAGTTAAGCCAAACATCAACACCAAATGTTTATTTGCCCAATACCAATGTGCAAAGCATTACCATACAGGATAGCAGGTTGTATACTATTTATACTTATGGCATAATTGGCCGTGCCACTACCGATACTTCGGCATTTGGGGCTGCTGTGGTTACAAACAGGTAGCTTAAGTGTAATTTATATTTATATTTTTGCACAAAAAAAACACATTGGAATTTATAACTCACCTGATAGATTTTATTTTACATATTGATAAGCACCTGGCAGCTATTATAGCACAGTACCAGGGATGGACATATGTGATATTATTTGTAATAATATTTGCAGAAACTGGTTTTGTTGTAACCCCGTTTTTACCCGGCGATTCTCTATTATTTGCTGCTGGTGCCTTAATAGCCGGCGGTAACACGGGCCTGGATATCTATTTTTTAGGATTGATACTCATAGCTGCCGCCTTTACAGGTAATAGCCTTAATTATGCTTTAGGAAATTATCTGGGCCCCAAAGTTTTTAAGCCTGAAAACAAGATCCTGAAATTGGATTATTACCTGCAAACCAAAGCCTTTTTTGACAAGCACGGCGGCAAGGCGGTTATATTCAGCAGGTTTATGCCTATCATCCGTACCATAGCACCATTTGTGGCCGGTGTGGGCCGTATGCCATTTTTGCGCTACAGTTTATATAATATCATAGGTGGTGCATCATGGATCATACTGTTCCTGTTCGCGGGCTATGAGTTGGGGAATATACCGTTCCTTAAGGCGCACATATCTTTATTAGGCATAGTAATTATATTGCTTTCGGTTGTTCCGCCAATTATCGCGGCTATAAAAAGCAAAGGCAAAAAGAAGCAGGCGAATAGCTAAACCCCAAATCTTTTTCTTGATTTTCTGCCACGATAGCTGAACCAAACAAAGTAAGCAACAGGGATTATCATATAAAATACACCTGATTGCCCCGAGTAGTCAATAGGTAGGAGCCATGATAACAGTATTGCCATAATACCAATTATTGTAAGTATCAGGTTTATACCGATCTCTGTTTTGGTAATGAATATTTCCAATGCGGTTAGTTTTAGCTCATCCTTGTGTCTAATAGCGTTCCCGTACATCAGACAAAACAATACGTTAATTACTGTAAAGCCCAGGCCATAAATAAGCATTAACAATGGTGTTTGCGCGGCTTTTATCATTTCATGAGGGTGGCCGTTAAGGGTGTAGGAGTTATCGAAAAATACCAGCCCTGCCAAAAATTTAAGTGGATAAACATATATCACCACAGTGAACAGTAGGGTGCCATTTAAGAATACCGTGAGGCTATCATTAAGGCCATATCGCCTAAAAAAGATGTTCTGGCTGTTCCATATGTTAAACAGCAGGGCAAAGCACACTGCAAAGCTGATAGTGCCCTTGAGCGTTTCATATAGCTCTGTAAATGTTTTAGGTACTTCAAGCGATACAATGATGAGTGTTACGGCAAAGGCAAAAACCGCATCGCTGAAAGTTTCCAGCCGTGATGGTTCATGGCTGCGCCACTCTACATCATTTTTTCTTTTGTACAGGTTTGCTGTTTTTGCCCTCATTCTTTTAAATCTAATACTTTTCCTTGTTTATACAAAGCTTCTTCCTGTGCAATCTTTTGCTTTTCATCATTGGTAAGCGGAACGGCTATCAGTTTGTCCAAATCAGGCTGCCCGGCATCAACCCAGGCTGAATACCAAAAGCTGCCCACTGATAATATGGCCGAACGCATACGGCGCTGTACCATGCCATTAAGCATGTTTTGATAGGCTTTACTGTATGCCACCGAATAATCCTGCACTTTACGGTTGCCGCGTTTTACTGTTTCGTATTTTTTATCGGGAGGAAAGGTTTTGCTCAGCACCCGCTCAAAGCGCAGAACAGAATCAACGGATTTGTATGATGAGCGGCAGATCTTAAAGGCCTCTTTCAGTGGATCGTCAATATAGCGCGCCTTACCCGCGTAGTAATTGTAATGATCGCCAAATAGTTCAGGCAGGCGGCTCTCCCATAGGGCGTGTATGCCGGTTTGATTGGTGAGCTGCCCATTATAGTTCATGGTTAAATGTAAAGGCACATGCGCATCCGCTACATAATGACCCAGGTTGGCTGATATATTTAAAATAGCGGTAGTATCATGGTCCTTAAATGCCTTAACCAGTCGGTAGTATTCAAACTGGATGGTCCATGGCACCACGCCGTATTTGTATATCGTATCGGCAGAATATTTTTTTACAGCATCGTCCCAGTTCTGTGGTATAACGCTGAAAGGGTTTTTGCCATAATGATCGGCATCCAGGAAGTGCTTTGGCCCTTCGGTAGAGTCTACGTAACGGCGTTTGTCGGCGCTTACGGCATGTTCGGTTATAAACCCGATATTGGCCCTGTAAAAACCTGCCATGGCCTTAGGTAGCGTAAAAACAGCCAGCCTGTTGATGCGGTAATGCGCAAAAAATCCCCAGGAGGAGCAGGTGATTATCACCAGGATACTTAAAAGCGATAGGGCCAGGCTGCGTTTCATTTGTGTATATAAATGCAAATAATAGCGGTAATATAAGATTATTACGAATAATTAAGGTTGAGCGGCATGTTGATAACCCTAAATATTTTTGTTGATAATTCGTTTGCATAATTAAAAATATCATCCTATATTTGCAGTCCTTAAAGAAAAAAGAATAACAAGCTATACAATGGCAAATCATAAATCATCATTAAAAAGGATCAGGTCTAACGCTGCGAAGCGCTTACGTAACAGATACCAGGCTAAAACCACCAGGAACGCCATCAAAAAATTAAGAGGCACAACTACTAAAGTTGAGGCAAGTGAACTTTTAAACAAAGTGATCTCTATGCTTGACCGTTTAGCTAAAAAGAACGTTATACATAAAAACAAAGCTTCAAACAATAAGTCAAAACTGACTAAGTTTGTAAATACTTTGAAATAATAAGGAATTTTAAATCCTACAGAAAGGCGATGAGTGATAAACTCATCGCCTTTTTTTGAACCAGGGTTTTTGGGATTTTACGGATTTTCATGATTTTAAATAAAAAGGATGTATTTTGGATGTTTAAATACATCCTGTAAATCTCCTAAATCCGTTAAATCATGGTTCCCTCTCCTTACGAAAACAAGATCAGCATAAAATCATGGGCCGAGGAAGACCGTCCGCGGGAGAAACTAAGCGCGCAGGGCAGGAGGGCGCTTACTGATGCTGAACTGATAGCTATACTCATAGGCTCCGGCAATCGTGATGAATCGGCAGTGGAATTAAGTAAGCGCATTTTGCACCATTATGATAACGATCTGAATAAACTTGGCAAGGCGTCCATCGAAGAGCTCTCCAACTTTAAAGGCATCGGCGAAGCCAAAGCAATTTCCATTATTGCAGCGCTGGAGATAGGCCGACGCAGAAATGATACCGAAGTGGCTGTGCTTGACAAAGTAACCGGCAGTAAGGACGCCTATAATATTCTGAAACGTCTGTTGGTCGACTTGAACCATGAAGAATTCTGGATACTATTGCTGGGGCAAAACAATAGAGTATTAGGTAAGGAGCTCATCAGTAAGGGTGGCTTAACAGTTACAATAGCTGATCCTAAAATTATATTTAGTACAGCCTTGCGTTACTCCGCAACTTCTATTATGCTGGCCCATAATCATCCCTCGGGTAATTTAAAGCCGAGCAAGCCTGACGTTGACCTTACCAAGCAAATAACCGCAGCAGGCAGATTGCTTGATATTAAGGTACTGGATCATTTAATAATTACCGATAGCGGTTATTATAGTTTTGCTGATGAGGGAGTGATGTAGATTTTGGAATTGAGATGTTCGATTTCGGATTTATTTCCCCGTTGTCATGCTGAGGAACGAAGCATCTATTATACAAGCGGAAAATTGAACGCGGATAGGTTCTTCGCTACCGCTCAGAATGACAGGACGTTTTTCATCCCGCTCTTTGTGTCCCAACCATGGGTGTTCGGAAGATATATTTTTCTTACGAATATTGAGCGTGGGGTCACCTTGAGGCACTCGAGGGGTAAGCGCAGAGGCCTTTGTCCACATGCTTCGAGTACCAGCATGACACCCTTTTTTAATCTTCCGAACACCTATGGTGGGGACACAAACAATAGAATGGCTTTTCGTTTTGTCATGCAAATTCTTTTACCCGCCAATGTTCAATTGAATTTTCTTTTATAAACTATTTGTCCTTTCTTTGGTTATCTTAAATACTAACTAAATATACTATTATGATTACTCCAGGAGACGAAATACCATTAGACGATTCATACGATGATGATGCTGATGATCAACAGAGTCAAAAAGACATCCACTCAAATGGTTTTGATGAAGAGGATGAGATCGATCTTGACGATCTTGAACCTGATGCTGATATTTCAGGTTTAGATCAGGCTTATGATGCTTCAGAATCAGCTTATACGCTGGATGATGAAGATGATGATGAGTAAAAAAGATTAATGTCATCCTGAGCGGAGCGAAGGATCTATCCGCGTTTTTTTCCGCTTGGAGAATAGATGCTTCGTTCCTCAGCATGACAAAGCGCATAAAATTAAGTCCGAAAATTAACTTTCGGACTTTTCCGTCTTTCGGACTTTCCGACTTCCCCACTAAATCCTATCTTTGCCGATTATCATTCTGCTATAATGAAGATATCTTATAATTGGCTCAAAGAATTTATTGATACGGATAAAACTCCTGAAGAAATTTCAACCATACTAACCGGTACCGGTCTGGAAGTTGAAAGCCTGGAGAAGGTGCAGGCCGTTCCCGGCGGTTTGGAGGGTTTAGTGATAGGGCATGTAAAGGAAGCTGCTTTTCACCCAAACTCCGACCACCTGAATATTACCAAAGTTGATGTTGGCACTGGCGAGGACCTGCAAATTGTTTGCGGCGCGGCTAATGTGGCAGCGGGGCAAAAAGTTGTGGTAGCTGTGGTTGGTGCATTTGTGCATCCGCTGGAGGGTGAAAAGTTCAAGATCAACAAATCAAAAATACGTGGCGAGATCTCCGAAGGAATGATCTGTGCTGAGGATGAAGTAAGTTTGGGTACTTCCCATGACGGTATCATGGTGCTTGACCCATCTGCCGTTCCCGGCACACTTGCTAAAGACTACTTTAAACTTAACGACGATTACCTGTACGAAATTGGTTTAACGCCAAACCGTGCCGATGCGACTTCGCATTTGGGTACTGCGCGTGATATTGCCGCTTTCCTGAAGATCGCCATAAAAAAACCTGATGTTTCAGCATTTAAGGTTGATGATAATAGCAGTAAGGTTGAGGTAGTGGTTGAGAACGAGCAGGCTGCACCACGTTACTCAGGTGTAACTATTTCAGGTATCGAAATAAAGGAATCGCCTAAATGGTTAAAAGAGCGTTTGGCTGTCATTGGCGTGCGTTCAATCAACAATGTGGTTGATGTTACCAATTATGTTTTGCATGATCTGGGTCAGCCGTTGCATGCCTTTGATGCTGATCAAATAAAAGGCAACAAAGTGATCGTTAAAAATTGCGCTGAAGGGACATTGTTCACCACATTGGATGATGTGGAGCGCAAGCTAAGTGCCGATGACCTGATGATATGCGATGCGGAAGAACCTATGTGTATCGCAGGTGTTTTCGGCGGGGCTAAATCAGGCGTTAGCGCATCTACCAAAAATATATTTTTAGAGAGCGCTTACTTTAATTCGGTATCGGTTCGTAAAACAGCTAAGAGGCATGGTTTGAAGACTGATTCATCGTTCAGGTTTGAGCGTGGCACAGATCCAAATATGACGGTGTTTGCGTTGAAGCGAGCTGCCTTGTTAATTCAGGAAGTCGCCGGCGGAACGATATCATCAGATATTTTTGATAATTACCCTGCACCGGTTGCGCCATTTAAGGTTGATGTAACTTACAGCAATATTTTAAGGCTGATAGGGCAGGTGATCCCTTATGATGAAATAAAAAGCATTATAACTGCACTGGATATTAAGATTGTTGAAGAAAGCGGTGAAGGCCTGTCATTAGAAGTGCCGCCATATCGTGTGGATGTAACCCGTGATGTGGATGTTATTGAAGAGATACTGCGTATTTACGGTTATAACAATATCCATATCCCAACGCAGATAAGGGCTTCATTAAACACTTCCATCAGGCCGGATAGGGATGCGGTACAAAACCAGCTGGCTGATCTGTTAACGGCTAATGGTTTTCATGAGATCATGTCGAACTCATTAACCAAATCTGCCTATTCAAGTGATCTGGATTCGGCGGTTAAGATACTGAACCCATTGAGCAGCGATCTGGATGTTATGCGCCAAACTATGCTGTACTCGGGGTTGGAGGCTATCGCCCGTAATCAAAACAGGAGGGCGTCTGATTTAAAGTTGTACGAATTTGGCAAGGTGTATAGTGTTAATGAAGACAAATATGTGGAAACACAACGTTTCGCTATTTTTATTACCGGTGCTGATACTGCGGAAGCCTGGAATGAAAAAGCAAAGCCCGTTAGTTTTTATAATTTGAAAGCTGTTGTTGATGGCATCATCACCAAACTGAACGTTAAGGATTTTACAGTTGAGGATGCTACCTGCAAAAAGATGGCTTACGGACTGCAATATATGCGCGGCAGCAAGCAACTGGTTAAGTTTGGCCAGGTAGCAAAAACATCGCTAAAACTGGCTGATGCGGATAAAGATGTGTTTTATGCCGATTTTAATTTCGACCTGGTATTGGCACTTGCCCGTAAGAACAAGATAGTGTACCAGGAGATCTCAAAATTCCCGGCGGTAAGGCGCGATCTTTCTATGCTGATCGATAAAAATGTATCCTTCGGCACACTGAAACAAATCGCCCAAAAAACTGAGCGTAAACTGTTGAAAGAGGTAAATGTATTTGATGTGTATGAGGGTGACAAATTACCTGCGGGTAAAAAGTCATACGCGCTGAGCTTTATAATTGAGGATATAGAAAAAACGCTTACGGATAAAGCGATAGATAGCATAATGCAAAAATTAATTTATAATTTAGAAAAAGAAGCAGGAGCGGAGATCAGGAAATAGTGATTGGAGGTTAGTGATTAGAGATTAGTCCTGAATAAGGAATAATATTTTAGTCATTACCTCAAAAAAACTAATCTCTAATCTCCAGCCTCTAATCACTAAAAAAATGTCACAAGTAGCCGAACAATTAGATAAGGTAATTGACAAAACATTGCGTTTGGTTGAGCTGTGTGCGGCTTTACAGGAGGAGAATGACCTGCTGAAACTGGAGAACGACGCACTGAATGTGGCGCTGGATGCAAGCAAAAACAAGACTAAAGAACTGGATGAAAAGCTTCGTGTATTGAAAGTGGCAAAATCTTTTTCAGAAACAAATGAAAAAAGTGTTGACATTAAGCAAAAAATTAACGAATTTGTGCAGGAAATAGATAAGTGCATTGTGTTATTGAAAAAGTAATACAAAAAGTGAAAAGCTCAAATGGGAGAAATCTCTATAAAAATAAATATTGCTGACAGAGTTTACCCCTTAAAGGTGAACATGGAGGAAGAAGAAATAATACGTAGGGCAGCTAAGCTGATTAACGACCGTGTAAAGGAATATCAGGAAAATTACGCGGTTAAGGATAAACAGGATCTGCTTTCAATGTGCGTGCTGCATTATGCAACATCATCATTAAAAGCGGAGAAGAGAGTTACAGTTGAAGATACTGATGTAGCCGAAAAAGTTTACCAGTTAGATCATTTACTAACCGAATTTTTCTCAAAGTAATAAACGTTCTTTGCATATAAATCAGAGCATTTAAGATTTAACCGCAGTTAAATTTTAGGTTTCACTATTAAAAACTTAACGCTTCAATATTCAGCGGATCAAGGAGGCATGCGTTAATCGTAGATTTTACGGTAACCCATGATCCCAATATCTGTATCGAAGTTTTTCAATACATGACACTTAAAAATTAGTTGCGGTTTTTTTATTTATTATAAACTTAAAAAATGGATTCATCATTATATGTCATTATCGGCCTCCTGATCGGGGTCGGATTAGGCATTATTATTGGCCGTTTCCTGCTTCGTAAGCTTTTCAAAGCGCAGGAGAATTCGGCCCAAAACAAAGCAAAACTGATATTAAAGGACGCTGAAAATAACGCGGAAATTCTGAAAAAGAATAAATTACTGGAAGCTAAAGAGCGCTTTTTACAAATGAAAGCCGAGCATGAGCAGGAAGTAAACGCCAAAAACAATAGCCTTAATCAACGCGAAAACAGCTTTAAACAAAAAGAGCAATCGGTAAATCAACGCCTGGAAAATTTAACCCGTAAGGAAAACGAGATTGACGGTGTGCGCAAAAACCTGGAAAAGCAAACTGAAATAGTTACCAAAAAGCAGGAAGATGTTGATTCATTAAAGAACCAACATGTGCAGCAATTGGAAACTATCGCTGGCCTGTCGGCAGATGAAGCGCGTACCCAGTTAATTGAAAATTTGAAGGACGATGCCCGCAGTAAAGCGATGGCACAGATAAAGGATATTGTTGATGAAGCCAAGCTTACTGCCACCAAAGAAGCTAAAAAGATAGTTATACAAACCATACAACGTACCGCTACCGAGAGCGCTATTGAAAACACCGTATCGATATTTAATATCGAGAATGATGAGATCAAGGGTCGCATTATTGGGCGCGAGGGTAGGAATATTCGTGCGCTGGAAGCAGCTACCGGTATTGAGATCATTGTTGATGATACCCCGGAAGCCATCATACTTTCAGGCTTTGACCCGGTTAGGCGCGAAATTGCAAGGCTTGCCATGCACCGCCTGGTAACCGACGGCCGTATACACCCTGCACGTATTGAGGAAGTGGTTGCCAAAACCAAAAAGCAGATAGAGGAAGAAATTGTAGAGATAGGCGAACGTACCGTAATTGATCTGGGTATTAACGGCCTGCATCCTGAGCTGATCCGTATGGTTGGCCGTATGCGTTACCGTTCATCATACGGGCAAAACCTGTTGCAGCACTCGCGTGAGGTGGCCAATTTCTGCGCTACTATGGCGGCTGAATTAGGCTTAAACGTTAAGCTTGCCAAACGTGCCGGTTTACTGCATGATATTGGTAAGGTGCCTGATGATAACCCTGAATTGCCACACGCGATATTAGGTATGCAGCTGGCCGAAAAATATAAAGAACATCCGGAAGTGTGCAACGCCATCGGCGCTCACCACGACGAGATCGAGATGACTTCCATGCTATCACCAATTATACAGGTTTGTGACGCCATATCAGGCGCAAGGCCGGGTGCAAGGCGCGAGGTTGTTGAAAGCTACATTAAACGCTTAAAAGAGCTTGAGGAGCTTGCTTTGTCGTACCCAGGTGTTGAAAAAACATTTGCTATACAAGCAGGCCGTGAGCTGCGTGTAGTGGTTGAAAGCGAAAAGATAAGCGATGCTGAATCAGAAATACTGGCGGCAGATATATCAAACCGTATACAAACTGAAATGACCTATCCGGGACAAATTAAGGTTACCGTAATAAGGGAAACCAGGTCGGTAGCGTTTGCTAAGTAACGCACTTAATTACCTATTGTCATCTCGAACGTTAGTGAGAGATCTTCTTCACCATACATATTCGCTATGGTTATTCAAGAAGATTTCTCACTAACGTTCGAAATGACATTTTTTTTAGAATATAATTGTGGCAAAAAATAAGAAATCAACTCCAACAAAAACTCCAACTCCGGTTAAACCCGGAGGCCTGGAGTTTTATTTTGATAAGTATGCCGCCGCGCATCAGGAGCCGCTTAACAAAGTCTTTCAGGTTATTGCTATTCCATTGCTCATGTTTAGCATATTTGGATTGGTGTGGGCTATACCATTCCCATATCTGAAATTTTTAGGAAAGTACAATGAGGACTTTAACTGGTCTTCGTTTTTAATAGCTGCATGTATCTATTACTACCTTAAACTATCGCCGGTATTATCTTATATGGTGTTGTTTATCCTGTTAGGTTTTAGTTATATCATAATGCAACTACTCCAATGGCAAAAGCTCGGCGGCCCGGAGTTATGGCAATTTTCCGGCTTGCTGTTTATACTGGCAAGTGCATTATTATTTGCGGGTTATAAAAAGGAAGGTAAAAAACTATCATTTGAGTATCGTTACAAAAATATACTCATAGCGCCTTTGTTCTTACTGCACTTGGTGTTCAGGAGGTTTAAGATAAAGTATTAATGTTTATATAATAGGGGCAGATTGAAAAAAAACTGTCATTCTGAGCGATAGCGAAGAACCTACCCGCGTTCAATTTGCAAGCGATTACCTGTTGCTTGTATAATAGATGCTTCGTACCTCAGCATGACAAAGGAGAATTAGGAGTGTAACTTACCCTAAAATCAAATTATTCACTTTTTCAGTTAACTCTTCCAACCCAAATGGCTTGGCAATAACATCATCGCATCCCCAGGCCGATAGGTCAGTATCTTTTTGTACATAGGCGGAGCAGATAATAACGGGGATATGCCCCACATCCGGGTGGGTTTTTAATAGCTGGCAAATTTCCTGTCCATTTTTACCGGTGGGGTGGTAATCGAGTATGATCAGATTGGGTTGATATTCCTGCGTTATGTTAATAATAGTAGTACTATCAAGCGTTACCTTAACTTCAAACTGCTGGTACAGCAGTGCTTCGTGAATAATATCAAGTATATCCTGGTTATCATCCAGTACTAATATCCGTTTACGCATGGGTCAATTATTAAAAGGTTTAGTAAAGTTTTATATCATAAAGCAATTCTGTTACAAATAATTTTATGTTGTGACTGATTAAATATCAGTTGGTTTAAAAAGGAATTGTAACAAAAGCGCTCCTTTTTGGGCTGATTTGATGGTATGTTAACGAAATTGGGATGGAAATCTTATTCGTTTAACAACTATTACGCATGTTTATGACATAATAGTAGCACAAATCAGAATGAGTAAGGTAAGCTTTGCGTTTGATGTAAGTGTTTTACTATTATTAAATTATTACCGCCAGTGATTTAAAAATCATGGTACAGATCGCGGAAGGTGCTTCTTAAACCAAAAGTAAGCATGGTTGTTTTTGCAGAGCCAAGGTCATTCTTTTGATCGCGGAAAAGCGCACCGGCTTCAATACGCAGGTTATATTTAGGATTGATGAGGTATGATACCAAACCTTCGCCATAATATAATTTTGTGGACAGGCCTTGCCCGGTGCTGCCGGTTTGCACAACAGCAGGGAATGCCAGTGTTACATCATTGCCGTAATTTAGGCCATTAGCGCCAAGCCCGTATGAGGCATAATTCACCTGCCCCTGGAAATCAAACTTACCTATGGAGTAGCTTAATATGCCTATCAGCTCCTTGAAATTTGAACCCAGCGGATCGCCCAAAGACTGGCCGTAATCAGTATAATTACTAATAACCTGAGGCGATGAGTAGGTATAAGGTTTAACGGTATTAAACTCAAACAGGTAATTAAAGTTAGTAACCTTAAATAGGTCGGCACCGCGGATACCTATTTGGTAACCACCAGTGTTCTTTGGCGCATCTGTTTCATTAAAGCGATCAAGCAGCAATTGAGCATATACAGCGGTTTTGTCAAATATTTTGTACTTGCTTGTAAAACCCATCAGTACGTTGTCGCTATACGGCGTTTTAGGGCCAAGCGAGCTTGCAAATACCAGCGGGTTTATATAGTTCACATCAAAGCCATGTCTTTCGCCCTTATCGTTTGCTTCTGCGGCTATAAGCGCGTTAAAGAAACCTAATGAGAAACGGTTGGTTACGCTCCAGTCTAAATAATGAAACATGGCCCATTTACGGCGGTTATTACCAAAGTCGTCATATTTAGGAGCATAAAGATCTTCCATATTGGTCCACATCATCATATACTGCACATGCCCAACAGTGGCAGTAGCGCGTAATAACGGATAAGTTGCCGCATTGTCAGATAATAATAATGATCGATAGCCATCACCAATAAAAGTTTTATCCTGTCCCAATGTAATGTTCAATTCTTTTATTGGTGTATATGAAATTATCGCGGTAACGTACGACCAATCGTCAGTTGTTTTAGTAGCGTAATCCCTGTCATACGCCTCGCCTGGTACAAAACCTATTTTATTAATATAGTTTTGATAATAAGTAGGGAACCGGCCCTGATCCTCATAACCACTGGTATAAAAAGAGAATTTGGTACCAATGGTACCGCCCAACTGGTAACCACGGGTGTTAAGATAGGTAGTTATCTTATCAGTAAAATCACGGCCTAATTGCAGGTCGGGAAGATAATCGGCATAAAAAGTATATTCTTTTGTTCGTTCATCAAAAAGATGTTCATTAAATAATTTTCTGTATACCCAGCTTTTGTGTGTGCTGTCAACCCCCAAATTCATGAGTGTATTGTATCTTTTATTTAAAACGCTATCAATAATATAAGGCTTAAGCGCGCTATGAAATGAATTGTTAACGCTATATATTTCAGCATTGAATTTTTGGTCGAACTGGTAAGAGTAGGGCAGGTATGTTGCTTGCGACCGGCTTACCTGAGTAGTAAACAGAATAATACCTGCAAGCAATAACAATTTGCGGAAATATGAAGTGTATAGTTTTTGCATGCGCAATAAGAGTAATTTTTTAAAGATAAATATTCAGATACAATTAATACAAAGGTGTGGATTAAATTAATATCCCGGGAGCAAAAATATACTTAACAAATGGTATTTAAATTAAGAAGTGATTAGAAATGCATGATAAATTGATATGCATATAAAAAAAATGTGATATTTGGCACTTATTATAGAGCACTAAAAGTTAAATTCTGTTAAATGGAGTGTTAGCAAAATTGTTTTTTTTAAATAAACCTATAAAAATTCTGATATTTACCCCTGCTTTAAAATTCTTATTAATTATACATGCAATACAAAAGAATCAATAACCTTTTAGGCTGGCTTTGCTTTGTTATAGCCTCAATTACTTATATTTTAACATTAGAGCCATCCGTAAGCTTTTGGGATTGCGGCGAATTTATATCATGTGCCTACCGTTTACAGGTTGCCCACCAACCGGGCTATCCATTGTTTGCCATGCTGGGTAAGATATTCTCCCTGCTTTCATTAGGCGATAACACCAAAGTGCCTTTCTTTACCAATATGGGTTCGGGCCTGGCGAGCGGGGCAACCATCATGTTCCTGTTTTGGTCAATAACTGCGCTGGCTAAAAAAATGCTGCTCGATAAAGATGAAGAGGCAGATCAGCCACGTATCTTATTAATAATGGGTGCAGGTTTAGTAGGTGCCCTGGCATTTACTTATACTGATACCTTTTGGTTTTCAGCTGTTGAAACCATTGTGTTTGCATGGTCGTCACTATGTACCGCTTTAGTTTTCTGGGCTATATTAAAATGGGATGCCCGCGCTGATGAGCCTGGTGCCGATAAATGGATAGTAATGATAGCCTACGTTATTGGTTTGTCAATAGGTATACACTTATTGAACTTATTAACTATACCGGCTATAGCACTGGTTTATTTTTTACGCCGATCAAAAAATATTACTGTTCGCAGCAGCATTATTGCCTTTTTAATAAGTGTATTTATACTTGTATTTATCCAATACGGCATCAGGCAGTATACTATAAAATTTGCTGCTTATTTCGATCTGTTCTTTGTTAACCACCTGGGCTTCGGTTTCGGCAGTGGTGCTATTGTATTCTTCATCCTGCTTTTAGCTTTAATAGTTGCAGGTATAGTTTACAGCATACGCAATAAAAAGCCAATTTTAAACCTGGCATTTTTGTGTATAGCATTTATTTATTTAGGCTACAGTTCTTTTGCTTATATCCCTATCAGGGCAACAGCTAATACAAATCTGGATAACACCCATCCTGATAACGCATTTACCCTGAATAGTTACCTTAACCGCGATCAATACGGCGAAACGCCATTACTTTACGGGCCGTATTATGATGCAAAGCCTATTGATCAAACCCAGGGCGCTAACATCTACCGTAAAGGAAAAACCCAATATGAAATTGCCGGCAAAAAGTTAACAACCATTTACGATCACAATACCATTTTGCCGCGTATATACAGTACTGATGGCCAGGATCCGCAGTTTTATAAAGAGTGGTTGCAGATACCTGACGGAAAAAGTCCGGATATTGTTGACAACTTTAAGTTCATGTTCAGCTGGCAAATGTACCAGATGTATTGGAGATACTTTTTATGGAACTTTGCCGGCCGTTATAACGATATGGATGGCCAATCGAGCATGTTTGGTATTGATGGTAACTGGACAAGCGGTATTTTTGACGGTACAAGGCACCTGCCAAAATCAATTGTTGGCGGCGATAAATTAAATCCTTTGGCCGGCATCACTTACACACCATTATATTTTCTTCCGCTTATAATTGGCTTGCTGGGAATGATATATCACTTTAACCGCCGAAGAAAAGATGCCTTGGTAGTAACATTGCTGTGGTTTTTCACTGGTTTGGCTATTGTAATATATGTTAACCAACCAACGGTACAGCCGCGTGAGCGTGATTACTCTTATGTAGGCTCATTCTATGCCTTTGCTATCTGGATAGGTTTAGGGGTTATTGCCCTAGCCGAAATACTCCGTAAGTTTTTAACTGCACAGGTGGCAACTATTGGTGCAACCACTGTTTGTTTGCTTGCGGGCCCTGTATTGCTGGCAAGTAAGGAATGGAAAAATCATGACAGGTCGACTAAAATGACACCGCATGATATGGCTTATAACTACCTGATATCGTGCCCGCCAAATGCTATACTGTTTACGTATGGCGATAATGATACCTACTCGTTATGGTACGACCAGGAAGTGGAAGGCATTAGGCCCGACGTGCGCATTGTGAACCTGAGCTTATTTACCGGCGACTGGTACATTAAGCAAATGACGCATAAGATGAATGAGTCGGCACCGCTGCCTATCACTATGCCTTTTGAAAAGTATGAAGATGGCGTACGCGATGTTATCTATTATAACGATGCCAAAATACCTGGTTATGTTGATATAAAAGATGTATTCGATTTTATATCATCGGATGATAAACGCACCATGCTGGAATATCAGAGTGGTGAGAGTGCCAATTACCTGCCAACCAAGAAAATTAAGATGACCATCAACCCCGATGAGATCATTGCCAATGGTGTGGTACCTGCAAGTGAAAGAAACAGGCTTACAGATACCCTTAAATTTACATATACATCAAACTATGTAATGAAAGATAACCTGGCCATGTTTGATATATTGGCGCATAACGAGTGGAAAAGGCCAATATGCTTTACCGTTACCGTTGGGCCTGAAAACCTGATCGGTTTACAGCCGTACTTATATAAAGAAGGTTTTGTATATCACCTGATACCTTTCAAACCTGATACTGCTTCACATGATCAGATGGAAAAGGTTAATACTGATGTGATGTATGATAACGTGGTAAACAAGTTTAAATGGGGTAATTTTAAAACTGCCAAATACCTTGACCACGAATCAACCACCATGTTCTACCCGGTAATGATGACCACTTTCCTTGATCTTACACAAAGTTTGATGCAAGCGGGCAAACTTGATTCAGCACGTAAAGTACTGGCGAAATACGATCAGGAAATGCCGGATATAAATCCGTTTATTGATGTAGTAGCCCGTAAATTTTACCTGGCACAGGCAGCTTATAATCTGCATGATATTGTGATGGGTAATAAGTTTGTAACCGGTATTGATGATTACCTGACCGATCAGCTGGATTATAATTATTACCAATTGCAAAATAATAGTACGGACCTAAGCATGCGCGATATAAACATAAGCGTTCAGCTAATTGGTGGTATGATGGAATTTACGAAGGACAATCACCAAACGGCGCTATACAATAAACTGTCAGCACAGTTTAAAGATTATCAAGCAAAATTTGCTTCTGTTTTAAGGCAACAACAGCCGCAACAATAGTTATACAGTTTGCAGTGTACGGTGGGCAGTTTGCAGTTATTTAACTGCAAGCTGCCCATTTTTGTTTTTGGGGATTATATCTTAAAGCGTCATTGCGGGGTACGAAGCAATCTCTACGCAGGCAGTCGACTTTGCACGTTATATGCCTTTATTGTCGCTCTGTATAGTTTAGAGATTGCTTCGTACCTCGCAATGACGTGGTTTTTAATTCGTTGCCTGTACAATACCTGCCAACCACTCACCGTCAACCGTCACCGGTAAACTAAAATAAAAAGTAGATCCTGCATCCTCCTGGCTCTCAACCCAGATTTTTCCTTTGTGGCGTTGTATGATCTCGCTGGCAAGGTAAAGCCCAATGCCAAAGCCTGATATGTTCTTTGCCCGCTCGTTTTCAACCCTGTAAAAACGCTGGAATAGTTTTTCCTGGTCGCGCTGTTTTATGCCGATACCGTAATCAGTTACGGCTACCTGTACATTATCGCCTGTTATTTTACAGGTAACTATTATAGGATACTCTTTTGGCGAATACTTTATGGCATTGCCCAGGAAATTGCTGATCACCTGGCTTATTCTTTCCCTGTCGGCGTTAACTGTAATTGCTTCGTTGCTGTTAAAAATAATGGTATGGCTGTTATTCACTAGGTTAGTGTCGGCAATTGTTTCGTTTATCAGCTTATTTATATCAAACGGCTGTAATTTAGCAGATAGCTTGCCCGCCTCAAGTCGCGAAAGATCAAGAAAGCTATAGATCAGATCGGACATTTTATTCACCTGGTTCTCCGCCTTCGCCAATGCGTTGCTTACAAAGGGATCATCGCTTTTTGATATTTTTTTAGCCAATAACTGTATATAGGTTTTGAGCGATGTAAGCGGTGTTTTAAGCTCATGGCTGGCCATTGCTATAAAATCATTCTTGCGTATTTCATCGCGCTTGCTTTCGGTTATATCCAGCACTGTTCCGAGCATGCGTACAGCACGCTTATTCCCATCAAATATAATGGTGCCCTGTGTTTTTATCCAGTGTACCGATCCATCGGGCCATACAATTTTAATCTCGTATAAATGTTCGCCGGTAATTAACGCCTCTTTAAATGATTTGCGTACAATGTTCTGCATGTCATCGGCACTCATCTGGTTCCTCATGCTGCCTATAGTAAGCACGGTGCCCGGTAGCTGACCAAAAATTTCAACCATCCTTGGCGAGTAGTAAAAGCCATGATGCTGCAGATCAATATCCCAGGTAGCAAGGCCGGTAACTTCCGTAGCCAGGCGTAACCTGCTTGCGCTTTCCATGGCGCTTTCCCTGGCCTTTACTTCTTCGGTAATATCGGCAATGGTATTTAAAATATAGGTTATTTCGCCGTCATCACCCAAAATAGGAACGTTACTGCACGACCAATAATGCAACTCGTGACTTTCGGTATCAGGGTTAAATACATCGTAACGGTAGCTGGGAATATCAACTGTTTTGCCGGTATTTATAACTTTTGTAAAAACATGGCGGGCCGCTTTCTCATCAATGAGCTGGGTTTCATCATCCGGGAAAATCTCAAAAAATCCTTTGCCTAATATCGCTTCGCGTGTGGTTGATGTTACTTTTAAATAGCTATCACTTACGGCAAGTATAGTAAAGCGCGGCAGATCAGTTTTAACCAATATAGAACCGGGCGATTTTTCAAAAATGGTTTGAAAAATATTCCCCGGTAAGGTATAATTAGTATCTACGCTCATTAAGTGAGGTTATATTGTGTTATACGCAGGATTGGTTGTAGTATTATTCTTCTTAAAGGTAAAATTAAATTTTGTTACGGATATTATAAAGGTTCCTCTAAAAATTAATTCGACGCCATTTCGTTATCATATAGTGAAAAATTTTATTTATAAGTAATAAAGACTTTTTGCGCTTTATAATTTAATTTCAAGGCTATATCCAAACATCTATTAAAACTTAAACCCGGAGCAGAACAAACCACAGGATTACAAAAGATGAAAGGGCCTAATCCTACGATTTTGGTCCTTCCAATTAGAACTCTCGAAGTAATAATAGCTGCCATTATTTCAATCAGAATCCTCCCATAATGAAACGAAGATAACGAAGGGTAAAGTTTTTATTTTTACACCCTTGCAACGTTAGTATGTTAAATTAAGTCTTAAAAGAAAAACCAAAAAAGTGAAATATTTATTTGTTGCTTCAATTTGCCTTTCCCGCAAATTATTATCGGCAAGTATATAAATCAGTAACATGTACAAACATATAAATCTTACAATAATGAAAATCATATATACAGCGATTTTGCTTTTAATAGCACAAATTGCGCTCAGCCAAATCCCAAAAGGACATTATGAAGGCGCCTTGACACGGGATGGATCGGTTCAACTAATTTCATTTGATTTTGATACAGATAAAACAACTTACGATATCCCTGAAATCGGTTATATGGATGTGGCTACAGAAAGAATATCTCAGAGCAAAGACACTTTGAATGTAAAGATATTCTATGGAGATTTCTATTGTTTTTTAGACTCTAAAACAGGAGATATAACAGGTATAAGCAAGGATATAAATCCTAAAATCCGGATTCATCTAAAAAAAACAGTAGCGAAAGAAAAGAGCTTTTCAGAAGAAGAAATTAAATTTACTAATGCAGATGTTTCGCTTGCAGGAGTTTTGTTTAAACCCATAAAATCAGAAAAGCCTATTCCTTATGTGATTTTAATACATCGATCCGGATGGGAAGACAGGAATACACCTTGGTATCATTCATTAGCTTATAGTCTGGCAAGCAAGGGTATTGGAGTTTTACTTTATGATAAACGTGGAACAGGTAAATCAACAGGTAATTTTTCATCAGCAGATTTCAATGTTCTGGCAAACGATGCTGTTTCCGCGTTCAATTATATAAAAGAAAGAAAAGATTTGAATTATACCAAAATAGGCTTTCTTGGCGCAAGCCAGGGAGGATGGATTACACCGCTTGCCGCCAATAAAGTCTCAAACTGTGGCTTCGCAATTTTAATAGTAGGTCCCGCTGTTTCTCTTTATGAGCAAGATATTAATCGTGTTCAATATACGTTGACTGATGAAGGTTATTCAAAACAGTCTATTGATTCTGCACTTCATTATTCTGCACTTTTTTTCAAATATATTCAGAGTAATAATACAAAAGATTGGGAAGCGCTTAAAACTTATGCCTCGAAAATAAAAGATAAAAAATGGATAGATAATCTTGATATACCTCAATCGCAAACAGGGGATGACATATTATGGTGGAGAAAAAATAGGTATGACCCTAAAGAAGCTTTAAACAACATAAAATGTCCTGTATTAAGTATTCTTGGGGAAAAAGATGTATTAGTGCCCCCAGCCGAAAACAAAATTAAAATGGAAACTTACCTGAAAAATGCAGGCGTGGATTATAAAATCGTTACCATAAAAAATTGCGGGCACGACATGATAACAAAGGGTGAGTTGAATGGTACTGATTGGAATTGGCCATATACTTATTGGCAATGGCAAAGACAACCTCAGGAATTTTTCAATTCAATCTTTGAATTTATAAACAAATAACAGCGAAACCAAAGCTAAAATTGCAGCAGATAACTATAGGTTTGGCAATATGGCGCAGCAAAAAGTTAATTTATAAAATTATCTGCGCCACCGGTATGTTACTCATAACGAGGCTTGGTATAAGTGCCAAATTCTCTGAACTCCTGATTGCTGCCATTTTTCCCTGAGATGAAGTCGACAATCTTGTCTTTGTGCATGTCCAAACCACAGGCTCTGTCTAATTGAGGCATAATGTTCACATCTTCAATGATTTGTTGTTTCATAAATATCCTCCGTTGATTATCTATGAAATACATTTTTATGGGCCCCGGTGTTTTTCAAATCATAATACTTAGGTTATTATTTAGCTAATACTAAAGTGCATGGTTATACATCATGGAACTTATTTACCTCGCCGGGGTTAAATACAGCATATTTGGCTTCTGAGATGGTGGCATTTTTATGGATAAACCTATTGCCGAGCTTTATGCCCCTAAGTTCAATACCATGATAGGTTATTTTTGAAATAATACCACCTATAATAATGGTTAGGGCCAATAGAGTGACGAAACTTAAATAGGGGTTGACTGGTAAGGGGAAATAATCAGCCAGCAGGTATATTACTAAAAAGTGTATCAAGTATAAACTAAAACTTATTTCACCTAAAAAACGGGTTAACCTGTTATTGAATAGTTTTATGTTATGTTGCGCCAGCAGGAATATATTGATGGTGAAGAAAGTAGCCACAATAATATGCTCGGGCAATATATTATACGGATCAATAACGGGCATAAAATAACTTATGATCATTAATAGAAAAGTTGAAACGGCAAATGCACTATAAATGACTACAGCGCTTTTAACGACATATTTTTGTAATGCATAAAATAAGATTATCCCTAAAAAGAATACCGGAAATTGGTTAGGGAACCAAAAATACAGGAACCAGCTTTCGGGTTTCTGGTAGTTTATGGAAAGCCGTATAAGCATGTACCTGATAACCAATTTTAAGATAATAGACCCCGCTGCTGAAGCCAGGAACCATATCGTTGCAGTCTTTAGATCCTTTATTTTGCTGAAAAGAAAAGGCAGGCATAAGTAAAAGAGCATTTCCACGCCAACCGACCATCCGCCGGGAGGCAAATAATTGATGGCACCAGGTACAAAATCATTAATGTAGAATATATTTGCCAGCACCTTCCATATAACCAATGGTTTACCATCGTTATAATGGGGTACGTAATAGCAGAGTACAGCATAAACAACAGCAGCCAGATAATACATCGGACTGATCCTGAAAAAACGCCGTATGAAGAAGTTACGGTTTGTGTTTTTACCCTCTGTGTTTACACGGTTACTATAAGAAATGTATAGGGTAAAGGCGCTGGCTACAAAAAATAACTGGACCCCATATGAGCCTTTAGCGCATATATAAGCAAAAGTTTCAGGCAAACCTTTTATAACTGCTCGTGATACATGCAGCAGCACTACCAATAATATTGCAAGCCCCCTTACCGCATTAATATAATCAAGTTTTGGTTTAGGCTGCATTTAAATAGTTGGAAGGGCGGGGGAAACCCTTATTTATTAATAGTTATCGGTTTGTTAATTTTCACGAAATAAGACCAGTGAAGTTACAAAAAATTTGATATTATTTAGTTAGATATATGGCCTTTATAATTTCTTCTTTAAATTATAAAGGCCATATAAAAGCGGGCAATTACCCCGGCTTTATATGGCCTTTTGCTTTAATTGTGATGTGTTTTATGAATTCACCATTTCGGCTGCATCCCTTAACGCTTTAACCGAATCATGCGAAGTTTTCAACTCTTTTAAATGGTGTGTTAACAGGGCTACTATCCGTTCATCCTTCCATATCAATTCTTTATCATCGCTCGCATTGCGGTAAGCGGCGTTGGCCACATCTTCACCATATTCGCAGTCGGACAGGATAGAGTGGCGGTCCTTTTTGGTGAACCTGGCCTTTACATCTATCCAGGCATGGTAAAACTTACCGGCCAGTGTTGTGCCTGTTGCCGGGTCGCCACCCAATACATGCAGGTGCTCCGTAAGCTCAGCTATGTTTTTTTTGCTTTGTTCTATGTACTTCGAAAACAATGTCTTCAAGTCATCGTCTTCCGCTCCCTCAATAGCCTTTTCGTAGCCGGTAATCCTGTCGTAATTAATCTTTACGAGATCATTCAGGGCTGATATCTGGTGCTCAATGTGCTGTAATATTCCCATGGCAGTAAATGTTGGTTATTGATTAACACTGCCACGGGAATAATTGTTTTTAAAAGCTTTGCAGATCAGATAGTAAAGAACATGGCTACGGCAGCTATGCCCATCACTCCAAAAGTGGCCCATAACAGTATATGCGATAGCATGCCGCTTTTGTATTCGCCCATAATTTTCTGATTCCGCGCAATTTTAGCAATAAGAAACAGTAGCGGTACAGCCGCCACTCCATTTAATACAGCCGCATAAACCAGCGCTTTCACCGGGTCTATACCAACAAAATTTATCATCAGGCCTATTAGCGTAGCTATGGTAATAACGCCATAAAAGCCGTGTGCCTGCTTTAGTTTGAAATTGAGGCTGGCGTTCCAGTTAACAGCCTCGGCTACAGCATAGGCAGCAGAACCCGACAACACCGGCACTGCCAGCATCCCCAGCCCAATAATGCCTATAGAGAAAATTAGTTTTGATAAAAAGCCCGCATGCGGAAACGAATGTACCAACGGCTCGAGCGCTTTAGCCGCATCAGCCGAAGTGTTAATATCCCTTACACCGCTGTTATGTAAAACGGTAGCAGCAACCAATAAAATGCACCAGGTAGTAATCTCGGAGATGATCATACCGGCATTATTATCCAAACGCATACGTTTTATGCGGTGCCAGCCAACAATAGGCTTGTCGTTTTTGATCCTGTTTTTCTCTTTTTCTTCCTCCACCTCCTGTGATGCCTCCCAAAAGAACATATAAGGCGATATAGTAGTGCCCAATACCCCGGTAATAATGAAAAGGAATGCAAAAGTAAACTCAAAATGAGGAACAACAGTAGCCCTTAACACAGTTAACCAGGGCTGATGTACTATAAATACCGTAATAGGGTAGGCCAGCAATGCCAGCGCCAGCCATTTCAGTATCCTGGAATAAACTTTGTAATTGGTAAATATCTCCAATACCAAAATGCTTGCAGTGAAAAAAAGTGTGAGTATAACAAATGGCACAGGTACCAATAATTGCGCTGCTGACGCCATTGCGCCAATATCGGCACCTATATTTATGGTGTTGGCAATAACTACCAGCCCCACCACCGCATATAATACCGGTCGACTGTAATTCTCCTTTACCACGGCGGCTATGCCTTTACCTGTTACCAACCCTATGCGTGCGCAGGCTTCCTGCACGGCTGTCATAAACGGGAGCATGTATAGGGCCGTCCATAATTGGCCGTAGCCAAACTGTGCCCCGGTTTGTGAGTAGGTAGCAATACCCGATGGGTCGTCATCAGCGGCGCCAGTGGTCAGGCCCGGGCCCAATAATGTAAAATATCGCCAAATGCGGCTTTTGTTTTTCTTAGGATTGGTTTCAGTCTGCATTTTCCAGGGGTATGATAGCTAATGCTTAAAGATAGAGAGATAATTGAAGAAATAGCATTAAGATACCATTAAATTGGATTTGTTAACTGTTGTTTGCGGAGATGAACAAAGGAGAAAATTTTATTTCGATATGAAAATAATTGAGCGTTATCGCCCGTTATAGAAGGGATATTTAAAAACGAATACTCGGCGAACTCCTAAACTACAGAACGTTGAAAGCTGCCTGTAAATTTATTGCTGTGGCCTTAAGCTGGAGTTCGCTTCGTATTCTTTCCTGTGATCACAGATCGGTAATAAAAGATTAGCGACAATCAATCAGCAAAACCAATTATCTACACCTATTTTAAATCTCTTTATTAAATCAGCGATACTAACCGCTCATCACCGATCTCTGACCAATTAAATCAGCCTGCCCGTTTTCACGGCCTCCTGCAAATTGCTAACCCTGAATTTGGGTTTATATATTTTGTGCGATAAACGCTTTACCCATGCTGCCCTGTAACCAAACACAGCCTTTATCACCTCTACACCCGGCGAACCTTTCGGGTAGCCGTACTTATACCAGGTGAATTTTGAGTTATCTACCCTGAATGTTTCTACAAATTCAGCTAAAAATAGCTCCATCTCAATATCAAAAATAGCCAGGTCGAGATCTATGCTGGTATCCAGGTATATAGCACAAGGGTCAACCTGCTGTATCTTATACCGGCTACAGTAATCAACAATAAATTCTTTTAACTGGGGCAGCACTTCTTCCATTTATCAGAATAGTATTTTTGGTTATTTGGCTTATATGACGTTATTCTTCTTAATAAAGTTGCATCTCACGATGCTTTTTAACACTTTTTCACATAATTGCATTTGTTATACTTACCGTGATGTCATTTTTCAAAATCAATTATAGCTACTCATAAATAAAACCCGATATTTATAAAACTAAGTCGCCCTGTTTGCGGTTTAAATTATCACGGTTAATACCCTGTTACAAATGGCTTTTATTGATTATTATAAAATATTAGGTGTAGATAAAAACGCATCAGAAAAAGATATAAAGGGCGCCTACCGCAAACTTGCGCGTAAATACCACCCCGACCTTAACCCCAACGATGCGGAGGCAAACAAAAAGTTTCAGCAGTTGAATGAGGCCAACGAGGTACTAAGCAATGCTGAAAACCGCAAGAAATACGATCAGTATGGCGAGAACTGGCAGCATAGTGAAGCTTACGAGCAAGCCCGGCAGCAGCAACAAAACCAGCAGCGAAGCTACGCGGGCGGTTCAGGCGGGCGTAGTTATGAATATGAGGGTTTTGGCAACGATGGGGGCGGTGATGATTTCTCCGAATTTTTCCAGTCGATGTTCGGTGGCTCGATGGGTGGCTCCCGCAGGGGCGGCGGTCAGGCCAAATATCGCGGGCAGGATTTTAATGCCGAACTGCATTTAACCTTGCAGGAAGTTGTAGAGACCCATAAACAAACACTTACCGTTAACGGCAAAAATATTCGCATAACCATACCTGCCGGTGTGGAGAACGGACAAACAATAAAAATAAAAGGCCATGGTAGTCCCGGCGTAAACGGCGGACCTGCAGGCGATCTATTTATAACTTTTTCAGTGGCAAACGATCCGAAATTTAAAAGACAAGGCAACGACCTGTATAATACCATAAAGCTTAACCTTTACACTGCTGTATTAGGAGGCGATATAACTGCCGATACTTTAACAGGTAAAGTAAAGCTCAAGGTAAAACCCGAAACCCAGAATGGTACCAAAGTAAAGCTAAAGGGAAAAGGTATGCCGGTTTATAAAAAAGAAGGCGAATTTGGCGACCTCTACCTTACTTATGAAATAGAGTTGCCAACCAATCTTACCGATAAGCAAAAGGAATTGTTTGAAGAGTTAGCCAAATCCTGATATTAAACCTACAAGAAGATGACAAAAGAGCATTTAATAGCAACCAGCGATTTTTGCGTTTACTATAATGTGGAGCGCACCTTTATCACTTCATTACAGGAAGCCGGGCTGGTGCAGATAACCGTGGTAAATGAAACCCCTTATATACCCGAAACTGAACTGCAAAAGCTTGAAAAAATGATCCACCTGCACCATGATTTGGAAATAAATATTGCAGGCATTGAAGCCATCACCCATTTGCTTGACCGTGTTGAGCAAATGCAGACAAATATGCGCAGCTTAAAGAACCGGTTGAGGCTTTACGAGGAAGACTAATAATTCTATCTTTTCCCGCTTTTAAAAGCTTGCAAAGCCTGTTGCGTAAACTCAGATAACACCAGTTCGCCACTCATGGCCGCGCGCTCATTGAGTATATTATCCCAGTCTTCAGTACCCTCCCATAAAATTTGTTTAAGACCGGTAAGCGCTTCGGGGTGGTAAGATGCCAGTTTTTCGGCAAGGCCGTTAACGGCTTCGTCAAGGCTGGCAATATCAGCATAAACCTCATTGTACAAACCTTTTTGAAGGGCCCACTGCGCGGATTGAAAATCAACAGCACGGATGGTTAATTGTGAAAACGCAGGCAATCCTATCTTACGTATAACCGCAGGCGATATTACAAACGGGCCAATGCCAATAGCCAATTCGCTTAATTTTATTGATGCTGCTTCAGTAGCCAGGCAATAATCTGCCCCGGCAGCCAGGCCTACGCCGCCGCCTACCGATTTACCCTGTACGCGGGCAATAATAATTTTTGGCGATTTGCGGCAGGCATTTATCACCCTTGCAAAGCCTGAGAAGAATATGGCCCCGGCTTCCTTATCCTTTATCTGCAACAACTCATCAAAGCTGGCACCTGCGCAAAAGGTGCGTTCACCTTCACTTTTCAATATAATAACCCGGGTTTGTGCATCGTTGCCCGCCTGCTCAATTTTTGCGGCAAGCTCATTAAGCAAGGCTGCAGGTAATGAGTTTTGCGCCGGGTGATAAAAACTAACTGTAGCAACTCCGCTATTATTGATATTTAGGTTTACATTTCCATTGTCGGTTGCAGGCATAAGCTGGTGTTTATTTATAATGTGAAAGTACGCAAAACCATTTCCTGTTTTTAAATAAGGTGAATGATAATTTGTGGCGACAATTAGAGTGAGATTTAAAGTTAAATCCGCATTAACTTAAAGGTAATTAATTAAAATAGCATTATATTTAGATTTTCTATGTTTAAGTCCCTGTAATAAATCTGTATGGAAACCAGTGGCCCATTTTCCGCATATGAACAGGATGATTTAGAACTAATACCTGATCAGCGGTTGCGTATTGCCCTTGATAATTCCAGGATAGGCTATTGGGAACTCGACCTGCTTACTTATGAAATGCGCAGCACCGGTACCTGCAAGAAAAATGTAGGATTAACTGCCGATGCTTATCTCGACTACCCTACCCTGCTTTCGCTCATACACACGGATGATTTGCCGCAGGTGAACGACAGTATGAAAAATGCTGTTGAAAATGAAGGGAAAAGGTATCAGGCGGAGTATAGGATAGTTTATGCAAGCAGCCCTATCCGCTGGGTAAAGGCCGATGGCATTGCTTTATTTGAAAATGGTAAAGCTGTGAAAATGCTGGGCACAACCATTGATATTACCGAGCGTAAGTTAATTGAATTACAAAAAGACGAACTGATAAGCATTGTAAATCATGAAGTAAATACACCCTTAACCAGCATACGCAGCTATTTACAATTACTTGCGCGCCTAACAGCAGGCAATGCAAACGAAAAGATAAGCCAGATAGTTGAACGTACATCCAAATCGGCAGAGCGATTAAGAAACATTATCAATGATTACCTGAGCATCTCGCAAAAAACTGGTGCCAGGCTTAATCACCGCAGCGAGGTTTTCAGGCTTGATGAATTGATATGGGAAATTACCGACAATATCCAAACCATATCTTTTAGCCATAAAATACAAGTGGAGGCCATGCCCTGTGTTTGGATAGAGGGCGACAGGCAGGGGATTGGGCAAGTATTAACCAACCTGCTTACCAACGCTATTAAATATTCGCCCAACCGCAATACAGTTGATGTGAACTTAACCGTATACGGGGTTATGCTTAAAGTAGCTGTGCGCGATTACGGCATAGGAATTGCCGAAAAGGATATTAAAAGGCTGTTCAAAAAGTCGTTCAGGGCTGATAACGGGGCTGATATTGAAGGTACTGGTATGGGCCTGTACATATGCGACGAGATCATACACCGCCACAACGGCCAGATAGGAGTTGACAGTCGTGAAGGACTGGGCTCCATATTTCATTTTACCTTGCCCTTTGTTAAATTGCAGCACAGTTAGCAATTAATTTACAGTAATTTCCCTTTCAATATAACAGCAGCTATGCTAAAATAGATGATCAAGCCGGTAACATCCACCAATGTAGCCACAAATGGTGCCGATGAAGTTGCAGGGTCGAGCTTACATTTTTTAAGGATGATAGGGATCATGGAACCGCTTAGTGTTCCCCACATAATGATACCAATGAGGGAGAAAAATATAGTAACACCAATCAATTCCCAATATTGCCCGTAATTATACCAGCCCAGCCATTGCCAGGCAGCAATACGTATAAAGCCTATGGTACCTAAAATAATCCCAAGGCACAAGCCCGAGAATGCTTCACGCTTCATTACATACCACCAATCTCTTATGGTAAGCTCCTTTATAGCCAGCGCCCTGATAATTAAAGTAGCCGCCTGCGAGCCACTATTACCCCCGCTCGACATTACCAGTGGTACAAACAGCGCCAACACAACGGCCTTGGCTATATCATCCTGAAAATGGCCCATGGCAGTAGCGGTAAGCATTTCGCTTAAAAACAATACAATAAGCCAGCTGCCACGTTTTCGGATAAGTGAAAAAACAGGGGTTTTAACATAAGGGTATTCCAGTGATTCCACACCACCAAACTGTTGCAGTTCTTTAGTGGTCTTTTGCTCCGCCAGGTCAATTATGTCGTCAATAGTTATAACACCTATCAGCAGGTTATCATTATTAACTACAGGCAATACGGTGCGGTCATACTCTTTAAATTTATTGATGGCTTCATCGGTATTATCCCCAATATTTAGTTTGATGACCACATCATCCATAATATCCTTTATGGTTTTTGATGGCTCATTCAACACCAAACGCCTTACCGGGATGTCGTCAATTAATTTCCCCTCTCCATCAATTACATAAATCACATTTGCCGTATCTGAGTCTGCCTGATTTTTACGCAGATGCTCACTGGCCTCGGCAATGGTCATGCCCTCGGTAATCGCAGCAAAATCGGTATTAACCAACCGGGCCACACTCTGCTTAGGATAACCCAGCATATCACATGTGGCCTTTTTATTCTTATCATCCAGGTAATCCAGGTATTTGGAGCGGTCGATAGGTTTTAAGGAAACAAAGTATGAGTACCTGTCGGTTGAGTTGATATGATTTAGAATATAAATTGCATCCTTAGGCTCAAGCTTGCAAATGATCTTATGCTGAAGAAAATGGCTAAGGTAAACAAACAGGGTTGCTTTCTTTTTTTCAGGAAATTCAATAAATGAATTGTATGCCGTGTTAAAAGGCAATGTATCCAGTATTTTGGCAACATCAGCAGGGTGTATCTCTGTATTAGTGCCAGGATGAAGCAGGGATTTAAGATCGCCGCTTACTATCTTATCCTTAATGTCCTTTAAATTCATAAATCAAATTAAGCAGGGCTAATATAGCTACTTAAATGCTGAGCAAAGGCAACTCAAAATAAAATGTTGAGCCCTTGCCCGGGTCGCTTTGCACGCACTCCGTTGACTCACCCCGACTTCTCCGCGATCCAGCGCATTGTCGACCCTCTCTTCGCTGCGCGCAAAGAGGGTGTAGGAAATAAGAGCTTTTTATTGAAGATTAAAGATCCGTAACCCGTGTATGCACACGCTTTACGTAATTCCTGATATCGAGGACTATGCCGGCAAATATGTAGAATATAAGGGGAAAGCCTACCGCCAGGAATGAAGAATAGATAAAAAACAGGCGTATTTTACTGATCGATACATTAAAGCGCTCGCCAAGATAGGTACATACCCCGAAAGAGTAGCGTTCAAAAAAAGTGAGTATCCGTTGCAACATATCAGCCTTAAAAATAGGTAATTTTTATAAAATTAAGCGCTCACTTTATAAGTGGCTTAATTAAATATTTGTAAATTAAATAAATGGCGGCTAAAAGTATAGCACCATTAAACGCAGACCATAATGATAATCCTACTTGCATGGTTAATTAGCAAATTTAATACATTGACTTTGAATGAGCCAGTATTTTATTGCCAATGCTGCATTGCAGGCACTTTTTAAAATTACAATAATTATTCCTTAACTCCAACAAAGCCTGCGACTCAAACGCGGTTTTTATCTCTACTCCAACAACGCTAAAATCAGCAATGATATTGTTTTCTTCTTTCGGTAAATTTTCCAACAACTTCAAGCTTCTGTCTATATAATATTGCAATTGCAGGTGCTTGCCATAGCTGAACAAAAATAATGCTAAAGTGTTCAAAAGCAGTACGTCAACCGATGATTGCCCTATGTTTTTTGCCATAGGCTTTGATGGTACGTCAAAACGGTAATGATCTTCCCAGTAGGAGTTAACAGGTATATCCGTAAAAAGCTCGCGCAGGGCTTTTACATCTTTTATATCCAGTATTTTTGAGAACAGGTGATTTGATTTGACTACGAGTGCCGCAAACTGTGCCAGCCTTATGGTTGGGAAGTTTTGTGGCCGCATCCGCAGGAATTTCCACAAATGGTTTTCAACAGGGGTGAGGCTATATTTTTTGCGCAGGAAATTATATTCCTTTTGAAGTGTTAGCGGGTATTCATCAGTTAGCTCGCCTTCTAAAAATCCGGCCTGCCCAAATATGAGCGCCTCAATTTGCATAGGGTTGTTCTTGTGCTTGGCCAATACATTTTGCGGCAGCGATTTTGCCAATAGCTCAAATGGCAGGGCATTGGTTTTAAAACCGAAGTTTGCCGCCAAAAACTGGTAAAAAGTTTCCTCCCAATCGCCGCGGTTTATGTTTAGGGCGGCTATTACCGCGGTTGATCGTTTTTCTAAGCGCTCTATCAGTATACGGGTGAACCAGCTGCGCATGGTAAATTCATCCACTGTGCCAATACTGGCCTCGCAGGGGATAAAGGTTTGGTTGCTGTAAACCAGGGAATGAAAACGGTTATAGAGATCGGGTGAGATACGGTTTTGCAGCTCCAATGTTGGCAAACGCCGGCCATTGGGCAAAATAACCGGCTCATCATCGCGGTAAACCACGTGGAGTATTACATTATTATACGAACCATCATTGGTATGGTTGTGTTTATGCCAGTCGGATGATGGCACATGCACTTCCACATTCCCGGCCCACATGGTATCGCCAATTTTAATACGGGCATTATGAAAATCGGGCCCGGCATCAGTGTTTTGCATGCCTGCGGAGTAGATCTCTATAGTTTCACCTTCAACAGTCTTGAGATCGGTTTTATCAAACAGCCTGAATTTCCATACGTAATGCAAAAAGTCTTCGGTGAAAAGCATGGTCTAATATAAAAAGTTCTCTTGTCATTTCGAGCGATAGCGAGAAATCTTCTTCGCCTAACCTATCGCCCGTTCAAGCGTCCACGCTTACGACATCAAAAGCACCATTAAATTATTTAAGCGTGGACGCTTAAAATTTGTTGAGTTCAAGCGTGGACGCTTGAACTGGCGGTAGGCGATGACGTTAATACGAGCCGAAGAAGATTTCTCGCTATCGCTCGAAATGACAAGGGGATAACGTATTTTTAGATCGTATAAACCAGTTAAATATCAACAACATTATGGAGCAAACAACCGCAGGCAGGTTAAAATCAATTATTGGTGGCTCGCTGGGCAACCTGGTTGAGTGGTATGATTGGTATGTTTACTCCGCATTTTCGCTTTATTTCGCGCATATATTTTTCCCCTCGGGCAATCAAACTGCTGAACTTTTGGATACCGCAGGCATATTTGCCATAGGTTTTTTAATGCGGCCCATAGGCGGCTGGCTTATGGGTACTTATGCCGATAAAAAGGGGCGTAAAACCGCACTCACTTTTTCGGTATTGCTCATGAGTTTGGGCTCATTAATTATAGCGGTAACGCCCGGCTATAAGCAGATCGGAATTGCGGCTCCAATCATTCTGGTTATCGCCCGTGTTATACAAGGTTTAAGCGTTGGCGGCGAATATGGTACCAGTGCCACTTATTTAAGCGAGGTTGCCACCCGCAAACACCGCGGCTTTTATTCCAGCTTTCAATATGTTACGCTCATCATGGGGCAGCTGATCGCTTTGGGTGTGTTGGTATTACTCCAAAGAGTGTTTCTGTCCGAACAGCAATTACACGATTGGGGTTGGCGTATCCCATTTGGTATAGGAGCGTTTTTGGCAGTTATCACTATGTATTTAAGGCGCAGTTTGCAGGAGTCAGCCTCATTTGTTAGGGATGCACAGCCTGCATCAAACCGTGGTACATTAAAAGAACTGGCAAAACACCCAAAGGCGGTGTTTACGGTTATCGGGTTGACTTTGGGCGGAACAGTAGCATTTTACACGTTTACCACCTACATGCAAAAGTTCCTGGTGAATACATCAGGCTTTTCAAAAAACAGCGCAACACTGATTTCCACACTTACACTGGTTGTTTTTATGCTGATACAGCCGCTGTTTGGTTTATTGTCTGACAAAATAGGGCGTAAGCCTTTATTAATAGCATTTGGCATATTGGGTACTATTACTACTATACCTATATTATATAGCTTAAGCGGTACAAAGGATGTTTGGGTGGCCTTCGCGCTCATTATGTGTGCATTAATTATTGTGAGCGGCTATACCTCTATTAACGCGGTAGTAAAGGCGGAACTTTTCCCGGCTAATGTGCGGGCCTTGGGTGTGGGGTTTCCGTATGCTATAGCGGTATCCTTATTTGGCGGCACAGCTGAATACATTGCCCTGCTTTTTAAGGATGAGGGGCATAAGGAATGGTTTTACTGGTATGTAGCCATCTGTATAGCCATATCACTGGTGATATATGTCACCATGCTCGATACCCGCAAGCATTCAAAAATAGAAAGTGACTGAGGTATTGTTTAACAATACCTCAGTCAGCCCTAAATGTTAATACTGGTAATTTTTATGATTTTGTACAGTATTGGTAACAAATACCTCGTTATTGATCATGCCCGGGATAACCGGTTCAGGCAAGGTTTTTTGTATTTGCGTGGCGTGCGCCTGTATGATCTGCTTTTTCTCAACCTCTGCAACATTCATATCCGCGCCAGAAAAATACATTTTCAGGCATTCCAAAAAGTTGATAATAGCCGGTGTTTGCTTGCAGGTAGCCGCAAACCAGGCTCTCCGGGCCACGCTATGGTGCATTGGTTTTGTAACAATGTTGCGATTTTTGAGGTATGGCTCAACAATCCAGTCGGCCATAACGCTTATGCCCAGGCCGGCGTTCACCATTTCAATGGTAGCATCAGTATAATGTATGCGGTGCAAAGTTTTAGGTTTTACCTGTTGCGCCTGTATCAATGCTTCAATCATCGGTGTATCCTGATAAGATGGATCATACAGCGGTAAAATCAATTCCTGGTCCTGAAAATCAGCTATTTCTATCACATCTTTCTTAGCCAAAGGATGATCTTTACTTATAATTGCCACCAATCTATCCTCAAAAATAGGTTCATAGCGTATTTTTGTATTCACCATTTGGGTACGAATGATGCCGATATCGAGGTCGCCGTTCATCAAATATTCTAAAGGGCGACGGGTGGCATCAGATAATATTTGGATATTAATGTCGGGCCAGCGAGATTTGTAATACTTTATGATGCCTGGTAACCAGTGATATGCGGTGTAACATTGCATACTTATGCTTAACTTGCCGGTCTTACCGTGCTTGTAATTATTAATATCTTCCTCTAAAGATTTAATTTCAGCGAGGATTTTCTCAGCGCTACGTAAAAATCTGTAGCCCTGTTCTGATAGATGGAGTTTTTTACCATTACGGTTAAACACATCAATGCCAAGCTCACGCTCCAGTTCTTTTAGCTGGTGACTAAGTGCAGATTGGGTTAAATGAAGCGTAGAGGCCGCTTTTGTAAGCGTTCCCTCTTTTGAAATGGTATCAATTAAACGAAAATGATGGATGGCTATATTCATTATTACTTTTATTAATCATTATCACAAAAATAATTCATTTTTTTCATATATCCGATAGTTTTACTTTTGCAGCAACAAATACCGAATATGTTAGTCTCAATATCTAAACGTCTATTCTTAGTTTTATCAGGTATTTTTTATTTCATAAATGCTCATGCCCAACAAAAAACATTGGGCATGAAAGATGCAGAACAAACAGCACTTGCTAATTACGGATCTATCAAAGCGAAGGCAAATCAGTTAAACTCATCTAAAGCATCCCTGAAGGAATCTAAAACAGAATACCTGCCTGATGTAAACTTATCAGCACAAAATGTTTACGGAACAGTAAACAGCCAGTATGGCCCGCTCTCCGGTTATCATGGTTTAGCAACCGCGGCATCAGGCCCGGTATTGGCTAATCAAAACTGGAACGCAGCCTTTGGTTCTCTTTATGTATCCAATGTAAACTGGGATTTCTTTGCCTTTGGTAAATCAAAGGAAAGAGTTAAAGTGCAAAAATCCATTGTTAATCTGGATGAAACCGACCTGGCGCAGGAACAATTTGAACATGAAGTGAGAGTTGCCAGCGCTTATCTTAATTTACTGGTTGCCCAGCAGCTTGCAAAAGCACAGCAGGACAATCTTAACCGCAGTATCGATTTGCAAACAGTGGTTATTGCCCGCGTAAAGAATGGCTTAAACCCGGGTGTTGATTCATCGCTGGCAAATGCACAGGTGTCAAACGCCCGTATTTCATTAACCAACGCGCAGCAAACCGTACAGGATCAAAGCAATCAACTGGCAAATTACATGGGGATCCCTCCGCAGGATTTTCAGCTTGATAGTGCCTTTATTACTAAAACGCCTAATAATATTTTAGTGCAGCCAGCTATAAGCACTGATGAGCACCCGCTGTTAAAGTATTACCGTAACCGTATAGGTGTAAGTGATGAGCAGGCAAAGTATTTAAGTACGTTCGCTTATCCCACCTTTAGCTTGTTTGGTTTATACCAGGGGAGGGGAACAGGGTTTAAAAATGATTATGGTACCAACCAGAATGATTATAGCTCGAGCTATGGTGCCGGCGCCGACCCTACCCGTTATAATTATTTACTGGGTATAGGTGTAGTATGGAATATTACCATGCCTTTCAGGGTGCATTACCAGGTGCAATCACAAAAATATACCTCGGCACAATACCAGGACGAGTATAATTTGCAGAGTGAGCAGTTAAGAGATCAGCAGGCACTTGCTGAAACCAGGATTAACAGCGCCTTAAAAAATTATGCCGAAGCACCTGTTGAAGTTAAGGCGGCAAACAGCGCCTACATTCAAAAATTTGCCCTGTACAAAAACGGACTAGCCAATATTGTTGATTTTACTGATGCGCTTTACACCTTAAACCGTGCCGAAGTTGACCAGGATATAGCATCAAACAGTGTTTGGCAAGCTTTGCTCTACAAATCAGCCGCTACGGGTGATTTCGGGATTTTTATAAATAATTTTTAATATACAGAACACGAACTAATGGGAATGATAAAAGGGGCCCTTCAAAGGCCAATCACCATACTGGTTATAGTAGCAGGTTTGTTTTTCTTCGGTATTAATGCCACTCGCAGCATTAAGATAGATATCTTTCCTGACCTTAATTTGCCGGTAATTTATGTATCGCACCCTTACGGTGGTTTTACACCAAACCAGATGGAGGCGTACTTTGCCAAGTCGTACGTTAACTTGCTGTTGTTTGTATCGGGTGTAAAAAGCATCGAAACAAAAAATATACAGGGCTTAACGCTTATAAAAGTTACGTTTTACGAAGGTACTAATATGGCCCAGGCCGCTGCGGAGGTCACGGCATACACCAACAGGGCCCAGGCCGGCTTCCCGCAAGGGTCACAGCCGCCATTTATCATGCGCTTTGATGCGTCAACACTGCCTGTTGGTCAGCTGGTATTAAGTAGCCCCACCCGCAGTAATAACGAATTGCTCGACTTTGCGTTGGTTTATATCCGTTCTGCCTTTACCTCAGTTCCGGGTTTGGTTGCTCCGGCACCATTCGGGGGTAACCAGCGTACCATTGTAATTAAGGCCGATCCCGAATTACTTCGTCAGCATAATTTAACGCCGGATCAGTTGGTTGTTGCGCTGCGCGATAATAACCAGAATACACCTGCCGGTAACGTGCGTATAGGTGACTATAACTATTTAACGCCAACAAATACCACCATTAAAAATGTGAGTGATTTTGGCAACATTCCGCTATATAAAAATGGTGTTCAAACCGTTTTCCTGCATGATGTGGCTACGGTTGAAGATGGCGCCGATATTACATCGGGCTACGCGCTGATAAATGGTAAACGATCAGTATATCTGCCGATCACCAAATCATCATCAGCATCAACATGGGAAGTAGTACAAGGCCTGAAAAAGGCTATCCCGCGTTTCCAGGGTTTGGTACCGCAGGATGTTAAGCTGTCGTTTGTATTCGACCAATCTATATATGTAATAAACGCCGTTAAGAGTTTGGCCGAGGAGGGTGCTATTGGTGCCGTACTTACAGGCTTAATGGTGCTATTATTCCTGGGCGACAGGCGCGGGGCGCTTATCGTAATATTAACGATCCCTACCTGCGTTATCTCCAGCGTATTCTTCCTTTACCTGTTCCATCAAACTATAAATATCATGACGCTGAGCGGGCTTTCGCTGGCTATCGGTATTCTGGTGGATGAGTCGACGGTAACGATTGAAAATATTCACCAGCACTTTGATATGGGTAAACCCAAGGCATTAGCCATATGGGATGCCTGTAAGGAGATCGCTTTCCCTAAATTATTGATCCTGTTCTGTATCCTGGCGGTGTTTGCACCGGCCTTTACCATGACAGGCATACCGGGAGCATTATTCCTGCCATTGTCACTGGCAATTGGTTTCGCCATGATTATATCTTACCTGCTTGCCCAAACCTTTGTGCCTATTATGGCCAACTGGATAATGGTAAACAAGCATGAGGATAAGAGCCATAAAGATGGTTTTGCATTAGAAGACGAAGGCGATGCATGGGAACAAAAGGAACTGGCTGTAAAGCACGCTACTGAACATAAAGCAGGTGAAAAGGAAACTGGCTTTGATAAATTCAGGGTATGGTTTTTAAGTGTTATTGACGCGATGATGAAAGCGCGCAAGCTTATCGTAACAGTTTACCTGATAGTAGCCTTTGGTTTGGCATTCCTGTTATTTGCCATAATAGGCCGTGATGTATTGCCGAAAGTAAACTCAGGCACGTTCCAGGTACGTTTGCGCGGTGCCGATGGTACCAGGCTTGAACGCACTGAAACCTCTACGCTTAAAGCATTGCATTTATTAGAAGGTTTGGTTGGTAAACAAAATATCGCCATTACTTCAAGTATAGTTGGTACGCACCCGTCATCATTCTCAACAAACCCTATTTACATGTTTATGGCTGGTCCGCAGGAAGCGGTAATGCAGGTACAGCTTGCTGAAGGTTATAAAGTGAACCTGGATGATCTGAAAGAGCGTTTCAGGGATACCATGAAAAAGGAATTGCCTGATGTGAAGCTGTCATTTGAACCGATAGAGCTTACCGATAAAATTTTGAGCCAGGGTTCGCCAACACCTATTGAGGTGGCATTTACCGGCAAAAATAAGATAGCCGATGTAGGTTACGCCCAAAAAATGGTTAAAATACTGGATAGTATTAATTACCTGCGCGATGTGCAGATAGGCCAGGCCTATAAATATCCAGCTATAAATATTGATATAGACAGGACAAGGGCAGCGGAGCTGGGTGTGAGTATCAATGATATATCACGTACGCTTACCGCTTCAACCTCATCATCACGCCTTACCGAAAAGAATGTTTGGATTGATCAGAAAGCAGGCTTAAGCTACCAGGTACAGGTTGAAGTGCCTGAATACCAAATGGCCAGCCTGAATGATATACGTGAGATACCTGTTTTAGCCAACCAGCCAAGACCTGTATTAAGTGATGTTGCCAGTATTAAGATGGATACCACTTATGGCGAAAATGATGATATAGGCGCTGTGCCAACCATGTCGGTTACCGCCAATATCAACAAAAAAGATTTGGGTACAGCTACCAATGATGTACAAAAAGCTATCAAGCGATTAGGGAAACTTCCACATGGTTTAACTGTTGAACTGCGTGGTATGAGCCAAACCTTAACCGATACACTGGATAGTTTGCAAACAGGTTTATTAGTTGCTATTTTGGTTATCTACCTGATGCTCGCAGCTAACTTCCAATCGTTTAAAGTATCGTTAGTGGTATTATCAACGGTTCCGGCGGTATTGTTCGGTTCATTGTTCCTGGTAAAAATAACCGGGGCCACATTGAACCTGCAATCCTACATGGGTATGATCATGTCCGTTGGTGTATCCATATCCAACGCGGTGTTATTAATTACCAATGCCGAGGAATTACGGAAGCATAACGGCGATGCGCTCAGATCAGCACGTGAGGCAGTTGCCATACGTGTACGCCCAATATTAATGACCAGTTTGGCCATGATTGTAGGTATGATACCAATGGCATCGGGCTTAGGTGAGGGTGGTGATCAAACATCACCACTGGGCCGCGCGGTAATAGGCGGTTTGCTGGCATCAACATTTGCAGCGTTATTTATATTACCACTGGTATTTGCCTGGGTACAAGGCAACTCTACCACTCAATCTGTATCATTAGACCCTGAAGATAAGGAAAGTAAATTTTATGTCCCATTGCACCATGAACATCAAACAAAATAGATTATTTATTGCCCTAACCATAATGGTTATAGGCACAGGCTTTTTAAGCGCTTGTGGCCCCAATAAAAAGGATAAGGAAGAGCAAAACCAAACTGTAGAACAGGTAAACGCGCTTGATACGCCTACTGTTTCACTAATAACTGTTGCTAAGGGCAAGCTAACCTCGAACATTACTGTTCCGGGTGAGTTGCAGCCGTACCAACAGGTTAATTTGTATGCCAAAATAAATAGCTATGTAAAAAGCCTTACGGTTGATATAGGCTCACAAGTACACCAGGGGCAACTGCTGGCTACTTTAGAGGCACCGGAGATCAACTCACAACTGGAAGAAGCAAAATCACGCATACAACAAAATAAGGCTATCTACTTTGCCAGCAAAGCAACTTACGACAGGTTGTACAGCACCAGCAAAACACCGGGTACTGTATCAGAAAACGACCTGGAGCAGGCTATTGCCAAAATGCAGTCAGACTCGGCAAATGTTGAGGCTGCTAAATCAGCTTATAAAGTGGTTTCGGCAAATCTGGCTTATTTGCAGATAAGGGCGCCGTTCGACGGGATAATAACCCTGCGTAATATTAACCTGGGTACTTATGTTGGTCCGGCAGCGGGCGGAGGCAATCAGCCTTTATTTGTAATTGAGGATCATAAACGCTTGCGTTTGGTCATATCAATACCTGAAAGCTTTACCGGTGGTTTAACTAATAAGGATCAGGTTAGCTTTACCATAAAAGAGTTGCAGGGTGAAAAATTCACTGCCAAAATTGAACGTTTAGCAGGCTCTTTAGATAATACGCTAAGATCAGAGCGTTTGGAAATGGACGTTTACAATACCAATGGCAAACTGTTACCAAACATGTATGCCGATGTTAATGTACCATTGCCATCACGCGACAGTGCTTTCATCGTACCTAAATCGGCCGTGGTAACATCAACCGAAAAAGTATTTGTGATAAGGGTAAAAGATGGCAAGGCAGAGTGGGTGAATGCCAAGAAAGGCCTTGAAGCAGGTGATATGGTTGAGTTATATGCTGATATTCAGCCCGGCGATCAGCTGGTTAAAGCAGCAACCGAAGAGATAAGGGACGGTGCCTCAGTGAAAATAGGAAGCAGCCCTGTTGCGGCTGATGATGATAAGGGTGCAAAGAAAGATACTGCTGCGAAAAAGTAGCGGAGATTGATAATGAGGGTTATAGATCAGGTTGATTAAGTTCGATCTGATCTTTTTTGTTTAGATGATATTCAAACGAGCAAAGGCCAAGTGCGATTCCCTCCCAACGGGAGGGGCAGGGAGGGGTTTCGTGAATTATATATGCCGTAGAAACCCCTCCCTACCACAGCACTGCCCGCCGCACCCCTCCCGTTGGGAGGGAATTGAAATGACGCTATTTATTGCTGGTTTTGTTTGTCGATCTGCTCGTTCCAATTACATAAACCATCTAATCCTGATTTTAAAAATCGATCCAAAAATTCAGCAAAAGAATCTGTTATAATATTGGCAGAAGAACCTTCAATTATTTTGTATCTATTATCATCAGACATAATCATTACCTTCCAATGGTCTGAATAAATTAAGTATTCTGCAATATAGAATTCGCCTTTACTTAGTTCATCGGCGTATTGGATGATTTCCTTTAACGGAATGATTCGAAAAATATATTGATTAGTTTCAAATCCATTACAAAACCTATAAAACTCCTTTATGTCATCGGGTAATTTGATGTTTAATTCTCTTTCGAAATCTTCAATTTCAGAATAATAGGCAGGTTCATACAATGTAATTCCCAGTTGGGTTTTATTTTCCTTGATGATTTCAATTATATCCTGAATTGTTTTCATTGGGATTATATTACTGCAATTTCGTCAATATCCCCACACCAACCTTATCGGTACTTTCACCGCAATTGGATAGGATTACGATTGCAATATTCTTCTCCGTATTAAAAGCCAGGAAACTGCTGCTGCCGTAGGTGCCGCCGTTATGAAAAATATAATCTACATTGTCAATGGTGCTGATATGCCACCCCAGGCCAATCTTGATGTCTTTGCTAAAGGTAACCTTATGGGTTAGCTCAAATGCTTTTGAGAGTTTTGTATCGTTCTTGGTCATGTTGGCTTTTGCGTATACCAGCAGGTTGTTAACGGTTGATCTCAACGCACCGCAAGGAGCAAGCACGTCAAAATTCCAGGCGGGAGTGGGCTTACCTTCATCATTATATACAGGTGCAAAACGTTGAGCCAGTAATGGCGTTAAATGCTGTACGGTGTTACTCATGGCTAGCGGCCCGGTTATAATTTCGGCAACCAGTTGCTCATAGGGTTTACCACTGATATGCGCTAAAATATTGCCCAATAAGCCTACCGCCATGTTAGAGTAGGAGTATACCTCGCCGGGTTTGGTTTTAAGGTGGCAGGTTTTAAGATAAGCGTATAGTTGTTTTTGGGTGTAATACTTATAAGGGTTGAGTGAATCGGTTGCCGGTCCTGAAATATTATCGGGCAGGCTCGGTAAACCGGATGTATGATTGCTTAATGTTTGCAGCGTAATATCCTTTAGCTCGGGGTTTTTGGCAACAGAATCAGGCAGGTATTTGGTGATAGGATCGTTTAGTTTAACCTTTCCTTCATTAACATAATACGCCAGTATAGTTGATGTAAATGTTTTGGTAATAGAGCCGATCTCGAAGATAGTGTTGGCAGTAGGCAGTTTGCCATTGCCCAAAGCTGTTTCGCCATAATTGTATGTTGTAATCTTGCCATCTTTAAATACACCAATGCTTAAGCCAACCGTATTTGCTTTTTGTATGTATATGCGGGCTACGCTATCAACCTTTTTGTCACTAACTGTTTTTAATGGGTTTGTTGTAGCTACAAGCGCCGGTTTACTGCCAACCGGTTCTTTATAAGGCTTGAAGAGAAATACCTGCAGCTTGTCCTCATCATCCAAACTCATTAGCAGCTGCAATACGGTACCCGTACTAAATACCAATTTGTAAGTGGCTATTTTGTTATTCTCAAAGCTGATAAGCGTTGATTGCTTAATAGCGCCTAATGGGAAAAGCTGGTTGTTAGCTATGTTCCTAAAGGCTTCAATAATGAGCGCCTTTTTAAGATCAGCACCTGTGAGGGCATAAAGTGAGTCGGCCTGCTGGGCATTAAACTGCTTTTTTACTTGCTTAAATACAGAATCAGTTTTTTGCTGCTGAATGCTTTGGGCCATAGTTGCTGATGTTATTGCTAATAATAAGAAAATAGCCAATAAGAATTTAATGTTGAATGCCCTCATATTAATATTTATAACGTAAGGATACAGGAATTAATGTAAAGGATCTGTTAAGCGTATAAATTTTCGTTCGTTATAAGTCCATAGAAACCTGTAAGTGATTATTCCGCCTATGATACCGGCAATATAAGTATAACCTATGAAATTAATCATATTCGAGGGATCGGCCGAAATGTAATGAAGCATATCCTTTATAAATAACAATGAAAGTATGCTGATTATAAAACAAAGTACAAAACCAAAAATGATACCGCCATTAACGATCGAAAACTTTACGGAGCCTTTTTTTCTTGTTTCATCCCAGCTCTTAACAAAATCTATATTTTTAAGGTCTTCCTTTACTAGGCCTTTGGGGAGTTGTTTTTTACGTTCGGCTATATTATTTTGGCTTTTTTCATTATCAGCAGCATATGCAAGTGCATATAAACACAAGACAGTGAATGAAAAGGTATGCCTGCCCGTATAAATATCGAATAAAAATGCAATTACCGAGCAAGTAACAATTATATCAAACCGGTGTTTTTTTATAAAGTCAATTGCCTTTTCCATATAGGATATTATGGTGTTTGTCCGGCCAGTAGATAAAGCACCGCCATGCGTATAGCTACACCATTCTCCACCTGATCAAGGATGATAGATTGCTTGCTGTCGGCTACATCGCTGGTGATCTCCACACCGCGGTTGATGGGGCCGGGGTGCATTACGGTTATCTCTTTATCTAATGAGTCGAGGATTTGTTTATTAAGCCCGTACAGCATGGTATATTCACGCAGGGATGGGAAGTACTTAATATCCTGGCGCTCCAGTTGTATGCGCAGCATATTGGCAACATCGCACCAGTTCAGGGCTTTTATAAGGTTATGCTCCACCTTTACACCTAATGAGCCAATGTATTTAGGGATAAGCGTAGTTGGTCCGCAAACCATTACCTCCGCACCCAGGTGTTTAAGACATAGTATGTTCGAAAGCGCCACACGTGAATGCAGTATATCGCCCACAATAACTACTTTTTTGCCTGCAACGTCGCCATATTTTTCGCGGATGGAGAAAGCGTCGAGCAAAGCCTGGGTAGGGTGCTCGTGTGCGCCGTCACCGGCATTTACTATCTGGGCTTTTACGTGTTTTGATAAAAAGATGCCTGCACCGGCGTATGGATGGCGCATTACCACCATATCCACTTTCATGGCCAGGATGTTATTCACGGTATCAATCAGCGTTTCGCCTTTGCTAACGGATGATGACGATGCCGCGAAGTTTACCACATCGGCTGATAAGCGTTTCTCGGCCAATTCAAATGAAAGGCGGGTACGTGTAGAGTTTTCGAAAAATATATTGGCAATGGTAACATCACGCAGCGACGGGACTTTCTTTATCGGGCGGTTTAAAACGGATTTAAATGTATCAGCGGTTTCAAAAATAAGTTGAATATCCGCCGGGTTCAGATCTTTTATACCTAATAAGTGCCTTGTGCTTAGTCCTGCCATCTCTTTTTATTTCGGAATTCGCAATTTCGAATTCGGATTTATTTATTTTTTATCTCATGTCATGCCGAACTTGTTTCGGCATCCCACACGCTAAGTGATCAGCATGCTTATTACTTGTCCTGTGAGTTCCTGAAACAAGTTCAGGATGACATTCTTGTTTTTATATCAATTCCGAAATCGAAATTCCGAAATCCGAAATCAAATTACTTCGCTTCCGACAATAAAACGATCTTATCCTCACCATCGGTTTCTTTCCAGCTTACCACAACTTTTTGCGATGCGATGGAATCAACTTCGATGCCTATATAGTCTGCCGCCACAGGTATATGCCTTGAATAACGGCGGTCAACCAATGTCAACAGTTCAATTTTTTCAGGGCGACCAAAGGCCAGCATGGCATCCATTGCCGCACGTATGGTGCGGCCCGTCCAAAGCACATCATCCATCATCACTACCTTTTTACCCTCAATAATAAAGTCTATTTTAGTTTGATTAGGTACCAGTTGTTCGCCACGACGACGGAAATCGTCGCGGTAGAAAGTGATATCCAAGTCGCCTTGTAATATAGTTTTGCCGGGTAATATTTTACGTAATTCTTCAGCTACACGTTTGGCTAAATAAATGCCGCGTGGTTGTATGCCGATAAGTACAGAGCCTGAGAAATCGTTATGATTTTCAATTAACTGACGACATAAACGCTGAATAGTGATCTGAAACTTTTGACCGTCGAGCAGTGTTAGATTTTGCATCGTTGGGGGTGGATTTGGGCAAAGGTAATAATTTTTTAGAAAATAGGTAATTGGAATTTAACAGAAACGTCATGATGATGTAATTGTAAGTGCACCCTCCTGGCTTCAGTTTGCAACTGAAGCCTACGGATGACAATGCATATTGATTCCTGCATTACTTTCAGTTTGCAACTGGAGTGCCGGTTATATATCGTCTGAAGCCGCTCGTGGGCGCGGAGCCCTATTTCTTTTGTCTTGATACAAAAGAAACAAAAAATCAAGTCAGTCGAAATGCTTCTTTGCCGCACGAGGCCTATGCGCTGCAAATCAGGCAAAACCTGGGCTGCTATATTTTTACCCTGCTGTCGCTGCGCACTTTGGCCTTTACCCTTCTGTAAAAATCTGCTATGCCCTGCTACCGCACAAGGCCACCATCGTTTTGCCTGATTTCGTCCGAAGCTGTTCTACTGACGGGGAAAAGAAAACAATCCTTTCCACCACATCTTTTTACGAGGAACGAAGTTATCACTGACTATACAGATCAAATCAACTTGTCATTCTGAGCGACAGCGAAGAACCTATCCGCGTTCATATGTCAGCGATGATCTGCCGCATGTATAATAGATGCTTCGTTCCTCAGCATGACAATATCAACAAAGGACGAAATCAACACAAGTAAGAGGATTTGATTGCTATGCTCCTGCCAATCTTTCCAATGCCGCCATCGCTCTCACTGCGTCTTTCTTCGCTACAAAAATATGATCATGGTAATAAGCGGCAACCACATTACAACTGATACCCTCATTAGCCAGTGCTGTCGCAAACGCAGCAGTTAGTCCGGTTGCTTCTAATGAAGAATGTACAGTTAATGTTATCCAGGCTGCAATATAACCGTAATTGAGTTTAAGCTTATCGGCTGTTTCTTTTTTAAGGATGAGGGTGATGCCTTCAATTTCTTTGAAAGATGCTATGATCTCATTAATTTCAATATTAGTAAGGCTGGATATCGTACAAAAAGCATAATCACCATCATGCAGCAGGGGTGTCATGTTTTTCAGTAGGGTGCTTAAATCGGTTTCTCCACTCATGGCTTAAATATATAAAAAAAGCCCCCATGATAAAATCATGAGGGCTTGCAGAATATTAGTGTCTAAAGCTTATTGGGCTTCGTCTTCAGTTTCTGATTTTTTAGCCTTGCGGGCTTTGCTTTCAGCACCTTCCATTTGCTCTTTTAACTGAGCAAGTACGCTAAGGTCGCCTAAAGTTGATTTTTCAACCGAGTCTTTCACTTTCTTAACCGCGTTAGTTGCAGATTTTGCTTCTTTTTTACGGTTTTCAAATTCCTGAACACGAGCATCAGCGCGAGCTTCTTCCCATATACGTGAGTGTGAAATAACTATACGTTTGTTTTCTTTGTTAAATTCAATGATCTTGAATTCAGCAGTTTCCTCAGCTTTTAAGCTCTTTCCGTCTTCTTTAACCAGGTGTTTGGTTGGCGCGAAGCCTTCAACACCGTAAGGTAAAGCTACGATAGCACCTTTTTCAGTTACTTTTAATACGGTACCTTCATGTATTGAGTCAATAGTGAAGATGGTTTCAAAAGTATCCCAAGGGTTTTCTTCAAGCTGTTTGTGGCCTAAGCTTAATTTGCGGTTTTCAACATCAAGTTCCAATACAACCACATCTAATTTTTCACCAACTTTGGTGAATTCGTTAGGGTGATTTACTTTCTTAGACCATGAAAGGTCAGAGATGTGGATCAATCCGTCAATACCATCTTCAAGCTCAACAAATACACCAAAGTTGGTCATGTTTTTAACTGTAGCTATGTGTTGTGTACCAACAGCATAACGTTCAGCAGCATTTTGCCAAGGATCTGGGGTTAATTGTTTAATGCCTAATGACATTTTGCGTTCGTCGCGGTCAAGTGTTAACACTTGTGCTTCAATTTCGTCGCCAACTTTAAGGAATTCCTGTGGATTGCGTAAGTTTTGAGACCATGACATTTCTGACACGTGGATCAAACCTTCAACACCCGGGATAATTTCTAAGAATGCGCCGTAATCAGCAACGGTAACAATTTTACCTTTAACCTTAGAGCCGATTTGGATGCCTTCATCCAATGACTGCCAAGGGTGTGGAGTTAATTGTTTTAAGCCAAGAGCGATACGTTTTTTCTCATCATCAAAGTCAAGCACAACAACGTTGATCTTTTGATCCAATGATAAAATTTCGCGTGGGTGCTCAATACGGCCCCATGAAATATCTGTAATGTGTAGTAAACCATCAACACCACCAAGGTCAATAAATACACCAAAGTCGGTAATGTTTTTAACGGTTCCTTCAAGTACCTGTCCTTTTTCAAGGCGGGCAACGATCTCAGTTTTTTGGTTTTCCAAATCGTCTTCGATCAGCACTTTGTGCGATACTACTACGTTTTTAAACTCGTGGTTGATCTTAACAACTTTGAATTCCATAGTCTTACCAACATATACGTCATAATCCCTGATAGGTTTAATGTCGATCTGTGAACCTGGTAAGAAGGCTTCAACGCCCATAATATCAACGATCAAACCACCTTTAGTTCTGCTCTTAACAAAACCTGTGATGATCTCATCATTATCTAAAGCTGAATTAATGCGCTCCCATGATTTTTGAGTTTTCGCGCGTTTACGTGAAAGTACTAACTGACCGTTAGCATCTTCCTGTGATTCAACAAAAACTTCAACTGTATCACCGATCTTCAGATCAGGTGTATCACGGAATTCAGAAACTGATACTAAACCATCAGATTTAAATCCAACGTTTAATACCACATCTTTGCTGTTAACATTTACAACTGTACCGGTGATGATCTCGCCTTTAGTGATAGAGCTGAAAGTGCCATCATAAAGTTTCTCTAATTTCTCACGATCAGTGTCGCTGTAATTGCCAAACTTCTTGTCATCTGCATCCCAATCGAAATCTGCATCGGGTGTAATTGCAATTTGTGACTTGATGTCTTCAATAGAGATCGAATCAGCTTCTGACTCGATTGTCTCTTTTTCTGCAGTAGGTGCGGTAACTGTTCCCAGTTCAGCCTCTTTTGCTTTTAATTCTTTTTCTGCTTCTTGTTTTTTTGCCATTAAATAATTTTTCTCCTTTTCCCAATTTTCTAATTGGGACTGCAAAGGTACGGATATAATTTAATTACAAAAAAAATAATTCACTGTTAAATGCTGATTTTTAAGTGATTTTGAGGGGATTTTCACTTATTTGATATATTTATGGCATATATTTCATCATCATGCACATTTCAAGCAAGTTAGTAGGTAGGATAGCGCTCATTATTAGTGTAGGATTGCTTGTTGGTGCATTTACTCAAAAATGTTATTGTACAACGAAGGGCTGTGCCGATTCTTTAGCTGTTTTTTTGATGGGGGGATTAGGTTTCTTTTGTAGTTGGGCGGGATTAACCTGGCTCGCAAACCCGCTATTAATAGCGTCATGGGTAATAATTAATAAAAGGCCCCAATTGTCGTTGATATTTAGTTTATCAGCAGCTTTACTGGCACTATCATTTTTACTTTTTAGGGGAGTTATGGATAACGAAAATGGTGATTTGAATGATATCATCAGTTACCAACCAGGTTATTGGCTATGGGTAGCAAGCTCATTAGCGATGTTTACAGGAAATTTAATACGTTTTATGGAGATTGTTAGCTAATAGTCAGCTTACCATCTATCTCATCAAATATCAGCATAAAATCATCATAGATCTGCTCGCGGTAATCAACTACCACCTCGTTTATTTCTGTCTCATGCTCATCTGTAAAAGGATCATTCCATACCCGCATGCAGATTCTTTTAAGGGCATAGGCTATCTTAGGGGTTTCGGAGTAGGTGTGCAGGTAACCGTCCTGTTTAAAGCGGTTGAAGAATTTAAAGAATTTACTGGTATCGCGTAAGCCGGAAAAAGTTAAAAACTCTTGTATAACGGCATCGTCGCAGCCTGCCATGTGATCATAAAAATCATCAACAGTTATTTTGTTGGTAGTGATAAGCAGGTTATCCAGTATCAGTTCTAAAGCAATGTGCCCTAAAAAGAAAGGTTTTACCGGTGAGCCTTCAATAGCTGGCAGCAATAGTTTTTTTAGTTCGTGCGAGCGGGTTAAAAAGAAATCAGAGGAATGAAAGTAGCGGTCGACTTCGAGGTGTTTGTTCCAGCCCTTGATGATGGCGTTTACCTGTTCATTGCTGTGATGCAGTTTTTCAGGGTGCAGTACGATGGTTTTATCGGCATTTTTGAGCAGGTCGGGCAGTACCGTCCCCAGTATATGGTAACAGTTGGCAACATGCCGGTCAAAATAAAAATGCGATAGAAAATTCATATGTAGTGTCCTCTGCAAGATAAGGGTAAATGTGCGGATGTGCAAATATGCAGGTGTGCAGATGAAAGAAAAATGAGGCTATTTTATATTAAAATTTACCTATTTGTACATCCACATCTTGCACATCAATACATATTTGCATATTTGCACATCTGCATATTTGCACATATTTATAATATTTGAGTTAAATGAATTTTGTTGAAGAATTACGCTGGAGAGGCATGCTGCATGATATTATGCCCGGCACCGAAGAACTGTTAAATAAAGGAATGGCATCAGGCTATATCGGGTTTGATCCAACAGCCGATTCACTACATGTGGGCCATCTTACCCAGATCATGACGCTGATCCACTTTCAGCGTGCAGGGCATAAGCCTTATGCTTTGGTGGGCGGAGCCACCGGTATGGTAGGCGATCCATCAGGCAAGTCGGCGGAGCGTAATTTACTATCGGAAGATGTATTGCAACATAATCTTGAATCAGTTAAAAAACAGCTGGAGCAGTTTCTTGATTTTAATACAGGTGCCAACAGCGCCCAAATGGTGAATAACTACGATTGGTTTAAGAACTTTACCTTCCTTGATTTTATTCGTGATGTAGGTAAGCATATTACTGTAAACTACATGATGGCTAAGGATTCGGTAAAAAAACGCCTGGAAGGTGATACAGGTATGTCATTCACGGAGTTTACTTATCAATTGGTACAGGGGTACGACTTTTATTATTTGTGGAAGCATAACAACTGTATTTTACAAATGGGTGGCAGCGACCAGTGGGGCAATATTGTTACTGGTACCGAAATGATACGCCGTAAGGATGGTGGCGAAGCTTTTGCATTAACTACACAACTCATAAAAAAAGCTGATGGAACTAAATTCGGCAAGACTGAAAGTGGTGCTGTTTGGCTTGATCCGGCAAGAACATCTCCTTACCAGTTTTACCAGTTTTGGTTGAATACCAGCGATGCTGACGCTAAAAGCTATATCCGCATATTTACTTTATTTGAAAAAGATACTATTGAAGCCTTAGAAGCCGAGCATGATGCCGCGCCACACCAACGTGCGCTGCAAAAGGCATTGGCGAAGGATATTACCATACGTGTACACAACGAGGCTGAATATGAAAAAGCTATTAAGTCATCAGAGTTTTTATTCGGTAATACAGGGATAGAGTTTTTAAATGAGTTGAATGATGCTGAGGTGATAGGTTTATTTGAAGGTGTGCCTAATTTCACTATTGCCAAAAGTGAATTAACGGAAGGTATAAATGCAACTGAGCTATTAGCCGGAAAAACTGCCGTATTCGCATCAAAAGGCGAAGCTAAAAAGATGATACAGGGTGGTGGCGTTGCTATCAATAAACAAAAAATAGGTACGGCAGATGATGTTTACCAGGCAGATGTATTAATCAATGGCAAATACCTGGTTGCCCAGAAAGGCAAGAAGAATTATTTTTTAATTATTGCGGAATAATTTGGAAAACCGACAAAAGGTATGTAAATTTGGATAAATGTCTGATAGGAAAAAACATATTGAAAATTTTGTGGTTAGTGAACCAGAAGTAGCTTATGGTATTGCTGGTACTATATTCAGCACTACGATGGGAGAGGCTGCAAGAAACTTCGGCTTAATGTCCATGTCTGATCAGGACATGGTAACCTTAGCACGCCAGGGCTTGCCTAAGCGGATCATCTTATCCTTAGCGAGGAAAATATCCTTAACCATACAGGATTTAGCTGGCATTATGCATATCTCGGAGCGCACATTACAACGTTATGATGATAATGAAGTTATCAAAACAGAGTATAGTGAAAAAGCCATTGAGCTTGCACGTCTGTATACTCGCGGTAATGAGGTTTTCGGCTCTATTGATAACTTTAAGATATGGATGAAGACGCCCAGCATTATTTTTAATGGTGAATCTCCTTTAGCTCTTTTAGATACCTCTGTTGGTTTTGATATGGTTTTTACCGAACTGGGCCGTATAGAGCATGGTATTTTTGCCTGATGATATTATTCCGCCTTACAAAAGAAGCTTATGCCGATGATTTGAGCGGAACAGGTGCCCGCTTGTATGGAGGCAGATGGAACAGTAAAGGTAAAGCGACTATTTACATGGCATCGTCACAGTCGTTGGCTTTGCTTGAGGTGCTGGTACATCTGCCGGCATTAATAGAACCCAAAAACTATTATTTGGTATCAATTGAAGTACCTGATATCAGCATTGTACAGGTAGTGGCTAAAGATCTGCCTGCTAACTGGAATGCTATGCAGCCCCCAACGGTATTAAAAAAGATAGGTGACGAATTCCTGGCTGCCAACAAATACCTGTTATTAAAAGTACCATCGGCAATAGTACCTGCAGAATATAACTACCTGCTCAATATTCAGCACCCTGATATGAAGAAAGTGAAAGTGATCAGCAAGGAGCTGTTTAGCTTTGATAAGAGGCTTGTTTGATTGTCTAATCACCACCACGTCATTGCGAGCGATAGCGCGGCAATCCCCGACTATGCAGATCGACCATGCTTATCAATTCGCCCTGTACAGTTTGGGGTTGCCACGTCGTTCCTCCTCGCAATGACGCGCGGATAGAAAACTAAGACGCCAATGCACCAATGAACCAGTGAACTAATGAACCAGTGAACTAATGAACCAGTGACTACAAGTCGCTCAGTAATTCCAATTTCTTGGCGTTATACTCTTCCTGCGAGATAAGGCCGTTATCAAATAAGTTTCTCAATTTTTTTAGTTTTTCAGTTAGCTCATCGGGTTTTGGTGTTGCTGCAACGGGCTCTTCGTGTACTATAGACGCTGGTGCCGGAGCAGCTACGGGTGCTTGTTGCGCCACAGGCTGATAGGCGGCCACCGCAGGTGTTTCAAACTGTACCGCGCCTGATTCTGCACGTTTTTCTTCCAGATCGCGCAGGCGGCGGGCTTCACGCTCTGATTCCTTACGATCCTGTGCGTATTGGTATAATTTGCGGGCCTGTACCTTTGGCAGGTAATCAACACCCATTTCGGCACCGTTTGTGGTTTTTACGCTGAAAATAGCGCCTATGATCTCTTCTTTAGTATATACATCAACTATATCCTTCCAAACAAAATCAACAAATTTTATGGATAGGCCCAGGTTTGCAGGCGTAAAAAACAGTATGCGTTTGTTGGTAAGCGCTATACAATCAGGCAATAAATTTACCAGTGGTTTTTTTTGAACTGCTATGTATAATACCTCTTCGCCGGTAGTAAGCAGGTCTGTTAAACGAAGATAAACCTTTTCAACTGCTTTCGGGTCCTGCTCGTCTTTCAAAAAATTCTCGATCATAGTATTGCTGTTATTATCCTGCAAAAATAAGAATATTATGTTATTTACAGGTTAAGTTTTACGCGATCAGTAAATTACAGCCGCGGATATCGGCATTATCAAACCGCCCCAATACCTCAAACGAGCCATCGGCATACACTTTACCCAGGTCCTGGGTGGCCAGGAATGAGCAAGAGTTGATATTCGCCAGGTCGATGATATTGATACCGCCTGCTTTATCATCCTTAATCAAAGTAACCGGATCGTTTGTATCGCGGGTAATAATGCGCATCCAGGGCGGGCAATTGAATATACCGCTACCTTTGGAGTAGGCCTGTGATAAAAGTTCTGTCATTCCATATTCGGAATGTATAACATTAACCCCGAAACCTTTACAAAGCTGCTCATGCAGTTCTTCGCGGATCATTTCCTTGCGTTTGCCCTTCATGCCGCCGGTTTCCATTACGATCAGCTCGGGGAAATCTATTTGGTATTGCTCAACAAAATCAAGCAGGGCAAAGGTTACACCAATTAATAAGGTGGGTTTTTTATTTTGTTGCTGTTTTTTAAGTTGATGATACAGCTCGTCATGGTTATACAAAAAGAAACCGCTATCGGGGTTATTTGATTGTTTGATCAGGTCCTCGGCCATATAAATGAGCGATGAGCCATCGCGCTCCAAGTAGGAGGGTAGCAGGGCCAGTATGGTATAGTTTTTAATGTCGCCATAAAAAAGCTCAAACGCCTTGCGAAAACTGGCTTCATACCAGCTTACATCAGTAACCGGGTGACGGCTGGTAATCATGCCCGTAGTACCCGAACTGGTGAATGTAACCTGTATCGCATCATTATTGCTTACTACAGTATGCGATTTAAAGAACTCAATAGGCAGAAAAGGAATATCATCAACGTGCTGAACGCCCTTAACATCAATCCTCATCCCCTCAATAAACTCCCGGTAAACAGTACATGTTGTAGCCTGATGCCTGAACACCTGCAAGGCAATACTGCTAAACTGCTCATCACTGTTAATAGAAAATACCTGCTCTTTAGTCAAATTCATTATCGGCAAAGATAGGGAAGAGAGTCAAGAATTAAGAGTCGGGAATCAAGAAGCTTCAAACCACGAACCCCGAACCAAATATCCTGACTCTTGGTTCTTAATTCCTGACTCTTTTTTTACAAACAATTGCCTGCCATTCAGGGTTGTACAATTACATCTATTAAACAAAAATTAATTATCACAGTCATGAAAACATTAAAAATTTTAGGAATCCCACTGTTGCTGAGTTTATTCATTGTATTCGCGTCAGCAACTGATGTTAGTAAAGAAACGGAAAGGGTAAATAAAGCAACAGACGTATTAAAAACCTTTCGCGGTATGAAAGAGAGCATCCCGCATGATCTGATCGCTAAATACAATGGTATTGTCATTATCCCCGGCCTGATAAACGCCAGTTTTGGTATCGGCGGTAAACGTGGTAAGGGCATTGCCATAGTGCGTTTGCCAAACGGCAAATGGAGCGATCCGGTATTTATCACGCTAACCGGTGGCAGTGTAGGTTTCCAGGCAGGTGTGCAATCTATCGACCTGGTATTGGTATTTCGCCACAGCGGTGCGCTTACCAAGGTTAAAAATGGCGATTTTACCATTGGTGGTGATGTATCAGCAGCAGCCGGTCCGGTTGGTCGCAGTACCTCAGCTAATACAGACTATAAACTGGAGGCCGAAGTTTATTCCTACTCACGTAGTCGCGGTTTGTTTGCCGGTATAAGTATTAATGGCTCAAACCTGAGTATTGATAAAAGCGCCGATGCCAATTTTTATGGCCCAGCCTTTACCTCACAGGATCTGTTTGCTTATGGCAAAAGCAAAAATGAAAGCATAGTTGCATTAAAAACCACGCTGGCTGGTATGTAAGCATAAATTTCAGATTTAAAAATATAAATGCCCGGTTGTTTGCAGCCGGGCATTTATTGTTGGTGCTCTCTGTACGTCATTACGAGGAATTGACTTGATAGAAATCAAATATTATCAAAAACAAAAGAAGCTGCAATTGCAGCTTCTTAATATGACAGGTTAAGTTTATAGTATCTTCTGGTAACTACTCGTGCAATACCAATATCGCTTTTACCGATTTATTCATCACCTGGTTTACGGTACTGCGGTTAAACAGGCGGTAAACAATGTTGTGGTGGTGTTTTACCAGGCAAAGAATATCTGTATTGTTCTTCTCCACAAACTCCATTATACCATTCAACGGCCTGCTGTTATTGAGGTAATTAAACTCCAGTTCGGTGTTTTTTATCAATGACCTAAGCCTGCTTTCTTCAGCTTCAATACGTTTAATGTCGGCCTTTTCAGCAACATACAGCACCTGCATTTTTTCAGAACCAAAAGCGCTCACCATTTCATTCAGCGCGTTTACATCATGTGCCGATAACCTGGTTTCGTAATCAGTAGCAAGGGTAATGATTGGCTCACTGGCGAACTTGCTTTCCAGCGGAATGATCAGTGTAGGAATTTTAACTACAGAAACCACTGCACTTACGTTGCTACCAACAATACCTGTAATACCGGTAGCACCGGTGATACCCATAACCAATATTTCTACATGGTGCTCATCAATATATTTACTTATAACGCTTTTCAGGAATCCTACGCCGCAAACCGTGTTTACCTCAATATCCTTGTATTTGTCGTTGTCGGTATATTTCGCGGCCCATTCTTTAAGGGCTTGTCTTTTATTATTGTAGTAATCGTCAATAAAAATAGCAGCGTAGGTATTGTTATTAACCCCTTCTGTTGGGCCTATGGCATGTATTACGGATACTTCCATCTCTAATACTTTAGCTAAACCCAGGGCATACTCCATGGCATTACCCGCGGCATTCGAAAAATCACTTGCAACCAATATTTGTTTCATTGTGTAAATAGATTTAATGTGAAATTTGCTGATTAACTGTTAAATAAATAAGTGGAAGAACATAAATAATAAAAGTGCTAAAATTATAGCTACCGGCAAAGTTAATATCCACGCTAAAGCTATATTTTTCAATGTTTTGCTATTCAGGTTTCCTTTACCGCCCGATGCCATCATGGAACCAGCAATACCGCTCGAAAGTACGTGTGTGGTACTCACCGGCAAACCAAAACTTGAGCTTAAGCCTATAGTTGCAGCGGCTACCAGTTCAGACGATGCGCCTTGAGCGTAATTTAAATGCTCGTTACCTATTTTTTCGCCTATGGTTACTACAATACGTTTCCAGCCTACCATGGTGCCAATACCTAATGAAATGGATATGGTGGCGATAACCCATATCGGTGCAAAATCGGTAATACCGGTGATCTGTTTAGAGGCTTCGGTGATGGTTGCCCTGTCCTTATCAACCAGTTTTATATCTTTTGAACTTAATATAGCTGTAACACCTTTACTAACAGCCTTAATTTCCTTGCGGAATTTGTAGGTTTTAACAGTATCAACCTTATCGGCCAGCTGTGTTTTGGCTTTTTCAATAGCTGAATCTGTAGTTAATATCAAAGCTTGTGATGTTCCGGTTGCTGTTGTTCTGCTTAGCACCTGCTCGGTGTTGTTGAGTGATAATAATATTTTATCATTCGGTATAGCATGGTTAACCGCGAATTTTGCAGGTACAAATGCGATCAGGATCAGCATTAGCAAGCCTACACCTTTTTGTCCGTCGTTACTGCCATGGAAAAAGCTTACCAGCGTACAAGTAGTGATCAGCAATAAGCGGATCACTATCGGCGGCGTATCATTTTCTCCTTTCGGGATATGGAATAATGCCTTCCATTTTATAACGTGGATCAGCAGGTACATTAAGCCTGCAGCGGCACCAAAACCGATAAGGGGTGATAAAATTAACGATAAACCTATCTCTTTTGCCTTATCCCAGTTTACACCTGCACCACCATAATACCAGGTAAATGCGATGCTGGCGCCTATCATTGCGCCAATTAATGTGTGGGAGCTTGAGCATGGAATACCCAGGTACCAGGTACCTAAATTCCAGACAATAGAAGCAATTAACACTGCCAGTACCATACAGGCACCTACGCTAACGGGCAGTTTCATCAGCTCATCAAGCGGTAATAGCTTAAGTATACCCATAGCCACTGCTACACCGCCCAGGAACACCCCCAGGAAGTTAAATGTGCCCGACCACGGAATAGCATAAACCGGTTTTAATGCTTTAGTGTAGATAACCGTTGCCACAGCGTTAGCGGTATCATGAAAACCGTTAACAAACTCAAAGCCTACTACTGCCAGTAAACAGATTGCGAAAACAATAAGCAGCGAAGTACTTAAATTGACGTCACCAATGAGAGGTAAAGTAATTGCATTTAATACATGGAGCATAATTTTCTAGTTTTTTTAGGGGAGTAATGGTGATACTTTTGATTGATTAATCAAAGAAATAGATATGTCGTGTACTTTGCGAATATTGCAGATTATCAAATTGTTATGTTATCCTTTTTGGAATGTTAGGAGATTGTGAATGATTGAATATTTTCCCCGCGTCATTGAGGTACGAAGATAACCGACCAGAGGGAGCTCATTAATGCCATTGAAAAACAAATCACAGGATTAATAATCCCCGATTTGCAGATCCGTTTGTACGCACGTTGACTTGTCTTATGTAGCCGCTCATTGCCGCGGGGGCTACTACTTTTGTCTTGATACAAAAGGTAGCAAAAAATCAAGACAACAAGGATGCTTCCCACGCTCCCTGCCGGTTCTTCACGCTTTTTTCGCTGTTCGGTACTTCGTACCTTACATCATACAAAAAGCTAAACCGTCATTCCCGCCTCTACGCTGGCCCGTCCCCTTGTTGTCAGGGCCTGCGCTTTTTTCTTTTCTTTCTTCCTCGTCAGTAGAACAGCTTCGGGCGAAAGCAGGCAAAACAATGGTGGCCTTGTGTGGTGGCAGGGCATAGCAGATTTTTACAGAAGGGCAAAAGCCAAAGTGCGTAGCGACAGCAGGGTAAAAATATAGCAGCCCTGGTTTTGCCTGATTTGCAGGGCAGGCCCGTGCGGCAAAGAAGCATTTCTAATGACTTGCCTTTTTGTTTCTTTTGTGGCGAAGACAAAATTGCGATAGCAATCATGAGCACCTATATAAAAACAAACAACTACGAATAACTAATAGGCCTTAGCGGCTATGAGCGATACCAAGCGACTCAATAGACAAGCAACCTGCTCTGTACAGCCTATAGATTGCTTCGTTCCTCAGCAATGACGCGGGGAAAGATTACAGCAAACACTTAGCTCTTAACTCTTTCCTCAATCAAATACTTTCCTTATACTTGTTTATACAAAAACCAGTCGTAATGAGATTTCTAAAAGCCTTTTTATCTGTTGTTGTAACATTGGTTTTTATTTGGGCATTACAAACAAAATTGGGCAGCATCCCGCCGCTGGGTAAGTTTTTAAATCCGGCTACAGGATTTTGGCAAAATGCGGAGAGTAAGCACATCACCGTTAATCAAACTTTAAAACTTCCCGGACTACTTGATAAGGTGACCATCAGCTATGATGAGCACATGATACCGCACATTTTTGCTAGAAATGATCACGACCTGTATTATGCGCAAGGCTATATCACCGCACATGACAGGTTGTGGCAAATGGATATCCAAACTCGCAGCGCATCGGGCAGATTGGCCGAAGTAGTGGGCCCGGGAGCATTGGCGCATGACCGCTATGAACGCCGCATGGGTATGGTTTATGGTGCTGAAAATACCATCAGTGAGATGATGAAAGACCCTGAAATAAAACAGGTGATCACCGCTTATACTGAAGGCGTTAATACTTATGTTCACCAGCTTACCATTCGTGATTATCCTATCGAATTTAAATTATTGGATTATAAACCAGAGGAATTTAAACCCATTAACTGTGCCTTTTTGCTAAAGCTGATGTCGGAAACATTAACCGGTGGATCAGATCAGTTTGCGATGACCAATAACCTAAAGCATTTTGGAGCTGCAACGGTGAATGATCTTTTCCCCGATCAGCATTTTAATGAGGAACCTATCATCCCGGTAGGAACAAAATGGGATTTTAAACCGCTGCTTGTACCTAAACCATCAAAAGGTTTTGAGGCACAAATGACGGCCGGTATACAGCCACCACAAAAGATTGACGGCATCGGTAGCAATAACTGGGCAGTAAATGGCAGTAAAACAGCCAGTGGCTATCCTATATTAGCTAATGACCCTCACCTTACGTTAAGTTTTCCATCTATATGGTACCAGATACAATTAACATCGCCGTCGGTAAATGTTAATGGGGTATCGTTGCCGGGTGCGCCCTGTATCGTTATCGGTTATAACCAAAAAATTAGCTGGGGTGTTACCAATGTTGGCGCCGATGTACTGGATTGGTACCAGATAAAATTTAAGGATGAATCCAAAGATGAATACTGGTACAACAACCGCTGGAACAAAGTTACGCGCCGTATTGAAGCAATAAAAATTCGGGGTGAGCAAACCGAATATGATACCGTGATATACACTCATCATGGGCCGGTGGTTTATGAAACTGTTGCTAAGAAAGATACAGGAATTGGTTATAACAGGAATGTGCCTGTAGGCGATGCTTTACGATGGATAGCCCATGATACATCAGATGATATCAAAACCTTTTACCTGCTTAACCACGCGAAAAATTATACAGATTACAGGGCCGCGCTTACCTATTTCACCGCCCCTGCACAAAACTTTATTTTCGCGAGTGTGGATAATGATATTGCCATAACACCTAACGGTAAGTTCCCGTTGAAGTATAAGGATCAGGGTAAGTTTATTTTGGATGGCAGCGATCCGGCCAACGACTGGCAAGGCTGGATCCCCGCCAGTCAGAACCCAACGGTTAAGAATCCGCCTCGTGGTTTTGTGAGTTCGGCCAATCAATCATCAACCGACGCTACTTACCCATACTATATTAACTGGCAGTTCGGTTCATATTATCGCGGCAAGCGCATCAATGACAGGCTTACTGCTATGCACGGCGCTACGGTTGACAGTATGCGCCTGATGCAGATGGATAATTACAGTATTTTGGCACAGGATGTTTTGCCAACCATGATCAAATATCTGGATCCGACAAAAATGGATGCCGAGCAGTTAAAAGCGGTAGACTTGCTTAAAAAATGGGATAAACGTTATGATGCAAACTCCATAGGTGCCACTGTTTTCGACGCCTGGTGGCAGCATTTTTATAATTTAATTTGGGCCGATAAATTTTACATAAAAGGTGAATATTTTCAGCCACCTTATAATGACCGTACGGAGAAGCTGCTGCTTACCGAGCCTAATTCCAAATGGTTTGATAACGCAAAAACACAAGCTACCGAAACATGTACGGATGTTGTTAACCGTGCATTTTATGATGCTATTGATGAGCTGACAACAAAAAATGGTCCGCAAGGTGAGAAATGGGAATGGGGTTATATCAAACAAACCTATATTAGCCACACGGCCAGTTTACCGGGCTTTGGCACGGGGAATTTTGTAGCAGGCGGCACCAGCGGTGTCATCGATGCACTGAAGGGGGATAATGGGCCATCGTGGAGAATGGTGGTGCAGTTGGGGCCACAGGTAAAAGGGTATGGCATATTGCCAACAGGTGAATCGGGCAACCCGGGCAGTTATTATTATGACGATATGCTGCCTGTTTGGAAAAGTGGCCAGCTAAGCGAACTGCTGTTTATGCAAAACCCGGGCGATGGCAAGGGAAGAATTAAAAAAACGGTTGTACTTGAGAAAAAAGATTAGAATGATTTGAAGGTTTGGTAATTTGAAGATTTGAAAATTCACTCAATCACTAATTCACTAAATAATTAAAAAGATATGTTATTCCTGATCATACTCATATTATCATACGCGGCGGGCTTTTTTATGCCCTGGTGGGTAGCGGCTATAGTTGCTTTTTTGGCAGCACTTTGGATAGGCAAAACACCGGGCCGAAGCTTTTGGTCGGGTTTTTTTGGGGTGGCATTTGTGTGGGTGGCATTGGCGCTATTTAAAACCGTGCCTAATGACCACATACTGGCTACACGTGTGGCGCACATGTTTACACTACCGGGCTGGGGATATCTGCTGGCTTTAACTGCTGTTATTGGTGGTTTGGTTGGCGGGATGTCGGCTTTGAGTGGAATTTTAGTGAGAAGGTTGATTTGGGGATGAGATTTAGTTAATTCGCCGTCATGCCGAACCTGTTTCGGCATCTCACGGGACATATATCCTACATGCTTGTTACTTAGCATGTGGGATGCTGAAACAAGTTCAGCATGACTTTTTAATTTTTAACTATAGATGATACTTACTCCCCTGCACCACACCTCTTTCCAATATCTTTTGATCGATATAATATTGTATTTCAGACTTTTTAAGCTGCCAGTTGGGGGCTATCAGCAAGTCAAGGTCACTCAGGCCAAATAAACGCTGGATGATGACATCAGGGCGCAATAATGGTAGAAAATCGCACAGAAAATCAGCGTACTCTTCCAGACTAAAGAGTTTAAATGGCTGGCGTTTGTATTTTACACCCATTACGCTGCCTTCCACAATATGTAAATGGTGCAGCTTGGTGAATTTTATTTGCGGGTGGCGGTTGATCTCATGCGCATAAGCCAGCATTTGATCGTGGCTCTCCCAGGGGAAACCGAATATGGTATGAACGCAAACATCAAGCTTGCTATTTTCTAACATTTTTAATGCTTTCAGCAGATCATCGTGATCACAGCCGCGATTTATCTGTGCCAGGGTATCGTTATAGATAGATTCCATACCCATTTCAATATCTACATCAAAACGGTCGGTATAGCTTTCTAAAAGGGCAATTTTTTCAGGGTCGATACAATCAGGGCGTGTACCTACCGACAGGCCTACAATATCCTCAGTATAATAGCTCAAGGCCTCATCATACATGGCCTTTAGGTAATGTGTTGGGGCGTAGGTGTTGGTATTGGGCTGAAAATAGATAATGAATTTATCGGCCTTATTGCCTCTGCGGGCACGATCCACACCTGCTATTACCTGTTCCTTAATGGTGGGGTTACTGCGGGTTGGCGATGGTGTAAACGAATCAACATTACAATAGGTGCAGCCGCCATAGCCCTTAGAGCCATCACGATTGGGGCAGGTAAACCCACCATCAACAATTACCTTAAACACCCGCTGACCAGGATATTTTTGCTTGAGATACGGGCCATAGTTGTTATAGCCTTTTTCCCATGTTGGTGATTGTATGAGTGATTCTGTTGATTGCATTGCGGCAAAGATAGGGATTTTTTATCAGGGCAATCTCCTTTAAGCGTCATTGCGGGCGATAGTGCGACAACCTTTACCGGGGAGAGCTCATTAATATCTTTAAAAACACACACATTACGCTGCTGCCTTATGTTTTTTATAGGCCAGCCATACATAAAATGGTACGCCCAGCATTAGCAGCACAAAACCATAAAAAACTGCGTCCTCACCCGAGCCCACTACCATCCACAGGGTGTAGCTAAAGGCTAATACGGCCAGTATAATGGCAGCTGCCCAGCCAGTAGTGATCTTTTTCCGCGCCCTGATGATGGGATAGGCTGCTATTGAAAACAGAAATGGCACGAGCGTAGTTAAAACTCCCACCAGCATCAGGGATTTAAATTGGTCGACCAGGCCCCTGTTGTAATTCATATAAATGAAGAACGAAATAAGTACACCGTTCATGAATATGCCAAAAAAGGGAGCGCCGTTCTTGTTCAGTTTGCCAAATATGGGTGGGAATAATTTGTCCTTCGCGGTGGCATAGGGGACCTGGCCTTGTACCAGTATCCAGCCATTGAGCGAGCCAAAGGCAGCTATGGCTACCCCGGCACTTACCCAGTAACGTGCATTGCTACCATAAATGATCACAGCGGCATCGGCATAAGGGGTGAGCGAGTGCGCCAGTGTATTGGCAGGTATGATGCCCATTACGCTAACACTGCCTAAAATGTAAACTACAGCCGTAATTAATAAACCCAATATGGTTGCTTTGCCAATCGTTTTTTCAGGGTTCTCAATGCTGCCCGCGGGTATGGTGGCACACTCGATACCGAGATAGGAGAACATGGTCATGGCGGCGGTGGTGCCTATAGCACTCAATACTGAAACGCCGCTGCTGTTGAAAGGCAGAAAGTATTTGGCTTTTATAAAAAACAGGCCGCCAACAGCTATTAGCACCAGCGGAACGATCTTTAAAATGGTAGTGACCAACTGTACCCTGCCGCCGGCAACAACCCCCAATGTATTAATATAAGTGAGCAGCCATACTGCAGCCAGGCTGATTAAAATAGATATAAGAGGATTAGTGCCTATTACGGGGAAAAAGGTGCTTAACGCGCTTGTAAATGAAATAACAATGGCGGAGTTTCCGCAAGCATTTGAAATATAATAGCCCCAGGCTACCAGGAAACCTGCAAAATCGCCTAACCCGCTTTGCGAAAAGGCATAAGGGCCGCCTGTACCATGTGGCAGTAGTTTACTCAGGTTGGCAAATACTTTAGCTATAAAAAAGGAACCGATGGCCGAAAATATCCAGCCCAGTAAACCTATGCTGCCAAATGAGGCCATAGCGGCGGGCATTAAAAATACGCCGGCACCTATCATGCTGCCTACAACCAGCGAGGTGGTGGTCCACAGACCGATTTTTTTTGAGGATTCGGGTTCAGCCATCAATGAGTTAAATTAGCAGGGTATAAGCTGTGGCGCATAAATAATTGAGCCTTAGTGTCAGCATAAATTACATTCCTAAATCTATCTAAAAATAAATCAATAAACAAAAACAGATAAAAGCTTAATTTCGGGGAAATATTTGAAAAGCATTTTGTCGCAGAAACCAGTATCCAACTATATCCCCGCTTTAACAGGTGTACGTGCCATGGCCGCTTATCTGGTGTTCATATCGCATTACAGCTATATTTTTGATGGTATTTTTCCACCCCTCATGCTACGTTTCTTTGGCGAGTTCCATATCGGGGTATCGCTGTTCTTTGTGCTGTCGGGCTTTTTAATTACTTACCGGTACTACAACAACTTTCACCTAACGGGAGCTTGGTTCAGGCAATACCTTAAAAACCGTGTTGCGCGTATTTACCCCATGTACTTTTTGCTTACGCTGGGCGCATTTGTATATTTTTATTTTAGTAACGACCAGGCCATTACCAAAGGTTACCCGCACCCGATTGGGCTGCTGCTTATGAACCTTACATTTATACGCGGTTTCTTTTACCAGTTTTGGGATACGGGGATAGCGCAAGGCTGGTCGCTCACGGTGGAGGAATGTTTTTATTTTTCGGCGCCTGTTATATTCCTCATCGCCAAAAGGCATGGCAAGTTTTATTTGCAGCCGGTAATATTAACTGCGTTTGGGTTGGTGATGGTGCTTATCTTCAGGCATATTAACTGGCATGGCTTTTTCGGTAATTTTACTTTTGTAATGCTGTTTACTTTTTTTGGGCGATGCTTCGAGTTTTTTGTAGGGGTTCAGCTGGCGCGATATGTGCTCAGGAAAGATTTTACCCGTACCAATAAGTTCAGCTTTACCTATGCAGGCTTTGCGCTGATATTTGTTTGTGTACTGGTGATGGCATTTCAGCCCATACCGGCAGGATGGGCGGCAGGGTTGGAGAGCCCGGTGGGGATAGTCACCAATAACTACTTTTTATGTATAGCGGTGGCACTATTTTATTATGGCTTGCTTACCGAGAGCACCAAATTCAAAAGCTTTTTAGCTACACCTTTTATTGAGTTACTGGGCAAAAGCTCCTATATATTTTACCTGATACACCTGGGTTATATGGCCAATATGATTAACGGCGCATTTAATAAACTTAATGATGATGTTTTCGCGCTGTATGATAAATGGGGGTTTGAGTGGCATTCGCCGTTTGAGTACGACTGGCTTAACCTGTTTTATGCCTTTGTTATACTGAATATTATAGCAGTAACCCTGTTTAAGTTGGTTGAGGAACCATTAAATCATTATATCCGGAGGTCGGATTTTCTGATCAAGAATAAGCCAAGAAATCCTGAAAATAGTTCGGAAAAGATCGCGTAGCGTAAATAGCAAAGCACCGGAAATTACTCCGATGCTTATTATTTTATTATGAAAGGGATTGGGATATTAACCGGAATAGGGTTAATATCTTATTTCATGATATTGAAAACCGTTTTGATAGCTATGATAGTGCCGATAAACAGAATAACGTCAGCAATTTCTGAGCTATGTTTAAAATCGGCGAAACGCAGGTAAATACCTACTAAACCTAAAACTATTGCAAGTACTAATATTATGTAGTGGCGTGGCTCGCTGGCTGCTTCTAATCTTTTGTCCATTTTTGATAATGTAAATTGAATGAAGCAAAAATAGAAATGTTTGCGGGAAATTGATGAATGTTTTGAAGATTTTTAATTGGGTGGATTTTTAAGTTGCAAGTCATCCCGAACTTGTTTCGGGATCCCATCATCCAGGTTGTTCAGCATGATGATCACTTAGCATGTGAGGTGCTGAAACAAGTTCAGCATGACGGGCTTTAGAACTATTGAAATAAAAAAAACAAACTTCTCCGCCCGTTACATAATCCCGGAACAGGATTATGATAACGAAACGAAGAAGTCCCCCGCAGGATATTTGAAATTATCCTGCGGAAGAAAATAGCTTAAACTACTGGGTGTGCTTTGCGCTTGTTGTAATATCTTATACCCAGCCATATTGCAATACCGCATAAAACAAAGGCCCATACATTAACCAGGCCAATGATCACTTCGCTGAAAATAAACCAGCCATTTTGTATGGCCATCCCCAATTGACTAAAGAAAGGCAAGTTATAGGTTGATGTGTCGTCATTAACAATGATCTCCTTGCTGATGGTGTTGCTCTGGTAAAAGCTCATGCTGATAACGCTGTATTTTACCTCATCATCAATCCTTTTATTGCCGATCTGCTCATCTACCATGTCATCTTTCAGGTCCATTACCTTGTTGGGGTCTTTAACTATAATTTTGCCTTGTTTTTGTTGGGCGATAAATTCCTGGCGGTTCTTCAGTTTTAATTTTTCTGCCAGGTAATCCAGTGATTTATCTTCAATATCCATTTTACTTTCATTTACATGGATGCCCATATGGCTTACCGTGGTCAGAAATTCATCAAGCTTTTCGGTTGGTATCTTCACGGTCATATCGGCGCTGGTATTAAAGGCGGATATCCGCATTATGGAGTCATCGCTCAGGCGTACATCATGGGTTTGCTCATCGGTTGAGGTCATGTTGTGATGCATCACCATGCCGTTATATTTTGTAGCAAGTGCTGAAATATTCTCGCCCGCTTGTTGTACGTTTTTAACCTTGAAGCGGATGTCGGCTGTTTTTACCAGTTTGGCCGTTAAAGTTGTGTCTGCAATTTTATCTTCTATACGGGCGCTATCGGCGGCGTCAGCAGACTCATAACTTGATTTATTTTTGCATGCGCCAAGCAATACAATGCCTGTCAGCATCATTACTAATGATCTGTTTTTCATAGGTTTATAAATTGATTTGTTGTTTTTATATTGATACGGGAAATGGGAAAAGGTAACCCAATGGGTGGGATGGAATTTGCTAAAGCTACTGTGAGTCTCCGCGCGTCATTGCGAGGTACGAAGCAATCCCCGACTATGCAGATCGGACTTGCATAGTTATTTACTTGTCATGTGAAGCCGCTCATGGGCGCGGAGGCTAGTTCTTTTGTCTTGACACAAAAGAACCAAAAAGTCAAGACAAAAAGATCCTTCCGCCCACAGGCAAAACACTCAGGCCCGCGCTTTTTGTCGGGCATTTGCCCGCTTTTGATTACGGTTCAATTAAAGTCTTCAGCAAAGGAGAGGGTTGGGGGGCTCTTCTCCGTCAGTAGAACAGCTTCGGGTGAAATCAGGTAAAACGATTGTGGCCTTGCGCGGTGGCGGGGCATAGCAGATTTTTACAGAAGCGTAAAGGCCAAAGTGTGTAGCGACAGCAGGGTAAAAATATAGCAGCTCAGGTTTTGCCTGATTTGCAGGGAAGAGGCCTGTGCGCAAAGAAGCCTAATCTACTGACTTGATTTTTTTGGTTACTTTTTGTATCAAGACCATAGGTGTTCGGAAGATTGCATTTCTGTTTTTAATTCCCTCCCCACGGGAGGGGTGTGGTTGGATGTGAAGTGGCAGGGAGGGGTTTATACGCCAACCAATCTATTAAACCCCACCCTTCCCCGCCCCAAGGCGGGAATCGCACAAGGCCGATGCTTCTTTTTTCCATCTTCCGAACACCTATGGTATCAAGACAAAAAGTGACGTCTTAGCGACAAGCGATACCATGCGATAAATAATCAGCGTTCCAGTCACAAATTGAAAGACAATCAGGAATCATAAGCATCGTTATCCGTAGGCTTCAGTTGCAAACTGAAGCCAGTAAGGGAAGCTAGTAATATTGTTACTTCGAAAAACCCATCAGCATCTCCTTTACATTACTTACACCACCATTATCAACTTTAAATTGCTCAATAACTTTACCCTTTGTTGCCAGCCATTTATCCAACTGCTTAACCCCATCATTGTGCACATAATACCACTCCGGGTGACCGATATAATCGCCTATCTCGATATCAAAATTATTGTTGTGCAGTATCCATACCCGTTTTTTGCCTGTAAATTGCTTAAACGCGGTGTTTAGCTTGTTGAAGTACTCGTTAAAATTATGGCTGGTGTAGCGGTAATCTGTACCCTCAATAGCAGTGAATTTCATACTGTCGATCATTTTGTAAAAGCGATAGGCGGGGAGGTCGTTCCAGTAAACATATACGATGTCGCCTGACTGGTAATGTTTGTTGAGGTATTCGAAAGCTTCGCGGTGATAGGCTTGTTTGTAATCACCAAATAAACCGGTATTTGCAACCTGGGCAATGGAGTTTTTAACCGGGCCAAATAGTAGTAACCCCGTCAATATGTATTGCACTACATTTTTTGTTTCCCGGCGGAATACAAACTGGCATCCTGCTGCAATCAATAAAATAAATAAAGGCGCTAAAAATACCGTTAACCGCTCATGAAAGGGGTAGAGCTTGATGGCCGAAGCTGCAAATACGATCAGGAATGTAGCTACGATGAATAGCAGTAGTCGTTTGTTGCGTTTAAACAGATAATAAGCCCCTGTGCAGGTAAATATTACGGGTACCCATGCCATTCGCTCTAAGATTTGTAAACCTATGCTGTGATAGGATATAAACCAGCTTAAGCCCATAGGGTAATTATAAAACGCAAATGTTTGATGCAATAGCCACGGGATACCCGCAGCAGACAAAGGCAGGAAAGCATCATGCTTCATAAAAAAGTAAACCAGCCAGCCGGTATGCGCATTCTTTTGGGTAAATATGATATAATTTACCGCGAAACTGCCAAACCATAATACCAAGGGAATAGCTAGTTTAAACAACGTGTTCCACCGCTTTTCTATTAAATAATAAAGGCTAAGCACACAGGCCATCCCCGCTAAAATAAATACAGAGGAGTAGGAGAACCAAACAATTATAGCACCCCAGATTCCCCACAAAATAAACGATTTGAGATCAGTTTTATCCTGGTAGCGGGTGTAAGTGTATAATATAATGATGGTTGCAAATAGCTCGGTACAATACTGTTTGGCTTCAACTGCGTGGTATACTAATGGTGGTGCAAAGGCCAGTATGGTTAAGGCTACTATCACCCCAACAGGTTTTAGAGAATATTGGGCAACTGGCAAAATAACAAGCAATGAGCCTATGCCACAGAGCAGTGGGAATAACCTTAACCCCATTTCATTGCTGCCAAACAGCATAGTGCAGAGCTTAACAATGAGTAAATAGCCAATGGGGGCCTTCTGTTGAAAATCGAGTGATTGATGTAGCAGGCCGCTCAAACTGAGCTTAACTATCCCGGTTGAAAGGTAGATCTCATCTTCCCATAAAGAGCGGTCATTAAAATAATGGAATAACCTAAGGGCAATCCCAATACCGATTATGCTCCAAATAATAATTTTATAGCCATTATCGTGACTATTAATTGTGAAGTCGGCTTTTTTAAACATAGGTATATTGTACAATAAAGATATAACTATAAATAAAAAATTAACTCAAAGAACATAAAAAAAGTCGCCCCGATATGGAGCGACTTTCAAGATCTCATTGCTGAGATGGTATATCTGTTTTTAATTGCCCGACAATGCAGCTGCACCGCTCACAATTTCGGTAAGCTCGGTAGTGATAGCTGCCTGACGTGCCTGGTTGTAAGATAGTTTAAGGGCTTTTAACAAGTCACCGGCATTCTCGGTAGCCTTATCCATTGCCGTCATACGTGCGCCATGCTCTGATGCATGTGAATCCAGTACAGCGCGGTATAATTGTATTTTAATGTTCTTTGGTATCAGTTGCTCAACTATTTCCTCTTGCGAAGGCTCTAGTATATAATCAACCTGTGTACCTTTGTTTTGCTCAGTCTTTTCAGCCTTTGGAACAGGTAATAACTGCTCAGTAACTAAAAACTGCATAGCCGCGTTCCTGAAATGGTTATAAACTATCTCCACACGGTCATACTCACCTTTCAGAAAACCTTGCATAATGCTGTCAGTTATTTTTGAAACATTACTAAAGTTAAGGTCGAGGTATACATCATTATTGTTGCCAATAACGTTGAACTTACGGCGTTGATAGTATTCCTGGCTTTTTTTACCAATTGCAACTATTGATACATTGCCTGCTTTTAGCTGGTCGCTGTATTTTTCGGCAATTAAATTATTAGCAGTTTTAATAGCATTGGCATTAAAAGCACCAGCCAAACCACGGTTTGATGTTACTACCACTATTAGTACTTTCGCCGGCTCGCGTTCCTGCAAAAAAGGTGATGAGCCATCCTCTAAACTTGCTGAAAGGTTAGCCAATAATTCCTTAAGCTTGTTAGCATAAGGGCGTAAAGCTACTATGGCGTTTGTGGCACGCTTTAACTTGGCAGCCGAAACCATTTTCATGGCCTTGGTGATCTGCTGCGTTGAGCTTACCGATGCAATCCTGTTTCTTACTTCTTTTAAATTAGCCATTTTTGTTTGAGTATCAAGTAGCTAGTATCAGGTATCAAGATTTTGGTCTTATATGATCTGCTTATCTACTATTCTTCTTTGGTATCAAGTCGCTAATATCAAGTAACAAGTATTTTTGTCTTGCTACCTGATACTAGCTACTAAATACTAGTTATATTTTCCTGATAATTCTTTAGCTACTGTTTCCAGTACGCCGGTGATCGAGTCATCCAGTTTACCTGCTTTAAGGGCAGCTAATACTTCAGGGTGACGCTCTTCCAGTTGGCTGGTGAACTCAGCTTCAAACTTCCTGATATCTTTTACAGGTACATTACGCATCAGGTTTTTAGTACCTAAGTAAATAATAGCAACCTGTTTTTCAACAGTTACAGGTGAGTATTGGCCTTGTTTAAGGATCTCCACGTTACGGGCACCTTTATCCAATACTGTTTTTGTTGATGCATCAAGATCAGAACCGAATTTTGAGAAAGCCTCAAGCTCGCGGTATTGTGCCTGGTCAAGTTTTAAGGTACCGGCAACTTTCTTCATTGATTTGATCTGCGCGTTACCACCTACACGAGATACCGAGATACCTACGTTAATAGCCGGACGAACACCTGCGTTAAACAGGTTCGACTCCAGGAATATCTGACCGTCAGTAATTGAAATTACGTTGGTTGGGATATATGCTGATACGTCACCCGCTTGTGTTTCAATGATAGGAAGCGCTGTTAATGAGCCACCACCTTTTACCACGTCTTTTAACGACTCCGGTAAATCATTCATTTCCCTGGCGATAGAATCATTTTGGTTGATTTTAGCGGCACGCTCTAATAAACGGCTGTGCAGGTAAAATACGTCACCCGGGTAAGCCTCACGGCCTGGTGGGCGACGTAATAATAATGATACCTCACGGTAAGCAACAGCTTGTTTTGAAAGATCATCATAAACGATCAAAGCAGGGCGTCCGGTATCACGGAAATATTCACCAATTGCAGCACCTGCAAATGGCGCGTAGAACTGCATAGGAGCAGGGTCAGCAGCGCTGGCTGCAACAACTATTGAATATGGCATAGCGCCGTTTTCTTCAAGCGTACGTACAATGTTTGCTACAGTTGATGCTTTTTGACCGCAAGCAACGTAGATACATATAACCATTTTGCCTGCAGCATAAAATTCTTTCTGGTTGATGATGGTATCGATACAAACAGCTGTTTTACCAGTCTGGCGGTCACCGATTACCAGCTCACGTTGTCCGCGGCCGATAGGGATCATTGCATCAATAGCTTTAATACCTGTTTGCAATGGCTCAGTTACCGGCTGGCGATAAATTACACCCGGAGCTTTACGCTCGATAGGCATTTCATAAGTTTTACCTGCTATTGGTCCTTTACCATCAATGGGTTCACCTAAAGTGTTCACAACACGGCCAAGCATGCCTTCACCAACGTTTATTGAAGCGATACGGTTGGTACGTTTTACTGTGTCGCCTTCTTTTATATTGTCAGACTGACCAAGTAATACAACACCTACGTTGTCTTCTTCAAGGTTAAGTACAATACCTTGCAATCCGCTCACAAATTCAACCAACTCGCCTGATTGTACTTTTGTTAACCCGTAAACGCGGGCAATACCGTCACCCACCTGGAGCACGGTACCTACTTCTTCTAATTCAGATTCTGACTTGAAGCCTGACAATTGCTGGCGCAATATTGCTGATACTTCATCTGGTCTTACCTCTACCATTTTTTAAATTTTATTTTAGAGTTATGTTTTTACTTATTAAGCCACACCCTGGGCAAATTCTTTTTTCAATTTAGCTAAGCTGCTGGCAACGCTGGTATCAATTTGTTTATCACCAACGGTTAGTACAAATCCGCCTATAAGGTCGGCATCAACTTTAGCGGTAAGTTTTATGGTACCACCTGTTGTTTGTTCAAGCTCAGCTAAAATTGTTTTTTTGTTTTCCTCAGATAATGGCGATGCTGATACTACTGTAGCCTTGGTGATGTGTTTGATAACATCATACTGGTTCAGGAATTCCTGCGCAGCTACATACAATATTTCGGCACGGCTTTTATTTACCATGATCTTAAAAAACTCGATGGTTAGCTTATTAACCTTGCCGCCAAAAATCTGCTCAAGTATTTTTATCTTCTTATCGTGATAAATAATAGGGTTAGCCAAAACCGCGTTTAGCTGCGGGTTTGCCTTTATGGTGCGCACAAAAAATTCCATATCCTTATTGATCTCTTCCAGCGTTTTCTGCTCTGTTGCAAGATCTATAATTGCTTTGGCGTACCTTATTGCTACCGTTATTTCTGACATATTTTTATTTCGGATTTCGGATGTTCGATTTCGGATTTAATTACGAAATCTATATCAGATTTAACCGAATTTTGAATTTAGCATTTCAGAAATAAATCCGAAATCCCAAATCCGAAATCCGATATTATATTTTCACTTCTTTTAATAATTCAGTAACCAGTTCGTCCTGCTTTTTGCTGTCTTCAAACTGTTTGCGTAAAACCTTTTCAGCAATCTCTAATGATAGTGATGCTACCTGGTTTTTCACGTCGGCCATAGCAATGGCTTTCAGACTGGTTATTTCAATGCGGGCTTTTTCAATCATTTTTGCGCCTTCAGCCTGTGCGGCATCTTTGCTTTCAGCAATGATCTTTTCTTTTACTTTCCTGGCTTCAGATAATATATCATCGCGCTCAATGCGGGCTTGTTTTAATGAAGCTTCTATTTCTTCACTAAGGCGTTCCATTTCAAACTTAGCTGCATCAGCTTTAGCTAATGAATCTTCAATAGAGCGTTCACGATCATTAATTGCGCCTAAGATCGGTTTCCATGCAAATTTGCGCAGCAGGAACAAAAATATCAGGAACGATATTGTGGTCCAAAAAACCAAACCTAATTCGGGGGTAACTAACTCCATAATGTATACTTACTTATTTTTAAGCGTATTAAATAATTTCTTTTTTAAAAAAGAATATGCCCGGTGCCAACCGCTCCGGGATATTCTTTTTTTTGTTTTTAGCCAATCATGGCAACAACCACCGCAAATAGAGCAACACCTTCAACAAGGGCTGCAGCGATGATCATGTTTGTTTGGATTTTGGAAGCAGCTTCTGGCTGGCGGGCAATACCTTCAACGGCTTTACCACCAATTTGACCAATACCGATGCCAGCACCGATAACGGCTAAACCTGCACCAAGAGTTCCAATTTTACCTACCACTCCTGCAGCTGCAGCTTGGGCAATCATTCCGATCATTCCTGTCATTGTTTGATTATTTATGTATTATAATATATATTGAAAATTAAATTTCTGCACCATGTTCATGGTGGTGTTCTTCAACAGCCATGCCTACAAATAGCGCGGTTAACATCGTAAATATGTAAGCCTGTAAAAATGCTACCAGTAATTCTATAGTATCCATAAATACTACGAAAACTATTGATGCCGGTGATACCGCTAATGATTTAAATATAAATATTAATGATATTAAGCTTAATACGATGATGTGACCTGCAGTAATGTTAGCAAACAAACGTATCATCAACGCGAATGGCTTTGAGATAATACCGATCAACTCCACAGGCACCATGATAATATATAACCACAATGGGATATCAGGTGCGAAAATGTGTTTCCAGTAATATTTGTTACCGCTAAAGTTAATCACTAATAAAACAATAAATGATAATGATAGTGTTACCGCAATGTTACCAGTAAGGTTAAAACCTCCCGGGAAGAAAGGTACTAAACCTAGCAGGTTGTTTATTAATATAAAGAAGAACAGTGTAAGTAATAACGACATGTATTTACCATGTTTTACACCGATATTAGGAATAGCGATATCGTCACGTACAAATACTATCAAAGGCTCCATAAATGATTGTAAACCTTTAGGCGCTTTACCAACGCGTTTTTTATAGGTTGATGACACGCTGCCGAAGATGATAAGCAATACAATCATGCCTAACCACATGCTGGCAACATTGCGGGTGATTGAAAAATCCAATACCCTTACTGTTTCGTCTGGCTTGCCGGCAGCATCAGCTACTTTAATTTTGCCGTTTTCAAGTACGTAGGCATAATTTTTCCCCTGATAAGCCGTTTCTTCATTATTAGCATTGTAGAATTTATCCGACATGAATACTTCCAATCCTTTATTAGTATATATGATTACCGGGAGGGGAATGGAGAATTCTTTAACAAGCGGCAAAGAAACGTGCCAGGCATGCGCATCACCAATGTGTTCGAAAATTGCAACTTTCGGATCATATGGTTTATCGGGGTTATTATTGGCCTTTTCTTGCGAAAATGCAGTGCCTGAAATTGCTAACAGTGCAACAAAAAGAGCACAAATACGTGAAAGCTTAAATATTTTTGAGTTCAAAATCGACCTTTTTTCCATTTAAAATGAACTTTTTACTTTGAATTTTGGTTGCGCAAGTTACGTAACAAACCGTAAATTTCAAAGACCGTATTTAAGAAATATAAATACATAAAATCCAGCACGAAATTGAGCTTTTCCGGGTGGCTTTTTTTGATAAAAATCAGTACAAAAATGAGGCATGCAAGCAGTTTAAACGTGGTTGCGCCCAGAAAAGCCGCGGCATACATCTCATTATTTTTTTGCTGAACCAGTAAAACGGTAACAATAATTATCAGTGTTAAAGCGGATATAAAAAAGAAAATTGTCCAGAAATTAGGTACCAGCAGGTCGCCATTATCAAAATATTGTAACAGGAGCGGAGGCACTGCAAGCAGGCAGGTAAATAGTAAAAAGGAGATAAGGATTTTAGAGATCTTCAATTTTTGAGGGATTTAAAAACAACATAAAAAGAAATAAATACACCAATAAGCGCAAGCATGGCTGTTACCCATTGGGTGGTATGGTTTTCAGCCTTATCAATACGGTAGCCGGCGTAGGTAAACGCGCCTATAATGGCAATCATCTGGAAAGCAAGGCCGGTAAACTTAGCTAAGCTGCTTGCGCCGCCCGGATTGTCGCCGCCATCATTTTGTTCATTTATGGGCATCTGCAAATTTATTAAACCTATTGCATACTATTTAGTAATTTAGCAAAGCTTTTAATAAATGGTTATACTTTGAGGCAAATTTCTACACCTTCTTTATCGAAAAATTTATACTTTTTCTTTTATATTCTGCTATTGGCGGGATGCTCGCTTGAAAAACCAACCGGGTTTAACCGCAGTATGCAAAATTTAACGGCTCATTATAATATTATATTCAACGCCAATAATATATTGCAGCAAAAGCAGGATGATTATGCGCTTGCCTTTATTGATTCGTATAACGAGCTGCTGAACGTTTACCAGGATACAGCCGCTACACATACCACCGCGCTTGATAAGGACCTGCAGCTGGCCGTTGATAAAGCCAACAAGATCATCTACAATAAAGACCAGAGCCATTATGTGGGAGATGCATACCTTATTATGGGTAAGGCCAACTTTTTAGGCGGTAATTATTTTGACGCGGCGGAATATTTCTCGTACGTGATACGCTCCTATCCTAAGGAGGCAAGCCTTATGCAGGAAGCCCAGGTATGGAAAGCCCGCACACTTTTATACCTCGACCAGCCCACACCGGCAAAGCTGGTTTTAGATACCGCCTTTGAAAACATCAACCCTAAAAAAAATAACCCTGCCGATGTTTATGCCACCAAACTGCAATATGATATTAATGTAAAGGATTATGCTGATGCCGAGATAATGGCTAAGCAGGCCATACAGTATAGCAGTATTAAAAAGCAACGCCTCCGCTGGACATTCATTTTGGCGCAGCTGCAGGAGATCAATCAAAAGAATGATGAGGCATTGGCTAATTATGGAAAAATAGCCAATAGCAATGCCAATTTTGAGATGGCTTTTAACGCCGACCTTAATCGCATACGGATTGAAGATACCCGCAACGGGGTTAAGTTAAGCCGTACCGACAGGCTAAAGAGCTTATTAAAAAACCCGAATAATAAGGAGTTTAAAGATCAGATATATTACCAGTTGGGGCAAATATATCTGGGCGATAAGGATTATAACAACGCTATTAAATATTATAAGCTCTCTATCCGCAGCAGTATCAAAAATCAAAACCAGAAAGGTTTATCATACCTGCGTATTGCCGATATTGATTTTAATAATAAGATTGATTATATAAATGCTAAAAAATACTACGACAGCACCTTAACCACACTTTCGCCAAGCTACCCCGGTTACCGGCTCATACAAAAAAAGACCAGCAACCTGCAATTGCTTACCGACAGGCTGAAGATAATTGCTCATGAAGATACTTTACAAATGCTGGCCAACCTGGATGAAAAAACAAGATCGTTAAAAATAGATACCATGGTTAAAGATATGATCATGGAGCAGCAGGCAGCGTTAAATAGTTTGAAGGCGGCAAGTACCAATGCTTCAAATACGGCTGCTAATACAGTATTTAACACGCCGGGTGGCAGTAATTTTTATTTTTACAACTCAAACGCGGTGAGCCAGGGCTATAATGATTTTAAAAAGCAGTGGGGCAGCAGAAAATTGGAGGATAATTGGCGCAGGAGCAGCCGCTCCAATTCCGATCAGGCAAATAGTCTTAATTCAGCCCGTAACCTCGATCCGGATGCAGTGGGTCAGCCTGCGTCAGTAGCTAAAACTGCTGTTGCGGCTAAGGATTACCGGCAGCAAATAATAGCGGACCTGCCTTTAACCGCCGATTTACTCGCCCAATCAAATATGCGGGTATATAATGCTTATTTTGATATCGCTAATTTTTACAGGGATATTTTGGAGGATAAAAAGGAAGCCATTGCAACTTACCTTTTAATTGAAAAACGTTTCCCTAATAACCCTAATCAGGCGGCTATATATTATAGTCTGTACCGTTTATATACGCAACTTAACGATGCGCAGGCCAATATATACAAAGATAAGATACTGAAAGATTATGCCGATACCCCTTTTGCCAAAGTTATCCTCGATCCGGATTATGGCAAGAAAATGGACGATCAGTATGCTGAATTTAATAGTTTATACAGCCAGGTATATGACCTGTACATCCAAAGAAAATATAAGGCTGTTATAGCCAGGGTTGATACAGTGCAGAAACAATATCCGCATAACAGGCTTTCAGCACAACTGGCATACCTTAGGGCGCTGGCTGCAGGGCACCAGGAATCTATTACCCAGTTTAAGACTGACCTGACACAGATAATGACCACTTATCCGGGAGATATGTTAATAGTTCCGTTGGTTAAGCAACATTTACAGTATATTAATGCCAATCCGGCCGAGATAGCGTCAAGACAATATGCCTTATATACAAGGGACTCAACCGAAGTGTTGTTTACCCCGCCTGTTGCCAATCAAAAGCAAACAGAATATCGCAAGCCAGGGCACTATTCGCTGTTTTCGCAAGTGGCGGATGTGCGTAAGCCTGAGAAAAAGGATAGCGTGGCAGTAAATAAGCCGGTGGTTCGTCACACAGCTCCGGCAGGTATGTTTTCTATGCGCGATAGTACTAACTATTATTTTGTTATAAATATTAGTAACGATAACACTAATCTTGCTTCTTCGCGTTTTGGTATAGGGCAGTTTAACCGGGCAAATTATACAAAGACTGATATTAGCCACCAACTGATGCAGGTTGGCAACAATAACAGGCTTATATTTGTCGGCAAGTTTAATGGCCTGGCTAATGTTAAGGCGTACGCGCGGGGCATTGTTCCGCTGCTGCCCGATATCATGAAGATATCAAAGGATAAATACAGCTTTTTTATTATAACGAAAGAAAATCTGGATAAATTAGCCGACCAAAAAACGCTGGAAAACTACATCGACTATTATCAAAACAATTATTAAGATGCAAAAAAAGCAAGCAAAGCTTACACCACAGGATATTAAAAGATATAACGGATATATATGGAAAACAATTATTGGCTGCCTGGTATTTGTTGTGCTATTGATAACGTTAACTGCCTTTGGTGCTTTGGGTCCGCTGCCTGGCTTTCAATATATCGAGAACCCAAAAAGTAACCTGGCATCGCAGATCATATCATCTGATAAACAGGTTTTAGGTACCTATTATATACAGAACCGTTCACCGGTTACTTATAAGGATCTATCGCCAAACGTGGTGAATGCGCTGGTAGCTACCGAAGACAGCCGTTTTTACGAGCATTCGGGTATTGACTTTCAACGTATACCAAGTATTATCCTGCATAACTTACTGGGCAGCCAGCAGGGTGGTAGTACTATTACGCAGCAATTGGCAAAAAACCTGTTTAATGGTGGTGGCAGTCATAACTTTTTTGTACGTATTACCCAAAAGCTAAAGGAGCAAATTATTGCCGTTCGCCTGGAGCGGCATTATACCAAGGAAGAAATTTTAACCATGTACCTTAACACGGTTGATTTTGGCGCTTACAATACTTTTGGTATTAAATCGGCAGCACGTACTTATTTTAATACTACGCCCGATAAACTTACACCCGATCAGGCTGCGCTTTTGATAGGTATGCTTAACGCTCCGGGTATATATTCGCCTATCAATCACCCCAACAGGGCATTGGGCCGCCGTAACCTGGTATTAGACAGGATGAAGAAGGAGAATTACCTGAGCGCGGGCCAGCTTGAAGAATTTAAGGCAAAACCACTGGGACTTGATTTTACACGTATTGATCATAATGAAGGCCTTGCCCAATACTTCAGGGCGGTGCTGAAAAAGGAGATCGTGAAAATAATGGCGGATAAATCTATTGCCAAACCCGATGGTACGCCTTATGACCTCGACCGTGATGGCTTAAAAATATATACTACAATTGATGCCACCATGCAAGGCTATGCCGAGCAAGCACAGCGCGAATATATGCGTACCCTGCAGGCCCAGTTTAACGATCACTGGCACGGGCATAGTTTATGGAAAGAGATACCAACCTTTAAAGGCTTAATTGATACGGGTATGCGCCGCTCCGACAGGTGGAAGGAATTAAAATTGCAGGGAAAATCTGACGATGAGATACGGGAGAACTTTAATACGCCTGATACGCTGAACTTGTTTACCTGGAGAGGTAATATTGATACGGTAATGAAGCCTGTCGACTCGATAGTATATTGTAAATTACTATTGCGTAACTCACTCATGAGTATGGACCCAACTACCGGCTATATTAAGGCATGGGTAGGCGGCATAAACTTTGAGCATTTTAAATATGACCAGGTAAAGGACGGATCGAGGCAGGTGGGTTCAACCGCCAAACCGTTTACCTATGCTGTAGCTATTGATGAAGCTTACTCGCCCTGCTTGCAAGTAGATAACGTGCCGGATACAAATTATACCGTTACCCCGGCATGGTGCCCGCGTTCAGGTAAAGATGAGACACATGCGGGAATGTTAACGCTAACACAAGCATTAGCATTTTCGCAAAACTGGATAACTGCTCATATAATGAAAGAGGTTACTCCTTTACCAGTTGTAGAACTGATAAAGAAAATGGGTGTAAATAGCCCTAACCTTCAGCCCTATCCTTCCATATGTATAGGTAGCTTTGATGCAACCGTATTTGACATGACTGGCGCTTACAGCGTTTTTGCAAATCACGGTGTTTGGACACAGCCAACATTCTTATTACGTATTGAGGATAAAAATGGTAATGTGCTATATACTAATCATACCCGGGTAAAACAGGCCATGAACGAGCAAACAGCATACGTAATGACCCATATGCTAAAAGGTGTGGTTGATATACCCGGAGCTACAGGTGGCAGATTAAGGTGGAAGTATCATTTTACTAACCCGATAGGTGGTAAAACCGGGACAACACAAAATAACTCCGACGGTTGGTTCATAGGCATTACACCACAGCTGGTAACCGGCATTTGGACAGGCTGCGAAGACAGGGCCATACATTTCCGTACGGAGCGACTGGGCGAGGGTGCCAATACAGCGCTGCCAATTTTTGCGTTATACATGAAACAGGTATATGCCAACCCGGCGTTGGGTGTCAAAATGAACGTAGATTTTGCTCCGCCCAAAAACGGTGTAAGTATTAGCCTTGATTGTGACCAGTATAACCAGCAAACCAAGGATACTAAGGACGTGGATAAGAAACTGGAGTTTTAAGATTGTTATATAATATTATAGTCTTCGCCGAGCGTCATTGCGAGGTACGAAGCAATCCCCGATTTGCAGATCCGCTCTGTACAGTTAGGGATTGCTTCGTACCTCGCAATGACGCTTAGAGATAGGTGGCAGGCGAGAATGAAAAGTAAGTAAATGGGCCATTGTTCACCAATGACTATTGACTAATAACCAATGACAGAAAAATTCGACTATAAAGCTGCATTAAAAAACATACCCCACAAACCGGGAATTTACCAGTATTGGGATAGTGAAAAGGAACTGATATACATTGGTAAGGCCAAAGATCTGCGCAATAGGGTAAGCTCTTACTTTAATAATCCTAATGTAAATGCCAAAACCAGGGTGTTGGTATCAAAGATCCGCAACATTACCTTTACTATTGTAGATACTGAGATTGATGCCTGGCTGCTGGAAAACAGCCTGATAAAAAAGCATCAGCCGCGTTATAATGTAATGCTCAAGGATGATAAGACCTATCCATGGATCATTATCAAAAATGAAAATTATCCCCGCATCTTCTGGACACGCCGGATTGTTCGCGATGGTTCAAAATATCTTGGGCCCTATGCTTCGGTAAGCATGATGCATAATATTCTGGGGCTGATTAAGGAAACTTACCCGCTGCGTACCTGCAGCCTGCCGCTTACCCGCCAAAATATTGAGAAAGGTAAGTTTAAGGTTTGTTTGGAATATCAAATAGGTAATTGCAAGGGCCCCTGTCAGGATTTTCAGACCGAAGACGATTACGCCCATAACATCAGCGAGATAACAGATATCCTTAGCGGTAAAATAGGAGCGGTGCTGCGCGGATTAAAGACTGATATGGAGGCTGCCGTAACCGAGCTGAATTACGAGCAGGCTCATCGCCTGAAAAGGAAGTTTGAATTGCTGGAGAATTACCAGAGCAAATCAACAGTAGTAAATTCGTCAATTACAGATATTGATGTGTTCAGCATCGCATCCGAAGAAAAATATGCCTTTGTTAACTTCCTGAAGATCATGAACGGCACCATCATCCAAACACAAACCATCGAACTAAAAAAACGATTGGATGAGAGTGATGAGGAACTGCTTACGCTGGCCATATCCGAGTTCAGGAGCCGTTATAACAGTCATTCAAAAGAGATTATCGTACCGTTTGATATCGATCTGGACGAAAAATCAAGCACTATAAAATTTACCGTACCCAAATTGGGTGAAAAGAAAAAGCTGCTTGATCTGTCACAAAAAAACGTGCAGTTCTTTAAAAAGGAGCGGATAGACCAGTACGAAAAGCTAAACCCGGAGATTCGTACCGAGCGACTGCTTACCCAAATGATGAAGGATCTGCGGATGAACCAATTGCCGCGCCATATTGAATGCTTTGATAACTCAAACTTTCAGGGTAAATACCCGGTATCGGCCATTGTGGTTTTTAAGGATGCTAAGCCATCAAAAAAAGATTATCGTCACTTTAATGTGAAAACCGTTGTTGGTCCGGATGATTTTGCAACGATGGAAGAGGCAGTTCACCGCCGCTACCGCCGTATGCTTGATGAAGGCACAGAACTGCCGCAATTGATTATTATTGACGGTGGCAAGGGGCAGCTATCATCGGCCATGAAAAGCCTTAAACTGTTAGGGATTGAAAAGCAGGTAACCGTTATAGGCATAGCCAAACGACTGGAAGAACTCTACTATCCGGGTGATCAGTATCCTTTATATTTAGATAAACGGTCAGAAACGCTGAAGGTTATACAGCAATTGCGTGATGAGGCGCATCGTTTCGGTATCACTTTCCACCGCAAGCAACGCGATAAAGGCACACTGGTAACTGAGCTTGATTTGATTGACGGGATAGGCAAAACCACCTCGGGCAAACTGCTCAAATATTTTAAATCAGTTAAAAAAATCCGCGAAGCAACAGAGGAAGAATTGAAGGAAGTTGTTAATACCAAACAGGCAAAAGCTATCATAACTTATTTTGGAGATAAAAAAATAGAAGCTACTGATACTGAACAGGGGTAAGGATGCTCATTTTTTATATATTTACCCAATGAACAAGCCCCGGCTCATAACCATTTTACTTTGCATTATTGTTTTAGGTTTAGTAGTACAAAAGAACTCCCATAGTGAGGGCTTGAATTTTGCAGAATTAGATAATAATGATGATGCAAGGCTATCGGCGCAACAAAAGGTGATCGATTCGCTGACGGCAGTTTACCAGGATAGGCCGGTAACAGCCTTTACTTTTGAACACTTTATCGACAAATCCCCCCAAATATTTGTATATAGTGGCACTGGTGCTAAAGTGCTTGATACATTAGCCAATAGTGATCATGTTCAACTCATTAGCACAGCTGTTTTTAATGGTGCACCCAATGCCAAGGTTAAAACCAGCAAAGGTGTAACAGGTTATATCTATTATTTCCACATAAAAGAGTTTGAAGAGGTATTGAAACTAAAAGGCCTTGAAACTGAGGATTAGCTTATTACATTTCCAAAAAGCCTGTTCCCACCATTCTGCAATTAATTAAAGATTAGTTTTTCTCGATATTTTTTAATCCTTGGTTATAAATAAAGGTTTGATTGCAATTATTCTATTGTAATATCATTTTAATTGATAGTTTTATATTAACTAAATACCCCAATTAGTAAAAAACCTGCACAATTAACATGGTTAATCCCACGTATTTAAATCATTTAATATTGGCAATGCCCGCCTGTACAATCATGTCTGCATTGTTTAGCTATAGCTTATTCTCAGCTCGTGGGATTTTTCAATCCATGATGCCGGTTAATAACATGAAATCAAACAATATTTACTCGTAAACTACTGTAAAATGAAAAAGTTAGTATCATTTACTTTACTCTTATTTGTATCAATTGCTACTTGTTTAGCGCAGCAAACCCGCGTTGTGAGTAGTTTTGATGATGACTGGTCGTTTCACCTGGGTGATGTAAGCGGCGCGGAGGCTAATGATTTTAACGATAACTCGTGGCGAAAAGTAACCCTGCCGCATGACTGGGATATTGAAACTAAAATAGCCCCAAAAGCTTCGACAGGCGGCGGTGGTGGTTTTTTCTGGGGTGGCATAGGCTGGTACCGCAAAACATTTGACATACCCGTTGGCATGGCCGATAAACGTACAACCATTGAGTTTGAAGGTATTTATATGAATGCTGATGTTTGGGTAAACGGTATTCATGTAGCTATGCAACCTTATGGCTATACCAGTTTTATAACAGATATTACCACCCAGCTTAAAACAGGTAAAAATACTATTGCTGTAAAAGTTGATAACTCGCAGCAGCGGAACAGCAGGTGGTATAGTGGGTCGGGTATTTACAGGCACGTTTGGTTAACTGTTGCTCCTTTGGTACATATCGCGCCGCGCGGTGTGTTCTTTTATACCGGGCATGCTAACTCAGTTAAAGCTGATGTGGGTATTAAAACCACTGTTGCAAACGACGGCAATGCAAGCGCGCTGGTTGTTATACAAAATAAACTGGTTGCGCAGGACGGCAGTGAGATCCCTGCAAAAGAGCAAAGTATTAGTCTGCCAGGTAATAGCAAGCAGGAATTTGTCCAGCAGATATCGGTAACCCGCCCCAATTTATGGTCGCCTGATATTCCTTTACGGTATCGCCTGGTATCACGCATTTTGGTTAATGGCGTATTGAATGACGAAGTAACCACCAAAGTTGGTATACGTGAACTGGCATGGTCGGCAAAAGCAGGCTTTACCATAAACGGTAAGGTATATAAATTGAATGGCGGCTGTATCCACCATGATAACGGTGTACTGGGCGCTGCAGCCTTTGACAGGGCCGAGATAAGAAAAGTACAACTGCTTAAAAATGCAGGCTTTAATGAGCTGAGAACATCGCACAACCCACCATCGCCTGCTTTACTGAACGCTTGCGATAGTTTGGGTATGTTGGTGATGGATGAGGCGTTCGACTGCTGGTCGAAAGGAAAAAATGCGAAGGATTACTCGGTATATTTTAAAGACTGGTGGCAAAAAGACCTGGATGCTTTTGTGTTCCGCGATCGTAACCACCCGGCGGTAATTATGTGGAGCACAGGCAATGAGATCCCGGGTTCAATGGATCCTGAAATTGGCGGCGTATATGGCCAGCAATTGGTGGACAGGATAAAGCAGGATGACCCTACAAGGCCAATAACACAGGCTTTGCTTGGCTTACCAAAAACTGCATCAGACAGCGCTGTTATACTAAAACAGCGTAATGCGCTTGATATAGTAGGTTGTAATTATAATATGGAAGCCTTAATTAAGGACGAAGTGAATAACCCGCAAAGGGTGCTTATAGGTACAGAATCGATGCCTGACGATCCGGCGGATAGGTGGGGCCTGTTAGCCAATACCAATTTTGTGATCGGTGATAATGTGTGGACAGCCATGGATTATTTAGGGGAATCGGGCTTAGGCAGATCATTTTATGAAGGTGACCCTACAGAGCCTTTGGATACCGAGCATAACCCGGTTTGGCATGCCAGCGATAAACTGTACCCCTGGCATGGCGCGGTTTCGGGCGATTTGGATATATTGGGTTTTAGCAAGCCAACCGCACACTATCGTAATATAGTTTGGAACAGGGGCGAAAACATATACATGGGTGTTCGCCAGCCTGATGTGAAGAATGACCATAAACTTGTTCGTGTTGGCTGGAGCATTTACCCGGTTACAGAAAGCTGGACTTATCCCGGCCAGGAAAATAAACCAATGGAGGTTGAAGTTTATACCCGTTACAGCAAGGTATCCCTTTATCTGAATGATCAGCTGATAGAAACCAAAGATGTTACCCCTAAAGATAAGTTTAAAGTAACCTTTACCGTGCCTTATGCAGCCGGTGTACTAAAAGCAGTTGGCCAGGCAGATGGAAAAGAGGCACAAAGCGCCCAACTGGCAACTGCAGGCCCGGCAAAGGGGATACGCTTAACAGCCGACAAAAAAATACTTAAAGCTGATGGACAGGACCTATGTTTTATAACGGTAGAAATTGTTGACAGAGACGGTAAATTGCAACCCAACTCAAACGACAGGATAAAATTTAATATACAAGGCGTAGGCACTATACAAGGTTTAGGCAATGCCAACCTGAAAGGCGAAGACGCTTATGTAGGTACACAATGCGATGTGTTGAACGGTAGAGCGCTTATTGTACTGCGCTCAACAAAAGCAGCGGGTACACTGGTGCTGAATGCGCAATCGCCGGGCTTAAAACCGACGGTGTTGTTGTTGAGTACAACGAAGTAAAATATCACTGATAGTTAAACAAAAAAGCGTTTCTAATTAGAAACGCTTTTTTGTTGGGGATAGTTGAGCGTATGGTGTCACGCTGAGCGCTAGTCGAAGGGTGAGCGCAGAGGCCTTTGCCCGCATACTTCGACTATCGCTCAGTATGACACCCTCTTTAAGTAACTTTTCACCGCTCCGCTCTTTGCTGGTGTTGTCACCAACAAACCTATTACCGCACAATCAACTCAACCTGCAACACCTTAGGCATATTCCCAAAGCGTGGGCCTCCAAAATCTGTTTCATCGCCGTTAAGTATGCGTAGGGGTTTAAATACGCCGTTGTCATAGCTGCCTTCTTCTACTTTTAGGTATTGCCATGCTTTGCCCTTGTTTTTGCCGATAGTGTGGAAGGTGATATGGCTGTCGGTACCCATCACCATAAATTTATTATCTCCCAGCTGAATGATCATTACTTTACCATCTGGTACTACATTAGCTTTTATAGTATTTTCTCTGTCGCTGCCAAATGATACGGTGGCCTGCCATGCACCAAGGTCGATAGTTTGCTCGGCATGGTCCTCGTGCTCCACCACTGCTTTTATTTTGCCTTCAAAGGCCCATTGTGCCAATTCACGCATCATGGGTGAGGCGACAGCATATTCCTGCGCGTAAGGAGCGAGGCGTTTGCTGAGTTCTTCTGGTGTTGAACCATGCCCGTTATCATCTATCCCGAACGGCGAAAAACCTATGCCGCCGCGGGCGATAACTTCATACAGGTATTTGGCATTATCAGCAATTAAACCGGCTTCGGGCACAAAAAGGGTGTTATCGGGGCGGTCATATAGGTCGAGCACTTTTAAAACTCTTTCGCTGCCTGAGAGATAGATATCCGGCGCCAGCAGGTCGATAGCCGGTGCAGCTACCTTCCATATCGGGATCACGTTATCGGTAGGACCGCCACTTTCATAAGTGTTGGCATGTGGGTTCGTAAGCGGGTCGCGCAGTGCGGCGTTAACATACAGCGGCAAAGGATATACAGCCTTACCCGCTGCTGCCACCTGCCCAATAAAGCTGGAGATAGACCACGCCTGGAAATACTCGTCGGCCCTGTCGCCAAATACCTGTTGCCATGTGCCTTTAGCACCGGCAGGGATGTTAAGCGCTTTTAATACGTCGGATTTTAACAAGGCTGCAGGTACATTCCCCTCAAATAGCTTTTGTGCCGTAGGTGAATAATCACGCATGCTATCCCATGAGCCAGATTCGTTTTCTACTTGTACCATCAGCACGGTATGTTGCGTATCAGCTTGTTTTAGATAGGCCATTACCGCTGTAAAAGCTTTTATATCGGCGTCCAGCGTTGCTCTGCTATGCGGCGAGGGCGAATCAATATGCTTGTCGTTTAAGCCTGTTATGTTAGGGTATTTAGCGGCATCCTTTTTCATCCACTCGGGCGTATAATGGTTGCTGCCATTCTTCCAGGTGGCAAACCAGAGCAGCACCAGGTGTACATTATGCGCCCGGGCTTGTTGGAGTAGGGTATCAACCAGCGAAAAATCAAATTTTCCGGGCTGGGCCTCTATTTGCTCCCAGTAAATGGGTATTTCAACTGTGTTCAGGTGCATGTTTTCAACTGCCTGCCATACCTGCGGCAACATACCAGGCCATCCGCTTGAATTATGGGCCTGCCCACCCAGTATCAGGTAGGGTTTGCCATCAACCAGCAGCGCATGACGGCCATCTTTTTCAATAATAGCGGGCAGCTGGCCAAATGTTTTTCCAGCATACAGCAAAATCAATGCAAAGCACCAGGCAGTTGTTTTTAGCATGATATGAGTATTAATTAAAATTTGCCTAATATAAGGATGCGGAAACGTCAATAAAGCATAAGATTTTTGCAATTTTTAACTCAATTTCGTCATAAATTAGACCATTTTAAAGCGTCATTGCGAGGAACGAAGCAATCTCTACGCAGGGCAGGTCGGTTTTGCAGGTCATGTGCCTTTATTGTTGCTCTGTATAGTTTAGAGATTGCTTCGTCGTTCCTCCTCGCAATGACGCGACTTTTTTAACTTCACCTTAAGGCATTCGCCTTTTGTTGGTGTTGTCACCAACAAACGCCAACATCAGCCCAACAAATCCACCTTATATTCTGGCAACACCCTCTTTTTAGCAGCTTGCTCATAAGCATAGGCCAGTTTAATGATCTCACCCTCCTGGTAGGCGGTGCCAAAGAACGACAGGCCCATTGGCAGGTGATGCGCTACGCCCATGGGTACGGTAATATGCGGATAGCCCGCCATAGCCGGTGGGGTTGAAAACCCGAAACCATTATCGTAATCGCCGTTTACAAGGTCAATGCAGCAGGCAAAGCCATTGGTTGGGCCTATAATGGCGTCCAGTTTATTTTGTTTTAACATGCTGTCTATGATCCCGCGGGTACCGGTTGTTTTTTTAAGCGCGTCAAGATACTCCTTGCTGTTCAGGTCGCCTTTGGCCTGGGCCTGTTCCAATATTTCCTGTTTAAAGAAAGGCATAGCCTTGGCTGCATTGTTTTTATTAAAGGTGATCACATCAGCCAGTGATTTTGTCTTGGAATTGGCGGTACTTAAATATTTATTCAAGCCATCCTTAAACTCATACAGCAATACGTTAAATTCTAATGGGCCAAGGTCCTTTAATTCTTTATTCAATTCTATCGCGACAATGGTAGCGCCTTTGCTTTTTAATACGGCTATAGCATCATTTAATAGTATCTCCATATCCGGATTGCCGGTTAGCGCAGTTTTCTCAATGCCAAGGCGTTTGCCCTGCAATCCATTGGCATCCAGAAATTTTGTGTAGTCGGTTTCAATTTTGCCTTTGCTGTTCAGGGTGTAGCTATCCTCGGGATCGACACCGGCTAGTACCCCCAATAAAATGGCTGCGTCTTTAACTGTGCGTGCCATTGGTCCGGCGGTATCCTGTGTTTTTGAGATTGGGACAATGCCCGACCGGCTCAATAAACCCACCGTTGGCTTAATGCCCACAATGCCATTAACCGATGCCGGCGAAACTACGGAGCCGTCCGTTTCGGTACCAATAGCTATGGCGCATAAATTAGCCGCAACAGCTACGCCTGATCCTGCGCTTGATCCACTGGGATTTCTATCCAATATATAAGGGCACTTGGTTAAGCCGCCCTTGCTGCTCCATGCACTTGCCGCCCTCGTTGATCTGAAATTTGCCCACTCGCTTAAATTGGCTTTGCCCAGTATCACTGCGCCAGCTTCGCGCAGTTGATTAATAATAAAGGCATCTTTAGTGACATAGTTATCGGCAATAGCTAATGAACCGGCTGTAGTAGCAACTTTATCTTTTGTGTTGATATTATCTTTTATCAGTACCGGTATGCCATGCAGTGGGCCGCGTATTTTACCTGCATCACGTTCCTTATCCAGTTCATTGGCCATATCCAGTGCATTTGGGTTTAACTCAATAACCGCGTTAAGCTTCGGGCCGTTCTTATCAATATCATTAATGCGGGTAAGGTATAGCTGAGTTATGGCATGCGAGGTGTATTCCTTGCTATGCATTTTTTGCTGAAGAATATCAATAGTAGCCTCTTTTAGCGCAAAATCATCGGTGTTTTTATCTGTGCTGCTGCCAGCTTGTTTTTGTTCAGACGGCGGTATTGTACACGCGCCTAAACTTAATGCCGATAAGGTGATGCCCGCTAATGAGCCTGTTTTTATGAAATTTCTGCGTTGCATAATGAGGTTAGTGATAAATAGCTACAATTAACGAAATTTTGCAGAATAAAACCCGGTGAGTCAACAGAATATTTCTTAAAATCCATGAAAATTTCAAAAAGTATTTAGACATTTGTCTAAATATATAATTATAAAATTGAACGCCCTGTTTAAAGCACTTAACGATAGTACCCGGCGCGAAATACTTGAATTGTTAAAAGAGAAGGATCTTACTGCAGGCGAAATAGCCGATAAGTTCAGCATCTCTAAACCAAGTATATCGCATCACCTTGACCTGTTGCGCCAGGCCGGCCTGGTGGTGTCAGTAAAAGAAGGGCAATTTGTTTTCTACTCGCTCAATACCACCGTTATGGATGAGGTGTTAAAATGGATTATGCAGTTTAAAGACCAAAAATAAGCTATATGAAAAAATATTCCCTGTTAGATGTTGCAGCGCTGCTGATCTGGTTGTTGCCGATTGGTTATTTATTATGGGTTTACGGTTCATTACCTGCCATAGTGCCCATGCATTACGGCGCTGATGGCAGGCCCAACCGCTATGGCAGCAAAAGCGAGTTTTTGGTAATGCAGATGATCTTCCCGTTGATTTCGGGCGGAACATATTTCTTATTAAAATTCCTGCCATCCATCGACCCTAAAAAACAGGTGAAATATGGCGAGCAAACATTTCAGAAACTGGGTTTTGGTTTGGTGATATTTATGGCAGCCATTAGTATCTCCATAACCTTCGCTACTATCAATCAATCGTTCAAAATTGATAAGCTATTGCTGCCGTTGATAGGTTTGCTATTTGTATTTTTGGGCAACATAATGTACAGCATTAAACCCAATTACTTTGCCGGTGTACGCACCCCGTGGACTTTAGAAGATGAAGGTAACTGGCGCGCCACACACCATCTTACAGGTAAGGTATGGGTTATTGGCGGCCTTATTATCACCATTGCTACACTCGCGCTGCCTGAGGGTACGGGTGTATATGTGTTTTTGCCTGGTATCCTTATCATCTCTTTTATACCCATCATTTACTCTTATATCTACTTTAAAAAACATCAGCCTAAATAAATATTTATGAAGAAATTAATTATAGCCATAGTAGTACTGTGCACCATCAGCTTTGCCAATGCGCAAGATATTGCAGGCAGGTGGCAAGGTTTTTTAAACGCTGGTGGTACCAATATCAGGCTGGTTTTTAATGTCAACAAAAACGCCGACAATACTTATACTACTACGTTTGATAGCCCGGATCAGAACGCATTCGGTATTAAATGTAACAGCACCAGTGTGGTAAAAGATAGCTTGACTGCGGCTGTTAACGTAGCCCATATCATCTACAAGGGTTTGTGGGATGGGAAAGACGGCATTACCGGGATATTTAAGCAGAATAATATTTCTTTTACCCTGAATTTAAAGCGTAATGACCTGATCCGCCCGCAAACACCTAAGCCGCCCTTTGGCTACTATACCGAAGATGTGGAATATGATAACACGGCTAAAACGCTTCATTATGGCGCGACTTTCACGCGGCCAAATGGCAGCGGTAAGTATCCGGCTGTGATTATTATCACCGGCAGCGGTACACAGGACCGGGATGGTACATTGTTCGGTCATAAAGTATACTGGGTATTGGCCGATTATCTCACTAAAAATGGTATAGCAGTTTTAAGGGTTGATGACAGGGGCGCAGGCAAAAGTACTATCGGCCCTGATGGTACAAACGTTACCAGCGAGAGTTTTTCGTATGATGTGGAAACGAGCCTTAATTATCTGGAAAGCCGTGCGGATGTAGATAAAAAACACCTCGGCTTAGTTGGCCACAGCGAAGGCGGCATTATAGCGCCAATGGTTGCTGCCCGCCGCAAGGATGTCAGCTTTATTGTATTGTGGGGCGCACCTGCAATTGGCGGCGCTAAGATCAATACACAGCAGGCAGGACAGGCACTCAGGCAACGGGGCGTCGACAGCGCATCAGCAAAAGCCTATATGGATCTGAATGACCAGGTTTTACCATTGTTTAAAACATCCGCCAATAAAACTGAACTGGAGAAAAATGCACAGCCAGTTATTGGTAACTGGCTGAAAACACAAAGCAAAAGCACGCTTGATGGCTTAAGCCTGGCTAATGATACCGCCAACAGGCAGGCCTTAGTAGGTGTGTATGCTAATTTATATACTACGCCATGGCTGCGTTTCTTTTTTACCTATGACCCGGCAACCGATCTGAGCAAGGTAAAATGTCCGGTATTAGCCATTAATGGCGCCAAGGATGTGCAGGTGGATGCGGAAAGTAATCTGACAGCTATAAAAGCTATACTCACCAAAAGCGGTAACAAAGATTTTAAGGTAGAAGAACTGCCACATCTGAACCATTTATTGCAGGATGCCAATACCGGCGATGTATCTGAATATGAGCAAATACAGGAAACCATGTCGCCCGAGGCATTAAATATTATTTCAACTTGGATTAAACTTCACACCAAATAATTGCGTTATTAGTATCATGAATAAGTTTATAAGATCAGTTGCTGCAATAGCAATTTTTTTAGCCCCATTTTGTGTAAAAGCCCAGGATCCGCTTCGCGATAAGATAGTTGAGCTAGCTAAACCTGCAAAAGGTATAGTTGGCGTATCGGTTTTAGGTTTGGAGGACAGGGATACCTTAAATTACAATGGTAATGCCCGCCTGGTGTTGCATAGCGTTGCAAAGCTCCCGATAGCTATGGCGGTTTTGCATTTGGTTGATTCGGGTTTATTTACGCTGGATAAAACTATTCATATCAAGAAAAAAGACCTGCCAAAAACATATAGCCCGCTACGCGATAAATACCCGGATGGCGATGTTGATGTTTCGCTGCGTGACCTGTTGAGCTACATGGTATCGCAAAGTGATAATGATGCCTGCGATATACTGCTTAAATTTTTGGGCGGCCCCGACCAGGTAGAGTATTATATACAAAACAGGCTTAAAGTAAGAGGTATCAACATTGAAGCATCGGAAGAGGACATGGCTAAACAATGGGAAGTACAATATACCAACTGGTGCAAACCCAGGGATATGATAAAACTGATAGATGTTTTTTATACCGGGAAAGCATTATTGCCAGCCAGCAGGGATTTTTTATATAAGATAATGACGGAAACAACAACCGGGCCTAAACGCATAAAAGGTTTATTACCCGCCGGAACCGTTGTTGCACATAAAACAGGCACCTCGGGTACAAATGAGGCAGGTCTTAGCCCGGCAACTAACGATGTTGGGATTATCACCCTGCCAAATGGCAAGCATGTAGCTGTGGCTATTTTTATAACAAATTCAACGGCTGATGAAGCAACACGCGAATCGGTTATAGCCAATATTGCCAAAGCGGTTTATGATCGCCAGTTGGAAAAGAAATATTAAATAGCAGCGGTTTGTCAGATAACCGCTGTTTCAATATTAGCATCCTTAAAACCACCGAACACCGCAAAGCTCATGTTTTTATAGATGCAGTCGACTTCGGTGAACCCTGCTTCCTCCAGCATTATAAGCTGTGTTTCTAACGGGGCGAATTTATCAAGCTTGGTGCGCTCAAAAGCTTGTATCAGCGCTTCGTGGTCGAGGCCCGAGTGTGATACGGTTTCGCGCCATTCGTATTTGTAAAGGCTGTCAAACAGCATGGTACGGCCGGTAACCTGGTCGGCATTTATAAATAAGCCGCCCTCATTTAAGGCTTTGTAAACATTGGTATAAAGTTTCTGCTTATCGGCATCCTCCAAATGGTGGATCGCCAGACTTGAAATGATAATATCATACTTGCCGGGAATAGTTGCAGATGAAAAATCAAGATCGATAAACTTAAAATTGTCCAGCCCGTTAAACCGTTCTTTTGCAACTGACAACATAGGTGCGGAGATATCAGCCAGCGTAAACTGTAAATGCGGGTTCTGCTCGTAAACAAGCTGCGAAAATAAACCAGTTCCGGCGCCCAGGTCTAATATAGTTTTGGCGTTTGTTACCGTTTTGATAAATGGTAAACAGCTATGATAAAAATCATTAAAGCAAGGGATGAGGTATTGTCTTTGCGAATCGTATTGTTTTGATACGGCGCCAAACTTTTCTTTTAGTTCGGTATGTACAGTCATGATATAGGATATTATATTCGGTTGAGTGATATTACGTTATATAAAACGTAACCCGGTTTGTTTTGTTTCAGTCTATGTTTTTGCGTCTGTACTGGCTAGCTCTCCAACAGAGCCAGTATATTTTCAGTAGTTAATATGGTAGCAAATTCATCTTTTAATTGTGCTAACGCAGTAAGGTGCATGGTTTCTGCACTATAGGGCTCTTCGTTTATTCCTTTTTTTGAAAAGGTTGCGGTAGCATCTGCTATTAAATAGGTTGTGTAACCATAATTGCCAGCCATCCGGGTAGTGGTTGATACACAATGATCGGTAGTTAAACCTGCTATAACTAAGGTGTCAATTTTTTGCGTATCCAACCGCTCTTTTAAATCGGTGCCGATAAATGAACTGTTTACAGATTTTTTAATAACGGGTTCATCTGCTATAGGTGCAACAATATCCTTTATCGCGTTACCCGGGTTACTTGGGGCAAGCTTTGAAACAGGATTGACAGAGCAATGCTGAATATGAAACAAGGGCATATGATGCGCTCTCCAATAATCCAATAATTTGCGGCAATTGAGCTCTGCATCCGGATTGTTTCTTTCTCCACCCCAGTAGGCTATATCATCAAATCCTTTTTGGATATCAATTAAAATTAATGCCGTATTTTTGGGAATACTCATTGCCAAAAATACAAGGATTATCTGATTACAACAGCACAATCAGCTATTTTACCAATATTTCGTTAGCTACTTTATCCGTGCCATCAATTTTATTGATATTATTCAACCCTAGTATTCGGGTTATAACCGGGAACACATCTACATTCTCAAACGTTGGGATGGTTAAATTGCTTTTAAAGGCTGGTCCCCAGGCATAAAAGGTGGCATGCATATCCTTAACAACGGTAGCATCGTAACCATGCCAGCCAATGGTAGTAAATTTGCTGTTATACAGGTTGAAAACCTTTGGCCAGTTAGGGATCAGCAAAATATCGCCTATGCGGTTCTGCCAGTCGTCCTTTGCACCGTAGTGTAGTTTTTCGGGCACATTTGTTTTCAGGTAAACGGCATAATCGGTTGTCATACCGTTTAGCAATTGCTGGTAGGTGTCTTTTATGTATGATGGATCTTTAGCATATAACTCAACCAGCAAGCCATCACCTGATACAATAAATTTTGAAGTGTCAACACGTGCAGGCATCGGGATAGGGTTATCAATATCAGCTTTTGTCATGCCGTGGTCTGATACGAAAATGTAGTTTACATTTAAACCGGTAGCTTTAACCGCTTTTGTCAGCTCATAAACCGATGAATCGATCAAATGTACGGCACTGGCTACTTCGGGCGAATTTGGCCCGTATTTATGCCCCTGGTGGTCAACCTGAGGGAAGTAAAAGGTAATCAGATGTGGGCGTTTGGCAGGGGGCAGGTTCAGCCAATTAACTACAGTTTCTATACGATTATGAATATCTATTTTCTCATTATAGCGATAGTAGTAAGTCGGGCGGATATCTTTCACCGCGGCTTCCGATCCTACCCAGTAAAAACTTGCCGACAGCATTTTTTGCTGCTCTGCCAATACCCAAAGTGGTGTGCCGCCGTTGTACCAGACCTGGTCGGTAGCGGTTTTGCCTTTGTACGAGAAGAATGACTTTGTAGTCGCATCATAAAAAGCATTGTTCACCAATCCCTCGTGCGATGGGTATAAACCCGTAACAATACTATAATGGTTGGGGAAGGTAACCGACGGATAAGATGGAAGCATTGATTCAGCTTTTACACCGGCATTGCTTAGCGCCAGCAGATGTTCCGCGTTATACATTTTAGCGTAATCGTAGCGGAAACCATCGGCAGATATCAATATAACATAAGGCTTGTTTTCCTGTTCGGGGCTGTTTTCCCTGCCGGGGATGATCTTTTGTAAGGTGTCAACCTGACAAAAAGCGGTTGACGAAAAGAATACGAATAACAAGGCAGCTAAGTAATGCTTCATAGCGATATGTATAATAACTCAAAATTATGTAATTAAGATTACGGAATTGCTACCGTTTGGTTAAAGTTGTAGATTTTTAACCGATCATAATCAATTTTTTACATGATAACCTACTGTTTAGAAATTTGCCATACCTTGGTTTTATTCTAAATTATGAAAAAAATAATAACAGTAATTTTATTAAGCATTTGTGTAAATATACTCTTTGCGCAAACTCCCGTAGCCATTAATGGCGCATTGAGTGTTAAAGGTAACCAGGTAGTGAATCAGAACGGTGTGCCTCCGCAGTTGCGTGGCCTCAGTTTTTCATGGAGCATATGGCAGGGCCGTAAGTACTATAACCCGCAGGTTGTTGATTGGATCAGTAAGGATTTTAAAGTATCCATTATACGCCTGGCTATGGCTGTGCAGCCCGCGCATGGTTATTTACAGGAGCCAGATTCACAAAAGCAAATGATTACCAGTTTGGTTGATGAAGCCGTTAAAAAAGGAATATATGTGCTGATAGACTGGCACGATCATAATAGTAACACGCATATACCGCAATCGAAAGCTTTTTTTGGCGAGATAGCTAAAAAGTATAAAGGTATACCAAATGTGATCTACGAAATTTGGAACGAGCCCGAACGTGTAAGCTGGGATACCGTTAAAAACTATGCTGTACAGATAATTGCCGAAATACGCAAGTATGACCCTGATAATTTGATTATAGTTGGCAGTCCGCACTGGGATCAGGATGTGGATGTAGCAGCAGCCAACCCGATAACAGGGTTTAAGAATATAGCCTATTCCTTCCATTTTTATGCAAGCGATCCCGGTCATCAGGATGGCCTGCGTGCTAAAGGTGATAAAGCACTTAAATTGGGCATCCCGCTTTTTGTAACGGAATGGGGTGTAGGTGAAGCCAGCGGAAATGGTGTTTTCGACCTGAAAGAAAACGAGACATGGCTAAAATGGATGGCCGACCGCAAACTAAGTTGGTCCAACTGGAACATTACCGATAAAAATGAAACTACCGCCCTGCTAAAACCGGGTGCTCCTGCTACCGGTGATTGGACTGAGGATGAGTTAACTCCGGATGGTGTTTATTTGAGGAAAGTGTTGAGGGAGTTGAATAAGTGATTTTGATTTCGGATTTGTGTTACTGGCTTCAGTTTGCAACCGAAGCCTACGGATGACGATGCCTATGATTCCTGAATTATCTTTCAGTTTATAACTGGATAGCGGTTACCTTTCTTTTGGTATCGCTCATAGCTGCTAAGGCCTATTTGTTTGTCGCAAGTTGTTTGTTTTCAAATGTGCTCAAGATGGCTTCGCCGTATTGTCTTGATACAAAAGAAACAAAAAATCAAGTCAGTAGATTAGGCTTCTTTGCCGCACAAGGCCAACCCTGCAAATCAGGCAAAACCTGGGCTGCTATATTTTTACCCTGCTGTCGCTATGCACTTAGCCTTTACCCTTCAGTAAAAATCTGCTATGCCCTGCCATTACGCATAAGGCCATCATTGTTTTGCCTGATTTCATCCGAAGCTGTTCTACTGACAGGGAACAAGGCTTAATTGAAACCTGATCAAAAGCGCGCAGGCCCTGACAACAAGGGCGGGCCAGCGCAGGCGGGAATGCCGGTTTAGCTTTTTGTGTGATGTGAGGTACGAAGTACCGAACAGCGAAAAAAGCGTGAAGAACCGGCAGGGAGTGGGGAAGCATCCTTGTTGTCTTGATTTTTTTGGTTACTTTTTGTATCAAGACAATACGGCGGAGCCCTCTTGAGCGCCTTAAAAAAACAAACAACTTGCGAAAAAAGTGACGTCTTAGCGACAAGCGATACCATGCGATAAGTAATGAACTATACAAGTCTACTTTGTATAATCGGAGATCGCTTCGTTCCTTATAGCAATGACGCACTTTGAAGGAAAGCTTTTTACTTACTCTTCAACGCCTTATCAATCCCCTTTTTTACCAATGGTTCCATTATTTTATAGCCCGCCAAATTAGGGTGTACGTATGCATCCTGAGCAAGCTCAGGTTTTATGCCGTTCTTATCATTCACCATCGCCGACCAGTAATCAACATAAACCAGGTGATTTTTGATGGCGTAATCTTTTATCATGGCATTAACTTTTATCACCTTTTCGGCAGGACCTAAACCTGCATGCCATGGAATTTCAGATGCGGGTAAAATAGAGGTGAGGATTGGGGTTATACCACTTGCTTTAGCCAGTTCAGCCATGGATTGAATATTGCCGAAAATATTTTCAAGCGAGATATAGCCTGTATTTTGTGCGATATCATTAATACCGGCAGCTATTACTACTGCCTTTGGTTTTAGGTTAATTACATCTTCCCTAAAACGTGCCAGCATTTGCGTTGATGTTTGGCCTCCTATACCACGACTGATATAACCATTGCTCTTAAAAAACGCTGAATCGATGTGGCCCCAGTTCTCAGTTATAGAATTACCCATAAATATTACCCGTTTTTCGCCGGGAGCAGGAGGGGGGAGTTTAGCATTATCGTCTTCGTATTTTTTTAGCCATGCCCAATCATTATGGATGCGGTCCTCCACAAATTTTTGCCAGTTGGCCCAATCCTGGTCCCTTTGCTGTGGCGATTTGTTTGCATTGTCGACCGGTGTGAAAAGGCCTTGTGCGTTCAGCCAGTTGTTAAACTGGTCTATCCAGTTATCACTTGGCAGGTTCTGTGTTTTCATGCCAAAGCCATGGCCGCCTTTTGAGTAGATATGTATCTCGGCAGAATGTTTTGCGCTGAGCCATGTATTGTATAGCTGTGTGCTGTAAATTGACGATTGGTCATCGGCGGCGGCGGCTAAAAATATAGGCGGCGCATCCTGTGGTACATTAACCTGCATCTCGGGCGGAAAATAGGCGTAAACAGATGCCACAAAATCAGGCTTGTTTTCGGCCGTATAGCCAAAGGCGGTTGAATCGGCAATGGTACCGCCAGCCGAAAAGCCTATAATACCGATACGCGATGTTGATATACCATATTCTGCCGCATGTGCCCGTACATAAGCAATAGCATTTCGCCCATCTGCATTGGCGAGTGGCGCAACAGGTGCCTGGTCGTGTAAAACAGTATTGGCTTTCATTTTGGCAAGCATTTCCTTGTAGGGGTCGTTGCCTAAGGTGTGCATCAGCCTGTATTCCAATAAGAATGCTGTAATGCCCTTTTTCTGCAGCCATTTAGCAACTGCATAGCCCTCATGCTCAATAGAAAGAGTTTGCAATCCGCCACCAGGGCAAACTATCACTGCAGTACCTGTATTAGTGCCCTTATCAGGTAAATAAACGGTTAAAGTAGGGTGACTAACATTATATACCACATTGCCGTGGAATACGTTATCCGCGCTTTCCGTTTGATTCCAGTCCCATTTTTCAGAACCCGGCGCAGCACCGGGATAGAGTGGTATAATTTTTTGTTGCGCCTGCGCAGTTATTGCAAATAGTAGTAGAAATCCTAAAGCTAGTTTTTTCATGTATGTATTTGTTGTCAAAATTTCTTTTCCAATCGTCATGGCTAGATATGAAGCAATGACGATTATATTAAATTCATTTAAAAAATCCTAAATAGAATTACTAAACCGGTTTATTGGCACGGTGATGCTGGTACTTCACAAAAATATGTTTTTAATTTAATTGCTAAAACAATTTTGTTACGAATGCAAATTAAACCTTTTATACTATTTATAGTTTCAGTTTAAGGTTTTATCTTACATAAAATTAGCCGGGTTTATCCGGTACATCTATTTAATTACATAATTGCCGCTAAATGGTATCAGCGTATACTACAATATTTGCTAAAATATCCGGATTAATGATCCTGCTGCTGGTAATGCAATCATGTACAGGCAAAAAGATCTATTACAAAAGCAATTGCGACGATAGCCGGACTTTTAAACATATAGGTTTTTCGCAATTAATGGATAGCCTGGCTTACTATGATAATCAATATGTTGAGGTATCGGGCAAATACCAGCAAAGCAAAGGGCAATCAGCCCTGGTTAATGACAGCTCATTTGTCGACCATTCCGCAGCTAAATCATTGTGGGTGGAATTTAGTCCGGAATGCCCGCTGTATTTAGCAGGCACTCGTATAGGCTTTTTTGATTACGATTATAACGATGGGAAGCTAACCCCTGTAAATAATAAAGTTATTGTGATAAGGGGTAAGATCAATGCCGGTTTCAAGGGGCATTTAGGCGCATATAAGGGCTCAATAGAGCATATCAGTTATATTAAGCTGTAGTTTTTATTAAATAGTTAGTTTTAAACCGTCATAAGCAAATGCAACATTTGGAGGTAATTGCAGCGACATGGTTTCATGCAGGCCCAGGCGGTGGCTGATGTGTGTGAAATAAGTTTTTTCGGCTCCTATTTCCTGCGCGAAAAGGATGGCCTCATCCAGCGTAAAATGTGAGATATGGCTCTGGGTTTGCAGCGCGTTGATAACCAGTATTTTTGTTCCCTTTATTTTTTGTTTTTCTGTTTCCGATACTGTTTTGGCATCGGTGATATAAGTGAAATCCTTAATGCGGAAACCAAGCACTGGCAGTTTATAGTGCATTACCTCAACAGGTATAAAATGCATGCTGCCAATATCAAATGGATCAAGACCGATGGTATGCAGGTTGATCTGCGGGATACCGGGATATTTAAATTCAGCAAAAATATAGGAGAACTCTTTTTTCAGCGCTTCTTGTACACGGGTGGTAGCATACACATCTACCGGGGCGTTTTGGCGGTAATTAAAGGCGCGTATGTCATCCATTCCGGCAACGTGATCCTTGTGTTCATGGGTAAAAACAATCGCGTCCAGGTGTTGTACGTTAGCTCGGAGCATTTGCTGTCTAAAGTCGGGCCCCGAATCTATCACCACCGTTTTATCATTACCCTCAATCAATATAGATGTGCGCAAGCGGTTATCGCGCGGATCGGTTGAAGTGCAGACCTCGCAATCGCAGGCAATAACAGGTACACCCTGTGAAGTTCCGGTTCCTAAAAAAGTTATAGTCACAGCTGCAGGTTGGTTTGTTTTAGTTGCTGTAAAAATACCAGCTGTTTTTCATCCAGTAGTTTATAATCCATCTCCAGTTCACGTGCCAGCTCGGTAATGGCCAGTATACGGCTCTCCAGATTCGAGAATTTGTTCACCATAATTATCTTGCTATGTTGCAGTAGGCAGGCCCCGGTTTTAAAGTTGCCCTTTTCATAACGCACCTTGTAGCCCGCTGTTTTTAGCAGCATCTCCAGTTTTTCAAGGGTATGAGTGGTAAGCGGTAACATGGTTTTTCAAAAATAGTAAATCAAGGTAGGATTTTACGATTTTTGAATAATGAAATTGTAATCCTGTAAGTAGAAATGGTATTGTTATTACATAGTAGAATTTCTCACCAAGCGTCATTGCGAGGAACGAAGCAATCCCCGACTATGCAGATCGGACTTGCATAGTTATTTACTTGTCATGTGCAGCCGCTCATTGCCGCGGAGGCTAGTTCTTTTGTCTTGACACAAAAGAACCAAAAAGTCAAGACAAAAAGATCCTTCCACCCACAGGCAAAACACCCAGGCCCGCGCTTTTTGTCAGGCCATTGCCCGCTTTTTATCACGGTTCAATTAAAGTTCTTCATCTATAGGGAATTACGTAGCTCCCGTCAGTAGAACAGCTTCGGGTGAAATTAGGCAAAACAATGATGGCCTTGTGCGTGGCAGGGCATAGCAGATTTTTACTGAAGCGCAAAGGCCAAAGCGTGTAGCGACAGCAGGGGTGAAAATATAGCAACCCAGGTTTTGCCTGATTTGCAGGGAAGGACCTGTGCGGCAAAGAAGCATTTCTAGTGACTTGATTTATTCATCTATTATTTGTTTTTCAATGGTATTAATGATCTCCCTCCGGTCGGTTTTTGTTTCTTTTGTATCAAGACAATACGGCGAAGCCATCTTGAGCACCTTTGAAAACAAACAACTTGCGAAAAAGAAATAGGCCTTAGCGGCCATGAGCGATACCAAGCGACTCAATAAGTAAGTATACGACGATAACGATTTTCAATCACTTGTATCATTCCCTCATTTACTTACGTACTGTAATTAAACCCCAAACTAATAAATACAATATGAAAAATCTTATACCTGTTTCTTTAGCCATGATTATTACGTTGGCATTGTTCTCCTGCCATAAGGATCATGATGCAGGCCCAACCTCGCTTGTTGGCAACTGGGCTGTTGTAACCGATTCAACTTATAATACAGGTATTGGTACTAGTGGTCCGCCCAGTATTAAAAAGTATATTGGTACAGCCGCCGATCATTTCGATTTTACATCAAACGGTAAATTATATGCCCGCGAAGGAACCTTTTTGGTTGATACTGCCGATTATACCATAACAACCGATAACCTGACAAATGAGCAAAAGATAAACCTGCAATATAGTTATATCTATAGCTATGGTTCCACATCAAAAAGTGGGAGCAGTAGTTTTGATATTAGAACACTTACAGATCATAGCCTTGTACTCACTAACAATGTTATAACACCCGGCGGCGCTTTTTATGAAACATTGACCTTGCAAAAGTAAATATGACGGCTTACCTTAGATCTACCACCTCAATTCCTGGATGTGCTTTGGCATCATAAGTGAAGGTGGTTTCGGGTACAGTTATATTGGGTATCACGCTGTTAATGGTATACGAATAGTGGCTGCCATTTTTGTCAAATATCAGCGCGCTGTATAGTTGTTTCTTCAGCTTGTCTATCATCAGCCTTACTTTAAAGAATGATTTTTTGGCATCATCCGGTGTAAGGTCTATAACCTGGTAGGATTTGCCATTGATGATCTGGTCGCCGTTGTAAAGGTATTTGTAGCCTTTTTCATAAAGGGTGAACATTTGTGCCGGGTTAAAGCCTTCATCGCTGTTATCTACTTTGTTTAGCTGCACTTCTTTGTCTTTGATGAGGTATGTCCACTGACTTTTGCCATCGCTGGTGATCTCCTGCTCGATAGCTTTTGAACCCTGACTATATAAGGTTAGCTTATATTTATTGGTCTTAGCCTGAACGATCAGCGTACCGTCCTGTGACTGCTGTACATTATTTTGCTGATCGTTAATGGTAAAGGTAAAATCGCTTTTTACAATGTTATAGGCGTGATATTTTTGACTTACTTTATCTAAAATAACCTTAGCCTGCGCATCCTTTTGTGCGAATGCCTGTGAGGTAATGCCGATAAATAATAAAGCGTATAAGAGAGTCTTTTTCATTTTTTTGTTGCAGATGGATTTGCTAATATACAGTTTAGAGTTGCTGTTGTTTGATTGGTTTAATGGAAGAAATTATATTGAGTGTCATTGCGAGCGATAGCGCGGCAACCTCGTCGCGTTTAATATGCAAGCGACGAGGTTGCCGCGTCGTTCCTCCTCGCAATGACAGGATGGGGGACGACGTGCGGTTAATCCTTTGGTTTATCTAAAGTTTCCAAATATCGTTCCAGGCTGTACTCATCGGGATACAAAACCTCACGTGCCTTACTACCTTCAAATGGTCCTACTATGCCTGCGGCTTCCAGTTGGTCAATAATACGGCCTGCGCGGTTATAGCCCAGCTTCATTTTACGCTGAATAAGTGAGGTTGAACCCTGCTGGTGCATTACTATAAGGCGCGCAGCATCTTCAAACATCGGGTCGCGGTTATCGGCATCATATTCTTTTGAGCTGCTGCTGGCCTCGCCTTCGCCTACATATTCAGGTAGCATCATGGCTGATGGATAGCCGCGCTGATTGCCGATATAGTCGGAAATACGTTCAACTTCAGGCGTGTCCACAAATGCGCATTGCAGGCGTATCAGGTCACTGCCTGTTGAAAGCAGCATATCACCACGTCCAATCAGCTGATCGGCACCGCCGGCATCCAAAATGGTACGTGAATCTATCTTTGATAATACCCTGAAAGCAAGTCTTGCCGGGAAGTTGGCCTTAATAGTACCCGTAATTACGTTAACCGATGGCCTTTGCGTAGCAATAACCAAATGTATACCTACCGCACGGGCTAATTGCGCTATACGAGCAATCGGCATTTCCACTTCTTTACCGGCCGTCATCATCAAATCGGCAAACTCATCAATTACCAGTACGATGAATGGCAGGTAACGGTGTTTCTCCGGGTCGCTTATTTTACGGTTGACGTATTTGTGGTTATATTCTTTTAGGTTACGTACCTGTGCGTCTTTCAATAGATCATAACGCTGATCCATCTCAATACATAGTGAGTTCAGCGTATTCACCACCTTTTTGGTATCAGTGATAATGGCATCAGCTTCATCAGGCAGTTTTGCCAGGAAGTGGCGCTCAATTTTGCGGAACAGGGTAAGCTCCACTTTTTTAGGGTCGACCAAAACGAACTTTAATTCTGATGGATGTTTTTTATACAACAGCGAAACCAATATGGCGTTTATACCAACTGATTTACCCTGACCGGTAGCACCCGCAACCAGTAAGTGGGGCATCTTGGCCAGATCGGCAATAAATACTTCGTTTGATATGGTTTTACCTAAGGCGATAGGCAGGTCCATGGTGTTGGTCTGCCATTTTTCAGTTTCGAGGATAGAACGCATGGATACCATCTCAGGGTTCTGGTTGGGCACCTCGATACCAATGGTACCCTTGCCCGGCATAGGGGCGATGATACGGATACCTAAAGCTGAAAGGCTCAAAGCGATATCATCTTCCAGGTTCTTGATCTTGGAGATACGCACACCCGGCGCAGGAATAATTTCATACAGCGTAACCGTTGGGCCAATGGTGGCTTTTATCTTATCAATCTCAATATTATAATGGTTAAGCGTGGTAATGATCTTGTTTTTGTTGGCCTCCAGTTCCTCTGTATTTACCTGTATTTTATGGGAACCGTAATTCTCTAACAGATCAATTGTTGGGTATTTATAAGATGCCAGGTCAAGCTTTGGATCATAAGCACCGAATTGATTTACCAGTTCTTTGGCCTTGTCGTCGTCAGTTTGTTCAATGCTTAAAACTGGAGTAGGGCGCTCTACCTCAAGGGTGAGTGGTATCTCATTTTCCACCTCGGGCTCATGCCTGAAAGTGTTTACTTCGGGCGTTAATACTATTGGTTCATGAAAAACAGGGGCCTGCAAAACGGTTTCCTGTTTTAACGGTTCCTGTTTTAATAATTCTGCTTTGGTAGTGTTTACCGTATTGGGGTTAGGCACATTGGCTCCGCGTGGCTGCCATTCAAGCGGGGGTGATATTTCTTCATCCTCATCAAGTTCAACCGGTATGGGGGCTACTTCGGTTACTTCAACGGCTCTTGCCAGTTTTTCCTTGCGCTGCGGCAGTTTAAAATCAATATTATAGGCTATGATAAGCGCGGATAAGCCGGCAAATATGAGTAAGCCTAAGGTACCGGTCTGCCCTATTTGTGCATCAAGCAGGCGGTTGGTCCAGAAACCAAATTCACCCTCAAAATAATGCGGATAATCAATAACAAAAGCATGTACAAAACCTATGGCTATCGAACAAAATACGATGCTGAAAAAAGCATAAGCCAATGATTTGCTTATAGAGAACAGTCTAACTTTAAACAGCAGGCGGTAACCTATCACAAAAAATATAAATACGAATATGAAGGAGGCTACGCCAAACCATTCAAATATGAACTGGTTTGATAACAACGCGCCAAATTTACCCAGCCAGTTTTCAACAACAGGGTTTTTGATGCCGTTATCGGTAAGCTCCTGCGTGGTTTTGAACAGGTTATGCCAGCCGCCATTGGCAGGCGAAACATAGCTCTGATCCTGCTGCCAGGTGAACAGGTAGGAGGTAAACGCCACCAGGAAAAAGATAGACATGATGAGGAAAAACAAACCTACGATCTTAATCACGCGGCCATCGTTCCAATCAAAAGAGGAGAGCCCCTTCAATTTTGCAGACATTGCAGGCTTTTCCTTCTCGCTCTTATTGCTTTGGCGGGATTGATTGTCTTCTTTTAAAGTATTTGATTTAAACTGATTTCCTTTTACCGGCATACTTGATCAACAGTATTAAGGTACAAATATAAAGTTAATAGATTAAACTTATTTGGCGTGAAATTTTTAATTTTTTACTAATTTGGAAGCTTTATGTAAATCAGGCATGAAAATGGCGGATGAAAATATTGTATAATTAGTCCGTTTTAAGTTGTATCGTATTAATTATTAATTACTTAAAAGTAAATAATGAGCCTGGAAAAACTTGAAGAATACATAACCACCGGGGATGTTATCGGCCTGAATGTGTTGCTTACACAGAACCCCAAACTGGCGAAAGGCACTACCAGTCACAAGGTTTCGCCGCTTATGCTGTCATGCTATTATAAAAAGCCTGAAGTTACCAGCCTGCTGTTAAAATACGTAGATGATATCACCTTATTTGAGGCCGCCGCGGCAGGTAAATTTGATGTGGTTGCCCATTTGGTTTTTACTTATCCCGATGCGATTGATTTTTTTGCTGATGATGGCTTTACCCCGCTGGGATTAGCCTGTTATTTTGGTCAGCATGAAATTGCGCGCTACCTGGTATTAAAAGGTGCAAATGTAAACCAGCCATCAAATAACGGATTTAACGTTTTCCCGATACACTCCGCCGCTGCGGGTAATTATACAGATATTGCTAAACTTTTGATAGAGAACGGGGCAAACGTAAATGTGCGCCAGCAAGCCGGATCAACCCCATTGCACTCGGCTGCACAAAATGGTAACCTTGATCTGCTTATACTTTTGCTTGAAAATGGTGCCGATGTAAATGTTCGGATGGAAGGCGGTAAACTGCCCGCCGATTTGGCGAGGGAAAAAGGTTTTAAGGAGATTGCGGAGATATTGGAATAAGTCCCTTTTTGCTATTGTCATACTGAGGAACGAAGCATCTATTATACGAGTGGACGATTGACCGCGGATAGGTTCTTCGCTATCGCTCAGAATGACAATTTGATATATAAGCTTATTTATTTCTTTTCGCCCATTCAAGCGTCCACACTTGAACGTTTTGCTTTTGTAAGCGTCTGCGCTTACGTTTATATGCAGTAAGCGTGGACGCTTACATCTTTTTGCATTCAAGCGCGGACGCTTGAACGGGCGGGAGTTTTGTTTTGATGATTTACTCCCTCTTTACGCTTTAGCGTAGAGAGGGATGACCAGCACAGCGAAGTTGGAGTGAGTTAACTCTGCGCAAGTAACTTAACTATCCCCGCGCTCAAACTGTTCAATCTCATTTAAAAATTGCTGCGCTAATGTTGCCTGGTTCCAGCCGGAGCCGGAGAGGAAGTTTTTTACGTGTATATTTTTTATGTTCTGTTTACTTAACTGTATGAATAGCCAGATAAAAACAGGTACCAATAATAAACCGGTAATAACATTGGCAATTAAATAAGCGTGGAATTGTGGCGCCCAAAAATCTACATGGAAAAATATCCTTGCACTCACTATCAGCAGTAAGGGATAAAACGGGATGCTAATAAATGACATTTTTGTATAGTTAACGATCAATATTTTGAGGCGCTCAACCAATTTTTGTAATTGTGAAACGGGCGCGGCATCGTCGGCCCTTATTTGAACTATCAAAGCCAGTTGCCGTATATCGGAAATATAACCGCTTACTATAAATCCGGTGATGATTAATGCGGGGATGCAAAAGCCTGGGTCGGTAATATATTTTAAGGTATAACTGCAAAGGGCAATGATCATAAACAGCAGAATGGCCATTTCTATTGTCTTCAGAAAGAGCAGTGTTCTGAGTTTATTGCCGGCTTTATTAAAGTTTATCTGGTGCAGTAAACGCATGTTAAGCTGCAGGCTTCTATCCAGTTTTTTATCCTGTTCTATCCAAAGTGTTTTTAATTGTTCAAGTTCCATGGCGTGTGTTTTTTAATTTTTTGCGAATTGTTGTTTCAGTTGCTGTTTTACCCGGTTTATGCGTGTGGCTACATTGGTTTCGGTAATGCCTAATATTTCGGCTATTTCCCGGTAACTGTTATCATCAAGATATAATATCATGAGCGCTCTGTTCAGCTCGTTGAGCTGGTTTATAAACTCATAGAGCCGTTTCACATTTTCATCAAGTTCGATCTCAGGGTTTTCATCAGCGATCTCTATCAGGTTTTCCTGTAATGATACAGTGCTTTCATTCCTGCGTTTACCGGCACGATAATGTGATATGGCCGTATTGAGCGCTATGCGGTACATCCAGGTTGAAAGCTTATAGTCAGGATTGTAATTGCCGAAAGCCTGCCACAGACGGATGATCACTTCCTGTACAAGGTCCTCACGGTCGGCGGCATCACGGCAATAGCTGTTACACACTTTATAGATCAGTTTTTTGTTTTGGCTGATGATGGCTATAAATTGATCCTTATTTACCGGTGTGCTCATTATTGCTGATGATTTACACTATTATTCGCAGTAAAAGGTAAATAATCACAGGGAGATTAAAAATAATTTAATTTGAGAGATTGGATTGAACGCACCCTGGTAACTCACCTCACCCAACTACGCTTCGCTGGTCGACCTCTCTTCGCCTGCGGCGTAAAGAGGTGGGGAAAGGTGATTTTTATTTTTTTATTCCTCTTTATGCTTTAGCATAGAGAGGGACGACGAGCGAAGCAAAGTCGGGGTGAGTTAACTCTGCGATTACCGAAGCCCACGTTAAGGATAGGAGCGGGTACCGGCCTTGCGCTTAATGCCTGTGCAGTATAAGCGGATAGCCTGACCCGCAGGGAAACGCCCTGATTATTGCCGCTCATTCAGGCCTTTGCGCTCATACTTCGACGGAGCTCAGCATGACACCCTACGAGCCAAATTAATAACCGAATAATATTACCGTATTTAGCGCAAGTCTTGTGTGTTAGGATAAGTAAGGGAGACTTGTGCTATTAGCTTTAAACTATTAAGCAGGCACAAGTCAGCCATTGCGCAAGGCTTTTCACTCACAAGACTTGCGCCATTAGTGATAGGTTCTTCGCTATCGCTCAGAATGACAATTTAATATATGAAGTTTACTTCAGCACCCAAACATTATCCTTCTTATTCGCATCCGGATCATAACCTGCGCCTAGGGTGAATTTGGCGATAGGTTTTGCATCGCTGAATTTTACCAGGTAAGTTTTACCGCCATCCTTCCAAACCGCTACGCTTTGGTGTATGATTTTGGTGCTGCCATCTTTATAATAGATAGTTAAGTCTACAGGTACGGGTTTGGTGCCTATATTAGTGATGGTTACTGTATAGTTATTTTGCTTATTAACTACGCTGGTTATACCCTGATCAGGTACGCCATTGTCAAAGAACCAGGCTTTCCAAAACCAGTTCATGTTGATGCCTGCGCCGGTGTTCATACAGTTAAAAAAGTCGTAAGGCATGGGGTGTTTGCCGTGCCATTGTGCAATGTAATAATGCAGCGCTTTGGTAAATAATGCATCGCCCAGCATATCTTTTACAAACAGGTAACCCATACCCGGTTTCGGGTAGCTGTCGGTAAAACCGGCTATCCCGGTTAAGCCTGGGGTAAGCGTCATGATTGGTACATCCTCCTCAGTGCCTGCGCTTTTTTCAACGGCTTCAATGCCATAATCGTCAAATATCTTGTTGTCTATTATCGGGCTGATGGTCCATTCTCCGATTGTTGCCCATCCCTCATCCATCCAACCGTATTTGGTTTCATTAACACCCATGTAAAAAGGGAACATGGTATGGAATATCTCATGGTCAGTCAGTTCTATTTCGTCATTTTCTTTTTCAAGCGGGTTGTCATTCACCATCATCGGGTACTCCATCTGGTCGAGGCCATCGAAAACGGTTTCATGCGGGTAAGGGTATGGCCATTTCGGGAATGTATAGCTCATGGCTTCCACCGTTTTGCGGGCGTGATCAACCACGGGCAGGTAATCTTTATGGTCGGGGTTAAATACCGCATCCACTCGGGTGCGCCTGTGTGTTATTGGGTCAACTACTAGGCTGCTCGCTTTCCATACATAATGATTGCTGGTAGCAAATACCAGGTCGGTAACAGTGTCAGCTTCAAATTTCCATGTATGGCTGGTGCCTTTTGTGGTGATATCGGCTGCTTTTTGATCGGCTTCGGTGATCATATCGGTTATGTTATCACTTTTGCCTGCGGCGGATAGGCGCTCAATAATTTTAGGGTTATAAACCTCTGCTGCATTTTTAAGACTGCCGGTGGCCCAAACTTCGTAATCGCCGGGTACAGTTATTTCGGCATTAAAGTGGCAGAAATCGTTATAAAACTCTTCCGATCCGCGATATGGATATTTGTTCCAGCCATCAATATCATCATAAACAGCCACACGAGGGAAGAAGTAAGCGATGAAAAATGCGCCTGAATCAACCTGACCGGTACGTATGTGCGAGCCTTTATTAAGTATGTAAGAATAATTAATGCTGAATTTGATATGCTGTGATGGCAGCAATGCCGGGATCTTCACAATCATGTTAGTACCATCGATCCGCCATTGATTGGCATCCTGGTTTTGCTGGTTAATACTCAGGTTTTTGATTTGTACACCGTCAGATTGGTCTTCCGCCTTTACTTCAGATACACGGCTAACCCCTTTTTTGTATAAGTTAGGATAAAGCTTAAAGTAGATCTGTTTTAGCGTATCCGGACTATTGTTGATATAATCAATATCCACCGTACCGTTTAGCAAACGGGTTTGGGGGTTAAAATCAATCTTTATGTTATAGTCGGCCCTGTTTTGCCAGTAGTTTTTGCCGGGTTCGCCGGTAACTGTTCTGGTACCTTTGGTATAGGTGGCCTGTAGGTTTACAGGAACGTATAATTTAGTTTGGGCCGATGTGTTTAAAGCCACTAACAGCGCAGCTGCGGGTAGCAGTCTTTTAAAATGTAGTATCAAAGCGAGTCAATTAAAACGGTAAATATAATATACCGTATCAATATTAAAAGCATAATAATCACCTGCTTTAGGTATTTAGATATGTTTTTTAATATTTGCCAACCTTTTAAAACAAAATGATGTTATTTAGCATATGGAGAAACCCGACGTGCTGGTAATAGGCGCAGGCGCTGCCGGATTGATGGCAGCTTATAAACTGGCCAAAAAAGGTAAAAAAGTCACCGTACTTGAGGCGCGCAATCGTACAGGAGGGCGTATCCATACCATTAACCATGAATCATTTTTTCAGCACGCAGAACTTGGCGCTGAGTTTGTACATGGCGATCTGCCGGTTACGTTAAGTCTGCTGAAAGAAGCAGGTATAAAATACCATGCGGCAAATGGCGAAATGGTGCGTTATGCCAAAGGCGAATTTACGCAAAGCGAGCAATTTATTGAGAATTGGGACCTGTTGATTGAACGCTTGAATGAACTAAAGGAAGATACCAATATCTATGACTTTTTGCTGGCTGAATTTCCCGGAGATAACTATCAGGCTTTAAGGGATGGGGTTTGGAATTATGTTTCGGGCTATGACAATGCCGACCCGCGCAAAGCCAGTGCTTTTGCCCTGCGCAAGGAATGGCAGAATGAGGATGAGGACGCGCAGCACCGGGTAGACGAGGGTTATTGCTCCATGATAAACTACCTGGCTAAAACATGCAGGGAAGCAGGTAATAATATTTACCTGAACACTATGGTTAAGGAAATTTACTGGAAAGAAGGTGAGGTACGCATAGTGACGGATGAGGGCGTAAATTACGATGCCAATCAGTTAATTATTGCATTACCGTTAGGAGTACTACAGACTAACTGGCAGGAGAAAGGCGCAATAACTTTCCACCCGCCTATACCTGAACAAACTAAGGCCATACAAGCCATGGGTTTTGGCACGGTTATAAAGTTTTTGCTGGAATTTGATAAGCCTTTTTGGGAGGATAGTGCCACCAAAAAACTAGCAGGTAAAAGTTTAAAGCCGATGATCTTCCTGCTATCAGATGAGGAGATCCCAACCTGGTGGACACAGCACCCGCAACATTCACCCCTGCTTACAGGCTGGCTGGGTGGCCCTGCTGCTGTTGATAAAAAGGATTGCACGCTGGATGAACTTTTGCAGCAAGCCTTGCAATCGCTCAGTAATATATTTAAGCTGGGTGTTGATGAGCTGAAAGCCAAATTAATAGCCTGGAACATCATTAACTGGGCGAATGAGCCATTTACACGCGGATCATACAGTTACGATACCGTTGCCGCATCCGAAGCACGCAAAGTTTTAAATAATCCTGTAGATAATACCCTGTTTTTTGCAGGTGAGCATTTGTATGATGGGGCAGCTATGGGGACAGTTGAGGCTGCGCTGACAAGTGGGGTAGAAGTGGCGGAGAAGATATTAGGGTAATTGAAAAATTAATTTCAGCTTGACATTTAATTCAGTCATCTCAATTTTATTGAGCGATCCAATTATACCTACAATCAGCTTTCTATCAACGGTTGCCAGTTTACTTAAACGCACAAGTGATGTTTTCTTAATACCATTACTTGTTTGGGGTTGCAATACAATGTCGGTAGCCTCCTGCCATTGAAGTTGTGTAGTGATAAACTATACCGTTACATCAAGAGGAGTTTCTGTGAGTATTAATGCGGGGCGTAATTTATTTCCTGTCAGATCGGTAAAAGGAAATGGAATGAGGACAATATTTCCTTTGGGCATTAATATTTTTCTTTAATGTCCTTTATTGAATAAAGATATTCTTCATCATTTAAAAAATTAAAAGCAGTACTATGCTCTACAATTTTTTGTATTCCTTCCTGTAAAGAATCATCTTCATATTTTTTCATAATGAAATCGGCGAAATCGGCTACCTCTTCAGCCTTTTCATTAGGCAAAACATTCAATGTTCTTAATGTTTTTTCTATGATAGCTTCTTTTGTCATAATAAATCAAATATAATAAAAAAATATTTTAATGATTCTCTGTTTTCTAGTAATTCCCCCGCCAGTTCAAGCGTCCACGCTCATAGGCCTGATATTTATTAACGAGCAGCGTGGGCGCTTGAACGGGCAGTGAGAAGGTTTTATTATTTCATTTCCGGCTTCCAGTAATTCCCCGATATAATGATCAAATTCAGCATTTTAATACTGTTATCATAGTAATCAAAATCCTTTAGCTTAAACTGCATGGTATAATCCCATACCTTATTTAACCATTGCTGGTACTTCTCTTCAACCATAGCCGATACAGCAAATGGTGTAATAAAACTCAGCGCCTCAAAATACCGGCCTTTTATGTCATTACCAGCTAAGGTGTACCCCGCAGAGAGGTTATAGGTATTGTTGCCGGTAGTTTCCCGTATCCAGGCATTTATTTTTTGTACAAATGCTTTTGAACGCTCATCACCATTCACCAAATAATCAACCCCTACACGCCAGGGAACACGGCATGCATTGTAATTATAATAACCATCATAAACCGACTCCAAATAATGCGGTGGTGCAGGTTTAGCGGTTTTATTTATATGGACGATAAAATCAGGCACCAGTCCGGCATCCGGACTATATTTATCCTGCATCAGCTCAAATAATTTGTAAGTATTATCGATTACCTTATCCCAGCGGTCATCGCCCGTTGCCTGTCTGAAAGCCTTAAAGTTTGCAGGCATAAAATCAGATGAGCGCGTATCAAAATAATCCTTGCTGTCATACTCAATGGCGTTGCTTAATAAAACCGACCATGTTTTACGATTGATCTCATATTCCATCATATCGGCTATAATGGCTTTGGCTTCCTTTAAATAATTGATAGCGCCATTGCTACCCCATTGCGTATTTGCCAGCAGCAGGGCATAGGCAATATCCATATCGCCATCAGTAGCGGAGCTCATGTCTACATTTTTGCCGTTGGTATATTGCGCCCAGGCCATTAAATTAGCGCCGCGGTTACTTGGGTGAGCTTTGTAGTATCGGTACAGGTTATCAAAAGTGTTTTTTGCCAATGGATCTAATCCGGCCATCAGCGCGGTGATCACCATACCATAGCCTTGTCCTTCGGATACACATTGCTTTTTGCCTACACCCTCAAACCAGATATAGCTTTCGGCTTTGCCAGGTATGGTTTTTACAAAGCGCTTTTTCCACTGACTGTAAAACTCACCGACGGATTTATCCATCACTTGTTGTGAAATATTATTGGGTTTGATAGTACCCATGGTATATGGCACATGCTGCGGGAATGGCTTTGCGGGTTGCTGCGCGAAGAGCGGCCTGATACATGAAAGGAGGATAAAAATTAATATGTGCCATTTCCGTTCCATGTATTAAGAAATTTGTGGTTCAAACAATGTTTTCGCCGCTCATGGCCGCTGGGCCTAGTTTTTTTTGGCTTGATCCAAAAGTAACCAAAAAATCAAGACAAAAAGATCCTTCCTCCCACAGGCAAAACACCCAGGCCCGCGCTTTTTGTCGGGCCTTTACCCGCTTTTGATTACGTGTTAATTTTTTAAAGCCCTCTCCTTTGGAGAGGGTTGGGTGAGGTTCGTCAGTAGAACAGCTTCGGATGAAATCAGGCAAAACGATGGTGGCTCTGTGCGTGGCAGGGCATAGGAAATTTTTGCAGTGCAGTGGGTAGTGTGCGCAATATAGCCGCAAACTTTTCCAGCCCAGGTTTTGCCTAATTTGCGGGGCAAAGGTCTTGTGCGGCAAAGAAGCCTTTCTGCTGACTTGACTTTTTGGTTCTTTTGTGTCAAGACAATACGGCGAAAGCCCTCTTGAGCACCTTAAAAACAAACAACTTGCGAAAAACAAATAGGCCTTAGCGGCTATGAGCGATACCAAGTGACTCAACAAACGTATACAGTTGCAAACTGAAAGATCATTCAGTACCAGAAAGAGTTATATCGCTGGGTTTTCGGTATAGTTCTTCCACAGCTCATCCAGTGTTTTGCCGGTCTGCTGCTTCCAGATATCATCGGTATAAGTGTGCTTGCGCATCTGGCTGTCAAGCTCTACTACTATACCGGGTTTGTATTTTGCTTCAATCCAAACTAGAAAACGGGCGGTAGTACGGTAAGCATCGGTATAATTTTGGCCTGCCTTATAATCATGTAACGACCATTTTGCCGCATCATTATTTACGCCGAACTTAAAGCGGGCATAATCCGCAATACCTTCGGTTAGCCAACCAGGACCGTTGCTGTCGCCGTAGTCCTGCACAATATGCATTACCTCGTGGGTTATCACATCAATATCTTCGGGGTGCTGGTGCATCCATTTGTAACTAATGGTCACCTTGCCATTAGCGGTGGCCGCTACACCTTTGTAGGCGGTATCAATAACCATAGTTACCGTTTTAAGCGTGTTTTTATTGTAAGCGTTTGCAAGCTCGGGATAAACAGTAAAAAAAGTTTTTACCATGCGCTGCTGCAAGGTGGGATCAAACGTGGCATCGTAATTTACAAAAATGAGTTTGTAGCCATTTTGATTGTAAACATTTGTTTGTTGGGCTTTTGCCGCAATAAAGCAGCAGAAAAAAAGGAGAGTTAAAAGTGATTTTTTCATTTAATATTAAGATAGAGATCAGGCCGTAAAACTAATTATTATCACTTAAATGTAGAGAGGTAATATTTTGCGTTTCTACTTGGTATAAAAACATTATTTTTGGGCACATATTTTATGACCGATATAAAAGCACTATTTCAGCAGGCAGTTGAACTCCTGCAGCAACTCATCTCCATCCCATCATTCAGTAAAGAAGAAGACCGCACAGCTGATGTGATCGAACTTTTTTTACAAAAGCACGGTGTTGAAACACACCGCAAACTGAACAACATTTGGGCATGGAACAAACATTTCGATCCCGCAAAACCTACTATACTGCTTAATTCGCACCATGATACGGTAAAACCCAACTCCGGCTATACCCGCGACCCATACGATGCCAAAATTGAAGATGGCAAGCTGTATGGCTTGGGTAGTAATGATGCAGGCGGTTGCCTGGTATCATTGATATCGGTGTTCCTGTATTTTAATGAGCAGCAAAATCTTAAATATAATTTCTGTTTGGCTACTACTGCCGAAGAGGAGATTTCAGGTGTTAATGGCCTGGAGCTGATTATCCCCGAATTAGGACAACTGGATTTTGGTATAGTTGGCGAGCCTACATTAATGCAATTAGCCATTGCCGAACGTGGCTTAATGGTGCTGGATTGCACCAGTCACGGTAAAGCAGGCCACGCCGCCCGTGAAGAAGGAGAGAATGCCATTTACAAGGCTTTGCCTGATATTGAGTGGTTCCGTACTTACAAGTTTCCTAAGGAGTCAGAAGTTTTTGGGCCGATAAAGATGTCGGTTACCATTATAAATGCAGGTTCGCAGCATAATGTGGTACCTGCCGGCTGCGTTTTTACGGTTGATGTGCGGGTAACTGATGCTTACCGTAACGAGGAAGTGCTGGAGATCATCCGCCAGCATGTAAGCTGCGATGTGAAGCCACGTTCTATCCGCTTAAAGCCATCATCTATTGATAAAGATCACCCCATAGTGCAAGCTGGTATAACATTAGACCGCACAACTTACGGTTCGCCAACAACCTCAGATCAGTCGCTGCTGGATATTCAATCCATCAAAGTTGGTCCCGGTGATTCAGCCCGCTCACATACTGCCGATGAGTTTATTTATGTTGATGAGATAAGGGAAGGTATTGAACTGTATGTGAAGATGCTGGAGCAGCTGGTGTAAGATTGGCTTTAATATTATGTCATTGCGAGGAGGAACGACGAAGCAACCTCGTCGCGTTCAATATGCGTGCGACGAGGTTGCCGCGCTATCGCTCGCAATGACATGAAAATATTAATGTCTGTTTTCTCCCCTGTACCATTCCTATTACATTAAAATACATTATATTATCCATTCGTTAATAAAAAAAACAGTACCTTACATAAACGTATTGTTGAGTTCATTAACTCTGATGAAAATGATAAAGAACATCTTGCTGATTGCCTCATGCATCCTTATGGCTTCATGTGTCTCCAAACAGCATAAAGCAGAAAAATTAGTTAAAAATTACCTCAACACTCATTTAAACGACCCAGCCAGTTATGATGCTGTAAGCTTTGGTGATATTGATACCGTTTTTAAAAGATATGCCGAAACCAAACAATACGACAGCTTAAAAGCCGCAAATATTACCGCTAAGGAAAGGGTGGATAAGATAAAGGATACGCTCATGAATCTGATCACAACCTCAAAAATGGCTTATATGGAAGCCTTGAAAAGGCAGATGAAATATGAAGCTGATACCGGCACTTTATCTAAAGCCATCCGGTCGAATGAATTGTTATTTAAAGGGCCGGTAAAAGGATGGGTTATAGCACACAGTTATCATGCTAAAAATGCCAGCGGCGCAATAGTGCTGCATAATGCTCAATTTAGATTAGATAGTGATCTTACAGCGGTTGTTAGCGCGCAGGATGGGAAGTAATTGATATCATTACTCTCCCCAATCGTCATTGCGAGGTACGAACACAACCGGCCGTAGGGAGCTCATTAATACTCCTGAAAAACAAACACAGCATTAATAATCCCCGACTATACAGAGCGGTTATGCTTATTGTAGACTTGTCTTGTGAAGCCGCTCATTGTCGCGGAGTCTAGTTCTTTTGTCTTGACACAAAAGAACCAAAAAGTCAAGACAAAAAGATCTTCCCCCCACAGGCAAAACACCCAGGCCTGCGCTTTTTGTCGGGCCTTTACCCGCTTTTGATCACGGGTCATTTAAAGGAATCTGCTTTGGAGAGGGTTGGGTGAGGTAAAGTTCTTTTCTTTTCCTCCTTCGTCAGTAGAGCAGCTTCGGGTGAAATCAGGCAAAACGATGGTGGCTTTGCGAGGTGGCAGGGCATAGCAGATTTTTACTGAAGCGTGGGTCATGTGTATAGCGACAGCAGGGTAAAAATATAGCAGCCTAGGTTTTGCCTGATTTGGAGGGCGATGGTCTTGCGCGGCAAAGAAGCCTAATCTATTGATTTTTTTGGTTACTTTTTGTATCAAGACGTATCAAGACAAAAAGTGACGTCTTAGCGACAAGCGATACCATGCGAAAGGTGAAGAACTATGCAGATCTGCTCTGTATAGTTTGGAGATTGCTTCGTTCCTCGCAATGACGCGTGAGAAGAAAGCGGATGATAATAACTATAATTCTGTAAACCTCAATTGCACCTTAATTTAACCATCAATAAAATATTTATAGCATATTTGCACCATGAGTAAGATCTGGCAAAAATCAATTACCGTTAATGAACTGGTGGAAAACTTTACTGTTGGCCGCGACACGGAATTTGACCAGCAAATGGCCGCTTTTGACGTACTGGGCTCACTGGCCCATACCCAAATGCTGCACAGCATTGGCTTAATGAATAATGATGATCTGCAGCACGTTCAGCGCGAGTTAAAGGCTATTTATCATGATATTGAACAGGGTAAATTTACCATTGAACCGGGTGTGGAGGATGTACACTCGCAGGTAGAGATGTTGCTTACCCAGCGCATTGGCGATGCCGGTAAAAAGATCCATAGCGGCCGCTCACGTAACGACCAGGTGCTGGTTGACCTGAAACTATTTTTCAGGCATGAACTGCAGCAGGTTGTTGAAGAAACTGAAGCATTATTTCGCCAGTTAATCCAGCTTAGTGAAAAACATAAGGATGTTTTACTGCCCGGCTACACGCATTTACAGATAGCCATGCCGTCATCATTCGGTTTATGGTTTGGTGCTTATGCCGAAAGTTTGGCCGATGACCTGGAGCTGGTTTTGGCCGCATATAAGATCACTAACAAAAACCCATTGGGTTCGGCAGCGGGCTATGGCTCGTCATTCCCGTTGAACCGCACTTTAACCACAAAACTGTTGGGCTTCGATAGCCTTAATTATAACGTTGTTTACGCCCAGATGGGCAGGGGTAAAACCGAAAGGGTAATTGCCCAGGCTTTATCATCTATTGCCGCCACACTGGCTAAAATGGCCATGGATCAGGCTTTGTATTTGAGTCAGAATTTTGCTTTTGTAAGCTACCCGGATACGCTGACTACAGGCAGCAGTATTATGCCGCATAAAAAGAACCCGGATGTTTGGGAAATTATGCGTGGCAAATGTAACCGCATACAGGCCCTGCCAAATGATGTTACCATGATGACTACCAACCTGCCATCAGGTTATCACCGTGAGCTGCAACTGCTGAAAGAGTTATTGTTCCCTGCCTTTACCGATCTGAAAAGCTGCCTGCACATGGCCACGTTTATGCTGCAACATGTAACGGTAAACACAGGCATATTGAACGATCCTAAATATGCATACCTGTTTAGTGTTGAAGAAGTAAACCGTCTTACGTTAAGCGGAACGCCATTCAGGGATGCTTACAAGCAGGTAGGCTTAGCTATTGAAAACGGCGAGTTTAATCCTGATAAAAAAGTAAACCACACTCACGAAGGCAGCATAGGCAACCTAGGCAATGAACATATTGAGGCCGGATTTAATAAATTGCTTAGCAGCTTTGATTTTGCTAAGGTTGAAAACGCTGTTAAGGAGCTTGTTAAAGCATAATAATGTATTGTTTGTTTTGAAATTAGTATTAACTTGTGATAGCCAAACCTAATCCAAGTTATGAGCCATTTCAGGTACATTAAGTATTCCTATTATTTACTTGTTCTTATCTTACTTATTTCATGTAAGCAAAAAGATAATACCATCACTATAAAAGGCAATATAAAAGGTCTTAATGCTAAGTGGGTTTATTTGTATGAATGTTTTAGAATTAATCCAAAGCCTGTAGACTCAGCGAGAGTTATAGATAATAAATTTGAATTTAACTTCCATCCTGATACTACCTTCCAGCCATATGCAGGTTACATCGCTTACCGTACCAAGCCCGCTTACAAAGGGGTGTTGGGTATTATTAACCCGATAACATCAACCAGTAAAAAGTTGGACCTATATGCCAGCTTATACATAGAACCCGGTGTGATAAATTTAACCGGTGATCTCACAAAAAGCAACGGTATTACATTAACTGGTGGCGAACAAAATGATTTCTACTTTAGAAACAACGATTTGCCTTTTATCTACATAAGCAAAGATCCCACCAAAAAACGATTACAAATAAGTAAGCTGATAAAACTTATAAAAGATAACCCTAATGCTTATTATGCAATGTTTGCGTTAGGTAATCTGAAGTTTTATTTAAGTAATAATGAACTGAAAAGTATTTATGACGAATTTGATGATGAAGTGAAAAAGGCCTATAATGGCCGGAAAATCAATGAATTTCTAAATACTCGCCCTGATGAGAATGCGTTAAAACCAAATGCATTTTTAACAGATACTAATAAAAAACAAATTGGGCTTATCGATACTGCCAAAAAATTAAATATGATTGTTTTCTGGGCAAGCTGGTGCGGCCCCTGTAAAGAAGAGATCCCATCTTTAAAAAAGATAGCTGCTGAATTTAAAGATCCAAACTTCAGAATGGTAAGTGTTTCCATTGATAAGGACAAAAAAAAATGGAAACAAACTGTGGCAAACCAAAATATGGCCTGGCAACAATTAGTAATTGAAAATACTGATTTGGAACGTTTAACAGCTCAGTATAACTTAAATAGCATTCCGCAGATCTATTTTATAGATAATAACAGAAGGATGATAAGCCATATAGGAGGCTATTCATTAACAAATGAGGCAGTAATTGAAAAAACTATTGCTGCCGCTTTAAAGTGATTAATTAAGATCCTTACAACGGTTTCCCATTCGCTAAAGCCTTGTCAGCCCATTTTATCGCTAATTTCTCGCGGCGTTTGGCGTATTTGGCTTTAAAGGTCATTTTCAGCAGACTATCTAATCCGCCTTTTACAGCCAGGTTGTACAGGCTTGCTGCCTTGCGTATAGGCGATGAATCCCAGGCGCGCAGGCTTAGCGAGAATGAGCCATCCAGGTATTTCATCCAGTGCCAGTAGCCGGTTGGCATAAATAGGGTATCGCCATGCTCTAAAAAGCACTCTGTGCCTTCCACACCTTCCAGTGCCGGGAAAAGTTTGGTATCCGGGTTTGATACATCATAATCCTCCAGCGCGTAGGTGGCGTTAGGGATACAGTATAAACGGCGTTTCCATTTATTTTCGAACAGGATCACATGCTTGCGGCCACCGAAATGGGTATGGAAAATATGCGGCAGGTCGATATCATAATGTAAAAACGTAACAGAGTTTGATCCGCCAAAGAACATGGCAGGCATGCTTTCTATAAAGCCGCCCATCAGATCCTTAGGCAATACAATATCATCCAGCAACTGCGGGGCCTGTTTAAATATGTTGAAGAAAAATATGCGTAGTTCGGTAGGTTGAGATTTTATCAGGTCGATATATTCATCAAAAGGCATTTCAGCAGCTGATGAATTGATGGGCTTTGAAGGATCAGCCTTTGAATTATCGTACAATGGCACCACTTTTTTGCCAACCGCTTCCTTTAAATATTCGGCAGTCCATTTTTCGCGGGCGGGCCAGCTTTTGGTTAAGCCTTTGATAATCAGCGGGCGACGCTTATCTAAATAGTTCTTTTTAAAATCGGCAGGGCTAATTGATTCAACAGTGTCAATCGGACGAAGGATAAAACTCATGCTATGTTAAATTTATCGGACGTCCGTATTAACTTAAGGGGTTTCCTTAGGTACCGAAAACACCGAAGTTTAGCAAAGTAACGGAAATTATTGCTTTGGATTGTTAAACGATTGTTAAATAAATTGGTGAGTTGGATGTGGTGAATAGTGAGTTGTTAGCTGTTCAATGGCTTTTTGGCTAAAGCCACTTACCGTAACCCAAATTATCCATCCCATAAATGGGATGGCAATGAATTGATTAGTATATTATCCTATCTCTTAGCGCAAGCCTTGTGCGTTGGGATTAAGAATGGCTGACTTGTGCTTTAACAATTCAAAAAAGCACAAGTCAGCCCAACACAGGCAACCTCACAAGACTTGCGCTAAAGAAGGGGCAAAGAGGGTAAGGGGAAATTTGAATTCATTGCTATTGCTTCAGCCAACTGAATAGCAATTAGGCAATCTGGCTTTAGCCAAAATAATAAATCAGCGGTCAGGAGCCCCTTCAGCCAATGCCTTATTTGCCCTTTCAATAGCTAAATCTTCTTTCCAGTCCATATAGCGCTTTTTGAAGTTTTTTTTCATCATATCATCAAACTTGCGCTGGATAGTCAAATTATACAAACTTTTAGCTTTAATACCCCACGATTTATCCCACGCGCGCAACGATATGGCGAACGAACCATCCAAATACTTCATCCAATGCCAGTAACCGGTTGGCATAAACAGGGTATCACCATGCTCTAATACGGCTTCATGTCCTTCAACGCCATCTAATGCCGGGAATTTCTTGAAATCGGGCTTCTCAATATCATAATCCTCCAAAGCATAAGTGGCAAAAGGAATGCAATACAGGCGCTCGCTCCATTTATTATCGAACAAAATCACATGCTTGCGTCCATTAAAATGGGTATGGAAGATGTGGGCAAGATCAATATCGTAATGTAAAAATGTTACTGAGCCCTTACCGCCGAAGAACATATTCGGGTATTTATCCAAAAAACCACCCATCAAATCGGTAGGGGAGCGGTAATCATCCAGCAAGCCGGGTGCATGTTTTATCGGGTCGAACAAAAATATACGCAGATCGGTAGGTTGTGTTTGTATCAGGTCGATATAATCGCCAAACTTCATTTCCAAAGCGGCAGCGTTGATCGGCTTTGAAGGATCAGCTTTTGAGCTGTCGTAAAGCGGCACTATTTTATCGCCAACAGTTTCCTTTAAATAATCAAAAGTCCATTTTTTAAGGGCAGGCCAGCTTTCAGTTGCTTTGTGGATAATAAGCGGTTTACGCGGTTTTAAATAATTATTTACGAAATCTTCCCTGCTTATATTATCAACACTATCTATAGGGGTTAGAGTGATGCCCATGTTTTACAATTAGTTAACGTATTAAACCTACAAATTTAACAAAAAGAGAAAATGCTGAAAAAGCGAAAATTGTTTTTGATATTTTTCTGACAAAGCTTTTTCAAGTCAATAAACCCCATTGTCATCCTGAGCGATAGCGAAGGATCTTGCCGGTTAGTCGCCCGTATAATAGAAGCTTCGCTATCGCTCAGCATGACAATCCTAAAAAAGTCAACAATAAAAAACCCGGTGCTTAATGCAGCCGGGTTTTATCTTTAGGTAGATTGAAGTATTTTTTTGAGTTTGCAGGGGCAGTGTGTTACGCCGTTAAACAAACTGTAACCCAATTATTGGGGCATTAAAACGGTATTTATTACATGTATTACACCATTGCTCTGGAAGACATCCGAAATAGTGATCCATGATGTGCCACCTTTTTCATCAACTAAGTATAATTTTTTGCCTTTTGCCATAACTTTTAAGGTGCCACCTTCAACAGTTGTTAAAGTTGCTGTGCCATTACCTGCTTTAACCTTAGCCCATAGGTCGGCAGCGCTTAAGCGGCCTGCAACTACGTGGTAAGTTAAAATTTTGGTTAAAGTAGCTTTGTTTTCTGGTTTAACCAGGTTATCAACAGTACCAGCAGGCAATTTGTTAAATGCCTCGTTGGTTGGTGCAAATACAGTGAATGGACCCGGGCCTTCTAAGGTTTCAACCAAACCTGCAGCTTTAACAGCGGCAACCAGTGTGGTGTGGTCTTTTGAGTTTACAGCGTTTTCAACTATGTTTTTTGTTGGATACATAGCGGCACCGCCTACCATTTTAGTTTGTGCATACGTGTTAGGTGCAATTGCAATAGCTACTACTGCAAACGCTGCGATAATTAATTTTTTCATTGTAGTTTTTCTTTATAGGTTATTTGATAGAAGATACGGCGCTTATGCGGAGGCGGTTTTATTATTGCCGGATAATTCCAATAGCCAAAAGCGCTAAGAAAATTTAAACCAAACGCAAATAATATTCGTAGATGCGCGCCTGTAAGTAATCTATCAGGATCAGAAAAACAGCTCGGATGCTATATGATCGGCATATAGTTTTCCTTTTGGGGTGAGGAAAATAATGTTATTATTTTTTGTCAGCCATTCCTTATTAAAATACTCATCGGCAGCAATTAATAACTGATTGGCTGATGCCGCCGCTATGTTGTTCAGCTTATCCAGATCGAGCCCCCAAATGGTACGTAACGAAGTCATGATGTATTCGTTCAGGCGGTCAGCTTCTGTTAGCACTTCTGTTTCTGCTGGTAGTTTGCCGGTAACAATAGCTTCAATATATTTTGTGTTATTGGCTATGTTCCATTGCCTGGCCTCACCATTATAGGAGTGTGCCGATGGCCCTATGCCCAGGTATTTTACACCCTTCCAGTAATTAGAGTTATGCCGGGAGTAAAAGCCGGGCTTGCAAAAGTTCGAGATCTCGTAATGCTCAAAGCCTTGCAACTGCATAATGTCTGTCATATAAACAAACTGCGCTGCGCTTTGCTCATCATTCATGGCGGGTTGTTTTTTCTTGCGGATAAATGATGCCAGGGCGGTTTGGGGTTCAACCGTCATGGAGTAGGCTGATATATGGGGCACACCCAATTCAAAAACCTTATCTAAATTAAACTTCCATTTTTGATCAGTGAGCAGGGGATAACCATAGATCAGGTCGACGGTCAGGTTCTCAAAACCAATATCCTGCGCTCTTTTTACTGATGCCTCAGCTTCGGATGCGCGATGTACGCGGTTCATCCATTGCAAATCATCATCAAAAAATGATTGCAGGCCAATGCTGAATCTGTTAATGGGCGTATGCTTTAGCGACTGTAATTTTAGTTTATCCAGATCGTCGGGATTAGCCTCAAGGGTGATCTCGGCATCGGCTGCCACGGTATGTATGCCGGTAATCGTATTGATAATAAGCCCTATTTCGCTTTCGCTTAACAGGGACGGGGTACCACCACCAAAGTAAATGGTTTCAATAGTTTCGCCGCTTAAGTAACTCCTTTGCAGCTGTATTTCCTTTATTAAGGCTTGTAAAAGCTCGTCCTTATATTTAAAAGAAGTGCTGAAATGGAAATCGCAGTAATGGCAAGCCTGCTTGCAAAAAGGAATATGTATGTAGATGCCTGCCATAGGGGTTCAAATGTAAGGAATTTAGTATTACTGTTATATAAGGTCAGTTTATATAGAAGTACCAGGCACAAGTGGGTTTCCTTTAAAAAAAACATACTGTAATTTTCAAAGCTATCTTCTTAACCAGGTCAGCAGAAATACCACTAACGCCTATATGTTGGTCTTTAGGCAGCATTTTAATAAACTTGTTGTAAAGGGCGTTATCCAAGTTTCACCGTTCAGCAGCTTTAAAATTATCGGGGAGGAAGATTCAGAGCGGACTACTCTAACTATTGAAGAAGTAAGGACATTGGCCGGTTTTATTCCCAAAAAAGGTAATAGTCAAATTCGGCAAGCATTCTTATTCTCATGCTTCACAGGGCTGCGGTTTTCTGACATTAAAAAATTAGTTTATAGTGAAATTCAAAACGATCAAATTACTTTCAGGCCTGCCAAAACCACTAAAAAAACCGTAATGGTTCCGGTAATAGAAGATGCTAAATTAATCATAGAAAAACTCCCCAAGCACCCTAATAATAAAAAGGTATTTTGGGATCTACCATCAAGTCAGGTTGTTAATGTTTATTTGAAATTCTGGGCGTTAGAAGCAGGTCTAAAGAAAAACCTACATTTTCATGCCGCCAGACATACTTTTGCCACTGTTGGCCTAACGTTTGGGATGGATATTTACACTATGAAAGAACTACTCGGCCATAGTAAAATCGAAATGACACAAGTATATGCCAAAATTGTTGATCAAAAGAAAAAGTCAGAAATGGCCAAATTTCCTTCTTTAGCAAATGAAAAAAATATTCATTGAAATTTTAATGCTAATTATTTTCTGCCTGACATAAGTGAACTGGGGCAATCATTCTTTTCTTAATTATTTCACCGTCCAAACCGAAATGGAATAACTGCCATTCCTTATTCACCTGTGCCGCTAAGATAGCCCACCGCAGGGATAAAAAGTAAAGCATATATACAAGCGGGCGAGAATTGTTCGCTTTCAGCCGCCCCGCCCGTATTCTAAGACATTGTGAATAGCTATTTTCATCTTCCCTCGCCACAAAGTTCTTGTTTTGACCGGAACCCGTCAAGGGTATAATAAATAGCTCCGCCTACAGGCCCGCGCTTCGCTGCCCTTGATGGAACCCGTTCAAAATAAAGAGAGGTGTTTATGAGTAAGATGAAAAAGCACTAAGCTGCATACTTCGATCTAATCAGGCGATGCGGCTTCATTGTAGTAAGGTTTAAAGGCCAGGCAGTGAGCGCGGATTTTTCAAACGTTTTGTATCAGATACGTTGTAATAAAGGATTTCTCTCAGATATGTTTGCGTCTATAAATGATCCGCTAGGTAACGGTATAAAAACGACAAATATAACACACCCGTCACTTGTCGATTAAAAATGTTGTTGGTCGAATATCTGTTTTACGTCTAATTAGCTATCATTAGGTTTGATATAGCAATACTATCAAAAATGAAAAAATTAAAGCTAATTGTGCCAGTGATATTGACACTGGTGGTATCAGCCTGTGTAAAATACAATGCAGGATCGGGTAATGGCAGCCCGGTAAAAACCACCTCATTAACTATAACAGCTACCAACCGTGTTGCCGGAGCTATGAACGACAGTCTTGTAATTGGGGGAACCGGCTTTGTGACTGATACATCAATGGATATAGTTACAGTAAATGGGGTACGTGCGCCTATTTTGTCCGCTACCGCGAGTGAGATCATAGCAAAAATTCCTGTGAGGGCGTTTTCGGGGAATATTGTGGTACAGGTAGGTGGCCGATCGGCTACCGGGCCTAAGTTTCAATACCTGGTTACCACAGGTGTGGTAAGTACTTTTGCCGGCAACCCTAATTTAGGGCCGGGTTATAAAGATGGCGTGGGAACAAATGCGCGTTTTTTTGGGCCGGTTGCTTTGGCGCTTGATTCGACAGGTAATTTATTTGTAGCCGATTTGCTTAACCGCCGCATCCGTAAAATAACAACACAAAATGCGGCAGTTACTACATTTGCAGGTAATGGCACTTACGGCGATAAAGACGGTGACGGAATATCAGCTGAATTTGGGTCGATTAATGGGATAGCGATTACTAAAAATGGCTCAGTATATGTTTCCGATGCTGATTTTGATGTCATAAGGGCTATTAGCACCGATGGTACTTTAGTTACTACCGTAGCCGGGGAGGCAGGACAACAGGGATATTCTAATAACACTTACTTAACGTCACTCTTTAACAAACCCATGGGTCTTACTTTTGATAATGTTGGCAACTTGATAATTGTGGACCAGGGTAATAATGTTTTGCGAGAGTTGCCCATACCATCATCAACTTATGTTTCAACATTAACAATGGGTACAAATGGCAATTTTAACCAGATAAATGGCATAACCTATAATGCTAGGAACAGCGATGTTTACGTAGCTGATGCCGGAAGCAACCAGATAAAGGCGTTTTCTGTAACAGCAGTAAATTATACGAATTTCGGTAATGGAACGCTGGGTTATCTAAATGGTATTCATGGAGCACCCGTTGAATTTAACAGGCCGCAAGGTTTGGCGGTTGATAATGATTTTAATATTTATGTAGCTGATACCTTTAATAACTGTATCAGGATGATTGATAACCAATATAATGTAACCACGTTGGTAGGGAGCACAGAGGTGGGGTTATTTGATGGAACCGGCGCTGCTGCAAAATTTAACGAGCCAAATGCCGTTGTAGTTGATAATGTTAATCATTACCTATATGTGGCTGATACCGGTAATCATTGTATAAGAAAGGTTGTGCTTGAATAATAATTGAAAGACATTCTAATATTTATTTGTCTTCATTATGTATCCTGAAGTTGTTATAGCTTATCCAGCCATTCCTTTTTCTTCGCATCAAACTCTTCCTGGGTAATTATTTTTTCGTCAAGCAGCTGCTTTAAATTATGTAATGGCAGCATCGGGTCGGATGTCTCGGTACCTGGCGGCACTTCCTCCTGAGCATTAAAAATTTTACTTAATGCTAAACCTGCACCTATTTGCATTGCCGCACCAGACATGCCTCCCTGATTTTTGGCAGCATCCCGCAAAGCTTTTAATTTTTCCATATCCACAAAATTCAGCCCCCCGGTTTTAGCGGCTTCGGTTTCAGCTGTTACGTCTGCAATGGTGTTGATCCTATCCTGTGTTCCTTTATCAAATACTGTCCCGTTTATCCTGAAATCATTTAACATCAGGCCCAAATGAGTGAATTCAGCAGATAAAACTTCTTTTAACCGGTCGGAGAGGAGCCCGAGTTGTGCATCAATTTGCTGGTAAGAAAATTTTGCTGTTGCTAATTGTGTTGCCAGTGTTTGCGTAATTCGGCTTTGTATCAGGGGTTTGGCCTGCGTAGTTATATATGAATCACTTAAGCCGGCTGTTTCTGAAAAAAAGAGTTTAGGGTCTGTTATCCTGTAAGAGAAACTACCATTAGCGCCCAGCTCAACCGGGAAATTATAAACCGGGTCGACATATTTAATGGCATTTGCAGTGCCCCAATTTTGATTGGTGTTATCAGCAACGCGGTAAAAATAGATCTTTAGCTTATGCTCACTTTCAAAAGCTGTACGCAGCTTTAATAAAGTGGTGATAAACGGATGATTATCCGTTTCAAGAGTGTAAATGCCCTCATCTGTAAGTATATCGGTTATTACACCTTCATACACCAGCATAACCCCCTGACCGGGCCCGATAATGAGCTTGCTGGCATTTTTTATCTCGTCGTTAACAGAGGGAAACTTATAGAGCAGTACCCATAATTGTGGGTTGGGCCATTCAATAACCGATGCCAGTTGATTTTTAAAAAAGCTTAAATTCATGATTAATTTGTTTTGAACATCCCATGGACGTATTTAGTGATTTTACCTTTAAAACTAACGCTATAAATAGCCCTGCATCATTCCAATTACAATGAGCTTGTATAAATGCTTTAAAGGCTTGTCTTCACCTACTTCCAACAGCATCTTCATTAGCTTTGTACATCCCGGGAATATATTTAGTAAACTTACCTTTAAAGTCAACTTTGTAGGTATTTCCTGCATCAACCATTGCAAATCCATCGTTATAGCGTACACACTTATCAGGCGGATATAACTCTTTTAACGGAGTGGTAAAGATAATGGCACCCGAGTGCGCGTCAAGGCATTGAAGGTAACGCAATGCACTTTCGGCCGGGCTTTGTTTCAGGCAGATCAGCACGTAATCATCGTCAAAGTATAGTATCTGCTGTTCAAAATAGATCCTTGCCGGCGTGAAATCTTTATGAGATATCACACCTTCTTCTTTCAGTTCCTGTTCATTGTTCCAGAAGAAAGGAGAATATCGGGGCACTGGAACTGTCTCCACAATTTTATCCCCTAAGTATTGATAACTGATCAGTCTCGCGCCGATCTCAGGATGGTCATAATCACTTTGGTTACTAAAATCAAACGCCGTTTTTTCATCGTTACCTTGCGATAGCGTTTTAATTGGACTTTCAAAACGGCTAAGTTCTTCTTTGGTACATAACTGATCGGTTAGCGGAAAGTAGAAATAGTTTTTACCATCATTAGTAAATACCTTAAAACCATTACCGTGCGCATAATCATTATCAGCAAATTCCGCTTTAGCTAAGCCGCTGCTCATCTCCGTATGGTGCTCAAAAAGTGATTGGGTAACGTCCGTTACGGACAATGAAGATTTTGTTACCTTGGATATAACCAGGTTATCAGAGATGATATACATATCCCCGTTTGAAAATTCGCGGACATCCAAATTGGTTCCACCATGTTCATGGGTTAAGGCTGAGGCGCCCGGCATTGGTAGTAATTTAAGCTCAGTTTGTAAACCAAGATCGTAAAAGGCTATATAATCTTTTGATCTTGTATTGTCACCCCCGTAAGTTTTAGTGCCTATGGTAAATAATATAGGCCTTTTATCTGTTGAAAGGTATAACCACTGGCCAGCCCAGGAAATATCCCAACTATAACTGTTATCGCTGCCAGAATTACTTTGCCCGGAGGAAGTGGTTGTTGAATCACTTGGTAAATAGACAATGACACAAATTGCAACGGCTATAACTAAAACAAATATGGTTACAGCGGCGATTGCACACCCTGGCTTAGCGGGCTGTACCTGCACCGGTTGTTGTAACGGATTTGAAAAGGTGACAGTGCCATTATCTAAAAAATATTCAGTTCCGCAGGCTGTACATTTGTAATCTCCCGGCCTTACCTCATATTTTTGAGTGCTGCCGCATTTTGGGCATTCAATTGCTTTTATTTCTGTTGCCATTAATTAATGGAACTATTTAAGTGGCTTGCCTGCGTTTTGTATTGCTTGCCTGAATGTTTCAAAGGGTTGTTCTTTACTCACCTCTACTATCATAATTGATTGGTACCAGGTGTAGGCGGCGCCACCAGGAAGCTTTTGATAATTATCGTTTAGATATTGCGCTTTATCCAGCCCGGCAGGGACCGGGCTAGGGGAATGGCTTACAATACCATTAAAAACACTAAGCATAAGCTGGTAAAATTGCGGATCATGCTCGTTCCAATAAGCGGCATCAATACGGTTGGCAGCTTTTTCATTTTCATACGGATCTGCGGTTACGTGCTGGCAGGCTCTCCACCAATGCCCCAACTCATGAATGAATATCCATTTATGAACGCTTATTTCAAAAAATTGCTCTGCTGTTATCCTTGAGTTCAGGTTTTTAGCTAATTCTTCAAACACCTGGCGTGCTCCTGCGGGAAGCGTATTCCAGTCGCAGGTGTGCAAAACGTTCTTTTCGTCATCATAGTTACCAAATGACCTGGGATTATCCAGAACTAAAACCGGCGGGGCCAGGCTTGGCTTAAAACTAAATGATTTTATTTCATTAATATATGAGTCCCTTAATGTTGAAAGTTTTTTAAGCAACGTGTCATTTTGCTGTGCCGATACTGTATTTATAAGTAAGACAAATGGTACAAATGCCCCAATTTTAAATGCGCTGCCAATAAAGGTTATAGCATTTAAAATTATTTTTTTTATAGCAGGATGTTTCATTCATCAAACCTATGAAATACTCAAAGGGTATTAAATAACATATCGACCAACGACAATTTAAATAGACAGAAGACGATGTTTCAAATCCTACCTGTAGTTTGTCGATTAAATGAGCAGTTCGGCGAGAAACGCTTTGACGGAAGGGGAATTCCTAAGACGTTTGTGGTAAATCATATGATCAAAAAAATGAAAAGATACATACTACTAATTCCTGCGATACTTATTATGGCCGCCTGTTCAAAAAAGAACAACCCTGCTCCAGCACGGCTTACCCCATCCAATGCCAATGCAACTGATCTTGTAGGGAAATGGACTGTAATTACAGATACTATATTTTTGAAGGGGAGTAGTCAGTTTAATACTAAGCCGGTGAACGACGCGTCTTATTTCACATTTGAAGCTGATGGTACAGGTAATTTAGGCACTACCAGTAGCGGTTTGGAAGGGCTCTTCAATTATACTGTTAATAACGGAACTTTAATTTTAACCATACCTAATCCCAACGGTAGCACAGGTGTCTATGCAACATATTCGATCTATAATATTACAAAAAGTACGTTGGGATTACGGCTCAGTAATAATAACAACACGTACGAAGATGCCTGGCTAACCAAATGAAGCGGTGAATTTTAGAGCTTTATACCGCCGGGTATTTTCTAAATTAAGGGTGAATTATTACCATATTCCTGTTAAGAAGAAGTGGTACTCTGTTATGAATTGCTATCGGGCCATATTCTCAAACTCCAACATAATACTCACGCCCTGGCCGGGGTTGGTAACAGCGGTTACCTTACAATTGATAGCATGCGCCATGTCCCTTACAATATGCAAACCTAATCCACTTTTAATGCCTATTGGTGCTTCTTTATTATACAATGGCGCGAATTGCTGTTGTGTGGCGCCTGGGCCGTTATCGGTAACGGAAAAATACGTTATGCCATCTTTTTCCCAGGCTTTCCATTCAATAGCGGCATTGGGTGTATTTTTAAGTGCCTTTTGCGCATTGCCGGTAAGGTTGTGCATAATGGTTTTAAGGTAATTTTCATCAGTAAGCAGCTGCATCCCATCCGGCTGGCTAAAGTTGACATTTATTCCGGTAGCGGTTACCATTGAGCGGGCTATGTATTCAAACAATTCTTTTACCGCAACGTGTGCCGGTTGCGGGGTGAAGTTTTCCATCTGGTCTTTGCTCCACAACAGCAGGTCCTCCATTTTCTCGAGCAAGTTTTCGGCAACTTTTTCTGATCGAGCGGCAAAACGTTCGGCAGCATGGGGGGCCAACATGTCGGGATCATCACGTTGCAGGCGTATAAAGTTAAGGTAGCCCGCTACCGGGCCGCGCAGGTCGTGGTTAAGTATGCCGAGGAATTTTATCTTAATTTTATTAGCTTTATCTAATTGTACATTAGCGGTAGTGAGCTGGCTATTAAGCGCTGATAATGATGTATTAGCCTTTTTACGCTGACGACTTTGGCTAAAAATGAGGCTCGCTATCAAAAGCAATAGAATAAGGCCCACCGTTAAAAAAATGGTTTGTTTATGCTCATTGGCTATTTGTAGCTTATTTATTTCCAGCTGTTTGTTGCGTAAGGCAATTTCTCGGTCAGATTCTATGTCAGAGATCTTATTCTTATCCTTCTGCGAATAAATAGAATCTTTTAATTTTTCAAGCGACCTGATGTTTTGCAATGCGTTCTTATACTTCCCTTCGTAGGCCTGCACCGATGCCAGGCTATCTAAAGTCATTATGGTAAAGGTTTTGTTCAATGCTTTTCTTGAATACATAAGCGTGTTATTAAAAGCGCTGTCGGCTTTGGCAACCATTGCGGCCTTTAGGGCTTTCCGGTTCTTAATACCTTTCAGGGTATCAATGGTGCCAGTCAGATCCCAGTAATTAGCAGCTATGTTAAACTGGTTCATTACCGAATAAAAGTTGAGCGGATATATCTTATCCCATATAGAGCGCGCTAAAAAGCAGTAATGGATGGACGCGGTATCTTCAGGGTATGAACTGCCATAACTGGCGGCCAGCTGGCAGTACATGGTGGCCTGGCCGATACTATCTTTTGTATGCTGGTATATTTTCAGCGCTTTGGTAAACCAGCTTTTTGCTTCCGGAAATTTTTGCGTATTCTGGTTTATTACCCCGTAAAGTTCATAGGCCTTGGCTTTGGCAATGTAGCCTGTGTTGCCCATCTTCAATGCTTTATTGATATATTCTATAGCCTTAGCGCTGTTATTCTCGTTGAGAAAAACAGAGGCTATATTTACATAAATAAGATCACTACGGGGGCGTTTTTTCATGCTTTCGGATATGGAAAGGGCACTGAAAAGAGACCTCATGGATGATAAAAAATCCGCCTGATTCTGATAGACGAGCCCGGTGCCTACATAGGCATTTATCATCCGCACCGAATCATACTGTTCCCTGGCCAGGTTAAGATCCCGCCTGTAGTATGCTATGGCTTCGGCAAATTTTTGCTGACCGGAGCTGATATCGCCAAGAAATCCGTAAAACTTGCCGATTGCCAGTTTATTGTTGGTTTTAACGGCAAGCGCCAGCCCTTGCTGTGCATAAGCAGTGGCTTTAGCGGGCGATTTGTATTTGAACTGATCAACCAGTTTTTGAAGCGATCTTAACTTTATTGAGTCCGGGTTGGCCGAAGGTTTTTTCTGGGCAAATGCGGAAAACAGGCATAGTAATAAAATCACCGTAGTAATATATTTCATAGTTGGTTGAGGCATAGCTGTATAATACGAAGATAAGCAATAGTATTTGCCTTTTTTTTAATACCTGGTGTTGTGCGTGGGCTATGGAAAATACAAAAAAGCTGACCAGGTTAAAAGCTACGGCCTGTTTCAGCTATGAACAAACTTACCTAGCTAACCCTGTAAAATAAATTCCGTTAATATTTTCCTATACCATAGGAAATAAAACCAACTTTTTTGTGAAATAAAAAACCCCACTCGTTAGAGTAGGGTTAATAATTTTTAGATTTCAGTATTTTCGTAAGCTAATTCCAGCACTTTTTCATTTAGTAAAGGTACCGTATATATAATCCGAACCGCCGTTAACTACAGCAGGAGGCTTATAACTCATCATCATTATCGCCCCATTGTCAAATACGAATACACTGTTAACGCCATTTAATGTCGTTGTTGCTACTGCATTATTTTGTAGCGTATAAGCTTGGTCGGGGGTGTTGTAGCCGGTTTGATCGATATTGTATTGACTGCCTGAAAAGGAAAGGTAAGCAAAAGAATGTTGTCCGTTTGTAAACGTAACGGCGCCTGTATATTCATTATTGCTAAAGGAATTGCTGGCAGGTGTTTTTTCAAGCTTATAGGTGATAAGGCCCAGGCCATCTGTTGAAGCCCCGCTAATAGTACTATTAGCTATTGTAAAATCAAATGTGGCCACAAGCTGCATAGTTTGCCCAAAGCTGGTGATCAAATGGCCATTGGCATAAGTATAACTACCCTTTACAACACCAAAAATAGCATCTACAAAAGTACATGCTGAATTAGTGTTTAAAATTATAGCATAAGGGATCGGTACATTGGTTACACTTGGCGAAAGATTGTAATTATACTGCCCTGCAATATAATATTGTGTGAGGCCGGCGGTGCCCGAAGCCGTATCCTTGTCTTTACCACAGGCAGTTATCAGCATGATTGCCGCCAAGCAAGTCGTTTTTATGAGCGTTTTAATTTTCATGATATAATTACTGATCATTTAATAAATCGAAGTATGCAATAGATGGATCATGGCATCCACGATACCATCTTGGCATATAGCTGGTTGGTCCAGTTGCCGCCACAGTGTGTATTGCAGCTATTATCTGTAACACCGCTGCTTTCCGCTTTTATCGGCGAATTGGGATCTATGTGTTCATAAAGTTCTTTACCCGAGTAATCGCCCTCGTTATTGCCACTACAGGCTATAGCAAAAATAGGTATCTTAAATTCGGTGGCTTCCGTACCGCCGCATGGGGCAAGCAGCCCTTTGCAATAACTAAGGTCATCGTAATAAGCGCTGTTGGTAAGCAGCATAAAGCTGGCATAAGAGTAGCCGCCTACAACAGAATTGTTCTTATTTACATTAAATTCGGCAGATAGGGCAGTGATGCAGCTATTGTAATCCTCGCCTATCTCTTGTGCACTGGTATTCCAGTCGGCCAGGCCAGGTGTTTTACGGTATTGAACTATGGCTGCCACATAACCATTCTGCGCTGCTTTGGTACAAAGGTCAACGTCGGTACTTTCGTCAAGGATGCCGGCAGTAGGGTTATTTTCGTCGTTCCCACTGCCCATTACCAATATACCTTTAAAGCTGCTTATGCCGCTACCCACGAATGATTTATAGGTAATGGCATTTTTCATTTCTACTGTTTCTTTTACGTTGCTGCTGGTAACAGTACTATTGGTGCTTTTACCGCATGATAGCATGGCGCCTAATATTAATACGGTTGCTAAATAAAATATTGCTTTCATTTTACTCGTCTTTAATTGTGTAATGTTAACGCGGTAATTCAGAATAAGCATAAAGCTGTTTAAAACTTGAACGATAAACCTACCTGCAATGCCGATACGCCATATCCGACTTCGGCAAAGCCGCCAACACTATTGCTGAACATATATCTTGCACCTGCATGTACACCTAAAAACACTGTACTGCCATAAGCACCAGGCAAAGGGTTACCGGCGTAATTATAGCTTGCTGAGTAATAGCCCAACGAAACGCCGGCATAAGGATCAAATTTTGGATTACTTACATTAAGAAGTTTGGCAAAGTGGTATGATCCGCGCACGCCAACGTATACCAGGTGCAGGCTGTAATTATATAAGCCATTATCATTATAAGATGAATAATTTACAAATGCGCCGGCGCTGATATCATCGGTAAAGCCATGTTCAAATGATACGCCAAACGGTAAGCCCTTGTAGTAGGTGCCTAACCCAACGCCGGGATCAAGAAAATTTTTATCCATCACACTGTATTCATCTGTTTTTGGTGCTACAATTACCGGGCGCGGCACAGGTTTAGGTTTTCCGGATGTAGCCGTAACGCTTGTTTTGGTGGTTTTCTTTTTTGTTTGAGCATTTACGCAAATTGCCGATATGGCAATTAACATGAGTAATAAGACCTTTTTCATACGTTTGGTAGTTTCGATTTTTTTTTCAAATCAAAACTATGTACTGCCAAAGCGCTAAAAAATGACCATTAGACAAACGACAATTTAAATCGACCAGCAACATAGCATACCTTTTTTTGTTATATTGCCAATGATAATTTAATAGCTCCAGGTAGGGAAGATGACAGATATTATAAAATATAACTGTGTTATTGTTGACGATGAGGAAATAGACAGGCTTACAACACTCTCGTTTGTACGCAAATATCCCCAGTTTAATGTTTGTGGCATATGTGCATCTGTTGAAGACGCGCTGAAAATTATTGAAACCGTAGATATACAAATACTTTTTTCGGATATTGATATGCCCGGTATCGACGGATTTGAGTTCCGGCGCAGGCTGATGCATATACCGGTATGCGTATATATCACCTCTTATGCTGATATGGCTGCCGAAAGCTTTGAACTTTCCGCACTCGATTTTTTGGTTAAGCCAATTAAAGCGGATCGTTTTGAACGCACGGTGGCCCGAATTCAGGAATATATGGATGTGAAGCAGAAAGCGAACTTATACGAACACAGCCTCGGTGGCGATACGGTTTTTATAAAAGACGGACATAGCTTTATAAAAGTGAAGCTTCATGACATCATGTACCTGGAGGCTTTGAAAGATTATACGCTAATATTCACCACCGAAAAAAAATACTGTGTACTTTCCACTATCGGCAGTTTGCTAAAGGAAAATAACTTCCGCAGCTTCATCCGCGTACACCGTAGTTATGCCGTACAAAAACATCTCATCAATAAAATTTCCACCAACGAATTAGTCGTTAATGACATAACTATTCCTATAGGCCGGATATATAAAGATAATCTGCTGGGTATAAAATCCTGATATATAATAGTAAAAAATAATTAATGCCAAGTGGAAGAGCCAAAGCTTTCTTAACATTGGGCATACTGTAGAGTTTAACCTTTAGTTGTTGTTGAGCGATTTAAAATGTCGCTTGTCGAAAATGTGTTTTCAGTCCGCGGCAGGCGGGATATGTTTGTGTAAATATTAACTAACACTTACGTAAAATGAAAACATTTAAAAAAATCCTCAGCTTTTCTATTATCGTGTCGGTGGCTTTTTTTGGCTGCGGAAAGAAAAGCGATGTTTCACCTTCAGGCAGCACATCATCATCATGGACAATTGCAGGAAATAACTATAATTCAACCACCACCGCGTTTACCAATAACGAACTTTTGGGTATTGATCAAAAGGTGAGCACCGAGCCTAATATTGGCATTCAATTTAATGCCACACCCGCTGCCGGTACTTACACCATAGTAAATCAATATAATGCAACTGTTGGCAACGGGCAATGCTCAATTCTTGAGTCAATTGGAAATGCCGTGTATGTATCAGATAACGGCGGTACTGTAACGGTCACTGTTTCAAACGGAAAGATAACAGCTTCATTTAAAAATATTGCAATGGGTATGCTTTCTGCAGTTAACAATAATGGGACTTTTGAATTTGTCAGTGCCGGAACCAGTACAGGTACCTTAACAGAGCAATAGTTTTCGTAATTCGCAAAAACCTGTCGTTGCCTTTATGTTTAATGATAGGATTAATTAAGCTGTCCGGTGCAAAAGGACACGATTTTTTAGCCTCGCATATGCGGAGCTTTTTGCGTTTCAGGGAGTAAACAACCATTCATTTTAATTATTAAGCATACAAAGCCGCAATTATTTAAGCCACCTGAGTTTTCATCTCAACTGTAGCAGACGCTTAAACCTTCGTTCGGGATTTTATGTAAATCTGAACTACCAGCCCTGGAACGCCACCTGGAAATTCGGTTATAATAAAGAAAAGACGGAGACCGACTATGACGACGACGGTAATCCATATACATCTACCAACTCAAAATTTGTAGGACAAACGGTAAATGATGTGCCTGCGCTGGCCAGCAGATTTATGGATGCTGGTGTTTTTTTATCGATAGCCTGAGCGAGCTACTGAGGCAAAAACGTTCTTCTGAGTAAAGTATGCTGAAGATCCATAAGCATAGCTTACCCGCTGCGCGACTATTACCGATCAACCCTATTTCCAAAATTGCAAAAGTGAACAGTCTATGTTGCTGGTCGATTTTAAATGTCGTTGGTCTAATAAAATTTTCGGTTCAAAAACCCTGGATTAAATTTGAGAAAAACATTTACTATGAAACGTTTCCTCAAACTCCTGATCATTGTTCTATGCACAATTACTGTTATTACTTCCTGTAGCAAATCGGGCGTTACCCCGAAAATAAAACCTGATACTACCGGCACTAAAACCGGAACCACAACCGGTACAGGCGCTGTAGACGTTTATGTGGCGGGTACTTACTCAAATCTTACTACATATCTACACGGGCAAGCTTGCTATTGGAAAAACGGAACGCTGGTATTGTTACCCGCGCCCAGCAACCCTTCCCAGGCGTTTTCGGTTTCGGTTTTAGGAAGCGATGTATACGTATCAGGCTGTTACGGCTCACCTGAAAGTCCGGCCCTATGGAAAAACGGACTGCTTATTCCTTCGGCATCGGCCCCAACTGGCCCATGGGGTGCAAGGGCAACCTGCATGGCCGTCTCAAATAACACGCTCTATGTGGGTATCGATACGTACACTTATACAAACATTGCAACTACTGCTGAATACCTTGCTATTACCGGAACGAAGTCGGTAGAATCAGGTTTGCCCGACGGTAATAACCAGCCTATGGTTAAATCCATCTGTGCTTCTGGTAGTACGGTATATAGCGCTGGCACCGGATACATTTCTTTTACCAGCAGCTTTACGGCAACCATCCCTGTTTACTGGGCAAACTCAACTGAACAACCGTTTTTGTTTCCAAGCGAGTTTGGTAGCGCTATGTATAAGTTTGGCGTTGCGTATAGCATAACAACTTCAGGAACTAATGTGTACGCCGTAGGAGAGATAAAAGGTTCAAATGACCCAAATGGCGCTTCTGCCAGTTCTGCCCCGGTGTTGTGGAAAAATAATGTGGCAACCATTCTTAGTGAAACAGCGCCGGGCATTTGGACGGGTGGGGCAGCAACAGGTGTAGCTGTATCAAATAATGATGTTTACATTGCCGGCTATCTTTCTCAAATTAATGGAGAAGAACCGGTATTATGGAAAAATGGCGTAATGACACAACTACCGCAGCATTCCGGTGATGCGTTGCCGAGCGGCATTGCTGTTAACGGCAGCGATGTGTATATATGTGGCATCGATGGTGTTTCCACCAATTCGGCTTGTTATTGGAAAAACGGAACAGAGACCTTATTGACCGACGGAACATCTGACTGTGCAGCACACGGCATTTTAGTGGTTCAGCATTGATTAAATGAATCGTTTTATAATATTTTAGATAATTTAATATAAGTATTCAAGTAGACATTGCCATAAAATTTAAGTCATGCCATTAACGTCTTTAGCAAAATCAGCCATGTTAGCTATAGCAATAACCATAATTGCTATTGGCACATGAGAAATCCGTTTAGGCACCAGGGAATAAAGCCCGATTTTGATGATGATGCCGAACTTTGGTCCAATAAAAGGGCAATGGTATATGGATCATCTGATAAATTCACTGTGATTTTAGGTTCATCACGAGGGGTATTTGATATTGACATACGCACCTATGAGCGGATGACAGGCAAACAGGTTGTGCAATTGTCGATGAACGGGGCTTCGCCCAGAACGGCGCTGGATGATTTGGCCAATGATCCTAAATTTAAAGGCAAATTAATTTTAGACGTAACAGAAACCCTGTTTTTCAATAACCAGCAGCGGCCCGGTGGCGGATATCGAAGCAAATTTGTACCCTAAAACCGGCTATTGGGACAAGTTGCTTGCGGCCACGGGCTGTAAAGGGATATACAATGCGGATTATTCGGCTATTAGCCATTTTGCTTGTCCTGAATTTTCGCACCTGCAACCCAGAGAAGCCGCTATATTCACCAAAAACATTGTTACCATCCTCAAAAATGAAAAAGGGTGGAATTAAGTATTCAAAACGACCACGGAATTAATTTTTAGTTATGGTTTTCAACTCTTTTACCTTCATCGCATTTTTTATTGTTACCTTGATATTGCATAATCTTCCGTTTTCTGATTGAACACCGATGTAAGATATTTATATCGCACAAATCTGATTCCTTATTTACTAAATCATACAATGAAACGGGTATATAAAGTTAAATACCAAATAACCTTTAAAACTTTCCAACCTGGCCTTTAAGCTGCTGCAGGATCTTCTGTGCATTAAAGCCTACGCCGTCTTTAAAAACGAATTGTACTTTTTCAATATTATTAATATTGTCTGCCACGTTTCCATCAATCACCACCATATCAGCGTGCTTACCAACTTCCAGTGACCCAATAGTTGACTGCGCCTGTAATGCAACCGCTCCGTTGTAAGTAGCTATGCGTATCGCTTCAATGGCCGTAAATCCCGCCTTCGTCAATAATTCAATGGCACGCAAGCTTCCATACCCTGCCAGCACATTACCGTTACCTGTCGGGTCAGTTCCAGCAGTAAGCAAGCCCCCGGCACCGGCAAACTCTTTCTCCATAACAAGTTCCTTGGTCATTGCACTATCCATATCGGCACTTTTTTCGTGGCTATAATATTTTAAGTACATATCCCTGGTATCGGGCGACATGGCGTCAAACGCCTGTTGTTTTGGTATGGTATCCTGTTTGCACAATCCTTCAAAAACGGCAAGAGTAGAAGTAAGGATCACTTTGTTTTTAACAAGTATGTTTATCAGGTCTTTTATTTCTTTGCCACGCGGGTTGATATGTTTAAAGGGGTTCAGTTCAGAAACGCAGGCATCTTCTCCTTTACCGGGTATAAAATCAGTGGCAGCAAAAAAGCCGTGTTCCAGTTGATCTATACCCATTTCTGCCGCTTCACGATAAGTTACCGCGCACAAATGCCCTGTTATTTTTAATCCTCTTGCATGGGCAGCATCAATCGCGGCTTTCAAAACAGCGCGGTTAAGGTTCATGTAAGCCTTAAAAGAAGTGAAGCCTTCATCAGCCCAAAAGTTTACAAATCTTTTTGCCTCTTCGGTAGTGGTTATTTCATGCATCTGGGGTGCAAAGCCACCCGCCCCTTCCATATACGGCGCCGTAACATACAGGGTAGGGCCAATGATCTGATGCGCATCGATTTCTTTTTTTAAGGATAGATCCGAGTAAGGCTCAACGCTTCCTGCCGTGCGTGCTGTAGTTACGCCGCATGCAAAATAAAGCCTGGGGAAGCTTACCGGCAATTGCTTATAATGTATGTAATAGGGTGAAATACTGGCATCAGGATAAAACATGTGTTCGTGCAGCAACACATAACCCGGCAATACTGTTTTCCCTGTACAGTCAATTATAGTTGCACCAGGAGGAATATGTACTACTTTTGTTTTGCCCGTACTTATGATAATTCCATGCGCTATTACAATCGTTTCATCACTTAAAACGGTTTTATGAATAACATCTCCAAAATAGCAATGGGTAAGCGCTATGGTATCCTGCTTATAAGAAATATAAGCCTGGATAGCATAAGGATAAGCAGACTGTGCATAAAGCTTGCATGAAAAAACCAAGCAGAAAAAAACTGTAATAACGGTTTTACCGATACCCTTTAACAGCTTTTTCATGTTTTTGCATTTTATTGAAACTAATTATTTAGAGCGCAACATTTTAAGATGCAACTTGTGACCATTAGGTAAGGCAACATTGGAACTTAGCGAATCAGTATAGTAAGTCCCCGTTATTTTTGCCTGACCGTAATTCTCTGTTATTATAAAAGAAAAATTATTTCCGGCAACCTTACCGCTGTCAATATCAACACTGCCTCCATCCGGGCCAACAACGGCACCGGTAAGTGTATTATTGGTTTGTGTCAGATTATAAACGAAGGTAGCCGAATCTGTACTGTGGGGACGAATCAGATGACCGATCCATTTGCCTGAAAGGTTGATTTGTGTAAATGCCATCAGCCCACATGTAAGCACCAATGACAATAGGATAAATTTATTTTTCATTATACTAATTTAGCTTATTACAATTTAATTTCAACCTAAATTCAGTTCTCATCATTAGGCATCCCCCTTAGCACAATAATTATACGCCAAACATACTGGTGGTTTACCACTAATTAAAATATTTTAGACGAACAGCAAAATAAACCGACGAACGAATGGAGTTTGATAAAATTTGCTGGCCATCCACCGTTTCAATAAGGAGTTTAGGATGGTAAACCGGGTTAATCAGGTTATTATAGCCGATCATCTCTTTTTGAATGGAGGCAATCTTGGAGATACTTAAACCTATAATGGGTCGTTTGGCAATCCCGTTTTCTTCTTCCACGCCAATTAATATATTGCCACCACCCACATTTTCAAAATCATTCGCAAAAGCACAAATTGAACGGTATATGGCATCCGGATTCCATCCCTCTTTAAATTCGAGCCTTTCCGATTCAACAGAACGGGCGTTTAATAAATCTTCAATATTGATGTGTAATGACATGCTGTAAAAATAAGCAGGAATGTCATAGTATCGAATTAAAATTTAATTCTCCATTTTTAAACCCGCGAGATAAATTTTCTATCGCTGTGTTACTTATTTGTTACTTTTTGAATGTAACTAATTGTGAGCTAGTTACAAATTCAATCCCGGCCATAGGGGTTCAAATGTAAGGAATTTAGTATTACAATTATATAAGGCCAGTTTATATAGAAGCACCAGGCATAAGTGGGTTTTCTTTAAAAAAAACATGCTGTAATTTTTCAAAGCTATATCATTCTAATATATTTAGAAGTTAGTTCATTCGCCAAAGAAAATTATGCGGTTTATAAATTTCGGTATGCAAGTTTTTAATAGCAAGATGGATTATCCTCTTAGATATCAATCCAAGAACTTAGCCAAAATTGCATTTATCCAGTTTTTACTAATTTTTGTTACCCTTTACTTTTTCAGGCCATTTACTGTAAATGTTTCGGAGCAAAAGATGAATTATTTAACAATTTGCTGTTTACATGCACTATTGCCTGCATTTATTGTTTACCTGTATATTAATACACTTACCCGTTTCAGAAAAAAGCATCCCATAAATGACTGGACACTAAAAAAGGAATTTTTTCACACAGCAATTGTATTTTTGATTATAGGCTTGTCAGGCTTTTTATTACGGAGCGTAATTTATACTAACCCGGACAATATTTCATGGCGCTATTTATGGGAAGAAATAAGAAATGCTTATTTGGCGGGCATTGTATTCTGCTTTTATTTGATTTTTAGTAAGTTTTATTTTAGTCCTACCATTGATGAATCACCCAATTATCATCCTCTTGCAGTTAGTTTGGAACCTGTAAAACAAGATTTAGCGGCACCTTCAATATTTATAAAAGCTCACGTTAGGATTGACGATTTCTATTTTAAGGCTGATGACTTATTGTTTGCCAAAGCTGACGGGAATTATGTTATGATATACATTCTTGAAGATGGCTTTTTAAAAAGTGAGCTTAAAAGAATTTCATTAAAGCAATTGGAAATACAACTTGTTGCTTATCCTTATTTACTGCGATGCCATCGCGCTTACTTATTGAATGTTAAACGGGTAGTTAAACTTTCAGGAAATTCACAGGGATATTTAATTTCATTTGATAGAACGGAAGACAAAGTACCTGTTTCACGGGCATACTTAAATGTTTTTGATCAGGTTTATCAGCAGGCCAATGTAGCCTGTTAGTTGTATCCTTGTCATCCATCACAAAACATAGTTACTCGTCACAACCTTTTAGCATAGCTTTTTAGTTCATGTATTTTTGAAGAGTCAATGCCGAAACAATTCCTGCGGCTTTGGTTTTCTCAATAAAATTATGAAAAACATAAAAAATACAGCTTTAATTATTCTTCTATTTTGTGTGATAGAGTTGATATTACACCTGATCGCTGATTATAATTCGGGATTTCACGGGGACGAATTGTTGCACATCGCAACCGGGAACCATCCTGCGTTTGGTTATATGGAGTTCCCACCAATGATTGGCTGGCTGGCCTGGATACAGGATCAATTTGGATCAACTTCGGTATTTGTCCATCACATTTTCACCCATATTGCCACAATACTAATTTTGACTCTGATAGGATTAACTATAGTAGAATTGGGTGGAAAATCGAAAGCAGTCTTTATCGCGCTTCTTTGTATTATGATCTCGCCTGGATTTGACAGATCGCACCAGTTGTTTCAGCCGGTTGTATTCAGCGAACTTTTTTGGGTGCTGGGTTTTTACCTGCTGGCGAAGTTTGTAAAAGAGCCAAATAGTAAAAATTTATTTTACTTAACCCTTGCCCTCGCGTTTGGTTTTTTGACCAAGTACGACATTGTGTTTTTTATAGCTGGGATTTGCGGTCTTTTCTTTTTTAAAAACACGCAAAAGATATTGTTAAGCAGGCAAGTATGGAAATTTATCTTATTGTTCTTTGTTATTGTAGCGCCTAATTTATGCTGGCAATACGTGCATGGTTTCCCCATGTTCCAAATGTTTTCGCGCTTATATGAAACACAACTGGATAAGTTGAGCGTTGGCGGCGTTATTGGCGAATTAATAATTGACCTTAACCCAATTACACTGTTAATATGGCTGCCGGGATTGTTTTATATGTTTAACAGAAAGTCTAAAACAATCTATCAGCCTTTAGCCGTATGCGTCACATTATCGATACTGGTTTTGGCACTGGCAAAAGGCAAGCATTACTACTTTTTTTCAGATATCATATTTCTGATCATATTCGGCAGTATCTGGTTCGAACAAAAAGTACTGGCCTGGCGAAAATGGCTGTTATATCCTGTTAGCGCGCTGTTTATTTTAACAGGGTTGTTCCTGTTACCATGGGGGCTGATGGTATTGCCCTTGAATAGTTTTATCAGTGTTTACAAGTTAAAAAAAGAAGAAAACAGGTTTGGGATACCTGATGAGTATTACACGAAAAGCAAATGGGTGAAAACAATGTCGGCCATTAAAGCTGTTTATGATAGTTTGCCTGCTAAAGAAAAGCATGGTTGTTTAATTTGGGGAAAACATTACAGCCAGGCAGGTGCGGTGAATCTGCTTGGCAGCGCGTATGGATTACCCAAAGCTTTCTCTTATCATGGTAGTTTTTATTTATGGGCGCCTGGAGGACAAATGCCTGAAACGGTTATAGGCTTTACAAATGGTGAAGCAACTATTGATTTCTTTAAATCCTATTTCAACTCCGTTGTTGCGGTAAAAAAAGTGTATAATCCTTATGCGGATTTTGATAAGGATATGTACCAAACCATTTATATCTGCAAAGGGCCCAAACAAAGTTTTGATGAGTTAAAAGTTCTCTTTAAGAAAAGAGTTTTTGAATAACCTGCTCATTAAATTTTTAATGAGCAGGTTATCTACCATGTTACTTTTGAACAGACGATCACATGCTAAAAGCACGCCCATAAAGGGCCATTTTATATTATATAATATAAAATGGCCCTTTAAATATACCTGCAGTTCTCTATTTTAGACGCCAATATGAAAGCTAGATATTTGAAAATTTGCAGCACGATGTTTTTAACCTGCATAAGTGCATCAATGGTTAAGGCGCAATCGCAATCAGCGGGACAAACTGAGCGTACTTATTATGTAAGTACGCTTACACGCATAGCTGATCCGGTATTGGAAGCGTTAAGCAAAAATGAACTCAGAAAACAAATGCCGGTAGAGTCGAATGCAAAAGGCCGGGAATCATCTACCTACCTGGAGGCTTTTGGTCGACTGATGGCAGGTATGGCCCCTTGGCTTGAACTTGGTCCCGATAAAACACCCGAAGGTAAACTTCGTGAAAAATATATTAAACTGGCCCTGCTGAGCCTGCACAATGCTACCGATCCAAAAGCGGCAGATTTTATGAACTTTAATAAAGGCAGCCAGCCCGTAGTTGATGCTGCCTTTTTAGCACAAGCTTTACTGAGGGCTCCAAACCAGTTATGGGGTAGGCTGGATAGTGAAACCCAAAGTAATGTGTTGGCAGCGCTAAAATCTTCGAGGGTTATTACCCCCGGATTTAATAATTGGCTTTTATTTAGCGCCACCATAGAGGCAGCCCTCTTGCGCTTTGATGGTAGCGGCGATAGGATGCGTATGGATTATGCTATTAAACAGCATTTGGTATCATGGTATAAAGGAGACGGCGCCTATGGCGACGGAGAAAATTTTCATTGGGATTATTACAATAGCTTCGTTATTCAGCCTATGCTCGTTGGGGTATTAAAAACGTTAAGTGACGCTAATCCCGGACAAAAGAAGACTTATGAAATTGCCCTTGCCCATGCAAAACGCTACGCTATTGTACAAGAAAGGATGATATCGCCGGAGGCCACCTATCCACCTATAGGCCGGTCATTAGCATATAGGTTTGGCGCGTTCCAAACCTTGTCTATGATAAGCTTAATGCACGAACTTCCTGCCAGCGTTAAGCCTCAGCAAGTTCGGGCTGCTTTATATACAATGATTAAACGGCAGGTTGAAGCGCCGGGCACTTTTGATAACAATGGCTGGCTGCAGATAGGCATTTATGGGCACCAACCCAGTATAGGTGAATCTTATATTTCTACAGGTAGCCTCTATTTGTGTTCCGAGGCATTCCTGGTGTTAGGGTTGCCGCCAACAGATGATTTTTGGCAGGGTGCAGATGAAGAATGGACTGCAAAAAAAGTGTGGGAAGGTAAAGAAGTGAGCATAGATCACGCTGAAGATTAATAGCATTATTAAATAGAACCAGGGGATGAACTATATAATTAAATAATAAAAACAATATGATTTTTTCATCATTAATTTCGTTAAAGCCAGTAAACAATAGAAAAAAGTTTCTATCAGCTATTGTCCTGGTTTTTCTATCAACATTAAGTTACGCTCAATCCTCAGTTGATCCGGCAAGCATTAAAGATAAAATGCAATGGTTCGCAGATGCAAAACTTGGCATATTTATTCATGAAGGTATCTATGCTGTTAATGGCATCGACGAATCCTGGAGCTTTCACAACAAAAAGATCACCTATGCTGATTATATGAAGCAGCTTCAGGGGTTTACGCTCAAGAAATATGATCCTGAGTACTGGGCTGACCTGATCAAAGAAAGCGGTGCCAGGTATGCTGTTATTACTACAAAACACCACGATGGCGTCACTATGTATGATTCACAGGTTGATAATCTGAATATTGTAAAGTCAACGCCAGCCCACCGGGATATGATCAAACCTTTATTTGATGCATTGAGAGAAAGAAATATCAAATGTGGTGCCTACTTCTCGCTGATCGATTGGTCAAATCGCTACTATCCGGGGTTTTTAAAAGATAGCTCAAGGTATAATGTTCATGATGATTACGATCGCTGGAATAAGTTCCGGGCATTCTTTCAATCTCAGATCAAAGAGATCAACCAAAAGTTCAAGCCCGATTTATGGTGGTTTGATGGTGATTGGGAACATAGTGCCGAAGAATGGGAATCTGCTAAAGTGCGCGATATTATTTTAACGGGTAATAAAAATGCCATCATCAATGGCCGGCTTCAGGGCTATGGCGACTACGAAACACCGGAGCAAAATTTTCCTGTTTCACGCCCGGCTTTCAACTGGTGGGAATTGTGTATGACTGCGAATAATAACTGGGGGTATCATCCTGACGATACAAATTGGAAGACACCATATGAAGTTATTACCATTTTTACCGATGCGGTTTCAAATGGCGGCAATTTACTGCTTGATATTGGCCCCCGGGCAGACGGTTCAATACCTGATGAAGATGTATACTTGCTAAAGGAACTTGGTGCGTGGAATAAGAGAAACGGGGATGCCATATTTAATACAATTGCCGGAATACCACAGGGGCATTTTTACGGTCCAACTACGCTTTCTAAAGACTCAACCGTATTGTATCTATTTCTGCAGGGCGACATCAGCGGCAGTGTAACCCTAAAGGGTCTACAGAATAAGATCAAAGATATAACAGTATTGGGCATTGGTACTCATTTAAGCTATAATATTGTCGGCAAAATATCCTGGAGCAAGGTGCCGGGACTCGTATATATCGATGTTCCAAAAGGAGTACAGGATAAATATGTTACGGCTTTAAAGGTTTCCCTGGATGGTCCTGTTAGGTTATACAACGGCAAAGGCGGCCTATAATTGAGGGGCTAATTTAAAATGCATCGCCCGGCGACTACTATGGTAGCTGCCGGGTGTTCATTTGATGTTAGTAATTTGTTGTCTTTATCTCCGCATCCGGATCATTTTCTAAATGAAATTTTTAAGTTCGCGAAGGCCCCGTCAGAACCATTGCCTACCCATAAGCCGATCTTGCCGCTTTTCCGGTCATTCAACTGCTTGACAGTTAGGCAAGGCTTTTGATCATCACCTACAAATACTTTGATCTCCGGGTAATTCACTTCGATGCGGACATGAAACCAACCATCCGGATTAGGCGGATTACTGAGTCCTTTTTCATATTGCCCAGGAAATTTTTCGCGCAATACCTGCCAGGTATATTTTGGATGGGAAACGTATTCCACCATATGGATGTGTTTCTGCAAATCCGTCGAACGAAAATTAAAGGGCCGAAAATAAATGGCGTCCAGCGTTTTGCCGTCAACGCCGTGAAAGGCAATTCCCAGAAAACTTTGCTGTTCTACATTCTTGCCTTTCAGGTCCACTTCGATGATGCCATTTGAAAAATCTACCTTATCCAGCCAGGCCACACCGTCCCCATCTGCCGCGGAAAGCAGGGCGCCTCCCGTCGGGCCTGCTGTTGCTTCACGGTTCACAATGTCGAGCTTCTTTTCCGAAAGCCATTGCGCCAGATTATAATTGACCGTCCGATGCTGTGCATACCCTGTTCCAGTCATCAAAACGGAGAGGAGGAGGGCATAAAAAACTCGTCTAATTTCCATAGTTGATAAGTTTTAATCTCTCTTTGTATCTGTTTAAATAGGGCTTCATATTTACTATACCAATACCCATAAGTAATCTTGTAAATAAGCCGACAGGTACATTCTTTTTGACTATCTCGTAATTCACTTATTATAATTGTGCCAATGTTGTAATTTGTTGAATTTTAATGATTTATTGTGATTTTTATCTTATAGCATGTATCATAACCGTACAATGAATGTCCGGTTATGAAAAAGACTGATTTGCTACAACGAATTATTGGATTTTGGGGCAGCAATCGGTAGTATCTCTCATCTTCATTTTATCTTTTGCCGGTGATTTAAACCCCACTGAACAAGGGTTTCTGTTACCGGGAAAACACTCATGCCGTATTCAGTTATGGCATAGCTTACGGTAACCGGGCGGGTATTCATGACTGTCCTGGTCAGCAGCAGGTTTGTTTCCAGGTCCTGTAATTCTTTTGAAAGCATTTTTGCCGATATGCCTTCAACCTCACGCTGGATCTTTTTAAAAGTGTTTGTTTCATCAATGTGATTATTTAAATGGCGCATAATCCTAAGCTTCCATTTGCCACCTAATATCTCGAGGCTATCGCGAATAGCAATCAATTCCTGCTCGCAGGTTGCTCCTTGTTTGATTTGATCTTCCATATTATGATAGTTACCAAATGGTAACCGGTTACCTTTAGTTAACTGATAATAAATGTAAACCATTAGTATCTAATTTTGAAAATAAATAAAATAATAAGCGCATGAAAACACTGGATTATTACGTAGTGGATGTATTTACCGACAGCAGGTATAAAGGTAATCAGCTGTCAGTGGTATATATTGTTGAAGAACTTGATATCGATCAGTATTATGATATTTCCCGGGAATTCGGGTATTCAGAGACATCCTTTGTGAATTATTCAACTACGGAAAACGTTTTTAAGGTCCGCTCATTTACCCAGGCAAAACATGAAGTTATAGGCGCCGGGCACAATCTGTTGGGTGCCGTATGCCTTGCCCTGCTTAAAAAGTGGGATATTTTTAAGACTCATGGCACCCAACCATGGGTTATGATAAAAGATGATAAAATTCCATTGAAAATTACCGAACAGGGTGGTTTACCTTATGTGGGAATGAAGCAGCGCCCTGCCCAAATTATTAAAACGGTGCCGGCTGAACTTATTGCCCAGGCTGTAGGATTAAGCGTTGATGACCTCTGCCTGAATGGATGGGATATCAATATAGTAAAGACCGAAGTTGCACACCTGATGGTTCCTGTAAAGAATAGAGAACTGCTAAAAAAGGCCATCTCAAATAAATCTTTGTTGAAAGAAGCTTCTGCTAAGTTTGGCTTTGAAGGGTGCTATTTATTTACTACAGATCATCCTGACACTAACATCCTGGCTGAAGCAAGGTTTTTTAACCCTGGTATTGGCATTGATGAAGACCCTGCCACGGGTACGGCTGCCGGTCCGTTGGCGGGATACCTGGAAAAGCTTGGCTACATCAATAAAGACGCAGATTTTCAGATCTTACAGGGGGAATATGTAAGCCAACCATCCATCATTCACGCAAAAGTAGTAAACGATGGGGTTTGGGTAAGTGGCTCATCTGTAATCGTAATGGAAGGAAAACTTTACTTATAAAGGGTAGTGGGCCTGCCATGCGCAAAGATATTCATATAGGTGATATGCAAAATTTAGTACATTTATGGGGCTGTGATTTCTAACGAAAGGAATCATATTCTAAAACCGATATTGCATGCTTAAAAAATATTCGATCCTGTATGGAATAATTATTTCTTTATCACTGCTCCTGATAGCTACCTGGTATTATCCAGGTGGCTCACAATATGATAAAAATTCCATCGGGTACGATTGGGGGAATAACTACCTGAGTAACCTGTTTGGCCCAAAAGCAGTAAACGGTGCCCATAATGCCTCCCAACTTTGGGCTATTGCTGGCATGTTGTTTCTTTGTGGCAGTTTTGCTTTGTTTTTTATTGACTTCTCAAAAAAAATACCTCAAAAAGGTGCATCCAAAATGATCAGATACTGCGGTGTTAGCGCTATGCTATTTGCATTTTTGGCAGTAACACCCTATCATGATAAAATGATCACTATTGCCAGTACGCTGGCGCTTATTAGTATGTTTTATATCACAATATTTGTATTTAAGTCGAAATTGCACTTGTTTAAAGCACTTTGCATTGTTTGTCTTATTGTTTCTTATGGTTGCAATTACATGTATTTTACCCGTAGCAACGTAGAGCTTTTACCCATTATGCAAAAAATTACGCTGCTTATTACAATTGCCTGGGTTTTATCATTGCAGTATTTTACTCAAAAAGCTGATTTCCATCCCAAAAAGGTGTTGTAATAAAGTAGGATACGGCAGCGTACGGCTAACAACAGCTTTTGTTATTGAATAGGATCAAAATATACTAAATGCTTTTTAGTTATTAATAAGTATTATAATATTCATATTCGGGTAGGTCATAAATTTAACACTAAAATAAAGCCCGGATGCATAAATAAACCAATAAATGCGGTATTTTCGCAGCAAATAAGCAATCTTGTATTTATAATGCGCTTTAGTGTTTTGGGGCTTCTGTTTATACTGATTACCTGTTCCGGTGTTTATGCGCAACAGGATTCCGTGTCTGCAAGCAAGCCTGCATTAACAGGTAGTACTTCATTAACGGGGGCCGACTCTAATGTAACCCGTACTCCGCAACACATGGAATTGCTTGATTCCGTAGCGATGGCTACAACATTGCGGGCAAAGTTTGTAAGTGATTCGTTGGCTAATATGTATGTATTCCCCGATTCAAACCGGGCTAACCAGCTGGCAACAATGCTGATGGGGAATCTATATAAAGGACATGATTTTTTAGATATTCCTTTTAAATCCGGCAAAACAACAGGGGATGGGCACATCCGTAAAAGCCGCGACCCATGGATATTGGTTATCATCGTCATCCTGCTTTTATATACCGCTTTGCTTAATTTTTCGTTTGGCAGCGACATTAAAACTATATTTCAATCATTTTATGCCAAACGTGCGGCCCAGTTTGATAAGGACGACAAACAATTAAATTTCCGCACTTTTATTGGTTTGTTCCTGCTTTTTAGTGCAACGTTCGGTTTGTTTTTATATCAGTATGCCTCCTATAAAAGTGTATATTTCAGCTATAGCGGCTTACAGCTTTTTGTAGCGCTTTCGCTTATTGTTATATCACTTTTTGCGTTTAAATTTTTGCTGTTAAAAGTAATTGGCTTTCTGTTTGATATTAACCGTATAGTTAGCGAATACATTACAGCGCTGTATTTAACTTATTTTAATATAGCTTTTGTTTTTTTACCGGTTGCCGTGTGTTTTAGCTTAATGGCGGCCCAGTTTATCCCTTACCTGCTGGCTGTAGCCTTGTTTTTAATCGTAGTTATATTCGTTTGGATCTACCTGCGCAGCAGTGTTAACATTATTTCTAATTTTCGATTTCACAAATTTTATTTATTTATCTATCTTTGTGCCCTCGAAATTTGCCCCATTTTGATTTTGATCAAGGTACTTAACTTATAGGATTTAGGCAGTTATAAAATTGAATATTGGAAGATAGAAAGAAAAAGGTTAAAAGTATATTGGTTACTTTACCGAAACCTGAGAACGATAAGAATCCATACGCTGAACTGGCTAAAAAGCTTAACCTGAAAATTGATTTCAGGGCTTTTATACATGTTGAAGGCGTACCGGCTAAAGATTTCCGTAAAGAGAAAATAAATCTCGTGGATTTTACCGCGGTAATTTTTACGAGCCGTAACTCTGCTGATCACTTTTTTCGCATTTGTGAGGAGATGCGTTTTGAAGTGCCGGTAGAAATGAAATATTTCTGCCTTTCAGAAACTATAGCCCTTTATCTTCAAAAATATATACAGTACCGTAAAAGAAAAATATTCTTTGGCAAACAAACCGCGGCCGACCTGGCCGAAGTGTTAAAAAAACACTCAAACGAAAAGTTCCTGTACCCATGCTCGGATGTTGCTGCCGAAGAAACACAAAAGTTTTTGCTGGAGAACGGTTACAACTTTACACCGGCAGTACTCTTCCGTACCGTTTGCAGTGATCTTTCCGATCTGGCTGAAGTTTTTTATGACGTTATCGCTTTCTTTAGTCCATCAAGTATCCAGTCGTTATATAAAAACTTTCCCGACTTTAAACAGAACAATACCCGTATAGCTGCCTTTGGTGCAACCACCCATAAAGCAGTGCTTGAATCAGGCTTAATATTGGATATTCCGGCCCCTACACCACAGGCCCCATCTATGACAATGGCAATAGAACAATACGTTAAACAGGTAAATAAATAAAGTTTAACTATTTTTATTTAACTTATTGTAACTTTTTTTTACAAGTCTTCGTATAAAAGCCTGAAAATAGCCCTCTATTTGAATGATATTTTTGTATGTTGTTAACATGTAATGTGCTGATTTTAAACTAATTGGTGCTAATGTTGATAGCTTATCAACAAGCACTGAAAAAAAATGTTTTATTTTCAGTATTTGTCAATCATTTGTTATATTCGGGGGTTACATTTGATTGTTATATTTTTAATATAACGGGATTTTTGAATTATATATATGAAGCAGATATACTCTTTAGTTTTTATTTTGGTTACACTGGCAGCATTAAGTAGCTGTCGTAGCGGCGGTGGGGGTGAACTAACCGGCGTTCCTCAGCGTAACTTCAGGGCCGAAATACCTTATGGTATGGTTTACATACCTGGTGGAACCTTTTTAATGGGTCAAACAGACCAGGATATTACCTATTCTCAAATCTCCCAGACAAAACAAGTTACTGTTCCTCCGTTTTTCATGGATCAAACTGAGATCTCAAATAGCCAGTATAAACAATTTGTATTTTGGGTACGCGATTCAATCGCTATCACCAATTATTTAAATGATGATAAGTACTACATACACCCTAAAGGTGCAACCGCAGGTAAATCAAGTGGAAAAAAATACATTAACTGGGATTATGTAAAAAGATATCCGGTATGGAGCCCTGCCCGTAAAGGACAAGGTAATAATACTGCCAAGCTTGATGGTATGTACTATCAGGGCGATGACCGCGTATTCGATCGTAATGAGATTGATGTGCGTTTATTAAAATACAACTACTCAATGCTGGTATTGCGTAATGCGGCCAACTATAAGAACGATAAATCAAAAAGGCGTTCAGATTTCATTCTGCGCGATACAGTACAAGTATATCCCGATACTTTAGTTTGGCTGAGCGATTTCTCATACGCTGCAAACGAACCAATGGTACAGGGCTATTTTTCACACCCGGCTTACAGAAATTATCCGGTTGTTGGTGTAACCTGGCGTCAGGCACGTGCCTTTACCGTATGGCGTACACGTTATAATGATAGCTACAAAGATTCACACCACTTACCTCACCGTTTACCATATGAATTACCTTCAGAGGCTCAGTTTGAATATGCAGCACGCGGTGGCAGGATAGGTACTGATTACCCTTGGGGTGGTCCGTACATTAAAAATGCCAAAGGCTGTTTACTGGCTAACTTCAAACCAGGCCGTGGTAACTACTCTGATGACGGCGGTGCTTATACCGTAAATGTAAGATCATATTTCCCTAACGATTACGGTTTATATAATATGGCAGGTAACGTTGCTGAATGGACTTCATCAACATTTAATCCTTCAGCTTCAACCTTTGTTAGCGATATGGCCCCTACCTATGAGTACGAGGCTAAGGCCAGCGACCCTGAAGAATTAAAGCGTAAAGTAGTAAAAGGCGGATCATGGAAAGATGTAGGTTACTTCCTGCAAAACTCATCACGCAGTTATGAATACCAGGATACAGCAAAATCTTATATCGGTTTCCGTTGCGTAACAAGTTTCATGGGGCGCGACATCAGGGATAAACACTAAAATCTCAACTTACTTAACTCACAATCAAATACACTTTTTATTAAAATTATGGCTGGCAAAAAACAAGGTTACGGAATAAATAATATCGTATCATGGGGCGCTACGGTAGTTATTGTTGGACTATTATTCAAAATACAGCACTGGCCTTACGGTGGTCTGTTTATTTCTCTGGGTTTAGGAATGGAAGCTTTCCTATTCTTAATATTAGGCTTTCAGAGAGATACTACAGAGGTTGACTGGACTCGTGCTTATCCTGAATTAGCTGATGATTACACCGGCGAACTTCCTAAAAGAGCTGCTATTGCTCCAGGCAATTTCTCAAATACTGCTGCTTTAGATAAGATGATGAGCGATGCAAAAATTGGTCCTGAACTTATCCAGAATCTGGGCGAAGGCTTAAGGACATTTGGTGACAAAGTAAGCGCTATCTCAAGAGTTACCGATGCCGGTAATGCTACCATCGCATTTACTGAAAAAATAAAATCAGCAGGTGAGAGCTATGATAAATTAAGTACATCATTTGAAAAAGCCTCTGCAAATCTGGCTGAAATGGCAGGCTCAAGCAATGATTCAAAAAACTATCATGAGCAGGTAAATACAATGGTTAAAAATCTTGCAGCATTAAATGCAGTTTATGAACTGGAATTGAATGACTCAAGTAATCACTTAAAATCAATGAGTAAGTTTTATAAAGACATGGAAGGAACCATGCAAAACTTTAACGAATCATTGGATGGCTCACAACAGTTTAAAACTGAAGTTGGCAAATTAGCTAAGAACTTGTCCTCATTAAATGCTGTTTATGGCAATATGCTATCAGCAATGAGCCAGCCTCGTGCTTAATACATTAATACCTAATTAATTGATTAATTATTTTAACCTAACTAAGATTAAATCACATGGCTGGAGGTAAACAAACCCCAAGACAGCGAATGATGGGTATATTGTATTTGGTTCTTCTGGGACTAATTGCACTGGATGTACCCGACAGTTTGCTGGACTCATTCAAAAATATAAGTGATAGCTTAACCGCATCAAAAACAAATGTACAAAGTGGTATAGATCAAGCCTTTACTACATTTGAGGCAACAAAATTAAAACAAGAAGGTGATAGGGCGCAAAAAATACATGACGATGCGTTAAAAGCTAAAAAACTGGCAGACGATCTGAATGCTTACGTTGAAGGTTTAAAAGACAAATTCAAGTCAGCAACTGGTGGCATTGATGATGCAACCAATGACTATAAAGGTCGTGAAGATATGGACGTATCAACACATATGATGATCAATGATGAAAAATATGCTTATGATTTGCATAAAAAGATCGATGATACCAGGAATGGCTTATTAGCTTTGCTTAAGCCATCTGAAAGACAGGGGGTAAACCTTTCTTTAGATGCTGTGGCTCCTCCGCACAGAGCTGGTTTCCCTAATAAAGACTGGGAAAACGCAAACTTTGGCGAAGGTATTCCGATGGCTGCCGCGATGACAGCTTTAGTGAAAATACAGTCAGATGCAAAAAACTCTGAGAACGAGGTTGTTAAAAAGATCTTAGGTCGTATAGATGTAGCGCAAGTTACACTGGATCAATTTAAAGCCGTGGCTGTTGCTCCAAGTAGTTATGTTCTGGCTGGACAGCAGTATAAAGCTGATATTTACTTAACAGCGTATGATTCGCACTCAAACCCTACTATTACAGTTGATGGTTCAAATGTGCCAACGTCTAATGGTGTAGGTACATATACTGCAACTGCAAGTGGTGTGGGTTTACGTACGTGGACAGGTACTTTGAGTGTTAAACAAGTTGACGGACCTCCAAAAACTTATACAGTAACCGGCCAGTATATGGTTGCAAAACCATCAGCAGTAGTATCGCCTGATAAGATGAACGTATTTTACATAGGTGTGCCTAACCCGGTAACGGTATCGGCCCCAGGTGTAGCAACATCCGCTTTAAAATTAAGCATGAGTGGTGGTTCATTAAGTGGTGGCACTGATGGTAAATATATTGTTCAGGTACATACTATAGGCGATGCCAAAATCACTGTTTTAGGTGAAAAAGGTATGGTTTTAGGTACATCACTGTTCCGTGTAAAACGTATACCTGATCCAAAACCAATGTTTGCAGGTAAAAGCGGTGGTACTACCAGCGCGGCAAATATTCGCGGTCAGGATAGAGTATTCGCGAAATTGGATAACTTTGATTTCGATGCTAAGTTTAACGTAACACGTTTTACTATGCTTATTGTAAAACCGCGCCAGGATGCTATTATACTTTCAGGCAGTGGTAATGAGTTGACAAGTGCAATGCGTTCAGCAATGAGCACAGTTTCACCTGGTACAACTATTGTTTTTAAAGATATTGTTGCAGTTGGCCCTGATGGTTCGCCGCGCGGACTTGACCCGATTGTAATAAGTGCAAATTAAAAGGATTGGATTATGAAGACGAAAATTTTGCTTATTGTATTATGTTTAGCTTGTACGGCTTCTTTTGCACAAAAGAAGAAACGTTCAAGAAAAAAGAAGGCAGCGACTACTACTCAGACGGCGGCACCTATTCCTACTTATACGCCGAGCACCGCTTTGAGCGCACAACCCTCTGATACAAGCAAAAGAGCGCCATTAAAGCCTTTTGACAGGCCATTGGACGGCTATTATAAAAAATCAGATATCCTGAATGCTAGGGTAACACCTTACCCAAACATTCGTGAGGCTGATGTGGCTTATGCAAAACGCATATGGCGCGAAATAGATGTACGCGATAAAATGAACCAATATATGGCGTCGCCAAAACAACGCCTGATTGACATTTTAATGACCGCTATTGCCAATGGTGAGTTAACAGCTTATGACCCATCTCCAGATCCTAAAAATGACCCTGACGGTGATGGCTTTGCACACCCTTTAACACCAGGGCAAGCTAAAAACAAAATGGCCGATAGCTCAGTTGTTGACAAGTTTGATAAAGATGGCAACAAAATAAGCTCGGTATTAACCGCAGGTGAGTTTAACCCTGATAGTGTTGTAAAGTTCCGTATAAAGGAAGACTGGATTTTTGACAAAGCAAGATCTGTTTTTGAACCACGTATTATTGGTATTGCGCCAATGATAAAACCAAAAGCGGGTAGCCTTGATCTTGATTACCAGCCGGCATTCTGGATATATTTCCCTGATGCGCGCCCGATATTAGTTACCAAGGAAGTTGTAAGCAAAAACAGCGATGCAACAGGCTTAAGCTATGATGATGTATTTATGAAGCGATTGTTTAATAGCTACATTGTTAAAGTATCAAACGAAAAGGACGAGCGTATAAAGGATTATGCCCAGGGTATAGACAGGTTATACGAATCGGAGAAGATCAAGAAATCCTTATTGGACTGGGAACTTAATTTGTGGCAATACTAAGTATTGATAAACAGATAGATCCTTAATCTAAAAAATAAAAGAGCCCTTGCTAGATAATAGTAAGGGCTCTTCTTATTAGCTTTACTATTGTAAACCGCAAACTGAAACAGAATGGAATTTGGCAGAGTAACACCGGAGGAATTATTGGAGGTTGATTTTACGCTTCCGGCTGATGCTGCGTTGACGATACAAACGCTTAAAGCAGCATTAAATGATAAACCATTGGAGGTACACGTAGGTTGTGCTAAATGGGGGCGTAAGGAGTGGCTGGGTAAAATATATCCGCTTAAAACAAAAGAAGCTAATTTTTTAGATGAATATGTTAAGCACTTTGATTGTATTGAGCTTAACGCCACCTTCTATAATGTTTACGGCCCGGATACCATAAAAAAGTGGAAAGACAAAGCGGAGAGCCACCCCGGTTTTAAATTTTGCCCTAAGTTTTCGCAAAGTATTACACATATACGCCGCCTAAAAAATGCCGACGATATTACCACCAGCTATTATGAGGGCGTTTTAGCCTTTGGCGATAAGCTAGGCCCCCTTTTTCTACAGCTGAGCGATAATTATACCCCAAAGAGCTTTCCTGAGTTTAAGGTCTACCTGGAAAGCTTACCAACAGATATCCCTGTTTTTGTTGAACTGCGCCACAAGGATTGGTTTGCCATCCCCGAAAACCGCGACCAGGTATTTGAGCTTTTTAAACAGTTAAACATTAGTGCCGTAATAACAGATGCCAGCGGCCGGCGCGATGTAGTGCATATGACTTTACCTACGCCACATGCTTTTATCCGTTTTGTAGGTAACAGCCTGCATAAAACCGATTATACACGTGTTGATGAATGGGTTGCCCGCATACAACAATGGCAAACACAGGGCCTGCAATCGGTATGGTTTTTTATGCATCAGCATGATGAACGCTACTCGCCCGAACTGGCTGATTACGTAGTTGAGCAATTAAACAAAAAACTAGGCACACAACTTGCCAGGCCACAGTTTATTGATAGGGACAAGGGAGCGCAACCAGAATTATTTTAGAACCAAATTAAACCAGAACCAGGATTTGTTGGATTTAAAAGATTCTCAGAATAGTATAAGCACGTTTGCTTAACAACATCCTGTAAATCCCTAAAATCCTATAAATCCTGGTTCCCTTTTTTTTTACTGCGATACCATCCCCGATATCACATTGATGCTCAGCGCCACTATCAGCGTATTAAATATAAAGGATATCAAACTATGCACCAGGCAAAGGCGACGGATGGAGCGGTGTGTGATCACAACATCTGATACCTGGAATGTCATGCCTACTACAAACGCGAAATACACAAAATCAAGATAATCGGGATCTTCAGTATCAGGGAATTGGAGGCCGCCACCGGGTAATATTTTACCATCATCTGTGTCGGTATCATAATACATATGCGCGTAGCGCGATGTAAAAACGGTATGAACCAGCCACCATGATACTGCCACCGCAGATATGGAGAGCAATATATGTGCATTTTTAGCTGCCGCAGAAATGCCGTGAGATGATTTTAGCAGGAAAATAATTGCCACTAAACTAACTACAGCCGCTGATATAATAAATACAAACAGGAAATAACGACTGGAATCCTGCAATTTGGCTATCTTTTTTACCTCGCGCGGGTGGGAGGTAAGCATTATGATCCAATTGAGTATGATTATGGTTAAGGCGCAGCCTATCCAGCAGGATAATGCCAGTTCGGGCCAGGTTAATGAATTGCGGAAGCAGAAAAAAACAATTACGCTGACAGCAATTGCTATCATTAAACGAACGTGTGCATCAATCCGGAAAAAAAATCGTCTGTCAGGGATTATATTTTTTGTCATTTTTTATTTAATCTTCTTCAATAATTTCAATTACACGGCCAACCTGTCCATCCTCCAACCTAACTTTTATGCCCCGTGAGTGGTAGGCTGAACTGGTTAATAAATTCTTTACTATCCCACGTGTTCTTTTGCCCGATCGCTGATCTTGTTTAAGTATGATATCAACCTCAAGTCCGGGATAAATATCGCTTCTGTTCTGTCCGTTCATTTTATCCAAATCTATAACAGATTATTTATAAAGTCTATTTTATTTGAACATCAGAACACCCGGCGTATTTTTTGACTTTTGAATTAGCTACTGCTCGAGGTATGATCGCAAACAATTTTCCACTCACCATCAATTTTACGGAACCATAAGGTAAAATAACCGCCTATATCTCCGCTGGCACGTGTTAAATGCCATTTGCCAAGCATAAACGCGTTTTCGGGGTCGAGCAGTTGCAGTTTAATCACCTTGAATGCCAACTGCCCCATAGCGGCTTTACCCGGATAGCGTTTTTTGTAATTATCCAGCGTAGTTTGCCAGCCATAAACAGGCCCGTTTTTGCCAACAAACATTAACGAATCCGATTTCCAGTAGCCTTGCATAAAGCCATCAACATCGGCATTGTTCCAGGCTTGCTGCTGGTCGGCTAATAATTTAAGGATGGCTTGCTTGTCTTGTGCATAAACTGTACACAATGTAAAAATGAACAAGCAGGAAAGTAACAATCTCTTCATAATGCAAAATACATAAAATCATCCGAAAATACTTTTTAGCTTTGGGGCTTCATCTAATACTTATGAACAATAAAGTACTGTGTTTCGGCGAGGTTTTATGGGATACCTTTGGTAATGAAAAAAAAGCCGGTGGTGCCCCTATGAATGTGGCAGCACATTTGGCCCAGCAAAAGGTTGATGTGGGTTTTGCCAGCAGAATAGGATCAGATGAACCGGGTATTAAACTTGCCGGAGTTTTAAAGAAAAGTGGTTTGTTTTCTGAGCTTATACAGGTAGATGAAGAACTGCCAACCTGCGAGGTTACTGTTCAGCTTGATGAAAACAACCAGGCTACCTATATTATACCTGAACCCGTTTCGTGGGATAATATTCAAACAACAGAAGCGCTTGTTGCCAGCGCTGTAAAAGCATCAGCTATTGTTTTTGGCAGTTTAGCCTGCCGCACGCGCACCACTCGTGATACCTTACTGAATTTGCTTGATGAAACCAAAGCGCTGAGAATATTTGATGTAAACCTGCGCGCGCCACACTATACGCTCTCGACCATCGAGAACCTGGCAGCCCGTGCTACAGTGGTAAAAATGAATGAAGAGGAAGCCAACCTGTTAATAGGTGGCAGTAACGGGCATTTGTTAGATAAGATTGCTGAATTTCGTGCTAAATACCATCCGCAAACTATTTGTGTAACCCGTGGTGAAAACGGCGCTATGATATGGCACGACCATGAGGTTTATGAACACCCCGGATTTAAAGTTAATGTTGTAGATACTGTAGGCGCGGGCGATGCTTTTTTAGCCACTTTTATTGCCGGCATTTTAGAAAAACAACCCATGCAGCAAGTGCTTGAAAATGCCTGTGCTATAGGCGCATTTGTAACCAGTAAACGCGGTGCTAATCCGGTTTATGACTGGGCCGAAATAGATGCTATAAAACAGGGATAAAACTCTTCTGAAATTTCCTGTCCCACCCTTTTTAGCGCGACATTTTCCGTAAAATGATTTCGGTTTTGACTGAAATTATTTTTTGGGTTAATATGTCGATAAACAGTGTTTCCTCGATACTCCATTGAATTTACTTCTAAAGCATTACTAGTTGCTTTTTATTTTATAAATAGTAAGAATTGTTGCCTAATATGTACAAGTTTAAACTTTTGAGAATTTGTGTTCTTTGATGCTTTAAAGCGGTTTTTTTGATGTTTTTTCTCAACTTTATACAAGTAAAAAACGTATAAATCACCAACAAAATTAGTTGTTATGGACCCAATAATAATGGACCGAAAAAAATGCAAAAAATGTGCACGGGGAAAGCTAGACACCCGGGCCAGACGCAGCATTGTGGTTAAAGTAACTTTATTTTGGTTGCCTGTTAAAAGGTACAGGTGTGATAGTTGCCTTAAAAAAACATATGTACTCGGGTCGTCACTGGCACCGGTAAGGAGAGCTAATTTGCAAATACTTTAACCCATTTATCCTTTCATCATTTAGCAGGTTGTTGTGATCCTGCTAAAAGTAGAATGTTCCTAGTCCTTATTTCCTGATTATCTGTCCGCCATAACAGCGGGCAGATATTTTTTTTTCTAAAATCGGCTTTTTGTTTGAAAATAAGAGCTTTTAGCAGGATGAACCATTCCTATTGTCATTGCTGCCTAACAATTCGCCGTAAAAAGCCCCCGCATAAAACTTTTAATAAAAATTATCCGTTATTTTATATCAGAAAGGTACAATATGCGTGGTTTTGGATTTTCCAAGTTTAGCCCAAACGATATCCCGAAAGGTGGATTCGACGAATTACTGAAGTTATTTCTGGAATTGCTTAATTATACATCAGGCGATGCCGGCGAAACTTTGGCCTGGATGAACGAGCTTGATAAGCAGTATAACATCACCAGTGATGAATACGGCATGGGCGATTTTATTGATGAACTGAAGCAAAAAGGATACCTGGATGAGGACAAGCAAAATGGTGAGTTCAGGATAACAGCGAAGGCAGAACAGGGGATAAGGCAATCGGCATTGGAAGAGATCTTCGGTAAGCTGAAGAAATCAGGAAAAGGCAACCATCGGTCGCCGCAATCAGGTCAGGGTGATGAGAAGAATGCTGAGCGCCGGGAATTTGAGTTTGGCGATAGTCTTGACCAAATAGATATGACCCAATCTATCCACAACGCCCAGGTAAATCATGGTATAGGTGATTTTATGATGACCGAGCGTGACCTGGAAGTAGAGGAGATGGATTACAAAACCCTTACCTCAACCGTGCTGATGATAGATATATCGCACTCCATGATACTTTATGGCGAGGACAGGATCACGCCGGCCAAAAAAGTTGCCATGGCGCTGGCTGAACTTATCCGTACCAAATACCCTAAGGATACATTGGATATTGTTGTATTTGGTAATGACGCCTGGCCTATCACATTAAAAGATTTGCCTTATTTACAGGTAGGGCCATACCATACCAATACCTATGCAGGGCTTGAGCTGGCAACCGATCTGCTGCGCAGGCGAAAAACCCACAACAAGCAAATATTTATGATAACCGATGGCAAGCCTACCTGCTTAAAAGAGGGTACTAAATACTACAAGAACAGTATAGGGCTCGATAGGAAAGTGGTTAACAAAACCCTGAACATGGCTGCCCAGTGTAAACGCTTAAAAATACCTATCACCACATTTATGATAGCCAAAGATCCCTACCTGCAACAATTTGTGCGTAAATTTACGGAAACAAACGGCGGCAAGGCTTTTTACAGCTCGTTGAATGGCTTAGGCGAATACATTTTTGAGGATTACATCCGCAACAGGCGAAAGACAGTTAGATAAATTTGAAGATTTGAAAATGTGCTGATTTGAAAATGACTTTAATGTTTCATATTCAAAGTATAACCTTCAAATCCTCAAATCACCAAATTAAATAAATTTGAAGATTTGAAAATATGCTGATTTGAAAATGTTGTTTTGCTTCATATTCAAAGTATAATCTTCAAATCCTCAAATCACCAAATTTTCAAATTAAATTGATGAATAAATTAGAAATAAAGAACCTCGGCCAGTTAAAGCAAACTGATTATGTAAGCCGATCGGTTAAAGATGAGTTAAGGGCCAACCTGATAACCCAGCTGCAAAAAAAAGAGGGTGGTTTTGAGGGTATTATCGGTTTTGAGGATACCGTGATACCTGATCTGCAAACTGCCATACTATCACGCCATAATATTCTTTTACTCGGTTTACGCGGTCAGGCAAAAACACGTATTGCCCGCTTGCTGGTAAATCTGCTGGATGAGTATGTGCCGTATATTGAAGGATCGGAACTATTTGATGACCCTTTGGCGCCTATATCATGGTTTGGGCATCACGAAGTGCTTGCCAAAGGTGATAACACCCCAATAGCATGGTTGCACCGTTCTGATCGCTATACTGAAAAGCTGGCCACGCCTGATGTTACCGTGGCCGATTTAATTGGCGATGTTGACCCTATTAAAGCCGCTACAATGAAGTTAACTTACTCTGATGAACGTGTGATACATTTCGGCTTGATACCGCGCGCGCACAGGGGCATATTTGTAATAAACGAATTGCCCGATCTGCAGGCACGTATACAGGTATCGCTGTTTAATATTTTGCAGGAAAGGGATATACAGATCCGCGGCTTTAAACTGCGTCTGCCGCTTGATATCCAGTTTGTGTTTACAGCTAACCCGGAAGATTATACCAACCGTGGTTCAATAGTAACGCCACTAAAGGACAGGATTGAGAGCCAGATATTAACGCATTACCCGCGTACGGTTGAAATATCGCGCAAGATAACCCAGCAGGAAGCATTCTTAAGCCCTGAGCAGAAGGTAGCCGTAGAAGCTGATGGTTTGGTGAAGAACATGATAGAGCAGATTGCTTTTGAGGCGCGTAACTCGGAGTATATCGATAAGAAATCGGGTGTATCGGCACGTTTAACCATATCAGCCTATGAAAACCTGATCAGTAATGCAGAGCGCCGCATGATCATTAATCATGAGGCCACTACTTTTGTACGTATATGCGACTTTTTAGGCGTTATACCGGCAATTACCGGCAAAATTGAGTTGGTATATGAAGGCGAGCTCGAAGGCCCCGCAAAAGTGGCTAATATGCTTATAGGCAAAGCCGTTAAAACAATGCTGCTGCAATTTTTCCCTGATCCGGAAAAAGCTAAAAAATCCAAAGCTCCCAACCCTTATACAGAGGTTATCAACTGGTTCAGCAATGGCAACAACTTATCGTTGGTGGACGACCTGCCGCTGGCCGAATATAAAAAAGCTTTGAATTCAGTAACCGGTTTAAAGGATCTGGTTAAAAAGTTCCATCCGAGCCTGAGCGAAAACCAGCAGTTGTTGCTGATGGAGTTTGTACTGCATGGCCTGGCGGAGTTTTCACAGCTGAGCAAAGGTTTTCTGGATAATGGTTTTGCATTTTCAGATATGTTCAACAGCCTGTTCAACCTTGAACCGGATGATGACGACGACCTGGATATGGATGACGATCGTTATTAATATTTTATAAAATTGTCATTTCGACCGTAGGGAGAAATCTTCTTCACCATGCATATTCGCTGCGCAAAGCGCAAAAGATTTTTTCGCTCACACAGCCAATACACAGCCGGCTCAAGAGATAGTTCTCCCTACGGTCGAAATGACATTTATTTTTTTAGATGATTATTGAAGTTGGAATATTGCAGGAGATTCCGATATTTGAATATTAGTCGCACCTAGTTATTAAATTAATATTGCCGGCTGATCATCCCAATCACTGATGAGGAAAACATTACAATCTGCTTTTGATTTTATACTCTTCAGCAATATTTTCATGTCGTTGTGTGCAGTAGCGCAGGGGCTGGTTACTTTTCTTCTTATCGGTTCAAAACCTGTATATTCTGTTTTGGGGCTACTATTCGTATCAACCCTGGGCATATACAATTTCTGCATACTTATTAGCAAGCCCGAACGCCCAAAGGAATCCATATACCGCCGGGAGCGCTGGTTTTTCGCCCATTACAGGCTAATGGTTACCATAACCATAGTATCCATACTGGCGTTAATGCCGCTGTTTATTTTAATATCAACAGAATCACGCATATTGCTCATCTTCCTGGGTGTCATATCATTTGCCTATGGCTTGCCCCTGTTTACTCTGGGCGATAAGAAGTTTGGCTTACGTAATATTCCCGGCTTAAAGCAGTTTCTGATCACTTTGGTATGGACAATGAGCTCGGTACTATTGCCATTACTGGAAGCCCAGCATCTGCATTTGGGTACTGTATCCATGCGCGATACCACCATACTCATTGCCAAGCGATTTTTGTTCATAGGAGCGCTTACTGTTCCCTTTGATATCCGCGACTTGTTCCAGGATAAGCAATCGGGCCTTAAAACAGTTCCTGTTGTTTTCGGGGAAAAGAAAGCCTACCTGTTTTGCCAGGTGTTGCTGGCAGGCTATATTGTACTGCTGTTCCTGTTCAGAAATAATGGTTTTAATAACGATTTTTGGGCGCTAACCATAACCGCAGTTTTAGCCGGGTGGCTTATCTTCAGATCAACCTGGGAAAAGAATGAATATTACTATTTCTTTTGTGTTGATGGGATCCTGATCCTGCAATATTTTCTTTTGCTGGCATTCAGGGCCATATAATAACTCTTTATGGCAGCCAATTACAACAATTCAGCCTGGTTTTATGACAGGCTCTCACGTATTGTTTATGGTAAGGCACTGGTAAACGCGCAGGTTTATTTGCTGAAGCATGTGCCTGCAAATAGTAATGTGTTAATAGCAGGAGGGGGCACAGGATGGATACTGGAAGAACTGAGCAATATACATCCCACAGGCTTAAATATTACCTATGTTGAGATAGCTGAACATATGATGGCGTTATCCCAAAAAAGAAATATAGCCAGCAATAAAGTAACTTTTATTAATGATGCCATAGAGAACATAGTATTGTCCACAGATTTTGATGTAGTGATCACCCCGTTTTTATTCGATAACTTCACCGAGCAAACACTTGAAAAAGTATTCGCTCACATCCACAGCCTGCTTAAAAGGGATGGACTATGGCTTAATACTGATTTTCAGCTCACGGGTAAATGGTGGCAGCAAGTATTACTAAAAACTATGTTCCTGTTTTTTAAAGTAATATGTGGGATAGAAGCATCCAGGCTTCCGGCTATTGGGAGGCGCTTTACAGAAGCTGGTTATAAGGTTGTGGATAGAAAAACTTTCTTTGGCGATTTTATAGTGACGGAGGTGTACACCAGATAAACCTAAGCGCGCAGTTTATATAAAAGCGTCATTGCGAGGTACGAAGCAATCCCCGATTAGCAGGTCCGACTGTATAGTTAGGGATTGCTTCGTACCTCGCAATGACGCGTGGAGAAGAATGGAGTATATTACTCAATATAACTTTCCAATAGCTTAAAGCCTCTTTCGCTGTAAAGCTCAACATGGTGAATTACCTTTGGCAATAATATGCACTCACCCATTTTAACCGGGTAGGTTTCGCCGTTGTATTTAATTTCATATGCGCCTTCCAAACATACATGTATCACAAATGAATCTAATGATGAGTAGTCTTTTACCGTGCTTTCATTAAAATCAAGCAGGTTGGTTGTAAAGTATGGGCAGCTAACTAAGTGAACTGTTTCGTCCTTTGCTGGGGTATATAGGGTTTTATATTCCGGGTAATGTTTGTAATCAATAGCAGCCAGTGCTTCTTCGGTATGCAGCTCACGCTTGTTGCCTTTATCATCCACACGGTCGAAATCATAAATACGATAGGTAATATCTGATGTTTGCTGTATCTCGGCGATCAGTAAGCCTTTGCCTATTGTATGTACGCGGCCTGCAGGTAAAAAGAAAACATCACCTGCTTTTACATCTTCCTTGTTCAAGACATCGGTTAAATGGCCGCTGTTGAATTTCTCCAGGTATCCAGCCTGTGTAAGCTCCTTGTTAAAGCCGGCTATTAATGTTGAACCAGGATCAGCTTCAATAACATACCACATTTCGGTTTTGCCGAATGAGTTATGGCGCTCCTTAGCCAGTTTATCATCAGGGTGAACCTGGATCGACAGGTCCTCATTAGCATCAATAAATTTCACCAGTAATGGAAAGATATTACCGAAATGGTCGTAAACCTTTTTACCTACCAGTTCGTCCTTATATTGCTCCAGCAGATCAGCTAGCGATTCACCTGTTAAGCTGCCATTTTCAACAACAGATACATCAGATTTAACACCCGATATTTCCCAGGTTTCGCCGCAGTTTGGTAGATCGCCAAAATCTTTGTGTAAATAGGTCTTAATTTTTTGTCCGCCCCAGATCTTGTCTTTAAAAATGGTCTTGAATTTTAGTGGATATAATGTTGACATGGTATGAATGTATTGTGAATTGATTATTCGTATTTATTTAATAATTGTTTTATTTGAATTATTAGCTGAGGTAGATAGATTTCTTTTGTCGACCAGATTATCTTGTGGTCTATTCCAAAATAATTGTGAACAATTCTGTTTCTTAGTCCACGAATTTTGAACCAATCTAATTCAGTATTATTTTCTTTAAGTTCATCGGGCAAGCGGTTAGCTGCTTCACCAATAATTTCAAAGTTTCTTACTACTGCATCAATAGTTTTGCTATCGACTATAAATTCCTCATAAGTTAAATTGATAGTATAAGTATTGATCTTTTCAGCACTTTCAAGTATATCTTCCAGAAGAAGTTTTGGCTGACGATTAGACATAGATTATTTCCGGTTCAATTGCGTTGAAATATTTTTGCTTGATACCGCCTCTGGAAACCAAATCAACTTTGCGGTTTAATCTTTGTTCAAGTTCTTCGGCAAGCGTTACAAACTCAATTCCGATGTTTCCGTTAAAATCAATAATAATGTCGATATCACTGTTGGCGTTAAAATCATCACGCACAACAGATCCAAATAAACCAATAGAGGCTATTGGATATTTTAACAACAGTTCCGGCTTTAACTGTATTAAAACACTCTTTATTTTATTTAGATCGATCATAGAGCAAATATAGAAATTATAAAATTTCTATTCTGATTCCTTCTTATTGTAAAAACAAAAAAAGTCCGCATAGTAACTATGCGGACTTTCATATTTTAAAGCAACGCTAATTACTTAGCCAGCTTCTTTTTCAAGTTCTCATCTATTGCAGCCAAAAACTCTTCGGTATATAAATAATCTACACCGTGCTCAACTTTTGGTTTAATGGTGATGGCCAAATCCTTGGTCATTTTACCACTTTCAACAGTTTCAATACAAACTTCTTCCAAAGCAGTACAGAAATCGATGAGCTCCTGGTTGTTATCCAGTTTACCGCGGAACTCTAAACCACGTGTCCATGCAAAGATAGACGCGATAGGGTTGGTTGATGTTGGTCTGCCAGCCTGGTGCTCGCGGTAGTGGCGGGTAACTGTACCGTGCGCGGCTTCAGCTTCCATTACAGTGCCATCCGGAGTAACCAATGTTGAGGTCATTAAACCTAATGAACCAAAGCCTTGTGCAACTGTGTCCGACTGTACGTCGCCATCATAGTTTTTGCAAGCCCAAACAAAGTTACCGTTCCATTTTAAGGCCGATGCAACCATGTCATCAATCAGGCGGTGCTCATAAGTGATATCTGCAGCAGCAAATTTTGCTTTGTATTCGTTTTGGTAGATCTCTTCAAAGATATCTTTAAAACGGCCATCATATTTTTTAAGGATGGTGTTTTTGGTTGATAAATATAAAGGCCAGCCTTTCATTAATGCCTGGTTAAAGCATGAATGTGCAAATCCTTTGATAGATTCATCGGTATTGTACATAGCCATTGCTACGCCATCGCCCTTAAAGTTAAACACTTCAAATGATTGCTCAGGGCCGCCATCTTCAGGGGTGAATTTAATGGTTAATTTGCCTTTTCCTTTGGTTACAAAATCAGTTGCACGGTACTGATCGCCAAAAGCATGACGGCCTATGCAGATAGGGGCTGTCCAGTTTGGTACCAAACGCGGTACGTTTGACATAACAATCGGCTCGCGGAAAACAGTACCGTCTAATATATTACGGATAGTACCGTTTGGTGATTTCCACATTTGTTTTAAGCCAAACTCTTTTACACGTTCTTCATCAGGCGTAATGGTTGCGCATTTAATACCAACACCATATTCTAAAATGGCGTTTGCAGCATCAATAGTCACCTGGTCGTTAGTTTCATCACGATACTCTAAACCAAGATCATAATACTTAATATCCAGATCAAGGTAAGGAATTATCAGTTTATCTTTGATGAATTTCCATATAATACGGGTCATTTCATCGCCATCCAGTTCAACTACCGGATTTTCTACTTTAATTTTTGACATTTCTGATGCTTTGTTTAATAGTTTCAAATATATAAAAATGAGCTTTACCTGTTTAATTAAATGGCAATAAATGGCAAAAAGCTGTCATTACTGCAAAATATTTTGTTTTGGTATTGTTTTGTTTAAGATTGATGCTATTTTTATAGAATAATACCCCAAATTAATTTTCAACCTGATATACGCGTAATGCTGATGATAAAAAACCTTACCTTAAAAACATTAATTTTAACAATATTTATGTGTTTTACTGTGCTGGTTTCAAAAGCGCAGCTAGGGTACAATTATAATCAGTTTGATTTTGGTATAGGAGTTGGTGCTGACCAGGTTTATGGCGATGCGCAATCAATTACAACTACAGGTACTGTACATGTTTCCCTTAATTATAACCAAACGCCATTTATTAACTATATTTTAGAAGTACAGGGCGGTAAACTGCAGGGTGGTAACGAATATAAGGATAGCTCGGGCAGGCAATTCTCTAACAGCTTTACAGCTTTTCTTTTCAGGGCGCAGGTACAGGCGGGTGAACTTATAGATTATTCGGAGAGCCCGTTTGCTAATGCCATGAAAAACTTTTACCTATCCAGTGGTGTAGGTTATATAGTAAACCATGTAACAGCAAACAGGTATTCTTTTTTAATACCGGGCTATTATACCCCTGGCAAAAACAGTAGTAATGAAATTTTTATACCCGCGCGTATTGGCTATGAGTTTAAATTTTTCAACCAGTATAATATTCCTAATTTAAAGGTTGATATAGCTTATCAATATAATTTTGTGATGGGCGATGATATTGATGGTTACGAGACGGGCAAGAGCAAGGATAAGTTCAGTCAGTTTACTATTGGTTTAAAATTTGCTTTCGGCGCGCTCACCTCATACCGTAAGTCGATTCAATTTTAATATTTTACCGATTTTTTTGTTTGCGATTTTTTTGGCAGGGTTTTAGTACATTTACTTATATTAACTCAAAACCTATGAACAACGAAATTGACGACCCCGTTTTTGACGATGATAGTGTAGACAGGGACAGAATACTTAAAGATGAGCTGGGCGAAACAATCGACAAGCAACAATTGAAGTACAATGCTGATGACAACAGCTACGAATACGATGTAAAAAGCGATAACCCGGATTACGACCACCCCGATCCGTATAAAACCTCTGCAAAAAATGGTGAGGATATGAATTCCACCTATGACGAGGCTAACCCTTTCGACACATCAGACGAATATATACCGAATGAATCATTGGAGACAGATGTTGACCAGTTAGCTATGCACATTGATAACGGCGAAATAGTTGAGCTCGATCCTACAGATGAACTCCTTTCCCGCACGCCCGAAGATGAAAGAGATGATTTGGACGAGGAGGGATACCCTAAAAATGACAGGAAATAATTAAGGGTTATATTATCTTGAAAACAAAAGGGGGTAGTTTACAATTGTAAACTACCCCCTTTTATGCTATTAAGCTATATTTATTGTTTTGTAAATGTTGTTTGAAAAGCCAAATAATATTTGCCGCCAATACCGTCATCAAGCACTGTTGGGTCAATGGTTAACCAGGTCATGGAGGTGGCTGATATTGAAACTAGTTGAACCGGAGGATTATCACTTGTACCGTATAGCGCCTGGCTAAGATTAATATATGTTTTGCCATTGCTGGTAGATGTAGTATAGGTGAGGTCTTCATCATCGCCGAATTGTGGTGTTACCACAGCTGTTTTGGCGTTGTCGTCAATTACAGCAAGGGTAAACTCATTGTCGGTTTGAGCCGTGCCGGCAACAACGGTATATGACGTAGTAAGGAATTCTGTAACTGATGATGTAACTTTCCATGTGCCGGTTAATTGGCTATTGCTTGTACCGGTGCCCGTTCCAGTACCTGTTCCAGTTCCAGTTCCGGTTCCAGTACCTGTTCCCGTGCCAGTACCGGTTCCAGTACCTGTTCCCGTGCCAGTACCGGTTCCTGTTCCTGTTCCTGTCCCCGTTCCTGTATCATTGGGTTGTTTTGGATATATTGGGGGATCAAGTTTGCATGAATATAATGAAATGCTTAGTGCAGCAAGTAGTGTAGCTAAAAGTAAAGGTCTTTTCATTAACAATATTGTTTAGGAGCTTGCAAAGCTAAATAAATATTTAACCCGTGCTATATATTCTCGCACAAAAAGCTGATAGTTAAGTAATAGTGCAAAAAAAGTAAGTTTAAGTAGAAATATTTAAGTCTGACTGTGAAAATAAAGGCGAGACAAGGGCTTAATCAAAATCCAGGTTGAATTTTCGTTTAAGCTCTGTAAGCTGCGGGTTCTTAGCAGCCATGTATTGAAACTTTTCCTGGTTGGTATAGGGGCGTTTAATAGCTGTTATTTCATCAACCCTAACATTTACCTCTATACTGTAATTCTTTAAATTACTGCGCAGATAATTGAGCAAATACGGCCTTTCATCCCTGAAGAGGTTTTCCTGTACCTTGTTGCCAACTACCACTTCAAACTCATAAGGGCGCAGCATTTTAGCGGCATTGGTGTTAAATATGCTTAACAAATTATGTTTGCTTTCGGATTTTAACTTGGCGGCGTAAGTATGCCAGTGCCTTAAAAACTCATCGGGCGAAAAATCTTCCTTGTCATCGCCTTTAAGGTAAGGGTCTTCTTCCTCATCAACCATCGCCTCGGCCCCTTTACCCAGATCCTTTAATGATGGGATCTTTATTGATGTTGACGATGTGTTTAGGCTGGGTATGAATATTTTAGGCTTTTCGGCTATCAGGGTTTCCTTAGCATTGTTTACCGGCTCTGTATTTATTGATGGCGTTTTTTTTGCAGTAGTATAATTTGCAGGGGCATCATTAAGAACAGGGGCCGGATTTGGTGTTGCCGAAGCCGTAGCGGGGGCTATCCCTGCTGAGGAATCAGGTTTTTTTTTTAATTGCCCATCCGGAGAGGGCATTGCAGTAGGCGGCGCGGCGGCCAGATTAAAGGCCGATGTGAGGTAACACATCTTTAGCAGGGCCAGTTCAACCTGTAAGCGCTGGTTTTTGCTGAGCTTATAATTCAGATCGCACTGGTTGGCAATATTCATGGCCGATAGCAGGAACGAAACCGACGAAGCCTGTGATTGCTGCAGATACTTGGTTTTAATACCGTCGCTAACCTCCAATAATTTAAGGGTTGATGTATCCTTACCTACCAATAGGTTGCGCAAGTGCTCCGACAGGCCCGATACAAAATGAGCGCCATCAAAGCCCTTGGTTAATATCTCATCAAAAAGCAGCAACGTTTTGGCGCTGTCTTCCTTTAATAAGCTTTCGGTTATGTTAAAATAGTAATCGTAATCCAGTATGTTCAGGTTATCGATAACCGATCTATAGGTTACATTGCCGCCTGAAAAGCTCACAATCTGATCGAACATGGAGAGGGCATCCCTTAAACCGCCATCAGCTTTTTGGGCGATGATATGCAGGCCGTCATTCTCATAACTGATGCTTTCCTTTTGCGCTATGGATGCCAGGTGATTGGCCATATCCTCCACACGGATGCGGTTAAAATCAAATATCTGGCAGCGTGAAAGTATGGTGGGTAATATCTTATGCTTTTCCGTAGTGGCTAATATGAAAATGGCATAGTGCGGCGGTTCTTCCAGCGTTTTCAGGAAAGCGTTAAAAGCTGCCTGCGACAGCATGTGCACCTCATCAATAATATAAACTTTGTAGCGTACACCCTGTGGCGGTATGCGTACCTGCTCAATAAGGCTGCGGATATCATCAACCGAATTGTTGGAGGCGGCATCCAGCTCGTGAACGTTAAAGGAATTACCATTTAAAAAGGAACGGCATGAATCGCATGTTCCACAGGCTTCGCCATTGGGCTGCAAATTGGTGCAGTTTATGGTTTTTGCCAATATACGCGCACAGGTAGTTTTGCCCACACCACGCGGACCGCAGAATAAAAATGCCTGCGCCAGCTGATTATTCTTAATAGCGTTTTTTAACGTATTAGTTATATGCTGCTGACCTACAACACTTTCAAAAGTAGCCGGGCGGTATTTACGTGCCGAAACAATGAAATTCTCCACAAGTGCTAAGATAATGAGAAATTGGCTTAGTTAAAATAGGCTTGATGGATTGTGGAAAAATGGGGGGCACGTTTAAAAATTAAGTCATGCCGAACTTGTTTCGGCATCTCAAACGCTTGGTCAACTTCAGGCGGGTCACCTGTCTTGTGAGATCCCGAAACAAGTTCGGCATGACGGTAGGTATATATAGCTATTCCTCATTTATCTTCTTAACATACAACTCATCCACCAAAATAATGATAATAGATAACAACGGTACGGCTAAAATAATGCCTAAAGCACCGCTCAGCACGCCCATAATTAACTGACTTATGAGGGTTAGCGCGGGTGGTAGATCAATCATCTTTTTTTGGATGAGCGGCGTTATTATGTTTGATACTATGGTTTGTGAAACTATGTATATTATAGCTACAACAATTGCTGTATTGGTACTTATGGTAAGCGCCAGCAATACGCCTGGTATCATGGCTAGTAATGAGCCCAAGTTGGGTATAAGTTTGAGTGAGCCCGCAATCAGGCCCAGCACCATAGCCATCGGAATACTGATAATAGATAAGCTTGTGGCAATTAAAATAGTAATGAGCACAATGGATACCATCATGCTTTTAAGCCAGCCTTTAAGCGAAAGGCTTATCCTGTCCATAATATGTTTGCTAAGTTCCTTTCTGGATTTTGGCACCAGTAACAATATGCCGTTTTTATAGGAATTGGGGTTGGACGTAAAAAATATGCCCAGGAAAGCGATAATGTATATATCGCCAATTACACCAAAACTGGTACTAAAAAACGCTTGTACAGTATGGGTAAGATTGGTTGTATTGCCATCGGAGAAATTATCAAGGATTTTTTGGCCTATCGTACTTTCGCTCAGCTTTTCTTTAAATACATTTACGGTATGCGGCAGCGTATTACTCAGTTCGGCAACCTGCACCTGTATGGTACTGCCCATAAACCAAAGAAGTACCCCGAGGATAACAAACGATAGTGTAACGGATAGAGTCATGGCCCATTTGCGGCTCAGCTTGGTTTTGCGCTCAATAACATCACCCAGCCCATGAAAATAAACCGAGATTAATGATCCCGCCAAAACCATCAGCAGGATATTAAAGGCCACGCGGGCTATTAATATTACACAAACCAGCAAAGCCACTATGGCAACGGTGTGCCATACTTTTTCAATGTATGTCAGTTCTTTCTTTACTACTTGTTCTTTTTCTTCTTTCATGGTTTGGTTGATTTGTTTAATAACCTCCAATTCGCTAAAAGGTTGTAATAGTCATTATCTATTGCAGGTCATCATCGGGCAAATGATCGTCATCATCCGGGTCGAGCGGTAGCTCTTCGTCATCCATCTGCATTTCATGCTCATCGTCATCATCATTTGCCATATCTTCAAAATCCTCATCGTCAATATCTGTCCAGTCATCCTCCTCATCATCGTCGTCATCATCGTCGCCAAATGTTGATGTAATTGCAGGTTGTGGCGTATGATTAATGGTTGTTAAGTCTTCATTATCAATAAATAGCATATTTGTAGTTTTATGTTTGTGAGTGTTTGAAAAGTAAGAAATTCTTATTACATTTGCAGCCCCGTAATAGCGGGTAAATAATTAAAAATCAAAGTATAATAATGCAACAGTACGAAATCGTGATCGTTCTAACCCCGTTGTTATCAGAAGAAACTGCTAAAGAGGCTAATGCCAAATATAGCAAAATCTTAACTGATGGCGGAGCCGAAATTGTCCAGGAGGATAATTGGGGTTTGAGAAAATTAGCGTACCCTATTCAAAAGAAGACTACAGGGTACTATCACTTAACTGAATTTAAGGCTCCAGGTGATTTAATTAACAAATTGGAGGTAGAGTTAAGGCGCGATGAGCGTGTTTTGCGTTTCCTGACCATTGCTTTGGACAAACATGCCATTGCTTACAATGACAAAAAACGCAGCGGTGCTTTTAACAAAAAACCTAAAGCAACAGAGGAGGCAGCACACTAATGGCTAACGAGCAAATTAAATACGTTACCGCTCCCAAGGTGGAGGATAACCGTAAAAAATACTGCCGATTCAAAAAGAACGGTATTAAGTACATCGATTACAAAGACGCAAACTTTTTATTAAAGTTCATTAACGATCAGGGTAAAGTATTACCTCGCCGTTTAACTGGTACTTCATTAAAATTCCAGCGTAAAGTGGCTCAGGCTGTTAAGCGTGCACGCCACATCGGTTTATTACCTTATGTTACAGATTCATTAAAATAATAGGAGATCTAAGAAATGGAAGTTATTTTAAAACAAGATGTAAAAAACCTGGGTGATAAAGACGATGTAGTAAGCGTTAAACCAGGTTATGGCCGTAACTACCTTTTACCTAAAGGCTACGCCATATTAGCTACAGTAAGTGCACGTAAAGTTTTAGCTGAAAACCTTAAACAGGCTCAGTTTAAACAAGAAAAGATCCGCAAGGATGCTGACGCGATAGCTGCCCGTTTGGAAGGTGTTAAACTTACCATTGGTGCTAAAGCCGGCGAAAGCGGTAAAATTTTCGGTGCTATCAACACTATTCAATTAGCTGACGCTTTGAAAAAAGAAGGCTTTGAAGTTGACCGTCGTCGTATTACTTTTGATACTGAGCCTAAATTTGTAGGTGAGTATGTTGCAAATGTAAACTTGCATAAAGAAGTAAAAGTACGCGTACCATTTGAAGTGGTAGCTGAGTAATTATAATTTCGGAATTCGGAATTTCGATTTCGGATTTAGATAATATTAAAAAGGTGTTTTGTGAGAGCAAAACACCTTTTTTTGTTTCTCCTTAGCCTCCCTTGTCATGCGGAGGTACGAAGCATCTATCCTGTGGCGACGTGCTGCTCCAATAATAGATGCTTCGTACCTCTGCATGACAATTAGAGAAATCCATTCCATTGTTTGTGTCCCCACAATCCGCCAGTAGCTGTTTGTGGGGACACAAACAGCGGGTATATGGGCATGTCATGCTGAACTTGTTTCAGCACCTCATTTGCAAGATTATACACCTGGCAAGCTGATTGTCCTTTGAGATCCCGAAACAAGTTCGGGATGACTGTTGGGTTAAAAAAATAAATCCGAACTCCCACATCCAAAATCCGAAATATCAAATTATTTTTACAGCCGAAATGTTAAAACTTATCCTCCGGTTTCTTAAACTATTTTTCCTGTTTTATTTTGGCATCACTATTCTTTGGGTGATACTATACCGTTTTGTAAACCCGCCAGTTACCCTGCTCATGATAGAGCGTGGCTTTGAAAGGAAATCAGATGGGAAAGATTGGAAGATAGATAAACAATGGGTTGATTTTGATGACATTGCCGACCCTATGAAACGCGCCGCCGTAGCTGCGGAAGACCAGCGTTTTCTGGATCACTTTGGCTTTGATTTTAAGGCAATGGAACGTGCCATTGATAAAAATGCCAAAAGTCATAAACTGATAGGAGGGAGCACCATATCGCAACAGACTGCTAAGAACGTTTTCCTGTGGCCGGGCCGCTCTTATGTACGCAAGGCTTTTGAGGCTTACTTTACCATATTGGAAGAGATTTTCTGGAGCAAAAAGCGCATTATGGAAGTTTACCTCAATGAGATTGAAATGGGCGACGGTATATACGGCGTACAAGCCGCCTCGCAGGCTTATTTCCACAAGAATGCCAAAGACCTTACCAAACACGAAGCCGCGGCTATAGCCTCTATATTCCCCGATCCGTTGAAATGGTCGCCAACTAACCCGAGTGATTATGTGGCCCACAGGCAGTATTTGATATTAAAGAATATGAGAAGGCTGGGACCGTTGGATTTTTAGCTTCATCCGTCATAGTATTCTCTCCGTGCGTCATTGCGAGGAACGAAGCAATCTCTACGTAGACATCACGAATATGTTGGCGTGAACATCGCTTGAAGCCGCTCATTGCCGCGGAGGCTAGTTCTTTTGTCTTGACACAAAAGAACCAAAAAGTCAAGACAAAAAGATCCTTCCGCCCACAGGCAAAACACCCAGCCCCGCGCTTTTTGTCGGGCCTTTACCCGCTTTTCATTACGTTACTTATTTTAAAAATGTCATTGCGAGGAGGAACGACGAAGCAACCTCGTCGCGTTCAATATGCGAACGATGAGATTGCTACTCCGCTATCAGCGGATCGCAATGACATGATGGCGATTTTCTCCTCCCTGTCAGTAGAACAGCTTCGGGCGAAATCAGACAAAACAATGGTGGCCTTGTGTGGTGGCAGGGCATAGCAGATTTTTACAGATGCGTAAAGGCCAGGTGCGTAGCGACAGCAGGGTAAAAATATAGCAGCCCAGGTTTTGCCTGATTTGCAGGGCAGAGGCCTTGTGCGGCAAAGAAGCATTTCTACTGACTTGATTTATTGTTTCTTTTGTGGCGAAGACAAAAGAAATAGGCCTTAGCGGCTATGAGCGATACCATGCGACTCAACAGACAAGCATCTCCGCTCTGCACAGTCGGGGATTGCTTCGTTCCTCGCAATGACGCTTGGAGAAAATAACTATTAGGGTTTGTAATTTTTACCCCCTCATTATAGTACTCTCCACCCAACCCCGTAACTTTATACCCAATGAACAACGAACTCCTTACGCTTGATGATGTAAAACTATTGGTGGATACCTTTTACACTAAAGTGCAGGATGATGCCCTTTTAGCGCCGATATTTAATGAACGCATAGGTAATCACTGGCACCATCACCTCGAAAAAATGTACACCTTTTGGCAAACCACCTTGTTAGGCGAACATACTTATTATGGCAGTCCGTTTCCGCCGCATGCTAAGTTACCGGTTGATGGCAGCCACTTTAAACAATGGATAAACCTGTTTAACCAAACGGTTGATGAGTTATTTACAGGCGATAAAGCCGAAGAAGCCAAGTGGCGTGCCGGTAAAATGGCCGAAATGTTTGAGTTGAAGATTAATCATTTCAGGGATAATTCAAGAGCGATCCAATAATGATTGGGATTAGCTAGCAGTATTTATACTGAATGTCCTCATCAGCAAGCACCCGGTCTATTTCAAACCCTGCCCGCGATAATAAGTTTTTAGTCTTAATATTTCTGTTTGAAGTTATGGCAATTACTTTCTTTAGGCCTATATCCATCAATCCATAATTTGCAGCTAAATTAACTGCAGTTAACATATATCCCTTTCCTCTAAATTCAGATTTTAGAATAAAGCCCATCTCACCGGTATCATTATCAAACCCTCTGTAATAACCACAAGAGCCAACAATTATATTTTTGCCAATGTCAACTATCCCCCAATGGATAGAATTTCCGTCTTGATAATCTTTGTCAATTTTATTTAAGATTTCCTGCGCGTCATGTGCGGTAACGGCCCATTTGCCATCATAAACACATATATCTATTATATTGGCAATATCGGTAGTTGAAATTTGCCGCATAATGATGTTATCATATTGCAATTCAGGAAATTCATTATAAGGAGGCAGGTTTAACATTTAATTATTGATATTTCCAATTCCTCGATTTTCCTTCTTCCATCATCTCGATAGCTTGCTGCATTCGTTTTTGGCGTGTAGCGTCAGTCTTTGCATCGATAATCCATTCTAAATATTCCTTTTTGTGCGAATAACTGAATTTATCGAAGACCTCTTTTGCTTTGGGATGATCATTTAATAAGACTTCAAAGTAGTCAGGAGTGACCAGTTCCTTTTTTTCGGCAGGTGTTTTCTTTGCTGTGGGTATTTTTATTCCTCTGTCGTTGTTTTCAATGGCTAATAATACAAAGTGTTTTATAGCATCGGGTATGGGCAGGTCGTCAATGGTGTTAATGCGCCCAAAACTGCCTGCACTGCCTTCGGCAATTTTCAGTAACCCATGTGGATCATCCAGTAATGAAGCTTTCCAGAAACCGAAGGCACAATGTTCCTTAAAAGCAGCCATCTGGCAAACCGGCCCTTTATATTCAAAAAAAGGCATTCCCCATTTAATCGTCTCCGTTATTAATGGCGATGCCGCATGTACTACTTCCCTGATGTGGTTTAAAATTGGTTTTGCAAATGCCGCTGATTTTTCAATATAAGCATCAACCCTTGCGTCGTACTGTCCCATAAAATAAAGTTAATGGTTTTCGGGGAAAAGTGAAAGTATTCCGATATGTCATTGCGAGCGATAGCGCGGCAACCCCGTCGAAGGTACATTGAATGCGACGAGGTTGCTTCGTCGTTCCTCCTCGCAATGACACGAATTTATGGGTATTAATTCAGTTTAAACACAAATACCACCTGTCCCTGTTGGGTATCTGGTGCGGTATCGAGGGCGTTTACTTTGGAGTTTCTAACGGCGTCCTCACATTTTTTTATCAGGTCGTAATCAGTGATGGTAGTACCACGACCGGCCTGGGCATAGATAACATTGCCGTTTTTATCAACATGGATGTCAATTGATACCTTGCCCGTAACCCTGTGCTCATCGGTAACTGTTGGTTTACTGATAAAACTGCGCTGTATCAGGTTTAAACTGCCACCATTGCCCGATCCTGTTCCGTTATAATTATTGGTAAGCGTGCTGCCGTTTGGCTTGCCCTGGTTACCCGGCGTGTTGGTGGTACCATCGCCTGCACCTGTGCCTCCATTTGTCTTGCCCTTATATAATGCGTTCTGATTAACTACGGGCTTGGCTACGGCCTTTGTAGCTTGCGTGGCAACATTTGCAGTAGGTTTTTTGGCGGTTGATGCAACTTCTGGAGCGTCCTCATTATTTTGGGTCGCTATTTTTTTGTCGCTGCTTTCTTCCTGTACCTTTTCGGTAGGTGGGGCAGGAGTAACTTTGTTTGGTGCTGCATGGTTAGCTTTCTCTGCCACTGATGGCTGCTCTGTACTCATATAATCAGTACCCATACCCTGGTCGGTAGTGCCATAATTCACCAATATACCACCCGTACCTTCTTCCTGTTTAGGCGGACTCTGGAATACAATAAAATAACACATAGCCACAATAACACCAAGCAAAATGCCTGTCGCTAAAAATGCCTTCGGGTAGTTATTTTCTTCTTGTTTGTATTCCATTTGTTTAGTATCAGGTATCAAGTATTTAGTATCAAGTATGGAGCTGCATCGCCGGTATTAGTTTTTTTAGTCTTGATACCTGATACTAGCTACTTGATACTAACAACCTACTTAGGTTCCGTTGCCAGAACCAGTTTCATATTTAGTTTTTGGGCCACGTCCATTACTACTACTGCATCCTGTATGGCTACGGTTTTATCAACGTATAAAACTATAGTAACCTCGGAAGCCAGGTTTTTATAAGCGGCTATGGCCGTTTGCAGCTGATCTGTTTTTGTTTCTTTCTTATCCACAAAATACCGCAGATCCTTGGTTATAGATACGTTCACCGTTTTTTTAGTTACCGATTGACTGGTAGACGACTTAGGCAACAGTAACTTAATAACGTTAGGATTTGTTATGGTTGAAGCGATAAGAAAAAACAAAAGCAGGAAGAACATAATATCGTTCATCGCGGATGTCTGCACTTCGGCAGCTATCCTATTTTTCCTGTTCCTTAAATTCATTTGCTCGGCTCCTCTAACAGGTCAATAAACTCAATAGCATCAGTTTCCAAACTCAGGATTACCTTATCAACCATCATATTTAAAACGTGGTAGCATATATAGGCAACCATACCTACAAATAAACCGGCTGCTGCTGTAACCATTTTAACATATAAACCACCTGATATAACACCTATACTTAGGTTACCCGATTGGGCGATGTCATAAAATATTTTGATTACGCCATAAATAGTACCCAGGAAACCAAACATTGGCGCAATACCGGCAATAATACCTAAAATGCCTATGTTCTTTTCCAATTTAGCTACTTCCAGTTTACCTATGTTTTCAATAGCACCTTCAATATCCTTTATGGGCCTGCCTATCCTTAGCAAACCTTTTTGCAGCATACGGCCCAGTGGGGTGTTGCTGTTTTTACAAATGGCTATGGCCGACTGCAAATTGCCCGACATTACGCTTGAACGCACCTGCATCATTAAATTGTTTTCATTTTTTGATGCCTTGCGGATAGTGAAATAACGTTCAAAAAATATCACCAGTCCTAATACCGCCAGTAAACCAATAGGTATCATTATCACACCACCCTTTATCAGCAAATCGCCAAAATGCAATTCATCGCCGGCTGTGCCGGTTTTGGAGAGATTGGTCACCGTGTCTGCTAATTTTTTCGCTGTATCTGTTATCTGCAATAATAAACTCATTGTTATGGATTAGTTTTTTTGGGATGATATGGTTGTAAACTTATACTGTTTTTACTTATTTTTTTTGTTTTTAGTAATGTATCCTCAGCATTAACTGCTTGCTGGTAATCAAAATAGGTACCTAACGTTACCTTATATAACTTGCCGGGTACATTGTTTAGTATCCGCGCATTAATTTGCAAATGTTTATAGTTACCGATAGCAATGTTAGCCTCGTCAAGAGTTTGGAATGCGCCACCCAAAATTTCGTAATGTATTTTGGTAAGCGTATCATTAACAGCGGCAGGGGTAACAGTAGCAGCGACAGGAGTCGGGATTTTTGCCGTTGTATCAGTTTTAACCGTTGTATTTGTTTTGCCGGTATCTGTTTTTTGGGCAGCTGTATCTGTTTTAACGCTATCGTGTTTTACAGCAACAGGCGTATTTTTTACTGTAGTAATGCCATTAAATAAAACAGGATCGTACCTGTATAAGCCAAACACCACCAATGCTGTTAATGCTGCAACTATAGCCAACGCAGTAAGCACACGTAGATAGGTTAATTTTTTTGGTTTGGTGTCATCAAGATGCGGAACATCTACATCAATTAATTCGTCATGCTCATCTGCTGCCGGTTCATAAGTATCAGGGTCCAGCGAATATATGGTTGGCTGCGGCTTATATTCTTCGGATACGGGTGTAGCGGATTCCTGTTTTTGAACGGATTCAACCGGTAATTCCGGCTCGAGTTTGGGTATGTATACAGGTTCGGGGCTTTTTGGCGCCGTTGGTTCTGCAATAGGGGTATCACCCAGTTTATTCAATTTTATCTGTGGATAGCCAAAAAAAGAGGGATCACCGGCTGATGTTGGCGATGCTTTAAAAGTAATATTGCCATTAGTAATATATATAACTCCCAGTTCGGCAAAGGCAACTTCGCTTTTTGCAGCCTGTTCTTTTAGGGTAGTAATATATTTTTCAGTAAAGTATTTGGATGATGCCAGCGAGATATTCTTTTTTTCGGCGATGTACTGGTAAAGCGCATCATCATCTATGGATTGCCTGTCGAACGCTACTTTATACTGTGGGGGGTAAAGAGTAGCCTCACGCTCGTCATAATAACCATCAATACGCAAGCGCGCAAAATAGCCCAGGCCGGGCACATTTACCTCGCCAAGTTGCCCTAATAGTTCACTTATATAATAGGCTACATCCATTGCGCTAAAAGTACGGTTAATTATAAAATATCAAAAAAGCTTAAAAAGAATAGCCAATACCGCCAAATATATTAAATCCGTAGTCAGGATAATACAGGTAGCTTTGATTTGTTGTGTCTAAAATGTTATTAACCTTTACAAACACCGATATTTTACTGGTAGCCTTATAATCAACACCGCCGCTCAGATCGGCAAATGAGCTGATAGTGGTTGGAGTAACTTTGATTAAATTAACAGCATCGGCATATGGCGCGTCCTGTGTACTGCCACGGAATAGCAATGATCCGGTAATAGATACCTGGTTATTTACACGTATTGTAGTACCGGCTGTAAGTTTAAACTTAGGCAGGTTCCATGCTTCCTGTTGTTGCGATAAATTATAGCTCCTGATATCAACCTGGCCAAATATATTTACATCCTCTGACGCCTTGTAATCCAGTTCGCCGTTAAAGCCGTTTACACGTGTTTTACCATTATCATATACCACTGCATATTTATTTCCTGCCGGACCGAAGTTGCTTACAAACATAGGCAGGTATTTTACGCTGTTGCGGAATATGAAAGCTTTAAAGCCTAAGCCTGGTGCCAGGGTGCCTTTTAAACCGGCACTAAGGTCAAGCTGGTCAACTGAGTTTTTGATCTGTAGGTTTGGCCCTATAAACGGATTGACTGTTGAGAAATCAAGTAACGATGTTTTGTTTACATCGCCTGTGGCCTCAACAAACAAACGCACGTATTTAGGTATTACCTGTATCTCTGCTTTAGCCGACGGGAAAATGTAAAAGGCCGATTTAAAACCAAACTCATCAACTATATTAACACCGGCATCTACCTTATAGTTATCACCCTGGAATTTGATGTAAGGGTTTACCCGTACCAGGTTATTGCCATAATTGTATGCGCTATCCTTTTGCGTGCTCAGATCAAGAGAGCCTGATGCTCCTACGTAAAATTGCTGTATGGTTTCATTCAAAAAGCCCGATAACACCACATTACTTTCGCGGGCCTTGAAGGCATCGCTGTAATCATAACCTTTAAGCTTAAAGGCGTAAGTGAAATCATTAGGTACATCAGCATAATTTTTGGTAAGCTCGCCTTCGGCACCTATGATGCTGAAATGCTGACGCTGGGGCGTAATTGCAATTGTTGGCGGAACATCCTGGTTAAAGCCATAAAAATAGTTGCTGTTGTATTTATAATCAATACGGCCGCTAACGGAGTTGGTAGCACCTATGCTTTTGCCAAATACAGCAATTTCGTTTTTACTGGCATCCTGCTTGTCCAGGCTTCCATCCTCTGACAGGTGTTTGGCATAAACGCCTACCTGTAACGCCTGATCGGCACCGTTATTAATATAAACCTCACCGTAAGTGGTCTTCAGGTTACCGAGGCCTACTTTAGCGTAGTTGTTCCCCGGCAGAGAATCCTGCTGCACTGGCATAGGCATAGCATCCAACTGGCGGATCTCGTTATCCTGTGCTAATCTTTTATCTAAAACAGTATAAGTTAAAGGTGCTTTAAAAGGGATCTTAGTTTCCAGATCGGGGTTACGGCGGATCTTAACAGCATCGGCCAACACCGGTTTGTAGGCAGTGGTTACCACGATCTCTTCCGACAGCGCATTTTGATTTTTATCCGGCGTTTTATTGCCACCGGCCTTTGTGGTATCCGAACTATTTTTTGCTACCGCGTCGCCCAGTTTTTTAGCATCGGTCTTTTGCTTTGTTGGTGCCGATGCCGGTTTGGTAGTTTTTTTAGGTGCAGGCTTAGTGCTTTTTTTAGCTGTAGTTTTCGTAGCAGTTTTTTTAGCCTTATGCTTTGTTTGCGCGTTTGCAGGTACAAAGTATAATACTAACAGTAAACTCAGCAGCGTGTATATATATCGTAATTTCATTGCTTGTGTCGTTTTATGCCTTGTCATCCTCTTAATTGCCACCATTGCCCGCTGGTTTAGTATTAGTAGTATCTGGTTTTGTTTGTTGCGTACTGTCGGGTTTTACCGTATCAATAGCTGAGTTTTTGCCTGTTATTTTATCAAGCTTTTGTTTGGCCGTTGGTAAAATATCATCGTTGCCTTTATAATTCTCAATTATACTTTGCAGTGTAGCCTTAGCCTGGAAACTATCTTTCAAGCCCATGTAATCATCAGCTAATAAGATATAAGTTCTGGCTACCCAATAATCATAGTTAGGCATCTCCTTAACCAGGTCGAAACAGGCTTTTTGTGATGTTTTGTAACGCCTTTTCAGGTAGTCGACATTGGCTATGTTATATTTAGCTTCGGCAGCGGCAACGGTTTTTGTGTTGCTAACGGTATAGTTAAACTCTTTTACAGCGCTGGTAGTATCGCCTTTTTGCAGGTAAGCTTTACCGGCGTATAAGCCTGTTCTATATTTATCTTCCTCTGATGTTTTTTCATTGGCCCTAACTTCCTTCACATAGTTTAGTACATCATCAGCCATCTCCATCTGCGAGTAGCAAAGCAGCAGGTTGTTAATAGCGAAAGTGTAATCAGACTTATACTCTGAGTTGGTTTCAAGCTTTTTTAGGAACACTACCGCGTCGTTATATTTTTGCTGCGCGATGTATAGCTTAGCCATGCTGATGAGTGATTTCTCAGTATAAGCACTGGTCCAATCGTTTAATATCACATTATAGTCATTCACAGCCGAGGCGGGTTGACCAAGGTTAACTAAACTTTCCGCACGGATAAAGTGGGCTTCTTTGTTATATATCGGTTTATTAGGGAACTTATCAAAGTAAGCGTTAACAGCACCTACAGTACCCTGCCAGTCGCCCCTTAAATACAAGTTGTTGGCGGCAGTATACATGATACCTTCCTGATCGGCGCTGCTGTAGTTACCGATAGGAGTAGTGGAAGCATAGCTGATGAAAGTTTGCGCATCGCCTTTATCGGTATAGATTTTTTCAATTTGTTTAAGCGCCTGTTTGGCTTCATCGGTTGATGAGTAATCCTGCACCACCCGTTTAAAGAATTCAACGGCGGTATCATCGCTGCCTGCGTTATAATCAATCAGGCCCATGGTCATCAAAGCGCGTGGTACGTAGCTGCTATGCGGATATTTATCTATCATGGCCAGCAGATCGGTTTTGGCTGTAGTGCCATCGCCTTTCAGGAAGTAGGCATAGGCTATCTCAAATGATGCATCATCAGCATAATCAGAGTTCGGGAACTGGTTCAGTACCGAAGTGAGCGTGCTGATCTTTGCATCCTGCGATCCCTGCAAACCTTGTATAATACCACGTTGGAACAGCGCGTAATCCTGACCCGGACTACGATTATCAATAATACGGTTATAATATTTAAGGGCCGAACCATAATCCTTCAATACAAAATAGCTGTCACCCAAACGGGCAGTTGCATCGTTTATGGTAGCGGTATCTTTTTCTTCGCCTTGCAGGAACTTTTCAAAGTAAGTAGCCGCCTTTTTATATTTTTCGCCGCCGAAGGCTGCATAGGCCAGCGCATAATTAGCAAAGTTAGCAACATCGGTTTCCTTAGCTTCAGGCATCGCCAAAAACTGCTCAAAAGTTTCAACCGACTCATCATATTTGCGTACCTCGTACATGGCTTCAGCCATCCAGTAGGTTGTTAAGGCTTGTATTTTAGTATCGATAGGATATTTTAACGAGCGCAGGAAAATACCGATAGCATTTTCAAAAGCGCGCTCATTATAAAACTCAAGGCCGCGGTAATAGGTTACTTTTTGGTAAGCTTCCTGAGCGCTTAGCGACTTATTAGGGATAGGCTCCAGAATGTCAACCGCTTCTTTATAGTTGCGTGAGTTTAGCAACTCCTCGCCCAATAAAACCTTAACCTCATCATTACGGCCCGAACGCGGGTAGTTTTTTAAGTAAAGGCGCGTAGCAGTTAACGCCTCAGTATTGAAATCAAGCTCGTAAGATAGTTTTGCATATTCATACAAAGCATCCTGTTGTAATTGCGGGTCGAAGCTTAACCTTGAGGCTACCTGGAAAGCGTTACGGGCGCTTTGCTTGTTATTCATTTTCAGGAATATATCGCCCAGCGTATAGTTACCGTTCTGACTGTAAATATCGTTCTGCTCCACCAGTTTTTCCAGCTCGGTTGCGGCTTTGGTGTAGTTACCTACCTTATAATAGGCATAACCCATTTGGTAGCTATCCTGCGTGTTCTGGGTTTTACCCTGATCCTCATTCTCAAACCTGCTATAATATTTTACAGAGTTATCATAATCGGCCTTTGCAAAGTATGAAGCACCAATAATGCGCAGCATTTCAGTTTCGTGCTGCTGGTGCGTGCTATTAAGGATAGGTACGGCATAGCTGATCACATCATCATAGCGTTTATCCAAAAAGTAAACGGCCGAGATATAATAAGGATAGCTGTCCTCGTATTTTTTTGAATTTTTAAGCTTTTCGAAATTTGCCAGGGCCAGATGGTAGTCCTTGTTAAGGTAGGCTATATAGGCAAAATAATAAGTTGCATCCTCGGTATAAGGACCGTGTTTGGCTTTTACTTCTGAGAATAGTTCCTGGGCGTTTTTGTAGTCATTAGCTGTGAAGTAGCAATAGCCCTTTTCAAATTTATATTCGGTATTATCACGGCCATTTAATTCGCCCGCTTCCACCTTATCAAACCAACGCATGGCATCGGTATATTTTTGCTGTTTAAAGTAGGAGCGGCCTATCTGGAAAAAAGCCAGTTTTGATAAAGGATTTTCCGGATGTTCCTTGGTGAAGCGCAAAAGCATGCTTTCGGCATCATCATTACCCAGTTCTAATTCGCAAAAAGCCTCATAGTACTGTGCGTTTTCCTGTACAAGCGTAAGCTTTGATTCATACTTTGCTTGGGTGCTCGGTTTTAGCCGTGCCTGCTCAACCAAACGAAATTGCTCTGCTGCCGCAACATATCTGCCCTTATCCAGCAGGTCGGTGGCCGTTTGGTAGGTATGGTACACCTCAAATGAAGGGTCTTGCTGGGCTTGAGACGATAGTGTAAAAAATATGGGTATTAACAGGAAGGTGTATCTTAGTTTGATCATAAGCACATGCTAACAAGTTGCTAAATTAGCGAATACAAAAAAAGGCAATTCACATTAGAAATTCACAAATGTTGAAAAACAACTTTCTAACGCAATAATTTTGTTACGTGGTATGCGTGTGGAAAACTTTGTTGGGAAAGAGTCAGGAATCAAGATTCAAGAATCAAGAGACAAGATTCAAGAACCAGAATGAATACGGTATCAAAGCTATAATATACAGCATTTGTTTTTCTTGACTCTTACCTCTTGGTTCTTGCCTCTTTCTGAAATATAAGTCGGCATAAATAAAATAAAAATAAACTTTCAAAAAGTTTTGAAAGTTTAAAAACTGGTTTACATTTGTATATGAAATTAGCAGAGGGCAAAGAAAAGTTTATTGAAGCATGGGGAAAGCTAGGATCGGAGTGGGGAATAAACCGCACGATGGCACAGGTACATGCTTTGCTGCTTATTTCGCCAGAGGCTTTAACTACCGAAGAGATCATGGCTGAGCTAAGTATCTCGAGGGGGAATGCCAACATGACCGTGCGCGATCTGATGGATTGGGGCCTGGTTGAAAAACAACACAAGACAGGTGAACGTAAAGAGTATTTTTATGCTGAAAAGGATACCTGGGTAATAGCCAGGCAGGTAGCCAAAGAACGTAAAAAGCGTGAGCTCGATCCGGTACTAAAAATCTTAAACCAGCTTTCGGAAGTTACAGGGGATGTAAAAGATCCGGCATATAAAACTTTTAAAACTTCGGTTGCCAATATAAACAAGCTGGCCAACAACGTTAACAAAACTTTAGAAACTATGCTGAAGGCAGAAGAAAACTGGTTTTTTGGTACGGTTATGAAAATATTAAAATAACTCTTTTTTTAATTAAAACTTTCATTTATTACTGAAAATTCAATAATTATTAACATATATAAAACAACAACATCATCATGAACTATTTTATTTTAACCTACGCTTTTTACATGATAATAAGCGTTGCACTAACAGTTTGGGTAGCAAAAGTTTTGTTTAAAAACGGAAGGGTATTTTTGATAGATATCTTCCATGGTAACAATGAGCTGGCCGACTCTGTGAATAAGCTGTTAATTGTAGGCTTTTACCTTATAAATGTGGGGTATATGTGCCTTGCCTTAAAGGAAACCAATGCTATTGGCAATTTGCAGGTTGTGGTAGAAGTATTGAGCTTTAAAATAGGCTGGATAATTTTAATATTGGGCGGTATGCACTTCCTTAACCTTATTGTTTTTTACAAACTACGCAACCGTGCTAAAAGGGACGAACGATTAAAGATCAGGCAATAATGGCAAAGATAATTTTAGCAGGCGGGTCAGGTTTTATTGGTCAGATACTAGCTGCGCATTTTACAGGTAAGGGCGATGAGGTGATCGTCCTTACCCGTGGCGGCAATCGTATTGTAAATAATGTAAAATATGTAAGTTGGAACGCTGCAACCATTGGCAACTGGGTTGCCGAACTGGAAAACTGCGATGTGCTCATTAACCTGAATGGTAAAAGCGTTAATTGCAGGTATAATGATAAGAACAAAAAGGAAATACTTGATTCAAGAGTAAATGCTACCAGAATTTTGGGTGAAGCGATCAGAATGGTTGAAAATGCACCAAAGTTATGGATAAATGCAGCATCTGCTACCATTTACAGGTACGCTGAGGACAGGCCACAGGATGAGTATACCGGGGAGTTAGGCAAAGGTTTCTCTGTTGATGTATGTAAACAGTGGGAAGCCGCATTTTTTGAGCAGGATACACCTGGTGTAAGAAAGATCGGTTTAAGAATAGCTATAACGCTTGGGCGCAAAGGTGGTGTTATGACTTATTACTTTAACCTGGCAAAATTTTGCTTAGGTGGCAGGCAGGGTAGTGGTAAACAATATTTTAGCTGGGTATATGAAAATGACGTTACAGGTGTGATAGATTTTTTGAGAGGCCACGAAGAGCTTGAAGGGATATTTAATGTGAGTGCACCAAACCCGGTACAAAACCAAGAATTTATGAGGGTGGTAAGAAATGTGATGAAGATGCCCTTTGGATTACACGCTACAAAATGGATGCTGGCAATAGGTACAAGGTTATTAGGTACTGAAGCTGAACTTGTATTGAAAAGCAGATGGGTTGTGCCAACAAGGTTACTGGAGTTAGGTTATGTATTTAAAGCGCCTTATATTAAAGATGCCGTTAAATTAAGCAGCCTTTGAAGCCAATTGCCTTTGAATAATATTAAGTAATACATCCAGATCAAAAGGTTTGGCTACAAAATCATCGGGAGCGCCGTATTGGTTTAATGTGGCGGCTACATCATGGCTGGCTGAAACTAAAATTACCGGGATGCCCTGGGTGTCCCATTGAGTTTTAATGTCTTTGCATAAGGCCCGGCCATCCATATCACCCAGCATAATATCAAGTAATATAAGATCAGGGGTATGTTCTTTTATTTTATCAAATAGTAAATGCCCGTCTGATAATGTGTCAACCACATAACCGGAATCTTCAAGTATATATCGTAATACTTCTAAAATGTCGTCATTATCATCCACCGCTAGTATCCTTTTCATATAGTTTGTATTAATGTAATAAAATATACTACACTTTATTATAATAGCATGCATGCAAATCCTGTACCAATTATTGTAATAAACTAAAAACTACCTGTATAATAAACTTATTTATAGTAGATTACAAGTGTAATTGTGTTAAAATAGCTATAAATGAGCATTAATATCTGGTTGGTATTTATAATTATACTTTCAGAATATGCTGTGTTTACCTCATGTGTTTTTTTGTATAGCATAATCATCTGTTATTGTATACAAAAATATTGGAGTAGAGTGGGACGGGGGAATTGCTAATCCTGGGGCTTGTCCATACGTATGTGATATGCTTTTTTGCACCTGGCACAGAAGTATTTTCGGACAGGAAAAAGAAATGCTAACTTTTTGACGAGCCAATTCCGGTGCATCTGGTAATGAAAAGGTGCTCCACATTTCGGACAAAGGTATTTATTTGAAGTATTAATTTTCGGGCTCAAGGTTTATAAGGGAAAAAAATAAAATTCAATTACGATATTTTATTTGATAAAAGCGTGAAAACCCTTATAAAAATATTTGTACGGTATTAATAGGTTATTTTTTTTACTAAGATGATAATGCCATTTAGTATTAATTAGTTTAATTTATATAATTTACGCTGGCAGTTATAGCAGATATATCTTTTTATAGGAAGCCAGAAAAGAAAAGTTTTAACCCAAAAACCTCTGCGTATACGGGCATCCAGTTCATTTTTGCACCTGGGGCAAACGAGTTCCCTTCTATGCTTTTTTTCTGAACCCGTATTTCTGGATATAGGTATTATCGTTGTTAATACAATTAGGGGCATTTGTATTTAAAATTAGCTTAATCAATAAACAAATTTATCAAAACAATACTCATTTAACAAGCCCTGAGGCATAGTTTTTTATCAACAAAAGGGCTTAATTATGCAAAATCGGAATATTAACCATTGAAATTATGTAATAATTGCAATTTAATTACCTAAAAGGTAAAAGTCTCCGATCTTTTTAAAATTTAACTGTTAATTAGTTATTTAATTACCGTTCAGGTAATGTGGTTTTAAGAAGGATAAGGCGTTGAACTTTTTCAACAAGCTCGGTTAAATCAAAGGGTTTATTGATAACGGCATCGCATCCGTAGGCAAAGAGTTCATTGTCGCGGTTAACGTAGGCCGAGAAAATAATAACGGGAATATTATTGAATTTTGGATGCGTTTTAATCTTCCTGCAGATTTCGCCGCCGTTGGTATCCGCAACGCGATAATCCAGAATAACCAGGTCAGGCGTAAATTCTTCCATTAGCGGAATAACTGTATTGCCCTTTGTGGTTCCCTGCACCTCAAATTGTTCATAGGTGAGTGTTTCGTTTACAATATCAAGTATATCCTGGTTATCATCCAATACTAAAATGCGTTTTAACATAGAAATTTTATTGAGCCAAAAAAAATGAAAAAATGTTTTACTATGCTAGTATCCCGGTAAAAGGTTGGGCTAAAATTGTAATGGATAGTATGGAAACAAATATAAATTACCCTGTATAGTATATCTATATTGTTAACAGGATTTTGACAAATAGCAAGGCTCCAAAACTAACGAATTTTAATATTATTTCCATAAATAATATTATTGGCAGGCATATATCAGAATGCTTCACCCAAATTTAGTGAGAGTGCTGAATAGTTTTTACTAAAACCATAATCAATGGCAATGTTAGTATCGGTTTTTTTATTGAACTTTATACGTAAACCGCCACCGCCCGCAGGGTGCCAGTATACAAACCGGTTGGTAATAGGTTGGGTAACCGAGTTAACATTGGCAAATAGCACAAAGCCAAACAATCCATTACGGGTAATATCACGCCTGAATTCAGTTTCATAATAAATTAGTCGCTGCCCCCGGTAGCGGCTCTGCTCAATTCCACGGCCTGAGCGCTGGTAGGGGTCCATGCCTATGCTTGGTAAATTAAGATAAGGGGTGCCAGGGGTAAGTGATGTCCAATAATAGGTCCAAAATGCCAGTATATTTTTGGGGCCGGTATGTGTTATAGAAACATATTTTCGCACATCAATATATAAGGATTGCCAGTTATTATCACTTCCCAGCGGAACGGAGCTATACCTGTAAATTACGTTTGCATAAAAACCCGGTACCGGGTTGAGGGAGTTGTTACGTGTATCATATAATAAATTTATAGTAGGGCCGGATGAGAATACGTTTTCGTCTTCAGCTGTTCCATATTTATAGTTAGTAAACTTTCTGAATGCGCTTACATCTGCCGGCGTAAGATCAAGATCGATATAAGAATCCAAATCATAGCCAATACCCGCGAAAAAATAATTGGTTATACGTTTAAGCGCACTTTGGTAAAACCGGATATATTTATAGTTCAGCAAAAAACTATCGCTCTCGGGCTGATTACCACCCAAGCCCCATGTATATTGTGGGTATACCAGGAAACGGGTATCGCCCTGAATATTCCAGCTGTTATTATTTAGCCAGACGTTTGAGTGTATAGGCAAACCATATCTGCCTTTGAAATTAAAATAGGGGGTAAAGCTAATACTTGAAAGGTTTGTGGTTGCTTGATCGCCCATATAAAAACCCGCAGTTGTAGATGTTATTAAGGCTTTTCCAGGGCCTACTATTGATGAAGAAACAGGCAGAAAAGAAAAATATAGCCTTTTTCTGCGATTGGTATCCGGTCGCGGTTTACTTATATGAAACAGTTCGCGGCCAATATCAATCAAATCTCTTTTTTGAATCGTATCGCGTTTAACTTTTACAGTATCAGCTTTATATTCTGAATTTTGAGCAGCCAGCAAACCGGGTAAAAGGCAGAGGAATAACACCGGTAACTTTCTGATCATATTTTTACAACGGGAAATTATAGTTTGTAGTTTTTAATTTAACATAAATTAGAATTCCGGTATGGTAATATAATTAATTTAAAGCTTAATTGTATGAATTAACGGCTGATTTAAGGTTTTTTAACACTTTGCGGCTTTTTTATATCGAATTATTGATAGCTAAATTGTTAGATATGCAAAACGTAACCGGCCTGGGAGGCGTATTTTTTTCGGATACTTACATTTAAAAACTACACTTCCCAATAGTTCGTTTTTACATTCCAACAAGAAAATCATCCTTATCTTCGCCATGAACTATCAACTATGATCTATGAACTGACAGCATGACTCGCAAAAGATACTTTTTCCTTATTCTGATATTAGGCACACTTACCGCGCTTAGTCCTTTTTCGATAGATATGTACCTGCCGGGTTTTCCGGCTATTGCATTGGCCTTGCATACTACTATTGAGCAGGTTGACCGCTCGCTTTCCAGCTTTTTTATAGGCCTGGCATGCGGGCAACTGCTTTATGGCCCGCTGATGGATAGGTTCGGACGCAAAAAGCCTTTGTATTTTGGGCTGGGCCTGTATATTTTAATTTCAATAGGTTGTTTTTCGGCCACTTCAATTAATTTACTGATCATACTGCGCTTTGTGCAGGCTATAGGCAGCTGCGCGGCAGGCGTGGCAGCAATGGCCATGGTGCGCGATATTTTCCCGGTTAAGGATAATGCCAAAGTTTTTGCATTGTTGATACTGGTTTTGGGTGCCTCGCCCATGATAGCACCTACTGCAGGTAGTTACCTTACCGCGGCTTTTGGCTGGCAGTCGGTTTTTATAGTGCTGATGAGCATTGCCATATTGATACTTATAGCCGTAATTTTTACCTTGCCCGAGAGTTATGAGAATGATCCTTCATTCTCATTAAAGCCATTGCCTATTATCACCAACTTTATATCAGTAATAAAGATACCGCAGTTTTATACTTATGCCATTACAACTTCACTGGCATTTGCCGGGTTGTTTGCTTATGTGGCAGGCTCGCCATCGGTATTCATGGAGTTTTTCCATGTAAGCGGTAAGCTTTACGGGTGGATCTTCGCCGGGTTGTCCATAGGCTTTGTAGGTTCAAGTCAGCTAAACAACGTATTAATAAAGTACTATAAAAGCGAGCAAATTGTAATTGTAGCTTTAACCGGGCAGGTAATTGCTGCCATTGTATTTGTAATAGGTTCATTAAATGGCTGGTTTGGGCTGTACGGTACCATCGCTATGATATTTTTAGTGCTGTGCGGTGTTGGTTTAACTAACCCCAATGCATCGGCGTTATCACTTGCCCCATTTTCAAAAAATGCCGGTACAGCAGCTTCGCTAATGGGCGCTATGCAGTTGGGTATTGGCGCGATGTCGTCATTTGCTATTAGTTTATTCAGCAGCTATTCAGCTATGCCCATGGCGCTGATTATGGCTGTTTCAGCAAGTATCGCATTAATGGTATTACTTATCGGCCGCAGAAATATAATTGAGCAGGTTGAGGCTGATCCCTCAATGGCAGTTGCGGGGCATTAGTAGTCTTTAGTCCGGAGTCTTTAGTCGAAAGAGCACAAATTAGACTCCGGACTAAAGACTTCAGACTAAAGACTTCTCTCCAAGCACTTCATCAATTATCCCAAATTCCTTTGCTTCGCTGGCTATCATCCAATAATCGCGGTCGCAAACATTGTGTACCTTCTGGTATTCCTGCCCGCTGTGTTTGGCTACGATGTTGTAGAGTTCCTTTTTTACCTTCAATACCTGTATAGCTGTAATTTCAATATCCGATGCCGGGCCTTGCACACCACCCAGCGGTTGGTGCAGCATAACCCGTGAATGCGTTAATGCCGCGCGTTTGCCCGCCGCACCTGCACATAGGAGTATAGCACCCATTGATAGCGCCATGCCTGTACAAATGGTACAAACATCGGGACTAACCAGCTGCATGGTATCATAAATACCAAAGCCCGCATATACGGAGCCGCCGGGCGAGTTGATATACATCTGTATATCCTTTTTTGAATCGGTGGATTGGAGGAACAGCAGTTGCGCCTGGATGATGTTGGCTATGTTATCATCAACCGCTGCGCCTAAAAATATTATGCGGTCCATCATCAGCCTGGAGAAAACATCCATTTGGGCTACGCGCATCTCACGTTCCTCGGTTATGTAGGGTGTCATAGCCTGGGGGATGCTGCTGCTTTCAACGCGCGATATGTAATTGTCTATCTGTTCGGTTTTGACATGGCAGTGCCCTGCCGCATATTTGCGGAATTCATTTTTATCGATATTCATAAAATTTTAGTTTATAGGTTGCTGAATAAACGCTTTATTTTCTGGCTGAAACTGGTATGCTCAGGCGCGGTAAATAGTTTTTGATGTATAGCTTCAATTTCTTTTTTCAATTGTGTGCGACCGTACTGATGTATGACAGTATGGGCTTTTATTTGCCACAGGGCTTTATCCTGTAAAGCAGGCTCAAGTATCATGTTTGCTTCAAAAAGCAGGGCATTACCGGTATCCATCGATCCGGAAAGGTAGGCATCTATCTGCCGGGTCTCATTCCATGAAGTCTTCATACTGTAATGCTTTTTGTTTAATAGTTTCCCTTACTTTCTCCAGGCATTTATATTTCTGTACAGTTGCAGAGCGCACTCCTGAAAAACCGAATGCAGTAGCGAGATCTGTTAATGGTAATTGGTCGTAATAAAAACCTTTTAACAGGTCCATACATTTGCTGCCCGCTTTTTCTAAAAAGTGCATAATGCGTTTGGATGACGGGCTTTCATCCATATCTACTGATACATCAATATTTTCGAGTGGGATGTTTTGATCGTTATCCTGGTATCTTTTTAGCCAGAGATGTTTGGCTATGCCGATAAGGTAAGCGGTTTCGTTAGTGACGGCATTGATTGTCTTTTCATAATAAATAACCAGCGCATCCTGGAAAACATCCTTCGCTTCATCAAATGAGCCGCCCCGGCGACTGATATACCCTGCCACAGCAGGAAAAGCCTTTTTATAAAGCCTGATGAAAAGTTCTTCACGCTTTGCAATTAACTGGTCCGGATTGTTCATAGTTTTCATAGATCATCCTTTTTATTAATAAGTGCAATTTAGCGAAGAAGTATCACCAATTATTTGAAAAATTATTGCTTTACGGGTGACCTCATGTTGAGTATTAAACTTTTCCGTAAAATTCAGGGTGTTTATTTCTCCAATATTTTTCAAATTCGGCCGTCCTTAACTCATATTTATCAGCATTAAAAAAATCGCTTATCAAATCATAATTCTCATCAATTACAGATGATACATAAGTTAATTGTTTCTTATAACATTCTTCGAGATCTTTTTCCCTGTGGAAGTATTCTCCTTGTGGAACTTTTTCATCGTCTTGTATTAAATAATCTAATAAATTAAAAAGATTTACTTCAAAGTCAGGTTCATCTACCTTATAAAGAGATGTGTAAAGTTCCCGAAAGTACTTTTCAATTCTAATTGCAATCTTTTCTGAAGCAAATAAAATCATATATGACTCATTTTCATTCAAGTCTGTTTTTCGTTTAAACCCATATGTGTCAATAAGTTTTTTAAAAAGCTCATTAATATGTTTTGTAAATATTTGTTCCATAAAAAACTATTATACTTCTCTCGAAAAAACACTGGTTTATGAATAATTGTGTAAGTATCACCATTTATTTGAAAAAATTATTCCTTCACTGCCGTAACCCTTGTTCCCTCTTCGCCAAGGGTTTCAAATATCAGCTCCTTATCAGTTATTTCTGATACATAGAATGGGAAAGTACGGGTTTTACCACCGGGTAATATTTCGGTGTAGCGGATATTTATACCATCAAGTACAAATGTGCCGTGCGACAATATTTTGCCACCCCATACGATGGTTAAGCTATCGCCTTTTGAAAAACGGATGGATGGGGATTCTTCCTGCAAGGTAGATTTTGATACGCTGTCTGGTGGGGTTTCATTAGGATTTTCTACCTTAATATACTTCCAGGTGCCGTACAGGTTTTCGGGTTTGAGAGCCGGTTTGCAGGCTGCTATTAAAAGCATTAAAATAATAGCAGGCAATTTGTATTTTTTCATATAGATAATTGCCTGCTAAATTAAGAAAATGGGACGTAATTAGGCGATGATTACAAATGATGCCTCAAAGGCTTGCTCATTCGTGATTCGGCCTGCTTCACTTCATCCTTTTCGCTCAGGGGCCTGTCGGTTTTTAATCCACCATTGTTAAGTGTAGTACTACGGGTGAGGTCTTTTTTGTCACCCTGCTTTGCTTGCTCTGCTTTCGTTTTCATCGCTGTAGGTTTAAAAGAAAAAATTAGAAATATATTGAGTTAAGGTATTACAATTTCAACGTTGCAAAAGTTTTTATCCTATTGTCATAAAAATGCTTGTTTTTATACTGATGAGGGCATTTTTGTTAATTAAGGTTAAAAGTTTAGGGTGCAAGAGCTTTTTTTATAAATTTAAGCATGTCAAGGTGTTATATCCTAATTTTTGTTGTTTTTTTTACTTCATCGTTTTCGCATGCGCAATCGGTGATCAAAGGCCGGGTGTTTGAAAATAAGACGCGTATTTCGCTGGCAGATATCCAGATACAAAATCAAACCAATAAAGCATTTACAACTACTGATGAAAAAGGCAAATTCTCAATTGCTGCCAAAGCCGGGGATGTGTTGATATTTAAAGGCTTTGCCTACCTGCCAGATACCGTATTGCTAACTGATATGCACGAGCGTGAAATATTCTTAATGCCGCATCAGAATTTTTTGGAGGAGGTGAAGGTAGAATCAGATACTACCCAAAACCTTAACAATTATTACGACCCCAGATTTCATGGGCAAACCGTGATTTATCAACATGATGCCAATATGAATTATACCGGGGGAATAGCCATAAGGATGTGGTACTGGAAAAAGGATGAGCACAAAAGGGAACGACTGGCAAAGGAAATAAAGGAAGAAGAGGAGAGGGATAAAGTAGCCAGTGTGTTTACGCCGAAAAATATTGCGCAATACGTGCCTTTAGGAGGAAAGGATATGAATGGCTTTTTGGTGCTGTATACACCCGATACCAAGGTTTATTTCGCCAATAATTTTAACCTGCTCAGTTATTTAAATGATTGTTACCAAAAATATTTAAAACTGCCTGAGGATAAAAAGCACCCGGTTAAGCTGACGGAATTGACGGGAAAATAAAAGAGACGCAAGATATTCCGTCTCTACGGGGCGATATTGTAAATGAAAAGAGACGCAAGGTATTGCGTCTCTACAGTTGATTAATATTGTAAATACAGGCTGTTATTTGCCTTGCGCTTTCTTTATGCTGTCGGCTTTTGCCTTTGCGCGATCCTTAAAGAAACCTTTCAGTAAAAAATTGTGTTGGGCTGCCTCCAGATCATCATTTAATTTGATGGTGGCCTGCTGTAGATTAGCTATCGAGCTTCTTACCTGTTCAGCACTTTTAGGGTCGTTGAGCAATACGCCAACCGCATTATCCTTGCTATTGAGTTTATCGGTGGTTGTTTTAAGATTCTCAGTTATAGCATTAGCGTTAGTTGCTGCAGCCTGGAACTGGTTAGCTGCTGCTTTCAACCTGTTAAAAGTTGTGGTATCAGTAAATAATTTATCAGCAAGGCCGCCTTTGGTGTTCATGGTATTGCTGAAAGTATTCAGTTGTTTTGCCATAAGCGCCGCGCTGGCAGTGGCAATTTGTAAATTACGCATTGATGCTTTCAGCTGCACGGCCATGGTGCTATCCGCCATTAACGTACCAACTGTACCTTTGCCCTGTAATATTTTATGGCTCAGTAATTTAAAATCGCTGGTTATTGATAGCAGGTTCTCATTGTTTTGCTGCAGGGTTTTCATCATATCATCAGTTGATAATAGTTTTGCAGCCTGTAATTGATCACCATCCTGTACAATAGGGGCACCGGGGCTGCCACCATCAATCACGATGATCTTGTTACCGATAAGTCCGTCGGAACCGATGTGCACACCTGCATTGCGGTGAATGTATTGCTGCGAGTTTTCATCGATGCTCATCCGCACCCTAACTTCTGATGTGCCTACAAAGCGGATCTCTTTTATAGTACCTACTTTTACGCCTGAAAACCACACGTTATTACCTGGTTTTAAACCGGCAACATCATCAAACACAGCGCTGATGTGTATGCTTTTGGCAAAGCTTTTCGACTGGCCCCCCAGTGTAAAAACGCCAATGATGAATATTGCCAGCCCAAGAGCTAAAAATAATCCAACAATTATGGCCCGCCTATTTTCTTTTGCATCCATGGTATGGTAAATCTATTTTATAAAATTATAATCAAAAAATGGTTTAACTCTGCTGTCGTTCGTATCAAAAACCTGGTCAAATGTGCCTTCACGCTGAAACTGTCCCTCCAACAGCATCGCTATCCTGTCGCCGGTTGATTTGGCGCAGGTAAGGTCATGCGTAATGATAATGGATGAGGTATTATAACGCTGTTGCACCTCGTTTATCAGGTCGTTTATTTCAATACAGGTTATTGGATCGAGCCCGGCTGTAGGTTCATCATACAGCATTATTTCGGGGTTCAGTATCAGTGTACGGGCTATGCCTATACGCTTACGCTGCCCGCCCGAAAGCTCCGACGGCATTTGATTGATGGTTTGCGACAGCCCAACCGCTTCAAGTACCGATTCAACATTGGTATCTATTTCCTTACGGGTGATACCCTTACGATTACGCACCAGCGGAAATTCAAGGTTCTTGCGCACCGTCATACTATCGTACAAGGCGCTGTTCTGAAAAGAAAAGCCTATCCTTATGCGCAACGCCTGCAGCTCGCGGTCGTTTAGTTTGGATATATCCTCACCTAAAACCTCCACTTTGCCCTTATCGGGCGACAACAAACCGGAAATGATCTTTATCAATACAGATTTACCCGTACCCGAACGGCCAAGCACCACCAGGTTCTCGCCCTGGAATAATTCAAGGTCGATACCGCGCAATACCTCGTAATCATCAAAAGCTTTTTCAAGCCCGTGAATACGGATAACCGCGTTGTTGTAATCTATATTTGCCTTTCCCTTTTCCATGTCGCTTAGCGAAACCAGCTGCTTATTTGTACAATAACAATCTCTTCAATAAAAACCAAAAACATAGCTGTTACTACCGCGCCATTAGCGGCTTTACCCACACCCTCGGTACCTTTATTTGAGTTGTACCCCTGGTAACAACCCACAATACCAATAGTAAAACCAAAAACAATTGATTTTATTAATGATGCCGTAAAATCAACAAATGTTAAAGGCTCAAAAACCTGTTCAATAAAAGTTCTCCAGCTGGTGCCCTCGTTTACGGCTACGTTCAGGTATCCGCCAAATAATGCTATAAAGCCTGTATAAGTAGCTAAAATTGGTATAGTTAAAGTTGTAGCCAGCACCCTTGTAGTTACCAGGAATTTAAACGGGTTGGTACCCGACACTTCCATGGCATCTATTTGTTCTGTTACCCGCATTGAGCCCAACTCAGCACCAATGCTTGAACCCACTTTACCTGCTGCAATAAGCGCCGTTACCAAAGGGGCCAGCGCGCGCATAATAGCTATTGATACCAGCGAAGGTAACCACGATGTGGCTCCAAACTGTAATAACGACGGGCGCGACTGCTTGGTAAATATAAGCCCTACAATAAAGCCGGTTAATGATATTAGCGTGAATGAGCGTACACCAACTTCATAGCATTGGCGCACTATTTCTTTAAACTCATAAGGAGGCACAAAAGCTTCCCTAAAAAATTTAAGGATAAACTGATTGATCTGATACATGCTAAAAAAGAAATCATTAATGCTCTTTTTTAGTTTTGATCCCCGTTTACGGCGTACAGGTGCTTCTGGTATTGGTGTGCTGTCTGTTGTGTCCATCAATTGCGGCAAAGGTATTACTTATGCTATAATGATTATGGTTATGGTACAAAAAAATATACATATTGTTTGTAAAATGACCTTTTTTTGTCAATTAGTCAACAACTATAACTACTAATATCGTCCAAATATCTAAGTATGATATTTAATAAAGGTATAATGTTTTTTAAGTTATTAATTACTTAAAGCAAAACAGGATGGTAATTTAATGTTGCGAAAATTAAAACCATTAGCAGTTCGATTCCTTTTTAATAATATGATACTTAAAAAAAGATTTTTATGAATGCATATCAAAAAAAATGGATCGAAATGTTAACCAATGCCCATATCCGGGGCTGGAAAATTGAACCCCGTGATAATGACATTTTTATTGAGATGCCACACGTAACCGATATAAAGCTGACCCGCGATAACATTCCCGCTACAATTGGCGTAATGTCACTTGATATTCATGAGAAAAAGGAAAGGTTGAAGTTTATATTTCACAACGGTTTTGAGCAGTTTGAATACCTGATAAACCCTAGTGAGGATGATCTTACTAAAAGGTAATTATAATTTAGCCCGGGTTGACAGGATTACCACGCAGCTACCCATAAGGGCGATAAATACAAATGAGGCCCGCAAGGTTGCCAGTCCGGCTATAAAACCGATTATTGGCGGCCCAAACAAAAATCCAATAAAACCAATGGTTGAAACTGCTGCCAGTGCAACGCCTGGTGCCATAGTTTTTGATTTCCCGGCAGCGCTGTAAACCATTGGTACTACCGATGATACACCGGCACCAACCAATAAAAAGCCTGCCATTGCGGTATAAAAATAGGGGAAGATAACTGCTATTAATAAGCCTGTAACTGTTAACGAGCCACTTACCTGTAATATGCGTTTAAGACCATAGGTACGGGCAAACCAGTCGGCTATAAAGCGGCCGCCTGCCATGGTACACATAAAGGCCGTAAAGCCTGCGCCAAGCAATGCGGTAGGAGCCAGCACCACTTTTTTAAAGTAGATAACGCTCCAATCGAACATAGCGCCTTCGCATATCATGGAACACATGGCGATGATGCCCAGGGTTATTAATGAGCTATCAGGCATTACGAAAACAGGGCCGCTGCTGGTTACTTTATCGTTTTTAAGATAACGGGCTACGAGTGTAACCGCTATTATGGTAACAATGGCTATGAATATAAAGTGATACAACGGGCGTATGCCATTGCCAATCATAAATGTGCCAATACCTGCTCCAGTAAAACCAGCCAAACTCCACAAGCCATGGAAGGAAGCCATAATTGGTTTTTTATATAGTTCTTCAGCAGCTACGGCTTGTGTGTTTACAGCAATATTAACCGAATTGCTGGAGAAGCCAAATAAAACCAGGCAGCCTATAAGCTGAAAAATATTTTGTGCAAGGCTAAGACTAACCAATGCCAGGGAATAAAATATAAGTGCAATAATAAGCAGGCGCTTGCTGCCTATAACGGTAATTATCCAGCCCGAAAAGGGCAGGGAGAGCATTAACCCAACAGGTAAGGAGAATAAAATAGCACCAAGCGCGGCATCTGTTAAACCCAATGTTTGTTGAACCGTAACAATACGCGATGCCCAACTGGCAAAACATAATCCCGCCAGGAAAAACATAACGCCAACAACCATGCGCAGCGTAGCCTTTGATCGCGGGTATGCCGGTGCAACTTCTGTGGTTATTATATCCTCTAAAACTTCGTTCATTTACTATAGTGTATATAGTACACTATGCAAAGGTAGTTCATAAATGTCATTTTGAAGAGAAAACTTTTAAAAATGACAAGCAGGATATGTAAAATGAATAGACGGTGTATTTGGCAACTATCTAATGTTCAGTGCTCTATAAGGGGAATAATTGAAGTTATGAATTACTTGTACAAAACGTAAGCCGCAGTACCCGCAACATCAATTACTGTAGCATTGATCTTTTTAATGCCACCTTGGTCAACTTTATCGCCATCGCCAACCAAAGTCCAGTTTCCTGCCGGGATAGTTACTGATTTATTTGCGGCGCTGCCGTTTAGTATGACTAATATGGTGTTCCACTTATCGTCATTTGCATTATCGGTTAACTGGTAGGCGATTACCGATGGATCATTGGTTTCTATAAATCGTAAATGGTCCTGTATCATTTTGGTTGATGGCATATGGAAAGCTGGATGATCCTTACGCAGTGCTACCAGTTGTTTGTAGTAGTTGAATACATCAGCATATTTGGTTTTTCGGCTCCAGTCGATCTGGTTGATAGCATCGGGCGAATTAAATGAATTGGCAACGCCCTGCTTGGTGCGCAAAAGTTCAGCTCCCGAGTGCAGGAAAGCTATACCTTGTGAGGTTAACACCACAGCATTGGCCAGCTTATCCATTTTAATAAGATCAGCTTGCGAAGCATCAGGATTGGAGATCTTGAGACGGTCAAACAGTGTATTATCATCATGGCATGATACGTAACTTATAGTTTGATCAGGCTCTGCAGCCCATGGTGCTTTTGAGTAGTTAACTTTTGTATAATCTATCTGACTGTTTTGGGTTGATGCTACTATGCCAAATTTTACACTTTCTTTTGAGCTTTGATCGCCGCTTACAAAACCCTTTGCTTTTACATCACTGAAACCGCCTTTTAAGCCATCGCGCAGATCGTCACTAAATGCGGCTATTTTGTTTAGCTCGTAAGCATTTTTCTTAACGGCACGTAGGTTTTCAGGCAGCGGACTTGAGCCAGCTGTCCAGCCTTCGCCATAAATAATAATGGTGGGGTCGATCTTATGCAGCGCATCGCTAATAGCATTCATGGTTTCAATATCATGTATGCCCATCAAATCAAACCTAAAGCCATCCAAATGATATTCCTTTGCCCAATACACTACCGATTCGATCATGAATTTGCGCATCATTGGTCGTTCTGTTGCTGTCTCATTACCGCAGCCGGTGCCGTTGGCATAACTGCCATCTGGATTCTGGCGGTAAAAATAGCCAGGCGCAAACTGGCTGAAATTAGAGTGCTGAATATCGGTAGTGTGGTTATATACCACATCCAGTATTACACGCAAGCCATTTTTATGCAGGGCCTGTACCATTTGTTTAAACTCTTTTATGCGCACATTGCCATCATATGGGTTGGTAGAGTAACTACCTTCGGGCACATTATAGTTTAGCGGATCATAACCCCAGTTATATTGAGGCTGATCGAGTTTTGTTTCATCAACCGAATTATAATCGAACGATGGCAGTAGATGCACATGCGTAACGCCCAGCTCCTTTATATGATCAAGCCCGGTTGATTTGCCATCCGGACTTTTGGTGCCGGTTTCCGTCAGCCCTAAAAATTTACCTTTATTGGTGATACCTGAATTTGGGTCGACAGAAATATCCCTGATGTGTGTTTCGTAGATAATAGCATCAGTAAGATTTTTTAGTGCCGGTTTCTTGTCGTTTTGCCAGTCGGCGGGATTGGTGGCAGGCAGATCAACCACCATACCACGGTGTCCATTAACACCAACAGCTTTGGCATAAATATCAGGCGCTTCCAACAGCCATTTCCCATCCTGCATCACCTGGAAAGTATAGTATTTGTTTTTAATATCCTGTGTAACTGTTGTTTGCCATGTGCCATTATCGGCTTTAGCAAGATCAATAGTGTTGATGGCATCGCCGCCGTTGCCTGCATCGTACAAACGTAATTTTACTTCGGACGCTTTTGGCGCCCATACTTTAAAGATTGTTTTCTGTTGCGAGTAGCTTGCGCCGAGATCGTTCCCGGTATAAGCCGGATAGTTAGTGTAATCTGTAGCTTGTGCAGATACTGCAGAAGAAAGCACCATAAGTAATGAAATATTGGTTAGTATAACTTTGAAAGCATTCATTTGGTTTGTTTGGCGTTATAATGGCAGGCAATTGTAGTGAAAATAATTGATTTATCAGCACGTCATTGCTGAGCGACGAAGCAATCCCCGACTGTGCAGAGCGGATGTGCAAGGCTGCAGACTTATCGCTTCGAATCGCTTGTCGCTAAGACGTCACTTTTTTTCGCAAGTTGTTTGGTTTTTTTAAGGCGCTCAAGAGGGCTCCGCCGTTTGTCTTGATACCATAGGTGTTCGGAAGATTGCATTTCTGTTTTTAATTCCCTCCCCACGGGAGGGGCGCGGTTGGATGTGAAGTGGCAGGGAGGGGTTTATACACCAAATAAGCTGCTAAACCCCACCCTTCCCCGCCCTAAGGCGGGAATCGCACAAGGCCGATGCTTCTTTTTTCCATCTTCCGAACACCTATGGTCTTGATACAAAAAGTAACCAAAAAAATCAAGTCAGTAGATTAGGCTTCTTTGCCGCACTTGGCCTCTGCCCTGCAAATCAGGCAAAACCTGGGCTGCTATATTTTTACCCTGCTGTCGCTACACACTAGGCCTTTACGCTTCTGTAAAAATCTGCTATGCCCTGCCATCACGCGCAAGGCCACAATCGTTTTACCTGATTTCACCTGAAGCTGTTCTACTGACAGGGGAAAGCCCTCATCTAACCGCCTCCTTTAGAGGAAACTTTAATTGAATCGCGATCAAAAGAGCATTGGGCTGACAACAAGGGCGGGCCCAGCGTTGGCGGGAATGCCGGTTTAGCTTTTTGTGTGATGTAAGGTACGAAGTACCGAACAGCCAAAAAAGCGTAAAGAACCGGCAGGGAGCGTGGAAGCATCCTTGTTGTCTTGATTTTTTGTTTCTTTTGTATCAAGACAAAAGAAATAGGGCTCCGCGCCCATGAGCGGCTTCACGTGACTCAACAAGCAAGTATGCAGTTGCAAACTGAAAGATCATTCAGCATCCGAAAGCATCGTCATCTTAAGGCTTCAGTTGCAAACTGAAGCCAGTGCGGGGTGGGAAAAAATTAACAATTCCCATCCAACCCGCAACTATCACCTTCAATAACCTGTAGTGATGGTTTCGGGTTTTCCTGCTGCCATTCGGCGAAAGCTTTTTCAATGGTTTCTTCAAATACCGGTACAGCTTGTGCGCCCGATACGCCGTATTTGCGGTTCATTACAAAAAATGGTACACCGCGTATACCCAGGTGTTGTGCTTCGGCAACATCATGTTTTACATCTTCAGCATAAGCGCCGCTTTCAAGGCTTTGTTCTATCTCAGCAGCATCAAGGCCAATGGAAACGCCCAGTTCAACAAGCGTAACGGTATCGTCTATATTCTTGCCATCGGTAAAGTAAGCTTTAAACAGGGCTTCTTCAGCAGCATCACCTAAACCATGTTTTTTGGCGAGGTGACTAAACCTGTGCGCGTTAAAGCTGTTTGCAACTACAGCCCGATCAAAATTGTAGGTCAGGCCTGCTTCAGCAGCCATTTGAGTAACGTGGGCGTTCAATTCCTTGGCATGGTCCAGGGAGAAGCCTTTGATATCAGCCAGGTATTGGTCGATATTAATGCTGGGATCAGTTTTCATATCCGGGTTAAGCTGGAAGCTTTTCCATTCAATCTCTATATCCTTGCCATGTCCCGATTTTTGCAGTGCATCTTCAAACCTGCGTTTACCTATGTAGCAAAACGGGCACATCACATCCGACCATATTTCAATTTTCATATCCTACTGTTTTATCAATACAAAAATACCTTAATGGTGGCTCATTCCCGTAAGGGAAAAGTCAAAATATATGCTGTCGGGATATTGAATTATTTAAGTCTTGCGAACTTTTTATTGTTCATTTTATTTAGTAAAAGCTGATTTGGATGTGAAGTAATAATGAGAAGAATTGTCGTGATTTTAGACGAAGATTCATTGTAAATCAATTATTTATTAATAATTAATCTATGTTTTAGTGTTGAGAAATATAGAGTGATTAATATACTATTATACAATAATTGACTGTTTATTAAGCTTTTAATTAATTATAATCAGTTAATAAGTAATTTTTATGTGCTTTTTAGTTAACTTTTTGAAAAGGGTTGACGTAATAATGGCATGATAAAACCTTATTGCGCCATTCTGTTTTTATTCAGCTTAGTATGTTGGGGCAATGTATATGCTCAAAAGCCTAATATCAGCTATGCCACACCACAAATTGATACCGTGGGCAAAACGAGCACGCCGGTATCGCCTAAAAACACGGGCGGCGCTATACCTATAGGTTTTTACACGCAGACCACCACACTTGCAGGCGAGGGTGTTAGCGGTGATGTTAACGGAAATATAAAAGCAGCAACATTCGGCAGCCAGATGGGGATTGCTGAGGATGCATCGGGCGATATATATATAGCCGATGCAAATAATGACGTGATCAGGAAGATTACACCTAATGGGATTGTATCAAACTTTGCGGGAGGGGTAAAAGGTTATGAAGATGCGGCCGGGCCATCGGCAAAATTTAATCAGCCTACCGGTGTTACCTGCGATGCGCAGGGAAATATTTATGTGGCCGATTATGGTAATAACATGATCAGGAGGATTACACCCGGCGGCGTGGTAACAACATTAGCAGGCAGCGGCAAAGCGACCGATGGCGATGGCACAGGTACAAGTGCAAATTTTAACTTACCGTATGGCCTGGTTTATAATATCGCAACCAATGCTATAATTGTTGCTGATACCTACAATAACGAGATAAGGCAGGTAACGATGAGTGGTGTAGTAACTACCATTGCTGGAAAAGCAGGTGCAGGTGGCTATGCCGATGGTGTTGGAACTAACGCTCAATTTAATAAGCCCTATGGCGTTGCTGTTGATGCTGCGGGCAATATTTATGTGGCCGATACTTATAATAATAAAATAAGGAAGATAGATAATACAGGGAACGTTACTACATTAAGCAGTAGTAGCCTGGCAGGCCCATCACCTCATGGTATAACGGTTGATAACTTTGGTAATGTTTATGTAACCAGTCAAACCCCTGTCATTACAAAAATTTCATCATCGGGCCAGGCATCTGTACTTGCCGGAAATGCGGCCGACTCCACCAAAGTAGCTGGAATAGGCACAGCAGCGCGTTTTGGAAAGCATGGCGGAATTACCTACGATCCGGTTAACGGAGGTCTTTTAGTGGCTGATGGAAGCAATTATGTGATAAGGGATATATCGCTGACAGGCTATGAAGCAATCACCCCGGCTTTGCCGCACGGCTTAAGAATGGATAGCACCGGAACTATAAGCGGTAAACCGGATAGTATTTCGCCGCTGACAAATTACAGGATAGTGGCCTATAATAAAACAGATAGTTGCGTGGCGATCATAGGCATACGGATAGTAGGGGGGCACAATCTTATAAGCTTCCTTAATTTTCCATCAAAAACCTATGGCGATCCTGTTTTTTCAGCGGGAGTGACCAGTAATAATTCAGATGTTCCTATTACTTATGTCAGCAGTAACCCTAAAATTGCAACCATAAAAAATGATAGTGTGAAAATTGTTGGTGCAGGTACTGTCACCATAACAGCCTCGCAGGCTGCTAATAATAATTATAGCGCTGCAACGCCGGTGAGCCGAATCTTAAAAATTAACAAATCCACCCTTACAGTAACTGCGAATGACCAATACCGGCTTGTGGGCGATGCAAATCCAACGCTTAGCCTAAGCTATAAAACCTTTGCTTATAAGGACAGCGCTAAAAACTTAATTGTTGCGCCTGTAGCTACAACAACAGCCACTGCCGGGTCAAAAGCCGATACCTATCCAATTACGGTAAGCGGCGGGCTTGATTCAAATTATACATTTACCTATGTGCCCGGCACATTAACTATACAAGCAATCCCAACCATAATTGCTAACGGCCCTACGGCTTTTATAGAGGGTGGATCTGTTAGATTAACAGCCAGCCCAAATACCGGGTATGCCTACCAGTGGCTTAAGAACGGTACGTTTATAACCGGGGATACCACCAATAGTATTGTGGCTACAACAAGTGGGGTATACACGGTTAGCCTTAGTTTAAACGCGCATTCGGCAACTGCTGTTGCTGATACAGTGGTTGCAGCCTTTAAGCTTTCGCCCGAGAACTTTAGGGTGCTGATAAAGGGTTCATCCTGCCAGGGCACTAACAATGGTTCTATATATATTAACGCGCTGCAGCCACTTAAATATACCGCCACGCTAAACGGTAATGGTATATCGGCATCTTATCTTTTTTCTGATACGCTTACCATCAATAATATAGCCCCGGGCACTTATAATATATGTTTTACTGTTGATAGTGAAGCTTATCAGCAATGTTTCAACGTTAATATCACCCAACCTCAGGATCTGTCGGTTTACAGCACGGTAAACGTAGCTCAAAAAACGGTGAGCCTGCAATTGGGCGGTTCGGAAAATGTATATAACATTACACTTAACAATAAAAGCTATACTACTACCGATAGTGTGATAACCCTTCCGCTGGAAAATGGTGATAATAAATTATCAGTAACCACAGGCAAGCTTTGCCAGGGGGCAATAGATAAAGATATCGTGGTATCTGGTGATATAACAGCCTATCCCAATCCCTTTCAGGATATATTGAATGTTAATATAGGTAACGCGGTGGTTAAAAATATAGACTACAATCTTTACTCATTAGCCAATGGAAAGCTGGTTTACAGCGGCCAAAACAATAATCAGTCGGGCATGCTCCGCCTGGATCTTTCGGGTATTGCCGATGGGATCTACTATTTAAAGCTCAACCTCGATTCAAAGAAATCATCATTTAAAATAATTAAGAAATGAGAAGCCGGTTAATATTTTTATGCATTATTGTTATGGTCATTTCTATTGCTGGTTGTGTTCGAAGCCCAACTGTATTCCCCACAACAGGAAAACCGGAATTGCTTACCCCGGTGCTAAACCAGGTATGTACCACAGGCACGGTGGTTTCCGATTCAGTTACTACAATCCCCTTTAGCTGGAAAGGGGTTTCTGACGCTGACAGCTACGAATTTGATGTGGAGAATTTATTGACCGATAGCGTGATCAAAAAAATTACTACTAAAACCGCTCTTTCTATTGACTTGTTACCTAATACACCTTATGCATGGTGGGTTATATCGCGTTCACTAAAAACACCACTAACTACCTCAAGCGATGTATGGAAATTTTACAGCTCAGGTTCGGGAACATTAACTTATGCGCCGTTTCCGGCAGAAATTGATGCACCTTTATTTGGAGCGGTGGTAAACCAGTCAATGATAACACTCGTGTGGAAAGGGATGTCAATTGATAATAACATAAGATCCTACGATGTGTATTTTGGCACAACCAATACACCGCCTTTGCTTAAAAAGGGAGCAACCGATAATGAAATACCAGATGTAAGTGTAAAGGGCAATACCACCTATTACTGGCATGTAATTACTTATGATGCCTATGGCGATTATACCGATTCAGGGTTATACCAGTTTTCAGTAACATCGTTTTAATTGCTAATATTCACCACACATCATTGCGAGCGATAGCGTGGCAATCCCTGGCTATACAGGGCGAGATTGCATGTCGTTTACATATCATGCGCAGCCGCTCATTGTCGCGGAGGCTACTACTTTTGTCTTGATACAAAAGGTAGCAAAAAATCAAGTCAGCAGAAATGCTTCTTTGCCGCACGAGGCCATACCCTGCAAATCAGGCAAAACCTGGGCTGCTATATTTTTACCCTGCTGTCGCTACGCACCTGGCCTTTGCGCTTCTGTAAAAATCTGCTATGCCCTGCCACGCACAGGGCCACCATCGTTTTGCCTACTTTCGTCCGAAGCTGTTCTACTGACGGGGAAAGAAATAGATAATACTTAAATTAAAGATGAGGCGACTTTAATTGAACCGTGATTAGAAAGCGGGCAATGGCCTGACAAAAAGCGCGGGCCTGGGTGTTTTGCCTGTGGGCGGAAGGATCTTTTTGTCTTGACTTTTTGGTTCTTTTGTGTCAAGACAAAAGAAATAGGGCTCCGCGCCCATGAGCGGCTGCAAGCGATATTCAAACCGGCAAGCCCGCTTTGTATAACAGAGGAGGCAATAACGCGGCAGGGAGCATTACTCCGTTAAGTGGTATTGATAAGCATTACCGCGTTGCATTTTTTCTTTAACGCGTTCAATACTCTCTTCAACATCCTCTTTTTGTTTTTTATGGGTTACTTCAATAAATGATTGCTGGTAAGCATCCAGTGCTTTTGCCCAGTTCTTATTTTTCTCAAAAAACAAACCTAACAGGTTATAAATAGCAGCGGCATTTACTCCAGGGGTATTTAATGCTTGCTTCGCGATAATATTTACCTGTTTTTCCATATTCAGAAAAACCAGCAGGTCCAGGTAATGGAAATAATTATCGGGGAACGCCGGTTCCAGTTCCATACAGGTTTTGAAATGATAACCTGCGGTTTGATATTCTTTTACTTCGTAATAATATATCTTCCCTAACTGAAAATGTGCCCTTGCATATAGCGGATCATTAGTTACAATTTCGTTAAAAAGTTGTAATGCCTTTGGCGATTCACCATAGCTTACCTCTTCAACTGCTTGTAAATATTTTTCCTCAATAGTATAATATGTGTCCATAAAATTTAATGGTTAAGGCGTACGGTTAAGTAAACCTAAATTTCAATAATAAAATGTGATAGAAATTTTGTCCCCTTATGTGAGGATTGCAGAAGAGGTTTGACTATTTTGCTGCATAGCTCTTCTGCTGCGTACCCATGGGCCGCATATAGTTTTTTGTGCAGAAGTGATTGATACGTAGCATTGTTTATTTTTTTACAAAGATACGGAGATTTTGGGAAAATGCAAAAAAGGGGAAATGAGAAGATGATGTTTAAGGTAATGGGTTAAAACAATCCCGACTGTATTGGTTTGTTGTGTACAGTAGGGGTTTTAGCATATAGCCGCAAAAGTATATGCTGAAAGCAAGAGTTAAAAATTAAAAAGGGGATAAATCGTTTAAATTTTATCCCCTTTTACCTGCAAAAATATGAATGCCAGACTATAAGCTTATTTATCAGTTACTTTTTTAGTTGTAACGTGATATACATCCTCACCAATAGTAATACTCATTCCAATGGAATCTGTATAGCATTTGCCTTTATTGGGTATACTGCTACCATTATAGGTAACATTAAACATGATGCTATCGCCCTTTATTTTACCATCGGTTATGGGTAAATCGCCGGTATTTGTTTCTACATCCCCGGTTAATTTATCGCCATCTGCCTTAAGCTTATAGTTAAGTGGTACTTCGGTGCCGTCATTAAGCACTAAGAGGCCTTTCCAATTGCCATTAAGATTTACAGCTGCTATACAAACTGCAATACTGCCCATCAGCATCAGGGTAAAAAGTGTAGCTTTTTTCATGTTTTTTATTTGTTAAACGTATAAATATGGAGCTTGTTACACTTTTAGCTGCAAAAAATATCCTGCACGTTTAAGTGTAGTATGTTTCTTATTATCAATAGTTTAATATTGCTGCTAATAGAATCAGGATAGATTTTATCGCCATGCTCAAGATACATTTTTTCAAGTATACCTGAAAATGAAAAATCGTTACCACCTACTTTGCCATCAAGTACGGGTAGATCGCTATGCAGGCCTTTGCTGTTTTGGTTAATTATCACTATCAACCTTAAAATTATATTACAGGGGATACAATAAAGTCCTGACCTGAAAAAATAATTCTTAAAGTAAAGCCGCGTAAAAGATGTGAACATTATTTGCATACCATATAAGCATACGATTGTAGTTGTATGCCAAGCAAACCCCCGCTTTATGCCGGCGGGGTTTTGGTATATGCTTGTTAGTTATCACCTCTTTTTAATACGGTGTGCGCTTTAATATCACCCGCTTCAATATTCAGGCTGATGGAATCGGGGTAGATCTTACCGCTATGCTCCAGGTACATTTTTTCAAGCGTAACCGAAAATGAAAAATCGTTACCGTTCACTTTGCCGTCAAGTATAGGCAGATCACCATGCGGGCCTTTGGCTGTTCCGGTTAATTTATCACCATCAACCTTAAAATTATATTGCAGGGGATACTCGGTGCCATCATCGGTTTTTAGGGTACCGTACCATGAACCGTTAAGGCTTACTACTGTGGCTGCAAGGCAAACAGCAATGCTGCATATGAACATTGCCGACAGAAAAAACATTTTTTTCATAGTGTTTTTTTTGTCGGCACTAAATTACAGGTTCAATAAAACCTAATAATTAAAGCCATGTTAAGTTTTCAATAAAATACAAGTAATTAACATTGAGCTTATAGTAGCGATAAAAACTAAAAATTAATAAGCTGTTAAATTTGAAAATATTGCTATCATTGTAATACTAAATTATAAACTGTAGTAAAGACATTATATGAAGAAAACACTGCTGCTCCTATTGTTGTCTGCCGGTTTTTTAACGGCATCCTCGCAAAACATTCCTTTAGTAAATGGCTGGAAGTTTAAGACAGGTGATTCAGCCCAATGGGCCGCGCCAGCTTATAATGACCAAGGCTGGCAACCCATCAGCATACTGCATAGCTGGGAATCTCAGGGGCATGACAAGTATGATGGTTTCGGCTGGTACAGATTGCATGTGCCTATACCATCAGCCTTGAAAAATAAAGCCTTTTTTAAGGACAGCATACGTTTTGAAATGGGGTATGGCGATGATGGTTATGATGTTTACCTAAATGGAAAACTGATTGGCCGTAATAACAATGGCGATATAAAAACCGGCTATTACGGTTTGTGCAAAGTAGTAGTAGCGGCAAATACCCCGGCTATTTTGTGGGATAAGGAAAATGTGATAGCCGTTAGGATTTTTGATAGCGGCGGCAAAGGCGGTATTTATGGAGATAAGGATATGTTTAAAATGAGCATGCTTGATGTAATGGACAATGTTTATTTTAATACCGACGATGACTTTACCTATGGAGAGAAAAACGGACTGAGCAAGAGCATGAAAATTTCTACCGGGAGTAACTATAATTATAAAGGCAAACTGGATTTTAAAGTTACCGACCCTGAAACCAATGCGGTAATCTACCAAAAAACAAACGATGCAGACTTCTCGGCAGGCAGGCCGTTTACCTATACCTTCAGCATTGCCGCGCTGGAGCAAAAATCGTACGTGATCACTTATACTTTTACGGATGAAAAATCGGGTGAGAAACTGGTAAAAACTGAAAACACACCCTATGTTTTGACGCCATACGTGAGCTCAAAACCTAAAATTAATGGTCCGGATGTATATGGCGTACGCCCGGGCAATGCGTTTTTGTACAAAATACCAGCAACAGGTGTAAAGCCTTTGAGTTATAAAGCAGATAATTTGCCCGCAGGTTTAATTTTGGACCCAGCAACGGGTATTATAACCGGATCGGTAGCTCAAAAAGGTGATTACCCGGTACTCATCAGCGTACACAACAGGCTAGGCACAGCATCGAAGAAATTTACCATTAAAATTGGAGACGTTATAGGTTTAACGCCAGCCCTGGGCTGGAATAGCTGGAACGCCTTTGGCCTGAGTGTAAACGATGCCAAAGTACGTGTAGCGGCCAAAACTATTGCTGATAAGTTAAGTGCGCATGGATGGGCTTATGTAAATATTGATGACGGCTGGGAAGCGCCACAACGAGCAGCAACAGGTGAGATAGTGGCGAATGAGAAATTCCCGGATATGAAGTCGCTTTCGGATTATGTGCATAGTTTGGGCTTAAAGTTTGGAATCTATTCATCGCCGGGGCCAAGAACCTGCGGTGGTTATCTGGGCAGCTATCAGCACGAAGAGCAGGATGCCAAAACCTATGGCGATTGGGGAATTGATTATTTGAAATATGACTGGTGCTCATATGGCGAGATAGCGCCAAGCCAACCAAGCCTTGACGATTACAAAAAACCTTACCAGGTAATGCGCGCAGCATTGGATAAAGTGAACCGCGATATTATGTTCAGCTTTTGCCAGTATGGTATGGGCGATAGCTGGAACTGGGCCGGCGAAGTTGGCGGTAACAGCTGGCGCACAACAGGTGATATAAACGATAGCTGGGGCAGTATGAGCGGTATTGGTTTCCATCAGGAGGCAGAGGCACCGCATGCCCGTCCCGGTCATTTTAATGACCCTGATATGCTGGTTGTAGGAAAAGTAGGCTGGGGCGATGCGCAGCACAATACCAAATTAACTCCTGACGAACAATATACCCACATCAGCTTATGGAGTTTACTGGCCTCGCCACTGCTTATAGGCTGCGATCTGGGGCATTTGGACAGGTTTACGCTTAACCTGCTTACTAATGATGAAGTTATAGCTATTAATCAGGATGACCTTGGTAAAGAGGCTGTACAGGTGCTTAAAAAGGATGGCTACCTGGTATATGTAAAAGAATTGCAGGATGGTGGTAAAGCGGTAGGGATATTTAATGTATCAGATAAATATCAAACCATTACTATAAACTGGAGTGAGCTTGGCATAACTGGTATTACCAAAGTACGCGATGTATGGCGACAAAAGTATTTGATAACCGATAATAAGGCTTTTAAAACCAGCGTGCCATCGCATGGGGTGGTACTGGTGAAGGTATCAAAGTAAGGAATGAACCAGGATTTAAATGATTTTATTGATTTACAGGATGTTGGTATTCAAATCCTGTAAATCAATAAAATCCGTTTAATCATAGTTTTATCTTATAATAATAAATCGGTGCGTACACGCCCTCGCTTGTGGTGTAATAACCTTTGCCATCGGGGGTGAAACCTATGGCTTCGCCTTGTTTTTCCATTTTGTAGGGTAATAAACGTGGTGGGCGTTGCAGGGTTTGCCAAACAGGCTCATTATTATGGCGTTGCCAGTAATATACCTTTACGTAGTCTTTCACCAGTATTTGCTGACCATCTTTTGATATATCACCTGCGGTTATCCATTTAAAGGGTTTTATGCCCGGGAAGAACAGCTTACAACGTTTGGTTAACACCAGTGTATCATTCGGCTTATAGATGAGTGGCGATGTATATACGCCAACTGTATCCTTCCGTTTAGAAATAATGTAGATCAGTTTTTCTATCGGGTCTATCATTAATGTTTCAGCATCCTTGGGCCCATCCGGGTACCTGAAGTGTACGGGGACTGCTTCGGCATTAACATTTTGTGTGCTATCGGCAATCCATGATGTTTTTTCTTCTACCCGGTAAACGGTAATATAGTTGCGTACCGCAAAGTTATCGCCTATATCACCATCATACACATAGCTTTTGCCCTTAACCGGTCCGGGACCTACGGCTATATCCTCGCAATCATGTACGCCCTGACCTTCCTTTGGGTCGCCCTTAAAATAAATGGTAGTTTTTAATTTGCCATCGGGATGTATGGCGAAAAATCGACTGGTGTCGCCGCTATCGTTATGTATATAATAAATATCCTTGTTGATGCCGGATGCGGCGATGCCCGATATTTCATCCAATTGTTTATTAGGCAAGGTGCCAACTATATCATACGCTTTCTCATCATATTTATGCCGGGCATAAGCACCCACAAATAATACGATAACTATAGGTATTATTATGTTTAGCTTTTTTGTCCTGCTCATTCAATTTTTTTTGCAAAGTTAACATTTAACGCTTCCTTTTATGAAAGTTGTATTAAATATTGGTTTTTGTTAAAATATTGGATAAGAAAATAAGTGGGTTGTTACAATGTTGGATTGATTTGAAAGTGTAATAAATATGATGAAAATATTTGCGTCCCCCGCCCGTTCAAGCGTCCACGCTCATAGGTCTAATATTTATTAACGAGTGAGGACGCTTGAACCGGCGCAGCTTTTTAATTACATTCGTTTCCACTTAAACATTAAAACAATGAAACCCATAATCGAATTTACACTATCACTCAAAATGATTTTGCCTTTATGAATTTTGATGATATTTTAGGCTTTCTTGCGCCTTTGATGCTCATATTTTTAGGAATTATGATCAAATACTCTTATAACGATGGCTGGAGTTCTTCTAAAAAGTATTGGCCATACCTTTTTTTTGGCGGTATACTCTTATTGATTTTAAAAATCTGTAAATATTGGTTATTATGATGCGTTTGTCCCAACTGCCATAGACTTACCCTGCAATAGGAGCATAGCCTTTTGATTAATTTACCCGTGAACCAGCATAAGTTGTTTAGCGGAGTTGGTGATCTCTTCCATTGTGCGGTAATCGGCCAGGTTGAGTTCAACTACATAATTGCAGTTAAGCGGGTGCCCAGACGCAATGTATACAGGCATGTCAAAGCCTAAGGATTGATAGTACGGTGTTATAAAAGCCTGTACGGGTAAACTGTTAGCAGTATTAATTATAGCGGATGTAAGTCTTTTTAATGGTTTTAAAATTAGTTTTATATCGCATAGTTCCAATTCATCTGATAGGGGTACCCACCTGTTTACATTGTCAATATTAATTAACAGCGCGTTTTCCTTTATACCGGCAAGCGTACCTATGGTTTCATTATCGTCAATTAATAAGTTTCGTATAACTACTTGCTGCCCTATATACCTGCTAAAAATCAATAGCTTTTCTGTTGATTTTAAATCCATATTTGCTAATTTTATTAGCAAATATAATAAGTTAATATTGAAAAAATGCAGGATTTTTAGCTTTTTTATTTAGAAAAGCGTAGTAGTAATACCTATACTTATTGATGAAATCTGTGAATGGGAGTTATTAAATCCGCGCCCTGAGAATAGTTTATAAAATGAGGGCTCGGCTATAAGGGCAAAATGCTTTACAATATAATATTCGATTCCTGTACTGGTTTTTACCGAAAAACTGCTGTTTGTTATATTGTCGATACTTATACCATCAGGAGTTAATACAGCTCTGTTAAAATAGCGTGTACCTAAGCCTGGCTGTAACAAGGCATATACCCCAATCTTTTTAAATTGCCAGCGGTAACCAGCGCCTGCTACAAAAAAGTTTGCTGATAGCTTACCTTTTACAACATTTGTAGGTAAGTTAACCATCGGACTAGCGTAGCTATTATTCAGCGCATCGTAATTAAACCTAAAAAAGAAAGCATTAATATAAACAGGCCTGAACTCAAGGGCTGTATTTAAAATACTGCCGTGTTTGAGTATAGTATGATCATTATCGAGCGGGATGCCGACACCTATTAAGGCCGGGAAATAGAATTTGGAGGTTACACTCTCGGTTTGTTCGGTTTGAGCGTACAGCGCTGAACTGCATATGAAAAGGAATATTGTAATTATTAATTTCCTTTTCATGGATTAGGGTGCTGTATAATAACTATTTAATGAGGGGGATTATTCTTTTTTGCGCTCCAATTTTTGAAAAGGTACCTTTATGATATTAAGATACCGGGCATTTGTATCTTCATCCATATGAGTGTCGATCCCGAATACGGTTTCCTCCCTGTCGAGTTCGCAATAGGTGCCGAATAGCCTGTCCCATATGCTTAGTACATCGCCATAATTGCAATCGGTATAAGGTAATTGATAATGATGGTGTACATGGTGCAGGTTAGGGGTAATAAATATTAAACCAACAACTTTATTAACGCGGTGCGACAACCTGAACTCGGTATGTGCTATAACATTTGCAAAGGTTTGGAAAAGCTGCCTCAACAATAAAACACTAATAGCCGGGCCGCAAATAAATACCCATAACATTAAAAAGCAGGTGCGTATGCAAGTTTCACCGGGATGTTCGCGTACGGTGGTTGATACGTCAACTCTAAGATCACTATGATGTACAAGATGAAACTTCCACAGCGTATCAAATTTATGCATGGTAACGTGGTAAATGTACTCGCACAAATCCATCATGCAAAACATAACTATGTAATATACCCACCTGTTGTGGTGAAAGGGAACAAAATTAATGAGCCCCCAATGGTGTAATACGGCCCAATTGGAGATCATTACTATGAAAATAGTTAATAAAAGCTGTATGGGCAGCGCCGAGAAGATGAACAGTATATTAGTTGAAGTATGTTTCCACTTTTTTGTTAATCCTTCAAAAGAAAAAACAAATTCGGCAAGCCAAAGTGAGGTTATCAAACCAGCATAAATCAGTACCTGGGCAGCATCCTCATGCTGAAAGAAGAAATGTTTAAGAGCAACGATCATAGTTATACTTAATAGGGGCGCTCAAATATAAGGATTTTTGAATTATATTTTCATCTCAGCATCAGGTTTTGATACATCAGTAAGGGCAACTTTGCCTCTTTCTTTTCTTAAAATCCTGTTAAACAATGATATCTCACGATCAAATAAAAAGCGGAAAAATAATTTGGTCCATGAGGTGTGATAGTACAAAGTATCATAATAATCAGGAGCAGTTTTCTTTATCTCGGGCAACCTGTTCCATGGGATAGATGGAAAATCATGGTGCTCATTATGAAAACCTACGTTAAACGCTACAACGTTAAAGTTGCCGTAATAGCTGTAAGTTTCCTGCTCAACGCTATGGGTAAGGTAATGTTCCTGTATCCAGCGGGCGCCCAATGGGTGCAAACCAACTGAAAAAGAAAAGCTTAACAGCAAGAATGCGATAGCATGCCAGCCAAAGAATACCCATATAACAGTTGTAAATGCTGCCTGCACTAAAATATTTGCAACTATCCACCAGTCGAAAGTTTGGATCTCCCTTAATCTTGATAAGCGGAATACCTGGAACACCGGGTAAAATAATAACCATAAAGCCTTACCGAAAAATGAGTTGTTAATCATTTTTGCTTCCCAGCGATTAGGAAGATCAGCGTCCAGTTCATGCACCCCCTGAAAAGAGTGGTGTTTGATATGGTAACGCTCAAATGAAATAGAACTTGGGAAAATTTGCGGCATATTGGCCAACATACCTGCCCAGCGGTTGGCTGAACGGCCCTTGAACAACAGTTGATGCGCGCACTCATGTATCATCACAAACAGTGCGTGATCGGCAAATGCACCTAATAAATATGCTGCACCGAAGATTATCCACCAGGATTGATCCCTTACCAGCCATGCCAACCCCACCTGGAACCCCACCAAACCTATAATAGCAAATATGGTAAGCGGGTTTTTCCCGATCAGGTTACGCATTTGCGGAAACTGTTTTAAAATTTGCTTTGTACGTGTACGATGTGGCTCCGAAACCTGTGAATAAACGAAATCGGTTTTATTAATCATATTATAATTTGTAATATACTTCTCTTCATAAATCAGGGGTAGGGGGATGGGCCTGGCTTAATAATATCTGTTATATCTAACGATACGCTTCAATAATAATTATAAAATCTGGTAAAATCATCTAAATGTAATATTTATCGTAATTTAAATACTAACACCTTGAAACTGTTGGGTAAAGCCTTGCGGGTACCGGTTTCCACATCGGCAACGCTTAAATATATTTTGTGTGTTTTGGTATCCAAAGCCATAGTACGTGCCCTGTTTTGGGTTTTTAAGGTTTGGATAACGGTATAATCATCGGCGCTTAATTGTTTGATGATGGTTGTTGTACCATCGCCGCACGAGGCAAATATTAATTTGGTTTGCGGGTCAAAAGCAACAGCATCAACACCTGCACCTATTGGTAGTGTGCTTATTACTTTGCCACTGTTAACATCAACCACGCTTACGCCTTTATTTTGGCGACATACGCTAAACACACGGCCGTTTGCAGCATCAAGTGCTATACCTGTAGGGCCTCCGCATGGGTCTAAAGGATAATTTTTAATAACCTTTAAGGCTTTAACATCAATAACATTCAGGCTACTTTTATCTTCAAGATTATTATAGATCTTGCCCTTGCCATCAGATACGGCAAATTCTGGTCCGCCGCCCAGTGTAACAGTACCAACCTGTTTAAGTGTATTGGGGTCAACTACTGAGGAGTTGTTGCTCTCGCCGTTAAAACTAAAAACACGATCAGAATAGGAATCGTAAATTATAGCGTCGGGGCCATTAGCATCGGTAAGTGGTATGGTTGCTATGGTGGCCAGTGTTTTCAGATCAAAAGCTACTACCGCGTTAGCTCTGCCATCGCTGATGAAGCCGCGGTTTGCTTTGTTATCAATGGCTATGCCATGTATGCCTTTCAGGTTGCTGATAACACCGGCCGGCTGCTCAGTATTCAGATCAATAACATTTACAGAGGTGCCATGCGAGACATATAAACGGTGGTTTACATTGTCAATTGAAAGATAATCCCAGCCTGCATCACCCGGCAACGGGATGGTTTTATCTGCTACATAAGTTTGTGCATGTACTGCAAATGGAGCAATACCAATAGTAGCCAACAGGCCAAGTGTTAAAAATATCTTCTTCATGTTTATGCTGTAATAATGATAAATATCTGTTAAGATTCTGTTAAAATTCTGTGGTGTTTAAAATTCTTTAACTTATCATTTCGAGCGGTAGCGAGAAATTTTCTGCGCCATTCCTCTGTCTGCTTCTTTACACCGCGTCATTGCGAGGAACGAAGCAATCCCCAACTATACAGAGCCGTTTATATGCTCGTTGACTTATCTTATGAAGCCGCTCATTGCCGCGGAGGCTACTACTTTTGTCTTGATACAAAAGGTAGCAAAAAATCAAGACAGTAGATTAGGCTTCTTTGCCGCACTTGGCCTTACCCTGCAAATCAGGCAAAACCTGGGCTGCTATATTTTTACCCTGCTGTCGCTACGCACCTGGCCTTTACGCATCTGTAAAAATCTGCTATGCCCT
>NZ_JACHBY010000007.1 GCF_014200495.1 Mucilaginibacter geliditolerans
ACTTCCATAATGCAAATTATCAGCTATTTAACAGATTTCTATAGCCTAGTTATTCACTTAAGGGGATAAATCAAAATCTTCCGAACACCTATGGTATCAAGACAAAAAGTGACGTCTTAGCGAAAGGCGATACCATAAGATAGGTCTACAACTATGCCTATTCGCTCTGTACAGTCGGGGATTGCTTCGTACCTCTTACAGCAATGACGATTGGCTATATACGCGAATCAATAATCCCAACCATCTTCTCCACATCCCCCGGTTCTACCCATATGAACTCCTTATCCTTATTAAACCAGGTTAATTGCCTTTTGGCAAAGCGACGGGTGTTTTGTTTGATGAGTTCGAGAGCTCTGTTCAGATCGATTTTATTATCGAAATAATCAAATAGCTCGCTATAGCCTACTGTATTTAACGCATTTAAATGGCGATAGGGCAGCAATGCTTTTACTTCATCAATCAGCCCTTGCTGAACCATGATATCAACACGTTGATTAATGCGCTGGTAGAGTATTCCACGCGGTAAATTCAGCCCGAATTTAATGATATTGAAAGGCCGTTTGTTTATGGCTGATGTGCGGAAAGATGAAAATGGTTTGCCTGTGGTTTCAAAAACCTCAAGCGCACGGATTAAGCGCTGCGGATTATTGAGGTCAACCTGTACATAATACTCGGGGTCGGCGGCTTTGAGCTGCTCCTGTAAATGGTGGATGCCTTTTTCGGTGAAATCCTGATTCAGGCGGTGGCGGATAGCGGGATCGGCAGTTGGCAGGTCATCAAAGCCCTCGCAAATTGCTTTGATATATAACCCTGAACCACCAGCCAATATAACTACATCATGCTGTTTAAAAAGATCATCCAGCAAAGCTAAAGCATCTTTTTCAAAGTCGCCTACGCTAAAGCTTTCTGTTATGGAATGGGAATCAATAAAATAATGTTTGGCCGCAGCCAGCTCATCGGCATTGGGTTTAGCCGTGCCTATAGACATTTCCCGGAAAAACTGACGCGAATCAGCAGAAACCACAACCGTGTTATAGTGATTAGCCAACTGTATAGCAGTATCTGTTTTACCAACAGCAGTAGGCCCGCCGATAACGATAAGGATTTTGTTTTTGGGTTGATGGGTCATAGTCTTATTTTACCGTCATCCCGAACTTGTTTCGGGATCTCACAGTACATGTGTCCGATATGTAGTCGACCCAGGATGTGGGATGTTGAAACAAGTTCAACATGACAGGTTATTTAAGATTAATAATCATCATGTGATTTGCCGTCATCCTCAAAGCCTTCATTATCTGAAAACTCGCTGCCGAACTCATCTTCTTCTTCCTCATCGCCGCCATGTGCAATTTCATCGCTGTCTACCACATCTTCATCATCAGTAACTTCGCTCAGATCTTCTGCATCTTCGGGGTTAAAGCCCATTTCATCAAACAGGTCAAAATCCTCATTGGCAGCAGGTAGGGCTGTTGGGTTAAAGGAGTTGCCAAATTGTTTTGGAGCTTCGCCAACTGCTTTAATAACCGCAGGGTAGGTAACACCTGGTGCATCATCTAAAATGATCTTCATCAGTTCAACGTGAAAATCAAAAGGGCGGTCGAAATTGAAGGTATAGTAAAATTTTTGGTGCGGATCGTCAATAAAGCTGCTCAGCTTCACTTTTTCCATCAGTGATACGCCACGGTCGGTACGCCTTTGGTTTGGTAGGTAGGTGATCTCTTCACCTTTTGTCCATTGGTCGTTACTGATATAAAAAGAAGAAGAATATTCGGGATTGTAACCTGTCGACTGATGAATAGCACGATGGAGGTCCTCGAAAGTTTGATTTGATTTAACATCAATCTCTCTCATTACATCATCGTAGTCTTCAAAAGTAACCCTGAACCTGTATAGTGCCATTTTTTAAATAAGTGGAATTTTAAGCAAAAATAATATTTTAATTTTTAATTTATACCCATTTATAGGTATTGGACATTTGATCCGGGATTTTGTACAGAAATCCTGTCACCAAAAAATCTAAAGCGTTGCCACAACTTTTAAGCCAATTTCTTCGCCTTTTAAAATTGTGTATGTAATTGCTGCTTCGCGTTCGTTAGGTATTTCGCCTTCAAGTATGGCTTCCCGTATCTGATTTTTAATAATTCCCACCTCACGGCCCTCTTTTATACCAAAAAGCTGCATAATATCGGTGCCGGTAATGGGTGGTTGCCAGTTTCTTATGTTATCACGTTCCTCAACATCTTTTAATTTTTGAATAACGAGGTCAAAATTCTGGCGGTATTTTTTTACTTTATATTCGTTTTTTGTCGTAATGTCTGCTTTACACAACAGCATGAGGCCCTCAATATCATCGCCTGCCTCAAAAAGCAGACGGCGTACTGCCGAATCTGTCACAATTGATTGCGACAGTACAATGGGGCGCAAATGCAACTGCACCAGTTTTTGCACCAGCTTCATTTTTTCATTCAGCGGCAATTTTAGCTGGGCGAATATCTTGGGCACCATGCGTGCACCGCGGTCCTCATGGCCGTGGAATGTCCATCCATGGCCCTGTTCAAAGCGTTTGGTAGCGGGTTTGGCAATATCATGCAATATGGCGGCCCAGCGTAGCCAAAGGTCGTCAGTGGTTTCGCAAATGTTATCTAAAACTTGCAGGGTATGGTAAAAATTATCCTTGTGACCCTTGCCATCAATATAATCAACCCCATAAAGCGCTACCATTTGCGGAAATATTTTGTGCAGTAAGCCTGTATCAAACAAATAATCAAAACCAATAGATGGTTTTGGCGACAGGATGATCTTATTCAATTCATCACTTATACGTTCCTGCGATACGATGCTGATCCTGTCGGTATTGCTTTTTATGGCTGCTACCGCGATATCGTCTATCTTAAAATTCAATTGCGATGCAAAACGAATAGCTCGCATCATGCGCAGGGGATCATCAGAAAAAGTTTCAACCGGGTTAAGTGGTGTGCGGATGAGTTTTTGCTCCAGGTCGGCCATACCTTCAAACGGGTCAAGTAATTCCCCGAAAGTACCCGGGTGCAGGGAAATAGCCAGCGCATTGATGGTAAAATCACGGCGTTTCTGGTCGTCTTCCAAAGTACCGTTCTCAACTATTGGTTTTCTTGAATCTAAACGATAAGATTCTTTACGTGCGCCAACAAATTCAACTTCCAGGTCCTGGTATTTTAGTTGGGCGGTGCCGAAGTTTTTAAATACGGCCAGCTTAACATTCAGCTTTTTAGCAACCTTTTCAGCAAAATCAATACCGTTACCTATCACCACAATATCAATATCCTTTGAGGGGCGGTTCAGGAAAATATCGCGTACAAAACCGCCGATGGCATAGGCCTGCAAGTTATGCTCGCCTGCAATTTTTGATATGGTATTGAATATGGAATGCTGAAGGTGTTGTTTCATGTAAAAGTAATTCCTTAAAGGTTGCCAAAAGGAATATGCAGCAAAATTAAGGAAATTGGGGAGAATAGTTGAATTTAAAAGGGATTGACGTTTTAACGCTCGTCATTGCGAGGAACGAAGCAATCTCTACGTAGGTTGGTCGAACTTTTTCATTCGCCCTGTATAGTCTAGAGATTGCTTCGTTCCTCGCAATGACGCGGGGAGTGGGTTTACCGCCTTATAAACTCAAAACTCCCGTTCGGATCCAACCGCATAATGGTTGATGGATTTTTTATCTCCATGCTATGCTGATCAATATCAACCACATAGTCAACCCCATCGATGATCTCCTGGTCGATCTGTGAAAAATATTGGGGAGATGGTTTGCCGCTGATATTTGCCGAGGTGGATACTAATGGCTTACGCATGCGTTGTATCAATTGCTGGCAAAACTCGTTACTGCTTACCCGCACACCAATGCTGCCATCGCTGTTGATTAATGCCGGGGAAATGTTTTTTGCGCCGGGCATAACCAGGGTTAAAGGGTTTTCGGCAAACTCAATCAGGTCGTAAGCTATTTCAGGCACTTCGGCTATGTAGCTTTGCAGTTTGTTGTCGTTATCTAGCAAAATGATCATGCTTTTTGCTTCATCGCGCTGTTTAAGGCGATAGATCTTTTTTACGGCTTCGGTATTGGTAGCATCACAGCCTATACCCCAAATGGTATCGGTAGGATAGAGGATAATACCGCCATCCTGTATTACTTTAAAAGCTTTGGCAACTTCGTCTCTGAGCATATCTTATAAATTTTTGTACAGCTGCATTAACTGTGCAGATAGTTTATCGGCTGCAAAGTTAGCAGCATATTGCAAACCTTGTGTAATCATGTTTTGCTTTAAGGTATCATCGTTGAGTATAAGGTTGACTTTTTCGGCGAGATCCTTTTCATCATCAGGGCTTGCATACAGGCTATACGGCCCTCCGGCTTCCTCCAGACATGAGCCTGTTGCCGCAATAACAGGTATACCTGAATTTAACGCCTCCAAAACAGGCAAGCCAAAACCCTCATACCTTGATGGATATATAAATACCGATGCCAGCTGATAAATAGCGGGTAGATCAGCAAATTCCACACCGTGCAAAAAAATGACCCGGTTGTTTAGGTTATTAGCGGTAAGATATTGCTTTATCTCATCTAAATACTTAGTAGGCCGACCAATAACTACCAGCGGGATATCATTAATATATTTTAAAGCCTTTGCAAGCAACAGCAGGTTTTTGCGGGGCTCAATTGTACCTACGCTTAACAGGAATTGTTCAGGCAGTTTATATTTTGATGAAACGGCTTCCTTTTGCTCCGCGCTTTGGGTAATAGTGAAGATAGGGTCAATGCTCTGATAGATCACTTCAATCTTAGCAGTATCGGTGCCCAGTAATTCTACAATATCATCCTTTGTTTTTTGGCTGATGGCAATCACCTTATCGGCAACCTTGCAGGCATATTTAACCTTTGCCTCGTAGATCCTCCGGCTTATGGCACCGAAATTACCGGGTAGGCGCATAAATATCAGGTCGTGTATGGTAACTACCGATCTGATGCCGCTTTTATCTATTCCCGACGGTAACTCATGACTTAAACCATGATAAATTTCAATACCATCGCGTTTCAGATCCTTAACAATACCCTTGCTGCGCCACCAAGAGCTGAAGAATTTGCTTTCGGGTGTTATGGTTATCAGATTTTTGTATTGACTCAGAAAATTAAGCCGGGAGTTAAGCTTTAAACGGGGGGTATAAAGGAAATATTCATTGCCAGGATAATGCGCTGCTATGGCCTTTATTAACCAGCGACTGTAATTACCCAGCCCCGTGTTATTTAAGAAAGCCCGCTTGGCATCGTACCCTATTTTCATTGAAATGGTTGATTAAGTTGGATTAGGTGAGTGGTTGATTAAGTTGAACATTTATGAAAATTCAACTTGATCAACCTAATCCAACCCAATCAACTACTCACTATACTGCAACATTATTCACCCTTAACGCGTCGTTAAGTGATGTTTTTTTATCGGTTGATTCCTTGCGCTGGCCTATGATCAGGGCGCATGGTACATGGTATATGCCACCCGGAAATTCTTTTGGATAGCTGCCCGGTATAACTACCGAACGGGCAGGTACACGGCCTTTGTATTCAATTGGTTTTTCGTGGGTAACGTCAATAATTTTTGTTGAAGCGGTTAAAACCACGTTAGCGCCTAAAACGGCTTCACTTTCAACGTGCACACCTTCAACCACAATAGCGCGTGAGCCCAGGAAGCAATTGTCCTCAATAATTACAGGTGATGCCTGTATTGGTTCCAGCACACCGCCAATGCCCACACCGCCGCTCAGATGGCAATGCTTGCCTATCTGCGCGCATGAGCCTACAGTTGCCCAGGTATCAACCATGGTGCCTTCATCAACATAAGCGCCAATGTTTACGTACGATGGCATCATGATAACGCCTTTTGCAAGGTAAGCGCCGTAACGGGCCAAGCCATGCGGCACTACACGAACACCTGTTTCTTTATAATTAGTTTTTAATGCCATTTTATCGTGGAAAACAAACGGACCAACTTTAATTTCTTCCATCTTGCGGATAGGGAAATACAATATAACGGCTTTCTTTATCCACTCATTAGTATGCCAGCGGTTGCCAATAAGTTCGGCTACGCGTATATCACCTTTATCAAGTCGTTCAATAACGGTTTCAACGGCGTTGCTGTAATCCTTATAGTCTAATAGCTTCCTGTCTTCCCAGGCATCTTCAATTAATTTCTTTAGGTCTTGCATCGTAAAAATTAAACTTTTGGCAAATTAAGCGATTTTTAGGGAAATAGTGAACCGTTGATTGTTTTGATTTTAGGATGAACCGGGATTTCAACCAGGATTTATTGGATTTTAGTGATTTTCAGGATGTGGTAAATAAATTGCCATATATTAATGGCTATTTATTAGTATCACGTTAATCCTTAAATCATTTAATCATGATTCAGATTTGGGCGTTGCCTGCGGCCCGTGCTATCCGCTCATACTGCACGAGGCATTAAGCGCGAGGCCGGTATCCGCTACTATCACTAACGCGGGGAGTAGTTTTAAACTACTGGCATATGGTTCGAAGTCGGGAGACTTCGAACAGCAGGGGCAATCTAAGTGTATCTAATAATTTACAAGCAATTATCATATATTTATAATATGTGCTGGAGTAGAATACTTTTCACTTTGTTTGGTTTATTTGTTGCATGTAGCACTTATGCGCAGAGTGGCAATTGTGCGCCACCTAACATAGGTTTTGAAGAGGGTACATTTAATAATTGGACCTGTGATACAGGGAAGGTTGATGCTGACGGAGCTGTGATTGTTACACTCTGCAAACCGGTATATGACAGGCACACCATTATTGACAAAGATTATTCGCCTAAAGTCGACCCATTTGGAAAGTTTCCAACGCTCTGTCCAAATGGGAGTAATTATTCTATCAGGTTGGGTAATCAGAATGCAGGAGCCCAGGCAGAAAGGGTTTCTTACACATTTACGGTTCCCGCAGGTGCAGATCAATATAACCTGGTTTTTAATTATGCGGTGGTTTTGCAAAATCCCCAACACCTGAGTTTTCAACAACCGCGTTTCACTGTGAAAACTTATGATATAAGCGATAAAAAATATATTGAATGCTCATCATTTGATTTTATAGCTTCATCTAGTTTACCGGGATTTCAATTAGCTACCGGTACTCCTGATACTGCTGTGTATTATAAGGATTGGGCTCCTGCAACTATAAATATACAAGGCTATGCCGGCAAACAGGTACGATTGGAGTTTACAACAAATGATTGCACACTTGGCGGCCATTTTGGCTATGCATATCTGGATATAAATGAAAGTTGTAATTCGCCTATTACCGGCAATACCTATTGTACAGGTGAAAATGCAATAAAAATACTTGCTCCGGGTGGTTTTGGGAGCTATATATGGTACAGTGCTGATCTTTCGCAAGTGCTTGGTACAGATCAGGCACTTGTTATGTCACCCCCACCGCCTGACCAAACTAAATATGCTGTTGTTTTAGTGCCATTTGCGGGCCTTGGTTGCCTGGATACGTTATATACGACAGTAAACAGCGTTAATGCCGGGTTTAGTTTTGTTGTTAAAGATACAGCATACGGTTGCGAGAAAACCGGAGCTGATATTACGGCACCATCAATTACCGCAGGGAGCAGCAATAACCTCACACTGAGTTATTATACCGACCCATTTGCTACATCGTATTTATATCAGCCCCAGGCAATATTAAAAAGCGGTACCTACTATATTGAAGCTATAAATCCGGAGGGCTGCAGTAATATTTTACCGGTGCAGGTAATTATAAGTAACCCTATTGTAACTGTTACCAATCCGGCGCCGGTAACATATCCCGCAACAATTGATGCGTCACTCACTTTTACACATGATAAAAACGTCTCTTATACCTATTTTACAGATGATTCAGCCACGATGGTTTTAGCCAATTACCACTATGTTGGTAAAACGGGTACTTACTATATAAAAGCAGTTAATGCATTTACAGGGTGTGTTACCATTGCCCCTGTAAAAGTTGTGATCGACCCGCCTCCGCCGCCAATTATACAGGCGCCCAATACCTTTACACCTAATAATGATGGCATAAATGATTATTTTTCATTAACCATTATTGGTTTTGGAGGATTTGGTTCGCTAAAAATCTTCAACAGGTATGGGCAACCTGTATTTCAAACAACATCGAAATATGTTCCCTGGGACGGGAAATATAACGGGAAACCTGTACCGGTAGGTACCTATTATTGGATGTTTGAAGGTAAAAATACCTACTATAATACCAAAGTGGCACAAGGTGGTTCTATAACTTTAATAAGGTAGTTGTTTGCCGCTCAATTCACTGTAAAATTTACTTCCCTTACGCCTTTTATTTTGCGCAGCTCTTCAAGAATTATCAGCAGGTTATTTTTATCAAGCGATACCTTTTGTACCGTTATCCTGATCTCATCCAGGTCTTCTTCCAACGATGGCTGTAGGTTGATCTCTGTATATTTAATTTTGTGGGTTTTAAATACTTCTTCAATACTTTCAAGGCTCACCTGTTTGCGTTCCAATATCATGGTTACCCCGCTGAATTTATTTTTATTAAAGAATTTTGTTTCCAGCGGTTTTAGCGCTGCCAGTATAATAAATACTATAGCAGTAGTAATACAGGCGGCAAAATATAAGCCGCCGCCTGCTGCCAGGCCCACGGCCGCAACCGTCCACAACCCTGCTGCGGTGGTTAAGCCGCGTACCACCTCACGCCTTAGAAACAGTATTGTACCTGCACCCAAAAAGCCAATACCGCTGATTACCTGTGCCGCCACCCGCGATGGATCGAGCACTATGCCGGGGTGGTTCACTACATCATGAAAACCGAACATGGATACCAGCATAATAAGCGCCGACCCTACACATACCACCATATGGGTGCGCAAACCTGCCGCCCACTCGTGCCTTTGCCGCTCGCTGCCTATTATAGCGCCCAAAACGGCAGCTATGGCCAGGCGGATAGCTATTTCCTGTAAACTGATCATGATAATAGATTAATGAGCTAAAGGCGGAATTTGTTTGTGTTTTGCAAACTACAGGTTTATTGGTTCGAAGTCGGGAAACTTCGAACAGCGGGGAGGAAGTAGAACAGCGGTGAGTGTATAATTTAAAAATTCATTTATATTTGATAATGCCTAATGATCAGCAAGCACTTCCCGGAGCACAGTCGGAACCTACAAAAAAATATAAATTCCCTTTTTTACACTTTATTGCTGGTCTCGTATTATCATTTATCAGCTTTTGGGGTTTAATATGTATTTGGTATAGTGTTGCTTCAAACAATGATGGTGTAATCGGTAGTTTAAATACTTTTCCTCCTGTTTTAAGGGCATATTTAATTCCTGAAATTCTCGTAATTGGTATATTGATCGGGTTGGCTATCAGAAGTCATAGGTTAACGAAGCGGGGCTATAAGTCATCATATATCACTATGATCGTTATTAATATAGTGTGCTTTTGTTTTATATGCTTTGTGATGAGCTCAATGCAATGTTGATTTTGTATTTTGTTGATTTTTAATATGATGTATATAAATTAACCACATCCTGAAAATCAATTTAATCCAATAAAATCCTGGTTGTCGCTCATTCATTTGTCACATTGTCATATTGGCAGACGAATGATTGTGGCAAGCAATTTGAATAGTATATATTTGTATAACAAAATTTAAAAATAAATATCATGGCTTTAGAAATAACAGATGCAAACTTTGAGGAGCTTGTTCTTAAATCAGATAAACCAGTACTAATTGATTTTTGGGCTGAATGGTGTGGTCCTTGTCGCATGGTTGGTCCGGTAGTTGAAGAAATTGCAAAGGAATATGAAGGCAAAGCTATTGTAGGCAAAGTTAACGTCGACAATAACCCAGGTATATCAATGAAATTTGGTATCCGTAACATCCCTGCTTTATTATACTTTAAAAACGGCGAAATTGTTGACAAACAAATCGGCGCTGTTCCAAAATCAATTTTAGCCGGCAAATTATCTGCTCAGTTATAATTTAAGCTTCCAAAAAGCATAAAAAATAAATGAAAGCGTTACATATTCTGTAACGCTTTTTTTATGGACCCCTCCCGGCCTCCCCAAAGGGGAGGAGTTAAGCAATTATAGAATTACCTGCTTTTATATAAAAAAACATTATACATTAGTATTATGTCACGTTTAAACGACGATCAGCAAATAAGGCAACTGGCCAATCTTGAACTACTGGCGCGCCAGGTGGTTGAGGGTTTTATTACGGGCCTGCACCAGAGCCCGTTCCATGGCTTTTCGGTGGAGTTTGCTGAACATCGTTTGTATAATAACGGGGAATCGGTAAAAAATATCGACTGGAAATTACTGGCCCGTACCGATAAATTGTTTGTAAAGCAGTTTGAAGAGGAAACCAACCTGCGCTGTTTTCTGCTGCTGGATACTTCATCAAGTATGAACTTTCCCGAGAAAGGCATTAACAAATTACAGTTCTCCATTTACGCGGTAGCATCGCTCATGTATCTGTTCAAAAAACAGCGGGATGCGTTTGGGCTATGTTTGTTCTCGGATAAAATAGACTGGATCAGCGCGGCTAAATCAACCAATACTCACCTGTTCTATTTGTATGCTGAATTGGAAAAGGTGTACAATCAGCCTAAAGCAAATACCAATACCAATATAACCGATGTGCTGCACCACATAGCGCAGGAGGTTCACCAGCGATCAATGATCATTATTTTTAGTGATATGCTGGAGAACAATTTGAGTGATGATAAGCTGCAGGCCTTGTTCGCGGCTATTCAGCATTTAAAATACAATAAGCACGAAGTGGTGATATTTAACGTGAGCGACAAGCAAAAAGAGCTGGATTTTAACTTTGATAACCGCCCGCATCATTTTATTGATATGGAAAGCGGCGAGCAGGTAAAGGTGCATCCGGGCAAGATACGGGAAGCATATCTGTCGTCATTGGCGCATTACAAAAATCAACTGAAACTTAAATGCGCCCAATATAACATTGATCTGGTTGATGCTAATATTGAGGATGGCTACAGCAATATTTTAAAGGCTTATCTTATCAAGAGGAATAAGATGGTGTGAAGTATACCCTCTTTGCCGCTTGCGGCAGAGAGGGTGGTCGAGCGCAGCGATGACCGGGTGAGTCGGCGGAGCGCGTTTTACCCCCACCCAGCCTCCCCCTAAGCTTAGGGGGAGGTGTCGACGGAGGAGACGGAGGGGGTAGGATGCGTTAGTGATAGCAGCGGATACCGGCCTTGCGGCTAAAGCCTGTGCAGTATGAGCGGATAGCACGGCCGAAGGCAACGCCCAAATTTCTGAACCGGAATTTTTTGAATTAAGGAATTAGCAGAATTCTATAAATTCTCTAATTCAAGAAATTCGGGTTCAGAAATTATTGAATCGTAATAGAAGAAACATAAACGCGCTCCGCCAACTCACCCCGACTATGCTACGCTGGTCGACCCCCTCTTCGCTGCGCGCAAAGAGGGTGGGAGAAATTATAATTATTACTAAACCTTTCCTATTCCTATCAATCCAAAATAAAATCAAATGTTCAACCAACAATTAAAGTTTGTGTAAATAAACTTATCTTTATTATTAGTTAAAGTTGATTGAATTTTGTGAAATTGCCCAAATCAATTTCAGGATATTGATGTTAAAGAAATAAAGCTACTTTTTTATATGAGATTAGTTGTAGAACGTAAACCCATAAGAGTTAATCCCGATCCGAAACGTGTAATTGCCAGGTTCTTCTTTAATGGGAACGATCGCGCTAAAGAAGTTATTGAGCGGGTAATGGAAATAAGCGAGGCGGCGGCATTCAGCATAGTTTCGCCGCTATTGCAGGAATACTCCAAACGTCATCGTAATATTACCCGGGTTTTAAATCGCCATTGCAGCAGGTTAAAACCTCTTTTTTCAGAGCTTAATATTGATTACGATACCTTAACCGTATATCGCAAATTATTGATCGGCTCGTATTTTACGCATGAGTATTCAATTGAGTCGGCTGCATTTTTTAACCCGTCGATAGTTGAGGACCCGGATCAGAGCGAGTTGCAGGAAGGGCAAAAACGGATGATCATCAGCTTCAGGGCCGTGGGCGAGGGGCACATATCATCCATCACCTTCCGCCGTGCCTTGGTTGATCAGAATAATAATATCACCGTTTTACCGGCAGGTAGTTATATAGATGAAGCCGAGATTGTGCGCAACGCGGTTTATAACAAAAAACTGTTTTTTGATAAGGCCGTTGCCACCCAAATAAATATTGATGTGCTGAAAGAGTTGGAATCCAAGCTCGATCATCATTTTGAATACTCCAACCTGCGCAGTGCTATCCTTGATTCGCAAAAATTGCAGGAAAGCGATATGCAGAAACTGGAGTACGATAAAATACTCTGGCTGGCTGACTCCTACTACGAGATCGTATTTTCACTGGATACCGATATATCCGACCGTGTTATATTTCCGATATCTGAATACGAGCGTAAGGGTATTGAGGATGCACGTTTCGTGCACTTTAAGCATGACGATGATACATCGGTATATTATGCCACATATACCGCTTATGATGGCGCGCTGATCATGCCTAAGCTGTTGCAAACAATCGATTTTTATAACTTTAAGATAATGCCGTTATACGGTGCAGGTGCCCAGAACAAGAACCTGGCGCTGTTTCCGCGTAAGATTAATGGCAAGTATGTAATGATATCGCGCATTGATGGCTGTAATAACTACATCATGTACTCTGATAAAATAAACATATGGGAAAAGCCGGAGCTGCTTCAAAAGCCAAAGTTCAACTGGGAATTTATACAGATAGGTAACTGCGGTTCGCCGATTGAGACACCGGATGGCTGGATAATGATAACCCACGGTGTTGGCCCGATGCGCAGGTATGTACTGGGCGCAAGCTTGCTTAAGCTTGATGATCCAGCTATTGAAATAGGCCGCCTGCGTGAGCCTTTATTGATACCCAATAGCGAAGAGCGTGAAGGCTATGTGCCAAATGTATTATATTCCTGCGGCGCTATAGTGCATAATGGCAAATTAATTATCCCTTATGGTGTATCCGATTCATCAACAGCATTTGCTGAGCTGGATTTGAACGACCTGATTAACAAGCTGAAGGAAGATGGCGCCATATCAGCACAAATAGATGCTGAAGCTGCTGAGAAGAAGAAAAAAGGGGAAAAGGTTACAGTAGCGGATAATGCGTAAGAGATCGTTTATTTTTCCATATGTCATTGCGATCCGCTGAAAGCCGAGTGGCAACCTCGTCGCATTTAATTATGCATGCGATGAGGTTGCCGCGTCGTTCCTCCTCGCAATGACATGGATTATATTAATTGTTCGCGCTTACAACAGAGTGTACTTTTAAACCTTACTCAGCTCCTTATCTCTCTTCCTTTTTTGCGGTTCAATAACTATAAAATAAACAGCCGCACCGGTAAGTATAAACCCTGTAGCACCAACAATATATTGCCAGTTGTTACTGAACAGGATAAAAAGCCATATAATAATGCCGATAATAGCAGGTAACGGATACAGCCACATTTTATAAGGCCGCACATCATCGGGTTTGGTTTTGTGCCAGTAGATAATACCTATTGATTGCCCCACAAACTGCACGATGATACGCATGGTAAGTATGGCCTTTATCACATCCGTTAATTTAAGCAGCAGGCTGAATATAAAACCTATTCCCCCTAAAAATAAGAGTGACACATAGGGAAACTGCTTTTTGGGATGAAGCTTCCCGAATATTTTAAAAAAGTTACCATCCAATGCCGCCGCATAGGGGATACGCGAATAGCCAAGCATTACCGCTAGTAGCGATGCGCTGGCAATAATCAATACCAATACTGTAGCTAATTTACCTGCAAACGGGCCATAAATAAGTTCAAAATAGGTGCTGACTATGAAATTTGACCCGGCTATCTGTTGCCATGGCATAGCGCCCGAAACCATGATCTGCATGCCGATATACAGTATAGCAATACCACCTACCGAAATGAAGATACTGCGTGGAATGTTTTTCTCCGGATTTTTAATATCGCCGCCTAAGTGGCATACATTGTAATAGCCGAGGTAGGAATACACAGATTGAAGGGACGCCTGTCCAAGTCCCACCCAAAATATCGGCGTTAGATCAAAGGCATCCTTACTAAAGCCAAATGCCCATTTAGCATTGAAATTATGAAAGCCGGAGCCTATGAGCCACAGGAATGTGCCGCCAGTAATGATCCACAACAGTACCGATATTTTACCGATGCTTTTTATGTTGCGGTACAGCAATATAGTAACTACGATGACTAACGCCCCGCTCACCATTTTCTGCTGGATGCCATTTAAACTTACCAGGTAGGTAAGGTATTTGGAGAAACCTATTGCCGCGCTTGCCACAACCAATGGTGCCTGTATAATAGTTTGCCACACCAGCAGGAACGACATCATCTTACCAAACCTATTCTCGCCATAAACCTTTTGCAGAAAAACATAGCTGCCGCCTGCCATTGGCCATTTGGCGCCCAACTCCGCCCAAACTGATCCGTCTAAAAAAGCAAGCGCCGCGCCCAGCAGCCAGGCAAGTACGCATTGTGGCCCTCGCATGGCACCAACAATAAAAGGTATGGTTACAAACGGACCTATGCCCACCATATCGATCATATTGATGGCGGTAGCCTGTGTTAATGATAACCCGCGTTCAAGATGAGTAGAAGTTTCTGCCATGCTTTGTTGTATCAGGATTTAAATATACAATCAAAAAGCGGTATGGCTAATGGTGGAGTGATTTATGACAAAAGGTACATTCTGAATAAGAATATGGATGATTATATTAGTAGGACATTAAACACACATATTTTGATAGAAAAAGACAGCTATTTATTACTTGAAGAAATGTGTAGTGATCTGGGTATTCATTATGATCGTTACGATGCTCAAGACTGGGGAATAATTAATGCTGATGCTAAAAGAGTTGAAGAGTTTATAAACTACTTCATGGAAAATACACTGCATAGAACGCAACAATTTCAGGTTTTTGAACTTATTATGGCATCATACAACGAGGCCATGTTGGAAAGAATTGATACTGAGGTTTTGAAAAAAATATTTTTAGAGTTTGTAAGAATTTATAACAATGAAAAATTAGACATCATTGTTAAATATTGGAAATCTATTTATGATGAAGAAATTTTTCCGTTAGGAAAATTATTATAAAGACACTGGTCTAAGTTTAGCGCAGCGAACTTAGACCCAAAATTCACAAAGCATCCTGCTTGTGAAAATAATCAGCCTAATATCTGCTGATACAACCCATAGTAATCCTCCACCATCTTATCCCGCGAAAACTGTGAGTTGGCCCAGTCATAACAATTCTTGCGGTTTATACTACTGATCTGAGCAACCGCATCAACGGCCTCATCAATGGTATTCACCAAAAAGCCAGTCTTTTTATCCTGGATCAACTCCGGCATCGAGCCTTTGTTAAAGGCAATAACAGGTGTGCCACAAAGCATGGCTTCGGCTACGCTCATGCCAAATGGTTCATTAAAATTGATGGGATGGAGGAGGGCAGTTGCTTTGCCTAAAAGTTCTTTCCGTTTATCAGGCCCGGCATGACCAACATATATAATTTGGTCGTTGAGCTCGGGTTCTATCTTATCTTTATAATAGCCCTCATCCTGAATAATGCCTGCTATCAATAGTTTTCTTTTGCTTTTTTTTGCGATGGCAATGGCTTCGGCGGTGCCTTTATCATGATGGATCCTGCCGAAATAGAGCAGGTAATCGTCCGGCGTAGCCGTAAATCCAAAATCGCGGGTATCTAAACCATTATAAACGGTGGCTAAGTATTTCAACTCAGGACTGCGGTCAGCGTTACTGATGGATACATAATGGCCTATGGAGTTATACTTTTTATAAACCGGTATTATCCTGGGCGATGAAAAACCGTGTATAGTGGTAATCATTGGCGTTTTTATCAATCCCGAATAGGTAAGGGGCAGAAAATCAAAATTGTTATGGATGATATCAAACTCATTAGCTTTTTCCATCAGGTTACTGATGTGCAGGCATTCTAAGACTTTTGCATCCTGCGATCTGTCCTCTTCATAGCCCTGTGCGCAAACGGCATCCAACTTTCCGGCGGTGATGGAATCGCCGGTTGCAAAAAGTGTTGCTTCAATGCCTTTTGCAACTAGTCCTTCAGCAATGTTTGAGGCCACCTGTTCCCATGGACCGTAATGCCTTGGCGGTGTGCGCCAGGCAACGGGCGATAAAACGGCAACTTTCATTAGCAGATCTCCAAACGCTGACCCACTTTGTTGTATTCGTATTCCAGCTCAAAGGCTTTCAGTACCGTTAAGTGCGATATCAGGTACGCTAAGGTGCTTTCTGCGCCCTGGTTACGGTTTATGCCGGTTGGCAGCAAGCCATCACAGCAACCCTTGGTTTCGTGGTCATATAGTGGCGCACGCAGCGTGTTTTCACCCAGGAACCATTTATAGCTCAGGAACATTTTTTCGATATACTCCGGCTCACGGAAGATTTGGTACGCCTGGAAATGCATCAGCACCATAGCCATGGTTTCAATAGCCTGCTGATCGAAAATAGGAAATTCACCGCCCTTATAATACCAACCATCATTACCAACCGGACTTAAATAACCATTTGCTAAGGTCAGCTTATCAAGGAAGGCCATAGTTTTCATAGCTATTTTCTTAGCTTTTTCATTGCCGGTTATCTCGGCTGAATGTAAGAGTGCCAGTGGAAGTATGGCATTGTCATAGGTCATTTTTTCCTCAAACCATTGCCAGTCTTCGGCCTCGTTTCTGTCATAAGCATCTAATAGCGGTTGGGTAAGTACAGCCAGCTCTTTTACCATACCTTCATCCGTAGGGAAAACCTGCAGATACAGGCTCACACCAATAATGGTATTGGCCATACCCCGTAAATGTTTTAATGCTTTAAAGTGAGGGAACGATTTCTTGAATATCTCCAGCGCAAACTCACGGTAAGAGTTACTTGCAGCACAGCTGATCAAATAACCCAAAGCCCAAATGGTGCGGCCAAATGAATCCTCAGAGCCTACTTCATCCAGATATTGCCTGTTAAAACTCAAGAAATTGCGGAAGTTGCCATCATCCGTTTGCATGTAGTGGATATAGCTCAGGTATACCGGCAGCAGTTCAAATGCTTCCTTGCTTTTATTGCGCTGGTAAGCCATTAGTGCCATAATTAATGCACGGGCATTATCATCCAAACAATAACCTTCCTTTAAATTAGGGATGCCGTATTTGGCATGTTGTACTATGCCTGTATCATCAGTTAAGCGTATCACATGCGTTAGGCTGAATTTGGGCAATATCTCCGGGTCGACAATACTGTTGCGCAATATCTTGTCGCTGAAATCGTGTGTACGGCATGATTCCTGGGCCACTTTAATAAATTCGGCACCGGTAACCGGCCAGCGTAAGTGCAGGCCGTATTCGTAGGCGTTTTCTTTTAATTCGTTTAGCAGCCTGTCCTGGTCAAGCAACTCATTTACTATCTCGGCTAATGCTTCAGTATCTTTAAAGTCAAACAAGCGGCCACGGTTATGGTCCAGTAATTCCTGGGCATGCCAGTATGGGGTTGATACCACCGCAGCACCTGCACCCACCGCATATGATAAGGTACCGCTGGTGATCTGTGCCTCGTTCAAATACGGGGTGACATAAATTTCGCAGGCAGTAAGGTACTCTACCAGTTCTTCTTCGGCCACAAATTTATTGATAAAGGAAAGATTTTTAGCCACCCCCAATTGCGCTGCCAATGATTTCAGGTGATCCCTGTATTCTTCGCCTGAGTTTTTGATAACGCCCGGGTGTGTGTTGCCAAGCACTACGTACATCACATCAGGATGCTTCTCAACTATTTTAGGCAGGGCCTTTACAACGGTTTCGAGGCCTTTGTTACGACTTATCAAGCCAAAAGTTAATAATACCCTGTGGTTTTTAAACTGCGACAGGCTTTTTATCGGGTTAATCTCCGGTGCTTCAACATCAGGTACGCCGTGTTCAATGATCTGGATCTTTTCTGCAGGGATATCATAAATGGTGGTTAAAAATTCAACCGCCCTTTTGCTCATCACAATAATTTTTGATGATTGCTCGGCTATCTCACGAATGATTATGCGCTGCACATAGCTGGGCTCCTTTAATATAGTATGTAGAATAGATATCAGCGGTTTCTCCAGCCTGTTAAGCAATGGAAGAATATAGATACCGCTTTCGCCGCCATAAATACCAAACTCATGCTCCATTATACAAACATCGGCCGTGCTGGTATTGATATAGTTAGCAGCCCTGATATAATCCTTCTGGTGATTTTGACGGATGATATATTTTACTTCTTCAGGATATTCATATTCATGCAAACTTTCCGAATCATTTAAAGCCACCACAAAACCGCTGTCCAATAAGCTTTTCCGTTTAGGGAAATTGGCATGAATGGCACGCATTAGGTTTTGATTGAATGTGGCAATACCACATTCGCGGGGGGGATAGGTTGAGATGTATGCTATTTTCATATATAGTTAAGAAGTGTATTTTTTAAAATTAAAATTTACGGATAGCTTTCAGATGTATACAGCACTGACTTAAAAAAAGTGCATTCTGACTGTAAAAACACCGTTTTACTGCACATTTAAGCCAAATTGTGCATTTTCGTGTAACTGGTGCATAAACTATACCAATTTCACCGCTAAGAAAAAAAGTCAATGCGCATTTATGCCTGATACAGCATAATGTACTGATAATTAGACCGAAAATGAAATTTAAATGAATTAAGAATAATAATCAACAGCCTCTAAAATGATTTCGCAGGCTTTTTTGATTTCATCGGGAGTGATGATGAGGGGAGGAGCCAGGCGCATGGCATTGCTGCAATGCAAAAACCAGTCGGTAATTACACCGTTTTCAATACAGCGGTCGATGATCTTTTTATTAAGATCGAAGCTTTCCAGTTCAAGGGCGAGCATTAAGCCTTTGCCGCGGATCTCTTTTATAGCCGGATGAATTAATGATGCTTTTATCAGCGCTTCTTTTGTGGCGACTTGTTTGCATAGTTTTTCATCCAGCAAAACCTCCAGCGCAGCCAAACCTGCTGCGCAGCATACCGGGTGACCGCCAAACGTAGTGATATGCCCCAGTATAGGATTTTCTTTTAATGCCGACATAATAGCATTTGATGAGATGAAAGCGCCTATCGGCATGCCTCCTCCCAGGGCCTTTGCCAGCAATAATATATCGGGTACAATACCAAAATGCTCAAACGCGAACAGCTTGCCTGTACGACCGAATGCGGCTTGTATCTCATCCAGTATCAATAGTGTGCCTGTTTCATCACACTTTTTGCGTAAGGCTTGCATATAGGCAATATCGGGTACACGGATACCCGCTTCGCCCTGTACAGTTTCAATAATAACACAAGCCGTTTGCTCATCAATCAAATTTAGATCATCCGCATTATTGAAATGAATGAACTTAACTCCGGGTAGTAATGGGCGGTAAGCCTGTTTAAATTCCTCGTTACCCATAACGCTTAGCGCGCCATGTGTGCTGCCATGGTAGGAATTATGGCAGGCGATGATATTAGCCCGGCCGGTATATCGTTTGGCCAGTTTTAAAGCGCCCTCAACAGCTTCGGCGCCGGAGTTGGTGAAGTATACGGATTGAAGACTATCAGGTAATATAGAAACCAGCTTTTCGGCAAAACGCACCTGTGGTGACTGTACATACTCGCCGTAAACCATCAGGTGCATGTATTTATCTACCTGTTCTTTTATAGCATTGATAACATATGGATTACTGTGCCCAAGGTTGCTTACGCCGATGCCTGATATCAGGTCGATATACGGTTTGCCCTCGCTATTGTACATATAAATACCTTTGGCCCGTTCAAATTCAAGCAAAAGCGGGAAGTTGGTGGTTTGAGCATTATTGGCGAGGAAAAGCTGGCGCAGGGTTAGCATGGCGCAAATTTAAGTCTTTAGTCGCAAGTTCTTAGTCCTAAGTCGATTTATTCTTAATTGATAGTGACTTCGAACTTAATACTTCAGACTAATTATTGACTTTCCTGTTGCGCTCGAAAAATGAGTCGTTTTTAAGTGGGGGTATCGGGTTATTTAGCAACACCAATATATTTGACATCCTTATCCGGGTTTCCTTGTGATACAAGTAGTCTAATCCTTCTATCCATTTTTAAACTGTCAGCATTAGCCACATGGAAGCTGTTATTTAAAACTTTACCCTCGTAGCTATATTCAACATCAACCTTTACATACCCATTTGTATCTATCAGCTTACGCACAGTTGCAACTACTATAACATTTTTTGAGGAGGTAGATTTATTACCAGCTATAAAGAAAGACCACAAGATCATCGTAGCTCCAATTATCATGCAGCCGACAAGAATAGATTTTTTATCCTTTTCCATTCGTTAATTAGAAGGGGTGCCATTGCGCTCGGATAATGAGCGAACCAGTTCATCATTAAATTCGCGCTCGCTTTTGTATAGTTCGCTAACTTTTTCGGGTGGTAATATTTTCAGGAATGCATCTTTAAAACGCATTTTAATGCTTACTATTTCCGAGTCGTAGTACAGGTCCTTATTGATCTGATCGGTACCGTTGGCCTGTGCGTTGGTATTATTCAGCCTTTTCAGCTTTATCATATTGAAAAGCTCCTGCTGGTACTCGTGGTATAGCGGGAAAAACTTTTTTGCCTGATCGGGTGTAAGATTAAGCTGCTGTTTTAAAAACTTGATCTTTATATTTTCTATCCTGCGTTGCGGATTTTGCTGATTATTTGGCTGTTGTACTACTACCACCTGCTCGCGATAAGCCGGCCGGCGCTCAAAGCGTTGCGGCACAGCGTGCATTTGTGCGTATGTAATATTACTAACACATAAAATGAATGCTAAAACAAAAGTATATTTAAGCAAATTAGTCATTACTGGGTAGCTTCCTTTAAATCTTGTAAAGCATTGTTTAAACCGTTGTCATTAACAGGGGCACCCTCATCAATAACGGCATGCTGTGTATCATTAGCATCTACATCCTGTTGTAGATAGCTTTGGATATCACTAACCGGTAAGGTTGAGATCTGTTGATGTAAAAAAGAGCTGTTATGCTCGGCAATGGGGTCGGTTACCTGCTTAACAAAAATACCTGTACCAATAACAAGCGCAAAGCATGCAGCGGCAGCGTATTTAAACGAGCCCGATGTCAGCATTTTTCTAACAATGCCTTTACGCCTTACTATATCTTGGTTAACGGTATTATTAAGGATTCTTTTATTCAGTTGGTCAAAGTAATCAGCCGGTACAGTGAATGTCTCCTCTGTTTCGGCCAGCGTTTGTTCAACCACTATACGTGCAGTAATTTGATCCTGCAGATCATCAAAATAATTTTCGGGTACAGCAAAACCGTGTTCATCAGCATTTATCAGCTCATCAATAGCTATCCTGCCTTGAATATTGGCACTTAATTCATCAAAATAATTTTCAGGGACAGCAAAGCTATGCTCATCCGCACCAGCCAGTTCATCAATAGCTATCCTGCTTTGAATGTTGGCGCTTAACTCATCAAAATAATTTTCGGGCACAGTAAAGCCAGGCTCATCTGCACCGGTCAGCTTATCAATAGCTATCCTGCTTTGAATATTGGCACTTAATTCATCAAAATAATTCTTGGGTACGACAAACCCCTCAGGGGCGCTGGTTTTTAATTCATCTAAATGAATGTACGATGTAATCCGCTGCTCCAATCCATCAAAATAGCCGGCAGGCACTGTAAACGGGTTATTTGGGTTAACCTGTTTAAGTGACATGCTGTCATCCAGCCATTCTTTATCTTCCATATCGCTTTTCATATCCTTATATAGATGAAATTTTGATGAAAAGGTTTAATCGTTTTTTTAAATTAATCTTTTGATAATAAAAAGGTCTCAATTTTTTTCACGGCGAGGTGAAAAGAAGCCTTTAAAGCGCCTACGCTTGTACCCAGTACTTCTGATATTTCTTCGTACTTCATATCATCGTAGTATTTCATGTTAAATACCAGCTTTTGTTTTTCGGGCAGGGTAAGCAGGGCTTCCTGTAATTTTCTTTGCGCCTTATCGCCATCAAAATAGCTTGAATCTGCCAGCGTATCGGCCAGTGAATAGTCTACCTCGTCAAGCGAAATATTATTTTTTGCTTTTTTCTTATTTAAAAAGGTGATGCACTCGTTGGTGGCTATGCGGTACATCCAGGTGTAGAGCTGCGCATCGCTACGGAAGCCCTGGAGGTTCTTCCAGACTTTTATAAATACATCCTGCGCAATATCATCGGCATCGTCATGGTCAATAACCATGCGGCGGATATGCCAGTAAATTTTTTGCTGGTATTTCTTTAGCAGCAGGTTAAAAGCCTCGTTCCGGGTTTTTTCATCCTGGAACTTGCTTAGTATCTCTGCATCATCAACCTGTACCGACATATATAAATATTAGTGAATCTTGTATTAAATAAATAGGTATTAAGCGTTTTTGTTTGCTATAATCAACTTAATACAAATGTAACAGGGCTAAAATAAATATTATTAGCAATGATATACAAATTTATTGGGGTATATATTGTTGTCTGATTAAGTAGTGTAAAGAAATATTATCTTAGTATCCACAATGGAAGGAATTGTTATATATAGATTAGATATTTTGAAAAGAACTGCAATCTTTGGAGCAATCGCAGTTCTCGTAATGGTAATATTTTCTATACGAGGCCATTACGCTGATTTAAATTATCAATTCAATGGTGTTGTAGATAGCGTTATATATGATAAAAATGACATAAAAGGCTTTGCAGATGTTACCATTAAGGGTAAGACCTTCTCTTTGTATAATGGTGGATGGACATTTAATCACCAAATAAAAAAGGGTGATTTGTTGATAAAAGAAAGAAAATCTATGATAATAAAATTAATCAAGCCTAATGGAGAAATTTTAATAGGTAATGGAGATTAATTATATTAATAAATCAATTATCGTTCCCCGTTGTTTGTGTCCTCACAAACAACCTTTGCTTATCACTGGCAGCTGTTTGTGAGGACACAAACAGCGGGGAAACTTGTTTTTTCAGCCCGTCATTGACGGGCTGAACTTTTGTTGCTTTACACCAGATCCAGCACCTGCTGCGATGAATTCTGTGTATCTACCTTACTAATAACATGGCTGATCACGCCTTCGCCATTAATAATAAAGGTGGTGCGTACGGTGCCCATATATTTTTTGCCGTACATGTTTTTCTCGGCCCAAACACCATAAGCTTCAACTATGCTTTTGTCCTCATCGGCAATAAGCGGGAAGGGCAGGCTATATTTGGTCTCAAATTTTTTGTGCGATTTTTCATCATCGGTGCTCACACCAATAACCTGAAAACCTTTGCTTAACAGCGATTGATAATTATCGCGGAAACTGCAAGCCTCTGCGGTGCAGCCCGGGGTATCATCTTTTGGGTAAAAGTACAGGATCACTGTTTTGCCTTTAAAATCAGCTAAGGAAACTGTATTGCCATTTTGGTCCTTCGCGGTAAATTCCGGGGCTTTATCGCCTTCTTTAAGTGTTGCCATAATTATCTGTAAAAATCTGCTTTATAGGTTGAACTATTGTCTTTCTGATCGGTAACGGTTAACTCAAAGGTATGTTTGCCGTGCGAAAGACTATCATCAAAGGTATAACTAAGTACTTTACTTTTAAAATCCCAAGCCATTAAAACCCATTGCCCATCAATATAACCCAAATAGGTTTTTATGCCCGATAGATTATCACTCATCCGCATAAAAATAGCTCTTTTACCGGCCATGTTTGCGCCGTTCTGAATATTTACAGGGCTGATATGCGGCGGCACGGTATCCAGCTTAATATAAAATTCGCCGAATGATTTTGGCTGGCATTTGATGTAGCCATCCTCATAAACACCACCCTCACATACGCCATTGTTTACAATAACAGCTTTGTTGGCATAACGGCCGATGTTGCTGTCGGGCTTTATCCACAGGTCATAGCTGTCGTTTATAGAAGTGTAGCGATCACCAAACTTATAGGTAGCGGAAAAAGCCCCCGGTTTTTTAGGTAACGTTGTAAAGATGAGATCAACATCATCGTATAAATTTCCTGCCAGGATATTGACCTTCATCTTATCGGTACTGTATTGATTATCCTTGTCGTAATGGAACAAAGTGCCCAAAGCTTTATAGGCTTGTATAAAGTGGGCAACCTTGCTTTGTGATTTTACCTTAAAGCTTAATGTTGAGGCATTGCCTGCAATGTCCTTCACCACATATTCAATATTATGCACCGAATCATCAGTAAAGCTAACCACACCCCGGTTGATGGATTGCGGGTACAAGGTGATCTTACTGCCGGGTAGTATAAAGCACTTCTGTATAAATCGGCCCGAGTTTAAAAACTCAGGGAAATCGATATAAGCGTTTATGGCATGTGTTTGGTCGAATGCGAAGCGTTCGGCGGCAAAGGTAAAAACGGTTTTGCCATCAACCTTAAGTTCGATGGAATAAACGCCGTTATGATTTACCGAGGTATTATTCTCATCATATGCGCTTATACCAAAGCCAACATCACCATTTACGGTGATCAGATGCGGTTTTAGCAGGCGATAATGACCGTTCGCACCAACCACTGGCAGCAGCTCGCGATTTGTTTTTTCGTTGAATGGAGCGCCGGTAAAACGATAAATGCAGGCAGTACCTAAGATAGGTGGTTTATTATCAGGTATGGTTAAGCCAAATAATGATGGATTGATGGTTTGCTCGGTCTGCGTATCCCTGATCTCGAAGTGCAGGTGCGGGCCGGCAACCCCACCTGTATGGCCCGACAGCGCAACAACCTGCCCTTTTATTACCGGCATTTGCAGCGGCAGCAGGTTAAAATCTACAATATCGCATTTGCTCTGTACCTGGTAATCGTGCACTAGTTTTGCTATCTCCGGACTAAAGCTTTGCAGGTGCCCGTAAACCGTAGTGTACCCATTTGGGTGCGTAATATATATCGCATTGCCAAAACCACCAAACTGTACCCGCAGGCGCGATACAAAACCATCGGCAGCGGCGTGTACGGGGTAGCCATCGCGCTGGTTGGTCCTGAAATCAAGGCCCGAATGGAAATGGTTTGGCCTCAGCTCGGCAAATGAGCCGGCTGTGGCAGGTGGCAAATCAAGTGGGTAGCGGAAATAGTTGGTTGGGTATTGTTTGGTTTGTACAATATCCTGAGCATAAGCAGCGCATAAAAAGCCCACAAATAGCAGGGTGGAAGCAAGAAGTTTTTTTACCATGCCTATTTAACGTAAAAATCAAGCATTTTCTGATCCTGTAAATAACCTTCAAGCCTGTCGCCAACGTTTACGCGGCCAACGCCTGCCGGAGTGCCGGTAAAAATCAGGTCGCCTTTTTTTAGGGTGATGTATTGTGATACAAAGGCGATGAGGCTTTCAAAGGAGAATAACAAATCTTTAGTATTGCCATTCTGGCGAGTTTCTCCGTTAATATCCAGTCTTAAATTCAGATCATAAAGATCGGTAAACTGTGCTTTCGGTACAAAGTTGCTGATAGGTGCGGAGCCGTCAAAAGCCTTAGCTAGTTCCCAGGGCAGGCCTTTTTCTTTATGGCGGTTTTGGATATCACGGGCGGTGAAATCAATACCGAGGCCAATCTCATCATAATAATTTGAGGCGAATTTCTCGCTGATATGTTTGCCTTCCTTACTGATCTTGAGTACAAGCTCAATCTCGTGGTGTATATCCGTGGAAAAATCGGGGTGGTAGAATGGTTTGTTATCTTTTAGTAATGCCGAATCAGGTTTCATAAAGATAACCGGGGCGGTAGGCACCGGGTTATTTAATTCCTTAGCATGTTCAGCATAGTTGCGGCCAATTGCAATTATTTTCATGAAACGAAATTAGGAAAATTGTCTGAACCATGATTCACACGATTAAAGGATTTACCTGATTTTTATAAAATGTCATTCTGAGCATAGCGAAGAAACTTTTCGCGTGTACCTTACCAGTGATGGCCTGTTGCTTGTATAATAAGATGCTTCGTTCCTCAGCATGACAAGCAGGCTATATAGGTTTTTAGTGTGCAAGTCTTGTGAAATGGACTTGCGTGATGGCTGACTTGTGCAATTCTTCTGGAAAAAGCACAAGTCAGCTTTTCTTAGCCCTTCACACAAAACTTGCGCTAAAAACGGATATCGATATTTATTATAAACAGGGTAACAATTTGGTTACCACTTGTTTTCGGGCCGAATTGAGAATACATTTATCGAATGAGAAAACCTTTGCTTGTTCTTATGTTGCTGTCGTTCGTAATTACGGCAAAGGCACAACAGAACAATAAACCTACCGACAGCGCAGCCGGACAATCCCAAAACACAAACCAGGAAACCGCACCCGAGCCACCGGGAGGAATTGGGGTGTTTATGAAGTATATGATAAAGTATACTAATCATCAGTATAACAGCTCCGAAGCGGGTAAGGTAACCCTAAATTTTGTTGTTGAAAAGGATGGCAGCCTGATAGAACCTAAAATAGTAAAGTCACTTAATACGGAGGCCGATGGTATAGCCATCCAAGTTTTAAAAGATTATAACCAAAAGTGGAAACCGGCAATACAAAATGGCCAGCCTGTAAGAGTGCTGTATACTATTTCGGTGCCATTTGGGAAAGAATAAGAAAACAATATTATAAAAATTTCCGGCTTGCGGGGTGTCATCCTGAGCGCTAGTCGAAGGGTAAGCGCAGAGGCCTTACCACATACTTCGACTATCGCTCAGTATGACGCCCCTGTTAATTTTAATGAATTTTTTAATTTCCTCCCCCTTCAGGGGCCGGGGGGCCTACAGTACGCTGATCCTTTTGATCACCGATTCGGGGCCGGCAATTATGCGTACAAAGTAAAAACCACGGGTTAGCTTGTTGCTGATGGAGTAGCTTACCTTTTGTTCGCCAAGATCAACCCTTTGTTGCAAAACGGTTAAGATATCGTTACCCAAAACATCCATAATTTTAATACTTACATTGGTATTGCGTGAGAGTGAGTACTTTAAATTAAGCTGATCGGTTACCGGGTTTGGGAATATTTCCACATCTGTCAGTAATTTATCATCAGCCTTTGGAATGTTAATTTTAACATACGAGGTAAGGCCGGGTTTTAAAGGTGGCAGTGAAAATGGCAGCCCGTTTTTAAGGTATGAATTTTTTGATTTGGCCTTTTTCATGTGCATATAAATGGTGTCTTTTCTGAAACTACCACCATAGGCAAAACCGAAGTTCATGCAAATTGCAGCAGCAATAAGTATGTTACATGAAAATCTGTTCGTAAAAAATCGCCTCATCCTTATAAGTAAATGTTTTGCAAAAATATAAATAAAGCAATCATCAATTCAAATACTGACGATTTAATAATTTTTTTTAACAATTTTTAACATTGCTGGGTCAATCAGCGCGTTTATTTGTTTTTTATACGTTTATTCGCCCAAAAAAGATGTTACCGGTAAATTTTAATATTTTTGTACTAAATATAAAAAGTGTCGAGTCATAAAGATCTGCAAAAACTAACAGTTCCGGGGCTGCTGATCAGCCTGGGGATTATCTACGGCGATATAGGTACTTCGCCCTTATATGTATTTAAAGCAATTGTTGGGAGTAGATATCCAATTTCAGAACTGGTTGTTTTAGGTGGTGTATCACTCATAGTTTGGACACTTACACTGCAAACCACCCTAAAATATGTAGTTATAACCCTCCAGGCCGATAACAAGGGCGAGGGAGGGATCTTCTCACTTTTCTCCTTAGTTCGCCGTAAGGCAAAATGGCTCATATTACCCGCCGTTATAGGTGGCTGCGCATTGCTGGCTGATGGTATTATTACCCCGCCAATATCCATATCCTCAGCTATTGAGGGGCTAAAACCTCTTTATCCACATATACCTACCGTAAGTATAGTAATAGCTATTATAGGAGCCCTCTTCTTTATTCAGCAGTTTGGCACATCGTTGGTTGGTAAAGCTTTTGGACCGATCATGTTTATCTGGTTTAGTATGATGGGGGTATTAGGCGTTTCTTTTATTGCGCAAATGCCCTCCATAATTAAAGCTTTAAATCCTTACTATGGTATTCGTTTGTTAGTTACCGACCCTCATGCATTTATAGTTTTAGGAGCAGTTTTCCTATGTACTACGGGTGCTGAGGCATTATATTCTGATCTTGGTCATTGCGGGCGCAGTAATATACGGGTAAGCTGGATATATGTTAAAACCTGTCTTATCCTAAACTATTTAGGCCAGGCCGTATGGCTGCTTCAGCACGAAGGCAGGGTGATGGATCTTGATAAATTTAACCCTTTTTATGCGCTGATGCCGGGCTGGTTCCTGATATTTGGGATTGGTATTGCAACCGTTGCGGCTATTATTGCCAGTCAGGCATTAATCTCGGGTTCATTTACATTAATAGCAGAGGCTGTGCGCCTGAACCTATGGCCTAAGGTGCGGATCAATTACCCATCCGAGCAAAAAGGGCAATTATATGTGCCAAGTGTAAACTGGTTATTATGTGCAGGTTGTATAGGCGTTGTATTGCTGTTCCGTAACTCTGATAGTATGACTGCTGCTTATGGTTTAAGTATTACCGTAGCCATGCTGATGACCACTATACTGGTGTCCAAATATCTTAAAAAGAAGAAAGTACCAGACTATATTATTTATATATTCCTGGCGGTTTACCTGGTGATAGAAACTACTTTCCTGGCCAGTAACCTGGTTAAATTTGTACATGGTGGCTGGTTTACTTTAACTATCGGTACTTTCCTGTTCTCGGTAATGTGGACCTGGCATACCGCGCGCAAGATCAGGAACAGGTACGTTAAATTTATTGAGATTGACGATTATTTCAGCATACTGAAAGAATTGAGCGATGATGAAAGCGTACCTAAATATGCCTCGCAACTGGTTTACCTTACCAGCGCTAATTTCGATTCAGAGATAGAATCAAAGATCATCTACTCCATACTGCAAAAGCAGCCCAAGCGTGCTGATGTTTACTGGCTGGTACACGTTGATGTAGTTGATGAACCTTATAAACGTGAGTATGAGGTTGATTTTTTAGTGCCTAATAAAGTGATCAGGATCGACTTTAAACTCGGGTTCCGGATTGAGCAACAAATAAATCTCTTGTTCAGGAAAGTGGTTGAAGAGCTGGTTAAAAATGGCGAAGTTGATATCACCAGTAAATATACTTCGCTCAACAAGCATAAAATTGTAGGCGATTTTAGGTTTGTGGTGATTGAGAAGGTGCTTTCACGTTCACATAACCTGTCGTTTTATGAAAGCTTTGTTATGGGCTATTACCTGTACCTGAAAAAAGTAAGCTTATCAGAAGAGCGCGGTTTTGGCCTCGACCTGAGTTTTGTTACTGTTGAAAAAGTGCCGCTAATGCTGGCGGCACCTGAAACTGTTGAACTCTCGCGTACTAAATAAGTAAGATTTTATAATTATATCTGCAATTTCGGATGCTATCCGGGATGATGATTTTTACATCAATATTAAATTAGTGTTAATAAAGTTCAGTTTTTCTACAGATTTTGCGCGGACATTAGTATATTATTCAAATCAGTACAGTATATTAAAACAATAATATACATGCATAAATCAATAATATATCAGCCGTTGAGAAAAATAATATTTGTTTTATTCTGCTTTATTTCATTTGAAGCCAATGCCCAGGTTACGGCAGATACCACAAAGAAGGTTAACCGTTTAGATACCGTAAAAAAAGACCTTTTTACGGCGCCTGATACTGTAAAGCGCCTGCATAGTAATCCTTTATCATTTATACCGCCTGCTATTGCTATAGCTTATGGTGCATCGTCGTTTTTTATTACCCCAGTACGCAACGTTGACTATTATTTTAAGGGCGAAATAGAAAAAACCAATCCCAACTTTAATACCAAGGCCGAAACCTATTTTTTGTTTACACCCATTGTAATGGTGTATGGGCTAAACCTAATTGGTGTTCAAGGCAAAAATACTTTTATTGACCGTACCGCTTTATTAGGTCTTTCCGGCCTTATAGCAGGCGGAGCAGATGAAATAACCAAGCGTGTAACCCATCGCTTACGGCCAAACGGGCAGGATTACCTGTCTTTCCCTTCGGGCCATACCACTATTGCTTTTATGGGCGCTGAGTTTTTGGCACAGGAGTATTCGGAAAAATCGCCTATATATACAGTAATTGGTTATACGGCTGCCGTAACCACCGGTATCTTCAGGATGTATAACCGCGACCACTGGTTTAGTGATGTTGTTGCCGGGGCGGGCTTAGGTGTAATATCAACCAAAGCTGCCTATTTTGTATACCCATACCTGCGCAATGCGTTAACCCACAAAGGCAAACACGGCAAAAGCGCCATGATCATGCCTACTTATCAGGACGGGACTGTGGGATTGTCGTTTGCCGCAGGGTTGTAAGGGCTTAAATTAAACTTTTTCTTAGTTCCCCTCTCGAGAGGGGGCGCGATGGATGTGTAGTGGCAGGGGTGTGTTTTTATCAGATCAGAAGATTTTGAAATAACGGTAAATAAATCGTAACTTCGGGTAACCACTATAATATCTGATTGAAAATGAGGTACCTGAAAATAACTTTAGGCTTATTGGGCATTATTCTATTTGTCGCGGGAGCGATAATTAGTTTGGCTGTTTATTTTAACCTTAAAAAACAAGGGGTTGAACATGTTTTTAAATATGCAAAAGCAAATCCCGATAAAGTAAAAAATGCAAAAAGATGGAGTACTATCGGTAGTGTTGGACTTATGTTAGTATATGCGGCTAGTTTTATAAATGACTAACATCTTTTCCGTCAATATTCTCTCTGCACTAGTCTAAGTTACGCTACGCTAAACTTAGACTAGTAACTTGTAGCTTCTGATCACTTATACTTTATCTTATAAACCAAAATAGTAGCCGCAAATATCAGCGTAATCGCGTTTGCCACGGCTACCGGTAAGCTGGGTTCCATTACACCATAAATCAGCCATAATAGGGTACCCAAAGTAAACAGGATGTACATGGGCAGGGATATACCCGATGTGTCCTTGGTTTGTATGGTTTTAATCGCCTGCGGCAAAAACGAAGCGGTTGTGCCAAAGGCTGCCAGGTAACCTATTATCGCTGTTAAATTCATTATATGGGTTTTTTGCGTTCGGATGCGTTAAAGAATGCTGCCGATACCAGGTATACGGCTAAAAAGCCTACGCAGCCTGCTACAATTACGTCCAATACTTCTACCAGCGTATCATTACCATGCACAAATATAAATACCCCTGCTATTGCTAATAACGCGCCTACAAAAGCTATCCATACCGAAGTTTGGTGTGTGGCAGATGCCTTGTTGCCCAGCTTGCTGTGGGTATAGCCATAGCTCACATAAATAACCAGGCCAATAACCAGCCAGCCTATAAAACGGATCCAGTTATCATAGCCCAATTGGGTCATTAAATAAAAACAGCTAAGCAAGCCTAATACCGGTATTAAGGAAAGGTTTTTAATATAGGATGCAATGGTTAGGGCCGCCGACAAAATGATGAACAAAAAGAAAGGGAAATTCTCATGCGCGTTGGCGCCTGTAAACAGGTCAATCATCGGTTGCCAAAAAATGATGGCGCCAGCAATAAATACCACAGGAGCTATATATTTTGCATTGATATAAGGCAAATGGAATCGGCCTTTTATAGCAGCTTCGCGGGGTAACAATAATACACCACCACAAACCAGAACAAAGGCAAATAATGTGCCTATACTGGTCAAATCAGTCACAACAGTAAGGTTTAAGAACAATGCAGGTATGGCAACCACAAAGCCGGTTACAATGGTAGCAAATGACGGCGTATGGAACTTAGGGTGTATACGTGAAAATACTTTAGGCAATAAACCATCGCGACTCATACTCATCCATATACGCGGCTGCCCTAATTGAAATATCAGTAACACACTCGCAGTAGCAATAACAGCGCTGAAGGATATGATACCGCTTATTTTAGTTAAGCCTACTTTAGTAAATACAAATGCCAATGGGTCGCCAACGGCAAGGTCTTTATAGCTTACCATGCCGGTAAGTACCAGGGCTATGAGTATATAAAGTACGGTACAAATGATAAGTGAATAGATCATCCCCCGGGGCAGATCGCGCTGCGGGTTTTCGCATTCCTCTGCTGTGGTTGATATCGCATCAAAGCCTATATAAGCGAAGAATACACCCGATACACCTTTCATCACCCCGCCAAAGCCGTTAGGCATAAAAGGGTGCCAGTTGGCCGGTGTAACATAAAAAAAGCCTACGGCTATAACACCTATTACAATGGCTATTTTTAAAATAACCATGCCATTGGTTGCGCGTTTGGTTTCTTTTATACCTACATAAACCAGGTAAGTGATAATAACTACGATCAATAAAGCGGGGATATTGGCTATCAGTTTAAAATTGCCAATGCCGGGTGCATTGTTCCATGCTGCTGCGCCCTCTCTAAGCGCATCGGTAATATCGGCAAACTTATGGCTTGCGGTGAGCTGCTGCACCTGCTCATGCGCCTTAAATGCCGAAAAATAGTCCATGGTGAGCCAGGCGGGTACATTTATGCCGAAGCCAATTAGCAGGTTTACAAAATAAGTGCTCCATGATATGGCTACGGCTATGTTGCCTATGGCATATTCCATTAATAAATCCCAGCCGATGATCCAGGCGATCAGTTCGCCAAAAGAGGCGTAGGCATAAGTGTAGGCACTGCCTGCAACGGGTATGCGTGAAGCAAATTCGGCATAACAAAGAGCTGAGAAGCCACAGGTTATAGCGGTGATAACAAATAGTATGGTTACACCGGGCCCGCCATGAAAAGATGCTTCGCCAATAGTTGAAAATATACCCGCGCCAACTACAGCGGCAATGCCCATCAGGGTTAGGTCTTTTACATTTAATGCTTTTGTAAGATGATTGCCGGAGTGTTCACCATCGCTGTAGCCGCTTGCAACATCGGCTAATATTTTATCAACAGATTTTGTACGAAATATACTTTTAGACATAAATTTAATTAAGAGGCCGTTGACCAAACATAATCATTTTTTTGCAGGGAATAAGTATATGCTTATTTTGCACCATGAATATAAGCATAAAAGATGTATTGTACAGAATAAGGTTCTTTTTTATACCCTTTTTGATTGTTTTATGCGCATGTTTGGCTATAAAATTAACCTTTAGTCGCGAGGAGATCTACTTTGCGGTTAACAGTCATAATTACCCCTGGGGCGATGCCATTGCGCCGTATCTGACAGATTTAGGCAACTTTTGGACGGTTGTAGTTTTAACGCTGATATTATCGTTGTTTAATTATGCGAAAGCTTTTTTATTGGTGCTGATTAATGCTTTAACCGCGCTTACTGCACAGGTTATTAAACATATTTTTGATGCACCGCGACCTACATTATACTTTCAGGATCAGCTAAGCCGTATCCATTTGGTTGCCGGGGTTGATATGCTGAAACTACACAGCTTTCCATCAGGGCATACGGTTAGCGCATTCACTACTACGTTATTGTTTACTTACTGGTGTAAAAATAAAATATATGGATTACCGCTCTTACTGATAGCTATGCTTGTAGGCTATTCCAGGATGTACCTGAGCGAGCATTTTTTTGAAGATGTAACCGCGGGATCGGCCATAGGTGTGATAACAACCGTGTTTTTGATTGTTTGGCTGGATAACAAAAAGTTCATCCATTCAGAAAAATGGAACAGGGGACTGTTGGATTTGAAAAAAGCATAAAAAGGTTTTTTTTAAAATTCCCTCCCCACGGGAGGGGTGCGGCTGTCCGTGCGGTGGCAGGGAGGGGTCTCTGCGATATCCGAACCGAACAAACCCCTACCTCCTCCTTCCCAGGGGAAGGAATCGCACATCACTACGCTTATTTTTAAGGGTAAACTAACCAGTAGTATGTTCATCATCGTTCCGCTTTTTCCTTTTTACCATCATGCTGATGCTCACAACAATAATAATTGCTATACCGGCGTAGATCATTATTTGGGATACGCCAAAAAGGTCCGGACCTACACTTGCTATCAGGTACTGGTCATTCCTTTGCAGCTCGGGTGAAAGCTTTATCGAACTAAAATAAGTTTTTGCCTCGTCTTTGGTTAATGCTGCCCTCATCTCATCATAATAATATTCAAAGGTGTAGGTTACATCGTGGGTATATAGCAGCAGGAACCTGCGGTATTGCACACTGCCATCACCATTATCAGTACGCAGATCAAAACGCAGACCTTTTAATGCGCCTACTGTTGTGTCGCGCTTATTTTCTGCCGTTCCGCCGGATAACTTTACTATACCGTTGGCATAATCCTTAAACACTTTGTTAAGGTCCTTTTCTTTTTTTAGAGGGGCGATGGTTTTGGAATTTGGCTCGCGGATAACCACGATGTATCCAAAAGACGATTTGGCGCTGAAAATGCGCTGGTTTAAGGTATCCTTAGTGATATATGTTGGCGGTAATGATACCGAAACCAGGCTATCAATTTTTACTGTTTTAAATGATTGGCTATAGCTAAATGTAGTAAACAGTATGAGGCTAAATATTATTAATATCTTTTTCATAGGTAATATTAACCTATGAAATGGGATTATGTTTGAATAGGTGTTGTTCCTTAAGCTATTCTTTAAGCGTCATTGCGAGGAACGAAGCAATCCCCGACTGTGCAGATCAATTTGCCTATCGTTTACTTATCTTGTGAAGCCGCTCATTGCCGCGGAGGCTACTACTTTTGTCTTGATACAAAAGGTAGCAAAAAATCAAGTCAGTAGATTAGGCTTCTTTGCCGCACGAGGCCACTGCCCTGCAAATCAGACAAAACCTGGGCTGCTGTATTTTTACCCTGCTGTCGCTACGCACCTGGCCTCTACGCTGCTGTAAAAATCTGCTATGCCCCGCCACGCGCAAGGCCACCATCGTTTTGCCCGATTTCACCCGAAGCTGTTCTACTGACGGGGAAATTCCAAGCGTCATTCCTTGCAATAACGCGCTGTTTTAACAGCGGGTGGTTTGTAGCTTTTACTGAAAACTGCAAACCGCCTGCTGCCCACTGAACTACAATTTATCCATCTCACCCTTAACAAACTCAGCCAGTTCTTTCACATAACCGGCGCTGAAATCAAATTTGATTCCGGCTGTTTCGTAAATTTCCTTGATGGTTTTGGTGTAGCCTAGTTTCAACGCGTCTAAATATTGCTGTAAGCCTTTTTCGGGGTTTTCTTTATAGTTTTTCCATACAGCAATAGCGCCTAATTGAGCCATGCCATACTCTATGTAATAAAACGGCACCTCGAAAATATGCAGTTGTTTTTGCCACAGGTTGGCTTCAGCGTCTTTTATGCCGCTCCAATCGGCAAAGCCTGCGCCAAATGGCTCATAGATCTGTATCCAGGCGGCACGGCGCTCCGCATCGGTATGGTTGGGGTTGGTATAGATCCAGTGTTGAAACTGGTCAACAACGGCTACCCATGGCAATGTTTTCAATACATCAAAAAGCTGATCGCGTTTAGCACGTTTCAGGTCTTCCTCGTTATCAAAATAAACATCCCAGTTATCCATTGATATCAGCTCCATACTCATAGATGCCAGTTCGGCAACTTCTGACGGACAATGTTTAAAGTCGTTCAGCTCCAGGTCGGCAGTAAGAAAGGTATGTACCGCATGTCCGCCTTCGTGCACCATGGTGGTCAGGTCGCGGAAGGTATTGGCCGAGTTCATGAAGATAAACGGTGCGCCGGTTTCCGACAGCGGGTAATTATAACCACCCGGAGCTTTTCCTTTGCGGCTCTCCACATCAAACAAACCGTTATCCTTCATGATCTCCAATCGTTCACCCAAATAACTGTTGATATTGGTAAAGCACTGGATGGATTTCTCAATCAGTTCGGCACCTCCATTAAAAGGTTTTAATGCAGGTTTTCCCGATACATCAACATCCATATCCCATGGGCGGAGTGCAGATAAACCCAGTGCATTTTTACGTTTTTCGGCTTGTTCGCGTAGAATAGGTACGATTTCTTTCTCAATTGCCTCGTGGAAGGCATAACAATCCTGTGGCGTATAATCAAAGCGACCCAATGCCTGGAACATGTAATCCCTGAAGTTTTCAAAACCTGCATTCAGCGCCACTTTGTGTCTTAGCTTACGCAGATGATCAAAAAGCTTATCCAAAGTTTCTTTATCCTGCAGGCGGCGGGCAGTTATCTTTTCCCAAACTTCCTGCCTTTTAGTGCGGTCGGTGCCTTTTAAGAATACGGATGCCTGCTCTAAAGTAAATTCCTTATCGTCAATATGTACCGACATGGCGCCGCTGATGCCCTGGTACTTTTGCTGCTCAACCTGTATCTCAGTTTGGATAGGGATATTCTCCTCGCGGAATAATTCCAATGATTTCTTCACACCACGGAAATAAATGAAGAATTTCTCGGCATCCAGTTTATCAACCCATTCGCTGGCTACCAGTTTTTTGTTCAGTTCGTTACTGTAAGGAGCGATCTTTGGTTCGATCTCAGTAGCGAAATACTGGAATTTTTGCAGCAGTTCTTCGTTATTAGTATCGCAGGTCATGCGGATATATCGCCATGCGAAATCCTCTTCAATGGCAGCTTCCAGTTCGCTGCGATTTTGCAGCCACAGCTCCAGCTCGTGCGCTGAATTGATAGGGCGGTCGCAAAGGTCTTTAAAAAGTGGTTCCAGAGCTTCCCATTTCATTTCAAGGTCAGCGGGTATATATTTTCTTGTTTTTTTATGGATCATGGTATTATAGATATGCAAATGTGCGTATGTGCAAATATGCAGATTGTTGGGGAAGTTGGAAAGTGGGAAGACGGAAAGTCCGAAAGATTTACATAGGACTGGCTAAGCAATTCTATGCAAAGCGGTTTACTCGGCTCTGGTCCACAAAAGAAATTCAGCATTATCAGCACACGCCATTGATTTTATGAAGTTACCAAAATTAAAGCCATTGTATTTGGATACAATATTGTAAACTTTTTCAAATTCATCCGAATCGTGAGGTATTGTACAACTATTATTATCTCCCTTAAGTGTTAACCAAATATCTGGCTGAGATGGACCCGCATTTGTATTTATTAAAAGAATTTTATTTATCTCAGTCCATAAGATTGATTCGACAGACCGATTAGAATACTCTACTTTTATTGCTTCGTCAGTAATGATTATTGTATACTGTCCTTCGGGCTGGACTTTGGTTTTTTCGAATAATCTGCTAAATAATCCCATGACGGTTGAGGTGATGCTTTATATGATGCTAATATATGTCTACAATCCGAATTTCTTGATTCTTCTTGCCCGCCTTTCCTCATCCGGATCGGTTTTAAAGGCCATAGCTGCTATCTGTTTGATGTATGCCAGGGGCAGCTCGGCGTCTTTGGCTAGTTTTATGATGCGTGCATGATACCAGTCGTAAGGTAATAAATGGGTGTTTACAGCATGGGGCTTGGCGGTAAATACCTCGGCATGGTAAGCAGTTCCGTCATGGGTTAGGCAGCCTACCGGTTCCAGTTTAAGATCGTTGGTAACCGGGTCGGGATTAAAAAAATTATCTCTTTCATTATCATCAATCGCTATCAAAATACCCCACACCGCTGCAGCAGGTTCAAGCGACTTTACCACATTCGCTTTTGATGATTCGTCTGGCGCGGTAGTGTTAAATATGAATTTGTAGGCCGGTAATTTTGCTACACCTATCTTTTTTGCTGATGGGACGAGTTTAGCAAACTCATCCACATTCATGTTCCCCGCATAAGCAAATAGTATCATAAGCCAATGTTTTATTTTTAACGAACAGATGAGCTGCTATATTGTTGATAATGAAACTTGTAGTAACCAAATATTCGTTCGCTAACGAACTATAGGTGTATCAAATCCGAACAGTTTTTGTATTGATATATTTATGTAAATTTCTAATTATCAATAGTTTAAAATATGGGTATGTTTTTGGCTGCTGAACAATAAATCCCATTGCTATGTTCAAAAATTACCTGTTGGTTGCCTTCCGCAATCTTACTAAAAACAAAGCTTTTTCGTTCATCAATATAGCCGGTCTGGCTATTGGTATGGCAGCCTGCCTGCTCATCATTCAGTATGTTAGTTATGAGCTCAGTTTTGATAATTTCCATGCCAACAAGGCACGAATCTTTCGCGTAAACCAGGACAGGTATAACAGCGGTAAATTAAGCACACAATGGACATCAGGTGCTTTTGCGGTAGGTAATGCCATTAAGGTTTTGCCCGAGATTGAGGATGTGGTGAAGATGTTGGGTACATCAGATATCCTGGCCAGCTATAAAGATCAAAAACTGGTTATCCATCATATATATTTTGCGAGCAGCTCGTTTTTTAATGTATTCTCATTCCCCTTGCTTAGCGGCGACCCTAAAACTGCCTTAAAGGAGCCTAATACGGTAGTAATATCTGAAGAAACAGCAGATAAGCTTTTTCATGGCGAAAACGCTATCGGTAAAAGTATTATCGTAAATAGCGACCAGCCGGTTAAGGTTACCGGTGTAATGAAAAAATGGCCCGAAAATACCCACATGAAATGTGATTATCTGGCATCTTATGCCACGCTTTTAAAGCTGGTTGGCAAGTTTGATATTGATAACCAATGGTTAAATGATGGCTGTATTACCTATGTGTTGCTAAAACCAGGTGTCGAACCAAAAGTAGTTGAGGCCAAATTCGCGCCTATTGTAAAAAAGGCTTACGACCAGTTTAAAAACTCGGGAGAAGGTGGGGTTTACACATTGATACCTGTGCAAAACATCCACTTGAGCCCCAACCGTATGGGCGAAATGCAGCCCAATGCCGATGGTAAGTCGGTTTACCTGTTATTGGGCATCGCCATATTTGTTATTATCATCGCCTGGATAAATTATATAAACCTTGCCACTGCGCGTGCTATTAACCGGGCAAAGGAGGTAGGCGTACGCAAAACATTAGGTTCGGCAAAAGGGCAACTGATATTGCAATTTATGCTGGAGGCCGTGCTGCTGAATGTGTTATCGTTAATATTCGCTTTTATACTAATCATCTGTTTTCTTCCGGTTTTCAGCAGTATATCGGGTCTGCATATAAGCTTTACCTTGTTTAGCAGTTCAGTATTTTGGTTAACAGTTGTTGCCATGTTGATTGTGGGTACTGTGTTTTCGGGTTTTTATCCGGCTATCGTACTATCATCATTCAGGCCGGTTGATGTGATTAAAGGGAAGCTGTCAGCATCATCGGGTGGGGCATTGTTACGCAAGGGGATGGTAGTGTTCCAGTTTGCGGCATCTATATTTTTGCTGATAGGCTCGCTTACAGTTTTTAAACAGGTAACCTATATGCAAAAGCAGGATTTGGGTATGCAGATAGACCAAACACTTGTCATAAAACCGCCGCTGGTAAGGGTTGATTCCTTTTACCGAAATATGAAAGAATTTAAGAATGAATGCCTGCAACTGCCTGCCGTTAAAAGTGTAACAGTATCTACCTCAATCCCCGGCGACCCGGTGCAATGGAACGCCGGAGGTATAAAACTCGTCGGCACTGATGAAAAGGAAGCTAAGCAGTACCGTATAATTGGAGTGGATTATGATTTTCTTAACGCCTATAATCTTAAAGTAATTGCAGGCCGCGCATTCGGGAAGGATTTTAGTACGGATACAGGCGCGGTAGTCTTCAGCAAAAAAGGAGTGGAGCAATTGGGCTTCAATAAACCGGAAACTGCTTTAGGTAAACGAATAGATTTTTGGGGAAAGGTATATACCATTGTAGGAGTGGTTGATAATTTTCATCAACAATCATTACATGATGCTTATGACGCGATCATTTTCCGCTGCATACCTGATGTAAGGGGTGATGTATCAGTTAAAGTAAGCTCAACCAATATTCAGCGGACTATTGAATCCTTACAAACCAACTGGAAAGCTACTTTTCCCGGCGATCAGTTTGATTACTTCTTCCTGGATCAGCATTTTAACGAGCAATACAAGGCTGATCAGCACTTTGGACAGGTGTTCGGTATATTTACATTGATAGCTATTATCGTGGCTTGTCTGGGCTTATTCGGGTTGGTATCCTATACCATTGTACAACGCACCAAAGAGATCGGTATCCGTAAAGTGCTGGGTGCGTCAGTAAACAGTATTTTACAGCTGTTGTATAAGGATTTCGCATTCCTGATAGTGATAGCGTTCGTTGTATCCATCCCTTTAGCCTGGTATGCCATAAGCAAGTGGCTGCAGTCCTACGCATTCCGCATCAATATAGATATGCTGCTGTTTGTAATACCATTTTTAACGGTATTTATTATAGCCTTTGTTACGGTATCGGTGTTGACTATAAAGGCCGCGTTGACAAATCCGGTTAAGAGTTTGAAGACGGAGTAAAACGAGAGGATATTTAATTATAGTGATGGGTTTCAAGCCCATCACTATGGGAAGGATTTTGGTTCAAAAGCGATGGCCTCGTGCGATTCCCTCCCCTGGGAGGTGTAGGGAGGGATTTCTTCGATATGTTATTTTTGCCATTATGCCACCGGTTTATATAATGTTTGCGAGAGTTGTTTAAAACCATCCTGGTAAGTAGTCGGCTTAAAATCAAAGGCCTTTTCAAACTTAGCGGAGTTAAAATTATAGTCATGATTGTATTGGTAATACATCTCTACTGTACCTTTTACCAGCGGATCAAACAAGCCGAATAATTGCAGCATAAATTTTTTAACAGCAAAGTATTTTGGGTCTACATTATAGGTTCCGGCTATCATATCTATAAATTGTTTGCCCGGTAGGGAAGCAGCGGTTGGCATATGCCATATCTGGTTATCGCTCTCAGGCTTTTGACCCAGCAGGTAAACTGCCTTGCCCATATCGGGGATAAAACTAAAGTTATGCAGCTTGTTTACATCGCCCATCCATTGCGCCCTTTGTTTTTTAGCGAACTTATCGATCACCATCATATCTAAAAAGGAATTCATGTTTTCGGTACCATAAAAATCGGCCGCACGGGCTATACTGGCGTTAATGTTGCCGGCTTTAACCTCATCCATTAAAGTAGTTGCTATCTTAGCGCGGATTTCGCCTTTTACGCTGGCAGGGTTATAAGGCGTTTCCTCAGTAATTGGTCCGTTAACCAGGCCGTACATATAAATGTTATCGAAAAATATTAAGCGTGCCCCGGTTGCTTTGGCTACGTTGATAGCATTTTGCATGATCACAGGCCATTGCTGCTGCCAGATGTTTTTATCATAAACCAAACCTGCGGTCAAATAGATTACGGTTGATCCTTTAGCTGCTTCCAATACCTCATTGTAATTCAGCAGATCGGCTTTTTGCCAGCTGATATTTTTATCAGTTTGTTGGATAGGCTTGCGGCTAACCAAACGTATGGTTTGGTTGTTGTTTAATAATTCGCGGGTAAGTGCATTGGCAACGGCCCCGCCGGCTCCTAATATAGTGTGCATTTTATTTTCTGTTTTGATATAACCAAAGATATGAGGACTTTGAATGTCAAAACGTTAACATAAGATAAGAAATAGGGGAGATTTCGGATTTGGGAATTTCGATTTCGGATTTATGGATATTTAATTCTTAATTGCACGAATCAGGAGTATTACGAATGCAAAATCCGAAATCAAAAATCCGACTTCCGAAATCATCTAACCGTTTCCATCACCCGTCGTCTGATGCGTGAAAGGGAAACCGGGGTAATACCTAGATAGTGGGCTATATAATGTTGCGGTATGCGCTGCAAAACTTCCTTGCCAGTGCTGAGCAGTTGCAGGTATCGTTCTTCGGGTGTTTTGGTAATGAATGATGTTATGCGGTCGTCATAACAACACAGGCAGTTTTCGGCTACCAGGCGCCCAAAGCGCTCCATTTTAAAGGCAAGCAATGGGTTGTTTAACATCTGGTCCATATCATTCCGGGTAAATGTGATGAGCCTGCAATCATCCAAGGCCTGGATATAAATATGGCCGGGCTGACCGGTAAGATAGCTTTTATAAGAGCTTACAAACTCATTTTCAAAGGTGAAATAGCCGGTAATATCCTGCCCGTCCTTCATATGAAAATAACGTACAGAACCCGTAAGTGCAAAGCCAACTTTATCACAAACCTTTTCCGGTTCAGCAAAATAATGTTTCTTCTTCAGCAGGCTGAATTTCAGGTGTTGGGTAAAAACGATCCATTCGGCCTCGTTAAATACCACATACTTTTCTAAGTTCTTCCTGAAAATGGCTAATGCTGCTGATGTATCCATGATCAAATTTAGTGAAAATTTGTTTAGTAGGTAGTTGTCTGTGGGGCTGATGTGCAGTTGTCTGTGAGGACACAGACAACGGGGCGGGGTGTTCTTTTTCTCCGTTGTCTGTGTCCTCACAGACAACTATGCAATTACATCACATCCATATAATGAGTAAGCCAATCAAATCTATTATCTTCTTTTTCATAAAACGAGCATGAAGAATAGAAATAATCATTTGGATCAGTAACTAAATTCCAATGTTTTTGTAAGGGGTTTAGATGGATATAATCTAATTTTTGTTCTAATATTTTTCTATCATCTAACTTGATTGGTAAAGGGTTTCTTTGCCAGAATTGATGATTCCGGCTATTTCGTTCAACTTTAAAGCGTTCCAATAACTCACTGTTATTATTTCTAAGCTCTTCTAAAAACTGATGCCCTGTGAATTTCATAAAGCTTGCATAAGGTTTCTCTTTTCCATTTACCGCAATATTCTCCCATATCAAATGTATATGATTAGGCATTATCACAAAGCCATAAACTTTTATTTTATCCTTTTTAACAAGATAGATCAGACTATCCAGAATAATCTTTTTAAATCTTTCTGATTGTAAAAGTGGTACCCAATCAAGAATGCTTGCTGTGTAAAAGTATATTACACCTATTTCCATGAGTTGAATATAGATTATTTTGTTTATTATCTAGTGAAGTTGTCTGTGAGGACACAGACAACGGGGGCGCTTTTTTTCTTCCATTGTCTGTGTCCTCACCATAGGTGTTCGGAAGATGAGATTTGCTTCGTTTCTAATAAATTTTTATAAAAAAGTGATTTGTCATGCTGAGGTACGAAGCATCTGTACACGCGTAAATCAACTTGCAGATTCTTCGCTATGCTCAGAATGACACCCTATTTTTAATCTTCCGAACACCTATGGTGTCCTCACAGACAATTACATAACAGACCATCTCCACATAAACAATAAAGCCGCCCGGTATACCGGGCGGCTTTAAAATATGCAGTACTGTAAATATTATAATTTACCGATTTCCTGAACAAGGTCGATCAATTTGTTTGAGTAACCCCACTCGTTATCATACCATGATACAACTTTAACAAAGTTATCATTCAATGCGATACCTGCTTTAGCATCAAATATTGATGTGCGTGCATCGCCTTTGAAATCTTCTGATACAACTTCGTCTTCAGTATAACCTAAAATGCCTTTCATAGCACCTTCTGAAGCTTCTTTCATAGCTGCTTTAACATCTTCATATGTAGCAGGGTTTTTCAAGCGTACAGTTAAATCAACAACAGAAACGTCAGCAACCGGAACACGGAATGACATGCCTGTTAATTTACCTTTAAGTTCAGGTAACACTAAGCCAACCGCTTTAGCCGCGCCTGTTGATGAAGGGATGATGTTTTGGTAAGCACCGCGACCGCCTCTCCAATCTTTATGTGATGGGCCGTCAACTGTTTTTTGAGTTGCAGTAACCGCGTGTATAGTGCTCATTAAGCCTTCTTCAATACCGAATTTATCATTCAATACTTTAGCTATAGGAGCCAAACAGTTAGTAGTACATGAAGCGTTTGAAACGATAGTTTGCTCTGCTTTTAATTGTGTATGGTTAACGCCCATAACAAAAGTAGGGGTATCATCCTTTGCAGGTGCACTCATTACTACTTTCTTAGCGCCGGCATCAATATGTTTTTGAGCAGTGTCCTGAGTTAAGAATAAACCGGTTGATTCAATTATAACTTCAGCACCTACTTCGTTCCATTTAAGGTTTGCAGGGTCTTTTTCGGCAGTTACACGGATAGTTTTACCGTTAACTATTAAATTGCCGCCTTCAACAGCAATAGTGCCTTTAAACTGACCGTGAGTTGAGTCATATTTTAACATGTAAGCCATATAATCAGGCTCAACAAGATCGTTAATACCTACAACTTCAATGTCTGGTCTTTCTACTGCAGCTCTGAAAGCTAAACGCCCGATACGGCCAAAGCCGTTGATTCCTATTTTCATGATTTTTTTAATTTTTGTTAGAATAGTACGTTAATAAATTATTTATAGGTTCTTTTATAATTGTTCCAATTTTTAAATTAGCGTCAGCTGCTACCTCATATAAGTGATCCTGGAAGTTTGCAGCCACAGAGCCTGCAAAGTGTATTGAAGCTTCGGGATGTTGCTTATGTAAAGGTAATAAATATGTGTTTATTAGCTTGCTAAATCCTTTTTTTATTACATTTTGTAGATAAAGGTCATCGCGATTATCGTAAAAAAAATCGTTAAATGAGCTTAAAAATAATGCCGGTTGTTTTTGCCTGTACACCTTTTCGAGTAGGTTGCTGCGGTCCGCCTCGTAGCGTTTTACAAATTTTGTTTTAAGGTTTTCGGGGAGTGTTTCGTTCATGAAACCTTTTATCAGTTGTCGGCCCAGCCAGTTGCCCGATCCTTCATCAGCCAAAATATAACCTAAGCCGTAATTGTTTGGCTTTACTTTTTTGCCATCGTAATAAGCCGCGTTTGATCCACTGCCGCAAATGCTCACAATGCCTGGCGAATTTTTACAGCAGGCTATAGCCGCGGCCTGGATATCATGCTCAACAGTTACCTTACCGTGTTTAAAAAAGGCACATAAGGCGTTGAATATGGTGCGCTTTAAGTCCTCAGTTGAGGCACCGGCGCCAAAAAAGTAAATGCGTTTTATCTCTTCGGCGTGGTGTATCAGGTTGATGTTTTTGCTGAGGAGCTGCAGGATGTGTTTTTCATCGTTGAAATAGGGATTTATGCCATTGGTTTTAAAGGAAGCAATGGTTTTGCCTTTGTCCGCCAATCGCCAGTGGGCATAATGTGATCCGCTATATACAACTGCAATCATCAATACTTATATAGATAAAATGTGCGCCATCTGCATCAGATCATCTTCCAGTTTAAATTCGTGACTAGTTAAGGCTTCTTCCAATGATGTTAAAACAATCTCATTGGCACGTAAACCTACCATGTGTTGTGTTTCGCCTGCAATAAGCGCGTTAACAGCCGCAAAACCCAGGCGACTACCCAAAATACGGTCGAAGCTGGATGGGCTGCCACCGCGTTGCAGGTGGCCCAATATAGTTACTTTAATATCGTAGTGCTCAACCTCTTTTTCAACCATTTTGGCAATGTCATACACGCCTCCGTGCTTATCGCCTTCGGCAACAATAACTATGCTTGATGATTTTTTATTAAGGTGACCGGTTTTAATGCTTGCAATCAGATCGGCAATAGCGGTTTCAACCTCGGGTAATAAAATTGCCTCTGCACCGCATGATATACCGGCCCTGAGCGCTATAGCGCCTGAATCGCGGCCCATTACTTCAATAAAGAATAAGCGGTCGTGTGCATCGGCAGTATCACGTATTTTATCAATCGCTTCAATTACGGTATTGGTGGCAGTATCAAATCCTAAAGTATAGGTTGAGCCGTACAGGTCGTTATCAATAGTACCGGGTACGCCAATAATTTGTATATCCGGATATTTTTTTGAAAAACGCAGCGCACCGGTAAAAGTACCATCGCCGCCAATTACCACCAGCGCATCAATGCCCTGTGCTTTTAAATTCTGATAAGCAGTTTCCATGCCTTCATCCGTGCGGAATTCAAGGCAGCGTGCAGTTTTTAAGATCGTTCCACCAAGGTTTAATATGTTACTTACCGAACGTTTGTTCATATCGTACATATCATTTTCAATCAGGCCCTTGTAACCTTGTTTAACACCTACAACGTTTAAGCCGTTATATATAGCAGTTCTTACCACGGCCCTTATGCAGGGGTTCATGCCGGGAGCATCGCCACCGGAGGTTAAAACAGCAAGTTTTGATATTTTTTGCATCTTTACAATACACAATTAATTGGCACGAAGATAGTGTGTATATATTACACATTAAATTTTATTTATATTTTTTGGATTAGGAATTATCACATATCTTTAAACGATATTTAATTATTAAATTATATAGTCTTTGGAAATACATCTACCTCACCTTGATTCAGTCTTTTCGACAGACTGCGTGATTTTTGGTTTTGAAGCGGGAGAGCTTAAAGTACTACTTATTGAACGTAACGAAGAACCTTTTAAAGACTGGTATGCACTGCCAGGAAATATTGTAGGGCCCGACGAAAGCGTGGACGCCGCAGCGCAGCGTATATTGTATGAGTTAACAGGCTTGCATGATCTGCCTATGCGCCAGTTCCATACTTTTGGTGAGGTGAACAGGCACCCGCAGGGCAGGGTAGTAACCATTGCTTATTTTGCGTTGATACGTATAGGCGGGCAAAAGGACCTGATGCCGATAACCCAATATGCGCGTAAAGCATTCTGGCACCCGGTTAATGATTTGCCTACACTGGCCTTTGACCATACCGAAATATTTAAAAGGGCATTCAAAAAAATTCGTGCTAAATTAAATTATGAGCCTATAGCTTTTGAATTGCTGCCCGAAAAATTCACACTTACGCAACTGCAATCGTTATATGAGGCTGTTTTGAGCAAGCAATTGGATAAACGTAACTTCCGTAAAAAGATGCTCAGCTATGGGTTTTTAAAAGAGCTCGCTGAAAAACAAAAAGGTGTATCGTACCGCGCCGCCAAACTTTATAAATTCGACAGGCGTAAATACGCGAAGATATTTCAGAACGAGATAGCATCTTAACAGTTGACAGTTTGCAGTTAAGAAACATTACACAAAAAAAATAGCGATGGGTTTCAAACCCATCGCTATTTTTTTTGAAGGTACTACAAATTGCCTACTGCAAACTGCCCACCGCGATCTGTTAACTGCCAACTATAATTGTGATGGCGATAACTCTAAATGGTATTTAACCAGGTCATCTATAGGTGAACGGATGATGCGGCCTACTACCATCCCATTTTCTGTAGCAACTTCTTCCAATACATTGCGGAAGTTGTAACCTACGGAGCCAATACAGTTAAAGGTATATTTTGGGTAATCCGGGTAATGTGTTACCAGGTTACGGAAAAAGTCTTCAAATGATGTACGAACAATGTTTCTTGAATACTCAATGTTTACAATATTGTCATACACAAATTTGCTGAAGCTTGCGCAAAAGCGGTTAGCTCTTGGCTGGGTATAAACAATCTCGTTTATATCATCAGGGGTAAGTTTAAATGTATCCCAAAAGTTTTTGCGTACAGCCTCAGGCATGTAGCCTCTTATATAATCGGTTAATAATTTTTTACCTATATAACAACCGCTGCCTTCATCGCCTAAAATATAGGCTCCTGAATCAATATTAGCGATAACTTCTTTACCATCATAAATACAGGTGTTTGTGCCTGTACCCAATATTGCTGCAAATCCTTCGGTAGTTCCCAGTAAAGCTCTTGCAGCAGCAAGCAAATCATGACCAACGTTGATCTTCGATTTAGTGAATACCGCCTGCATCGCATTTTCAACAATTTGGCGCATATCAGCAGTTGAGCATCCCGCACCGTAGTAGTTAACTTCAGTTATGGCATCTTTATCCAGATCTGTTGGCAGATTCTCGTTTAAAGACTGGATAATGTATTCTTCATTTGAAAAATAAGGGTTGTAACCCTCGGTATTGAAATAAACTTTCTTACCCTCCTCGGTAACCAGGCACCAGTTAGTTTTGGTTGAGCCACCGTCAGCAATTATGATCATAAAATATGTTTTAAAAAAAAATCGGTTAAAAGTATGATTTACTTATTGTAAAAAGAACACTTAGGGTCATTAAAAATAAAATTGAGGTCAAAAAAATGATTTACAAATTTCAGCGGCAATTTATTTGACATTCAAAAAAAGCAAAAATACAGCTAAATGGGGTTCTTTAACTGCAAAATCGTTTAATCACATCAATGTAAATTGGTTTTACCCTTAATGGTTGCGTGCAATTTTATGCAATTATATGTATTTAACATCAAATTTTTAAGCAATTTTTTGAACTATAGAAGAAAAATTACATAGAGTCCAGTCATAATTAATCGGGTATAATTGTATAAAGCGTTGATTGGAAAAACGTAATTGTTTGTAGTGGTGTTGTAGTGCTTACCTGCAAGTTTAAGTTTTATATCTTTATATTATCATCATTAAACCACAAACCATGCGCTTAACTACCAAAATTAAACCAATATTTATAGCTCTTTGTTTTCTTTTTTGTTTTACAATAATCAACGCACAAAACGTTAAACCCCAATTTAAGGTTATAGCTTTTTATACTGCTAAAAACGACCAGGCACATATCAGTTTTGTACATGAGGCTAACAAACGATTCCCTGAACTGGCGGCTGAGTACCATTTTACTTATGATTCAACCTCGAACTGGAACAACCTGAACGCGGAATTTCTTTCGCATTACCAGGTGGTGATATTTCTGGATACCCGGCCCGAAGAACCTGCCCAGCGCGCGGCCTTTCAAAAATATATGGAAAACGGGGGGGGATGGATGGGCTTTCACTTTTCGGCCTTTGCCTTAACGCCATCTGATGTGAATGCTAACTGGGATTGGTACCATAATGTATTTTTGGGGTCGGGGCAGTATGTGAGCAATACCTGGCGCCCAACATCGGCCATATTACGTGTGGAAGATCACCTGCACCCGGCTACTAAGGATATGCCCGAAACCTTTAAATCGGCACCTAATGAATGGTACCGCTGGGAATTCGATCTGCGTAAAAATCCGGATATAAAAATATTATGTTCAATTGATTCAACCAGCTTTCCACTGGGCACCGGCCCAAAGCTAAGCGAGATATGGCACAGTGGCTATTATCCGGTAGTGTGGACAAATAAGAACTATAAAATGATATACTTTAACATGGGCCATAATGATATAGATTATGAACACCATACAAATAAGGATCTGTCGCATACCTTTGACAGCCCCATAGAGAAGAAGCTTATAAGTAATGCCTTGTTATGGCTGGGCACTGGTAAAAAAACGGATAAATAAGTAAACGACACCTATTTGCTTTTTTTGATGAATCAGTTTGGACTGAGCCAGGATTTCTTCTTCACATATATTGGTGAAATTGATCTGATTTTTTAATATTTTTTTCTTTCGAAATATTACCTCAATTGTAAAAAATATGATAAATATTACTGTAATGGATAATATTACCCATGTTTTAAATAAGATAAAAGAATTATTCTTTATCGGTGTGTAATTTATGCGCATTTACATGGCAAATGAGTTGTGAAAAGTAATAAAATTAGCTATAATTGTATCTTCATATGGTAAGTATCACTACTTACTTATTGTGATAAGGTTTAGGTTTAAGCCTCCAAGCAGCGAGTGCGAGGAGGCTTTATTTTTACTGATTTCCTCACGGTTAATATTTAACACTATTGTGATAATAATAACCGGTCTCTTTTTATACAATTCAATTAATTTTTCCTTTTTAGCTATATTTTTGCATCTTTGCACTTTCAAAAAATAAGGAGGCCGTATAGTCCTTTATTTTAGGATGGTCCCATAGCTCAGCTGGATAGAGCAACTGATTTCTAATCAGTAGGTCTCAGGTTCGAATCCTGATGGGATCACAAAACGTTCGCAAGTACCAAAGCACTTGCGAACGTTTTTTTTATAAATGCTTTTCAAAAGCAAAGAAACTTGTTGTTGACCTGATATCTTTCGGTATCTGCAACTGTTAGACTCCTGTTGCTACTTGAAATATTGGCGTTTTGGCCAATTTATTTTCTTTCTCAAACTAACTGATATTCTTTTTTATTCGATCCATTGTCGCTTGCTTCGGTTGGCTTGGTGCCTAATTCCTCTTTATCTATATCCACACGAACCATTGGCCCATCGGCTGCCAGCTCACTGCCTTCAACTTTTGATTTGAATATCGGCCAAAGTAATTGCGCATACCATTGGTCGCCCTGGTAATGTGATATACCGTAGGCTTTTGGATATTGGCGCGATATCAGTGCCGTACCAAAAATAATATCCCATAAAAAGAACATATTACCAAAGTTGCCTTTGTAATAGCCTACCCCGTCATCAGTAGTAGCAGCGTGGTGAGCATGATGGGTTGCAGGAGTTGATATCAATCGCTCCAAAACCCAGGCGATAGGGTGTAAAGCTCTATATTTATAAAAAGGCTTATCCCATGGGATGCTGGAGTGGGCCAGTGTGGTAATAGTAGACTTGATAATTCGTACCGCAATAGCCGGAATACCCAAACCCAGGTAAACCAATGCTGCTGTTAAATATATCTGCGAAAAGAAAAGGGTATAGATAACATTTTGCCTGCTGGCCATAGCCATACCCATGTATGATGCTGAGTGGTGCGTACGGTGAAACCTCCATAACCACGGAATTTGATGGTGCAGGCGGTGGTACCAGTATTGGGTAAGGTCATCAGCAACTGCTATAATGGCGAAGCCCCATAAAAATGGCACCCAGCTAAATGCATTCTTAGCATCAGGGAATATATAGGGTAAAAAATGAAGTGAGTAATAGGCTACTGCCGGCTGTACAATAAGCCGCGGCAGGGTAAAGCAGGCAATATCAACCCAGCGCTCGTTTTTAGGCCATTTTCTTTTATATAACCCAAATGAAAATTCAAGTACGCCTATAAAAAATACCAGGAACGGGAACCCGAAACCATTCAGGTTTTCCACTACTTTTTTGATGAACTCAATCGTTGCTTCCATTGCTTAAATTAGTTTTATTGGTTAATGATTTTACATTTTCTTTTTGGTGTGCCTTCTTTTCCCACGGTCGTTGCCCGGTTATTGAAAAGGTGATAAACATTAATGCTATCGGCAGCACATAAATGAACAGGCTTAAGAGCACGTTCTTTACAATCTGTTGTTTGGTGGCCTCATCTATCTTCATGGCGTATTGGTTTTATCTGGTTTAGAAATCTGTTGCTGCGGCGCTTTCTTGCCTGTTAATGCCTTTTGCGTAAGCCACAGGCCGCCCGCAATAATAATAAAGGGGATCAGGGTGATAGCTATACCAACCAGGATCTTTTTCCCGATAAGGGTTACATCTGCTAGTGTCATATATATAGTTTTTAGTGGTTTATGAATTAATTATATCCCGGGTTCTGTTTCAGTTTCGGGTTGGTCTGAATTTCAACCAACGGAATTGGGAACAGCGTATTTTTGGAGTTTGCTGCTGATTTTGCAGGTATTTTATGCAGTGCGTCAACCAGTACGGTACCGCCTTGGCGCACCAGGTCGAACCAGCGGTGGCCCTCCTGTATAAACTCTTTTCTTCTTTCGAGGAAAACTGAATCACGGAAATCAGATTGATTTAAACCTGTGGTAAGGGTGGCAATATGCGCCCTTGTGCGTACCTGGTTTATGGCAGTGTAAGCATCGCTGGTAGGGCCGCCGTTTATTTCATTCAATGCTTCGGCCTGCATTAGCAATACATCCGCGTAGCGCAAAACCGGATAATTAACACCACTTAGTGATTGCGACGATAGGGGGCTAAGACTATAATCAACAAACTTGTTAAAATATGGGGCATATGGGTTATTGAATACCACTGTTTGCCCGGTAGCGGCGTTATAAACTGAGCTGTAAAAGGTTACCGCCCTGCGTGTATCATTAGCGCTGAACAGTTTGTATACGCTACTGTCGGCCGGGATGTCAATAGGAAACGTTCCGGTATTAAATGAGGTGAAGCTTTCACTTAAATACTGGGTACTGTTTGCTTCGCCTAAATTGGTTTCAAATTGCACCGAGAAGATATGCTCAACGCCATTTTTGGTTGCTTTTTGAAAAGCATCATAATAGTTAGGGAACAAGGCATAACCATAACCGCCATTAATAACGGTGTTTAATTCGGTAAGCGCATCACTCCAATCCTGGCGGGTTAGGTAAACTTTAGCCAGTAATGTATGGGCTGCACCACCGGTTGCCCTACCCAGGTCAGCCGCTCCGTATGTTTTTGGCAGATTGGTAGCATCCTTCAGATCCGCAATTATTTGAGTGTAAACATCATTTGCAGGGGTGCGGGCAATTAATATATTATCAATATTAGTGCTATTGGGGTTATGCAGTATCAGGGGCACATCGCCATAAAGGCGCACCAGGTTAAAATATAACAACGCCCTTATAAATTTAGATTCCCTTACCAAACGTGCCCTCAGCACGGTATCCATTTGGATAGGAGGTATATTATCAATAGCGATGTTAGCCCGGTTTATACCATAATATAGCTGCTGCCAAACTTTTTGCACACGGCTGTTTGATGATATGTAGCTGGCCGTGCCCAATGCCCTTACATCGGGGTTGGTATTACTTGGGCTATAAGTTTGGTTGTCGCTGCCATTTTCGACTAACAGATTAAGCTGCCTGCCGTATAGGGGGAAATCGGCTGCAGGGTCACTGTTTAAAGTGCCATATACCGAGTTTACCGCCGAAGTCGCATCCGATGTTGTTTGATAGAACTGAGAGGAAACAATAATTGATTTTGGATCCTCAGTTAGCTTGTTGCACGACATCAACGCGCCCAAGGACCCGGTTATCAGCAGTAATAATATTTTATGTGGTAATATCTTTTTCATTTTGTTGTGTTATAGATCTTAATTAAAAAGTAACATTAACGCCGGCCAGGAAGGTTCTTACTGCCGGATAGGTGCCGTAATCAATGCCCTGTTTGGTGTTATCGTTGTCATAAAAATTCACTTCCGGATCAAGGCCGCTGTACTTGGTAATTGTTGCCAGGTTTTGCGCTGAAACATATACCCTTATTTGTTTTGCTTTAATTTTTGAAGCAATTCCGTTGGTGAAATTGTAGCCCAGTGAAGCATTTTTAAGTTTTAGGTATGAACCATTTTCAATATACCTGTCTGTTACCTGTGGCACCGGTGCATCTGTAGCGCGGGCAACAGTACCATTCGGGTTTGACGGGCTCCACCTGTTTAACAATGTAGCTGAGGCATTTTGGGTAAGCGTTGGTCTTTCTAAAGTTTGCTGCAACAGGTTAAAAATTTTGTTGCCGTATGAGCCGGTAAAGAATACTGACAGATCAAACTGCCCATAAGTAAATGTATTGGTGATACTGCCTGTAAACTTTGGCTGGGCGCTGCCAAGATTGTGTTTATCTGCAGTGGTGATCTGCCCATCGTGGTTATTATCAACATATTTGGTATCACCAACCTTTTGAGGCACGCCATTTAAAAGCGGTGCACCATTTGCAATATCAGCAGCGGTTAACAGGCCTTTGGTTGAGTATCCCCAAAAGGTCCCCACAGGTAAACCTACCTGAACAATCACCGGTGAAACCTGCCCGGTTGGCGCAAGCGGATAGTAACTGGTAACACCCGGGCCTAAGCTTAAAACCTTGTTGCTGTTTGTGGCAAATTGAAGGTTAGTTTTCCAGCTGAATTTTTCAGATCTGATATTATCTGTATTGATACCCAACTCAATACCTTTGTTTTCCACACTGCCCACGTTTTCAAGCTCGCTTGCGTAACCCGAATAAAGCGGCAACGGCACATTCAGCAAAAGGTCTGTGGTCTTTTTATAATAAGCATCGAAAGTTAGGTTAATACGACTATCAAATAAACCAAGATCCAAACCACCGTCGTATTGTGTAGTAGTTTCCCATTTCAGGTTAGGATTATCTAACTGTACAGGTGCAATACCGGTAACCAGTTTGCTGCCGAAGTAGTAATTGGTTGGAGCTAATGCTTCTAAAGAGCTATATGGTGGAACCTCTGAGTTACCTGTTTGGCCTGCGCTCAACCTTAATTTAAGGCTGTTAATGGTTTGCTCAAGTGGCTTAAAAAAGTCTTCCTTGTTTACATTCCATGAGAAACCTGCTGATGGGAAATACCCCCATTTGTTATTAGCACCCAATTTTGATGATCCGTCGGCACGTGCAGAAACGGTGACATTGTATTTATGTTCATACGAGTAGTTAACCCTCGCCAAATAAGAATCTAAAGCCTGGCTTGAAAAAACTGATGTTGGCAAATTTGCTATACCGGCATATGAAAGGTTGTTATAAGTAGTAAGGTTATTCGGGAATTTCTGAGCCGATGCTACCGATGAATTAAACTTAGTATATTGTGTAGTATAGCCTGCTAAAATGTTTAAGAAATGGGTATTATTAAAAGCATGATCGTAAGTAAGTGTGTTTTCATTTAACCAGCTTAACGAGTTTCCCGCACCAATTGAGGCATAACCACTTTGCGCATAACCACCCGATGTATTTGATGGGGCGTAGTAGTCTTGCGCGGTATTTAAGATATCCACACCAGCTGTCACTTTCAGCGTAAGGTCAGTCACCAGTTTATATTCACCTGCTACGTTGCCCAATACACGGGTTAGCGTGGTGGTATTGGTTGTTGCCGTTATATCCTCCAGGGGGTTAGTAGGTGTGGGGATGTAGGGGCTGGCGGTATAATAGCTGCCGTCAGCATTTCTGATGGGCGATGCCGGCGAGGTTTGTATTAAACTGGCAAATGCATTGCTGAAGTTTATGCTGCCGTATGAGCTGCCAACCAGTTTGTTTTCTATTGATTGACTACCAAATACATTGGTTGATATTTTGAATTTATCGGAAACATTCTTTTCATAGTTAACCCTGGCCGAATATCGCTTAAAGCCAGTATTTAAGATAGTTCCCTGCTGGTCAAAATAATCCCCGGAAACCAGGTACCTTGATTTTTCATCACCGCCTGATACGGACAATTCAGCATTAAACTCAGGTGCATTACGTAATGCGGCATTTTGCCAGTTTGATCCTGTACCTAAAGCAGCCAGCTGGGCATCGCTGTAAGTTTTAGCAACACCGTCACTTACATTCACATCATTAACTAATGCTCCCCATTGTGAGGCATTTAACAAGTCGAGCCTTTTAGCGATAGTTTGATCACCATAATAGCTATTGAAAGTTACATTATTTGTTCCCTTTTTACCTTTTTTAGTGGTAATGATCACTACACCATTAGCTCCGTGTGAACCATAGATCGCGGTGGCCGAAGCGTCTTTTAATACTTCTATCGATTCAATATCATTGGGGTTGATGGTTGAAAGTGCATTTACACTGGTTCCATTTGAGCCAACATTCACATAATCATTATCATTATAAATGATAAAACCGTCAATTACGTATAAAGGTGCATTCCCAAATGATATGGAGTTTCCGCCGCGTATCCTTATGGTAGCCGTACTACCCGGTTGACCAGAGTTTTGTGTTACCGCAACGCCAGGGACTGCACCCTGCAACAAATTGTCAAATGCTGCTGCCGGCTGGTTCAGTATATTTTTAGGAACAGAGCCTACTGCGCCGGTAATGTCAGTCTTTTTCTGTGTGCCGTAACCTACAACCACCACGTTATTCAGCTCGTTTATATTTTCGGCGAGTTGTATATTAAGGGGGCTGCCGTTGGCTATAACCTCTTTGGTTTTATAACCAATAAAGCTGACCACTAATGTATATGGGAATTTTTGACCAGTCACAAAGGTAAAGCGACCATCGCTTCCTGTGGTAACCGCGTGGGTAACATTTTTTATCCGCAGGGTAACGCCACCTATGGGCTGTTTGGTGATGCTGTCGGTTACCTTTCCCTCTAACCTTGAGTTTATGATTGGGGTTTCTGTTTGCGCTAAAGCTGAAAATGGTATGATTATGAATATAAGCGTTTTTAGCGCCGTATGAAGCACATGTTTGGCATGGATATATATTTCCATATATTTAAATGTTTTATGTTAATGATTCGTTTCGTTAGTAAAGCTTTGATGATCAGTATGTGATTCGCAGTCAGGGCTGATCCATCATATAATTTACCGGCAAGGCTTCCTTGCCGGTTGTTTTTTTAATACGTTTTTCTAAAGTTTCATTTTGAGCTTAAAATTTATGATTAGAATGATCAAGATTGAGCATACCTATAGCTTTCGCTTCCGGCGTTCTGTATTAACCAATAAGAGAAATGGTAATAAACTGTGCGATTAGCAACAACAACAGGACATGCACAGCACCATTTTGGTATGTGTGAAAGTAAATAAGTTATTGTAAGAATGTAAAAATGCTTTCATTGCGTTTGTTTACCCGGCAAATATATAAAATATTTTATTATTCTACTAAATACATGGATTTAATAGAATTATGATTATAAATGTATTTTCTACAAATAACTACTAAATCTATAGACTTTGTTTTATATTTGTCAAAATCATTATTAATGCAAGTACAGGGAATGCCAATTTTCACAGATCAGGAGCTGCTCGAAAAATTAAGGCAAGATAACGCGGATGCGTTTGAGATCATCTACAAAAAATATTCCCCCCGTTTATATGCGCATGCTTATAAATTATTAAAAGATAAGGATGCATGTAAAGACATCATTCAGGAGATATTTTCACAACTATGGTTTAAAAGGGATACACAGGAGATTAAAGCGCTTGATGCTTATTTATATGCGGCAACACGTTTCCAGGTGTTCAAAGTAATACGTTCTAGTCGTAGCTATGAAAACTTGTTTGATGTTGCAGATGAATTGCCTGTCTGTAGAAATACAGAAAGCGTAATGAATGAAAAAGAAATGGCTTTGACGTTATATAATGGAATAGCCCAGCTGCCTGATAAATGCAGAACTATATTTTATATGAGCAGAATGGAATATCTTTCAAATAAGGATATTGCTTTAAAGCTTTCTATCGCCCCTAAAACCGTCGAAAATCAATTAACTATTGCTTTTCGCAAGCTTCGCGTTAATTTTCGCGAGTACCTTCCCGCTATAATATTGATGGCGTACTGTTGCCGTTAATATTTTTTCTTTCCTTTTGGGGGTAAGTCATCAATCTGTACACTTACCTATAAATGAACAAACAAAAGTTCCGTAAATTATTAGACAAGTTTCTTTCAGGAAAGGCTAATCGGGAGGAAGAGCAAATACTGTTTGATTGGTATGACGGATTCCAGAACGAGTCGTTTATTCCTGATGAGGAATTATCAGCAGAGGAACAGCAAGAACTGTTTGCTGATATTCATACACGGATAGATGGTGGTACTGGCAATAAAGAGCGGAACTTACACTTTGCTTTTAGGATTGCGGCTTCCATTATTGTGATGATATCAATCCTTGGTGCGTGGTATGTCATTTTCAAAAGAGACGTTACCGTTCGGCAAAATATTATAGCTACCGCTAAGGGGCAGAAAAAGAATTTTACACTCCCCGATGGTACAACTGTATGGTTAAATGCCGACAGCCGTTTAACCTTTCCGGTTCAATTTAATGAAGGTAAACGAGTGGTGACGTTAGAAGGTGAGGCCTATTTTGAAGTAAAGCATAATGCTAAGCAGCCTTTTATTGTTCATACCAATAAAATAGATATACAGGATATAGGGACAGTGTTTGACGTAAAAGCTTATCCACAGGAAAATAAAGTGGAAACATCATTAATTAAAGGTGCGGTACAGGTGAGCGTTTTACAGGGTGATAAAAAAGTTGTTATTCTGCAACCGCAGCAAAAATTTGTGCTCGTAAAAGGAGCTCTTAATCCTAAGAACGCATCGCATGATATCAGTTTCGTTAACCATATAACCACAGATCCCGATTTGCAGATAGCAAGGGAAACTGAATGGAGAAAAGGAATTCTGAGCTTTGACAATGAAAGTTTTTCAGATCTGGCGATTGAGCTGGATAGATGGTATAATATAAAAGTGATATTTCAAAACCCGGCATTTAAAAATTACAGGTTCACAGGTACGCTAAATGATGCGGGTTTAGATACCGTAATGGAGGCGTTAATGCTGAGCGAGCATTTTAATTACAGAAAGGAGGCAGACAATATCGTTGTTATATACTAGCATCCAATAATAAAGGGAAACACTAATTAAGCATTTCCCTCGATTCAAATTTTTAAGAACCAGATATCAATTGGCGTTGTCGCTGGTTCCATTTTAAACAAATCATTACAATAATATGCAAAAAAACCGAAAGCACGAGCGGAGTAACAGGCTTGTGGCTTATAAATTCCTATTAATGACCAAACTGACTTTTATCCTGATGTTGCTAACTTTTATGGATGTATCGGCAAAAGTCTATTCCCAGGATTCAAAAATTACGCTTTCGCTTGAAAATGTCACCATCAGTAAAGCTTTAAGATCGATAGAATCAAAGTCAGCTTATAAATTCTTTTATAGTAATAGCCGTTTTCCGGCAGACAAGAAGGTAACGCTAACGGCAAAAGACAAAGCAGTAAAAGACCTGCTTGATGATATTTTAAATAATACACCATTTACCTACCACTTATTGGGTGCGGATATTATCGTTATTACAGATAAAACCGCTCAATTATCCCCGGTGGTTATAAAAGGCAAGGTGGTTGATGAAAAAGGTTTGCCATTGCCAGGTGTAAATATACGGGTTAAAGGTACAGCCACGGGTGTTTCATCAGCCCAGGATGGCACCTATCAAATCACAGTTCCTGACGAAAACGCTATTTTGGTATATTCCTTTGTAGGTTATAAACCGCAGGAAACAAGCCCTAACGGTCATCACGTACTGGATATTAGTTTAAGCCCTGAATCGGGCAGTTTAAATGAGGTATTAGTTGTTGGCTATGGTACACAGAAGAAAAGTGATATTCTTGGTGCAGTAACATCATTTGATGCGAAAAATATTGCGGATAAACCCCTTGACCGGGTAGAGCAGGCGCTGATCGGCGAAATGGCAGGCGTACAGGTTCGGCAGCAAACAGGTATGCCTGGCGTAGGTTTAAGCATCCTTGTTCGCGGAACGGGCTCTATTACAGCCGGAAATGAACCATTATATGTGGTTGACGGTTTTCCGCTCGAGGTATCAAGCCAGAACTCCAACGGTACATTTACTAATAATCCTTTAAATAACATCAGCCCGTCAGATATTGAAAGTGTGCAGGTATTAAAGGATGCTGCCGCAGGAGCCATATACGGATCGCGGGCAGCTAATGGTGTTGTTATAATAACCACCAAAAGAGGTCAGGCGGGTAAGGTTAAGATCAATTTTAATGCAAATACGGGTATAAGCTCAGTTTCAAAAAAGCTGGATGTTTTAAACGCGCAGGAATGGATAGAGCAGGCAACTGATGTAGAAAATGCCAATTGGGTGGCTTCCGGAACGGGGAGAACTGCTGACCAAACCAATGCAGAGCGCGCAGCTATTTTGGGACTTACGAATGGTGCTGTAAATACAAACTATATGAGCGACCCGCGCTGGACCGAGCCCGGTCATCCCGGTCTCACTTATGTGGATTGGCAGGACGAGGTTTTCCGCAAAGCGCTTTTCGAAAATTATAACCTGTCAGCAAGTGGTGGCTCTGAAAATGTAAAATATTTTATATCCGGTAATTATCTCAATCAAAACGGAACGCTGATTAATTCTAATTACATCAACTACGGCATGAGGGCTAATGTTGAGGCCAATGCGAGCAAAAAACTAAAGTTCGGCATTAATCTGGCACCTACTTATTCCATCAATAATGCGCCAACGGCTGAAGGTAAGGATAATCAGTTGATGCATATTGCGCAAATGGTTCCTATTGTCGAGAGCTCAACAGGAATCAACTCTGGTGCTTACGGTACTCCAACCTATACATGGTCCAATGCCAAAGTGATCAGCCCTTACGCATACCTCAAATCAACAGTAGACGAGATTAAAATATCACGTTTGTTAGGTACCGCGTATGCTGAATATGACATATTACCGGGCCTTGCTGTAAAATCAACCGTAAATTATGATGGCATTAGCCAAACTACAAAAACATATATACCCGATTATGTAACCGTGGGGGCATCATCAGCTTTAACCACTAATCCTGGCCTTTACTCATCGGGTTCTTACACAGTGTTAAGCCAGCAGGACTTTTTAAATGAGAATACCATAAGTTACAACAAGACTTTTGCAAATAAACACACTATCTCGGCAGTGGCAGGTGTTTCCTACAATATTGTGCACGATGAAACAGTTGGTCTGGCTACTGCGGGTGGGTATGCAAATGATATTATTACAACGCTAAACAACGCTATCCCAACAAGTGCCGGCGTAACCTATACCGGAACGAATACGGAAACCAACAATACCTTGTTCTCCTATTACAGCAGGCTGCAATATGCTTATGAAGACAAGTACCTTATTTCAGGTACGATCAGAAGAGATGCTTCTTCCAAATTTGGCGCTGATAACCGCTGGGGAACATTCCCGTCAGCATCAGTGGGCTGGCGGATCTCAAAGGAATCTTTTTTTGACGATGTAAAGCCGGTAAGTGATTTAAAACTACGGTTCAGCTGGGGAAAATCAGGTAATAACAATATTGGTAATTATAATTCAATCCCTACTTTATCAAGTGCCAATTATAATTTTGGTGGTAATACGCCTATATCGGCTACCGGTCAGGTGGTGTCAGGCTTGGCCAATCCATATCTTAAATGGGAAACATCAACAACTTACAATGCAGGCCTGGATGCCAGCTTCCTAGCGGGGCGCATCAATTTAACCGTGGATGCTTATAATAAGAAAAATAGCGATCTGCTGTTAAATCTGCCAGTTTTAGCAGCCAGCGGATTTACTACCAGCTTACAAAACATTGGAGCTGTAGTAAACAAGGGATTAGAACTCAGCCTAAACACTGTAAATATCAAACGGCAAGACTTCCAATGGTCAATGAATGCCAATATAGCGTTCAATAAAAACACAGTAACCGCATTGGGGCCGGGCAATGCTACTATACAGATTGCTTCGGCTTATAGTGGCAGCAACGCACCGTATTTGCTGGAAAAAGGATTGCCTGAATTTAGTTATTACGTAACCAAAGTTGAGGGTATACTTACCGCCGCTGATATTGCAAATCCTAAAGTTGCCAAAATAGCAGGCGAAACGGTTGGCGATCCAAAGTATTATGATGCCAACAATGATGGTGTTATTAATGCTAATGATCGCGTTGTAGACGGTCACCCTAGTCCGGATTATACCTGGGGGTGGACAAATACTTTCCGCTATCATGATTTTGATTTAAGCGTGCTGGTTTACGGGCAGCATGGTGGTTCTATATTATCCTATTTCGGACGGGCAATTGATGTGGCCGGCAGTACCTCTCAAAATCTACTGGGTGTGTGGAATGACCGCTGGACACCGGAAAATCAAAATTACAGCGCGCCAAGAGGGAAACTTGATCCCACTTATACCGTGCCTTACGTAACATCCGACTGGATTTACTCAACCGATTTCATCAGGGTACAAAATATCACTTTAGGGTATAACCTTAAAAAGCTTTTCCCTAACTCAAAATCAATCAGCGGAGCGAGGGTATACGTTACCCTTGAGAATTATTTTGGGCATGATAAATATACAGGAGGCGTAAATCCGGAAGCGCAGAATACTAACGTGAGTGGTAACAGCAGCTATGCAGTGCCCGGTGATTATGGTTCAATGCCATTAAGTAAAACAGCATCACTGGGTGTAAACTTTAGCTTTTAATTCATAAAGTCAACAATGAAAATAAAAATATACATATTACTGCTTTTAGCAATCGTTATAAGCAGTTGCAATAAACAGCTCGATCAGCAACCGGTCTCCAGCCTTGCCACCACTAATTTTTATAGTGATAACAATGATTTTTTGCAGGCAGTTAATGGAGTATATTCCCAGTTAAAGACCTATCCCGACCAAATGATGTGGTTGGATGAAATGCGAAGTGATAATATCAACGCCATATCTGATGGTACCCGTGATTGGGATGGAATCAATGACTTTTATCCCACAATTGCTTCCACTGCGTTTTTATCAACCGCCTGGAATAACAATTTCAACGGTATCTATAATGCTAACACAGTGTTGGATGCGCTTTCCACCAAAAGCAGCGTAATCGGCAGCACCGCTTTAGCAACCCGCTATACTGCGGAATGCCGTTTCCTAAGAGCTTTTTATTATTTTCAGTTGGTAAGGTTGTTTGGCAAAGTGCCGCTTATATCAAAGCCGCTTACGGCCAGCCAGGTTACTACTGTTGGGCGCAGTGCTGTTGCCGATGTTTATAGCTTAATCATCAGCGATCTGCAATATGCAGCTGCTAACCTGCCAACATCATACACCGGCAGTAACATTGGCCGTGCAACAGCTTACGCAGCTGATGGTTTATTAGGCCTGGTTTATCTTACCCGCTCCGGGCCAACTTACGGGGTTGATGGCCCCGGTTTGGCCAGTAATGAATATGATAAGGCACTTGCCCTTTTTAATACGGTAATTAACAGTAACCAGTATAGTTTTGCAAGTAGTTACCCTTCGATATTTTCTTATACTAATGAAGATAACCCGGAGGTTTTATTTGATGTGCAGTATGCAACCAGCCTTAATGGTGGTAGTTTCCCGAGTGACCTGGTTCCTGTTGCTTACTGGACGAGCCTGGGTATTTCCAATACCTATGGTAATGGTTACGCTACCAGTACCTTCACAATAAGCAATAATTTAAAAAATTCGTACACCACCAATACCGTAAGCGGTACAGATATCCGGTACGCGTTTAATATAGCAACCACTTATACAGCCGGCTCTTTTATCCAAAAGTATATTGATGTTACCAAAAAGGGCACCAGCGGTACCGATTGGCCGATCAACTTTATTGTTTTGCGCTATACCGACATATTGCTGATGAAAGCCGAATGTATTTTGAACGGCGCTTCAGGATCGCAGGCAGATGTTGATGCCATTGTTAACCAGGTACGTACCCGGGCAGGAGTAGGCGCGCTTTCTAATGTGAACCTGGCTACCTTAATGGAAGAACGCCGCCGAGAATTTGTTGGTGAAGGGTTGCGCTGGAATGACCTGGTGCGTGAAGGCCTGGCCGTAACTACCATGAACGCCTGGATAACAAGTGATGCGCTGAAAAATATCGATACGGTTATTCCTGATTATGTCATCTATCCGGTTCCGGCAACGCAATTGCAAACTCAGCCGGGTTTATACACGCAAAATGCCGGCTATAATTAATAGCCGGTTCGCTCAACTAATTGTGAAGTCGTAATTTTTTTGAAACTCAATAAATTCCTATGAAAACTACATCCTATATACTACTTGTGATATGGATCGGTCTTGTTAATACCGTATCAGCGCAGCAAAAAAGCAGCAAACCTAATATCATCATCATTCTTGCCGATGATATGGGCTATTCTGATATTGGTTGTTACGGTGCTGAAACACAAACGCCAAACTTAGATGATCTGGCAAAAAATGGCCTGCGCATGACCCAGTTTTACAACGCTTCGCGCTGCTGCCCAACACGTGCCTCATTACTTACAGGTTTATACCAGCACCAGGCTGGCGTTGGCGATATGGTAAATCACCGCGATGTGCCCGCTTACCAGGGTTATCTGAACAATAATTGCGTTACTATAGCCGAAGCGCTTAAAGCAGGCGGTTATAATACGCTGATGGCCGGTAAATGGCACGTAGGTACAGATACGGCGCATTGGCCTGTTAAACGCGGTTTCGATCATTATTTTGGTTTGATTGATGGCGCGAGCAGTTATTTTACGCCAACCATGCCATATCGCCCTAACCAAAAACTTACTATTGCTTTAGATAACAAGGAGTTTACGCCGGGACCGGGATGGTATTCAACCAATGCTTATGCTGATTATGCCATTAAGTTTATTGAGGGGAATAAAAAAACAAATAAGCCATTCTTCTTATACATGGCCTTCACCAGTCCGCATTGGCCGATCCAGGCATTGCCCGAAGACATAGCTAAATATAAAGGCAAGTACATGAAAGGCTGGGACAGGCTGCGCGAGGAACGTCTGGCACGCCAAAAGGCGTCGGGTATTATGGATAAAGATGAAAAGCTTTCACCACGAGATAAAAGCATCCCCGAATGGGATAGTTTAACTCCGGAACAAAAAGAACAATTTGATACCAAAATGGCTGTTTACGCGGCGATGGTTGATCGGATGGATCAGAATATTGGCCGTATCAGGCAAAAGCTTAAGGAATTAGGTGAAGATAAAAATACGGTAATTATGTTCCTGTCTGATAATGGCGCCAGTAACGAAAGTATTAAGGGCCCCGGCTTTACGCCAGAAGTATTGGCTGCTAACTATAAACCGGCAACTGACCCAACGTCATTTACGGCTTATGAAACCCTGGGCGCTAATGTGAGCAATACACCCTTTCGTTTATTTAAGCACTGGGAGTACGAGGGCGGCACCGCCACACCATTTATTGCATATTATCCCGGCGTAATTAAGCCGGGCCGTATTGAGCGCCAGCCTGCACATATTATCGACCTGATGGCAACCTGCCTTGATCTGGCAGGTGTATCGTACCCCAAAACATATAACGGAAATGTAATTACACCTACAGAGGGCGTGAGCTTGGTCCCATTATTTAAAGGGCAGCCATGGAAAGGCCATAAGGGCTTATTTTTTGAACACGAAGGAAACCGTGCGGTGAGGCAGGGCGATTGGAAACTTGTATCACAGCGCCCGGCAAATAAATGGGAGCTCTATAATGTAAAAACGGATCGGTCTGAAGGAAATGACCTGAGTGCAGCATATCCTGAAAAAGTAGCGGAGCTTTCGGCTTTATATAATGATTGGGCAGCACGTGCCGATGTTGTTCCCTTCGATCAATTAGGTAAATCTAAAGGCGAATAAGCATGGCTATGATGCGTAAAGTGATATTGCTGAGTGCCTGTTGTGCTTTAGGTTTACAAGTATCTGCACAAATCTCGTGGCCGCAAATTACCAGCCAAACCAAGCCCTGGGCACGCTGGTGGTGGCAAGGCAGCGCCGTTAATGAAAAAGACCTTACAGGCAATATGCAGCTTTACCATAACGCCGGTTTAGGTGGCCTGGAACTTACACCCATTTATGGTGTGAAAGGTGCTGAAAGCCAGTTTATACAATACCTGTCTCCTGCCTGGGTTGATAAGTTGGTTTATACACTGAAGGAAGGCAAGCGTTTAGGTTTAGGCATTGATATGTCCAACGCCAGCGGCTGGCCTTTTGGTGGGCCCTGGATAGGCGATGCTGACGCAGCCAAGGATGTAGTTGTAAAAACCTATTCTTTACACGCAGGCGAACAGTTAAAAGATACTGTACAATACATACAACAGCCTTTAGTTACCGCCGAAGGGGCAGTCCCGGCTATGGAAACATTGGTTGATCCGATAGGTGATACTAAAAATCTGCAGGCCCTGGCATTGGTACAGGTGAAATTTAAAAAGCCGCTTCCGCTACAGGTTTTAATGGCCTATGGCGATAATGGGCAATGTATTGATCTCACCAATAAAGTAGATGCCACGGGTAAGCTCAACTGGTCGGCACCGGCAGGGGATTGGAATTTGTATGCTGTTTTTATGGGTTGGCATGGAAAAATGGTAGAGCGGGCATCCCCTGGCGCCGAAGGTTTTGCCATTGATCATTTCTCTGAAGAGGCCATTGAAACTTATCTCCATCATTTTACGGAAGCTTTTAAAGGAAGAGATTTAAGCGGGATCCGTGCATTTTTTAATGACTCCTACGAAGTGGATGATGCCAGGGGGCAATCCAATTTTACGCCTCAAATTTTTGATGAATTTAAAAAACGCCGGGGGTATGACCTGCGCGAACATTTGCCGCAATTGGTTGCCAAAACACCTACTGAAGACGATTTACGTGTATTGTGCGATTATCGTGAAACCATATCAGATCTGATGCTTTACAATTTCACCCTGCCGTGGCATTCCTGGGCAAATGCGAGGGGAGCTTTGATACGTAATCAACCACATGGTTCGCCGGCAAATATACTGGATCTGTACAGCGCGAGCGATATCCCGGAAACTGAAGGAAAAGATCCCCTGCGTTTCAGATTTGCTACTTCTGCGGCACATGTAAGCGGTAAAAAACTGGTGTCATCCGAATCTGCCACCTGGTTGAATGAACATTTTCTGTCCTCTTTAAACGATGTAAAGCAGGCTATAGATAAATACTTTTTGGGGGGTGTTAATCACGTATTTTACCATGGTATCAGTTATTCTCCACAATCGGCCCAATGGCCGGGATGGTTGTTTTACGCTGCCGTTCATTTTGTTCCGAACGATCCGACGTGGAAGGACTTTTCTGCCTTAAACCAATACATTGCCCGCTGCCAGTCGTTTTTACAACTTGGAAAAGCGGATAATAAAGTGTTATTGTATTATCCTATTTTTGATAGCTATAGCGAGCCTGGCAAGGCGCTCTTGAAGCATTATGACGGCATGGTGCCCGAATTTAAGGGTACAGGTTTTGAAGCCGCAGCTACCACCATGTTGAATAGCGGATATGGATTTGATTATATATCAGATAAACAAATTACTAACCTTGATGCATCGGCAGGCCTGCTTAATGTAGCTGATCAGCATTATCAAACCATTATTTTATCCGATATTCATTACCTCCCACTTGCTACCTTCAATAAGCTGGTACAACTGGCAACAGCGGGGGCACAGGTCATCATTTATAAAAATATACCTGTTGATGTGCCTGGTCTGGCTAACCTAGATAGTAACCGTAAATCATTTAAAGCACTACTCGCCAAGCTTAATTTTACGGATGCCGGGAACAATATTAAAAAGGCGGTAATAGGTAAAGGAGCATTCATTTTAGGCGATGACGTTGATCAATTACTTGCTTTTGCTGCAATAAAGCGTGAAAGTTTAACAGATCAGGGCTTGCAGTTTACACGCAGGCAATACGATAAAGGCTATTATTATTTCCTGGTAAATAACAGCAAGAATAAAGTGGATGGATGGGTGCCATTGGGAGTAAAAGCTAATGCTGTCGTTTTGTTCGATCCTATGTTTAAACAAAGTGGCCTGGCAAAAATAAGACACAATATAAATGGCTATCCTGAAATTTACCTGCAGTTATTGCCGGGAGAAAGCCGCATTCTGCAAACAACAAGTCAGCTTGTAAAGGGGAATAGTTTTTCCTATTATCAAAATACAGGAAAATCAGTAGCTATAAAAGGCACATGGACCGTAAAGTTTTTAGATGGCGGGCCTGTGCTTCCAGCTGAAGTGCATGAAACAAATCTAACCTCTTGGACTGAGTTTGGTGGGGATGATGTAAAGCGGTTTTCAGGTATGGCAGCTTATTCCATAACATTTGCTAAACCCACTTATCGTGCTTCGGCATGGGAACTTAATTTAGGCGAGGTGCATGAAAGCGCGGAGATTTACCTAAACGGGAAACAACTAGCCACGCTAATCGGGCCGAATTATCAGCTTTTAATCCCAGCCGGATTGCTAAAGCAGGTTAATCATTTGGAGGTAAGGGTTTCCAACCTGATGGTTAACCGTATTATTGATATGGATAAGCGAAATATTCCTTATAGAATTTTTTATAATACCAATTTCCCGGCACATTTCAAGGAAGATCGTGGTCCTGATGGTTTATTCAATGCTTCCGGCTGGGAACTTAAACCGTCAGGCTTAATGGGGCCCGTAAAACTGGAGGCGCTTAAATACCTGAGGCCTTAGCAAATAGCAGCGTAAAAAATGAAAATATACTATTACTTATGGGCTGTTGTTGGTGCGTTGTTGTTATTTGATAATGACGTTTATGCGGCTATAGCTGACACAGAACCGGCGTGGGTTAAAAATGCCGGGGCTCATCATCTGCCTGAAAAACATAACATTTTTGAGGTTACCGCTTATGGTGCTGTAAATGATGGCAAAACATTGGATACAAAATTTATACAAAATGCTATAGATGATTGTTCGGCACGGGGTGGAGGGATAGTAACATTTGCCCCGGGTAAATATTTAACAGGAGCTATCTACCTAAAGCAAAATATACAGCTGCAGATTGCTAAAGGCGTGGAGCTTTTAGGGAGCCAGGATATTGATGATTATCCTGAAATTCCTACGCGCGTTGCCGGAATTGAAATGCTTTGGCCCTCGGCGCTTATCAATGTTTTACATCAGCATAAAGTATCAATAACGGGGTCGGGTATTATTAATGCGCAGGGAAAACCTTTTTGGGATAAATACTGGCAAATGCGCAAAGATTATGAAGCGAAAGGCCTCCGCTGGATTGTTGATTACGATGTGAAGCGGCCCCGGGTGATACTGGTTTCGGATGCTGAAGATGTAACGCTTAGCGGAGTTACCATTGAGCAGGCCGGTTTTTGGACGGTACAGTTACTGTATTCAAAGTTTATTACAGTTGATGGATTAACAATACTAAACAACATTGACGGCCATGGTCCGAGTACTGACGGTATTGATGTGGATTCTTCTGCTGATGCTTTGATCCAGAATTGTGATATTGATTGCAACGATGATAATTTTTGCCTGAAAGCAGGACGTGACTGGGACGGCTTGCGCGTTAACCGCCCAACAGAATATGTAGTTATACGTAACTGCATATCCAGGGCCGGCAGCGGGCTGCTAACTATTGGCAGCGAAACATCAGGCAATGTCCAACATGTATGGGCAACACATCTTTCGGCCATCGGGACAAAAAATGGATTAAATATTAAATCGGCCATTACCCGCGGCGGTACGGTAGCGGATATTCATTTCCAACATATCGAAATGAAAGATGTGGGTACAGCTATTGCTATAAATATGAACTGGAACCCGGCCTACAGTTATTCAGCTTTACCTGCCGGATATGACACTGCGCATATACCTCCGCATTGGAAAAAAATGCTGACAAAGGTTGAGCCGGCAGAAAAAGGCATACCTCATTTTCATGATGTTTATATCTCTGATATCCACGTTTCAGGCGCAAAGCAGGCGATAAGTGTAACCGGGCTGCCCAAATCATTGGTCACAGGCTTCCACTTTCAGGATGTAAGTATCCAAGCTAAAAGCGCCGGCAACATAAGCTTCGCCAGTAATTGGACTTTTGATCGGGTATTAATAGTCGCAGAAGATGGCGGAACAGTGAATATTAATGGGTCTGAACACATTAAAATGTAAGAATAAATCAGCGTACAAAAATTATTGTCTTTGCTATAAACATGAACAAGCAATATAAAATTCCATTATTACTGCTGGTAAGCCTGCTTACTACATCTTTCTTTTATCAGCAGAAGCCAACCTTATACATTATTGGCGACTCTACAGTACAGAACAACAATAAAGAAAAGTGGGGCTGGGGAACCATTCTTTCCGATTACCTGGATACCAACAGGATTAACATCAGTAATCAGGCTATAGCGGGCCGCAGCAGTCGTACTTTTCTTAAAGAAGGTAGATGGGAGCACATAGATTCATTACTAAAACCCGGTGATTACGTAATGATGCAGTTCGGCCATAATGATGGTGCCAAACCCGATACCAATAAAGCGGGTTACCGTGGCACACTGAAGGGCACCGGTGAAGATACCGTGGTGTTAACATGGCCCGGTGGTAAAAAGGAAACAGTGCATACTTATGGCTGGTACATCCGTAAGTATGTACGGGGTGCCAAGGCAAAAGGAGCTATCCCGATTGTGCTATCCATGATACCGCGTAATATATGGGTGGATAGGAAAGTTGTTTTGGCTGATAAGGACTTCGGTAAATGGGCAAAAGAAGTTGCACAACAGGAGAATGTCCCTTTTATTGATCTGAATAGTTTGACTGCTGAAAAATACAATGTGATCGGGCCAGACAAAGTGAAAAGCTTTTTCCCGATTGATCATACGCATACCAACAAAACCGGGGCTACCATTAATGCCGAGTCGGTGGTGCAAGGTATAAGGCAATTGACGGGATTTTCATTAAATAGCTATCTTGTACAAATGGATAACTCAACTATCCCGGCAACCGGCCAGCGGGTTCATCAATGATCACCTGATAGGCGAAGCCAAAAAAGTATCTTAATTATACCAATTTGTCGGTAGCAGCAATCATTTAGAAAAGGGTGCGTAAGTTGTATACTTTGGATCACAAAACGTTCGCAAGTACCTAAATACTTACGAACGTTTACCAAAATATTTTGGTAAGCAAGAATATTTTGTGAAAGTTTAAGTTTGTGACTTCACAAAATCTCTATCTATTTTATTTTAATGCTTTGCATAGCATAATCCATAGCTGTCTGAAAAGTGGTTACCCATATTGCCTGCTTATTTTTTCCAAGGTAATTGAGTAATTCCTGGTGAGCTTCTTTGGATATGGTTATATAATCACCGCCGATTCCATGAAACATAATGACACCCATGCCGCCTCGTTGCTGCACTTTTTTTACGAAAGCTATCAGTTGTTGACCTGTTTCGCCGCCATCCAAACCATATGACGGAATCCTTAAAAGGTCCAGGTGCTTAAAGTCAGTAATTACTGCGCTAGTATCCCCACCCACGCGTGCATAACTGGACAGGCCATACTTGCGAAGTGTATCTACATAATCTTTTCCCCCTGCCAGCGTTTCTGCGCATGGGTAAGCAAATGGCCGCCGCATTTTGCCATCTACCGCAAAAAGAAAGTCGTTCATATAATCAATTTCCCGAATCATGCCATAAGCGGTATAAGAAGCAGATGATACGGCATTATCATCCGTGGGCAGGCAGGGATGAAAAATGGTATGGTTGCCAAGTTCAAAACCTTGCTGACTCAGCGTACGCCAGCGGGGGATCGTATTATAATTCAGATCGGCCGTCAGGAAGAAAGTAGCTTTAAAGCCTGCGCGCTGCAATTGAGGAACGGCCACATCCAACTGGGATAACAAAGCGTCGTCATAAGTCAATACAATAACGGCCTGCTTTTGGTCAGGCCATTGTATCTTTTGTGCCTGAGTGGTCATAGCCGCTATTAGCAGGCCGAATAATAATATTTTTTTCATCGTTAGTAGATTTTGTTTTTGATATAGGCAATGATCTGCGATATTTCAACAATTGAAAATGTCATGTTACCCGGCGTGTAATAAAACTCCTTACTTACCAGTTCATAGGAGATCAGGCCTGAATAGTTATTCAGGTCGCTTAAACTTTGCGCTATGTTTCCACGGTTGCCGTAATATAATTGAAACGTACAGGTATGCTCTCCGTCATTTTCCTTGTTTTCGGGGAGTATGATCACCGTCAAACCGTTATCCAAATTGAAAAAAAATAACTTCATTAATTCAGATGTTTAATCACGATTTCCGACAGCTGGAATACACGGTCCAGTACTACGATAATTAGGCCGACAGCAATAACGATAACTGTTTCAATGGTCATTTTTTTGAGAATGGCTTTATCTTTTATTGTTCTCCATACGATAGGCAAGTTCACAACCGCGCTGGCCAACGAAGAAACAATAGCGACACTGCCTGCCAGTGCAGGGCTGATTTTACCATGCATTGCCATAGTTGCGGCCGCGGCCGTGGTGCTTGCGCTGCTCACTAAACCGCCGAAAACACCGGTGGCCAGTAAACCAAAGCTGCCAAACAACTTTGTCAGCAAAGTGCCGCCTACCTGGATGATGATAAACAGTAAACCAAACCATAGAACTTTTTTTATTGAAATAGGAGAGTCCAGTTGCAGTGCGGCGGTATTGGCGGCTAATTTACCTTCTGTTACCTTATCCTTTAAAATCATTAAACCGGCCACAACTGACATGGCGACAAGCGGCATTAAAGTAGCAGTTATGGATGCCGGGGAAAATAGCGTTGCGATCACCAGGTTCCGGGCAAACATCGCAATCGTGGTCAATAATACCAGTGAACTGATTTTAGGCCCCATGCCGGATGTTTCAGCCCTGGAACTGACTTCTGCAACGGTAGCGCTGCTGTTTACCAATCCGCCAAAAATAGCGCCGAGATAAAGGCCCCCAGTACTGAATATCCGCAAACAAACATAGTTGACAAAGCCAATGCCTGCAATGGCAATAATACTGATCCAGGCATCACTGGGATTGAATAACTGCCAGGGATCGATGTACCTATCTGGTAAGACCGGGTAAATAACAAAGCCAATCAATCCTAAAAGAATGGCGCTCCTGATCTCAGAAGGCAGTAACCCGCCTGCAAATTTATTCAGTTCAGTTTTCCAGGCCAGCAGCATGGTCATTATGATGGCACCCGCTACCGGGGTAAAAATGTGGCCCAGGCCGACCAGTACCCCGAGTACATAATTGGCAATGAGCGCAGCCGACGTAGTGATTTCCACTGATTCGGCTGCCATCAGGCTACGGGCATTAATTGCGATAACGAGCAAAAATACGCCAACCATAGCGGCAATAATAAAATCCTGTCCGGCAATTGTGGCAAGCATACCCAAAAGCGCTACAATGGCAAAGGTACGGATACCAGCTTCTTTGTGTGACCATTTTCGTTCCATGCCTACCAACATGCCAATGCCCACTGATACAGCCATCTTCAACGCGATTGGCCCAACAGGATAATGCAGAAAATCATTTGTTATTGCCATATATCTTTTATTTTCCCCGCAGTTGTAGTATCCGACAACGGTAATCCGTACATACTTTGAATGGTATTTAAAACTGTGTAATGATTAATATGCTGGTCATATTTACCCGGCTTTACCATTGCACCGGCAAAAATGGTCGGAATATGATTCACCAGCTTAAAATCGTCCTCGTCAAAAGTGACGATCAGCAGGCTGTTGTGTGTTTTGGCCCATTTTACATATGCCGCAAGATTTTCCTTTAGCCACTGATCGCCCCGCTGCACGGCGGCCGCATCTCCGGGCGCGCCAATGTTATGCATATCGTGATCCATATCAGGAATGACAAATGCCACTGTGGGTAGCTTATTGAAATCCTTTGGAAAATTGGTCATTGGCTGGCTGAGCGCAGAATCGATATTGTTTTCCTGGTCACCCTGCCAATTAATCCAGGGACAATGTTTTCGGGCGTATAGTGATGCCCCTGTTAGGCTGCTCTTTAAATATTCGCACTCCAAATAACCTGGCGATGGCATGGTCTGTGCAAAGCCCTTAAAAGTAAGCCCCTTACTGATCAAAGCTGCGCCGAGATTTGGCGTGGTGAACGAAGTGCCGTTGAGGCACGTATCGCCGGTAATACCCTGTATACTTCCTGAATAAATAGCCAGGTAATTAGGCTGGCTGGGATGGATCACGCCATGCGCATCTGTAAATAAAGCACCTTCATTGGCTAACTGAGTTATAAAGGGCGCATTCGGAGAATTAATTACTTCGTCAAAGCCATGATTTTCTTCCATCACAACGATGATATGATCCGGACGAGGCAGCTTTTTTTCGCATGATGAAAGTAGAACAAATACGGCTGAAATTATTGTTAAATAAGATGTTTTCATGGTCAAAAAAATTAATTAGAAACTATGTTTAATACTATTACTAAAGGTTTTATCGCTCCAGTAGCCGCTATCCAAAATGCGCCTGACGGTCATTAAAGGGTCCTGCGGATCGCGCTTCTCCGCCAACTGGAAAGCCATTTTAAAACCACGTTTATGCAATTGTGGCAAACCTTCTGCGTTCCACAAGCCATAGGGATAAGCAAAGTAAGTCATGGTTTTACCGGTGATTTCCTCCAGCGTTTTGGTAGGCTTATCTAACTGAATCTCCCAATCCTTGCCCTGGTACTTTTTAAAGTTATGATGATCCCAGGTATGGCTGCCGATGACATTGCCTTCATCCGATAAGGTTTTCACCTGGGCTTTGCTCATGTAATGTGGTTTACCTAAAGGCACTGTCATTACAAAGAACAAACCTTTGAAGCCATACTTTTTTAACTCCGGCCTTGCGATGGTAAACTGATCAAGATCGGTATCATCAAAAGTAAGCAGGATGGGTTTACTTGGCAGCTTAGTGCCGTTGGTCAGGTAATCATATAACTGATCTGGCAGGATCGTATGGTAGCCACTGTCGGCTAACATTTTTATATGCATTTTAAATGCAGCAATAGGCATGATATAATCCCTGGAGGTTTTGGAATCTGTCGGGCGCCAGTCGCGTATCTGGTGCCAGCAAAGTACGGGAATTTGTTTGCGGGCCATAATGGCGGCGGCGTTCACTGGTATACCGCCAGCTTCGGCTTCTTTATGGGTATTAGGTTTATTTAAATGGGGATCAGCAGACTTCGACTGACAGGAAAACGAGATAAATGTAAACGCTGAAAACAGGATTACAGGCAATTGCTTTAACATATAGCTTTAATTTGAAATGAAGAATTTTGTAAGAATCTGATTAGGAAAGCCAACTATAGGCCGATCATGCGTCAGGAATTTGCCGAATGATGACCTTTATTTAAAATAAAGGCGATAGCGGCTTATCAGATCTGGAATTTAGAAAGGAGTCGGTAATATTTAGGTGGGGAACAAACCATAAAAATGGTGTTTCGTTGCCTTAGATTATATACAGCAAGAGATTTGTTGGCAAATATATTGAATCGCTTTTTCGCAATTCCAGACGAGAATGGAGGAGGTATTTTTCTTCCAACACCTTGGATCGCTGAAAATTCGCCAGTATACAAGGCATGATGATCATCTTTCTTTTTGACCAGCTTTTGCAACAAGCTATTTACAGCAACAGGGTCTTTAACAATATTTTGCTTTAGTGATATCTGGTAAAAAAAGAAAGGGCGCAACAACAATGCAATTACCGCAATGGTAAAAACGATAATGTTTGTTGTCCGTTTATTTCTCATAGAATATAAATTTAATTAAAATTCTGATAGCACACAATTGTTTAGGAATAAGTCTTTTGCTGTCAAATAGTTTTATTTAGTTAAGAATTTGGCCCCCAGGTTCCTATAAGATGCTGACCATTTCTATTTAATCTCATTAGTTTTGTCCTCCGCATTTGAAAGTAATTGATTTACTTGACGTGATATTTTAAGACGCTGAACAGCTGGCATTGAAACCGGCATATGGTCATAATCATAGCAAACAGTGTTCTGATATTCATCTGGTATTTCAGAAAAGTTTATTAAAGATGGCCGGTTATATCGGAACTGTCAATATCGTCTATTGACAGTTGTAGCAGGTTTTTGGTTTTAAAATAGGTGACGGTTACCACCACCAGCGTGACGCATCCGCCGAAAATCACAGCAGGTACCAGGCCCAGAATACTTGCTGCCGTGCCTGATTCAAAGTCACCGAGTTCATTTGATGAACCGATAAACATAGAACTTACTGCCGATACCCTGCCCCTCATTTGGTCGGGTGTGAGTAACTGCATTATACTGCCACGGATAATCACGCTTATACTATCGAATGAACCTTGAGAAAACAGGAAAAATAAAGTAAGGTAAAAATTTCGTGAAAGCCCGAAGCAAATAATAGAGATACCAAAACCTGTGACGGCAATCAATAAATTACGCCACGGCCTGTTCATGGGTGAGTATCTTGACATGATGAGCATAGTTGCTACCGATCCGATAGAGAATATTGCTCGCATAATACCCAGTCCTTCGGCGCCAACTTTTAATATGGTATTAGCAAAGGCCGGTAATAAAGCAACCACGCCACCAAAAAACACCGAGAATAAGTCAAGGCTCATTGCTCCCAGCATCATCCTGGTTTTAAATACGAAGCTTATACCTTCCCTGAGACTAAACCAAATGTTTTCCTTGGGTTTATATACGGCCGGGTACTCTTTCATAAAATAAACAAGTATCAGCGCAACCACTATAAAAAATAAGATCACGTAAAACGCTGCTGTTATACCGGCGAAGCCGTACACCAGGCCACCAGTTGCCGGGCCTAATATGTAGGCTAAACGCTTGGTCGAGGTAGTCCATGTGCTGCCATTAGGATAAAGTTCTTTAGGAATGCTATGGGCGTACACGGTAAAGGTTGCCGGGCCAAAGAATGCACGCGCCACGCCATTGCAAAATATCATGCCATCAATAATTGGCACGATCCAGCCAGCATGTAGATAAGGACCTATGCTTTTTAGTGTAACCGTATACATTACGGCCGATGATAAAAATACCCCGGTATAGATCCACAACAGCATCTTTCTTTTTTCAGATTTATCTGCAATATAACCGCCATATAAAGCAATGCCTACAGCAGGAATGGCTTCACTAAGGCCAAGCATGCCTAATGCAAAAACACTTTTGGTTAACTGGTAAATATAAAAACCGATAACAATGGTTTGCATTTGGTAAGCGAACGTAAAAAAAAAGTTCATGCCAATGTATGAACGGAAATCTTTAAAACGCAGCGATGCAAAAGGATCATGTTTGATGTGAGTGTTTACACTATCCATAGGACAAACGTAAATCTTAACCCGTGGCGTACAAAACGAAAAAAAGTTGCTTAGGTTGCCAAAATTTCCTCCTGGAAAGCATTGCTCCGCATATGCTTTTTTAATTTAAGGAAAGGGAAGTTCTTACGGGTAATGAAATAAACCGAAATAGGGATAAGAACTTCCCTGCATTGGATTTTCACATATTCTTTATTCCAATTGCTGTTCCGGTAATAAAAATCGGATATAAATTGTAATGCATCCTGTGTTTTGCACAGATGATCCGTCAATTCATCATTCTTTCCTGTTTGTTTGGTGTTTTGAAGATGGATGTGATGTTCAAATAGAAATTGTTCGACATAAACTCTTGTTGACGATCCTTTTTCCCGCAGGCAAATCGGATACGTTATTTCCTTTAGTGATATCGTGGCGGACGCCAGCGGATGTTTGTGGTAGGCATATAAGGATATACTATCATTATAAATCAATTCCTTGTCCACATGATCAGGTACTATTCCAGATACAATGCCGCAATCCAGTTCACCTTTCTCAACAAAATTTAATATTTCAGCTGAGTTATTGGTTACCATGTCATATTCTAATTTCGGGAATGAGCGCTCAAAGAACTCCAGTAACTTGTTCATAATGATTTTGGAGTGTGAGCCTCCCGAACCTATTTGTAAAACTGCTGTATTATTACGCCCGTTTAAAAGAAAGAGCTGATCAACGAATTCGTTATTTGCCTGTAGGAGATTAGATGCAAGGCCACTTAGTTGTTTCGCCTGAGTGGTAACTTTAATGCTATTTCCTGTTGACTGAACTAATTGAAGGTTCCATTCAGCTTCGAGGCTTTTAATGATTTTGCTGACTGCTGAAGGAGTGATATATAGATTTTTTGATGCAATGCGATAGCTGTTCGTTTTGCAAACTTCTGATAGTACTTTGATCTTAAATAAGTTCAGAATTTTGTCGGGCATAGCGTTTAATTTTGCCTATGATTTGATTAAATATTCATGCTAATATATGACAATCAAAAATAAATCATTTGGTGTTCTCCATCCACTCACTTTGGCATGTCTGATATCTTTTTTATATTTTCACACAGCATTGTATTTGCGAACGTTTTTTCATTCACTCGTCTACCGACTTTTAATTAACAAATACGCTCTCTTTGTTAATTAATGTTTCTAATTACTTCAAGAGGGGGTAGAGACAACATCTTCTTTCTTTTCGGATTAGTTAACATCTATGCTTACCCTACAAGTATTCCGCTTGATCCGTTATTAGCAACTTAAATTCAAATTTCCCACCGCTTTTAACGAAGCTCTGCCTTGTTTTGGATTATATTATGTTAGCTTTAGGAAATTCTAAAGGAAAGTATCTTTCTTACCATAGTATCCTACTATTTTCCCCTCGCTTTTAATTATACCAATACAACTACGGAAATGAAAAAAAATGATGCAGATGAATTGGTAATAGCCAACAGGGAGCTCGCATTCCAGCAAAAGGAGAAGCAGAACCGTGCTGCAGAATTATTTTTGGCCAACAAAGAACTGGATTACCAGAATGAAGAAAAGGAAAATCGCGCGGCCGAACTGATCATTGCCAATAAGGAACTGGATTACCAGAACGAGGAAAAAGAAAATCGTGCCGCTGAACTGATCATCGCCAATAAAGAACTTGTTTTTCAAAACGCTGAAAAAGAGAACCGGGCCGCGGAGTTGATCATCGCCAATAAAGAGCTTATTTTTCAAAATGAAGAAAAGGAGCAGCGCGCGGCAGAACTGATCATCGCCAATAAAGAGCTCGCCTTTCAAAATGAAGAGAAGGAAAACCGTGCTGCTGAACTGGTTATTGCCAACAAGGAGTTAGCCTTTCAGAATGAAGAGAAAGAAAACCGGGCAGCGGAGCTGATTATTGCCAACAAGGAACTGGCTTTTCAAAATGAGGAAAAGGAGCAGCGCGCGGCAGAACTGATCATCGCTAATAAAGAGCTGGCCTTTCAAAATGAAGAAAAAGAAAACCGGGCTGCTGAACTGGTTATTGCCAATAAGGAACTGGCTTTTCAAAACGAAGAAAAGGAGAACCGCGCTGCTGAACTGGTTATTGCAAACAAGGAACTGGCCTTTCAAAACGAGGAAAAAGAAAAGCGGGCAGAGGAGTTGATCATTGCCAACAGAGAACTTAAAAAGGCGGAAGACGATATCCGAAAATTAAATGATGAACTGGAACAAAAAGTAATTGAACGCACCGCCCAGCTCGAATCTGTTAACAAGGAACTGGGTTCTTTTTCGTATTCTGTATCACATGATCTCCGGGCTCCGATCAGGGCGATCAATGGCTATACCAAGATCCTGATCGAAGACTATGGGCAGCAGTTTGATGTTGATGGAATGACTATTCTAAATGCCATCGGACATAACTCCAAAAAGATGGGCGACCTGATCGATGATCTACTGGCATTTTCAAAATTGGGCAGAAAACAGGTAACAGTTGCAGAAATAAATATGACAGGCCTGGTTGAACTGGTAAGGGATGAATTGCTGTTTGAGGATGGCGAAAATATCCCGGTATTCACACTCAGCCCGCTGCCAAATGCTATAGGTGATAAGTCATTGATTAAACAAGTTTGGATTAACCTGATCACTAACGCCATTAAATATTCAAAATATAAACCGGCCACTACTATTGAGATCGGCGCTTATGAACAGGGACACCTGGTTGTTTATACGGTTAAAGATGCCGGCGCAGGCTTTGATATGCAATATTATGATAAGCTTTTCGGAGTTTTTCAGCGCCTGCACTCGCAGGAGGAATTTGAAGGTACCGGCATCGGCCTGGCCATCGTACAAAAAATTGTACATCGTCATCATGGCACCGTATGGGCGGAGTCGGTATTAAATGAGGGAACTACCTTTTATTTCAGTTTACCTAAGACCAATCGTTAAAAAAGAAAAATATGGATTACGATAACGTAGAAATTTTATTTGTAGAAGACAGTAAGGATGATGCCGTACTCACTATCCGCGCGCTTACCAAAAGTGGTTTCGCCAACAAGTTGCATCACGTAGTAGATGGTGCTGAAGCCCTTGATTTTATTTATTGCAGAGGAGCCTACAGCTCGCGGAATCCCAGCGAGTTTCCCAAATTGATTTTACTCGACCTGAAGATGCCAAAAGTATCCGGCACGGAAGTGCTGGAAAGGATAAAGTCCGATCCTGTCAATAAATCAATACCCGTAGTTATGCTTACTTCCTCAAACGAAGGCCCCGATATAGAAAAGTGTTTTGCGCTGGGTGCGAACAGCTATATTGTTAAACCGGTTGACAGCGATAATTTTTTCCATACAATCAAAGAAATTGGATTGTATTGGATGATCTTAAGCCAGCCCGCACATTAATTTGCCGTTTTTATATTGCCGTTTCCCGTAGATTTTTTAAGATAATTTTTATAAAATCATGATAGCCGATCCCAAAATACTTATTCTTGAAGATAACCAAAGTGACGCGGACCTGCTTCGCCGTGAGTTAAAGAAATCAGGTCTGAACTTTACTTCCGAAGTTGTGCAGACGCGTGTAGGATTTGAATATGCCCTGCAAAATTTCAAACCTGATATTATTTTATCCGATTATTCATTGCCATCCTTTGATGCTGTTACCGCCTTTCAGATCAAACAAATTAATTACCCGCAAATACCCTTCATCATTGTTTCCGGCATTATCGGCGAGGAAAATGCCGTTGATCTGATTAAGGATGGTGTTACAGATTATGCCTCCAAAGGCAAACTATTCTCACTGTCGAACAAGATCAACCGGGCGCTTAATGACACGGAAGTTAGAAAAGAGAAGACCCTGACCGATGAGAAGTTAAAAGTACAAACGGCAGAGCTGATCCTGGCCAACCAGGAGCTTACCTTTCAAAACGAAGAAAAGGAAAACCGTGCACAGGACCTTATTATCCTGTCGGCTAATTTACATTCACAAAAGGAGGAGTTACACCGCGCAAACGGGCTGCTACTTATAGAAGAGGAAAAAGTAAAAACCATTAATGGTGAGTTATTGCAATTAAACCAGGAACTGGAGGACCGGGTAAGCCGGCGTACAATAGCTTTAACAGAAAGTGAACATCGCTTCCGCAACATGATGGAAACTATTCCGCAAATTGCCTGGACAAATACCGCGGATGGTGAATTTATTTTCTATAACCAACGCTGGTATGATTATACGGGATTAGGCCAGCAGCAGACAAATGCGGCCGGATTAAAATCAGTCATCCACCCGGATGACCTGAAAAAGAGCGTGGCTCACTTTGGGATGATCAGACAAGCGGGTGATGGAGGCGAATTTCAGCTTCGTGGTAAAAGAGAAGATGGTCGGTACCGCTGGCATTTGGTGCGTTTAATGCCGATAAAGGATGAAAAAGACCAAATACAGCTATGGGTAGGCACAGCCACCGACATTGAAGAACTACGGCTGTTGCAGCAGCAAAAAGATGATTTTATCAGTATTGCCAGTCATGAGCTTAAAACACCCATCACCAGCCTGAAAGCATCTTTACAATTGCTGAACCGGATGAAGGAGAGTCCTTCCGCCCGGATGTCGCCACTAATTGTTCAGGCTAATAAAAGTCTGGATAAAGTAAATGTATTGATTGAGGACCTTTTAAATGCCAGCAAGGCTAATGATGGGCAGCTCCACATGAACCCCAAAAACTTCATCCTTTCAAAAGTAATTATTGAATGTTGCCAATATATACATACCGAGGGTGTTTATACTATTAAAATTGAAGGCGATATGACGGTTGAAGTTTATGCAGATACTTCACGTATTGATCAAATTGTCATCAACTTTATTACCAACGCTATCAAGTACGCTCCTGACTCCAAAGAGATCATTGTTTATATTGAACGGATAAACGGCATGGCCAAAGTATCGGTCAGTGATCAGGGGCCTGGCATTCCACCCGAAAAGCTGCGGTTTCTGTTTGATCGTTACTACCGTGTGGATAATAGCGGCAGTCAATATACCGGGATGGGGCTGGGGCTCTATATTTGCGCGGAAATCATCAAAATGCACAACGGCCAGATCGGCGTTGAAAGCGAGATTGGAAAAGGTACCACCTTTTGGTTCACTTTGCCTGTTGCCTTTTCATGAGTTTTATTTCAGCTGTAATAATTTAGCTTCCTGATATCTTGATAAATTAGCCTAACCGATCATTAACCCAGGTCACCTGATCTTTCAGTAATAATGAATGGAATAGCGTTCTAATGCGCGGAGTAGCCAAAACCAGCCAGAAAATTAATTAAATTTTATAAATGTTTAAATGCTTGTTTAGCAGGTGTGTAATAAAAGCTTTACACATTTTACGATGTGTTGCATAAACCTTGTATGCCGCACATGGTCTAAATTTGGAAAGAACCCTGCCAGCTATGAGTAATTTAAGTGTTGCCTTTGGATCACACAGACCTGATCTGATAAGTAACGAAACACTTGTTGATATATTTAAAAATTCAGTGAAGCATTTTGCCGGTAACACTGCACTTATTTTTCACGACAGGCAGCTAACCTATGCTGAGCTCGATAAATGGAGCGATGCCATCGCCATGCACCTGATTAATAACGGCATTACCCGCAAAAGCACAGTTGGCATTTGGTGGCCCAGGGGGCTTGAATTACATGCTGCTATCCTGGGTATTATAAAGTCGGGCGCTGCATACGTACCGGTGGACCGCGAAACACCTGCTGAGCGGCTTGAAATGATTCTTACAGAGATAGGCGCCTCGGCATGTTTCAGCATGGAAGCTTTGAATGTAGCATGCCCTGTTTTGCAAATTCCTACGTATGAGGAAACAACCGCTATACTATCTTCAGTACCAAATATTGAGCTGACACCTCCTGAACCGGAGGATATGGCCTACATTTTATACACTTCGGGCAGCACGGGTAAACCTAAGGGTATACCTATCGGCCACAAACAAATATGCCACCTGGTAAGGGCAGAGCAGGATATATTCAATATCACTTCAACCGACAAAGTTTACCAGGGATTTTCCGTATCGTTTGATATGTGGTGCGAAGAAACCTGGCTAAGTTATTTTGCCGGGGCCACGCTATGGGTAGCAGACAATACTACTTCAAAATCCATTGACGAGCTTAGCTTGGTTTTGCAAAAGGAAAATATAACCATTTTACATGCTGTGCCCAGTTTATTGGCAGTTATGCATAATGAAGTTCCATCGTTAAGGCTTATAAATGCCGGCGGCGAGGCTTGTACGCCGCAGGTGCTGGCCAAATGGGCAGGCAATGGCTTAGCATTCTATAACAGCTACGGCCCAACAGAAACTACTGTTACAGCTACCATAGCAAAGCTGACGGCAGGGGACGATATTGTGATCGGCCATCCGCTGCCGAATTATAACCTTGCGGTGATAGATGCCGATATGAACCTGATGCCGCTTGGTGAACCCGGCGAACTGGTCATCACCGGACCAGGTGTTTCGGAAGGCTATATCGGGTTACCCGAACTTACCAGGCAAAAATTTATACCAAAACCTGTTTCGTTATCCGTTTTGCCCGGCGATACGGTGTATCGTACCGGGGATGCTGCTATCATGCTAAAAAACAAAGCGGTGAAACTACAAGGCAGGATGGATGACCAGGTGAAACTGCGGGGTTACCGTATTGAGTTGGGCGAAATAGAAAGCAGGATGAACACGCTTGCGGGAGTGAGCGCTGCAGCGGTAGGCATAAAAAAAGACAGTCACGACCGGGATCACCTTGTTGGCTATGTGATGATGGAGGATTCAGTCTGTATTGATGATAAGCTGCTTAGGATGGAACTTTCTAAAACACTGCCTGCATATATGATACCGGGCAATATTGTTTCCCTGCGCGAAATGCCCCGCCTGCCAAGCGGTAAAATAGACCGCAAGGCTTTACCTGTGCCCGATGAGCTTGAAAATGAGTTGGAAGATATTGTTATTGACGCGGATGCGCCGGTAGGTGATAAGGTAATAGCTGTTTTGCACAATGTGTTCCCCGGCCGCGATATTGATCCTTCAGTGGATTTTTTTGATGATCTCGGCGGTCATTCATTGTTAGCTGCCGCATTTGTTTCGCAGTTAAGGCGTGAGGCCGGATTACCGTATGTAGCATTAAAAGATGTTTATCTTCATCGCCCCATAAGCAACCTTATGGCTCACTGGGAAGAAGCGCAGCAGGCACAGCAACCATCAAAACAACGCATCTTTAATAAAGTGCCTCCATTACGTTACCTCTTGTGCTGGGCTGCACAATCTGTTTCGTTATTGGCTATATACGGACTGCTTGCGTTCCAGATATTTATTCCCTACCTGGGCTATTATTATGTTAATGAGGAAACCGGCAGCCTTGGCTATTCCATTGTTACTTCTTTGATGCTTTTCGCGCTGATACCACCCTTGTTTACACTTGTATGTATTGCCGGCAAATGGCTATTGATAGGCAAAATGAAAGAAGGTGATTACCCGTTATGGGGGAGTTATTATTTTAGGTGGTGGCTTGTAAAGAGCATACAGCGCCTCTTGCCCGCACAGTTTCTAAGTGGTTCGCCTTTATATCCCATCTATCTTCGTTGGTTGGGAATGAAAATAGCACCCGATGCGCAGATAAGCAGTTTTGAGTTTGGAGCCGAGGACCTCATTACCATTGGCAGCGACGCCAGTCTGAGCTCAAAAACGCATTTAAATAACGCCTTTGTAGAAGATGGTATGCTTAAACTGCGCAAAATAACCATTGGCGACCATGCCTATATTGGCAGCAGTTCAATAGTATCGGGCGATAGTACGATAGCAGATTGGGGCGAACTACAGGACCTGAGCTGTTTGCAGGCCGGTAAAACCATAGGAGAAGCCGAAGTCTGGCGTGGGAGTCCCGCTCAGTTGAAAGAAAAGAAAAAGATAGAAGACCTGCCGCAACCTTTAGTGGTATCACGCAAAGATCGAATAAAGTATAATACCTTGTTCATGATTTGCATACAGGCATTCCCGCTCATTATCCTTTTACCCTTGCTGCCAACCATCATCACTATAAACAAGCTGGATGATGCCGCATCTGACTATAATTTTAATTACATGGTGACTGCGCCATTGCTGGCCCTACTGTATATACTGTTATTTGCCGCAGAAACAATTATCATTACCCGCATATTGCAGCATGATCTGAAACCTGGCAAATATCCCATATACAGCATGGCGTATGTGCGCAAATGGTTTGCTGACCAGGTGCTTTCCATCAACCTGGTTGTTTTGCATCCTATTTATGCTACGGTGTTCATTTCCGGTTTTTTCCGCGCGCTTGGTGCAAAAGTTGGCAAGGGCGCAGAAATATCAACAGCAGGCAGCGTAACGCATCCGCTACTTGAAATTGGCGATGGCGCGTTTGTTGCCGATGCTGTAACGCTTGGTGAGGCAGATGTACGCGGCCAGCAGCTGATACTTGAAAAAACTATGATAGACGGTAATAGTTTTGTGGGTAACAGCGCGCTTATTCCTCAGGGCTACCACTTACAAAGCGATATGCTTATCGGGGTACTATCCGTTCCGCCAGATCATGAGCAAACGTCAGAAATTGGTGGTTCAGATTGGTTTGGTTCGCCAGCCATCAGGTTGCCACGCAGGCAGGAAAGTAATGTTTTTAACGCAGCACTTACCACTAAGCCAAAATTTGCCCGTAGACTGGCTCGTGGCACGGTAGAGTTTATCCGCACTATTTTACCTGAAAGCGCTATTATCTGCTCATCCATCCTGTTTATTGCCTATGGGCATGATCTTATTACGCAGGAACCTTTGTGGAAGATCATTTTGCTCTTTCCATTCTATTACCTGTTTTATATGGGCTTGCCGGCATTTTTATTAACGGTATTGCTCAAATGGATTTTTGTAGGCAAATACAAAACCCTGCAAAAACCTATGTGGACCTGGACAGTATGGCGCAGCGAGGCCATCACATCCACTTATGAGGCGCTATCAGTACCATTCCTGTTGTTTTACATGCAAGGGACTCCGTGGCTGCCCTTATTGCTCAGGCTGCTGGGGGTAAAAACCGGCAAACGTGTATGGATGAACACAACTGATATTACTGAATTCGACATGGTTTCCATCGGTGATGATGCTGCCCTGAATACCGACTGTGGCCCGCAAACACATTTGTTTGAAGACCGCGTGATGAAAGTTGGCCCGGTAAAAATAGGTGCGAGAAGCACCATTGGCGCGGGAACTATTGTTTTATATGATAGTGAGATCGGCGATGATACCTGCGTAGAGGCACTATCGCTGATCATGAAGGGTGAACGGCTTGCGCCGGGGACTGATTGGGCAGGCAGCCCGGTAAAACCGAATTAAAATCCTTCGGGAATTATTATTGCTAGAAATTGCTAAATGACAAGGATTTTTTATACTGACATTCCATTTCCCCGAAACGAAACCGGGTTTAATACTTATTTAGATAAATTACCCCAATCGCTAAAAAATAAAGTATTAAAATTCAGGCGGTGGCAGGATGCATATGCGAGCCTGTTTGGCAAACTTCTTTTAAAAACTGCACTTCTAGATTGCGGCTTCAGTTCTTTTACCTTTGATGATCTGCAGTATACTTCATTTAATCGGCCATTCATCGAAGGTAGTATTGATTTTAACCTTTCGCATTCAGATGCTTTTATCGTATGCGCATTAAGTAATGAAGGTAAGGTTGGGGTTGATATAGAGGAGGTTAAATCAATAAATTTAGAACATTTTGAAAGCCAGTTTACCATTAATGAGTGGCTGAATATTACCGGCGCTATTGATCCCTATAGAGAATTTTATAATTGTTGGACTAAAAAGGAAGCGATACTGAAGGCTTCAGGCGAGGGCTTAAATATACCTTTAGAACAAGTGCAGCTTTTCGATGATTACGGGGTGTTAAATAAAAACAAATGGTATATTAAGGAATATCATCTTGCAAATAATTATTCAGTTCATTTGGCAAGTGAGACAATTATCAATCCAGAAATGGTTCCTGAAAGAATCGATTTCCCTTAGACCAAACTTCAAATTTCGATATAAACAGACCTGCATGCATAGTCTCCAATTTGGAAACTGCGGATAGTGGGAATCTGCTAAATAGGTCGAAGAAATGGCCGATTGTTATTTTTTGGTCATTATCAGCAAACATTGTGATTTTCTATTTGTTATTTGAATAGCTATTAACTATTTTTAAGGATTCACCACGCTAAATTTTGAACTTATGGAAACAGCCCCACGCCCTTCCTTGCTCGATACTATCCTGGTAAGGCTTAGCCCTGCGGATATAGCGCATACTGATAATCGCCGGTTGATCGCTGAGCGCATTGAATCTCTTTTGCGACAGAATGGTTGGACGCGTCAACATTTCAAAGGGCTTATGCGCAGGGAGATCCTGCCGCTCAGGGCTTGGCTGGGTCATACCTACAACTTGACGCTGGATGGGCTGCACGAACTTTGCGCGCTGCTACACATCTCATTAGGCGACCTGGTGGCTGAATAATCCGGCACCGGATAATTACTTACTAATACTGAAGTACATAAATACTGTTGAAAGACGGGATTGCTTTGTATTGCCTTAACTTTCGCACCCGGTATTTTGTTTAACTACAACACCCATTACTTAATAATTATTTTTTGTCCTGATATTAACCGTATTCCATTTGCTTATATCATTTAGTATGAGTAATATGTGCTTGCATAAGTGGTACAGTTATGAGGTGCAAAGCAGTTCTTGTTGTAATATTTATTATGATTACGCTGGCAAGCTATGCCCAATCAGATGAGGTTGCGAACATCCGGCGATCACTTAATCATATCAGCGACAGCTCTCGTTATGTTGATGCCCTCAACAGGATGGCAATGCTGCTCTATGAAAAAAACATCGATAGTACATTTGTATACACAGCCAAAGCCCGCCAGATAGCTAACCGCCTGGATTATGCTAAAGGCAAAGCAGATGCCATAAACAACCTTGGCGTGGTATTCGATATTAAAGGGAATGTGCAGCTTGCCCTGCGCTACTATGACGAAGCTTTCAGCAATTATACACAACTGCACGATTCGGTTAACGTGGTACAATCCTTAATGAACATTGCCATGGTGTATAAGGAAATAGGGAAGGATCAGCGGGCTATACAGCAATTTAATGAAGCGTTGAGCTTAGGCCGTAAGTTAAGGCAGGACTCTATCATGTCGCTTACCATCTATAATTATCTGCTGGAATATCCCGCCAAGTTTAACCGTGATTCAATGAGTTATTATATTGCCCGGGCAAGAAGTATAGCTGCAAAATATCACGATCAACGAACCTTAATTGCAATTGATCAACTTGTTGCTGACGATATGATCAGCCATGGTATGCGCGAAAAGGGCCTGGCTTTGCTTGACAGTACTGTTTCAGCGGCCATCAGACATAATCTGTATTATGTGAGCATGGATATGATGATAGATATGGGCGATCAGCTGGCAACAAGTGATCCTGTAAAAGCAGCCGGGTATTACCAGCGCGGACTGGCTGTAGCAGGCGAAAATGGTTACCTCATCTACAGCCAGATGATGGCCCGCAAACTGTTCGATCTTTATACCTTACGCCATGATAGTTTACAAGCCGCTATTTACAGCAGGCAGTTAGTAGCGCTGAACGATGAGCAGGACAAGTTGAACAATGCATCGAGCATTGATTATCTGGATTATGCCTATAAAGACCAGCAGATCAAATCGCTCTCCGTAAGGACAAAGTACCAAACTATATTGCTTATACTGGCAGTAATTGTTTGTTTACTGGCTATAACCATAATTATAGTGATAAAGCGTACGCTCGCGCGAACGAGGCTCCTTAACAGGCAGGTGCACGAACAGTATGTGCAAATGAAAGAAACGCTGGATGCGCTGGAACAAAGTCAGGCCGATAATTCGCGCATGATGAAGATAGTGGCGCACGACCTCCGCAACCCTATCGGGGCCATTACCTCACTTGCTGCACTGATGCTGGATAATGATTCGTACCCGGAAGAGGACCGGATGATGCTTGAAATGATCAGGACTTCAGGTAATAACTCGCTGGAACTGGTGAGTGATCTTCTACAGGTACATACCCGGGCTGAAGAGTTAAAAATGGAAATGGTTGATCTTGACCAGATGCTGCACTATTGTGTCGATCTGCTGGAAAATAAAGCCAGTAGCAAAGGGCAGCAGCTCAAGCTGGATAGCCTGCCGGTTACCATTGCCGCCAGTCGCGAAAAACTGTGGCGCGTAGTAAGTAACTTAATTGCCAATGCCATTAAATTTAGCCCTACGGGGGCAGCTATCAACATCAGCCTTGAATCCGCTGCCGAAAAAGTGGTTATTGCTGTAAAGGATAATGGCATAGGTATCCCCGAGGAAATGGGCAATAAGATATTTGATATGTTTACCGACTCCAAACGCCCAGGAACAGCCGGAGAACAACCATTTGGCCTTGGCCTGGCCATCTCCAAACAAATTGTAGAGGCTCATGGTGGCAAAATCTGGTACGAAAGCCATCCCGGCGATGGAACAACTTTTTATGTGGAGTTGCCAAAGGGGGCTTGATGTAGTTGGCGACTACGGGCATAGTTATCCGAAGTTTCCTAACTTCGGATAACGGGGAGATTTTAGAAAATGGTTAAATCAGAATTTTGAAAAAACATTGAGAATCAATATCTCAATATGCGCAGCTACTTTTCGAACTCCGATCATTAAAGAATTGGGATGGCCACAAGCATTTCTAAGTTGCAAACATTGCTGAAGTTCTTGTTTAACATTTTTTCCAATTATTGAAATTGATTCAAGCGTATTCAAAAATTCAACTTCTTTCATTTTTCCCAAATCATCTGCATTTTTTGCAGGCTTCCATTTTGCGTCCCTTCGAATCGATTCAACATTAAAGGCAGGTAAATGATTATTAATAACTTCATCATAAAGTAATGAAACTGCTCCAATCCATGAAAAAACTACAGCAGCTCTTTTTTGATCTGCTTCTAAACATGAAATAGCCTCTTCAAGGAAATTTTTTGTGTGAGAATTATTAATTGTGGCTAAATGGACTCGCAAATCAGTTACATCATTTGTTAAATTTGATTTGTGCTTATTTAATAAATTTGCTCCTATTATATGGGATTTGCCAGAAATAGTGAGGGTCCAATCGTTTTTTATTAAAATAGCTTTACCTTTTGCTTTTCCTAATGTATCTGAAATATTCCATTTATGAATTTCTCTTAAACCATTTATAGATGCGATTTCTTTAATTTTTGAGATAGTTTTAGGGGACTCATTATCCCAGAAAAGAATTAAAAGAATTTTATCTAGCCTTGAAAGGTCTGGTTTTGCAAGCAAGGTTTGAAAACTGTCTTTATCTAGATAATATTGCATTTAGTTCTGTTACTTTAGTCGCTTGTATAGAATACAAGTTTGACGATTTAGTAAAGGTTCCACTTTTTTCCAATTGACTCAAGGTCTTTGTAAGATTATTCATCATTGTATCTTTATAAAAGCCTGTCGCTTTTTTCATAGTTGAAGATATTTCATCTCTACTAAATGCGGCTTTACCTTCAGCAAAATGCAAAAATGCAGCTGCGGCAATCGCCAAATCGCCACCGGATTTACAGTTGAGTTTACCAGCTATATTTAATAATGACAAGCCTAGTGTAGTTTTTCCGCTAATATCATTAACGCTGGTATTTTGATCTATAGGTTTTTGAGGAGAGATAACATCAAGTTTCAGTAACTCTGGGATTTTTTCGAGAATTTTGTCTAATTGCTTTGCTAGCCAATCTTGATTACCCTCGCCTGAAAACTCTACAATGCCAACCTTTATTTGGATTTTTGAATCGCTCATAATTTAAATTGTATTAGGGTGAAATACAAATATAAGATATTTAATATAAGTACTTTACATTGTTATTTATGATTCAAAAAAGCAACCTCGTTGTCCGAAATCTTCCGCTGTCCGAATTCTCTGACTTCGGACCACTATGCCTGTAGTCTCCGACTACAGAGACGTCACCCTGCTATTTGTTTAACCGTATCCTAATCCGCTCAAGCCCGTTCTCCACACCGCCTTTTATCATTTTCCCATAGCCATCTTCATGTAGATAGTTGGCGTAGGTCAGTGCTAATTCATAGTTTTTTGTGGCCTTCTCAAATTCTTGCAGGTCCTCATAACCTTTGGCAATATTAAGGTAAAGAGAAGGGTAGGCACCCTTTACACTGTCATCTTTGATTTTCAATGCAAGATTCAACGCTATTTCATCCCAGGCTAGTTTATCGGCAACGCTTTTTTGATGCCGGGCAACATAATGCGCAGCAGTAAATTTTTCCTTGTCGTCGCCCGCCTGTTCCCATGCCTGAAGAAAGATTTTTGAAGCTTCTTCATTTTTGCCTTCGCCCTCCAGGTCCATTCCCTGGGCACAGAGTTTCACTATTTTGTTATCAGGTTCAAATTGCATAGTGGTTGTTTACCAAAAAAGACTAGTGGCCTCATTCATTCTGTTTTATACGGTTCAACTCCTCTATATCAAGCTTATCTTTTGTCCTTCCGGTAGCTGTTTTATTTTGTATGAGGTGGTTGTAATGCAGAAAACGGATGCTATAACCATCAATTAAGTCCTTTGTGGCCATCGCATAATACTCGTCAAATTTATCTTTATCAAGGCCAGGTATTTCTGTCATCAAATCAGCATACATGCCATCATCCATCAATATTTCACAATACCCGGCAATTATGGGGGTGGTCATTAAAACATCAAATTGTCCATAGCCCATATCAGCTAAAGCTGAAATCAGGTTGGCGCGGTTAGCAGTTGTATCCTTTAATAGAATATCGAGGTCGCCGGTAGATCTGTTATAACCATATCTGTTTACAGCAAAACCACCTACAATAATGTAAGCAACATTTCTCTTTTCAAATGTCTGTACAAGTAATAACGCTTCAGGGTTTTCCTTATCGAAGGGCATAATTATAAAGGTTTGGAAATAATGATTCCTTTTCCTTGTGGCTTTTTTAAAGGCTGGCCACCATTAAGTTTTACTGCCACTTTATTGAGGTGTAGTAAAGCATAAAATTTTTCGGCAGATGAAAGGCTTAAAAAACGATTTTCGCGTTCTTTAATAATTTCCTCTTTTGGTGTAGAAAGATCATGTAGCTTTAAAGTGCCCATACACAAATATACAAATTTGCTATTATCAAGCCTGCTTCCTTTTGCTACTCAAATACTTCCTCACCGGTATATCATAAACTACCATCACCAGATAGGCCATGCCAACTAAAAGCAGCATAGATGTCGCTATTATCAAGAATAATTGGGTTGTACCCGGTTTGTGGGTGCTGTAATAATTGCCGAATATCCAAATGAAGGCGTAGTGGGTCATGTAAAGCGGATACGATATTTTACCTAAGAAAACGCAGATCTTTTTAAAACCCGCGGTTAATGTAGCGCCTGCACCTAATGCAACAATCAGCGGGAAATAGAGTATTACTGCGATGGGTTCGGTCAACCAGTTCCATTTTGAAACGGGCATAATAAATGCCAATGCCAGCAATATAGCTATGCCAATAAAGCCCAGTTTGTTTTTAATGATCCAGTTGGAGCGATAAACAAGTAATCCGGCTAAAAATGAAAAGAAAATGCGTGCGCCGCCATCCCAAAAGGTACCACCGCTCCAGCCACCCATCAGCGAGTTTGCCCGGTAACAAACATAGCAGAGCACCACTGCCGCAAGCACGGTTAATAAGAGTAGGAATCGCCTGCCAATCCTGAAAAGAAGAAAAGCATAAAAAATATTGGCGACATACTCCCAAAATAACGACCACGCCGGGGCATTGAAACAGAACAGGTTAAAATAGCGTTCGGGTACTATGGGTAAGGGGATCATTAGCATAGAGCTCAAAAATATTAGCGTAATTTTGCCTGCTCCATATAAACCGGCATAAGTACTAAAAGGATCAAACAGAAAAGTCAACAAGCATAATACCGAACCCATGATAACCAAAGGGTGCAACCGTATCAGCCTCGATTTAAAAAACTCCCAAACACCCATTTTGCCAATACGATCGTCATAAGCGTAGCCGATAACAAAGCCCGATAAGCAGAAAAAGAAATCGACCGCTAAGAAACCGTGCCCGATGAAATTTTGGCTGTAATCTGAATACACTATCTCCATAAAATGAAAACACACCACAGCTAAAGCCGCTACGCCCCTTAGTCCATCCAATATTTCGAAATGTTGTTTAGTTTTAAGGATTTCCGGTACAGGCTTAGTCATATTTGTTGATTTCTATTTTATTTAAATGAAAATTGATGTCGTACGGGGCAATTACGCAATTCGCCAAGAATACTGAATAATACCTATTCACGCAAAACTTTTTGAACACGCAGTATTCATTTGCACCGGGAATAAGCGGGATTTTATATACATTGGCACAATAATGGCCTATATAATATAACGTAAAATAAAACATGAATACTGGTGCAGATCAACATAATGCTAAAAAAATAGGCCTGGCCTTGTCGGGCGGAGGTATAAGGGGTGTATCTCATCTGGGGGTGATGCAGGCGCTGATTGATCGCGGGATTGAGTTTTCGCATATATCGGGTACAAGTGCCGGGGCAATTGGAGCGGCTTTTTTTGCACAGGGCTATGCGCCTAAAGAGATATTGCAGACGATAAAAGATGCCAAGCTGCTTAAAATGCTGCGCCCTGCATTTGGGAGCAGTGGCTTGCTGTCCATATTAAATGCCAGATTTCTGATTAACAAATATATTCCGCATAATTCATTTAAGGAGCTTAAACTACGCGTTACCATATCGTCAGTTGATTTAGGCGAGGGGCACCTGGTTTACTTTACCGAAGGTGAGCTTGATATAGCGATATTGGCATCCTGCTGTTTGCCGGGTATTTTTAAGCCTATTATTATTAACGACCATATGTATGTTGATGGCGGCATACTCAACAATTTCCCGGTTGAGCCTTTGGTAGGCAATTGCGACCTCATCATCGGCTCGTCATGTAACCATTTACCAATTGTTGCCGAAATAAAATCCTTCGGCAGTTTGGTTGATAGGGCTGCTATGATAGCCATCAACTCCAATCTTAATACCCATAAAATGCTGTGCGATGTGGTTATTGAACCGCATGGCCTTGGTGGCTACGGTATATTTGATACCGATGCAGCTGATGAAATTTATATGATAGGCTACGAAGAAGGATTAAGGACTATTGAGGGGAATGATAAGATAAAAGACATTTTATCGGCACAAAATAACAAAGCATCGGCCTAACTAATAAGCCAATGTATCTTCTCTCAAAGCGTTATTGCTGTAAGGAACGAAGCAATCCCTATGCTATACAGAGGAAATATGCCATGTGGAAAGAAACTTACGAAGTTTTTAAAACTTCGTAAGTTTTAACCCCCTGATAAGTCTATGTAGAGATTGCTTCGTTCCTCGCAATGACGCGTTGTTATGACTTTTTATGAGAAATAATTAAGTCCTATTTAAAATGCGCGCGAAGGAACCATGCCATACCCTCATGTGTTTCCATCAGTCCGGTTAAGAAGTCGCTGGTGCCGGCATCATTAAAATCGTTTGCTATAGGGTTGATGTTGCCACGGATAAACTCAATAACACTTTCATGGTCTTCCAGTAACTCCTTCAGGAAACTCATGCTGTCGTTTTTATCGGCACCTTTTTCGGTTAAGTGGGTAAGCTGTAAAAACTGGGTAAGCGTGGCCGGTGCGTAATGACCTATTTTGCGGATACGCTCAGCAACGCTGTCCATTATTTCATCCAATTGCTCGTACTGGCTTTCAAAAAACAGGTGCATGGTATGAAAATCGGGCCCTTCAACATTCCAATGCGCATTTCTGGTTTTGGTGTATAAAATAAATTCATCAGCCAGTAATTTGGTCAACTGGTCTGATACAGATTTCCTGTTTTCGTCAGAGATTCCGATGTTCGTTTTCATGATGTGGTTTTTGTTTTATTAGTATAAAGGTATTGCTTTTATTGTTACGATATTGTAAAACAAATTCACCTTGAAATTGATTCTGTCAATCAGATAAAAAATAATTTAAATTTAATTATGGAAAATTAACGGGTTGTGCATCCTGTTACTATAATTATTTAGACACTATTATTTAACACTTTAAACCTTGGATTATATGTCCTCATCCTATCTAAGATCACTAAAAATAATGCTGATAACTGGCTTGTTGTTTTTCATCACCAATGCCCGTGCACAGGATAAATATCAAATTATCAGCAACCGTATAGATTCCCTGGCTGGGGTAGGCCTACCCAAATCAGCACTTAAGGAAGTTGACGAGCTGGAAAAGCTGGCCCGGCAGAATAAAAACACCCCGCAACAAATTAAGGCGGTCATTTACCGCATGACATTCCAGTCGTACCTCGAAGAGAATGCCTATCCGGCTATCATCAGCAGGCTAAAAAAGGATGTTCAGCAGGCAAAGTATCCGGCCAAACCAGTATTGCAATCGCTGCTGGCTGAAATGTACTGGAAATATTATGACCAAAACCGTTACCGTTTTACCGAGCGTAGTCAGCTGTTAAAGCCCGATACCGATTTTAATAAATGGGATCTTAAAACCATTATAAAGGAAACAAGCAACTTATATAAACAATCACTGGCGGATACCAAACAGGAGCAATCTACACCTATTACCATACTTGATGGTGTTTTGCAAGGCGACACGGCAACCCGTTACCTGCGGCCAACACTATATGACCTGCTGGTACAGCGTGCCTTTGATTTTTATTTGAGCGATGAACCGGCACTTACCAAACCTAAATTGCCATTCTCGTTAAATGATCCTGCGTTTTTTGGAGATGGTCGTACATTTGCAGCTTTGCCTGTAAAAACTACCGATACATCCTCTACCTATTACCAGGGGATAAAATATTTACAGCAGGCAACCACCTTTCACCTGCAAATGCACCAGGATGAGGCAGTGGCCGATATCGATCTGCAGCGCCTGAAATTTTTATACGGCAAATCAACTTTGGATCATAAGGATTCATTGTACCTGTCGGCATTAAAACGAATAGCCGTCACATTTGCCAAAAAGCCCATAAGCACTGAAGCTTTGGTATCACAGGGCCAATATTATCAGGGATTGGACAGCCTTACTATAGCTTATAACTACTTTAAACAAGCGGTATCAGCCTACATGCAAAGTTTGGGTGGCAAAAATGCTGCGGTATTGATGAAAGGTATCGAACAAAAGGAAATATCGGCTACAGTTGAGAATATCAATATGCCCGGTAAGCCATTGCTGGCCCTGCTGACCTATAAAAATATTACTTCGGCTAATGTGCTTGTTTATCGGTTGTCATCGGCACAACTACAGGATTATAACACCGGTGATACTATCAGCACATTACCTAAATACAGGATCAACTTACTGAAGAAGCTTAAATCGGTGCAGAGCCAGGATTTGAAATGGACCGATCCCGGTGATTTTCGCGGGCATTCGGCAGAGTTTAAACTCGGTGCATTAGCAGCGGGCAATTATGTGCTGTTGATAAAAGACGGTGCATCAGATGATGAAACATTAACCGGCTTAGCTGATTTCAGGGTAAGCGGCATAGCATATACGGCAAGGAAAAATCCGGATGATAATATCGAGATCCGTGTGATGGACAGGGAAACAGGTAAGCCATTAAGCGGTGTACAGGTTTCATTAAATGCCAAAGTTTCTACTTATGATAACAAAGAAAAAAATACTTATTGGGCAGATCTGAACGACAGTGGGAATACGGATAAGGATGGCAAATTCATCTCCGCCAAATACGTACGAATGAACGGCTTATCCATTAAATTTATTCTTAAAGGGGATACTTTAAGCGAACAATCAAAATATATTAATGGCGCGGAAGATAAAACTGACAACGACGATGATCCCGAGGACAAAACCGTACTATTTACCGACAGGCAGATCTATCGCCCGGGGCAAACCATTTATTTTAAGGGCCTGCAACTGCAAACTTTAAAGGGCAAAAGCAAAATAATGCCCGGTAAAGCCGAGGAAGTTGATTTTATGGATGTGAACAACAAGCAGGTAAGTTCATTAAAGTTAACAACCAATGAGTTTGGCTCGTTCAGCGGTAGTTTTATCATCCCTCAGTCTATGCTGAATGGCAATGTTCGCCTGCAAACTGCTGATGGCGATATCAATGTACGGGTTGAAGAATACAAGCGCCCAACTTTTCAGGTAGAGTTTTTGCCGGTGAAAGAAAGCTACAAGCTCAATGATTCAGTAACGGTAAGGGGTAAGGTAACAGCATTTTCGGGGTACGGGCTTTCGCAGGCCAGGGTGGCTTATCATATTACGAGGTCGCAAAGTTTTCATGTTATGCCTTACAGACGCGGTGTGCCATACCGGTATAATTATAACAACCAGACAGCTGAAATAAAGGCTGATACCATATTAACCGATAACCAGGGTAATTACACTATAAAATTCAAGGCAATACCCGGCGAAACTGCCGGTGCTGAGAACTATATTTACACCATAAATGCCGATGCTACGGATGAAAGTGATGAAACGCACTCAGGGCAAACTACGGTAACCATAGGGAATAATGATATAAAGATCATTGATAATATACCTGTCCGGCAGTTTGCAAAGGATACTTATAAAGTACCGGTAAGCATCAGTAATTTAAATAATCAGCCTGAAAAAGGGGAGATAAAGATTGAGATATATGCGCTAAAAAGTCCTGACCAGTTGTTTATTAACAGATTATGGACAACACCAGATAAGTATCTTTTAAGTGAAATTGATTTTAAGACGAGTTTCCCTGATTATGCTTATGGCGATGAGGACAATGAGGCCTCCTGGCCACGCGCGCAGCTCATCAGCAGTGTGAATTTAAAAACGGATACCAGTAAGGGAGATAGTATCAACTTCGATCAGTTTAGGAAACAGGCATCGGGCATTTACCAGGTGGTGATAAGCGCGCGGAACGAAAAAGGCGATACCACCTCAATTACAAAGTATGTAACCCTTATGGCTGATCCGCCAAAGGCAACCAATACAAATGAATGGGTAGTGCCTGTACTAAACTCGGTAAAACCCGGCAGCAATGCAGAGTTTTTGGTTGGGCTGAATCAAAAAATAAACGTGTTGATGGAGTATTACAACCAGGCAAAACTCATCTCATCAAAATGGATAACTATTGATAAGGGGCAGCAAAACATAAAAGTGCCGGTAGCTGCTGCCGATAAAAATGTGGCGGTTCAGTTCATGACCGTTTATCATAACCGGATCTATAGCAGCTATCAAAAAATATACATTGCCAACCCTGATAATAACCTGAAGATAAAGTTCCTCACGTTTAATAATAAGCTGGAACCCGGTCAGGCTGAACAATGGAAGCTACAGGTAAGCGGAGCGAACAATGAAAAACTGGCTACAGAAATGGTGGCATCGCTATATGATGCATCATTAGATGATATTGCCCCCGGTCAAAATTGGAGCCGTGCTTTGGATCCATCTGAAAAATATCAACCCAATTATTTTGCGTGGAATAGCTATGGTTTTATAAATGCTTTGAATACCACACCCATAAGCTATGCGAATTTTAATTACAGTACAATAGGCCGGGATTACGAACAGCTAAACCTTTTTGGTTACGATTATTTTGGTAATTACAATAATGGTTACCGGCAATACCAGCAAAAACTAGAGGATGATCAGCAATTAAAAGAAGACTATTTGCAAAATGCCCAATTGATAAAAAACGGATATGATATAAGCGGGTATGTTAGGGATAATGGCGGTGGCCCGGGATTGCCGGGGGTATCCGTAAATATTAAAGGCACAAGTATAGTTACCACAACAAATTCTGTAGGTTATTTCAAGATCCGGGTTCCTGTTAATGCAATTGTTGTGTTCACTTATGTTGGATATCAAAGAAAAGAAGTGAATACCACCAAAGGCGAAAGCATTAGCGTAAAGCTTGAAAGTAATCCCGGTCAATTAGGTGAGGTAGTTGTTGTTGGTTATGGGATACAGAAAAGAAGTGGTGTGCCAGGAGGGAGTGTTAATGTAATGATACGCGGACTTAATTCCCCGGTCGAGATGCGTGAAATTAGAACAGCACCCAATGCTAAATTTGATAAAGAGGTACTCATAAGGTTAAACGGCAAAGTTGCCGGCGTACAGGTTGTAAATGATTATGGCGACCAGGCTTTTAAAGCTGATACATCGGAATTCAAAGCTAGCCCATACAAACCAAAACAACCCATCATCCGCAAAAATTTTAATGAAACGGCATTCTTTTACCCGCAATTACGCACCAATGATAAAGGGGAGATATTGATAGACTTTATCATCCCGCAATCCCTCACCAGGTGGCGCTTTGAGGCGTTTGCACATACGCAACAACTGCAAACCGGCTATATTGAAAATGAAATAGTCACCCAAAAACAACTGAGCATAAGCGCCAATATGCCCCGCTTTTTACGTGAGGGCGATACGCTTACCGTTTCAGCAAGATTGGCAAACTTAACACCGGGCGAATTGAAAGGTAAAGTAACCATACAATTGTTTAATGCCTTAACCATGCAACCGGTTAACCTATTGCTTAACCCGGTAGATAGCAGCCAGCAGGTTGAGATAGGGGCGAACATGAACAAAGGTGTATCCTTTAAACTGGTAGTTCCGCAAGGTTTGGATGCTTTAACCTACCGCCTTACTGCCGATGCTGGTAATTATAGTGATGGCGAGGAAAATACCCTGCCTGTTTTACCAAACAGAATGCTGGTGACCGAATCAATGCCGATGATGGTTAGGGCAGGACAAACCCGCGATTATACTTTTGATAAACTAATCAATAATAGCAGCACAACCCTGAAAAGCAAAACACTCACGCTGGAATACACCCAAAACCCGGCATGGTATGCGATACAGGCCTTGCCTTATATGATGGAGTTTCCATACGAGTGCTCGGAGCAGGTATTCAGCCGTTATTATGCCAATAGTTTGGCTACCAGTTTGGTAAACCATATGCCGGTGATAAAGTGGGTGTTCGATCAATGGAAGAATACCAACAGCACGGAGCTTTTATCAAATTTAGAAAAGAACCAGGATCTCAAATCAACCTTGCTGGAAGAAACGCCATGGCTTCAGGATGCCGCCAATGAATCGGAACAAAAAAAGAGGATCGCCTTGCTTTTCGACCTCAACAAAATGAGCAATGAAATGCAGCTGAATTTAGATAAGCTGCAAAAAAGGCAATTGCCTGATGGCGGTTTTACCTGGTTTGCAGGAAATGAGGCCGACCGCTATATCACCCAGCACATTATAGCGGGGATAGGGCAGTTGTTTCACCTCAATATTGCCACAGAAAAAGATGAGGAGCTAAAGAAAATAAGTGATAAGGCTATAGAGTATCTTGATGATCAAGTAGTAATTAGTGATAAAGAAGCTAAAAAACTACCGAAATATGAAACCAGGGGATTGGGTTCAATAGAAATTCACGCCTGGTATGCACGCAGCTATTATGCGAATAAGGCAATGAGCACAGCATTGAAAAGCGCCTTTACTAACTATTTAAATCGGGCTCAAAAACAATGGGTATCGCAAAGTATTTATGAGCAGGGATTAATTGCTTTAACTATGCAGCGTAATGGCAAGCCATTGGTTGCACAGGCTATCATAAAATCGCTAAAGGAAACTGCGCAGCAATCAGATGATCTGGGGATGTACTGGGCTAGAAACACCTACGGCTATTTCTGGTACCAGTCGCCAATTGAAACCCAAAGTTTGATGATCGAATTGTTTACCGAAGCCGGTAATAACCAAAAATCAGTTGAGGAAATGAAGATCTGGCTGCTGCGCAGCAAGCAAACCAGCGATTGGAAAACTACCAAGGCCACCGCTGCTGCTTGTTATGCCTTATTAATGAAACAGGAAGATTGGCTATCGCCTAATTCAACTTCTACAATTACTTTGGGAGACAAACCACTTGAAGAATTAAAGCCCGATGTTAAGGCAGATGCCGGTACAGGCTATATTAAAACCAGTTGGGCCGATGAGCAAATCAAGGCTGCTTATGGTAAGGTGCAGATAAAAAACAATGGCAAATCCATCAGTTGGGGAGCGTTGCACTGGCAATATTTAGAGCAGTTGGATAAGATAACGCCATCAAAAACTGATATTCATATCGACAGGAAGTATTTTATTGTTAAACAAACAGATGGCGGCCCTGTGCTTACCGCGGTTGATGCTACACATCAACCCAAAACAGGCGACTTGCTAAAGGTGGTTGTTTACCTGCAATCGGGTCGTGATTTTGAATATGTGCAGTTAAAGGATATGCGCCCCGCAGGTACCGAACCGGTCGACGCATTATCCGCCTACAAATATCAGGATGGCCTGTACTATTACCAGGTAACAAAGGATGTAGCCACTAACTTTTTCATCAGCTATTTAAAAAAGGGGAATTATGTGTTTGAATACCAGCTGCGCGTTGCCCAACCGGGTAATTTCTCAACCGGGATAGCCACTGTACAAAGTATGTATGCCCCTGAATTTAACGCGCATAGCGAGGGTAAACGAATAATATTTACCGCTCAAAAAGCGTTATAAGTATAAGTTCCAACCCTCTTTACCGCTTGCGGTAGAGAGGGTCGACGAACGTAGTGAAGTCGGGGTGAGTCAACCCCGTCAGTGCAATAACAGGAAAAAAATAGGTAATAGGAGTGGTAAATTTTATTTATGATGATTGGTAAACATTTTTAACTTTGTACCTTTATACTACTAAAGAATAATAATGAAAAAAGCGGGCATTTTTATAATGATCATATCAATCATAGCAGCGATTGTATTTGGTGTTGTTTTCTATCACGGAAAAACTGACAACGTAGTGGACTCTGATGGTTTCTGGGCTTACGTATATGGAGCTAATTCAGTGCCATGGCTTGTGTTTAGCAGCGGTGTAGTTTTCCTGATGGGTATGCTGATGTTTATATCATCATGGGAGCAGCCAAGCGCTCGTTATAAATAAGAGGGAACATCCGGTTTTCTAAAACCAAACCAGATGCGAACCGTTTAGTACTACGTCTGCCTTAATTGATTTAAATTTAACAATTAAACAAAAAGGAGGTATGCTATGGATTTGGTTCACAGAATCGAAAATTGGGGTGATACCCATCACCCCAAACTTTTAGATGTAGTCCGGGTTGCACTCGGTATCTTTCTATTCTTCAAAGGCCTGGCCTTTATGGATAACACGGCAGATTTAAAGGGGATTATCGAGTCCCAGGATTCAATCGTGTTTCCGGCATCAGCATTAATGATATTGGTTTACTATGTAACCTTTGCCCACATGGTGGGTGGTATCATGATAGCATTGGGTATTTTAACCCGTTTTACCTGCATTTTACAAATACCAATTGTTGTAGGCGCAGTATTTATGAACGATGTATTGATATCGCCTATCAATACTGAATTATGGCTTTCCATGATATCATTAGCTTTATTACTTGTTTTTTTAATCCTCGGCTCAGGGCCGCTCTCGCTTGATAGATACTTGTCGAGTCAAAACATGGAAGATTAAGACCAGATCAATATTTGACATTTACCATATGAGCCGGCTTTTAGTTCGGCTCTTTTGTTTTATATGGATATTCCCAATAGCTTTAGCCGTAATTGCTATAATTTAAAAAGAACTTTAATGCCTTATTACACGTTAGTATTAGTATATTAGTTTTAAGTCCCGGTTTTTTTAATTATTTAAATTAAGAAGGCAACTGGTATTTTAAAAGCTACGTACTTATTATAAAACTATATGCCTTCAATAATAGCCGTTTCAAAAATAGAATTACCCCACAAAACCACACAACAGGAAGTAAAAGCGCAGGCAGAACGTATGTTCTCGGTCAATTTTCCGCAAACCAAACGGCTCATATTTGCTTTTGACAATACGGAGATCATTACCCGTAACTTTTGCAAGCCCATATCTTATTATACCAGTACAACTACTTTCGCGGAGCGTAATATCGAATACATCAATACCGCGCTTGAATACTCTGTACAGGCTATTGAGGATTGTGTGGCAAAGGCAGGCATCAGCAAAGATGATATTACCGACCTTATTTTTGTATCAACCAGCGGACTGGCTACACCAAGCATAGATGCGCTTATTATAAATAAAATGAGGCTTAACCCGCATGTAAGGCGTTCGCCTTTGTGGGGCTTGGGCTGCGGTGGTGGGGTATCAGGCATGGCAAAGGCTAATGCTATGGCCAAAGCTGATCCTGACGCGGTAGTATTACTGGTAGCAGTTGAGCTTTGCTCGCTTACGCTGATAAAGAACGATTACAGCAAAAGTAATTTTATCGGCTCCAGCCTGTTCTCTGATGGCATAGCGGCCTGTATAGTAAAGGGCGATAATCACACTGAAAATAAAAAAATAACCTATTTTGATTCCAGCAGCAAGCTGTATTACGATTCGTTGGAGGTAATGGGATGGGAGTTTCAGGATACGGGCTTTAAGGTGCTCTTCTCAAAGGATATACCGGCGTTTATTAATGAAAATGTATTGCACGATATCACCGAGTTTTTAACAAAGCATAACCTTACTCTAAGCGATATCAAAAACTTTATTTTTCATCCCGGAGGTAAAAAAGTATTGGAGGCCTATAAGGATGCTTTACCTGTTGAGGGCGATTTCCTGCAAAAAACCCGCGAGGTGATGAACGATAATGGCAACATGTCGAGCGTTACGGTTTTGTATGTGCTCGAGAAATTTTTACGTGAGGGCTTTAATGATGGTTTTGGTTTGATGATGGCCATGGGCCCCGGTTTTTCGAGCGAGATGGTATTACTGGAAATGAAGAACTAAGAAAGAGCATTGGCTGTGTGCGATTCCCCTCTTGATAGGGGCGGAGGGGTGTGTTAGCCAAGCGATGAACACACACCTGCCACTACACATGCCAACACGCCCCCTCTCAAGAGGGAAATTAATAAAATTAAATAAACCACATCCATGTACTTCATACCCTTCATCGTATTTGTCATCACCCAGCGCTTATCTGAGCTTTACGTTGCTCGCCGTAACGAAAAATGGCTGCGCTCACAAGGGGCGATAGAGTATGGTAAGAATCATTACCCATACATTGTGGCGCTGCATACGCTGTTCATTATTTCCATTATTGCGGAGTATATATTGCGACCCGGTTTATCAATGGATTATGTCTTCCTGCTGTTGTTTATCCTGTTGCTGGCCTTTAAATTCTGGGCACTATCATCATTAGGTAAATACTGGAACACCAAAATATTCCGTGTGCCGGGTAGTGGACCTGTTAAAAAAGGACCCTATAAGCTATTTAAGCACCCTAATTACTTTATAGTGATCTGTGAGATCGTTATTATCCCGATGGTGTTTCACCTGTATTATACGGCGTTAATTTTTACTGTGCTGAACGCGATAATGCTAACGGTGAGGATCAGGGTGGAGAATAAGGTTTGGGCTAAGTAAAAAGGGGAACTTTGCAAACTGTCCTGATTTGTAGGCTTCAGTTATAAACTGAAGCCAGTAATAGATTTTCTTCAGTATAAGACTTACGAAGTTTTAAAAACTTCGTAAGTCTGTTTATGTAATTAGCCTCTTGCAGCTTGATAACTTTATTTCGAATAAACCGACTGCGCCCTGTCGCGCAAATTGTAGCCCGAAGCCATCACCTCGGCATAAGCACCCGCGGTACGGATAGCGATCAGATCACCGCGGAATGATTCCGGCAGGTCAACATCTTTACGGAAACAATCGGTGCTCTCACATATCGGGCCCACCACGTCGTATTTTATTGTGGGGTTCGTGGTTTGTGGTTCGTGGTTCGTGTCTTGTTTCACCCGATCCTCGCCACTCGCCACACGACTCACATTCTCAATAGAATGATACGCTTGGTAAAGCATAGGGCGCAGCAGTTCCGTCATACCGGCATCCAGTACCAGAAAATTCTTTTTCAAGCCGTTTTTAACGTATAACACCCTTGAAATGAGTGACGCACTTTGAGCAACCAGCGCGCGGCCCAATTCAAAATGTACCTCCTGGCCAGGCCTTACGTTCAGGAAATCCTTGAATACCTTAAAATAGCTTTCAAAATCAGCAACTACATTTGTATCAGGGTTGTAATAATCAACACCTAAACCACCGCCGGTATTTAAAACCTTAACCGGGAAACCATGATCTTCAAACCAATCCTGCATTTCGTTAATACGGGTACACAGGCTTTTGTACACTTCCATATCCGTAATTTGCGAACCGATATGGAAATGGATACCCAGGAACTGCAGGTTGGCGCATTTGCGCAAGGCATCGGCCACATCAGGCAGTTGCCATATGTTTACGCCGAATTTGTTCTCGTCAAGTCCTGTGGTAATAAAATGGTGGGTATGCGCATCCACATTTGGGTTGATGCGGATAGCTACATTGGCCTTTTTACCTTTTGCTTTCGCCAGATCATTAATGATGAACAGTTCCTGTACCGATTCAACATTAAAGCAAAAGATATCAGCATCAAGCGCCAGGTTTATCTCCTTGTCGGATTTACCAACACCGGCAAAAACAACCTTTTCTTTTGCAAATCCATGTTCAATGGCTGCTTTTACTTCGTTACCGCTCACACAATCGGCACCAATGCCAAATGATTGTATCATATCCAGTACCTTTGGGTTAAAATTAGCCTTCATGGCATAGTGCACATGAAAACCATATTTAGCCGAAGCATTGGTACAGGCTGCTAACGTTTGCCTTAAAACACCCATATCGTAATAATAGAATGGGGTTTCTAAGGATTGGAATTTGTTTATTGTATCGTTGTTAAACATTGTAATCTTTTCTTTTTGTCCAAACCGTCATTGCGATCCGCTGAATAGCGGAGTGGCAATCCCAAACTATACAGAGTGGCTCTGCTAATCGGGGATTGCTTCGTTCCTCGCAATGACGCTTGGTAATATTAGTCCTTATTAATTCCGAAATCGAAATTCCGAAACCCGACATTAAAACAGCCTGTTATGCAAGCTCCTTAATACCTCGGTTTTATCTTCATTTTTTATCAGTAGCGACATGTTATGATCGCTGCCGCCGTATGATATCATCCTTAACGGGATATGTTTTACAGCTTCCAGCACACGCGCTGCGTAACCATGTTTTTCGGCGCCGAAATCACCCACTACGCAAATAATGGTATGGTCCACATCCACATCAACCGAACCGAACGCGGTAAGTTCTCTCTTAATATCTTCCAGATGCGTAGTATCATCAATAGTTAATGATACAGCAACCTCAGAGGTGGTGATCATATCAATTGATGTTTTATAGCGCTCAAACACTTCGAACAGCTTGCGTAAAAAGCCATGCGCCAGCAACATACGGCTGGATTGTACCTTTATAGCCGTAATGCCATCCTTCGCCGCTATCGATTTAATTCTATTCTTCTCGCTGTCGTTAGTGATCAGCGTTCCTTTTGCCTGCGGATCCATGGTGTTCAGTAAACGAACCGGGATCTTATATTTTTGTGCTGGGAAAACGCTTTGAGGATGCAATATCTTGGCCCCAAAATAAGCCAGCTCGGCAGCTTCATCAAATGATAGCTGGGCGATTGGCTTGGTTCCTTTAACAATTCTCGGGTCGTTATTGTGCATGCCATCAATATCGGTCCAGATCTGTACTTCCTCGCTGCGGATGCCTGCACCAATTAATGATGCGGTATAATCGCTGCCACCACGGCGCAGGTTATCAATCTCGCCAAAGCTGTTGCGGCAAATGTAGCCCTGGGTAATAAACAGGTTATTATCTGGCGCTTTATCCAGCAATGGTGTAAGGAGCTCGGTAATGTAATCAACTATAGGCTCGCTGTCCTCATCGGTTTTCATAAAATCAAGCGCGGGCAACAATACCGATGGTACGCCGATCTCTTTCAGGTACACATGGTATAAGGTGGTTGATAAAAGCTCACCCTGCGCTAAAATTACCTTATCCTCGATGGTAGTAAAAAGATCATTTGAGAAATTGCTCAGCAGCGCGAAATGATAATCTATCACTTCCTTGCCTTGCGCGTAAAACTCAGGTTTGGCCAATAGTTCCTTAATGAAAATCTCGTACTTATCCTTTAGCTTCTTAATAAGTTCGGCTGCCCCGGTCTTATCGCCGGCCAGGTAAGCCTGGCCAATTTCCACTAAATTGTTTGTCGTACCGGATACTGCCGATAATACCACGATCTGCCTTTCAGACGGATCAACGATATCCAGCAGTTTTTTCATTCTTTCAGGACTTCCTACTGATGTTCCCCCAAATTTTAAAACTTTCATTTTTTATATAAATTTTACCATAAATCATTGATATTGATGTATCAATTTTGAGGCGCTAAAAATAGGATTTTTAGGCGCATATAGGTGAGTATGGGCAAAATAAATTTAGTTGATAGAAATAGTAGGAGATGGGTTGAGTACTTAATGGCTGATATTATAATATCGAACACCGAAATATTATTTCGTTTTTTATCATTCGAAATTCATTATTAGCTATTAATCTGCTTCAAATTGTTGGCCTCAACACACTAATCACTAAACAATTAGTGTATATGGATTATTATACCTACCTTGCCGCCTTTAATAAATAAAATAATGCAAAAAGAAGGAACAGTAAAATTTTTTAATGAAACAAAAGGATTCGGATTTATTACACCAAGCAATGGTGGTCAGGATGTATTTGTTCATTCTACAGGCTTAATTGACGAGATTCGTGAAAACGATAAAGTTGAATTCGAAGTAGAAAACGGCAGAAAAGGCCTTAATGCGGTAAATGTAAAAGTTATTTAATTATATAAATAAATAATCATCAATCGTTCAAGCATCCGCCCAAAAAGCGGATGCTTTTTTTGTGCCCTGTTTTTTAACAAATTAATCTAAACATACAGCCAATGAATCTGTTATAAACATAATATTCATCTACTAAAAGAGAAAAATTATGAAAGATCAGACAAAGATTATAGCAGCACTTTTAGTGGGTGCTGCAGCAGGCGCTGCACTTGGCTTATTATTAGCACCGGATAGTGGCGAAGGATTAAGAGGAAGTGTTGCTGATTATATTAATGATTTGGTTGATACAGCCAAAAACAAAGCAGAGGCAACTGCTAAGGAAGTAAAGCAGTATAGCAATAATGCCTATAATACTGCAAAATCAAAATTCAGCGGTGCTGTGCATGATGCCACAGAATATCATGAAGAATTGGCTGATTCAGCAAAATCAAAAGTTAAAAACGCGGTAGATAATGCAAAAGAATATGGCGAAGATGCCGCTAACCATGCAAAATCAAAAGTAAAATCCACTGCTGATGATTGGAATAATTCTATTCAAAATGCTTAGTTAGTATCAGGTAGCTAGTATCAAGATAAAAGAAAAGCAGCCGGTTATGCGCCGGCTGCTTTTGGGTTTTATAATATCACGTTGAAGGTAAAAAACTACTTGATACTTGATACTAAAAAAACTACTTGATACTAAATATCAACGTGTTATTGCTCCTGTCTGCATCCATAAATATACCGCCATCCAGGGTTACTGATTCGATAGTTTTGGTGGTTTTTAGGTGTACCGTTATCTGTTTTTGATCGTTTTGCCAAACTATAGGTGTTTGGTGAAAGCTTTGGGCGCTGCCATCGGTATAGGTTACCTTAATATCAAAAGGCACTGCAAAGCCACCAATGTTTTGGATAGCAATTACATAACCGCCATTATCTTTAGTTACATTCTGTAAGCTAAGGTCGATATAGTTATTGGTGAAGAACCAGTTATTGAAGAACCAGTTCAGGTTTTTGCCTGATCCTGTGCTCATGGAGTTAAAATAATCCCATGGAATAGGATGCTTGCCATTCCAGTTATTCATATAGGTATGCAATGCTTTTTTGAAGAGTACATCGCCCAGCATATCTTTTAAAGCCAGGTAGCTTAATGATGGTTTTACATAAGCATTGTTACCATAACCCCTGGTTAGTTCGCTGGTAGGGGTGATGATCGGCAGGTCCTCACTGGTCGACGGGTCATTTATCCAGCGTTTTACACGGAAATTTTTATAATTCTCTATATTCTGCTGTTCGCCGGTTTCAGAAGCGCCTATCAAAAACTCAAAGGTGGTTGCCCATCCCTCGTCCATATACCCGTAACGGGTTTCGTTAATACCCATATAGAACGGGAAATAGGTATGAGCCATCTCGTGATCCTGCAAAAATTGAGCGTCGTGCATGTTGTCGGTATGACTGTCATTTACCATCATCGGGAATTCCATATCTGCAAAACCCTGGAAAGCGGTCATTTTAGGGTATGGGTAAGGTACACCCGGCCAGTTATGTGATAGCCAGCTTAAAGTATGCACGCCAAATTTAACAGCAGAGTGAAAGTCTGTTGATGCATCAGCATAAGCGGCCTGCATACTGGCACGGCGATGTGTAGCATCATCAACCACTGTACTGGCAGCATCCCAATTGTAATGATCGCTGATACCTACTGCCATATCGCTTATATTATTGGCTTTCCAAACCCAGGTATTCAGGTCGTTTTGGGCGGTGATGTTCTTTTTTGCCAGGTCATCAGGCGTAGCAATATGTACGGTTGAATCCGTGGTCATGGATTGCTGCAGGCGTTTGATGTATTCGGGCTGTAAAACCTGCGATGGGTTTTGCAATGTTCCTGTGGCCCAAACAATAAAGTTTTTAGGCACGGTAACGCTTAAAGTATAATCGTTAAAATCGTTATAAAACTCCTGACGGTCGTTAAAATCAAGCCTGTCCCATCCGTTATAATCATCAAAAACAGATACGCGCGGATAAAAATAACCTATATAAAAGGTAGTTGGGTCAATCACCCCTTCGCGCTCACTTTTTAATGAAAGCTCATAATGCCAGGTGATGTTTAATTTAACAGAATCATGCGGCAGAACCGGTTTTGATAGCTCAACAAACTGATTGGTGCCAATTGCTTTATCATTATCCCATTCTTTTTTAACACCATTTACAAAAATGGAATCAACCTGTATGCCTTTGGTTATATAATCGAGTGTGGTAGCTGCATAACGTGTAGCACCGGGCCTGTGTATGTTTAATATCAGCTTCATGTTAAGGTGTTTTAACGTGTCTAGGCTGTTATTAAAGTAGGTAATCTGTTCGGTGCCTTTTATGGTACGATCGGGTGGGAGGGCGGTTATCTTAATATCATACCGGCCATGGTTTTCCCAGTAATTTTTTCCCGGGCGGCCATCCGCCGACCTGGTTTCTTTAGCATAAGCTTTTTTAATGTCCCTTGGCAGGTACAATGTTTGTGCTTTTACCTGTGTTAAAAAAAAACAGCATAAAGCTGATGAGATGAAGTATTTGTACATCCTGATAAATAATAAGTCGGGTTAAAGGCTGTAAATATAATGGAAAAAGGCGTATTTTAAGTCTGAATTAAGAGAGGTGTGAGTAGACTTAAATAAGTAACAAGTATATTACAACTAAGGTTAATAAATAATTAGTTTGTTTAGCCCGAAATATTTTTTTTACTTTGCTGTAGTTATTTTAATAGGGGTATTAAATAACTATTGTGGGCCATTCGCTTTATGTGAATGGCCTTTTTTTGTAGGTTTTTCTGTGTAAATGATGCTTATTCGGTAGTTACATATTCTTTTGAGATGAGCATGAAAAGATGATCGTTATCTATAGATTCATCAAAACATTCGGTCAATAACTGCGCCGCCTGTTCCATTTTTAGTTTAGAAGCAATCATTTTTAGCATGCTGCAGGCCGAAATGTTGATATGTTCAAGCAATTGCAGATAGGCAATAATGTCCATATCCAGCAATATGGGTAGGGGCTGCTCTTCATCCAAACAAAAATTATCTTTTACGATCGATTTTATAGGGTTACAATTTTTATTGGATGGAGTTTCGCCAATAAGGGCATAAATGGCATCCATCCTTCCTATCTGCCTTTTAATATCTTCCCAAAACTCTTCCATAGCCATTTGTAATGCCGGGAACGATGCGATGCTTATCAGGTGACTGAGATGCTGGTTTAAATAGCATTTACCAAAATATATCCTGTTTAAATTATGTACAAAAACGTGATTAAGGACAGACTCATCGAGTGGTTTGGGAGTTACAAGGGCCATATTAGTGAAATTTAATAAAATATTTTAATCCTTTTTGAGTGAAAAAAGGCAGAAGCAGCTATGAATATGATTCAATGGTAAGTTTAACAATCAACCAATACCAATGTTTCATTACATATTGTTAAGCATATATTAGATACCTTTGCGCTCATATTATTCTGCTATATGAAATATAAATTAGGTGATTTTGTGCGGTTTGTTGATGAAAAAATGGAAGGTTTTGTTACCCGCATAATTGACGACCAGATGATTGGCGTTACCGGCGATGACGACTTTGAGATACCCGTACTGGCCAGTAAGGTTACCAGCGTGCATGGTTATGAGCCTGCCGGTACAAAAGGTAAAGCTGATGCTGTTAATGAGGTACAAATACCCGCTGCTGAGTTTCAAACCAAAGGGGTATACCTTGGCCTGGTTAATGACCCGAAAGTAAATTCAGTAGTGCATTTTTATTTGATAAATGATACCTCGTACCAGCTATTAGCAGCTTTAACTACCGAAAAGCCATCTTCATATAAAGGTGAGTTCGCCGGATTGGCGGCGCCTAAATCTGCTACTAAAATATATTCTGCACAATTGGCGGATCTGCAATTGTGGCCAAAGTTTGTATTCAATATAACTTTTTATACCCCACAAAATATAAAGCCTGCCGACCCGATTGTTTTTAATGATAAGCTAAAGGCTAAAGATTTTTCGGGCACTAAAAAGAAGTTGCCTTTGTTGAATGATATGGGCTGGTTAATTCGGCTTGATGAGCCGGAACTGGTTATTGACGCGCAAAAGCTAAAAGAAAGCTTTTTTAAACCTGCTGAAGAAAAAGTTGAATTTGTAAAACCAATCAGCGAAGTAGATCTGCATATTGAAAAGCTGCGTGATGATCACCTGTTTTTGCAAAGCAGCGAGATATTGAACATTCAATTGCAGCATTTTAACAAAGCCCTGGATGCCGCCATTGTACACCAATTGCCCGAGATTACTTTTATACACGGTGCCGGCAATGGTGTTTTAAGGCACGAACTGCATAAGGCATTAAGCAAGAATAACAAAATCCAAACCTTTATGGATGCCCGTAAGGAGAAATTTGGTTATGGAGCTACAAAGGTGATATTGAAATAGCAAAAAATGCAGCCTTATTAGCTGCATTTTTTATTTATGCTAATTGATGCTGTAACTCCCGTGCGTGTTTTTCAAACAGCATGTCGAGGATTTGCTGAGTAGTATCAGGATAATCAACCTTAATAACCTGGTCGTTATTTATCCAGTCGAGGATAGTCTCGTTATGTTTTGGTTTGAGACTTTTTATAACCGGCACGCCCATCTGTTTTAATGCAGCCGCGTTTAATTGCTGTTCATACTGGGTTTTCATAGGGATGACCAGTAGCTTTTTCTTCAGGTATAAGGCTTCGGCAGGAGTTTCAAAGCCTCCGCCGCATAGTACCGCCGCGCTTTGCGCCATGCTTTTTATAAAGCGTTCGTTATCAATAGGCTGTATGGATACGTTTTTATATTTGAATGTCTTTTTATTATGCTTTGAAAAAACATCCCACTGCACATCCTTAAACTCTGTTAAGCGCTTAATAAGCCTTTTATCGTCATAAGCAGGCAGATAAACGGTGTAATGGCCTTTGTTTTCAATTTTTTGATCCCTTACCTGCTGCCTTATTACCGGCGTAAATATATTTTTATCGAATTTGGCGAAATGGAAACCATATTGTTCTGTTACCGGTGCATAATGTTTAAGGATAAGCTTGCCGATCATGTCGGTATCATCAGTCTTGGGTGCATTTTCTGAAAGTACCGCCGCTTGGTGACTAAGCCCTATACAGGGCTTGTTTTTCATATAGCATGCCCATGCCGATACCGGCTCAAAATCATTGATCACCAGGTCATAATTTTCAACGGGAAGCTCATTTATCTCTTTTAAGAATTTACGGAAACGTGATTTTAAAAAGGTATCCCAAATATCAACCCCTCCCGATTTGCCAAATACAAACCCAAAGCCATGCAAAACATATTTAACCTGGAAAGGCAGTGAAAGATCGCCCTGGGTACCACTAACCAAAACATCCACATCGCCCATCTTTTTCAGCAAGGGCACAATATCCATCGACCGGCTTAAATGTCCGTTTCCGGTGCCTTGTATAGCATATAATATTTTCATAATTCAGGGGGATGGATTTATGTATAAAAAATAAAGAGAGCAAGCTCTCCTTATCTAACTATTTAACTGATCTTATTAATCCAGTGAATAAAGAACTGTTTGGAAATACGTCACATGAATAATATGGAGCAAAAGTGCAGCCGCCATATTAATACGGTGTTAAATTTCTGTTACTAAGTGGCTAATCGTGCCAAGTATTTATCAACACCTAATTTGTAACCTCAACAAAAACAGGCGTTTCCGTAACTTTTGTACTTAAAATATGGTTAAATGCCGATACTTTATTTATTAACATATTATTACTGCCGATATTGAATTTATGTATTGTTGCCGTTGTTGATTTTCCTAAACTTAATTTACAGGTTGTGGTAAGGCCTTTTTCATCAGGAACCATCAGTGCGTAAATTGTTTTGTTGCCTTTTCTGTAAACATCAACCAGCGGGTAATTGTTTATAGTGCCTTGATAGGCGAAATCGTCAAGCAATTGTTTAGCCTGGTAGATGTAATCTGCCGCTGGCCGCCGTTCTCCCGTTTTTGATGCTAAACCACTTGAGGCATATTGAACAGGATTATCGCTATTGTCATCATACAACTCATAAAAGAATACCTTGTTTATACCATGCCGGGCATATAAAAACGAGGTACGGATAACCCAATCTGCCTGTGTTTGCAAGGCTGACTTATTACCAACAGGTATTGCCCGCTGCGGACTGCCGCTGTTTATATCATATCCGGCTTCGGTTACCCAAACTGGCAGGTGATAAACCTTCCCCAATTTTACAAAGCTATCCGCTATTTTCCCCGCTTCCGATAATTCAGGCGCTATGCCAACTGTGCCGATATCGGTAGTGCCCGGTTTATGATCGTTAGCATAATAGTGATAATTGATCACATCAAAACAAAGATTTATCGAACCATCCGGTTTGTAGCCCCGGTGAACTTTACACCAGTTGATCATCGCTTCTACGTATTTCGGGTCGGGATTGGCAAGTCCAGCCATTACCACTTTAATACCGGGATCGGCAGTTTTTACGCCAACGCCTTTACCCAACCTGCCCTTATCGCCATCATAAAACGCGGAAAGGTTAGCGGCATATTCTTCGGCTGTTTGATGGGCCTTATCGCCTTTCCACCATTTATCACGCTCGTTATCGCACTCTATGTATTTTATTACACCGAGACCGATTTTAGAGACATTCACCGGGTCATTCGTCCAACGTGGTTTGGTATCAACGGTTACCAAAGCCGGATCAACTTTTTTATTGCTCCCATATCTCGCCGCGAACTGAAAAGCGGCTTTTGCCTGTTCTATGTAGGATACCGGGTTTGATTTATCAGCACCAAAAGACATGGGTACGTTCTCACCATCGCGCAGGTTTGCCGGATAAGTTTGCTGTAGCCAGTCCGGGCAGCCTTTTATATCAGCCAAAACATCAATGCCTTCCTGTTTACAGCGCTGGTAAATAATATCCAGATTCCAACCGCCATTGTTGGTGGGATTGAAGGTGTAGCTGCCGCGTTTGGGCTCAATCTTTTGCCAATCCAAATAATGCCTGAAACCACCGAATGATTTAATGATCGCCATTTTAGGCTCATAAATTTTGCTCGCATCATTCGGATTTTTAGGGTCCTGCAAAAAATCCCATTCAAAAGCGTTTATACCCAGCATATCGGTAAAAGTAGTTTGCTGTGATTTTTTTGCGGGAACAGGTTTTCGCTGCGCGGATATAGTTAGGCACAGTAGGAGCAGGGAGATCAGTGCAATTGGTTTTTGCATGGTGTTGGCAGATAGATAGGCTAAGATACGGAATTTGCATTGCGTATAGTTGACTCACCCTGACTTCGCTACGCTTGTCGTCCCTCTCTACCTGACGGTAAAGAGGGAGGGGAATGTTTTCTGCCCTCTTTGCCGCTTGCGGTAAAGAGGGCGGTCGAGTGGCTGAGCGAGGACCGGGTGAGTCAGCTATTGGAGCAACATACCGGCGGGGTTAACTCACCCTGACTTTGCTACGCTCGTCGACCCTCTCTACGCTAAAGCGTAAAGAGGGGGGATTTAGAGCATGGCATTTATTTTACGTAAAACAAGTTCGCAATCTCTCAGTATATCTTCATTTTCAAATCTTAATATTCTCAATCCTAAAGCCGCCAGAACTTCATCACAGTTTTTGTCATACTGTTGTTTAAATTGATGAACTGGTCCATCTGTCTCAATAACCAGTTTGGCTTCGGCACAATAAAAGTCAGGTATATAAAACAACATTTTACCCTGGATAGATTTGATGTAGATAGGGTGCTGCCGTAGAAATTTCATATTACTAAGTTCCCTGTTTCTAGGTTGTTGCCACAGCAAGATCTCGGCAGATGTTTGGCGTTTTCTTAGCTCACGGCATAATTCAGTAATAGATGGCATCCTGAAAGATAAAAATAAAAATAATAAAAAGCCTTACACCCTCTTTACGCTTTAGCGTAGAGAGGGTCGACGAGTGAAACGAAGCGCGTTAGCTTCCTATTTTTAAAATTTATCTTACTTTTAAACTTTGCTAAATACCCATGCCCGATAACAAACCCCAGCAACTGGATTGGATCAATAACCTACGGATAATAGCCATGTATATGGTTGTTGTTGTGCATACTTCATCGCCATTAATAATGCAGTATGGTAAAATAGCGGATAGCTATTGGTTTTGGGGCGATTTTTATAATGCGATCTCACGGTTTGGGGTGCCTGTTTTTGTGATGATAACCGGGGCATTACTGCTGAACCGTGATCAGGAACCTATTCCATTTCTTAAAAAACGATTGGGCCGTATCATCGTCCCGTTCCTATTCTGGAGTTTGATTTATGTCGCCTTTGGCTGGTATAATGAGGATTTTACCTTTACTGCCGATACCTGGGCAAATGTTAAAATAGTATTGCACCAGCTAAAATATGGCAGCTCGTATCATTTGTGGTATGTATATATGCTTATTGGCTTGTATTTTTTGATCCCTGTGCTTGGCAAATTTGTGCGGAATGCTTCAGAAAGCGAATTGCTGTATTTCCTGTTGGTTTGGTTTGGGGTGATGCTGATCGGTCAGCCTTATTTAAAGCGCTTTGATCCGCAGGTTGATCTGCATTATTTCGCTGGTTACGCTGGCTATCTTGTTTTAGGCTATTACCTGGCTTATAAGGATTTTCAGGCCAGGTTTAACCGCAACTGGTTCGGTATACTGTTCCTGGTGACTTTAGCGGTTATTGTTGCAGGTACTTATTATACCAGCATTTATTATAAAGGTTTAAGCACAATGATGTACGAGCCGGTAAGCCCGACCATTGTACTGCTGTCGGGCAGCGCGTTTATGGTGGGCAAGCTCACAAATATCAGCTGGTCGCCGCGGGCTAAGCAGGCGCGCGACCTAGTTGGCGCGTATACCTTTGGTATTTATTTAAGTCATGCGCTTATTTTACGGCTTATAGACGATGAATTAAGTATTAACTATACCTTATTTCACCCCTCGGTTGGCGTTCCGTTAACGGCGCTTATATGCTTCATACTGTCGTTGTTATTGGTTTATTTGCTGAGTAAACTACCGCTTGGCAAATGGATCTCTACCTGATGCTATATCCATCTTTCCGATAAATTTCAACACTTTGTGCAAAACATGAATAATATGTAATAATTTTAAAAAATTTTTCTACCCAATTATCCCAGGGTTTATTTTTTAATAAATGAAAAAAATAACTGAAGGCACCGCCGCATTATATACCGCTCTTTTAATCGTAGTCACTTTTATAATCCGCCTGTTTATTGCAGCCTATACAGGACTGGGCATTGGCGAAGCCTATTATTTCCGTGGCGCACTGCACCTTGATCTGAGTTATTTCGATCAGCCGCCATTGTTCTTTTGGCTGGGTGGTTTAAGCATAAAAGTATTTGGTTTAACCAATTTGGGTATCAGGTTCCCGTCGGTATTATTATTCGCGGGCACCAGCTGGTTGCTGTACCTGGTTACTAAAAAACTGTTTAATGCCAAAGCTGGTTTTTGGGCAGTATTGGTGATGAACTTAAGCGCGGTATTCACCGTTCCTATAGCTTGTTGGTTTCAGCCGGATGCGCCTTTGATGTTCTTTTGGCTGTTAAGTACCTATGTAATAGTTGATGTATTATCCATTACTGATGAAGGCCGCACAAAACGTGGTGCAGGGCAGGTTTACCTGCTTTGGATACTGGTAGGTATTTGTATGGGGCTGGCTACATTGAGTAAATACCATGTTATATTCTTGTTTGCAGGCGTGTTTATATTTGTAAGCGCCAATAAAAACCAGCGCCACTGGCTCAGGCACCCGGGGCCATATATAGCCATGCTCATCACCCTTATGATCGCGTTCCCGGTACTTTACTGGAACTATAAGAACAATTGGGTATCCTTCGTTTTCCAGGGCTCACGGGCTGGCTCAAGCGGTGGTTTGCACCCGGTTTGGTTTTTACGCAGCATAGGCGGCCAATGCCTGTGGTTGTTGCCATGGTTCTGGTTCCCGCTGGTAAAGCAGCTTGTCGTATCCTTTAAAAAACGTACACTATCGCAATCTTACAGCTTCTTATTCTGGACGGCTATATTACCATTGGTGTTTTTTACAACAGTTACCCTATGGTCCGATCTGCAATACCACTTTCACTGGCAGGCCCCTGGCTATATGATGTTATTTATGCCATTAGGTTATGCGATTGATAAAAGCCTGAGCGATCCACAAAAAGCACGTGGCACTAAACGCTGGCTTATCTTTTCGGCATTATTTACTATTATTACCATAGGCGTGCTTTGTATTGATGAGGTTACGGGCTTTTGGCAAAGTTATGGCCCTAAATGGGTAGTGAGCTTGGTTGATAAAACGCCTGAGGCCAAACAAAAAGAAATTGACCCAACTATACAGGGGATTGATTATGATGACATTTTAACCCGTTTTCAGAAAGAAGGCTGGATGAATAATAAAAAAATATTTGCAGGCGCTACCCGCTGGTGGCTTACCGGTAAGGTTGACTGGGTACTGAAGGGACAAAAGGATATTATCTGTTTTAATGATGACCCCCGTAACCTGGCATTTTTGGTTGACCCTAATAAAGTTGTAGGTGAAGATGCCATAATTATTGACCAGGGCAGCCCTGTAAGTGTAAACAATGATGTAAAGCCATTTTTCGACAGCGTGAAACAGTTACCTGATATTGCCATTATACGTAACGGCAGGGATGAACTGCACTTACAGGTATACTATTGCACGCATTTCCACGTACCTGCAACACCAAGGGAAAACCTGCCGCTGTATCATCAGTTAACAGGCAGGCCACCGTTTGGGAAGTAGCGTTATTTCGGATGTTCGATTTCGGATTTGATTATTTTACTGGCTTCAGTTTATAACTGAAGCCAAATGATTAGTTCAGTCGCAGACTGAACTAATCCACATTCTCATTACTGTTCAGTTGGGTTTCATAATCGCTGAACGCTATTAATATCTATATTTTCCGGAAATAGTCCTGATATCCCCTTTGTTTTGGCTTGTTTGCCCCTGTTTTGCTTATTTTTTCTTTAATAAGTTTGTATAAACATTTTACAGATCAATAACATGGCAAAGCTATCGGTATTTAATTTTGCATCGCTTAATGGCTATTATAAGGGACCGAACGGCGATATAAGCTGGCACAGACATGGTGCTGAGGAAGCTGAGTTCTCAGCTGAATCAATGCAATCAAAAAATATATTGCTTTTTGGCAGGGTAACTTATGATATGATGGTCAGCTTTTGGCCCACCCCAATGGCATTGGAACGCGCGCCCAGGGAAGCCAAAAGCATAAATGATGCAGAGAAGATCGTTTTTTCGACCGCAATGGATAAAGCAGACTGGAACAATACCCGTATAATAAATGGCGATATTATTAATGAGGTGAAAAAGATGAAGCAAACATCGCCCCATGACATGACCATATTGGGCAGCGGCAGCATTATAGTACAACTTGCAGAAGCAGGGCTGATTGATGAATACCAAATTATGTTTGACCCTGTTGTACTGGGCGATGGCGGCAGCATGTTCAAAGGCATGAAACATAAGCTCGACCTCGATCTTATATCAGCTAAAACATTCAAAAGCGGAACGGTGTTACTATCCTATAAACCAATGAATAAGTAATCATATTAAATACTTTACCTTCTTTCCGCCGCAGGCGAAGAGAGAGGGTGGTTGAGCGAAGCAACGACCGGGTGAGTCGGCGGAGCGCGTTTATCTCTACCCGGTCTCTCCCTAAATTTAGGGGGAGGTGTCGACGAAGGGGGTAAAATGCGTTAGTGATGGCAGCGGATACCGGCCTGTGATTAAGGCTTGTGCAGTATGAGCGGATAGCACGGGCCGTAGGCAACGCCAAAAAATGATAAACGCGCTCCGTTGACTCACCCCGACTACGCTAAGTCGCTTGTCGGCCCTCTCTTCCGCAAGCGGGAAAGAGGGCAAGGGGTTAATATCTGTACTATTATGAAAGATATACATACATTAAACTTTAACATCATGTTCAAACACACAAAGGCATTTAGTAGTTTTTCGGTTGATGATATAGCAAAGGCAAAAACATTTTACCAACAAACATTGGGTTTGGAGGTGAGTGAAGAGATGATGGGCCTACTTGACCTGCATATTGAAGGGAATGATAATAGCATTTTGATATACCCCAAGCCTAACCATGAACCTGCAACCTACACTATTCTTAATTTCCCGGTGGATGATGTGGAGCAGGCGGTTGACGCATTAACTGCCAAGGGCATCAGATTTGAACAATATGATATGGGGCAATTAAAAACGGATAAAAAAGGTATAGCACGGTTCCCTGGCATTACCCAGGCATGGTTTAAAGACCCTGCCGGCAATATTTTGTCAGTAATAAATGCTGAAAAATAAATCAGTTTATAAAACATACTGATAATTATTAAGTTATCTTTATAACTCTAACTTATCATTATGGCAACTTCATCTGAAATAATCAGCGACATCAAACACTGGTGGCTCTTTTTACTGCGCGGTATATTGTTCATATTACTGGGTATTTATATGATCAGTGCACCGTTAGTAACCTTTGTGGCACTTAGTATGCTTTTTGGGATAGTAATAGTTTTAGGTGGTGCTGCCGAGCTGGTGCATGCTTATGCAAATCGCTATGTAGTGGGGTGGAGCTGGCGTTTTCTGTTAGGATTGATAGATGTAGCTCTGGGCTTTATACTTATTTTCGATGTTAAATTAAGCATAACTGTGCTGCCGTTAGCAGTAGGGTTATGGTTCCTGTTCAGAGGGTTCTCGCTGTTTAGTTTTGCCAGCGTAATGCGCCGTTCAGGCTGGATGATGCTGGCAGGCGTGATAATTGTTTTATTTGCGCTGCTGGTGATGTTCAACCCCGCCTTTGGAGCCATGACCATTGTATTATGGGCAGCATCTGCATTTATAGTAACTGGTATTATTAATACCATACTTGCTTTCAGGCTTAAAGCTGTAAACGAAGTTTTAACAAAACGGTAGTAATAAATAGAATCAAGAGCCAGGATATAAGAGTCAAGAGAAGATTCTGTTACCTTGATCCATCATTAGCAATTTCCTTTATTTATGATGCTTTTGCAAGTATCAATCTTGTATTATTAGAATACAATACAAGTGCTTTGCTGGTTTTTTTAGCCTGATCGCGTTGCGTGAATTTATCTTTTAATAGTTTAAAAAGATTAAAACTAAGCGGATCGGCCAATGGGATAGGGTTGCCTTTAGCGGCACGCGGGTGCATCATCAGTTCGTTAGCTTTCACTTTCAGGTTAAAATGATTGATATGCGTAAGGCCTGTTTTGGTATCAGTATCAAATATTACAAAGGTGTCAATACGGTTGCCTTTGCTATCGGTATAAATAACCAGGTCGTTTTCTTTATAAGTATTCATATAGTGCTACGTTTTTGATGGAAAGAGCAATAATCGGTCCAAATGTGCCCCTGTGCGCTGTTTTGGGCATTTTTGAGCGTAAATGCCTGTTTTAAAGAATGATACTTGTTGATTGTAACAGCATTTTTGCTTAGGGTGATAAAGCAGGAGAGTGACTTTTGAAGTCTTCGGCGATCGGGTTGTGTGCTGATATGGCTACAGGGTGTATTGGAAACTACGGGCATAATTTACATCGCTGCCGCGAGTTTAGCGTAGCGTAACTCGTGGTGCGTATTGTACAAGCTTTTTAGCTTGTGTTTTGTTGTAGAAGCTGTAAGCTTTAACTACGCTGTACCACGGGTTACGCTACGCTAAACCCGCGGCAGCAATACTAAACCCCGCGGCAGCAATATTTATTAATTACACTACCCCCAGCGTATTGCCTGGTTTTGATTTTTTAGCAGCGCGTATTTTTATAACCTGATACACTACACCAATTACATAAAGTACGAAAAATATTAGCAAGCCCATCTGTATAACAGGCGCATTGGGGCCATCGGCAATAGGGTGACTGATTGGCAATCTTGTTAAACTCTCAACCGTTGTGGGAACCATGGAAAGTAGGACGGTTGTTGACAGGGCTATAGTTTGTACATAATCAGCATTTTTACCCAGGAATTTTATTGATTTGGCATACAGGCCGATAGGTATCAACACCAAAATAATTATTGCCAAGCCGTGTGCCGGGGTAAAATGCCCGGTTTTCATAATCGGTAATGATGTTAAACATGCAGCTACCGTAAAGTATATATACAGTTTGCCCATCGTATTTAATGGGTTGATCTTACCATCGCGTAGCAAGGCAATAACAGCAAAAACTATGGCAAGCACACTGATAGCAGTATGTATAATGCCAAGTATAGAAAGATGATTAGGGGTGATCATGGCAATAAGTTTAAAGGTTAACGGAAATGTTCATTTAAATATTAGAAAAAATATCCAGTTAGCCAAATATTGCGCAGGTAATCAATTTTTTATGAACTTTCTGGAAATAAAAATAATTATTTAGTATGAAAACTTTCGAGCAAAATATACCGGGCCGTATTTGTTACCGGCGTTAGCTGGCTATTTACATCAATCACCATCGTTTTTGGGTTCGAGTTATCCAGTTTATCCCATTGCGGTAAACCATTACCATTAGGATTGCCTGTTTTTATAAAATTGGCAAAATAGGTTTGCATAGTTTCTGATACCTTATAATCATCGGGTGCCCACGCGTAAACTTTGTTGGTGGATAGGTTGCCCAGTGCATATTCAATTTCTGAAGCATGTGCTGCACCCATTGAATTGCCATTACCTTGTCTGTTAACCATTGGCGGCCTTTTCTTTGAGAATAGATATCTATAAACGGGCTTATCGCTGGTCTTGCTTTGCACATCAGTAAATTTCCAGGTGGCAAAAACTATAAAGCGGTCTGATGCCAGGTCTGTTGCGGCTTGTGCAACATCAGCATCGGTTGCTGCGGGATATGCTTTGAATACATCACCAGCTTTATCATTGTATAGTTTTTGTAAAGCTTTTTTATAGTTAATAACTGTTAACGAATCATTGCCTAAAACGGAGTGATATTCTACTTCGGCAGAATTCCAACCGGCCAGCAGTGGAACGTGCATTTGTTTGTCGGCATCAAAAATAGCCTGCGGCATTTCAGGTAAAAAATAACCGTCAACAACAATGGAAAACTTTGTACCCATTGCCAGCTGCAATAACTTATCGGAAGGTATTTTACGGAGATCATCCAGGGTAGTCGCTCCCGCTTTTTGTGCGAACGTTACACCTTTTTGTTCAACATCTGCCAATGGTACAGGCGATAAATTACCCAATACAGCACCGCTTTCGCCAATTGCTCCCCTGAACAATCCTTTAGATAAGGGCGAAGCCATTTGTGCCGATACCGACATAGAACCAGCCGATTCGCCCCCAATGGTTACTTTATCAGGGTCGCCGCCAAAGGCTGCGATGTTTTTTTGTACCCATATCAATGCCGCATGCTGATCCATTAAACCATAATTGCCAGATGAATGGTGCGGAGATTCCTTGGTCAATTCCGGATGGGCAAAAAAGCCAAAAATGCCTAGTCGATAGTTAATAGTTACAGTAATAAGTCCTTTTTTAGCCAGCGCTTCGCCATCATAACGATATTCGGAGCCATCCCCAGCTGAAAATCCTCCACCATAAAAATATACCAGTACAGGTAGTTTTTCTTTAGGCGATTTTGCCGGAGTCCACACATTCAGGTATAAACAATCCTCACTTTTGCCATCACTCCTGAACATCATATCGCTATAAATAGATGCCTGCATAGCCTGCGGACCGAAATGATCGGCAACACGTACACCTGTCCAGTTTTTAGGCGGCAGGGGCTCTCTCCACCGCAGATCCGCAACCGGTGGTTGCGCGTAGGGGATGCCTTTAAAAGAATGTATGCCGCTGGCTTCAACAACGCCCTGTAATAGTCCATTGCTGGTTTTAACCTGTACTGTATTACCGGTCTGTGCAAAGGAAAAAGCTGTTCCGCCAACGGTGGCAAGCAATAGTAAGATGATCTTCTTCATACGGAATAATGATGGTTTATAAAGGGATTAAGCGTATTAGGCTCATTACAAATTTAATGTTTATGAGTAATGAAATTTTAACAAAAAGTGGTAGTAATATATTTATTACGATAGGGCTTGGGGATGAAATAAAAAGCAGAGGTTTGTGCGATTCCCTCCCCTGGGAGGGTCAGGGAGGGGTTTCTGCGGATGAATTAACGAATAACCTCTCCCTGCCACAACACATCCAGCCACACCTCTCTACAGGGAGGGAATAAAAAAGAACTAAAATTTCCTAACCCTCTTTGTGGCTTGCCACAGAGAGGGTGATCCAGCGTAGCGCAGATCGGGTGAGTTAAATATGGAAACGGACAATGGCGCCAATGCATACCGCATAGTTGACTCACCCCGACTTCTCCGCTGTCAGCTGATCGTCGACCCTTTCTACCGTAAACGGTAAAGAGGGTGTGGAAAGATTTGTGGCTGGTGTCCTCACCGACTACTAATACATTACCTCCCATCAAACATTTCTCCCAGCTAATTAGTTTACTTTTACTTGGTAATCAAAATTTTATGGCTACAGTAGCGCTGCGCAGTACTGCGGGTAAATGGGTTATGGTTTCGGCTATACTGGCTTCGGCTATGGCTTTTATTGATAGTACCGCGCTTAACGTGGTGTTGCCATCACTGCAAAAAAGTTTGCAGGCTACCGGTGCTGATCTGTTCTGGATCCTGAATGCTTACCTGCTCATGCTGGCTTCGCTCATACTTATCGGCGGTTCACTGGGCGATAAGCTGGGGCGAAAAAAAGTGTTCATGGCCGGGATATTTATTTTTATTACCGGTTCTGCTGCCTGCGGTTTATCCCCGGGGGTAACGCTTTTAATTGTTTTCAGGATCATACAGGGCATTGGCGGGGCTTTAATGATCCCTGGTAGCCTGTCGCTCATATCTTCATCTATAAACGAGCAGGAGCGGGGCAAGGCCATTGGTACATGGTCGGCATTTACAACGGTGGTAACTATGGGTGGCCCAATATTGGGTGGTGCCTTGGGCGATGCCGGTTTATGGCGATATATCTTTTTTATAAACGTGCCCATAGGCATTGCAGCGCTGCTGATGCTTTGGCTAAAAGTAAAAGAAAGCCGTGATGAAAGTAGCGATCATTCTTTGGATTTTCCCGGTGCTATAGCTATAGCATTAGGTTTGGCCATGGTAACCTTTGGCTTTTTACGCATACCTGCGGTTGGCCTGGCTAACTGGCAGGTATATACCACATTAAGCGCAGGAGTATTAATGCTGATAGCTTTTGTAATTATTGAAGCCAAAAGCAAACACCCCATGATGCCTTTGCATTTGTTTGCCAACGCTACGTTCAGCGGGGCAAATTTGCTTAGCTTTTTCCTGTACGCAGGTTTATGTGCGGGTATGCTGTTCCTTTCACTGAATTTGGTGCAGGTGCAGGGGTATAGTCAGCTGCAGTCAGGACTTACTTTTTTGCCTTTTACTATCATGATGATATCCCTGGCCCGCTTTGCCGGTACGCTTGCCGATAAGTATGGCCCAAGGTTATTGTTAATTATTGGCCCGGCTGCGGCGGGGACGGGTTTGCTTATTTTATCTTTTATAAAACAAACCGATGGCCCGTCGGATTACTGGACAACCTTTTTTCCGGCTGTTATTGTATTCGGATTGGGCATGTCGTTCACAGTTGCGCCATTAACCACAGCGGTAATGGGTTCGGTAAGTGATCATTTTTCGGGGACGGCATCTGGTGTAAACAATGCGGTTACACGTATAGCCAACGTATTTGCCAATGCCATATTTGGCGCGCTGGCAGTACTGTTTTTTACAGGTGCATTGCAGCATAAATTAGCTGATGTTAGGCTAAAAGCACCCGATAAACAGGAAATACTGGCACAAGCCGCCGATCTGGGTAATGCCAAAGTACCGGCCAATATCCAATCCAGTGATAAAGCTGTTATTGAAAAATACTATCACGAAAGTTTTATTGCTGCCTACGCCAATATTATGCGCATATCGGCAGCGCTTGGTTTTTTGGGCGCACTGATGGCGGTTATCTTTATTAAAAATAGTGCTGTTAAAAAGGAATAATATTTAATTAGTGATAAACGGCAGGGTCGCGTTTTTATACGCAGGTTTTTGCAGTTCTGTCTTCAGATTTTTAAATATCTGCATCGGGCCTTCTGTAGCAAACATATTAACAAGCCATACAGGCAGCTCGCCTCCCGGATCCACATGCAAGCTATATTCAATTTTTATCCGGCCGTTCCCTAATGGTGTTATTACCCATTTACCATTGGAGTTGTTTATGCGTACAATTTTATTTTTTAGTGGTACCAAATTATTTACAACCGGGCCATCAACGGTAACAACCTTAGTGCCGGGGTCTTGCGTAACCGTTAAGTGTGATACAAAATCCCTGTTTTCGGCAGGCCAAGGTAAGGTCACTTCTGAATAGTAATATAGTTCTGACGGCGAAACTTGCTTAACCAATGAGCATGATTTGGTATGGTAAACCCACTCAGGCGCGTTCTTAATATCCATCAAAATAGTAACAAGCTGCGATGCCGTCGCGGTAACCTCGCATTCAACCTTAATAGCCTTTATTTTTGAGTCGGGTACAACACTGGTGTATATTTTTATACCATCTTTTTCCGTATTCAGCTTCCAATCAATTCCCGCTGAAGCAGGTATCAACTTAAAGAATAATAAAAGAAATATGAATAATACTTTGTACATTATAATGATTAAGGCGCACAAAAATAATAAATGCCTGTGTGTAACAACACTTAATGTATGGCAGTCCAATAAATATTACTTTCAAATTAATAAACGTTAATAATTATAAAGTCATGGGAACGAAAGAATCATTCAGCATAAATGGCGAGAACCTGCTTAAAAAAGTAAAGGAACTGATAGCCGAGGGGAATATAAAAAAGATAACGATTGCCGATAAATCGGGCAAGGAGCTGGCATCCTTCCCGCTAACTTTTGGCGTAGTGGGTATATTGTTGATGCCGGTGATGGCCGCTATTGGCGCTATAGCCGCCCTGGTTACAGAATGTACCATCACGGTTGAAAGGCATGATGAGGGAACCGGCGCAGATACCGAGCACGCATAAAACAAAGAACTCCTGCCGATATTAAGCCGGCAGGAGTTCTTTTATAGATATTATTGTTATAATTTACGGTTTTTCCACAGTTACATCCTGGGCTAATACAGCATCATCAGGAGTTTTCCCCAGGTCCAGATCCAATGTATAAAGCGCCTCAGGGTTAGCCTTTTCGCCGCCAGCTACTTTTATTTTTGATAATAGGTCGAGCGCGAGGGTTTCCTCTTCTGTTTGTTCTTTCACAAACCATTGTAAAAAGTTCCAGGTTGCCCAGTCTTTTTCTTCAAGGCTCATATTAACGATATTGTAAATTGATGTGGTGTTCTCCACTTCGTATTTAAATACTTTCTCAAAGCAATCATTAACACTTTTCGGGTCATCACCGGGGGCGGGTATAGCGGTCACAACCACTTTAGCGCCTCTTTTTAAAATGTACTCCAAAAATTTCATCATATGGTTGCGTTCCTCGTTGGCATGCCTGAAAAGGAAATTCGCAATACCATCGTACCCCTTATCGCTTGCCCATGAGGCATAAGCCAGGTATATCTGTGAGTTATGCGCCTCGTTTGTCATCTGGGCATTTAAGGCAGCTGCAAGTGTTGGTGATAGCCTGTTTGTGTTCATGTTTTGATAACTGAAAATTTGGATAAAAGTTTGAGGTGAGTGATATTTTTGGTGTTACCCTCTTTTCGCGCAGCGTAGAGAGGGTGGTCGAGCGAAGCAACGACCGGGTGAGTCAACGGAGCGCGTCGAAGTTCCACGTTAGTGTAGCCCGACGGAGGAGGGCCGGAGCGAAGCGTAGCCCTGAACAGCACGGCCCGCTGGATAGCGGGAACGCCCAAAATATTTATAAGGGCGTTACCTTCGGCCCGTGCTATCCACTCATACTGCGCAGGCATTAGCCACGAGGCTGGTATCCGTTTCTATCACTAACGCGGAACTTCGCCGCGCTCCGCCAACTCATCCCGGGAAATGTTTATCACCGCATGAACTTGTTTATTCCCCGAAACATATCTTACTTTGAACTTGTATTATAATAAGCTACCTCATTTATTAAATTATGAACAATAACTCGCCGCTTAAAATTGCTGTTTTGGATGATTACCAGCAAGTCGCCTTTAAATTTGCCGACTGGCAGGCCATAACTTCCAAAGCCGAAGTAAAGGTATTTCATGATCATGTAGCTGATGAAAAAGCGGTAATTGAACGTTTGTTACCATTTAATATAGTATGTGTAATGCGCGAAAGAACACCGCTCACACGTAACATATTATCGCAATTGCCAAATCTAAAGCTTATTGTTTCCACAGGTATGCGCAATGCTTCTATTGATAATCATGCGGTTGAAGAATTGGGTATCACCCTTAAATATACCCGTTATGTAGAAAATGGCGCTCCTGAAATTACCTGGGCATTGCTGATGGCCATAGCCCGCCACATCCCGCAGGAAAGCAACAACTTTAAAAATGGCTGGCAAACTACTGTTGGCACCGACTTTAAAGGGAAAACCATTGGTATACTTGGCCTGGGTAGAGTGGGCAGTAAAATAGCCGCTTATGCCAAAGCCTTTGATATGAATGTAATTGCATGGAGCCAGAATCTGACAGAAGAAAAAGCAGCTCAGGCCGGTGCACAATTAGTAAGTAAAGAAACCTTATTTAAAGATGCCGATTTTGTAACCATTCACCTGGTACTAAGCGATCGCACAAGGGGGATTATTGGCAAAGAGGAACTGCAACTGATGAAACCATCGGCATATTTTATTAATACATCGCGCGGGCCACTGGTTGATGAAAAGGCATTAATAGAAATTCTACAGCAAAAAAAGATAGCCGGTGCTGCATTGGATGTATATGACACCGAACCATTGCCATTAGATCACCTTTTCCGCAAAATGGATAATGTGTTGGGTACATCGCATATTGGTTATGTAACAGAAGATACATATAAGGTGTTTTATGCTGATACGGTAAAAGCAATAGAAGATTGGATGGCGGTATAAAATATTTGAAGCATTAAAAATTCCCCTCTCAAGAGGAGAATCGCACAGGCGTCGCTTTTGTCGAACATCCTGGGATTTGCCCATCTCACACAAATGCCAAATTGTTTAATGCTTAAGTAATTGCCATTAATCATTATTATATTTAGGTTTTCAATCACTATGAACTATCATAAATTACTTGAGCAGGTAAAAGATTACGTTTTAAACTATTACAGGGCGCATGATACTACAAACTTCCATTATCATAATATAGAACATGCCGAAGATGTTGTAACTGCAACTGCTAAAATTGCCAATCATTACCAGTTAAGTGATCATGATTATTTTATTGTAACTGCCGCTGCCTGGTTTCATGACCTGGGGTATATGGTTAGTATTACCAATCACGAGGATGAGGGGATTAAAATAGCTACAACATTTTTTAAAGAACATCAGCTGAATGATGAGGATATTAAGTTGATTGCGGGCTGTATAACTGCCACAAAAATGCCGCAATCGCCAACTACCTTATTAGAGCAGATCATTTGTGATGCCGACCTGTATAACCTGGGTACCGATAACTTTTTTAAGAAAGATAAAAAGTTGTTAAAGGAATATAATGTACTGCATAATGCAGATATGACTAAAACCGAATGGCGGACAAAAACGATTAAGTTTTTAGAGGCGCAGCACTACCATACCGACTACGCAAAACTTTTGCTTAATGATACCAAAGAAAAAAATCTGCAGGAGTTGAAAGATAAACTAGCCAGGAATGAGGGGGATGAGCCGGTTGAAGCACCCGCCATGGTCCAGGAGCCATCCACACCTCTTGCTGTAGCTGAAGAAGCAGAGGAAGAGCAAGGCAAAAAGAAAAAAAAGGATAAGGGCAAAGACAAGGATAAACCTGATAAAGGTATTGAAACCATGTTCAGGATCAGCTCGAGCAATCATCAGCGACTGAGTGATATGGCTGATAGAAAGGCCCATATCATGATCACTGTTAATTCTATCATCTTATCGGCCATAATTAGTTTGGTGCTGAGAAGATTGGATGCTTATGGTTATTTGATCGTACCGTCATTTATTTTGTTAACGGTCAGCCTTATCGCCATGACCTTTTCTATCTTATCCACCCGGCCATCTATCCCAAAAGGCACTTTTACGCTGGATGATGTGAATGAGAAAAGGGTTAACCTTTTGTTCTTCGGTAATTTTTATAAAATGAAACTGGAAGATTTTAACTACGGCATGCAGAAAATGATGGAAGAAAAGGACTTTTTGTACGGCAGCCTGATAAGGGACTTGTATGCGCAGGGCGTTGTTTTGGGAAGAAAATATCATCTGTTAAGAGTAGCCTATAACGTTTTTATGTTTGGGCTTATCGTATCGGTATTAGCTTTCATTGTAGCTTTTATATTTTTCAATCATCCACTGCCGCCAGTAGCACACGTTAAGAATAAATGAAGAACAACCGTTTTTTTAACCGGGATTTAAGCTGGCTTTCGTTTAATGAGCGGGTAATGGACGAGGCCGCCAACAGCCAGGTGCCATTGCTGGAACGGCTGAAATTCCTGAGCATATTCTCATCAAATTTGGATGAGTTTTACCGTGTACGTATGCCAGTGCTGCATGCGCTGGAAAGAATAGGCGAAGATGATAATGCACCCATCGATGCAGATGAACAATCAGCCATTTTGCAGCAGGCTATAAGTACAATTAATACGCAGCAGGAAAAATTCGGCAGCATATTACGGGAACAGCTTATACCGCAGTTTGCAAAACTGGGTGTCCACATTTTATATAATCAGCCATTTCCCGAAACTGTTAAAAAAGAGACTACCGAATACTTTTTAGCCGACGTTTTAGCCTTTTTACAGCCAGTTGATCTACAACTAGAAGCACATTTTTTCCCTGAAAATAACAAGCTGTATTTTGTGGTTAACCTGCTGGATGATAAAGAGAAAGAGAAGATCGTTCTGCTCAATATTCCATCGGATGAATTGCCACGTTTTTCAACCATTAAAGCTGATAAAGACATCTATATTGCTTTTTTGGATGATGTAATCCGGTATAACATTGATAAAGTATTTCCCGGCAGCACCGTACAGGGCTGTTACAGCATAAAAGTAACCCGTGATGCCGAACTTGACCTGAAGGATGAATATTCCGGTGATATATCTGACCAGATAGAAAAGCAGCTAAAAAAACGCGACTTTGGCCTGGCCACCCGTTTCCTGCACCAGGCGGGTATACCGCTGCGCATATTGCAATTTGTGAAGCACCAGTTTGAACTAAAGGGCGCCAGTGTAACCGAGGGCGGTGTTTATCATAATTTAAAGGACTTTTCCTCATTAAATATCAACCTGCCAGGAATCTCCTACGATTCATGGTCGGCTATCAATCCCTCAGCAATAACATTTGAGCCAAGCCTGGCATTACAGATAAAAAATAAGGATATACTCATCAATACCCCATACCAAAGCTACCACCCGGTGCTGCGTTTTTTTAACGAGGCGGCCATTAATCCAAACGTTATTGAAATTTATACTACGTTGTACAGGGTAGCCAGCAACTCTAAAATAGTTAATGCCCTGATAAGCGCTGCTAAGAATGGCAAAAAGGTACAGGTGGTAATTGAGCTTAAAGCCCGTTTTGATGAAGCCAACAACCTGCAATGGGCCAAAAAAATGAAGAACGCAGGTGTGGAGATCATTTATAGCATCACCGCGCTAAAAGTTCATGCTAAAATAGCACTGGTTAAAACTAAGGAGGGGTATAGGACAACTTATTCTGGTTTATTGGCTACGGGTAATTTTAATGAGCAAACCGCCCGTTTTTATACTGATCATATTCTGTTTACCTGCAATCCTAATCTGATGCGGGAAATGGAGCTATTGTTTATGTTCCTGAGCAAACGTAAAAAGCCATCGGCTCAGGATCAGTTGAACTTTAATAACCTGCTGGTTGCCCAGTTTAACCTGCAAACCCGGTTTATTGAACTGATAGACCGTGAGATAGCAAATGCCAAGCAAGGACTGCCAGCAGGTATCACCCTAAAAATGAATAACCTGGAAGAAAAGGTGCTCATTGATAAACTGTACGAGGCTTCGCAGGCAGGGGTTAAAATTTCATTGATCATCCGCAGTATTTGCTGCCTTATACCGGGTGTTAAAGGCATGAGCGAAAATATTACCATACGGCGTATTGTGGATAGGTGCCTGGAGCATGGCAGAGTATTCATCTTCAATAATAACAGTAACCCGGATGTTTTCCTGGGATCGGCCGACTGGATGAACCGGAACATATACAACCGTATTGAAGTATGTTTCCCTGTTTATGACGAGCAGATCAAGGCTGAGATTTTAGCCATTATCAACTTGCAGCTTAATGATAACGTACAAGCAGTGTTACTGAATGGCAGCATTGATAATATAAAGATAGAAGCAGGCACGCCAGCTATCCAATCGCAGTTGGAGATATATAAAACGCTGAAGCAAATCGGTTAGATCATGACAAAAAGAGCATATAAACCTGTTGTATTACTATTATTTTTACTGCTGCTGTTTTGCTCAAACCACACTTTTGCCCAGGCACAATCACAATCTCCAATTCAGCAGTTTGATGACCGGGTGCTTATCGACCTGCAAAACGATCGCACACCTGCGCAAACAGATATATTTATGTTCCTTACAAAAACATACCGTTATGGCGATATTGGTATACCTGCGGGCTTATTTATTGGGGGCGTACTCGGTCATGATCAGCAAATGCGGCAAAACTCATTATTTGTTGCCAGCAGTACTGCTGTATCATATGGGTTAAACCTGCTTGTGAAAACATTGGTTAAACGTCGCAGGCCATTCATTCAAAATGTTAATATAACACCTGTTTACAGGGCGGGCAGCTATTCATTTCCGTCGGGGCATACTTCTTCAACGTTTGCCACTGCAACGGCGTTGAGTATGGCTTATCCTAAATGGTTTGTAATTGTTCCTGCTTATTTATGGGCGGGGTCGGTTAGTTATTCGCGTATGTATTTGGGGGTGCATTATCCTAGTGATGTTGCGTCAGGTGCGGCATTGGGTGTTGGGTCGGCATTATCCATGTCGTTCTTGAAGAAACCTTAATTGAACCTTGCCCTCCAATAGCCAACTCACCCAGTCATCGCTCAGCCGCTCGACTGCCCTCTCTTTCGCAAGCGACAAAGAGGACAAAAGAAGAAGAAATTCCCTCTTTGCGCGCAGCGGAGAGAGGGATGACAAGCGTAGCGAGGTCAGGGTGAGTCGAAATTTGACTCATTTATTGTCAAAAATCGCCACATGGTAAATCCACTGCTATAATTTTATATTTTTGTTAAAACACCTTAGCTGACTATGATACTTCCGCAACTTCCAGGTACACCGCTTTGTATTCAGCTGTCTTTTCATAAAATTATTGAGAGGTTTGAAGAAATTGCGGCCGCGGGCGACGGGCTTTACAGTGCAAAGGCTAAACAAATATTGCATGAAGTTGCTGATCACCCGGAACTGAGAAATGGCATCAGCAATATCAGCCAGCTGGAAGAAAATATCGAAATAATCTCTCATTTACTTGCCGATCTTTTCCCTGTTGCATTAACGCAGAATGAAATAAAGGCGGTGAGCCTGCCTTACCAGGGCATCATGTTTAATTATACCGAACGGTTTAAGAGCATTTTGCAGGAAGCTGGTCCCGATTTTTCCATTAATATCCGGGGTTTTGATGATGATCGGTTATTTATAGCAACCTGCTGCCTCATCCTCAACCGGTTTTACGGTACCACGCTCGATTTTAGTCGGCCCTTGTTTTCTGATATCCCAACAGCTAACGGTATTATAAAGCATTACCGTATTATGTATAATGTGGATTTTATAGAAGTTATAGCCACAGAAAAAGCGCCTGTTTTATCAGGTGCCGATATTAACCTGCTGCTGGATAATTATGACAACATCGCCTTGTGGAAAGAAACTTTCCCGGCGGCAAGCTATATAGTGAAGGGGTTTGCCATCATAACTTTGTTTGATGTAACCATTGAAAATGCCGTATCAATACTAAAAGATAACTTACTTGCCGATACTGCCGCTCCCGAGATGCAGCAAAGCCTGGAGCTGATCTTCAGGTCGATATTTAAAACACCCGATCTGCAGGTGGGCTTTGTTTTGTTTGATAAAGAAGAAGATAAATTCAGCAACGCTACCTTTGGTGCCGAGGTACACAGTTTCCTTTTGCTGGATAAAGATGAGGACGATAGTATACGCTTACTTTGCAATGGGTCATACCAAAGCCTAATAAAGGATCATACCTATTTCGCGGTTTCGGATATTGCCCAGTTTATCGCCAAAAATAAGGATACCACCATGGCAAAGCATTTTAGCTTGCAAAATATTGAAAGCTTTATTTTAGCGCCTGTTGTAAAAAACGGAGTGTTATTAGGGGTTTTAGAACTGGTTTCGCCAAGGGCCAGAGAGCTTAATAGCATTAATGCCCATAAGCTGGATATTGTAATGCCTTACCTTATGGATACTATTGACCGTAAGATAAGTTACTTTCAGAACCAGGTACAGGCAGTTATACAAAACAATTATACTACGCTGCACCCAAGCGTTAACTGGAAATTTATCCGCGAAGCAAAAAATTATATTAGAAGCGCAAACGCGGGTTCGGAGTATACTTTAAAGCAGATTGTATTTAAAAATGTGTATCCTTTATACGGGCAGGTTGATATAGGCAATTCATCGCTTACCCGTAATCAGAGTGTAAGGAACGACCTGCTGAATCAACTGAATCAGCTTATAGTAATAGTTGAGCAATTGCATGCCTATAAATACACTGAAGTAGCCGAACAAAACCTGGCCGAACTAAAGGTTTTTATCGATGAGCTATCGGCAGGTATTAAAGCGGATACTGAACAATACATACAAGAGTATCTTGAAACAAGGATCTACCCGTTACTTAAGGATAGCTATAATGGAAAAATAACGGCTAATATTAATAAATACTTTAGTCAGGTTGACGCTATAACGGGCGAATTTCATTTAAACCGCCGCTATTATGAACAAACGCTGACTGCCATTAACGGTACTTTAGCAACCATACTTGATAAAAGGCAGGAGGAGATCCAAAAGTACTATCCGCATTACTATGAGCGCTTTAAAACCGATGGGGTAGAGCATAACCTGTACATAGGAGCAACTATTGCACCTACGCTGGTATATAGCGATGAGTATTGGCGCCGCCTGCGTTTATGGCAGTTGCTGGTAACTGCCGAAATGGAGATTGAGCAATATCACCTCCGGTCAACACTTCCTTATCCGCTGGGGGTAACATCGCTTATACTGGTGTTCAGTACGCCAATTGCTATCCGTTTCCGTATGGATGAGAAACATTTTGATATTGACGGAGCATACAATGTGCGCTATGAGGTGATCAAAAAGCGGATAGATAAGGCGCATATGAAAAATACAGAGGAACGTATAACCCACGAGGGTAAGCTCACCGTTATTTATTCAAAAAGCGAAGAGGAAACCGAATACAATTACTACCTGCATATTATGCAAGCTGCCGGTATACTGGCTGATGATATGGAGTACTTTGATATTGAAGACTTACAGGGGGTATCGGGTCTTAAAGGGCTTAGAGTGAGTATCCTGCACGAACAAAATGTGTTTAGGAAGAATGATCTGTCGTATGATGTGTTGTATCAGCAATTAAACTAATTGCCTGTAATAAATTCAGTTAATATGTTAAATTTGAGAATACGCACTATGAAAAAGATCAACCTGGTATTCCTGCTGTTTTTAACAGTGTTCAGTTTATCAAACTGTAATACTAATGCACAAAATAAAACACTGAAACTTGTTTTTATACGCCATGCGGAGCGACCCGAAGATGGGGAAAACCTGAATTGCCAGGGTATAAACCGTTCATTACAATTGCCTGCGGTGCTTTATAAAAAATTTGGTATCCCACAAAATATATATGTACCTGAGCTAAATATGGGTAAAAAAACCAAGCGGGCGCGTATGCTGCAAACTATTACACCCTTTGTGGCCAAATATAACATATCGGTTAATTCTGCTTTTGAAGAAGAGGACTACAAAGGAGTGGGTAAAGCACTGTTAAATGAAAACGGTACTATATTTATTGTATGGGAGCATAATAACATTGCGCCCGTACTTGAATACCTGGGCATTACATCGCCCTTAAAATGGAAGGATAGCGATTTTGACAGCATATGGATAGTGACTTTTCATCACAAGCAAGCTGTACTTACAAAAGATATAGAAAATCTGCACCCGGCAGCGGGATGCCCATTTTAGTAATTAAGCAATATAAGCCAATGGCTGGCTTATTAAAATAGTCGTAATACCTGTATCCATATATCATAATCTATGCATAAAATTTTAAAACAGCTCTCCATATTTAAAGTATTAGTGGTTTGTGTTTTATGCTGCTATACTTTTAAAGGCATTGCACAATCACATTTAACGGAGGACAGCATAACCGTTGCCATTGAGCCGGAATATAACCAGGTTGGTAAAACGCAACGGTTCCTGCTGGGTGAAAACTATAGGCCCTTATGGTCGACCCCGGTTAAAATGAAGGTATTCCATATCAGCCAGGAACGAGGCGGTTTAAAGATATTGCAGCTGGGCGGTGGTATGCAAACAAAATCATTGCGTTTGCAGGATTCAACCGGGCAGGAGTGGGTTTTAAGAACTATACAAAAGTACCCGGATAAGGTATTGCCGGCAACGTTAAGGCCAACCATAGCCGCCACAATAGTTCAGGATCAGATCTCTGCCGAACATCCTTTCGCGGCAATCACCGTGCCTCCGCTGGCTCAGGCGTTGGGTATCCCACATGCGCACCCTGTTGTTGTTTATGTGCCCGATGACCCTGCATTAGGGCAGTATCGTAAGGATTTTGCCAACCAGGTGTTCCTATTTGAAGAACGTGAACCGCTGGATGCTAAAAAAACAGATAATGTACCCAAAGTAAAAAATAAAGTTGAAACAGATAATGATACCCGTGTTGATCAGAAATTGGTTTTAAGGGCACGTTTGCTGGATATGCTGCTCGGCGACTGGGACAGGCATGAAGACCAGTGGCGCTTTGAAAAACAGAAGGACAGCGCGGGAAATAGTGTTTATTTGCCTGTTCCGCGTGATCGCGACCAGGTTTATAATAATGCTTATGGCCTTGCCCCCTGGCTGGTTTCAAGGTATTTGCTGATGGCTAAGTTTCAAAGCTATGGCAACCATATCCGCTCCATTAACCGCTGGAATTTGAATGCCCGTAATTTCGACCGCTATTTTTTAAATGGATTGAATGAGAAAGACTGGAAAGAAGAAATAGCCTACGTGCAAAGCAAGCTTACCGACCAGGTAATAGCCGCTGCTATTAAACTCATGCCCGATACCATTTATAAGCAAAGCGGTCCCGAGATTATCGGTAAGTTAATTGCCCGGCGGAATGTATTAAGTACGCAGGCGATAGGATATTATCGTTTCTTATCGCAGGTGGTTACTGTGCTGGCATCGGCTAAACGTGAAAATATTGATATTACCAATGAGCCTGATGGTAAAATAACGCTAAAAATTAATGCGCTTAAAAAGAAAGGCAAACTTGATCAATTGATCTATCAGCGAACCTTTGACCCTGATGTTACAAACGAGATACGGATATATGGTATGGGCGGCAATGATATTTTTGCCGTGCATGGCACTAATAATTCGCCTATAAAGGTAAGGATGATCGGCGGCAGCGATGAGGATACTTACACTGTTGACAGCACCATAAGCGGCAAGGGCGGTAGGTATATTTATGACCGTTCCGACCAGAAGAACAATTTGCCTCCATCATCACAAGCACATATAAAAACCTCAACCGATACCGCGGTAAATAAGCATGATATAGTTGATTATAAGTATGATTACCTGTTGCCGCTGCCTGTATTTACTTACAGCGATGACTATGGCTTCCAGATAATTGCCAATTTTACTTATCAAAAGCAGGGTTTCAGGAAAGATCCTTATGCATCAAAACAAAGTTTAACAGTTAGTTATGGGTTTGGTGTTAGCTCATTGTTGCTGAACTACATTGGCGATTTTAAAAAGGTGATCGCTAATAATGACCTTATGGTTAACGTGCTAAGCAAAGGGCCAAATTATAACAGTAACTTTTTTGGGATAGGCAATAACAGCGTTTTTGTTAACCAGGGTTCTGAGAAAATCCAATACTACCGTGATGTTTATGATTTTATTAATGCTGATGTAAGGCTAAAGCATATTTACGATAAAAAATGGACGGTAAGCGCGGGCTTAGCTGCCCAATATTACAACGGTGACGATGACGATAACCAGGACAGGTATTTAAATGTGTATAACCAGCAGCGCCCTGATCAGAGGGTTTTCAGTACACAAACTTATGCCGGTTTGGTTGCGGGAGTTGTGTTAGATACCCGCGATAAAGGTTTCCTGCCGCATAATGGTGTTAATTGGACTACCAGTTTAACGGGCATGAAACAGCTTAATGCAAGCGACCACGATTACGGGCAGATACAATCTGAATTTAGCTTTTATATCAATCCCGGTAAGGATTCGGTATTTGTAATTGCCAACAGAACAGGTGCCGGCACAACCCTCGGCAGTGCGGCATTTTACCAGCAGTTGAGATTGGGCGGCAATGCAAACCTGCGTGGCTTTTACATTGGGCGCTTTACCGGTAAAACCATGGCCTATAATGATTTTGAACTGCGCCTTAAACTATTTGATTATGCTTCTTACCTGTTGCCGGGTACTTTAGGCATCATCGGGTTTAATGATGTGGGCAGGGTATGGTCGCCAGGCGAATCATCCAATCAATGGCATGATGGCTATGGCGGCGGCTTGTACTTTTTACCGGCACAGTTGTTTATGGTACAGGTGGTAGTAGGCGCTTCAAAAGAGGGCGTTTACCCTTATATAGGGGCAGGGTTTAAGTTTTAGGGCGGGGATCAGTGAGGGTTTGAAAGATTAGGGTGTCATGCTGAGCGTTAGTCGAAGCATGCGGGAAAAGGCCTCTGCGCTCACCCTTCGACTAGCGCTCAGGGTGACATCCTCACTTGATATTAAAGTAAATGTTGTCGGGTGTCCCCACCGACAATCAATCATTCCCCTAATTCCTTCAAATTAGCTTCCATGCTTTTCAAACGTTTATGGAATTTAGCCATATAATACCAGAAGTTTCCTATATATGATACGATAGTTAGTAGAATGCAAGTCCATAGCGTTGTATGGTCAGTAAGCTTTAAATAAGGATTCAATAATAGCTTTATAAAAGCCCAGTAATATGCCGGGAACAGAAACAGATAAATAGTGTTAGAGAGAATCTGGAATCTTTTAAAGTCGCTGATGGCCCTTGTTAGTGTTTCCTTTAAGTTTTTGCTGGTATCAATATTAAAGATTTGCTCGTTTTTGTTGGATGCCCACATGGCAATTATCGCAAATACAACCATGATGATTACCCAGGGAACTGCCTGCAGGAAGCTATGCCCGGTGATAGAAGAAGGCAGAAAATAGTTTATACCAAGCTCGACTAAAAGTATAGCTATTAACGCGGGGCAAACCGCTTTTGCAAAATTGTTCCAGAAAATATTTTTCCGCTGGATCTCTGAAAGTGTGTTTGTTGTTTTCATAATAAGTTGTTTTAATGTTTCAGGTGTATGTTTTTGTTGTTCGTTTTCCTGCTCCTGGATCTTTTGCCAGTACACTTTAAATTCATCTAATTCCATATCATAAAGTATTTACAAGTGTTTTCAGCCTGGACTTTATCTTATTCAACTTAAAGCCTATGTTGGTTTCCGACAGGCCCAAAATCTCGGATATCTCTTTGTAACTGCAATCGTCCATATACAGCATGGTAATGGCGCGCTCAACTTCTGTTAGCTTTTTTATGGCCTCGTACATGGCGGTTATGCGTTCTTCCAGTTCACCGTTATCTGTATGTGGAACCTGGAATGCCTCACCATCAAGCTCGGCAAACTTTTTCTTCTTAGTTTCCTTTCTTAACCGTGTAATGGCATTGTTAATAGCAATGCGGTACATCCATGTGGTAACTTTTGAGTCGCCTTTAAACGTTGGATAGGACCGCCATAACTGCAGAACAATGTCCTGAAAAAGATCTTCCTTATCCTCCTTATTGTTGCAATACATATTGCAAACTTTAAAGATGAGGCCCTCGTTATCAGTAATAAGTAACAGAAATTGCTCTTTCAATTATTTGTTTTTATAGAATTAGTCGTGCGGCATTGGGAAAACTTAGAGCCGGAACGAAATATTTTTAATAAATATAGATTTAGTTGTTGTAAAACCGCAAGCAAGACGTTTGGTAACAAAAAGAACCACAAGCGGGACGCTTGCGGTAGCGGAGGGCAAGCAAGACGCTTGGTAACAAAAAGAACCACAAGCGAGACGCTTGCGGTAGCGGGAAATAGAGAATCAACTTAAAAACAAAAAAGCCATAAGCGGTTAGCTTATGGCTCTTAAATATGTTTGCGTATTGCTTACAAATAAGATTGCAGCAAACGTGATTTAGAATTTTGTCTAAGGCGAAGCAATGCTTTGTCTTTAATCTGGCGTACACGCTCACGGGTAAGGTTAAATTTCTCACCTATCTCCTCTAATGAATGTGCAGAGGTGCTATTCAAACCAAAGAATAGTACGATCACTTGTCTTTCGCGTTCAGCTAAAATACCTAGCGAGCGTTTAATCTCCTGGGTAAGTGAATCTGTCATCAGGTCGTCGTCAGTACCGGCATCTGAGCTTTGCAATACATCCAGCAAAGTGTTTTCCTCGCCGGTAATAAATGGCGCGTCAACAGATATGTGTCGGCCAGCGTTTGATAAAGCATCAGAGATCTTATCAGCCGTAGTTTCCAAATCTTCTGCCAATTCTTCAGGAGTTGGCGGGCGCTCAAATTGCTGCTCCAGTTTTGATGATGATTTACGGATCTTGCTTAATGAACCTACCTGGTTTAATGGCAGGCGCACAATGCGCGATTGCTCAGCAACAGCTGAAAGTATCGACTGGCGGATCCACCAAACGGCGTATGATATAAATTTAAAACCTTTGGTTTCATCAAAACGTTTGGCAGCCTTTATCAAGCCAAGGTTACCTTCATTTATCAGGTCGCCTAAAGTAAGGCCCTGATTTTGGTATTGTTTTGCAACCGATACCACAAAACGCAGGTTAGTTTTAGTTAAACGTTCTAAAGCTACCTGGTCACCTTCGCGAATCTTTTGCGCAAGGATCACTTCTTCCTGCGCGGTAATAAGATCCACTTTCGCAATCTCACTTAAATATTTATCAAGGGATTGTGATTCACGGTTGGTAATGGATTGGGTTATCTTAAGTTGTCTCATGTTGTAACGTAAGGGCAGGGAAGTTAGAAAGGGAATTCACTAAAGTGCCTGAGACTGCAAAGATACTCAAAGAATTGTAAACTGAGCGTAATTAAAATGAAAGGAAAATGTGACGAAATATTAATATTGTTTTTATTTAAGCGTGTAAAAACCAGTTGATTATAGCTTTGGTTAACTTTCCTAATAAGTAATATTGTTTAAATGGGATGGATTGCCGTAAAGTGTAAGCAATATTTTTCTGTTTATAAACGCCTTTTTTGAGATAGTTTTTCACATGATATATGCACATAAAACCTAAATTATGCCTATGGAATTGTATGAAATTAGTGGATTTACAAGGTCGGGTAATTTTACCCCGTAAATGCTTGTAATTACAAAAAGCTTTATAGTAAATACATTAAAACCTATAAGGTGAACTAAAAAGCTGTAATTAGATAAATTTTATCTAATTTACTTTTCAATTAATAAATCCGTATGGCTGTATCTGTTAATAAATCATCCGGTTTGTACAATATTATATCTAAACCCCAGGCTGCAAATAGCAGTAAGGGATATAAAAAATTAGCTTATCGGTATAATAAAAAATACCTGCTGATCTTAGCTGTCCTATTTTTTCCCCTTACAACTTTTGCCCAGAAAGTAGCCCATCCCAAAGACTCATTACCTGTTGATACTGTAAAAAAAGACTTTGTATCACAAATGCGCAAAATGGGTAATGAAGAAGCCAAAAATAGCGTGGTCCTGTTTAACAGGGAAAAGGAGGAGATGAAGCAGGAGGAACTGATAGAACAGGTTAAAAAAATAACGCAGAAAGTTAAAGTATATATTAAAACAGGTATTGATTCGGCTGAGATTGATAATGAACTGGAGGATGTAAAAAGATGGTCGAAATTTGTAGGGGATGGTATTTTTGTAAATATGGGTACCTCGCAAACCCACAGGAATCTTTCAACTACATCAAAAATATTAATTGAACTATTAAACAGAACCAATAAGCGCAAAAGTGAAATTGATATTTACGAAAAAGGCCTTGTAACATACAGGTTTAAATTAGATTCATTATATGCAGATTCTTCTTTATATGATTTTCCGAAGGACTCCGTACAAATAATTAAATACCGGAAGAAACTTCTTATTGTGGTTAAAGAGATCGGCCCGATTGATACCGCTTTAAAATATGCAATTAACAATGTAAGTAAACTTCAGGATAAAACCAATCTTACAGTAATTAACCTTAGCGCTCAGCTTACCGAAATTGAAGGCTATCAAAATGAGCTTTCATATAAAACATTCAACAGGGAATTTGCTAATATATGGGGAGATGTTGGCTATATACGGCCGTTTGACGAGATCGTTCATTTTTCTGTCGCTAAAACAGAGCTCAATCTTTTGTTCTATACCCAAAATTATCCGGGCAGGATTTTCCTGATCTTTATATTAATAATAGGAGCAACTATCTTTTTAAGATCATTAAAAAATATGCTTAACCAGCAAAGCTCTTTAATTGATGTAAGTAAAGGCCATTTGGTGCTGCGCTATACACTATTGTCGGCCCTGGTTCTGGTATTAAGTCTTGGCCAGTTTATTTTCCCGGATCCGCCTTTTATTTTTAACTGTATATTCTGGATAGTTCCATCTGTTTGCTTAAGCTTTATTTTCCAGGGTTATATAACAAGGCATTGGCAGATGATCTGGCTAACTTTTCTTGCACTTTTTGTTTTGGCTTGTGTTGATAATTTAATTTTACAGGCTTCAAGGGTCGAGAGATGGGGGATGGTCTTTTTAGCAGCTGGCGGGGCTGTATTCGGCCTGTTTGTATTAATAAAAGGCAGAAAGGATGAGCTGCGTGAAAAATTGATACTTTATTTTATCGCCCTGCTGGTAGTGCTTGAAATTACATCAGTTTTTGCTAACCTGTTTGGTAGGTATAATTTTTCAAAAACCTTACTCATCAGTGGTTATTTAAGTGTTATCATCGGTATTTTATTTCTATGGACAGTTAGATTGATAAACGAAGGCTTATACATGGCTTCGGGGGTATATACCCAGCAAGACAAAAAGTTATTCTATATTAATTTTGATAAAGTAGGCGAGAAGGTGCCGGCATTATTATACTTCTTTCTTATAGCCGGCTGGTTTATTTTATTTGGGCGCAATTTTTATATATTCAGGCTGATCTCCGATCCGCTGAAAGATTTTTTCTATAATGATCGCACAATTGGTAATTATTCTTTCACCATAAATAGCCTGCTCATATTCTTCCTGATCATATCCATATCTGTAATAGCCTCAAAGGTAGTTTCCTATTTCGCATCCGAAAAAGGCATAGATACACCAGGAAATAAAAGCGGTACTGATAGCCAGAGCCGAAAGGCCGGGGTGGGGAGTTGGCTTTTATTGATACGGGTTGCCATTATTAGTACAGGCTTGTTTTTGGCCCTTGCAGCTTCGGGCTTTCCACTTGAAAAAATTACCATAATAATTGGTGCTTTAGGTGTGGGTATAGGTTTGGGCTTGCAAACACTGGTAAACAACCTGGTAAGCGGACTGATCATAGCATTTGAAAAACCGGTAAATGTGGGCGATATTGTTGAAATAGCGGGTAAGGGTGGTACTGTTAAATCAATAGGTTTCCGCAGCAGCATAATATCCAAATGGGATGGCCCCGATATGGTTATACCCAATGGCGATTTGCTGAATGCGCACTTAATAAACTGGACGCTGGCCGGTAGTAAACGACAAATGGAGATAGTAATTGGCGTTGCTTATGGTACCGACCTGCAAAAAGCCAGGGATATAATCATGGGGCTTATTGCTGCTAATAAACGCATTCATGAGCATCCGCAAGCCGGGGTATTGTTCCAGGAATTTAATAGTAGCTCAATTGAGGTAAAAGTAGCTTTTTGGGTACGTGATTATAAAGATGGCCCTGCGGTAAGAAGTGATATTATTTTGGCTATTGATAAAGCATTCAGGGAAAATGATATCGAGATCCCATTTCCGCAGCAGGAATTGTATGTGCACGAGGTGCCGGATGAGGACAATCCCGAACCTGAGCCTAAACCGGCAACTCCGAAAAAGACAAGAACTCCTAAAAAGGAATAGATAGTAAGCTATTGCACGCTGCCCGTAGACTGTCTACGGACAATTATGACTTGTAGTCATAAGTACCTAAGCAAACATAATCGCTTGAAGTTGAAAAGGTAAGGACATTATAAGCTTATTTGAAAAGTTTATTTACATTAGCTGATAACGCTTGATAAAGTATTGAAGAATATGAGGATGTTGAAAACAACTTGGATACGCGTTATTGCAAGCCTTTTCGCGGGAGGCATTGTTGCTGAATTGATAACTCTTTCAACTACTGATTATACTAGCCCACAATTTAGTAATATTGGTTTACACCTTTTGTTTGCAATACTTATTTATTTTGTGCTTACGTGGTATGTGAACAAATTTGTAAAAAACGCTCCTCCGCCTCTTTAGCTTAAACAATATATCACGCTGTCCGTAGACTATGTCTACGGATAATTATGCCTGTAGTCTGCGACTACATAAAAATAAAATTGTTCAGCATAATTACCCGGCCACTTTCAGCCAGCCTGTAATACTCATTCTTGGCAGATGGGTTATTAATACCTCATGTTCCAGTTCGTTGCTCTTAAAAAAGACGCTTTTACCTGCATTTGGTGAAATGTCCTGAGCAGTATTGCCTTGATAGATGCGTAAGGCTCCACCATCAACTTCGCTGTTTAAATACATGATCATTGAAAAGGCCCTGTTACCATTTTGCTTAAAATTATCCAGGTGCCGTTTGTAGAAACTCCCTTTTTCGTAAAGTGTATAATGAAATTCATAATCGGTTATCCCTGCATAACAGCTCCGGTTTAAATGACTTACAAAACTATCCATCAAATCGAAAAAAATATTTTCATAAATATCATTATGGATACGGTCAAGCCAATAAATTTTGTCACTCCGGATGAGTTTATTATGGTTGACCAACGGCTCATTTCCTGTCCCGGCTGCAACGAGCTGCTCACCTGCATAAAGTGCGGTAATATTATCGACCAGGTGTGCTGATAATTCCTGGCTAAGAAAATCTTTAACTATACCTACGTTAGTGGCCAGGTAGCTGTCGATGAGTTTGTCGAATATGATTTCCAAATTGACCTAAGTTACCATAAATAACTAAGGAACAACTAAAAGCTTGACAATGACTTATGAATTAGTATAATTACATCAATCAAGCGATTCTTATTCATGGTCAACCTTAGCCGATATATTGTATATAGGTTAAGCGCCGGCAAGCCTGGTCATAGCAGGGGAGGAACCGGTATATTTTTTAAAAAAATTGGTAAAGTAAGCCGGTTCTTCGAATCCCAGCCCACCAGCCACCTGGGCGATACTCCAATCCGTATGTTTGAGTAAAGCATAGGCTTCTTTCAACACGCGTTCGGCAATATGCTGTGTAGTGGTTTTGCCGGTGAGCTCTTTAACCGAGCGGTTCAGGTGATTGGTATGCACCGCAAGGTTTTGCGCAAACTCATTGGCTGTTTTCAGTTTAAGGGATTGTTCCGGCGAATCGATCGGGAATTGTCTTTCGAGCAATTCTAAAAACTGGGTGGTGAGCCTGGCTGCAGCGCCTGTGCTCACGGCGTAGTTGCTTAATGGCTCGATCTTTAACGCTTCGTGCATAAGGATACGCAGGTAGTTGCGCAGCAGGTCATATTTGCCTGTATAATCCGACTCCATTTCTTCCATCATTTTGCCAAGCATGGCCGCCAAAAAAGTTAGCTGGGTGTCATTTAAAAAAACGATGTGATTGCCGCCTGCTTTAAATAAGGGGAAATCCTGCAGCATGCTTTTATGCTCATGCGAACCGATAAAAGTCTGGGTAAACAAGCAGAACCAACCTGTTTGCGGCCCGGGCCCGGATTCCCAGGAAGAAGGTACCGAGGGACTGGAAAATAGCAGTGCCGGGCGGTCGATCGATACTTGCTTTTCCGCATAATGCATTGTCCCCTTGCCAATCACCAGCGCGATCTTATAAAAGTCGCGGCGGCTGAAAGGTGTCTTTTGTACGCAGGGTTTACGTATAAACACATTGAAATGGCCCTGCCCCGTATTGTTCTCGGCAAAAACCTGTTGATTGTCTACCGGGTGGCGCCGGTAAAATTCTTCGAGTGTTTCGATAGCTTCCATGGTGAAAGGTAAGTATTTATTTGATTATTATAAATGAATATGACTATTTAATGATGAAAAAAGCATGGAGTGTTTGAATGTTATAAATTCCTGCTTGAATTCTATAAATGTTGACCCGGCAGGCGCGGTTACTTTTGTGGTATGGAAACCGGCTTTAGAAAATGGATCATCGTAGTAACGATCATCACCTCCACCATCATCGAATTGATCGATACCACCATTGTCAATGTTTCGATCAATACCATGAGTGGCAACTTAGGTGCATCGCTGGAAGATACCGCCTGGGTGATCACCTCTTACGCTATTGCCAATGTCATCGTCATCCCGATGACCAGTTTCCTGGCTGAAAAGATTGGGCGGAAACAATATTATATCGGTTCCATCCTCTTATTTACGCTGGCTTCGGCCATGTGCGGGTTTTCGCATAATTTATGGGAGCTGGTTGCTTTTCGTTTTTTCCAGGGTATCGGCGGTGGTGCTTTGCTCTCCACATCGCAATCTATCCTTTTTGAAACATTCCCTGTTAAGGAGCGGGCAACCGCCAGCGGTATCTTCAGCCTGGGCATCATCATCGGTCCTTCTATCGGCCCGGTAATGGGAGGATATATCGTGGATAATTTATCCTGGCAATGGATCTTCTATGTAAATATCCCCATTGGTCTTTTAGCCGCCCTGCTTTCCTATATTTACCTTAAACCCACCAAGCGATCCCAGGACGGGCGCCGCATCGACTGGCTCGGCATCTTTTTATTAACAATAGGTGTAGGTTCCCTGCAGGTAGTGCTGGAAAGGGGGGAAACCGATGACTGGTTTGCCGCGGGTTATATCATCGCGCTCAGCATTATCTCCGCCTTATCTTTAGCGGTGTTGATCTGGTGGGAATTAAAAATTGAACACCCGGTTATTAACCTGCGGGTATTGAAAAGTACTACCCTGTCTATTTCCGCTATCATGACCTTCGTATTGGGCTTTGGGCTGTTCAGCGCTGTATTTGTTTTTCCCTTATATGCACAGCGTATCATCGGCTACTCCGCCTTTCAAACCGGCACCATGTTGCTGCCGGGTACACTAATGGCCGCCATGATCTCACCCTTTCTTGGGAAAATGCTGCAAAGCGGCATCAGGCCGCAATACCTGATCATTACAGGCTTCGGCCTGTCAGCGGTATTCGGCTTCATGATGTCGGGCTCGAACCTTGAAACAGGCGGTGCTTATTTTTTCATCCCCTTAATTTGCAGGGGACTGGGTGCTGCGCTGTTGATCGTGCCACTAACCGCGCTGGCTGTTTCGGAGCTTAAACCGTCAGATATCCCACAGGGTGCCGCTCTGAATAATATGATGCGGCAGATGGGCGGGTCATTTGGCATCGCCCTGATCAATACCTATATCGCACAGCGCTCTGCAGCCAACCGTACAGCACTGATCGCCCATGTAACCGCCTCGGATCCTTTGACTATAATGCGCAGGCAATCCTATGTCAATAATTTTATGGCCCACGGCGCTACCTATCTTCGGGCGCTCCAGGCTTCACTCGGGGCATTGGAGAACACCGTGGTGCGGCAAACATTCCTGTTAAGTTATATGGATGCTTTTCTGTTGCTGGCCATCCTGAATGCCTGCTGCATCCCGCTGGTGATCATGACAATCAAAAAAAGGGTAGCAGTTAAGGCCGGCAAGGTGGAGATACCCGATGCGCATTGAGTGCAGGATTTGATTTGACAAAAAAATATATTTTGTCAGGATAGGTACTTATCTTTGTCGGGTAAGATAAAACAATGACCAGCCAGGACGATATCATCCACCAGGAAATTTTGCAGGCAGCCTTGCGCCTGTACCGTAAATCCGGCCCCACAAAGGTTACCATGGATAACGTGGCGACGGCTACGGGCCGCAGCAGGAGTTCGCTATATTATTATTTCAAAAACCGGGACGAGATTTTCCAGGCAGTACTCGACCGGATAGCTGAGGATGTTGCCGCTGAGATCCGTATTGCAGTAACAGCCGCTGTAAATTTGAACGATAAGTTATACGCCTATTGTTCAACTAAGATGAAAACTACTGCAGAATGGAAACGTGTGTTCAACGCAATGGACCAGTCGATGAGTGACGACGAAATATCAAAGCATACCAAACTGATGGATGCCTTACACAAAAAACTAATTTACATGGAGCAGGGTATACTGATAGAAGCGATGTCGCAAGCTGGCCTGCCCCCCGATCGTAGTATAAGCAACGCTGAACTGGAGATGCTCGCTTTTATAATTTCAAGTGCTGTACGAGGTATAAGGCGTGAGGTTTATGACCACAATGATCCGCACGACCCAAAGGCTGCCGCCACTTTATTAAGTGGCATGGTTGCCAAGTGGCTGCAGTCTTAAAAGTTTTATTTGTTTTTCGGCATTAATTAAAATTTTGTCAGTTTTAAATGAAAAAAATAAGTCAGCTTAATTTATTCAGAGCATTTGCGAGCCGCAACTATACGCTCTACTTTTTCGGCAGGGCCGTATCGCAATTCGGTACCTGGATGCAGCGCACGGCTGTGGTATGGGTGGTATACTCCCTTACACACTCTGCATTTCTGCTCGGTGTTACCATTTTTGCAGAGCAGTTCCCGTCATTTTTATTTTCCATCCCCGGCGGCGTAGCAGCCGATCGCTATAACCGTTATACGGTTATTAAAATTACACAGATAATCTCTATGGTTCAGGCCGTGTTGCTGGCAGTGCTGGTTCTCACCGGCCATACGGTAGTATGGGCCATTCTTTTGCTTAGTGTGCTCCTGGGCATCATTAACGCATTCGATGTTCCCGCACGGCAGGCTTTGATCAACGATGTGGTAGCCAGCCCTGATGATCTGCCGAATGCGCTCTCGCTTTCAACAGCGACGGCCAGCCTGGCACAATTGCTGGGGCCGGCATTATCAGGCATTGTGCTAAGCGTGTTTGGCGCCGGCGTATGTTTTCTCCTGAACGCGGCTAGTTTTGGCGGGGTTATCCTGTCGCTGCTGCTCATGAAATTACCGGCTTATCAGCCCAAAAAGACGAATAAAAAAGTTATAGCTGAATTTGCCGAAGGTTTCGCTTACATTAAAAATAACCGCGATATCGGCCTTATGGTAGCTATGCTTGCATTGGTCAGTTTACTGGTGCTGCCTTACAATACTGTATTACCCGTATTTGCTAAAGTGGTTTTCAAGGGCGATGCCTCCACTTTTGGTTATATCAACAGTTTTGTGGGTATTGGCGCAGTAACAGGTACGATTTTCCTGGCTTCGCGCAAACCTGGTGTGCATTTAAAAAGGATATTGTTCATGAGTACCGTACTGATGGGTGTGGGATTGATTTGTTTTTCACAAATAAAGAATTTCCCCGCAGCTATGCTTTTTGCAGCTATTGCGGGTTATGGCTCTATAGCGCAGTTTACCATCAGCAATATTGTGGTACAGTCGGATGCCGCGCCTGAAATGCGTGGCCGGACTATGGGCGTCCTGCTGATGGCCATCTTTGGCATGATGCCGCTGGGTAGTTTGCTTACGGGTGCTGTATCCGAGCATATAGGCGCACCGGCCACGGTACTGTTCCAGGGGATAATAGCGGTAGTTATAGCGTTAATATTCATTAAGTTTTTAACCAGGTCGCACAAATCAAGCTTTAAAACGGTTTGATATTGCTGTCAGACGGCCCATGTTAGAGGGGAGCGGATTATAGGAGTTGCATTATTTACGGTGTATTGTTTTTTTAATTATTTCTAAAAAGTTAAGAAATGTAATTGTAGAGTTTCATTTATTTAATTATAACAGTAATCTAAGTATTTTTATCCATAAAATAATTGATTATAACTATTATTTACAAATAAATAAACTTTAATGAAAAATTAGGTGTAGAGCTTCTGGTTTTAACGAGCCGAATAACGGTTATTAGTATTAGAATTTGATTTTGTGAGATTGATTATAATTTCCTAATCCTTTAATATACTAAACCATGAAAGCGTCATCACCATATTTTAAATATAGGGCCGGTTTCTTAACTCTATTCCTGATTTTTTCTTTTGCTGTCAATGTTTATTCTGCAGGGTTCACTAATACTACTTATGCCTATAGCCTTCCCATAACCCTACAAACAACATCTTTAGGCATCACCAGCAATCAAACTAGTTTTCCTTACCTGGTTACAATAACTGATGCTTCACTTGTTATTTCAACAACGAGTTGTAACAATAAGGTTCAATTTCCAAACGGGCCCGCGTATGATTTCGCCTTTGTTGATGCAACAGCAGGTGAAGTGCCGTATCAGGTAGTGAGTTATAACCAAACCGCGGGAACATTGTTGGTTTGGGTTCAAGTCCCTACATTAACCCACTCAACAAACAATCTGTTAACTTTTTATTTTGGGTCGATCACTGCACCTGCAAACCATACAACCGCATTTTATCAATCCACATGGCCAAGTGATTACCAGGCGGTATATCATTTGGATGAAGGATCACCTTCAGCATCTGCCATAGATGCTACAACCCATGTTAATGCAGGTACACAAACTTCAACAACCGCAGTAGCAGGCAAAATAGGGAGCGCCTACTCTTTTAATGGCAGCAGCAGTAAAATTGTGGCAAGTGCCCCGGCAAGTGTTGGGGGGAACTTTACCTTTTCAGCATGGGTGTATGTAAACACTTTGCAAGCCAGCCAGGGAATAGTAACTGACGAAAACCTCATAAGTGGGGGTAGATTGGGGTTATATACCAATGCGAGCGCGGTAAAAGCCGTGGTTGAAGCGAAGACTACCGTTTTAACACTTTCAGATCTGTTAGCATCAGGAGGAACAAATCTTTCTGCGGGTACCTGGTATTATGTGCAGGGTGTTTGCTCTACTGTTGCAATTATAACAACAACCCAAACATATGTGAACGGTGCGCCAGACCGGTTAAGCACGGGCGCATCTTTAAGCATTACACCAGGGCCAATAGTTATCGGGCAGGATTTTGGGGGTGTCAATATCATGAATGGAATTATTGATGAGGTGCGAATTTCTAACATAGCCAAATCAGCCGATTGGATAAAAGCAGAGTATGTTGATCAGAATAACCCTGCTGGGTTCTGTTCATCAGGAGCATTAACTGTGTACAGCACCTTTGCGGCAGCCATACCTGGCGGCTTAACCTATACCTGGACAGGCGCAACCAGTAGCGACCCAACTGTAGCCACCAACTGGAATAATACGACTGCCGGGACAACTAATCAATTACCACTCTTTAATGGAACTGCTACTATAGTTATTGCTTCAGGTACCAATATACCAGCATTAACTGCTGATGAAAGCGTTTTTGGTTTAACTGTAAACAGTGGGGCAACTTTAAATTTAAACGGGCATAATTTAAATATTGCCTGTAATTTAAATAATACAGGTACCGGTACTATTAATTGGGCCAGTAACAATACATCTGCAATAACCTGGAATGGCTCCACAGCAGCGCAAAGCTATAATGGCGGAACAACAACAGGTTACGCGCGTGTTGGCAATATGGTAATCAATAATTCGGCAAGTGGTACAGTTACTATTAACAATGATACCGTAGATATATATAACCAATTAACCTTAACAAAAGGCAACCTGGCCGTTAGCCCGGCGGCTATAGTAAATATTAAAAGTTATGCCGCGCAAACAGCCAACGTAGCGCCCATACCATCAGGTAGCAGTATTACAGGTACAGTTAATGTGGAGCGTTATATTATAGGCGGTACTGCTGCAACACGTACATGGAGGGTAATGTCTTCGCCAATTTATAATTCCCCGGGTACTTATAATTTTGTCAGTAATCTTCAGCAAAATCTTATAGTTACAGGGCCCGGTGGGGCCGCCGCAGGATTTGATCCGCCTTCATCGTGGGGCGTAACTTACACTGTTAATGGGCCCACTGTGCTTACATTCAATAACAATTATTATAATATATTAACCAGTAGCACCCAAACGGCACAAGTGGGTACAGGGTTTTATTTCTATTTCAGGGGTGATCGGATTCATAACCTGGCATCCAAACTGGTAAGGGTGGGGGGTAATTATGCTATACCAGATGTTAATACCATTGGTTTATGGACAGGTACACTTAACCAAGGCACGCAAACGCTTAATCTGTCAGGAGCAAATATCTTTTTTTTGGTTGGAAATCCTTATGCATGTACTATAAATGCAAATAATATTACAGGCACAAACCTTGCAAGCACCAGTACTGTAAATGTTTGGGTATATGACCGTGCTAACAACACTACTAATACCACAATAACTACCGGGATCCCATATATAAGCTCAGGACAAGGTTTTTTTATAAAGACTGCTGCTGCAAGTACTGGCAATATTGTTTTCTCTGAATCGATGAAAGATGTTACCCCGGCTCATCAGCCGGGGTATACAGGTTCACCTGCGGTGCCTTTAAATATGTCTGTTGTGCAGCATACGGGCCAGGATTCCTATATCCGGTTAAGGATGATCCAGGATTCCAGTCATTCTGATCTGGCTTATATCAGGTTTAATAAAAATTATAAAGCAGTATTCGATTCAACTGAAGATATCGGTGATTTTAATGCCGATGGCCAAACTGTATTTTTTGGCAGCATGACCAGTGATAGTGTTGAGGTTGATGTTAACTCAATGCCCACGGCGCAAAAGAAATTATCATTTTATTTAAGTACAAATGCATCAACCAGCGGCAACTATACCATAAAAAAACTTGACCTCGTTGGTATAGTTGAGGTTTACGATGTATGGCTGGTAGATCATTATAAAAATGATACAGTTAACATGCGGACCGTTGATTCAACTACGTTTGCTATTGATAAAACTAACCCGTTAACTTATGGAAACAGCAGGTTTGAGGTAGCTATCATTCAAAAAGAGCTTCCACCTTATCAGCTTATCTCATTTACAGGCAAACGGGTATTGTTAAATAACCAGCTTACCTGGAAAACTAAAAATGAATATTTCTATACCACTTTCGATTTACAGAAAAGCGCGGATAATGGAGTTACTTACAATGATATACAAACCATACAATCCGATAGTACCGGCAGTTATTCTTACACTGATAAAAATGCGGCTAATGCCAAATTAATGTACCGGTTAAAACAAACGGATATTAATAACAATGTTACTTATTCAAGTGTGGTCATTTTAGAGGCCGGGGTAAATAACCTGGTTGAGTTTGATGTTTTCCCCAATCCGACAGCTTCGTCTATCCAATTCCGTTTGCGCCAGCAGGCCAAACTGCCATTGAAAATGAATATCTATAATTCATCAGGTATTCTGGTCATGTCCACCGTTTTTAATGCCAATACAGGCATACAGAACGTGAGTCGTTTAAGCCATGGCTCCTATATAATTAACCTGCTAGATAGTAGTACGAGTAAAGATTTGGGAATGGCAAAGTTTATTAAGTTATAGAAAGCGTTATGAAAGTGTGCTGCCCTGCAGTAATAAATTCAAATCCTGTTATTGTACAAAATAAAGGGTACTGCACTTTCATTACTGAGGTTGCGAATAAAAATATTGTCATATGCTTTTACACAGTTACCCATGTATTATCTGTTTGCTGATAGTTTTATCTTCAGCAATTATTACCTGTTTAATAATTCCCCGTATTATAGATGCGGCGCATATACATCAGATATATGACATCCTTGGCAATTGCAGAAAACATCATGATGAGGGCATTCCGCGCTTAGGTGGCGTAGCTATTTTTATAAGTTTTATCGTCTCATTTTTATTACCCAGTCTCCCTGGCGAAAAGTTAAATATCAATTACTTATTGTGTGGTTTCATTATCATTTTTGCACTTGGCTTGATAGATGATCTGGCCGGCGTCACAGCACGCACTAAATTCATCATTCAGTTTATTGCGGCATTTATCCTGGTTATCCCTGGTGATATAAGAATTAGTAATATGTACGGCTTTTTGGGCATATACGAATTACCTTATGTGCTCAGTTCATTGTTGACAATTTTCCTGATCATGCTGGTGGTAAATGCCTTTAACCTGATAGATGGCATTGATGGTTTGGCAGCAACCACCGGTATATTTGTGAACGGCACCTTAGGCTTGCTTTTTATTTACATGGGGCAGTATGAACTTGCTGCATTACCCTTATCATTAGTTGGGGCGCTCATCGGGTTCCTGAAATTCAATATAACCCCGGCTAAAATATTTATGGGCGATACCGGTTCACTGTTAATAGGTTTGGTATCCATCATTTCAGCTATTAAATTTATCGAGGTAAATAAATTCATCAATTCATCGCCATTGCGCGTTTATTCAGCACCGCTATTGATAATAGCATTGCTGATGGGCCCGGTATTTGACACCATACGGGTTATGGTTATTCGTATTACCAAAGGCATTTCGCCCTTTACAGCGGATCGCAATCACAATCATCATCGGATGCTGAAAATCGGGTTTAATCACCTACAGACCACTATTGTTTTTGCTATATTAAATGCCATTTCAATAGCTATTGTATTGTTTTGGGATGGTATTAGCAGTTCATTTTTGCTTTGCTATGTGTTTTTAACATACTTGTTTTTTAATGGGTTTTTAACATTCACTATTCGTTTTAAACAACGCTCATTAACATCATAGCCCGGATTATATTAGTGATCTTATTTTCTGATCAATTAAGATCAGCCAGTACATCCCGGGAAAGGGATTCATGCTGCCGGATCTGTTTGCCAGCATAATTACCTGCCTGTTGCCGGGCCGCCAGTTACGGATCTGGTGATAGCACAAAACGGGAACCTGTTTATGCAGCAGTACAGCCGCGTTATTAACGGGCGCCACAGCCGGAACAAGACCCAGAAAATAAAAGGACAAGAGGGTGATAAGCGGTTTTAACGCAATAAAAAATATCAGCCAAAAGTATAAATTACCCGCTTTTTACACCAATAAAATTAATTTTTTATGCTGTAACCGATGCTCATAAATACCCTATAACTCCATCAGTGGGTACTTGCATTCTTAAAATATTTCAGGTTCCCGGGGCTAATAAAATCCAAATTCGGCATTATTGGTGTTGTTATTACAATTATTTATTTGTTTTTGAAAAAAATCTTTTAGATTAGCGCTAATTATAACCTAGGCAGGCATTGATGTATGCCTGTATAAACTCAATTTTGAATACTTTATGAAATATTAGGTAGGCTGACTTTAGAATTGAAGATGTCTGATAACTGTTAACTGACAATTATCCGGCTAAAAATTCTTCAATTATATAAGATGGTTTTTTAATAATTATATAGTGTAATTTAATTGTTTATGCGACAGTTAAATGGATGTAACAATATTTAGAAAGTTCAAACATATTGTTTTTTGCTGACCGGGCATTGGACAATGATTTCAGCTTATATAAAATGATGAAATTGCATGATCTTCCGGATGATAAATTGCTCGAACTTTTCGAACTGGACGATATTGCAGCTTTTGAAGAGATATATAACAGGTATTGGCTTAAACTTTATTCTGCTGCGTATAACCGGTTAAAAGAAAGGGAAGCCGCGCAGGAAGTTGTGCAGGATCTCTTTACCAGTTTCTGGCTCAACAGGGCTCAGTTAAAAATACATTCCTCGCTCCAGGGCTATTTGTTTTCTGCAATTAAATATTTGGTGTTAAATTATAAAAGAGCAGAAAATGTTAGGGCTGACTATTGCGAGTTATTATTGCTGGCGAATCAAAACTCTTATAATCCAACAGAAGAGTATGTTACTTATAAGGAGTTGATAGAAAGCATTAACACTGGTGTTAATCAGTTGCCACCCAAATGCCGATCTGTTTTTGAACTTAGCCGCAATCAATATAAATCAAATAAAGAAATAGCGAAGCTGCTTGATATCTCTGAAAAAACAGTAGAAAATCACTTAACCAAAGCGCTCAGGTATTTAAGGGTAAATATTAACACATCAATCCTTTTACTATTCTTTTTCTTTCGCTAGCCTTTATAAACCACAAACCGGCATTCGCTGTCTGCATAAGATTTGTGTCTTTCCACAAGTAATTCTATTCAGTATCTGCATACTAATATATTTTAGGCAGATGTGCTGTGTTGCTATTTTCGGAAGAAGCTATTTAATTATTTTTTTACATAGTAGGGGATAGCACCTTTTTAAGTTACATCATTATATAAACCATAATTAAACTTCGTTCAAATTACCCTTTAATGGAAAAGAAACTATCGGCAGATATTTTGGAAAAATATTTCAAAGGTGATTGCAATGAAAATGAAATTGCAGAGATAAACTCATGGTATAATTCATTTGAAAATGATGGGGATGATATTTCAGCCATGTCGGGCGAGGAAAAAGAATTATTCAAAGATCTGATGCTGAATAATATCAGGCATAATATAAAAAAAGCCGAATCGGATAACGTAATCAGTTTAAAGAAAGCAAAAGTTAACCGTTCCCTGTTTTATTTTATTGCAAGTGCCGCCGCTATTCTTCTAATTGTGTTTTTTTTCAAAAGCAAAGCGCCGAATATTTCTCCGGCAGAAAATGAAGAAGAATTGGTTATTAATAATATGACCAGCACCATTCAAAAAATAACACTTTCTGATGGGAGTAAAGTATGGTTGAGCCCTAATTCGCAATTAACTTATTTAAAAATATTTGCTAAATATAGTCGGCAGGTTGCGCTTAGTGGTGAGGCTTTTTTTGAAGTAACCAAAGATCATAGCAGGCCTTTTTCTATTTACAGCGGAAAAATTACAACCAAGGTATGGGGCACAAGTTTCCGGATCAGGTCCTATAAAAACGATATTCCAAAGGTTGATGTGGTTACCGGTAAGGTTTCAGTAAGCATTTACAAAGTAAACCGTTCGGCAACTGATCTAAGCAGCCCGGTTCAAACTGATCCGGTACAGGAAGTTATGCTGACACCTAACCAGGAGGCCATTTATGATACAGGATTAAATGCCTTAAAAAAGAATACAGAAATAAAAGATACTACCATAAATATTTGGAAAAAGACAAATATATCTTTTGATAATACGCCTATGGCAGAAGTATTTAAGGTGCTCAATAAGAAATTCAAGGTTCATATCTGGTCGGCAGATAAGAAAATTAATGCCGATTATTTAAATGCTGATTTTACAGATGAGAGTTTACCGGCAATTATGGAAATGCTGAAAAACACAATGAATGTAAACTATGCGGTTAATGGTAGCGAATTTGTTTTGGTAAGCAATAGATAACCCAATTATAAATAACAGGTCCTAATTAAATTATGAACGATATGGAAAAAACCTAACCCCAATCCACCAATTTCCTGGAAAAAGAATAGGAGTGCTGATGACACTCCTAAACCTTTTGAAACCCGTGATGGAACGCCTTAAAATAAGGTGAACGGGTCTTTTTGTCTCTTTTTTTAACAAAAAATAAACGATTTAAATTTATGAAAATTTATTTACAAAATCATTTTGACTGGTGTAAGATCATGAAAATCACTTTTAGTCAGATAGTAATAATACTCATTTTTACAGGGATGTCATATGCTACAACCAGCAAGGGGCAGGCTGTTTTACAGCAACGCTTTGATGTGAATATTCATAGCACCAGCCTTAGCACAGCCCTGAAACAATTAGAGAAAGAAGCAAATCTGAAATTTGTATACCCTAAAAGCTTAGTAGCCGGAGAAGTAGATGTAGCTATTGATGCAAAGCAGCAAACTTTAGGCGAAATACTTACCGCAATTTTACAGCCCCGGGGAATAGCCTTTGCCTATATAGGCGACCGCATCGTGTTGAGTAAAATTAACGAACCGGTAAATGAAACAGACCCGAAAACTCCCGAAACGGATGCTACTATGCCTGCTGACAATAATATAAAAACCATAACGGGTAAAGTAACCGATGAGGAAAATATGCCTTTGCCGGGTGTTACCGTTAAAATTAAGGGTACATCATTAGGCACACAAACAAATATTAAGGGTGAGTACTCCCTAAGCACCTCTGATGCAAATTCAACTCTTGTTTTTTCATTTATTGGTTTTGTACAGCAGGAAGTGTTAATTAATGGGCAAAGTACTATTAATATACAGCTTAAAGGTACACCCAGCAATTTAAATGAAGTGGTTGTAATTGGTTATGGCAGCCAAAGAAAGTCAGATGTTACAAGCGCAGTTGCAACAGTACAAGCAAAGGATTTTGTTTCAGGTCCTGTTACAGATGCTGCAGCGCTTCTTAAAGGAAAGGTAGCAGGGCTTTCTGTTTCTAATCCTTCAGGCGATCCAAATGCACAGTCGCAAATCATTCTAAGGGGTATCAATACAATTGGGGGCGCTAATACCGCACCTCTTGTGATTGTGGACGGGGTTCCGGGTGATCTTTTAACAGTCGCTCCTGAAGATATTGCTGAAATTTCGGTTCTAAAAGATGCGTCAGCTACAGCTATTTACGGTGTGAACGGATCGAATGGCGTCATTATTATTACTACCAAGCATTCTAACGGAGGCATTACTGAAATCAGTTATAATGGTAGTATCAGTACTCAACAAATAAGTAAAGCACCAAAGTTACTTACCGCGCAGGATTATCGGAATCAAATAGCCGCAGGCACGCGGGATTCTTCTTATGATAAAGGAAGTTCAACTGACTGGATGAAAGCCATTGAAAACAAATTTCCATTATCAGAACTTCAAAATTTAACTTTTAGGGGTGGCAATAACCAAACCAACTACCTGGCATCGCTCGATTACCGTTTCCTGAATGGTATATTCCAGCAATCAAATCACCAGCAAATAACAGGTAGGGTTGATATCAATCACTCGATGTTAGATGGTAAATTGAAATTCAACCTGGGGTTATTGCAAACCAATTTTAATGATCTGCCATTCAATTACTATGATTATGAACAGGTATTTAAAATGAACCCAACAGCACCTGTTAAAGAGCCTAATGGTAGCTATTACCAGGAGCCTAATAATTTTGAATATCAAAACCCGGTATCTGATATTTATAATACGGATCAGCCACAGTCATCATACAGGGACAAATATAACGCCACAATTACCATATTGCCAGTTGATGGGCTCCGTTTAGTAGCCACAGGCTCTTATCAAAAGAGTGGTTATTTAAATCAATATTTTGCCAACTTCCAAAATATATCAACTATTCGTGATGCGCAAAATGGCGTTGCAAGTACCGCTAGCGGGCAATCTATCGATAGGTATTTAAATCTTTCTGCAGAATATTCAAAAGCAGTGGGTAATCATCATTTTGCATTGTTGGCAGGCTATGAGTACCAGGATGATGATACCTTTAATTCAAGCATAACCAACCATGATTTCCCTACTGACGATCCCTCACTTGGCTATAATGATATAGGCCTGGGCGCAGCACAAAAAAATGGCCTGGATGTTATAGGAAGTTCACGTTACCAAACCAACCTTATCAGCTACTTTGGAAGGTTTACTTATAATTACAAAGATAAATACCTGTTATTGGCAAGTTTGCGTATTGATGGTGCCAGTCAGTTATACGGTGCAAAAGAACCTTATGGGAAGTTCCCTTCGGTACAGGCCGGATGGAAGATCACCAAAGAGGATTTTATGGCAGATCAGCACATTTTTGATGACCTGAAATTACGCATAGGTTATGGCGTTACCGGTAACCAGCCCGCTGCCGGTTTCCTGGGTGTAGGCTTATTAGGATACGGAAATTATATTTTATATAACGGACAATGGATACAAACCCTGGGCCCGAGCCAAAATGCCAACCCGGATTTAAGGTGGGAACAAAAACATGAAACCAATATTGGTTTAGATTATACTATGTTCAAGGGGCTGATAAATGGCACGATAGACGTATACGATAACAAGACTACCGGTCTTTTGTATAATTACCAGGTGCCAAGCCCTCCAAATTTATATCCAAACACCGAAGCCAATGTGGGTACATTGGAAAATAAGGGTATCGAGGTTGCAATTAACGTTAATCCGATCAGACAGAAAGATTTCCAATGGACCAGTGGTTTCACATTCTCAACAAATTCCAATAAACTGATCAGTCTTTCAAATGATTTGTACAAGGCAACAGTTCCGTATTTTGTAACAGGTAATACGGGCGATCCTATAACCACCTCTACCAATATTGTGCAGGTTGGGCAACCAATAGGCCAATTTTTTGGGTTTAAAGTTGTAGGCGTATCTCCCGACGGGAAATGGATTTATCAGGAGCCGAATGGTAAGGACGTTCCTTACGACCAATTCAATCACGCTTTCTCAGACAAGCAAGTACTTGGTAATGGTTTGCCAAAATATTATGCGGGATGGAACAATACGATAAATTATAAAAATTGGGATTTCAGTGTAACCATGCGTGGTGCCTTCCATTTCCAGATATTAAATTCATTAAGGATGAATTATGAAAATACATCTGTTCAAAACTACAATCGTTTAGCTTCTTCACAGGATAAAGTGTTTGGTACAGCTGTATTAAACTCAAACATTCCGGAGGAATTTAATAGCTACTATATAGAAAACGGGGACTTTTGGAAAATTGATAATATTAACGTAGGATACACTTTCAAACAGGTGAAATCGAAATATATCCGTAACATCAGGGTGTATGTGTCAACATTAAACACATTTACTATTACCGGGTATAAAGGAACAGATCCGGAGGTGCCGCTTACTGGTGGCAGTGCACTTTCTCCAGGTGTGGAATCCCGTGATGCTTACCCATCTGTCAGGACCTTTACGTTAGGGTTTTCAGCTCATTTTTAATGAACCAAATTCAAAAGCTAAATATCAATTAAGATGAAAAAGATATATTATATAATTAGTGGGATAATTATTCTTTGCGGGCTTTATTCCTGTACGAAATTGGATGACAAAGATCATGCAACCATCGTGGCCAGTCAATTTACGCCGGGCCCGGGTGATGTTGCTGCCCTGGTAGGTGTGCCATATACCAATTGGCGAACTTTAGAGTTAGGCAGGAGTGCCAATGCGATATGGCGGACCAATGAAATATCAGCAGATGAAACCGTAATCCCCAAAAGGCCAAATGGTTGGGTAGATGGCGGCGTTTATCAGCGTATGCATTACCATAAATGGACGGCTGATGAAGACAACTGCTACCAGATATGGACAAATGCCTATGCGGGAATTACCAATTGTAACCGCTTGCTTTATCAGATAGATGACGGTTTAATTCCGGTAACTGCTTCCACCAAAACACAGATCGAGGCGGAATTAAAGGTACTAAGGGCCTCATTCTATTATGCCCTGATCGATTTTTTTGGAAATGTGCCGATCATTACCAAATTTGATGTGCCAGCAGGATTTTTACCGACGCAAAGCACAAGGGTACAAGTGTATACATTTATTATTTCTGAGCTGACCACAAATATACCACTCTTGAGCGCTACCAATGATGCAACCACCTACGGCAGGTTTAATCAATGGGCTGGTTATGCTTTACTGGCGAAGATGTACTTAAATGCAGGCGTATACACAGGTACACCCGATTGGGCCGACTGTATTACTGCTTGTAACCAGGTTATTAATTCTGGTTTATATATCCTTGAACCTGTTCAGGCCAGCGTTTTTGCAACTGAAAATCAAAATTCAAAAGAAATTGTTTTTTCTATACCTTTTGATAACGTATATACAGCTGATGGTAGCACAGCCTGGACATTGCACATGGAAACATTGGAACCCGAAAATCAGGCTACTTATAATTTTCAAAATTCGCCATGGGGTGGTATTTGCGCTATCCCTCAGTTTATTAACACTTTTGATGCTGATGATAGCCGATTGGCAGACAATTGGATACAAGGGCAGCAATATAGTTCGTCAGGGGCTATTCTGATTGGTCAATTAGGTGCTTATACCGGCAAGCCACTGGCTTACATCAATCAACTTCCGGGAGTTGATTCATCAGAGGAAGTTCATGGTTTCAGACTTGGTAAATACCAGATTGCCAATGGCGAACTTGTGGGTATGAGCAACGACTTTCCATTGTTCAGGTATGCTGATATTTTGATGATGAAAGCTGAAGCTTCGCTTAGATCAGGTGATGCTGGTACGGCTGCAACACTGGTTACACAGGTTAGGCAAAGAGATTTTGCCAGCAATCCAGCCAAAGCTACGGTTACTGCAGCACAGCTTAGTCAGCCAACTGTTTATGATTATGGATTAAGAAACCATCTGGCAACTACGCATGATATTGTGAGTGATATACAATATGGCCGAATGTTGGATGAGTTAGGATGGGAATTTGCACAGGAGGGCCGCCGCAGGCAGGATCTGATCAGGTTTGGCGTATTTACTACAAAATCATGGTTATCGCATTCGCCAAATGGTGCTTACAGAACGTTATTGCCTATTCCAACAAGTGCAATTCAAACAAATGGTAATCTTAAACAAAATACAGGGTATTGATAATAAAGATATTTGTAAGTTGGTTACTTATAAATTGGTTAGTACTATAATATAGTGCAATTTTTCTGACAGAGGACAGTATACCTGTCCTCTGTTTTTAAGCTTTTATTAAAACAGTGGTTGATGAAGAATATGAAAATGAAAAATCTGCTCATTGCAGTGCTATTGTATGCGGGCGCAGCTGATGCCCAGGTAAAAGATTATCCGATACAGCCGGTAACCTTTACCAAAGTAAAACTCGACGATAAGTTTTGGTCGCCGCGGATTGAAACCAACCGCACGGTAACCATACCCGCATCGTTTGCACGATGCGAGAATACCGGCCGGGTTAAGAACTTTGAAATGGCTGCCGCAAGAAAGGGCTCATTTTGTACCAAATTTCCTTTTGATGACACTGATATTTATAAAACGATAGAAGGTGCATCATACTCAATGGCAGTGCATCCCGACCCTAAACTGGCTGCATATGTTGATTCCCTGATCACGATTGTAGGTAAAGCGCAGGAACCTGATGGTTACCTATATACCGCACGTACTATTGACCCCTTGCACCCGCACCCATGGTCGGGCCCGGAGCGTTGGGTAAAGGAAAATGAACTGAGCCATGAGTTATATGATTCGGGCCATATGTTCGAAGCTGCCAGCGCTCATTATTTAGCAACTGGTGAAAGAAATTTCCTTGATATCGCACTAAAAAATGCCGACCTATTGGTTAAAACCTTTGGTCCCGGTAAAAGGCATGTTGCACCCGGGCATGAAATTGTGGAGATGGGGTTGGTGCGCCTATACCGTATAACCGGCAAAAAGGATTACCTGGATCTGGCCAAATTCTTCATTGATGAAAGAGGTAAGCGCCAATATGATAAGACTGCTAATGATGAATGGAAAAACGGTATGTATTGGCAGGATAATGAACCGGTTGTTGATCAGGATGAGGCTGAAGGGCATGCTGTGCGTGCTATGTACCTGTACTCAGGCATGGCTGATGTTGCTGCTTTAACCGGCGATAAGCAATATATAGATGCCATCGACCGCATTTGGAACAACATGATCAGCAAAAAAATATACGTACAGGGCGGAATAGGTGCTGTACCCAATGGCGAACGTTTCGGCGCGGACTATGAACTGCCAAATGCTACAGCTTATAATGAAACCTGTGCCGCCATAGGCGATGTGTTCTGGAACCAACGCATGTTTTTATTGCACGGCGATTCAAAATATATTGATGTGCTGGAGAAGGTACTTTATAACGGGTTGATCTCGGGTGTAGGGTTGGACGGTAAATCATTCTTTTACACCAATGCCATGCAGATAACCGATGGCTTTACCCACCCGGCAATGGAGCCAACCAGATCGGGATGGTTTGAATGCTCATGCTGCCCAACCAATATGGTGCGATTTCTACCATCTTTGCCCGGTTATATTTATGCGCAAAAAGGTAATAGTATTTATGTGAACCTCTTCATAGCCGGTACAGCAAATATCAGCCTGGATAATAAAAATGTTAAGATTACCCAGGTTAATAATTACCCATGGAGCGGGGCGCTATCACTTGATGTTGAACCGCAAACACCTGCGCGCTTTAATGTACTCGTACGCATACCGGGCTGGAGCCGTGCAAAGGCAATACCATCTGATCTGTATAGCTTTGAAAATAAAACACCATCAAATATCATCATCAAACTTAATGGTCGCCCCGTAAAATACACCATTCAAAATGGCTACGCGGTTATTAATAACCAATGGAAAAAAGGTGATAAAATAACGCTGAATTTACCAATGGATGTTAAGGAAGTGATAGCTAATAATGCTGTAAAGGTTGATAGTAATAAAGTTGCTTTACAGCGCGGCCCGATCATGTATTGCGGCGAATGGAAGGACAATTCCGGTAAGGTGAGTAATGTTATCATTCCACGTAATACCGTTTTTAAACCGACTTATGAAGGCGATCTGTTAAATGGCGTAATGGTATTAAAAGCTGAGGTGCTGAAAAGAGATAGCTTATACGGCAAGGTTAAAAAAGCAGAATTTACCGCTATTCCTTATTATTCATGGGCAAACAGGGGTAAGGGCGAAATGATGGTTTGGTTTCCGCAAAGTGTGAATGCAAAGGAACTGGTTGCTAAATAAGCGATATTTATAATACATGGAAAAACGGTTATCAAAGCGAAAATTAAGCTGGTTCAGGGCTTTTGCTGTAGTTATACCCTTAATTATTTTAATAGTTACCGAATTGCTTTTACGCGTTTTTGATTACGGACATGATAGCAGCCTGTTTATCCCTTACCCGGATAACACTGATTATTGGGTAATGAATAAGTATGCCTCCGAGCGCTATTTTACAGATACCGCGAATGCCACCAAAGGAAGCATTGAGCCATTTAAAATTGAAAAAGCACCAAACACATGCAGGATCTTTGTTTTGGGCGAATCAACCACTGCGGGCTATCCATACTTTCATAACGGGTCATTTCATCGCTGGTTGCAATACCGTTTAATGCATACTTATCCTGATGTAAAGTTTGAGATAATTAACGTTTCTCTTACTGCTGTAAATTCCTATACGGTTCTTGATTTTGGTAAGGAAGTAGTGAAATATCAGCCGGATGCAGTATTGGTATATACCGGTCATAATGAATATTACGGTGCTTTGGGCATAGGCTCAACCAGCCATATTGCCAATAACAGGTTTTTAGTTAAAACGGTGCTGTATCTGCGCAAATTCCGGCTGGTGCAGTTGTTTGATAATATCATCAATAAATTTAAAGCAGCCCCATCCGGTGATATCGATCAGCGAGACAACCTGATGAAAAGGATGGCTGCCAATCAGCAAATACCTTATGGTTCACCAGCCTATCTGGCCGGGATCACCCAGTTTCAGGATAATATGGATGAGCTTTGCCGGTTGATGCAGGATAAAAATATCCCGGTATTTTTAAGTACTTTGGTAAGTAATGAAAAGGATATCAAACCATTTATAAGCGAGCTGGGAAAATCAGCATCAGCCGATGAACAGTTCAATTTAGCCAATGCATCATACAATGCCGGTAAATACGTATTAGCCAAACAGCAATATGATAAGGCAAAGGAACTGGATATGCTGCGTTTCAGGGCACCTGATGCCATGAACCAGATCATTGTAAAACTCAGCCAAAAATATAATGATGTTCATTTGGTTGATACAAAAAGTGTATTCGAACAACATTCACCAAATGAGATTATCGGAAATGAAACCATACTGGAGCATGTGCATCCTAACCTTTATGGTTACGCGCTGCTTTCTGATGCATTTTATCAGGCTATAGAAAAAGAAGATATTATAAAAGCTAAGCCGGCACAGCAAATATCATTTGCGCAATTGTTAAAGCAAATGCCGGTAACTAAGGTCGACTCATTAAATGGTGCTTACACCATTATGATGCTGGAAACAGGCTGGCCATTTAATAAACCTATTCCGGCTGGTTTTAAACGGGGAAATACCATTGAAGAGCAACTGGCAGGCGCGTTATCAACCGGCAGGATTAATTGGCTCGATGCGATGAATCAATTGTTTCAGTACAGCATGAAAGCAAACGACAAAGCCACGGCTTTAAAAGCTGTTGAGGCTGTTATGCTTGAATATCCGCAAAATACCACTTACCAGGTGTATGCTGCCCGGTTAAGTTTCGATCAGGGAGATTATGATAACGCCATATTTTATTTTAAGCGATTGTATGATAATGACCCCTCGCTCACTAATACAGAAAATATGTACCTTGTATTATTAAAAACAGACCGGCCGGGCGATGCTGTTCCATATATCGGATCTGCCATAAAAATGCCAGGCAGCAATCCACAGCTTAATAGTTTATTATTAATAGTAAATGAAATAGTCGATCTTGAAAAAAAGTTGACTGCTTCGTCAAATGATATAAATTTGCGTGAGCAGATCGCCATGGACTATAATAAAATAGGTGTTAATGAGGCTGCTGCAAGATATAGACAAACGCAATGATATGAGCGATGATAATAGAAAATTTGGTTTCATAGTTGGTGGGGTTTGCCTGGTTATAAGTGCTTATAAGCTTGTTTTTCACCATCCTTATTTTATTGTTTTTGGCTGTATTGGTGCCGTGTTGATATTAGCGGCCCTACTTATACCATGGGTTTTAAACCCTTTACGTATATTGTGGGATAAAATAGGACGCGTTTTAGGTTTTGTTAATACGCATGTGATATTGTTTCTTGTTTTTTTTCTGCTGATAACGCCTATAGGTTTTATACGCAGGCTAAGGAATAAAAATTTGCTTGGCATTAAAAAAGTTAAGAACAAGAATAGTTACTGGCAACCTGTAAACATTGCTGAAAACAGCTCGCTCAAACAACAATTTTAACAATACGATGGAAGTGATCGCCGAATTTTTCTTGTTCCTTAAATCGCGTAAACGCTTATGGTTATGGCCATTGGTCATATTTTTCCTGCTCCTTGGCTTATTACTTATCCTGGCCCAGGGATCAGTACTTGCACCTTTTATTTACTCGCTGTTTTAAGTATGTACATACTGGGTATATCTGCTTATTTTCATGATAGTGCAGCCTGTTTGCTTAAAGATGATCACATTATTGCTGCTGTACAGGAAGAGCGTTTTACTCGTAAAAAAAATGATGATAGCTTTCCGGAGCAATCCATCAGATACTGTTTGCGCGAAGCCGGAATAACATTAAAAGATGTTGACTGCGTGGTTTTTTATGAGAAGCCATTTTTGAAATTTGAACGCCTGCTGGAAACCTACTTTGCCTTTGCGCCTAATGGCTTCGTGTCGTTTTTAAAAGCTATGCCGGTATGGATAACGGAAAAACTGTTCCTGAAGAGGAATTTGAGTAAAGCTCTGAAAAGTATCGACAACGAATGGAATAATGAGTTGTTATTTACCACCCATCATCAGTCGCACGCGGCCTCGGCATTTTATCCTTCCTCTTTTACTGATGCCGTTATCCTTACTGCCGATGGCGTTGGAGAATGGTCTACAACATCGGTAGCCATCGGCAATAAAAATGATATCAAATTTGTAAAGGAAATCAGGTTCCCAAATTCTATAGGCTTATTGTATTCAGCTTTTACCTATTATCTGGGTTTTAAAGTTAATGTTGATGAATACAAAGTAATGGGCCTGGCACCTTACGGCAAGCCGGTTTATGTTGATGTTATATTGAATAACCTTATCGATTTAAAGGATGATGGCTCATTTTGGCTCGATATGCAATACTTTAATTACTGCACCGGCCTTACCATGACATCACCGCGTTTTCATGAATTATTTGGCAGCACGCCACGCGGCCCACAACAGGAAATTACGCAATTTCATATGGATGTGGCATGTTCCATTCAGGCCGTTACCGAGCAGGTAATGCTAAAAATAACAATTGCTTTATACGAGGAATATAGGCTGGAGAATTTATGCATGGCAGGTGGTGTTGCCTTAAACTGTGTGGCAAATGGCAGGATCCTGAAAGAGTCGGGTTTTAAAAATATATGGATCCAACCCGCGGCAGGTGATGCTGGCGGTGCATTAGGAGCAGCATATGCAGTTTATTATCAATATTTGGGCAATAGCAGGACCGAAACAGCGCATGATAAAATGCAAAACGCGCTTTTAGGCCCTCATTATAATACAGCCGATATAAAACAGGAGCTAATAAACAATGGCATCGCGTTTGAAGAACCTGCACCTGATGACTATTACAAAATCATAGCCCGGTATATAGCAGACGGCAAAGTGGTAGGTTATTTTAAAGGGCGAATGGAGTTCGGCCCCCGGGCGCTGGGTGCCCGCAGTATAATTGCCGATCCCCGCAATGCGGATATGCAGTCGATACTCAATCAAAAAATAAAATTCAGGGAATCATTCAGGCCTTTTGCGCCTGCTATATTGGAGGAGCAGGTCGCTGATTTTTTTGAAATAGATGCGCCGAGCCCCTATATGTTGCTGGTGGCTGATGTTAAACCAAATTATAGATTACCACTTTCTAACCAGGATGAACAACGCTCGGGGTTCGAAAAGTTAAAAATAGCCCGGTCAGTAATACCGGCCGTAACGCACGTAAATAACTCTGCCCGTTTACAAACCGTTAACAAGGCTGATCATCCCGATTTTTATAACCTGATTAATGTATTTTATGAACTCACTAATTATCCATTACTTATAAATACTTCATTTAACCGTATGGATGAGCCAATTGTAAATACCCCAACGGAAGCCTTGACGTGTTTTAATCAAACCGGCATGGATGTATTGGTGCTTGAAGATTTAATAATAACAAAAAGTAGTTTATAGTTACGGTTACTGAATTTTTGTTATGTTCCTGTTTTTGATCAGCACCATAAACTCCACCGGGCCGCCTTCTTTACCACACCCGAAACATTTAAAGATATTTTTAGCCGGTGCAACCATAAAGGAAGCCGCATTATCCTGATGAAAGGGGCAATTACCCTTTAATACGTTCCTGCTTTCCTGGAGCAATACATACCCGGATACAATTTTAACAAGGTCGGCGTTAATTTGAACAGAAGAGACGTTGGTATTTATAGAAGACATATAATGTAAAAACAGATTATACGGTTCAAATAGCTAAAAGATATAGTTAAAACGCCATTGTTGAAAATTCAGGGTTATCAACATAGTAAGATTGAAGTTTTGAATGCAATAGTACTGTTGGATTTTATTTTTTTACCGGTACCGGAGTTTTGCTGTTCAGGCTAACCGTATAAATAATTAATTTCAAATACGAACAATTGGTGTTCGCTTCCGTTACATTAAGCTTTGTAATAAAAGTATTAATTTATTAAAGATCAAATACTTATTATTTTGGCTTGTGTTTTGGTGTTTCAATTTTTATTAATTAGTTTATTTCAAAGCCGGTTATCATGTTAAAGAGCTATTTGAAAATTGCCTGGAGGAATTTAAGGAAGAACAAACTATATGCTGTTATAAATATTACGGGTTTAACTATAGGCATTGTCAGTTGCCTTTTAATCGGTATCTATATCAGGCATGAATTGAGCTATGACCGTTTCAATGAAAATGCCGATAAAATTGTGCGCGTTACCATGGAATTTAATCATGGCGGAGGAACCCAAAAATTTGCCTTCACAGGCACTAAGGTCGGCCCGCAGTTTAAAAGGACATTTCCGGAGATAGCTGATTACGTACGACTGTATAAATGGCCAAGGATTGTAGGCTACAATAGCCTGTTATTCAAAGAAAATAATTTTGTTTACGCGGAGCCTTCTTTTTTTAAAATATTCTCTTTTAAACTAAAAGAAGGCGATATCAATGACGCGTTAAGCTCACCGGATAAGATTGTTATTACTGAAACTATTGCTAAAAAATACTTCAATGATGAGGATCCAATCGGGAAGATCCTGAAAGTTGGCGATAAGAATTTCAGGGTTTCTGCTATTGCCGCTGACGCGCCGTCAAATTCTCAGATCAGGTTTGATTTTTTAGTGCCCTTTAACACGTTGGATCAGGCAAAGAAAGAACAATATTACGGTGCCAATTATACCACTTACCTGTTGCTGAAAGAGAAAGGGCAAATATCATCTTTACAAACAAAGATAAGTGCCTACATGAAAATTGTGGACAGGGATGAACTTAACCTGACAGGGAGCCAATTTGTACATCTTTATATCGAACCCTTAACAAAGGTTCACTTATATTCAAACCTGCCGGGTGATGCAGAGCCAAACGGCAGCATTGTTTATATATACATATTAATTGTTGTAGCCATACTGATACTGGTTATTGCCTGTGTTAATTATGTAAACCTTGCAATTGCCCAATCGGCCGGGCGTGGGGCCGAAATCAGTATCCGGAAGGTTATGGGAGCGGGCAGGCTGCAATTATTCACACAATTTATAGGCGAAGCATTAATGGTAGCAACTATAGGGATAGTGTTGGCTATTGGTATCGCTTATATTGCATTGCCCTATTTTAATCAGCTTTCAGGGATGCAGTTTAACTATGCTGTGTTCTTTAACCCGGTAATCATGATCAGCCTTATGCTTTTAGGTATAATTATCGGTTTGTTTGCCGGGGCATATCCGGCGCTGCTATTAGCAAATATCAAGTTATCAAAAATACTAAAAGCCGGGTTTTCCTTTACTTCCGGTAAAAGCACCCGCGGGTCGCTGATCGTTTTCCAGTTTGTTATTTCCATCTTCCTGATCATTACTACAGTGATCATATTACAGCAGTTGTCCTTTATTCGCAATAAAGATATTGGCTATAATAAAAGTAATGTGATGGTTGTACCCGTTGGTTATGAAATGATGCCACAGATGGACGGGCTTAAAAAACAGCTGGCTAATATACCGGGGGTTGAGAGCGTAGCAGCTGCAAATAACGAACCAGTAAATGTTATGTGGGGAGATGCCATACAAACAGACGATGGTAAAAGCCTTACGGTAAATGCGCTGCCTATGGATGAGGATTTTATAAAAACCATGCAGCTGAAAATAATTGCAGGGAGTGATTTTAACCATTCAGATGTTTTGCAGATGGATGATACTACGAATAACCATAAAAACTTCCATTACGCCTTTATGCTGAACGAATCGGCTGCTAAAGCCTTAGGATGGACCCCTGAACAGGCCATAGGAAAGAAAATTTCGAAAGATGCGCCGGGTGTGATAAAGGCGGTGGTGAAAGACTTTAATTTTAAATCCCTTCATACACCCATCAGCCCATTGCTGCTGTTTTTGGATCATAACCAATCTCAGGACCTGTTTGTGCGGATAAATGCTAACCAAACTTCAGCTGTTATTCAGGCGGTTCAAAGCCTTTGGAAACAAAGAGTGCAAAATCGCCCGTTTGAATATAAATTCCTGGATGATGATTTCGATGCGCTCTATCGTACAGAACAGCATACTGCCGGTGTTTTTTCAACCTTTTCGGCTTTAGCCATATTGCTTGCCTGTATGGGGCTGTTTGCCATTACTGCTTTTTCTGTAGTTCAGCGAACAAAGGAGATTGGCATTAGAAAAGTACTTGGCGCAAATGTATCATCTATTGTTTTACTGGTCTCCAAAGACTTTTTGTTCATGGTAATCATTGCTATGGCAATTGCTTCACCAATTGCCTGGTATATGTCAGCCAGTTGGCTGCAGGGTTTTGCTTATCGAATACCTATCCACTGGTGGGTATTTGCCTCAGCCGGCATTATTTCCTTAATGGTCGCGGCAATCACCGTAAGCGTGCAAGCCATTAGGGCCGCATTAGCCAACCCGGTTGATAGTTTGAAAAGCGAGTAGGGGGGCATTTGCTAATAATCAAGGATCTGCCTGAGGCAGTTGAAGCAATGGGAAAATAGGATAAGAATAACGATACTTTATTATAAAGTTTAATCTGCTAACTTTATGGTTTATGAACACTAAACCAATTCAGGGAATCTTTGCTGTTATTGACAGTTTTGCAATTAAAAGCAGAAATGAGTTTTATCTAATAGGTGAAACGTCTGTAGGTGAGATTAAGTCCACATGGTTCATCAATATTCCATTAAATAAATCTTTGAGTATCCCTATCAGAATCAAATCTATTGAAGATATTGACTTTACAAATGAGAGGGACCGGTACAAATTAATTATTGTAGACAGCGACCCGCAATCCACAGAGCTACTACTTGGATTAAACATCGGAAGTGAATCAGCTAATATAACTATTGAAGGTGAAGACTAAAAAACTACATAATGAAAAAAGCTATCCCTTTATTATGTGTATTTCTTCTCATTGCAAAAATCATTTGCGCACAAACAAATAAATCAGAAGACATCAGGCTTCGTGTACTGCACTTTAACAATATAGGAAAAGCATATAGATTTAGTACGGAAGATAGTACCCTAACTTATTTAAGATTTCTTGGTAGCGTTCACACTGTTGGAGGAAAAAGTTATAAAATACTTACGTCCATTTGGATTTGGGGCTTATCGCACAGAGCAACCAGTAGGATTTTAGTATATACGAGTAACAATGGGTATGTTGGAAACTACTATTTAACAACAACCGGCGATGTTCCTGATTATATTAAAAACAACAAATTGGTATTTCTTAATAAAGGGCACGATTGTGACGCTCGATTGATTACTTATCTTGATTTTGACAACGGTATACCCAAGCAATTTTTTCGTAAGTGCAAAGATAGTAGTGGAGATATTTATGCTTTTTCTACAGATTAATTTTCTCCATAACCACCGCCCAATGCTGCCCCCGACGACAAACTTAACGGATGGCCCTATATCCTAATTCTGCACCGCCACTAACAGGCAAAATGGTTCCTGTGATGAAACGCGCCTTATCTGAAAGTAGGAAGACACACGCATCAGCAATCACGTCACCATCCGGGCAATAACCTAAGGGGTGAATATCATCTAAATATTTTTCTATAGATGATGGATCAGGCTGTTCCTCTTTCCAATTGCGTAATGTGGTAGTCCATACGCCGGCCGGCGATACTGCATTTACCCGTATTTTATAGGGGGCATAATCCAATGCCATAGATTTGGTTAAGGCATTCATAGCGCCCTTTGTAGCGGTATAGGCGGCATGATTTTCCTGCCCGATCTCGCCCACAAGGCTGCTGGTATTTAAAATACATCCTTTAGACTTCTTGAGTTCTTCAAAGCCAAAACGGGTAGTAAACAGCACACTTTTTAAATTTACATCCATCAGGCGTTGCCATTCTATATCGCTTGTTTCATGCAGCGGTTTAGATGGCATAGCAATACCAGCGTTGTTATGTATGGCATCAATTTTTCCATATTTTTCTATTGTTTGGCCAATAGCTCTTTCTACATCTGATGAATTGGATACGTCGCATGTAATGCCATGATGTTTCTTCCCTAACTGTGTTGCCACTTCTTCAGCCGATATATGGGATGATGCGGTAGCTGCAATAACTACATTTGCACCTTCCGCGGCATAAGCTTTTGCACACGCCAGCCCAATCCCCATTGAGCCTCCGGTTAAGAAAATAACCTTGTCAGATAATATTTGCATATACTGTTTTTTCTATGATCGTTTTAATAAGGTCTTTAATCAGTATGGAAAACCTCTTCCATGTTTGTCCATATCTTCTTTTTAGCGGCAGCTTCAGGTAATGGCTGCTGGCAAGGGTCAGTTTCTTTCCACCAGCGTTGGGTAATTGTATCATCCGCCATTTTTTTCATATCAGCTGCAAAGTCGGATCCCACATATTCAAAGTAGCTAAACAGATAATAATTGTTCTGTATTTTTTGCAGGTAGATGGAGTAGTTCTGAATATTGCATTCCTTTATTTTTTTCAATACACCAGGCCAGGCATTGGCATGCAGCTTTTTATAATAAGCCAGTTTCTCCGGTTTTAACCCAGTTATTGAACCAAATCGCATTATATGCAATGGTTTATTGTTTTGTTTACATGAAGCAAATAAGATGCTTGCCAGTAATATAACAGTAATGTATTTTTTCATTTTATTTAATTATCTGAATAAATAATACAATACACCTATTACCAGCAGCAACAGGGCCGATAATACTTTATAATTGCCAATGCCTTTCCATGCTATGCCATGCAGCGGTTCCCAGGGAGATTTCCAATAGAGCTGCGAGCTTTCTGTAGTGTGCTGTACCGGGTAACGGTACGAAAAAAAGACCTGTACCACCACGCATACGCAAAACAGATAAAAGGCCATCATCATAAAAGGAATATGGCCAATGATTGTATCGGGATATAATTTACCGATGGCAAATACTACTACCCCCAATACAGAACCAATCCATAATGTAAGCTTTGCTGACATAGCCGATGCACCCTTCCAAAATATGCCGAGCAGAAAAACGCAGGTGATAGGAGGAGAAATATGAGCGATAATGTCATTAATCCCGCTAAATATACTTTCATATCTATTTAATAAAGGCAGCAAAGCGAGAGAGAATATCAATGCAATACCTGCCGATATTTTTCCGGCCAATACCAATTGTTTATCAGAAGCAAGGGGCCGGTATCGTTGGTACATATCGTAACTTATCATAGTAGAAATAGAATTTAATGCGCCGGAAACCTGGCTCATCAGCCCTGATAAAAGGGCTGCCACCAAAACACCAATTAGCCCTGATGGTAAAAGTTGAGTGATCATTAATGTGTAAATACCTTTTGAATTTACCTCACCCTTGTCATTCATGCCCAAACTGCTGATATTCAGGTGTCCGGATTGTGCCAATGTGTAAGCAAACAAACCGGGTAATACAAAAATGAACACCGGCAGAATTTTGATAAACCCACAAAACAAAGGCCCTATTCTTGCATTGTTTTCATCTTTTGCGCCAAGTACCCGCTGTACAATAGTTTGATCTGCACACCAATACCAGATACCCAGAACAGGATAGCCTAAGAATACTGCATACCAGGGCATTCCACTACTGTCGCCATGTGGGCGCAGCATGGAAAGCTTATTTGTTTCATGGTGACTTTTTAATACATCAACCATGGGTTCCCAGCCGCCCATCCTGTGAAATGCGGCATAGGTTATGATTATTGCACCTGAAAGTAATACTATGGTTTGAATAGACTCTGTGACAACCACCGCTTTCAACCCGCCAACAATGGTATATATAGCCGTTATGATGCAAATTACAATCACACTAACGTACATATTAAGGCCAAATAAGGTTTTCAATACAATACCTCCCGCCAGCATAGAAAAAGCAATGTGGATGATAATCGCAGAAATAACAGATACTATTGCCAGCCAGTCGCGGCTTGCCCGGTCGTAGCGCTTTTCCAAAAAATCAGGCAGCGTAGCTACACCTGATTTTATATAAAATGGAACAAAGAACAACGCCAGCAAAATAAGCGTAAAGGCGGCCATCCATTCAAAATTCCCATTAAGCAAACCGCTGTCGAACCCACTTTGTGCAAGGCTTACCAAATGTACTGTAGAAATATTAGTAGCAAAAAGTGCCAAACCAATAGCGGGCCATTTTAAAGTTTTCCCTGCCAAAAAATATTCACCCGCGGCATTTGCTTTGCTTTTACGGCGATGACGGATACCTGCCCATAACCCTATAGCCAAAATACCCAGGATATATATAATACTAATACTTAAGTCGAGGGATTTTAACATGCTGTTTTATTTTTTTGTTTATTTCAGTTAAGGGGGAACTTATTTTATGCTGATTTTAAAATCGCAGCTACTTCCTGGCTCCAATGGCGTTTTATAAACACCGTTCTCTATTTTAACCGGATGTAAGAAATGCTTTTGTAAATGAGGAATATGCTCTAAAAACAAAGCTTCGTGCCCCATGCTGATATGATTGAATAGTACCAGGTGCTGGTGCAGCTGGCCCATATCACCCACATGGGGTACTACAGGTATATTGTATTTACGGCAAAGCAGGCTAATGGTAATAAACTCGCTTACGCCTCCCACTCTTACCGCATCAACCTGGATAAAACCCGCTGATGCTGTTTGCAGATAATTTTTGAATACGATACGATTGGGTACATGCTCACCCAATGCCAGCTTTGTGGGTGCAATGGCATCGGCCAATGTTTTGTGTGCCAGTACATCATCGGGATGGGTCGGCTCTTCAATCCAATATGGATTCATGCTTTGTAACTCCTTGCATATTTTAAGCGCTTGCGGTAGCGTCCACTGCTGGTTGGCATCCAGCATCACTTTTATGTTATCCCCGGCTACTTCGCGTACAATATGCGAGCGGCGGATATCTCTTTCAGGATCAGTGCTGCCTACTTTCAGCTTCATCGCGGTAAATCCTTCCGCTACTGCCTTATGGCAATTTTCGCGCACTTTTTCATCTGAATAATTAAACCAACCAATGGAGGTATCGTACCCGGGATAACCCGAATCTATAATTTGCTGCCGTTGGGCTTTACCCGCCTGGTTATTCTTCAGTAACTGTAATGCCTGTTCGTGGGTAAGCTCATCTTCGAGATAAGACAGATCAAGGGTATTGATGATTTCTTCGGGCGAGAGATCGGTTAATAATTTCCATAATGGCACGCCTCTTTTTTTCGCCCATAGGTCGTAACAAGCATTGGTAACTGAAGCAAGCGCCAAATGAACTACACCCTTATGTGGCCCGAGCCAACGAAACTGCTGCTCATTGGAAAGCTGATTGAATACAGCCCCGAAATTCGACATGAGTTCTTCAATATCTTTTCCTTTCAGTTGCTCAGCATAAAATTGAGCCGCCTTGCATACCAGGTCATTCCCTTCGCCTAATGTAAAGGCAAAACCTGTCCCTATAAGGCCGCTATCATCAATCAAATTGGTTACCGCGTAAGAATATATGGGGTCTCTGTGAATAGCATCGCTGCCAGCTCCTTTGGCAAGCGGAAATCTTCTATCGCTTATTTGGATATTTTTAATCATTGTTAGCTCTTTATTTATATTAAGAAACTACAGGTATAATTTCCGCGTTAGTAGTCAATTCCAATACAATTACTGAATCATTGCTATCGGGAAGCTGTTCAGGTAATTGAAGTGTAATGGCTCCGCCGGCACCCTGACTGTAATTTATTTTGCCTCCTTTCAGCAAATAAGCCTGCTTAACCTTTACATTCGGCAATACCGGCAGCGTTAAAGTATTAGCCGTTTTTTCAAAAACATGCACATATAGCTTATCACCTTTACGGGTTGCAGCAAAAATCTCATTTGGCTTAAATGGTCCGCCTTTAGTTCCATATATGCTTTCTCCGTATGTTTTCAGCCATTCGCCCATTTCTTTCAGTCTTTCCACCTGGCGTGCTTCCATCCGTCCATCAGGCATAGGCCCTACATTGAAAAGCAGATTCCCATTTCCCCCGGCTGTTTTAGCCAAAGTTTGTATGCATTCCTTCAAGGTTTTCATTTTATCATTTGGTTTCCAGGCCCATTGATTGCAGATGGTCATACAAGTTTCCCAGGGAGTATTCATGTTAAGTTCACCAATTTTTTGTTCAGGTGTTGCAAAGTCGCCAATCATTTCCGCTGTTAGTTTTAGATGGGCGTCATTTGCTCCAAGCCTGTTGTTGATAATAACATTAGGATCTAGTTTTTTCAAAAACGTGTAAATACCGGCTGCATACTCGTTTTTCCAGGGGCTTTCCCAGTTACCATCAAACCATAGCATATAAGGGTGATAGCTGGTTACCAATTCCTGTAATTCTTTTTTCATGGTAATTACAAACTTATCCATATTGGCATTCGTGTCTGCTTTTGAACCGGACATATGAATAGGGTAGTCAGGATCATGCCAATCCAGCACCGTAAAATAAATACAAAACTTAACGTCATACTTTTTACAGGCACGGGCAAGCTCGCCAACAATGTCTTTTTTATAAGGAGAGTTCATGATATTGTAGTTTGAAACCTTTGTGGGCCACAAACAAAATCCATCATGATGCTTGGCTGTGATGGTAAGGTATTTCATGCCGGCATCTTTGGCGGTTTTTACCCATGCATCTGCGTTAAATAAAACCGGATTAAACTCTTTGTAAAGCGTGTCATATTCTTGAGTTGGCACGGCATTTCCTCTGCTCCAGCCTATCTCTGTACCACGTAATGTTACTGGCCCCCAATGGATGAACATTCCAAATCGCTGATCCATAAAATTATCCATCACGACCCGGGATGTTTTTATGGAGGGATCTATAGATCTGGACTGTGCCCTTAAATTACCGAACGGTAATAAAAGGATAAAAGCGCAAAAAAGGTATTTCATAATTTATGGTTTATTGGATAATCTAAATTAGAAGCTTATCAGGTAGCCTACAATGAATTATGTTTGTATTTTGATGGATTATTCTATTGTATTTTTTACTAATTTTATAATGTGAAGAAAATAAAGGTCAGAGATGGTTTTGAAGGGCAAAAGTTAATCAGTTTACCCAATACGATTTATAAAAATATGAGATCGGATAATACGATCCTAAATCAGATCTTTATTACTCATATAGGTTATTTCCCTAAAGCATCCTATCATTTTCGGGAGCGCCGGAAGGGTTGTGAGGATAATATATTTATTTATTGCCTGCAAGGAAAGGGATGGTATATAGTTGACAAAAAGAAATATGAAGTAGAACCTAACCAGTTTTTCCAATTACCTGCCACCGACAAATACCTTAAATATGGTGCCGACGAAGAACAGCCCTGGACTATATTTTGGGTGCATTATAGTGGGAAAGATATGGAGTGCTTTAACAAGCTATTAAATATTTCGATTAATGATGGCCCTAAGAATATTCCTTATAATGAAAAAGGGCTGCTTATTTGGGAGGAAATGTACAGTTCTTTGGAGATGGGATATAGTAAGGACAATTTAAACAATGCCAATATGTGTTTATATCATTTTTTGTCGACTTTCTTATATCCGAACAAACATTTCTCAATTACTGATGATAAAGACATGATCAGGGAAACGATTGCATTTATGCGCGAAAAACTTGAAGGCAGGTTCACTGTAGAAGTTTTCGCAGTACGCTATCAATTATCGGCATCCCATTTCTCTGGCTTGTTCCGGCGATCGACAGGCATGTCACCAATGGAATACTTCATCCAACTTAAAATTCAAAAATCCTGTCAGTTTCTTTTTGATGCCCACATTAAAATTAAAGATGTCGCCAAAAATGTTGGTTACGACGATCCATATTATTTTTCACGTTTATTCAAAAAGATGATGGGTATGTCTCCTGAGCAGTACAGGGTGGTCAAGCATAATTTTTGATGAGGTCTGCCTGACTAAATGCAATGATGGTACCTCGTATTGGAAATTGAGTGTATGATGGTAAATATTATGCGGACTATCCAATAGTAGTTATTACAGAACTCTCATTTAAGCTCATGATTAGCATGAGCCGATCAATCGTTTGCGCAAGCTATTATGAGATGAACAGCAGTTTTAAATTTAAATTAGGCTTTACAATTATAACAGTTACAGTATTTCAGTTTTATAAAGCTTTTATCAACAGGTTCGATATCATTGGTTAATAGGCATACAGGCAGACTTAACAATGACCAATTTCTGTTAAAACCTATCGCCAGGGAAAAGCTCAATTATTGGTAGTTTTATCAGCAAAGTATACTAGAAACTGAAATAAAAAAAATACACCTATCAATGGACAACCGTCGAGATTTTATAAAAAAAGCTGCGCTTTTAACCGGCGCAGCCAGTTTGTCGGGCATATTGCCTGCTTCCATTAAAAAAGCCATGGCTATCAATCCCATGCCCGGCAGCACCTTTCTGGATGCCGAACATATTGTTATATTAATGCAGGAAAACCGCTCATTCGATCACATGTTCGGGACCTTGCGCGGGGTGCGCGGGTACAATGACCCGAGGGCCATTACACTGCCAAATAATAATCGGGTTTGGCTGCAGTCCAATAAAGCCGGTGAGACCTATGCACCCTTCCACCTGGATATTAAGCAAACAAAAACCACCTGGATGGGCAATCTTCCCCATACCTGGGCCAACCAGGTAAATGCCCGTAATGATGGTAAGTTTGACGCATGGCTGGAGTCAAAACGGTCGGACATTAAAAAGTATGCCGACATGCCATTAACCATGGGCTATCATACCCGGGAAGATATCCCGTTTTACTACGCGCTGGCAGATGCATTCACCGTATGTGACCAAAATTTTTGTTCGTCATTAACAGGCACCGATCCTAACCGGCTCTTTTTTTGGAGCGGCACTATTCGCGAAAAGCAGAATGAAGATTCAAGGGCAGATGTGTGGAATGAAGATGCCGATTACGGTACACTAAAATGGACCACCTTCCCGGAGCGTTTGGAAGATAACAACATATCATGGAAATGCTATCAAAACGAAATCAGTATCGATGTTGGTATGAATGATGATGAAAGCGAATGGCTTTCAAATTTTGGGGACAACCCACTGGAAAATTTTGCCCAGTATAATATATTTCTATATCAAAAACATGTTGCCTATCTGCAAAAACAACAGGCCGCATTATCCCTTCAAATAGTTGATCTTCAGAAAAAGACTGATGGATTACCTGTAACCGATGCTAATCCCGATCTTAAAAAACAATTAAAACGAAGCCAACAGGATCTTAATGATATAAAAAAAGAACTCGAAAAAGCACAGCCCGGCCAGTTTGAAAGCCTGTCGCAACGTGATAAAAACATTCATTTAAAAGCGTTTGATAATAATAGCGGCGATCCGGATTATCATACTTTAACTACCTTAACGTATGATGATAATGGCATTCCACGTGAGTTAAAAGTACCCAAAGGGGATGTTTTGCACCAGTTCAGGGAAGATGTAAACACCGGCAAGTTGCCCATGGTATCATGGCTTACTGCCCCTAAAAACTTCTGTGACCATCCGAGCGCACCTTGGTACGGAGCGTGGTATGTATCAGAAGTGATGGATATATTGACCAAAAACCCCGAGGTTTGGAAAAAAACTGTCTTTATATTAACCTATGATGAGAACGATGGCTATTTTGACCATGTGCCACCTTTTGTGGCGCCACATTCGCACAAAGCGGGTTCAGGCAAGGTTTCAGCGGGGATAGATACCCGGGTTGAATTTGTAACACTTGAGCAGGAACTGGCAAGAAAAGATTTTCCGGAAAAATACGACCGGGAGAGCCCGATAGGGTTAGGTTACCGTGTACCCATGGTTATCGCTTCGCCATGGACCCGGGGCGGCTGGGTAAATTCGGAAGTTTTTGACCATACTTCCACACTACAATTCCTGGAGGAGTTTTTATATAAAAAAACAGGCAAAAAAATAAAGGAAACCAATATCAGCAACTGGCGCCGCACTATTTGCGGGAATTTGACATCGGTATTCAGACCCTATCACGGCGAACAAATACCTGAGCCTGAATTTTTATCGAGAGATGTCGTAGTTGAAAGTATTCATAAAGCGAAGTTCAAAAAACTACCATCGGCATATAAGTTACTTACTGCTGAGGAGATAGCACAGATAAACCAGAATCCGCATTTATCGCCCTATATGCCCCGGCAGGAAAGCGGTATTAAGCCATCATGTGCCATCCCTTACCAGCTTTACGCCGATGGAAAACTTAATACTGATAAAAATACATTCGAAATAAAATTTACCGCTGCCAACAAACTTTTTGGGAAAGATGCTTTGGGAGCGCCCTTTAATGTGTATGCCCCCGGTAAATATCTCCAGGAAGTTAATGGTGATCAGGTAATGGATAAGGTGCGTACATGGGCCTATACAGTAACAGCAGGGGATAACCTTACCGATACATGGCCTTTGAATGAGTTTGATAATAGCAATTACCATTTACGTGTTTATGGACCCAACGGCTTCTTTCGTGAATTTACAGGAAACGCGGCTGATCCCGGATTGGAAATATATTGTGAATATCAGACATTACCCAACAGCAAACTCACAGGAAACATCGAACTAAAACTGGCTAATTTATCAAAGCAGCACCATCATATTGAGATTATCGACAATGCTTATAAAACTAACAATCATAAGCAACAAACACTAGCACCGGTCACAACTTTCCTGCTTGACCTGAAAAAAAGCTATGGCTGGTACGATTTCACAATAAAGGTAACTGGTAATGATAATTATGCGAGACGATACGCCGGCCGGGTAGAAACAGGTAATCACAGCCAGACTGACCCTTTAATGGGGCATGTTATTATTTAAACTTTTGCTATAAACTTATGGTAATAACATTGTTTTTTAACAAGGCGAAAAATTTGTTCATGGGTGGCGGTGATATGCGCCAGTCGGGTGCTGCAAATCCAAGGCGCATGAAACTGCCTGGTCAAGCCTTTCGGAATCGCCATGATTATCTGCAATCGTTTGCGTAAAATTAATCTTGTTGCAATGGAAATAATCGTAGAAAAACGAAAATATATATGCAGGGTAAAACGGATTTAAAAGCACAATTTGTGCTGTAATTTTATATGGAACGGCAAAACGATGAACTTATCTATCATAAATTTAATTGAATACTAATGGATACACATGTTATGAGGTTACCGAAGAGAATGGTTATGGGACTGTTTGTTTTTATGCTGTTGGTCACCAACGGATATGCTGCCCGGCACCAGGCAGATTCTTCGGCTATTAAAGTGCCGATTGGTGGGAATGGCTGGTTGAGCAAAGGCGCACAGGCAAAATTAGGTGAAAACGGGCTTACTAACTGGATTGATAATGCGGATACAATCAGTGTCTATGTACGCCTGGAATCTGCGGGCATGCTAAATATTTCTCTCAGATTGCAGGTGCCTGACGGGGCATCCCGGATAAGCGTAACCGCAGGTAAAACGGTTTTAATAAAAACCGTATCAAAAGGGGATGCTGAGGTTGTGGATTTTGGAAACGCGACGATAAAATCTGCCGGCTATGTGCAAATAAAATTGCAGGGAGTGCGCAAAAGCGGAAGTGTTTACGCCAATGTAACAGACCTTGTGTTAAGTGGGTCGGCAGTTTCAAAAGGCGCTGCTTATGTAAAGGATAATCATGGCGATTATTATTATTGGGGACATCGCGGCCCTTCAGTGCATTTAAATTACAAACTACCGGATGAAGTAAAAAATAATGCCGAATGGTTTTATAATGAAGTAACTGTGCCGGTTGGTAATGATGTATTAGGATCTTATTTTATGGCTGATGGCTTCACCGGCGGGTATTTTGGTATGCAGGTCAACTCAGCAACAGAACGCCACATTTTATTCTCGATCTGGAGCCCGTTTACTACTAACGATCCTAAAAGTATCCCCGATAGTCTAAAGATCAAACTATTAAAAAAAGGGAATAATGTACATGCAGGTGAATTTGGAAGCGAAGGTTCCGGTGGGCAGAGTTATTTAAGCTATCCGTGGGTTGCAGGTAAAACATATGCCTTTTTAATACATGCGCAGGCCGATACAGCCGCGAAAACTACAGTTTTTACGGCCTATTTCAAAGCTGCGGATCAGCAGGAATGGCAATTGATAGCAAGTTTTAAACGGCCAAAATCAGGCTATTACTTAAAAGGTATGTATTCTTTCCTTGAAAATTTTGAGCCGGATATGGGTACCGTAACACGAAAGGTATTTTTTGGTAATGAATGGGTCGCGACTACATCAGGCAAGTGGTATCCGGTAAATAATGCCCTATTTACCGGTGACGCGACTGCTAATATCAACTATCGTAAAGATTATAGCGGCGGAGTAAATGGTAATTTGTTTTTCCTGCGTAATTGCGGTTTTTTTAATGACTTTACCATCCTTAAAACAGATCTGATCCGCCAGTCGGCAGGTAGTAATCCTCCCGGAATTGATTTTAATAAACTGCCATAAATGTTCGGTACATAAGCACGGACACAATTTATTATGCAAAAAGGTATATATACAATTATTTTAATAATGATTACCCGAAGCCTCGCTTTAGGGCAGGTTGACAGTACTGTAATAAAATCAGTATCCGGTATTCCAGTCATAAAACCAGGCGATACCAAGGTTACTTTTCCTGAAGAGCCAAACGGATACCATTTGGTTTTGAAAGGGAGCGACCACAACCCTGTAATTGACAGTACAGGAAGGATCGTTAAACCTCTCGTAGCAAAAAATGTAACCCTGTATTTTCAGCTGCTAAGCAATACTAACGATACCTTAAAATATGACATATCAAAACAAGTATTTGTGCTTGGAAAATATGCGGACAAAGGGATTAACCCCCAACCCTTTGTTATCCCCGCATTGCGCGAATGGCATGGCGGCGAAGGTACTTTTGTTTTAACGCGTGCCTCAAGGATAGTTGTAAATATCCGCGATAAACAAGTGCTGCAAAAGGCAGCTGTTATATTGCAAAAAGAGCTAAAAGAAGAAATCGGCCTCAACTTAAAAATAACATCGGGCAAACCCCAAAAGGGAGATATCTATTTAGCCCTGCACGAAAAAGATGCCACCATTGGCGATGAAGGTTATTATTTTGATGCTGGAAGTTTTATAAAAATCAGCGCGCTTGATTATCAGGGCGTATTTTGGGGCACGCGCACTTTATTGCAATTGCTTGAACAGAAAAGAACCATCCCCAAAGGCATCGCCCGCGATTATCCCGAATTTAAAGTGCGTGGTTTTATTCTGGATGATGGGCGTAAATTTTTCAGCTTGCAATTCCTGCGCGATTACGTGAAATTTATGTCATACTACAAAATGAACGATTTCCAGATTCATTTGAGCGATAATGGTTTCAGAAAATATTTCGGCAATAAATGGGATAGCACTTATTCGGCATTCCGTTTACAGAATGGCACCTACCCGGGGCTTACCGCCAAAGACGGCGCTTACACTAAGCAGGAATTTATAGCCCTGCAACAATTAGCAGATAGCTATGGAGTACGTATCATACCCGAAATAGATGTACCTGCACATGCGCTCGCCTTTACTAAACTGAATCCGGCAATTGGCAGCAAACTATATGGTATGGATCACCTCGACCTGCACAATCCGCTTACCTATACGGTTATTGAAAATGTATTTAAAGAATATTTATCCGGCGATCATCCTGTATTTATGGGTAAAGAGGTACATATTGGTACCGACGAATATGATAAAAGGGATGCGGAAGCCTTTCGTGCTTTTACCGATCACTTTATAAAATATGTACAAAGTTATGGGAAAGATGTAAGGGTTTGGGGCGCGTTAACACACGCAGCAGGGACTACGCCGGTAACTGTAAAAAATGTAACCATGAATACCTGGTATAACGGCTACGCTAACCCAATTGCAATGAAAAAGCTGGGTTACAACCAGATTAGTACGCCCGATGGCTGGCTGTATATTGTACCTGCCGCGGGCTATTATTATGACTACCTGGATACCAAAAACCTTTATAATAACTGGACCCCATCAATGATAGGCGAAGTAAATTTCCCGGTTGGTGACCCCACTATATTAGGCGGCGCTTTCGCAGTATGGAACGATATTGTGGGCAATGGCATCAGCGAAAAAGATGTGCATGACCGTGTATTCCCCGCTATGCAGGTATTATCCCAAAAAATGTGGAACGGTAGTGTTAGCATCATGAATTTTGATGACTTTGAAAGTGCGGGTAAGAAAATAAGCGAAGGCCCCGAAACAAATATACGGGGTAAAATAGGCAAACCTGATCAGCCATTGGTGGCTTATTTTAATTTCGATAAAAGAGATGAAAGAGTACAGCTCCATCAGGCCGGCTATGCAAAAGGGCATAAAGGAAATGCCCTGTCGTTTTCAGGAAAAAACAGTATTGCCGAACTACCCTATAAAGAGATCGGTTATGATTATACTGTTTCCTTTTGGATAAATCCTGCCGATAACAATCCCGATAGTACCATTATTTTTAGATCGCCTAATTCGGTGGTAAAATTAAAACAGGGCAGCACTGGTAATTTAGGCTTTTCCAGAGATGGGTATGATTTCGATTTTGGTTATGCTGTACCCGCAAACACCTGGACACATATCGTAATTACCGGCACAAACAAAGGGACGAGCCTGTATGTAAATGGCCAATTACAGAAGAAAATGTATGACGATTTCATTCAGTTTACAGATAAAGACAAAACTAAAAAGCCCAGATCAGAAACTTTGTTTTTCCCCTTGCAGAAAGTAGGTGGCTTTAATGGAAAAATAGATGATCTGCAAGTATGGAACAAAGAATTAACAGATAAGGAAATTGAAGATTTATTATACTGATTGTTTAAATGGTAATAATGTCGAGCCAGTTTTAAATTATGAAAATTTAACTAATTGACGATAAGGTATTTGTTGTTCATAAAAAAGGAGATGCTCAAAATTGAACATCTCCTTACGTAAAGACCGAGGGGTTATAATCGAACTCTGATCAAATGATTAATCAAATCTAAATGTTTAATACCTTCGTTGGAATTGTACTTAGTTATATCAATTATATTAAATTATGATATTTTAACTGATTGATTTTTTTCAAATCTTCCTGTTTTCTTGCTTAAAACTATCTTATATAATATCAGCTCCATATCAAACCCCACATCACTTGCGTCACTTGTAAAACCGTGTGATGGCTGTGCAGTTTCTCCCTGCATGAGCGGCATTACCCGGTTGATGATCTTTTGCATGGCGTGTTCGCGTTCCAGCATATCTGTTATTTCTTCAAACTTACCCCAGCAAACTACACTTTCCCAGTTTTGCAGGCTGGTAATGGCATCCGCCTGAAAACATACCTCAGGATTTTTCCGCATCATATCTATTTTCATGCCTTTGGCCGAATGGGCGTATAGGTTTATGCCGTCGTAAACATAATTTACCGGTACAATATAGGTTATACCATCTGCATGGCAGCCTATACGGCCAATGGGCAGTTCCCTTAGCAGGGTTTCAATCTGGTCTTCGTTTAATGGTCCTAACATGAAGCAAACTTCTTCAGTATTCGATTAGCTGGCAATGACGATAAACACCTGAAATAGTGATGGGTATCATTCTTTAGCGTTTTGATTAACAGCAGCTTTGTATACCATGAAAAAGTTCCTCTTCCCAACAGATTTTTCAGCTAATGCAAAGCACGCGTTGAATTATGGCTACAGCCTGGCCAAACAGGTTAAGGCAAATATGATCATTTGCAATGCGATAATAGAACCTGCAGAAATACCACAAGCCGGGCTGGTTAGCTGGCCAATGGAAGAGTCGGACTTATTGCAAGATGATAGCAACAGTGAATTAAAACGGCTGAAGGAACAAATGGAAAATAAAGAAGAAACAATCAGTTTCAATCCTTCCATCACCTGTATAAGTGAAGCCGGAACTGTGACTGATATGATCAATAGAGTGGGATATCAGAACGATGTTGGCCTGGTTATTATCGGCACACATGGCAGCAGCGGTTTGAGTACTTTGCTTTTGGGCGACCATAGCCGGGAAATAATTGATGAAATTAACAAGCCGTTATTGCTTGTACCACCGGTCGCTAAAATAAAACCGGTGAAAAAGATCGCCTTTGCTACGGATTTTAAAGACCCGGTAAAGGATATGGAGGGTATTCATATATTAATAACACTTGCAAGGCCGCTCAATGCTGAAATACTGATCACCAATATTTTTGATGAGGATGAACATGCTGCCGATTGGCTGATAAATGAGCTGGCTAATAAGGCTAACTATCCGCATATCTATTATAGAATGGTTAAGGCATACCATCCCGTTTCGGGACTGGATTGGTTGTGTGAACATGGCGATATTGATATGCTGGCTATGGTACATCGCTCGCATAATTTTATCGACAGCCTGTTCAGGGGTAGCCAAACACAGAAAATGGCAAACCATATTGCAATACCCTTACTCGTTTTCCCTGCAATCTAAAATACCTATTATGAAAAATTCAAATAAACGAAATGTTTACCTGGTTGGCGGCGGTATAGCTTCTTTAGCCAGTGCTGCCTACTTTATCAGAGAAGGTATAGCAGGCGATCACATCACAATATACGAAGAACTGGAAATACCCGGTGGCAGCCTTGATGGCTCCGGATCGCCTGAAAATGGGTATGTGCTGAGAGGGGGGCGCATGCTCAATTTTAGCTATGTATGCACTTATGATCTTTTTTCATTTATCCCATCGCTTACTGATCCCAAAATCACTGTTTATGAGGAGATACAAACCTTCAACAAAAAGATAAAAACGCATGCCAACGCCCGGGTTATTGCTAATGGTAAAATAGAAGATGTTACCACGATGGATTTCAGTAACCAGGATCGTTTGGACCTGGTGGAAATGATGGCAGTAAGCGAAGAATACTTAGGTTCAAAACGGATAGACGATTGGTTTGGCGAAGATTTTTTTAAAACCAATTTCTGGTACATGTGGGATACCATGTTCGCTTTTCAGCCATGGCACAGCGCGGTAGAGTTTAAACGCTATCTGCATCGTTTTATCCATGAATTTGAACGGATAAATACACTGGCAGGGGTAGATCGTACACCGTATAATCAGTATGATTCGCTGGTGATACCATTGATTAAATGGTTGCATGAACAAGGTGTGCATTTTGAAATGGGTGCTGAAGTTACTTCTGTTGATTTTACAAATTTTCGGGGCGTAGAAATGGTTAAGTGTATTCACTATATACAGCATGAAAATGAAAAAGAAGTTCATTTTGGGGCTGATGACCTGTTACTGGTAACCATAGGTTCCATGACTGCCGATTCCAGTTTGGGTTCGATGCAATCAGCACCAAAGCTGATCACCAATAAAGCTGATGGCAGCTGGAAACTATGGCATAACATTGCAAAGTATAAACCTCAGTTTGGCCGTCCATTTATTTTCGATAGCCGTATAAGCGAATCAAAATGGGAATCATTTACCGTAACCTGCCAGGGAACCGATTTTTTTGACCTGATGGAACAGTTTACCGGCAATGTGGCCGGTACTGGTGGTTTGGTTACTTTTAAAGATTCCAATTGGCTGATGTCAGTTGTTTTGCCTCATCAGCCACATTTTATTGGACAGCCGAAGGCCGTTACTGTGTTTTGGGGATATGGTTTATTCCCTGATAATGAAGGGAACTTTGTAAAAAAGAGAATGTCGGATTGCACCGGAGCAGAGATCATTACCGAACTGCTGGCTCATTTACGATATGAAGATGTAACTGAACAATTGTTAAAAAACAGCAATTGTATACCTTGCATGCTGCCTTATATCACCAGTCAGTTTTTGACACGCACAAAGGGCGATCGCCCTGAAGTGGTGCCGGAGATCTGCCAAAATATTGCCTTCATTGGTCAGTTTGCCGAGGTGCCCGACGATGTGGTTTTTACAGTGGAATATTCTGTAAGAACTGCACAAACCGCAGTATATACTTTATTAGGGCTCGATAAAAAGCCAACGCCTATGTATCAAGGCGATCATCATCTGTCCGTGTTATTTGATGCTGCTAAAACGCTACTAACTTAATTAACCATGAAAAACTCAAAGAAAGCAATTAAAATATCACCCAGCCTGATTCCCTATTATCAACGGGATCAGGCCAAACGGATTTCCTGGAGTGCGGCACAAATATCATTGGTCATACCCTCAAACAGCTGAATAATGATGCCGATATTTATATGTTAAGGCACCTCGGCACTAAACGTACCTACGCGCATAATGTTAAACTAGCCTCGCTGCTTTGCATAACTGCCGGTTTTGTGAATGCCGCAGGCTTTTTAGGCTTTGCTGTTTTAACCACCAACGTAACCGGGCACGCTGCCTTATTTGCGGAGCGGATTGCCATGCAGGATTGGAAAACCGCCCGGGTAGTGGCGCTATGGATGTTCCTGTTTTTGGCAGGTGCTTTTATTTCAAGCGTTATTGTTTCTTTTATCGGGCGTAACCAGCGCTTTTCCTATGTGATACCCATATTAATAGAAATAGCCATTTTGCTTGGTGTAGCTGTATTTGGTTATAAATATGATCAAAGCCTGGTTGGCAAAGAGATCTTCGCGGGCAGTTTATTGTTCGCCATGGGGCTTCAAAATTCACTGGTATCAATCGTGTCGGGCTCGGTCGTCAGAACAACGCATCTTACAGGAACATTTACCGATCTTGGGATTGAATTGGGCCAGGTTATTCAGAAAAATACTGTAGATAAAGCAGCCCTAAAAACGCGGATAAAATTACGTTCAGCAATAATCTTTTTCTTCATGTGCGGTGCTTTGAGCGGTGCATATTTATTCCGCTACCTGAGTTTTCATGCATTTTTTATTCCCCTGGCTATTCTTGTATTTACTTTACTATCTGATGTTTACCGGATAAAAATTAAGCGTTATTATATACATCATAACCCATTTAATTAGTGTTTTATATCATTTCAGGAGTGATGGTGGTCATTCCTTAGGCTGCTCATTAATGGCACATTTGTGTATAAAACAAATCAAAAAATGGAAACTTCAATCAACACATCAAGCACCAAAAATAATAGCTGGACAAAGCTGCTGAATATAGTAGACGGACAGGCCGAACATAAAACGGTATGGTTCTTATTCTCCTTAATTTTTCAAGGTGTGCTTTTTTTGCCGATACCGGCGGTGCTCATGTATTATTATCACGCCTCAATTATTGTTTTGCCAATCACCTTTGGCTTGTACCTGGGTAATATAATTGTAGGTATGGGCGGTTCAGGTATAAGGGTTGTGTTGGGGTTTCAGTTATTAAGTGTACTGATTAATTTAATTATGCTGGCGCTATATATCCTTTAATATCCCTAATTAAAAAAAACCTCCGGGCGTAATGGCCCGGAGGTTTTTTATGTGTTAATTACCGCTTACAGTCTTTTGCGCATGCACAGGCTTTGCCTACACATTTATTCATTTCCCACGAGTCCAGGTTCCTGATAGTTTGCTCGGCTATGTTTAGCTGGTCAGGCACATTGGCCAGCTTTATGCCGTTACTGGCTGCGGCAAGTTTATCAATATGGCTTGTAACAGCCGAGCGCGTGGTGATGTATTTAATACCCAGCTCCGCCAGTTTGTTTATTACTTCAGCCGATACATCATCGCTGGATAATACCATAACCGCCTGCTTACCTGCAGCAAAAATAGCCGTCTCTAAACTCAGCGAATTAAAGATTAATGTAATATCATGTTTTTTTTGATTGGCTTTCGCCAGTGATTCCCTTTCAGCAGGTTTCACGCTATAAGCTACTACTTTCATGCTGCAATAGTAACGTTACAGAAGTTTCCCTGCCATGAGCGTAGTCAGGCAGAAAAATGATTGTGGTCAGTTTTTCATTTTGGTGAGCCTGGCAAGGTCAATGATGGTAATAGTGCTGCCTGTTTTCTCAATTAAGCCCTCTTCCTTAAAATCTGATAAGGTACGGCTCACGGTTTCTGTGGCCATAGCGGCCATAGCAGCAAGGTCCTCACGAGCAATTTTAAAACTGTCAGCTTCACTACCTGGCTGGCGGTGCAGGCGCAACAATGCCTGAGCCATTTTTTTTCTTACGGAATGGTAAGCCATTTGTAATAACTGTTCTTCCTTTTCGCGAATGTCATTCGCCAATAGCTTGATGAATTCTCTTGCAACTTCAGGATAAAGATTAAGCAACTGCTCCAACTGTTCTTTTGGTATCAGGCATAATAAACTATCTTCCAAAGCGGTTGCGGTATCGGCATATTCCTCGTTTGATAGCATGGCGTTGATGCCCAAATAATCATCTGCTGAATAAATCCCTGTCATTAATTCCCGTCCGTCTTCGGCAAGTTTAATAGTCTTAACTTTTCCACTGATCACCAGGTACAAGCCATTGCCTTTATCACCCTCGTAATAAATAACCTGGCTTTTTTTAAATGAGCGTGCTTTACGTTCGGCAATAATTTGCTGCAATGCTGCAAGCCCATCTTTTTTTGCCACCAGTGAATTTAACCTGTCCAGTGATTTGCTGTAAAATGCCTGCTGACCTTCTTTTTTCCTTAGCCGGCTTTCAATGGCGTTCAACAACTCCATATCATCAAAGGGTTTGGTCAGATAATCATCAGCGCCCATCTCCATGCCTTTTCGGCGGTCGAAGTGCTCTGCTTTAGCGGTTAAAAATATAAATGGTATAGCAATGGTCTCAGGGCGTTTTGAGAGCATGTATAAAACGCCGTAACCATCCATTTCGGGCATCATAATATCGCATAGGATAATATCCGGGATCTCCTTAAAGGCAAGCTCTACACCAACCTTGCCATTGCTGGCCGAAGTAACCGTATAGCCCGCAAGTTCTAATATCTCGATCACGTTTTCACGGATATCGTCATTGTCTTCAATGATCAGTACTTTTTTGCTCATGACATTGGAAAGGTTATGGTAAATAATGTTCCCTGGTTAACCTCGCTATTGAAATTAATTGTTCCGTTCATCAGGTTGGTATAGCGGGCCACAATATTTAACCCAAGGCCGGTACCGGGAATGGTGCCTGTATTGTGTGCGCGGAAAAATGCTTCGAACAAATGTTTCTGATCCGAATCGGGTATACCTATCCCATTATCGCTAACGGTAATTATACATTCGCGTTCATTTATCTCTGTAGTAAAACCAATAAAAGTGTTTTCACCTGAATATTTGATGGCGTTATTAATCAGGTTGATAATGCAGTTTTTTAGCAGGTTTTGATCCAGCCTGATGGCGCTTTTAGTGCCCGTGTGCTGGTAAATGATATTTTGATTTTGTTTGGCTAGCCCCTGCATCTCTTCTGTTATAGCTTCTGAAAATTTCACCAGGTTAAAATCATGAAAAGTAGGTTCCTGCTTGCCCGATTCCAATTTTTCCAACGAGAGAAAGTCATTCAATATAGAAGTGAGATTGCCAACGGCATGTTTTATTTTACCTACATGTTTTATAATGTTAGGGTTATTAAAAGGCTCAGCATATTTCTCAATTAAGGATACAGATAACTGAATAGATGTTAAAGGCGTGCGAAACTCATGCGAGGCAATGGATACAAAGCGGCTTTTTAATAAACCTAGTTCCTTTTCTTTTTCGAGTGATAAATTAAGGTCTTCCTGAGCTGTTCGTAATTCTTCAACAGTAGCTTCTAATGACTGTGTTCTTTCTGCAACTAAATCTTCCAGGTGTATGGCATACTCCTTCAATCGTTCTTCAGCCTCACGCTGGTGGCTGATATCATGTATGAAACCGGCATAGATCTTTCGGCCTGAAAACTGCACTTCACTAACGCCCAGTCTGAAGGGGAATTGAGTGCCATCCTTTTTTAATCCTATTACATCGCGGCCAATACCAATAATATGGGCCTGGCCGGTCCGCTGGTAGCGTTCAAGATATTCATCGTGTTGTTGTTTATCAGGCGGGGGCATTAAAAAAGATACATTTTTGCCAATAACTTCTTCCGGCAAATATTGGAACAGGTTGCAGGCTGCCGGGTTAATAGATTCAATTTTACCCCTGTCATCAATGGTGATAATACCGTCAATAGCATTTTTTATAATGGCAACTAATAGCGCAGCATTTTCCATACATCAAATATGAGCATTGCTGAACGTTAATAGGTGACGAATTTCAAGTGAAATAGTGATGGTCGTCACTTTTGCAAAACCAGGTGATCAATGTCATTATAAACGGTGATACGTGTCATGCGGATAGCTGTAATTTAAAGAGAGTTTTACAGCATGAAAACTGTATTAGTATTAACCGACTTTTCTATCAACGCCGACTACGTTGCCCATTACGCATTAGGATTGGCACAAAATATCAGAGCGAATCTGTTATTATGTAATATTTATCAATCGCCCGAGGGTGAAGAGTTATCAGACCGAAAACTATGGCATATGCGTGTTTGTGAAGAAAATAGCATTAATGACCTGGGCGAACTGGTTGCACGCCTGAAAAGCCAGTTAGATAAAGGAGATATGTTAAATGATTTCAGGCCCGACATCAGCCAATGCAGTGAAGAGGGTTTAATAGGCGAAAAACTTAAAGAGCTGGCGGCAAGATATGAGATAGTAATGGCGGTCATCAGCAAGCATAGCGCGAATAACGTAACCAATATTTGGAGAAGGAACCATGCCTGGGATATTATAGAAAATGCCGGTTTCCCGGTATTGGTTATTCCTTACCAGGTACGGTACAAAGCCTTTAAGATGATTGCTTTTGCTACCGCGATGGGGGAGACGGATATTAATGTATTGGAGTCATTATCCATATTAGCTGAACATTCCAATGCTGAAATAATGCTGGCGCATGTTACTGATGAAAATTCTGACGGTAAAAATGAAGAAAATAAGATTAAAAAATTTTTCGACCAGGTTACTTATCCAAGGAAAAGTTACCAGAATATAAAAGGCAATAATGTAGCCAATAGTTTAAAATGGTTGGCTTCCCATATAGATGTTGATCTACTAGTTTTAGTACATCACAAACGTGGGTATTTTGAAAAATTATTAGGCAGGAGCATCTCCCAGAAAATGGCTAATAGTCCAAACAAACCTTTACTGATTTTTCCATCTGTTACTATTCAGGAAACGGTTGCTGTGTTTTAATATATTATCAAATTTAAATGTGAGATATGCCCGTCAGCTTAATGCTGACGGGCATATCTTATTTAACGGATATTGGCTTATATGACCTTAATCATTTGTAAGCATGATGCTTATCAGGTATTGTGGTCTGGTGCCGGGGTACATTTGTTCCATATCATTCCACTTAAAAAAATAAACATGAAAGCATTAGTGTATTACGGCCCGGGAAAGAAATCATGGGAAGAACAACCAAAACCGGCAATCAAGGAATCAACCGATGCCCTTGTAAAGATCCTGAAAACTACCATTTGCGGTACTGATCTGCATATTATGAAGGGCGATATGCCTGAGGTTGCATCCGGAAGGATCTTAGGGCATGAAGGTGTAGGTGTTATAGAAGAGGTTGGGAGCTCGGTTAGCAATTTCAAAAAAGGCGACCATGTGATTATATCCTGTGTTACCTCCTGCGGCAAATGTGAATATTGCAAAAAAGGAATGTATTCGCATTGCGAAAAAGGTGGCTGGATATTGGGCTATATGATTGATGGTACTCAGGCCGAATATGTAAGAATACCTTATGCTGATAACAGTCTTTACCCAATCCCTGCAAGTTCAGACGAAGAAGCATTGGTGATGTTAAGCGATATTTTACCAACCGGCTTTGAATGCGGCGTTTTAAACGGGCAGGTAAAGCCGGGCGATACCATAGCCATAGTAGGCGCTGGTCCGGTTGGCATGGCTGCTTTATTAACCTCACTATTTTATACCCCGGCAGAAATTATCGTGATCGACCAGGACGATAACCGTCTTGCAGTTGCCAAAACATTTGGCGCTACACATACCATTAACAGCGCTAAAGAAAATGCTATTGAAAAAGTAATGGCATTAACTAATAACAAGGGTGTTGACACGGCTATTGAGGCAGTAGGGGTACCGCCAACATTTGAACTGTGTGAAGAGATTATTTCAGCAGGTGGCCATATTGCCAATATAGGTGTGCACGGGAAAAGTGTAACCCTTCACATGGAAAAGCTTTGGGATAGGAATATTTCTATCACTACCCGGTTGGTGGATACCGTTACCACGCCTATGCTCTTTAAAACAGTTCAATCAAAAAGAATTGAGCCGAAAAAACTGATTACTCACCGCTTTAAGCTAGATCAGATGATCGAAGCCTATGACACCTTTGAGCATGCTGCAAGGGAAAAAGCCTTAAAAGTATTACTTGAAAATTAAGAACACACACATCGATTAAAAACACCATGAAAAATAATATTAAACAAGCACTGATACTTACAGCAATCTGTATCATAGGATTTAACAGCATGCTGCATGCGCAATCGATCTATAAGATCAACGATTCAAAGGATATGGACATGAAACTGTCCGGCACATCCACTTTGCATAGCTGGACAATGGATGCAAAAACCTTTTCAGGCGATGCGGATTTCCATTTTGAATCAGGCAGCGGGGGGCAGCTCTCATCTGTTAAATCGCTCACATTTACACTGGCCGTAGCGGACCTGAAGGGCAGCGAAGGCGGCTTAAATAAAAATGCTTATAAAGCATTAAAGGCTAAAGACTATAAGGATATTGATTATAAACTCATCTCAGCGATCATCACACCTGAAAAGGATAACAAATACCTGGTAAAAACCCATGGTAACCTCACTATTGCCGGGGTAACCAAAGAGGTAATCATGAATGTGGAATGCGTTGTTAACCCGGATGCTACCATTACTTGTATCGGATCTGAAAGACTGAACATGACCGATTACGCCGTAAAGCCACCAACCTTTATGCTCGGTGCCATGAAAACAGGCGATGCCATTACTTTAAATTTTACGCTGGTTTATAAAAAAACAAGCTAATCACTAATCATTCAACATTAATAATCTATCTACAAAATGAAAATTAAACTTATCCTGCTTTTATGCCTGGTTACCAGTATAGTAAAAGCGCAGGAACAACTACAATATTTCCGTCCTAATGATATGAGGGGCATAAACATATTTGAAACTTCTAAAACTGATACAGTCCCATTCACCGGGTTAAAGGTGAAAGTCGGCGGAAATTTCGAAATGGAATTTCAGGCACTAAGGAACTTTAACACGGCTACACCAATGACAGAAACCGGTTTTAAAGGTAATGTTAACAGTTTAGAACCGCTTACTAATGGTTTCGCATTGCCCATGGCTAATCTAAATGTGGATGCCCAGTTGGAAGACGGTATACGTATGAATATCACCCTATACCTGGCCTCAAGGCACCATGAAGATACCTGGGTAAAAGGAGGATATATTCAGTTTGATAAACTGCTGTTTTTGAAAAGTGATGTGATCAATAATATCATGAAAAGTGTTACGATAAAAGTTGGCCAGTTTGATGTGGATTATGGAGATCAGCATTTCAGGAGATCAGACGGTGGTAATACCATCTATAATCCCTTTATAGAGAATTACATTATGGATGAGTTTGCTACCGAGATTGGTGCCGAGGTTTATGTGCATACCCACTCTGGTTTCTTTATCATGGGCGGCATGACTAACGGCGAGTTGGATGCAACTGTAGTTGCCAGTACAAAAATTGATTCAGCGACCAATAAAGCCAATCAATATGACCCAGCCTTTCACGGAAAAATAGGCTTTGACAAACAGGTAAATAAGGACTTACGGGTAAGAATCACCGGATCGGCTTATACCGTACACAGTGCTAACAGCAGCACGTTGTTTGGTGGTGACCGTACCGGTTCACATTACTTCAACGTGATGGAAAATCAAAATATAGCCAATGGCACAACTATCACCAATGAAAATGATTACAGCCCGTTCTCCGGGCGCTTAAATCCGGGATTTAGCGAAGAGGTGAATACTGCAATGGTAAATTTATTCCTGAAATATAAAGGGCTTGAATTTTTCGGAACAGCAGAAGATGCTAAAGGTAGAGCGATCACCGAAGTTGATCAGCGCAAGGCAACCCAATATGCGGCCGATCTGATCTACAGGTTCCCGCAGGGTAAAGAGAACTTTTGGGTTGGCTTTCGTTACAATACCGTAACTGCCTTGCTGCAGGGCTATACATCAAACATTACGGTTAATCGCGAAGCAGGTTCGTTGGGTTGGTTTATTACCAAAAACATAATGGCTAAGGCCGAATATGTGAACCAGAATTATGAGGGTTATCCTGCTGCTAATATTCTTAACGGCGGTAATTTCCATGGTGCAGTATTAGAGGCCTCTATTGGGTTTTAATTATGACCTGCAAAATAATTATCGGATTGCTGCTGATGAGCCTTACTGCAAGTGCTCAAACCAAATGGCTCATCAGCGAAAACAGCAGCCTGAGTGTAAACGGGAGCACTAATATTGATAAGTTCTCCTGCGATATCCCCAGCTGCGACCAGTCAGATACCTTAACGGTTTGGAAAAGTGAAAAAGGAGTTGTGTTGACCGGCAGTATCAACCCGGCTGTACTTAGCTTTGATTGCCATAAAGCCATGATGACACGTGACCTGCAGAAAACCTTACAAGCCCAAAAATATCCGAGGCTTCATATCCGCTTTTTATCATTAAGCGAATTACCGCGGCTTTCCAATAAGCCAATTTCTATTACAGGGCAGGTGGAAATTGAAATCGCCGGCATAAAGAAGTTGTATTTAATTAACTATGAAATTTCGGCAGATTCAGCTAAAGTGATCCATTTACTCGGATCAAGAGACCTGGATTTTTCAGATTTCAATTTGGTTCCTCCGCGCAAACTCGGGGGGATCATAAAAACCAAGGACCTGTTATGTGTTCAATTTCAACTTAAAATGAAAGCGATATGAATCCTGTAAAAAAGCTATTTTATCTATGGTTGCTTATCGTACTGCTGATGCCATCTCAATTAATAGCGCAAAGCAGTATTGTTTCGGCCATAAAAAGCCAGCGGCCAATTTTATATTATCCATATTTAGTTGAACGCTTTTATCAGCAAAACGGCAATAAACTAGCCTGGATAGCGCCCGATACAGTAAAAACACATGCATGGGACGCCATGTTATTATTGGATTGTATAAAGCAGTACGGCTTGAATCATGACGACTATCACCCGGATCTGTTACTATATTCAACGCTGCACCTACTAATTGAGAACGGCAGCGATAAACAAAAAGCAACATATGATATTTTACTAACCGATGCGATGATCCGTTTGATCAATGATCTGCATTATGGTAAACTTAACCCGGTTTATACTGAAGCAAAAATTGATGCTTCTACCCAATTTAAAGCCGATGCTATATTATTACTCGCATTACAAAGCAATGCTTTTTTAACTTGCATTGATGAAGTACAGCCCAATGCTAAACTATATGTTGATCTTCAGGATCACATGCGGCTTTTAGTGGGCCAGCGTAGTGGCGATTGTTATGTAATACCACAAGGGGTGATTCGTAAAATGGCAATTAACATGGAACGATTACGGTGGATAAGCACCACCGGTAAAAAAGCGCACCTTACATTAATTGTTCGGGATGGGATGGTAATTAATTATAAGGATATTTATCATCAGGACATGCAGTTAGAAAGATCATTATATAATGAAAATCAGAAATTCAACAGGATATTTAATTTGAATAGAACCAGTTCTTCGAAACTGTAATAGCAAGGGGTGTTGGATATTTGAAATTCTTTTTTATACCCAAAATTCAAACCTATTACACTTCTTTGAAAAATTAATCCGGGGAAAGCAATCGAAAACAAATCCCATGAAAAAGTAAAAGAGGCTATCCCTTTTGAGACAGCCTCTTTTATTTTAGTGATTTCTTAAATTATGGGTTTGGAAGTCCCCACCAAACTGGTGTATAAACAGGAACAGTTCCCGGATAATTCGAATTTGAAACTAATTCCGAGTTAGGATACAGCATACGCAACGGCTTCTGTCCGGCGGCAATTATTGACGCTCCAGAAGTAGTAAAGAAGGTAGGATAACCTGTTCTTCTCCATTCAGTCCATGCCTCAAATCCCTGGAAACCACACATCGCATAATACTTTTGTGTAATAATAGCTTTAACCAGGGTGTCAACATTAGTACCTGCATGAGTTAAAGCCGGCAATCCGCTTTTCGCTGTATCAATAAACATTGTAGCGTCTCCTACGCCTGTAGCGGTAAAGCTTGCTTGCATCCCTTGCTTATATAAAGTCGTTACGGTACCTGTAGCCCAGCCTCTAGCAACGGCTTCGGCTTGTAAAAAATAACTTTCAGTAGCAGAAATCAATTTAACCGGCGCTGTAGCAGAGTTAGGATCAAGCGCTCTGCCGCCAACTAATGCAGATGGTGGAGAAACTACCTTATAAGCGTCTATTACATAGTAACCCTGCGGAATAGATGTAACAGTATCGCCTGCTGCATTATTATTATACAGAAAGAAAAACTTACTTAAGCGCGGATCATTATTCTTTTGAAGGGCAGTTACGATAGTTGAGCTTGCCACAACATTTTGAGTTTTATTCAATGTAGGGCTTATCATCTCGTTGTAAAAGGGATTCTCGTTACCACCGGTAGATGTGTAGGTTATTGTTGCATCTTGTGTTAAGAACGTAGGACTAGTTTTGTACAATGCAGCAATACCTGCCTGAGCTGTAGCTGGATCTTTTATAGCCAATCGTAAATACGCCCTAAGTTCAAGTGTATTGGCAAAAGCTATCCACTTTGTCATATCACCTTGAAATATCAAATCTTGCGTTCCTGGAGAAATGGCGTCCGATACATTAAGTAAAGGTAATGCTTTATTAATATATACAAATATACTATCGTAAACCACCTGCTGGGCATCATATTTAGGGTTTAGATTCGAAGTTGATTGCAATGCCTGTGCAACAGGCACATCACCAAAAGCATCCGTTGCCACCTGAAAACTATAAGCCTTCATTACGTAGGCAATACCTTTAATATTTTCCATTTTTAATTCAGGGCTGTTTATAATCAGATCGGAGTTTATTAACGCGACACGGTATAGGTTAAGCCATGCGTTGTTAAAATCAGTATTTACCGGACTGTATTCATCAATAGCCTTATATTGCGACGATAATGGGCTTTGGGTCCAATATTGAGCCCACATGTTGCCATATACCTGAAACGAATTACCTATTACCTGGCTAATAGCAGCCTCTACAGTAGGCAAAAGCAACGGAGGGTCGACCTTATCCGGGTTATTTGGATTTTGGTTGATATCCAAATACTTTTTACAGCCCGAAAATCCAACCGCAACAACAAACACTATAATTAAGGCTTGTTTTAAATTTAATTTATATTTTCTGGTCATGATGTTTATTATTAAAATGAAGCTTTCAAATTGATACCATAGTTACGCACTGATGGGTTTGCGTCAAACTCGAATCCTTGTTCGTTTCCGGCACCGCTTGCGTTTTCTTCAGGATCTGAATACGCGTTAGATTTTGGCGTCCATAAAAACAGGTTGTTACCGAACACCCCAATAGTTAATGCACCAAACGGCACGTTACCTAATTGCGCTTTGGTAAAAGTATAAGCTATATTAGCGGTGCGCATCTTAATATACGATCCGTCAATAATATCCATACCCGGTGTATTTGCTATTACGTTTGTATAGTAATTATACACGGAGTAAGGTATGCTTGTATTGGGAACACTTTTTCCCGTAGCATCCAGGTAAACCGAATTAGGGAACGGCTGGCCATATCGGGGACCCGCGGTCTCAGCCGCAGTTCCTACGAAATCTGTTATATTCTTCGTGTTCGAATAGAATACACCACCGCGTTTAAGATCAAACAACACATTTAAAGAAAGCTGTTTGTATCTTACTGTTGTACCCAACGATGCCTGGAATTTAGGGTTATATGAACCTAAGTATTGGGCTTTTGTTGTAGGTACCGGTTGCCCGGTGGCTTTATTTATAATGGTTCTTCCTTGTGCATCTGTTTGGTTGGTTACCCCATAAAATTCGCCATAAGGTAATCCTTTAGCTGCAACTATTGCCATGGAGCTGGTACCCCCTATTATTACCTGCTGAACACCATTTTGCAAAGAAAGTACATCGCTGTTATTTTTGGTAAATGTGCCATTTAAGTCCCAGCTAAAATCAGTTGTTTTAATTGGAGTTCCGCTGATAGTTACCTCGATGCCTTTATTTTGGACCTCACCTGTGTTTTCCTCATTAAAACCATATCCTGTTGAGTTAGGGATTGGGATGGCTAAGATTTGATTTTTCGAATGGTTAACGTAATAGCTGAAATCAAAAGAAAGCCGGCTTTGCAAAAATGATAATTCTGTACCAATTTCAAATGAGCTTGTTTGCTCTGGTTTAAGTGTAGGATTGCCAATTACTGATCCAATTTGCAGCGCAGGAACACTTCCGAATGGAAAAGCAGTATTACCAAAGGACCCATTAATAGTCGATCTCCCATAAGTGGTTGTCAATTCGTATGGGTTGGTATCGTTACCTACCTGCGCAAAACTCGAGCGTATTTTACCGTAACTTAAAACGTTAGAAATATCGGAATTTTTAAGCAACTCGCTAAATACAAATGAGCCGCTTACGCTTGGATAAAAATAAGAGTAATTATTTACAGGTAATGTTGAAGACCTGTCGTTTCTTAATGTGCCTTCTAAAAACAGGTAATCTTTATACGAAAGATTTAAATCAGCGTAAAACCCTACCAGTCTTTGCCTGTCGATATCATCCTCAATTATGTTTACCGGCCCGTAGCTATTTGCAAGGTTATACCAACCCGGAAGTACTAAACCACTGCTGGTGTTAGTGCTTGTTTGATTGGAAGTGGTAGAGCGTTCCCTGATATTATTACCCAACAATAATGATGCATGAAAATCTTTACCAAAATCATGGGTTGCTGTAACCATTAAATCATGTACTACCTCGTTTACATTATATTGGTCCACTTCATAAGCTCCATTATTGGTAACCGCCCCCCAAAGTCCGCTTCCTGATTCATCAGCAGGCTGGAATGTATATTTAGGTGTAATTAGCTGCCTGCGGTCTGAGTACGAATCCACACCTACGCGTTCCACTATATTTAACCAGCTAAAGGCTTTATAAGCAAGGTTAACGGCACCTGTAACACGGTTAACATTATCAAGGTTACTAAAATTTTGAAGTACCCAATATGGGTTTAAAGCAAAAGCGCCATAAAAACCATACGTATTGGTAACCGAATTATACCCATTATACGGATTGTTCAGGTCTCCCATTTTATTAATAGGTATGTCCCTTGGTGTTTGCCATAAGTTGTTCAATATACCGTTTGCATTCTGTCCACCGGAAGGTACATTTGCCTGAATTTTATTGTAATTAAAATTAATTGATGCAGTAAAATTATTTGCAAGCGTAGCTTTACCGTTAAACCTTACTCCATATTTATCATAAGAGTCGCTGTTACCTGGAAATACACCATTGGAATTTAAGGAGTTTAAGGCTAAATAGAAGTTGTTTTTATCATTGCCGCCCGAAATCCCTGCACTGTTATCAGTGGCAAAACCGGTCTTAAAAAAATCTTTTATGTTGTTTGGCAAAGCCGAATATGGTTTGGTTTGAGTAACGCCATCAATTTCCTGCCCCCAGGGTTCTACTTTTCCGGTAAAAGGCGCTCCCCAGCTAAAGTTATCACTTGCATCATTTATGCCCGTAACGTAGCCGGGACTTGTAGCTGAACCTGACATATAGCCCTGGCCGTACTCATTTTGAAAAGTAGGTAATTTCAGTACTGATGAGAATGTGTTTGTAGAGTTAAACGTTATCTCTAATTTTTTTGAATGGTTTGCGCCTGATTTGGTAGTGATCATCAAAGCGCCATTGGATGCCCTCGAGCCATAAAGAGCAGCAGCAGCAGGGCCCTTTAACACCGTGATAGATGCTATATCATTGGGGTCAATATCATTGCCCCTGTTTCCAAAATCAACTGCTGATAAGCTATTTGCGCCGCCGGTAATAGTTGAATTGTCAATAGGCACACCGTCAACAACCAATAAAGCCTGGTTGTTACCGCTAATAGACGATCCACCGCGAAGAACAATCCTGGTTGAGCTACCTGGCGTATTTGCCGCTGAAGTGATGTTAACACCTGCAACCAAGCCTGTTAATGAGGTAAGTGCGCTTGGATTACCACCCTCTGTTAGCTCCTTATTGCTTACGGTTGGTGCCGAGTAACCCAAAGTTCTTTTTTCTCTCTTAATATTGTTAGCGGTTACTACAACCTCGTTAAGCTCATTGCTTGCTGGTGTAAGCGTCGCATTCAATACATCTCCCTGCACGGTTAACTGCACCGGCAAATAACCAATAAAGCTAAATTCTAATACAGCGCCGTTAGGTGCACTTATAGTGTATTTGCCTGCACTATTGGTTTGTGTGCCAACTTGTGTCCCTTTTATCTTTACGGTTACTCCCGGAACGACTAAGCCATCGTCTTTGCCTGTTACCGTACCGGTAACAGTGCGGTTTTGGGCAAAAGCCTGACAGAAAACCACCAGGCATAACCCTATAATTAAAAGTATTTTTTTGTTCATGTTAATCAATTTTAGAAGTGTTTTTTCTTGAATATGTTGTTTCCCCTTGTAGTAACGTCTTGAGTTGTGCGCACCAAAAAGGAAAATTGGAGTGTAGATAGTCCGGAGATTGTAATGGAATATCTCCCTTTTGGGTACGTCGCGACCCTGTTGTTTGACTCCTTAATTTTTACGGATCTACCTGGAATCGGAAGATGTTCTTTTTTCACAGTAACCAGGCCGGTAATTATTCCGTCATATGCCCGCTAATCTGTGTAAATAGGACTATTCAGATTAGTTAACGCCTATCAGCCATCATCAAATCCTTCAAAACCGTTGCTGATAGAGTAAAGTTGAAATGACATAATGCGTTTCATAATGAAAAAGTGAGGTTTCAGTTAATAGATTTTGGTAAATCTTATCGACTTTATGTAGTAATGTATTTGAAAGTGTAATTTTAAAGCAAAATGATAGCACTAAATATTCCGAAATGACCAAGTTCGACGTGCGATGGCAAGGGAGAGTTGCGGGTAGTTTATAAATAAAAAAGGATTGCTCACCTCGCGTGGCAATCCTTTAATTAACTATTAACTGATCGTTATTAACAAAACGACTCGTTATTGGCAAACCTAGCTACTTGCTAAGAAGTAAAATGTTCGAAAAAAACCAATATTAGCACTTTAATTAATCACATGATGTGAAGTCCTATATTTCAGCGGAGTAATCTTATGGCGTATTTTGAACAATTTAATAAATGTACTTGGAGAATCGAGCCCAACAGTGTTTACAATTTTATTTATCGGATAAGACGTGTTTTTAAGCAAAAATTCGGCTTGCTTTAGCCTTATGTTTATCAGAAACTGGTGGGGTGTTGTATGATATGCCTGCCTGAATGAGCGGATCAGATGCGTTGCCGACATACATGAATATTTTGATAATTCATATATATTGATTTTTTGATCAAAATTTGAATATAAATATTCTTTGGCAAGGCTAAGTCGCCTATAGATTTCTTTTCGGGTTACAAATTGAAGATCTTTAAGTCTTTCTTCCACAAAAAGCATATCTTTTTGGTAAAGCGTACAATAATTTAGTAAAATATGATAGAGGAATTCATTTAATAATAATTCATCTTGACAGTTTGATCTTATCAAAACTTTTAAATGCTCTATATTATATTTTAGATCCCCAAGTAGCGGAAAAATAGTTTCATTGAAAGTTAAATTTTGTGATAGTAGATGGTTTCCATAACTATCTGGAAAAGAATTATCATTTTTAAGAAATGATGTTTTAAAATCATCTATAAATCCTTTGTCAAAACTGATTGAAAGTTTTTGAACAGGGCTATCAGAGTCAATTATATCAGAATAAAGCGTTCCAGGGTTAATCGCCAGGAAATTGTGAGGGAATAAACGCAATTTCTTTTTATTTAAAACGAATTTTTCATTCCCGTTGAAATTGACATGTAAACTAAAGTTATTGTTCACCTCGGTTAGGTTTTTATAGGTCAGTTTACTTGAATAAATACGATTTTCGTTACTTAATTTTAACACACTTTCCATGCTTTCTAGTCTTCTATATACGATCTTTCTTCCAGTAAAATAAATTGATTCCCTTCCTTATCGGTAAATTCTGCTATCATTCCTGCCGAAACGTAGTACGGTTTATGGTTAAAAACAACCCCGTTTTTAGTGATTTCATGGTATTGCTTGAGGCAATTTTCAGTATTAAAAATGATAACAGCTTTTTGGTTTAAGGTAGATCTGTTTGGTATGATCGCTACGTGTATGTCGCTATCGTTATTACTTAACAATTTGCAACGTACGTTTGGCCATAATTCCAGCTCTCCCGTATGCTTGAACCCCAAAAAATTCACAAAAAAGGTTTCTTCTTCAGCGGTATTTCCTGAAGGGATTGTAACGTATTTTATTCTCATTAGGTAAAAAATTAGTAGATTTTCCCGTATTGGGATATTTTTTATAATATTTTAATTAGATCTCTCCAATTAATTATTGTTTCATCGCTTGGTTTTTATTTTTTTAAATTATAGTAGGTCAGTATGCAGTAAATTCTTTCTGAAAAACTCCAGGGTTCATCTCCATGGTGATCAACCGGTTCCGGTTATAACCAAAGGCCGGTTTTGGGAGTATTGGATTTGTTTAAAGGTGATGATCGTCCCGATGATCAAGGTAATAGAAACGGTAAATGGTATGACTACCAGAACACGACGAGGCAGCGCCAAAAAGCGTCCAACATTGAAGATGCCGCCTTCACGTGTGCGTTTTTCGCTCCGGGCGGTACTCAGGTTCATGAAATTGATACAAGCTAAAAGCAAGACAAACATTCCGAATAGCCAGGCATAAGTAATTTCCCCACCTGCGCCATCCAGCCTTAAAGTTTGATCCGTATTCTCAAAAAACTCACCCATTTTCAATTGCCTTATAACGATAAGACAAGCGTTACCTTGAATAAGTTACAAAAAGATAAATATTTGAAGGCAGCGACCCCATATCCATTTTATGGTTTGCTTATTTTGTCCTGCTGGCCGGGTTCAGTTTTAGTTCAGAGCAGTTTAAAGGTTTTAGCTATGTTATATATGAGTACACTTGATAACCAGCAAGCGACCCGATAAACCTTTATCATATTCTCAAACATGCATCTTCAATCTATTTCAGTCAAAAATTTCAGGCGTTTAAAAGATGTCCGGATCGATCTTGAAAAAGAAACCCTCATTTTTGTCGGTTCTAACAACAGTGGGAAAACTTCGGCAACTTATATTCTGCATCGTTTCCTTGATCCAAAGCTTTAGTTTACTTCATGGATTGGTCATTGTAAAAGTCACATTTCCCGCCTGCCCATCAGCTCCATCAGAACCAGACCGGCCATCCTGGCCATTTAAACCACTATTCCCATTCGGGCTTCCGGCGCCCCCGCTTCCACCTATGCCACCTTTGCCGGCCCGGCCCCCTGATCCGCCTTTACCCGGGATACTAATTGCTTTAATCAGGTTTAGAAATGGTTTAACAGCTGGCGAATAAATAATAGTAATGTTTCCGCCACTACCCCCGGTATCGCCGTCCTGGCCATTCCCACCATCCTGACCGTTGCTGCCATCTCCACCCGGACCAGTTATTAAATTGGTAGTAGTGGAAGTTGTTCCATCGCTATTGGTTGTAGTTTCTACATCAGTCGAAACTGTTCCGGGCGATCCCGTTGTACCGGCAAAACCATCCATGCCATTTATACCATCACTGCCATCTGCACCTTTACTTGAAATAGCAATCGAGCCTCCATTTGTATTGATCCAATAATTATAGGTTTTTTGCGTAGCATCATTTACTATCTTAATTTTTAGCAATTGAGCATTGATAATCGAATCGTGATAAATATCTGCCGTTACGTTTAAGCCATACCCTGCTCCGCTCGATTGTATGTTGCACTGATAGTTTGCAACATAATCGAGTAAAACGTTAAGCGTATCGGTTATAGTGGTGTTTTTAGCAAATAAAGCTATCAACTGTATTTTATCATTTTTAATTTTGGTAGGGTCTTTATTGATTTCTAAATCGTCTTTTGATTTAGAAATATGAACACCGTTAAACAGGAAAACAAAATCTTTTAAATTCTTCTTCACCGGGGCCCACTTGTCAATGAACATTTTGTTATCAAAGTATTTTCGCACACCAAACTGGACATGGTCGCCAGGAGCTTTAGAGAAATTCCCTGTGGTTAAAATATTTATCTTCGTTTCATAATTATAGGGTATTTTTTGACTGAATAACCAGTTTCCTTTACTGCTGAAAAATAAAAATGATTTTTTTGTGTAGACATTAACTGTTAATGAATCTCCTTTTTTATAGTCTTTTCCACTTCCTTTTATTTTAATTTTTCCATTTGAGTAACTGCCGCTATCCACTTCTATTTTATATTTCGACCAATTATCAGCACCATTTAAAAAACCTTTGGTTTGTGATTTTTGTCCCTTGCCAGATATGGCTGTGATGCCTATAGGCAACGAATTGCCTTTTATGCGTAATACAGCCGAATTGTATTCAAGAAGATATTTTTGCGTGTCTGCTTTTGCGTTACTAACGCGCGATTGAGCAATTATTGGAAAGCACCAAATTAAAGAGAGAAGAATTGTAATAAAGAATTTCATAGGTGTCGATAGGGCTAACTAACCTTCGTTAAAACTAAGATAAGTAAATGCCGAAAAGGTTTAAGTAAAGGCTGAATTAAAATGTTCTGGTTAGTTGTGAAGTATTTTTTGGAAGAAATTATCGAACACCTATTTTTAGAACTTGGTAAGTGGCATAATATGTTATTAAATAGGTATTTAATGGAATGAAAATGGGAGATATTTATAATTGAGTATCTCCCCTAGTGGAGTGGGTGGGATCACGATCGAACCCCTGATATCCCTTTTGATGTTTTTAGAAACCGTTGAGACTGTTCAAAGAGTCGTATATTAGAGCTGTTGGATATTTAAAAAAATGTAGCAGAATGTACAGTAAAGCAGCGTTCGATGCAAAGGTCAAAAACTGGCTCAACGAACAGATCCGGAAAAGCGTAGTAAAAGAAGTTACAGAGTGTTACGACTTAATGGACAAGGACAGCGCTAACCACTGGAACATTTTCAGGATTTGTAAAAAGCAATTAAATGATGTACGGTCAAAAATCGTTTTGAGTTATGTTAAGATTCTTGAATTAGTGGTCCTTATTTATAAATGATACTACCGTCCGCTCAAACATCTTTCGCATGTCCGTGAAGATTTTAAAAGTATCTGCTCAATAAAAGGGGTTGATCATCATGAATTATGCAGCCTCATACTAAGCCAACTTCATCCAGGTATCGATTAATCATATTTCTATATATAAGGTTAAAGTTACATTTATAAAACGATAAAACCCAACCTTAAAAGGTTGGGTTTTATCGTTTTAAGTGGAGCCGGAGGGATTCGAACCCTCGTCCAAACATGGTATAAGGTAAGCTTTCTACATGCTTAGCTTCTGTTTAATTGTAGGGAAGGGGAAGGCCAGTTGCTTGCCTGTACCGTCTTCCTTAGGTGCTTTGTTTCGCCTGCTATGCACACCATTAAGCAGGCTATTTTCATCTTTCGATGCCCCTGGTGCCGATCCGATGAAACGGAAAACCGGCGGGACAAAAGCTAGCTAAATTCTAAATTAAGCAGCTAAGGCGTAAGTATTTTCGCCATTTGTAAGTTTGAGCGTTCAGATTTAAGCGCTAATTCACCCAACGCGCTGCATGCTTACTTACTTATCTCCATCCTGTCAATTCCGGTCGACCCCATTTTTTTAGTTAGACCCTCAGAAAGAGTAAAGCTTACAAAAGTAAGCTTTTTAGCCGGATAAGTAAAGACTTTTGACTTTCTACTTTTGACTTTTAACTTAAATTCTCCCCGGATAAACTTTCAAAGCTTCTTCCAAACAGATCATCGCGTTCTGTATATCATCAATATTCAAAACGTATGCCATTCTTACTTCATTAAGGCCTGCGCCTTCAGTGCTGTAAAAGCCCGTTGCAGGTGCCATCATAACCGTTTGGTTCTGGTAGCTAAACTCTTCCAGCATCCATTGGCAAAACTTATCGGCATTATCAATAGGTAATTTTGCTACCACATAAAACGCGCCGCCCGGGTTAGGGCAGTAAACGCCTTCCATTTTATTGAGCGAATTTACTATGGTATTACGGCGATTGGTATATTCTTTGTTTACCGCTTCAAAATACGCATCGGGGGTATCAACCGCTGCTGTGCCAGCAATCTGCTCCACCATACCAGGGCTCAGCCGTGCCTGTGCAAACTTTAAGGCTGCTGTCCATACTGCTTTGTTCTTGGTGATCAAACATCCCAGGCGTGCCCCGCAGGCGCTGTAACGCTTGCTTACGGTATCCAGTACTATAACGTTCTGTTCCAGTCCCTCCAGGTGCATAGGTGAGGTAAAGGTCTGCCCATCATAGCAAAACTCTCGGTAGGCTTCATCCGAGAACAGGTATAGATCATATTTTAAAACCAGCTCTTTCAATGCTTCAAGTTCATCTTTTGAGTACAAGTAGCCGGTTGGGTTATTAGGGCTGCAAATAAATATAGCCTTTGTTTTTGGTGTTATCAGTTTTTCAAACTCACTTATTGGAGGCAGGGCAAAGCCATTTTCAATATGCGATAATATGGGTTTAACCACAATGTCGCTCTGGCTGGCAAAGCCATTATAATTTGCGTAGAATGGCTCAGGGATGATCACTTCATCACCCGGGTCGAGGCAGGTCATCATGGCTATAGTGATAGCTTCGGAGCCTCCTGTGGTTACTAAAATATCATCGGGAGCTATATTATAGCCCAGTTTGTTATAATAAGTAGCTAGTTTTTCACGATAGGTGAGTGTGCCTTCGGATGGGGTATAGGCCCATACCTTAAAGTCGATGTTTTTAATGGCATTAAGCATGCCCGCAGGCGTTTCAATATCGGGTTGGCCGATGTTTAAATGATATACCTTTTTGCCATCTTGTTTGGCTTTATCGGCAAATGGGGTCAGTTTTCTAATAGGCGAAGCGGGCATCCGCTCACCTTTATGCGAGATCATTGGCATGGGGCAAAATTAGTAAAAAGAAAATACTGTTAATCTTTAATATTGTTTGTTAGGTTTTTGTGTTTAAAATCTGACAATTTATTTTCCTAACCCTCTTTGTGGCTTGCCACAGAGAGGGTGGTCGGGCGAAGCAACGACCGGGTGAGTCGGCGGAGCGCGTTATACCCCCGCCCGGCCTCCCCTAAGTTTAGGGGGAGGTGTCGACGAAGGAGACGGAGGGGGTAGAACGGAGCGCGATGAAGTTTTGCGTTAGTGATAGCAGCGGATACCGGCCTCGAGCCTAATGCCTGCGCGCGTATGAGCGGATAGCGCGGGCCGCAGGCAACGCCCACTCAAAATTCAGTATTCTATGTTATTCGAACTTCGCCGCGCTCCGTTTAACTCACCCCCGACTTCTCCGCTTTCAGCGGATCGTCGACCCTCTCTCCGCTTCGCGCAAAGAGGGTGAGGAATAAAAAAAGCTTATAAAACAAAAAAGGCCCCGTTTTACGGAGCCTTTTAAATATCGTTTACTAAAAACTTATTTACCCGCAGTTGGTGGTGTAGTGGTCGCCGCCGCTGGTGCTGGGGCTGCTTTTGCCACAACTTCGCCAACTATGTATAAAATTTTTGTTGGTGTTTTAGCATTTGATGTTACTGTGATGCCTTTGTTAAAAGGATAGGCAGCAGCAGCATTATAAGTAATTTTTATCTGGCCTGTTTCACCTGCTTTTACTGGTGTTTTAGTGTAATCAGCAATGGTACAGCCACATGTAGGTTGCACGTTTGTTAAAATAAGAGGTTCGGTACCAACGTTAGTAAAGGTGAAGATTGTGGTAACCGGTGTGCCTTGTGGTATTTTACCGAAATCATGCTTTTCTTCGTTGAATTTAAATTCAGCTTTTTGGTTATCTTGTGCCGATGCAGTAAAGGCAAAGCCTATAATAACTGCGCATAATATTAAGATCTTTTTCATGTTGGTTATTTGATTCATACAAATATATAAGGTTTAATCTAATTTAAAAACTATTATAAAAACTGAACGTTTTGAATGAAGAATGTACCAATTACAAAATAGAATTTTATAATTTTACCGACTAAACAAATTACATATGCCCGAAACTGCATTACATAGTGCCGGCAAATTTGGTGATGTTGAACTCAGTTTTGATGATTTCAAAAAGATTGTGATCAACGATTACCGTGTGGGTTTTGAGAGCCGGCAAGCCAGTATACTTGGTCGCCGTGAAGTGCTTACGGGTAAGGCTAAGTTTGGCATATTTGGCGATGGTAAGGAAGTGGCCCAACTGGCTATGGCCAAGGCATTTAAGCCCGGTGATTGGCGCTCGGGTTATTACCGCGACCAAACCTTTATGTTTGCCACAGGTATGAGCAATCTGAAGGAATTTTTTGCACAACTGTACGCTACACCCGATATTGAAAAGGATCCGGCATCAGGCGGCAGGCAGATGAATTGCCACTACGCTACGCGCTTTGTAAATCCGGATGGTAGCTGGGTAAACCAGGCTGAAACGATGAACTGCGCGTCGGATATTTCGACTACAAGTGGTCATATGCCGCGCTTATTGGGCCTTGCATACGCGTCAAAACTATATCGCCAGAACAAAGAACTGGAATATTTAAAGCAATTTTCAGTAAATGGTAACGAAGTTGCCTTTGGTACTATAGGCAATGGCTCAACCTCCGAAGGCCTGTTTTTCGAAACTTTTAACGCCGCCGGGGTATTACAGGTGCCTATGGCCATCTCTATCTGGGATGATGCCTACGCTATATCTGTACCCGCCAGTTTGCAAACCACTAAGGAAGATATATCCGAAATATTAAAAGGTTTCCAGTGCGAGGAAGGTACCAACGGCTACGAAATATTTAAGGTACGCGGTTGGGATTATGTAGCCCTGTGCGAAACCTATGAGCGTGCAATAAGTATCTGCCGTGAAAAACATGTGCCGGTACTGATACATGTTACCGAAATGACACAGCCGCAAGGGCACTCTACCTCGGGCTCACATGAGCGTTACAAGAGTAAGGAGCGCCTGGCATGGGAAAATGACTACGATTGCCTGGTAAAAATGCGTGATTGGATGATATCATCAGCCATTGCAAGTCCTGAGGAACTGGATGAGATGGAGTCGGAGGCTAAAAAGTTTGTACGTGAATGCCAGCGTGAAGCCTGGAACGAGCGCGCCGATGAAATTAAGATTGAATTGGATGAAGCTGCGCTGGCTATTGAGCAATTGGCGCATAATGTAGCAGCCGAAACGGAATTAACTGCTATCGCTACGGCATTGCGCTCAGTAATTGATCCGGGGCGTAATGATATTGTTTCATCAATACGTAAAACACTACGCTTAACGGTTAAAGAAAACACACCTGAAAAGCAGGCCCTGATCAGCTGGCTGTATACTGAAAATGAAAAGAATACCGAGCGTTATAACTCTAAACTATTTTCAGGAACACCATATTCGCCATTAAATGTACCGGTTATTGTAGCTGAGTATGAAGATGATGCCCGGTTAATTGATGGTCGTGAGGTATTAAATGCCTGCTTTGATGCCAATTTTGAGCGTGATAAAAGTATTGTTGCCTTTGGCGAGGATGTAGGCGCTATTGGTGACGTTAACCAGGGCTTTGCCGGTCTGCAAAACAAATACGGCGACCTGCGTATAGTTGACACCGGCATACGTGAAGCAACTATCATAGGGCAGGGTATGGGCCTCTCGATGCGTGGTTTACGCCCTATAGCTGAGATACAATATCTTGACTACCTGATATATGCCATGAACGTGATCAGCGATGATCTGGCCAGTTTAAGCTACCGTACCAAGGGTGGGCAAAAAGCGCCGGTTATTATCCGTACACGCGGGCACAGGCTGGAAGGGATCTGGCACTCAGGCTCACCAATGGGTATGATATTGGGCGGCATGCGTGGTTTGCATATTTGCGTACCCCGTAACATGACCCAGGCTGCCGGTATGTACAACACTTTATTGCGTGGCGATGAGCCTGCATTGGTTATAGAATGCCTTAATGGTTATCGCCTAAAGGAAAAATTACCTGCAAATGTGGGTGAGTTCACCGTACCACTGGGTAAGGCTGAAATTATGCGCGAAGGTGCTGATATCACTGTAGTATCCTATGGCTCAACCCTGCGCATTGTAATGGAAGCGGCTGAAGAACTGGAAAAAATGGATATCCATATTGAAGTGATCGATCCGCAAACATTGTATCCTTTTGATACGGATAATATCTGTGGTAGCTCATTAAGAAAAACGAATAAGCTGCTTGTTATTGATGAGGATATTCCTGGTTCAGGATCAGCCTATATTCTGCAAAGAATACTGGAAAAGCAGAATGGCTATTATTCGCTCGACTCTCAGCCTAAGACATTAAGCGCTAAGGATCATCGTCCGCCATATGGCTCCGATGGTGATTATTTCAGCAAGCCATCGCATGATGATGTGATAGAGGCGGTGTATAATATGATGAGCGAAGCTAATCCCGGGAAATATCCGGCGATTTATTAATTGATTGTCAGATTCTAACACTAAACTTATTTATTTAGCCCGTCTGTGACGGGCTTTTTTTATTATTGCCTTCATGACTGAAAATTTCACCATCGTAGCAGAAAACATAAAGAACCGCCGTACCATAAAACCATTTATGATGAACGGCCATAAAATACCAAACGGGCATATTGCTGCCATATTAGAACTTGCTGACTGGGCGCCAACACACGGTTATACTGAGCCATGGCGTTTTGTGGTATATGAAGATGCTACACAATTTTGTGCTGCGCACGCCAATATCTACAGGGAAAATACCAGCGACGTAGATCAGAATGATACTGTTGCAAATAACCTGCTTCATCAGGGTGATAAAGCATCACATGTAATTATAGCCATTATGAAAAGGGGTAAACTACCCAAGATCCCTGCTTTTGAAGAAATAGCTGCTACATCATGTGCTGTACAAAATCTACTGCTGGGTGCTACTGCGTTAAATATTGCAAGTTATTGGGGCACAGGTGGCATGGCGCTAAAACCAGCTATGAAAGCATATTTAGGTCTCGGTGAAGAAGACCATGTAGTAGGTGTTTTATATCTGGGGTACGCTGATGTACATCCCGAGGGCCAAAGAACAATTCCTATTGAACAAAAGGTAAGCTGGGTTAAGTAAACTTTTTTTGTTTCCGTTCCGTACAATAACGCTCAACAAAATTGAGACAGGTATTTTTATTAATATATAGGTGATTTGTTTAACATAAACGAAATAATTGTAATTAAATATAGTGATTATTTATTAATTTGTTTACTTTTGCAATAATCACAACAAATATATCGTTGCTAATACCTGAACCTGTTGATTTTATTAACAGATTTAAAATACCCTAATTAGTACTATGAGGAAACATTTTTGGTGGATTACGTGCGTTTGTATGCTCCTTTCAATTACTATGATCAACTGGAGGACAGCTAGCGCTAACCGGTCGACTGCTCCGTTACAAGCAGCATCATCTGCAAAAGATCTATTTGAAAAATATGTAGATGATCTTTACCAAACTGCAGAATTACAACAAACAGGTTTAGATGAAATTGTATTTAAAAAAGCCGTAACAGGCTTCATCAACCTTAAAATGGCAAACAGATTGCCGCAAAACAGCTCAATTATTACCGTTGTCGATCTGAATAAACCAAGTCGCGAAAAACGCATGTGGATTGTTGACCTGGTTGCCAAACACCTTTTACTAAATACCTGGGTTGCCCATGGTTCGGGTAGTGGTGACGATGTTGCCAATAGCTTCTCAAATATTAATGATTCGCACCAAAGCAGTTTAGGTTTTTACCTTACTGATGATGTTTATATGGGCAAGCATGGCCGCTCATTACACCTTGATGGTTTGGATGAAGGCTTTAATGATGATGCCCGTGCCCGTGAGATCGTAGTTCACGGTGCTCCATATGTAAGCGAAAGAAACATTAATGAAAAGGGTAAGATCGGTCGCAGCTGGGGATGTCCTGCTGTATCGCCAAAAGTATCAAACGAAGTTATTGATGATATAAAAGGCCGCACCGTATTTTTTATCAACGGAAACGATAATAACTACAACTCTAAATATCTTAACGAAGATCTTTCAGCAGCCTATATTTTTCCGGCTGATACTACTGCGAACAGGTTAGCTAGTTTGCAGTAAGAGAGTCAAGAATTAAGAGTCAGGAATCAGGATAGAAAAAGAGCCTAGAATTAAGAGCCAAGAACCAAGACGTATAAAAACTTTTTTTCTTGACTCTTGATTCCAGCATCTTGATTCTTTCCACCTTATCTGACTGCTAATGTGGGAACATTTGGTTTAACGCCATTCAGTATTTTCTCCATATGGGCATATAAAACTATATCCAGTCCATATACATCCGGCCTGTATTGTATAACGCCGGTTGAATCGGCCCAGCAGGTAGTGTAGGTGATATAAACAGGCGTTTTATGTGGGAGATCAATATCGGTTGGTGTCGGATTTTCTGATTTCATATCCTCATCAATGGTATTATATTCATCACTTTGGCCAAACAGAGCCAGTGCAAGTCCTTCCGGGTTACCTAATCGTACACAACCATGGCTAACCGCACGCATCGCCTTATAAAAAGCTGATTTGGCGGGCGTATCATGCAAATAAACATTGCTGTGGTTATTAAACAGGAACTTGATCTTTCCTAACGAGTTATCGGCACCTGGTTTCTGCTTAAATTCAAAATCAGACCGGTTAGCGGTCGACCAATCTATCGTTTCAGGGTCAGGTATCTTATCACCATTTTTATAAACATCAATATTTTTGTTGGCCAAATAGTACGGATCCTTAGCCGCCTCAACCATTATCTCCTTGTTGGCAATGCTTTCGGGAATGTTCCAAACCGGGTTTACCTGTACGCTATGTATCACACTATTTAGCAGAGGTGTTTCGTGTGGGTTCGGCTTGTCATACCTGTCGGTATCATCAAAATGAATAAGTGTTTTTGCATTGTCCATATTACGGCCCTGGCCAACGCAAACTTTCATGTTTAAAACAGATTTGCCGCTATCCATCACATCCAGCTTAAAATCAGGGATGTTTACCAATACATACTTTACTTCAGTAGGTTTATTTTGCCATCTTAAGCGTTCCATGCTGATCAATAACAAACGTTGCGATTCATCCTTAGATAAGCCGGGTATTACCGTTCCGCTTAAATAAGCCTTTTGTAGAATTTTATATTGAGGGTCATTAGGTTGTATGGTATCTAAATAAACTTTCAGGTTACGGGCTTGTAACACCTGTTTTATGGAGGTACTGTCGGGCCTTTTGGTAGCCATGAAGTATCTTGAATAAATTCTTTTAGGGCTGACGAGCCCAAATTTCAGATAGTTAGTATAATTAATAAGTGAGTTTGCGGTAAGCAACTCAAGCTGGGCCATATCATGGTAGGCTTCATCAAGTGTTTTTATGCCATTCTTGCTGTAAAATTTACTCGCAAGTGCCCTGATCTGCTGAGGTTGGAACATATTTGAGTCAAGCCCGTGCTCATCGGCTTTGTCGAAATAATCAAGCATGGTTTTAAAGTCGCCATTTTGAAAATATGCGAGGAACAGCGCGGGGTCATAATCGTTATTTACATAATAAGTTTTAATACGCACCGGGTTGGTGAGATTTGCCTTGTCGCTATCCAGCACGTGTTTAAATACTACTGCAAAATCGTCGGGATCTAATTGTTTAAAAACTATATTCTGAGTCCTCTTGAAAAGAATATTAGCCATATCAGAACGTTTCTTTTTACAGCTTTGAAAGGTAGTGGTAAGCAGGCAGAGCAGTAATATAAATACAGGGTAAGCGTGTCTTTTAACAATGGAATAAGGGAACTTCATTTTCATAGATGTGTATCATGTGTGTATATAGCAATTGCTATACCACAACTTGCAATAGTTAAAACGGTATTAAATTAATAAATCTAATGAACATTTCAGGGGTGAAAACCATTTTTGCGATATGAATAATTTTGGCGGATATTGTACTATGAAATTATAATTATGGCAAACAAAAATAAAGCCGAAGTGTGGCTGCGTGGCCCGTTGGAGGGCATACCGCCTTTGTTGCAGCCGGTTGCCCATGCCTTATTGCAAGCCCGCGAAGAGATAAACGGCCTGGTGGTTAACTTCCCTGATAAATTATTGTGGGAAAGACCCGCAGGCATGGCATCGCCGGGTTTTCATTTACAACATCTGACTGGCGTACTGGACAGGTTGTTCACCTATGCCAAAGGCGAACAGCTTACCCAGCAGCAACTGGATTACCTGGCATCAGAAGGGAAAGACCAGCAACAGAATGTGCAAACCCTGCTTAATAATTTTAACCATCAGGTTGATAGGGCCATAAAACAACTAGGTGAAACAGATGAAACAACCCTAACTGAAACCCGCGGTGTAGGCAGGGCGCAAATTCCATCAACAGTTATAGGTTTACTGGTACATTCTGCGGAGCATACCATGCGGCATATGGGACAGTTGCTGGTAACGGCTTCTGTTTTAGTATCAGGTAGTTAGTATCAGGTATCAAGATAAGAAAAGGCAAAGCACGGGAATGTGCGATTCCCTCCCCTGGGAGGGGCAGGGAGGGGTTTGTTGAACTTTGCTGAACCAGACGCAGAAACCCCTCCCTGCCACAACACATCCAGCCGCACCCCTCCCAGGGGAGGGAATTATAAAAACACTCTGTCTTGATACCTGATACTTGATACTAGCTACTTGATACTATATTCCTGTACAAAATGCCAAACCCTATCGCTGACACTAAACATATCCCACCCATTATCCACCATAACAGACTGAAACCACCATGTGCAATTAATTGCGCGCCTACGGTTGGTGCTAATACCTGCGCGGTCGACCAGGCCATGGTGTACAAGCCTGCATATTCGCCGCGGTTATTGTTGTTGGTGCGGGTTATCCAGAAGGAGTTCATGAATGGCATGGAAAACATTTCGCCGAAGGTGATGAATAGCATTGCCACTATGCCTGATAATATATTGGGAGGCATTACATTGAGCAATACGAAGCCGATACCTACCAATATTACACCTGCGCTGATATAATTTAATGGGTGGCGACGGCCCTCCAATCTATGGATGAGGATCATCTCAATAAATACGATCAGTAGTCCGTTTAACGACATCAGGAAACCAATAGTGCGTTCATTAAGTAGCCATTGCGTTTTATAAAATACCGGCTGCATAGTGAACAACTGGAAAAAACATCCGGCAAAAAGTATCACTAAGCCAATAAATACAAGGTATACGGTGTCTTTATAAGCTGATGATGTATCAGTTATTGCTGTTTTATTCTTTACAGCTTTAACAATATGTGAACGCGGTATAAGTTTTAGTAGCATAAGTGCCGCCAGGATGTTTGTACAGCCATCCACCCAAAAAAGTGAATGGTAACTATAAGCAGCCAAAAATCCACCCAATGCAGCGCCTACCGACCAGCCCAGGTTAACCGCCAAACGGTTGAGCGAATAGGAGCGTGTCTTATTTTCATCGGTACTGTAATAGGCTATGGCTGATGAATTTGCGGGGCGGAACGATTCATTGCAAAAGCTCAATACAAAAGCACCCGCACCCACGGTTAAAAATGTATGCTGATAACCTAATATGAGGAATAGTATACCTCCGCTTAATAGCGCGAAGATCTGTAGATCATAAAAGCCGAATTTATCGGTCAGTTTACCTCCAACAAATGCCCCGCAAATGGATCCCAATCCAAACAGCGCCATAATATAACCGGCCTGTACAATGGTAAAGTGTAACTGGTGGATGCAGTAAATGGTCATGAAAGGGATGACCATGGTACCGCTCCGGTTAATGAGCATCACCAGGCATAAGTACCAGCTATTGCGTGATAAACCTGTGTAAGCTTTTTTGTAGAGTTGGATAGGAGAGGTCATGGTTGTTAATTTGATAATTTGGGCAATTTGAAGATTTGAAAATGAGAACTGTCTATCTTCAAATCAACAAATTCTCAAATCTTCAAATCAACTTTGAATTCTTATTTCTTAAATAATGATCGGCTAAGACCAGTGCGGCCATAGCTTCAACAATAGGGACGGCTCGTGGTACTACACAAGGATCATGGCGGCCCTTGCCCGATATTTCGGCTGCATTGCCTTCGCTATCAATAGTTGCCTGGGCATGCATTATGGTAGCCACCGGTTTAAATGCCACCCTGAACTCTATAGGCATACCATTGCTGATGCCGCCTTGTATACCACCTGAAAAGTTGGTAATGGTAGCAATATCACCCAGGCTGTTTTTGACAAATATGTCGTTATGCTCCGAGCCTCGCATTTCGCTGCCGGCAAAGCCGGAGCCAAATTCAAAACCGTGTACCGCGTTAATGCTCAGCATTGCTTTACCCAGTTCGGCGTGCAGTTTATCAAAAACAGGCTCGCCTAAGCCAACCGGGCAGTTTTTTACGTAGCAGGTAACTTTACCACCAACAGTATCACCCTGCTTGCGGATGCTATCGATATACTCGATCATCTCCTCAGCAGTAGCCGGATCGGCACAGCGCACAATGTTTTTCTCACGATCATTAATGAATTCCTGTACATCGTTTATCTCCACATTTGGCGCATCTATTTTGCCTACGCTGCTCACATGGGCCACTATCTCAATCCCCTGACTTTTAAGCAATAGTTTTGCTAAAGCACCTGCCGCAACACGTGCCGCGGTTTCGCGGGCGGATGAGCGACCGCCGCCACGATGGTCGCGAATACCATACTTGGTTTGGTAAGTATAATCAGCATGCGAAGGACGGAAAACATCCACATTGTGGGTGTAATCCTTTGAGCGCTGGTCTTCATTCGGTATCAGCATAGCGATTGGTGTACCGGTTGTTTTACCTTCAAATACGCCTGAAAGTATCTTAACCGTATCGCTCTCCTTACGCTGGGTAGTTATTTTAGACTGACCGGGTTTACGCTTATCCAGTTCTCCCTGGATATAATCCAGATCAACGGTTAACTGCGATGGACAGCCATCAATAATTACGCCTATGGCTTCACCATGTGATTCGCCAAAAGTTGTTATCCTGAATAATTGCCCGAACGAATTGCCTGCCATGATGTTTTGTGATGTGCAGATCTGCAAATATGCAAATGTGCGGATATTTGTTTAATTCGTCATTGCGAGGAACGAAGCAATCCCTAACTCTACAGAGCGGCTCTGCTAATCGGGGATTGCTTCGTTCCTCGCAATGACGCTTGGTTTATTTTTGTTTTGTGTTAGGTGTCATGCTTCGACTAGCGCTCAGCATGACACCCTTATTGTTCCCCCTTCAGGGGGCTTGCCTCAATGCTAAACCCCACCTTTTCCAGATCACTCCAAAAAGCAGGGTATGATTTCTCTACCACCTTTGCGTCTTCAATCTCAACCTCTGGTATCAGTAAAGCCAATGGAGCAAAAGCCATAGCCATGCGATGATCCTCGTACGTATTAATGAAAACACGCTCAGAAATGAATTTTTCGCTGCAATCCAGTTTGTAAAGTAAGCCTTTTTCAATCAGTTTTACACCGATCTTGGCCAGCTCATTTTGCAGGGCTTTAACACGGTCGGTTTCCTTGATCTTTAAAGTCTCCAACCCGGTAAAGGTAGCCTCATGACCTAATGCAGCACAAACTACGATGATGGTTTGGGCCAGATCAGGGCATTCCTTCAAGTCGAATATTTTACGGGAAAGCGGTTTTGCTTCCTTTAGCAAATGAACGCCGCCATCCTTAAACTGCGATGTGATGCCGAAGTTCGCCATGATCTCGGTGATAACGCTATCGCCCTGCAGGCTGTATTGTGTTAGTCCCGGCAGGAACAATTCAGCTTCATCAGCCAGCGCAGCTATTGAATACCAGTATGATGCAGCACTCCAGTCGGGTTCAACCGGTAATATTGTTGTTGCAAACTCCTGGTGTGAAATTGTGATGACATTGCCTTCCCACGTATGCTGTATCTTTGCTTGCTCCAGCATAGCTAAAGTCATTTGCACATAAGGACGTGATGTTAAATCGCCTTCAATATGTAATTCCAAACCTAAAGGCAGCCGGGCAGCGATGAGCAACAGTGCGGTAATATACTGACTGCTGATGTTGCCTTTTATACTGATCTTACTAGTTAGCTGCTCGAAGCTGCCTTTAAGTTTTAAGGGAGGGAAACCTTCCTTTTCTTCGTACTCAATATGCGCCCCCAATTGGCGCAACGCATCCACCAACACACCGATAGGCCTTTGTTTCATCCTTTCGCTGCCCGTCAAAATCACCTCATCATCCTGCAATGTAAAATAGGCCGTTAAAAAGCGCATAGCTGTACCGGCAGGACCGATATTGATTTCGGATATTGGATTTTCAATTTCGGATTCGCCAGCAGTTAAAACTTTTGACTTTTGACTTTCGACTTTCGACTTTAAAATACTGGCCAAAGTAACCGTATCTGCCGCGTCCGAAATGTTTTCAACCTTTACCTTGCCATTGCTCAGTGCTTCAATAACGAGTGCGCGGTTGCACTCGCTTTTCGAGCCTGTTAATTGCACGGTACCGTTTGCCGTTTTGCTTTTTTTACTCAGGATGATGTTTTGCTCCATATCTGTTTCGATGTATAATCGAAGTTATTAGTATCCAATTACGCTTTACTTTCCGATTTTCCGCTCGTCATTGCGAGGAACGAAGACAACCGACCAAAGGGAGCTCATTAATGCCATTGAAAACAATCAATATTATTAATAATCCCCAACTATGCAAATCCGCTCTGTAAGTCGGGGATTGCCACGCTATCGCTCGCAATGACGTTATGATAAAAACGTTTTGGTTGATTATGCGTGTGTAAGTTGTTCTGCAGGAGGTGTTTCCTGGCCTTTATTCATTACTTCTGTTTGTTTACGGATTGATTCACTGTGTAATAATTCCATCAGTTTCTCAGTAAACTCAGCGCTTAACTTTAATGCTTTTGCATAAGTTGTGCGTTTGTTCAAGATCTCGTCCCAACGGTTAACCTGTAAAATGGTGATGCCGTTATCTTTTTTGTATTGGCCGATCTTTTCAGCTATCTGCATACGCTCAGCAACTTTCTGGATAACCAGGTCATCAATTTTATCAATCTGGCTACGTAGTTCAGCCAATTTATCTTTTACTCCAGCATCACGTACTTCTGGTTTGCGCAGGGTTAAGTGGTCAATAATTTCAACCAAAGCAGCAGGGGTAACCTGTTGTGCGGCATCTGTCCAGGCAACTGAAGGATCGATATGTGATTCGATCATTAAGCCTTGCATATCCAAATCCAAAGCTTTTTGTGAAACATAACCAATTAATGAACGATTACCTGTAATGTGGCTTGGGTCATTGATCATTGGCAGGTGCGGTGCCAAAGTTTTTAAGTGGATAGCGATATCCCACATTGGCTCGTTGCGGAAAGCTGATTTTTCGTACGATGAGAAACCGCGGTGTATTGCAGCAAGTTTAGTGATACCTGCATTATTGATACGCTCTAAAGCGCCTATCCATAATGAAAGATCAGGGTTTACCGGGTTTTTAACCATTACAGGAACGTCAACACCTTTAAGGGCATCAGCAATTTCCTGTACAGTGAAAGGGTTCGCAGTTGAGCGTGCACCTACCCATAAAATATCAACACCAGCTTTTAAAGCTTCTTCAACGTGTTTCGCTGTAGCAACTTCAACCGCGGTTGGCAAGCCTGTTTCATCTTTAGCGCGTTTTAACCATTGCAAACCTATGCTGCCGATACCCTCAAACTCTCCGGGACGGGTACGTGGTTTCCAGATACCTGCACGTAAAGCGCTGATCTTACCAGTTGCGGCTAATAAATGAGCTGTAGCTACCAGCTGTTCTTCTGTTTCGGCACTGCACGGACCTGCAATTACAAGAGGTTCCTTACCTGTTTTAATCCAGGATTCAAGTGGCTGTATGTTTAAATCTAGTTTCATCGTTTTGTGTTTTTAAGTCCGGAAGTCGGGATGTCCGAAAGTCCGGAAGTTTGTTGATTGGTATATATTTTAATTGTTAATTTTTTACTGTTTTACTTTCGGTCTTACCGACTTTCGGACTTTCCCGACTCTCTTACGCCTGCCCTAATTTCTTAATCTTTATATAAGTTCTTTTCTCCGGTTTTTTAAACTGATCGGTACTGGGCTGTTCCTCGTATCGCTCATATTCGCCCAGTATATTAAAGTTGTGGGTATATTTAAGTGTTTGTCTTATGGCAGTATCATACTGCTTAGCCTCGTTCCACTCTATATCCACATAAAAATTATACTCGTTGCGCTTACCTAACACCGGCATTGATTGTATTTTGCTCATGTTAAGGTTTTGATCTGCGAAGATGTTCAATACCTTAGCCAGCGAACCCGCTTTATTACTCACCTCAAAGCAGAGCGATGCTTTATTAGGTGTTCCCTTAACAGGCGTTTCATGATTGGTGATGATCAGGAAACGGGTAAAGTTCACTTTGTTTGATTCGATACGACGCTCCAGTATTTGCAGTCCGTATAAATTAGCAGCTAACGTATTGGCGATGGCAACAGTGTCAGTTAGCTGTTCTTCGCGGATGCGTTTAGCACAGGCGGCCGTATCGCTGCTTTCCACCATTTTAAGGTGCGGGTATTCATAAAAAAAGTCGACACATTGGCGTATAGCTATCGGGTGCGATGTTACATACTTCACATCTTCAAACTTCACACCCGGTAATGCCATTAAATGCAACTGGATAGGGATAAAAACCTCGCCAACAATAGGGAAGCCATAGCTCATTAATAGCGTGTAGTTAGGCAAAATGCTGCCTGCTATGCTGTTCTCAATGGCCATTACCACATAATCGGCTTCTTTATTTTGCAGAGCCTCAAATGTTTGCTTAAAAGAGTTGCATTCAATTGTCTCGATGTCTTCACCAAAATATTTGAAAGCAGCTTCTTCGTGAAAGGAAGCGCGGATACCCTGTATGGCAACTCTTGGTTTTTCTTTTTTCATAAATGCCCTTAAAGCAAAAAGTCCCGGCTTGTGGGCCGGGACTTTTTAGTTTCTTTATATGTTTGTTATCGCATATTAGTCCCGGCTCTTACTGTTAAAGTAAAAGTAGTAGCCATAAAAAAATGCGGTGTTAAAAGTCATTGTTTTTGTTTTGCGTGGTAAATGTACGGTTAAAAAACAGTTTGTCAATAGAAAATTTTATTTTTTTGAAAATAAATAGAGTAAACAGAATTTTATTGGGTGAGTGGTTGTAAACTACTCGCATAATTGTCCGATTTGGAAACTTTTGACAGCGTGGTGTAAGCGTGGACGCTTACAAATTTTTGCATTCAAGCGTTGACGCTTAAACGGGCTGATTAACGATAATTCTACTTACAATTTTAATTTCATTCCTTCGTGAGTTGCTTTAAAACCTAACTTTTCATAGAAGCGAAGTGCATCTGGCCTTGCTTTATCAGTGGTTAGTTGAATTAGGTGGCAGCCTTTCGCCTTTGCCCGGTTGATGGCATATTCAAAAACTTTGGTTCCAATGCCCCGGCCGCGGTAATTGGAATTTGTTCTTACCGCTTCGATTTGCGCCCTTACTCCACCTTGAAAGTTAAGGTACTGGATGAATGTCAGCTGAAATGTTGCGACCAGAACTCCATTCATTTCTGCAACCGTTAATTCCTGGTTTGGATCTGCCTGAATCTTTTCAAAGGCGGAAAGGTATTTCTCGGATATTATTTCTGAAACGACTTCTCTTTGTGACCCCAGCGGATCATCGGCCATCATTTTGATAATTTCCTTAAGATCTTCTTTAGTCGCTATGCGAAAGTTAAGAGTGGATGCTGTATTCATAATATAATATCTACTAAGTTTTCCGTCAGCTAGTATACATGCTTTGATTTCGGTTGAGAAAGTCAAAGGCTTATCGATTATGATCTGGTCTTCAGAATGATTAGCAGTCTCCATTAGTCTTTATGTATCCTAAAGGTAATATATCTTTTTTTATTCTTATTGGTCGTTTAATAATCATCTGGCCGTTGCCTGATGGCCGGACTTTTCGTTCCAATTTTTTTCAAAGGATTTCCCCTTACATCCCTGACGCAGGGATTACTTATAAATAAATTAAAATCTTTTCCTTTGCCAATCGTCCAACAAGATATAAGCTTATTACATGTATTCTTTTTTATTAGCCTTGCATTCATTAGTGCGCTGGTTTGTGCTGGTGGGTTTACTTTTCGCTATTTATCGTAGTTACCGTGGCTGGCTCCTGAAAAAGCCATTCACAAAATTGGATGAGCAGATACGCTGGATTACTGCCACCATAGCACATATACAATTGGTGTTTGGGGTGTGGCTGTATTTAATTAGTCCGATAGTAAACTATTTCCTGCATAATTTTAAGGATGCTGTGCATAACCGGCAGATCCGATTTTTTGGTATGGAACATATTACCATGATGCTGACGGGTATTGTTTTGATCACTATCGGTTCAGCCAAAGCAAAGCGGAAAACTACGGATATAGAAAAGTTTAAGACGATGGCGATATGGTTTACGATTGCGTTACTGGTTATTTTAAGTTCGATTCCCTGGTCGTTTTCTCCGTTGGTTAGCAGGCCGCTGTTCAGGTCGTTTTAACTCACCCTGACATCGCTTCACTTGTCATCCCTCTCTCCGCTACGTGCAAAGAGGGGGAGAAAAAGTTTACCCTCTTTATCGCTTGCGATAGAGGGTGGTCGAGCGGAGCTAAGCCGGGTGAGTCAGATATTCGCCATGCTCACCATCACCCCTTAAACTTTTCCAACCTCGCTAAAGCCTGTTGCTTTACCTTATTCTGCATTAAAGATGTCCAGCCCAATAAATAACCTTTTAAACCCAATGCCTGCCCTGCCCATTTCCAAAAACTAAAATGATCGGTATGTTTAGTGATCCTGCCATTGCTGAATTTAAATTGGGCGTGTACTTTGTTTGTCACCTTTCTGCCGGTTAAGCTAAATGTATAAACGGCCACCCAATCGGCGCTGCCGGTTTTGTCATCAGCATTTATATTACTTGCAATGATTTTTAAATTCGGATTTTTCAGCAGCATTCGCCACATTTTTTTAACATCATAACCATTTATTAAACCAAAGGCCGGGTCTTTAAATGTTACATCATCAGCGTAGCAGCTTATCATGCCTTCAGCATCACAGGCGGCAAATGATTGGTAGAATTTTTCTATTACCTGTTTATTATCCATAAGTGACCAGATTTAATTAATAGATGAATGTACAGGTTTAAATTAAAACGCGAGGTCATTTCAGGCTATGAATTTATGTAAGCGTGGACGCTTACCATTTATAGCATTCAAGCGTAGCTTGAACGGGCAGTCTGCCCACGTTTAGCGTAAGTCTTGTGTTTAAGGGTAGAGAAATGGCTGACTTGTGCTTCTTGAAATCTTAATATCATAAGTCATCATTGCACAAACAGCAGCACAAGACTTGCGCTAAATGATAGAGAATTTAAGCTGCATTAGTTTTTACATCAACTCCATGCTGCTGTTCATCATATTCACGCTGTAATGCTCTTGCTGTTTGTGTGCTGCCATCATGGCTCCAGCCGGGGGGATTAAAAAAGTATTTGAATTTATTGACAAAGCCGGGCGCTTTCCGGGCATCATGCAACAGGGCTTTCCATTCGTGGAAAAGTACATTCACCGGGCCCATATTTTCCGGTTGGTGGGTGAGCCCGTATTTTATAGGCTCAGGCAGGTTTTCTTCATGAAAAGTGCCGAATATCCTGTCCCACACAATAAACAGCATACCCATGTTTTTATCAAGGTAGGGGATGTTTGATGCATGGTGCACCCTGTGGTGCGACGGCGTTACGAATATCCAACCATACCATTTTGGCAACGGTACATTATATTGTGTATGTACCAGGTTGCCGTAAAGCTGGGTAATGAGGTAGGCATATAAAATATTAATAGGGTCAAAACCCATCAGTGCCAGCGGTAAATAAAAGAATACGCGGTATAAAGGCTCAAAAACAGTAGAACGAAAACCGGTAGTTAAATTAAAATGCTCCGACGAATGGTGCGTTACATGCACGGCCCAAAACATACGCGAGTAGTGCCCCACATAATGTAAAACCCAGTATAAGAAGTCCTGCGTTACTATCAGTATAAACCAGTAGACTATAACATTATGTATTTCAAACAGTTTGAATTGATAAGTAAAAGTCAGAATAAAAAAGATACTGCCATTTACAGCCAGGTTGATTATAAATGCCAGGCTGGTTAGGTAAATATTGGTGAGGGTATCACGCCTCTCGTAATATTTACGGTTTTCGCGATAGCTCAGCCACATTTCAACCAGTGTTAATACAACCAGCAGGGTAATCAATACAATTACAGCGTCATTCCTTGGGGTGAGGGAATTCATTTATTTTTATAATGTTGCGTAAAAAGCTAAACTTTCGCAAAGTTCGGCTTCTGTACAGATATTATCAATACTATACTGACCGATTTGTGTAAGCAGCGTGCAATTTATTTTACCGTTTTGGTTTTTCTTATCCTTTTGCATCAGTGCATACAACTCAGCATTTGCTGATTCTTCCAGCAGATATTTAGGGTATAGGCTGGTGATCACATCCACTATCTCATTCAATTCAGCCTTGCTTAAACCCAATTTTTTGTGTGATAGCCATGCTTCGCATATCATGCCTATGGCAATAGCTTCACCGTGCGACAGGGCTGTGCCATCATCTTTTAATATAGAATACGTTTCAACAGCGTGTCCAACAGTATGACCAAAGTTCAGGGCCTTACGTATGCCGTTCTCTTTCGGGTCCTCAATTACTACCTTATTTTTTATTTCGATAGAATGATAGATCAGCTCAACCGAAGGGAATGTAAGGTCACTGTTTTTAAGCTGGTTCCAGTAATCGGCATCAACTATTAAACCATGTTTAAGCATTTCGGCCAAACCTGAAAGTATTTGTCTTTCGGGTAAGGTCTTTAAAAAGTCATAGGCAATAAACACGGCTTTAGGCTGTGTAAAGGTACCGATGATGTTTTTAATGCTATCAATATCAATACCTGTTTTGCCACCAACCGAAGCATCAACCTGCGAAAGGAGAGTGGTAGGCACGTGTACAAAATCAATCCCGCGCTTAAATGTGGAAGCTGCAAATCCACCCAGATCGCTGATCACACCGCCACCCAGGTTCACCATCAGGCTTTTACGATCGGCGCCAAAGTCTATCAGCATTTTCCATATGCCTATGCAAAAATCAATGTCCTTGCTTTCCTCGCCGGCATTTATCTCGATGATATCGTAATTGTCAATATCGCCAAGCTTTTCCTTAACCAATGGAAAACAGTGTTGGGCTGTGTTTTCATCGGTTAAAATAAAAAAACGGGAGTAGTTACCCGTTTTTACAAAGTTTACCAGCTGATCTATACTATTATCAAAATAAATAGGGTAATCGATGCTATTAATAGTATCTAAATGAAGCGTATCCATAATTATATAACCATGATTTTTTGATTTCTGAATTCTATTACATCGCCGGGTTTAACCTTTAGGCGTTTGCGGTAATCCACCTGTCCGTTGTACTGCACTTCGCCCTCGGTTACAACTATTTGCGCTTCGCCGCCGGTTTGCACCAGGCCAGCCGCCTTTAGTAATTGTATCAGTGGGATGTAATCGCCTGTAACTTTAAATTCTATCATGGAGGCGCAAAAATAAACTATTCGCAGAATAATGAGTTATGTTAACTTGTATTTTCTACTTTTGTATTTATGCTTTCGAACGTAACTGACCTCAAAGCATCTCCAGTAACTACACTTTCGTTTGAAAATACGGAGATAGCTTTTCGCCATGCAACCAATTTTGAGCTTAAACGCGCTTATTGGTTGTTCCGGATCATTAATGTAAATTTCTTAGTAAAGATTGGTCCCCCTGTTACAAACTTCGCCGTTAAAATAGGTTTACCTGTTAAAGGCATCATAAAATCAACCATTTTCAAGCACTTTTGCGGCGGTGAAACCATTGCCGAATGCGATAACACTATAAAAAAACTGTACGCGGGTGGCGTAGGCACTATATTAGATTACTCTATTGAAGGTGAGGATGACGAAAGTGTATTTGATAATACCCGCGATGAAATTATCCGCACCATAGTTCGTGCATCCGGCGATAAAGCCGTGCCTATCACTGTATTTAAAGTAACAGGCGTAGGCCGTTTTTCTTTATTGGAGAAATTGGATGAAGGCCTTGAGCTCACTATTATTGAGCAGGAAGAATGGCAAAAAGTACATGCCCGTGTGCTGGCTATATGTGAAAAGGCCTATAAAACAGGTATCCCGGTAATGATTGATGCCGAGGAAACATGGATACAAAAAACCATTGACCTGCTGGCCTTAAACATGATGAGCCGTTTTAATAAACAAAAAGCTATTGTTTACAATACCTACCAAATGTATCGCCATGATAAGCTGGAATCTATAAAACAGGATTACAGTCAGGCTGTTGCTGGCAGCTTTATTTTAGGTGCTAAAATAGTACGTGGCGCCTACATGGAAAAAGAGCGCAAGCGTGCCGAGGAAAAGGGTTACCCATCGCCCATACAACCGAATAAGGAAGCTACGGACATTGATTATAATAACGCATTAAGATTTTGTATTGATCATGTTGATGGCATAGCCATTGTTGCCGGTACCCACAACGAGGATAGTTGTCGTTTACTGGCCGATCTGCTGAATGAAAAGCATGTCGACCCTAAAAATCCGCATATCTATTTCTCTCAATTGTTGGGAATGAGCGATAATCTGAGCTTTAACCTTGCCAATGCCAACTACAACGTTGCTAAGTACGTGCCATACGGACCTATAAAAGCCGTATTGCCATACCTTTTCCGCCGTGCGCAGGAAAACACCGCTATCGCAGGCCAAATGAGCCGCGAGTTGGGTTTGATTGTGAAGGAGAAGAAGAGGAGAGAAGGTTAGAGCTAGAACCAAGATTTTTAGGATTTTTTTGATTTTCAGGATAAGCTTTTATTGCTGATTCTTCTCCAATCGTCATTGCGAGGAACGAAGCAATCCCCGGCTATGCAAGTTCGCCCTGTAAAGTTTGGGATTGCTTCGTTCCTCGCAATGACGCGCGGATGAGTAACATCCTGTAAATTCCTATAATCCGTTAAATCCCGGTTCAAAATCTGCTAAATCCTGGTTCAATCCCCATCCTCAGTAGTAAACAGATACGTTTGGGCATTTTCAACCGGCAGGCTGATCATATCCCCCCGGCCCATTTGCCACCAGAAGTGCAGGCGTGGCTTCTCAGTATTACCGGTTTCGTTCATGGAGTCTGAATCATACAGGCGACCGTTTGCCATTACATACTTTATTTTTTCGCTATTGCGGATATCATCAAGCGGGTTGGCATTCAGTACTATCAAATCGGCCAGTTTGCCAATTTCAAGCGAGCCAATTTCCTTATCCATACCTAAATAGGATGCGCCGTTCATGGTAGCGCAGCGGATAACTTCCATAGGTGTCATACCGCCCTGGCCCAGCATCCACATTTCCCAATGGGCACCCAAACCCTGTAATTGCCCGTGTGAACCCAGATTTATCTTTGTACCGCCATCGCTTATCTGTTTTACATATTTTGATATTTCTATATGCCCGTAATCACCATATTCAGATTCCGTTCTGCGGCGCGAGCGTGCATCTACTATAAATTGCGGTACAAAATTTAGCAGGTGCTGGTTTTTCCAAACTTCCAGGCGGTCGTACCAATAATTTTCGCCAAATTGGGTGCCATAACTTACAATTAAAGTAGGGGTATAGCCCGATTTGCTGTTGTTCCACAAATTTTTCACATCCTTATATACAGGCCAAACAGGTATGTTATGCTCAATACCAGTATGCCCATCTACTATCATATTCATATTGGTTTCAAAAGTTGAACCACCTTCGGGCACTACTTCCATTTGCAGTTCTCTCGCGGCAGCAATAATTTCCTGGCGCTGTTCACGGCGGGGCTGGTTATAGCTTTTTACCGAGAAAGCACCCACGGCCTTTAACCTGCGCAAATGCGAGCGGGCATCATCCAAGCTATTTATCACGGCTTTGAAATCACCATCAGCACCGTATAAAATGGTGCCGGTTGAATAGATCCTCGGGCCCACCATGTGGCCTGATTTTACCATCTCAGCCTGACTAAATACCATCTCCGTATTAGTGGATGGATCATGGGCTGTAGTTACACCATAAGCCAGGTTGGCATAATAATTCCAGTCCTGCTGCGGCGAAATGCCGTCAGGGCTGGGGTGCAGATGCGCATGCACATCTACTATGCCCGGCATAATGGTTTTGCCTGCTATGTCATAAACTTTGGCATCGGCAGGTATTTGTACCTCTTCGTTTTTGCCAACTGCTATAATCTTATTCTGGTCGATAACAATGGTTCCGTTCTCAATCACCTGATCGTCCTTCATGGTGATGATACGTGCATTTTTGAAAGCTATTTTACCTGTTGGTACGTCAGTTTTTAGCTTCAATCCAATGTCTGTGCTTGCTGTATCTGCCGGGTTAAATTTATCGCCGATAGCAGTACCTATATCCCTCACATAATATCTTGGTCCCAGCGTCCACATTATTTTTTGGCTGTCCTTGCTCCAATGCAGGTAGGTGCCGGCGTCTTTAGTAAGTTTAGTTAGTGGGATCGCCTTATTATTTGCCGAAAGATCCTGCGGATTGCCCGTTGTAACCATAGGCGTTATATAACAGTTAAATAGTTCGGTAAAAGCCATCCATTTACCATCGGGACTCGGGTTAAACTGCGTGGCATAGGTAGATGTATACAGTGTGCGTTGGTTAGCGCCGCTTGCATCCATTACCCTGAAAGTTTTCTTATCACCATCCTCACTTTGGTAATAGATCTTTGCGTCATCAATTGAGAATTGCGGGTTGATGCCATTATTGATGATCATCTGTGGTGTACCACCCGTCACCGGGATGATATAAATACCCGGGTTCTCGCCAAAAGCAAAGCCTGATACTTCATTGCCTACTCCTTTTACATAAACTATTTTATCGCCTTTGTTTGAGAATTTTGGGGTATAATAGAACCCTTTATCAACGGTTAGGCGGGTAACAATATGTGTGGTCAGGTCGATATGATTGATAGAAGCTTTTAGCTCATCCGTCCAATCAATATAAATTAGTGATTTGCCATCGGGACTAAATTGCGGTGAATATTCCAGGTCGGTGGTATTGGTTATGCGTGTTGGTACGCCATCGGGCAAGGTTTTGGTATATATATAGCCCGCTGCATTAAAAGCTACTGTTTTACCATCAGGCGATGTGGTAATCTCGCGTATCATTTTTACAGAAAATTCATCCTGGAAAACCTTTTGCTGGTAATGCAGCGCATCACTAACAGTTTGTGTTGATGTTACATCAAAGGGAACTGCGGTAGCATTAAGGGTGTTGATATCCATATGCCATATTTTCCCTTTGGAATAAAATATAAGGCCTTTGCTATCGGGAGTCCACGCGAAATTGGGGTATACACCAAAAATGGCCCATGTTTCCTGCTGATCGTGCGACAGATCATCATAAACAGGCCATTCCTCGCCGGTAGCTATATTGTGCAGATAGATCTCCGATTTTAAGCGCACACGCTTTACAAAAGCCATCAGCTTGCCATCGGGCGATAGTTGCGGCCTGCAAGCGCCGCCTGTACCGCCTGCTACTATGTTTATTTCACCTGTTTCACGGTTCAGTTTTTTTATAGCGTAGATGCCTTTATTAGGGTCTTTATTATATTGAAAATTTGGACCCGGGGTAACATCCTCGCTCCAGTAAACGAATTTGCCATCAGGCGATACTACAGGCTCGCCTGCATCCTGCTCATCATCTTTACGTTTGGTAAGCTGTATACCATCGCCGCCTGCTTTGTTATACAGCCAAATTTCACCCGCGCCCAATGAGCGTGTATTGGTGAAGTGCTTGCGGGCTACCAGGTATTGCCCGTCGGGTGTCCACGAGGCATTGTTCAATAGCCTGAAGGCTTCCTTGGTTATTGGGTGCTTATCGCTGCCATCGGCATTCATCACCCATATATTATCGCCGCCATCCCTATCGCTGGTATAAGAGATCTGTTTGCCATCGGGACTAAACCTTGGTTGTATTTCCCATGCTTTGCCGCCTGCAAGCAAAGTTGCCTTGCCGCCATCAATAGGGAGATTATAAATATCGCCCAACAAATCAAACACAATGGTTTTACCATCCGGGCTAACATCCAGATTCATCCAGGTGCCTTCATCGGTAGTTATAGTAACTTTTTTTGACGGGCCGGGAGGGGCTTCAACGTTCCATTTCTGGGCGTTTACTGTAGGCGCAAACAGAAGTAATATTATGGGCAGGTAAATGAACTTCATTATTATAATAATATGATTACGTTGCGAAGATAGACACGATTACAATATTTTAATGATCTTTTATCAATGATTGATTTTTGATGACAAGCAATAATTATTCCTCAATTGTTAATAAATAATAGTTACCGACCCACTGAAGGTTTGTTTACCGTTATTGTTTTTTATAACATAATAATAAACGCCACCCGGCAGCCTGGTTCCGTTATAGGTGCCATTCCATGGTGTAGCATAGCCTTTGCTTTGGTAAATCTGCAAGCCATAACGGTTAAAAACATTTATAGTTGCAGTATTGTTTAACCCATCTATTTTCCAGTTGTCATTTATGCCATCGCCATTTGGCGTAAAAGCATTTGGGATCTCTACATTGGGGCATTGCTCGGTTACATGAATTTGGGTTGATGCCTGGCACCCATTTGCATCGGTTACAGTTAGATTAACCGTTTGAGGATTGGTTATGGTATAAAACTGATTGCCGGGTTGCCCGTTCCAGGTGTATTGGGCAAAGCCAGAGGGAGCTGTAAGTTTTAAGGCCTGATTTTTATAAGTACACATGGTAGTATCATTAATACTTAATACCGGGTTAGGAAAAAAGGCAACATTTATACTTGCGTCAGCAGTGCAGCCTGCCGGTGTGGTAAGCGTTGCCTTGTAAATGCCGGCTGTTGCAACCTGTATTTGGTCAGTATTTTCGCCTGTAGACCACATAACGGATCCATCAGTATGAATGGCTTTAAGTTCTGTAGTTTGCCCCTGGCATAATGTTGCATTATTAGTTTGCTGAATGCTTACCTGTGGTACCGGGCTGAATGATATTACCTGTGCTAAGGAGCTTTGAGAACAGATAGTACCATCTGTATTAATGGTTTTACTTACTACCGTTACAGTATAACTACCTGCAATATTAGTAACCAATGATGTTTTGTTAGTATTGTCTGGTAATAGCACGTTGCCGCGATACCAGTTAATTGTGTTAGTTGGATCTGCTGGTGCCGATATGGTTAAAGTTGCATTATCGCCCATACAATAGGCGGGTTTGTCAATACTTATAACAGGTACGGTTATTTGGTTAAATATTACCTGCACTTCTTTTGATGGTACCCAGTTGCCATTGCATGCACTTACTTCAACTTTATATCTGCCCGGTTGTGTAACTGTTATTGATGGGGTAATGTTTCCAATTATTACCCCGTTCCAATACCACCTGTAGCTGTAGGCCGGGCTATACGTAGCGCTTAAGGTTTTAGAAGTGCTATCGCAGTATTGCATCACATCCGGATAATTAAAAGTAAAAACAGGTGAGGAAACCATATCAACCTTAAGGTGATTACTTTCCATATGAACATCAGCGCAGGGGTCATATATTACAGCGTTATAGTCGCCGGGCTGCGTAATTGCCAGGGTATCATTGCTTGCCGCAGGTAATTCACTGCCATCTTTATACCATTGTATGTTTGTATACCCATTATTAGCTGTAGCGGTAATTGAAGTGCCGGAACAAATTTGTACTTCAGCTAGTGTATTTGATTCGTTTTTGAAACTTATGCTACTTTGCTGTTGATTATTAAAATAGGCGGCATAATCAGGCTTGAGCAGGTATAGCCCATCATTAGTGGCCAGCCACACACCGTTTTCGCATATGGGCTTTGCATTGGGCTCCGCGTTAACATTAATGTCATTAATAACAACATTGCCCAATTCATCGTCATGAAATAATGAAAATTTTAAAGGCCAACCTAAATTCCTGTTATATGTTGAGCTGCTGAAATAAAACCCCTGGTCGGTTCCTACCAATAAATTTTGTTTAATAGCGGGTGAGCTATAAGAATAATCAAAGCCTGTTAAACCATAAATATTGGTGATCTTATTTACTTTAATGCCATCCAGATAATGAAAATGGGGTGATTGTGCATAATTAGAGCTGTAGGCAGGATAGTTTTGAGACATTCCCTTACTGGTTCCCCAAAAAAAACTGGCAAAAGTTGGATTGCTACTATATACAAAGTTATTTACATTAACTACTGTATTTACATCGCTGCCAAATTGATTATCGTCTTCAAATATATAGCTTACTTCCAGCGCGTCATCGGCATAAAAACTTACCGGTAGATATCTCATGGTATCGGTAGCCCAACCGCTGGCATCGTCGGCTACGCTGTCTTTATAAGTTTCCGTTCTATAAGTAGCTTCATATATTTTACCGGCTGCCACTCCAGAGTTACTGGCATATGGGCTTACATCGGCTAAATATTGTATCTGTTGTGTGTTTAAATCCAGATAGCGCAGGCCATTATCTGTAGCAAATATCATTTTGCCCTTACTGGTATAGTTGTTGAGACCAAAGCCAAGATCTTCGCCAACAGAATTTACATTGCCGGGGATGCCATCGCTGCTACTAAAAAGCCGGATGGTACCGCTTTGGTATTCAATTAAATTAGGGGTATTAGCAACTACAATGGCGGTATCGGCGCTATGGCCTGCTATGTCTGTAAATTTAAAGGTATTATAGGCTGCAAAACTCGCCGTATAATCATCAACCACTAAAGTTTGACTGTTAATACGGTAAACCTGGTTGTTTTCGGCAAGTACCCATACATAATAGTCATTAAAATCACGCTTAACTTTGAGTATTTTTTTGCCGGATAATAAGTGTGTATTCAGGTGAAAAACAACATCTTGTGGTTGCTGTTGCGCATAAGCGCTTAAACCAATAACTATAAAAAATGTGATAATTAAATAGCGAAAAAACATAATAAGGGTTGGACAGCTAAGATAATGATCTGACTTTGATTGGCACAAATTAAATGGTTAATTGATTTTATACGATTTGTGATGGATGATATGCCTAACTCAGAGACTTCCGATAATCGACTTTCCACTTAATTCTTATCTTCGCAACAAAGTAAATAAACATATTATAACGCGTTAACCACTCACCCAATCAACCACTCACCATACCCATGACCATCCGCGAGCTCCTCAAACAATATTGGAACCATGATAGCTTCCGGCCTATGCAGGAGGAGATCATAAAATCCGTATTGCTGGGGCATGATACATTGGCGCTACTGCCAACGGGTGGGGGGAAGTCGGTATGTTTCCAGATACCGGCATTGGCTAAAGAGGGGATCTGTATTGTGGTATCGCCGTTGATAGCTTTGATAAAAGACCAGGTTGAAGGGTTGAAAGCTAAAGGTATCAATGCCGTATCCATCGTATCGGGCATGAGCAAGCGCGAGATTGACCTGGCGCTGGATAACTGTATCTACAACCCGGTTAAGTTTTTGTACCTCTCGCCCGAGCGGTTACTATCAGAATTGGTGCAGGAACGCATCAAATACATGAAAGTAAACCTGATTGCTGTTGATGAGGCGCACTGTATATCGCAATGGGGTTATGATTTCCGCCCGCCGTACCTGCATATTGCCGATCTGCGTGAGTTGCACCCGGATGTGCCTGTACTGGCACTCACCGCTACCGCTACTGCCGAGGTTAGGGAAGATATTCAACAAAAACTTCGTTTTACCAAACCTAATGTTTTCCAGAAAAGCTTCGAGCGCCGCAACATCAGTTATGTGGTAATGAATGAGGAAAATAAGCTACGCAAACTGCTTGATATAGCTAAAGGTGTAAAAGGCAGCGGTATTGTATATGTACGCAGCCGCAAGGAAACTGCTGAAATAGCTAAATTTTATAATGAAAACGGTATTAAGGCTGATTTTTATCATGCTGGTTTGGGTGTGGAAGAGCGCTCCAAAAAACAGGATAACTGGATCAGGAACCATACCCGTGTTATTGTAGCTACGAGTGCCTTTGGGATGGGGATTGATAAGGCAGATGTGCGATTTGTGATCCACAAAGATCTGCCGGAGAGTTTGGAAGCCTATTACCAGGAGGCCGGCAGGGGAGGCCGCGATGAGCAAAAGGCTTATGCTGTGCTGTTGTATAGTCCGGCCGACAGATATAAGGAAGAAAAGAAATTTGTGCTGAATTTCCCATCTATTGAGGAGATTAAACGCATATACCATTGCCTGGCCAACTATTACCAGCTGGCATATGGGGCAGGTGCAGGCATTAGCTTCGATCTGGATATTGGCGATTTTTGCGCCCGTTATAAACTGGATGCCATTAAAACTCTCAGCGCCCTTAAGTTTTTAGAGCAGGACGAATATGTAAGTTTTAACGAGAGCGTATTTCTGCCGTCGCGTTTTAGGTTCGAAGTGTTTAATGAACAGCTATATAACTTTCAGATACAGAACCCCGGCTGGGATTCATTCATAAAAACCCTGTTACGCTCTTATGGTGGTGCATTTGACAATTATGTACGGCTGCGGGAATTCGACCTATCCAAACGGGGTCACATGAGCACCCAACAGGTGATTGAAGGGCTTAATAAGCTACAGGAATACGGTATCTTGAACTATCTGCCCCAAACCGATCATCCGCAAGTAACCTGGATAAAGCCCCGCATGGATGCTGATAACTTGTACATAAACAAAGGTTATATTGAAACCCGTAAGGCTAATTATCGCAATAAAATTGAGGCCGTATTTGCCTACTCGTTGCATCGCCGTTGCCGTAGTCAGATGCTACTGGCTTATTTTGATGAAACCAATGCCCCCAAATGCGGCATCTGCGATATCTGCCTCGAAGAAAAGCGTGAGCGCAACGCCGACGAAATAAGCGATGTGATCACCAATGAAATAGTAGAATTACTCAGCATTTCATCACTAGATGCTTCAGAACTGATAACCAGCTTGAAAAATGGTGTGGAAAAGGAACGTATTGAAACTATCCGCATGTTGCTTGATGCCGGGAAGATTAAGAGTGATGGGGTGGTGTATTATTTGTAACCAGGATTCTCGGGATTTTTTTGATTTACAGGATGTGTGACTCTCGATACTTCTCCGTGCGTCATTGCGAGGTACGAAGCAATCCCCGGCTGTGCATATCGTTTACCTTATCATGTGAAGCCGCTCATAGGCGCGGAGTCTTAGTTCTTTTGGCTTGATCCAAAAGTAACCAAAAGTCAAGACAAAAAGATCCTTCCACCCACAGGCAAAACACCCAGGCCCGCGCTTTTTGTCGGGCATTTACCCGCTTTTTATTACGTTTCAATTAAAGCCCTCTCCTTTGGAGCGGGTTGGGTGAGGCTCCCCGTCAGTAGAACAGCTTCGGGTGAAAACAGGCAAAACAATGGTGGCCTTGTGCGTGGCAGGGCATAGCAGATTTTTACAGAAGCGTGAAGGCTAAGAGCGTAGCGACAGCGGCGTAAAAATATAGCAGCCCAGGTTTTGCCTGATTTGCAGGGAAGAGGCCTCGTGCGGCAAAGAAGCATTTCTGCTGACTTGATTTTTTGTTTCTTTTGTATCAAGACAAAAGAAATAGGCCTTAGCGGCTATGAGCGATACTAAGCGACTGAATAGATAAATCAAACGATTTTTTATTGCCGCTTAATAAATTTAATAAGCAGTTAACCGGTTTATTAACCCATTTTTTAATACCTGCGGACTATCCTTGTCCCTGGTTACCCCCCTTCGCGTGGCATAACCATAACCAATTAAACATAAACCGCATTAATTATGAAAACAACATTTACCAGCTATGGTAATGAAAAAACCTTTACCATGAAAAACATGACGAACACTTTACTTATCGCCTTAGGCTTTGTTGCAATGAGTTGTAATAAAAGCACCGGTTACCTGCCGCCGCCGCAAAACCTCACCCCGGTAAAAACTACAACAACCGCTCCGCCCAAAAACTTTACCACTGCTGATGCCACTACCGCTTATGCGGCTTTTAACAAGTATTTCTATAGTTCATCGGCCAAACTGTATTATAGCTCAACAGCCAAAAGTAGTTTAGGCGCTATATGGACACAGGCTATTTATTGGGACCTGGCCATGGATGTATATCAACGTACTAACGATCCTGCCCAAATGACCATGATCAATAATATATATGCTGGTGCCGTAACTCAGTACGATAACTATAACTGGAGCAATGCTACCGACTGGTTTATTTATGACGATATGATGTGGTGGGTAACCGCGCTGGCCCGCGCCAACCAGTTAACAGGCAATGCTACCTATCTGCAACAATCAATAGCTGGTTTTAACCACGTATGGGCAGGTTCATACGACCCGGTTGATGGTGGTATGTTCTGGGATTTTCAGCATAGCGGTAAAAACGCCTGTATAAATTATCCTACGGTAATTGCTGCTGTACGTTTGTACCAGATCACTAAGGATACTACTTATCTGGCAAAAGCAAAGTCGATTTACGCTTGGGCGAAGACGAATTTGGTTAATCCTGCCAATGGTGAGGTAGCCGATCATAAAATAGGTAATGGTGCCCCCGGTTACCAGGATTATACCTATAACCAGGGTACAGCAATAGGTGCTGCGGTTATGCTGTATGATGTGACAAAAGATGCATCATATATTACCGATGCCACAGCTTATGCCGATTATACCAAAAATAACATGTGTACCAACGGTTTATTACCTGCAGAGGGCGATTTTAATGAGCAGGGGGTAATGAAATCAATATTTGCGCAATACATAATGATGCTGATAAATGATGGCGGCCAAAAGCAATACCTTACCTGGGTACAGCAAAATGCCAACACTGGCTGGCAAAACCGCGATGCCGCCCGCAACCTAACTTACAGGGATTACAGTGTAGCCTGCCCAACCGGCGATATACAATCATACGAAGGTAGTAGCGTAGTTACTTTTATGCAGATTTGCCCGCCAAGTAATTAAAGAGTTAATACCCACAATGCTCTTCTACTCGTCATTGCGAGGTACGAAGCAATCCCCAATTAGCAGAGCCGCTCTGTATAGTTGGGGATTGCTTCGTTTCTAATGATAACGTTTTGAGAAGTGATCGTCATCCCGGACTTGTTTCGGGAACTCACCAGAAGGAGGATGATCTGCATAATGGTAACTTAGAGTGTGGGGTGCTGAAACAAGTTCAGCATGACGTTTTTTGGGGAAGTCTATAGTTCTATATAACGCATACCCCCCTAACACCTCTCAATGAGGGATCTTTTTGCATCTGCACATCTGCATATCCGCACATTTGCATATCAATTCAATAAATTTTTTCCGCATTTCACCGATGTTTTTACCGGGCTTACCGATATAATCAGGGTGTACGTCTATTAGAGCAAATGTAGCTGTAACGTTTGCCTGCGCGTGTATGTCTTATTGGTGTATTTAATAACAGAAATGAATCACAACAAATTGACAATCAAAAAAATAAATATCATGAAAACTAAAGTATTTACCCTTATAGCTATTGCAGCATTAGCTTTTGGAACAGTAAATTTCACTAACGCAGCTACCGTTAAAAGCAATAAAGAAGTTAGCACCACCTTAACCAGCGTAAGCAAGATCAATAATATTGAAGTACGCGGAAACGTAGAAGTATTTGTATCAGACGGCTCAGCCGACGCGGTAAAAGTTTACAACCGCTACTATGGAGAAAACGCTGTAGTACAAAATGTGAACGGTACTTTAAGGATCTCATCATACAAAGCCGAAAAATTGGTAGTATGGGTTACTGCTAAAGATTTAAGAGGCATCAGCGCTTATGATAACTCAGTAGTTAAATCATTCGGTAAATTAGCTGAGATAGGTTTAGATGTTGCCTTGTATGATAACGCATCAGCCCAGCTTGACCTTGATGCTTACAGTGCCAACATCAACGTAAATGATCATGCCAAAGCCGATCTTGCAGGTAATGTTAGCGAATGCGATTTGAAATACAGCAATATTACTACAGTAAACCAATCACAACTGGTGGCCGAACATTTAACAAAAACAGTTAAAGTAATAAAAGCCCACAAAACTCAAAGCGACGAGTTGGCCGAGTTATAATCAGCACTTTTGCAAAAGTTCAATCATATATCAGGAGCTATGACCCACGGGCCGTAGCTTTTTTTATTTATAAATGTAACATCCTTTGTATATTAGGGGTCATATAAACTCAAATAACAATAAACTACTCATCATGAAAAAGGCATTTAATTATATCATCCTGTTTATAGCAGGAGTTTCAATAGCGGTGGGAGCATCATCGTGCAGGTTTGGTTGTGTACACGGCTCGGGCCACCAAACCAGCGAAACGCGTACTGTGGGGACTTTTACCAAGCTTGATATATCGGGCGGGTTTAACCTGGTGCTCAAACAGGATAGCTCAACAACGCTTACTATTACAGCCGATGATAACCTGCTTAAATATGTTAAAACCAATGTGAGTGACGGGGTGCTGCATATTCACACTAAAAAAAATATATGCAACGGCGGCCCAATGATCGTGCATGTAGGTATACGTGATCTGGAAGAAATCAAAGGTTCAGGTGCTATTGAGGTTACTGCTGAAGGTAAGATAGTTGCCAAGGATATTGCTTTCCGCACCAGTGGTGCCAGTAAAATAACCCTCGACCTGGATGCAGCTAACGTAACAACAGAAACCAGCGGAGCAGGGGAATTGTACTTAACAGGTCAGGCCAGTTCACACCATATCGATATAAGTGGGGTTGGTAAGGTACACGCGTATGATTTTGTTGTAGGCAATTATTACATTAGCACGTCAGGAGCAGGGGAGTGCCAGATAAATGTACTGCATTCGCTGGAGATACATAGCAGCGGGGCATCTGAAGTAAAATACAAAGGCAACCCAACAAACGTGACCAATGATAAGTCGGGAGCGTCATCAGTGGAGAAAGTAGATTAATTATTATACTATATAATATTGAAGGTCGGGTAGTATCCCGGCCTTTTTTGTTTTACGGATGTTTGGTTAACTTATAATAAAAAGCCTGTAACTATTTGAAGATAAATGGTATAGTTGTTTTGAATTATATGGAAAGTAATTATATTTAAGGAGTTGAAACCAAACCGTCAACACTAAAGCCTGTCATGAAGAAAATCGGAAAAGGATTGCTGTACATAGTTATAGCAGTTGTTTTAATTGTCGTTATAGCGGTATCCTATATCACATTAGCATTGCCCAGTGTTGGCGCGCCTGAAAATATAACTATAGCTGCAACACCGCAAAGGGTGCTGCGTGGCAAATACCTGGCTAATCATGTGTCGCTTTGTATGGATTGCCATTCGCAGCGCGACTGGTCGAAACCTATTGGTGCCATTGAATCTGATAAGCTAGGCGCAGGAGGTGATAAGTTTGATTCAAGCGATGATGGGTTGCCCGGTGTTATATATGTACCCAATATCACCCCGCATAATTTAAAAAACTGGACGGATGGTGAGATTTTCAGGGCCATTACCACCGGCGAGCGCAAGGATGGCTCGGCTATATTCCCGCTGATGCCCTGGGATTATTATTCAAAACTGAGCAGGGAAGATCTGTATTCCATAATAGCTTACCTGCGTACGGTGCAGTCTATAGCAACCAGCCCTTACCCAGCCAGGCAACTGGATTTTCCGCTAAACATATTAGTACATACCATGCCGCGCAAGGCTACACTGGGTGAGATACCTCCAGAAAGTGATACATTAAAATACGGCGCTTATATCATAAATGAGGCAGCCTGCGGCGGATGCCATTCGCCTTTAAAAAATGGAAAGATAATCCCCGGGATGGATTATGCCGGTGGACGCGATTTTAAAATTGGGGGTAAAGATTATTATTCGGCAAACATCACACCCGATAAAGCTACAGGTATCGGTAACTGGACAAGGGAAGCTTTTGTTGGCAGATTTAAATCCTATACCGATTCGGCAAGGGCAAAGCAAAAAAGTCCGCCGGCCGTAAGCGCAATGCCATGGTATGATTACAGCGGGATGAGTGAAACGGACCTGAAAGCAATATATGCCTACCTGAAATCGATAAAACCGGTTAGTCATAAAATAGTTAACTGATAGTTGTTAGTGATGGTTTATTCAGGAAGGTTTTAAACTTCCCCGCCCGTTCAAGCGTCCACGCTTGAATGATAGCAAATACGAGCGTCCTCGCTCGTTTAATAAATATGAGCGTGGACGCTCATCGATATTTAAGTTCAAGCGTGGACGCTTGAACTGGCAGTGGAGCGTAGACGTGGATTTCTATTCATTGCCGTTGACTTCAGCCAACGGTTAAATTCAAATTTCAAAAAGGCTTTAGCCAAAATTATGAAGAGTTATTTAAAGTGTTCGCTGAATTTCCCCGGCACCTTATTTTCTCAATTCCAAATTTTTAATACCTTTGCGCCTCTAAATTTGGTATAGTTATTATAGTATGTATACTATACAACAAACGATTAACTAAAATAGCCGCAAAAGATGAATATTTCACAGGAAAAAATTGATAACCTGAATGCGATCTTAAAGATCAACCTTAACCCTGAAGATTACCAGCCACGTGTTGATAAAGCTATAAAGGATCAAGCTAAAAAAGCAAAGATCCCTGGATTCCGTCCCGGAATGGTGCCTCCCGCTCATATAAAAAGAATGTACGGAAAGAGCATTTTGGTTGATGAGATCAATAATTTACTATCAGATACACTGAATAACTACATAAATGAGCAGCAATTAGAGGTTTTGGGTCAGCCATTGCCGCAAGTTGATCATAGCAAAGAATACAACTGGGATTTTGCCGATAACTTTGAATTTAACTACGAAGTTGGTTTAGCCCCTGCATTTGATCTCGACTTTTCATCAAAAGATAAAATAACCAAATATATCATCAAAGTTGATGACGAAACGCTGGCATCGCGTATATCAAATATCCGCAAAAGCTATGGCAAAATGACAAATCCTGACTTATCGGCAGACGATGATGTGCTTTATTCGGAATTAGTTCAACTTTCGCCAGATGGTTCTGTTTTTGAGGATGGGATAAGCAATACTACATCGGTTAGGTTAGACCAGATACAGGATGCCGGCATAAAGGCAGAACTGATAGGTTTACAAAAAGGAGCCGAAGTAGTGTTTGACATTCAGAAAGCATTTAATAACGATGCAGCAAAAGTTGCCGGTTTATTAAAGATAGATGAAGATATTGCAGCTGATCTGAAATCAAAATTCCAACTTACAGTTAAGAATATTAACCGTTTAGAGGAAAGTGATTTAAATCAGGAGTTCTTTGACAAATTATTTGGTGAAGGTGTAGTAACTACTGAAGAGGAGTTTAAAGCTAAGATTACTGAAGAGCTTGAAACGATGATGCAGCAGGATGCTGAGCGTAAATTACAGGACGAGATCTATCACTATGCTTTAGATAAAGTTGACTTTAATTTACCTGACGATTTTCTGAAACGCTGGTTAAAAGCTACCAATGAGCAATTGAGCGATGAAGAATTACAGGGCGGCTACAGTGATTTTGCAAAAAACCTTAAATGGACACTGATCGAGAACAAGATCATTAAGGATCAAAACATCGACATAAAATATGACGAAGTATTTGCCCTTGCAAAACAACGCCTGGCTCAGCAGTTCCAGATGTACAGTCCGCAGCCAATTGCTGAAGAGCAGTTAGCGCAGTACACAGTACAGTACTTACAAACAAAAGAAAATGCCAACAAGATATTTGAAGAATTAAAAGCGCTTAAGGTATTTGATTACATTAAAAGCGTTGTTACTTTAAATGACAAGGATATTTTGTTTACTGATTTTAGCAAATTAGTAGCAGAGCATAAGCATTAATATTTTTTAAGACCTTAGTCAGAAAGTCCGTAAGACGGAAAGTCCGAAAGCTCAAAGTTGCTTTTTTACTTCCCGACTTTCGGACTTTCTGACTTCCGGACTAAGCTGATCCAAATAATTTTACTTTAAAAAAACTTTATGGTTTAAATTTTATTGAAGTAAAAACTATATTAGGGCGATTAAACCCCGCCAATTTACATAACAAGGATAAATAACAAATCATGGACAGTATCGATAAAAACGAATTCAGAAAATACGCTGTTAAACATCACCGTATTAACAGCCTTTACGTAGATAAATATATTACAGGAGTTGCCCAATCAGCATCACTTCCAACCTCAATGACACCTTATATCATAGAGGAACGCCAATTAAATGTAGCCCAGATGGACGTGTTTTCGCGTTTAATGATGGACCGCATTATTTTCCTGGGCGATGCGATTTATGAAAATATTGCAAACATAATTCAGGCTCAATTGCTGTTCTTACAATCGGCAGATAGCAAACGCGACATCCAGATCTACATTAACTCTCCGGGTGGCTCTGTTTATGCTGGTTTAGGTATTTATGATACTATGCAATTTATATCAAATGATGTAGCTACAATTTGTACCGGTATGGCAGCTTCAATGGCGGCAGTATTATTATGTGCAGGTACCAATGGTAAAAGAGCTGCATTGCCACATGCCAGGGTAATGATTCACCAGCCATCAGGCGGTGCGCAGGGCCAGCAATCTGATATAGAGATTACCTATCATGAAATCACCAAATTGAAAAAAGAATTGTACCAGATCATAGCTGACCATAGCGGTGCGCCATTTGAAAAAGTTTGGGATGCCTCAGACCGTGACCATTGGATGATTGCTGAAGAAGCCAAAGAGTTTGGTATGGTTGATGAAATTTTGCGTGGTAATCACACAAAAGCTAAATAATTTATAATTAGATAAAAATAACTGGTTGAAATTGAAACAATTTGCAATACATTTCGTATTCAATTATCAATTAGTTATTTTTGATTAAACAAAAGGAAATCAGATGAATAAAAACAGCAAGGAGATCAGGTGTTCATTTTGCGGCGCCGGTAAACAGGACTCCCTGATGCTAATAGCCGGTCTTGATGCGCATATTTGTGATAAATGTGTTAACCAGGCCAATGAAATATTAGCTGAAGAGCTGAAAGTGCGTAAGGTAAAAGCCTCTCCTTCAACACCGGGTATATTAAAGCCTGCCGAAATAAAAGGTCACCTTGATCAGTATGTTATTGGTCAGGATGATGCTAAAAAGATATTATCGGTAGCAGTATATAACCACTACAAACGCTTAAACCAGCGTATTGATAAGGATGAGGTAGAGATAGAAAAATCAAACATTATAATGGTAGGTGAAACAGGCACAGGTAAAACCTTGCTTGCCAAAACACTTGCTAAAATATTAAATGTACCTTTCTGTATTTGCGATGCCACCGTATTAACCGAAGCCGGTTATGTAGGGGAGGACGTAGAAAGCATATTAACACGTTTACTGCAATCAGCCGATTATGATGTAACCACTGCCGAAAGAGGTATTGTTTATATTGATGAGGTTGATAAGATAGCACGTAAGAGCGATAATGCCTCTATAACACGTGATGTAAGTGGCGAAGGTGTGCAACAGGCTTTGTTGAAAATATTAGAAGGTACAATGGTTAACGTACCACCACAGGGTGGCCGTAAGCATCCGGATCAGAAAATGATCACGGTTAATACCAGCAACATATTATTTATATGCGGTGGTGCCTTTGATGGCATTGAGCGTAAAATAGCAAACCGCCTGCGTACACAAACCGTTGGTTACAAAATGAAACGTGATGATGGCGAGGTTGACCTTAAAAATCTTTACAAATACATCACGCCTCAGGATCTGAAATCATTCGGTTTGATACCTGAGCTGATTGGTCGTTTACCGGTATTAACTTACCTTAATCCGCTGGATAGGGAAGCGTTGCACAACATATTAACCGAGCCCAAAAACTCCTTACTTAAACAATACAAAAAATTGTTTGAATATGAAGGTGTAAAGCTTGACTTTGATACCGAAGTGTTGGATTTTATTGTTGATAAAGCAATGGAGTTTAAGTTAGGTGCACGTGGTTTACGCTCAATATGCGAAGCGATAATGATTGACGCGATGTTTGAGTTCCCATCTAAAAAAGATGTGAAACAACTAACCGTAACGTTGGATTACGCGCATGAGAAATTCGAGAAATCAGACTTGAAGAAGTTGAAGGTTGCTTAATAAGAAAAACCTCTTAAATATTAAAGCCCGGTTTATACCGGGCTTTTTTTATGTTTTTGTTGTTAAAGCTGGAAGCTTTAACAATGCCGTACCACGAGTTACGCTGCGCTAAACTCGCGGCAGCAAAGCTAAACTTACTGTAGCGGGTATGAACTATGATCTATCAGCCATAAACTACACTAGCTTCTCCCGTTCAAAAAACTTTTGGATAGTATCTGGAGCAGTCATTAAAAAAGTTTGCAAGCCCAATTTCTTTGCTGTTTCCAAATGTTGCGGACTATCATCAATAAACAGCGTTTCGGCAGGGTTAAGGTTATTCTCGTTTAATACCTGCTCAAATATCTCCGGTTCGGGTTTGCGCTTGCCGGTAAGGTGCGAGTAATAGGTTTTTTCAAATAGCCCGTCATTATTGTTCATGCCAAATTCATCTTTTAAATAGCGGTGGACATAGTCGTAATGGATAGCATTGATATTACTCAATAAAAACGTGCGGTATTTATCTTTTAGTTTTAACAATAATTCATGATTACCCTGTGGTATACCAACAAATATGGCATTCCATGCATCATCGATCTGCTCATCAGTAAGCTCAAGCTTGTTGGTTAGCTCCCTTATGCGCGCCCTGAAGCCTTCAGGGCTTATTTCGCCGCGCTCAAGCAGGTTAAATACAGGATCCTGATGCCGGTGCCCATAAAAGTCATCTGCGTTGTTAATGCCCAGCTTTTTCCACGCATCCTGCACCTGTGCAAAATTGATGTTAAAAATTACATTGCCGTAATCAAATATGATGTTTTTGATGTTTTGCATTGGTAGAAATTTAATAGTTTTATACCAACAATTCTACGAAAATTAGCTTACAGATAGCATGGAAATTGAGACAAATTCAGCAAACCGTGATTATAGTAGCATAAGTCCGTCGGCAAAGGCATTGCTGTTGCTTAAAGGGCTAACATCCATTCCATTTGCCAGGGAAGCTGCCGGATTGATGGTATCGCCAGAGATATACAAACCTGACTATGAAAATACAGAAATTGGCTTTTGGGCAAGGCTATTACATTTTGAAAGCCGGTATCAAAGCATTGATCAGTTACTGAGCGACCTGCCAGCCAAAAATATCCTGGAGCTGTCATCAGGTTTTTCATTTCGTGGTTTGGCCGCTGTGCAGGAACGTGATGTGCATTACATAGATACCGATCTGGATAATGTGATCAAACTAAAAGAAGGCTTTACAAATGCCTTAAAGCAGGCCGGAAAGCCATTAAAAGGCAAACTGGAAATATTACCATTGAATGCCCTTAACAAAGATGCATTCAGAGAAATTACAGATCGCTTTGATGAAGGGGAAATAGTAATTGTAAACGAAGGCCTGCTGGTATACCTGGGGGTGAAAGAGAAAAAGGAATTATTAAAGATCATTCACGATATATTAGAGCAGCATGGGGGATACTGGATAACCGCTGATATATACATAAAATCAGAAAAATTAAATACGGGACTTACGATGAATGATGAGTTGACCCAATTTTTTGAGCAGCACCGCATTGAGGAAAATAAGTTTGATAGTTTTGAGGCGGCAGAAGAGTTTTTTAATGATGCAGGGTTTGTAATTGATAAAGTGGCCGTAGTTGATTACACAAAATCGACTGCTTTAAGTTATCTCCTGAAAAATTCAACTCCTGATCAGCGGACTAAAGTGTCAGCCGCAGGGCGCATACGGGCAACCTGGCGATTGAAAATTAGAGAATAATAATGGGATCGATATTAAAAATTTCAAATTTCATTTCTGTATAAAAAGAAAATTTCTACATTTGCAGCCTGAATGGTGGTAAGCACTGTTTTAAACATAAATACCACCGTTTAGTAGTTTATTCGATAAACTATTTGCGCCTATAGCTCAGTTGGTTAGAGTAGAAGACTCATAATCTTTTGGTCCCTGGTTCGAGCCCAGGTGGGCGCACAAAACGGCATTTTTGCCGATCTAAAAACCCTCTAAGTCGTTGATTTAGAGGGTTTTTTATTTTATTCCAATCCTTTTCAGTCCTTACGAATACACACTTTGGAACACCAATCCGGCGACCAGAAATAAGTTTTTATTTTTGGTCGCTAAAAAGCGCTAATGAATTGTATTACAGTTAATTAAGTATATAAAAAAAGACTAAAAAGCACTCAGAAAGACTGTAAAAATAAATTTATCCGGCGACCATTGAGCGACCTGAAAAATGACGATTTCGGGTGTAATTAATCATTTATTCAATAAAATCTGTTAAAAGATGAGAACATCGCAGTCATTTGGTGTGCATTTCACCATTAAAAAGGACAGGGCTAAGGACGGTACTACCAATGTCTATGCAGCCATTACGATCAACAAGGAAAAAACGCTTTTTGCCTTAAAGCACTATGTAAAGGTGGAGAACTGGGACAAAGGCCGTGGCAGCCTGAAAGTGAAGGTCCCGGAAGCAAAAGAAACAAACGCTTACCTGGAAAAGGTTAAGTTTACGATCACCACTTATTATCAGCAATTGCAGATTGCCGGCAAAGAGGTCACCCCGTTATTACTAAAAGCCATGTTCCTCGGCGAGGAAACAGAGGAAACCTGCTCGCTGAGCAAACTCATGGATTATCATCATGAGGTCGCCTCAGCCTCTTTGACCTGGAGTACACTCAAACATTATGCGGTGACCCGCCGCTACCTGGAAAAATTCCTGAAGGAAAAGCGTAACACGACCGAGGTCCGTATCAATGATATCGACTACAAGTTTATTATTGACTTTGAAACCTTTCTCCGTAACCATAAGCCAAAGGATCATCAAAAGCCGCTGAATAATAACGGGGTTATGAAACACCTGATCCGCCTGCGCAAAATGACCACGCTGGCATTAAAGCTTACCTGGGTATCTAAAGACCCCTTTAAGAATTACAAGTTCCGTTATAAGAAAGTAGAGACTGCTTTTCTTAACCAGACAGAACTGAACACTATTCAAAACAAAGCGTTTTCGGCGGAGCGGCTGAACGTGGTACGCGACCTATTTGTATTCAGCTGTTATACCGGTCTTTCCTTTATCGATCTGATGAATTTAAAGGAAATCGGAATGGTAAAGTAAACGTTTGGCCTCGAGGATTACCCGCTGCTGGATGTGATAAGACACCGGTTGGCCGGTTGTGATTTTGACGCATTCGTTCATATAAGCGGTAGACAAATGCAGTTTTTCCGAATAATCAGACGGCCGTTTGAGTTGGGTAAAATGCTGCGCCAGTTCATCCCGGAATGCTTTAGTCACGAGTTCTGACCGGGATAATTTATCCGCCGGTTTAATTTGGGCGGCATAAGTAGCAATGATCAGCCCAACCAGGCCATTAATATGGTCGTGGAGAGGGGAGCGGTAAAGGAGGTCTCTTTTCCGTTCGGCAATTTTGATGCAGAAGGCCGCCGCTTCGGATAAAAACCCAAACGTTTCCGGGTTAAGCGGAACCGGGGCAGCAGGGCTAATGTCTTCCAGTAATTTCAGGTATTCCGGGTTGAGTGTTTCGTTATTGATGGCCCAGGCACTGACAGTCACATTGTCAAATCCGATGATCCGGTGGATTTGGTCTGGATGCATAAAAATGGCAGCCGGGGAATAGATTTGATATTCCTGAAAGTCGATTTCAATATTCACGCTACCTGTTTCGAGCAGGAAAAAGGAATGACGGTCATGGCGCTCCGGCTGTTCCCATTCTCCTAGAGCCGGCAGGTTTTCAAAAGAAAACCGTTCAATGCTGATACCTGTGCCGGATTCGTCTCCGAATTGATTTACAGGTATGGACTGGGTTTTTCTTGGCATCGTTGCTGGTTTACGAAGTAAAAGTAGTTTTTTGTTTTAAAACAGGCGAACAGCATACATTGCCAGGCAGCATTGCAGCATTATTTTTGGTAATTAGAATTTTTGTCACAAAATCATATAAAAATGTGACAAAATCTTAGTGTTAGAGCTTCGGTTGGTTTTGGAAACAGATTATCAAATAGCAAACACTGATGATGCTCCTGGTCGGCGCATAATTGCTATGGCAACTGTTTCGTGAGGGAATGCTGTTTAACCGAGGTTTCTTTCTGAACTTGAAAGATTTCAGACACTACAGTCATCGAAATTGTGCCGTCAATAATTGAACTTGCGGCATACAATTAGAGAAAAAATGAAAAATATTTGCTTTAACCGTTTAAAGTGCCTATAATTGATCCTATAAACCAATTTAACCAAATTCTTTCAACAATTAACAATGAAAAAGTTAGTCCTTAAGGATGTCGCTAAGCATGTGGGTGTATCAACTGCCCTTGTTTCTTATGTGCTAAACGGCCAGGCAGAGGAAAAACAAGTCAATAAGGAAACTGCTAAGCGGATCTTGAAAGCTGTTGAAGAGCTTAATTACCGGCCCAACCAAATTGCTAAAAGTTTGAAAATGCAAAAAACTTTTACGATCGGCCTTGTAGTAGCAGATATAAATTATAGATTTAGTACGGGTATTACCAGGGCTATCGAATCGGAGGCTAAAAAGAATAAGTATACGGTAATCTACGGCAGTTCAAATGAAAGTAAGGAAAAGTTTGTAGAGTTAATTAATGTTTTCGTAAACCGGCGGGTGGATGGCCTTATACTTGTTGCTGCTGAAAATTCTCAGGATCAGATCAAACTTTTACAGAAATCGGGAACGCCTTTTGTGTTGATAGACAGGATTTTTCCGGAAATAAAAACCAATTATATCGCACTTGATAATTATCAGGCCGCGTATGCATCTACTGAATATTTGATTAAAAAGGGGCATAAAAGGATTGCCCTGATCAACTATGAAACTTCACTGTTTCATCTCCATGAACGGGACCGTGGTTACTTTGAAGCTTTAAAAGATAATAATATAACCTTTAAAAAGGAATGGCATCAAAAGGTAAGTAACGAAAATGTTGTTAAAGATGTTCAATCGGGCATCGTTAATATATTAGGCCTAAAACAACCTTGCGATGCCGTGTTTTTTGCCACAGATACACTTACATTACATGGTTTAAAATACCTGATTGACAAAAAAATAAATGTACCCAATGATATTTCTGTATTGAGCTTTGATGGCTCGGATGTGTTTGATTTATTTTATTGCCCTATTACGCATTCTAAACAGCCGCTGGAGGAAATGGGAAAGCTTGCCGTAAATACGGTTATTGAATTAGTTAATCAGGGCAAAATAAATAAGCAGATCAGTTTGGAAGCCGACATCATTGTTGGCAAGTCTTGTAAAGAGTAATTTTTTTGATTAATAATTTAAACGATTAAACCATTATATTATACAATATAACAACCAAATGATATGCCAATAAAAAGTAATGTATTGTTAATAGCGGTCATAGCTGCAACCGGGGGCCTGCTATTTGGATTTGACACGGGGGTAATTTCCGGCGCACTTCCATTTCTTAAAGACTATTGGAAATTGAATGATACCGATCTGGAATTACTTACCACAGCCGTTTTAATAGGGGCTGTATTGGGTGCGATATCCAGTGGTAAGCTATCTGATTATTTAGGTCGGAAAAAAATGATCATTATTAATGCTATTATTTTCACTGTTGGCGCCATGGGCTGCGGTTATGCGCAATCTTTTAATCTGCTATTGATTATGCGTATAATAGTGGGCGTGGCAATTGGCATTACTTCTTATGTAGTACCTATGTATATTTCGGAAATCTCCCCGGCTGCCAAAAGGGGAGCGCTGGTTACCCTTAATCAGTTAATGATCACCATTGGTTTATTAGCTTCGTATATAGCTGATTATGATTTTTCCGATAATAATAATCCTGAATCATGGCGGTGGATGTTTATAGTTGGTTTATTCCCTGCTTTAATATTATTGATAGGTATGTTCTTTCTACCTGAAACCCCCAGGTGGTTGATCTCTAAGAACAGGCTGCAGGAGGGGAAAAAAATCCTGATGAGTGTTGAAGATCCGCTTTTGATAAATGATATTTATAAGGAGCTAATTAAAGATAATGAATTGGCAAGTGGCCAGCAATCTGAAGTAAAAGAAATTTTAAAGCCCTGGTTAAGGCCTGCACTTATTATCACTATCGGCATCTTCTTTTTTCAACAATTTTCTGGCGTTAATACTATTATTTATTACTCCCCAATCATCTTTAAAATGGCTGGCATTACCGGAAATTCAACCTCTATTATTCCATCCATCATAATAGGCATAGTGAATGTGTTCGCTTGTGTGGTTTCAATTGTGTTTTTAGATAGAATAGGCAGGCGAAAATTATATATAATAGGTATTATGGGGATGATCCCCTCACTAGCTATAGCGGGCATTTGCTTTATTTTTAAAGCGGAGCTAGGCAGCAGCCTAATCTACCTTTCGGTTTTGAGTATTGTTTCCTTTATCATTTTTATCAATATCAGCCTGTCACCCCTGGGCTGGCTGCTCATTAGCGAGGTTTTTCCGGTAAAAGTGCGGGGGTTAGGTATGAGTATAGGTTCATTATCTCACTGGGGGTTTAATGCCATTATAGCGTTTACTTTTTTAACCCTTGCTAATGGAATAGGCATAGGCGGCACGTTTTGTTTGTATGCAGCAGTTTGTGTTGTGGGGCTGATATGGGGATATTATTATATACCCGAAACTAAAGGAAAAACGCTCGAACAAATAGAAGAACATTGGCGGCAGGGGAAAAGCCCCAGGAGCCTTTAGGATATGTAACCAATAAATCAATATAAATTATTATGAAACAAGCAGTATTAGAAACGCCGGGGAAAATCGGGTTCAGAGATATTCCTATGCCTGGGCCATTAAAACCAAATGAGATTTTACTCCGCATTAAAAAAATTGGGGTTTGTGGTTCGGATATCCATGTATTTCATGGAAAACATCCATTTGTAACCAGGTACCCGGTTATCCAGGGCCATGAATATAGTGGCGAAGTAGCAGAAATAGGATTAGCAGTTACTGCTGTGAAGCCGGGCATGAAAGTCACAGCAAGGCCGCAGGTAGTTTGCGGGCATTGTTCACCATGTTTGCGTGGGCAATATAATGTGTGCCAAAACCTTACCGTTCAGGGTTTTGTAGCCAATGGTTCAGCACAGGAGTATTTTGTGGTGACTGAAGACAGGATAGTAGTAGTACCCGATAACGTTTCCTACGAACAGGCTGCTTTAATTGAACCCGCGGCAGTAGGCGCGCACTCTACAATAAGAGCCGGTAAACTTGAAGGGAAAAATGTAGTGGTAGCTGGTGCCGGTACAATAGGTAACCTTATTGCCCAGTTTGCTATTGCACGTGGCGCTAAAAAAGTATTATTGACTACCGCTAAAAGCGATTTTCGGTTAGGTATTGCCAAAGAATGCGGTATAAAAGAAACGGCGAACCTGTCAAAAGAAAGTTTTCCGGATGCGGTAAAACGGGTATTTGGCAGTGAGGGTTTCCAGGTGGGGTTTGAAGCTGCAGGGGCGCAAGGTGCTGTTACCGATCTGGTAGCAGGGGTTGAAAATGGAGGTACGGTTATCATCGTAGGTGTTTTTGAAGAAAACCCGGTGGTTAATATGGGCTTTTTAGGGGAACATGAATTGAACGTATTAGGTAGCATGATGTACCGGCACGAAGATTATGAAGAAGCCGTACAATTCATAGCTGATGAAAAACTGATTACCGCACCGCTGATCACTAGCAGGTTCCCTTTTAGTGAATACCTTGAAGCTTACCATTTTATTGAAAAACAAGGTGATAAATCATTAAAAGTGATGATTGATGTAGCAGGAAATTAATAAAAACAAATAAAACCAAAAGTTATGAAACAGGCAGTGTTACAAAGGCCGGGCTTAGTTGAGATAAGAGATGTTCCGCTTCCGCGGGAGATTAAAGCCAATGAAATTTTATTGAAAATACACCGGGTGGGTGTATGTGGGTCAGATGTACATATGTATTATGGCAAACACCCTTTTGCCAATACTTATCCAATGGTCCAGGGGCATGAATATGGCGGTGAAGTGACTGCTGTAGGTAAAGATGTAACCTTACTTAAGCCCGGTATGAAGGCTACAGCAAGGCCTCATCTGGTATGCGGACATTGCCCGGCGTGTTTACGGGGGCAGTATAATGTATGCCAAAATCTTAAAGTTGAAGGATGTGCGGGGCCTGAAGGGGCTGCACAAGAGTATTTTATTATACCCGAGGACCGTGCAGTAGTTATTCCGGATACACTTAGCTATGAGCAGGCAGCTATGATTGAGCCGATAGCCGTTGGCGCACATGCAACAAAAAGAGTTGGCGACCTTACCGGCAAAAATGTAGTGGTGACCGGAGCTGGTACCATAGGAAATTTGGTAGCCCAATTTGCTGTTGCAAGGGGTGCTAAAAAAGTGATGATAACTGATCTGGTTGATCATAAACTAGAGATTGCACGCGAGTGCGGCATTTCAGCAACTGCCAATCTTAAAAAAGAGGCTTTCAGCGATGCTGTGAAACGTGTATTTGGCGATGAAGGTTTTCAGGTTGCATTTGAAGCTGTGGGTGTTCAATCAGCATTAACTGAATTAATTGGCGGGGTTGAAAACGGCGGCACTGTTGTCATTATCGGGGTTTATGTGCAAAACCCGGTGGTAAATATGGGTTTTTTGGGTGAACATGAATTAAATGTTTTAGGCAGCATGATGTACAGGCATGAAGACTATCTTGAGGCTGTTGATTGGGTTTCACAAGGGAAAATAAAGACAAGTCCCTTAATTACGCACTACTTTTCATTGGACGAGTATCATGACGCTTATAAGTTCATCGAATCAAATGCCGACCAGGCGGTTAAAGTTATGATTGAAGTTACAGAATAATAAAACGACAATAAATGATACTTTCTAAAAATAATTTGCCCGGTCTGTCTGGTGCTCCAGGTGTTAAATTTCCGGATCAAAAGGTATTTTCTTTACCTGAAAAGGTTTTGCAATTCGGCACAGGTGTTTTTGTAAGAGGGTTGATAGATTATTACATCAATAAAGCCAACCACGCGGGAATTTTCAACGGAAGAGCAGTTCTGATTAAGTCAACGGAAGCCGGCGATATCAATTCCTTCAATGTACAGGATAACCTGTTTACACAAATTATGAAAAGCACAAATGATGGTGTAGAGATTGAAGAAACTATTGTAAACGCAGCTATCAGCAGGGTAATAAATGCCAAAGATTGGGCACAGGTACTGGCTTGTGCAGCCAACCCGGGAATAAAAATTATCATTTCTAACACAACTGAAATTGGTATAATACTGGATGAAACGGATTCCATTAGCTTTCGTCCGCCGGTGTCTTTTCCTGCTAAATTACTAAGTTTCCTTTATGCCCGATACCATGCTTTTAAAGGAACTGGCGATAGTGGAATGGTCATCATACCAACAGAGCTTATCCCCGACAATGCAAGCAAGCTTAAAGCAATATTAAACGTACTGGCTGCTAATGAAAATTTGCCGGTCGGTTTTATTGACTGGCTAAATAACAGTAATGATTTCTGCAATTCGCTGGTTGACAGAATTGTGCCAGGAAGACTTCCACTAAATGAGCATCTGGAAAAACAAAAAGAGCTGGGTTATGAGGATGAACTCATGATTATGAGCGAAACATTTGGTTTATGGGCGATTGAAACCAGTAATGAGCAAACTAAAGCTATTCTATCCTTTAGTAAAGCTGATTCAGGGATACATATTGTGCCCAATATTGATAAATTCAGGGAATTGAAATTGCGGTTGCTGAATGGTTCACATAACCTTTCCTGTGCTGTCGGATTTCTTGCCGGGTTTAAAACCGTTAAAGAAGCCATGGCCAATCCTGTTTTTGATAGGCTGATGCAGCAACTGATCAACACGGAAATAGCGGCAGCTATTGTTTCGCCTGCTATAACAATAGAAGATGCCAGGGAATTTGGGACTGAAGTGTTAAAACGATACCGGAATCCTTATATAGAGTTTGATTGGCTAAGTATTTGTGTTCAGGATACTTCTAAAATTAAGATCAGGGCGGTCCCGATCGTTCAGCAGCATTTTCGGAAATATGGATTTGTTCCGGATGCTATTTGCCTTGGTTTCGCTGCCTACATCTTATTTATGCATGCTAAAACTGAAATTGACGGCGATCGCTACGGTATTTCGGACGGACAGAAATATAAAATTATAGATGATTTTGCCGGATTGTTATCACAAAAATGGCATTCCTATCAGGGATTAGATCTTGTTCGGTCTGTGCTTGGCGATAAGGCCTTATGGGACCAGGATTTAAGTGTATTTACAGATTTTGCTGAAAGAGTGCTTTTTTTTATGATCAATATGCAAGTTTCAGGCTTTTACGAGACCGTCAAACTAATTGATGATCAGCAATATGGTACCTGATATAAATTTATATTCAAACCGATTGATATACGCACGTATGGTCAAATAATATTTCACTTTTATAAATAAAAATTTGCTTTAACCGTTTAAGGTAATATATTTGCTATTATAAACCGATAATACCAGCCCATTCCAGAAGAATCATTGTTGCTCAGTACAGGGGCTATTTTTGTCTTATTTAATTTAAACGATTAAAGTAATATTCTAACGGAATATACTAATGGCGATTAAAAAATTATACAAATACAATAAGAATAAAAGATGTATAAAAATTCATTAAAAGAGCTGATGGCAACACAAATAAGCTGCCTTATATCTGTTAGGCCACCTTAGTGTCACGCTGTCTAATAATTAACCAATTATCTAATCAATAAAAACCGATTTTAAATGAAAATAATTTTAACAATGTTAGCTATGCTTTTTTGTTCGGTATTATTTGCCCAGCAAAAAACGGTGACAGGTATTGTCACAGGCAAAGACCTTGGTGCGCCTCTAATTGGTGTAACCGTTAAGTCGAATCAAGAAACAGTAATTACTGACAAAAATGGGAAGTTCAGTATTGCTGTTCAATTAAATGGAAATATCAGGTTTTCATTTGTAGGCATGAAGACTGTCACTATTCAATATAAAGGTGATAGCAATCCAATTGCTGTTTCACTGGAATATAGTTCAGGGGATCTAAATGAAGTTGTAGTAACCGGTTATCAGACGCAGAAGAAAGCTGATCTCACAGGAGCCGTTTCTGTAGTAAACGTTAGTGATATAAAAGATATTCCTGAAGGTAGTGCAACTAAGGCCTTACAAGGAAGGGTACCCGGCGTATACATCACTACCGATGGGTCAACCGAAGGAGGAACAACAGTAAGAATTCGCGGGGTCGGCACAATAAATGGTGCTGGAAATGATCCCTTATATGTTATTGATGGAGTACCTACACAGCGTGGGTTGGAAGAAATAAACCAAGCCGACATTGAATCAATTCAAGTATTGAAAGATGCGTCATCTGCATCAATATACGGATCAAGGGCGGCGAGTGGTGTAATCATTGTGACCACAAAAAAAGGCAAAAAAGGGGTAAGCCACATTGATTTTAACGCATCTACGTCATTGCAATACTATAATTCCAAGCTTTCCATGTTAAATACCGAACAGCATGGCCAAGCCTATTTTAATGCATCTATTAATGATGGGACAAATCCAAACAATAACGAAATATACCAATACGATTGGAACGGAAATTTCAACAATCCGGTACTGAATAAAATAATTATTCCAACCTATATCGATGCTGCGCATACGATGTTATCTGCCAATACAAACTGGTTTAATGAGATCGGTCAGACATCGATTTTGCAAAATTATAATCTAGCTGTTTCCAACGGAAGCGATAGGGGGAATAGCTTTTTTTCTGTCAGCTATTACGATAACGAAGGGATAGTTAAAGATACACATACTGATAAAATTACGCTGAGGCTTAATACTGATTATAACTTTTTTAATAACCACTTAAAAGTAGGAGAAAACTTTGATCTAACCTTTATTAAAGATAAACTTATACCTGCAACTGATGTTTTATTCGCTGCACTGGTACAAAATCCTATCGTACCGGTACATACGATTGATGGCGGTTGGGGGGGGCCTGCGCCGGGTATGACTGACAGGCAAAACCCAGTTAGATTAATTGACGATAATAATCAAAATAACAGTTATTTTGGTCGAATAACCGGCAATGCATTTGCTGATCTGACCATTATCCCCGGCCTGCATTTCAAAACTACTTATGGCGTGGATTATGACGGATTATACGAACGGACATTGCAGAAATCTTACGTATCCGGCTTCTTATCTGATCCTACAAACCTGGTAAGCAATTCGCAAAACTACGATGGAAATCTAATTTGGCAGAATCAATTTACTTATGATTTAAACATAAACAAAAGCAAATTCAATTTTTTGTTAGGACAGGAATCCATTAATTATATAAATCAAAATTTTTCTGCCAGCCGCCAGGGTTATGCTATTGAAGATATTAATTATGCATACCTGAATGCAGGCACCACAAACATAAATAATAGTGGAATCGGAAGCGCGCATAATTTACTTTCCTATTTCGCTAAGGCTGATTATGCGTACGACAACAAATATTTGGCTTCCGTAACTATAAGACGTGACGGTTCTTCCACATTTGGGTCAGATAATGTTTACGGAACATTCCCGGCGGGATCAGTGGCATGGCGTTTAAGCCAGGAGGATTTCATTAAAAAACTAAGCTTTATTTCTGATTTGAAACTTCGTTTTGGCTATGGTGAAGTCGGAAACCAAACCGCACCTAATTACGCATCCTATTCTTTGTACTCTGCTATATATGGAACAGACCGAACTTTTGGTGATGATGGTGGAACGGCTTATGATATCTCGGGCGCAGGAAGCGGAACATTGCCATCAGGCTACGTCAAAACGCAGCAAGGGAACTCTAATTTGAAATGGGAAACCACCAAAGAAGCAAATTATGGTATAGACTTCGGATTATTCAATCAAAAGCTATCAGGTTCTGTTGATTATTTTGTTAAAAACACATCCGGCATATTGGTTACTCCAGGATATCTTGGCGTAATTGGCGAGGGTGGATATCAGACCTATAACGGTGGCTCAATGCAGAACAAAGGTATTGAGGCGTTGTTAAATTACGCGGGTCAGATTAATAAAGACCTGAGTTATTCTGTGAGCGCCAATATTGCCACTTATAGAAATAAAGTAACCTATTTGCCGCCGGATGTGGTAACTGCCTATCCGGGCAACGGAACCACGAAAACCATCGTCGGTCATTCTATTAATTCAATATATGGTTATGTTACTCAAGGCTTGTTTACCTCTCAATCAGAACTCGCTAGTGCTGCTAGCCAGCCGGGTGACGGTCTGGGAAGAATCAGATATAAAGATTTAAATGGAGACGGTGTTATTAACAGCGATGATCAAACCTTTATCGCTTCAGGGGATCCCGATTACACCTACGGTTTGAATATAAATATAAGATATAAAGATTTTGATCTGGCAGCATTTTTTCAGGGAGTACAAGGTATTGAGGTTTATAATTCTTATAAAACATATACTGACTTTACTTCTCTATGGCCGGGGACAAATTGGGGGACACGAACCCTAAATGCCTGGACACCGCAGAACTCAAAATCAACTATTCCTGCGCTCACATTGGTTGATAATAACAACGAGGGTCGTACGTCTACTTACTTTTTGGAGAACGGCTCCTATATGAAACTTAGGAACTTGCAAATCGGATACAGTTTGAAAAATGTACTGAAGAGATTTAAAGTTCAAAATGCGAGAATATATCTTCAGGGGAATAATTTATTTACAGTTAAAAGTAAATCTTATACCGGTTCCGATCCGGAAAACCCAAGTGGCGCTTACCCGATACCGGCCATTACTTCACTTGGTTTAGACTTATCATTTTAATTCTAAAATTTAAAAAGATGAAAAAATACTTACTAATAGCGGCTTGCCTGTACATCGTATTACCTTCCTGTAAAAAGGATTTGGTTTCAGTGCCGCAAGGTTCAATTGACAGTGCCGAACTGAATACACCCGCTAACATTGATAAAATGGTCATCGCGGCTTATTCCTCATTAGGGAATGATGACATCGTAACCTCCAACAGCCTGTGGCCGGAGGGTGACCTTCGGTCAGGAGATTCGCACAAAGGCGGAGATGGATTAGGAGATAATAGCGGTTGGAATGATTATGAACAATTTGTCACAAATCGTAATGATAATACCTATACCGACCAGATGTGGTATCAGCTTTATTCAGGCATAGCGAGAGCCAATGATGCCTTAGCCAGGGTAAACGGCATAAGTGCTGCTGCCTATCCCAATAAACCTTCCAGACAGGGTGAATTACACTTTTTAAGAGCATGGTGGTACTTCAAATTAAAAATCCTTTACAACCGGATTCCTTATATTGACGAGACCATGGCGAAGAGTTCGTATATCAACATATCCAATGTACAGTATACCAGTGATCAGTTATGGACTAAAATTGCAGCTGATTTCAGACTTGCGGCGAATATCTTACCTGCAACACAAACCGATATTGGCAGGCCAAATAAGTTTACTGCAATGGCCTATTTAGCAAAAACACTACTATATCAGGCATATACCCAGGATGGCACCTATACGGTAACCGGCATCGATGCAGCTAAGCTTACCGAGGTAAATACACTTTGTGACAGCGTATCTGCTTCAGGGCAATATTCGTTAGATCCGGATTTCGGCTATAACTTTTTAACGGAACACAACAACAGCCCCGAATCGGTATTTTCCATCCAATATTCTATAAACGATGGAACAGCAAAAGGCAGAATAGACATGGGGCACGCATTAGGTTATACCATGAATGCTGCCTATGGCTGCTGTGGTTTTCATGTGCCCAGCCAGGATATGGTAAACGCTTTTAAAACAGATGCAAATGGTTTACCAATGTTTACCGGCTATAATACAGGTGATCCTAAACAAGGGACGGACTTTTTGAATTATAATTTTGATCCCAGGCTCGAACATACGGTTGGCATACCCGGTAATCATCCCTTCAAATATGAACCAAACCTAAACATGGATGCGTCTTGGGCAAGGGATCCGGCTGTTTATGGTGTATTCGCCAGCCTAAAGGATCTGGTTGCTCCTGATGATCCATCATTTCAAAAGATACCCCCTTTTATGTCCAGTTCCAAAAACTGGGAGGATATGCGTTATGCGGATGTATTGCTTATTAAAGCAGAAGCCTTAATTGAGTTAAACCGTGAGACTGAGGCATTGCCCTTAATCAATGCTTTGCGTACCAGGGCAGGAAATAGCCTGGGTATGTTAAAAAATATGCAAGGTGGATATTCTACAAATTATAAGATTACCACTTATCAGCCGGGTGTAAATTGTACCTGGACACAGGACTATGCGCGGCAGGCATTAAGGTGGGAAAGAAGACTCGAATTGGCGGAAGAAGGAAACAGATTTTTCGATTTGGTACGGTGGGGAATAGCCGATACTTATATCAATGCTTATATTGCTGTTGAATCAACTAAATGGCCATACTTGAAATCAGCTCATTTTACAAAAGGAAGGGATGAATACTTACCCATATCGTTAAATCAGATGAATTTCAGCAAGGGCTTATATAAACAAAACCCAGGATATTAATGAACTAACATGATCGATAGATCAAGGCAATAGTAATATTGTCTTGATCTATCAATTACAATACCGAACATTGAATGTATCTATCTAATTTTATAAATGTGAAAAAGCTAATTCTTACCGGCTTGCTTGCCATTTTAGCCACCTTTACAAATGCCCAAATAGGTGTAAAGTATGATCCTGCTATACAACCTGCTAAAAATATGCAGTACTTTAAACCGGTTGGGAACTTATCAGTCGGCGACTGTATGCCTTTTTATCACGACGGCGTTTTCTCGAACTATTGGTTACTGGATTCGTTACATGGTGAAAATTTACATGGGCTTGGTGGTCACCAATGGGTTATCAGTTCAACCACCGATTTAAAAACGTGGAAACAAGGCCCAATAGTGCTGGGGATTGATGAAGCTTGGGAAAAATCAATTTGTACGGGTTCAATTGCCTTTTACAAAGGTAAGTACTATGCGTTTTATGCAACGAGATTAATTGATAAGGGACAAGTAAACGAACAATTGAGTTATGCGGTAAGTAATGATGGCGTTCATTTTGATAAGCAAAAGCCAAATCCTTTTTATAAATCGGCCCCGGGCTATAGTAAAAGGGATTTTAGGGACCCTAAAGTATTTATTGATGAAAATGGAGAGTTTCATTTATTTGTAGCCAGTGACCAGGAGACTCCGGTTTTAAACCATGCTTCCGGTTGTTTGGTTCATTTATCATCAAAGGATCTTAAAACTTGGACTGTGCACGACCCTATATTGACAGGTCAGCCATCAACGCCCGAATGTCCTGATTACTTTTATTGGAAAGGCTGGTATTATTTGGTTTATAGTGATAACAGCAATACGCATTATGTAAAATCTAAAAAACCTTATGGGCCGTGGGAGCAACCACGTTATCAGGCTTTGAATGAGGATTGGGCAAACGTGGAAAAAACAGCCGAATTTCATGATGATAGGAGGCTTTCTGTAGCATGGATACCAGACAGGCGCGAAAGTAAAGATAACAATAATGAAATTTTTGGCGGCAACATGATCTTTAGGGAAGTAAGCCAGGAAGCGGATGGTACACTTGATACACGTTTCCCAGCTGAAATGATACCTGAAACCGGGCTAGCATTATACAATAGGATTATAACAGATCTGTTATCTGCTTCAATTGATGCGAATAGTGTTGCTATTGATGCTCCGGGAGGTGTAGGTGCTGCGCATATTGAAGGGATTCCAGCTAATTGCAGAATAACAATGCTGATAGAACCATCGGGCGCTGATGAGGAATATGGTTTGAGCTTATTATCCAATGAACATGCGGAAAATGGTTACCGGCTTAACTTTTCTCCTGATAGTAAAATTGTAAGTCTCGGTAATACAAAAATTGAGGCAGTAGACGGTTTGTACAAGCCAATTACGCTGGATGTAGTTATAAAAAATGGGATCATAGATGTAAGTATTGATAACAGGAGAACCGTTATTAACCGCACTTATGAACAGAAAGGAAGTTTCCTTTGGTTGTATGCCAAACATGGCAAAGTAAATTTCAAATCAATAAAAGTTAGTCCTTTAGTAGAAAACAATTAAATCATTCGGTAATATGTTATTAGGTTTTGATATTGGAGGAACAAAATGCGCGGTTATTATAGGCAAACAAAATGCTGACAATGAAATTGCTATTATAGCAAAAGAGTCTATGCCTACTAATCTTCCGGTATATGAAATGATTGATTTGTTATTTGCCACCGCTGAGAAATTACTTTTGAATCATCATGTGGATATAGAACAGGTTAAAGGCATAGGTATCAGCTGTGGCGGTCCCTTAAGTAGTAAAAAAGGCCTTATTTTATCACCGCCAAACCTGCCTGGCTGGGATAATATTCCAATAGTTGAGCTGGCCGAGAAGCGTTTTAAAACAAAAGTGCTTTTACAAAATGATGCCAACGCCTGTGCTATTGCCGAATGGAAGTATGGTGCGGGAAAGGGGTATGATAACCTGCTATTTTTAACTTTCGGCACAGGTATGGGAGCAGGATTAATTCTTAATGGCAAACTTTACTCGGGTATTTCTGATCTGGCGGGTGAGGTTGGTCATATCCGGCTGGCAGACAATGGCCCCGTTGGTTTTGGTAAGTCCGGCTCATTTGAAGGATTTTGCAGTGGGGGTGGAATCGCGCAGCTTGGCCAAATAAAGGCGCGCGAACAACTACAGATGGGCATACCCGTATCATTTTGTGATAATTTGACAAACCTTCCGCTAATTACTGCAAAATTAGTTGCTGAAGCTGCTTATAAAGGAGATGAGGTTGCGATAGAGGTATACCGTATCTGCGGTGAATATCTGGGAAAAGCATTGTCGCTATTTATTGATATACTTAATCCGGAGCTCATTATTTTAGGAAGCATATATGGACGGGCCAAAGCATTGCTTGAACCGGCAATGAATAAAGTAATTCAACGAGAAGTTTATATCGATTCAAAAGAAGCATGCCGCATAGTTTCCGCCGGATTGTCTGAAAATATAGGTGATATGGCTGCTCTTTCACTGGCATTAATGTGTAATGAACAGAATTAATCCGGTCCATTGGACATAAAAAGAGAATAGCCATAATAGATACATCATTAAACCCGAAAATCAATAGTTTAAAATAGAATATGAAAATAATCCTTAGCTATATATTAGCAGCTTTTCTTTTGTTATACGGTTCAGCTTTTGCCCAGGAACGTAAAGCGCCTGCGTACCCGCTTATTACGCATAACCCTTACTTTAGCATCTGGTCAACGTCAGACAGCCTAAACACCGCCACAACCACACACTGGACGGGTAAAAATCAACCCTTACTTGGTTTTATTAAGGTTGATGATCAAATTTATCGATTTATGGGTAAAGGAGACGAGGTGCATAAAACTATTAAGTTGGCCGAACAAAGAGACGTTGAGATAAACGCTACTCAAACCATTTATAAGTTTGTGTGTGGTAGTGCCGATCTGCAGCTGACGTTCACATCACCATTATTAATTTCCGATTTAGCTTTACTATCAAGGCCGGTAAGTTATATTACTTACGACGTAAAATCAAATGATGGTAAACCACACAAGATAAAAGTATTATTCAGCGCATCGGCAGATGTAGCGCGCAATAAGCCATCGCAACCAGTAATGGCGCAAAAGGTCGCATCAGCTACATTATCAGTATTAAAGGCAGGGACCGTTGAGCAGCCTATCCTGCAAAAAAAAGGGGACGACCTGCGCATTGATTGGGGATATGTATATATAGCTACATTAAAAAATACGAATGCTGTACAATATATAACTACCAGTACCGAAGCGGTCAGCTCTTTTATAAATAATGATTACAAGATAACCGTTAAACAAGATACTGATATAGTTTTAAACACTGTAATACCGTTTGGCGTGGTTGGCAATACCCCGGTAGAAAAATTTATAGAGATGGGTTATGATGATATTACCCCAATCCAATATTTTCATACCAACTTAAAACCATGGTGGCAAAATACCGGCTTTATCAATTTTGGCCAGGTTTTAGCAAAATCGGCTGTAGAGTATCCCGGAATAATTAAAAGATGCCAGGCCTTTAATACTTCTCTCTATAAAGATGCTGTTACTGCCGGTGGTGAAAAATATGCTAAGTTATGTGTGTTGGCCTACCGCCAAAGCATTGCGGCACATACGCTGGTAAAAAGCCCGCAGGGAGAGATCTTGTGGTTATCAAAAGAGAATTTTAGCAATGGGTCAATCAATACAGTTGATGTTACCTATCCGTCAGCTCCTTTATACCTGATCTACAATCCAAAGTTAATGGAGGGGATGCTGAACGGCATATTCTATTTCAGCGAAAGCGGAAAATTTAAAGATAATTTTGCAGCACATGACCTGGGTACCTATCCTTTAGCAAACGGCCAAACCTACGGTGAAGGTATGCCGGTGGAGGAGTCAGGCAATATGATTATTTTAGTTGAGGCTATTGCAAAAGCTGAAGGTAATGCAGAATATGCGCGTCCGCACTGGAAGACCTTGAGTCGTTGGGTTAACTACCTGGTGAATGAAGGCTTCGACCCTAAAAACCAATTATGCACAGATGATTTTGCCGGCCACCTGGCCCGTAATGCCAATTTATCAGTAAAAGCGATTGTCGGTATTGCCTGCTATGCACAGCTGGCTGATCGGTTGGGCGAGAAGCAAACCGCTGCAAAATATCGTGAAATAGCCAAAGGTATGGTGGGCGAATGGATCCGGTTATCGGGGGATGCCGATCATTCAACCTTAACATTTGAAAACCCAGGAACCTGGAGCCAAAAGTATAATATGGTTTGGGATAAGGTTTTAGGTCTTGACCTGTTTCCACAGGAAGTTTATAACAAGGAGATCAAATTCTATCTCTCTAAACAAAATACCTATGGTTTACCATTGGATAGCCGGAAGACCTACACAAAATCCGACTGGATATTATGGACTGCTACACTGGCCGTCAACCAAAAGGATTTTGAGGCGCTGATAGACCCGGTATATAAATATGCCTTAGAAACCCCGACCCGTGTACCCCTGAGCGACTGGCATGAAACAACTGACGGCAAGCAGGTAGGTTTCCAGGCAAGGAGCGTAGTAGGAGGGTATTTTATGAAGATGTTGTATGAAAAATTTAATGCCAGATAGAAATCTATTAAACAAAAAAATGAAAAGAATTTTGATATTACCGGCAGTCTGCTTGTTACTTGCAAGCACGACCTGGCCGCCTCTCAATAGTTTTAAAGATGCGGTTGCGGCCTGGAATTTTGCTGATATTAATGACCTGACACCTGAAAACAGCCAATTGAATATTCACGGAGATGTGAAGTTTATAAAGCTTGAAGGTGCAGAAGCAGAAGCCTCGAAGGCAAGGGGGGGCGATGGCATTGCCGCGCAATTTAATGGTGGCTGGCTTGACGCAGGACAGGGAATAAATGAAGAGCTGAATTTAACAGGTAAAAACGTATCTGTTCTAGTGAGACTAAAACCAACTGGAGTGAACGGTCTTACGCCTATTTTAGGTAAAACGGGTAATGATCAGACTATAGCTTACAGTATTTATTTTGATAAAATTGGAGAAGATACCTATGTCGAGTCTAAAATGGGTAGTGATGATATAGCCGGTGCGCATGTATTAAAGTATAAAATTCCGAAGGATGAAATTAGCCGGTGGCATGATATTGTGCTCCGTTTTAATGGTCGGCTATCCCAGCTATTTGTTGATGGTTCACTCCGTGATGATGAAGTTACGGTTGGCGAGATACGGAACTGGAACCATAGCCCTTTCCTTATCGGTGCGCAATATAACAGTGCGGATGCAGCTAAGGCTGAGGGGCCTGAACAAAATCGTTTCAAGGGTCTGATAGATCATATTGTACTATGGAACCGTTACCTAACAGATGCAGAGGTAAAAGCGGTATCAGGTGTTACAGAATTAAGGGACGGGAAACCTATATATTATAACGAAAAATATCGGCCGCAATTCCATTTCTCGGCAAAAAAGAATTGGTTGAACGATCCTAACGGGCTTGTTTATTATAATGGTGTTTATCATCTTTTTTTTCAGTATATGCCGCCAAACCGCCCTGGCGCTTATAAAGACTGGGGCCATGCTATCAGTAAAGATCTTGTACATTGGGAACAAATACCTTATCATATTACACCCCACAAGGTATGGTCCGGGTGCTGGTCGGGGTCTGCAGTGGTGGATGTTAATAATTCAGCAGGATTTCAGTCGGGAAAAGAAAAAACAATAGTTGCCATGTTAACAAACGGCGGTGATCCAGAAGCCGGACTTGGCCCGATGTGCACACAATGTATAGCCTATAGTACTGATGGGGGAACAACGTTTAGTTATTATGACGGGAACCCGGTAATTCACAATATCTATAAAAGCAACCGGGACCCTAAAGTAGTATGGGACGACGTGTCAAAAAAGTGGATCATGTCATTGTATATGGATAAGGATTATGATTTTGGGATTTTTTCCTCATCGGATCTTAAAGATTGGAAACAACTTAGTACGGTTTCGATCGAAGGCGTGAGAGAATGCCCGGGATTCGAGCCTTTACCTGTAGATGGTAATCCGGCCAATAAGAAATGGATATTTTCAGGCGCAAATGGTGATTACGTAATAGGATCATTTGACGGAATAAATTTTAAGCCGGAAACAAAAGTGTTAAGAGGAGATTATGGAATGAATTATTATGCTGCGCAAATGTGGAGCGATAATCCTGACGGGCGAAGCATCTCGATCGCCTGGATGCCGACCCAGCATTACCCCGGAATGCCTTTTGAGCAGCAAATGACTTTCCCAACAACTGTAAGCCTTCGTAGCACTACGGATGGTCTAAAAGCTTTCAGAATGCCTGTAGATGAAATTAGTAAATTATATACTACTGCATACGTATGGAGAAATGCAAAGCCCAAAAGAGGAAATAATTTATTTAACAAGCTTAATGGCGAATTGTATGATATGAATTTATCCATCGATGTGAAAAAAGCCTCTTCTTTTAAATTAAAGCTCCGAAATGTGTCGGTGTCGTATAATGCGGCAACAGGTATACTTTCATGCGGGGGAGATGCAGTAAAAAATGGTATTGTACCTGATAGTCGCATATCATTGGATAAATCGAAGATCAACGTTGAAAATAACATGGGAATGGCCCCGTTAAAACCTTTGAATGGAAAGATCAAACTACGTATATTGCTTGATCGTACTACGATTGAAGTTTTCGCTAATGATGGTGAAGTAGTTTTATCCTCCTGTTTCATGCCGGAAGATGGTAATAAATTGTGTTCGTTTAGCGCTAGCGATGACGTTTCTATATCCCAAGCACAAATTTATATGCTAAAATCAGCCTGGATTAAGTAAGTTAATCGAAATCGCACCAAAACGTAGCCCTAGTCGGGCTCGAACCAGGGACCCGCTATATTTTTGATCATTTTTTGGTATTTTTGGTGCTTTTCGGTACTTTTGTCATGCCGGAGAGGTGAAGCCCCAAAGCGGCTACCAAGCCCTTGTTGAACCTCGTAAGTAGTTGAAAATCAATTGATAATAGAGTCAGGTATATAGCCCAGGTGGGCGCACATCGTAAAAAGGCCGTTTCTGCATCAGAAATGGCCTTTTTTGTTTTAAACGCAGTGTTTTGACCAAATAGCCGCCTGGCTTGGCTCATCTTCGCTACATCGCCAAACACCGCCCATTTTCTTAGCTAACTGCTGTTTGGTTGCAAGTGGATAGCTTTTGGTTACTTCGAGTTGTAAATAAGGCATATTTAAATCTTTTATCTTGTTTATAGAAAGTTATTTATGCCTTGTTTGTTTTTCGCATTATTATTACTTTAACAATAATGCTTTGTTATATTCATAGTTCATACGGGCAATATGCAAAACTGATATGGCCTGCGGGCATTCTACTTCACAAGCTTCGGTGTTGGAGCAATGACCGAAGCCTTCGGCATCCATTTGATCAACCATGTTTATTACCCTGTCAGCCGCTTCCAGTTTGCCCTGTGGTAGTAATGCCAGGTGACTTATTTTGGCTGAAGTAAATAATGCAGCGCTTGAGTTTTTACAGGTAGCTACACATGCGCCACAGCCGATACAGGCAGCCGCGTCAAACGCAGCCTCTGCTGTTTTATGTGAGATCAGGATACTATCTGCTTCGGGTGGCTGCCCGGTGGATACAGTAATGAACCCACCAGCCTGAATAATATGATCAAAGCCTTTACGGTCCACCTTCAGGTCGCGAATAATGGGGAATGCTGTAGCCCTGAATGGCTCAATGTAAATGGTATCGCCATCCTTAAAACTGCGCATATGCAACTGGCATGTGGTGGTATTGGCTAATGGGCCATGGGCGCGCCCGTTTATCATCATGCCGCATTGCCCGCAAATACCCTCACGGCAATCATGGTCAAACTCAATAACACGCTCACCTTTTTGTACCAGTGTCTCGTTAAGCAGGTCCATCATTTCCAAAAACGACATATGTTCTGATACATCATCCAATGGATAATTTACCATTGCACCCTTTGCCTCAAAACTATCCTGCCGCCATATCTTTAAATTCAGTTTCATTTGAATAAGTTTAAATGTGATCTATTTATAACTCCTCACTGTAAGCTCTACATTCTCAAACACTAATGGTTCTTTATGCAGCTCTTGCGTTATATCTTTACCTTTCCATTCCCAGGCAGATACAAAGCAAAAGTCCTTATCATTGCGTACCGCCTCGCCATCTGCGGTCTGGTACTCTTCCCTAAAATGGGCCCCGCATGATTCTTCCCTTGTTAAGGCATCGTAGCACATCAGTTCGCCCAGTTCAAGGTAATCGGCTACACGGCCTGCTTTTTCCAGCTCGCTGTTTACCTTATCATCACCGGTAATTTTCAGGTCTTTATAAAATGATGCTCTTAATTGCTTTATTTCTTCAATTGCTTCCTCCAAGCTTTTTTTGCTGCGCGATAGTCCGCATTTATCATAAAGCAGTTTACCCAGCATTTTATGATAATGATCGGCAGACAGATGCCCGCCTATCTTTAAAAACTGCTCTAATTGTGCCTTAACTTCATTTTCAGCTGCCGCAAATGCAGGATGATCAGTAGTTATTTTATCCGCCTTAATTTCATCTGCCAGATAGTTCGGAATTGTATACGGCGCTATAAAATAGCCATCAACGCAGGCTTGTAATAAAGAATTAGCACCCAATCTGTTAGCGCCATGGTCGGCAAAATTAGCTTCGCCCAATGCAAATAAACCGGGGATGGTCGTCATCAGCTGATAATCTACCCATAAGCCGCCCATAGTAAAATGCGCGGCAGGCGAGATCAACATAGGCTGTTCATAAGCGTTTATCCCGTTTATTTTTTCATACATGCTAAACAGGTTGCTGTATTTCTCCTTAATCTTGTCTTTTCCCTGCTCTTTAATAGCTTTTGAAAAGTCAAGACAAACCGCATTTTTCATCGGTCCAACGCCACAACCTGCATCTATACGTTCCTTAGCAGCGCGCGACGAAATATCCCTTGGTGAAAGATTACCAAATGCGGGATAACGGCGTTCCAAATAATAATCGCGTTCTTCTTCGGGTATATCTTTCGGAACACGCTCATCACCGGGTTTCTTCGGCACCCAGATCCGGCCATCGTTGCGTAAGGATTCAGACATCAATGTTAATTTGGATTGATGTTCGCCCGATTGCGGTAAACAGGTAGGGTGGAACTGTATCCAACTTACCCCCGACATGAATGCCCCTTTTTTATGCGCACGCCATATAGCCGAGCTGTTACAGCCCATAGCCAGGGTTGACAGGTAATACACCTTGCCATAACCACCGGTAGCCAACACAACCGCGTTCGCAGCATGCCGTTCTATTTGCCCGGAAACTAAATCACGGGTAATAATGCCTTTTGCCTTGCCATCAATAACTACCAGTTCAAGCATTTCGTGCCGGGTATAGGTTTTTACTTTACCCAGGCTTTCCTGCCGCATTAGGGCTTGGTAGGCGCCCAATAATAATTGCTGTCCGGTTTGTCCCCGTGCATAAAATGTACGTGATACCTGCACCCCGCCAAACGACCTGTTATTTAAGTATCCGCCATACTCGCGTGCAAATGGCACTCCCTGGGCAACTGCCTGATCAATCAATTCTGCTGAACACTCTGCCAATCGGTATACATTTGCTTCGCGCGAACGAAAATCACCGCCTTTAATGGTATCATAGAACATCCGGTACACATTATCGCCATCATTTTTATAATTTTTAGCAGCATTTACACCGCCCTGGGCCGCAACGGAATGTGCACGCCGTGCGGTATCCTGAAAGCAAAATGATTTTACACTATAGCCTTGCTCCGCCAGCGAAGCTGCACATGATGCGCCTGCCAGTCCTGTACCTACCACAATAATATCAAGCTTTTTGCGGTTAGCCGGGTTAACAAGCTTGGCGTGTTCCTTATAATTGTCCCATTTTTCGGCAAGTTTACCTGCGGGGATCTTTGCATCTAACATCATGATAAACTATTTAAGTATATATAAACAGGCATTGCCATAAACCCGAGTGTAACGACAGTGGTATACACCCAACCCAATACTTTTACCCATTTTACATATTTGGGGTGAAATAAACCCAGTGTACGTGCCGCGCTGTAAAACCCATGCAGCAAATGAAAGCCTAAGGCAATTAATGCCACTTCGTATATCAATACATACCATAATTGCTGGTATGCTTTTACCACAATGGTATACAGGTCCTTATTGCCTTTTGCATCAAGCGGTAGGTTAGTGAATTTATACTGGTACCAAAAATCTTTAAAATGGATGATCAGGAACAAAAAGATAATGGTGCCTAGCAAACCCATATTTCGACTATACCATACACTTGCTTCGCCACGTTTATCATACTCATATTTGCTTCCGTTGGCTTCAGTATTTTTGCTGGTTATTAATATTGCGTGAACGGTGTGGGTTATAATAGAAGCATATAGCACGTAGGCAATAATCTCGATAATAATATTGCCTGCCAGTAAATGGGAGTACCAGCTAAACTTTTCCCTTGCCTCGGCGGCAGGTAAAAACAGTTGTAGGTTCCCTAACAGGTGGATGACCAAAAAGAAACAGAGAAAAAGCCCTGTTGCCGACATCCATAATTTATGCTGAAGTGTAGTGGTTTTCATAAAGAAAGGTATATCATTTTAATAGCTATTATTCTTATAATCTGTATATAATACTACCACAGACCAATCACTTTCCACCATATCCCGCCCACTACAAACCATATCAGCAGGAACATGGTACTTGTAAAAAAGCCATGTTTCCACCAGTCTTTCATATCAACATAAGTACTCCCGAAAAATATTGGTGCGGGCCCATGCCCGTAATGTGTTAACGCACCCATAAGTGTGGCGCAAGCCCCTAAAAATATGGCCAGCATAGTACCCGGCACACCTACCGATATGCCTACGGCTAAAAATACCGAATACATAGCCGCGGCCTGTGCCGTTGCACTGGCAAACATATAATGGCAATAGGAATAAACCAGGATAATGATAGGGAAAGCCATTTGCCAGCTGAGGTGTTCCATTTTAGCGCCAACCAGGTGGCCAAACCAGCCCACAAAACCCAGCGAGTTTAGATAGGAACCGATCATTACCAATGAAGAGAACCATACGATCGTATCCCAGGCACCTTTCTCAGCTTTTACATCTTCCCAGGTTAATACACCGCAGAGTAATAGAATACACAAGCCTATTAACGCGCCCGTTGTGGCGTCAATAGCAAATAAATTTCCGAAGATCCATAATACCAGCAGTATAATAAAGGTGATCACCATCAGCCATTCCTGTAAGGTAACTGCGCCCATTTCCTTGAGCTTTACAGCAGCCATTGCCGGCGCGTCACCGGTTTTTTTAAGTTCAGGTGGGTAGAATTTATAGAGGAATAACGGGGCCAGTAAAAAACATACTAATCCCGGCACTGATGCCGCCACAAACCAACTGCTCCAGGTAATGGTTATCCCCAAATCTTTGGCAAATTTTTGCGCCATGGGGTTACTTGCTGTTGCTGTTAGAAATATTACCGAGGTGATCATATTTGCATTATAGCTGCTCAAGGTTAAAAAAGCGCCTATTTTACGATGGGTTTCGGGTTTATCAGGCTCCGACCCCATATTAACCGCGATGGATTTCATGATCGGGAATATTACGCCGCCAGCCCTTGCGGTATTACTGGGTATGGCAGGTGCCAGTATAAGATCGGCAGTATTTAAGCCATAAGCCAGCCCGAGCGAGCTTTTACCGAAGATCCGTATAAAATTATAGGCGAGCCGGGTGCCTAAGCCTGTTTTTATAAATCCCCGGGCAATAAAAAATGCAAGTCCGATAAGCCATATGGTTGAATTGCCAAAGCCACTCAGTGCGTTGGTAATGGATTTAACCGGATCGCCAGGGGCCAGTACTTCGGTAGCGGCACACAGTGTGATCCCCAGCATGGCCATAGTGCCCATAGGCGCGGCTTTTAATATAATGCCTATAATAGTTGCCGCGAAAATGGCCAGCAAGTGCCAGGCATTGGGTTTAACACCATCCGGAACGGGTATAAACCAAATAACCAAACCAATTACAATTGTTATAATCAGTGATTTTAGATTGATTTCTTTCATGATAAATGATTAGGTATTAAAATCGTACTTGTAATTGAATATATGCCAGGTTATGTGAGTAGTCGGTAGTTAAAGGGACATTTGTTTTATATAAATCTATTGCAACACCGAACTGTACGGCTGCGTAAAAATCGTCAGCAAAAATTAAGGATACATTGGGGATGATGGTTTGCCTCGGATCGCTGTCGAGCTTGTAATTTTCATCAAAATATTCATAGCGCGACGAAAACTCTATAGCTCTTACCCTGGGTAAGTTATACGCATAACGCAGGATAGGGAAAACATAAAAACCATGCATCCGCACCTGCGATAATGCCGGTGGATTCACAGTATAGCTATTAAAGAGCGCAAAGTTAGTTCCGGATTTGTATTCGCCGCTTACAGATAATTGCCAATCATCAGAAAGTTTCATGGTTCCTAATATATCGCCCCCCCCCAGGCATTCCCGGTACCTGTACCCTGACTGCCCGATGCCGCGTTTATGCCGATGATCAGGTTTTTTGTTAAGCTAGCCTCAAGCCTTCCGTAAGTATTTTTTGCATTATCGTTATCGGTAGGCTGGTTTCGGTTGTTTCCATTATATACACCGGCATAATATCTAACCGGGAGCTGGCCATCTTTAGTTACGCTACCAAATATTGATACCCCATCCTGAAAACTTTGCCAGCCGCTGGCTCCAAAGGCATAATATTGGTTTGAATAATCGAGTGTACGGATAATATCCACAGGTAGGGCATCCTCAATACCGAAAAAAGGCCGGAACTGGCCGGCCTGTAAATTAAAATATCTGCTTAAAGTATATTTAACATAAGCGTTCTCCAATACTTTATTACTGGGATTGCTACTAAACTCGGCAAAATTAACCATCAGGTTAGCCGAAAAGTGATCGTTAACCGTGCCCTTTACCTGCAGGCGTACCCGCTTTAAAATAAAAGTATTGGTTATTTTGCTGGTAGATTCATCGTTGAAATTTTGACCATTAACATCAACATTATTTGTTAGCGATGTAACATACCTGGTTTGTAAAAGGCCGGCAAAACTTATAGAGCGTTTGTAAGCGGAGTAATTGGAAATAGTATCCTGATCAAAACCCGCAATATCAGTTTGTTGCGCCAAAGCTGATAAAGAGAACATAAACATACAACTGAATATTAACAGGGCATGATTTTTCATAAGGATAGGGTTGGTATTATATAAAGATATACGGTAAATATTTAATATTCAATAAACTTCTGAAAGAAAAAACACCTGAACTCTATTCATAGAATTATTATTCAGGGTTTTTCATTGGAATTCCCGCATTGAAATTTCCCCAATATTTATTTACATTTTATTGTACCGGGCTTTCTTATTTTCGATGTAACATTTTCAATGCTGCAAAAAGTATCGAAGGGTCATATTGCCCTTTGAAAAATGGAGAAACTTTCTTATCCAGGTTTAATAAGCCAAATACTGCTGTCTGAGCAGTACGCACAGAGTATTCTACTGTAAATACCACATCGTCATCTATTTCTGCGTATTGTCCTATAAAAGCTAAATTTCTGGCACCGGAAGGGATAACTTTGGGTCGATCAGTACCTGTCCTCGGCATAAATTGACTGGTTATATAAGGCATCATAACTGGAATAGTAATTGATGTTGCTAATAAATGATCTACATGCTCGGTAAAACGTAAATGCGATAAAACTTCCGTTAGAATTTCATCGCCTGTACATTCGGACATTTTCTTTTTTACGAAATTCCCAACTTTATCTGGAAAAAGACCATATCCCCACCATACCCATACATCTTTGGGTTGTTCATAATAATGCGGTTGATGATTTAATACTACTGTTAGAAGCCAATTGGAATCTTTGATTGTTATTAGTCCACCCTTACCTGCTTCGCTTCCGGAAAAGGCTTCCAGTAGGTTGAAGAAAGCAGGATCTTTCGCAGTAACGGTAAATGACTCCCATTTCGTTTTAGAAATATCACTACAGAAAGGTGCAGGGTTTCCGAAATCAACTGTTTTTGCCGCCAGCTTTTGCCATAGTTTCCATGTGCTTCCAAGTTTGTGAGTTTCTAAAACAGGGGCAGTGTTTTTAGACCCTGTAGTTGAATTGGCAGTCATAGTACCATTGGTTACAAACAAAAGGTCATTTGGGTCCAATATTATTTCTAAATCGGCACCGTTCTTGGTGTAAATTATTTTTTCCGCTACCTTCTCTTTATCGGTTATTTTAACCGAAATATCTTTTACTTCGGCGCCCATTTCCAGTTTCACACCCTTTTCCTTTAACCATTTAACAACCGGCCGGACAATTGAATCGAATTGATTATACTGGGTCCGATAAATTCCCGCCATTGTATCGATAGTGCTAAACAAATGCGTAAAACGCAGGCAATAGCGTTTAAATTCTATGGCGCTGTGCCAAGGCTCGAATGCAAATGTTGTACACCAGATAAACCAAAAATTACTTTCAAAAAAATGAGGGTGAAAACAATCGGTTATGGTTTTATTTTCCAGTAATTTTTCAGGTGTTATACACAGTTTAACCAAATCCAACCTGTCTTTTTCCTGAAACCCCAGGTTAGCTACGTCTACAATTTCTCCGCCGGCGACCAATCGCGCCTTGTCGTTCCAGAAAAATTCCTGGTGAAATTCCATTAGCTCTTCCTTAGCAGATTTATTCGGGTTACTTATGGAAGGAATAAAAGAAAGCAGATCGTATGTACAATTAAATTTCTCTTCAAACATCCGGCCGCCACGCATTGAATACCCATCTTTTGGATTCCCTCCGGCATCCAGGCTCCCTCCGAACTTTTCGGATTCATCAAAAATAATAATGTTTTCACCCTTTAAACCGCCGTCACGGATAAGGTAACAGGCCGCAGATAATGAAGCAATACCGCTGCCAACCAAATAAGCCTTAATTTCACTCTTGTTTTCAGACATTTTCGTAGATTTTAGGTTTATAATAAATTCAGTATAATAAGAAGGTATTTATATATAACTGTGTTGCGATTCTGTAAGTACCTCGTAATATTTCCCTCAAGTTTATTGTTAACGTACAATAAATCATATTCCAAATTGTTCAAAATGGTGATGTAGATGGTGAAGCATTTGATCTACAGACATTATACCCATTTTGGTTCAGCAATTGGCTTTAACGAACATAGCGGCTGAATTAATGACTCGTAAACTTTCGGTTAAAGAAATCATTTTGCTTCATAGGTATTTATTCAGGTATTATATCAAATATATATGAAGTATTATTACCATTCATTAACATTTGGTAATGAATAACTTTTTCTCACAATTGCCTATTAGTTGATAAAGCACAGAACTTTGGTTACGTTTATAATTCATAATTATAAACCAGGGTATGTTAAATTTTAAGGCGTATTTAAAAACACTTTTTGATTTTACTGATGAAGAATTTAATTTTTTTTCCAGTAGATTAAAAGTCAAGGAATATAAAAAGGGAGATATTATATATCGTGATGGCGATATTAACCATTATTCCATGTTCATCAATAAAGGGTTAGTTCGTTCATACTTTCTAACTTCTGGTGGTAAGGAATATACATGGTATATTCATTTCTTCCATAAAAATGCCTCTATCAAAAACCTTTTTGTGGTTGACTACCCAAGCTTCATATTTAGCCTACCGGGCAAACTTTTTTTCGAGGTTTTAGAAGATGCGCAATTATTTGCAATAGATATTAAAGGCTTAACCGAATCCATTGAACAAAATAATAATTGGCAACTGTTTGGAAGATTAATCAGTAATCTGGCGTATAAACATACCTACAACCGCACATTATCCTTACTGACAGAGACCGCAGCTGAAAGATATCAAAGATTATTAAACGAAACTCCTGAGTTATTTGACTTAGTTCCACACTATTACATTGCTTCATTTCTAAGTATTACGCCACAATCTTTGAGTCGGTTAAGAAAAAATGCACAGCGGAATAGTACTTAGTGACAGAATTTAGGAATAGCTGTTGTTAGGTAGACAAGCCAAGACTGACATCAAACTGAAATGATTTTTCAAATGCCAATTATAAAAAACGGTTTAACTGGAATATTCCGGAGGCTTGACCATATCATTCCGTGCCAGATGTTCATTCATTAGTGTAAAACAAAATGTCAAACACATTTGGGACTCAAATATTAAGCGTAGTTAAAGTTTTTCAGAACAGTTTGATCAACGTAATGAAATCAGGTGGCCTATGAATCCATTTCAACTTGGCATCAGTGTTATTTTGGATGTCAATGATGGTGAACAATACTTTTGCACCTAATAAAAGAGTAAAACTAGCTAATGGCCAGCTTCTCGTATTACAGGAATAGTGTACCGATTAAGTAAGAGTAGTGTACCAAATTAGATACCTATTCACTTTAGGGAGAATTGGGTACTAAACAAAAAAGGCCTTTAGAATTTAATCTAAAAGCCTTCTTAATTTACTTTGTAGCGGGAGTAGGGCTCGAACCATATTTTTGAATATTTGCAGCACCTGGCAAATAGTTTACTATTCAATTAGTTTTAATTGATTGCTAATAAAAAAAGGTTTCGGATATTATCTTATCATCCTTTACACCAAAAACTGCAATTTCTGCCAACTGTAGCCGCTGGCCATTTTTTAAGGTCATGTCCCTGCCCATGGCCACGCTAAAATAGTCGCCGCCAACCACCGGTTCGCTACAAAAGAAGCTGTGTACTTCTGCTATAATTTCCTGCCTGGCTTTCGACTTTGCTAAAACTGCTTCAATGCCCCTGGTTATGGTAGGCACACCCATTGCCAAAGCATGTTCTGGTTCGATACAAATAATATCGGCACTATAAAATTGTTGATAAATTTCTGCCACCTGCCTTTGTTGAAAAAGATCATAGTAGCGATTGGCTAATTCCTGAGTTGTCATTTTTTCGATTATTTAATAACACAAAGCTATCCTGTTGTTAAATACTTAAAGCATTAAAAAGTGTTGTATATTTGCTTAATCGTATCAATTTATAAAAGATGGACGCTTTAAGTACCGTATTAGAGGCAACCAGACTCAGAAGTGTTGTTTATAGCAAGTTTCCTCTTGCGGCCCCATGGGGACTGGATGTTGTTAAGGACGAAAATTCGCAATTCTGGCGATTGGTGAGCGGCAGTTGTACTGTTGGCTCACCTGATGGCAGTGTCATCGAATTGGCGGAGGGTGATCTGGTATTTGTGCCTCACGGAAGCGCCCACTGGATAGCAGATAAATCTACCAGTTTACGCATGCCCTCGCCCGAATTTGTTAAGGCTCGCAGAGCGGGGATTCCTGTTTTTAACAGCGGTGGCGATGTAACTACCCTTATAGCGGGCCATTTTGAATTTGATTATCAGCCTCTGCATCCTTTTCTAAAGGATTTGCCCCCAATTATTCATATCAGGCAATATGTGACAGAGAACCAGCTATTATTAAAGCAGGTTACGCAATTAATGCTGGAAGAACTCAATAACGAAAAACCGGGAAGCAGTGTAATGCTGAAAAACCTATCGGAAATTATGTTTATTAATATCATAAGGGCATATTTAGAGCAGACTGCTCCCGACAGTGGTTTTCTTTCCGCATTAAACGACCCAAGGATTAGCAAGGCACTCAAACTGATGCAGGACTCACCCCAAAACGATTGGACGCTGGAATCTCTTGCATCCGAGATTGGCATGTCACGTTCTGTTTTCTTTAACCGGTTTAAAAAATTAGTGCATGAAACGCCGTTGAGCTACCTTACCAACTGGCGCATCAGACAAGCCCAAAAGCTATTAACAACGAATAGTAGCAATATATCAGAAATTGCAGCAAGCGTCGGTTATCAATCGGAATCGGCTTTTAACCGGATCTTTAAATCAAAAACGGGACAGACTCCCGCAGCGTATAGAAGAAGTAAGATTATCGAATAATTTTTCGCATGTGCCCGCACTCCGGGTCCTATTTTTTAACGTCAGCGGATTGAACTACCGCGGATTACTAGGTAGTTCCTTCTACAATGAGTTCACCTTCCTTTTAAAAGTCGCCTGCAGACAAACACAGACTATAGATGTTTATATTGTTTTTTTGCGGTTTTGGCTAAACCAAACGCAGATTTGGATAAATCGTGACAGTCAAAGCACCCCATCTTTGTATAAACAAAAGAAAGTCAATTATGCGCGTATTTGTTACCGGAGCCACAGGCTTCATTGGTACTGCCATTGTGCAGGAATTAATAAATGCCGGCCACGAGGTATTGGGGCTGGCCCGTTCAGATGCATCAGCCCAAAAACTAATCGATGCGGGGGCAGAAGTTCACCGGGGCGATCTGGAAGACCTCGACAGCCTGCGCAGGGGTGCGGCGCAAGTAGGCGGCGTGATACACGCCGGGTTCATCCATGATTTTACTCGCTTCGCGGAAGTTTGCCAGGTAGATAAAATCGCTATCGAAACTATCGGCCAGATATTGGCCGGTTCTGACCGCCCGTTTATTGTTACCTCGGGCACAGCATTGGTTAGCCCGGGAAAGCTGGCCACCGAAGATATTAAGCCATCGGTTAACCCGGGATGGCCGCGGGCTTCGGAACAATCAGGAGATTCGGTAGGTGCCGCGTCAGTGCGTTTGTCGCCTTCGGTGCATGGAGATGACGATAAGCATGGCTTCATACCCATACTGGTTAATATCGCAAAAGAAAAAGGTTTTTCGGCTTATATTGGGGAAGGGCTGAACCGCTGGAACGCGGTGCATCGTTTAGATGCTGTGCATCTATTTCGTTTGGCTTTGGAAAATGCCGCACCCGGCGCCCGTTATCATGCTTCGGCTGAAGAAGCAATTACAGTCAAGTCTATTGCCGAGGCTATTGGCAAACAACTGAATCTCCCGGTAAGATCAGTTACGCCCGAAGCAGCGGCAGAGCATTTTGGCTGGTTTGCGCATATGGCCGCGATCGACTGTCCGTCTTCGAGCAAGTGGACACAGGAAACTTTAAACTGGCACCCATCGCATTCAACCTTGCTTGCCGATATTGAAAACGGCGTTTACACCCAATAAAATGAAGATTATTGTAACGGGTTCTTTAGGGAACATCAGCCAACCGCTGACAAAAACATTGATAGCCCAGGGACATCAAGTAACTGTGATTAGCAGCGATTCTAAAAAACAAACTGCTATTGAAGCTTTGGGCGCGGCAGCAGCTATTGGGTCGATAGCCGATGTCAATTTTTTGAAGAATATTTTTAAAGGTGCAGACGTAGTTTACGCTATGATCCCGCTGAGTTTTACAGAGCCGGATTTGGGAGCCTATATGTACCGGATGGCACAGAATTATGCAGAGGCTTTAAAGGAAGCGGATATCAAACGGATCGTGGTTATGAGCGGTTGGGCAGCCGACTTGGTCAAAGGGGAAAACGTAGAGCATGTTTTCAATGATTTGGATGCTTCGATCACCATTATGCGGCCCGGTTCGTTTTATACCAATTTCTACCAGTCTATCGACCTGATCAAAGGCAAAGGCTTTATCGGCAAATTCCTGACGTTACGTTATTCCGGCCTTTGGGCCTTGCTGACCGGCAAGACCGGCCTCCTAATGGGGAATTATGGCGGAGATGACCGAATCGTTTTCGTATCGCCGAAAGACATCGCTGATGCGGTAGCGGAGGAGCTGCTATTGCAACCCAAAGAGAGAACCATACGTTACGTAGGCAGCGAGGAAATGACCTGTAATGAAGCGGCAAGGATAATTGGCAGCGCGGTGGGTAAGCCCTGGTTAAAATGGGTGCTACTCTCGGATAAGGAAATGTTGCAGGGATTGAAGATGGCCAAATTGCCTGAAAAACTGGCGGAGACATTGGTAGAAATGCAGGCAGCCATGCATAGCGGTAAAACATTGGAGAACTTTCATCAAAATAAACCCAAAATGGGCAAAGTTAAACTGTCTGGTTTCGCTAAGGAGTTCGCAGCAGTCTATCATCAAAAATAAGTATCTTGTGTTATGAATAACCACCAGCTATTCCGTTTCCATACGATCACCGAATATCACCGCGCCGCGGGCCTGCCTAAACCGGCACACCCGCTGATCAGCCTGGTGCATATGAACGACCTGAACAGGCCCCTGGCAGAAAGCTCATTCAGTTTAACCTATGATTTTTATTCGATCTCACTCAAAAGGATGAAGAACGCCAAATTTAAATATGGCCAGCAGGCCAGCGATTTTGATGAAGGTGTGCTTTTCTTTATGTCGCCCGGCCAGGTCTTTGGCATGGACATCGAAAAGGGCAGCGTAATGCACCGGCCGGAAGGCTGGATCATCCTGATCCATCCGGATTTTTTGTGGAACACCCCGCTGGCTAAAACCATTAAACAATATGAGTTCTTCAGCTACTCGGTTTATGAGGCACTGTACTTGTCCGATAAGGAAGAAACGATGCTTACCACCATTGCGCAAAATATCGAGCAGGAGTACCATGCCAATATTGACCGGTTTAGTCAAAGCGTGATCATTGCTCAGTTAGAACTTCTACTGACCTATTCCGAAAGGTTCTATCAGCGCCAGTTCATCACCCGCAAGATCGCCAATCATGAATTGCTTACCAGGATGGAAGACTTGCTTACTGCTTATTTTAACAGCGGTGCTCTTGTTCAAAAAGGATTACCCAGCGTTACTTACATTGCCGAAAACTTAAATATTTCACCAGGTTACCTGAGCGGACTGCTTAAATCCCTAACCGGACAGAATACCCAGCAGCATTTGCATAATAAACTAATCGACCTGGCTAAGGAAAAACTGTCAACAACGAATCTTAGCATCAGCGAGATCGCTTATGAGTTGGGTTTTGAACACCTGCAATCCTTCAGTAAACTCTTCAAGACAAAGACCAGCCTCTCGCCAATGGAGTTCAGGCATTCCTTCAATTAGCCTATACTAAAAGCTATTTTTCGATCAATGCACAATACATATTCCCTGAACGATAAGCAGAGGGTCTTTCACTGACTTTAACGATCTTATGATAACCAAGCGTCCCGAATAAAGTCTGCAATTGCTTAAAAGTGATAGGAAAGGGTACCCATGGATTGGCCCTGTCGATATCATATTCGATCATGATAAAACGGGGCGAGCCTGTAAACATCGGTTCCAGCTTCCTGATCAAAGCCGCTTTTTCCGCCACATAATGGATCGCATTGGCCATCAAAATACCATTCAGTCCTGAAAGCTTCAAATCATCCCACTCGAAATTTGCCCGCATGAAATCAACATTTGGTAAATCTAATTGCTGCTTTTCCCGGTCAACTGCGATGATATGGCTTCCAGTCGGCAGTAAAGAATTTAAAGCTTTAGTAAAAGTTCCGCTGCCGCAACCCAGATCCGCCCAGACTTGTAGTTCGTGGCCGCTTATCGCCTTTTCGATCAATGAAATAGCATCCTCATCTCTCATGTAAACAAGTTAACAACTTATTTTACAAAATATCCAAATTACGCGCCACATAATAGCTTGGTACCAATGGCCTGAAGCCGGTCCTGCTCCTGAGTTTTGAAACATCCAGTATTCCTTCAAACGGATCAGCTAATGGTCCTTCTGTTGGGTCAAAGGTATCAGCCGCCTTCCCTACAGAATCGGCAAGTTCGTATAATGTTATGGGGGCATCGTCTACCACATTGAATATCTCTCCGTTCAGTCCGTTGGTATTGAGAAGTAAAATTAATGCCTGGGCAACATCCAGGTGATGGACCATGTGCATTCTTGACCCGGAGTGACGTTTCATTTTCTTCAGCAGCGGTATGATCTCTTCTATATGTGGATCTTTATCGCCATAAACAAAACCTAAACGCAGTACACGTACATCAAAGCCTGTGTTTTTATGAAGCGAAAGGAGCTCCTGCTCCGCTGCAATTTTACTGGACGAGTATGCCCTGGGGTCATTAATGTTTACTGCATCATCTTCCTTCGCAGGATGCTGGTAACCTGAACTGTATACATTGCCGGTACTCACAAAAATAAACCTTTTTACACCTGCTGCTATTGATGCATTTGCAAGCGCTACAGTTCCCGCATGATTTGTCTTTATAATTCCTTCATTATCAGTAAAGGTCCGGAAAAGTGCAGCCAAGTGTATCACTGCATTTATACCTTCAACTGCGGGTTGCAAAGTATCTGCATTAAATAAATCTCCAATAACAACCCTGGCGCCTAGCTCAGCCAGTGTCGATGCTTTCGCGGCATCACGCACCAGGATACTAACGTCATGGCCTTTTGCTAAAAGGCGTGGAACAAATCTGCTGCCTACCTTTCCGGTGGCACCTGTAACTAATATTTTCATAGAGCAAAGTTCTCGTTAAAACCTGCATGCTGCTAACGATAATCAAACCAATAAGTATGATTTTCGAACTTTTTATTTTCGAAGAGATTTTGGGTTAGTGCCAGTAATCCGTTTGAAATAGTTGTTGAAATAGGTGGGATATCCGAAGCCGAGGGCATAGGCAATATCTGCCACGCTCCAGTCGGTGTGCTGCAAAAGGGCTTTTGCTTCAGCGGTAATACGCTCTGCAATGTGCACGGATGTAGGCTTGCCGGTAATTTCCTTTATGGAGCGATTAAGATAATTTACATGTACCGAAAGTCCTGCGGCAAAGTCCTGTGCGGTTCTTAGCCTGAGAGGTTCAGCACTGCGCTCTATGGGGAACTGTCTTTCCAGCAGATCCATAAATAAATGGGTGATCCTGGTGGCTGCGTTTTTGAATTGCGATACGTTTTGCGACGGCTGGATCCTCAATGCTTCGTGGATGATCAGTTCTATGCAGTTCCTGATCAGTTCGCCCTTGTAAGGATAATCACCGTTGTATACAGCCAGCATCTTTTGAAAAATGCCGGTCATAAAGGCGGCCTGTTCACTATTGAGCGGAATTACAGGTGTGTCGCCCGTGTGGAATAAGGGAGAGTTTTTCAATACCTCTGTCCGTTCCCTTCCTGTGATAAAAGTGTCGGTAAAAATACAGGCATAGCCGGTGGTGTTTGTAGAACGGCGAACAACAGAACGAGGTACGTTGGGGTTCACGAAAAAGAGGACCGTATCATTGAGTTCTAAAATTTGATCGCCGTAACCAACAGTCATTTCACCAGTGATCAGGCCCATTTTATAAAAATCACGCCTGCCACGGGAAACTGGGATATCTACAGATACGGGCAGTTCATGCACCTTAAAACCTTTCAGTCTCAGGTCTTCCATATTTACCCCGGGGATTTCAGCTAACACATCGACGGCCATACCACAAAACTAATGAAATCAAACTTTTAAAAGAATTGAATTATAACCAAAATGCTTTTTGAAGGTAAAACTATTTCGTCAATTTTATCGCACATTCCCAATTGCGAATACACTGTATTCGCAATTTATTTTTGAAGATGGGGAAGTAAATAATGAGTATTTTCCCCATCCATTTTAAAGGCCTTATAAGCAAATAAGGTACCTTTAAAGTTTTTAAACAAATAAATTTATGTATAAAACGATGCGGTTGAAATGCTTGTTCATTGCAGCCAGTCTTCAAGTAATGGCTATAATTCCTGCTTTTGGGCAGGAAATTATTCGGGCGGCAAACTATGGTGTGCATGCCAACAGCTTTGAAAATGCCGCCCCTGGTATCAGAAAAGCCATAGATGCCTGCAGCCGCAAACCTGGTTCGGTCTTATTGCTCCCTGGTGGCCGTATTGATATTTGGCCAGAGGATTGTGCCAGGCGCGAATTATTCATTTCTAACTGTACAGAAAATGATACCATTTCCAAAGTAAAGCACATTGCTTTTCTGCTGGAAAATTGTAACGATCTGACGATTGAAGGAAATAACACCGAGATCATACTGCATGGTAAAATGATTTCGCTGGCTATCATTAATTGTAGTAATATTAAGGTGCGGCATATCAGCTTTGATTATGAGCGGCCAACTATTTCGGAATTGACAGTGAAATCCGTAACAGCCGATGCTATTGAAACTGTTATCAATCCCAATTCTAAGTATAATATTGACAAAGGCCAGATCAGTTTTTATGGCGAGGGCTGGAAAATTAATGCATTCCATACCGTTGTTTTCGACCCTGTAAGTGGAATGATGCGCTACGGCTCATTTCAACCCTTTCTGCAAAGCAAAGCTATAGAACAAAGCCCCTTTAATGTGCGCTTCGAAGGGGATTTTAAGGGCAGTACTTTACATCCCGGCGATGTAATTACAGTGAGAGACCCTTATCGGGATAACTGCGGCGCTTTTATTCATTTGAGCAAAGATGTTCAGCTTGAAGATTTAAAAATGTATTTTATGCACGGATTGGGCATTGTTTCCCAGTTTTCTCAAAATATCTCCTTGTATAAAGTAATCGTTGCACCAAAGAAAAATAGTGGAAGGGTAATTGCCTCCTTTGCAGATTGTTTCCATTTTTCAGGTTGCAGGGGATTAATAAAGATTGATAGTTGTTTTACCTCTGGCGCTCATGACGATGCTGTTAATATACACGGCACTCATTTACAAATTATAGCTGTCAGCTCGCGTAAAATCAAAGTTCGTTTCATGCATCCGCAGACCTATGGCTTCAAGGCTTTTTTTGCAGGCGACAGCATTGCTTTTGTCAACCCCAAAACATTATTGCCCCTGGGATATGCAAAATTAACAATGGCAAAACTTATTAACCGCCGGGAGATGGAAATTAAGGTGGATAAACCCCTGCCTGCCTTTGTTACCGACAGCCTCTGCATCGAGAACCTGACATGGACGCCGGAGGTACTTATCCAAAATAGCCATTTTGAAAGAACAAATACCAGAGGGCTGCTTCTTACTACCCGCCGGAAGGTGATCGTTGAAAACAATGTGTTTTATAAAACAGGCATGAGCCCGATATTAATTGCTGATGACGCATTGAGCTGGTTTGAATCGGGATCTGTACACGATGTAACTATCCGCAATAACACTTTTGACGAATGCGGCTACAACGATGGCAGAGGCGGAATAGTTATTGATCCTGATAATCATGAATTGCTGCCAGGTAAAATGGTTCACAGCAATATCCGTATCAACCACAATGTTTTCAAGATGATTAACCCGTCGGTGCTTAACGCGCGTAGTGTTGACGGATTGGAATTTACAAGCAACCATATCGTTTATGCCGATTTAATCAAAACTGAAAAAAACAAGGTTATAATAGATTTAGCGGATTGTAAAAATGTGCTGATTGAAAAAAATGATACTGATTTAGCTGAATCGCCGGTGATCAACACAAAAGGGATCGCCAAGTCAGCTATAAAAATAGATTTGAAAGTAAACCCTAAATAATCTTATTAACCCGTAATGATCAAAGTAAAATCAATATTTATAATGTGTGCGTTGCTGGCAACAACTACAGCATATGCCACAGATAGTAAACCTATTAAATTATGGTATAACCGCCCTGCCGAAAAATGGGATGCAGAAGCTTTGCCCATAGGCAATGGCCGCATGGGGGCTATGCTGTTTGGCGGCATTAAGACTGAGCATATTCAATTTAATGAACAAAGTCTTTGGAGTGGCGACAATAATTGGGATGGTGAATATGAAACCGGGGATCATGGCTTTGGTTCGTACCGCAATTTTGGCGAGTTTATTATAGATTTTGATCATGTTGATGTTGCTACACAATATGAGCGGTCTTTAAATATCACCACAGGTATTCATACTACTTCGTTTAAAATAGATGGGGTCAGGTTTTTTCGTGAGGCATTTGCCAGTCATCCCGACCAGATGATTGTTTTTAAATATACCGCGAGTCAAAAAGCTGCACTATCCGGGAGCATTTCAATGACTTCTGCGCAGGGAGCAATCAGCGTAACAAATAAGAATGGGATAAGCTTTGCAGGTGAGATGCCAAATAAACTAAAGTACGCTGCAAAGTTGAACTTTGAACATGAGGGCGGTGAGGTTTCTGTTGAAGGTGATAGGTTGGTGTTTAAAAACTGTAATACGCTTATTATATACTTAGATGCACGTACTAATTATAAACCTGATTATAATGCAGGATGGCGCGGTGCTGACCCGATGCCAATAATTGAAAAAGAAGTGCGCAATGCACAACAATTAGGGTTCCAGCAGCTGAAAACACGGCATATTAATGATATTACCCGCCTTACTGCAGCTGCCACTATTGATATCGGAAAAACAGCTGCTGATATAAGTGCAATGCCTACAGATGTTCGTTTAAAAAAATATGCAGCCGGTGGTAAAGATCCGGATCTGGAAGAAACCATGTTTCAGTATGGACGTTATCTCCTGGTAAGCTCGTCCCGACCGGGAGGGCTGCCCGCCAATTTACAGGGCTTATGGAATAATAGCGACACGCCGGCATGGGCCAGTGATTATCACAACAATATCAATATTCAAATGAATTATTGGGCTGCAGAGTCTACTAACTTATCTGAGTGCCATATTCCTTTGATTGATTTTATAGTTGCGGCGGAAGAGCCTTGCCGGATAGCAACACGTAAAGCATTCGGAGAAAAGACCCGGGGTTGGACGGCCCGTACCAGTCAAAGTATTTTTGGCGGAAATGGTTGGGAGTGGAATATACCAGCCAGTGCATGGTACGCGCATCATGTTTTTGAACATTGGGCCTTTACAAATGATACGGTTTATTTAAAGCGAACGGCTTATCCAATATTAAAAGAAATTTGCCAATACTGGGAAGACAGGTTGAAACAAATGCCCGATGGAACATTGATGGTACCTAATGGATGGTCGCCCGAACATGGTCCAAGGGAAGACGGGGTTATGCACGACCAGCAACTGGTATGGGATCTCTTTCAAAATTATCTTGACGCGTCGGCAGCATTGAATATTGATCGGGATTATCAAGTGAAAGTGGCAACCATGCAAGCCCATCTTGCTCCAAATAAGATTGGCAAATGGGGGCAATTACAAGAGTGGCAGGAAGATAGAGATGATCCGGATGATCAGCACCGTCATACATCGCACCTCTTCGCGGTTTATCCTGGTCGTCAAATCAATATGATCAAAACACCGGAGCTGGCAAAGGCTGCTATCATCTCATTGAGGAGCCGAAGTGGTAATTATGGAAAAAATATAAACACTCCTTTTACAGTAGAATCAACCGTTGGAGACAGTCGCCGTTCATGGACATGGCCATGGCGATGCGCGCTTTGGGCCCGATTAGGAGAAGGCGAAAAAGCAGGTATGATGATCAGAGGATTACTCACCTATAATACATTGTCAAACCTTTTCACAAATCATCCTCCATTTCAGATGGATGGAAACTTTGGCATTAGCGGTGCCATGGCAGAGATGCTTTTGCAGAGTCAAAATGATGAAATACAATTATTGCCTGCTATTCCTCAAAGTTGGGCTGCTGAAGGGGCCTTTTATGGGCTTAAAGCTCGCGGGGGATTTACGGTTAATTGTAAATGGCTTAATGGCAAAGTAATCTCTTATCAAATTTATTCAGAAAATCCCGTAAAGGTTAAGCTCCGGGTAAATGGCCAGGTTAAGGAGATTGTATCTTCTCGTTTTAAATGAACATTATGAGCGGGTTGTCTTTTGAGTATAACAATATCAGGCCCTTGTACATGTTTGTGTTTAACCTATATAAATATACTAAAATATAATGAATAGAGTTTTTCTGCTTTTACCGATCACAGGCAACGAAAGCCGGATAATAAAATGGCGATTGAGATCAAATAAATAGGTTTATATAAAACTTTCATATTAAACATACTTCGGAGGATAAATATTATGACGCATAAATATTGGGCACTCATCTTTGGAATATTCGGTGCGATAACTTGTTCATCGGCAATTGCTCAGCAGGCAAGTCAAAGTTTCTGCAATCCGCTTAACCTGAATTACCGGTTTAGTTATGACCAGTCATCTTCCTACCGGGAGGCGGCGGATCCGGTAATACACCTGTTTAAAAACAAATATTTTCTATACGCATCTAAGTCAGGCGGCTATTGGTATTCTGATGACATGGTTAAATGGACTTTCAGATCTTCTGTAACGCTGCCAGTAGAAGATTACGCGCCCACTGTTGAAACCATTCATGATACTGTATTTTTTATTGCCTCAACAGGGGTGTCGAAAATATTTTATAATACCGATCCTTTAATTGATAACTGGAAGGTGTATAATTCCCGGTTTCCTATTCATATGACAGATCCGGCCTTATTTAAGGATGATGATGGTCGCGTTTATTTTTACTATGGGTGTTCCGATAAGGATCCAATTCAGGGCATAGAACTTAACCCTAAGAAGTTTCTTGATACTATAGGTAAACCAAAGATACTCATCGGGCACCATTTCAAAGACTATGGATGGGAGGAGTCTGGGGAAAAGAATGATGGCGGAAAGGATGGATGGAATGAAGGTGCCTGGATGACAAAACATAATGGTAAATATTACCTCCAGTATGCATCGCCCGGTACTGAGGTTAAGGTATATGGAGATGGTGTGTACGTTTCTGAAAAACCATTGGGCCCGTTTACTTATATGCCGAACAGTCCGTTTTCATCCAAGCCGGGAGGGTTTATCAATGGTGCGGGCCATGGCTGTACTTTTCAGGATAAATATGGTAATTACTGGCATGTAGCCACTATGACAATATCCGTACGGCATATGTTTGAACGCCGTATTGGGTTATTTCCAGCTTTTTTTGATGACAAAGGCCAATTGCATTGCCTAACCAGTTTTGGTGATTACCCCATGCTGATGCCTAACCGTAAAATGAATTATGAAAAGGAAAGTCTTTTTGCCAACTGGATGTTGCTTTCTTATCATAAACCCGTAACAGCGTCTTCTGAATTGCCCGGGCACCCGGCTTCTATGGCTTGTAATGAGGAAGTTCGCAATTGGTGGAGTGCCACCACCGGGAATAGCGGCGAGTGGTTACAAATTGATTTACAAAAGTTATGTACGGTTAATGCATTACAAGTGAATTTTGCCGACGAAGCTTCCCGCTTAAAAGCCGGTAATACGGTGCGGCCTTATCAATACAGCATTTCAGCTTCGGATGATGGCATACACTGGCGTAGTATTGTTAATAAATCAAAAAATACAGCTGACGTTACGCATGATTATATCGTATTGCCGCAAGCTGTAAAAGCCCGTTATATAAAAATCAGTAATTTGCAGGTGCCCGACGGTGATTTTTCATTATCAGGGTTTAGAATATTTGGTAAAGGAACGGGTAAATTACCAAAAGCAGTTGCTGGCCTTTCTGTGCAAAGAGAGTCCGCCGATACCCGCAGGGCCCGACTTGAATGGGCGCTTGTGAAAGATGCGACAGGATATATAGTTTATTACGGTATCGAAAAAAATAAGCTGTATCACTCGGTAATGGTATATGGTGAAAACTCACTGGACTTATCTGGATTAAATAAAGATGTCCCTTACTTTTTTAGGATCGATTCGTTTAACGAAAATGGGATCGCGAAAGGGATGCAGAAGTAGGGGCATGCTCCAATTGGTCAAGACAGATCGAGCAACATAGCCTTTTCGATTTATCCATCATATATGAAAGCATTTGGCCTCCCAACAGCGCTAATGTTGTAAAAGCTTGCAATAAGGCTCAAAAGTTTATTACTAAAAAACCATGTTTAATTTAAATTTTGATTTTAAATTTATGTTATTATGTTTGTACATACTAACATAAAATAGCCAATCCATAAATGGTATTTAAACCTAATACACCATGAGAATTTTTAAGCCTTTATTAATAATGATATTTATTAATAATATTTTTATCAGTAAAACTTTTACCCAGGCTTTAGTTCGCTCGTTGCCTAACTCATTTGAATGCAAAGTTGAGCCGTATTATAAGCATAGGAAAGATGGGAAGCCAGGCCGCGAAATTCTGCTTATTTTTAAAGGTTCAAAACTTTATGGCGCAGCAACCATTAATGTAGAATGTAATTCCACTACAGAGGAAACAGCCATTGATAATCCGTCTGGGGTTGATTCGTTATCGGTGTTGTTACCTGATGGGGCTGGTGTTGATAAGATGTGCCAGGCTCGCATATCAGTTATTACTCCAACAAACCAATTATATCAGTCTGTGTTGGTTCCGGCCAAACGTCAGTGGACTGTTTATATATATCCTCACTCACATGTTGATATAGGCTATACGCAAACACAGGATTTTGTTCAAAAACTGCATGCCCGTAACATAGATGTCGCTATTGATATTGCAAAAAAGACACAAAATTACCCGGAAGGTTCCCGGTTTGTATGGAATCCTGAAGCAAGCTGGGTAACAGAGAATTACTTAAAAACGGCTACGCCCGAAAAAAGAAAAGCTTTCATTGAAGCTGTCAGAAAAGGCTGGATATGTCTGGATGGCAGTTACGCCAATACAAATACAAGTGCTTGTTCTGATGAGGAATTGCTCAGGTTATTCCATACTTCCAATGAAATTCAAAATATTACGGGTGTTCCGATAAAAACAATGGTGCAGATGGATGTGCCGGGTGCAGCATGGGGAATAACCCAGGCTGCCTTTCAAAATGGTATTCGGGGATTTTTTAGTTTTCCTAATCATGTAGCCCGGATAGGAACTATCAGACAGGCATGGGAGCATAAACCGTTTTATTGGATTTCACCCGACGGAAAGTCTAAAATTTTATTCTACCAGGCTTACCCTTATGGATATGGATATGTTTTAAAAGGATCGAAACTTGATGGTGACCAGATAAGGGGACTTGTGCCGGGACCTGATAGGATATCCACAAAAGATCCATCAGCAAATTTTATAGATCCATTTATTTTTGATGAAACAGCAAAATTAGAGGCTGAACATTCGCCGTATAATATTTATGTGATGACCTGGTCATTAGCTGATAATACTTTAATTGATGCCGATTTGCCTGACGCTGTCCGCTTATGGAACGAAAAATATGCCTATCCAAAAGTAATCATAGCCGGAGCCCAACGGATCTTAAATGATTTTGAAAGCCGTTATAGTGCTATCATTCCCGAAATAAAGGGAGATTATACAGAATACTGGACAGATGGATTGGGTTCGGATGCGCTACGGGTAGGTATGAACCGGCGTGCAACTGAAAACCTGGTGCAAATGGAGACAGCATGGTCAATGCTTGACTATAAAAAGCCGTCACCTAAAAAGCAAATTAACGATTCGTGGGAAAATTGTTTATTAGGCTCCGAACATACGTGGGGGTATTTTGACCCTGCGGCGCCCCTTGCCAAACAAATTGAGCAAACCAAAGCTGCATATTTTGAAAATGGACTTAAAACAAGCAACGACCTTTTGGCAGAAACATTTCAGTCAATAAAAAAAACTGAAAGTAATAAGATAGCTGTTTTCAATACGCTTTCCTGGCAGAGGGATGGTCTTGTCACCCTCTCAAAAGATCAAAGTAAAAATGGCGACCGGGTAGTAAATGAACAAGGAGAAGAAATGTTATCGCAAAGACTTTCAACTGGCGAACTGGTTTTTCTGGCTAAGAAAATCCCTGCACTTGGTTCAACCCTGTTTACTATTGAGAAGGGCGAGCCGGGAAACAGTGGCGAGTGTACAGTAAATGCAAACACCCTTTCAAATGGCACGTTGTCTGTTGCTATTGATCCTCAAACAGGGAATATTTCAAGTTTGATAAATCTGGTTACCAAGCAAGAATATGTAGATAAGAAATCGAGCTATGGTTTAAATAGCTATCGCTATTTGCTGGGGGCCGATAGCTCAGACAGAGCGATAGAACCTTACAACATTGTTCTGAAGGTTAAGGAAAATGGGCCTCTGGTAGCATCAATTTTAGTTGAATCAAATGCACAGGGTTGCAAATGGCTTACAAGGGAAATAAGAGTTGTTCAGGGCCAGCCATGGGTAGATTTGACCAATTCATTTGATAAAATAAGCACACGTGTTAAGGAGGGTATCCATTTTGGCTTTGCCTTTAATATTCCCGATGGTACCACACGCATGGATATACCCTGGGGGATTATGATTCCTGAATTTGATCAGCTTCCGGGCGGTAACCGCAATTGGTTAGCCTTTCAGCATTGGGTTGATATTTCAAATGATCATACAGGTGTAACCTGGACTGCTATTGAATGCCCCCTAATTGAGCTTGGAGATTTGACAGCCAATATACCTGGCGATGGTTTCAGCAGTAAATGGTTAAAATCAATTCCTAAAACCCAAACCATTTTTTCATGGGCCTTGAACAATCATTGGTTCACCAATTTCCCTTTGCAGCAGGGAGGGGTTTTAAATTTACATTATGGGATTTTCCCCCACGGCTCTTACGATGCTGTAGCAGCAAATCGTTTTGGAATGGAACAAAATCGCCCCTTAATTGCTGTCCCGGTTGAAGAAAAGCCAGTCACTAAAAGTTGGGTTAATATTGGTAACCCGCGCGTCTTTATTACCATGTTAAAACAAAGCGATGATGGAAAAGGCATGGTCCTGAGGCTCCGTTCCGTTTCAGATAAACCAGAACGTGTGGGATTGCATTGGCCAAATGGGGTTCCCGGAAAATTATATTCGTGTTTGGCAAACGAAAAGCCCGGCACTGAAATAAAGGATGATCAAACAATATTACCGTTTGGAACTATTAGCTATTATTTTGAAATGTGATATCAAGGACGAATTGTAACCGCTTTAATAGGCGATTTCAGTTGTATGGCCTTTAGTGGAGTCAATATATCTGTGAAGATAATTTGGGGGCCTGAGTTTTTTATTTAACATTCTATATATGTTAATACATTATTAAATATAAAAATGATGAAGATTGCTAATCATAATATTAAAACATACCACTTAAAAAACGTTCGTGCAATTTTAACCAGCACGCTGCTTCTGTGTTCATGTGTGGTTAATGGGCAAAGTGTGTTAAAATATGTTGATCCTGATATTGGTACTGCGCATAGCCGGTGGTTCTTTTATACACCGGGGGCCGTACCGGGCGGTATGGCTAAGTTGGCTCCATCAACCAACGGGCATTACGGAAATGCATCAGGGTGGGAAGCGGTAGGTTATGATACCCGCCAGAATTCTATCGAAGGCTTTGTCCATTTTCATGAATGGCAGGTTGGTGGGGTAAGCTTTATGCCTACTACCGGAGAATTAAAAGTAAAACCCGGTGGTTTGGATACCCCTAACAGTGGCTACCGGTCACACTTCGACCGTAAGAATCAAATTGCCGAACCGGGTTATTATAAAGTTTTATTAGATGATTATAACATCACCGCCGAACTGACGGCCACAAAACGGGTTGGTTTTCACCGGTACACTTTCCCCAAAAATGACCAATCGCATATAATACTTGACATCGGAAATGTTCAGGGTGAAAGCGGGCCCGTTATTGACGCAGGGATCAAAATGCTGGACGATACCCATTTTGAGGGATTTGTATATACCTATCCCAAATACGTTAAAACATATGATCCTGATGGTATGGTAAATATGTATTTCTACGGCGAGGTCAATAAAAGACCGGATAATGTAGGTTCGTTCACAGCCAATGGAATTACGCAAACATCCCGGTCAGCTAATGGGAAAGGTGCGGGTTTGTTCCTGGATTATAAAACAACTGAAAATGAAACCATCGAAATCAAAGTCGGATTATCTTACACTTCAACCGCCAATGCTAAATTGAATTTGGAAACAGAGGCAAACGGTATCTCATTTGATCAGGCTAAGGCAAAAGCACAGCAAACCTGGCAGCAGGAACTAAGCAAAATTTATGTTGAGGGAAAGAATGATACAGATAAGGTTAAATTTTATACCGGGCTTTTTCACGCCCTTTTAGGTCGTGGTATAGCCAGCGATGTAAATGGGGCTTATCCCAAACACGGCGGGGCTATTGGTCAATTACAAACCGATGCGCAAGGAAAACCAGGTCATGATTTTATTAATACCGATGCTATATGGGGTGCCTTTTGGGATCTGACGCAATTATGGTCTTTATCCTATCCGGATAGTTATGAGGATTTTGTTCATACACAACTACAGCTATATAAAGACAAGGGCTGGTTTGGGGATGGTATTGCCAACAGCGAATATATATCGGGAGTGGGGACTAATTTTGTGGGTTTAACCATAGCTGCGGCTTACCAGGCTGGGATACGGGATTATGATGTGAATTTAGCTTACAAAGCAATTAGAGCAAATGAGCTCGGCTGGAAAGACAGAAAACCTGGTTCAGGTAAAATGGATGTTAAGCCATTTACTGAATATGGTTACGTCCCATTTTTAGAAGGTGACGGAAAAAATTATATAGCGGATTCCACTGGTGCTGTTTTTTCCGCATCACACACATTGGAGTATAGCTTTAGCGCCTTTGCAGCAGCTCAAATGGCGAAGGCATTAGGGAAGGAGGATGATTATCAAAAGTTGATCAAATACTCAAACGGCTGGCGATATCTGTATAATCCGGCTAACAAACTTATACAGCCCAAAAAAGCAGATGGCACATTCATAGATAAATTTGATCCGTACGCACCATGGAGAGGGTACCAGGAGGGTAATGCCATGCAATATACTTTTTACGTGCCGCAAAACCCGGAAGCATTAATTGCAATCCAGGGTAAAGATTATTTCAATAATAATCTGGACGAGATATTTCAAAAATCCGAAAAAGATGGGTTCGGCGGCGGCAAAACCATCAATGCTTTTGCCGGCATCACGTCAATTTATAACCATGGGAACGAACCAAGCCTGCACATCAGTTGGTTGTTTAATTTTTCGGGTAAGCCATGGCTTACTCAAAAATGGACCAGGCGGATTTGTGACGAATTTTACGGGGTTGAGCCTATTCATGGCTATGGTTATGGACAGGATGAGGATCAGGGACAATTAGGATCATGGTATGTGATAACTGCGCTCGGTTTGTTTGATGTGAAAGGCTTTACCGACGCAAAACCCATTGTTGAATTGAGCAGCCCTATATTTGATAAGGCTACGATAGCATTGGGTAATCACAAACAATTGATTATCGAGACAAAAAACAATTCAAAAGAAAATGTTTACATACAATCGGTAAAGTTTAACGGTAAACTGCTAAATAATTGCTGGTTGTACCGCGACGAATTGATGCAAGGTGGTAAAATGGTATTTACCATGGGTAACCAACCTAATAAGGCATGGGGCAGCAAATTTCCGCCTCCATCAGTGCAATAAAATAAATACTCTTTTTTAATAAGAGATGAATATGATATATAGGGGCAGCTTTAACCCGTAAAATATCGGGGGCGAAGAATTTACTCCTTACTGACTGCGGTTGGGCTGCGGTCAGAACCGATAATAATAAAAACCTAAATTATGAAAGTGATAAAATGCATAGTTATTACAATTTTGTTTTTTTCTTCAAGCTTACCCTGTGAGGTCAGCGCCATGAAAATCATTGGCAATCGAAAATCTGCTGTTCCCGCGCAGGTATCAAAAAATGACACGATCTTTCCTGGTGGTATGGTTTGTACGGTACAACCTTTCTATCGCTATCGTAAAGACGGTAAACCAGGCAGGGAAGTGACCATCGACTTTAAAAATGGAAAACTCTATAATAATGCACAAATAGAAGTAAGTGTTTTGGGTAACAAAGAGATCACTACACTGGCAGCCCAAAAGGAGGGATACACGCATTGCAGTGTGCTGTTACCAACGGATATTGGTGTGGATAAGGCGTCAAAAGTTCGTGTTACGCTGCGCCAGGGAGATGAAAAATTAATAAAAACAGTATTGGTTTCACCAATGCGGCATTGGAATGTTTATCTATACAATCATTCACATGTAGATATAGGCTATACTAACATCCAGAAGCAAGTTGAACTTCTTCATAAAACAAATGTACTTGAAGGGATTAAGTTAGCCGAAGAAACTAAAGATTTTCCTGAAGGAGCCCGTTTTCGGTGGAATCCGGAAATAACATGGCCGTTGGAGCGCTTATCGAAAACAATGCCCGGGCAATGGGACGGTGTTTTAAAGGCCATTAAGGATGGCTATTTGTGCGTTGATGCGAGTTATTTAAACTTGAATACCAGTGCGTGTTCTGATGAAGAACTCTTTCATGCATTTAGTTTTAGTCGCAAATTGCAGGAACTAACAGGTAAACCGATAGACGTATTTCAGCAAATGGATGTGCCGGGTATGTCCTGGGGTTTGGTTCCGGTGCTGGCCCAGGAAGGCGTGCGTTATATTATGGCATGGCCTAACACCGATAGGTCGGGCTTAGCCCATAAAGATATCGATCAGCGCCCATTTTGGTGGGTGGGACCCGATGGTAAATCAAAAATACTTTTTCTTCAGCCTGGCGGATACGGGAATAGTGGCAGTTTTGACAAAGGTGGAAAAACCGGTCGACCATGGTTTGGCCAGCGTAACCCGGACAAAATGCCCACAGTTATCCGGACCGGAAGCGCTAACGTGAATTTCATAAGTAATGTAACCAGTATGGAGAAAGCGGATTATCCTTTTGATTTTATTGTACTGTCATGGAGTTTATGGGATAATTCACCAATAGATGCAGATATTCCTGACGCTGTAAAAGAATGGAACAAAGAATATGCCTACCCTCATATCATTATTTCAGGCGGGCATGAGATCATGGAAATGATCGAGAAAAAATATGGTGATAAACTACCTGTTGTTAAAGGCGACTATACCGAATATTGGACTGATGGCCTGGGATCTGCCGCCCGGTATACAGCACTAAACCGCAATGCAAAAGAACGTCTGCTGCAGGCAGAAACACTCTGGTCGATGCTTCGCCCCGGTAAACCTGCACCCCGCAATGATTTTGATGAAGCATGGCGCTATATTTCCCTGGGTTCTGAACATACATGGGGCAGTGAAAATCCGTTCGAGCCTTACTTCTTCAATGCTATCTGGAAAGAAAAACAACATTACTTTCAGGAAGCTGACGACCGTTCACAGGAAATGTTTGATGAAGCACTGGCTCCTGCGACCGGGAAATCAGAAGGAGCTTTAGGGCCTGAGGATGGCCCCGCCAAAGGTGGAATCGCTGTATTTAACAATCATTCATGGAAACATGGAGGGTTGGTAACCCTTAGCCCGGCTGAAAGCACTAAAGGCGACCGTGTTATTGACGAAAATGGCAACGAGGTTTAGCTCAGCGCCTGTCAACGGGCGAGTTGGTCTTTATGGCATCTGATGTACCGGCCCTTGGGTCACGTCATTACCGGGTTGTTCCCGGAAAGTGCACATTGGCCGGCGATTGCAAAATAGACCGGACGGTGATGGAAAATAGTCAGGTTCGCGTGGAAATTAACCCCAGGTCTGGCGATATTACTCAGCTTGTATGTCTTTCAACCGGTAATAATTTGGCCGATATAAATGTAAACGGAGGCCTAAACGCATTTCGCTGGATACCTGCCAATGTATATCATCCAAAGGCCGATAGTGACATTGTTATTTCGCAAGTTGAATCCGGGCCATTGGTGGTGGAACTTAATGTAAAATCCAGGGGGGAAGGCTGCCGTTCTATAAACAGAAGTGTTCGGCTCATTGCCGGGCAGCCATCTGTTGAGATTGCAAATACTGTTGACAAACTTCCTTTATTAGCCAAAGATGGTATCCACTTTGGGTTTGGGTTCAATGTGCCAAAAAGCAAAACACGCGTTGATATTCCATGGGGGATAATGGAAGTGGAAAAAGATCAGTGGCCGCAAGGTAACAGAAATTGGATTGCCATGCAGCGATGGCTTGATGTTTCTAACGATAAACAAGGGGTTACATGGTGTTCGCTTGATGCTCCGGTTTTTGAATACGGCAGCATGTCCGCAAATATTTCACTCAGTTTTGGTGCCAAAGGGCCATGGATCAGTAAACTGGAGCCAAGCTCAACTATTTATTCATGGGCGATGAATAACCACTGGCATACAAATTTCCCCTTAACGCAAGATGGGCCGGTAACATTCCGGTATAGTATCCTTCCGCATGGGGCCTATGATGCGGTTGCTGCCAATCATTTTGGGATGGAACAAGCACAACCATTAGCCCATGTGGCCACAAATGATGATCCCAAAGTTAAACCATTTATTGCCATTGATAACGAGAAAGTATATTTGACGATAATGAAATCTTTGGCTGACAGTAAAGATATTATTGTCCGTCTTCGTTCTTTATCTGATAAACCGGAAAATGTGAAACTAACCTTCCCGGGTGGCGCGCCAAAATCAGTACATATTTGTAAGGTGGAAGAGAAAGCGGGAGATGAAATTAACGGGAATGTGGCTGTATTGCCATACGGCTTTGTTACACTACGGGTAGAACTATAATTTATGATTTTGTAAAATCAGACAAACTGCTGTGAGCACGTTAATATACCATCTCTGCTATGGCTTTGGTCATGTGGTCAAAAAAGGCTGGCAACTATTTTTGACCACATTGTCATGTAAATTGTGATTATCGGATTATTTACCTGAGCGGTAATTAATTATTTTTTGCCCATTCTTTCAATTGGTCTATAGCTTTTGCCAATACCCCGGCCGAGCCTTTGAACGCTGCCGAACCGTTCGGTTTACCATCAACGCCATACCACTCATAAAAACCATTATCTTTAATTGTTCTGGTGAGCATGGGTTGTAATTCTTCATAAGCTTCTTTAACAAAGCCATAACGTATAAGCTGCTGAATCATTCTTGCACCAAACCAGGTCCAGTCTCCGCCGTTTTGGTATATAAAAGGTTTTGATGAAGATGAGTTTTTATAAATACCTTCCGGGTATATTGGGTAAAGTGTTAAGCCAATAGAAGGAGCGCCGGATAGTTTAACATTCCGTAGCATGTCCTGATTAACAAGTCTGACTTCATTTTTTGACAAAATGCCCGCTTCAATAGCAACAGCTGTTCCCCCATGAAAGTAGATTTTGTTTTCATCAAAACTCGCCGGGAAAGGTGATTTATCAAGATACAAATGTGGAATGAATTTATGTTTTTTTGCATCCCAAAGATGTTTTCTGATCGAGCTGATAGTGGTCGTTTTTAGCTGTAGCCACTTCTGCCGGTCTGTTCCGGTTTTATAAAAACCAGCCATATCATTGAGCGCTATAACAAACATGGCGTTATCATATATGTCAATAGCCCAATGGGTGTTTTCATCAACATCAACTACCGCGCCGCCTTCAATCTGTACGTCTCCCCAATCTTGTGTAGTAGCGCCGGTTAAAAGATGATATTTTTTTGAGTAACGGTTCTTTAGTAAATAGGAAATGGATATCTCCAGGTGTTGTAATGCAGTTTTCCCTGCAATCATTTCCTGCAAAATTGATTTGTCGCCGGTTACGTGAATGTATTTGGCAATTGCCTGTATCAGCGATGTTTCCTGATCTGTTTCTACTGTATTCTTAAAACCCACATGGGATTTGTCATTCGGAGAAGTGTAAATATTAGGATCGTTCCAGGTTACGTGACCTTTTAATACATAGCCATCCACAATTTCACCGTTGGGCTGTTGAAGCCTGATGAAGGTAAGTAAATTGGTTCTGATGCTGTCACGGCTATAAACTTTGCATGAAGTTTCAATAAAAGTATTAAAATCACGTATCCAAACCTGGGGATAGCCATCGCCTGCATTAAAGCCTTTGCTTAAAAGGGCTGTAGCTTTTGTGTAAACAGTATCGAGCTGTTTATCTGCCATAATTTGTGCAGCCAATTCATGGCTTTGTTGGGCCAGTCCTTTGGTAGAAATGCTAATTATTAAGACTATAATTAGAAGGATGTTTTTCATGTTTGGTTTCAAGATATATAATAATATGCGGTATAAAATGATCTTCTATTTATCTCTGATATTTTACTTGATAAATGAATCAGGTGCCAGTGAGAAGTGCGCTTTTTAATAATGCCATTGGTGATCGATCTATATTACTGAACGCTCAACCGGATGGCTAACAAACCACAAAAATAAAAATTGCCAATGTGCTAATTTTCTTATCGTGAGCTTTCTACGGTATATACAAAACTATCCCCCTTGTAATATCCAAGGTTGTATTCAATTTGCCGGTCTGCCTGATCGAAGACCAATCGTTTTCTGAAGAGAACGGGGCTGCCAACCTCCATCTTAAGCTTATTGGCAATAAATTCATCAGCGGCTATAGCAGTTATTTCTTCCTTCGATAGGGTAGCAATTATGGAGTGATCGTTTTCCAATATTTCGTACAGCGGTCTTTTAAAATCCTCATCGCCGGTTAGGCTCACACGCGGATGAAAATAAGAAACGAAGTAAACGAATGGCTCATGAGGTTTCCCTCTAACCCGTTCCATCTTCAATATTTTGCGATCTGTTTTTATTTCAAAGAAATTTGCAAGGGTTTCGTCAGGGTACACCCAGGTTACATGAAGTTCGAAATTCTTTATAGTAACACCTCTCAATTTCATTTCCTGCGAAAAGCTTAGCCAGTTATTTGATCGGGAACTAACTGCTCCGTTTGCAACCTTGGTCCCGAACCTTTTCTTACGGACCAAAAGCCCTTCAAATACTAATTTGTTAATGGCCTGCCTTAAAGTGGTGCGCGATATAGCTAATTGTTTGGCTAATTCAACCTCATTTGGAATGGTCTTTCCATTTTGATATTCTTCATCTTCAATTATTTTTCTTAAAAGCATTTCTGCCTGTACATGCAGTGGAACCGGGCTTTTGTGATCGATTGAGTATTTCATTTTTTGGGTAAGAATATACAATTATAAGCAAAAATTGGGCGTTTGTTTGTACATAAAATAGCGTAATCAGCTATACCTGTGTAAAAGAAAAATTTTTCATAATAATTTGCATTAATTATAAATGTTTATATGTTTGTACATAATTATAAAATCTAAAACAAACCACCTTATTGTGAATAATGTTCCTTCATATAAGGATTGTTTTTGTTTATTATAATATGTACATACATTACTATGGATAAAATGAATTCAAATAACACTACTGATCAAGGCAATAATTACATGTCCAAAGGAGTGCCTCTTCGCAAATCGTCACAAACGCTGATGCCTGTCATTTTAAATCAAGATGATACGGAAAAGGCTTATAATATTTACCCGGTTTGTTCACTTGGCAGTAAAAAAAACTTTAATGGTTATAACTCATTAGTCCAATGGATTATTAAACAAAAAACGATTGTTATTGATGGTTATGGGGGAGTTTTTTGGGATGAGATTAAGTGGGCGATAGATCAGCAAATTACAAACGCTGGATTAACAATCAATTGGATTGAAACCGCAGCCTATTTAAAACCGGTAGCTGAAATTGATGCCATGGTAACCCCCTTTTTAGGTGAAAAGGAATCAGTTTGGGGGACAAAATGTTTACTGACGCTTAAAGATTTTTATCAGGATGAGTTTGGTGCCCAATCCCCTGATAAAGCGTTTGATATTAATATAGTAGTGGGTACAGGTGCGGCATTGATAAACTGGAATGCCCCGGTAATCTATATCGATCTGCCAAAAAATGAATTACAATACCGGATGCGGGCTGGCTCCATCACCAATTTGGGTAGCAACCAGTTATCTGAACCTTTTTTGATGTATAAGAGGTTTTATTTTGTGGATTGGGTTTTATTAAACCAGCATAAAAAAGCAATCCTCGATAAAATTACTGTTATAGCTGATGGGCAATGGATTGATGATATAAACTGGATGTTTAGATCGGATTTTATTGAGGGTTTAAATAAGCTTAGTAGTTCTATTATCCGTGTAAGGCCATGGTTTGAACCTGGAGTATGGGGAGGGCAGTGGATAAAGCAACATATCCCTAAGGTAAATGAAGATGTTGAAAATTACGCATGGTCATTTGAACTAATAGTTCCTGAGAATGGGTTGGTATTTGAAAGCGATGGCTATTTGCTGGAAGTATCCTTCGACTTTTTGATGTTCCATAATAAGGATCAGGTGCTTGGTAAACATGCCGCGCAATTTGGCGACGAATTTCCGATAAGGTTTGATTTTCTGGATACTTATGATGGTGCTAATTTATCTATACAGTGTCATCCTCGCCTGAAATATATTCAGGAAGTTTTTGGCGAAAATATTACACAAGACGAGACTTATTATATTCTTGATTGTAAGGATGATGCCCAGGTATTTCTTGGCTTTCAGGAGGATATTGATGCAGCTTTATTTAAGAATGCCTTAATAGAAAGTCAGAATAAAAATGTCGAAATAAACATTACTGACTTTGTGCAGTCGCTTCCGGCTAAAAAACACGACCTATTTTTAATCCCAAACGGAACTATTCATAGTGCGGGGGCAAATAATATGGTGCTTGAAATAAGCGCTACCCCATACATATTTACCTTTAAAATGTATGATTGGCTTAGACTCGATATGGACGGTAACCCGCGGCCAATCAACATCGACCACGCATTTAACAACCTCAATTTTGAACGAAAAGGGGGCCATGTATCACGGGAGCTTATTTCAAAACCCCGTATTATTGAGGCCGGCGAAGATTGGCAGCTGGTTCACCTGCCAACACATCAGGAACATTTTTATGATGTACATAGAATTGAGTTCGACAAAGAAATAAATATAGAGACCAATAATGACTGCCATGTGATGATGCTGGTTGAAGGGGAATCTGTTTTTGTGGAAACAGCTGATGGAGCAAAACAGGCTTTTGCCTATGCTGAAACCTTTGTTATTCCAGCTGCTGCAAAAAATTATAAGCTCACTAACCTGGGTAAGGGACGGGCAAAAGTTATCAAAGCATTTTTAAAGTAAAATAACATGACTAGAACTTGATCATTGATGAGTAATCCCGGTATTGCCGGGATACTTTTTGAAGCGGAAATTGGCTAATAGCAAACTAATGGTTAAACATAAACGATGAAAAGACAAATTTATACGGCTTATTTTATTTTTGCATTTTCTGTTCTTAGCTCACTTTCGGGCTTCGCTTTCCAAAATCTGCCTAATAAAATAATTGCAGATTCTGCCTCAAGGCGTGCACGGGTATTAGGTATTCCAACCCTTGATGATCTGGCGGGCGACTGGATTCCGATGGATCAGGTTGAAAATATGCCTGCTGTTCATAACTTCCATCATATGCTCGTGGTTAACCGTGATTTGACCTCCTACTTTTATTATCCCGGAGGTCTGTATCCCTGGAAAAAAGGGCACCCGATGACAACGCTGACTGTAGATGGGCAGGAATATCCAGCAACGGAAACACGCTGTTTCCCTTATAAAGCTCTCCGTCGTAATCGGTATTGCAATGGCACATCGGTAGAAACTGATACACGAATGATTAATGAGGCAAGAAATGTAATGTGCCGTATTACAGCAACAAATACAACTATATTACCACGTCGCATTACCCTTGCTCTCCGTGTTCCGGGCAAACTCATGGCTGATGGCATTGGTGTTTCTAATGACACCCAACGTCCCGGTGTAATTTCTATTGTACGCCCGGCACGCAAACCAGATGCTGTATCAGTAGAAAAGGATACTGTTGTTTGGCGTTGGATAGTGGAGCTCCCTACGCGGGGTTCAGTGAATATTGAATTTGCTGTAGGGGATGAAGCTTCAGCAAAAAGTGCCCAAACCGATGCCAACGTCACCAAATGGGCATCGAAGTTCAATACCTATTTTGATGGTTGTAAAACGAACTGGGAGAATCGCTGGGCTGATGCATTCACACCGGGGAATAAGCATTTTTCCGGGCATTTACCCACTTTAAAGAGTAATGACACCGCATTGATGCGCAACTATTATGTAGGCGTATGGACAATGTTAGCTTTAGAACGTACACAGTTCCCGGTCCATAAACGTTCGTTCATTACCAGCGGTGAGCGCGAAGATGGGACACAATTTTACTGGGATGCATCTATGCAGGCAACTGCATGGGCGCTCCTTGAACCTGCAGGTATGAAGGCAACTTTGCGCCGCTGGTTGGTGCAAAACCCGCGGAGTGGGCAGGCCAGCGGATATGCGCTTGATTTAAGGACCGTCAAAGGATTTGATACAACCCATTACAATCATATCAATGGCTATGCCTTCAACGCGTGCACTATTTTTAAGACCACAGACGAATACCTGCGCGTGACAAATGATCGCGCTTTCCTCGATGAAAAACTGGAAAATGGGAAGACTGTTTTAGAAACTTTGGATGCGCTTGCTGCCGACTGGGAAACCCTTCCCAAGGGGCATGATGGATTGACTGACTATGGAGAGAATAACAATCTGCTTGAATGTGCGCCGGCTTATATCAATTGTGTAGCTTCTTGCAATGCGCAGGATATTTGGATGATGAGACAGACCGCGAAGTGGTATACCCTGCATGGGAATGGTGTACGTGCGAAGGGGTTAGATGCAAAAGCTGCTGCCTTGCTTCCGAAGGTGATGTCACTTTACAAATCAGGTGATGGCGTATGGAATGCCTGGCAGTTAAATGGTAAGCGTGTTGAACTGCGTCACTGTGTAGACTTTATTTATGCTGGCAACGCTTTAAAAAGAGATCTCTCTGCAACGCAAAAGTCAGAGATGGTCTCCTTTGTTAAAAAAGAACTACTTACCCGTGATTGGATGCGCGCCATGAGCCTAAAGGATTCCGCAGCAAGGAATTCAGACCGGCCGGATCATGGCCCAATGGGTGCCTATGATGGCTGGATTCCACTCACAGTGAATACCATGTGGAACCTGGGTGATCCGGTAGATGCCTATGAGTTTTATTGCCGTACCGCAGTGGTTACACGTGAAGGCCCTTTTGCCCAGGCGCGCGAGTTTTATGGCGCTAACCGCACCGGATATGATGCGTCCGTGCGTATTGCAGCAAGGCAGGGTTGTATGAAAGAATGTATCAGTGGTGTGGCCTTTAGCGATATTGTGATAACTACTTTCTTCGGTTTTGCTCCCGAAGCTGGTGATGCTCGTATGCTTACCGATCCATCTACGCCACGCCCATTTTCAGGAAAGTTACTTAATATTCATTATGCAGGCAAGGAACTCATGCTTCAAGCAGGGCCTAATGGTGTTAAGGTGACCTCAAAATATTGAATTTATATTATAGAAATAATAAACTCTATGCAAAAAAGAATCAGGATTTTGTTTTTTGTTATGTTGATATTACCAACAGGAACATATGCACAGCAACAGAAAGCAAATAGCGCCGGTGTTTCAAAAGTAACGGATATATGGGTGGTATTTAAAACGCACTTTGACCTGGGTTTTACCGACTTACCAGAGAATGTATTTGCGCGCTACCGGGGCGAGATGATGGATAATGCATTAAGTGTCATCAATGAAAACTCCACATTACCCAAGGACGAACATTTTGTATGGACAGTGCCGGGATGGCCGCTTTATGCCCAAATATTAGGGCCGTTGCAAACCCCCGAACGTAAAGCAAGGATAGAGAAAGCGATAAGAGATGGCTCAATAGTGGCCCATGGGTTGCCGTTTACGATGCATACAGAGTCGCTGGATTATGAAGATCTGGTTCGCGGACTGGATTATTCATCAAATATTTCACGCAAGTATGGGCTGCCTTTGACGATAAGCGCAAAGATGACCGATGTGCCAAGTCATTCCTGGGTTCTGCCGACTTTATTGAATAATGCAGGGATAAAGTTTCTGCAATTGGGTTGTAATCCGGCAAGCCAGTATCCTCGCGTTCCTCCGATTTTTTGGTGGGAAGGTGCCGATGGTTCGAAAATCTTGTGCCAATATACGCCACTTTACGGTTCAGATATAAAACCCCCATCAAACTGGCCATGCAAAAACTACTTGGCCATGATTATGACTGGCGACAACCATGGGCCGCCGAATAAAAAAGAAATTGAAGCCTTACTGGCAACAATCGCGAAAGATTTGCCCGGTGTAAAGGTGCATTTTGGGATCCTTGATGATTTTGCAAAAGCAATATTCGCGGAAAAGCCTGCTTTGTCAACTATTAAAGGCGATATGCCAGATACCTGGATTCACGGCCTACTTTCAAACCCCCAGGAAACAAAGCTTGCGCGGAATATCCGTCCATTAGAATCAGCGCTTGATGGATTAAATACGCAGATGAGAATTTGGGGCATACCTGTCGGATCTGTTTCGGCACAACTGGCCAAAGCTTATGAGCAAAGCCTTTTATATGCAGAACATACCTGGGGCATGAATGCAGAATATGGCCCGCGTTTCAGCTATGGCGATGACTGGAAGAAATGGATGGCAGAAGCTGAAGCTGAGCTTGTTCCTGAAAATGGCGATTATTCAAAACTTAAAAATAGCGACGCTATCAACACCAACGAAGGAAGCAAAAGAAAATGGCTGCATTCCTATGATGTAAAACGCCAATACATCCGCAATACAAATGACATTGTAAGTACAGCATTAAAAACTCATTTGGATCTACTTGCAAAGTCAGTAAATGTAGCTGGGAAGCGTTTGGTAGTTTATAATCCGCTGCCATGGAAAAGATCCGGAATAGTAGAAAATCCATGGGAAAAAGGTAAGTCGATTTATGTTAAAGAAATTGAGCCATCAGGTTACGTTACCTATTCTCAAAATGATATCAAAGAATCAACCATTAGCAATGATGAGCAATCTGTATTCAGCACTCCTTATTTTAAAGTGGTTTTTGATTTAAAGCGAGGCGGAATAGCTTCATTAACAGAAAAAACAACAGGTCGGGAGTTAGTTGATAAATCCTCCAAATATGTTATCGGCCAGTTTCTGCATGAGCGGTTCAGCACTAATGAAGTTGACAAATGGTGGAATGCCTATAGCCGGATAAAAGAGGGCTGGGGGCTGAATGATTTGGGGAAACCCGGAATGATGAATGCAGAAAAGGCACCATATCTGGCATTTACCCCTAAAGAATGGACAATCTCGGTTTCACATTCACCGATAGCTGATGTCGCTACCCTGACCTCACTTGCAACAGAGGGTTTTGCAAAGAAATATAAGTTAACATTTACCTTCCCGCGAAACGCTGCTTACGTTGATGTTGAATGGTTTGTAGATACTAAAACCGCCGACAAACAGCCGGAAGGAGGGTGGCTTTGTTTCCCTTTTGCAGTTAAGGATCCTCATTTTACAGTTGGCCGTTTGGGTGGTCCGATAAATCCTGTAACAGATATCATTTCGGGTACTAACAGGTATCTAATGGCTGTAAATTCTGGTGTTTCCATAACGCAGGCAGATCAATCCGGAATGGGGCTATCGCCAATGGATTCTCCTTTGATCGGCTTGGGTGAACCGGGGTTATGGAAGTTTGCATTGGAGCATACCCCTACAATACCTTCGGTATTTGTAAATATCTATAACAATATGTGGAATACGAATTTCCCATTATGGCAGGACGGATCATGGAGCGAAAGAGTTAGGATATGGCCTATCGATAAAAATACGCCAACAGCCCCCAACCTGATTGAAAAATCATGGGAGGCGCGTGTGCCTTTATTAACCGGGACAGCGGAAGGTGCTGCCGGGGAATTGCCGACAACAAATAAGGGCTTATCTCTATCGGAAACCGGGGTATTGGTGACCGCTTTTGGTGAAAATCCTGATGGTAAAGGAACGATTTTACGTTTATGGGAACAGGGTGGTATTTCGGGTAATGTTACGGTTACATTATCCAAGGGTGCAAATTATGTTGAAGCAACTCCTGTAAACCTACGAGGCGAAGTAATGGGAAAGCCAATTAAAATCATTTCAGGAAAATTGATTTTCCCGCTTAAAGCGTATGCTCCGGCAAGCTTTGTATTGGATACCGGTAAGTAGCCGAAAATAGAACTTGAAAAATAAATTTTTGAAATATGAATTTCAACATATAAATATGTATCAACAATTATAAACAATGTGACGATGTTACCAGGGAGATGCCATCTTTTGATGCCCTGTAGTTGCTGCATTTTGTAAATAACAAACCTTTATATTTTTTAATGCGACCGGTAGATCTTTAAGTAATAAGGGCAATTCCTATGATTTCGGAAAAGGGAAAATTGCTTGTTCGCACATATAAAACTTATGTAAATATGAAACACTCAAATTATGTATACCGGTGTACTTTTGTGGCAGCTATAGGCGGCTTGCTGTTTGGTTATGATACAGCTGTTATTGCCGGGGCAATAGGATTTATCCAGCAAAAATATCAATTATCGCCGGGCATGATGGGCTGGATCGCTTCCTGCGCACTGATCGGCTGCGTTATAGGGGCTGCGGCTGGTGGGGTCATGTCTGATTGGATAGGGAGAAAAAAAGTATTGATCATCTCCGGGATCCTTTTTGCAGTCTCTTCCCTTGGCATAATTCTTCCGTTGAACTTGTATTATTTCGTTTTTTTTAGATTGATCGGAGGCCTTGGAATTGGTATTGCTTCGATGGTTGTATCAATGTATATTTCTGAAATTGCCCCTGCTGCAATAAGGGGGCGTCTTATTTCTATTAACCAGTTAGGGATTGTGACGGGTATTTTAATGATCTTTTTTGTAAATGCCTATATCGCATCCTTAAATAATGAATTATGGACAATTGACATAGGGTGGCGTTATATGTTCGGGTCAGGTATCATCCCTTCTGTTATTTTTATATTCTTATTACTTTTCGTACCCGAAAGCCCCCGTTGGCTCGCTCAAAAGTCACGTTGGAACGAAGCCGCAGTCGTTTTAAATAAACTGAATAAGCCCGATGAGGCGGCAAGAGAATTGGAGGCTATAAAAATATCTGTAGAGGGGGAAACAGGTTCATTTTCTGACCTATGGAAACCAAGTTTACGCATAGTTACTTTCATTGGTATAGCTCTTGCTTTTTTTTCACAGATTACCGGAATTAATGCCATTATGTATTACGCACCTGAAATATTTAAGGCAACGGGCGATGGCGTTAAATCAGCTCTGTTACAGACAATAGTTATCGGTGTTGTTAATATCGGTGCAACTATCGTTGCTATTCTGTATGTAGATAAGTTGGGAAGAAAGTTAATGCTGATGATCGGTTCAGCAGGGATGGCAATATTCCTTGCATTAATTGGCGCTTTCTTTTATATGGATATGACTAGGGGCTATTGGGTGATGCTATCAATTTTGGGTTATATTTGTTTTTTTGGTATTTCACTTGGGCCATTAACGTTCGTTGTGGTAGCAGAAATATTCCCTACCCGGGTACGGGCAAAGGCTATTTCTATAGCGATCCTTACGCTCTGGCTCACTACTTTTGTGGTCTCTTTGGTTTTTCCTGCTTTCTTAAAGCTCTTAGGGGGGGTATATACATTCTGGCTATTTACAGGCTTTTCAGCACTTTCATTTTTGTTTATTTGGAAAATGATCCCCGAGACAAAGGGAAAAACGTTGGAGGAAATAGAATCTACTTTAATTAAATTTTAGCATTAACCTAAAAACTGGCTGATCAAACAAAAAAGGAAATTAGTGAAAAGTGACGATCAACGAATAATAGTATGGTAAAAATAGTATCGAAGCGATTCTATTACTAACCAGTGCTTTAGAAATCAGAGTACCCGGTTGGGTGAAGAAATATAATGTCAGCGTGCGAAACGTTATTTTTATACTCATCTTTATCTGTAAGTGTTTTCCATTGAGCGTCGCTTCCAAATGCCTGCCAATGTGTATCCCTGTCGGCTTTGCTGTTAAAAGTGGTCATATACATCAGGTTTGGCATATGGCTGCCCGATATAACTTCCGAGTAAAAAACAGCATTAAAGTTCAATCTTTTAAAAAGACCTATCTCGTCGCCTACATTAAACATCCGGACTTTGTTGAGGTTGTATTTTTCTGTAGGGCTTTCATAACTGCGTAATTCATAAACCCTGTCGGCTTTAGCTGCTGTAAGGTTGGGAACTGCCGTTGATGGCATCCCCGGAAAAGCCTGCAGTATAATCGATTCTATGCGGGTATAAGGAGCGGATTTGTAATCCGCATCAATGTAATCTTTGCCGTCAGCCAAATATTTTGTATCAGTTTGTAGTAGTTGTTCAATCCCTGCTAATTTGTCCAATGAAGAAAAAGGAGTAAAAACATAGATTCTTCTGTCTGTATCCTGTTGTGTAACCGGCTTAAATATCCCCACATGTTTAATGCCGGCACGATGAATAGCAGGTATGTAAGCTTGTTGTAAATATTGCTCGAGCCTGGTTTCCTGGTCCTGGGTTTTATAATGGTAGATCTTAATCTGATAATAATCCCTGGCCGGCGCTTTGGCCTTAGTGTTTATAGTAGCAATTAAAATGATCGAAATACAAAGGCAAATAAATTTGGATGGGCAATATAACTTCATAACACTGTTTTGTTTAATGTTCACCCCAAAACTAGGCTAATGGTATTTTAAAAATGAAAATGAGGCCACTAATAAATCAATTAGTTGTATGCGATAAAATAGTCACCTTTCAGTTTAGCAATCAAAACTGCATTTTGCTTTCTGCAAAATCGCATAATCCGCCTAATATTTCGCTTAGTTCCTCGCCTTTAGTAGTTAGGGTATATTCAGTTCGGGGTGGGTTACCCGGTATACAGCTTTTATTGACCAGTTCATGTTGCTCAAGATGCCTTAACCGGTCGGCAAGGATATGATCACTGATATGTTCCAGATCTTCTTTCAAACTGTTAAAGCGGGAATTACCCTCCTCAATGCTGAAAAGGACCTCAGTCATCCATCGTTTACTTAATAAATAGAGTAGCTCGTTAAGCGCGCACTTTTCTTCCAGGAAAGATTGGTTATAAAAATTCGTGGAACTTAATTTTCTTTCTGACATACTAACTTGTTAATGAGTTACTAATTAAGGGTTGAACTGTTGGCCGCCCCGATCATTGTTTGTTCCTTTGTGGTTGTTAATGCTTTATTCGATGAGCAGAACTTAACAAAGTTGATGATTGAAGTGCAATAAACAAAGAATGTAACTAAAATTAAACAAATCATGAAATACCGAAAATTAGCAAATACGGATCTATTACTTTCTGAAGTTACTTTTGGGGCCTGGGCGACTGGGGGTTGGATGTGGGGTGGTACTGAACGCAAAGATGCCATTGATGCAATCAGGGCCTCGTACTCGCTAGGTGTAACTTCTATTGATACGGCCCCTATTTACGGACAGGGTACCAGCGAGGAAATTGTAGGCGAAGCGATTAAGGGACTGCCGCGCGACCGATTCCAAATTCTAACTAAATATGGCATGCGCTGGGATCTCAAAAAAGGTGATTTCGCATTTAGCAGTAAAAACACTAACGGGGAAGATATTGACATTTATAAGTATGCAGGAAAAGAAAGCATCATTAAAGAATGTGAAGATAGTTTAAGGCTGTTGGGAACCGATTACATTGATCTGTACCAGATACATTGGCCCGACTCAACCACACCGATAGCAGAAAGCATGGAGGCCGTTTCGCGCTTAATTGAGCAGGGCAAAGTAAGATATGCCGGCGTTTGTAATTATAATGCAGAACAAATGGCCGAAGCTGAAAAATATATCACCCTGGCATCCGATCAGGTGCCATACAGCATGGTTAAACGCGGTATAGAAACAGAACTAATTCCCTACTGCCTTGAAAATAACAAATCTATTTTAGCTTACAGTCCGCTGGAAAGAGGGCTTTTAACCGGTAAAATAAAGCCCGGGCATGCATTTGCGCCCGGTGATCATCGTAAAGATATCTCATTTTTTAAAGGAGAAAATCTGAAAAGAACAGATGAGTTCCTTGAGCTGCTAAAACCACTCGCTGCCGAAAAGTACTTAACGCTGGGGCAACTGGTTATCCTATGGACATTACAGCAACCAGGAATTACTATCGCCCTGGTTGGCGCCAGAAACAGCGAACAGGCCATAGAAAATGCTAAAGCCATTGACAGTAGCTTAACTAAAGAGGAAATCGCGACAATCACAGATTACCTTGAACAACTGGAACTAACGGTGTAATTGCTGATAAATAGTTTATATAAAGTAACATTCAATTCTATCATGAACAAAAAAATATTTTTTGCCTTTTACCTGTCCTTTATTGCGATGGGAGGCCTTTTATCATTCAAATTAATAAAGGATGATAATTTAGTTAAGGGTCAGGAAACAGCAAATGCCGGGCTTACCCTTCCGGGAGGATTTAAGGCCGCTGTTATTGCTGATAATTTGGGTAGTGCAAGGCATCTTGTTGCAACCGCACAAGGTGATATTTATGTCCATCTCGCCGGGACTAAAAATGGCAAAGGCATATTGGTGTTTCATGTTGATGGAGATAAGGCTGCCCTAAAATCAAGTTTTGGCACTTTTGGAGGAACGGGGATCGCCATCAAGAATGGCTATTTGTATGCATCCAACAGCAGGGAGGTTTACCGGTATAAGCTGGATGATAAAAATGAAGTCATCAACCCGGATAAGCCGGAAAGAATTGTTACGGGTTTATTAGACAGAAGAACCCATGCGCCAAAAGCTATCGCATTGGATAATGACGGGAATCTTTACGTAAACATTGGAGCCTATACAAATATTTGCAGTGAATTTGATCCCAAGAAAACCGGATGCCCTATTTTGGACTCGGCAGGCGGTATCTGGCAGTTTAAAGCTGATAAACCCGACCAAACTTATAGGGACGGCATCAGATATGCAACCGGTTTAAGGAATGTGGTTGGACTGGCCTGGAACCAGCAGGATAATCAGCTCTTTGTAATGCAACATGGCCGCGACGCGCTGAACTCCCTGTTCCCCCAATATTATACCGTACATCAATCAGCCGAATTGCCTGCAGAGTGTATGTTCGCGCTGAAAAAGGGCGATAACGCAGGATGGCCCTATGTTTATTATGATTGGATGCAGCATAAAAACATGCTTGGTCCTGAATACGGCGGAGATGGCAAAAAACCGGCCGATAGTAAATATCTTGAACCCGTGGCTGCTTATCCGGGCCACTATGCGCCTGATGGCCTGTTATTTTATACAGGGAACCAATTTCCCGAAAAATACAGAAATGGTGCTTTTATCGCCTTCCATGGTTCATGGAACCGTGCGCCTGAACCACAGGCAGGGTATTGCGTGGTATTTCAGCCATTTAAGGATGGCAAGCCTTATGGCGATTGGGAAGTATTTGCCGATGGATTTGCCGGAACAGAACAACAAAAAGCATCCGGCCATGCTGTTCATCGCCCGTGCGGCCTGGCTCAGGGTCCTGATGGTTCTTTATACGTAACAGATGACAACAAAGGAACAATTTATAAGATCACCTATAAAAATTAATAATGAACATTAAAATAGCCGGTCTATTCCTGGCATCATTTATATTGCTATTTAATGCCTTACACGCGCAGACCAAAAAACAAGCAACAGGCCAAACAACAATCGCAGCTTCTATAGCACGTGGGAAAATTGTATATACCAATGTTTGTCTGCCTTGCCATATGGCTGATGGTGGGGGTGTACAGAACATGAATCCTCCTTTGATGAATACAACTTATGTATTGGGGAATAAAACAACGTTGATAAAGATCGTATTACAAGGTTTTAACGAAGATGTGGAAATAAACGGACAAACTTATTCTAACACCATGAGTCCTCATGATGATCTGAGTGACCGGCAAATTGCTGATGTGCTAACCTATGTTCGGCATAGTTTCGGTAATAAGGCAAGCATCGTTAAAGCCATGGAGGTATCAAAAGTAAGAGCAATGCCTAAAAAATAACCATCAGGCCAACAGAATAATCATAAATGCGGTGATCTGTAGAGAATTCAATTATTCGATGATAATAATTGGATTAATCATTTGTTATAAGTGTCAACAAACAGCAGGAGGTTTAGCCAAATTCCCAATTGTTTTAAGTTAGCTTGTCCTGAACGATTATAGTAAATGGTATACAAAGGCAAGCTAATAATTTAAGGGCTTACTTGTAACGGGATTTACTAACGCTGATTTTTTTCGGTATTTAGACGGCGTAAAACCGGTAATCGATTTAAAAAACTTATTAAAGTTAGTGAGATTGTTATACCCGCTTTCATAACAAACATCTGCTATAGAATATGTTTCATTCTGAATGAGTTTACATGCATGACCTATACGCAACTCATTCAGGAATTGTGTGAATGATTTCTGAACTCTGCTTTTGAAGAAACGACAAAATGCAGTTGGTGTCATATTGCACAAATCAGCTACCTCCTGCAAATTAATGTCACGATAAAAATTCTGCATCAGGAACTGGTATACTTTATTGATGCGGTCCGTATCTTTTTCTTCGTATAGATTTTTAAAGGAAATACTTGCCAGATGCCGGTATTCTGTTGAATGTGATAAGATATCTATCACCTTCAAAAAATTGATGATCTTAGTTAAGCCTTCTTCTGCTGCTATCGCTGAAAGAATCTGGGAAACCTTTTGGCAGGTAGTGCCATAAAAAACTAAACCCCTTGATGCCTTTTTTATCAAATCCTGTATCGGCCCTAAGATATTTTGTTCATCTGTAAGATTCAATGAGAAGTCTGAAGGGAAATAAATTACAGTTGCTTTAACGCGATGCCCTTTCTTTTTCCGGTAGAATAATTCATCATTTTGCCAGATATGCGGAAGCTGAGGGCCCATTAAAACAAGGTCACCATCATCAAAATTATCAATATTGTCTCCCACAATCCGTTTGCCAAAGCTTTTTTCAACCCATACCAGTTCACATAAATGATGAAAGTGAAAAGGAGAGCTCAGAAAAAACTCATCCACTTTTTTGATGTGAATGCTTTTTGAACTGGATAATCCTACATCTATGAGCTGTGCTTTCATATCTTATTTGTCTTATTTGTTAAAATTGTTATAAAAAATGGTAAAATAGTTTAGCTTTTTATTTCAATAAGCCATTCAGCGCTTACTTTTCAATATTTAATCCATGTATTTGGTGATTAAACAACAGTACTTAGTGTTGGTTCTACAATAATAAAATTAATTTACCATTAATGTGGTATGTTATTTATATTAATGGTAAAAAAGTTTAATAATTGAGTAATATAATGTTAGAAATCTGATAATCTGCGCTTTACCTTGCGGGGGTTATAATAAAAGAAACTTATAGGCTTAAACTTAAACAAACCCTAAAACTTTATGATTAAACTTAGACAAACTTTCATTCTATTGTGCTTGTTGTTATGTGCAACCATCCTGTATGCTCAGGCACAGGCTGTTACCGGCACAGTAACGGACAATAACGGAACTCCTTTGGCAGGGGTAACTGTTGGGGTAAAAGGTAAAAAAGCACTTGTTACAGCAACAGGTGCTAATGGAAAATTTAGCATTGCGGCTGCTAATCCATCTACCGATGTACTTATATTTAGTTTCGTCGGATTTCAGAAACGTGAAGTCAGGCTGAATGGGCAGAGTAATGTAGCAATCACTCTTCAGCCAGGGACTGGTAACCTGGGCGAAGTGGTGGTAGTAGGATATGGTACTCAAAAAAGGGCTGATCTGACAGGCGCCGTGAGTACTATCAAGGCAGATGTGCTGGATGACAGGCCAATTACTGATGCGTCGCAGGCTTTATCCGGCACGGCCTCTGGCGTTTGGATAAACCAATCATCGGCACAGCCCGGATCAGATGGCGGCAATATTCTTATCAGGGGTCAAGGAACCCTTGGTGATTCTTATCCTTTAATAATTGTTGACGGGCTTATCAGTGCTATGGGGGATGTCAATCCAAGTGACATCGCATCCATAACAGTTTTAAAAGACGCCGCATCTGCAGCTATATATGGTTCAAGAGCGGCAAACGGTGTAATCCTGATACAAACCAAAAAAGGGAAAAAAGGAGCACCACAATTTGATTTTACGACCACTTTTGGCAGTCAGACTGCAACAGATTTGCCGAAACAGGTTACCAATTCTGTTCAGTATATGAACTTGTATAATCAAGCATTGGCTAACCAGGGACAGCCCGCATTTTTCTCGCCATCCACCATTTCTCAATATCAGACTGGCGAAAATCAGCCCGGCGCAAATGCAAAATTGATCTATCCTAATAACGATTGGTTTAAATTGATCTTCAAGCCTGCGTATATTAATGATAACAATTTAAAAATATCGGGAGGATCTGATGCTACCCAATACCTGGTCTCACTCGGTTACCTTGATCAGGATGGTATTGTGAAAAATGATAACTCAAAAAGATACTCCGCTCTTGTTAAAATAAATTCACGTATTACTAAAGCTATAGATTTTGGAATAAACCTGAACCTTCTTCATTGGGACCAAAATCAGTCGTGGTATGGTGGTAGCTCTAATTCTATGTTGACAGAAGTAATGAGGGCGCTGCCCATGTATGGTACCTATACCCCGAACGGTCAATATGCCGGCACCTGGGTAAATGTAATTAATGCGCAGGTTAACAACCCATACGCTATGGTTGATGAAGGGTTGAATAGGGGTTTATATAACACCATGCAGGGCAGTGGTTTCTTTAATGTTGAACCAATAAAAGGGTTAATATGGAATGTAACCGGGGGTATAAACTATGTTGACGGGCAGGGACAGCTATTTGATCCGCTTGTTTATGTGTTTAACCCGCTAACAGAGGCACAGCAAAGCCAGGTGGGTAATGGCTCGGTGACCAGATCACTCACAGATAGCTATAATAACAATATGCGGACCACTTTGTACTCTACACTTACCTATACCAAAACCATTGCAAAGGATCATAACATAACCGCATTACTTGGTTATAATCAGGAGCAATATACCCAGCGTTCTTTTCAGGCTTATACCGAAGGATTTCAAACAAACTCACTAACCGAACTTAATGCCGGTTCCATTAACCCGCAGGTTCAAGGTACATCGTCTGCTTATGCTATCCGGTCATATTTTGGAAGGCTCAATTATGCTTTTAAGGATAAATATTTACTGGAAGCTAATATTAGGGATGATGGATCTTCGAGATTTGCCCCTGATAAAAGATGGGGCTTCTTCCCTTCTTTCTCTGCGGGCTGGAGAATTATCGAAGAATCGTTCATGAAGGATCAAAACATATTCAGTAATCTAAAGCTTCGGGCGTCATGGGGAAGGTTAGGGAATGATCAAATTGGTTTATATGGCTACATTCCTACCTTGAATTTAGGACGTTTATATGATTTTAACAGCCAGATTATTGGTGGGGTTGCGCAAACCACACTTTCTAATCCAAATATCACCTGGGAAACCTCTACCAAAAAGGATGTCGGGCTGGAAATGGGTTTCTTTCAAAACAAATTAAGTGTCGAAGCCGATTATTTCAATGAACAAAGAAGCAATATCCTTCAAACACTTAACATACCTTGGACTGTAGGTAACCTTGCTCCTCCAACAGTTAACCTGGCCGGTGTGAATAATGAAGGTTGGGAGCTTAATACAAATTACAAACAAAATATCGGGGAGTTTAAATTCAACGTAGGTTTCAATGTAACCCACGTACGTAACAAGGTAACAGATGTTCTTACCCCACAGATTGGTCCAAATGTAATCGAGGACGGTGAGCCTATAAATGCCTTTTATATGGTTAAATCGATTGGTATTTTCCAAAACCAGCAGGATGTTAATAATAGTGCTAAACCTGCGACTAATTCAACTGCACCTGGCGATATCAAATACCAGGATATTAGCGGCCCTAACGGTAAACCTGATGGTGTAATTGATGATAATGACAGGCAGATTGTTGGCAAGCCTATCCCTACATGGACCTATGGAGCTAATCTTTCGGTTGCTTATCATAATATAGATCTGGCTGTTTTGGTGCAAGGTGTTGCCGACGTACAAGCCTATGTGGGAGGTAACCTGTACTTCCCATTTGTTAACGGAGCCGGTATTACCACAAATTGGGTGAATAATGCCTGGACACCAACCAATACCAATGCTTCACTGCCCCGTTTACTTCAATTTAACGCACCAACCAATAATTATATGACAAGCAGTTTCTGGTTGCAAAACGCTTCTTATACGCGGATAAAAAATATCCAGTTAGGCTATACTATCCCTCAGCGTATAAGCGAAAGAATAAAATTGAAATATATAAGATTATTTGTTAACGCGCAGAACCCTTTCACCTTTACCAAATTCCAGGGATTAGATCCGGAAACTGCTATTGGAGGGAGTCAGTACCCTAATATGAAAGTTTTTACAGGGGGCGTAGCAATCAGGTTCTAACCAATTATAAATTAAACATATGAAATCGTACAAATACTATATAATTGGAGCTCTGCTCATCATGATGGGGAGCGCTTGTAAAAAAGATATTTTTAACCTTAGCCCAACAGATGAATTATCACCGGCTTCTTTTTGGAAAACCTCCAGTGATGCCACTGCCGGACTAACGGGCTGTTATTCCAATCTTTGGGATATTACAAATTATGTATTGCCATATCTGGATGTACTTACCCCTAATGCCTATAGTAATTATCCCTGGGAGGGATGGCAAGGTATCGCCTGGGGTAATGCTACCCCCGATGGCCCGGGAGGAATTCCCGTTATCTGGGAGGGTGCCTATTCGGGTATTGGCCGTACAAATGTATTCCTGGCAAATATTGGAAACGTGGAAATGGATGCGACCCTGAAAGCAAGAATGATAGGCGAGGCAAAGTTTTTAAGAGCATTATATTATTTTAATTTGATCAATTATTATGGAGGAGTACCTTTAATTACTACACCTCCTGACTTGAGTCAGGCTACACAGCCGAGGGCAACTGTGGACCAGGTGAGGCAACAGATATTAAAAGATCTGGATGATGCAGCTGCCGTGCTTCCGGCGGCGCCATATACCGGCAGTGATATAGGACGTGCCACCGAGGGGGCCGCCCTTGCCCTGAAGACAAGAGTACTATTATATAACGGACAATGGGCCGATGCCGCCGCCGCTGCAAAAAGCGTGATGACATTAGCCGGAACAGGGTATGCATTATTTCCAAGTTACAGAGGGTTGTTCCTTCCGGCGAATGAAAATAATAGCGAAGTAATATTTGATGTGCAGTTTGAAAGTACAGGTAAATTCAGTACTAATTGGGATATCTTATTGGGCATATATAATGCACTCTATACACCTGGATGGAGCTCAATAGAACCCACAGAAGATTTTGTTGATACCTATGATATGAAGGATGGCTCTACCTACAGCCCTACCAACCCATTGGCTGATCCTACTAATAAATATAATAACCGGGACCCAAGAATGGACCAAACGATATTCAGGCCGGGGGTAAATTATGAGGGTCTTCCATATCCTGTAGATAGCAAAGGGTTTGCCGGGATATATACCGGATTCAGTTTCAAAAAATATACAGTGTATGATAATGCACCGACTCCTGTTGTCACTGAAAATAAATCATATATCAATGGAATTCTGCTTCGCTATGCCGATGTATTACTGATGTATGCTGAAGCGCAGAATGAGGCTTCCGGGCCGGATGCGAGTGTATATGACGCTATCAGGCAGGTACGGCAGCGGGCTGGTATCACCCAGCCAAATTTGCCAGCCGGCCTTAGCCAAAGCGAGATGAGGGCTAAGATCATGCACGAAAGACGGATAGAGTTTGTGGGCGAGGGTTTGTATTTCTCAGATGTGCGCAGATGGGGCACTGCAAATGTAGAATTGAACAGAGCTGTACAGTTAAATGGATCATACAAAGCCGGGATTATGGATATAAGAAAATACGATCCTAAGAAGAATAATTTATTCCCAATTCCGCAACATGAAATAGATAATAGCCAAAAAGCAATAACGCAAAACCCTGGTTATTAATACAGAAACTGATTTAGTTTAGTTAATTTGCTAATAAGTTGAGGAGAGAATGGGGCTGTCATGGCCCCATTTATTTAATTTAATACATTGTGAAATAGACCTGTTTATCAATGAGTTAATTCAATGCGCATAACGGTTTTTGCTAAAAAGGAGGGCGGCAAAAACTTTAATGATTATTGCTGGATATGTGATCAATGAATACTGAGGATAATAATATAAATAATATAATAAATGAATAACAAACTATGGGAAAACGATGATGAATTATTCAGCATCGTAAGAAGAGAACTATATACCGCCGTGGTAGGTGATATTATGGACAAGTTGGGTTGGCTTAATCAATTTTTGCCACCTCAAATAAAATCACTGAGGCAGGATATGTTTTTGGTAGGCCGTGCGATGACAGTGCTTGAAGCAGATGTGTTTGGCGACCATGCTAATCAAAACCCCATCTTAAAAAAGCCATTCGGATTGATGCTGGAAGCCCTGGATGATCTGAAAAAAAATGAAGTATACATCTGTGCTGGCGCTTCACCTACCTATGCTTTATGGGGCGAATTAATGAGTACGAGGGCTATTAAACTTGGCGCTGCAGGCGCTGTGGTTGATGGCTATTCAAGAGATACAAACGGAATATTGGCGCTGAACTTTCCAACCTTTTCTTACGGATGCTACGCACAAGATCAGGCGCCACGCGGTAAAGTGATTGATTTTCGCGTGCCTTTGGAAATAAGGGGCGTAAGAATAAACCCAGGCGATATTGTTTTAGGTGATATTGATGGCGTTTGTATCGTACCTCTGGAAATTGAGGAAGAAGTATTCAAACTTGCAATTGAAAAGGCAAGGGGCGAAAAAATGGTGCAGAAAAAAATTGAAGAAGGCATGAGCGCCAAAGAGGCATTTGAAACGTATGGGATCATGTAACTGGTGAAAAACTAAAAAGCACAAATGAAAACTTTCTTTAAAATATTTACAGGTTTACTATTTTTAGGTTGCGCCGCGCATGCTCAAATTCAAAAAATCACTTATACCACTGCCGGTAATCAGGTTTTAAAACTTAACCGGGTATCCCCGGCTGGTTCATCACAACCCAATAAGTTATCGTTAAATGGTACGTGGCTTTTTTCTGAAAATATCAATTCATCGCCCTGTGCCAAAAATATCCAGGTACCCGGCGAGTGGGTAATGCAGGGTTTTACAGTAGATAAAGAGGCTTATGCCGGTTATCAGAAGAACTTTACCTTACCTGAAAACTGGAAAGACAAGCGTTTAAAATTACGTTTCGATGCCGTATACAGCGAATCGGAAATTTGGCTTAACGGCAAAAAAGTTGCCGGCCATTTGGGTGGTTTTACCCCTTTTGAAGTTGACGTAACCAATTTCGTAAAATGGAGTGGCGATAACCAATTATTGGTAAAAGTGAAATCGGGTAGCAAAGCTGATTCTTTGGCAAGTGCCTCTCAGTATGCGGTACATGAATTGGGCGGCATTTCACGAAAAGTGTATTTAATGGCCATTGCCCCGGTAAATTTTGCCTATGCCGATATAAAAACCAACTTCGATAAGAACTATGAAAATGCCGTTTTAAATACGGATGTAATTATTGCCAACGAGCAAGATACAAAAGCAGGAAACCTGAGCCTAAAAGCCGAATTATTTAAAGCCGATGGCATTACCAAAGTTGGCGAAAAGTTGGTTGCTGTTGAAAATGACATCAGCAGGGGAGAATATTTGCAGCAAAACATCAGTTTCGATGTGGTAAAACCAGAAAAATGGGATCCGGAACATCCTAACCTTTATGTAGTAAAACTGAGTATTTTAGAAGGAGCTAACGTTCAGGATGTAATTACCAAAAGCATCGGTTTCCGGCAGATAGAAGTAAGAGGAAATCGTGTATTTGTAAATAATATGCCTATCAAACTACGTGGCGTTTGTCATCATGAAACGATGCCTTTGCGCGGCCGTTCGGTAAACGATAACATGTGGGAAAAAGATGTGGAACTGTTTCGTGAAGCCAACGTAAATTATATGCGTACCTCCCATTATCCGCCAGCCGAAGAATTGGTAGATGCCTGCAATCGTTTAGGGATGTTTTTAGAAGTTGAGGCTCCGTTTTGCTGGGCAGAAAATACCCAGGTGCCTTTGGGTACCGAAATTTACCATACCCTAATGGTTGATCAAACACTGGATATGGTAAACTATTTCAGGTCGAACCCGGCCATACTTACCTGGTCTATAGGCAACGAATCAGAGAATTATAAAGATTATTTTAAAGAAACCGCCAAATTGGTTAAACAATTTGACCCCACCCGTCCGCGTAATTTTAGCCAATATGGGCCCGATGCAGATGAAGGCGATCTGGAAATATGTAATGAACATTATCCCGGGCCCGACGGATCGGAAAGATATCGCAATAATAAGCGCCCTATTGTTTTCGATGAATACGTACACCTGAATGCTTACAATCGTTTAGAACAGGTTACCGACCCGGGAGTACGGGATGCCTGGGGGATCGGTTTTGAAGCCATGTGGGAAAAAATGTATAAAACCGATGCCGTTTTAGGGGGTTCAATCTGGGCTGGTATTGATGATACTTTCTTTTTACCTGATGGAAAAACCGTGGGTTACGGCACTTGGGGGCCACTTGATGGCTGGCGCAGAGAAAAACCGGAATACTGGCACGTGAAAAAAGTATATTCACCGGTTAAAATAAAATTGGCCAGCAATTGGATCAATGGTAACGTTGCCCTTGAGCTCGAAAATAGATTGCTTTTTAGTAACCTTAACGAGTGTAAAATAGAATGGAATATAGCCAACGAAAGTGGTTTAATAAAAGCCGATTTAAAAAGAGACGGTAAAACAACGATAAATGTTGCCGTTAACAAGAAACCATCACCGGCTGATAAATTAACTATTAAGGTCTATGACCCGCGTGGCGTATTAATTGATATTTACCAGTTTACCGTAGTACCGTCTATCTCGCTGGTATCGGCTACCCAAACCAATACACAACCCTGGAGCTATCAACAAAATGAGAACACCCTGATTGCCAAAAACCAAAATATACAGGTTAATTTCAACCTGGCTACAGGCGATGTGGAACAGGTTACCAATAACGGGAAAAGCGTTTGGAATACCGGAGCAAGATTAATGGTTTTGCCGCTAACCGGCGAAGGTAACGGTGTGCAAATGACAGGGGATAACAAAAAATTTGACCCTTTTACTGATGTATGTAAAAATCGGGTTGTAAAAGACATTAAGCTGGATAAAGCCAAAAATGGATTTACCGTAAGCGTTGCCGATATGTATAATGAAGCGGCTGGTGTAACCACTTATCATTTCGCAGCTAATGGAGTGGTGAAAATAGATTATAAATACACCATCAAAAAAGACGTTAACCCACGCCAATGGGGATTAGTTTTCAGTTTGCCCGGCACTTTCCAGGAACTGGATTGGGACAGAAATGCCCAGTGGAATTATTATCCGGCGGACCATATTGGCCGTGCAAATGGTAAAGCAAAGCTAATGTCTGATACAAAAGTTTCAGGTCCGGCAGGCCCATCTACGTTGCCAACAACCCCATGGAGCCTGGACAGAAATGATTTAGGGACCAACGATTTCAGGTCAACCAAAATGTATATTAATCAGGCAGAATTAACCAACGGTACTTCATCCTTTAACGTAATATCAAACGGGCAACAGCATATCAGGGCATGGAAAGATCAGCAAAATATTAAAACCTTAGTAGCCGGTTATAGCAATATGGGTGCCGAAAGGTTTTTTAGGGCTCATGCAGAAAAAATGGACAGACCTTTAAAAGCTGGCGATGTGATACAGGATAGCATCAACCTTGAATTAAAATAATAATGATAAAAAACAATAACAACCATACAGGTAATGCAACATATTAATAAACTCTTTTTGGTTTTGTGCCTTTTTTTTAGCCTTAACTCGTTTGGTCAAAGCTCCATCAATGATTTTAATATTCCCCGCGTGTCGCCTTTGCCTGCAGCTGTAACGGGTGTTGAACAGCCCCGGATTTTATTAAATGGTAAATGGGGCTTTCAGGTGATGGGGCATGCCGCAAAACATAGCATTAGCGTGCCTGGTGAATGGGAAATGCAGGGTTTTACTGTAAATGAAGGAGAAACGGCTGTATATAGATTAAAACTTGATATCCCTGCCGATTGGAAAGGCCAGCGGATAAAAATACGCTTTGACGGTGTAAGCTCACATGCGCTGGTGAGGGTTAATAATGTTAAAGTAGGGGAGCATGAGGGAAGCTTTGTTCCCTTTGAAGCCGATATTACCAATGCGCTTAATCCCAGTGATAATATACTGCAGGTAGAAGTGCAGGCATTAACCATTAGCGACCGCCTGGCCTGTACGTCACAATACGCGGTACACACGATTGGCGGCTTATTGCGTAAAGTAGTGTTGTTTGCAGTGCCACAAACAAATATCGCGTCTAATGTGGCAACAACGGTTTTTGACCCGCAATTTAAAAATGCGGCCTTAAAGTTGCAATCCCAATTAGCAAATGAGTCTGCATCAGCAACATCGGCACAGTTTCAATATATTTTGACGGATGCCGCTGGAAAGGTGATTTTTGAAAAGCTATCGGCACTTGAAAAAAATATCCCTTCAAACGGCTTACGTGATATAAATACTACTATCAGTGTAAAACAGCCAGAGCAATGGAACCCGGAACATCCTTATTTATATCATTTAAAAAGCTCATTGCTGTTGGATGGGAAAGTCGTTCAGTCGATAACACAAAATGTAGGGTTCAGACAAGTTGAAGTTAAAGGTAACCAGCTGTTCGTTAATGGGAAGTCGGTGAAATTGCATGGTGTAAACCGTCATTCTATTTACCCGCTTACAGGTAGAAGCGTTAGTCCCGAATTAGACCGGAAAGATGCTGAACTTTTCCGTAATGCCAATTGTAACTATATCCGCACATCACATTACCCGCCATCAGAGGAGTTTCTGAATGCTGCTGATGAGTTGGGCTTGTTTGTTGAAAGCGAAGCATCATTATGCTGGATAAATCATGGTGCGTCACCCATTTGGAAAAAGTGGGATTATAAAGACGAACGGTTTTTACCTTATATGGTTAATGCAGATGTAGAAAATGTATTAGCCGGGCGTAATCACCCATCCATCATCATCTGGTCGCTGGGGAATGAATCGGTATGGAGCCCATTGTGGGCAAAGGTGAACAAGGTTGTAAAACAATTAGACCCATCGCGCCCCACAACTTTTCATGACCAGTGCTGGGGTGGCTACAACAATGCGCACAGCAAAGCGGATATAGCTGTTTACCATTATCCCGGTACAAACGGGCCGGCCGCATGTGATACTATGAAACGGCCTGTTCTTTTTGGCGAGTATGCACATATTTCGTGTTATAGCAGAAGAGAATTACTAACCGATCCCGGCGTTCGCAGTAGTTATGGCAAGCCATTGGAAATGATGTACGATTCAATGTATTACCATAAAGGCTGCCTTGGGGGTGCCATATGGGCGGGTATTGATGATATCTTCCACATGCCCGACGGGCGGATTGTTGGTTATGGCCCCTGGGGCGTTATTGATGCCTGGCGCAGGCCAAAACCCGAGTATTGGGGGGTGAAAAAAGCTTATTCTCCCATTAAAATAAAAAGCATAAAATTTCCAACCGCTGGTAAAAAATATGTTGAACTTTTGGTGGAAAACAGGTATGATTTTACATCGTTAAAAGGCGCAGCTATTATTGTAGTTTTAAATGGGCAACCTCAAACTGTAAAAGCTGATATCTTACCACGCAGTAGCGGGATTATAAAAATTCCGGCTACTGAATTTAAAACGCTTCAGTTAACGTTTAAAGACCCCAGGGGATTTATTGCTGATGAAGAAAAATATGAAGCAGAAGCTCATTCAACGGAGTTAATTGGTCAAAATGTAGAAGTTTCATTTACAGAAAATGAGGCTGCTTATTTTGTAAAACAAGGTAACATACAGTATAGCATTAGTAAAAATACCGGAATTATTACTTCGGTACGAAAAGGTGATACCGAGATTTTAAACCAGGGCCCTGTTTTTAGTATGGTATCCATGAATGATGATGATGGCGGCAAACCAAATGTTGCAGGAGAGACGTATCAGAATAACATTTATCCGCTTAAAAATTATCCTTTGTACACCTTATTTGCCCGTGATCTTGTTGCACAAAAAATTGATTCGGGATTGAAGTTTTCGATGAATATTGCCTACGCTGATTGTAAAGGCAAGCAAACCTATTTATTTACAAACGATGGGAAACTAATAACCGAATATGAGGTTCAGTATTCCAATGCTGATATATCACCATATCAATATGGCCTGATGCTGCAATTGCCTAAAAGCTTTGATCAGCTTAGCTGGAAGCGAAAGGGTGAATTTACTGCTTATCCTGCAAACGACATTGCACGATCTGAAGGAACAGCAATGCTTAATGTAAAGCATGTAGATGGGGTGGAAGAGTGGGGCGTTGTACCAACAAGCGACTGGAAAGATGATGCGAATGATTTGGGAAGTAATGATTTTCGGTCCACTAAGCGCTATATTCAAAATGCCTCTTTGCAGGACCATAATGGGGATAGTATTACCGTACTTTCAGATGCGACCCAGGCATCCCGCAGTTGGTTGCAGGACGAGCATCTGAACTGGCTGATTGCTGATTATTGTAACAATGGATCGGAACCGTATTATGGTTCCCCGCATTCAAACGGACGGATCAAAATAAAAGATAATACGCTAAAAGGTAAATTAGTTATAGTAGTGAAATGAGATTTGATTATTATTACTAATAATCAACAAAAATGTTAAAAGCTTCTATGAAAAAAATAATTTCAATTGTCGTATTTGTTTTATTATGTGGTACCGTGTTCGGTCAGTCAGCAGAGCATGACCTGAATTTTGATGTATTGGCAAAACAGTGGGATGAAGCGATACCATTGGGTAATGGTATGTTGGGTGCTCTGGTATGGCAAAAAAACGATCATTTGCGCTTCTCTCTTGATAGGGCCGACCTTTGGGATATGCGCCCGATGAAAGGCCTGCACCGTAAGGAATTCAGTTACCAATGGGTGATGGATCAGATTAAGAAAAAGGATTATGCACCTGTACAGCAATACTTTGACGAGCCTTATGACAGTGAGCCTGCGCCCTCCAAAATTCCGGGCGGTGCGCTGGAATTCGATACAAAAAACTGGGGTAATGTACAATCGGTTCATTTGTATTTAAAAAATGCTTTATGTGAGGTGAAGTGGGCAAATGGAACGATATTGAAAACACTTGTACATGCAACTGCGCCGGTTGGCTGGTTTAGGTTTGAAAATATCAGGACAGACCTAATCCCGCAACTAATAGCTCCAAGATACCAGGGCAAAGTAAATGTATCCGGTGATCCTGTTGGCGGAGATGACTTGTCGAGACTGGGTTATTCGCAGGGAACCATCAAACAGCAGGGGAATAGCATTACTTACACGCAGCAAGGATGGGGAGGGTTTATATATCAAATCAATGTACAATGGAAGAAGGTTGATGCAACCACTATTGAGGGCGTATGGAGTATCTCTTCACAATACCCCGGTACTAAGATCAATACTGTTGCATCTGTAGTATCAAAACAGGCACTGGAACGCGGTTATGCGACTGATTATGTTTCGCATGTAGCCTGGTGGAAAAACTTCTGGAGCAAATCCGCTATCCACGTACCCGATCCATTATTAGAAAAGCAATGGTACATGGAGCAATACAAATTTGGTTCCGCATCACGGAAGGGGGCGCCGCCTATCTCGCTGCAAGCTGTTTGGACAGCAGATAATGGCCGTTTACCACCATGGAAAGGAGATTTCCATAACGATCTGAATACGCAACTGAGCTACTGGCCTGCTTACACCGGCAACCACCTTGACGAAGCGATGAACTTCCTTGATTTCCAGGAAAAGAACAAAGCCAACTATGAGCGGTATACCAAACTGTATTTCGGTAAAAAAGGATTGGCCGTGCCCGGTGTAACCACATTGGATGGCACCGAAATGGGCGGCTGGATACAGTACTCACTTTCTCCCACCGTATCATCATGGTTGGGGCAGCATTATTATTTGCAATGGAAATACAGCATGGATAAAAACTTTTTACGTGAAAAGGCTTATCCATGGGTAAAAGGTGCCGCAACATTTATTGAAAATATAACTGTTCTGGATAGCGCCGGTCACCGCAAGTTACCCTATAGTTCCAGCCCGGAGATCAATGACAACGATATTACCGCATGGTTCCCGCAAAATACCAATTATGATCTGTCACTGATGAAATTTACATTTAAAGCGGCAGCGGAGATGGCGGATGAACTGGGGCTTAAAAATGAAGCTTCACACTGGCGAAAGATCGGTGCGGAGTATAGTGATTTTGCATTAAGCCCTGCTAATGAGCTGATGTTTTCGCCGACGATGTCTTATAATCAATCGCACCGCCATTTCTCTCATATGATGAGTATTTATCCACTTGGTCTTATAAAATGGGAGGACGGGCCAAAAGCGCAGTCTATCATCAAAAACTCTATTCATTTATTGGATAGTATTGGCCCGGCATATTGGTGTGGTTACTCCTATTCATGGTTGGCAAATATGAAGGCGAGGGCAAAAAATGGCGAGGGTGCAGCAAAAGAACTCACCATTTTCGCAAAAGCGTTCTGCTCAATTAATAGCTTCCATTTAAATGGTGATCAAACGAAATCCGGCTACTCGAAATTTCAGTATCGCCCGTTTACACTGGAGGGGAATTTTGCTTTCGCGGCCGGTTTGCAGGAGATGTTATTACAAAGTTATGCAGGCTTTATAGAAATACTACCCGCTGTGCCTGCTGAATGGTCCGATATCTCATTTGAAAATTTACGGGCAGAAGGTGCTTTCCTGGTAAGTGTTAAAAAGGCAGGTGGCCAGGTTAATGAAGTTAAAATTGTTTCAGAAAAAGGGGGGAATACCAAATTGAAACTGCCTTTCAAAACCTGGGCTGCAACACTGAAAAAAGACGTTAAAATAAAAGATACAGCCGATGGTTTTATCAGTTTAAACTGTAAACCGGGGGCTATACTTATTCTAAAAAATGCGAATAAATAACCTGAATAATTGTTGATTAATTAATAGTATGAAAATTACAGATGTAAAAGTTTGGTTGGTTGAAGGAGTTAAGTACAACTGGACATTGTTAAAAATATATACCGATACGGGGCATACAGGGGTTGGTGAAGCTACCAACTGGCCGGGCAGCCCAATAGTTTATAATGCAGCAAAACATGTTGGTGAACGCATTATTGGGCTCGACCCAATGAGGACTGATTTTATCTGGACGAAACTTTATCGCGATCTGAACTGGATAGGCCCGTTTGGTGCCAGCATGTGTGCTATCAGCGGTATTGATATGGCCCTTTTAGATTTAAAAGGAAAAGTTTTGGGCACACCCTGTTATGAATTGCTCGGAGGGGCATTTCGCAAGGATATTTTGCTGTATGCCAATTATTGGTTTACAGGGGGAGGCCATAACGCAGATGATTATGCAGAACAAGCCAAAAGAGTAAAGGCTGCTGGATTTACCGGGTTAAAATTTGACCCTTTTGCACACACCAATTATCTGTATGGCGAAGATTTGTCTTCAAATCTCACTTTAACAGCTGAGCAGCAGGACCTGGCCTTTAACGTAAGTAAAGCTGTTAGGGATGCTGTAGGCCCCAACTTTGATATTATGATAGAAACCCATGCCATGCTAAACTACCGTGTGGCAGTAAAAATGGCGCAGCGTTTATCAGAATTGGATATCACCTGGTATGAAGAGCCTGCTGGCCCTGAAAGTGCCGATTCGTTACGGGCTATGCGCGAGCGCATTCCTTCCAACGTGTCTATTTGCGTGGGCGAACGCCATTATACCCGGCACGGCATCCGCCCGGTATTGGAAAAAAACATTTGTGACATTATGATGCCTGATATCACCCGTTGCGGTGGCCCATCTGAGATGAAACGCATGGCTACGATGATGGAAACATATAATGTTTTGCTGGCACCACATAATCCAAACGGCCCATTATCAACCCTGGCATCTGCCCATGTATGTGCTTCGGTGCCAAACTTTTTCAGGCAGGAATTTATGTTCAATGATGTAGCATGGCGGGATACGGTAATCACGCATCCTATCAAAGACATGGTTAAAGATGGCCACCTGCATTTAAGTGACCGCCCGGGTTTGGGTGTTGATCTGGTAGAAGAAGAAATGGAAAAGCACCCAGGCGTGTTAATTCCAAGGCCGGGGTTTTATGTGTAATAAACAGATATAATATGTTTCAGATTGATCTTATCGGGAAAACAGTTTTGATAACAGGCGCCTCATCGGGCATCGGATTAGGTATAGCCAAAATGTTTGCAAAAGCCGGGGCAGATATTTCGGGTTGTGGCCTGGAAAAAAATGATGGCGGCTTTATAAAAGAGGCAGAGGGGCGGGGGATGAAAGCATTATATACAGTATGCGATGTTACAAAAAAAACAGATCTGCAAAACCTCATTCAAAACACCATTAATACTTTCGGCCGCATTGATATCCTGGTATCCAATGCCGGGCAAAATGTTTTTGAAGGTGCCGAAGAATGTAATGACGAGGATTGGCAGCGCAATATTGATCTGAACCTGGCATCGCACTGGCAATTGGCAAAGTTGTGTAAACCACATCTCGAGCAAAATGCTGGTGTGATAATTATTATTACATCCAATCATGCTTTTAGTACCATCCCCGGGTGCTTCCCTTATAATGTATCTAAAACGGCATTAACCGGATTGGTCAGAAGCCTGGCAATAGAGTGGGGACCCCGGATACGTACTGTTGGTTTAGCGCCCGGTTTTATTGATACCCCGGGTAATCAGCAGTGGTTTAATTCGTTTGCCGACCCTGAAAAGGAGCGGCAACGGACAATTAACCTGCACCCGGTTAAAAAAATAGGTACACCAGAAGAAACGGGAGCCTGGTGTGTGTTTTTAGCGAGCGACTATGCGGCTTTTGCCTCCGGGACAACGTATTTACTGGACGGCGGTAGAAACGCATTAATGCAGGATAGCTGAAAACCTTATTGTACCGATCGTTATTCTTTGTCCCACCAAACCCGGCCGGTCAAAACATCGCCGCCGGTCAAACGGGCAACAGCGGCTTTGTAGTTCGTAGGGTTTGTTAATATTTCCGTCGACAGGTAAATCATTCTTCGCGGTATGGTACCCATTGTTACGTTTCCAGCATAATTCACAGGTACCAGCGCAGGATAGCCTGACCTTTTCCAGTTAAACCAGTTTTCAATAAAATTAAAAGTAGTTCCTGTGGCTAACCAGTATTGAGTGTTGATCATCTGTAGTGAATTGTTTACCGACGACATATCCAGCGGATACGAACTTAAATAATTACTGATGGAAACTGAAGTTACGCTGGTTTGCGCATCTAATTGGGTAAGCGACAGGAATGCGCCGGTCACCCCATTTACGTAATGTTGCTGAGCCGTACCATCAATATTCCACCCCCTTACCTTAGCTTCTGCTAGTAGAAGCTCCGTTTCCGCATAAGTAAAAACCATTATAGGACCGCCTAATTTAAGGTATACATTGGTGCGGGGCCTGGAGTAATTTCCTAGTGGGGCATAGTCGGCACCGGTTCCCGTTCCTCCCGGATAGCCGAGAGATTTACTAATGTCTGTAGCGCCGCCTAAAAGGTCATAGCCATTTGGAAGCCCTACTTGTAATGAAGAATCCGGGTTACCTGAAAGTGTTTCATTTCCGTTATTAGCCAGGCCGGGTGCTGGTATCTCCCCAATAACACTAAGCCTGGGGTCGTGGGTTTGCCTTAAAAAGTCAATCAGCGTTTTACTCCATCTTACTTGTTCATAATCGGTAAGCGTTCTTAGCGCTATTGAAGTGCCGTTTTGACTGGCCGAATTAGTTGCATCGGTTTGTACAATAGCATTGTCACTAATGTCATTAAAAGTGCCGTCGGCAGCCGCTTTTTCTGCCCATTTCTCGGCACTAGCCGGATCAACTTTGGTTAACCGCATAGCTATTCGCAGCATTAATGAGTAACCAAACTTTTTCCAGCGCGTAATATCACCATTATAGAAAAGGTCGGCAGTTGGTTTGTCCCTGTTAATATCCAGCTTTGATATAGCGTTATCAAGCGTGGTTAACATGGCATTGTATATGCTTTGCTGGGTATCATAAACCGGATATTTAATACCTTGTTGTGCCATATCAGCCTGCGAATAAGGACAATCACCATACATATCCGTAGTTCGCTGTAAAATAAATACAAACATGATGTTACCGATATTAATCAGATTGGAGTATGCTGCCGAATCCCTTTGAATGCATAATTGCTGCATTTGCCTTATATCACCGGCTTCTGTATAACCCTGCGTGAATAGGGCTCCCTGGTAATCGGTAAAATTACCTTCGTTAATGTATTTATCGCCATTGTTATAATAAAAATAAGTTGATGCCAGCACCTGCATCATAGTGCTTTCATACACCAATTGATAATAACCGGTATTTGCATAATTCAATTGTGCAGTTGAAAGCAACTCATTAGGATCAAAGTTTGCAGCCGTTGACTTTGAAGGATCGGTATTGATATTATTTAGCTGTGTTTTGGTACAGCCGGTTAAAAAAACAATACTTATAAGCAGGATCAAAAATATTTTCTTCATCTCACATCACTTAAATTTGAAATTCAGGTTAAATCCTAAGGTTCTTGTAGCCGGTAGCGATTCTCCTTCAATGCCAGCATAAGCCAGCTGAGAGGAGAACTCCGATTCAGGGTCGATGTTTTTAGTATACTTTAATATGGTGAAAATATTACGACCAACCAGGCTTACTGTAACCGCCCGGAATACGTTCCCCAACAATGGCGGTGTAAATTCGTAGCCAAGGATAAGCTGCCTGAACTTAATAAAGCTGCCATTTAAAACCGATAGTGCTGAAATGTTTGTTGCCAGGTCGGGGTAGTAATTATATGCGGGTACGTTTATGGTATTGATCTGGCCGTTATCATTTACCCCTTTGGCTACTATACCCGTTTCGCGGCCGGGCAGCGTTGCCTTGTTAAGGCCATACACATAGGAATAATCTTCGGTAGCCGAAAGTACTTTATTGCCAAACTTGTAATCGATTAAAAAAGAAAGATTGAATTTTTTATAGCGGAAAGAGTTTGTAAAACCACCGTAAAAGGTGGGTAGTGTGCCACCCATGGCTTTTAGTGCGCCGCGTTCGGGTATGCCGTCGCTGCCGATAATAATGTTTCCCATGGCATCTCTTTTATAATCATAGGCCATAATCTGGGTGATTGATTTGCCAACTACCAGGGCTGTATTTGCATTCAGCGGCCGGTAGGTGCCGGTTAGCAAATATTGACTTGAGCCATCAATAGATAAGAGCACATTATGCACATGACTAAAATTAATACCGGTGTTCCAGGAGAAATTTGCTGTGCGGATAACGCTTCCTGAAAGCATGAGCTCCAGGCCGGTGTTTTTGGTCTTTCCTACATTAACATATGCCGAAGTAAAGCCGGTTGCCACGGATTGCTGGGCATTGGCAATTTCGTTGTGGGTTATCCGGTTAAAATAGGTGGCATCCAGGTTGAGCCGGTTCTGAAAAAATGATAAATTGAACCCGGTTTCAAATTCGGTAAGTGTAAATGGCTTTAAGTTATAATTGGGTAATTCGGATGAGAAACTACCAAGCGGGATGCCATTCACTGTATTGTTAGAGGTAAAATATAGTTGTGTGGTATAAGGCTGCGAAGGCTCGCCGCTTGTTTTTGCATAACTGATTCTGAACTTTCCCGAAGTTAAATAGGGGAGAACCAGCAGGTTTGAAAATAAAAAACTGCCTGAAACACCCGGTACAAAAATACCACGACTATTTGGGGGCAGTGTTGAAAAAACATCATATCTGCCGGTAGCGTTGATATCGAGCAGATTTTTATAATCAAAATCAGCCGAATAATAGGCAGATTCGGTTACGATTTCAGATATATCATAATTAGAGCTGGTGCTTACAAGGTTTGAAGGGGTATATAAATAGGGGGTAATAAATTGAGAACCGGTAATTTCTGTAAGATTATATTGCCTTTTACGGTAATTTCCTCCTGCCGAAAAATTAAGCATAAGATCATGCGACAGGTTTTTATCAGCCACAAAAAGCAGATCGGTATTCAGTTCGCCTGTTTGCGATTTGCTCAGACCATTTAAGCCGCCCTGTTCATTAACAGTAAATGCAGTGCCCGTGGGCAAAACATTGAGTATGCCATCGTTACTGATATCATAACCAAGCCTTCCCTGTAAATAAATATTATCCGAGAATTTGTATTTTAAAACGGTTGCGGTTATAAAGCGGTTGCGTGTTGAATTATCAACTTGTTTATTGATGACAAAATAGGGGTTTGTAATATAAACATTGCTGTTCCATAGGCTTTCATTACCCGTTACCGGGTTATAGCCGGGCTTTAAACTTAGCTGATTGGCACTCGTAGCCAAAAACTCAATGCCATAATTGGCGTTCATGGGGCCGTCACTTAAATACGACCTGGTTTTAGCCATTTCATAAATATAATCCCCATTAAAACTTAGCTTTAATTTATCGGTGATATCATAGGAAGTATTAAGATTAAAAGTTTTCCTGTTAAGGCCGCTATTAGGAACGATAGATTCATAATTGAGATTGGAGGCCGATGCCCTGAATGCTGTTTTTGAATTGCCGCCGCTAACCTCAATGGTATTGGTTAAAGCAGGTGCTGTGCGGTAAAACTCATTAATATTATTTTTTACTGCCGAATAGGGATAATAATTACCGTCAAACTGTATGGTAGGTTTTCCGTCAAGCTTTTCGCCCCAACTTAACAAGCCTGATGCTATTGCGCTCTGTACATTTGTAGGGCGTTGGTTTTGCGAACCTTGTCCGTACTCATATTGAAAGTCTGTATTGTTTACCGCATGATCAAATGAAAGATTTAAATTGTACGCAACCTGTGTACTGGAATTTTTTTCTCCCGTTTTTGTATTGATCAGGATCACACCGTTCGCTGCCCTTGCACCATAGAGCGCCGAGGCTGCTGAACCTTTTAAAACAGTTATACTTTCAATATCATCAGGGTTGATATTACTGAAACCGTCCCCATAATCAGCGCCACCATATTCGTTTGCACTGCCACGCTGAGTGTTATCAATCGGGATGCCATCTAAAATAAGCAGGGGAGAACCGGCACTCATGCTGGCAGCACCCCTAAGCAATAACCTGGAAGATGATGCAGGCCCACCGGAAGTACCGCTCACATTTAAACCGGCTACCTGACCTTCGAGTGACATGGCAACGTTAGATTCACGTGCTGTGATTAAATCTGCTCCTGATATAGTAGCAACAGAGTAACCCACTTTCCAGTTTTCCTTTTTTATGTTTAAGGCGGTCACCACTACCTCATTCAGACTGCGGTAGCTGCCTTGAAGTGTTATTTTTAACAGTTGATCGGTTGCTGCTACAATCACCTGCTGCTGGGTATAACCAATACTTGAAATGTCAATAGTTGTGCCTTTTATACAGTTAATCATAAATCGCCCTTGCCCGTCCGTTTGGGTGCCATAGCTGCTGTTTTTTATTCTAACCGAGACTCCGCTAACGGGTTCGCCTTTTTCATCAGCTACAACGCCGCTAACAGCTACACTTTTAATGGAATCTTTTTCTGTTCCGATAGCGATCAGGTTATTGGAGATTAACCTATAATAGTAGTGAGTGCCTTTAAGCAGATTATCCAGAACAGATAATACTTCTTCATCTTTTGCCGATACAGTAACCTGCTGGTTTGGTAATTGATCTGCACGGTAAATAAAACGATAGGCGGTTTGATGCTGTATTGCAGTTATGATTTCTTCAAAATGTACATGCTGGTAGTTGAGGGTGACTTTTGTTTGACAACAGGCGTTTTTTGAAACCTGGAAAATCAGAAATAAAATAAGTAGCCTGATTAACTTCATTAATTAATCTCTAAAACGATCCAGCATATCAACGTAAGCTCCGAAAAAAAATTTCAAAAGCATTCCCTTAAAAAGGGCTGTAATTATAATTGGTTAAAAAATATAAATGGTGTTACCCGACACTTTGTAGTTGAACTTTGTAACTACCTGCAATGATAATAAAACCTGCTCAATATTTTCATTTTCAAATTCACCAGATAACTTAATAGATTTTAGTCCATTGTTTTTAAACACAATGTTCAAACCATATTTCCTGACTAAGTTATTGGCCAGCAAATTAAACGGCTCATTTTTAAAAATGAGTTTGTGATCCATCCATGCTGTTTCTGCATTAATGGTATTTGAATGATCGGCATAAGTTTCTTTTGTTAATTGATGGCCCGATGCATTAACAATCAATTTATCACTGGGTTTCAACAAAATGTTTACTGTCGGGGCATCATTTAAGGTAGCCTGTATACTTCCCCTGAAGAGTGTGGCCTCAAACTGGGCATCGTTGGCATAACTTTTTAAGTTGAATGCGGTTCCCAGTACTTTGATAGCTGTTTTTTCGGTGTGGACTATAAATGGGTGCTGATGATCCCTGGCTACATCAAAATAACCTTCGCCATCTAAATAAACCTCCCTTGTTTTGCCATTAAAATGCTTGGGATATTTTAAAACTGACAAGGAATTAAGTGTTACCATAGTACCGTCCGAGAGCTTAACCTGGGCTGTTGAACCCCATTTGGTCTGCAACTGAGCGATGTCGTTTTCCTGGACAGATTTTATTTTAAACAGGTAGATAGAAACCGAAATAGCGATGACCGCCACAGCAGCGGCAACGACCCGAAGCCAAGTGAAGGTACTACCAGTTTTATTTATTGCTCTGATATTATCTTCTTCAGCCGCAGTATCTGTAATACCGGCCCGTTGTTTTATATCGTCGAATATACTGACAATGTTTTCATAGGGCTCATCGTCCTGCGTCCAATATGATCTTATTGCCTCGTATTCTTTTTGGAAAGAAGTATTGCCCGCTACAAGCCGGTTAAACTCAGCAATTTCATCAGCAGTAATATCTCCTGATAGTTTCTTTGCAAGTAATTCGGTAAATAGCTCTTCTTCCATTAGTGTATAGTGTACAACGTTGTAATCCTGCTTTTTATAAAAATGCCTACAAGTAATTAAAAAAATAAAATAATATGATTAAAATACTTAAAATTTTGCCGTCTTTTTTAATATTTTTTGAATTTTCAGGCAATGATTTTAGTGTTTGTCTTAATTTATCAATCGCTCTGAACAACTGGGTTTGAACGGTCCTGGGTGAGATGCTAAGGATTTCGGCAACTTCTTTGTATCTCAGGCCATTTTCCTTTATAAGCCTGAAAACGATCCGGGCCTGCATAGGCAGCATTTCTATGGCCTGGTCAAGGCGGTGATGTAATTCTTTTCTTTCCAGTTTTTTTGATGGATCCGCCAGATCTACCAAATGAAAGTCGTTATCCTCCAGCTCAACCAAATGTATGTTCGAATATTTTTTACGGTATTTTAAGGATTGGTTTTTTACCGCTATAAATAAATAGCTTTCAGGGTAATCAATCTGGCTTAATGAGCTGCGGTTAGTCCAGCACTTTACAAATACTTCAGAAACTATTTCCTCGGCAACTTCCCGCTGATGAACATAGTAGACGCTGAATTTAATGAGCTTATTGAACAAAGCATAATAGAGCCTTTCAAATGCTTGTGCATCATCGTTCAGGCAAATTTTCCCCCAAAGTTCTGTTAAGTCGGGTCTCAATCGTATTAAATTTGGTAATTGATTTTGAATCAATGTGTCGCAATGTAGCAAATGCCGGATGTTTTTTTACAAATAATTTTTAACATGGTTTTGAATTAACAATCATGCGTGCATTTTATTTTCTTCCCTTAAAAGGTACTGATAGCGAAGTGTATAATTAGCCTGAACAAACCTTCATAAAAAAAATATAAAATTCTTGTAGGCAATTTTTCCCAAAAAGGGAATTTAACCTTATAGCCGGGGGCCATATCAGCCTAAAGCAAACGAGGTTTGTGCTTTATACCGGCTTGAAATCTCATAACCAATTAATTTACAGTTTATTATTTCTAAACATGAGTATGAAAAAAAAATTACTTACATGCTTTATTGTTTGCAGTTCGGCAGGAGCATTCGCTACCGGCAGTGCTATCGCATCAGCAAGCAGCATGCATTTTTTAGCCAAACATGCACAATTTCTCGAGGCAAAGGCCGATCAGAGCATTAAAGGCGTTGTGAAAGATGAAACAGGAGCAACGCTGCCGGGCGTTTCTGTTGTTATCAAGGGTTCCACAAAAGGCACACAAACAGATGCCAACGGAAACTTTACTTTAGCCGCAAACAAAGGCGATGTATTGGTTTTTAGCTATGTAGGTTATGCCGCTAAGGAAGTTACTTTAAGTGGTGCTCCTGTTATCACTGTAACACTTACATCCAGCGCAAGCCAACTTGATGTGGTAGTAGTAACCGCGTTGGGTATCAAAAGATCTCAAAAGTCGCTTACCTATGCGCAGCAACAAATAAGCGGAAGCCAATTGAATGATGTAAAAACAGACAATTTAATGAACTCGCTGAACGGTAAGGTTGCCGGTTTAGCTATTCAGCCCAGTGCTTCGGGTGTTGGTGGTTCTGCCAAGGTGCTTTTAAGAGGCTCTCGTTCCTTTGCAGGTAACAACCAGCCGTTGTATGTAATTGACGGTGTGCCAATGGCTAACCCGGTTAATTATAGCGGAACATCAACCACTAACGGTGGTCAGCCAGGCGACAACTTCGGTGGCAGTCCTGATGGTGGCGATGGTATTTCCAATTTAAATCCGGATGATATTGAAAGCATAACCGTGTTGGAAGGCGCATCTGCAGCGGCGTTATACGGTAGCCAGGCCGCGAATGGTGTTATCGTTATTACGACAAAGAAAGGGAAAGTTGGCAAAACCGAAATACATTATTCCTCCAGCTTCCAGGCATCAAATGCGGTATCGGAGCCAAAATTCCAGAATCAGTATGGTCAGACAAAAGCTGGCTCCACAACCAGCTGGGGGTCAGCTATATCAAATTCTGAAGATAACCTGAAGGATTTTTACCAAACAGGTACTAACTGGACAAATTCTGTTGACCTGTCAACCGGTACTGAAATTGCCCAGACTTACGCATCTTATGCCAATACTTCTGCCAATGGTATTGAACCCGGAAATACATTAAGAAGGAATAATTTTAACCTGCGCGAAACTGGTCATTTCCTGAATAATAAACTGACTGTTGACGGGAACGTTAATTATATAGACCAGGATATAAAAAACAGCCCTGGGCTGGGTTTATATATTAATCCTTTGGTAGGCTTATATCTTTTCCCACGCGGTTTAAATATACAACCCTATAAGGATCAATATTTACTTCCGAACAATGTTGGTGCAGCCCGTCAAAATTGGATAACCCACAATGATGACAGCCAGGAGCAAAACCCTTGGTGGGTAACCAATATGAATCCTAATAACCTGCAACGTAACCGTATCATATTTAACGGAAGCGCTAAATATGATTTTACCAATTGGTTTAACGTACAGGTAAGGGGAAGCTTGGATCGTACAAATGATAATTATGATCAGGACCTGTATTCAGGTACACTCACTACGTTTAATAGTAATGGTAATGGCCATTATTCTTACAGCAACCAGGTAACTGAACAAAAATATGCGGATGCGATCGCGAATTTTACCCCGGGTAAATTTGGTGATTTTAAATTCGACGGATTAGTGGGTACAGCTATAAATGATTCACAACTAAGTGGTCTTGGTGCCAGCGGCGATCTTTCCACTCCTGATTTTTTCACACCTTATAATATTATAGCCGGCCATAGTGCTCCTATAGCTTTTGGTAATCATACCCAGATCCAGTCTATTTTTGAGGCTGCGAACTTATCCTATAATGATTGGTTATACCTGGCGTTGACTAACCGTACCGATTGGAACTCAACATTGGCTTTCACCAATAAGATGGATTACAGTTACCCATCTGTGGGCTTAACCGCAATTTTATCACAAATACTTCACTTGCCTCAGGCTATATCTTATGCAAAGATCCGTGGAAGCTATGCTAATGTAGCCAACGGATTGCCACCCTACACTACCATTGTACAAAACACTCAATCATCTTCAGGTGCGTTGATCTTTAACACTACTGCTCCATTGCATACCTTAAAGCCTGAAACTACACACTCTTACGAGTTCGGTACCGACTGGAAATTCCTGGATAACCGTATTAATTTCAGCTTTACTTACTACAATACACATACCTACAACCAGTATTTTGCTTTAACACCTCCTGCGGCTACATTAATATCTACAGGTTATGTAAATGCCGGTGATATTCAAAATACAGGTTTTGAAATATTAGTTGGTGCTGATATAGTGCGTAGCAAGGGATTCACCTGGAACAGTTCAGTTACTGCATCAGCCAATAAAAATAAGATCATCTCATTGGATCCTGCCGATAACCTGAATCAGGCCATTTTAACCGGTAATGATGCTGGTGGCTTCGGTTATGAATCGGTTATAGCAAAAGGTGGTTCCTTTGGCGATATCTATGGTTACACAGCTGTACGTAATGCAAAAGGTCAGATGATATTAACCGGTACAAGTGCAAGCACTTATGCACCACAAAAAAGTACTGTAATGAGTTATGTAGGTAATCCTAACCCTAAGTTCCAGTTAGGCTGGAGCAACAGCTTTAACTATGGGCACTTTAACCTGGATTTCCTTGTCGACGGAAAATTTGGCGGTCAAGTGCTTTCTTTAACCCAGGCTATGATGGATAGTTATGGTGTTTCACAAGTTTCAGGTACTGCACGTGCTAACGGCGGTGTTACTGTAAATGCTGTTAACTCAGCCGGTACACCTGTAACTACGGTTAATGCCCAAACCTGGTATCAAACTATTGGCGGCCGTAATGCATTAACAGACCAATATATATACAGTGCAACTGTTGTAAGATTGCGCCAGGCCGCATTGGGTTATACCTGGCCGGTTGCTAACAGCGTGGTAAAAAATGTTAAGCTTTCATTAATTGGCAGAAACCTGATTTATTTTTATAAGAAAGCACCTTTTGATCCTGAAGTTACCACTTCTACAGGTAACGGTTTGTCAGGTGTTGATGTATTTAACCAACCGGCAACCCGCAATGTGGGTTTAGACCTGAATGTTACCTTCTAAGTTAATTATTAAAAAAGCACAGTAATGAAAAGAAATTATAAATATACGCAGCATATTACCGGTAACAAACTTGGCATTGTACTGGTTTCTGTTATGGCTTTGGCACTAACAGCATGCACCAAGAATTTTGAGAAATATAATACCAATCCTAACTCCTTAAGCAATTCACAAAGTTCATCAATTGCATCTACCGCATTTGGCCCTATGGAACAGGCAATATACTCCAACTATCAGCGTGCACAGAATTTGAGCGCAGATGGTTATAGCGGCTATATGCAGCCTGGTATCGCGTTTAGCGGGGATCATAATAATTTAACTTACGCGATGGTTGATACCTGGAACGCGACAGGTTTCAATGATCAATACACCCTGGTGATGGCTCCGGTTCATGCAATCGCTACAACAACCAGTATTAAAGCAACAAATCCCGAAATGTGGGCTGTTGCCTTGTTAATACAGGTAGAAGCTATGGATAGGGTGACTGACAGATTTGGCCCTATTCCTTATACAAAAGTAGCCACATCATTAACTACAGCACCTTATGATGATCAGCAAACGGTTTATCAAACATTCTTTAAACAGATTGATACAGCCGTAACTAACCTGAAAGCCTATATAGCAGCTAATCCGGGTAAAACCAGCTTAGGAACAAGTGACTATATATATGCAGGTAATTACGCCCAATGGTTGAAATTTGCTAACTCGCTGCGACTGCGCCTGGCTATGCGCCTGGTAAAAGTAGATGCAACAACTGCGCAAGCACAGGTTGTAAAAGCCTTAACCGATTCGGGCGGTACATTGCTCACCGCTGCTGATGATGCAGCAATTGCCCAAACAGGTGGCCGGGAAAATGACCTGCACCAAATTTCGGGCGATTGGAATAACACCAATATGAGCGCTGCGATTGAGTCGTACATGGTAGGTTATAACGACCCACGCCTGGCTATTTATTTCCAGCCCGCACAAGCAGGTGCCGGTTCTGCTTATGTTGGCAAGTTTTTAGGGATACGTGCAGGTACTTTAATTGGTGCCAGCCAAAGCACCTATTCTGATTTTGCAAACCTGAACACCACCCAAACCTTTCAGTTCTCAACACCACAGCTGATCATGACGGCTGCTGAAGTTTGGTTTCTGAAAGCCGAAGCTGCTTTGCGCGGATGGACCACATCAAGTGTACAAAGTGATTATGAAGCTGGAATTACCGCATCTATGAATCAATGGGGCGCTACTATAGGTTCGTATTTAAGCGATGGCACAAGCACCGAAGCAAATTTTACCGATCCGCTTAACTCGGCTAATAATGCTACAGCATTATCAACCATCACCATTAAATGGGATAATAACGCTACGCAGGAACAACAACTGGAGCGTATCATCACACAAAAATGGTTGGCTATATTTCCTGATGGTCAGGAAGCATGGGCCGATTACAGACGTACCGGTTATCCTAAACTATTTACGGTTGCCAATAACTTTAGCGGTGGTACCATCAGTACTACTGTACAGGTCCGCAGATTGCCATATCCATCAACTGAATATACTACCAATGCTACTGCTGTAAATAACGCCGTAAAACTATTAGGCGGTGCTGATAACGGCGGTACCCGCTTATGGTGGGACGTAGATAAGGCAAACTTTTAACTGGTTAGCTAGTGGATGAAAATTGGTTAATTTCATCCGGAAGGCCCCCCTCAAGAAGGGGGCCTTTTTAAATGATCCACTTCATCAATAACCATCAGGATATAATAAGCGTATCAATCCTTAAACCTAATACTATCAAATTCTAATTCTCTGTCAATTCTATTAATAACGCTTGCCTATGGATAAAACCAATTGATTGTGCTGTTAAATTTATAACCAATTCTAAATTTATAAACCAATTCTAAATCAAAATCATGAGAACATTTAACAAATTATTCTTAACAAAGGCAGCTTCCTTTGTTATGGTACTTACACTTTTATTTTTTTCTGCATGTAAAAAAGATGTTAGTAATACATCGCCTGATCCCAAAATAAACAAATCTATAACGGGTAAAAATGCTTTAGCCGTAGGTGTTAGTGGCCCGAAGGCGGTATGTTATGTCGAGGTAAACACCGAAGATTTACGTAATGTGGGCAATTATTACCTGGCCAGCGGTCAGCAATTGTTTGATATAGGTATTATTTTTGCCGCTAATATCAATTACGATACCGTTGCCGATACCGCACAACTGTATTTTAATTCGCAGGTAACTACTGTTTTAAGCGGTGCTGCTACCTATATTAAGCCATTACAGAATAAAGGGATAAAAGTGCTTCTATCCATACTGGGGAATCACGAGGGCGCTGGTATCTGTAATTTCCCTACACAGGCTGCTGCCACGGCTTTTGCTAAACAGTTAAGTGCTGCCGTTACCAAATACGGGCTCGATGGAATTGATTTTGATGATGAATATGCCGACTACGGAACTAACGGAACCGGTCAACCCAACGCATACTCTTTTGTTTATTTGGTGACAGCCTTAAGGCAGCTTATGCCCACCAAAATAATCTCTTTTTATGATTATGGTCCTGCTGCATCAGAACTATCTTATAATGGCGTAACTGTTGGTTCAAAAGTAAATTATAGCTGGAATGCCATTTATGGCACTTTCTCTGTACCTAATGTGCCCGGCTTAAGCGCAAGCAACCTGGGGCCTGCTGCAATTGATATTCAAAATACAAGTGCAAGTACAGCTGCTTCACTGGCTACACAAACCGTAAGTGGCAGCTATGGCATCTACCTTACCTACAACCTGCCGAATAGTGATGTGCATACTTATCTTTCCAGTGTATCAAATGCTTTGTACGGTCAGGCAACGGTATATAATACCGGCACGCCAGCTACCGGCGTTACCTTCTATCAGGATATAAATTATGGTGGAACTGTTACCAGCGCTATTCCGAAAGGAACTTACACCCTGAGCCAGTTACAGGCTTATGGCTTTGTTGATAACTGGGCCTCATCTGTTCAGATCCCATCAGGATGGACGGTGATCATGTACAAGAATGATAGCTTCGGAGGTACATCATGGACACTCACTTCCAGCAATGCCAACTTTGTTAACCTGAGCCCTAATGCAAATGATGCAGTAACCTCAGTAAAAATTCAATAATAAAAATAAATAAAGGCCGGTCTTTTTAAAAGGCTGGCCTTTATGCTAAAGTAATCATGTTAAAAATTCTAAAGTATCCGCTTTCATTACTAACCCTGGCTATCTCCTTAAATGGTTTCGCGCAGGAAAAATTAACAAAATATGTAGACCCCTTTATAGGCACAGGCGGTCACGGGCACACGTTTCCCGGCGCTATTGTTCCGTTTGGGATGATACAACTCAGCCCCGATAATGGCCGCACAGGCTGGGATTGGTGCGGAGGATACCATTATGGCGACTCCGTAATCGTTGGTTTTAGCCACATGCACCTGAGCGGTACCGGGATAGGCGATTGGTGCGATATCTCCGTAATGCCCGAAAATAAACTCATTACTGATACCGCCGACCGTGGCCTCGCCAAATTCAGCCATCGCAATGAGATTGCAAGTCCGGGTTTTTATAAGGTAGCCATGGATAATGGCATAACTGCCGCTTTTACCGTTACCGGGCATTGCGGCTTCCATAATTATACCTTCCCGGCAAATGTAAGCCCGGTAATTAAGCTCGATCTGGGGTATCACCAAAATTGGGATAAGCCTACATCAACCTATGTAAAACAACTCAATGATTCTACCATTGTAGGTTACCGTTATTCCACCGGATGGGCGCAGACGCAGCGGGTGTATTTCGCATTGCGTTCGTCCGTTCGTTTTAGTAAGTTATTGATAACTGCTGATGGTAAACAAATAACAGCATCCGAAGCAAATGGTACTGCTATAGTTGCGCAGTTGTTGTTCAACACACAAAAGCCTAACCACGTTATGCTCAAGGTGGCACTTTCCACAGTGAGCTCAGATAATGCGGTTCAGGCCCTTAAAGAAATTAAAAACTGGGACTTTAACAGTATCAGAAATCAAGCTGCCGAAAAATGGGAGCATGAACTATCAAAAATCCAGATCAGTACCAACGATACCCGTATTAAGCGGATTTTCTATACCGGCATTTATCATACTTGTATAGCACCATCGCAATATTCTGATGCCGATGGAACTTATCAAAATGCAAAAGGGGAGGTGCATAAAATGCCTGCCGGGCAACAACGTTATACCACCTATTCGCTTTGGGATACTTTTCGTGCTTTAAATCCTTTATATACGCTTACTCAGACTGAACGTTACCCCGGCATTTTAAACTCCATGCTCGCTTTTTATAAGGAGAATGGCCTGTTACCGGTTTGGGATCTGAGTACTAACGAAACCAACTGCATGACCGGTTACCACGCCGTGCCTGTTTTGGCAGATGCCATTTTAAAAGATATAAAAGGCATCGATTACCAACTGGCCTACACCGCCATGAAAGCAAGCGCTATGGAAAACATCCGTGGCTGTAACTACTACCGCCAGTACGGCTACATCCCGCAAGACAAATACGGCGCGAGTGTTACCAACACGCTCGAGTATAGCTATGACGACTGGTGCATTGCCCAGGTAGCGCAAAAGCTAGGTTATGCTACTGATTATAAATATTTTATGAAACGATCTGCCAGCTGGAAAAACCTGTACGACCCCATTAGTGGCTTTATGCGCGCTAAAAATGCGGATGGCAGTTGGGTAACACCTTTCGATCCTTTTTACTCGGAGCATAACCCCGATAAAGCCATGTTTATGGAAGGGGATGCCTGGCAATATACTTTCTTTGTTCCCCAGGATGTTGAAGGGCTGATCAGCGCCTATGGCGGCAGGCAAAAGTTTGTGAAAAAACTGGATTCGCTGTTTACCGTGAGCTCAGTTATGCATGGCGAAGATCAGTCGCCCGATATTAGTGGTATGATAGGGCAGTATGCCCATGGCAACGAACCCAGTCACCACGTAGCCTACCTGTATGATTATGCCGGGATGCCGTGGAAGACCCAGTCGCGCGTGCGTATGGTGGTAGATTCACTGTACCACGACCAGCCCGACGGCTACGCAGGCAATGAAGATTGTGGGCAGATGAGTGCCTGGGCAGTGTGGAGCATTGCAGGTTTATACCCTGCCAACCCCGCCAGTGGCAAGTACATGTTTGGCAGCCCAACAGTAAATGAAACGGTTATTAAAACCAAAGGCGGCCGGTTTATTATTCGGGCTGTAAATAACAATAAGGCCAATGTATATATCCAAAGTGCCACGCTTAATGGCAAGCCTTATCATAAACTGTACATAACGCACCAGCAGCTTATAAATGGTGGCACATTAGCATTTACCATGGGGCCAAAAATTAATAAAACCTGGTTTACAGCCGAATAAGCAACCGGGTGAAATATTAAAAAATATAATTATAAAAGCTGTAGGCAATTTAAGCGCTACACGGGTTATAGTAGTAAGTTGTTAGTTCAGATCGGGATGATTTGAATTAGTTTGTATTAATAGTAGTGATTGGAGACGCGTTCTCCAATCATTTTTTATTTAAACGGCTAACAAGTAGATAAACTACTGATCTCAAAAGTAGAGGATATCCGTTCGTCCGCTCCCGGTGCGGATAGTTGCGGACAGGTTTACTGCTAAGAGAACACATGCGATATGCGTGTGGCAACTATAGGGCGTTCCCGCTGATAGAAGCGGGCGGGCTATCCACTCATACTACACAAGGATGCGTCTGTCATCCTGAGCGTAGTTGAAGGGCGTTCCTATCTAACGCGAGCAGTCACACCAAACCGTCATGCTCAACTTGTTTCAGCACCCCACAAGCTAAGTAACCGTTATGATGAGTTCCCGAAACAAGTTCGGGATGACGGAGATGATAAAAAGTATTCCGTCCGTCCGCTCCCGGTACTGACAGGTGTGGACGGGAAACCACAAGCGGACGCTTGCGGGAGCAAGGGAGGTAGAACCCTGTTTTTCTGAAAATTATCAAAAATAAAAGGTTGTTAACAGAAAATTAATATTCAAAATGTATATAATTAGTAAACATTGTTTATTTTTGCTAAACATTATTGTTTTGATATCAGCGAAGAAAGCCAGTACTGCTGGCTGCTGATTAGTTAATTATCACTCAGGAAAATAGTAAAATGCAGCATAATATAAAAATGGTCGTTTTTGACATGGCCGGTACAACAATTAACGAAAATAACCTTGTTTATAAAACCCTTCGAAAGGCCATCAATGAGGCTGGGTTTAATTTCAGCCTGGATCAGGTACTTACCGAAGGAGCGGGTAAAGAAAAGAGACAAGCTATCAAATCTATTTTGACGGTTTATGCCGGTATTAACGATGAAGAGCTGATAGGGCAAATCTATCAAAACTTCATAGCACAGCTTACGGAAGCCTACACCCAAGCAGAAATTATGCCTCAGAATAATGCCCTGGAACTTTTTACTGCATTGAAAAAGCGTAATGCGTATGTGGTATTAAACACAGGATACGACCGGTTAACAGCGCAAGCAATCATACAAAAACTGGGGTGGAAAGAAACCATTGAATTTGATGGCCTCGTGACAGCTTCGGATGTTAGTAAAAACAGGCCTGATCCGGATATGATATATTTTGCGATGAACAAATTTGGAATTTTAAACAGCAGCGAAGTGGTAAAGGTGGGTGATTCGATTATAGATATTCAGGAAGGCCAAAACGCCGGATGCGGCTTAAGTATAGGGATAACCACCGGCGCACATACGGTTGATCAGTTGCTTTCCGCCAATCCCGACTTTGTGATCAATGACCTCATCGACCTGTTACCTTTAATTGCGTAAAATGAATTGGGTGGCATATTGAAAGTTTTAAAGCTGCAAAGCATCCTGACACAGATAAAATGATTTTCGATAGTATGATGAAAAATGTATTTTTTACTTATGGATTATTTTTGTTGCCGGTTCTTATTAATACTCAACAAACGTTTGCTCAAAATCATAGAAAGCTGGTTTTTGCGGATGAGTTTAATTATAAGGGCTTGCCGGATTCTACTAAATGGGCGTATGAGGAGGGGTTTGTGCGTAACCAGGAACCCCAATATTATACAAAGCAGCGTTTAGAAAACTGCAGGGTTGAAAATGGTTGCCTGGTTATTGAAACCAGGAAAGAAAATTATCCCAATGCGGCTTACAAGAAAGGATCGGATAAAGCTGATCAAAAGGAACCGATTGCATATTATACTTCCGCTTCTATCAACACAAAAGGAAAGGAATCATGGAAATATGGCCGTATAGAAGTGCGTGCTAAAGTGCCGGGTGGTTTAGGTATATGGCCTGCGTTTTGGATGCTGGGGTATGATAGAGGCGCAGTTAAATGGCCCCAATGCGGCGAAATTGATATTATGGAGTTCTTAGGCCGTGATTCCACAAGAATTTATGGTACAGTTCACTATTTAGATACAGCGGGTAAATCCCGTGATAAAGGTGAGGCCCCTGTGGTGGGTAACCCTGCGGATGGGTTTCATATTTATGCCATTGAATGGGATGACCAAAGCATAAGCTTTTATTATGACAGCCTGAAGTATTTTGTTTTTGATTTTAAAAAAACAGAACATAATCCGGGTGCTGTGTTTCAAAAAGATTTTTACGTGCTGCTGAATATGGCGCTCGGTCATGAAGGGTCATGGGCGGGGCCGGTTGATGATAAAATTTTACCTGCCAAATATTATATAGATTATGTAAGGGTGTATCAATAGTATTTGGCTTTTGGTTAGATGAAATACATAAGATCATCACATGATTCAGCATGACTATAATAGATTTAGTTGATTGTCTTTTGGTGAATTATAAAAAAGTCAAACGTTTGTGTAACCTATTATTAGGCTGTTTATGGGTTTAAACTTAACTTCAAAACCAATATTCAAAACCTACTACCATAATTCAAAAATGAGCAGAACGATGTCCATTAAAACGAGACGCATTTTATTGTTTTTAACTATGCTGCTTTCACCTGCAGTATATGCCCAACAGGCAAATAATTATGTGATAATTAATAAAACAGATTCAGAACAGGATATTATCACAAAAGCAGCTAATGTTACCCCATCGCCGCGGCAATTGCGCTGGCAGGAGCTGGAGTTTACCGCATTTTTGCATTTTGGCATGAATACTTTTACCAACCGCGAATGGGGAGATGGGAAAGAAGATCCAAAATTATTTAATCCAACTCACCTCGATGCTGCGCAATGGGTACGTACCTGCAAAGAGGCGGGTATTAAACAAATTATTTTAACCGCCAAACATCACGATGGCTTTTGCCTTTGGCCAAGTAAGTATACCGAACACTCGGTAAAAAACAGCCCCTGGGAAAATGGAAAAGGTGATGTGGTAAAAGAGGTTGCCGATGCTTGTCACCAGCAGGGGGTTGGTTTTGGAATATACCTTTCGCCATGGGACAGGAATAACCCTGATTATGGCGATACCGAAAAATATAATGCCTATTTCCTGAATCAGCTTACCGAGTTATTGAGTAACTATGGTAAGGTTGATGAAGTATGGTTTGATGGCGCAAATGGCGAAGGCCCCAACGGAAAAAAGCCGGTGTATCATTTTAATGAATGGTATACCCTTATCCGCAAGCTGCAGCCAGGTGCCGTTATTGCTATAATGGGCCCGGATGTTCGCTGGGTTGGTACTGAAACCGGTTATGGCCGTGAATCGGAGTGGAGCGTTGTGCCTGCAAATAATTTAGACCAGTTAACAGTAACTGCTAATTCTCAGCATGATATCACCTTTAAGCCACAAGGCGATATGACGGGTAATGACTTAGGCAGCCGGGATAAAATTAAAAATGCAAAAGGCTTGGTATGGTACCCCGCCGAGGCCGATGTTTCTATTAGGCCGGGATGGTTTTATCACGATGACCAAAATGATAAGGTTAAATCGCCTGAAAAGTTAATGGATATATATTACAACTCAGCAGGCAAAAATTGTGTGCTGCTGCTGAATGTCCCACCTGATAAGGAAGGTCTTATTAATGAAAGTGATATAAATGCTTTACAGGGATGGAAGAAACTGCGTGATGATACCTTTAAAGAAAACCTGCTTAAAGGGGCAACGGTTAAATGTGCCAACGGTATAAATTTAAAAGCAATCTTAGATAATAATTACAATACCTGGTTTACCACCCGTGGTAAAGATTCTTCCTCAGTGATCACGCTTGATTTAAAAGCTCCTAAAATCTTTGACCTTTTACTCTTACAGGAAAACATCAGCATAGGTCAGCGTGTAGAAAAATTTACGCTTGAATACTGGAACGGTAAGGATTGGGCGAAAGTTACTGAAGGTACTACCATTGGCTATAAGCGTTTATTACGTTTCCCGGCTATAACAGCTGATAAAGTAAGATTGCGAATTGAGTCATCAAGATTAAATCCGGCTATTTCAACAGTAGGACTATATAAACAAGCTGGAATATGAATTTTGAGATAAAAGAGCATGTTTAAGATATATACAGGGAACCTTGTTTTGAAGATAACAGCCAATTAGATTGGTTAGTTTAGTGTTAATGAGTTAAGACCGGCCCAGGGCCGGTCTTTATTTGAATTTTTAAGAGTCGATTAATTTAGTAAAGCATAAACCAATTATAATATCATATAAATACATGAAGAAAGCACTTACAATTATTTTCCTGATGCTATCAGGAAGCGTGGCATTTGCTCAGCAAACAGAAGATGCAATAACAATAGTCCCTAAACCCGTTTCTGTTGAAAAAGGTGCAGGCGAATTTATTATCAGTAAACGTACATCCATTGTTGCAAAAGGAGCTGACGCTCAAAAGGTGGCCGCTATGTTTAACTATTTTTTTAATAAGCGCTACGGTTTTGTGTTACCAATAACTAATAGTGCAACTACCAACACCATTGTTTTAAATACAGCGTCAGGGATTAAATTATCTGATGAAGCATATCAGCTCAAAGTAAACGCTAATGGCATAACCATATTAGGTGAGCGGGGCGGTGTTTTTTATGGCGTGCAATCGTTGATGCAGTTAATTCATGAAAACGGTAAACAATTATCAGTAGCTGCTATAACAGTTAACGATCAGCCAAATTTTGCTTACCGTGGACTTATGTTAGATGTAGGCAGGCATTTTTTCGATATACCTGAAATTAAAAAAATACTGGACGTGATGGCGTCCCTAAAATTAAACAGGTTCCACTGGCATTTAACAGATGACCAGGGATGGCGTTTAGAAATTAAAAAATATCCTAAACTAACAACCATCAGCGCATGGCGCGATTCAACCATTATTGGTGGCTATGGTGATTTCAATCCATTTATCTATGACGGTAAAAGGAGTGGCGGCTTTTATACCCAGGATCAGGCACGCGAAATTGTAAAATATGCTGCAGACAGGAACATTGTTGTTATCCCGGAGATTGAGATGCCCGGCCACAGTACTGCCGTGTTAGCCGCCTACCCTGAATTAGGTAATGGAACCGGCCCTTATACTGTAAAAGGTTATTGGGGAGTGCATTACACCATATATAACCCTGATGAACCAACCTTTAAATTTTTGGAAGATGTATTAACAGAGGTTATGGCTATTTTCCCGGGTAAGGATATACATATTGGCGGAGATGAGGTTCCAAAAGATGAATGGAAAAAATCAGCGATCGCCCAAAAACTAATCCAGGAAAATCATTTGAAAAATGAAGATGAGCTGCAAAGCTGGTTTATTAACCGCATTGAGAAATTCCTGAATAAAAACGGAAGGAACCTGATAGGCTGGGATGAAATATTAGAAGGCGGATTAAGCCCTAACGCAACAGTAATGAGCTGGCGTGGTGAACAGGGTGGTATAGACGCCGCAAAACAAGGGCATAATGTAATCATGACCCCAAATAGTAACATGTATGTTGATCATGCCCAGGCTAAGGATAAAACTACTGAGCCCTTAGCAATCGGTGGGTTTTTACCACTGGATGTGGTTTATAATTACAATCCACTGCCTGCCAGCTTAACCAGCGATCAGCAAAAGCATATACTTGGTGTACAGGCAAACATGTGGACCGAATATGTTGCAACTAATAATAAACTGGAATATATGTTGTTCCCCCGTGTAGCGGCGCTTGCAGAAGTTGGCTGGACAAAAGCCGAAAACAAGGATTATAAAAACTTCACCCAAAATGAGTTGCCGGGATATTTAAAAAATATCGAAGCCCTTGGTGTAAACTACAGGATACCTGAAGCAGATGTGGTGATTAATAACGATCCCCAAACCGGCAGGAAAAAGGTAACTATCACTCCTTTTGTAGCAGGTAGTAAAGTATATTATACTATTGACGGTCATAAGGCAGATAACACAGCTGATTTATATTCCGGCTCAATTAGTGTACCTTTTACCAATGGCCGCCCGTTAATTTTAAAATATGTGATTGTTACTCCCGGCAACAGGATGAGCAATGAATTTAATGTAGCTATTCAATAAATTAATTAAAGGGTATTTTAAACCGCGAATAACCTTATAGTTAACTGATTTAACAAGAAAATGCAAATGGTAAAAAGTCTTTATGGCCTTTTGTCATTTGCATTTTCGTTTATTACTGAAATTAATGGCCAGTAAAATTAGTAAAAATCCATTCGGCCATATTTTAAAAGCGAACAATGGATGTTCGTTTCTGATACAGTTACCAGGGTGAAAATGTATTTAATTTATTTGTAATCAGGTATTTGTCATTTTGGCTTGGGTTTTGGCATGATTAGGCTTTTATAGTTGATTTATTTCAAAGGCTATTATCATGATAAGGAACTACTTAAAGATCGCATGGCGCAATATTTTAACCAACAAAGTTTATAGTGCCCTCAATATTCTTGGCCTGGCAGCAGGGATGGCTGTGGCGCTGGTCATTGGTTTATGGGTGCAATACCAATATTCCTATGACAAGGGTTTGCCCGGTTATAGCCAATTGTACCAGGTAAGGCGAAACTTTAACAGCAATGGCGAAACGCTAACTTTTAGCAGCACATCGCTGAAACTGGCAGATGCTCTCCGAAACAACATCCCCGAAATTGAAAATGTAGCCGAATCAGATTGGATGGGCCCGCATGGGCTGAAAGTTGATAACCGCAAATTCTACCTGCCCGGAGTGCAGATTGGAAGTGATTTCCTGAAAATGTTCCGCTATCCTTTTATAGAGGGTAATGCGGAAACTGCTCTTAAAGACCCATATTCGATCGTACTGACAGAATCAACCGCCAAAGCCTTATTTGGTAACGAAAGTTCGCTGGGTAAAACAGTAAGGGTTGATAACGTGCACGATCTTAAGGTAACAGGGGTGCTGAAAGATCTGCCTGCAAACTCATCTTTCCAGTTTAAATTTGTTCTCCCGTTCAGTTATCTTGAACAAACACAAAGCTATGTAAAAGCATCACGCACCGGCGGTTTTGGTAATAACAATTTCCAGATATTCGTGAAATTAAAACCAGGTATCAGCTATGCACAGGTGGAACCTAAAATAATAGATATTGAAAAAAGTGAACCCGAAAGTACAAATGCGCGTAACTCAAAAGTGATACTGCAACCCTTGCAGGACTGGCATTTATACAGCGAATACAAGAATGGCATTGCCAACAGCGGTTTTATTGATTACGTACATATTTTTAGCATCATAGGTTTACTGGTGCTGGTTATTGCCTGCATTAATTTTATCAACCTGTCAACCGCGCGATCTGAAAAACGTGCCAGGGAGGTTGGTGTACGGAAAGCCATCGGATCTTTACGAAGTGACCTCATCTTCCAGTTTCTGATCGAATCGGCTATGGTTACCTTTATCTCTTTTTTATGCTGTTTGGTATTGGTTACGCTGGTATTACCATCATTTAACAGCCTTACCGGTACATCCATAGCTATCCCATATAATAGCTTTTCGTTTTGGTTGATTATGGCCGCTTGTGTATCGTTAACGGCTCTATTAGCGGGCGGGAAACCCGCGTTTTATCTTTCCTCTTTCAACCCGGTAAAGGTTTTAAAAGGTTCAGTAAATGGCGGAAAATCAAGGTCGCTTTCCCGTCAAATATTGGTGGTGGTGCAATTCAGCTGTTCCATAGCGCTGATCATCAGTACGGTAATTATTTACCAGCAGATCAGGTTTGCTAAGGACCGCCCTACAGGTTATAATATTGACAGGCTGATGGCAACGGATATGAACGATGACCTTGATCATAATTACACAGCATTAAAAAATGAACTTTTACAAAGTGGCATGGTGCAATCAGTTACAACCGCGACCAGCCCGGCTACTGACGTTGGTTCGCATGGGGATATCGACCGCTGGCCCGGTAAATTACCCGGCGAAACCGTTGAGATGGGCTATATAGGCATATCTGATGATTATTTTAAAACATTAGGTATTAAACTGATTGCCGGCAGGGATTTTATTCCCGGTTCAAAAGCCGACTCCAATAATGTTGTATTGAATGAGGCCGCGGTTAAGCGCCTGCGTTTAAAAGATCCCATAAATCAGTTAATGACCAACGGGAACCAGCGCCTCCGGATCATCGGTGTAGTAAAAGACGCTTTGATGATCTCTCCTTTTGCCCCGGCTGATCCTTCCTTGTTCTACCCGGCTAAAGGCGGAAACCTGATCTATAGGCTGTCGACCAATGTGCCTACCCATGAAGCCGTTGAAAAAGTAACCACCATCTTTAATAAATATAATCCTGGCTTCCCTTACGGTTACCGGTTTGTTGACGCCGATTATAACAGCAAATTCCAGATCGAGATGCTGATCGGAAAGTTATCCGGTATATTTGCCGGTCTGGCTATCTTTATTTCATGCCTGGGGTTATTTGGCCTTGCCGCTTATGTGGCTGAACAGCGTACCAAGGAAATAGGTATTCGTAAGGTACTTGGCGCTACCATAGCACAGGTGTGGTTATTGCTTTCGAAAGACTTTATTTTACTGGTTGTGATCAGTTGCCTGATCGCTTCGCCTATGGCTTATTATTTTCTACATGGTTGGCTGATGAAATACGACTACCGGATCAGCATCGGGCCCGGAGTATTTATCTTATCAGCCTTATTGGCGATTACTATTACCCTGATTACGATAAGCTTTCAGGCAATAAAAGCAGCATTGATGAACCCGGTAAAGAGTTTGAAAAACGAGTAATAAGCTCAGTATTTGGATACAGCGGTAATTTTTCTATTTTTTTGCGTTCCCCTGTGGGTCAGGCTTTCCGCTCATACGCCTGCAGGCATTGCACATGGGGCCGGTATCCGCTGCAATCCTTAACGCGGGCTTCATCATGCGTTCGTCCGCTCAGGATACGGACACCTGCGGACAAGCCCCGGACACCCTCACTAAGCATCATTGCGAGGTACGAAGCAATCCCCGACTATGCAGATCAACGCTGCTTATCCCTTTGCCCTGTACAGTTGGGGATTGCCACTCCGCTGTTAGCGGATCGCAATGACGCTTGGAGGGGGGGCGGAAGGAATTAGCATAATGAGCGGACGAACGAAATAACCACAAGCGGGACGCTTGCGGGAGCGGGGGTCCGCAAGTGTCCGCATCACCTTATCCCCGGAGCGGACGGACAAAACAGCTAATTCATCACCACCCGTCATCCCGAACTTGTTTCGGGATCCCACATGCTTGGTATACATCATGCTGGCTACTTAGCATGTGGGGTGCTGAAACAAGTTCAGCATGACGGTTTGGTGTTGATGCTCGGTAGTAACCCTGCATAAAGGCTACTTAGCCCCGCTGCTGGCGCACGCGTCCCGCGTGTGTTCCAACCCTGAAAGCGTCCGCAAGTGTCCGCATCACCTTATCTTCCGGACGGACAAAACACAAACAATTCATCACCACCCGTCATCCCGAACTTGTTTCGGGATCCCACATGCTTGGTATACATCATGCTGGCTACTTAGCTTGTGGGGTGCTGAAACAAGTTCAGCATGACGGTTTGGTTTTGATACTCGGTAGTAACCCTGCATAAAGGCCACTTAGCATGTGGGGTGCTGAAACAAGTTCAGCATGACGGTTTGATGTTTGATACTCGCATTAGATAAGAACGGATACCGGCCTCGAGCCTAATGCCTGCGGGCGTATGAGTGAATAGCCCGCCCGCTTCTATCAGCGGGAACGCCCTACTGATACTGCACACCTACCGTAGCAATAAACCCGTCCGCAACTGTCCACTCCCTGAGCGGACGAACGGAATAAACCACCCACAGATAATAATTGAATTACATATCTGTGTAATTAATAATTAATTGTAACTTCATTATGTTTGCGTTCGTTAAAGGAATGGTTAATGCTGCCTTTTATAACTACCCGGTTGATCCCTTGTCTGAGATTTTTTTTAATTGCACTGCTGCTGGTTGTGCCGGTCGCCTTGCGGGCTCAAAATCAGCAACTGCATTTTGAGCATCTCAGTACCATTAACGGCTTATCTGAGCGTAACATCAATTGTATACTGCAAGACAGCAAGGGATTTATGTGGATTGGTACCCGGGATGGTTTAAACCGGTACGATGGTTACCAGTTTAAAACCTATCGCAGTGATCATTCCAATCCGTACAGCATCAGCAATAATTATATCTCCCATCTGGCCGAAGATAAAAACGGTAACATATGGATAGCTACAGTTGGTGGCGGCCTCAATAAATTCGACACTAAAACTGATAAATTCTATCATTACCGGCACAAGGATAGCGTGGCTACCAGTATCGCCAGCGATTTCATCAACAAAATAGCGCTGGATGATGACGGGCATATCTGGCTGGCTACGCAAAAAGACGGCCTGGATAACTTTAACCCGGTAACAGGCAAGGCTGTTCATTACCGCACTAATAGTTCAGATCCGCGCAGCATCAGCGGTAACAATATTTATATCGTATATAAGGACCGGGAAAATAACCTGTGGGCCGGGGAACAGACAGCCGGGCTGAACTTATTTAACCGGCAGCATGGAAACTTTACACGATTCAGTCATCAGGATAATGTGCAGGGCTCCATCTCGGGCGATAATATTACTAGCATTTTTGAGGATAGCAGCCGCCATTTGTGGGTCGGTACCTCGGGGGCGGGTTTAAACCGCTATGAGGGGAATGGTTTTTTTAAACATTTTGTAAATAACCCGGCCGATAGTTATTCGCTGGTCAACAACAATGTGCAGAGCATAGCCGAAGATAATGTTGGAAATTTATGGATCGGGACGGAAAATGGCGGGGTTTGTATCTTTAGCTATCAGCAAAACAAATTCAGCGACTACGCACATGATGATATTGATGCCAGTAGTTTAAGCGGCAACTCAGCCGATGTAATCCTGAAAGATCATTCAGGCAATATGTGGGTCGCCACGTTTGGAGGAGGCATTAATTTATATAAAAAGCGGAAAGAAAACTTTATGCATTATCAGCACAATAGTGATAAGCACAGCCTTTCCAATAATTTTGTGCTTTGCCTTTTTGAGGATTCAGACCATCATTACTGGGTTGGTACGGATGGCGGGGGTATAAACCTTTTTGATAAAGCAGCGGGTAGTTTTACAAACTTCACGCATCAGGAGGGTGAAAATAGCTTGTCGGGTAATTATGACCTGGATATTAAAGAAGATGGCCGCAAGCAGTTGTGGATAGGTACCTGGGCCGATGGTTTAAGTGTTTACCAGCTCAATACAAAAACGTTTAAAACATTTAAGCATAATGCAAATGATCCCAATAGTTTAGCGGGTGATAATGTATATACTTTGCTGCCCGTAGCCGGTGACAAGGTTTGGGTCGGCACATTTGGCAGCGGGCTTGACCGCTATGAGCCGGCGAGCAACACATTTGTACATTACCGCCATCATGATAATGACCCTCAAAGTGTGGGCAGCGACCGGATTAATTCACTTTTGCAGGATAGTAAAGGGAATTTATGGGTAGGTACAAATGATGCCGGGCTCGATCGTTTTAACCCCGCGACCGGTACTTTTATCCATTTTAAATATAAGGATCAGCAAAACAGCATCAGCAATAACACTGTACTGGCATTGTATGAAGACCATAGGGGCCATATCTGGAGCTGTACTTTCGCGGGGCTCAATGACCTGGATCCTGCTACCGGCCATTTCACCCATTATACAACAGCGAACGGCCTGGCAGATAATTTTACTTATGCAATACTGGAAGACGGGGATCAGCATCTGTGGATAAGTACTAACAAAGGGATCTCCCGTTTTGATCCGGTACACCAAACCTTTAAAAACTTTACAGGGGAAGATGGTTTGCAGGAAGGTGAATTTAAACCACATTCAGCTTTAAAAAGCCATACAGGTGAGCTTTTTTTTGGCGGGATAGATGGCTTTAATCAGTTTTACCCGGATAAGGTTAAGGAAAGGCCCTATGATGCGCCGCTGGTACTTACCGGGTTTTTACTGTTTAATGAAACGGTGCAGGCAGGCGCCAAATCTCCCTTAAAACAGGATATCAGCGTTACAAAATCTATTACTTTACCTTATGACCAGGCTGTTATCAGTTTCGAATTTGCTGCGCTGGATTACGGCTCCCCAACCAAGAAATTTTATGCCTACCGATTGGAAGGATTTGACAAAGGCTGGAACCTGGTGGGGAATAAAAATTCAGCAACTTATACTAATCTGCCGCCGGGCGACTATGTGTTAAAAGTAAGGGTACAGAATGACGAAAAGCAATGGTCGTCTTCTGAGATCCGTTTGTCTTTAACTATTGTTCCGCCATTCTGGTTAACCTGGTGGTTTGAGGCACTTGTTTGCATTGTGGTGATTGCCGTGGTTTACCTGATCTATTATCAGCGGGTAAAAACTATCGTGACCCAAAAAGCAACGCTGGAAAAGCTGGTAGAGGCGCGTACCGCCGAAGTCTTACAGCAGTCGGAAGAGTTACAGGCTATTAATGAAGAATTAATGGCACAATCAGACGAACTTGAACTGCAACGTGAGCAGGAGCGGGCCGCTCGCCATGAGGCAGAAAAAGCGAACCTGGCCAAAAGTGTTTTTTTAGCCAGTATGAGCCACGAGATACGAACCCCGATGAACGGGGTGATAGGTATGGCCTCACTGCTGAATGAAACGCCCCTTAACAGTGAGCAGCAGGAATATACGGATACTATTATCAGGAGTGGTGAAACCCTGATGAATGTGATTAATGATATATTGGATTTTTCAAAGATAGAATCGGGTAAACTGGATATGGAACAGGAGGATTTTAACCTCCGCAACGCAGTGGAAGAGGTGATGGACCTGTTCGCTCAAAAATCATCCAAACAGGGGATAGACCTGTTGTATGAGATTGATCATCAGTTGCCTGTGCAAATTGTCGGGGACAGTTTACGACTTAAACAGGTGCTGATCAACCTGATTAACAATGCCATTAAATTTACAGAAAAGGGTGAGGTATTTCTGCAGGTTAAACTGAATAAATTGCTCGATAATGATCACCTCGAGATCGGTTTTAGCGTAAAGGATACCGGGATAGGTATTCCACAACATAAACTTTCAGACTTGTTTAAGCCTTTTTCGCAGGTTGATTCCTCAACTACCCGTAAATATGGGGGGACCGGATTGGGGCTGGTGATCAGCGAGCGGTTGATCAATTTAATGGGAGGTGAGATTCAGGCCGTCAGTGTTTTGGGCGAGGGTTCTACTTTCAGCTTTACAATAACTGCTGTAAAAAGTAATATGGCAGCACCGGTACAGGCTCCGTTAAAGAAAGCGGAACTGGAAAGCAGGCAGATACTGATTGTTGATGATAATGATACCAACAAGCTCATCCTGAAAACTCAGCTGGAGTTATGGGGATGTGTGCCACTCACTACATCGTCTGCAAAAGAAGCACTGTTGATGCTTGAAACACATCAGCATATTGAGCTTGTAATTACAGATATGGAAATGCCGGCTATGAATGGTGTCAGCTTTGCAAAAATCGTAAAAGAGAGATATGATACACTGCCCATTATCATGCTTAGCTCGATAGGTGATGAGAGTATGAAGAAATATGCAGGGCTGTTCAGCTCCATCCTGGTGAAACCGGTGAAGCAAAAACAACTTTTCAGAGCCATAGCAGCATGTTTTAATACGGCTGTTGGTGCTGTTCCGGCAGTTGAGGAGCCTGTACGCCTACTGGCTGAAAGCTTCGCAGTACAATACCCGATGAAAATCTTAGTGGCCGAGGATAACGATATCAACAAAAAATTGATAGAACGTATTTTGAGCAAACTGGGCTATCAGGCTGGTATTGTAAGTAATGGCCAGGAAGTTATAGATCAGTTAGCTGTTTATCCCTACCAGGTGATACTGATGGATATACAGATGCCGGTGATGGATGGGCTTGAAGCTACGCGGATCATCAGGTCCTCTGAGTCCTTTCAACCCTATATTATTGCTTTAACTGCCAATGCCATGCCTGAGGAACGGGAAATTTATTTAAGTTCGGGCATGAATGAATACCTCTCTAAACCAATGAAGATAGAAAGGCTGAAAGACGTGCTGATACTGGCTTATGAACACCTAATACTTCATTGATTATGCAAGGCAGACACGAAACTTATCAAAAAGCAGCGAGCCTTGTCCACCTGGGTATTTGGGAACAGAACCTGGTGACAGGCGAGATCTATTGGGACGCGGTGGTAAGGGAAATATATGAAGTGGATTCGGATTTTAAACCTACGCTGGACAATTCGCTGGATTTTTATACAGATGGGCCGATGATCAGGAAATTACTGGCAGCCACAATTGGAACCGGTGAGCAGGTAAGCGGACGAACGCAATTAAACACAGCGAAAAATAATACCAAATGGGTAGAAGTAAGGGTGGCTGCAAGTGCCACCAAGGTTTACGGAACCATCACGGACATTACCGCGCAAATTGCCCTTGACCACAAAGTAGCAGAACAAGGAGAGCAGTTTCATCATGCTTTTGAATATGCACCGATTGGTATGGCACTGGTTTCCACAGCAGGTAAATGGATGCGGGTGAACCAAACGCTTTGCCGGATTTTAGGCTTTGAAGCCGATGAGTTGCTTAGGCTCACCTTTCAGGATATTACGCATCCGGATGATCTTAATGTGGATTTGAAGCAAATGTACCAGTTGCTTGACAGCAAGATCAGCTATTACCAGATGGATAAACGCTATTTTCACAAAAACGGCCATGTGATTTGGGTATCACTAAATGTAACCCTGGTACGTGATCAGCAGGAAAAACCTTTGTATTTTGTTTCGCATATCAAAGATATCACTGAACTCAAAGAGCATATGCAGCTGATCAGCGCCCAAAATAGCCGCCTGCTGAATTTTGCTAATGTAGTATCACATAATATCCGGTCGCATACCGTTAATATTCAAATGCTCAGTGAGTTGATAGGGCAGGAAACTGACCCGGCGGAAAAAGAAAAGCTAATCACTATGCTGGGTATTAGCGCGGCTAGTCTGCAGGCCACCCTGGTACATTTAAACGAGATTGTCGATAGCCCGGATGGCGAACTTTAGCCGTAACCCTGCGTATCCTGAAAGCTTGATCATATTGGAGGTGATTTCCAATATAGAATTTATAAATTAGCAGCATCAACCAAGCATAAACATGACCTCGCAGCTTAACGCATTTATTCACCTTGTTTTTGTCGGCTTTGTGGCATTATTTCCAGTGGTAAACCCATTAGGTACGGCATTTATCATCAGCCCGTATTTTTCTGATCTTACCCGCAAGGAGCGTATTACGGTGGTTAAAAAGATCACTGTCTACTCGTTTATCATTTGCGCGGTTACTTTGTTTATCGGGCATTGGATATTGGAACTGTTCGGGTTGTCTATCCCTATCATCCAATTGGCGGGAGGGATCATGATCTGTAAGATTGGCTGGGCTTTTTTATCGGTAGATAGTAACGAAACAGCTGCGGAGAGTAAGCCTGCTACGGAAGTTGAGCTAGATCATATCCCTTCAATAGCAAATAAACTGTTTTATCCCATTACTTTTCCTATGACCACAGGTGCGGGCACAATAGCAGTGTTATTTACGCTAAGCGCCGACGGTGCTAACAGTGACACTTCACAATACCTGATCAATGTGGGCGCGCTATTGGTTTCAATTATCGGTATCTGTATCCTGATCTTCATTTTTTATGTTAATACAAACCGGCTGATCAGTTATATAGGTTCACATAATGAAAAGATCATCAATAGCTTGATGGCTTTTTTGATTTTTTGTGTGGGTTTGCAGATTGCCGTGGGCGGTATTGTTCATCTGGTGAAACTGTCGTTCAAGATATAGCTGACCATATTATAGTACACTAAAATTCATCAGCTGTGCTGCGGCTGTCTATATACGGGGAGCTATAAAAGAAGATACAGAATAATTGCTGGTCGATGAAGAAGGTCCATTCTGAGGTTTGATCCTGTTTTTTGATCAGCAGGTCCTCGCAGCCGAAGGTATAATTGATAGCAAGCACTACGCGAAAACTGCCTTTACCTGTTGCCGCGTCATATTTAACCCGATCAATGTCCATCTGTATCACTTCCGAGGCTCCATTCGGCCTAAACTCGCGTTCTATGGCGCTTTTGAGCTTATCATAAGGCTTGCTGCCGGACTTAAACAAGCCGGGAATAAAGTTTTCCGCAGAGAAATTGTCCCTGCTCAATTGAGCCTTATCCAATTGTATTTCGAAACTATCCATATTAGTTTAGTATCATATCGATATGGGGGATACCATCTTCATCGTATATCTCACCTGTTTCCTGAAAATCAAAGCTGTCGTAAAACTTTCTTAAATAAGCCTGCGCGCCAATTTTGATAGGGCCGGGGCCAAATATCTCGCGGCATTTCTCAATGGCAAGGGCCACAAGCACCCGCCCATTTCCTGAGCCCCTGCCTTTTGGACTGGTTACCACCCGACCGATTGACATTTCTGTAAAAGAAAGTCCTGGTGGTACCAGTCTTGCATAGGCCAGTAGTTCGTCATCGCCAAAGATCATCAGGTGATGGCATTTGCTGTCTTTAAGGTCGGCGTCCTGGTAAACGCAGTTTTGTTCAACAATGAATACCTCATTCCTGAGCCGCAGAATGGCATACAACTCATCAGGGCTGAGTTGGTTAAAGGGTTTTAGTGTAGTAATCAAGTGCATATAATAAGTCGCCGAAGATACGGATTATGCCGTGTATGTCACTTTCTGGTCTTCTGTTGCCTGGTTATTACGTGTTAAATGTTGAGTTTAATTTAAAATTATAATATTAATTTAAATGAAACTAGTTTAAAGATATTACGTATAATAACTTGCGTTTAAATTAATTAAAATAAACTAATAAAATATGAGAAAGCTTTACACGGTGCTGTTTCTTCTATGCTTAGCAGGGCTGATATCCTGCAAAAAGAGCAATGATAATTCAAAAAAGGGCAGTCAACCCGTAGTCAAGATCGCGCCTGATGGCTTTAATTATGCCACCGCCAGGAACGTTAAATTGAATTTAACACTACAATCACCTACAGGCCAGGCGTTGAGCGGCATAGTAGTGAGCGTATACAGGCCGGATAGTACGGCGGCAACCAATGCCATCTTTAAAGGCACAACAGATAAAAATGGAAACCTTACGGCTACCATTAGTGTGCCTACATCTATTAATTCATTAATTATAGATCCGGCGTATCTTGGTTTAATGCATAATGCCCACGCCAATATTAATGCTAATGCAATTACCGCATCATTAGGCGGATCGGCAGGTTATAGCGGCGATATTGTTCCGGATGCTCTGCCTACTTCAGGTTCAGGCTCCGGGACTACTTTAAATTTAATGCATACGGCCAGTGTTGTCAGCGGATCAACTACCTATAGCTATCCATCACCATATACAACAACTTTAAGCGCGGTTTTAAATACCCTGCAATTCCCGGCTACTGAAGGCGTTCCCAAATACCTGGTAACATCTGATGTGATCAGTTCAACTTTATTATCCTATGTAAATGCCTCTCTTCCGGAGGGCAAGCCGGTAACAACTACACACCCTAACTATCTTTCAAGTACAGCAGTTTCCACACTTAATGTTACTGCAACAGCCGATGTATGGGTAACCTTTGTTGCCGAAGGGGCAGGAAATTTAAATAGTTTGGCTTACTATACCTATCCTACAAGCACGCCGCCTGTAAGTGCCGCTGACATTAAAACGGCAACTCTTGTATTTCCCAATGCTTCAGGGCTTGGTTCAGGAGGCGGGCTCCTGGCTGGCGATAAAGTTAAGCTGGGTACATTTTCAGCAGGTACTTCTATTGGATTTATATTGCTTGGTAACGCGTGGACAGGTTTGGGTGTAGATGTAATAGATGCTCCCAAATATTATTCAACTGATGCTTTAAATCCTGAAACTACCACCAGCTTGCAAAAGCATACCGTGGTATTATACGATAGCTCGGATAACCTCACCCTGATAGGCTTTGAAGACCTGAACAGGCAGACTGGAGGCTCTGATAACGATTTTAACGATCTTGTGTTCTACGCTACGTCAAACCCTGTTACAGCTATATCCAATACGAATATACCGCCTATAGCCAAACCACTGGATACAGATGGTGATGGTGTTCCTGATGCTTCTGACGCATTCCCTAATGATCCGACCCGTGCTTATATCACTTATTATCCTTCGCAAACCGGGTTCGCCAGTATAGCCTTTGAGGATAACTGGCCATCAAAAGGCGATTATGATATGAATGACCTGGTGTTGAACTACCGTTACACTTTTGTAAGCAACGCGCAAAACCAGGTAGTAACCTTGCAGGCTGATTATAATGTAGCGGCAGTAGGGGCATCCTTCAAAAATGGTTTTGGATTGCAATTGCCAGTTGCAGCTTCGGCGGTACAATCAGTTACCGGCCAGTTGTTTAAAAACACTTACATAAGTTTAGCATCAAACGGTGTAGAAGCGGGACAAACAAAGGCGGTAATTATTCCTTTTGATAACACGGATGCGATGATCAATAATCCCGATTTCTCTTTCTTTGTAAATACCGAAAACTCAAAAAGCAAGGTAGCAGGTATAACATCTTCAGTACTGGTTACATTTACTACGCCAATTGCGCAGGCGACTCTTGATGTATCTACATTTAATCCGTTCCTGATCAGTAATGGAAGGCGTACCTATGAAGTACACTTACCGGGTTATGCGCCAACTGATAAGGCAGATACCAAGCTATTTGGTACCAATGACGATGCTTCTGTACCATCGCAGGGTAAATATTATCTCTCAAATGCCAATTGGCCATGGGCGATCAATTATACCACGCCGTTTGTTTACCCGATTGAAGGTATAAATATCACCAATGCCTACCTGCACTTTGCAGATTGGGCGGGTTCGGCCGGTGCGTCCTATACTGATTGGTATAGTAATACGGCTGATGGCTATCGCAATAATGACAACCTATACCTTAAATAACAAGCCATATTTTTTAGTAAAGCCGCCGTATTATCCGGCGGCTTTATTATTTATACTATTGGCCTTTACTTTATTAGCTGGAACTATTAATTTAGCCGTATCCCTATTAAATTTATATGACTATAAGATACCTTGTATTCGGCTTTGCCATCACTTTATGCAATTTGGCAAATGCCCAGCAAGCTGCAATCCGCAATAATTATAAGGATGAAAAAGGTTTACCACGTTTAAAAATTGAACGTGAAATGATTTATACGCCAGGGAATAGCTGGCTGTATAATCACCACGCGGCAATTATTGAATTTAAAGGGAAACTGATCGCCACATGGTCAAACGGGTTGGTGGATGAAGATTCGCCGGGACAGCGGGTTGTTTTTTCTGTGTCAAGTGATTTTGAACACTGGTCGGCACCCGGTATAATAGCCGAGCCCGAAAAAGCCTCGAACGGTATGCAGAAAGTGCTTACTGCAGCAGGCCTGTACAAGTATAATGGCAAGCTGGTAGCCTATTATGGCGAATATGAAAAAGACAGAACGCATACGCATTTATGGGCAAAAACAAGCACTGATGGTGAGCATTGGAGCAGCCCTATTGATATGCACATCCCCTTAATCCCTAATCATGGGCCCGAGGCGATAAAAAATGGCAGACTTATCATCAGCGGTAATTTCAGTTTTCCTTATACTGATGATCCTACCGGCATTTCCGGCTGGAAAATGACCAGTTTTTACCTGGATTCATTGTATCAGCAGGATAATTCTGCAGCCTTTTATAAACCGGCAGAAAAATTGGGTTTGCCGCCGCTTTGCGAAGGTTCATTTTTTCAGACCGATGATAACATTATACATATGCTGTTACGTGTAACAGGTAAAGGTTGGAAAGGTAGATTATGGCTTACTGAAAGCAGGGACAACGGTTCGTCATGGTCGAGGCCAGTTAAAACCACGTTTACTGATAATGACAGTAAGTTCCATTTTGGCCGCCTGCCTGATAAGCGTTACTATTACGTGGGGATACCCGATACGCTACACCATTATGATCGCAACCCGCTGGTGCTGGCAATTTCGGCAGATGGCAGCTACTTTAATAAGCAATACATTATTGCCGATGAACTTTATCAGTTAAAAACCAAAGGATTGTACAAAGGCGGCCAGTACGGCTACCCGCATACCATCATTTGGAAGGATTATATGTATGTGATCATATCCCGCCAAAAGGAAGCCATTGAAGTGATCCGCTTTAAACTCGACCAATTAAAGGGCCTTTGATAGTAATATGATTAATATAAAAAATGCTATATTTTTTTGCGGAAATTAAAGAAAAAAAGCCTTTTTTGTACTTATTTAACTGTATTATAAGCTATGCAGGTGTACGGCATACACTTTGAAAATATTATTCTGTGTGAAAAAAAAGCGACAAGTGTTGATAAGACAATAAAATAAATTCCTTAATATTGGTTTAATATTTTGTGATCGATTAGTTAACAATTAGATGTCCGGGTATAATTCTTATAGCGATGATGAATTAATTATCCTGCTTAAACAGGGTGATTTGAATGCTTTTACAGCTATTCATAATCGGTATTATGGTGTTTTATACAGCCATGCCTATAAACGGCTGGCAGATAGGGAAGAAGTTAAGGATATTTTACAGGAGCTTTTTACTTGTATCTGGAATAATAGAGAAGTCATCACTTTTAATATTAATCTGCAGGCCTATTTGTATACCGCTGTACGAAACAGGATACTGAATGTTTACAAGCATAAAAAAATAAGATCAGACTACGTTGCATCCTTCGAAAGCTTTTTGGTTAACAATGAGCCAACTCCCGATGAAACCCTGCGGATAAAAGAATTGATTGCCCTTGTTGAGGCTGAGGTGCAATCATTGCCTGCAAAAATGCGGCTTATATTTGAAATGAGCAGAAATTCACACCTTTCGCACAACGAGATAGCCGAACAATTAAACATCAGCCCCCTTACTGTAAAAAAACAGGTGAATAATTCACTTAAGGTATTACGCCTTAAATTAGGCACGCATTTTTTTATGCTGCTCTTTTAATTTTCCGCTCATTATTTCAAGTACCGAAGCGCAACAGCCCCCGACTTAAAAACCGTTGACCCAATAAGTTTTAATTGTAATTTCTCCTGCAGGTTGATACCTTCAAACAACCGTCTCCCTTCTCCTGCAACTATTGGGTGAACCACAATATGATACTCATCAATAAGACCAAGCTCTGCAAGTTGTGAAGGAATGGTTACACCACCGGTTAAAATATTTTTGCCTTGTTCTTGTTTCAATTTAAGTACTTCGTCATGAAGGCCTGTACGAACAATTTTCGTTTTATTTCCTTCAGGGCTGTCTAATGATTGTGAGAAAACAATGATTTTGCCAACAGTATCAAATGCCTGCGCAAATTCAATATCTACTTCTCTATCCCCTGAAGGGTTTTTCGCCACATCGGGCCAATAGGGAACCATTAATTGATAAGTTTTACGCCCGTACAGGAATGTGTCAGCATCTCGCGTGAGCTGCGTAAAATATTCCATCGTTTCTTCATCGGGATAGAATTTGGTATGATCGCAGCAGCCATCTAAGGTCGTGTTGATCGCGAAGATTACATTTCTCATTTGATTGATTTTAGTTTTTGATTTTTCTGATCTGTTTGCAGCATAAAGATCAAAAATAACATGCTGCATCCATCGCGGAGATGGCGATCCGCGACAAAAAAAGGGGCGTTTAAGCCAAAGGGCTATCTCTTATCTAAAGTAATAAACCAGTCTCACGCAAAGAGAAATGTCATTGTTCATGGCTGATCATACACATACGTTACTCGCTTCGCAAGCTTTTAACCGGATTAGCCAATGCAGCACTGATGCTTTGATAGCTGACGGTTGCCAACGTGATTAATACAGCACCAAGGCCGGTCAGTGCGAAAATCCACCAGGACAATTGGGCATGATAGGTGTAGTGGCTGAGCCAGCTATGCATTACGTAATAAGATACAGGTGTAGCGATCAGGATGGCGATAACGACCAATACGACAAAATCCTTGGATAATAAGCTCCATAATCCAAAAACGGTAGCGCCAAGTACCTTACGTACGCCGATCTCTTTGACTCGCTGTTCCGCCATAAAGGAGGCCATTCCGAACAGGCCCAGGCAACTGATGAAAATGGCTAATACCGCAAATGCAGAGGCTAGCTTACCTACCCGTTCTTCATCACTAAATTTTTGGGCGTACGCATCATCAACGAACTGGTAAGAAAAGGGTACTGAGGGCATATATCGCTGGAAAATGCCGGCTATCTTGCTGATCGCCTCATGGCTGCTCATCGCAGGATTGATCCGCAGGATCATGGAATCAAAGTTAGTGTCGCCAATATAAAAAATAGTTTGCTTGGCGGGCTCATAAGGCGAACCCATCACCATATCCCTTACCACGCCGATGACTTTATAAACCTTGTTACCTTTTCCGAAATTAAGATTTTGACCTACAGGGTCTTTTAATCCCATGTATTTTACTGCGGCCTCATTCAATACAACGGTCGAAGAATCCGTCAGGAACCTCGTTGAGAAATCCCTGCCTGCTATAAACTGCCAGCCTACTGTCTTTCCATACGCTGTAGTAACGCGGATATTCGCAAAGTCCACTGCCAGTGCCGGATCCTTACCTGTCCAGCTCACATCGGAACGGTTATTATAAACTGCTGTGGTTGGGCTCGACGAGCGGGTCATTTCTTTCACTGCTCCGGAACCGATCATATCCTGACGCAACGCATTAAACTGATTTCCTAATATGTGATCGTTCGTCTCAATGTTAACCAGCCCGGCCCTGGTATAGCCAACGGGACGGTCCTGTGCGAACTTTACCTGCCTGAAAACAACGATGGTGCCCACAATCAAAATAATGGAAACGGTGAATTGAGTGACCACTAATATCTTTCGGGGGATAGCCGCCATGGGGCCTGCTTTGAACGTTCCTTTTAACACCTTTACCGGGTTAAAGGAGGAAAGATATAAGGCCGGGTAACTGCCGGCAATGATCCCGGTAAACAAGGTAAATCCCAGGCCCGCCAGCCAAAAATAAGGGGTGGTCCAAAACGCAGGCATTTCCTTGCCCGCCAGCTCGTTGAAAGCGGGAAGGCTTAACCTGACCAAGAACAATGAAAGGCCGAAGGCCAGTAACGCAGTTAGTAAAGATTCGGCGTAAAATTGTGCGATGAGCTGCCCGCGGACCGATCCTACAGCTTTGCGGATACCTACTTCCTTCGCCCTTTTCTCACTGCGCGCGGTACTTAAATTCATAAAGTTGATACAAGCTAATAATAGCACAAATACGCCGACGATTGCAAAGAGCCAGACATATTGTATGGCGCCGCCGATATTTACGCCATTCTTAAATTCTTCATACAAATGCCAATTACGCATGGGCTGCAAAAACAGGTCCGGGTTCGTCTTTGCTTCAGACGGACCGCCATTCTTCGCTTTAATATCCCTGATCTTTGCCGAGAGTTCCTGTATATTCACGTTATCCGCCACCTGTACAAATACATGAAACGAGTCTTCCCCCCAATCTGTGCCGGCTCTTTTCAGCCAGTCCTGTGTCGCCGTAAAATAGCCCCAGGACACCATGTACATCAATTTATGCAAAGTGGTATTCACCGGGAGGTCCTCATAGACACCGGATACCGCGAGGCTCCCTTGTTCATCGAACCGGATTACCTTTCCCAGCGGATCGGTATGGCCAAATAAAGCTACTGCGGCAGATCTTGAAAGGAGAATGGAGGATGCCCCGTTCAGGGAATTTCGCGATCCCCTGATCATTTTCAGCGTAAACATCTCCGGGATTTCAGGCGTGACATACGTACCGGACAATGCTACTTTCTTTTCTCCGGTAGTGAGTATATGGCTCCCGGTCCAAAAAGTTACGCCCGTGTGTTTAAAATTGCTGGCGAAATCTCTCCGTAGCATTTCCTCTACAGGCAAAGAGGTGGCCACTTGCGTGGTGACCGTTCCGTTGAAGGTCTTGTTTTGCATGACCTGCGCCAACCGGTTATAATTCTCATGGTACTGGTCAAATGATAACTCGCCTGCTATCCAAATGCCGATCAACAGCGCGACCGTCATACCCACTGCAAGTCCACCAATATTAATGAAGGAAGACGCTTTGTTTTTGATCAGGTTACGCCAGGCGACCTTTAGATAATTTTTTATCATGATACAAAAGTTGATGAATTATGGTAATAATAATAAATAACATGCCATGCTAATAACAGGCTAATAACTAATGCTTTATAGGCGAAAAGATCCGTGCCAAGTGTACGGTAACGAACAGTGTAGTTCGTTTTCAATCCAGTCCGTGTATGGAAGATCAAGGATCGCGGCAAAAATGTATGATCAGCTGTGAATAATGACAGAAAAATCACATTCTTTTAAACTATTTTTTTTTCATCTACTCCCACCGCCATTTACAGTTGTATAGGTTATAATTAGGATCCTTATCCTCAAGACTATTATGCAACTGAAAGAAATAGAACAATTACTGGAAAAATATAATAAGGGCGAAGCCACCCCTGCGGAGAACGCGTTGATTGAATCGTGGTACCTTACTTATAGGAATGATGCTCCCCGTGCATCGCATCAGCAATTGGAAGAAGACCAGGAAGACAGCCTTAACAAATTATTATTCCAGATAAATTCCACAACAAAGAGATCATATACCAGGGCTTTTGCAATTGCAGCATCGCTACTTGTGTTTGTTACTGCGGGTGTTTTGATGTTTATGCACCATCAGGCCAAAAAGCAACAATTTATGGCTGCTGCAAAGCCAGTTAAAAATGATCTGCCTCCCGGTGGTAATAAGGCTATATTAACCCTTGCAAATGGCAGTACGGTAGTATTAACCGATGCTAAAAACGGCAAGCTTGCTAGTCAGGGTGGGGTAGTGGTCAGCAAAACAGCTGATGGGCAGATTAAATATGCAGGTTCGGGTCAAAGTATATCATCAAACACATTAGTATATAATACAGCTACTACGCCAAAAGGAGGGCAGTACCAGTTTATCCTGTCGGATGGTACCAAGGTTTGGCTAAACTCTGCATCATCTATTAAATACCCGGTTAATTTTATTGGTAACGAACGCAGGGTTGAGCTTACCGGCGAAGCTTATTTTGAAGTAGCGCATAATGCCGCTAAGCCATTCAGGGTGGTTTCAAGCGGGCAAACGGTTGAAGTTTTGGGCACGCATTTTAATATTAATGCTTATGCAGATGAAAGTGCGGTGAAAACAACATTACTGCAGGGTAGTGTAAAAGTATCATCAGCCGATGGCAGCAGTGTTATAAAACCAGGCGAACAGGCGCAGTTTAACAATGGTAAAATAAACGTAGTAAGCGGTGTTGATCTTGATGCGGCCGTAGCCTGGAAAAATGGCCTGTTTTATTTTGAGGATAGCAACATACAGGAAGTAATGCGCCAATTTGCACGCTGGTATGATGTTGATGTTAAATATGAAGGAGAATTGTCCGCAAGGCACTTTGCCGGTGAAATACCACGTAATATAAATGCAACACAAATGCTGGATATACTCAGCTTTAAGAAAATACACTACAAACTACAGGGCAAAACAATTATTGTAATGCCTTGAAATTCAATAACTAACTAAATTAAAAACTATTAAAGAAGAAAATATGAAGAAAAATTAACTCACCCACGGCAGGCTCCGGCCTCCTTTCATGCGGTTAATTCAAAAAAAAACGCACCCCGACGGCAATCGGAATGCGTGTAATATCTGAGTTAACCCTTACCGTAAAACGGAAATAAGTTTAGTGTCTCTCTAACTATCTGTTAACCCAAACTCAACAAAAGTATGAAATTAAATGCTTTTTCTACGGTCGTGCATAAACCATGGCTGAAAAAAATCTCATTGATCATGAAACTGACCACCCTAATTATATTAGTTGCTCTATTGCAGTGCAGTGCCAGGGGATTTAGTCAGAAAATCAATTTAAATGAAACAAATACCCCTCTTAAAAAAGTACTGCAACAAATTAATAAACAAACCGGATATGCTTTTTTCTACGATTCAAAAGATGTAGCAAACAAAAGTGTTAGCGTGCAATTAAAAGATGCATCAGTTGAAGAAGCATTGAGCAAATGCCTGCAAAACCAGGACTTGTCTTACAAAATAATTGCTAAAACCATTGTTTTACAGCAGGAAGATCAGGTTACTAAAAGTGCCGGTACGGCACCTATCGTTATTAAAGGTAAGGTAACCGATGATAAAAATGGAACCTTACCCGGTGTAACTATAAAGCTGAAAAATGGTACGGCATCAACTGTAACCGACATTAACGGTAACTTTAGTATTAGCGTACCCGATGATAAGGCTATACTTGTTTTCACCTACATTGGCTTTACCCCACAGGAATTACCGGTAAGCGCAAGTAGTGCAATGGTAGTGAAATTACTACCCAGCTCAAACAGTCTTGATGCAGTTGTTGTAACTGCGTTAGGTATAAAAAAGGAAGAAAAACGCATAGGCTATTCTATCACACAGGTTAGCGGCGAAGAAGTATCTACCACACGTGAACCTACATTTGTTAACGCTTTAGCAGGTAAAGTAGCCGGTTTGGTAGTTCAAAGCCCGCCCAATGGCGATGGTGGCTCATCAAGGGTTATCCTGCGTGGTTATTCTTCTTTTTCGGGTTCAAACCAGCCTTTATATGTTATTGATGGCGTGCCCATTAATAGCAATACACGCGAAAATACAGATGACCAAAGTAAAGTATACGGTGGTTCTGATCCGGGTGATGGCTTAAACTCTATCAATCCTGACGATATTGAAACCATCAGTATATTAAAAGGCGCTTCGGCAGCTGCACTTTATGGTGGTGGTGCGCAGGCAGGTGTTATTTTGATCACCACAAAAAAAGGAAAAAAAGGCGCAGGAGTTGGTGTCACTTTCAATAGCAATACTGTTTTTGAAAAAATGATTCCTTATGATAACCTGCAAACAGAATACGGCCGCGGTTATTATGGCAGAATATATACTGCTGCCGATGATACCGTTAGCTTCTTTTACGGCGGGCTTGGCAATAACTCTGGTGATCCTCCGGGATGGTCATGGGGTGCGAAAATTGAAGGCCAGCCATTTTTAGATATTGACGGCAAAACAAAGCCTTATGTACTGCAAAGCGCGGCTGAAAACTTCGACAGGTTTTATAAGATAGGTATAACATCAACCAATAGCGTTGCCTTAACCAAAGGCTATGATGATGGTTCATACCGTATATCGCTTTCTGATACCAGGGATGATTCACCTACGCCAGGCGAAGGATATGAGCGCTATAATGCCGTGTTTAATTTAAACCAGGATTTTGGCAAGCGTTTTCATACAAGTTTTAAAGTCGACTTGTCAAGAGTATTACGCTTAAACGCGCCGCTTGAACGTGGTGACGGCCGTGGTTCGATGGGCCAAAGTTATCCGCGTATAGCCAATACTACCGATATTACGCTATTGGATGCAAAGGACGCTGATGGTAACTTCCTGTCAACCTATACTGCCAACCCTTACGTGCAGTTAGAAAAAGTAAAGAATGACCAAACACAAAACCGGGTATTAACTTCGGCTAATCTTACTTATGATATTACCGATCACTTGCATGCAAACGTAATAACAGGTTTGGATTATATTAATACCGATGGTGTATTTGCGGTATTCCCCAATAATGTAACCAACAACAGCGGTATTTATCAAACCTCAACATATCAGCAACAAAGAACTGATGTGCGCGGTACGTTGAATTATGATACCAAGTTCAAAGATTTCTCTCTGACTGTTTTAGCCGGTGTTGAGTCTCAAAACGCGAGTCAATATTCATTGACTATGGGCGGCTCAAATTTTATTGATCCAAGCCAGTTAAATTTCAGTAATTTAAAAACAGTGAATTTGCCGACGGAGCTTCATAGCCCGCGTTCTGAAACAAATTCTGTTTTTGCCCAGGCTGATCTGGGGTATAAGAATTATTTATTCTTAGAGGTTACCGGCCGTAACGACTGGTATTCGGCCCTTACATCAAATTTATCCAATTCTAAAAACTACCTGGCTTACCCATCGGCAAACTTAAGCTATGTGTTTAGTGATGCGCTGCATATCGATCCTAAAATATTATCATTCGGTAAGTTAAGGGCAGCCTTTGGCCAAACAGGCAGTAACCCTACACCACAGCGAACCGATCTTACATTTACTTCACAGGGTGCGTTAAATGGCATTCCATTAAGCGAGGTGACCAATAATTCCGCCCCGCCGGCAAGCTTAAAGCCTGAAGTAACTACAGAATCAGAGATTGGTACGGAATTAAAGTTTTTTGGCAACCGCTTATCGCTTGATGCGGATTACTACTACAAAAAATCAGATAATTTCCTGCTGCCGATAACTATAAGTAACAGTACCACCTTTAGCTCGGTATATGTAAATGCGGGCAATATGTACGATAAAGGTTTTGAAGTATTACTAGCAGGTACGCCTATTAAAACCAGGGATTTTGACTGGGATGTAAGCTTTAATGCGGCTAAGAACAAAAACATGGTTACCGCGCTTGCGCCAGGACTTGGTACAGGTATCGATCTGTATTATAACATCGAGGCAAGGGTAGGTTACCCATTGGGCTCAATATTTGGATCTACTTACCAAAGGGCGCCAAACGGGCAAATAGTTTATCAGCCTGAAAACTCACAAACCGGCGATTCAGGTACACCTAACTCTGTTATTATTGCTAAAAACAGCGGCGATAATTACCTGGGTACAGCTAACCCTGATTGGTCGGGCGGTATAACCAATACATTTACTTATAAAGATTTCTCTTTCAGCTTCCTGATTGATGGCCAATTTGGTGGCCAGGTTTATGAGGCCGACGCGATATGGACGAATTATTTCGGTAATTCAAAAGCTTCACTTTTGGGTCGTGATGGTACATACATACCTAACGGTGTAATTAACACGGGTACTGCGTCAGCACCGGTATATGTAAAAAATACATTGCCTTACAGCGCGTACATCCAGTTTAATGACAACGGAAATGCGGATAAGATCATCAATGAATCAAATGTATTCAGCAGGACCTTTATTAAATTCCGCCAGGTATCGTTAGCCTATAAAATTCCAAAAAGCATATTGCGTAACACCTTTATCAGGTCAGCTACCTTCTCACTTATCGGGCGTAACCTTTTCTACATCAGAAAAGACCTGCCTACGTTTGATCCGGAAGCATCTGACAGTATAGGTACCGGTTTTGGTTATGATAGCGGAGGTTCGCCAACCAGCCGTACCTATGGGTTTAACTTAAATGTAAGTTTTTAACATAAAGGAGGAAAATAATCATGAAAAATATAACGTATAAATTTTTATCTTTTCTTCTTGTAACTGCTTTAGCAACAGGTTGTACAAAGAATTTTGAAAAGATCAACTCAAATCCGGATGCTACCACGACAGTATCTTCAGGAGCGCTTTTGTCTGATGCCCTTGTAAGAACAAGTACTGTTGATATGGAGAGCCGTTTTAATTATTGCCATGCGTTTGTGCAATACGGGTACAGCTCGTTTTGGTCGGGTACTACTTATGTGGTATCAGATGGTCCCGCTTCATCACTATGGAATAATTTTTACACCCCGGTATTAACAAGTCTCGACTATTTGATAAACCAAACGAAAGATGATGCTACACAGGCAAGCACTTATGCTGCTGCCCGTATATGGCGTGTATTTATCTTTCAAAAGCTAACCGATTTTTATGGCGATATCCCTTATAGCCAGTCTGGTTTAGCTTTAACAGATAAATTATATACCCCGGTTTATGATAAGCAGCAGCAAATATATGCCAGCTTAGTAACTGAGCTAAGGGCATCCATAGCTTTGTTGGCTGCAAACAGTTCACAAACTGTACAAGGCGACCAGTTTTACAGTGGCAGTGCATCACAATGGAAAAAATTGGGGGCATCGCTATTGTTAAAAGTGGGTATGCGCTTAATTAAAATTGACCCTACACAAGCATCATCATTGGCTAAAGAAGCTGTAGCCGATGGGGTAATGACCAGTAATACTGATATGCCTGTGTTAAACCACAGCGCAACTTTTGCTAACGGTATTTATACCGTGGTTCAAGATGGTGTTGAACATTTCTTTTTACATAAAACACTGGTATCAGAAATGCAAACGGCGAATGATCCCCGTTTGGCCATTTATGGTGCAATTTATGATAAGCCGGTATCAGCGGGTGGAGTAATTATAAGTGATACAACGACTAAGTTTATCGGTTATAGTTTCAATAGTAGTGATCCGCAGCCAACGGTGAGGATAAATGCCACCATTTTTGGCCAGCAGAATACCCCATTCTTTGATTACCAGTATGCCGAAGTTGCCTATCTGGAGGCAGAAGCAGTGGTAAGAGGGTATATTACTGGTAATGCGGACACATTGTATGCACACGGTATAACAGCTCACATGCAATCATTGGCTTTACTGCCAACCAAACCAATAATCAGCTCTGCTCAAATTACAGCTTACCTGGCGCAACACCCGCTTCCGGCGGCAACTGAAGATAAAATAAACAGGATCAATACCGAATACTGGCTGGCAGCTTTTGCCTTTGATGGAGAAGATGAATATGCCAACTGGCGCCGTACTGGTTACCCTGTGCTGGCAGCTAATCCGGGCAGCGTTTCAAAAACTATCCCGCGTAAAATGGTATATCCGCAAAGCGAATTTAATTTGAATAATGCCAATGTAAATGCAGCGCTTGCAGCATACGGAAACCAAAATACATTTAACTCCTCAGCCATAGTTTGGTGGGATAAACAATAAAAATTGGTTGGCTGAAAGCATGACCGGTAAATGCCGGTATGCTTTCACCAAGCAATAATGAAGATGATATAAACCTGGTTGTTTTATCAATTCATTGAAAATACTACCGGTTGTTACAATTGGTTAGTTTAGTTTGTATTAAGTTGTGCATAGCCCGGGCGGGCCCGGGCTATGTTTATTTATATTAAAGACCAGACATCGGCTTGATGCTAAAATATGTTATTGCATAGCTAATTATATTGATGAAAAAGCGGGTGCTTGCACTTAACTTGCCTCATTCTTAGTTTTAATAGTAGTTAATAATAATGAAGATAAAATGTACGATTGCCGCCTCATTGTTTATGGCGATAATGTTTGTAAATATCTGTGCCAAAGCCCAGCAATCAACGGTAAAATATCCAATAATACCTTACCCAACATCCCTTACACCCGCAAACGGGTATTTTGTAATAACACCGGCTACGCGCATAGTTGTACCGGGTAACCACCTGTTTGCTAACGAAGCCGCTATGCTTAACGGGTTTTTTGCCAATAGCTTCGGTAAAGCGCTTCAAAAAAGCACACAACCCGTAACTCACTCCATATTATTAAAATATGATGCAGCTATTATAGCTGATGAAGGCTATACGCTTTCTATATCCCCAAAACAGATAACAATTGCTGCCAGAACACCTGCGGGTATGTTTATGGCGGTACAAACTATAAGGCAATTATTGCCTGCCAATGTTGAACTGGCAAACGCAACGTCGCTTAAAAGCTTATCGCTGCCGGCTGTTGAAATAAAGGATGAGCCCGCTTATGCCTGGCGCGGTATGCACCTTGATGTGTCACGGCATTTCTTTTCTATCGCCTATCTTAAAAAATTCATCAATGTAATGGCGCTTTATAAAATGAATAAGCTGCATTTACATTTAACGGATGACCAGGGCTGGCGCATCGAAATAAAAAAATATCCTAAATTAACAGAGGAAGGGGCATGGCGCACATTTGATAAAAATGATTCGGCGTGCATGAAACGCGCCCCCGATAACCCTGATTTTGCTATCGATACGGAGCATATCATCCACAAAAATGGCAAAACGCTGTATGGCGGTTTTTACACCCAGCAAGAGATGAAAGGGCTGGTAGCTTATGCTGCAGCAAGACATATAGATATTATCCCCGAAATTGATATGCCGGGTCATATGATGGCAGCTATAAATGCCTATCCTTTTTTAACCTGTAATGGCGAGAATAAATGGGGCGACCTGTTCACCAAACCAATCTGCCCCTGTAATGAAAGTACTTTTGATTTTGCTGAGAACGTATTCAGCGAGATCATGGATATTTTCCCATCTAAATACATTCACATAGGTGGTGATGAAGTTGACCGTAGTGACTGGGCAAAATCTGATGCATGTAAAGCCCTGATGAAGCGTGAGGGAATAAAAGACCTGCCTGCGCTGCAAAGCTATTTTATTGATCGAATGGAGGTTTTCTTCAATCAGCATGGCAGAAAAATGATAGGCTGGGATGAGATACTGGAAGGTGGCGTAACAAAAACCGCTATTATTATGTACTGGCGCGGTTGGGTGCCTGATGCTCCCGTAAAGGCAGCCAAGCTTGGTAATAAAGTAATTATGACACCGGGCAGCCCTTTATATTTTGATGCAATACCGGACAAAAACTCTATCCCCGCAGTTTACAATTTTAACGTTATCCCCAAAGGGCTCACTGATGCTGAAGGCAAGAATATCATAGGTGCACAGGCAAATATCTGGACGGAGAACATTCCATCAGAAAAACGTGCCGATTATATGTATATGCCAAGGATGACCGCCCTTGCAGAGGTGTTATGGACAAACCATCAGGATTATGATTCTTATTTACAGCGTTTGGAGAGCCAATATGCACGACTGGATCTGTTAAATGTTCATTACCGCTTGCCTGATCTTTCGGGTTTCCTGCAATCAAACGTATTTACCGCTCAGGATACTTTGTCGGTGAGCAGTCCGCTGCCATATTTAACCATCAGGTATACTACGGATGGTACTTTGCCGGTGGCAAATTCAACTTTATTAGGTAAGTCGCTTATTATCAATCAATCACAGCTGGTACGTTTAGCGGCATTTAAACCAGATGGTACACATGGTGATGTTTATAACCTGCAATATGACAAACAGAGCCTTGCCGAACCTGAAACCGTAGCAAATGTAAGTGAAGGATTGATCTGCCGTGATTATAAGCAATATTTTTTGAAGGCGGCATTGATACCTGATACCAAACCCGATACTACTTTTATAGCTAAAACTATTATGGTACCGCCATTTGCAGAAGCTCCATCGTTCGGTTTAAAATACCGGGGTTACCTGGATGTGCCGCAGGATGGTATTTATAGTTTTTATTTAACCTGTGATGATGGTGGTACTTTAAAGATCGCAGGCAGGGAAGTGGTTGATAATGATGGGCAGCACTCCGCTATTGAAAAGAACGGTCAGATAGCTTTGAAGAAAGGTTTACATAACATCGCGCTTGATTTTATTGAAGGTGGCGGTGGTTATACCCTGAAATTAAAATACAGTTTAAACGGATCGGTTCCGCAGGATATTCCCGCGCAATGGCTTAAAAATTAATAATAATAATGAAAAGGTTAGCGCTGATTTTATTACTGATAATTACATTTTCAACTGCTTTTGCACAGGCTCCGCCTAAACCTTATGGCGCATTACCTGCCCCGAGGCAACTCAACTGGCAGGAAACGGATATGTATTGTATTATCCATTTTAGCGTAGCTACTTATACCGATAAGGAATGGGGTTATGGTGATGAAGATCCGCAGATCTTCAACCCTAAACATTTTGATGCCATGCAAATAGTGGGCGCGGCAAAAGCAGGTGGTTTTAAGGGGATAGTAGTAGTAGCCAAGCACCATGATGGTTTTTGCCTGTGGCCCACAAAAACCACGGAACATAATATCAGTAAAAGTCTGTGGAAGAATGGCAAAGGTGATATTGTTAGGGAATACCAGCTGGCCTGCCAAAAACTGGGCATGAAAATGGGTGTGTATTGTTCGCCGTGGGACAGGAACAACCCGCTATATGGCAAGCCTGAATATTTAACAAACGTTTACCGTGCGCAATTGAAGGAATTATATGCTAATTATGGCCCGCTGTTTATGTCATGGCATGATGGCGCCAATGGGGGAGATGGCTATTATGGAGGCGAACGTAAAGTGCGCACTATTGACCGATCAACCTATTATGACTGGAAAAATACCTGGGGCATTACGCGCAAAATGCAGCCCGGCGCTTGCCTTTTCGGCGATGTTGGGCCTGATGTACGCTGGGTAGGCAATGAAGAAGGCCATGCAGGTGAAACCTATTGGGCAACCTACACACCTGAAGCCCCTGATGCCGGTAAAGAACCTGCCAATGGTTATTCACGTTATGAAACGGCTACTGAAGGCATACGCAACGGCAAATATTGGATGCCTGCTGAATGTGATGTGCCTATGCGTAATGGCTGGTTCTACCATCAATCGCAGGATGGGCAAAGTAAATCGCCTTATACATTATTCGACCTGTATTATAAAAGCGTAGGCCGTGGTGCTTGTCTTGATTTGGGCTTGTCGCCGGATAAGGACGGGGAGATTAGTGCTGAGGATGTTAATATATTAAAGCAATTTGGGCAGCTGTTAAAGCAAACGTTCGCGGTTAATTTAGCCGCAGGTGCAAGCTTTAAAGCCAGTAATATCAGGGGTGGCAATGCCGCTAAATTTGGTCCGGCATTTTTGCTGGATAAGAGCCGATACTCCTATTGGGCAACCGATGATAACGTTACCAAGCCCGAACTGGTGATCGACCTGCATCAGCCAAAAACATTCAACGTTATCCGCCTGCGCGAAAATATAAAACTAGGCCAGCGTATTGAAGGCGCGGCAGTTGATGCCTGGACAAATGGTGAATGGAAGGAAATAGCTGCAGTAACCAGTATAGGCGCGAATCGCCTGATCCGCTTGCCGAATAATATTACTGCAAGCAAGGTAAGGCTGCGGATCACAGCTTCGCCGGTATGTATAGCTTTAAGCGATTTTGGTTTATTTAAAGAACCTGTACATCTTACCGCACCGCTCATCAGCAGGGATAAAGATGGCGTGGTGAACATCAGTACCAGCGCGCCGGTTGCCGCTATTCATTATACTATTGACGGAACGGAGCCAACTTTACAATCACCTGTATATTCAAAACCTTTTTTGCTGATCAATGGCGGGATTATTAAAGCCCGTGGTTTTGAAGTTAAGCAGGTAAGCGAAACCGGTACAAAGGAATTTCCCCTTTCAAAATCAGGTTGGAAAGTTATCGACGCAAATCCTAAAAACGGCAGCGATCCATCAAATGCGATTGATGAAAATGCTAATACTGCCTGGAGTACATTATCTAAAGATTCAACCCAAACCATCAATTATCCGCAGGAAATAAATATTGATATGGGGACGGCCCAAACTATCAAAGCATTCACTTATCTGCCCCGTCAGGATAAAATGACGAATGGTATTGCCGATAAGTACGCGTTTTATACTAGTAGCGATGGTGTAAACTGGCAACATGCCGCGGCAGGGGAGTTTTCAAATATCAGATCGAACCCTGTTGAGCAGTTTATTCCTTTGGCGTCGCCAGTGAGTTGCCGCTATTTTAAGTTTGCTGTATTGCATGTGGTTAGCGGTAATGGGGTTGCGGTAGCGGAACTGGGTGTAAAGGTTAAATAAATAACATAGCCGGGCAACCGGAATCAACATACATTATCACTCATGAAAAAAAGTATTTTACCCCTTTTGTTACTTGTCGCGGGCAGTTTGTTTGCCCAGCAGCATAATATGTCAAAATCGTATGTGCCGCCATCTGATACGCTGGTGCAGCAAAAGCTAAATAAATGGCAGGACCTGAAATTTGGCTTATTTATGCACTGGGGGACTTACAGCCAGTGGGGAGTGGTTGAAAGCTGGAGCATTTGCCCCGAAGATGAAGGCTGGACCCAGCGTAAAGGTCCGTACGGTGCTGATTACTATACGTACAAAAAAGCGTATGAGAATTTGCAGACAACATTTAATCCAACTCATTTTAACCCTGAAAAGTGGGTGAAAGCTGCTAAAAATGCGGGTATGAAGTATGTCATCTTCACCACCAAACACCATGATGGTTTCAGCATGTTTGATACTAAGCAAACCGACTATAAAATAACCAGTACAAAAACTCCGTTCTCAACAAACCCAAGGAGCAATGTAACCAAGGAGATCTTTAACGCGTTCAGCAAGGAGAATTTTATGATCGGGGCCTATTTCTCAAAACCCGACTGGCACTCAAATGATTACTGGTGGTCGTATTTTCCGCCTAAGGACAGGAACGTAAATTATGACCCGGCTAAATACCCCGAACGCTGGCAGAAGTTTAAGGATTACACCTATAACCAGATCCAGGAATTAATGACCGGCTATGGCAAAGTTGATATTTTATGGCTCGATGGGGGATGGGTGAGGCCGAAAAGTACCATTGATTCAGATGTTGACTGGCAGAAGACCATACCTTACGACCAGGATATTGATATGCCTAAAATTGCTGCTATGGCGCGCACTAAACAGCCGGGGCTGATAGTAGTTGACCGCACAGTTGCCGGGCAATATGAAAACTACACCACACCGGAACAGCAGGTGCCTGATAAGCCTTTGGATCATCCGTGGGAAAGCTGTATCACCATGGGTAATTCATGGAGTTATGTGCCGGGCGATCATTATAAATCAGCACAGGAAATTATTACTTTGCTGGTGAAGATCGTATCGCGGGGTGGTAATTTGCTGATGAATATCGGTCCGGGCCCTGATGGTGACTGGGATCCCGTAGCTTATAGTAGGCTGAATGAGATTGGCGATTGGATAAAAATAAATGGCGAAGGCATATACGGAACGGAACCGGTAGTACCATACTCCGAGCAAAATATATTTTATACCAAATTAAAAAGCTCGAATACCATTTATGCGTTTCTTTTACCTGCTACTAATGAGGTTGCTTTACCGGCAAGTATCTCGTTTCATTTAACGGGTATTAAAAAGGTTAAAAAGATCAGCGTGCTTGGGGCTGATAAAAATTTAAAATACACTGTTGCCGGCGATAGTGTGAAAGTAGTTATACCTGCTGCTTTACAAGCCAATAATAAATTACTACACACGGCTACTTTTAAAATACAATATTGATTCCTGGAGTAATCGACACAAAAAACGGCTTTAACTATTATGTTAAGGCCGTTTTTGTTTGTGTGAAATCCATAAGTGTTCGGAAGATTAAAAAGGAGCATCAGCCTTGTGCGATTCCCGCCCTGGGGCGGGGAAGGGTGGGGTTTAACAGCTTATTTGGTGTATAAACCCCTCCCTGCCACTTCACATCCAACCACACCCCTCCCGTTGGGAGGGAATTAAAAACAGAAATGTAATTTTCCAAACACCTATGGTCTGCAATCATAAAGAGCTGACTGTCGCCTTTAAATATGGTGTTCCTTTGCCTGTTGTGAGGTAAGTCTGTAAGCTCAATATAAAATAATCCCAGGCGGGTTCGCATACGTCGTAGCACTCAAAGCTTTTATTTAGCCCTTCATGGTGCAGCGTTAATATTGTGCTTTTACCGTCATTTGTTATCGTCCATATCAATTTGGTACCTACCCATTCATCTCTTTTTGTCAGGTTCGGCATATCAATGTAAGCCTTCAGGCATAACCATGTTACCTGCTGATCAGGGACTGCTTCGAGAATCTCGAAGGTCTTTCTCGTCTCGCCGAAAGCTATATTATATTGATCGCCCTTTTTTGCTGCCGATCCCGAATAGTCAATACTCCACCAATCTGGGATATGTTGGATAAGAGCGGTGTAAACTTCACCTGCCGGTTTGTTTACGATAATGCGTTTTTGATAATCTTTCATGTTATTTTTTTGCATTAAGCCAAATTCCATTTTTCAACCATCTGGGCATCGAAGCTATCATCCTCTTTAGAACTTGGTTGACCTTTGCCGGTGATGATCAGATCGCGTAAGCTTTCCTGTATATAATTGGTCCATGCTTCGCGGCAGATCTCATAGCACTCATATTGAGGTACCAAACCTTCATGTGTGAATTTGATGGCTGTTTTACCATCTTTTTGCGATATATCAAAGATGATCTTTGTGCCTTTCCATTCGCTTTTGTCTTCCGTAAATTTGAAATAATTATCGAGTACCAGCCAAACCACTTTCTGGTTGGGGATTAGCTCAATCAATTTTATTTTACAGTAATGAATGTCTTTATAATGATAGAGATATTCATCGTTAAGCTTATCTGTACCACCCTCAATGTTTTCCGACCACCATCCGCGAACATTATTGATAGCGTCATATGCTTCTTTCGGGCTTTGACCTACCACAAGGGTAGTAGTAAAATCTGATGTTGCCATTTTCTTTGATTTTTAGTTTGTCAATTTGTTGTTTAACAATGTTTCTAAGTTTTTTAGTTTCGAGATCCAGAAACCATCAAAATACGAGATCCATTTCCGCAGTTCATTAAAGCCGTCCTGTTTCAGGGTGCAATAGCGTTCCCGTCCAATGTCCTGGATTGAAATAAAGCCCGCCGAGTACAATATTTTAATATGCTTTGATACAGCGGGTCGGCTCATGTCGAAGTTTTCAGCCAGGCTATTGATGGTTAAGCTATCTTCAGTGAGCAGCATCAGCATCTTCCTCCGGCTGGGGTCGGCAATTACCTGGAAGGTATCAAGCGTTGGTTGAGTCATTTTCTACAGCGTTTAAACGATTAGCGATCTTGTGCATATTCTTGAGCCAGCCTTCATTCATGCCGTTAAACAGGCCAATGTTTTCCATAATCGCAAAATTGCCATGCTCCAGCACTAGTTCGGTACCGTTATCTTTGGCGTGTAACCGCCATACAACTACTGAATCAATATTGTAGGTGCCATCCCCGGGCCCGGATTTCCACGAATAAGAAAGTTTTTTGAAGGGATCGATCTCCAGTACCCTGCAATGGACGACCCCATCGAAATTAAGATCGGGTATTGGTTTTACGCGAAATTGAAAGTCATGGCCTACAACCGGTTTAAAGTCGTTTTTCATCAGCCAGAGTTCCATTAGCTCAGGATTTGTCAAATATTCCCATACCGCCTTTGGCGGATGAGAGAAAAAAAGTTGGTGGTTAATACTTTTGCTCATAATAGGTAACTTTTAAGTTACTCAAATATATGGGTAACTTCTGAGTTACACAAATTTATTTTCAAAAAAAATTACATTGGAGAATAGGGAGAGTTAACAGTCCTTTTGAATTATATTATGGCGTTGCCTCCGGCCCGGGCTGTTCAGGGCTGCGCTTCGCTCCGGCCCTCCTTCGTCGGGCTAAACCCTTACCATCCCTCCTATGTTTGTAATCGTTATTCTTGTATAGATTATATAAGTGAAAGAGAGTGAGAGCCGGGCTATCCCTTAATAGCTATTTGCATGT
>NZ_JACHBY010000008.1 GCF_014200495.1 Mucilaginibacter geliditolerans
ACTTCCATAATGCAAATTATCAGCTATTTAACAGATTTCTATAGCCTAGTTATTCACTTAAGGGGATAAATCAAAATCTTCCGAACACCTATGGTGTCCTCACAAACAATTCGCTAACTAGTAGCTGTTTGTGAGGACACAAACAGCGGAAACAATATAAATGTGCTGTCAGCAATGACTCAATGACCAATGACTATCTCAATGACTCAAATAAGGCTGCCACCAGCCAGAGTTATATTCTTTAACCTCGGTAGGCTCGCCGGGTTTTGGGATAAATAGTTTTATCTTTTTGTCCTTGCCAAACTGTACCAGTCTTTCAATAGGCTCATACCATGCATGGGGTGCAAGGCTGAATGTGCCCCAATGTATAGGCATCATAATCTTTCCTTTCAGGGCGATGTGCGCATTTGATGCATTATCAGGTCCCATGTGTATATCGGGCCAGTAAGTGCCGTAAGCGCCGATCTCGAGCATAGTTAAATCAAACGGACCGTAGGCGTCGCCGATGTCCTTAAAGCCCGGGAACCAGCCTGAATCGGCCCCGAAAAATATATTATGCTTCGGCCCCTTTATCACAAATGACGACCATAGCGTTTCATTGCGGTTAATTATTCCACGACCCGAAAAATGCCTTGATGGTGTGGCCGTAAGTACCAGATCCTGCCCGATCATCAAACTATCGCCCCAATCCATTTCAGTGATAAAATATTTGCTGAGGCCCCATTTAATAAGGTATTGACTAACCCCTAATGAGCAAAAAAATGGAATATCCTTATCCGCGAAAAACTTGATGGTGCCTTTATCCAGGTGATCGTAATGATCATGCGATAGAATAACTGCATCCAGCGGTGGCAGGTTTTCAAGCGCTATGGGTGGTTCAAAAAAACGTTTTGGCCCCATAAATGATAAAAAGGAAGCGCGCTCGCCCCAAACCGGATCGGTGAGGATGCGTTTACCATCGATTTCAATCAATAAACTGGAGTGCCCAACCCAGGTTACCCTCAAGCCACTTTCGGGCGGAGTGTTGTAAATAGAAACATCAGTTTTAAATGGCCCCAGCGTTTTAAGCGGAACATTTTCAGCTTTGTTGTTAATGTATTCTCTTAAAATAGGGATCATTTTGCCGAACCCGGCTTCATCGGTTGGTATAGGATTTTGAAATTTGTTCCCTTTCTTAACGGATCCTTTTAAATTCATATATTATATAACGGTACGGTACAGGTTTGGTGTTAATAATAAACCTAAAGCCGTTTTAAATTACTTTCGGTTTACTTTTTCTTAAAAAATGCGATCGACTGGTCGCAAAAGTCCAGCAGTTCGGCAGGCAATGTATCCTTGGGATAGGGGTGCGTTGCGCCAAAGGTATGATCGCCGCCCTTTATAACGGATAATTTAGCATGTTTGTTGGCTTCGGCCAGCTCTTTTGCATGGCTTAATGGCACGGTAGTATCTTCATCACCCTGAACAATTAGCCAGGGCTGAGTTATTTGTGCGGCCTTTGCCAGGATATCCAGCCTGCCGGGATTATTCCGCAGATCATCAAGCAGTGTAGCCTTTAGCGGCATCTCCTGTCCGGTACGTTTATTGGGTATGTACATAATACCCTGTAATCGCCATTGCTCCTCAGCTTCCTTTGGCCATAAGTTGCCAAAGCCCGAGATGGATGCCATGGTAACCAGTTTTTTAATGCGGCTGTCTTCGGCAGTTTGTATAATGCTGATGCCACCACCCATGCTGTGCCCAATCAAAAAGACACCTTTTACAGATGGCATTGATGAACCGTTACACACAAAATCGATCACATCATGCAGGTCTTCCAACTCTATCGAAAAAGTATTATCGCCGAAGGCTATAAGGTCAACAAAATCAATGGGTTTGTCGGCAGTAGTACCGTTGTGCGAAAAGTTGAATTTAAGATACCGGAAACCATGTTCAGCAAAATAGTTTGCCACCAGGTTATGGGTGCCCCAATCCTTAAAGCCTTTAAAACCATGCGCGAAAATTACCACCGGCGCATCCTTATGTTTGGTGTCGTAAGTTATATCCATCAGCATACCACGGCCCTTAGCGCCGGGAATGTTGTAGTTTTCTTTTTTTATCATTTTTAGTTAATGGTTGATAGTTCATGGTTCATAGCCTAAGCTTTGCTATGAACCATGAACTATTATCTATGAACTCCTCGTGTGCCACCATGCGCATAAAATCAACACTGGTTGAAAAAACAATCTCATCCATACCCAAACAGGCTTAACTTGTGTAGCACCTACTTGCGTGTGCCCGTAAAGCATATCAATGTGTACCGGCAGAAAAGCGATCAGCATTAATACTATTCCCCAGGCAGCAATTTTTCTTGTCGGCCTGAATATCAGCATCAAACCAAAAGCAATTTCAAACAGCCCTGCTAATGTATTTAAAATTTGCGGATATGGCAGATAGGCTGGTATTATACTGATATAGAACGCCGGAATGCGAAAATGATTTATTCCTGCAGCTATGTAGCCGATTATTAATAGAATAAGACTTATTTTTTTAGCTTTGCCCATTGTTTAATGGTACGAATAAACCACCTGAACAGTTTAAAAACCTGTATTTAAAGGCAATGAACCCAATTTATAAACATTCTAAATACTATGTATATGCACCTGTTTGACAAAGTGTTGACATTGCATCCTATTAATCCTGTTATTTTTGTCGGGTCAAATTTAAAAAACTGCTTTGAAGTACTTAAAGGTAATAGCTTTTACGCATAAACAGATTGAGCTGAAGGATTTGGGAAGATTGGTGATTTGCCAGGAAAATCTGATAGACAAGCTTCAAGAGGTTAAAAAGGAGTTTCTGATATCTGAGATCTTTTATCTGGGTACCTGTAACCGCGTTGAATTTGTTTTGGTAACCGACCAGGTTGTTGATATGGCTTATACTGAGCGTTTTTTAAATGCGCTTAATATTGGTGTTTGTCATCACTCCATGGGTACGCTTTTACATGGCGTTACCATTTATGAAGATCAGGAAGCGCTTAACCATTTGCTCCGCACTTCGTGTTCGCTTGAAAGTTTGATAGTAGGAGAAAAGGAAATATTGCCGCAGTTACGCAAAGCCTACGAACAATGTAGGGAAGCAGGCCTTACCGGCGATTTTTTACGCATGGCGATGAATTGTGTGGTAAAGGCGGCCAAAGAGGTTTATACCAATACCAATATCTCAAAAAATCCAATTTCGGTAGTGTCACTGGCTTACCGTAAGCTAAAGGATTTCAATTTATGTTCAAATGCCCGCATACTTATCATCGGCGCAGGCGAAACCAACCAGAATATCTCCAAATACCTGCAAAAGCATAAGTTCTCCAACTTTGCCATTTTTAACCGTACCATTTCCAAAGCACAGCAATTAGCGAAAGACCTGAACGGTGAGGCATTTACACTTGACGCTTTAAAAGATTACAACAAGGGCTTTGATGTTATCATCACCTGCACATCAGCAGTTGACCCGATCATCACTCCTGAAATTTATACTTCACTGTTAAACGGCGAAACTGGCAAAAAAACTATTGTTGATCTTGCTGTTCCGAACGATACTGCCCCTGAAGTATTGGAGCAATTCCCGGTTAATTTTATAGAGGTGCATTCATTAAATGAAGTTGCCAAAAGAAATTTACAGGAACGCTACCACGAACTTGTACATGCCGAGGCAATTATCGGTGAAAATATTACGGAGTTTTTAACCATGTTAAAACAGCGCCGCATTGAATTAGCTATGCGCCAGGTGCCTGAAAAAATAAAGGAGATCCGAAACAACGCCATCAATACTGTGTTTTTTGAAGAAGTACAGGGCATGGATGAACAATCGCGCGAGATACTTGAAAAAGTGATCAACTACATGGAGAAAAAATATATTAGTGTGCCTATGATCATGGCCAAGGATATATTGATCAATAGCCAGCAATAAAAAATTCTTACCCCAATATATAGTAAATAGCGATGAGGTTAAACTCACCGCTATTTTTGTTTTTAGCAGTTTTTAGATAGTTTTATAACCTGATTAATTAGCATTCCCTTTAGCACAATGTACGAAACTGTAACAGTAGATGAAGCCATAAACCGTGGCCGCCGCATGATAAGTTACCCCGTAATGGTAATTATGTTCGGTATAATAGGTGTAAGCGTTTACCTGAGCACCCAAAATTTGATCCCTGTCTCATATCTGATAATTGGTATCGTATCCGGCTTGCTACTGGGGTGGCTGTACTGGAGTTTTATGGTTACTAAATGGAAAGTATGGGCTTTCGATAATGTGAGAAATGTACATGAACTGCAAAGAAAAGCGGTTGAAGCGCAGCTGATATGGAATGAAGGTAGCTTTTGGGGAAAAACAGAGATCTGGAACTCGGCTGATAAAGATAAATGGGCACAACTGCAAGACAAGTTTAACCAGAATGATGTGTTTGAAGAAGACCTTTCGGTTCCGCAGGAAACGGCGATCTATTATTCAAAAAGCGCGATACTGGTACAGTGTATTGTGCTATTGCTATGCCTGGGCCTGGGGATCTATTTGTTTATCATTAAGCAATACATCGGCGCGGTATTGCTATGTGCTTTTGCCGGTTATTTTATTTATACCGAATATAAAAAAGCTATGAATAAGGATGCACAGATCATACTGAACGATAAAGGCATCGAAACTATTTCTGCAGGATTTGTTGCCTGGAAAGATATAACAGATGATGAAGTAGTAACTATCCAAGCGGGCAAATCATCAAACACTTACCTGCAATATAATTACCCGGATGGCAGCGAAAAGGTTAACATTAATGAATTTGATACTAATAAAAAAGCGCTCGAAAATTTATTGCACACTTATAGGGTGAGGAGTGAGAAGAAGGTAATCGCCTGTAAAATATAAAATTTCCTTTTTCATTAGCGCTGACTTTAAAACCCTGAGTATTGGAAAATTAAAAAGGTGTCATTCTGAACGTTAGTCGAAGTATGCGGGCAAAGGCCTCTACGCTCACCCTTCTACTAGCGCTCAGGGTGACATCCACACTCAATATTGAGAAAGTTATAGCATAAAGCTCACTTTCTGAATTTTTACTTTTAATTTTTGACTTTTTCATTAGTCAGCCTATTTTCATATCCTCAATTAATATTATATTCATAGGCGCAAAAGGTTAAATTTGCGGTGCTAAACATGAGCCCATTGGACAGAACTCTTATTATTGGAACACGCGGCAGCGAACTAGCCTTATGGCAGGCTAATTTTGTGAAGGATAGCCTCGCTGCTATTAATATTCCGGCTGAATTAAAAATTATTAAAACCCAGGGCGACCGTATACTTAACCTCAGCTTTGACAAGTTGGAGGGTAAGGGGTTTTTTACCAAGGAGTTAGAAGAAGAGCTGTTAGCCGGTAAAATTGACCTGGCGGTTCACTCGCATAAGGACCTGCCTACTGAGAATCCTGCGGGATTGATCATTGCGGCGGTATCTGAACGTGAAGACCCATCAGAATTATTGCTGATACTAAAGGATTGTGTTGATGTACGCCAAAAGCTGTCGTTAAAATTTGGTGCGGCAGTAGGTACCTCATCCAACAGGCGCAAAGCCCAATTGCTGGCTTATCGCCCAGACCTGGAGATCCAGGATCTGCGCGGTAACGTGCCAACACGTATTCAAAAACTACGTAACGAAAGTTATGATGCAATTATGCTGGCAAAAGCAGGTGTATCGCGTTTGGGTATTGATTTGAGTGAATTTCATGTGGAGGAACTAACCCCGGTTGAACTGATACCTGCCGCTGCACAAGGGGTAATGGCTATACAGATCCGCGAAAGCGATCAGGAATTATTTAATGCTTTGCAGCCATTGAATCACCCGGATGTTGCTGAAGAATTAGCAGTAGAACGCACGGTGCTTAAACTTTTCGGTGGGGGCTGTCATTTGCCATTGGGCTGTTATTGTCATAAGGATGATGACGTGTTCCAGGTATTTACCTCAAAAGCCGATGAAGATGATGAATTTCCGGACAGGTTATTCATGGAATCAAAAACTACTGAAGGCCTGGCTGAAAAGGTAGTAGCAAAATTTGCAAAAGATCGCAAGCATCCACAGAGCGTGTTCATCTCACGCGATCTATCAGAGCAAAGCTATTTTAGAAAAGCTATTGAAAAACATGGTATCATCATAGAGGCACATTCATTAATACGTACCGTGCCGGTGATCACCAAGTTCGATTCGTATATATTAAAGCATATTGACTGGGTGTTTTTCTCCAGCAAAAACGCGGTAGATTATTTTTTCCTGCTAAACCCGCTTTTTCCGAAGGATGTAAAGTTTGGGGTAATGGGCAGCGGATCAGAAGAAATGCTGCGGCGCAAAGGGCACTTTACCAATTATGTAGGTACTGGTAACGATGCCGCGGATGTTGCCAAACAATTTGCCGAACTGACTAACGGCACAACGGTGTTATTCCCATGTGCCGAGGGCTCTATGCGGAGCATACAACAAGGTTTATCGGCAGATACAAAGATCATCGATCTGCCGGTTTATGAAACCGTAATGGAAGAAGAAGTAGAAGCATCAGGCGCTGATGTATTGGTATTTACCAGTCCATCAAACGTTGACGCTTATTTTGCTGAGAATTTGCTTGATCCATACCAAAAAGTAGTGGCGATAGGCAAATCGACAGGCAAAAAATTTGATGAGATGGGTGTAAAATACATACTGCCTTTTTCACCCGATGAAGTCGGGCTGGCTGAGGCGGTGTTTGGGATATAATGACCAGGATTTAACTGATTCAGAAAATTTACAGGATGTTTAATTAATAAATGAAAATGATGAGTAGGCTTGGTTAATATATCATGTTAATCAAATAAATCCTACGAATCATGGTTCAGACTAAAAAGATGCTACAAAGACCACGAAGAAACAGGAAAAGTGAGGTGATACGCCAAATGGTGCAGGAAACGCATGTTAGCGCGGCTAACTTGATATTCCCGCTGTTTATTATTGAGGGCGAAAATCAGAAAAGCGAAGTATCATCGATGCCGGGTATTTACCGGTATTCAATTGATAATTTGCTGCGCGAGGTGGAGAGCTGTTTAAAGCTGGGCTTAAATTCCTTCGACCTGTTCCCTAATATTGATGAGGCGCTGAAAGATAAATATGCTACTGAAAGCTATCGCGATGAAAGCTTGTATTTGCGTGCTATCCGCGCGGTGAAAAAGAATTTCCCCGAGGCATGTGTGGTTACAGATGTAGCCATGGATCCTTACAGCAGTGATGGCCATGATGGTATTATGGAGAATGGCGAAATACTGAACGACGAAACGCTGGAAGTATTAGGCAAAATGGCATTGGCACACGCGCAAAGCGGTGCGGATATCATCGCCCCGTCAGATATGATGGATGGGCGTGTGGGGTACATCAGGAAGGTATTGGATGATAATAAATTCACCAATGTATCTATCATGTCGTACTCAGCTAAATATGCCAGCGCGTTTTATGGTCCGTTCAGGGATGCGTTGAATTCAGCGCCAAAATTTGGCGATAAAAAAACATACCAGATGAACCCGGCTAATCAAGGCGAAGCATTGATTGAGGCCAGGCTTGATGAGGCTGAAGGCGCCGATTTTTTGATGGTGAAACCGGCATTGCCTTACCTGGACGTGATCAAATTAATAAAAGATAATACTGAACTGCCGGTTGCGGCGTATAATGTAAGCGGCGAATATGCCATGATAAAGGCAGCCATACAAAAAGGCTGGTTAAATGAGCAGCGCGCCATTACTGAGGTGCTTACCAGCATTCGCAGGGCAGGCGCCAGCGTGATATTGACGTATCATGCTAAAGAGGTATTGGAGAATAAGTGGATTTAAAAAAGGTTAAAGCTGAAAGGTGCGAAAAAGGTTAAGGCTTAAAGGCGAAAGCTAAAAGGTTTAAAATAAAAAATAACAAAGCGTCATTGCGAGGTACGAAGCAATCCCAAACTATACAGAGAGGATTTGCATATCGGGGATTGCCACGCTATCGCTCGCAATGACAAAGAAGGTATAAAAAGATGTTTGATTCGATTAAGAAAATATTTTCAAGTGAGGATGATTTGCCGGTGAATACAACCGGGAAACCAAATATCAGCAGGGAAAAATCTGCCGAGCTGTATGCTAAGGCTAAAACTTATTTCCCGGGTGGGGTTAACTCGCCGGTTAGGGCTTTTAAATCGGTATATGGTACGCCGCTTTTTATTGAAAAAGGTGATGGCAGCCATATTTGGGACGCCGATGGCAATGAATTCATTGATTTTTGCTGCTCATGGGGGCCGCTGATCTTAGGCCATAATAACGCCAAGGTTCGCGAAAAGGTGATCGAGGTAATGCAGAATGGCATGTCGTTCGGTGCGCCTACGGCTTTGGAAAATGAACTGGCAGAGCTCATCCTTAAAAACAATAAGTTTGTTGAAAAATTACGTTTTGTAAGCTCAGGAACCGAGGCCGTTATGTCGGCCATCAGATTGGCCCGCGGCTATACCAAACGCGATAAAATATTAAAGTTTGAAGGCTGCTATCATGGCCATACCGATGCCTTGCTGGTAAAAGCAGGCTCAGGCTTGGTTACTTTTGGCGAAACCTCATCAGCAGGCGTACCCAAAGCATTTGCCGATGAAACCATTGTAGTTTCATTAAATGACACCGAAGCGCTAAAGAAAGCATTTGAAGAATTTAATGATCAGATAGCCGCGGTAATTATCGAGCCTATCCCTGCAAACAATGGCTTATTGCTGCAAAGCAAAGAGTATTTACAGTTTTTAAGGGAGATATGTACCCAAAACGGCACGTTGCTGATATTTGATGAAGTAATATCAGGCTTCAGGATCGGTTTTGAGGGTGCCGCTGGTCTTTACCAGATCAAGCCGGATATACTTACCTATGGTAAAATAATAGGCGGTGGTTTACCGGTTGGCTGTTATGGCTCATCTGACGAAATTATGGGCAGTGTATCGCCTGATGGTCCGGTTTACCAGGGTGGTACCTTATCGGGTAATCCGGTAGCTATGGCTGCAGGTATCGCGCAGTTAACCGAAGTACTGCGCATGGGTTTCTACCGTGATTTGGCTAATAAAACAGAAGAATTTACAGCATCAATACAACGTTTTGCATCAGCACGTAGTTATAAGTTTAAGGTATTCACTATCGGCTCTATGTTCTGGTTTGCTTTTACCGATAAGGAAACGATAACCAGGGCCGAAGAAATTGACCCGGCAAGCATGGATAAGTTCAAAGTAATGCACCACGAACTGATCAACAGGGGGGTATATTTTGGCCCATCAGGTTATGAAGTCGGTTTTATATCATCGGCCCACACAAAAGTTGATTTGGAACGGGCAAAACGTGCTATATTTGATAGTCTGGACCTTGTATTCAACACAAAATAAAGAAGTTATGGTAAAGCAGCGTTCATTAGTTATTTTTTATGCTCTTATTATTTACGCGGTAGCGCAATTGATTTGGTGGGCATATTACTTATACAGTTTGCAGCACAATCGCCTGGGTATGATACTGGGCGAAGGCTCCATGTTTGTTACCGTATTCGTGTTTGGCGCTATCAGCCTGCACAAAACAGTTAACAGGGAAAGCAAACTGCAGGAACAGAAAAGGAATTTCCTGTTATCGGTAACCCATGAGCTGAAATCGCCGTTGGCCTCCATCAAAATATTACTGCAAACCATCCAAAAGAGGGATCTTACCAAAGTGCAGATCCTTGATTTTATAGATAAATCATTACTGGATATTGAGCGATTGGATGATATGGTAGAGAACATGCTGCTGGCATCAAAAATTGATAACCGCTCCTACACTTTCCCTAAAGCCAAGTTCAATTTGTCGGTTTTGGTTGATAGCATTGTTAACCGTTTGCAGGTTACCAAATGTGATTGTAACCAACAGGTGATAGATGCGGAAATAGAACCTAAAATTGAGATCACCGGCGATAAATTCGCGCTTACATCGGTAGTAACCAATTTGGTGGAGAATGCTATAAAATATTCCAGCCCGTGTGAGGTTGTTGCCGTAAAATTGTTTTCAAAGGACGACAAGGTATTTCTGCAGGTTGCAGACCATGGCATTGGAATAGCCGATGCGGAAAAAGGCCGTATCTTCGATAAATTTTATCGTGTGGGTAGCGAAGACACACGTAACACAAAAGGCACAGGTTTGGGGTTATACATTGTTAAGGAGGTGTTGGATAAACACGAAGCAAGTATAAAGGTTAAGGATAACCGCCCGGCAGGAAGCATTTTTGAAGTAACTTTTGCATTAACCTAAATAGTAAATTATATGCCAAACAAGAAGAGAATTTTATTAGCCGAAGATGAAGAGCATCTGTTAGAGGCCATTAAACTTAACCTGGAACTGGAAGGGTATAAAGTATCGACCGCTAAGAACGGCAAAAAGGCATTACAAATATTTAAAGAGGAACGTTTTAACCTGGTAATACTGGATGTTATGATGCCCGAGATAGATGGCTTTGTAGTTGCCGAAACCATAAGGCTTGAAAACACCGAGGTGCCTATCATGTTCCTGACCGCTAAAAACACTAACGAGGATAAAATATCGGGCCTTAAAAAAGGCGCTGATGATTATCTGACCAAACCTTTTAATCTTGAGGAGCTGATATTACGGGTAAATAACCTTGTAAAACGCAGCTTAAAAGGTGATGACCTTAAAGAGTTTAACAGCTATGTTATTGGCGATAAAACCATCCATTTCAACTCATTTGAGCTGGTGAATGCTGATGGATCTATCACTCCTTTAACTAAAAAGGAAACCATGCTGCTGAAACTGCTTATTGAGCGCAGGAATGATGCGGTATCGCGCGAGCAAATACTGGAAACCGTATGGAACTATGATGTTTACCCATCAACCCGTACCATTGATAATTTTATACTTACGTTCCGTAAATATTTTGAACCGGATCCTAAAAACCCGGTTTACTTTCACTCTATACGTGGTGTAGGTTATAAATTTACCGATAATCAGCACTAAGGAGTAAATGTTCACTAATAACGCACGGATACTACTTGTAGGCATTTTTTTAGCCATGCAATTGTTCTTTATTTATCAGCATGTATATGAGCTGGCCGCGGTAATGGTGCTGTTTGTGGTGCTGATTATATGGGGCTATTTTAAAGAGGGAACAGTTATACTGGCTGCCAAAAGTTTTCATAAAAAGGACTACGACAAAGCCGAATCATTGTTACGGCAAATTGCCCAACCCGCATGGCTGAGCAAAAAAAGGCGCGGCTTTTATGAGTTTATATTAGGCGGGGTAAGCCTGCAAAAACAGGATTATGACGCCGCCGAAAAACATTATGAGCTGGCTTCGCAATTCCCTTTACGCAGTGCTAACGACCACGTTGCCGCTTTGGTGCATGTGGCGAACATCAGCATACGACAACAAAATTTTGATAAAGCACGTGCTTACCTGGAACTTGCCGGTAAGCATGAAGGTAAGATCACTGCCAAAATGAAGGAAGTGATAGCCAAGCTTGAACTGGAACTAAAACAACACTAATTTTTAAGAGCCAGGAATCAAGAATCAGGAATCAAGAAAGTAAAAAAGCATCTTGACTCTTAATTCTTGATTCTTGACTCTCTTCAACACATGAGAGATTCGTTATTAATTAAAGCAGCATTTTCAGAGGAAACACCACGACCGCCGGTTTGGATGATGCGCCAGGCTGGCAGGTTTATGAAAGAGTATTGGGATATTAAAAACAAATATTCCTTTTTGGAAATGTGCAAAACCCCCGAGCTTGCCGCCGATGTAACCATGTTACCGGTTGACTTGTTAGGGATTGATGGTGCTATTTTATTTTCAGATATATTAGTTACCGGCGAAGCCATGGGCGGCGATTTGAGCTTTACCCAGGGCGTGGGCCCTAAGTTTGCCAACCCGGTGCGTACAAAGGCTGATATTGATGCTTTGGATACACACGTGGTGCACAAACTGCAATACGTAGCTGATGCCATTAAAGTGATACAGCAAAGGCTGAATGGCAGTATCCCACTGATAGGTTTTGCAGGCGCGCCGTTTACCGTAATGAGCTATTTGGTTGAAGGTGGATCATCAAAAGATTTTAAGCTGACCAAATTGATGCTACACAATGAGCCAGAAATGGCACATCAGCTGTTATCAAAAATTGCTACCGTTACGGCAGATTACCTGAACCTGCAAATTGCAGCCGGTGTAAATGCCGTGCAGATATTCGACAGCTGGGCACAGGCTTTGGCATGGGATGATTACAAAGAATTTTCGCACCGCTATATTGTCGAGATCATCAGCAAACTGAACAGGAAAGATATCCCGGTGATCTCTTTCTGTAAAGGAAGCTCGGTTTTCGCACCGCTAATGGCAGAGGCTAAACCTGATGTGATCTCGATCGACTGGAATGTTGATTTGCTGGATATTAAGAAACGTTTACCTGCCGGCATAGCCGTACAGGGTAACCTTGACCCGCATATTTTGTATGCTGATAAAAAGGTGATAAAAGAAAGGATCTACCGTTTGTTCGATAGGATGAAAGGTGAGAAGGGTTTCATATTTAATCTCGGTCACGGCATTATGCCTGATATACCGTTTGATAATGTGAAGTACGCGGTAGAGATAATAAAGGAATTCAAGTACTAAACACGAATTTCACGAATTAAGGCGAATTGTCACAAATTGCTTAACTAATTCGTGAAATTTGTTGATAATGAATATTCGTGTAATTCGATCTAATTCGTGAAATAAGTGCTTTATCAATATATATTAGCCATACATATCATTTTTGTAGTCTGCTGGATGGCGGGGCTGTTTTATATTGTGCGCCTGTTTATTTACCATACCGAGGCACAGGATAAGCCCGAAACTGAACGCAAAATCCTATCCGACCAGTTCGAGATCATGGAGCGCCGGTTGTGGAACGTGATCACTATCCCATCCATGTTTATTGTATTAGCGGCGGGTATTACCATGCTGGTATTCGACCCGGGATGGTTGCAGGAGCCATGGCTGCATATAAAGTTGTTTTTTGTGGGATGTTTGGTTATTTACCACTACATCTGCCAAAACAAGATCAAGCAAATGCGTAGGGGCAAATTCAAATGGACATCAACCCAATTGCGCCTTTGGAATGAACTGGCTACTTTGCTGCTATTTGTAATTGTAATGTGCGCCGTTGTAAAGGATAATATCAATTGGCCTTATACCATTATCGGGCTTATAATTTTTGTTTTTGTGATGATGGCTGCAGTGAAGATCTATAAATATTATAGGTTGAAGAAATAACTCTTACTTAGCTGAAATTCATTGTTTTTAATGCTGAATTTTCAGCAATGAATTGAAAATCCCGATCATCATTCAATAAGATAATATTATTCTTTATAGCATACACCGCTATAAGACAATCGTTCGGTTTTCTAATTGTAATTCCCTTTTTCCTTAGCTCTCGATAAAGTTGAGCAGCTTCATTGGCTAATTTGTACGGCTCTTCAACAAGATAGGTTAAAGTCCTGAAATAATTAGCAACGGCTTTAAACTCATTATCGCTTACTATTCCTTGTAGTACTTCTTGTAAAATTACCGGGCAGGTAGCAATTATAACATCACTTAAGTTGTTTTTCAAGAATAAGCTGGCGTCAGTTTTTTTTGCTTTAAAGAAATTAATCCATACAGATGTGTCTACTAAAACAATATCCATTATTCGTAGGCTTTCTCATCAACTTCAATCTTTCCCCAAAGCTCTGCTAGTTTTCTTTGATTTTCAATGGTAACATATAAACGCAATGCTTCCTCAACAACCGCTTTTTTGGTTTTAATATTACTCAACTTTTGAGCTTTTTTCATCAAGTCATCATCTATCTCAATATTTGTTCTCATACACATGAATTTTAATAAAGGTACACAAAAAAGATATTTTTATATCAATTTTTTAGGAAATAAACCACATCCCCATCAGCCTCTTCTTCACTCACATATTGATAACTTATATCCCGCTGAAAACTGCTTCTCTTTAATAAATTATTGGAGCCTTCATTATCCGGCTGTGTTAAAGCTAAAATTGTTTTTGCTTGCATGCTGTTAAATGCATACGCTATAATTTTCTCAACTACCTCAAGCATCAAGCCTTGTCCCTGGTATGTCGGGCTTAGTTCATAGCCTAAGTCTACTGTTTCATTTTCAAGGTTAAAGTTCCACAGACAAATGGTACCTATCAATGTATTATCAGTCTTTTTGGCGATGACCCAGTAAGCGCCAATACCATCATTGAGGTTCCCATCTATCTTTTTAACGAACGCTTCACATTCATCAATAGTGATAGATTTTGGCCTTTTCAGATATCTGTTTACTTTTTCATCCGAACGCAATTCCTGTAGTCGAGCGCAATCATTCTTGTCCAGCCTTCTTAATAACAAGCGGTCTGTTTGCAGATCGGGAAAGGGTATAAAGTTGGTGTTCATGGTATAAAGATAATGCAGACTAAATGATTTTAAAAATGATTCACTTTCAGCTTAAAAAAAAGTTGACTAAATTCCCGATCTAAATCTACAGGATTTGAAACGCTTAATTTTTACCCTGATCATCTGCACATTGGCAACAGGAGCATTTGCGCAAAACAGTAAAACGGATTCTGTTAAAACCAAAAAAGTATCCGGTCTTAAACTGAATTCCGTTGACGATGCCACAGATATCAACTTTAATAAAAGTAAGGATACCGTTATCCATGAGCATTCAAAAGCGTCGGGTTTTAGCTGGGGCTTAACGTTTGCCAGGTTTGATTTTGGTTTCAGTACGCTGCTTGATAATGGCAGCTTTAAGTTATCACCACAAAATGAATTTCTGCGTTACCGATCATGGAAAACCAGCAACGTAGGGTTTGATGTGATACAATTTAGCTACCGGTTTAATAGTTCGTTCAGGATGTACCTGTCGGGAGGGTTTGATTGGACAAATATCCGTCTGCGCGATAATATCACCATATTGCAAAACCAACCTGTGCTAACTTACCGACAGGATAATATAGATTACAGTAAAAACCGCTTTTCATCCACGTACCTGCGGATCCCGCTAACGTTTGATTTTCGTACCAAAGAAGATTATAATGGAGGTAGTTTTCATTTTGTTTTCGGTCCGGAAGGCGGGGTGCTGCTGGGCGGCAAGGTTAAGCAGATCAGCGATGAAAACGGCAAGCAAAAAGCTTTTAATGATTACCACTTCACTAAGTTTACTTATGGCCCGTTTTTGCGGGTTGGCTATGCGGGCTTTGGCATCTTCGCCAAGTATTATATGAATAATATGTTTGAGAATAGTCCTGAGCAGGATGGGTTGAAGAACTTCTCGTTCGGTATGTCATTTATCTTTTAACCGTATTTGGTGTGTCATTTATGAAGGGCTGTTATTCAATAGCCTTTCCATTTTATGTATCTTTGACGCAATGGCTCCTCCACATTTTTTACAGGCAACCTCAATAACAAAAAAATATCCCGGCGAAAGAGTTTCAGGTGTTTTAGACGTTAGCATCACCATAAATCCCGGCAAAATAACAGCAATAATTGGCGAAAGCGGCAGCGGAAAAAGTACACTGATGCGCCTGCTTTACGGTCTGCTTGCACCCGATGAAGGCGAAGTTCAATTTAAAGGCGATCGCATCTGGGGCCCGGCTGAAAAACTGATCCCCGGGCATGATGCCATGAAAATGGTTACCCAGCATACTGACGACCTGAACTTATTTGCCAAGGTGTGGGATAACGTAGCCGTACTTTTACCCAATATCAACATCCAGGCTAAGGAGGAGAAAGTTGCCACGGCGTTAAGCCTGCTCAACATGACCAAGCTGGCCAATAGCCGCGTGTTCGACCTGAGCGGTGGTGAGAAACAGCGGGTAGCATTAGCAAGGGCTATCATAACCCGCCCCGAAGTGCTTTTATTGGATGAACCCTTTAACCAGGTGGATACTTCGTTCCGAGAGGATTTGCAGCAGGATATTCGCCAGATAGTAAAGGAAACCGGCCTTACGGTGATCATGGTATCGCACGACCCATCCGAAGTACTATCAATGGCCGATGAACTTGTGGTGATGAGGGATGGAAAGATCTTGGAATCGGGTGCACCTGTAGAGATCTACCAAAATCCTAAACACTTGTATACAGCAAGCCTGCTGGCTAATTGCAATATACTGGATGCAGATAAGGCCAAAGTATGCGGCATTAAGCTTAAAGCTAAAAAGGATACCGCCGTTATTTATCCCGAATGGATTGAATTAAGCAGTAATAAATCATCCGGGTGGAATATCAAAAGCATCCTGTTCAAAGGTTTTTATGAGGACCTGATACTTGAAAAGGAAGAAGTAGAACTGCGTGTTCGTAATTATGCAACGCATACCTATAAAGCAGGCGATAAGCTAAGTGTGAAAATAGGGAAGTGGCTGGAGTATTAAGCCAATTTTCCTCTAACCTCTTTCAAAACCATTGTCATACTTTCCGCATCAGATTGTATCCAGGCATTATAATCATCAATAGCCTGCAGGCGGTCATCATTGCTGATATAACCTTCATCTACCATCTGAGCTGATGCAGCTACCTTGGCCCATATGCCAATTTTTGAGAGGAAATTATCCTGACTTTTTACATATACCTCATCGGCATTATAACTTTCAATATTACTGAATCCGGCTTCTGCAAAATATTCAGGCAGGTCTTCGGTAATGTGATTATTCATACCTGCATCGGCACGCCATCTTAAAAAGGTACTGTAAAAGCGGAGCATACTTTCAGGCGGGGCAGGATGCCATGTCAGCTGCTCGTGGTTATAATCCAGCACTGATACTTGTCCGCCGGGTTTTAGCAGCACCTTAAAGCGCTTTAGGGCATAAACAGGGTTGTTAAGCCATTGCAATACGCGGGCGGATACGATCAGGTCGAATTTTTCTTTTGGTTCGAACTGAAAAACATCAGCATATATCAAATCAAGATTCTTAATATGCTGATAAGTTTCTTTACCGCTGCTGATAAATTTTTCTGTATTGTCGATACCCGTTACATGTCCGTTAGGGCCTACTCTTTCAGCAATACCTTTGGAGATAGCGCCGGTACCGCAACCCACATCCAAGACCCGCATGCCGGGTTTTAGTATCGGAATTAATGTTGTATAATCAGCTTCAAGACTTCGGTTATCAAAGATCTTAGTTGTTACTTCTCCGTCTCTTTGAATCTCCTTGTTCATATAAATTGCTAATTACTCCCCTTTAGGGGCCGGGGGCTTCTACACTAAATACTCAAACAAAGTTTGATCCCTGTTGATCTCGATCACATCAAACCTATGTGCTTCCATGCGTTGTAAAAGGGCAGGGTAATCTTCAGCATTTTTTAGTTCGATGCCAACCAGTGCAGGGCCATTTTCTTTTGATGTTTTTTTGATGAACTCAAAACGGGTAATATCATCGCCAGGACCTAAAACATTATTCACAAACAATTTAAGCGCTCCGGGGCGTTGCGGGAAACGTACGATAAAGTAGTGTTTAAGGCCTTCGTATAACAGGGATTTCTCCTTGATCTCCTGCATGCGTTCAATATCATTATTGCCGCCGCTGATCACGCAAACCACTTTTTTGCCTTTGATCTGCTCTTTGCACAGATCAAGCACCGCTACGGATAATGCGCCCGCAGGTTCAACCACGATTGCATCTTCATTGTATAATTTAAGGATGGTGGTACATACTTTACCCTCGGGTACCAGCAGCATATCATCCAATACCTCACGGCACAATTCATAAGTAAGTGAGCCAACACGCTTAACTGCAGCCCCATCAACAAAACGATCGATGGTACCTAAGGTAACCGGCCCGTTGTTCTCAAACGCGCCTACCATTGATGGCGCGCCTTCTGGCTCAACACCTATTAGTAATATATCAGGATTTTGTTGCTTAAAGTAACTACCTGTACCTGCTGCCAAACCGCCGCCGCCAACCGGCATAATTACAGCTTCCACATCGGGCAGATCGTTCATGATCTCAACACCAACAGTTCCCTGGCCCTCGATAACACGGTAGTTATCAAAAGGAGGTATGAAGGTCATGTTATGAGCTTCGGTATAGGCCAATGCCTCTTTTAAACAATCATCAAAAGTATCACCGGTTAAAACCAGTTCAACATTGCCATTGCCAAACATTTCTGTTTGCTTAACTTTTTGTTTCGGGGTGATCTCCGGCATAAAAATTACGCCTTTTGTGCCCAGTTTCTTGCATGAAAAAGCCACGCCCTGTGCATGGTTACCCGCGCTGGCGCATACAACGCCACGGCTTAATTGTTCTTCGTTAAGCTGGCTGATCATATTATAGGCGCCACGCAATTTGTAAGAGCGTACTACCTGCAGGTCTTCACGTTTTAAATATATTTCGCACTCGTATTTTTCCGACAGGCCCGCGTTATATTCAAGCGGGGTATTTTTAACCACGCCGTTTAAACGCGCAAAGGCTGCGTCAAAATCCAGTTGCGTATTTTTTGCTGTGGCCATCATTAGTCTTTTACCATTTTAAATGCGACTAAACTCAGCAAGTCTTCATCATTAATATCCAGCTTAATATCGGCAAGTGTTAAAAAGCGTGAGTAAGCACTATTCAATTCTTCCTTATCTAAGTTAAAGCCTAAACGCTCCAAATGGAACTTTAAGGCATGCCTGCCACTGCGCGCGGTAAGCACAATGCTGGCGCTAGGGAAACCAACATCCTCGGGGCGGATGATCTCATAGTTCTCACGGTTCTTCAAAAAACCATCCTGGTGAATGCCTGAACTATGCGCGAATGCATTATTACCCACAATAGCTTTGTTTGCCTGTACCGGCATACGCATTTGTGTACTCACCATATGGCTCAGCTCATAAAAATTCTTAGCGTTAATATGGGTGTGCAGGCCTAAGACCTGGTGTGTTTTCAGCACCATCACCACTTCTTCAATAGAAGTATTGCCAGCACGTTCACCAATACCGTTGATAGTACCTTCAATCTGGCGGGCGCCGTTTTGCAGGCCTGCTATGGAGTTAGCGGTAGCTAAACCCAAATCGTTATGGCAATGCACAGATATGATAGCCTGATCGATGTTTCTTACATTCTCCTTCAGGAAACGGATCTTGCTGCCGTATTGATCGGGCAGGCAATAGCCGTTAGTATCGGGAATGTTTACCACAGTTGCACCGGCAGCTATTACCGCCTCAACCATCTGCGCTAAATAAACCACATCGGCACGACCAGCATCCTCAGCATAAAACTCGATATCCTCAACATATTTTTTGGCATATTTTACGGCATCAACGGCGCGCTCCAGAATTTCTTCACGTGTGCTGTTGAATTTATGCTTGATGTGCATATCAGATGAACCGATACCTGTATGGATACGCGGCCTTTTAGCATATTTTAATGATTCGGCGGCAACATCAATATCACCTTTGTTGGCCCTGGTTAAGGCACAAACTACAGGCTCTTTTACAGCCTTTGATATTTCAACCACACTTTGAAAATCACCCGGACTTGAGATTGGGAATCCGGCTTCAATAATATCCACGCCCAGTGCTTCCAGCTCGCGGGCAATCTCGATTTTTTCTGGGGTTGTCAGCTGGCAGCCGGGTACCTGCTCACCATCACGCAAGGTGGTGTCAAAAACATAAACGCGGTTGGGATCGTGTAACATAGTTTTTCCTTTTTTATTTTTTATTGGTATCAGGTATTTAGTATCAAGTATCAAGTATCAAGATTTTTTAGCGCATGATGCTCCTGTCTTGATACCTGATACTAGCTACTTGATACTATTCTTTTATCGCTATAAACCTTAATCTCTTATAATCAGCATACCATTGGCCGTCTTCGTTGTAGTCGGGTTCAAGTATGTCGGTTATTTCACTTAGTATCTGTATTTTTTCTTCTTTGGGGATGCCTTCCATAAACTGGTTGCCGAACATCGTTATCCATTTGGTTACGCCCATGTCGCCATCCTGCAAGGGTGTTTTACGGTCGAAATGCGCCGCAAATGTTACCCTGAAGCCTTGCGCCTCTAAGCGGGTGGTGTATTCGCCTAATGAAGGGAAATACCATATTGTTTTATCAGCCAAGGCATCATAACCATGCTGCCTCAATGCCTTTTGAGTAGCGCTGATCATTTTCTGCACGTTGCCCTTGCCACCCATTTCGGCAACGAAGCGGCCGCCAGGTTTCAGTGCATCAAACACGCATTTAATAGCTGCATCAGGGTTTAAGATCCAATGTAGAGTAGCGTTTGAGAAAACGGCATCAAACTGTTTATCGAAATGGAAATTAGTACCATCGGCAACTTCAAAATGCACATCAGGATATTTTTCCTGCGCCGCTTTTATCATATCTGGCGATGCATCAATGCCGGTTGCCACAGCACCGCGGCCCTGTATGCGCTCCGTCAGCTGGCCCGTACCACAACCCAGATCCAGGATCTGCTCGCGGCGTTTAATGTCCAGCAATTCCAATACATTCTCTCCGTATTCAAATACGAAGGAGTGTTTGTCGTCATACAATTCTGCGTTCCATTTCATAGTTTGGTCATTAGTCATTGTGTCATTGGTCATTAGTTTGCAGTGGTGCAATCCCCGTTTTTCAAACCTTTAACCTTTTGCCTTTCGGCTTTCACCTAACTTAAATATTCCAGTACTTTCTGCCCCATGGCTTTGGTACCTAATATTTTGCTTTTATCAGTTTTGCTATCCGCGATATCACCTGTGCGGTAGCCGTCTTTCAATGCTTTATCAATGGCATCCGTTACCTTTTTAGCTTCTTCTTTCAAACCGAAACCGATCTCTAACATCAGCGCTACAGATAGCATTGATGCCAGCGGATTTGCTTTATCCTGCCCGGCAATATCATGCGCCGAACCGTGGATAGGCTCAAAGAAACCGGTACCATCACCAATTGATGCCGATGCCAGCATACCCATTGAGCCCGCAATCTGCGATGCCTCGTCAGTTAGAATATCACCGAAAAGGTTGGCGGTTAATACCACATCAAACTTTTTAGGGTTTTTAACCAATTGCATAGCGGCATTGTCAATAAACATATGCTCAGTTTCAACGTCAGGGTAGTTTTTGGCTATTTCCTGTACCACTTCGCGCCATAGGCGTGAGGTTTCAAGCACATTGGCCTTATCTACCGAACATAACCTTTTGCCACGTACACGTGCAGCTTCATATGCTTTTATAGCGATGCGTTCAACTTCGTAGCGTGAATAGATCATCAGGTCGGACGCAGTATTCCTGTCCTCGCTGCGTTTTTTCTCGCCGAAATAAACATCACCTGTCAGTTCACGGAAGAATAAAATATCCGTTCCCTTTAATATCTCCGGTTTAAGGCTCGATGCTTCCAGCAGCTCATCAAATAACATGATGGGGCGCAGGTTGGCATACAGACCCAACTCTTTACGTATCTTCAATAAACCCTGCTCCGGGCGTACCTTTGCAGATGGATCGTTATCATACTTAGCATGACCAACCGCGCCAAACAATATGGCATCGCTGGCTTTTGCTTTTGCTAAGGTTTCATCAGGTAGCGGGTTACCGGTTGCTTCAATAGCAACATGGCCCATTAATGCCTCATCAAACGTAAATTCATGGCCAAAATCCTTGCCAATTTGCTCTAATACGGCTTTTCCCCAGGTTGTTACTTCCGGTCCGATGCCATCACCGGGTATTACTAATATGTGTTTTGTTAGTGCCATGCTTTCGTTAGTGTTGTCATGCCGAACTTGTTTCGGCATCTCATCAGAAAAGTGATCCGTTTGCTAAGCAAGCGGCCTGTCCTGTGGGATCCTGAAACAAGTTCAGGATGACATTTATTTATTTAGAAGTTTCAAACTCCGCTATCAATTCCTTTTTACTCAGAATGTAATCAATATCATCATAACCATTGGTCATGCAGGCTTTTTTGTAGGGGTTAACCTCAAAGCTTTCTGTTTCGCCGGTGGCTACAATTTTGATGAACTGATCAACCAGGTCGATCTCTACTACCGCGTGCTCGTCTTCAAAAACCGCGTCGAAGATCTTCTTTAAAAACTCATCGCTAACCTGTACCGGTAATAAGCCATTGTTTAGCGCATTACCTTTAAAGATATCAGCGAAAAAGCTGCTTACTACGGCATCAAAACCATAGTCGGCAATGGCCCAGGCAGCATGCTCACGACTGCTTCCGCAACCAAAGTTTTTGCCGGCCACCAATATTTTACCACTGTAATTTGGGTTGTTGAGCACGAAATCCTGTTTAGGGTTATCGTTCTCATCAAAGCGCCAATCGCGGAACAGGTTATTGCCAAAGCCCTCGCGGGTAGTGGCCTTTAAAAAACGCGCAGGTATGATCTGGTCCGTATCGATATTCTCGATAGGCAGAGGCACTACGCTGGTTTGTATGTGTTTGAATATTTTGGTACTCATAGTTTTATGTCATTAGTCATTGAGGCATTGGGCATTGTTTGAATTTTTCTAATCACTGACCTCTGGCCTCTAATCTCTATTCATAATGTTCAACAGTAGGGAAGGGATCATAAAAATGATGTAATAATCCTTTCCATTCCTGGTATTCTTTTGATCCTCTGAAGCCTTCCGTGTGATCGGTTAGGTTTTCCCATTCAACCAATAAAATGAACTGACTTGTATTTTCAATGCATCTTTTTAGCTGGTGAGAGATATAACCTGCCATTTTTGATATGATGTTTTGTGCAATGGAAAATGCTTTTAAAAACTCATCTTCTTTGCCTGGTATCACATTTAAAACGGCTACTTCAAGTATCATATTTATTCTTTTCCTGTTGTCATTGCGAGCGATAGCGTGGCAACCTCGTCGCGTTCGTTATACAAGCGACGAGGTTGCTTCGTCGTACCTCCTCGCAATGACAATTTGGTTATCTAACTCACCAATTCTGCTTCCTTAAGGAATTCACGTATATCCGTAACCTTACCCGTAATCGCGCTTGCGGCGGCAGTCAGCGGGCTGGCTAAAAATGTGCGTGAATTTGGTCCCTGACGGCCTTCAAAGTTTCTGTTTGAGGTTGATACGCAGTATTTACCTGCCGGGATCTTGTCCTCATTCATGCCTAAGCAGGCGCTGCATCCTGGCTCTCTCAGTGGGAAACCGGCTGCATCGAATATCTTGTCCAAGCCTTCGCGGATGGCTTGTTCCTGTACCTGTTTTGATCCCGGAACAACCCAAACCGTAACATTATCGGCCTTGTGTTTTCCTTTTACAAACTCAGCTACCTGGCGCAAATCTTCAATGCGTGAGTTGGTGCAACTGCCGATGAATACATAGTCGATAGGTTTGCCTAGCAACTGCTCGTCGTCATGCAGGCCCATGTAAGCCAACGCTTTTTTATACGAGCCTTGTTCCTTCTCTTCAAAAGATAAGGTCTCTGGTACGTGCTGTGTAACGCCAATGCCCATCCCCGGGTTGGTACCGTAGGTGATCATTGGTTCAATATCTTCGGCATTAAAATATAATACTGCATCAAAGTCTGCATCTTCATCAGAGTACAGGGTTTGCCAGTAAGCAACTGCCTTATCCCACTCTTCGCCTTTAGGGGCAAATTCGCGGCCTTTTACATAGTTAATAGTGGTTTCGTCGGGAGCTATCAGTCCGCAACGGGCACCCATTTCAATGCTCATGTTACAGATGGTCATGCGGCCTTCCATACTTAATGAGCGGATGGTATCGCCGGAATATTCAACAGCATAACCTGTACCGCCTGCGGCAGATGTTTTTGAAATGATATATAGGATGATATCCTTAGCGCCAACGCCTTTTTGCAATTGGCCGTTAACTTCAATTTTCATGCGTTTTGGGCGTTGCTGTAACAGGCATTGTGTTGCCATTACCTGCTCCACCTGCGATGTGCCTATACCAAACGCTATGGCACCAAAAGCGCCATGGGTTGAGGTGTGGCTATCGCCGCAAACATAAGTACCTCCGGGGCGGGTAATGCCCAGTTCAGGGCCTATTACGTGTACAATGCCCTGGAAGGGGTGGCCCAAGCCATATAATTCAATACCAAATTCTGCACAATTTTTTGTGAGCATGTCAACCTGGTAACGGGAAAGTTCTTCTTTGATGGGTAGGTGCTGGTTCCATGTAGGAACGTTGTGGTCGGCTGTGGCAACCGTTTGTTTTGGCCTGAAGACCGGTAACCCCCGTGCGCGCAAGCCATCAAATGCCTGCGGACTGGTTACTTCATGTATAAAGTGCGTGTCGATGTATAAAATATCGGGGAAACCCTCGTTGCTACTGACGACGTGTGCATCCCAAATCTTGTCAAAAAGTGTTTGTCCCATAAACTTATTCATTATGTCATTGCGAGCGATAGCGTGGCAATCTCTTAGTTAGTTTGGCGACGAGGTTGCCGCGTCGTACCTCCTCGCAATGACAAATTTTATTATTTTATTATAGCGATGGGTTTCAAACCCATCGCTACTTATTATCCTTTATTGTTTCCCCCTTTAGGGGGTTAGGGGGCTTACGCTTCTACAACCTGGTTTTCAGGGCGTAAGCTGCGTACAGTTTTACCTGCCTGCCATATTTCGCTGTCACGCAGTTCTTTTAATTCTGCATCCAGTTTTTCGCGGTAATCAGGTTGGCTGTTTGAATCGATAGAGCGTTGTGATTCAACACCTGTTGCAACACTTTTGTATAGTTCTTCAAATACTGGTTTAGTAGCATCACGGAATTTTTTCCACCAATCTAAAGCACCACGTTGCGCGGTAGTTGAGCAATTTGCATACATCCAGTCCATACCATTTTCAGCAACTAATGGCATTAATGATTGGGTTAACTCTTCAACAGTTTCGTTGAAAGCTTCAGATGGAGAGTGACCGTTAGCACGCAATACATCGTACTGTGCAGCGAAGATACCCTGGATACAACCCATTAATGTGCCACGCTCGCCGGTTAAATCGCTATAAACTTCTTTTTTGAAGTTAGTTTCGAATAAATAACCGCTACCAACAGCGATACCTAAAGCGATAACCCTGTCAAATGCTTTACCTGTAGCATCCTGGAAGATAGCGTAGCTTGAATTTAAGCCACGGCCTTGCAGGAACATACGGCGTAATGAAGTACCAGATCCTTTTGGAGCAACTAAAAATACGTCAACATCAGCAGGAGGGATGATACCGGTTTGCTCGTTGAAAGTAATACCGAAACCATGTGAAAAATATAATGCCTTGCCCGGAGTTAAGTGTTTTTTAACAGTTGGCCATAAAGCAATCTGTGCTGCATCGCTTAATAAATAGCAAATAACAGTTCCTCTTTCAAGGGCTTCTTCAATTTCAAAAAGGGTTTCGCCCGGTACAAAGCCATCAGCAACGGCTTTATCCCAAGTTTTGGTGCCTTTGCGCTGACCAACGATAACGTTGATACCATTGTCTTTTTGATTTAATGCCTGGCCCGGACCTTGAACACCGTAACCGATAACAGCTACAACTTCATCTTTTAATACGTCCTGAGCTTTTGATAAAGGGAACTCCTCGCGGGTTACTACATTTTCTTCACTACCGCCGAAATTTAATTTTGCCATTGTTTTGATTTTTGATTTTTGTGATCTCACCGATTAGGGATGATCTCACCGATTTTTATATTTAAATTCTATCAGTTAACTAATTGGTTTCCCTTACGGGATTGGGCTACATGCTGAATACTTTTTGCCCTTTATTCAGGTATTCGTTCTCGATCACATCTTCACCTGGTTCCAGCCTTTCAAACTCACGTAATTTAGAGTTAAAGCCTTCGCTATCCTTAATAATAGCTACCCTTGCACTGCGTACAAACTCAATGAGGCCGTAAGGTTGTAAAATGGCTATCAGGTTATCAGTCTCCTCGCGATGACCGGTGGTTTCAAAAACGGTATAGTCTTTACGCAAAACTACAACACGTGCACCATTTTCGCGCAATAAACGTTCCACACTTACTTTCTCAGCTATCACATCCGTTGATACCTTGTATAAAGCCAGTTCCTGCCATATCACATCGGCATTGGTATGGTAATATACTTTTAAAACTTCCACCTGTTTTTCAATCTGGCGGGTTAATTTGCGTACCACATCTTCCGACTCAGTGATCACAATATTAAAGCGGTGGATACTCTCTATCTCAGATGGAGAAGTATTCAGGCTGTCGATATTGATCTTACGGCGTGTAAATATAATGGCTATCCGGTTTAAAAGACCAATTTGGTTTTCCGTATAAACCGTGATGTTAAATTCCTGCTTTTCTGTATCTTGATTGCTCATCTTTTAATCTCTTAGGGGTTGTTATTTAAGCCTGATCTCACTTACGCTGCATCCCTGCGGCACCATCGGGAATACATTATTCTCTTTGGTCACCATTACTTCAAGTAAGTATGAACCTTTATGGGCCATCATTTCTTTTAATGTAGGTACCAACTCTTCCCTGTTATTGATGCATTTTCCGGCTATGCGGTAAGCTGCTGCCAATGCCACAAAATCAGGGCTCTGGATATCAACGAATGAATAGCGGCGTTCGTTAAACAATTCCTGCCATTGGCGCACCATGCCTAAAAAGCGGTTGTTCAGGATGATGATCTTAACATCAATGCCGGTTTGCATAATGGTACCCAGCTCCTGTAAAGTCATCTGGAAACCACCATCACCAATAATAGCAACTACATCACGCTCCAGAGCTCCAAATTTTGCGCCTATGGCTGCAGGTAATGCAAAGCCCATAGTACCTAAACCGCCGCTGGTAACATTACTGCGTGTTTTATTGAACTGTGCATAACGGCAGGCTACCATCTGATGCTGACCAACGTCGGTTACAATGACAGCATCGCCGTTGGTTAACTCATTCAGTTGTTTGATCACCTCGCCCATAGTCATCTCTTCTGATGTTGGGTTCAGCTCTGTATGTATTACCGCGTCAACTTCTTTTTGAGTGTACTCATTAAAAAGTTTAAGCCATTCTGTATGTTCTTTTTTATCAACCAAAGTGGTAAGCAATGGCAAGGTTTCTTTACAATCGCCCCAAACAGGTACGGTTGTTTTTACGTTCTTGTCAATCTCAGCCGGGTCAATATCCAAATGGATAACCTGAGCCTGTTTGGCGTATTTATCTAAACGGCCGGTTACACGGTCATCAAAACGCATACCGATGGCGATCAATACATCGCAATCATTAGTCAGCACGTTAGGGCCGTAGTTGCCATGCATGCCCAGCATACCCACGTTAAGCGGGTGATCTGTTGGGATAGCGCCTGCGCCAAGGATTGTCCAAGCTGATGGAATCCCGCTTTTCTCGATGAAAGCTTTAAATTCCTGTTCTGCACTGCCTAATATTACACCTTGTCCCCATAATACAAATGGTTTTTTAGCCTGATTGATCAAAGCCGCAGCTTCCTCAATATATTGATGGCGAACGATAGGTTTTGGCCTGTAGCTACGGATATGGTTACATTTTACATAACCTTTATAGTCGAACTTTTGTATCTGCGCATTTTTGGTGATGTCGATCAATACAGGTCCCGGGCGGCCGCTTTTGGCTATGTAGAAAGCCTTGGCGATCACTTCAGGGATCTCATTAGCATCAGTTACCTGGTAGTTCCATTTGGTAACTGGGGTGGTAATATTGATCACATCAGTTTCCTGGAAAGCATCAGTACCTAACAGGTGTGCAAACACCTGGCCGGTGATACATACTAATGGCGTGCTGTCGATCTGTGCATCAGCCAAACCAGTTACCAGGTTAGTTGCACCCGGCCCGCTTGTTGCGAAGACGACACCGACTTTACCTGAGGTACGCGCATAGCCCTGACCGGCGTGTATGCCGCCCTGCTCATGACGGACCAGTATGTGGTTTAGTTTTTCTTTGTAATCATACAAAGCGTCATAAATAGGCATAATAGCGCCACCCGGATAGCCAAAAATGGTATCCACACCTTCAGTAATCAATGCTTCTAATAATGCTACTGATCCTGAAACTTCAACAGCTTCTTTTGCTGCCGGTGTTGTTAGTACTTCCTGTTGTGCAACTTCCATAAAGCCCCCTAACCCCCTAAAGGGGGAATTTTTGTTTAATTTATTAGTTTATTATCTTTTTATTACCCTCTTGTTCCCCCTTTAGGGGGTTAGGGGGCTTATTCCATTTCATCAGTTACACAGCCTTCAGCGGCTGAGGTAACAGTTTTTGCATATCTGTATAAAACACCTTTTGTAACCTTAAGCGCCGGTTTAACCCAGGCTGCTTTGCGGGCTGCAAACTCTTCATCGCTGATCATTACATTAATGGTGCGGTTAATGGCATCAATAAATATCCTGTCGTTATCTTTTACAAAAGCGATACCACCGCCGTCGTAAGCTTCAGGAGTAATGTGGCCAACCACAAAACCATGCGTACCGCCAGAGAAACGACCATCAGTAATTAATGCTACTGAACTGCCCAAACCTGCGCCAAATATGGCTGAGGTCGGTTTAAGCATTTCAGGCATGCCCGGTGCGCCTTTCGGCCCAACATTTCGGATAACTACTACATCGCCCTTTTCAACACGACCGCTTTGTATACCGTGGATCAATTCAAACTCGCCATCAAATACACGGGCAGGGCCTTCAAAGCTGGTACCTTCCTTACCGGTGATCTTGGCTACGCTGCCGCCTTCGGCAAGGTTTCCGTATAATATCTGTAAGTGACCGGTAGCCTTTATAGGGTTTTCAACCGGCAGAATTATTTTTTGTGTATCAAAATTTATTGACGGGACCTCTTGTAAGTTTTCGGCAATTGTTTTACCGGTTACAGTTAAGCAATGGCCGTGCAGCCATCCCTGGTCCCAGCAGTATTTCATTACCGCAGGTACGCCGCCCACTTTGTGCAGGTCTTCCATCATGTATTTACCGCTAGGCTTCATATCAGCCAAAACGGGTATGCGGTTACTTACCGCCTGGAAATCATCCTGGGTTATTTTTATGCCTACGCTTTTTGCCATTGCAATTAAGTGCAATACCGCGTTGGTTGATCCGCCCAGCACCATAATCACTACGATCGCATTTTCAAATGCCTCGCGGGTCATGATGTCTGTCGGTTTTATGTCTTTTGCTAATAAGATCTTGATCGCTTTTCCTGCTGCTAAACATTCTGCTTTCTTCTCTTCGCTTAAAGCAGGGTTTGACGATGAATAAGGTAAGCTCATGCCCAAAGCCTCGATAGCTGCAGCCATGGTATTTGCAGTGTATATACCACCACATGCTCCGGCGCTAGGGCAGGCATTTTTAATTACGCCCATAAAGTCCTCCGGACTAATAGTGCCTGCCATTTTTTGGCCTAAGGCCTCGAATGCTGATACGATGTTCAGGTCTTCACCTTTCCAGTGGCCCGGTTTAATAGTGCCACCATATACCATTATCGACGGGCGGTTTAAACGTCCCATTGCCATAATAGAGCCCGGCATATTTTTATCACAGCCCGGCAGGGTGATAACACCATCATAATATTGAGCACCAACAACTGCTTCAATTGAATCAGCGATAATATCACGACTAACCAATGAATAGCGCATACCTTCGGTACCGTTGCTCATGCCATCGCTCACACCAATAGTGTGGAAGATAAGGCCAACCATTTCTGCATCCCAAATACCTTGTTTAATGATCTTAGCCAGGTCATTCAGGTGCATGTTGCAGGTGTTACCATCATAACCCATACTCGCTACACCTACCTGTGGTTTCTGCATATCGTCGTCGGTTAAACCGATTCCGTATAGCATAGCCTGTGCCGCGGGCTGCGTAGGATCCTGGGTAAAGGTTTTACTGTACCGGTTCAATTCTATTGCTTCTGTTGTATCAGGTGCGCTCATTATGGTAGAATATTTATACTAATTTTGTTACAGGTTCTTTATTGATTTAGATTTACTGAATCGCTGCAAATCCGTATTTGTAAGGTAGATATAGCTATCGCGAATAACAATACACACAACCCTTTATTTTTATTTAGTATATTATGGATGTTTATTTTAAATATACGAAATTATATTCTTTATTATTAAAATTATGCGTAATATAATTTTTAACAAAACATACCAAAGTTTAAAACGGTATTCGGTATCGATTTTATGCATGCATAGTAAAGTGTCGATTTTCTTCCTGAAATGGGATTTTATCACAAAAAATTATCACAAACAAAGCCCAATTTATCTTACTTTGTGAAGAGTTATCAGCATGGAAGAAATACAGTTTGAAATATTGCCTACCGCTTTATTAAATGATTATTTGCAGCACGTGAATAAATCTATTTCTGCAAATTTTGAAAATTTAAAGGATAGCGAACTATCAGCAGATACTTTCAGCTTTTATACTTCGGTTTCAGCTGTGTTTTCTTCTAAGATAGAGGGAGCGGATATTGAACTGGATTCCTTTATCAAACATAAAAAATGGGGAGTGAAGTTTTTACCGGATCATACTCAGAAAATTGATGACCTATACGAAGCCTACCAGTTTGCTCAAAATAATGCTTTAACTGCTGATGCCATTAAACAAGCCCATATATTATTAACACAGCATATTTTGCAAAAGGTATATCGCGGTAAGATAAGGACCGGGAATATGTTTGTAACAACAGCCGATGGTAAAATAGAATATGTTGCCTGTCCGCCAAATTTGGTTAAACCAGAACTTGATAAATTATATAATGATATCGCTGTATTACTGGGTGCGGAATTGAGTTTTGAAGAAACACTGTTCTTTGCATCGCTCATCCATCTTGTTTTTGTAAAGATACATCCCTTTGATGATGGCAACGGCAGAACCGCCCGGTTACTGGAAAAATGGTTCCTGGCTCAAAAGCTGGGAGATAAGGCCTGGTTCATCCAATCGGAGAAATTTTATTACGATCATCATCAAACCTATTATAATAACATCAGGCTGATGGGCTTGGAATATGAATTATTGGATTATGGAAAGGCTATGCCTTTTTTGCTGATGTTGCCTGAAACGTTAATATTAAAAATATAATTTAAAGAGACTAGTTAAAAGCCCATTTCTTGGTCCAAAACTGGATCAGGAATTTTATCAGTATTAGTTAAAACAATGTTATCCGGTATCAATAAATAAGTTGTAGACATTTTAGGATTGTAAAGTTTGATTCTTTGTGCATCTCTATAATGTATAATAGAATATTCTTGAACTAGCATTTCTTTCCAATCTCTTATAGAAACATCTAAGTCATTTCTGCTTAGCAAGTATAATTTCCCATGAAATGAGCTTATGTCACTTGTTTCAAGAGGATTAAAAGAATTAAATTTTATAATTCTCGATATAAAACCTATGAAAGTTCTCGCAGGTGAATAATAAACTTTCCCATATACATTAGCTAGACCTGCACTCGCAGAACCAGGGCTCTTAAATAATTCTGAATATTTAATGATACCTGTAAACCAACCTTTAGAGGATACATATTTAATTTCAAGATGATATAAAGCAGTTTTATTGTCTTGATCTTTTAAAGTGGAGAAGATTTTATAATTGCCATTTATATCATTTAGGTAATAATTTTTCTCTTGTGTTTTGTAGTAGAAGATTGTAGCAATAATAGCAGTTAAAATAGCTGCGGAATTAGCTATCAATCCAAAAATATCTAATAAATCTTTTGACATCACTAATCTTTATTTCTTAAAGATACTAATAAAACAAAGTGCTATTAATTAGTCCTCGCATTTATCAACCCCACAAAAAAAGCCCTCCGGTATTACCGAAAGGCTTTCTATAATCTTATATAGTACTGCTTATTTGTGGGTGATGCCCTCAGCTAATACGGTAACTACATTATTTAAGGCTTCAACAACGCCGCCTTGTATAAAAAATATTTCTTCTTTACCTGAGCCGCGGACTACTAACTTACCATCTTGCAGGGTTGAGATAATAGGAGCGTGGTGGTTCAAAATTTCAAATGAGCCCAATGTACCCGGCAGCGTTACCGAAGTTGCTTCGCCTTCAAATACTTTTTTATCAGGAGTAAGGATTTCTAAAGTCATTTTTTTTGTATCAAGTATTTAGTATCAGGTATCAAGTAAAGATGATATCAAGTAGCAAGTCAAAATTTGTCTTGCTACTTGATACTAAGTACTTGCTACTAGTTATTAGCTTCCGCTAATAATTTTTTACCTTTTTCAATAGCTTCTTCAATGCTGCCTACAAGGTTGAATGAACCTTCAGGATACTCATCAACTTCGCCATCCATAATCATGTTAAAGCCTTTGATGGTTTCTTTAATATCAACCAAAACGCCTTTTAAGCCGGTGAACTGCTCAGCAACGTGGAACGGTTGTGATAAGAAACGCTGAACACGGCGCGCACGTGATACAACCAATTTATCTTCTTCAGATAACTCGTCCATACCCAGGATCGCGATAATGTCCTGCAGCTCTTTGTAACGTTGTAATGTTTCTTTAACGCGTTGAGCAGTGTTGTAATGCTCGTCGCCTAAAATAGCAGGGCTAAGGATACGTGAAGTTGAATCCAGAGGATCTACCGCAGGGTAAATACCAAGCTCGGCAATTTTACGTGAAAGTACTGTTGTAGCATCTAAGTGGGCAAATGTTGTAGCCGGTGCAGGGTCAGTCAAGTCATCCGCAGGTACATATACTGCCTGTACAGAGGTAATTGAACCGCGTTTGGTTGATGTGATACGCTCCTGCATGGTACCCATTTCAGTAGCCAGTGTTGGCTGGTACCCTACCGCCGAAGGCATACGGCCTAAAAGAGCCGATACTTCAGAACCTGCTTGTGTAAAGCGGAAGATGTTATCAATAAAGAATAATATATCACGGCCCTTGCCTTCTGCATCACCATCGCGGAAATACTCAGCGATAGTTAAACCTGAAAGCGCCACACGTGCACGTGCACCAGGAGGCTCGTTCATTTGTCCGAAAACGAAGGTTGCTTTTGAATCTTTTAAAGCTTCAGGGTCAATTGCAGAAAGGTCCCATCCGCCTTCTTCCATAGAGTGCATAAATGCATCACCATATTTTATAATGCCTGATTCCAACATCTCGCGCAGTAAGTCGTTACCTTCACGGGTACGCTCACCTACACCTGCAAACACTGATAAACCAGAGTATGCTTTCGCGATGTTGTTGATCAGTTCCTGGATCAATACTGTTTTACCAACACCAGCACCACCGAATAAACCGATCTTACCACCTTTTACATAAGGCTCCAATAAGTCGATAACTTTAATACCTGTGAAAAGTACTTCAGTTTCGGTTGAAAGGTCTTCGAACCTTGGAGGCATAGCATGGATAGAGCGTCCTTTTGATTTGTCAAGATTAGGAATACCGTCGATAGCATCACCAACTACGTTAAAAACGCGACCTTTGATATCATCACCAACCGGCATTTTAATAGAAGCTTCAGTATCAAGTACAGGCATTCCGCGCAATAAACCATCTGTTGAGTCCATTGCTATGGCACGTACGCGATCTTCGCCTAAATGCTGCTGAACTTCAAGAATGATTTTTTGGCCATTGTCCTTTGTAATCTCTAAGGCGTCAAAAATTTTAGGAAGATGTGCGTTGTCAGTAAAGCTTACGTCAACTACCGGACCTATTATCCGTGATATTTTTCCAATGTTTGGCATATATAACCTGGTAATTTATAAAAAATTAATACGAAATAATATTTCCCACTATTTCGGAGCGCAAAGTTAAGCTTTCTTGTCAAATATTTAAATAGTTGTGACAGAATTTTTTGACACTTATTGTAATGAGTATCAATTAGCTTAAACAATGCTAATTTATTATAAACAATAGATAATATATTTTATGCCTCAAAACTCAAAATGATCTTGCCGGTATGGTTACCGCTATCCATTAATTGATGTGCCTGGGCTGCTTTTGCCGCCGGGAACACCTCGTAAATGATCGGTTTTATTTCGTGAGAGGTTAAAAGGGGCCAAATGTTGGTTTCAAGTCTTTGCGCTATAGCCGCTTTAAAAGCCACATCTCGCGAGCGTAGCATAGAGCCGGTTATGGTGATGCGTTTGCGCATTACTAAGGATAGGTCAACCTGTGCGTCCTTACCTTTTACGCTGTTGATCTGCACCAGGCGGCCCTCATCAGCCAGCGACTGGAGATTTAGAGGTGTGTAGTCTCCACCGATGGTATCCAGTATTACATCAACACCTTTGCCATTAGTTAATTGCTGGATTGCATCTTTAAAGTTTTCTGTTTTATAGTTGATGGCCTTTGTTGCGCCGAGTTTTTCGCATGCGCGGCATTTGTCATCCGATCCGGCGGTAGTATAAACTGTGCTGCCCATAGCCTTTGCCATTTGGATTGCCGCTACGCCAATGCCGCCTGAGCCGCCATGCACCAGCAGCGTTTCGCCTTTTTTTAATTTACCACGATCAAATACATTGCTCCACACGGTAAAAAATGTTTCGGGAAGGGATGCCGCTTCTATATATAACAGATCGTCGGGGATGGGGAGGCATTGCCCGGCGGGTACGCTGCAATACTCGGCATAGCCGCCACCGCTCAATAAGGCACATATGCGGTCGCCTTCCTTCCAGCGGGTAACGTTGGCGCCAACCTTAACAATAAGGCCGGCAATTTCTAGTCCGGGAATATCCTGTGGTGCTCCGGGCGGGGGCGGGTAATTGCCTTTGCGCTGAAATACATCGGGGCGGTTAATGCCCGCGGCAGCAACTTTAACCAGTACCTCATCGGCGGTAATTTCAGGTTTTGGCCTTTCGGTTAACTGTAAAACTTCCGGTCCGCCGGGCTGGGTTATAACTACTGCTTTCATAGGGGTAAGTATTTCGCTAATATAACCCTAATGAGGTAGTTCTGTTTGTAAATTTACGTTTACAAAAGCCGATCTATTCGCTCCTTAAGCTTTCAACCGGATTTACCAGCACCGCCTTAATAGCCTGAAAGCTTATCGTAATAAACGCGATAAGTATCGCTCCCAAGCCCGTAACTACCAATACCCACCACTGTATATTTTGTCGGTAAGCGAAACCCTCCAGCCATTTATGCATGGCCAGCCAGGCTAATGGAGTAGCTATCGCTATGGATATCAATACCAGTTTGATGAAATCTTTAGACAATAATGCAATTACAGTAGATAAACTGGCGCCAAGTACTTTGCGGATGCCGATTTCCTTATTACGCTGTTCGGCGGCGTAGGCGGCGAGGCTGAATAAGCCGAGACAGGCGATGATCAATGCAAATACGGTGAATGAAAGGAAGAGCTTGCCAGTACGCTGCTCAAAACGGTAAGCAGCATCAAAATCGGCATCCATAAATGAATATTGGAAATGCTGGTTAGGCGAAAGGGTGTTCCATGTGTTTTCTATTTTGGCTACGTAGGGTACCATATTTTTGGCATCTATTTTAATACTTAGAGCGCCCTTGTCATTACCCAGCAGCATAACTACAGGAGTAATATTATCCCGCAGGGAACTAAAATTAAAATCTTTTACAACACCAATAACGCTGTATTCCTTTACCGGTTTGCCTGGCCCATCTACCCGGTATAATTTTTTATTCAGCGGATCATTGGCAAAACCCAGCATACGTGCGGCGGTTTCATTAATAATAACGGTAGATGAATCGGAGGTAAGTTGCGCAGAAAAGTTGCGCCCTGTTGCCAGCTTCATGCCCATTGTATTGAGGTAATCTTCATCTACCGGCCATATCTCGGTAAAGAGGGCATTTTTGGCATCGGGTGTTTTGTTGGTGAATACCGCATCGGGCGCCCTTAAACTGCTGGTTGGTGTAAAGCCGCTCAGCGTAGCATTTGCTATGCCGGGTAATTGTTTGATCTCCTGTTTCAGGGTCTTGGCGTTATCCAATACATCAACATATTTTATAACTAAAACCTGGCTGCGGTTAAAGCCCAGATCTTTATGCTGGATATAATTCAGCTGATTATAAATTACCAATGTGCCGATGATGAGGAAAATAGAAATAGAGAATTGCAGCACCACCAAAAAGTTGCGGAAGTTGCTGCCTTTAAAGCCTATGGATAATTTACCCTTTAAAACATTGATCGGTTTAAATCCCGACAGGTAAAAAGCCGGATAGGAACCCGCCAACACGCCAACCACAACAATCATCACTAATAACGATGGAACTAACCAGCCCAGTAATTGCGCAGATAAGGTTAGCTGTTTGCCTGATATTTGATTGAACAGCGGTAACAATGCCCATGCGGCCAATACAGCTATAATGGTAGCAAACAGCGTTACCATTAATGATTCGGAAATAAACTGGGCGATTAAACTTTTACGCGATGAGCCCAATACCTTGCGTACACCTACCTCGCGGGCTCGGTTTGCAGAACGAGCGGTAGAGAGGTTCATGAAATTGATGCAGGCTATAAGCAGTACAAACAATGCGATGGCCCCGAAAATATAAACATAGGTTATGCTGCTGTTGGTACCCAGCTCGTATTGCCGGTTTGATTGCAGGTGAATATCCTTAAGCGGCGTTAAATTCATTTTGATATAATTGCCGCTTTTAACAAGCGCTGCATAATTAGCCGCGCCGAAATGCTGATTGAAGAGTGTATTTAGTTTAGCCGTGAAATTTTTATGATCGCCGGGTTGTTTAAATAATATGTAGGTGCTAAAGGCAAAGTTGTTCCAGTTTTGATCCTTGCTTGATGCCAGCGAGGTCATGGATAAGAAATAATCAAAATTAAAGTGCGACTGAACAGGCATGTTGCGAATAACGCCGGTTATCTTAAAATCGGCCATCTCACTAACTAAGTGCAGATATTTGCCAACCACATCAGTACTGTTGAAATATTTTTGAGCCGCCAGCTCGCTGATAACCATAGTATTTGGCTCGGTTAGGGCAGTTTTTGGGTCGCCAAATAGCATGGGTAAGGTAAATACACTAAAAATGGATGGATCGGCGTAGGCAACTTTATCTTCAATTACATTTTCATTGCCTTTTTTGATACGTGTGCCTTCGGATTTGATAATCCGAGTGGTTGATTCTATCTCGGGAAAACTGCTGCCGATAGCTGCCGATAATGGTGGCGGGGCTATGGCAAATGAACTGGTGTTGCCGCCATATTTCAGGTCCATGTTTACACGGTAAATGCGGTCGGCTTTGGTATTATAACGGTCGTAGCTTAATTCATCAAAAACATAAAAAACAATAAGCAGGCAGGTAGCCAAACCTAAAGCCAGGCCCAATACATTTATAAAGGTAAAGCCCTTATTTTTTAACAGACTGCGAAAGGCTGTTTTGATATAGTTTTTAAGCATAACGAATAAGGTTGAATGAGAAAACTAAGATAGGTGTTGATAGCCAGCCTGTTTGTTAAATAAAGTTAAAACTAATTTTTTAGTTATTTGACATCGCCTGGGCTAATTTTTTATCGAGGTCGTTCAGCGTTCCTTCGTCAATTCTTCTCTCATAATCCTGTTGAATACTACCATAATAACGCCCGATGATCTTACCTTTCTTATCGATCAGGAAAATAGTGGAGGGAGGCATGCTGTCAATATTATACATTACTTCTAATATGTTATTATATTTAGATGTGCCTACATTTTCCGCTATGTGATGCCAGTTTTTAGTGCCATGTTTATTTATCGTGTCTTTCCAACCGGTTGTTCCAAAATCAGTGGATATGCCCACGATTTCCAAGCCCTTAGCATGATATTTTTTATATAACTGGTTTAGATGTTGATAATCATCGCATTGGCACCAGCTTGACCAAAACACAAGTATTACATAATTTTTATCCCTGAACGATTGCAGCTTAAATGGGTGTCCATTTATATCGGTTTTAGTAAATAATGGTGCCGTACTCCCCGGGGCAGAAGCCTTACGATAAACGAATGTTTTGTGGATGCTTAACCCTGCAATACTATTTTTTATGGATGGAGAAAATGTATTATAATACATTTCAATAGTATCAAGTGTTAGCTCCTCTATATAATTATTGACCAGGTAGGCGCTTAAATAAGAGTCGGGATGTGTAAAGGCAAACTGGTAATCCATTTGTTTTACCAGCTCATCACATGAATCAATTTTATTTCCTATGGCTACAACAGCCGCATGATTTTTCGGTGTATTGCCTCCGGCTGATATTTTCCATGATTCATTATATAATGAAAGTTTATTTTGTTGGATAGGGTTTTCCTGTTTAATTAAGTAATCCCAGTCATCCTGCATTTGCGAACCTGTTATTTTCGCATGCGCAAAATCATTTTCGTGCAGGGAAACGGTCATCTCACCTGGACTTAAAAACATTTCAGTAGCATTTGATACGTCGTGCTTATTGTTGAGAATCACTTTAATATCACTCATGAGGGTGGCATAAACGGGGCTGCTGATCCAACCTTTGACTATAAATTTACCGCCTTTAATATAAGCCTTCCGCCGGATCCTTTTTCCGTTACTGTCTTTATAGTCCAGGAATAATGCATGACCGTGTTTGCCGGTAAAAGTCCCCCTTAATATATAATTGGGTACAGCCTGTTTTTTCTGCGCTGACGCCGTGATGTTGACTAGAAAGATAAAAAATAACAGGGCTACGATGGACTTCATTTTGAAGGTTTATTCTTATAAATTTAAGCTTATTATCAGTTAAAATTCATGTACCCGTTTTAAATAAATTAAATATTTTGACGGTTTGATTATGAACCCGAAGCAGCATTTACATTTTATTATCATTTATTTGCAGAAAAAAAACTTATGTCGTTACAACCAGGTCAACCAGCTCCGCAGTTCACTTTATATTCATCAGCATTGAAAGAAGTTTCATTGGCTGATTTTAAGGGCAAAAAAGTTGTTATCCACTTTTTCCCGATGGCTTTTACAGGTACTTGTACCACCCAGCTTTGTACCATGCGCGATAGTTTTGGCTATTATGATGGCTTAAACGCGGTGATATTAGGTATATCTGTTGATTCGCCTTTTACACTGGCTAAGTTTAAAGAGGAGAACAATTACCAGTTCGATCTGCTGTCGGATTTTAACAAGGAAGTATCAACAGCATACGGTTCTATATATGAAAACTTTGTTTTTGGCTTAAAAGGCGTATCAAAACGCGCGGCCTTTGTTATTGACGAAGAGCAGAATATTATCTACGCAGAGGTGCTTGAAGTAGCAACAGATCTGCCTGATTTTAATGCAATAGCAGCGATCGTAAAGTAATTTTACATTTTTTTAGGGGATTAAAATAAAAATCCTATTTTTGCAGTCCGTTAAAAAAGGCAGTTATAGTCATCGCGACATTGGGGCCGATTTTAATTATGACTTAGCACTTGTAGCTCAATTGGATAGAGCACCTGACTACGGATCAGGAGGTTAGGGGTTCGACTCCCTTCAAGTGCACATAGAATTGCACTATGTCACAAGGATAAAATCCTTAGGTGCGCAAAAATATCAAGCCTTTCAGTAATTGTACCGGAAGGCTTTTAATTTGATATAAGCATGCTAAACTTGGTATTGTTCGGCCCGCCGGGAGCAGGCAAAGGTACTCAATCACAAAAACTTATTGAAAAATATGGCCTGATCCACCTATCTACAGGTGATCTTTTGCGCGGAGAGATATCACAAGGAACACCACTAGGTTTAGAAGCAAAGAAGTTGATGGATCATGGTAAATTAGTTCCTGATGAGGTTGTTATTGGTATGATCAGCAATAAGCTGGATGCTAATAAGGATGGAAAGGGATTTATTTTCGATGGTTTTCCACGCACAGTTGCTCAGGCTGAGGCTTTGGATGTTTTGCTTGAAACTAAATCATCATCAATATCAGGTATGATTGCGCTGGAGGTTGACGATGATGAATTAGAGCGCCGCCTATTACTTAGAGGAAAAGATTCAGGTCGCCCGGATGATGCTAATCCAGAGGTTATTCGCAAGCGTATACATGAATACAATGATAAAACAGCACCAGTTGCTGGGTTTTATAAACAACAGGATAAATTTAACAGCATTAATGGTATTGGATCAGTAGATGAGATATTTGCCACGATATGTGCCATTGCTGATGCTTATTGATTTCGAATTTCGGATGTTCGATTTCGGATTTAATTAATTTCGATTTTATCAATCTGAAATTTGTTATCCCAAAAGAAAAAATAAATCCGAAATCGTAAATCGTAAATCCGAAATAAAAATGTCCCAGGGTTCAAATTTTGTTGATTATGTGAAGATATGCTGCCGTTCGGGGCATGGTGGGGCGGGTTCATCGCATTTGCACCGTGATAAGCATACCGCTATGGGCGGTCCTGATGGTGGTGATGGTGGTAGAGGCGGGCACGTAATTGTTAAAGGCAATGCCCAACTTTGGACCTTATTACATCTTAAATTCCGTAAACACGTAATTGCCGGCGACGGCGAATCGGGCGGAAGCTCACAAAAAAGCGGCAAAACCGGCAGAGACGAGATATTGGAAGTACCACTGGGTACTATCGCCAAAAACTCAGAAACCGGCGAAATATTATTTGAAATAACCCAGGACGGCGAAACCCGAATACTTACCGAAGCAGGCAGGGGAGGGTTAGGCAACTGGCATTTTAAAACATCAACCTTTCAAACCCCACGTTTTGCACAACCGGGCGAGGACGGCAAAGAGGCATGGAACGTACTTGAACTAAAATTACTGGCTGATGTTGGTTTGGTTGGTTTCCCTAATGCGGGTAAGTCAACTTTACTATCAGTAGTTTCGGCGGCTAAGCCGGAGATAGCCGATTATGCCTTTACAACGCTTGTGCCTAATTTGGGTATAGTTGCCTACCGTAACAACAGATCGTTCGTTATGGCAGATATTCCGGGTATTATAGAGGGTGCATCGCAGGGTAAGGGTTTAGGCTTTAGGTTCCTGAGGCATATTGAGCGTAACTCGGTATTGCTATTCATGGTGCCTGCCGATACTAACCGTACTATAAAAGAAGAATACAATATCCTGCTAAAGGAATTACAGGAATATAATCCCGAACTGATCCACAAACCACGTGTGCTGGCCATTACCAAATCGGATATGCTGGACGAAGAGTTACTGCAGGAAATGAAGAAGGAAGTGCCGGAAGATGTTCCGTCGATCTTTATATCATCAGTTGCTCAAAAGGGAATTAACGAACTGAAGGATCTCCTTTGGACAGAGATCAATAAAGAGCAATAATAAAAGCTTGTGTGGAATTACTTAGCCGAGTACAACGTGTACATCGGGCTAAGTTTTTGAATGGAGAAGTCTTTATACCCCCGGAAGAATTTCATAATCATACTAGCCTGTGCTCCGTCATAACTTGCGGGCAGTACAATGTATAATGGCCCGGCGTGACCATCATAGCTATAATCATCATCATCAAAAGGAATATTTGCCGGTGGCTGGTCAAGCGTGATGATACGGTTATGTTCTATCTCCAAGCCAACATCAGGCGTAAGGAAAGCGAATATGGCGTTGGTGTTTTGCTTGTCGAGCTGTAATAAGTAATCTAACGAAGGTTGATCTATGGATTGCTGCGCTATTCCTGTATTACCCCGCGCACTCAGGTTATTCACCTCATGAATTCGTGCCAGGGTTGAATAGTTAATAAAGCCTATGTAAAGGCATATCAACCCAAAAAGAATCTGATATACTGGTTTGAATCTGCTAAACAAATAAATAATCCCCGGTGCCAGCATCAGGCTTAGGATGCGGAAGTGGCGGCTTTCGTAAGAGATATTTAGCTGGCGTAAAAATGCGACGCTAAAAAACAATACAGATATGGCGTAAAAAATTAGGATAAATAACCGGTAATTATTTTTAGGCACATAACGCACGATGGCCAAAATCAAGATCAAGCTTACCAGCACCGTTAAGAATAAAATAGGTAATACATAAGCAGGTGTTAAGGTATTACCGGGTTGGTGAAATATTAAGCCATGTAAAAGGTCGTCAACCGAAAAGCCTGAAAGCAGGGGTGAGCCCAGTGGGAAACCGATGGCCTGCCAGCTAGCCGTAAACCCGGTTGAGTTTGATGCTGGATTGGCTCCTTTCGACAGGAAAAAAACATAAATGGCCGCAAGCGATATGGCAGCCGGAATAGCGAGCCAGATGCCGTTCTTAATTAAGCGCTGAATGTTGAGTCTACCTTTAATAGCGGACAGGCGCAGCCACAGGCACATGAGCCCTGCTACATACACCCACATAAATGACGATTTGCATAAAAAGCCTATCCAGCCGGATAGCAGCACAAATAGTAATAGTTTAATACCCGGTTTTTCTATCGCAATGCAGCCGTACAGGAACCAACCTTCAAAGCCGAAGACCAAAATCTCGCCGCCACTGTAAAAGATGTAGGGAATGATAAATGCCTGCTGGCAAATAATAAGTACCAGGCTAATGGCTGATACAAGTGAGGTGAAGCCTATTTTCTTGAAAAAACAATAAAAGCCGGCTAGTCCTGATAGCTGAAAAAGAATAATGAGTAGTGCAGATGCACGGCCGGTGTTTAAACCAAACAAGAGCTTGAACCAATAAGGGATCAAATATTGCCCCGGCGACCACCATGTTAAAAAGTCGGAGTTGTTTTTTGATATGTTATCCTGATTAGGGCTTACCAGCATATTGAATTTGCTGCCCATCTGCATAGAGCGCAGTACCTGGAAGCCATGGCTGGGATCTGGGTAAATAGAAGGTGGATCAATAAAGATCATTATCCCCAAGCCTACGGTAATTATACCGATGATGGTGAGAATAATGTTATGTGTGCTGATCTTTTGCAAAATAAATTAATTTATAATCCGCTCCCTTACTTTTACCGCCGGGTTTCCCTGGTAAATGGCATATGCCGCGAGGTCTTTAGTGGCCACAGAGCCCGAGGTAAGTACGGCATGACTGGCAACAGTAATGCCCTGGTTCACTATGGCCTGCGCGCCTATCCAGGCGCCATCCTCTAATATTATACTGCCGGTAATTAAATCAAAAGTTGATTTTTTATAGTTGTGGCTGCCTGTAAGTAACAATGCGCCCTGCGAAAGGCAGGCGTTAGCACCTATGGTAATCATTACCAGGTTATCTATCCACACGTTTTCGCCGATCCATGTTTCATCGCCTATGGTTAAAAACCAGGGGTATTTAATGTTTACACAGGGCTTTATAGTTACGTTATTACCGATCTTAGCCCCGAATAAACGGAGTAAGAACACCTTAATGCTATTAACCGGCAATAGGCTGGTTTTAAAAACTACAGCATTAATATAAAACCATACTATCCTTTTCAGCGGGTTGCCACCGGGATGAAAAGGGTAATTATTATAAGCCGAAAGATTAGTTTGCTGCATGCTCCTTGTTTTCGGGTACAGGGTTCTTTATCCAAAAATACAAGCTTATAGCTATAATTATGTAGATAAAGATATTAAATAGTGTATGATGGTCGATAGTTTTAGCGGCATCTTTATTCCAATACAAACCCAGCAATACAAAACGGATCACATTTAAGAGTTCAATGGTAAAGATACCCGCTGCAATAAAGATCAGTTTCTTTTTTAATGGTTTAGGGTAGGCCAGCACAAATGCCGTAAAGAAACTGATAATACCCAGGCCAAGGCAGGAGTATACTACCTGTATGGCCTGATGCCCTACAACCAGCATTTCGGTATTACTGGTAATAGCTGTAAAGCCGAGCGCGTTTAATATAGATGCGCTGGTATTCAATAATACGGAACGCAAACCTTGTATATAGTTTAAATGCCCGGCTAAAAAAGGGCTGTAGTGGTTGCCCTGGCTGGTAAGCCCAAAAAACATGATGTTAAAGAAATAGAAGACCAGGAACAAAAAGACAAACGAGAAAATAAACTTGATTATTTGATTTGAACCTGAAGCATTGCTGGCCTTTTTTCTCTTTTCATAAATTTTGGCATCAATCAAAAAACGAAACCAGAAACCTTGTAAAAAATGGAAGATCAATCCTTCTGTTCCATCCAAAAATCCTAATCGAATAAAATACCTGATTATAAAGTACACAACGGGCCTTACAAACAGCGGGAAACTTTCATATTGTTTTTTAATGTAACGGCGGCGCTCAATGGGATTGCCTGTTAATTTGGCTTTTATCACCTCGCCATTTACAGTGTCATCATTTGCGGTGTTAATCAGGTATTCAGCCTCAAGGGTTGCCCAGTGGTTATGCCTTGTAATAAAAGTATTTAATGATTCGGTGATAATATCTATCATATCACCTTTTAAAATTTTGGTCTTACCCGTTATTTTAAAGTGCTGATCGTATAATTTATCCTCGCACTGGCCAAAACCTTTTCTGAATAGTATGGCATGATAGGTAGGGTAGTGGCCACCATGCTTTATCCATTTATCCATAAACATGGTTCTGCGGCTCACCAGGAAACCGTTTACATGAGCATCTATAGGCTGGTTAAATGTGGCCGTAAGCTCAGTAACAAGTTCGGGAGTAGCCCGGTGATCGGCATCAAGATTTAGGATCCAGCCGGTGGTTATAGGGAGGTTATTAAAAGCCCAGTTTCTTTGAACGCTATAGTTTTCAAATGGGTGATGGAAAACGTTGGCAGTATATTCTCTGCAAATTTCCAGCGTTTTATCGGTAGAGCCGGAATCCACAATAAATATATCAACATTCAGAGGTACAAGGCTTTCCAGGCAGGCCCGGATGTTGCGCTCTTCGTTATAAGTTAATACAATAACCGAAAACTTATCTGTCACGCTACTTTTGCTTTTATCATCATTGTCATCCATAAATAAGGTAGCCTGCCACAGCCTCTGTCAGCGATTGCATACCCATATTCATTATACTCACTCATTTTATAATTATTTGATTGTACATATTCATATATTTTATGGCCAGGTTGTTATAATTAAAATCCTCTAAAATAATTGCCGGCGCTTCCTTTCTTATTCGCTGTAATTCATCAAATCTGCTGTTAATGGTGCTGATTGCAGCACTTACTGAAGAGGCATTTGTTTGGCATATCCAGCCTAAGTTATTAGTTGCCACATAATCAGCCAAGCCCACCTGTTCGCTTATGAGTACTGCTGTACCCACACTCAGGCTTTCGATAACTACGTTCCCAAAGTTTTCATCATGTGATGGCAGTACAAGCAGGTCATGCGCATGCAGCAGATCGAATTTATTATCGCTTTGAAAGCCTATCCAATCTATATGCCTATCGATATTATTGCTTACAGCAATGGCTTTAAGTGAGTTAATATAATCACTATTGCCATCACCGGCAATAGTTAACTTATAGGGTATTTTAACCTCTTTAAGCGCATCAAACAGAATGTCCAAGCCTTTTTTTTCTTCTATTCGTGAAAGAAAGATCAGTTTGATGTAGCCGGCAGGGGGTACAACCGCATATTGCTTATTTACATTAAGCCTGATGAAGTTGGGGATATTAAAAAAGTGTTTGGCCTGGATGATACTTTTAACTGCTGAATATTCATTATCAGAAGTGGTATGGATATCACATTTTTTGAGCAATGGCTTTGTTAAAAAGGTATGTATTAATCCTTTTATGCCATTGTTTTTGTTGTTGAATGAATAGTTGCTTAGCGTTCCCCTTGGTGATACAACTACTTTTACATTGCGCATTACCGCTATAAGGCATGATAGCATGGAAACCAAATTCCACCAGGCATGGATATGGACAACATCATAATCCCTGGCTTTTTGCCAAACGTTTTTTAGCAGGGCGGGGGAGAGATGTGTATGATCTTTAGTTATGCGTTTAAAATAAATAACATTTACACCATCAATAAGTACAGGTTGGTTTGTATTAACAGGTAATTCATTTATGCCGTTGGCCGTAGTGGTAAAAACGGTTACTTCCGCCTCTAATTTGGATAATTGCTCGGCCAGCATTGACACCGACATGATTGGGCCGCCATAGATATACGCCGGTTTATATGATGCGCTGATCTGAAGTATTTTCAAATCTCTTTTAAGGTTTTAGTTATTGTAAGAATTTTAGCTATAACAAGCATACTGATATAACCCCAAAAAACGGAGTTGATCAGGAATTCAAAACTCAGCCCCCGCCAAAATATCTGGAATAAGCCGGTAAAAATGAGGGCTGTGCCTAAAGTATATCCGCCAAAAAGTTTTTCGGCTTTAACAGAGATAGCCTGGGCTGCGGCACCATATAGGAAAAGGCTGATAAACACACCTAAAGTACCTGCGGAAAGATAACCATCTACAATATAAGCCGGTTTGGCCGAGACCTGTGAGTTTTTGTTCACCGCACCTGAATTATAAACCCGTTCCATTACTAAATCTTCAGTACTGGGTTTTCCGGGCCAAAATATGCGCGGTACGAGTACTATTGCTGATTGCTTTAGCAATTGAAGGCCATAATAGTCAATAGTTTGAGGTGTAGATTGCAGATATATCGTAAACATATCTATTTCACTTAGCCTGTAAACCAAAAAATCCCAGTTTGTTTCATCTTTCGAATCTCCGTTTAATGCTGCCTCAAGTGCTATTTGTGTAGCTTCATCAGTTTGTGCCTCTCCTGACCATGCGTTTTGACGAAATATGGCATTAAAAGTAGGAAGGAACGTGAATAAGAATATTAATGCCGGAATAAATATTATCAGTACTACTCTTTTATAATTAGGATATAAAAATATTCCCAGTACCACTACGCTAATTATTATTGGCTCCTTAAAACCTGAAATTATACTTTCATAGAAATTGAAACAAAATAATACAGCACATATAGTAGTATTCCATACCTTTTGGAGCGGAATGGCAAAGGCTAATGCCAGTGTGCCTGCAATAAAGCTTAATGAGTTTAGTTGAAAATAAAATTGGGTTAAGCCAGGGACACTTAAGAAGAACAGCGATACCGGAAAAGATACTAATGCCAGTACCATAACCAGACTGGCCAGCTTTTCTCTTTCAATATAATACTTTGATTGAGCTGGATATTTCATAAATACCAGCATGCCGGTAGCAAGCGCGGCATGGCCCAATACATAAAACCGCTGGCATTGAGCTGCAAGCGCCAGTTGGTTTTGATCTACTAAAAGGTAATCGTTTGTTTTTTGGAAGTTATTGTACCCATATATGCTTAAAAAGTAAAAAATAGAAGAACAAGCCATATACCCAACAAAGATGATCTGGACTATGAAGATAGGCCGCATAATCTGTTCAGGGATGCTACGATCGGTAGGCAAAGGTTTTATTCTGCCTGAGTATACAAGGAAAAAAATAAAGAATGAACCGAGCCATGCAATAAGATAAGACACTGTAGGCATTGATTGAAACAATAGCGCAAGCACCCATGGAACATACAGAATTAAGTACCTTTCGAACGAAACGTTTTTCATTTATACAGCTTTTTCAATTGCCTGGGCTTGCTTTTCGAAATTCCAGTCTTCAATTATTTGTTTGGATGATTTGCCCATTGATTTTAACCCGTCTGTGTTTTTCCCGACTAAGTTATTCAATTGTAAGACCAAATCAGTTAATGATGATTCTTTAAATATTGCTCCGTTATTATCGGGAATGATCAGATCAATGGCGCAGCCTACTTTATCTGATGCTATAACAGCTTTTTGGCATACCATTGCTTCATTTATGGCAAGGCCCCATGTTTCCGATTTTGATGGCAGGCAAAAAAGATCGCATGCCTGGTATACAACCGGTATATATGATTGATTTTGAAAACCCATAAAATGAATATTAGGATTCCCGGCGGCTTTCAGTTTCAATTCATTTTCTAATGCCCCGTTGCCAACAAGGAGCAGGTGAACATTTTTTTTATTTATAGATTGAAAGGCATCAAGCAATAAAAAAGGAGATTTTATATCTTCAAATTTGCCGGCGAATAAAATAAGTATGTCATTATCATTGAGGCCCAATCCATCACGCAGCGTTTTTGCCTCATGATCCCTTTTTTGGGCAAATCTTTCATTATCTATGGCGTGGGGTGCAAAGCTAAGCTGCCGCTCTTTTAGGCCATACTTTTTAAAATAAGCTTTGTTGTTTGTGCCCACATACAGGGCATGGTCAACATGGGTATATATCCATCTTAATAAAGCAAATTTAAACAGCGCTTTAAATCCGCTTTCTTTACGGAGCAAGGTTGAATCGCCCCTGAATATAATGGGTATTTTGTTTTTGAAATATCTCAGCACCTTTAAATGGCTGGCATACGCCCATCCGTAAATTAGTATAGCATCAGGGGCATAGTTTTTTATTTGGTGAATTAAACCAGGGTTTGCAATACCATTAAAGCTGTGTGACCCCGGATTTTTTGAAGTATTAATAACCCACTCATAAGGATAGCCATCGAGCAATGGCAAGTCCCATTGTACCGTTTTGCCAAAGCCCGGATCAAATTTATTCATGGCGCCTTCACCCCAGGTATAAAAAACCTTGATCTCAATTTGCTGCCTTTGGTGCAGTAACTTAAATACCGGCGAGTAATATTGAATGGGGTGGGTAGTAATTATGGCCAGCTTTTTCATTTGGTAGTTAGTACTTTATTGAACAAGTCGGTTTGTGCGGCAGTCATTGCGGCGGCGCTATACCGGTTAAATTCATCTTTTAATTTAACAGCGGGCAAATCCTTTTTCGCCAGCCCGGTAAGGAAAACGGTTATGTTGCTAATGATATCATCTTCCCCGGCCGGGAAAGTTTGTACCGACGCGTTGTCACAACAGGTTTTCAATACCATATTGGCACTGCTGTTTTCGTGAAATATAGTTAGCAAAGGTTTTTTAGCCAACAGATATGGATATATTTTTGAAGCTGTGTATTTAGGATCGTCGGAACCGGGAATAAACAATGCATCGGCCTGGTTTAAGGTTGCAAGAGTATGGTAATAGCTTATGCGGTCGGTAATTTCGACAACATTGTTTTCAATACCATACTGTTTAGCCAAGGGCATAATGGTTTGTTTCCCCCCACCTGCAGGTGCATAGCTTGTACCAATAAAGTACATCTTTATTGATTGAAAGTTATTGGCATCGGTTTCCATTCCGGCTTTAAATGCTTTAAACAGAAAATCAATTGCTCTTTGCATATCGTAACCACCGCGACCTATATAAACCAGGTTAGTGGAATCCGGATCCAACAACGGCTTGAATTTACCGGCATTTTCAGCAGCAATTTTAAAGTCGGGCTCAAATGCACCGAATGTTATTACGGATGATGGAACATCCTTTATTTGCGGATATCTATTTTCTAAATCTTCTATATAGCTTGCAGATACACTGATAAGGCCGCCCACATGTTTCATCGCTATAGGCTCAAGGGTTTTATTTAAACGATAAGAGAACCAATATTTTGCCGGTTGTTCCGCCTTAGGCTTGTTGCGATAATACTCAGAATGCCAGGGGTCCTGCATATCGATCACATACGGAACATTAAACCGTTTTTTCCAATAAGCGCCTAATATAGTTACCGGGAATTGGGTTGTAGAAAAGTAGATCAGGTCAAATTTCTGCTCTTTTAGCAGCGCGTTAACTTTTTGTTTATAAAACCATAGTGAGCGTAAGGCTATGCTCCCCAAACCCACTTTTGCTGTCCATTTTTTGTCGAAAGCCTTAACCGTATGTATTTTAATATCAGCAGGAACGCTTTTTAATAACAGATCATCCTTAACCATATCAATGTATCGCGGATCGACTGTAACAACTTCCGCAGCCCATCCACAATCCCTGAAATAAGGTAAGCTCATCCTTACACGCTGCATATCGGCAGCATTTATTGGTGGAAGGCAAGGTGAGATGATGAGTACGCGTTTCAAGGAGTTAACGTTTGGTGTTTTGCCTTTATAAATAGTGATTTAATAAAAGGCTGATAATAGTTCTCGAGCAATATGCTTACCGAAAAAACTATTACTATACCTAAAAATGATTTTAGATATATCGAAACTGATAATAAGGAAATGACAGTAAGTATTGGGAAATGAATTATATAAAGGCTGTATGATATGGTTCCGATATAGGAGAAAGCGGAACGTATTACTTTTAAGAAGATGATTTTAATGATGTTTTTAAAAGTAATACTATAAAACAAAAGCATGCATAAAGGTAAAACCATGTAGGTTACTTTTACACCCCTTGTATAACCGGGATCTTTGACAATATAAATACAAGCGAAAATAAATGAGCAAAGGGTTAAAATAAACCATAGAGTACCTTTACCCTGACCGATTTTTATATTATAACCCCAATTGCATAGGTATATGAAAAATGGTATGCTGGTTATTGCAAAAAGCAAATATCTTATAGGGTCGTAGTAATGTGTAGTTATATGCAGGCGTGAAACCAGGGGTAAACAGGCCAAACTGAAAGCTGCGAAAAAAAGGTTTGACCGGTATTGATCTTTTAAATGCCAGATAAAAAAACCAACAAGCCAAATGGGCGAAAAAGCCATCATTTGCAATAAATAATTAATTACCGGAGTTGAACTGATCAGATAATAACCAATTATACTCAGGCAGCCTAAGCCGAACCAGGTGTATATAAACCTTAAATTTATTTTTTGCCTATAAATGCCGCCCAGGGCAAATACTACGTAAAAAAACATTTCAAAGCTCAGGCTCCATATAACGGGGTTGCTTTTAAAATATAATAGTGCAAGTGAGGCATTAAATGTGCTTACAGGAATAATATTTCCGGCAACCTGCCAGGGGTTAATTGTTTGTTTGAAAGCAAATTTTTCAAGCAATACGGTGAAAATTATGCTTACTATAAGTATAGGGTGGATGCGGAGAATGCGGTTCTTTAAAAAGGCCAAATTTCCGACAGGCCTTTTTTCAAAAGAGGCCCGAATAACAATACCAGATAAAACAAAAAAAATGATCACTGATTCTGTTCCCCAGGTACTAACCATTCTGGAAAAATAACTGTTTTTAGAATGGAAGTTAATAAGTTCTGTAAAGTGTGTAAAAACCACCAGTATAGCTGCAATGCCCCGTAATGCTTCGAGGTTCAAATTCAGGCTACTCTTATTTGCCGATTTTTTTGCGGGTGATATCAAGCGTGAATTTATTTTTCAATTAATTATTTGATCGCCTTTAAATGATGGCTTATAAGATTTTATCATTTTGCTGTTAGGTTCCCTATTGAAAGGAATGGCTTTTCTAACAGGTTATAACTTAGTATTGATATTGGGTATAAAACAATAAGGCTTATAAAAGTGGCGATCATTGGTCCGCTTATTCCTCTTAAATCCGGGAGATATTTTGTAACGTAATATGTTGTGATGGGGCACATCATGCCATGCCATAAATAAAAACTGTATGATACCCTGCCAACTTGTTTAAAAATATAATTACCTAAAAAAGCGTTGAGCCATTTAACCGATGTTAATGATAAATACAGGATACCCGCAAAGCCGGCTCCCATTAAACCAAAACCAATTAACTTAAACAGGTTATAATAATTAGGTGATAAGTTTAATACTGGTTTCGAGATAAATGTTCTGCCTGCGTAACTAACTACAATAAACAGGATTAACCAAAGCCATCGCCTTTTTAACGAAATATCATTTTTAATCAATACCCGTGCAGCAACTATTCCGGCAGCAAATTCTACATACCGGAAAAGTATTTGATCTGTTAACAGATCCGACTGACCTTTTAAAAATGAAACAGAAAGAACTGCTGCAAAAAACAGGATGAAAAAGATGATCAGAAATATTTTAATAAAGCCGATTCTGTTTTGATAGATGAGTATAAAGGGAATGATGAGGTAAAACTGCCACTCTACCCCCAAACTCCAGAAATGGCCGGCCACATTATAATGCTGGAAAATTGAATTAAGGTATAAGATACTATTAGCGATCTCTAAAAAAACAGCAGGATGATTATGAAGAATGAATATTTCGATCATGAGATAGACAAGGGTTGCCGCATAGAAAGCAGGAGAAAGTCTTACCCATCTTTTAATTATAAATCTTTTGAAGTCCTTAAATGAGAATTCACTTTTTGAAGCATAGAAATAGTACATGCAAAACCCACTGATCACAAAAAAGAGATCAACACCGTTTCCTCCTATTGCCAGCAAACCTGCTATATCAATTGGCCCTACAAAACATCTGGGGTTACCAAATAAAGTCCAGGTGTGGATCCATAAAACGCCTATTACTGCTAAAAATCTCAGGCCATCAAGTGTTTGTATTCTTTGCATGAAAAGGGTGTATGAGTTAGTTTAGGGTTTTCTCTACCATGGTCAGGAACTTTTTACTTTCATTTTCCCAGTTCATTTTTTCTTTGCCAAGCTTTAATGAAGCCGTGCAAGTGTTGTGGAGCAATTCCCTGTCGGCCTGGTAGCCCGACAAGATCGTTGTTAGTGATTGTATATTGTTTGTTTGATATTCTTTTCCAACCTCGGGATATTCATTTAAGAAAGCCTTTTGTGCTGTAGTATCACTGGCTACAATGGTTAAGCCTGCCTGTAAATAAGTGAAAATTTTGTTTGTCAGGCAAATATCCCGGTTATAAGGCGTGCTATTTTCTGATGCTAAGCCTATATCAAATTGTGACGCAAAACTAATAAGATCGTCAGCTAAGATGGGTTCATGAAAAAAGATCTGCTGTTTATCAAAACGTGCTTTGCCGGATAGCTGCTGTTGCGTATTATCATTACTGTTGCCTAATAAATGCAGCTCAAAATTGTTTGAATTCAGGAGGTTTAATGCCTCTATCACTTCTTCAAGCCCACGGTTGGCACCTATAGTTTGCGAGAACCAGAATAACTTTACGATGCCCTTGTTAACAGACCGTTCCTCAACACTTGTATCCCGTGGGAACACATTTAGAATGGAAACAGGTTTAATACCGGGGTACAAACGCTCATAAGCCTCAGCAATTTGCGGACTTGCCGCCGTAACATAATCAGCTTTGCTTAAATACTTATCCTCTAAATATTTGACATTTTTATAGTGGAGAGAACTTTTATCGTTGCTTACTTCCTGGCGGTGAAAGTCTTCGGTATCAAAACCACTTTTAGCGTGGTGTTTTTCGGCTGCTTTTATGACAGCTGCTAAAGCGCCCAGGTTATGTCCGATATACAGATCAGCCTTGTGCTTTTTTGCTTCGCGGGTTAAAAAATAAGCGCCCCGGGTTATTGCTATTTGCGACAAGCTATTTACCGGGCCAATTTTTTGGATGACGAATCTGCTTATTTTATGTATCAGCCTGCTAAAAAAGTATACTGCTTTTTGCTGATCCGGATCGCCGCCTACGCGTATGGCTTTCCATTTTTTGTTCTTTAATAACGGAGCATCAAATTTTGTTGCCCAATCATTCCAATAAACATATAGCACAGTTACATCATATCCCGCATTACTCAAAGCGTCGGCTTCTTTAACAAGGCGCGGGTTTAAGGAGGGCTGGCCGGATGTAACTAATACTACTACCAAATTAATTGCTATAAACCGACAGATAATCTTCAGCGATCTTTTTATCACTATAAGCGTTTTCAGCCTTTAGGCGGCATGCTTTACGATCCAGCTTATCAATGTTTTTTACGTGCTCCGCCATTTCTTCAACAGTAGTGCTCACATAACCTGTTATGCCCTGATCTATTCCTTCGGCTATTCCGCCGTTATCAAAGCCCAGCACCGGTGTTCCACAGGCATAAGCTTCAGGAATGATTATTGGGAATGGCTCAAACCATTCAACAGGTGTTAATAAGGCGCTCGCGTTACCCAGCAGCTCGTTTTTCTGAACATTATTTACGGTGCCAATATAGGTGATCTGATCACCGTCAATCAACGGCTTTATTTCTTGCTCAAAATATTCCTTTTCCTCTTTCAGGTCCGAGATATTTCCTGCTATTATCAGTTTTCTATCGGTAAGCCTGGCTACCTTAATGGCGCTGTGCAAGCCTTTACACCGTTCTATACGGCCCAGGAACGCCAAATAACCATGAGGCGAGGTGTCTGCCCTAAACTGAAACTGCTCAATTGGCGCGCAGTTGTAAATAGTTCTCCAATCGCTTTTTGGGGTTTTGCCGGTATTGGTTATAGCGTTTGAAACAGATGTATAGGTAAGGTTTGCAGGGGTTATCTTATCAAATAATTCAATATTCTTTTTGCTCACATAACGCATATAGGTTTGCACCTTGCGTATTTTGTTTTTGAGAAAGGGCAGCAAAAATATCAACCGGCCAAAGTTGTGCAGTACATCATGCTGTTTAACTTCTTTACGCAGTATAAAGTAAACTTCGGCCGATAGCTTTAAATTAAGGGATGCATCCAAAATGCCATTTTTTCCATAGGTTATCAACTTGCCGGGCGATTTGGAATTTGGCCCGGCAACAATTGTAACGCTGTGTCCCATCTCCACGTATTTGCATGCCACATCATAAATAACACGTTCTATACCTCCATAATGTTCGGGGGGGACTGGTATAAAGGGATCCATTAGTAATAATATGCGCATGTATTTATTGAACTTTATGAGGTTTCAAATTTCTTTGTGTTGGTTTTTAAATAGTTCCAGGTTTCTTCCTGGCTTTTCAAATATTGGGCCATTGGCTTAATGTTGGATATATTCCCAACACACCACCTTATTGTTTTATACCAATCATTGGCGTTTAAATTAAGCAGTAATGATGGCTTTTTCAGATAGAAGCAAACGGCCAGGAAAAATACCGCGACAGGTGATGGCCTCCTCGCCCTGTAAAATTCCAATAATTGTTTTGTTGTGGCCTTTGGATTATTGCTGCTGTTAATGTAGGATGCTACGGTCATGATCTGGGTGCCTGTCCATTTTATTTTGTCCTTTGTTTGACTGGTAACCAGCGTTTGCGAAAAGTTGGCCAGTACTTTTGAATTCAAAAATATAGGGTGTTCAAAAGCCCTTTCCCTGACCAGCTCAACAGCGTTTGATAGCGAATCAGGCGGGATTTGGTATTGTGCTGCTTTACTCCCCCTGTATAGCATTGCCCCGGTTGAGTGCAGATGCCCTAATGCCTGTGATGGCTGGGGCCAGGTAAAGAAGCGGTCGTGGTCAACAGGCCAGATAGTTTTGCCTGTATCCAGCCAGGTGTGATCTTCATTCTCTTTCCAAACATGCATATTACACCAGCTAACAGCTATATTGCTGTCCTTTTCCATAATCTGGATCATCTCTTCCAAAAAGGTAGGCTCCCACCAGTTATCATCTTCAAGCATACTGGCGTAATTTTCATTGCAACCTGTAAAAGCCAGGTTAAATGATTTGGTTGTACCTAAATTTACAGGATGCGTTTTTATTATAAAGCGGTCATCACCGAGTGATCTTACATATTCTTCAGGGAATGTATTGCCGGGCAGATCATTATGCAGCTCGCATACCCAATCAGTAAATGTTTGATCAATTAAACTGGCAATTGCCCGTTTAAGCATTTCATTACGATCATAGGTAAACAGGTATACTCTACAGGTGGGCATTATTTATAATTTAATATTGATTTGTAGTAACCGGCTATCATTTATTTTGAAAATATTTTTTGCAGTTTTTTTGCAAACTTCCATCCGAACAGCTTTTTTATTAACTCGATCGGGCGGCCGCCTATTACAGGTACATATGCTGTTCCGCCCAATGCTTTGATTTCTGCTAAGATGGTATCTGAAAGCTGTTTATCGCTGTCAAAGCTTTCCACAGCTAAATTCATCGCAGCGTTGGCCAAAGCTTTTTTTGCTAATGGATTGCTGGTAGCCTGTAGTAAATATTGTTTTTTTAAAAGGAATGATCTGTATTTGCCATTTATGGCCTGTTTTGTTTTGGCAGATGCGAGGTTAGCCCCTAACCTGTATTTTCTATAGTAATTAAAACAGTCTTTAGCAAAAACAGTTCCTGTGCTTGCGAGTACTACCCTGCAAAAAAACTCCCCATCATCATCCGGAGAATAAAACTCAGACCAATAACCAGCCTTTTTAATTACTGCAGCGGGGCTTAACCATACATTGGTTTGGATCATTGATCCGATACTATTATTGCCACCATACAGATCTATTAAAAAAGCGGCCGGGTCATTTGTATCATACAAAAAGCCATCATGATATGGCAAAGACGCGCCCTTGTATGGATCTTCGTCATCAAAAAAATATACGGTAGAGCAAATGGCCACCTTTCCCGGATCAGGGATCAGCAATTCCATTTGCTTTGCTATTTTGTCGCTGCTCAACAAATCGTCGGCATCCAGAAACTGAATAAATTCACCCTGCGCCTCTATAATGCCTTTGTTTCGGGTAGAGCCCGAGCCGCTATTTATCTTACTGAAAACTTTTACAGTACTGTTCTCATACTTTTTGGCTATTGCCAGTGATCCGTCTGTTGAACCGTCATCTACAATTATCAACTCCTTATTTGGCCAGGTTTGATTTAGCGCAGAAAGAATAGTTTCTTCCAGGTGGTTTTCACTATTATAAACAGGAATAATAATTGAAACTAAAGGACTATCCATGTATAAGTTGCCAGGCCGTCTTCAAATAAATCTCTTTTGAGAGATCGACATAATGATGCAATGTGTTTGCTGTTTGTTTTAAGTCGGCAGCAGATGGATTTACTTTATAATCGTCCTTATCTAAAACAACTGATGGGGTTTGCCCTATAAGCATAGCAGATAGCGCCTGTTCAAGATAATAACTCGTGCCTTCTTTTTCTTCAAGTGTTTTTACCCAAAACTCTATATCATCCCAGTTTAAAGCAGTGCTATTTAAGCCGATAGCCCCAACATTGATCAGTTTTGGAACCTCCACTTTGCATAATTCGCTCATTAATACCGGTGAATAGCCATAGCTATCTTCAATATCAACCATATGTATTGGCCTGTCGGGGTTTTTGAGCCAGTTGATCATGGCTGTGGGTTCCTTCCAGAAAAGCATATCAGAATCCAATACGAGTTTCCAATCGCTTATACCGGCGGTATGGATATCCAACAATTTTTTAATATGCGGATATACCCTACGTTTATGGTGTAAAACCGGGTACCTATCAGTTGGTAAATATTTGGTTAAATTACTGTTGATCTGGCCGCCGGATATGATAGTCGCACCTGGTACTTTTGCAGCGATCAACTGGCATAGCTGGTCAGTAAATGAGCCATCATCAACCAAAATAAAATGATAATGTTCCTTACTAACTTTTATTAAAGAATATATACAGAATAGTGTTTGATGGATGTATTTTTTGCCTGTAAGAAAGTACACAGGCAGCCCATCGGCGTAAGATGCAGATACGGGTAACTTGTGTGCTGCCCTTACCATCTGTTTATTGCCGTTAACTACTTTTTGGTAATTATAATAGCCGCCAAAACGCTTATAGATTTTAAGTTTTGATTTTGGGGTACGGTATAATAAGTTTATTAGTCTTTGCAAAACGGATAATATCTATTTAGTGCTGTCGGCAAATAAATTTCTGTACTTTAAAAATGCTTTCTGAACAAAACGGTATTCAATCATACGTAATCTCCAGGTCCAGTGTTTAATGGCGGGATAATGTTTCCAGATAAACTTTTCGTAATCATCTTTCCACTTTTGCGCCCATTTATCCTGGTTAGTGGTTTTTTGTTCGGCATGCTTTCTGAACACACCGATAGGGAATTTAGCATGCTTGAATTTGCGCCCGGTAAATAAACGCAGGGCAAGCTCAGCATCCATGGCACAGTTAAGGTCTTCCCAAATAGGGCAATGAACGCTGCTTCGCCAAACAAGTGAATGTGATAATACTATCCCGCCTGCCCGCAAATACCTGTTCCAAATAAGCGGGGCATTCTCAATAACTGTTTCGCCTGTTTCTTCATGTAAAATATAGCCATCGCCATATAGTACATCCAGGCTGGGGTCTTTCAGAAAGAAAGGCACAACCCTGTTAAGCGCGTTCTTACTGAAGAAATCATCACTGTTGTACCAGCAATATATTTCGCCCGAGGCCATCGAGAATCCCCTGTTTATAGCCTCAGACTGCCCGTTATCTTTTTCACTTATAAATAAGCTTACAAACGCTTTATAATGATTTACAACTTCAACAGTTTCATCGCTTGAGCCGCCATCAATAATAATGAGTTCGAGTATAGGATAATTCTGCAGTAATATGGAGCGTAATGTTTCTTCGATATAAGCACCCTGCTGATAGCTGGGTACAACTACTGATACCTTAGGTAAGTTATTACCGGTGATCTTTAGGTCTGAGCCTTCGTCCCATGGCCAGCCCTTTTTTGCTGTATTGAGGGGGGCAGGCAAGTCATTAAGACTTAAAGCCGATATAGATTTTAGAGGAAAAGTAATGGATCTGTCCTTACAGATCTTCTCTCTATATATCTTATAGTCGGGTACCGGTATAGGTTTTACAGGAGTATTTTCTTTCATGCCTTTTTTAATTCTGATAAACCTTTAAGCATTCCGCAAACTCCGGAATAGGTGATAGCGCTTGCCGTGTTCTTCCATGGCTTGTAGGTGAAAAATGCTTTTAATTGCCTTGGTAAAAGACTAAGATTACTTATAGGTTGCCATGGGCATATATCATGGGCATTTAATACCGTTACCCACGATCTGTTTGATGAATAGCTTAATCTTTTTAAATAAGGAACGGCTAACCTGTCATTATTTATAAGGTGCTGTAAGCTTAGCTGTGGAAAATAACCAACTTCGAACCCACTTTTTAACGCAACTATGTTGATCTCATTATCGCCGCCGGAGCTTAAGCTGGTTCCTGTCCTGTCTTTTATTACACTGTTATTCGATTTGATATAATTATAATATTGTTCGAAGCATTTACGCCTCAATACCATACCCGCGCCGATTGGTGCAATGCCTGGGTATCCTTTTTGTAAATCACTTGTGATGGCTTGAGGATGATCATCCGGGCGCACGGCAATTAAACTATAAAATTGCCCGAACCATTCATCCGGCTGGCTTTCAAAAACGCCAATGCTTTTGCCGCCAGCAACGCCTAGTTTTGGATATTCATTAAACAGATCAAGAGCAACGGATAAATAGTCAGGATCCAGAATATTATCGTCATCTACCAGTATAATCAGCTCTGCTTTACTTTCTTCGTAACCTTTTAGTCTCGCGAAAGTTAACCCTTGCTTATTTTCCTTAACAATTTTGAAGTTGGGATGCCAGCCTGTATCAATTGACTGCAGCGTAGTATTTACTGAGGCATTATCAACAATAATAAGCTCCCATGCATCCAAAGGCAATTGCTGGTTTTTTAAACCATTTATAGTTTGCTGAAGATTGAATAACCCCGGGTTATATGTTGGTATTACTACAGATATTTTTAGATTTTGTGACATGGAGGGCTGCAGAGGTTAAACGGAAATAGTAAAGAGTGCAGTCATCTTAACCTGGTTTATATTAGCTGGTGAATTGGTCAAGGTCATGTAGCTTTTTTACGGGAGTACCTATGTAAACAGCATTTGAAGGGAGATCCTTATTTACCAGTGTACCGGCCCCAATAATAACATTATTGCCAATAGTTACGCCCGGTAGGATCATGGCATGTGCGCCTATCCACACATTATCACCTATAACAATAGGTTTGCCAATGTTTTCCTGGTTAAATAATTGGGCTTTGGTATTGTGGGTTACCGATGTAATTGCACAATGCGAAGCGATCATACAGTTGTTGCCAATAGTAATACCACCCTCGCCCCAAAAATGTGAAAAGGAATTTATTACAACGTTATCCCCCAAAGTAATACTATCTGACCCGCTGATGAATGATGGCTGATTAATACTTACATTTTCACCATGGTACTTTAACCGTTTAAGAACATCCTTAGCCGCGTAAACTTTATGTATAAATAAAACCCTGTCGGTTAATTTATAAATGATGTTTTTTATAAAGTGTTTCAATTGGGTTGTTTTTTAGTATTAATATCCACAGTTTATGGCTCACGGTATTTTATGACTTTAGCCGGGCTGCCGATGCTGATAGAATAGGGGGGAAGATCTTTTGTTACTATTGACCCCGCACCTACTACGCAACCATCGCCAATGGTAACCCCGCCTAGTATGGTGCAGCCAGTACCGATCCAAACATCGGTACCAATTTTTACCGGAAGTAATATATCCGGCATTGATCTGATCGGTACATTTTGACCCGGGATGCCATGATTTGACGAAACGATGCAGGTATGCATAGCTATTAAGGAGTTTGCACCGATATGCACCCCACCGTGACCATATATTACCACGTACTCACCAATATATACAAACTTCTCTATGTCAATCTTTCCGCCGTATGAGTTTATAACAGTTCCTGTTCCTATTTCGCAATCCTTAGCTATGCTGATTGCACCGGTACTTCTGTTTAAAAATGTAAGCTTTAATTTTGCCCGCGAATTAAGTTTAGCCGAATAAGGGATATTGATCCCTGCTATTTTGGCAAGCATAATTCTAAAAAAACTTAATATATTAAAATGGTTTTTCAATTGGAGTGGTTAAATGGCTCAGCCAATAGCGACCAATCAGCGTTTACCTGAACTGCGCCAATGTCCTCGATATTGTATTGGTGAAGCAGCTTGTTTTTAGGGAAGAAATCAAAAGTTAAATAGTCTATTTTCAGATCAAAATCAGTTTGATCATTGCCTAGAAAGGCACTTAACAGGTAAGTTCCGTAATGTAATGGCAAATCAGGAACAAATAGTGTGGCTTGGCCACACTGTACCGGTGTATTGGTATGATTAAGCGCATGAAGCTTAAAATTTGTGCCAAATACAGGATTGCCAAATGCTGTTTTAATTACCACACCCACATTCGGCGAGTCGATCACAAACGGGGAATTAAAGAATACAGTGCACTTTAAATTACCATTTATGATTTCATCAGCATCAATAACAACCTGGGTTATCTGAGGTTTTGAAGAAGTTGAGCTATTGGCGGCAGACAGCGTTTGATTAACCGAATTGTAATGCTGTATAACAGAAACGATATCGCCCCGTTTTTCGATCATGCCATTTTTTAAGTAGATGCCACTGGTGCAAAGTGAGTTTACAGCGCCCATATTATGGCTTACAAACAATACGGTTCTGCCTTCGCCTTTGCTGATATCGCCCATTTTGCCCAGGCATTTCTTTTGGAACTCAGCATCGCCTACGGCCAGTACTTCATCAACTATAAGAATCTCTGATTCCAGATGCGCCGCAACTGCAAAAGCCAGGCGCACATACATACCGGATGAGTATCGTTTTACAGGTGTATCAATATAGCGCTCAACCCCGGCAAAGGCTACTATCTCATCAAACTTGCGTTTGATCTCGGCTTTGCGCATGCCTAATATAGCGCCATTTAAGAATATGTTTTCGCGCCCGGTTAATTCGGGGTGAAAGCCTGTACCAACTTCCAGCAAGCTGGCTATGCGGCCTTTTACCTTTACTGAGCCTGTTGTAGGAGAGGTAACCCGGCTTAGTACTTTAAGCAGGGTGCTTTTGCCCGCGCCATTGCGGCCAATTATACCCACTGCATCGCCCTGCTCAATCTCAAAGTTCATGTCCTTTATGCTCCATACAATATCGCTTTCGCTTTTTACTGTACGATCATTGGTCTCGCCAATTTTAAGAAAGGGGTCTTCTTTTCCACGTATCCGTGCCCAAAAGCGTTCCAGATCGCGCGAGATGGTACCTGTTCCAAAATCACCTAACTGGTACGCTTTTGACAGTCCTTCTGCTTTTATAACTTTAGTCATTATACGGTATCAACAAAGGTTCTTTCTACTTTATTAAATATAATTATACCCAAAAAGAGTATAATGGCAGTTACTGCGCTGCTATATCCCAACAGGCCCCAGGTAAAATCTCCCTTGCCGAAGAACCCATACCGGAAAGTTTCGATAATTGGGGTTACCGGGTTATATTTTATTATCCAGCTGTATTTGGGATATTTAGTAATAGCGGTTGATAGTGGATAGATAACGGTAGTAGTGTACATTAATAAGGGTACAGCAAATGTTACCACAAAGGCCAGATCGCGGTATTTTGTGGTTACGGCTGATATGATCATACCTAAACCAAGCCCCAGGGCAGCTATAAGAATGATAAGTAAAGGAAACAGCAATATTATAGTAGTTGGGATAAGAACAATGCCTTTTGCGTAATAGATGCCGATTAGTACTATAAATAAAATGAACTGCACAGCGAACCTTACCAGGTTTGATAGAACGATACTTAAAGGCATAATAAGCCTTGGGAAATAAACCTTACCCAGCATAGCCGCGTTATCTTTAAATACGGTTGATGTTTTTGTAAGGCAATCTGAAAAATAATTCCAGAGGATGGTGCCTGCCAGGTAGAAGAGTGGGGCCGGTACCCCCGGCGTTTTTATACCGGCCAGGTTGCTGAATACCAGGTTGTAAATTAAAATGGTAACGATGGGCTGTATAAAAAACCATAGCGGGCCTAAAATGGTTTGCTTATAAAATGATACGAAATCGCGGCGCACCAGCAGGAAAAGCAGATCGCGGTAATGCCAGGTATCTTTCAGCTTTAGATCAAGCAGACTGCTTTTCGCGCTGATCTCAATATCCCAATGCTCTTTATTAGCTAATTGATCCATTACTTAATAATTGCTGTAATTTATTCATATAATCTTGTTCGTTAAAATGCAGCAAACATTGTTGCTGCAGATTTTCGCGTTGTTGTAATGTTATCGGCACTTTTAGGCTTTCGGTTATAGCTTCTTCCAGTTCGGTTACGTTGTTAACGTCAATTGCTTTGCCTAATTCGCCGTTACGTATGGCATCAATACTGCCATCGGCATTACCGCAAATAACGGGCAGGCCACATGCCAGCGCTTCAATAAACACAATTCCAAACCCCTCCTTTTTACTGGGCAATACAAACAGATCGGCTAATAAAAAATGGTCGGATAATTCTTTTTCGGCTACAAAGCCGGTTAATATTACCTGCTCTTGTACGTTATTTGCTGCTATAAGTTCTTTTATGCGGATGCCCTCTTCGGTATCATACTGCCCGGCAAGCATATATTTTATAGCTGGGAATTTGTTTTTTAGGTTACTTACGGCCCTGATAACCTGCTCGTGGCCCTTATATTGCTCCGAAGCGGCGAGCCTTGTTAAGGTAAATATTAAGGGCTCATTACCGGTTAAGCCATACCTGGCAAGCAGGTGTTGCGGTTTTGAAAACGTATTCGGCAATTTCATGAAGGGGTCAATAGCATTGTTTAAAACAAGGCATTTAGCTGCATCGGCATTGTGCATGTTAATTACCTGCTGCCGGGTGAAATTGCTTACAGATATAATTTTATCGCATTTTGATAACAGCGTTTTTTTCAACTTTGAGAGTGGCCGCCAAACCTCAATACCATGAGCTATAAGCCATACCTCGCATTTGGGGTTAATTATTTTTGTAATTACACCAATAAATGAAAGGTTGATATGGCTTAATATAATAACATCAGCCTTTGCCGCTTTTTTTAATGATTGCAGCCCAAAACTAACCCTGTTTGAATTAAAGCCCCTGAAGTTTGCTGAAGGGAGATATTGCGGCATCAGATCATGATCTGCATCATAAGCCGCAAACATTTTAAAATCCCAGTTATTTTCTTTGGCGGCATGGTATAGCGAATGCGCGAGCGTGCGGGTCATTTTTTGGATGCCGCCCGTTGTGCTAAACGTTTGTAAACTAAAAAGCATTATTTTTTTACTCATGCGTTTTTAGCTGGTATAATGCAAAGCTTTTTGACCAATGCACTTTATTTTCTTTAAATTTTTTAATTACGTTTTGTGCTGTTTTACCCTGGTATAAACTGTAATCGCTAATTGCAGGAAGCTGCTGCATCCATTGTTGTAACGGGAATGAGAAGCCCATTTTTGGCCTGTTCCAGATCTTTTCGGGTAATATATCTTTAAAGCTATCAATCAATAATTTTTTAGCCTGTATTTTACTGAACCTTATATCAGGCGAGATGCGCATGGTTAAACGGTGGAAATCCTCATCCAGAAAAGGTACTCTTACCTCTAAGCCGTGGCTCATGCTCATTATATCGGTATCCCGTAATAGTTGATTCTGCATGTACAGGTTTGTTTCCATCCAGGCGGCATACTCCCCGTCATAATGCTTGCAGCCTGATGTAATAGTATCGCTGAATAATATGTCAGTAACCTGTTTGGTATCGGCATTAAGCATTTTAGCTATATCGGCGGGTGTAAATAACCCGCGTAACAAAAGATAATCAGCCAATGGATGATTGTGCGATAAAAATTCTATTTTTTTATACTGATCTGGCGCAAAAGACAGCGCAAGTGAAACCAAGGGTGCAGGTATCTTTCTTAAATATTTTAAATATTTTATCCTGTTGAATGATGGATACCCACCATACAGCTCATCGGCACCAAGACCTGAAAGTACAGCTTTTAAGCCATCCTGCCGGGCATATTTACTAATGAACCAGGTGTTAATGCCATCGGTAGTAGGCATATCCATAGCGGCCAGTATCTGCGGAAAGGATTCTTCAAAATCCTGCTGTTTTACCAAATGCGTGAATTTTTCGCCCTGTATCTCATTAAATACTACATGCTGATAAGCGCTTTCATCATAAGCCTTCTCGTTGAAAAATATGGATATAGTTTTTAATTGGGTTTTCTTTTGCGCGTTTGCCAGTAAAGTAATAAGGCTTGAATCAATACCCCCGCTTAAAAAAACACCAACCTGCGCGTCAGCTATCAACTGGCGATCAATAGAAGATGTTAATACATCATGTATGAGCTGCTTGACTTCATTTTCATTGGTGATGTATGATTCTTTTATATGCTTATAATACTCACCGGTTGTAAACGTGCTTTTATTATTATCCCAGCATAAAAAATTGCCTTTAGGCAGGCTGAACACATTTTTTAATGTGGTATAGGGTTCGGGTATGTGCCCAAATGCTAAAAAACGTACCTGCCATTGGTTATCGGCCTGGGTAGCTATACCGGCAGCTTTTAATGCTTTTACTTCGGATGAAAAGCTTAGCTGTCCGTTTTCAATATGATAATACAGTGGTTTTATGCCGGCTGTGTCACGTACCAGGTAGGTTAATGCTTTTGCTTTGTCATAAAGAGCAAAGGCAAACATACCGCGTAGCTTTTCGAATGCTGAAACACCCCAGTGCAGGTACGCCTGTATAATAACTTCGGTATCGGTACCTGAATGAAAACTTGCTCCGGCAAGGGAAAGTTCACTTTTAAGCTCCCTATAATTATATATCTCGCCATTGAATGTTATCCATGCTTTCTCCTGTACATCGGCCATTGGCTGATGGCCATTACGGCTTAAATCAATAATTGAAAGTCTTCGATGTCCAAATGCCAGGTGTTTTTCATTGTCTGAAAAAATACCCTCATCATCGGGGCCGCCATGTTGTAAGGCATGACACATAGTTTTCACCTTAGTTTTGATCTCTTCCGGTTGTAAGCGGTAAGATATTATTCCAGCAATTCTGCACATAATTGGGGTATATTCATGGCTTCGCCGCGTCAGTCACACGGGTTGTATGTAATTGACTGTTTATCAGCATAGTTAAAACTATGCCGGTTAATCTAACTTATGGCATTTAATTAACCCAAAAATGCCGTTTGGTATATATAGGTCTTTTTAAAATCTATCAATTATTGAAGCCGCAACATGCACTATTATGGTGCAGCCCAAACTTTCAAGCCGTAATGCCAACTGTTTTTGTGACCGGTAGGATATGATCTCACCTGTCATACCTTTAAGCGGGCCTGCTTTTATAATTATTTTTTCGCCTGGCTGCAAATTCTCTTCAGTTATTTCCAGTTCAAACGGGCTTGCTATTAATAATTTAAGTTGTTCTATCTGCCGGTCGGGCATGGCGGTAATCCGGCCGCCAAAATATAAAAATCGTGCTATACCCTTTGTCATTAACACCTCGGTTTGCTCGTGCTCTTTAATATGCACAAACAAGTATGATTTAATGAAAGGCTCTTCTACCCATTTTTTCCGGTCGCTCCATTTTTTAAGCTGCCGTTGTAAGGGTAGGTAAGCTTCAATCCCTTTGTTAATTAAGGATTGATATGCCTTTTTTTCAGCTCGTGGGTTTGTGTAAACCGGGTACCATTTGCCTGTATCTAATTTTACACCCATAAACTAAAAACCTATTGTTTTTTAAACCAACGTCTGATGTCCCACCATTTTGCTTTGTCAGAATCCACGTAATAACCCGAGCTTTCGTAACCTAAATAATCAGAATAATAATAATATCGGCTACCGTAATTTTCGCCGGTGAACTTAGTGGTGTAATATCTTGAGTGCAGCAAATCTTCGGCAAAAGCATTTAATATAATTACGGTATTATCCAGTTGGTATTCATGAGCAATGCGTTGGGGTATTGTAGCTGCATAATATTTTGATTTACCTGATCTGATAACGAAAGCATTGATATCACTTACCCTTATGAGCGGTATAGCATCAGATACCAGGCCTATTGGGGCGGTATCGATCATAATAATATCATACCTGGTTTTCAATTCCTCAATAAGGGTTGTCATGCGTGGGCTGTGTAAAAGCTCTGACGGGTTAGGCGGAACAGAGCCCGATACCATAAAATCCAGGTTTTCCTGTTTGGAATGAGATATGATCTCATCAATAGTACATTGATTGGCGAGGTAATTACTTAAACCTTTATCATTGGGCACATTAAAGGTTTTGTGGATTTTTGAACGGCGTAAATCGGCTGCTATAAGTATAACCTTTTTATCGATAAGGGATAATGTACTTGACAGGTTAATAGCCACAAATGATTTTCCTTCCCCGGCAACTTCTGATGTAACGCAGATCACTTTACTGGTTTTTTCTGAAGCCAAAAAGCTTAAGTTGGTACGTACTGAACGTACTGACTCGGCAAAAACAGATTTAGGCTTACTTATGGCCAGAATTTGTTTATTGTCTGAGTCCATATCGTCAGGGAATTTTCTGATGATACCAAGAATAGGTATAGTTGTAAGACTTTCAATGGTTTCCTTGTCATAAATATAAGGATTTAAAACCCTGATAAGTATGATTAGGCCTAAACCCATAAGTATACCTAAAATTATAGCTGTGCGGTGTATCCCACTCTCATTAGGTGAAACCGGGCTGTAGTTAGGCTGGGCCTGTTCAATAATTGTAGCGCCGGGTAATATTGCCGAGCGACTTATTTGTGCCTCTAATTTCTTTTCAGATAAGAAAGAATAAACTTTATCATTAACCTCAAAATCACGTTTCAGACTAACCATTTCGCGTTCAGCTTCAGGCAGTAATGCTATTTGCTGATTAACCTCGTTCAATTTATCATTCAGATAGCTTATACTTTTTCCAATGCGGATACGTGATTCATTGATATTATTGAGGGCTGCATTTTTTATCTGCAATATTTGCTGATTAACATCCTGTACAGGTTGCGAGTTGGCATTAAACTGCTTTAGCATATCGCTTTTTTTCAGCAAAAGGCCATCAAGTGTTTCAATTAATGCGCCGAGCAAGGGATCAATCACCCCCTCCATCTTGAAGTTAATATTTATATTATCCGCTTCACTGGTGATTTGCTTTTTAAGCTGATCTATTGCTATCTGCTGTATCTTCAACAGGGAAATCTGTGTTTCCAGCTCTTTAGCTCCAGTTAATTCAGTTTGTGCTGCGGTGGTAACATCAATAACCTTTGAATTTTCTTTGTTCTCTTTGATCTTGGTGGCCGAACTCCGGACCTCGGCAGAAAGTGTATCGAGCTGGTTTTGAATAAAGTGGATCATTTGCGTGGCCGACAATGTTTTTTGATTGCGGTCATAAGTCAAATATTCCATCATTATTGCATTTAATATATCGGCTGAAAACTGCGGATTATAATCAGTTTGCTGTAAGGAGATAATGTTTGAATTTTTTGACACCTCGCTTGTGCGCAAGCCTCCTTTTACCCTGCCCAGGTAATCTTCGGGTGTGTTAAACTTAAACAGGTAAACAACCTTGTTTAATATGTAAGCAGGCTTTTGAATGCTGAATGCTGTTGGCCCTACATTTACAGGCGTGTTATAATTGAATATTTTTTTTACGGTTTTGCCAGCTTCTTTATAACTAAGACGGAATGAATTGTTATTAACAGGCTGAAAGCTGATCTGATCATGAAAATAGTTTGTGCTGTCGAATTTTAACAGTTGAATATTTAAGGGCTTTTCAGGATAAAGATCACTTGTGCGTATGCGGCCGCCCACATAAAAGCTGATACGGTAATCCAGATCCTTAATAGCATCAAGTATCAGGCTGCGGCTTTGTATTACATAAGTTTCACTTTGTACCCTTGACGGCCCTTTGTCAGCATTAATAACACTTACAAGGTCTGATATTTCAGATTTTTTTTCCTCAAACTTCATCGTGGCCGATGTAGCATAGGTTTTTGGCGTATACCATAAATAGGCATAGGCTACTAGCATACATATGCTTATTGATGCTGCTATCCAATACCAGCGGCTTATAAGTATTTTGGCAATTTTAAAATAGTCGAGTTCCTGATTAGGTAACCTCTTCGATATCTTCTCGGTTTCTTCCATTATTTACGTGTAAGCGTAAAAATTATTAAAGCTGTGTTAACTAAAAGCAAAACAGGTTGAATTACAGTTGAGAAAGATTGTAATTTATCTGATTTTACAGCGCGTTTATTTTGTGCTATATAAATAATATCGCCATTTTGAAGTATTGTTGCCGGGTCTGATAATGAGGTTACACTGCCGAGGTCAACTTCTGTAATTTCAGGTTTTTTTGGGTTACCCCTGATGATCTTTATATTTTTTTCATTAGCCTTATCAGTGAGGCCACCTGCCTGGCCAATCATTTCAACTAATGTAGTTTTATCTTTTACTAAAGGATAATTGCCCTGTGCTTTTATTTCACCAAGCATAGTTACCTGAAGGTTTACAATTTTTAACTCAATTATAGGGTCTTTAAGTAGTTTTTCACGATAAAGCGCTTCTATTTTATTTGAAGCTTCTATCCGGGTTAGGCCGGCAACCTGTATGTGGCCTATAACAGGCAACGCTACATTGCCATCAACCTCAACCTGATAGGTTTGCCCTTGTGAAGTGGAGCCGCTACTTGATGAAGATGATGTTGATGAAGATGATGTTGGTGATGCGCCCTGGCTACCCATATCGCCCACTATGTATGACATGCTTTGCAGATTGCGTATCTGAAGTATGTCCTGAGGTTTAATCCGGTAACTCTCTAATGTGGCTGAATCTTTTGGTTTTGCTATATCAGCCAGTGAGGCCCTTTGCTCAAAAAGTATTTGATCTTGTTTATAAGAACATGAGGTAAGAATAAGAGCGGTGCCGAGAACTAAATACGTGAAAATTAAAAAACGGGTACAGGTTCTATTCATATAATTAGGGCGAGAGAGCAAAAATACATAATTTGCGTTTTTAAATAAGATTTATTTTTCTGGAATGCAGGACCTTAAAATATCATTAATTACAGTTACCTACAATGCACGGGCCACAATTAGCAGGTGCATTGAGTCGGTAGTGGCCCAAGGGTATAAAAATGTTGAATATATTATTATTGACGGGGGATCAAAGGATGCCACTATTGAGTGTATCAATAAGTATAAAGATCATGTAACTGTTTTTGTATCAGAGCCTGATAAGGGTGTATACGATGCCATGAACAAGGGGATATTGCTTGCTACCGGAGATATTGTAGGTACACTTAATGCAGACGATTTTTTTGCATCAGACGATATATTGCAGTCAGTAGCAGATATGTTTGCCGAACAAAATGCCGATATTGCTTATGGCGACCTGGATTATATAGATGAGCAGGGGAAAATTATCCGCAAATGGCGTAGCAATAGCTACAAAAAAGGCATTTTTAATCTGGGTTGGATGCCCCCTCACCCTACTTTTTACTGTAAAAGAGAATTATTTAAGCGTTTAGGCTATTATAGCCTTGAATATGGCACCGCGGCAGATTATGAGCTGATGCTCAGGTATATGCATTTACAAAGTATTCGTATTTGTTATATTAATAAAGTGATGGTTAAAATGCAGTGTGGAGGAATGAGCAATAATAGCCCCACTAATCGGGTAAGAGCGTGGAAATTTGATTTAAGGGCTATGCGTAGCAATGGTATACAATTTCCTTTGTTTTCTCTGATTATCAAGCCGTTGCGTAAAATTGTTCAATATTTTTAACTGTTTAAAAAGGGGAGGGCTACTGGGGAACGTTTATTGCAGATTAATAATTAATAATTACAATAAACCCTCACATATGCCTGACTATTTACATACTTATCCTTTTCTTTCATACACCTTTATTATAGTGTTTTCAATGGGGCTTACTTTATCAGCCATTCCATCGATACTACACGTAGCACGGGCAAGGCACTTATACGATGATTTAGGTAGTTTTAGAAAACAACATGACCATGGTATACCGCGCCTTGGCGGCATTGCAATTTTTGTAAGTTTTACCATCACCGCATTATTGTTTGGCTTTGCCGATAAATCATTACCAACAAACTATATGCTTGCAGCCTGTATCATATTGTTTGCTATGGGTTTAAAGGATGATTTGTCGGGAGTTAATTCAAGCACGAAATTTTTAATGCAGACATTTGTAGGAGCCATATTGGTGGTGTTGGGCCATATACGCCTTACCAGTTTGTATGGCATATTTGGTGTGTTCGACCTCTCGTATGGTGTGAGTGCGGCAGTATCTATCTTAATAATTATACTCGTTGTAAATGCCTTTAACCTGATTGATGGTATTGACGGGCTGGCATCATTAACAGGGATAATTGTTAACAGTACTTTTGCCGGTTTATTTATATACATGAAACAATATGAACTTGCCGCCGTAGCGTTGGCACTTGTGGGCGCTACCATCGGGTTTTTAAGGTATAATATTAGCCCTGCTAAAATATTTATGGGTGATACGGGCTCATTATTGCTGGGGCTGGTATCCGTAATTATGGCTTTGAAGTTTATTGAACTGAATAAATTTTCAGGTGGTAAATTGCCGGATATTATTTCGGCACCGGCATTAGCAGTTGCCATATTAATAGGCCCGGTATTTGATACTTTGCGCGTGTTTACTATACGTATCATTAATGGCGATTCGCCATTCAGTGCCGACCGTAATCACATCCACCACCGTATTTTAACACTTGGATATAGTCATATACAAACTACGCTTATTTTATCAGGCTTTAATGTTGTATCAATACTTATAGTATTAATGCTTGGCAATGTTAGTAACTCCACGCTGATATTTATGATATTCGGTGTATCGATATTGTTTAACTGGTTTATAACATTCTTAATCCGATCAAAGGAACGCGAGAACCTTGCTTTGCGGAACTTGTTTACCTAGTAGTAAACAATACACATATTTAACAGCGATAGCGCTATTTATAAAAACCTGGAATAGAGCGGCATTTGCCAAACTATTTCCAGGTTTTTTATTTATCACAGCTTGCAATTTGTTAACTTGCCCCGTATGTCATCTCATCATGTAGTTCGCGAAAAACAGGAACCGGCACTGCTGGTATTGGGCCTGGAAAATTTCTCTGATGAGTTATTGGGGCAGCTGCTGGAATGGAGCCCGACGGTAATTGTTACCCAATTAACAGCCGAAAAAGTAAACGCCTACGGCATTAAAATAGACTGGGTAATAGCCAACGAGGTTGATGAAAGCCTGCAATCGGATATAAAATTAATGCCTGCCGGTAATGATACTTTGGCCGAAGCAGCCATGAAATACCTGGTAACCTATAATTACCCGGCCGTAAATATTGTAACCGACGAGCTGCAATTAAAGGATTACCTTTTTTATATTGATAAAATAAACATGGTGATTTTCCATAGTGATAAAAAAATATATGCCGTAAATTCAGGCTTTAGCAAATGGAAACCGGCCGGTGAAATCATTGAATTACTATCAGACCCGCAACAGCTTCATTTCAGCGGATTGGAAAATATAGAGGGTAACCGGTTTAAAACTACACACGATGGCTTTTTTAGCCTGCAGTTTGAGCAGCCTTTTTTGTTTATTGCTGAGGATTTGTAGGAAATTATTCTTTACCCGTCATCCCGAACTTGTTTCGGGATCCCATACGGTGAGCGGCTATGCAAAGTTTTAGACTGAGCAAGTGGGGTGCTGAAACAAGTTCAGCATGACCTCTCTTTACTGCTTTAAGAAAATACCAATCCCTCAACCCCCAACTTCTTCGCCAGTTCATCCAGATCATTAGCTACGGCATCAACCAATGGTATGCCATTCTTTCTTCGGTCAAGTTCAGCTTCCAGTTCGGGTTCGCCGGGGATGATTACTTTTTGGGTAGGGTCGATAGGTGAGGCTGATTTGAAACGGCTTACCCAGTTATCCATATTGGCTTTAAATTCATCAACCGGGCGAAAGCCATCAACCCGCATAGCGCCTACAAAATGTCCTATTCCTTTACCAACCGGATTATCTGACGGATCCAAAAACGCCACGAATGGCGGTACCCATGGGCCATAATTTGCGCCTGATAATACTGCCGAAAGTATATCAACAGTGGCACTTAGTCCAAAACCTTTATGGCTGCCGTGATCCCTGTCGCTGCCCAATGGCAGCAATGAGCCACCAGTTTTTAGGGCGTGAGGATCGGTTGTATAATTGCCTTGTTTATCCTGTATCCAGCCTTCGGGCACTTGTTTGCCCAGGCGCTGCGCTATTTCCAGCTTGCCGTTTGCTGCCGCAGATGTTGCCATATCAACAATTACAGGCGGGTATTTACCTGCCGGGAATGCGTAACACATAGGATTTGTGCCCAACATGCGCTCGTTTGAGAATGTGGGCGCTACCAGCGGACTGGCATTTGTCATGGCGAAACCGATCATGTCTTTTTCAACAGCCATTAAAGCATGATAGCCGGCAATACCAAAATGGTTGGAATTGCGTACCGATACCCAGCCTGAGCCATATTTTTCGGCCTTTTCAATGGCCACTTGCATGGCAAATGGGGCGACTACCAAGCCCAGGCCTGCATCGCCATCAATGGTTGCGGTAGTAGGGGTTTCGTGGACTATTTTTATATCGGGAGTAGCATTGATGCGTTGTTTTTCCCATAAGCGTACATAACCGGTTAGGCGTGCTACACCATGCGAATCTATTCCGCGCAGATCGGCTAATAATAATACATCGGCAGCTAAGATGGCATGTTCAGGGCTACAGCCCATTGCCAGGAAAATATTTTGGGTGAAGTTGCGTAAAGCGGATTCGGTAATAACCATAACGGCAAATATAATGGTTATAGAGGAATGTGATAAAGAATGAAAGTTGCAAACTTTCATTATCTGTGGGCTCCAGTAGCAGACTGAAGCCAGAGTTGTTGGGACTGAAGCCCGTATCGGTACATCTGAAGTTTGCGTTAGTGATAGGAGCGGATACCGGCCTTGTGGCTAAGGCCTGTGCAGTATGAGCGTATAGCACGGGCCGGAGGCAACGCCCTTGTCACGCTAGAAAGTTACAAACTTTCGTTGTCAGTAGGCTTCAGTCACAGACTGAAGCCAGTATGGGATGAGAGAATATTATCACCTTCGTTTTTTTATGAGGATGCTTGATAGTGAACGGCTGCTGAGCTTATGTGCAACATGGAGGTTATTAAGATGCCTTTTAAGTGATAGTGCTTTGCCGTTTATTGAGCCTGCTATGCCGCTGCCTGCAATGGTACTTACTGCGCCAGCTGGGGTTATTTTACGGATGACATTATTATAGGTGTCGGCCACATAAACATTGCCTGCTGCGTCAACTGCTAAGCCGGATGGGCCGTTAAAGGTGGCTTTTGTACCTGTGCTATCAGCCTGGCCTGCCGCGCCGCTGCCTGCAAAGGTGATGACTACCCCGCCTGGGGTTATTTTACGGATGAGGTTACTTACGTATTCGCTTACATACACATTGCCCAAGGCATCAACTGCTACGCTATTGGGGTAGTAGAAAGCAGCAGCGGTGCCTGTTCCATTTATGGATGCCGTGGTATCTGCATTGCCTGCAAGGGTAAATATAGTATCAGCGCGGGGTTGAATTTCGCGAATGAGGTTGTTTAAGAGGTCGGCGACATAGATATTCCCACCGGCATCAAGGGCAATGCCTGTTGGGTTATTGAAGGATGAGGAAAGTAATTTACCGTTGCCTGCGCCCGGATTGCCATTGCCTGCAATTGTGCTTACCGCGCCTGTAGAAGCCACAATTTTGCGGATAAGGTTATTACCGGCATCTGTTACATAGAGATTATCTGATGCATCAACAGCAATACCTGTTGGTCCGAAAAAGTAGGCGGCTGCACCTATGCCATCAACCGCGCCAATGCTGTCGCTACCGGCAACGGTACTTACCAGCCCGGCAGCGCTTATCTCACGGATCTGATTATTGTTATTATCGGCCACAAAAATATTGCCCGATGCATCTACAGCTAACCCAGTCGGCCCGTTAAATGACGACGAGGTGCCCTGGCCGTTTAATGAACCCTGGTTGCCATTACCCGCTACCGTGCTAACCACGCCCGTAGTGCTTATTTTACGAATGAGGTTATTGCCATAATCGGCCACGTAAATATTGCCGGCGGCATCCACAGCCAATGCAGTAGGGGCGTTGAATGATGCTGTTGAATCGGCTTTATTGGTATCGATGCCAGTTGTTGTGCCCGTACCACCGGTTACATTATATTTGGTGGTAATAGGCGTGATGGTTTTTTTAGTACATGCCGTAAAAAAACAAGCCATTGCCAACAGTAGTTGCAGGATAATTAATGGCTGTTTTAAATGGAATAACTTCATTTTTAATAAATACCGCGGAGAATCTCTATCAGGAAATAAAGATATAGTAATTATTTATTCAATAGCGGTTTAGCTACTCAAGTTTTTTTAATAATTCCAATCCCTGATGCCATTCTCCCAGGCCTGATGATGAGTTGATGTGGCCAGCATCGCCAATATTTACCCATTCGCTTCCCCAGCTATCGGCGAAATGACGGGCACGCTCAAGAGTAACATAGTAATCGTTTGTGCTAGCTACTACTATTGACCTGAATGGTAATTTTATGAGTGGAACAGGGCTGAAACCAGTAGTTCCAGGCGGGTAGGTATCTGCCTCGGTATCACTTGGCGCAACCAATAAAGCGCCTTTAATTTTTACATTGAACTTTTGCGCCCAATAAGCAATAGTTGTACAGGCGAGGCTATGGCCAACTAAAATTACATTAGCGGCATAGTGCTTTTGTACTTCGTTGTTGATGTTTTCGATCCAATCGGCGCAGACAGGTGTTTCCCAATCGGCTTGTTGCACGCGGGTAAAATTGAATTTTTGTTCCCAGATGGATTGCCAGTGTTCCGGGCCGGAATTGCCCAGGCCGGGGAGGATGAGGATAGTGGGTTGTTGGGTTTGCATTTTAGAAGTATATATGCAAATATATTAAAATGCGTCATTGCGAGGAACTAAACAACTCCCGACTGTGCAGAGCGGGTTGCTTGTCTATTGAGTCACGTGAAGCCGCTCATTGCCGCGGAGGCTACTACTTTTGTCTTGATACAAAAGGTAGCAAAAACCGACCGTAGGGAGCTCATGAATACCAATGAAAAACAAATAATAGATGAATAAATCAAGTCAGTAGATTAGGCTTCTTTGCCGCACTGGCCTTTCCCCTGCAAATCAGTCAAAACCTGGGCTGCTATATTTTTACCCTGCTGTCGCTACGCACTTGGCTTTTACGCTTCTGTAAAAATCTGCTATGCCCTGCCACGCTCAAGGCCACCATCGTTTTGCCTGATTTCGCCCGAAGCTGTTCTACTGACGGAGAAAGAAAGCACATAATATCTTAGGATAAAATGACTTTAATTGAACCTTGATAAAAAGCGGGTAAAGGCCTGACAAAAAGCGCGGGCCTGGGTGTTTTGCCTGTGGGTGGAAGGATCTTTTTGTCTTGATCTTTTGGTTACTTTTGGATCAAGCCAAAAGTAACTAAGGCTCCGCGCCTATGAGCGGCTTCGAGCGACATTCACGCCAGCATCTTCGCTCTGTATAGCTTAGAGATTATTAATATATTAATTGTTTTCAATGGTATTAATGAGCTCCCTTTGGTCGGTTATCTTCGTACCTCGCAATGACGCTTGGCTGAATATTTGACTATTCTTCCGTTAGCAATGTAAACTTAAAATCAAGTGGTTCAAAGTTACGCACCAGTTCATCGATAAAATTTTGTCCCCATTTTACGTAGAAGAGGCCGAAGTTTTCGTTGCGTTCCTGCAGGCTGTTTTTGGGGAAAAGATCGGCTTTGATGTTATCTACCTGCTCTAAACGGTTGTGATAGTTGATTTTTTCGGCTTTTACCAGTTTCTTTTCCAGGTTATCTATCGCTTTTTTTAACCGTGCCTGTACCGCTTCGGTGGATGGAGCAAGTGTGGTATCTATTTTAAAGGAACGCAGTTTTATCCGCTCAAATATGGCTGATAGCTCGCGCCATTCTTCGGTTAACGAAAGGTTATGCTGACTGTGCTTTCTCACCCAATCGTTTTTTATAAGATCTGTAGTTTTGAAGATATCGGCACCTGATAATTCCATTTTCGCAATCTTTGAGGCATATTCCTTGCGGATAACCAGCCCGGAATTACGGAGTATCAGGATAGGGAAATCGACTTTATAATGCTCAAAGTTTGATTTTAGTTCCAGCCAATAAACAACCTCGGCACCACCACCTACATAGGCGATGTTGGGCAGAATGCACTCCTGGTACAGCGGGCGCATCACTACGTTGGGGCTGAAACGCTCCGGGTATTGGTTTATCTCCGTTAACAATTCTTCTTTAGTAAAGCTGATCTCGGAGTTTAATACTTTGTAGGTATCAGCCTCGAAAACAATACGCTCGCGCAGGTGCTCTTTAAGATAGAAGAAGTTGATCTCGCGCGGGTTTACCTGTATGTGTACACCTAAAGCGTGTAATTGCTCATTGGTAGCGGTAATATTTTTAAAGCTGTTTTGCTCAGTGATATCCTGCGCTATGATGGGGGCGAACTGCTGTTTAAGGCGATGATCGTCAGCATCAATAATTACAAGACCGTATTTGCCGAACAGGGAATCAACCATGTAGCGGGTAGCATCGGCCAGCTTGTCAAATTTGGTGTAGGCGGTTTCAACTATGGCGGCCAGTTCAGGGGCATGTTGCTCAAAACCTAAAACACCTTTGTATTGATTAAGCGCCTGGCGGATAGTATCGGGATTTAAACGACCCGTAGCGCCTGATGCCTCGTACCACCAGTGCACTTTTTTACCGCCGATGGTCGTATAGTTGATCTCGGCAAAATCATGATCTTCTGATGCCATCCAATACACAGGCACAAAATTTTTATCAGGAAATTGTTCCTTTAGCTGACTGGCCAGCTTTATAGCGGTAACTATTTTGTAGATGAAATATAACGGACCGGCAAAAATGTTAAGCTGATGGCCTGTTGTAATGGTGTATGTATTGGGGGATTTTAATTGTTCCAGATTTTGTGAAACCAAATCCGAAATGGGAAATCCGAAATCCGAAATCCGGGAGTATTGCTCTGAAAGGACCTGAAACAGAATCTCGCGATCAGCAACAACCTTTTTGCTTTTCAGCAGTTCGGCAAAGCCGTTCATATCGGGCCGGTGACTGTAAAAAGGTTTAAGATCGGCGATATCGTCGATGTAATCAATTACGGTTGGGGAAAAGTACCCGGTGTCTTTATAGCTAATACAGGATGCATCCATTAGTTCAAATGTAAAATCATTCGATGGAATTACACCATTGGCTCAAATTATTTTACAATTTGTCCATAAAGATCAAAGTCTTCGGCGTTGTCGATTTTTACATTTACAAAGCTGCCAACAGTGGCATAATCAATGCTGGCGTCTATTAAAACTTCGTTATCTACCTCGGGTGAATCGAATTCGGTACGGCCAACAAAGTAAGCGCCGTCTTTTTTATCGATGAGTACTTTATAGGTATTGCCTATTTTTTCCTGGTTCTTGTCGAAAGAAATACCCTGCTGAATTTCCATTATGGCATCAACACGTTCCTGTTTTACTTCTTCAGGTACGTCATCAATTAATGAGTGGGCATGCGTTTTTTCCTCGTGAGAGTAAGTGAAGCAACCCAAACGGTCGAAATGGGTATCTTCCACCCATTGTGCCATTTCTTCAAAGTCTTGCTGAGTTTCGCCGGGATAGCCGGTAATAAGGGTGGTACGCATGGCAATGCCGGGTACTTTATCGCGGATCTGATTTACCAGGTCGATAGTTTTTTGTTTGGTGATGCCACGGCGCATTGATTTTAGCATATCATCGCTGATGTGTTGCAATGGCATATCTAAATATTTACAGATGTTATCACGCTCGTTCATCACATCCAGAATTTCCATAGGGAAACCTGATGGATACGCATATTGCAGCCTAATCCATTCGATGCCGTTAACATCAGACAGGCGGCGAAGTAATTCATCTAAATTACGTTTGCCGTAAAGATCGAGGCCATAATAGGTAAGGTCCTGGGCTATTAGGATCAGTTCTTTTGTGCCGTTTTTGGCTAAGTACTGTGCGTTTTTAACCAACTCATCCATTGGCGTACTTAAATGCTTGCCCCTCATTAAAGGTATCGCGCAAAATGAACATGGACGGTTACAGCCTTCGGCTATTTTAAAGTAAGCGAAGTGGGAAGGGGTGGTTAACATCCGCTCGCCTATCAATTCATGTTTGTAATCAGCTCCTACGGATTGCAACAGGTTTTGCAGGTCGTTAGTGCCGAAATAAGCATCAATATTGGTGATCTCTGATTCCAGCTCAGGTTTGTAGCGTTCGGAAAGACAACCGGTAACTATTACTTTGCCAACTTTGCCTTGCTCTTTCAGCTCACTGTATTGCAGGATGGTATCGATGGATTCCTGTTTGGCATTATCAATAAAACCGCAGGTGTTAATAACGATGATATCGTTACTGTTTACTTTTTCAGCTTCATGTACCACATCAAAGGCGTTGCCTTTCAGCTGGCCCATCAGCACTTCTGAATCGTAAATGTTTTTTGAACAGCCGAGGGTAACTACGTTTACACGTGGTTTTACTGCAATTGGCTGATTGATAATTCCTTTTGTCTTCATATTAACACACTATGTCATTGCGAGGAGGAACGACGAAGCAACCTCGTAGCTTTGCCTGTTCGTTAGCAATAGCGACGAGGTTGCCGCGCTATCGCTCGCAATGACAAATCCTTTTTTATTGTTTAAAAAGCGAATCAACGAACGCCTTGCGATCAAATAATTGTAAATGATCAACGCCTTCGCCTACGCCTATATATTTTACCGGAATTTTAAACTGATCTGATATACCTATTACCACGCCGCCTTTTGCCGTGCCATCCAATTTAGTTAGGGCAAGGGCATTAACGGCGGTTGCTTCGGTAAACTGTTTACATTGTTCAATAGCGTTTTGGCCTGTTGAGGCGTCCAACACCAATAAAATCTCATGTGGTGCGCCGGGTACTACCTTTTGCATCACGTTTTTGATCTTGGTCAACTCGTTCATCAAACCAACCTTATTGTGCAAACGACCGGCGGTATCAATTATCGCCACATCATCACCATTGGATACTGCCGAACGCAGGGTATCATATGCCACGGAAGCAGGGTCGGAGCCCATAGCTTGTGCCACTACCTTTACGCCAACACGCTCGCCCCAAAGTTTTATCTGGTCGACCGCTGCAGCTCTGAAAGTATCGGCTGCGCCTAAAACTACCTGGTTACCGGCTTGTTTTAGTTTGTGGGCCAGTTTGCCAATGGTAGTAGTTTTACCCACGCCATTTACGCCAACCACCATTATTACGTAAGGCTTATGATCGCCATACTCAAAGGTGGAGAAATCGTTACTGTTATTTTCGGCAAGTAATTTCTGGATCTCATCGCGCAGCAAACCGTTCAGTTCGCTGGTGCTTACATATTTATCAGCCTGTACACGTGCCTGTATGCGCTCAATTATTTTGAGGGTAGTGGTTACGCCGACATCAGATGTTACGAGCACTTCCTCCAGTTCATCAAGCACATCATCATCAACGGTTGATTTGCCGGCTATTACTTTGGTGATCTTTGAAAAAAAGTTATCCTTGGTTTTTTCCAAACCGGTATCCAGCGCTTCCTGCTCCTGCAGGCTGCTTTCTTTTTTCTTGAAAAAATCAAATAATCCCATAATTGATGTGCAGATGTGCAAATATGCAGATGTGTAAATTAATAAGTATCAGTTCAACGTTATTTTATCTAATCCATTTGCATATCTGCACATCTGCAAATTTGCACATAAAAAGAAAAAGCCCTCTCGTAAAAACAAGATGGCTTTCCTATATCAAACAGAACTGTTACCGTTATAATTTGCCGGCAATCGCATCCTTAACGTTATCGTTAGGTACGATTTGTTCTTTAAATGAATAAGCACCTGTTTTTGGTGACTTAGTCATGGTAATAACCTTTGAATAATCTTTGCCTTTACCAGCTACTTTCAGGGTTGCAACTACTTTCTTTGCCATGTTATTTTATTTTTGAATTATTGAGTTAGTGAATTAGTGATTTTAGGGGTTAGCCTTATCAACCGATTTACCTGATCAATTAATTATTTAATTTCTTTATGAACTGTTACTTTTCTTAAAACAGGATTGAATTTCTTCATTTCCAGTCTTTCAGTTGTGTTTTTCTTGTTCTTAGTGGTGATGTAACGAGACATGCCCGGCATACCGCTGGTTTTGTGCTCAGTACACTCTAGTATTACCTGAACTCTGTTGCCTTTTTTAGCCATTTTCTTATATTATTATGGTTTGACAGGATTGTAATAAACAATGAGCTTACTCACTATTCACAACTCACCATTCACACCTATTAAATGTATCCTTTTTTTACAAACTTATTGATACAAGCAGTTATACCATTCTTGGTGATGGTTTTAACAGCTGATGTAGATACCTTTAAAGTTATCCACCTATCTTCCTCAGGAATATAAAACCTTTTAAGTTTTAAGTTTGGGTGAAACCTGCGTTTGGTTTTTACGTTTGAGTTAGAAACGTTGTTACCAACCAGTGAACCTTTTCCTGTTAAATCACAAATTCTTGACATGACAATCGATTTAATTCAATCCCTTTATTAAAGAGTTTGCAAATATCAGGATTTTAAGTGAAATAGACAATAGTGGTTTTAAAATATTTTGAAAAAGATTTGTAAAGCGTTTTGGGTAACAATTATTTAACATGTAATAGCTAATTTTAAGAAGTTGATATAACTTATTAAAATATGCATAAAAGTATATTTGCTATAGGAAAATTGCTAATTTACGCCGCCAATAAAATCGTTTACAATTATGAAGATTACGTCGTTTCCTGAGTACGAGCAAGCCTATAAAAAGAGTGTTGAACAACCCGAGCAGTTTTGGAAAGAAATTGCTGACAACTTTTTATGGCGCAAAAAATGGGATAAAATACTAAACTGGAATTTTACAGAGCCTAAGATAGAGTGGTTTAAAGGCGCGAAACTAAATATTACTGAAAACTGCCTCGATCGCCATTTGGAAACAATGGGCGATAAGCCTGCCATAATATGGGAGCCGAACGATCCGACAGAAGATCACCGCGTGCTTACCTATAAACAGTTATATGATAAAGTTTGCCAGTTTGCCAATGTTTTAAAAAACAACGGCGCTAAAAAAGGCGACCGTATATGTATATATATGCCAATGGTACCCGAGCTGGCCATTGCTGTGCTGGCTTGCGCCAGGCTGGGTGCTATACATTCAGTAGTTTTTGGTGGATTTTCGGCACAATCAATTGCCGACAGGATTTTAGATGCGGAATGCAATATCGTAATAACTACTGACGGCGGTGTAAGGGGCGACAAAAAGATCCCGATGAAAACCGTGATTGATGACGCACTGGTACGTTGCCCGTCGGTTAAAAAAGTAATTGTGCTTACCCATACCCGTACGCCGGTATCCATGATAAAAGGCCGTGATGTTTGGTGGGAAGATGAAATAAAGAAAGTAGAAACACAAGGGAACAAGGAATTTATAGCCGAAGAAATGGATGCAGAGGATATGCTGTTCATCCTTTACACATCGGGCTCAACAGGGAAACCTAAGGGCGTGGTACATACCTGTGGTGGTTATATGGTTTATGCCGGTTATACGTTTACCAATGCTTTTCAGTACGAACCGGGAGAGGTTTACTTTTGTACGGCTGATATCGGCTGGATAACCGGTCACTCCTATATAGTATATGGACCGCTGTCGCAAGGTGCTACTACCGTGATGTTTGAGGGTGTACCTACCTGGCCAGATGCCGGTCGTTTTTGGGATATTGTAGATAAATACAAGGTAAATATATTTTATACCGCGCCAACAGCCATACGCTCATTAATGAGTTTTGGTGATGAACCGTTAAAAGGAAAAGACCTGAGCTCGCTTACCAAATTAGGTTCGGTAGGTGAACCATTGAACGAGGAAGCATGGCATTGGTTTGATGAGCGTATAGGCAAAAAGAAATGCCCGATAGTGGATACCTGGTGGCAAACAGAAACCGGTGGGTTTATGATATCGCCCATTGCAAATGTTACCCCATTAAAACCGGGTTATGCAACATTGCCACTACCGGGTGTACAGCCAATTTTGGTTGATGAAAAAGGCGAAGAGATATTAGGCAACGGCGTAAGCGGGAACTTATGTATCAAATTCCCGTGGCCGGGTATGCTGCGCACTACTTATGGCGATCATGAGCGTTGCCGTACTACTTACTTCGCTACTTATAAGGATCTTTATTTTACAGGCGATGGTTGCTTACGCGATGAGGACGGTTATTACCGTATAACTGGTCGTGTGGATGATGTGCTGAATGTATCCGGTCACCGTATTGGTACTGCCGAGGTGGAGAACGCCATTAACATGCACAGCAGCGTGGTTGAATCTGCAGTGGTAGGTTACCCGCATGATATTAAAGGACAAGGGGTATACGCTTTTGTGGTTTGCCCTAACCAGCATGGCGACCAGGAGCTGGCACGTAAAGATATAATGATGACGGTATCACGCATTATAGGCGCGATAGCCAAACCGGATAAGATCCAGTTTGTGACAGGCTTACCAAAAACACGTTCAGGCAAAATTATGCGCAGGATATTGCGGAAGATTGCTGAGGGCGATACCTCTAATCTGGGTGATATATCTACTTTATTAGATCCTGGTGTGGTTGAGGATATAAAGGCGGGAGCGTTGTAGGGGGAGTTAAAAGTAACCATGCTTTTGGGTATGTTGATAATAGATTGAAAAACTGTAAATTTGTAGTATATCATAGATTTTTAAATTAAATATATGTCGATATTTACTATTCACCCCAAAGATGAGGCGCAGGAAAAAGCGCTTAAAGCCATTTTTGATGCTTTTAGTGTAAAATACGAAAGGGAGCTTGATGAAACGGAATACCTGATGGCAAGTGAGGCTAATCAGAAAGCTTTGGATAAAAGTATACAGCAACTTGATGCCGGTGAGGGTGTGAAAATTTCTCTTGAAGATTTATGGAAATAATCTTTTCGCCAGATGCTGTAGAGCAATTACAATACTGGAAGAAAAGTGGAAATAAAAAGGTAATGGAGAAAATAAAGCAATTGCTTGAAGAAATTCAACAAGCTCCATTTGAGGGTACAGGAAAGCCGGAAGCGTTAAAGCATAATTGGAATGGCTATTGGTCGAGGCGTATAACAAGTGAGCATCGATTAGTATATAAGGTAGAAAATGACACTATTTTAATTGCCCAATTACGATATCACTATTAAGTAAATTTGATTTTATAAAAGGCTTTAGAGATTTTACTCTAAAGCCTTTTCTTTTAGCCCTGCGCAGTAGGGCGAATTACAATATCGCCCACATCAACATCCACTGGTTGCTCAATTGCAAATGCGATAGCGCGGGCTATGGCATCTGGTGAAATAGCCATTTTATCTCGGGTTGCGATAATTTGAGCTTTTACATCAGGGTTGGTCATTGATTCTGCAAAATCGGTATTGATGAAACCAGGCGAAATGCCTGTTACACGCAATTTGTCCCCGGCCTCCTGGCGCAGCGCCTCGGTGATGGTGCGCACCGCATTTTTAGTTGCGGCATAAATCCCTTGCTGCGGTACAATTTTAAGTCCGGCTGTAGATATAACATTGATCACATGCCCAAAACCTTGCCTGCGGAATACAGGCAGTGCCGCTGCAATGCCATACAATGTGCCCTTAAAGTTTACATCAATCATTTCTTCCCAATCTTCTACACAAAGATCATCAAACGATGAAATTGGCCCAATACCTGCATTATTAATGAGTACATCAAGCTTACCATACTGCTCACAAGCCAGGTTAACCAGCGCTGTTAAATTGTTACGCTGTTTAACATCAGTAATGATATAAGCGGCCTCGCCACCGGAATTTTCTATTTGTAATGTCAGCTCTTTAAGCCGGTCTTCACTTCGGGCTCCTAATACTACTTTTGCTCCACGCTCAGCGAGCAGGATTGCCGTTGCTTTTCCTATTCCGCTGCTTGCACCGGTAATTGCTACTACTTTGCCTTTAATGTTTTCCATCATACAAAGGTAGATGGTAAGCTGGCAACGGGTTAAAGATTATCAAACCAAAAAACTAATAAATTCAAACTGTTTTTGCTGACTGTCTTATGTTTCCTGGTGTAACGCCTGTTTGTTTTTTGAAGAAATTATTGAAATAGGTAGGGTATTCATAACCGAGGCTGTAAGCTATTTCAGTTATGCTCCAATTGGTATTGTGCAATAAAGCTTTTGCTTCGTTAATGATACGATTGATTAAATGCTCGGTTGTAGTTTTGCCGGTAACTTTTTTAACTGCACGGTTTAAGTGGTTTACATGAACAGATAAATGCTCCGCATAATCGTTTGCGGATTTCAGCTTTAAAGTATATTGAGGCGAATCAATAGGAAACTGCCGGTCGAGCAATTTAAGAAATAAGGATGCAATTCGCTCTGCTGCATTTTCATTTTTGAAATAGTTTACCAGTGGCTGCATTTTCATCGCTTCATGTAATAGCAGGTTTACATGATTGCGTAACAGGTCGAACTTGTGTGCATAATCCGAATCGAATTCCTTTACCATTTGCCGGAAAATGGTGCTTATGTATTCCAGTTGGGTGTCATCAACAAAGAATACCGGATCGGAACCAATTTTAAAAGGTGGCGAGTGCTGTAAATCAAGTCCGTCATGCTGTGCTTTCAGAAAATGCTCGGTAAACAGGCAAAAAAAACCATCCTGCCCTTCTGACACAGGTTCCCAGGTATAGGGAATCATTGGGTTTGAGAATATTAATGCGGGCTTGTTTATCTCAACCCCTTTATCGGCATAAAACAACCTGCCCGTTCCCAATGTTAAGGATATTTTATAAAAATCCCGCCTGTTATAAGGCATTGTTGTGCGGGCATAGGCCCTGCGCTCAAATACAGTAAACTGATCTGTGGGGTTTAATATGGGAATCAGCGTATTAACAATGCTTTCGGCGTTATTCACAAAAGCAAAGCTAAGTTATTAGCTTAACTTATAAAATTCAAACTAAGTTCATTGTCAAAAAAAGAAAGACCATAAATACAATTCTGTGGCCTTTCTTTTTTCTGCTTAATGCGTTGCCTGGTACCAGGTATATAAAACAGGCAGCAGTATCCCTGCAATACGAAGGATGGTTTTTGTGCTTAGCCTAACTGAATTGATCGACAAGATATTTGATTGTGCTTTGAAGAAGAATTCTGCCAGTCGATCGTAATCTATCAATATTAAAAATATCAGTCCGATAGTCATGATAACAGATTGGCTCAATGCACCGGCATTCATCTGGTAAAAAATATCTACCGACATAATATTAAGCATCAGTGTAAAAAGTACAATAGCACCCAACAGCCAGGTTTTGCGGAACAATAGCATTGCCCCGCCAAGTAATTGCAGAGATGCCACAATGCAGCCAAAGGTATAGGAATGGCCGAAATAGAACCAGGTAAGTACTTCGCCGCTTTGCTGGTTCATGGGTAATGAGGCTATGTTATCCGCCACTATAAATTGCAGGTGGAAAAACTTCTTCCAGCCAAAAATAGATATGTCGAGCGCGACGGCGTAGCGGATTATGGCATATAGCCACGCATAGGTTTTATCGGCGGCAGCTGCATTATTTTTTTGCAGGTATTGCCATATAAACGGTAAAACTAATATCCCGGAGATCGAGATGCCCACCAGCGTGAAAATTATTGGTTTGGGGAATAGCGGATTAGCTGCCCCACGGCCAATCAACAACCATAGTGCCGCCGTAACCAGCCCTGCAACTATGCAGGTTATGATCTTGTATAATAATGATCTTTTTTTCATGATGTGATCAATTATTAACTTTTGTCCACAGATCACTTCCCATTACCAGCACACTTACAACGGTTCCTTTCTTATCGCGCATAAATTTTACCGACCAGTCTTTACCCTGCATAATAAAATTATCGCCAGTTAAATGTTTGAGTGCGTGTTGTTCACCACTCCATAAGGCAGTTTGCAGCAACTCGCCATCTTTTATTGAGATCTGGATGTAGCCGGTTTGTCCCCTAACCGTCATCTGGTATTTACCCAGGTATATTGTTAAAGCGTTTTGCTGTTGATTGACATTGGTGATAGTTCGGGGTCCGGCTATCAATAAGCATAATAATAAAATGTACTTCATGTGTTTTTGTGTAATTGGTTAATAGAAGCAAATTAAACCCGTATGCCTGCTGCTGCCTACTCAAATCGGGATTTGAGTATTATTTTACAGATAATTGAGAGTAAGAGATATGGTTTTGATACTTGCTGGGTGTAGTACCCGTAACCTGCTTAAACACCCGCTGAAAAGTAGCTAGTGAATTAAAGCCACAATCAAACGCGATGGCTGCTATGGTAAAGTTGTTATATGATGCATCGGACAACCTTTTTTTAGCTTCATCAACCCGGTATTCATTCACAAAATCATTAAAGCTTTTGCCGATATGCTGATTTAAAAGATTGGACAGCGCTTTTTCGGAAATGGAAAGCATCGTGGCTATATCATCTACTTTTAACAGCGGGTTTAAAAATGTTTTTTCATTAACCATTAGCAGGGTAAGTTGTTCCTGATAGCGGGGCGCTTCGGCAGATGTGAAATATATTTTTGCAGGTTTTGAGGTATATTCTGCTAACTCGGTGACCGACATTTTATTTTGCCTGCGATAGGCTGCCATCCCCAGCAGATAAACAAACACAACAGCCGGGATATATAAGATGTAGTGGTCAAGAGGATTGAAAATTATGCCTGGGTTAATAAACGCGACGATGATGGATAATAGCCAGAGCGTTGCGAATGCGAATGTGAAGTTCAACAGGATTTTTACCCATTTAATATCCTGCGATTTTAATTGAGATAATGAGGCATTTCTTTGATGCTTCATTATCATGGAATAGATAATAACGGAATATACCACTAATGAAATAAAAGCCACAACGGTAGTTAATGGAAATGGCCCAAACAACACATGCTGCACTGATGGCAAAAAATAAATGTTTTGGATAAACGGGATTGACAAGATACCGGTGATATAGAGCAGATAGATAACCTGGTATTTTAGCTCAAGCATTACAGGCGCAAAAGTGAGCCAGCTTTTCCATGTTAATTTATCGCCTGTGAAAATTATGCTTTTGGTATAGAAATAAATAATTGGTCCTGCTGCCATGTTAAAATGCAGCACGCTTAGCATCAACCATTCATGCTTGTCTGTAACGCCCGAGTAGTCGAGTTCCATTGATAGGGTTGAAGCAGAAACAATGAATATTAATGCTGCCAGCCAGCGGTTGCTTTTTATTTTTTTAGATGAAAAAAGCAATAACGCGGATAATACAAAGCCTTGCAGTACCAATGCCAGCGTTAAAAAATCAATGATATTGAGCGAAATCTGCATGGAATTAAATTTCAGTAAAAATTATGGATTTAATATTACATCCTGTAATTAAAACCAAACTCACCGGTGATATGTTATTATCATACATCTAACATAAAAACATCATGAGCGATTTAAAATTGAGAGGAACCTGGAACGAGTTGAAGGGTAAGATAAAACAAGCCTACGGCGATTTAACCGATGACGACCTGGTACATGAGGAGGGCAAAGACGATGAAACGCTGGGGAAACTACAGCAAAAGACCGGTAAAAGTCGGGATGAGCTGGTAAAATGGCTAAATAGCTTATAAAACAAATAAAAAGGGCCTCAAATTGGGGCCCTTTTTATTTACTTAAAGACTTGAATGTATTTGTAACTAAAAAACAAGGACTTAGCTAAGGTAAGTGTTCCAAAGTGTGCCGGGTGTTCCGCCTGTTTCATGTGTTCGATGGCACAGCTTACAAGGCAGGCTGCATCCCGGTACTGATACCTATGCGGTTCCAGGCGTTGATGATGGCAGTGCCCATAATTACCTGTGCTGTCATTTGCTCGCCTAATACATTAACGGCATATTCGTAAACATCATCGGGTACGCCTTTGGTGATGAGGGTTACGGCTTCGGTTAGTGCAAGGATGGCTCGTTCCTCTTCGGTAAAGAACGGTGTTTCGCGCCAGGCGTTAAGTGCGTATATGCGACGTTCGGTTTCGCCTGCTTTGCGGGCATCGTGGGTATGCATATCAATACAATAGGCACAGCCATTAATTTGTGAGGCGCGGGTACGTATCATTTCCTGGTGAAGCGGACTAATGCTGGTTGTCTTCCAGTATTTTTCCAGTTCAAACATTGCTTTGTAGGCGGCCGGATCAACCTTATTCATATTTATTCTATTGCTCATGATAATTTGTGTTTTGTTGATACAAATTTGAGCATTAAATACCCTCCGAAAAATGAACTGAGGTTAATAAATTCAGCTCTTTTTGGCCCTAACCCTGCTGATGAACTGTGGGGTTACGCCTAAATAAGATGCCACCATGTATTGCGGTACGCGCTGGTTAAAATCGGGGAAACGGGTGCTGAAGTTGCGGTAGCGTTCTTCGTCGGTCATGTTGGTGTTCATTTCCATACGGCGCTGGGCAGCGGTGAAGGCTTTTTGGATGATCAGCCGACGGTAATTGCAGAATGCAGGTATTTGGGAGATAAGTTCATCCTCAGTATGCTGATCTAAAACCAATACTTCACTGTCTTCAACAGCTTGTATGTAGAAATGGGAGGGGTGTTTGCTATCGATGCTATCGTAATCGGTTATCCACCAGTTTTCCAATGCAAATTGAGTGATCTGTTCAACATCTTTTTTGCTGATATAATACAGGCGCATGCAGCCTTTCACCACAAAATAATTGGCTTTACATTGTTTACCGGCGGTGAGTACAAAGGCTTTTTTCTTTAGTTTTTGGAGCGTGATCTTTGAGCCGATAAGTTCTGCCTCATCATCTGTTAATTGAACAAACTTGCGGATATGGGTTATGAGTTGATCACACATAAAGTGGATGCAATTTATCGGAACAACCTGCTCAGATCGAAGCTTAAACCGGGTAATATTAGAGAATTAAGCGATTCGTTTTTTTGTGCTTTTTGGTGGAGATAATAAGAGCCGTCCTTAAGCGCATACAAATCAGCGTTCATTTGTACCGGGTCAATTATAATATATTCCTTAACGCCATATTTCTCGTAAATATCCTTTTTTTGGCGCAGGTCATAATAAGCATTTGAAGGAGAAAGTATTTCAACAACCAGATCAGGGGCACCGATGATCCTGTCTTTTACAAGATCGGCTTTCCTTTCCTCGGCTATATATAATAAATCGGGTTGCAGTATATTGCCATCATCAAATTTTACGTCCATAGGAGCGCTGACTACAAAACCATTATTGTCTGTGCTGTCTAAAAAGTTAAGTAAAATTTGTCCAAATCTGATTGAGATGGTTTGGTGATCGGCAGTAGGTGAAGGTGACATAATCAAATCATAGTTTATTAACTGAAAAGGTGCACCTTCCTCAAGCATCATATAGTCTTCAACTGTATATTTCTTTTTCTTTTCAGCAGTAAGCATAAATCAAATATAACTAATTTTGTGCCAATGAAAAAATCTACCAAACCCACCTTTTTCACCATTATCATTTTGCTGCTTATGCTTTCATGTAAACATCAAGTAGTATATCAATCAAGTAATACTGAAATGAATGCATACGACTATGCGCTGTCGGCAGATTTTGATAATTCGAAAAAGGAATTTGAAAAATCCATTGCGAAAAATCCTAAAAATGCTAATAGCTATTATGGGTTGGGGTATTCCTATTTCTATTCTGGTGATATTGATAAAGCCATCAAATACCTAGATAGGGCAGTTGAGATTAATCCGGACTTTACAATGGCTTATTATGCAAAAGGCGAAATGGAATCGTTTAAAGGTGAAACACAAGAAGCAATAGTAGATTTTACTGCAGCTATTGATCTGAAAAATGATTTTGCATACGCTTATTATCACAGAAGCATTGAATTTGCCAGTGTTGGAAATCATAAAAAAGCTATCGATGATCTGGATAGTTTTATAAAATTAAGGCCTGACTTCTCATTAGCTTATTATGCCCGCGCTACATACAAAAACATAGAAGGTGATTTACCTGGTGCTATAGATGATTACTCTTCATTATTAAAGCTTGATCCAAAGCATATCAATGGTTATTATAACAGAGGAATGATTTATGGTCGTATGAAGAAATATCAACTTGCCGTTGATGATCTTACAAAAGCGATTAATTTGGGCACCGATAATGGCGGAATATATCTTAATAGAGGTATCTATGAATATTATACAAATCAAAAAGCACAGGAATGCGATGACTTTAACAAAGCAAAATCACTTGGTGCCGATAAAGCAGATGAGTATATCGCAAAATATTGTGGCAGTTCAAAGTAGGTGACGATTAATTTAATTTGATTCCTAACTTTGTGCTAATGAAGAAATCAACAAAACCCACCATACTAGTTGTAAATGACGACGGCATAACCGCTCCCGGTATAAAAGCTTTAATTGATGTGATGAAAGATCTTGGCCGGGTTGTGGTGGTAGCACCTGATAGTCCGCAGTCAGGTATGGGTCATGCTATTACCATTGGCAAGCCGCTGCGTTTTGATAAGGTTGATATTTATGAAGGTGTTGAAATGTACCGCTGCTCGGGTACCCCGGTTGATTGTGTAAAGCTGGCTGTAAACTCTGTATTTAAGGGTGAAAAGCCTGATCTGTGTGTTTCGGGTATCAATCATGGGCTAAATAACTCTATAAATGTATTGTATTCAGGCACCATGTCGGCGGCGGTTGAGGGGGCTATTGAGAGCATCCCATCAATAGGGTTTTCGTTGGATGATTTTACTTTGCAGGCTGATTTTAGTCATTGCAAAAAGTATGTGCGCGAACTGGCTATGCAGGTTTTGGAAAACGGTTTGCCAGCTGCTACCTTGTTGAATGTTAACTTCCCGGCAGGTGGGGATTTGAAAGGAATCAAGATCTGCCGCCAGGCTAATGCCAAATGGGCCGAAGAATTTGATGAGCGTATCGATCCGCATAAACGCCCTTATTACTGGTTAACTGGTGTATTTCAGCTTAATGACGCAGGTGAAGATACCGACGTGTGGGCGCTGGAACATAATTATGTATCGGTTGTGCCGGTACAGTTTGATATGACCGCCTACCACGCTATGCCTATATTAAATAACTGGACTTTTAATGTATAGCTTGTGCAATACAACTAACCTATGAAGTACTATTTGGTAGCAGGCGAAGCCTCCGGCGATTTGCATGGGGCCAATTTAATGAAGGCCCTGAAAGAGCGCGACCCACAAGCAGAGTTCCGCTACTTTGGCGGCGACCTGATGCAGGCCGAGGGTGGTATGCTGGTTAAGCATTATGCTGATATGGCCTTTATGGGTTTTATTGAAGTGGTGGCCAATCTGCAAACTATCCTTAAGAACATGGCTTTCTGCAAGCAGGATATCAGCGCATATCAGCCTGATGTTTTAATACTGATAGATTTTCCCGGCTTTAATCTGAAGATTGCCGAATACGCCAAGAAGAATAACCTGCTGGTTTGCTACTATATTTCACCAAAAGTTTGGGCCTGGAATCAGAAACGGGTATTGAAGATAAAAAAGGTGGTCGACCATATGTTTTGTATCCTGCCTTTTGAGGTTGATTTTTACAAACAATGGGGCATGGCGGTTGATTACGTGGGCAACCCGCTGCTGGATGCTACCGCGGCTTTTAAGCCTGATGCTGAATTTTATCAGCATAATCATCTACCTGAAAAGAAAATTATTGCCTTACTACCCGGCAGCCGTAAGCAAGAGATCAGCCGTTTATTGCCCGATATGCTGGGTGTAACTGAGCAATTTGCCGACCATCAGTTTGTTATAGCCGGAGCGCCATCATTTAATGTGAATTTTTACACGCAGTTTTTAGGCGGTAAAGATATCCCTGTATTATTTAATGCCACTTATGACCTGTTAACCAATGCCGATGCTGCTATCGTCGCGTCAGGCACCGCGACACTGGAGACAGCACTGTTTAACGTTCCGCAGGTAGTGGTTTATAAGGGTAACCCGGTATCTATCACTATAGCACGTATGCTGGTGAAAATAAAATTCATCTCGTTGGTTAACCTAATTATGGATGCCCCTGTGGTTAAGGAACTGATACAGCAGGATTGCTCCCCGCAAACTATTGCTGCTGAATTGGATCTTATCATCAATAATAAAAACTATCGCGATAAAATGCTCGGTAACTATGATGAGCTGGATGTGAGGATGGGCCATCCCGGCGCATCGGCAAAAACGGCAGCTTTAATTATAAAATACGCCACAAAACAATAGAGCCCTGCAAAATGCGGAGCTCTATTGTTTTCATAGGTAATGTAAAGTGGTAATATATTTGATCAGGCTGCCACGCTTTGTTGCGCAGTTACCTGTTTGTTGCTGGTTACAAATTTGTTTCTTTCTCTAAAAGCTTTTAGGTCTTCCATTAATAGGTTTTTAAGTTCGTTATCAAAACGTGCAACTAATTTACTTGTTGATGGTTTATTATAAGTTTTCATAGGTAGATGTTTGTTGGTAGGTTAAATGTGTGTATAATTAAGCAGCAAGTTTGCTATCAATTGTATATTGTTTTTTCGCTTTAAAAGCTTTTAAATCATTCATTATTAATTCCCTTAATTCCCTGTCAAAACGGGCTACTACTTTGCTTGTTGCTGGTTTATTATATGCTTTCATGGTATATCAGGTTAATTTTTTTTGTTTTTTATTAGTCTCTATATCTGTTAAATTCTTATTTAGCCTTTGTGCTTCCTTGTATTGCCTTAGCAATTGTTCCTGATCGCGATCATCCCCGGGTTTTTCCGGGTTTAATGGGTTTTCCCATTTTTGCTCTTCCACTTTCTGATTATCTTTTTTTTGAGGTACCATAATAGTGTTATTTGATGTGTACTATTCCAAATTGATGCCAAAGCCAGGCCTGTACCAAAAAATAGTCATCATTAAATAAGATTTTTTTTACAATGGGATGTAAATCAACCAAAAACAATGGTTTTGTACCGATTTAGAAAATGGTATTAAGGGAGATTTTGTAATAAAATTTATAAATTGATTGTTGTAAACAGTAGTCAGCGCTATACACTTGTAGGCTTATTTTGCATACTTTTATGGTTAAGCAGGTGCACTATTATGGCTATGGTTGATAAAGCGATGCCTGCAACGCATACGCCCATCCAGTGAAAATTACCCCAAAGCGAGCTAACTAAAAAAGTACCCGCAGCGCCGCCAAGGAAATACGATACCATATATATAGTATTAATACGGTTACGCGCTTCGGCATTCAGCGAGAATATGATGGCCTGGTTTGAGATGTGCGTAGCCTGTACGCCCATATCCAGTATTATTACACCTATTACCAACCCAATTATACTATGGCCCGAAAAAATGAATACCACAAATGATAGTAAAACCAGCAGCAGCGTAAAGAAGGATAATTTAAAAGGATCAGTTTTATCGCTCAACCTGCCCATGAGCCCGGCAGCTACGGCTCCAAATGCACCAACCAAACCAAAAAGTCCGGCTGCATCACTCCCCATGTTAAAGTTTTCCTTCAGCAGGAAAACTATGGTAGTCCAGAATGCGCTGAAACAGGCAAAGCATAAGGCGCCTCTTAATGCGGCAAACCGCAGCTTAGGTTCAGCTTTAAATAAATGGATAAGCGATTTCATCAGGTTTTTGTAGCTGCCTTTATAATCAGGCTCAACTTCGGGTAAAAAGAAGAATACCATTATTACCATCAGTACCATTAAGCCTGCTGCTATAAAAAACATGGCCCTCCAGCCAAAGTGTGCGCCAATAAAACCACTTATGGTACGCGATAATAATATACCTATTAATAGCCCGCTCATTACCACGCCAATCTTTTTGCCCCTTTCTTCGGGCTTTGCCAGGTGGGCAGCCATGGGTATAAGTAATTGTGGGATGAGCGATGCCATGCCAACCAAAAAGCTGGCCAGTATGAGTAAATTTATATCCGGAGCCATAGCCGCTCCTATTAGAGCTACAATAACCGCTGCAAATGCAAAGAGCATTAATTTTTTACGCTCAAACATATCGGCCAGAGGGGCAATAAAGAACATTCCCGCTGCGTAACCCATTTGCGTGATCATGGATACACGGCCTGCAATTCCGTTACTTATTTTAAAGCTGTGTGCAATATCGCCTAGTAAAGGTTGGTTATAATAAATATTTGCCACCACCAGTCCGGTGGTAATAGTCATTATCCATAAGGTAAAGGAGGTAAGTTCGGGCGTTTTTTTTGTGGAGGCGCTAGATGTCATTAATAAAATTAAAAATATTTATGCAAAAATGGGAAAGCGTTTTTACGTTGATGTAGACTCAAAGTAATATTTTTTTGTACTGTGGATAATGCTATCGTTAATAAAAAATGATGTATTAGGGGCTTATTTTATAAAATTTGGCAAATGAATCTAAATTTTGAATGTTTTTTTCTTGAAAATGCACGATTTGGTATTTTTTAACCTGATTTTAAGTAACTTTTTTGTGAAAAATAAAATAGTTACATATTTTTTATACTTAATATAGTAAACTGACGTTTTTATGACAGGTTTTTATGTCAAACTATAAAAAGTAAATAATAATTAAAAATTATGATCTTGGTAATGTTTTGTTTGAATTGTTACCATTAAAACAAACATAATGAATTAACATTAAAAATAATTGAAAAAAAATTAGGAATTTATTTTGGATAGTGTTACCTTTACACTGTTGAAAAACATTAGAAAAGTCTTCTCATAATTTAGGTTTATAATTGGTTAGTAAAGGCCCCTGCCCATCAGGGGCTTTACTTATTTTATAAGGTCCTGTTTTCCCACAAAAAAACACTTCAAAATCTCAGCTTTCACATATTGATTTTAAAGAACTTTAATAATCAGATTTTATTATTTGCCGGGCTACATTTTATAATCGGTTTAATAAATGTCGTGCAAACATATAAAGTTCAAGAATAAGCAACTATTATGTTTTATTTGTTATTAATTTGTGAAGTTTAAAGGCATCAGCATTAACAACAACAAACCTTTACCTAACATTTAAGAATGATCACAGCTTATAAAAAACACATTGTATCGGCCCTGATACTTGTTAGCTCATTATTTATAACCGGCGTTGCCTCCGCGCAAATAATAACTATACCGGTTGAAACACAGCACAATGCCCTTGTATTACAAACTGATGCGGATAAAAACCTGAAAATGGTTTATTTCGGTACCCGGCTTAGCAATACGGACGAGTATACGCAGATACAAAAGATGTATAAGCAAAGTGATGATTCGGGTGTTCTTAATGATGCTTATACGCCATCGGGATCGGCCAACTTGGTTGAGCCTGCTATAACCGTTATTCATGCTGATGGCAATACTTCACTAAACCTGGTTTATGTAAGTCAGGCTATCACCAAAATTGATGATGATGTTTCGCTGTTAACCATTACCCTGAAAGATCCCGCTTATGATTTTGAGGTAAAGCTATGCTATAAAACCTTTTTTAAGGAGGATGTTACTGAGCAGTGGTCGGTAATTGAGCATCATGAAAAGGGCACAGTTACCTTAAGCAAATTTGCATCGGCTAACCTTTATTTAAAGGGAGATGGCTTTTGGCTGAAACAATACCATGGCAATTGGGCATCAGAAATGCAGCCTGAAGAATCAAAACTTATGCACGGCATCAAAACCATCGATACCAAACTGGGTACACGGGCCGATCTGTATACGTCATCAGCCTTTATGATATCAATGGATAAACCGGCAACCGAGGATGAGGGCAAAGTATTATATGGTGCCATGGAATGGTCGGCTAATTTTAAGGAAGACTTTGAAGTTGATCCAGCTAATAATTTAAGGCTGATAGCCGGTATGAATAATGCCGCATCTGAATACCATTTAAAACCGGGTGAAGAGTTCACTACCCCGGCTTTCCTGTATACTTATTCTGATCATGGTAAGGGCGATGCCAGCCGCAAACTGCAAAGCTGGGCGCGTAAATATAAAATTGTTGATGGCGAGGGTCCGAGGTTTACATTGCTGAACAATTGGGAATCTACCTATTTTGATTTTAATGAAGATAAGTTAAAGGAGTTGTTAAAGGATACCAAAAACCTGGGTGTCGACCTGTTTTTACTGGATGATGGCTGGTTCGGCAATAAATACCCGCGCAATGGTGATAATGCCGGCCTGGGCGATTGGCAGGAAAACAAGAAGAAACTGCCAAATGGCATTGGTTCATTGGTAAAGGAAGCGACGGCTGATGGGGTAAAGTTCGGGATCTGGATAGAGCCTGAAATGGTTAATCCTGCCAGCGATCTTTATCATAAACACCCTGACTGGGTAATTAAACAGCCCAATCGGCCCGAAAAATATTTCAGGAACCAATTAGTGCTCGATCTGACTAATCCTAAAGTACAGGATTATGTTTTTGGCATAGTTGATAGTTTGTTCATCAAAAATCCGGCTTTGGCTTATATTAAATGGGATTGCAACGCTGTAATTTATAATGCTTATTCCAGCTATTTAAAAAAGGATCAGTCGCATTTATATATTGATTACGGGAGGGGCTTATATAATGTGATGGCGCGTATGCGTGCAAAATATCCAAAAGTGCCCATGATGTTATGCTCGGGTGGTGGTGGCCGTGTTGATTATGGTGCGCTGCAATATTTTACCGAATACTGGCCAAGCGATAATACCGAACCTTTGGAGAGGGTATATATACAATGGGAATATTCCTACTTTTTCCCGGCTATTGCCAGCTCAAACCATGTTACCAATTGGGGTAAGGAGCCTATTAAATATAGGGTTGATGTAGCCATGATGGGCAGGCTGGGCTTTGATATTGTGGTAAGTAAATTAAGCGGGCAGGAACTTGATTTTTGCCACCAGGCATTAAAGAATTACGATAACCTGAAAGATATTATATGGCATGGCGACCAGTACCGGTTGCAAAGCCCATGGGATAATGATGCAGCATCATTAATGTATGTGAATAGTTTACGGTCGCAGGCCGTGGTGTTTAATTATTTGGTAAATAAGAGGTATAACAGCGGCACAAAAGTTCCCATCAGGCTAAAAGGGCTTGATCCGCAGAAGAAATACCAGGTTAAGGAAATTAACCTGTATGCCGGTGCAAAATCATCTATAGGGGATAACCTGGTGCTTACAGGCGATTTCCTGATGAAGGTTGGTGTTAATCCCGATGTGAATGAGGGGCGCACCAGCGTAGTTCTGCAGGTTGATGAAGTGAAATAACTTAAGTGTTATAAATCGGATCACCTTAAATTTTTATAGGAGGAGAGCGTAGTCTTACCCGTTTTATTTAAATGGGTACGACTGCTATCGGCCTCTTTATGATTACATGAAGGGCTCAACAATGAAACAAAAGCCAGAAAAACCAGGAAATATTTTTTGTGCGATGCTTTCATAATCCGCATAATTTAAATTCAATTATAATTTATATAAACATAACAAATGCAACAATATTGCGTTTATATTTTTAAATTATAAAGTTATACTTATGATTAAAAGGGGAATAACATTCAGAAATTGTGTTTATCAGTATAATTTTATCGCAAAAACAATAAAAACTTATATTATTGCATTTTATAATTAAGCGCACGTTCATCGTGCGCTTTTTTGTTGTAAAAAAACAGACCTCATTATTCATATCAAATCAAGTAAATGAAAATTAAACATTTCTTATTTGCAGCGCTATTTGCTGTTTCCACAATTTCCCTGCATGCCCAGGATAACCTGGTTAGCTCATTAAAAACCAATCAAAGCGATAGCAGTAAACAAAAATTCCGGTTTACCGAGCTTATTAACCTGGAGAATACCTCTATAAAAAATCAGGGTTCATCAGGTACCTGCTGGAGTTATTCAACAAACTCGTTCCTGGAGTCGGAAATGATACGTATGGGCAAACCGCCGCTTGATCTGTCGCCAATATATACGGCACGTTGCGCTTATATTGAAAAAGGAAAGAACTATGTACGCATGCATGGCGCGGTATCATTAGGTGATGGCGGCGAATCGCATGATGTTATTAATATGTACCGCAAATACGGCGCAATACCCCAAAGCGTTTATAGCGGACTAAATTATGGTACCACCATCAATAAATTTGGTGAATTATCAGCTGTAATGGAAGGTATATTAAAAGCTGTGGTACAAAATCCTAATGGCAAATTAACACCTAACTGGCTTGCCGCTTATACAGCTGCCATTGATGCTTACTTAGGTAAAGTGCCCGATAGTTTTACTTACAAGGGTAAAACCTATACACCTCAAACATTTGCACAACAGGTTGTGGGTATAAACCCTGATGATTATATAGAGTTTTCATCATTTACCGATCATCCATACTATACGAAGTTCACGCTGCTGGTTCCTGATAACTGGTCGTTCAATCAGGTTTATAACCTGCAGGTAAATGATATTACTGACGTTATTGATCATGCTTTAAAAAATGGTTACACGGTAGCATGGGCTACTGATGTAAGTGAAAAAGGTTTCAGCTGGAAAAATGGTGTTGCTTTTGTACCTGAAGTGCCCTATGAGGAAATGACAGCCAAGCAAAAGGAGGAAATGTTTAATGGCCCAAAACCGGAAATGAAAATAACCCCAGAGGTACGCGAACAGGCACTTGATGATTACTCAACCACGGATGACCATGGTATGCACATTGTTGGTTTAGCAAAGGATCAAAATGGTAAAGAGTATTATATAGTTAAAAACTCATGGGGCCCAAGTAACGATTATAAGGGCTACATTTATGTAACTAAAGCTTTTGTACAATATAAAACTACAGCCTTACTATTGCACAAAGGCGGTATCCCTAAGGATATCATTAAAAAAATAGGTATATAAATAACCAAAAATAAGAATGCATGCACAGCTTAGTCAGATGATTGGGCTGTGCATTGTTTTTTACACCTCAGCTATACGTATAGCCATATATAAGGTAAGGATACCCAAAATAGTCATAAACAAGGTGATCAGTTTGGGATGCCTGGCCCGGCTTTCAGGCAGAAAATCGCTGGCGCCAATGTACAGGAAGAAGCCCGAGATAAGTGCTAAAAGCAGTCCCAGATTTTCTGCAGGCAGTTGATAATACAGCGTTGATAAAGCGCCTAATAAAGGAGCAATGGCGTTTGTTATCAGCCATTTTAGGGCGTTGCGCCTGCTGCCATTTTCCTTTAGTATAACATTGGTTGTATTAATACCATCGGCAAAATCATGCACTAATACGGCAACGGCTACCAGGCTGCCAATGGCTAATGATAAATGAAAAGCGAGGCCGATAGCCACACCATCCAAAAAACTATGCAGCGTTAGGCAAAGCGCGGCAATTTTACCTCTTAAACTACCGGAGCTTATAGTATTGTTTGTTTTACGTTGATTAAAATGTACAGCTAAACGATCAAGCAGCATGTAGATCACAAAGCCGAGACCCGCCATTGATGTAATTTCTCTTACACCGTAAGTTTTGGAGGCTAGTTCAATTGCGGTTGGTAAAAGATCAAAAAAAGCTACGCCTATAACAGCCCCTGCACTAAACCCCAGTATAAGGTATAGTTTACTTTGAAATCTTAAAGCGAGCAGGCCGCCCATTAAGGTTGAAAGAAAGGTAGCTATACAAATTAAAAGGATCACAGGCTATCGATTAATATCTATTGAGGAGCATCAGGGCCGCAAAAGTACAAATTAAAATACATAAAAGCAACATAGTTGCTTTTATGTATTTAGGCCATCCAATTCTCTCTCTCTACCATGGGAGTAAAATTAAAGGCGGGTATAAGTATGATTACTTACCCGCTGGAGCAATCAGGTTATCTCTTGCAACCTGTTGTGTCATAGCCTTTTCATAACCCTTTAAAAAATCATCTAAACTGGATGGGTTGTAGGTTTTTGATTGTGCCGACCATACCAACTTTTCTGTTGCAGCGTCATATAAGTTGGTTTCGAGGTAGTATATTTTATCAGTAGTATAATAACCCGGAGAGTAGAAACGATTGTATCCATAACCATAGTAAGCGCCAAATGTGCCGTAATATCCTATTCCATAAGGATACACACCACCGCTGCCTGGTACATACCTGGTTTCTGTTTCTTTATTCACCATTGCTATTGTTAAAATGGCATCGCAATTAGTTGCACGGATCTTACTTAATACAGTATCCTGATTTTTATCTCCGCCGGATGTGTGAAAATTGACAGGAAATATGTCTGTACTTTTAACTGATGCATAACCTTTACTGCTTAAATAATTTGCAATATTAGTTTCAACAGTTTGCCTGATAGCTATGTCTGAACTAAGTGATGATATGAAAATCTTTTTATAAGCTATCTGGGTTACACCGGGTGCTTTATATGATCCTGTTATTGAGGTGGTTGAGCCACAGGCTGAGATAAACAATGCCAATAGCAGCATTAGGTTTAAAGTTTTTGTTTGTTTCATGGTTTATTGGTTTTATTGATGTTTATTAAAGTTAATAATTTATTTATTTGGAACAGCTACTGCCGGAAATAATATAATAAGCAATTTTTTCTTGCCCGCGGGCGACATATAATCCCATATGCAGCCCAAATTTACTGGCTATAAAAAAGGAATTGGCGAAATGGAACCGCACCAAGATTATGTAATTCAAAAGATGCAACACAAGTGGTCAATTTTGCAGATAAAACAGGCTTTTTAATACCGGGATGTTGGGTAATAATTAGAAAGGGAAATAGATGGGATATGTAAAAAGGCATAAACGCAGCTCTGCATTTATGCCTTTTTACAATAGGGATATGATCAACAGATCAATTAGCAGCCACTTTGGTATCGGGTACGGATTTTACATCCATCACACAACGAAAACCAATGTGATTTGATGCAGATCGGGCATCGCCTTTGCCCCGGGTGCCAACCATATAGCGTGTGCAATATTCATCGGTACATAAAAATGAGCCGCCTCTTTGTACCCTTTTTTTAGCATCAGGTTCGTCCGGATCATAGGGGCTGGTTGGCCCCCGGGGGTTAACCGTTACAGGGTTATTTGCCAGGGTATTATAATAATCATTGCTGTACCAATCATTACACCACTGCCAAACATTACCGGCCATATCATACAAGCCATAACCATTTGCCGGGAATTGTTTTACAGGGGCAATGCCAATAAAGCCATCCGTTCCCGCATCTTTATTAGGGAATGAACCTTCGAAAATATTGGCCATCCATTTGCCATTAGGTTTTAACACATTTCCCCAGGCATATAGCTTACCGGCTAGTCCACCTCTCGCGGCAAACTCCCATTCGGCCTCGGTTGGTAAACGCTTGCCGGCCCATTTTGCATAAGCGGCAGCATCATCCCAGCAAACCTGTATAACGGGGTAATTATCTTTACCAATTATATTGCTTTTCGGTCCTTGCGGATGTCTCCAGTCGGCGCCCTTTACATATGCCCACCACTGAAGATAATTGTTTAAAGGAACTTTTTCTTTCGGCGCGGTAAATACCAGAGAGCCTGCTACTAAATTTTCCTCAGGCACAGTAGGGAATTCCTCATGTGTTGGCTTTTGTTCGGCCACAGTTACATAGCCTGTTGCTTTAACAAACGCAGCAAATTGTTTATTGGTAACCACGGTGGCATCCATATAAAAAGGATTGAGCCTCACCCTGTGAACAGGCCGCGCATCACTCATCTGTTCATGGCCCCCGCCATCCATTCCAACCGGATCAACACCTCCCATACTGAACTCGCCACCGGGTATGTATTTCATGCCTGCCGGGATAGCCAGTGTTTTTGGTGATGGATTTGAAATAGTCTCCCTGAAATCTTTTCCGCCGCCATTCATAAACAAGGCGCTATCCGACCGTTTAATACCAGCTGGGCGACAGAAAGCTGCTGCATTTCTTGGAAACAGGCTTTGATCAGTTAAGTAAGTCTTCTTTATAATAACAGTTTGTGTTACTTTTTTATCAGTGGTTTCATGCTTATGATCCTTACATGATTGTGCAACCAGTAAAACTATCACCGACATAATTACGAGCCTATATTTTGTATTCAAACTAACCATTTTAACTTCAGATAAACGTAACATGATAAAGTTATAGATATAATTTTGATTAAGATATTGAAAAGATGGTTTTCCAGTCATTTTTCATGCTCGCTGTATGCCATTTATCGGTTAAAAGCTGGAATATTATTTAGATTTAACGATGCCTGCTACCATCGAAAAGATAAAGTGCACATGTATTTTATAAATCTGCCACAACGGCTTTGTGATTATGCACGAAAGGTATATATTTGCACTCCCATAATAATGGGGGATTAGCTCAGCTGGCTAGAGCGCTTGCATGGCATGCTTACCCGTAACCCCCTTTAAATATCTCTAGAGCCACTTTTTAGTCTATTTCTCTTCTTTGTACGTGCAAATTGCGTGCAAACCTAATCTTGTTAATAAATATTGTTAATTAGTTCAAAGTTACTTTTAATTGCCAATACACATTGTGTAGTGACGATTAGATAAATGATGATTACTCCATGATTGATTTGATTAAGTGAATAAATAATTATAAAGCTCATTAAGGTTTGTTGCGATAAAGCAAGGAAGGAAACGGAATAAATGGCCTTTTTAAAAAGGCAAGTGGGTTTATGCCGTAGTCTTTCATGCGCTTCAGAAGCAACAGTCCTAACTTTGCTGGTAATTATGTATCGCCTCCCTCCCCACGTCCTATTTCAAACTTACACTAAACAAAAAGGTCGCCATAGCTATTAACTCTATTGAGCTTCCTTAAATCTTCAAGAAGTTTTGTTAATATTGCTGGGGTTTCTGCATTGATGACATCTGGGTTATTCAATCTTATCGCAGTTCCTGCCATGCAAACCATTAACATTCCCTTTTGCCCTCCAACTTCAGCATAATCGATATCAGTTCCAATGATTGCATTTCCACCATTGGCTATTGCTTCCAAACGCAATTTTGACATACACACTTCTTCTCCGTTTTTAAGCTTTTTATTCAACCGCGTGGACTGAGTTCCAAAAAACTCTGAGATCGATGATGAAAATTCGGTCAATGCACCTTCTCCTGTAACGCATTGTGCCGTAACCATCTTCAGCACATTGTATTCCCACCCAACCGGATGTTGTAAGGTTATTAAGGGCACATAAACCAAATTATCTTCAACACTCTTTGTAAATTGACTTGTCAGAAGATTATATTGATGTCTAGCATCGTATTTTTGTTGCTCGAAACATTTGTCACAATAGGCCGGAGAATCCTTGTTAAGGAAGAGGTTGATCCCTTCCTTCTTATGTTCATCAACAATTTTATTTGAGTTGAATAAGCCGTCCTTAATTGTTGTGTTGCAGTGAGGGCAAGATGTGTAATCCATGTGAGGTTATCGTTGATTATTATTAACTTAGATATTCTAATATAGGTCAGGGTGAGTTTTAATTCAACTGTAGCAAAATATTAATCCAAGAAAAACAGAAAACTTACATTTATAGAGGCATTGAATTCTTTGGATTAAAGTTAGAAGTGGTTTTGCTAGATGTTTTAAAAGTTTACACTTTCAAAAAGCCATTAACAAATAGCCTCACTTTTCATAAGCTTACGCTGTTGCAAGGCTCTCCCAAGGGCAACGTTAAGTTGGTAAAGCCTAACTTTGTTGCTAGGAAGATCATTAAATTATACGAAAAATGAAGTTTGACCTGTGTTAGTTAATATCCGGATTTCGTTAGAAGGTTAAGTACTTCGGTCATATTATGATTTCGTAAATATTTTAGTAATAGGAGTCTTGGAGGGTGATTACTCATATAAGATTGCCCTGGACCAGTGTATAATCCACCACCCGGGCCTGTGTAAAGACCACCCCCAGGTCCTGTGTATAATCCACCGCCAGGTCCTGTGTATAACCCGCCTTCCGGGCCTGTATAAAGACCACCGCCTGGGCCAGTATAAAGCCCACCTCCTGGTCCGGTATACATTCCTCCTCCAGGACCGGTATAAAGCCCACCCCCAGGTCCTGTGTATGCACCACCTCCTGGTCCTGTATACATTCCTCCGCCAGGTCCTGTGTAAAGCCCGCCTCCGGGTCCAGTATATCTATTTCTTGGCCACATATTAATTGGGTTATAGTTTAGAATGAACACACTCTACAAATCGTCTTCGCGGCTTATTGCCTCGCATTTCGCCGCAGCAGCTTTGAATTGCAGCTTTAATTACACTCTCTGATTTGTGGGGGTAATGCTTGAGAAAGACTTTTAACATATATTCCATTTCATATGATTCTTCACATGATACGAAGCCTCTATCTTCCCAACGCTTTTTTTTGTTGTCAATGAGGTTCCAGTCCTCGCTCATTACTTTTTCTACTGACATATGGTATAATGGTTTAAGTTTAGGCTAAACTAAACACATTAATTGATATCTACAACATATGTTAATAGTTGGTTTTGAGATTATTAGAATAAGCTGCTCTGAACTCTGGAAATAGGTTTGTTGTTCTTATAGGTTTAAAGGATATTGTAAATGCTGATTTGCTTTGTAATGAAAATAGGTAACCTCTAACCTGAAATATCGCTATGTTGATCATCATGTTGTGGCATTCGTTCGCTTCTTCGTTTAGAGAGAATCTTCTTCCTCATTAGCCCTTTATCAGTAAAGTGTCGTGAAATCTCATGCGTCAAGCTAACAAAATTATCGACTCCATTGCGTTCATGATAGTAGATTTTTATTGACCTGCACTTTGGGTGTTCAAAGATCATTTGGAGCATAGTCCTATCCGATAGTCCACAACTGTGTCCCAACACATATACCTGATAATCATCTAAGTCCAAAAAGTTTACCAACGATCTATAATTATCAGTTCTTAAATACCAAAAAGACTTGATGTAGTCAAAATATCCTTTAACTTTTGAATCATCTTCCATCTTTTTATAGGCTTGGTCTATCTCGTCACCGAAACCGAATATCAGTTCGTTAACGGTGTCTTTTAATTTACCATGTATATAATTTAATATCGCAGTTGAGCCTGAAGGTGATCCTAACTTATCAATATATTGCTGTGACGTATTAGTGTAATTAAAATTCAGCACATAAGTTTGAGTTGGTATTAAAGTTGTATCTGAGCGTTTAGGATATAAGTCGGCAGCCCGTATCTTTGATGAGAAAATTTGGTCATATTCTTCAATAAATGGGGTTGGGGCAAGGTTGGTCAAATATATCTCTAGCTGAGATATAATAAAGGCTAGGGATTCATTAAGTTCAATCAACTGTGGCTGTTTCACTTCCTCATCATTTAATTCTAGCACGTCTTTTAATAACTCGTAGTACTCGCTTTCTATATCAACCCAATTTGAAACATTACAGCGGCTTAAAAGCGGTTCCAACAAATTCGATTTGTAGTCAATTTTGAAAGGACTCATGTCCAACTTCCTGTTATCACCGTTCCAACCACTCCATGTAACTTTATTTTTTCGTTTTGGATGTTCAATTGTTGAAAGGTAATCATTCACCCATCTTGAACGGTGTTCCGGATTATTGTAAACATAATTAGTGCTAGTGATTGTTATTAAGCGGTCCTCATAATTTTTATCTTTGTGAGCCTTTTCAAAACAACTTTTAACATACCAAAGGATGAAGTCTTTATAGCTTGTTTTCAGCCCGTGTGCTAAATCAAAGCCATTGCCTATAAGGATAAGTCTGTTCATTAACGTGTACAAATAATTGCAAATACATTTGGCATTATCTTTTTAGACATTCGATTTGTGGATTTATACTTAAAATAGTCCAATTTGTCCTTGATCGTCCATGTCTATGTCATCAGTATTTGTAATTTCAAAGTCGATTGACATGGGGTTTTCGTCAACGTTAACATTAGGTTGCCAACCATTAGCAAGAACTCCTTTAATTTGTTCTGTGAACGGCTCTGTTCTTATATAGTCCCTATCTAAATCACCATTTGCTGCATGCTCGACAATCATAGTAGCTTGTTGGAAAACACTTTTCATTGTATTATCATCCCATAATACCTTCATAAGCTTTTCACAATATTTGGCCATATCGGATGAATTAAATCTGGGTAATCTCAATTCCTCTGGTATGGCCAAAATTCTAAAGACAAGTAAAAGGTGATATCTAGCGGGCTTAAAAACTGGTTGGATTATTCCTACTCTGAATAAATAATCAAGTTTATAATATGCAAAAGCAGAAACATAGTACATTTCTAACTTATGTTCTGAATTAAAAATGTCTGTGCCAACAGATTTAAGAAGAGCTTTATAATTTCTTGTAGTTCTATGAGGAAATTCCAAAAAGATAGATGCAAACGCTCTAACCAAAGTAGTCATATTTATTATCCTTACTTTTTCTATCGATTCATCAGAATTGTATTGTCGTGAGCGCCTTTCGTAATATAAGCGTTTTGAGCCCTCAAAAGTTGGAAAGTACGTTTCAAGTTTTTTAGGAAAATCTGCAAGAGCGAATAATTGTTCTTGTGTCACTTCCGTCTGCCTATTAGTTGCTTTAATGATTGAGTTTCGAACTTCTCTATTGTCAGTTGCAACAATTCTTACAGGAACAAGAACTTCAGATGTTAAATGTGCACGGGCTTCGTATAATACGAAACTAGTTTGACATCCGTTAACAATTTGATAATCTTCTAGGACAAATTTATTACCTGTTGGAATAATCCTCCGCGCTATGATTGTCACTCCGTTATTTAATAAAGGGAAATAAATTTTAGATTCGTCATTTTCTAACGTATCCTTTATTTCCTTATTTACTGCGTTCCATTCCTGCCAATGTCTCACATTATCGTAAAATAAAGATGTTATAACTTCTTCATTGGTGTTTTGAATGAGCTTAAGATATTCTATTGCACTCAGTAAGCCTATATAAGCCTGTTCGATATTAGGTAATTCAGGCAAAGCTGTTTTTTGCGGAAAATTTATTTCAGTAGAAATTGCATTCTTGGATTCACGAAAAAGTTTTTGAATACGCTCTGCATCGATAAAATCAAATTCAACTCTTCTGAATAGAGATAGGTTGCGCAAATCATCTAATACAGCATTTCTTCGAGCTACTAAGTTGGCGTCGTCAACCCACTTACCGGTGGTAGTGTAGTAAAGATAACACTGTGGATTCCCTTTTTTGAACTTACTGCTTCTATTAAATATTTCGCTAACGATTTTATGTTTAGCCTTTAAGTATTTATTTTGGGGCAGAACAGGTTCAGTAGCGAGGAAATCCGATACACCAAAACCGAACTGTCCAACTTTGCTAGTATCAAAACTACTAGACCTTTCGGCTTGATTAAATATAAGGGTAACATCAAGATAACCATTTGTTTCCGCTAAATCTTCTATTTCTGCATAATCGGTTACTAGGCGGTATTTGGGTATATTTCCTATAACTATGGCATGTTGTATAACTGTTCAACATAAAGAGAGTAAATTCAAGCCTGAATATATAGTCCCGCAGCTTTTGTTACAATATGTGGCGGAAAACAAAGAGTTTAATGGCATTATGTACCCCTCTACAAAAGTTGATTATTCAAAGTTAACCAATGTGCCAGCCTATAATTATGTCTTCCCTGTAAAAACTAATCTAACTAATGGGTATTGTGAGGAACTAATAAAAGCATTCGATATTTCACAACCGACCTCACTTGAACTGGAGGAATTAGTTTTTGGTTCAGACGACACGAGTTTTATGGAGAACGAAAATCAAATATTGCGAGAGATGCGATTTTTCGAGGGCACTTCCCGCCGTTATAATCATACAACTTTTGGTATGATAGAAGATAGATTAAAGGGTAGACCTTTATTTTATATTAACAATCAATAAGTTGATAGAAATATTTAAAACTGAGTGCTTGACTTTAATACTGCTTGCTGTCTTTTAGAAGTAATGATGACACTAGTTTGCAACCAAAAAAGGCCTTAGTAAACTAACGCCTAAAAATTAATGAGTGATCTATTTAATCCACACTTTTTCATACCTTTATAAAAGTAAAATATTGATAATTTATGGATTGATAGATTAATTGAAAAAACTGATCCAGGAAATTTACAACCTCTATAAAAATAAAAATCTTAATATTACTGGATTACAATTTGATTCAATCCAAGATTTTAAATGCCTTTATAACTGTAAGGTTTTCAATATTGCTGGATTAATTTTAATCTGCCTACTTAAAAAGCTTTTCTTGTAAAACATATACGTGTTCACCCTTACTTGTACTTCTAAAGCCTTTAAAGAATCTTAGAATGTCTGATTTATTTATATTGTCAACTCCAACTGACTTGTAAATCTCCGTTAACTTTTCCAAAATGAAATCTTCAGAAGGGCGCGTGCCCACTTTAAAAGTTTCATAAACCTTTGGTGCTAAAATTTTGAGTTGTTGTGCCTCTTTTTCTTTTTTAACAGCTGCTTTTATTTTGCTCATAACAAGGCCCGTTTCTTCTAATCCTTTTAGACCTATTGTTAAATGAGCCTCCCATATTTCCGGGTATTGTTTTATTAAACTATCTAATAGTACATCGGGAGGCAGAACAAAATGGTTAAACTTTGATGTCCATTGATCAAATAAACCAGCTATTATTCTATACTTTTCTTTTTTACTTTGCCTAGCATTCTTTAATTCTAAAATATCTTTATCGCCTACAGGATAAGGGTCTTCTTCAAATGTTGCCTTAAAGTGTTTATTTTTTTCTTGATAAGCAGCTTTTAAGTTTTCAAAGCTTTGGTAGTAACCTTTTACTCTTTCTTCGTGTATAAAATTATCAATCATAAAACTATTTAGTTTTTCATTCACAAAAAAGGTGTGAGCAAAGGAATTTTCTATGGCATCTTTTAGTGTTCTTCTACTGCCGGGATTATTTGAATTAGCATGGCTTCTAACAAACTCCTTATAAGTATCAAAACTTCCATGTAGGTAGTCTAAAGCTTTCTCCTTGGTTTTTGATTCAAGTTCAGGGTTGAAATTTGTGATATGCACTAATCTATTTATGCCGTTTCGAAAGCGACCTGCTATTTGTATGGCTTCAGTGTGTGGATCAATTATGCTGTGCTCTGCAAAAAATACATCTGTAACCATAATAACATCAGGCTTAAAATGGACCTTCATGTCTACCGCAGAGAAATACCTACTGGTAAAGAAGTTGTATTTAACCATATCTTTCACATCAAAATTACTTGAGGCATATCGGTACCCTTTAATAAGTAACTTAACGACGCTATCCTGAGCACAAAAAGCTTTGCTTTCTGATTCAATACCTAGGCTTTTCGCTATTGCATATATCCCATTGGTGGAGTTTATAAATATACAAACGTGGTCGCTTTGCAAACTTTTAATATGCTTATTTAATGAAGAGATCACATTGTTCGTACCTATAACTTTAATGGGTTTACTATAATCATAAGATGGTTCAATAACATAATGTTTAAAATCCGTGAATCGCTCATCACTAAAGGGCAATGTTGTTGCTGATACTAAAGCTTTCTTTTTGAACTCAAAAAAATGGTCTATTGGCGCTGCTATATCACCTCTATAGTTGACATCGGTAATAATACGTTCACACTCGTCAAACAATAAAAAGTAGTTTTCGTACATTTCATTGATATCGTTGAATGCCTTGACCACTTTATCTATAAAGCCTTCCGGTGTTGTGATGATCTTTTTATACTTTACATCAGACAGGAGGTAAGCCTTAATATCATCCACCTCGACACCTTTGTAGACACCTAAGACATTTTTTTTAGGATGTTTTTTATTGTGTTTAGCTTCTTTATCCTTTATAACGGGCACATTTGGTAATATGCCAATGAGAGGATGATTAAAAAACTCAATAGCATACCGAGTGATACCGCACCCGGTAACTGTTTTATGGTATATGCAATCTGAAAATAAACCATTTGTTTTAAAAGGTTCTATTTGACTAATGTATTTGCCCTTTGGCAATTCAATCTTAATTGGTTTCATAACAAACAATAGTTGTCCCATACATGGCTTAAAAACCTCTGTTGGCGTGGTGAAAATATGTTGATTAAAGAACCGGGAAACCGAATGGCTTCCCGGCATTGAATTAATTAAGCATTTAATGCTTCTTCAATAAGTTCTTCAAATGAAAAACCTACTGCAAATTTGTTGTCCTGGTAATCCAGAACAAACTGCTTCATGCCGTGCTCCAATATGAGTTTTAACCCAACGGTAGCATTTAGCTTAATGAAGCTCAGGTAGGAATAAGGCCGTCCAGCCTTATCCGGCCTGGTAACGATGGCGCCAGCCATTCTTAAACCATTTTTCATGCAGGTAAACACCTGCTCTATTTGATCCACCTCAATTTCTCTAAGGCTCTGAGCGTATGTTAACAATTGACTTGGGCTAAAGTAGCCTTCGCTACCATCCAATCCTAGAAACTTCCTTGCAGTCAGGATAACTTTGTTACCACTAGGTAACGTGACAACAGATGCGCTTTGTAAGCGCAAGTATAATTTATTCATGATAATGAATATTTAAATTGAACTCGTCACACAATGTCTGGGTGAGTTTTTTGACCCGACAAACTCTAACATTTTCATTTATGACTTCTGCAGCAGCCTGAGAGTTGTTGTTGTTTGTGAAGCAAAGGTGATAAGAAACGTAAAGGTGGGAGGAAATGGTAGATTACCAATACGATATTTTACTATAACCTTGTGAGTCAGCCACTTACAGTGACATTCTATTGTGGAGTAAAGTATATATGTAGTCTTTCGGCTCAGAGTCAAAGGCGACACCTTTGAGCCACTCAAAGAGTTCCGCAACTTTGAACAGGAAGTTTAGTTGGTCATCTGAAAACCTAACACCTGCTTTTGCTGTAAGACTGGTTTCGTTGCTGAGATACACCAAAACCCTAAACAGGAACAATGATAGATACCCATTGCGTTCTCGCTTACCGGGCTTTCTAACTTTTCGTTGAGCGGCTTGTTGGATATTGACATAGTTCAACGGCTGTTTGTTTGCACCGACGCTGCCCTCATAGTCAGCTACAAAGTAAAATAGGGTGTTACTTAATTCCGATGGAACAAAGTCAAGATTTTCAATAGCATTGCTTACAAGCTTGCCTAGCCATTCTATAAGCTTCGGGCTTGTTACCTTAACGGTGTCTATTGCACTTGATACCTTAATGCTGTTTGGTTTATGCCTTGCATCTGGTTTATTTATAAGTAGCAAATGTGCCAACTCTCTGTCTAGCTTATTACGTTCATAGGCATCGAACTTGTGCTGATATTGGAGGTCTGCATGATTAGTTTCAACAAGACAGATGTACAACAAGGTTTCATAGTGTTCCTCTATCCCGTATTCTTCAATCATTTTCTTAAATCCTTCCTCTGTTGCTTCACGCTTGCCCGTTTCCCATATAGCATCAATCTCAACTTCTAGTTTTTGCTTATTTAATACGGCAACCTTCAGTTGTTCCTCATTCAAATCAAGGTACTCGTATTTATTTAGAAGTACTAGATTGGGTTGTAGAGTGAAGATGTGGCTCATGATGGCACGAGTATAAAAAAAAGCAGGATAGTTTCCTAACCTGCTTTTCTAATTATTGAATAAGGTTAATTACTTTCTGATTTGCCTCGTCAATTACGGATTGATCAAAGTTGTCAAGATAAACCGCGGTTGTTCTATTACCATACTCATGGCCTAGCGCTTCTGCTATTATTTCTATACTAAACCCAGCCTTTTTGGCTATCGTTGCCCATGAGTGTCTTGCGGTGTAGGTAGTTACCTTTTGGTCTATTTTGAGGTCTTTAATTATTCGACTTAAGTATTTGTTAATGATTTTGGTTTTATACTTAATGCCTCTAATCAATTGCTCTTCTGTGCGTGCTTTGTCATCGGCAATGGGAAGTAAATATTTTGACCGTCCTTTATAATGATTTAAAATTTCTTCCGCCTCGGTATGTAGTTTAATGTCGTACCATTTACCAGTTTTTCTTCTTTTATAAAGTATTCTACCACCTTTAATATTTTCCTTGGTTAAAAGACAAAGGTCAACAACAGATATACCGATAAGATAAAACGATAGTATGAAATAATTCCGGTTGTCCCATGCTGGAGTATTTATGAGCAGTTCAGCATTTTTTATTGTTCTTAATATTTCCGTTTCAACGGCACGTTTCTTTGTTTTCTCTGGTCGGAGTTTGTAATCATCAAACGGATATAATCCCTTGTCAACAAGTTTTAATTTAACAGCTTTATTATAAAATATTCGGATAGTTCTTAAATAAAGATATACAGTATTGTGTTTAATATCTCTTTTAACAAGAAAACTATTGTACTGCGTAAGAAATTGATAATCTATTGTTTCAAAATAAAGGTCATCAGTCGGATGGAAGGTCTTTAACACATTAACAGTTGATTCATAGACCCATGCATTGCCAATTTTGTTATCATCCTTTAATTGGGCTATAAGTTCCTTTGCGAATTGGTAAACAGTTTTCTTTATTTCAACTGGTTCTATAACTTGTATTACGGGTTTAAGATAAGCCTGTATTTCAGTATCATCTGCTAACATAAGTTGAGATTGCAAATCCGCTAAATCTTTTATAAGCTTAGCATTTAGTGTTTTATATAAAGGGTGCGACTTTAGAATTAATTTCTTAGAATCATCCCAGTCTTTTTCGTTTAAATAAATTTTTGTACTTCTTGTTGTTGTTTTTCTGTTGTGGCAAATTTGGAAGTAGATAGGATAAGAGCCATCGGATTTTACTTTTCTTTTGTCAAGAATCAATTTAATAGATACCATAATCACATTGTTATGATCAGGCTTGCAGCTAATTTTCACGTGCATTTCACGTGCACATAGCGAATTTTTCACGTGCATTTCACGTGCATCTGCATTTTTTCACTCACAGTATGTTTTTTTATTTGTGAGTAGAGAAAACACGTTTAAAGGTCTAAAGTGTCAATAGCTATAATTCAATGCATTGTTATCTAATGCTTTAAAAAAGATAAAACCACTTTGCGATTGTGCCCGAAAGGTATATATTTGCACTCCGAAATAAGGGGGGATTAGCTCAGCTGGCTAGAGCGCTTGCATGGCATGCAAGAGGTCATCGGTTCGACTCCGATATTCTCCACATTGATAACAAAAAGGCCTTTAGATTGTTTCTAAAGGCCTTTTTGGGTTAATGGATTTTATTGTTTTTGATACCGGCAGATCATTTAGTATTATTTAGGAAATAGATCTTGTTGATGGCTTTATTCAACGCTTTCCATTTATTTGCTGCCAGTTTTGCCCTCATAAATTGTAAAATGAAAGAGCAAATTATTAGTAGCAATAAACAAAACGCGATCGTTGAGAGGAGGTGCAGTGAGCTCTTAACCTTCAGTAATATTTAATATCTTTAATAAAAACACTCCTTATGAAATGCATTCCTTTAAGGCTATTCCTTTTATTAATTTTAGTTTATAGTATATCTTTAGTAAGCTGCGGTCAGCAGGTAAAAACTCATAAGCCGGTTGATTCTCTGGCGCAGGATATGGATAAAACCATTCCCGGAAATTTTACACAACACTCCACCGATGTTTTTGATAGTACCAGCTTAACGCCCTTCTTTAAAAAATATCCGGGCCTGAAAACGTATGCGGGGCAGGTTACAGACTTCTATCAGAAAAGAAAATACGCTTATGCCTGGTTTGAGAACGGCAGCTTAATTGAACAGGCCGGGAACTTAACCAACCGTATCATGAACCTGGATAATGATGGCATTTATAAAAAAGCGCCCTACGCAAAATCCCTGGATTCGTTATTGGATGGATTGAATACAAAAACCACTTCAAAACAACCCCTAACTGATGTGGAGCTGATGCTTACTTCGCAATATTTTATGCTGGCTAACCTTATATGGCATGGTATGGGTGCTGATGCCAGTAAATCGGCAAAATGGTTTTTACCAAGGGAAAAGGATTCATACGATCAATATCTGGATAGTTTGTTAAAAACACCCACTAAGCAATTAACTAATGAGCCCGTTTACCGGCAATATGAGCTATTAAGAACATACCTTAAGAAATACAGGGACCTGGATTCGTCTGATAAATGGGCGCTCATAACAATTGCTGGCAAATCTGTAAAGTCGGGCGATTCTTCGTCAACCATATTGCTTATTAAAAAGCGCTTATATAAGCTTGGTGATTATAAAGGCGATACTATAACTAATGTGTTTACTGCCGAATTGGTTTCAGGCGTTAAGCAATTCCAGACCAGGCTTGGTTTACCGGTTAATGGTTTGGTAAACAGGGAAACCATTAATGAAATGAATGTGCCATTAAAAAGCCGCATAAAACAAATATTGGTGAACATGGAACGTAGCCGTTGGCTGCCTGCATCAATGAAAGGCGATTACCTGGGCGTGAATATTCCTGAGTTTAAGCTGCATGTTTATAATAACGATAGTTTATTATGGAGCTGTAATGTTGTAGTTGGTAAGTCGGCTAATCAAACTACGGTATTTTATGGCGAAGTAAAATATGTGGTATTCAGCCCATACTGGAATGTGCCTGAAAGTATAGTGAGGAATGAGGTTATACCCGGAATGCGCAAAAACGCCAATTACATCAGCAAGCATAATATGCAGATAACGGGTTATGTAAATGGCTTGCCCAGTGTTCGGCAAAAACCAGGCCCTGAAAATTCATTAGGTCTTGTTAAATTCCTGTTCCCGAATAGTTATAGTATTTATTTGCATGATACGCCTTCAAAATCTCTTTTTGGGGAATCAGCAAGGGCTTTTAGTCATGGTTGTATACGGGTTAAAGAACCTGCAAAGCTTGCTGATTTTTTGCTTCAGCAGAGAAAGGAGTGGACTCCTCAAAAAATTGATGCTGCCATGCATGCAGGCAAAGAGCAATACGTAACGCTAAACAATAAGATCCCGGTTTTTATAGCTTACTTAACCGCTTTTGTTGACAGGGATGGCAAAATAAACTTCAGAAAAGATATTTATAGCCTTGATGGCCGCCTGGCCGATATGCTGATGAAGCAAAACGGTGCTTATTAATAACTTGTTTTAAAAATGAAAAGGCTTTACTAGTGTTAGTAAAGCCTTTTTTAATGATATAATCAGTGTTTCTTAGTTGCTTTTCAGGCCCAGCTTATGATCGGTAAAGTCCAGCATATACTCGTTGTCGAAAAAGAAATTAAGGCTGAAAATACTAACCGGTACCCCGGAATATTGGGGATTTTCCACATAAGTAAGATTATTTAATATGCCAACGTTATAAGCATAATTAAACCCAGAGGTGGTGGCTACCGATACAGCAGCATTAGTTGGGAGCACCACTGCATTTCTGCTGTTTAATGAAAGATCTTCGAGGTAATTGTCAAAATTGGTGCCTGTATCAAATAATACAGTAGCATCTTTAACAATAGTGCCGTTATAAGTTATGGTTGCAGGAATATAAGGTTGGTAACCATAAGGTGGGTCTTCAGTAAGCTGGCTTATTGAAAAACCCGATGCAGACGAAAGATCATCTGCCGTTAAGCCTAAAGTAATTACATCAGGGGTAATTGGTACTTCATCCTGATCCGAAAAATTAGCTGTACCTAAAGCGGCCATTTTAAATCCTTTTGTTAAGCCGGTGCCGGGATCGAAATAACTAAAGGGGCTGGTAATAAAAACATTGTTTGGAAAAGTAACATTGTACCCGGAATTTGCGCCAAATACATCAAACTCATGCGCGGGTAGGGCATGACCATTGTTGTCCACGGATTTATAATACATAAAAAAAGGCAGGCGTTTAACAACAATATTGCCGTTTGTTACGCCAATAGTAACAGATGCGTAACAAAGGTTGCCAGACACGGTAGCCGTGCTGTTATTATCATCGCCATATTGAATTATGTGCTTCTGATTGGTAATGGTAATTCCATCTACAACCGTAGAATCACCCGTAAAATTAAAGCCTGTAGAAGTGATCATACTTGCAGGCAAAATATAGTGGGCATCAATAACCATCCCGCCCGAACCAGTATCAAATACCTGGTCGGATAATGAATCAGGAACAGTTAGGGTACCAATTTGTGTTACCGTTATAAATACTTCCCGGTAAAGTGTGTCATTGTCTGTTTGCGCCTCCTCAAATAGCCCAAGTTTTGTAGGGGTAGCAGTAGCAGGGGTGTTATTATTATTAGTAGTCTTGTCTTTTTTACATGATGCTATTGCAAATAGCACAACTGCAGCTGAAACAAATAGTAAATTTTGGGCAGCGTATCTTTTTCTCATATAGTGTTATTAATGTGCTGATATACTAACATTTACTAACATTGGTTTTCTGAATTTATTATATAGCTATACCATTAAAATTAACCTTACAGCCTGTCATCTATACCAAAAGCAATGTTTATTGATTTTATAAATTTCGCTTAAAGATAATACACTTTCCAGTAGCTTAAAGCAAGTATCGATGAATTGATGTTTTGTATGGATAAATACGCAATATTGATCGCGTTAATTGGCTATATCTGTTGTTTTTGATATCAGAACAAGCTACAATTCTGCTTTTCATTTTTCGTGTTGGACTTTATAACCCGCATGTAAAATTTATGTTAAGCATGTTTTTTTACTTCATAAGGTTGTAAAAAAGGTAAATTTGATAATAACATAATTGTATTAACCCTTAAATCCTGTACTTTATGAAAAAATCAATTTTCTATTTATCGGTATTTGGTCTATTAGTACTTTGTTTTAAAGCCCACGCCCAGGATGCTGTTGCTATAGGCGTACGTGGTGGTATCAGTATACCTAATTTAACTGCGGGCGGCAGCCAGCAAAATCCCTTGAACACCGGTTACAGTTCAAGACAGGGGCCTGATTTTGGTTTATTTGCTGAGTTTAAGGTGTCTGACCTGTTCTCTATCCAACCTATGGTGGAGTATTCATCACAAGGTGGTAAAAAAGATGGTTTCCAGGCATTTCCTAATCCGCAGCCGCCTCCAACCTATCTATATGCAACATTTGATAGCCAGGCTAAGCTCAATTATTTAATGGTGCCTGTGCTGGCTAAATTTGGTTGGGATCTGGGCAAATCTTCACCCTGGCGTTTATATGTTGACGCAGGTCCGTTTGCAGGATTTTTGCTTAATGCACACCAGGTAACCACTGGTAGCAGTGACGTTTATGCAGATGCGGGCAAGACGCAGCCCGCATCGAATGGTCCTGAGCCATTCAATAACACTCAGAATATAAAAGATCAGCTGAACACTTTTAACTTTGGTATAGCAGGCAACCTTGGAATTGCTTATAAAGTTCATCATGGTAGCATATTTATCGAAGGTGGTGGCAATTATGGCTTCCTGAACATTCAAAAAGGAACAGCCAATGGCAAAAATAACACTGGTGCAGCCACCGCATCTATCGGTTATGCCTATTGGTTCTAGTTAATAACCACTGTGTTTTATTGTGAAATCTCTAGTGCCCTCTGTGGTAAATTGTTACTGCAGAGGGCACTAATAGTTTAAAAGCAAAAATAAATCTTCATCTATTTGCATTTATATAAGTACTTATATAAATTGCACCATGAATTTATATCAAAACCTGGGGTACCTGGCTTTTGGCAGCAGGTTGAGGCGGCTGAGCGAAGCTTTTCTGTCCGAAATTAACCGCGCTTATCAAAATGAGGGCATCGATTTTGATGCCAGCTGGTTCCCGGTATTTTATTTACTGTCGCAAAATGAATCGCTTTCCATAAAGGAATTAAGCGAGCAGATAGAGATCTCGCATCCCGCTGCCAGTCAGCTTATCACCGGTCTTAAAAATAAAAAGCTGGTAGCTACAGCAACCTGTGCCGATGACGGCCGACGCCAGTTGGTGCAATTGACCGATAGCGGTAAAGCGTTATTAGCGCAGGTATTACCCGTTTGGGCGGCTGTGAGAGAAGCCATGGATGAATTAATAGCCGCCGAGCCCGGCTGTCGTCAGCTTTTGCCAGCCATCACTTCGCTCGAGAATACATTCAGATCAACTAACCTGGCTAATAAGATAACTGAAAGATTATCCGCCACATTAAAAACTGAAACATATGAATAGTCAGTTTAATTACGGGACAGAACATTTAACTATTGGCATTTGTCTTGATATTGCATCGGGCAAAACAAAAGGAATTATAGGCGCTGAAGCGGCTGCACGAATCAAAGCTTCGTGGCAGGCAGTTGCTGAAATCGTTCACAAACAAATCCCTGTTTATGGTATTAACACCGGTTTTGGGCCGTTATGTGATACCCATATCAACGAAAAAGATACCAGCACCTTACAGCAGAACCTGTTAAAAAGCCATAGTGTAGGTGTAGGCAAACCCATCCCACAGGAAATTGCCAAACTAATGCTAATCAGCAAAGTGCAATCACTGGCGCAGGGGTATTCAGGTATAGCGCCTGCAACGTTAGCCAGGATCATTTGGCATATTGATAATGATGTAATCCCGGTAGTGCCTGAAAAGGGTTCGGTTGGTGCATCTGGTGATCTTGCCCCTTTATCGCACCTGTTTTTACCACTGATAGGTTTGGGTGAGGTATTTGTAAAGGGAGAAAAATTCCCGGCAGGAAAAATATTAAAAGATAACAACTTGGAGCCTGTTGTTTTAGGTCCGAAGGAAGGTTTAGCACTGATAAACGGTACACAATTTATATTAGCCTTTGCTGTAAAAGCAGTACAGCGTTTAAATGATGCTTTGAACAGGGCCGACCTCATCGGCGCTATGTCGCTGGAAGGATTGATGGGTTCTGCCCGACCATTTGATGAACGTTTGCATGCCATTCGCCCTTTTAAAGGGAGCAAATTGGTAGCTAATCGCCTGCATACTTTATTAAGCGAGTCGGAGATCTGTAATTCACATGTTAATTGCGACCGCGTGCAGGACCCATACTCCCTGCGCTGCATGCCGCAGGTGCATGGTGCATCGCGCAATGCATGGTTGCATTTAAAGGAGTTAACTGAGATCGAACTAAATTCAGTCACCGATAACCCTATTATTTTTAGTGCTACCGATACCATAAGCGGCGGTAATTTTCACGGGCAGCCGTTAGCATTACCACTGGATTATGCCACGGTAGCTGCCGCCGAACTGGGCAATATAGCCGACCGCCGCTGTTACCTGATGAGCGAGGGCAGATATGGCCTTCCAAAGGTATTAACTAATGATCCGGGATTAAATTCCGGTCTGATGATCCCGCAATACACGACCGCGGCATTGGTTACCGAAAATAAAACCCTGTGTTTCCCGGCAAGTGCCGATAGCGTGCCAACCTCACTAGGGCAGGAAGATCATGTTTCCATGGGTTCCATCAGTGGGCGTAAATTGCACCAGGTGATAGATAATTTGGAGTATATACAGGCTATCGAATTGCTGTACGCTACGCAGGCCATGGATTTCCGCAGGCCGTTAAAATCAACCCCGGTAATTGAAGCCTGCCATAGTTTTATACGCAAAACGGTGCCTTTTATTGAGGAAGACAGGATCTTCGCTACCGATATTAATCAGTTACATCAAATTATTACAAGCGGTTCATTACTGGCAATTGCCGATGAAACTGCTATAAACAATAACATTAACCTCAACCCAAATGACGAGTTCGGAATTTATTAAAAAGTACGCCAATCATCCGGTGTACAAAGCACCGGTAGGTATGCAGTTGCACGCCAAAAGCTGGCAAACCGAAGCGCCTTTGCGCATGCTGTTGAATAACCTTGACGGGCAGGTAGCAGAGAATCCTGAAGAACTGGTAGTGTATGGTGGTATAGGCCAGGCAGCCCGTAACCCGGAAGCATTGCGCAAAATAATTGAGCTGCTGCTGGAACTGGATGAAGATCATTCGCTGCTGGTACAATCGGGTAAACCGGTGGGTATTATCCGCAGTCACCCGCAGGCGCCGCGTGTGCTCATTGCCAATAGTAACCTTGTCCCCGCATGGGCAAACTGGGAGCATTTCAATGAACTGCGCGCCAAAGGATTGATGATGTACGGCCAAATGACCGCCGGCAGCTGGATCTATATAGGTACACAGGGTATTTTACAGGGTACCTATGAAACTTTTGTTGAAGCGGGCCGTCAGCATTTTAATAATGACCTGACCGGTAAACTGATAGTAAGTGCAGGTATCGGCGGTATGGGTGGGGCGCAGCCATTGGCAGCAACTATGGCCGGTGGTGTTTTTTTAGGTGCGGATGTAGATGAAACCCGTATACAAAAACGTGTGGATACCCAATATATCGATAGGATCACCCATAGTTATGGTGAGGCTATTGCCTGGGTAAAGGATGCCATGCAGAAAGGCGAAACCTTATCTGTAGGTTTAGTAAGCGATGCCGGTGATCTATTGGAAAGACTGATAAAGGATAATATCATCCCTGATATGCTTACCGACCAAACCTCGGCGCATGACCCGTTAAACGGCTACATACCAAACGGCCTGTCATTAGCGGAGGCTGCGGAATTGCGTAAAGCTGATCCGGTAAAATATAAAGATCTGTCATTAAAAAGCATGGCACGCCATGTTGGTTTTATGCTCGATCTGCAGAAGAAGGGCGCTATAACGTTCGATTACGGCAATAACCTGCGCGAGTTTGCCCGTCAGGGTGGTGAACCGGATGCGTTCAATTTCCCGGGATTTACGCCGGCATATATCCGTCCGCTGTTTTGCGAAGGAAAAGGGCCATTCAGATGGGTAGCCTTGTCAGGCGATCCGGAGGATATTTTTGTTACTGACAGGGCATTGATGGAAGCTTTCCCCGAAAATAAACCATTGATAAACTGGCTGGAGAAAGCGCAGCAGAAAATATCATTCCAGGGATTACCCGCCCGCATTTGCTGGCTGGGCATGGGCGAACGTGAAAAGGCAGGTTTGATATTTAATGAACTGGTAGCAAGCGGCAAAGTAAAAGGGCCTATTGTTATCGGTCGTGATCATTTGGATTGCGGGTCGGTAGCATCTCCAAACCGGGAAACAGAGTCGATGAAAGATGGCTCTGACGCGGTATCCGACTGGCCTTTATTAAACCTGATGGCAAATGCATCAGGCGGCGCAACATGGATCTCATTCCACCACGGTGGCGGGGTAGGTATGGGTTACTCACAACATGCCGGTATGGTAGTTTTGGCCGATGGTACAGAGCGTGCGGCAACCTGCCTTAAACGCGTATTGCATAATGATCCTGCGATGGGTATCTTCCGTCATGCGGATGCAGGTTATGATAAAGCAACGGAGTGGGGTGAGCGATTTGGATTGAATGTTTGGTAAGTGCCTAAGCCAATGCGCATAAATGTTTAATTTAGTTTAAAAATTGAAATATGAAATTAAAACTAATCCTCGCTTTACTGTTGTTCACGGCAGTTGGAGCCAGCGCGCAGGTAGGCACACGTAATTATCTCGACCAAACAGGTTTTAATGGCGTACATCCAGGCGATACCATAACAAAAATACCAAAGGAGCAGCTTACGGTGATTAACGAGGGTACGGGAAAGGGAGATGGGCTGTACACTTATAATAATAGTGATGCCCTTAAACTAACCGATAAGATCACCTTACAAAAAGTAGAGATCTATTATTTCCACAATAAGGTTATGACTATCAACCTGTACTTTAATGAAGCCGATTTGCAGGCTGTTAATGAGTATTTTGATAAAATATATGGTAAGGGCGAAACAGCTGAAAGATGTATTAGCCAGTACACGGCTGAACACTCGGAACTGGTGTTGCAGGGAAAAACCAAAGGTGGTGCATACAAGGCATATATAAGCTGGCCCGATGAATAAATTTAATACTTAGGTTAAGCTAATGTTTGTGACAAAGAATAATCTCTTCAGGCGTCATTGCGAGGAACGAAGCAATCCCCGACTATGCAAATCCGCTCTGTACAGTTAGGGATTGCTTCGTGCCTCGCAATGACGCTTTAATAATAAGAAAATGAAAAAACTAATCGGTCCGTTTACACAAATACTACCCTTAACAGGGTTGGCCTTAAAAGGCGCGTTGAAGGATGATGACTTGCAGGTCATCCCGCAAGGCGGCGTATTGGTTGAAAACGGGCTGATATTATCTGTCGATGATTTTGAAGGCTTGCGCAAAGCAAACCCATCAGCACAAATACAAGAAATTACAGGCGATCATGTATTGCTGCCTGGTTTTGTGGATTGCCACACGCATATTTGTTTTGCAGGTACACGCGCTAAGGATTATGCCATGCGCATACAAGGTAAAACTTATCTTGAAATTGCCAAAGCAGGAGGCGGTATCTGGGATTCGGTAACACAAACCCGCGCGGCTGATGAAGATACGCTTACCCAATTATTAATACAACGGGCAGCGCGCCATTTATCCGAGGGTGTAACTACCATCGAAGTAAAAAGCGGCTACGGACTGGAAACGCAATCTGAATTAAAACAATTGCGGGTAATAGCGTCGGCAGCCGAAAAAACAAAAGCGAGTTTAGTATCCACCTGCTTAGCTGCACATATGGTTCCCCGGGATTTTAGCGGCACACAGGCCGAATATTTGAGTTATGTTTTCCATGACCTGCTCCCTGTCATCAAAAATGAAGGCCTCAGCAATCGGGTTGATATATTCATTGAAGAAAGCGCTTTTGATGTGGAGAATGCTTTGATCTATCTTAATCGAGCCAAACAAATGGGCTTTGATATCACCGTACACGCCGATCAGTTTACAACAGGCGGTAGCGCGGTTGCAGTGAAATCAGGTGCTGTTTCGGCAGATCATCTGGAGGCAAGTAAGGATACGGAGATAAAACTACTGGCAAATTCTAATACCGTGGCCGTTGTATTGCCGGGCGCGTCATTAGGTTTGGGCATGCAGTATTCACCAGCCCGTAAACTATTGGATGCAGATGCCTGCCTCGCCATTGCCAGCGACTGGAACCCCGGTTCAGCGCCAATGGGCGACCTGCTAATGCAAGCCGCCGTAATGAGCGCTGCGGAGAAATTGAATACTGCCGAGGTATTTGCCGGATTAACCTATCGCGCAGCAAAAGCACTGAATTTACATGATCGCGGTATCTTAGCCCCCGGAATGCGTGCCGATATGCAGGCATACCCTTGTAATGATTACCGTGAAATATTATACCAGCAGGGGAAACTTAAACCGCAGATTATATATTGATTTATATGATGTCGCTGATTTTATAAACTAAAAAAGAAACTAATCTCCAATCACTAACCACTAATAACTGATCAATGCAATTGATAGAATGTGTTCCCAATTTTAGCGAAGGTGTAAACCTTGATATAATAAAGCAGATAACTGATGAAGTGGAATCTGTTGAAGGTGTTAGGCTATTGAATGTCGACCCGGGCAAGGCTACTAACCGTACCGTGGTAACCTTTGTAGGCGAACCTGAGCCAGTTATCCATGCGGCATTTTTAGCCATTAAAAAAGCCGGTGAACTGATTGACATGAGCAAGCATAAAGGCGAACACCCACGTATGGGTGCTACGGATGTTTGTCCGCTGATACCGATCAGTAATATCACTATGGAAGAAACTGCGGTGTATGCGCAGAAACTGGCCAAGCGTGTAGGTGAGGAACTGGCTATCCCAATTTACTTATATGGCGCTGCGCAGGCAGATAAAAAGCGTGATAATCTGTCGGTGATCAGGGCAGGGGAGTATGAGGGATTTTTTAAGAAGATAAAATTACCGGAGTGGAAACCGGATTTTGGTCCGGATGAATTTGATGCCAGGCGTGGCGGAACAGTAATCGGCGCACGTGATTTCCTGATCGCCTATAATGTAAACCTCAACACCACATCAACCCGCAGAGCAAATTCTATTGCATTTGATGTGCGCGAGGCTGGCCGTGTATTACGTGAGGGCGACCCTATAAACGGCAAGATTATAAATGATGAAAATGGTAAGCCAAAATCAGTACCCGGCACCTTAAAATTTGTGAAGGCGATAGGCTGGTATATTGAAGAATATGGTATAGCCCAGATCTCTATGAATCTTACCAATATCGAAGTAACACCTGTTCATAAAGCATTTGATGAGGTTTGCGACAAGGCTGCTGAACGTGGCATGCGTGTTACAGGCAGTGAATTGGTGGGCTTGATTCCATTAAAATCCATGCTGGATGCGGGTAAGTATTTCCTGCTAAAACAACAGCGCTCGGTAGGGGTGAGTGAGAAGGAATTGATCAAGATCGCCATAAAATCAATGGGATTAGATGAGCTATCGCCATTTAAGCCTGAGGAACGTATCATTGAATATCTGTTAAAGGATAAAGCATCCAGCAAACTCATCAGCATGACACTAACTGATTTTGCTGATGAAACCGCGAGTGAAAGTCCTGCGCCAGGTGGGGGCTCTATATCGGCTTATGTGGGCTCCTTAGGTGCTTCATTAGCAACTATGGTAGCAAATCTGTCATCGCACAAAAAAGGCTGGGACAGTCGCTGGGAAGAGTTCAGCGATTGGGCGGAGAAAGGACAATATTATAAGGATGAGCTGTTGAAGTTGGTTGACTTGGATACTACAGCTTTCAATAAAATAATGGAAGGCTTCAGTCTGCCCAAATCAACCGACGAAGAAAAAGCTGTGAGGGATAAAACTATACAAGATGCTACTAAATATGCTATAGAGATCCCATTTAAAGTAATGCAAATGGCGCATGGTAGTTTGGAAGTTATAAAGGCTATGGCCGAGATTGGTAATCCAAATTCGGTAACCGATGCCGGCGTAGCCGCTCTTTGTGCACGGACAGCCGTTCTTGGTGCGTTTATGAATGTGAAGATCAACGCATCGGGGTATAAAGATAAAACCTATACTGCTGATATTATTAAAAAAGGCGAAGAACTGGAAAGACAGGCAATTGCTTTGGAGGGTGAAGTGATTGCGATTGTGAATAACAAGATCGCATAAAATAAAAAAAGCGTCATTGCGAGGAACGAAGCAATCCCAAACTATACAGGGCGGACCTGCTAATCGGAGATTGCTTCGTTCCTCGCAATGACGCTTGGTTATGTTTTTTTATTTAGCCTATTTAGTTGCTCCCCCTTTAGGGAGCTAGGGGGCTAAAACTTATACCTTACAAAAGCTTCCATTGCCGCATATTCAGCTAAACCAAGCTGATCATAGCATTTAGCGGTTTCACGGTTGCGGTCTTCGGCACGTACCCAGAATTCACGCACATCATCACCAGGGAAAACCGGGGTGTCTTTTTGCGACTGGTGTTTGAATATCGCGGCACGTTTGCGTAAAACTTCTTGCGGAGATAAAGGCACAGCCATTTCAATTTCCCAGGTCTCAAACTCAAACCATGCACCACGGTACATCCATAACCAGCAATCTTTTACCCAGTCTTCAGTAGCTTTAAGGCGGTTTAACGCTTCAATTATTATATTAAAGCAAACCAGGTGGGTACCATGTGGGTCGGCAAAATCACCTGCAGCAAATATTTGCTGTGGCTTTACTTTTTGCAGCAGTTCCATGGTTATTAATACATCTTCTTCACCTACTGAATTCTTTTTGATCTTACCGGTTTCATAAAAAGGCAATGCCATAAAGTGGATATGATCATCATGTAAACCTGCGTAACGTGCACCGGCTATAGCCTCCGTTTTACGGATGAAGCCTTTTACATCGCGTATTTCCTGTGTGTCTATCTGGTTAGGCTGTTTTTGGGCGATGAACGTGCGCATTTCATTGTAAATATTCTTTAAATGCGTATTATCCTCGCCAATGCTTCCGTTAAAATCAATGGTGAACTCCATGTAACGTAAAACATCATCATCCCAAACTGCGGTATTACCTGATGTTTGGTAGGCAACGTGTACATCATGCCCCTGGTCAACCAAACGGATGAAGGTGCCACCCATCGAGATCACATCATCATCAGGGTGCGGTGAGAACACGATTGAACGTTTTTTAGCAGGCAACGCGCGCTCAGGTCTTTGGCTGTCATCAGCATTTGGCTTGCCACCCGGCCAGCCGGTAATGGTATGCTGTACCTGGTTAAAAATGTCGATATTTATGTTGTAAACCGGGCCCTGCTCAACAGCTAGTTGTGCCATGCCATGATTGTTATAATCTTCTTCAGTAAGTTTTAGTATAGGTTTTTTAACGGTAGTGGCCAGCCAGATAACCGCTTTCTTTTTCAGGTTGTTTTCCCATACGCAATCTTTTACCAACCAAGGTGTATCAAAACGGGTAAGTTCTGATGCTGCTGCTTCGTCAAGTACAAAGTCAACATGATCTGATAATTGCAGGTAAGTAGCAGGTACTTCGCCTGATATTTCGCCTTCAACGGCTTTTTTAATGATCGGAGCTTTTTTACCGCTCCATGCCATTAATATAATTTCTCTTGCTTTAAATATGGTGCCGATACCCATGGTTATGGCTTTGGTAGGCACGTTTTGCTTGCCACCAAAATCACGCGAAGCATCGCTGCGGGTAAGGTCATCCAGTGTAACCAGGCGTGTACCTGAGTTTGGCGCCGATCCCGGCTCATTAAAACCGATGTGACCTGTACGGCCGATACCTAATATTTGTAGATCAAGACCACCCAGCGCTGTTATCTGCTTTTCATAGTTTAAACAAAAAGCTGCAACATCTTCCTGCTTTAAAGTGCCATCAGGAATATGGACGTTGTCTCTGTCGATATCAATATGATTGAAAAGATTTTCATTCATAAAAGTAACATAGCTTTGCACAGCTGTTGGCTGCATTGGATAATACTCATCCAAATTGAAAGTGATCACGTTTTTAAAGCTGAGGCCTTCCTCTTTGTGCATGCGGATCAGTTCAGCGTAAACCTTTATAGGGGTTACACCTGTTGCCAGTCCTAATACAGTTTTTTCGCCTTTTTCGCTTTTTTTCTTAATCAGCGCGGCTATTCGCCCGGCTACTGCCACAGAGGCTTCCTGTTGACTTTTGTAAACGCTTACCGGTAATTTCTCGTACCGTGTCTCTTCCAATAAATTTAATCGGGCCATAGTTTTAGCAATTGTATTCTTTTTATTAAACTTTGTAAAGGTAGTAAAGACAGGTCAAAAAAAACCCCCGCCGAAGCGAGGATTTAAGCAACCTAATCAACCATTTATTTCTGAATCCCATCAAACTCATCTACTAAAGTATTTCCCATAGGGAAAACTGTGCGATAGCTTGCGGAGTTGTTATTAACAATTATTAACCTATTATTCATTAAATAGCTTTTAAACAAACTTATGAAAGTTTTTTTAAAAACCATGAGACTTTTTAAATTTTTTTAAGAAGTCTCATGGTTGATTTTTATTATTCTTTTAACAAATGTTAGAAATTTTTAGGAGTAGCCTGGCCTTTATTGGTATCCCACCATACCGGTGTGCCGCCATTGTCGGGGCCGCCAAGTAAGTTTACACCACCAGCAACGCCAGTAGCATTACTTGTGTACTCGGTTGATGGATATGCGATCCTGCGGATCTGTAAGGCCGTATTAATAGTACCACCGCTATTGTTTACCACAACAGGGAACAATCTAGGATAACCTGTACGACGATACTCTGTCCATGACTCCCAGCCACCACACGGGAAATTAGCTATCCATTTTTGTGTGATGATACGCTCTAAATTCTTTTCGTTAGTTGCAGTAGCGTCCCATGCAATAGTAATTGTGGACATAGCTTTTATGCTGGCATTAGCCACCCCTGCTGAAGGAGTTTGAGGGTCAACATAATCAGCTTGTGTACTGGTTTTATCACTCAGATAACTACCTGCTGTAGCACCCCATTGTGCAAAAGAGGTCGTAACGCCTGTTTCATAATCTGTTTGTGCGCTTTCAGTAGTCCATCCTCTTAATGCAGCTTCAGATTTTAAGAACCAAATTTCAGAAGCATTCATCAATATCATTGGTGTATATTCCAATATGTTTGCAAAATTAGGAAGCGAGTATCCGCTGTACATTGGCTTGCCACCTACCGGCGTACCTGCACGTATACCTACATATTGGCCGGCTATGCTGGCAGGGCTGGTTGCAGGCGATATCATTTTTGAAGTACGTGGGTCATTATAACCGTTCAAATAAGAAGTTAAAGACGCTCCGCATGCCAAATCTGTCCAGCTTGTACCTATCCACCATATTGGGTTATAGTAACCGAAACCTGTAAGTGTAGCATTATCGGTATTGGCAGTAATCAAACCTCCTGATTCATTAATTGCTTTTAATGCCTGTAGCTTAGCCGTTACAGGGTCAATGTTAACAATATGCATAGCTAACCTTAAGCGTAATGAATTGGCATATTTTAGCCATTCTGTATAATCTCCACCATAAACCATATCAAAGGCAGAGAAAGGCTTAAGACCAGGTTTAGCAGCAATAAATGCATGCAGATTAGTTACTGCAGTATCCAATTGAGCAAAGAATGCATTATAAACTGCTTGTTGGGAATCGTAAGGAGTAGTAGCACCGGTAGCAACTTTGCTATAAGGGATTGGGCCATAATAATCAGTAACCCTGCTCATTGCCTGTACTTCCAATATTAAAGCTACGGCCCAAAAATCCGGCGCAACCGTTGGTGCTTTATATTTACGGTTAAGCTGAATAAGAATAGGAGCCATTACATGGGTATAAGCCATGCTGTATACATCCGAATTCCAGCCATCTACTAATGAGTAGTTTTGGTTGTTAATGTTACCTCTAAACGGATCGGGCGACATGTAATAACCGGCATAACAATCCGAGTTTAAGTTCTGGCAAAGCTGGTAATCACCATTCTCACCAAAAATGTTTTGTTGAATGCCTTGATACCACAAACCAAGATAGTTGTATTTAGGAATTAAGTTAGCATCGGTGATGCCGGAGGCATCAGTATTCATGTTCTCGAAATTTTTGGTACATCCACCTAATAAAATTACGCATGAAGCTATAAGGACACATTTACTCAAAATGTTGAGCCTTATAAATTTATCTTTTAGAAAAGTTATTTTTTTCATCACTAATGTTTTTAAGATTAACTAATTATTAAAATGAAACATTTAGTTGTGCTCCAATTCTTCGTGTTGTAGGTTGGTTAAACACGTCTACACCCGATAGTCCGTTACCTGTTGACATAGTAACTTCAGGATCATAAGGAGCTTTCTTATAGAAATACAATAGGTTATTACCAATTATAGATAATTTAAGCGTTTTAAAGAAGCTATTTGCAAGTGGTATATTGTAACCCAATGCAGCCTCGCGAAGCCTTACAACTGTAGCGCTGTACATATAAGGTTCAGCAATGCCTGAACGGCCGCCAATTGTTGAATACCATGTGTAAGCATCAACTTTTGTTACTGTTTTGCCAGTTGGATCAACCGCGTTTACAGTTACGCCACCAGCATCACGTGCCTGGCCTGATGCCAATGAGGTTCCGTAGCTATCCATCATCATTTGGGTCATTGACAGTACTTGTCCGCCAAATTTTCCATCAATTAAGAATTCAAGACTGAATTTGCCATAGTTGAAGTTGTTTGACCAACCCATTTGGAATTTTGGATTTGGGTTACCTACTTTCACAAAAGTACCATTGTTGATAGGTGCATCGCTGCTGTTTACCATGATCTGGCCAGAGGAGTTCCTTTCAAATTTAACACCATATATATCTCCGTATGACCCGCCTGTTGCTAATACAGATTCATATGCATTGGCACCGGCACCTGTTATGATAACTGGTGTAGTTGGGGCAGCAGGGTTAAGTTCAATAATACTGTTTTTATTAGTTGAGAAATTGAAAGAGGTATTCCAGCTAAATTTTTGAGTTTGAAAAACCTCATAACCTAAAGTCATTTCAACACCGGTATTCTGTATGTTTCCTGCATTTAAGTATCCTACGCTATAACCTGTTGAAGATGCCGGGGTATATTGTATGAACTGGTTGTAGCTGTTTGATTTGTACCAGGTGAAGCTATAGGTTAATTTATTATTTAAGAACTTAAGGTCAAGACCTGCTTCTTTGGATTTTGTATTTGTTGGTTTTAACTCAGCGTTAGGCTCAACTGTATTGAAATTAACACCACCACCTGACCTGGCATAGTTGATACCGTTGGTAACATACTCAGAAACCGGTGTTGCAACTTCAGCGTAAGAACCACGAACTTTAGCATAGCTGATAACATCAGGCAACTTAACCATATCACTAAGGATTAAAGATAAACCTATTGATGGATAAGAATAAGAATCGTTCTGAGTAAATGCTAATTGAGATGACCAGTCGTTACGATCAGTAAGCGTTAAGTATGCCCAGTTTTTATAAGAAACGTTTAAGCTTCCGAAAATTGATTGAACCTGGCTGTGATTTGGCGATAAGGTGGTTACGTTACTGGTACCGTTTGTAATAACGTTTTGTTGGGTGAAAACGTTTGGTATGTATAAACCAAGACCAGGACCCTGGCTTGAACCAACAGTATTGTCATCAGTAACACTTGCGCCCACTAAACCATCAATTTTAAAATCTGATTTCATCGGTATTTTAAAGTTAGCGATGAAGTCACCATACATCTGTGTAAGTGTTTGGTCGCTATAAAGGTACTGGCCGTTTGCAACACTTAATACAGAGTTAGTTCCTGCATACAGGTCCTGCTCATAAGTATCAGATACACGGTCAAGGTTACCACGTGCCTGTAAGCTCAACCAATCCGCCACATCATATTTTACCAATGCGTTGGTTATTGAACGGTTACGTGTTGCTTTATTAGGGTTTCTGTAAAGTATCCACCATGGGTTTTGTTGAACATCTTCATTAGCCACCCAATTTTGGGTTCCCAAACCATTGTTGGCTGCTACAGGAATAGAATAATTGTTTTTATAAGGGGTAATATCAACACCTACCGGGAATAAATATAAACCAGTAAGCGTGTTGTAATAAAGACCCTCACCTGGCGCATTTTGTATTTTCTGATCAACATAGTTGCTGTTTACATCAACAGTTAACTTGTTATTTAAAAAATGCGCGGTTTCTCTGAAAGTTACGTTATTACGGCTCAGGTCATTAGTAGGCTGCACACCATTAGCTGTTGTATTTGCAAATGAAAAATAGGTTTGCGCCATATCAGTACCTGCCTGCAGGTTTATTGAGTTAGTGAAATTATTTCCATGTACATAAAACTGGCTCAGATTATCAGCAGTTGCCGGAGATGATAATTTACTTCCCCAGCTTTGATTGCCGTTAGGAGTTTCACCGTATTCGTCCTGAAACTTTGGTTTGTATGAGATAGCGTCGTTGGTATAGGATGAAGAGAAGTTAATAGATGCTTTCCCTGCTTTTCCTTTTTTGGTAGTAATTAATATAACGCCATTTGCTGCCTGGCTGCCATAAAGTGCGGCTGCCGCGGCTCCTTCCAGCACTGTCATGCTTTCAATGTCGTCAGGGTTTAAATTTGATATGCCATCACCACCATCAGGCACGCCACCGTAGGTGCCCATTGGTTGTCCGTTAGCATTTGATGTATTGGTTACCGGTACACCATCAATTACATACAAAGGCTGGTTGGTGCCTTGTATACTTTTGTTACCACGCAAAATAACTTTAACAGAACCACCTACGCCCGAAGTACTTGGTGAAATGTCAACACCAGCTACTTTACCGTTTAATGAGTTCATTAAGTTGTCACTTTTTACCGTGTTAAGCGCGGCGCCATCAACCACCTGGTTGGCATAAACCAGTGATTTTTCTGACTTTTTAACACCTAATGCTGTTACAACAACTTCATTAAGGTTTTTTGAATCGCTTGTTAAAGTTACAGCATAAATTAAGCTACTGCCTACAGGTATTTCTTTCTTTAAATAACCAATGTAGCTGAATACTAAAACATCACCAGCTTTTGCATCAAGGTTAAACGTACCGTTGGCATCTGTCTGCGTGCCCTTGGTTGTTCCTTTAATTGATACAGATACGCCGGGTAGTGGTGATCCGGTTTCGTCTTTTACAGTTCCTTTTACCGGAGCTGGAAGATTCACATTACGGCTTGTGCCTGTAATGTTGAATGATGCTCTGCTATTTGCATTTGGGGAGGCATTTGCGCCCATAGCAATGCAAGGCAATAATAGAATTATTGGTAATAATTTTTTCATTTTTGATTTGAATTAGTTTAGTGTTAATGAGTTTGAGTTTTTTAGTTTTTCGTTGTTTTCTCCATACTTGATTGATTTGTAGTGATTAAATGGTTTTTTATTTCTTTGTCAAAATTTTCCATTACTAATACGGCAGCGCCAATTAGTTCGGCATTAAAACCCAGGTCTGATATCAGCAGCTCGGTGCTGTTTGCCAGGCGTGGTATGCAATATTTATTTAAAGCTTGTTGTATTGGTGCGAGTAAGATTTTCCCTACCACGGCGCCCCTGCCGCTTAGTACTATGCTGGCCGGGTTCATGATGTGGATGAGTATGGCCAGGGCCTTACCGATTTTATAACCGGCGTCTGAAAGCAGCTCGATAGCAAACTGGTCGCCGTTATTAGCAGCTTCCATTATGGCATCGCCTACCATTTTTGATTGGTTTATATCAATATTTTTAAGACTGGATATATGCCCCTTTTTTATACCTTGTATAGCCTTTTCTGCAACTACCAACATTGACGCCTCGGCTTCAAGGCAACCACGTTTACCGCAGGTACAAAGTGCGCCATCTTCTGATAGTGGGATATGGCTGAACTCACCCGCAAAACCATTATGCCCCCGGTAGATCTCGCCGTTTATGATCATGCCCAAGCCAATACCCCAGCCCAGGTTTATAACCATCACATCCTTGCGTGCTTTGGCAATCCCGAACTTTTGTTCGGCAAGGGCTATCAAGCTGGAGTCGTTATCAATAAAAGTGGGTACACCGGTTTCGCGCGTAATTACACTTGTTAAACTTTCATCGCCCGAATCAAGATAGGTGTAGTTATAACCCTCTGTGGAATTAATAAATCCCGGCATGCCAATACCAATACCAGCAATCTTATCAACAGGTATTCCTGTAGAAAAGATATAGTCATTAATATGGTCAATTAATGTTTGCAAGGCACTGGGGTTATTTAATAACTTTAGTTCTGTTATTGCCGTTTTAGCAACAGGATTATTAAGTATGTCAACTATTTGAATCCGGGTTGACAACTGATCCATAGCCACGGTAAGTATATATATGGCTTCATGTCGTAAGGAGTACATCAGGGGCCTGCGACCACCACTTGAAGGTGCATAACCCTGTTCAACTACAAACCCTTCGTCCATGAGCTCGTTAACCGCTTTAGATATAGATGGAACGCTTTTGTCGAAAAGTTCGCTCATGTCGGCACATGACAACGCTTTATCAAAATAAAGTCGTTTAATGATCATGTTTTTCAACTCCGCACTTTTCACATTTTTGACTTTAAGTTCCATTCACTCAATCAGATTAATAATAGGGTAAAACAAACTTAATGAAATTTGTCATAAAAATGCAATAACTTTTTAAATTTTTTTAATAAGTAACGGTGGTTATAAAATTATCATGCGAAGTAGGTGTTCTTTAACAATAAATAAAATTTATTGAGTAAAAGCTAATTCAAGAAATTGGTGGAAGCATGTAAATCCATAATTATGTTTGGGAAAATAAAATTATGGAAAAATTAAAGATTGAACAGCTTTAGTTGGTCTGTTGATTTCTCCGTCTTTTGTTTAGGCTCAAGCTCCCCGAAATTTGAGATAGATATGCCTAATAACCGTATTTTTTTGTCTTCGGGGTTAGTAGCGGTCAATAATTGCCTGGCGGTTGAGATTATGGTCTCAAAATCGCCAAATGGAGAGGTATAGGACCTGTTGCGGGTGATCTGCTTAAAATCACTGTATTTAATTTTAAGGGTAACAGTGCGGCCTTTTAAATTATATTTCTGCAGCCTGTCGCAAACGGTGTGTGCAATTTTATCCAGCTCCGCCTCCATTTCTTCAACGGTGGTTAGGTCATAGGGAAAGGTGTCTTCGGCGGCCAATGATTTTGTTTCGCGATCAGGCTGCACCTCGCGCTGATCGTCGCCCCGTACTATCCGGTAGTAAAAATGCCCTGCTTTACCAAAATGCTTTACCAGTTCATCTTCTGGTAATTGCTTAAGATCGGCACCGGTATGCAAGCCCATTTTCTTCATCTTTTCGGCAGTTACTTTACCTACGCCATGGAATTTCTCCACGGCCAGCTTTTCCATAAAGGCTTCGATAGCTGATGGCCCGATAAAGGTTAGCCCATCGGGCTTATTAATGTCAGATGCGATTTTGGCCACAAACTTATTTATAGATACACCTGCCGACGCAGTTAGTTGCAACTCATCTTTTATGGCCTGCTTTATTTGCTTCGCGATGTCAATGGCCGAGCCTATGTTCTGTTTGTCGTTAGTAACATCAAGGTAGGCTTCATCTAACGATAGCGGTTCTATCAGGTCGGTATACCTGCTGAATATTTCCCTGATCTTTTGCGATACTTCTTTATAAGCGGCAAAGCGCGGGCGTACAAACGTAGCATGCGGGCACAGCTGCAAAGCTTGTTTTGATGGCATTGCCGAACGGATACCAAACTTACGGGCCTCATAGCTTGCAGTAGCCACTACGCCTCCACGACCCTCGGGCGAGCCGCCAACTACTAAGGGTATACCACGCAGTTCCGGGTTATCGCGCTGCTCAACCGACGCGTAAAAGGCATCCATATCAATGTGGATGATCTTACGATGTGTATGAGGAGGCGTTTCCATTAATTGAATAAAACACGAATTTCACGAATTAGTGCTAATTGTACGAATTTAAATGTTGCACGGATTTCAATAAAGATTAGTGAAATTCGCTTTAATTCGTGCAATTCGTGTGCGTAGCTTATTATATTTGCCCTTATGGAACCCATTACATGGCATGATTTTGAAAAGGTGGAATTACGCGCCGGAACTATATTGGAAGTAGCGGACTTCCCCGAAGCGCGTAAACCGGCTTATATGGTTAAGGTTGATTTCGGCGAGTACGGTATTAAATGGTCGAGCGCGCAGATCACCAAACACTATACTAAGGACGAATTGCTTGGCAGGCAGATCATCGGCGTAATAAACTTTCCTAAAAAGCAGATCGCTACATTTATGTCGGAATTCCTGGTGACAGGCATGGCCGATGAAAATGGCGACATTGTATTAACAACTATTGATAAACCGGTGCCCAATGGCAATAAATTAATATAAACATGAATTTTTCGAACATATTGATCGGCCCGCATTTGATCGGCCTTATTTTTATAGTGATAGGCTTACTGCAAAAGTATTTGCCACCCAAAGGTATAAACAGATGGTATGGCTACCGTACACCCGCCGCGCGTACCAATCAGCAAACCTGGGATGAGGCTAACGGCTACTCGGCTAATTTTATGATAAAAGCTGGCTTTTTTGCGTTGATAATTGGTTTTGTGATCTACTCGGGGATGATCTATTTTAATGTTGATTATAATACGCAAAAGATGGTGGATTACTTTATCCTCTTCGGCGGGGCGATGGGGATAGGTATACTATCAACCATGGTAACGGAAAGCCACCTGAAAAGAACCTTTAAAAAGATCGACTTTAAGAAACGTAAATGAGGTATATTAATTTTAGCGATGAACCGCCGGCTATGTCGCCGGATGAGTTTTTTATGAACGAGGCGCTAAAGGAAGCCCGGCTTGCTTTGGCTGAGAAAGAAATACCCATTGGCGCTGTAGTGGTATGCAAAGGGCAGATCATCGGCCGCGGCCATAATTTAACTGAACGCTTGACAGATGTATCGGCCCATGCCGAAATGCAGGCGCTTACCGCCGCTGCCAATTATATGGGCGGTAAATATTTAAAGGAATGTACCTTATATGTAACCCTGGAGCCCTGCGTAATGTGTGCCGGCGCTGCGTATTGGTTTCAGCTGGGTAAAATAGTGTTTGGTGCCTATGATGTTAAGCTGGGTTTCGGTAGATTGAACCAGAAGATAACCCACCCCAAAACCATCATCACCGGTGGTATCCGCGAAAATGAATGCGCGGAGTTGGTACGGAACTTTTTTAAAAGTAAAAGATAGCTCATTAGTTCACTGGTTCATTAGTTCATTGCAACGACCGGGTGAGTTGGCGAAGCGCGTTGAAGTTCTGTGTTAGGGATTGAAGCGGGTACCGGCCTTGTGCCTAATGCCTGCAGGCGTATGAGTGTAAAGCCCGGGCCAAAGGCAACACCCAAATCTCCAACCGTCATCCTGAACTTGTTTCAGGATCCCACAGGACAGGTCAACATCATGCTGTTTACTTAGCATGTGAGGTGCTGAAACAAGTAGCAATATAATACTTATCAGCGCTCCGCTATCTCACCCCGACATTGTTTCACTTGTCGACCCTCTCTACGCTACGCGTAAAGAGCGCTAGGCGCCATTGCACCAATGAACTGATGAACCAGTGAACAAATGAACAATCAACCAATAAATGACATTTATTTAGAACAAAAAATATGTTTCAAACCTTATATTTGCTCAGTACTATCTTTAAAACTTAAAAACTCACCATTATGGCATTCACACTACCGGCGTTACCTTACGCTACCGATGCATTAGAACCGCATATTGATAAATTGACCATGGAAATTCACCATGGCAAGCACCACCAGGCTTATGTTACCAATTTAAACAAAGCGTTGGAAGGTAAACCTGAGGCTGATAGCAGCATTGATGATATCATCAAAAATATTTCGAAATTCCCACCAGCAGTACGTAACAATGGTGGCGGTCATTATAACCACACTTTATTCTGGACATTACTTTCACCAAACGGTGGCGGCGAGCCTACAGGCCCTTTAGCTGATGCTATCAAGAGTACTTTTGGTTCATTTGATGAATTTAAAACTAAAGTATCAGAAGCTGGTGCAACCCGTTTTGGATCAGGTTGGGCATGGTTAATTGTTACTCCTGATAAAAAATTAGCAGTAACATCAACCCCTAACCAGGATAATCCTTTAATGGATATTGCTGAAGTAAAAGGCACGCCAGTTTTAGGTATTGATGTTTGGGAACATGCTTACTATTTGAAATACCAAAACCGTCGCCCTGATTATTTAGCGGCTATATGGAATGTGATCAACTGGAACCACGTTTCAGAATTGTACGCGAAAGCGGTATAAGCCCAAGCCCTATGAAGGGGGAATTATAAAAAGTTAAAACGGCAGAGGTATATAACCCTGCCGTTTTTTTTATGTTTTCTAAATCATTGTATTTAAAAAACCACCTTAATTGTATTGCCAACTTTTTTGTTTAATAATGTTGTCAATTAATAAAAGTTCGGTAACGTCCTGTCCGAAAACATCGGCAATTTTAAAAAGTATACTTAGTGATATTAAGGTATATCCTAACTCAATTTTACTGTAAGCATTTTGTGAAATATTTAGCTTAGTGGCAACATCTAATTGAGTAAAATTTTTGTGTTTCCTGATTTTCTTAATATTTTTCAAAACGATTTCGATCCTGTCCATACATCTGTGTTTAATTTATTCGTTACTTTATAAATAGTTAATATTCTGCATCGGGATAATTGATAAACTAACACTAATTTGTTTTGCAACTAACTTATTTATTTACAACATAATAAGTGTTTTTAAGTTTTATTTAATCTCTGCATCCACCTAATGTTAAATAATGAAAGCCATAGTTCTTGAAGCGGCTGATAAGCCATTAGTATTTAAAGAAGTTGATAAACCTGTACTAGCTCCCGGTGATGCCCTGGTGCAGATAAAAGCCGCAGCCCTAAACCGCCGCGATTACTGGATAACTGCAAGTAAATATGCCGGGATAAAATATCCAACCATATTAGGCTCCGATGGGGCAGGCATAGTAACTGAAGTTGGCAGTGAAGCCGACCAGCATTGGGTAGGGCAGGAGGTGATCATCAATCCCGGTTATGGTTGGGGCGATAATGATAATTTCCAATCGGATGATTTTAAGATACTGGGCCTGCCGGCTGATGGTACTTTTGCCGAATATGTAAAAGTACAAGCGCAGCACTTGCACCATAAGCCTGCGCATTTGGATTGGGAGCATGCAGCGGCAATACCACTTGCCGCTTTAACAACCTATCGTGCTTTGTTTACCAAAGGCAAAGCTAAAAAAGGCGACAAGGTATTAATAACAGGCGTAGGCGGTGGTACAGGCGTGTTTGCCCTGCAACTGGCAAAGGCAGCGGGTTGCCAGGTGTTTGTAACCTCAGGATCGGGTGATAAGATTGAGCGGGCACGGCAACTGGGCGCATCGGCAGGTGTAAATTATAAAGCGCAGGATTGGGCCGAACAATTATTGCAACTGGCCGGAGGCTTTGATGTGATCATCGACAGCGCTTTGGGCGATGGCTTTGCCAAGCTGCCTGACCTGTGTAATCCCGGAGGGCGAATTGTGATATTTGGAGGAACCGCAGGAAATATACCGCCTTTGAACGGGCGTAAAATTTTTTGGCGACAACTGCAGATCATCGGCACGATGATGGGTAGTCCGGATGATTTTAAGGGGATGCTGGAGCTGGTGAATGAACATAAAATAGTACCTGTTATTGATGAGGTGTTCCCTTTAGCTAATGCTGATGATGCAGTAAAGAAAATGGAAAACTCATCGCAGTTTGGTAAGATAGTTTTACGCGCCTAAATTATGCTCCGGTTAAAAGTTGAAGCTATAAAATGGGAACTGCCGGATACGGCCACTTTTTTATTGAGCGAAGCTGATGGTAAAAAAATAAGCTATAAAGCAGGACAGTTTATTACGCTGATATTTGATCATCATAACGAAGAGATCCGCAGGTCATATTCCCTAAGTTCATCTCCTGATGAGGATTTGCTGGCCATCACCGTTAAACGGATAGCCAATGGCGAGATCTCCCGCTTTTTACTAATTAAAATTAAACCGGGGGATATTATAAATGCCGAAGCGCCCGCAGGCAGGTTCATTCTCCAGGATTTTGCTGATGAAAAGGATATTATACTTTTTGCCGCCGGTAGCGGGATAACACCCATATTATCGCAGCTTAAATATACCCTTAAGCGCCCCGGTAAAAGTAAGATCACCTTAATATATAGTAGCGCCGATGCGGAATCGATTCTATTTAATGGGGAATTAAATGCACTGACAGTCAGCTACTCTGACAGATTGACCGTCATTAAATTATTAAGCAGCGAGGGTAAAAGACTAAATAATATAATTGTTGAACAATTAGTTAAACAGGTTATAAAGCATGATCTGGCTAAAGCCGAATTTTATTTATGCGGCCCGTTTACCTATATGCGCATGATAAGGCTCACCCTGTTATATATGGGGATTGAACCTGCGCAGATACGAAAAGAAAATTTTGTGCTGGAAACTATTAACGTAACCGAAAGTCGCATAACTTTTCCGCCACGTACCATCAGAATAAAGTTTAAAGCTGAAACTTACGATGTGGTTGTTGGTGAAAATCAATCTATTTTACAAGCGGCCTTACAAAATGGCATTCAATTACCATATAGCTGCCGTAATGGCATTTGCTCGGCCTGTACAGCCATGTGCAAGGATGGTGGGGTAAGCATGGTTAAAAATGATGTACTAACTGATCTTGATTTGTCGCAGGGCTGGATTTTAACTTGTACTGGGCATCCGGTAAGGGATGATGTGGTGATAAGCTTTTTGTAGTAGGATCTTATCAAAAGTGTGTCATTGCGAGCGATAGCGCGGCAACCTCGTCGCATGTATATCGAACGCGACGAGGTTGCTTCGTCGTCCCTCCTCGCAATGACATGAGTAGAGATTCCCCTAAAAAATAAAAAGCCTCCCAACCTTGCGTCGGGAGACTTTCAACCTAAACCTTATCACAATTAAACCAGCAAGGATGCTAGTTCGTGTATTGTATTTCAATTATTGTGCCAAAAACACTTATGTGCTAAATATTGTTTTTAATTTGTTGAAATAAAAGTAGTTGTAGTAAATAAACCCCAAATTTCAACAAATAAATAACGGAACAGATTTGGCTGTCAGTGTTATTGTTGTTTTTGCTGTCCTGTAGTTTGAACACTGTTGTTTGCTTTTGCCAATCCTTTTTTACGCAGATAAGTATCAAATAAATACAAGCCTAAAACTACATCAAAAAACAGGAAGCCTTTCGTTACAGGTCCTGTAAACAGGTTTCGCAGATCAGGAAGCGCTATTTTTGACGGCGTATGACTGCTGCTTGCAAAAATGGCCGACCAATGAATACTCGCCAAAGCAACTATTAATATAATGCTGATGGTAAACACAAAGAACAATCCAATGCCCTTTATTATCCGCTGATCAATAGCTGCTTTAAGCGGCTTGCTGGCATGCTCGGCACGTATGGTTTCCATTACATTGTAGGTAAAGGCCATTGGCGGCTCATCCAGCTCCATAGCGGTGAACTCGGCATTAAGCAATACCAGTTCATTGTATTTTTTACGATACACCTCATCCTGCTCAATCAGCAAAGCAATAGCATGCTCATCCTCTGGCGTGCAGGAGCCATCAATGTAATTCCAGAGTTTCTCTTCTATACTGTTCATATCAGTTCTTTCACCTCACCTTTTAAATTCCGCTCCAGCTTCTCTTTTAAACGCTGGCGTGCCCTAAATAGTTTAACCTTAACTGTATTTGGGTCCATGCCCATAGTTTGTCCTATTTCTTCAAGCGATTGCTCGCCGTTATAAAACAAGGTAATAATCGTAGCATCATCAGGCAAAAGCTGGGCTATGGCCTGGTTCAGGTAGTACGACCTTGATTTATTTTCTACATTATTAACATCATAACCGCTGGTTTGGTTCTCGATCTGGATAAAAGTATTTTCATCATCTATCGAATCCGTATCAACCCGTTTTTTACGCAGGGCTGTCATAGCGGTAGTATATACAATGCTATACAGCCATGTTGTAAATTTCGCTTGCCGCTGAAACGAGGCAAGCGAGCGGTATGCCTTTATAAAACAATCCTGTGCAATTTCTTCGGCATCTTCCCTGGTTTTGGCAAACCGTTGTGCCAGGGTAAACACAAACCGCTGGTGCCGCTTAATCAGATCAGCATAAGCCGACTGGTCGCCCGCCAGGGTTTGTTCAATTAGTTCTATATCCGATAGCTTGCTCTGCATTGTTATAGCTCTATGACGCCATGCCGAGGATTAAGGTTACACATTAATGTAAAGATAAAATTTTCAGTTTATTTATTTCCCATGTCATTGCGAGGAGGAACGACGTGGCAACCTCGTCGCTTGAAGATTGAACGCGACGAGGTTGCCGCGCTATCGCTCGCAATGACATGTATATAATAATAGGTCATGCTGAAGAACGAAATATCTATTATACAAGCAGCCGGTTGAGAATGCTATCGCTCAGCAATATAATTGATTTATATTTTTTCACAAGTACTGTAACCTGTTTAAAAACAGTGTAGTCATAGCTTACAAATACACCAATAGGGTGCTTGAAAAAACAAAAAATTAAATAAATTCTTAAATTTAAATATTATGGACTCAGAACAACTAGGCGTTTTAATACCAATCTTGGTTCCGATTGCAATGTTTGCAATGGTATTTGGTATAGTATACTTATACAAACGCGAAAGAATGGCGATGATAGAACGCGGAATGGACCCCCGCGCTTATAAGCCACATCCAACACCATCGGCGCCTTATCAAACTTTAAAATGGGGCTTGTTGCTGATAGGAGCCGGTTTAGGCTTATGCCTGGCTTATACATTAGATAGAAGCGTATTCCACGATGATGATAACCCTGCAATGTATTTTGGTTTGATAGCCGTATTTGGTGGCCTGGGTCTGTTTGTCTCTTACCTGATGGAGAAAAAGAATAACGACAAACACATTGCCAACTCCGTGACAGAAAAGAAGGACGGGGAATAAGTTTTTTAAAGGCTGAAAGGTAAAAGGATAAAGGCGAAAGGTTTATTAAGGTATGATTTTACCTTTAACCTTTCGCCTTTTAGCTTTCAGCTCAATTACTTAATGTAGTTCTCTTTTATCAGGTCTAAATGATACAGCTCGTGCCCGGCTGTCATATAAACCAGTGCCCGTACCGATGTTGCGTAATTACTGGCGGTACCTTTCAATAAACTTTGTTCATCAGTTAATGAACGGTACAGGAACAAGGTCGATTCACGTACAGTTTTAAATTCAAGGGCGAGATCTTGGATACTACGGCTATCGAAAGTTGAATTTTGTACATACTGATCCTGGTCGAAACCGGGGAAATGCTGCTGCTCGCCACGCGAAAAGCAAAGAGCACGAAAAGCAAATACCCTTTCGGTATCTATCATATGGCCCAATACTTCTTTTAATTTCCACTTACCTTCGGTATAAGCGTAGTCGGCCTGTTCATCGGTCATCCTTGCAAAAAAGTTATAGGTGCTATCTTTTAGGTAATCCAGTATTTCCAGCACTGGTCCATTAGGGACCTTATTTACATAGCCCGCAGCGTATGGTGCGTATTCACCGGGTTGTGGTTTGTTTATCATTGTTGGTTTTCTTTAATATTATTCTGAAAGTTGTGCCTTTACCTACTTCCGAGTCGCGCACAAAAACATCGCCATTGTGGTAGTTATTTACAATCCTTTTGGTAAGCGATAAACCTAATCCCCAGCCTCGTTTACGGGTAGTATATCCCGGCTGAAAGACAGTATCAAACTTGGATCGTGGTATACCTTTGCCAGTGTCGGTAATATCTATCAGTATCTGGTTCTTTTTGGTTTTGTTCTGGCTTATCTCCACTTTAATCTTGCCTTTGCCTTCAATGGCATTCACAGCGTTTTTTAGCAGGTTCTCCAGTACCCAGTCAAACAGCGGTACATTTAAGCCAGCCATTAAATAAGGGTTGCCGGTTATTTCAAAGTTAATATTACTGCTCACCCGTACACTAAAATAATCAACAAAATCTTTGATCACGTAATATACAGAGCGATCTTCCAGCTTTGGTTTTGAGCCGATCTTAGAGAACCTGTCGGCAATAATTTCCAGGCGTTTTATGTCGTTCTCCATTTCGGCCATCAACGGATCCTTTTCGGCCTTGAATTTCTCTTTTATCAGTTCCAGCCATGCCATTAACGAAGAAATTGGCGTACCTAACTGGTGAGCGGTTTCCTTGGCGAGCCCCACCCAAACCTGGTTCTGTTCTGATTTACGTGAGGAATTAAAAGCCGTATACGCCACCAGTAAAAATATAGCGATAACCGAAAGCTGCACATAAGGGAAGATCCTGAGCTCCTGCAGTAATGCCGAGTCCTTATAATAAACCATATACCGGGTGTTCAGCATGGTTAACTCTATCGGTTCATGCTGTTTTTTCATGTAGACCAGTTCCTTTTGGAAATACTCAGGATCATATTTCGCTGCGCCTTTTACTTTGTCATTTCCAGGGATATTTATATTGGTTTTAGTAGAATCGAGCCCCCTCACATACTTGATATTTCCCTTTTCATCAACCACAATGGCTGGCACCAGTGTACTATCGCGTACAGCAGTAACATACTGTAAAAAGTCATTATCATCAGATGAGGTCATTTGCCGCATGCTCATAGCCCATATCTGCGCACGCGTACGCTCCGATTTGGAGATATTTTTTACCAGGTGATTTGTATAGAGTAAAGAGCCGCTGGCAATTATTATTGCAAAGGTAACCAGTATGTATTTCCAGCGCTTTTTCTGTTGGTATGGGTTCATGTTTTAATTAGTCCGAAAGTCCGGAAGTCGGAAAAGTCCGAAAGTCTTTAAGTTGGCTAAAATACAGAATTAGTTCATAGTGCGAAAGTTTGTATCTTATAACTTGCAGTTAAAGTCTTGGTCAATTCTTCGTAAACTAATATCAACTTTCGGACTTTCCGACTTCACCGACTTTCGGACTACAAACTAATACAATATCTTTGCCCTACAATGTCAGATAAAAAAGTTAGAGTTCGTTTTGCGCCAAGTCCTACAGGCGGTTTACATTTAGGTGGTGTACGCACCGTATTGTTCAATTATCTTTTCGCCAAAAAACATAAAGGCGACTTTGTTTTAAGGATAGAAGATACCGACCAAAGCCGTTATGTTGATGGCGCCGAGGAATATATACTTGATTGTTTAAAATGGTGCGGACTGATACCGGATGAAAGCCCGGTTGTGGATGGCCACTATGCCCCATACCGCCAAAGCGAACGTAAATCATTATACCGCGAATACGCTGAAAAGCTGGTGCGCGAAGGCCATGCCTATTACGCCTTCGATACCCCTGAGGAACTGGATAAGAACCGTAAAGAGATCCCTAACTTTCAATACGGGCATTTTTACAGGGATAGCCTGCGCAATTCGCTATCATTAAAACAACATGAGGTTGATCAATTACTTGATGCCGGCGAACCGCATGTAATCCGCATTAAAATGCCGGAGGATGAAACTATCAGCTTTAATGATATGATCCGCGGGTATGTGAGCTTTGAAACCAACCAGGTTGATGATAAGGTTTTATTAAAGGCCGACGGTATGCCAACCTACCATTTAGCTGTTGTGGTTGATGATTATTTAATGAAGATTACACACGCCTTCCGTGGTGAGGAATGGCTGCCATCTGCCCCTGTGCATTTATTGCTATGGGAGTATTTAGGCTGGAAAGCTGATATGCCGCAATGGGCGCATTTACCACTAATATTAAAACCCGATGGTCATGGTAAGCTAAGCAAACGCGACGGTGCACGTTTAGGCTTCCCGGTTTATGCCATGAACTGGTTTGATGCCAAAACAGGTGAACTTACTCCGGGCTTCAGAGAGCTTGGCTTTTTGCCTGAGGCTTTCTTAAACCTGCTGGCTATGTTGGGTTGGAACGATGGTACCGATAATGAAATATTTACGCTGGATGAGTTGATCTCCAAATTCTCTATAGAGCGTGTAAATAAAGGTGGTGCTAAATTCGATTTTGAAAAAGCAAAATGGTTCAATGCAGAGTGGATTAAAAGGACAAGCGCTGAAAGCTTAAAGGATAAAGTTAAGGCTGTGCTAGAAGATAAAGGCGTAGATGTAAAAGATGATAGCTACCTGTTAAAGATAATTGATGTTATTAAAGAAAGGTGTACGTTGCTGGCTGATTTTTATCAGCAGGCTGCTTACTTTTTTGAAGTGCCAAAGGAATATGACATCAACTCCGTAAAGCCAAAATGGAGCGATACCAAAACGGATTTCTTTAATACCCTTATTGCTGTGCTGAAGAATGAAACAGCTATTGACGCAGTTGTATTTGAGCAGCAATTCAAGGCCTTGATGGAAGAAAAAGGCCTGAAAGCGGGTGATGTGATGTTACCGTTTCGTATTATGCTGGTAGGTGGAAAATTCGGTCCGCATGTTTTTGATATCGCGGCGTTGCTGGGTAAGGATGAGACTATTAACAGGATTGAGCAAGCGTTAGCGGTATTTAACGGTTAATACCATATATATATTCTACAGTATTTAGCGCAAGTCTTGTGTGATGGCATAAGATAGGCTGACTTGTGCTTTTGGGAAGACACAAGTCAGCTATACACGAGGCGTTTCACCCACAAGACTTGCGCCATTGGGTGTGTCTCTACCACAGGTGTTCGGAAGATGGAAAAAGGAAGCATTGGCTTTGTGCGATTCCCGCCTTGGGGCGGGGAAGGGTGGGGTTTAACAGATAGTTGATGTATAAACCCCTCCCTGCCACTTCACATCCAACCGCACCCCTCCCGTGAGGAGAGAATTAAAAACAGAAATGCAATCTTCCAAACACCTATGGTGTCTCTACAGAGGATAGAAGAAATCCGAAATCGAACATCCCAATTCCCAAATCAAAATTACTTCCACCTGAAGCTTTTTATCATCACATTCATATCCTTCTTCACAAAATCAAGCACCGGTTGTATCGAATCAAGCTTTGGTTCGGTGTTAAAATACAGCGCACCGCGAATGTAATTGCGGGTGCTATCCGTAAGAAAAAATTGTGCTGATGAAGCCGCATTGCCATCAATGGTGTAATAGATACCGTATACTTTGTTTCCGGGTATACGGATCAAGCCCTGATCTATCGAAGTTGCTTTAACGCTATGTTTAAATGCAAATGTGCGGGCATCTTCGGTAAGCTCATTAAATACCTTTGGCGATGTGATGCTCTCGTAGCTTAAATGCAGGGTACCCTTAAACTGCGGGAACTGCATATTCAGCAGGTATTTCATGTTAATGAGGTTCTTATCTTTTGTTTGAGGATTTTTATCCTGCTCAATTACCGCGTATTTGGGGTACATAAAGGTAAAAGGATAGGGGCCGGTAAATTGCTGGTATTCCTTTTTGGGGAAAACAATGCGGTAATATCCTCTTGGCTTTGGCGTATAATCATGATTATTGTTGCAGGCACCCAGTAATAAAGCAATAATTATTAATCCGTATATCTTCATGGAGTCAATTCCTTTGAATTCCATATCTCCCATGATTTTTCTGCTTGTAGTATCAGCATTTCATAGCCATTTTTAATTGTTGCACCCTTTTCTTCACCTTTCTTTAAAAATAGTGTTTTTTCGGGATTATAGATCAGATCGTATAACAAATGATGCTCGGTAATATCTTCATAAGGTATCGGTGGGCATTCATCCACATTTGGCGATGTGCCTAGCGGTGTGGTATTGATGATGATCCGGTGGTTTTTTATATGATGCGGCTTCAAATCCTTAAACAAAATATTGCCCGGGTGCGGCTGACGGGTAACTACCTTATAATCGATACCCAGGTTCTCCAATACGCATTTTACAGCTTTTGCAGCACCGCCATCGCCTAAAACAAGGGCTTCATCATTAGGGTCTTTAAGCAGCGGACGCAACGAGTGTTCAAAGCCATACACATCGGTATTAAAGCCTTCCAGCCTGAAATCGTGGCCGTTTACACCAACTTCACCCAAAAAAGCAGCCATAACCGGGCTCTCCGCAGTTATACGGATGCAGTTTACAGCGCCAACATGTCTTGCATCAGGCTGAATCCAATCCAGGTATTTTAAAACACTTATTTTATGGGGGATGGTAACATTTAATCCGCAAATATCTGGGTGAACATCTAGCAGGTCCTGCAAATCTTTGATATGTTCAAGCGGATAAACATCATATTCTGCGCCGGTTATTTTTTCCTTTTCAAACTTATCTGCAAAGTATTTCTTTGAGAAAGAGTGTGTAAGCGGAAAACCTATGAGCCCGTATTTTTTCATGGTGTAATTTATATGAACAGGGGTTGGGAGTTTAGCTTTAATTATTAATCTTCTTAATGTAAAACCAAGCGTCATTGCGAGGAACGAAGCAATCCCCGACTAGTAGGGCGGATTTGCATATTGGGGATTGCCACGCTATCGCTCGCAATGACGTTTGGATAAGCGGGGTGGTTCTACAATCCCAGAAAATGATCAAACGTATCGCTCCTGATTCCCAATCTTAAAGTTTCCAATGGTATCACATCCGCAGGGGCAATGTTGCCTAAGCTTACGTTAGCGCCTATCAGCTTAATAAACCATACCTGCTGTGCTTTTTGCGGGGCTTCCCATATAATGGTTTCTTCTGGTATCTGGGTGAGTATTTCATCAACCAGGCCCTGCCTCACTTCTCCTGAATCGCGGTAGATACCTACGTTACCGCTTTCGCGTGCCTCGGCTATCACTTTCCATGATCCGGCTTCAATTTCGGCCTGCATCAGCTTTATCCACTTATAGGGGGCAAATATCTTTTGCACATCCTTTGAGCCAACTTCTGATATAACTGTATGATCCTTGCTTAATTGACGGATATACTCGCACTTCTCATCATGCTCAATAGTTATGGAGCCGTCGGATACTTCCACATGCTCCATTTTATATTTCTCGAGTATGCGGCGGTAATCATCAAATTGCCCTCTAACTAAAAAGGCCTCAAATAAGGTTCCGCCAAAATATACCGGTAAGCCGGCTTCGCGGTACAGGTCTAATTTCTGCTGCAGATTGGGCGTTACAAACGAGGTAGCCCATCCCAGTTTAACAATATCGGTATGCATGCCTGCAACCTCAATAAAATCTTCGGCCTGCCGTAAACTCAGTCCTTTATCCATTACCATGGTTATGCCGCTATTGCGGGGCTTTATTGTACGTTCCGGAAGATCATTGATATGGTAATTCATAAAATACTACTAGGGGTTGAATAGCATGTAGCTAAATGTGGGGGTAAAGTTCATAAAAAAAACCAAAACGAGTAATATGTTTTGGTTTTTCTAACGAAATAGTATATGATGATATTAGGGTTCTAACGAATGTAATGCAATTTTTACTTCTGTTTAACAATCAATAAATATTGGATCAACAAGTTAAATCACTAATTCAATAATTATTTAGTGTACCTGTTTATAATATCCACTATCACCTTGTTTTTTTGCAGTTGCGGCAAATAATCAAACAAAATATAGTGTTTCTCCGGATCTGACGATAATGCCAGCTCCAGGTTGTTCAAGGCTTCATTGTAATCACCTTTGGCAAACAAATAAGCTACCATACGGTAGTAAAGCTCTGCTGCCTCGGGGTTATTTTTTATGGCTTGTGACATTACCTCAATGGCATCAACCAAACGGGTTTGCTCATATAAAATTGATGAGTAATCCAGCCAGGCATCTACATCAATAGGGTTAAGTTCAACCACTTTTTCGTAGGCCTGCTCGGCTTCGGTTATGTGGCCAAGCTTGTATTCCGCATCGGCTATTGCAAACCAATAATCGGCATTGGCAATATCAAGGTCGAGCGCTTTTTTGTAAAAGTGCAGGGCTTCAAAATAGCGTTCCTCAAAATCAAGGGTTACACCAATCCCAAACCAGGCATCAGCCAGCTTGGAATCCATTTTAACCGATTTTTTGTAGAAGGCCCTTGCATCATCCATTTGCTCCAGCTTTTCATAGCATTCGCCAATGGCGCAATAGGTATCGGCATTAGGCTGCTCATATTCAAAAGTATGGCGGTAAACTTCAATAGCCTCGGCATATTTTTCCAGGTTAACCAGCGCGTTGCCTTTGTTAAAGTAAGCCGATGCAAAATTATCCTTAATTAATATGGCGTAATCATAAGCATCAATAGCTTTCTCAAACAGGCTAAGCTTGGTATAGGCGTTGCCCAGGTTATACCATGCGGCATAGCTATAGGGTTCGTTATCAATATATTGCTGATAAAACTGCACGCTCTCCTGCTGATTGTCCATCACATCGTAACAAAAAGCCAGCTCGTATAAAGCGTCCTGGTTTTCCATATTCTGTTTCAGGCACAATTTCAGGTAATTAATTGCTGTGTTGTAGTCGCCCATATTCTGATGAACGTAAGCAATATGCAGCAATATCTCGTCAGTTTCCTCGGCAAGGCCAAGCGCCTTTTCATAGTTCTCCAACGCCTCATCGTAACGTTCCATACTTTCGTACAGGTTGCCACGGATGATATAAATATCAGCATCAGAAGCCTCCAGCATGGCAGCCTTATCCAAAGCAGCAAATGCTTCGGCGGCGCGGTTGGTAACAACTAATAGCTGGGCCTGCTTAATTAAAAATACGGCAGCAAACGGGTGCTGATTGCGCGCATACTCAGATACCTGTAAGGCTTTGGCCGGATCATTCTTTTCGATGTAGTAGTCGATAATGTTCTCAAACGCCTGGGCATCAAAAAAGTACTGGTCGTGATTGCGGATCATTTCCTCGTACCGTTCTACCGAGAACTTTGGGTCTTCGGTAAAACCAAATTCAAATTCTTCTTCCATTCAATTAGGTTTGCAGAACACGTTCCTGGTTAGCCATTTTTTGTTATTATTAATGCTTAACCGAGTTTAAATTACGATAAATAGAACCCAAAAGGCAATTAAGTTTTCAACATTCGAACATTATTAACAGGTTTTATTCACAAGTGCCTGATAATAAATGTAAATCATTTTGCGATTTTTTGGCAAGGAGTGGGTTGATATAAATTGCCTTAAAGATTTTTACCTTTGACAAAAGTACCATTATGAGCATTGATATAAAAGTAATTCTCAATCATTTACATATAAACGACATTAATGATGCGTTTAGTACAGGCAGTAACTGGGGCAGCAGTTCCAACGCAGCTATAAAAGACATTTTATCGCCTGTCGATGGGAAAAAGATAGCATCGGTAAAAATAGCTTCAGAAAGCGATTATAACCAGGTTGTTGAGCAGGCGGCTAAAGCTTTTAAAACATGGCGTACGATTCCTGCTCCAAAACGCGGTGAAATTGTGCGTGAGATTGGGGATGCTTTACGCGCCAATAAACAGCAATTAGGCGCGCTGGTATCCTATGAGATGGGCAAAAGCCTGCAGGAAGGTTACGGTGAGGTGCAGGAGATGATTGATATTGCCGATTTTGCTGTTGGCCTGAGCAGGCAGTTATATGGCCTAACTATGCACTCCGAGCGCCCCGAGCACCGTATGTATGAGCAATACCACCCGCTGGGGATTGTGGGTGTGATATCAGCATTCAATTTTCCGGTAGCGGTATGGAGTTGGAATGCCATGCTGGCCTGGGTTTGCGGCGATGTTTGTATCTGGAAACCATCTGAAAAAACACCTTTAACGGCCATTGCCTGTCAGTATATTGCCCAGGCGGTTTTCAAAAAACACAATATTGATGAGGGGGTGAGCTGTTTGGTTATCGGCGACCGCAACATAGGCGAACTGATGGCAAATGATAAACGCTTGCCATTAATATCAGCCACCGGCTCAACCCGCATGGGTAAGGCTGTGGGCGCTGCGGTAGGTGCAAGACTTGGCCGTAGTTTACTCGAACTGGGTGGAAACAATGCCATTATCATTAGTGAAAATGCTGATCTGGATATGTCCTTGATTGGTGCGGTATTCGGCGCGGTGGGTACTGCCGGGCAACGTTGTACCAGTACACGCAGGCTCATTATCCACGAAAGTGTGTATGACGCTTTTAAGCAGAAACTGGTAAAAGCCTACGGACAGATCCGCATTGGCGATCCATTGGATCAAAACAATCATATGGGTCCGCTGATAGATCAGGATGCAGTGAGTTTATATCTTGATTCGATAGAGAAATGCAAGGCTCAGGGCGGTAACTTTATTGTTGAGGGCGGTAAACTGGAGGGCGATAAATATGCATCCGGCTGTTATGTAAAGCCATGCATTGCCGAGGTTGATAACAGTTATGCCATCGTACAGCATGAAACCTTTGCACCTATATTATACCTCATAAAATACAAAACGCTTGATGAAGCCATCGAACTGCAAAATGGCGTTCCTCAGGGCTTATCGTCATCTATCATGACAAATAATTTACGTGAGGCCGAACAATTTTTATCGTCCGGTGGTTCTGACTGCGGAATTGCAAATATTAACATAGGTACATCAGGAGCAGAGATTGGCGGTGCATTCGGCGGTGAAAAAGAAACCGGTGGCGGCCGCGAATCAGGTTCTGATGCATGGAAAGTTTATATGCGCAGGCAAACTAATACTATTAATTACTCAAAAGCGTTGCCATTAGCACAAGGAATAAAATTTGATCTGTAGTTTGGTCAGTGGGCAATAGTCAGTGGGCAGTTTGCTTTTACCAATGAACTAATGAACCATTGAACTAATAAATACTAATATAATATATGTATAATTTTCGGTTACCAGTTTTTAGCGCGTTTTTGTGCGGAATAGTTTTAATAAGTACAGGCACAATGGCGCAGAAACCGCTGCCAGCGCCTCCTGATCCTCCCCAAAACTGGCATACACTCGACCTAAAAACTGATGGATATTTTGGTATCAGCTTAAATCAGGCTTATGAGTTTATAAAAGGTAAAAAAAGTAAACCCGTGTTGGTTGCCATTGTTGATAGTGGTGTTGATACCCTTCAAAAGGATCTGCAAGGCGTACTATGGGTAAACCCCAAAGAAAAGCCGGGTAATGGAAAAGACGATGATCATAATGGTTATGTTGACGATGTACACGGCTGGAATTTTTTAGGCGGAAAAAACGGCAAAGCTGATCTGAATGAAACCAGCGAAGAGATCAGGTATTATTACAAGCTAAAGGGCAAATACACCAATGTAACCTCGGCCCCTGCGGGTGATGAAAAAGAATATGCTTATTGGTTAACGGTAAAGGCTAGGCGCGATTCAACAACAGCTAAATCAACAAAAGAACTTGCGGAGTTACAACCGGATATGAGCGCGCTGATGGTAACTAACGGTTATATTAAAAAAGCTCTCAATCTTGCCCCTAACGCCAGTTTTACTATAAAGGACCTGGATAAGATCAACAGTACAAACGATACCCTGGTGCAAAGTAAATATGTATGGAGCCTGGTGCTGCAGCAGGAAGGGCGTACAGCTACCAATGTTTCCACGTTAAAAGATATGAGCGAATATATTGAAAAGCTCAATAACGATATTACGCCAAACCTTACCGAACGTAAAGCAATAGTAGGGGACGATCCCGATGTTAACGATGGCAAGCCTTATGGCAATAATATTTTAAAATATAGCGATGCCTCGCATGGTACTGGGGTAGCAGGGCTGATTGGTGCCAAACGCAATAATGGTTATGGTATTGATGGTGTAGCCGACAACGTACATATCATGGTATTGAAAGCAATCCCTAACGGGGATGAATATGATAAGGATATTGCCAACGCTATACATTATGCGGTGGATAATGGCGCTAAGATAATTAACATGAGTTTCGGCAAATATTTGTCGCCGCATAAAGATTGGGTTGATGAGGCGTTCAAATATGCAGCATCAAAAGATGTGCTGCTGGTACAGGCATCGGGTAATGATAACCTGAATGTCGACTCAGTACCACAATACCCCAATGATACCTTTTTGGATGGTTCAGCAACCGATGCTGATAACGTAATTAATGTAGGCGCGTCCGCCTCACTTGCCGATACTTCACTTGCCGGCAATTTTAGCAATTACGGGGTGAAAAATGTTGATGTTTTCGCGCCCGGTGTTAAAGTAACCTCCATAGATACCGACGCGGAATTTAATACTGCCGATGGCACCAGCTTTGCATCGCCAATAGTTACCGGTATTGCAGCTTTATTGCTGGAGTATTACCCCAAACTAAGCGCGGCGCAGTTAAAGCAGATTATTATGCAATCGGCCACGCCATTAAAAGGCGCTATGGTATATAAACCCGGCACTAAACAATTGGTTGATTTTACTACCCTCTGCAAATCGGGCGGCATAGTAAATGCTTATAACGCGTTGGAGATCGCCTCGAAAATGAAGGGTGAGAGGAAGTAACTGGTTAAACACTCCAATTTTATCAGCCTAAATAGCTAAAAGTAAACCTTCATTAAGAGGATACATTTTATTTAGCAGTAATAATGTAAAAAACTCGTACTGATTTAGGCCACTAATTGTTTTTAACACTTCATTGCATATATTTGCAGCCGAAAAAAAGAATTTTTTTAATACGATGAGAGAAATACAATTCAGAGAAGCACTTCGCGAAGCAATGAACGAAGAAATGCGCAAGGATGAAAATATATACCTTATGGGTGAAGAGGTTGCTGAATATAACGGTGCCTATAAAGTAAGCCAGGGTATGCTTGATGAATTTGGCGCTAAACGCGTTATCGATACCCCCATCTCTGAATTAGGTTTTGCCGGTATAGGCATAGGCTCGGCCATGAATGGCTTACGCCCTATTATCGAATTCATGACATTTAATTTTTCACTGGTAGCTATTGATCAGATCATAAACGGCGCAGCCAAGATCATGTCAATGAGCGGCGGCCAGTTCTCAGTGCCAATCGTATTCCGCGGCCCAACAGGTAACGCGGGTATGCTAAGCTCACAGCACAGTCAGTGTTTTGAAAACTGGTATGCTAACTGTCCGGGTTTAAAGGTGGTAGTACCATCAAACCCATATGATGCCAAAGGTTTATTAAAATCAGCTATCATTGATCCGGACCCGGTTATTTTCATGGAATCAGAATTAATGTATGGCGATAAAGGCGAAGTGCCTGAAGAAACTTATTACATTGAAATAGGAAAAGCTAAAGTAGTAAAAGAAGGTACTGATGTAACTTTGGTAGGCTTTGGTAAAATTATGAAAGTAGTTATAGCTGCTGCTGCCGAATTGGAAAAAGAAGGCATTCATGCTGAAGTGATCGATTTGCGTACTGTGCGCCCTATTGATTACCCAACTGTTATTGCATCTGTTAAAAAAACAAACCGTTTAGTTTTGGTTGAGGAAAGCTGGCCATTAGGCTCAATAGCTACTGAAGTTGCCTTTAAAGTACAAAAAGATGCGTTTGATTATCTTGATGCCCCTATCCTGCGTATAATGGGTGGTGATGTTCCATTGCCTTATGCCCCAACGCTTATACAGGAATACCTGCCAAATCCTGAGCGCGTAATTAAAGCGGTTAAGGAAGTAATGTACCTGGTTAAGTAATACATTCAAACTTTCTGAATATACAAAATAATATAAAGCCTGCTAAGACAATAGCGGGCTTTATACTTTAAACCAATTATGGACGCACCTAACGTAAAAGACAGTAACGGTAACCAGCTTATGGATGGCGACTCGGTACTACTGATAAAAAGCCTGAAGGTAAAAGGCGGTAACACCACCCTGAAACAAGGCACCCTGGTAAAAAAGATCCGCCTTACCGATAATGATGAAGAAGTAGACTGCAAGATTGACGGCATGAGCATAGTACTTAAAACCTGTTTTCTGAAAAAGAAGTAACCGTATCAGCATCAAAACTGAATATTAATTTATACAAGCCACTTATTTTTAAAAAGTTAGCTACATTCAATTAGCTTTTTGATTAATTTTATCGCTTTAAAACAATAATTATGAACCACAACGTAAAATATTTTTTAAATAGAACATTTTTATTAACAGCCATAGTTTGTAGCACTACTTTGGTTGCACAAGCACAGGCACCAGCCACCGCCGCCAAACCGGCCGCTAAACCTGCTGCTGCAGCTCCTAAAGGGGCTGCTTCTTATATAGAAACCTTCTTTAAAAAATATAAAACAAGTCCTGATTCGGCTGTGGAATACCTATTCGGCACAAATAAACTGTTCACCAATGTAAGTCAGATAAATCTGTTAAAAGCAAAACTGGATACATTGCAATTAACAGTCGGAAAATATTTAGGCAGAGAGCTCATCGTTCAGAAAACCCCAACGCCAAGCCTGGTTTTATACAGTTATATAGTAAAGCATGAAAATGAACCCGTAAGGTTTACCTTCATGTTTTATAAGCCGAAAAATGATTGGGTGCTGTACCGCTTTAATTATGATGACCAGATTGATGGTGAGCTGATAGATGCCGCTAAGATCAATAATAAGAAGTAATTAATTATTGGGCGGTTAGTTTTTACCTCCTTTTGTCATTCTGAGTGATAGCGAAGAACCTTTCAGGCGGAACGCCTACATAAATGCTTCGTACCTCAGCATGACAATTTCCTTTCCTGTCATTCTGAGCGGTAGCGAAGAACCTATCCGAGTTCAATCATCCGCTAGTATAATAGATGCTTCGTACCTCAGCATGACAAGGAAAATACTACCCCAATACCTCCAGCAACTCATTCAACTCTGCTACTTTCTCTGTTGATCCTAAATGTTCGTAAGAGCTTATCAGGTTGCGCAGCACGCGTTTTATAATTTCGGTATTGGAGCAGGGCTCATAAAATTGCTTGTCTGATTTTAGGTTAAGCTGTTTCAAAAACATATCCACATCCCTGCGGCCAAAAATGAAGCCTTTATTAAAAGCATTAATGTAAAAGAGTACACCACCTTCAAAACTGCTTTGCTGGCTCTCATCCATATAAGCCAAAATAAAATGCTGCGGCAGGTTTACGCCATAAACCGGGATATCCAGCTTTTGAGCGATGATAGAATAAATAATAGCCAGTAAGGGCTGGTTGCCTTTCTTGGTTTCCAAAACCTGGCTCAGGTAGCTATTCTGCGGGTCCTGGTGATTGGTGGTGTTGCCGCTAAAGCCGTATATATTATAAAATACATGGTTTATGAGCTTAATCTGCTCGGGCGGGCTGGCCTCGTGCATCATCTGGATCCATATATCGCGTTTAATGCCCTCTATCTGGTTAATTACCTTCTGCTCGTCCAGATCGGGGTATTGATAGCGGTTAATGATCAGGATGCCTTGCAGCAGATCAAAAGCACCTCCATGCAGCCATAACTGCAGATCGTTTTTTACTATGCCGAACTGTATCTCATGTACAAGGTTGGCTATACGTTCCTGCTGTATGGAATCGAAAGCCTGTTCAAATGCCGATTCAAGATATCCAATGGCTTCAACGCCGTAGGAGAGTAGTTTATCATGAACATGGTTATATATTTCCTGGTCGGGATCGTCCAGCAAGCGAATTAATGAGTTTACTTCAGTTTCATTTATCATGCGGTTCTGCTAAAATACTAAACTTTGTATATTTTTACAACCATGTTTAATATAAGGTTTGCCAAAGATTACCTGCTGCATCGCATCAGGGCTAAGAACAGGCACGGAATACACTCACCCTTCGTTTATCGCCTGGTTGATACTATTATTTACGATTCAAGCGCCAAAAAAGTATATACCGACGTTGAAAATATACGTAAAGACTTGCTTACAGATGATCGCATCATTACGGTAACCGATCTGGGTGCGGGCTCGCATATCAATAAAAACAATCAAAAAAAGGTAAGCGACATAGCGGCTCATGCCCTAAAGGCGCCAAAGCTGGCACAATTGCTTTATCGCCTGGTGGCTGATATCAAACCAAACAATATAATTGAACTGGGCACATGTTTAGGCGTTACCACCATCTACCTGCAAAAGGCAGCTCCTGAAGCTAAAGTTTATACGCTTGAAGGTTCGCCCGAAACCGCGGCAGTGGCGCAACAGGTATTTAACAAAGCGGGTTTAAATACTATTGACCTGGTGATTGGTAATTTTGATGACACCCTCTCCGGTGTTATTGATGGTTTAGATAAACTCGACTTTATTTTTGTCGACGGTAATCATCAAAAAGATGCCACCTTGAAATATTTTGAATGGTGCCTGCCCAAAGTGCATGAAGATACCCTGCTTATTTTTGATGATATCTACTGGAGCGAAGGCATGAAAGAAGCCTGGGCTGAAATAAAAGCCAACCCACAGGTTACAGTTACTGTTGATCTGTTTTGGATAGGCCTGGTGTTTTTTAAAGGGGGTAGGGTGAAGGAGGATTTTTTAGTGAAGATTTGAAAATTTGATGATGTGTTAATTTGAAAATGCACTACATGAGAACTAATTTTCAAATCCTCAAATCAACACATCCTCAAATCAAAAAGATTCCCCCAGCGCGATATAGAACCCGCTTTCCCGTGGCTCACCGGTTGGTTTGGCGCCTAAGCCATAATCTGCCCGGATGCTAAGGCCTTTTTCGGTATCAAAAAAGTAGCGTAAGCCACCACCATAGTTGGGCAATAGGGTATGAGCGGTAAAGCCGTTGTGAGCAACCTCTCCGGTACCAATAAAACCAACCATACCAACACGGTCGCTTAAACGATAGCGGAGTTCTGTCTGGCCGCCAATAAAATTCCTGTCGCGGTAGCGGCCGGTATAATAGCCACGCATCATTTCGTCACTGCCCAGTGCCGGCAATAGATAAAATGGCGACCTGCCACCAATTAAGCTCTGTTCCTGTATATCAAGCCCCAAAACAAAGCGCTTACTTAAAGCAAAAAATTCTGAATATTCAATATTAAAAAAACCACCCTCATAGCTTTTATTGCTGTATATGCCCTGCATTAAATTAAGGTAGGCATAAATAATAGCGCCCTTAGTGGTATAAGTGTTATTATTGCGGCTATCATAAGTAATGCTTGGCCCAATATAGAGGCTTGAGCCACCAGCTTTATCCTGAATTGTAGGGTCGGTTTTAAAGTTTATGTTTTCATCATAAGTGCCCGAATAGTAATAGTATTTAAATCCGCCCCCAACCAGCCCGGCATAAAGGTCTTTTGTTACCAATTTATCGGCTTCCAAAGTTATTTTAGTGCGTTTTTCCTCAATGGCCTCTACATCTGCTTTACGGGTATCGTTTCCTATGCCATAAAAATCAAACGGGAAATTCACAAATCCTATCGACCCTAAATAATGTATGGTGTTTTGTGGTGCCCAGTAACTGGCGTTCAGGCTCACTTTTTCCTGGCCTTTGGTAGTTATGCTAGCGTAGCCGTATAAGTTTGATACACGGGTAATATTATGCGGGGTAGTATCAGTATAAAATGAATATAAGGATGCACCGCCAAATTCTACCCCCGTTTCGGGCGATGAGGAAAGCGCAGGTATCAATACAAAATTGCTTTTCTTACTGCTATCCTTATCAAAGTACATGCGTTTAATAAATCTTTTAACAAAATCAACCTGTGCAAAAAGGGATTGAAAACTAAGAAGTAATATAAGTAGTACAAAAAGTTTTTTCATAGATGATATTCACAGCGAATATAAAAGCAAATTGTTTGATGAACGCCGTGCTTTTACGTTTTTTGAAATTAAAATGTGAAATCCCCTAAAATATCTACTTTTGCGGTGAAAATCACAACGCTATGAACAATACCAGAGGACCGATATCTCAGTTTATTGAAAAAAACTACCTGCACTTTAATGCTGCCGCATTAATGGATGCCGCTAAAGGTTATGAAACACACCTTGAAGAAGGTGGGAAAATGATGGTTACGCTTGCAGGAGCCATGAGTACTGCAGAACTGGGTATTTCATTGGCTGAAATGATCCGCCAGGATAAAATAGCCATTATATCATGTACAGGTGCAAATCTTGAGGAAGATATCATGAACCTGGTAGCACACTCACATTACAAACGCGTACCGCATTACCGCGATCTTAGTCCGCAGGACGAATGGGATCTGTTAGAGAATCACTACAACCGTGTAACTGATACCTGTATCCCTGAGGAAGAAGCTTTCAGGCGTTTACAAAAGCATATCCACAAAATATGGAAAGATGCTGATAACAGCGGCGAGCGTTATTTTCCGCATGAGTATATGTACAAAATGCTGTTAAGCGGCGATCTGGAGCAATACTATGAGATCGACCCGAAAAACTCATGGATGCTGGCTGCTGCCGAAAAGAATTTGCCGATTGTTGTACCGGGATGGGAAGACTCAACCATGGGTAACATCTTCGCATCCTATTTAATAAAGGGTGAGCTTAAAGCCTCAACCATGAAGAGCGGTATTGAATACATGGCATGGCTGGCCGATTGGTATGTAAAGAACTCATCGGGCAAGGGAATAGGCTTCTTCCAGATAGGCGGCGGTATAGCGGGCGACTTCCCGATATGCGTTGTGCCGATGCTTTACCAGGATATGGAGATGCCTGAAATTCCTTTCTGGAGCTATTTCTGCCAGATCTCTGATTCAACAACATCATACGGGTCGTATTCGGGCGCTGTTCCAAACGAAAAAATAACCTGGGGCAAGCTGGATATACATACACCTAAGTTTATTGTCGAGTCTGACGCTACGATCGTTTGCCCACTTATATTTGCCTGGCTATTAAAACAATAAAAGCATAACTAATTATATAGCTTATTTATAGTTAAAGCTGATTTTTTGACCCTGTAAAACGTCATTTTTTTCATAATCTTATGCCAATTTATTATTTATTTAGAAAGATTATAAATTATGCTTACTTGTCATTTATTTGTCAGCCATTATTTAATAAATTATACTTTTGTGACTGAAAAAGTCGGACTAAACATACATCCAGCTTCAGGTTTATCCATTTAATAAAAGAATTATTCAGCATAAATACACCTTATGAGAAATATCTCATTGATTTTAAAGCAATTTTCAAGGACGGTTTTATTGATTGCCGGCTTTGCAATTTTGGGATTATCAGCACATGCGCAGGGAGACGCAACCAAAGGCGAAGCTCTTTTTAAAGCCAATTGTACAACGTGCCACAAAATTGAATCGCAATTAGTAGGCCCTGCACTGGGTCCGCTAGTAACAGCCGAAACTGATGACAAATGGTTAACCAAATGGATTCAGAACAACCAGGCGTTAATAGCGGCCAAGGATGAAAGAGCCCTAAAGATTTACAACCAGTTCAACCAGCAGGGTATGACAGTGTTCGGAAGCTTCACCGATGGTGATGTTGCTGACATACTGGCTTACATCCGTGCCGATTGGAAAACTCAGCAAGCTAAAGCGACAGCCGCGCCAGTGGGTGGTGCTGCTGCGGCAGATGCTGGCCCGAGCGATCTGGTTATCTGGGGTTTGATTGGCGTTATCATTGTTGCCTTTATAGTTATACTGGTATTAAACAAGGTGATTGCCACTCTTGAGCGCCTGATGCTGAAAAGCAAAGGTTTGTTACCTGAAGAGGATCTGGAAGAGAAAGCTCCTGTTGACCGTATGGCGGTTGTTAGGAAACTGGCTAAGAATAAGAAATTTGTATTCTTTGTTATCCTGTGCGGTACCGTAGCTTGCGGAAGCTGGACATGGGTTACTCTTTGGAACACTAACGTTCACAGCGGTTACCAGCCGGTACAGCCAATCCATTTCCCGCATGATCTGCATGCCGGTGTGATGAAGATTGATTGCCAGTACTGTCACTCAGGTGCATACAAATCTAAAAACGCTTCAATCCCGTCATTAAATGTTTGTATGAACTGCCATAAGGTAGTTAAACAGGAATCTCCTGAAATACAAAAGATATATGCCGCTTTAGGTTACGATCCTAAAACGCAGAAATATGACAGCACCAAAGCAAAACCAATGCAATGGGTAAGGGTTCATAACCTGCCTGACTTTGCTTACTTTAACCACTCACAACACGTTAAAGTTGCAGGCATCAAATGTCAGCAATGCCATGGCCCGGTTCAAACCATGAAAGAAATTTACCAATACTCACCATTAACAATGAAATGGTGTATCCAATGCCACAAACGTACCGAGGTTAACTATAAAGGAAACGCTTACTACGATAATATGATAGCAGTACACGATCGTATTAAACGCGGTGAGAAAGTTACAGCAGCATCATTGGGTGGTATCGAGTGCGGTAAATGCCACTATTAATATTGAGATTTTAAAACTTAGCAATTACAGTTTATATAGCTTAAATGGACAGCAATAAAAAATACTGGAAAGGTTTAGAAGAACTGAACAAAACACCAGAATTTGTTGAGAAAAATAAACATGAGTTTGCAGAACCTATTCCTATTGAAGAGGTTTTGGAAAGTGGTGGTTTATTGGGTAAAACTCCCCGTCGCGACTTTTTAAAGGCTCTTGGCTTTGGAGTTGGTGCGGTTACCCTGGCAGCTTGCGAAAAAGTGCCGGTTCACAAATCAATTCCCTATCTGATAAAACCTGAAGAGGTAACTCCGGGTGTAGCCAATTATTACTCATCAAGTTATGATGGCCATGCTATCTTGGTTAAAACCCGCGAAGGTCGCCCTATTAAGGTTGAAGGTAACCCTAACGATCTTTTATCAAATGGTGGCTTAAGCGCGCAGGCACAAGCTTCGGTATTGGATTTATACGACGTAAGCCGTGTGAAAAACCCAATACAGGATGGTGCTGACAGCGACTGGGATCACATTGATGCATTTATAAAGAATGAGCTTACAGCGATAAAAGCTGCCGGCAAAAAGATCCGCATAGTATCATCTACTATAAACAGCCCTTCAACATTAGCGGTTATTGCTGATTTTGTTGCACAATATCCAACTGCAAAACATATTAACTACGATGCGGTATCTTATACAGGTATCATCCAGGCTAATCAAAATAGCTTTGGTAAAGCAGTGGTCCCTCACTATAATTTTGATAAGGCTGACGTTATCGTAAGCTTCGGCGCTGATTTCCTGGGTACCTGGATCTCTCCAACCGAATTTATCGGTCAGTACGTTAAGAACCGTAATAACAAATCGCTGCAAAGCAAAAAGATGTCGCGCCACATTCAGTTTGAAACTGGAATGAGCAACACCGGTTCAAATGCTGACGTTCGTATCCCTATCCTCTTATCAGAAGAAGGCATCGCATTAGTAAACTTATACAATGCTATCTCGGGCACAACATTAGCAGGTTCAAAAAAACTGGATAATGCTGCTGCTGAAAACGCGATAACCCTTGCGGGTAAAGAATTATTAGCTGCTAAAGGTAAAGCGTTGGTAGTTGCAGGCTCAAATGATGTTGCGGTACAAACTTTGGTTAATGCCATCAACTCATTATTAGGTAGCTACGGTACTACAATTGATTTAGATAATGCTTCAAACCAATATGCCGGCAACGATGCTGAGTTTGTTGAGTTTGTAAGCGATATGGATAAAGGCGATGTTGGCGCAGTATTCTTCCTGGGTGCAAATCCAGCGTATGATTACCACAGCGGCGACGCTATAAAAGCTGCTTTAAAGAAAGTACGTTTAAGAGTATCATTCTCTGATTATACTGACGAAACTGCTTCTTTATGTAATATCATTGCTCCAAACCATTACTATTTAGAGTCATGGGGCGATGCAAACGCTATCGAAGGTTACTATACTGTAGTACAACCAACCATTAACCCTGTATACAACACCCGCCAGGCTGAGCAAAGCTTACTGGTATGGTCTGATAATGCGGTTAAAGATTACTATACTTATGTTAGAAATAACTGGGATAAAAATCTATTAGCTAAAGGCGGCCTTTCAGGTCAAAAAGGTTGGGAAACATTATTGCAAACGGGCTTTGTTAAAGCTGCTGCTAAACCGGCAGGTTCTTACACATTCAGCCATGAGCTTACCGCTGTTGCCCAAACTATACTGGATCACAGCAACGAGCTTGCAGCTGCTAATGGCGATAAAACTAAAGTTCAGCTTCAGATATTCCAAACTATCGCATTGCGCGATGGTAGCAGGGCTAATAACCCATGGTTACAGGAATTGCCTGATCCGGTTTCAAAAGTTACCTGGGGTAACTTTGCTGCTATGTCACCAAGATATGCTAAAAGTTTAGGGCTTGAGCAAGGTGACATCATCACCATTACAGCAAACAACTATTCAATTGATCTGCCTGTATTAATACAGCCGGGTCAGCCAGCTGGTACTATAGCTGTAGCTGTTGGTTACGGTCGCACAAAAGCAGGTTTAGTAGGTGATAAAGTAGGAGAGAACGCTTATCCGTTCCATACTTTCCGTAATGGCACTTTCCAAACTACAGCTGTTGCAACAATAAAAGCAACAGGCGAGCAGTCTGAATTAGCACAAACACAAACACACCATTCATACGAAGGCCGTAACAGCATCATCCGCGAAACTACCTTCACTGAGTACAAAAAGAACCCATACGCGGCAAGTGGTCATTTTGATGAGCACAAAACTTATAGCTTATGGGATGAGTACGAGCGCCCTACCTACAACTGGGTAATGGCAATCGACTTAAATGCTTGTACCGGTTGTGGTGCCTGCGTTGTAGCTTGTAGCGCTGAAAACAACGTTCCTGTTGTTGGTAAAGACGAAGTACGCCGCCGCCGCGAAATGCACTGGATACGTATTGACCGTTACTACAGCTTTAACGAGAAAGGCAGCCTGATAACTAAAGAATCAGAGATCAACCAATTAAGTGATGGTGATCTGGATAACGTATCGGTTGTTTATCAGCCAATGCTTTGCCAGCACTGTGATCACGCGCCTTGTGAAACTGTTTGCCCGGTATTGGCTACCGTTCACTCATCAGAAGGTTTAAACCACATGGCTTACAACCGTTGTATAGGTACACGTTACTGCGCTAACAACTGCCCTTACAAAGTACGCCGCTTTAACTGGTTTAACTATTGGAACGATTCACGTTTTGATAACTACCTGAACAACGAGCATACACAATTAGTACTTAACCCTGATGTGGTAACACGTTTCCGTGGGGTTATGGAAAAATGCTCAATGTGTATTCAACGTATACAAGCAGGCAAGCTGAAAGCTAAAATGGAAAAACGTTCTGTTAAGGATGGTGACATTAAAGTTGCTTGTCAGCAAACATGCCCTGCCAACGCTATAGTATTTGGTAACGTAAATGATCCTAACTCTGAAGTTGCAAAAGCATTGAAGAGCGAAAGAACTTACTACGTGTTGGAAGAGCTGAACGTACAACCAGGTATTGGTTACCAGGTTAAAGTTAGAAATAGGACTGAATTAGAGGCTTAATTTATAAATAGAGATTTTAAAATATGTCATCTCATAGTGAATCAATAATCAGGGAACCGTTAATCACGGGTAACAATATCACCTACGCGAAGATATCAAATGATATTTTGGCCCCTGTTGAAAGAATGCCCGGAAAAGCCTGGTGGATTGGGTTTACCGTTGCCTCAATGGGTGCTACCCTTTGGCTGTTTGCAGTAAGCTATACGTTTTGGTATGGTGTTGGAGCCTGGGGATTAAATAAAACAGTTGGCTGGGCCTGGGATATCACCGGTTTCGTGTGGTGGGTAGGTATCGGTCACGCCGGAACGCTGATCTCCGCTATATTATTACTGTTCCGTCAAAAATGGCGTAACTCCATTAACCGTTCTGCAGAAGCGATGACCATCTTCGCGGTAATCTGCGCGGCCAGTTACATTGTGGCTCACATGGGCCGCCCATGGATGGCAGTTTACTCATTACCATTACCAAATCAATACGGCTCATTATGGGTTAACTTTAACTCACCACTGATCTGGGACGTATTCGCGATCTCAACATACTTTTCTGTATCATTAGTATTCTGGTACACTGGTTTATTACCTGATATCGCTTTGATCCGTGACCGTGCTGAAGGCCTTCGCCGTAAAATATACTCGGTGATGTCATTCGGCTGGACAGGTTCAGTAAAAACATGGCAGCGTTTTGAAACCGTGTCATTAATATTGGCAGGTATATCAACACCACTGGTACTATCAGTACACTCCATTGTATCAACAGACTTTGCCACATCACTGGAACCAGGATGGCATACAACAATTTTCCCTCCGTATTTCGTTGCGGGAGCGATATTTTCAGGTTTTGCCATGGTGCAAACACTGTTACTGATCGCCCGTAAAGTATTAGGGTTGGAGAACTACATCACCATGTTCCACATTGAGGCGATGAACAAGATCATCATCTTAACAGGTTCAATAGTAATGGTGGCTTACTGTACTGAGTTCTTCATCGCTTACTATTCAAATGTAGAGTATGAACAGTACGCGTTCATCAACCGTTACTTCGGTCCGTACTGGTGGGCAAGCTGGTCAATGTTCTGCTGTAATTGCGTTATCCCGCAGGTATTGTGGTTTAAGGCAGTACGCCGCAGCATTAAAGCAACATGGGTATTATCTATCATCATTAATATAGGTATGTGGTTTGAGCGTTTCGTTATCATCGTAACCTCATTACACCGCGATTATATCCCATCAAGCTGGGCAATGTTCTATCCAACATGGATCGACCTGAGCGTGTTTGTTGGTTCAATAGGTGTGTTCTTTACCTTGTTCCTGTTATTCCTTCGTGTATTGCCATCAATAGCGATCGCCGAAGTGAAATTACTGCTGAAAGGCTCAAGCGAACAAGAGAAGAAGAAAATATTGGAACATGGCCATGTTGATAGTACACAGGCAGAGTTTTATAAGGATGCATTACGCAAGTTCGACAGTGTTGAAATTGCAGAATACGAAAAAGTATAATTAAATGAGCAGCACTAAATTTATACTGGGACTTTTCGAAGATCCCGATGAAATGATGGACGGAATACACAAACTGCAGCAAAACAGTATTCCTATTTACGATGTGTACACGCCAATGCCTATACACGGTATTGAAGCTAAATTGGGTATTAAGGATTCCCGCCTGGGGTATGCTGCCTTTATGTTCGGCACTTTGGGTGGTACTGTAATATTCAGTATTATTTACTATGCCATGGTACATGACTGGCCAATAAACATAGGCGGTAAAAATGCATTCGCTATCCCGGATTTTGTTCCGATCACTTTCGAATGGACCGTTTTATACACCGCTTTTGGTATAGTTGGAACATTCTTTTTCGCGACGCACCTTTTCCCGGGCCGTACGCCAAGGGTAATGGATTACAGAGCTACAGATGATCGCTTTGTTATCGCTATTGATGCAAAAGGAAATATACCACACGAGGATATCACTAATTTATTAAAAGAAGCCGGAGCTGTTGAAGTAAAGCATAACGACAGAAAATATGTTAGCTATGAATAAAATTAAAATATTAGGCATAACGGTTATCACTATTGCTGCTACGGTTGTAATTACATCGTGCAAAGATAAAAGGAGCACCGGTTGGGAATACGCCCCTAATATGTATGAACACATCGCATACGACCCTGATCAAAAGAATGACAATTTTAAGGATGGTAAAACAGCACAGGTTCCGCCTGCTGGTACCACACCTATAGGTTTTGTTAGGTTTGATTATCCAAACACACATGACGGATATGAATTAGCCGGAACTGAAGTAAAAAGCCCGTTGCCACAAACTCAGGCTAATTTTGCTGATGGTGAAGTATTATTCGCACATTTCTGCTCACCATGCCATGGTTTAACAGGCCAGGGTGATGGTTTGGTAGTTCAACACGGATTTCCGCCTCCGCCATCTTATTCAAAAGGTCAGTCATCACGTGGTGGCGCTATGAAAGATTTAACAGACGGTAAAATTTATCATACTATTACTTACGGCTTAAATGCTATGGGCTCTTATGCCTCACAGCTTGCACCGGACGAACGCTGGAAAGTAATTATGTATGTTCACCATTTACAAACATTATAAGCTTATTTTAAATGAACACTCATAATAGTTTTGACGAAAGATTTGTTTTTGAGGGCAAAGCCAAAAACTGGAGCTTAATTGCTATTGCTATCGGCGTTATTGCCATAATAGCAGGTTTTTTGGTTAACGCCGACCGCACATTTTCAAACTTATTGTTGATGGGCTACTACTTTACGTGTGTTTGTGCTGCTGGTGGCGTTTTTTGCGCTATACAATATGCTGCACAGGCAGGCTGGTCGGCCTCAATGATCCGTATCCCGCAGGCATTTATAAAGGTATTACCTATTGCTGCCGTTATATTGATCGCAATTATTGCAGCAGGTATCCATTTTACACATGATGTAGTTATTCATGGCCAAACGGTAGCACAACCATATTTATATGCACAATGGGCAACACCTGGTTTAACCGATCCTAAAAGCCCGTTATATGATACCATGGTAACCGGCAAATCAGGATTCTTAAATATACCATTCTTCTTTATACGTTTAGTAGTATTCTTAGGCCTTTACAGCTTAATTGGCCTTATGCTGGTTAAGTACTCAGAAAATGAAGATGAAATAGGCGGAATGAGCAATTACAAAAAGAGCTTTAACGCTGCCTGCGTATTCTTACTGGTATTTGGTTTAACTGATCCCCTGTTTGGTTTCGATGCGATCATGTCATTAGAAGCTCGTTGGTACTCCACCATGTTTGGCTGGTATAACTTAGCAGCTTTATGGGTAAGCGGTTTAGCAGTAATTACACTTACCACTATTTTATTAAAGGAAAAAGGATATTTCTCATGGTTAACAGAAGATCACATGCACAACATGGGTTTATATATGTTTGCCTTCTCTATATTCTGGACTTATGTATGGTTCTTCCAGTTCCTGTTAACATACTATGCTAACATACCTGAGGAAGCTATATATTTTTATAAAAGATGGGAGCCTGAGTTTAAACCATGGTTCTGGTTAAACATTGTTATCAACTTTGCAGCTCCATTCCTGCTGTTGATGGCCCGTGATTACAAACGTAAGATCAGCCTGTTAAAATGGGTTAGTGTAATTATAATATTAGGCCACTGGCTTGATTACTATGTGATGATAATGCCTGAAACGGTAGGCCCTAAAGGCAGAGGTTTCTGGTTTGAAGAGGTTGGGATCTTTATTGGTTTCGCAGGCTTATTTACCTTCCTGATGCTTAGTGCATTGAGTAGGGCTAAGTCACTGGTGCCTAAAAATCATCCGTTTTTGGAAGAGAGCCTTCATCATCACATATAATAATTGTTAAATTTGCAATCAAATATAGAATACCAAACAAACAATAAAATGGGATTCAAAAAAATTCTAAATTCTAAAAAAATATTTTCCCTTTTAGCGGTTTTTATGCTGACAGGCACTAACCTGTTAATGGCACAAACAGCGGCTCCTGCTGATGCTACCACTGCTGCTGCAGCTGATGATAAAACTGCTATGTGGATGGGCGCAGGTTACTATGTACTGCTTTTCCTGTTATTATGTGTAGTAATAGCTATTGTAGGCAAAATTCTTAGAGTTTATGACCTTACCCAACAAATACAGGGTAAAAAGGAATTGAACTGGAATAACCTGATGGCAGTAATTTGCTTGGTATTCCTGATCTTCGGTATATATGGTGCGTATTGGGAGTTTACCGTACAAGGTACCCAAACCTTGCCCGAAGCTGCATCAGCACATGGTGTAAAGATTGACGAGATGTTCACAGTAACCACTGTACTTACTATGATCGTGTTCTTTATTACCCAGATATTGTTATTTGGCTTCTTATTTAAGTACAGGCACTCAAGCAAACGTAAAGCTTACTATTTACCACATAACAATACTATTGAAAAAGTGTGGACAATTGCTCCGGCCATTGTGTTAACCATATTGGTAGTATTTGGTTTCTTTACCTGGCAGGAGATCACTAATAGCGCCGAAGTTAAAGGTGATTTAAATATCGAAATTACCGGCCATCAGTTTGCATGGGAGCTACGTTATCCTGGTAAAGATCAGAAATTAGGTACTATTGATTATAAATTGGTTTCAGGTACTAACAAATTAGGCATCGATTTTAAAGACAGAAACAGTTTTGACGATTTACAGGCTGATACTTTGGTATTGCCGGTAAACAGGTCAATCCGTTTAAATATACGTGCTCAGGATGTTATCCATAGCGTCTATTTGCCCCACTTCCGTGTACAATTGAACGCGGTACCGGGATTACCTACTTTCTTTAAGTTTGTACCAACTATTACAACTGCCGAAATGCGTAATAGGTTAGACGATCCTAAGTTTGAATACCTGCTTTATTGCAACAAAATATGCGGTGGTATCCATTACAATATGAAAAAAGTTGTACGTGTTGTTACCGAAGCTGAATATCAGGATTGGATAGCAAAACAGAAACCATATTTAACTGATGATTTGAAGAAGCAAATGAATATTGCTACTACAACTCAGTCAAAAAACGTACAACCAAACAGATTAGCGTTAAATAATTAATTCAAGATTAGCGATTATGTCAACATTAGCAGTTCACGATCACGGAGTAGTACATCACGAAGAAGGTCACGAACACCATAAAGATACTTTTATTAGCAAATACATATTTAGCATGGATCACAAGATGATCGCTAAGCAATTCCTGATCACAGGTATTACTATGGCGTTCATCGCGATGACCCTTTCTATCCTGTTCAGGATCCAGTTAGCTTATCCTGATAAAGCATTCCCTTTATTAGAAACTTTACTGGGCCGTTTTGCTCCTGGTGGCCGTTTAGATCCTAACTTCTACCTGTCGCTGGTTACTATACACGGTACTATCATGGTATTCTTTGTATTAACTGCAGGCTTGAGCGGTACTTTTAGTAACTTGCTTATTCCATTACAGGTAGGTGCGCGTGATATGGCTTCGCCTTTCATGAACATGCTTTCATACTGGTTCTTCTTTTTAGCATGTGTTATTATGCTAAGCTCATTCTTTGTACAAAAAGGCCCTGCCAGCGGTGGCTGGACGGTATATCCGCCATTATCAGCCCTGCCTAAAGCAATGCCTGGTTCTGAAATGGGTATGACCTTATGGCTTATCAGTATGGTATGCTTCGTAGCATCATCATTAATGGGTGGTATAAACTATGTGAGTACCGTATTAAACATGCGTACTAAAGGTATGGACCTTTGGAAAATGCCTTTAACCATATGGGCATTCTTCTTAACGGCTGTATTGGGTGTATTGTCATTCCCGGTATTGGTTGCAGGTGTTGTATTATTAATATTTGACCGCAGCATGGGTACAAGCTTCTACCTGTCAGACATCGTTCTGAATGGTAAGGTAATGCCTTTTGAAGGCGGTAGCCCAATATTATTTGAGCACTTATTCTGGTTCTTAGGTCACCCTGAGGTATACATCGTAATCATGCCGGCAATGGGTATCTCATCTGAGATCATGTCGGTAAATTCACGTAAACCAATCTTTGGTTACCATGCGATGGTTTACTCATTAATAGGTATCACCGTATTATCATTCATCGTATGGGGTCACCACATGTTTGTTACGGGTATGAACCCGTTCCTGGGCGGTGTGTTCATGATCACTACGTTAATTATCGCGGTACCATCCGCAGTAAAAACATTCAACTGGCTCGCTACATTGTGGCGGGGTAATATAAGGTTTAAACCAGCTATGCTATTCGCTATTGGTATGGTTTCATTCTTTATCTCTGGTGGTTTAACCGGTATATTCTTAGGTAATGCTACACTCGATATCAACTTACACGATACTTACTTTGTGGTTGCCCACTTCCACTTGGTAATGGGTTCGGCAGCAATATTTGGTATGCTTGCCGGTGTTTACCACTGGTTCCCTAAAATGTTCGGTCGTTTAATGGACGAAAAATTAGGTTACCTGCACTTCTGGTTAACATTCATTGGCGCTTACCTGGTATTCTTCCCAATGCACTTTATGGGCCTTGATGGTGTGCCACGCCGTTACTACGCTTTCACAGAGTTTGAATCAATGCAAAAATGGTTATCAGTAAATACATTTGTAACCTGGGCTGCTATCATGTCGGCACTGGCACAAGTAGCATTCCTGTTTAACTTTGTTCACTCTATTTTCTGGGGTAAAAAGACAACGCAAAACCCATGGCAGGCAAATACGCTTGAATGGACTGCACCTGTTGAGCACATCCACGGTAACTGGCCGGGAGAAATTCCTACAGTATATCGTTGGCCATATGATTACAGCAAACCTGGTCAGGAAGAAGATTTCATTATGCAAACAGTTCCTTATTCAGAAACTATGAGCTCAAATATTGAAAGCGATTTTGAAGATAACCCGGTAGGTTTAGCTGAACATACCAAATGGGCAAGTACACAAAGATCAAACGAAGAAGTAAAATAAATTATTGAGTGATTGAGTGAATTAGTGATTAAGTGAATACCGAATTAATTTCCATTCACTCAATCACTAATTCATTAATTCACTAATTCAATAAATGAGTACATTAATATCAAAAGATAGATTCCGAAAGATCAACCTCCTAACAATCGTTCTGCTCTTTGTTTTGATATTAGCTGGCGGAGTTGTCCGCAGTACAGGATCAGGAATGGGATGCCCCGATTGGCCAAAATGTTTCGGCGGCTATATCCCCCCAACAAATGTTGCTGATCTTCCTAAAGACTACAAACAGGAATACGTGGAAGGCCGCGTAAACAAAAATCAAAAGGTTGCCAAAATGTTTGATATGTTCGGCTTTGCTGAACTGGCACAACGCATCCGCGCCGATAAATCCATATTAATTCCCGAAGATTTTAACGTAGGCAAAGCCTGGACAGAATATATTAACCGCCTGATAGGTGCATTATCCGGATTATTCCTGTTGCTTACCATGCTATTCTCCTTCAGTTATTTTAAAGAGAATAAATTTATAGCCGTTTTAAGTTTTTTTAATTTAATATTGGTTGCATTCCAGGCATGGTTAGGGTCGATTGTGGTATCAACCAATCTTTTTGCATGGCTGGTAACTGTGCATATGCTGGCAGCATTGGCTATTTTGGCCATCAGTATTGCTACCTATCACATGGCAAAGGTTTATAGTAAAAAGAGCATCACTATTAATCCTATAGTGCATGTGGTTACTTTATTGGTCTTAATATTAAGTATTGCCCAGATTGCTTTTGGGACCGAGGTGCGTGAAAAGATCGACGAGGTGGCCAATCGTTTCCAGGGTGGTTACCGCGAAAACTGGATAACACAGGCAGGCAACATATTTATACAGCACAGGGATATAGCCATATTAGTATTACTGGGTAATGTGGTGTTATATGCTTTAATACGCCGTACCTTTAGCAGGCATTCAATTCAACAGCAGATCATGAGCTTTACATTCCTGGTTATTATGCTGCAGATAGTGACCGGTATCTTATTGTCATATTGTTCGTTACCGCCATATGCGCAAACGGCACACATAGTTTTAGCGAGCCTTGTATTTGGCGCGCAATTCTATTTGATGCTTAATTTACATAAATCAGTTAGTTTACAGGGGGGCGCATAAATGAAGTTGAGCGATTTTATAAAACTGATTAAACTCAGGCTAACATTTTTGGTAGTGTTTTCGGCTTCCATATCATTTTTGATAGGCAGCATGGCCAATACCAAAACAGGTGGAGTTATTAATTGGAAACATTGGGGAATGCTTATTGTTGGTGGCTTTTTAGTTACCGCCGCGGCAAACTGCTTTAATGAGATCATTGAAAAAGATTATGACCGCTTAATGAAGCGTACCATGGACCGCCCTATACCTGCCGGCCGCATGACAACAGGCCAGGCGCTGGTATTAGGTTTATTTATGGCCATATTCGGCACGTATTTATTGGGTAGCTTAAATTTAACTACAGGCTTTTTATCAGTATTCTCCATATTACTATATGCATTTGCTTATACACCATTAAAGCGTGTATCGTCAATAGCGGTATTTGTGGGTGCTATACCGGGTGCGTTGCCACCACTTATCGGTTATGTAGCCGGTTATGGAACTATCGACCAGATAGCGCTGGTATTATTTGCCATCCAGTTTGTGTGGCAGTTTACCCACTTTTGGGCCATTGCCTGGGTTTTGGATGATGATTACAAGTTGGCAGGTTTCAGGCTGTTGCCAACCGGCAAGCGCGATTTTACAAGTGCATTAGTTACCTTTGTAATCACCATATTTTTAGTGCCGGTGAGCTGGCTGCCAACATATTACCATTTTGGCGGTTATTACGTTGGCGTGGTATCATTAATATGCAGTTTGTTATTTTTGTACCAATCATTTACGTTGCTGCGCACGCTCGAAGTTAAATCGGCAAAGCAGCTGATGTACGGCTCTTTTCTTTATTTGCCGGTGGTACAATTAATGTTTTTATTTGATTTTATAGGAAAAGGGAAATGATGGCTCAGCTACGGAAGGAAGATAAATTTAATTTTGCTCCTAAAAAATTCAACATGTGGATATTCATATTCACATCGTTTATGTTATTTGCCGCGTTTACCAGTGGTTTTATAGTTTACAGTGGCGGTAAAAAGCACGCCATCAACGTAATACTGCCGCAATCATTAATGTACAGCACAGTTGTAATATTATTGAGCAGTGTTACCTTATTCCTGGCATCAAGGGCGGCAAAGAGTTTGTCATTCTCAAAGCAAAAGCTTTTTCTATGGCTTACGCTGGTGTTGGGTGTGGCATTTTTTGCGTTACAGCTTTATTCATGCAGTAAATTGATTGATATGGGGGTGTATTTTATTAACCCTAATGCAGCGCAATCTTTTGTTTATGTATTTATCGCGATGCACTTAATACACATTATTGCGGCATTATTACTACTATTAAACACAATAAAAGGCAGTTATAGCGATATCCCACAGGCGAAGAACCTGTTTAAAATGGAAATGACATCTATTTTTTGGCATTTTCTAGATATTGTGTGGATATATCTTTATGTTTTTTTACTTTTGAACCAATATTAACAACACATATAAAGTACAGATGAGTACAGCAGCAGTATCACAAATTGATGAAGTAAAAACAACACCGTGGTCGGGTGGCAGGTCGCCATTTAACGTTGAGTACGGTAAAATGATGATGTGGTTTTTCCTGTTATCAGATGCGTTTACATTTTCCTCTTTACTAATAGCTTACGGTTCGCTACGTTTTAGCGCATATGCATGGCCAGAAGCATCACTTGTTTTCCAATCCGTTCCCGGGCTGATTGAACATGGCGCTCCATTGGTATTCGTAGGTATGATGACCTTTATCCTGATCCTTAGCTCTGTTACCATGGTACTTGCTGTTGAGGCAGGCCACCGTAATGCCAGGAAGGAAGTAGTTTGGTGGATGATAGCAACTGTGATAGGTGGTTTTATGTTCCTGGGTTGCCAGGCTTTAGAATGGGCGCATTTACATGGTGAAGGATTCTGGTGGGCGAGTATACCATCAAACCCAGAAAAGTTAAAAGAGTTCTTTGACCCAACGCTGCATTTAAGTTATGCTGCTCAGGTAAGTTCAGCACATCAGTTTGCTAACCTATTCTTTACTATAACAGGTTTCCACGGTTTCCACGTATTTACAGGAGTTATTATAAACATTATCATCACTGTTAACGTTTTATTAGGTACTTACGAGAAACGCGGCAGCTATTTAATGATTGAAAAAGTTGGCCTTTACTGGCACTTTGTAGATCTTGTTTGGGTATTCGTATTTACCTTCTTTTATTTAGTTTGATCTTTTAACTCACATAATATATGTCAACAGAACCTACAGAAGTTCATGCCGAACATGGCGAGCATGAAGGAATGACCAGGAAAAGGATATTAAGAGTATTTTTAATACTCCTTGGTATTACCTGCATTGAGTTTATTATCGCGCTTGCTATAGTGCCTAGTCATCCAGACTTCGCTCATACATGGGCAAATCCTATATATATTGTTTTAACATTAGCAAAAGCATTTTATATAGTAGCTTTCTTTATGCACTTGAAGTTTGAAAAACCAAGTTTGATTTACTCTATAATAGTCCCAATTCTTTTTATAATCGGATTGATCCTGGTGCTTACAAATGAAAGCCACCACTGGATTACCCTGAGGATGTAATGAGCAAAACAAACATTCTAAAAAAAATAATAATCCTGGCACTAATATTAGCACTGCCGGGATTTTTATATTATTTACTAACTGTTCAGGGTAAAAACAGGTATCAGCCATTACCTTTTTTCGGTCCAAAACAGCTTGCCAAAACAACGCATAAAGTTAAAGGGAAAGATATTCCAGATACACTCTATCATACCCTTAGCGATTTTAATTTAAAGGATCAGGATAGTAATCCGGTTTCATTTAAAACATTTGAGGGCAAGATATTTGTAGTCAACTTTTTTTATACCCATTGCCCAACTATTTGTGCTGAGATGAATAAAAACATCAGTGTACTGGCAAATGGTTATGCTAAAAATAAGATGATCGATTTTGTATCGATAACCGTCGACCCGCAAAGAGACTCGACAACTGTACTAAAGCAATACGCTGAAAAGCTGAATGCACCTGCAGGCAAATGGTTGTTTTTAACTGGCGATACCAGTACTATATATCCGCTGGCCCGCAATGGCTTTTTAGTAAATGCCCTAAAGGTTACTAATGACGATTTTATTTATAGCGATAAGATCATACTGATTGACCAGGCTAAGCGCATCAGGGGTTATTACAGTGGTACTGACCCTGATGATGTAACAAGGCTGGATAACGAGATAAAAGTACTGGTATCTGAAGTACTGCGTAGTAAGGATAAAGCGGTGTATTAGTTAATTAGAGGTTAGAGAGCAGAGATTAGGCGAAGCAGGAAAATAGAGTTAAAGAATCAAAATTAATAAATAATAGATATAGGAACGGGGTTTTGACTAATCTCTAACCTCCAATCTCTAATGAACTAAAAATGACTGATAAATTTATATTCCGATTTGTAGCCGCGGTATCCATCTTTGTTTTTGTGGTGGTGTTTGTCCTGAGCCTAAAAGTTATACCCAAGCCAGCGGTGATGCCGGCCTTTATGCCCTTTTTGCCAAAGCTTAATGCTATATTGAACGGTACCTGCAGTATATTACTACTGATATCATTATACTACATCAAAAAGCTGAATATCAACATGCATAAACGCATCAATATTCTGGCTTTTATATTGTCATCACTTTTCCTGGTATCATATATCCTGTTCCACTGGTTAGCACCTGAAACTAAGTTTGGTGATGTTAATGGCGACGGTATATTATCTCCTGCTGAAAGTGCAGCTGTTGGCAGTACACGGGCTATTTACCTGGTTATTTTAATAACACACATTATACTGGCAGCGGCTGTTTTACCGTTAGTATTATTGAGTTTTTACTTCGGACTGCAAATGCAGGTGCAAAAACACAAACGCCTGGTAAGGTGGACATTCCCTATATGGTTATATGTAACCGTTACTGGGGTTATTGTTTATTTAATGATATCGCCATACTACCATTTCTAAGTAAATATTAGCTAATTTTGTAATATGAATAAGGGCCTTAAGATATTCGTTTTCATTGCTGCATTTGGTTTATTATTGTTAAGCCGTGAGCCTGTAAAGGCGCAGTGTGCCATATGTTCAACCAATGTGGCAAGCAATAAGCAGGATGGCGGTAAACAGGCTAATGGTTTAAACCATGGCATTATGTATTTGCTGTTTGCTCCTTATATAGCAGTAGGTGTATTAGGCTTCGTTTGGTACAAAAAATATCGCCGCAAAAATGTGGAGATCAACATACCTAACGAACGCCTCAACTTAAATTAACAACAGCTTTAATAGTTAAAAATGCCTGAAACACCCAAAGCATGGGCAATGCTGCATGCTAAATGCCCGCGCTGCCGCAGGGGCGATATGTTTACCGGCGGAATGTATAATTTTAAGTCGAGCAAAATATATATCAATTGCCCGCATTGCAATATGCACTTTGAAATTGAGCCGGGATACTTTTATGCGGCAATGTATGTAAGCTATGCATTAAATGTTGCAGAGATAGGTTTTTTTGTGTTGGCTACATATTTAATAACACAGAACACCACTTCGCCGTGGTTATATTTGAGTGTTATTTTTGCAGCATGTATCGCGCTTTCGCCTATTAATTTCAGGTATTCACGGGTGATACTCTTATATTGGTTATCGCCCAAAGTTCATTACCAGCCATATTTAGATACTGATGATAAACCCGGCAACGCTTGATTTTTTAAAAGAACTTATTAAAAATAACACCCGCGAGTGGTTCCAGGAGCATAAAGGGGACTACGATAAAGCACGCGAAAATATGATCGAGTTTGCAGGCAACCTTATTGCCGAAATGCACAAGATCGATCCATCAATTGATGAAACGCTCGACCCCAAAAAGTGCGTGATGCGTATTTACCGCGATATCCGTTTCAGCAAAAATAAGACTCCTTACAAAAATAATTTCGGTGTAAGCATACCCACAATGGGCCTGAAGAATGGGGGAGTAGAATACTACCTGCATATTACCCCCGGCGAATCATTTATTGCCGGGGGCTACTGGATGCCGGAGAATGATCACCTGAAAGCCATACGCCAGGAAATTGATTACAACGCCGCCGACCTGAAAAAGATAATTGATGAGCCTGGTTTTGTTAAGCTTTTTGGCGATTTCAGGAATCAGGAAAAATTAAAAACTGTACCAAAAGGCTACGATGCCGATAACGAAAATATAGAATTGCTCAAGTTGAAAAGCTTCATCGTGTGGCATAAAATAAAGGATGCTGATTTAAGCAAAGCAGATACACTGAAAAATGTGGCTGCACTTTGTACCAAATTATACCCGTTAACCGTTTTCCTGAGAAACGCCCTCGCTTAAAATAAAAAACACATTATAAGAAATGAAAATTAAGTACTATTTATTTGCCGCAATACTTATTACTACGCTGCATTCGTGCGTAATGCTGTCACCCAAAAAATACAAGGCTATGTTGGCCGACCGCGATTCACTGCAAAACCGTAGCAGTAGTCTGGAAGCTGAAGTATCAAGCCTGCAGGCTGATACCGCGCGTTTACACCATGAAATAGCTGAATTAAAAGGTAAATACCAAGGCCTAAATGATAAGTATCACACACTGGATAGCAATTATACCGCACTAGGTAATAATTACAATGCCAGCTCATTTAAGGTTAGTCAGCTATCAAGCGATCTACAGGCGAGGGAAGCGCGTTTAAAACAGGTAGAGGATATTTTGCACAAACAGGATGAAGCTACTAACGCGCTGAAAGATAAATTGCAGCAGGCATTACTGGGCTTTCAGCAAAGCGGCTTAACTGTTGACGTGAGGAATGGGAAGGTATATGTGTCGTTAGCGGATAAGCTGCTATTCCCATCAGGTAGTATAGTAATAAATGAAAAAGGCAAGTCAGCGTTACAGCAATTGGCTGCGGTGTTAAATAAACAACCCGATATCAACATCGCTGTTGAAGGCCATACTGATGATAAAAAAGTAATTAACCTGGGCCAGATAAAAGATAACTGGGACCTAAGTGTATTGCGTGCCACATCGGTAACGCGTTACTTAACCGAAACGGAGAATGTTGATCCGCACCGTTTAACAGCAACCGGCAAAAGCCAGTTCCAGCCTAATGACCCGGCAAATACAGAAGAGGCACGCGCCAAGAACAGGAGGATAGAGATAGTACTTTCACCAAAACTGGATGAACTGTACAATCTTATTTCAAAATAATTAAAGGGCTCCCATCAATCGGGAGCCTTTTTTGTTATATAAAATCGTGTTACATATTATTATGTCATTGCGAGCGATAGCGTGGCAACCTCGTCGCGTTCATATACAAGCGACGAGGTTGCTTCGTCGTTCCTCCTCGCAATGACATGATTTATAAAATCATTATCATGAAACAATACGCCATCATCTCCGACATCCACGGTAACTCCACCGCTTTACAAGCTGTGTTGCAGGATATAAAAACTCGCAATATCGATACCATCATTAACCTGGGCGATTACTTTTTCGGAGCGTTGGAACCAGCAGAGACCGCTAAGATTTTGCAGGATATCCCCATGATCTGCATCAGCGGTAATACCGATCGGGAAATTGTTGAAAATAATGAGAAGGACGGTATGCGAAGAGTGAGGGCTGAACTATCCCCAGAAACCATAAACTGGTTAAAAGATCTGCCCAAAACCACTACGGTTGATGACCTGATATTTGTTTGCCATGGTACACCCGAGAGTGATGACGAATATCTATTGGAGAAAGTAACAGAGCAAGGTGTCTTTGTTTATAACGATGAGGATTTAATAGAAAAGACTAAGCACATTAAAGAAAAAGTGATCCTATGCGGGCACTCGCATGTAAACAGGGTGATCTATTTATCAAATGAAAAGCTCATCGTTAACCCCGGCAGTGTGGGCTTACCGGCTTATTTAGGTAACGCCGAATATCGCTTTGCCATGGAATCAATGACGCCACATGCTAAATACGCCGTTATACAGGTCGATGGTGACAATATTAATATAGAGCAGGTAAATTGCACTTACGACTGGAATGCCGCCGCCCAAAGAGCCCGGAATAACGGAAATGATAAAGTAGCAGAGTTTCTATTACACGGCCGTATGCCAAAAGATCTGAGGGTAAACTAAAGCTTCTAAACTTTAGACTTTCTACTTTCAACTAATCTACTGATTCCATCAGCGTGTTAAAGATCACAAACTTGTTCTCGTAACGTTGCTGATGTACGGCATTAAGGCTGCTTAGATGTTCAGTGAAGTATTTGTTAATATGTTCCAGCTTCTCAGTATAATATTGCACACAACTGGTAACGCCTTCGTTAGGTGAATCAATAACTTTTAATATTTGAAATGATTTAAATAAACCTGTAGCCATTACCGCAGGGATATGCACCCCCTTCATCCAGCTCAGCCATTCATCGTAAATGGTTTCTTCAACTATTATGGTTTCGTTGTATACTATCATAAGGGCAAAAATACGAAAAATCTTCTCTGCTCGTCATTGCGAGGAATGAAGACAACCGACCGGAGGGAGCTCATTAATACCATTGAAAACAAACACAGCATTAATAATCCCCGACAGTGCAGAGCTAATTTGTATATTGTAGACTTGTCATGTGCAGCCGCTCATTGCCGCGGAGGCTACTACTTTTGTCTTGATACAAAAGGTAGCAAAACCCGACCGTAGGGAGCTCATGAATACCATTGAAGAACAAATAATAGATGAATAAATCAAGTCATTAGAAATGCTTCTTTGCCGCACAAGGCCACTTCCCTGCAAATCAGGCAAAACCAGGGCTGCTATATTTTACCCTGCTGTCGCTACGCGCTTTGGCCTTTACGCTTCTGTAAAAATCTGCTATGCCCTTCCACCACAAGGCCACCATTGTTTTGCCTTATTTCATCCGAAGCTGTTCTACTGACGGGGAAGAAGCCTCACCCAACCCTCTCCAAGGGAGGGGGCTTTAAATGAACCGCGATCAAAAGCGGGTAAAGGCTCGACAAAAAGCGCGGGCCTGGGTGTTTTGCCTGTGGGGGGAAGGATCTTTTTGTCTTGATTTTTTGTTTCTTTTGTATCAAGACAAAAGAAATAGGCCTTAGCGGCTATGAGCGATACCATAAGATAAGTCAACGCATACAATACAAGCGGCTCTATACAATCGGAGATTGCTTCCTTCCTCGCAATAACACTTGGAGGAAAATCCCTAACTCGCCGGTTGATCCCCTCTAATCGTCCTAAACCTTTTCCTGGCCTCATTTATCCATAAACTACCCGGATAATCAGTAATTATCTTTTGATAATAAGTTTTTGCCTGCGCCTTATCGGCTAACTGGTTCTCATAAATATCGCCCAGCATAAAAACAGCATCATCGGCCCATAGGTTGTTGGGGTGGGTTTCTACTATCTTTTTCAATAAGGGGATCGCGTCGGTATAATTTTTTTGCTGGATGAGTATACGTGCCTTGGCCATCAGTATATCATCGGTAAGTGCATTATTGGGGAATTTTGTATCGATGCTGTCCAATGTTTTAACAGCTTTTTCAGGCTCTTCCGCAAAAATGAGCAGATCAGCACGGGCATAAACCTTTAATGCGGCGCCGCTGCTGTCGGCGGCAAGGTTGTCAGTTATGAGCAGGGATAGATTAAGCGCGTCGTTAGCGATCAGTTGCGAGGTAGCAGCTTTCAAAACATTCAGCTGCCTTTTGGCCCAGTCAAAATCACCGGTATAATAACCAAGTTTGGCATTCCTGAATTTGGCATCCTGTCCTATATCCGTATTGGGGAAATCCTTTTCCACCTGGCTATATAAAAGAATGGCATCCCATTGGTTACCATTAATAAGATAAATATCACCCAGATCAAGCTTGCAGGTTGCCAGCAGATCGGGACGTACGCCCGGAATGTTGATCACCTCTTCCAGTAATTTTTGTGCATCGGCCCATTTATGCAGTTTAAAAGCCTGCAGGGTAGCCAGTTTATGCATGGCAAACGCGGTATTAGTGCCTTTGCCAAATTCAATCAGCAGATCCTGATAATCTTTTTCCAGTCCTGCAAGATCATCATGCGTGTATTTACCCGATGTAACCTTTAAACTTTTTGCATTGATCAGCTCCACTTTTGCCGCTACATATAACTGACCATCCTTGCCCTTATCAATCAGGAATTGATATCCTCTGATAGCCTCGTCATAAGCCTCATTATTTACCAGTGTTTGGCACAATTCATAAATGCTGTTGCCATTATCATTATTCCTGCGGTTTAGGGCAAGCGCCTGGTTTAACGCCTGATCAAAATCCTTTTGCTGCAAATACTGCCATATCAGCAGATCGACATAAATAGGTTGGTCTGGATTCTTTTGTATCCGTTTAAAAAGTGCGGTTTTAAACATGTTGTAATCACCCTCACCCTCATACATGCCTGATAATATATTTTCAGCCTGAGCTACGTATGCAGGATTTGTTGGCAAAAAGTTTAAATACTCCTCGCTTAAAGCAACTTTATCGCCCTTATAGCGATAAAGCGTAAGCAGTTCAAATGAAAATAAATTATCATTCTTTAAAACCTTGCGGCCTTGCTCCAGTGTTTTTATCGAATAATCAATATTCGAGTTCTGGTAAAACTGGTTGGCAACATTGGTAAAGGCCATTTGGTCGGCAGGCAGGTTTTTGATCAGTTCATCATAAATCTGACTTGCTTTATCGCCATTGCCATTTTGGGTATAGATAGAGCCAAGAGTAATAACATATTCGCTGTTATCAGGATGCTTGCGGATCATTTTTTGCGAAATGCTCTCGGCTTCGCTGAATTTTTTCAGGCTCAGCAGGCATTTTATATAGGGCGAAAAATAATTCTCGTTTGATTGTTTGTATAGTTTTTGATATATCTCCAGTGCTTTTTGCGGCTCGCCATTGGCCGCGTATTGTGCCGCTAATTGCATATCATCGGTTTGCGCAAAAACCTTTGAATAGCTACCAATAAAAACAATAAAAATAATTATGCTGAACCACTTCATCTACTCAAAAATAGTTAATTATATTAATGGAATCTTTAGGTTGAATTAATATTTAAACATAGATTAATGGGTAAAATTATAGTGACATACTATATTAGCTAATGTAATTTGCATAATTTGACCTGATTAAGAGACTGAGGTTAATTTGAAAATGTTAAGACAGTTCAAAATATTATTTTTAATACTGGGTATTGCTACCGGTTTATCTTCCTGCCTAAGGAATAAGCCGGCTGAGATACCTATAAGCGATTTTTTTAAGACCCCACAAAAAACCTTTTTTAAAATATCGCCCGATGGTAAGTATGTTTCCTACTTTAAACCTTATAAAGACAGGCAGAACCTTTTTATACAATCGCTGGCTGATGGTAAGGAACAAATGGCTACCGGTTTTGAGGGATACTCGGTGCGTGATTATTTCTGGACCTTTGATAACCAGATCATTTTTAGTCAGGATATACTCACGGCTGATGAGTTTAAACTGTTCGCGCTTGACCTGGCTACTTTAAAGGTAAGGCCGATCCTTTCTGAAAATAAAGTAAAGATCCGTATCCTGAGCCGTAGCAAAATGGAGCCGGATATTATTACCATAGGGATGAACAAGCGCGACCCGAGTTATTTTGATATTTACAAGCTGAATATTAAAACAGGGGAGTTAAAGCCATACCTGATGAACCCCGGTAACTTAACCGAATGGTTCCCCGATCAGAATGGGAAAATTAGGCTGGTTAAAGCATCGGACGGCGTTGATGAAACCATACTTTACAGGCCGAACGACAATACGCCATTCAAAAGGATCATCGTAAATAATTTTAAGGACCACGTTGTGCCAATAGCGTTTACCGGTGATAAAAATTATTTTTATGCACTATCAAACATTAACAGGGATAAAACGGCGCTGGTTGAAATAAATGCTGAAAACGGTAAAGAAGAAAAAGTTGTATATGCTAATGATAAGGCAGATATAGTAAACGTTGAATACTCGAAAAATAAACATCGCCTTGAGTTTGCTTCATGGGAGGAGGACCGCCCGCAGATACATTTTTTTGATACAGCAGGTGAACGGATTTACAATACACTAAAAGCAAGATTTAAGGGCGACCAGATAAGGGTAATTGACAGGGATAGCGCCGAAAGTAAATTTATTATTGGCGTTTATACTGATCGCTGCCCGGGCTCCTTTTATTTGCATGATGTTAAGACCAATGAACTTACCAAGTTGGGCGACATAAACCCGAGCCTTAAATGTGATGATTTATGCGCTATGCAGCCCATTTCGTACAAAGCGAGTGATGGCACCCTTATCAACGGCTACCTTACCTTGCCTAAAGGCGATAACAAAACAAATTTGCCTGTAGTGGTAATGCCGCACGACTGGCCATTTGGGCCTATGAGCCGCAACTCATGGGGCTATAATCCCGAGGTGCAGTTTTTGGCCAATAGAGGCTATGCGGTGTTCCAGGTGAATTACCGGGGCTCAACCGGGTATGGAAAGGCTTTCCACAGCGCTGGCTTTAAACAGGTAGGTGGAAAAATACAGCAGGATATTACAGATGGTGTAAACTGGCTCATCAAAAACAAAACAGCCGACCCTAAAAAAATAGCCATATTTGGTGGTGGCTTTGGCGGGTTCTCGGCGTTGTATGGCGTGTCATTTCATCCGGGATTGTACAATTGCGCTATAGTGCAGTACGGCCTCATTAACTTTTTTACTTATATAAAGGATGCTCCACCATATTTTAAGCCATCGTTACAAATGATGTATGAAATGGTGGGCAACCCTGAAACTGATGCCGACCAGCTGCGGGCCATATCGCCGGTGTTTCATGCTGATAAAATAAAGGTTCCGTTGCTTATCTTCCAGGGGGCTAAGGACCCGCGTGCAAACATTAGTGAGCTTAACCAGTTTGTTATTGAATTGCGTAAGCAAAATGTACCGGTATATTATTTTTTAAAGGATAATGAACGGGCCGTATTCAGAAGCGAGCATAACAGGATGCAGATGTATAGCGAAATAGAAAAATTCCTGGATAATAATATGCGGGTTAAACCATGATGCCCATGTTGTCATGAAGCTACATAGAGGCGTATACCGCAAAAACTTTTCGTTGATCATTGTCTTTATGGCGCTGATATCAGTAACACTGATAATAGCGCTGGTGATATCCTATAACCTTACATCAAAATATGTAGAGAACGAGTTCGCATCAAAAAAAATTGATGTGCTTGATGAAACCATTAAACCATACAACGATTTTTTTCTGAATAAAATACCTGAAATAACCTTGTATCAGGGTTATCTTACCTTTTCATCCGCGGCCAGTTATTCAAGTTCTGTTTTTCATACCTATCCATTCGTAAGAAAGATTGATTTTTATGAGATAGCAATAGGTAGCAAGTCTGTACAGGTAAAAGACGGTAATAACCTTGATGTTACTATCAAATCGGTTTATGAATACCAGCTTAAGAAAGGCGCAGTGGTTAACGTTCAGCGAAGAGCTGATGTTTATAATGAAGATTTCAGGGATATGGCCATTAAGCTGAATGATTATATAGCCAACTCTGATACCACCCGCGGCTCAACACCCGACGAGATATCCAAAACATTTTATGATGTTAAGCCCGATAAAATAAGCTATATGAATATTTTGCGCCGCGAGGATGTGAAGATATACCGCGACTTGCAGCAGCATATTCACCCGGGTGTTGCTTACAAGCAAAACATGATGACCTTTTTGCTCGATCCTTATATGCTGAAGGTGAGAAACTCGCATAAGGAATTATACCAGAGCGTATCTATTAAACCCTTTGTATACTACCCGCTTGATAATACGCCTGGAGATAATATAACCACCGAAGTAGCTTTTCCGGGCGCGTTTTCTAACTATAAGCTATACTTTAAATCGGCTAATGGTTACCTTACTGCCGAAAGTAACCGCCGCTTTATGCCTATTGGTGGCGCAATAGTGCTCATGTATCTTTTCCTGATGCTGATAGGTTACCTGATCTATCGTAATTTAAAGATCAACCTGCGCTTGTTCAAGCTGCAATACGATTTCATTAACAACTTTACCCATGAATTTAAGACGCCAGTAAGTGTAATAAAAATTGCAGGGTCGAACTTACGGGGTGGCGGCGAATTATCCGAAAGACAGCTCAAACATTATGGTAAAATTTTGGATGAAGAGGCCGACAAGCTCAATGATCTGATGACTAAGTTACTGTCGTTCACTCAGATCGAAAATAAATCTATCAATCTAAAAAGAGAGGAAATAGATATAAAAGACTTTGTAAAACGGTATATTGAAAGCTTTAAAATGAAGTATGCCGATTTTAAGCTGGAGGTCAAAATAAACAATGTGGATACTATTTTCACCGATCCGGTGTTATTAGGTAGCATATTTCAGAACCTGATAGAGAATGCCTACAAGTATTCGCATCCGCAGAAAAAGGAATTACATATAACTATTACAGGTACTAAAAAAAGCATTGTGTTTTCATTTGCCGATAAAGGCATAGGTATACCAAAGAGTGAATTAAATAATATATTTAATAAATTTTACAGGATAGAAAACCAGTATAACCAAAACGGAAGCGTTGGGCTCGGTTTGGCTTTTTGTAAAGAGTTAGTTAATTTTATGGACGGGGAGATAACGGTAAGCAGTAAGATCGACCAAGGATCGGAGTTTATTGTTACGCTGCCAAATGATAATTAAAATATATGAACAGAGAAATAAAAATCGCGCTGGCTGAAGATGATGAAAATCTGCGTTTCCTGGTTGCGGAACGTATGCAATCAGAAGGGTACAAAGTATTGGAAGCCAGTAATGGCGATGAAGCCGAAAATATCATATTAACCGAACATCCGGATATCGTATTGCTCGACTGGATGATGCCCGGCAAACAAGGCTCGGAGGTTTGTGCTACTGTACGTGCCAAGGGTTTTGATAAATTAATCATCATGATGACGGCCAAAGGTCAGGATGTAGACAAAATTGAGGCCTATAACTTCGGCGTATCTGATTATATAACCAAGCCCTTTAATATGGATGTTTTGGTGGCGATGATTGATAACAAGATCAAATTTTCACTGAACAATGAAAAATCGGAGTCATACCGTTTCGCTAATATGGAACACCTGCCCAATACCCACCTGTTGATAAAGGATGGCCGTAAGATTGAGCTTACCATATTAGAGAACAGGATACTGCTATACTTCCTGAAAAACCAGAACAAGGTAATAAACCGCGAAGAGCTGATGATGGAAGTTTGGGGCTATAATGCCGATGTAAATACCCGTACGCTTGATATGCACATCGTGCGCCTCCGCAAAAAGATAGAAACTAATGCTGATTCACCGCAGTATTTGCAAACTGTTAGAGGGATTGGGTATAAGTTTGTTTACCAGGGGTAATAAATAAATCTTTTTGTCATTCTGAGCGATAGCGAAGAAACTTGCCGCTTGTTTACCGGTCGCATGTATAATAGATGCTTCGTACCTCAGCATGACAAAGAGTTTAGGTCGTCCCCAACTTGTTTCGGGATCTCACAAACAGAGCGATTTGCTTGGTGTAAACCTTGCTCATGAGGTGCTGAAACAAGTTCAGCATGACATAAAGGAAGATGAATTATTTACGACAAATACTTCCCAACAATCGGCATTCTTCTACCCATACCAAAAGCTTTGGACGATACCCTTAAAATAGGAGGGGTTTGATACCTTTTATGCTCAGCCAGGTTAATGAGCTTAATAGTGCGCCTAACGGTTTGCTCATCGTACCCCATCTTGATGATGTCTCCTGATGAACGGCGGTTCTCCACATATTCGGCGATGATCTTATCCAGGATATCATATTCGGGCAGTGAATCACTGTCCTTTTGATCTGGCCTTAATTCAGCTGATGGTGGTTTGATGATGGAGTTTTCAGGGATGATCTCACGCTCGCGGTTAATGTAGCGGGCCAGATCAAATACCTGTGTTTTGTAAACATCGCCAATTACAGATATCCCGCCGCACATATCGCCATATAAAGTGCCATAGCCAACTGCGGCTTCGCTTTTGTTGGAGGTGTTGAGTAATATATATCCAAATTTATTACACATGGCCATCAATAATATGGCTCTGCTCCGGGATTGTATATTTTCCTCGGCAATATTAAATGGCAGGTTCTTAAACTGTGGCGATAAAGCGGTTTCAAATGCTTCGGTAACATCTTTTATAGCAATGATCTCGTGTTTACAGCCCAGGTTTTTCACCAGGTCCTCCGCGTCTTTCAAGGAATGATCTGATGAGAAACGTGAGGGCAATAATACCGCCATTACATTCTCAGCGCCTAAGGCTTCAGTAGCTAAAGCGCATACCACGGCCGAATCAATCCCGCCGGAAAGGCCCAATATGGCACGACTAAATCCTGATTTATAAAAATAATCCTTAATGCCTAATATAACCGCCTGGTGTATCTGCTCAATATCTGCAGGGCGTTCGGCTTTTAGGGTTGCAGGCTGGTGCAGGGTAATGCCGGCGTCTTTTTCCAAAGTATAATAGGTCAGGCTCTCTTCAAAATAAGGCAGCTCATCAACCAGTTTTCCAGTGTTGTCAAATACCAATGATCCGCCATCAAAAATAAGCTCGGTTTGCGCGCCGATCTGATTTACATAAAACAAGGGCAGATTATACCTGCTGGCATTATCACGCAAAATATCAATACGCTCATCGTCGTGCTTTACGGCAAATGGCGAGGCGGCTATATTTATCATTACATCGGGCTGCTGCTCAATCAAGATATCCATTGGCCGGGTAACATATAGCGGGTTCTCTATATTATTCCACAAATCTTCACAAATGGTTAACGCTATGCGGTGCCCTTTAAAATCAATACAGCTAAATTGTGTTGATGGTTCAAAATAGCGGTACTCATCAAAAATATCATAGTTGGGCAGCAGCGCTTTGTTAACGGTGGCTTTTATCTCGCCGTTCTCAATAAAATAAGCGGAGTTCCACAGGTCCTTACCTTCGGAATCATTATTAGGCGTTGGTATGCCAATAATACAGGCCATATCGGTACAAGCTGCGGCTATTTTTTTTGCAGACTGATCGCATAGATCGATAAACTCATCAAACTCCAGAAAATCACGTGAGGGGTAACCGCAAACACATAACTCGGCAAATACTACGAGGTCGGCGCCGTTTTTCCGGGCTTTATTGATGTTATCGATAATTTTGGCGGTGTTCGATTCAAAGTTACCTATATGATAGTTTAGCTGGGCTAATGCAATTTTCATTGTATGAATAGATAGTGAAGAAAAAACTTAATTTTGCCCAAAGTATAAAAATGATCGCTACTCCAAACATTAAAAAACAAATTTACCTAATTTTTTCAATCGGCCTGCTACTAACAGCCTGTAACCGTCATAAAAAAGTTGATGTAAGCAATATAAACGTTAATGTAACCATTGAGCGTTTCGATAAGGATTTTAATGGCATGGAAGTAAAGCCCATGAAACAGCAATCGCTTTTCATGATCAATAAATACGGTATGTTTTACAAGGATTTTGTGGAGCAGATATTACAGGCCGGAAAAATAACGGATACCGCGTATTTTCAAACCCTGCGCGATGTATTTAAAGGCAAGCCCTACCAGGATTTGAAGCATGATGTAGATTCGGTATATCCGAATTTAGATGCACAAAATGCTGCTTTAACAGATGCTTTCAGACGTATAAAATATTATTTCCCGAAAGAAAAACTGCCGAAAGTATATGCCTATTTCTCGGGTTTTGAAACACCAACAGCAATTGGAGATGGCTATTTTGCAGTTGGTTTGGATCTTTTCCTGGGTGCAAATTCGCGATTTTACCCTGCTTTAACTACGGCTTATCCGCACTACCTGTCGCGCAACTTTACACCGGATAATATTGCGCCACGTGTTGTTGAGGGCGTAATACGTGAGGATATGTTCCCGGAGAATGATGATAATGGCACATTGCTCGCCAAAATGATTTATAACGGCAAGATCATGTATATGATGGATCAGGTTTTACCTGATTTGCCTGATTCAGTGAAAATACAATACACCGATAAACAATTGAAATGGTGTACAGGGTTTGAATCCAACATTTGGGCCTATTTTTTAGACCAGAATTTATTGTATGAAACTGATTATCATAAAATTCAGATGTTTTTAACCGTAGCCCCATTCACTCCCGGCCTTGGCGAAAAGAATGAATCCGCACCAAAACTTGGTATATGGACAGGCTGGCAAATCGTACGCAAATACATGGATAAACATCCGGAAGTTACCCTGCCGCAGCTAATGGCAAATACAGACGCACAAAAAATATTAAGTGATTCGAATTATCATCCAAAGTGAAGTAATTAGAGACTAGAGGTTAGTGATTAGTAGGATTTTTAACCGAAACCCAACTAATCACTAACCTCCATTCACTAATCTCTAACCTTAAACGGCCCAAACAGTTTAATAATCTCCTGCTTACGATAGGCGAAGATATTTTTGATCTGTTTTTTAACCAGTATATCATTAGCAAAGCGGCCAAAAACGCCGTAGGGGATGGCATAGTGTAAAATATCGGTCATTAACACTCCTCCCTTAACCTCCTTAAAATGATGCTGATGATGCCACAACGCATATGGGCCAAAGCGTTGTTCATCCACAAAATATTCGTTTTCCTTTACATGGGTTATCTCCGTCATCCAGTTCATTTTTATGCCCAATAAAGGAGTTATCTTATAAGTGATGATCATGCCGGGGTACATTTTGGTATTTTCATCATAATCGGATGTTACCATAAATTTCATTTGCGGCGGCGTGATCTTCGCCAAATTAAATGGCGATGAAAAGAAATTCCAGGCCTCAGCCAATGGAATGGGTAGGTACTGCTCAAATTTCTTATGGTACGTTTTCACTTATATATAAGCCGTAATCCGGTCTTATTGTTTTGTTTATTTGGGGCGGAATGTTAGTTTAAGCCCTTGCGCATTTCCACCAGATGCTTGCTAAACCCGGCCTTTTCATAAGCACGGAGGGCGACCGCATTTTCATCATAAACATCTAAACGTAATTCAGTCATATTTTGACTGATGGCCCATTTTGTTAGGGCCTCAATAACCAGTTTGTTTACGCCTTTACCACGATGTGCCGGATCAACATACATAAAACCCAAATAAGCATGTTGCTTATGTTTTAAATAGATCCGACCGTCCTCAATACGGGCATAGCCGCACCCAATAATTTCGGAGCCCGATTCAGCCACCACAATTTCAATATGCGGGGCCTCAATCAGGTGTACAATATCATAATAATTAACGTGCCCGTCTTTTATGGTGACATCAAAAGGGCGTTCGGCAGTAATAACACCCTGCTCAAATCGAAATAGGGTGTCAAGGTCATTTATAGTGGCTGTTCTGATAGTTATTTGTTCCATTATATTAAAAATGCGTCGTAAAAGAATTGTTCTTTTACTAAAGGTTTTCCTGGCAGATGCTGGCCTGTAAATAGAAACCCTGGTTTCATATATTTTAGTCTGCCACAGGTGACAAATGTTACAGGCGCGATACAGATTATTTTAATTTATCGGCCAATAAAGTCAGCAATTCTTTAAAATCCTTTTCATCATAACCCATGGATTGGTAGATGATCTTTCCGCTTTCATCGACCACAATGGTGCGCGGGATGTATTGTGTGGCATAAAGGTTATAGATCTTTTTATCCGCGTCAGGTATCATGGGGAAGGTATACTTGTTTTTCTCCTTAAAAGGCAAAGTTTTATCCCAGTCTTCACCACGGTCGAAAGCGAAAAGCGCAAATTTGGGGTTGTCTTTATATTTTTCCCATATCTCTTTTTGTACCCGTGGCAGTTCCGCGCGGCATGGTGGGCACCAGGTGGCCCAAAAATCTATTACAATAATTTTGCCTTTATAATCAGCTAAAGTGGCTGTTTTTTCTTTTTCAGGATGGAAGGTAAAGTTGGGGGCAGGGTCGCCTACTTTGTTGTGAGTAGTGGAGTCGGGTTGCTGTGCCCGGCTTAAAAAAGGGGCAATAATTACCAGCAAAAGCAAGAATACTTTTTTCATAACGATGTTTTCCGCAAGATAGAAAACATCGGCTAAAATTAAATCTGATTACTGTACTATTTTATTAGCACAATAAGAGCTGGCAAACGCTTCTGGCTTGGCCTTAAATACAAAGCCCATGCTTAAAATATATCCCATAGCTTCGTGCAAAGCCTGGTTCGATTTAAACATCGGGTTGGTATTAATGTCTGCATGTACCTCCAGGTCTACATCATACAGATCGAGCAGATCGCAAAGCCTGTAAGCAATGTCGATTGATTTTTGTACTTCAGAAAGCATACGTTCCTTAATACTCATTTTTTGAGAGGTACGTTCCTGGTGGATGAACATAAAGCCGCCGCGGGCCTCGCGTAAAAACACAATAACTGTGGCAAAATCGGTCACATTACCTTTTACCTGCGAATCGGTACCGATGCAAACTTTAAGCTTATTGCCGAGCAAACTTTCTCTTTCAATAGCTCTTTCAACTTCTTCAATGATGGGTAATTGGATGATCTCTCCACTAAATTTTCTCCAGGTCATAAAAATTGATTTAAGTTAATTTGTTACAACCTGATTTTCAGGTTTATAAAAATAAGCTATAAGCTTTCATATTAACGTTAAATGGGTGTCATTTATTTGTTAACATTTAACACAATATCAACACGTTGTGTTGAATTATGTTGTCAAAAATATTTCAGACCTTCTTGTTAACATATGGCAGCGATTATGTACTTTGCTTTTTTTATTTTAATTGCCTCAATTAACCAATCATGAAAACAATAAAATGGGTATCGGCAGCCTTGCCATTATTGATACTTACAGCCTGTAGCCATCAGCCTAAAGATCAATCATCCGAAGTGCCAAGACGTACGGTGTTTTTTGATAAATCGGGCATGGATACAACAGTAAATCCTGCTGACAACCTTTTCTTATACGCCAACGGCACCTGGCTTAAGAACACCAAAATACCACCATCAGAAACCGGTTGGGGAGGCATGTACAGCATGACGGTTGAAAACCGCAAGCAATTGCATCAGATTTTGGAAGATGTATCCAAACAAGATAACCCTAAAGACAGCAAGGAGCAAAAAGTTGGCGACTTATACCTGAGTGGTATGGATACAACAGCTATTGATAAGTTAGGTTATGAACCGGTTAAGCCTTTGCTCGCAAAAATTGATGCCGTTAAGGATTATAAACAATTGATTGACCTATCGGCAAGCACATTTAATGATGGAGATGGGTTTTTGTTTGGTTTTTATACCGCTCCAGATGATAAGAACAGCAAAATGAATGTGGCCCATTTTGACCAAACTGGCCTGGAACTGCCTGAAAGGGATTATTATTTTAATACGGATTCGGCATCAGTAAAAATCAGGGCGGCGTATGTTACCTATATCACCAAGCTATTTACTTTAACAGGTGTTGATGTTGCAACTGCTGCTAAAAAAGCCTCAGACATATTAAAGCTGGAAACGGCCATAGCGCAATCGCACTTAACACCTACAGAATTGCGCGACCCGCAAAAGAACTACAACAAGTTTGCGGTAAAAGACTTTGCGAAACAGATACCCGACATTGATTTTGAACATGTGCTAACGCTGATGAACATCCATACCGATACCATATTGGTTGGGCAGCCTAAGTATTACGTTGCGCTTGATAAGCTGCTGAAAACCCAGCCTATCGACATTTGGAAAGACAAACTTGACTTTATGGCCCTGGATGCTTCATCATCATTATTAAGTAAGCCATTTAGGGATGCGCATTTTGAATTTTATGGTAGGGTATTAAACGGGCAGAAACAACAAAAAGAGCGCTGGCGCGATATGGTTGAGGTAATAGATAACGGCCTCGGCGAATTATTGGGTCAATTATATGTGGCCAAATACTTCCCGCCTGATGCCAAAAAGCGTATGCTCGACCTGGTAAATAACCTGCAGGCTGTTTATAAGGAACGGATTGAAAGGCTCGACTGGATGAGTCCGGCAACTAAGCAGAAAGCACTTGCAAAATTGGCGGCGTTCAGCAAAAAAATAGGTTATCCGGATAAATGGAAAAACTATGACGATGTAACGATCAGTAAGGATGCTTATTACAAAAATATGCAGTCTGTCTCCAAACATAATTATAATGAAGAGCTAAAGAAGGTAAACAAGCCGGTTGATAAAACCGAGTGGCAGATGACGCCATCAACCGTGGATGCTTATAATAATCCATACAATAATGAGATCGTTTTCCCTGCGGGGATATTGCAGTTCCCATTTTTTGACAAGGATGCCGATGATGCTATTAACTACGGCGCTATTGGTGTAGTGATAGGGCACGAAATGACCCATAGTTTTGACGATCAGGGCCGCCAATATGATAAAGACGGCAATCTGAAAGACTGGTGGACACCTGAAGATGCGGCTAAATTTAAGCAACGTGTACAAGTATTAATAAATCAGTACAATGGTTATACTGTATTAAATAACCTGCATGTAAATGGCAGCCTTACACAAGGCGAAAATCTGGCAGATAATGGTGGCATGGCCATTGCCTACGAAGCTTTTAAAAGAACACCCGAAGGTAAAAGCGATACAAAGATTGATGGCTTTACGCCGGATCAAAGGTTCTTCCTGTCGCTGGCGCAAGTGTGGCGGATGAAAAAAAGTGATGAAGCGGTAAGGATGGATATTAACACCAACCCGCATTCGCCGCCAATGTACCGTACTAACGGCCCTATGTCAAATATGCCATCGTTTTACAAAGCATTTGATGTAAAACCCGGTAATAAAATGTACAGGCCGGATAGCGCGAGGGTTAAAGTTTGGTAAAGAAAGCTACAAACTTTCCTGATCTGTAGGCTTAAGTCACAGACTTAAGCCAGGAGTAAGAAGGGCGTAACAATATTAATACAGCAATAATAAATCATCGTTGATGGCTATTATTGCAATGCATAAGTATCTGTAAAAACAATGAAATATCTTTTATCATTACCCGCTTTAGCGGCATTCGCATGTTTGTCTTTTGTAAATTATAAACCAGCTCCGGCAATCCCAACCTATAAACATGTGATTGTGGTTGTGGAGGAAAATCATGATTACAACGCGCTTATAGGCTCACCTAACTCGCCATATATCAGCTGGCTTTCAGAACATGGCGCTTTGTTTACCGACTCGCATGGGGTAACACATCCCAGTCAGGCAAACTATATCGCGTTGTTTTCAGGTGGTACGCAAGGGGTAGTAGCCGATGAATGCCTTGAAGGTAAAACATTTACCACGCCTAATCTTGGTGCCGCACTGATCAGCAAAGGGTTTACCTTTAAAGGATTTGCACAAACCATGCCTTCTGTTGGGTTTTTGCCCTGCTATTATAAAACCAGTACGTTAACAGGGCAGGCGCTTTATGGGCGCAAGCATTGTCCATGGGTAAACTGGCAGGGGAAAGGCCCTAATAATTTCCCGGCATCGCTTAGTCAGCCAATGACGGCTTTCCCATCCGACTACAACAAACTGCCCACCCTGGCTTTTGTAATCCCCGATATGGATTACGATATGCACAATATAGGTGCGCCGGGCGATGCTGCAGCCATACAGCGCGGCGACAAATGGCTAAAAGCAAACATTGCCAAATATGCGGAATGGGCAAAAACGCACGATAGTTTGCTTATTGTAACTTTTGATGAGGATGATAGTCGTACATCTGCCAATCAAATACCCACTATATTTTACGGTGCTCATGTTAAAACAGGTAAATACAGTGAGCATATAACCCATTATAATGTGCTGCATACCATAGAGGCCATGTTTAAGTTACCGGCTGATGATAAGCAGAGTGCTGCTGTGATTAATGATGTTTGGGAGTAAGGGGAAAGTTGCAAACTTTCCTGATCTGTGGGCTTCAGTCGCAGACTTAAGCCAGCGAAATATAAAAAGTAAAAGCCACTCAATTGAGTGGCTTTTACTTTTTATATTTATTGTCATCCTGAACTTGTTTCAGGACCCCACAGGACAATTCAACATGTGGCTACCTGTCCTGTGAGATGCCGAAATAAATTCGGCATGACGGGATTAATATTAAACCTACACCGTCAACTTCTTATACTTGATCCTCTTCGGCGCAATATCTCCCAAACGCTTTTTCCTGTTCTCCTCATAATCCGAATAATTCCCCTCGAAGAAATAAACCTGTGAATTGCCCTCAAAAGCCAGGATATGCGTACAGATCCTATCAAGGAACCACCTGTCGTGACTGATCACTACCGCGCAACCGCCAAAGTTTTCCAGCGCTTCTTCCAGCGCACGCAATGTATTTACGTCAATATCATTGGTGGGCTCATCCAGTAGCAATACATTTGAACCCTTTTTTAGCGTGATGGATAAATGCACCCGGTTACGCTCTCCGCCTGATAGTACGCCAACTTTCTTTTGCTGGTCTGCACCATTAAAGTTAAAGCGGGATACATAAGCACGTGAGTTTAGCGGACGGTTACCCACCATAATGGTTTCCAAACCGCCGGTAACATTTTCCCAAACAGATTTGTTAGGGTCAAGGTCATCATGCATCTGGTCTACATAACCCAAGGCCACGGTATCTCCCACACGGAAAGTGCCTGCATCGGGCTGATCCTGCCCGGTAATTAAGCGGAACAATGTGGTTTTACCAGCACCATTGGGGCCGATGATGCCAACTATACCTGCCGGTGGTAGTGAAAAGCTCAGGTTATCAAACAATAACTTATCGCCGTATGATTTACTTACGCCGTTGGCCTCAATCACTATATTACCCAAACGCGGGCCCGGCGGGATAAATAACTCCAGTTTTTCTTCCCTGTCCTTAGTTTCTTCCGATGCTAATTTATCATAGTTAGATAAACGGGCCTTTGATTTGGTGTGGCGACCTTTTGGTCCCATGCGCACCCATTCCAATTCACGTTCAAGGGCTTTCTGGCGTTTGCTTTCGGTTTTATCCTCCTGCGCCAGGCGTTTAGCTTTCTGATCCAGCCATGATGAGTAATTGCCTTTCCACGGGATGCCCTCGCCACGGTCAAGTTCTAAAATCCAGCCGGCAACGTTATCCAGGAAGTAGCGGTCGTGGGTTACGGCTATAACGGTGCCTTTATATTGTTTAAGGTGCTGCTCCAACCAATCTATCGATTCCGCATCTAAGTGGTTGGTAGGCTCATCCAGCAATAAAACATCAGGTTCTTTCAGCAATAAACGACATAATGCCACCCTGCGGCGCTCACCACCCGATAATACCGCTATTTTGGTATCAGGCTCCGGGCAACGCAACGCATCCATGGCACGCTCCAGCTTGGTGTCCAGTTCCCAGGCGTTAACAGCATCTATCTTATCCTGCAATTCGCCCTGGCGGGTCATCAGTTTATCCATTTTATCGGCATCGCTGTAATACTCCTCCAAACCAAATTTCTCATTGATCTCCTCGTATTCCTTTAAAAGGGCGGTTATTTCACTTACGCCTTCCTCAACTACCTCACGTACGGTTTTATTAGGGTCGAGCTCGGGCTCCTGGCTCAGGTAGCCTACGGTATATCCGGGCGAAAAAACTACTTCGCCTATATTGGTTTTATCAATGCCTGCTATTATTTTTAATAACGATGATTTACCCGAGCCGTTCAAACCTATAACGCCAATTTTGGCACCATAAAAAAACGACAGGTAAATATTTTTTAATACTGTTTTTTGCGGGGGATAGACTTTGCTAACCCCAGCCATTGAAAATATGATCTTCTCGTCTGCCATTACTAATATTTTGTAAAGGCAAATATCTATTAATATGGATAATTTACAACGGGTAAAGCTTTAAATTAATTATAAGATAAAACGAGAATCAACAGGTATCTTTATATTCAGTTAATCTTGAATAAATATTTCACGCTCAGTAAATCATTTCGCCTGTTTCTTACGTATATATAATTAGAGATGCTTATTATGACAGTGTGATTTATGCCTTAATGTCATACTGGTGTATAAAGCATTCCACATTTGGCGCATTTGGGGAAAATAATGCTGAACAGGTTAAACTATTTGAAGTATTTATACTCGAAAATATATAACTTATTGAAACATTGTCAAAAAACGCATTTGTAAATGTTTTTGTAAATAAAAATTCTTTGAATGGTAACTAAAATAATAGATTGCGCATCATAATAATGTCTGTTTTATTATAGTTATAAAAGTTGGCAACAATATTGTTGATAAGTGTAAAGAAACACGCCATTATTAATAAAACAATTTATTAAATTAGTGACGTACTAAAATCAGAAAGGTATATATGGAAGCTAAATTTTCGCCGCGGGTTAAGGATGTTATTCAATATAGCAGGGAAGAGGCTTTACGCCTTGGGCATGATTATATTGGTACAGAACACCTTTTACTCGGATTAATACGCGATGGAGACGGTGTAGCTATTAAACTACTTAAGGAGTTAACCGTTGATACCGCCAAGTTGCGCCGCGCCGTTGAAGACGCCGTTAAAGGCACAATAGGCACTAATGTACATATCGGAAGCATCCCATTAACTAAACAAGCAGAAAAAGTATTGAAGATAACTTACCTTGAAGCTAAAATATTTAAAAGTGATGTAATTGGTACTGAGCATTTGCTGCTGTCTATTTTGCGTGATGAAGATAACATTGCATCGCAAATACTAATGCAGTTTAATGTTAACTACGAGATATTTAAGGGTGAAGTTGAGTCACACAAAAATGATGTGACCGACGAAATGCCCGGCTCACCTACAGGGGGTGAAGATGAATTTAAGGAAGACGACTCTTTTAGCCAGCCTAAAAAAGTATCCGACATAAAATCAAAAACACCTGTGCTGGACAACTTTGGTCGCGATTTAACAAAAGCTGCTGAAGATGGCCGTCTTGACCCGATAGTAGGCCGTGAAAAAGAAATTGAACGTGTATCGCAGATCTTATCGCGCCGTAAAAAGAATAACCCTATTTTAATAGGCGAGCCTGGCGTAGGTAAATCAGCTATCGCCGAAGGTTTGGCTCTGCGCATTGTACAGCGCAAAGTATCACGTGTGTTATTTAACAAACGCGTGGTTACGCTTGACCTGGCTTCATTGGTTGCAGGTACAAAATACCGTGGCCAGTTTGAAGAACGCATGAAAGCCGTAATGAACGAACTGGAAAAATCTCCGGATGTGATTTTATTCATCGATGAGATCCATACCATAGTTGGTGCAGGTGGTGCTTCAGGCTCGCTTGATGCATCAAATATGTTTAAACCGGCTTTGGCACGTGGAGAGATCCAATGCATTGGCGCTACAACATTAGATGAATATCGCCAGTACATCGAGAAAGACGGCGCTTTAGACCGTCGTTTCCAAAAGGTAATGGTTGAGCCTGCTACTCCTGATGAAACCATCGAGATACTGAACAGGATCAAAGAAAAATACGAAGAACATCACGGTGTTACCTATACTCCCGAAGCTATTAATGCCTGCGTTGCTTTAACCACAAGATATATTACCGACAGGTTTTTACCTGATAAGGCGATAGATGCTTTGGATGAATCAGGATCCCGCGTTCACTTAACCAATATCCATGTTCCACAGAATATATTGGATATTGAGCAAAAGATAGAGCTGATCAAGGTTGAAAAGAATAAGGTTGTCCGTAGCCAGAAATACGAAGAAGCAGCTAAGCTTCGTGATACTGAAAAACACCTGCTCGAAGAACTTGACCAGGCAAAAGCAGTATGGGAAGCAGAAACAAAATCAAAACGTTATACTGTAACCGAAGATAATGTTGCTGAAGTTGTAGCCATGATGACCGGCATACCGGTACAAAAGGTTGGCCAGGCTGATAGCCAGAAATTGCTGAACATGTCTGAAACCATTGGCGGAAAGATCATTGGTCAGGAAGAGGCTATCAAAAAATTAACCCGCGCTATACAACGTACACGTGCAGGCTTAAAGGATCCAAAAAAACCGATTGGCTCATTTATATTCTTAGGTCCAACCGGTGTTGGTAAAACTGAGCTTGCCAAAGAGCTTGCCCGTTTTATGTTTGATACCGAGGATGCGCTGATACAGATAGATATGAGCGAGTACATGGAGAAATTCGCAGTATCACGTTTGGTAGGAGCGCCTCCGGGCTATGTGGGTTATGAAGAAGGCGGACAGCTTACTGAAAAAGTACGCCGTAAACCATACGCGGTAGTATTATTGGATGAGATTGAAAAAGCTCACCCTGATGTATTCAACATACTGTTACAGGTATTGGATGAAGGGCAATTGACCGATTCATTAGGCCGTAAGGTTGATTTCAGGAATACCATCATCATCATGACATCAAATATTGGGGCACGTCAATTGAAGGATTTTGGTCAGGGTGTAGGTTTCAGTACCAATGCCAAAACCAACCAGGCTGATGCACACTCAAGAGGTGTTATTGAGAATGCTTTAAGGCGCGCTTTTGCCCCTGAGTTCCTGAACCGTATTGATGATGTGATCGTGTTTAACTCATTAGGTAAAGACGAGATCTTCAAAATTATCGATATCGAGCTGGCTTACCTGTTTAGCAGGGTTAACAGCCTTGGTTACAAAATTGAGCTTACCCTTGGCGCTAAAGAGTTTATTGCCGAGAAAGGATATGATTCGCAATTTGGTGCACGTCCGTTAAAACGTGCCATCCAGAAATATTTGGAAGATCCAATTGCTGAAGAAATTCTGAAAGGTGAACTTAGTGAAGGCGATACTATGGAAGTGGATTATGACAAAGAAACCAACGAAATAAAGATCGTAGACAGAAAAGGGGAGAAGAAAAAGCCTGAAGAAGAAGAACAGAAATAATTGAATACTTTATATAAAAAATGCCCGTTAATAACTTAACGGGCATTTTTTGTTGTTGCAAAAACGTTAAATAGTGTTAAAAACAAGGTTCATTTTAAAAACGCAACAAAAAATATAAACCTTATTTAAACCTTTTTGCGGAACTTTGGTCTATATAAAAACTTAAGCATTCTATTATTATGAAAAAAATCTTATTCTTATTATTAATCAGCGGAGCATTGTTAGCAAGCTCTTGCACTAAAAACTACGCGGTAGTACCTAACGTAACAACAAATTATACGCTACCTGCAACAGATTGGACTACTACTGATAACGGGTTAAATTACACCGCAACAATTCCGGCAAAGGGCGGAAATCTTGGTGCAGCATCAGATGGACTATTAATTTATTTTACGTTTGATAACGGCCAATCCTATGAACAAATTCCGGAAGTATATAACAATGTGTCATTTACCTATACTAATGATGGTAACAATCTTACATTGTATGCCCAATCAGCTAATGCCGGGCAAACTATTCCAGCCCCAGTTGCACTTACTGTAAAGATTGTAGCGGTTCCTTCTAATTAAAATTGTGTTGGATCTTTTAAAACGGCCCTGAATTTCAGGGCCGTTTTATGTTATATTATTAAATATTAATTAATTTTTGTTTGTTAATTAATGTTTTTTATTTTCGTAAAAAACCTTATTACGAAATGAAAAAAATAATTGCAATTTTTAGCCTAATAGCAATATGCTTATTAGGGAGAGTACAAAATGCCAACGCACAACATGGAGGCTTCGGTGGTGGTGGCGGTGGTGGTGTTATTGCTTATCCAATGATAGGTGGATTAATTCCTTTTTATTATAGGATTGACATTGCTAAATATGGAACAGGTACTGCAAGAGTTGATCTTTGTGATAATAATGGGCCGTCTGATGGGAATGGTTTTGTAGAGTTTAATATGGATCCAACCCAGACACTTTCTGTCAATCTCGGTACTTTTCATAAAGATCTTAATGATATTTTTGCAAGTGGACCCTATAATGATAGGGCTCGATCAGCTATTTTTACCGGACAAGTTGCAGGTAAAACTTTCAAATTTTTTGATGATCCTTCAGGCAGTACCAACGACGATTGGACAGAAGTGACATTTTCACAAAACATCCCTGCAAATTATTCATACTTTTTATGGACGTTTGAAAAGGATGCTGTAGATCCATATGTAACCGTAACTTATCATCATTATAATGGGTTAGACGGAAAAGTATCTAATGTTCAAATGCAATAGATTACTAAGATAGTATCTATAAATGATAATGTCCTGAGTTGTATAACCCAGGACATTATCATTTATATGATATGCAATCGCATCGGTAAGATTAAAATATCCTACCTAATAGTTGCCGAATAATTCTCAGATTTAGCATTTTCAATGCAAAAATATTTTCTTTTTCAATTATTAATAACAGTCTTTGGAATTAATTATGTTAGCGCTCAAAACAATGTAATTATACGAGGAGTACTTCAAGATAGCATTTCAAGACCCATTAAAGGCGCCAATATAATATTGATATACAAGAAGGATACTTTAATAACGGCCACTAATGATTCAGGAATTTTCAAATTTAATGATATTAAAACAAAAAGTTTTTATATACTAACGCATGCTTTAGGTTATAAAAACTATATTAAATTTTATAACTATGAACAATATAGCAAACCAATTTTAATAGTAATTATCGTTAAAGCTAATGTTATCAGTCTTAACGACGTTATAATTAAAGAGAAAATCCGACCAGTGACCTTAAAAAAGGATACAATTGAATATAACCCATCTGCTTACAATACTACTGATAATGTTGAAAACTTACTTAGGCAGCTTCCTGGCATTGACGTTGATAAAGATGGCAATGTTACAGCAGGAGGATTACCGGTTAGTAAACTCAGAATAGACGGTGTAGATTTTTTTACAGGTAATGTAAAGGAGTTCATACGTCAACTTCCTGCAGGCATTTTTAATAAAGTTCAAATAATTGAAGATTATGGCGATGAGGCTGCTTTTTCTGGGATAAGAAGAGGACCTCCGAAAAAGTTACTTAATCTGGTCACTAAACCAGGAATGAACCATGGCATATTTGGTAATATAAGGCTTGCTAAAGGAACGGAGAAATTGTATGGCGCATCGCTTGATGAACACCTATGGAAAGGTAAAAAACAATTATCTGTTGTTGCTAACTTAAGTACACAAAAGAATAATATTGGAGTGAATAACACAAACAATATTGGTTTATCCTATAGCAATGACATCAACCCATATTTAAATATTAGCAATAATTACGATTTCTCTTTTTCAAGAATAAGCTCGGCAAATAATTCTTTTGAAGAAACAGTAAATTCATCAGGTATTATAGATAATAAAATAAATAGTATTAATGAAAGCAAAAGTTATACTAATCATTTCAATTCTAGAATCAATTATCGCCCTAATCAATTAGAATATATCAGATCAACAATCGATTTGTCATTAAATCCTATTAACAGCAACTCAGGATCATCTTCACAGCAATCTGGACTTATAAAACAAGATCTATTAACACAGAGCCTACTATCAAACAATAGTCCGCAAGCCAGAGCTTCAGTCTATTTCGGCCAGAGGTTAAATAAAAAAGGAAGATTATTAACAGCAAGCATACAATATACTAATGGGCTTTTAGAAAGTAATCAACAGCTTAATAATACCATAACTTATTATGATAGTACAGGTAATCCCTTAAAAGACTCCGTCGTAAAAAGGGTGATACTTAATAATAATCGTACGCAAATAGGTAATGTAACCTTTAGTTATTCTGAACCTATAAGTATTTATACTCAAATTGACTTAAACTATAATTTAAATTTAAATAAACAGAATAATAGGATTATAACAAATACGGCCCTTGTACCATATGGATTAATAGAAATAGACTCATTAAGTCAAAGTTTTATTTCTTCATTATTAACACAAGAGTTAGGCATTGACATTCGATATAGTCGAAAAAAAATTACTATGTTATATGGAGTAAATTTTCAGAGAAATAGATTAAGCGAAAATTATATAAACCAATCTCCTATAAATAATAGTGAAACCAACTTTTTTCCGACGTTCAATTTTCATTATACTGCTTCGCAAAATAATGATTATGAATTTAATTATTCAGGAAGTAGTGTAGCACCAACATTTGACCAGCTTCAATCTGTTAAAGATACTCGGGATTTACAAAATGTTGTTATTGGGAATCCAAACTTAAAACCATCTTTTACCCACAGCCTAACGTTTAATTACAGGCATATAGGGGCAAAATCTGGTCAGATCTTTTTTTTTAATGCTACCGGAAGTTTTATTCAAAACCAAATAATAAGTACTAGCAGTTTAGTAAAAGATACTTTAGGGAGTTTGAAAGAAATTACCAGTTATTTAAATGTAAATGGTTCCTACAATTTAAATGTAGATTATAATTGGTCGCTGCCATTTAAGATATATAATATACCATTTAAAATTTCATTTATTGGTAGTACAAATTATAATTATGGGATTGTTTATACCGATAGTGTTAAAAGCCATAATACTAATAAGCTTTATAGTCAAACAATTCGTACAAGTAGCTATTTAAATAGACTTTCATTTTATGCAGCAGTCGAATATCAAAAAACGACTAATCAATATACAACAGGTGATGGATTAACTTCCGATGTGCAAGTGTGGAATTTTATGGTGTATAGTAATATTAAAATTTTTAAATGCTTTAGTTTTAATCTTGACATTAATAAACGCTTAAATCAAGGATATAACGTTAACGTCAATAATCCCTTTATTGTCAATACAACGTTGGAATATATTTTATTAAAAAAACGTCAAGTTAATATTCAAATGCAAGCTTTGGATATCTTTAATCAATCAAATCGAACTAATCAAACGACAACTGGAAATACAATTATTGATAGCCAATCTAATTATGTCAGCAGGTATTTAATATTTAGTATTAATATACCTATTAGCAGATTTGCTAAATCTGATAAACAATAGTTCTTTACATAAAAAAGGCTTCAGATTTATCTGGAGCCTTTTTTATATATCTACTTTTAGTGACTACTCACCACTCTCTATTCACCATTCGCTAACCTACTCTTTCTCCATTTGCTCAATAACAGCCTGCGATACTCCGGTGAATGAGAAACCACCATCATGGAAAAGATTTTGCATGGTAACCATTTTAGTAAGATCAGAGAACAGGCTTACGCAATAATCAGCACATTGATCAGCCGATGCATTACCTAGTGGACTCATTTTTTCAGCATAGCTGATAAATCCGTCAAAACCTTTAACGCCTGAACCTGCAGTAGTACGGGTTGGTGATTGTGATACTGTATTGATACGTACTTTTTTCTCAACGCCATAGAAATAACCAAAGTTACGGGCTATACTTTCCAGCATTGCTTTACCATCAGCCATATCATTATAGCTAGGGAACACACGCTGACCGGCGATATAAGTTAACGCCACAACTGATCCCCATTCGTTAATAGCGTCCTCTTTCATCGCTATCTGCAACACACGGTGTAAGCTGATGGCTGAAATGTCAAGACCTTTATGGGTGAAATCGTAATTATTTTCGGTATAAGGGATGTTTTTGCGCACGTTAATGCTCATGCCTATCGAGTGTAATATAAAATCAACACCTCCACCAAAATGCTCTTTAGCTTTTACGAAAAGGTTGGTAATATCATCAGCATTGGTAACATCCGCAGGGATAACCGGGGCATTGATCTCTTCGGCAAGTTTATTGATAGTGCCCATGCGCAAAGCAATAGGGGCATTGGTTAATACTATTTCGGCACCCTCTGCATAACAATGCTGAGCTGTTTTCCAGGCGATGGAATTTTCGTCCAGTGCACCAAAGATGATTCCTTTTTTGCCTTTTAATAAATTATAAGCCATGTTTTAGTTTTGTTTATCGGGGTGTAAAGTTATAATTATTTATCAGTTAGTTTAAATTCAACTGATATTGACTCGTGCATTGTTACCGGCCTGCCTTCTAAAATGCCCGGTCTCCATTTGGGCGATCCCTTTAAAATGGTCAAGACTTCCTCATCGCACCCATAGCCGATACCTTTAATAATATTGAAATTGTGTAGAGTTCCGTCTTTATCTACGGTAAAACTTACCTCTACTGTACCTTCTATATTTTGTGTAATTGCTTTTTCAGGATAGCTAAGTTTGCTTTGAATGTAATTGAACAATCTTTGTCTTCCACCTGGAATGGCAGCCTCACTATTAGTACCACATCCCAACTGACCATCATCTTCAATTTTAAACACGGAAGCAGCCCTCAAGTATTGTCTTTTGGCTTCAATTATTATTGGGATATCGGAGTTTATTTTATACACATTTTCAACCGGCAAGTAGATAGCCATGTATCTACTGCCCTCATTCATATATTTAAGCTTTGGGAAGTAATTAAAGTCTTCTATAGTTAGTGTATCTTGTGGTTTAACGCCTTTCATCTCAAAATGGCCTGTACTATCAGTTATTGCACGTATTGGGTATTTGTTATATTGTAAATCTAATTGCCGTGACTCAATAAGAATATCGCCGGCCGGCTTACCCGCGGCATTATATATTGTACCACGAAGATTAATAGTATCCTTACTAATAATACGTTGTGGCTTTTGCTGCGCAAAAATATCCGATACCCATAAGATTAATAAGAATGTATTAAATATTAGCTTCTTCATTATTCTAAATATTCAATAACTCCCTCGCATTCTGCAGCGCACTTTCACCCGGCTTATCTCCACTCAGCATTTTGGCAATTTCCAGCACACGTTCCTGTTCGTTTAATTGTTTAATGCGGGTATTGGTTATCGCGCCTTCATCATCCTTGTAAACAAAATAATGACTCTGGCCCTTGCTGGCTATTTGAGGTAGGTGGGTTATGGTGATCACCTGTAAGTTTCCGGCCAAATGCTCCATTATCTGCCCAACTTTATTGGCTACCTCGCCGGATACACCTGTATCTATCTCATCAAAAATAATAGTCGGCAAGGCCGTGTTTTGCGCCACCAGCGACTTAATGCTGAGCATCAGCCTTGATAGTTCACCACCCGATGCTACTTTGCTCATCTCTGCAAGGGAATGGCCTTTGTTGGCAGAGAAAAGGAAGCGGATCACATCAGCACCTGAATCCCCCAAACCCCCTAAAGGGGAGTTATGTCCTTTGGTATCTGCAAAAAGATTAGCCGACTGCTGTAACTCCCCTTTAGGGGGTTTGGGGGCCTTTTCAATTTGCAAATTCGAATTCGCCATTCCCATTTCAGCCAATGTACTTAATATCTCTTTTTCAATAGTTGGGATAACTTTTGCACGATTGGCCGATAGCTCGGCAGCTAATTGTTCTAACTCTTTTTTATCAGTATCCAGTTGCTTTTGTAGCTTTTCTATCGCTTCGTCACCAAATACGGCTTGTTGTATTTTTTCTGACAGATCATCCTGGATCTGCAATAATTCCGAATTTGTATTTACCCGATGTTTTTTTTGTAGGGTATAAACCAGGCTCAGGCGGGTATTGATCTCTTCGGCGCGGGGCTCATTGGTATGGGTGCGCTGTTCGATGGTTTCAATTTCTACCGCTATATCTTTTAGTTCGATGATAGCGCTATTTAAACGCTGGTGCAGCTCAGTAATTTCAGGATTGAATTTTTCAAGTATTGAAAGTTGGTGCCCGGCCTCGCGCAATTGCAATATGGCGCTGGTTTCGCCCTCGTTCATCAAATAAATAGCACCTGCCAGGTTACGTTTTATTTCTTCGGCATTATTAAGTGTATATAATTCCTGCTCGAGTAATTCCTGTTCATCGGCGGCAAGGTTTGCCTTTTCCAGCTCATCAAACTGAAACTGGTAATAATCGAGGTCGGCTTTTGCTTTATTGCTATCCTCAATCAGCTGCTGTAATTTGCTGATCGTTTTTTTATAAGCTTTGAATTTAGTACGGTAATCATTCAGCAGGCCATCATGCTTGGCAACGGAGTCAACAACCAGCAATTGGAAATCGGGATCATTGATCTCCAGCGTAGCATGTTGCGAGTGAATGTCTATCAGTTTTTCGCCTAAAGCTTTTAGGGTAGTAAGGTTTACCGGGGTGTCATTTACAAAGGCCCTTGATTTGCCATCGGCAGAGATTTCACGCCTTAAAACGGTTTCAGTTTCGTAATCAAGGTCATTATCCTCAAAAAAGGATTTCAAATGAAATCCTTCTATCCTGAATGATCCTTCGATCACGCATTTTTTTTGCTGATTAAAGAAATAGCGGCTCTCGGCACGCGCGCCTAAAATAAGGGAAAGGGCGCCAAGTATGATTGATTTACCCGCGCCCGTTTCGCCTGTAAGTATGTTCAATCCTTTATCAAAACTGATCTCAAGATTGTCAATTAAAGCATAGTTACTAATAGAAAGCCTTTGGAGCATAGCGTTTAAATAAGAACGCTAAAATACAAATTACTTTGTTAGGCTTTATTAGTTTCCACTCTTTGTAGTGTCCTCATCTGCCTTTTTCATGTCGCGATCAACCTCATCCTTTATTTTCTTTTGCATGTCTTCCATCTCCTTTTTAAACTCAGGATTATTGAGTTTTTTAGCCATTTCCTCACTTTGTTTTTTCATGTCATCAACCTGTACTTTCCATGCTTTGCTGTTAACCTGCTTGCTGATAATAATGGCTTGTTTTTGCATATCTTTCACCTGTTTTTTCCATTCCGGACTGTCAAACTGTGCCTTTATTTTTATCTGCATGTCCTCCATCTGCTTTTTAAACTCCGGATTGTTAGCTTGATCTTTTATCTGCACCTGGATGTCTTCCATCTGCTTTTTAAATTCAGGGCTATCAAACTGAATTTTCATTTTATCAGCTTCTGCCTGCATTTTGGCAACCTGTTTTTTAAACTCCGGGCTATTTGCCTTTATAGCCATTTTTCTGGCCTCAACTTGCATAGCAATTACCTGTTTTTTCCATTGCGGATTATTGAATTGCTTGTCCATCTGAACCTTCATGTCAAACATTTGTTTTCTCCACTCAGGGCTATTAGTTAGTTTTTTGATCGAGGCAATTTTATCACTGTCCATATCACCAAAGCCTTCGTTTTCTTTTAGAAACTCACTTTTAACCGGCTCAGGCATTTCATCAACTGAATGATATTCTTTCCTGTTGCCTTTATCATCCCGCATCACAATGCTGAATTTTTTTGTATGCTTTGCAGTGTCGTTTATATGTACATCAGCTGCAGTATCCACATGAAATATCATTATTTTCCTTGGAGATGGAGGTGGAGCTGGTGCAGATGGTTGTACCTCAACAACTACTGCGGGTGGCGCTGGTGCTGCGGGAGCACTTAAATGGCAGACCGGTGTTTTTGTCATTTTGTGCGATGTAGTTTTGGCAACGCTATATTGTGGTATTCCCCAGGTCAGTAAAGCGCCTATTGCGGCAACTGCTACAATTACCAGCAGGTGAAATTTGGGGAGTGAATCGTTTGTTTTCATTGTGTTTAATCTTTTAATTCTGTTTAATAAGGGATATTTATTTGTATTTGCCGACGCCATGGCCAGCGCATAGTTCTGTTTATTTTGCTGCGCGATGATGAACAGCGCTTTTGAATAAGTAAAATTGTTGTATTCGGCATCAACCACCATATCATCGCAGCAATATTCACGTTCCTGTCGTATGTTTTTTGATATGAGCCATGAAAAAGGGTTGAAGCATAATATGGTATCCATGATGCATTGCAAAATGTTCAGCAGGTAATCATGGCGTTTAACGTGTGCCAGCTCATGTAATAGAATGGCTTCTACCTGGTCGGTATCCAGGTTATTGATCAAAGCCAACGGAAATATAACTATCGGTTTAAAATGCCCTATGGTAAGCGGTATTTGAATATGTTCTGAAAAATAAAGTGATACCTTTCTCACTATTCCCAGGTTTTTAACCAGCAGATTTGTTTTTGCCGACCACTCATTATCGGCCGACAAATTCTTTTGCTTCCTGATCTGGTTGATATTCACCAATCCGCCCAATAACTTAAAGCAATGCAGCATCAGGCCGATCATGTATAGGCCCGTTATATATTGGGCATACTTTATTATGAAGCTTTCTGCTTGCTGCAGCAGGGTAGGCAGGGTTTTGGTACCATGCGCCAGGCCGCTATTATATAGAAGTACACCGTAATGCGGGAGCGATGCATCATGCACATATATTTTTACCAGGTTGGCCAAAAACCAGCAAGTAATTATGGTGAGCCCTAAATAATTAATATCGTACCTATAGTTTGAACCTATACCCGGAAACAACTGAAAAAACAATTGCAAACCGATGTAGATCAATAAGGCTTGTCCGAATGATTCGAATATGGCCTGGCCCAGGGCGTTAATAAGAATGCTCGTTATCATAGTATTAATTGTTTTTTTCCAGTTTATTTAGATAGTCCTTTATCATGTCCAGCTCTTCCTTTGATGATTTTTTGCTGCTCAATGCCTGCATGATCAATTGCGAAGCCGAGCCTTTAAACACCGTTGATATTATTTTATCCAAAGCAGTATTCTGCGCTTGCTCGCGGGTGATTAAAGCTTTGTATAAATGCGTTTTGGCTGATGTATCACGTTCTACCAATCCTTTATCGTGCATTATCTGCATCAGCTTTAGGGTAGTAGTGTAACCTGCATCCTTGGTTTTCTCCAATATCTCATGTACTTCACGTACAGTACATTGACCCTTTTCCCAAATTATCTGCAGTATCTCAAGTTCGCTTTCTGTTGGTTTAATTTCCATCTCTCTTATCTATTACGAATTTCTTCGTACAAATATGTACGATAGTTTTCGTATGTGCAAATTATTTCACACTTTTTAACAAATAGACGTAGGAAATTTGGGGATGTTACAGTGGGGCAGACCATTATAATACGTTATTGCTAAGAACGAAGCAATCTCTATACTATACAGAGCGGATTGGCACATCGTTTACTTATCATGTGAAGCCGCTCATTGCCGCGGAGGCTAGTTCTTTTGTCTTGACACAAAAGAACCAAAAGGGCAAGACAAAAAGATCCTTCCGCCCACAGGCAAAACACCCGGGCCCGCGCTTTTTGTCGGGCCTTTGCCCGCTTTTGATCTAGGTTCATTCAAAGTATTTCTTTTAGAGAATGCTTTCTTTTTCCCCCGTCAGTAGAACAGCTTCGGGCGAAAGCTGGCAAAACGATGGTGGCCTTGTGCGTAATGGCAGGGCATAGCAGATTTTTACAGCAGCGTGGGCAATGTACGTAGCGACAGCAGCGTAAAAATATAGCAGCCCAGGTTTTGCCTGATTTGCAGGGTGATGACCCAGTGGGGCAAAGAAGCCTAATCTACTGACTTGATTTTTTGTTTCTTTTGTATCAAGACAAAAGAAATAGGCCTTAGCGGCTATGAGCGATACCAAGCGACTCAACATATATTCAAGAGCAGCATATTCGCTCTTTACAGTCGGGGATTATTAATGCTGTGTTTGTTTCATTGGTATTAATGAGCACCCTACAGTCGGTTGTCTTCGTTCCTCGCAATGACGCTTCAAGAAAAAGGTGCTTAGATAGTATCCTGAGAATCCCTAAAATCTTCTAAATCCTGGTTCTATTTCTGCAAAGTCTGGTACTTATTCCCATTAGCTGGATCGGCCTGGTTAAGAATATTCATAGCTTGTAATCTGTCCTGCGGTTCAGCCTTGCTGAATATGGATACCAGTTCATCGCTTTTAGCAGTAAAAAATACCAACGGGAACATCGCACCCAAGCGGGTACGGTCAATTTGGGTAAGCTGGGGTAGCAAGCCTGAAATAACTTTTAGCCCCTTGCCTGCATTATCAGCCATCACATCAAGCCCATTGCGATGATAATCATACATCACACTACGTAAGGGCAAATAGGTTTTGTTATTGAGGTTTTCTGCGAACCAATACCTGCTCACGTTGTTATTATCGAATGCTTTCCAGCCTTTGTATGATGATGTTTGCGCATTGTTAACTACATTTTGGGCAGCGGTAAAATATTGACTGCCACCAAACCTGGAGAAGCTGTCATAATCCATGCCTATAATTATATAAGCATAAAATGCCATTATTGAGCTCAGGTTGCTGGTAAATGTTTGGTCGGTATAATCAATGGTTTGCCCCTGGTCGTAGGTGAAATCAATATCCTTATCATTAACTATGAGCAGGCTGGTAGTATATGACGAGTTGAAGACCGGCCTTGAGGATTGCACCTGCAATTCGCCGCTAAAACTGCTGTTGCCGTCCCAACTGGTAATGGTTAGTACGAAGCTGCAATCAAAGCGCTCCTCGGGTAAAATAGGATCGGCACACCATTTCCGGCCATTTAAAAAGTCTTTCATGGCGGTCGACAGCTGGTCAAATATCCGCTTATTGGTGCTTTGTATTTTTGGGGACAGAACCGTAACCCTCGCATTCAGGTCTTGCGCGGCAGCTGCATAGCTTAAACAAATCAACAAGATATAAATGCTTAATGTCTTCATCCTTTTATAAGTTCAACGAGTTTATTGCAGATATCGCGGGCTACTTCATCCTTGCTTTTAAGGCTATATATGTTTTTTTGCAGATCGCGGTCGATAATGGTTATTTTATTGGTGTCGCCCTTAAAGCCTGCCCCGGTATCGTTAAGCGAATTTAACACAATAAAATCAAGGTTTTTCTTTTTTAGTTTCAGTATAGCGTTTTGCTCTTCGTCGTTAGTTTCAAGGGCAAAACCTACCAGGTATTGGTCAGCGCGTTTCTTTTCACCTAATGTCTTTAAAATATCAACGGTAGTTTTTAGTTCGATATTAAGATTTCCGCCTTGTTTTTTTATTTTCTGATCAGCAACGTTTATGGGGGTATAATCAGCAACTGCAGCACTCATGATACAGGCTTTCACATCAGCATAATGTTGCTCACAGGCTGCCAGCATTTGCGCTGCCGAGGTTACATCAACACGTTTAACAGCCCGCTGATGGCTAACTTGTGCCGTTGGGCCGGTAATCAGTACAACATCGGCCCCCATTTTAGCCAATTCATCGGCAATAGCAAACCCCATTTTACCCGACGAATGATTACCAATAAAGCGCACAGGGTCAATAGCCTCATAAGTAGGGCCCGCAGTAACCAGTATTTTTTGATTAACCAACGGGAGTCCCTTTTTTAAATCTGCGGATATAAAATCAATGATCTCTTCAGGTTCAGCCATCCGGCCTTCGCCGTGCAATCCGCTTGCCAGCTCACCATTACCAGGTTTTATCAGTATGTTTCCAAATGATATCAGCCTGTCAACATTTTCTACAGTAGATGTATGTTTCCACATATCCAGGTCCATAGCAGGGGCAAAATATACCGGGCACTTAGCCGACAGGTATATGGCAGTAAGCAAGTTATCACAGAGCCCACCCGCCATTTTTGCCAGTGTATTGGCGCTTGCCGGGGCTATCAGGAAAAGATCGGCCCATAGGCCCAATTCAACATGGTTATTCCATTCGCCTGTTTCGGGCGTAAAGTAATCAACCAGAACCGGGTTTTTTGATAAGGTAGAAAGTGTTAGAGGAGTAATAAAGTCGGTAGCTTCGGGAGTCATCACTACTCGCACATTGGCTCCGGCTTTAACCAGTAAACGCACCAGCGTAGCCGATTTATAAGCTGCTATGCTGCCGCAGATGCCTAAAACAATCTTTTTATTCTCAAGCATAAAGCCCCCTGCCCCCCTAAAGGGGGAATAATAGTTAAAACTAACAAAAAAAACTCCCCTGATGGGGAGTTTCATGAATTTTTTACAACCCCTTTAGGGGCTGGGGATTATTGTTGTTCTTTAGCCGGATTGCGGTAGTAAACTTTACCATCTAAAAATTCCTGAACTGCAACCAATGATGGTTTAGGCAATCTTTCGTAGTATTTAGATATTTCAATTTGCTCGCGGTTTTCGAATATCTCTTCTAAGTTATCGTTAGAGGAAGCAAATTCTGAAAGTTTTTGATGCAACTCTTCTTTTATGTTGTTTGAAAGCTGGTTAGCTCTTTTTGACATAATTACGATCGACTCATAAATATTCCCTGTTTCAACATCCAACTCACGTAAATCGCGTGTTACTGTGCTGCTTGCTACAGCAGGCTTGTTATTAGCGTTAGCACTCATATCAATCTTTTTTAATTTGGTATTTTTTGATTATCGTTCCCTTTCTCTGATGGCGGCTGGGATTTAACCGTATCTTTTTTAGCTAGTTTTCTGGCAAGCCTCTCGTCTGTTAACGCTTCTGCCAATACTTTTTTGGCTTGTACTATACCGCGGTCACTTTCTTTTCGTAATGTAGCAACCTCAGCAAGGTCCTTGCTTTTAGGGTATTTTTCTGTAAACTGGTCGGCATCAACAATGGTTTGTGTAAAGCGGTCTTCCTGAAAATCCTCCCTGCTCTTTTTAGCATACTGGTATTGCGCCTGTATGGTAAGGTATTCCATATCCTCAGCATATTTTGTATCCGGATAATCGCGTAACGCGTTACCAAATGCTATAGTTGCAGCCTGATAATCGCCTATAGTTAAATATAGTTTAGCGTTTTCATATGCCTTTTGCTCCAGTTTATCGCGCAGGTTTTGGATCAGCTTGCTTGCTTCGGCCACACGCTCACTTTTAGGGTAAAGGTTAATGAACAATTGCAGTGCTTCAATAGCCTTTAAAGTATTCTCCTGATCAAGCGAATAGATCGGCGAATCGAGGTAATGGCAATAGGCCGACATGAAACGGCATTCCTCGGCCCTGGTACTGCTTGGGTAAGTATCAGCAAAAGTTTTAAAGTGATAGCTTGCCGAAGTATAGTCCTTTAATTTATAGTTAGTATAGGCATAGTAATAATAAAGGTCCTCAGCCTGGCTTTGTCCGCGGTAACGTTGTACCAGGGTTTCAAATAATTCCAGTGCTTTACTGTAATCCCTTTTGTTATAAAGCCTTATAGCTTCCTTGTATTTTTTGGCATAATCATTACTTGCTTTCAGTTTTTCAAATTTGCTTTTACAGCTTCCGAATGCAAGTACTAATACAATTAAAATAGCCCCTAATAGGGGTAGTTGTTTTTTAAACATCGTGCAAAGATAGTTGAATAATATAAATCAGTCAATTAATTTATTTTAACGGCTAATATATACTGCCTTTTTTGTTCCGGGCCTATATATATATAGTATTTAACATCTTTTAACTTTTAGTGGCCGATGTTTATAGTAATCGGATTTTTTATGCTAACGATGCTAAAGCGCATATCCTAATATATACTATATGATGATTAGCAGTGATGCTATATTAATCATATTAAAAAGCATGAATACACCTTATATTATAGTATTGGCAGCCACACATAGATATTGCCCCCAATACCTCTTTATATATTATATGATGGCTAGCGATGATGTTATTATTTATATCGAGGTATCAATGCACCCAGATATATACACAGTATATGTATGTCTATTTTCACCATATTACTTATATATACTATATGAATCAATTCTGCGGCGGTGGGTGGTATATACATGTATACTTTATGTATTTGGTTACGGGGCGAACTTAAAGTATTCTATTGGTAAATTTTTTAGGCTGATTTGCAAAGCGTTATAACTTTTATGCTGAATTAAGTTACACAGGCTTTGCATAATTCAATAAAGTAGTTACCTTTGCAACCCGCAAAAAAGGGTAGCGCGATGTTGCTTTTGAGGGGGTGAAAAAAAGGTTAAAATAAATATTGTGAATAGCAAAAAGGTTTATACCTTTGCAGCCCGTTAAAACGGGAACAATATTAGTTCTGACACGAAAAAAAAAGTTAAAATAAACATTGCAAATTAAGAAAAGGTTCTTACCTTTGCAGTCCCAAAACAAACGGGCGTTTTTAACGAAAAGATCAGGAGCGAATCCTGGCAGCAAAATTGAAAAATTGAACCTGGTAAAACAGGGGAAAAAAAATAAAAGCCGAACCGGGAGGTGAGGCGCTAAAGTTCTTTTAAGAAATAGAAAATCATGTAACGTAGCGGAAAGCTCGGTACGAAAGCGAAGGAGAGAGGAGAAAGGTAGGCTGGCAACAGGCTACTCGCCACCGGAACCCGGAACCGGAGTTAAGAGTGATCTGATTACAAAAGAGGAAGTGAATACTGTAAAAAGAATAATTTTATATACAGATTCTATTATTAATAATAGGGTCAGTGAACAAACGAGACATTTTACAATGGAGAGTTTGAT
>NZ_JACHBY010000009.1 GCF_014200495.1 Mucilaginibacter geliditolerans
AGGATTCCTGACTTGAAAACCTTGTAAATACCTCGCTTACATTCATTTGCTTTAAATATACAAAATATACCTGTCTTATGATGGGCTATTACTCTCAAGAGGGGAATCCTATGCACAATGCCTAAGTTTAGATTTTATTAACCGGTTTCGTCACCGGAGCAATCATTGATTGCGTATGGATCTCTCTTTGTAATCTTGGGCTACTGCTCACATCCTTTTGTAAGTGCGGGGCAATTACCAGTGATACTATCGACATTAATTTGATCAATATATTCATTGACGGGCCCGAGGTATCTTTGAACGGGTCACCAACAGTATCACCGGTTACAGATGCTTTATGCGGTTCTGATTTTTTGTAATACATTTCGCCGTTTATCTCCACGCCTTTTTCAAATGATTTTTTAGCATTGTCCCATGCACCACCTGCATTGCTTTGGAAGATCCCCATCAACACGCCTGACACCGTAACACCTGCAAGTACGCCACCTAAAACTTCAGGGCCAAATATAAAGCCTACAATTATTGGGGTGATCAAGGCGATCAGACCTGGAGCGACCATTTCGCGGATAGATGCTTTGGTTGATATGGCTACGCATTTTTCATACTCAGGCTTAGCTTTGTATTCCATTATACCCGGTATCTCACGGAACTGGCGGCGAACTTCTTCCACCATCGCCATAGCCGCACGGCCTACTGCCGAAATAGCTAATGCTGAGAATATGAATGGGATCATACCGCCTACAAATAGTCCGGCTAATACATCTGCTTTGTAAATATCAATGTGCTCAATACCTGCAACACCCACAAAGGCCGCAAATAAAGCCAGTGAGGTTAACGCTGCCGATGCGATGGCAAAACCCTTACCTGTGGCAGCTGTCGTGTTACCTACGGCGTCCAGGTTATCAGTACGGTGCCTTACTTCTTCGGGCAGGCGACTCATTTCTGCAATACCACCCGCATTATCCGCAATCGGGCCAAAAGCATCGATAGATAACTGCATGGCAGTAGTAGCCATCATACCTGCGGCTGCAATAGCCACGCCATACAAACCTGCAAAATGGTATGAACCATAAATACCAGATGCCAACACTAATATCGGTAACACAGTTGATTCCATACCCACCGCCAAACCGGCGATTATATTGGTAGCATGGCCGGTTGACGATTGCCTGATGATACCCAATACAGGGCGTTTACCCATAGCGGTATAATATTCAGTGATCATGGACATTAATGTGCCTACAACCAGGCCGACTACTATTGCTCCAAAAACATCACCCCTGGTAAACTCAATTGAACCACCCTTCAGCATTCCACCACCCAATTCATCTCTCTTCATGTGAAAAATATCCGCAGGCAGCATCCAGTTCACTAAAAAGAAGGTAGCAATCGCAGTTAAAATAATAGAGGCCCAGTTACCAATGTTCAATGCTCTTTGTACACTATCAGTTTCCTTACTTATTTTAACGAACGCAGCACCTACGATAGAGAATATCAAACCTAAACCGGCTATTACCATCGGCAATAAAACCGGGGCAATACCGCCAAAGCTATCATGCGATACGATCTCACGGCCCAACACCATGGTAGCAAGCATTGTGGCTACATACGATCCAAATAAATCGGCGCCCATACCTGCCACGTCTCCAACGTTGTCGCCAACGTTATCGGCAATGGTTGCAGGGTTACGAACATCATCCTCGGGGATGCCAGCTTCAACCTTACCAACTAAATCTGCCCCCACATCGGCAGCTTTGGTGTAAATACCACCGCCAACACGTGCAAATAACGCGATTGATTCAGCACCTAATGAAAATCCGGCTAAAACATCCAGCGCTTTCGCCATAGCATCGCCATTTACATCACCACCCGTATTTTTAACATAAATAGTATAGAATACTATAAACAATGAACCCAAACCAATGATTGCCAAACCGGCAACACCCAGGCCCATAACTGTACCACCTGTAAACGATACTTTTAATGCCTGCGCCAAACTGGTACGGGCAGCCTGTGTAGTACGCACATTTGCCTTGGTAGCAATACGCATCCCTAAAAAGCCCGCGAATGCAGAAAGGAACGCACCAACAACAAATGAAATAGCAATAACCGGGCTCGATGTTGCCACCGTAGTACCGGAGTATGCAAGCAGTAAGCCTGCTATAACCACAAAGTAGCTTAGTATTTTCCACTCGGCACGTAAAAAGGCCATTGCCCCATCTGCAATGTAACCTGCCAGTTGGGCCATATCCCCATCGCCGGCATCCTGCTTAACAACCCATGCAGCCTTGATAGCCATTACGGCAATACCCACAAGCCCAAATACGGGGATCAGATAAATTAAATTAGTGTAAAAGAAGTCCATATTAAATATTTAGTTTATAATTGGTTAGTAATCTCCAGCAGCAGCTTCGATTAATCGGTTGTGCAAATTAGCAAATTAATTTATTTACAATAGGGTGATAATTATAAAGTTTTTGAATAGTTTAGGGTTTTTAACCCTCACCATTCATGAAAGATAACCCTGGTCAACCCAAACTAAAACATTCGCTCGGCCTGTTAGACGGTACAATGATCGTTGCAGGCTCCATGATCGGCTCAGGAATCTTTATTGTAAGTGCTGATATTATACGTAATGTTGGCTCATCAGGTTGGCTTATTGCAGTTTGGCTGCTCACCGGTTTTATGACACTAACCGCAGCCCTGAGCTATGGCGAGCTAAGCGCCATGTTCCCTAAAGCAGGCGGGCAATATGTTTACTTAAAGGAATCATACAATAAACTGATTGCCTTCTTATATGGATGGAGCCTTTTTGCGGTGATACAAACCGGCACTATCGCTGCCGTTGGGGTTGCATTCGCAAAATTCACAGCTTATTTAATACCCGCTGTTAGCGAGGATAATATTCTCTACAAAATGCAGTGGGGTGGTGATACAGGCACTGCGCATCTATTTACCATCAGTGCAGCGCAAATAGTATCTATTCTATTAATCATCTTTTTAACATTCATCAATACCCGCGGCGTTAAAAGCGGTAAGATCATCCAAAATACCTTCACGCTAACCAAGCTGGCCAGTTTGTTCGGACTGATCATATTCGGGTTTATAATGCTTAAGGGCGATGTATGGCATGCCAACTGGACCAATGCCTGGCACCTGCAAAAGCTCAACACCGACGGCACTTTTGCCCAATACACCACCGGAGCAGCTTTGGGTGCTATTGCTGCCGCGATGGTTGGTTCCATATTCAGCAGTGATGCCTGGAATAACGTAACCTTTATAGCCGGGGAAATGAGAAATCCTAAACGGGATATCGCATTGAGCCTGTTCTTCGGTACGCTGATAGTTACTGTTATTTATGTATCTGCCAATATAGTTTACACGGCTGTTTTGCCTATGCATGATATTGCCACCGCCGCTAAGGACAGGGTTGGCGTAGCGGCATCGCAAGCCATATTTGGCAATATTGGTACTATCATTATCGCGCTGATGATCATGATCTCTACTTTTGGTTGTAACAACGGTTTGATTCTGGCTGGCGCGAGGGTATATTATACCATGGCAAAGGATGGCTTGTTCTTTAAAAAGACGGGCACACTAAATAAATTCGCTGTACCTGAATTTGGTTTATGGATCCAATGCCTTGTAGCATCTATATTGTGCTTAAGCGGTCGTTATGGTGATCTGTTGGATATGATATCATTTGTAGTGGTGATATTTTATGTATTGACCATCATCGGCATCTATATCCTCCGCAAAAAACGTCCTGAGCATGAACGACCTTACAAAGCATTTGGCTACCCGGTACTACCTGCCATTTATGTTATAATGGGATTAACCTTTTGTACGTTATTAATCATATACAAAAGCACTTATACAGTATGGGGATTAGGTATAGTTTTAATCGGAATTCCCATTTATTATTTTGCACAACGTAACGCAAAGCATGAGGATACGCCGCTTACTGACATTTAGCCTGTTATTTATTGCGGGATATGCGCCTGCACAATCTATACAACAAAAGCTACAATCGGCTTTTAACAGGTTGCAGCTGGATAGCCAGTGCCGGTATGGATCAGTTTCCCTCACCGTGCTTGATGTTAAAACAGGCGAACAGGTTTTTGCCGTAAACCCGGATATGGGCATGGCACCAGCGTCCACCATGAAAACCATTACTACCATTACCGCTTTTAATGTTTTGGGCAAGGATTTCAAATACCAAACCCAATTTGGCTATAACGGCTCAATAAGCAATGGCACGCTGAATGGCGATATCATCATCAAAGGTGCAGGCGACCCAACCCTGGGCAGCTGGCGTTATGAAAGCAGCAAAGAAAACCATATCCTCACTATTATGGTTGATGCATTGCAAAAAGCAGGCATTAAAAAGATAAACGGGCGAATTATTGGTGATGATTCTGTTTTCGGCACGCAATCTATCCCCGATGGATGGATATGGGAAGATGTTGGCAATTACTACGGAGCAGGCACATCGGGCCTTTGCTGGCGCGAGAACCAGTACGACATCAAACTGCATACCGGCGAATCCGGCACACCGGTAACCCTGTCGCGCGAAGTACCCGCCATGCCTTACCTCAACTTTAAAAGCGAAGCTATTAACGCCCCTGCCCATACCGGCGATGATACCTATGCTTATTTACCAGTTAACAGCAATATGGTTTATGTAAGGGGTACTTATGCTGCCGATCAAACTAAGAAAAGCATTGCCGTTGCCCTGCCCGATCCTGCATATGATGCGGCATTTCGTTTGGCTGATACATTGAAACGTTTAGGATTTATCATTACAGGTTCAGCTGAATCAGCATCAACCCTAACCGCAAAAGGGCAAGCATTACCGATAGCAACGCAAACTATTGCCACCATTCCGTCGCCTGAACTCAGCAAGATCATCTACTGGACCAACCAAAAGAGTATCAATCTTTACGCCGAACAACTGCTCAAAACTATTGCCTGGAAAGGTGGCAAACTGCCATCAACAGCCAATGGTGTTAGTACGCTGCAGGATTTCTGGAAACAACGTAGTATCGATACCAACTCCCTCAACGTTTTTGATGGCAGCGGCCTGTCGCCAGCCGATAGGGTTACTACCCATACCATGGCTACTATACTGCAATCAGCTACTAAAGAGGCCTGGTTTAGTGATTTCTTTGAGAGTTTGCCCATATACAACGATATGCACATGAAAAGCGGCAGCATTATCAACGTGCTCAACTACGCCGGTTACCAAACTCATAACGGCAGGCAACTATGTTTTTCTATTATGGTGAATAATTATAATGGCTCAACCAAGGCAATTAAGGAGAAGATCTTTAAGGTGTTGGATGAGTTGAAGTAATGGGCTGTGCCACGAAACAAGTGAAACAGATGGAACATCTGGCACAATGTGGCACACCTTAATAGTTAAATCAATTTATTTTAATGAAAGACCGTCATGCTGAACTTGTTTCAGCATCCCAATTGCATGATCTACACTAAGCAATTCGCTCGTCTTGTGGGATCCCGAAACAAGTTCGGGACTACTGATCTACTTCAGAAACTTACTAATTAAAGGCTTAACCACCTCAAACCAAAGCGTAATAAGCGCCAGCAATAAAGCCGCAATTTTCGACCAATCTCCTAATGAAATTTGTGAAATGCGCTTAAATAATGGCGGCCTTTTAATATGCGGTGCTTTTCTTTTATCTGATCGTTTTATCAGGTTGTTTATCTCTAAATAAGAATAACCTTTGGTGGATAAATTTATACCGCTATCAACTATTATATAGCCATTGGCCAATAATTCATCAATAACTACATTTACAGTAGCGGTGGTAGTTTTGGTATTCAGTTTGATAAACTCAACAGAAGTGCCGGGATGCTTAAAGATGTATAATAAATACGTTCCGTAGTATTTTTCAAGCATGGTTGATCCTTTTTAGCAGACATATTACACGCCGCTTGTTCAGCGCCAATGTTAATTAAAGATTAACGCAAAAAGTATGCCTGTATGTTTTCATACCAATTAGTTAAATCACTTTTTTACAACCACTTAGTTATTGCCACGAACTATGATCACATTTATTTATTTTTAAATTTGACATATAATTGTATTCCATGCCCGATCATAATCAAATACTTTATGCTATTGAAGTGCATTCCGTTGAAGGCATCCGGTCGTATTTTGATCAGGGCGGTGATCCGAATGATATTTTGCCTGATGGTGTACCGCTTTTCACAACAATGGCAACCATGTATGCACGTACGCCACACTTTAAAGATTGTGTACAATGTTTTATAGATGCCGGACTTGAATTTAGAGACCAGGCTCTTTTAGCTGTTTTTACTGATGACGGCCATAAGCTCGAACAAATTATCAGGCAGGATGCAGCAATTATTTTAAAGACCTATAATTTATTCAACAACACCTATACCCCGTTAACAGGCGCTACTTTGCTACATTTTTGCGCCGAGTACAACAGTGTTGCCTGCGCAAAAGTTTTGTTAAAACATAACGCCGATATAAAATGCAAAAGCCGCGTTGGATGAATATGGCTTTGGCGGGCACACACCTATTTTTCATACGGTTAATCAAAATAACAATAATTCTGCTAAGGTACTTGACCTCTTGCTTGAAAATGGTGCCGACCTGTCGGTTACTGTTAAAGGATTGATATGGGGTAAGGGTTACGAATGGGAAACATTTATCCCTGCGGTAAACCCTATAAGCTATGCCATAATGGGACTGTTACCGCAAATACACCGTAAAGAAGAAACAGTAGCAGAGATAGTCTCCTTATTAATAAAACATGCTTACGGGATTAATTACAGGATGCCTAATATACCGAATGCTTACCTGGCAGATTAGCATATCTTAATCTTTTACTTCCGCGAGTTTAGCATAACAAAAAGTATATCTGTAATAACCAAAGTACCTGAAGCAGAATAATTTCCGGATATTGATTTATATAATTAATTTGCTTAACCTTTTATAACCTATATTATGACAAGATATATCCACCCCAATGCTCCTATATCTTCAATCCTGCTTAGAGTTTCAGCAATATTAACAGTTGTAGATTATTTTTTTGTAAGCCATGAAGAATTACAATCCCAGGTTGGAAAACTAATTTTATCAATTATCATTTTAATCGGGAGTGCATACCTTATAAGGAATGGGTATAACTGGATCAGATGGGCATTATCTGTGTTGTTCCTTCTCGGCATAATACAGGAGATCATGTATTTACCTGCAACATTCCATTCGGGTTTAATAACAACAGGATGCTTTGCAATTCTTCAGTCGGCAATACAAATTACTGCTGTTGCCTTGTTGTTTTTCCCATACAATATACCGGCTACCAAGGCAGATGAACCCAAGGAAATCACAGACTAATATTTAAAGATCTGGCCGTTAGCTGCCGCGAGTTTAGCGTAGCGTAACTCGTGGCGCGCATTGTGCAAGCTTATTAGCTTGCTCTTCTAAAGCTACAAGCTTTAACCATGCCCTACCACGGGTTACGCTACGCTAAACCCGCGGCAGCATTAGTTCAACACTGGATGCACATTGGTGATATTAAAAATATCAGCCATCAGATCATCACTCGGGTTAATTTTAAGGCTTTTTGAAAACACCTCTACCGATATTGCCTCTTCCCTGTCCTTTACCAAAAAACGCAGGGTACAATTCTTAACCGGGTATTTCTCAATATTATCATTAACCGCCTGCTGAATATTATTTACCAGCTTTTCATTTAATGAGTTCAGGTCGATGCATACCGTTAATGATTTGGTGAGCTTATCCCGCATTTCTGATAGCAGGGCCATAGTTTGTATTCGCAGGTCCCAGTTATCTTTTTGCCTGAATTTTTCTTCTATTATTCCCTTCAGATGCAGGAAATAACCATCAACCAACAGATAACGGAACTTCACATAATCCTCACCAAACAGCGCAAATTCGTATGATTCCTTATAATCTTCCAGTACAAACGTACCAAATGGCTTACCTGTCTTGGTCATTTTATGCTGAACGTTACCCACTAAACCGCCTATACGTATCTCACCTCTGCGGCGTAGTTCTGCAAACGCGTTCATGATCTCCTCACCGCCTTCACCGCTCCTTGCTTTTTGCATATTTTTCAAGTCGCTGATGTCGGTATTGCAAAAACGCTCCATCTCCACCTTGTAATTATCCAAAGGGTGACCGGTAAGATAAATACCGATAACATCACGCTCATATTTTAGCTTTTCTATCAAAGGCCACTCGTCAGACTCAGGCATGCTTGGTTCCGGAATATAGGATGCCACCGAACCACCAAATAATGATGACTGGTTACTGCTTTGCGTATTCTGATAATCATTGGCATATTTTATCAGGCGTTCAACACCTGTTAAAAGGCCATTTTCTGTCTTGGCAAAAAATTGGGAACGGTTTAAACCCATGCCATCAAAAGCACCGCCATACACCAGGTTTTCGTATGATTTGCGATTTACGCTGCGCGTGTTTGAGCGCTGCGCGAAATCGTATATGGTTGTAAACGGGCCACGTTCGTTGCGCTCTTCAATAATACTTTCAACTGCCTTATCACCCACACCTTTAACCCCGGTTAAACCGAAACGTACCTCGCCTTTTTTATTTACAGCGAATGCCATATCCGATTCATTTATATCCGGACCTAAAACGGGCACACCCATCCTGCGGCATTCATCCATAAAGAAAGAGATCTTCTCCATGTTGTTCTGGTTGTTCAATACCGCCGCCATATACTCAGCCGGGTAATGCGCCTTTAAGTATGCTGTTTGATAAGCCACAAAAGCATAACAGGTAGAGTGCGATTTATTGAACGCGTACTGGGCAAATGCTTTCCAGTCGTTCCAAACTTTGGTAAGCTTATCTTTAGGGTGACCTTTCTCGGTAGCGCCCGTCATGAACTGGGCCTCCATTTTATTTAGTACCTCAATCTGCTTTTTACCCATCGCCTTACGCAAAACATCGGCATCGCCTTTACTAAAGCCTGCCAGTTTTTGCGATAAAAGCATCACCTGTTCCTGATAAACGGTAATACCGTAGGTTTCGCCAAGGTATTCCTCCATATCAGGTAAATCAAACGCGATGGGCTCGTAACCGTGCTTACGTTTAATAAATAGCGGTATATACTCTATCGGGCCCGGACGGTACAGTGCGTTCATGGCTATCAAATCCTCAAACTTATCCGGCTTCAGGTCGCGCAGGTACATTTGCATGCCATCACTTTCAAACTGGAAAGTACCGTTGGTATCACCACGCTGGTAAAGTTCAAAGGTTTCCTTATCATCAAGCGGGATATAATCTATATCTATAACAACGCCATGGTTTTGTTTGATGAGCCGCAACGCATCCTTTATAATGGTAAGGGTTTTCAGACCCAGAAAGTCCATCTTGATAACACCTGCGTCTTCAATCACACGGCCGTCATACTGGGTAACCAGCAGGTCGGAGTCCTTGGCTACAGCAACCGGAACAATGTCTGTAAGGTCATAAGGCGCGATGATAATACCCGCCGCGTGTACACCTGTATTACGGATAGAACCTTCCAGTTTTGCAGCCTCCCTAAGCACGGTTCCACGGATGTCTTTCGCCTCATAAATACTTTTTAATTCGGGTACCTGGTCTATCGCGCCCTGTAAGGTGATGCCTAAAGTATCAGGCACCAGTTTCTTCATTAAGTTCACTTCCGATAGCGGCATATCCAGCACACGGCCCACATCCTGTATACTGGTACGTGCAGCCATGGAACCATAGGTAATGATTTGCGCTACCTGGTTCTTGCCGTATTTATCAACCACATAATCAATAACTTTCTGTCTGCCTGCATCGTCAAAGTCCGTATCAATATCGGGCATCGACTTACGGTCAGGGTTCAGGAACCTCTCGAACAGGAGATTATATTTAAGCGGATCGATATTAGTGATACCGATACAATAGGCTACCACCGAGCCCGCCGCCGAACCACGGCCCGGACCAATAAATACGCCCATATCGCGGCCCGCTTTAATGAAGTCGGCAACGATCAAAAAGTACCCGGCAAAACCCATGGTACGGATGGTGAACAGCTCAAAGTTGATGCGTTCCTCAGCCTCCGGCGATATATCTATATAACGATCCTTAGCACCTAAAAAGGTAAGGTGTTTCAGATATTCCCACTGGTTCAGCGTATCTGAGTCGGGGGTCATATCGCTGTGGATCTTAAACTCAGGCGGGATAACGAAGTTGGGCAGCAGAATATCACGCTTCAGTTTCAGCGTTTCTACCTTGTCAACAATCTCGTTGGTATTATCTAATGATTCAGGCAGATCATTGAACAGCTTGCCCATTTCTGCCTGGGTCTTAAAATAAAACTGGTCGTTCGGAAAACCAAAGCGATAGCCCTTGCCACCTTCCTCATCGGTAGCAATTGGGGTGCTCTGCATATCGCCGGTATTCACACACAGTAAAATATCATGCGCGTTGGAGTCCTGCTGATCCACATAGTGCGAATCATTAGAGCAGATCACCTTTACATTATACTTTTTAGCGTATTTAAGCAACACGTTGTTAACGGTAATCTGCTCGGGGATATCATGGCGTTGTAACTCTATATAATAATCTTCACCAAACAGATCAAGCCACCATTTAAATTCCTGCTCGGCTTCTTCCTCACTTTTACGCAAAATCGCCTGCGGTACACTTGCGCCAATACAGCAGGTAGTGGCAATCAAGCCCTTATGATATTTTAATATCAGCTCCTTATCAACACGGGGCCATTTGCTGTAAAGGCCTTCCATGTAACCTAATGAACACAGTTTAACCAGGTTTTTATATCCTTCGGGATTCTTAGCGAGCAATAACTGGTGGTGCCTTACATCCTTTTTCTCCTTGGTGAACTGCTTTTTGTGACGATCCTCAACCACATACAGCTCACAGCCAACTATCGGTTTTACATTATGCTTACCAGCCTCGGCAACAAATTTAAACGCGCCGAACATATTCCCGTGGTCGGTAATGGCCAGGGCTTTCATACCATCAGCAGCTGCCTTTTTATATAGTTTACCTATATCGGCAGCGCCATCAAGTAACGAAAATTGTGTATGTACGTGTAAATGCGAAAAATCCGGCATAGCAATCCCTGTAAATTTTTTGGAGAAATACAAAGTTATCAAAAAACAACTTGTAGTGTATATGTGTTGATAATTCAGTTTTAGCCATACATGCCTTTACCCCACATGAATTATTAGAAAAAATATTCCCTTAATTAGGAGGGACTTTGAAAATCAGACTCATTAATGGCTGTATTTTTAGCACATAATTTGCATATATTTAATAGCATCAATCTTTACCCTTGAAAATCACAGAAATTTGGCACGAATTGGACGCATAGTTTTAAAAACCATTCTTTGGATAATTGCGAGTGTCCTCCTCCTGGTGCTGCTTGTCATTATTTTAATACAAGTTCCTGCTGTGCAAAATTTTGCCAAAAACAAAGCCGTTACCTTTTTAGAAAATAAAATCCACACAAAAGTTAAAATAGGCCATATCAGTTTAGGCTTACCAAAATTGATAGTGCTTGAAGATGTTTATTTTGAGGATCAGCACCGCGATACCCTTATAGCCGGTGAAAAATTAAAGGTGGATATCAGCATGCTAAAACTGCTGCGCAATGAGGTTGAAGTAAATGAGATTAACCTGGAGGGCATAACCGCCAACATCAGCCGGAATAAGGACAGCGTTTTTAATTTCGATTACATTACCAAAGCTTTTGCCGGCGAACAAAAGAAAGAACCCAAGCCAACGGACACCACTTCCTCCATGAAGTTTTCTGTTGATAAGATCATTCTCGACCGGATAAAGATCAGCTATAACGATAAGATAACAGGTAACGATATAAGCTTTAACCTGGGACACTTTGATACTCGCATAAAAGACTTCGATATGGATAAAATGAAATTTACCATACCAAAGATCACGCTCTCGGGCTTTAACGCGCGCATTATCCAAACAGCTGTACCACCATCAAAAACGCCAATTGATACGGCTACCAAGCCGCTTAATATGACGCTTAACCTCGGCACTATTGATATATCAAAGATTAATGTCATCTACCGTACCGATACCATGGCCGCCAATGTAAACCTGGGCAGTTTGGTAGTGGAAATGAACAAAATAGACCTGAAAAACCAGAATGTAGGCATAAAATCTATTAGCCTGAATGATACCAAGGCAGGCATCACCTTTGCACAACCGGAAGCAGCCAAAAAAGTGGTTGTTAAAGAGATAAAAAAAATAAACACGATGGCCAAACCGGCAAACAGCACCAAAGGCTGGTCGGCATCACTGGATAAGATCACGTTTGTAAACGATAACATCAAGTTTGATAATAACGCGCAAAAGCCCATAGCCAAAGGACTGGATTTCGCCCACATGGATATCCGCAACCTGAATGCTGATGCGCAAAACATTGTTTACAATCCCGATACCATTTCAGGCAAAATAAACTCCTTTACATTCAGCGAAAAAAGCGGGCTGGCCATCAAAAAGTTCCATACCACGTTCTTTTACGGGCCAAAAAACTCTTACCTGAACGACCTGTATGTGGAAACCCCGCAATCTGTCATTCAAAAGCAGTTACAGGTTAGCTACCCTTCCATCGCATCATTGAGCACTAACCTCGGGGCTTTATATGTTAATGCTAATTTAGATGGCAGTCGCTTAGGGTTAAAAGATGTTTTATTGCTGATGCCAACCATGGCAACTATGGATCCATTTAAACATTCACCAAACGCGGTGTTCAGGATAAACGGCCGGGTAATTGGCAAGGTGAATGACCTGCGCATACCTAACCTGGAAGTGCGCGGATTAAGCAATACCCATATACTGGCATCGGCAACCATGCGTGGTTTGCCCGACGTAAATAAAGCTTACTTCGATCTCACTATAAAAGATTTCAATACCAGCAGCGCCGATATTAATAAACTGGTATCGCCCGGCATGATACCTGCCAGTGTAAGCATCCCCCAAAACCTGAACCTGAAAGGCACCTTTAAAGGCGGTATAAAAACCTTTAACACCAAAATGACCCTGCGCTCCAGCTATGGCGCGGCTGACCTTACTGCCAACATGAAGAATGGCAACAACAAAAAAATTGCTGCCTATTCGGCCAATATAAAAGTAAACGACCTTGACGTTGGCGCGCTCAGTAAGCAACCGCAAATGGCGGGTAAAGTAACTCTTGCAGCAAATATTAAAGGCACAGGCCTCGATCCTAAAACAGCCAGCCTGCAGTTCAGCGGCGATGTGGTTTCGGCTTATGTTAAGGGTTACACCTACAAAAATTTAAAATTGAGTGGCACCTCGCACAATGGCAATTACACCGCAAAAATGCTGATGAAGGACCCAAACATCAGTTTCGATCTGGATGCTAAAGTCAATATGAACAAAAAATATCCATCAGTAAATGCTACTTTACTGGTGGATAGCATCAACCTTAAAAACCTGAATTTTACCAAGGATGAAATGCGTTTTCACGGTAAGATAGTAGCTGATGTACCCACTGCCGATCCTAATTATTTAAATGCCAATATTGAAGCTACCGACCTGCTGATCGTAAATAAGGCCCAGCGCATAAAAGTAGACTCCGTAAACCTTATTTCTACCGCTAATGCCGATAGCAGCACGCTCAGATTTAAAACGCAAATGTTGTATGCACATCTTAATGGCAAATACAAACTCCCTGAAATTGGTACTGCCCTGCAGGATGTAATTGATAAATATTACAATACTTCTGCAGCCAGCGGCAAAACAAAAGTTAAGTATTCGCCGGAGAATTTTGTGTTTGATATTCATGTTGCCAAAACCCCGCTGATGGTGCAGTTCCTGCCCGACCTAAAAGAGTTAACCCCTATACTTATTAACGGGCATTTTAACAGTGAAACCGGCGACCTGGCCCTGAATGGCGCATTAACAAAAATGGTATATGGCACCAATAATGTCAGCAATTTAAAAATAGCTATCAACACCGGTAACAATGCGCTCAATTACAGTTTTACTGTTGATGATATAAAGATGGGATCATCGTTTGATCTGCTGTATACTGCCATCACGGGCAATGCACAAAACAACAAACTTAATATTGATGCGCAAATACATGACGCTGCCAAAAAACAACGGTTCCACCTTGCCGGGGTTTTGAGCGCGCTGCAAAACGAATACCAGTTCAGCTTTCTGCCAAATGGCCTGATGCTGGATTATGAACCATGGACAGTTGGTACAGATAACTTTATTGAATTTGGCGGCAAAGGCATACTGGCCAAAAATTTCAGTCTTAGTAATAATAACCAGGAGCTTAGCATAAACAGCGATACGCAGGAAATGAACGCGCCGCTTACAGTTAACTTCAAGAATTTCCATATTGAAACGCTCACACGCATAGCCCGGCAGGATTCATTACAGGTTGGCGGTGTAATTAATGGCGATGCCAAGATCAGTAATTTTCAAACCTCACCCTTATTTACATCAGCCTTAAACATAAATGATTTTAATTTTAAGGGCGATACTGTAGGCAACATAGCTATTAAAGTAAATAACCAGGCTACCGATGCATACGCCGCCAATGTGAGTATCACCGGCAAAGGCAATCAAGTTGATCTGGATGGGGTTTATTACACCAAACCGGATAGCCGCTTTGATCTTAATCTGAATATTGTTTCGCTAAACATGAAGAGTATTGAAGCTTTCAGCTTTGGTAACCTGAGAAATACCAGCGGCAATATTACCGGTAAAATGAAAATATCGGGCACCCCAACGGCCCCTATTGTAAGGGGCGATGTAACCTTTAACAAGGTTGGCTTTAACGTGGCCATGCTAAATTCGTACTTCAGTATGCCAAATGAAAGCATCACTTTTAACAATGATGGCATACTGTTCAATGATTTTACTTTGGTTGATTCAACCGGAAATAAGGCTGTTGTTACGGGTAATATCTACACAAAAACATATACCGATTTCTCTTTCGCGCTTAATATCAAAATGGACAACTTTAGGGCTGTTAACTCCACCCAGGCTGATAATAAACTGTTTTATGGTAAGCTATACCTGAACAGTAATATTAAAATTGGCGGCAATATGGATAAGCCCATTGTTGATGCAACCATAACCGTTAACGATAAAACGGATATGACCTTTGTATTGCCTGAGGATGACCCCAGTATTGAAGACAGACAGGGAGTTGTGGAGGTTATAAATGAAAACGCGCCAAAGATGGATTCTATACTCATGGCGAAAGAGCTGGATTCACTTAAAAAAACAGGGCTTAGAGGCCTGGATGTAAATGCCACCATCAATGTTAGTAAAGCTGCTAATTTTACTATAGTGATTGATGAGCGCAACGGTGATGTGGTACAAATAAAAGGCGAGGCTCATTTAAATGGCGGTATTGACCCAAGTGGTAAAATAAGCCTCACCGGTACCTATACTGTTGAACAGGGTTCATACAATCTTTCGTACGCTACTGTAAAACGCAAATTCCTGTTTAAAAGGGGAAGTACCATAACCTGGACAGGCGACCCTACCAGCGCTGATATTAATCTTACGGCTATTTACGTGGCAAACGTGCCTCCTATTGACCTGGTGAGCCAGCAGTTGGGCGGCGACCAGACCACTACTACCATGTACAAGCAAAAGCTGCCGTTTAATGTCAACCTGAATTTAAAGAACCAATTACTAAAGCCTGATATCAGCTTTGATATTGTACTTCCTGATAGCAGCTACACTGTATCGCCGGATGTAATACAAACCGTTAATACCAGGCTATCGCAAATACGCCAGGACCCTAATGAAATGAATAAACAGGTATTGGGCGTATTGGTACTTGGGCACTTTATTGGTGATAATCCACTGCAAAGCCAGGGTGGCAACACAGGCATTAATGGCGCTATCCGCAACAGCGTAAGCAGTTTATTATCCGATCAGTTGAACAGACTGGCAGGTAACCTGATAGGTGGTATCCAGCTAAGCTTTGATCTAACGTCGGGTGCTGATTATTCAACAGGTACGCAGCAAAACCGTACAGACCTTAATGTTGGTTTATCAAAACAATTTTTAAATGACCGCATTACAGTTACAGTAGGCAATAACTTTAACCTGGAGGGGCAAAACCAGCCGGGACAAAAAACTACCGATCTGGCAGGTAACGTTCAAGTAAACTATAAAATCACACAAGATGGCCGGTATATGGTACGCGTGTACAGGCGTGATGAATTTATAGTTATTGAGGGGCAGGTAGTTGAAACAGGTGTGGGCTTTACCATAACCTACGAGTACAACCACTTTAAGGAACTATTCAGAAAAAAATCAAAACAGGATAAGGCATTAGAAAAAGATTATAAGGAAAAACAGAAAGAGCAGGATAAACAAAAGAAAGAGGCTGATAAAGCACATGACCAGCAAGTAGATAATACACAACCGGCAGACCAGCCCGCACAAACAAAACAAATATCCAACTAACGCATATGGCTAAGTTTAAATACCTGTTTATTTTTTTATTTGCCGCCTTTATAAGCGCCTGCAGCACCACTAAATACCTGGCGCCCGGGCAAAAGCTATACGATGGCGGCGAGGTGAAAATTACAGATAAAGAAAACACCACCAAAGCTGAAGACAAGGCCTTAAGTACTGATTTGAACACCTTATTAAGGCCGCAGCCAAATTCAAAAATTTTAGGCTTACGCTTTAAACTTTGGGTATATGATAAAACCCAAACTAAAAAAGTAAGAGGCTTAAGGCATTATTTACACACGCACATAGGCGAGCCACCTGTTTTGGTGAGCGCTGTTGACCTGGATAAGAACGGCAAAATATTGCAAAACAGGCTGCAAAATGAAAGTTATTTTCTGGCACAGATAAACGGCGATACAGTTAGCAAGAAAAAGTCACTGATATCAAAAGCCGTATATTCTATACAAACCGGGCCTGCTTATCATTACAATAAAATTGTATTCCCCGGCGCTAAAGACAATGACCTTGATACCGCGGTTGCAGGCACAGCCAATCAGACCCTGTTAAAAGTTGGCGATAAATATAATCTTGATGTTATTAAGGCTGAAAGGATACGGATTGATGCACGGCTAAAAGAAAGAGGATTCTTTTATTTTGCCCCCGAAGACCTGATCATGCGGTACGATAGTTCCACTGTAGGCGGCCACAAGGTTGATATGTTTGTAACCATTAAGCCCAGTACCCCAGATCAGGCCAGGTGGATCTATAAGATCAGGAATATTTATGTTTACTCCAGGTATTCGTTAAGAGATACTTCCGTTAATCCTGATTCAGCTACTCAATACAGGTGGTATCATGTGATCGACCGCAGAAAAACGGTACACCCCTATGTATTTAAAAACACCGTATTGCTGCACCCAGGAGATATTTATAATCGCACCGAACATACCAACAGCTTAAACCGTTTTATTGAACTGGGCCCGTTTAGCTATGTAAAAAACAGGTTTGACGATGTTACGCCCGATTCGCCTTTCCTGGATGTTAGCTATTACTTAACGCAGTACAAAAAGAAATCGCTCAGTGCTGAAATAATTGCCAGGCAAACATCTGCCAATTATGATGGTACACAGTTTAACCTGACTTTTAAAAATAAAAACACCTTTAAAGGAGCTGAATTACTTTCAGTTACCGCATTTGTCAGCACCGATAAGCAATTTGGCAGCTACCATAACGGGTATGATGTTTACCAGTTTGGTATCCAGCCATCCATATCGTGGCCGCGGTTTATAAGTCCGTTTAACTTTACTACAGATAACGCGTTTATCCCACGAACGGTATTAACAACGGGGTATACCTATATCGATCGTGAAAAACTTTATACCTTAAACTCATTTAATGCCTCATGGGGATATCAGTGGAAGCCTAACCTGTATAAAACCAACGTATTTAATCCTATTGAAATAACCCTGGTTGATGCCGCCAATGTTACACAGCTTTATCTGGATAGTATCCATAAAACCCACAACCCTACCCTGGCACACGTAATAAATAACCAGTTTACTATTGGCCCCACTTATAGCTATACCTATGATAACAGTGGTGATAGTTTCAGAACCAATACTATGTATTACAATAGCAAGGTTAGCCTTTCAGGCAATTTATATGGCCTGATAACAGGTGCAGATACCCTAGCCGGAAAAGTACGTAAACTGTTTGGAGAAACATTCGATCAGTATGTAAAATTGGAGAATGAGATAAGGTTTTTTCATAAGCTTGGCCCTAACAGCAAGCTGGCTACCCGGTTTATGGTTGATGTGGGCGTTCCTTATGGCAACTCAACTATATTGCCTTACACACAACAGTTTTTTATTGGCGGGCCAAATAGTTTACGCGGTTTCCAGGCACGGTCAATAGGTCCGGGATCCTATTATCCTCCATCAACGGTTACAGGCGCCAGTGAGTTTTTGCCTGATGAATCGGGAGATATAAAGATAGAGGCCAATATAGAATACCGGCCCAAGCTATTCAGTATAGTTGAAGGTGCGCTATTCTTTGATACCGGTAATATATGGAACCTAAGACCACATACAGGCTTGCCCTCCTCCGCCTTTGGTAAAAATTTTCTTTCTGAATTTGCCGGAGATGCCGGTTTTGGCCTTCGTTTTAACCTTACCGTACTTATATTACGTACCGATTTTGGCTTCCCGCTTTATGAGCCCTCTCAAAAAACATTTGGAGTTGTTGACGGTGTAAATTATGATGATGCCAAATGGCGCGGGGCAAATATGGTATTTAACCTGGCAATTGGCTATCCGTTTTAATGGCTTGGGTTACTAAATAAACCGTATTTATCCGATTATTCAATAATTTACAATAATTGCTGATTTAGTTTTAACTTTATTTACCTAACCAATTTATGCGCAATTGCACGTGCACTCAATCTTAAATAATTGATATTAAACTAAATGGATCGTCCACAAAAAAGTAGAACGATTGTAATTATAAGCCTGTTTACAGCAGCTATAAGTATGATATGCATGCTTGGGTGGGTATTTCATATCCCGGCTATTCAGGGTGTAATACCCGGGTGCGACGATATAAAGTTTAATACTGCCCTCTGCTTTATAATGTTTAGCTGTGCTTTGTTACTATCACAACACCCATTCATTAAATATAATACCATTTGGTTCTCTGCGCTATCACTGTTTGTTACATCAATCGGTATCATAACGTTAGCACAGTACATATTTCATTTCAATATAGGGCTCGATCAACTATTTGTAACTGACCCGGAAATACCAACGCTTATTTATCCGTCGCCTGGGCGTATGGCTTTTAATTCTTCTCTTAATTTTTCATTGCTTGGTTTAGGCTTGCTGAGTTTAACTATTGATAAACGCTCATTTAAAATAATAGCTCAATATATCTTTCATTTAGTTACTATCATTTCAATTATCGTATTAATAGGTTCTTTATATGGGGCATCTTTATTTTATACGCTATTGTATGTAACCTCCATGCCGGTACTTACTGCCATTGTGTTTCTTGTGTTATCAGTTGCGGCATCTCTTTTAAATCCGTCATTAGGTATTACCAAGCTATTTACAGGCAAACGCATCGGCAATCAAATGGCCCGAAGGCTTTTCACACTCATTATTTTAATGATCGTTGTATTTGGATCGTTAAAGGGCGATACCATCCGCTCACAATTATTCTCATCCGTAAATGTTGGCTTATCCATATTGTCAGTTAGCTTTCTGTTAGTGAGTTTAGCCCTGGTATGGAACACTGCTATCTGGCTAAACAAAATTGATATCATGCGCACTGAAGCCGAAGCCGAGGTAAAACTAATGAATGCCGAACTGGAGAAAAGAGTGGAAGAGCGATCGGCAGAGATCAAAAAAAGTGAGGAACAATATCATTCATTAATTGACCAGGCCTCAGATGCAATTTATGTGATAGACAATAACAGGAATTTCACCTATGTAAATGCCAGCATGTGCCAAATGACCGGCTATACAAAGGAAGAGCTCTTAAAACTAAATGTAACGGCTCTGCTTAACGCGGCTGAAATAGAAAACGCTCCACTGCCTCCACTTACAAGCTATTTAGGGCAGACTGCCAGCGAAAGAAAATTTATCCGGAAAGATGGGGAAACTATTCTTATAGAAATAAATGTTAAGGTATTTCCTGATAACCGTGTAATGGTTATTGCCCGTGATATTACCGCCCGCAAAAAAATTGAAGCTGAATTAAGGGATGCCGAACTAAGGTTCAGGACAATTGCCGATAAGTCAATGGTGGGTGTATACATTGTACAAAAGGGGAAGTTTACTTATGTAAACCCCAGGTTTGCCGAGATCTTTGGCTATCAGCCTGATGAATTAATGAATACAGTACCACTGGAAACAATTATTGCTGAAGAATATCGTGAGATTGCCATAGAAAATGTAAAACGCCGTATGCTGGGTGAAGTGGAAAGCGTGCACTATGAAACCAGGGGCAGAAAAAAGGATGGTACCAGCAATTGGGTGGAGTTTTATGGTAGCAGGGCAATAATTGGAGGCGAGCCAACCATTATTGGCTCTATGATAGATATTACAGAGCGTAAAAAAGCCGAAGAAGAATTAAGATCATCTGAACTGAAGTATAAATTACTTTTTGATAGTAACCCAATGCCTATGTGGATGATAGCTAAAGATGATCTTTCAATTATTGATGCTAACCAGGCTGCCATTAAGCATTACGGCTATACAAAAGATGAACTTTTGCAAATGAGCGTAAAATCAATGCGACCTAAAGAAGATGAAGAAATTCAGTTGGAAGGTTATTTGAAAGAGATGGACTTGGATTCAGCACACAGGATTGTGAGGCATTTGAAAAAAGATGGATCGGTGATATATATACAACTGATATCGCATGATATTATATACGATGGCCGACCCGTACGGTTGTCCCTAACAAATAACATTACGGAACGGCTCAAGGCAGAAGAATCCCTCCAAAAATCTGAAGCTAACCTGCAAACTATTTTAAAAACAACTGATACTGCCTATGCCTTATTCGACCAGGAGTTAAAGGTGCTTACATTTAACCATAAAGCTGCCGAATTTGTTAAAGCACAGCTTAATAAAATTCCTGAAAAAGGTGATAATCTTACAGACTATTTCCCCGAAGATAAATTCCCCCGATTAAATAAATTTGCACACGAGGCATTACAAGGGCATAATGTTAACTATGAGATAGATTACCCACAGCCTGATGGTTCGGTATTATGGTATTATGTAAGGCTTTTCCCTATAACTAACGACAATAAGGAGATATTAGGTATGCTGATGGGCCTGTATGACATAACCGAACGGAAAAACGCGGAACAGGACCTGAAAAGCGCATATGAGCGTATCCAAAATCATATTGACAGCATAAAGGATATGGCCTGGAAACAATCACACCTTATACGCAGTCCGCTGGCCAATTTAAAGGGGTTGACATATATATTAAAAACTGACAATTCGGATATAGCGGTACTTGAGCATATACAAACCGAGCTCGACAGGATGGATGCCATCATCATTCAAATGGCCGAGGAAGCATCAAACCATGATAATTAGATACTAAAGCATGAAATTTTCTGTACCCTTACATATTATTGATCTGCATGAGGATGGCTTTCATCCCCTGCTGGATATAACCGTATTTGGTAGGCTCTTTAAAGTGGTACTGGATACAGGTGCCTCAAAAACAGCGTTCGATAAGACTCTATTACTTAAAGCAAATGAAATTGCCCTGTTAAATGCCAGCGACAAACTTTCAACAGGCTTAGGCACAAATACGATGGAGTCATTTACCGCTACTATTTATGATATGCATATTGGCGACCTTAAAATACCCGGGTTTGATGTAGCCGTGCTCGACCTATCGGCCATAAACATAGCTTACGAACAAATGGGACACCCCGAGGTGTTGGGCGTAATAGGTGGCGATATATTAATGCAATACAAGGCGGTGATTGATTATGGGAAACAGGTGGTAAAGTTTAAAACTTAATCCAGCGCATTAGGATTAACATCTACAAATCCTTTCAATTCCTGCTGGCACAAACGCATACAGCTCATATCATAAATTAATACCAGGGCTAACTCAAAAGCCAATATTGCCGGATGAAAATGTGCCAAAGTAAACTTATAGTTATCGTTAAAAATTGTGGGCAATTGGGGCAGCCATAATAAGGTACACAAAAATATCATTGGAAGATTTGCAAAGTGCCTTTAAGCATTGGGTTCGAGCTCATACCCAAATATAAATTTAAAAGCTTGCTTAGGCTGAAAGTTGCAAACTTTCAGCCTAAGCAAGCTTCAGTTATAAACTGAAGCCAGTAATTCATCCTCACTGGTTTCAGTTTGCAACTGAAACCTTGGATAATGACAGTTTATAACTGTCAATCTGAAACAAAAAACCCCGCTTTACAGCAGGGCTTATATAAATCATTCAACTCCCCTTTAGGGGTTGAGGGCTAAACATCAATCTTAGCGTATTTAGCATTGCGCTCAATAAACTCGCGGCGTGGTGCTACCTCATCACCCATCAGCATGCTGAAAGTGTGGTCGCATTCTGCAGCATTCTCAATGCTGGCTTGTTTTAGGGTACGGGTTGCAGGGTTCATGGTAGTATCCCATAACTGCTCCGCGTTCATCTCACCCAAACCTTTGTAACGCTGTACGTGTACGCTGTCTTCCTTACCACCGCCTTTTAAACGCTGTATGGCAACATCACGCTGCTCATCGTTCCAGCAATATTCAAACTCCTTGCCTTTTTTAACCTGGTATAGTGGTGGCGATGCTATGTAAACATATCCGTTCTCAACCAGTGCTTTCATATAGCGGAAGAAGAATGTCAGGATCAGTGTTGTAATGTGCGATCCATCCACGTCAGCATCCGTCATGATGATAACCTTGTGGTAACGCAGTTTGCTAAAGTTAAGGGCCTTAGCATCTTCCGGCGTACCTATGCTTACACCTAAACCGGTAAACATATTTTTTATTTCCTCGTTCTCGTAGATCTTGTGCTCCATGGCTTTTTCCACGTTCAGGATCTTACCACGTAATGGCAAAATAGCCTGAAAATCGCGGTTACGACCCTGTTTGGCGGTACCACCCGCCGAGTCACCTTCGACTAAGTATAACTCACATAAAGCAGGATCGCTGTTCGCGCAATCGGCCAGTTTACCCGGCAGACCTGAACCTCCCATAACGCTTTTGCGCTGCACCATTTCACGTGCTTTGCGGGCAGCAGCGCGGGCGGTAGCGGCAAGTATTACCTTGTTCACTATCATTTTTGCTTCGCGCGGGTTCTCTTCAAGGTAATTACCTAAAATTTCACCCACTGCCATATCCACGGCGCCCATAACCTCGTTGTTACCCAATTTGGTTTTGGTTTGCCCTTCAAATTGAGGTTCGGCAACTTTTACCGAGATCACTGCGGTTAGCCCCTCGCGGAAGTCATCACCGGTGATCTCAATTTTCATATTCTTTAGCAAACCTTCCTTATCAGCATAAGCCTTTAAAGTACGGGTTAGGCCCCTGCGAAAACCAGCAACGTGTGTACCACCCTCAATAGTATTGATGTTGTTTACATACGAGTGTACGTTTTCTGAATAAGTATCATTGTATTGCAGCGCAAGCTCAACAGGTATACCTTGTTTTATACCGTCAACATAGATAGGCTCTGGCAATATAGCTGCACGGGTACCATCCAAAAACTTAACAAATTCACGCAAACCACCTTCAGAGTAAAACTCTTCGGTAATAAATGAGCCATCTTCATTAGGGTTGCGCTCATCCTTTAAAGTAAGGCGGATACCTTTATTTAAATAAGCCAGCTCGCGTAAACGCGCGGCAAGCGTATCGTATTTATACTCTGTAGTTAAAGTAAATATTTCCGGATCGGGGTGGAAAATAATTGTTGTACCCCTTTTATCGGTTTCGCCAATAGTTTTCACATCAAACAAAGGCTTACCTTTTTCATATTCCTGTGTCCACACCTTACCTTCGCGGTAAACCAGCGCGGTTAAATGGGTTGACAGGGCGTTAACGCAACTTACACCCACACCGTGCAAACCGCCCGATACTTTGTAAGTGTCCTTATCAAACTTACCACCGGCGTGCAATACGGTCATTACAATTTGCAATGCCGAAACCTGTTCCTTAGTAGTAATACCTGTTGGGATACCACGACCATTATCTGAAACAGCAATTGAATTATCTTTTTGAATAACCACGTGAATAGTATCACAATGGCCGGCCAAAGCCTCATCTATAGAGTTATCAACAACCTCATACACCAGGTGATGCAAGCCTTTTACACCTGTATCGCCAATGTACATGGATGGGCGCTTACGCACCGCTTCCAAACCTTCTAAAACCTGTATATTATCTGCTGAGTAATTTGATTTATCCTGATTTTCTTCGCTCATAATTGATTAAAACAATAACCTTCAAAAATACGAATTTTAACCCGAAATATTACCTAAATATTAAGCATTGTTGATAAATATGACCCAATATGTACATGCCTATAAAATACTTAGGAAACTTGTACCGAAAGTTTATATTTGTAAACTTTATAAACAAACAACCGGGATAAATAGGGACAGTTATCACCTGCTAAACCCATTAAACAAACGAAGAAAATATATAATGAAAAAAGCTTCTATTATTACAAAATGCACTTTAGGCCTGTTAATTGCCGGAAGCATGACCGCATGTAATCAAAACAAAACTGCCGGCTCTACTACTGCTGCTACACCAGCCGCTGCATCTGCCGACAGCAAGGAAACTATTGTGTACATTAACTCTGATACGTTATCTGCTAAGTACAATTACGTTAAGGATATGGACAAACGCCTTAGTGATAAAGGTAGTGCTGCAAAAAGTGACATCCAATCAAAAGGAGAAGCTTTTCAGCGCGAAGTTGCTGAGTATCAAAAATCAGCCGCTACTTTGCCTGCTGATCAGCGCCAGACCACTGAGCAACGTTTACAACGCGAGCAACAACAATTACAGGGCTACCAGCAAAATGCTCAGGCTGAACTTCAGAATGTTCAAACTGCTGAGATGACCAAACTATATGATAAAATTGCTGAATTCACTAAAGCATATGCAAAAGAAAAAGGCTACAAATTGGTGTTAACCTACTCAAAAAACAACACCAACATGCTATATGGCGATCCAAGTCTGGATATTACTGCTGATGTGGTAAAAAGACTGAATGACGCTTATGCTAAGGATAGCAGCAGCAAATAGTATTTTTTAAGCTGAAAGGCATTTTTAAGCCGAAAGGTAAAAGCTGAAAGTTGATGAGACTTTCAGCTTTTTTGTTTTATATATCTTGTATTTTAAAATTCCCTCCCCTGGGAGGGGTGTGTTGGAATGCGTAGTGGCAGGGAGGGGTTTCTGCCATTTGCCCATCAAACATATCTCTTCATTAAACCCCTACCTCCCCTTCCCCAGGGAAGGAATCGCACGAGGCCTAGCTTTCTTTTACTCTAAACTTTAAACTCTACTAAAGCCGTCCATCCACCTCACCTTTCGGCAACATACCTTTTACGTCATATATCACCTTATTCTCCTTACAAAGTTTCCCTAGGTCAAGGCTTTTAAATTCATCGTGTGCTACCGCAATGATGAGTGCGTCATAGCAATCTTTTTTATTTAACTCCTTTACCGATGTCCAGCCGTATTCATGATTCAAATCATGCGGATCGGCCAACGGGTCGAAAATAGTGATGTTGATATCATACTCCTTTAAAGTATTTACAATATCAATCACCTTGGTGTTACGCACATCAAGGCAGTTCTCCTTAAAAGTAACGCCCATTACCAGCACATCTGATCCTTTAACCTCAATGTCCTTTTTTATCATGAGTTTAACCACCTCATGTGCTACATATTCGCCCATGCCGTCATTCAGTCTGCGGCCAGCCAAAATGATCTCAGGGTGATAACCAACCTGCTGGGCTTTGCGCGCTAAATAGTAGGGGTCAACACCTATACAGTGGCCACCAACCAGTCCAGGTTTATATTTCAGGAAGTTCCATTTTGTGCCTGCAGCTTGCAGAACTTCATCAGTATCAATATTTAAACGATTGAATATTTTTGCAAGCTCATTAACGAAGGCGATGTTGATATCGCGCTGCGCATTCTCAATAACTTTGGCAGCTTCTGCTACCTTTATGGATGTTGCCTTGTGCGTACCGGCGATAATAATAGTATTATAAAGCTGATCGACTATATCCGCAGCCTCAGGTGTTGAACCTGAGGTAACTTTCAAAACCTTGGTAAGCGTATGCTCCTTATCGCCGGGGTTAATACGTTCGGGTGAATACCCTGCGAAGAAATCAACATTAAATTTCAATCCTGATACCTTTTCCAATATCGGCACACATTCCTCCTCGGTAGCGCCGGGGTATACGGTTGATTCATAGATAACGATATCACCCTTTTGTAAAACCTTACCTACGGTTTCGCTGGCCTTATACAGGTGCGTTAAATCCGGACGGTTAATTTTATCAACCGGAGTGGGTACGGTAACTATGTAGAAATTGCAGTCGCTGGTATCCTCTATCTTATCCGTAAAATGCAGACCATGAGCTGCACCATCTACCTTTACAACCTCTTTTAACAATGCGCCATCGGCTGATAGCGTACGATCAAAACCGCTATTCAATTCGCTTATCCTGCGTTTGCCGGTATCAAAGCCAACAACCACATGTTTTTTGGCGAACTCAACCGCTAAGGGTAAACCAACATATCCCAGGCCTATTATAGCTATTTTTACCTTTCCTAAATCTTTTTGTGTATTGGTTGATGGCATATCAGCGGTTCAAGTCGTGTGTAAATATCCGTTTATTCTTACAATTATTCTTTGTCTTCTGTTTTATCCTCAGTTGTGAAAAAATCATCTTTCAGGTCATCAATTTCACGCCTGTCTTTTTTAGTAGGCCTGCCGGTGCCCCTGTCGCGTTTTAACAAAGGCGCCTGGAACATGGATTTAAACGCCATGGTTTGTTCAACAGGCGTAATATCTTCATAAAAATAAACCGCGGTTTTAGCATCAACCCTATTCTCCAGCAATCCGGTAACTTTTATCACCTTGCGTTCAATACCTTTTGAAACCTGGTAGATCTCACCAACCTTTACTTCGTGCGATGGCTTGATGTTATTACCATCCAGCTTAACCCTGCCCGATTTACAGGCATCAGATGCCAGCGTACGTGTTTTAAAAGCCCGTATGGCCCACAGGTATTTGTCAATTCTTAATTTCTCTTTTTCAGCCATGGTAGCCTTATTAATTTAATTCTTTTCCCACCCTCTTCCCGCGCAGCGAAGAGAGCGTCGACACGCGTTAGCGTAGTCGGGGTGAGTTAACGGAGCGCGTTTATTTATTGGTAGTGAATGATTAATTAATTTCTAATCACTATTACATGGGCGTTACCTCCGGTCCGTGCTATTCGCTCATACTGCACAGGCCTTAAGCGCGGGGCCGGTATCCGCTACTATCACTAACGCAAACTTCTACACGCTCCGTTTGACTCACCCGGTCTTTGCTTTACTCGACCACCCTCTCTCCCGCAAGCGGTAAAGAGGATTATCTATTTATTCTTATTAAGTCTTGCACACTTCCTCCCCCTTCAGGGGGCCGGGGGGCCTAAATAACCCCATACAAACTCCCGCCTTTCTCCCCCATCTTATCCACCAACTTCTCAACCGCTGCATCCTTTTCCAAAACCGGCGCATGGTGTGGTTTTATCCGCGCATCAATAATCAGCGGACCTTTGCAGCCCCAGTGCTTGTGCTCGGTAAAGCTGTGTACACCATACATATCGTGCGATGGGTTGCTGCGTGTAAACGTTACCCAAACAAAATTATCCAGATTTTGCGCGGTAAAGGCGGCATCATCGCAAAGCACCATTAATGGTAGACCATTAAGATCAGTATTTGCAAAATGATCATCCAATATACTTATCATCCCGCCGAGATCTTCGCTGTTGATGTGTTTCGGTATCTCTACCGCCAATACGCCCGGCATTACCATTTTATAATTATTAAACGGTCGCGGCATGCTAAAGTTTGCGGGCATCTCTGTCCACAACTCCCTTTTGATATCGCCAGCCACAGTTACAGCCACTTTACTGCCGGAGTTTAACCCGCTGCCGCTATAATCCAGTGTATCGATGGTGGTTTTGGTGTAGAAGTGCAGATCTCTTGTAAGATCTATCCTTTGTAATATATGCTTTAGAAATCCGCCCATATCATTTACATCTAATGACGGATCATCTTCCTTAGCAGCTATAAACAGGAACTTAGCCAAACTTAGCTGACTTTTCCCCAGTATATGATTGGCAATAGTTAATATTTCCTGTGGTTTACGCTCTTTTATATACGGCGTATAACGCTCGCTGCCGATGGCAAAAAGCAAGGGGTGTACACCCGCCGCATCAACAGCATTTACAGCGTGGAGACCTGGTATTTCTTTTGGTATGGCAGAGCCGGTTATTTCGTGAATCAAAGCACCAAAGCTGGTATCCTCCTGAGGCGGCCTGCCCACCACCGTGAAACTCCATATGGCATCTTTACGGTGGTAAACATTATGAACCTTTAACAGCGGGAAAGGATGTTTCAGGCTATAATAACCCAAATGATCCCCAAAAGGGCCCTCCAATTTATTCTCATGCGGCATTACTGTACCGGTGATCACAAAGTCCGCATCTGCCGAAATACAGAAGCCCTCGCTATCATAAAAATATCTAAAGCGACGATTACCTAATGCCCCTGCGAAAGTCATTTCAGACAAACCTTCGGGCAACGGCATTACCGCTGCAACCGGGTGCGACGGCGGACCGCCTACAAATATACTCACTTTTAAAGGTTGCCCTTTTGCGTTTGCCTTGGTTTGATGCACACCTATACCCCTGTGCAACTGGTAATGCAGGCCAATTTCCTTATCAGTTATATAATCATTGCCCGCCATTTGTATGCGGTACATACCCAGGTTGGCATTCATTATACCGGGCTTGTCGGCATCCTCGGTATATACCTGCGGCATGGTAACAAATGGGCCACCATCATCGGGCCAGTTTACTATTTGTGGTAATTCGCTAATGTGGGTTCGGCCAAAGTTTACCGGTACATTTTTGCCCGTTTTCATAGGCAAAGCCGACAAAGCCGTGAGCGCCACATTAGCATATTTAAAAGGGTGTTTTATGGCACGAATGGGGTCTGATTTCAGGTCGACCAGTGTTTTGATCTTATCCAGGGTATCCCTGAAAATAAAGCGGGAACGATCAAGCGTGCCGAACAGGTTTGACACTGCGGGGAATTTGCTGCCTTTTACATTTTCGAAAAGTATGGCCGGGCCCTGGTGCTCGAACACACGCAGGTGTATGGCCGCCATTTGCAGGTACGGGTCAACCTCTTCTTTAATGCGTATTAAACGACCGTTTTTTTCAAGATCGGCAACGCAGGCTTGTAAACTCGGGTAACCCATAGGCAGGTATCAAAATTAGTGAGCACGAATTTCACTAATTTTTTCGAATAGGACGAATTAAAGCCCTAATTCGAATAATCCAATTCGTGAAATCAATGCAGCTAATTCGTATTTATTGTTATACTACAGGCAGGTTTTTTAAGTATTTACCGTAACCACTTTTAACATACTTTTCGGCAAGTACCAGCAAAGCATCTCGGTCAATAAAACCCATACGATAGGCTACTTCTTCAATACAGCCAATTTTGGTATCCTGGCGTTTCTCTATTACGCGTACAAATTCCGATGCATCACTTAATGAATCAAATGTACCCGTATCCAGCCATGCCATACCTCTATCCATTAGGCCCACTTGCAGGGTTCCGTTTTCAAGGTAAACCTTGTTAACATCTGTTATCTCGTACTCACCACGTGGCGATGGGGCTATATTTTTAGCTATCTCAATTACTGAATTATCATAAAAATATAAACCTGGCACGGCGTAGTTCGACTTTGGTGTTGTTGGTTTTTCTTCCAATGATAACGCTTTAAAATCTTTATCAAACTCAACCACACCATAACGTTCAGGATCAGAAACCGGGTAAGCAAAAATAGCAGCCCCGTTTACATCATTAAAGCTCTGTATGAGCTTACTGAAACCTGATCCGTAGAAAATATTATCACCCAAAACCAGCGCAGCTTTATCATCACCAATAAAATCAGCACCTATAACAAATGCCTGGGCCAGGCCGTTTGGTTTTTCCTGCACCGCGAATTGAAAGTTACAACCCAATTCAGCGCCATCGCCCAACAGCCGTCTAAAACCGTCCTGATCTTCGGGAGTAGTAATAATAAGCACATCTTTTATACCCGCCAGCATCAGTACTGATAATGGATAATAGATCATTGGCTTATCATATATCGGCATTAATTGTTTGCTGATAGCTTTGGTAATGGGGTAAAGACGGGTTCCTGAACCACCTGCTAATATTATTCCTTTCATAGTTATGATTGTGTTTTTCTTCTAGATTGTCATTTCGAACGAGGTACGAGGGGAAATCTTCTTCATCTTATCCACGCGTTATTATAATGCAGAAGATTTCTCTCTATCGTTCGAAATGACAAAGCTTTATTATTGTTTAAGCCTTTGGATACAAATGGCGAGGCTATCTCTCCAATAAGGTATCTCTATATCAAACGTACGCTTGATCTTTGATTTATCCATAACCGAATAAGTTGGCCTGGTTGCTCTTGTTGGATATTCAAATGTACGTATAGGCAATACCTTTACATTGGTAGCCGACAGATCAAATATTCCTTTTGCAAAATCATACCATGAGGTTACGCCCTCATTACTATAATGGTAAAGGCCATAATTTGTTTTACCTGATGCAATGATATCCAATATACATGCAGCCAGATCAATACCATAGGTTGGCGTGCCCACCTGGTCGGCAATTATTTTAAGCAAATCACGATCGGCGCCCAGCTTAAGCATCGTTTTAACAAAGTTATTGCCAAACTCCGAATACAGCCAGCTTGTACGCAGTATAAAATGGGCATCCAGTATCCTGGTAATATCCTGCTCACCTTCCAGCTTGGTTAAGCCATAAACGCTGATCGGTTCTGCAATATCATCTTCAACACGCGGGTTGGGGTTATCACCTTTAAAAACAAAGTCGGTAGAAACGTGCACTAAAACAGAACCGGCTTCTTTACAAGCCACAGCCAGATTTTCAGCTCCGGTTTTATTAATGCTTCTGGCAAGATCTACATCATCCTCGGCTTTATCAACCGCGGTGTAGGCTGCACAGTTTATGGCATAAGTTGGTTTATATTTTTCGAATACAGTTTTAATTGCTGCAACGTTTAAAATATTGGCTTCGTCTTCGGGCAGAAAATGAATATCTGCTACTCCTTTTTCTTCTGCTACTTTTTTTAAGCAATGGCCTAATTGTCCTGAGGCTCCAAATACTACAATGTTTCCCATTAATTTATTTATGAACAATGCTTACTATTAAAAACCAAAATCACTTGCATCCTTTAAAAAAGGCAGCTCTTTATCTTTGTCTGAAACCAGCAGATCAGCAGCAGGTAATTGCCAGTCGATATTTATATCCGGATCGGCGAAATACAAACCACCCTCAGATGCTTTGTTGTAGTAATTATCGCATTTATACTGGAATACCACTTCATCGCTCAACACCACAAAACCATGTGCAAAACCTTGTGGAATAAAAAACTGGCTATTATTAGTTTCAGATAATAATACCGAGTGATATTGCCCGTAGGTAGGGGATGCTTTTCTTAAGTCGACAGCTACATCCAGTACTTCGCCGCGGGTTACTCTTACCAGCTTTGACTGTGCATGTTCGCCCATTTGCAGGTGTAATCCGCGTAACACACCTTTTGTTGAGAAAGATTGATTATCCTGAACAAAATGTATTTCTTTACCAATGGCATCAAAAAATCTTTTTTCGTTAAATGATTCAAAAAAATAACCTCGTTCATCATTAAATATCCGAGGGTTTATCACGATACATCCTTCAAGATGTGTTTGTATTATATTCATTGGGTAGGTGTAATGCGCAAAAATTAGTTCTCGTACTGTGTTTCGTAATAGTGAGCATACGCCCCACTTGTAATATTATTTAACCATGTTTTGTTTGATAAGAACCAATCAATAGTTGCTGAAAGTCCTTCTTCAAATGTAACTGATGGCGACCAGCCTAACTCTTTATTGATCTTGCTGGCATCAATCGCATAGCGCAAATCATGACCCGGGCGGTCTTTTACATAAGTGATCAACTTAGCGCTGGTACCGGCTTCTCTTCCCAATTTTTCATCCATCTGCTTACAAAGCACATGTACCAGGTTAATATTCTGCCACTCGTTAAAGCCGCCAATATTGTAGGTATCTCCTTTTTTGCCTTCGTGGAATATCAAATCGATAGCGCGGGCGTGATCGATTACATATAGCCAGTCGCGGGTATATTTACCATCACCATAAACCGGCAAAGGTTTATTATGGATGATGTTATTGATCATTAAAGGGATCAGTTTTTCAGGAAAATGGTTAGGGCCATAATTGTTTGAGCAGTTTGATACCACTACCTGTAAGCCATAGGTATCATAGTATGCACGCACAAAGTGATCTGAAGCTGCCTTGCTCGCACTGTACGGCGAGTGCGGATCATAACGGGTATCCTCGGTAAACAAGCCTTCAGCACCTAATGCACCATAAACCTCATCGGTTGATACATGGTAAAAAAGATGGCTTTTATAATCATCTTTCCATTTGTTTTTGGCTATATCCAATAAGGTAACGGTACCTATTACGTTGGTATATACAAAATCCATCGGACTAAGTATTGACCTATCAACATGCGATTCTGCCGCCAGGTGAATAACATCAGTAACATTATATTGATCAAAAATAGCGCTGATGCGTTCACTATCCTTTATATCAGCTTTTTCAAAAACATAGTTTTGAGCATGCTCTATATCCTTCAAATTCTCCAGGTTGCCGGCGTAGGTAAGCGCGTCAACATTTATGATGCGATAATCAGGGTATTGCGTTACAAAGCGGCGAACCACGTGTGAACCAATAAAGCCGGCGCCGCCGGTAATTAAGACTGTTTTCATGGGCTTTTAATTAATAATTTATAATTCAGCAATAAAAAGTATTGATCATTACAAATATCAAAACTAAACGTTATTTTAAAATCAAATATAATATATTTTGTAACTATTAAGCATCATTTTATTAATATAATGATGCTGTTTTTTTGTACTTGTATTTTACCGTTCAGCCAGGTGATTATGGTTCTTTAAAAAATCCTGATAAGCCAGTTCAATTCCTTCAGGTAATGTTGTACTATACTTCCAGCCTTTGCTCAGCAATTTGCTAACATCCATTAGTTTTCTTGGTGTACCATCGGGCTTTGAGGTATCAAAGTTAATTTCCCCGGTATAGCCTATCGTAGCTTTTACTAAGTATGCCAGGTCCTTTATAGACAGATCTTCACCCGTACCAATATTGATATGGCCGGCCTCATTATAATTCAGCATCAGGTAGTAACAAGCTTCGGCCAGGTCATCAGCAAATAAAAATTCACGCTTTGGCGAGCCTGTACCCCATATGGTGACTGCCGGCGCGCCATTCTCCTTTGCTTCATGAAAGCGGCGTATCATGGCCGGTAAAACATGTGAATTTTGCGGGTGATAATTATCATTGTAGCCATACAAATTTGTTGGCATTACTGATATGTAGTTACAGCCATATTGGGCACGATAAGCATCGCACATTTTTATACCTGCAATTTTAGCAATGGCATAAGGTTCATTGGTTTCTTCGAGCAAGCCGGTTAGTAAATACTCTTCTTTTAATGGCTGTGGCGCCATTTTAGGGTAGATACAACTTGAACCTAAAAACATCAGCTTTTTTACACCGTTCAGGTATGATTGATGAATGATATTATTCTGTATCTGTAAATTATCATACAAAAATTCGGCGCGGTAGGTGTTATTGGCTATAATACCCCCAACTTTAGCTGCTGCTACAAAAACATAGTCGGGTTTTTCCTGCTCAAAAAAATCGGCCACTGCCTGTTGGTTACGCAAATCGAGCGTGTCTGACGTACGTGTAACAAAATTAGTAAAGCCTTCTTTTTCAAGTTTTCTATGGATGGCTGAACCAACCATGCCCCTATGACCGGCTATATATATCTTTGCTTCTTTTTCCATAAATATTATTCAAACTGATTTCTGATAACGTAGCCTGAGTCTTTTAACAGCTTTTCTTTTCTGAATAATTCCACATCGGCAGCAACCATCTCTTTTACCAATCCCTGCAGGTCATATTTAGGTTTCCAGCCTAATTTTGTTTTTGATTTTGTTGGATCGCCTATCAGCAGATCAACTTCAGTTGGGCGGAAATAAGCCTTATCAACAGCAACTACTTCTTTTCCTGCGGCTATCTGGAAATCAGGATTACTGCAACTTACAACGTACCCTCTTTCATCTGCACCTTCGCCTTTGAATTCAACTTCAATGCCCACTTCGGCAAATGACATTCTTACAAACTCACGCACACGGGTGGTTACACCTGTGGCTATAACATAATCCTCAGGGGTATCCTGCTGCAATATCAGGTACATGGCCTCTACATAATCTTTAGCATGGCCCCAATCCCTTTGCGCATCAAGGTTACCCAGGAATAATTTATCCTGCAGGCCCATGGCTATTTTGGCAGTAGCCCTTGTGATTTTACGGGTTACAAAGGTTTCGCCGCGTAGTGGGCTCTCATGATTAAACAGGATACCATTGCATGCGTATATGCCGTAAGCCTCGCGGTAGTTTACCGTGATCCAGTATGCGTACATTTTTGCTACCGCATAAGGTGAGCGTGGGTAAAACGGGGTGGTTTCTGATTGCGGAACAGCTTGTACCAAGCCATATAATTCAGACGTTGACGCCTGGTATATTTTTGTCTTTTTTTCAAGCCCTAATATGCGGATGGCTTCCAGCAAACGCAGAGTTCCAATACCATCGGCATTGGCAGTGTATTCGGGGGTGTCAAAACTTACCTTTACGTGCGACATTGCACCCAGGTTATATATTTCATCAGGCTGTACCTGCTGTATGATCCTTATCAGGTTGGTTGAATCTGAAAGATCGCCATAGTGCAGTGTCAGTTTAATATTCTTATCATGAGGATCCTGGTATAGATGGTCGATCCTATCTGTATTGAATAAAGAACTCCGGCGCTTTATGCCATGAACTTCATACCCTTTTGATAGCAATAATTCTGTAAGATAGGCTCCGTCCTGCCCCGTTATTCCGGTTATTAAAGCAACTTTTTGCACCATAAAGAGTTTTTAAATAATATTATGCGGTATTATATATAATGCTGTGTTTAATGTAATTGCCATAGAAATAATTTATGCAATTATAAAACACTATCATCATGATATATCAGCAAATATAAGAATGTTAAGTAACAGGAAACGCCTAAAGTATTTTTTTGTATTTTAGTGGCTCTATGAATACAAATATTGTTGTTGCAATTGATGGCTACTCATCATGCGGAAAAAGCACTTTAGCTAAAGCATTAAGCAAAAAGCTCCATTTTATATATGTTGATAGCGGCGCAATGTACCGGGCCGTTGCTTTATACTTTTTACGCAATAGTGTAAACATGGATAGCCATGAGGAAATTGCACAGGCATTGAAAAACATTCATTTAAGCTTTCATTCACGTGATTATCAAACACATATTACGCTGAATGGTGAAGAGGTATCTGAAGAAATAAGGCAAATGCCGGTATCAGAAAAAGTAAGCACTGTGGCCGCCCTGCACGAGGTACGTGTTGAGATGGTTAAACAACAACAGCGTATGGGGAAATCAAGCAATATTGTAATGGACGGCCGCGATATTGGTACGGCTGTTTTTCCGCATGCCCAGGTTAAAATATTTATGACTGCTGACCCTAAGATCAGGGCTGAAAGGCGTTTTAAAGAACTCGCTCCTAAAAACCCTGACCTAACGCTTGAAGAGGTATTTGAAAGTCTTGCTCATCGTGATTATCAGGATACTACACGCGCAGAAAGTCCTTTGGTACGTGCAGACGATGCCATAATACTGGATAATACAGAGCTTACACCCGACGAACAGTTGCAATTTGTATTAGATAAAGTATTGCCTTTTGTAGAACAGGCCAAGTAATATATTGGCCTGTTATGGTCAGGGAAGTCTGCTCTATATGTAATAATTATTTAAAATAATGAGCAGGCACACCTTTTGAACCGGTTTTAACTGCAAAAACCCCTCCGCTTGAGGGATATAGTTCAAGTTCATCTTCAGTCATCTCGGCCCGGGCGGTTGTAATATATAGAATATCCAGGTCGCCCCCGCCAAATGCGCACGAGCTTACTTTTGGCGCCGGTACTGCAACTTTATGAATCATTTGGCCTGTTTGCGGGTTAAACCTGGCCACACAAAAACCATCCCATAAAGCAATCCACAGCATGCCTTCATTATCAATTGTCATGCCATCAGGGTATCCCTGCTCCTCAGGTATGGTAATGATCACCTTTTTATTAGTTATAGTGCCGGTTTGCCGGTCAAAATCATACTGCACCACTTGCCCTGTTGGCGTATCAATATAATACATTAAGGAGCCATCAGTATTCCAGGCAATCCCGTTTGAAATAGATACGCCGGTTATCTTTTCCTCCATCGTAAAATCCTCATTAATGCAATATAATTCACTAACCTCTCTTACACCGCTCATTGAATGAGTGCCCACCCAAAAGCGGCCTTCGTGGTCACATTTACCATCATTAAACCGTTTATTATGCATCAGATGGATGTCAGTATCTATTTTATAGGTTATGGCCCCGTCTGTAAGATCAATAGTAGCAATACCATCTTCCAGGGCTACTAATACATGCCCGGTTTCTAGTGGTACTACTGTGCCAATTCTTTTTAATGTATTATAAGTTCTGTTTTGATTGGTTACAGGATCAAACACATTAAATAACCTGCCTTCAATATCAACCCAATAAAGTTTGCGCTCCATATGGTTCCATATGGCCCCTTCGCCAAGTTGGGCTTTTGCATCAAAAATCAGGTCTGCGGTTATTTGTTTGGTATCCATTACGGTGATAAAATTTAAATGCTAAATATATAAATCATAGTTTGGTTAAAAAACCACCTGACTTATTTCCTGAAAAAAATTAAATATTGATGTAGAAGAAATAATTTGAAAAATTGTATCAAAAACTAAAAGCCCATTTTGAAAAGATACACAGCAACTCAAAATTTAATTATACAGCGGCCTGTATTGTATTTTAAGCTACTTAATAAGCATGATTCAACAGGTGATCATCCTGAATAAATTTTTTATTTAAACTTTCATTACTTAATATTGTCTTACGTTGAACAATAAAACAATATTAAAAATTGTTTGTTTTTAACACAACAATAATTAAATAAATCCCCTATAATCATGACAAAATCATTTAATCAAATCCGGAAATTCTATCCCAAAAACCGGGCGAAAACTGGAGTAATTGTTTTTCTTCAACTTATTTGCTTTTTAATAATTGGTGCAAGTACGGCAAATGCACAAGTCCTGGCACGATCAGCAGTTTTGAGTAGTCGTTTAAATGTCGATACTATTATTAGCAGTAATTCATTTAATAGTACCTCAACCTTTAATACTTACTGGCGTTATCTGTACCCATGGGGACCAGATCATAATGGTTCCGCCAGAATGTATAAAGAAAACGTTTCAATAAGTGGAGGCATTTTAAAACTAACTGCAAACAGAATAACTACTGACGAAGGTTCAAGTAAATCTACACCGTTTTTAAAAATCGATTACCATTCCGGAACTATATCTAACCGACAACCTATAGCTGTTACTGATAGCTTTCCTGAATATCAAATCAGTGGTTATTTTAAGGTACCAATTGAAACCGGCGTATGGCCTGCATTTTGGCTTACCGCAGTAAAAAGCTGGCCTCCTGAAATTGATATACTGGAGTATATGGGAAGTAACATGTTAAGGCAAAACACTTTTACGCCCCCACATACTAGAACATCAAAATATTCAAATGTAGCCAGTGCCGAAAATACCTGGCACCAATATAAGGTTGTTTTGAAAAAATTGAACAATACGGATATTTCTGTTGAATATTATTTCGATGGGAAATTAACGCAGATACATAAAGGAGTAAATTACTTTAATAAACCAATGTGGTTAATTATAAATTTACAGATGGAGGGTATGAGTGGTGGCCCCGGCCCACAAACCGTAAGCTATTATGCCAAAAATGTTCAAGTTATAAGATACAGAAGCTATTAACCGGCAGATGTAATTACCTAGCAAAAGGGCTAATAAATTTATTAGCCCTTTTGCTGTTTTTTACGCATATAAGAACCATATCGCATAAAAAACAATGGGTATTTTATTAGGTATCGTTTAAACAATTGCGGCTCGCTATATATACGATAGACCCACCTGATATTGTACTTATCAAAAAAAGACGGGTAATACCCTACTTTCTGGGCTGACTGGTGCAGGTAGCCCCCGCAAGTATAGCCATAGCCATTCCAGCCTGATTTTTTTAGTGTTATTAAAAACTCTTCTTGTTTGGGTGTGCCCATACCGCATATAACAACCGATATATCCTTATCCTTTAATATTTGCAGGGCTTCATCCATATCAGCAGCGCTATTAAAATAGCCATGCCTTACATAATTAAATTTAACATCATAAGCCTCTCCCAGATTTTTAGCAGCTTGCTCTATTACCCCCTCTTTGGTTCCAATTAAACCAATGTTAAGTTTATTTTCCCGGGCAAACTTAAAAACCAAAGGGGCAACCGAAGTATCATCAAAACTAAAGCGGTTAATATTTTTCTTGAGTGTTTTATTTATAACCTTAACAAGCCAAATACCATCAACGTACCAATAATCTACCCCGTTGGCAATATCAACTGATTTTTTAAGCAGATCTATAGAATAAGGATTAACAAATGAAGTGATACCACGCTTGATGTTAAAATTTCCTAACTTACCAATAATGATATCCCAGCTTTGTTCAGCACGAACATGTTTCATAAATTATTAACAATATTACAAAATAAATTAGGTTATCTCCCGCAATTATATAAATCGGCTACACTTAATTAAAAAAATAATAATTTCATTATCTGTTATGCTGTTTCTATCACATCAGAAAAGTTTTCAGTAAACTTTTGCCACGAGTTATTTTGGGCTATTTTAATCCTTTCCAAAGCATGTTCTGTATCACTTGATATTGTAAACAAATTAATTTGCTCCAATATTTCATCATAAGTATTACCTGTTATTAACAGGTTTTCATACCTTAAAAAGTTGTACATTTTTGTTGCAACTATTGGAAGGCCTGTTGCGAAACATTCATAAAATTTAGCCGGTATTATGCCGTTAGTGTAATCATTTACATTATATGGTAAAATGATGGCATCAAATTTATTGATTATTTCAGGCAGCTGATCAGATTTAACTACAGGTAATATCTCTATTAGGTTTGAAATATCAGTGCTTTTTACTCCCCCAACTATTGTTATTGTAATCCCCTTCTCTGCTAAAAAGTTCAGGAGATTTATATCAATTTTAAGCGGATCAACCTGCCCGTAATAAATTAACTTACGGAGTTCGGTACGGCTTTGTGGTTTAAAGAATCTGTTAAATAATTTAAAATCTACAGCGGGCTCAATTATCTTTATTGTTTTTGATAACGCTGTATGCTTCTGCAGCAGAAATTCACAATCTACCACTACTGCATTTGCTTCTTTAATTAATTGGTTTTCTATCTGCACCGTATCGGCAGGCATCTCTTTAAACGCTTCAAAGTTTGATACGCAATCATATATCACCTTTGAAGGTTTTAAAAAATCAATCAATTGAAGATTTGTAGACGTTGGAGCGTATATGATAAGTATACATTCATCATTTTTAAAATACGATGATATTTTTGAAGCAAGTTTTTTTACAAAGAACAGCTTGTTAAAAAGTCTGTTTATTTTAAATGTTGAAGGCAATACAAACGGACTAACAACATTAACGGCAGAGTCGGAATGAGGGGTTTGAGTTTTAACAGATTTTAGCAATCGGGAGAAAATCCGTGGTATATCAGCAAATTGTGGATTTCGCTTTGCCGCGCTCTCAACAAAAATTACATTATACCCAAAATCAACTAAATTTTCCGCCAAATTTTGATGCCTTTGCTTCAGAAATAACCATTCAATATTTGCTAGTATTACTATATCTTTCTTTTTCATGCCTGGCATATTACATTTTTTGCCTTAACAAAATACGTTTAAGTCTTTTTAATTTACTTATGAATAACATGTAAAAGGTTGGCTTAACAATAATTGGGTAATAGGTAGCATCGCCAATTAATTCATTAATATAATCGGATGCTTTGCCACTCCTGGTTACCCCTAAATGCCTTGAAAGGTATGTTTTAATAGAATTATTCAGCTCATCCTGTACAAAATGACTACTTAGGCTAGATAGGGCTTTCAACAAGTCATCCTTAGTTGTAGCATAAAATAAACACTTATTATCGGGCTCAAAATCATAAAACAGTTTTTCACCATGTGGGTTGTAATAAATTACAGGGCGGCCAAGGCACAATGCCTCATGTATAAGCGAACTAAACCTTGTTATTAATATGGTGGATTGTTTTAATGAGTCATGAACTGTTGACGCGTTTGTTTTGATCAGGTTAAATTTCGAGAAATCGCCACGGTCACGCGGATGCTGGCAAATTGCATAGTCGATATTTAGTTCGGCGCATGATGATACAATATCACCCACCCAGTTATCGCGGGCATCTTCATGAATGCCATAAGTGAAATTAACATTTACAAATACGCTTAACTTTTCAGGTATAGGAAATGGCTTCAGCTCCTCATATCTTGGGTTACCGATAACAGCGCAAACTTTACCATTTAACGGAACATTTTTTAATGTAACCACACCCTGATAAATAGGCAGGCAGCAATAAAGCATCCTTTTGTCCCTTTTGTTAAAATCAATTACAGATTCCTGTATACAGATTGTATTGATATCATTCTTCATGAAATCAAGGTTTACTCTTTGCTCCAATGGGCCCCAATCGTTTCCACAAACAAGCAGATTGTAATTAGTTACATCAGGAATACTAAGCTCAAAATCTTTCGTAACCAATCCGATCTTTTCACCAGCTCCTTTTGCGTTTTCGCCTTTGCGGCTATATAGATCCCATGGTAAGGTTTGTTTCTTTAATAAATTTTGAAACAAGAAGATGTGGGTATCATTAGAAACAAAAAAACATACTTTCCTATCAGTAACTGTAACTGCTTTTGCTGCAAAAGTTTCATACGGAAATTGGGATAGAAAACTGGGATGATCAGTATTAAATGATTCCACAAGATCCTCTTCGATATAAATTTTGCTTATACTTATAATTGAGGCCAAATCTGTATAAGAATTAAGACCGGGACTATACCAAAGCCCGCAGGAGTTATCATTATGTTTAAGCAGGGTTAAAACATAATCAACGTTATTCTTAAAAAATACTACAATCATTAATGAAATTATTTAAGCAAAATTTTAAAATGAGCACCTCTATAATCAAGGCAACAATCCTTAACTCTTATTTATAATCCTGGCAGGATTACCAACTGCAACACTATTTGAAGGGATATCCTTTACGACAATCGAACCCGCCCCTATCACTACATTATCGCCTATATTTAAATCACCTAAAATGCAAACACCAGCACCAATATTAACATTGTTACCAATAACAGGGCATTTACTATCAGCACCTTTGTTACCAATTGTTAGGCTGTGCCTTAATACACAATCATTTCCAATCCTTACCGCGGGATTCAGTACAATAGCGTAACCATGCCATATTTGTGTGCCTGAACCTAAAACAGCCCCAAATGTGAGTTCAACACCTAATAACCATTCTACAAAAAATATGTAGAGGATTAAATACCAAAAAAAGAACAATAAAAGAATTGGAGTAAACCTGATACGTATCGCTAATCTGTACAACAGCAAAATGGTTCTGCCTTTTGGATTGCCTTTATTTGCGCTCCAATCCTGTAATATTGAGAAATTTCTTTTCACTTTATATTAAATATTATATGATTAGCCCGTTATATTAAAAGTCTTTTTAGCCTGAATTGGAAATGGATATACATCTACCTTGGGCTTAACAATTTTTACTTCTTTACTCTTCGCTGCCACATAATATAAGAATCCTACAAAAACTACGGTTCCTAAAAAGTTAGTTACCAGGTTATCAAAAAACATAAATGAATACCGCAGCAGATAAACCAGGGCAATCAAATACCCTTTATTTTTAGATTTCTTAGCGAAAAATACACCTAATGAAATATCGGCTATTAAAAATAGGCATAATCCTACTACGCCTAAATCGTAAGCAATTTTTAAAAAGTCATTATGCACTTCGAAAAATTGATCATAGTAGTGAGGCGAAACATTGATGTATGAGCCAATGCCTTTTCCGAATAAAATTACATCCCTGCTATTTAAATCTTTTAAATAATAGCTCCAGTTCTGCAATCGCCATTTAAGGGAATCCAAGCTCATGTCCCCAAATCCGGAAGAACCACCAATCTTCACCTTATCATTCCAGTCAGTTTTATCGGCTAACGCAATTAATGCGGCATATATAACATAAAGACAATAAGCAGAAGCTGCAACGATTAAATTTTTAATAGATTTAGCCTTAACCCTGTCTACTGCAAAAACAGCAATTACAATTATTATTGATGCGATTAAAGAGGTTCTGCCACCCAAAACAATCATCAGTATAAATAAAAGGCCTATGATATGAAGTTTAAGTTTTTCAATATTTAGTAATATTAAAAAACTTAAAAATAAGTTAGCAGAATTAGCATGCCCAAAAACACTTCCGGTTGTGCTTTTATCACCCAAACCGGCATAAGCTAATGGAACTTGTATACAAAGTACAAAGAAAAATATTTTCAGAAACTGACCAAATTGTTGTTTAAAAAATGCAAAAGATAATTGATCAAGCCTTGTAGCATAATAACACGCTATAATATAATAGAAAAAATAGCTGAACAAGTCGCTAAATCCCTTTAGGCTAAACCCATTTAAATAAATGCTAAAAGCCGCATATCCAAACAAAATCCAATATAGAAACAGCCCTTTCGGAAAAAGGCTTGAAGCTTTACTTTTTTGTAACTGGAGTACAACTATTACAAGTATGAATGCACTGATAACATTTAATACAGTATTTGGAAATAATCTATATGTAAATAATAATTGGCAAAAGCATCTGATAAGAATCATTTTAAAAATGAATTTATCAAACCTATACTTTTTTGAATTTATACTCAGTTCGCTCATTTGGGATTATATTTCTATATATTAACTTCTCTTAATAAATAAAGCATCAAGAAGTAAGGATATATATTTAAAAAGATTTATTTTATTGATTTTATTATACCTGTTAATATATATTATAATTAATCTAAATCCTTGAGTACATTACTTATACCGCCATCTATGTTTAGATTGGCACCGTTTATAAAGCCTAATTTATCTTCGGCTAATAACAGGGCTAATTGCGAAACTTCCTGTGGCTTACCAATACGCTGACTTGGATGCAGTTCGTTTAACATGCGTACTTTGGCTTCATCATTATTAAAACCATCACGCAGCATTTGTGTATCTATAGCGGCCGGGCTTATTGAATTTACTCTTACCCTGCCCTGCAAATCAACAGAAAGAGCTTTAGTTAATCCTACTAATGCACTCTTTGAGGTTGCATAAGCTAAAAACTTCTTTTTTGTTAACTGATGATGTATACTGGCAATATTAATTATTGAACCATGAGAGCTTTCCAATCTATCAAGAAAAAGCTGGCTCAGCATTAAAGGGCCGGTTAAATTAACATTCAACGTTTGATTCCAGTCGTCAATTTTAACTTCAGACAAGCTGCTCAATATCTGTACCGCTGCATTATTTATTAAAAGGAATAGCTCCGGTATCTCTTTATTTAAGATATCTTCCATGTGAACCTTATAAGCAGGCTCAGCACAATACTTGTGAAGATCAAACCGGATAAACTTTTCACAATATGGTGAAGGCTGATCTACCAGATCAAGCCCCACCACGCGGTAATTACTTTCATTGAATGTGCGTGCCAACTGGCTGCCAATGCCGCCAAGTACGCCTGTTATTAATACCGTTTTTCTGTTATCCATTCAAATTATTTAATTTCAAGAAAGCCAAATAATAAATCAATTGCTTTTAAACTTGCACGTATTACTGCTTCCCTGGTATTTGAGCCATTGTGGGTTCCCAGAATACATTGCTCAAAACTACGTAAAGGACTGTCTATAGGCAGAGGTTCTGTTTCAAAAACATCCAAACCTGCAGACCGCACTTTGCCCGACGTTAATGCTGCTGTTAAAGCAGTTTCATCAATTAAGCCGCCGCGCGATACATTTATTACTATTACGCCATCCTTCATCTTAGCGATGCTCTCAGCATTTATTAAATGAAAGTTTGATGGTGTTAATGCGCAGGTAAGTAAAACAAAGTCTGCCTGTTCCAGCTTGTCAGGGAAAGCTAATATTTCGTCAACATTAGCTTCAGCGGCTGTTAGTTTCGTAAACGGATCGTAAGCATTTACTTTTACGCCAAATGCTTTAAGCCTGCGTGCAGTAGCTAAACCTATATCACCTATACCTATAAGGGCTACAGTTTTCCCATCAAGAGACATACCCGCCGGTTTTATCCAATTACCAGCACGCACTTCCCTGTCAACACGATAGCTTTCACGGGCCAAGCCGGTAAAATATGCCAGCGCCATATCGGCAACTTCGTTACCAAACATGCGTGGTGTGTTTGAAATAGGTATGCCTAATTTTTCGCATGCCTTAAAGTCAACATTATCAACTCCAACGCCCCATTTTACCGCTACTCTTAGCTTGCCGTTTTTACCCGCAGTAAAAACTTTTTCCGTTGCGGGGTCATCACCTATAATCCAGGCGTCTACTGTGGGTACAATTTCAATAAGTTCTTCTTCAGAGAGTATTTGTACAACGTTTGGAGTTACCAGTTCAATACCCTTTTCATCAAAAATATATCTTAGCTGATCAATAGCCCTTAACATTGGCGGGCATGTTATTAAAACTTTCATGCTTATAATTTATGTATTTGTTTGTATAGCAGTTCTGCCATAATAAAGTTCAATTCCACATCAATGTCCTGTGCTTCCTGCTCAGCCATCTCATACAAAAAAGGCCTGTCACCAATACGATTGTGTTTTCTTTCGAGTATAGCTTTTGTAAAGATGTACATGCAGGAATTTTCCTCAAAAACAGGCGGAAGATCCTGGGTACGCAACAAAATATTAGGATTATGATTAAGGGGCCTTGCCAAACCATCCCAATACCTTACTTGCTTGCGTGTAACCGAAAACAAAGAATCGTACATTGGATATACTTCAAAAAATTTCTTTATACCTGCTTCTATTGTAGCCGATGAAAGTATTGGATTTGTACTATGTGTTTGTAAATAAAATTCTGACGGCACCTGGTTTATTGTATTCATTAATACATCATTCATCGGTATACCGCCATCACGCAAATGTTCAGGCCTTTCTAACACCAATACATCCGGAAAGTATTTATTGCTTTGCTCAATAACAATAGGGCTATCGGTATCAATAACTACCTTATCAATTAATGAGCAGTCAAGCAAAGAGCTTACTATGTGATGAAATAATGGTTTTCCGGCAAAGTCGCGGTAATTTTTCCCAGGCACTCTCTCGCTGGAATGGCGCATTGGTACAATTGCGGTTAATTTATAAGCAGACATTTTTTTATTATTTATTACGTTAATTTCCTGATCAGGAGGAGTAAATTATTTTTTCTCCTAATTCATTACTTGTATTTTGCTCTTTCTTTTTAAATAGCTTGTCTTTAAAGTCATTAGGGTAATAGAATCTCATTCTAAGGGTTTCATCCGGCTGAAACTTTTGGCGATAACCCTGGTAAGTGCCCCAAAACTGAAGTACTCTGAATGCGACTATTGAATTTAACTCTTTAAAAAACTTACCATCATGCAAAGCATGGATAGAATCAGCCCAAACATTCCCTACTGATAACCTTATAAAGCTAAAAAAGGTAAACCTTTCATTAGGATAGATGTTTTTTAAGGCAATTGCCTCACGTCTGTACCGGTTCCTGATCCTTGATACAGATTCCTCATGTACGTGTACAATTGTGGCAGATGATTCGTATGCAACTGAATAACCTTTTTTCATAATCCGCGTAGCCCAATCTAAATCTTCAAGGCCTGTTAATTGTTCGTCATAAGGCTGTTCCTCCCACAGTGATTTCCTGATAACCGCATTGGCATTATTGCAAAAAGGGATCCTTTGATCATAATTAGAAACCGAAGGAAACCATTTTTTAAATAATTGTTCTTCTGAATATTTAGTAATTTCATTACCAACCTGCCTGCCGTAAACCAATGCTACCCTTTCCTTTTCAAAAGGCGCTATCATTTTCTCAACCCAATCAGTGTACAACGGATAAACGTGTGCACTGGCAAAAAGCAAATATTTGCCGCTTGCAGCCTGGCAACCTATATTTAAAGCTCTGCCGAAAGAAAAGTCCTCAGGTTTGATGTTTACTACTTTCACTCCGGCATTACGTGCAATTTCAGCTGTTAAATCTGTTGAACCAGAATCTACCAATATTAATTCTAATTGGGAATACAGCGTTTGTTTACATATACCTTCAAGTAATCTACCAATATGCTTTTCTTCATTAAATGACCGGATGATTATGCTGCATTTAGGTATCATAAATTAATATTCAAAATAATTGTTCCTTTGCCAATTAAACTTTTATTTAACTATTATTGTTCATCTAAAGCTTCCTTTAACACTTCCAGATATTTGGAGCCGTTTTTCCAATCAGGTTCCATATAATTTCCTTCAGCCCACTCATTCCATGATTTTATAAAAATAAAATTGCTATCATCTGGCTTGTGAGAAACTCTATTCAAGACTTCTTTAACATGCTGTTTAAACAATTCGGGGGTAGAATCTTTCAATATCACTGCTTTTTTTCCTAATCTAGGAGTAGTATCCCATCCCGGCACAATACAAGGGTATTCATTGTGCTGATACTCGCCAGGTTTTAAAAAAGTTTTTATTGCGTCTTTGTAATTATAAACTTTTAAACCTGGAGCAATTTTTTTTATCTTGTGATATATAAATCGTAAATACTTATTAGTAATTAAATCTGTATCCCCATACTCAATTTCTCTGTGCCGGGGGAAAGCCAATCCATCTAAACCATATTTCTCACGATCAGCAGGCTTTACATTTTCTCCAATAAAATGGATTCCATCAAAACCTTCTTTAATAGCTAAGTTACGCCAAAAATCTAATACTTTTTTACAGTCGGGTATATCCTGGGCTTTATAAATATACAACAAAGGCTTATTGCCAAGTTTTATATACCTTTTATCTTTAAAAGCTTTAAGTAAATAATCAAAATGTTCCTGGTGATCTTTTAAATCGCCATATGTTTGTTCTATTAGGGTTTGATTCTTGGCACCGAAGAAAACACCTTTCCATGAATGATTAGCCCAGCCCAAACAAAATGGGAAGTCGGGCTTTCCTGATTCTAAAACCTCATTAAAGGGACGTTCAAGCAATCTTTTTCCATTGCCTAACCAATAATGCCAATAGCAAAATCCCTCAACGCCATATTTCGCGGCTATTTCAGCCTGTGCAATTCTGGATTCTTCCAGACGAAGATCATAAAACCCTAATTCGCCTGGTATTTTAGGCTGTTCATGCCCTTTAAATAAAGGTTTAGCATTGGCAACAGAAACCCATTCAGTAAACCCCTTACCCCACCACTCATCATTTTCCTGAATAGGATGATATTGAGGCAAATAATAGGCTATTATCCTTGGTTTTGGGGTTGATGATGTCGATGTCTTTACCATTCGTAACTATTTTATTTTTTTGACCAACATTGGTATAATAAACAAATACTGATATTATTTAACTATGTCGTTATCGTTTAATGGCTTTTTGCCATTTTTATTTTAAACCTATCTGCTTTATAATTACTGCAGGCACTCCTCCTGCAATACAATTTGCCGGCACATCCTTTGTGACCAATGCGTTAGCCCCAATTATTGAATTTTTTCCAATTTTTACATCAGGTAATATTGTAACCTTATCACCTATCCAAACGTTATCCTCAATAATAACACCTCCTTTGGAATACAAAGGCCTATCAGCCGGCGGCAAAGAAAATGATTCAGCATTGATTTCGCCATGCGCATTGTCTGTTATGGTTACTTTCTTGCCCATCAGCACATTATTTCCTATTTTGATATTATGAATGGCTGTAATATGGCAATCATCACCAATTGAGGTGTTGCTACCAATAGATATTTCAGGCTCATAATTATACCCTTTATAAGTATCCCATGCGGTTAAAGCCGCGCCTTTGCCAATGCTTACACCACTATCAATTGTAATATATTTACCTCCAAGCAGATTTATCGGGTAATGAATTACGATGCCTTTACCAAAAGTTTTAAATTCTGATGCTATCCAAAGTGAATGTAGTTTTGTTTTAAATGACCTCCATTTATTTGCAGTTGAATAAGAAAAAAAAACAGCAACCAGCTTACACAAATTAGAAAGCATTGCTAGTAATATATTTTTGAATCTTTTTTTCATATTCCTACACGCTATTATTAATATTTATACTGTATTAGTATTAATAATAGATTTTAAAAATGCTTTGGAAGAAAATAAAATGAATTTAATTAAAAAGGTAAATTCAAATTCAAGATATGTTAAAGCAGAAAATTCGTTTTTTACTACTTTCTTATAGTCGGATATGTCAAAAGTAAAATTAGATGCTTTCTTATTAGCATCATTACTAATAGTAACTATCCATGGCAAAACAAATTTAAAAAGCATTATTCTTTTTTCTTCTCTAAAAGCTTTAAGCTCCTCTCTGCTAACTAAGTATTTACGGAGGATCTTAAAGTAATTTGTTAGAAAAACCTTAGGCAAATTATATCCTCCTTTTTTAGCAGGAACAATTGATTGGTAAAATTTATCCGGGATAACTAAAAATTCGCACCCTCTTTTTAACAATCGCATTAATACATCTACCTGTACAAGCTGTAATGAATATTCCTGTGAAAAGTTATCTATTTTTTGAAAAGATTCCCTTGATATGCAAAATCCACCTATCCAGGTACATGAATAAGATACTGTAGCAATAAATGAAGAAGCATTTTTACAGACAATTGGTTCTTTATAAACGGGCATTGTTCCGTTTAATAAAAATGGAATTAAGTTATTTTCGTAGCAATGCTTTATATCTTGCAATAAAGGAGCTAACGAACCTTTATTTAAAACCAGTGTGTCATTATTTAACTTGAGTATTGCCCCTGAGCCCATGCTCAGTACTTTTTCAAAATTGCCGTCTACTATGTTTTCAGTATTCCTGTTATATTTAATTTTTGTTGGGTATCTATTTACATACTCAAGGGCTACTGATTCAGTATTATCTGTTGAACAATTATCTGATATTACAATTTCTATTTCATCTGTTTCAATAAATTCAGGCTCATTAACAAAGCTCTCCAAAACATCCTGTAAATAGTTGCTTCGGTTATATGTGGGAATGCAAATTGATAAGTAAATCATAATTTAATTTATATAGGTGTATTAAATTATTTATTAAGTATGCCATTCTTTTCTTTTCTTAATAAAGACCCATATTGTAGCGGGTAAAGCCCAAAGTACGCATGTTAAAAATCCAAGGAAAAGATATTGTGGAGGCAAATATTTTGTGATAAGTAAAGTTGTCCCTCCTATATATACAGCTGAAAATACGGATAGCAAAACCATAGGCTCTTGTTTATGGGCTCTAAGGTATACAGCAAGCGAATTAATTATTAATTGGATTATCCACGCTGCAAGAAGAATACTGATAGGTAATATGCCTAAAAACCTGTGAAGAAATTTTAAAGAGTCAGAATAAAAATATAGTGCCGACAAAATAATTATAGCTCCGACTGCAAATGTACCAACAGCAAGTATCATACTTTTTAATAATAGCCTATCCATTGCAGCCCAATTTTTTAGTGAAACAAACATATTTAATTTAGGATTGGCTACATAAATCCAGACATTGGATATGGAAAAAACGGCTGTTGCCAAAGCTATACTTATACCCACTTTACCAGCCTCAACCGGCCCATGAAACTGGAACATTAAAGGCGTATAAATTTGAAAAATAAAATATCCGCTGCTCCAGCTAATAGCATAACGCCAAATCAAATTTAAAAAATCTGTTTTCCAGTTAACTATATATCCTTTGCTTTCTGTAACCATTTGCGCTATAAGTTTTCCAAAGCGAAAATATAGCATACCAATATTTATGGCAGCTGCAATAAAGGCAGCAAGCGCAAGTGAGTACAGATTAAAACCAAAATAAAGAAATGTTAATGTGGCTATCGTTGAAGCTATGGCACTAACAAATTTATTTTTTTCAATCGCGGCTATCTGACTACATCCTTCAAAAAAAGACAGAACAGATTGTGTAGTAAAACTTAATCCCGATGATAAAACATACACACACCAGGGAAAGGGCCAATCAACATTGCCCCCTTTTCCCCTAAACATTAAAAAGCCTACAGAGAGAATAACAGGGAAACCTACGGCACCTACTGATACAGACCATTTAAAAACAAAGCGCAATAATGATCCGATTCGTTTAATATCATTTATCTCTCCTTCAAATAATCCGGTTTCAGGATTAAAAGTAAGGCGTGCATATTCATGGGCTGCAAACTGGGTAACTATAGTGGTAAAACCCAGATCGGCAAATACAGTTAGTGCCGCCAAACTAATAAACGTATACCAAAAGCCTTGTACTTGTGATGTAAGAAATGTTGGTATAAATACTAATGTTACAGGCCCCGAAATAATGCGCCATAAACTATTAACCAAAGTAAACATTACGTCTTTAGTAACGCTTGCTTTTATTGATTTTGAAATCTTGTTAATATTAAGTGATCTGGATGACGACGAGGTTGATGACATTTATATTTTATAAACAAATTTTATTTACTACAACTATATTGAAATACTTGCTACGGTAATTCAACTACTATCTTTCACTAATTAACTTATATAAGCTTTTATTACATCAACAAAATAATCATAATGGGTTTCATTAAGGCCCGGCCAAACTCCCAGCCAAAATGATCTGTTCATAATTATATCTGTATTGGTAAGCTCACCAGATACCCTATGGTTTATATTTTCATAAGCTGGCTGGCGTAATAAATTGCCACCGAATAACAATCTTGTGCCTATTTTTTTCTCTTCCAGGTGCTGTACCAGCATATGACGGTCGGCAGCATCACCCTCACGTAATGTAAGTAAGAAGCCAAACCATGAAGGGTCAGACTCTGGCGTAGCCTCAGGCAATATGAAAATATCTTCGAACTGTTTCATACGTTCATGAAGCGCTTTAAAGTTCTCTCTCCTCCTGTTTACAAAATGATCAAGTTTTTTCAGTTGTGATACACCAAATGCGGCCTGCATATCAGTAACTTTAAGGTTAAAGCCAATATGGGAGTAAGTGTATTTATGATCATATCCAAAAGGGAGTGAGCCTAATTGCTGAGAAAAACGGCAGCCGCATGTATTGTCTTTACCTGGTTCGCAATAGCAGTCCCTTCCCCAATCACGAAAACTTTCAGCCACTTTAGCCAGTACAGGGTTATTTATTAATACAGCTCCGCCTTCGCCCATGGTAATATGATGCGCCGGATAAAATGAGAAAGTAGCGATATCGCCAAAAGTGCCTGTTTTTTTACCGCGATAAGTTGCACCTAGTGAATCGCAATCATCTTCAACAACCCATAAGTTGTATTTTTTGGCAACACGCATTACTTCATCCAAATTAAATGGATTACCCAATGAGTGCGCTATCATTATAGCTTTTGTTTTTGGTGAAACAGCGGCTTCAATTAAATCTGCCTGAACATTATGCGTAGCAATATCAACATCTATGAATACCGGTATTGCACCAAACTGAATCATTGGGTTTACCGTAGTTGGGAAACCTGCTGCAACGGTAATTACTTCGTCACCTGGCTTTATTGCTCTTTCACCCAATTTAGGTGATGTAAGCGCATAAAATGCTACCAGGTTAGCCGATGATCCGGAGTTTACTAAAAGCGCTTTAGGGGCTTTAAAATACTCGGCGAAAGATTTTTCAAAATCATTTGAAAAACGACCGGCAGTTAACCATCCGTCAAGAGCTGCGTCTACACCCAGCAAAATATCTTCTTCATCCAGTACTTTACCTGTAACAGGTATATAATTTTGCCCTGCTATGATAGGACGGTTTATATTAGGCTGCAATGCCTGGGTTAAATGACCCTTAAGTTCACTATTGATATTTTTAAAATCTTTCATCTGCTATAAGCGGTTTTCTTTAATTATTAATCTGTTGTTTTATACCAGTCGATGGTTTTTTTAAGTGCAGTGTCAAAGTCAAACACCTGTTTTACTTTCAACTCTGATTTTATCAGGTCGATATCCGGTACCGAAACAGATGGATGAGAGGGGTATTGTTTAGAATACCTAATCAGGATCTCAATTTTTTGTGTAAAGTTCGAAGTAACCTTTGATGCCAAGGTTTTTAACGAAATAGGCTGTTCGCCGCCAATGTTATACGTTTCACCACTTTTGCTATTTGCTAAAATTTTCAGCAGCCAAAAAGCCATATCGCTACCATATAAATAACTTCTAACAGTTTCTTCGTTACCCAATATTCTTATCGGGCCACCTAATATGCCATCGCGTATAAAGTTGTTGATGGCCCATGGTTTTTCTAAACCTTGGTATGGTCCGATAAAAGCAAAGGGCCTAACTATTACAATAGGTAGTTTTTGTTGATTACGGAATATCGCACAAACTGTTTCGGCCAACCGTTTGCCTTCGCTATATGCAGAGTTAACTGTATTGCAATCCAGGGCTCCTATCTGAGTTTCTTTTATCTTATCAGGATGGCCAGCCAATTGCCCATAAACGCTATTTGAACTAATATGAACAACCTTATTCAGGTTATTTAAACGCAGGCATGCATCAAGCACAGCGTGAGTTCCTCTGTATATTGTATCAATTGTTTTTAACGGATTAGTGGTATGCTTACGGTTATCCGGAGATCCGGCGGCATGTATCACATAACTAATATCATCAGGAAAATTACTTACATTTCTAACGTCCTGTTCAAGTAATGTAATAAAAGATAGTTTGGCCAAATGCGGAACTTCTTCTTTATATTCCTGTACGTTGCGTGCTAAAATGTATAATTTGATGTTAAAACCATGTTCATGATTTAACAATGAAACGGCTTCCGCAATCCATTTACCAACAAAACCGGTACCACCTGTTACTAGTATGGATTGATCACGTAAAACACTCAATGCCTGTTTATAATCGGATAACGATTTCTGACAATCAGCCTTCAATAGGTTTATTAACTCTTGTTTCATTTCTTTTTGCGTTTTACCAGATCCAAAACTACTTCAATGATCAAATCTTCCTGACCAGCTACTACTTTACGGCGACCTAATTCAAAATAAACATCGCGTTGATCAACCTTGTATTCGTTGGATATTCGCGTAACGTGTTTTGAAAATCCGGAGAATACGCCAGCCAAACCGCTCACTATACTTTCTGATTTGATGATAGGCACCAATGGCATAATTTCTCTTTCGGCGATATCGGCAGCATCTAATATTTTGTACAGATCAATTCCGGTAGTGTAACCCATTTTAGCTAAAACGGCTATCAATACTTCTAATTGAGCATTGCCAGCACCAGCGCCAAACCCACGTGCGGTACCATCTAACATAGTAGCTCCCGCTTCAACAGCGGCAATAGAATTGGCAATGCCTAAACCAAGGTTATTGTGTCCATGAAAACCAATTGGAATAGACAAACCTTCTACCAATGCTGAAATACGTTCCGTTACGTCGCTTGGAAGGTAGGCCCCCGCTGAATCCATAATAATAATGCCTTCGGCACCGTAGAGTTCCATTTTTTGGGCTTCTTCAACCAACAAGTCGGCTGATGCCATGTGGCTCATCATTAAAACTCCATAGGTTTCTTTGCCTTTTTCTCGGGAGTAACCTAAATGGCGCTGGGTGATATCGGCTTCGGTACAATGTGATGCTACACGTATTACATCTACTCCAATTTCAATGGCTCTTTTTAGGTCGCGATTTATGGTGGCAAAACCAGGTATTACATGAATACCCAACTTGCTTGTATGTAAATGCGCCTTAGCTGTTTCAAGTAATACCACATCGGTTTCTTTACTTTCGCCAACCTGTAATGATGATGCACCTAAGCCATTACCGTGGCCAACTTCTACAATAGGTACTGCTGCCTTATCTGCGGCCTCGCAATATGTGGCTATTTGCTTGGCTGATAGTTGATGAGCTACCGCATGATTTCCATCCCTGAGTGTTGGATCGCTTATTAAAATGGATTTCATTAATTTAAATTCAGGTTAACTGGGTTTGTGATAATTCTCTTTTTTGCATATTCTTCTGCAACAGCAATTGCAGCACAATTTATAATATCAAGGTTACCTGCGTATTTGGGCAGATAATCACCCAATCCTTGTGCCTTAACCATTACCACTATTCTATTATTTTCAAAAATAGGGGCAACTAATAGCTGATAACCAGGTACATAAGTATTAATTTTTTCAACCATGCGATTTACTGCCTCGGTTAAACCTTTGATATTGGGTTCTTTAACCTTTGCAAATATGGTGGTTTGCATATCTATGCATGGATTGGCTGGGTTCAAATTTAATATGGCCTTTGTTTTTTTAGCGTTTGAGAAAATCCTTACGCCTTCTTCTGTAGTTTCAATATACTCATCTAAGTTTAAACGTGTAGCCGGGCCCGCGCTTCGTGATGATATGGATGATACCACTTCGATATATTCTACTTCGGCATGAGTTTGACCAATCAAATAAGCGATTGGTATAGATGCTTGCCCGCCACAAGTTACCATGTTCACATTTTGCTGTTCTATGGAATCGGCAAGATTAACCGCCGGAATACATAAACCGCCTAATTTAGCAGGCGTCATGTCTACAACTATTTTGCCTAATTTTTTCAGGATGTCCCAATGGTATTTAGCATCTTTTGCTGATGTGGCATCAAAAACCAGGTCGCAGCAATCCGGATCCTTTACAATCGCATTGATACTCTGATCGGATACCTTAACACCCAAACTAATAGCTTTTGCCATACCCGGCGAAGCCAGGTTACGACCTATAAACAGCACGCATTCTAAATATTCAGATCGCTGGATCTTAATAAGCAGGTCGGTTCCTATATTTCCGCTTCCTAATATGGCTACTTTTAATTTGCTCATAATCATACCTTTTAACTACACCTCTATTACTTTTGACTTTTCATGTAAACCGCCAATCATGTTTTCGCTTAATTCTTCTCGTGATAAAAACGGAGAAAGATCTTCTAATGGCGGCGAAATTAAACTACCATCTTTTTGTATGGCCAACGCTAGTTTTGGCACAAATAATTGTTGCGGGTGCATAAACACTTCACAAATAACCGGTCCTTCAAATGCCTGAACTTGTGGTATTACATTATCAAAATCATCCCAGGTACGTATTTGAAAGCTTTTAATATCAAAGGCTTTGGCAAGAGCGGTAAAATCCGGACAGGTTACTCCCGATGCCTCATCTACGCCGGCGCGCCTGCCCTTAAATAATGCATTTTGTGTATGCTTTATCATTAAATAACCATCGTTATTAAAAATAAAAAGCTTAATTGGCAACTGGTGGTGAACCATGGTTTGTAACTCCTGCAGGTTCATCATCATACCGCCATCACAATTCAGGCACATTACTTCGCCTTTGTTTCTGGCAAATGATGCACCTAACGCAGCTGGTAAACCGTAGCCCATTTCGCCTAAACCTGTTGATGTTAACAACCGTTGGCCTTTATGCAACTTTAAAGCCTGGTGGCCGCTAAGCAAAGCCGTACCCATATCGGTAACTATTATCTGGTCGGCTTTTAAATGATTATTCAACTTATCCATAAAGGCATAAGAATTTATAAAACCATCAGTATCTGGGTGGTCGCTATCATTGGCCCATGGATATTTTTCGCGATACTCATCACATTTTGCAACCCAGGCAGCAATTGGCTTACTATCAAATCTCTCCTTTAGCAAAATTTCTAAAAAGTCTTTTGCATCGGCATGTATAGAATGCTTAACTCTTGATGGATATTTTTCCAACTCATCAGCGTCAATATCAACCACAGCAATTTCGGCATCGCGGGCAAACTCGGTAATATCGTAACCTACTTGAGGTATCGCTAATCGTGTACCTATACAAAGCAAATAGTCGCAATTTTGCAATACAAAATTTGCACACCGTTGCCCGTATGTGCCGGCACGGCCGTATACCAATGGATGATAGGAATCAACCATATCAATGCCAGCCCAGGTAACCAGTGCCGGTATACCAAATTCATTCATTAGTTTTTCAGCCAGATCAGTAGCGCCTGCCAACCTGATACCATGCCCAAGCCAAAGCAATGGCCTTTTTGCATTTTTCAGATCAGATATTACATCTTTTATAACACTTGTTAAGTGACTGTCTTTTGTTTTATTCGTTTCAGGATAAGTAAATGCTTTTAACTGACTTTCATCAACTATTGTTGATTGAATATTCATTGGTATATCCAACCAACACGGGCCGGGCCTGCCTTCGCCAGCTATGTAATAGGCCTTATCCAATTCAAGTTTTGTTTCGAGCGCGTCTGTTACCTGCTTGGCATACTTGGTCACTTTTGATACCATACCCGAACTATCATAACCTTGCACCCCCCACATACGGAGGTTTTTATGGGTATCAACATATTTTGAATGTTCGTTACCCGCTATTATCAAACACGGGATAGAATCGGCCCAGGCGCTTACAACACCTGTAACACCGTTGGTAGAGCCTGCACCAGTTGTTAACAGGGCTGCACTTATTTTACCGTTAATACGATAATAAGTTTGAACTGCCATACATGCAGCTTGCTCATGGTGAACGCAAACTATCTGGGTATACCCTTTTTTGTATATTGAATCGAATATATGGGCATTACCAGCACCAATAATTCCAAATACTTGTTGTATCCCTTTTTCCTCTAAAAAATCCGCAATCAGATCACTTATTTTCATTTAACGTTTTCTATTTTAGGTAACTATCTATTGTTCTTTTAAAGCCAGTAGATATGCTGGTTTCCGGATTCCATCCTAATGCCAACAATTTATCTACGTTAGGTGTATTACGCAATAATGGGCTTTTTAAATATTGTACACCGTCATTAACCGGTGCTTTTATTACTTTTAAATCCTGGGTACTAATTGATGTTAGCGTTTCGGCAAGCTCAAGTATGGTATATTCTTGGTCCGGATTGCCTACATTATAGGCTTCACCTGGCTTGCCTTTAAGCAGTACCATAAAAAAACCAATAGTTGCGTCCGCAAGGTAGCAAAACGCGCGGCTTGCAGAGCCATCGCTTTTCATTTCAATATCACGGCCGTTAACAATATCAGCAACAAAATCGGCATACACCCGCCCATCATTCAACTGCATACCAGGTCCATATGTATGAAAAGGTCTCACCACATTAATATTGATATTATATTGCGTGTAATAACTCACGCAAATATTTTCCCCCATTCTTTTACTTTCGCCGTAACACGCTCGTACTTTCATAGGGTCAATATATCCGTAGTAATCTTCTTTTACTGGATTAAAAGCCTCATCAACCTGCCCATAAACCTCACCCGAACTAAAGAAAAGAAAGGATGTAAGGTGTTTTTGCCTGGCAAAGTTTAGCAAGTTAATTGTTCCAAGAACATTTGCGCTTAAAGTGCCCACAGGATCGATTCCATAATATTTAGGGCTCGCCTGGCTTGCCGCATGAACTATGTAATCAACATCTGATTTTAGTGTGATAATATCACATACATCTTGCTCAATAATAAGCAAGTTATTGTCGTGAAGGTAATCTTTAAATTTTTCGTTCGCATTATTTCTATTTCTCACAAGCGCTATAACTTTCACATTGAAGCCAGGTATTTGTTGGTTCAAAAAAAGCAATGTGTAAACCATGTAAGCCGGTAAAAATCCGTTTGCGCCAGTTATTAAAACTGTTTTATTAGCAAGCTTATCCCAACCAATATCTGTTGAAATAATTTTCAATAAATCACCTTTTATAATCTCATTCATGACGACTTTACTCTAATCCGACTGATTTGTTGGTTAAAAAGTTCAATATCTGTTTTTGCGTAAATGCGGCTATGTTATCTTTATCAGTAAAATAGCTATTGTACCAGGTAACTGTATAATCCAAAGCCGTATCGGCATTAAATTGGGGTTTCCATCCTATTTCAACCAGTGCTTTGCTAATGTCAAGCTTTAATAAACCGGCTTCGTGCGGCTGATTTGGATTTTGTTTAACAAAATATGACCCATTACCCCAGTATTTTACAGCCAACTCAACCATTTGTTTTACAGGTAAAGCATCATTAAAATTTGGCCCAAAATTAAATGCTGTACTATATTTTTCAGGATTGCCCAGCAGTTTTGTTCCTAATAATAAATAACCAAGCAACGGTTCCAGCACATGTTGCCATGGCCTAACTGCGTCTGGATTTCTTATCTCTACCTGTTCACCTTTTGATAAGGCCATTATTATATCTGGTATAAGTCTATCCTTGGCCCAATCACCGCCACCTATTACATTACCCGCGCGGGCAACAGCTATTGCTTTTTGATGTATGCTGTATTTATTGATGTTAAAAAACGAATTGCGATACGAATCGATCACCAGTTCGGTACATGCTTTACTAGCGCTATATGGGTCATAACCACCTAAACGGTCATTTTCACGATAAGGGTAAACCCACTCATTGTTATGATATACCTTATCAGTGGTTATCATTACCGCATAGCAGGGTTTGGTTAACTGACGCATACCTTCCAAAACATTGGCCGTACCTATTGCATTTATTTCAAATGTATCTACAGGTATATCATATGATAATCGAACCAGAGGTTGCGCCGCCAGGTGAAATATAAAATCGGGCTGAAAATCGGTTATTGCTTTACTCAAGGTTTGCCTGTCCCTCAAATCGGCTATTACCGAGCTGCATAGCTTATCGCCATTTAAAAGGTGATAAAGGTCAAAATCATTCTCAGGAGTCAAAGCATAACCCTTAACTTCAGCGCCGAGCATTGAAAATATTTTCAATAACCATGACCCTTTAAAACCCGTATGCCCAGTTAAAAAGATCTTTTTTCCTTTATATGTAGTTTTCAGTTTTTCGAACATATTTACCAAATTTTCCATAATGCCTGATCACTATTCCACATTTCATTTAAATCATGCTTGTCCTTTAGGGTATCCATTGGTCTCCAAAATCCGTCATGCTTAAAAGCTTTCATCTGCCCGGCTTCAGCAATTTTTTCCATCGGTTCTTTTTCCCATACGGTACTGTCTCCTTGTTTTATAAAATCAAATACCTCTGGTTGACAAACCATATAACCACCATTTATCCATGAGCCATCACCCTTAGGCTTTTCCAAAAAAGAGCGAACTTCGTTTTCGGGAGACAATTCCAAAGCACCGAACCTACCCGATGGCTGTACCGATGTTACTGTGAAAAGTTTACCATGCTCTTTATGATATTCTGCAAGTCTCTTTATATCAATGTTTCCTACACCATCACCATAGGTTAACAGAAAAGGCTCGTTGCCAATATAAGGCTGAACACGTTTTATCCTGCCACCTGTCATTGAATCATTACCTGTGTCAACAAGAGTTATAGTCCATGGTTCTGCCTGGCTATCATGTACTTTTATTGAATTATCTTTTAAATCAATGGTAACATCTGATTTATGTAAAAAATAATTGGCGAAATACTCCTTTATCAAATATCCTTTGTATCCCAGGCAAATAACAAAATCATTAAAGCCATGAGAAGAATATATTTTCATTATATGCCATAATATTGGCATACCACCTATTTCAACCATAGGTTTGGGCTTTAATACTGTTTCTTCAGATAACCTTGTACCTAATCCCCCGGCTAATAATACTACTTTCATTTTTATAGATTTTTATACTTTAAAACTAATGTTATCAGACAATGGGTAAGTACAGCATAGCAAATATTCATTTTCCAAAAGTTCTTCGGATAAATTTGCAGTACTTACCATTTTTACGTCACCCGTTTGCAGAGTTGCTTTACATATGGAGCAACTACCAGTTTGACACGAATAAGAGAGTTCTATGCCTGCATCAAGGCCTGCTTCAAGAATACTCCTTCCCTTTACAACTTCAACTATTTGTGGTAGTTGATCTTTAATGATTTCAACCGACCGGGTAATAACATTTTCAAAATCCTTACTGTCTTTTACAACTTCAAAGTCCTCTGAAAAGATATTAGCTTCACTAATTCCATATTTATTTAAGGCTCCTTTTACTGATTCTTTTAAGCCCAAAGGGCCGCATATATAATGCAAGGAATCACTAGATTTGTCGTTTTCTTTCAAAACTGAAAGAACTTTTGAAGGAGATATTCTCCCTTCAACATGATGCGGATGAGCATTACTTATACTTGCTTTTGACAAAAAGTGCCATACAGTAAAATTACTGTGTTCCTGGTTAAGCAATTTAATCTGATCCACAAATAAGGTATTTTCAAAATCACGGTTACCGTATACTAAAGTGACTTCGTTTTTACGATTTTTTAGTAAAAATTTAGCAATTGATATAAGAGGTGTTATACCACTGCCCGCTCCCCAAAGAACGATAGGTGTACTGTCGTCAAGTTTAGTCAACTCAACCACAAAATGCCCCATCGGCGGCATTACTTCAACCAGGTCGTCAACTTTTAAGTTATCAATAATATGATTTGATACAATACCTGAAAGAACACGTTTTACTGTTACATTTAAAGTAGCATCAACTCCCGGGGCTGACGAAAAAGAGTATGGCCTTATATATCTCCGCCCGTTTATTCTAAATATTAAAGTTAAATACTGCCCTGGCTGATAAATCACCTTTTTCAAGCCCGGCTGTTTAAAACAAATAGTTACTGCATCTGTCGTTTCTTGCCGAACATCAGCCACTTTAAGCATGTATGTAATTAAATTCGACATAATACGAGCATTATAAGATTCAACAATTTATCTTTTTAACAATTTTGATAGTAAGCTTTTCTTTTTAGCGGGCTCAGCATATCCGCCATAGCCATAACCATAACCGTAACCATAACCGTATCCATAACCGTATCCGTAATAGCCTTTTTGCTGTGCTTTAATATCGTTTACAATTAAATAGGTTCTTTTCAATTTCTCTTCATATACCAGCTTGTTCAATATGTCCAGCTGTGCTTTGAAAGTATAGTTTTGGCGAACTACATAAAGTGAGAGATTTACGAATTTCTCTAATATTAATGCATCTGCCACCAATCCTACAGGTGAACTGTCAATAATTATGAAATCGAATTTCTTTTTTAAAGCCTCAATTAATATTTCCAGTTTCTCACTCAATAATATTTCAGACGGGTTTGGCGGAATAGTACCAGCGCTTATTAAAAAGCAATTTTCACTAAAAAACAGTGGTTTAATATAAGGTTCTATATCATTGCTCTCAGATACAATGTAATTTGAAAACCCATTTACATTTTCGATACCTAAGTTTAAAGACAATTTTGGTTTTCGAAGATCCAGCTCTAAAAAGACAACCTTTTTACCTGTTAATGCCAGGGTACTGCCTAAATTCAGGGATATAAATGTTTTACCCTCGCCACTCATGCTCGACGTAAACATTATAACCTGTGGTTCATTCTGCTTTATTAAATACTGCAAATTGGTACGCAGCGCTCTAAATTGTTCAGAGATCAGTGTTCGTGAATTTTCTACAACAACTAAACTGGTATTTTCAGCATTGTTTCCAATCTCGGCAACTATAGGTATCCTGGTATTTTTTTCAATATCTTGTTTTGAAATTATTTTAAGGTTTAAACTATCTCTAAAAAACAAGAAACCAAAAGGGAACAGCATTCCGACTACTACACCCAAAGCATAAATTAAATTTTTCTTTGGTTTATACGCTTCTGCATCACTTTTCGCATCATCAATAATCCTTGCGCTTGAAATAGTAGATGTTTTAGAGATCATTGTCTCTTCTCTTTTTTGCAAAAGGAATAAATATAATTCCTGCTTCAAGTTTTGTTGTCTCGAGTAGTCTAAGAATAAGCGCTCTTTTTCGGGTACTCCTTTAATTTGATTATTAAGCAAACTACTTCTGTCTTGAAGTCCACTTTTAGCAATTTGCAATCCTTTTTTATAAGCTTCAAAGCTTTTAAAAAGGCTAACCTTTACAGTTTCAATCTGATCATCGAGGCTTTTAACAACAGGATTGTCCTCTTTATAAGATAGGTTTAATTTACTCCTATCCATAAGCAACTCATTATATTTGCCAATTGCATCCGCAAACACCGGATCCTGATCCGTAAGTGAACTTGGTATAATTGTTTTATTTGCGGGATCTTTTATATATCTCTCAAGATCATCTATTACTGAGAGCTGAATTTCCTGCGTATTTAATTGATTATAATAATCACTGGCGCTGGTAACCAAAGCTTTCGATTGTTCATCAGCGTCCGCTATATTATTTTCACGTTTAAATCCGGAGAAATTCTTTTCTACATCTGATAATTCTCTTTGAACAATTACCAGGCGCCTGTTAATAAACGCAACCGTACTATCTGCTGTTTCAACTTTATACTCGAGGTTAGCTTTTAAATAATTATCCATTAACGATTCTAAAATAACTTCGCCCTTTTTTGAAACGGGATATTTTAAAATAATATCTATACTGGTACTTTGCTTATCTGACAATTCCACATCCAAATTCTTGGATAATTCTTCTACTTTACTATCAACAGATTGCATTAAAAGCCTGAATTTACCTGTAGGGTTTTCGCCAAATGCCTTCTGCGAAAATTGCAAATCATATTCCTTCAATTTAATTGTATTGCCGTATTTTATAGTAGTATCAACATTGAAATCACTATTTTCTATATGGATCTGACCATTTTTTGCTATTTCGATATTATAAACAGTAGCAGTTACTGAATCTGTTTTGAAGTTTGCGCTAACATTAAAAGGAGCATCGTTAAACAATTCGTCCTTTCTCAATCTTCCTTTCCTGTATAAGGTGATATTCAGGTTCATTTGCCTTACAACTTTCTCCATTAAAGATCTGGAGTTTAATATATCAATCTCATTTTGAGCGTTACTTGGCAAATCAAATAAACTGGAAAAATCAGAAGATTGACTACTACTAAGCCCTCCACCAAGGCTTTTTTTATCATCTTCAATTAATAATTTACTGTTTATTTTATATTCGGGAGTTGCATATTTTATATATAGTACAGCGGCAAACAAGCAAATTATAATACTTATTATAAATAAATACCAACTGGAAATAATTTTACTTAATAGCTCTTTATAATCAAAGCCTTCTTCATCCGCAAAATTCAAATTACTGTTGTGATCCTGGTTATTCATTAAATTCTGACTATTTAAAATTGATTCTGCTTATTATTACAATTATAACTGTTATGACTGAGCTTAAAATAGCGTAAGTTCTTGCTTGCGCTATATCATTAGCTGCAACTTTCCCCTTTGTTGGTTCTACATATATATAATCATTCTGATGTAGATAATAGTAGGGTTGATCAATAAGGTTGCTTTTGGTTAAATTAATGCGATACGCCGTTTTTGACCCATCATTATTCTCTCTTAGCAAAAGTATATTATCCCGTTTCCCATAAATAGTAAGATCGCCAGCTATGGAAAGCGCATCTAAAAGTGTAACCTTTTCATTAGGCATAATATAAACGGATGGCCTCGCTACTTCACCTGTAACAGTGATTTTAAAATTCGCATAACGAACAGTAACCGAAGGATCATTGTAAAACTTATTAGCTCTTTCTTTTATAGCTCCCCTTGCTTCAACTGTTGTAAGCCCCAGCAAATGTATTTTACCAAGCACTGGAATCTCAACATCCCCATCTTTACTCACCAAATAACCACTAATAACGGGTTGACTGGTTGCCGGACCATTATTATTCGGCCCTAAAAGAGATATATTTCCCAGATTTATTGGTTGCGTGGCGGCAGGATCAACTGTAGAAACTACAATTGATAAAATGTCATCAACCTGAATTTTAGGTTCAATATAAGCTGTAATAGGAATAGTTTTTAACACTCCCGAATCAGGGATATCTTCAAAGTATTTGATGTTTTTCCGAGTTGCACATGAGAATATTGTGGTCGAAATGAACAAAATGAACAAAATGAAATAGGAATTTAGAAGGTATTTTTTTCTCATACGGGTAGATTTTATATCTATTCAGAAAGCAGACATTAAAACGATGCAATATATGTACTTTTTAGTTAATTACAATTATAAAATTGTTAAGTTTTATATAAAAACACTCTTAATATAAGATTTTTTTTAATCAATCGTGCTTTTTAATAAAATAATTAAAATTTAAGCTTGTCCTACTGTCCCCCCAAAATTCATGGGAAAACCCGCCGGACCCTGCTGAATTTTGATACGGCCATTGGCAGTTTCAAATTTTTCTATGTTGTCTTCCAGCGCGGTAAGTAGGCGTTTGGCGTGTTCTGGCGTTAAAATAATTCTTGATTTTACCTTCGCCTTTGGCACTCCAGGCATAACACGGATAAAATCAAGCACAAACTCTGAACTTGAATGGGTAATAATTGCCAGGTTAGAATAGATCCCTTCTGCTATCTCTTCGGAAAGCTCAATATTTAACTGATTTTCGTTTTGTTCTTCTTGCATGGTACTAAAATAACAAAGCCTCTCTGTTGCCGAAAGGCTTTTGTAAAATATTTATTTACTATCTGTTTATATTGCTAACTCTTGTTAAAAGTAATGCTTTTTTTAAAATATTGATAGTTTTCTGGTGGTTATACCACAAGAAAATCATTCATTAAACAAAAAAACCCGCCAAATGTTGGCGGGTTTTTTAAATTTATTTTACCGGATTAATTATGCTTCTACTTCTTCAGTTTTTGAAGCCATTAAACGGTCAAATTCCTCTTGTGAACCTACGCGGATATTTTCATATACACGTAAACCGGTTCCTGATGGAATAAGGTGACCAACAATAACGTTTTCTTTCAATCCAAGCATGTTGTCTTTTTTACCTGCGATTGCTGCTTCGTTCAGTACTTTGGTAGTTTCCTGGAACGATGCTGCCGAGATAAACGACTTGGTGCCTAATGACGCCCTTGTTATACCTTGCAGTATAGGGCTTGATGTTGCAGCTATTGCATCACGTACTTCAACCAATCTTAAATCTTTACGTTTCAAGATTGAGTTTTCGTCTCTCAGCTTTCTAACAGATACAATCTGTCCGGCTTTTAACGAAGCTGAATCACCTGGCTCAACAACAACTTTCTTATCGAATATATCGTCGTTCTCGATCATGAAATCCCAGCTGTCAACAGCTTCTTTTTCAAGGAACGTAGTATCGCCCGCATCTTCGATAGATACTTTCTGCATCATCTGGTGCACGATAACCTCAAAGTGCTTATCGTTGATCTTCACACCTTGCAAACGGTAAACTTCCTGTATACCATTTACCAGGTATTCCTGCACTGCAGCAGGGCCTTTAATAGCCAGGATATCAGCAGGTGATATTGAACCGTCAGAAAGCGGCATACCAGCCTTCACAAAGTCATTATCCTGTACAAGGATGTGTTTAGATAATGGAACAAGGTATTTCTTGATCTGACCATCTTTTGATTCGATAGTCATTTCGCGGTTACCACGTTTAACACCACCTAAGGTTACAACACCATCAATTTCAGTTACTACTGCAGGGTTTGATGGGTTACGTGCTTCAAATAACTCGGTTACACGTGGTAAACCACCTGTAATGTCACGGGTTTTACCTGTTGAACGAGGGATCTTAGCAATAACCTGTCCTGTTTGTAGTTTCTCGCCTTCATCAACTGCGATGTGGGCGCCTACCGGGATGTTATAGCCTTTTATCACATTACCCTTACCATCGCTGATCTGGATAACAGGATTCTTGGTTTTATCTCTTGTATCGATAATTACTTTTTCACGGTGACCTGTTTGCTCGTCTGATTCTTCACGGAAAGTAATACCTTCCAATACAGCTTCAAACTGGGTTGTACCTGCAAATTCAGATATGATAACCGCGTTATACGGATCCCATGAACAGATACGGTCGCCTTTAGCGATCTTACTGCCATCTTTTACGTATAAGTAAGCACCGTAAGGAATATTGTTAGTTACAATAACTTTATTAGTGCCTTCTTCTACAATACGGAACTCGCCTGAACGACCCAATACTACATCAACAACACCATCTTCAGTTTTGTAAGCAACGGTACGAACGTTTTCAAATTCAATTACACCTTCAAACCTTGCGTTGATCTGTGATTCAGCCGCGATGTTTGACGCGGTACCACCCACGTGGAATGTACGCAGTGTTAACTGTGTACCCGGCTCACCGATTGACTGTGCTGCAATTACACCAACAGCCTCGCCACGCTGCACGCGTTTACCGCTTGCAAGGTTACGGCCGTAGCATAATGCACATACACCACGTTTGCTTTCGCATGTTAATACTGAACGTATCTCGATACCTTCTAACGGTGAGTTCTCAATGTTCTTAGAGATATCTTCGTCAATATCCTGACCTGCTGATACTAACAGTTCGTTAGTAATAGGGTCATATACTGAATGTAATGAGGTACGGCCTAATATACGCTCGTGTAATGGCTCAACAATATCCTCGTTATCTTTAAGGGCGGTTGTATATATACCTCTTAAAGTACCGCAATCTTCTTCACCAACGATCATATCCTGGGCAACGTCATGTAAACGACGGGTTAAGTAACCAGCATCAGCTGTTTTTAACGCCGTATCCGCCAAACCTTTACGTGCACCGTGAGTTGAGATAAAGTATTCCAATACCGACAAACCTTCTTTAAAGTTTGAAAGGATCGGGTTTTCAATGATCTCACCACCTGAACCTGATTTTTGCGGTTTCGCCATCAATCCCCTCATACCTGCAAGCTGGCGTATCTGCTCTTTAGAACCACGTGCTCCTGAATCAAGCATCATGTATACTGAGTTGAAGCCCTGGTTATCAGTTGACAGAATTTCCATCACATTCGCTGTTAAGCGGTTGTTGATACGTGTCCAGATATCGATGATCTGATTGTAACGCTCATTATTAGTGATGAAACCCATGTTATAGTTACCCATTACATCTTCAACTTCTTTTGAAGCCTGAGCTATCAGCGTAACTTTTTCTGCAGGGATGTTAATATCCTTCAGGTTAAATGATAAACCACCCTGGAATGCCATCTTGAAACCTAATTCCTTAATATCATCAAGGAACTGGGCCGCACGTGCCATACCAGTTGTTTTTACTACTTCACCAATAATATCACGCAGTGATTTTTTGGTTAACAGCTCATTTATGTAACCAACCTCAACCGGTACATGCTGATTGAACAACACGCGGCCTACAGTGGTATCAATAATTTTATTTACAATGCTGCCATCTCTTTCCTTAACAAAAGTTTTCACTTTTATAAAGGCATGCAGGGCTAATTTCTTCTCGTTATAAGCGATGATCACTTCTTCCGGAGAATAGAAAGTTAAGCCTGAACCTGCAACGATATGACCTTCTTCAGATTTACGGCCCTTGGTTATGTAGTACAAACCAAGTACCATATCCTGCGAAGGTACAGTGATTGGCGTACCGTTAGCCGGGTTAAGGATGTTATGCGAAGCAAGCATTAAGATTTGGGCTTCCAAAATTGCCGCGTTACCTAGTGGTACGTGAACGGCCATCTGGTCACCGTCAAAATCCGCGTTGAAGGCGGTACAGGTTAAAGGGTGCAACTGGATAGCTTTACCTTCAACCAATTTTGGCTGGAACGACTGGATACCTAACCTGTGCAGCGTAGGCGCACGGTTTAGTAATACAGGGTGTCCTTTTAATACATTCTCTAATATATCCCAAACTAATGGATCCTTACGGTCAACAATCTTTTTGGCAGATTTTACTGTTTTAACCACACCACGCTCAATCATTTTGCGGATGATAAATGGTTTAAACAATTCGGCAGCCATATCTTTTGGTAAACCGCACTCGTGTAATTTAAGGTTTGGACCTACAACAATTACCGAACGTGCTGAATAATCCACACGTTTACCTAATAAGTTTTGACGGAAACGGCCTTGTTTACCTTTCAGGATGTCTGAAAGTGATTTCAATGCACGGTTACCTTCAGTTTTTACCGCGTTTACTTTACGTGAGTTATCGAACAACGAGTCAACAGCTTCCTGTAACATACGTTTTTCGTTACGTAAAATAACCTCTGGCGCTTTAATCTCGATCAAACGTTTTAAACGGTTGTTACGGATAATTACACGACGGTAAAGGTCATTTAGATCTGAAGTAGCAAAACGGCCACCTTCCAGTGGTACTAACGGGCGCAGTTCAGGCGGGATAACCGGAACGATCTTAACGATCATCCACTCAGGGTTATTCTCGATCCTGTCTTTTGAATCGCGGAAAGCTTCAACAACCTGTAAACGTTTTAAAGCTTCGTTTTTACGTTGTTGTGAGGTTTCATTAGCAGCCTGGTGACGTAAGTTATAAGATAACTCGTCAAGGTTAAGGCGTTTTAATAATTCTTCCAAAGCTTCAGCACCCATTTTGGCAACAAATTTCTGTGGATCTTTGTCGTCAAGGTACTGGTTTTCTTTAGGAAGGGTATCCAGAATATCCAGGTATTCTTCTTCTGTCAGGAAATCCATTTTATTGATTCCGTCAGCTTCTTTAATACCTGCTTGTATAACTACGTATCTTTCATAGTATATGATAAGATCGAGCCTTTTTGTTGGTAAGCCTAATAAATAACCAATTTTGTTTGGTAATGAACGGAAGTACCAGATGTGCGCAACAGGAACCACCAAGTTGATGTGGCCCATACGCTCACGGCGTACTTTCTTTTCGGTTACTTCAACACCGCAACGATCACAAACTATACCCTTGTAACGGATACGTTTGTATTTACCGCAATGGCACTCATAATCTTTAACCGGACCGAAGATACGTTCGCAGAACAAACCATCACGCTCAGGCTTGTAGGTCCTGTAGTTGATGGTCTCCGGTTTTAAAACCTCACCGCTTGAACGCTCAAGAATTGACTCTGGTGAAGCCAAGCTGATTGTAATGGTGGTGAAGTTACTTTTGATTTTATTATCCTTTTTGTAAGACATAGTCTCCTTTTGTTTAATTATTGAAGGAATGAATTATTGATTTATTGATTGTTGAGGAACTGAGTTAATCATAATTCAGTCCCTCAATAATTCAATAATTATTCTAATGTGATATCCAAACCTAAACCTCTTAATTCGTGAACCAATACGTTGAATGATTCCGGAACTGAAGGAGTTGGCAGGTTTTCACCTTTAACAATAGCCTCGTAAGTTTTAGCGCGGCCGATAACATCATCAGATTTAACGGTCAATATTTCCTGCAGTATGTTTGCAGCACCGAATGCTTCAAGTGCCCAAACCTCCATCTCACCAAAACGCTGACCACCAAATTGTGCTTTACCGCCCAATGGTTGTTGTGTAATTAATGAGTATGGCCCTATTGAACGCGCGTGCATCTTATCATCAACCATGTGGCCCAGTTTCAGCATGTATATAATACCTACTGTAGTTTGCTGGTCAAAACGATCGCCGGTTAAGCCGTTGTATAAATAGGTACGGCCTGATTCTGGTAAGTTTGCTTTCTTAACCCACTCTTCCACTTCTTCATGGCTTGCACCATCAAAAATCGGAGTAGCAAATTTAATACCCAGCTCTTTACCTGCCCAGCCTAATACTGTTTCATATATCTGGCCCAGGTTCATACGTGAAGGTACACCCAGCGGGTTCAACACAATATCAACCGGTGTTCCGTCCTCAAGGAAAGGCATGTCCTCGTCACGTACAATACGTGCAACAATACCTTTGTTACCGTGGCGGCCTGCCATTTTATCACCCACTTTAAGCTTACGCTTTTTAGCGATGTAAACTTTAGCCATTTGCACGATACCTGATGGAAGCTCATCACCTACACTGATAGCGAATTTATCGCGACGGTAAGAACCTAACTCTTCATTAAACTTAATGTTATAGTTATGAAGCAAAGTTTTTATCTGATCGTTCTTGTCGTCATCAGTTGTCCATTTAGTTGGGTTAATGTTATCGTAATTAAGCTCAACTAATATTTTTTGGGTGAATTTAACACCTTTTGGAACCTGTAACTCTTTGTAAACATTGAATACACCTTGTGATGTTTTGCCGTTCACTATCTCAAATAACTTCTCGATCAAAGTATTTTTAAGATCTTTTACAGCTTTATCATGTTTGTTATCCAATCTTTCCAACTGTGCTTTTTCTTCAGCCTTAGTGGTTTTTTTGGCACGTGAGAAAAGTTTGGTATCAATAACAACACCCGCAATTGAAGGCGGAGTTTTTAATGATGCATCCTTAACGTCACCTGCTTTATCACCAAATATGGCGCGCAACAGTTTTTCTTCCGGTGAAGGATCTGATTCACCTTTTGGAGTGATCTTACCGATCAGAATGTCGCCTTCTTTAACCTCAGCACCAACACGGATGATACCGTCTTCGTCAAGGTCTTTAGTAGCTTCTTCTGATACGTTAGGGATATCCGGTGTTAATTCTTCTTCACCACGTTTGGTATCACGCACTTCAAGCTCAAATTCTTCAACGTGGAGTGATGTGAATATATCCTGTGAAACCACACGCTCAGAAATAACGATCGCATCCTCAAAGTTATATCCCTGCCAAGGCATGAATGCTACTTTTAAGTTACGGCCTAAGGCAAGCTCACCATTCTGGGTAGCGTAGCCTTCGCAAAGCACTTGTCCTTTTTCAACGCGTTCGCCTTTTTTAACAATTGGCTTAAGGTTGATGGTTGTGCTCTGGTTTGTTTTCTTGAACTTGGTTAAACGGTAGCTGCGGCTATCACCATCGAAAGAGATCAAACGATCCAATTCATTACGGTCATATTTAATACGGATCTCGTTGGCATCTACATACTCAACAACTCCATCACCTTCAGCATTTATCAATGTACGTGAATCTTTAGCCACACGGCCTTCCAAACCTGTACCAACAATTGGCGCTTCAGGGCGCAATAAAGGCACTGCCTGGCGTTGCATGTTCGATCCCATCAATGCACGGTTAGCATCATCATGTTCCAGGAACGGAATCAATGAAGCCGCGATCGAAGTGATCTGGTTTGGAGCGATATCCATATAATCAAGTCTATCCGGCTCAATAATAGGGAAGTCACCTTCAAAACGTGCTTTAACACGTGGTGTGCTAAATACGCCTTTATCATCATATACTGCGTTGGCCTGTCCAATGGTTTTACCATCTTCGTCCTCTGCTGATAAGTACACAACCGGCTCATCCATAGACACTACACCGTCAACCACACGTTTGTATGGAGTTTCGATGAAGCCTAAGTTATTGATCTTGGCGTGTACGCAAAGTGAAGATATCAAACCAATGTTCGGTCCTTCCGGTGTTTCAATTGTACATAAACGGCCGTAGTGAGTATAGTGTACGTCACGAACCTCGAAACCTGCACGCTCACGTGACAGACCACCGGGCCCCAGGGCTGACAGACGACGCTTGTGCGTGATTTCTGCCAGTGGGTTGGTTTGGTCCATAAACTGTGATAGCTGGTTTGTACCGAAGAACGAGTTTATCACTGATGATAATGTACGCGCGTTGATCAGGTCGGTTGGTGTGAACACCTCGTTGTCACGAATGTTCATACGCTCACGAATGGTACGGGCCATACGTGCTAAACCTACACCGAACTGAGCATATAACTGCTCACCAACGGTACGTACACGACGGTTTGACAAGTGATCAATATCATCCACCTCAGCTTTTGAGTTGATCAATTTGATCAGGTATTTTACTATCGCGATGATATCCTGTTTAGTTAAAACCTTAGTTTCTTCAGAAGTACTAAGTTTCAGCTTACGGTTGATGCGGTAACGACCAACATCACCCAGGTCATAACGTTTATCAGAGAAGAATAAACGATCGATGATACCACGGGCTGTTTCTTCATCAGGTGGTTCAGCGTTACGTAACTGGCGATAGATATGCTCAACCGCTTCTTTCTCAGAGTTTGAAGTATCCTTTTGTAAGGTATTATATATAATAGTGTAATCACCACTGGTTGAGGCATCTTCCTTATTCAGGATGATGGTTTTAACACCTGCGTCAATGATCATATCAATATGGTCATCTTCTAACACAGTCTCACGTTCCAGGATGATCTCGTTACGGTCGATAGAAACAACTTCACCGGTATCCTCGTCCACAAAATCCTCAACCCATTTTTTAAGCACCCTTGCGGCAAGCTTACGGCCAATGAATTTTTTCAGACCTGATTTACTAACTTTTACTTCGTCGGCAAGTTCAAACAACTCTAAGATATCTTTATCAGAGTCATAACCTATCGCGCGCAATAAGGTAGTAACCGGGAATTTCTTTTTACGGTCGATGTATGCATACATCACGTTGTTAACGTCTGTTGCAAACTCAATCCATGATCCTTTGAAAGGGATAACACGGGCAGAGTATAATTTAGTACCGTTAGTGTGGCGGCTTTGGCCAAAGAACACACCTGGTGAACGGTGCAATTGCGATACAATTACACGCTCGGCGCCATTGATAACGAATGTACCTTTAGGCGTCATGTAAGGGATAGTTCCCAAGTACACGTCCTGTACTATCGTTTCAAAATCTTCATGCTCTTCATCATTACATGAAAGGCGAAGCTTGGCTTTTAAAGGCACACTATAAGTTAACCCGCGCTCGATACACTCTTGTATATCATAACGTGGCGGATCAATAAAATAGTCAAGAAACTCTAAAACAAAGATGTTTCTTGAATCTGATATTGGAAAGTTTTCGGCAAACACTTTAAACAGACCCTCTTTATAGCGGTTGTCTGAAGTGGTTTCTAATTGAAAAAATTCCTGGAAAGACTGTAACTGAACATCCAGAAAATCGGGGTAATCAAGTACCTTTCTGCTGGTTGCAAAGTTTACTCTTTGATTATTTTTGTTTGCCAAGGGATTATAATTTTAGTTTATTCTTTATAGATATGAGAATTGAGATTAGAGATTTGAGACTAGAATTTCAATTTATCAACGGTTCGATCCCGCTAAAAATCTCATATCTCATATCTAACATCTCAGATCTAGTACCAAACCATTATAAACAGCAATAGACCCCGACCAAAAACGGTCGGAGTCTGATGCTATTGTGTATCGGGTTAAATTATTTAACCTCAACTACTGCTCCGGCTTCTTCTAATTGTTTTTTCAGAGATTCAGCTTCTTCTTTAGTAACACCAGTTTTTACTTCTTTAGGTGCACCATCAACTAAGTCTTTAGCTTCTTTCAAACCAAGGCCGGTTAGGTCTTTTACTAATTTAACAACTGCTAATTTAGCGCCACCTGCTTCTTTCAGGATAACGTCAAATGCAGTTTGAACTGCCTCAGCAGCAGGGGCGTCATCGCCACCAGCTGGAGCAGCAGCAACAGCAACAGCTGCAGCAGCAGGCTCAATGCCATACTCGTCTTTTAAGATCTGAGCTAATTCGTTTACTTCTTTTACTGTTAAGTTTACCAACTGTTCAGCAAACGCTTTTAAATCCGCCATTTTATTTTAATTTTACTTTAATGCTTTGTGTTTTTTAATTTCGAACTTATAGGTGTTCGTTAACCTCTTTCCTGTAATGTTTTTACAACTCCTGCCAGTATATTTCCGCCTGATTGTAGGGCTGAAATAACGTTCTTCGCTGGTGATTGCAATAAACCAATAATTTCTCCAACCAATTGTTCCTTTGATTTTAAGTTGATCAAGGTATCAAGTTGGTTATCGCCTACAAATATCGATGAATCAATATATGCTGCTTTTAAAATTGGTTTTTCACCTTTTTTCCTTAATTGTTTGATCAGCTTTGCCGGAGCAGTTGCTGATTTTGAGAAAAGGATTGATGAAGAGCCTTTTAATACATCATATAATGGTGCAAAATCACCTTCGATGTTATCCATAGCTTTTTTAATCAAGCTATTTTTAGCCACCTGCATAGTGATATCGCTTTCGAAACATTGGCGACGGATGTGATTGATCTTTGCAACCGTTAGGTTTGAAGTATCGGTAATATAAAAATTACCAAACTCCTTCATCTGCTCAGTAAGGGCAACAACTAAGTCGTATTTTTCTTCTTTTGTCATGATTAAATTCCCGCTACTGATTTGGTTTCAACTTCAATTCCCGGCGACATTGTAGACGACACGTGAATACTTTTAAAATATGTTCCTTTTGCTGATGAAGGTTTTAATTTTGAGATAGTTTGCAATACTTCTAATGCATTCTCATAAATCTTATCAGATGGGAAAGATACTTTTCCTATTGAGGCATGAATGATACCGGTTTTATCAACCTTGAAATCGATCTTACCACCTTTTACCTCAGTTACAGCTTTGCCAACTTCGGCAGTTACTGTTCCTGATTTAGGGTTAGGCATAAGGTTACGCGGACCGAGAATACGACCCAAACGACCTACTTTAGCCATAACACTTGGCATAGTGATGATAATATCAACATCAGTCCATCCACCTTCAATCTTGGCAATATAATCATCCAAACCTACAAAATCCGCACCTGCGTCTTTTGCTTCTTGTTCCTTATCAGGAGTACAAAGCACAAGCACACGTACAGTTTTACCGGTTCCATGAGGCAATGTTGCTATACCGCGTACCATTTGATTGGCTTTACGGGGGTCAACACCTAAACGTACATCTATATCAACTGATGAGTCAAATTTGGTATTAGAGATATCTTTTACCAAAGATGCAGCATCCTGCAATGTATATGCTTTGTTAGCCTCAATTTTGGAGAGTGCCACTTTTTGATTTTTTGTTAATCTAGCCACTGTCTTAAACTGATTTGTATAAATTAATTAATTCCAGGGTGCCGTACCTGATACGGTTATCCCCATACTGCGGGCAGTACCTGCCACCATTTTCATGGCTGATTCAACTGTGAACGCGTTCAAATCAGTCATTTTATCTTTTGCTATAGTCTCAACCTGAGTCCAGTTTACACTGGCTACTTTTTTACGGTTAGGCTCAGCAGAACCACTTTTTAAACCTGTTGCTTCCATTAACTGGATTGCTACAGGAGGGGTTTTGATGATAAAATCGAATGACTTGTCAACATATACAGTAATAACTACAGGCAACACTTTACCAGGTTTATCCTGGGTACGTGCGTTGAACTGCTTGCAAAACTCCATAATATTCACACCTTTTGCACCCAATGCAGGGCCAATTGGTGGAGATGGGTTTGCAGCGCCGCCTTTCACTTGTAGTTTCACCATCGCACCGACTTCTTTTGCCATTTTGTTTTTACTTTAATTGTTACTCAATGTTAGTAAGTGGAAGCTATGTAACATTCTTTGTTCTAGGTATCAAGTAGCTAGTATCAAGTATCAAGACTTTCTACCTTCCTTCTCTAACCCATTATCTTTGCTTAGTATCAAGTAGCTAGTATCAGGTATTTAGACCTTGCTTCGCTCTTGTACTTATATTTATTATACCTTCTAGCAGTAACTAAAAATATCAAGCGGCTTTTATCTTGCTACTTGATACTATATACTAACTACTCCTTCTCTACTTGCATGTAATTCAATTCAAGCGGCGTACGGCGCCCGAATATCTTTACCATTACCTTTAGTTTCTTTTTCTCTTCGTTAACCTCTTCAATAACGCCGCTGAAACCGTTGAAAGGACCATCCATTACCTTAACGTTTTCGCCAACGTAATATGGTACATTCATTGTTTCGCCTTGCGCGCTCATTTCGTCAACCTTACCTAAAATACGGTTAACTTCGGCCTGGCGAAGTGGTATTGCGTTTCCGGCTTTATCACCCAGGAAACCTATAACACTGTTTACGTTTTTTATAACGTGCTCAATCTCACCATCAAGTGCGGCTTCCATCAACACATATCCCGGAAAAAAGTTACGCTCTTTGGCTATCTTCTTTCCATCACGCATCTGGTAGTATTTTTCGGTAGGGATTAATATCTGAGGAATTAAGTTTGAAATTCCTAAACGGTTTATTTCAGCCTCGATATATTGTTTTACCTTTTTTTCCTTACCACTTATGGCACGCACTACGTACCATTTTAACTGATCACTCATTATTTATAAAATTAACCTAGTGAACTATAAAAACTTTTCAGCAAAAAGCCTATCAACTGATCCATACCAAATATTACCAGCGAGATAATAACTGTTGCAACCAACACTAAAATAGCGCTGCTTTGCAATTCACGCCAGGTTGGCCAGGTCACCTTTTCGGTTAACTCTATATATGATTCTTTAATATATTCACCTACGTTAGCCATATTTACTTTATTGCTGTTATGCACGGGAACAAGGATTCGAACCCTGATCAAAGGTTTTGGAGACCTCTATTCTACCATTGAACTATTCCCGTGTATTATTTATCCCCTGCGGGATATTTTACTTTTCTTTTTTACAGTAACAAAGTACTTAGCTGATTTAGCTAAGTACTTTGATGTAAATTAACCTAACCTATATTCGCTTTACAACGAAACTAAGGGGTTCTTATTTTAATATTTCAGTTACCTGACCAGCACCTACTGTTCTGCCACCTTCACGGATAGCGAAACGTAAGCCTTTTTCCATTGCGATAGCGTTGATCAACTGTACAGTGATGGTAACGTTATCACCTGGCATAACCATTTCTACACCTTCAGCTAAGGTGATTTCACCTGTTACGTCAGTTGTACGGAAATAGAATTGCGGGCGGTATTTGTTGAAGAATGGAGTGTGACGGCCACCTTCTGCTTTTGATAATACGTAAACTTCTGCTTTGAAGTTAGTGTGTGGAGTTACTGAACCTGGTTTGCAAATAACCATACCACGACGGATATCAGTTTTTTCAATACCACGTAACAATAAACCTACGTTGTCACCTGCTTCGCCACGGTCAAGGATCTTGCGGAACATCTCAACACCAGTAACGGTTGATTTTAAGTTCTCAGCACCCATACCTAAGATATCAACAGGATCACCTGAGTTGATAACACCACGCTCGATACGACCAGTTGCAACAGTACCACGACCAGTGATCGAGAATACGTCCTCAACAGGCATCAAGAAAGGAAGCTCAGTTAAACGTGGAGGAATTGGAATGTAAGCATCAACTGCATCCATTAATTCCATAATTTTAGCTACCCAAGTTGGATCGCCATTTAAGCCACCAAGAGCTGAACCTTGGATAACTGGAATATCATCACCAGGGAAATCATAGAATGATAATAATTCACGGATTTCCATTTCAACTAATTCTAATAATTCAGGATCGTCAACCATGTCAACTTTGTTCATGAAAACAACCAATGAAGGCACACCTACCTGGCGAGCTAAAAGGATGTGTTCACGAGTTTGTGGCATCGGGCCATCAGTAGCAGCAACTACGATGATAGCACCGTCCATCTGAGCAGCACCTGTAACCATGTTTTTCACATAATCCGCGTGACCTGGACAGTCAACGTGAGCATAGTGACGGTTTTGGGTTGAATACTCAACGTGAGCAGTGTTGATAGTGATACCACGCTCTTTTTCTTCAGGAGCTGAATCGATTGAATCGAATGAACGAGCTTCTGAAAACCCTTTATCAGATAATACTTTTGTAATAGCTGCGGTAAGGGTTGTTTTACCGTGGTCAACGTGACCGATTGTACCGATGTTTAAGTGCGGCTTACTGCGGTCAAACTTTTCTTTTGCCATGATTTATATTGTTTGTAGGTTAATTTTTATTTAAAAATTGTTATTATATACTATTTATTATTGAGCCAACAATGGGATTTGAACCCATGACCTCTTCCTTACCAAGGAAGTGCTCTACCCCTGAGCTACGTCGGCTTATTTTTTGATTTCGGATTTCGGATGTTCAATTTCGGATTTTGCATCCTTGTTAAACACTTTTTGTAACCGATCTCTTGCCTCATCACTTAAGTCCGAAATCGAAACTTCGAAATCCGACATATCATTGAGCGGAAGACGAGGTTCGAACTCGCGACCTATAGCTTGGAAGGCTATCGCTCTACCAACTGAGCTACTTCCGCTTTAATACAGTTTGCAGTTGCCAGTTAGCAGCTTGCAGTAAATGCAAACTGTTAATCGATAACTGCTAACTCCAAATGTGGGGGGAGAAGGATTCGAACCTTCGTAGCCGAAGCAACGGATTTACAGTCCGTCCCATTTGACCGCTCTGGTATCCCCCCATCGTTTAATTTCGGACTGCTGACTTTTGATTAAGGATTTAACTCCTGCACCAATATCCAACTTCGAAATAAACTGAGCCTCCTATCGGGATCGAACCAATGACCTACTGATTACAAGTCAGTCGCTCTACCAGCTGAGCTAAGGAGGCTTAATATTCACCTTCTTTTCTCCTCTGCCCATGCGGATCTTCGGATTTTTCCCGGTTAAATTATATCAAGATTTTTTTCAATTTTAAAGAACCATCCGTTTTGTAAAAAGTATCGTTGAGTACCTTTCCAAAAGGGATTGCAAATCTACAAAATTTTAATGCCCAACAAAATTTTTTTACAAAAAAAATCGACAGGCTTTAAACCCGTCGATTTTTCGAAAAATTTATGCTTGTTTTATTTTAAAACTCCTCTTCTGTTTCAGCTAAAACGGCCTTTTTAACCGCCTCAGCAGCAATGGTTTTCTTTTGTTTATGTTTGCCAATCTGCTTCCTCAGGCTCTCAATGGCCAGGTCGGTGGCCTCTTCAAAACTCTTACATTGTTCCTTTGCGAACAACTGCGTACCCGGTAACATCAGTTTAATCTCCGTTATTTTATTTGCTTCGTCTTCCACATTTTCCAGTTTCAGATACACTTCGCCACTAATTATATGATCATAAAATGTATCAAGCTTATCAGCTTTCTTCTGGATAAAGTCCAACAATTTTCTGTCTGCGTTAAAACGAATAGATTGCACTGTGATTTTCATGATTCCTCCTTGTTATGCCTTTGGATGGGCTTGTTTATAAATAGACTTTAATCGCTCAACTGAATTATGCGTATAAATTTGCGTAGCGCTTAAATTGGCGTGGCCCAGCAGTTCTTTTATTGCGTTAAGGTCGGCGCCGCGATTCAGCAAACTTGTAGCGAATGTGTGCCTGAGCACATGCGGGCTTTTTTTATTTTGGGTTGATATGTAGGAAAGATATTTCTGCACTATTAAATAAATAAGCTTCGGATATGCGTCGGCTCCTTTATCTGTAACGACTAATGTTAGCGAATTGTTATCAAAATTTTCATTTTTCTTTAACTCCAGGTATTCGGCCATCAATATCCGCAGCTCATTGTTTACCGGGATGATGCGCTGCTTGTTGCGCTTACCCAAAACCTTTACAGTGCCTTCATATATATTAATGTCGCTCTCTTTAATACCTATTAATTCAGAAAGCCTTATGCCAGTGCCGAATAGCGTTTCAATTACCAGCTTATCGCGCTGCCCTTTAAAATCGTGACTGAAAACTTCGTTCTCATCAAGCATCTGCGTTAGCTTAACATCTTCAACTACTACCGGCAAATTTTTAGGAATTTTTGGCGTATTTATTTTTGATGCTGGATTACTGGTGATAACCCCCTCCTGCAATAAAAATTTAAAGTATTTGCGCAACGTGGCTATTTTACGGTTGATGGAACGGGCCGTAAGCTTATGGTTCATGAGCTCAACCATCCAATTGCGGATGAGATGATGTGTAACCTCTGATGGATGCGTTATGGTTGGATCGGGAGCAGGATCTTCATGATCGGGATTATTCAGGTAGCTGATAAACTGATCAAGATCCGATTGGTAGGCCGATACTGTATGTGGGGAGTACCGTTTTTCGAATTTAATATGCTGAATAAAACGCTCTGTAAACATAAAAAACTATTTGTCACCCGAATATGAATGTACAAATAGTTTTAATATAATGTAGCTAAAAGTTTAAAAAAAATTAAACAGTTTCAGCGTTCATACCTTGTTTGTAGATAGCGTGTTTAACCACGTGCCTGCGGGTAACAGATTTCTTTTCAAAAGCCTGGCGACTGCGAAGTTCTCTTAAAACACCGGTTTTTTCGAATTTCTTTTTGAAGCGTTTTAATGCCTTATCTAATGATTCGCCGTCTTTTACGTTAATAATGATCATAATTCCTGAAATACCTCCTTTCGTGGGAGGGCAAAGGTAAGTGATTTATTTTGAATATGAAAGAGTTGATTTAGTTTATTTGATTGATTGTGTGAGTGGTTGGGTTATTTTGGTTGATTAAGTTAGATTGAGTTGATTAGGTGAGTGGTTAAATAACCTATTCAACCACTCCCCTAATTCCGCTACCGCGAGTTTAGCGAAGCGCAACTCTCGGTAGCGGAAAGCTACAACAATGCGCAACCACGAGCTGGAAGCTCGCGGCAGCAATAGAGCGGCAGCAGTATACCCAATCATCCACTACCCCTTCAACACTTCCCTGCTAATCACAATCTTCTGTATCTCCGAAGTTCCCTCGCCTATGGTGCATAGCTTGGCATCGCGGTAGTATTTCTCAACCGGAAAATCCTTGGTATAACCATAGCCGCCGAAGATCTGTACAGCCTCGGTAGCCGTGCGTACCGCAACTTCAGATGCAAAGTATTTGGCCATAGCCGATTGTTTGGTTACCGGTTCATGCCTGTTTTTGAGATCGGCTGCCTGCATAACGAGTAGTTCAGCGGCTTCTATCTCGGTAGCCATATCTGCCAGCTTAAAAGCAATAGCCTGGAAGTTACCGATCGGTTGCCCGAATTGCTTGCGCTCCTTAGCATAAGCCACAGCCGCCTCAAAAGCACCTTTGGCTATGCCTAATGATAATGCCGCGATAGAAATACGCCCCCCATCCAGTACCTTCATGGCCTGTTTAAAGCCTTCACCCTCCACGCCTAATAAGTTTTCTTTTGGCACACGGCAATTATCAAATATCAGCTCCGTAGTTTCTGAGGCACGCATACCCAGTTTGTTTTCCTTTTTGCCATGGGTGAAACCGGGCGTACCCTTTTCGATCACCAACGCAGATATACCATGTGAATCGCCCTTCTCACCCGTACGCACCATCACCACAGCCACATTGCCCGATTTTCCGTGGGTGATCCAGTTCTTTGAGCCATTTACTATATAATGGTCGCCATCCAGTACCGCGGTTGTTGCCATGCCTAAAGCATCGCTCCCGGTATTGGCTTCGGTTAGGCCCCATGAGCCTATCCACTCGGCAGTCGCCAATTTTGGCAGCCATTTCATTTTTTGTTCTTCGCTGCCAAAAGCCAGTATATGGCCGGTGCATAAAGAGTTATGTGCGGCAACCGATAAACCTATCGACCCGCATACCTTAGCTATCTCCGAAATAACGGTTACATATTCAAAATATCCAAAACCAGAACCGCCATATTGTTCGGGTACAAATACACCCATCATACCCAGTTCGCCCAACTGCTTGAAAAGCTCAACCGGGAAATGCTGTGCCTCATCCCATTCCATTACATGCGGCCTGATATTACGTTCGGCAAAATCCTTTGCCATTTGCCCAACCATTTGCTGCGTATCACTAACTGAAAGATCAAAACCTGCAGCGGTATCGGCTAATAAAGTATCCATATTTATAATTGATTTATACCAAAGTAACGTATTAATATTCAGCTTAGTTTCAGTTTATTTTAGCTGCAAAAAAGTACAAAATGGTATATGGTATGAATATTAGGTTTAGTTAATTTAAAGTTGGTTGTTGAGGAAGAATTGGAGATGAAAAATATTTTTCGACTTCCCTCCCGCGTCATTGCGAGGAACGAAGCAATATCTACGTAGGACAAGGTGATTCGATGCCCTTCTATTGGCTCTGTATAGCATAGAGATTGCTTCGTTCCTCGCAATGACGTTTGATAAGATGGTGAAGCTTACTTGATACCTGATACTGGCTACTTGATACTTATTAATGATACTACCTACTTGATACTCTCCTCTAACATCAACTCCATAAATATCAGATCCAGCCACCTATCAAACTTAAAACCGACCTCCTTAAACCTTGCCACCTGCGCAAACCCGAACTTTTGGTGCAACAGCAAACTTATCTCGTTCTCACTATCTATCGCGGCTATCAGCGCGTGCATGCCCGCGTTCCGGGCCAGGGTGATGATCTCAGTAAGTAGTATTTTGCTGATGCCTTGTCCGCGTTTATCCTTATGCACATAAACGGAATGCTCTACCGTAAAGCGGTAGCATGGCCACACGCGAAAGTGCCCGTAAGTGCCGAAGCCTACGATCGCACCATTCTCTTCCGCTACAATAACCGGGAAACCGACCTCTCTTCGCTCTTTGAACCATGTGGCACGCATTTCCAGCGTGTGCGGCTTTTCGCTGTACACGGCAGTGGTGGTGAGTATCACATCATTATATATGTCGAGGATTTCCGGCAGATCCTGCTCAACGGCATCTCTTATGGTTATGGATGATGATTGCATAAGCTAATATAAGGATTCTAAGCCATAACAACATGGGCGTTGCCTCCGGCCGTGCCTTCCGCTCATACTGCACAGGCCTTAACCACGGCATCTGCGCTGAGGCTCTCGAAGCGGCCGGTATCCGCTGCAATCACTAACGCGCCCCGCGCTGTGCCACAAAACACATGAAACAGGCGGAACACCCGGCACACTTTGGCACACTGACAAAACATTGTCACCACAATTCCAACCCAATTCCCCTAAATTTGAACATATCAAAATCTCCACCAACCCTCTTTACGGCTTGCCGTAGAGAGGGTGGTCGAGCGAAGCAACGACCGGGTGAGCCAACCCCGCCTGCAATTCCAACTCACTATTCCCACCATGAACCCCAAAACCACCTCTCACCGCCCGCCAATCATCCAGGAACTCCGCGAAATGTCACGCCCGCCCCTAACCCCCGAAATCAGCGAATACCTCAACCCCACCCAGGGCATCGAAGGCGCCTTCATCATCAAAAAAGCAGGCGCATGGCTCAAAACTGCTACCAAGCAACCCGAAGCACGCATGCTCTTTGACCGCTTTTGGTTCGAGGGCGAGCTCTGCATCCTCTTTGCCGATACCAACATAGGCAAATCCATCCTCGCCGTGCAAATCGGCGACAGCATCAGCCGCGGCCAACCCATCGGCGGCCTCCAACTCACCGCCTCCGCCGCGCCCGTGCTCTACTTCGATTTCGAACTCTCCCACAAGCAATTCCACACACGCTACACCGCCCCGGGCCACGGCAACTATAACTTCAACAAGCACTTTTCACGCGCCGTCTTCAACCCCGCCGCAAACAAAATGCACAAGTTCAGCAGCTACCAGGCCTATATCGAAAATGAGATCGAAAACGCCATCCTCACCGCCAAAGCCAAAGTATTAATTATCGACAATATTACCTGCCTCCGTTTCGATACCCATGCCACCAACGGCGCGCTCAACCTGGTGCGCAGCCTGCAGACCATCAAAAACAAATACCACATCTCCATCATGGTGCTGGCACATACCCCCAAACGCAACCCCATAAAACCCGTCACCCGTAACGACTTACAAGGCAGCAAAATGCTCATCAATTTCTGCGACAGCGCCTTCGCCATCGGCGAAAGTCAGTCCGTAAATGGCCTCCGCTACCTCAAGCAAATAAAACAGCGCAGCATCCACCAGGAATACGGCGCCGAAAAAGTATGCCTCTGCACTATCATCAAACCCCAAAACTTCCTCCAGTTCCATTTCAGCGGCCACTCGCCCGAGAGCGAACACCTCATGCCCTACACCGAGCAATACCGCAAAAACACCGAAACCCGCGTAGCCCAGCTCCAATCCCAAAACCTCAGCATCCGCCAAATCGCCGCCAAACTCAACATCGCCAGCTCCACCGTATTCCGCATAGTACGCAGATTAGAGAAAAAAGAAATGAATGAACCACCAACAAAAAGTTCCCCTCTCGAGAGGGGTCAGGGGTGTGTTAGCCAGCGAAATGGTCATGCTGAAGCACTCGAAGCATAAGCGCAGGGGGCCTATATCTGCTTAAAAAGTCCCCCTCTCCAGAGGGGTCAGGGGGTGTTAACCATCAACCAAAGCACAGCCCCATGCGATTCCCTCCCCCGGGAGGGTCAGGAAGATGTCCACTCCCCATTGTCATCCTGAGCGATAGCGAAGGATCTATCACGTAATTTCTCTAACCCCACTAATGGCGTTGCCTCCGGCCCGTGCTTTCCGCTCATACTGCACAAGCCTTAACCACGAAGCCGGTATCCGCTGCAATCACTAACGCGGGGCAATTGTGTACTGAGCACCAATCAAAGCATGCGAATATTTTTATATGTATAATCTATCCTATTATCGATTTGTTTATTAGATTTACTAAATAGTGTTGCTAAAATGAACCTTAAATATTGACATGAGCGAAATTATAATAGAGCCGGAAAACATTCAGTTTGAAAATGAAGAAATTGAGCCAACCGAAGAATCTTCAGTTGAAGAACTTCAAAAAATTGTTTCGTATAATGTTGCTAATACAGTTGAAGTATTAAAAATAAAGATTGATAATGGCGAGATTGATTTAAAACCAGAATTTCAAAGAGACTTTGTTTGGGATATAAATCGAGCAAGTTTATTTATTGATTCTCTGATACTTGGACTTCCAATTCCAAGTATTTTTCTTGGAAAAAGTAAAGAAGATGAAAATTATATGGTAATCGATGGACAACAAAGATTAAAATCTGCCTATTACTATATGAAAGGCAATTTCATACTTAACGAAAAACCAGTAATTTTTACGCTGAAAGGATTAAATAAAAGAGACTGGGATGGTCAAACTTATGCTGAGCTTGACGATAAGTTCAAAAAAAGGATAAGGAATGCCGTAATTAATACAACTATTATTGAAGATATCAATTCGAAACCAAAAGTTATTCATGATTTATTTCACCGTTTAAATACAGGAGGTATGCCATTAACTGATCAAGAAATCAGAAACTGTGTTTATACCGGAGTATTTAATAAACAAATTTTAGAACTAAATAAGAATCCATTTTGGAGAAAATTGTTAAATACCAATGTTCCAGATAAGAGACTTAGAGATGTTGAGTTAATTTTGAGATTTTTTGCATTGTTTTATATTGGAAAAAAATATGAACCATCAATGAAAATTTTTCTTTCAAATTTCCAAGAAGAAAATAAAAACAATGATGAGTTTATTGATGATAATAATAAAATATTCATTAAAACAGTAAAAATAATTTTCGATGAAATCGGCATAGATGCATTCAAAACAACAAAAGCCATTAACAAGTCAATGTGCGATTCAATAATGGTTGCAATAGCACAAATAGTAACTTCAAAAAAGGATATAGTAAATCTTAAAGATAATTATAAAAAGCTGTGTACCGATGAAACATATAATAAATATACGCAATCTGGAACTTCTACTCAGAGAAATGTTATTGGACGAATTGATATAGCTAGGAACTACTTTTTAGGATTGAAATAATGGCATTTAATTGCACTGATATAAATACTTTTAAAGCCGATTTAGATAACAATATTTTAGTTGCTAAAAATCTTAAAAAAGATAGTCATGCTTCTATTAAAATTCAATCACTATTAAATATTACTATTTATACTTTAGCAACTAGATTTCTTGAAGGGAGTATTAAGTTACTGATTTTCAACTGCGCAATTATGCGCGGCGATAGTAAAGCCCAATTAGCAAAACTTGAAATTGAATTAAAAAAAATCAACAATCCTGAATACACGAATATTCGTGATGAATTTAATAAGCATCTAAATTTTGATATTATCCAAGGTATGCAAAGTAGTAGATTTACAAATTCTGATATTAGTTTTTTAAATGAAATAGTAAAAAATAGACATAGAAACGTACATGCATCAAATGATCCGACTGAATGGTATAACAAAAATTTAAAAGATATAAGTAGTGATTTCCCTAAAGAATATCCCGGACTTTTAAATATTTTGACTTATTTAGATTGTATAGTATACGATGCAGGGTTAAGCACGTTTAAAGATTAATTCCCTATGCTGGCGCTCGCTCGCCATGCATAGCTACGAGGTTGCCGCGTCGTCCCACCTCGCAATGACAATTTAAATAAACGTAAATAAAAAAAGCGTGGGCCCTGACAACAAGGGCGGGCCAGCGCAGGCGGGAATGCCGGTTTAGCTTTTTGCATGATGTGAGAATACGAAGTATTCGAACAGCGAAAAAAGCGTAAAGAACCGGCAGGGAGCGTGGAAGCATCCTTGTTGTCTTGACTTTTTGGTTCTTTTGTGTCAAGACAAAAGAACTAGCCCCTGCGGCAATGAGCGGCTACGAGCGACATTCAAACCTGCAAGTTCGCCCTGTACAGTCTGGGATTGCTTCGTTCCTCGCAATGACGCTTGGTGAAGGAGGACTCCCCCTATCAGATTCCGACTTCCGAACCACTATGCCAGTAGTTTACAACTACCGTAGCAAAATCAAAGAAACCAACACTTCACACATTAACCGCTCTGCATAGCTACGAGGTTGCCACGTCGTCCCTCCTCGCAATGACATTTTAAATAAACGTACATAAAAAAGCGTGGCCCCTGACAACAAGGGCGGGCCAGCGCAGGCGGGAATGCCGGTTTAGCTTTTTGCATGATGTGAAGGCACGAAGTACCGAAACAGCGAAAAAAGCGTTAAGAACCGGCAGGGAGCGTGGAAGCATCCTTGTTGTCTTGATTTTTTGCTACCTTTTGTATCAAGACAAAATTGCGATAGCAATCATGAACACCTATAAAAAATAAACAACCGTGAATAACTACTAGCCCCCGCGGCAATGAGCGACTTCAAGTGATATTCACACCTGCAAGTTCACCTTACACGGTCGGGGATTGCTTCATTCTTCGCAATGACGCTTGGCGAAGGACGACTTTTTTCACACCCCGTCAGCAGAAAAGCTTCGGCCGAAATCAGGCAAAACAATGATGGCCAAAAGCGCAGGCAGGGCATAGCAGATTTTTACAGAAGCGCAAAGGCCAAGTGCGTAGCGATAGCAGGGTAAAAATATAGCAGCCCAGGGTTTTGCCTGATTTGCAGCGCGATGGCCCTGTGCGGCAAAGAAGCCTCTCTGCTGACTTGACTTTTTGCTACCTTTTGTGTCAAGACAAAAGTAGTAGCCTCCGCGGCAATGAGCGGCTTCATGCGATAGGTAACCGTGAGTACAGTTGCAAACTGAAAAATCATTTAGGAAACCACAAAAATCGTCATCTCAAGGCTTCTTTGCAAACTGAAGCCAGTCCCGGATTATAGGCTCGGGCTCAACCTCGCCACAAACATCGTATCAGCCTTATTAGTATAACCCTTTAACACCTGCTGTTCCTCTAACTTCAACCCTAACTCCTTTACCAAAAACTCAACTACATCCTCATTTTCTGCTTTAAAGGCAGAGCAAGTAATGTAAATAAGCGGTTTGCCCGGTTTCAGGAATTTCACCACGTTGCGGGCTATATTTTGCTGTAGTTTTTGGAAGAACTCAATTTTCTGCGGATTAAACTGGGCGATCATCTCCGGCGTACGCCCCCAGGTGCCAGAACCGCTGCATGGTGCATCCAGGATGATCCCGTCGAACTCATAATCATGCAAAACCTGGTCGGGGTTTTGGGTAAGGTCGAGCAATTTTTTCTGGTATTTACGCAGGCCACCTTGCTGAAAGCGCTCATCCAGGTTAGCTAATATCGATTCGCGGATATCGGATACCACCAACTTAATATCAGGTTCCAGCTCATGCAGCAGCAACGATTTCCCGCCCGATGCTGCGCAAGCATCCCACCACTGATCCCATTTTTGAGGTTTAAAATATTTGGCTGTTTGCTGCGATGAATAATCCTGCACCTCAAACCAGTGCTGGTTCGGGAAAATAGTTTCGAGTCGTGTTCCATTGGGTAACGAGAAACAGCCGTTGCCTTCATCCTTAAAAGCGATCTCGGCTTTATTCAGTTCGGCTTTTACCAGGTGGTCGTAGCCGTTATGTACATGTATAAATAGGTCGGGCTGTACAAAAAACGACTTCAAAAAGGCATTCTTGTCAATCCCCCCCGAGATCTGCGCCGACCACGGGAAAACATCGCCCAAATTAAAATCCTTATAGGCCGCCTTAACCAGCGCAATTTTTTCATTTATGCTGAAAGCGATGCAAGCCGCCCAATCCGGCTTAAAATGTTGCAGAAAAGAATTTACCTGCGTATTGCACAAAAACTCAGCAATAACAAGGCGTTCATCAGCAGGCAGATTTGGCAGGGCATTACCCAAACGGAAATAATTATAGATCAAACGGTTGGCAACCCGCCTGTCGGTCGACCCCATTTGTTTATTCTGGCGATAAAAACCGGGTAGAAATTTGCTTAGAGGCGTTTCGGCCGGGTACTCTTCTAAAATCCGCTGAAATGTCTTAAGCTGGTTTATCGCCTTCATTGCACCTGTTTTAATTCAAAATTAGTATATAATAACAGGTTTACATGCGTGTTAACCCAACCCGTACCGGTTTTCTTTATAAAATGGAAATTATTATGCAAGCCGGTAAAATCTGTACTGCCCAAATTCTTCAAATTATCTGTACCCAGCAATTGCCCAAAATATAAGCCCTCATCAAAACCTTTTACAGCATAACTGGTAGGCTCAGTATGATATGTATTACGGTATTTGCGGATAAAAGTTATAGTTTGCGCAGCTTTATAATCCACATGATCGGCAGCAGTTATATGTGTTTTTAGATGCTGTAGAATATTGGTATTCAGAAAAGAAAAACGCGCCCAGCTTGGGTGACCAAACACAGTTACCGGGTAATGCTTCAATAAGGTATCTAATGATCTTAAAGTAACCGTTAAAAATGCCTGGTCGGTTGAGGGAATAACAAACACATTTTGTTTGGTTCTGGAAAGCTGCGCAATCAGCGGACTCAGCTGCCCTTTCTTCACCGTAATGGCTATCACCTTTATATGTTTTCCACTCAAACTGTCGATAGCTTTTGTAAAAGGAATAATATAATCATCATCAACGCTATAGCCTGATTGCAGTATAAAAACCTTTTGTGGTTTTACCTGGTCGTTTATATACTGAGCCACACACCACGCATGGTACTCCAGCGGAGGGTTAACCGTCACTAAATTCTGATTATTAAAGGTAGATGGCGGTTCCGGCGAGAGCGGCGAAACGATAGGTTTGCGCGCGCTGGTGAGTACAGAAACAAAAGCCTTCATATCATCCGGAAAAACCGGGCCGACGATCAGATCGCTTGCCCTTATCTGGGGGTTATAGGCCAGTTTATGAGCCAGAGCCGGATCATCCTTTGAATCATAAAGCTGTAATTTATAATTATAACCGTATGAGGTAAGTGAATCCAACGCAAGTTTAAAACCAAGGTAATAATCGGCAGCTACACGGGCTTTTTTCAGGCTGATATCAGTATAAGACGCTCCCGGCCCAATATGATCCAGCCCGAAAGGCAGCAGTAATGATATTACCGATACTTTAGGCGCGGCAGGCTTTACAGGCGGCGTAACAACTTTTACAGGTGCTTCAGGTGGTTTTACAGGTGCGGATACCGGTCGCAATTTAGGCGAACAGGCACCCGCTATCAGTGCTATTACTAAAAATAATAAACCCCTACTCCCACTCAATGGTTGCAGGCGGTTTCGAACTGATGTCATATACTACCCGGTTAATTCCTTTTACGTTGTTAATAATATCGTTTGATATTTTAGCCAGCAGGTCATAAGGCAAATGGCACCAGTCGGCAGTCATACCGTCCAGTGATTCCACCGCTCTAAGGCAAATTACGTTCTCGTAAGTACGCTCATCGCCCATTACCCCTACCGACTGTACCGGCAAAAATATTGCACCGGCCTGCCAAACTTTATCATAAACACCGTAAGAGCGCAAATTGTTGATATAAATCGCATCTGCTTCCTGTAATATCTGAACTTTCTGCGGTGTAACATCACCCAGTATACGAATAGCCAAACCCGGACCCGGGAAAGGATGGCGGCCCAGTATATTCGGATCGATACCCAAAGCTTTACCAACCCTGCGTACCTCGTCCTTAAATAAGGTATTTAGTGGTTCAACTACCTTAAGTTTCATAAAATCAGGCAATCCGCCTACGTTATGGTGCGATTTTATAGTAGCCGATGGCCCTTTTACTGATACCGATTCAATAACATCAGGATAAATAGTACCCTGACCCAGCCATTTTACATCAGTTACCTGGTGAGCCTCATCATCAAACACCTCGATGAATACGCGGCCAATAGCTTTACGTTTTTTCTCCGGATCGCTTATCCCAGCCAAAGCATCATAAAAACGCTGCTTGGCATCAACACCTTTTATGTTAAGGCCCATATGCTGATATGAATCCAGTACCGATTGGTACTCATCCTTACGCAGCAAGCCGTTATCAACAAATATGCAATGCAGGTTTTTGCCGATAGCATGGTGCAGCAATACCGCCGCCACCGATGAATCAACACCGCCCGATAAGCCTAATACTACTTTATCATCACCCAGTTTTTCTTTCAGGTTGGCAATGGTGCTTTCTATGAACGAATCCGGTGTCCAGTCCTGTGAACATCCGCAGATATCAACCAAAAAGTTTTGCAGCAATTGCTTGCCGTCAATACTATGGGTAACCTCGGGGTGAAACTGTATACCGAAAGTTTCGGTGCCTTTTATATGGTAAGCGGCAACTTTAACAGTGTCAGTGCTGGCAATAATTTCAAAATCATCACCTACACGTGCAATAGTATCCGCATGGCTCATCCACACCTGTGATTCAAGGGGGATGTTTTTAAACAATTTATTTCCCTGATCGATAAAATGCAGGTTTGCCCTTCCGTACTCACGGGTGCTCGATTTCATTACCTCGCCGCCATTGTTATGCGCAATGTGCTGTGCGCCATAGCAAACACCTAAAATCGGCAAAGTTTTATGGAATTTTTTAAAATCGAAGTTCGGCGCGTCATCCTGGCGCACAGAATACGGACTGCCCGAAAGGATGATACCTTTTACAGTGCTGTCAACTTCAGGAACATGATTAAAGGGGTGGATCTCGCAGTAAATATTGAGCTCCCTGACACGGCGCGCTATCAATTGAGTAAACTGAGAGCCGAAGTCAAGAATGAGGATTTTTTCTTGCATGGGCAAAGATAGGTTTTTGCGCCGAATTTTTAATAAAAGGTTTATAAAATTCAATTTTCACGCCCGTTCAAGCGTCCACGCTTGAATGCTGAAAGTTTTAAGCGTCCACGCTTAATTTATACGCAAGCGTGGACGCTTGCATTAGTATATGATTCAAGCGTGGTCGCTTGAACCTGCGTTTGAACTTAACTTGTATATTTATATTTTAGTAAACAATAACTAACCATCAAATTATTATGCTGAAATATTGTATACCGGTCATCCCCAGCGCCGACTTACAAAAAAGCCTGCGCTTTTGGGTGGAGTGCCTTGGCCTTACCATGGACCAGGAAATGAGGCAAGAGGACAGGCTTGTTGGATGCATGGTTCATAACGATACACTATATTTCTGGCTCAACCAACGCGTAGGCGGCCCAATACCGGAAGGTTACAATGGCATTCGGCTTTATTGGACACCAGCAGACATCAAAGCAACGCGCGAACGATTAAAAGACATGGGTTATGTGCCGTCCGAAATGGAACAACGGGACTATGGCCAAACCGAATTTTTTGTGACTGATGATGATGGCTACTCACACTGTTTTGGTGTCCCGACCCAACCCTAACATATGCTATGTTAAAAAAAATAGCGATGGGTTTGAAACCCATCGCTATTAAAAGTTAGATACAGTAAAGCATCAATTATTTAAAATCAATACCGATATTAAAGCTTTCTCTTAAATTCTGATAAGTACCATCAGATTGTTTAAACACGTTTACAACACCGCCTTGTCCGTCATATTCAATAAAGAATTTGGCTTTGTCTGATATCGGTATCTTAATACCAATACCCAGCGCTATACCACCGTCAACACTATTGATGGAATTTTTAATATCAATATTATCGGTGCTTTCTTTAGCGCTTGTTAAAAAGCCTACATACGGGCCAAAGTTCAAATACCAGTTGCGTGTTCTGCCGAAGTGCCAGTTAGCCATAACCGGTACAGTTATGTAATTCAGTTTAAAGTTCACATCCTGGTATTGATAATCAGGTGTAGAGATATAACCATTACCCCAGCCTTTTTGATCGTACAGCACCTTTACTTTAAGGCTCCACCTGTCTGAGAAATAATGATCGGCAGAAACGCCAACGTTGAAACCGCTTACAAAGTCGCTGCTGGAGCCATAGGCCGAATTGCTTTCAACAATATAAGCGCTGCTATAACCTACGCCTATACCAAATTCAGTTTGGCCTACCTGTTGTGAGTACTGCTGCGCATAACTTAAGCTATAAAAGCTTAATACAATAACTAGTGTAGTAAAGATTTTTTTCATGAATTGTGATTTTTTTAAGGTGTGCAAATATATATAGAATTTCGGAATTAGGATTTTCGATTTCGGATATGAAATAAAACTTACCTTTAGTTAATATTAAAGCAACCTAAATTCACACAAATGCTCTCAGATTTAAGAAAATCAATCAGTTATATAGTTTATGAAAGAACGACCAGCCCATTTTGGGGGTCTTTTATTTTTAGTTGGCTAATATGCAATTGGAAAATTGTTTTTACTGTATTTGTTGTTAGTGAAGATAAACTTTCAATTAATAAAATCGATTATATATCGCAAAACTTCATTTCATGGCAGCCACTTTTTCTTTATCCACTTGTTTCAACTCTCATTATCATATTGTTTATTCCCTTACTTAGCAATGGTGCATATTGGATATCAATAATTTATGATAAATGGAAAGCCGACAAAAAAAATGAAGTCGAAAAGAAACAATTACTATCAATTGAACAGTCAATCGCTATAAGAATTTCTAATGCACAAACAGAAGAAAGGTATAGCAGACTAGTCAGCGATAAAGAATCAGAGATCAAAACATTAAATCTTGAAATAGAAGAATTAAATAAAAGGTTAAATGAACCTACACAAGTTTTTGTAAATAAGCTTTCTGAAAATGTACAAAAAACAGAAATTGATGAATGGACTGATGAATATAATCAATTCAAAACTTCAAGTACGATCCGTGATTTTGACAAGACATTAATTTATATTACAGCTAACACCAGAATTGGCAATTACGATTTGTCACTAGAATCATTAACCTATTTTATTTCAATTGGGCTAATTAAATTGGCGCAAGATAGAAACAGTTATGAACTCACAACAAAAGGCATGTATTTTTCTAAACTATACAATCAAAATAAATATAAAACCAAGTAATAATACCTAAACATAGCAAGTTCCGGGTTTTACAGGCGGTGTTTCCAGGGTAATTTTGTTGTATAAATTTTAAGATGATGAACACACAGGAAACCATAAATTACAACCGCATTGCCGAAGCGATAAATTATATAAAGCTGAACTTTAAAGATCAGCCCGACCTGGACCAGGTTGCCGAAAAGATAAACCTGAGTCCATTCCATTTTCAAAGATTGTTTACCGACTGGGCAGGTATCAGCCCAAAGAAATTCATTCAATACCTGAGCCTTGAATACGCAAAAGGTATTCTGAAAGAAAAAAATGCCACCCTGTTTGATACCGCCTATGAAACCGGCCTCTCAGGCACAGGCCGCCTGCACGATCTGTTTATTAATTTAGTGGGGATGACACCCGCTGAATACAAGAACGGCGGCGCTGCACTTAACATTAACTATAGCTTTGCCGAAAGTCCGTTCGGGAACATCATTGTGGCATCAACCTCAAAAGGTATTTGCTATATGGCTTTTGCCGATGACCGGAACGGGGCATTTGAACTTTTACAACAACAATTCCCCAATGCAACGTACAACCAGGTAACCGATACCCTGCAGCAAAATGCGCTGTTTATATTTCAGAAAGATTGGTCGCAGCTATCAACCATAAAACTGCATTTAAAGGGTACCGATTTTCAGCTGAAGGTTTGGGAAGCCTTGCTTAAAATACCCATGGGCGGTTTAAGCACTTACTCAGCCATCGCCCAAAAAATTGAATCGCCATTGGCTAACAGAGCCGTGGGCAGCGCGGTGGGCGATAACCCCGTAGCATTCCTGATCCCCTGCCACCGGGTAATAAAATCGACCGGCGAAATCGGACAATATCACTGGGGCAGCACACGCAAATCAGCCATCATAGGCTGGGAAGCGGCAAAAGTGGATCTGATAAAATCCGCGTAATAACTAACTTCCTATACCCTCTTTACCGCTTGCGGTAGAGAGGGTCGACCAGCGCAGCGTAGTCGGGGTGAGTCCGCGGAGCGCGTTTACCCCTACCCGGCCTCCCCCTAAACTTAGGGGGAGGTGTCGACGAAGGAGACGGAGGGGGTAAAATGCGTTAGAGATGGCAGCGGATACCGGCCTGGTGGCTAAATCACCTCCCGTCATCCTGAACTTGTTTCAGGATCTCACAGGACAGGTGGCCTATATGGCGGTGGCTTAGTGCGTGGGGTGCCGAAGCAAGTTCGGCATGACGGTCGGGTGAACTTAAAACTTCGATATTGGAAATACAGTGTTAAGTGTTCGATATTATCAGCCTCTTTCAACGCGCTTCGCCGACTCACCCCGACTACGCTGCGCTGGTCGACCCTCTCTCCGACAAGTCGCAAAGAGGGTGAGGAAACATAAATTATTTTTAACTTATTTTTAACTTACATTATCCATTCTAATACACAACATGAGCATACCATCAACAATAAATACCCATAACTGGGATAAAGCCACAACCGATCTGGACAATACCGGCTATGCCATATTGCCTAAAGTGTTAACCGCTGCTGAATGTGATGAGTTGGTGCAGCAATACACCAACGATACCCTTTTCCGCAAAACGGTTATAATGGAACGCCATCAGTACGGCAAGGGCGAGTATAAATATTATGCCTATCCCCTATTGCCTGTAATACAGCAACTGCGGGAAAGTGTGTACCCCAAGCTGGCGCCCGTAGCCAATGGCTGGATGGAGGCATTAAATAAGTCAACCCGTTTTCCGGATACACTAGCGCAATTATTGGAGCATTGCCATGCAAACGGACAGCTTAAACCAACGGCATTAATACTACAATATGCTAAAGGCGGCTTCAACGCCCTGCATCAGGACCTGTATGGTGATGTGTTCTTCCCCATGCAGATGGTTATATTTTTGGACGAGGCTGGTAAAGATTATGAGGGCGGCGAATTTGTATTGATAGAGCAAAAGCCACGTGCACAATCGAAAGCTATAGTATTAAAACCAGCTAAAGGCGATATGCTGATATTCACCACCAATTTCAGGGCGGTAAAGGGTAAAACCGGCTATCACCGCGTAAACATGAAACATGGTGTAAGCGAGATAACCGAAGGCAACAGGCATACACTCGGCATTATTTTTCATGATGCAAAATGAATATAAAGACTGTAGGATAAATTAACCTTTGGCCCGTAATTTGGCTGCCGGATTGATGCTGACAAGAACAATGTATCCTCTTTTGTATACACTATCCGGATAAACACAATGATAAAGAGCAGCATTACCCCCCTCATTCTTTTAACAGAATAAAAGCTGATTTTATAGCTACCTAAGAAGCAAAATAGCTAAAAACCATCCTATTTTCTTTTGTAACATTTATACTGTAACAACTGCTTTGGAATACCTCTCCGGTGCTTATGGCGTGCTATTTGGTATTGTTTAGATAACATTTACAATACACTATCATGAAAAAGTACATAACAAGAATCATCGCGCTGCTGCTATTGGCAACGGCCGTTTCAAGCTGCTCCGTTGAATATAGGCAACGCCATCACCATGATGGCTCTGATCACGATGGTGGTGGTCACGATCACGACAATAACAATCATCAATAATTAAAACAAACAAAACACAATCTATGAAATACTTAAAAATAATGTTAGTTGCCATAGTTATGGCATTTACATTCGGAAGCGCGGAAGCGCAAGTTGTTGTACAGGCAAGAGTTGGCGGCGGTCATGATTATTATTATCATCACCACCACTATCATCACCGAAGTTGGAGACACAATCACTGGCAATACAGATAGTACTACCAAAACGGCCCCGCGATAAGCGGGGCCGTTTTCTTTTATCCCTTTTTATGCCATTACTGATTAAATTTTACGCAGTAATTAACTTAGCTTTTTTAAATTGCAAGCCTATATATTATATATGCATAACAGAGGCGGGATATTTACTTTCTTTTTAATAATAGCTGCTATCAGCCTGGTATTTGATTGGTATGTTTTTTCAGGATTAAAAACACTCACCGCCGACTGGCAATCGCCCCGCATGCGTAAGTTGACAATATGGGGCTACCTGGTAATATCTGTTGGTATAACTTTTTTATTTGTTGGCGGCCTCGAAAGTTTTAATTCCGCACAGGGCATGACACCCTACCACGAGTATACGCTCAGCTTTTTTATTACTTTTCTCATCACCAAAATATTTTTCGCCCTCATACTTTTCTTCGGCGATTCCGGCCGGTTGGTTTATGGGCTGGTGCGCGGGCTTACTCATTCAGGGCCAAAAACTAAGGGGCCTTATTTCCCGGCAAGGCGCAAGTTTATAAGCGAAATTGCTGTAATAACCGCTGCTTTCCCTTTTACCGCATTTTTATATGCCATGATAGCCGGAAAATATGATTACAAAGTACACAGGCAAACCATTTATTACGATGAACTGCCCGATGCTTTTGACGGCTTTACCATTACACAGATATCTGACATCCACTCCGGTAGCTTTGACAATACCCATGCCGTACAAAAAGGCATAGACCTGGCAAACGCGCAAAAAAGCGACCTTTTTGTTTTTACCGGCGACCTGGTAAACAATGCCGCCTGGGAAATTGAAAAATACATTGATCATTTTAAACAGCTAAAAGCACCATTCGGTCAGTTTTCTATCCTCGGCAATCATGATTATGGCGATTATATTATGTGGAACAGCGATGCCGAAAAAGCCGCTAACCTTGTTAAACTTAAACAACACCATGTCGAGCTGGGTTATCGTTTATTAATGGATGAGAACGTAGTACTTGAAAAAGACGGGCAAAAGATCTCATTAATAGGTGTACAAAACTGGGGTAAAGGCTTTATACAACTCGGCAATTTGGATAAGGCGCTGGAGGGTGTTGACAAGGACGCATTCAAAATACTACTATCACACGATCCTACCCACTGGGAAGAAAAAGTGCGTTATCATCCTACAGATATTCATCTTACGCTTGCGGGTCATACACACGGCGCGCAGTTTGGTGTGGAAACAGCCGGTTTCAGATGGAGCCCCGTACAATACAAATACCTGGACTGGGCTGGCCTCATCAACCAAAAAAACCGCTACCTGTATGTAAACCGCGGCTTCGGCTTCCTGGCCTTCTCAGGCAGGCTCGGCATATGGCCGGAAATCACAGTTATAACGTTGAAGAAAAAGGTGGTATAATAACTATTAAGTCATCTTGTCATTCTGAGCGATAGCGAAGAACCTATCCGCGTTTCAACAAAGCGATTGGCAGCTTGGTTGATGTACAATAGATGCTTCGTACCTCAGCATGACAATTCTATTTAATTTGTCATTGCGATAGCGCGGCAATCCCGTCGCGTTTATTGGCATACTCTATCCTGATTCTTGACTCTTTGCTCTTGATTCATTACTTTAATTACCAAACTCTTTCAAATACTCCCTGAATGGCGGCAATCCTATTTGTTTTCTCAAACTATCAACCTTAACTGTATCCAAAACAGCAGGAGCGTAATACCTGCCGTCTTTGCGTAGCATTATAGTACCATATATTTGGGTGTTTGATTCTCTCAGCGCTACCTTATCAACCAAAGCAGCATAGTTATTAGCTGATGCGTTCCCTTTTAAGTAGGCCTGCCACACTATGGGGATGTATTTTTTTGCGATGCTTGCATCCTTGTTTAAAATAATGTTGAACATTACCTGGTTAGCTTCGGTACCTATAATTTGTGGGCCCATATAGCCATAGGTATTAATAATGGTTTGCACCTTTAAAAAATTGGTGGAATCTGTTGTGGCAATAAGTTTCCGTTCATCTGCAGCTTGTACCGATCGCCAGCCATACGAATTAACCAGGCTATCCAATAATCTTTTTTGGCTGATGCGCTTTGAATTGATCTCGATCAGTTCCTGCTTTATGGTTTTGCCATACCTGTGCTCTATATCATCTTTATAGGTACTTATAAGGTACGATACATTATGCCAGCGCTTATCCTTATGCAGGCTTAAAAAGTTGCTATCAGTTAATAAGGAGTCGTACCGTTTTAAGTGATTTTGGCTAACCAAAAGCTCTAAATAATTAATTGCCCTGGCATTCTTATTTATATGCGCATTTGCCGATGCTCCTTTATAAAGATCAAACGTACCAGGCCGACTGTTTGCTTTAAATACCGTATTATAAATTGATGCGGCCCTTTTATAATTGGCATTATTATAAAGAGAATCTGCCTGTTTTATGAGATCTTTTTCATTAATGCTCTGGGCCTGACATTGGCCACAAAAACAATTAAAACATAAAATAATAAGTGCCAGGTATCTCATATTTATAATGATGATGCCAAACAAATTACAGCTTTAAAGCTTTATAAATATAACATTAACAGTATTTAACAATTTACAATGGCAACCCGCGATACAAAACAAATAGGCAAACACGATAATACAGATAAAAATAAAGGCACTTATTTAACCAAAGAAAACTGGGAAGTGATGAAGCCGTTTGTACACTTTTCGGCAAAAGCATTATTGGCAGTAGGTTCAACACTTTATGCTGTTGTGAAACTGATACCAAAAGCTATAGCGCATAAATCCGAAGACGGGAAGAGAGATAAGGTGATAAAGATATAACAATTGGCGGTTTTCAGTTGGCAGTTTGCGTAACTTATAAAATGCACACTGAAAACTGAAAACCGCCAACTGTACTAAAGATTCTTCGCTAGCTTCTCCAGCATTTCCTGCGGTACTTTCTCAAAATCAAGCACCAGGAAACCATCTAAGCAATCAGCAAATTTCGGGTCGATGTTAAAGCAGATGATATTGGCATTAAGCGCTATGTATTGCCTTAATAATACCGGCACCTTCATACTCCGGGTTTCCACTTCTGATATCAGGTCGTCGAGGTTCTTAAAACTATCCTCACCTGCCATCAGCACATCAGTATCGATCTTCGAAAAATCAACCTTGAATTTTTTGCGCGGTTTTACATACTGCGCCATCTCGTGATCGAAGTGATTGCGGTTAATGTAATCCACTATCAACGATTTGGAGAATTTAGAGAACGAATTACTGATACTAACCGGCCCTATCAGGTAACGGTAGCGTGGGTTATCTATCAAAAACTTAAATATGCCTTTCCATAATAAAAACAGTGGCAATGGCTTTTGCTGATATTCCTTGCGAATAAAGGAACGCCCCAATTCAATGCTCTTTTTAAGCACCGGGATCAGCTGCGCCTTAATTTTAAACAGTTCGGCCACATAAAAACCGTTTTTGCCCAGGCTGTAAAATATCTCGTCGCCCAAACCTATACGGTAAGCACCTACGATCAGCTTTGCTTCAGTATCCCAAATAAACAGGTGGTTGTAGTAAATATCGTACTCATCCAGGTCGACAGCTTTATTAGTACCCTCGCCTATCTCGCGGAAAGTGATCTCCCGCAAACGACCTATCTCACGTATTATATTAGGTATAACCGAGGTAGGCACAATAAATACCTCGTAATTTTTCTCGTGCCAAACACGGTAGGTATCACGCAAGGGTTCAACCTCTTTTTCTAAAACATTTGCCGGCATTTCAGCTGCAAAGGCTTCAGGCAGTTTCTTAATTTTAAACAGATTGCGCGGGTTAAAAAGTTTCTTCTCTTCTTCAAGCCCCGTACCTAAAGCATAGGTGCGTGCCCTTAAAAAATTAAGCAGTTTGGTACTATTGTTATATTCGGGATAATCAGCAACATTAATAGGCTTTCCTATGCGCAACTTTATAGTATCGCCTTGTTTATTAAACAATTCAGATGGCAGCTTAGCCGTACGTAATGCCGGGTGGATAATGCTCAGCAAATTAAACAGCAAGCCATTATTCCCATGAAAATAAATTGGAACCACCGGTACACGGGCCTTGGCTATGATCTTGCCTACAACCGGGTGCCACAACCTGTCGGTCACCTGTTGTGTTTCAATTTTAAAGGTTGATACCTCACCCGCCGGGAAAATACCAATCGGCGTACCCTGTGATAACAGTTCCAGTGTATTTTTTAACCCACTTATGCTTGATGAATGCTCAATATTTTCAAACGGGTTTACTGCTATAAAGTAATCACTCAGGTTTGGGATCTTTTTAAGCAGAAAGTTAGCCATCAGCTTGGCATCGGGCCTAACGGTAAGCAGCATCTTTAAAAGCACCATGCCTTCAATACCACCGTAAGGATGGTTGGCAATGGCTATAAACCCACCGGTTTTGGGTATGTTTCTAAGGTCTCGCGGGTCAAATTCTATCTTAATACCGCAGCCTTCCAAAATAGCATCTATAAATTCAATACCTTGTTTGGGTTGCGCCTGTGCAAACAGCTCGTTCACCTGGTTTATCTTCATCAGTTCCATCAGGAATGCTGCAAGCCCTGGCATTTTTAATTTATCCAGTTTTGTGGCTTTAGCAAATTCTTCGGTGGTGATTATTTTCATCTATCGTATTAAAAGATTGTTTTATCTGGCTATAAATATTACCAAATTTATTTAATTTACCCTTGTATTAAAGTCTTTAATGAAATCGCACATAAAAAATTACCTGTCTGTCACAAAAAAAGAATGGAACGGAATGGTTGTGCTGGTTATTTTAATTGCATTGGTGTTATTACTCCCCTACGCATATCAATTCGTCCGCAAAGATAGCACAAAAATTAACGAAACAGATTTTAACAAGGCGGCAGCCCTGTTAAGCAAAGCTCAATCTGATTCATCTGCATACAAAACACCTTCTGATGAAAAGATTGCAAACCCGGTGTTATTCGATTTCAACCCTAATAATTTAACTGCTGCGCAATGGAAACAACTGGGCCTAAGCGAGCATCAAATTAAGATCATCATAAACTATACCTCAAAAGGCGGCCACTTTTACCGCAATACTGATCTGCAAAAAATATACGGCATTACGCCCGATGATTATAAGCGACTGGAACCCTATATCGATATCCCGCAAAAAGACGAATATGCATCAACTAAATTAAAACCCGGTGCAACAGTTGAGGTAAATACTGCCGACTCCGCCAAACTCACCCAGGTACGGGGCATAGGTCCATCATTTGCCATGCGTATTATCCGTTACCGCGACAGGCTGGGTGGCTTCTATCACAAAGAGCAGTTGCAGGATGTTTATGGGGTTGATTCGGCAAAATACGCAGAGATCAAGGACCAGTTAACCATTAATCCGGCAGCAGTAACTAAATTAAAGATCAACAGCATTTCATTCGAGTCGTTAAGGCAATTCCCGTACCTTACTTATAAACAGGCAAATGCGGTTATACAATACCGCGCGCAGCATGGCAATTATATAGCTGTAAGCGATATGGAAAATATTGCCATTATAACCCCGGAAATTTTGCATAAAATTGAGCCTTATTTAAGTTTTAAATGATAGCAGACCAAATTAAAGCGGCTATACGCGATATACCGGATTTTCCGAAGCCCGGCATAATATTTAAGGACATCACCCCTATTTTAAAAGACCCGGCCTTATGTCAGGGTATTGTTGATGCCTTTGCCGAAAAACTGACCGGTACTAAAATAGATGTGATAGCGGGAATTGAAAGTCGCGGGTTTTTATTTGGGTTGATGCTGGCCATAAAGCTGGGTGTACCCTTTGTACCTGTGCGCAAAGCTGGAAAGCTTCCCTATGCCATTAAACAAAAAGTATACGAACTGGAATACGGCACAGCTACCATCGAAATGCATACCGATGCTATAGAACCCGGTCAGCATGTTTTAATTCATGATGACCTGTTAGCCACCGGCGGCACCGTAACCGCTGCAAGTGAGTTGATCACCGACCTGGGTGGTATTATCTGCGGCTTTAGCTTTGTTATTGGGTTAGGGTTTTTAAATGGGAAAGAGAAGATTAAGGGTTTGAGTGATAATATTGTGGTGCTGGCAGAGTATTAGAATTGCTTGGCCATTCTCCCGTACTTCTTCACGCCTCATTGCGAGGAACGAAGACAACCGACCGTAGGGAGCTCATTAATACCATTGAGAACAAACACAATATTAATAATCCCCGACTATGCAAGACCGCTTGTACTCGTATTTACTTATCTCGTGGTGTCGCTCATAGCCGCTAAGGCCTATTTCTTTTGTCTTGATACAAAAGAAACAAAAAATCAAGACAAAAAGATCCTTCCGCCCACAGGCAAAACACCCAGGCCCGCGCTTTTTGTCGAGCCTTTACACACTTTTTGAAACGCTCCAAGTAAAATAATTGTTTTTAATGGTATTCATGAGGGCTGCGCCATTTAGGTGAGGCTCCCCGTCAGTAGAACAGCCTCGGGTGAAATCAGGCAAAACGATGGTGGCCTTGCGCGTGGCAGGGCATAGGAAATTTTTGCAGCGCATGGGCCAGTGTGCGCAATATGGCCGCAAAAAGATTCCAGCCCAGGTTTTGCCGGATTTGCAGGGCAATGGCCTTGTGCGGCAAAGAAGCATTTCTACTGGACTTGATTTTTTGCTACCTTTTGTATCAAGACAAAAGTAGTAGCCTCCGCGGCAATGAGCGGCTTCGAGCGACAAGCAAACGCATATGCATAACCGCTCTGTACAGTCGGAGATTGCTTCGTACCTCGCAATGACGCGCGATGAAGAAACCGATTAACCACCCCTTACAAATGCGTATTACTCCTGAACAACTTAATAGCTATCGCCAATAAAATAATACCAAAAGCCTTTCGCAAAATACCCAGACCAGTTTTACCCAACAGCTTCTCCAGCCATTGTACATTTTTAAGTACCAGGTAAACAAACATAGTATTCAATACAATACCTATCAAAATATCCTGGGTTTGATATTGTGTTTTTAGTGACAGTAAAGTTGTCATGGTGCCCGCCCCGGCAATAAGCGGAAAAGCTATGGGGACAATGGATACTGTTTCGGGCATTTCCTCTTTAAAAAGACGGATGCCCATTATCATTTCCATCGCTATAATAAAAATAACCAGCGAGCCAGCAATAGCAAATGAAGATACATCGAGGCCGATAACATCCAACAGTTTATCGCCCACAAATAAAAAAACAATCATTAATACCAGTACCGCAATACTTGCCTTTTCCGATTGGATATGGCCTACACGCTGGCGCATTTCAATAATCACGGGTATAGCGCCCAGTATATCAATGATCGCGAAAAGGATCATTGTAACGGAAAGGATTTCTTTGAAAATTAACGGATGCATGGCGTTTTCAATTCAGGTTGTTAAAATTGTGTACAAAGATGAGAATAATAAATAAACAAAAAAGGCGCTGATCTCTCAGCGCCTTGTAAATTATTTTCTTAAGCCATTGGCGGTTCGGGATCTCTCGGCAAACTAACTATCCCTTTTCTTATCAGCGAGTGTTTTTTACTGTAGGTAAAGTAAACAACAAAACCAATTGCCATCCATATGATTAAACGCAACCAGTTAAATTCACCCAAACCAACCATCATCAACAAACAAACTATAGCGCCTAATATAGGCACAAACGGAACCCATGGGGTTCTGAACGGGCGTGGCGTATCAGGATCAGATTTTCTGAGGATGATAACACCGATACAAACCAGCATAAAGGCAAATAATGTACCTATACTCGTCATATCGCCAACTATATCGCCCGGCACAAACGCCGCGAAAAGCCCCACAAATACCAGAAATATAAGGTTTGATTTGTATGGCGTTTTAAATTTAGGGTGTACCGCTGAGAATACAGGTGGCACTAAACCATCTTTCGACATAGAGAAAAACACCCTTGACTGCCCTAAAAGCATTACCAGTATTACAGATGAAAAACCGAAAAGTATAGCCACTGTAACCAGGATCGACAGCCAGTGATAACTCTGCATATAAGTATCAATAGTATAAGCTACCGATGCCTCTTTACCCGGGCCTGCAAATTCTTTATAGTTAGCCACACCAGTAAGTACGTGACCAAATAACACATATAATAAGGTACATATAGCTAATGAAACCAAAATACCTATAGGCATATCCCTTTTAGGGTTCTTTGCTTCCTGCGCAGCGGTTGATACAGCATCAAAGCCTATAAAGGCAAAGAAAACCACACCCGCGGCACTAATTATACCCGACCAGCCAAACTTCCCGAAATCATGCGTAAAGAAATCAAAAAAGCTTTTTTGTCCATGAAACATGGCTACTTCGCCGGTATTTACAGGGATATATGGTGTATGGTTAATAGGTTTCATGTAATTCCAGCCTATAGCTATAAACAGCACAACTATAGCAACTTTAACTATTACAATAATTCCATTTAGTGTTGCAGACTCCTGCGTACCGCGTATAAGTACCAATGAAAGTACTACTATAATAAATAAGGCCGGGATATTTATGATGCCATGCACACCTTGTAATGATGATTGAAACGGCGAGTGGCAAAGTTGATAAGGTATATCAACTCCAAAATTTTCTAATAATTTATTCAGGTATTCAGACCACGCTATGGATACAGTGGCGGCCCCAACGGCATATTCAAGCACAAGGTCCCAGCCAATTATCCAGGCTACCATTTCGCCCATTGTGGCATATGAGTAGGTGTAGGCACTACCTGCTATTGGTATCATAGCGGCAAATTCGGCGTAACATAAACCGGCAAGTCCACAGCCTATAGCTGCAAGTATAAATGCCAGGGTAACGGCGGGGCCTGAATGGTCAGCAGCGGCGGCGGCGGTACGTACAAATAAGCCGGCTCCAATAATTGCACCTATTCCTAATGCAACAAGATTACCCGGTCCTAACGTTCGTTTTAGTGTTCCTTCGCCTGTTTCCGCTGCTTCCTTTAATAGTAAATTAAGAGGTTTTTTAAATCGCATAAACAGTTTTTTATATAAAGTCAGTTAAGAGCCAAACCTAATTAATTTTATTGATAACATAAAGTGGTGTTTTTAACAATCAATTTGCAAATTTTACCCTAATAATTAATATATTTTTAACCATTTTCGTAATTCTTTATTAAATACTGAACAAAATGAACAAGAATTTGCATTAAAAGAAAATATTGCTTAATTTTATTCTTATAAGTTTTAAAACTCAAATCCTATTCCCATGAAAGAGTTATTAATCTTCCGCATTTTCGCGTTATTCCCGCTTATAGGAATTCTAATTCCTGATTTAGCCGATGGCTTCCACATCTCGTTCTCATCTATACCTGCAGAGCATATCATTGTGGATGTAACCTTATTAATATGTATCGCCGTTTGCTCGGCAGGAATAAGGGCCGCTGAAAACTCACTGGCAGAATCCGAGTCTACAGCACTGGCTTAATATTACAACCACAGAATTTTATTTATCAGCTAGAGCCAGCTGATAACCCTCTATTTTATTGCATTATTTATTTTGACATTGAAATTAGATGTTTAAACAAACAATTTCAATCCTATCGCTATCTTTGTCTTAAATATTTAAAAATAAATAACCCGCAATGAAAAAAATTATCATTCTTTTAGCCTTTGTAACTATGCAAACGGCTCTATTCGCTCAAGGCACCTGGAAGCTTGACAAAATGCACTCAAGCCTGAAATTTACCGTAACACACTTATCAGTGTCTGATGTCGACGGTAATTTTAAAGATTTTGATGTTACCATCACCACTACAAAAGCCGATTTCAGTGATGCTAAATTCAATCTTACCGCTAACGTAGCATCTATCAATACAGATAATGATATGCGTGATGCCGATCTTAAATCAGAAAAGTTCTTTAACGCAGCTGTTAACGCAACCCTTACTTTTGTAAGCACAGGTATTACCAAAACAAAACCTAACCACTACAAATTAACCGGTAACCTTACTATTCATGGTGTTACTAAAGTAGTAACTATGGATCTTTGGTACCGTGGTACTATTGTTAACCCAATGAGTAAAGCTAATGATGCAGGTTTCCAGTTAACAGGCATTGTAAAACGTACCGATTTTAATTTAGCCGCTTCATATCCTGATGCTATGATCAGCGATGAAATAACTATTAAAGCCGATGGCGAATTTGGCGCAGCTAAATAATAAGCCATTATATATAATAAAAACAGCGCTCTTGCTTTTTGCAGGGCGCTGTTTTTATTTAAGTACTGCCAGGTCCTTAGTGCGTGCAAATGTCATGGTGCGGCCTATAAACTTAAAATGCCAATACCCTTTTAGTTTCAGCGCACCCTGTTTATCAATATAGGCCGATGCGTTCCATTCCCGGCCATGTTTGGCATCGTATATCATACCTTCTTCCCAGGAGTTGCTTTTAGGCATGTAAACCAGGTTACGCAGCACACTCATGCCCAATATTTTGCGGTTTTGCAGCGCCTTATCCGGGTTATTTTTATCAACCCATTCATGCATCAGCTTATCACTGCCGGCATCAAACCAAATTATTTTTGCCTGGTACTCATTATTGATCCTGCAAACCTCTACTATCAGGTTTTTTTCATCCGATACCCATCTGCCGCAAATATCATCAGCTGCCGACTGCGCATAGGCCATTGCGTTGATGATCATCAACATAATTACTACCCCGAAACTAAAAGCCAGCTTATTGTTCATACAGGTAATTTTTCTGTTCGATAACGCTATCACCTTAATGATACATCCCTAAATTACAAAAGTTTTCCGGGGGATTAAAAAGCACAATAAAATACTTTGATTTTGTTATTTATTCATATTTTTATCCATCATCAATTGAAAACTATCTCTTTCCTGTTTCTGTAAGCTGTGCTATTAAATAATAAAAACCAAGGTGTGAAAAGTACTCCGTTAAAAAGCTCTATAATTAAACACCTGTATTTTGACAAAGGGCAATCATGTGCTGAATTAAGCGAAATACTGGATAAAAGCCTCCCCTCCACAGCAAAAGCTATTAACGAACTGATTGAAGAAGGTTTGGTTATTGAAGATGGTTATGCACGATCAAGCGGTGGGCGAAGGCCGCTTGTTTATTCCATAAAGGCGGATGCCATGTATATGCTCACCGTAGCTATGGACCAGTTTATTACCCGCATTCAATTGGTTGATCTGCTAAATAAGCCGGCAGCGGATATGGTCATATTTGAGATGCCGCTCCTGGATAACCCAAATGCGCTAACACAATTATTGGAGCAGATTAACGATTATATTGACAATGTTGGCATCCCGCGCGATAAATATGCGGGTATAGGCATAGGTATGCCGGGATTTGTTAATGTAAACGATGGCATTAACTACACCTATCTTGATACCGGCGGCCAAAGCCTAACCCAGCTGATAACCCTCGAAACCGGCGTAGCCACTTATATTGATAACGACTCAAGCCTTATAGCCTTAGCCGAACAAAGCTTTGGTATAGCCAAAAACCAAAAAGATGTAATGGTGATAAACCTGGGCTGGGGTATTGGCCTGGGAATGATTGTTAATGATGAAATTTACCGCGGCCATAATGGTTTCGCGGGTGAGTTTAGTCATATCCCGTTATCTGATGATAATACCCTTTGTGCCTGTGGTAAGCGTGGGTGCCTTGAGGCCGAAGCATCACTGCTGGTAGTTGTGAAAAAAGCCATTCAGGGTATAAAAGAAGGCCGGGTATCAAGCCTTAAATATTTTGAGGAGGAACACCCCAAACTGGTGGGCGATGCCATAATGGAAGCAGCCAACAATGGCGATCAGTTTGCTATTGAACTCCTCACTGACGCCGGTTATAAAATTGGCAAGGCACTGGCCATACTTATACACATCATGAACCCCGCCAGCATAGTTTTAAGCGGCAGGGGTGCCATTGTAGGCAAATTTTTACTGGCCCCAATACAGCAGGCGCTTAATAAATATTGTATCCCCCGCCTGGCTGCCAGTACCGAGCTGCTGATATCAGAACTCGGTTTTGATGCCGAGCTGGTGGGCGCCGCCATACTTGTTATGGAAAATCTGACGGCCTGATAATAGTGATTAGTTTATATCCAAACTTCACTAATCTCTGATCTCCAGCCTCTAATCTCTAAATAAAGATTTAAAGCAGTTCAACCAGATCAGAAAGTGTATTTATTGTAGCTATCTGCCCGGTTTCAACAACCCCAAAACCATAAGATGCGAAAATAAAAGGTACACCTGCTTTTGTACTCGACTCATAATCGCCCATAGTATCGCCCACATAAACCGGGGCAGTAAGTTGGTGATCGTTCACTATGTCTTTTATATTCTCTGCTTTAGGCTGGCTTTTGGTCCCATAACACTGATGTCCCGAAAAATAATGCCCCAACTGGCTAAACTCCAAAAATGTTTCGATGTAATCGTTCTGGCAATTACTCACTACAAACAGCTTGTATTTAGCTACCAAATATGCCAGCGTTTCTTCCAGATGCGGGTAAAGATGGCCACCATTGGCTTTTAATAGCTCAATTTCCTTTACAGCAGCTATACCTTTAAAAGCATTACGCTGCGCATCGCTTACAAGGGGCAATAACTTTTCAAATATAGCCTTGTAAGTCATACCGGTTATTGATCGTATAGTTTCCTGTGTAAACTCCAGATCAATATAATCTACCTCATTTTTAGCCGACTGCCAGGCCTCGGCTACATTAGCGGTACTATCCCAAAGTGTACCATCCAGATCAAAAATTATACTGTCGAATTTATTTTTTAATGAGCTATCCATGCCAAATATTTATGCGGGCAAAAATAGGAGTATAAAATTAACTGGATGGATGTTATTTGTTATTTTGACATAAATGTTCTTATTGGGTTTATCATAATATAACGCGTAACCGACTCACCCGATCTACGCTCCGCTGGATCGCCCTCTCTTTGCTGCGCACGAAGAGGGCCAGGATATTTTCTTTTCCCCTACCCTCTTTGCGGCTTGCCGCAGAGAGGGTGGTCGAGCGACTTAGCGAAGACCGGGTGAGTCGGCGAAGCGCGTTGAAGCTCAGCGTTAGGGATGGCAGCGGATACCGGCCCGTGGCTAATGCCTGTGTAAGTATGATCCGCTATACAGCGGACCGCCCGCAGGCAACGCCCAAATAAACGCGCTCCGTTTGACTCACCCGATCTACGCTCCGCTGGATCGCCCTCTCTTTGCTGCGCACGAAGAGGGCCAGGATATTTTCTTTTCCCCTACCCTCTTTGCGGCTTGCCGCAGAGAGGGTGGTCGAGCGACTTAGCGAAGACCGGGTGAGTCGGCGAAGCGCATTGAAGCTCAGCGTTAGGGATGGCAGCGGATACCGGCCAATCGAGGGCCCCAGTGCAGGCCGTGGCTAAGGCCTGTGTAGTATGAGCGTACAGCCCGGCCGCAGGCAACGCCCAAAATATCAGAACTCGAATTTAAAGAATTAGGGAATTTATGGAATTCTGTTCATTCGAAAAATTCATAAAATTCCAGTTCAGACAATTGACTGATAAAAAATATAAAAACAGTATAAACAAGCCTCGCCAACTCCCCCCACTTCGTTTTTGCTCACCGATCTTTACTGCGCGCAAAGGCGGCAAATAAAAATAAATTTGCAAACCTCATTAATCAATCGTAATATTGCGATATAAATATGGGGCTTACAAAAACCGAAATATTCACCGACGAGCAAAACAGGCTTGCCATTATGCTGAAAGCAATGGCGCACCCTGCCCGTATAGCCATTCTACAACAGATCATCAATGCAAATGCCTGTATCTGCGGCGATCTGGTGGAGGAACTAGGTTTGGCACAGGCCACCATATCACAGCATTTAAAAGAGTTAAAAAATGCCGGGCTGATACAAGGCACAATTGAAGGTGTAAGCGTTTGCTATTGTATTGAGCCTAAGGCATGGGCCTTGCTGAATAAAGAACTGGGGCTGTTCTTTAATTCATATAAAGATCCCGGTAGCTGCTGTTAAAAAAATTTGATTAAATCGATCGTAATATTGCAATTAAACAATAGAATTATGAATACTACAGAAACAATAAACTGGAAAACATTCAAAGAAAAGTTGCTTCAAAATCCAGAGCTGGACCTACAATTTCAATATGCAGAAAACAAAAGAGTTGATGCGTCTTATCATATCACCGAAATTAAACAGGCACCCATAACCTCAGTTGATTGCGGCGGCGTGTTGAATAAATGGACGGAGATAATTGTGCAGCTTTGGGAGCCCGAAAATCAGCAGCAGTTACGGGCAATGAAAGTAAAAAAAGCCTTATCAATAATTGATATTGTAGAAAAAGTATTACCGTTGGATAATGCAGCAACAGTTAAAATAGAGTTCGGCAATTCGGCATTTGATACCCGGCAGATGTTCCCTAATGAAATTATAATTGATGGTGAAGATTTAATTATTGACCTGAGGCCCGATGCGGTACAATGCAAAGCCATTGATCGTGGTGGTAGCTGCGGCACAACAGCAAGCGGAGAAGAATGCTGCGCACCTGCTGAAAAACCAAAGATCGAACTAAAAAATCTGGCTGCAACATCATGCTGCACCCCGGGTTCAGGTTGCTGCTAAACAAAACGACATTTCCCTCATTTAGCGCAAGTCTTGTGCGGCTGTTTGCGTGATGATGACTTGTGATATTAAGATTTAAAGAAGCTCGTTTAGCGCAAGTCTTGTGCGGCTGTTTGTGTGATGATGACTTGTGATATTAAGATTTAAAGAAGCACAAGTCAGCCATTTCTTCTATCCCCACACACAAGACTTGCGCTAAATGGTGCGCAGGGCACAGCAATGGCAGGGAGGGGTTTCTACAGTAACTAACACACACAAATGAAAAACATATTAGTACTATGCACCGGCAACAGTTGCCGCAGTCAGATAGCCGAGGGCTATTTAAGGCACTTTGCAGGCAACAAAGCCCGAATTTACAGCGCAGGCATTGAAACACATGGCGTAAATCCCAAAGCCATACAGGTAATGGCGGAGGATGGCATTGATATATCCAAACACACCTCCAATAATGTGGATGAATACATGGATGTCACTTTTGATTATGTGATAACCGTATGCGATAATGCCAAAGAGAATTGCCCCTATTTCCCAACCAATGCCCAACGCTTCCACTATAATTTCCCCGATCCTGCCAAGGCAATAGGCAGCGTTGATGAGGTGATGGATGAATTTATAAGAGTAAGGGATATGATAAAGGACTATTCAAGGGATTTTATAAACAAACATCTTGATTAATACATAAACAATCATGATACAGCGTGAAATTCTATTTGTTTGTATTCACAATTCCGCTCGCAGCCAGATGGCCGAAGCTTTTTTAAATCAGCTTGGCGGTGAAAGTTTGCATGCAGAAAGTGCAGGACTAGAACCGGGCAAACTTAATCCGAATGTAATAAAAGTGATGCAGGAGGTTGGAATTGATATCAGTAAAAAAAACACACAAGGCGTTTATGACCTGTTTAAACAAGGCCGTAAATACAACGCAGTAATTACCGTTTGTGATGCTGCAAGCGCTGAATCATGCCCTATATTCCCGGGAATGGTAAAGAGAATTGGGTGGTCATTTACCGATCCCTCATCTTTTACCGGAACTGAAGAAGAAATCTTAGAACAAACAAGAGTAGTTAGGGATAAAATAAAAAAGGTCATTTCATCCTTTATTGAAGAAGCAAGGGATGTTTCCTTTTGGCTTAATTAAATCAATATTTGATTATTAACATGACATGGAAACTATTGATTATCCTGAATTGGAAATTAATCTGTTTGTAAAAGATCTTTGGGTAACCAAAAGCTTTTATGACATATTATTTGGACATCCATCAAGCGATATTCATAATAGACGGATAAAATACCAAGTAAAAAGCCCTTCAATATTTTTTACATTCATAGAAAACATCAATCATATAAATCCGGAGTTCGTGAATTTTAGTTTACAAATTGAATCTGAAGAAGAAATTAAATTAAGGCTTAAAAAACTTGAAAAACTTGGTTTTATCGTTCCTGTTTCTATTTCCAAAGAACACTCTTTTTGTTTTATTAATGACCCCGATGGATTTAAATGGGAGCTGTTAATTACTAAAGATGAATATAGAGATACCCCAAGGCTATTTAACATACCAAGATTGGTAAGCAGTTGGGATTTATTGAGGCCTGATCGCTAATTCATTATTCTACTTAACACATTTTATATTTAGCCCATGAGTGCAAATAACTGTAACCCCGCCCAACGCAAAAGTCTTTCTTTTTTGGACCGATACCTCACCCTTTGGATTTTCCTGGCGATGGCCGCAGGCATAGCATTGGGCTATTTCATACCATCGGCTCCGGCATTTATCAATTCCTATTCAAGCGGCACTACTAATATTCCTTTAGCTATTGGATTAATACTTATGCTATACCCACCACTGGCGAAAGTAAATTACGAAAGCGTTGGCAAAGTGTTCAGCAATAAAAAAATATTGGGCGCCTCCCTCCTGCTCAACTGGGTAATCGGCCCTTTGCTCATGTTTGCGCTGGCTATAATATTCCTACATAACTATCCACAGTATATGATTGGCTTAATATTGATAGGCCTTGCCCGCTGTATTGCCATGGTAATAGTATGGAACGAGCTTGCCGACGGCAACCGCGAGTATGCCGCCGGACTGGTCGCCATCAACAGCATTTTCCAGGTATTACTTTACAGCGTTTATGCTTACCTTTTTATTACCCTGCTATTGCCCGTATTCGGCTTTAAAGGTTTAGTTATAAATATTACTATTGCAGCTATAGCAAAATCAGTAGCTATTTACCTGGGTATCCCTTTTGCGGCCGGTATCATAAGCCGGTATGTTTTAATCAGCATAAAGGGTAAGGAATGGTTCCTGAAAAAGTTCATACCATTTATATCGCCTATCACCTTAATCGCGCTGCTGTTTACAATTGTGGTAATGTTTAGTTTAAAAGGCCGGCTAATAGTGCAGATCCCCTTTGATGTATTACGTATTGCATTACCGCTGGTCATCTACTTCGTTATCATGTTCTTGTCCAGTTTCTTTTTAGGCCGATTTATGGGTGCTGATTACTCACAAAATACTGCCATAGCCTTTACTGCTGCAGGTAATAATTTCGAACTGGCCATTGCTGTAGCCATTGGTGTTTTCGGCATTAACAGCGGCGAGGCATTTGTAGGCGTAATAGGGCCGCTGGTTGAAGTACCGGCTTTAATTGCCCTGGTTAACGTTGCCTTTTGGCTGAAAAAGCGTTTGTATCAATAAGAGTTATTATTACTTAGCCCTAAAATCCTGATTGCTGAATGGTGGTGTATCGGGTATCTTAATTACGTTAAACTCGTGATGTGTAGTTTCGTGGCAGCTATTGCAGGTTTTAGTTAAACCAACAAAAGCCGTTTGAAACTGCTTTAAGCTTTTTAACTTAACAGCCTGGTTTAAACTGTCAAGAGCAGGGTACAACATGGGTAATGATTTTATTTCGGGTCGGTCGGTACAGTATAGCTTAATATCATCAACCGATTCCTGTATCTCGCCCAATTCAAAAGCAGCCAGCTTCCAGTTCTGATTTTTACCGGCAAACCACAGTTTTGCATGGTGCACCTGTATCCCAAGCATAAACTCTCCTAGTCCCGGCTTATAGCCCTTTTGTGTTTGATGGGTTAAACTATCAACCTGTGCCTGCAAGTTTGCATTATTACTATTACAACCGCAGGTAAGCAGCAATGCAATAATACAGCTACCTCCTAAAAACCTTGAAAGTAAGGGGTATTTTTTCATCATATAAATATCGAATTTTAGTATGGTTTTTTATCGCGTTTCATTATTGGATAGTAATACTTTATAAAGTAAACTTGGATATCACTTGTTTCATTGTTCTCCACTTTTATTAATTTAGAGCCTAAGCTATTCTCAATTAATATAAACCTAAATTATTATGAGCTCCGCAACTGAACCTGCCACCTGGACCGTCCCGCAAAAACTGGCCTTCCGGTTTTTCATGATCTTCTTTTTGCTGTATGTAATTATGGAGCCCAACGGCGTACTGCCGCTGTCGGATTGGTTATCGGGTATTTACATGGAGCCTTTCCGGTATTTTATACCCTGGGCGGCAAAAACCGTATTGCATCTACAAAACCCGGTAGTTATTGAGCAAAGCGGCAGCGGCGATACCGCTTATGATTATCTGCTGATGCTGTTTATGGTGACCATGTCGTTAGTAGGGATGCTGTTATGGACAGCCGCCGATCGCCATACCAAAAACTATAATAAACTATTTTACTGGCTCTGCGTAATTGTGCGTTACTACGTAGCCATTACTATGGTGGTTTATGGGGGCCTTAAAGTAGTTAAGTTGCAATTCCCGGCACCATCATTAGGCCGCTTAATGGAGCCGGTGGGTAACATGTCGCCAATGGGGCTGGCATGGACGTATATGGGATATTCGACCCTGTTTAACCACATTACAGGTTGCGCCGAGCTTACCGTAGGCCTGTTATTACTCTTCCGCCGCACCACTACCCTGGGCGCTATTGTGGGCATATTTGTTTGCGGCAATGTAATGGCTGTTAATTATTGCTTTGACGTACCTGTAAAGCTGTTATCAACCATGTTGGTGGTAATGTGTGTATTCCTGCTGTTCAGGGATTATCACCGGCTGATGAACTTCTTTTTTAAGAACCGCGAAGCTGCGCCGTCAAATCTTTCGCCGCACCGTTTTAAAACTCAATGGAAAAACAGGGTATTGATTGGTATTAAGGTAGTGCTGATAGGTTATATATTATATGCAAATATTTTCATGGCCTTTTACTGGGGTTCGCCTGATGATGCTAAAAAGCCACCTTTGTATGGTGTTTATAATGTTGAAACCTTTATAAGAGGTAAGGATACACTGCCGCCGTTAACCACCGATACCACTCGCTGGCGTAAACTGGCCATAGATAATGACGCGAACGTACAACTAATGAACGACAGTACAACAGGGTTTTTATTTATGCTTGATACCGTTCGCCATCATTTTGTAATCAGCCGGCATAAGTACATTTTGCGTTATACCATACTAAAACCTGATACTATTATGCTGCAAGGCACCTGGAAAAAGGATTCGGTGCAGATAAAGCTGGTTAAGCACGGCGATGACTCATTTCCGTTAATGAGCCGTGGCTTTCACTGGATAAGTGAACAAGGGTATAACAGATAATGTTCCCGATGTATTAATCAGAAGTGTTCGGAAGATGAGAAAAAGGAGTCATGCTGGGGCACTCTAAGCATGTGGGCAAAGGTTTTTACGCCTACCCTTCGAGTGCCTCAGGTGACTCCATGCTCAATATTTGTAAGAAAACATCTCTTCCGAATACCTACGGTATATCAACAAAAAAGAGGCGGTCATCAAAATGCCCGCCTCTTTATCAAAAACTTAAACCAACCAATTATTACACACTCAATTACGTAGTATTTAACCAGGTGGTTTTCAGAAAATTAAATTATTTCATCATCACCTGAGCCTGAATGGCTGCTTTGGTAATGCTTTAATATTTTGGCCTCTACATAAAAGATAATTTCTTCGGCAATATTTTTCGACTGATCACCCACACGCTCCAGCTTACGTATGATGGACAGTATGTAAAGTGCCTCAGGCATGCTTTCGATATTAGCTTTAATTACTTCAGCAACTGTAGTTGCCGCGTTATCATTAATAGCATCCAGTACATCATCGCGTTTAAAAATACTGCGTGCAAGTACGGTATCTTCTTTTTCAAATGCTGTACGGGTATCAATTAATATATTTACCGCTTCTTCATACATGCGTATCATCGAGGTGCTTTCCATAGCAGCCAGGTCAAAATTTACCGACGAATCAACCACATATTTTGCAATACTGGCAGCAATATCGCCAATACGCTCAAGGTTGGTGTTTATTTTTAACGCGGCTAATAAAAAGCGCAGATCAATAGCAACCGGGCAATGTAATGCAAAAATATTCTCGCAATCCCTGTCAATCTTCAGCTCAAATGAGTTTACCCTCTTTTCTTTAACCAAAACCTCACGCGCCAGGTCCTTATCAAACTGTAGCATGGCGTCCTTAGCCTTGTTTAATTGCGACTGTACCAGTATCCACATACTGATCAATTCTTTTTTAAGCGCGGTTATTTCGTTTTCTAATGGTGTCATATCTTAGCCCCCTAACCCCCTAAAGGGGGAATTTTTTAAGTTAATTGATATTATTACTTTTTCAAAAATGATTTAAAGCCTCCTTGATTACTCCCCCTTTAGGGGGTTGGGGGGCTTAACTGAATCTTCCTGTTATATAATTTTGTGTACGCTGATCGGCTGGATTGGTGAACATTTGCTTGGTATCATCAAACTCAACCAGTTCGCCCATATAAAAGAACGCTGTCCTGTCGCTTACACGTGCTGCCTGCTGCATATTATGTGTTACAATAATAAGCGTATAATTTGCTTTTAGCTCATGAAACAATGCCTCAACGCTTGAGGTGGATATAGGATCAAGCGCTGATGTTGGCTCATCAAACAAGATCAGTTCAGGCTGCATGGCAATAGCGCGTGCAATACACAAACGTTGTTGTTGTCCGCCCGATAGAAAGGTACCTTTTTTATGTAATGAATCCTTAACTTCTTTCCATAAAGCGGCGCTGGTTAATGATTTTTCTACAATTACATCTTTATCAGCCTTTGATATTTTAATACCGTTCAGTAAATAACCGGCAATCACATTTTCATAAATGCTCAGATTTGGGAAAGGGTTAGGGCGCTGAAACACCATGCCTATTTTCGACCGTACATAAATAGCGTTCATGTCATAAACGTTTTCGCCATCAAGCAATATCTTACCTTTTGAGGTTGCATTTGGTATCAGTTCGTGCATACGGTTAATACCGCGCAAAAATGTTGTTTTACCACAGCCCGAGGGGCCCATAACAGCAATAACCTCATTTTTATTAATGCTGATGTTAACATCTTTTACAACATGGTTATCACCAAAATAAGAGTTGTAATTTTCAGCTTTTACAATTGTACTTTCCATTTTCTTGTTATCACTTTTGTGATTATGTTTAATATTAAAACGAACATTAATAATATAAATGATGCACCCCATGCCAGGTTGTGCCAGTCGTCATAAGGGCTGGTGGCATAGGTAAATATAAGGTGTGGCAAGCTTTCCATTGGTTTAGTAATGGAGGTTGACAGGTATGGGTTACCAAAAGCAGTGAACAGCAATGGTGCAGTTTCGCCAATAACACGTGCTATTGACAGCGTGATACCTGATAATATACCTGCGAAACCGCAAGGCACTATCACCTTTAATATCACCCTGTGATAAGGTACACCTAATGAAAGTGCCGCTTCTTTTAATGAATCGGGCAGTAACTTCAAGGTTTGCTCTGTCGACCTGATCACGATAGGCAGCATCATGATAGCCAAAGCAACACTACCTGATATGGCCGAAAATGTACCCAGCGGCTTCACTATCCAGAAGTAAACCACAATACCTACCACAATTGATGGCACACCTTGTAATATATCAACACATAAACCGCTGTAATAAGCCAGTTTTGTACGTGGGTTTTCACTCAAATAAATGCCTGCTGCCATACCAACCGGTATAGCAACTATGGCCGACATTAATACCATAATGAAACTACCCACCAACGCATTGACTATACCACCACCTGGTTCGCCAACGGGTGCAGGTACGTTTGTTAAAAAGTGCCAGTTAACCTGGAATATACCCTGCTTAATAATATACAGCAGTATAATTATTAAAGGCACCACCATTATAAAGGCAAAAAACACAATTATCCCCTTAAAAATTACGCTCTTGGTATTTCTGAATCCTATTTTTGCTTCCATGAGTGATTAATTGTTAGTGAATTTTGTGATGATCCTTTTGCCTATCAGGTTAATTACAACCGTTACAAAAAACAGTACCAAACCCAATTCAATCAGTGCCGATAGGTATTCGGTATGATCAGCTTCGGTAAACTCATTTGCTATAACGCTGGCCATGGTATTACCCGGACCAAAAATAGCGTTCTTAATACTATCGGCCACGGCACTGGTATTACCAATAAGCATGGTAACAGCCATGGTTTCGCCCAAAGCCCTGCCTAATGATAACAGTACACCCGCAAATAAACCCGAGCGTGTGTAAGGCATAATTACACTTTTTATAACCTCAAAACGGGTTGCACCCAAAGCATAAGCACCTTCTTTTAATGGCGATGGTACCATGCGGATAAGGGTTATACCTAATGATGCAGCATAGGGGATGATCATTACGGCCAGAATAATTGATGAAGTAAATACACCAATACCATAAGGGGCTACGCCTATTTTCATTTCGAAAGTGCGCATAACAGGCACCAATACAAACAATCCCCAAAAACCATAAATGATAGATGGTACCGCAGCTATCAGTTCAATAGCATTTTTCAACAGATCAGATAGCCAGCCCTTAGGGTTATACTCGCCCAGGTAAATGGAAATAGCGTATGAAAATGGTATTGAAATAATCAGCGCGATAAATGATGTAAGCAGGGTACCTACTAAAAATGGATATGCACCGTAAATATTACTTACCGGGTCCCATACCTTTCCCCATAAAAACCCTATACCTAATGCTTTAATTGATGGTAATGACTCCAGAATAAGTGTAGCCAGCACGCCTAATATAATAAGCACCAGCAAAACACTCATGGCTATCAATATCTTCCTAAATATGGTTTCCCATTTAAGCTGACTGTTAGAGAGGTTTAATCTTTTATTTTCCACAGAATTTTGGGTTTTTTTGTTAATTGAGCTAAAAGCCTAAAGCAGAAAGCGAAAAGTTGGAAGCATTAATACTGCTCTTATACTTTTAACTTTCTGCTTTTAGCTTTCTGCTTTTAAGCTTTTAGCCTATAAAATTGCTTTACCGTCGTAAGTAGCTGATTTTAATACTGCTTCAGCAGCTTTAACAGCAGCTTTTGAAAGCGGCGCATAGTTTAAAGGCGCACAAAAAGCTTGTCCCTGGTGAATATTCCACCATAACAATTTCACTAATGCAGTAGCTCTTTCTTTTGAGCGGCTGTTATAGTTTTGCTCTTTGTATATTAAAGCCCAGGTAAAGCTGGCAATAGGGTAACCTTTAGGGTTGTCAGTATCAGTGATTGATACTTTAGTATCCGCAGGGATAACTACATTACTTGCTAAAGTTGTTGCTCCAATTTCAGGGGTAATAAATTTACCGCTTTTGTTTTGGATGTTAGCAAAAGGCATTTTGTTTTGCTTAGCATAAGCTAGCTCAACATAACCTATAGCACCTGGTGTTTGTTTAACTAAACCAGCAACACCTTCGCTGCCTTTACCGCCTAAACCGGCTGGCCAGTTAACAGCACTTGCTTTACCTACTTTTTTAGCCCAATCAGGGTTAACTTTAGTTAAGTAATCGGTAAAGATGAATGAAGTACCACTACCGTCAGAACGGTGGATAACTACGATTGGAAGCTCAGGTAAATTAACACCTTTGTTGGAAGCTTTAATTTCAGCAGCATTCCAGCTAGTGATTTTACCAAGGTAAATGTCAGCCAGATCTTTACCAGTAAGGTTTAAAGCAGCGCTTACACCAGGGATGTTATAGGTTACTACAACGGCACCTGAGGTCATTGGGATATGCAGAACCGGGGCACTTATTTTGGCTGTTTGATCAGCATTCAAGGGGGCATCTGAATCACCAAAATCAACTGTTTTGTTTGTTAACTGCAATATACCACCACCTGATCCGATTGACTGGTAGTTAACCTTAGAGGCTGTATACTGAGAAAACATTTTTGAAAAAAGCGGGTAAACAAATGTGCTACCGGCACCTAATAAGGTGTTATCCTGTGCCGAAGCTGCCATTGTCATACATGATGCTGCTAATGCAACAACCGCTAACTTTAAACTTTTCATTACTTTCATGATCTGTTATTTTTTATTATTTGTTTGCTTTTATTATTTACCGAATGTGTAGAAGAAAGTCATTCTGTAAACCAAAGTGTGGTTATCTGGTACATAACCTGCATGAGTTGGGTCATACTGAGTTTTGTACTGGGTGAACCAAACGTTTGGCATAAAGTGGATGTTTTTAGCAGGCGTATAATCTAAACCAGCTGTAACAAATTGTTCTTTAGTAGTTGGGTCAAATGTGCTGTAACCGTTAGAGTTAACTGAATAAGTAGCAGCATTATTAAATTTAGTATCAGGATTGTAGTTATCGTAACGGGCAAAGTAGCTCCATTTGTCTTTAACAATTGTACCACGGATCCAAACTGAAATAGCATTTACTGTTGCATCATCAACTGTTTTATCTGCAGTGTTGATCATTGCATTTTTCAGTTTTTGAGTATAAGCTTCAACACCTATAGTAAATGGTTTAGCGTTATACGCTACGAAAATTTTGAACATGTTATGCTCTTGCGGGTCAATAGTACCTGACGCAACAGCTGAACTTGCTATAGAAGATGAAGTTTGTGCATAATCTGCATATAAATCAACGTACAATTTCTTGTCAAGGAATTTAGCCCAAAGGTCACCGTAAAATATTTTGAAGAAACCAGTGTTAGGGTTAGGGTTTGTAGGGCTAACAGCACTGTTAGGGTTGTAAACAGTAGTTAAGTTTGATTGTGTGTTATCACCTATCATGAATACATAACCAAAGTTTTTAGTTTTAGGATCAAAAGTACCTTGTAAAGCTGCACCTACATCATAAGAGTTATTTTTGTGAAAGTCAGTGATTGTTCTTTCAACTGAACGGTAGCTCCAGGTTGCTTCCGATAGTGAAGTTGGGGCGTTTGTACCAGACTCGTTTAATGCGAAACCAGGTGTGCTCATTTCACCAATCACGAAGTCAGTACCATTCCAAACTTCTCTAACACGTAAGTTAAAGTTTTTGATGTAGAATGACATTCTGCCGTCAGCAAGGTTATCACCGTTAACAACAGATGAAGTTGCTGTAGTTGGAGCAGTGTTTTCATTTGGCTCAGCTGCCAATAACACTTCAGCCTTGAATTTCTTGTTGATATCGTAATCGTAACCTAAATAAATACGACGGAACTGGAAAGCATTTCTGCCGGTTGGTGTTTGGTAATAGTTGTTTTCTTTACCTTGTGCTGATGTAAGCGGTGGAGCATGTTGTACGTAGTAAGCATCGCCGAATGCATAACCCCATATTCTTCTTTGTGGGTGCCATGCGGTATCAACTGCATCATCTGCTTTTACTGCTGCAACTGTAGCAGTGTTTTTCAGACTCGCATTCAATGTAGCTGCTGAATCTTTTTTAGCAACTTCTTTTTTATGCAAAGTTTCAACCGATGCATAGGTTGTTGTTTGCGCGTTAACAGTAAAGCCTGTAATTAACAATCCTGTTAATAAAGCAGTACTAAGTTTCGTAAACGTTTTTTTCATGTCGTGATAATCTTAATTAATTTCTTCAAAGGTGCGGCGGCAAGGTTACCTTAGTATTAAGGATTGATTAACATTTGGTAATGTTATTTAAATATTAAGTCAATGAAAAAGACATACTATAAGTTAAAATATAGTACTTTAAAATTAAACCGACACGCATTATAATATTGATTATAAGCTTATTACAACCAATGTTAATGATTTACAATTTCTTCATACAGAATTAACATAGCATAATATTTGCTTAATGTGTGCTTAACAAACGGGACTTAATTTAGCGCTCTTAATAATATAAGGTACATGAGCAGCTTTTTCCAGAACTATTTTTTAAACGGAGCTCAGTTTTTTAATTTATTCGACCAGGCAGCCAAAAACGTGGTTGAAATGGCTCAGCTGCTGGTAAATGCAGTAAATGTTAACGATGCAACGGAACGTGAGGTGGTTTTTAAACAGATAGACCGGCTTGAAAACGTTGGTGATGACATCACCCATAAAATTTACCTGGCACTTGATAAAGTAGTTTTTACCCCGCTAAACCGTAAAGACATACATACCCTGGCATCAGCCATTGATGATGTTGCCGATTATATACATGAAGCCAGCGAACGCATGTACCTGTATCATATTGTGGAGTTTGTACCTGCCATAAAAGATATAGCCAATATTATATTAAGCGCCAGCATCGAGATCGAGAGATCAGTAAACCTGTTGCGGAGCAATAAGCAAAGCGAGGTGCTTGCCTCATGCAGGATAATAAAAGATTACGAACACCAATCAGACCAGATCTATTACAACTCCCTGGCCAACCTGTTTGCTAATGAAAAAGATGCTATCAACCTTATAAAATACCGCGAAATACTGCATTCACTGGAAACTACCACCAATAAATGCAAAAACGCTACCGAAGTATTGCAGGCTATATTGGTGAATAGTTATTAATAGTGAGTCCTCCCATTGTCATTCTGAACGTAGTGAAGAACCTATCCGCCGGTATTAACGCGTGCTAAGATTCTTCACTCCGTTCAGAATGACAATATTTTTTTTCAGACCTTTGCCTGCATGACAACCACCGAACAAAAATATCAATCACTTACCAAACTGGCTGCCGGAGATTTCCAGGCTTTTTTATATGATTGCGATGGCACATTGGCCGACAACATGGGCATGCACAAAAAAACCTATGTACGTGTAGCTGCCGATGATGGTGTATTGATAGATGCTACCCTGGTTGATGAACTGGCTGGCTGGCCCGTGGTAAGGGTTGTGGAAGAAATAAACAAACGCTATAACAGCTCTTTCGACCCACATACTTTTGCAGAGCAAAGGGAACGCATATTCTTTAATGAATTTATTGAGCAAACCCAACCTATTGAGTATGTGGTAAACCACTTAAAGGCGCACGCCGGGAAAGTGAAAATAGGTATAGTATCGGGCGGTGTACGTGAAACCGTTGAAAAAACGCTCAGCGTATTAGGCATTGCCGATATACCTGATACTCTGGTTTGCGCCGGTGAAACCCCACACGGCAAACCCTACCCCGATCCATTTTTAGCTGCCGCCGAAAAACTTGGCGTTGCACCCGAACATTGCCTTGTTTTTGAAGATGGCGAAGCTGGTACCCTGGCCGCCGAAGCCGCAGGTATGAAGTGGATCAGGATTGATAAGGTGTAAACCTATTGTCGGGCAAGAAAAGCTATGCAACATCACTTTGATATTTACAGGCAGGCAATAACAGGGCTCAACCCCAATATTACAGATAAAGAATGGGATTATTTTCAAAGTGGCCTTACCATACAAACACTTAAAGCCCGCGAATTTTACATTGAAGCTGGTAAAAAGAACCACCAACTGGGCTTTTTGATCAGCGGACTTATCAGGATTTACTTTATTAATCCCCTCGGCGAAGACATCACCATTTCATTTGTGAAGGAAAACGAATACGCCACCGATTATACTTCACTCATCACAGAAACGCCAAGCAGGTATAATTTCCAATGCCTTGAACCAGGCATCATCATCAGTCAGCCTTATGCGCATATACAAAAAGGTTACGACCGTTATGCTGGTTTTGAAAGATATGGCCGTTTAATAGCCGAAGAAGTGCTCAAAATGCAGCAAAAAAGAATTGAAAGCTTTCAGTTTGATAATGCAGAACAACGCTATCTCGACTTTATAAAACAGAACCCCGATCTGTTTAACCGCATTTCACTCACCCACCTCTCTTCCTACCTCGGCATTGAGCGCCCCTCGCTAAGCCGCATCAGAAAAAAGATAGTGGGCCTGTAATTTTGTAACATATGTTTCAGGTGCAGGCTTTACAAATAGCCTAACTTTATGTAAATCAAATCGAAAGCTTGCTTTTCATATATACCGTTAAAGCAAGCAGGTTTTAATAATCACTCCCACTAAACAATTAATTGTATGATGACCTCTATCTCAAAATTAATGTGCGGTATTACTATTTTAACCGTGCCCAGTATCGCTTATGGCGGCTATTTCCTTTTAACTGTACTTTCCGGAAAGGTAAAGATTCCTTTAACCGATTTTCAAAAAGCCATGTTCAGGGCAGGGCACGCGCATGCCGGGGTACTGGTACTGCTTAGCCTGATAGCCCAGCTACTGCTTGATAATACGCAGATGAGTCCGGGGTTGGATCTCGCTACACGGATTGCCTTTCCGCTGGCAGCTATTTTAATCAGCGGCGGCTTCTTTGCAAGCGCGGGCGGCAGCGGGCTTACTCAACCCAACAGGTTCATAGTTATATTATATGCAGGGGTGTTGCTTTTAGTTGCCGGGCTTATTGTTTTGGGAGTTGCCCTGATAAAAAGCAGATAAAGATTTTGGTTGGCAGCTTGTTCAGGCATAGCGCATAGTTAACTCACCCCGACTTTGCTTCGCTCGTCGCCCCTCTCTCCGCTTTGCGGAAAGAGGGGTTAACCGCCTGTTCAAGCGCCTACGCCTGAATGTTTTCACCACCGCCTCACCGCCTGTTCAAGCGTCCACGCTTGAATACTTTCTAATGTAAGCGTCCACGCTTACGTTAAATCATCTTATAGATTTTGTAACGTAAGCATGGACGCTTGAACGGGCAGACGGAACATTAAAATGTATTTACCTTCTTTCCGCAAAGCGGAGAGAGGGTGGTCAAGCGAAGCGATGACCGGGTGAGTCACCCCCGCGTTTATTGAAATGCATACTTTATACCCAATCCCGGCGCAAGGTCAAAAAACGGCCCGCTTGCCAGCTCAATCCTGGGGTTAAGATCCAAACTTACAGCTATAGGTGAATTTGGGATAACATATTCAAGGCCGATAACGCCATCAGCACCCAATAATATATGGCTGCTGCTATAATATTCATTATCACCATTAAACCGCTGGTAATCACCCTTGCCTACGCCCCCTATATGCGCGCCGAATCCATAATAAAATTTCAACTCAGGTACATTAAATGCTTCCTGATTTATCTCATACAGACCGGTTACTACTACCCCATGGCTCCTGAAACCCAGTATGCCTTCATATGATATATTGTCTGTGGCAAAATACTTTCCGGATATCCCGTCCTCATAACCGCCAAACTTTAAGCCAGCGGCAATTGTATAGTTTGATGCGTTTTGAGTTTGCGCCTGAGACCGTGTTGTGATCAATAAAAAAGAAACTAAAACAGCTAATGATAATACCAGTTTTTTCATCCAATTGTGGTTTTTATTTATACTTAATGCTTTTATGCTAAACGGCCGAAATTAGATTTTATGGCCTTAACATTAAAAAAATAAGTATTTAATATCCATAATATATTATTTATCAGCCAAAAACATTTATATATCTACAGAAAATATACAATCAATAAGGCACATTAATAATTAAGGCTATGGTTAGTTTACAAGCATAAAATGATAAATTAGTGCCGTCATTTTTAAATTATGAGCTTCAATATCCTCCATAAAAAAACTTCACAAATAGCCTTGCTGCTGCTTACAGGATTTCTCCCCCTCGGTTGCGTACAGGGACAGTTAACCAATACCAGCGGGCACGAATACCGTAATGGTATGGTTGTTTGTGCTTATCCTGATGCATCGCAGGCGGGGCTTACCATATTGCAAAAAGGCGGCAACGCTGTTGATGCCGCAGTAGCTGTACAATTTGCACTGGCTGTAACCTTGCCCGAGGCCGGCAACATTGGCGGTGGCGGTTTTATGGTGTACCGTGGCGCTGATGGTCAAACCAATACCCTCGACTTCCGTGAAAAAGCACCTGCAGGGGCCAGTACCAATATGTACCTTGATTCGGCAGGCAATGTAATACCTGATATGAGCCTTTATACGCACAAAGCGTCCGGCGTACCCGGCTCTGTTGATGGCATGGTAACCGCGCACAAAAAATACGGCAAGTTAAATTGGGCAGTATTGCTGCAGCCGGCTATCGACCTGGCAACAAATGGTTTTAAAATAACCAAACACCTGGCGGATGACCTTAACCGCAACCAGGCCATATTTAAAAAGCTGAATCCGGGGAAAACATATTTGTTAAAGGATACACCATGGAAAGAAGGCGATGTATTAACACAGCCCGACCTTGCCAAAACGCTGGAACTGATCCGTGATAAAGGGCGTGATGGGTTTTACGATGGCCCCGTTGCTGATTCACTGGTAGCCGAAATGAAAAAAGGCGATGGATTGATCTCAAAAGCTGATCTTACCAATTACCATGCAGTATGGCGCAATGCTATTACCGGTAATTATAAGGGCTATAAAATCATCACCATGCCGCCGCCATCAAGCGGGGGTATTGCTTTATTGCAATTATTAAAGTCGGTTGAAAAATACCCTATCCAAAAATGGGGACATAATCAGGACTCAACCGTGCAGGTAATGGTTGAAGCCGAGCGCCGCGTATATGCCGACCGCTCCAAATACCTGGGCGATCCCGATTTTTATAAAGTACCTGTCGATAGCCTGTTAAACCCGGTTTACCTGGATGCGCGCATGAAAAGCCTGAACTGGAATGCCGCTACGCCAAGCACCAACATACAACCCGGCGCATTTGTAGGCTATGAAAGCGACCAAACCACGCATTACAGCATTGTTGATCGTGATGGTAACGCGGTATCAATAACCACTACATTGAATGACTCCTTCGGCTCAAAAATATTTGTGGCTGGTGCAGGCTTTTTGCTGAACAATGAGATGGACGACTTCAGCTCGAAACCCGGTGTACCCAATATGTTCGGCCTGATTGGCGGCAAAGCCAACAGTATACAGCCCGGCAAACGCATGCTCTCATCCATGACACCAACCATTATTGAAAAAGACGGGCAGTTGTTTATGGTAGTAGGCACACCGGGTGGTGCAACTATCATGACCTCTGTATTCCAAACCATATTAAATGTGATAGATTTTGACCAGGATATGCAACAGGCGGTAACATCAAAACGTTTTCACTCCCAATGGCTGCCTGATAATGTGGAGATAGAGGCTGGCGCATTAGATACCCTTACCAGGCAAAAACTGGAGAAAAAAGGATATAAAATAATTGATTACCGACCAATTGGCCGGGTTGATGCAATTTTAAAAACTAAATGGGGTTATTATGATGGCGGCGCCGACCCACGCGGGGATGATACTAAACTGGGATGGTAATTCCATTGAGTTTGCAGTTTTCAGTTAGCAGTTTGCATAGCTAAATTTCACACTGCAAACTGCCTGCTGAGAACTGCTAACTAAAGCAAAACTGCCCACTGAAAACTGCATACTGAAAACTGAAAAAATGCGTAATACAATAAAGAGCCAGGAAACCATTGATTATTTTTTGAAAATAGTATGGCAAACTATGGCCAACAGGTATAACCAGATTGTAACCGAATTTGGCATTACACAATCTATAGGCTACCTGCTTATAAATATTGATGAGAATGAAGGCACTACAGTGTCAAAGGCGGCATCATTATTAGGCCTTAAATCAACCAGCCTGTCGCGCATGCTTAACCAGCTGGAGAAAACCGGCTTGATATACCGGGAGCTGAACCCGGGCGATAAACGTTCGGTAAAAATTTACTTAACCCCCCTTGGCAAAGAGAAAAGGCACATGGCCCGTGCCGTGGTAAAACAATTCAATAACTACCTCAACACGCATATCAATGATAGTGATAAGCAGTATTTAATAGAAATGCTGGAGAAAATAAACCAGTTAACCCTTAATTACAAGCCTGTAAAGCCCTAAAAAAGTGTCCCTTTTAACAATAAAACACGCTTTAAAGTGTTAGGATAGCATATAAATTGTTAAAAAGTGTTAAGCTGCCGTTTTTGAATTATAAAAGAATAAATTTGCCTTTTGAAAATCAGATGAAGAGGATATTGTTAATTGTTGTGCTTTTATCTGTTTGTTGCCTTATGGCATGCCAAAAATCAACAGGATTTGGCAGTACGCAATATAAGGCACAAGCTGCTATTGATGATGCAATATTGACTGAATATATTAAAGACAACAACTTAACAGCGGTGGCAAAAAAAGTGAACGATACTTCAGGTGTGTATTATATAGTAATTGATCCCGGATCGGGAACCACATTATTTACCAATTCAACACAAGTAACCGTTGGCGATACCGGCAGAACGATAACTAAAGGGCAAATAGGTAGCGGAAAGTTATTTTACCAAACTCAGCAGTATCACCCAACCTATCCGTTAGGCTCGGTAATATTGGGCTGGCAATTCGGCATTCCAATGGTTTTAACCGGCGGAGAAGTAGAGTTGCTGATACCATCGCGCTATGCCTACGGCCCCGTTGCACACCCTGAATTGAATCAGTACGATCTGAACCCTGGAGGGTTACCCGCTAACTCAATACTCGATTTCCGAATAAGACTTTATGATGTAATTAATTAATTAAATGAAACAAACACTTTTTACGCTTTTATTACTTTCTACAATAGGGCTGGTATCCTGCAAGAAAACGGGAACTCAACCCAACATTAAGCAATATGACGAAACTCAGATACAAAATTATATAAGCGCCAATGGCATATCAGGTATGATAAAAGATACCGTAGGCCAGGATACTACCGGTATATATTATAAAATACTTACCAGCCCTAAAACTGTTACAACAATTATTGGTGATACCAGCAAAATATCATTTGTATTTACGCTGAAAAGTTTTGACGGAAAATATTCAAGTACTGATACCATACAAAATCATTACGATGGCTATGTAGGGCATATTACACTGGATGCTTTGCCGCTTGGCCTCAGATTGGCAATTCTTAATAATCTAAAATATCGCGGTTACAGCATGCGTATACTTATACCATCACATCTGGCTTATGGCTTGTATGGTTATGGCAGCGGTAGTATTGAAAATACATCAAGCAGGATTGCCGGCAACCAATGTCTTGATTACTATGTGCATGTTATTAATAATGTAAACGGCCCTGTACCTGACAACCAGGCAACCTATGATGATCAGACAATTCAGCAGTATATGAAACACGAGAATTTTACTGATTACATAAAAACTTCTACAGGCCTGTATTATAAAATAATAACCCCTGGCACTGGCGCAAAAATCATCAACCAAAATTCAACGATTGAATCTACCTATACCGGTATGTTGTTAAATAATATCCAGTTTGATTCAGCCAACAACGGTGCTGATAGTGTTTCGCTTGAAGTACCAGACCTTATAAAAGGCATGCAGGAAGGATTAACACATGCTACTACCGGCACACTGATATCAATGATAATACCTTCGGGGCTTGCTTATGCTGAAACAGCTACAACAGGCGTACCTGTAAACAGCTGTTTACGTTTTGAATTTCAGGTGATAGATGTTACTCCTTAATATTATTTAGCTAATGCGGCTTTAAAAGCTTTCAGGCATCTGTCGCGCGCGAACGCGTGATCAATAATGGGTTTTGGATATTTGCTGAAGTCGGCATATTCCGGAACCCATTTTTTTATGTAGATAAGATCGGGGTTGAATTTTTTAAGCTGTGAGTCCGGGTTAAAGATCCTGAAATACGGCGCAGCATCCGTACCACAACCTGCCGACCATTGCCAGCCGCCAACATTGCTGGCCATTTCATAATCCAGCAGTTTACGGGCAAAGTAGCGCTCGCCCCAACGCCAGTCTATCAGCAAGTCTTTTGTTAAAAAGCTGGCCGCTACCATACGCACACGGTTATGCATATAACCCGTAGCATTCAGTTCACGCATACCGGCATCTACCAGCGGGAAGCCCGTTTCACCTTTGCACCAGGCCTCGAACTGTGCCTCATCGTTCACCCATTTAATTCGGTCGTATTCCGGCCTGAAAGCATGATCCATTGTTTTAGGGAAATGATCCAGTATCATCATATAAAACTCGCGCCATATCAGCTCATTCAGCCACGTTTTCTCGTTAAAGCTATTGGCTGTATGTACAAGCTCCCTGATGCTTACCGTACCAGAACGTAAATGCAACCCAATATGCGAAGTACCATTCACACCGGGAAAATCTCTTTTTTCAGCATAATCCTTTATCACATCCTTATAATCTTTGCCGGGTATAGGCAGAAAGCTTTTCTCAAAGCCTATCTCTTTTAAGGATGGAACAGGCAGTGCATCCGCCCTAAATAAATTTTTAAAATACTTTTTTGTGGGATAAGGCTTCAGGTAGAACGGCGTTAAAGCTTCATACCATTTACGCTGATACGGTGTGTAAACCGTATAGGGAGAGCCATCGCTTTTAACAACCTCGTCCCTTTCAAAAACAACCTGATCTTTATAAGTTTTAAAGCTGATGTTATGCCGCTTTAACTTTTCAGCTATAGTTTCATCACGCTTTTTGGCATAAGGCTCATAATCATGATTGGTATAAACAGCAGCAACGTTATAGGCCTTTAAAATATGATCCCAGGTATGTTCGGCCTTATCATACCGCACCAGTAAGGTGCTGCCATATTTTTTAAACTCCTTGCTGATATCTTCAATAGTCTGATGGATGAAAGTTACCCTCGCATCGTCTTTATCTTCCAGTTGATCAAGTATCTCTCTGTCAAAAATAAACAATGGCAAAACAGGGTGTTCCCCTTTTAAAGCATAGTATAAACCGGCGTTATCCTCTACCCTCAAATCGCGCCTGAACCAGAAAATATTGATAAGAGTTTTATTCATAATTATATATATCAAAACGCTCTGTCATGCTGAACTTGTTTCAGCATCCCATTTGCAGGTTTACACCAAGCAATTCGTTTATCTTGTGAGATCCCGAAACAAGTTCGGGATGACCGTAGTTCTTTTTGTCATACTGAGCAACGAAGCATCCTATTATACTGGCACATCCTTCGCTACCCTTTATAATGATAAAAAGAAATTATCCATAGATCTCCTTTAACGCGCTTTCCAGCTCAGGGTATTCAAACTTAAAGCCATGCTCCTCTATTTTTTGTGGTGATACTTTGGTACTGCCAAGCACTATCATGCTCATCTCGCCCAGTAAAACATCTAATACAAATGCGGGCACTTTTGGCGCCCATATGGGTTTGTGCAGGTATTTGGCAACTGCACGGGTCATTTCTTCATTGGTAACCGGCACAGGCGCTACCATGTTAAATGTACCTGCTAATTTGTTATGCATAATGGCATACAAATACAGCTTCACTACATCGTGCCAGTGTATCCAGGGTATCCATTGCTTACCATCGCCCAATGCCGAACCAACATACCATTTTATCGGATTAGCCAGTTGCGGCAACGCCCCTCCTTTTTTATTGAGCACTACCCCTGTTCTGAACTTTACTATGCGTAAACCTAATTCCTCACCTTCATCAACAGCCTTTTCCCATGCGATGCAGCATTCAGCCAGAAAACCATCAGCCGGTTTGCTGTCCTCGTTTAACAATATATCACCCCTGTCGCCATAATAACCGGTTGCCGATGCGGATATCACCGAGGTTATTTTATGCTCCTTTTTCCGAAGCAGTTCGTATATTAACCGTATTGATTTTGTGCGACTTTCAACCAACTCCTGTTTGCGCTTATTCGTCCAGCGTTTATCTGCAACTCCGGCTCCGGCTAAGTGAATTATAGTATCAGCGCCATCAATACAGGCTTCGTCTATCTCGCCTTTATGCACATCCCACAAATAAGTTTTCACCATCTGGTCCTTCCCCGGCAACCGGCTTAAATGGCTTACCTTATACCCCTGGGCTAACAACAATTTAGTTAAATCACCCCCAATTAATCCCGACCCGCCTGTTAATAATATATGTTTTTGCATGCTGTATATGTTGATATTGCCTAAACGGCAAATACTTTATAATTGGCCAGCCCATACTGTAATTCCTTTGAGTAGGTGAAACAGCAGCACTCCATGCCAATACTTTCATCTACGTGGAACAATACAAAAGGCAAGGTGTTTCACCTTGCCTTTTCTTTTATTCTTAATTGGTTAAGCTTAAACTACCTAAGCGTTCACGCTATCCTGCACCACTACTCTGGCACATAATGGTTTAGCATAACCATCAACAAATATTAAGTGTATTGGGTCATCCTGGTAAGCATCCTGTGCTGCCTTATCATCAAATAAAATGAGTAAGGATACATCATAAGAACGGTCTACCACATCACGATGGGTATCGGCAGGCACGCCAATATGTATATCGCGGATATAAGTAATGGGTCTCAACAAATTTAAACCCTCAATAAATTTTTGCAAATCTGCCTTATCCTTAAGCCAGAAATGTACGTGGTGAACGAATGTGTTATTTAATGACATAGATAAATATTTTAACAAATATATACTGCAAAGTATTCACTGCCAACTGCCAACTATTTTATTAAGGGTGGTGGCAATGTGCGATTCCTTCCCTGGGGAAGGAGGAGGTAGGGGTTTCATGAATTTACTTGGCATTGTGCAGAGACCCCTCCCTGCCTTTGCACACATCCTGCCGCCCCCCTCCCGTGGGAGGGAATTAAAAGACAATTCAACAAATCGTTAAATTACCACCAACTACTTAAGCAAACTGCTCTGTAACATGCGGCTTAAACGTATCCGTTTTCACCTTTGCCTTTAGCTCATGCAGTATATTATACAAGCCAAAATTTGTCCGGTTTACATAGATGAAGTGTTTAACACCCCGGGCCTGTTTAAACTCGGGCATTTTTGATATCATTTCGCCATACGCATATAGCTCATCAAAGAACCTGGTTTCGCCAAAATCAAAGTTAGCATCAATATAAGGCATGGCAAATAAGCTGATCATTTGCTTATACATCCCGTAATAAAACTCCACTTGCTGCGGCGTATCATCAGGGTGGATCATTTCAAGCAGACGGAAAGCCTTAATGGTTTCTTCCTTATTATCCAGCAAATTGGTTGAGGTAAGCGAAAAGAACGGCGAATAAAAATCATCCGGCATCTCTTTTATACAGCCAAAATCAATTACCCCCAGTTTACCATCCGGTGTGATCATAAAATTTCCAGGGTGCGGGTCGGCATGCACGGCCCGTAATTCATGCTGCTGAAAGTTATAAAAATCCCATAACGCCTGCCCTATTGTATTACGCAGTTCCTGCGATGGATTGGTAGCTAAAAACTCTTTTAAATGTATACCCTCCAGCCAGCTCATAGTAATAATACGTTTGCTGGATAGCTCCGGATAATAGGTAGGGAATACCACATTATCCAAATTGGCACAAGCGTTGGAAAATTCAACAGAACGGCGGATCTCCAGCTCGTAATCGGTTTCTTCCAATAACCGTTCCTCAACCTCGCGCATATAAACATCCAACTCTTTTTCGCTCATACCCAGCAAACGAAATGCGAATGGTTTAACCAGTTTCAGGTCGGATGAGATAGAATCACCAACACCCGGATATTGGATCTTTACGGCTAGTTTCCGACCTTTCAGCTCCGCCTCATGCACCTGCCCTATTGATGCCGCGTTGGTGGAGCGCAGGTTAAATTTATCATAGATCTGCTCAGGCGTTTTACCAAAATACTTCTTGAACGTTTGCACAATCAGCGGCCCCGAAAGTGGCGGCGCGTTGTATTGCGATTGCGAAAATTTGTCCACATAAGCCTGCGGCAGCAGGTTTTTATCCATGCTCAGCATTTGGGCAACCTTTAGGGCACTGCCCTTTAGCTCGCTTAGTGATTCATAAATATCGGCAGCATTATCTTCGTTCAGCTCGCTTCTATCAAGATCGGGATTGAACAGTTTTTTTGAGTAATGCTTTATATAATTACTACCAACCTTTATCCCGGTCTTCACAAACCGGCTTGATCGTTGTACTTTGCTGGTTGGTATGCTATTTTGCTCTTTCGGCGTATTGCTCATAGTTTTTAGTTCATGGTTCATAGTTGATGGTTCATAGTAAAGCCCGTTTGGCGCTAACTCATCATATTAATGGCCATGAACTATGAACCATCAGCTATGAACTAAATAAATAATGCAGCCAGTTTTTGTACCGTAAGCTCTGTATAATCATTAATTACCAGGCCCGATGGCTGCAACTGATCTGCGGTATGGCCCGTGGTAATGCCTACCACTTTCATGCCAGCCGCGTTTGCGGCCTTAATACCTGCCAGCGAATCCTCAAAAACCACGCAATCTTCGGGCCGGGCTTTCAGTTCTTCTGCTGCCTTTAAAAATATCTGCGGGTTAGGCTTGCCTTTGCTCACCCTGCTCCCGTCAATTATCGCTTCAAAATCATCTCTGATGGGGATCTTGTTCAAGATAAAATCAATGTCCTCCACCGTTGCCGATGAGGCTATGGCCATTTTTATACCGGCATCTTTTAAGGCTGTCAAAAAGTTCTCCAGTCCGTTTATCGGTGCTAAGAAAGGTGCGTATATTTCACGGTAATAGCTTTCCTTTTCTTCCAGCAGTTGGTGCAACCCCGCTTCATCATATTTATCGCCGAATAATCTTCTCAGCGTTTCAATTATCGGTACGCCGCTAATTTCTGTTCTGTAAGTTTCCAATGTTAATGTACCCAGATCATGCTTTTTAAAAAGGGCCTGCCATGATTTAAAATGATATGGGGTATTATCAATTAAGGTACCGTCCATATCAAAAATTGCGGTAAAGTTTTTCAAAGGTTGATGTATGTGTGATTATATATAATTAAATGATGTCATTGCGAGGAGGAACGACGCGGCAACCTTGTCGCGTTCAATATGCAAGCGACGGGGTTGCCACGCTATCGCTCGCAATGACATGGTATATTAATGAATTAAAACTGCCCGAAACCCATCTTTTCCTGCATACCGCCGTTCTTAACCAAAAACCTGCCGTACTCAAAAAGATTGTCAATAGGCGAACGCTGAAACAGGTCGAAAGTTACATTAACACCCTTTTCAATGGCCTCATCGGTTTTCTCAAACCCGGTTGAGTTATCCTTGATCCAGAAATTCAGCACAAAGCCAAACTGCACCCATAAGGCATCCTTGTATTTTTTGGAGAAGAATCTACGATCTGATAGTTCACCGGTTTCAATACCTTCTTTAATAATCTCCTGGGCAAAGCCTTCAAAAACACCTTTAAGTTTTTCAAACACACGTGGTGTTGTAAAACTTTTAGGCTGCTGTTGTATGCTGTAAACCGCAAAGCTGCGGCTGCTTTTCAACTGTTCAAAAAAAGCATAAAAAAACGACAGTCCTTTCTCGCGCGAAGAATATTCCGGCCAAACTTGCTGTCCTCTTATCTCAATAAGCGTATTCAGCGCAAAGCCCTCCCATATACTTTGCTCCAAAGCTTCAAACGAACCAAAATGCTGGTAAAACTCAGCTTCGGTCATTTTATTTTTCTTGGCGAATATGTATACCGATTTAGGCTGCGCGCCTTCTGTCAGTACAAAATCCATGTAAGCCTTTCTTATGCCTTCAATAGTTGCCATAATTTATAAATTATAGTATAAAACTAGCGTTTATTAAGTAGTGATGTGTCATACTTATCTATAATTAAACGGCCTGTTTGCATATATGTTTTACCTTATCTTACCTCCTCCTAAATTTTAGGGGAAGGCATCAATCAAAAGCAAACGGCGGAGATAAAATTAAGTGTAGAAATGCGCTTAAATGTTGAGAAGATGTCAAATATTAGCCTTAAATGCAAAAAAGATAGAAATATTTACAATTTTTGTCATCTACTATTAATTTGCTGGGGCTTCATAAAAAGATGAGTGGAAAAACAATCCTGGTTTGGTTCAGAAACGATTTACGGATACACGATAACGAAATATTGTTAGAAGCTATACGTAAGGCCGATAATGTATTACCTGTTTACTGCTTCGATCCATACTATTTCACTAAAACCACATCAGACGAATCAAAAACAGGTAACCTGCGTGCCCGTTTTCTTTTAGAATCTGTTGCCGACCTGCGTAAAAATCTCCAGGTCCGCAGTTCTGAACTCATTATACGTACGGGTAACCCTGCCGAAATACTGCCGCAATTAGCCGAAGAATACCATGTAAGCGAAGTGTACCATCATCGTGAAGTAGCTTACGAAGAAACTGATATATCCGAAGCCGTTGAAGCAGCTTTGTGGAAGATCAGGCTAAATCTGAAACACTTTATAGGTCACACCTTATATCATAAAGAGGATCTGCCATTCCCGATAAAAGACATCCCCGATAGCTTTGCCATCTTTAAAAAGAAAATTGAGCGCGACAGCAATGTGCGCCCTTTTGCAAGCACACCTGAGCATATTGTTACACCTGAGATAACCGACGCCGGTGAACTGCCCACCTTACAGCAATTAGGTTTGGATGAACCGGTTGATGATCCGCGTGCTGCTATCAAGTTTATTGGCGGCGAAACGGAGGCTTTAAAGCAGCTGGACCAATATTTTATACATACTGAACAATTAGGCAAGCAAAAGCCAAAGAACGGATCGGCAAGCACATGTATGTCATCGCACCTTTCGCCCTGGATAGCATTGGGCTGTATATCCTTGCGCCAGGTATATTGGGAGGTGATAAAACATGAAGGCAGCACACACAATAATAGTCCGCTGGTTTTGGAACTGCTTTGGCGCGATTACTTCAGGTTCATGTTTAAAAAACATGGCCAAAAATTCATCTCCGCTAAAGAAAATGATAATAGCGACGATTTTGCTGCCAACCAGGATGAGCTTTTCATAAAATGGAAAACCGGCACTACCGGTGTTGCTTTGGTTGATGCCATTATGCATGAGCTAAACGCCACGGGCTATATCAACAATTACAGCAGGCAAATTGTTGCCGGCTTTTTGGTAAGTGTACTTAAGGTAGACTGGACCAAAGGCGCCGCTTATTTTGAGGAAAAACTGATCGACTACTCGCCTGCAAGCAACTGGGGCAACTGGGCATTCATAGCCGGTATAGGTAATGACCCGCGCGATAGCCGCTATTTTAACATAGCCAAACAGCTTAACGACCTCGACGCCAAAAATGATTTTATTGATACCTGGCTACCCGAGTTAAAGGATGTGAGCGCTCAGTACGCGCATGTCACCCATTAGTAAATTATTAAGCAGGCAGTAACATTTTAAGCGTTATTCCGTCTATATACTATAAACCCTTCATCATGAACTCTTTTGAAGAATATACCGTAATTATTGGCTTACTTGCAGTAATGTTTGAGGGCTTCTCCTACCTGCGCGATTATGTACACAAACTCCTGCACTAATTTATTTTTCTGAGAATTTAGATAACGTTTTTTCAATTCATACGTTAACCCAATACGCTGGTTTTAGCTCCTATTTTAAAACAGCATAATTTTATGGCAACCACTTTCCTCAATTCAGGGTAAAATATAAATGTTTTTTATCAATTAATTTAAATGTTTGTAAGCCGTTATGCTTACTTTTGTACGTTTTTAAGAATGATTACATGGATCGCCTAAATTATATAAATAGCGGAAACGCAGCTTTTATTGACTCCCTATATCAAGAATATCAACAGGACCCATCAGCTGTTGATTATGGATGGCAAAAGTTTTTTGAAGGATTTGATTTCGGAAGAGGTTCCGAAGCACCTGCTGCAAGTGCTGAAACCCCCGAGCATTTTTTAAAAGAGATCAATGTTTTAAACATGATCAACGGGTACCGTACGCGCGGCCACCTGTTTGCTACCACCAACCCGGTGCGCGAGCGCCGCAAATATTACCCGGGTAAAGAACTGGAAACCTTTGGCTTGAGTGATGCCGATATGGACACCGTATTTAATGCCGGTGTTGAACTTGGAATAGGCCCCGCTAAACTGCGCGATATCCGCCAGTTACTGGAAGATACTTATTGCCGTAACATTGGTGCCGAGTACCGTTACGTGCGCAACCCCATAAAAGTAAAGTGGTTTGAAGACCGCATGGAGAAAGGCCGTAACACGCCATCATTCAGCGTGGAGCAAAAAAGGCTGATGTTTGATAAACTAAGCCACGCGGTTATTTTCGAGAACTTTTTAGGCACCAAATTTCTGGGCCAGAAACGTTTCTCATTAGAAGGCGCCGAAGCGCTGATACCTGCATTGGATTCTGTTATTCAAAAAGGGGCAACATTGGGTATCGAAGAGTTTATCATCGGTATGGCTCACCGCGGTCGTTTAAATGTGCTGTCAAACATCATGGAGAAAACCTATAAGGAAATTTTCTTTGAGTTCGAGGGTAAGAATTACGACGTGGATTCACCATTCAGTGGCGACGTGAAATATCACCTGGGTTACTCAACCGATGTGAAGGCCACTAACGGTAAGAATGTTCACCTTAGCCTTTGCCCTAACCCATCACATTTGGAAGCCGTTGACCCCGTTGTTGAAGGCTTAACACGCTCGAAAATTGATTTCAAATACAAAGGCGATCATACCAAAATAGCTCCAATATTAATTCATGGCGATGCTTCAGTAGCAGGTCAGGGAATTGTGTACGAGGTTTTACAAATGGAAAAACTGGATGGCTACCGTACAGGTGGTACCATACATTTGGTTATCAACAACCAAATTGGTTTTACTACCAATTATATTGATGCACGTTCAAGTACTTATTGTACCGATGTTGCTAAAACTGTATTATCGCCGGTTTTCCACGTTAATGGTGATGATGTTGAGGCATTAGCTTATGTAGTTAACCTTGCAATGGAATACCGCCAGGCATTTCATGATGATGTATTTATAGATATTTTATGCTACCGCCGCTATGGGCACAATGAAGCTGATGAGCCTAAATTTACCCAGCCGGTATTATACAAGGCTATAGATGCACATGAAAACCCACGCGAAGTTTACCTGAAAAAACTAATAGCCGAAGGCAGCATTACCGAAACGCTGGCTAAGGATACTGAAAAAGAATTCCGCGATCTGTTACAACAGCAACTGGATGAATCAAAAGCGGAAGAACGCTTTACCGATACCATCCCGATGTTTAATGGTGCTTGGGAAGGTCTGCATATTGCTACTGAAAGGGAAGCAATGGCAAAAACAGATACAGCTGTTCCAAAAGAGGAATTAATAGCAATTGGCAAGGTGTTAACCGAACTGCCAAAGGATAAAGAGTTCTTCAAAAAAATCGAGAAATTATTCCAGGACCGTAATGCCATGGTTAACAAAACCGGCGTATTTGACTGGGCCATGGGCGAACTTCTTGCTTACGGTACGTTGTTAAAAGACGGCCACCCGGTTAGGTTAAGCGGCGAGGATGTTAAACGTGGTACTTTCTCACATCGCCATGCGGTTTTAACACTGGCTGATTCTGAAGAAGAATACATACCAATGGATAATTTAGGTTCTGACGCCAAATTCAGCATCTACAACTCTTTATTATCTGAATACGGTGTATTAGGTTTTGAATACGGTTACGCCCTGGCAAACCCTAACGCCTTAACCATATGGGAAGCACAGTTTGGTGATTTCTTTAACGGTGCACAAATTATTGTTGATCAGTACATAGCCAGCGCCGAAACAAAATGGCAGCGCGGTAACGGTTTGGTAATGTTATTGCCGCACGGTTACGAAGGCCAGGGCCCTGAGCACTCATCAGCACGTATAGAGCGCTTTATGGAGCTTTGTGCCGATAACAATATCCAGGTAGCTAATTGCACTACGCCAGCTAACTTCTTCCATATATTACGCCGCCAGATCTATCGCGACTTCCGTAAACCATTAATAATATTTACGCCTAAGAGCCTGCTCCGCAGCCCTAAATGCGTATCGCCAATTGTTGAATTTACCGAAGGTAAGTTCCAGGAGGTGATAGATGATACTTATGCTGAAGCTAAAAAGGTTAAACGTGTATTATTCTGCTCAGGTAAAATATACTACGATCTGCAGGAGAAACAACAAACTGATCAACGTAAAGATGTAGCTATAGTACGTATAGAGCAGTTATATCCTACCCCGGTACAGCAAATGGCTAAAATAAAAGCTAAATACAGCAAAGCCACCGAATTTATATGGGTACAGGAAGAACCTGAGAACATGGGCGCATGGCCATATATGTGCCGCAAATTCCGCAAGGAAGATGTGCTGAAACTGGATGTGATATCACGTATTGAAGGCAGCAGTACAGCTACAGGCTTTGCTAAACAGCATGCCGCTCAGCAACTGTATATCATTTCAAAAGCGTTTGAATCGCCGGTTGGCCCTGAGTTAAAAGAAAAGATCAAGAAAACAACACAAAAAATGGCTACGGCCAGCGCAGATTAATATTTGTGAGTGGTGAATGGTGAGCAGTGAATTGTTAAAACAACCACTCACCATTCACCGCTCATTACTCACACAAACATAACAACATGAGTTTAGAGATCAAAGTTCCGCCGGTAGGCGAATCAATTACCGAAGTTACCCTGTCATCATGGCTAAAAAAAGATGGTGATACCGTGAAAATGGATGAAGTAATTGCCGAATTAGAATCAGACAAAGCCACATTTGAGCTTACTGCCGAAAAAGCCGGGACTTTAAAAACTATAGCCAAAGAAGGCGATACCTTAGCAATTGGCGCACCTGTTGCCAGTATTGAAGATGGCGGAGCAGCATCAGCTCCTGCTCCGGTTGCAGAAAGCGCACCTGCTGTTAAAGCAACCAGCGAAACAGTAGCAGCACCTGCAGATACCACAAACCCATCTGCCGGAGCCAGCACATCTGAAATAAAAGTTCCGCCGGTAGGCGAATCAATTACTGAAGTTACTTTATCACGCTGGATTAAAAAGAACGGCGATACCGTAGCTATGGACGAAGCCATTGCCGAACTGGAATCAGACAAAGCAACATTTGAATTAACTGCTGATAAAGCGGGTACATTAAACACCATAGCCAAAGAAGGCGACGTATTAGCCATTGGCGCGCCCGTTGCCAGCATTACCGGTGGTGGTGGTGTATCTGGTGGAGGAAGCCCTGCTGCAACTATTTCAGCCCCTGCAGCTGCCCCTGTTATTTCATCCGATAAAAATTACGCTACAGGCACCCCATCGCCTGCGGCAGCAAAAATATTAGCCGAAAAAGGCATTTCTCCAACAGCCGTTAGCGGCAATGGCGTTAATGGCCGCATTACTAAGGAAGATGCAATAAAAGCTAACCTGGTATCAGAAAGCCCACAAGCTCCTGTTCCACCGGCAACAAAACCTTCACCGGTTGCCGCCACGCAGGCAACACCTGTATCCTTTAGTGGTGACAGGGCTGACCGTCGCGAAAAAATGTCGTCGTTACGTAAAACAGTTGCCAAACGTTTGGTAGCCGTTAAAAATGAAACCGCGATGCTGACCACTTTTAATGAAGTAGACATGTCGCCGATCATGGAGATCCGCGCTAAATACAAGGATAAGTTTAAAGAGAAAAATGGCGTTGGCTTAGGCTTCATGTCGTTCTTCACCAAAGCAGTTTGCGAAGCATTAAAAGAATGGCCTTCAGTTGGCGCACGTATTGACGGCGACGAAATAGTTTTCAGCAATTATGCTGATATCTCGATAGCTGTATCAGCCCCTAAAGGTCTGGTAGTACCTGTTATCCGCAACGCCGAAAGCATGAGCCTTGCGCAGATTGAAAAAGCAGTTGCTGCTCTTGCCGTTAAAGCCCGCGAAAGCAAATTAACACTGGAAGAAATGACAGGTGGTAACTTCACCATCACTAACGGTGGTGTGTTTGGTTCACTGTTATCAACCCCTATCATTAACTCACCGCAATCGGCCATATTAGGCATGCACAACATAGTTGAGCGCCCAATTGCACTAAACGGACAAGTGGTTATCCGCCCGATGATGTACATCGCTCTATCATATGATCATCGCATCATTGATGGCCGCGAGTCGGTTAGCTTCCTGGTACGTGTAAAACAATTATTGGAAGATCCTACAAGATTATTACTGGGCGTTTAGCCCCTACCCCCTAAAGGGGAATAAGAAAAGCCCGGTTGGATGTTTCAACCGGGCTTTTTTATGTTTAGCTATTCTCCGCCCGCCATTGCGAGGAACAGCCCGTCCCGAACTTGTTTCGGGAAGCAATTCCCGTACAGATTCCTCTGGTTACTTATCTATTGAGTCGCATGGTATCGCTCATAGCCGCTAAGGCCTATTTCTTTTGTCTTGATACAAAAGAAACAAAACATCAAGTCAGTAGATTAGGCTTCTTTGCCGCACAATGCCATCACCCTGCAAATCAGACAAAACCTGGGCTGCTATATTTTTACCCTGCTGTCGCTACGCACTTTGGCCTTTCCGCTTCTATAAAAATCTGCTATGCCCTGCCACCCACAAGCCCACCATCGTTTTGCCTGATTTCACCCGAAGCTGTTCTACTGACGGAGCTACCTAAGATGAGGAAACTTTAAATGAACCGTGATAAAAAGCGGGCAAAGGCCTGACAAAAAGCGCGGGCCTGGGTATTTTGCCTGTGGGTGGAAGGATCTTTTTGTCTTGATTTTTTGCTACCTTTTGTATCAAGACAAAAGTAGTAGCCTCCGCGGCAATGAGCGGCTTCACAAGATAAGTAAACTATAGGCAAATGATCTGCAAGGTCGGGGATTGCTTCGTTCCTCGCAATGACGCTTAGCTGAGTGGCCTACACCAACTTCCTAATCGACATAATATACCCAATATGCAATCCCTCATGGAAAGGCAAAAAGGCGACAGCCTCATCAATGCTGCTTAACTCAATACCGTAACGGGTCATAACTTTGGTATAATCAACAAAAATACCTTTATCCAGGCCGGCTTCCAGTTGATCCAGCGTTATAAATAACTGGTCTTTTATAAATGCTATCTCCGCCTCATCAATAAACCGCTCTGGCTTGGTACCAGGCTTATAGGTATGGAAAAAGTCTTCGCTAACTGTTGTGTCAAGCCCCGAGCGTTTGTAGCAGATGCCTTGCTGCGCAGCTATCATATGGCCCAGGTTCCAGGCAATATTATTATTAAAACCTGTTGGGACTTTATTTAATTGTTCAGTGCTTAAATGTTCGATTTCTTTAAGTACCAGCAAACGTGGTTGTTTTATTATATCGATAGCTCGTCTCATTGGTGTGATAAAATGTGGAGGCTAATGTGAGAAAAATATTTTAATTGGGGCGATGCATTTGCCGCCTTTCGGCTTAAAGGGTTTTATTATAACTTTACAGCTTTAACAAACACAAGCATTAATGCCGGAGCTAACTGCAAACAAAACTTTTCAGTCGAATAAAACCATCTGGTATTTCTTATTGGCATGGACCGCCCTGAACATCATCCAGGCCTACACCCTCGAGCTACATGCCGATGAAGCCTATTATTGGCTCTACTCCCGTTTTCTGAATTGGGGCTATTTTGATCACCCCCCAATGGTGGCGCTGTTCATCCGCTTTGGCGATAGCATTATGCATAACGAGCTGGGCTTGCGCATATTGACCATTACGGTCAGTACCGCATCGATATACATATTATGGCTCATCCTTAAAAAATACAATGCGGATATCAGGCTGTTCATTACAGTAATTTCCTGCATGTTCATGGTGCATATGTATGGCTTTACTACCACGCCTGATGCGCCCTTGTTCTTCTTCGCGGTAGTGTTCTATTATTTTTATCAGCGCTATATTGATAATGATAGCTGGGCGCTGGCTTTAATATTAGGACTGGTTGTGGCCTGCCTTTTATATAGCAAATACCATGCGGTGCTATTGATTGGCTTTACGGTGCTGGCCAATCTCAAATTATTAAAACGCCCATCGTTTTGGTTCATTGTTGTGCTGGCAGCCGTATTATTTATCCCGCATATTTTGTGGCAGGTACATCATAATTTCCCATCTCTTAACTACCATTTATCCGAGCGTTCGGCTGATAAATATCACCCTGAATTTACCTACCTGTACCCATTAGGGCAGATCTTAATGGCAGGTCCGCTGGTTGGCTGGTACCTGTTTTATAAAGGTTTCAGCGCGCGTGTTACCGATACCTTTACCCGTTGCCTGATGGTGAACAGCATCGGCACACCTATATTTTTCCTGATCAGCTCCTTTCGTGGCGAAGTACAACCACAGTGGACCTATATCGCCTTTGCACCACTGATCCTGCTCATTCTCATCAGCTTTGCTCAAAAACCTGTTATACCAAAATGGTTTTACCCCGTGGCGATCATCAATATAGTTATTATTGTTGCAATCAGGATATGTCTGATAGCTGGTATACCGATTGGCCGATTGCAAAGTCAGTTCGGATTTAAAAACTGGTCGTACGTGGTAAAACAAAAGGCCGGCGACAACTATGTGATATTTAACGAGGGTTTCCAAAACCCAGCCAAATACGATTATTACAACAATACGCTCAAAGGCTTCGCCTATGATTCCCGCTATTACCGCAGCACACAGTTTGATATCTGGCCCATCGAAGATAGCTTACAGCATAAACGTGTTTATTACCTGCTAACCTACAATTCACCCGGCGTAACTACCGACTCTATAAAAGTTAGCGCCGGCACCTGGTATGGCGGCTGGGTAGATGATGTGCGCACCTACCAAAAAGTAATTATTGATAACGGCAATTACAAAATGAGTGCGGCCCCGGGGCAGAAGATCAATTTTAACCTCACCATCACCAATCCATACACTTACGCTATCGATTTCAGCAACAAAGGCTGGCAGCACAAGGTATTTATGGAAGCCTGTTTCTTTAACGAAAAAGGCGAAATGCAATCACAGCTTGCCGATACTACTTTCAATAAAATTGCGTTAAAGCCGGGACAAAGCACCCATTATAGTTTTACAATTGTCAGCCCAAAGCAAAAAGGCAGGTATGATTTGCTATTTTCGCTGCGGACACAGCCTTTTGTTGGCAGCAAGAACAGCAGGATCGTTAAATTTACAACCGAATAACCCCCAACAAATGATCAAAAAATTCTACTTACTCATCATTCTTTCTTTTTTCACTTCGGCAATCGCTTTTGCGCAAACTAATTTTGTGCAGCAGCAAACCGACTTTGTGCAGCAGCAAACTTTTTCAGCAGATACAACCAAAGCAAAGCAGGTAAACACCGCTTCGGTTGATTTTCACTTCAATGCGCTGGCATGGCTGGATAACCGGGAATATAAGGCCTTTATCCCGCGCTCACGCACTTATTCGGGTACACGCACCGCTATTGATTTCGGCTTGAACCTGGATAGCCTGAACCATTTTGTGGTAGGTACCAATGCCATACATGAGTTTGGCGCGCAGCCATACTTTTTGAATGCTGTGCCGATAGCTTACTACAATTATCACAGCTCTAAATGGTTATTTAATGCAGGTGAATTCCCGAGGGCTGGATTAATTGACGACTATCCGCGTGCCATGCTGAATGATACACTTATGTATTACCGCCCCAATGTAGAAGGTTTGCTGGCGCGATATGGCAACCAGCATTTCTGGCAAACAGGCTGGATAGATTGGGTGAGCCGACAAACTGATACCCAGCGCGAAGAATTCTTATTTGGTGCCGAAGGTAAATATACACCAGGCAATGGCCTGTTTTACATAAGAGATTACTTTATGATGGAGCACGATGCCGGCGCTGCTATACTACAACCTACCGATCATATATTTGATAATGGCGCTGTTGAAGTACGCTTAGGCTTAAACTTCACCCATAAAACTTTCCTTGATTCCTTATCATTTGAGGCAGGTAACCTTACCTCTTTTTTAAGGGAACGCGGTGTTGATGGCTGGCAAACACGTAACGGCTTTATGTTCAGTGCTTATGCAGGCTATCACAGGTTTGCTGTATTTGAAGAACTATACAAAGGCCAGGGTAGCATCATCTATTATGGTGATTCGTACTACGAAAAAACATTTTATGATCGTGTGGATCTGATCTTCACACCATTCTTATCCGGCCGTGTTAAAGGGCAATTTGTGGCCAGTTTTCACTTCTCGCCAGGGCATGCTAATGATAACCAGGAGGTTTTCAGGGTAACGTATGATCTGGGGAGAAAGACGATAGCGAGGTTTAAGGATTAGCAAAGTCATATAAACGATCATACTTACAAAATGGCAAGCTTGTTTTCAGGCTTGCCATTTTTTTATTTTCTACTCTTGCTGTGTACGCGTACTACCTGTGCTTAAACCATAGGTGTTCGGAAGATTTATTTTTCTTATAGATTCCCTCCCAACGGGACGGGTGCGGCTGATTGTGCAGCGGCAGGGAGGGGTTTATGCGCTAACTAAGCTATTTCAATAAACCCCTTCCTGCACCTTCCCAGGGGAAGGAATCGCACTATCCCTCGCTTTTTTTAATCTTTCGAACACCTATGGTGCTTAAACCGAAGTTTCGTGTTAGGGGTTGAAGCGGATACCGGCCTGTGAATAAGGCCTGTGCAGTATGAGTGGAAGACCCGACCCGCTGGACAGCGGGAAACACCCTAAATATAATTGTCGCTTTTATCAAACACACCTCTTTCAATAAAGTAATCTTGCGTATTGCTTTCTATTGACATAAGTCAAATTCTGCCAACCTGTCACCGTCAAATTATTACAATCTGACTATTTATTACCTTTCAGCTTTCTCCTTTCAGCCTTTTAGCTAAATATTAACTGCCAAACCAACATTGGCACAAGCCTTGTTAAATACATTGTAATTAAATTATTCAATCAAGAAAAAACAATATATATGTCTAAAATCATTGGAATCGACTTAGGGACAACAAACTCTTGCGTGGCTGTAATGGAAGGTAACGAACCTGTAGTTATACCAAACAGCGAGGGCAAGCGCACTACACCATCAGTAGTAGCTTTTGTTGACAACGGCGAACGTAAAGTGGGTGATCCGGCGAAGCGTCAGGCTATCACCAATCCTACAAGAACTATTTATTCAATCAAACGCTTTATGGGTAACAACTTTAACGAAGTTACCAAAGAAGCTGCACGTGTACCTTACACCGTGGTTAAAGGTGATAACAACACCCCACGCGTTGAAATTGGCGACCGTAAATATACTCCACAGGAAATTTCAGCTATGATACTTCAGAAAATGAAGAAAACTGCTGAAGATTTCTTAGGACACGAAGTTACCGAAGCGGTTATTACCGTTCCGGCTTATTTTAACGATGCTCAACGCCAGGCTACTAAAGAAGCCGGTGAAATTGCAGGCCTAAAAGTACGTCGTATCATAAACGAACCTACTGCTGCTGCCCTGGCTTATGGCCTGGATAAAGCACACCGCGATATGAAAATTGCTGTGTTCGATTGCGGTGGTGGTACACATGACGTATCAGTACTTGAACTTGGCGATGGCGTGTTTGAAGTAAAAGCAACCGACGGTGATACGCACTTAGGTGGTGACGACTTTGATCAGGTAATTATCGACTGGTTAGCTGACGAATTTAAAAGCGACGAAGGCATCGACCTGCGTAAAGACCCAATGGCGCTGCAACGCTTAAAAGAATCAGCTGAGAAAGCTAAAATTGAATTATCAAGCACTACTCAAACCGAAATTAACTTACCATACATTACTGCTAATGATGGTATGCCTAAGCACTTGGTTAAAACTTTAACCCGCGCTAAATTTGAGCAATTAGCTGATAGCTTAATAAAACGTACTATTGACCCATGCCGTTCAGCATTGAAAAATGCAGGCTTAAAAACTACTGATATTGACGAGATCATTTTAGTAGGTGGTTCAACCCGTATCCCGGCTATACAGGAAGCTGTTGAAAAGTTCTTCGGTAAAGCGCCTTCAAAAGGTGTAAACCCCGATGAAGTGGTAGCTATTGGTGCTGCTATTCAAGGTGGTGTATTAACCGGCGAAGTTAAGGATGTGTTATTATTAGACGTTACCCCGCTTTCATTAGGTATTGAAACTATGGGTGGTGTAATGACCAAACTGATAGAAGCTAACACTACTATCCCAACTAAAAAATCTGAAACTTTCTCAACTGCGTCTGATAGCCAGCCGTCAGTAGAGATCCACATATTACAAGGTGAGCGCCCAATTGCTTCAGGCAACCGTACTATTGGCCGTTTCCACTTAGATGGAATACCACCAGCACCTCGTGGCGTACCTCAGATCGAAGTAACTTTTGATATTGATGCTAACGGTATATTACACGTAGCAGCTAAGGATAAAGCTACCGGTAAAGAGCAAAAGATCCGTATCGAAGCGTCTTCAGGTTTATCAGATGCTGATATCAAGAAGATGAAAGAAGAAGCTGAAGCTAATGCAGATGCTGACAAAGCGGCAAAAGAAGAAGTTGAAAAACTGAATTCTGCTGATGCCCTGATCTTCTCAACTGAAAAACAATTGAAAGAGTATGGCGATAAGATCCCTGCTGACAAAAAAGCACCGATTGAAGAAGGTTTAACAAAACTGAAAGCTGCTTACGCTTCAAAAGATCTTACTGCTATTGAAACTGCCCAAAATGAGTTAAACACTGCATGGACAGCCGCATCAGAAGATATGTACAAAGCCGCTGCTGACGCAGGCCAACAACCAGGCGCAGGTGAAGCAGGACCAGAAGCTCACGCTGAAGGTAATGCTGATAATGTTACTGATGTTGACTTTGAAGAAGTAAAATAATAGCCCGAAAGGGATCATATATCAAGCCCGGCTGGTTTTCCAGCCGGGCTTTTTTGTGTTTAATTATCTCCACGCGTCATTGCGAGGAGGAACGACGAAGCAATCCCCGACTGTACAAATCACGATTTTGTCTATTGAGTCGCATGGTATCGCTCATAGCCGCTAAGGCCTATTTCTTTTGTCTTGATACAAAAGAAACAAAAACCGACCGTAGGGAGCTCATGAATACCAATGAAGAACAAATAATAGATGAATAAATCAAGACAAAAAGATCCTTCCCCCCACAGGCAAAACACCCAGGCCAGCGCTTTTTGTCGGGCCTTTCCCCGCTTTTGATTACGGTTCATTTAAAGTCCTCTTCTTTGAAGAGAGTTGGATGAGGTAAAGTTCTTTTTCCCCGTCAGTAGAACAGCTTCGGATGAAATCAGGCAAAACAATGGTGGCCTCGAGCGTGGCAGGGCATAGCAGATTTTTACAGAAGCGTAAAGGCCAGGTGCGTAGCGACAGCAGGGTAAAAATATAGCAGCCCCGGTTTTGCGTGGTTTGCAGGGCAAAGGCCTTGTGCGGTAAAGAAGCATTTCTACCGACTTGATTTTTTGCTACCTTTTGTATCAAGACAAAAGTAGTAGCCTCCGTGGCAATGAACGGCTTCACGCGATAAGTAAACGATAGGCGAATTGATCTGCACAGTCGGGGATTGCTTCGTACCTCGCAATGACGCTTGGAGATGATTGAGGGATCCTAATACTGAATCTTTATTTCTTTCCCCTCATTAACAAAAATACTATAATCAGTACCATCACCAGTATTTGGCCATATCTTCACATCATGCCCGTTTACTTTAAACGTTTTTAAATGGCCTTTAAAACCATGTAATACCAGTTCGATCTTATTATATTTTGACACGAATGAACCTTCAACAGCCGATAAACTGATCATACTTTTTGCAGGATCGAAGCTAATAGTGCGTTTATAGTAAACACCTTTTTGATAATCGTAAGATGAACCATCATCCTCATAATAAACAAATGAGTTAGCTGTAGAGCCATACCAAACATTTATTTTCAGGATACCATCACCCTTTTCGCTGGTGCTTTGTACCAGGTTTTGCATAGGGATAATGGCGCTGCCCTTAATGAACACCGGCAGATCAGTTAACGGAGCGGGTGCATTAATGATCCGGCCGCCCACAAATTTCTCTCCGCTACTCAAGCGGTACCATTCGCCTTTGGGCAGGTAGACATCTTCATTAAACTTAGTGCTTTCAACAGGGGCAACCAAAATGGCATCGCCAAACATAAACTGATTCTGAAAATGCTCCGAGAAGATACTGTCCTCCTGCGTGTAATCAATAGCCAGTGTGCGACTTAACGGCAAGCCCGTTTGGTGCGATTGATAATAACCGGAATAAATATAAGGCAACAATTTATAGCGCTGCTCTATATCCTTGCGAATGATAGCCTCATTATCCTTACCCCAGCGCCATGGCTCACGGTAATTGGTACCTTGCGCGGCGTGGTTACGGAACATTGGCGTATAAACCCCTAATGAGTTCCAGCGGACCATTAGTTCAGGTGTTGGGTTGCCTGTGAACCCGCCGATATCCACTCCAACCAATGACATACCTGTTATACCCAAACTATTCACCAAACGCTGCCCAAGCAGCATATGCGCATCATAAGCAGAGTTATCACCCGTCCACACGGCAGAGAAGCGCTGCGTGCCTGCGTATGCCGCGCGTGTAAGCACGAATGGGCGTTTATTACCTAATATCTTTTTAGTGCCTAAATAAGTAGCTTCGGCCATTTGCATACCATAAACATTACGTATCTCGGGCATATAATACTTGCCGAACTTCACCATCCACGGGATGCTTTGGTTCCAAACGGCGGGTTCATTCATATCGTTCCAGAAACCCTCAACACCCGGCTCTGTTAAAGCGGTGAATGATGCGCCCCACCAGTCGCGCACCGCCTTATCAGTAAAATTTGGAAAATAACAGCGGCCAGGCCATACGCTGCCAATATATTTTTCGCCATCGGGATAGGTGGCAAAATAACCTTTGGCAACACCCTCATCATGTTGCTTGTAGCCGTCCTCAACCTTAATACCCGGGTCCACAATGGTAACCAGGTGAAAATTCATGGCTTTAAGCTTGTCGATCATCCCCTTTGGATCAGGAAAAGTCTGCTTATTCCAGGTAAATATTTTGTAGTGATCCATGTAATCAATATCGCAATACACCACATCGGCAGGGATCTTATCTTCTCTTAATTTACTGGCGATGTCAAGCACTTCCTCAGCGCTCATATAGCTCCAGCGGCATTGCTGATAGCCGAGGCTCCAAAGCGGCGGCATTTCCATTCTGCCGGTTAGCCAGGTATAATCCTCAATGATCTGCGCCACGCTTTGCGCGCCGAAAAAGTAATAGTTCATATCACCCCCATCGGCACCAAACCAGCTCATTTGTTCATCGGTTGATGCGCCAAAATCGAAATAACTTTTATGCGTATTATCAAAAAACAACCCGTAGCTCAGGCCATTGTGCAATCCCACAAAAAATGGGAAAGTTTCATATAAAGGATCTGTTTTAGGACCATGATCGGGAGCATCGGTATTCCAGTTCACATAAGCGCTCCCCCTGCGGTCGAGATTTCCGGTCTTTTCACCCAGACCGATAAACCTTTCATCCTTATATAATTTGCGGTAATTAACCACCCTTGTACCCTGCCAGTTGGTACCAAAACGCGGATCATCCTCACTCAGCACTTTACCATCAGCAGTTGAAAAATTAAAACGCAACGGTGATTTATTGATATGTAGCGTTAATGCCGATGTACTTACGGTAATATCAGTAGCAGTTTCCTTATAATTTAAGGTAGATTCAGGGTCTTTTACCACCGCGAATGAACTATCCGCACTATGCTCCTTACTGATACTTACCCTTATAATGGTAGGGCTATACACCCAAACCCTGGCTTCGGCTTCTTTTGTTTTGATGAGCAAGACGTTATTTTGCTGTGTTACGCTTTCGGCATTTCCTAATATTTCTGTCTGCATATGTTGTTGTGCAAATAGGCTGGATGAATAAATTACTAACAGGATAACGAGCGAATAACAATAACGTTTCATTTTTTACGAATTGGTAGAACCAAATGTAATAATTCTTCGGGAACGTTTCCGGAAGAATGGAAAAATATCATAATAACAATCCCGATCCAAAAACCGCACCTTGTTGGTGTTGTCACTAACAAGCTTATAAGTTTAAGCAACATAAAAGATAGTGGTTTGTTGGTGACAACACCAACAAAGAGCGAATAAATGAAGCACTACAACCCTTTTTTCCCATTAACAAACATCAATTTTTTTATTTCGTAAAGCTCTTTTTCGGATACAGCTTTTTTAGGGAAATAAGTATTTTGCGTGCTATTAAACCAAATAAAAAAACATTGATTATTCTCAGAAAACTTAATGATACTGTCCCATCCTGTCCATGTTAAAGATGATTTACTTTTTATTTCAATACCCGTATCATCTATCTTCCAAAACAATTCTTCATCAGCATTGGGAGTTGACTTATATCTGTTTCTTGCAGCTATATAAGGATTGGCGATCAATATTATTACAAAAGCTGAAAAAACTATCAAATTGCTTATATCATGTGTGATATTAAAGTCTTGATAGGTAGTAAATCCCAAAAAAAATATAAATATCCAGATGGTTCGGTTTTGATACGATTTTTTTAAACTAAGACTTAGATATGTCTTGTAATCTTGCTTTGTTGAAAAGGTGATAGGGTCCATTTAAATGAATCTGGTTGAATATAATAACAGCTTAAAGATATCCAAACCGTCCATAAAAACAAAGCGTCATTGCGAGGAACGAAGCAATCTCTAAACTATACAGGGCTGACCTGCTAATCGGGGATTGCTTCGTTCCTCGCAATGACGCGTGGGTTATGCCGTATTTTAGTCTATCTGATTAACTTATCCTGTAAATCAAATAAATCCTAAAAATCTAGGTTCCAAATCCTGATTCTTCCTGGTTCCCTTGTTCCTTATGCCCAAAGATTCTCCGGATAAACACCGCTGTTTACCAAATCAGAGATACATTTCTGCACGATAGGCTTATCTTCTTTATAAGTAACACCAAACCATTTTGATGCAGTTGGGATCACTTTAAATGAGGCTATACCGCTTTTTATCAGTCCGTCAGCTACCAATGGTATAAAGAACTCTGATTTTGGTTTGTCCTCATTAGCCTCCACAAACTTTATAAACATAGATTCACTTTGTTTAAAAACCGCCGGGGTAAAGCCCCAGAAGTTCATAGATACACGGGTATCAAGTGACAATGGAGTTTCTATACCCCCCTCTTCATATACTACGCCGCCATCTTTAAAATAAACCTGGGTACGCTCGTTGATCTCAATCATGTTGCCGTTTTCATCAACCTTACAAACACCGCGGGATACTGAACCATATTCAGATAATGTTTTATCAATCTGGTAGCCAACTAACGAGTAGGTATCATCAGAAACATCGGTAGTTAAAAATTTAGCCATTTTTTCAAATGAGTCATAACCATAAAAGTCATCAGCATTAATAACGCAGAATGGCTCATTAATTTGGTTACGGGCAGCTAATACCGCGTGTGCAGTACCCCATGGTTTTGCACGCTCAATAGTTTTGTGTATACCAAATTGGGTAAGGTCATAACTTTGATAAACATAATCTGTTTCGATACGCCCCTTTAGCTTAGGCTCAAAAATAGCCTTAAAATTGTCTGCAAACTCCTCGCGAATAATGAAGCTGACCTTACCAAAACCGGCTTTTATAGCATCATAAATAGAGTAATCAATAATTGTTTCGCCATTAGGACCAAAGCCATCAACTTGTTTCATGCTTCCATAGCGGCTGGCCATACCCGCGGCCAGTATCAGTAATGTAGGTTTCATATATTCTTTAGGTGTGATTTATTAACTGTAAATATGACATTTTTATTTGATCGTTTCATAAGCTTTTTAACACTTATACCATTTTTTTAGCCAAAATGTTTTGAAACGAAATTATTTAATATAGCGAAAATCCTGCCCGTCTTTTATGTTCAGCAAGGCTTCATAAATAAGGCGGATAACATTATCCACGTCTTCTTTATGTATCATTTCAACTGTAGTGTGCATATAACGCAATGGCAATGATATCAATGCCGAAGGTACGCCGCCGTTTGAATAAGCAAATGAATCGGTATCGGTACCTGTAGACCGTGATGATGCCTGGCGCTGAAACGGTATCCCCGCTTTTTCTGCCGATTGGATCAGCAGTTTGTTTAAATTATTCTGAATTGCCGGTGCATATGATATTACCGGTCCCTTACCGCAAGCCAGGTCGCCTTGCGTTATTTTGTTGATCATTGGTGTTTGAGTGTCGTGCGTAACATCGGTAACAATAGCAACATTTGGTTTAATATGATGCGCTATCATTTCGGCACCGCGTAAACCTATCTCCTCCTGCACCGAGTTTACAATGTATAAGCCAAATGGCAGCTTCACCTTGTTCTCTTTAAGCATACGGGCAACTTCGGCTATCATAAAACCACCGGCACGATTATCTAGTGCTCTACCAACATAGTAGCGATCGTTTAATATCATAAATTCATCCTCATAGGTAATTACACAACCTACATGGATACCCAGCTTCTCTACCTCTTCCTTTGAGGTACAGCCGCAATCCAGGAAAATATTTTTAAGTGTCGGTGCTTCCTCTTTATCACCTGCACCGCGGGTATGTATAGCAGGCCAGCCGAAAACAGCTTTCACTATGCCTTTATCGGTATGAATGTCAACCCTTTTTGATGGCGCTATCTGGTGGTCAGATCCACCGTTACGGATAACATAGATCAAACCATCGCTGGTGATATAGTTTACAAACCATGAAATTTCATCGGCATGCGCCTCGATAACTACTTTATAGGCAGCATTTTTATTGATGATACCAACGGCAGTGCCATAATTATCTACATAATGCTCATCAATATAAGGTTTTAAATATTCGAGCCACATTTCCTGGCCCTTCCACTCAAAACCGGTAGGCGACGGATTATTTATATATTTTTCGAAAAAAGAAAGCGAAGTTTCATTTACAACGGGAGTATGCTTTGGAGCATCAGTATTTTTCTTAGCCATGTTTCATAAGGTGGCCTGTGTTTAGCCACAAGCAAATATAATAAAGCTACCGATAATGCCAAGTTAACTAATAACCTTAGGAGTATAGTTTATCAATAGTTTAACATTGACTTTATGCTGATACTGCATCTTTGTGGTGAGTAAATTTTTCAATATATAATTAGTTTGGTTGAAAGCCGGTTTATTTTATAAGCCGGCTTTTTTTATGCCGACAGATCCTTTTCCATAATCTCGTAATCAAACCCATTCTTTGAGAAATGCTCGCCTTTTTGCACAAAACCGTGCTTTAAGTAGAATGGGATGGCCGTAAGCCGGGCATTGCACCAAAGCCTTGTACCTCCCTCACTGATAGCAAAATTGGCAATATATTGCAATAGCCTGCTTCCGATACCCTTACTTTGTACCGATGCTTCAACAGCAAATTTCCTGAACTGCCAGCTATCGTCCCGCTTAAACAGGGACACCACCGCCACCAAATTATTATCATGGAACGCGCCGAAATGATATCCATCGTTATCCTCGTCGATCTCCATCTCAAACATTTTTTGCTGCGGGTACAAAATATCCCTACGTAATTTCCAGGTTAATTCAGGGCGGATCTGTTCAATGCTGATTTCATTCATATCGGATTAAAAATATATGTTTTAAAACAAAAAACCCGGCATAACCGGGTTTTTGTTTTTTATTCTTTACTTTTCCAGACATTGTTTGCCGGGTTATAATCGGGCAGCACATTATCCGGATCATAAGTAACCGACTCAATAGGTTCGGTCGACGGATATTTAAAGGTGCGGGTTGCAAAGCGTTCCCATATCTCAACCGGATATTTTATACGCTCGGTTTTACCGCTCTTGGTTTTTATCTCCAATATCACCGGCATAGCCATTTTGTCAAGATTATCAATAGTGATCAACGCACCTTTTGTTGGGTCGCCGTCTACATATTTAACATCGCTAACAGCTACATCAAGCCTCCAGTTGTTAATGAACCAGCCTCTCCAGAACCATTGCAGGCTCTCGCCCGATACATTTTCTATCGTGCGGAAAAAGTCATCAGGTGTTGGGTGTTTGTAAGCCCATCTTTCAATATAAGTTCTGAACGCAAGGTCAAAACGCTCTGGACCCAGGATTTGCTCGCGCAATAACACCAAACCCGCGCTTGGTTTTCTGTATAATAATGTACCTGTATTTGCTTCTTTAAGATCAGCTGGTGCTGTTAATACCGGCTCTAAAGTTGGGTTGGTAAACCTGGCGCCTATCATATGCATATCCATTGGCTTGGTTGGCTTATACTCACCATTATTAAAATCAGCAGTTGATAAGCCGTTGATAAAAGTGTTAAAGCCTTCATCCATCCAGCCGTATAAACGTTCGTTCGAGCCTACTATCATCGGGAACCAGGTATGGCCAAACTCGTGGTCGTTTACACCCCATAATTCTTTTCCTTTGGCTTTTGATCCGCAGAAAACAATACCCGGATACTCCATACCGCCTACAATACCTGCAACCGCAGTAGCAGCTGGGTAAGGGTATTCAAACCATTTGGCAGAGTTGTATTCGATAGATTTTTTTACGTATTCAGTTGATCTTCCCCATGCATCATTACCATCGCTCTCAACCGGGTAGGCCGATATCGCTATTGATTTTTTACCGCTTGGCAAATCCATCTTGGCTGCATCAACAATAAACGCTGCTGAAGACGCCCATGAAGCATCACGCGCGTTTTTTATCTTAAAATGCCAGGTTAAGGTTGATTTACCAGCCGGGCGCGATGCCGGGTCGGTAACTTCGGCCGCGCTGCGGATAAGCACTGTTTTTTCGCTTTCGGCAGCTTGTGCCCAGCGTTTCTGTTGTTCAGATGTATAAACATCGCCAGGGTTTTGTAACTCGCCTGATGCTAATACAATGTGGTTAGCAGGTACTGTAATACTCAGGTCGAAGTCGCCGTACTCCAGGTAAAACTCACCCGGACCAGTATAAGGCAGCGTATTCCATCCCATCACATCATCATACACACACATACGCGGGTACCATTGTGCTACCTGGTATATCTTACCGTTCTTGGTATCCAGCACACCCATACGGTCCGATCCGTAATTTGGCGGTGTAAATGACCATTCTATCTTCACTTTTACCTTGCCCCCGTCAGCTGCTAGCTCTTTAGGTAAAAACACCTGCATACGGGTATCGGTTATCAGATATTTTACATCAACGCCATCAACCTTAATTGATTTAATTTTATCACCGGCGTCAAATATTTGTCCGCGGCCCCAGTTACGGCTGCCGGATAATGGCACAATAGCTGTACCCCTTGAATCTTGTTTAAAAAGGTTCTGTTCAACCTGCATCCATAAAAAGCCTAATTTTTGCGGGCTGTTATTGGTATAGGTAAGTGTTTCAGATCCGGAAATTTCGTTGGTTTGATCGTTTAGCGTAGCTGCTAACTGGTAGTCAGCACGGTTTTGCCAGTATTTTGGCCCGGGTTGCCCATCCGCAGCACGGTTTTCGTTTCCATTCTTTGTATAAAAGTACGGCCCAAAAGCATCGCGGTAATTGTATTTGCTAACAGGTTTAGAAGTGTCTGTTGCGGCTGCAGGCTGTGGGGTTTGTTGCTGTGCCTGGCTCACATTAATAACGGCAACAAAAGCCGGCAGTACACCGGCAAGCAGTTTAAATTTCATTTAGTTCTTTTAGATCAGTTAAAAATCGACCGAAAGATAATATAAAATACGGAAAAGCCCCGATTGGTAAAATAATTGTTACCTGCAAGTTAATTATCAGGCATTATTTTACCAATCGGGGCTGTTATTTTATGAACGTTTAAAACTCTTATTTATTGAAATGCTGTTTATAAGCCTGCTCATCAAAACCAAAGAATAAAAAACCGCCGTCTTCAATAACCGGGCGTTTTATCATACTTGTTTTCTCTTTCAACAAAGGCAATGCTTCAGCAACGCCTTTCACGCTTTCTTTTACCGATGGATCGAGCTGTTTCCAGGTAAGGCCCTGCTTATTCATAAAATGAGTGTAGCCCGCCTTGCTGTCCCACTCCTGTAACTTTTCTTCGCTGATGCCTAACTTTTTAAAGTCGTGGAATTCATAATCAACCCCATTATTTTTAAACCAGTCGAGCGCTTTTTGTACTGTATTACAATTTTTAATGCCGTATACTTTCATTTGTTATTATTGATTACCTGTGCCTTTGTTGCTGTTTTTCGTATCGTCGTTATCTATCCCGTGTTGATTTTTCTTGATGTCGCTGTTCAGTCTGCCAAACTTGTAGCTCACCCTTAGGGCAAATGTACGGTATGTTTGCTCATGATTATCCACCTGCGAAAAATCTGGGGTATTGGTTGTTGAGCTTCCATGCCAATATTTGCTCCATGGGTTATTAGCTACTAAGGATATGCTGGCGGTTTTTTTCAGGAAATCTTTACTGAATACATAGGAATTAAATATAAAATAACTTGATTTCCCCTGTAAAGTAACATTGCCGCTAAAGTAACCGGTGTTCATTCCTATGCGGTAGCCGCTTGCAAATTTGTAACTGATACTGGTAAACATATTGCCCATGTAACCGCTATTTTTGTACGACGTTCCATTATAAAAACCCTGCAACCATAAGCGATTTAATAAACCATTAATGTTTACTGATAGTTTTGATGTTATAGGAATATTAGCATTAATGTTATAGCCCAAAGTTCTGTTGCTGCCTAAATTTTGATAAGTTGAGTAAGTAACTGTATCCAGTTGATTACCTATTGTCTCCGTTTTAAGGCTGGTCACGTTTTGGATAGAATTGTTGGAAAACGAATAACTGAACCCTGTATTTATTGATGCTTTTGAAAAATGACTGTAATTTAACTCAAATACATGGTTTAATTCGGGTTTCAGATTGGGATTACCTGAGCTGATGAACTGCGGATCGGACCTGTCAACAAAAGGATTTAACTCACTTATAGAAGGGCGTTGTATACGCTCTGTAAACCCAAAATTGATACTGTTATTTTTAAACTGGCGCTGTATAGAAACAGATGGAATAAGATTGGTATAATTTGTGTTTAAGGTAGAACCCACCGAACTAAAATCAGCATTAACGGTAGTTTCCTCTAATCGTAACCCGGCCTTTCCTGTCCAGTCCTTTAATTTTACCTGGTATGAGTTGTATAAACTGTATACATCCTGGTGATAATTAAAGTTGTTGGTTTGCTCGTCATTTTGCAGGTATTCATTACTTTGCGTGTTAGCCAATGTATCCTGGTGAAAATCACTGAAATTATTTCTGAAGATGGCTTTACCGCCTACTTCAAGACTAAACTTTTTAAAAGGCTGCGCATAATCAATCTGTACTGTTTGATCTCTTTCACCGGAATTATTGTATTGACGGAAATTTGGCTGGCGATAATTGATCGTATCAGTAAATAAGTTCTGATTGTATTCATTATCAGGAGAATAACTATACCTGTATGACAAGGTCAATAACTGATCCTTACTCTTTTTAAACCCTAGCTGATAATTAATGCTTGCATCAACACCAGTATACTTTGAAGTACTGCCATTGTTTGTAGCATATTGCTGCGAGATAATATTATTCATCACAGTTTGTGTAAAACTGCCTTCGCCATTGTTATTTATACCATTATTGAAATCAATTGACGCGGTAACCAGGTTAAGCGAATCAATCTCATAGCTAAATTCACCATCAAAATACTTGTAGTTGCCGGTATAATCGGCACTGCCAGATTGTGTTAAAACAGATGCCGGGTTAAAAAAGGTTTGTGTATTATCAAAGGGATTTGTGGATTTGTTTTGTCGGCCCAAGCCTGCGTAGCCAGAAAAACCGAACTTACCTTCCTTTACCGTGCCATTTAAATTAACGCCGGGGCCCCAAATTGTATTATAGCGCGCATTAACGCCAATGTTATAACCCTGGTCGGCATTTTTTGTGGTGATGATATTAATGATACCAGCTAAGCCTTCCGCATCATATTTTGCCGGAGGTGTAGTGATCACCTCAATTTTTACAATGTTGGTAGCCGGCATAGACCGTAATACATCCGACGGATTTTTAGCTAGCAAAGCTGATTCTTTACCATTTACCAATATTTTATAGTTGCCGCTGCCTTTCAGCTGGATATTATCGTTCGCATCAACCGTTAATAAGGGCACCTTTCGCATCATATCCAGCGCAGTTATCGATTTACTTTCCGGGTCGGAAGATACGTTATAGCTAATACGGTCAACTTCCTGTTGCATCAGGGGTTTTACAGCTGTTACCGAAACTTCCTTTAATTGATTGGTTGCCGGTTTCAGTTTTATTTTACCTGCATTAGTAACGCCTGCGGCAGATGATATATTAATAACCTTAGTGCTATATCCTATAAAAGCCAATACAAGCTGATATTTTTTGCCTGCCGGAGCCTTCAGTTCGAAACTACCGTCATCTTTTGTTAAATTACTTTTTACGGGTACTTTAGTTTGGGCATCCTGTAAAGCTACGGTAACATAGCCCTGTGGCTGGTTGGTCACCGAATCGATCACGATACCTTTAACAGTTACGATTGGAACAGCATTTTGAGCCAATGCCATGGCATAAAAATAACAGCACAGCGCTGTTAGTAGAATTTTTCTCATATGACGTTAATAGTTGCTTAGGTAGACGTAGAAATTATCTGTTCGTTACAAACAGGTAAAGGTATTTTTATGCAGGTAAAGGTATTTTACTTTTTACAGACAAAAAAGCATTTAACAAACTTTAACTAAAAGATTAGTTTAAATTAACACTACAACCTATTGTACTTAGTCATAGTAAGTTCCGTACCAATTGTGGCGAAACTTTTTATAATTTCAATAGAGCGGTCAATCAATGCAGGGAGTTCAGGTTTTTCATCATCATCAAAGCCGCTCAGTACATAATCAACCTGGCGGCCTTTAGGGTAGTTATCACTCACGCCAAAACGCAGGCGCGCGTATTCATTGTTGCCAAGGGTAGCCTCGATATGCTTTAAACCGTTATGCCCGGCAGCGCTTCCTTTAGGTTTCAGGCGTAGCGTGCCTAATGGCAATGCAATATCATCCACAATAACCAATACATTTTCAACGGGGATCTTCAGTTCCTTCATCCAATGATTAAGGGCTTTACCGCTCAAATTCATATAGGTGGTTGGCTTAATAAGGTATAGCGTACGGCTTTTGTAGTTTACTTCGGTATAATAAGCCAGGCGCATGTTATAAAACTTAACATTTTCCTGCTTGGCCATTTCATCCAATACCATAAACCCGATGTTATGCCGGGTATCAGCATATTCAGGACCAATGTTACCTAAACCAACTATAAGATATTTCATAAGCCCCTAACCCCTAAAGGGGAACTTTTTGATTTGCACGATTGAATCGCTTTGTTATTTAATAAATAGCGATGGGTTTGAAACCATGAGCGTTCAAAATCCTGAATGTCATGCTGAATTTATTTCAGCACCCCACTTGCAAAGTGTATACCAGGCAAGCCGCTTGTCCTGTGAGATGCCGAAACAAGTTCGGCATGACGGTGGATTATAACGTTTCGATTCCTCCCGATTTCAAACCTGTCGCTATGCGAAGATATTATTTCTATACAAGAACAGCGATAAGTAAACTTATCGCTGTTCAAATTAGTTAACCCTTAACTCCCCCTTCAGGGGGGCGGGGGCTTATTTTTTGCCTGAAGCAGCTTCCTGCTCAGCCTGACGTAATGCACGTGAAGTAGTTACCGATACAATGGTATCTTCAATAGCGTTAGTAATGATTAAGTTAGCTACTTTAATTTCAGCAACTTTTACTGATTTACCAACTTCTAAACCTTCAATGCTTACTTCAATCGCATCTAAGTGATCTTTAGGTAATGCTTTGATACGTAATTTTCTTAGTTTCTGAACTAATTTACCACCGGCTTTAACACCTGATGAGCTTCCGGTTAATTTAATCGGAATTTCAATGGTAACTGGTTTTTTCTCATCTAACAATAGAAAATCTACGTGGATGATCTGCTCAGTTAATGGGTGAAACTGGATATCTTTAATGATAGCCTGTGAAGTTACACCAGCAATTTGTAAATCGATGAAATGAACAACCGGTGTATAAACTACGGCTTTCAAATCAGCTGCGGACACTGCAAAGTGGGTTTGGGTTGGCCCACCGTAAAGTACTGCTGGTACCAGGCTCTGGTAACGCAATTCCTTCGCGTCTCGTTTCCCTACGTTCTCTCTTAAAGAACCGCTAATAGCAATTGATTTCATTTGTTTTTATTTATTCTTGTTAATAGTTGATGGTTCATAGTAAACTATGCCCACCTTGTGTATTCTCTTTTTATTATGATGATCTGTTGTTCAAAAACTATGAACTATGAACCATCAGCCATGAACTTTCTCAATCCACCTTAAACAACTGGCTTATTGAGCCATGTTCGTTTACATTTTCAATAGCACTTGCAAACAGTTTAGCGGTTGTTAATACTCTTATCTTCTCGCTTTGATATTTCAGTGGTATAGTATCCGTAACTATCAGCTCAGTTAATACCGAATTCTCGATAGTTTCATATGCTTTTCCTGATAATACCGGGTGCGTACAAACCGCTCTTACGGTACGTGCGCCACGCTCCATAATTAATGCTGCTGCTTTAGCCAGCGTACCTGCGGTATCGCAAATATCATCTATCAGTACAATGTCCTGATCGGTTACATCACCTATCAGTGTCATTGATTCAATTTCATTTGCACGTTTGCGGCGTTTATCGCAAATAACAACCTCGGCATTAAAAAACTTGGCGAAGCTGCGTGCCCTGTATGAACCGCCCATATCCGGCGAGGCAATCGTTAAATTACCTAAGCCCAGGCTTTTTATATAAGGTACAAAAATGATCGAAGCATCCAGGTGATCAACCGGGATGTCAAAAAATCCTTGTATCTGAGCCGCGTGCAGATCCATGGTCATAATACGGTTAATACCCGCTGCAACCAATAAATTAGCTACCAGCTTTGAGCCGATTGCCACACGTGGTTTGTCTTTTCTATCCTGGCGTGCCAGCCCAAAGTAAGGGATAACTGCCGTTACATAATGTGCTGATGCCCTGCGTGCAGCGTCAATCAGCATTAGTAATTCAATTAAGTTATCAGTTGGCGGGTTGGTTGATTGTATTAAAAACACATCGCAACCACGTACTGATTCATTAAAATGCGGCTGAAATTCGCCATCACTAAATACTGAAAGGGTCACCTCACCTAATTCGCGCCCGTAAGCATCAGCAATATTTTGTGCCAATACTTGAGTACCTGAACCTGCAAATAACTTAATGGGGTTAAACTGTAAAGGCATCTTCTATATTATTTCGAATATCGAATTTTCGATTTCGGATTTGATTTATAATGATTTAGAATATTTAATCAGCTTGAATATCCTGTTGCCAAAGCTACTATAAAACAATTCGGATTTCGATTTTTTAAACCGGAAAAAATCCGAAATCAAAAACCCGAAATCCGAAATCAAATTTTGTTGCCCGACCAGGATTCGAACCTAGACAAACGGTACCAAAAACCGTCGTACTACCATTATACTATCAGGCAATCTCCTATGGTTTGTTATCCATCCCAAAAAGGAATGCAAATATAAGGCGATTTTTTTGTTATCAAAAGCAATTTTTCAAAAAGTATGAAATATCTTCATTATTTTTAAAATGACTAATTTGATCTGCTATAAGCTGCCTGTCGATATAAACACTACATAACTACTAAATTATTTGATATTCAGCTTGATAACATATTCCTCAACCATAATTACACTATGAAAACATCACAACTAACGGCTTTTATTCTGCTGTTTATATTTTTTTCTTCCCGTTTATCGGCACAACAAAAGAGCAGTAATGATTCATTAACCGCCAAATTGGATGACTATTTGACCTCAGCTGTGCAAGCCGGGCAGTTTAATGGCACCGCATTAGTTGCAGAAAAAGGAAAGATCATCCTGCAAAAAGGTTACGGCTGGAAGAATTTTTCAGCACATACGCTCAACGATAATAATACCCTTTATCAGATAGGTTCTTTAACCAAACCCTTCACGGCAATTATTATATTAAAGCTACAGGAAGAGGGCAAATTATCTGTAAATGACCTTTTAAGTAAATATTTCCCTGACCAAAAGGGCGCTGATCAAATCACTATCCAAAATTTACTGGACCATACTTCGGGCATTTATAATTATACTGACGATATCGGGCCCGAAGATTCGGCTATAGTTAGCCACCCCATAGATAGGCAATTAGCATTGGATGTATTTATTAATAAGGACCTGCTATTTAAACCGGGAACAAAATTCAGTTATAGCAATTCCGGATATTTTCTATTGGGAATGATCATAGAGAAAATAACAGGCAAGCCGTATCAGCAAGTGCTAAGGCAGTTTATCTTCACCCCTCTCGAAATGCACCATACCGGGTTCGACTATATTAATTTAAAGGACGCTGCAAAAGCAACAGGGTACGATGTTTTTGATAGCACCCGGCATAGCATTGCTGTAAAATGGGATTCCACGGTTACTTACTCTGCCGGATCTATTTATAGCACCGCCGGAGATCTGTATAAATGGAGCAAAGCCATCGCAAAAGGCGAAATCTTATCTGCGGCTTCGTGGAAACAGGCGTTTACCCCCAATCTCGGTAATTATGGTGATGGCTGGTGGATTGATACGCTCTACGGCAACAAATACGTTACGCACAGTGGCGGCATGCCTGGTTTTATGGCAAATTTTGTTTATTATCCTGATAAGGACATCACCATTATTTTGCTGAATAATTTTGGCAACTTTGGGCAAAGCCTGCTATCCGTAAATATGGGGTTATCTGCTATTATGTTTAACAAGCCCTATCTAAATTATACTGCTAACAAAGAGGTGGCAACTGATAAAAATACTTTACAAGCCTATACAGGCACATATGTTTATAACGATCAGCATAAATTGATCATTACCCTTGAAAACAATACGTTATTTGTTGAGGACACTAATCCACAGGATAAATTGCCTAAAGTACAATTACACTACGGAGATGGTGATATGTTGTATATAACTGAGGCCAATTTAAAGTTTCAGTTTATAAAGGATTCAACCAACCACTATTATAAGCTAATTACCTATAATAGTGGCGGGAAAGATGCAGAATGGTTAAAGAAGTAAAATAAAGCGTTGCTTATTCTTCTATCACCACGCCCATTGAGCAGAATTTATCGATCCGCTCAGTAACTACATCATCAATATTTTTTTCTTTTAATACTTTAAGATCTTTTAAAAGCTGTTTTTTCAGGGTTGATGCCATAGCAACCGGATCCTGGTGAGCGCCGCCAAGTGGTTCTTTTATAATGCCATCAATCAACTTGTTCTTCAGCATTTCGCTTGAGGTAAGTTTTAAAACCTCTGCCGCTCTTTCCTTATTCTCCCATGTTTTCCAAAGGATGGTTGAGCAGTTTTCAGGAGAGATAACCGAATACCATGAGTTTTCCAGCATCAGCACCCTATCGCCAATACCAATGCCCAACGCGCCGCCCGACGCACCTTCACCAATAATTATGCAAATAATAGGCACTTTTAGCACCGACATTTCCATCAGGTTACGTGCAATAGCCTCGCCTTGTCCGCGTTCTTCAGCCTCAAGGCCGGGGAATGCTCCGGGGGTATCTATTAAAGTAATAACCGGTTTGTTGAATTTTTCGGCAAGCTTCATCAGCCTTAATGCCTTGCGGTAACCCTCGGGGTTAGCCATACCGAAGTTTCGGTACTGGCGCTCCTTGGTATTACGGCCTTTTTGCTGGCCAATAAACATAGCTGTTTGCCCGTTTATAGAGCCAAACCCACCTATTATAGCTTTATCATCGCCCACTGTCCTATCGCCATGCAGCTCAATAAAGTCGTCACACATCAGCTCAATATACTGTAAAGTATATGGCCTTTCGGGGTGGCGGGATATCTGTACCTTTTGCCAGCCGGTGAGGTTGGCATATATTTCGCGCTTCGCGGTTTCCAGCTTTTCTTCAAGTTCTGCAACCGAAGCGGACATGTCCAGTTTATTTTTATCTTCAAGCTGCTTCACTTTCTCAATCTGCACTTGCAGGTCAGCTAAAGGCTTTTCAAAATCAAACGTAATCTTCATACTTTGTATTGAGGCCGCTAATTTAACTAAATGAAACGGAATATTGATTATTTATGATTTTCCAATGACTCAAGATGTTTGATCTGAGCCGGACTAAGCAACCGTTCAGTATTATAACAGGCTACTAAAATGGCCGTTCTGAGTTCGCCCTGGTATAATCCGTAACGATTTGCATAAAAAATAACACTGCCTTCATCTAATTTTCCTCCTTTGAACAAATCATCAAGCGTTTGCTCATTTTTAATGATGATACCGCCCATCTCCAACCTTTTGCGGTGTAGCTCGGTAGCAATAGCAGTTATTTTATTGATCTGTATCGGACTAAGATCAATCCTTTTTTTATACTTTACCACCTCATCAGGCATCGGAAAATGGTTTAATACGGCCACCAGGTTCATATTATACAGGTCGTCTCCTTTTAATAGGGCGCTGTATTGCTCATAAGTAAGTGTTTTAAGCGGCGAGTGTTGTGCGCTATCGGCCGGATGAATAACCGCGATTGCTTTTGATATGCTATCGGGAGAGTGAATAGTTGCAATCGGCTTTGCCGTTGTATCAGTTTTGTGCCGGATGGGGGTGTCGAGCGAATGTTTTGTTGTGTTATCCGGCAGATTTTTGATAGTACTATCAGCCGTAGTCTGCGCATTTACATGCGCTAAAAACAATACAATACAAATGGATAAGGCTATTTTTTTTATCATAGTTGGGCAGCTTTATTCAATTTATCAATAATACATACAATATTTTTTACTGCATAGGCTTTAAAAAAGGAAGAACCCACTTTGTATAAAATGGGTTCTTCTGATAATATATGTTGAGTTTAATTGTGTTAAAATTCTTCGGCGTATACTGGTTTTTTAACGCCGTTATCATAAGCCTTTAAACTTTTCTTCAATAATTTGCGGGCAACGTGTATGCGGGTTTTAACGGTTCCGATAGGAATAATTAAATGATCGGCAATTTCATGGTATTTATGTCCTTCAAAATACATGGTGAACGGTATATAATAATCTTCAGGCAGGCGATCAAGGGCGCGTTTAATATCATCCATCACAAATTTTGATTCACCTTGATTTTTTGTTGAACTGAATACCAGGTTTGGTGATGAAATCTCATCAGACTTGGTAACAAATGTGCTCATTTTAACAAAACGGCGATAATTGTTGATGAAGGTATTTTTCATGATGGTATACAACCATCCTTTTAAATTTGTGCCTTCTTTAAACTTATTGTAATAAGTTATGGCTTTCAACATTGTATCCTGGACAAGGTCGTTAGCATCGTCTGCGTCATGCGTGAAATGTAAAGCATATGACCTTAATGAACTGGCCTGACGTAATACTAGGGTGTTAAACTCAATCTTTGTCATTCTGTTTAATGTTTTGTATGGATATCAAGTCAAACATGATACCACTATGCCAAAACATTAAACTGCAAACAAGGACAATAGCACGTATTTAGTGCTATTGATAAGCAGGCAATCAGTAAACGAGTGGATAAATAAGAAAAACAATTAATCTATTGGAAAACAAACCTTTATATAGCGATAAAATTTAAGTTTCACGCTTATTAGGTACGATAAATCAATAAAAACAGTGACCTGATAAATTTATTTCAACTAAATTTATTTAGCCGATAATGTTTACTTCACGTTCCAGCTTAACGCCAAATTTAGTGTACACACTGTCTATGATTTGCGACGAAAGAGTGTACACTTCTTCGCCCGATGCGTCTCCATGGTTCACTAAAACCAGCGCCTGATTCTTCCATGTACCTGTGCGGCCCACTACAATTCCCTTCCATCCACACTGTTCAATCAGCCAACCAGCCGCCAGTTTAACCTGGCCGTCACCTGCCGGATAATGTACCACCTCAGGAAAAAAAGATTGAATAGCCTGAAATTCATCCTTATCAATTACAGGATTTTTGAAAAAGCTGCCTGCGTTACCTATGGTTGATGGATCAGGCAGTTTGGATACCCGTATGTGTGATACTACTTCTGATACATCCTTAATAGTAGGTTCGGTGATATGTCTTTTTTCCAGCTCTTCCCTTATAGCGCCGTAATGCAGTTTAAGGTCGGGTACTAATGCCAGGCGAAATTTTACTGATACAATAATGTACTGGCCTTTCATATCATTTTTAAAAACACTGTCGCGGTAATCAAAGTTGCAATCCTCTTTCATAAAGGTTTTGAATTTGCCCGAGGCAATTTCAAAAGCATTGCAGCTAAAGAACACATCCTTCAACTCTACGCCATAAGCGCCTATGTTTTGTATGGGCGATGCGCCTACCGAGCCAGGGATCAGGCTCAGGTTCTCCAATCCGGCATATTCGTGCTTTACGCAATAGTTTACCAGGTCGTTCCATACCTCACCGGCACCGGCTGCTACAAACACCTCGTCACCACTAATTCGGTGATCTATCCCACGGATATTCATGCGGATAACCAGTCCATCAAAATCCTTACGAAACAACATATTACTGCCCCCGCCTAAAACCAGCCGCTCCATATTGAACCATTGCGGGTCCATAAAAAGCTCAATCAGTTCGTTCGGGTGGTTTATCTCAATAAAATATTTGGCAAAAACTTCGATACCGAAGGTGTTAAAATTTTCGAGAGAGATGTTTTCCTGTATTTGCAGCATTTTAGTTCCGGATGTAAAGGGGCGAATTTCGGAATTTAAATTGGATTTGAAACTTGCAGAATAAAACTTACGAAGTCTTTAAGACTTCGTAAGTTTACTTTTGAACCGTATATGACAAATCCTGTAATACCACCGAACGCCCACTGTTCGTTTCCGTACGTTCCCAACCATAGAAAACCAACAAACAGCCTCATTATCAATACTTTAAACAAGTGGCATAAATTTTAGACAGATTGATCTAAATCCAATTGTACCATGATCAAAAACTACTTTAAAATTGCCTGGCGCAGCTTATGGAAAAACAAGGCGTTCTCATCGCTTAACATTGCAGGGCTCACCATCGGTATGGCCGGTGCTATATTGATATTCGCATGGATACAAAATGAGATCAGTTATGATCAGTTCCACGCCAATAAGGCCGACTTGTATAAACTATGGAATAAGTCAGTAAAAAATGGGAATAATCCTATCGGATGCTGGGATGTAACAACTGCAGCAGTTACCCCGGCTTTGCAGCAATTTCCCGAAGTAAAGGCCGTTGCACGCGTGTTCTGGTCTACCGAACGCCTGTTTAATTATGGTGATAAAGCCATTACCGCAAACGGACTTGATGTTGAAAAGCCTTTTTTAACCATGTTCAGTTTTCCGTTGCTGGAAGGCAACTCCAATCATGCTTTGGATGATATTAAAAATATAGTACTAACACAACAGCTGGCGAAGAAGATCTTTGGCAATGCCGACCCCATGGATAAGCTGGTTAGGATAAACGATAAGGACACCTACAAAGTGAGCGGGGTAATGAAGGACCTGCCCAACAATACCCAGTTTGATTTTGAGTACCTGGTATCACTTGCCGGCAACCCATTGCTAAAGAATGATGAAAAACAATGGAACTCAAACAGCTACAATACCTATGTACAGTTACAACCAGGAACTAATGTTGAACAATTCGATAAAAAAATCGAGAACATCATACTTAAGCATGACACCTCAATAGCTGAACAGGTATTTCTGCACCCCATCAGTAAATGGCGGCTATACTCAGATTTCGAGAATGGAAAGATCTCCGGCGGCAAAATTGAAACCGTTCGCTTAATGTTTGTTATTGCCTGCCTTATTCTATTAATAGCCTGTATCAATTTTATGAATATGAGCACTGCCCGTAGTGTAAAACGCGCTAAGGAAGTTGGTGTACGCAAGGTGATCGGGGCCAACAGGCTCGCGCTTGTAAAGCAGTTCTTAACAGAATCCATATTAATTGCTGCCATTGCCGGGGTATTCGCGCTCATAATTGTGCAATCATGCCTTCCTGCATTTAACCAGCTTACCGATAAGCAGCTTTTTATTGATTACTCAAGCCCCGTTTTATGGAGCTGTATCGTTGGCTTTATACTTATCACCGGGTTATTAGCAGGCAGTTACCCGGCTTTCTTTTTATCGGGTTTTAACCCTATAAAGGTGCTTAGCGGTACATTTAAATCAGCTGTTTCGTTTTTTTCGCCCCGCAAATTGTTGGTGGTTATCCAGTTTACAGTGGCTATTGTTTTAATAATAGCTACCCTTATCATTTATAAACAAATTAAATATGTACAGGATCGTGATAATGGTTATAGCCGCAGTGACCTGGTAGAGCACCCCGTTAATGGCGACATCAGCAAAAATTATGAAGCGCTTAAAAATGAGCTGATCAGTAGTGGCGCGGTTACAGCAGTATGTAAAACCAGTACATCGGTTACAATGGACGGTAGTACTACCAGCGGATTGGAATGGGGTGACATGGATCCCTCACACAAGCAAGTTGTATTTAGCCAGTTTGCTACCACAGGCGACTTTGTTAAAACTATAGGTTTGAAAATGGTTGAAGGGCGCGATATTAACCTGGTTGAATATCCTGCTGATACCATGTCGGTTGTAATAAATGAGTCGACGGCAAAGACAATAGGTTTCAAAAATCCCATTGGGCAAAGTATACGCGCCGGCGGAAAACCTATTATGATTGTTGGCGTATTCAAGGATTTTATCATCGGCTCGCCTTATCAGCCCGTAGGCCCTATGCTGGTTTATGGCTCAAGAACATGGTGGTACAGTGCCATAAATTTCAGGCTTAACCCAAACAAGCCTGTGTCTGCAGATTTGAAACTGGCAGAAACCATCTTTAAGAAATATAACCCTGCATACCCTTTTCAATACAAATTTGTTGATGAAATATATAATGAAAAATTCCATGATGAAGTACGTACTGGCACCCTTGCGGCAGTTTTTGCAAGTCTTACTATTATTATTTCCTGCTTAGGTTTATTCGGCCTGGCTACTTATATGGCCGAAAGCCGCTCAAAGGAAATTGGCATACGCAAAGTTTTGGGTGCAAGTGTAAGCAGCATTATACAACTGCTTACCAAAGAGTTTGTAGCCTTGGTGGTTATAGCTATTATTATAGCTGTGCCTATCGGCTGGTATGCCATGAATAAGTGGCTGTTGAATTATGATTACCGCATCCATATCAGTTGGACAGTGTTTGCGTGTTCGGGCCTGCTGGCTATAGTAATTGCCATTTTAACGGTGAGTTTCCAGGCTGGAAAAGCCGCAATTGCCAAGCCGGTGAATAGTATTAAGGCAGAATAAAGCGGGCTTAAAATTGGAGTTGAATTAACAAACGGATAAGTTTTCATTATATTGGTATCCAACTACCAGTATAATGAAAACTAAATTTATCCCCATCGTTTTTACGATGACCTTCGTTTCATGCTTTTTCACCAGATCATTCGCCCAGAAAAAAGATCTGGTGCGGATTGCCGATAGTATCACAAGGGAAGGCAGGATCTTATACAGATCAGAATGGGCATCATGGTATGGCACCGATATTTTTGTTGCAAAATGCGCTGCTAAAAAAGAATTGACTGGTGGTTATCTTTCTTATAATTCAGGCACGGGACTAACTAATATTTTTTTCTCGAAGGGAAGTTCGCCTGTAGTGTTAGCCACTACTTCATTTGGATATGATCTTAAATCAAGTAATTATACATTGGATACCACCAGCCGAAAACTTACGCCGCTTGAAGAGCAGTTATACACCATCAGGCAGGCGGCGCTTGCTAAAATATATTCCGATACTTCGTTTAGAATTTACAAGAACACCAGCTTAAACCTGGTTCCAATAATTATTAATAATACAAGGCGTGTTTATGTGCTTTCAGGATCAAAAATAAACGGACTGGTGGTTTTTGGGAATGATTATCTATTTGAGTTTGATGCGGATGATCATCTCATCAGCGAAAAGAAGATCCATAAAAGTTTTATACCCATAAAAGCCAATAAACGGGGAGTTGACAGCACTAAAACCGATGTAGCAAGTATTCATACCCACTCACCCGAAACAGGAGATTTTATTACCGCAACAGATGTATGTACACTGATGCTTTATGAAAATTTCACTACGTGGGATCAGCATATCGTAGTATCAAAAAATTATGTATCTGTATGGGATTGCAAGAAAAACCATTTGCTGATACTAACGGCAGAAGCATGGAAAAAAATAAGTGCTTCGGCAAATACCTACTTAAAAAATTAAGTCTACTAAAACTTAAATCTTGATAAGCATATTTAAGCATCGCAATAAAAATCAACCATTCTTATTAAATTTATAACAACCCTGCATAAACTTTAATCTTTTTTAATTATTTTAGAAACTTCAATTCACTTATTAAAATATTTAAAGAAGTAAAAATGACAGCACCAGCTAAAAAGTCAGCAATAAACCCGGTAATAATTATCGGTGCATTGTTTTTCATATTCGGGTTTGTAACCTGGATGAATTCAGTTTTAATACCTTATTTAAGGATAGCCTGCGAGCTGAATAATTTTGAATCCTTTTTAGTTGCAAGCGCATTTTATATTGCCTACCTACTCATGGCCAAACCGTCGGCCTGGGTGCTCAAAAAATATGGCTTTAAAAACGGGATGGCTATTGGCCTTGCTATTATTGCTATTGGAGCGCTTATTTTTATACCTGCCGCATTAACCAGGATCTATGCTGTGTTTTTACTGGGCCTTTTTGTCCAGGGTACTGGTTTGGCGGTATTACAATCGGCATCAAATCCTTATATTACCATTATCGGCCCGCCCGAAAGTGCTGCAAAGCGTATCAGCATTATGGGCATCTTCAATAAATTTGCCGGTGTACTAGCACCGCTTGCCCTGGGTGCCGTAGTTTTAAAAAACATCGATGCCTTCACCGCCAACCTTGCCAAACTTAGTCCGGCCGAAAAACTTACCGAACTAAATGAATTGGCATCACGGGTGATCCTGCCTTATGTTTTAATTGTTATTGTATTAGTAATATTAGCTGTACTGATCTACTTCTCGGGCCTGCCCGAAATTGATACCGATCACGAAGATGAAAACGTAGCTGCTGCAAACTCTGGTAAAACAAGCATATTTGAATTTCCGCACTTAATAATAGGTGTAATTGCCCTGTTCTTTTATGTAGGTGCCGAGGTTATAGCAGGCGACTCTATCATCGGCTATGGCGTATCGCACCATATCCCATTATCTGAAGCGCGATACCTGGCATCAGCTACGCTCATTTGCATGGTTGTTGGTTATTTTGCAGGTATCATATTTATACCTAAGTATATTTCGCAGCAAAAGGCTTTGGTATATTCGGCTGTATTGGGTACTGTATTAACTGTTATAGCATTGTTTGCCCCTAAGTGGGTTTCAATATCATGTATAGCGCTTTTAGGCTTAGCCAACTCCCTGATGTGGCCTGCTATATGGCCTTTGGCATTATCGGGCTTAGGCAGATTTACCAAAATAGGTTCATCATTACTGGTAATGGGTATTGCAGGTGCAGCCGTTTTCCCGCCGATATATGGTTTATTGGTTGATGCCATGACCGCGCAAACCGCTTATATTATATTAGTGCCTATCTATCTGTTCATCCTTTATTTTGCCGCTATAGGGTATAAAAAGGGTAAGCATGTGGTAGCGGTCTGAACCAGGATTTTATTTAGATTAAAGGGATTTTCAGGATGTGAGAATCCCTTTTTATTTTGTTTTTTTTCTGCTGATTACTAATAGTCCAAACTCTTCAGCGGGATGTTTCTCCATGGATTTATGGTGAATTTTGTGCGCCCTGCGGATTTTCAACAGGTATTTGTTATTGGTTTTAAAAGATTTGAAACGGTTATGTATAAACCAATCGTGGAAAATAAAGTAGATGATGCCATACAAGCTGATTCCTGTTCCCATCCAAAAACGATAGTCGAGCATGATATGACCGAGCCACATCAGCCATAAGGCTATTGATGCAAACAGGACACTGAAAAGATCATTCAACTCAAACCAACCCTGCTTATGCAAGTGATGTGTTTTATGGATGAACCACAAAGGCCCATGGAAAAGATACTTGTGGATGGCCCATGAAAACGCTTCCATACCGGCTATACTGAGTAATACAATGCCGGTATCTGTTAAAGCTTTCATTCTCCATTAACATCAAACCTGCGCGGTTGTTCGGCATGTTGCAACGCTATGCTCTTTATCCTTTAAACGGAATGTGAACAAAAAAGCGATCAAGATATAAAAGGACGACAGGAAGAACACGGCATGTATGGATATCATGGTAATAAAACCTGCCGCTATTGGCCCCAGCGTTTGCCCTATTGACGCGCATGACTGGTTAAACCCAAGTATCGCCCCCTGACTTTTATTGGTATTATTATCGGCAATAATGGCGTTAAGCATAGGGTTACGCAAGCCATTAAACAAGCCATAAATACATATGCAAACCGCAAATGTTAGTATAGTAGCGGTAAAGCCTGCAAAAAACATCGCTGCAAAGCACAAAAAAGTTGAGAACAGTAAAATAACCGTGCGTGAGTGGAATATTTTTGTAAATAAAGGTATGCACAACTGCATAATGATTCCCATAGCAGCGAAGCCGGTATAAAGTAAGCCGATGTTATTGGGCGATAGCTTCAAGGTATCAACCGTAAAGGTCTGGAAGCCGATGATCATGGTGAATTGCGCCATGGTGAGTAAAAAGCCTATAAAAATGGCGATGCCCACAACGGGTACTTTAAGGGTAGAGAATGAGGAGAAAAGTTTTTTAGGCTCAGTGGCAACTATCTTTTTATTGCCTACCGGGTTAGTCTCCTTCAGGAAAAAGATGGTCGCCATCACACCAAGGAACGAGATCCCAGCCGCGAAAAAGAATGGCGCCTGCAAACCAAACCTACTCAATAAACCACCTACTGCCGGACCGATCACAAAGCCAAAAGCAAAAGCCGAGCTTAATATACCAAACCGCCTGGCCCTGTTTGCAGGTGTTGAAGTATCAGAAACTATCGCTTGTGCAACTGATATATTTCCTCCGGTTAGGCCATCCAGTATCCTTGCTGCAAACAACAGGATCACGCCCCGTGCCTCGGCAAACATAATAAAGCTGATACAAGTGCCTATCAAACTAATAGCCAGTAAAGGCTTGCGGCCATATTTATCAGAAAGCGACCCTAAAATTGGCGTGGCAATTAATTGTGCTACAGAATATGCAGCCGTTAACCAGCTAAGCGATTGTTCGTTTATGCCGTACCTTTTACCAAAGGTGTACATTAACGGAACTATGATACCAAAACCCAGGGAGTTTATAACACAAATAAATACCAGTGTCCACAGGCTTTTATCAATCTTCATCAGGGCGAATTTAGTTAATATACCGATTGTTGTTTAAACATTTTTATTGCCCTTATATTTTATTAGGTTCCCTAAAATATAAAAAGCGGCTTACTTTTTAAGTAGACCGCTTTTTGCTTTTATTGTTACTGAATATTAAATTTTAATGGCGATAAACCTGTCGCTTGGTTATTGCATGCGACGAGATTGCCACGCTATCGCTCGCAATGACATGGGGCCTTTTAAATATGTATTGGCCTGTTATCCGTAGCGGCTAAACAAGCTTCGCGGAATGCTTCGGTATACGTTGGGTGAGCATGGCTGGCACGTGATACATCCTCTGCCGATGCGCGGAACTCCATGGATATAACGGCTTCAGCAATCATATCCGCAGCACGCGGACCGATAATGTGTACGCCTAATATCTCGTCGGTAGCGGCATCTGCCAAAACCTTTACAAAACCGTCAAGGTCGCCACTGGCTACTGCCCTGCCGCTTGCCCTGAAAGGGAATGAGCCTGTTTTATATTTAACGCCTGCCTCCTTTAATTGCTCCTCGGTTTGACCAACAGCTGCAACTTCGGGCCAGGTATAAACAACACCCGGTATCAGGTTATAGTTAATATGTGGTTTTTGTCCGGCAATGGTTTCAGCAACCAATGTACCTTCGTCCTCAGCTTTGTGGGCAAGCATAGCGCCGCGGATCACATCGCCTATGGCATAAACACCTTTAACACTGGTTTCCAGGTGATCATTAACGGCTACTTTTCTACCGCGTTCTTCAACGGCAAGGCCTATTTTATCCAAACCTAAACCATCGGTGTAAGCAATACGGCCTACAGCAACAAGACAGTAATCACCTTTTAATTCTTTCTTTTCGCCGGTCGGGCTATCAAAGGTTACGCTTACTTCTTTACCTTTTGTGGTAGCGCCGGTAACTTTATGGCCTAAGTAAAACTCAACACCTTGTTTCTGCATTACTTTTTGCAGTTCCTTGCCCAGACTTTTATCCATAGTTGGGATAATAGAATCCATAAACTCAATTACAGAAACTTTTGCGCCTAAACGTGCATAAACTGAGCCTAGCTCCAACCCAATAACACCCCCACCAATTAATATCAGGTGCTTAGGTATTTCGGTAAGCGTTAAAGCCTCGGTTGAGGTAATAATACGTTTTTTATCGATCTTGATAAAAGGCAGGCTCGATGGTTTTGAACCGGTAGCTATAATAACATTGGTGCCGGTGATCTCCTGGGTAGTACCATCGGCTTTGGTTATAACAACGGTGTTTTTGTCTTTAAAAGAACCCACACCCTGGTACGAATCAATTTTATTCTTTTTGAACAGGAAAGTAATGCCGCTGGTATTTTTAGCAACAACCTCTGTTTTGCGCTTCATCATCTGGGTAAGGTCAACTGATAAATTATCAAGATTGATACCGTGAGTTTTGAAGGTATGTGATGCATTGTAATAATGCTCAGAAGAATCAAGTAAAGCCTTTGAAGGGATACAGCCCACATTAAGGCAGGTGCCGCCAAAGGTTGAATATTTTTCGATACAGGCAGTTTTTAAACCCAATTGGGCAGCACGTATAGCGGCTACATAGCCACCTGGGCCCGAACCGATAACGATAACATCATATTGCATAGTAGTGTAAATTTGCGAGCAAAGTTAAGCATTATCTGCAGCTAAAAAAGCTCAATTATGTTAGTATTAAGTCAATTGTGGGCTGATGCTTTAGTCCTGTTTGATTGAATTTGCATCCTTTGTTTTATAGTAACCCATTTTCAGCATAAACAGTACAAACAAGCTGCCCAGCGGCACACCAAAAGCCCATACCGAATTTAAGTAACCAGTATAGGCAAAAGTCAACCCGAATAAAATCTGAACACTCAGCAGCTTAAAGAATATCCCACCTACTGCATTGTAACCAATAGTTGGCACATTCAGCAAAATAATGGCGAAGTATTTAAGCCATTTGCGTTTTATATTGCTGCGTTTCACCTGTACAATAACATAAATATTAAAGGCGAGTATAAGCAGCGGTATTATCCCAAAAAGCCAGAAGATAGTCATGTTGGGGATCTTTTGCTTTACATCGAGCAGGTTAAAGTTGAAGATCTTTTGCGATTTATCGTTAAATATCACCTGCACTTCGCCAAACTCCGTTGCATTGGAGATCTGCATATGGAAAACGGTTTGCCCGGGCGCTGTTCCGTCAGATCCGGTTGAAAAGGTTTTCTGTGCCGTTTCAAAGGAGTAATCCAGCTTAGTGCCAAAATTCTGCACTAAAGATTGATGCACCAGTTTGAGCGATTTTTGGATAGTATCTACATATTGAGCATTTACACCCTGCAGATCCATTAATGAGGTACATTTATTATAGTCCTCATGTATCAGCGCTTCACAAAATTCTTTGGTAGTATCCCTGTAATTGAATACGTTGCCTATAAAACTGCATCCGCTAAATAATACGATCAGCAGGATAACCGGGATAATTAATTTGATCTTCTTCATTATAAATAAGTCAGGTGATGATCCTGTAAAATGATGCGAACATATTAATAATTTTTAACTTGTATTATTAATGCTTTGAGTATTTTAGCCGTTTAACTGACTGATAAAACAAATGAAGCTAAACAGATTACTGATAGTTTTTCTAGGAATTCTATCTTTTAATGCAAAAGCCCAGTTGGGCACTCCTAAAGATACATTTACCCACGCCGATACCCTGCGGGGTAATATATATTCGCCGTTCCGTACCTGCTACGACATTAACTATTACCACCTGGATGTTAAGTTTGATATCGACAATAAATTTATCAGCGGCAATGTACTTTTTAAATATACTGCTACGCAGGATTTCACTCAGTTGCAGTTCGACCTGTATGATAACCTGAAGATTGAAAAAGTAGTTTATAAAGGCGCCGAAGTGCCTTACCGGCGCGAAGCTAATGCCGTGTTTGTTACCTTCCCTACTACTATCAACAAGGGTAGCAAGAATGAATTTATGGTTTATTACTCAGGCAACCCTACCATCGCCAAAAATGCACCATGGGATGGTGGTGTAGTTTATAAAAAGGATTCATTAAACAAGCCATGGGTGGCTACTGCCTGCCAGGGCGATGGAGCGAGCATATGGTGGCCTAATAAGGATCAACAGGCTGATGAGGTTGATAGTGCTTTGATCAGCATAAGTGTACCTACGGGGCTAAAAGATGTGTCAAATGGCCGATTACGCAAAGTTACCGACCTGGGCAATGGCTATACGCAGTTTGATTGGTTTGTAGCTAACCCGATAAACAACTACGATATTGAAGCCAACATTGGTGATTATACCCATTTCAGCGATACTTATGATGGCGAAAAAGGCAAGCTAAGTCTTGATTACTGGGTACTGCCCTATCACCTGGAGCAAGCTAAAAAGCAATTCGGCGCAAATGTAAAGCGGATGCTGCAATCGCATGAGCACTGGTTTGGGCCATACCCTTTTTATGAGGATGGTTATAAACTGATTGAAACACCGCATTTAGGTATGGAGCATCAAAGCGGTATAGCCTACGGCAATCATTACATGAATGGCTATTTGGGTATGGATCTTTCCCACACAGGATGGGGCTTAAAATTCGACTATATTATTATACATGAAAGCGGGCACGAATGGTTTGGCAACAACATTACCTCAAAAGATCTGGCCGATATGTGGATACATGAATCTTTCACCGATTACTCTGAATCATTATTTGTTGAAACATTCTACGGCAAACAAGCCGGGCAGGAATATGTGCACGGTTTACGTAATGGTATAGCTAATGACAGACCTATAGTTGGTCCATACGGCGTGAATAAAGAAGGCGCAGAAGATATGTATGATAAAGGTTCGGTTATTTTAAATATGGTGCGTACTATTATTAATGATGATGAAAAGTGGCGCAGCATTTTACGGGGATTGAATAAAACTTTTTATCACCAAACAGTTACCTATAATGATATTGTAAATTATATTTCTGATCACTCGGGCCAAAACTTAAAACCTGTTTTTGATCAATACCTGCACTACACTAATTTACCTGTATTGTACATCACTAATAGAAAAGGTAAATTATACTGTATGTGGACAGGTTGTATCCCTGATTTCAATATGCCAATAAGGATAAGAATGAAAGGCGGTGAATACAAATACTTTACACCAAAAGCAACCAACGGAAGAGGCCCGGTTAGCTCAAGAGTGCAACCAACGCTTATTAACATCCCCGGCATAAATAAAGATAACGTTGAGGTTGATACCTTTAACTACTATATAGGCGTGTTGATAGATTAATGACCGATCTTTAACAATACCGGCTAATTTAGTAAATTGCCCTTTATCGATCCCTTTTATATGGGATTTATAAAGGGCTTAATTTTTTTGAGTTTTCGTGCAACTACTTCTATATACCAGGCGTCTTATAACCAAACAAACTCATAGATTATGAAATCAATTACTAAGATCTTATTGGCAGCCGCATTACTAACAGGCGCCAACTATACTTTTGCAAACACACATGAATTTGCAAAAGTTAAAACAGACAATACCGTACAGGACCGTCACCTTACAGGCTTTAACGCTGTTGACGCGGCAGGCTCATTTGATGTATACATTGTACAGAGCGGTACTGAGTCGGTAAGAGTTGAAGCCCCTGCTGATGTTATTGACAAAATTGTTACTGAAGTTGAAGGTGGTGAATTAAAGATACACGACAAAAACAATTCTGGCTGGAACTGGAGCGGATTAACTCACAAAAAGATAGCTGTTTATGTTTCGGTAAAGGATATCAACAGCATAGGCATCACCGGTTCAGGCAATGTATTTTTTAAAGAAGGCATTAGAGCAAACTCACTTAAAGTAAGGGTAAGCGGCTCGGGTGATGTATTTGGTAAAGTTGACGTAAAATCGTTAGAAGCCAGCATATCAGGTTCAGGCGATATGAAACTTTCGGGCCATGCCGAAACTTCAACTATACATGTATCAGGCTCTGGTGATTTCACTGCTAAAGAACTGGCTACTGTAAACACCTCTGTGCATGTAACAGGCTCAGGCGATGCTGCTATTAACGTTAGCGGTAGTCTTGATGCTTCTGTATCAGGTTCAGGTGATATTAGCTACACCGGCGGCGCGCAGCATGTTGTTAAATCAAAATCTGGTAGCGGCGATATTAGCGGTAATTAATTATTAATTGATCTATATGAAACGCTCTGTTCCAAAAGAACAGAGCGTTTTTTGTTTAGAGATGATATAAGACTTACGAAGTTTTAAAAACTTCGTAAGTCTGCTTTTCTCTCCAAGCGTCATTGCGAGGTATGAAGCAATCCCCGACTTTGCAGATCCACTTGCAAGGACCGCTCTATATAGTTAGGGATTGCTTCATACCTCGCAATGACGCTTGGAAATAACGTTGAAAACAAAAAAAGGCCCTGATCAAATGATCAGGGCCTTTAATATTAATTGAAAGAGGATTAATTATTCTCCTTTTTCAGCGTTTTCTTCGTTATCAGCAGCTGGTGCTTCTTCGGCAGCAGGAGCTTCTGCTACTGGAGCCTCGTCAACAACCGGTGCTTCAACAACCTCTGCAGCTGGAGCAGTAGCAGCATCCTGTGCAACAGGAGCCTTAGCTTTAGCTGAACCACCGCGACGACGGGTTGTCTTTTTAGCTGTTTGTGCGTTATCGCCACCGTAAACAGTGTTATAATCTACTAATTCAATCAGTGCCATTTCAGCGTTGTCACCTAAACGGTTTTCCATTTTGATGATACGAGTGTAACCACCCGGACGGTTAGCAATTTTCTCAGCTATGTCACGGAACAGGATGCTAACTGCATCTTTATCCTGTAAGTAGCTAAATGCTGTACGACGTGAGTGAGTAGTGTCGCTTTTTGATTTAGTTAAGATTGGCTCAACATAAACGCGTAAAGCTTTTGCTTTAGCTAATGTTGTAGTGATACGCTTGTGTAAAATAAGCGAAGTTGCCATGTTACTCAGCATCGCTTTGCGGTGGCTGGTAGTACGGCCTAAGTGATTGTGTTTTTTTCCGTGTCTCATTGTTTTTTAATTTTAGCACGTGCATACCGTTGGGCGATTACCTCAAGCCCTCGGAATTATGCCTTCGCTGTTTTTATTGTTAGTAGTGAATTGTGAGTGGTGAGTATGAAGCAGTAAAAACTACTCACTATTCACCAATCACTGCTCACCAAATTATTCTTCGTCTAACTTAAATTTAGACAGGTTCATACCGAAAGATAATCCTTTTGATTTAACCAGGTCCTGAATTTCAGTTAATGATTTTTTTCCGAAGTTTCTGAATTTTAACATGTCAGCAACATCATATGATACTAAATCAGCCAGGCTGCGGATGTCAGCAGCTTTAAGGCAATTTAATGCACGTACTGAAAGATCAAGGTCAACCAATTCAGTTTTCAGGATCTTGCGCATGTGCAGGATCTCTTCATCAACTTCTTTAGTTTCTTCCTTAGCCTGTGCTTCAAGCATCATGTTTTCATCGCTGAACAGCATAAAGTGCTGGATCAGGATCTTTGCTGCTTCTTTAAGCGCATCTTCAGGGTGTATTGAACCATCAGTTGTAATATCCAGCACTAATTTTTCGTAGTCTGTTTTTTGTTCAACACGATAGTTTTCAATAGTGAACTTTACATTTTTGATCGGGGTGAAAATAGAATCGATAGCTATTACACCTACATTAGCATCCGGGTTTTTATTTTCGTCGCTTGGGATGTAACCGCGACCCTTGTTGATAGTAAGCTCGATTTCAAGCGTTACTGAAGAGTCCATGTTACAGATAACAAGGTCAGGATTTAAAACTGTAAAGTTGTTAGAGAATTTGCTGATATCGCCAGCTTTAAAAGCATCCTGACCATTAATGATCACGAATATTTTTTCGCTGTCGCCAGATTCGCCTGTCTTTTTGAAACGTACCTGTTTAAGGTTCAGTATGATCTCGGTAACATCTTCAACAACACCTTTGATTGTAGAAAACTCATGCATCACTCCTGAGAAACGTACAGAAGTAATCGCATAACCTTCTAATGATGAAAGTAAGATACGACGCAGAGCATTACCAATGGTTATACCGAAACCTGGTTCTAACGGACGAAACTCAAACGTGCCATCAAAATCAGTTGATTTCTGCATGATAACCTTGTCTGGTTTTTGAAATGCTAAAATTGCCATTTATATCCTTTGTTTATTGTTTACGAATTGATTTGATTAAACCACAAAAATGATTGGCAGCTTTTGCCAATCATTCTGTGTATAAGTATCATTATTATTTTGAGTATAACTCGACGATCAGGTTTTCCTTGATGTTTTCAGGAATCTCATCGCGGTTTGGATAGTTAAGGAATTTACCGGTTAATTCGGCAGCATCCCATTCCAACCAGCTATATTTATTGATCTTTCTGCCGGCAACTGAATGCGAAATAGCTTCAAGAGATTTTGATTTTTCACGTACCGAGATAACGTCGCCTGCTTTTAATTGATAAGAAGCAATGTTAACCACTTCGCCATTCACATTGATGTGTTTGTGGCCTACCAACTGACGGGCAGCTGAACGGGTTGGCGCAATACCTAAACGGTAAACTGCGTTATCTAAACGGGCTTCTAAAAACTTTAATAAGTTTTCACCAGTGATACCTTCTTTTGAAGAAGCGCGGTGAAACAAGTTTTCGAATTGTTTTTCCAATACACCGTAAGTGTATTTTACTTTTTGTTTTTCCATCAGCTGAGTTGAATACTCAGATTGCTTTCCTCTTCTTTTAGAAGCGCCATGCATTCCTGGTGGATAGTTTTTTCTTTCTAACGCTTTATCCGGACCGAAGATCGGCTCACGGAAACGGCGTGCAATTTTTGATTTTGGACCTGTGTATCTAGCCATTTTTGTGTTGTTTTAAAGTATCAGACAGCCCGCAGCTGCTGAATCTTAGCTTTAAAAAATATATTAATTAAACTCTTCTTCTTTTTGAAGGACGACAACCGTTATGCGGAAGCGGTGTGATGTCTTTTATTGTGGTTACTTCAATACCTGCAGTTTGCAAAGTACGGATAGCTGATTCACGACCAGCGCCCGGGCCTTTTACAAATACTTCAACCTTGCGTAAACCTAAATCGTACGCAACTTTACCGCAATCGCCAGCAGCTTGTCCGGCAGCATAAGGGGTATTCTTTTTTGAACCTTTGAAACCCATTTTACCAGCTGACGACCATGATATAGCCTGGCCGGTTTTGTTAGTAAGGGTAATGATAATGTTGTTAAAAGTAGCATTGATATGTGCTTCGCCGATTGGCTCAACTATAACAACGCGTTTTTTGGTAACTTTTTTGCTCTTAGCCATTTTTTTAATTATTGAGTTAACAGATTATTGAGTTAATGATATAACCCGGACCCGGTAACTATTTATTTATAATATATATTCCAAATGATCTAAGCGCATATATACTGCCCCGTTGATCATTCATCAATTACTATTTAGTAGCTTTCTTTTTGTTAGCAACTGTTTTACGTTTTCCTTTACGGGTACGTGAGTTGTTTTTAGTACGCTGACCACGTAATGGTAAACCTTTACGGTGACGTGTACCACGGTAACAACCTATATCCATTAAACGTTTAATGTTAAGCTGAACTTCTGAACGCAGTGAACCTTCAACCTTGATCTGATCGTTAATGATACCACGTATGGTAGCTAACTGATCATCGTTCCAATCCTGAACTTTGGTATCAAAACTAATACCTGCCTGATTCAAAATTTCCTGAGCGGTTGAGCGGCCTATTCCGTAGATATAGGTTAAGCCTATCTCTCCTCTTTTATTTTTTGGTAAATCAATACCTGATATCCTTGCCATATTTTTTGTTTGTGCTTTTACGTAATAATCGAACGGCGGGCCACCGTTGTACGAATTATTACAATCTTTTTAATTATCCCTGACGTTGTTTATACTTCGGGTTCTTTTTGTTTATAACATAAAGTTTCCCGTTGCGGCGGATGATCTTGCAATCAACACTGCGTTTTTTAATGGATGCTCTAACTTTCATCTCTTTAATTATTTATATCTATAGGTTATTCTACCTTTTGTTAAATCATACGGACTCATCTCTAATTTCACTCTGTCGCCAGGTAAAATTTTGATGTAGTGCATCCGCATTTTTCCGGAAATATGCGCAATAATCTCATGGCCATTCTCTAGTTCAACCCTGAACATTGCATTAGATAATGCTTCCCGAATTGTTCCGTCCTGTTCAATCGAAGATTGTTTAGCCATATTTTACTGATTATTACTTAATTATCCGCCCTAAAACCGGGATGCAAAATTAATAATTTTTTTTTAATTTTTATTTATTTCTTTTAAAACATTATCAACGTACGAAAAAGTTGATAAAATGTCTACTTTACCCTTACCTACAGCTACCGTATGCTCATAGTGGGCCGATGGTTTCTTATCAACTGTTGATACTGTCCATCCATCATCCCAAAATTTAACACCGGCACGGCCTGCATTTATCATCGGTTCAATGGCAATTACCATTCCTTCCTCCAATTTTATGCCCGATCCGCGCTTGCCATAGTTTGGTACTTCTGGCTTTTCATGCAAATGCAATCCAACGCCATGCCCTACCAGTTCCTTTACTACACCAAACCCATGCTTTTCAGCATGCTCCTGAACTGCATAGCCTATATCGCCTATCCTCATGCCCACCACAGCCTTCTCAACCCCAAGGTCAAGACATTCTCTGGTTACACGCATCAGTGTTTTAACGGTATCGCTAACCTCTCCTACTGCAAAGGTAAATGCCGAGTCGCCGTAGTATTTATTTAAGATAACACCACAGTCAACTGATATTAAATCGCCCTCAACCAAAACTTTTTGGCCCGGGAAGCCATGAACAACCTGGTCATTAGGCGAAATGCATAATGAATAAGGAAATCCATGATAATTTAAAAAAGCTGGAACCCCGCCGTTATCGCGGATATAGGTCTCGGCAAGTTTGTTTAATTCTATAGTTTTAACGCCTGGAGCAATCATCTTAGCGATCTCTCCAAGCGTTTTAGAAACAAGTAAAGAACTTTCTCTTATGAGTTCTATCTCTTCGACAGACTTATAATTGATCTTTGACATGCTGTTAAATTAGATAACCGGGCTTGATCCAGTAACCGCAGGTGCTGAGCTACGACCTTTTATTCTGCCCGTTTTCATTAATCCATCATAATGACGCATTAATAAATGGCTTTCTATTTGCTGCAAGGTATCCAATATAACACCTACAAGAATGATCAGTGATGTACCACCGAAGAAACGTGCAAATATTGGAGTAACACCTATCATACTTGCAACAGCAGGTATAACAGCTATAATAGCCAGCGCAATTGAGCCCGGTAAAGTTATCTTTGAAATAATATCGTCTATAAAGTTGGCTGTTGCCATACCTGGTTTTACACCCGGTACAAATCCACCATTCTTTTTCATGTCATCCGCCATTTGGTTAGGATTAACAGTGATAGCGGTGTAGAAATAGGTAAACAGGATGATCAATACAGCAAACAACAAGTTGTGTGGCCATGAGTTATAGTTTGCCAACGCCATTACTGTAGGGTTAGCAGCTATGCTCGGGAACAATGATGGTATATACGCAGGTATAAACATTAAAGCCTGTGCAAATATAATAGGCATTACACCTGCCGCATTTACCTTTAATGGTATATACTGGCGCACGCCGCCATATTGTTTGTTACCAACTATACGTTTTGCATATTGTACAGCAATCTTTCTTGTACCCTGAACAATCAGGATAGTGAACATTACTACAGCTATAAGCGCTACAAGTTCAACCACAAAAGTTACTAAACCACCCTGGCCGCCTGTACGGGTTAAAAACTCTGTTGCTACAGCGCCTGGTAGTTGAGCAATGATACCCACCATTATAATTAATGATATACCATTACCAATACCTTTATCAGTGATTCTTTCACCAAGCCACATTACAAATAATGTACCTGAGGTTAATACGAATACGTTCAGAATTGTAAACACCGGGTCCGCAATTAAACGGGCATCACCAGTGATCTGTGATTTCAAATAACCGATAGCCTGTAAAGCAGTAATAGCTATTGTTAGATAGCGGGTCCACTGGTTTATTTTGTTCTGGCCGCTTTCGCCTTCTTTTTGCAGTTTAGCAAAGTAAGGTACAGCTATACCTAGCAATTGCACCACAATTGAGGCTGAGATGTACGGCATTACGCCTAATGCAAAAATTGATGCATGCGAAAACGCACCACCTGCAAACATGTTCAGTAAACCAAGCAGGCCTTCTTTAGCATGTGTGCTTAATGATGACGGATCGACACCAGGTAAAACAACTACGCAGCCTACACGATATATTAAAAGAAATAAGAGTGTGTTAATTATACGCACTCTTAAATCCTCGATTTTCCAGATATTGGATAATGTGGTGAAAAAATTCTTCATTTGAAAAATTATAGCTTAACTATGGTGCCGCCGGCTGCTTCAATAGCTTTTTGCGCAGTTGCGGTAAATGCATGTGCCTTAACCTCTAAAGTTGCTTTTAGCTCGCCGCGACCAAGGATCTTAACCAGGTCGTTTCTTGAAGCTAAACCATGTGCTTTCAGTGTGTCAAAATCAACTGAAGTGAGTGTATATTGCTCAACCAGTTGTTGTAACACATCAAGGTTTACACCAACGTATTCAACACGGTTAGGATTTTTAAAGCCTACCTTAGGAACACGACGTTGCAATGGCATCTGGCCACCTTCAAAACCAATTTTAGTTTTGTTACCTGAACGTGAACCTGCGCCTTTATGACCGCGGGTTGATGTACCGCCACGGCCAGAACCTGTACCACGGCCAATTCTTTTTCTATTTTTAGTAGAACCTTCTGCAGGTTTTAAATTACTTAAATTCATGATATTAAATATTTTCTACCGCTACCAAATGATTAACTTTCTTTACCATACCGATGATAGCTGGAGTAGCTTCAACTTCCACACTGTGGTTGATCTTGCGTAAGCCCAGGGCCTCAACAGTCTTTTTCTGGCGCTCACTTCTATCGATCACGCTCTTAATCTGTGTTATTTTGATTTTTGCCATGATGATTATCCGTTAAATACTTTACCTAAATTAACGCCGCGATGTTGCGCTACAGTATAAGCATCACGTAATTGTGATAATGCTGATACAGTTGCCTTAACCACGTTGTGTGGGTTTGATGATCCTTTTGATTTTGCCAATACGTTGTGAACACCTGCAGACTCTAATACTGCACGCATTGCACCACCCGCAATTACACCGGTACCATTAGCAGCTGGTTTTATGAAAACAAAACCACCTGAAAATTTACCTATTTGCTCATGAGGTACAGTACCGTTAATGATAGGAACTTTTACTAAGTTCTTTTTTGCATCATCAATTCCTTTGGCAATAGCTTCGGTAACCTCTTTTGCTTTACCTAAGCCATAACCTACAACGCCATTTTCGTCGCCTACTACCACGATGGCAGAGAAACTGAATGTACGGCCACCTTTTGTTACTTTGGCAACGCGTTGTATGCTTACCAAGCGGTCTTTTAATTCGATCTCGCTTGTTTTTACTCTTTTTATGTTGATTGTTGACATTTCTTGATTCGATTAAAAGTTTAAACCACCTTCACGTGCACCTTCAGCAAGTGACTTAACACGGCCGTGGTACAAATAACCGTTCCTATCGAAAACAACATCTTTAATACCTGCTGCGATAGCTTTTTCAGCAACCAGTTTGCCTACGGCTACTGATTGGTCTGACTTGGTACCTGCTGTTGCTACAAAATCTTTTGACAAAGATGATGCTGATACAATAGTTTTTCCGGATACATCGTCAATGATCTGGGCATAAATACCTTTATTGCTTCTGTATACAGACAAGCGCGGACGCGCTGTTGAACCTGAAAGGCGTTTTCTGATACCTTTCTTTATTCTGTCTCTTCTTGATAATTTAGCTCCCATGACGATTATTTTTTAGATGCTGATTTACCTGCTTTTCTTCTCAATATCTCGCCAACAAACTTGATACCCTTACCTTTATAAGGCTCTGGTGTACGTAGTGAGCGTATTTTTGCAGCTACCTGTCCAATTAACTGTTTGTCAATTGATTCAAGTATGATGGTTGGGTTTTTACCCTTTTCAGCAGTTGTTGTTACTGTAATTTCTTTTGGTAATTCAAATACATAGTGGTGAGAGTAACCCAACACTAAATCTAATGTATTACCTGTATTTGTGGCACGATAACCTACACCTACTAACTCTTGTTGTAATTTGTAACCTTCAGTTACACCTACAACCATGTTATTTAAAAGTGCGCGGTATAAACCGTGTAATGCTTTGTGGCGTTTTTGCTCAGAAGGGCGTTTAACCAATAAATTTCCTTCTTCCTGCTCAACAATGATATCACTGTCTACAGCTTGTGTTAACACACCTTTAGGGCCTTTAACTGTTACCAGGTTCTCTGGAGATACAGTTATCGATACGCCTTGTGGCAGTGCTATTGGTGCTTTTCCTACTCTTGACATTGCTTAATTCCTCCTGATTAATATACGTAGCATAAAACCTCACCACCAATATTTTGCTGACGAGCTTCTTTATCGGTCATTATACCGTGAGAAGTTGACAGTATGGCGATACCTAAACCATTTAATACTCTTGGCAAGTTATCTGTACCTGCGTATTTCCTTAAACCAGGTTTACTGATACGAGCGATGCTGCGGATAGCAGAAATTTTAGTTATCGGGTGGTATTTTAATGCCACTTTAATAGTTCCTTGCGGACCATTATCCTCAAACTTGTAGTTCGCGATGTAACCTTTGTCGAAAAGCACCTTAGTGATTTCCTTTTTCAGATTTGATGCTGGTATTTCCACAACCCTATGGTTGGCTTTAATAGCATTTCTTACACGGGTAAGATAATCTGCGATTGGATCTGTATTCATTACTTATTGTTTATGATAGTGGTTTCCGTAGACCTTCTATCGGTTAATTATTCTTTTTTAAGTATCAGATAGCTAGTACATAGTATCAAGTATTGAATATCAGTTGTAGCTATCTTGCTACTTGATACTAAATACTTGTTACTGAATATTACCAGCTAGCTTTTCTTACTCCCGGGATTTTACCTGCTAGTGCCATTTCGCGGAAAGTTACCCTTGAAATGCCGAACTGGCGCATATAACCACGTGGGCGGCCGGTTAATTTACACCTGTTGTGTAATTTTACCGCTGATGAAGCTTTAGGCAATTTGTCTAAAGCTAAATAATCTCCTGCTTCTTTAAGGGCAGCCCTTTTTTCAGCATATTTAGCTACTAATTTGGCACGTTTTACTTCGCGTGCTTTTATTCCTTCTTTAGCCATTACTTGGTCTGATTTTTAAATGGTAATCCAAATTGTTTCAGCAACTCCAAAGCTTCAACATCATTTGTTGCTGAGGTTACAAAGGTAATATCCATACCTTGTATTTTATTGATCTTGTCAATATTTATCTCAGGGAAAATAATTTGCTCTGTTATACCTAATGTATAGTTGCCACGGCCGTCAAAACCTTTATCGTTGATGCCTTTGAAATCACGTATACGTGGTAAAGCAACAGCAATTAAGCGGTCTAAAAACTCATACATTGTATTATCACGTAATGTAACACGTACGCCTACAGGCATGTTTTTACGTAATTTAAAGTTAGAGATATCTTTCTTTGATTTTGAAGATACTGCTTGCTGACCGGTAATGGTAGTTAACTCAGTGATCGTGTTTTCGATCAGTTTTTTGTCGGTGGTAGCACCGCCAACACCCTGGTTAATGGCAATCTTTTCAAGTTTAGGAACCTGCATAACGCTTTTGTACTGAAATTTATCTTTCAGTGCGGTGCGGATCTCTTCCTTATATTTTGATTTTAATCTCGGTGTGTAAGTCATTACTTAATTTCCTCCCCTGATTTTTTTGATACCCTTACCAATTTACCGGCATCGTTTCTTTTACGGCCAACGCGTGTAGTTTTTCCTGTTTTAGGATCAACCAGCGCCAGGTTTGAAATGTGTATAGCAGCTTCCTGTTTTACAATTCCACCGTTTGGATTAGCGGCATTAGGCTTTGTATGTTTTGATACTAAGTTAGCACCTTCAACAATAGCTCTGCCTTTTTCTAATATTACTTCTGTTATCTTGCCTTGAGTGCCTTTTGAGTCACCGGCTATAACCTTTACTAAATCACCCTTACGGATCTTTAATTTAGCAGGTTGTTCGTGTTTTTTCTTATCCATTGTTACAATACCTCCGGTGCTAATGATACAATTTTCATAAATTGTTTCTCACGCAGTTCTCTTGCAACTGGGCCAAAGATACGGGTACCTCTTGGCTCATCCTGGTTGTTTAACAAAACTGCTGCGTTATCGTCAAAACGTATATATGAACCATCTTTCCTGCGAATCTCTTTCTTGGTTCTTACTACTACTGCTTTTGATACAGTTCCTTTTTTAACGTTGCCTGATGGCAAAGCGCTTTTTACGGTAACTACTATCTTATCACCAATAGAAGCATATCTTTTACCGGTACCGCCCAATACGCGGATCACTAAAACTTCTTTAGCACCGCTGTTATCAGCTACATTTAATCTTGATTCCTGTTGTACCATGTTATTTAGCCCTTTCTATAATTTGAACTAATCTCCAGTTTTTGCTCTTGCTCAACGGACGGGTTTCCATAATCAATACGGTATCTCCAATACCACAGGTATTAGTTTCGTCATGAGCCATAAATTTGGTAGTTTTCTTAACGAACTTACCATAAATCGGGTGCTTCACTTTCCGCTCAACAGCTACCACGATAGATTTCTCCATCTTGTTGCTAACTACCAGGCCGGTACGTGTTTTTCTTAAATTTCTTTCCATTTCTAAAAAATTAATTCTTTTCAGAAGCCGGCGCAGCTTTGCGCTTAGTTAATTCAGTAGTTAAACGAGCAACATCCTTGCGTACTTTTGTAATACGTGTTGGGTTCTCAATAGCCGAAACCGCATGTGCAAATTTCAGTTTTGTGAGACTTGCTCTCTCTTCGCCGATTCTTGCAACCAATTCTTCAGTTGATAGCTCTAAAATTTCTGAGTTCTTCATTTTCTTGTTAGTTATTTGAGTTTTTAGTTCCAAGCCCGCTTATCAAACTGATAACTGCAAACTCAAAACTGCTAACTTTTTTATTTATGCTTCCACGTAATCTCTACGTACTATAAATCTTGTTTGCACTGGTAATTTTTGTGCTGCAAGGCGTAATGCCTCTTTAGCTGTTTCCAGTGGTACACCTTCTGCTTCAAAGATGATCCTTCCGGGGCGTACTACCGCTACCCAGTATTCCGGCGCACCTTTACCTTTACCCATACGTACCTCTGCTGGTTTTTTGGTTACAGGCTTGTCAGGGAATATCCTGATCCACACCTGGCCTTCACGTTTCATAAAACGTGTAACAGCAATACGTGCAGCTTCTATCTGGCGGCTGGTGATCCAGGCCGGTTCCAGTGATTTTATACCGAAAGATCCGAATGAAAGTTCAGCGCCACGACTGGCGTTTCCTTTCATTTTGCCTTTTTGCATCTTTCTGAACTTCGTTCTTTTTGGCTGTAGCATTTTCTTAAGCTTTATTATCTATTCGATGTCTGTCTCGACTTTGATTATTATCTCTTTCCTGGGCCACCCGGGCGATTTCCACCACCGCGATTTGCACCGGGACCGCCACCCTGGCGATTTGGTCCACCCGGACGATTTCCACCACCACCTGCGTTACCGCGACGATCGTTGCTTCCACCACCTCTTTTATCATTAGGGCCTCCTCTGCGTTCGCCACCGCGTTCGCCGCCTCTTTCGTTACCACGACCGCCGAAGCCTGCCGCGCCACCTTCTGGCCTGCCACCTTTACCGCTGTTGCTGCTAGTACCGCCAATGTTTGGAGATAGATCGCGTTTGCCGTAAACTTCGCCTTTGCAGATCCATACTTTAACACCTATTTTACCATAAGTAGTTAATGCTTCTGCTAATGCGTAGTCAATATCAGCACGGAATGTGTGCAGAGGAATTCTTCCTTCTTTATATTGTTCGCTACGTGCCATTTCCGCGCCGCCTAAACGGCCTGATGTCATTACTTTTATTCCTTCAGCACCCATTCTCATGGTTGAAGCAATAGTAGTTTTCATGGCACGACGGAATGAGATACGAGCCTCAAGTTGTTTTGCTATACCTTCAGCAACTAATTGTGCGTCAAGCTCAGGGCGTTTGATCTCGAATATGTTGATCTGAACTTCCTTTTTAGTCAGTTTTTTCAACTCTTCTTTGATCTTATCAACCTCTGCGCCGCCTTTACCAATTACGATACCCGGGCGTGCAGTGTGGATAGTTACAGTGATGCGTTTTAAAGTACGCTCGATAACTATTTTAGATACACCACCTTTGTTTATACGTGCTGAAAGATATTTGCGGATCTTTTCGTCTTCAACTAATTTGTCGGCATAGTGATTTCCACCGAACCAATTAGAATCCCAACCTTTGATGATTCCTAATCTGTTACCTATTGGATTTGCTTTCTGTCCCATTTCAAATTAATTGTTATCGTTTTTACTGTCCACAATAAGTGTTACATGGTTTGAGCGTTTGCGTATGCGGTATCCTCTTCCTTGCGGAGCAGGGCGCAGTCTTTTTAACTGACGGCCACCACCTACTGAAATCTCTTTAACATATAGTGCACTATCTTCAACGCGTTTGTCTTCGTTTTTTGCTTCCCAGTTTTTGATAGCTGAAAGCAATAGTTTCTCAACGCGTATCGCTGCTTCTTTATTTGTAAATTTTAAGATGTATAACGCTTTCTCAACGTTTTCACCACGGATCAGATCAACCACCAAACGCATTTTGCGTGGTGAAGTTGGGCAGTTCTGTAATTTAGCAACTGAAGAGCCGCCTACTATGGCCTTTGCTGCTTCTTTTTGTTGCCTGATCAATACAGACTTTTTGATTTTAGTTGTTGCTTCCATGCCTTATTTTTTCTTTTCTGCGTGACCGCGGAATGTACGGGTTGGGGCAAATTCACCCAACTTATGACCAACCATATTTTCTGTTACATACACTGGTATAAATTTGTTACCGTTGTGTACTGCAAATGTATGACCAACAAAATCAGGAGAGATCATGGAACGACGTGACCATGTTTTTACTACTGATTTCTTATTTGAATCATTTAGCGTCGTAACCTTTCTGTCAAGGTTATGATCGATGTAAGGTCCTTTTCTAATTGAACGAGCCATTGTTATTTCTTCCTTCTTTCAATGATATAACGATCCGATGTTTTCTTTTTGTCACGGGTTTTGTAGCCTTTAGCTAATAAACCTTTACGTGAACGTGGGTGACCACCTGAGGCTCTTCCCTCACCACCACCCATAGGGTGATCTACCGGGTTCATGGCTACACCACGAACTCTTGGGCGACGGCCTAACCAGCGTTTGCGGCCAGCTTTACCTAACACAGCGTTTGCTTTCTCGCCATTTGAAACGGTACCGATAGTTGCCAAACAAGTTGACAGTATCATACGTGTTTCGCCTGAAGGCAATTTAATGATAGCATATTTGCCATCACGTGCTGAAAGCTGTGCGTAAGTGCCTGCGCTGCGTGCGATAGAACCTCCCTGACCTGGGTTTAATTCAATGTTGTGAATAATAGAGCCCAAAGGGATATTTTTCAATGGCATTGTATTACCTACTTCAGGAGTAGCTGTTTCGCCGGATACAACAGTTTGTCCAACTTCTAATCCTGCCGGAGCGATCATATATCTTTTTTCACCATCAACAAAGTGTAACAGTGCTATACGTGCTGAACGGTTAGGATCATACTCGATAGTTGCAACCTTTGCAGGGATATCAAATTTATTACGTTTGAAATCTATTAACCTGTATGCTTGTTTATGACCACCACCCATGTAGCGCATAGTCATTTTACCGCTGTTGTTACGACCGCCTGAACGTGTGTTGGCTGAAACAACCAACGACTTTTCAGGTACATTAGTTGTTATATCTGAGTTAGATACATCAACCCTGAAACGTGTGCCCGGGGTAACCGGTTTAAATCTTTTAACTGCCATCTCTATTATATATTGCTGTAAAAGTCTATAACTTCACCGTCTTTCAGCGTGATGATCGCTTTCTTATACGCTGCAGCACGACCGCTAACGGCGCCTGCTTTTGTATTGCGGCTTTTTAATTTACCTACGTACCTCATGGTGTTTACATCTGTAATGGTAACACCGTACATAGTTTCTATTGCTGCCTTAATCTGAATTTTGTTAGCTCTTGGATCAACTACAAAAGCGTAACGGTTAAGCTTCTCAGTTAATTGAGTTACTTTTTCAGTAAGTAAGGGTTTTTTTAAGATTTCCATAATTACTTAGCTAATGCTTCCTCCAATGTTTTAACGGCACCTGCGGTTAATAAAAGTTTACCAGCATTTAACACATCATAAGTGTTTAGCTGCTCAACTGAAATTACCTTAGTTTTTTTCAGATTCCTGCTTGATAAATACACGTTGTTATTTTCAACACCTGCTAATACTAATAATGTTTTATCATTAGTAACATTCAGGTCGGCTTGCAACTTGATATAGTTTTTAGTTTTGATAGAATCAAAGTTGAAATCTTCCAACACTAAAATGCTATTGTCTTGTGCTTTATATGTTAAGGCTGATTTACGTGCCAGCGCTTTAAGCTTCTTGTTTAACTTGAAGCTGTAATCGCGTGGTTGCGGACCGAATACACGGCCACCACCATTAAACAATGGTGATTTTACGCTACCTGCACGGGCACCGCCTGTACCTTTTTGCTTATATAATTTGCGGGTTGAACCTGCAATTTCGTTACGCTGTTTTGATTTGTGCGTACCTTGACGTTGATTAGCTAAAAACTGCTTAACATCAAGATAGATAGCGTGATCGTTAGGTTCGATACCGAATACGGACTCAGGAAGTTGCACCTTGGCACCTGTTTCTTTACCTGATACATTTAATACTTTAACTTCCATCTTATTTATCCACTATTACGAATGAACCCTTAGCTCCAGGGATGGAACCTTTAATTACTAACAGGTTTTGCTCCGGATAAACTTTCAAAACTTGTACGTTTTGAACTTTTACACGCTCATTACCCATTTGACCAGCCATGCGCATACCTTTAAATACACGTGAAGGCCATGATGAGGCACCCAATGAACCTGGCGCACGTAAACGATTGTGCTGACCGTGAGTTTGCATACCCACACCACCAAAACCGTGACGTTTAACTACGCCCTGAAAACCTTTACCTTTAGATGTACCAACCACATCCACAAAATCTCCCGTAGCGAAAATCTCTACAGTAACTGTGTCACCAAGATTTTTTTCGTCTTCGAAAGTTTTGAATTCAACCAGTTTACGCTTTGGAGACGTACCTGCTTTTTGGAAGTGACCTTTTAAAGGACCTGAGGTGTTCTTTTCTTTTTTCTCACCATATGCTAACTGTACGGCAGCATATCCGTCTGTATCCACAGATTTCACTTGTGTTACAACGCAAGGGCCAGCTTCGATTACTGTACAAGGAATATTCTTCCCTGTTTCATCGAAAATGCTGGTCATTCCTACTTTTTTACCAATAATTCCTGACATTTTCTTTTTTAGTTTGTGCCCATCGAAGCAGTAGGGCTTCGTTCAAGGCATATTATTCCCCCGTTAAGGGACGGCAAAGATAGATATTTTAGATTAATTCTCAAATAGTTACTGAGTTATTTTTTCATAAATATTTTGAGTAGAGCATTTTGGCAGGAATTATGTGATAAAAAAATCGAAATCAGGCGGTTACTCATCGTAAAATGCCCCTCAAAAGGCTAACTAGAGGGTTGATTTATTAGAATTTACCGGAGATGCAAAATAATTATATTTTTACTGCATGAATTACCCTAAACTTTTCTTCTCGATAATGATAGTTCTAACTATATCATTCGGTACAGTTAATGCACAGGACACTGTAAAAAGTCATAAAACAACACAAATCTTTAATGCCGTAGAGCGGGAACCTGCATTTCCGGTGGTGTGAAAGGATTTTATAAATATATAAGTGATAATTTAAGATATCCCGACGTTGCGCAGCTTCTAGGTATTGAAGGTAAGATGCTTGTTACATTTGTTGTTGATATAGATGGTTCCATGAGCGATGTAAAACCGCTTAATTGCCTGGGGGCCGGTTGCGAATCCGAGGCAGTACGGGTTATTTCAATGTCGCCGCTGTGGAAACCGGCTATACAAAATAGCAAACCGGTGAAAGTACAGTATACGGTACCTATAAGTTTTGGGCTTACGGGCGCTAATGTGCCAACGTATATGAAAAACCTGAGAAGATCTAACTACGGTTTTGTTTTCTTTATAAAGGGCGCCCCCTATTCAATTGATGACGCCGAAACCATGTTGGGCAAATCCTTCGACCCGGCAACCATTCAAAGCGTTGAGGACTACGATAACCCTAAGTATGCTATGCCCGATAAAAAGGCAGTATATTTAGTGGTGATGAAGAACAGTTAAATAAATTAGCTGGATCTCTTTATAAGACTATTTCTTTTTCTTAAATTGAACTGCTATTTAACTGATCTTATTTATTACCCTCATGAAAAGTCTTATCAAACTAGGGGCTACCCTTGTTATTGCCTTAGTGTTTTTAAGCTGCAAGCAAAAACCTGTTGTTCATAACCGGCTGGGTAATGCTACCCGCGAAGAAAAGAACGGCTGGATATATGTGCACCTCTCTGGCTCACCATCGGACATTGGCTATCAGCATGGCTATTTACTGGCAAAAGAAATTGATACTTTAATAAAGGTAATGCAGTTTTACCTACCACACACCAGCAACAAGGATTGGGCCTTTTACCGCGCGGCATCAAAAAGATTTTTATGGGCTAAAATTGATCCTGAATATCAGTCTGAGATAAAAGGCATAGCCGAAGGCCTGCAAGCCCGCGGCATGAAATATGATTCGCTGGATATTACCGCGCTTAATGCCAATATCGAGCTATCATCATACTATGTACCCAGCCTGGAGAATAAACTGAAACCCGGCAGCGGCGACGATAAAGCACCCGGAAACTGCAGCGCTTTTATTGCAAACGGAAGTTATACAAAGGATGGCAAAATAGTAATAGGCCATAATAACTGGACAGATTATATTGAGGGTGAACGCTGGAATGTTATAGCCGATATTAAACCCGAAAAAGGCAACCACATATTAATGGACTGCGCACCCGGCCTTATCCATAGCGGCGACGATTTTGTAGTAACCGGCAGCGGCATATTAATTACCGAAACTACCATAACCGGCTTTAAAGGCTTTGATACTACCCAAACCCCTGAATTTGTTCGCGCACGCAGGGCAGCGCAGTACGCTAATAGCATTGATGATGTAATAAAAATAATGACCACCAATAACAATGGTGGTTACGCTAACGACTGGCTGATAGGCGATACCAAAACCAATGAAGTTGCCAAGCTTGAACTGGGATTGAAGGATTATAAGGTATGGCGATCAAAGGATACAGCTATGATAGGCTCAAACTTCCCCAGTGATGCTAAATTGATAAAGGAAGAAACTACCTTTAATGTGAATGACCCTACCAACTCGCCCAATGCCCGTAAATTACGGATGCAGAAATTGGTTGCTGTTGATTATAAGGGCAAGTTAACTGATTCAACAGGTAAGATTATCGAGGGTGATACCTACGATGCGCTAAATAAGAAGAACGCCTTTGACCGTTGTGTGATCGACGGGCATGTAGACGAGGACCCAAGAGGTGTACCTGAATGGAGCGAAGGCCCTTACTTCCCTATGGGTGCGGTACAAGGCAAGGTTACCACAACCGATCTTGCCAATAAAATGCAGCTATGGGCGCATATGGGTCACCCGGGCGGGGCCGACTTTTTAGCAGCACCCTTCTTTAAAAAACACCCGGAATACAGCTACCAAAGCAAATACCTGCGTGATATGAAGGCCTATCCCTGGACATTGTTTACAGCAAAGTGATGCTAGAATTTAGTATAAACCGTACTTTTGTGGCCTATACTATACTGTTATGAATTTTTACACTCGTAAATGGGTAAAACCAGAAGACCTTAATGCACATGGTACACTATTCGGTGGGAGTTTGCTGCGCTGGATAGATGAAGAAGCCGCTATATATGCTATCATACAACTGGGAACCAATAGCTGCGTTACCAAGTACATGTCTGAAATTAACTTTATTAATTCAGCCCGCCAGGGGGATATTATTGAGCTGGGAATTAAAGCAACCCATTTTGGTCATACCTCCATTACCCTGGCCTGTGAAGTGCGCAACAAGATCTCACACAAATCCATCCTAACCGTTGATAAGATAGTATTTGTAAGTATTGATGAATATGGCAAGCCCAAAGCCCACGGCAAAACAGCAATTACTTATACTGATGAACGATTGAGGGAGGAAGATTAAGCCAAATATTCCGCTGTTTTTATGGGATTATTTAAAGGAGTTAAGAACAATATAATTAAGAATATTGCCGATCCTATTGATAACACAGCTAACGTCCATGCCAGCTTATTCCCATTTCTATCTGCAAATGGAGTGTACTCTGGTGAAAGAATAATTGGGTCGCCATATAATTCGTCAACATCATCCCGTGATTTTATTGCTGCTGTAAAATCTCTCAGTTGCCGGTTATAGGGTAGCCGGGCTAAGTACACAAACTTATCCAGGCGCGTATTCACAAATTCATAATTTGTTTTCCTTAAGAAATCTTTAAAGGATTGTTGTTTTTCTTTGGCTGACAAACTATTACTTACAGTTGAAGAATATTTAACGGCTAACCAGGCAACCGGCGATATTTTAGTAACCGGCGGCTTTATCGGAAACTTAAAACTTTTGGTAATTACTGCAATAGCTCCATATTTGCCGGCGTCCCCATACTTTGGCATAACCAACGATGGGTTTAAATAATGCATCATTCTGATAGAATCAGCCGTTAATCTTTTTAGCCGTGACATGGTACTTAACGTATCGTCGATAAAAACTAATGCTTTAGGGTCGGCACTATTCCTTATGGCTGCTATTTTATTAGTATCGGGGAAAAGGGCATTAAAAACAGGCACACATGCATAAATGTCCATATCAAAATCACGCGACTTATTAGCAACGTATAAGGAGGTTTTTACGTGCACCATATTTTTATTGATATAAAAATGCCTGGCAGTGTAATATTTTGTTGTAGGAGAATCATGGATCTCGCCTATATAATTAAGTTCGGTTAACTTTCCGGTAGCGGTAACAATATATTGCTGGGCTAAAATTAAAGGAATACTGATTGCCAGACAGTTTATAACCAAAACTCCAAATACCGGATTCTTACGATAGCCCTGCTTTAGTCTGAGCAATTTTATGCGTGGCATCAGCCATATTAAATTTGGAATCCAGGGTAAAAAGATTGGGATCAAAAAATCAATAATTGAATCATCGATCTTAAAAAGATTAAGCTTGATAATAAGCAGCCAATTCAAAAAAGTATATAGCACTATTGTACTTATAGCTATAATTAAAAAAGGCACAAATATCAATTTGAGCTTTAAAAGAAACTGACTTGAGCTAAGGTTAGGGGTGTTCATGAGAAAGGTTAGGATAAATATAAAGAATTAAAACAAAACCTTTATTCCATCATCAATCTTCTGATCAATTCAGCGCTTTGTGCCTTACCTTCTTCAAGGCGATGGCTAAAGAAGGTTTGCACTTCGTTAAAATGCTTTTTATAACCTTCCATATCACCGTAACCAATAATAGCCGACCATTCCCTTACTGCCGAATGAAATTCCAGATCATCGCCACGGATGGTTTTATCGTAAAGCGCGGTTTCTATGGATTCTTCTAGCAGGTCCTCATTCTTAAACAGGTATTCGGCAATGCCAAGTCGCAGGCGGAAAGGTGGTGTTTGGCAAATGAGGTTATCATAGGGGTTTACGCCCAGGTGATACCAGGCATCAACCATGCTTAAAATGCTTAAATGCGAATTAGGTTTCTGCAATTCTGGTTTTTGCGCTAGCGAAAACTCTTTCATCACGGCATCATTCAGCATAATGGGTTTGCGGCTTTCATGAAAAACAAAATCGCGGGCACGGTAAAGCCTAGATCTGAAATCCGCCTCTTCCTCTTTTATCATCAGCTTAAATAATTCTGATTCCGATTCGGCATAGCGTTTAACCTGCTGTTTGGCATAAGGATTTAATATAGCCAGGCCTGCATACACGTGGGCCTTGTAACTGAATATGCGCAGGGTGGTTAATATCTTCACATTATCTATCCCTCCAATATAAGAGCCATTTTCCCAGGGGAAAAATCCAGCAGATTTCCAGGCGGTGCCCATGCTTTCAAAACCAACATGAGTTACGGCCTGTGTATCGGCAACTATTTTATCGTGCTCATGGTAATCAACCATCTCAACAATATCACTTCCAATAGCTGTGAACAGATCGTACATACGCTGGTAAGCTGCCTTATCACAACGGTGAGGTATCAGTATCAATTTTTGCCCTTTGGGCTCAAAACCCGGGCCATGCATACCATGAAAGGTGATGATCTGTGTATCTTCAGGCAGGTATTTTTCAAATATGGCGATCTCCGGTGTTTTAACTGATGTTTGTCCGGCAACAATGGCCCCGAATTTAGTAACGGGCCCACATTCGGCTACTACCTGCTCCAGTTTTTCCGCTTCAACGGAATAAATGATCAGGTCATTTACGTGTGCTACATCCTTGCCGCTATCCAGTATTTTGATACCCAGAGGCAATAATTCCTCTTCAAGTTTATTTCTGTTTTCGGGCAAATCGCAGCCGCAAACCTGGCAACCCGCTTTAGCAAAGGCTTTTGCATACAACCGACCCATGTCGCCTAACCCTATTAAACCAATATTCATTCCGCTAATATAACTATGAGGAGCAAATTTACGTATGAAAGGCTTACATTCGTCATTATAAAGTCATGCAAGGGAAACAATAAAATCCATTCTGTTCATGTTTTATTAATTTAGTATGTGTAATTTTAAATTATGAAGAAGTTTTTTGCTCTGCCACTGATCGCAGCATTTATTTGTATCACCATGGTTGCGGCTCACGCACAGGACTCTGTAAAAACAACTCAACCACCTGTAACATCTACCACAACTGATGAAGCAAAACCCGCTGCAACAGTGAAGGTAAAAAAGCTTGCCCCCAAATTTTTTAAAAAAGCAGTCGACTCAACTACACACGCCACAATAACTGCGCAAAAAACTCATTTTACGGATACCACAAAAGTAGTTGCCGCTAAACCTGAACCTCCTCAGGATAAAACATTAGCCGGCCAGTACCGCTATTTACTGAGCAAAATTTATGGTGGTACTCAACAGGATCTGGTTGGAGCTTTCCACAAAAGCTTTATAGATACGCTTACACAGGTGCGCCAGGCCTTAAAGGCATCACAGGCTAAACTGGCTTTGCAAACAAAAACCATTGATAGCTTACAAAACAGTGCCAAGACAAGCGGCGAATCCCTGTCAGAAGCAAATGCAAAACGCAATGAAGTAAGCTTACTGGGAATAGATATTGATAAATCAACCTATAACATTGTTATGTGGGGGCTGGTACTGGTACTTGGCGCTACGGCAGCTATAGTTATCGGCCGTTCAGGCGCTGCAAGCAGTGAAGCTAAATACAGGGTGCAACTATACAACGAGCTGGAAGAAGATTATAAAAACTACAAAGCCAAGGCCAACGAAAAGGAGAAAAAGCTTGCCCGCGAGCTGCAAACCGAGCGAAATAAGCTGGATGATCTGTTAGGGAAAGGATAAAAGCCAGAACCAGGATTTATTGGATTAAGCGGATTTTCATGATGTAAACCTATTATACCGCCGTTAAGGTTTGAAACCAATAAATGAAAGCATACTTATTTGGATGGAACCCGGTTAAATGGGCATGGCACGATATAGATGAGGACATTCAAAAGCTTTCGGCAAATGGTGGATTAGAAGAAACATGGAGCGTAGCTAGTCATAAAACTATACAACCCGGCGACAGGGCCTATATTGTACGCCTGGGGCTGGAGCCTAAAGGTATTTTTGCTTCGGGCATTGTTACATCAGAACCTTTCCTGGCATTACGTAAAGGCCGCACTTATTACCGCATAATTATTACGCTGGATGTTTTGCTCAATCCCGACAAAGAACCCATCCTTACTTTTGATATTCTTAAAACAGGAAATCTTGCCTCACAAACATGGACACCACAGGGATCCGGTATTGCCATCAGGCCCGAACTGGTTGATGAACTGGAAGGCGTTTGGCAGGATTTCCTGAACGGCTGATCTATTTGATTACCGGTGTACCACGAAGCGGGTGAATACAGGCGGCACAACTGGCACACGTGCCTGGTATAAAAGATCTATATATCAACACATTACAGATCTATTCGCTCCTTAAACTTTTTACCGGGTTGGCAACCGCGGCCTTTATGGCTTGCGCGCTTACGGTCATCAGCGTGATGAGCATAGCACCTGCGCATGATACGATAAATACCCACCATGAGATTTCAGTACGATAGTGATATGCTTTTAACCAGTTGTTCAGATAATACCAGGCCAGCGGTGTTGCTATACAGCATGATATCAGCACCAAAAGGATAAACTCTTTTGATAGCATCCCCCATAAATTAGCTACCGAGGCGCCCAATACCTTGCGCACACCTATTTCCTTGGTACGCTGCTCGGCCACAAATGATGCTAGGCCGAATAAGCCAAGCGATGAAATGAATATAGCTAGCACTGCAAAAAATGATGCCAGTTTACCTATACGCTCTTCATCCGAGAATTTTTGGGCATACTCATCGTCGGTAAATTTATAAGTGAACGGGCTGCCGGGATTGTAGCGTTTAAATACGCCCCCTATTTTATCGAGCGCAGCTGAAAATGCTACAGTCGGCTTTATTTTAATGGTAATAACATTGGCCCAATCATAATTCATCATAAACACAGTTGGATCAACCGGCACATAGGGCGAATTCATGATCATATCTGATACCACCCCTACAACCGTGTAAGCTTTACCATTAAGCTTTACCGTTTGCCCTACCGGGTTTTTAAAGCCAATAAGCTTAAGCGCGCTTTCATTAAGCACCATGGCATTCGTATCGGTAGCAAAAGCTTTCGAAAAATCGCGGCCCTGGGTTACATGCCAGCCAATGGTTTTACCAAAATCATGGGTAACGGCAATAGTCCCTAAAACAGGGGTAACTGACGGATCTTTACCTGTCCAGTCGAAACCTATCTGGTTTGACCATACACCGGTGGTGGGGCTTGATGATTCTGCCATATTTTCAACAGCACCAGTACGGATCAGGTCGTTCCTGATGGCATCGTAATGGCCGACCAGGTCAGGGGTGTTCATCATTACGGTTATCAGTCCTTCGCGCGTATAACCTACGGGCCTATTTTTCGCAAATTGGATCTGCTTAAATACGATCACTGTGCCTATAATAAGCGTAACCGATATAGTAAATTGCAAAACCACCAATATCTTACGAGGCAATGCCGAAAAACGCCCGCTGCGGAATGTGCCCTTTAGCACCGCAACCGCATTAAAACCGGATAAATAAAAAGCAGGGTAACTGCCGGACACCACACCAGTAAATGTTACAAACACTATCGCGGTCAGCCAAAACCACGGGTTTGCAAAAGGCACCTCCATTTGTTTATCGGCCATGATGTTAAAATATGGCAAAAACAGCAATACAAGCACAAGAGCAAGCACAAAAGCTATCATAGCCATAATAAGAGATTCGCTTAAAAACTGTATGACTAACTGTTTCCGCACCGAACCAATGGCCTTGCGTATGCCAACCTCTTTGGCACGTTTCTCGGAGCGGGCAGTACTTAAATTCATAAAGTTGATGCAAGCCAGCAACAACACAAATGCGCCGATAATGCCAAATAGCCATACATAGGTAATGCGGCCACCTTTTACTTTTCCATTTTCAAATTCGCTGTAAAGGCGCCATTTATCCATGCCGTGTAACATGAGTCGTTCGTGACCCTCTTTAAAATGGGTGCCTGCGAGTGGTTCTATTTTAGTCGAAACCGCATCCATATTCACATTAGGGCTCATCTGCACAAACAACTGGAAGCTATGGTTCCCCCACTGTGTTTGCGAATCCTGTACCCATTTTTCGGTAGTGATATATTTATTCCACGACATCAGGATATGCGTATCATTGAATGCTGAATTATGCGGGATATCCTCATAAACACCCCCCACTTTCATATCATATTTACTGTTAACACGGATGGTTTTATTCATAGGATCGGCATCACCAAAAAGCGCCTTTGCGGTCGACTGACTTATTAATGCTGAAAGCTGATCGTTCAATGCATTGATATTACCTTCAACCATACGCAGGCTCATCATTGATGGGAATACAGGTTGCACCCACATACCATCATTTGATATCTTTTTGTCGCCGTTGGCTAATATATAACCAACATTCCACGAGGCAAGCGACATACTTTTAAAATTCGCTCCGTATTTATTATGCAATTCGGCGGCCAGCGGCATGGCTACGGCGTCCTGCGTACTCACCTGCCCGTTGAAGTCCAAAGTAGCCCTTACCTGTGCTATATCACTATGGTTGGTATGGTAATGATTAAAAGTGAGCTCATCCATGAGCCACAAGCCAATCAACATGGCCACCGCCATACCAAAAGCCAAACCAAGAATATTTATCGACGAATAAACCCTATTCTTCAGCAGGTTACGCCAGGCGATTTTGATAAAGTTCTTAAACATAATATGATGATCTACAGTTCACGCATCATTACTCCAACACAATGCCATAAATACAAGTAATTGACAAACAAATACTTACTTCAATAAAACACAAACAAACCGTTCGTTTTTGATACAGATAGTGTTCGTTTGCGGGATAATAAACTTCTTAAACTTTAAGTATGTTAAATTAATACGAGCAAGCTTATCCGCCCGGTATAAACTTACGAAGTTTTAAAACGGCGAAGCCCTCAACGAGGCCATTAAAAATAGACAATTCGAGTTAAACTTCGTAAGTTTCATTATTCGTTAGAATTATCTGAATTTTGAAACCTTACTCTGTAAATTCACCCCAACAAGCATCCACTCCTCATGCAAAACAACCTGCAACTGCTTTACGGCAATATTGATATTTATTTGTTCGATCAGTTACTGAAAGGCCGGTTTAATGATTGCCATGAAGTAATTGATATAGGCTGTGGAGGCGGGCGAAATCTGCATTACTTTCTGCAAAATGGCTTTGAGGTTTATGGTATTGATCCGGATGCAAGAGCAATAGAACATGTAAAACAATTATCGGCTTTGCTAGCACCTAACAATCCGGAATTAAACTTTGTAGTAGCTGCTGCCGAGCAGCTTCCCTATGTTGATGATTCTTTCGATCTGGCTATTTGCAGCGCGATATTACATTTTGCCCGGGATCATGCGCATTTCGATACCATGCTGCGCTCTGTTTGGCGGGTACTGAAACCGGGAGGGTATCTGTTTGCCCGACTAGCATCAGATATTGGTATTGAAGATTTAGTTACACTAATTGGCGATGGTGTTTATCTATTGCCCGATGGCTCAACACGCTACCTGGTAAACCAGGAAATGCTATTGCGTTATACAGCTGAACTCGGCGCTGAATTATTTGAGCCGATAAAAACTACCAATGTGCAGAATTTGAGGTGTATGACTACGTGGTGTTTGAAGAAGAGGTAGGATAACTATTGCGTTAGTGATAGTAGCGGATACCGGCCCCGAGCTTAAGGCCTGTGTAGTATGAGCGGATAGCACGGGCCGGAGGCAACGCCCAAATATCAATAAAGCACAAGTCATCCTAGCTAATTTCTTATCACAAGACTTACTTACGCTAAAATAAATGTTTCACAAGTAGGCCTTTCTTAAATTATAACATCGGTTCTTGCCTATTGTCCCAAAAGAAAAGTATTTCTATATAAGTATCACCTATTCTATAAAACATTGAACAGCTCTTATGTATAAAAGCTTTTCGAACGTTTTCTCTATTATGTACTTGCTGGAAAATTAGAGGAAATTTACTGATTATCTCAGTTACCTTATAAGTACGTTTTCTAAATTCGTTAACTTCTTTTTCTCCCCACCTAACCTGTATTTGTTGACCGATCGATTCAAAGGTTTCACTTGCCTCATTAGAAAAAATAACATTATAACCCATTATTTAACAGGAAACTTCTTCTTAAATTCTTCAAAGGTAACAAATCTGCCTGCTTCAATATCTGCTTGTCCACGGGCTATTCCTTGCAATACATGCTTTGGTAATTCAACTTCGTCGTCTTTAACAAAAGAGATTTCCAATGCTTCCAGGAAAGCCTTCATAAACTTTTCCTGTTCGTCTGTGGGATATATTACATAAGCTGCCATATATCAAATTTAGTTAAAATAAACTTAAACAAAAAAAGCCATCCGTAAAACGAATGGCTTTTTAATATCTGATCTTCCGGTACTATCACACCTTGATCTCAACTTCAACACCGCTTGGCAATTCAAGCTTCATTAAAGCGTCTACAGTTTTTGAGTTTGAACTGTAGATATCCAATAATCTCTTGTAAGAGCATAATTGGAATTGCTCACGTGCTTTCTTGTTTACGTGTGGTGAACGTAATACTGTAAAGATTTTCTTTTCAGTTGGTAAGGGAAGTGGTCCGCTTACAACAGCACCCGTAGGTTTTACTGTTTTTACGATCTTCTCAGCTGATTTATCAACTAAGTTGTAATCGTAAGATTTTAATTTAATCCTGATTCTTTGGCTCATGTTATTTGTTTTTGTAACCAACTATAAGAGCTATTATCTATAGTCGATTGATTGTTTATTTGTATTAAGTTGATTGAGTAATAAAAGAACTAATCTCCAATCACTCAATCAACTAATCTCTATTTATGCGTTAGCAGCGGCTTTTTTGCCTTTTACTTTTGCAATTACTTCTTCCTGTACGTTACGTGGCGCTTCAGCATAGTGATCAAACTCCATGGTTGAAGTAGCACGGCCTGAAGTGATGGTACGTAACTGGGTTACATAACCAAACATTTCTGACAATGGTACAGTAGCTTTAATTACCTGTGCACCTGCACGTGAATCCATACCTAACAGCTGGCCACGACGACGGTTCATGTCACCGATAACATCACCCATGTTTTCTTCAGGGGTAAGGATCTCAATTTTCATGATCGGCTCAAGCAATACTGGTTTACATTTTGGCAATGCCTCACGGTAAGCCATTTTAGCAGCTAACTCGAATGATAAAGCATCCGAATCGACAGCGTGGAATGAACCATCTATCAAACGAACTTTTAAGCTTGTTAAAGGGAAACCTGCTAACACACCATTTACCATTGAAGCAGCAAAGCCTTTTTCAACAGATGGGATAAACTCACGAGGGATTGAACCACCGCTAATTTCGTTAACAAATTGTAAGCCTTCTTTACCTTCGTCGTTTGGTGAAAGTATTACCTGTATATCAGCAAACTTACCACGACCACCAGTTTGTTTCTTATATGTTTCGCGGTGTTGTACAGTACCTGTGATAGATTCTTTGTAAGCAACTTGCGGAGCACCCTGGTTAACTTCTACTTTAAACTCACGTTTTAAGCGGTCCATGATGATATCTAAGTGAAGCTCGCCCATACCTGAAATTACAGTTTGGCCAGTTTCTTCGTCAGATTTTACGTGGAAAGTTGGATCTTCTTCGGCCAATTTACCTAAAGCCATACCTAATCTGTCAACGTCAGCCTGAGTTTTAGGCTCAATAGCCAAACCGATAACCGGATCAGGGAAATTCATTGACTCAAGAATGATCGGGTGTTTCTCATCACAAAGCGTATCACCAGTTTTAATATCCTTAAAGCCTACTACCGCTGCAATATCACCTGCACCTACGTTAGGTATAGGGTTTTGCTTGTTAGCGTGCATCTGGAATATACGTGAGATACGCTCTTTGTTGTCAGAACGCATGTTGTGGACATATGAACCAGCTTCCAAATTACCTGAGTATACACGGATAAAGCACAAACGGCCTACGAAAGGATCGGTGGCAATTTTAAACGCTAATGCTGCAAACGGTTCTTTTTCTGATGGTTTACGTAATATTTCTTCGCCTGTATCAGGGTTGGTACCAATGATACCTTCAACATCCATAGGTGAAGGCAATAATTCCATCACATAATCAAGCATCGTTTGTACACCTTTGTTTTTGAAAGATGAACCGCAAACCATAGGAACGATCTTAGCATCTAAAACTGCTTTACGTAAAGCGTCAAGCACTTCGCGTTCAGTGATAGTTTCAGGAGCATCGAAGAATTTCTCCATCAGGCTCTCATCATAATCAGCTACTGATTCAAGTAATTTCTCTCTCCACTCAGTTGCTTCTTCGATCATATCCTCAGGGATAGGCACTTCAGTAAAGGTCATACCTTTATCATGCTCATTCCAAACAATACCTTTCCAGTTAATTAAATCAACAACGCCTTTAAAATGCTCTTCAGCACCAATAGGTAATTGCAATGGAACTGCGTTGCTGCCTAACATGCTTTTTACCTGTTTTACAACATTTAAAAAGTCGGCACCAGAGCGGTCCATTTTATTAACGAAACCTATACGGGCAACGTTGTAATTATTGGCAAGTCTCCAGTTGGTTTCAGATTGTGGCTCAACACCATCAACTGCTGAAAACAAGAATACTAAACCATCTAATACACGTAGTGAGCGGTTCACTTCAACAGTGAAATCCACGTGTCCCGGTGTATCAATAATGTTAATGTGGTAGTTATGGCCACGGTATTTCCAGCCTACAGTTGTAGCAGCAGAGGTAATGGTGATACCACGTTCCTGCTCCTGCGCCATCCAGTCCATCGTAGCCGCACCTTCGTGTACCTCACCTATTTTGTGGCTAACGCCAGAATAGTAAAGGATACGCTCTGTTGTAGTAGTTTTACCGGCATCAATGTGAGCGGCAATACCTATATTTCTTGTATATCTTAGATCTCTTGACATCTTTGGTTTTTTTGGATTTCACTAACTCATTTTATAACTACACCGATTATAACGTGTAAACATATATAATCGGTGTAATCGTATTATTAAATCGGTGTAATCTAATTTATTAGAAACGGAAATGTGAGAACGCTTTGTTAGCCTCAGCCATTTTGTGCGTATCTTCTTTCTTCTTCACTGCTGCACCTTCACCTTTAGCTGCTGAGATGATCTCACCTGCTAATTTCTCCATCATGGTTTTTTCACCACGACGACGTGCATAGCTGATCAACCATTTCATACCTAAAGCTATTTTACGCTCAGGACGAACTTCAGTTGGCACCTGGAAGTTTGCACCACCTACACGGCGGCTTTTAACTTCAACAGCTGGCATTACATTATTTAAAGCTTTTTTCCAGGTATCTAACCCGTTTTCGCTTGTTTTTTTCTCAACTATTTCAACTGCGTTGTAAAATATAGCGTACGCGGTAGATTTTTTACCATCATACATCATGTTATTTACAAACCTTGTTACCAAAGTATCATTGAACTTTGGATCAGGAAGGATAATTCTCTTTTTTGGTTTTGACTTTCTCATTGCTATCTATCCTCCTTAATTATTTCTTTTTACCTTTAGTTGGAGCCGCTGCTACTTGTCCTGGTTTAGGGCGTTTAGTACCGTATTTTGAACGGCGCTGATTACGACCGGCAACACCTGAAGTATCTAACGCGCCACGGATGATGTGGTAACGTACACCTGGTAAGTCTTTAACACGACCACCACGGATCAATACAATTGAGTGTTCCTGCAAGTTGTGACCTTCGCCAGGGATATAAGCGTTAACTTCTTTTCCGTTGGTTAAGCGCACACGTGCAACTTTACGCATTGCTGAGTTTGGTTTTTTAGGGGTAGTGGTATACACGCGTGTGCATACGCCTCTTCGCTGTGGACAGCTGTCCAACGCTGGTGACTTACTCTTGTCAACCAGAGCTACTCTACCTTTTCTAACTAATTGCTGAATAGTAGGCATTTTTCCTTTTTTGTAATTACAGTTTTATCCTTATTTTAAGGACTGCAAAGGTAGGTACAATTTTTCTGATATTCAAATGCTAACAGAATTATTTTTACTGATGGTTAAGCAGTTAGAAATGTGGTGGGTTATATAGCCACATCAAATACCCATTGCAAAGAATGAAATAACTTTTATGTAGATTTAGGCGGAAGAAGTAATCGAACTTTAGTATCACCCGGTTCAAGTCCATATCTTCTGTCACCTCGTAAATAAATTGAAGGCAAATGAACCCTATCTAACGATTCATTAAATATTGCATTATAAACTGTTGCTTCGTTTGGATAGCTATAAGGTGTTTGTAAATCTTTAATATAAAAACTACATAGCTTGAATGGAATGAATTTATAGTCAACAAATTGCTTATTAATCGCTGTTTGCAAGTAATTAAAGCCATTTTCAAATTCCTTATGTGGAGAAACCGTTATTACGTTAATAGCATGATAATGCAGATCAAATTCTCCCATGGCTTTTTTATCGAGAACGAATGTTTCATCTACTCCATATATAGTATAGAAGTTTCCGAGCCAGCTAACATTGAAAATTAATTTCTTTTTTCTTATTAGCACCTTATCTTCATGTTTTTCTAATAGTAATTCACCACCATACGAAGTTTGATGCGCAAAACCACAATTATGTATCTTACTCTTGAAACCCTTGGGTAAGCTTTTAAGAAATGATCTCCATGGCGCTATATAGGCATTATAGTGTGTCATGTGCTGCCCAATGGTATTATCCAAATTAATAATACCGGGATAACTTTTGTAACCCTCAGAATTTACTTCTAACCCTACTGGGTAATATTCCTTAATAGTATTTGCAATTTCCGAAATCTGTTGATTCTGTGGATGAGTTAATGAAAGATAAAGCTTCATTTATTGAGTATTAGGTTACATTTAAAAGTAGCTATAATTTCTTCTATTGCGCTAATAAAGCGCAATGAAAATCACCAAAATCTTACCAATCAAAAAAATCAGCGGTACAAAAAAGAGCCCCGGTAAAACCGGAGCTCTTACACACTCACTCACCCTCACTTAATCACACACACTCACACTGACAATTATCTTTTTTAATACCCGCGATAGTTATGGTAGTGGTGCGGATGGCCATAACCATACCCTACATAGCAACCTGAGGTTACTGAAACAAATGCGGCTATTATTAATGCGTATCCAAAAAATCTCCTTTTCATAATCGTAAATTTTAAATGTCAACATCCTGAATAACGGGTGTTTAGTTATTGGATACATTATAAATGAAAAGGATTAACCGGGCTCTAAATATTTGTTCCGATCCCAACAAAAAAGCCTTTATTACTGAACAATAAAGGCTTTTTTATCATTTATGGCGCTGCCGGAGGTGCAGGTGGCGGCGGCGGCGGCGGTGGTGCAATATGCCTTGGGGCACAGCTTGTGCATAGCATGCCCAGCATAGCTGTAAGCAATATTATGCTTGTGAGTTTCTTTTTCATATCGTAGTGTTTTATTGTATAATAAGGCATGGTTGTTATTTGTTTTAAACTATTGTTTATCAAGCTATTTAAGCACATATAACAGAGGTCGGCGGGGTTACCTTTTGGACTAAAATGTATTAACAGCATAACCTAACATTATGAAAACCGCTTTACAGATTTTCAGGAAACATCCGGCATCTATATCCTTTTACGCACTATACAGCTATATTTTGTTTACTAATTATATGAATGAAAGGCAATATCAATTAGAACTACTACATAATGGGGGAAGAAGGATTGGCGGAGTAAGGGAATTTGTTGCCGTGTTGCCCTTTTTAGTATGTGTACTATTTATTATAGTCAGCCTGATAAATGCCGGCATATTTAAAAAGCAACGGAAATTTTATTTATGGTTATGCCTATTCATAGTGCTTCCTTATTTATTAATGGCCAATTATTTTTTACTGATGCTGGTGCCGTTTTTAATTATCATAACAAAAAGCGGCCAGCAGCGTAAAACAATATCCGAACAACAGTAATCTTAAATTAGCAATAACACTATACATATTACCCTCTATTACCGCTGCCTTGCCTGCAACGCAATAAACACTTATATTCGATCTTCTCAAAAACTAACCTCATTATGAAAAAGTTATTATTGCTATTTATTCCGCTGATTGTAATGGTTGGCTGCAAACAGAAACCTGCTGCCGGTAACGACAAGCTTTCGGGCGATGCCGCTTTTCAAAAGTTTAGTGATGATTACCTGGCGGGATATTTTGCCTGGCGACCAGGGTCAGCGGTTACGCTTGGTTTGCATGATTACGATGGAAAGTTTGTTCCATTAAATAAAGCATCAATAGCTAAGGAACTAGCGAGGTTAAAGGATTTTGATGAGAAAATGAATACCGCGGATACCACCTCATTAAGCCCAAAAATGTTTTATGATTTCCGTATCCTGCATTCAGCCATAAAACAGGAGATCTTCAGCTTTGAGGACATGTCCGAGTTCACCAAAAACCCCATGACCTATGCCGGAGCCTTTGATGTAAGTGTATATGTAAAACGCAATTTCGCACCATTGACCGATAGACTAAAATCTATCATAGCCATTGAAAAATATGCGCCGCAGTTTTATGCTGATGCGAAAGCTAATCTGAACGATACCTTACCGAAACCCTACGTTGAAACAGCTATACAAATAGCACAGGGTTCAGCTTCTTTTCTAAATGGAGATTTAAAAATCGCGCTAAAAGATGTTAAGGACGATACATTAATGGCAGATTTCAACAAGGTAAACAAAGCCGCCATTGATGCCATAAACAGCTACGCCACCTGGCTGCAGAAAGAAAAGCTGCCAAAAGCAAACAATAACTACGCTATAGGCAAGGCCAGCTACCGCAAAATGCTGCTTTATAATGAGGGTATCACCATGGATCCGGATAGTATACTAGCCATGGGTTTAAGGGAACTGAAAAAAGAACAGATCACTTTTAATGCTGCTGCCAAAACCATCAACCCAAACAAAAAACCGGTTGATGTTTATCACGATCTGCAAAAAGAACACCCTACTGCTGAAAACCTGATACCTGATGCTAAAAAGAACCTGGAAAAGATAAGGCAGTTTTTGATCGACAAGAATATTGTAACCATGCCATCAGAAGTGCGCGTACAGGTTAAGGAAACGCCGCAATTCGCCCGCGCTACCAGTACAGCCTCGATGGATGTGGCAGGTCCGTTTGAAACCAAAGCCAGCGAATCTTATTATTACATTACACCTGTAGACCCGACATGGACTGCAAAACAAAAAGAGGACTGGTTATCACAATTTGATTATTATACAACTGATAATATCACCATTCACGAAGCTTATCCCGGTCATTACACCCAGTTTTTGCACCTGAATGATTCATCGGCCACTAAAATTGAGAAGATATTTGGCAGCTACGCCTATATTGAAGGCTGGGCACATTACTGCGAAAAAATGATGGCTGATGAAGGTTATGGTCATAATGGTGACACTATTACTGCTGCAAAATACCGTTTGGCGCAATCGGGTGATGCTTTGCTGAGGTTTTGCCGTTTATGCGTATCTATCCAAACTCACTGCCATAACATGAGTGTAGATGATGCCACCAAATTTTTAATGGATAACTGGTACCAGGGCGATAAACCATCGCGCCAGGAAGCGCTGCGTGGCACGTTTGATCCGGGCTACTTGTTTTATAGTATCGGCAAAATGGAAATATTAAAGCTACGTGCAGACTACCAGAAACAAGAAGGCGCTAATTATTCGCTCAAAAAATTCCACGATGAAGTACTGGATCACGGCATGCCGCAAATACGTTTACTGCGCGAAGTGATGTTGAAGGATTCAAGTAAGTGGAAGGATGTGTTGTAGATAAAATGTTCCCGCGCGTCATTGCTGTGAGGAACGAAGCAATCCCAAACTATACAGAGTGGCTCTGCTAATTGGGGATTGCTTCGTTCCTCCTATGTTTGTTTTAAATCTAAAAGATCAATAATCAACTATCTTTAGTAAAGTTCTATAAGTGAAAAAGAGTGAAAGC
>NZ_JACHBY010000010.1 GCF_014200495.1 Mucilaginibacter geliditolerans
GCTCTAAACAGGCTAACATCAAGCCGCCTAAGACTCAAATGTAAAATAAATTATGCAGATTACTTGTATATCAACACAGAATCTCGCAATGACGCTTGGTGAAGACTTATGTGCTTCTTTAAATTCATATCACAAGTCATCCTCACACAAACAGCCGCACAAGACTTGCGTTAAATGTGAGTATATTGATGAAATTATATTTAAAAATGACTGTTTATAACAAATCTCTTCTTTTCGGTGGTTTTATTATAGGTTCATTGGGTGGCTATATAGATGATACTCATGCAGAAATGTGGGTGCCCGGAGTTGTTCTGATGATCTTGGGTACTGTTATGATGATTTTGTCCATGAAGAAACCAAAGAATTACAATGACATACCCAACGATTGATTATCGGAATCATACATCGACCCGCCCGTTCAAGCGTCCACGCTTGAACGCAGCATATTTTAAGCGTCCACGCTTAAACCAATGCGCATAAACGCATATCATCAATATCATAAATAATATTATTTTTGTCTGCATAAGAATAAACCCTGCATCCATCAAAAATGACAAAGAAAAAGATATTGATAACCGGTGCAAGCAGGGGCTTAGGTCTGGCAATATCGCAAAAGCTTAGTGCCGGTTACGACCTGATCCTTCATGCCTCAAAGCCTGAAAGTTTTACTATTGATATCCCCAACAGTACCATACTTTGTGCCGATTTTAACGATCCCGCGCAGCTTGCCGATTTTTGCAAACGCCTTAAAAAAGAACACGGCGATTCGCTTTACGGGGTGATCAACAATGCCGGTGTTACCTTTGATAAACCACTGAATTATCAGCCCGACCGGGAGATAGAGGCCATGCTGAACATCAACCTGAAGGCTCCCATCATGATCTGCAAAACGGTTATGAAAATTTTCAGTCTGACGCAACAGGGTGTTATCATCAACATCAGCTCAGTAGTTGGCGAAAGCGGGCATGCCTTTCAATCCGTGTACGCGGCAACAAAGGCGGGCTTAGTGGCGTTGTCACGATCATTAGCACAGGAAGCAGCTGAATTAAGCCAGGAACATCAAATAAGGGTACTAAGTGTATCCCCGGGTTTTATAGAAACAGAGATGACAGATGCCATACCGGCAGCAATAAAAGAAAAATATTTAGGAATGATACCCGCAAAACGCTTCGGTAAGGTGAATGATATTGCCGAGACGATAGCATTCCTGGTATCGGACAAAGCATCATATATAAACGGTACCAACATACATATTAACGGGGGTTTAATTTAAGATTATGGCAGATACACTTGTTGGAGCTAACCCTGTAGACTGGCTATTATTATATGGGCCAAAAAAACGATACGTGGATAGCTACCACTGGCATTTACCAAAGGAGGCCATTGTAGCCAGCTACACACCCACCGCTTATGATGTGGAGGACCATTTTGATATTTTCAGAGGGGTTGACCAGATTGAATCATTCGCGCAGGCCACTGTTGTTTCAATGGGAGGCTTTCTGGAATGTAAAAAGATGGGCATTTCACAGCAGGAAATGGCCGAATTATTTGTTCCTGCATTCATTAGTATTGGCAATGTCAATTTCCGGTACTATTTGGAAAAGGGTCAAACTTTTATTAACATTGGTTTTATCACGTTCTATAAATTCAGACAGATGGTTTGCGAAGGGAGAATTTATAAGGTACCACAAGGATTGGATCTTGATGCTTACTTTAAGGATTTTACCATAGAGCGATTAAAGGCTTATGATTTAAGCAATGACTTTGTTTTAGTAGCCGAATTATTTGAGATAACAGGAAGAGGATTAAAAAAAGAAAAATTTAACACGCAATCACAATCATAAATGGAAAGACAGGAAATAATTGACGGGCTGATAGACGTTTTAAGAACCGTTAGAACCATCGACCCGGAAAAACTAAATAACGTTACCGAGGAGACAGATTTCTTAACTGACATGAATACCCCATCAACCGAACTGATAAACATTGCTGCAAAGGTTGAGCAAAAATTTGATGTTGAGTTTGAAGATGATGATATAGATAATTTGGGTTCAAAAGTAAAAGACATTGTTGACCTGATCATCAGGGCAAAAGAAAGAGAAGCATAATTATGCCTGCAAATAACAGAAAGGTAGCAATTGTTGGTATGGGCGGCGCTTTCCCCGATTGCGCCGATATTAACGTGTTCCGTGACAAACTCTTTTCAGGTAAAAGCCTGATCAGGGAATGGCCGCAGGCGGTTGCTTACAATAAACAGATCCGGTCAACCGTATCGGGTTTTATTGAAGAGGAGGAAATGGGCCTCGAGCCTATTTATGCCAGCCCGGTTAACGGTTTTCCTGAAACTTATGTTGATAAGCTAGACCGCATACCTGCCATTAACCTGGCTACTTCCGATCTGGGTTGCATCTGGGCCATGCTCGGTGCGCAGGAATCTATAAAACAAGCCGGCTGGACAAAAGCTGAAACTGAATCGGAACAAACCGGTGTGGTGGTTGGTTCGGGCGGCGGCGGCAATGTAATAGCGCGCAATGCCTGGCATGCCTTTTTTGAATTGGGCAAAAAATCGCGGATAGCGGGCTCACATACTGTCGATAGGGCCATGGCCTACCGCGAAGCCGCCAATATATCATGCCTTATAAAAAATAAAGGTGTTTGCGAATCCATTATATCTGCCTGTGCTACCGGCCTGGGCAATATTGGCTATGCTTATCGATTAATAAGATTTGGCTTACAGGACCGCGCCATTGCAGGTGGTGTTGAAGGAACATCTATCGAAACTTTTATTGGTTTTGATGCCATGCAGGTATTAAGCAAAGGCTTTGCCCCGGCTGAAAGCTCACGCCCTTTTGATATCCGCAGAAATGGCTTTGTAAGCTCATTCGGTGCTGGTATTGTAGCGTTGGAAGAATACGAAATGGCAAAGGCACGCGGTGCAAAAATATACGCGGTAATTGATGAGTATTTCAACAATTCGGATGGTGATGGCAATATGTTCTACCCATCCTATGATGGCCAGCTAAGGCTTTGGAAAGGGTTATCGGCCAATGCACGCATTAAACCCGATGTAGTTAAAGTACATGGCACGGCAACACCTGTAGGTGATATTCTTGAATTAATTAGCGTTGTAGACACACTTGGCGAAAACGGCTATCATGTTTCGGCACCAAAATCACAATTTGGGCATATGCTGGGTGGTGCAGGTTCAGTAGAGTTGATCACCGCTATCATGATGCTGGAGAACCAACAGGTATTACCTTGCCTGAACTCAGATACATTGAACCCTGAACTGGAAAACTTTCAAAAAGCAGAAGGCTGGAAAGGTTCAACCAAACCGGCAGAAGCTTACAGGCATCTAATACCACAGCAAACGCTATCAAAAGAAATAAACCAAATAGTGTGTTTAAACTATGGCTTTGGCGGCACTAACAGCGCCATGGCTATTTCGAGGGATATATAAACCCTCACGGGGTCAAATTGTGCAGGCGACCTGCATGGGGTTGACCCTGCTAATGAGATGCCGAAACAAGTTCGGCATGACGGTAGGGGAAATAAAAAAGCATACGGTCATGCTGAACTTGTTTCAGCATCCCACAGGATAATTATACAAGCGATTTGCACGGCGCTGACTTTGCTAATGAGATGCCGAAACAAGTTCGGCATGACACTAATTATATATAATGATCAACAATACAAATAGAGTCGCGGTAATATTTGGAGTTAGGAACGATAGTTCTATAGCTTATAACGTGGCTTTAAAACTACATCAATCAGGGTGTAAAATAGCATTGAGCTATGTTGCCGATACCAAAGATGAAGTGATGTACCTGATGGAAAAACTGGGCATGGATGCTCGTTTCGCCATGGAAGTTGATGTGAGGGATGAAGTACAGATAACAGCTTTTCTGCAAACTGTTTATGATGGCTTAGGCCCTATTGATTATATACTACATGGCGTTGCCTTTGGTAACCAGCAAGTGATGTGCTATACGCTACCAGGCAGTAAAAAGGAACCATCGAGCTACATTGATATCCCTTTTGAGGATTTTATGGATTCCTTTAACATCAGCGCTTACTCCCTGCTTAGGGTAGCCCGTGTTGCCGAGCCTTTGCTTGCCCCCAACGCATCCATAGTAACACTTACTTATAACGCGTCGCAAAGGGTATTTCCGCAATATGCTGGTATGGCCATCAACAAGGCGGCGCTGGAGAATATCGTGCTGTATCTGGCCAGCTATTTCAGGGGGAAGAAGATCAGGGTGAATGCTATCTCTGCGGGCCTGGTCATGACCACCTCTGCAGGCGTGATCAGCGGTGCGCGTACCTTACGCAAAATGGGCAAATTCACTGCTCCACTGGGTAATATTGATGCCAGCGATGTTGGCGATACCGCCTTATATTATTTCTCCGATCTATCGAAAAAAGTAACCGGCAATATTCATTATGTTGACGGTGGTTTTAATATTATGGGCGTGGCAATAGATGGAGAATAAATTATCAAAATCGGTTAATGAATTAGCTGCTGATAAAAAATTCGCTGTCGGCAATGACCTTGTTCACCTTCCGACTTTCCTGCTCTCACTAACCGAACCCTTCAAAAACAAAGCTTACACTCCTGCTGAGATCACTTATTGCGATCAGTTTAGTGAATCCGCATTACGCTACGCATCAACCTGGGCAGCTAAAGAGGCTGTTTATAAGGCTGTAAAACAGCTTGATGCTAAGGCTCTCGGCTGGGGAAAAATAGAAATAACCCGTGATAAACCCGGCGGCCAACCGCATGTAACTTTACACCAACATCCCGACAGGTTTAAAATAAGTTTATCTATATCGCACGATGGCGATTATATTTGGGCGATAGCTTTTATTGAGATCAGTTAACCCGCAATAGTTTTGACATCACATTACTTTGAAAACGCATTAGTTAAGCTCCACTATTACAAATTTGGTAATGGGCCGCAGTCTATGCTATGTTTTCACGGTTATGGCATGCATGGCAAACAGTTCTTATTGCTGGAGCCAGCGCTTGGCCGCAAATACACTTTTTTCGGTTTAGATCTTTTCTTTCATAAGGAAACCAAACTAACCGATCAAAGCCTTGAAGCCGTAAAGGCCCGCATCACCAAAAAACAATTCGCCGCGCTTATTGAAGAGTTTTGCGCTAATGAAAATATCGACCGCTTTTCTGTGATCGGTTACTCCATGGGTACACACTATGCAACGGTTGTCGTTGAAGAACTGGGCAGCAGGGTTAACGAGTACATTGTTGCCGCACCATCATCCATTTATCCCGGTAAGCTGATTGAGTTTTTCAGCAAAACCAAAATTGGTAATAAAATACTGGAGAAACTGGTACTGAGCGAAAAAGCACTAATCAACATGCTTAACCTCTGCAAATGGCTGGGCCTGATTGACGATGTTGGGCGTAATATTTTATATAAGGAGATCGATACGCCCGAACTGCGTTTTAACCTATATGCCTCCTTTATTTATCTGCGCCTGTTTGAAACCGACGAGGCTCAATTAATAAAAACACTTACTGAATATAACATCCGCAGCATATTTATATTTGGCAAGCGCGATAAAATGTACCCGCCATCAATAAGCAAAGCTTTTTTCGCTAAATTTAAACAGGCCGAAATTGTAATTTTAGATGAGCACCATGAGCTTATCAACAAAAACTTTGTTTCCGCGTTATCTGGTTTATTGCTATGATCATCAAATCAAAACCATTATCTCCTTTCTTCATCAAATGTTTCGGTTTTATCATAGGCCTTGTTTTTAAACGCCGATCAAATAAACTGATCGTAAAAACGGTAGACTTAAAACCCAACCACTCTTACATATTAATGTGTAATCATTTTAGTTTTTGGGATGGTTTTTGGGCATTTTATATGTGCTATAAATACTTTAACAAACCGGGTGGTGTGAAACGTATTTATGCCATGTCGTTAAAAAAACAGATGTTAAAAAATAAATGGTTGCAGTATATCGGCAGCTTTTCAGTTGAGCCGGGCAAACGCTCCATACAGGAAAGCTTTGATTATGCCGCCGAAATATTATCCCAACCCGGCAACCTACTGCTATTTTACCCACAAGGAAAACTGGAAAGTATGCATGTAAGAAACATTAAATTTGATGAGGGCTTATATGAAATTGTTACCCGCATAAAAGGCGATTGCCAGCTGATATGGTGCAGTAATGTTGCAGAATATTTTGAAAGTCTGCGCCCTACCCTGCATGCCACCATGCTTGATTGCGGCACTAATCATGACTTTAATTTTGATGAGCTAAAAAAGAAGGTGAACAAGCATCACATTAAATGCATTGAAAGCAATATCCGTTACACCGATGAAGGGATAACATATAAGTGATAGTTTTGAGTTCTGAGTCTTGAGTCTAAAGTCCCAAGCCGGATTCTGTTCTTTTAACTTTGGACTTCAGACTATAAACTTACGACTCAAGACTAACGGTGCATTCTTTCCAGGCCATCTTTTGCCTGGGTATCAATACTGCTTTGGTATTCATGATTTCGCATATCCAGCGCCTGTTTGTAGTAATTGGCTGCCATGTAATCATCCTTTATATATTCATAAATACCGCCAATGCTCAGGGCAGCATTTGCCGCATAATAATAAGTACTTGATTTGCCAATGTTTATCGCTTTCTGGTACCAGGCTATGGCATCATTATACTTGTTCATTTTTTCATGTATGCGACCAAGCCTATAGTTCAGTTCAATTTTATCGCGCAGCAATTTAAGTTCGCTCTCCTGTTTGCCTTTTAATTGGGCGAGGGCTTTATCATAATATCCACCATCGCAATAAAACCTGGCTTTCAGTAAATCATAATCCGGGCGATTATCATTTGCCTCTTTTAGCGCCTGCTTGTCCTTTTCATCAGTGGTATAACCTTTTGTACGGGCCAGTTTCAGATAGTAATTGTATTTGGCCTCATCGTTCCTGAAAAAATAACAGTAAGCCACTTTAAGGTACGAGTCCTTAATATAGTTTACGCCTTTGTACTCGCCAATATATTTAAGCAGGTACACATACGCGTCACTATCCATACGGCATAATTTGGCACAGCCCAGCAAGTAATCAAGCGTTGGCAAAGGCGTGTATTTGGCTGAATGTGGCACATCCTGCAAATTAGCAATAGCTTCCTCATTATGCCCGGTTTTGGCTGCCACATAACCTTGCAGGTAAGTACGGAGCAGGTCCTTATTATCCATACCGGCTATATAGCCCATCAGCCTGTTATAATTGTTTTTGTTGTGCAAAACATCAATATCCATATAGCACAGGTAAAAGATAACCTCATCCTTATAATAGCTATATTTTGTAGCGGATATTTGCGTGCGCAATTTTTCCAGTTGTGCAACACCCGCCTGTACATTGCCGCTCATGCCTAAAAATTTGGCAAAGGTTTTTAAGCTTGATGGCATGGCCCCGAAAACAACATTAATCAGCGCCAGGTCTTTCTGGTTAGGTAAAAAATCGGGATATTTTTCCGAGTTATCGTTAAGCAGGTTGCGGGCTTTTTTAAAGTCGGATGCCGAGGATGTATAATCACCAAACTTAGCCTTTATCAGCCCCCATTGTAAATAAACTTCGGCTTGCACGTATAGGTAATAGGGTGAGTTCTCCTCGTTCCCTTTCAGCGCGTCGATCCTGTCGGATTTTTTATCCTTTAACAGATCGTATTCATTCTTATTATCTGAGGTGATGAGGCTGATGTAATCAACATAATTATCCAGTAATATAGTTATGCCATTTTGCGGAGATTGCTGTTTTTCCTGTTGGATAATAGTGCGGGCATCATTCAGCCTAAAATCAAATACGGCTTTATAGGCATCCATACAGCGCGCATCGAAATTATAATTTGCGCTTGCAGTTAACCTGCAGCCTACAAAAACAATAACAAATAAAATACTTTTAAACTTCATTAATCATGGGCAAGGTAAAGGACTGCATCAAATGTAAACGTTAAATCTTGCCAAAACGATATGAAATACCTATTGACCCCCATTGATCGCCCAGGGCAGTACTCTTAACTTCTCTAGATTTTATAAAGGCAATAGCACTTGCCGACCACCTGGCCGATGCAAACTGCAAACCGAATTGCTGCTGATAAACCCAATGATATATGCCAAAAGTAATAGGGCCCTTATCACTTCTGAAAAGCCCTCCCTCAATGGTAGCGTCATAAACAACATAGTTTACCTGCGGAAGAGTAAAAAAGTAAAATTCATGCTTCATTTGCTCATTGCTGTTATTGCTAACCCGTGTGTTTGTAATAACAGATTGGAAGAACTGATTTAAATCACCTACCCTAAATTGCAAACCTGCGCTTGCGCCAGTAAATGTTGAGCCCAGCCATACATCAGGGTTTGCTGCTATATCAAACCAGCTCCCGTCATTTCTGTATAACAGGTGTTTATAATCCAGCCGTAAATTCAATCCAGGCTCCGAATTAAGCTGATGGCTCCAACCGCCATATTTGTGATAATAAGAATTATTTACTACCACTTTATATAAACCAAAAAGGTTATGAAAGCCGCTTTGCACCTCCTCGCCTAATGCCGCCGGCCCAATTGTACCTACTTCAGCGGTAAATTTCAGTGCATCCTCATCTTTATATAACCAATTCCATGCTACGTTACCAAATAAATAACCCGTAAAAGGCCGGTCTATATGATATGGTGCGTATATGTGGCCCGATAAACCTGTATAAATTTTTTGCCCAAACTCAAACTCAATAGTCTTTTTTACGATGTTAGGGTTTGAAATTTCATTCATGCCTACAGCATGTGTAAAATTAAAATATGTACCATCCGAATAATACCTATCGTGGTTTGGATTGATGTACATATCATTATCAGTAAACAGTGTAAACTGATTTTTGTAATTCTGGGCGTTAACTGTTTTCGAACTTGTGAAGATGATTATTGAAGTAAGTAATATAAAAAGTAAAAAGTTCCTCATTTTCAAAATGTCTATTTGATCGTAAAATTATAGCGAACATCTTTCGCACATAACTTCTAACCGATAAAAGTATCGTTAAATTTTAAATTTTGATATCTAAACATCCATTTTAACCATATTGTTTAATTCGTGTTAATTATTTTTTCAGGGATTTAAGAAATATTAAAAAGAAAATGCCCGCAAAAAAATAACTCCTTGCTAAATATTGATGCCGGCATTTTCACTAAATAACAGGCTGAAATATTGATTTATTATATTTTGACCAATATAATGTTAAATTTGTATCACTGGCTTAACCTAAATTAGTAAGCCTAATATTTATTGATATGACAAGTAATGTGATGCGCGAAATAACGCCATTAACTCCGGGCGATTGTTTCACAATTTTTTCAAGAGTAAAGAAAAAGTTCGACTTCCCTCTCCATTACCATGACGAGTATGAGCTTAACCTAATCCTGAATGCCAAAGGGGCAAAAAGGGTAGTTGGCGGCCATATTGAAGTTATTGACGACCTGGAACTGGTACTTGTAGGGCCTAATGTTTATCATGCCTGGTTCACCCACCAATGCGAAAGCGAGTCTATTACCGAAATAACCATACAATTTCATAAAGACCTGTTTGACGAGAAGTTTTTACGCAGAAACCAACTCAGCTTTGTTAAAAACATGATAGAGCGCTCGCAACGCGGCATCCTTTTCTCACAGGAAACCGTTAGCGCTTTAAAGGATCGCATACAATCCCTGAACAAAAAAAGCGGGTTCGATTCCGTGCTTGAGCTACTGTCCGTACTGCACGATCTCTCCATATCGCGCAACATGAAAACGCTCTCTGATTCAAGCTTTTCAAACGAGCAGTTCCATTATAACAGTCGCCGGATTGAGAAGGTGTTTGAGTATATGAACTCACACTACAACATACAGATAACCCTTGCCGAAGTAGCTAAAATAGCCAATATGCCCGAGGCATCTTTTAGCCGTTTTATCAAGAAACGTACAGGAAAGACTTTTATCGACAGCCTTAATGAGATCCGTCTTGGCCATGCTTCACGTATGCTGATCGACACCACCAATACCATCTCCGAGATCGCTTACAAATGCGGCTTCAATAACATATCTAATTTCAACAGGATCTTTAAACGTAAGAAATTCTGCATCCCAAAAGATTTCAGGGAAACCTATACCGGCAATAGGGTATTTATATAGATCCTGGCAATATCTCATCCCCTGTAAAACCCGTTTTTACTGGTAATGTACCTCAAATGGTTAAAAAAGTATTAGTAAACTGTAATTAACCATCATTAATTTCGCTACAGCCAATCATGATAAGTTTCATGTGCCTGCAAATGGGCTGTAAGCCGTAGCATTTCATACACAATATTGATTTAATAAAGCATGCATTTATCTGTTATAGATATATCAATAATAGCGTTGTATTTACTTGCAACCATTGTGATTGGTTTATGGTACCGTAAAAAAGCCCGGCTAAATAAGGAAAGTTATATGCTTGGCGGCAAATCACTGCCCTGGTATTTGCTGGGTTTGAGTGATGCCTCTGATATGTTCGACATCAGCGGCACCATGTGGATGGTGAGCCTGTGTTTTGCCTACGGTATGAAAAGCATTTGGATCCCCTGGCTATGGCCCGTTTTTAACCAGGTTTTCCTGATGATGTATTTGGCACGCTGGCTCCGCCGTTCTAATGCCTCAACAGGTGCCGAATGGTTAAAAACCAGGTTCGGCACCAGCGGCAAAGGCGTCGGCAGCTCACACATTATAGTTATTGTGTTCGCCTTGTTCTTATGCTTTGGTTATTTGGCCTATGGCTTTATAGGTCTCGGCAAATTCATCGAAATATTTGCCCCCTGGGATTCAGTTAAAGCTTACGTACCCTTTAATGTTCCCCTGCAATATGTACCTGAGTTTTACGGTATAATTTTCACGCTGTTCGCTATGTTTTATTCCATCTTGGGTGGCATGCACGGCGTTGTGCTAGGCGACGTAATAAAATATGTGATCATGACGGCTGCCTGTATCTGGATAGCCATAATAGCGGTAATGAAGCTGAGCGGCCATACCCTTAATGTGCCCGATGGCTGGTATAGCCCGTTCTTCGGCATGCATTTGAATTTGGATTGGTCGAAAATTATTAAAGAGGTAAATCAAAAAATAAAGGACGATGGTTACTCCCTGTTCGGTATATTTTTTATGATGATGACCTTCAGGGGATTTTTTGCCGCTTTGGCCGGCCCTGCGCCGAATTACGATATGCAGAAGATCCTGTCGACCCGCTCGCCCGAGGAAGCCAGTAAAATGAGCGGTTTTGTAAATATTATTCTTTTGCCTATCAGGTACGCGCTCATCATCAGTTTAACGCTATTAGGTTTATTGTATTATCATCAAATGAACCTGAAAGATGCCACAGGCGCTGTCGATTTTGAAAGGATCCTTCCGGCGGTCATCAATGATTTTCTGCCTGTTGGCCTGGTAGGTTTACTGCTTGCCGGTTTACTGGGCGCGTTCATGAGTACCTTTAGCGGTACACTTAACGCGGCGCAGGCCTATATTGTAAATGACATCTATGTAAAATATGTCGACCCAAAAGCCTCCACAAAAAAGATCATCAACATGAATTATTTGGTTGGTATTGTGGTTGTTGCGATAGGTGTTTTCCTTGGGTTCTTTATAAAAAACATAAACCAGGCGCTGCAATTTATCATATCAGCATTATACAGCGGCTACATTGTTTCAAACGTTTTAAAATGGCATTGGTGGCGCTTTAATGCCAGCGGCTTTTTTTGGGGGATGCTTACAGGTATTGGCACAGCCATGCTGCTGGCCTGGAAAATTGATGTAAGCGATGTACTCTATTGGTTCCCGGTGCTGTTTGTAACCTCAATTGCAGGTTCTGTTATCGGCACCTATGCTGCGCCGCCAACTGATATGGCTGTATTACGCTCGTTTTACACCAATGTGCGCCCATGGGGAGCCTGGGAACCCGTAAAAAAACTGGTTATGGCCGATGATCCCGCATTTGTGCCAAATAGAAACTTCAAACTGAATATGTTCAACGTGGTAATAGGCACCATAGCCCAGCTATGCCTCACCATATTACCCATGTACCTTATACTGATGCAAAAAGTGCCGCTGCTGGTAACGGCGGCCCTTTTAGCGGTCATCATAATCATATTAAAGAAAACCTGGTGGAATAAACTAAACGACTATTAATTACAACAATGACAAAAGAATTTGAAGAACGGCTATTAGAACTGGAAAATGCCTATTATGAGCAAATTAGTAAGCCCAATAAAAAAGCGGAGCTTAGTAATGGTGTTTATGACAGGTATATAAACCCTATATTAACAGCGGCCCATACACCGGTTTTCTGGAGATATGACCTGAACCCCAGCACAAACCCGTACCTGATGGAGCGCTTTGGCATTAACGCGGTATTTAACGCCGGGGCAATTAAATGGAAAGGTAAATATCTGCTGATGGCCCGTGTTGAAGGGGTCGACCGTAAATCATTTTTCGCCATAGCGGAGAGCCCAAATGGCATTGATAATTTTGTATTTTGGGAGAACCCCGTTTATTTACCTGAAACGGATGAACCTGACACCAACGTATATGATGTGCGCCTCACTGAACATGAGGATGGGTGGATCTATGGCCTGTTCTGTACCGAAAGGCGCGACCCCTCTGCACCCGCCTACGACCAAAGCATGGCTGTAGCGAGTTGCGGCATTGCCCGTACCAAGGATTTTATAAAATGGGAACGTTTGCCCGATCTTAAAACACCATCGGCACAGCAAAGGAATGTGGTTTTACATTCCGAATTTGTGAACGGCCAATATGCGTTTTACACCCGCCCGCAGGATAGCTTTATTAATGCCGGCAAAGGCGGCGGCATAGGTTTTAGCTTATGCGATGATATTACAAACGCCGTAGTTAACCACGAGGAGATCATCGACAATAAAGTATACCATACCGTTTACGAAGCCAAAAATGGCCAGGGACCCGCGCCGCTTAAAACCGAGCTAGGCTGGCTGCATATGGCACATGGTGTGCGCAACACTGCCGCTGGTTTAAGGTATGTGCTGTATGTTTTCATGACCGATTTGAACGACCTGACAAAGGTGATCCACAAACCAGGCGGCTACTTTATAGCACCCGAAGGTGATGAACGCGTAGGCGACGTATCTAACGTGATATTTTGCAATGGCTGGGTAAAGGATGACGATGGAACGGTTTATATTTATTACGCATCGTCAGATAGCCGGATGCACGTGGCTACCTCTACCGTATCCAGATTGCTTGATTATGCAATGAATACACCTGCGGATGGTTTCCGTTCGGCTATGTCGGTAAATACTGTTTGTGAGATCATCACCAACAATGCACATTTTCAAAAAAACGATAAATAGCTGTAAACGATAATGGCACAGGTGCAGTCGATAGTTGATGAACTTGAAATATATAAAACTGAACTTAGCCATGAACTAAGCCGGATACTTGATTATTGGATAAAATGCACCATCGATGAAGCGAACGGCGGCTTTGTAGGCCGTATCGATAGCGACAATCATGTAATTGCGGGTTCACCCAAAGGCTCAGTGCTTAATGCGCGGATCCTGTGGTCATTCTCGGCAGCTTATAATCTGGATAAGAACGAGGCATATCTAAAATATGCTGATAGGGCCTATCAATATATCACCGATCATTTTATAGATAAAGAGCATGGCGGCGTTTACTGGACGGTTGACTATAAAGGCAATCCGCTGGATACTAAAAAACAGGTTTATGCCATAGCCTTTACCATTTATGCATTAAGCGAATATTATATAGCATCGGGCAATAAGGAAGCGAAAACACTGTCCGTTTTGCTTTACCATACCTTGCTTAAACACAGCTACGATACTGTTAAAACAGGTTACTTTGAAGCCTTTACCCGCGATTGGCAACCGATAAGCGACCTGCGCCTGAGCGCTAAGGATGCCAACGAGAAAAAGACCATGAACACGCATCTGCATGTGTTGGAGGCTTACACCAACCTGTACCGTATTTGGCCTGATGATGGCTTAAAAGCGCAGATTGTTACGCTCATCAATAACTTTACCGATCATATCATCGACAGCGAAACAAACCATTTAGTTTTGTTTTTTGACGAGAACTGGAGCAGGAAATCAACCACGGTATCCTACGGGCATGATATTGAAGCCACCTGGCTTTTACAGGAAGCAGCGATAGCTATTGATGACCAGCCGCTGATCGATAAAATAAAACAACTCAACATCGGTATAACCGAAGCTACCCTTGAAGGTTTAGATACCGATGGCGGCCTTTGGTACGAATATGAACCTGCAAGCAATCACCTCATCAAAGAAAAACACTGGTGGCCGCAAGCCGAGGCGATGATAGGTTTTTACAACACCTGGCAAATAACCGGCGACGATAAATACCTCCATCTATCCAAAAAGAACTGGGAATTTGTAAAGAGCCATATCATCGACACAAAAAATGGCGAATGGGTTTGGGGTATAAACGATAAAGGTGGACTTATGCCCGGCGAAGATAAAGTTGGTTTATGGAAATGCCCCTACCACAATAGCAGGGCTTGTATTGAAATTATTAGCAGGATAAGCGGATGAATAAATGTTAAAACAACATTATAAATTATTAATTTCAAAAGATCAATTACTAATGAAATGAGAAAAAAAATTTATAGTATCAAACTGGCAGCATTTATCCTGATGCTGTCCCTGCAATTTGCAAAGGCGCAAAACAACGGATCATACAATATTAAACAATATGGGGCCATTGGCGATGGCAAAAGCCTCGACAGCAAAGCCATAAATAAAGCCATTGATGCAGCCGCGAGTGCCGACGGCGGAACAGTTTTTATACCTGCGGGTAATTACCTGTCGGGCTCTATCCGGCTAAAAAGCAATGTTTCCTTGTATTTAGATCAGGGTGCTACCATCATAGCTGCCCCAGTAACCGCAGCCAATGATTATGACGAGGAAGAGAATACAGTAAACACCATTTACCAGGATCCGGGCCATAGTCATTTCCACAACAGCTTGATTTGGGGCGAAAACATACACGATGTTTCGATACTGGGGCAGGGCACCATCTGGGGCAAGGGCTTGTACCACGATTATGTTAAAAGCAAGCAAAGCGCCAACAAAGCCATTGCGCTTTATAAATGCCGCAATATTAATATCAGCGATATTACTATTGCCCATGGCGGCTGGTTCGGCATTTTGGCTACCGGGGTTGATAACCTCACTATTAATAATATTAAAGAAGATACCAACCGCGATGGCATGGACATCGACTGCTGCCGCAATGTGCATGTGAGCAATTGCAGCGTAAATTCTCCTAACGATGACGGCATCTGCCTGAAAAGCACCTTTGCCTTAGGCTTTGCCCGGGCTACCGAAAATGTAACCATTACCAATTGCTCGGTGAGTGGTTTTAATGAAGGCTCGTTTCTGGATGGAACCTACCAACGGAATCCTGATCCCAACTTTGAGCCTACCGGGAGAATTAAACTGGGCACGGAATCAAACGGTGGATTTAAGAACATTGCCATATCAAATTGTACCTTTAATTATTGCCGTGGCCTGGCTCTTGAAACCGTTGACGGCGGTTTGCTGGAGGATGTAACTATCACCAACATCACCATGCGCGATATTGCCAACGCACCCATATTCTTACGCCTGGCATCACGCATGCGCGGACCCGATACCGCAAAGATTGGCGAGCTGCGCCGGGTGATCATCAGCAATATCGTCGCCTATAATGTGAGGACTGCGATTTTAATCAGCGGGATAAAGGATCACACCATAAATGATATCGAAATTAAAAATGCCAAATTCTATTTCAAAGGTAATGGCATTACCGATCAGGCTAAAAACATTGTTCCTGAACTGGAAAAAGGCTATCCTGAACCCGGTTCATTTGGCGTACTGCCAGCTTACGGTATCTATGCCCGCCATGCGGATGGTTTAAAACTCGACGACATCGAATTACATCTCATCAACAATGATGCACGCCCTGCAATTAGTTTTGACGATGTAAAATCTGCCGGACTGCTTTTTGTTAAAGCGCCGGATACGGCCACCTCACCAATTGTACAAACAAACTCATCCAGCATCACGCTTTTTCAATCGTTAAACCTGCCGGATGGCAAACTCAACCCATAATTTTATGATGAAATACTTTAAAGTAACCCTTATTGCCCTGCTCATCAGCACAGCTTCATACACGCATCTGTTCGCTCAAAAATTTGAGGAATTGGGCCAAACGCCGCCAATGGGCTGGAACAGCTGGAACACCTTTCAAACTAAAATAGATGAGCCATTATTAAAGGGCATGGTTGATGCCTATGTAGCCTCGGGCATGCGCGATGCAGGTTATACTTATTTTGTTTTGGACGATGGCTGGATGGCTATGGACCGCGACAATAACGGAAACCTGGTAGCCGACCCTAAAAAATTCCCTAACGGGATGAAGGAATTTGCCGATTATGTACATTCCAAAGGCTTGAAATTCGGCATCTACAATTGTGCAGGCACTAAAACCTGCGCGGGCTATCCCGGCACACATGGCTACGAATACCAGGATGCCCGCTTGTACGCTTCATGGGGTGTTGATTATTTAAAATTCGACTGGTGTAATACCGATAGCATTAACGCTCGTGATGCCTACACCACCATGAGCAAGGCCATCCGCGCGGCGGGCAGGCCAATGATATTCAGTCTTTGCGAATGGGGTAATCACCAGCCGTGGCTTTGGGCAAAAAATGTAGGCCAGTTATGGCGCACTACCAGCGATATCCATGCGGGCTTTGATAAAGATCTCAGCAATGGCTCATGGTCGTCATACAGCGTAATGCATATTCTTGACTTGCAAAACCCTATCAGGCAATATGCAGGTCCCGGCCATTGGAACGACCCCGATATGCTGGAAGTTGGCAACGGCATGACCTACAGCGAGGATAAAGCGCACTTCTCCTTATGGTGCATGCTTGCCGCCCCACTTATCGCCGGTAACGATCTGCGCAAAATTAGCGAGCAAACCAAAGCCATCCTCACCAACAAAGAAGTGATAGCTGTCGACCAGGATTCATTAGGTGTACAGGGCTTTAAATACTACTCTTTTGATGGTTTGGAGATCTATGTAAAACCGTTAAAGGACAATAGCCTGGCAATATGTTTCCTGAACCGTTCATCGCGCCAGCAAAATATTTATTTCGATTGGAAGGAGCATACTTTAGTTGATGCTATCGCCAAGCTTGATATAGATTTCGGTAAAACCAATTACTCTATGCGCGATCTGTGGACGAAAAAGGATATCGGCACAACTGCGAAAGCGTTTAAACAAACCATTGGCGCGCATGATGTGGTGATGTTGAAATTGAGCAAACAATAATCCTTTTTATCAGATCAAACATGAAATACGCCTTTTCCCTCATTATAGCCTTACTGATCACTTTTTGCGCATGTGCAAAGCCTGTAAAGCCAAAGGACCTGACATTTTTCAGCGCTAATGATAAGCACATTAAATATGTAGGCCGGATAGATTTCACCGACCCATTGAAACCGCGTTTTTGGCAGCCGGGGGTATATGTGCAGGCTATGTTTGAGGGAACATCGTTAACCATCACTGTTAACGATGAGGTACTTTACGGCAAGCTCCATAATTACCTGGAGGTGGTGATTGATAATAATAAACCATTCAGGATACAAACTACCGGCAAAACCAATATAATAGAAGTAGCTAAAGATCTCGCCCCCGGCGAACATACCGTTACCATTTGCAAGGATACTGAAGCAGGCATAGGCTATATTGAGTTTGTGGGTTTAAAGTGTGAAAAGCTGCTCTCGATAAAACAGCCGAAAAGAAAGATCGAATTTATAGGTGATTCCATTACCTGTGGCTCAGGTATTGATGAATCAACCGTAAAATGCGATAAGGGCCAATGGTTCGACCAGCATAATGCCTACCTGAGCTACGGGCCAACTGTGGCAAGGGAATTAAACGCGCAATGGTATATCACAGCAGTATCGGGCATCGGTATGATCCATAGTTGCTGCAAAATGGACATTGTGATGCCACAGGTATTTGATAAAATAAATCAGCGGGCCGATACTCTGCAATGGAATTTCTCCAAATACAAACCCGATGTGGTCACCATCTGCCTCGGTCAGAATGATGGCAACCAGGATTCAACCGCCTTTTGCAGTGCTTATATAGCCTTTGTAAAAACGGTAAGGGCGCATTATCCAAAAGCGGATATTATCTGCGTAAGCAGCCCAATGGCAAATAATGATCTCAGGGTTATCCTCAAAAAATACATCACCAGCATTCAGCAATATTTAAATAATGACGGTGACCACCAGGTATATCATTACTTTTTCGATAAAGGTTATAATGATGGCTGCGGCTCTCATCCCGGCATGGTGCAGCACCAGGTTATTGCCCAACAGCTTGCTGATTATATAAAGCAGGTGGAGAATTGGTAGGAGTTTAAGTTCTTCAACTACAGATAAATTGAGTCAATTATTTAGATTTTATTTGAAATAGATATTTTGCTACAAATACAAATAAACCAATAACGTTTGCAGTAGTTGTTGTTAATAATGTTACTAATACAGTATCTGAATAATGAAGATTTCCATTACCAGAGGCTATTAATATAATTGATACTAAAATTAACCACATACAAATAAGGACGAAAATACGATGTGTATATTCTTTTCGCTCGCCTATGTCTTGCATAATACCGTCATTAGCAAGCTGCTTTTTTCTTAAATCTTCCTTCAGTTCATCTTGTGCACGTTCCTTTACTTCTGGTAGAGATGAGTTTGCTTCGTTTTGTATGATCTGCTCAATACTCATTAGTCAGGAATAACTTTATCAAAATACGCTTTTATATCTTCATCGGAAATATAAACTGGTTTAGGATTTGAATTATACGCTTTATCCCAAGGTGAGTTTTTGTTATGAGACCATGCAGATAATGTAAATGCAGATAAGTTTTTTGCATTATCCCAAGCTTCCTTTATTATTGACAAATCATTGTCGTCTACATTTATATTAGATGACAATGTAAATGAAAACCCATTTGTATGTATTAATTCATCAATAGGCTCGCTTATGTTATTACCCTTACAGTCCCTATATGTAGTATATACAGATCTTACAACTGGACCATAATCCCATGCTTCAAATTTTTCTTTTATTAGTTTCTCTCCTCTTTTTTTATAGTAGATACCATTCGCCAAATAAAGTATCTTTTGCAACTTCATTGGAGTAACGTCTATTTTTTCAGAATTGGCTAATTTAATAATTTCATTAGCTACGACTATGGCAGGGTACTGCATATGAGTTTGGATTACAGGGATTCAAATTTACTAAAAAAATTAGCAAGTACTCTTAAAATGTTTAAATATAATTAATTATTTTAAGACATAACTCTATTATTTATTTAATAGACGGCATGCCCAACCGTTTGTTTGAGTAAATAATTCGCACTTTGTAGGTCGTTTATGTAATTTTTTTATACCGTTCTATTAGCCCTGTATAGTTAGGGATTGCTTCGTACCTCGCAATGACGCGGAGAGTTGACTCCTCGCGATCTAGCATAACAAAATTATTCTAAACTCATTCTCCCCTCTTTTCGCGCAGCGTAGAGAGGGTGGTCGGGCGGAGCCGAGACCGGGTGAGTTAAAATATGCGGGCGGACAATTTGAACGCGCTCCGTTAACTCACCCCGACTACGCTACGCGTGTCGACCCTCTCTGCCGCAAGCGGCAAAGAGGGTGAAAATCACTTTATTTTATCCGTTGGCTGAAGCCAACGGCAATGAATTATTATCAATGTGATATTTAGACTAAAAGATTAATTTATTGCCGTCCCATTTATGGGACGGATAAGCAGCTAACAAAAAAGGCTTTAGCCTAACTAAATGTTAGATTAAAGCCTTTTTTGTTAAATAGTTACACCTATTCAGGTGTGCCACACTGTGCCGGATGTGCCGCCTGTTTCACCTGTTTCGTGGCACACCCAACAGCTCATTAGCTTACTTCACACCCGAGGCCAGCTCCACCACCTGCTTGTCCACATTCCATCCCTCAACCAAAACCGTTGGGTTTTGGCCGCCTACTTTCACCCATGGCGCGCTAACGGATACCGTTGTGCTTTCGCCCGGTGCCAGTGTAAAATAATTCGCCGACCAGTATGATGGCATTACTTCCTCGCCATTAATCATCAACTGCGGGCGAACAAAAAATGCAATTTGCTTGCTGTTATTGCTGATCTGTAAGATCCACTTGCTCTCTTTATAGCCCTTCTCAGCCCTGATGAATTTTGTGGTGAGGTTTGTATGGCCGATGCCATTCAGTGCTTTGTAATCATTGCCAGGCGCTGTCCAGTAGGCATTGCGTGATATTACGTTACCCGCTGCATCCTTCAATTTCAACACCACAAAACACATATCCTTAATATCAGCCAAAACAGCCTTTAATGGCATAGCCGATTGTGTGCCTGTTGATGACAGATTAACCGTAGCTGTATGATGATACAATACCTTACTATCTACCGAATAAACATCGGCCTGAGCGGTTAAAACACCTGTGCTTTTCAGGGTCCGATTGATGACCATAACGGTTGAATCATCCTGGTTAAACTGGATGTGTTTGGCTTCGCAGGCATTTTGCATGGCATAATAGCCCGCGTTTGGTTCAAGAAACCAGTCATATATTTGCCAAACCACGCTTGGCAGTGCCGAGTTTAGTTTCCAAAGCATTACACCGCCGGTTTGATTGAGTTTATGTCCATCAGCTTCAAATATACCCTGATAACCAGTATAGTTCATGAGCTGCATCTTGTCGGAAAAAGCTTGCATACTTGCAGGCGGGCCGTACCGCTTAACCATGTCAATATATAAAGTATCATATTTTGCGGCACCGGTGCATGCATCATGGTAACCCCAGCTATTATTCAGTGGGAAAGGCAACTTGGTATCCCAGGTTAAATTGGTGATCACTTTTGGCAGCGTGGTGTAAGGCGGCTGCGATGGCAGACCTGTTTCATCCTTGAATACCCAATCCTTACCGGCATCAGCCAGTTTATAATACTCTTTAGGATCCCGCCATGCATAAGGGCCACCGCTATAAACGCCCGATGTTTTCTCATCAGGATAAGCGCCTTTCCATCCTGCAGGCAATTTCGCAAAACCTGATGAACTTGGGATAAATGGCCTAGTACCATCCAAAGCGATAATGTTACTGCGCATGGCATCGTATAGTTCTTTACGCGCATGGCCTTCGTTACCGCCAGTCCAAACCAGTAAGCTTGGATGGTTACGGATGCGGTATATGGTACTTAGTACATTCTTAACAAACACATTGCCTTCAAGCGGCCAATCAGGTGAGCCTTTAAACTCGCCCTGGGTATCACCTGTAACCCAAAAATCCGACCATACCATCAGTCCGTACCTGTCGGCAGCGTTCCAGAATGCATCCGGCGGCGTAACACCACCACCCCAGATACGCACCAGATTCACATTGGCGTTTTTGCACAGGTGTAGCTCGTAATCATAACGCGCGGAATCTCGGTTCACCATCATATCAGGCACCCAGGCACCACCTACTAAGTGTACACGCTTGCCGTTCACATAAAAGTCACGGCGGTTATAACCATTAACATCTGTCGATTGTGAGCTAACGGTACGCACACCAAATACAAAAGTGGTATCATCAGCCATGCCTTCCGCATCGGTATATTGCACGCGGACCTGGTACAAATTTGCCCTGCCATAACCCGTTGGCCACCATAAATGCGGTTGATGGATCAATAAAGCAGCAACATTATCAGCACTAAACCCAATCTCTTTTGATGAATTTGTACCTACACTTACCGGTTTTGAGAACTGCACAGGAGCGCCTGCAAAGTTTTCAGGTTTTATGGAAACTGTAAGCGTACCGCTTTTTTCGGCATCGGTATGGTTGGTTAAAGTTAAATTGAGTGATAACTTGGCAACGCTGGTATCCGGCAAATTAGGCAAGTCCGTTTTTAATTGTGGATGGCCGATAGTAACCGCGCCCGTAGTACGCAGGAAAACCGGCTGCCAGATACCCATATTACGGTCACGCACCGGTGGGATCCAGTCCCAGCCTACGGAGCAGAGCATGGTAACATTTTTACCTATATCGCCAGTTGGGCCACCGTTTAAAAAGAATGGACCCATCGCTTCCAGTTGTTCCTTGTCCGGAAAACCGGGTTCATCCAAAGGATAGATCTTTACAGCCAAAGCGTTAGTTCCGCCGGGGATGATCTGCTTACTTACATCTAAGCTGTATTCCGCAAACATGCCCGCCATCTGTGTGGAATCGGTGATCTGTTTACCATTTACCCATACAGCGGCACGGTAGTTTATACCTTTAAATATCAGTTGGAATACCCGCCCCCTGTCGCTTGCCGGCACATTAAAAATGGTACGGTACCAGTAAGGTTTTTTCCATGGATTGGGCTGATTTGGCAAGAAGCTGTATTGCTCCAGGTTATATTCTTTGTTGAATTTATCTGATGCATCGGGGATCAGCATATTATTCAGCCCAAGGTATGGCGAGGGGTAAATTTTATTGGTAACAAGCCCTGTAAGTACCGTTGATGGCACCTTTACCGGAAACCAATATACACTTGATTGATAGTTCGGCTGTGATATAGCGCCGCCATCTTCATTGATTAAACCCGATGCCTGTAGTTGAAAATCCGTAAGTTTAACCTGCTTAATGCTACCCTTTTGTGCATAAAGGTTAACATTTAAAAGTAAGCCGGATAAAAATACCGGAAGAAATTTGAGCCCCTTTTTCATTATCATTTTATAATATTATTAACTTGTATGCCGGTGAATTTTATATCCGTTTAATTAAACCGGCTAATCTGACGAAATATAGAACTTATAGTTTTTTAAACAGTTATATTTTTATCGCAATTGTTGACACTATTTTACCATTCGGATGATAAGTTTTTTACTTCATTTAACTTAGTACCCGGCTTTTATTGCACATTTTATTAAAACCCAGGTTATAGCCTATATTTATGAAAAAAGTACTATGTATTGCCGCTGTTTTGTGCAGCGCAATTTACGTTAAAGCACAACATGTTGTTGCGGCAAGCACTATCGATAAAAAAGTTGATGCTCTTATCGCTAAAATGACCCTTGATGAAAAGATCGGTCAGATGACACAGCTTACCCTGGATGAAGTTTTGCAAACCAGCGGCGGCGCGGCTGTACACCCTTTGCAAATAGATACGGTTAAACTAAAGGAAGCCTTATTAAAATATCATGTTGGGTCGATATTAAACGTAAGCGGCGGCGCTAATACCCGCGAGGTTTGGTATGGCCTGATCAGCAAAATACAGGAATTTGCAGCTAAGGACAGGCTGAAGATTCCCGTGATATATGGTATTGATGCTATGCACGGCCAGAACTATACCGTAGGTGCTACACTTTTCCCGCAGGAAATTGGTATGGCCGCAACCTTTAACCCGGAGCTTGCTCGCCGCGAAGGTGAGATCACCGCTTATGAAACCCGTGCCAGCTATATCCCATGGAATTTCTCCCCGGTACTTGATCTTGGCAAAAACGCGCTGTGGCCACGTATCTATGAAACCTTTGGCGAGGATCCTTACTTAGTAAAAACTATGGGTGCCGCGGTTATTAAGGGTTACCAGGGCGATGATATCAGCAATAAATACAAAGTTGCATCGTGCTTAAAGCACTATTTAGGTTACAGCTTTCCGCTTGATGGCAAGGACCGCACCCCGGCCTGGATACCTGACCGCTACATGCGCGAATACTTTTTACCATCATTTGCCGAAGCTGTTAAATCAGGCGCAAAATCAGTTATGATCAATTCATCTGAAATTAATGGTATCCCCGTCCATGCCAGTAAATATTTATTGACGGATATTTTAAGGGGCGAACTAAAATTCACAGGCATCGCGGTAACCGATTGGCAGGATATTAAATACCTGCACGACCGCCACCACATTGCCGCCACCCAAAAAGATGCGGTGATGATAGCCATAAATGCAGGCATAGATATGAGTATGGTACCTTATGATTACTCTTTCTGCCAATATTTAAAGGAATTGGTGAACGAAGGCAAAGTACCGATGGCCCGTATTAATGAGTCGGTAAAAAGGATCTTAAAAGTTAAATACGAGTTAGGCCTTTTTGAGCACCCGGTTGGTAATCCTGATGATTATCCAAAATTTGGCTCTGCCGAGTTTGAGGCGGTTAGCCTAAAGGCTGCTACCGAATCTATCACGTTACTAAAAAATACCAACAACATTTTACCGCTTAAAAAGGATGTAAAAGTATTGGTTACCGGGCCTGCGGCTAATACAATGCGCTCCCTTGACGGCGGCTGGAGCTATACCTGGCAAGGCGATTTCAGCGATAAATTTGCCGCTGATAAAAACACGATCTTAAAAGCCATCATCCAAAAAATAGGCAAGGATAATGTAGATTATCAGCCCGGCACTACATTTACTGATGCAGTTGATATCGATGCTACTATCACAGCAGCAAAAAAAGCTGATGTAATAGTTTTATGCTTAGGTGAACCATCTTACGCCGAAAATCCGGGCAACATAAACGACCTGAGCTTACCTGCCGCACAAACCCAATTAGCTAATGAACTGGCTAAAACCGGCAAACCTATTGTATTAATAATGGGCGAAGGCAGACCACGCATCATAACCGAGGCTGAAAGTAAATCTGCCGCAACTATTATGGCTTATCTGTCGGGTAACGAAGGTGGCAACGCGCTTGCTGATATTTTATTTGGTGATGCCAATCCATCAGGCAGATTGCCATTCACTTATCCGCGTTACCCTAATGCATTGGTTAACTATTATCGCAAAAATATTGAGAACGGGAACAGCGACGATGCCATGGGTTACAACCCGCTTTATGAATTTGGCTACGGCTTAAGCTATACCACATTTGCATACAGCAACCTGCACATCAGCAAGCCAACTTTAAGCGATGGCGAAACATTGAGCATTTCAGTAGATGTAAAAAACACCGGCAGCCGCGCAGGGAAAGAAAGCGTGTTGCTGTACATCAGCGAACTATATGCCTCCGTTACACCGGATACCAAACGTTTAAGAGGTTTTGATAAGATAGAATTGCAGCCCAAGGAATCACGCACTGTTACCTTTAAAATAGCACCAACCGATATTTCATTTATCAACGACCTGAGCAAACGCGTAACCGAAGCGGGGGAGTTTAAAATTCAGATAGGCAATCAAACACAAAGCTTTAACTACTTAACCAATATTGCCCCGTCACGTACAGGGAAATTATAAACCGGTATTTTCAGAATAAAAACTTTGCCTATTGAGTCGCTTGGTATTGCTCATAGCCGCTAAGGCCTATTTCTTTTGTCTTGATACAAAAGAAACAAAAAATCAAGACAAAAAGATCCTTCCGCCCACAGGCAAAACACCCAGGCCCGCGCTTTTTGTCGGGCCTTTTCACCCTTTTAATCATGGTTCATTTAAGGCATTTTCCTCTTGAGAAGATCGGGTGAGGTATGGTTCTTTCTTTCCTCTGTCAGTAGAACAGCTTCGGATGAAATCGGGCAAAACGATGGTGGCCCTGAGCGTGGCAGGGCATAGGAAATTTTTGCAGCGCATAGGCCAGTGTGCGCACTATGGCCGCAAAAAGATTCCAGCTCAGGTTTTGCCTGATTTGCAGCGCAGAGGCCTTGTGCGGCAAAGAAGCATTTCTAATGACTTGATTTTTTGCTACCTTTTGTATCAAGACAAAAGTAGTAGCCTCCGCGGCAATGAGCGGCTGCGCATGATAAACAAGCCGCTCTGTATAGGTATAAGATTGCCACGCTATCGCTCGCAATGACAAATTGAGTTGAGGGGTTGCTTCGTTCCTTACAGCAATAACGCTTTTATATCAACCTCAAATAAAGTAATCCACATAAAACCCTAATTGTGAATAACTAACAATATTTCATGATTTGGAATGAAGTTATCTTTACAATAAGCTACCTATAATTAACGTTTCACCAACAACTAAAACTTTTTAACATGAAACTTTTAAGATCAGGTATTGCTCCAATTGTTATTTTAATGGCTCTAATTACTTTACAGGCTTGTAAGGCTAAAAAATTAGTACAAGCCCCGCCGCCGCCACCTGAAGCACCTGCTCCGGTAACGCCGCCACCGCCGCCGCCAGCACCTGCTCCGCAGCCAACACCGCCACCACCTGCTCCAAAACCCGACTATAATTTCAGTAACATACAGTTTGAGTTTAACTCAGGCATCTTAAAAACAGATTCATATCCTGCATTGGACAATGCTGCAGCGCAAATGAAAATGGACCCTACCATTAAGTTTAATCTGAGCGGTTTTGCATCTGCCGAAGGAACCGACGCACATAACATGCAATTATCAATTGATAGGGCAAATTCAGTTAAAGTATACCTGGTAAACTCAGGTGTAAGTGCTGATAACATTACAACCAAAGGCTATGGCGAAGCTAATCCTGTTGCCGATAATACCACCGAAGCCGGCCGTATACTAAATCGCCGGGTGGAAATAAAGAAAGCGAATTAAGAATTGAAAATAGTGCCCGGAACGAGATTCTAACTCGTACACGGGTTGAGAAATGCCAGTTGAGAGTTCGAGTCTCTCTTCGGGCATTTTTAATTGCCGGTTCAAACGTCCACGCTTGAACCATAAAAAAAGTAAGCACCCACGCTTACTTTTCACCTACCTTTAAGTTCAAAATCCACCAAAAAATAAAAAGTGACAATTCGATGTACATTGATAATAACTTATCACCGTACATTTGCTTAACACTGTTAAATGATTTAATAGGGTAAACGTAAAATGGCAAGTAAAGACAGAATACTGCGTTTGAAGGAAGAAACCAGGGCAAACATCCTGGGTGCTGCACTTCAAATTGTTAAGGAAGACGGATGGCAGGCGTTAAGTATGCGCAAAATAGCCGATGTAATTGAATACACTGCTCCTATTATATATGAATATTTCTCAAATAAAGAAGCTATACTGCTTGAGCTGAGCCGACAAGGTTATCTTTTATTATCAAAGGATCTGGAGGAAGCAAAAAGCAAACACCGTTTACCGGCAAAGCAATTGGAAGCCATGTGGGTAGCCTACTGGAACTTCGCCTTTGCCAACAAAGAATTATACCAGGGCATGTTTGGCGTATCAACCAACTGCTGCTGCGAAACACTGAACACTTTAGCTGAGGCCGCAAAGCCATGGGATATGTTCAGCGAAGTGATAGGCGAACTGATGGGTATTGAAGATATGGACTCCGATGTGATCTGTACAAAATATTACACCCTATGGTCGGTAGTACATGGTTTAATATCTATTAATCTGTTAAGCCGTGGCTCATCCGATGAAATCAACCGCCAGGTGCTGAAAGATGCCATTGGCAGCATGATAAATACGATAAAACCACAGATCGCCTAATTAATACAAATGATGTTTAAACAATTAAAATTTACATCATCATAATAATCGGGACTAAAAATTTAAAATAATGAAATAATGAAAGCGAATAACCAAAATTTTTACCAATTACTTAACACTGTTAGAAAAACTAATGGCGTTAAGTCATATTTATGGTACGCTGCAACAAACTCCGTTTACCATATCAACAGAATATTACGACTACTTAATTACTAGCTCACCACACATCAAATGCATATCGAAAAACAAGTACACAAAGCAATGCCCTCACAATTTATATCATCATTAATAAACATTAACTCTCACAACATGAAACGCATCATCTTAGGACTCGTAGCAATAACACTACTATATAGTTGCTCATCAACGCCGGCAGCGCAAACAGCTCCGCCGCCGCCAGCATTACCTGTAGCAACGGTAACAGCAGGCACCGACACCACATACCAGGAATACCCTGCCTCAATTGAAGGCACCGTAAACGTGGAGATCCGCCCGCAGGTAAGCGGCACTTTAGATAAAGTTTTTGTTGACGAAGGCGCTTTTGTAAGCGCAGGTCAGCCGATCTTTAAAATCAACGAATTGCCATACCGCGCAGCTTATAACAATGCCTTAGCCAGTCAGCATTCTGCGGAAGCAACGCAGGCAAACGCACAGTTGGAAATTGACAAACTAACCCCCTTAGTTGCCAACAAAGTAGTATCCGATTATCAGTTAAAAACTGCAAAGGCTACCTACCAGGCAGCAACCGCCAATGTTGAGCAGGCAAAAGCAAACGTATCTACCGCTTCCATCAACTTAGGTTATACCATAATTAAAGCACCAGTAAGCGGTTACATTGGCCGCCTGCAAAAGAAACAGGGAAGTTTGGTTTCACCAACTGATGTTGATGCATTAACCTTACTATCTGATGTGCATGACGTACACGTTTACTTTGCATTAGGCGAAAAAGATTTTGTAACCTTTAAAGAACAATATCCAGGCGAAACTTTAAAAGACAAACTGAAAGCATTGCCACCGGTAACCTTATTACTGGCCGATGAAACTCAATACGCGAAAGAGGGCAGTATTGATATGATCGACGGTCAGTTTGATAAAAATACCGGCGCTATAACGCTAAGGGCAAGTTTCCCTAACGCGCAGGGCCTTTTACGCTCTGGTAATACCGGTAAGATCCGTTTAAGCTTACAACATAAGGATGCTTTAATCATACCTGCATCAGCAACTGTTGATATGCAGGATAAAACGTTCGTATTTACCGTAGGCGATAGCAGCAAAGTGAAAAAACAAGCTATCACCATTATTGGTAAAACAGGCGACAATTACCTGGTTAAAGACGGCGTAAAAGTAGGCGACGAGATCGTACTAAGCGGCATTGATAAATTACAGGAGGGCATGGTGATCCAGCCTCAAAAAGCGACAGATAAAACTGCCGCAGTAATAAAGAAATAATACATACACTTAAACTTAAAGTCATGTTTCAAAAATTTATAGAAAGACCGGTACTCTCCACTGTCATCTCCATATTATTGGTGATAGTTGGTATACTAGGTTTAACAAAATTGCCCCTGGAGCGGTTTCCGAATATCGCCCCTCCATCGGTACTGGTATCAGCTGTATACCCGGGCGCTAATGCCGAAACTATCTTACGTTCGGTAACCCCGTCGTTAGAAGAAGCAATTAATGGTGTGGAAGATATGACCTACATGACTTCCACTGCCAGTAATGATGGTACCCTTGGCATCACAGTTTATTTTAAACAAGGTACCAATCCCGATCAGGCTGCTGTGAACGTTCAAAATCGTGTTTCACAGGCAACAAGCCAGTTACCAGCCGAGGTTGTGCAGTATGGTATAACCACTACCAAACAGCAAAACAGTTTTATTGGTGCTATGGGTATATACTCAACAGATCCTAAAAAATACAATTCGACATTTGTAAATAACTACGCGCAGATCAATATCATTCCCGAACTTAAACGTATCCAGGGAGTTGGTTCTGCCCAGGTATTTGGTGGTATTAAGGATTACTCCATGCGTATTTGGTTAAATCCTGCTCAATTAGCTGCTTACAAAATTACACCTGCCGAGGTAATGGCAGCCATACAGGACAAAAACCTGGAAGCAGCTCCCGGTAGATTTGGCGAGCAAAGCAATGAAGCATTTGAATATGTAATTAAGTATAAAGGCAAGCTTACCACGCCGGAAGAATATCAAAATATCGCTATCCGTGCAAATGCCGACGGTTCCGTATTACATTTAAAAGATGTAGCACGAGTTGAACTTGGAGCTTACAGCTACGCTAGTATAAACCGCTTAAACGGGCATGAAGGTATTACCGTTGGTATTATACAGTTGGCTGGCTCAAATGCTAACCAGATACAGATTGACATTGATAAGCTGATGGTGAAATTATCAAAGGATTTCCCGGTAGGTATCCAATACAACCAGTTCTATCGTACCAAAACAGATCTTGATGAATCCATTGACCAAGTTGAACATACACTAGTAGAAGCTTTCGTACTGGTATTTATCGTGGTATTTATATTCCTGCAAGATTTCAGGTCTACATTAATTCCGGCTATAGCAGTTCCGGTTGCTATTATCGGCACCTTCTTCTTCATGAACATCTTCGGGTTCTCTGTTAACCTTTTAACCCTGTTCGCATTAGTATTGGCCATAGGTATTGTGGTGGATGACGCGATTGTGGTGGTAGAGGCAGTGCATGCCAAAATGGAGCACGACCCTACTCTTACCCCGAAACAGGCAACCACCAGTGCTATGAGTGAAATTAGCGGTGCCATTATATCCATTACGCTTGTTATGGCGGCGGTATTTTTACCGGTTAGTTTTATGACTGGTTCAACAGGTATATTTTACAGGCAATTTGCATTAACAATGTCAATAGCCATCGTTATATCAGCTGTTAACGCTTTAACTTTAAGCCCTGCCCTTGCGGCATTATTCTTAAAGAATAAACATACCGCAGATGGCCATGAAGCCCCTGAAAAAGGTTTTGTTGAGAAGTTTTACGCAGGCTTTAACGGCAGCTTTAATTACATGACCAACAGGTACATAGGTGGCTTAAAAGTTCTTATCCGCAATAAATGGATCAGTATGGCCGGGCTTGCGTTGGTAATTGCTGTTACAGTTTTCCTGGTAGAAAGAACAAAAACAGGCTTTATACCTACCGAGGATCAGGGCTTTGTGGCTATCGCGGTTTCAACACCATCCGGAACTTCATTGGCCAATACCAATAAAATACTAAAACAAGCCGAAGCACAGCTAAATACGATGCCATCATCAAGATTTGTGATGTCATTGGCGGGATTTAACTTTTTAACACTTTCCAACAGCCCGTCAGCAGGTCAGATCTTCCTGTTGTTAAAACCTAATAAAGACAGGGGTGCTGTTAAGAATATTGATGATATACAAAACATTGTAAGGGGTAAAATGGCGGGTATACCCGGCGGTACGTTCTTCGTATTCAGCTTTCCAACCGTTCCTGGTTTTAGTAACGTAGAAGCCATGGACGTAATGTTGCAGGATAAAACCAATGGCAGGCTGGATAAATTTAGCGGTGTAGCCAGTAATTTTATTGGAAAACTAATGGCTAAACCGGCAATTGCCTATGCCTTTACCTCTTTCAAAGCAGATTACCCGCAGTTACAATTAGAAGTTGATGATGAAAAAGCTGCCCAACTTGGGGTAAATGTTAAAGACATTTTATCAACCATGCAGGCTTACTTCGGTACCGCTCAAGCATCGGACTTTAATCGTTTTGGTAAGTACTACCGTGTGATAGTACAGGCTGATATTGCCGACAGGACAGACCCGGCATCAATTGATCGCGTGTTTGTTAAAAACAGCGCAGGTGAAAATGTACCGATCAACACGCTTGTTAAGCTAACCCGAGTATATGGTTCAGAAACAGCTTCACGTTATAATCTCTTTAACTCTATCGAGGTAAACGCGATCCCTAAACCGGGCTACAGCTCAGGTGACGCGATCAAAGCTATAGAGGAAACAGCCAAAGAGCAATTGCCAACCGGCTATGCTTATGAGTTCTCCGGTCAAACTCGTGAAGAGATCTCATCAGGTGGGCAATCAGGTATAATATTTATGCTTTGTTTGATATTTGTATACTTCTTATTAGCAGCGCAGTACGAAAGTTACATCCTGCCTTTGGCAGTAATACTTTCTATACCAACAGGTATACTTGGTGTGTTTGTGGTGTTAGGCTTAACAGGTATCGAAAACAACATCTATGTACAGGTAGCGCTCATTATGCTTATCGGCTTATTGGCCAAGAACGCGATCCTGATCATTGAGTTCGCGGTACAGCGGCGCAGGGCAGGCCATGGTTTGGTTGAGTCAGCTATAGAAGCAGCCAGGCTAAGGATAAGGCCAATCATCATGACATCACTGGCATTCGTGTTCGGTTTGTTCCCGATGAGTATCGCAACCGGCCCATCTGCACAAGGTAACCACTCTATTAGTATAGGTGCCGCAGGTGGGATGGTTTCAGGAGTAATATTGGGCTTATTTATTATCCCGGTACTATTCGTGATATTCCAGGCCTTACAGGAAAAAATATCAGGTGTGCCTGTGCCACCAGCGCTTAATAATGGTAATGATGAGCATGGACACGTAAATGGTAATACAGTTGTATTGGCAGATGAGTATTCAGCATAATTAAAAATGATCAATAACATGAAAAATATATTATACAGTGCCGCTTTTCTATTGCTGTTGAGCGCCTGTAACGTATCGAAAGACGTACAAACACCCAAGCCCGCGTTACCTGATACCTTCAGGAACGCGGCTGCTACCACGGATACCACCAGCATTGGCGATATACAATACAGAAGCTTTTTTGCCGATCCAACTTTGCAAACGTTGATCGACAGTGCTATCATCCGGAATTATGATATGCAGATAGCTGTTAAGAATATAGAAGCTTCGCAGCTATTATTCAAACAGGTAAAGTGGAACAATGTGCCACAGATTGATCTGAATGTATCTGCCAACTCAAGCCGCCCCTCAGATAATAGTTTGGACGGATTGAGCCTGGCCCAGGACAATATCGGCACAAAGCACATTGAAACTTACCAGGCGGATATCTCCCTTTCATGGGAGGCCGATATCTGGGGTAAGATCCGCAGCCAAAGCAAACTGGCTTTTGCCAATTACCTGCAAACACAGGAAGCTAAAAAGCTGATCCAAACCAATATTGTAGCCAGCGTATCACAAGGTTATTATAACCTGCTGATGCTGGATGCGCAGATAAACGTTGCCAAAAGCAGTGTGAAGCTGGATGACAGTACCCTCCGTATTATTAAATTACAATATGATGCGGGACAGGTAACTTCATTGGCTGTGCAGCAGGCCGAGGCACAACTGCAAGCAGCCGCGGAGCTGGTTCCTCAGTTTGAACAGAACATAGCCCTACAGGAAAATGCGCTGAGCATTTTAGCCGGACAACTGCCTGAGAAGATCACCCGCAGCACAACGCTCGACCAGATCACAATGCCTGCCAATTTATCAACAGGCATACCATCAGCCATGGTTAGTCGCCGCCCTGATGTACAGAGCGCTGAACTGGCTTTAGTTGTTGCCAATGCAAACGTTGGTATTAACAAAGCATCAATGTACCCCGCCCTGCGCATAACTGCCGATGGTGGTGTAAATTCATTTAAGGCCAGCAACTGGTTCAACATACCATCATCATTATTTGGTATAGTTGCAGGTAGCGTATTACAACCATTGCTTGATCATAAAGAGTTAAAAACCCAATATGATGTGGCACAGGTAAACCGTGAAAAAGCGGTACTGCAATTCAGGCAAACAGTATTAAATGCCGTAGGCGATGTATCTGACGCATTAGTGAAGATAGAAAAACTGAACCAGCAGGAAGTAATTGCCGTGCAAAGGGTAAACACCTTAAACCATGCAACTGCCAACGCCAGCCTGCTATTCAAAAACGGCATGGCCGATTACCTTGAAGTGATCACCGCACAGGGTAATGTGTTGGAAAGTCAGCTTGAACTGGCTACCATTAAAAGAGATGAGTTGAGCGCTGTATCAGAGCTTTACCAATCGTTAGGTGGTGGTTGGAGATAATACTTACAACAAATCATAAAAGAAAAGGCCCGGTGGAGAATATCTACCGGGCTTTTTGCTATATGCTGCCCGTTCAAGCGTCCACGCTTGAATGCCGTAGAATTTGAGCGTCCTCGCTCGTTGAAACAATAGATGAGCGTGGACGCTCACAAAGTCTTAAGTTCAAGCGTAGACGCTTGAACTGGCGAAGAATAATAAAGCAACTAGGTGCAATCAGCAGGCACATTCAATTTGCAATCCGCTTTTTTGCTGGGCTCCTTCTGTTGCATAGCCATCAAATTTCCACCACTCAATGCCACCTATCAATTCCCTCACATCAAAACCGAGCCTGGCCATATTAAGTGCTCCACGGGTGGATGCATTACAGCCAATGCCATCGCAGTAAGTTACGTAAATGTAACTTCTGTCGAGCTTTGCAGTAGTTTGTTCATTCATCTCGCGGTGGGGTAAGTTTATTGCTCCGGGAATATGTTCCTTTTCAAAGCCGAAAGCTTTACGCGCGTCAATAGCTATAACTTTTTCGCCGGCTTCCAGTGCGCTAAACAGGTCGGATGGGTCCATTTCAAAGGCTAGTTTGTTTTGGTAATGTTCAATTGAAGTATTCATAATTTATTTGTTTTTGTTCCACCAAAATTATGGGCAGCCCGCTATAATTTTATATGAGATTTACAGCATGTGCACATGAGCAAAACACATAAAATTATTTGCAATAACATGTTACTTTTACAATATGGAGGTAAGGCACTTAAGAATGATAAAAACAATTGCTGATGAAAAAGGCATCACCAGATCACTGGATAAACTTTTTCTTACACAATCGGCAGTTAGTCACCAGCTTCGCGATATTGAGGAACGCATGGGCGTTAAGTTATTTTATCGTACCAAAAAGCAATGGATACTTACAGAGGAAGGCAAAATATTGTATGATACTGCAACCAAAGTTTTAAGCGAGCTTGACCTTGCCAATGAAAAGATAAACGACCTGCGCATTGGGCACAGCGGCGAGATCCGGATAAGTACCGAATGTTATACCAGCTACCACTGGCTGCCTGCCTTTATGGTAAAAATGAAATTGCTGTATCCCAGGCTCGATGTAAAAATTGTAATGGAAGCCACCCACAAACCTTTGCAAAAGCTATTGGATAATGAGCTGGATGTAGGCATAACATCCGACCCGTGGGATGATAAGAGCATTAAATATATTGAGCTGTTTAAAGATGAAGTAATGGCGGTTGTACCCACCGGACACCGGCTGACTGAAAAAAAATATTTAACTGCCGATGATATAACGAATGAGGTACTCATCATCCACTCCTACCCTTTGGATACGGTAACAGTATACCAGCATTTCTTAAAGCCTCTGCAAAAACAGCCTGGTAATATCATAGCCATACCACTTACTGAAGTAGCGCTTGAAATGGTAAAGGCAGGCATGGGCATTATGACGATACCGCAATGGGCGCTTAAGCCTTTCACAGCCTCATCGGCATTAACATTGGTACGCATTGGGCCAAAGGGGCTCATCCGCACGCATTATGCTGCGATCCGACATGAAGATGCAAGAAAAAAATACATCACCGATTTTATTGAAAATTTAAAAGAACAACTTACAAAATGACAGCCGACTACCTGATAAGGGCCGTAACCGAAAATGATCTGGATGAACTCATGCTTATGATACAGGAACATGCGGATTATGAACTTGCTGAGTTTACGCCCGAACATAAAAAGGAGCGGCTAAGGAAAACCATATTTAGCGAACATGCAAAACTCAACTGCTGGGTTGTTGAACAACAGGAAAAACTAACAGGCTACGTAACCTACACATTTGATTACTCTACCTGGGATGCTGCCGACTTTATGTATATGGATTGCCTTTACCTGCGCGAAGCAACACGGGGTAATGGAATTGGCACAGCTATCATTCAAAAACTGCGCAATGTTGCTAAAGAAAAAAGCTGCATAAACATACAATGGCAAACCCCTGATTTTAACGAAAGCGCTATCCGTTTCTATCATAAAAATAAGGCTACCTCAAAAAATAAGGTAAGATTTACTTTAAGTGTATGATATCCGATCAATGATCCGACGACGGTACAACCACAGCCCTTGTTTTATCGCGTTTAGCAACAAATAATAACAACGGTAGCACTATCGCGAAGAAGAATCCAATCAGAAAGTAACCATCCAGGTAACTGGAAAAGGATGATTGCTTTACTACCACCAACTCAATCAACTGCATAGCCTTTTGTTTAGCATCCAGTAAACCAAAACCCTTTTGCTGGAACAGGTGCGTATAAGCACTAACCCTCGCTATCGATATCGGGTTATCATTGGTAATATGGGTGATCAGATCCATTCTATGTGAGGCTATCCTGCGGGCTACATAGGTATTGATAATAGAGATGCCAAATGAACCACCTAACTGCCGCATCATATTATTCAGGGCCGTACCCTGCGGCATATCCTTAGCCTCGAGTGATGATACCGCCAATGTACCGAGCGGAACAGTTAACAAAGCCATCCCTATCGCCCTAAAGATGAGGTTCAACGTAATATCAAAAGCAGGCGTTTCCAAATTTATCCGCGACATGGACCAGTTGAAATAGATAAAACACAAAAAGCCAAACAAAACGATTAAAGCCGGGGAAACACCCTTCTGCAATAATTTACCGGTAACAATCAGCGCTATTACAGCCACAATGGAGCCCGGCAACAGCAACAGGCCCGATTGTGTAGGCGTAAAACCTAAGATCCGCTGTGCAACAACAGGCGTTAAGTAGATGGAAGTATACATACCCATCCCGGTAATAAAAGTGAGCACCGCGGCTATACTTAATGACCGGAATCTCAATATATGCAGGTTAACCACCGGATTTTCTATATTCAACTCCCAGATAACGAATGCGGTTAACGCCATTATAGCTACAACAGTTAAAAAGGTAATATATCCGGCAGAGAACCAATCATCCGTTTGGCCGCGTTCCAGCACTACTTGTAAGGAGCCAATGCCTACTATCAGCAACATAATGCCTAACCAGTCTATCTTTCTTACTGCTTGCTTTATTGGTTCATACAAAAAGAACATGCACGATACTGCTGCAGCTATCCCGATAGGTACGTTGATGTAAAAGATCCATGGCCATGAGTAATTTTCAGTAATGTAACCGCCTAAAGTCGGACCAATGGTCGGGCCAATAAAAATGCCGATACCAAACAAAGCGCTGGCTACGTTTTGTTTCTCCTTCGGGAAAAGCTCATAAACCACCGTAGCCGATACCGACAGCAAAGCACCGCCGCCCAGTCCCTGCAAAAAACGGAAGCCCACCAGTTCCCATATATTAGTAGCGTTACCGCACATAAACGAGCATACGGTAAACAGTATAATAGAGCCTATATAATAATTCCTTCGCCCAAGGTTATTGGCTAAAAAGCTGGTCATGGGGATGATGATCACATTGGCTATGGCGTACGAGGTGATCACCCATGAAGTATCTTCCAGCGTAGCGCCTAAATTGCCGCTCATATAGTTGAGCGCTACATTAACAATAGAGGTATCAATCAGTTCCATAATGGCTGCCGCTATTACGGTTATTAAAAGCAATTGTCGTTTTAAAGGAGTCATAATTTATACCGATTGGTATTTTATTGGTGAAACTTTTTATTATATCTGAATTAAATACAGCAATCATATTGCTTGCTATTTCTCATTTATGATATAAATATACCAATCGGTATATTATTAAAATCAATATTTTCTTTTATTACGCAGTTATGGCAAAGCAAGAGTTTATTACCAAGGTATTCGAAAAGATTGCACTTCGCTTTTATTCCCTCCCAACGGGAGGGGTGCGGTTGAATGTGAAGTGGCAGGGAGGGGTTTAGACATCAAATAAACTGTTAAAACCCCACCCTTCCCCGCCCCAGGGCGGGAATCGCACCAGGCCTATGCTCCATTACTCATTTGAACATCTATTTTACCTCAAACAAAAAGGCAGCCCATTTTGAGCTGCCTTTTTAAGCCCCTCTCCTTTGGAGAGGGGTTGGGGTGAGGTTTTAAATCTCGATACTCTCAATCGCCTTCTCCAACGCCAGCTCTTTCAGATCAGGCACATTTAATCCTTCGGCACGGTATACGGTAATATCGGTCATCCCCAAAAAGCCTAATACCGATCTTAAATACGATTCGGTAAAATCATAAGCTTTCATAAATCCTTCTGTATATACGCCCCCGCTTGAAATAGCCAGGTAAACCCTCTTTCCCTTCACCAATCCTTCCGGGCCATTTCCCGAATAGTTAAAGGTTTCGCCTTTGCGTGCAATATGATCTATCCATGCTTTTAATGAGGAGTGCAGGCTAAAGTTATACATCGGCGCGCCAATCACTATAACGTCGGCATCCTTTAACTCAGCAATAGCCTCGTCCGAATGTTTAACAGCCTCAACCAACTCAGGCGACCTGCCTTCTGCTGGTGTAAAGAATGAATTAATGTGTACTTCTTCTAAATGCGGGAAACCATTTTTAACCAGATCATGTACTACAAGCGTACTACCAGGATTAGCTTCCTGTAACTTTTCAACTATAGCATCGCTTAATTTAATGCTTACCGATGCCGCGCCGCGCGGGCTTGAATTCAATTGTAATATTTTCATTTTTGCTTTCTTTTTTTGATTATGAAAGCAAACCTACATACTATTGGTATCAAAAAGATACTACTATCCTAAAGGATACCGGTATCGTTTTGGATAGTGTTAATGGTTTGTAATTAAATGGAGACCAGGGGCTGGATTGACGGCTTATCTACCGAAAAATATGCCTCCGATATTTTCTTAAAATGAGTTACTATGATAAAAAACGTATCAAATTGAGAGGTCTTTTCTGTTGTCTATTTAATCCTTAATAAAATAAATTTATTCATTTATACAGTATTACGCGCTATTTAGGCTTACTGCATATAACAGGCATTCTTTTGGCATAGCTGCAAGTACAGTTACAGAACGGAACGTGTTCTTTAACTGAAATAATTTATATAAATGGAAGATGAACGAATTATTGTAAGGTCGGCAGTTGCAGCTGATGTGGTCTTTGCCGACGAGATCATTCACGAGATGGAAAGTTCAGCGATAGCTAGGGGCTCAGGCATATCAAAACGCTCCGCAGCCGCCATCATTGAAAAAATAGACACCGGTAAAGCAATCGTAGCCGTAACCGAAAATGGCGAATGGGCAGGCTTCTCCTACATTGAAGCATGGGATAATGAACAACTGGTATCCAACAGCGGGCTCATCGTTTCGCCAAAACACCGTAACCAGGGTGTGGCCGCTCAAATCAAAACACAAATTTTTGAACTATCACGCAGCAAGTACCCTGATGCAAAAATATTCAGCATCACCTCGGGCCTGGCCATCATGAAAATGAATACCCGCCTGGGTTTTGAACCGGTTACCTATGCTGAAATAGCGCACGACTCAACATTTTGGGATGGCTGCAAAAGCTGTGTGAACTACAATGTACTACAAAGCAAAAACAGGTGCAATTGCCTTTGCACCGCCATGTTATTTGATCCTAAATTAAACTAAAACAGAATGATGATGGAAAATGTAAATGAAATGCCGGGAGTTTCCTTTGTACAGCAAAGCCTGCCGGTTAATCCAATGCTGTTTAGCAAATCAGTTACTCTTTTACAGCAACTGATAGCCATACCATCCTATAGCGGCGAGGAAACCAAAGCGGCCGACCTTGTACAGCATTATCTGGAGAGTTACAGTATTAAAACCAATAGACTGGGGAATAACATCTGGTGCTATAACAAGTACTTTGATGCCGCCAAACCTACCATCCTGCTAAACTCGCACCTTGATACGGTAAAACCTAACGAAAATTACACCCATAACCCATTTTGCCCCGAGATAACCAATGGCCGTTTGTATGGCCTGGGCAGTAATGATGCGGGCGGGTGTTTGGTTTCGCTGATAGCAGCTTTTTGGCACTTTTACAGTTACCGGGGACTAAGTTTTAACCTTTGCCTTGCTGCTACTGCCGAAGAAGAGAACTCCGGCAAAAATGGCATCAGCTCTATACTGCCTTTATTAGGTAATTTGGAATTAGGCATAGTTGGCGAACCAACACTATTACAAATGGCAGTAGCCGAACGGGGAAACCTGGTAATTGATTGTGTTAGCAACGGTCGCCCGGGCCATGCGGCGCGTGAAGAAGGAGATAATGCCATTTACAAATGCCTGCAGGATATTGAGTGGTTCAAGACTTTCAAATTTCCGCAACGGCTGGCCGGGCTGGCGGCAGTAAAAATGACTGTTACCGAAATAAAAGCAGGCATACAACATAACATAGTACCCGCTAAATGTGAGTTTACGGTTGATATCAGGAATGATGATACTTATTCGCACCAGCAGATAATAGATATCATCAAGGCGAATGTACAGGCGGAAGTTACAGTAAGGCCCTGCTCGCTTGGTGCATCATCTGTATCTATGGACCACCCTATTGTTAAAACAGGTACTGCTATCGGCTGCAAAACTTATAGCTCACCTACCTCATCAGACCAGGCCTGGCTAAATATACCATCGGTAAAAATAGGTCCGGGTGATTCTGCCCGCTCCCACTCGGCCAATGAATTTATATTTTTGGAAGAGATCAAAAAAGGTATCAACCTTTATATAAAACTACTGGATACACTGCCGCTAATGCTGATAAATAATCCGCCAGCGTATAAAAACGAAATAAAATTTATTGATAATTGACCATAAAACGAGCACCTGATACCCGGTGCTCATTTCTTTTTATAATTAATCTATCAGAAAAACAGCAACTTACAAGCAATATTGAAATATATTCTATAAAATCTATCTATTTAGTAGAATATTAAAATAATTTATATATTTGCAATGTAAAACAAGGCAATGAATACGATTTCAAATCTTCCAAAAATCACAAAATTTTATCTCCCGCTTCGCGGTATGAGCGTTTATTGTTGTTGTTGATCCATACCTCCATCCTAATTAAATAACTGCTTTTATCAGTTACATCGTTTACAAAAAAAAATTCACCGGGACATTCAACAATACTCAGCTAAACACTGAGTATTTATAGTACTATAATTTTAACTACCTATGTCAAAAACTCAAATTCACCAGCAGGTACTTGGAGCCAATGCTGAATATGTTAAACATTTCGGCAATAAGTCAGAATTGGCTTTACCACCGGCCAGGCAGTTTGCTATACTCACCTGTATGGATGCCCGCCTCGACCCCGCTAAATATGCAGGCCTTGCCGAAGGCGATGCGCATGTTATCCGCAATGCGGGCGGCCGTGCCAGTGATGATGCCATACGTTCACTCATTATCTCACATAAACTACTAGGCACTAAGGAATGGTTTGTGATCCATCACACCGACTGCGGTATGGAGTTATTCACCAATGATATTATCCAGGACCTGCTGGCAAAAAGCCTGGCAACGGCTACAGTTGATGAAAAAGGCTGGCGCAATGTGCAGGAGGAAGGCGGATCGGATGAAGCCAGGTTTGTAAATTTTTTAACCATTAAAAATCTGGAAGCCAGTGTAAGTGAGGATGTGCAAAGGATTAAAAATCATCCTTTGGTAGCTAAGGATATCCCGGTTTATGGCTATATCTACGATGTTAAATCAGGTAAATTAATAGAAGTCCCCCAAACAAATTAGTTATCCAAAAGGTCAGGTGGCCGAGCGGTTAGGCACAGGTCTGCAAAACCTGGGACAGCGGTTCAAATCCGCTTCTGACCTCCTTTTGATTTAGTTTTTTTTTAGTTTTTTTTAGTTTAGTTTTCACTTATTTGAAAAGTCAGCGGGTAGTGTCGCTGACTTTCAGATAAGTATTTTACGGCGGAGTGGCCGAGTGGTTAGGCGGGAGTCTGCAAAACTCTTTACAGCGGTTCGAACCCGCTCTCACGCCTCTTTAAGCGGCAACCGACCGGTAAACTGCGGCAAGCGCAGCAACAGTAAAATCAATTTCCTGAGCAGTATTAAATTTACTGAATGAAAACCGGATGGTGTAGCCAGATGCCCCGTTATTTAACGCTTTTAATACATGCGATGCGGAGCCTGTTGAACAAGCGCTTCCGCCTGAAACAGATACGCCCTGCTGATCAAGGCACGACAGCAGGTTAACATCGGTAAATGGCAGGTTTACGCTTAATACGGTGTAAAGGCTCTTATCCGCGATAGCTGAATTGCCGTTGAACGTAACTCCGGGAATTTGTTCTGTTAGTTTGGCAATGAGCCTGTCTTTAAGGCTTTGTATGTAAGATTGATGTGCATCAATATCCTGGTAAGCAATTTCAAGCGCTGTAGCCAGGCCAATTATGCCGTGAATATTTTCTGTACCTGCACGCAGCTGCCTTTCCTGCGAGCCGCCGTGCAATAGTTTAGTTAAGCCGGTGCCTTTACGACAATATAGAAACCCCACCCCCTTAGGCCCATGAAATTTATGCGCTGATGAAGCTATAAAATGCGCCTTTAATTTTTGCAGATCATGACGGTAATGGCCTATGGTTTGTACTGTATCTGTATGAAAAACGGCGTTATAACGTTCGCAGATTTCGCCTATCGCATCAATATCATTCAAATTGCCTATCTCATTATTGGCATGCATCACAGATACCAATGAGCGCCCGTTGCTTTTAATCAATTGTTCCAGTTCAGTCAGGTCTATTTCGCCTTGTTTATTTATGGATAGATAATTAAGCTTGATCTCGCCCTGCTTTTCCAAATTCTCCAGCAGGTGCAGCACAGCATGATGTTCCAACGGAGTAGTGATCACATTTTTTATTTGCTGTACGCGAATGGTGGATAGTATAGCCGTATTATCAGCCTCGGTGCCACCGCTGGTAAAAACGATTTCCTCTGGCGATGCATTGATGAGCCGGGCTATGGTAGCCCTTGCATTTTCTATAGCTAGCTTGGCTTCGCGCCCATGCGCATGGTGCGATGATGGGTTGCCATAATGCTCCAGCAAATATGGGGTCATGGCTTTAAATACTTCGGTATCAAGTTGGGTAGTGGCGGCGTTGTCGAGATAGATTTTCATTTTTGCTTTCTTTAATAATTTGTTTTACCTGTTTCGTAAATACTTATCGCAGAGAAGCAATAGAAAATCCCGCTGAGAGGATGTTAAATTCTGTTGTCATCTTATCTTTCCCCATTTTAAATGGAGCAGGAGTTAGCACCTTTTACCCAACTATTTTGTAGCCGGTACAGGTTGCTAAGACGTCGTAGGGCCTTTCCCTCTGTCTTTCTGGATAAGTATTAAAGAACAATTATGATGCAAATATATAATTAATTCTATAAAATCCATATATTTAGTAGTATTAAATAAATATTTTTATCTTTGCATTGTAAAACAACCGCCATGAAAGCTTTTTTACATATCAATAAACACTACCCCGCTCACGTGGGTGTGATTGCCTTACAGCCGGAACGCTGTTATTGTTGTTGTTGATCCTGCATAATTCCCATTAATCTTTCTATTGGTTAAAGGATAGTTCGCATATCGCGAATAAGGCTTTTATGGCTTGTCCAATGCTCCTTTAACACTTATAACCAGTAAAAGAATGACTTAACCGGCCAATATTTAATCAAATCATTAACTATAAAATAGCTATGACATTATCAGATGTATCCCTTATCGGTAAAAAGATCCTGGTTGGTATTATTATCACCCTGGTACCTTTTATCATTATTGTGGGAGGGCTTTTCCTCACGCAAAAACTATTAAAGGGCGATAGTAGCAGCAAGCCACAATCTGCTGTTAAACAAATTAAAACCAATAAATAATGAAAATAGACACTACCACAAAACAACAGATAACCAGGAACCTTATCCTGAGCCTGTTTATTTACGTGCTGCCAATTGCACTCATGTTTGTAACTTTTACCCTAACTGGTCAACGACCATGGGAGAAGAAAGCAGCTAAAAAAGAAAACATAAAATCAATAACCAACAAAAGCAATTTTACCAATGGGAGCAACGATTGAATTCATCAAAAAAATAATAGAAAATCTTAACGGTTACGGTTTTCCTGTGTTATTACTCTTTATTGGTGTGCTTGAATTTTCATTCGGCCTTTACAAAGGCAAATGGCCTAAAAATGAACGCTGGGTTGATATAGCCTGCTTTATTGTTGTGCCACTTGTAGTAAGGCCGGCGTTTGGTTTATTTGGCTTAAAGGTGTTACCTGCATTGCTGCCTGCTTATAAAAATTTATTCAGTTGGGTACCTGTACTCTGGGGTGCTGCCATTATAGCAGTTGCGGACGACCTTACCCAATACTGGTATCATCGTTTACACCACCAGATCCCGTGGTTGTGGAGATTTCACCGTACGCACCATTCGGCATCATACATGGGTATGGCTATGGCCAACAGGCAAAATCTTATTTATACCATTTTCTTTTCGCAGGTTTATTTAACTACGGCCCTTGTTTATCTGGGGCTGGGTGTGCCTGCCATAATTGTAGGCGTAATCAAAGGAGCTATTACTACTTTGGCTCATTCAAGTATCCCATGGGATAAACCTTTGTACAAATACAAAGTACTGCATCCGATTGCCTGGGTATTGGAGCGCACCATATCAACTCCAGCTACGCACCATGCCCACCATGCTTCCAGCACCGATGATGGCATAGGTTATTATAAAGGCAACTTTGGCAATATGTTTTTCCTGTGGGATATCATTTTCGGTACCGCACTTATAACGCGCCAGTACCCTAAAGCCTACGGAATATCACATTACAACGGCGACCAATGGTACGCGCAATTATTATGGCCGATATTTAAATCGAAGGTTGAAGGCAGCGAGCTGGCAGCTGCAGGACCAATGGTGCGTATTGATATTGATAAGGAAACTGACGAACATAACCTTGTGCAGGTTAATGAAAGCAAGCCTGTGTTGGCGGCTGTATCGTAAAACCACATGTAGATTTAACTCACCCTGTCTTTGCTTCGCTCGACATCCCTCTCTACGCTAAAGCGTAAAGAGGGATTTTTCTTTTTAGCCTTCTTTGCGCCGCAGGCGGAGAGAGGGCTAAAAGCGTAGCGATGTCGGGTGAGTCACCGGAGCGCATTATAACAAATACTATTTAACCAATCCCAAATCCCTCACCCCCCAATCCTGCATCACTGCAATAACAGGCATTAATGAATGCCCAAGCTCCGTAAGCTTATACTCAACGCGTGGTGGTATCTCTGCGTAAATGGTACGTTCTAGTATCTTGTCGTCTTCCAATTCACGTAATTGGTTAACCAGCATTTGCTTGCTGATGATGGGCAAAGCCTTTTGCAGCTTACTAAAGCGGTTACAATTTTTACTGACTGCATATATGATCAGGATCTTCCATTTGCCGCCAATTTTATTCATGCAGTGCGTAACCGGACAGTTGTAAGGATTGAAATCTTTGTTTTTACGGGCTTGTTCCATTAGTCTAAAAAGATGTACTATATAGCTATATGCATACTACTTGCATTTATAGAACAAAGGTAACAACTTTGCTATATCAATCATCAAAATCATGACCGCAGAACAAACCAAACAGTTTATACAAAGCAGGGAATGGGTAAGCATTGTTACCGAGTTAAGGCCATCAAAAGACAGGGCCACAGGTAACATCAAACCTTTTTATTTATGGCGAACCTTTAAGTTTTCGCCGGAAGATAAATTTGAGTGTACCGTTATTAATTATGCCGATGCCGGCGGCAAAGTACCATTAGTTAAAATTGTTATTAAAGGTCATAACGTGTGGCATGGCGAGCACCCCATCGCAAAAGGCGCTTATAACGTTGATTATGTTGCCGATGAAGCCTACGAAATAACCCCCTTGCACCAGGACTTTGCGGATGCCATAAACCAGGCTCCGCTTAACAGCTTAAATAAATGGGAAGTAAATGTAGTGCAGGATATAAAAGCAAAAGCATTCCCTGCCTTTGGCCTTACTGAAGGGCAGATATATGTGGATTACGACCTGGTATATATTCTCAATGACCTGCTTTTTATGGGCAGCAAGCATGTTGATGGCCGTGCGTTTGATACCCCAGAAAACAGGCCAACCAATTTACAGATCCCTTTAATGAAGAAATAATTTTCCGTGCCAGCATTTCAAAATCGAAAATTGCAATTATGACATTAGCTTCAAATTAAAACCTTTGCTATTCCTAATTGTTGTACCTCAAAAATTGTGTTAAATTTCAAAAAACAGTTAACATAATGATAATATTGAATTAACTTGCAAATAACATACTTTTGCACAGATACTTATCAAATTATATGAAGAACAATAAACAGAAATCGTCAGTAAAATCAGCACGCAAACAAGCGATATCAGATATTAAATTACGCCTGGTAACCGATTTAAATGAAGTAACCGGCAAAATAGGCGAAGGCTCTAAAAAGTTAGCTAAAGAGATCAAAAAAGGCTCTAAAAAATTAGCTAAAAAAGTTGCAAGTGAAATTAAGTTTGAAGTTGCCGCAGTAACTGAAAAAGTTAAAGCCGAAAAGGCGCCCAAAGCTGAGAAAGCTCCTAAAGCAGCTAAAACAGAAAAAGCAGCTAAACCCAAAAAAGATACTGCTAAAGCACCGGCATTAGAAACACCAAAGCCAATAGCCAAAGTAGTTGCTGCTAAAACTAAAGCACCCGCATTGGTAACACCGAAACCAGCAGATAAAGTAGTTGCTGCTAAAACTAAAGCTGTTGCAGCAGCGAAAAAAACAAAAGCTGCACCATCAGCTGAAGACGGCAGAACTTTACCGGACTAATTTAGCCTCATTATTATAAAAAATATTGTAAATCCAGGTCACGCATTTAACTTTGGTTAGCTGTTTGCCTGGGTTTCTATTTTAGTTAAAATTCAGTTCGCCGAAATATTTGGGCAGGTGAAAGTTAGGTTCGTCTGCTATAATATTATTCCAGCATAAAAAATGTGGTTCGGCCAGTTCATCGCCACACTTATAAAAGTTCCCCCGGCAGCTAAGGCCTTGTAATGTTGTGATTTGATGGTTATAAAATACCTTAAAAGGAATAACCACCGTTAAGTCCCACTGATAAGGTAAAACATCACTCTCTGCAATATTGATGAGCCCGGCCCTTTTTATAGTGCTTACAATGGATGGATCAACCCAAATCCTTTCTTTGCCTTCACCATAGCCAACTAGTGGCGTGCCAAGGGCATTGAATTCAAAATTGTAGTATGCTCCTTCTTCCTCAAACCCAATAAAGAACTCAACGCAACTATCTTCATACACCGCATCATTTATTTGCTTGTGAACAGCCCTGAAGTGCTTTTCCTTTACACTAAACTTTAAAAGCAGGGAATCATCGCTATAAGCTATCTTAAACTCTACCTCGGGCTTAACACCTGTACCGGGCCATGGCTCATTTACTATCTTATCAGGCTTTATTGACGAGAATATACCGGATAAAGCATCCGGTGAATTATTATATAGTGCAGTTGCCACATAAGGCACATTCAATACGTTCATATATCCTATTTAGCTATAAAGCTCGTTTTCTGCTTGCGCAATCAGCTTTTTAAATTTCCCTACGCCCCTTACATATTCATTTAACAATTTAAACTGGTTTTTTGCCCGGTTTAAATTATGCCCCGGATATTTAGATCCATAATAAATATCGTTATTCAAGTAATCTGTTAAAAATCTGACAGCCTGCATATAGATCATCAGCTCGCCCGAAAACACAAAATACTGCTTTTCCTTTTCGGTAAATATACTGCCAAGTTCTGATAAATAGCCCTTGCAAATCGCGCTAAAAATAACTTCCCTGATATGGATCTTTGTAAAATCAGTTTCTTCCTCATTAGCCGGAGAAAGATAGGTGCGCATCATATCCCCTACATCGCTGAAAAAGTAGCCGGGCATTACGGTATCCAGGTCAATTACACATAAACCATTCTGCTGCTCATCAAAAAGTACGTTACTGATCTTGGTATCATGATGAATAACCCTTACCGGCACCTCCTTATTGGCTAAAATAGTGAGATAGGTTTGCAGGATGTTATTGTGCTTATAAACCTCTTTTATCTCTTCGAATGCTTCTGCTATTCTTTCGCTGGTTGCGTTTTTAGAAGCTGCTTCAAACTGCTGAAACCTCAGTTCAAGGTTATGAAAATCAGTTAACGTATATTTAAGTACAGTTGGATCAAAGTCCTTAAGCAAATAAGTAAACTTGCCAAATTGCTTTGCTGCCTCAAAAGCCTGTTTTTCGTTGCTGATAAAATTTATTGTCTGCGATCCCTTCACAAAAGGGAACAGCCTGTAATATTTACCACCATCCGATTCGACTAAAAAATCGCCCGTGATGGATGGTATGGGCCCAACAAACAAATAATCGGGATATAGTTTATTCAGGTAATCTTGTATCAGCGTTAAGTTATTGGCGATATATTCAGGCGACTTAAAAACATCACTGTTTATTTGCTGCAGAATATATACTTCTCCCCTGCCCGATACTTTGAATGTATGATTGATGAGCCCCGACCCAAAAAACTGGATCTGGTAATCAGCTGCATTCATTCCAAAACTTTGTAATATCTTTTCAAGCATGCTTATTGTGTGTCAAGGTTTCAGTTGGTAATTTTTATAAGCTGGTCTTTATCTGTTTTTAACCAGCTGGTTTTTATGTGTACAGTTCCTTTTTTATCACCGGCATCAAAATAACATCCCGTTTTTGCCCGGTTAAATTCATCTGCCGAGGCATACATCTTCACAGGCACACCATTAACAGCAACCGCTTTAGGCGCTGTGGTCTGATGAACATCAAGCAGGTAAACCCTTTGCAGATATTTGCCTGCATAATTACCCACAGCAGCGTGTACGCTTACCTGCACGTCATTAGCAGCAGCAACCTCTATTAAGGTTTTGGCAAACGCACCTTTGCGGTAATCGCGGGTTAGGCCATCATCTTCATATAAGTTAAAGGATGATTTTTTGTATGGATAGATCTCCAGTGTTAAGCTGTCGGCTCTCTTTTCGCCATCATAGTTCATGGCTGGGTACATTGGGATGATAGCGCCTTGTTTTACAAACAGCGGTAACTTAGCCAGCGGGGCAGGGTAATTATTTAACCAGGTGTTACCCGTATAGGCCTTGCCGTCCCAGTAATCATACCAGGTGCCTTTTGGCAGGTAGATGCTATCCCTTTTGGCCTGGCTCTTATAAACAGGAGCCACTAAAAACGATTCGCCGTTCATAAACTGGTATTGCGTTTGTTTGCCCCAGGTAACCGGGTCATTAGGGAACTCCAATACCATTGCCCTTGAAGTAGGCACGCCGGTTTCATGCGCCTGGGCACAATAAGTGTACATGTAAGGAGTCAGACGCATTTTTAGTTCAAGGTACTTGCGATTGATGGTTGTGTAAGGTTCGCCGTAAATATAGGGCTGTTTATCCTTTTTTGCCCAACCGCTCATCACCATAAATACAGGTGTAAAGCATTTCCATTGCAGATCGCGCACGTAGGTGGAATCACTGCCCCTGAAAATACCGTCAACATCGCCCGTAGCTGCATTAAATGCTGATAAGCCCGAGCCAATCACTGTTGGGATATGGAAACGGATATACTCCCAGTTGCCTGATTGATCGCCGCTCCAAACTGTTGAATATTTTTGTGTACCAGCCCAGCCCATTACGCTCCATATAAAGCCACGCGCGTTGCTGTTATTCTCAATACCATTATAAGCGGCTTTACAGCCATCCAAAGCAAATTTATACCCGGGACCAACCCATGCCACATCCAGCTTGCATAAACGTGTGCCCGACTGGCCAACTTCTCTTGCTATTTTATCAATGCCGTTTTCCGTCCATAGGCCGGTATAAAAACCACGTTTATGCAGCTCTGCAACTGTCGAATCAAGCTTTACATAACCACAGCCGTATCCATCATTAGGTAGTATCCAGCCGCGCGGCATATTGTTATCTACATATTTATCAGCCACCAGCTTAATAACATCAGGCGTAGTACCGTTTATGCCGCTGCCAACATAATTTTTAGTATCATAACCTTTTGTACCGCGGTTATAGCAATTGGCATCGCCCAAACTAAGCGCCCAGCGTGGCATTAAAAACGGGCGGCCTGTTATTTGAGTATAACCGTTCAATATTTTCTTTAACGATGGCCCGTAGAAATAAAAGGCATCAAACCGGTTCTCATTATGGGTAAATTTCAGGTTTTGCTTGAAGGAATATACCCCCACATCAAACGTGTTCCTGAAAACACCATAGCCAGCTGTTGACATATAGAATGGTGCCGGGTTTGCCCTGCCACCATCGTCCCAGCCGTTGCCTTTCTCAATCAAAATATCTTTATCCCTATGCGAAAAATAGCCATTCTGCATACCACAGCCATAAAAGTATTCGTTAGGCTGCCTGTCCATAGTTTGCGATGTTTTGGCGCCAAAGCTTATCGGTTTGGTTTCAGCCCATACTTTGTGGGTATCGGTAACATCGTATAAAGCAAAACGCAAAGGCTGTTTGTAAACCCTCAGCACGCATTCCTTGCTTTTTAACTGGTAATACGTTCCTTTATCAATAGCTTTTACCTGCGGATTTTTAATAGCATAATTCTCTACTATATCATTCCCGGCAGGGTTGCTGAACTCCCCATCAGGTGCCAGCCAAATCCTGAAGATATCATCAGTATAAAATATAACCTTAGCTTTTGAGATTCCTGCCGACAGGTCGAACTCATTCTTGTCCGCTTTAAACCCGGTTACATTACCTACGTATGATTCCTTGGCATAAATCTTTTGCTCGAGGTGATCATTACCCGGATTTTCATCCCCATCCAGCTTAACAGCAAAAGCCAGGCTGTGCAATGGCCTTGTTAAAAGGTCGGCAGCAGGGAATTTTACACTGATCTCTTCACCGGGATTAATAGGGTGTGCACTTGCGGCAACCGTAGTTGTTAATGTCTGCTTATTATCAATCAAACAGCTAACTTTAAAATCCTGACTGATGGTTTCAATACCTGTATTCTTCAGGCTTAAAGCCAACACATCATGGTGCGTAAAGGTGTTATCGTTCTCGCTGTTGGAGGTTAAATTTGTTATGGCGATATCTTTCTTATAACCTTCTGCAAGGGATATATCATCAATCATCCAATACCAGCTATAATACCCCTTCCAGTAAAAGCGGATAAATACTTTAGCCTGCTTAGCCGCAACATTACTGATGTTCACCTCCTGGTTTATAGGGTTGAACATATCGGCAGCTGCGGGCAGGTTATTTTTTACATCAAAATCGGTCCAGTGAAGGCTATCGGTACTTACACCAACATATAAGCCTGCGCCTGCTGCCGCATTAAAATCATTATAACGGAAAGTTTGCTGAAAGCGCAGTATTACTGATGAATGCGATGAGCAGTTTATACTCCTGGTTTGTATCCAGGCATCCGGATATTGTTTTTTCTTAGCCCAGCTTGGCTGATCTTCATCAACCATATATCCTGGTTGAAATTGCAGATAAAAACCGCGGCTTTTTGAAGCGATCGGCGGAGCCTGCTGCTGGTACTGGTATGAACCCGGATAAGGCTGGTCTGTTACTATCCATTCCACACCATTGGTATTGCTCATATCCACATTCTTCCAGCCATCGGGAAATTTACCCGCACTTGAATTAAAATCCTCTTTCCAAAACACTTTTTCATTTTTAGTGCTCACCTGTGCCCATGAGTTTGCAACAGTGATTAATGAAATTATAAGCAGTACCAGTTTTTTCATATGTTGAGTCTACAATTAATTATTGCCTGAAAATGAGCATATACCCATCAATTACAGATTGATAGGTTTAAGTTTCTATACCAAACGTAATTAATTAAAACCCCAAAAAAGTGTGCAAACGTTTGTCTAAAATGATATTGACAAAGCAGGAAAAGAGAAATAACGATGATTTAAATCGTAGCTTTTTCGTTGATTACTAACTGTGACTCCACAGTTATGTTATAATAAGCCTGTTTGGCATCGTCCTTAACAGGGTTATTGAGCAGGTCAATCAGGATATCGGTAGCTTTTTGCCCCTGTAAATATGGAAATTGCTCAACCGAAGCCACAGGCACATAGTCCATATAATTGATGAGGGGTAAATTGGCATAGCTTACAAAGGTAAGCTCCTCGTTTATCGCAATATCTTGTGAGCGCGCGTAACGGATAGCGAAAAGCGCCACATAATCATTAAAAGTAACAATAGCGGTTGGCTTTCTCTTATTGCTGAGCAGCTCCTGCATAGCGCCTATGGTTCCCGCTTCTGTTAAATCGCAGTTAACCAGCAGCGATGGATCAAATTTAAGTCTGTTTTTAATAAGCGCCTGTATATAGCCTTCCCTGCGTTCGCCGGTGGCGTATAAGGTTGTCGGGCCGTTTATCATCCCTATAACCCGATGGCCGCGCTTTAACAGGAAGCTTACCGCCTCAAAGGTACCGGTTTCCATATTGCAGGCTACGCTGTGTATGTTTTGTAAAGATGGTATCCTATCAAAAAACACTACCGGGATATTTGATTTTCTGAAAACCTCAAAATGATCGTAGGATGATGTATTTTTTGTGACAGAGATGAGCATACCATCAACCCGCTGGTTTTTCATTTTGGCTACCAGCTTACGCTCGGTTTCTTCGTTGTCATGTGACTGTGCCAGCAGAACAGTATAATTCCTTTTGTTCGCGGTATCTTCAATACCACTTACTGCTGTTGAAAAAAATGCCTCAGAAAGTTCTGGCAGTATTACCCCAATATTGTATGATTTTCCTTTCTGAAAAAAGATCGCAGTTTGATTTGGTTCGTAGTTTAGCTCCTTTGCCAGCTGTTTAATTCGCATTTTAGTAACCAAGCCAATGCTCGGATGATCATGCAGCGCGCGGGAAACGGTAGAAATTGAGATATTTAACGCTTTAGCGATCTCCTTTATAGTTGCCGGTTTCTTTACCATGATTTACTAAAGTAATTTAAATATTAAATTAATGAAAATTTTGCCGCTATAAATTAAAACATCCGGTTATTTTTATTGTATTCGATGTATTATTATGGTTACAGTTCTGAGTATATAGCGGACAGTCCCCGGTTGGTAACAGATTATAAAAAGCCTCTTATTTCATTTGTTAAAAAAATCATACAAACGTTTGCGCTATGTTCCGGTGCTCATTTACTGGTTATGTTATCCTTATATGCATAAATTAGAAATGAATTAATGCCAGCGAATATCAGCAGCGAATAAGTTCATAAAAGCTGGAATAAGTCAACCTTTAATATTTAATTAAATCATTAATCAATATAGCAGTATGAAAAGGCGCAGTTTCCTGGCAAAATCCATAATTGGTGGTGTAGGCATGACCGGTATAAGCAAATTACAACCGGTTTTCGGTAAACCTAATGAAAAATTGGGTAAAGGAAAAGCATTAATTACAATTGGTATTTGCACTGACTTACACCACGACCTTATTACCGATGGAGAAGCGCGTTTACAGGCATTTATTAATGAGATGAATGAATTAAAGCCGGATTTCATTATACAAATGGGCGACTTGTGCGTGCCTAAACTCACAAACCAGCCATTAATGGATGTATGGAACCAGTTTAAAGGCGATAAATACCACGTTATTGGCAATCATGATGTTGACGGTGGCTTTACACAGGACCAGGTGGTTAGTTTTTGGAACGCGAAGGACAAATATTACTCGTTCGATAAAAACGGTTACCACTTTGTTGTTTTAAACGGGAATGAAAGGCCGGTGGGCGATACTTCTAAAGGCTATCCGCGCTCAATAACAGAAACTCAGCGCAACTGGCTTAAACAGGATATTGACAGCACAAAATTGCCGGTAATAGTTTTTTGCCACCAGGGGATAGACAATGACATGGATGGCATAAAAGAGGGCGCTATGGTTCGCCTTGTTTTTGAAAGGGCGAATTTGAAGGCAGGTTTTAAAAAAGTACAACTCGTGCTAAGCGGCCATAACCACGAAGATTATCTGAATGCTTATAACAATGTACATTACCTGCAGATGAATAGTGCATCATACCAATTCTCGCATTTAAAAGATAATGGCTACGATTTTGCATTAACTAAAGATCCGCTTTGGGCCGTGCTAACCATATACGACAATGGCACTATACATGTAAAGGGAAAACAATCAACTTATAAAGCCGGTGAAGAAAAAGATTGGGCGCCATATGCGGGTTATCCTACTGTTCCCTATATATCCGACCGGATTATAAATATCGGATAATTCATTATCAACATAAATTGCTATTTTTATTTGGCGGTGAATATCTACTTCATCATCCGAACCTTTTTATTATTCTTGACCTTACAGCAATATCCTAAACGCTATGACATTAAAGTGGCTTATTCCGGTTTTACTATTATTGAGTTTTAACGCAGAGGCACAAAAAAAAATTAAATGGCCCAATCACAAAAAGGCTGTAATTGTGCTCACTTATGATGACGCGCTGGATTCGCAATTGAATACGGCGGTACCTCAACTGGAATCAGCGGGTTTAAAAGCAACATTTTTTTTAACGGGAGATATCAACCGCCTAACCATACCCAAATGGCGGGCGCTGAGCAAAAGGGGCTTCGAGCTGGGTAACCATACTATCTATCACCCCTGCTCAAGCAGTGATGACAATCCTGTTGCATCTGAAACTTATACTCTCGGCGCTATCGTACGCGAAATTGAGATAATGAACAACTATTTATTTGCGATAGATGGTAAAGCCACACACACCTTTGCCTACCCGTGTACAGAAACTACTGTAGGCCACGGACAAGACTATTCGGATTCGCTACGTAAATATGGCCTGGTGAAATACGCGCGTATCGGCGGCGACGTTGATGATGGTGTGATCACAGATTTTAAACACCTCGACCTGATGAAAATACCATCCTACGGACTGGAAGATAACACTCCTGGCGAAAAACTGATCGCTTTTGTAAAGCGGGTTGAGAAAAGCGGCGGCATGGGCATTTTCATGATCCATGGTGTAGGCGGCGATTATATCACCACATCAACCAAAGCACACAGGGAATTGATTACTTACCTTAAAGAAAACAAGAAAGATATTTGGATAACCACCTTTCAGCAGGCTATGGATTACGCGGTAACAGCCAGCAAAACTAATTAACATGAGTTAGGAATAAGCACTATTCAATATCAGGCTTTTTTGTGTCGCGACTATTTTATATTGTTAAATTGTTTAAATTAGATACATGAAAAAAGTAACCGGTATAGGCGGCATCTTCTTTAAATGCGATGATCCGCAGAAAATGCAAGACTGGTATTCCCAAAATCTGGGCCTGCCAGTTGAAAAATATGGAACCATGTTCAAATGGAGAGACGCAGATGATCCGGAAAAAGAAGGAACTACTGTTTGGAGCCCTTTTAAAAATGACACCAAATATTTTGAGCCTTCGAAAAAAGATTTCATGATAAATTACCGTGTTGAGAATATTGAAGCTTTGGTAGAACAGCTAAAAAATGACGGCGTAACCATTATTGATGAGATAGCTACTTATGATTATGGCAAATTTGTCCATATCCTCGATCCCGAAGGAAACAGCATTGAGCTTTGGGAAGACATTTAGTGCATGGTGAGCGGTGAATGTTTTACCCGCTCTGTTTTACATTGTATGAATAAAAATTAAGCTTTAGCTATACGATTCAATCAATGTTTTTAATTCCGTTTGCAGGGTATATGTCTTATTGGCATTGTACCAGGCATGTACCCGTGGGATGATATCATGCAGGGTTAAGCCCTCACCTTTCCACGCTTTCAGCAGGGTTTGCAGTTCTGCAGGCCTTGGGCCCCAATGGCCAAGCACCTGCAGATCTTTGCTCAATACTACCATTTTGGGTATGGAGCGGCCGCCATCGGTAAGGTTAGCATCCATCACATCAAGGTTACTATCACGAAACAAAACACGCAGTTTTACTTTCTCGGGCATAGCTTTTTCAATAACGTGCAGCATAGGTACATTAAAAGCTGCATCGCCGCACCACCCCTCTGTAAGTACCATCCATGTGGTGGCAGGCGCTTTTTCAAGCGCTGCCTTTAAGCTATCGAAAACCTGGTAGCTATGGTCATACTCTTCCATCAGCTTTACATTGCCGATAATGTGTGGCCTCACTTTTTCGGCTATCGCATCCGCTGGCGGTAAAGCCAGCATTTCATCCAGCTTTTGCCTGTAACCGATGTAAGTATATGCGCTATCAATTAGCTGATGTGTATAGGTAAACGACATGGTATTCTATTTGATGTTAAAAGCGAAGGAATTATTATTTCACCTCTGCCAAATATTTATGTACAAAACTAATAGCCATTGAACCCTCGCCAACTGCCGATGCCACCCTGTTCATCGCACCTGAGCGTACATCACCTGCGGCAAATATGCCGGGGCAACTGGTTTCCAATGAATATGGCTCGCGGGCTTGTTTCCAAATTTTATTAAAGCCGTCGTAGTTTTTAAGTGTTCGTCCGGTCTCCAGGAAACCCTTATCATCCTTAATAATGTCCAGCTTGAGCCATTCGGTAAAAGGCTTTGCCCCTATAAATATGTATAAGGCTGCTGCCGGGCGGGTTTGTTTTTCGTGGGTATCTACATTACATAAAACCAATTGCTCCAGCCTGTCCGATCCGATGGCCTGCGCAATTTCGGTTTTGCCCTTTACATATATATTGGTGGTTTCCTTTATCTGGTCGATAAGGTAGGCCGACATGGTGCTCGTCAAATCCTCCTTGCGCACCAGTATATATACGTTTTTAGCAAATTTTGACAGGTACATTGCCGCCTGCCCCGCCGAATTACCACCGCCTACGACGTAAACTTCCTGATCTTTACAGGCAGTAGCTTCGGTCATTGCTGCACCGTAATAAATGCCGGCTCCGGTAAAGTCAGATACACCCTGAGTTTCCAGTTTACGGTAATCAACGCCTGTTGTAATTACAACACTGCGGGTATCCACACAGCCGCCATCCTCAAACCGTACCTTTTTATAACCATCGTTTTGCTCAATGGCTTCTACTGATTTTGGCGATAAAAATTCCGTACCCAAACGTGCAGCCTGTGTCATGGCACGGCGGGTAAGTTCTGATCCGCTTATGCCTGATGGAAAACCTAAATAGTTCTCTATCCGGCTGCTGGTACCGGCCTGCCCTCCCGGTGCCCTGCGTTCTATCAATAATGTTTTTAATCCTTCTGATGCACCGTAAACACCTGCTGCCAATCCCGCAGGACCAGCCCCTATGATCACCACATCATACATCTCATTCTTAAGCTCAGGGTTAAGGTTTATTTTGGCGGCGATAGCTGCAATACTTGGCCTGATAAGGTATGATCCATCATCAAAAAACACCACCGGCAGGTCCTTAACATCAAGTTTATTCAGCTTCAGCAGGATTGGGCCCTCGTCATTAGCCTGGATATCCAGCCATTGGTAAGGTACCAGGTTGCCTGCTAAAAAGTCTTTTATCTCATGCGATAGTTGTGAATACTGATACCCTACAACCCTGATACCCGTAAAACCAGGGCGGTATTTATTCTGCCAGTCATCCAGCAAACCATCAATAACCGGGTATAGTTTTTCTTCAGGCGGATCCCATGGCTTTACCAGGTAATAATCCAACTGAACGGTATTGATAGCCTTTATTGCTGCTTCCGTATCAGCATAAGCGGTGATTAATACACGTTTTGCTTCGGGATAAAATTTCATAGCTTTCTCCAAAAAAGCTACACCCTCCATTTCGGGCATACGCTGGTCTGAAAGGAACATGGCGATGGTTTCGCCTTTATTTTTAAGTTCCAGCAAACTATCAATACCCTCCTTTATTATGGTTGTACCCAGTATGCGGTAACTGTTGCGGTAACTACTTTTCAAGTCGCGGGTTAGCGCGCGCAGTACGTGGGCATCATCATCAATACAAAATATAATAGGAAGGCTCATAGGTGTGTTTTACAAATCTAAATTAAAAAAAATCCGGCTTACCCGTCAATAGGGAAACAAACTATAAATTCTGTTCTGCCGGGAACAGAGTTTACTTTTATTGAACCGCGATGCTGCTTTACAATGCGGGTAACCACATCAAGCCCCAAACCTGTCCCCTTACCAATTGGCTTTGTAGTAAAAAAGGGGTCAAATATCTGCGAACGGATATTATCAGGTATGCCCGGTCCGTTATCAATAATGGATACTTCTACAAACTCCTTATCGCGCCTAGTTTTTAGCTCCAATATGCCTTTGCCTGCCGGTTCCATGGCATCCAGCGCGTTATCCAGCAGGTTTGTCCAAACCTGATTCAGTTCACCTATCATGGCCTTAACAGGGGGCAGGGTTTTATCAAAATCCTTCTTTAACTCTATACTGCCCTTGTGTATCTTGTACAGCAGCATTACTAAACTATTCTTTATACCATCGTGAATATCGGCATATTGCTTATCATGCCCCTGATCCATATGGGTGAAATTCTTCACAGAGCCCACCAGATCGGCAATACGCCTTGATGCTCCTTCAATGTCCTGTACCATTTTTTCGGTCACCAGGTTATTGTTCACCCAGTTGATCACCGAATCAACATATTGCTCCGGGATGTGCTGCAAAAACTCCTCTATTTCCTCAGTGCTTACGCCAAAGTCAACAAAGTTTTCTGCTATATCCTGTGCGTTAGTGATATTATGGTCGTCAAGCCATTCCACCATGTCATCCTCCATGTCACTCCGCTCCATCATGCTCAGTGTTGGTTTTTCCTTTTCATTCAGCAAGCGCCATATCAGGTTATTTACTATCTCAACATCTTCCCTGCTAATCTTTATATCAATAATATCCTGGAGGGTTTTCCGTACCGATTGCAAATGCTTTTTTAATGAGTAGGCCCCGCGCACAATTGCCGATGCAGGGTTGTTCAGCTCATGGGCAAGACCGGCAGATAATTTACCCAATGCCATCATTTTTTCATTCTGCTGCTGCAAAGCAGTAAAGTTACGTACCCGGTTGGTGAGTATATGCACCAGCGCACGTGTCAATTCAAAATGCGTACGGATCATTTCCGGTATTTTAGTTGCCGGAAACGACAATAACTGGGTATCCATCATCACCTCGCCATAAGCATTTGCTATCTTACCTCTCGAGAATGGCAGGTAGCCCATAATATCCTTCGGGCTAAAGCTCACAAATTCCCTTATCTCCTTGTTTTGCAGCATATACATCCTCAGGCTGCCTTCAACAACAATATAGGTTGCATCCATAGCCTGGCCTGGCTCCATAAAAAAATCGCCCTGCTTAAGTATTATGTTATCACTATTATCAATAAACCATTGCAGCTGCGGAGCAGGTACATCCTGCAAAGCCTCGATAGATAATAGCCAGTCGGTTGTTACTTTCATTTCAGTATATTACTTACAGCATGAAGTTAGGACAAAAGATCGAAACTCATAGCTGTCATTTGTTTTTTAAGGGTCAGTTTTTTTGAATTGGAGTTATTCTGAACTCCGTTTTATAGTTATTGCGCAGTATGCCGATATATTGAAACTGGCCTATTTTATCTTCTGTTAAAGCCTTGTACAAGCTGTCCGAACTTTCAATTGGCTGACTGTTAAACGACAATATAATATCGCCGCTCAAAATACCCGCTTTCTCGGCTGGACTGCCTGTTGCAACCTCCGAAATAAACAAGGCCTGCTTGTTCACCAGTTCATGTATGGCGCGCAGCTTAGGCACCAGGTCTATCTGCTGCATTACTACGCCTAGGTAAGCCCGTTTCACCTTCCCAAAACGGATGAGCTGATTAGCTACATCCTTGGCGGTATTTATGCTGATAGCAAAACACAAGCCCTGCGCCCCTCTTATGGTTGCCGTGTTAACACCCACCACCTCGCCTTCGGCATTGATGAGCGGACCACCCGAATTACCGGGATTAAGTGCTGCATCGGTCTGGATCATGCTGTCCATCATCCTGCCGGTTTGCCCTTCAAGCGTCCGTCCTAATGCGCTCACCACACCTACAGTAACCGTATGCTGAAAACCCAGCGGGTTACCAATAGCAATCACCAGCTGACCAATCTTCAGTTCCTCGGCATCACCCAGTTTTACCGGCTTAAAGTCGGCTTCTGAAATTTTGAGGATGGCCAGATCGGTATCGGGATCCTCGCCGATAAGCTCGGCCTGACTGCTACTCCCATCATGCAGTTTTACCCTGATGATTTGTGCCTTATGCACTACATGGCTATTGGTAAACAAATAACCATCCGAAGAAAATAAAAAGCCCGAGCCTGTGCCCGCCAGTACTTCTTTGTTCTTCTCTTTTTTATATAGTTCAATTTTAACCACCGCTGTTTTTACTTTCTCAACAGCATCAATAATGGTTTCGGAATAAGCATCCATTGTTGTCCTTTTTCTTGAAGATAGGGTAGCACAAATCGCATTCCTATTCCAAAAAACTATAAAATCCGGTTATTATGTCGTGTTTTGCTGAAAACGACCTGATTTGCTGGCATGTATCCGCTATAAAAGCGGCGATAACAACCGACACAGTTTTTCGGGCAGCTGCTTAAACAGGGTACGCTTTGCCCAGGTCTTGGGGTTTATCTTTATAGCATCTTTGATATCATCATAAAAAGCATCACGCAGTTGCTGCGCAATTTTAGTATCATAGATCATACTGTTCACCTCAAAATTAAGCTCAAAGCTGCGGTGATCCATGTTAGCTGTGCCGATGATAGCCAGTTGTCCGTCCGCTACCATAGTCTTGGCATGGACGAACCCTTTTTTGTACAGGTAGATCTCCGCGCCAGCATCTAAAATCTCGCCATAATACGACCGTGCAGCCGCATTAACCAATGCCGAATCCGACACATCGGGTACCAGCAGTTTTATCTTTACCCCACTTAGTGCCGTCACACGCAAGGCATCCAATATACTTTCACCGGGGATAAAATAAGGCGAAGTGATCAGCAATTCATCCTGCGCCATGCCTATGGTTTCCATCAACGAAAACATAATGGTGGGCGTATCCGAATCCGGGCCACTGGCGGCTATCTGCACAATGGCCTTGCCATGCTTGCTTGGTGTGGAGCAAAAATAATCGGGAAGGATTGGCATCTTTCTGCCTGCGCAAAAATTCCAGTCGCATATAAAAAGGTATTGCAGGTAATATACACCCGGGCCATCAATGCGCACATGGGTATCGCGCCAGAAGAGTTGTTTTTTGTCGATGCCATTGATATACCGGTCGCTTACATTTATCCCACCCACAAAGCCCGTGCAGCCATCAATAACGATGATCTTGCGGTGATCGCGGTAATTGGTGCGGTTGGATAAAGCGATAAACAGGATCTTATAAAAAGGATAAGCCTCCACTCCTGCCGCATTCAGGTCATCCACAAACTTTTTCCGAATGGAACGGCTCCCGAAATCATCATAAATAAACCGCACCTTAACCCCTTCGGCCACCTTTTGTACCAGGATCTCCTTTACCTGGTTGCCGATGTTATCATCCTCAAAAATATAATACTCCATGTGGATGTGGTGCTTCGCATCCTTTAAAGCCTGCAGCACTTCGGGAAATTTATTTTCGCCGTTCAGCAACAGCTTTACCTCATTGTTGCCGGTAAGGGGGCTGTTATCATTCATCAGCATCCGCGCCAGTTTTTTATGACTCTTTACCTCATGCTCGCCGCTATCCAGTGATTTTTCCGATTCATGTACTATCTTTTCGCGGATTTCCTCCAGCAGATGGTGATCGTTTATTATCTTTTTGCTATACAGCTTATTTTTGCGGTAATTGGCACCCACGGCAAAGTAAATGACCATGCCGATAACTGGCATAAAAACTACCACCAGCAGGTAAGCAAACGTTTTGGTGGTCGACTGGATATCATACAGTATCCTAAGACAAACAAATATAATGAGGAGAATATAAGCTGTCCCTATAAGTATGTCCAGGTGCATTGTAATTTATTTAGTTTGAGTTTGCCTTCCGGCGATACGTTCTAAATACAGTTTAAACGATTTTTTGTTCCAACCGGTTAACCTGCCTTTTTGTATGATCATATTTTCATTATCCATAGCCGATAAGGGGTAACGTAAAGCGAAAGGTTCTTTATTATTTTGCCAGCCCTGCACCTGCTCAAACCTAAGAATATTTACATAGATGGCTTTGCCCGAATCTGTTACCGTGTAATAATGATCGGCAAAGGTGGTCAGGTTATTTTTAAGGCTGACATTTCCTGATTTATTTAATAAAGAGTCATTTTTAGGATGAAACCCATAAGCAACAGCAGACCTATCCCAGATAGAACTATAACCCGTATAATAACCGTTATCGGCATTGGCTACCACATACCACAGCATATTATTGAATGGCGCAGGCGTAGTAAAATAGTTTTGTTGCTTGATAGTGGCATCAACCTTACTATCTATAACTATTTTATTGATGGCCGAAAAACACAGATAAGCAACCGAAACCGCGATAGCCGTTGATGCCCACCTAACCCGGTATTTATTATTACTGCTTTTAAATACCAACAGCAATGCGGCAATCACCAGCCCAATGGTAAACAGCGGATCGGCAACATACAGCAAGTTGATGGAAAACCTATGATGACTGAACGGCTCCAATAGTCCAGTACCATAACTATTGCAGGTATCGAGCAGATCATGCAGACCCAACTGAAAGCAGAAGAAGAATGCCAGCGTTGCAAAGGAAATGTTAGGCTTTCGGTGGATGTTTTTTGCCAGCCAGGCCAGCAGCAAACCAATTACCAATGCAAAGAAAAGCGAATGCGTAATACCCCGGTGAAATAACAGGGCCCTGTCGCCGCGCATAAACAGGCCGGGCACGGTATCAATATCAGGCAGGTTTTGCGCGATGATGCCCCACAGCAAAGCTTTTTTGCCCAACTTTTTACTCAGTAATATTTCGCCAACACAAGCACCTAAAGCTATATGGGTAATGGAATCCATAAATGATAGTATATCTCCTTGTTTTTAAAGGGACGGAAGATAATAATGTTTGGGGAATTAGCTGAACCTGTCTGCATAGTTTTTTGACTTTTAACTTTGACTATTAACTTAAAAAGTTGTCCGTCCGCTCAGGGTAGGGACACCTGCGGACACGCTTCTTCACCATGTCATTGCGAGCGATAGCGTGGCAACCTCGTCGCTTGTATATTGAACGCGACGAGGTTGCTTCGTCGTTCCTCCTCGCAATGACATGAAGGAATAACCGTAATGAAAAGGGCAAAGGCCCGACAAAAAGCGCGGGCCTGGGTGTTTTGCCTGTGGGCGGAAGGATCTTTTTGTCTTGATTTTTTGTTTCTTTTGTATCAAGACAAAAGAAATAGGGCTCCGCGCCTATGAGCGGCTTCATGCGATATTCACATTAACATATTCACTCTGTACAGTCGGGGATTGCCACGCTATCGCTCGCAATGATGCTTGGTGATGGACGCTCAGTGATGCAACGCCTGTTTTTGACTTTAAACTAAACTACTGTTTCCTAACTATCTGACTATTCACCTCAATCTCTTTCAATAACCCCGGCGAATTAACCGTGCTGCTGAAGCTTTTATCAGGGTTGGTTTGCGATATTTTAGCCAGGTCGTTGTTGGTTTGATCCAGTTCCCTCATCAGGCTGTTGATCTCTTTTAAATGTGAGTTGAAGAATTTCACCTTGTTGTTATAGGTATCTATCTTATAATTATTGGCTGCCGCGTTTGCCGATTTGGTGGTATCCGATGCCATAGCCGTATATGGCGACAAATTATTTACCGTTGTCTCAATCGGCACCAATGATGGCGTTGCATCCTTCGGATCAATAGCTTGCAGGCTTAGTCGTACCGGGTCGGGGTTGTAGGCTACCAGGCTCTTGTATTCATCCACAATGGCAGCTATAATTTTATGCTGATTATCATAGGTTTCGGCTATGATCTTATTCTTTACATTGTTTTTAAAGCCATTAAATAGTAGCGATGTAAAGTCGTAAGCCTTGGTTCGCAGCACTGCGCCTTGTACCGAGTAGTAATTACTCAGCGTTTTATTTTTGGTATACATTACCCCCAAACTGGTGCTGAAAACCTGCGCCGGGGTGCTTAGGGAAAGATCGGCCTCATTACCGAAGTTGTAGAATTGTTTGCCGTATATCTCCAAATCGTCTATCCGTTCATACGACGACAGGAAGTATAACCGGTAACGCTGGTACTCCTGATCGGGGTTATCGATCTGGGCGTAGCAGTTCTGCAAAAATGCCTCTACTGCCTTATCATTAAATATCTGGTAAATATCCGCCTCTGCTGATGGTTTCCACCTGATGAGGGAAAGCTTGGCCTTAAATTCCAGCTCGGCGGTATTGTTTACCCGTAACGAGTCGAACATCTTGGCTACAAAATAGCCAACCTGCGCGTTAGCCATGCCGCGCTGCTCCTTGTTCACCATGGCGTATAAACTATCCTGTATCGTCAGGTAGTTTTCGCTGTTGTTCCAGAATGATGGCTCAAGCGGTGGCAGTAACAGCCGGTTGGTTTTGGTATCCACAAATATGAAAGTACCTAGCGGGTAAACGTTCTGGAAGTTGTTCTCCAGCATGGATAGGCTGCTCATGGATGATGAATCCATCTTCAGTAAAAAGTTGAGCACCTTGTTATGTTCCAGCTTTACGCTCAGGCCCTCCAGCGACTCGAAATTGGAAGTTTGTTTTTCGGGGATGATGATGGGGATATAGTAAACCGTGCTCTTGTTCTGATCCAGCGTAGCGAAATCCCGCTTTACCGTTACCGAGGTTTGATCTTCCGCATCCTGACCGTAAAAGGCAACCGTATCGCCCTTCTCCACCGAAACTTCTTTTACCTTTTCCTCACCGGGTTTCAGGTTCATCAATGTTTTTAACTTAAACCCTCTCGATTTTTTATTGATGCGATAAAACACTGCCACATTGGTTTTGGCGGTGTTTTTTATCTTGAATTTAAAGCCGATAGCGCCTGCAAAAAAAGGCGATAGCAGAAATATGATCAGCAATAAAATTTTGGAAATAGCTTTTAATGCGCTTTTGTAGTAATTGGCTGTTGTTTTCATAGAGGTATCTACAGTAACGTTTTAAAAGCCGCTTTAGTTTCATTTTTTGTAACAATGGCATTACGGAAGAAGGATGCGGTTGAGTAAATTACCAAATAAGCTTAGGCTACCGCAAGCGTCCCGCTTGTGGTTCTACGTCCGCAAGTGTTCGCACTGGTAGCGGACAGACAGAATAGCCACAAGCGGGACGCTTGCGGTAGCGAAGGTTAACATTTGAGCGGACGGAATAGCCATAAGCGGAATGCCTGCGGTGGCGAGAATGGTGAGTAGTGGCTTGGTTTTGAAACCCCTACCTCCCTTCCCCGAGGAAGGAATCGCACAAGCCTCTGCCTTAGAAATCTTTCAAAACAACTAATACAAAAACAAAAAAAGCCCGGATCGCTCCGGGCCTTTACATTGAATTAAACACCCCAAATTATTTCATGCTATCATGGATCTTGTTGATCGCATCCAGGTGCATTTGCACGGTTGGTGCTACTTTAGCAGCAAAAGCTTTCAGTTGCGGATCGGTTCCGTTTTTGGCTTCATCCTGCATCAGCGTTAATGCTTTTTTATGCCCACCTATCATGGCATCAACATAAGCTTTATCAAAGTCGGCACCTGTTTTTTTGCCTACATCATCCATTTTTTTCATGGTGGCACTATCGCACATGGTTGGCAGGGTAATATTCTTGGTTTTAGCTATCGCCGCAAGCGTATCATTTGCCTTGCCATGATCAGTGACCATCATGTTAGCAAAATCTTTGATCTGGGCGTTGCTGGTTTTTGTGAGGGCCAGCTTGGCAAATTCAACTTCGGCCATGCCGCCGTTGGCAGCTGCGGTAGCAAATTTGGCATCATCGCTGTTTACGGCAATACCACCTGTTGCCGCAGCATTGGCTGTGGTATCCTTAGTTTTATTAAGGCTATCGGCGCTTTCTTTGGCGTCTTTAGCGCCATGATTACACGACTGGAAAGTTAGTGCTCCAGCAGCAATCATTAATACATAACTTAGTTTTTTCATGGTAGTACAATTTAGTTTTTCTTATCAACAGCCTATCTGCCAATAAGTTTTAACTACCTGTTTCATCTATGTTTTTATGGATCTCTTTTACATCGGTGCTGGATTTCATTTCTTCCAGTTCCTTATCTCCCGCATGGGTTGCTATGCCTAGTTTTTGCTGTATCTCGTGCAACATGGTCAGCATTTTGGTAATTTCCTCTTCGGCCCGCACATTTACCTCAAACTCAACCTGCTGACTAACCTTATCTATCTTCCCCTGCCTGTTTTGGTTGATGAGCACCGATACCGACAGGATAATAGCGAATATGGATACCGTCATCTCCAGTACCGGAAAAGGGAACGGATCGAATGGTTTTGACGCATTAAGGTTATAGGTTATCCATACCACGAAAATGATTATGCAGACGATCAAAAAAGTGATGCTGCCTAATATCCCCGCCACAAAAACCGCGAAATGATCGGCCCGGGTTCTTGTAAAATCAAGTGACGACTTTAGATTTTGGGTTTCCTCCTGTTTATGAGCTGTTTGCCGCTTTGCCATTAATTGATGATAAATAATTCATTATCACAATAAATGCTCAAACGGCAATAATGTTTTAGCTGCTTTTCAGGGTGATGACGGTTATCTCGGGCCATATGCCTATCCTGCCCTGGTAGCCCAGGAAACCGAAACCACGGTTTACATACAGGTATTTGCCTGCGTTTTCATACAATCCGGCCCATTGCGGGTACATATATTTTACCGGGCTCCATTTAAAGCCGAACAGCTCGATACCAAACTGCATACCATGGGTATGGCCCGCCAGTGTCAGGTTGATGTGTTTTTTATTCTCCAAAGTTTTAGCTTCCCAATGCGATGGATCGTGCGACATCAGGATTTTAAATTCATCGTTACGAACATTTTCAGTGGCTTTGGTGAGGCTGCCATATTTATGAAAGCCGCCCTTGCCCCAGTTTTCAACTCCGATCAACGCGATGGATTCACCGTCTTTTTCGATCTGTACACCCTCATTCAGCAATAATTTAAAGCCGATATCGCCATGTACTTCTTTCAAGCGTACAAGATTAGCAGCCTTTTCCTCTTCGCTATCCCATTTGGTATAATCACCATAATCATGATTACCCAATACCGAGTATTTGCCCATAGCTGCTTTCAACCTTGAAAAAAACGGGATCCATTGATCCATTTCAGCTGCGCGGCTGTTCACCAGGTCGCCCGTAAATAGTATCATGTCGCTCTTTTGGGCGTTAACCATGTTGATGCCTTTTTCCACACCCTTTTCGCTGGTAAAGCTACCGGAATGGATATCGGATAATTGCGTAAGTGTAAAACCATCAAATGCTTTGGGCAGGTCATCAAACTTTAGCGTTACCTTGTGCACTTTGTAACGGTGCCGCCCGCCTATCATACCATAGATGAGTCCGAAAAATGGTATCGCCGCAATGATGAGTGCTATTTCGCTTATCCATCCCCTGCGGGCAGGATAAACCGAAGTGGTGACATAAAGCAGCATCCGGCTCAGATCTTCGAGCAATAAAATAGGGAACGCCAGGATTTTAGGGACCAGTGATATCAGCATAAAAGCCATCAACCACGAGGTTAACCTGGGCGGTGTTGTACCGGGTTTACTGAGCAATGTACCATATATAACTATGCAGCTAAGTGCGATATCAAACAGCCAGTATATCCAATAAATGGCAGTTGCGTGCGTTAGGGTTTCAATCGCCTGGAAAAAGTATATATCAGCTACGATCCAGAGCAGCAGTATAAAGGGGATTCTTTGTTTCATGTATTAAAATGCAAAAATAACTTTATATGTGCTATTGTTTTGATGCTGAGGTATTTTTACATCCATATGAGTATCGAACAAGAAATTAGGTCGAAAGGTGCGCAATTTCATTCATAGATTACGCCCATTATTATAAATTTGACAAATGATCATCAGAAATAATGAGAACTGGTTCCGGATGCTTTTTGTATGGCAAGGCTCCGTATTACCAAAAGTATTGCCGCGCCTGTTGCTATTGCTCGCACTCTCTATTGGTGTGGTGTACTTTAAAGGCAAGCTGTTTCATTATAAAATACCGCTAAATCCGGCCCCATTTACCTTGTTTGGTATTGCGCTGGCGCTTTTCCTGGGTTTCAGGAACAATGCCAGCTATGACCGTTTTTGGGAAGCTCGCAAGCTCTGGGGCGCTTTGCTAAATGATACTCGCTCCCTTGCCCGGCAGGCATTAACCATCAGCGGCTACTCGCCCGAAAGTGAAGAGGTTGCCACCTTTATAAACTACCTGATAGCTTTTACTTACGCCCTAAAGCACCAGTTACGGCACACCGATGCCAATAAAGATCTGCAACAACGCTTATCGCCCGAGCTGGCCGATCAGCTCAAAAACGCCATTTATAAACCCATTATATTAATGCGTGAAATGAGTGCATGGGTACAACGCGCGGGCACACACGCCATACTGCGGGCATCGTTCGACCAAAACCTGGATAAGCTTTCAGATATTGTAGGCGGCTGCGAACGTATCGCGTCAACACCCATACCTTATACCTACCGGGTATTGCTGCACCGTACCGTTTATATTTACTGCTTTTTACTACCCTTTGGCTTTGTGGATAGCCTGGGCTGGTTAACGCCGCTTATTGTTACCTTCATCGCTTACACTTTTGTAGCTCTTGAAGCTATCGCCGAAGAAATTGAAGATCCATTCGGCATGGAATCAAACGACCTTGCCCTGAATACCATGAGCCTCATGATTGAAACCACCCTGCTCGAAATGGCAGGAAAACCATTACCCAAACAAACTAAAATTAAAGATTACACGCTGGATTAACGTTTTAACGGAACCCTGTGCTTTACTGTTTACTACCAGGTATCAAAGCCTGCAACAAAAGTTGGTTCCATACTTTTGCTGTCTGATCATACAAACTGAACTTAACGGCGAAGTTAAAAACGCCCCATGAAAATCCATGTAGTTCCGCTTGCTGCCTTATGCAGCTAAAGTATAGCGCTCTGGAGATAGTATCGGCATGATCGCCAGCACCGAATTCTCCCAGAAACACCGGGCGATTATTTTTCTTCGCCCAGCTGGCTATAGCGTCCATCGTATGGATAATCGCGTTCCTTTCCTGTTCAGTGTTTTGCCATTTAGTACCGATCCATTCGCGGGGTTTGCCCATGGGGAACCAATCTTCTCCCTGCATGGTAAAATGAATAGGATCGTAATAATGGATGGTAAGGACCAGGTAATCATCCTGCGGCAATTGCAGATCGTTTAACCTATACACCAGGTTATAAAATGAAGGCCCAACAATAACCGGGCGCGTAGGATTTGTTTCTCTTATAATTACCAGTGCATCCTTAAAATAATCATTCCAAACCATATTGAGCTGATCATGCGGTTCGGCCATTACTTCAAACATTACCTGTTGGGGTTCATTCCGGTAATGAGCTGATAATTGTTCCCAAAGACTTAAAAACCGTTCACGGTAAACAGCGGGTTCCTTCATTAACTGATCATCCAGGTGATTATCCAGTATAATAGCCAAACCGTGTTTTTTCGCTTCGCGGATAGCCCAGTCTATTCTTGCTAAAAACTGCGCATTAATGGTGTACGGAGCTTGAGAGTTCATGCGGGTTATCCACTGTACAGGTAAACGTACTGCTGTAAAGCCCGCATCTTTTATCAGTTTAAAATCGCTGGCCTGTAGTGTGTGCCCCCAGTCGCCTTCCTTTGGCGCATCAAAAGTAAAGGCTATGTTTATAGTTTTGGCCAGATAACCGTTAACGGTATGAATATCGGCTGTTTTTGATACGCTTGTTTTCATTGCATAAATAGGCGGACCGGAAATAACCAGCAGAAGTATAAGCAGCAAAAATTTCCGGCAATGGCGATGCATATGCTAATATAACTATATGTTTATCCACACGAAGCATCTTTCGGCGAATAACATTATCAGGGGTATAACAACTGGTAATAAGCAATAAATGGCGTTAACATTTTGCTATTCACTTTTAATTTGTTGTATATTAGTTTATAAACTTAAATAGCCTAACCGTTTATAAATGGAAGTATTTAGCCACATAAAATATGTAATTGCAATAACCCTTAGTTTTAGCATAGCACATTTACTCAGGGGTACAGTAAAATTCATCCAGCACCCTAACCGGGTAAAGCCCTATATCACCCATTTGTTGTGGGTAATATATATGTATTTAACCCTTATCCACTTTTGGTGGTTCGAGCTCAGGCTAACCGAGATTAAGCAGTGGTATTTTTTCTCGTACTTTTTCATCGTGCTGTACATCACCAATTATTATGTGATATGTACCATCCTGTACCCCGACGATATTAACGATTACAAAGACTATAAGGACTATTTCTTTTCCCGTCGGGGATGGTTTTTCGGCCTGCTGTCAGTTGCTTTTATTGCCGATATTTTTGATACACTGATAAAAGGCACAGATTATTTTTACCATTTTGGATGGGAAGTACCTGTCAGGAATGCGGTACTTTTAATACTTTGCTTAGTAGGCATAAAGGTTAAAAATCCTAAGTTCCATTTAGCGCTGGTCATACTGTTTATTTTATACGAGCTCCTCTTTATAGCACGGTTGTATGATATCCCAATAAAGTAATAACGGATAATAAACGGTTAATATTTGTATAGAATCATTCGGGTCAAAGCTTAACTTTGTCGTCATTTTAACACCGTAATTATGACACACAAAGAAAAGTTGAGTGCTATACGCCAGCAGATGAAAGCTAATGGTGTAGCAGCATATATCATCCCCTCGTCTGATCCGCATATCAGCGAATACCTGCCCGATTTTTATAAATGCCTGTACTTTGCGTCAGGTTTTACAGGGTCAGCCGGAACATTGGTGATCACCCAGGATTTTGCAGGCTTATGGACCGACTTCCGCTACTTTGTACAAGCGAACGAACAGCTTGAAAACAGCGGTTATGAACTGGTAAAACTAAAAATACAACACGCTCCTGAATACATACAATGGTTGCACGATGTGCTGGATGACCATGCCGTTGTAGCTTTTAATGATAAGCTGTTATCCGTTTTATTAGGCGAACTGCTGGAAAAACAACTCGCCGATAAACAGATCGTATTTAAAAGCTTCGACTTTTTAGATTCAGTTTGGGCCGATAGACCGGCGTTGCCAACTGCTCCCGCTTTTTTGATAGATGAAAAATATACAGGCCAATCTACAACTGATAAGTTATCCGCATTAAGGCAATCATTAAACACATCAAAAGCAAGTCATCATTTCATATCCTCATTGGATGATATTGCCTGGTTATTTAACATCCGTGGTAAGGATGTGAGCTATAACCCGGTAGTTTTAAGTTTCGCGCTCATCAGTGCTGAAAATGCCTCTTTGTTTATTGATTCGGCTAAATTATCAACAGAAGATAAAGACACGCTTCATAAAGCCGGCGTGCAAATTTTGCCTTATGATGATATTGCAACATCCTTAGCCGCATTGCCTGCCGATAGCAGCGTATTGATAGACCCAAAACGAAACTGCTTTGGCTTGTATAAACAAATACCTGCATCGGCAACTATTATACAAGAGCTTAACCCGACTACGCTTTTCAAAGCCCTGAAAAACGAAACCGAGGTGGAGAACGTGCGCACTGCCATGGTAAAAGACGGTGTTGCCATGACCCGCTTTTTTAAATGGGTTGAAGAAAACATAGGCAAAATAAAGATCACCGAGCTTTCAGCTGCCGAAAAACTGCAGGGCTTCAGGGCCGAGCAGGATGGCTTTGCAGGTATAAGTTTCAACACTATTGGCGGGTACAAGGGCCATGGTGCATTGCCCCACTACTCAGCAACACCTGAAAGCGACAGCGAAGTATTAGCCGAAGGATTATTTTTGGTTGATTCGGGCGGACAGTACTTTTATGGCACTACCGATATTACCCGCATGATACCCATGGGCAATAATACTGAGGAAGAAAAAACCGATTACACACTGGTGTTGAAGGCGATGATTGAGGGCTCAAAAACCTTATACCCTAAAGGCACCTGTGGTTACCAGATAGATGCTATTTGTCGCCGCCCATTATGGGACCACGCCATTAATTATGGACATGGTACAGGTCATGGCATTGGTTTTTATTTAAATGTGCATGAAGGTCCACAGGTATTTAACCCAACCAACGTTGCCATACCTGTTGAGCTGGGTATGATCACCTCCATTGAACCGGGCATATACCGCCCCGGCAAACATGGCGTGCGTATTGAAAACCTGGTGCTCACCATTAAACACAGCACCAATGAGTTTAACGAGTTCTACGCCTTTGAAACACTTACCCTGGCATTGATAGATACATCATTGATCCAAAAAGACCTGCTGGAAAAAAGCCACATCAACTGGCTCAATAATTACCACCAGCTGGTGTATGAAAAACTGAGCCCGCATTTATCTGCTGATGAGCAGGCGTGGCTTAAGGAGAAAGCGAAAGCGATTTAAACAAAAACGCACCCGCTATAAACGGGTGCGTTTTTGTTTGATGTCCGAATCCAGATTCTTAAAATAGGATTGGTTAGGTTGTTCGTAACAGATTTATGCTATTATAACTTACTCATTGTTTTATATAAATCCTTCAGATCGCCTGATTTTAAATTAAAAGACAAGGAAGTATGCCTTGAATAAATTGTTTCCCCTGTACCCGAATTGATAACACATACGATTTTGCTTGAGCTGTCCTTGATAAACAACAGGTAATATATAGGCTTATTTTCATTCAGGATCAGCGAATCCAGCCCCTTTTTCGTAACGACTTTGTATGGTGCATGATAATCTGCCAACACATTACTGGCGTCGTATGTTCCAGTGTCATTTCCAACAAAAGTATTGTATTTAATAAAGTTAAAATCAGGCAGGTATAGCGTACTATTCGCTAATTCGGGTAGCTGTTCTTTATTGGTAATATCATCGTAAGCCTTAATCTTTTTGCCAGCACAAAGCAATATGGTTAATTGTTGCATATAGTTTTTTAGCATACCTGGGCTCCAATTATACAGTGCTCCCCCGCCATCGAAGTCCATGTCGTTAAAAAAATCTCTGATCTTAGAAAAGCTTCTTGAAATGAAAGCTTCCGGGGATACGGAAAGGGCTATGCAGGCTATTGGGTCTTCATCGCTTTGTTTAAGCGCACGGTCTTTTTTGAAGAATTTATCTTTACAGGTCCAAAAACAGAGATAATAATAGATGTTGGTAGTATTATTTTCTGTTACATACGTAGCTTCCAAACTTAAAAAACTGTCTCCCGGGCTAATATTTACATCAGGATCATTACCCGAAAGTAAGCGTATATTTTTTGTCAGTGTCCAATTTTCTTGAAGCGCACTCAGATAACGGTTGGCATCTGGGAAATTAACGTTTTTAACCATCACATAGGTGGTGCCGTTTCTTATATTATCAAGTTTCCGGGCATCCACGATAGTAATCTGGGCATTGGCATTCAGGACAAGAAAAGCCCATAAAAGAGTGATGAGTGTAAGCTTTATGTTCATGACAAGGTTGAAATTCCAAATTTAATATTTTTAACGGTATTTCTTAAAAGGTTTCCATTGCTCCCGCTGTTCGAAGTTTCCAAATCGAACCCCAATACGCGTAGTCTCCGACTACAGCAAAATAATTCTCTCATTTCCTCCACATTTTGTTGACTTTTGATTGTTTTTTATGTAATATTGATATTACAATCGTTCGTAAAGTCGTTATTTATTATACCAATTATAGATCTTATGAAAACGCTCGATAAAATTCATGAATGGGGTGACAGTCATTACCCAAAATGGTTAGATTTTGTAAGGATCGCCCTCGGATTAGTCCTCATATGGAAAGGGATTGAGTTTATATTTAATCTCAATGTACTCGCAGATTTCCTGAACGAAACCGGGTTGACGGATGAAATAGGCACGTCAGTATTTTTAACTTTATTAACATACCTCATCATCGCTTTGCACCTTGCAGGCGGCATTTGTATTGCCCTGGGTATACGTACCCGTTTATTTTGCCTGCTTAATTTGCCGATACTGTTTGGCGCTGTATTCCTGGTTAATTTCCGGGAAAACATATTCAAACCTTATTCCGAATTCTGGCTGTCGCTGTTCGTCCTGCTGGGGGTTATCTGCTTTTTTGTGGAAGGCAACGGTTATTTGGCCATTGAACGTGGAAGAGATGGAATGTAGTTGTGATAGTGAACGATAAATTAACTAATTTGAAGATTTGAGAATGTGCTAATTTGAAGATGATTTTAAATACACAAGTTGATTTTCAAATTTTCAAATCACCAAATTTTCAAATCACTCCATCACTAATTCACTCAATCACTAAATATTAAAAGCCATAATACTTAAAAAAGCATTTATCTTTGCCAGCAAAATTTACGAATCATATAATTCATGGCAAAGGCATCTGAAATTAAAGTAGGAAATATTTTACGCTTCAACGGCGAATTGGTAACTGTTATAGAAGTGCTGCACCGCACACCGGGTAAAGGCGGCGCGTTCTATTTAGATAAATTCCGTAACATTAAAACCGGAAGAATTGTGGAGGCGCGTTTAGCAACCGACGAGCAGGTTGAAATTTGCCGTGTAGAAACCAATGATTACCAATACCTGTATGAAGAAGGCGACCATCTGGTGATAATGGATAATACCACATATGATCAGTTTAATATCCCAAAAGCATTGTTCGGCCCATCAGCAAAATTCCTGAAAGAAGGCATGAACGTGATCGTATCTTTTGAGAGTGAAGAACCGATTATGGCGCAGGCACCCAACTTTGTGGAGTTGGAAATAACTTATGCCGAGCATGCAGTTAAAGGTGATACCTCTTCGGGCGCGCTAAAAACCGCGACGACCGAAAATGGTATTGAAATAAAAGTACCCCTGTTTGTAAACCAGGGCGATAAAATAAAAGTTGATACCCGCACCGGCGAATATGTTGAGCGTGTAAAGTAAATAATTGATATAAAAAATACTTAGCGGCTTTCAGCAATGTGAGCCGCTTTTTTTGCATAATGATTAAAGCATACGTGATGCGCGAGCGGATGAATTATATTTATTATTTTGCGATCACATTTCCACATTTACCGAATAAAATCTATGAAAAAAAACCTAATCCTTTTTGCGCTTATAGTTTTAGCGTTCTCTTGTAAAAAATCTAGTAGTCCGGTTACTTCTGTCATTAATGATTCTGTTAGCGATATTTCGGTAGCTTCAATAAAGTCAACTAATAATTCCGGATCCCAGGGCGATCCTGCATATAATTTGCTGGGTTATGGTTATGATATTACCGGGAAATATGCTGATACAAGTTCGGTACGTGGCCTGGCGATTGATGTAAAGGCCTATGACATTAATAACCCAGGCAGAGTGGTTCCTGATTTATCGACCACAGCTACAACCCTGACATTAAATGCAGAAAATGCTGATAACCTGGCATTGCAGTTGTCATCAAAAACAGATGAAACAAGCGGACTTAAAATGTTCAAAGGAACTATTACTACCCCATTTGGCGGTCAGGATGCTTTATCTTCAAAATATGTTTATGGTGTCTTTTCAGTGATTATACAACAAAAGAGAGTGAAGATGATGTCCAACTATGATCTATTAAAAAATTACTTAACTCCCTCCTTTGCCAATGATATAAAAGTGTTGAGCGCGGCAGATCTGGTTAAAAAATATGGCACACATGTACTTTCAGATATTGTGCTCGGCGCAAAATTGAATGCTTATTACCAGGCTGAAAGCACTTCAGGCAACAGGCTAAGTGCTGAATCAAATGGACTGACTTATGCGATAAGTAAGGTTTTTGGTTTATCAACCGGCGCGCTTGATCCCATAAACAAGAGCGAACTGGCAAGTATTACGTCACCAAAAATTGTTTATGAAGCTGTAGGAGCCGACCAATCGAAATTAATCCTGAATACCACAACCAACCCTGTTAGCGTTGATATCACCAGCTGGCACTTAAGCTCAACCAGGGCCGGCGCTGTTTTTATTGATATATCACAAAAAGGATTGATGCCGATATACGAGCTTATAACCGATCAGGCTAAAAAGGCTGAGGTGAAAGCTTATATTACTACCTATTTAAATAATTAGCGCCCTAAGCTGGAGCACGCACGGCGCGTGTGCCTGATAAATTTTATAAATATATTCGCCCGGTATCCGAGGGTTAGCGGCTTTCAGCAATGTGAGCCGCTTTTTTTGTGGGTTTCGGGTTAAGCACACTTGGTTGGTCTCTCTATGGTTTTATACAAATCATGTGAATAAACATCCTATCTTAGTGTTATCAATGAAACGCTATCTCCATCTACTCTTAGCCATCTGTCTCATCAGTATGAGTAGAACCTCTGATGCTCAACAACATTCATTTAGTAGTTATAAAGTCCCGTTGTATAAAGGGCATCCAGCAAAGCTAAAGCTGAAAGGTAACGCACTGGCAGAGCAATATCGAACAGCAATACGAACCACATATTATTCAACAAAAGAACAAGTAGAGTACCATGGATCAACCGGCCTGAACTTTGGAGGCCATTATTGCTTTGTATACTGGGGGTGCGGATCAGATTGCCAGTACGCTGTTGTTGTCGATTTAAAAACAGGAATCGTATATCAAGGTACAGACGCTGAGCGGGGATATAAGTTCCAGCCCGACAGCAGGCTAATTATTGTAAACCCTGATCCGGAAGCTACCACCAAAACGTACAAAGAAGAATTTTGGCTATGGAATGAAGCTGAGAAGAAGTTTACTAAGCTTCCTTAATCCGCTGTTCGAAGTTTTTAAATCGGACCAATATGTAAGTAGTATCCTACTACTCCGTGATTTAAGCAACTGCCTAATACTTATATATAATTCAGTCATATATTTATCCAAATTAAGGCTTATATTCAATTTTGGATTCGATGAAAGATAACCTGATGATATCTAATTTTAACATGATTATTAAGAAAAATATCTTATTATAATTGCTGCTATAGTATTAATTTAACCTAACCAATTAACGGAATAGCTATATGACAAAACCTTCACCTATAAGCAAACTGCATCTTTATATATTTAGGGGTATTATATATGGCATACTGACTTTTGTATCAACTTCCTCCTGCTTCGCCCAAACTGACCATATCAAAGTATTTTTTGAGAAACTTAGTACGGCTAAGCATGATACGGACAGGGTAAATATCTATTATTCCATTTCCAGGCTATATTGGAACAAAAATGCCGACAGCGCACTGTTAATGGCGGATAAATCCCTTGAACTTGCAAAAAAAATTCATTTTGAAAAAGGTATTGCGCTAGCGTATCTCGCAAAGGGAGTAGCCCTCGGATACAAAGGAAATTGGCCGGAGTCTCTTGACTGTCACTTACAATGTCTGCGCATCAGTGAAAAACTGGGTATGGAGGGATTAACCGGAAACGAATATAATAATATAGCCGGCATGTACACCTCTTTGGAGGATTATACAAAAGCACTTTATTACAACCGGCTCGCTTATAAAATAGCCCTGAAACAGCATGATCCTACAGGATTTGCGCCCTATGCCCCACTGGTAAACATAGGGGAAATATTTAAGTACGAAGGCCAGCCGGATTCTGCTATCGCCTATAATTACCGGGCACTAATTATAGCAAAAAGAGCAAAAGATCCCACCAGCATTGCTACTGCATTATATAATATCGGCGAAAATTACATTACCAAAAAAAACTACCGTCAAGCGCAGATCTACTTTTATGAAGCCGTTAATATTGCACAAAAGGCAGGCGATGATGAAGATGTTGCTTACTGCCATACCGGCCTGGCACTTACCAACTATCATATGGGCAAATACAATTTCAGTATGCTATATGCACAAAAAGGTCTTGAAGAAAGCAGAAAATCTGGTATTGTTGAACTCATTAAAACAGCTTATCATGTATTATACTTAACCCATCAAAAAATGGGTAATTATCAGCAGGCACTCTATTACCGGGATCTTGAAGTTGAATTAAACGATAGTTTGAATACTGTAGAAAAACAAATAGCCATCAGGAATATACAGTCGACCTATGAACTGGATAAAAAGCAAAGGCAAATTGACTTGTTGAATAAGGATAAACTTATAAGTCAAAAAGAACTGGAAAAAATAAAATTAAAGCGAAATATTTTAATGGCGGGGGCCTTGCTTTTGATATTACTCGCTTTCATTCTTTTCAGAAACTACACACAAAAAAGGAGACTTAGTGAGCAATTGGCCTTACAAAATAAGAACATATCGGAACAGAACGAACGCCTGGAAGAACTGGTACTGGTTAAGGATCGGCTATTTTCCATTATAGGGCACGATCTGCGGGGGCCCATCCACGCGCTCTATCAAATGATAAATGTATTAAAGGAAGAAGATTTATCTAAAGAAGAAAGTGAATTTTGGATTGAGAAAGCAGGCGAATATCTGACAATAACCTCACATTTACTTGAAAACCTGCTGTATTGGGCGAAAAGCCAGATGGATGGTATCTACACTAACCCGGCCAACTTTGATGTGCAAAAGGTAATTGAACAAAACATAATGCTGATAAAAGCACGGGCTGTCGAAAAGAAGGTGACGGTAACCGCTATGAATATAATCGCACCTGAAATTGTTTATGGGGATGAAACAATGATTGATATCGTGGTCAGGAATTTGGTGGAGAATGCCGTAAAATTCTCAAAAGCTGGTGGTGTTGTTACGATAGGCGCTGAAAAAAAAGAATCATTAACACTGATAACTGTAAAAGATAACGGGAAAGGCATTCCTGAGGAAGCACAGGCAAAAATATTTGACAAACTTTCATCCTACACAACCTTTGGTACAGCCAGCGAAAAAGGAAGCGGACTTGGCCTTTTATTGTGCAAGGAACTCGTAGAAAAAAATAACGGTACTTTATGGTTTGAAAGTAAGACAGGTATAGGAAGCTCTTTCCATTTTACCATACCATCATAATAGAATTGCTGTTTTAGGCTCCTATCATTGGCTCCCATTGGGTGGAATTCGAACCACTTTATAGAAGATTTAAGAATTATAGCTGAATTTATTGTTTAAACGTTTATTCGTTTCAAATTAAATATGGTTCACAATATAAAGTCAGGAAACCTGAATTATTGGATTTTGGAAGAATTTTTATCAGCCTCAATTTATCGAATACTTCTTGGGTTTCATGCCTGTATGCAGTTCAAAAACTCTTGAAAAATGGCTCAGGTTGGTAAAACCCAACTGATAGCCAACTTCAGAAACAGTAAGTCGCTTTTCTTTTAACAGTCTTGCAGCTTCCTGCATCTTTATGAATTGGTAATATTCAAAAATGCCTTTTCCGAAGGTCTGCTTAAACAGTTTTCGCATTTTGGGTGCACTCATTCCTGCTTCTACGGCTATTGAAGCAATGTCAGGAGGTTCACTTAGCTGCGACTGCAAACGAAACTTAATAGCATATATGGTTTTTATATCGTTGATATGCATATTGTTCGTTGGAACAGCCTCACGCTGCATGAGCAAAGCAAAAGTATAGCACAGCAGTTCTTCACATTTCAGTTTATAAAAATGACTTTCCAGGCTTTCTGGAACAGGCTGATGCAGCATTTCGCTGCCTGTTTTGATCATTTCGGGTGTAATACTGGTTTCAAACACAAAATTGTCCCTGGCCTCTAAAACGCTTGCTACTACAGGATGATTTATTTCTCCAAAAAGCTGATGCAGATATTGTCTGGAAACAGCGATCGTCACACTTCCAAAAATGGTATTTAAAGGCATAGCTATGATGGAAGAAACGGCATGTCTACAGATCATCACATTGGGTTGTTCAGTTGACAGTTGCTTTTCGGTCTGTACGAGCGGGGGAAAAATCCCGCTAAGCAAGAAAACAATATCATCCTGCCCTTCAGCCAGTTCATTTGTCCGCTCAATAATAACATCTTCTTTGAGATAATAATTGCGCACCATCATCCGCAGATCCTTTCCCCAGGAAAAACCTGTAAGATAGCCCGCTCCTTTACTTTCGGGGATGTCTATAAACCGCCCCCGGATGGTGGCACCTATTGCGCGGGCAAATTCTTGCGTAATACCTGCCCCCTTATCAGTAATGGCTATTTTCATTTACGACTATTTTAATATTAATTCGAGCTATTTTATCTGTAAAAATAGTTGAAATTTTGCAGGCAGAAACAAAAGATTATTAATTATAAGATATGTTATTAAAAAATAAAAAAGTAGCCATAGTAGGCGGTGGCCCGGGTGGGCTAACACTTGCACGGCTTTTGCAGCTTCAAGGTGCAGATATAAAGGTTTACGAAAGAGACGTTAATGAAAATGCACGTGTACAAGGCGCAACCCTTGATCTGCATCATGGATCGGGATTGAAAGCACTTGAGGTTGCAGGGTTGATGGATGCCTTTAAAGCCACTTATAGGCCAGGTAACGAAAAGGGCCGTGTTATCGATAAACATGCGAATATCATCTACGACGAACATAACGAAGTTTCCAACGAAGATTTCAATAGTGCGTCTTTCAGGCCGGAAATTGACAGAGGACCTTTAAGGGACATGCTATTAAACTCGCTTGAAGCCGGAACCGTTGTTTGGAATAGCCAGTTATTAAGGATTTGGCAAGTGGGAAACACTTGGAAAATGGAATTTAAGAACGGCACAACGGCTACGGCAGATTTGATTATTGGAGCAGATGGTGCTAACTCCAAGGTCCGTCTCTTAGTTACTCCCGTTAAACCATTCTATTCGGGCGTGGTGATTGTGCAGGGTAACATAGAAAATGCAGAAATAACAGCCCCCAATATTCACCAATTATTGAAAGACGGGAAGATCTATGGTCATGGTGATCAGAAATATATACATGTATCTTCAAAGGGCGACGGCAGTATAGATTTTTATATCAGTTGCAAAAAAGATGAAAACTGGATGCAAACCAGCGGGATTGATTTTTCAGATCGGGTGCAAGTGTGTGACTGGTTTAAAGAAGAGTTTCCGGGATGGGATGAAGTATGGCTTGAGTTGATTGAAAATTCGAGTTTGCCGCTTCTGTTACGCCCGCAATATTGCATACCATCAGACCAAACCTGGGACGCCCAATCAAATATAACCCTGCTGGGAGATGCAGCTCACATCATGCCGCCGTCCGGCGAGGGTGTTAATTTGGCTATGCTAGATGCCCTGGAGTTGTGCGAATGTCTCGTAAATGAAAATTTTAAAGACTTGCAATCAGCCATTGCAGCGTATGAAGAAAGAATGCGTACAAGAGCAGCAAAAGAAGCGGAGGATTCACTTGAAATGGTACAATGGATGCATGCTGAAGATGCACTAAATAAGATAGTGCAAATGCTTAATCAATAGATGAGATAAAGCCCTTAGAATTTGAAACTTTAAAATGAAAAGGCGGGATAAATCCCGCCTTTTCAACTGATCATGTAATTGTCTTATTTTTTATTGCCCCCGCTGTTCGGGCTTTCTAAATCGAACCAATATACTAGTAGTCTCCCGACTACTCTCCTCCGCTATTCGAAGTTTCTATAAACAACGGCATTAACATTAACCCCGGCACCTACGGCGGCAAATAAAATGGTTTCGTTTTTATTAAAGCTATGCCCCGGCATTTGCGCCTTATTAATCAGGTCGTATAAAGTTGGTAAGGTGGCTACAGAGCTATTACCCAGCCATGATATCGTCATCGGCATAATCTCAAAAGGAATATGCTTAGTTTCGCAGAGCTCAAACAAGAGTTTCAAAATTGCCTCATCCATCTTATTATTGGCCTGGTGGATCAGCACTTTGCTGATATCTGTTAAAGATAAATCGGCTTTTTCTATACATTTTTTTATGACACCCGGCACTACTTTTAGTACCTGCTCATATAATTTATGTCCGCTCATTTTTAAAAAAAGCCGGTTATCGCCGAACCCCGGTTTATTAGAGGCGCCCATTTTTAAAGCGTAAACCAATTCGTCGGCAATTGTTTCCGCGTGATGGGCCAGTATACCTATTGGCACTGCACTTTCCGTAGCAGCAAGAACTACGGCTCCGGCACCATCCGCAAAGATCATACAGTCCCGGTCATGCGGATCGCTTATCCTGGAGAGCGTTTCAGCCCCAATAACCAATACTTTTTTTGCATTTCCTGAACGTAGGTAACCATCAGCCTGTATTATACCCTGTAACCAGCCAGCACAACCAAAGGGAAGATCATAGGCAACGGTTTGCGCATTAACGATACCCAGGCGGTGCTTTACCCTTGAAGCCAAAGCCGGCACCATATCACTCACAAGGTTTTTGGAAGTAACATCACCAAAATTATGCGCCACAATGATATAATCGAGCGATTCTGCATCAATCCCCCCCGACTCTAATGCATTCCGGGCTGCAAAAAAAGCGATATCAGATGTAACCAGGTCATCCGTAACGTATCTTCTTTCACGAATGCCCGTTATCTGTTCCAGCTGTGAAATGACCACTTCGTTTGTTTTGGATAAGGCCACGCCATTCCTGTCAAAAAAAGTGTGATCTAAAAAATCTGTATTTTTTACGATAACCGTTGGAATATAGCTGCCACTGGCTACGATGATGGAATAGGTTTGAACAGACATGATATATTTTTGCAGAAGTAACGAATTTTATGTGAGATCTGAAAATAGTTCCCCTGCTATCAGAAATTTCCAAATCGTGTAAATATACCAGTAGTCTACCGGAAAAAAAACAGAAATTAATCTGAGATTTAGCGCTATCATAAATATAGCGAAAAAACAATTTTCTGATCATAGGCTGAATCTTCCGAAGTGATATATCTCCTCATTCCATAATATCAGAAATACCATTTCGAAACGCTTTGATCATTGATGATATAGCTTTCTGCTTGGTCAGGACTACGGAAATTTCGCTTTTCACACGAAAACGTGTATTTAAATGATTAATAATCAACGGTCTGAAAAACTTGTGTCGCCATATTCAAGCTATTCTAATATTAATTAGTGCCAGGCTAATTCAAAAAAAGGCGCTCCCGGCTCTTTCCGGGATGCGCTCTCATTTATTAACACTAACTATTAAACTGATTTATAAAGAACAAAGAGTATTTTTAGCCGCCGTTATGGCGATCCTTTGATATTTGCATGATCATGGCAAATACAAACACCAGGATAAACATATAACCCAGGGTAGTTGCATTCATCCTTGATCCTTTTTCTTGTATTTGAAAGTCAACAGGCCATCAAGCTCATCTTTTCCTTTCATTCGGTTGCTGATCATTTTTACAATGACAACTATCGCAATCAAGGAAATCAGAGATATCCCAATAAAAAAAACGACATCCATAAACCAATAAGTATTTACTTTAATGACGAATTTATTTAACACTAAGCGCCGCTGTAATTCTATCATTCAAATCCAATAAATGACTTTTGGTCATTTCATCTTTAACAAATGGAAGATCTGCTTTGATCAACTTTTGCTGATAATGTAATTGTGATTTTATTACTGATGACATATCACTGGATTGAGATTTTAATGGCGCATTATCTGATTGCGAGGGTGGCCCATTTGGACTATCCGCAGCGCCAAAATAAGGCATTGCAGAAGGCTTAATTATGCTGATCAAATTTTCAACATAGCTTTTTTGCAGGTTTCGCCTGTAAACATCTATAGGCTGGTGGGTATACAGTTCCTTATCAACAGCATGGTTCAAGTCCTTAAAAAACTCAGTAATGGTATAAACATCTTTATCACCGCTCGCCTCTGCCTCAATCATCCTGGTCATACGGTATTTCCCAATCAAATATTGTATTACTCCTTCCTGGCGTTCAGCTGTGGTGGTCATAAAGCTCTGCCCTGTCCGGTTAAGCACCTCTGCATTATACATCCATATAGGCGTAGTAAACACATTACGATCCAAAAACTTCATAGCCTCTCTTTGTCTGCTTGCAGGCACACGCTCGTAAACATCTCCCGGCTGGTCAGATGTTTTTGCAGTGGTATAAACACCCGCTATATTTTTTATAACATGAACCAGGTAACGATCAAACTGCGCATTCAAAGCAGTATACATGTCTTTTAAATTATCGTACCCTTCGTTCGGAGTTTTTGTCCATTCAATTAATTGCGGTAAAATACGTTTCAAATTTTTTATACCGTATTCGCTGGCAATCATGGCATTATCACCTAAATCTTCATTTTGATAACGCGGATCATTGGTACCGATCTCTGTGCCAAACAATAAACGTTTGTTTTTTAGCTTTTCAATAGTCAGTTTGTTTAAAAACGGCACTTCCTCCTCGGGGGTTTTAAACTCATCATAATATTTGTAGCCCCATTCAATAGCCCATTTATCATAATCGCCAATACGCGGAAATAAGCCTGCTTCGCTTATATGATCTTCGGGTTGTGCCACATAATTAAACCTGGCATAATCCATAATTGAAGGGGTGTGCCCGTTCGCTTCAACATAGGCTTTATCTCTCAGTTTTTCAACAGGAACCATCGCGCTTGCCCCAAAATTATGGCGCAGCCCCAGGGTATGCCCAACTTCATGAGATGATACAAAACGAATAAGCTGGCCCATCAGATCATCATCAAACTCCATCTTTCGGGCTCTTGGATCAACTGCTCCGCATTGAATCATATACCAGTTATGGATCAGCTTCATCACATTATGGTACCAGTTAATATGGCTTTCAATAATCTCGCCGGTGCGCGGGTCAGCAATGCTTGGGCCGCTTGCGTTTGACATGGTAGATGGCTTATAAATAATGGCCGAGTGACGGGCATCTTCCAGGTCAAAAGAAGGATCTTCTTCAGGCGTTGGCGCTAACCGGGCCGAAATAGCATTTTTGAAACCAGCCTGTTCAAATGCAGCATTCCAATCATTAACACCCTGAATTAAATAAGGGATCCATTTTTTAGGTGTAGTTGGGTCGATATAAAATACAATGGGTTTTTGTGGTTCTACCAACTCACCTCTTTTGTATTTCTCCAAATCTTCAGGTTTAGGTTCCAATCTCCAGCGATTTATCAGACTGGCAGTTTTAACACCCTGCGGGTTAGCATCATAGTCTGTATAATCTGTTGTAAAATAGCCAACACGCGGATCATACATCCTGGCTTTCATTGGCTTTTCGGGTAACAGGACCATGGAGGTATTCAGTTCCATGGTAAAACCACCGCTCATGGTTGTACCTGCCATAGCATAGGTTTTAATCGTCCTTAGCTCAACGTTGGTTGGAAATGTGTGTGCATATTTAACATAGCTGCGATCATTTTGCTGGTTGCCTATATGTAATAATTGCTTTTGTATAGCCGAACCAAAATAAAAAAGATCATTATCGGAGTTGATATAATCGGTCATATCTACAACTACGGCTGTTGAGTCTGGTTTATAGGCCGCTATGGGGAATGCGGCCACAATAGGCTGCATTGTATTTCGCTTAACCGATGCATACATAGCCTGTGTGCTATCTTTAGAATATTCGGAATAAGACATTTTACGGATAAACAACTTATTTGCCGGCCCTTTTTCAAACTGGATAATAGTTCCGCCGATCGGGTCACCGGCATAACCATCGCCTCCCCTGCCTATTCGCATATCAGCAGAAGCAGCTGCAATGCGGCTCATTATCAGCAGATCTTTATTAAAAATAGCATACGGTATTTCAAATAAATAACGGTCATCAATTTTATGGATAGTTATCAGCCCGTGCGTTGTTATTGCATCGGCTGTAACCACATCTTTATATGGGCGCACCTTGACTTTTGCCGGTTTTTTTGCTGTATCTGTTTGTGTTTCAGCTGCATTTGATTTCGATTTTTCTTTTTGTGGCTGTGCATAGCTTGCACTCATTCCTGCCAAACAGAAAGTTATAATTATAACTCTGTTGATCATTTTATTAATCATGTATGGTTGTTTTATTAAGAATTTAAAGTGGATGGCCCTTTAGTTAGAGCCACCCTTTATAATAATTATGGATTCTGGACGATCTCCGGATTTAACAAAATGTACTTATTATCAATTTGATAGGTATAGCGTGCACTATTAGTCTCAAGTGTGTAAGTAACACCTTTAAATATCCTTGTATAGGTCTTAGCAAACGCTGCATCCTGGTTAAGTCTTCTCATATCAAACCAGCGATAGCCGCGGCCAAATAATTCCCTCCTGCGCTCATTAATAACCAGTGCAAGAGCATCGGCAGCATTGCTTGCCGTTAGATCTGTGTAATCGGCCGGCGTAAAACGCTTCTTACGCAGCGCATTTAGCAGGCTTACCGCCGTGGCCGGATCGTTTGCACGAGCAGCACTTTCGGCTTTAATCAGCATCATTTCAGGAACGTTTGGCCCGATAAATACATCTTGATTGCTATTATAATTCTGACGGTAATAACTGCGCCCGTAAGCTGCAGTCCCGAAATTTAACCCGGTAAACAATACGTACCGCAGATCTTTTGTACCTAAAAGCGTTAACAGATCACCGCTTAATGTCACCTTATTGAAACTGTACCCACTACTTAACTTTGAGAAAATGGTTTCCGGGTCAAGCAGCTTTCCGGGTAAAGTCGCTGGTGCCGAAGCATAGGTATTTAAATCAATTAAAGTGCTTTGCAATGCAAGTGCCTTACCAGCGTAAGTACCTGCATCGGTAAAGTTTCTCATCTCTAATGAGGTTTCGGCCAATATTGCGTATGCAGCAGCTTTGGATGGATCTGAGTTATAAGCAGGCAGATCAGGTAAATTTGGTAACGCTGTTGTTAAATCCTTAATGATTTGTGCATAAACATCAGCTAAAGGCGGCCTTTTTAAGTTTGCGAAAAGATTTGCAGTAGTAAGCAAGGGAACACCCAAATCAGTAGAGGCGGTAGATGGATTATATGGAGGAGCATATAAATTTACCAGATTTAAGTAAGCATAGGCACGGTGAACCAGGGCCAGCGCTAATATGGCATTTTTTTGTGTTACGGTACCACCTTCACTCGTCATTACCCCATCGGATACATTATTACAGATCATGATCTGTTGATAAAAACGCTCCCAGTCAACGTCTGATTCTACGTTTGTGGCATAGCGGGTTGGCGCCCAGGTATAAGTCAATACAAATTGAACATCCGCTGTTTGCGCAGTGAATGAATTCTGATACTTTATACTGTCAATACTTACATCATCAGAAGAAAGTAAGGGAAAACTGTATGAATGTTCTAAAACAGATGTATTATTCAAGAGATCCTGATAATCAGAAGTATATTTAAGCGCATGCATTCCCACCGCAGGTATTTCTACATACTTACGGCACGAGCTTGTGATCAGGGAGCCCACGACCACAAGGGCAACTATATATTTTTTCATGTTGATACTATGGTTAAAATGAGTATTTAGAATGTTAGCTTTTTTCATCATGCCTAATTAAAATGAGGCATTAATACCAAATACAAAATTCTTTGCCGGGGGCAAATTATTGTAGCTTGTTGTATTTACATAATCCGGGTCTATGCCATCTTTGTTGGCTCTCCAGATCAGCCCCAAATTACGAGCGCTAATACTGCCTGAAAGCGCTTTGAATGGCGTATGCATTACTATGTTATGGGGTAAAGCATACGATAAGGCCACTTGTTGTAAACGAACCTGGCTTGCATCACGAACCAGTATATCTGAATATTGGTACCTGTTTATACTATTAGTACTGGCCCCTAATCCCGGAATATTTGTAAATGCCTGATCCCCGGGATTTCTCCAGCGATAAGCCAAATCTGCTTCTGTGCCTAATACACCTGTAAAAGGGTTAGAGGTGCTTGCATTAGCCGGATAATTTCCAATGGAATACTTTAAAAATTTATACCCCATCTTATAAACCATCTGCACGTTAAGTGTAAAACTTTCATATCTGAAATCATTACTCCATCCGCCAAAATAAGGTGGCGTAGTACGCCCTGCATATTTCAAGTCGGCTGATGTTAAGTTGGAATTACCGGTGGTTGATGAAACGATATTTCCATTATGATCATAAATTTGAGAATTGCCGGTATTATCTAACCCTGCCCAACGGTAAACAAACAGGTAATCCAACGGATAGCCATTAATAGGGGTTGAAGAACCTACCAGGTTGATACTGCTGGTTTTGGTAAAGCGGGCATCAGTTACAACATCGGTATTGTATGAAAAAGTGAAGCTGGAATTCCATCCCCAATTTTTTTGTTGAACAATTGCTCCCTGCAGGCCAAACTCTAATCCGTGGCTACTTAATGTCCCGGCATTAAACAGCACGCTTGACCACCCGTAAGTGGCATCATAAGGCAATTGAGCTAATATACCATATGACCTTTTACGGTAAACATCGAAGGTTAATAATATTCGGTTGTCTAACAATGCCATGTCAACACCAGCATTCAGTTGCTTGGTGGTTTCCCATGTTAACTCATTATTAGCGGGTGAACTAATGCTCGTATAGGTTTTACCTGTATAGGTATCCGAATTTGATCCATTTAAGATCACCGTATTTAAACCTGTCCCGGGAATAGTCCCTCCTGATCCGTAAGTCAGACGCAGGCTTAAATCATTTACGGGCTTAACATTTTGCATAAAATCCTCCCGCTTTACGTCCCATTTTAAGCCTGATGACCATAGCGGAATTGCTTTTTGCTGATCAGAAACCCCCTGCGCACTATAATTGTCAAACCTTATAGAGCCACTGGCCGTATATTTATTTAGTAATGTATAGGAGGCATTAGAATAATATGATAAATACCGCTCTTTGCTAATGTTGATAGTCCCATCTGAATAACCCGGACTCATTTGGTATGGGTAAACTGTATTATAATATGCCGTCGGATTCACATAGGTAGATGTATAGGTATCATCATTAAAGCCATACAGCGTGCGGCCGTTACTGGTAGATTGCGTTTGCCTGATTTCTGACCCTGCAATCAAATTTAACTGATGGATATTATCCCAGGTTTGGTGAACATTAAACTGGCCACGTACGGAATAATCATCATTACTCGCATTGGTTAAATGATTAATGCCGCCTAAAGGTATTCCATAAACTAATTTACCGTTGGCTATACTGGTATAAGTATTAATTAAAGTACGTGCATTATAACTGTTTAATTGATCTTCTTCGCCTGTATTACTAATATTGTCCTGATAAGAGCCGCTGGTAGTGAAACCAATCCAGCTTAATATTTTAACATTTAGTGCAGTATTCAACCTAATCCTGGTTTCTTTAAGAATACTGTTGGAATAATTCAGTTCATCAATGGCATTATACGTCCATGGCAGATACCCTTCGCTGGTGAAGTTATCAATAACCTCAGGCCTGTATAACACATACCTGTTTATGGAGTTGCCACTATTGTCAACCAACATATCATAGGGTCTTAAACCAAGTGACGAATTACTTAGCGCGGTGCTGGCGGCCTGGTTAGTTTTACTATAGTTATTAGTATAAGCTAATCCTGTTGAGATGTTTAAACGTTTATTAAAGAAATCACTGGTAGTATTTGCCGTTAAATTATAGCTCTGTGCATCATTGCTTTTAAACACGGGGCGATCATTAGTGGAATTGGCTGATATGTAGTAAGTGCCATTATCTCCGCCGCCTGAAATTGCTATGTTGTACTGCTGTGTAACGGCTTTTTGTAATAAGTATTCACTGATCTGCTTTTTATTGCTTCTGCCCGATAGTACGGCCAGCGCCGAATCGCGCTGTGCTGCTGTTGCAGTTCCACGCTGTACTTTGAACATCCACTCTGTGGCCTCGCTGTTGTTAGGGTTATAATTAAATGTATAATAGCCGTAGCTCGCCCAATTAGCCGGATCGGTAATATACCCTTTATTAAAAAGCTCCTGTTCCAGGTTAACATACTGGGCACTTGTCATCGTATGTAACTGTGACAGATCAGCAGGTGCAGAAACACCTACATTCGCATTAAAATTAATGGTTGTTTCTTTTTTTCTTCCCTTTTTAGTAGTGATTACAATCACGCCATTTGCTGCCCTTGAGCCCCATATTGACGCTGCTGCGGCATCCTTTAAAAATGTGATCGATTCAATATCATTAGGGTTAAGTCTGGATAATATGGCAAATCCTGACGAAGTGGTATTACTTATTTGAGTGAGCGCCTGGCCACCTGCTGTTTCATCAATCATCGGGAAACCATCAATGACAATTAAGGGTTGCGACGCATTGCCCCCATTGTATGTATTTGTTCCCCTGATATTGATGGTATTTTTGCGGACATCAAAATTAACACCAGGCACTTTTCCTTGCAGGCGTTCCATCAAATTAATTGCCGGTGTTTTTTCAATTTCTGCCGAAGAAACATACCCAAATGACCCTGTCGCCCGTTCCGGGGAAATTTTTTCATACCCGTTTGATAAAACCTTAACCTCTTGTAGCTGGGTATTTTTAGCCTTTAAAGCAACTTTTAAATCAATTTTGCCATCCACGTTTACTTCAAGGCTTTCCAAGGCTATATTATTGAAAACCAAAATGGCGTCATCGTTAACGGCCTGCAGCCTAAACCTTCCGTATTCATCCGTCGCTGTTGCATTGCTTGTGCCTTTTACCATTACGGTAACACCTGGTATCGGTTTACCATCCTCACCTAATACGGTGCCGGTAACCTCATGAGGGGGCGTAAAAAAACGGATGACTTTCTGTGTTAATGACTCGTCCTTATGACTAATGACAATGTTCTTGTTTATTATCTTAAAGGATAATGGCAAATTCTTAAAACATGCGCTTAGCGTTTCATCAATCGACGCATTTTTAAGCTGTACACTGATATTGGTGTTTTGCAGATCCTTGTTATCATAAAAAAACACATAGCCTGTTTGAATTTTAATGACCTTTAATACATTTTCTAAAGGGGCATTATTTACATTAAGGTTTACCTGCTGGCTATAGCTACTGGCGCTTGCCTGTACCATTGCTATAATCATTATCAGTGTAGTCAATTTCATAACCAACAGGAGTTTTTTGAGAGGTAGCCATCCTCCGCCGGCAGGCGGACGCATAGCTATGGTAATAGCATTAAAATTCATTACTTTTACAATGTTTGGGTTAATACATTAAATAGTTCAGCCGATTATTTTATCCGATCCTGATTTTATCAGGATGTGGGAAAGGGTTAACCCGAATACTTCCCGCGGAAGTGCTTCCAACACTTCTGCGGTTTTTTCATATCTCCTCTGGATTTTTTGAAGAATGGTTATCCCTTTGTCTATTGGTGTCTAGTATTTATTTTTCCATATTTTCATCCTGGGTTTAATTCAACATTCTATTTTAATTAGGGGGTAACTACAATTTTCTTTTCGGAATGCCCATCAGCTCCTTTTTCAATCCTGAAATGAACTTTAGTGAAGCTTAAGAGCTCCAAAGCCTGTAAGGCAGTTGTATTCCGGTATATATCTCCTGAAAACATTCTGTCTGGAATCTGACCTTCATATTCAATTTTAACATCGTACCACCTGGCTAACTGCCTGAGCACTGTTTGAATTGAAGCATTATGAAAAGTGAAGAGCCCATTTTTCCAGGCAATCTCATCTTCTGTATCGACATTGTGTACGTTAACCCGGTGGGTAGTTGCATTGACTTGAGCTTGCTGACCTGGCTTTAACAAAAAAGCATGGCCGCCGGCATTTACTTTCACGCTGCCCTCCAATAAGGTGGTTTTCATAAGCTCTTCATCATCATAGGCATTGATATTGAAATGGGTGCCAATATCTTCTATAACCTGGCCTTTAACCAGCACCTTAAAAGGCATAGCTTCATTATGAACCACTTCCATATAGGCTTCACCACTAATTAATTCAATTTTTCGTTCCTTACCTGCAAACTTTTCCGGGTAACGCAAGATCGTGGCTGCATTTAACCAAACTTTGCTACCATCAGACATTTTTAACTGGTATTGCCCACCCTTTGGAATCGTTATGGTATCGTAAACCATCGCGGCCTTTACATTTGGAGCCTGGCCAGCGTCATAACTTATCAGGCCATCTGCTTTTTTGTTAACCGCAATACTTCCATTAGTAGTAATGAGCCCGTTTTTAGCGTTATTAAGAATGATTTTTTGCCCATGGCTGGTTAAAATGGCTTTGTTGCCCCCCGGTGCAATATCGTATGGATGGTTTTGTGCAAATTGCTGACCTGCTTGCTTATGCAGCAGAAAATAACCACTAACGGAAAGAAATAATAAGATAGTTGCTGCTGCGGCAATTCGCGGCCAAAGCTGCACCTTCTTTGCACCCGGAACCCGGGTATCTAAATAATTAATAATTTGATGAATATCCCTGGTTTGTTCCGCATCTGTTAAAGCCTTCGGGTTTTTTACCCGGTGCTGAACATACCAGGTTTCCACTATGGCTTTTTCTTCTTCAGTACAGTTACCTTCAAGATATTTTTTTAATAGATCCTTTGCCAGCATATTTTGTTTAATCCTGTTATTTATTCCAGAATTATAACAAAGACAACTAAGTTGGGCTCAGGGCCCAGATTAATTTTAAAAAAAAATAATATTTTCAGACAAAAAGGAAGAAAATTGCCACACCGAGCTTCTTTCTAAGGATTTTAAGAGCGCCGTTGATTTGATTTTTTACAGTTTTTTCAGAAATATCCAATTTTTCTGCAATTTCTTTATGTGAAAGATAACTTTTTCGACTTAATTCAAATACTTCACGCATTTTATCGGGAAGACCGGCAATTTCCCTTTCTATAAGATCTTTTAAATCATTAATGCGGACCAGGTGATCGGTAATAGCCTCCCCATAGTCAATAAATTCCTGGAGCGAATCTATATATTGCGATGCAACTTTTTTATGTGCTATTAAGTTTAAAATTCTGTTCTGTAGCATTCGGTATAAATAGCCCGCCAAATTGGTTTGAAAATCAATTTGCTCATATTTATCCCATAAAGTGATAAACAATTCCTGAACAATATCCTTCGCCTCCTCGCGATCCTGAAGCTTGGCAAAAGCATGCCTGTATAATATACCGGTATACCTGTTATAGATTTCTTTGTACGCTCCGTGGTCACCGTCCTTCAGCAAGGATGCCAATTGTTGATCGGTTAAGGGATTGTACTTAAGCATAGTTGTGTAACAACAAAAATACTTAGAATTTAATATAACTTTTACACAGGCTTGTATTAAAATATAAACTGACCGAAATTCATACTTTTTACAGATATTGGAATGGTTGGAAATTTTAAGACGCCAAAACTTGGAGATGCTGATGAACCAATTAAGTGTAAATTTCTGAGAAATTAACACTTAAAAAACTATGAATTATGTATTAAAAATCGCGAAAGTCATAACTAAATCAGCATATAATCATTTCTCGCCCGTATTATGATATACAATTAATTTAAGGAGTAGATCAATAACGTTTTCGTAATTTTTAGTGTCTGTGAGTAGACATTCCAGTACGCTTTGACCATACAGTTCCGTGCCCTTGAGATCATCGACTTGTGTTATCAATTGAGGTAAACCAAATTAATAGCCAATATATTAAACTGATCAAAGTGTAACGGAATTGGCAGCACGACATTTCAGAATAGAGTGGTCAATGGCATCATATTTCCACTTTTTTCATAAATTAGGATAGACAATTGAAGCGCATATAGGATGCCACAAAAAAAATCTTTATGAGGCTAGACTCCTCGCTTAAGAAAATCAATATACAATTCTCAGCTGTTATTTATCGGTATCGATTTTATTTTAAAACCTTGTTCGCAGTGTTATTCAAAATTAATATTATATTAAGTAAAAAACGCAGAAATTACTATCCGGAAAAGAAGGGTATTGAAAATGCGACTTATAACTATTGAATATTAGCTAGTAAAAATTAGAGGTTTCAACCCTCAAAAATTCACTAACCGTTTCAGATCTCTAAGAAAAAAGTTCAAGATTCTGCCACTAACCACTACAAAGCCTACCACGAAAATTTGAGGCTTTTATTAAGCTAATTTCAATTTACTTATCTATCACTATAGCGTAAATACGCAAAATTAAGTTCTGATTGATTATCATATATGCAATTCAAAAGCGAACGACCAGATGTTCATTTTTATTAAAACTTTTAACGTTTAAAATATTTGCAACATATTAGTAAATTAGCTATTTGGAATAATGATTAAGTTATTTGATCTAATTGAATCCATATACATTCTATATTAACCTGTACGATCTAATTTTCCTGGGAGCAATTTTTATCGGGTTAACTTTTGCTGTGTTGCTATGGTTCACACCAAAGATTAACAGGATAGCAAATCGGTTCCTTGCCCTGGCAATCGTTGTTATAGTTTTGTGGTTAGCCAGGGTATTAGGCATCGACATCGGGCTGACAACCTACGTTCCTCGCTGGAGCTGGTTACCTTTACAATTTTCGCTCGCGTTTGGGCCACTCCTCTATTTTTATGTACTGAAAATAACCCAGCCCAGATCTAAATTCGGATGGAAGGACTTCCTCCATTTTAGCCCCCTGTTACTGGAAATAAGTGTTTATGCTTTAGAAATTGGGAAAAGTGTAAAAACAAGTACACCGACATACGATACGTTGATTTTTGAACGGTTGAATACTGTATTACAGTTATTGACATTCATATCGGTAATTAGCTACCTATATTGGTGTTATAAACTAATCGAACACTTTTACCAGCAGCTAAAATTTAACGGAGGCGACCGGTACCGGCGCGAACTGCGGTGGTTGCGTAACTTACTGACAGGTTTCGTGCTGCTATGGCTATTGTGGATACCCTTTACAGCGATCGACTATTTTTATTATAATTTCCAATTAAGCGCGCAGGCTTATTATCCGTTATATCTTCTTTTAGTGATAATGGTTATTTGGATGGCGGCGAGCGCCTTTTTAAGGCCGGAATCTGGCGTACCGGGAGATATAATACCGGTTTTAAAACCATTAGCCCCGGCGGCGCTGAAGCAAAAAGGTATTTGGCTGAAGAAAGCAGTTAAAGAGAACAGCTATTACCTGGATCCGGAATTAAGCCTGCGTTCACTTGCCGAAAAGCTTAGCCTTACCAGCCACGAATTATCACGGATCATCAATACGGTCTTCAAAAAAACCTTCAATGATTTCATTAATGAATTTCGGGTTGCTGATGTGATCAGAAAAATGCAGGATACTGACTATGACCATATCACGTTGCTGGGCATTGCGTTAGAATCGGGTTTTAATTCTCAAAGCACATTTACACGTATTTTTAAGCACACGACCGGGAAAAGCCCGGTGGAATATAAAAATGAGCTGAAAAAAGATTGCCCATCTTATAACTTGGGCAGCGATGCGCGGTTTGCAACAGTAATTTCGTATCATAAATCCACCCCGACGTGGTCTTATGAACAATTAAACCGCAGCTATATGTTCAGAAATTATTTAAAAAATGCATGGCGCCATATCAAACGTCATAAAACCTATTCTGCCATTAATGTTATGGGGCTTGCGCTGGGTATTTGCGGATGCCTGGTCATTTACCTGGTTACAAGTTTCGAGTTCAGCTTTGATACTTTTCACCCTGATAAAGAGCGCATTTATTGTATCGATGTAAGCAACCCCAGCGTCCCGGACCCTGATCGTACCCATTTAAATATGGTGTTCCCACCCATGCCGGCCGCTATGCGGAATGACATGCCGGGCCTTGAAAAAGTAGCCGCTTTTCAGCCTTATCGTCCAAAAGTAAAAATTAAGGAAGGCGATAAAGTGATCAAACGGTTTGATGAAACGGAAGTGATAATTGCCGAACCAGATTATTTTGACATATTACCCTATACCTGGTTAAGTGGCAACCCAAAAACAGCCTTAACTGAGCCCATGTGTGTTGTGCTGACGCAAAGCCGCGCGAAAACCTATTTCGGAGACATACCGCCCGCCCGCATGATTGGCAAAACGATCATTTACGAGGATTCGCTTACCGTTAGGGTAACCGGAATCCTGAAAGACTGGAATAAAAATTCAGATTTTAATTTTTCCGATTTTATTTCATACAGCACCATTAACAGCAGTTTTTTAAAATACCAGATGCCCCAGGATGACTGGCACACGATAACCGGCACCCAGGAGCTGGTAAAGTTGTCCCCGGGTGTTAACCCATCGCAAATAGATGCGCAATTCCCACCGTTCATAAAAAAATATATCGACGGTGACCCGCATACCCCTCTGCACATACAGCTTCAGCCATTTACCGGCATACACTTTCACCGCGAGTATGGCGGCATTGGGAATAAAGCTGATCTGAGGGTGCTGTATATCCTCTCGGCAGTAGCCATATTTATATTATTTATCGCAGCTATAAATTTCATCAATTTATCTACTGCGCAATCCATACAAAGAACCAAAGAGATCGGTATACTCAAGGTGCTGGGCAGCGAAAAAAGCGCTATCCTGTTGCAATTTTTGATCGAAACATTTATCCTGGCTTTTTTGGCAATGGTAATAGCCGTTATTGCTGTACAGCCCTTATTGAATTTATTCGCTGAATATATCCCGGCAGGTGTAAAATTCCACTATACGTCATACACCATCTGGCTATTTCTTGCCTGTATTGTAATTTTCACCACGTTACTGGCTGGTTTTTACCCGGCAAGGTTGCTATCTGCCTTTAAGCCTGTCTCCAGCCTGAAGGGCGAAATAAGTGAGCGGGCGGGCAATAAAGGTTATCTGCGCAAAAGCCTCATCGTTTTCCAGTTTACCATATCGCTTATTTTCATTATCGGCACGATAGCTATCGGTAAACAGATCAATTACATGCAAAATCAGGACCTGGGCTTTAAAACAAGTAATATTATCACCTTAAAAAGACTTTGGCGGGGCGATCCGGGGAAAATGAAGGTACTTGCCGAAAGGATAAAACAATTCCCCGGTATTGAACAGGTCATTACACAGGGGCCCTCTCCAATAGGCTACCGTATGCACAGGAACGATCCTGCACATTTACAGGGGAGCAACGAAGAGCCTGTTGAAGTTTACTCCCTTTCGGGCAATGAGAATTTCGTGCCCTTTTACCATATGAAAATAGTCGCCGGCCGCAATTTGCTGCATAGCGATAGCATAAGGGAATACATAATAAATGAAACTATGGCAAAGGCGCTCGGCTTTCGCGACCCCAAACAGGCTGTCGGCAGGCTTTTGCAATGGGCTGATAAGAAAGCTTATCCAATAGCGGGTGTTGTGGCCGATTTTTATGAAGACTCGTTCTATCAGCAAATCAGGGCGTGTGTAATTGCCAACGACCCTACGTTTCAAAAAGGTATCGCGCTAAAGCTAACTCCCGTTGAATATAAAAAGGGTGATATCCCGCTGTTGATAAACAATGTTGCAAAAGAATGGCAGAAACTTTACCCTGAAGAACCCTTTGATTACGCTTTTTTGGGTGATACAATTACAAAATTATACCAAAGTGAACAGCAAACGCAATGGCTTATGGGAACAGCAACGCTTATAACCATCTTTATTTCATGTATGGGTTTGTTCGGCTTAGCGATGTTTACTACCGAGAGACGAACCAAGGAGATCAGCATCAGGAAAGTGATGGGTGCCAGTGTAACTAATATATTGACCATGCTGAATAAAGAAGTGGTTGTACTGATAGCTATTTCATTACTGATATCGTCGCCCATTGCATGGTTCTTCATTCACAAGTGGCTGCAGAATTTTGCTTATCATACCAACCTGAGCTTTTGGATATTTATAGTAGCGGGTGCCGGCGCTATGTTAATTGCATTGGCAACTATTAGTTTTCGAACGATCAGATCAGCTATGGAAAATCCTGTAAATGGGTTAAGGAATGAATAAATCATTTCATCGTAAGCTTTCATCTTTCAGTAGCCTGTAGGGGAAGCTTCTCGAATCCTTTTTGGCAGACTTAAGATTGTTAGCCGCATCTTGATGAATATAAAATATTAATTTATAGTATTTTATAAATAGTCTTCCAATCGCTGACACTTGATTTTACTTAACATAATATGTTTCGAGCTGGTTGTGATTTTAACAAAAGGCTTCCTTTAAGCGGTTTTTTTGTTATGCAGGTTGGAATGTGCCGTTTACCTCTTGACCGCCTGCCATTTTAGCGGTGGCTCAGAGGGTGTAGATCCGGAGGACTCCAATGGAGAGTGTATTATACGTAATGCATAACACACCACTGCTATTATGCTCACCTGCACGCCTCTTTCAAGAGAGCAACAATAAAAAGCCGCATACATAGCTTGTTATTCTGTTTTCAAACTTTTTATCGGGTTTGCCAATGCGGCTTTTATGGACTGGAAGCTTACCGTCAGTAGTGTGATCAGCATAGTCATAATAGCTGTAATGATAAATATCCACCAGGCAACATCGGTATGATACTGATACTTGTTCAGCCAGTTATGCATAAGGTAATAAGCCACAGGCGAAGCTATAATTATTGAAATAAACACCAGTATGGCAAAGTCTTTCGATAATAATTGCCACAGGGCGAACACTGAAGCGCCAAGCACCTTGCGTACACCTATTTCTTTAACGCGCTGTTCGGCCATGAATAATGCCATGCCAAACAGCCCCAGGCAGGTGATAAATATAGCCAGGCTGGCGAAGGCGGTAGCCAGCTTACCTATGCGTTCCTCATTATCGAATTCTTTGGCATATTCCTGGTCAACGAAGTGGTATTCAAATGGCTGTTGCGGATTCTCGGTTTTTAATACCGAAGTGATATTGCTAATAGCTTTACCGGCGCTCATTTTCGGGTTGATCTTTAGCAGTAAACTGCCTCCTGCCCATTTCGCTAAAAAATAAACCATAGGTTGCACCTGTTCATAAGGCGAACGGTTAATGATGTCTTTAGTTACGCCTATGATCCTGATTTTTTTCCCAAAAAAGGTTATGTAGTTTTCTGTCGGTTTTTTCATGGCCATAAAATCAGCTGCTGCCTGGTTGATGATCACCGCTGCTGAATCGGAAAGGAATGACCGCGAGAAATCCCGGCCTGCGCTAAATTTCCAGCCAATGGTTTTGCCATAATCGTATGAAATGTCCTCCTGGCCGAAACCGGCACCCAGATTAGGGTCTTCTCCAGGCCATCCGACGCCGCTGGTAGTACCGGGAACTTTGTTAGGTGGAGCATCTGCTTCGGCCATTTCAGTTATCGTGCCGTTACTTGCAAGGGCCTGTTTTATCGCATCAAAATGTTGGTGGAGTTCAAAAGTTCGGACTGGTATGGCAACTAATCTGTCCTGGCTGTAGCCTACCGGGCGGTCTTTGGCAAAAAGAATCTGCCGGATAACTACCGTAGTACCGATGATCAGCACAATAGAAACTGTAAACTGGAGCACCACCAGTACTTTACGCGGGGCCGAAGCCAAACGCCCAACCCGGAACGCCCCTTTCATTACCTTCACGGGTGTAAATGATGAGAGGTAAAATGCCGGATAGCTGCCTGTAATTATTGCCGTGATAAAGCTAAAACCAATTGCAGCAAACCAGAACGCCGGGCTGTTCCATGGTATGGAAATTTGTTTACCCGCTATTTGGTTAAAGGCCGGAAGACTTAACTGCAATAGCAGTAATGAAACTAAAAATGCAAGCAGCACACAAAGTAACGATTCGCCGTAAAACTGGTATACCAATTGGCTGCGGGATGAACCTATTGCCTTGCGGATACCTACTTCGCGCGCGCGTTTCTCAGATCTGGCTGTACTTAAGTTCATGAAATTGATACAGGCCAGCAGGAGTACAAACACACCTACAATACCAAAAAGCCACACATATTGTATTTCGCCGCCAATGTTTTTTCCGTCCTTAAATTCACTGTACAAATGCCATTTACTCATTGGCTGCAGGAACAGCGCCGGTTTTGTTTTAGCTGAAAGCGGTTTTAAATGCCGCAGCTTTTCATCCTTGATTTTTAAAGATACTTTCTCAAGGTCGGCATTATCAGCCAATTGAACATATAAATTAACATTGCCTGGGCCCCATGGCTCCCTCATTCCGCTTAAGCCTGGCTCATAGTGGCCCCATGAACCAATAAAAGCCATACCGGCAAGCGTGGTATTTCCGGGCAGATCCGCATAAACGCCAGCTATTTTTAGATTATCTAAACCGTCCCACCTCAATTTTAACTTCAATACTTTACCCATGGGGTCCTCATTGCCGAAAAATGCCTTCGCTGTAGCCGCGGAAATTAATATCGACGATGGATCCTTTATAGCATCGCCTCTGCCTTCGAGCATATTTAGTGTAAACAGGGCTGGCCCGCCGGCTTCCATGAAAGAACCTTGCTCATTCATTTTTTTGTCGCCCGAAGCAAGTATATAATCTCTCGGCGCTGTGGACATTACTACAGACTTAAAATCGCTGCCATAATTTTTCCGCAACTCGGCCGCCAAAGGGTACGGTACAAAAAATGAGGTTTTCACTTCGCCATTATTGATATCGTTTTGTATTACCTGGGCTATGCTGCGATAATTGCCGTGATATTTATTAAATGATACTTCATCCAAAATCCACAAACTGATTAGCATTACCACAGCCATGCCCACTGCAAGGCCACCTATATTAATAAGCGACAATACTTTATTCTTAATAAGGTTGCGCCATGCAATTGTTAAATAATTCCTGAGCATGTGATCTTGATTAATATAATAATTTGTTAAACTGCTTTCTAAAAACATCCCCCGAGGGAAGCATAGAGCTATAAATTTACGGTTATTACTCCGCTTTCAAACTTTTAACAGGGCTGGTAAGCGTAGCTTTTACAGCCCGGAAACTTATAAATATTAGTAAAAAGAAGGTTTTGTTCTTTAACAAAGGATATCGCCCCCCCCTTTTTTAGCGGATTTAAGGCTATTAGCAGCTTCATGATTTTCGTAATCAACTGTCGTGTAAATATTATGAAAATTCACCATTTCCTTTGGAGTGAATTTTATTTAACATTTATCATACAATGGCTTTGCATAATAATAAACCCATTTTCTTTCAATGATAAGCTCGCTTTATTCTACTTTATACGGAAGAGTTTTATACCCCAAATTACCGTCAATTCCTATCCCTTCAACAATAATGTGATAAATGCATGGGCTGCCAGCGTTATAATATTCAAAAGATGCGTGCCCATCTTTGTCAGTAATAATATTAGGCTTCCAAAAAATGGTTGTACGCAGGTCAGCGGTGTTTTTATTGACTTTGGGATCGTCATAATGAGGTGAATAAAATTCACGTGATTTGTAATAGCCTTTAGGCATATAAATCATGGCACCGGATGGCGCGCTCTCTGTTTTATTCGGCCCTCGTTTTGTGGTTAAGACCAACACACCGTTTCTTCCCTGATATCCATATATGGCGGTATATGTTATATTTTTTAATACCTCCACGCTACTAAACGCATTAGCCGGTATATTGCTTAAATCTGTCACCGGTACACCATCAACTACAATCTCCATAACTGCCGCCGCAGTACCACCAAGCGCTATGTTCGCGAAATTACTTGTTAAATAGAATTGTCCTTTATATATAATGACCCCAGCCAATCTTCCTTCCAGGCATCTGGTCAGGTCGGTTTCGCAATTGAGCTCGTCGCTGGTAATAACCTGATCGGCATTTCCCGGGCCATTTCGATTGTCAGAATGATCAATAACACTCTTCTTTTTCCCTTTTATAACAACTTCTTTTAAAATCCTGGTGGGATTACGCAGCCCATATTTGATCTCGGCATCATATAAGTCCTTTTGCGCTTTTAAATAATTGGTCAGCTGCGTATTTGAATTAAAGGCGGTCACTGGCATATATTTATTTTTAATTGCCTTATCTTCATTACCATTATCATCAAGTGAAATCACTACATTTTTCCCATGTTTAGGCGTAACTGCTTGAAGTAGGAATTTCAGGCTATCTACTAAAAATAAATCCTTAAAAACAAAATGACCATTCCTGTCAGCAACAGTATCTATTACAAACGGACTTTCTGCGCCAAAACTGGACAAGACGATACTTGCAGCCGCGACAGGTTTCCCTGTCATGGTCGTTTTTACATATCCGGATAACTTTATTAAATTTTCTGGCTGATAGACTGGCGGAGGTATTTCACCTGCCAAAAGCTGCTTCCACTCAAAGCGGCGATAGCCTTGGGTAAGCATCAGGATATCTAGATTAGCCCTGGATGTATCATCGTTATTGATGAAATAATAATTGGGTTGTTCTATATATCCTTGAATGTCTGATGTTAGTAAAATATGCGAAAGGATAGTCGTGGCTGCATTTTCATCCGTCTGTACTTTGTTTTCGTCAATTACCGAAACCGAAAAACTGCCGATCGCCGGTTTTGCATCTGCGCTCTGAACATCCAGGCTTATTTTCACTTTTCCGCGTGGGGCCGAAATAATTTTGTCTGGACTTATTTTCAGATTTAAAAAATCTCTTTCATTTTTTATAAAAACAACACGCTCGTTAATAGGCTCTCCGGTATTTGTAAATAAGGTAAACTGAACAATCCCTGAAGGAAACCTGTTTTTGGGTACATTAGCGATGAGAGAGGTTTTTCCAGGCGGGTTTTTGCCGACGAAATAAACTTGTCCTCCTGATTGGGCGAGTAAATAAACATTTCCAGAGTTTTCAATATCGTTACTGGCATCGACTTTAATTCGAATTTTTGTTGAATCACTCTCATTTACACTCAATGTATACCCACTATTTTGGGCTAACGGCAGGTCTACGGTGCTTTGTAAACCATTGGCGCATGTGATCAGCGCTTTATAAGTTTTTCCACGCTGAGGTGTAATATAAAAGACCCCCAACCCTAAATGCTGGGTAGTAAACTCGCATACCTTATTATTTTCATTGTCGACCACTATACCTTTAATACCTGTACCAAATCCATCTGGCCCAATGGCCTTAAAGGCCAGTTTTGAGGTTATGCCATTTACCAGGTAACCACCTTCGGGAAAGAATTGTACATCGTCCTTGCCAGACAGGCTTCGGATTGTCACAGCTTTGGTTACAGTGTTTTTTTCATCGAGTTTGCTTTGGCTGGTTTTGGTAAACACGTTATTTAAGCCGGTGCTCCCTATCTTGACAATTTTATCATAATAATATTCAGATCCCATATTGCGCATCCAGTTGGTGTACGCTCTTATCCGGTAATTCCCTTCTTTCAGAGTGTCAGACAGAGCAATATCTCCCCATGTTACACCATCGATCATGGGCAGCTTGATCCATCTTATTACAGAGTCGCGTTGATCTATCAGCTCGACATTCACCACTTTACTCAGCCCTGATAGTTTATGATCACTGCCCACGGTTACGTAGGCCTTAAACCAAATGTCATCTCCGGCAGCGTAAAAAGGTTTGTCTGTCTGCAGGTAGACTTTTTCAGGCTGGTAGGTATCAAGCCACCAGGATAATTGGCCAATTATTTTATCGATAATAGGGTCATTATCCCGGTTTCCAAAACTTGCAAACATAACAAGCATTAACACACATACAATCACTCGAATTATAACAATACTTATTTGTCTCATTTCACAATGAATTTTGAACAGATTGTCAAATAACTTCATCTATTTTATTTCTGTTACTATTATTTATGATGTATGAGGGTGAGCTATTGCGGGGTTCCACCTAATAAACCAAACTGATAAAAATTAATAAAATTTAAACATTTTCTGAAAATTAAGTTAAATTTTATTGATTAGATATTAACAAAACGCTATTATGGCGTTCATAATTGGAACGGTTAAATTAAGTTTTTAACTATAGTCAGAGGTTCTTAAAAACTGTAATGAAAATTTAAACTATAGGCAAATCCGTTAAAAACAGCCATTAATTAGCCTAAGGATTTGAAATAGAACAAAATTATGCAAAAAGGTGTTTGCATCTGTTTTGATATTTTTTCTGTAAATTTTCTGCAATAAAAAAACCCACTCGCCAGAGTGGGGTTAAATCATTGATTTTGAGGCTACTGATACTGGGCTCAAACCAGCGACCCTCTGGTTAATAGTCAAAAGATTCTAATTATTGATACTTTGCTATTGTTATATATTATTGATTTTAAGCATATTATAAAATTTCATGTCCGTTATTTTTATGGATTTTTTGCTCAATTGTGTGAGAAATGTGTGAGAAAAAAATAGTGTTTTTAAAAAATAACGAAATATGGCTGTTAAAGTAAATTTATACCTTGACGAGCGGAAGATCGAAACAGGAGGAAAAGCACCTGTAAAGCTAAGGCTGTATATGTCGCGGACTGATATTAGGCATTACCATACGGGTCGTTACCTCCTATCGGAGCAATTTGATGAATCGTATTTAACAACTAAAAGACCTTAAAATTGCATTGGATGGCATCGTTGTTAAAGCCAGCACGATCATTTCAAAGATGGACGGTGTATTTGTATTGGCTAAATTTGAAAAGGAAATGTTTGGTGCGCCATTAGCAAACTTCGTAAAGTTTGTTTTTGGGCCTTACAGAAAAAACCGGTTGTGATAATGCCATAATCCTGCCTTTTGTATTGTTTCGTTGACCTAACTCCGAAGCATTTTTTTCAACATTTTGCCTCAATTGACCCCTTTATTTTGTTGCCGCCGATTTTTTTTATAAATGGCAGGTGATTACTTTATAATTGTTGTAAGATCTTTCGCCATTTGTTTAGTAAAAGCCACTGAACCTGTTCCGGTCATGTGTAAAGCGTCGGCATAAAAATTATCTGGTAAACCTGGATAATTGATATTGTAATTGATATACGCTCCACCATTATTTTTTATTATGTCGCTACATTTTTTAAAGTGAGCCATAACATTATTTTTAATTTTAGCATCAACCACATACTTAGTTTGATAAGGAGACTGGATAAAAATAAGCTTGATACCTTTCTTCTTTAAAAACCCGGCGATATTTTCGAGATTTTTATATTCCTCGTTGGTATTTTGATTGGGGAATTTAGTCAGGGAAACGTGAATGTCTTTTTTCTTTTTTTCCGCCAAAATTTTATCATCTAAATTTAATGATGTACCGCCGCCAACGTCAAATTTTAAACAATCGTATCTATTGTTATCCAGCTGATCTGTCTTTATTTCTCTTCTTCGTTTAAATATTTCCAAAAGGTTGCTAAAGTTTTTTATATAATAATATCCTAAATAGTTTTCACTTATGTTTGAGTTTTTAGGTATCGTATTATTGCGTTCTTCTAAAAAATCTTGCATAGTAGATGGGATGATAACATATTTAGGTTGATATTTATCTACATACTGATTAAGCAAATTGTAGTCATCAGCCATTTGCATGCTCCATACCCCAAAATTATAATATGATAATTTAAAATTGTTTAACATAACATCGGTGTTAATGTTATCTATTGCGATAGAAGATCCTATAACCATAACATCAACGTGTTTTAATTTAATTCTTTTAAGTTCAAATACTTTGGCATCAAATCCAACATTGTTTGATATGATGGGCAGGTAACCGCAATAAAATAAAACGATATAGAAAATAGTTATTGAGGAAACAAATAATAAAATTATTGTTAAGAATTTTTTCACAACTTTATTAAAATTTAAAATAGATAAATTGAGCTATTTTCGATGATCCGAATAAAAGTATCACAAATATTAGCGTATAATATAGTGCAACACGCAGTACCTTGCTTTTGATAAAATCAAATTGCAATGGATGTGGTTTATCACGCTGTAACCATTCTATACATAACATTATCACAATTAGGATGGATGTAAAGAAAACGGTTGCCCTTTTTAAATTGGTAACACTATCGGCAGGAAAAATTGTAGGAATCGAGAATAAGCTCTTGGAAAAAAGATCCTTATAAAAATCTACAGCCTGGCTTATACTATCACTGCGAAATAATATGAATGTGAACATTACTAAAATAAAGGTACCAAGCATGTTTCTAAATTCCTTAAACGAGGGCAGTACTTTTCCCATTACTAGCTTTTTCTTCTTATTTAAAGTTCCATTAAGTATTAATGGGATATAGTAAATACCATGAAGTACCCCGAACAAAACGAACGTCCAATTAGCGCCATGCCAAATACCGATAATAGTAAAGTTGATAAGAATGGCTAAGATTAATCCAAATTTACCATAATCTCTAAACGCTATACTTAAAGGCGAAAACACGTAGTCGGTAAGCCAGCTGGTTAAAGACATATGCCATTTGCGCCAAAATTCTGCAATATTTTGAGCGAAGAAGGGGTATTCGAAATTTCGCGTAATATTAAAGCCCAATAACCTCGCTATCCCAATTGCCATATCAGAATAGCCTGAAAAATCAGCATAAATTTGAATGGTATAAAAAAACGCACCCACTATAAGAGAACTTGCCGGCAACGTTTGATATGAACTAAAAATTTGATTTGATATCATCGCGCAATTGTCGGCAATCACCATTTTTTTGAACAAACCCCAAGTTATTTGTTTGGCGCCATCAGCTGCGTTAGCGTAGTCAAATACTCTTTTTTTCTCCAATTGTGGAATAAGCAAACCTGCCCTGTCTATTGGCCCCGAAATCACACTGGGGAAAAACGCCACATACGAAAAGAAAACTACCCAGTCTTCTGTTGGTTTTATTTTACCTCTTTGAATATCAAAAAGATAACTAAGCGTTCTAAACGTGTAAAAACTTATTCCCAGAGGCAGCAATATATTAATTACATGTAAGTTGTAACTTACGTGTAATGCTGAAAGCAGGCCTACAAAAGATTCTATAAAAAAGTCGGTGTATTTAAAATAAACCAATGATGCTATCGCGGTAACTACTCCCAAACCTAAAAGGGTACGTTTCGTTTTCACAGATAAATCCTTACCCATGTAATGGCCCAATATAAAATTAAGTAACGAGGTCGATATTAACAGCGACAGAAAATGCCAATCCCACCAGCAGTAAAAAACGTAGCAGCCAACTAACAGTAATATGTTTTGAAGCTTTAAATTACGATTGACAATAAACCAATAAAGAAAGAATAATATAACAAAAAATACTACAAACTCCGGTGAATTAAAAAGCATAGGTTTAAATTATATTGGTTCCTGAATTAATGATCATATCAATACCGTTGATTTGAACAGATGCACTGCTAAGAAATAAAACGGCTTCAGCTACTTCTTCGGTTGTAAGTATTTTTTTTGATGGATTGCTATCCTTTATCTGTTCAATAACCCTTTCATCAATATCATTTGTGAAATTGGTTAACATAAACGATGGCGAAACGGTATTAGAAGTGATATTGTATCTTATATTTTCGGAAGCCCAAACTTTCGACAGTTGTTTTAAGTAGGCTTTATTTCCTACATATATGGATGAACCGGCAGGCGGTGTATTAACAAGCGCGGATGTTAAAATGGTGATAATCTTCCCACCTTTTTTTTTTCGGAAGTAACCGATAGCTGCCTGGGTAATGGAGATGGTTGGAATAACATTATCTTGAAATTCAGTCAAAAAATCGTCTGTCGATATTTTATAAAAATGCGATTTCATAAAAGAGCCTGAATACGCATTATTTATTAACAAGTCCAATTCAATAGTTGCTATTTTTGTTTTTAGTGCTTCTACTTCATCTAAACTTTTAAAGTTGCATTTTATCGCGAAGGCATTTTTATGATCAGCTTCTATCTTTTTTGCGTTAGATTCTGATTGATTATATGTAAAATACACGCTATGGCCTTCCTTGGCAAATTTACGCGTAATGGCCTCGCCCAAGCCTGAAGAACCTCCTGTAATCAATACGTTCATGACAAAATTCCTATTTGAATTTTTCCTTTGGCAAGAACCAATAGATCCTTACTTTTAAATTGAAATTTAAATTCGACGGCGTTAACCGAAGTGTATACTTCAGAAACATTTGCTTCAAAAAAAACAGTGTCATTTAAGTACACTGGATTTTTAAATTGGATGTCTTGTTTATGGATAATAACGTCTTTAGTTGATAAATACTCACCTATAAAATAGGATAAAAAGCCGTTTAAAATATTACCGTGCATCACCTTCCCCTTAAATCCATGAGACAATGCAAACTCATCATTTGTATGCAGCGGATTATTATCGTTAAATATGTTTATAAATCCCTTATAAACAGCTTCAGAAACGCAAAATTCCTTTTTGTAAGAATCTCCTACCGCAAACATTACACACCCTTGCTAATAATGCAATCCAACATTTCGCCTACATTTTTCCAGCTTTGAATTTCCTGAGAGGTAAACCTGGTTTTAAAGAGTTTCTCGATCGCTACAACCAATTGAATGTGATTTAATGAATCCCAATCTTCCACATCGTCGGCAGTTGTTTCATAGGTCAGTACAATATCTTCGTTATCGAGTACATCGATAAAAACAGCATTAACTTTCTTTAGAACGTCAATTTTTTCCATTTTTCTTATTTTAATTATTTAGTATTTATAAAATTCTTTTTTGGTGAGTAGTTATTTACATCAAGTAGCCATACGTTATTATCATTCTCTGATATAAAACCAAGATTTAAGTAATGATTTTTAACCATTTCATTTTTGGGAGTTGGTATGTATTCGCCTTTTAAATATTTAAAGCCATTTTCTTTGGCTATGGCTACGAGTGTATTTAAAACAAAATTTTCCATCCCTCTTTTTAGCACCCTGCAACTCATAAACCAGGTATCGATAAATAGCACATCGGTTGATTCCTTTTCTAAAATCACAACGCAGATCAAACCATTATCCCCAAATTTATCTTCTAACGTAAAAGACAACGTGTGGGATTTATCCGATTTAGAAAGCTTTTCTATATCTGCTTCGGTATAACGTACAGTACGTAAATTAAACTGGTTTGACCGTTGCGATAATTGCGCTACCCGAGGTGTATTAAAGTTGTTAAAGGGTTCAACCAGCGATAACATGTTTAAACTTTTTAGAAAATCACCCTCGTTAACAAATACCGATTGCTCAACAAGCCTTTTTGCCTCTGTTTGATACTGCTTAGTCCGTTCAGTATCCTCGTTTGAGTATGATACTGTATCAAATAAATTTAAAGTGTACAAGTATTCCAAATAATCGGCGGGGTCTACCGGTAATTCCGGAACTACAATGCCGGCTATATTTTCCCTTACGATATTTCGCTCAAAAGGATTGTCATCCAAAAAAACCATCGAGTCGAAACCAATATTTAAAGTGCTTTGAATTTTTTTGATATTGTCAACCTTGTTCTCCCAGTTGGCAACAAAAACAGCGATATCATCCAAATGCAAAACCATATCGGGATGTTTTTCAAAAGGTTCTTTAGCAATCGATTCGGTATTTTTACTGCATATCGCTAAAATTACACCTCGGTTTTTTAGCTTTTTTATCCAATATTGTAATTCTGTAAATGCTTTCCCAATACCCAACGTTCCAAGTTGAATATTCTCTAAGCCGTCATCTCCAATAATACCGCCCCACATCGTATTATCGAGATCAATTATAAGGCATTTCCTTACACGCCCATTCATTGCGCCTATAGTATCAAGGGTTTTTGCGGCAACTTCAGGCAAAATATCAATACTCAAAACCATTTCAGTATTAATATAAATAGATGTTTGAAATACTACCGATTTGCTAAACTGATTTTGAATTGATGAAAGGTCGCAAATATAAAAATCGGGATTTTGCGATGCAAAAACCATTAATTGATAGTTGAGCTTACGCAGCTGGAACAAAAAAGATATTTCGGTTTTATTAGCATAATTTCCAAAAACCGAGTCGTCAATTTCCGGGAAATTATAGAAAATTATTTTTGCATTAAGGTTTGAACTTATTGTTGTGCGGATATTGCTTATTATCTCAAGCTGAGTATCGGCAAAACTGCCGTAATAATCTGGCTTTAATTTACTGTATTTGGAATTGAGTTTATGGGTAGATTGAAAAATGATAACAATTTCCGGCTTGAATTCATATAGTTCTGAAGATGGGTCGAATACCTGGCGTTCTATTTGATTAAAGTCGGCTTCAAAAATCTGAAGATCATATCCATAATCGTACCCAGTTCCCCGTAGCGCCTGCTGCAAAAATTGAGTGGCTGTATCTCCTAATAAAGCTACTTTTATGGATTTCAAACCAGAAAAATTTCTTTTTAAATTCTTCTTAAGTTCTGAAAAACTTTTCATAATATTTTAAATACGTATCATATGTAAACGGCGTGAAAATACGGTTTTTTTCCATGGCTTTGCCAAAATGGTAAATATTTGAGCTCCTAATTAAAACGTAAAATTACTTCCCTAATATATCTAATACTGTACCCGGTTATATTAGCATTGCTAATAGCAATCTATGCCACTTAGAAAAGGGTAGGCCTACCCTTTTCCTTTTAACATCTATTCTATTTAACCAATGTTAGTTAACTAAAACCGATATACCGCTAAGTTCAAAGGGTTAACTGCCCGTGGCGCCATCAGTCCAAATTCAATGCCATAAGCGGGTATTTTAAATATAGTTGAGGTTCATCTCGAATAATTGGTTATAACTTATAAGAACAAACATAATATGTAGTGAATCCATCTGCAACCTGTACCATACTGCTTACTATGCAGTACTGTGCTTAATACCCCTTAGGTTACGCCTTTGATAAGAAGGGCTTCATATGCTTTAAAGTGCTTGTCTTTTTTTGACCAAAAATAAAAATGGGCTTTTTAACGGCCAAATTCCTGCACCCAATAACCGTTATAGCTATAAGCGCCCATTTCTACGTAAAGCGTATCCATCATAGCCTTGCAATGGTCCTCACTTTTTTCCCAGGCAAGCATTACATCGCCAATTGTAGCATATCCTTCAGCAATGTTTTCGCCTACGTACTGCCCGGTGTAGCCAGCGCTTATTGCCCTTTGTATTGGCGAAATACCTCCCTGCGAAATGTGACTGAAATAGTTGTTGGTATACATGTCGATAGCATGGGTTTGCGCGGCGGTAGCAAGTATATTGTTCCATACCAATTTTTTTACAGGCGGCATAGAATCCGGCCCGCATTTACAACCGTGGCTCCGAAGTTTGTTTACAGAATCGAGCATCGACAACTCGATTTTACCACTTTGTATTGTCTGATCTTTTTTGCATGAATACAGAACAAAAAGGCAGACAAGCGCCGCAAAATTTAAAACCTTAACAGGATAAAAATGGCATTTATTCATCATCCGGAAAATCTAAATATTTTATTAAAATCCAAATAAACATTAAAATTCTAACAAAAACATACCGGGAATAGTAGTTGCGCACTGTACTGAACATTTGTGGCCGTAAACATAATCAAACGGGCCATACCGCTTTGTTGCATGCAGATACATTTGTATACCAACAAAATATAAACTTTAAATTAAAAATTATGAGAATTAAACAACAAGCATTATTGCTATTGGCAATTTCATGCACGGTTTTTGCCTGCCAAAAAAGTTCAGTTAAGCCGCAAAGTACCAATCCCAAAGTACTGGCCAATTGGTCGTCATCTGCACAATACGCCTCGTGGAATGCCGGCAGTGGTTACTATATCGAAAACAATATATGGGGAAGTGGCGCCGGCTTTCAATCTATTTGGGCAAACACCTACAGCAACTGGGGGGTATGGTCCGACCAGCCTAATACCAGTGGGGTAAAGTCATACCCAAATTCAGATTATGGTGTTCATCAAACGTTTAGTGGCTTACACACTGTTCAAAGCAGCTTTAATGTAACAGTGCCTAGCAGCGGTGCTGCTGCCGAAAGCACCTATGATATATGGTGCAATAACTATGCTTATGAAATTATGATATGGGAGAACTGGACCGGTGGCGTAAACCCAATTGCCGTCGGCTATAATGGCAATGGCACTCCAATAGCGACTTACACGAATGTAACGCCTACTGCCGGAGGCCCAACTTATACCGTTTATGTGGGCTCTAACGGATCAAACGCTGTATATTCTTTTTTAAACAATAGCCAAACATCATCAGGAACCGTTAATATAAAGGATATTCTTAATTTTATTCAGAGTAAAGGGATAACTTTTACTACGCTGGATAAGGTTCAGTTCGGGTTTGAGATCACTTCATCAAATGGTGGTCTTAATTTCTACTGCAACAGCTATTCAGCTACTGTTAACTAATTTTTACTTATTAGGTAATGAAGTCTTACAATTATCTAACAATTAGTTTCAGTCAGTCCCAAAAAAGCCTCAGTATTGAATATACTGAGGCTTTTGGCTATTTAAAGAAAAGAAAGAAGTGGTCAAATGCCCCAAACCTTATTGGCATATTCATCGAATATTTCCAAATCGTACGTTTTCCGGTCGGTTTTTATTGTCAATTATTTGCAAAATAGTAGAAGGGCCAAGATCGGCGGGCTGATCCCATGAACGCAATGCCCAAACCAGTTTCTTCTGCTTATTAACTTCTATAAACTGAACTGGTGTCTTGTTTCCTTTTCCCGTCCAATTATTGATAATAGTATTTCCGTTATCCAGGCGATAAGCCATTTGCCATCCGCCAAACTTAAAGCCGGGTAGTTCCTTGCCAGAGTAGCTCCAAACTACCTTCCCTGTCTGGTCATATTCTTCTACTTGTGGTATACGCTCCTCCGCTACCAATACATTGCCATTTTTAAGTGGCGTAACTCCCCAGACCTGAGGAACATTTAAAGACCATATCGCCTTTCCGTCACTATTATACTCGACAATTTCATGGAGGTCCATATGTGCTAATATCAGTGTGCCGTTATTGGTTAGTCTTGCATGCCTGAATTGCGGATGAACCTGCTCAGGATTGCCGACGGGAACTTCAAATTCCTTTTCTACCTTGTTAGTTTTGATATTTATTACGATCACCTTTGCAATTTTGCCGTTTTGAACGAAAAGCACGTGATTGTTTCCTATTGGAACCGCAGTATGAACTTCATTGCCATCCGGCACGTCATAATTCCAAAGCACATTTCTTTGCTGATCGATTAATGTAATACCGAACTGATGGGCAAACAGAATATTACCATTTGAAAGCATAACCGCATCGCTTATTTCCCCTTTGGCAGGATGAGTGTAGGTCCAAACAACCGAACCACCTTTAATGATGAACATGGTTTCAGGCCCGCCCTCACCTGCATATAAAAAATCATGTTCGTAGAGACCCTTTCCGGGGACGGTTACAGGCGAACTGCGAACTGTATCAATAGTCGTTTGTGCTTTGCAAAATAAACTCAGGGACATTAGCCCCACTATAATTAAAGTCCGGTGTATTATCATTTCATTTTTTTTATAAAGTCGTTCATTTATCGCTAAAGTTTCATAAGCGCGGGTACTCATTTTTTTCCGCTCCCCCCTTGCCGATAATCATTCCATTGTAATAAATGCCTGTAAAATATTTGTTGACTTTCCAGCTTTTTCCGGCTAAAAAGAGATAAGGTAATGAGAACCACATTTTTTGCCAATCGCTAATCATTTTCATTACGATTTGCTTATTTAATTATGGGACTATCTGTAAGTTGCAAATCTGATACCTGATTGAAGACCGGCTTATTATCAAGAGTCATCCTGGGTGCGTTCAATTCTCTTAAACACAGGCCTTTTACATCATTAGCTATGAGTAGAGGCCGTGTATCTGATTTGATCGTGTTGATTTCGACCGCTGTGATTTTTATGTTTTTAGCGTGCCGTATAAAAAATCCATAAGCCGGGGCTTGGCCGAACATTCCCGGTTCCGGGTACATTTCTTCATTTTCCGGTGGATTCGCCTGGGTACCATTCGGGGTCAAACCTCCCTTTACATATAATTTTATATTGCTTAATGTTACATCCTCTATATCATGGCCAGGAATTCCGCTTATGGTACATACGTAATGAGGGTCGGCGTTGTAAATAACTACATTACTGATCAATATTCGCCGTAGCTGGCCAACAGGTGTGCCGGCCGGCCCCCGCATACGCGAGCCTAAGCGAAGAAATATCGGGTCGCTTACAACGTCCCGCATCGTGATGTTTGTTACTGCAACATCTTCGAGCTCTGCACCATCAACCGTTTCGAGGGCCAGTCCCCTGCAATAATCGAATACACAGTTAGATATCGTAATATTTTTAAAACCTCCATTGGACTCTGTACCTAATTTAATCCGGCCGGTGGGATGGGATACTGAACGCTTGAAAGTTCCGTCTAAAAGCGTTCCAACATCATAACCACTAACCTGGCAATTGGTAATCGTTACATTTTCGGTGTTACGGGCATAGCCCAAAGCATAAGTGCTCTTCAGGCATATCCCATCATCATATGGCGAATTAACAAAACAATCCGACACTCTAACATTTTTACAGCAATCAATGTCCATACCGTCACGGTTGGTATCCTCCTTAATGTTACTAATAGTAAGATTGTCCGTGCCGGTAGCGAGTATGCCGAACCACCCCCCGGTTAAAATGGAAATATCCCGGATAATGACATTCCTGCATCTCAGAAGTGCTATCGCCTTGTTACCAAGTTTGCTATCATTTTTCGAGTCTCTAAGCAGCCCCTTACCCCAAATCATGCCAGGCCCCAGGATGGATATATCATGGAGGTCCTCCCCCCAAATCAAGCTGTTATGAAAATGACTATGCCCATAGTCCTGATAGGTCGTATTAACGGTCGCCTCTTCCGGATCATATTCACCGTTCGCTTCTGATTTTGTAGCTATAATGACGGCGCCCTGGTCCAGATAAAGGGATATATTGCTTTTTAAACGAATGGATCCGGATAAATAATTGCCTGCTGGTAAAAAAACGGTTCCCCCACCGGCTTTGGCGGCAGCATCGATAGTATTATTGATTGCCTTTGAATCAAGGGCTATCCCATCGCCCTTCGCGCCATAGTCCTTTACATTGTAACCGGTTGTTCCGGGAGAAATCGCCCGGGCTGTGGTAGTGGCCAACAGCCAACTACCAATCAGTAATAAAATTAATCTATTTGTCATGTAGTTTTAGTTTTGCATTTTTTACATCAATTGCTTTCACAGCTGCTGCCCGATTTCCGAAACTGTTTCTTACATAAGTAAGGACATCGGCGATCTGTTTGTCAGATAAATAGCTGAAAGAGGGCATCACATTCTGAAATAGCTGTCCATCTATCGTAGCATGGCTTAATCCTCTTAATAACACGTTGATAGATTTGGACTTCGGGGCCAAAACGTAACTGGTTTTTATGAGCGGCGGGTTCATATTCTGCACGCCTCCGCCATCTGCCTGGTGGCAAACAGCGCAATTTTTAATATATATTGCCTTACCGCTTAAAACCGAAGACCTGATCGCAGCCGGTATTATTACGGCGGTTTTATGCTTTGCCACTATAGCCGGTTTTACTGTGTTGGATCTGTCTGTGACCGGGGCCGGGGTAACAACCGGTTCCATTGCACCTTGTTTATAGCTTATCTTGTAAATTGTTCCTTTCAAGTCGTCACAAACATATAGGGAACCGTCAGGCCCCTGGGCCAGTCCGCAGGGACGATGTTCGGCGCGGCCGGAGGCTGTGTTTTCAGGCGAACCGGAAAAACCGTCGGCAAATACTTCCCAGTCTCCATAAGGCTTTCCATCTTTAAATGGTTGAAACACCACGAAATAACCTTTCTGAGGCTCCGGAGCACGATTCCAGGATCCATGAAAAGCTATAAAGGCCCCGTTTTTATAATGCTCAGGAAACATATTACCAGTATAAAAAAGAATATCATTAGGCGCCATATGACCAGGATAAGCGGCAACCGGATCGATAAATTTACTGTCGCCTTCTTTTTTTCCATCACCGCCATATTCAGGTGCTAGTATCTTTTTGTGCTGAAACTGGTCATAATAAATAAATGGCCAGCCTGCATTGTCGCCATTGTTCAGGGCATACATACACTCCGCAGGTAATTCAGCGGACTCTTTTACCGTATAAAGAGCAGGAAATAGGTTGTTCAATTGGTCCCTGCCATGCTGCATTACGTAAATCTGATCTGTTTGCGTATTGTAATCTATAGCCACCACATTTCTTAGACCCGTAGCATAACGTATACCATCCTGATAGGTTTGATTCAACTTATCAGGTTTAAATTGCCATACACCACCGGCTGTCTCAAGCAGAGGACAGCCCGGCATTCCCTGCGACCCGGGCTGCCTGTCGTTGATCTGACAGGAGTTCGAAGGGCAGCCAATAGGGATATACATATTACCGTCCTTATCCATCATGATCGATTTGGTTTCGTGGGTTCCTTTATCAACCAGGCCAGTTACAATTTTTTCCGGTGAATCAGGATTGATCACTTCCTCATCCTTATTAAGTTTATACCTGAATATTTCCGAATTTGAGGCATCATAGAGATATCCCTTCCATATATGAATCCCTGTACCGCCATAATTGCCAAAGCCGCCAACAACCGTTGCTTTATTATCTTTTTCCGAAAGCAACAAGGTTCCCTTGCCGTTTACGGTTCTGGCCAGTCTAACATAAATTTTTCCTTTAGGCGTAATGACCATGTGCCTGGTACTGCCAAGGCCAGTGATCAAGGCATTTGCAGTAAAACCATCAGGTATTTTGAGCCCGGCGTTATCCTGGGCAAATAATTTGGAGCAGCAAAAAAATAAGATTAAAAAGTTGAGCCTTATTGATTTTTTATTGATCATAGTCTTTTAAATTTATCGTTGCAGGCCACCTTTTTCAGGTTTCCCTTTTTCGTCTAACAATTGTATCCCGCTTGCCCTATTCAGGTTAGGATTATCCCATTGTGAAAGCACCCAAACAATTTTCTTGCCGGGTGTAACTTCAATCACCTGGGCGGATTTATGTTCCTCCTCTTTAGAAAGGTTGGCATTTCCGCTCCAGTTTGTAATAATTGTATTCCCATTAGCGAGCCGACAGGCTTGTTGCGTGGTATATAGGGTTACGCCTTGCGCTTTTGCATCATCACGGGTAAATTCCCATACGGTTTCACCCTTTTTATTCACCTCCCTTGTATAGCCGTACTGATTCCCGCTGATTAAGGTATTACCGTTTTTAAGCCGGATCGCTGCCCATGGCGACATGGCATCCACCGACCAGATGATTTTTCCGCTCGTGTTGTATTCATTAACCTTATTCATGTCCATCTGTGCGATAAGGAATGTACCATCTTTTGTGTACCGGCAGTGCCTGAACATGCCATGTGTGCCCGTTCCGCCTGTTGGGATAATCAGTTCCTTTTCAATCGAGTTGTCCTTTTTGTTCATAATTACCGCTTTGGCCGGAACTGAATTAAACATCAGGAAAACCCGGTCATTACCAAGCGGCTGGCAAGTATGGATCTCTGTCTTGGGAGGAGCATCAAAATTCCAAATCACTTTTTTATCGGGCGTTACTTCACTGGCTCCTTTGAAACGGGCAAATATAATATCGCCGTTGGAGAGCAGCGTAGCATCGCCAAATTCGCCACTTTGGGGCATCGTATAGGTCCAAACAATCTTTCCGTCTCTAACGATAAACATTTGCTGGTTTTCAAAAGAAGAGTTTTGCCATTCTCCTGCATAAAGGAACGGATGCTCAGCCATTCCTTTGCCGGGCAAAGTATCTGTCGCTTTGATACTAACAACCGTTTCTTGTTTTGATTTATGACGCTTATTAGTGAGGCTAATAAACAAAAATGGTAAAACAAGTATTGCTGATGAAAGGCGTTTCATAATTTTAATTGGTGATCAATTAATTTCATTTGTTTTTGTAATCTCCTATATCATTTAATTAATTTCAACTAACGATAGGCCGGAATTCTATCCAGCATTTTTTTATCCAGTAACTGGAAGGATGAGGCTGGCCCCATATCCGGATTGCTCCATTGGCTTAATGTCCACACTACTTGCTTTTGTTGATTAACTTCCACCAGTTGTACTGTACCGGGCCAATCCTTTGGATCTTTCACCTCTCCAGCCAACCAGTTGGCAAAAACCGTATTACCATTGGGCAATCGCTCTGCATCCTGAATAATGTATAATTTTATATTAGGGATATCGCTTTGATTAAGCTGCCAAACCAATTTCCCTTGCGGGTCGACTTCGGATACGGTATTATGAAAATTGGAAATAAGCGTATTTCCATTTGCCAAACGGCTTGCTGACCAAGGATATTGGACTTTGAATGACCATACCGTTTTGCCGGAAGGGTCATATTCGGAAACCTGGTTGGAATCAAGGTGTGCGGCCAATATATTGCCATTGGATAGCAAACGAACCCTTCTAAATTGCAGATGCGGTTGGGGTTTACCCGTTGGCAATACGAATTCCTTCTCTGTTTTTCCAGTTTTTACATTTACCAGATGTGCTATACAAGGCACACCCTGGGTTACATATAATATCCTGTTCAACCCGATCGCCTGCACGGAATGTATCTCATGATTTGGCGCTGCATTCACATTCCAAATCACTTTTTTATCAGGCGTTACTTCACTCGCGCCAACTTTTCGGCAAAATACGATGTTGCCATTTTTGCGCATGGTAGCGTCCCCCAGTTCTTCTATTGTGTTGGTAGAATCCTTAAAAGGTATATCGTAGCTCCACTTTACCTTACCATCACGGATCAAATAAATTGTTTGAACTGGTCGGCGATAATCCCATTCACCAGTATATAAAAAATCGTGATATTTCAGTCCCTCTCCAGTGGCGATTTTTCCCTGTGCAAACGATCCTGAAAACGGTAAACTAATCAGCAGACCTACTAAGAGGTTTTTGGCTAATGTTTTCAGAGTTGGTTTGATTGACTTGCAGATTGAAATAACCGCTGTCACTTCAGTGTTTTTTTCCATAATAATTACTTAATGAGTGTAACTTGAGTCTATGGCTTATAATTGATTTGCAATTTTGCTGAAGCATTTTACAGCAGGATCTCATATAGCTACTTATACTTAGATTAACGGAAGGCGCTGTAATTTTACCGTCATATAAACAACTTGTATTAACATGCATGGTTACCAGGTTATTTTTAATAAAGTGATACCTTGTCTTTCTAAATCAAAATTAATTTTCGCTTCTCCTTTTATTGGGGTAATATATTTTGGAGAAGAAATTTCTTGTAGCTGGCCTGCAGCTTCCAATATTTTGTATTCATCCGCTGTAGGTTCCTTTGGTGACCCCATATTTTTCCACGCGGTATAAGCATTGCTATGCGTTTGATCAACAATATACTGAGTGAGTAACACGCTTTGCTGCGGAAGCCCTTTTACCACCAGAGAAACAGGTGTCGATGGAACATTGATATCATTTTTATCATGATAATTCCAAACCATGATATTGGCAGTATTTGTACTTTTAGTGGCTAACGCGTTCACATCCGGCTCCTCCCCTCTTACACTCGAGTCGCGTATGGTCATATAGTTTTGCCTGGAAGTCGACGTAGTTGTTACCCTATTGCCCCCCATCATACCCAACATCCTGAATACATTCAAAACAGGTTTATCAATGCCGTTGGTAGCAAGATCTCTGAAACCCCTGAAATAGGGCTGGTCTTCAAATTCAAATGCCCAGGTTACAGCACCTGCCAGATTTACCCCTCTTTTTTTGGCCAGGTCATAGGTCCGGGTCATCACTGCTGCCGTATAGCTGGCATACATGGTGCTGTTGCGGTAGGCATATTCGGGATGAAGATCTCCCGAGCAGGCGGCACAACCTTCAGGATCTGACTCTCCGATAATTATGGGCAGGTTTTTTAAAGAAGGTATAGATGAAACAATCTCAAATCCTTTGTCGATACTCCTTAGTTGGTTCCCCATATTCATCCATACAATTCCATCGATAAGTTTAGGAGCACCTTTAGCGTGAAAGGTTATAAAATCAAGAGGGGCACCCGTTTTACCGGTAACATAATTCTTACCGCTAACGATATGGATTAAAAACTTTTTTAAAAGCTCGCCACCTGATTTTCCGTCAGGGCTTGTTGTTTCAGGTCCCCCAATTTTTGCAGTCGGCAATGCCCGCTTTACCGCATCGGCGGTATAGTCATATAATTTGATGTACTCATCCGGGTTTCCTTTCCAGTAAAATGTTAAATCCGGCTCATTCCATACTTCCCAGTACCAACTCTCTACTTCTGTTTTGCCATAGCGTTGTACCGAGTGTTTTACCCATTGAAAAACCAGTTCGGCCCATTTATCATAACTCCTCGGAGGGTAAGGCCATCCTGAATAATGCTTCGGCTTTGTTTTATCCAATGGGGTTTCTTCACTTACGGACCCTGGATTAACGGACAGTGCTTCAGGCATAAAGCCAATTTCAGCAATTGGTTTCATGCCACGCCGGATATAGGTGTCAAAAATACTGTCAACAATTTTCCAGTCATAAACAGGTTTCCCACTGGAGTCTTCAGTGTAGGCATTAGTTGAACTCCATTTTAAACCAGGGTTACCATCGCCGCTGGTCAGCATATTATGGGCCCGTACACTTACTGTCACCGGGCTTAAAGCAGCGATTTCGGTAAGCAATTTTTTCCCATCTTTCATGTAGGTATAGTTCGCTTCGTCATATCCGAAAAACTCCCACATAGGCTGTAGCGTTCCTTGGCTTTGCAATAAATTTACGTTGATAGAAACTGCTGGCGTCTTATTTTGTCCGTGACCACTTAATGCTATTGACAGCAAGATAAATAAGAAAAAATATCTTGAAATAATTTTGGAAATCATAATCATGGTTTTGGGGTAAAATTTAACCAGGAGATCAAATTCAACACTGTTGAACAAATATATACAAAGTTTCATACCAACAAAGAAAAATTGTATTTTGGCAATTGATTTGTGATAAATAATAGTAATTATATTTCAGGCCATCGTCCCTGATTATTACAGCCTTTGCTGGTTGTCGAAAAAACAATCACAATTAGTATTTACCAAAGATCATGACTATGATTTGAAAGAAATGGACTGGCGTAGGGACAGTTCCAGTAGCATAACTGCCCTAAAAATTAAACGTGTCGTTTGTTCCGGTAAAACAGCGCGATTGATCTTTTTTATTATATAATAAGTTTGGCTTATTTTAGCAACTGCAATAGAAAATCTGATCTTGTAAAAGCCTTCAGATCATTGTAAGTCATAGGATTAAAAATCAATGAAAGAAAGCACAACGGATACAGCATTTAATGTTGGCGATAGAATCAGGATTCTTAGGTTAAGTCAAAAGCGCACCTTACAGGAGGTGGCGGATAATTGTGGGTTGTCAAAAAGTATGATTTCCAAGATTGAGAATAACCTCACTATGCCTTCTATCGCTACCCTTGTAAAGATTTCCCAAGACTTAGGCACAACCATATCAAATCTGATGGAACGTGAAGACCGGGCTAAAACTGTTGTGACCAGACGTAGTGAAGCGGAAGAAAAATTAATGTTGACTGAGAAAGGATATTCTATATTTCCTTATGCTACCGAATTCCATAGCAAAAAAATGCAGCCATTTCTGTTTACAGCTAAAAAAGGAGAAGTAACCCCGCATGAACTTTCGCACGAAGGAGAAGAATTCATTTTTATTATTGACGGGGAAATGAAAATGAAAGTAGGGGACACGGAATATAACCTTCGAAAAGGCGATAGTTTATATTTTAACGCTTTATACAAGCATGGTATAGTTCCGGTTTCAAGCCTAGTGGTTTACCTGGACATATTTGTTTAATTTTTTTCATACGGTTATTTTCTCACTTTTAATCCCCTGAGTGATATTCGTGATAAAAAACACTATAATAACTAAACAGTAGTATATCAATCGACCTGCCAGACTAAACCTTTGGAATAGTATTTCCTGATTCCCATCTATAGCTGTCCAAGCTAATAATTGATTCACCTGATCGAAAGATTTGCTCTTTATTTTTCCTTTTGATACAGATATTGTCGAAAAATTAATTCAATGGTTTGTAAATAAAATTCTTGAACTCAACATTTCCATCACCAATACTACAAAGTCCTAATCGTAAACTTAAAAAACCACCGAGCACATTATGATTATATCCCGAAACTTCGACAGAGTTTTCGATCTTACTCCATTGTTTCCCATCAGTGCTGTAATACATATCAACGGTATTTTTTATGTTTCTAATGCGTAAAAACACATGGTTTTTTATCACGCCTTTTTCAGCAGGAAACTGCCAGCCGCGAAGGTTGGCCAGGATGTTTTGTTTATCTGCCAAAATTCCTGAATAATATCTATTGTCATAAAAAAGCATTAAACCACCTGTAGCATTGCCGTCAATAGTTATTTCTACCTGAGCTGTATAGGAATGGCTTGAAGGAATACAAAGCAAAGGCGCACAATTAGCAACGGAAGTTCCTTTACCTTTTATGGTTAAGCCGTTACCAGACAAGTGAAACCTGGTGGTATCGTATTCTCCGAAAAATTGCCACTGTGCTTTCAGATCATGGCTGTTAAAATCATCATTTAATGAAAAGGTATTTGCCGGAGCACTCTTCATAGGTTTTAAGATTGGTGCGTCTGTTTTAATGCCGTCAGGTATTTTAAACCAGCCATTTTTTGTCCATTCAACCGGCTCAAGCAAGGTCTGGCGGCCCATATTGTAATAACCGTTCTCATAGCCATGAAACATCATCCACCATTTGCTATTTGGCCCTTCAAACAAAGTACCATGTCCCTTAGACCACCACTCTTCCAAATTATCTTTTGTACGGATGATCGGATCGTAAGGAGAGTTTTCCCAAGGCCCGAAAGGCGATTTAGAACGTGCAGAAATTACCATATGACTTGTTGCCGGGCCGGCTGTCCCCCCTTCAGCTACGGTCAGGTAATAATATTCACCCCGTTTAACCATCTTAGGCCCTTCCATACAAAAGCACTCGATCGACCATTCACGCGGTATTTTCCAACCACTGTAAACCGGTTTAACTTCACCAGTTACCGACAGCCCGTCATCAGCTAACGGAACATACCCACCGTTACTAAAATAGAGATAACGTTTACCCGCCGCATCGGTAAAATGCCCCGGATCAATAAAACCGATTTTCAAATCGACGGGATCACTCCAGGGGCCGCCTATGGAATCGGCTGTAACCACGTAATTGGTATTACCGGCCGGAAAATAGATGTAGTATTTGTTCTTGTACTTTACCAAACTGGGTGCCCATACCGAACCCACATATTTATGCAGGGCATGTGTTACCGGCGTCCAGTTAATCAGGTCCTTTGAATGCCAGATCAATAGCCCTGGATAATATTCGAACGATGAATGCACCATGTAATAATCGTCCCCGTCACGCATAATGCTGGGATCCGGGTAATCGCCTGCAAAAATTGGATTTACATAATAAGCCGCACCTTTTGGATTGCCTTGCATCTGGTTTTGTGCATGAGCTAAAAACGCCAGCAAAACAAGTGTAGATGTTAAAACGATATTTTTAAAGTTATTCATGATCATAGTAATAAGTATGAATGGTATCTGCTGTTCATCTTCAGTCAATCCGGTTTAATTTAATTAAAAGCACGTCATTCTGATGAATGGCCAGTTGCTTCTCAAAACTCCCCGACGTACTTACAGTTACTATTTTTTCTTCAACAGGGTTATCATTATCTTTTTGTTTGAGTGCTTGCACCTGTTGAACCGTAAGCTGTGAAGGCGAACCTATCTCAAAATAGGCCGAATAAGGATCGTTAGCATGATAGCCGGTCTTGTAAATGCTTATCTTATATTTACCTGGCTTTAACCCATGCAGTTTGAATTCAACCGGCGCTAAAGCTTTTGATGGGAGGAGCCTTTTATAAAACACCTGATTATTTACGCTGTCGCCCGGGTGATCAATGGTAAAATTCCATACCAAAGCCTGTACACCGCCATTTTCATCCTTACAAATTATAGCACTTGAATCCGCACATTGCAACTCAGCATTACCAAGTTGGTTCAAATATTTAAAAGCATAAAATGCCGGCTTTTTAATATCCTGGTAATTCATTAAACCAAAACCGCCATGAAAAGGCGTAGCCCGGGGGCCTGCTTCCTCGAAAATATCGGTAAATGTCCAGTATGACATAGAATTCACATCCGGGGCTGCCCGTTTTACCGTATTCAAAATGTAGGCTGCTTCATGGTAGCTATCGTGAATGGGGTCGCTTGGCGTATAAGACGCGCTCCACTCGGTATAATGCAGTTCCAGATTAGGCATGGCAGACTGCTCAATTTGTTTTTTTGAATGGCGCATGTGATTTGCAATAGCGTACCTGTCCTGACTGAGGACAGTTCCGGCATTACCTGTCTCATCCAAATATCCTCTGTTTACGCCATAGTCGTGTGTGCTGATAAAATCAATAGGTACCTTCTGCTGCGCGCAGAAATCGATCATTTCAGGTATCCAGGCGTTACCTGCCGTAGCCGGCCCACCCACCCGATAACTGGCCGACACGCTTTTAATAGCTGTAGCTGTTTCTTTATAAAGCTTGAAATAATCCTGTTGGGTCCCGGTAAAGAAACCGCCCTTCAGATTAGGTTCGTTCCATACCTCAAAATACCAACTGGCCACTTCCTTTTCACCATAGCGCTGGGTCCAGTGTTCCACCAATGCTTTGATCAGGTCGTTCCATTTCTGATAATCCCTCGGCGGCGTAACATTTCCTCTCCACCAAAAAATAGTTTGGCTACCACTCGCTAAGGCCCCTGGCATAAATCCAACTTCTACAAAGGGCTTCATGTTGATCGATTGCAAAAAATCAAACAGCTCATCGATATACTGCCAGTTATAAATAGACTTTCCTTTTTTGTCTTCGAAGTAAACGCCCATGTCATCAGATAACAGCCCATGAAAGCGGATGTACTTGAAACCGCACTCATCATGCGCTACCTTTAATTGCCGCTGCCAATCTGCACGCAAGCCTTCATTCGCCCGCCCGGCCCCAACGCATAAATTAATACTTTTAGGAAGCTGCCCTTTTACCTGGTTAATATTTACATCGATGGCTCTTTTAATGGCAATATTTTGGGCCGCTGCTGTTATACAACTGAAGACGAATAATATTGCTATAATGTACTTTGTTTTCATGGGTGAATAGAATTGTTTTTAGGGAATGATATAATGGTTGTTATTAAGAAGGCAGTAAAAGTGCCTGATTTTTATTGTGAATATAGAAAGAAAAATGGATTCAACAATCGATTGCATGTTTTATTCAATTTTAGCTGCCCATCCCCCGTTACGTGCCATTTTAATAGCTATTTTATCATCAGCTTTTATCTGCATGGTTTTACGGCGATAATCCATTGCCTGCCTATCGGCATTTATACCATCTTCAAAATAAGTCATGGTATAGGTCCTGCCTTTTTCCAAAAAGTCAAAGTTTAGTTCAACTTCCCTATTTTTTTGCTCACCGTTGGTTATACCACCAATGAACCATTTTTCACCCTTACGTTTGGCCACTACCGCTACCTCACCAACTTGTGCCACCAGTGCTTTGGTTTCATCCCAGGTAGTTGGTACGCTGGTGATAAATTCGGTACAATCCGAGTTACGGTAATAAAGTGTAGGGTTATCGGCCAGCATTTGTACCCCACTTTCAAAAACTACATATAAAGCAAGCTGATTAACCCTGGTACCAACCGCCGCTGCGTTAGGTCGCTGTGCACTGTAAACTTCAGGTTGCATGTTTATCATAGCGCCCGGGGTAAAATCCATGGGGCCAACGGCGTTTCGCATAAATGGAAGATAAATACTGTTATTAGGGTAGCAACTACCCATTTGCTCCAAGCCCCTTACACCCTCGTACGAGATCAGATTCGGATATTTATATTCTAAGCCGGATGGCTTGAATGCACCATGAAAATCAACAAAAATTTGATATTTGGCGGCCTCTTTTACTACTTTTTCATAATAGTTAACCATCCACTGATCAGAGCGCTCCATAAAGTCAATCTTAACGCCTTTTACACCCCATTCATGAAAGGTTTTAAACAGATCCATGTTGTTGTATACGGTGAGCCAGGTTAGCCATAAAATAATGTCCACGTGCTTTTCCTTTCCATAACGAATGAGTTCCTTTACATCGACTTTTGGGTTTGGTGTATAGGGGTCCGTGGTACTTTTAGCCCATCCTTCGTCCATCACAATATACTTAACACCGTATTTTGAGGCGAAGTCGATATAATATTTATACGTTTCCAGGTTATAGCCAGATACGAAATTTACGTCAGGCCCGTATGGAGCAGCATCATTCCACCATTCCCAACTGGCTTGTCCCGGCTTGATCCACGACGGGTCTGCGATCACGCTTTTTGCCGCCAGCTTTAAGGTCATGGTATTTTCTATGAGCTGTCTGTCATCTTTAGTAATGACGAAATAACGCCATGGAAAACTCCTGGTTCCGGCGGTTTTAGCAATATAATCCGCCGACTTTACTATTTTCTGGCTGCGATCACCGTCTCGTCCAAATTCAAGCGGTGCTTTTGGAAAAGCACCCAACGCGCCGTTACTCCCGGTACCTTTAAGGAACATACCAGGGTAATCAGAAAGGTCGGACTCACTAATTAAAATTTTATACGGCGTTCTGGTATCAATCAATATCGGCAGATTAGCCATTTTATCGTCCTGCTTCCAGCTTGTCGACTCAACATGCTGGTAAAGCTCTTCGTAAGCGGTTCTAAATCCATTGTTCTGTTGTAAATGCAGTAGGTAATTTCCGGGGAAGTTTATGGAGAAGTCCTCGTTCATTACTTCCATCTCACCATTTTTTGCGGAGATGAACCGATAAGCAATTCCATCGTCAAATGCGCGAAATTCAACTGCGTAATTTCCTTTAAAAGTCAATAGCATATCGTTGTAATTGCTTTTAACGGTTGAGAATTTTAGTGAAACGTAAGGTTTTATTATTTCTTCGCCTTTAGTTTTCCGGAGCGATATCAGTTTGGGATCTTTACCAAGTGTGTCATCTTTCAGCATAAGCGCTAAATGATTCTTCGTCAACAGGTCCTGATTATTTCCGGATATCGAATAATAGATTTTATCGCCCAGGGTGACGGATACTTTTATTTCGCCGTTGGGAGATAACAGGTCAATTGGTTTCCCCTGGGCATGGAGATGGGTTGACAGTCCGAGGTACAGTATGCAACAACCTGTTATTTTCTTGATTAAATTCATCCTACATTGTTTCAAAATCATATAAGCGTAGCTTTTGTTAATTCATTTAATTTTAAAGTCCATGAAGTTGATAATAATCATTATTTAGCCTCAGAACTGGTTTTTACGATTCCCAATTCCGCATAATTTTCCGCTAACCGTGTCATCGCCAGGGTGTCGTGTGCATCAGCCTTTAGCATTTCCTTATCAACGATTATATGCGATAGCAAACTCCTGAGCCGATCCTGTTGGTCTTGCGGAAGGTAACCCACGTTTGCAAGGGCATATTGCGGCTCATCAGCACGCAGGTATGATTGTATTATGCTTTGTGCCACCTGATCGTTTGGGCTGAGCATGTAAAGTTTTTTGTAATAGAAAGCAGCCTTATCAAAATTATTTAAAGCGCCGTTTAAATTAGCCGCATAGCTACAGAATTGTTCATTTTGCGGCAGCTCAAGCGTCATAGCTTCTATAACCTTTAGCTCACCCCTTACATTGCCTGTCAATTTATTATGCTCATAAACCTGCCCCATGGCAACTATCCATTCCATATGACCAAGGCCCACCTTATCGGCAAGTATCTCTTCTATATTATTACTAAAACTGAACTGTTTGGGTATGGGTTGATTAAATGGCCAGCCGGTTTTCAGCATTATTACCTGGTATTGCCCGCTTAATGAATCCATACGAGTTAATGGCATCTCTTTTTGCAGCTCATCAAACGTCATCAGCATTTGCGGAGTATCTGCAATCAGGTGCTGTTGTTGCATAGACTGATAAAATGCTTCTGACATTATCGCGTAACCATGCAGATTGGGGTGTACATGCTCCAAAATAGTTTCACTGTCTATAATGCCATGAGGCGAATAATCCTCGAACAGTTTCTTAGTATCAACCAAATGAACATATGGATATTCATTTGCCAGCCTTTTAATGACCTCATTGATCTCATCGGGCGCCCTGAAGCGCAACTCATCCAGGTCGCGAGCCTTATCAAAGTATTGTTTGGCCAAAGTGAAATCACCATGTGCATAGGCCTGTTGGCCCGCTTTGTAATTATAGGCCGCAGATCCGGAGCCGCGACCTACACTGATAAATGGCGGCAGATCCTTTTCATTACTTACCACCGTACTTAAAAATACGGGAATCTTTTCCTTGTTGAACAGGCCGCACAACTCGGTCATGTTTTTATCAAATTGTTCAATGCCCGCCTGGTAATCCTTTGATCCGAAAGCTATCTCCTGCCGGGCCGCCATGCGTTTCATCAGGGTTTCACGGTCGTCTATTTTTTTGTCTGAAAACATATTCGCCACTTTTTTCATGACGTTATTTAGCAATTGCGTCAACTTCAATTCACGCAGCTTAAGCAATGTTTCAACCAAAAAGCGATTGCTGCTGATATAGCTGGTTGAGCCAATACCTAAAGCACCATAATATTCGTTATGGCCGGTATATATCAAAATAGCATCCGGCTGATATTGTGCAAGTTGTTTACCAAAATCAAGGACAGTATATGAATTTACAGCAGTTAATGACAGGTTTATGATCTCGAAATTCTTATCCGGGTACATCCGCTCCAGGCGGTATTGCAGCCAGCGATGGAATGAACCGTTATGAAAATAAGGGTAGCCAATAGTTGTTGATTCGCCCAAAACAAATATCCTGAACGTGTTAGGCGCTTTATTAACAGCGAAAAGCTCACTATTGCCTTTGGTAGCGTTTATCGTATCCGAAAAAAACTTGTCAGATGCATAATAGTTCATCTGCATAAAACGGTCGTCCTTCGGGTATTTAACAAACAGTGCCGTATTGTGCCCATAATTAAAAATGCGCAAACCCACTTCTAATAAACACAGCAGCACAAAAGGAAACAAAACAGCCAGCACTCTAAAAAGCAGCAACTTTTTTCCTTTTGGCGAATTTTTATCAGTACCCATTTAATAAGTTATTTTGGTTATTAACGAACATAAAAAGATGCTACCTGCCTGATATCTTTTGACGAGGATGCTGCCATTAGTTTATATTCACCCGGCTCAACCACCCACTTTTTCAACTTGTCATCAAAATAAGCCAGGTCACTTACATTAATATTCATCGAAACAAGAGCAGTTTTGGTCGGAGCTATCGTTACCTTTTTAAAAGCTTTAAGTTCCTTGTCAGCCCTTGATACCGATGAGTTTACTTTTTTAATATATAACTGAACGATCTCTTTACCAGCAACGGCACCTGTATTCTTTACATTTACGGTTACTGCTATCTTATCATTAAGCTTATACTGCTTTTTATTAGTTAATAAACCTGTATAGGCAAAATTGGTGTACGACAGTCCATAACCAAAGCAATATAGCGGGGTAATATTTTTGGTATCATACCAGCGATAGCCAACCAATATCCCCTCTTTATAAGTGGTATTAAGATTTTCACCAGGGTAGCTATTCAATGCAAATGCAGGTGAATCATTTAATGAAACCGGGAAAGTAAACGGCATTTTGCCTGATGGATTAATGATACCTTTGAGTACATCGGCCAGTGCGTTGCCTGCTTCTGAACCATTGAACCACGACCAAATGATAGTATGGTCTGATTTTTCGATCTCATTGAGGTCATAGGGCGCGCCTGCCATAACTACAATAATTGTATTGGGATTTACAGCGCTAACCGCATTAACTAGCGCCTGTTCACCAAACGGAAGCGCAAGGGTTTTTCGGTCATGCCCCTCGCTTTCGTACTCGCGGTTGGAACCTATACACAAAATCGCCACATCGGTCGTTTTTGCAAGTGAAACAGCTTCATCTATCAGCGTTTGATCGGGTTTATCGGAACCAGCATTTTGCTCGTCGGTACGGTTGGCTAAATAATTAGCTTTATAGCCTTGTGCAAATTTAATATCAGCACTTTGCCCAAACCTTGATCGTATGCCCGCCAATGCTGTAACTTCATATTTCGCTTTTACACCTGCGCCAAAACCTCCTAATGCAAAAGTCCGGATAGCGTTGTCGCCAATAACAGCTATACTTTTTACATTAGCTTTTAAAGGCAATAAATGCGCATCGTTTTTTAACAGTACAATAGACTCAGACGCAATATCATAAGCAGCTTTGCCATGTGCAGCGGTAGCTATGGAGCCTTCTGGATGATGATCACTCAAAGAAGTATGGTACATTACCCATAGTATACGCCTCACCTTATCATTGATAGTTTCCTCTGAAACCTGGCCTGCTTTAACAGCGGCCAGCAGTGGATCTGCAAAATACCATTTATCATACGGTCCGCTGGATCCCATTTCAATGTCCAGACCATTGTTGGCTGCTTCAACCGTATGGTGTACACCTCCCCAATCAGATATTACCGCGCCTTTAAAACCCCACTCTTTTTTTAGAACTTTATTAAGCAAAAAATCATTTTCAGAACACCAGTATCCGTTCACTTTATTATAAGCCGACATAATGGTGTAGGCGTTACCTTCTTGTACGGCTGCTTTAAATGCTGGCAGGTAAATTTCGCGCAGAGCCCGCTCATCAATTTCCTCATTAATGTCGTTACGGTTAACTTCCTGGCTGTTGGCCGCAAAATGCTTTACGCATGCCGCCACATGCTGACTCTGAATGCCCTTAACAGCCTGTATGGCCAGTTGCCCGTTGAGGTATGGATCTTCCGAGTAATACTCATAAGTACGACCGTTAAGTGGCACACGGCAAATATTGAATGCCGGAGCCAGCATTACTATCTTATTACGGGCATTTGCTTCCTGCCCTATAACAATGCCATATTCGTTAGCCATAGCAGGGTTCCAGGTAGCTGCGATAGCAGAACCATTTGGAAGAAATGTTGCCGAGTCGGTAGTCCAGTTGGCAGAATTCCAGTCGAAGCGTTTTATTTCTTCCCGAACGCCTAACGGACCATCATCGCTGCTTAATTCGGGTATCCCCAATCGCTTTACCCCAGCTGAAGAGAATAGGGAGTTGCCATGCAGCATCGCTATTTTTTCTTCAAGCGTCATCTTTTTAATTATACCGCTGATCTTAACCTGTAAAGCGGCTTCGTTTTTATTTTGAGCTGAAACATTGCCAAACAGTAAAAGGGCTACAGCGCATGCTGTTATATATTTTATCATTTTTATCTTATTTTTATTTATTTACCAGCCGAAGCTACCTGCGCTCGTGTAAACCTGGATTTTATGATATTTTTTAATTTGCTTTTTTAAACGAATTATATTCCCGCCATTTTAGAATATTTACCCAAACCTATTTTTTTGCATCAGCCACTATAAAAATAACAGAGCGCGGAGGCGATGCTACTTTGATACCTCCCTGAATGAGGGCCGCTTTCGCGGTGATCTGCGTATAGTTGGCCGGACCACCCGAAGCCAATGAAGGACCAGTGCCATTAATATATACTTTGCGCGAAAATTCGCCGTTATCCGTACCACCAACCAAAACATAATAATAATAGCGTGTACCCGGCGCAAAATTTTGAATATTGACATTGACGACTTGTGACGCTAACCCCCTGTTAACCACCACCACCCCAGCCTGGCCCGAGGTGAATGAAGACGCATAACTGAACACATCAGAACTGCCTGATACGGTAGAATTAACCATCCGGTCGCCAAAGTATTTTTGGAAGTAATACATATGATAAAACGCCGGACGGGGATTCCATTTGGTGGCATTGTCCGGTTCATCGCCCATGCTGAACATACCCTGGTCATCCCCCCCATTCCAACCATTTGCCAGGTCCCAGCGGCTGGCCATACCAAAATTATTTTTTAATAACTCCCCCAAAACCATGGTAGCATGTATACCCGCTATGTTTGATACCATTTGATCTGAACCCATCGCGGTTAAATTCCATTCGGTAAGCGCTATTGGTTTTGAGGTAACGCCGCCTTTTTGTTCTGTACTATTCACCCAGGTCATGATAGCTTTTGATTCCGTTACCGGGGTGGCGAGGATAGTCGCGGCATTTTCATTATCCTGGCCTGTATAGTAATCATGCACAATGTAAAAATCAGGGTAATTACCCGCTGAGGCAAACAAGCCTGAATTCCAGGTCAGATCAACCGAAAAATAAGAAACAGGGTTAGTGATCTGTGCTCCAATTTCTATTTGAGCACCTATTTGTTTCGCCGCATTACGCATTGAGTCGGCAAATACCTTAAAATGGGTGCCATATAAGGTCCCGGTAATAATTTTAGGCTGACCGTCTTTATTCTGAGAAAGATCTATTTGATAGCCAGCTTGCCATGGGCCTCCACTCTCGTTGCCAATTTCCCAATATTTGGTACGTCCATTATCATAACGCACCCAATTTGCTGCCAAATGTGCCGCAACCTGGTCGGGGTGAGCACTTGTACCATAACGTGCATAGCCATAATTTACTGTTATTATACCTGTGCTGTTTGTTTGCTGAAGAGCATTGTAATAATTATCCAGCGACAGCGTCCAGCCGGCGGTATTGTTACCCATCCAATACTCCGCCGAGACAACGTTTCCATTCGAATCATATAAATTTGCGGGAACATCAGCAGGTATCTGACCATTCCAGAAATAAACACTGGAAATGTTGCCACCAGGAAATCGCAATATATTCGGTGATAAGGTTTTTATATTATTTATTAAAACCGGCTCGGTAACCAATTGCCCTGTGTAGGGGTTGGTGTTATTGCCAAACAGGTATTTGGAAACTTTTGTAACTACATTGCTATAATCAACATTGATAGTAACTGTTGCTGTTGCCGAAGGTTTTGTGGTATCAGCATAAGCAGGTGTTGTAAAAGTTTTTCCTGCCCAGTCATTCAAAAAGAACCCTGCAGTTGGTGCAATGGCCGGGTCCGTTTGCGGCTTGATCGTTACCGTGGTATCTCCGTTAATCGATGTGGCACCGGGGCTGCCTTTCTTACTGCAGGCCGCCAGGGCAAGCAAACAGATGAAACAGTATTTAGTAGGATTTGGTAATTTCATATATTTATTTTTTGCATGGAAATATTAATTTGAAAAAATATTGGATTGGAATTGCAGTTAAAGTACCATCTATTTTTTGCCGTCAGCCACCAGGAAAATAACAGACCGGGGCGGGGCCAAAACTTTTATCCCCCCGGTTAAACTTGACGAAACCGCTGAAAGGGTTTGGTAACCCGAAGGCCCTCCTACCGTGCTAATATCAGGTCCGTTACCGTTGATATAAACCTTTTGCGAAAACTCGCCATTATCGGTACCACCAACCAGGGTGTAATAATAATACCGGGTGCCAGGCACAAAATTTGTTATATTAACGTTTACAATTTGACTGGCAGTACCTTTATTTACAATAACCACACCGGCTTCGCCCGAAGTGAACGAAGAAGCATAGCTCACAATATCACCAATGTTTTGAGTCAATACCGCGCTGCTGTTTTGAACGGTAGATTTAATCATCCGGTCACCAAAATATTTTTGGAAATAATACATGTGGTAAAACACAGGTTGCGGTGTATTGTCCGTTACACTTGGTTCACCCGAACTAAACATGCCCAGGTCATCCCCAGTTGTGCCCCATCCGTTTATCAGGTCCCAGCGACTGGACATTCCAAATTGATTTTTCAGCAATTCGCCTAACACCAAATCGGCATGCATACCGGCAACATTCGACACCATTTGGCGACTGCCTGTTGCAAAAATATTCCATTCGGTAAGCGCGATGGGTTTTAAAGAAACGCCGTTTTTTGTGGTTGTGGCATTCATATAACTCATAACAGCCGCCGATTCGGTAGCAGCTGTATTAAGAATAACGGCTGCCGTTTCGTTATCCGTTCCTGTAAAATAATCGTGTACTATGTAAAAGTCGGCAGCATTACCGGCAGAAGCAAAATATCCTTGTTCCCAGGTAAGGCCCACAGTATTCCAGGACGCGGGAGCAGTTCCGTTTAACAGCGCTCCAATTTTAATCTGTGCGCCCACCTCGCTGGCAGCAGCATGCATCGAATCTGCAAATACTTTAAAGTGCTGTCCATATAATGCCCCTGTGATAATTGCAGGCTGACCATCCTTGTTCTTGGTGATATCTATTTTGTAGCCGTCCTCCCACGCACCGTAGTCTTCATTGCCGATCTCCCAGTATTTAGTACGGCCTTTATCGTACCGTACCCAGTTTGCTGCCAAATGCGCCGCTACCTGATCGGGATGGGTGCTGGTACCATACCTTGCATAACCATAATTAATGGTTATTATACCAGTGCTGTTTGTTTGCTGTAAAGCGGTATAATAATTGGCCAACGAAAGCTGCCAGGCGGGTGTATTGCTTCCAAACCAATAGACTACCGGAGCAGGGTTGCCGTTCGAGTCGAATAAACTATTGGGCACATCGGCCGGGACAATACCATCCCAAAAATAAACATCCGAAATACTCCCCCCCGGGAACCGGAGTATATTGGGCGATAAATTTTTTATGCTGTTTATCAAACCCGGTGACGTAGCCAGTTGCGGTAAATACGCGCCGGCGTTATTACCAAACAAGTATTTGGGTACCTTAGTTATTACCGTGCTGTAATCAACATTTATGGTTACGGTGGCATTCCCTGAAGGTACCGCGACCGTTGAATAAGTTGGAGCAACAAACGTTTTAGGGGTCCAATCATCCAGAAAAAAACCGACAGATGGTGCTGTTACAGGATCCTTTTGGGGTGTTATGGTGACGGTCGTATCGTCACCGCCAGTGGTTACAGGCTTGACGCTTTTGTTTTTTGAGCACGCTGCCAAAACAAATAAACAAAGTAAACAATATTTATAACTTGCCGGAATTCTCATATTCATATTTTTGTGAGGTTGAAACGAAAAAATACCCGCTCCTGAATTTACAGTTACGGGCATTCATTCAACTAACCAATTAATTAATTTTCACTACCCGGATATTATCTATTGCCATCGTAAAGGCTGTAACCGGGGTTGTAGCATCGTTTATGTACCAGACATTCATTCCAGTGTTACCACTTGACCCAACTAAATCTGTAATAGAGGCTACCGGGGTTCCTGTACCATTATTGGTTAAAAAGCTTGATAACGGAACGGTAACGGTTATCCAGCCGGTTGTAGTAAACGGCGTTATTGTACCCGCGGCGTTTATCCACGGTCTGTACCGGGCGATATAAGTAAAGCTACCATTTGCTGACACATAAATAGAACCGCCACTCCATGGAGTAGATTTAGGAACCGATATTTCGAACTTTACTGCAAAACTGGATAAACTACTATCGATATCAGCGATTGGCACCCACTGGCTGGCACCCATATTTACTCCACGGCCACCATCGTACCAGGCGAAGTCGTTCGCGGCAAGATTAGTTGCAGTTAGTACGTTGTAATACCCTGTATTGCCAGGAAAATCAGTGGAACTGTTTTGTGTATTTGATCCCCACGGATACGTGTTTATACTATCCCAGTTTTGAAAGACGCCATCGACAAAATCCTCCACATTATAAACCGTAGCAGCCGCACCTGAATTTGTGGTAACCGATACCAGGCCGCCTGTTTGTGGGATACCCGATGGTACTACCAGCCCGATTGACGTACCATCGTTAGACGAGGTATAGCTGGTAATTGCTTTCCCGGCAAAAGTTACACTTTTGATAAGGAAGAAATTAAACCCGTAAATCTTGACCGAGTCGCCAGGCAGGGCATCTTCATCAGAAATACTTGCGATCTTAGGTGCAGGCGGAACAATAGGGAAACTAAAGGTAGTTTGCCCATGCGTGGTGATGTATTGTACGGTATTTAATTGTTTTGCAGGTACCGACGGGAATGCGATGACCGCGGGTATCAGCACAATGGCGCTGGTATCTGAGAACCAGGCATCATTAAATGAGGCTGCAACACCATCAAAATTGATCTGCAGCGCGCTCTTTAAATTACGGCCCGAAATAACTACCCATAGGCCGGTACCCACTTTTTTCAAGACAGAATCGCCCGGATGGGCAGCATAATTGCGTATGCCGGTAATAACGGGCGTACCGGTGGACGATGATGAGTCCTTTTTACAACTTTGTTGTGTAAGGATGCCTGCCGCGAGCAACATCAGCAGCAAACAGCTATTAACATATTTAAGTAGCATTTTCATGATTTTTGAGATTAATTTTAATCCAGTATTTTCTATTTATAATAAGCTACAGGTGCCTGTAATAGTAAAGGGTCAGCTGTTTGATCGTTAGCCGGTATAGGCAGCGTAAATACTGAAGCAGTAGCCGGGGTAATGACAAGGCCGCTTGCAAAAGGCGTTATTACACCTGTTCCTGGGCTGTAAGTAAACTGTGACCTATCAACAATTGTCTGGTTGGGTTGAAGTTGGGTTTGATGATTAAGCGTATCAATTGCCGCTTGTGGATTGTAATAAGAAAGACGAACCAGGTCAAACCAATACTGTCCTTCAAATGCCAGTTCAACTCTTCTTTCATTCATCAAAGTTCTAGTGGTAATACTTGTTACCTTGGGAAGACCCGCCCTGGTTCTTATATCATTAAAATACAGCAATGCCTGGGCGTTTGATGTTGAGCTGTTATTACCCAATAATGCTTCAGCATATATTAAATATACATCGCCCAATCTTAATACTGTATTGTGCTCAATAGACGACCAAAGATCCATTGTTGGTGAATTATTATCCGCAGCAGTACCAACTATATGCTTTTTAATGTTACAGCCGGTTGCTGTATAGCCTCCACCTGCGGCATTTAGTTCAGGGTAATGATCACCGGTTAACATAAATGTAGCTTTGCGGCGAACGGAATCTTGTGGGGTATACAGCTTATACAAACTAGTTGTTGGTCCAATAGAACCACCCCAACCACCGCCACCTGTAACCAGGCTGCCGCTTGGTGCAAACTGTGCTTCAAGAGCGTTACCGTTGCCATAACCTACGCCCGGCGCCCACTGAAATGCAAAAAGCGATTCAGGACTATCATTATACTGAGTTCTGAACAGGTTATAATAGCTTGGCAACAATGTTAAGCCGCTGGAATTACAAACATTACCTGCAAAATATGCCGCACTATCCAGGTCGGATTGGTTACGGGTCATGCTTTGGCCCAAACCTGCCCGGGTTAAATACACCTTTGCCAGCAAACCCTGTGCCGACCATGTTGTAACACGCCCCGGCTGATCGGATGTTGGTAGGTTTGTAGCCGCGAAACGTAGGTCATTTATAATAAACTTATAAACATCGGTGGTTTTATTACGCGGCACCAAAGGGTTGGCTATCAGTTTATCGTTATCCTCAATAATAGGTACCGCACCCCATAGCTGCACCAGGTAAAAATAAGCTGTGGCACGCAAAAAACGTAATTCACCAAGTGCACCGTTCTTACCTTTCACTGATACCGTATCGGGCAGTTTGGTATTGATTGTCTTTATATTGACGTTGCAATGCGCTACAATATCATAAAAACATTGCCACGATTGCGTTACATAGGAATTATTACTGGTTATAGAAAAGGTGGTGAACTGCACCAGGTCTGAATTATAAGGCTGCAATATGTTGCCGCTCATAACATCACCTATGCCGAGTATTGGAAAATTATTCCAGCCAAACCATGGTTGCGCATAAATGGCAGCCGTAGCCAGGCGCAGGTCGGCGGTGCTTTTATAAAAGTTATCCGTTGTGATCCCGGTCAGTGGGGGTCTGTTCAGAAAATCCTTTTTACAGCTGCCTACCGCAATGGCAATAAGCAACAGGAAAATATTTATTTTAATCAGTTTCATAATTGTAATTATTAATTATTAAGAGATATATGGGCGCCCACTGAGATAACACGGGGCTGCGCGTAATAACCGTTATCAATACCAGCCGCCAAAGGATTCCATGAACCGATTTCGGGATCATATCCCTTGTATTTTGTAATGGTAAATACGTTGGTAACATTGGTATATATCCGCAATGAGGCAATATGCAATTTGGAGATCAGCGTCTTATTAAAAGTATAGCCTAAAGCAATGCTCTTACATTTCAGGAACGATCCGTTTTGAATATACCTGTCGGAAAAGATAGTATTCTGATCGCCACTGCTCTGGCTTATCCTGGTAATATTGGTACCTGGGTTAGTGATATACACATTGTTAATATCGGTTGAGGAGCCACCAGCAGCCGTAGGGGTAATCAGGCCGATGTGCGCGTAATTAACCACAGCCGGGAAATAGCCAAAATTTTGATTAGGATCATCGCCATTTACTAATAGCTGATCAAATATTTTGTTGCCATAATCTCCGGTCATAAATACGGTTAGGTCAAATTGCTTATAATTAAAGGTATTGTTAATGCCATATTGGAATTTAGGCAAGGGAGAACCTAAGTCGGTTTGATCATTGGCATCGATCTTGCCATCCTTATTGTTATCCTTATAAATAACATCACCAACCCAAACACCGCCAGATCCCGGCGTAATAGGAATAGGCCCGCTGCCGTTTTGCCATACAGCCGGATATTTTTTAAAGTCGGCGGCATCTTTATAAAGTCCTAATGTTTGATAACCATAAAACTCGCCGATAGAACCGCCTACAACTGTTTTGGTATACGTGCCGTAAATGGCTGGTGTACCAGGGTTTAAAGCAAGCACTTTGTTAACGTTGCGCGAGAAGTTGATGGTGGTTTTCCAGTTAAAATCTTTCGATTTGATATTGTAGGTTGATAAGGCGAACTCAAAACCCTTATTGCTCACCGCACCAATGTTCACAAAAGGCGCCAGAATTGCACCGGGCGAATAGCCGCCGTTAGCATATGTACCTGAATAATATGGCAAGTTAAGAGACAGTAACAGGTCGTTTGTTTTTTTATAATAAGCATCGGCCGTAAGTTGTATCCTGCTGTTCAATACACTCACATCCAGGCCCAGGTTATACGATGTTGAGGTTTCCCACTTTACAGTAGGGTTACCCAAAGTTGATGTTAACTGTGAATTACCCGATAGCCCCGTAGCTACCGTGGTTAAAGTTGAACCATAGGCATACTCATTAATGTTTTGGTTATTAACCAAGCCATAACCCAACCTAAGTTTCAGGTCGTTAACACCTTTTACGCCTTTCATAAAATCCTCATTTATTACCTTCCATGCAAAAGCACCAGAATAAGAGTAATTTATTCTCTCGAGCGGCCCGATTTTAGAAGAACCATCGCGGCGTACGGTACCGGTTAGCAAATATTTATCATTATAGGTGAAATTTGCGCGGGCAAAATAAGCCTCCAGCGCGCCATCCGTTTTCACACCGGTGTTGGTAGCCGTGGTTGGGTCACCGCTGCTTATAGTAGTTACATCATTGCTGGCAAAATTGGTACGCGTGGCCGAAACTGATGAATAGTTGATCACCGATGCCTCGTGCCCTAAAGTTGCGCTTACAAAATACTTTTGGGCAAAAGTGTGCGAGTAATTGAGGTAGTTGGTTATTGAATTATAAATATTTTGCCCGCTGGTAGTGGTTCCCGAATTACTGGTATGTGTGTATGAGCCCATTACATAGGTAGGGTCGAAATAGTCTTCAGTAGCAAAATCAAAATTGCCCGATACCTCGTTACGCAAGCTCAGATCTCTGGTAAACTGAATTTCGGCGTAAGCGTTACCAATGCCCTGGTACCTGCTTTTATGATCGGTTACAATAGTTGCCAGCGCGAACGGGTTTGCGCCATAGGCTCCGTAAATATTCGGGTCATTACCTCCCCATGTGCCATCAGGATTTTTAACCTCCACATCGGGTGTTTGGTTCAATGCCTGTAAAATTACGCCGGTATTGCTGGTGGTTACGTCTTCTGACACGTGGGCCAGATCCAAACTAATACCCACTTTAAGCCAGTTGGTTGTTTTGTTATCAATATTTGCTTTGATAGATGTTCTGCTAAAATCAGAACCTAAAGCAATACCTTCCTGCGAAAAATAAGTAGCCGATAAATAATACCTGGTACGATCATCGCCGCCGGTGATGGCCACATTATGGTTTTGCATAGGGGCCGTGCGGAATAATGCTTTTTGCCAATTAGTACCCTGGCCCAGGTATTGCGGGTTAGCAAATTGCGGACGCAGGTCGTAACCGATAATTGCCCCTTTTTCGTTCATGAAAGTAGCGTACTCTGGCAAGTTCATTACATCGTAATACTTGGGTAATGCCTGCCAGCCCTTATAACCATCGTAACTGATGGTTGGCGCGCCCGATACACCTCTTTTTGTGGTGATGATAATCACCCCGTTGGATGCCTGTGAACCGTAAATAGCCGTAGCCGAAGCATCTTTTAATACATCGATCGTTGCTATTTGCGAGGGATCGATACTCGACAATGGATTTGAACCCTCGCCCGGAATGGGTGATTGGGCATTAGGTGGTATCTGAACACCATCTATCACGTACAAGGGCGGACTTTCGTTAAAACTACCTATACCGCGTATCTGAATATTCACATCGCCGCCCGGCTGCCCCGATACCTGCTGCACTATAACACCTGCAACCTTGCCTTGCAGGGCCTGATCAAAAGTAGTGGGCTGGGTCTCAACAATGTCCTTTGCTGAGACAGAGGCTATAGAGCCAGTAAGATCCTTACGCTGTATCTTACCGTAGCCAATAACAACCACCTCGTTAAGGTTGGAGTTGGTCGGGGTTAAAGCCGTGTTAACTACGCGGGTGCTGCCAACGCTAACTTCCTTGCTTTGATAGCCCACGTACGAGACCACCAGCACATCGCCGGTTTTGGCCTCAATAGAAAAATTGCCGTTTATATCGCTAGATGCGACACTTGCCGAGCCTTTAACTTTGATGTTCACGCCCATCATCGGCCTGTTATCATCAGAGCCAATAACTTTGCCCGTCACGTATTTGCTTTGTGCATAGCCCGAAAAGCCGAGTAACATGATAACTGCAAACAGTAATAAGCCATAACTTAATTTTTTTGGTAAATTTTTTTCCATCTTATACAGAAATTTTAAAAACGGTAAATAATTGGTTCATAATTTTTTAGGTGTTGATTGGTTTTATTTTTTGTTCATAATTGTAGTTTAATTAATTATTATGGTGAATATTGAGGTATGTGTAAACGCATCGCATTTATAGAATATCCAGTTTCCGCAATCGATTGCGGAAACTGGATATAGAAAACTTATTACGGTTGATTAGTAACGATTTTTATCATACAAGAAAAATGAATTACACCGGTTTAAAGTGTTAGTAATAATTGGTTCAAAAAGTACTCAGCAATTTTAAAATTGCTGCATTGACAACATATTCTGAAGCAAAACTATAATTGTTTCAAAGACAGGGGGGACAGACTTGTACATGAATATGGACCAAATGTTCAAACGAATACAATTTACTATAAATGAGATAGTTAAATAAATTACAGATATATAACTATCGTAATTTTATATCTGTTTTGAGGAAATTGGAATTGAAATAATAAAATTATCTAAAGGCTATCTGATAGCCGCATTGGGGAAGAAGCAAAGCATAAATCAGAATAAAATTTAATTTGCTAATTTTTGCTTTCAACTTTTGTCAAATCTTTTTGGCTCAATGAACTGACGTACGCAGACGGAAGAATATTATACTCACACTTAAATAATTTTGCAAAATACTTAGGCGTATTAAAGCCGACTTCGTAGGATATCTGGCTTATAGTCATCTGGCTGTTTTCCAGCAAATACACTGCTTTTTTCAGCCTTATTGAACGGATAAATTCAACAGGTGATTTACCCGTAAGCATCAAAACTTTTGTATAGAGTGATCCCCGGCTCATATTCACATGGCGGCTTAATTCTTCAACGGAAAGATTGTCGTTTGAAATATTCTGCTCAATATATTCAACTACCTTCCTTAAAAGTTTCTCATCCTCAGATTGTATATCGACTTCCTGCACCTGCACATTCATTTGTTTTTTGTAGGTGCGTTTAAAGGAATCCTGTAGTGTTAACAAATTTTTAATTTTTGAAAGCAGTATTTCGAAGTTGAAAGGTTTCGTCATGTAATCGTTGGCGCCAATTGCCAGTCCTTTCACTTCTTCTTCCTCGCCTGTCAAAGCAGTTAATAGAATAATGGGGATGTGCGAGGTGCGCTTATCTTCTTTTATTTTTTTACAAAGGGAAATACCATCCATTTCGGGCATGCTGATGTCACTAACCATAATATCCGGATGCTGCGATAAAGCTTTCTGCCAGCCCTCCTTACCATTTGAAGCCTCAACAATAAAAAACACATCTTTCAGGTTATCCTTTAAGTAAAACCGAAAATCGTCATTGTCTTCAACCAGCAATACCACAGGTTTTTTATTGGCATATTGATGTTTAAGCCTTTCGTTATCTTCTGCAATCTGCAGTGCGTCTAGTTCTTCGGGTTCATTTTCACCGTCATTAAAAGCAACTATCAGGTTATCCTCAACAGGCATTGGCAGCCGGATAATAAAACAAGCACCATGATTAGGCTCACTTTCAACTGTAATCTCGCCCCCGTGCATTCTTACAAATTCGCGGGTAATAGATAGGCCGATACCACTACCCTGGTTAATTAATGATTCAGGAATATCATGCTGAAAAAATCTTTCAAATATTTTATTATGTTTTTCGTGCGGGATGCCAATACCTGTATCGATTACCTTAATTTCAAGCAAGCGCAATTCATCAGACGATTTTTCATGCAATAAATTCAACAATACACTTATATGACCACCCATTGGGGTAAATTTAAATGCGTTGGAAAGCAGGTTAAATAATATTCTTTCTATTTTGTCATGGTCGAAACTAGTTATCAGCGTTTCCGCTTCGCTGTCAAAGGCAAAACCAATGCCTTTTTCAGTAGCAATATCCGTAAACGATAAAGAAATCTCTTTAATAAACCTGATTATATCCCCAGGTTTGCTATGTAGTTTCAATTCCTGAACTTCCATTTTCCGAAAATCAAGCAATTGGTTAACCAGATTTAATAATCTTTTGGCATTTCTCTTTATCATGTTTAATTGCTGTTTTTGCTCTGAATCAGCATGACTAAACATTCTATCAACCGGGGCCATGATCAATGACAACGGTGTTCTGAACTCGTGGCTTACATTCGTCAAAAATTTGATTTTCAACTGGTCAAGTTCATGCATGCGCTTTACTTCCTGTCGTTCCTGTTCAATCAATAACTTTGCTTCCTGCTTTTCCTTTTCGACTGCAAACTCCCTTCTTATCTTCTGTATACCGCGCCGGCGAATAAAAAGAAGCGTTCCGATAAATAGTGCCAAATAAATAATATACGCAGGCGTGGATTTCCAGAATGGCGGAAGTACTTTTATTTTTAAAGTAATATAATCCGGGTTCCATAAGCCCTCTGAATTGAACGCGCGAACCTTGAATACATAATCGCCTGCGTCAAGATTTGTATAAGTCGCCTTTCGGATAGCATTATCAGCACTAAGCCAACCCTTATCAAAACCCGCCATCATATACTGGTACTTTATTTTATTCGGATTGAAAAAGTTAACTGCGGCAAACTCAATAGTAAAAACATTTTCGCTGTGTCTAAGGGAAATCTCATGTGTTGCCGAAATAACTTTTGTGAGCACCACATGTCCGTTAAAGAGCTCGTTGGCGGCTATGCTTTTGTTAAAAAGCTGGAAGTTGGTAAAAATTAATTTAGGCTTATTGATATTAGGGCGTATACCTCGCGGGTCGAAAATATTGAAACCGTGCCCACCGCCGAATAGCATTTCGCCCTTGCTTGTTTTTAATGCCGCGTATAAATTAAACTCCCGGCCCTGAAGGCCATCAGTTTCATCAAAGTTTTCGAACTGAAAAGTGTAGGCACCTTTACCAGGCGTCAACGTTATGCGGCTCAATCCGTTTGAAGTACTTAACCACATTGTTCCTTTATCGTCCTCCAGTATATCCAATATTGAATTATCCGGGAGCCCATTCTTTTTTGTCAGTGAGGTGAAGCTGTTTGTTTTTTGGTTCAGGATGCTCAAACCTTCGCGGGTTGCTATCCAGAAAAGGTCACGGCTATCTTGCTTAATACTATTTATATTATCGTCTATCAAACTGTTTGTGTCGTTTGGGTTTCGGGTATAATGAATCACCCGGTTGCTCTTCTTTATAATAACATCAATACCCAAATAACCCCCTACCCAAATATTCCCGCTTTTATCCTCAATAATTGAAGATATGAACGAACATCTGATATCAGCCCGTTTAAAAGGGTGATAGAATACTTTTTTTGAGCGGTCGAAAATTTCAAGGCCGCCTGCAAATGTCCCTATCCATAACCGTTGTGAAGAATCTTCAAAAATGCTCCATATCCTGTCATCGGCAATGCTGGTGGCTACTTTATCATCATGTTTATAATGAGTGAAAGTTTTTCCGTCAAAACAATTCAACCCACCGAAATACGTACCTATCCATAATTTTTGATCATGATCAATACATAGGCTAACAATAATATCATTGCTTAAACTATTCGGGTTTTCCGGATCGTACCTATACTGCGTAAACTTTCCTGTTTTACGGTTAAAATAAATTAAACCGCCTCCATTCGTACCAATCCATAAATTACCCTGCCTATCTTCAACAAATTTATCAACGTCGTCAAAACTCAGGCTGCCGGGGTCTGAGGCAAAATGCCTGTATAAGGCAAATCTGATAATATTTTTGTGATAATAACTTATCCCTTCTTTAAAAGTACCGGCCCACATAATGCCGGTATTATCCTTATAAAGCATCACAGTGTTTTGCCTTAGCGATTTTGCATCCTCTTCCCGATTTAGTAAATAAGTGACTTTGAAGTTCTTTTTATCCAGTATATTTATGCCGCCCTGATCAGTAGCTATCCAAATCAATCCATCATCGGCCTGAATGATATTACTAATCATAGCTGACTTTAACTTCGTCCCCGCTGATTCCTTATCCAAACGCCGGAATACTCCAGTTGAAGGACTATAATAATATACACCCGTATTTACAGTCGGTGTATAAAGCCACAAATCATTATCACTGTCGACTGTTATAGAGTAATACCCGGTCTTATTATTGATTACTTTATTAAAAATATCGGTACTGTAGGAAATTCTATTGTGCTTGGTATCAAGCATCTCGACCATGCCTCCTTCATAAACCAGCCATATATTGCCTTTTGCATCTTCGGTAATATCTGCCACCGAATTTGAGTACAAAGACAGTTTGGCTTTATTATGATGATAGTAGCGTATCGTCTGCCTGCTTAAGGCATTATACCTGTACAGGCCCGAATCAGGATACAAAAACCAAAAATCCCCGTGGTCGTTCCGTACAATTCTTGAGGGAAGGGGATAAACCGGAAGCTTTAAAGGCTTAAGCAATAGCGACATGTCGCTATTAAACTGTTCTGTTTCGGGGTCATAAAAACAATACCCGGTACGCGTTGATATATACAGTTTTTTGTCGGGACCCTCAAAAATATTGACTATAAAATCGTCAAGGAGAGAATTTTTGTTATCGGCATCATGCTTAAATACCTTAAAGGTATAACCATCGTAACGGTTAAGGCCCGATGCCGTACCAAACCACATAAAGCCCTCAGAATCTTTATATATGCAGTTAACCTGATTATGTGATAGCCCGTTACTTATATCGAGTTGCGAAAACTGGTATTGGCTGCTTTGCGCAAAAGTGTTAATGCACGCAAAAAATATTATAGTAAGAAGAATATAGAATCTTATACGCATTAGGACATAATTGAGAACGTTCAAAATCGACGCTGGACCTATAAGAAATAGGTATACTAAGATAATATAAATGTTATATAAACAAGTATTTCTTATTCGGCTAAAATATTATTGACTACTTTGATAATCAAAGCCCCAGCTATTGAATAAAAAAAGCGCTCCGTATCTCTCCGGAACGCATTAACCTGTAGTTATCAAATAATTTTAAGGCATTAATCAATTTTATATTAACCCAATATTTAATTATGATAAACTCTTTTTGCCAATTTTATTATAATTCCGTAACTATAGCCTTGCCTTCATATTTAACCGTTTCGTCAAAATCGGTAGTCGCTAAAGGGCCCGAACCATGTTTGCCGTTAACCACAACAATATTGAACGTACGCTGCTTTAGCATATCCGGGAAATTCCCTTTGGTATCTGATATGCTTAGTCTTTTTTGTTTGTTATTCCAGGTTAAAGTAAACGTTGCGTACTGCCCCTTCTCATAATTGTAATTATCATTTTCATCTTCATAAAAGGTAAACCTGCCGTCAGCACCAGGGTAAATGCGCAGTTCAATAACTTTGTTCTTTTTTTGGGTGGCGTATTCCACTTCGGGACCCATTGGAATAATTGAACCCGCCCGTACATACAAAGGTATACTGTTCATTGGCGCAGGGGCATCAATAGTTTGCCCACCGGCGAGTAGTTGTCCAGTCCAGAAGTCATACCAGATAGTTGATTTTGGCAGGTACACTTTCCTTGTTTTTTCTCCAGGAGTAGCATTTGGAGCAGTATATAACTGCTCAGTTACGGGGTTAACTAAGAATGCAGGGCCAAACATATACTGGTCGGCTATATTGTAAACATTGGTATCGTTCCTAAAATCAAAGGTGAGGGCACGCATCATCGTGTAGTCATCGATGGTGGTTTTGCCTGCCAATGAATAGATATAAGGCAAAAGACGATAACGCAGCTTATCATATTTTAAAAGCGTGGCTTTGGTTTTATCGTCCCAGTTTTTAGAAAATAAAGCCCGCTCTCCTTTGCCGTGAATACGGAATATAGGGCAAAATGCACCAAACTGGAACCAGCGTGTAAACAACTCACGATTTTCCGGTTTCGACCAATCGGGGGCTGTCCAGTTGTAATGGTAGCCGCCAATATCAGATGTCCAGTAAGGAATACCTGATGCACAGGCATTAATCCCTTGTGGTACCTGGCTTTTAAATGCAGCAAACGTACAGCTAATATCCGATGACCATAGCGTGGCCGCATTACGCTGTTCGCCAGCGAACGACTGTCTGATCAGAAAGAAGGCCCGTTTGCTTGGAATATCCCTGCGCCAACCCTGGTAAATACCTTTTGAATGTTCCAGCGAATAGGTGTTAAAATAATCAATCCCTTTCCCTATCCAGAAATTACTTTTACGGCGCGCGTCAAGCAAAGTGCCGTTATCTGGTTCACATTGATCTACCCACCATGCATCCCAACCGTATCGTTTTACCAGGCTATCCCGGGCCTGGTCCCAATATAACTCACGGGCTTTAGGATTATACGCATCGTAATAACTATCAAAAGTATGGGTTACTACATTGTCCCAGGTAATATCTGTAACGCCTCCCCTTTGTTGCAAAGCGTCAAAATTTTTAGTGCCTTTGCCAAACACCGGCCAAATAGAGATCATCCCATGGATATTGGCCTTATGCAGTTCGTCAACCATTTTTTTAGGATCCGGGTAGCGGGCAGGATTCATCACATGAACCCCAATAGGAAATGGATCCCAGTAATACCAATCCTGCACAATAACATCGACAGGGATATGATTATTACGGTAATTATCCTTTACTGAAAGCACTTCATCCTGGCTCATATACCTGTCCTGCGATTGAAACAAGCCGAATGCCCATTTAGCAAACATAGGAGCTTTGCCGGTAGCGGTGCGGTATAGTCTGATGATCTGATCAAAGCCTGGACCGTAAAAAAAGTAATAATCAACCTGCCTACCGCTTTCCGATACATATTTGAATTTGGTATTTCCTGCTTCGGCACCATAAAAATTTGATGCCGAATAATTATCCCACATTAACCCGTAGCCTTTTGTGGATAACAACACCGGAACGGCCCCTGTGAGATATTTTATGGCCAAATCTTGGTTCCGGCCTTTATAGTTGATGGAACCGGTATCTAAAGGGTGGCATCCAAGGCCAAAAAGCGCTTCATCCTTAGACGAATTGAATTGGGTGCTTATATTATAGGTATTTATCCCAGCAATTGTGGCAGCGGCAATGTTTTTATCGTCTTCAGAGGTAATTTCATTGCCTTTGATGTCTTCATAGGTTATGTCGTTGGTGGTTTTGCTTATTAATAGTCTAAGCCGTGATGTGATAACAATAACCTGGTTCTTATCTTCCGATACTTTGAAGAGCGGAAAATCCCATTTTGCATTTATTATAAGTGAGGGCTTTGTAATAAAGCTATCAAAAATAGTGTATTTTACTTCAATGATATCTTCTTTACAAATCGTAACCTTCATCAGGCCTTTATCTAATTTTAACACCAGGCCGTTTGCCTCTTTCTTATAAGATATAATAGAGGCCTTTGCAGAAGCTATACTTATTATAAAGAGTAATAATAAGGTGGTTGTCATTTTGGACAGCGCACACTTTAACATTGATTTTGTATTCAACATGAAAAATAGTTTAAACTAGTTTGTTTGATTAATAGGTTAAATTTCATTGTTCGCAAAGCGAAAGGATAAAACAAGCGCTGTTTATAAAGCACGTAACTATGGCCATCCCAACAAAGGCAGAACTTTACTACAATATTTTTAAAGCAGTATCAGGCTTATTGATCGTGGGTAAAATTATATAAGAGAAAAATAGACGAAGGGGTACAAAAGTTAATAAATAGAGCACGAAATGTTCAATTTGCCGAAAAAACAATCATACCAAGGCTGAAGATGCAATTGTTAGAACCGGAGCCATGTATTAAAATAGTAACGTTTTTTTTCCAACAGGGTTAGGTGGCTGTCCTACTGATTGCTTTATGTTCTGTTATAAACATAGAATAGGTTCTTACTGTCCCCTATTTGCCTTGAATATTGACACCTGTTTAATCATTTGACTAAGCAATTTTATTAACGATCATATATTGTTTTACTTCTAACTTAACGAAAGTCATACGCAAACTAAAAAGCCAGATCAAAGCCGAATGACTTTACTAGAGTATCAAAATCCCTGGTAACTATATACCACTCGGGACAAGAATAAAGTTTATTTTATAGATTTTTTTTCTTGGAGCAACTCGTATACTTCGATGTTTAATAAGTTCAGCTATTTCAAATAGCCTCTCAAGAGTTATTTTGGTGTAGCCCAGTTCAATTTTACTATAAGCATTTTGCGAGATAGCCAGTTGAGCGGCGAGATACGTTTGACTATAATTCATTCGTACCCTAATATTCCTAATATTAAAGCAAACTGCCTCCATTTTATGTTCGTAGCTTGATATAGCCATATGTTAAAAGCATGTATACGTAACTTTTCAGGGTTATAATATATAATTTCATTTGAAAGGATTTAGTCGAATGTAAAAAAATCATTTCGCAACTTCCACATAACAGGCAACCCTCGTCAATCATTTACACCTAATGAGAGACTACTCATGGGATGGCTTATTAATGAGGTTCAGCATGTGTATACTTGCGCCGGAATGTGGTGGTCAAGCCTCCCGAAATAATCTCGCTTAGCCTTTTAAAGGCCAAGATTAGTTAAGTGTTCTATATTTATTCGGCGTATAACCCGTACTCTTTTTAAACACCCGTGTAAAATGGTGCGGGTACTTAAAGCCAAGATCATAAGCTATTTCGCTGATGGATCGGCTGGTATCCAGAACACGTTCTTTGGCTATATCCATCACCTTAAGATGAATATATTCCATTGCTGTTTTACCAGTTTCCTTTTTAACCATATCACCGAAATAATTAGACGATAAATGCAATTGTTCGGCACAATAACTAACTGTGGGTAATCCTATGGTTTGCGGTTTGTCCGAATGAAAATAATCTTTTAGAAGGTTTTCAAACTTTTCAATATTGCTGCGATTGACGTCAGCCCGGGTAATGAACTGCCGCTCGTAAAAACGCACACAATAATTGAGGAACAACTCAATATTCACACCTTAACATTAAAAGTACCATCTGTTTTTTTGTGGTGTTTGAACACCTTAGCGCTTAGAGTAGCCATATCCATTTTTAATAGCCGCGAGAAACTGTAACGTATTTGTAACGTTTTCTCGTGAAGTTCAACAAAAAATCCTGCGAAACTGAAATATGGAAATACTGACCTCCTGGAAGGGAGCTGTTGCAAAAACTGCGTTTTTACAGCAGAAAAGGCCATTTTTAAACAAAAAAAGCCTAGCGGACGTGCTAGGCTTATTGCTCCTGAGCCTGGACTCGAACCAGGGACCCTCTGATTAACAGTCAGATGCTCTAACCAGCTGAGCTACTCAGGAATCATTTTCCGGTTTGGAGTGTGCAAAAGTAGGATTTCTGTTGAAACTTCACAATATTTCACAAAAAAAATTTTACAAAATATTAATATCAATTAATATTCAGGCATTTAATTTTATCTGTTTGCATTTTAAACTAACATTTAGTCAATATAAATAGGGCCATCGGCTAATTTCTACGGTAATTTCACAATATTTGCCCCCGGAAAAAAAATTAACATTCAGTATGAGTTTAGTTGTTATTGGTACCGTAGCATTTGATGCTATTGAAACACCCTTTGGTAAAACGGATAAAATTGTTGGGGGGGCTGCCACTTACGCCAGCTTAGCCGCATCATATTTTTATGATGAGGTTAAAATTGTAGCCGTTGTGGGCGATGATTTTCCGCAAAGCGAGATAGAAGATTTCCATAATCACAACATCAGCACCGAAGGCTTGCAGGTAAAAGAAGGCGAAAAATCTTTCTTTTGGTCGGGCAAGTACCATAACGATATGAACAGCCGTGATACGCTGATAACCGAACTGAACGTATTAGCTGATTTCGACCCCATTATTCCTGAGAGTTACCAGGATTGCGAGTACCTGATGCTGGGTAACCTTACCCCGCAAGTGCAGCAAACCGTTATTAAACGCCTTAAAAACCGCCCCAAGCTTATTGTAATGGACACCATGAACTTTTGGATGGACATTGCCATGGACGACTTGCTGGAAACCATAAAGCTTATTGATGTATTAACCATTAACGATGCTGAGGCGCGCCAGCTTTCAAGCGAATTCTCATTGGTAAAGGCCGCCCGTAAAATATTACAGATGGGACCAAAATACCTCATCATTAAAAAAGGTGAGCATGGCGCGTTACTGTTCAGCGATGACCTGGTATTCTCGGCGCCGGCATTGCCATTGGCTGATGTATTTGACCCAACCGGCGCAGGCGATACCTTTGCAGGTGGTTTTATCGGTTACCTGGCAAAAGTGGGCACTATCAATTTCAATAACATGAAGAACGCTATCATATTCGGCTCGGCGCTGGCATCATTCTGTGTTGAGAAATTTGGCACCGAAAAGATCAGGAACCTCACACAGGAAGAAATAGCTGCAAGAGTAAATGAATTTGTTACTTTATCGCAGTTTGCCATTATAGCGTAATTCTTACAATCGCTATAAAACAAGCAGCAGGTATAACCGTTTCCTGATTATATAGCAGCAAACAATTATGAAATACAGGGAACTTGGTAACACCGGCGAAAAATTATCGGCCATTGGCTTAGGCTGTATGGGCATGACCCATGCTTATGGCGACCGCGATGATGCAGAATCAATCAAAGTACTGGAGCTGGCACTTGACCTCGGCATAAACTTTTGGGATACTGCCGATATTTACGGTCCGCATACCAATGAGGAACTGATATCAAAGATACTGGCGCCAAACCGCGATAAGGTTTTCATAGCCACTAAATTTGGTTTCCTTGCCCAAAAAGATGGTGAACGTAGTTTTGACGCTTCCCCCGCTTATGCAAAAAAGGCTGTTGAGGCCAGTTTAAAACGACTTAAGGTTGATGTGATCGATCTGTATTACGCCCATCGTATCGACCCAACTATACCACTTGAAGAAATGATTGGTGGCATGGCTGAACTGGTTAAAGAAGGCAAAGTGCGCTATCTTGGCCTTTCCGAAGCATCTGCCGAAACTCTGGAGCGTGCCTGCAAAGTTCATCCTATAGCTGCGCTGCAAAGCGAATACTCCCTGTTAACCCGTGATGCCGAATCGCAGATCATCCCGGCTTCCCGCAAACTGGGTATTGGTTTTGTGCCATTCAGCCCGCTTTCACGTGGATTATTCAGCGCTACTTTGCCAACGGATACTAATGAGTTTAAAGCCGATGATTTCAGGCACAGTATACCGCGCTTTAATGGCGAATACTATGAAAACAATACCAAACTAGCTGCAGATTTTGCAGGCATAGCTCACGATAAAGGCTGTACGCCAGCACAATTGGCGCTGGCATGGGTTTTAGCTCAGGGTGATGACATCATTCCCATCCCCGGCACTAAAAAGACAAAATATTTAAAAGAAAATGCTGCCTCGGTAGATATTAATTTGGGTGATACTGATTTTAAAGCAATCGAAACGGTGGTAAAGAAATATCCAAACACCGGCCCACGATATACTGAGGCCGCGATGAGTATGGTTAATAAATAGGATTATTTTAGCTTCGCTACGGCTTTAAATCTTTCAAAAACTTCATGTGTATGCGGTGCATCTATGAGCTCATCGGTAAGGTCCTGCCCTGCCCAGTGCTCATAGTGCTTGCCATTGCGCCAAAGGCGACTTTCGGTAACATCATATATAGTACCTTTATAAGCCACCCATATTTCGGGCTTATCCTGCCCGTTACGCAAGGCCAGTTGCGATTTAGTGTACTCCGGCAAATTTGTCATAATGTACTTTTATAACCCTCTTTCTAAAGTACTCAAAAAAACCAATGTTCATGAGCAATAGCGCCATCATATAAAAATGATCCTCAACAGGTATTGTGCCTATACGCCTGTCTAACATTTCAGTGTTATTGTATATAACCACAGGCAAACCGGTAAGTATTCCATTAATAATGTAAAACGGTATAAGCGCCACCGCATACGTTACATAAAAACGGCTAAGCCAGCGCACCTTATAAATAAACTGGAACAATATCACCAGAAAAGCAACCAACGTAAAAGCAACCCGGGTATATAGGCGGTGATGGTAAAATATAAGTACCAGTATAGAGAATATGATAATGAGGTTTGAGATGACGCGGGTAAGGCGCATTTCCATCTCCCGTTTTACATAATAATTTAAGCAGGCATAAATAAATATACAGGCAAACGGTACAGTTAAAAAAAAGAAGATCTCCTCAACAGGCAGATGTAAAATGGTAAATCCTGTTACATAATTGCTGTTGAAACTCCATACACCCTTCAATGTAAAAAGCACATCCCAGAACAAGAAAACGAGGCCCGTTATTGCCATGCCCGGCCAAATAAATTTCCAGCTTTTGTGAAACTGCACCCGCTTGTCAAAAGATAAAGCAAGGGGGAAAAGCAGGGTGAGAAAATTGATCAGTAAATAGGTAAACTTCATTAAAAACGGTTAACAGCTTAATATAGGCATTTCTTGGTAATATTACAGTATTGGGATGCTGCAAGCACAAAATTATCAAATAGTGTTTAGCTTTTGTTTGATAAGCGCCGTACAGTAGATAGACATTTTGCGGGTATCAGAAATGCGGACCCGCTTTTGCATTAGGGCAATGGCAGATATGCTGGTTATTTTTTTAAATAGCTGCAAATAATAGGAATAAGCAATATAAACACCCAGCCTACAGCCATGCGGCAATCGTTTTATGCCCTCAAAACCATCATCAAAATCTTTTTTTATGTCCGCCTCAATACGGTGCTTGTCAGCCTCGGTAAAATTTTTAAAATCGATACCCGGGAAATATGTACGGCCCCGTTCTTCAAGGTCGGCTTTTACATCCCGCAAAAAATTAACTTTCTGAAATGCTGAGCCCAGACTGCAGGCGTTAGGCAATAGCTTACGGTATAATTGCTCATCATCACCACAAAAAACCTTAAGGCACATCAAGCCAACCACCTCAGCCGAACCAAAAATGTAAGTTTTGTAAGCTTCGGTGTTATAGGTCTTTTTATCCAGGTCCATTTCCATTGATAGCAGGAAAGCGTCTATCAGTTCCGGAGCTATTTCGTAATCATTTACTACTATCTGAAAGGAATTTAAGATAGGGTTTAAGCTGATCCTTTGTTCAATGGCGTTAAAGGTTTCCAGCCTGAAATTCCTGATCAGTTGCTGCTTATCGTAATAATGAAAAGTATCCACTATTTCATCAGCAAGCCGCACAAAACCGTAAATACCATATACCGGGTTTCTGAATTTTTTATCGAAAGCTTTTATTCCTGTGCTGAATGAAGTGCTGTATCTGGCGGTTACCAACTTACTGCATTCAAAGCAGGTTTCATTATACAGGTTCATTTTCTCGTGTGCACATTATATACAATATTACAAAATTACGCGGGCATTTGTTTGTAAACCGCCGCAAAACTATTTACTACCTTAGGCGCTGAAAACAACAAATGAATAAGAGTAAACATGTTATAGTGATCGGCGCAGGCTTCGCCGGATTATCGGCTGCATGTGTGTTGGCAAAAGCGGGTTTTAAGGTTACCGTACTGGAAAAAAACGACCAACCAGGTGGTCGTGCAAGGGTTTGGGAGCAGGACGGGTTTAAGTTTGACATGGGGCCAAGCTGGTATTGGATGCCCGATGTTTTCGAAAATTTCTTCGCCTTGTTCGGTAAAAAACCGCAGGATTTCTATGAGCTAAAAAGACTCGATCCCGCTTACCGTGTTTATTTTGATAAAGATGAAACCATGGACATACCCGCAAGTATGACCGAACTGGAAACACTTTTTGAAAGCATAGAACCCGGCAGTGGTAATAAGTTAAAGGAGTTTTTAGCCCAGGCTCGATACAAATATGAAGTGGGCATGGGTGAATATGTTTTTCGCCCGTCGCATACCCTTGGGGAGTTTATTGATTGGAACCTGATCCGTAAAAGTTTTAGCATGCAATTGCTGACCAGCATGAGCAAACATGTGCGCAAATATTTTAAGGATCCGAGGCTGATAAAATTATTGGAATTTCCGGTGCTGTTCCTCGGCACAAAACCACAGGACACCCCCGCCATGTATAGCATGATGAACTACGCCGACCTGGTTTTAGGGACCTGGTACCCCATGGGCGGCATGAACGAAATTGTAAAAGCAATGGTTAACGTTGCCGTAGAATTGGGTGTTGAGATAAAACTAAATACTGAGGTTACAAAGATTGATGTAGCCGATAAACTGGTTAACCAGATACAAACCAACAAAGGCATTTTTAATGCTGATTTTGTAATAGCAGGTGCTGATTATGAGCATGTAGATCAACGATTGATAACTGAGCCCAACCGCAATTATGATCGTAAATATTGGGATAGTAGAACTATGTCGCCATCGGCACTGTTGTTTTACATCGGTATAAATAAAAAACTGGGTGATATTAAGCATCACAATTTATTTTTTGATGAGGACTTTGAGCAACATGCCAAAGAGATATACACTACACCCAAATGGCCGGAGAAGCCATTATTCTATGTTTGCTGTCCTTCAAAAACTGATGATATGGTAGCACCTGCCGGTTGTGAAAACCTGTTCTTCCTGATCCCCTTAGCACCCGGACTGGAAGACAGCGAAACCCTGCGTGAACAATACTTTGATGTGATCATAAATCGCTTTGAAAAAATTACCGGCGAAAGCATAAAGCACAACATCATAGTAAAGCGCAGTTACGCCATGAATGATTTTAAAGCCGATTATCATTCCTTTAAAGGCAATGCTTACGGACTGGCGAATACATTAGGACAAACGGCTTTCTTTAAGCCAGCTATGCGGGCAAAACATATTAAAAACCTGCTATACACCGGGCAGTTGACCGTACCCGGGCCAGGTGTGCCGCCTGCGTTGATATCGGGGCAAGTAGCGGCGGGTGAAGCGATGAAGTATTTTGAGAGATAACAATTACTCTAACCCTATTGTCATTTCGACCGGAGGGAGAAATCTTCTGCAATTTGCAAAGTGAATAGGCAAGGTGAAGAAGATTTCTCCCTCCGGTCGAAATGACAATTTGGAATATAGTAGAAAAATCCGGACAAAAAAATAGCCCGGCGTCAGGCCGGGCTACCAATTGCTGTTGAGTTGCTTATCAATAGTTAAGAGCTCATGGTATGATACATGTAATTACCGTTGCTTGGTGGAACAGTTTGTAATTGTTTGAGTATACCATCAACAACCTTAGGGAGGTCGTCAACATTCTTTTTAGGGTCGCTATGAACTTCACCAACGCCATAGCCACGCCATACTACTTTTCTTGTTCTTCTATCTATCAGATCTATAATTAAAGTACCTTCTTTATAATGTTCCTGGTCGGCATAAGTTATACCGCCTGAGTAGGCAAACGGAGCTCCGAAAGCATAGTAATACGGACGGTATCCATATCCCCAGCCACCGTAGAAACCACCATAACCACCACGCCAGCCATAATAGCCACCCCAGCCTAATCCCCAACCGGCATACGGACCGTAAAAGCCATAATTGGTATAATAAGTTGTTCTTGATCCTCTGCCAACTGTAGTGGTATAGCTAACCAGCAGATCGGGCTGTTTTTGCTGCAAGCTTAAACCTTTGCTTTGCAATGCCAGGGTTGTTGCATCCTTAATATTGGCATCTGCCGTACTGTTAAGGCTTACAATGTTATTAACCTTTGCGGTACCTGCAGGTATCCATGCAAAAGTGCGGTAACCGCTCATGTTGGTTTTGTTAAGGCCGGCAGTATAATAGTTGTAACTGGTACAGGCTGATAATCCCGACAGGATTAAAAATAACAGCCCTAAATAGATCGATCTTTTCATGGTTCGTAGCCCTCGTTGAATTATATATGGTTAGACAACTTTATTGTAAAAGGTTTAACCACTAAATTAAATATTTTTTAATAAAATAATCGCTACACAAATCTATCAAATTGCCAGCCAATGTTGCTGGTACACAGGTAATTTTTTTGATATAAACTGGAGTAGATTTCTTTGTTTTTTTAAGTGAGGTGGATTGTGCGATTCCTTCCCAGGGGAAGGGAAGGTAGGGGTTTATGCAATCGCATCTGGTGTAGAAACGCCTCCCTGCCACTGCACTATCCTGCGCACCCCCTCCCAAGGGAGGGAATTTAAAAAAAGCGTTAAATCTCTCCTTCGCGTTTTCTTATAAACCATTCAGTACTTAACAAGGCAAGAATTACGATAAAAATCCATTTCACATCTATCATATCGCTATAATGTTTATCCTGGTAAACAACGGTTTTAATGTTATCATTTTTGCGGATCAGATCAGCAAGCTGGTTTATTTGTGATGGCAACAGCATTTGTCCGCCGGATTGTTTGGCCATGTTATTTAGCAGTTGGTGATTGGCTGCGCTCTGGCGCGTTTCAAGATTGAGGGCTTTTACGGTTAGTTGTCCGCTTGCAGTAAATGAATGGAGACCCACTTTTGTTGTAGCTGAGTAAGCATACTCCCCTACCGGCAATGCGCCCGCATCCAGCTGGTAGCTTTGCCCGCTCCGGGTAAACAGGAAGCTATAGTTTTTACCGTCAACGCTTTTCAAGTTTATCTTAACATCAGGTGTATTGATCAGTTCGAGCGCATCATTGTATAACTCCGCATTCAGGATCACATTCTCGCCTTCATCAAACACATTTTTAGCCGGATAAACCCTGAATTGCTGGCGATTTGCGTTGGCCGTAAGGTATTGCACACTTTGGCTTAATAGTTCTTCCATAGCGTGGTGATTACCGTTGGCTTTATATTCGGCCAGTTGCCAGCGCCACAGGCCTTCGCCAGTGAGAATGCCTGTACGTTTTCCGGCTTCGTCGCTAAATGATAACAGCGGGTAAGTGGTTAAAACATTCCCTATCTTTTGCTTAAACAAAACCTGGTTTGCAGGTGCCGATGTATAACTGCCAAAAGGCGCCATTAATGGCGGAAACGTGCTGATCTTTTGCCGGGTTGAATCGGTGAGTGTAAAAGCCGAAAACTCTGGCACCGGCTGCGCGAATACCTCCTGCATTTCGGCCCTGCCACTGCTTATTTTAATAGCCTGTTGCTGATTGTTAAAATCCTGCAGATCCGATTGCCCGCCCAGCATATACCAAACCGGCATTTTTGTTTTTGCCAGACTTTGCAACAAGCCAGAATTACCGGGTGTTAACTGGTAAAGAATAACTAAACTATAATCGCCGATCTTTAAGGTTGATAGATCGGATAATAACGTTGTTTTCACCTCAAAGTTACGGTTGCTTTCAATGCCTTGTTTTATAACGCTTACATCCGGGTGCGGGCCGTTGTATACCAGCAATATTCTCTGTTTGGCATCCAGCACCTCTACATAAATGGTCTCGCTGTTGTTTTGGGTGGATAGCTCATTACTAACAGGCGCAATGCTGATGTTAAATTTACGGACGCCTTTTCTATCAGCGCTAAGCTTTATAGGCACTAGTTTTTGAAAAGCATCTGAATTTACCGGGATGTTTTCAGCAGCTACCTGTTTTCCATCCTCAGTTACGGTTAAACGCATGGTTTCACCTTTGCTTTGGTAGGCTTCGGCTAAAACTTCTATCTCAAAGTCGTTGCCTAAAAAGGCAGTTTTGTTGTAGTTTACGTTAGCTATCAGCAGATCACGTTTAGGCGTAGTATCACCTAAAGCAACCGTATAAATGGTAGTTTTAAAATTACGCGCCTCATATTGCGGATCGCTACCCTGGTTGTAGAGGCCATCGGTAGCCAGTACTATCGCGCCAATGTTTTGATTTACATACTGCTCATTCAACTGTTTAAGCGCTGCGGAAATATCGGTTTGCTTACCGTTAAATTTATTGGAGAGCCCGCTATGAAGTGTTTTATCAAAGTTGAATTCGTGCACCTCGTAGTTATCGCCAAGGGTGGATTTAACTTTATCTAAAGCTCCCTCTAAATCTCCTTCGCTGGTTAGCGGAGAGACTTTATTATTTGGTGACGGAAAAAGCTTTACTGATTCTGAATTATCCTGCAAAATTAAAACCAGCGGTTTCTCGGATTTATAACCTACTGATTTTAACATCGGAGCCAGTAAAAGCAACGCTATAATAGCTACAGCTAAAGCCCGTACAACTGATAATGCATATCTGAATTTATCGCCCAGGTTTATCGGAGACCGATACATGAGCCAGGCATACAAAACGCCAAGCAACAAGCAGGCCAATGCCCACCATCCCGAAACCGCTCCCCATGTTATTGAAAATAAAAACAGCATATCTGTATCCAAATATGCTGTTTTTTATGTTGAACTTAATAAAAATTGTCATTCTGAGTGATAACGAAGAAACTATCCGCGTTTCTCTGGTGCTTGTAGAATAGATGCTTCGTACCTCAGCATGACAAGGTGGGTATAATATTTTACCCTTTGTTTGTGTCCCCACAAACAACCCGCTAACACTTGTTACTGGCCAATGTTTGTAAGGACACAAACAACGGGAAAACGTGTAGTGTGTTAGAAATTCTATTTTGTACCGTAATAGATCTCACCCTCATGAAAAAAAAGTAACGACCAATTCAAGGTTTGATCAAATACAGTTAAATCATCGCTGACGAGGTGATAAAAATCATCAAAATATTGAATCAATAACTTCCATGGAACAATCATTGCTTCTGTTGGGCTCCATGAGAGAAAAATTTCATCATTTATTGGAAAATCAAGGTCGAAAAGCCATTTTCCGACTTCTTCTTTTTTCACATTCTGCACATTAATACTATCTGTTATTTTAAAGAATCCGTCTTTAAAAGGTATATCCCGATGCAGTTCCCTACCAATAATATAATCAGACAAAAATTTTGACGCGCTCTTATCTAATGATTTTATTTGACTCAGATGCTCCTCTGGTATATTAGTAAAACGCGAATTTAAAGAATGTTCGCTTATCGGAATTATATGATCGGCAATATTGTCAAAACTAACTTCCATATAATTCCACCCCATTGTTTGTGTCCTCACAAACAATTCGTTAACTTGTTACTGGGAACTGTTTGTGAGGACACCATAGGTGTTCGGAAGATTTATTCAGGTGATATTTTAAGGTGTTTATCAACCATATTAGGATCTCCACCACACAATATAACAAAGTCTTTCAT
>NZ_JACHBY010000011.1 GCF_014200495.1 Mucilaginibacter geliditolerans
GGATTCCTGACTTGAAAACCTTGTAAATACCTCGCTTACATTCATTTGCTTTAAATATACAAAATATACCTGTCTTATGATGGGCTATTACTCTCTTGAGGGGAACTATGGCGGATATTTCTTTTGCGGCTCCGCAGACTCACCCCGACTACGTTTCACTTGTCGCCCCTCTCTTCGCTACGCGCAAAGAGGGTGAGAAAATTAAAATTTTACTTACTTAACACCACTACTTTAGGCTTTTTGAAAGATTTAGGGTAAACTTGCATCATTATAATGAAAACATTCTACGGAGATTTAAAACTTGGTATTTTGGGCGGCGGTCAGCTAGGGCGCATGCTGATACAACAGGCTATTAATTATAATGTTACCGTTAAGGTACTCGACCCCGACCGTGAGGCGCCATGCCGTAAATTATGCGATGAGTTTGTAGTTGGCTCCCTGGGCGATTACGAAACTGTTTACAATTTTGGCAAGAAAGTGAATCTGCTTACCATCGAGATTGAAAAGGTAAACGTAGAAGCTTTGGAGCAACTTGAAAAGGAAGGCGTGCTGGTTTATCCGCAGCCGCGCATCATCAGGCTGATACAGGATAAGGGCCTGCAAAAACAATTCTTTAAGGAGAATGACATCCCTACTGCTGATTTCCAGGTAATATCATCTATGGAGCAGTTGAAGGAAAGCCATATCCCATTTCCATATATTCAAAAGTTACGCCGTGATGGCTACGATGGCAAGGGTGTTTATAAGGTGGTTGATGAATCATATCTTAATAAAGCATTCACCGAGCCGAGCCTGATTGAACGCTTGGTTGATTTTGAAAAGGAAATAGCCGTTATAGTTGCCCGTAATGCAAGCGGCGAGGTAAAAACCTTCCCGATGGTGGAGATGGAGTTTAATCCGGAGGCTAATTTGGTAGAGTTCCTGATAGCGCCATCAACCCTGCCATTTGAGGTACACCAGGAAGCTGAATTAATTGCCAAACGCATTGCAGAAACGCTTAAAATAGTGGGCATACTGGCGGTTGAAATGTTTTTAGATAAAAGCGGCCGCATACTGGTAAATGAACTGGCTCCGCGCCCGCATAACAGCGGCCACCAGAGTATTGAGGGTAACGTAGTATCACAGTTTGAACAGCATTTAAGGGCGATATTTGACCAGCCAATGGGCGATACAGCCTGCCTGAACAATGCCATTATGGTTAACATTTTAGGCGAGCCCGGCTATGAAGGCCCGGCAATTTACCAGGGTATTGAAAAAATATTAAAACTTACCGGCGTATATGTACATTTATATGGCAAAGCCTTAACCAAGCCTTTCCGCAAAATGGGACACGTTACCATTGTTGATGCAGATAGAGAGAAAGCTATTGAAAAAGCAAGATTTGTGCAGGAAACGTTGAAGGTAATTAGTTGAAGTTTTAGGGCAAAATGAAAAAAACCTTTATCACTTTATTCATTATATTAAATTCAATCATCGCTTATTGCCAGCATCCTTATATACAAGATTTAAGATCTTTAGCACAAGTAACATTTCCCGATACACCTGAAGTCAAATATTCCGATGGGGCTTCCTATTATATTTATCGGAACAAGGATAATGATTTATACTTTGCACAAGTTACAGACTTAAATAAAATTAATCCAGATTCCATTGATTCAAGAAATCCGGACAACATTTACACTCAATTTATAAACGGAATACTTAGGCCCATAAAGGGAGAAATATTTTATACTGAAAAAATTAAGAATGGCGGATTTGATGGGATTGAATATGACTATAAGTGTGAATTGAAAAGCATTACTTATTATGGCTATCAACAAGTTTTTCGTTTTAACAACTCGCTTATAAGTTATTCTTTACTTTCGCCTGATTCACTAATAAGAAGCGACAAAAAAATAAACTCCTTTTTTTCCACTTTTAAGTTCACTCCTGATAAAGCAGCTGATTTAGACAAAAAAAGTAGTTTTTTGGCAGGGCTTCTTATGATTAGCTCTGTACTTTTTGTAGGTTCGTTAGCGATATTTGTAATTGGTAAATCTCGAAAAAAGAAGAGATATGAGTGGATTGACAAGAATGATCAAAATAAGAATTAGCATGCCCTTGAACAATCTTTAGTTTACTATAAACAGTTCAGAGATTGCTTCGTACCTCGCAATGACGCTTGAATATAATTTATAAGAATATGAGTACATCACCAAAAATAGGAATCATCATGGGTAGCAAATCAGATCTGCATATTATGCAGGATGCTGCCGATGTTTTAAAGGAACTGGGTGTTAATTACGAGATCACCGTAGTATCGGCTCACCGCACACCCGACCGTATGTTCAGCTACGCCCGTGCCGCTGCTGACCGTGGTATAAAAGTGATTATTGCCGGTGCCGGTGGTGCTGCGCATTTGCCGGGCATGGTGGCTTCATTGACGCATCTGCCTGTTATTGGCGTGCCTGTAAAATCAAGCAACTCCATTGATGGCTGGGACTCTATCCTATCCATATTACAAATGCCAAATGGCATCCCTGTAGCTACCGTTGCCCTAAATGCCGCGAAAAATGCCGGTATTTTAGCTGCGCAGATACTATCCACAGCAGATGAATTCCTGGTTCAAAAACTGATCTCCTTTAAGGAAGAACTGAAGAAAAAAGTAGAGGAATCGGCAGAAGAAATGAGTCGTGAGTCAGAATTATGAAGTCGTGAGTCAGAAGTTCTAAGTCTGAAGTCAATTACAAACTCTGCACCAATGAACTAATGAACAAGTGAACCAATAAACTAATTAAGCGCCGGATTTTCAGGAAAGTTAGCAATATGTGCGTAACGCTGACCTAAGCCTATTACCACGTCTTTCCATAGGTTCTCCTCATCATGGGTAAAAAGTATATCCAGGCTGATCTTATCGGTAACTATCCAGGTGTTTTCGCGCAGTTCCTCTTCTAACTGCCCTGCGGTCCAGCCTGAGTAGCCGGTGAAAAATTTGATCTCATCCTCATTCAGCTGGTAATTGGTTATCAGTTCTTTTACCGTTTCATAGTCACCACCCCAAAATATGCCATCTGCTATTTGAATACCTCCGGGTATTTTATCCGGGCAGTGGTGTATAAAATGTAAAGTGTTATTACCCACCGGTCCGCCTATATAAACGGGCATTTCTGAGTAGGAGATCTCAGGCAATATATCGCCCAGCAAATATTCGCTCTGATGGTTTAAAACAAAGCCCGCTGCCCCCGCGTCAGAATATTCGGTTAAAACAATAACCGAACGTTTAAAATTCGGGTCCATCATAAATGGCTCCGAAATTAATAAATGACCTATGGCCGCTGAAATTGGACTAAGCATGGCGCTAATATTTATTCTCTATAACAAACATCATAAAAATAAGTTCATTTTGGTAAAAATGAAATATAATTTACATATGTACGGTATAATTAATTAGTAAGTTTGCATTAATGGATCAAAAAGAGTTACAAAACCTGCGGCAGGATTACAGCGCCGCCACTTTATCTGAAGCCTCAACCAAGGATAATCCGATAAAGCAGTTTGAATTATGGTTTCATGAAGCTGTAGCATCGCAGCAGCACGAGCCAAATGCCATGACACTTGCTACCGCTACACATGACGGCCGCCCATCAGCCCGTATAGTACTATTAAAAGGCTTTAGTAACGATGGCTTTACCTTTTATACCAATTACCTGAGCCGCAAAGGCAAGGAGATTACTAAAAATCCATTGGGCTCCCTGGTGTTTTTTTGGGGCGAACTGGAACGTCAGGTACGCATTGAAGGTACTATTGAGAAGCTAAGCAAAGAGGAATCTGAAAGATATTTTAAAGTACGGCCAAAACAGAGCCAGCTGGGTGCAGTAGCATCGCCGCAAAGCCAGGAGATCCCTGACCGTGTGCAGCTTGAAAAGAAAATGGAAGAACTGGAAGCAGAATATGCCGATAAGGATGTTCCGAAGCCATCGCATTGGGGTGGTTATGTTTTAAAACCACGTATCATAGAATTCTGGCAGGGCCGCCCCAGTCGTTTACACGACCGTATAGTTTACAAAAAGATTGATAACAAAACCTGGAAAAAAGTTCGTTTGGCACCATGATCTTTGAGGATATTAAATTATTGCTTACTGAAAAATTTGGCGCTGAGGTTATAGTTGGCGAAGAAACTACCGGTTTACAACCTGCCCTGCTTATAGCACCTGATCAAATTGCGGAAGTTTGCCTTGAGTTAAGAAATAATCCCAAAACGTATTTCGATTTCCTGTCATGTCTTACCGGTGTGGATTATGGCGCAGAGGCTAACCGCTTTGGCGTGGTTTATCATTTGGCATCTATCCCCTACAAAACACAATTAACCCTAAAAATAAGTAAGGAAAACGACAGGAATGAGGAGAATTTACCATCGTTTCCAAGTGTGGTACCGGTTTATAAAACAGCCGACTGGCATGAGCGTGAAGCTTATGATATGGTAGGGATTTTTTTTGGGGGTCACCCTGATCTAAGGCGTATTTTATTGCCGGATGATTGGGAAGGTTTTCCGCTTAGGAAGGATTATAAAACGGCAGAATATTATAAAGGGATTAAGATAGATTGATTTTGATTTGGGATGTCGGATGTTTGATTTCGGATTTATAATTGAATTTTGATTTGGGATGTCATTTTTTGATCATCTATGGAGAAAGCTACACCATCGCAAGAGGAAATAGAAGAAATTTTAAATTCCTATAAGTGGATAAAAGTTAAGAAACCTGTATATGAACCAGGAACAGACCTGGCTTCTGTATTTGTAAATTTTGAGCGCCTTAATCAGCACCATATTGAAGAAACCACTTTTCTGATTGAAAAGGTAAGAGAACTGGTATTAAAAATAAAGGAGTTAGGATAGATTAAGTTCTATAAATAAAGCGTCATTGCGAGGAACGAAGCAATCCCCGATTAGCAGATCCGCTCTGTACAATTTGGGATTGCTTCGTTCCTCGCAATGACGCTTGGAGAAGTATATTGTTATAAAGTGAACGAAGCATTAGACACATATAATAAAAAAATTGCCGCGGCTGCTGTTGAGGACATGGTGTTGAACATGGGGCCACAACACCCATCAACCCATGGTGTTTTGCGCCTGGAACTGATCACCGATGGTGAGATAGTTAAGGAGGTTATACCGCATATTGGTTACCTGCACCGTTGTTTTGAAAAACATGCAGAATCGCTCACCTACCAGCAAACCATTCCGTTTACCGACAGGATGGATTACCTGGCATCAATGAATAATAGTCATGCCTTTGTGATGGGTGTTGAGCGTATGCTGGGCATTGACAAGGACATACCAAAACGTATTGAATATATCCGCGTACTAGTTTGCGAGCTGAACCGTATTGCATCGCACCTGATTGCTATTGGCACTTATGGTATTGATATTGGCGCTTTTACGCCTTTCCTCTGGTGTTTTAGGGACAGGGAGCATATTATGGGTATGCTGGAGTGGGCATCGGGCTCGCGCATGCTGTATAACTATATTTGGGTGGGGGGCTTGTTTTATGATCTACCCGTTGGTTTTGAAGAACGCTGCCGCGAGTTTGTTGACTACTTTAAACCCAAAATGGTTGAGCTAAATCAATTATTAACCGATAACCAGGTATTTATTAGTCGCACGGCCAATGTTGGCGTATTGCCGCTTGATGTGGCCATTAACTATGGCTGCTCCGGCCCTATGCTGCGTGGCTCGGGATTGAAATGGGATCTGCGCCGTATTGACGGTTACTCTGCTTATCCTGAACTGGAATTTGACATCCCGGTAGGAAAAGGCGAAATGGGTACTGTTGGCGATTGCTGGGACAGGTATAAGGTACGTGTTGATGAGATAGAGCAATCATTAAAAATGATCGAGCAATGCCTCGACCGCTTGCAGAATGAATTGAAACGCACCCCGGATTTTGATCCCCGCGCTAAGCTGCCTCGCAAAACCATACCAAAGGCGCAGGATTATTATGTGCGTTGCGAAGGCGCCAAAGGCGAGTTGGGTTTTTATTTTATGGCTGATGGAAAATCAGAGATCCCTACCCGTGTAAAATCACGCGGACCAAGTTTCAACAACCTATCCGTGTTGCCGGAGTTAGCCAAAGGCGTTATGATAGCCGATCTGATAGCTATTGTAGGCTCTATAGACTTTGTATTAGGGGAAGTTGACCGCTAGATGATATCCAACAAAAAAGGCCTCCTTATAGAAGCCTTTTTTCATTTATATAACTTGTGAATTTTATAGGGCTTATTGATAAACCTTAACTATAAACACATAGTTGTTTAACTTTTTAACCTGCTGAACTCTGGTTAATCCCGCTAAGGTATTTTTTGTATTCAGATTGATCTTTCCAGTTAATGAATCGGATGGGATGTTGTGGATCGCACTTAGCAAATAGCTTGCTTTTACCGCGAAGTGAACGCCTTCCAGCTGGGTTTGTTTTCCCTGTATAATACCAACAACGTTTCCTCTGTTATCCATTAGCGGGCTACCACTGTTACCGGGATTAATCGCGATAGATATCTGATAATCTAAACTATCGCCATTTAAACCAACAGCCGATGTCACCTTACCTTCGTCAAAATGGGGTGCATCCTGCGGATAACCATAGGTGTAAACGCTTTCAGCCAAATCGCTCTCAGCTTTTTTAATGGTATAAGGGATAGTACCCAAGCTTCTGAACGAAGTATCAACAATCTTTAAGATAGCGATATCATTTTGAGGTTCGGTATATAAAACTTTAGCTTTAAATGATTTTCCGGCTGCGTTTTGCACGTAAATAGAATCAGCACCATTAACAACATGATAATTTGTGGCGATCAATCCGTTTGTTGTAATTGCAAAACCTGTACCTCTAAACCTGTCTGTTGCACTTATAACAGGTCTGATGGTACCTTGAGCTGCCTTTTTATTCAGGGTTTCTGTTTTTTGTTTCAAAATACCAACCTCGCGCCTTAACTGAATATATTTAGACTCCTGATTACTCAAATTACCTGTTATAAACAAGGTACTTAATATGGCAAAAATAGCTATTGAAGCCGCTACCGATATTTTTGAATGATGATTGCGCCATAAGCTCACAATGCGCGATGGATGCACGATCAGCTCTTCAGCTAAGGTATGCACATCAATCTCGTCGTGTATAGCATTTAAGCGGGTTTCTAAAGCCAGGCGGTCGCCATATTGCTTTAGCACTTTGGCAAACTCCTCGTGTTCAGCTATTTTATTATTGATGGCGGTATCGCCTTTACGAAGCAATTCAAATTGTTTATGTTCCTGTGGTGTCATTTCACCATTCAGGTACCTTTCAATTTCTTCAAGTAAGTTACTGTCGTTCATCTTCCTATCTCCTTATTTTTGCTGAAAAAATAGCTTTTTCAAGCGCTGCAGGCATTTATATTTCTGTGTTTTTGCATTGTCGGCATTTGTATAACCAAACCGCTCACATATCTCCTGCATTGAGCGGTTGTTTATATAAAAATCCTCCATAATGGTTTTACAGGGTTCGCCTAATTGCTGGAGGGCAACCCCCATTTTATTAAACTGTATATCCATGTCATTCTGCTTCTCCACCTCATCATCAACCGGCGAATATTCATGAAAATCTCTTATATCCCCACCATACCTTGCCATCTGGCTCAGCCGTTTAAGCCAAAGCCGCCTGCAAACCGAGTAAAGAAATGTTTTGAGCTTGCTGCTTAACTCAAAATCACCTGCTTTTACCTTGTTATAAAGTATAATTATGGCTTCCTGGTATATGTCTTTAGCATCATCAGGCGTACCGTTATTATTTATAATGAGTTGCAATACCATTGGAAAGTAAGCCACGTATAAACGCTTTAATACACTTTCCGAATTATTTAGTATCCCGAGAATGACCTCACTATCTGTTGGTATTGAACCTTTTACCTCTTTATACACTCCTTAATACTATTTATGTGAAATTGTAACCCATCTTTATTAAAAAAAACTAAATTAATAATTTAAGGTTTATCTTTTTTTGAACGGTTACATCACCCCAAAAGTAAATTTTAAATGCAATACACTCATGAAAAACATTATTAAAACAGGCCTGGTAGTTATATCAGTATTATCATTTGCCGCATGTTCAGGTAGAAAAGCTGCCGCCAGCACCGATTCCACTACAGTAAGGGTTGATTCTACCGTTAAAACAACTACCGTTGACAGCGTGCAGCAAGACACCGCAAAAAAAGATTCTGCAAAAATGTAATCCGGGCTTGTTAACGGGTATTTATAAGGTAACTCATTAAAACGGGTTATCTTTTTTTATTTTTCATTATAAGGATACTGCTTCATTTAGCATTGAAACACAATGCAGTAGTCATCCGTACAAAGCTTCAAAAAATAAATTTTACATTATTTTAACTTTTATGGGTTACCTTTTACAACTTATAGTATTAATGGAGAATCAAATTTAAAATCAACATGAAAAACTCATTAAAAATTGCAGTTTTAGCATTAGCGATTTCTGTTTCAGCATCAGCTTGCGGTGGCAGTAAAACCGGCTCTGGTTCTGACAGTACAAAAACTGATTCAACCAAAGTTGTAACCGATACTACTAAAAAAGATACTAGTATTAAAGTAGACTCTAGTAAAAAAGACACTACAGTTAAAGATACTACTGTTAAAACAGTAACTAAGAAAGTAGAAACAAAAAAGAATTAATAAATTAATTAATATAAAACCCCCACAAAAAATGAAAAATTCATTCAAAGTTGGCTTCTTAGCTTTAGCTATCGCCGTTTCTTTCGCAGCTTGCAAAAGCAAATCTTCAACTTCAACTACTGATTCAACTAAAACTGATTCAACTAAAGTTGTAACTGATTCAACTAAAAAAGATTCAACTAAAGTTGACACTGCAAAAAAAGACACTACTAAAAAAGATACAACTAAAAAATAATTAGTTTTTTAACTGATTATTAGTTTTTTGTAACTAAACATAAGGTAATTTATGGTTTTTCTTAAAAACCATGGGTTACCTTTTGCCGTTTTCGGTATTAACTAACAAAACTAATAATCACTTTAAAAAAACTAACATGAAAAATTCATTCAAAGTTGGCTTCTTAGCCTTAGCTATTGCCGTTTCTTTCGCAGCTTGTAAAAGCAAAACTGGTGCATCTTCTGCAGATTCAGCTAAAATGGCTGACTCAGCTAAAATGGCTGACTCAAGTAAAATGGCAGACACTTCAAAAATGAAAATGTCTGATACTACTAAGAAAGACACTACTAAGAAAATGTAATTTTTCTTAAACACTACAAAAAACGCCCTTGCAGTAATGCAAAGGCGTTTTTTGTTTATAACCAACCCGCTTTTACTTTCCCCGGAATAAGGAAATGATCCAGATAATTATAGCGATTACAATAATAACAGCTATAATCCCTACGACAGCTCCTGCCTTAAATATACCGCCAATAACAGCACAACTGCTCATGGCTATCATAACCACGCACAGCAATAATAAGTTTAGTTTTTTCATGATAAATGTTTGAGTATTGATAATTAAGCGATTAAATACAATAATCAGGCCTTATTTACCAAAAGCTCCTTAACACAGTTTATTTAAACTTTTTTAAGCCCTATTGATATAGATAAGTATTTTTACCGCATACTTATTTGTGATGAACAACCCGCTACTTTCAATAGATAACGTTACCGTGAGGTACCTGAATAATACGCTATTTAAACACTTAACCTTCAATATTAGCAAAGGCCAGAACTGGGCGCTGATAGGCGAAAGCGGTTCAGGTAAAAGCGCTTTGCTGCAAACTATTGCAGGCCGCTTTAATGTTACCGGCGGTGAAGTTAAATATCATTTTTTTGACGAGTTTTTAGTACATCACCCCACCGATGCTGATGGTTTAACCCATCATAAGTTGATCGCACTGGTGGAATCAAAACATCATTTCAAGAACCGCTCAAACACCAGTAATTTCTATTACCAGCAGCGCTATAATTCATCCGACTCAGAAGATGCCTTAACCGTTGATGAATACCTGCAATCCATCAAACATGCATCGGGCGAGGATATTTACTGGAACATTGAGAAGGTAATCAGCACCTTAAACCTGGCAGCCTTACGCTCTAAAGAGCTCATCAAACTCTCAAACGGCGAAACCAAACGCCTTATGCTGGCTGCGGCATTACTCAAGAACCCGGCTTTATTATTATTGGATACCCCATTAACCGGCCTTGATGTGCAAACCCGTGCAGCTTTTAGTTTGATGATAGATGAGATCATCGCGTCGGGCATTACGGTAATTATGGCTACATCACCCTATGAGATCCCGGAAGCAATTACCCACATAGCTCATTTACAGGATGGAGAGATCACGCTACAGCTTACCAAAAGCGCCTTTAAACCGGAGCTCTTCACCCAAAATACTGCCGACAACATAGACAAAGAACAGCTTAAAGCCCTGCTGACCGCCGAGCCTAAACCGACCTACACCTATATGGTGAAGATGAACAACGTAAATATCAGGTATGGCGAAAACCAGGTACTGAAGAACGTGAACTGGCAGATACTACCCGGCGAGCGCTGGGCATTGCTCGGACCTAACGGCGCGGGCAAGTCGACCCTATTGAGTTTGATAAACGGTGATAACCCACAGGCCTATGCCAATGATATTGTTTTGTTTGATAAGAAACGCGGCACGGGTGAAAGCATTTGGGATATCAAAAAGAAGATAGGCTTCGTATCGCCCGAGCTGCACCAGTACTTCCCTACCGATAACAGCTGCTTGCAGGTGATCGAGTCCGGCTATTATGATACGCTGGGGCTATTCAGACCCAGTCAGCCCAAACGGGCGGAAACGGCCCTCAAATGGATGCAGGCCCTGGAGATAGACAAGTACGCCCGCACCCTGCTCAGGAACATCCCCGCCAGCGCGCAGCGCCTGTGCCTGCTGGCAAGAGCGCTGATCAAAAACCCCGACCTGCTCATATTCGACGAGCCTTGCCAGGGAATGGACACCCACCAACAAGCCCACTTTAAGCAAATAGTAAACACCATTTGCAACCTGAGCGATGTAACCCTCATCTACGTAACCCATTACCAGCACGAGATTCCCGACAGCGTAACCAAAGTATTGAAGTTAGAGAAGGGATCGGTGGTTGAGTAGCGGCTGTGCCACGGGACAGGTGAAACAGGTGGCACAAGCGGCACAGCTTGGAACAGTTAAACGCTATATCCCTCCGCGCGTCATTGCGAGGTACGAAGCAATCCCCAACTGTACAGATCGAATATGTTAGCGTGAATATCTTGTGAAGCCGCTCATTGCCGCGGAGGCTACTACTTTTGTCTTGATACAAAAGGTAGCAAAAAATCAAGACAACAAAGATGCTTCCCCGCTCCCTGCCGGTTCTTCACGCTTTTTCGCTGTTCGATACTTCGTATCTCACATCACCCAAAAAGCTAAACCGGCATTCCCGCCTGTACGCTGGCCCGCCCTTGTTGTCAGGGCCCACTCTTTTTTGATCACGGTTCTAATTGCGCTCGTCTGCGACGAGTGCTTAAAATGGGTTGGCGATTGTATCGCCCGGGTATTGCAAAAGTGTCTTATTAGTTTTGCGTCCCGAACAAATAATATCGCTTCTTAGAAAACGCAAACCACAACATCGCTATAAACGCTAATACTGATGGCCAAAAATCAATTAAACCTGCATAAAATTTAGTGGTATATCCTTTTAAACGTTCAGAAAGGCTTGGAGTATAAAACACATCATGACTAAGATCTATTATATACGCTGGATGTAGTGCATGCAGTGGTTTAATATCCAAGCTATTTACATTCCATACATAAACCTGATTACGCTTTAAAAATACGCCAATATCTCCATCATTACTTTTATAAACATCGTCAATACCACTTACAAAATCTTTGTATTTAGAATATGGGCCATAAGAGATACGTACTCCATTAATAATGTCTTTGGTTTTGTTTAGTTTATTTAATACCACATTTAATCTTACATGTTCGGCCGCATCATGCTCTACATTACCAGTAAACGATACATCTATATAGTTCCTAAGGTTATCAATACTTCTATATTTAATAAGATTGTCCGCTAAATATTTCCAATCACGGTCACTATAAGTATTTATCTCCATTGAATAGTATTTCTGAAACCATCCGTCATTCAACAAATAAATAATAAACAGCATAGGCAAAAACACCAAACTTATGAGTCCGGGAAAGTATAATTTGCTGAATTTAAATCGCGCTTTGGTTAGCATAAATTAAATATACAAACTAAATCCAAACAAATAATTGCCAGCTACTTAATACTTTCCCTGCACTAAAAACTTTTTTACTTTTCACTTTTTACTTTTCAATTTAAATACTATATTTGCACCCTCTTTATAAGGAAGAAATACAAATGAAAAAAGATCTGCATCCATCAAATTATAGATTAGTTGTATTTAAAGACATGTCTAACGACTACTCTTTTATAACTAAATCATGCATCGACACCCGTGAATCAGTAAAATGGGAAGATGGTAACGAATATCCGTTAGTAAAATTAGAAATCTCTCATACATCACACCCTTTCTATACCGGTAAAATGAAACTGGTTGATACTGCTGGTCGTATTGATAAATTCCGCACACGTTACAACAAGAAATAATTACTTGTTTATAAATAATATCAGAAGTCTCCCGATACATCGGGAGACTTTTTTATTTTTGCGCCATGGCAATCATTCTTTTTGAAGATAACGCGCACCAAACACTCCTACCGCTAACTTACACTCGCCCTGTTGCCGACCTGCGCATTGGTATCCTTACCATTGCCGAAAAGTGGGCCAAATACTTAAATACCGAGTTCTCTTTTAAAACAGAAGCTTACCTGCAAGGCAAGTTCCCTATAAAAATTACCGCAGATAACTTATTTATCAACGGCGCTTTTTGTCCCGATACTGATTTGCTCGAAGCTATTGATAAACTGCAAACAGGCGAAGCTTTAAAGCTTGGCGAACAACTAATTGCCGTTCGTTTAAATGAAAGCGCTGCAAGTAGTTTTAATGTTGAGGCAGGGTTTGACCGGGTTATTAATTATGATAAGTCACCAATAGTATTAAAGTATCCTGAAGATATTTTCAGAAACAATGACACGGAACTGCGTAAGGATTTTGCTCTTTTAACTAAAGGTCGCACCAGCGCCGCTATCAGTTCAACCAATACCATTATAGGCAATGACTTTTTTGCCGAGGATGATGTAAATACCGAATGCTGTACATTCAGCACTATCAATGGCCCTATTTACTTAGGTAAACATACCGAGGTTTGGGAAGGCACTAACATACGTGGCGGCTTTGCCTTAAACTCACATTCGCAGGTAAAAATGGGCACCAAAATATATGGTGCAACTACCGTTGGCCCTTACTGCCGTGTAGGTGGCGAAATAAACAACGCCGTAATTTGGGGATACTCCAACAAAGGGCACGAGGGTTATTTAGGCAACTCCGTAGTTGGCGAATGGTGCAATATAGGTGCCGACAGCAACAACTCCAACCTAAAAAACAACTATGCCGAAGTAAAGTTGTGGGACTACCCAACCGAGCGTTACCGTAAAACGGGCCTGCAATTTTGCGGCTTAATAATGGCCGACCATGCCAAATGCGGCATCAACACCATGTTTAATACCGGTACCGTTGTAGGTGTAGGCTCCAATGTGTTTGGCGCGGGCTTTCCGCCAAATTTTATCCCCGACTTTTCGTGGGGAGGCGCGCAGCATGGCATTGAAACCTATTCACTTAAAAAGATGCTCGAAACTACCGGAAAGGTTTTCGCCCGCCGCGAACACCGCCCTTTTGACGAGAACGAGCAAAACATTATAAAAACGATATTTGAACTGACAGAGGGGTTGCGCGGTTAATTAAGTTGATTGAGTGAGTGGTTAGCTACACTCAACAACATGGTCCGACCTACAACCTAATCAACATAGTAAACTTAATAAACTAACAAAAACATGAGAAAAAAAATAGTTGCCGGAAACTGGAAAATGAACCTTGATTATAACGAGGGCTTAGCCTTATTTTCTGAGATCACCAATATGATCAAGGACGAAATAACCGGCGCGCAGGAAGCTGTTGTTTGCAGTCCGTTCATTCATTTACACAGCCTGGTACAAATGGCCAAAGGTTATAGCAAAGTATCTGTTGGCGCGCAAAATGCACACCAGGCTGAGTCTGGCGCTTATACCGGCGAGATATCTGCTAAAATGATAAAATCAGTTGGCGCTACTTATGTAATATTAGGCCACTCTGAGCGTCGCCAGTATTTTGGCGAAACCAACGAATTATTAGCAAAAAAAACTGATACTGCTTTGGCAAATGGCTTAAAACCAATCTTCTGTATTGGCGAAACTCTGGCTGAGCGTGATGCTGAGATCCATTTCGGCGTAATAAAAGATCAGCTTAAGGATGGTGTTTTCCATTTAGATGCGGCACAATTTGCGCAACTGGTTATTGCTTATGAACCTGTTTGGGCTATCGGCACAGGCTTAACTGCTACTGCCCCACAGGCACAGGAAATACACGCTTTTATCCGTGCTGAAATAGCTGCAAAATACGGTCAGCAACTAGCTGATGATACCACCATATTATACGGCGGCAGCTGTAATGCAAAGAATGCACCTGAGTTGTTTTCTGAAAAAGATATTGATGGTGGATTAATTGGTGGTGCGTCACTAAAATCACGCGATTTTGTAGATATTTTAAAAGTGTTTAACTCGAAATAAGAATATCACCTCCCTCTCCAGATGAGCGACATTCTTTTCCACGCGTCATTGCGAGGAACGAAGCAATCCCCGATTAGCAGGTCCGCCCTGTACAGTTAGAGATTGCTTCGTTCCTTACAGCAATGACGTTTAGTTAATATTTGATACTTTTGCAGAAATGAAAGTATTCGTTCCTCCATTTGTTGGTTTTGCAATATTCGGCGTAATTGTGCTGCTGCAATCCATCTTTTACCCAACACATATGAGTGATATGGGCAAGGGGAACCTCCATGCTTTCATGGCCTGTTTTTACTATTGCTGGCCTCTGTATTTTATAACCGCGCTGTTAACGCAGGGCCTCATAGCCATCCCCGTTTGGCGCTATGTTGAGGACCGCTCTATGCTGGCAAAGGATATAACAGTTATCATTATCTGCACCATTTGTTTCCTGCTCGCGGCAAATATAGCTTACATTATATGGGACGAACATACCGGCCGCTTACACCTGGTATGGCTGGCCGCCATGATGCTGATGATCCAGCTTATTTATTGGATCATCAATTCCTTTGTAATGCTGATGCTCGAGGGAAAAGTAAAAGTAAAAATGCCTGTCAAAAGAAAGGCTAAAGAAACACAAGCACCTGAATAATGAATTATTACGAACTACTTTTTACCGTTATTACCACCGAGGATTTTCAACAGGATCTGCTGATAAATACCCTTGGTGATATCGGCTTTGATACTTTTGAAGAACTGGAATTTGGCTTTAAAGCCTATATTCCCGTAGATGATTTTGACCAGGACAAGCTGAATGCCGCGCTGACTATTTACCAGGATATGTTCACTTTTTCTTATGAAATTGCCCTCATCCCACAAAAAAACTGGAACGAGGTATGGGAAAGTAATTTTGAACCCATTGCTATAAAGGACAAGATATTTGTACGCGCCACTTTTCATGAACCAAAGCCCGAATTTGAATACGAAATTGTGATCGACCCAAAAATGGCTTTTGGTACGGGACACCATCAAACCACATCAATGATGCTGGAACTGATGCTGGAAAATGATTTTGCAGGCAAAAAGGTACTGGATATGGGCTGTGGAACCGGCATACTGGCAATTATGGCATCAAAATTAGGCGCTGCCGAAGTTATGGCAATTGATTATGACCCTGTATGTTATGACAGCACTATCGAAAATGCGCAGCTTAATCATACCGATAATATAAAAGTGCTCTGCGGCTCTAAGGAAACCATTCCTAATGATCTGTACGATACCATATTGGCTAATATTAACCGCAATATACTGCTCGACCAGATGCAGCGTTATAGTGAGGTATTAAAACCCGATGGCGAAATTTATTTAAGCGGATTTTATGAATCGCCCGACCTGGATATCATTATGGATGAGGCCCGTAAATACGGCATAAAATACATTATTCATAAAAAAAATAGCGATTGGGTTGCCGCGAAATTTATAAAATGAGTGAAAAAAAGGGGCCTAAACGCTTCTAATTGCAATTTATTTTAATAATCAAAATATTTTTTATAAAATTATTCACTTTATTAAAAAAATATTATAACTTTATTAACTATTGCGAAACCATATTCACACTGAATTAAATTAAAATGAAAACACTGGGGAAAAAAATCAGGTTATTGCGCCACCAAAAAGGTTGGAGTCAGGAAGATGTTGCCAAGAGATTGGATATATCTATCCCTGCTTTCTCAAAAATTGAGACAGGTATAACAGATATCAATTTGTCGCGCTTGGAACAAATTGCCACGTTGTTTGATATGGGTGTAGTACAATTGCTTACTTTCAATGAAGCCGAGCATGATCAAAAATTCATTTCTGAACTTGAAAATGTTCATAAACGCTTAAGCGACCGGGAAACCGAGGTAATTGAACTACAAAAAAAGGTGATTGAACTGTTTGAAGAACTAAGGCACCGCAGGGAAACTGCTTAGACCAATTATTGATTTATCGAATTACTGATTTATTGAATTTTTAGCTTCAATTTTTTATTACTTCAATTTTCCCCTTTAATCAATAATTCAACCTTCAATAATTCAATCATTAAAAACTACGCGCATGGTTAAATGCCTTTTACCAAATACCGACCCCATTGCAGCATGTAGGGCTATCATTTTTTCATTAAAATCGCCTACCCACGATAGTTCAAGCTCTTCGTACTGAACCAGTGGCAATACATATTCACCAAGCGTAATAAAAAGCGCAGATTCCAGACCATGATTCTGGAACTTTTGTTTGGTGCCCATTACAATGGCCCGCATGCGCGTAACACCTTTCCAGCGGTAGTATAAAAACTTAAGCTTGCCTACTAAATCAAGCTTACCATTCAGCGGTTTCAGCATCGGGTTAGCATCCGGCAAAATAATATTGAATGATGCTGGCTCACCGTTTATATAGGCAAACCATATCAGCTTTTCATCCATCAGGGGCTTCATTTTCTTAAAACTCTCCAGTATGGTTTCGTAAGTGATCGGCACAAAATTCTCAAAGCCTTGCCAGGCATCGTTATATATTTCTATAAAATCGGCAGCAAATTTTTCTATCTCCTTTGCTTTAAGATGCTTAAACTCATAACCCGGCTTTTTAGCAACCCAGCTGGCTATCTTCCTGAAACGCTCCGGAAAAGGCTTCAGTATATTTAAATGATTAGTGATCTGCGCGTATAATGTTTTAAAGCCGTAATGCTCAAAAAAAGCCTGGTAATAAGCGTGATTGTAGTTCATGCCATATGACGGCGGTGTAAAGCCCTCAACCAGCAAACCCCAAAACGAATCATTCTCGCCAAAATTTATAGGGCCATCCATGGCCTGCATACCATTATCCTGCAGCCATTTTTTAGCGGTATCGAACAATAAAAAGGCAGCCTTTTCATCATTTATACATTCAAAAAATCCCATTCCGCCGGTTGGCTGCTCATAATTGTAGGCCTTTTGCTCGTTAATAAATGCCGCCACACGGCCAATTATTTGCCCATTATCATCAGCAAGTAGCCACCTGGTTATCTTGCCATGCTTATGAAAACTATTTTTAGCCGGATCAAAGATCGCCTCCACATCATTATCGAGCGGACAAACCCAATTGTCATCATTCTTATAAATTACGCGGGCTACATCTAAAAATGCATTCCGGGTGGCCTTATCGTTAACTTCGGTTATAACCATTATATATTTTGTACACCTCTGAATATAAAAAAAGCATCCAGAGGCATATCTGAATGCTTTACAATATTATTTAATTAAAACAGATCAATAATCGTCTTCGTCTTCGTAGTCAAAGCTTTCGTATCCCCCCAGTTCATCTAAAGGCACATCAAAATCCTCGTCATCATCATCATCAACGATCTTCTTTTTTGGTTTCGGATCTAACTCTTCATCAGCCGATTTTTTTGCGCCTGTAGCTTTGGAAATCGGCTGCTTCTTTGCAGGTTTTTTTGGCGTTCCCATTGGACGAATTTTTATTTTTTAAAACAAACTCAATGTATATCTAAATGTAATAAAATAGTGGCTCATCTTTATAGTAACACTAAATTATTTGATAGTAAAATTAATCAAAATCATTTTTATTAAAAATATCATTGAAAAAATTATTCTTCAGCCTCACCTATTGAATTTCCTGTACTTGTAAGTTCTTTTATATGAGGCAATTCTTTTATATCATTAACGCCAAAATAATCCATAAAAAGCGGGCTGGTGCCATAAAGTATAGGCTTCCCAACCGCTTCCGACTTGCCAACAATGGCAATTAATTCCTTTTCCAGCAGTTTTTGTATCGAGTAATCGCAGTTTACCCCGCGTATTTGCTCCACATCTGTTTTTGTGGCCGGTTGTTTATAGGCAATAATTGCCAGCGTTTCCAGCGCCGCCTGGCTCAGTTTTTTCTTTGATCGTTGCGATTGCAGCAGCGCCACAACCGGGTGATAAGCCTTTTTTGTTAAAAACTGGTAGCCGTTATTTACTTTAACCAGTTCTATGGCCATCCTGTCGTCCTGGTATTTTTGCTGTATATTATTAATGCACCTGTTTATCTCTTCCACCGCAATATCCTTTTCAATAGCTGCCTGTAAACAATAGGCTATTTCCTCAAGCCGTAAACTTTGCTCTGATGAGAAAATCAGCGCCTCAATATAAAGTTCTGTATTATCCATATTTCAAGCGCCAAAATAAGTACTCTGTGAGGTTGTAACAAGTAAAACCCATAATTAAAACTGCATCTATTTTATAAGCGTACTTACAATATAAACATTTATTATAAACAAAACATTCATTTATGAAAACAGAAACAGAACTTTTAAACAGCAATGTAAATCTGGCCCGAAGGTCGTTTTTACGTTATGCCGGTGCTGGAGCTGCAGGTGTAGGATTAATGGCTGCAGCAAGCTCTTGCCACAAGGATCATACAGTTACCCCTACAGCAGGCGCAATTGACGTAGGCTCAGGCGATCCTGGTATATTAAATTATGCCTATGCTTTGGAACAATTGGAAGCTGCATTCTACACCCAGGTAATAGCTACTCCATATTCAGGCATGCCCTCAGTAGAGCTGACTTTATTAACTGATATCCGCGACCATGAAGTTTTACACCGTGAGTTTTTTAAAGCAGCTTTAGGTACAGGCGCTATTCAAGGGTTAACACCTGATTTTAGCAAGATCGATTTTAGCAGTCGTGCAGCCGTATTGGGCGCAGCAAAAACTTTTGAAGATCTGGGTGTAACCGCCTATGATGGTGTAGGTTATCTGGTACAAACACCGGCTTATTTATTAATTGCAGGCAAAATAGTTTCAGTTGAAGCACGCCACGCATCATTAATAGCCAATTTATTAGGTGTAAGCTTTGTAGGTTCCGACCAGGTTGATGCCTCTACCGGCTTAAATGCCACCAACAAACCAAGCGTTGTATTGGCCGCAGCTAATACTTATTTAAAAACAAAAGTATCAGCAAAAAGCTTCAGTTAATCACTCCTTAAACATAAGATCATGAATTTATTTGGTATAATAGAAGAAATAGAAAAAGTTGATCCTGAGTTTAACGACAGGATTAGCCCGCGCCGCGACGCGATAAAAAACATGTCGAGCTTTGGTACAAAAGTAGCGCTTGCTGCCATACCATTTGCCCTTGGCGACTTATTTAAAAAAGCATATGGCGCAGCGGCATCATCAGATGTAATTGCAGTGTTAAACTTTGCTTTAACATTGGAACTTTTAGAAGCAACTTTTTACAACGATGGCCTTGCAGCTTCAGGTTTGGTAAAAGATACGGCCTATATTACCTACATCAGCAATGATGAAAACAACCACGTAAAATTTTTAACAAGCGCAATTACAGCAGCAGGTGGCACACCGGTTACTGCTAATGATTTGGCTTATGTTGATTTTACTGCCGGTGGCGGCAAAAACAATGGCCCGTTTGCTGATGTTTTCACCAATTATCAAACCTTTTTAGCAGTTGCCGAAACATTTGAAGATACAGGTGTACGTGCATACAAAGGCCAGGCAGGTAATTTATTGGGAAACCAAACTTACTTAACAGCAGCCTTAGCTATCCACGCTGTTGAAGCAAGACATGCGTCAGCAATACGTTATTTACGAACCAGCAAATACGGTGCTTCAGTTACTCCATGGATAACAAGCTCTGCCACTGCAAGTAATGATACCGGAATATCACTGGTAGATGCTAACTATGGCGGTGCCACACCTGAAAACAACACTACACAAGGCGGTGTAAACCTGCTTACACTACCAAGCCTTGAAGGCAGCACTACATCAGTAGCTGTAGCTTCAGCTGCGTTTGATGAGGCATTAACACAAGCAGAAGTACTTGCTATATTAGTACCTGCGTTTGTGAATACAAAATAATAATCAGCCGATCCTCATAAATGAAAAGCCCCGTATAAATTAATATCCGGGGCTTTTTTATAGGGGAATATTTTTTTAGTAATTGATAACCTGCTCCTCAATTTGTACAGGCACATCGCGCCAATCGTACTTCTGATTGCGCAGTTGTGGTTCAAAACCGGCTTCAATAATGGAATCCTGAATACCTTTAGCAGTAAACCTATGTGGAGCACCTGCTGCGGAAACAACGTTCTCTTCAATCATGATAGAACCAAAATCATTAGCACCTGCATGTAAACATATTTGCGCAACCTGTTTACCAACAGTAAGCCATGATGCCTGTATATTTTTAATATTTGGAAGCATGATACGGCTCAAAGCTATCATGCGGATATACTCATCGCCGGTTACATTATTGGTAATACCACGCACTTTACGCAGCAAAGTTCCGTCATCCTGGAACGGCCACGGGATAAACGCCACAAAACCAAATGAACCTTCCGGCTTTTCTGATTGTACCTCACGGATCCAAACCAAATGCTCAAAACGCTCCTCGATTGTTTCCACATGGCCAAACATCATAGTAGCCGAACTTGGTAAATTCAACTGGTGAGCGGCACGCATCACATCCAGCCATTCCTTGCCGCCACATTTTCCTTTGGAGATTAGTCGGCGTACACGGTCGTTCAATATCTCGGCACCCGCGCCGGGTAGTGAATCAAGTCCAGCTTCCTTTAACGCCCTTAACACATCGATATGGCTCATATTCTCCAGCTTAGCAACGTGCGCAATCTCAGGCGGACCTAAAGAGTGTAGTTTCAGGGTTGGATATAGTTCTTTTAGTTGTTTAAACAGATCGGCATAAAACTTTAAACCTAAGTCAGGGTGATGACCGCCCTGCAATAAAAGCTGGTCGCCGCCATAGCGGAAAGTTTCCTCTATTTTCTGTTTGTAAGTCTCAATATCGGTGATATAGCTATCCTCATGCCCCGGTCTACGAAAGAAATTGCAGAACTTGCAATTAGCGATGCAAACATTGGTAGTATTCACATTTCTATCTATCTGCCAGGTAACCTTACCATGCGGAACCTGCTTTTTACGCAGTTCGTTGGCAATATACATCAGATCAGGAGTTGAGGCATTGTTATACAGGTAAACCCCTTCTTCCTGGCTTAAAAATTCAAAATTTAAAGCGCGCTGCAACAGATCGGCTGTATTCATATAACAAATATACGGAGTTGTAACATGGAATTTAAATTTGAGGTAATAAATGACAATTTTAGGGTGGAGATTCCCTACCCTCTTTCCGCCGCAGGCGAAGAGAGGGTGGTCAAGCGAAGCGATGACCGGGTGAGTCGGCGGAGCGCGTCGAAGTTCCGCGTTAGGGATGATAAGGGTTTAGCCCGACGAAGGAGGGCCGAAGCGAAGCGTAGCCCTGAACAGCCCGGCCGGAGGCAACGCCCAAATGATCAGAACCCGAATTTGAAGAATTAAGGAATTTATGGAATTCTGTTAATTCGAAAAATTCATAAAAATTCCGGTTCAGACAATTGGCTGAAATATAAGGTAGCATAAACGCGCTCCGCCAACTCACCCCGACTACGCTACGCTGGTCGGCCCTCTCTCCACTGCGTGCAAAGAGGGCTAAACAATAATTCGATAGCTGCAAATCACAAATTAATCTAAAGGAAAACCTCTATTTTACTAGTAAACAAACGATTGCGCAAAGCTTTAAAGAAAATCACCTACCCACATTCTTAACTTGTAAGTAATTGACCAATTATTATATTATTTACTTAAACAATTATGAAAGCTATGAAACACGAAAATTTCACTTCAACCCCAAGCAAAATTGCATTTCTGTTATCAGCGTTATTTATTGTTACAGTCGCCATAACGGGCTGTAAAAAGCAAGATGCCAAACCGGCTTCCCCAACTACAGCCAATACCGCCGCCACTAATCAATCAAAAATGGTAGCTACGCCTTTTGGTATGGTGCTTGCATCTAAAGTACATTTAATAGAACAAGGCACGGAAGTAGCCCAGGTTGACGGACACGTAAAAAAGATCAATTCTGAAACAGGAGCAGTAATTGAAGATTACGGCGCTGTTACTGCTACCAGCAGCGGCAATGAAAATACTTCAGGATCACATTTATCCTCAATGCATGCACTTGCTGCGCAAACAGGAGGAGTAGGTAACGGCTATTATGTTTATGGCAACCTTCCATCAGGAAAAGATATCAAGTCTTTCTCTACCAGTTGGGTTGTTCCCAGCGCTCCAAGCCGTGATAGTACACTATTTTTGTGGAACGGCGCAGATAACGTAGACGGAAGTTCATTTATGCAGCCCGTACTGGGTTGGGAAGATGGGCAGGGCGCTACCTGGTTTATTCAGAACTGGGGCTTTGCAAACGGAAATTACTTTCATTCAAATGCTATTGATGTAGCTTCCGGCACAACTGTAACCGGGGTAATTACACAAAAATCTGCTACAGGTGGAAATTATACATACACTATAGCTTTTTCGGGGCACTCATCCATCACCTATACACAATCTTTCCCCGAACCGGCAAACCAGGTAATTCAATGCTGGGAAGCCTATTCAAATACATACTTAGCGTTCCCGCCTGATCAAAAAGTGGCAATGAAATCTATGAACCTCCAGTATGTTGGCTCTGGTACAACAAATCAACCAATAACCTGGGTTCAAACCAGCGACGGTGCCATTTATACACCATCTGGAAATAACACAGTGTTTGTTAACAACGGAACTACAACTTCACAAGTGGATTTCTATTTCCAATAATCAATTGCTCTTTCTAAATAAACAGGTCAATTAAACGCATTTATAAATAAGCTTTCAAGAAATTGGAAGCTTATTTAATTAATACCGGCAACGCGAAATTGCAATCGCTGCCGCAAGCGTCCCGCTTGTGGCCCGTATGCAAGTCTAAGCAACATGCTGTGGCCTCTTTAGCTGTCTGGAGCTGCCGCAAGCGTCCCGCTTGTGGCCCGTATGCAAGTCTAAGCAACATGCTGTGGCCTCTTTAGCTGCCTGGAGCTGCCGCAAGCGTCCCGCTTGTGGCCCATATTCAAGTCTAAGCATACAACCCCTTAGCTGCTGCAAGCGCCTCGCTTGTGGCCAATATGCAAATCTAACCAACATGCAACACCCATTAAGTAGTAATAATCTTAACCAATCCCTTCATATCGCAATAATCTCTTGCACTACTATATAAATATTCATAATCATTTTCAACAAAACCGACCTCAACCGGATTGTTATGCGTATAATCAATTTTTTGCTGAATCACGCTGTTACTCCAAAGTTCGATAGGATGATTATGCTGCTGCCAAAATTGATTTATTGTATTATTTGAATTAGCCGCAGCCGCTTTCTTAAAGGAGTTCAACAGCCACTCCCGTCGACTTTCTTGTATATTTTCTTCAATCAATTTTATTAGTTGTTTTGAAGTGTAGGATTTAAAATCCCGTATCAGTTCATCCGGTTTTTGGATAGTTGATTTAAAAACCAAATGCACATGGCTTGGCATAATACACCATGCATAAATTTCCATGCCTTTATTATCAATACAGTAATTCAAATTTTCAACTATGCTATCAAAATAAATACGCCTTACAAAAACATCTACCCAAAATACGGTGGCAAAACTTATAAAATATAAACCTTCGGGATCATGGAATTTGTAATTGCGGCTCATTCTTTAAAAATACAAATTTGCTGATGATTGCAAAACGGGTACTTGGCATGCGGCCACAAGCGGGACGCCTGCGGGAGCGAAGGGCAAAACGGGTTAACCTGGCATGCTGACCACAAGCGGGACGCTTGCGGGAGCGGTGGGCCGCAGGCAACGCCCACAAACATAGAAGTTATTTAGTCTGACTTCTTTGAAGATAATCTCTCCAGGCTTCTGCTATTTTTTTGAGATCTTGGGTAGGAATTATAAAATTAGGAGTATCGGTATCTGAATAATTTTTTTCTTGATAAAACTTTGAAGTATCAATTGAAATCTCAACCGATACAACACTTTCTGAAACCATTGTTTCTTTAAGAAGACTCCCATTGAGTACACTATCTATGTATTCAATAATAAATTCATTTACAAGTGGGGGCTGCATGTAATCCATGAGAAATTGATTAAGTACCTCACTTACAGAATCCATAGAATCAAAATATTTATCGAAAAGTAATTGCTTAAAGAACTTTATACGGTATTTATCTAAAACGTCGTAACTTTTCAAACTTTCGCACAACTCTACCAACACCCCATTGACTCCTTTCGGATGCACAAAACAAACCAGTTTATTATCAGCACCCAACTTAGGTTCCTCATTCAGCAGCACAAAACCCTCACTTTTCAACCGTGCCATTTCCGCACGTATATCGGTCACTTCAAAAGCAATATGATGCACCCCCTCTCCTTTTTTAGCTATAAATTTAGCTATAGGGCTATCATCGGATGTGGCTTCCAGCAGTTCAATTTTATTGGGGCCGCATTGTAAAAACGCGGTGGTTACGTTTTCTGACTTTACTTCCTCGGTTTTATAAACAGGCGTATTCAGCAGCTTTTCGTAAACTTTTCCGGCGTTTTCAATGCTATTTACGGCTATTCCTATATGCTCTATTCTTTCCATATCCAAATATTGCAAATTAATGACGGCCTGCAATTTTTAACCCTTGTTTTGAATGATTTTAAATAAAAACTTTGTATATCTTTGTATGTTTAATTAAAAGCTATGAATATCCCGGTATATTTAGATAATAACGCTACTACGCCAATGGACCCACGGGTACTGGAAGCCATGTTGCCGTATTTTGTTGAAAAATTTGGTAACGCGGCAAGCCGTAACCACCCATTTGGCTGGGTAGCCGAAGAAGCCGTTGACTACGCCCGCGAACAAGTGGCCAAATTGATAGGTGCAAGCGAAAAAGAGATCATCTTTACTTCAGGCGCTACAGAATCAGACAACCTTGCTATTAAAGGTGTGTTCGAGATGTATAAAGAAAAAGGTAACCACATCATCACCACAGTTACTGAGCACAAAGCTGTGCTTGATGCCTGCAAACACGTTGAGAAATTGGGTGGTAAAGTAACCTATCTTGGTGTTAAAGAAGATGGTTTGGTAGATCTTGCCGAACTTGAAGCAGCAATGACACCTGATACCATTTTGGTTTCGATCATGTATGGTAACAACGAGATTGGTGTTATACAACCTATAAGAGAAATTGCGGCTATTGCCCACAAGCATGGTGCTTTAATGATGACAGATGCTGTACAGGCCGTTGGTAAGATCCCGGTTGATGTTAATGCTGATGGTATTGACCTTTTGGCATTATCGGCACATAAAATATACGGCCCTAAAGGTGTTGGCGCATTATACGTTCGCCGTAAAGGACCACGTGTTAAAGTTACCGCCCAAATGGACGGTGGCGGCCACGAGCGCGGTATGCGTTCAGGCACATTAAACGTACCGGGCATTGTTGGCTTAGGTAAAGCCTGCGAACTTTGTATGCAGGAAATGGAAAGCGAAGCAAAACGTTTATCAGCTTTACGCGATAAATTACAAGCAGCGTTAACCGTGTTGGAAGAAAGCTATGTAAATGGCAACCAGGAGCACCGTTTACCGCATGTAGCCAATATCAGCTTTAAATATGTTGAAGGTGAAGGCTTAATGATGGCGATGAAAGACCTGGCTGTATCATCGGGTTCTGCCTGTACATCAGCTTCATTGGAGCCATCATATGTATTGAAGAGCTTAGGCCTGTCGGATGATCTGGCACACTCTTCTATCCGTTTCGGCTTAGGCAGGTTCACTACCGAAGAAGAAGTAGATTACGCAGTTGAAGTAACTAAAAAATCAGTTACCCACCTGCGCGAACTATCACCACTTTGGGAAATGTTCAAAGAAGGTATCGACCTCGACTCAATTGAGTGGGCGGAACATTAATTTAATTTGAAGATGTGGGGATTTGAGAATTTGAAAATTACCGCATCACTTTAAAAATAACAAGAACACAAAATTTAGATTTATAATTGAAGATAGAAGTTAACATCTTCAAATTTTCAAATCACCAAATTAAAACATCAAAAAAATGGCTTATTCAGATAAAGTAATTGATCACTACACTAACCCCCGCAATGTTGGCACCTTAGATAAGGCCAGCCACAAAGTTGGAACAGGTTTAGTTGGTGCCCCTGAGTGCGGCGACGTTATGCGCCTGCAGATCCAGGTTGATGATAACAACGTTATAACCGACGCTAAATTCAAAACATTTGGCTGCGGTTCGGCTATCGCATCATCATCATTAGCTACCGAATGGTTAAAAGGTAAAAGCATTGACGATGCCATGAAGATTGACAACATGGATATCGTTGAAGAACTTGCCCTGCCACCGGTAAAAATTCACTGCTCGGTATTAGCAGAAGATGCTATTAAAGCAGCAATTAATGACTACCGCGTTAAAAACGGCATGGAGCCGATAGCAAGCGAAAAAGTACATCATTAATAAGTAGCAAGTATTTAGTATCAGGTATCAAGATTTTTATGCCCGGTACTAAATGAACCAAGCAGAAGATTTCTGTCTTGATACTTGATACTAGCGACTAAATACTAAACAATGGTAACTGTAACAAATAAAGCAAAAGATAAGATAGACCACCTCATGCAGGATTCGGGGCTCGATGCCTCTTATTTTCTGCGGGTATCTGTTCAGGGTGGCGGCTGCTCAGGTTTATCATACAATCTTGATTTTGATAACGAAATAAAAAAGGGCGACCAGTTTTTCGAAGATCAGGGCGTACGTTTGGCATTGGACATGAAATCATTCCTGTACCTTGCCGGCACCGAGCTTGATTTTTCTGACGGACTAAACGGTAAAGGTTTCAACTTCCACAACCCCAACGCAACCCGCACCTGCGGCTGCGGCGAGAGTTTCTCGGTATAATATTTACTGAAACGATATATTAAAAAGAGGCATCTTTCGGATGCCTCTTTTTGTTTTAATTGTCTCCTGTATCTCTCCGCGCGTCATTGCGAGGTACGAAGCAATCCCCAATTATGCAGAGCTACTATGCAGGTTTGAATATCGCGTGAAGTCGCTCATGGGCGCGGAGCACTAGTGTCGCGTCAATCATAAAATGTCGCTAGTCGTGAGCCTAAAGTCAAAAGTCACAGTCCCAAAAGAACGAAATCTGGCTTTAGACTTACGACGAAAGACTGTTGACACGACACTAGTTCTTTTGTCTTGACACAAGAGAACCAAAAAGTCAAGACAAAAAGATCCTTCCGCCCACAGGCAAAACACCCGGGCCCGCGCTTTTTGTCGGGCCTTTACACGCTTTTGATCACGGATGATTTAAAGTCCTCTCCTTTGGAGAGGATTTAGGTGAGGCCTCCGTCAGTAGAACAGCTTCGGGTGAAAGCTGGCAAAACGATGGTGGCCTTGTGCGTAATGGCAGGGCATAGGAAATTTTTGCAGCGTATGGGGTAGTGTGCGCAATATGGCCGCAAACTTTTCCAGCCCAGGTTTTGCCTGATTTGCAGGGCAGTGGCTCTGTGCGGCAAAGAAGCATTTCGACTGACTTGATTTTTTGTTTCTTTTGTATCAAGACAAAAGAAATAGGCCTTAGCGGCTATGAGCGATACCATACGATAAGCAACCTTCTCTGTACAGTCTGGGATTGCTTCGTACCTCGCAATGACGCTTGGATATAGTTTAAAGTTGCATAGCGGTGCAAACAAAATCAGCGTAATCCATAATATCATTTAATAAAAATAAATTAGCTTTGTTAGCTAGTTAATTACCGATTATTCCGAAATGAACATATCACCCGACATAAACACAGTCCCGAAATTTATACGCAATACCGTTGCCACTATACATCCCGAAACCCATCCTTTTCTTCAACATAAAGTAGGTAACGAGTGGGTTGTGATCAGCTATAAACAGGCTTTAGATAAAATTGATGCCATCTCGGCTTGGTTTCTTGAAATTGGCGTAAAAAAAGGCGACCGTCTAGCCCTCATCATCGAGAACGGTCCTGATTATGTATATTACGATCAAGCTCTGCAACAAATAGGTGCTGTAAATACCTCCATCTACCCTACCCTTAGCGAAACCGAAATAGAATATATTTTAAATGATTCCGGCGCTAAAACATTAATAGTTGGTAACCCTTTCCTGCTGCGTAAAGTAGCTAAAATAGCCAACAACTGCCCCGAGCTTATCCGTATCATCCCCGCTTTTGATGATTTTGAAAAGAACCTGGGCAAAAACGCATTAAACGCCGGAGTTATCGGTTTTAAAGAGCTGATAGCAGAAGGCCTTACCTTGGTCAGCCAATACCGCTCAGCCATTAACATAGCCCGTGAAGCTATTTTACCATCCGATCTTTCCTGTTTGATATATACCTCAGGCACCACAGGTACACCCAAAGGTGTAATGCTTACGCACTACAATCTATGTGAGAACGTGCGTGTTTGCCTGTTGCAAATACCTGTAATTGAATCGAGCGATTTATTCCTGTCGTTCCTGCCGCTATCGCACGTATTTGAGCGCACCGCTACTTACCACGTTTGTTTAGCAGCCGGTTGCCAGATAGCCTTTGCGCAAAGCCTCGATCTTTTGGCAAAAAACATGAGCGAAGTTCGCCCTACGGTAATGAATTGTGTGCCGCGTTTATTAGAGCGCATCCACGATAAAGCCATAAAAGGCGGCACCGAAGCGGGCGGCATGAAAGCCAAAATATTCCTGTGGGCATTAAAGATCGGCAGGGAATACCGCATAGCCAACGAGGCAGGTAAAAAAGCCGGACCGATATTAAGCTATCAATACAAAATAGCCGACAAGTTGGTATTCAGCAAAATAAAGGAAAAAACCGGCGGTAGATTAAAGTTCATGATCTCGGGCGGTGGTGCTTTGCCCAAAAATATCGGTGAGTTTTTTGGCGACCTCGGTATTAAAGTATTAGAAGGCTTTGGACTTACTGAGACTTCCCCAGTTATGTCAGTAACTGAAAACGACAGGCAGGTTTATGGTACCGTGGGTCGTATTATCCCCGGAATCGAAGTAGGTATCCAAAATGTAGAAACCCGCCAGATCTACACCGTACAAACCTATGATACCTTTAGCGAGAACTACCAGTCGGAAGAAGGAGAGATCATTGTACGTGGCCATTGCGTAATGAAGGGCTACTGGAATAAACCAGAGGAAACCGCCGCTGCTATCGACCCTGAAGGCTGGTTCCACACCGGTGATATAGGCCGCTTTTTTAAAGGCAACCTGCAAATTACTGATCGCCTTAAAAATATGTTGGTGAATGCCTACGGTAAAAATATATATCCTACACCGGTTGAGAATACCTATTTGAAAAGTCCGCGTATTGAGGGCGTATTTTTGATTGGCGATAAACGCGAATATGTTACCGCTATCATCATCCCGGCAAGGGAAAGTTTACAGGAAACTTTTGGTTTAACTGATGATTTCTTCAACCAAAAAGACCTGTTCATCAACGAAAAGGAAATAACCGACTGGATAGGCCAGGACATCCGCCGCCTGTCGAACGAATTAGCCAAGTTTGAGCGCATCAAAGGCTTTAAAGTAAAACGCAATCCATTCAGCATGGATGAAGGCGAAATAACCCCCACCATGAAAGCCAAACGCAAAGTAATAGAAAAGAAGTACGCCGGCGATATTGACGAGATGTATCTGCAGGAAGCAGATGCGGATTAAATAACCCCGGATTTAACAGATTTCTTCAAAGCGTCATTGCGAGGTACGAAGCAATCTCTACGTAAGCAGGTCGAACATTTCAATTTGCTCTGTATAGTTTAGAGATTGCTTCGTACCTCGCAATGACGCTTCTTTTTATACTGGCTTCAGTCTGCGACTGAAGCCTCAAGATCAAGAGAGTTTGCAACTCTCTCAACCAATTACCACGGGCTCACCCCCGTTTCCGGGTTATTATCATCACTAAAGAACCCTCCCGTAGGGCCATCAGCTCCAATTGTAGCATATTTAACTAAGCGCGCTGCGGCATCTTCAACAGTACCGGGGCCGTTGTGGTGGTTAAAATCTGTTTTAGTATAACCAGGATCAACCGCGTTTACTTTAAAGGCGGTATCCTTAAGTTCATAAGCCAAAACAATGGTATAAGCGTTCAACGCTGATTTTGACGGACCGTAAGCCGCACTCTTGTATGGATAATATTTCCACGAAGGGTCGCTGTGTAAGGTAAGCGATCCCAGGCCCGAGGTAACGTTCACGATCCTGGGCTCGTCAGATTTTTTAAGCAGATCCAAAAAAGCTTTGGTTACATCTATCACCCCGAAGAAATTAGTGGCAAATACCTCGCGGGCTATATCAGTATCCATAGTAAGCGCGTTCTGCGGAAACCCACCGCTAATACCCGCGTTATTGATCAGCACATCTAATGAATCTAATTTAGTACCCATCACTTCACGTGCTTTGGTGATAGACTCAAGATTACTTACATCAATTTGTAAAGGCTCCACATTGGTAAGGCCCTCAGACTTTAATTCAGCTACTGCCTCTTCGCCGTTCTTAAGGTCGCGGCTACCTAAATAAACGTAATATCCTTTGGCTAATAATTGCCTGGCTGCTTCAAAGCCAATGCTTTTATTGGCGCCTGTTATCAATACTGTTTTCATAATTATCTGTTATTTGCTTTTGCTGATTTATCAATCATATCCTGTATATCCCTCATGCTCCAATGCTCGGTATATTGCCCGTTTTTAAGGGTAATGATATCTATTATGTTTATAGCCACCTGTTCGCCGCTGGGTGCTACGCCCATAAAGCTGCCAACTTGCGTGCCGTAAATAGTTTTGCGCGTCACCACCTTATCGTTCTCAATAACCTGATCGTGTATTTGCACACTTATGCCGGTTAAGGCTTTGTGCATCATGTTAATAGTAAAGTCGATTATGCCTTGCGGACCGTTTGGCGTACCCGGAGGCGCTGTATAATTAATAAATTCGGGAGAGATGAGTTCATTGATGGCATTGATACTGCCATTTTCAAGCACTTCCTTATTAAAGCGAAGTACTGTAGCTTTATTCAATTCTTCTTGTGCTGTCATTACTTATATGTGTATGGTTTAAACACAGCACAAAAGTAAGCGGCTATAAAAATTGCAGATAGTACTTAAACAGGCATTAATGGTACAAATGCCGGGTGGTCTTTCTGTAATCGGCCGGTGTTTGCTCAGCAAGGCGTTTAAAAAAACGGTTAAAGTACGATGCATCTTCAAAACCCAGCTCAAAAGCTATCTCTTTAATAGAGTGATCGGTATGGAAAAGTAAGCGTTTAGCCTCCAGTTCCAAACGCTCATGAATGTGTTCCATAGCGGTTTTGCCGCTTTGTTTTTTCACTACTTCGCTCAAATGTCCGGCTGTTATATTCAGCATATCAGCATAAGCGGCTACGTCATGTATCTCTTTATAATCGTCTTCTATTCGGGCCAGGTATTTTTTTAACAACAGCTTTTCCGGCGTCTGGTCGGCGTTAGTAAACTGCTCGGTGTATAAACGGCTCAGGTAAATAAGCAGCACCTGCATATAAGCAACCAGCATACTGTTTTTCCAGCTGTGTTTAGCGTTATATTCAGTATGGATCTTGTTTAGCATATCCTCTATAAAAACTATATCATCACTACTTAAACTAAGTTCGTGCCCGTTATGGCGGTTTTGTATAATGGGTAATTGCTTTAAAAAGCCATTCTCTTCCATGGCCAAAAACTCATCGGTAAAATTAATGGCCGAGCCGGTAAATGGCTTGGCTTCCACCTTTAAATGCACCTGGTGCGGTACGCTAAAATAAAAGGTATCGGGCCTTGAAGTGTACAGGGTCATATCAATCCAATGCCTGCTGGTACCTTGTTTTACAAATACAAAAAAATAATAATCCTTACGGTGCGGCACCAGCATATCGGCTTTATGGTACCTTACACTGCCCGTGCTTTTCACGATCTTGAACATTTTATTGCCTGTGGCCACATCCTCTTCAAAAGCATATTTTGGGATTACCGTTTCGGCGCTGAGTGTATTCATATTACAAAGCTAAAGATTTTTGACTAAGCGATTGATAATTGACAACAACGATTGCCTGATATATAATTTCAGGTAATTTTTGATTAAATTTGTATTGACAGATCTTTATAAATGGCTGTCTAATTAAAAAAGCATGAAAACACTAACAGTAAATATTGAAGATACCTTATCGGAAAAAGCAATTACAGCTGTTTTAGATGCACTTAAATTGGATTATGAAATTGATGAATCTACCGATGAAACTGAACGCATCAAAGCTAATCCTTACTTAGCCGATAAATTAACCCAAGGCAGAAAAGATATGGAAGAGGGCAAAGGCACTAACATATCTATTGATGACCTATGGAAATAATCTACCAGCCGAAAGCTTTAGATGATTTAAAATATTGGAAGAAATCTGGTCAAAAACAGATCCAGGAAAAAATAACTATTCTGCTCCAATCCATCATCGAAACTCCGTTTGAAGGTATTGGAAAACCCGAGCCTCTAAAGTATGATTGGAGTGGCATGTGGTCACGTCGCATCAATAATGAGCATAGATTGATATACGAACTTAGAGACGATAAAATCCACGTTTATTCGCTGAAAGATCATTATTAGTTAACTTACCCCTGCGTAAAGGTGTGGCATTTCGTCACACGTTATCAATACACATTAATACACAGAAATACACATTATTTCCTATTTTTGCAAACTTATTAAGTACACCGTTTTATATGAGTATTGCACTATCCGAACAGGAAATTATACGCCGCGAATCATTACAACAGCTTCGCAATCTAGGCATCGACCCATACCCTGCCGCAGCCTATGATGTTAACGCGTGGGCACAGGACATTGCCGCTAATTTTGCGGCCAACCCAGATGCTTACCAAAACGTAACCATCGCGGGCCGCATCATGACGCGCCGTATTATGGGCAGCGCGTCATTTGCCGAACTGCAGGATTCGACAGGCCGCATACAGATCTATCTGAAACGTGATGATATTTGCCCTGGCGAGGATAAAACCTTATACAATACCGTATTTAAAAAACTGCTGGATATCGGCGATTACGTTGGCGTTAAAGGCTTTGTTTTCCTGACCCAAACCGGCGAAATTTCTGTACACGTACAGGAAATGACCGTGCTATCCAAATCATTAAAACCGCTTCCCGTTGTAAAACGCGATGAAGAAGGTAATATCCATGATGGTTTTACCGACCCTGAGCAACGTTACCGCCAACGCTATGTGGATCTGACCGTTAACCCGGATTTTAAACAGATCTTTATCAACCGCTCAAAAGTGATCAGCAGCATGCGCGAATACTTTAATGGCGAGGGCTGGATGGAAGTAGAAACCCCTATTTTACAGCCTGTACATGGCGGTGCGGCTGCAAGGCCATTCGCTACGCACCACAATACACTGGATATGCCGCTGTTTTTGCGCATAGCCAACGAGCTTTATTTAAAACGACTGATAGTTGCCGGATTCGACGGGGTATATGAGTTCGGTAAAATGTTCCGTAACGAGGGCATGGACCGCACCCATAACCCCGAGTTTACTTCGGTAGAAATATATGTAGCCTACAAGGATTATATATGGATGATGGAGATGGTGGAGAAATGCCTTGAGCACGTAACACGTGCTATCCACGGCGTACCGGTTGTACAATATGGCGCTAATGAGATCAACTTTGCAGGACCTTACAGGAAATTATCCATGTACGATTCCATTCTGAAATATACAGGTATTGATGTATCGGCAATGGATGAGGCCGGCTTACGCGAAACCTGCGCAAGCTTAGGCATTGAGACCAACGAAAGCATGGGTAAAGGCAAGCTGATAGATGAGATCTTCGGCGCTAAGGTTGAAGCTAATTTAATACAGCCAACCTATATCACCGATTACCCTATCGAGATGACCCCTCTTGCCAAAAAGCACCGTACCAAAGAGGGCCTGGTTGAGCGTTTCGAGCTGTTTGTGAACGGCAAGGAGATCGCTAATGCATACTCTGAGCTAAACGACCCGATTGATCAGCGTGAACGTTTTGAGGACCAGCTATTACTGGCTGGCCGTGGTGACGATGAGGCGATGGCGATGGACGATGACTTTTTACGTGCATTAGAATACGGCATGCCGCCAACATCAGGTTTAGGTATCGGCATAGACCGTTTGGTGATGATGATGACCAACCAGAGCACTATACAGGAAGTATTATTCTTTCCGCAGATGCGCCCTGAGAAAAAATCAAAAATTGCTACACTTGATGATTTTGTAAACATAGGCGTACCACCGGAGTGGGTGCCTGTATTAAATAAAATGGGCTTCAACACCGTTGAAGAACTAAAAGCCGCCAACCCGAACAAAGTATTTAATGATCTCGGCGGGATGCGCAAAAAATTGAAATTAAATATTGATATGCCGACTAAGGATGACGCAATGCTGTGGTTTGCATAATTTGTTATTAGTCATATTCAATCTTCGCGCGTCATTGCGAGGAACGAAGCAATCCCCGATTAGCAGAGCCGCTCTGTATAGTTTGGGATTGCTTCGTTCCTCGCAATGACGCCTGGAGATCAACCAACTAATCACCAATCTCCAACCTCTAATCACTCCCTCAAAACTATTTTAACTTTTGCCTTTTAACTTTTGAATTAAATAACTACATTTGCGCTCTTGTTTTTAAAACAACGAATACAATAAAACAATCATGAAAAGAACGTTCCAGCCTTCGCAAAGAAAAAGAAGAAATAAACACGGTTTCCGTGAGCGCATGTCATCTGCTAACGGCAGAAGAATATTAGCAGCAAGAAGAGCTAAAGGCAGAAAAAGACTGTCAGTATCTGACGAAGGCAAGCATAAAGCATAGTTAACGCTGCATTCTCCTTTGCAGGGGCTTGAGCCGCGGTTATGTAATTAGTTTTCGGTTCAGCATCAGCAAAATATGTATACTTTTAAAAAAGAAGAACGGTTATGTAATAAAAGGCTTATTGATGAGCTTTTTCATAACGGTTCTTCTTTTTTATGTTACCCCTTCAAAGCATCGTGGCTGCTGGTTGATGATGCAACCCAAACCACCGCTGCACAGGTTTTAATATCGGTTTCAAAAAGGCGTTACAAACACGCTGTGGACCGTAACCTGATAAAACGCCGCCTGCGCGAAGCTTACCGCCTGCAAAAACAACAACATCTTTATGATCTGCTTACCAATACCAATAAAAAGATAGTACTGTCATTAGGCTATATAGGCAAGCAGATAGAACCCTTCGATCTTTTCGAAAAAAAGATGCTCAAGCTTTTAAAACAGCTGAGCGAGCAGGTTGCCAAATGATGTTCATTTATAACATATTTAAAGCCATTATAGGCAGCATCTTTGTTTTACTGATAAAGATATACCAATACTTTATTTCGCCTCTTACAGGAGCATCCTGTCGCTATACACCTACTTGTTCGCAGTATGGTGTTGAAGCCATAAAAAAACACGGCGCATTTAAAGGCGGATGGTTAACTTTGAAACGCATTGCCAGCTGCAACCCCTGGGGCGGCCATGGTCATGACCCGGTACCTTGATTAAGTCAAAAGTATAAAGTTAAAAGCTTTGACGCGCTTACTTTCAATTTTTAACCTTCAACTTTAAACTATCTTGATACCTGATACTAAATACTTGATACCAGACCAAAAATGATCTTACAAATTGAAACCGCTACCACTGTATGTTCAGTTGCCCTGGCAAAGGATGGGCAGGTTATAGCTTACAGGCAGATCAATCAGCGTAATATACATGCCGAGGTGATCACTGTTTATATTGATGAATTACTGGCGGCAGAAGAACTTACTTATGACAATCTGGATGCCATAGCCGTTAGTTGCGGGCCGGGCTCATATACTGGTTTGCGCATCGGCATATCAACGGCCAAAGGCTTATGCTTTGCGTTGGATAAACCACTTATAGCCATTGAAACTTTAGAAGCTATGGCTTATGGCGTTATAAACGATGCACAGATCATTAATGATGAGATGCTGCTGTGCCCCATGATAGATGCGCGCCGGATGGAAGTTTACACCGCACTATTTAATGGTGAAGGTGAACAGGTACAAGCTACAGCCGCGGAGATCATAGACGAAAACAGCTTTTCCGAACTGCTGAAAAACACTAAGATCTTATTTTTTGGCGATGGCGCCGATAAGTGCATAGCTGTACTTGGCAATAACCCCAATGCGCAATTCATACCCAATTTCACTAATTCTGCAACACACCTTACCCAAAAAGCGGCAGAAAAATTCATAGCGAAAGATTTTGAAGATGTGGCCTATTTTGAGCCTTATTATCTTAAAGATTTTGTAGCTGGCAAAAAGGCAGTATAGCTCTTAGTTATTTTGTAACGAGCCTGCATGCGGGTTAAATATCTTATCCCACATGCGGCCTAAAAAGCCTTTGTTGTCGTCCTCATTTATAGGGATATAGCTTGCATTCATCGGGTGCTCAATAATCGGCCCGAATTTAAATGAAACACCTACATATATATCAGCCCCGGTAAAAGAGCCGTACTCATTTATCTGTCTTTGCGATCCCAAATCGGCAAGTATCAACCTGCCGCTTTGTAAAAGCTTATCCGAGCCTATAAAAAACTCAGCATTCGGCGACTTAATCATTAGCTGCCCACCAAGGTTAAACAGTTTGTTATTGTCATATGACATAGAAACCGTTGCCGTATAATTTTGATAACTCACAGGGTTAACCAACACACCTGTAAAACCATTATAAAACAGTTCTTTTGAGGCTATTAAAGTAGGCGAATAGCTTACTGTATTATCATCACTCAGCCAATATAACTTTGATACACTCAGTTCTGCTGTACCATCAAGCGGAGTAGTATAACTTGTGTTACTGCCATTATTATGCATTGCATGAATGATCGTATTATATACATTGGCTTCCCTTTCAGGTGTTGAAAGGCCATCAATGGTATATTTAGCGCTGTACGGAAAATTGTAGATTCTCATTGAGTGATTCCAGTGAATAAAACCAAGATCTTTAACATTAGTTTGTATAATGAATCCGTCATCAGTTTTATAAGTGGCGCCAATACTTGAAGTAAGACCCGGATTAAAAATCGGAATTGGGTTTACTTTCGCAGTTTTACGATAAACACCTCCTAGTTGTAATGTTGCCATATCATTAGCTTTATCAAAAACTATGTTTGATTGATCTATTTGTGCTTTCGCATCATAAATTCCGGTTACGTACCCTAACTTTATACCAAATGCAAATTGTTTGGTTATCTGTTCACGATAAGTAAGCCCCCCCTGGCCATAAAGCTGATAGCTATATCTTGAATTAAGCACATTATTATATGAACTATTCGGAAAACTGGCAGAGCCATTTAATAAAGCAATATTTTCGTCGGTAAAGGCGCCACGAAAGTTCCCTTTAGTTTGTACAAAGACCCCCAGTTCTGAATTTCCATTTAAGTCGGTAAATACTTTAAACATCAGGATATACGCATTTGCATTTGCGTTTACGTTATTATAATTATTCCCTGGCCCTATTTTCAGGAGGTCATTTTTATAGTAACCATTATAATACCTGTTTTTAATTGTTTGTTGTGCATCACCGGTTAAGAAAAAATTACCGTCGATATTTGGAATGAAAAAATTAGAAGCATATCTCCGGCTGGAATCGGGTATAAAACTTCTCTGCGAAGGGTTTTCAAATGAATCAAACAATGTACCTGTGTTGTATTGCGAGTATGTTTGAGCAAATAATTTAGTAGTAAAAAAGAATAATAATAAAAATAGTACTAATGATTTATTCATAAATATTTGTTTCTCGCGCGCCAAAAATAATTTAATAACGCAGATTATAAGACTGTGCTATAAAATATTATCATTAATAAAATGTAACAATTGTATGCATTTAACTTCTGGTTATTATTTAACCGCAGCGGTATCAATATTGTTTAGTTTCATGCAAAAATTTGTGTAAAAATTTTTGTCGGCAGCGCTAAATTGGTAGGATGCGCCATAGAAATTCTTCCATCCCGGTTCGCTTTTTTCAAGGGAATCGTAGAAATCATCATTCAGATCCCTTTTAAGTATTGGCATGGCATTTTTAAAATTGATAAAAAAAGCAACATTACTCCTTTCAGACAGGAGATCATTAAATTGATTATAGTTATCTGTTTTACTTATAAACTTACGATTGATGTAGGAATCATAATAACTGGTTAATTCATCAGCAGTATTGGCCAGTATCAAATAGTTGTCCACTATCATAAAGTACGGCCGCCTGAAAATACTGAAAGCATCGCCCAATAAAAAGAATGGCAGTTTATTATAATTGAACTGACCCACATTATCTGAAACCATATGACTGATATTCACCATAAATGGCCGCAGCTTTGAACCATCTTTTAACGATATAATGGCATATTTTTCCTGGTAACGGGTAGTAACTATCGCAAATTCGTTGCTAAGCAGGTTGGCAAATTCAATTCTTAAATTCACCCCGGTTTCAGCGGTTAACTTGTTAAACAGGGAGTCTTTCTCTTTTTTTATGCCTGCCTTAATATGCCACAATGCAAGGTCCTTTTCAAATTTCAATGGGTCGGATACCGAAAAACTGGTGCTATAAGCCGTAGTTGAAGGAAAAATATCCTTTAAATGGTTAACAACCGGCTGCTGCCCTGTAAAAAGGTTCAGATAGCTCAGTGGTTCATCAGTTTCAATGGTAGTAATACCATTGAACATAAATGCATCACTCTTATAATTAAGGCTTAAAACCGACATGGCAGGCAGCAATTTAAAACTGCGCAATATATCGGTATTCTTATTTTTAAACAGCTGATCAAACAGCGGCTGTATCTGGCTGTAATTTACATACAGATCGGCCAATGAATTATTGTTTTGCCTTTCTGACAACAGCACAAAATCCTTCCTGTCGCCTTTGGGTTTATACACAGCTGCCTGCTCAGCCAATTCTTCCGAAAAACTACCTGAAAAAATATCGTCTTCTTCGTTAACCACATAAAAGCGCTTTTTTATAGCATTTATGTAGATGTTATACCCTGGCTTACCCCCTATCCGGGTTGATGTAATTATTAAACCACTGTTTTGTTTTTTTGCCAGTTGATTCATCATTACCATATCAAACCCCTTACCTGCGGCCATGGTTAACAGCAGGTCGGCATCCTTATTTTTTAAGGGATGCAGGGAGATGAACACATTCTGCCCATCAAAAAACTGCTGTAACACACGGTTATTCAATAGCTCAACACGCAGGGTATCAATATCATTGATTTTTTCCTGGCCGATAACAGACTCTAAAAGTTTGTTCTGATTAAAGATATCATAAAAGCTCTGCTCGTTGTTAAATTCAAATATTATTGCAGCATCATCCGGTATGGTGGCCATCAACTGGCTGGTATGCGACCCCGGCGTATTTAAATTTTTAAAATATACAACCGTAATATACGCGGCTGCTATAAGCAAAATCAGAGTGGTAATTACCAGTTTTTTCATTCAATAATTAGTGATGCAATTTAGATTTTTAGCTGATAAAAAGCACTAAATATCGCTATTGCTTTTTCCATAGCGATGGGCTTACAACCTGGGTGTTCGAAAGAAGCGTGGCCTTGAGCGATTCCCCTCTTGAGAGAGGTGTAGGGATGTGTCATTATACATGCGGAATAACACACCGCTGCAGTCACACTATCAACGCGCCCCCCCTCAAGAGGGGAATCTGTTGTTTCGAACATTCAAGGTTTTAAACCCTTCCGGATTAATATTTTAACGCATTCTCTTCGGATTTTTACCATGTGTCAATAAAGTAATACTTTCAATTGGTTAACTTAGCCTTTTATCTCCTGATGAACAAACAAATCATAATTACAGCGTCTGTTTTTGGTATGCTGGCCGTTATAGCCGGCGCTTTTGGCGCACACGGTTTAAAAGCTTATTTAGATGCTACGCAATTAGAAGTATGGCATACTGCAGTACAATACCAGTTTTATCATGTTTTTGCTTTGCTGTTTCTTTCAACATTTGCACACACCAAAAATAGGTTAATTAATGCCAGCTATTACCTTTTTACTTTAGGTATCATCTTTTTTTCAGGGTCATTATACCTGCTGGCCTGCCGCGATCTGATTGGTTTAAGCTGGCTGTGGATAATGGGGCCTATAACCCCTATTGGCGGCTTGCTGTTTATTATTGGCTGGGCAACGCTGGCTATGGCCGCTTTTAAAAGTAAATGAGCACATCCATGTTAGAATTTGCCCAAGCCGAACATACCGACAGGGAAACACTTTTTGTAGAGGTGATATTGCCTTTGGCGATAGCCAAAAACTACACCTATCGTGTTCCTTATGAACTCAATGACAGCGTTGCTATTGGTAAACGCGCCGTTGTGCAGTTTGGTAAAAGCAAACTCTATACTGCTATAATAGCCGGCATTGGCAAACAAGCCCCCGAAAAATACGAAGCCAAATATTTAGTTGAGATTTTGGACGATAAGCCCGTAGTAACCCATGAGCAATTACATTTTTGGTACTGGCTGGCTGATTATTATATGTGTAATGTTGGCGAAGTAATGAGCGCCGCCCTGCCATCGGCCTTAAAATTGGCCAGCGAAACCAAGATCATGCTGAATAAGGACTTCCCTGTCGACCGCACCACTTTGCACGACAAGGAATTTTTAATTGTAGAGGCACTGGATATTCAGCCCGAGCTAACCATAAGCGACATCGTAAAATTGCTTGGTCAAAAACAGGTGATGCCGATATTGAAACTGTTGTTTGAGAAGAACGTCATTAATATATCAGAGGAAGTAAGCGAACGGTATAAACCCCGTAAGCGCACTTTTATTACGCTCAACCCCTTTTATAACGACCCGGATAACAGGCGTGAACTGTTCAGCATCCTTGAAAAAAAAGCGCCCAAACAGGCTGATGCGGTGCTGGCTTATATCAAACTTTCCCGTCAACAAAAAACTATCTCAAAAAACGAGCTGATAGAGGAAAGCGGCGCGGGAGCAGCAAGCATTAAAACGCTAATTGAAAAAGAAGTCTTCATTCCCGAGGAAAAGAATGTAAGTCGCCTGTATTTTGAGGAAGAAGAAGCCATCAATAACTTCGAGCTAAGCGAACAACAGCAGGAAGCATTGAAAAGTGTAAGCGATCAGTTTGCTGAAAAGGATGTAGTACTGCTGCATGGTGTAACCTCATCCGGCAAAACACAGATCTATATCCGTTTAATTGAGGAAATGATCCAAACAGGCAGACAGGTGCTTTACCTCTTGCCCGAGATTGCCCTTACCACGCATATTATTGAACGGCTTCGCGTGTATTTCGGTGCCAATATAGGTGTCTATCACTCCCGCTTTAATGATAATGAGCGTGTGGAAGTTTGGCAGAAAGTATTGAACAATGAATACAAAGTGGTACTGGGCGCACGCTCATCGGTGTTTCTGCCGTTTAATGATTTGGGCCTGATCATTGTTGATGAAGAACACGAAACATCCTACAAACAATTTGATCCTGCACCACGCTATAATGCCCGCGACGCAGCTATCTTTTTAGCCAATATGCACGCAGGCAAAGTATTGCTAGGGTCAGCAACGCCATCGTTTGAAAGCTATTACAATGCCCGCACCCATAAATATGGCTTTACTGAACTAAGTGAGCGCTTCGGCGGTGTTGAAATGCCCTTAGTAGAAATAGTAAGCATTGCTGAAGAAACCAAAAAGAAAACTATCCAATCGCACTTTACCAGTGTGCTGATTGCTGATATACAACAGGCATTGGCAAATAAAGAGCAGGTGATCCTGTTCCAGAACCGCCGTGGCTATGCCCCGGTGTTGATGTGCAAAATGTGCGCCTACACGCCTAAATGTATTAATTGCGATGTGAGCCTCACCTTTCATAAAAGCAGCGGTAAACTACATTGCCATTATTGCGGTTACAAGGAGGATTCGCCCATTATATGCCCGGCTTGCGGTTCAACACATCTGGAATACAAAGGCTTCGGTACCGAAAAAGTGGAGGACGAACTGAGCCTGATCCTCCCAGATGCCCGCATCGCCCGCATGGACCTGGATACCACCCGCTCGCGCAATTCTTTACAAACTATCCTGAACAATCTGGAAGAAAAGAAGATCGATATTCTTGTCGGTACGCAAATGGTTGCCAAAGGGCTGGATTTTGCCGATGTTACCGTTATCGGTATTATTAATGCGGACAGCCTGCTCAAATTCCCGGATTACCGTGCCAATGAGCGTAGTTTCCAGATGCTGGCACAGGTTAGCGGCAGGGCCGGTCGTAGAGGTAAACAGGGCAAAGTAGTTATCCAAACCTATGATCCCGGTCACAGGGTGATAAAACAGGTGATAGAAAACGACTATAAGGATCTGTATTTTACAGAGATGACGGAACGTAAAAGCTTTAAATATCCTCCGTTCTACCGCCTTATTAATTTAGATATAAAGCATAAGGACCCGGAGGTATTATACCACCAGGCTATTTATCTCGCAAAAGAACTGCGCAAGCATTTTGGTGATGAACGGGTAATTGGCCCGCAAGCGCCGCTGGTAAGCCGGATCCGTAATTTCTATATACAATCCATCCTGTTAAAATTTGAAAAGGATGCCATATCCATTAATAAAGCAAAAACTGTTATCAGGGATACGATAACACAGTTTCAAACCACTAAATTAAGTAAAGGCAGTATAGTACAGCCTGATGTAGATCCATATTAATATGAAAACTCATCAATATAAAACAAACCTTACGTGGACCGGTAACCTGGGCACAGGAACAAGCGCCTACCGGGATTACAGCAGAAATCACGAAATAAATGCCGGAAACAAATCGCTCATCCCTGCTTCGTCTGATCCTGCCTTTCGCGGTGATGGTACCCGGTATAACCCCGAAGAATTACTGGTCATGTCGATCTCATCATGCCATATGCTGTGGTATCTTCACTTATGCTCAGAAGCTGGCATAGTAGTAGTTGACTATACCGATGCCGCAACAGGTACCATGACGGAAACCGCCAATGGTAGCGGCCGTTTTACAGAGGTTACGCTACACCCGCTTGTTATTGTAAGTGATACTGCTATGGTTGACAAGGCCAACGAGCTGCATCATAAAGCTAACGAATTATGTTTTATAGCTAATTCATGCAACTTCCCCATATTGCACCAACCACTTTGCGAAGTATTAAGCAAGTAACCATATGGCAGTGATGAAATGTCATTAGTCTTGAGTCCAAAGCCCAAAAAGAACAAAATATGGCTTTTGACTTTGGACTAAAAACTGCTGACTGAATACTAACGTTTTTTTATGGCATCCAGTTCAATTTCTGTAATACCCGGATCCTTTGCTAAAGCTAGCTGACCACAATAAAACCTGGTTGCCAGTTTGTGATAAGCTATATGCACTTTTAAGTTGTTCACCTGGTATTGGGCCGGCAGATCAGGAATACTGAAAGTGCTATCGGGCGTTTCTACTTGTATAAGCCAGCCGCAGCCATCTGCTGCCGTAGAACCCGTGTTTAAAACAGTTGCATCAGCATTTATAATATTGGTTGCATGATCACTTTTTTTGCAGGATAAAATTACGCAAACAGATAATGTCAAAATGCTTAAAATTGACTTGTAGAATAGGTTTAGTTTCATATTGGTGTTTTTATCAGGTACGGTAATAACAGTCGCTTTGCTACAATATGACTAAATTTATATATAGCATAGCTGTTTATAATTTAAACCGCTTACTTACATCACCTTAAATTTACTTACATTATTAGCAGTATATAAATCCTAAAAATGATAGTAAATTAGCCATGCAATGGCATACAAATTCACCGATAACTATAAGGAACAGGGCGCACGTAAGAAACTGGTTGAAGTATTAAGAAAAAAAGGAATTGCAGATGAAAAAGTACTTGAGGCTATAGGCCAGGTAAAACGCCATTTCTTTTTTGATGAAACTTTCTGGAACCAGGCTTACAAGGATATCGCTTTCCCTATAGGTGCAGGGCAAACCATATCGCAACCTTACACTGTAGCTTATCAAACCGAGTTATTACACATCCAAAAAGGCGACAAAGTACTGGAGATCGGCACCGGCTGCGGTTACCAAACCTGTATATTACTAAAACTTGGCGCAGTAGTCTATACCATTGAACGACAGGAACAACTCTACGAACGCACAGCATACGTGTTGCCAAACATCGGCTATAAACCCCATTTCTTTTTAGGCGATGGCTCCAAAGGCATCCCCGAGCACGCCCCCTACAACAAAATAATAGTAACTGCCGGCGCCCCGGTAATACCCGAAACATTACTGCAGCAATTAGCCATAGGCGGTATCCTGGTCATCCCGGTAGGTGATGAAAAATCACAAAAAATGGTAACAGTATTAAAGGTTGGCGAGTATGATTATGAGGAGATCGTGTTGGATACCTTCAGGTTTGTCCCGCTCGTGGGTGATAAGGCGTGGTAAAACCCCAATCATCATTACTTCTCCAACCGTCATTGCGAGGTACGAAGCAATCCCCGACTTTGCACGTCGATCATACAATTCCAACTTTTCTATCCGCTCTGTATAGTTAGGGATTGCTTCGTACCTCGCAATGACGCCGGGTTAAAAAATCCGAAATCGAAACTCCGAAACGGCACAGCCTTCTTGAACACCATTGAAAACAAACAATAGTGAAAAATCGAAAATAAAATTACCTTTTCATCGCCCTATCCATCTCTACCTTAGTATCACGCTCTTTTAAAGTTTCTCGCTTGTCGAAAGTTTTCTTACCCTGTGCTAAGCCTATCTCCAGTTTGGCAAAACCACGCTCGCTGATGAATAGTGCCAGTGGTACAATAGTTAGCCCTTTTTCCTCGCCGCGGGTTAGGAGTTTTTTGAGTTCTTTTTTATTGAGTAGCAGCACACGATCGCGCTTGGCCTCATGGTTATAGAATGACCCATAGGAATATTCAGATATATGCAGATTCCTTACATACAGCTGCTCGTTTATAAAGGTGCAAAAAGCATCATTAATGTTCGCCTTACCCTCACGGATAGATTTTATCTCGGTACCTAATAGTTTTATACCGGCTACATATTTATCCAGTATATGGTACTCAAAATAGGCCTTTTTATTCTTGATATATATCTTTTCCTCAATCATTACACTGCAAATATGCGAATTATTTTGTTTGTGGGGTTCTCCCCACCCTCTTTGCGCGCAGCGGAGAGAGGGTCGACCAGCGTAGCGTAGTCGGGGTGAGTCAACACCGCCAGTGCATTTACGCCTTATCGCCCGTATAGTTAACTCACCCGGTCTTTGCTTCGCTCGACCACCCTCTCTATCGCAAGCGATAAAGAGGGTAAAATCAGAAACTCCCCCTTTAGGGGGCTGGAGGCCTTTTTACCACCAATACCGGCACATTCACCATATGCCGGACCCGGTTCACCGTTGTACCAAATATCAGATCCTTGATCACTTTATGCCCATGCGAGCCCATCACTATAAAATCAATATGCTCATTATTAACTATTTTAGCTATAGACGCTGCAGGTGCACCATATCCAATTTTAGGCGAGGCTTTGTAACCCAACTTCTTTAACGCATCTACATACTTATCTAAATTATCCAAATCACTTTGCGTTTCCTGATCCATCACCTCATCGCCATAGTATCTGGCACCTGCCGTTTCAACAACGTGTATCAGTGTGTAATCAGCATGCTTACCTCCCTGCATTATGGCATGCCTTATGGATTCCGTGTCGTTCTGTGAAAAATCAATAGTTACGGCTATATGGTGGTATTTAATAACATCAAGCTCATCAATAACCGTAGCCAGCCCATGCGGTACATATTTAGGCTGATATTTATGTTTAAAAAATATCGGACGAAAAAACACATATATCAATAGCAATGCAATACCTATAACCACGGGAAACACCGCTATATATATCCATAGAGCTGCCGTAGGCGATGCTTTTTCCCAATCGCCTAATTGCTGATAAACCAACTGCGCATTTAGTCCCACTATTATAATTGCACAGCCCCATGCTAATATTTTCACCACCGGGCCAATAGCAAAGTTACCCATCTTTTTACGGTCGGATACAAAATGAATAAGCGGTATAACCGCGAAACCCAGTTGTAAGCTCAACACCACCTGACTTAAAATGATCAGGTTACCCAAGCCTGTTTCGCCAAAATAAAGTATAGTAAAAACCGCAGGCACAATAGCTAGTACACGTGTCAGCAATCGCCTTAACCACGGTTCAATACGCAGGTTAATATGGCCTTCCATTATAATTTGCCCGGCAAGCGTACCCGTTATAGTTGAGCTTTGGCCCGAGGCAATCAATGCAATTGCAAACAATACCGGTGCTAACGAACCAAATATGTGTTCCAATAATTTATAGGCATCCTGTATCTCGGCAACCTGAAAATATCCGTTTGTAAAAAACGCGCTGGCAGCTAATATGAGTATGGCAGCGTTTACAACAAAAGCAACATTCAGGGCAATCAGCGTATCCCATATATTAAATTTTATGGCTGATTTTATTCCCGCATCAGTACGGGTTATTTTACGGGTTTGCACCAGCGATGAATGCAAATACAAGTTATGCGGCATCACCGTAGCGCCAATTATGCCTATAGCCAGGTATAATGAGCTCCCGGTTAAACTGGTTGGTATAAAGCCTTTGGCTACCTCTGCAAAATCAGGCTTTACAATAAACATCTCCACCAAAAATGATAAGCCGATTATAAATATCATCGATACAATAAAGGCCTCCAGCTTGCGCATGCCCTTGTTCATTAAAAACAGCATCAGCACAGTATCAGTTATGGTAAGCGATACGCCCCATATCAGCGGTAAATGGAACAACAGGTTCAGGCCTATCGCCATACCAATAATTTCCGCCAGATCGCATGCTACAATGGCTATTTGGGCCAGTATATAAAGGCAAAAATTAACAAAGCGGTTATAACTATATTTTGATGCCTGCGCCAGGTCGAGCCCTCTCACTATGCCCAACCTTGCGCTTAATGATTGCAGCAACAGGGCAATAAGGTTGGATGCAAACAGCACACATATCAGCTTATAGCCAAATGCACTGCCCCCCGCTATGTCGGTTGCCCAGTTACCCGGGTCCATATAGCCAACGCTCACCAAATATGCCGGCCCAATAAAGGCCATGAATTTTCGCCAGCCGGTTTTATTCTCGGTAATTACTGAGCTGTGTACACTGCCCAATGATTCGTTATGCTGATCGGTCATAAGGTAATTAGTAAATTATTGGCTACCTCGCGGCTGATGTGTATTTCCGAATCCTCTATCTCCAAAACCATTGAATGGTCGTAAGTATTAATTTCTGTCACGGTTATTTTCTTTCCTATAGTTAGTTGTTGTTTTTCAAGATATTGCAGAAAGCCGGGCGAATGATCCCGCACTCCCGAAATTACACCCGTATCATTAACGCCAATGGTTGATACGGGCTGCAGGTCATGTTTTTTAAATTGTCCGTTGCTATCGGGTATCGGGTCGCCATGCGGGTCGTATTTGGGATAGCCCATAAATTTATCCAGCCTGTCAACCAGCTCCATTGATGATATGTGCTCCATTTCCTCGGCCATTTCATGCACCTCGTCCCATTTAAAATCCAGCTTCTCTACCAAAAAATATTCCCACAAACGATGTTTTCTGATGATATGAACAGCAATTTTTTCACCTGCCGGGGTAAGACTTACGCCCTGGTAACGGGTATAGTTAATGAGCTCTTTATCCGCCAGCTTTTTAAGCATATCCGTTACCGAAGCGGCACGGGTATTTATTGAGGCTGAAATCTGGTTAGTGCTCACATTTTCACTGTTCAGCGACAAGTGATAAATGCATTTTAAATAATTTTCTTCGGCTAAAGTACTCATTTAAGCAAATCTAATTATAAATTTAGACAAGTCTAAATTTTATGACAAAAAAATTTATTTCTGTTAAATGTAATTTTTAAAAAATTTTATTCTGTGAACTAACTTAAATCTATATTTGTACCCATTATGGCAACAGAACTCGATAAAATAGATTTACAGATCCTCAAGATATTACAGGAGAATGGTAGGATCACTAACTTACAGCTTTCCAATGAGATAGGCCTGTCACCGGCGCCTACATTAGAGCGTGTGCGCAAGCTGGAGAACGCCGAATATATTAAAAGTTACCATGCCCTGGTTGATGAGGAGAAACTGGGCCTGGGTATAAAAACATTTATACAGATATCACTGGATTTTCATCAGAAAAACACCATCCAGACTTTTATTGATGAGATACAGAACATTAAGGAAGTAACCGAATGCCATCACGTAACCGGTCAGTGCGATTTCCTGCTAAAAGTTTATGTACGCGACATTAAATCATATGAGCAACTCATTATGGAAAAAATAAGCCGCATCACGGTGGTTAAAACTTTCCAAACGATGATGATCATGTCAACAAGTAAAAAGGAACCGATAGTACCACTGGAATATTAGCCCCCTCTGCCCCCTAAAGGGGGAACTTTTAATTAGCATATTCGCACTTCCTCCCCCTTTAGGGGTCGGGGGGCTGATTTGCCAATCAATCTCTTTCTTCCCTTCTTTTTTCAAAATTTCATTCGTTTTTGAAAAATGGTGACAGCCGAAAAAACCATTACTGGCAGAGTACGGCGATGGGTGGGCTGCCTTTAATATATGGTGCTTGCTTGCATCAATCAGCTCACTCTTGTTTTGCGCAAACTTGCCCCACAGCAGGAATATGATACCTTCCTTCTTTTCGCTAATCTTGTTGATCACGGTATCGGTAAAGGTCTCCCATCCGCTTTTCTGATGCGAGCCGGGGCTGCTTGCCCTAACCGTTAGCGTAGCGTTTAACAACAGCACGCCTTGCTCAGCCCATTCGGTAAGGTCACCGGTTTCGGGTATGGTAAAGCCGGGAATATCTGTTTGCAACTCTTTATAAATATTTTTTAGCGATGGCGGCGGATTAATCCCTTTTTGTACCGAGAATGATAACCCATGTGCCTGGTTAGCACCATGGTATGGATCCTGCCCCAGTATTACAACTTTCAGATCTGTAAACGGGGTTTTCCAGAAAGCGTTAAAAATATCGCTGCCTTTAGGGTATATTTTGTAGCCAGCTTCCTTCTCTTCTTTCAAAAACTGCTTCAGTTTTATCATGTAATCTTTGTCAAACTCATCGCCCAAAACCTGCAGCCACGAGGGTTCCATTTCTACCGCCATAAATATTAATATAGATGTTGATTTATGGTGCAAATTAACGGATATTTGCACTTAATTTATTGCATTTCAAATTATGTCGAATATTTTCAGATTAATTATAGCCTGTGTGTTCTTTGGCGGCGCGGTTGCACTTTGTGCTACCGGTTCATGGTGGTGGGGCATACTGGTATTACTTTTAGGTGGTATTGTATTGCTTAGCTTTTTCTTTAACGAAAACATGATCATAGCGCAATGGTTTTTGCGTAAGGAACAAAATGAAAAAGCCGAATTATGGCTGTTAAAAATTAAGGATTACGAAAAGGAACTGAACAAAAGCCAGCACGGCTATTACAACCTGCTGATCGGGTTGATAGAATCGCGTAAAGCGCCTCTTAAATCAGAGAAATACTTTAAAAAGTCATTACAGTTAGGCATGAAGATGTCGCACAACATCGCTTTGGCTAAACTAAGCCTGGCAGGCATATCAATGGCAAAACGTAACAAGCGCGAAGCCCAGATGTACTTATCTGAAGCCACTAAAGATGATAAGAACAAATTGCTTACCGAGCAGATCAAGATGATGAAAGCCCAAATGGCGCAAATGGATAAACAACAAGTAGTACGGGGCGGATATCGCCAGTTCTAAAACAGGCATCCAATAAAATATAGAAAGGCGCAAAAATATTGCGTCTTTTTTTATGCCCGGAAAATATATAAACAAGATTGTAGAGACACAATATTTTGTGTCTTTCTACTATAGAAACGCAATACCCAGCGTTTTTCGCCATCCGGAGACGCAAAATATTGCGTCTCTACCTTGGGGAATTATTTTTCGTCTATCGAGCTGTAATATTCAGGCTCTGATGAATTGCTTTGACTGGTAATTATGCGCCTGTCAGACATCATCATGTTGTTATGATCATCAGCTGGGTTTGCCACTTCAACCATTTTTAATAAGCTGCGAATAAACGACAGGTTAAAATTTTGCCTGTTTAGCTTTATTAAATATTCGTTTTCTGTAATTTCGAGAATTGAGTTAGTCATAATATAATTATTGTAGATTATGTGTTGATAAAAATAAACAACATATTTTTCACATAAGTTTGTTTCCTTTTAAGGTTTCATTAACAAATTGTTATTAAAATTAATTAAAGTAATTATCCCATTTAATCCTGCCTGATGAAAATCACCACCTATCTGTTTCTGCTCTTTCTTCCATTTTTTTCATTTAGTCAGAACACCTCCATATCTCATTACAAAATATATAATACACACAGCAAAAGACTGGTTTCTATTGATAATATCATAAATGAGATGACCGATGCTGATGTCTTATTTTTCGGCGAAGAGCACAATGATTCCACCGGGCATCAGCTGGAATTTATTTTATTGAAAAAATTAGCAGAAAAATATCCGCGTAAAATTGCCTTATCAATGGAAATGTTTGAGACAGACAGGCAAATAGTTTTGAACGAATATTTGAAAGGACTCATCAGCGAAAACAGCTTTACAAACGATGCCAAAGCCTGGCCAAATTATGGCGACTACCGCCCGTTAATAGAACTGGCTAAAAGCAGCAATATCCCGGTTATAGCAGCAAACGCCCCATCGCGCTACACAAGCATGGTTAACCACATGGGATTAAGTAGCCTGAAACAATTAGACACTACCGGTAAGAGTTGGCTACCACCCCTGCCGATCGACACTGCAACAGGGCCTTATTATGATAAATTTGTGCAAATTATGGGCGGCCATGCCTCCATGCCGGGCATGCAGATGTACCAGGCACAAAATTTATGGGATGCAACTATGGGCTGGTCAATAGCCCGGTTCATGAAAGATCATCCCGACTATAAAATACTTCAACTAAACGGTGGTTTCCACAGCGAAGAAAAGCTGGGCACGGCAACACAGCTAAAAAAGTATAATCCCAAAGTGCGTATATTAAATATCGCCGCTTATGCCGATGATAGTTTCGATAACCCCAATTGGACCAAATTCAGCAACATGGGCGATTATATTATACTAACCGACCCTAAATTACCAAAGACGTTTTAACGGGAACCAGGATTTAATTGATTTTAAGGATTCACAGGATGGATAGAATCAAGAGTTAAGATTTAGGAGTCAAAATATAAAACTCCCGAACCAACGGACACTATAAAAGCTACAGGACCAATGAACTAATGAACCAGCGAACTAATCAACAATTATTTACCTTTAGCAAGCAGATCGCGTATTTCAGTAAGCAGTAGTTCTTCTTTTGTTGGTTCCGGGTCAGCGACTGGTGCAGCAACTTCTTCTTTTTTCATTGAATTAACGCCTTTTACAATCAGGAAAATACAGAATGCTACTATTAAAAAGTCGATGATGTTATTGATGAACAAACCATAATTTATAGCAACAGCTGGTGTTTTTCCCACTGCTTCTTTTAACGTGTAATGAAGGTCTTTAAAGTCGATACCATGTAGTAACTCACCTAGTGGTGGCATTATAATATCGGTTACCAATGAGGTAACTATTTTACCAAAAGCGGCACCAATTATAACACCGACAGCTAGGTCAACAACACTACCGCGGTTAATAAAATCTTTAAATTCCTTTACTATTGACATATAAGATAGGTTTTAATTTAATTAAAGTTATTATTAAAAAACAGGAAAGCCAAACAAATCGTTTTTTTTTGTCTTTTACAACATTATACAGCATACTGTAACTATTGTTTAAAGTTATTGTTAATTACTGTATTTTTGCGCTATCTAATTTATGCTTAAACAGAACCTTCAACAAAAACTTTTACAAAAGCTCTCACCGCAGCAAATACAATTTATAAAATTGCTGCAAGTACCTACGGTTTCATTAGATACCCGTATTAAAGAAGAACTGGAAGAAAACCCCGCGCTTGAAGACCTTAGTTTAACCAACCTGAACGAGCCTGAAGAACAATATCCCGACCGCGATCCCGATGAAGATAACTACAATGGCGATGAAGAGAAAGGCGAGATGGATGAGTTTAATATTGATGATTATTTACAGGAAGACAACGTAAATGATTACGGATCGCGCTATGACCAGAATGGTGATGATGAGGACGAACGTAAAGAGATACCTATTGCGGTACAAAGCTCTTTTTTTGAAAGTCTGCAGGCACAGCTTGACCTGCTACCGGTTTCAGATAAAGATTTCAGAATAGGCAAACAAATAATAGGCAGTTTAGATGATGACGGCTACCTGCGCCGCCCTATAACTTCACTTACCGATGATCTTGCCTTTTCGCAAAACGTAATGGCCGAAGATGAGGAAGTGGAAGAAATGCTGGCCGTAATACAAAGCTTTGACCCGCCGGGTGTTGGCGCACGCAGCCTGCAAGAGTGCTTGCTGATACAACTGCGCAAAAAAGACCCAAACGACCCGATCGTTAAAAAAGCTATACTGGTAGTTGAGCACTACCTGGATGAGTTCACCCGTAAGCATTATGATAAGCTGGAGAAATCATTAAACATGAACTCCATGGAGCTGCGTGGCGTGGTAAATGAAATATTAAAGCTCAATCCAAAACCAGGCGACTCAAACGAGGTGAACACCAAGCAAATGCAGGTGATCCCCGACTTTCATATCATTAACAGCGATGGGGTGCTTATCCTCACCCTCAACTCAAAAAATGCGCCTGAGTTAAGGGTAAGCCGATCTTACCAGGAAATGTTTCAACATTATGATAAAGCTTCACAAAGAGATAAGAAACTAAAAGAGGCTGTTCAATTTGTAAAGCAAAAACTCGATTCGGCAAAATGGTTTATTGATGCTATAAAACAACGCCAGCAAACCCTGTTGAAAACCATGAACGCCATAATGCAATATCAATACGATTTCTTTTTAACCGGCGATGACAAGAATTTAAAGCCGATGATATTGAAAGATATTGCCGATAAAATAAACATGGATATTTCAACAGTATCGCGTGTGGCTAACTCAAAATATGTACAAACAGAGCATGGCACATTCCTGTTAAAATCATTCTTCTCCGAGGCAATCCAAACCGAAAGCGGCGAGGAAGTATCAAACAAAGAGGTTAAAAAAATACTGGAAGAACACATCGGCAAGGAAGATAAACGCCACCCACTGGCCGACGAAAAACTGACCGACATACTAAAAGAAAGCGGCTACAACATAGCCCGCCGTACCGTAGCTAAATACCGCGAGCAAATGAATATCCCGGTAGCAAGATTGAGGAAAGAACTTTAACCCCCCAGCCCCCTGAAGGGGGAGCAATAACAACAAAGGCCCTGTTTTAAATAAAACAGGGCCTTTATTGTATGATGAAAAATAGTAAATCAAAAAGTTCCCCCTTAGGGGGTTAGGGGGCTAAAACGTATGCTGCGGACAGGTAACCTTATATTTGTTATTAAGCAGGAGGCTTAACACAATTTCATGTGTACCGTTACTTACTGTATTTAAAGCTGATGTGGTAATGTCATAAGAGTAACCTACATTAATAAGCGAGCTGATATTAAAGCCTGCCAGTATGCCGAATGAATCGTTATGGCGATATGAACCTCCTACCCAGAATATGTCCCTGAAAGATACTTTCATATTCACATCATAAGTTAAAGGAACAGGGTTTATCTGTTTTATCAGGAATGAGGGCAACAATGTAAGGTCATCAGATAAAAATAACTTATAGCCAGCAGTAAAAAAGTAATGGGGTACAGTTTTACTCTGGTCGTATTTATTATTTGTGCTGAAATACAATTTTTCAGGTAATACCTGTTGTACCGAAACACCAAAATAATAATCCGATGCATATGCCCATACACCTAGATTCAGGTCGGGGCTCCATTGGGCATTATTTGCATTATCAACTGCAGGGTCAAAAGCGTTTTCAAGTGTAAGTTCCGACGTATTTAAATTGGTACGGGCAACACCTGCCGCAACACCTAATGACAGGTTAAGCCTGCTTGTTAAACCAATATGATAAGCGTAAGTAGCATCAATATTTGTAGTGGTGATAGGGCCTGCTTTGTCTGATACCAGCATAAACCCAATACCATGGTGTGCCGGTGCAGCCTGGTAATTTTGGGTATATGACCTGCTCATGGGGTCTTCTCCGCCACCGGGCGGCATTTCAGTAGCATCGCCATTTAAAAATTCACTGCCAAGCGGTGCGCTTAATGTTAGGTAACTGGTTTGTGGTGCTCCTTGCAAACCTGTCCACTGGCTGCGGTAGCCGGCTTTAACATCGGTGTAGTTTTCAATACCGCTGAGCGCGGGGTTTAAAAGAAAATTATTGAAGACATATTGTGTATACTGCGGCTTTTGCTGTGCTGATGCCAATTGTATAATCGAAACAAAACAAATTAATAAAAGTAACTTTCTTTTCATTTATCTAATAATTGCTACATGCCCAGCAATAGCCTTACGCCATCCTCAGGATTTATAATATACTAATATGTCCTTACAGGTAAAATAGCGCCTTCATACTTCCCATCCCGGGGGATAGGATAACCAATTGACGAATATAACTTTTCTCCGTATCGGTTGTATACGTCTACCTTACAATTTGGATAATTTTCTATATATATTTTATCTTACAGGCACCATTTGCATTAATCCCGCAAGGAGTACACTATTATTCCCGGATAAACCTACCCCAAATGTGTAATAGTATGATTAATTGCTCCAGCCGGGTTTACGGCTTGTACGCAAAAAACAGCCATGTTGTTGTTACTGAAGCACAATTAATGGTAAAACTTGTATTGAATTGGCTTTTATTGCTTACAATATACAGCGTAACTATTCACCTTCATTTTTAGTACAGCAATAGCAGTAACCTTATTTATCTGATAATAGCCACATAACCCGAAACAGTATTTTGCCCATTGCCTGGGTTAATAATATAATAATAAGTACCAACGGGCAAATTAGCGCCATTGTATTTCCCGTTCCATGGTATTGGGTAACCAATTGATGTAAATAGTTTTGTACCGTAGCGGTTAAATATATCAACCGTACAATTGGGATAATTTTCAATATATTTTATATTCCAGGTATCGTTAATACCATCACCATTAGGGGTAAAAGTATTTGGTATTATTAACCCGGCAGCAACCACATTTAAAATTCCTGGCAAATAGGAAATGGTATAATTAGGAGACTCGGCCCCACTTGCTGTAATAGGATATTCACCAATGGGCGAGGTTATATTTGCAGTTGTTGTAATTAATGGCTGAATAGTTAATTTGGCGGCAGTCTCATTATTTACAAATCCTGTAAAAGTTGCGGTTAAAGGTGGATTAGCTGCTTCAAAAGTTCGTGCTTTGTTGTCAGCTTTTATAGTTAACGGCGCTGGTAGCACCGTTCCGGCAGCAAGTACATTTGCTGATCCGGCCCCTGTACTACTTAAAACAACATTACCTGAATAAGTATTAACCGGCGTAGTTGCCGCTAATCTAACATAAACCGTAGTTGATATAACACTTCCGGCTCCGCCAACCGTAACAGTATTACTAAAATGAATGTCATCAGTACTTACCTCAAACCCTTGCGGAGGCGTAACCAATATACCCTCTTTTAAGTTATCTCCTGATACTGTAAAGCTGCCTGATGATGATGGTATGCCATAGTTGGTGCTTAGTGGCGGTAAAATGCCATTTACTGTAATAACAATATTTGATGGATCTACTGTAATAGTAAATGTTGCCGGCGGCCCTGTACAACCTGTACCGGCCACAATAAACTTACCAAAGGAACTTGGGCCCTTATCTGTTTGAAGGACTTTAGCTACGGTATTATTAGCCGTATTAATTACCGACACTGTATTAGTCCCCCTGTTGGTAACATATACCTGGTTGCCATCAGGGCTTACATCTACACCATAAGGATCGGTACCAACGGGTATTGTTGTTATTACTTTATCAGTTGCCGTACTAACCACTGAAACAGTGTTTGCCTGTGAATCTGTTATATACAATTTGCTGCCGTCAGGTGTGATTGAGATTCCGAACGGATATGCACCAACCGGTATTGTTGATATAATTGAATTAGTAGCAGTATTAATAATTGACAATGAATTTGAACCGGTATTTGTCACGTATAAAGTACTGCCATCAGGACTTAATATTAATCCGCCGGGCGAAGTACTAATGGGTATCGTTGCTATAACCAAATTGCTGGCAGTATTTATTACTGAAACACTGCTCGCTGTAGGATCGGAATTGGTTACGTAAACCCTGCTGCCATCAGCGTTTATTGCCAAACCTACAGGCCGTGCGCCTACCGTAATGCTTGCCTCAATTTTATTGGTTGCTGTATTCACCACCACAATATTATCTGATGATGTATTAGTTACGTATAAGCGGCTGCCGTCGGGGCTGGAAGCCAGGCCAAAAGGATCAGGACCTACAGGTATAGTTGCTATAACAGTATTAGTATAAGTGCTGATCACTGATACATCGCTATCATAATAATTTGACACATATATTTTACTCCCATCAGGGCTAGCTGACACCCCTTGTGGATACCCACCCACTGGTATTGAAGCTACTACATCATTTGTAACCGTATTAATAACGGAAATATTATTAGCGCTTGCATTTGCTATATAGGCAATAGTTAATGATACTGGAGTTACTTTTAAGGTAGCAACAACCGGGATTTTAGTATTATTAACTGCTGTAAATGCGGAAATATTCCCTACACCGCTTGCAGGCAAACCAATATCGGGTGTATTATTTACCCAAGTGTAACTATTGCTTGTTCCTGTAAAAATTACCGGCGAAGTAAGTGCGCCGCTTTCAACTGTTTGAGGAGCCACTGCATTCACTGTTGGCAACTCATTAATTATACCTGTTACCGCCACTTTTTGCCCTGTTACTCCTGTTGAGGTCAATGTAACATCACCTGCAATATTGCCCACAGGTGCTGTTGCAGCCGAGCGCACATATACAACAATATTATTTACTGCCCCTCCGGTTTGATTAATAGTTAGGCTATTTGAATAACCTGTATTTGGCGAGAGCGATATTTCAAAGTTGGCCGGTGCAGTAGCAACAATACCTGCTGATAATCCGGCACCGGAAACTGCGAATTGCTGAATATTAGGACTCGCTGAGGCCATGCCCGCACAAGCACCAATAGAACCACTTACTACAGTTGCTACAATCGGTACGAATATTGTTTTTTGATAAACTGATGTACAGCCATTAACGTCTGTCACTGTTAAGGTAACAGTATACGTGCCTGGTTTGGCATATAAATTAGTTGGATTCTCGACGTATGATGTTTGGCCATCGCCAAAATCCCATGCCCATGATTTTATTGTAGCCGTTGATGTTGACTGATCAATAAATGTTGTAGCATAATCAAGTTGGGTATTATCCACATCAAACTTTGCAACAGGTGGATCCGTTATCTTAAAATCCAGTTGAATTTGTTGTGTCGATCCGCATTCATCAGTACTGGGATCAAATACGGTTGCGATAATTGTATGATCACCACTTTTAAAACTAATAGGCCCTTTCGAATATAAATAGTGATATATGATTTGGGAACCGTTTTGTGTGGTACTGGCTATTACAGGATTATTTTGCTGATAAGGTGTGCTTCCATCTTGCAGATCCCAGGTTATACTTGTGATTTTATAAGGTACGGTAAGCTCCAGATTATAGTTAACATCCGTACAACCGTTTGTTTGTAAGGTGTTGTTTTGCGGATTTTGTAATGCGATATTGGTATTCAGGTCTTGCAAATTAGCTCCCGCGGCATATCCGTATGATTCAGCCACACCAAAACCATAGGCAATAGCATTGAAACCATTAGCGGCAATTAGGGTATGCGTTCCTGATGCGGCAGATAACTGTGCATAAGAATATGCTTGATCACCGGGCACAATACCAAATGATGATGAATAATTTTTGCCATCGAACATGAATGACGCTACATCACTGGTTTTAATAGTTACATTAATATAGCTATTAAGTATTTTATAGTTACTGGTTGAAAAGAGTGTTACATTATTTACTGTTTGTTCAATGGGTGTTAAATAGATCATTTCCGGGTCGCCTATGTCATTTTCATCGGTTCCGCATGATTCGGTATTATACTGTGAAACAGCATATTGCACAACTTGAATGGGCTGATCGGCAGTAATAACCTGCGGAGTTGTAGCGTTGAACTCATAATAAAATCCATTAACAAATGAGCTGCTGGCCACCGCCTTACCATTTACCTGTACATTGGTTGCAGGATTGCTCAAAGCTATTCTGAAAACATCATAGCTTCTGCCTGCAAGCGGAACAGTTATGTAGTTTTCGCCCCAAGATGCTGTAGGATATACCTGCTGAAAAAGATTATCAGATGTTATCTGCGCAGCATTACAGCCAATCTCAATCCGTGAACTGCCGGAAAACACGGCGATTTTTGTACATGGTCCCGAGCCTGAACTAATAGAGCGTATCCTGGTACCCGAAAGGTCCTTACCCGCTAATCCCTGGTACACCTGTCCTTTTTTGAGCGTAATAGTAAAGGGGGCATTCGCAGCTGTACCGTCAAGGAGTTTTACTGAAGGAGTAATTTCAACTGTAGTATTATCCTCAGTTGCGATAATCATGAAAGTAGAATAGGCTGTTTCATTCGCATTTTGAGTATAATTAATAGAATAGTAATCTTTACCCATAGCATTTACAGGTAGTAATAAAGTAGCGCCCGACGACTCTTGGGCAAAAATATGCGCGTAAATGGCTATCGGCTGTAATGATGTGATATGGATTCCTTCATTAAATGTCCCTTGCGAGCTTATATATGTGCTCGCTGGCATAGTTAAAACAGTAACATTGTTAGCTGTAACGGTGAAAGGTATTGGAGTATTTCCGTCAGAAAACGTAACAGTGCCCGAAGTATTTACGTTTGATGTGATATATAGATCCATCTGGCTACCACCACTGGTACCGGGTGGATTGGTATTGGCCATATAAGCGGTCCAAAATTCCGTACCCATGCTTGTAGTACCCTGCGAATAACCGTACAAACAATAACAGGTAAATACAATAACTATCGCCGCCGCTCTTTTATAAAACCCCACGTATTAATTATTTTATTTTTTATGCTTTCTGCCGATTATAAATATATCAATATAAATTAATTTAATAATTGAACTTATTTACTTTTAACTGTTTAACAGCAAAAAAATATATTAAACAAACTATTACCTGATAATAGTTACATAGCCTGAAACCTGTTTACGGCCATTTTTGGGGTTGATGATATAGTAATAGGTACCTACCGGCAAATTACTGCCTTTATATTTGCCATCCCATGGTATAGGGTAGCCAACAGATGTAAATAATTTTTCGCCATAGCGGTTAAATATATCAACTGTACAATTGGGGTAATTATCCAGATATTTTATATTCCAGGTATCATTAATACCATCGCCGTTTGGGGTAAATGTATTAGGTATTACAAGGTTTTTTAAAACATTAACCAATACGGTGGTTGTAGCCGTACAATTATTGCCCGAGGTAACAGTTAGCGTGTATTGTACATCATTACTGAGGCTTACAACCGGGTTTGGTATATCATCGCGGTTTAAACCGGTTGCGGGCGTCCATTTATAAGTAAGATTATCACCGGTGGCTGTGGCATTCAATCTAACTTCTGATCCCTCAAGCACCGTAATACTTGAATCAACAGTGATTTGCGGTGTTGGAACCACGTTAACCTGTTGCGATGCTGAATAAGTACAGCCATTTACTGCGGTAAACAAATAATTAATAGTAAATGTACCCAGGCCCGCAACAGCCGGATTAAACAAGCCCGCCGGTGAAACTCCCGTACCGCTAAATACACTTGTGCCTGTGTATTCACCGGTATTTGCAATGATCTGCACAGGTGCCGATCCTGAACATACGGTCCCCAATTGTGTTAAAGTAACCGTAGGGTTTCCGTTCACCGTAATGGTTGAATCAAGCTCGCTTGCGCAAGACTGGCTGGCCCCTGAATACACCACCATTCTCACATCATAGTATTGGGGCTTATCTGAATTGGTAAGCGGATACTGATGGTAATATTTTTTATCGGCAGGCATATTGCTCCGGGTATAAACTACAGAATTGGCAGGATTATTATTATAATCAAAATACCATACTATACTGGTTATATTACCAAAATCAACTGATGACCTGTCTTCAAAAACAATATTATCGCTGCTGCACAGGTCATTACTATTTTCCACAAAAAAATGAGCTGCCGGGTTTGACCCGTTAACTGTAAATAGCTGAGTTTTTGAAACCGAACAACCATATTTTGAAGTAACCGTTAGCGTAACATTATAATTAGCTGCCTGCGAGTATTTATGCTGAGGATTTTTCAGGTTGGATGTATTTGCATTCGCATCATTTGCGTTGGCATCGCCAAAATTCCACAGATAGGTAAAATCGTCCTGTGTATTATCAGTAATAGTGCTTGCATCTGTAAACTGGGCATTAGCGGCTGCCAGGCAAACATCGGGCAGAGTAAAATCAACCACAGGCATGGGGTTAATTGTTTCAGGCTGTGCATAAGCCAGGCTTGAGCAACCGCTATCATTAATTACAATCAATTTTACGGTATCAATGCCAGCTTTTGCATATGTATGGTTAACCAGCGCGGTTTTAGAGGTAACTGTATCTGTTGTACCATCGCCAAAGTCCCATATCCATTTTACAAGGTTGCCGGTGGCAGTAGTTGATTGATCAGTAAACGTTATATTCTGGGTTTCACAATCAGGGGTTGATGCTGCAAAAAGAGCAACCGGCCGGGCATCTATAGTTAAATTTGGCACACTAAAAACTGATGTACAGCTGTCAATATCCGTAACCGTTAAACTCACATTATAATTACCGGGCTTTAAATATTTATGTGCAGGGTTTTGCAGGGTTGATTGCTGGTTATCCCCAAAGTTCCATAACCAGCTTTTTATGGTGTTACTGGCAACGGTTTGATCCGTAAACTGGGTTGAATCGCCAAAGCAAGGCTTATCTACACTAAATTTTGCAACAGGCGGGTTAGATATGGTGTAATCCAGCTCAATAGTTTCTGTTGAACCGCATACATCAGCTGTTGGGTTAAATACAGTGGCTATCACTGAATAACTTCCGCTGCTATAAATCACCGGATTTTTAGGGTAACTATAAATATATAATGTCTGGGTCCCTTTTGTTATTGAATCAACAGCGACAGGCTTGGTATCGGTATAAGGCGTGGTGCCGTTTTGAAAATCCCATTGTATACTGGTGGTTTTATATGGCAGTGTTAATTGTAAATTATAATTAACACCCGTACAACCATTGCTTTGCGTGGCCTTGGTTTGTGGGTTTTGTAGTGCGATATATTCATCCAGATCCTGCAAATTGGCGCCGGCAGCGTAGCCGTATGATTCATGTTCGCCAAAGCCATAGGCAATGGCATTAAAACCATCACTCGCGCTTATATTATGTGTGCCATTACTCACTGATATTTGCGCGTACGAGTACAAATTATTATTAGGCACTACCGAAAACTGGTTATACGGTTGCCCATCGAGTTTAAATGAAGATGCGGCATCAGTTTTTATTAGCACATTAATATAACTAGCTAATATCAAATAATTACTGGTTGAAAACAGGGTTACATGATCCAGAGTTTGCTCAAGCGGCGTAAGGTAGATCATTTCGGGATCACCAATATCAGCAGGATCATTATCGCATGATGTCGTATTCGTATTTCCTTGCGAAACCGCGTATTGTGCAACCTGGATAGGTTCATCGGCAGTAATGATATTTGGCTGCGATGAGTTAAACTCATAATACAATCCATTTATAAATGAGCCTGGAGCCATAAGCTGCCCGTTTATGGTAACATTGGTAGCCGGATTGCTCAAAATCACTCTAATAATATCAAAATCCCGGTTTTTTAAGGGCACTGTTATATAATTCTTTCCCCATGATGCTGTAGGATATACCTGCTGAAAAAGATTATCGGAGGAATTATCCTTAGGATTACAACCTATCTGGATTCGTGTGCTGCCTGAAAAAACAGCTATCTTTTTACAAGCCTCAGTGCCCGAACTTACTGATTGTATGTGAGTGCCGGTAAGGTCATTACCTGCAAGCCCCTGGTAAACATCCCCCTTATTTAAAACCACGGAGAAAGCTTTATTTGCGGGTGTACCGTCAAGCAATCCAACAGAAGGAGTAATTTCAACAGTGGTATTATCCTCAGTGCCTATAACCATAAATGTTGAATAAGCAGTCTGGTTGGCTTTTTGGGTATAATTAATAGAGGTATAATCCTTGCCTAATGTATTTACGGGCAACAGTAATGTAGCGCCAGATGAATTCTCCGCAAAAATATGCGCGTATATGGCTACCGGTTTTAGTGAAGTAATATGAATGGTGTTATGAGATTGCCCCTGGCTGCCTATATATGTGGCTGCCGGCATATTTAAAACGGTTACCTGGTTAGCGGTAATATTAAATGGCATGGAGGCGCTCCCACCCTCAAATTCAACTGTGCCCGACGTATTTACATCTGATGTAATGTACAGGTCCATCTGGCTTCCCGTAGTAGAACCCGGCGGGTTTGAATTAGCCATATAGGCCGTCCAAAACTCCGTACCTTTATTCGTACTGCCCTGCGAATAACCCTGTAAACAACAAAAAATAAACATAACAGCTATCGCTGTTGCATACAAAGTTCTCACACGTGTAAAAAAATCACTGATAGCCGGTTTGTTATTTGGGCAGATGTTTTTTGACTAAAAGCACATAAAGCTATTAAAGAATATATTACATCCAAACAGATATTCGTAAATGAATAAAAAAGTTACGTCCCTGCTAAATACTTGTATTGAATTTAGTGTTAAAAAAACTTATCCGGGTTAGGAACCAGGTTCAGGAACGATTCAAAGTTTTCCTGGTAGTTAGATTGATCCAGTTTGTAATAGAACGCCCCTTTTTTTGATGACTGCTTATCCTTCTCAGGCAGCTTCACCAGTAAGCCGGTTGATAATAATTTACGACTGAAGTTACGGTCATCAAACTTGGTTTGATAAACGCCTTCATAAAGCGCCTGTAGCTGTGGAATGGTGAATTTTTCAGGCAATAACTGGAATAATATAGGGTGAAATGCCGCTTTATAACGCAGCTGCCTTTTAGCCAGCTTAACCATTTCAGTATGGTCAAATATCAGCTCGGGTATTTCATCCAGCAAAACCCATTCGGCGTGGTACTCATCACTTAGCTGTTTTTCATATTGATGGATATCGATAAGCGCGAAATAAGCGATGGAAATAACCCGTTCAACAGGGTCCCTATCAGGCTTACCGAATACCTGGAATTGATCCATGTACACATTTTTCAGTCCTGTACGCTGTTCCAGCACGCGGTTAGCTGCATCTTCCGGACTTTCATCAGGCTTAACGAAACCGCCCATAAGGCTCCATTTATGCAATTGAGGCTCAATACTTCGCTGAACAAGTAATAATTTTAAGTCCCAGCCATCAAATCCGAAAATGATACAATCAATGGATACTAAAATTCCTTTTTCACCGGGGTATTTATACATAATTGGGTTAAGAGTTTAAGTACAAGTGTAAAGATAATTCTACACAGAACCAAGAATCAAGATACAAGAATCAGGAAAACGCAATAAAAAAATTTAACTGTGAAGACGTGAACCTTTCTGCTCCGTCTTGATTCTTGTTTCTTGATTCCTGACTCTTCCCAACTAGCTTACTCTTTTCCCCTGCAGTAGCATATTCACAGCGTCGTCCAACGAACCGGCACGGGTTACTTCGCCCGAGTTTACAAAGAATATTTCATCGGCATTTTCAATAGTATTCAACCTGTGCGCTATAATTACACGTGTAGTATGTTGCGGCAGTTTGTCCAAAATATCGCTTAATAGTTTTTCAGTTATGGTATCAACATTGGCAGTAGCTTCATCTAAAATAAGCAGATCAGGATTTCGTAAAACTGCGCGCATAAAGGCAATCAGCTGCTTTTGGCCCAGGCTTATGCTATCCCCGCTTGATGCTACTTTGGTTTCCAGTCCGCTTTCAAAAAGGGCAAGTAATCCGCCTAAATTTGCGTCGGTTATTACTTGCTCAAACTGTTCGCTGGTATAGTCACGGTAAAGCTCATTGCCATATAAGATATTCTCTTTTACAGTACCGGTAAAAAGAAAAGGCTCCTGCAAAATAAAGCCGACCTTTTTGGTTCGCTCCAAAGGATCGTAAGAGCGGATATCTTTTCCATCCAACAATACAGTACCTTTCGATGGATCATACAGGCGCGCTATTAATGAGGCCGTAGTTGTTTTACCGCCGCCTGTTGGGCCAACCAACGCGTAGGTTTTACCACGCTCCAGTTTAAAACTGATGTTATGCAATATCTCATGATCGGGCGTATAGCCAAAATGCACATTCCTGAACTCTAATAAGGATGCTTCAGGTTCGGCCAGGACACTTTGAACGGTTGGTAAATTGCTTTCCAACGATAAGATCTGCGAGATCCTGTCCCAACCGGCCATAGCCACCTGGAAACTTGTCCACAATGCGGCTAGTTGTCTCAATGGGTTATAAAACAAGGTAGCGTATGACAGGTAACTTACCAGTAAACCAATACTAAAATCGCCAATACTGATGAGATATATGCCACAAGCTAATACTAACAACTGGGCAATGCTCGAGAAAAAGCTATATACAGGCAGGAATATATTATTGGCTAAACCCGCTCCTATTGCCGTGTTATAATTATCCTTATTGGCCTCGTCAAAGCGCTTTCTGAAATAATCGCGACGATTAAATGCAATGATCACTTTAAAGTTATTCAGACTTTCCTGTATCTCGGCGCTCATACCGCCAACGCTTTTTAAGTTGGTAGCATTCTTCCGCTTAACCCATGGCGATACCACACTTGTAAATATCAATATTAAAATACCTGGCGCCAAGGCAATAACCCCTAATTTATAGTGAATGAACAGCAAGGCAATACCAGCCCCCGTCATGGTAGCAATATTACCGATGAATTGCATGAGTGATTGCGAGAAAAACTGGTTCAGCTTATCCGTGTCATTATTCACACGAGATATCAGGTCGCCTGCTTTGTTCGAATTAAAGAAATCGACAGGCAATTGCTGTAATTTATTGAAGATGGCATTCCTCAGCGTGAATAGCATGCGTTGCCCTACCCCGCCCATTAATTTGGTTTGCATATAGCTGCTTCCCAGTGCCGCCGTATACATGGCTAACAGTATCCCCGCGTTAATTAATACGCCATGATATTGTTTGGTTTGCACATATTTATCAATGGTAAGTCCAATAATTAGCGGACCCAGTAAATTGAGCGTTGAGTTGGTAAGAATGGCCATTAAAGCCATTAATAAATTTTTTCTTTCGTGGGCGATCAACTGTATCAGCTTTTTAAGCGCCACATAGGTTGATGTCTTTTCCTGCTTTTCCGAAAGTTTATTAAGATCGTAGTTCATTTGCATTTATATTTTACTTCCGGAATTTCTATTTAGCAACGGTTTCATAATTGCTGGTACTTTGCTGCGAGTTAAAGATCTGCACATATTCAGGGCTGCTGTGCATCAGCTCATCATGTTTGCCGCTGGCTACAATTTCGCCCTGCATTAATACGATTATCTTATCATAATGCTCCACTGCTCCAATTTTTTGGGTTACCGATATCAGCGTTAAGCCGCGATAATTTTTTTGTACGTTGGCTAGTATTTTCTTTTCGGTATTACCATCAACACGCGCAGTAAAATCATCCAGCAATAAAACTCTCGGATTAACGGCCAACGCCCTTGCCAGCATAATACGCTGTTTTTGCCCGCCTGAAAGGCTCGATCCGCGTTCTGATACTATGGTGCTTAATCCATCAGGCAAACCATCAATAAAACCTCTCAATTCGGCCGTATCAATAGCTTTCTCCAGCGATTCATCGGTTACGGTATCGCTAAAGGCGATATTTTCCCTGATGCTCATATTAAAGATGATACTATCCTGAAAAACAAAACCCACCTGGCTGTGGAACGATTCGCTATCATACATAGCAATGCTTCTGCCATCAAATTCCACGGTACCGCTATTGGCGTTGATAAGCCCGGTAAGCAGGTAAAGCAACTGTGTTTTTCCGGCAGCGGTGGGACCAATTACCGCTATTTTTGAACCCGCTTTTACTGAAAAGGAAACGTTCTCCAGCGCCGGTTTTTGGCCGTATAATACAGTTACATCTTTCAGATCTATATCACCTCTCAATGGCTCCTTAACAATACCTGTTTGCGGCAGATCGGGGGCATTTAAAACTATATTAATACGCTCATACGATGCCGTTGCTTGCGCTATAATATTGCTCATGAAACCAATAACCAGTATAGGGAATATCAGCAATGACAGGTAACTGTTAAATGCCGCGAAATTACCCAGGCTCATGCTGCCTGCAATTACATAATGGCCGCCCAGTACTAAAATGCTCAGGGCCGCCATGTTAGCGGTAAATGTGATAATTGGTATCAAACCGGCAAAAAGATTTAAAATAGATAGCCCAAAATCTTTAGCTCTCGTATTTGCCTGTAAAAACTTGGCATATTCCAGTTGCTGCGAATTAATAACCCTTATAAGCGCCGAACCCATTATACTTTCGTTGATTACCTTGTTAAGCCAATCGATAACCGCGCGGCTTTCTTTAAATAACACCCTTACTTTCTTCAGCACATAAAAAAATGTGCCACCAATGATAGGGATGATGGCGATAACGCAAAGCGCCAATTTCCAGTTGATAATCAGCAATAAGATACTGGCGCCAATAATAATAAACAATGACGACGCTATAGAAACAACCGCCTGTGATACAAACATTTTGATAGAATCAACATCGGCAGTAAGGTTGGTGAGCAGTTTGCTCGGGTTTACCATTTCAACAAAGGCATAGCTTTGCTTTGATATTTTGTCGGACAGCTTACTCCTCAAATCCCGCGCTACACGCTCGGAGGCATAAGTTTGTATAATACTTTGCAGATACGTGAATATAAATATGGCAATTACCGCCAGCGTAAATTCAATTATAATAGGCTTATAAACAAATTGCTTGTGCGTATAGGCATCAATGCCATTGGCAATTATTTTAGGTAGCAACAGGTTAATACCATTACTAAAAAGTGCGAAAACTATCAGCATTATCACCAAACCCATGTATGGTTTAAGCAAGCTAAATATCCCGGGCTTTTTAGGCTGTTGGTTTGCAGACTGATCTTTAGGTTTTTCCATGCTTTAGTTTAGATGAGTTCGAGGCACATTTTTAATAATTCGGGTAAAAATAGCAAAGCTTTATTAAGCAACCATAAATATTGTACTCTAATAAGGGAAATCATCATAGCAAAGCATTTATTTTACATCCGTTTAATACTACAGACGATTGGGCGATAAAAACATTTTAAATACATTTACACAATTGCCAAATAAAGCTATGATAACACCCTTTAACCCTGACGACGAATACATACTGGAAGATGAACGTGTACTGTTAAGGCCACTTATTGCCAGTGATATTGATATATTACTGCCCTACGCCATTAATGAGCCCGATACCTGGAAATATTCTGCCGTTAATCCTGCTGGTGAGGAAGGAATGAGAGCATATGTTGATGGTGCCCTCAAAGCCAGAGCCGAGGGAAAAGAATACGCCTTTATTGTTTACGATAAACAAACCCATGAGTACGCCGGCTGTACTCGTTTTTACGATATACAACCGCAATACCAAAGCTTACAATTGGGCTATACCTGGTATGGTGAAAAATTTCGTGCTACGGGCCTGAACAGGCATTGCAAGTTCCTGCTGCTGCAATTTGCTTTTGAGCAATTAGGTATAATACGTGTTGAATTCAGGGCCGACGCCAATAACGCCCGCAGTATTGCCGCCATGAAAGCATTAGGCTGTAAAGTTGATGGCACACTCAGAAGCGTTATGCCATTAGAAGACGGTACACGCCGTAATACTATTGTATTGAGTATTTTAAAGGATGAATGGGAAAGTGGCGCGAAGGAAGCGTTGAGGGGAAAACTTTCTTAAAACCATGTCATTGCGAGGAGGAACGACGAAGCAACCTCGTCGCGTTTTGATCTGCAAGCGACGAGGTTACCGCGCTATCACTCGCAATGACACGCTTTTTAAAGCAAAAAAAATAGCGATGGGTTTGAAACCCATCGCTATCATAAATATCAATAATATCTTTTACTTAGACCCAACCAGTGGTTTATCAACCGACGATGAGCCTCTTATCCTTAGCTCACTGTTCAAAGTAACCTGCTCTATTTTACGGCTCCCGACTGGTGTTTTTAATTTGTGCAGCAAAATGGTTATCACATTATCAGCTATTTCTTCAATTGGCTGGGCTATAGCGGTAATGGAGGGCGAGTACATTTCAAATACTTCATTATCATCAAATGATATAACAGCTATATCATCGGGTGTTTTTATACCCATATTGCTCAACACCTTTAAACCGCAAACACCAAGGCGGTTAGTGCCAAATAATATGGCATCAAACCCTTTATTCTTTTCAAGAAAGTCAGTTATCGGATCAATAATAAATTGTGGATCCTGGTAAAAATCAACTTCCTTTATATGTGATGCCAGGTTATGTTCCTTCAGCGCCTTTTCATAACCATCCATACGTGCCTGCATTTGCGTTTGGTGCGATGAAAAGGTTATAAAGGCAATATTTTTATACCCGTGATCAATAAAGTATTTAGTGGCATTATACGTAGCATCCAAATTATCTACCACCACATAGCTCGATTCAAGCTCGGGAAAAAACCTGTCGAAAAGCACAACCGGCAGGTCGTCTTTTATCAAGGCTGCAATATCTTCTTCAACACCAACAGGCGGAGCAATTATGTAACCATCCACATGCCTGTCGCGGAACATGTTTATCAGGTCCTTGGTTTTAGCCGCATCATTATCGGTACTGCAATAAATTATCCGGTAGCCATTTTTGTAGGCCCTGTCCTCAATATAGCGCGCGATATTTGCAAAAAAGATGTCGGATATATTTTCAACCATCAAACCAATAATGTTTGATTTACCGGTACGTAAACTTTTAGCCAACGAGTTGGGTTTATAGCCAACTTCTTCAACAAATTTCAATACTTTTTGTACAAGTTCATCGCTTATCCTCTTCTCTTTAGCCCTGCCATTTAATATAAACGATACGGTGGTTTTTGAAATATTCAGCTGGTTAGCAATATCAACTATTGATAATTTTTTGTTTACCATTTAATTTACTCTTGTTGGATGTCAGTTTATTTTTGATATAAAAATCTAATATAGCGTCTATTTGTTTATTTCGCAATTATACGGGCTTTCAACCTATTCCACCACAGGAAAAGCTGAGATCCTTAGCCTTGCGCCACCCATAGGTACCAGTGTTAATTTGGTAACTTTTTCAGTGGTTTTCACCGGACTAACAGGCAATATACCACACAGTCCGTATTGGTCAATCGTCCACCCGGGGATTTGTTTACCTTGTGCCACAAGCTCAATAGGCGCATTGACATTGGTGAAAGGATTATCGTCCTTAGGCCATTGTTTTTTGATCACTTTGAATGATAATTCAGGATGCTGTGTATCAACCAGTAAGCCATAATTCCAGCTTGATGCAGGGTAGATATTATAGGCCGGCCATTTAGACTGATCGGCATCAGCCTGCCAGTCCGAATCGCCCTGCACAGCGGTTGTAGCATCTATCTTTACATAGTTCTCCGCAATTTTTAAGGAGAATGTAAGCGGACCATAATTTACGCTGACGCTGTTCTTATTGCGATTCCATTCCCTCACTTTCAACGCCATTGGTAGTTGCAGGGAAACCATATCACCGTTCTTCCAGTTATTGGTAAGCATGATATAGCCATCAGGCATTGCATTAACCGGCACTGTTTTGCCATTGATGCTTACCGAAGCACCATTACACCATGCCGGTATACGCAGGTAAAGTGGAAACGTAACCCTGCCCGGCGTATTGATGGTAAAGTTCACCCTATCGTTAAATGGATAATGTGTTTGCTCGGTAAGTTTAACCTGGGCACCATTACCAACTTTAGCGGTTACTTCACCCTCGGAATATAGTTGTACGGCAAGGCCGTTATCCGCGGTTGCCATCCAGCTGTTCTCAGCATAATAAACCCAGCCTGCTGAGTGGTTATGCTGACAGCATCTACTACTAAACGGGTTCATGGTTAAAAACGGACCTGTGTTAGCAATCCCCGGCGAATGATCCTTGTTATCGCTCACTACCATATTTGGCGCGGTTAAATAACGTAATGCTTTGTAATCAGATGTAAAAGCTGCGGGGAAAGTATTAAATGCCACATCTTCGCAGTTATCGGCCCAAAAAGTATCACCTGTGGATTGTAATAAAAACTCATCCGATGTCATTTGCTCCACCATGCCGCAGGTTTCAACAGCCTGGCGCGGGTCGTCATAACCTTTGCGCGCGTTTTCATCAGCACCAAACATACCGCCCGGTACTTGTCCGTAAATATTGCGGATCAGCTTAAAATCATTATAAGTTGCTTCCAGGTCGCTGGCATCATGACTTTGCTGGTAATAAGTAGCCGGCTCCCTGAAACATTCGGCCACATTTACGTTATGCCAGTTGGGCAGGTTATTTTTTTGTCGCCAGTTGGCGGTGTTGCGGTCTATTTTTGTAGCCAGATCCAATAGCCATTTTTCGCCGGTGCGATTATACAGCCAGTACACACTCACCATATTATCACCACCCCTGCTGTTTTCCCAGTAATCCTGTAAAAATTTATCATCGGGTATGGCAAGTTCCCATTTAAAGTATTTGCTCATAAAGCTCAACACTCGTGGGTCTTTCGAATATTCATAATAAGATTGCATGCACCAAAGCATGGGCATATTAGCCCAGAGGTCGCGCTTACCATCGCCTTTATAAATTATAGGGCCAAAATCACCATCAGGCTGCTGATTACTGATCACCGCGTCTATCCAGAATTTGGTATCCTTCAGCATGCGCTCATCCTGCAATACATAGGCAATATCGCCGTAGCCTTTTAACCAGTAAGGCAGTTCCTCCCAGCCGTATTTACCTTTGCGGTCTTTGTTTAGCCAGGCATTATCAGTTTTGGTGAGCCAAATGCTTATTTCGCCCAGATGCCCGGTAAGGCCATCCTTTTGTAATTCGAGTTGTTTTTTTAACCAGCCACCGGGTTTTATAGCACTCAATGGCAGCTTTACAAAGCTTTGCGCAGTTAGCGGTGCTTTGTTACTTACATAATAAGCGTTGGATGTGGTACTGGCAGGTTTACTAACAAAAACAGCAGTTTGCGCCCCGGCTGCGCCTGATAAAAAGCACAGCGCCATTAAAGACCCGGCATATTTTCGGATTTTAAAATTGAAGGTGGTCAGCAACAATTTTCTCATAAAACAGATGATGTAGTACAAATTGGTTTTAAACTCAGATCTGAAAATCTGCTGTCAAGATAATACTTAAAAACGTTTTAGCAAATTCTTTCTGAAAATTCAGGCTTAATTGTTACAATGTATCCATCCACACGTATTAAGAATGAGTTTATATAACAACTTATGTAAAAGTTGGTAAGGTCAAGTTTGTACCTTCGTCGCAAATAAAAATTTATGGCTACAACAAAACTTACAATTAACAACAACGGATCAGTTAAAATAGATGGCGATTTTGAGATAGTGGATATGCAGGGTAACAACTACGGTTTACAAGGCAGAACGGTAGTATCAATTTGCCGTTGCGGACTATCAGCAAACAAACCTTTTTGCGATGGCTCACATAAAGGGCATTTTGAGCATGATGCTATCGCATTTGATTTGCCTCCGAAAAAAGTATAAGTTTATTAATAAATTAATGAAGCCTCTTAATATAAAGTAAGAGGTTTTTTTATATTAAAGCGTCATTGCGAGGAACGAAGCAATCTCTACATAGGCAGGTCCACCCTGCATGGTTGCTCTGTATAGTATAGAGATTGCTTCGTTCCGCAATGACGATGGGAAATAAATTAGGTTAATGCGCTATTTCATTCACATAGGCTACCACGGCTCGCGGTACAGCGGCTGGCAGAAACATCCGGGCGTTGTAAATGTGCAGGAAGTTTTGGAAACCTGTTTGGGTAAGATCCTGAAGCAACCTGTCCCCATTACCGGCTGCGGCAGAACAGATGCGCTGGTGCATGCCAGTCAGTTCTTTTTCCATATTGATATCGAAAAGGAATGGGATTTCGACCTGCTTTTCAGACTAAATAAATTATTGCCGGATGATATTGCCATTTTTGATATCATCCCAATGCAGGGCCTGCCCCATGCCCGCTTTGATGCCGTGCAGCGCAGCTACGATTACTTTATCCATACTTATAAAGACCCATTTTTCAGTGGATTTAGTTCATTATATCCTGAAAAAAACCTTGATCTGCATAAAATGAAGGCCGCCATACAATTGCTGCCGCAGTATGATGACTATCGCGCTTTCTGCAAAATGCCCGACAGGATTGATCATACCATTTGCCACGTAAGCACTGCCAGATTATATACTGATACTACGGGCGACAGGCTGCGCTTCCACATTTCCGCCAATCGTTTCCTCAGCAAAATGGTGCGGATAATAACAGGCCGCCTGCTTGAAATTGGCCGCGGCACCATGAGTGTTGATGAATTTGAGCATTATTTAGCTGATAAAATTACCCCACAAATTATTACACCTGCACATCCGCAGGGTTTATACCTTTCAAAAGTAACCTACCCTTATTTAGATCTGTCGGTGAGATCTGCATTTTCAACGATGATGGTAGGCGGGGATTGGAAAGAAGTGTAACTCTTCTCTCTATGTCATTGCGAGCGATAGCGTGGCAACCTCGTCGCGTTCAATATGCATGCGACGAGGTTGCTTCGTCGTTCCTCCTCGCAATGACAGAAGGGAGTAATAACATCATTATTTTTATCCTTATCTTCGCGGCTTAATACTATTTGAATGGTGTGGTTAGATAAATTTAAGCTGAACAAGGGGTTATCACGTACATTAACCGAAGCGGGGTACCTTAATCCTAAAGAGATCCAGCTAAAAACATTGTCGCGCATAATTGGCGGGCAGGATGTTATTGCGGTTGCTCCCGAAGGCTCAGGTAAAACTACCACCTATGTTATTGGCATATTAAACCGCATTACGCGTGGTTATGATGACGCGCCAAGAGTGCTCATACTAGTGCCTGACAAAGAACGCGTTGAAGCGGTGATGAACCAATTTAATCAGCTTAAAAGAAACGATACCATACAGATAGTCGGCCTGTACGTTACGCCCGGCATTGAAGCGCAAATGAACGCTTTGGCAGATGGTGCCGATATAGTGGTTGCCACTCCCGACAGGGCACGTGCCATCTACCTTAAACTGGGCCTCAACCTTAATAAAATTGATGTATTAATAGTTGATGATGCTGAAGATATAGTTAAACAAGGCCTACAATTACCTGTTGCCGAACTCGCCAACAGTATCACCAAATGCCAGCACCTGGTATTTACCGAGGTATTGCACGCCAAGCTTCATAAAATGATAGACCCTTTTATGAAGATGCCCGCTATTGTTGAGGCTGAAGAACTGGAGGCGATCCCATTGAATACCCATCAGCAATTATTATATAATGTACCCAATTTCAGGACCAAGCTAAACCTGCTGAATTTGTTTATGCAGGATGAGGAGCTGTTCACTAAAACAGTGGTATTTGTAAACACCCGTGTTACTGCCGAAACAGTTCAGAAAAGCTTGAAGCATAGGATGAGGGAATCAGTAGTAACTATCAACCCACTATCCTACGAATCAAAAAGTGTGCAGGATGTGGCTGAATTTAAGCAGGACGATTCGCTTAAGGTATTGATCATCGCCAATGAAAATGCTGACGAGCTTGATTTGAGCGGTATCCCTTTCTTAATTCACCTGGATGTACCGGAAGAAAAAGAATTATTCATTAAACGAATAGTAAACAACGGCGATGATGACGACACGCTGGCTATAACTTTCTCAACTGATATTGAGCTTGCCCTTGTTAAAAAAATTGAGCAGGCCAGTGGCAAAAAAATGCCTTTAGCTGCGCTGCCTGATGAGTTGATTATTGATACCGACAAAAAAGAAAAGGAAGCACCGGCTGAAAAGCCGACTACCAAAACAAAGAAAACAGAACCAGTTGCAGGTGAAGCTTTCCACGAGAAGAAGGCGGCTAACTCAAAAACTTATAATTATAGTTCGGGCACTAAAGCCAAGATGAATAATAAACGGAAGCATTAAGATTCGCTTCGGTAAATTTTAGCTAAAATCATTTCCTTGCCTTCATTTGCCCGTCGTCATAAATGAGATGGCTAATAAATATTAGCTCCATGTTGGTCTACAACGGCAAAGAGGATTGTATGTGTCGGGAGTAAGTTACCGGAGCGCTACGAAGTTCAGCGTTAGGGATAGCAGCGTATACCGGCCTTGCGCCTAATGCCCGTGCAGCGTATAGCCCGACCGAAGGGAACGCCCAAATCAGAACCAAGATTTATAGGATTAAGAATTAACAGAATATCTGCCAAGCTCATAATCCCCAAATCCCTGTTCAAACACCTAATGACTCAATGACAGCGAAGCATAATGACCAATGACTATTGAATACCTAACATTTTGTTAAAAACTAAATTGATTTTAATACGATTTAATGACAAACGATTTAGCTTAAATTAAACTTAAAATTTTACCTTTGCGGCTCATTACAAATCATGAGCGATCAGATTAAACATGAGTGCGGTGTGGCGTTTATTCGCCTTCTGAAACCACTCTCTTTTTATCAGAAAAAGTACGGCACAGCGCTGTACGGCATAAACAAGCTATACCTTTTAATGGAAAAACAGCATAACCGCGGCCAGGATGGCGCCGGTGTTGCTACCATTAAACTGGATGTTGAACCCGGTAAACGCTACATCAGCAGGCACCGGTCAATGGCTTCAAATGCAGTTGCTGATATATTCGAATACATCCAGAAAAAATTTGCTGAGATTGAAAAGGAGACGCCTGAAAGAATGGCCGATGCTGAATGGCTCAAGCAACACGTAAGCTTTACCGGCGAAGTGTTACTGGGCCATTTGCGTTATGGTACACATGGCAAAAACAGTATTGAAAACTGTCACCCCTTTTTAAGGCAGAATAACTGGATGACCCGTAACCTGGTTATTGCCGGTAACTTTAACATGACTAATGTTGAAGAACTGTTGCAACAACTGTACGACCTCGGGCAGCATCCTAAAGAAAAAGCCGACACGGTTACCGTACTTGAAAAAATAGGCCACTTTCTGGATACAGAAAACCAGGGGCTTTTTGATCAGTACAAACGCGAAGGCTTGGACGATAACATGGAGATCAGCAAGCTGATAGCCAATGACATGGATGTTGCCAAAATACTGCGCAAATCAGCCCGTTCATGGGACGGTGGCTATACCATTGCCGGTATACTGGGCCATGGTGATGCATTTGTAATGCGCGACCCGATTGGTATTCGCCCAGCATATTATTACTACAACGATGAAATAGTTGTTGCAGCTTCAGAACGCCCTGCTATACAAACAGCCTTCAATATTCCTATCGACCAGATCAGGGAAATAAAACCTGGTCATGCTTTGATCGTTAAGAAGAATGGCAAGATAACTGAAGATATGTTCAGTGAGCCGCAGGAAAAGAAAGCATGTTCATTTGAGCGTATTTACTTTTCACGTGGCAGCGATGCCTCTATTTACCGTGAGCGTAAACAATTGGGCCGGTTGCTTTGCCCCCAGATATTGGATGCTGTAGGGCATGATGTTAAAAATACGGTATTCTCTTACATCCCTAATACAGCCGAAGTTGCCTTTTACGGTATGGTTGAAGGGGTACATAAATACATTAAGAAATACCAGCGCGATCGTTTATTGAACCGTGAGGATAAGATAAGTGAAGAAGAATTGACCGAGGTGCTGAGCATGGCGCCGCGTGTGGAGAAGATTGCCATTAAGGATGTTAAGCTGCGTACTTTTATTACACAGGATGCCGACCGCAGCGAAATGGTTGCCCACGTTTATGATACCACTTACGGCCTCATAAAAAATGGCGACGATACATTGGTTGTATTGGATGACTCGATCGTTCGTGGCACTACACTTAAGCAAAGTATATTAAAGATACTGGATCGTTTAGGTCCAAAGAAGATCGTTGTAGTTTCCTCCGCTCCGCAGATCCGTTACCCTGATTGTTATGGTATCGATATGTCGCGCATGGGTGAGTTTGTTGCTTTTGAAGCGGCGATAAGCCTGTTGAAAGAGCAAAACATGGAAGATGTGATCCTGAATGTTTACCAAAAATGCAAGGATAGCGTCCATTTCACTAAGGAAGAGGCGGTAAACTATGTAAAAGCTATTTATGAGCCATTTACTGATCAGGAAATATCTGATCGTATTGCAAAGATCATCACACCTGAAAAAACCAATGCCAAAGTGCATGTGATTTACCAAACACTGGATAACCTGCATAAAGCCTGCCCGGATCATACCGGCGACTGGTATTTCAGTGGTGATTACCCAACCCCGGGTGGCAATAAGGTTGTTAACCGTGCCTTTGTAAACTGGATGGAAGGTAAAAAGGACAGAGCATACGCATAAGCGTATCTGGAATATAATTAAAGGGTGTTATACTTAGTATAATACCCTTTTTTGTTTTAAGCCATTGCGTGTGATACGGCTTTTTTAATATCTTAGCCTTTCATAATTTACCTATGAATAAGAGACCAGCCAACTATCTGTTACTTTGCATTTTTACTTTATTATCGTTTACTATAAAGGCACAGGATAAACTGCCATTACAACAACTTCAGCAACAATTTGTCGATCTGCGGTTTGGGATGTTCATACACTTTAATATCCCAACTTATATGGATCAGGACTGGCCTGATCCGGAGGCATCCCCCTCCCTATTCAATCCAACAAAATTAAACTGCGATCAGTGGGCAAAAGCGGCAAAATCTGCCAATATGAGCTATGGTTGCCTTACTACTAAGCATCATAGTGGCTTTTGTATCTGGGATACCAAAACCACCGATTATAACGTAATGAACAGTCCGCTAAAACGAGATGTGGTTAAGGAATTCACGGATGCCTTCAGGGCAAATGGCTTAAAGGTGATGCTGTATTATTCCATATTGGATACGCACCATAAAATACGCCCGCATTCAATTACTCAAAAGGATGTGGAGATGATAAAAGCACAGCTTACAGAATTATTAACTAATTATGGCCCTATATCAGCCCTGATTATTGATGGCTGGGATGCGCCATGGTCGCGCATATCATATGACGATGTGCCATTTGAAGAAATATACAACCTTGTAAAATCACTGCAGCCTAATTGTGTAATGATGGACCTTAACGGCGCGAAATACCCGGCTGAAGGTTTGTATTATACAGATATTAAAACCTACGAAATGGGAGCTGGTCAGCGAATATCAAAGGAATATAACCGCATGCCGGCATTGGCCTGCTTACCAATTAACGGCTCATGGTTTTGGAAAACGAATGATCCAACCAGCCCGGTAAAAGACCCGATAAAACTGGTGAATGATTACATTATTCCGTTTAACAAGGTTGATTGTAACTTTATACTGAATGTATCGCCCAACCGCGATGGCTTAATTGACGATAACGCTTTGGCCGCATTGAGCAGCATAGGAAAAATATGGAAAAATGATGGCCCGGCACCTAAGCTACCTGTTATTGAGCCACCAATTATATCATCAAACCTGGCTAAAAATCAGCCATCAAACTCCAGTTGGAGCGATGATATGAATATTATGGATTTTGCCAATGATGATGATTTTACCACCTCATGGGTATCAAACCCAACAGTTAAACAGCCATGGTATGAAATTGATTTCGACAGGGATAAAGCATTTAATGCAATAGTTATTGCCGAACAAAAAGCAAATATCACCAACTACCGCCTTGAATATTGTGAAAATGGCGTATGGAAAACACTTTTTGACGGTGAGAATGGCAAGCGCATCAAACTACACCGGTTTAACAGGGTATGGGGCAATAAAGTAAGGATACAGATCGGCAAAGCAGATCACCAGGTATCAATAGCCGAATTTGGTGTATATAATGAGCGCAGATAATGATTATTTAATAACAGAATATTATAACTTTAGCACTGCCAATGCTAAAGTTGAATTACCCACTAGCCCATATTAATAAGCCCCTGTTAAAAACGTTTTTCTGTTTATTGCTTATTTTTATAGGTATTCCGTCTTTCGCACAAAAGAAATTCACTATAAGCGGTAATATTAAAGATGCCGCAACAGGCGAAGTATTAATTGGTGCTACTGTACGTATTAAGGAACTTTCGCAAAATGGTGCTGCCAGTAATAATTACGGCTTTTATTCGCTCTCAGCACCCGAGGGCGACTACACTTTACTGATCAGTTACGTTGGTTATATTACCGTTTCGCGCCAGATTGCACTGCATAAAAATGTGGCTTTGGATATGGTGTTGGGTGCCCGTAACGACCTGACTGAAGTTATAGTAAGCGCCAAAGGGCATAATAACGACAATGTAACATCGCCCGAAATGGGAGTGGAAAAGCTGAACATGTCGCAAATAAATAATGTGCCGGTATTGTTAGGCGAGCGCGATATTTTAAAAACCATATCCTTGCTACCCGGCGTTAAGGCGGCCAGTGAAGGTAATACCGGTTTCTATGTTCGCGGCGGCGCATCCGACCAAAATTTAATATTACTGGATGAGGCGATCGTGTATAACGCTTCTCACTTATTTGGTTTCTTCTCTACCTTTAATTCAGATGCTATAAAGGATGTAAGCCTGTATAAAGGCGGTATGCCCGCGCAATATGGCGGCCGCTTATCATCAGTGCTGGATATTAAGATGGACGAAGGCAATAACAAGGAGTATGTTGTTGAAGGTGGTATTGGCCTTATATCATCACGCATAAAGCTGGAAGGTCCGATAGTAAAAGATAAGGGATCATTTATGATCAGCGCGCGGCGTACTTATATCGATGCCTTTTTAAAAGCATCGTCAGATAGTACGGTAAAAGGCAGTAAGCTCTATTTTTATGACCTGAATGCCAAAGCCAACTATCACTTTGATGATAAAAACGCCATCTATCTTTCAGGCTATTTTGGCAAGGATGTACTGGGGCTGAGAAATACATTCGGCACCAACTGGGGTAATGCTACCGGCACTTTGCGCTTTAATCATGTGTTTAACAGCAAATTATTCTCCAATACATCGCTGGTATACAGTAATTATAACTACACCATTCAAAGCTTTTTACCGGGGAATGATTTTAGAGCGGTATCAAAAATAACTGATATCGACCTTAAAGAAGACTTGCAATATTATATCAATAGCAACCATACCCTGCGATTTGGTGTCGACGCGCTGCACCATAACCTGGCACCGGGCAGCCTGACCTCTAACGATAGTTCGAGCTTTAACAGTAAAGTGATCCAACGTCGCTACGGATTGGAAACAGCAGCTTATGTTAGCGATGAATGGCATGTAAACGATAAACTAACCCTGTTGTATGGCGCCCGCCTTAGCGGGATATTTATCTTCGGCCCGGGAACTTTTAGTACTTATAATGCCGACGGCAATACATTATCTTCAAAAACCTATCAATCAGGTGATGTGGTAAAGAGCTATTTTTACCTGGAGCCGCGCCTATCAGCCAGTTATAGCCTGGATGATCAGACATCGCTTAAAGCATCCTATAACCGCAATACACAAAATATACATATCCTCAGCAACTCAAACAGCAGCACCCCTACCGACCTGTATGCCATGAGCAGCAACAATATCAAGCCTGAGATCGCCGATCAGGTTTCAACCGGATATTTCAGAAATTTTGATGAGAATATTTTTGAGTTCTCAACCGAGGTATATTACAAATGGCTGCAAAACCAGATAGATTATAAAGATGGCGCACAGCTGATACTGAACCAGGATGTGGAATCGCAACTGGTATATGGTACCGGACGGGCTTATGGTATTGAGTTCTACCTAAAAAAGAAATACGGACGCTTTAATGGCTGGCTGGGCTATACACTTTCAAGAACCGAACGGAAGTTTGATGCCATAAACAACGGCAATTACTTCCCGGCCACGCAGGACCGCACGCATGATATATCAGCAGTGGGTATATATCAGCTCAATAAACGGTGGTCGTTTTCAAGCACCTTTGTTTATGGTACGGGCAACGCGGTTACTTATCCAAATGGTAAATATGCCATCGGCGGGGTAACTACCTATTATTATTCGCAGCGCAATGCTAATCGTGAGCCATCAAATAACCGTTTGGATATTGGTGCTACGCTTGAGGGGAAGCAGCATAAAAAATATCATTCCAGCTGGACATTTGGTATCTATAACGTTTATGATCACCGTAACCCGTATGCTATTACTTTTCGCGATAGTAAAACAAACCCCGGCACAACCGAAGCGGTGGAAACAAGCTTATTTGGCAGGGTGCCATCAGTTACCTGGAACTTTAAATTTTAAACGGTATGCAGTACATGAAATTTAAATATCAGTTACTAATAGCAGCAATACTTTTAATTGTGGCTGCATCATGCCAAAAAGTTATCGACCTGAAATTGAATAACGCCGCCCCACAGTTGGTTATTGAGGCCAATCTTACAGATCAGTTCGGGCCGCAGTATGTAATTATTACCAAATCAGTGCCTTTTACCAGCGATAATATTTTTCCGCCTGTAACCGATGCGGAAGTTATAATAGCTGACAGTTTGGGCTATAAGCATAAGTTAACCCAAAGTAATCCGGGGGTATATTCTATTTACCCTTTTGGTGGTATATCCGGGCATACTTATACTTTAACTGTACAAACCGGCGGTAAAACCTATACCGCAAAATCAACCATGCCTTATCCTGTTAACCTGGATACATTAACCACAAAAACAGATGTTCTGAGTAATAAAGACTTGCGCACGGTAACGGTCAATTACCAGGATCCGAAAGATATAGCCAACCAGTACCGGTTTGTATTATACATAAACGGCCAGCAGGCAGGCGCTATCTTTACCAATGATGATAGTTTTACAAATGGCCGCTATGTAAAAGATGACCTGCTGCAAAACGGCATAGATATACACCCGCTTGATACCGCCACCGTTGAGATGGAATGTATTGATAAAAACATTTATGAATACTGGTTCAGCCTGAGCCAGCAGCAGGGTAATGGCCCGGGCGGGGGCACCACGCCAGCCAATCCGCCATCAAATTTTAACAACAACGCGCTCGGATATTTTAGCGCGCATACTACGCAATCAAAGTCGATAATTGTAAAGTAGAATTTAAGGTAATAAAGATTTTTTCACCCTCTTTGCCGCCTGCGGCAGAGAGGGGCGACAAGTGAAACGTAGTCGGGGTGAGTTAATGGAGCGCGTTAAATATCCATGTCATGCGCATTTTAGCGCAAGTCTTGTGTTGGCGGAATGAGCGAAGGCTGACTTGTGCTTTCCTAGGAAGCACAAGTCAGCCATTTCATAGGCAACAGCACAAGACTTGCGCTAAAAAATGGGCATTAAAATATTATTCATGTCATGCCGAACTTGTTTCGGCACCTCACAAGCTAAGTGGCCAGCATGATGTTGTCATGTCCTGTGGGGTCCTGAAACAAGTTCAGGATGACGGGGAGTTATTTGGGCGTTGCCTCCGGCCGTGCTATCCGCTCATACTGCACAGGCCTTAATCACAGCCTGCACTGAGGCCCTCGATTGGCCGGTATCCGCTACTATCACTAACGCATTTTCCCCCCTCCGTCTCCTTCGTCGACACCTCCCCCTAAGCTTAGGGGGAGGCTGGGTGGGGGTAAAACGCGCTCCGCCGACTCACCCGGTCGTTGCTTCACTCGACCACCCTCTCTCCGCTAAAGCGCAAAGAGGGCAGGGAAAAAATAGGGAATCATCAATCCGTATGTAAGGTGATAACCTCTGTATTTGTCGGCTTCACCAGCTTAATGCCATTGATTGTTACCCCGTCATAAGTTAAATTTTCAGCATTGCTGATAACCTCGGGTTTTGGTGTATGGAGCACGGTTACTTTTTTCAAGCTGATATTTTTGAGCGGGTTACCTTTTACGCCTACCGCATAAATGCCCACCTCGCCTGCATAATTACAGGTTACGTTATCAATAGTAAAGTTGTTAAAGTTGCAGGGATAATGGCCGCCGCGTGAACCATGATAATTGTTCTCGAAACGAATAAAACCGGCTACCGCAGTATCACATTGTACGTTATGCACATGAATATCCTCGATAAAGCCACCGCGGTCCAGGTTGGATTTAAAGTAGATGGCGCTCAGGCATTTTTTTATCTGCACGTTATACATATACACATTCCGCACACCTGCCGACATCTCGCTGCCAATACAAAGTCCGTTAGCCTTTGACCGGAATACACAATCCCTTACGATAACATTTTCGGTAGGCTGCCCAATGCGCCAGGCATCCTGGTCACGGCCTGCTTTAATGGCTATGCCGTCATCGCCGCTGTTAAAGTTACAGCGCTGTATCAGCACATTGGTAGTTGATTCCGGGTCGCAGCCATCGTTGTTTAAATTATGGCTATTGATGGTCACATCCTGCACGGTAACGTTATTACATAACACCGGGTGTATAACCCAGTAAGGTGCATCCAAAATGGTAATGCCTGCTATCAATATGTTTTTACATCCAAAAAACTGGATCATATCCGGCGGCAGCTGCGCGTTATTATCACCAAATACCCGTTGGTAAACAGGAACGAGATCGTGCCCCATTTGTCGCAGCCTGTTTTGTTCCGGCGAGCCTTGCGGTCGCCATTTGGCAAAGTTTTTACTAGCTGATCCATTTATTATACCATGGCCCGTTATGGCAATATCAGAACATTGATAAGCATAGAATAACGGTGAGTAATTATACAACTCAGTGCCTTCCCAAAGGGTAAGTACAGCTGGTAAATAATCTTTTGGTTCGCCGGAGAATATAAGTTCAGCGCCGTCATTAAAATGCAGGTTAACATGGCTTTTGAGTACAACGGGGCCCGCTATATAGAACGTCCCTTTAGGCACGACAACCTCGCCACCGCCGCTCACGCTGCATAAGCTGATCACCTTATCAAAAACAGCTTTGGTATCTGTTTTACCATCAGCAATTGCTCCGTAGTTTACGATGTTGAAAGTATCCTTTTTAAACTCAGGCACTTTAATATTTTTAAGGATCAGGTCTACAGGTGATAATACTTTTTGCTTACGCTGAGCATCCGCATTGGCAGCAAGAATTAAAAAAAATGCTATCAGCAGGTATCTAAGTTTACGTTGATTTATCATGGCAGATAATAAGATGAGTAAATTTAAATGATTATATTTAGTACCCTTATTTATATTAAAGATTTTACCTTTAATCGCATTTTAAAGTTATCCACTTGAAAAGACTAATTTTTACTTTTTGTTTGCTGCAGCTGTTTACACTAATCGCGTTTGCACAGGATAAGCAGATATCCTACGGCAATAACCCTGCCGCCGGTAAGTACTATAATATTCGCGGCATAAAAATGTACTGCGAAGTTTATGGCAAAGGTAAGCCCTTGTTAATGATACATGGCAACGGTGGCGATATCAGCGCGTTCTCAAATAATATCCCCTACTTCTCCAAAAAATATATGGTTATAGTACCTGATAGCCGTGCACAGGGCAAATCAACCGACAGCCGTGATTCTCTAAGCTTTGAAATGATGGCCGATGATTTTGCAGCACTGCTGGATGTAATGCACATCAAATCAACCTATGTGATCGGCTGGAGCGACGGTGGGATAAATGCACTGCTGCTAGCCATGCGCCATCCTGAAAAGGTAATTAAACTGGCCTCAACCGGGGCTAACCTATGGCCAGATTCAACGGCCCTTATTCCGAAATATTGGCTAGGGGAACGGGATGATTATAATGCCTCAAAAAACAAGATATTTAAGACTGCGAAAGAAAAAAACGATCAGAAGATATTTTTGCTGGATTGGGTTCAACCGAATATCCCTTTACTGGAATTAAGGAAGGTTAAATGCCCATCCCTAATTATTAGCGGCGATCATGATCTGATCGTAATACAGCATACCGTTTTAATATATCAGAATATTCCGCATGCCTATTTGTGGATCCTACCAGATTCACCGCACGGCACATTACAGGCCCATGCCGCTGAATTCAATAAAAAAGTGGATGAGTTTTTTACTACACCTTTTCATGTTTGGAATTAATTATGCAACCCAATAATATATTACACGGCAAAACTTTGGAAATGGTGCTTAACGAACTGGTAGCACATCATGGCTGGCCAGAGCTGGGTTACCGTATCCGTATCAATTGTTTTTTGGATGATCCGAGCATTAAATCAAGTCTCAAATTTTTACGCAAAACGCCCTGGGCACGCAAAAAGGTAGAGGATCTGTATATAGAAACTTTTAGCAAACCCTGATTATTGCGGGGTACCCTGACTAAAGCCGGGTTTTGTGCTGATATTCATTGCGGTTGGTTAAAACCAACTGCAATGAACAGATAAAATTCCTTCTAAATTATAGTAATCCGAGAAGTAAGACCAGGCAATTACTATTGAATCGCTATAGTTTTTCTCCGTGCTGGCTAATATCCAAACCAATGATCTCATCTTCAGCTGAAACACGCAGCGGCGATATCATATCAGTAATTTTCAGTAACAGCAATGAGCCGAAAAATGAGAATATCGATACCAACACCAACGCAATACATTGTACAAAGAACAAGTGTGTTTGACCAAAAAATAAGCCATTGCCTGTAGTATTGCCCGGGTTAACATTTTGATTAGCGAAAACGCCGGTAAGCAGCATACCTACCATACCTCCTACGCCGTGACAAGGGAAAACGTCTAATGTGTCATCAATTGTTGTGCGTGTACGCCATTCAACCACCAGGTTACTTATTATTGATGATATAATACCTATTGCCAGTGAATGCGGAATGGAAACAAAACCCGCGGCAGGTGTAATGGCTACCAAGCCAACAACTGCACCTATACAGGTACCCATTGCAGATGGCTTGTGCCCGCGCAGCATATCAAAAAATATCCAGGTTAAGCCTGCCGCTGCTGATGCCGTTGTGCTTGTGGCCAATGCGGTAACTGCCAAATGATTTGCGCCAAATGCCGAGCCTGCGTTAAAACCAAACCACCCGAACCATAATAAACCGGTACCTATCATAACATAAGTAATACGGGCGGGAGTATGATCCTGGTCGCTGCGGCGCTTCAGGTACAGGGCCGATGCAAGCGCTGCCCAGCCTGCCGACATATGCACTACCGTTCCACCTGCAAAATCAAGCACGCCTAACTTACTAAGCAAGCCATCAGGGTGCCAGGTGCAATGCGCCAGCGGTGAAAATATGAATATAGAAAACAGGCAAACGAATAATATATAAGAGTTAAAACGGATACGCCCGGCAAAAGCACCGGTAATCAACGCCGGGGTTATGATAGCGAATTTCAACTGGTACATGGCAAATAACAGTAACGGGATAGTTGGAGCCAGTTTCCAGGTGGAGTTACCCAGCATGCCTTTCATCATAAAATAGGTGCGCGGATCGCCTATTATGCCATAGAAACTATCGCCAAAGGCCAAACTAAAACCAAAGATACCCCACATTACAGTGATAATAACCATACACACAATGCTTTGCAGCATGGTTGAAATCACATTCTTCTTGGTTACCATCCCACCGTAAAAAAAGGCAAGGCCAGGTGTCATGATCAAAACCAGTGCTGTCGACATCAGCATCCAGGCAATATCGCCGGTATTAAAATGGGGATTGCCGGTATTATTTAATTCAACCGACGGGAAAATAAATGTCAGTATTAAAATGACTACGATTATAAAAAAGGGGAAATAACGCTTCATTAACTTTCAGTATAATTTAAAAAAGGCCTGAAAGTATGATTTATTTCATATAAAAGCGAAATAAACAATGATAAATATCGAAAAAAGAACAAAAACTTTACGTTTTACAAATATCTAAGCAACAGATCGGGAAAAACACCAAGAAAAATTAATAATAATGAGATTATTATTACCAAAATTATCAGATTATTTGATCCACTAACGACATCGTGGGTATTTTCATTCCGTTTTACAAATAAATAAAGCGGGATCCTGATGTAATAAAATAACGATACTACGGTAGCCAACGCCCCGGTAACCATGAGCAGTAACATCCATATATCATGATTTTGCTGGTAAACCTCATAAACTGCCGAAAATACAAATACCTTTCCCGTAAACCCCGCAGTAACAGGTAAGCCAGTGAGCGATATCAGTATAATTACAAAACATACCGAAGCTAAAGGATATTTAAGCCCGAGTCCTTTGTAATCCGTCACATCTTCGGCACCTGTTACATTGGTAAAGTAGCTGGCTAATGCCAGTGCGCCGATGTTGGCAATACCGTAAACCAGCAGGTAATAAGTTAAAGCTGATATACCCTGTGAGTTAAACGTAACTATGGCCATTAAAGCAAACCCGGTATGACCTATGCTTGAATAAGCGAGCATCCGCTTCACATTGGTTTGTAATAAAGCAGCAAAGTTGCCGGCTATTATGGTAATAATACCAACCGCCGACAGGAATAAATGAAAATCAAACGCGTTCCATTTGGCAAAGAAGATGAACGGGGTTAAAAAGTTAATGAGCAATGCAAAACCAGCTACTTTTGGTAAGGTCGACAAATATGCTGTAACGGGTGTGGACGCGCCTTCATAAACATCGGGCACCCAAAAATGCATCGGCACAAATGATAGCTTAAAGCCTATGCCTGCCAGTACCAGTACCAATGCGAATGAAACGGGCAAAGGATTAACCTGTGTTAAACCCTGTACCAGGTTGCCGCCAAACAAATTAAGCGAGCCAGTATATACATAGAGTAACGAAATACCATACAGCATTATAGCAGATGCTGCCGCGCCAAAAAGCACATATTTTAAACCCGCCTCGGTGCTGAATGAACTCTCTGAACGGTAAGCCACCAGCAGGTATGAAGCAATGGATACCATCTCGATTGATAAATAAATGGATAGCAGATTAACCGCCATCACCATTAAATGCAGCCCGGTTAGGGATGCTATGACGATGGAATACAGATCTGATAACCCTTTGCGGTGCTTGGCTAAATTATTATCCCAATCAAAGTATAGCAGCAGCATAAACGCCAGCACATCAATCACAAATTTAAAGTTGATGCCTGTGCGAGTAAGCAACAGCATTTCATTAAAAAGAAAATGGCCATTGGCTTGCCCGTTTACCAATAATAATGATATCTGCAGCAAATCCTTTATGATCACACCCAATATACCTGCGCAAGCTATAAACTTTACTATCCAACGGGAGTTCTTACCAAAAAGCAGATCTGTTACCAATACTACAATGAAAAGCCCCGCCAGGTATATTTCGGGCATAAAATATTTAATGCTGTCAACAACATCCTGTAAGTAGCCTGGTATTAATGGTAACAGATCGTGCATTACTTATTCAATAATTATAGGTTGGGTTTTAGGGTATTTAACCTGGTACTTTAGTTCTAATTTTTTATCGTCCAGCGGTTTCATAGCAAAAACCCATGAAATTTTACCGGTCGACGGGTCCAGTGCGCCACTTGATACCTGCTGTGATTCAACATCAATGGCAGCATTTTGTGAAACCGGAACCTGATCCTCAACCAATAAATTTATTGGCTGATTCTTCCGGTTCTTTATTTCGATCATCCAGTCGCGCGTATCTTTTTTGTCGGAGCCGATGACCTGCCGTGCTGTTAATTGCTTTTGCAAGGTACGGGTAACTACAATATTTTTATCAGTGCCCAATGAAATTGCTAAAGTATCCGCAGTTGAATTGGCATTTAATGATGATTTACCGATATAGGTACCTTCAAAAAACAAATTGGCCTCGCCTGGTAAAAGATTGTATTTATTCCAGTCGGTAACCTTGGCAGTTAAAAACACATTGGTACTTAGCTTAGGCGCAACAGCGTATTGATAGCTGGCCTTTAAATCAATATCATTAATTTGAACACTATATTGTTTACCATCACTGGGTATGGTGTATGGGTCGGCAATATTAAAATCAACATTGGTTTGGTTTTCCACCTGGTTTACTTCCGGCGCTCTGGCTACTACAACTTCATCCAGGTATCCGCTGTTCGCCTTAGCTTTATATTGCGTACCATAACCTCTTATAACAACCTCATTTGATTTATCCGCCTGCGTATAATACCCGTTTAAATTTAAATAATATGGCCTTAGCTGCGGTTTACTGCCGCTAACGGTTGGGTTGCCGGTTGATAAGGTTAACCTGATATTTTTCCAGTCTTCGCCGCTTTGCTGTGTTACGTTAGCTTTGTACGAAATGCTGATAGGGCTATTCACATTTTTGGCCCGGATATCATATGTCGGGAACCAGCTGGCATCATTTACTACGTAATTTAAGCTAAATTCACTTTCTGTTGCTGCTTTTGCGCTAACTGTAACCAAAATATTGCTGCTAACGGTATTATCCTTATTAATATCGGCGATCTGGTTATCGTATTTTTGCAGCTCCACGTTCAGGGCAGCAATTTCGCTGTTAATACTCAATTGTTTTTTGGTATCAGCGGTTAAACGCTCAGTTTGAAAATCAAGCGCCTGCTTTAGTTTTAATACATCCAGGTTACTGTTCTGCCCGGTGATCAGCTGATTTTTAAGCAACATATTTTGCTCCTGCTGATTAACGGTGAGCAAGCCATTATCCAATGCTATTTTAGCGCGTATGGTATTTTGCTGCGCCTGCAGGTCTTCAACATTTTTTGATCGGCTTTGGTCATTAAAATAATTGAGTTCTGTTTTTACGGAGAGGATAGTAAAATCGCCGCTTGCATGCACCTGTATACTTTGCGCGTCAATACTTTGCGCTATATTACTAAATACTAATGTTGATGTACCCGGTGTAACGTTCACCCTGGCGGTACGTGTTACCTGCGCACCGCTGAGGAACACGATAACTTTTTGAACTTTCGATGGTACTTTTTGCCCATCATCAGCCCTCGAGTTGATGGTGGTAAAAATAAGGCCGGCAAACAATAATCTTTTAAACATAATTTGTTGGGTTAAGTAAACGTATCCTGTTGTTTCACTCATAACCTCATAAGGAGGTTGAGTAAATACAGGATGCAGCGGTTTACATTTTTCCATAAACTATGATCAAAAAAATATTAATTACCGGGTATGTAGAAATTGTACTAAAGACAATACCGAATCATTGATCTTTTCAAATACCAGCGATGGCATCAAGCCTAAAACCAATACAGTGATAGCCAGTGGTATTAACGTTATCATTTCACGCGTATTAAGATCGGTCATGGCTATTTTCCAGATCTCCCCTCCTTTTAGGGATAGCGAGCCGAAGAACATGCGTTGCAGCGTCCATAGAAAATAGCAGGCGCTGAATAATATACCAACCGCCCCTACTGCAGCCATCCACTGAGGTACCAACCCATTTACAGCTTCAGATTTAAAAGCTCCTGCCAATGAAAATGCCTCGGCAATAAATGCTGAAAAACCTGGTAAACCTAAGGATGCAAAAAACGCGATCATGATAAATACCGTGTACTTGGGCATGAGTGAGCCCAATCCGCGGAAATTGTAGATATCCCTGTCGTGCACACGGTTGTACACCACACCTACCAGGAAGAAAAGCATGGTGGCTAAAAACCCGTGACTCACCATTTGGAACACTGCCCCGCTGATCCCCTCGGCAGTTTGCGAGGCAATACCCAGCAGCACAAAACCCATTTGTGATACGGATGAGTAAGCGATAATACGTTTAAAATCACGCTGCGCCAAAGCATTAAGCGCGCCGTATATAATGGAGATAATCCCCAGTAAACCCAGCCAGAAAGCACCGGAAGCGGCCACATCAGGGAAAATACCTATACAGATACGGATGATGCCATAGCCCCCTATTTTTAACAGGATACCCGCCAATATAATGGAAACCGGCGTAGGCGCTTCAACGTGCGCATCGGGCAGCCAGGTATGTAATGGTACAACGGGTACCTTAATAGCAAATGCGATGAACAACACGATAAACCCAACCGTACGGGCCGGAAAACCGAATATAGTTTGATGGCTTAATGTGGAGAACACAGAGCCCGGGGCATAATTCGCCGGGTTCATCATTTGTACCATATTAAAGGTATGGCTGCCGGTTGCAGGGTCGGTTACTGACAGGTACAGGCCTATCATCACTAACAGCATAAACACGGAGCCGAATAGTGTATACAGGAAGAATTTGATAGCCGCGTATTCCCTTCGCGCGCCGCCCCACATTCCTATTAAAAAGTATAATGGCAGCAGCATCAGCTCATAAAATATGTAGAACAGGAAGAAATCAAGCGAGCAGAATACGCCGATCAAAGCCATATCCAGCAATAAAAACAATGCGAAAAAGCCTTTCAAGTTACTTTTTATCTCCCATGAGGCTAAAGCTGCTACAACCAATACCAATGAGGTCATTACCAATAGTGTTATGGATATGCCGTCTATCCCCACAAAATAATCAACCTGCATTTTGCCCAGGGCACCCAGGTTAAGGTTTATCCACGGCAGTTTTTGAACGAACTGGAACTGATTTTCGATGTTTATACCACCATATGCAACGCCTGTTTTAAAGTTAAGATACAGCCAAACGCTTATACACAACTGTACTATAGTAGCCAGCAGGGTAATGTATTTAAAGCTTGCGCGCAAACTTGAGGGCAGCACCACAATTATTAATCCGAACAGGATGGGTATAAATATGAGTAGGCTTAGCATTTAGTGAAATGGTGAATGGTGAATGGTGACCTGAGCAGATGGCCCGCGCGATTCCCCTCTTGAGAGGGGTGCAGGGATGTGTTTATTTGATTTGATGAAGCATAACACACCCCTGCAGCCGCACAGCTCTCCGCGCCCCCTCTCAAGAGGGGAAAGGTTAGGAATGTATTCGTCTCAAATCTCATAGCTCAAATCTAATATCTATATAAATCTATATTAAAAACCAAATAAAAACAGCCAGTATAATAGCCAGCATGCTGAACAGATAATACTGAATTTTTCCGCTTTGAAAATTGCGGGCAAAGTTGCCTATGCCCAAAGTTATTGAGGTTAGTAAATGTAACAATCCATCAATAATATATTTATCAATCCAGGCGGTAATATTTGATAGTATAAGTACTGTATTCTTTAAAAGATTAATAAAGCCGTCAATAATATTCTTATCAACCCAAGATGCTGACCGGCTGATAGCCAGTACCGGCTGAACAATGATGCTGTTATATATTTTATCAATATACCATTCGTGGTACGAAAGCTTGAACAGTAAGCCAGTCTGCGGAAACGTATAACTGTTTCGCTTTACATAAATGGCATAAGCAAAGTAGATAACAAAAACGTTCAGGATAGTTATGCCTACAGGAATAATGGTATGATAGATATTTATACGTTCTAAGTAATCAGATATATTAAATCCGTTTAAGACCCAGGCATGCTCGTAAATAAATGGATTTAAACTAAACCACGGGAATATACAGTATACAGCTAATAGCCCAAGCGGAAGCGTGTATTGCCAGCCGCCATCGCCACAATGTATTTTGATGTGGGGGTTAGCTTTTTGTAATCTGAATTCGCCAAAGAAAACTTTTACAATAAGCCGGGCGACATAAAACGCGGTTAATAAGCTGGTAACTAAAGCACCAACGGGTATTAATCGGTAAATCAAACTTTTCCCATCCGACCATTCAAAGGCTTGTACCAAGATGCCATCTTTTGAAAGGTATCCCGATGTTAACGGCAAACCGATCAATGCCACAGCGCCAATAACTGCTGCGATAAATGTTAACGGTAGTTTTTTTCGCAAGCCACCCATATGCAGGATATTTTGCGGGTCGATATCCAGATCGTTTTCCTCTTTGATGTGCTGCATCTGGTGGATAACGATACCCGCTACCAAGAATAACAAACACTTGAAGAATGCGTGCGTAACCAAGTGAAACAACGACGATGAATAAGCGCCAATACCCATGGCCATAGTCATATACCCTAATTGTGATATGGTGGAGTAAGCCAAAATTCTTTTCAGATCGTTTTGAGTGAGAGCGATGGTAGCCGCCATAAATGCGGTAAAACAGCCGATAACTGCAAGTATATTTAGCTCGGCAGTATTAAACAGCGGATAAACCCTTCCCAGTAAAAATACGCCTGCCGCTACCATTGTTGCGGCATGGATTAATGCTGATACGGATGTCGGCCCCTCCATAGCATCGGGCAGCCAGGTATGAAGCGGGAACTGTGCTGATTTGGCAGCGACTGCCAGAAATATACCACCAACGGCGATGTATTGCCATATAGCAGGAAGCTGATAGGATATACCGGGCACGATCCAGCCATTTGCATTAGGTGAAAGCCATCCATTACTAGCATGTTGCGATAAGTTTACCCAAGCCAATATTTTTTCAATATCGAAAGTATGAAACACGGAAAACAGTATCATTATGGCCATTAGTAATCCAACATCGCCTATACGGTTCATGATGAATGCCTTTTTATTGGCTTGCATCGCTTTTGTTTTGGTGAACCAAAAGCCTATCAACAGGTATGATGAAAATCCAACCAGTTCCCAAAAAGCGTAGAATAGGATGAGATTATCAACCACTACCAGTGCCAGCATGCTGAAGCAAAACAAGCTGAGGTAAGTGAAATAGCGTTTATAGCTTTCATCATACTTCATGTATGCGGTGGAGTAAATATGTACCGGCAAAGCGATCAAACTAACCAATAGCAGCATTAATACCGATAGGTTGTTCAGCAATACACCTGCGTACAGTTTTGTTGCACCAATGGTGAACCATAATTGCTGTACATGCAATTGGGGTTTATTCCATACCTGCGCAAATACGGTGGCTGATAAAACAACGCTTATCAATATAGCCAATGTTGATACCCAACCGCTGACGGAATTACGCTTACCGGGCAGGCAAATATTTACCAAAAACGCGGCAAAGGGCAGCAATACTGCTGCAAGCGCATAGTAAACAATGGTTATATCCTGGTATGGTATGGCTGTATTCAATTGTCCTCTTTTGTTGTGATAATTACGGTTGCGTCCGTTGTAAAATGCGAATCCCTTTTAAAGGAGATGTTTTTAATATTTGCGGGCGATAGCTGGTAAAATTCCTGTATGGTGCTTTTTCTATCCTGATTCATCATGGTGTTGTTAAGCACATATTGCAGGTTGGTATCAGTTTGCTTTTTTTCCAGGTAGTTTTTGTAGCTTTTGGAAATAGCGCTGAATTTTTTCTGATACGCCGCAGTTGCATAGGGCTTGGTAACTATAATGGTTGAGTTTTTCACCACGCTCACATTTACAATATTCTTTGGGTCGATAAACTTTATATCGCCTTTATATTCTTTGCCATCAACTATTATTGATTGCGCTGCTGTTGTATCCGTTTTTTTGTGCACAGTATCGCTTTGCTGTGCGAAAGCATTTATTGAAAGGAATAAGCAAAATAAAACAGTGTATACTTTCATCGTTTATTTGGTTGTAATAATTACCAGTGGTTTTTGAATCGTTGACTCTTCATTTATCCCTTTTTCAATAATATTTACCGACTTAATATTATACTTGTTAAGATCGTATAACTTCCTTATTATATCATCAGACTTTCCATCTAATGGTACACCATTTATTACATATAACAATCCGCTGTCATCACAATTATTTAATCGGATGTAGTTTTTATATTTTTTTGACAGCTTACTAAAATTGCTTTGATAATGAGTAATGGCAAATCTTCTGTTTGTAATTATAACAACGCCATTTATTGCTTCTTGCCCATAAATTGAGGTGGCATTTTGATCCTTTAATATACTTATCTCTAAAATACTATCCGGCTTAACATTATTAATAGATTTGATGATTTCACCATCCACAATATATAAGGGTGCATTACTATTAACTTGAGCATCCCTGTAAACCACCTTAGTTGTATCAGCAGTTTGTGCCGATAACGCATGCGATAAAAACAACAGAACAATCAGATAAATAAGTTTCCTGTCCATCACTTAATCCCTCAATTTATCAACCTTAGCCGGATCAATGGTTTTATATCTCCGGTATACATTTAAAATTATGGCCAGTGCTACAGCAGTGGTAGCAGCGGCTAATACTATGGCAAACAGGGCGAACATTTGTCCGCCGTTTGCAAAGCGATCAAACTTACCAAAAGCTACCAGGTTAAGTATGGCGGCATTCAGCATCAGCTCGATCCCTATTAATATTTGTATGGCGTTGCGTTTTGATACCAGCATAAACAGCCCGATACAGAACAAGGCCGCGCTCACAATCAAAAAATCATTCATGGTAATCATTGCCTTTGCTCCTTTCGTGATAAATGCGCAGCGCCTACCAGGGCCATCATCAATAAAATGGAAATCGCCTCAAAAGGCAACAGGTAACGGGTCATTAAATTAATGCCGATGTTATCTGTCATATTCGAGTTTAGCTTGATATCACTATTCTGGCCAATAGCTTTCTTTATCCATACCAGGTTATTTACATCAACCTTAAATATCATCAGTATCAGCACCACAAAAAACAATACCGCAAGTATTACTGAAGCTGCTTTATTGGCGCTTATAAACTGGTTCTTTTGTTTTTGAATAGCGTCAAGCGTTTCCTTACCCGATAGCATAAACGCGAACAATATCAGCACCAAAATACCACCCACATATATTACTACCTGTGTTATAGCCACAAAATCTGCCAGCGACAATACATACAAACCCGCCAAACCCAACAGCGTAATAAAAAACATAAACACCGAGCGCACTAAGTTTTTAGTAGACGCCACAAATATTGCTGATGTCAGGGTGATGAAACTCATCAGGTAAAAAAGGATCTGAGCTATGTTCATGCGCCACCCTCCTTTTGTTTCATGGCCGCTAATTTTGCTGCCGCGCGTTCTTCTATTTGCTTATCCAGCAGTATGCGTTTTTCGGCTGCTTCTTCGGCTGACATGTCCGAAAACTGGTAGGTAAGATCACTTAGTTCAAATACCGTTTTATCGTACTGGTTGGTCATTACAATACACTCCGTAGGGCATACTATGGTACACAGACCGCAGTACATGCATTTGGCCATATCAATATCAAACTTGGCGGCATAAAGCATCTTCTTTGATCCATCGGATGTTTGGCCGATAACTTCAGTAGCTTTGATCGATTCGATATCAATGCAATTTACAGGGCATATTTTAGCGCAGAGATCACATACGATGCAATCATCCATTTCCACATCCAGTTGGTAGCGGCCAACTTCGGGCACGGGAAGTTCCTGCCGTGGATATTGTATGGTGTTGGTACCTTTTTCCAGTTGTTTAAAGTAATTATTATCGCTCGCGGATATTACTTCCCGCTTGCCGTTTGAGGCAAAGAAGTGCCTGATGGTAAGACTAAGGCCTTTCCATGCAGTTGTAAATCCGTTTATTACTTTATTGTTCATTTCTTTTGTTCATTGGCTCACTCGTTCATTAGTTCATTGGTGCACTGGCGTCATAAAATTTCATGAACTATGCACCAATGAACTAGTGAACTACATAAGCCACAACCTCCATACACCCGATATAAGCATACATATAAAAGCGAGCGGTGTTAACACTTTCCAGCAAAGATTCATCAGCTGATCAACCCGCAGGCGTGGTAGTGTCCACCGTATCCACATCTGTATGCCAACCAGGGATAGTGTTTTAATTACTATCCATATAATGCCCCAGGCTGTGCCAGTCGTCCACGCTGCTAAATGTACCGATCCTATATTTGGTAATGGTGTGTTCCAGGCGCCTAAAAATAGTATAACGCTGATCATAGATACCAGGAACATCATTGAATATTCTGAAAAAAACACGAAGGCAAAACGCCACCCGGTAAATTCGGTATGAAAACCTGCCACCAGTTCTGATTCTGCTTCGGGTATATCAAACGGAGCGCGGTTACTTTCAGCGAGTGAAGCTATAAAGTAAATTACAAAGGCGATGATCAAATGCGGCGCACGGAAAATGTTCCACCCGAAGAATCCTCCTATTTTTGACACGTCCCAAAAACCTAAAAACTTTATGCTTTCCGTTGATAAGATACCCTGCTGGGTGGCGATCTCCTGCATATTCAGCGTTTGGGCTATCATTACTACCGATATCAGCGCGAAGCCGGCAGGTATCTCATACGAGATGATCTGCGCTACGGAACGCATGGCCCCAAGTATGGAATATTTATTGTTTGATCCCCAGCCGGCCATTAGTATGCCGAGGGTTTCAATAGCTATAATGGCAAAAATATAATACAGCCCAAGGTTCATGTGGGTAGGTTCCAGTCCTGGCGCCCAGGGCATAGCTGCGAACCCCATGTATACGGCTAAAAATATAATAGCCGGGGCCAGCATAAATAAGTATTTATCGGCAGCGGCAGGTATGATTAATTCTTTTTGGATGAGCTTTAAACCATCAGCAAGGGTTTGCAGCATGCCGAATTTGCCGGTCTCCATCGGGCCAAGTCTATCCTGTATAAACGCGGATACCTTACGTTCGGCATAAACGGCGAATAACGCGAACAGGGCCGTAAAAGCGAACAGCCCGATACCAATACCAAAAGATGTTATATAAAAATTCAATTGCGTTTACAAAAATGCAAACTTAATAAATTAGGTTGATTATGTTGATGCCTGACCGGGTGATTTAGGCATATTATCTATATCCCCCATTAACTTAGTCTACTTAAAAAACTAAATCAGTATACTCAACCAACACTTAGCCTTTCATTGATACCGCTTGCGATTTTACCGGGGCATTAAAAAACATGGATGCATGTACATCAAAATCCGCTGTATCATCAGTAGTTGTAAAAAATTGCTGTGTGCCATTTTTAGTAATACTTTGCTCCATTTCGGGATGTCGTTCAAGATAATCAACCAGGCTTTTGGCAACTATATCGCCCTGGGCAACGGTTTTAATATGTTCGGGCAGGTAGGCATCTATTTTATCCTGCAATAACGGATAATGTGTACAGGCCAGCAAAATGGTATCGATATTTGGCGATTGCGCCATAATCTGATCCAGGTATTCTTTTACAAAATAATCTGCTCCGGGTTTATCGTATTCGGCGTTTTCAATAAGCGGTACCCAAAGTGGGCAGGCTTGCTGGTAAACCTTCAAATCAGGAAAAAAGTGATCAATCTCGATCAGGTATGAACCTGATTGTACCGTACCTTTTGTACCCAGTACCCCTATTTCCTTTGTTTGTGTATAGTTACCAATAACTTCGGCAGTTGGTCGTATAACGCCGAGCACCCTTTTTGCCGGGTCTTCGGTTTTAAGGTCCTGCTGTTGTATGGTGCGCAGCGCTTTGGCCGATGCGGTATTACAAGCCAGTATAACCAGCGGGCAGCCCATTGCAAACATTTTTTGTACGCACTCCCACGTATACTCATGTATAGCGCTGAATGAGCGGTTGCCATATGGCGCACGTGCAGTGTCGCCTAAATACAAATAATCATATTGCGGGAGTTGCTGGAATATTGAACGAAAAACGGTTAAACCGCCATAGCCTGAATCAAATATCCCAATAGGTTTATTTTTTACCACGATAACAAAAATAAAAAAGCGTTCCGTAAATACGGAACGCTTTGCATAAAATGTTTTTAGTATGAGATTACAATTATTGTAAGCCCAATTTAGTTTTTACAGGTGCCATCAGGTTATCGCCTGCAGGTGATACTAAAAGCTCAACCTGGCCTGAGTCTAATACATAAGCATAACCTTTTTCAGCAGCTACAGCTGTGATAGCGGCACGTACTTTATCAGTAAGTGGTTTTAAAAGCTCATTGCTTTTTGCTTCAATTTGCTTTTGCGCACCATCAGCAAAAGCTTTGATACGGGTTTGCAAATCTGTTAATTCAGCTTCAGCAGCTGTGCGTGAAGCATCAGTCATTGTTGACCTGCTAGCTTCGTATTTTTGACCTTTAGACTGATACTCTGAGTTCATTGTAGCATATTGATCGGCAAATGTTTTTTGATATGCCTGCATCTGAGTCTGCAACGTTTTCATTTCCGGAAGCAGATCCATTAACTGGTTAGTGTTAATGTAGCCAATTTTGCTTTGAGCCTTAGTAAAGCTGCTCATTGCAAATACCATGCATATTGCAACTAAAGCAACTTTTAATGATTTTTTCATTGTTCTGTTCTGTGTTTTAATAATTAGTGCGATTATATATATAAAATTTTTATTTAGCAAGTACTCCTGGTTTTAATCCCAGTTTAGTTATTACTTCGGCGCTTTTATCATATCTCGGGTTAGCGTACAACATGATCACTTCGCTGTTTTTGTCAAATATCATATCAAGATCGTCACTTTCTGCAACTCCCTGTACAGCTTTAGCTATACGATCCTGTATGGGCTTTATCAACGCGTTACTGCGCTGGGTGAGTTCGCCATCGGGCCCGAACTTGAGGCGCTGAAAATCTTTAGCCGCCTTTTCCTTGTCGGCAATTTCAGCTTCCCGGCGTTTTTTCATATCAGGGGTCATCAACACCTGATCGGCCTGGTATGCTTTGTACAATCGGTCAACCTCCTCAAACTTACTATCCACCTCCTTCTGCCATTGATCAGACAATGCATTCAATTGTTTCTGTACCGAAATATATTCGGGCATATGTTTCAGAATGTAATCTGAATCAACATAAGCAAAACGCTGGGCAAATGCCCCTGTAACTGCTATGAACGTAAAAAACAGTACTAAAATTATTCTCTTCATAAAATAATTTTTGGTTGTTAATTAAATCCTCCGCTTAAACTCTGAGAGATTGAAAAACTAAACTGTCCTTTGTTCGCGTCGGGTATACCTGGTATTTTATCAAAGCCGTAACCGTAGTCAAGACCAAGTAAACCAAATATAGGTAAAAATACACGTGCACCAACACCAACTGAACGCCTAATATCAAATGGGTTATAATCACTGAAATGATCCCATACGTTACCACCTTCAGCAAAGGCAAGTAAGAATATAGTTGCCGATTCACTGGCAATAACCGGGTGACGAAGCTCAAGCGTGTATTTAGTATATATAGGGCTACCTACGTTGTTATCAGCAGTTGTACCTAATGGAGCAGTTTCAGGTATTACAGAGAAGTTTTGATACCCTCTTAAACCAATGATATCACTACCCTGTAAAAACTGGTAGCTCTGCATACCGTCGCCACCTAACTTAAACCTTTCAAACGGTGATTGCGGTACGTTAGAGTTGTATTCGCCTAACCAGCCAAACCTTACCTGCGACATTAATACAAACTTACCGGCTATTCTTGTAAACCATTGCGCATCAAACTTCACTTTATAGTATTCCACAAAATGGTAGATCTCTTCAGGTGTAGCAATGGCGTAGTTTATGTTATTGAACAATGAATACGGCGGCGTACCCTGTAAAGTTAACTTCATGTTTGAACCCTGTGTTGGGAAGATAGGCACATCTAATGAGTTACGGCTAAGCTCCTGGGTTAATTTAATGTTGTATGAAGTACCATTCTGGAACAGGTAACCTGTGTAGTTATCCAGATTATAGTGGTCAACGTTTAATGAGTAGTTTAACTGGAAGTAGTTATCAGGCCAGTTTAAGCGCTTACCTAAGGTAATGCCAACACCATTAATACGTAATTTATTATACAACGGGTCTGTTGTTGCATAGTATTGCCCTGTTGAGCTTAACTGCGTATACGCCGAAACCGCGAAGTATATAGGTTTTTTACCACCTAACCATGGCTCAGAAAAAGTGAACGAGTAATTCTGATAGGTTCTACCGCTCGACTGGCCCCTTAAGCTCAGTTTTTCACCATCACCTTTTGGCAGTGGTTTATAGGCTTTAAGGTTGAAGATGTTACGGATAGAGAAGTTATTGAACGTTAAGCCCAGTGTACCTACCAGCTGTCCGCCACCAAAACCACCCGAAAGCTCTATCTGATCTGATGGTTTTTCAACCACATTGAAGATAATATCAACAGTACCATCAGCCGGGTTAATGTTGGTTGGCTTAGGCTCTGTTTTTTGCTCATCAAAGTTACCTAACTGTGAAATTTCACGTGTACTACGGATTAGCAGGTCCTTGTTAAACTTTTGCCCCGGTTTGGTACGGATCTCACGCATAACCACTTTATCATTGGTTACATCGTTACCTTTTAATATAACGCGGTTAATAGTGTATTGAGGGCCTTCATAAACCCTGATATCCAGATCAACGGTGTCACCATATATTTTAGTTTGTACCGGATCGGCTTGATAGGTTAAATAACCATCGTTTAAGTACAATGATGATACATCATCGCTGTTTGGCGTTGGGCCGCTAAGCCTTTTGTTCAGCTGATCTTCACTGAAAATATCACCTTTTTTAATACGTAATATCCTGGTTAATGCTTCAGCAGGATATTTTGCATTACCCGACCATTTAATGTTACCAAAATAGTATTTAGGCCCTTCGTGCAATTTGATGTGCACATTTACGGTTTGCTCATCATGTTTATAAACAGTATCGCTCAGGATAGCCGCATCGCGGTAACCTTTATCCTGCATCTGATCGATAAGGTTTTGCTTATCATCATCATACTTATCCTGTTTGAATTTTTTTGAACCAAACAGGTTATACCATTTTCTTGAACGTGTTTTTTTCAGGTATTTGCGGAGTTTTTTATCCGAAAATACTTTGTTGCCCTCAAAGGTAACTTCGTTTATCATTACCTTTTCGTGCTTGTTAACAGCAACATCAAGTATAATACTGTTGGCATCTCCCGGATCCTTCCTTTGCTTAATATCAACGGTAGTATTTAAAAAGCCTTTTTCGTTAAAATGCTTTTTTATAATAGCCGCGGTTGTGCTCAGTAAGTTCTGGTTTACAATTTTGTTGGTTTTGTCGCTCAGTTTTTTCTGCACATCGTCTATCTCGCCCTTGCGGATACCGGTTATATGCAGTTTCGACAAGCGCGGCAGCTCATGCACCGCTATCTCCAGGTAAATGGTATCCATGTTAATGGAGGTAACATTTAACTGTACATCATCAAATAAACCCTGTTGATACAGGTTTTTGATAACGCTGGCGTTAGCTTCACCCGGCAGGTTTATCTTATCGCCTTTAGTAAGTTTTGATATGGTTATCAATACATCTTTATCAAGATATTTAGTACCAGTAACAGTTATGCCACCAATTATATAATCCTTTGGATTAAGATAACTTAAACTATCAGCCGGAATTGATGATTTTAACAACGACTGCCTGGGTTGGCCGGGGCCCTGAGCCATTGCAGCGGCACTCAGAACAGTAAAAAGAATAGCAAAGAGAAATTTATTCATTCGAATATTTAAGTGGCTAAAAATAATTTATACAGTTGTTAAAAAGTGTTAAACGCAAAAATTTAATTCACCTGCTCGCTGGTGAGGCCAAAACGGCGTTCACGTTTTTGAAAATCAAGGATAGCTTCAAACAAATCCTCCTTACGAAAATCAGGCCATAACTTCGGCGTAAAATATAGTTCAGCATAGGCAATTTGCCATAGCAGGTAATTACTTATTCGGTATTCGCCGCTGGTTCTTATCAGCAATTCAGGGTCGGGCATATTGCCTGTAAATAAATTATTCTCGAACATCTCCTCATCAATATCCTCTAAATTTATTTCGCCCTTTTGCACTTTAGCGGCAATTTCTTTAGCTGCGCGCACAATCTCGCGGCGCGAACTGTAGCTTAAAGCAAGCGTAAGCACCAGGCCGGTATTGCCTGCTGTTTGGTCAATAGCGCTTTTAAGCTCACGGTAACATCTTTCAGGCAGCATGGTTAAATCACCAATGGCATTAAGGCGTACGTTCTTTTTCATAAAGTTGGCTATCTCTTTATGAATTGTGCTTACCATTAACTCCATAATAGCCATAACCTCCAGCTTGGGACGGTTCCAGTTTTCTGATGAAAAGGTATATAATGTAAGATATTGTAAACCCACATCACAACTCCCCTCAACAACATCTCTAACGGAAAGTACCCCATTATGGTGACCGAATATTCTCAATTTGCCTTTCCCTTTAGCCCACCTGCCATTACCATCCATAATAATGGCTATGTGCTGAGGCAATTTTAACAAATCAATCTGATCCTTATATCCCATTTTATGCCGATTAATAAAAGCCGTAATTTGGATTACAAAGACATGCTTTTAATAAAATTTGACCAGTAATATGATCAATAATAAATTACCTTAGTTAATTATCAATTAAAAACGACCCTTTTTGGCCTGGTTTATAAGCCTTATTGACGTTTTTTTCAGGGTACAAAGGTAAAACTTAATTGTATTTTTTTTAGTATGCCGGGAAAGAAATTGTTTTCAGCTATTTTTAAACAATTATGCCACTAACACTTAGTCGCTATCAGTAACCTGATGTGTATGTGGAATGTACGGCCCGCGAATGCAAATTTTAATTTTATATCCTATATTTAAAGCTCGCTTTCATTTTAAACTCATTATTATATATGCACAAGTATTTTACTTCAATTGCAATTGCATGCCTTTTTAGTGCCACTGCTATTGCCCAAACGCCCCAGGCACCTGCAACAAACACGCAACCTATAGCAAAAAGCCGGGTTTTGCAGGTTGATTCGGCGGTGGTTACCAAACATAAGGTAACTATTAAAGGCCAGGTTATACCTTATACAGCAACAGCAGGCTGTATGCCCATATGGGATAATGACGGCAGGCCCATTGCCGGCGTATTTTATACTTATTATGAACGTGATGATGTTACCGACAGGGCAAACCGCCCGCTGGTTATTTCCTTTAACGGCGGCCCGGGCACACCGTCAGTATGGATGGAAATAGGTTATACCGGCCCCAGGGTACTTAATGTTGATAGCGAAGGCTACCCTGTTCAGCCCTATGGTATCGGCGAAAATAAGAACTCTATATTGGATGTTGCCGATATAGTTTATGTTGACCCCGTTAACACAGGTTATTCAAGACCTGTAGATAAAGGCACACCCGGCACAAAGTTTTTTGGTGTAAATGCAGATATTAAATACCTGGCCGAATGGATAAACACCTTTGTTACCCGTAAGGACCGCTGGGCATCACCCAAATTCCTGATCGGCGAAAGCTATGGTACCACCCGCGTATCGGGCTTGGCACTTGAACTTCAAAACTCACAATGGATGTATTTAAATGGTGTAGTACTAGTTTCACCAACCGATCTGGGTATTCAGCGCAGCGGGCCCGTAAGCGCGGCTTTAAAACTACCTTACTTTGCCGCTACTGCCTGGTATCATGGTGCGCTATCACCCGAGTTACAAAAAAAGGAACTGACCGATTTTTTACCTGAGGTGGAAGACTTCACCATTAACCAACTGATCCCTGCCCTATCACGTGGCGGCTTTTTGGATGATGCACAGAAAAAGGACATAGCCGCAAAAATGTCAAAATACAGTGGCCTATCGGAAAAAGTGATATTGGACAATAACCTTGATGTATCATACGATCTGTACTGGAAGGAGCTTTTACGTGACAAAGGTTTCACTATAGGCAGGCTTGATTCACGCTATAAAGGTATCGACAGGCAAACCAGCGGCAGCAGCCCTGATTATAATGCCGAGCTTACCGCATGGCTGCAATCGTTTACCCCTGCTATTAATATTTACCTGCGTAATGAGCTCAATTATAAAACCGACCTTAAATACAATATGTTTGGTGATGTATGGCCATGGGATAATGCCAACGACCAAACCGGCGAAAATTTAAGACAAGCCATAGCACAAAACCCATACCTGCATTTGCTGATACAATCAGGCTACTATGACGGCGCCTGTGATTATTTTAACGCCAAATACAGCCTTTGGCAGCTCGACCCAAGCGGCAGGTTAAAAGACCGCCTGAAATGGGAAGGCTATAAAAGCGGCCACATGATATACTTACGTAAAGAGGAACTGGCTATCGCCAGTGAAAACTTAAGGAAGTTTATACAGGAATCAATACCTAAGCCAGGACAAGCAGCTAAGTATTAAGTTGGCAGTAGAACAGTTTGCAGTTGGCATAAAAAAGCAGTTTGCAGTTGACTTAACATAATGTCAACTGTCAACTGTCAACTGTCAACTGTCAACTGTCAACTGTCAACTGTCAACTGTCAACTGTCAACTGTCAACTGTCAACTGTCAACTGTCAACTGCAAACTAATAAATGTCCTTTTGTTTTAAAAGAGCAATATCCTTAGCTGCAATATCAACTATCGCATATCTATTTGTTTGGGTGATATTCAGCTCATCGATGGTGCTCACCAGGTTATTATAAACCGAATGTGCTGATGGTTTTATAATCACCATCATATCGCGACCGCTGGTTGCTTTTACCTGCTTACGTAACTCCAATATTGCTTTATTCAGATCATTGCCATAAGCGGTAACCTTTGGCGCTATCACAGGCTTATCAGCCATGCCGAGGTACCACATGGCCTGGCCTTTACCCAGGCAGATAGTCATGGTGGACGATTCGGGTACAGCCATTCCCCCAGCACTCTTATCGGGCATAACCAGCGACATAGCACGCGATCTGGCGAGCGTGGTTGTGAGCATAAAAAAGGTGATAAGTAAAAACGCAAGATCAACCAATGCGGTTAGGTCCACGCGAACGGGTAACTTATTAGTTTGCCTGCCGCCTGATTTTCCGGAAGAAAGATTCAGCTCTGCCATGATTGTAAGGATTAAGGTTAAAGAATTGGTTTGAAGCGGTGTATAGGTTTGTCGCTTTTACTTTATAACGTAAGCGAATTGCATTTGTTGCAACATTGATGCAATAAAGTTTTAGGGAATAATTAAGTTTACTTTTAAAAATAAAAATGGGGCGCTCACCCTCTTTGCGGCTTGCCGCAGAGAGGGTCGACCAGCGTAGCGAAGTCGGGGTGAGTCACCGGAGCGCGATGAAGAATTATAATATCAAACATTGAATAATGAATGTCCAATATCGAAGTTAAAACTTCATTATTCGTAACTGAAAATTAAGTGTTGGTTATTCAATGAGGGCGTTACCTGCGGCCCGTGCTATCCGCTCATACTACACAGGCGTTAGGCTCGGGCCGGTATCCGCTCCTATCACTAACGCAGAACTTCGACGCGCTCCGCCGACTCACCCCGACTTCGCTACGCTGGTCGCCCCTCTCTTCGCCTGCGGCGGAAAGAGGGTTGAAAAAAAACTATCTGCTAAAATAACACTTCTCCGTAACGAAGGTGTACGACACGCCAAACTGCAGAAACAGATAGGTATCATGCGGGCGCAGGTCGCCGCGCTGGGTACCGGCAACACCGGTATATACGCCCGTCTTTTCGCCTGAACGATCGGATAACGCGACTGCAATGGGACTGGTTAGCTTGCTTTTATCTGGATATAGTCCGCTTACATCGTCAAGGTAGTCGGTATTGGGCTGGCGGTAGCCAATATCAGCACTTATGTTCCATTTGCCCGAGAAATTATATTTGATACCCGCACCATAAGGTATGGAGATGGCAGTTTTGGAATAAGGAGTTTCGCCCTCCGTAGCTAATGGGCGGAGGTTATAGGTTTGCCCCATGTAAGTAGCCTGCGGGTTATACCCTACTATACCTATACCTAAATAAATATAAGGGGTGTACCGGTTATGGCTCACATCGGGTATATACTCCATAAAATTAAACTCGCCAATAAGGCTTAGCTCCTGTAATGTGGTTTTGAAACTTAAATTACGGTTGCGGAACTGCTGGTTTGATGAAGTGCTGTCGGCTCCTGCTATCGTACCGTATGTATAGTTTAGCTTGGCCGACACGTAACCGTTAAAATTACGCTGTACGTAACCACCGATAGCTATACCACTAAACTTGAGCGGGTTGGTTGGGTTAAGATCGCCCATGTAGCCTGATGCACCTAAAGCTCCGCCAAGTTCCCAGGTTTGTGCCTTTAAACTAAGTGAGATAAAGATTAAAAGTATAGTTATTGCAAATTTTGGCATTAATTAAATTTAATAATTGCGAACGTCAAGTCCCCATAATAATTTGTTCCTTAACGTTGATAAGTAACTTTCATTACTTAAACGTACTAAATTTAACTGAAAACCTGCCTTTTGCACACTAAAACGCATAGTTTTATCAATTGTAGCTGTGCGCGAGTCGCATGATACCAGGTAATTGCTGCTGCGGCTTTCTACTTCAAACGTTATGGTGCTGCTATCAGGCAATACAACAGGCCTTACATTAAGGTTATGTGGCGAAACCGGCGTTAATACCAAACTGTTTGACTGCGGGAAGATAATTGGCCCGCCGCAGCTTAATGAATAGGCTGTAGAGCCTGTTGGTGTTGATATAATGATACCATCGCCCCAGTACGCATTTAAAAACTCATTATCCATATAAACCCGGGTAATGATCATGGCTGCATCATCGCGTTTATGGATGGTGATATCATTAAGGGCAAAGTTATCATCGCCAAAAACCTCGTTTTCAGAATTTATGCTGATAAGGTCGCGGCTATCCAGACAATAATCTTTATTTACTACCGCAAATATCGCCGCGGCTATATCACTCTTATTAATAGTGGCCAAAAAACCGAGCCGACCAAAGTTTATACCTATTACCGGTACACCAGTATTGCGGATAACGCTAACCATATCCAGCAAAGTACCATCGCCGCCCAGGGTAATAAAAAGATCAATAAAGCCTTTTATCTTAACATCGGGCCCTAAAACATTATAGGCTACAATTTTTATTTTATCGTTCAGGTAATCGCTAAGCTGGTGATGTACATAAATATCGACCCCATGCTGCGACAGGTTATCAAATACTTCCTGAACGTATGGTAATACATCTAAATTAAATGGCCTGCCGTAGATTGCTATTCTCATTTTGTTGGTTCATTCGTTCATTGGTTCACTAGTTCATTGGTACTTGCATCTGTAGATAGCTTAAAATTGATATTCTCTATTGAACTATTTACAAATGAACTAATGAACCAGTGAACAAATGAACTTTTTATAAATTTAAGTAATTCATTAATGAATCATAACGATCTTTTGAGTTGTCGTTATCGCCGGTATGGTTAAAGGTTGCTTTAATATCATACTCGTAGCGCAAAAATGTTGCTATAATGGCTGATATGTCTTGTTTATTGACTTTCAAGGTTACTTCTACACGGGTTGAATCAGGGTAAGCATAAATATAGGAGCTCAGGATCTGTGCGTTATCAGACTCTACAATTTGCGACATGTGTGCCAGCGAATTGTTTTTATTGTTGATCTCCAGTACAATAATGCCGCCCGGCTGTGATACAGATGTAAGCCTTGCGAAATACTCATTCATGGCATTGATGGATATCAGGCCTAAATAGTTATTTTTGATATCAAGCACCGGCACAACAGTAAGTTTTTGCTCATAAAACAAACGGATAACATCGTATATATGCTGATCTTCCCGTACATAAGGGTTAACCAGCGATAATGCCAGCGCACCAATCTGTGTTTGATTATCGGTTACATTAACCAGGTCATCCTCAGCAAGCATACCCAGAAACTGATCCTCGTTTACAATTGGCAGGTGCCTTACACGAAACTCCACCATACGATCAACCACCTTCTGAACTGTGTCAGAGGTGTGAATAGGTGTAATTTCATCAGCAATCAGCTCAATTGCAAGCATGGTTATATTTTTTGTTTGTTTAAAAACTCTTTCAGGGCCTCATTAAACTCAGCCGGCTGCTCCATCATGGGGGCGTGACCGCAATGATCTATCCAAACCAAATCCGACTTCGGTAGCATCTCATGAAATTCAACAGCAACTTCAGGAGGTGTAACCTTATCATTCTTTCCCCATATTAAACCTACGGGAATATGAATTTTATGGAGATCATCTTTCATATTATGACGAATAGCTGATCTTGCCATAGCCAATATCCTAACAACGCGGTGACGATCATTTATAGTCTTGAAAACATCATCAACCAGTTCTTTTGTTGCAGTTTTTGGATCATAAAAGGTAAATTCCACTTTCTCTCTCACAAAATCATAACTTTCGCGCCTTGGGAAAGTACCACCAAAAGCATTTTCATATAAGCCCGAACTGCCGGTTAATACCATGGCTTTTGCAAAACCAGGATGAGCCAACACATATATTAAACCCACATGCCCGCCTAATGAATTACCAATAATAGTAAAATCCTTTAGCTTTTTATACTTTACAAATTTGTGCACAAATTTTGAAACGGACTTAACACCTGTAGTTAATAACGGCAAGTCATAAATTGGCAGCATGGGTATTATAACCCGGTAATTTGGTTTAAAATAGTTTACAGTTTCATCCCAATTACTTAATGCGCCCATTAAGCCATGCAGTAACAACAACACCTCACCTTCGCCCTCATCGATATAACTAAACCCGTTTTGCTCTTTAAGCACGAAATCCATATAGATATTTTAATATTAAGTTGATAACCAGAACCAGTTTGTTATTTGGTTCAATTCCGGCTATCCGGTATAAAAATAGTTTATTGCGGTTGAGTTACAAGTTTTATTATTGTTTTTAATTGATTAAGTTTTGATTGTGCTGATTAGTTGACCGGGTTAAAAACTTAATTAACTTAATCAACAACTCACCTAATCAACCCAATTACCCTAACAACTGTTTCACAACCTCTGATATTGTCCGACCATCGGCCTTGCCTGCAAGTTCCTTATTTGCGGTGCCCATAACTTTGCCCATATCTTTAACTGATGTAGCGCCAACACGTATTATCACCTCTTTTAAATAAGCCTCAACCTCATCATGGCTCATTTGCTTTGGCAAATAGGCCTCAATTACTTCCAGTTCCTCCACTTCAACCTGGTACAGGTCGTCGCGATTTTGTGTTTTATAGATCTCGGCCGATTCCTTGCGCTGTTTTACCAGCTTTTGTAACACTTTGGTTTCGGCTTCAGGTGTTACCTCTTCGGCAGCACCTTTTTCGGTACGGGCCAGTAATAATGCTGATTTTATTGCACGCAATCCGCGCAACCTGTCGGCCTGCTTTGCCAGCATTGCCTGTTTAATATCCTGGTCTATTTGTGTAGTTAGTGACATGTTTTTTTTATGTAGTCCGGAAGTCGGGAAAGTCCGAAAGTCCGGAAGATCTTATTTTATGTTTTTACTTTTTACTTCCGGACTTTCCGACTTACCGGACTTTCGGACTAAAAAATTACTCTTTTATTTTTTTCACTTCCGGACTTTCCGACTTCTCGGACTTCCGGACTTAAATTACTTTCTAAATATAGTAGACCCGTTTGCCTGCGCTGTTGGCATAACAACCAGCTCGTTTATGTTTACATGCTTAGGGCGCGATACTGCAAACCAAATGGTTTCGGCAACATCCTCGGCCACAAGCGGATCAAAGCCATCGTACACTTTTTTGGCCCTTGCATCATCGCCCTTAAATCGCACATTTGAAAACTCTGTTTCCACAGCTCCCGGGTGTATAGCAGTTACCTTTATGCCATGCGGCAAAAGATCCAGGCGCATGCCTTTGTTAAGCGCATCAACCGCGTGTTTAGTGGCGCAGTATACGTTACCATTGGTGTAAACATCAATACCCGCAATTGAGCCCAGGTTTACGATGTGGCCATTACCGTTAGCTATCATCCAGTTTGATACGATCTTTGTTACGTAAAGCAAGCCTTTAACGTTGGTATCGATCATGGTATCCCAATCATCAAGGTCGCCTTTATCAATCGGGTCAAGGCCCTGGCTTAGCCCAGCATTGTTTATCAGCACATTTATCTTTTTCCATTTGGCGGGTAAAGCTTCCAGGTTTTCAATCACCTGAGCACGATCGCGCACATCAAATGATGATACTGCTACTTCGATATTATGTTTTTTGTTGAGTTGACTTGCCAGTTTATCCAACCTGTCGAGCCTACGTCCCGTTAGTATAAGATTATACCCTTCGCGGGCGAATAGATGAGCAGTAGCTTCTCCGATGCCGGAAGTCGCTCCGGTAATTAATGCAATTTTGGCCATAGTGTAATAACTATTAGCTGCGAAATTAGTTTTTTTTAAACACTATTCGAAGTACAGGCTAAACATTAAAGTGTGTAATGACAATTTGCTGATAGGCGCCGAGAATGGCTGATTTTCGGGAACCAGTACATTTCCCATTGAATTTGAGAGCTTAATCTCAGGCGACAATTTAAAATATTCAAAATAAATATCACAGCCTAAGCCCGCTTCATACGAACCGTAGCCCGACACGTTTTTAACAGTTTTATCAAGCAGGGCCGCATCTGCATCGCTTTTTTTGGCTCCGATAGCATAAGAGTATTTTACACCGCCCAATAAATAAGCCCTGAAATTTCCTAACCTATCCGACTTCAGTTTTAATAACAAAGGAAAATCAACCGTAGTTGATTGTACCGATTTTATAACGTCATCGCTCGGATTGGCATATATATAGCTAAGCTGGCGGTCGGCAAAAATCAGCGATGGTGTGATGCGGGCTTCCAGGTGTTCGGTAATCCGGTAACGTGTTAAAAATCCAACCGCGAAACCAGGTGAATTTGGCGAGCTTAAACTATTTAAATCACTGGTGACCGGCGCGTTACCATTTTGCTTATCTAAAAACGGACTGCGCCAGTCGGGATTCTTTAATATTTTATAATAGGTATTTACATATGAAAAGGAAAAGCCAAAGCTCAGATCCTGCTGATCGGCACCGCCACCCCACGCGAAGGGGCTCGGGGCCTCCTGGGCAAATAACAAATTACTGCAAAACAGTAGTACAATAATGGTTAAGTACCGTTTTTTAATCATTTAACGCCTGTATAAATTGAACAGATACCAAACGTTAAAGGCCTGTGTTTGGTATGCTTAAAACCTGCTTTATGCATCAGGCTGATAAATTTTTCTCCGTCGGGAAAAGCTGCCACCGATTCAGGTAAATAGCTGTATGCCCGCGCATCCTTTGAAAATATTTTGCCTATGCCGGGTGTAATATAAGCAAAATAGAAATTATATAATTGCTTTATCGGGAATGCTTTCGGTTTTGAAAACTCCAGTATCACCGCTTTGCCACCTGTTTTTAGTACGCGATGGATATCAGCCAAACCAACTTCAAGGTTCTCAAAGTTACGCACGCCGAAAGCCACGGTAACCGCATCGAACTCGTCGGCTTCAAAAGGTAACTTCTCCGAGTCGCCCAGTTTTATTTCAAATTTATCGCCAAGCTGGCGTTTATCTATTTTTTGCTGCGCGATATCCAGCATTCCCTGCGAAATATCAACCCCGATAATTTTTTCAGGTTTTAGGATAGATAAAGCTTCAAAAGCAAAATCACCGGTACCGGTTGCCACATCCAGTATTAATTGCGGCTGATCTTTCTTCAGTTCGTTTATAGCTTTTTTACGCCAGATGATATCGATACCCAGCGATAGAAAGTGATTCAGAAAATCGTAAGTTTTAGATATATTATTGAACATATCGGCCACCTGCGCTTTTTTGGTGGCATCCTTATCCTGGTACGGGGTTATAGTTTCGCTCATAGAATGAGGGCAAAGATAGCTTTTTCGTTCATTGGTTCACTGGATTAATGTTCATTGGTTCACTGGTTCATTAGTTCATTGATGCGTAGCTGTAGATAAGGTCGGCGTAATTTATCACCATAAAAGACTAATGAACCAGTGAACTAATGAACCAATGACAACAATCCGCGTACGTCCAACGCACGTGTATACATAGTTAATTCACCATCAGTACCAAACGGCCATTCTTCTTTAGGGCGATCCCAATAGAGCTCAACACCGTTACCGTCTGGATCATCCAGGTATATTGCTTCGGATACCCCGTGATCTGATGCACCGGTGATGGGGTATTTGGCATCGATCAATCTTTGCAGTATTTGGGCAAGATCTTTTCTTTCAGGATATAATATAGCTGTATGATAAAGTCCGGGAGCATATTCAGGTGCTGGTGGCGCGCCTTTACTGTGCCAGGTATTTAAGCCAATATGGTGATGGTAGCCTCCGGCAGAAATAAACGCGGCCTGATCGCCATAAGCAGCCATTTTCTCGAAACCAAGTAAACCAACGTAAAAATCAAGCGACTTTTGCAGATCGCTCACCTTTAAATGCACATGGCCAATGCGGGTTTGGGCTGGTATTTTGTAATCTTCCATGATAATAAATGTTTAAACATCGAATTTAAGGAAAACAAATTTTACCTTTGTACAATGATTGTAAAATCTGCCGAGTTTATTTGCAGCAACACCCAAATTTCTAAACTGCCACCGCCGGTAAAGCCAGAGTATGCTTTTATCGGAAGGTCTAACGTGGGGAAGTCGTCCCTTATTAATATGCTTACCGCTAAAAAGGGATTAGCAAAAACTTCACAAACTCCGGGTAAAACCCAGCTGATCAACCATTTTCTGATCAACGACAGCTGGTATATTGTGGATCTGCCGGGCTACGGCTATGCCCGTGCCTCAAAAAGTAAAAAAGCAGACTGGGATAAGTTCATCCATACCTACCTGGATAAACGTGAGAGCTTGCAATGCGTAATGGCGCTGATCGATAGCAGACTCGAGCCACAAAAGATCGACCTGGAATTTTGTAACTGGCTAGGCGAAAAGGGCTTATCATTTGTGTTGATATTTACTAAGGCTGATAAACAATCATCAGTAAAAACAGATCAGAACATCGCTAAATTTAAAAAAGCGCTTTTAGCTACGTTTGATGAAGTACCTGATATTTTTGTAACCTCATCAGAAACACATGATGGCAGGGAAGAGATTTTAGGTTTTATTGGAGGAATAAATCAGGGGTTTGTGGTGCCAACAACATTCGGTTCCCCTCTTGAGAGGGGTTAGGGGTGTGTTATACGATAGAAAAGTATGCCGCGCAAAATCATACCCTATAACTCAACCCTAAAACAATTGGCCCGCAAGTTGAGGAATGAAAGTACATTAGGTGAAACTTTGTTATGGAAGGAAATTAAGAATAAACAATTTCATGGTTATGATTTTCATCGACAAAAACCGCTTTTAAATTATATAGTAGATCTGTATTGTTATGAATTAGATCTAGTGATAGAAATAGATGGAAGCTATCATAACCATATTGAAACTTATGAATTAGATTTGTTGCGTGAAAAGGAATTGGAAGCTTATAATTTAACTATCATAAGATTTACTGAGCAAGAAGTAAAAAAAGACATAACTAATGTTTTGAGAACAATTGAAACGTATATTTTAGCATACGAGAACAACGCAGAACACACCCCTAACCCCTCTCAAGAGGGGAACTATACTACATAATACAAAATGAAAAAATATCTATCATTAGTAACATTTACACATACCATTTTCGCGATGCCGTTTGCTTTTATTGGCTTTTTTTTGGCGGTGACTACCACTGAACATAAGTTTGATTGGGTGAAATTAATGCTGATGATACTGTGTATGGTGTTTGCCCGCAACTCGGCTATGGCATTTAACCGTTATTTAGATAGGAATATTGATGCTAAAAACCCGCGTACCAAACAACGTGATATACCTTCAGGCAGGATCAGTCCGGCGGCGGCGCTGACTTTTACCATTACTAATTGCCTGTTGTTTATTGGTACTACCTGGTTTATTAATCCGCTTTGTTTTTTCCTTTCGCCGGTGGCTCTGTTTGTGGTATTGGGTTATAGCGCAACTAAACGCTTTACGGCTTTATGCCATTTAGTTTTGGGCCTGGGTTTGTCATTAGCTCCTATCGGCGCCTATTTGGTAATTACCGGGAGCTTTGCAATTACCCCACTATTCTTTTCACTATCAGTTTTATGCTGGGTGAGCGGTTTTGATATTATTTATGCTTTACAGGATATTGATTTTGATCAGGATGAAAAATTACATTCTATCCCTGCTTATTTGGGTAAGGTAAACGCGTTAAGGCTATCTACCTTTTTACATGTGTTATCGGCCATATTTGTGATTATGCCGGTATTCTTTACTCATGTAGGCATCCCCTATTATATAGGCATTATATTCTTTTGTTCAATGCTCGTATACCAGCACCTGCTGGTTAAGCCCAACGACCTGAGCCGGGTTAACTTCGCGTTTATGACCACCAACGGCATAGCCAGCGTGGTATTCGCGGTTTTCTTTTTGCTGGATAGGTTGTGGATACGGTAGTTGCTGAAAAGGTTAAAGGCGAAAGGTTAAAAGAGAAAATAAAATTGAAAGGTAAAATCTAATTAAGAAGTTTCAAACCTTTTAGCTTTCGCCTTTATCCTTTCACCTCAAAACTATCTTAGCTCCTGGTCGTTTTTTTCCTGGTAGGTTTTAAAGGCGAGATAGAAAAACAGGATAGCGGGTAGGGCATCATATGCAATATCTCTTGTGGCAATCATTGATGGATATGCCGTAATGATATCCTTCACCAGCAGTATTACTGCTATAATGCCGACAATCAGGTATAAATAAAAGAATTTCTTGCTCATAATTTTCGTTTGACCATTAACCCCATGTCATTGCGAGCGATAGCGTAGCAACCTCGTCGCGTTCACTATGCAAGCGACGAGATTGCTTCGTTCCTGAAACAAGTTCAGGACAGGCTCAACCTCCACGCAATGACATGAGTATAGTAACCCTTATTATTACTTCACCCTCCTAAACACCGAAGCGCCCAACGGCGGTACAGTTACATTAATAGAATCTTCCCTCCCATGCCAGTTTACTTTTTCTGAAGTTACCGCATCATAATTGATAATGCCGGTACCCCAGAAATTTTCAGCATCCGAGTTGAAAATCTCTTTCCACTGGCCGCTATCAGGTACACCAACCCTAAAATCATAACGTACAACCGGGGTCATGTTCAGTACAATTACCAGGTCGTTAACGCTTTCATAACCTTTACGGGTATATATCAATATGGAGTCATTGGCATTACCACCATCAATCCATTCAAAGCCCGAACCATCAAATGCCTTTTCATATAGAGCCGGCTCCGACCGGTACAGTTTATTTAATGCTTTAACAGTCTCTTTTATACCATTATGGTTAGGATACTCCAATACATACCATTCCAGCGATTTTTCAAAGTTCCATTCCGTTCCCTGGCCAAATTCGCCTCCCATAAAGAGCAGTTTTGCTCCCGGATGGGTAAACATATAGCTATAGCACAGGCGCAGGTTGGCAAATTGCTGCCATTCATCACCCGGCATTTTACGCAACATGGAGCCTTTGCCGTATACAACCTCATCATGTGAAAAAGGCAGCATAAAGTTTTCGGTAAAGGCATATATTAAGCTAAATGTAATCTGGTTATGATGATATTTACGATTGATTGGGTCCTCAGAAAAATACTTTATCGTATCGTGCATCCAGCCCATCATCCATTTCATACCAAAACCTAAACCGCCTAAATATACCGGGCGACTAACACCTGTAAACGCAGTTGATTCCTCTGCAATAGTTTGCACATCGGGGAAATGACTGTAAACAGCTTCGTTAAATTCTTTAAGTAATGATATGGCCTCAAGGTTTTCATTGCCACCGTAAATATTTGGCTCCCACTCCCCTGCTTTGCGCGAGTAATCCAAATAAAGCATTGATGCCACTGCATCCACACGAAGGCCGTCCACATGGTAACGATCAAGCCAGAACAAAGCATTACTGATCAGGAACGCACGTACTTCATTACGGCCGTAATTAAATATGTATGATTTCCAGTCGGGGTGGAAGCCTTTTCTTACATCTGCATGTTCATATAAGTGTGTACCGTCAAAATTATATAAGGCATGTACATCGCCAGGAAAATGCGAAGGCACCCAATCCAGTATTACACCAATATCGGCCTGGTGCAATTCTTCTATCAAAAACATCAGGTCCTGCGGGGAGCCATAACGCGATGAAGCCGCATAAAATCCGCTGATCTGGTAACCCCAGCTTGGGTAATAAGGGTGCTCCATAATCGGCATAAACTCTACGTGAGTAAAGCCCATTTCCTTTATATAAGGTACCAGTTTAGCAGCAAGCTGGCGGTAAGTTAAAAACTCATCGGGGCTCTCCACACTGCGTGCCCATGAGCCAACGTGCATTTCATAAACAGAATAAGGCCTGTCAAGCGCATTATGCTCGTAGCGCTTGTGCATCCATTCTTTATCACGCCATTCGTAATAAGTATCCACTACAATAGAGGCGGTATGCGGCGGCAATTCCCAGCGTAAAGCAAACGGATCGCTTTTTTCAAGGTCTTCTCCTGTTGATGATTTTATGTAGTATTTATACGTTTCGCCAACACCAATATTGGGGATAAAGCCTTCCCAAATACCCGATGCATCCCAGCGGGCATTAAGTCCGTGCGAGCCGCGGTTCCATCCGTTAAAATTCCCTACAACAGCAACATACTGCGCATTGGGTGCCCAAACAGAAAAGTAAGTACCTACAATACCTTTATGTTCAACCACATGGGCGCCAAACTTCTCGTACAATTTATAGTGCTTGCCCGATTTAAATAAGCCGATATCAAAATCAGTAAAACGACTGTAAGGCTCAACACTTTTTAGCACAATTTCTTCAACAACAGGATCTGTGTCCTTTGCAGGCGAACTCTTTTTTGCCGGTGAACTCTTTTTTACTGCCTTAACAGGTTTTGTTTCGGCATCTACAACTTTAGCAGCTTTTTTTGTTGTTGCTTTTTTTGCTGTCGGTTTCTTTGCTGGTTCAGGTGTTTCGGGGTCAACTTTCTTTTTAGCCATTGTATTTATTATTTCGAAAACCGAAATATTAGCTTCGTTTTCCTTTTATATGCTTTATAACAATATATATGCTGTTAAGTGTTTTTAAATCCAACAATCCGGCTGAAATTTCATCACAAAAAACAGAACATGCTTATGCTTTTTACGGTAGTCCTAATTCATTACACGCGGCCATTAATCCACATCCCCGGTTCACATTGCCGCGATTGCTAAATATACCTTTAATATTCGCTGTTTTAGTACTTTCCGATGTCAGTTTAAGGTGCAGTATTTCAACAACCCTTTTCGGCCATTAAATTACAGTGTCTATATATAATTGGTTTTATATTGGTATTAAATGTAAGCTTATTTTTCTGGTATAAACTAAAGAAAATTTTCGCTGTAATGTTTTGGGCGTTGCATTAATGTAATCATTAAAAAAATATTACAATTGGGGCGTTGCCTTCGGCCCGGGCTGTTCACTCATACTGCACAGGCCTTAGTCACAAGCCGGTATCCGCTACCATCCCTAACGCAGAACTTCGCCGCGCTCCGTTTGACTCACCCCGACTTCGCTTCACTTGTCGACCCTCTCTGTGGCAAGCCGCAAAGAGGGTAAACCTTCTTTTCGTTTCCCTAATCTCTCTAAGCGTCATTGCGAGGAACGAAGCAATCCCCGACTTTGCAAGTCAATCATGCAAATTTGCTCTGTATAGTTAGGGATTGCTTCGTACCTCGCAATGACGCTTGGAGAGAAGTAATCCCTACAGGACGATCATTACTTATAAATCTCTATATGCTTAAAGTTCTTACTGAATTTAAACTCTGTGATCTTGTCTTTACTTGTTGTAAAATTGGCTATCTCTTTGCCATCGGCAACAATTTTAGTTGGCTTAAACGGCAGGCCCAGCAGATTAAAATGATAGCCCTCGTATCTTGGCGTATATAACCCTTCCATACTTTGTTGTATGGTTAATGTTTTAGCATCACCTTTCACCACAAATTTTTTCTCCAGGTAGATATCCTGCTCATAAGCAAATGTTTCGCCGTAATCTTCAAACAGGAAAGAGTTTACTTCGTAATCGCTATAATAGATATTCAGTTTAACTTCTTCAATTTCCTTTTCGCCTATGTATTGCATTACCGGGTATTCAGGTATAATTGAACCTGCTTTTATGAAGATCGGAATAGTTTCCAGCGGTGTAGGCACCATTACTTCCTGTCCACCGTCAGCCATTTCATTTGTCCAGAAATTATACCATTTTCCTTTTGGCAGGTATACTTTACGACTGGTTTGTCCTGGCTGCATAACCGGGCAGATTAGTATTTTATCGCCATAAGTAAACTCATCCTGGCGGAAATGGTTCAGCAGCACATCCTGCTCCTGCATAACTATCGGCCTTAAAATTGGGAAACCATAACGATGATGCTCCCAAAAAGTTGAATATAAATAGGGGATCAACCTGTAGCGCAGCTCAATAAACTTGCGGTTGATGGCAGTATATGGCTCGCCAAAGCTCCATGGCTCACGCTCCTTGGTATCACCGGCAGAGTGCGCGCGCATAAATGGTGAGAAAGTTCCCATCTGTATCCAGCGGGTAAATAATTCGCCATCCGGTTCGCCGCTAAAGCCGCCAATATCAGTACCGCAGAACGGAATACCTGATACTGATAAGCGCTGGCATTGGATATTGCCCAACTGTAAATGTTCCCACGACGCCACGTTATCACCCGTCCACACAGATGAATAGCGCTGTACGCCTGAGTAGCCTGCCCTGGTGATAGTAAAAGGGCGTTTATTTTTCATGATGGTGCGCAAACCCTCATAGGTAGCGCGGACCATTTGCATACCATAAATATTATGGGCCTTACGGTGCGATCCGCGGAAACCATCATACTGGTGGCGCACATCATCAGGAAAAGTACCTGCACCAAAAACGGCAGGCTCATTCATATCGTTCCAAACACCGGCTACGCCCATCTCTACCAGCTCATCAAACAAACCACCCCACCAGGTGCGTACCTCGGGGTTGGTAAAATCAGGGAACTGACATCGGCCCGGCCATACGTGGCCCTCCATAAAGTAGTCATCGCTGCGGCGACAAAAATATCTGTTGGCCTTACCCTCTTTAAACACCGAATAATTATCATCCACACGAATACCCGGATCAATAATTACTACCGTTTTAAAACCTTCGGCAGCTAATTCGCTGATCATTTTCTTTGGATCAGGGAAATATTTGCGGTTCCAGGTAAAACAACGGTAACCGTCCATATAATCTATATCGAGGTAAATACCATCGCATGGGATCTTATTTTCGCGGAAGCCTGTTGTTATTTTCCTAACCTTAGCCTCCGGATAATAGCTCCAGCGGCATTGGTGATAACCTAATGCCCACAGTGGCGGCATAGGGTGCGTACCTGTTAAAATATGGTAGCTTTTTACCACATCCATCATATGCGGGCCGTGGATATAATAGTATTGCAGCTCGCCGCCATCAGCCCAAAAGCTGGTTTTGGTTTTATCTTCGGCACCAAAATCAAACTGAGCCTTAAAAGTATTATCAAAGAAAATTCCGTGAGCTATATTATCATTCAGGCTGATATAAAAAGGGATGCTGCGGTAAAGCGGATCCTGATTCCAAGCGAATGAATAAGCATCGGTATTCCAGTTTTTTAACCTTTTGCCACGCAGGTTAAGTTCTGTTGGTTTATCGCCCAGGCCAAAGAAGCTTTCCTCGGTAGCGCAGGTCTTGGTGCAGAACACATAATAGCCGCCAAATTTAACGTTCTCTTCCCAGTGCATCGGCACAGCATCAGCACTGGTAATATGATTCTTCTTATCAGAAAATGATATGAAAAAGTCTTTCTTGCGAATGTGACAGTTTACCACACGTGATGAAACAATATATTCTGATTCGTTTTCAAGCAAAATGAATGCAGCATCCTTATGCACCAGTTTAGGTACAGCATAGGAAAATTCATCTAAAAACACGCCGTGCGGGGCTAATCTTACCCGGATAATTTCATCAGTAACCACTACTACCTCAACCTTAGCGTCGCCATCAGTAAAGTAGATTTTATTTCCCAATTGTTCCGCATGATTGGGAACACCAAGATACTTTTTTATAACCGGCTTAATATCAGCCGCAGGGTTATTTACGTGGTGAAACTCCTCTTCCTCTTCAAGTAATTTATTGATTAACAGCTCCGTATTTAGTATCTTATCTTCCATTAAAAGTAATTAGTAGTTAATAATTCGCGCACCTATCAATATCCTATACGCAATATACAATAATCTGCTTTAATATAACCCTATAATTATGCCAGTTTTTCGTTTTAGTTGGCTCATTTGTTCACTGGTTCATTAGCTCATTAGTATTTGCATTTTTGGTCATTTTAGTAAAAAACGCGCTCCGTTGACTCACCCCGACTTCGCTGCGCTGCTCGACCCTCTCTACGGCAAGCCGTAAAGAGGGTTGGTAAAGTTTTTGCACTGATACTTTACCTCCCTCTCCTTTGGAGAGGGCCGGGGTGAGGCCTATGCTATCGTTTTCGCCTCCGGTTCAAAGCCCGTTTCAATAATATTGATCTTCTCGCTATCCTCCACAAATAATACCGCTATGGCTGCCAGGAACATAAAAACACCTGCCATAACCAAGCCATAAATAGCCTGACTATTAAACAAATATTTAACTATTAAACTACCAGTTAAGCTGTTAACAATTTGGGGGAAAGTGATAAAGAAGTTAAACAAGCCCATATAAATACCAATTTTTTTGGCCGGGATGGAGCTGGATAATATAGCATAAGGCATGGCCAGTATACTGCCCCAGGCCAGGCCTATACCTACCATTGGCAACAGTAACAGGTAATGGTTTTGAATGAAGAATATAGATATTAAACCTATCCCTCCCATTACCAGTGAAAAAGCATGGGTACGTTTGCGGTTGATATGCTTAACTATCCATGGTAAAGAGAGCGCATATATTGCCGATACCGCATTATAAACACCAAACATATTACCTACCCAGTTACCTGCATCATTAAATGCTTTGGAAGAGGTGTCGCCTGCCGGGATATGGTATACGTGATCGGCTACCGCAGCCGTTGTAAATACCCACATGGAAAACAGCGCGAACCAGGAGAAAAACTGTACTACCCCTAACTGCTTCATGGTTTTTGGCATGTGAGTCAGATCATAGAAAAATTCAGCTAAGCCACTTTTCTTGTCTGAAATCTCCAGGTCTTCTTCGTGAAAGGTCGCGTAAACTTCGGGCGGATATTCTTTGGTTTTAACAACTGTCCACACAATACAAGCTATGAGAACGATCCCGCCGATGTAGAAAGAATATAATAAATTGTCGGGTACGATACCTTTGGCAGCTACTGATGGCACATGAAACCAGTCCACCAAAACAGATGGTAATGCTGAGCCTATAATGGCACCCACACCAATTAAGCAGGTTTGTAATGAGAAGCCCATGTTATGCTGACTATCCGGCAAATTATCGGCAACTAAAGCCCTGAACGGCTCCATGGCTACGTTAAATGATGCATCCATCAGCATTAACATACCTGCACCCACAATTATTGGCGGTATAAGAAATGCCAACCCGGATGAGTTAGGTAAAAAACAAAGCGCTAAGCCTGATAACAATGCTCCTGTTAAGAAATAAGGACGGCGGCGGCCCAAACGGTTCCAGGTACGATCGCTGTAATGGCCTATAATTGGTTGAATGATCATCCCGGTAAGCGGGGCGGCAAGCCAGAACAGGGATATGTTGCCCACATCGGCACCAAAGGTTTCCAGTATGCGACTGGCATAGCCGGTTTGCAGCGCAAAGCCAAACTGGATCCCTAAAAACCCAAAGCTCATGTTCCATATCTGCCAAAAATCCAGCCTCGGTTTCGGAACGATCTTTCTTGTACTCATTTCTTTAGTCATTAGTCAGTGGTCATTAGTCATTTGACCTTGGTTGTTATAATTGGTAATATATTATTGGTTGGATTTGCCAATATACTTAATGTATCCATTAAGTTTTATACGAATAAGCTCTAATTGTTGAAACAGGAGTTGATATTTATCATCAGCTAATAAATCTCTATCCTTTGCTTTCTTCAACCATCCTTTAGTTTAAATAATGGATTCGCGGCTGAAGTAACAAAAATTTTTGTTCTCTTTATAATGATATCGTCCAAATCCCTCAGCAATGTTTGCTCCAATCGAATCTGCCGATCTTACGATTTGTTTACCAATCGTATCTTTTGCGAAATGATCCCATTGCAAAACAATAGCCCATATGTCATTAGCAAATAATTCTGAAAGCGCATATATTTCCAGATCTTCTATTCGGTTGCTCATCCTAAAATATTCAAATGACTAATGACCAGTGACTAATGACAAAGTTAAAATTCCAGTAACAATCCACTTGTAGCGTGTAAAAAAATATTAAGGCCCTGCGCAATGTCAGGCGTATTATACTTTACGCCCTTTAACAGATCTGTAAATTCTATACTTCCGCTTAAATTAAATTTGCTTAGCAGATCGCCGGCAAGCGCTACTTGTATATTATGTTCATCCCGGTTAAAGTTGGCTATCACCAATACACGCTGTTTAGCGGTATAACGCACATAAATATACAAGCCCTGATTAAAGCCCGGCTGGTGTTCATTGGCCACCATCAACTCATAAAATTCACCGGAATGTATAGCCTCATTATTAATGGCTATATTTAATAGGGTGTGGTAAAAGTCGCGCAGGTTTTTTTGTTCAATAGATAACTGGGCACCATCAAACTTACCGTTGTTGAGCCATTTCTGGTGTTCAGGCACACCGCAGTAATCAAATATGCTGGTACGGGAGTCGCCGCCAAAACCCATTGAGCCATTCCCCGGTTCACCAACCTCCTGCCCCGAATAGATCATTACCGGGCCGGTATTCAGCGTAGCGGTAACTATCATACCCGGTATCGCGAGCCATGGGTTACCAGCGAAAGCATTATGTGCGATACGCTCCTCATCATGATTTTCCATAAAGCGGAGCATGTGCTCATCAATACCTTTAGTTTCATTATTCCAAACGTTATTTATGCTCCAGGCGGATGCGCCCCACTCATTGCGGGTAAGTTTCTTTACAGCATCATAAAGTCCTGTTTTATCGTACAGGTAATCAAACTTGCCATCAAAAATATATTTGTTGTACAAACTATAATGATAGGCCTCTCCAATAAATATCAAATCCGGGTGTGCTTCTTTTAGTTTAGGGATGATCCATCCCCAAAACTCCACCTGCACATATTCTATCATGTCGCAACGGAAACCATCAACGCCTTTGTTGCTCCAGTAATCTAAAATATCATAAAGCTTATTCCATAGCGGAGGGATGGGATCGTAATGAGGAGTGTAATTATTAAGGCAATCGAGCCCATAATTTAGTTTAACGGTTTCAAACCAATCATTAATTGATGGTGTGGCTGTAAAGGCATTGCCTGTTACCTTGGCCGGATGCTCATCAAACTTACCATCCTTAAGTGGACTGCTGAACCCATCCCCTCCCGGATTATAACCCTGCGGCACCACGAACGACTGCCCGCAGACATAATAAAAATCATTTTTAGGGCTAAACGCTTTAGTATTATCATCATCCTGCCCAATATCACGCACACCATCCGGCTTAGCATCCGATGCATAGGTGCGGGCTACATGATTGGGGATAAAATCAATGATCACTTTAAGTCCGTTAGCATGGGTACGTTTAACCAGTTCATCAAACTCACCAATGCGATTATTCACATCAACTGCCAGGTCGGGATCTATATCGTAATAATCCTTTATGGCGTATGGCGAACCTGCCCTACCCTTTACCACATCCGGATCATCCAGTTTGATGCCGAATTTCGTGTAATCGGTCATGGTGGCATGCTCTATCACCCCGCAATAAAAAACGTGGGTAATGCCTAATTTCTTTATTTCGGTAAGGGCAGTATCATTAATATCATTCAGTTTACCACAACCGTTTTCTTCTATCGACCCGTAGAATTTATTGGTGGTATTAGCATTGCCAAACAAGCGCGGCAATAGTTGGTATATGATGAGTTTGTGTGATTGTGGATCCATTTGGTTGTTTTTGTTGGTCAGATAAATTTATTAGGGCGTTACCTGCGGCCCGGGCTGTACGCTTATACTACACAGGCCTTATTCACAGGCCGGTATCCGCTTCCATCCCTAACGCAAAGCTTCGACGCGCTCCGTTGTCCTCCCCCTCCGTCTCCTTTGTCGACACCTCCCCCTAAGCTTAGGGGGAGGCCGGGTGGGGGTAAAACGCGCTCCGTTGACTCACCCGATCGTTGCTTCTCTCGACCATCCTCTCTTCGCCTGCGGCGGAAAGAGGGTAAAGGCTCATTTATATCAATACTTCGTTATTCGCTTTTACTACATACTCCTTATCGTGCACCAACACCGTAGTTTCAATACCAGAAAGGTTTTTTATAGCTATTTGTTCCTTGCTTACCTTAACATTCAGCAAACTTCCCCTAAAACCTACATGAAACGAGAATGAGGCCCATTTACCGGGTAAAAATGGGTTGAATGAAAGCTTATCATCGCGCATGCGCATACCGCCGAAACCTTCAACAACTGCCATCCAGGTACCTGCCATGGAGGTAATATGGCAGCCATCCTCGGTATCATTGTTATAATCGTCCAGATCTAAACGTGAAGTACGGAGGTAAAATTCATAAGCCCTTGCTTCATCGCCTAATTTGGCAGCTAGTATGGCATGTAAACATGGCGATAGTGACGATTCATGCACAGTACGCGGCTCATAAAAATCAAAATTCCGGCGGATAGTATCTATATCATACTTATCCTCAAAAAAGTAAATCCCCTGCAAAACATCAGCCTGTTTAATAAAGCAGGAGCGCAGTATCCTGTCCCAGCTCCATTTCTGGTTTAGCGGGCGGTCTGATGCGGGCAGATCCTTAACTAATATTTGCTCCTTATCGAGGTAGCCGTCCTGCTGTAAAAATACCTGGTTGCCCTCATCATACGGATAATACATATTATCAATAATGTGCTTGAACTTTTTCGTTTCCTGCTGCTCATTAAAGTTTAGTTTGGTTATGAGTTTGGCATATTTATCAGCATCCATAGCCTTTACTTTTCCCATTACTTCCATGGCATATTGCATGCACCAGGTGGCTAAAGTATTGGTATACCAGTTATTGTTGATGTTATTTTCGTACTCATTTGGCCCGGTTATGCCCAGCATTACATATTTTTCCTTATCAGCCGACCAGCTAACCCGGTAACCCCAGAAACGGGCTATGCCAATGAGTACTTCCAGTCCGTAATCAACCAGGTAATCCACATCGCCGGTATAACGAACATAATTAAATATGGCGTAGGCAATAGCGCCGTTGCGGTGTAATTCTTCAAACGTTATTTCCCACTCGTTATGGCATTCGATACCATTAATACTTACCATTGGGTATAGCGCGGCGCCATTGCCAAAGCCTAACATGCCCGCATTTTGGTAAGCCTGCTCTAATTGTTTATACCGATAAAGCAACAGATTTTTGGTCACTTTTTGCTCAGCGGTTGATAGGTAGAAAGGCACACAATAGGCCTCTGTATCCCAATAAGTTACACCACCGTATTTTTCGCCAGTAAAACCTTTGGGGCCTATGTTCAGCCGGTCGTCTTCACCGGTATAAGTTTGATTAAGCTGGAAAATATTAAAACGTATAGCCTGCTGTGCCGATGTATCGCCCTCGATGATAATATCATTGTGTTTCCATTTCTCTTCCCAGGCAGCGACTTGCTCAGCCAGCATAGTATCAAATCCCTTTTTGCTAACGCGATCTAAAGTGGTTTTGAGGTTAGCTATCAAATCCTCAACCTTATGATTTTGTGAGGACAGGTTGGCGGCATATTTTAGTACAGTTATCGGCTGCCCCTTTTGTGCCTGTAACGTTATTTTGGCGCCAATATATTTTTCCTTTTGGATGATCTCATCTGTAGCTCCAACTGCTTGTCCGTTTTGAAAAATACTGAATTGCATGCCAGTTGCTACATCAAAACCTGTTTTTTTAGTGCGCATTTGTATATAGCAGCCGTTATCATCGCAGCCTTTCGCAACCTCGTCCCAAAACTTTTCATCGTAATTAGCATCCTGGTTTACTACATCGCCATCGATAAAAGGCGTGACAGTTATCGCACCATCAAAATTTAAAGGTGTGAGTGTATATTTTATAGCCCCGGTTTCATCATCGGCCATGCTGCAAAAACGGATGGCCTCAACCTCAACCTGTTTGCCCGAATTGTTTTTAGCGGTGAAATTCCGTTTCAGGTAACCCTCCTTCATATTCAGCTCACGGCGAAAATTGCTTACCGCACATTTAGCCAGATCGAGCTGTTCGCCATCGATCAAAATATCAATACCTACCCAGTTGGCGGCATTAAGTACTTTCGAGAAATATTCAGGATAGCCGTTTTTCCACCAGCCAACACGTGTTTTATCGTTATAATAAACGCCGGCTACATAATTGCCCTGCAAGGTTTCGCCGGAGTATGCTTCCTCAAAATTAGCCCGCTGGCCCATCCGGCCATTACCCAAACTAAAAATACTTTCAGATATCTTGTTATGAGTCGGGGTAAATCCTTCTTCGATTATCTTCCACTCATCAATTTTTATGTAGTCTTTCATTTATTTTCTATGAATTGTCATTGCGAGCGATAGCGTGGCAATCTCGTCGCGTTCAATATACACGCGACGAGGTTGCTTCGTCGTTTCTCCTCGCAATGACATGGTGGAGCTTATAATTTATAACTCATCCAATTTCTCAATACTCATCTTATCCAGCCCGCTAATTACCAAATTAGCCTCAGTCAATACTTCCGGCGAACCTATGCCAACCGCTTTCATGCCCCCGGCTATGGCTGCCTGTATCCCTGCTATGGCATCTTCAAATACTACGCAATCGGCAGGTGCAACGCCTACTGCTTCGGCACCTTTCAGAAATACTTCTGGATCAGGTTTGGCTTTTGATACTTTGTTGCCATCAATAATAGCATCAAACAGATCAACTATACCTATCTTTTCCAATATCATCATGGAATTTTTACTGGCCGAACCGAGCGCGGTTTTTATGCCAGCATCACGGCAGGATTGTACAAATTCCTTTGCTCCCGGTAGTATTTCATCAGGTTTCATGTGGTTGATCATCTCTACATACCAGGTATTCTTTTCTGTGGCTAAAACTTCCTGTTCAGCAGCGGTTTTGGTAATGCCGCCCCATTGTAATATCAGTTCAAGCGAGCGTACACGGCTCACACCCTTAAGTTTTTCGTTTTGCTCTTCGGTAAAATCAAAACCAAGGGAGTTTGCAAGGCGTTTCCAGGCTTTGTAGTGGTATACTGCAGTGTCTACAATAACACCGTCAAGGTCAAAAATACAGGCTTTTATACTATTCATTTATCGTGTTGTACATTTAACACTAAGGTATAGTTTTTTTGGGATTGGAAATGAATAATTAATTAACCATTGTCAATTACGGAAGCGGAGGCATTCTCTGAACAACTAGAATATTGATTACCTATTGCATAGTATCATTTGTCGTGAATAGCATCGTTTTTTTGCAGGTTATTTTTCAAAGGGCGCTGCTACGTTTGTCCTGATACAAAAATTAACCGGAAGCAGGATAGCTTAAATCATTTGCATAGCTGCATATCAGCACATCTGCACATTAAATCCATATCTTTGCTTTATCCCAATTATATATACCGTATGGAAAGTGTTGCTGCTTACCGGAGTAAAAATAAAATTCGTTTTGTTACCGCTGCTTCCTTGTTTGATGGGCATGATGCTACTATAAACATTATGCGCCGTATTTTGCAATCGAGCGGTGCCGAGGTGATCCACCTGGGCCATAACCGCAGTGTTGAGGAGGTGGTTACCTGTGCCATACAAGAAGATGTACAGGGCATTGCGCTTACCAGTTACCAGGGCGGCCATGTGGAGTATTTTAAATACATGTATGACTTGCTGCAGGAACGCGGGGCGGGCCATATCAAAATATTTGGTGGCGGCGGTGGGGTAATACTGCCTAAAGAGATTGCCGAATTACAGGATTATGGCATAGCGCGCATTTACTCGCCTGATGATGGCCGCACTATGGGCTTACAGGGTATGATAAACGATATGCTGCTGCAATGTGATCACCCGGTGCGCACGCATTTGAATGGCGAGTTAAAGCATTTGAACGAAAAGGATGGTCAAAGTATTGGGGCATTAATAACACTGGCTGAGGCTGGGAACCTTACCCCAACTCTCTTCAAACGAGAGAGAGTTAGTGTGGGAAAAAGTGAAGCCTTCCCCTTTGGGGAGGATTTAGGTGGGGTTGTTTTAGGCATTACAGGCACCGGTGGCTCAGGAAAATCATCACTGGTGGATGAATTGGTGCGGCGTTTTTTGATGGAGACGGATAAAACCATCGCCATTATATCAGTCGACCCAAGCAAAAGAAAAACAGGCGGTGCATTGCTGGGTGATAGGATCAGGATGAACGCCATTAACTCGCCGAGGGTTTATATGCGCTCACTGGCTACCCGGCAGGCTAACCTGGCTTTGAGCAAACATGTACAGGAGTCGGTTGATATCTGCAAGGCTGCCGGTTATGATCTGATTATAGTAGAAACAAGCGGAATAGGCCAGAGCGATACCATGATAACCGATTATTGTGATGTATCACTATATGTAATGACACCTGAATTTGGCGCGGCTACACAGCTGGAAAAGATAGACATGCTGGATTTCGCTGATATGGTGGCGATAAATAAATTCGACAAACGCGGCGCGTTGGATGCTATACGTGATGTGCGTAAACAATATAAGCGTAATCACCAGTTGTTTACTGCCAAGGATGATGAGCTGCCGATATTCGGCACCATGGCATCGCAGTTCAATGATCAGGGGATGAATGAACTGTTTACGGCGCTCGCTGGGGTGATAAAGGTGAAGACTGGCGTTGATTTGATTGGCTCTCACGTAGAGACGCAACATTTTGCGTCTCCACCAACCGGGAAAAGCTATATCATTCCTCCCGATAGGATAAGATATTTAGCAGAAATTGCCGAGAGCAGCAAGGCCTATGCTGAATGGGTAGATGAGCAGTGTAAGGTTGCTATGCAGCTATACAATGTGCGGGGTACGATAGATCTGTTGGAGAAACACACCCCTAACCCCTCTCAAGAGGGGAACCATGACGTAGAGACGCAATACTTTGCGTCTCATAACGGGAAACCCTCAAAGCAGGAGACGCAAAATATTGCGTCTCTACGGGAGATATACACTCATTTAGAAAATCATTTTCATCCGGATTGTAAACGTTTATTGAATGATTGGCCTGATACCGTACGAAAATACAAAACCGAAAATTTTATATATAAAGTACGCGATAAGGAGATAAAACAACCTTTGTTTTACACTTCATTATCGCAATTGCAGATACCTAAAATAGCCCTCCCGAAGTATGAGGCCTGGGGCGATATTTTACGCTGGCTGCTTAACGAAAATGTACCGGGAGAATTCCCCTATACAGCAGGTGTATTCCCGCTAAAGCGCGACACAGAAGATCCTACCCGCATGTTTGCCGGTGAGGGCGGGCCGGAGCGCACCAATAAACGGTTTCATTATGTATCACTCGGTCAGCCTGCGCACAGGTTGAGCACAGCCTTTGATTCGGTTACGTTGTATGGTGAGGATCCGCATATTCGCCCTGATATTTATGGGAAAATTGGCAACGCGGGCGTAAGTATAGCAACGCTGGATGATGCCAAGAAACTATATTCCGGTTTTGATTTGTGCAGCGCATCCACCTCGGTAAGCATGACCATTAATGGCCCTGCCCCTATGCTGCTTGGCTTTTTTATGAACGTGGCCATAGATCAGCAATGTGAAAAATATATCCGAGAGCATCATTTGGAACATTTGGTAGAAGCAAAGTTTAGGGAGGTGTATGAAGATCAAAATCTTTCCCGCCCTTATTACGATGGTGAACTCCCTGCCGGTAACGATGGTCTGGGCCTGATGCTCCTCGGCCTAACCGGCGATCAGGTATTGCCTGCTGACATCTACGCAAAAATTAAAGCTTATGCCATTGCAACTGTACGCGGTACAGTGCAGGCTGATATTTTAAAGGAAGACCAGGCGCAGAATACCTGCATCTTCAGTACGGAGTTCGCGCTGCGAATGATGGGCGATATACAACAGTATTTTATTCAAGAGAAAGTAAGAAATTTTTACTCGGTATCTATCTCGGGCTATCATATTGCTGAGGCAGGGGCGAATCCCATTACACAATTGGCGTTTACCTTATCGAATGGTTTTACCTATGTTGAATATTACCTGAGTCGGGGTATGCATATTGATGATTTCGCGCCAAACCTATCGTTCTTTTTCTCTAATGGTATCGATCCGGAATATTCAGTGATTGGCCGGGTGGCACGTCGGATCTGGGCCAAGGCGGTTAAGAATAAATACAAGGGTAACGATCGCTCGCAAAAGTTGAAATACCATATCCAAACCAGCGGCAGGTCGCTGCATGCGCAGGAGATAGATTTTAATGATATCCGCACCACATTGCAGGCCTTGTATGCTATTTATGATAACTGCAACTCGCTGCACACCAATGCCTATGACGAGGCCATTACCACCCCTACCGAGGAATCAGTACGCAGGGCCATGGCTATACAGCTCATCATCAACCGTGAACTGGGATTGGCAAAAAATGAGAACCCACTACAAGGCTCATTTATTATTGAAGAGCTTACCGACCTGGTTGAAGAAGCCGTAATGACCGAATTTAAAGCCATTAATGACCGCGGTGGAGTACTAGGCGCTATGGAAACCATGTACCAGCGCAGTAAGATACAGGAAGAATCATTATACTATGAAACCCTTAAACATAACGGCGAATACCCCATTGTAGGCGTTAATACATTCCTCAACAAAAAAGGTTCGCCAACCATTACCCCCGGTGAGGTTATCCGCGCTACAGAAGAGGAAAAGCAATACCAGATCAGCACCCTGCAGGCCTTTCAGCAGCGTAACGAAGCCATTGTACCGCAACTGTTAAAGGAGCTGCAAACCAAAGCCATCGCCGGCGACAATATTTTTGAAAGCCTGATGGAGGCCTGTAAATACTGTTCATTAGGGCAGATATCGCATGCTTTATATGAGGTTGGCGGGCAGTATAGAAGGAATATGTAGGGAATATATTGTGGTAACAAACCTACCCCGCTACTGCACTAATGGTCTACTCACCACGCGTCATTGCGAGCGATAGCGTGGCAATCCCTGACTATGCAGATCAACAATGCATGCCTTCGCCCTGTGCAGTTAGGGATTGCTTCGTACCTCGCAATGACGCTGAGTGATGATGGTGCTCATTTTATAACCCGTCCGTCCGTTTTTAGATATAGGGTTAGTTTGTAACAAAGCGAACGGATGACTCATTCAGTTAACACTATCACAATAATCTTTAAATTATCGAGTTAACCCTTTATCAAACCCAACCTGCATATGGCCCAACACGTATTTGAACTGGACAGACAAACACGTGAAGACCTATCTATCTTTCCAAATAACACCAACGACCAATCGATACTGAGTCTTTTTGATCATACAGCTACCATTGGTGGTAAAGAAAAGCTAAGAGATATCTTCCATGCCCCTTTAACCGATGCTGCACAAATTGAGCAAAGAATTAATGCTATCAAATACTTTCAAAACACAGATACAACTTTTAAACCCGACAGGATTGCCTGCGATTGCATTGAGTATTATTTAAAACTTGCTCAAAAGCCTACTTCAGTATCAAAAATAAAAGCTATTGAGCGTAGGGCAATGCACTTCATCTTCAATAATGACAATGACTTTTATACCATTACCAGGGGTATAAATTACACATTAACTCTTTTAAAAGATCTGCTTAGTTTTTCAGCCGATACAGCAAATGATAATCTGCCTGCACTACTACAAAGTTTTCAATCTACCATAAATAACACGCTTAAACACCCCGATTTTTCATTGGTGAAATCGCTATCTGAGAAACAAAAACTCAGCGCGATAGACATTGCCAAAGCCGATCATTTATTCAGGTACCAGGGTTATGAGCGGATGAAATTATTGCTTGATATAGTTTACCAGCTGGATATTTTTATAACTGTAAGCAACAGGGCAAAGCAACTGGGCTTTTGCCTGCCGGTGATCAATAAGTCGGCTGGGCAAGTATTAAATTTAAAGGGCTTGTTCCATCCATTTATTAAGAACCCAATTGATAACGATATAGATTTTAACCCCACCAAAAACATTTGCTTTGTAACCGGGGCAAATATGGCTGGCAAATCCTCCTTTTTAAAATCAGTAGCTGTTTCAGTTTTCTTATCGCAATTAGGTTTTCCCGTGCCAGCTGCCTATATGGAAACCAGCGTTTTCGACGGGTTGATAACCACCATCAACCTGGCCGATAATGTTAACCAGGGGAACAGTCATTTTTATACCGAGGTATCAAGAGTAAAACATGTAGCTACACAAATGCATCAATCGCAGAATATGTTAGTGATATTTGATGAGCTGTTCAGGGGCACTAATGTTAAGGATGCTTACGATGCATCCTTATCTATCATTACAGCTTTTTCAAAACTGAAGAAAGGCTTTTTTATGATATCAACCCATATTGTTGAAGTAGCCCATGACCTGATCGACATTGAAAACATCAACTTTAAATATATGGAATCCATTTTCGAAAATGATATGCCTAAATACAGCTACAAACTTATGAATGGAATCACCGAGGAAAGGCTGGGTATGTGGATAGTAAAAAATGAAGGTATTGTAGAAATTATTGAGAGATTGATTGTTAAGCAATAATGATCACTTATGCCCCTTAAACAATGATAATGCAATCACATCTACCAAAAAATGCACTGCAATAACCACTTTTATACTCCTGTATTTTTGATAATGATAGCCTAGCACAATACCTATTAAAAAACTAAAGAGCAATTCACTGATAGTTTTATAGCTTAAATGCATAAAAGAAAACAAGGCAGCAGATATCAACACCGGCAAGTGCCTGTTCTTAAAGAATAATGACAATCTGCTCAATATATACCCTCTAAAAACAAGCTCTTCTGTAATACCTGCTGTTATTGCCCCAAATACCAGTAAAACTGGATATTGCTTCATTATGGTTCCCAATTTAAATAACACAGCATTATTTTCATGCAGGCCCAGCCATGCCGGTATATGCGCAGTAATGGCTGATGCAAAGCATAGCAGGTAAACACCAACAATCGCTTTTATATAAAATAAGGTATTGTATTTTTCCTCCTTCCACAATAAGAATGGCTGCATTTCGCCGTAGCGGGCATACAGATAAAGGATTCCCAAAACCGCCCATATCAGGAACCGGGAAAAAATGAGCCTGTACAGCAGATCTTGCGTGGGTGATAAAAAGAGCATAGAAAGAAAAGGGTATAACATTATAGGCAACGCAATACCACTAATCATTAAAGTATTAAACCGCCGGGCATTAATTTTTTCATCGCTATGAATAATTATATCGTCCAGGATATCATCTGTTAGTATGGGCTCAGGCATTTATGGGGTTTAATCAATCTCCTAAATATAATAATTGATCAGCATATACCAACAAAAAAGGGATACTGGTTAAGTATCCCTCTTTATGCTTATTGAGTAGTCAGTTGCTGTAATTTACGCTGATCTGGCGGCAGCGCAAGGTATTTCTTATAACAATCGTTCACATACACCGCCATTGATACCCTATCATTACTTTTTACGAAATCATAAGTTGGGCGATATAAGGTCATGAAATTTTCCAATTCCTGCCCTTTTAGTGGTACCAGGCTGCCCACGTAGGCCATATTGAATGCCGCATCAACTTTTCTATCCTCTTCTTCCGAAGCAAAATAACGTTTCAGGCGACGAGCATCTTTTGAGTCCTTACTAAACCAGCTGCTTGGCGAAAGTACATACACCTTGCTTTTCTCATAGATTTCCGGGTATTCCTCGCGCGGATTAAAAGTAGATTTGGTTGAGTTAATATTAACCTCGCGCAATGCGATGGTTAATACCGACATTTTTATCTTTTTAGGCGTCATGTCAACAACATACAATGTATCTGACACGTAGCCTGGTGAAGTAAATATTACAATATGCCCCGACCCTGATTTTATCTGGAAATTACCGTTTTTATCGGCAAGGCTTAACTGGTTATTATTAATGTCGTGGATAAATACATTGGTCAGTTTCGTATCGCTCCCGTTTTCATGTACCGATCCCTTTAAGAAGTCCTGCGCATGTACCGAACCAATTGCAAGGGATAATAATGCAATGGCAAAAATTTTCAGTTTCATAGCTTGTGTAAATGTTTATGCTAATCTAACCAAAATTATAAGGTATAGTTTAATATTTAACATATAATTTATGTAAAGAAAGTGCTATATGTTAAGATGGAGAGGGATGGGAATATAAGTAATTGATTTTATGATTGTTTTGTTAAAAGATATTCGAAACATTTTATTTAACTTGTCATTGCGAGCGATAGCGCGGCAACCTCTTCGCGTTCAATATGCAAGCGACGAGGTTGCTTCGTCGTTCCTCCTCGCAATGACATGTTGGAGATGAACAACACAGATTCCTTACAACGGTATATTCCCGTGCTTTTTCCGCGGATTATTTACCACCTTATTCTCCAGCATTTTAAAGGCATGTATAAGTTTTAAACGTGTTTCTTCGGGCAATATCACCTCATCAACAAAACCACGCTCAGCGGCACGGTATGGGTTAGCAAAGGTATCAGAATAGAGCTGCTCCATTTCGCGCCATTTGGCTTCCTTGTCTTCGGCAGCATTTATTTCACGTTTAAAAATGATCTCAGCTGCTCCTTTTGCTCCCATCACGGCTATCTCGGCTGTAGGCCAGGCAAAGTTCATATCGGCGCCAATGTGTTTGCTGTTCATTACATCGTAAGCGCCACCATAGGCCTTACGGGTGATAACGGTTATGCGGGGTACGGTGGCTTCGCAAAATGCGTATAATAGTTTGGCACCATTGGTGATGATGGCATTCCATTCCTGGTCGGTGCCTGGTAAAAAGCCCGGCACATCTTCAAACACTAATAGGGGAATATTAAAGCTATCACAAAAACGCACAAAACGCGCGCCCTTGGTTGATGAATGTATATCCAGCACTCCCGCCAAAAACGCGGGCTGATTAGCCACAATACCAATGCTCCTACCTGCTAAGCGTGCAAAACCAACTACAATATTTTCGGCAAAATCTTTATGTACTTCTAAAAAAGAATCCGCGTCTATTACATGGTTTATTACTTCGCGGATATCATAAGGCTGTGAATTATTTTCAGGCATTATGGTATTCAGCTCCGGGCGAAGTTCGTTTTGAGTTTCGTAAGGCAGTGCGGGCGCGGTACCCTCGCAATTTTGCGGCATATAGCTCAGTAGTTGTTTCACATGCTGTATGGCCGAGATCTCATTTGCACAGGCAAAATGTGTAACGCCCGACTTAGTAGCATGCGTTGTTGCACCACCCAATTCTTCCGAAGTTACCACCTCATGCGTAACCGTTTTTACCACATTGGGCCCGGTAACAAACATATAAGAGGTATTCTCTACCATTAAAATAAAATCGGTGATAGCAGGTGAATACACCGCGCCACCTGCGCAGGGGCCCATAATAGCCGAGATCTGCGGGATAACACCCGAAGCCATCGTATTACGGTAAAATATATCGGCATAACCGCCTAATGATACCACACCTTCCTGTATCCTCGCTCCTCCCGAATCATTCAGACCAACCACCGGCGCGCCATTCTTCATGGCCAGCTCCATTATCTTGCATATCTTTTCGGCATGGGTTTCAGATAACGATCCGCCAAAAACAGTAAAATCCTGCGAAAAAACATATACCAGCCGACCGTTTATAGTACCATACCCGGTAACAACACCATCACCGGGATATTTTTCCTTTTCCATCCCGAAATCAACCGAGCGATGGGCAACCAACATCCCTATCTCCTGGAACGAGCCCTCATCCATCAAAAAATGAATACGCTCACGTGCGGTTAACTTCCCTTTTTTATGCTGACTCTCTATCCTCGCCTTACCGCCGCCTAAAAGGGCCTCGGCTTGCTTTTGCTTTAACAGTTTAATTCTATTATCCACAGTATGGTATTTATATGCAAGATGCTAAAAATAGTAATTATAGTTTAGTGTTGTGTAGATTGCAGGTGGCGTTGAGTATTTTTTATTTAACCGCCAACTCAATTCTCTGAACCCGAATTTATTGAATTACCGAATGAACAGAATTCTATAAATTCATTCATTCCATAAATTCGGTTCAGATATATGGGCGTTTCCCGCCGATAGAAGCGGGCCGTGCTATCCGCTCATACGCGCACAGGCATTAGGCGCGGGCCGGTATCCGCTGCTATCACTAACGCAAAACTCGCTGAGGAAAGTTTCTTTTTTCCTTCCCCGTCAGCAGAGCAGCTTCGGGCGAAAGCAGGCAAAACAATGGTAGCCTGGTGTGGTGGCAGGGCATAGCAGATTTTTACAGAAGCGCAAAGGCCAAAGTGCGTAGCGACAGCAGCGTAAAAATATAGCAGCCCAGGTTTTGCCTGATTTGCAGGGAAGGCCTTGTGCGGCAAAGAAGCATTTCGGCTGACTTGATTTTTTGCTACCTTTTGTATCAAGACAAAAGTAGTAGCCTCCGCGGCAATGAGCGGCTGTACATGACAAGTAAATAACTATGCAGGTCCGATCTGCATAGTCGGGGATTGCTTCGTTCCTCCTATGTTTGTTTTAAATCTAAAAGATCAATAATCAACTATCTTTAGTAAAGTTCTATAAGTGAAAAAGAGTGAAAG
>NZ_JACHBY010000012.1 GCF_014200495.1 Mucilaginibacter geliditolerans
ACATGCAAATAGCTATTAAGGGATAGCCCGGCTCTCACTCTCTTTCACTTATATAATCTATACAAGAATAACGATTACAAACATAGGAGGGATTGGAACGGATACCGGCACTTCGAGGGCCTCAGTGCAGGCCGTGGCTAAAGCCTGTGTAGTATGAGTGTAAAGCCCGGGCCGGAGGTAACGCCATTATTTAGTGAGTAGAGATTGGTTGATTAGTGATTAGTTGGCTGTTGATTATGTATACTTAACAACGTATAACACACCGCTAGCCCTTCTCAAGAGGAGAACCTTTATCGTTGTGCATTTATCAGTTCACTGTAACGCTTTTGGTATTCGGATTCGGTTTTATTGAGCAGGAGTTTGGTTAGGACGCGCTCGTAGGGCATGTTGAGGATGGTATCCCATTTGGTGATATCGCCAGCGGCGAGGGAATTTATGGTGTTGATGTATTTAAATTTTTCAAACGCCTGAATACCTGCCTTCTTCTCCAATATTGATGCAGGCGCTGAAAGAAGCCTATTTTCTGTTTCAATAAGTTGGGATAACAAGTAAAAAAATGTTTGGCTATGGGCAGTGCCTCCGTTACCCTGAGCTTTTTTACTTCGTTACAAAATTCTTCGGCTTCGTATTCATCGTATTTTTTACCTGTGGCGCGGCAAAAGAAGTAATGTGCCAGCAGGTTGCAGCATGCTTTTAATGATGGGTGGAAATGTTCCTGCCAGTGTTCTTCGCCATGTAATTTGATGGTTTCGTTTATTTCATCGGCAATGATATCCCGGGCGGCCATAAAGGCGCCGGCTGGCTCGACTGACAGGTTGCGGATAACGTTTACGGTTGCTTTTCTTTTGCCCAGCATGAAGTTTACTTTATGAGGGATGGCATCGCTATTATACAGGTACTTGATCTGGTTAGAGAGTGAGTGTACAGAGTTGCCGAACGCCTGAAAATCGCTAAAATTGGTAACATTATTCAGCTCTTTGAGGGGGATGCCCGAGAGTATGCTGATGGCATCAATATCGTTAAGATAATGCTTTTCCTGCATCTCCATCATTTGGCCCAAAGTAACTTCGTTAAGTGCGGTTGGTATTTTTACCAGCAGGTTTCCGTCGGTGGTTTTTAGTGTTTTTTCTATCATATGGTTATCAGGTTTACAATAGGATCCTGCCAGGTGTTGTTTTTATAAGGCATATACGATTTGCGTGATATAAATGTATTGATTTTTAGTTTGTTAAGTGCAATATATCTTAAAGGATCGATTAAATGATTATAGGCATCGACAGGTTCATTGATTGTTTTGCCTGAGCGGTCGACGCGCCACTTGTAGCGGGCTATTTCGTGACGGAGATTTACGCTGCGGCGGGTGATATTTATTTTGTGGCGGCGGAGGATATCAATAGAGTTTTTTATACTGTCGGGGCCCTTTTTTGCGCCTTTGACATTCCAGCCCAGACGTTTAAGTTCTTCGATGGATTTGGGTTCGGCGCTATCGGCAATGATCTCAGTGCTTTTGCTGATGCCTGCGCTGGTGAGCCGGGCAGCGATATCGGTATTGGTAAGGCCGGTTTCGTAAAACATTTCATCGACCCAAAGTTCGCCGTTTTGAGCGTATACCTGCAGGCAACCGGTTTCGTCGTTGGTGAAGCCAAAATCAAGGCCGGCAGCGATGCGTTTTGCATCCGGAGGGATATCGTTGCAGATGTGCCAGTTATCGAACACCAGTCCGCTTACTTTGCCGGTTAAGCCGCGGGCATAGACCTTCCAGAGTTCGATATCTACTGCTTTGAGCGACTCGACCTTATCGCGCATGGTTTGCTTGATGAAGGGGTTGTGGCGGTGATCGGAGATGATGAGTTGCACATCGGGTTTGCCTATTACATGATCGTGTACCCAAAAGTTATAGTTGGGATTATAATCAATAAACACACGTTCGCGGGTGCGGAGGGCCAGTTCGGTGTAAATGTCGTAGGTGATGCCGTTGGCTTCGTTGATGAACAAATAATCGCGCTTGCCTGACTTGGCATCCTGGGCATTGTCGTAGCTTTTAAATTCGATTATGGTACCATTATGGAACTCGAAGATCCTATCGGATTTGTTATAGCTTTTTACCATGGCTTTTATTTGATCGGAGCTGTTGTAGATATTTAATGCATCGCGCAGGGCACCAGCTTTAAGGTTTGGTATATCCTGACCAACTACGGTTATTACTTGTTTTGGGCTTTCGCAGGCGAGACAAAAGAGTACTTGTTCAATAGCGTAGGTTTTGCCGGAGCTTGTGCCGCCCTGGTTTACTATTATACTGGCTGCGGCGTTATAGTTTTGTTTGAATAGGATGGATGCATTTTGTTGGTTCATTTGGTTTTGTTCATTTGTTCAATGGTTCATTAGTGTTTGGTGGGGATGTTTGTTTGTATTTGTTACAGATATCACTGGTTGTTGCCTTGTTACTTATCGCATGAAGCCGCTCATTGCCGCGGAGGCTACTACTTTTTTCTTGATAAAAAAGTAGCAAAAAATCAAGTCAGCAAAGAGGCTTCTTTGCCGCACGGGGCCTGCGCTGCAAATCAGGCAAAACCTAGGCTGCTATATTTTTGCGGCCTTATTGCTGCTGTGGCCAGTGCACTGCAAAAATCTGCTATGCCCTGCCATGCACAAGGCCACCATTGTTTTGCCAGATTTCGGCCGAAGCTTTTTTGCTGACGGGATGGAAAAATGTTATTGGTCATTGATTGTTTTGGTTCATAAGCGTGGACGCTTATGCGGTGGTTTTGGTTCAAGCGTGGACGCTTGAACCGGCGGTGTGGGTGGGGTCACTGGTCACTGGTCACTGGTCACTGGTTTGTTGGTTAGAGCGATACTTCTTTTTCGTTGGAGGCGGGTGTGGGGCCGGTTTCGAGGATTTTTACTTTTAGGGTTTTTGAGGATGGATCGGTTGGTGACCGTTCTTCGGGTTTTTCGTTCCAGCCCATGCTGCGGAGGGCGAATATGGCACCACTGGCGGGTTGCTGATGCAGTTTCTTTTCGTATTCGGCTTCAATGCGCAGGCGGCCACGGTTTAATATTTGCGCGTGTTTGCCTGAGGTTTCATACTCATCAAACGACTGGCGGCTGCTGAAACCCAGGAAGAAGGCAAGACCTGTGATGGTTGCCGGTTCGGGCTGGCGATCCCAGATCTTTGTATCAATAGCTTTTTTAGTGCTTTTTGTTGGTGTTGATTTTTCTTCGAGATGATATTCGCCCTGGATGTGTATGAAATAGTCATCAATAAGCTGATTTAGCCTTGTAGCTGTAAATTTTGGATGCTTAAGTTTCATTATGATTTAAATGCCTAATGGCATAATGTATATTCAAAGATAACTAAATTATTTAGTATTTGCAAGTAATTTTTTTAATAATTATAGGCGTTTGTAATTTTCATCTTTTAAATGATCCGGTGCAAAATAAAGTTTATAAAAACAGGCTAATTCAGTAGTTTTTGGCTGCTTTTTTGTGGTTTTTAAGGGGACGCGTTAATAATTGTTAAATTTTTGTTACGAATGCTAATTGGCACAACCTTTTTAACTATTTTTACGTATCCAATTACAAGAACAGTGCAGATCTTTAATAATGGGCAACAAGATATTTACTAAATTTTTCATCGTTTTTATACTGCTGCTTTCGGGTATGATTGTATCGTGCCAAAAAGATCAGGTGGTTAATGATGAAACGGCGGTAAATTCTGCCAAAACCGACAGCTCTTTAACGCTTAACGCACCCGGAAATTACCTTGCTGTTAAGGGGACGCTTAAAGTAACCATACTGGATTCGACCTATACTTTTGACGCGGCTAAAGATTCAATAGCTTTTATAAATGTTAACTCGGGCAATAACCAGTACTTTGGGATAACTGCCATTAATAAGGAGCATGACATGAGCTTTGGGATCAGCTCGGCCGGGAAGGCGCTTAGTAATTTGACCAGCACGGTAGCAGGGAGTCAGTTTTTATTGAGCCATGATAAAATGCCTAATATTGAATACGCATTAACCAAATACATAAACACCCAGGATTTCGGGAAAATAAACATTACCTCATTTAAAACAGACAGCACGTTGGCTAAAGGTACATTTTATACTTTTTTAGCTAAGGATGCCAAGCCTAATGCGCCTTTTTATAAGGTTAAGGGCACTTTTAGTTTGCAGCTTAAATAGGATTTTGGCCATTGAGTCATTGGTCATTAAGTCATTGCCTTGTTCAGGGCAGATCTAATTCATATTTTACCTATAGTTAACTTATATCAATTCACCGATATAGTAACCGTTAAGTAAAAAAGCGTTTACAGATGGGGCTTTTCGGAGTTAGGATAGCCAAATGTGGCCTTTTTTTAGTACCTTTAACAAATTTTAAAGACATTGATGAAAGTATTTATTGCAGGCTTGCCACTTGAGGTGGATGAGGCCGAGTTAACAGCCGTTTTTGGTGATTTTGGGCCGGTAAAATCACTCAGGATCATTAAAGATCGTGAAACAAAAGAGAGTAAGGGTTTTGGGTTTGTTGAGATGGTGAACGAAGACGAGGCTAAAGAAGCCATTAGGTGTATGAATGGCGCCAGCTATTATGGCAGAAGGATAACAGTGAACGTGGCAGAGGACAAAGGCTTTAGTGGTGGTGGTAATAAAGGTGGTTTTAGACACAATTAACAGCCGATAATTTTTATTCGAATAGACTTTGAGCCGGGCACATCCCGGCTTTTTTTTGGACCTCACCTAAATCCTCTCCAAAGGAGAGGACTTAAGAATCATCGTTAATTATATTAAGAAAAGTATTTAAAATATTTTTATTGGATTACAGTAATTTCATTGGTAGAGTTATTGAGTTTTGACGACATCCAAACTATAACTAAACCCAGTGTGGATATGATGGCGAATGACCAGCGCAGGTTGGAGGCTTGTGCTACAAAGCCAACTAATGGCGGTACTATTAAAAAGCCCAAATAACCTACTGTTGATACCGCAGCGATACCCAGGCCGTTGCTCATGGTTTTTGATTTGCCTGCCTCGCGGTAAACGAGCGGGACTATACATGAGGTGCCTATACCTACCATGGCAAAGCCAAGTATAGCTGTTACCAGGTACGGGAATATAACGGAGAGCATAAAGCCTGATATGATGAGCATGCCACTATATTGCATAAGCATTTTAACACCGTAACGGGTAACTACCTTATCGCCGGCGAAGCGGGCAAAGGTTAGGGTTGACATAAAGGCTATAAAGCCTGTTATGGCTATTGCGTGCGAGGTATGCACGGCTTTGTCCATATAAATACCGCTCCAGTCGTACATAATGTTTTCGCATGCCATGGAGGCAAAGCAAATGAAGGAGAGTTTGAGCAGTGTTTTATCGGGCAATGAAAATATAGGTTTATTGGGTTGTGGAACTGGTTTTTGATGCAGCAGAAAGGGTGAACAGCAAAATGCAATTACCGTTAATATTATGCTGACCGACAATAAGTGATATGCGGGTTTGATATGATCAGCTACCATTAAGTAGCCCAGAGCTGCCCCGCCAAATCCTGCCATGCTCCAGATGCCGTGGAAGGTTGTCATGATTGATTTGCTGTACAGGGTTTGTACGCCTACGGCTTCGGTATTGGTTGACAGGTTGAACAGGTTGCGTGATGAGCCGAAAAAGAACAGTATAAGCAGGAATTGCCAGAACTGTGTGGCATATCCTAACAGGCCTAAACAAAGATTATACGATACAGCGCCGAATAGCATTATTGCGCTGCTGCTAAAGCGGCTGAGTAATTTGCCGGTAAGGGGCATAGTTGCCATTAAGCCTACAGGCAGGGCAAACAGAGCGATGCCTAATTGTGCTTCATTTAAATGGAGATCGCGCTGGATAGAGGGGATCCTGGATGCCCAGGTGGTGTAGCCAAAGCCCGATATGAAGAAGAAGATAGCCGCGGCTATTCTTGATGTTTTTGAGGATTTGGGTAGATTGGACATATTGGGGGCTAAATTAAGATTTTATTTTTTATGGTTTGTTTGGATGGGCATGGTTTGCTTGCAAGTTGGAATGTCGCGCGAAGCCGCTCATTGCCGCGGAGGCTACTACTTTTGTCTTGATACAAAAGGTAGCAAAAAATCAAGACAACAAGGATGCTTCCCCCCGCTCCCTGCCGGTTCTTCACGCTTTTTTCGCTATTCGGTACTTCGTACCTCACATCACACAAAAAGCTAAACCGGCATTCCCGCCTGCGCTGGCCCGCCCTTGTTGTCAGGAGCCATGCTTTTTTAAATTGTGTTTCAATTAAGATTCACTCTCTTGTAAAACGCTGGGTGAGGTTTTTCTTGTCAGCAGAAATGCTTTTTTGCCGCATGATGCCATTCCCTGCAAATCAGACAAAACCTGGGCTGGAATCTTTTTGCGCCCACTGGCCCATGCGCTGCAAAAATTTCTAATGCCCTGCCATTACACAAGGCCAGCATCGTTTTGCCTGCTTTCGCCCGAAGCTGTTCTACTGACAGAAGACCTCACCCAACCATCTCCAAAGGAGAGGACTTAAAAGGAAGCGTCATTGCGAGGAACGAAGCAATCTCTACATAAGAAGGTCTGTTTGGCATGTTTGCTCTGTATAGTTTAAAGATTGCTTCGTCGTTCCTCCTCGCAATGACGCTTGGTGTGGAAAGGGCTTATTGAGTCATTGCTTGAGTGGTTATTTTATAATCGTGGACGTTTATGAATTTGTTGATTCAAGCGTGGACGCCTGAACCGGCGGTGAGGTATTTGACTAGCTTAATTGTTGTTTTTTGCGTTATTGATAGAAATGCCCTTCGACTACGCTCAGGGTGACACGCACACTTTGTGCAGTATGAGTGGATAGCCCGCCCGCTAACCAGCGGGAACGCCCTGAACAAATGCAATTGTTAATTATGTTAAATATGCTATTTGGCATAAGTTTATTATGAAAATAACTGGTTGGTATTGCAGTCATCATACACCTCCGTTTCTACGAGTTGGGTTAGGAGTGTTTTGAGCATGGCTTCGCGGGCCCATTGCTGGTCGCTGGGGCTGGCATCTTCAATGTACCATTTGATGGGCTCGTTGATCTCGATACGGGCCTTGTAGGTGAAGTTCTTTTTTGGATGCATTTTAATACCCTCATAACTGTTCAGGTTTTCGGCTTTTATTACTTTGGCGAATTGTTTAAGGGATAAATCTACCTGCAGGCATTCGTCTAGGGAGTTTTTGAAGTCGTGCTTGTCTTCGAGCCAAAGGGTTAAAATATCGCCGTTAATTTCATGATCGGCAATGGCAATGCGGCTGTAATCATAATCAACGTTGATGATGAGCCACCAAAGGTGGTTTTTGAGTTTTTGTGTGATTTTTATCATGGTTTTTAAGTATCAAGTATTTAGTATCAGGTATCAAGACTGCAGCTTTTAGTATCAGGTAGCTAGTATCAGGTATCGTTTTTAGTATCAAGTAGCTAGTATCAAGTAGCGAGACAACTACAATTTTGGTGCATAGTTATATTAAGTAGCGCTTAGAGTACTTGCTACCTGATACTAGCTACTTGATACTAAAGAAAACTAACGAAACGCCGGTTGCCAGTCGGGCAGGTATTTTTGGATTGCGGCTATTTCGCGGGTGTATTTGTTGCAGATGGTTTGGTAGGCCTGGTAGCGTAAAATTAATTCGTGAGTGAAATGGTTTTCTGTGGTTTGGGTTTCGGTTTGCTGCGCAATGGTTTGCAGCGCGGAGTAGGCAATATACATGGTGGTTCAGGTTTTAAAATCTCTTCATCTTTTCGTTTTCTCTTTTTGGGGTTGGATTATATAGTTGGTTCTATACAGGATGCATAACATGATAGCAGGCATGCAATTTCTGTATTGTAACTTCTTTATATTCTGTATTTTTCATTTGGAAATTATATTTATTTGTTATAGTTTAGCACCATTGATAATACAAATATACAGAAATATCTTTATTTAATTAAAGAATTGTTGAAAACTTATTTTGCATGCTATGGAAGATGAATCAAAATCTGCTAAAATAAAGAGAGTCAGACCTGAGACACTGGAGTTTATTATATTGTATAATCAGCTTAAAGGAAAGGCTTTTAACGGGAATGCGCAATTAGCTGAGGTGCTCGGTTTTAATTCGGCCAGCTCAATTACAGAAATTATTAAGAGCAGGCAGAATATTGATCCGGATAAACTGCAAGTATTTAAAGAAAAATATAAAGATTATCTGGAAAATAAAAAACAAACAGAAAATACTGTAATTAAAAAGATGGAGGATGGGATACCCATGTATGAAATTATTGCTACGGCATCAGGCGTGGAGGTTTATAATGATATTAATGATACGCAGAGTGTGGGGCGAATGAACTTTCCGGGCATTGAGGAATGTGATTTTGCGTTGCCGGTTTGGGGGCATTCTATGTACCCATACCTGGAGAATGGCTGCTGGGTAGCGCTGAAGGTGATACATGATATGAAGATATTGCCAGGTGAGGTTTATTATATTGAATGGGGTGATTACCGCATGTATAAGCGATTGTTAGCCGGTGATAACCCCGATGAGGTGATAGCGCATTCTGATAATGTTACGGAGATGATAGGTAACCGTTTAAAGTATGCGCCGTTTGTGGTGAAGATTGCGGATATAAAGAAGTTGTGTTTGGTGAAGGATATTCATAAGAAGCATAATCATTGAGTTGAGCGCGTACTCAGGATTGTGTTTTCTCCAAGCGTCATTGTGAGGTATAAGCAATCCCCGATTGTGCAGAGCGAATATATATGTGTGTGTTCGCATGGTATCGCTCATAGCCGCTAAGGCCTATTTCTTTTGTCTTGATACAAAAGAAACAAAAACCGACCGTAGGGAGCTCATGAATACCAATGAAAAACAAATAATAGATGAATAAATCAAGTCAGTCGAAATGCTTCTTTGCCGCACAGTGCCTCTGCGCTGCAAATCAGGCAAAACCTGGGCTGCTATATTTTACCCTGCTATCGCTACGAACCTGCCTTTGCGCTTCTGCAAAAATTTCCTATGCCCTACCACCACACAAGGCCACCATCGTTTTGGCTGATTTCATCCGAAGCTGTTCTACTGACAGAGAAAAGAATGCTTCTTAACCCAAATCTTTGCTCTGCAAGGCTACCATCGTTTTGCCTGATTTCGCCCGAAGCTGTTCTACTGACGGGAAAAGGAGGCATAGGGATATTTTGTATTTCTGTTTATTATATATGAATTACTATCTTTAACCTACATCATAAAAACAATTTTAAGCATGCCACAGATAATTCAGTTTCGATACAGTAAGAAAGCAGGTTTTACGGGCATGGCGGTGCTGCTTATTTTTATTTGCTTATTGCTTACTACCACTATCAGAAATTATAATGCGCATGATATATTGGGTACTGTAATATTTGGCGTGTTCGCGTTATTGTTTGTGGCGGTGATGGGACTGATGATCGTTACCAGGCTGATGCCTGCCTTTAAGGGTGAGGTAGCGCTTGAGCTTGATGAGCATGGTATTAAGGATTATATCCGCAATATTATACTGGAGTGGAAGGATGTGGAAGACATTGCCCTGAAACCGGGCAGGAGCAGCGCTATGTTGATATTTGAGCTGAAGTTTGAATCGGACTTTGGTAAAACTGTGGCTGTATCATTACGCTGGGTTGAGGGTAGTGAAAATGAGGTATATAATACCGTGCTGGCTTATTTTGATGAGGTTGAGGGGATTGTGCGGGAGGATTGAGGTTAGTGATTTGAGGCTGGTGATTAGTGATTAGAAAAACTTCTTAAATTTAATTTCAATCTTTTGAATTTCTATTTTTGGAGCCTCAATCCCTATATATGATCATCCGCCTTGCTACACTAAATGATATTGACGCTATAATGCAGCTTATTACCCAGGTTGTGCCTGCTATGAATGCCTCGGGTAATTTTCAATGGGATAGTACTTATCCTAACGCCGAAGTTTTTAAGAATGATATTGCGCATCAGCAGCTTTGGGTTGCTGAGGTTGATGGTAATGTTGCAGGTATAACCGCTATTACAACTGATCAGCAGGACGAATATGCGGGTGTTGGCATGGATATTAGCCAGACTGCTATTGTTACCCACCGCCTTGCTGTCGGCCTTGATTACAGGGGAATGCGTATTGCAGAGTCGCTACTTAACCAGGCTGAGCTTGTGGCCCGGGAGCGAGGGATTGATATTTTACGGATTGATACGAATAGCAACAATAAGGCTACCAGGAAGTTGTTCCCTAAATTAGGATATGAGTTTACTGGTGAAACTGGTTTTAAATTCAGGCCTAACCTGCGGTTTTACTGTTATGAGAAATTGTTAGGGGAGTAGGTTGTGAGTGGGTTAGTAATCGGTTAGTTGTTCGGGAGGAGTTTTGTCGAAGTGAACTTTTTTACCGGTGCGGGTGGTGAAAGACTGTGGGTTGACTTTACTGGTTTGCTGGTAGGTGCCGTCGGCATATACACCATGCCCAAAGCCGCAATCGCCATGCAGGGTTTTTATGATAATCTTATCGCCTTTTTTTACAAATTCAAGATTGCAGTCTTCAACGGTGTCTTTGGGTATATATTCATAATTTCCTGTTTTTTTATTGAGTGATAACCGGCCATATTCAGATCCTGTATTATATGCGGGTTTACCTGTACTTCCTTCAAAATAAAATAAGATCTTTCTGCCTGGGGTATAGTGAATCGCTAATTGCTGGTATGCAGTTGTTTTCTTTCCACAGTTTACGGCAAATGTGCCCTGCAGGTTAGGAATGTTACTGGATTGAAAGGAAGTTAATATCAAACTAAATAATACCATTAAAAGGGCTGGAGTAATTAATGCCTTTTTCATATGCTTGTTATTTTCATAAATATATATTAAATCATTTGATGTATCAAGGTTGTAAATTTCAGTAAGATTTTAAGCTAAATAGCATTTTTTCATTTTTCGGGAAGAAATTGATGTGTTTGTTGGTAGTAAGCGGAATAAAAGTTTACCGGGTGAAGCATTTTTAGTGTTTTAATAAGAATAAATACTACATGTTTTAGCAAAGAATTAAGTTAAATAGTATTGATTTTTTAATTTTTATGCTAAAACGAAAAATTATTTATAAAAGCGTTGTTTGCTTTGGTTTACAAAACTTAAAAAGCATAAATTTCGTTTTTATTATAGAAAAGCACCTTACCTCAGGGGCATAAACCTAAATGAATTTTTTATGGACTCAGTGACACTTTCTGTTATTGTCACAATTATTGTATCGGTAATTGTGATAGATATTTATAAACGCCAAAAAGACAGGGTAACTGTTAATTTGCATGGCGATAATTTAAAGCAATTGCTTACTATAACTGCGCTTGATTATAAGTATGGTGGTGCGGATAATACTAATGACGCCGACCATCAGCTGCTTACTAATGAGCTAACAGAGCTTATAAGCAGTTATGAAAAAGCTGAAATATCGCAGGAGAGCTTTCAGAAGCAGATGGATCATTTGATTAATACGTTAAATTAGCTGTAGTTTTTAAATATTACAGAAAAGCGACTCTTTGTAGTCGCTTTTTTTGTAATATTATATGTTAGTAATGTAAAAAAAAGGATAGTTGTTAAAAAAAATTCTGCATTGTAAACAATAATGCAGAAATTTACGTTGTATCAAAAGGAGCCGTATCAATTATTGACGGGATTATTTATTAAGGAATTAATTTACGGGCATATGGGGTTTGTTTTTTGTTTTTTAGTGATAGGAGTAGTGGTGGCGAGTTTATTATTGTTGATAGATGATCAGCAAACCAGCAGGTTAGAGAAGATTTTGATAAAAGCCAGAAGCATACAGCCTTTTTTTCTGATACGATCGGCCGAACAAAAACTACAGCAGTTGAATACTTTGCTATATGGTAATATAACTATTACTGACGACGGCAGAACAATAGCACAGGGCCGTATAAATATTAATGAAGGAGCCAGGCAAATTATAATATCGCAGCTTAATGCGCTGACTAATAATTATGAGTATGGCCGAATCAATATTAAAGATTACCATACCGGCCTTAACGAATTACTTGCCACTATTAAAAAGGTTAAGGTGCTTAATTTTGAGCAGATAAAATAATTTATATCCAGCGGGGTAAATTATATTTCATTTAAACCATCTATTTCGCTTTTATACTGAGTTTGTTTATTATTGCAAGAACAATGTCTGACGAAGCAATAATTAAACGATTAAAAGTAATTGTAAAAGAGCATGGCGGACAGCTCGGCCTTGCACATGCTATTGGGGTTGACCAGGGATTTATAAGCAAGGTTATTAATAAAAAGCAGGAGATGAGCTATTATCTTATCCGTAAGCTTTGTTTCCAACTAAAATACTCGCCTGAGTGGCTCATACTCGGTACGGGCGAAAAGATCATCAACAAACCAGAATCGGCAAAGCTTATTACTGAGATACAGATGCTACGCACTGAGGTTGATATTTTACATGCACGTATGCGTGCTTATGAGATAGAGATGAAAGAGTTAAAAGATAGCTTCAGCATAAAAGAACAAAGAGCTGGCTAATTCTTATAAGCGGCCCCAGTGTTAGGCGCGGATAAGCGAATCTTTATTTAATTTTTTATTGGTTTTCCGTTTAAGATAATGTATGCCTATTGAGCATATGATGATGCTTGTAAGCAATGTTAGTTCAATAATTGTGTGATTGGCCGATAATATGTGATGTTTAGTATCTGACAATAACAGGCCAGTATCGGGAAGGAGTAAGCCTATTAGAGGGAAAGTTAAAAAGATGCGAAATTTTATTAAATCTTCCATAAAAAACAGTTAATGTTATAAGTATAAGAACAAAAACTTTTTTTTGTTTTGAATTTGATAAAGGTTTTTTAACTATTGTTAAAATGATAATTGCCTTAGCGTATCATTTACAAGAAAGTAAAAAATAAACTAAGGCAATGTTTGGCTAATTATGTAAAACATAATTGCCCTATATTAAATGTATCAGGCCCTGCTTTGTACTTTTTGCTGGCGGTACAAGTATACTGCTCCAAAAATAAGTGCAGCAATAGCCAATATCCAAACATATGTATCTAAAGGGCAAGCATTCGGGTCATAGCCATCATCCGGATCTCCAGCGCAAGGGTTATTAGGGTCAGTGCTTTGTGCTAATGCTGTAGTTATCATTAATATATTTAATATGAATAATAGTGCGGCACTCTTTGTGATTTTTTTCATTTCTGTTTATTTAAAATTTAGAAAATTTAGCTGTGCCTAAACTTTTCTTGGTGTTTACGTCTATCAGTTCAAGTATATAAGTTCCATTTATTAGCCCTGACAGGTCCTGTGTACCGGTATTTGCACTAAATGTAGTTGTTTTAACAATACTACCTATAGAATTATAAATATTTAATTTCAGCGGTGGATTAACTACACTGTTGGTTTGGAACTGGATATACGATGAAGCTGGGTTAGGATATACCTTAAATTGAACCAGGCTGCCTGTGGTTGATAATATTACTATTGATGAGTAAGTAATGTTATTATTAACATCAGATTGCATTAAGCGGTACATAGCTGTGTCTTTTCCAGCAGCTTTATCTGTAAAGGTATACGCACCTGAACTATCAGATTGCATTGTAGTAAGTGAGCTGAATGTTTTGCCGTCATCCTGGCTTCTTTGCAGCTGGAAAGTGGTATAATAATTTTCGTTAGCTGTTTTCCAGTTCAGCTGATTTCCAGCGCTTACATGTTGACCTGTGAAGGAAAGCAATTGGTATGGAGGAAGCGGTTTTATACGTAAAACTAATTCAAAGCGGCTGTTACCATATGATGCCGGATCGTTTGTAGTGTTAAAGGTATAGGTATCATGCAGCCTCAGATCAAGAGAGTCTTTTGTGTAGTGGTCCATCAGGAAGACATCATACGCGCTTGAGATATTAACCAGGTCGGTTCTTTTAATAGAGAATGCACCCGTTGTAGTAGCATTAGCACTTAGAAATACCGAGGTGTGTGTGGTAAGCGGCAGTGAATTAAGTGCAACTTCAACACTATCAGTAGTTAAGCTGCCAAAAAATACATTCTGCCCGTCGCCATTTACATCCTGAATATCATCAGCAATATTGAATTTAGGATTGGCATTAGCATCAAAACGAATGTATGCAAAATCTGCATTGGCAGAATCGCGAATCATTTCTAACTGAATATATGGATCAGTTTTTGGTTGAATAACACTGAGTAACAGTTTACTCCCTGTTGGCTGATCAGCATATGCTACGTCTTTAGTGTTTTCGGTGAATGTGATAGCTCCGCCGGTGCCGGTAGCTTGTACAAAGAAGCCCTGACCTACCGCAATATGATTGGTTGAGTTGCCTACGCCGGCAGGGTTTGTGCTATTAATAGTAGGATCATATCCCCATAGGGTTGGTACTCCTGTATAAAGTGGATTTATAGTGAATTTACCGGCTGTGAAAGTGATCTTAGTCCAGTCGATAGTACATGGATAAGGATTGCCTATTAAGTTGTAACCGTTATCTGTAGAACCAACATTATTGGTATAACTGATAGCAGGTGATATATTGCCTGAGTTTAAAGTGCCCGTCCATAAAGTAGTTGTAGATTCAGGTATGGCATAGCTTCCACCAACACGTACTATTTTATTTACCAGATTATGTGTACGGTCTCCACGGTAATAGAAATAGAAACCGGTGCCTATTGGTTTGGTAGTTGTTGAAGGGTTTGTTGTTAATGATAAAAAATCATTTTTTGCGCTTTGGGCAGCAGGCTCATTATAAAACAGCACTGTAACACCATTGGCGGTATATGAAGTGGCATTCCATGAAGAAGGCGGATCGAAGCCGCTTGACGCGCCTCCTAAACCCGTTACGATCAGCGTTTGCTGAAGGTTTGCAAAATTAAAGGCTGATGATCCGTTATTAATGGGGGATGACATTAATCTCCAGGTACGGTAAGCAGCTGTTCCGCCTGTTACATAACGCTGCACATTAAATGTACCGCTAATAGTTGAATTGGTTAATATGCCAATGTTAGCAGTTCCGCTTGCATCAGATTGCAATGTAAATGTGCCTGATTGCGTAAAAGTAGTGTTTGTTGGTATTATGATTGAAGTGGAGGCTGCAGTAGATGTGCCCTTTGTAATAAAGGTGGCCAATTTGCCTGAGCTATACCCACCTAACGATAAATTTGCGCCCGCGGCCAGTGAAATGCCATTTGTAGTAGTGTAGCTATAGGCGGCACCGCTACCACCAGTGCTATACATATTGAATGACACCTGGTTACCGCCATTTTTACCTACATATATTTGCCCTACTGTTGTATTTGCACCGAAATTAGGACTGTTTGCGGTAGTGAAACTATAATTTACCCCAAAGTTTACAATATCAGTTGCGCTTGGTGCAACACCCTGGTGCCAGTTTGCAGCTGTTGTATACGCATTGCCGGCTGTGCCGCCTATCCAATCATAAACAGTACCTGTGCCTATTGTACCGGTACCGGCTGGTGGAGTTCCATTAGAAAATTGGCCGGTTGAAATTGGGCTGCCTGTTGTACCATCAACAACTGAACTTACCGTACCAAACGACATAGTTGCCGGGGCAGGCACATTTATGGTTGAAGCCATTGAGGTTTCAATGAAATAATTTCCCGGGTTAGAGAGAGAGCCATCAACATTACCCATACTTACAAAAGGGCTGGTATATGCCGTAATTTGTGCCTGGGCCCCACTACCGTTATTTAATTGAAGATTATTACTAATAAGCGTTGCTCCTGTTAAACTTAGGACAGGATTCTGGGTTTCATATAAATTAACGGGGTCGCCGTTGTTTACAAAATTACTTCTGAAATAGCTATTGTCGGTTTCATTGATATAGATCTGGGTAAAATCATAATTACCACGGGTAAAGACCTGGATACCGTATAATATAACAGGTGTTTCGCCGGCATAAAGGGGCGATTGTGTTACACCCTGTGCGGCAGTTGTCATAGGGGCAAAGTACAGGTACCGGGTGTACATATGCGTTTCATCAAATTTATAGGTACCTGCTGTAGCAGACGATTGTGATGCCTGTAATATAGAGTTTTTATAAGCAAGAGAAATGCCATAACCATCGCTGGAAACCCTGGTTTGCTGCAATGTTTGGGCTTGTGTAACTGTTGTGGTATAAGGATCAAGGTACATGTTCCATGTACCATTAATAAGCCTTTGTATTTTTATACAATAGGTGGTATTTACTGCTAAGGCAGCTTTACTTACCAAAAGTTCAATTGGTTTATCATAGGTGTTACCATCGGCAACATAAACGTGCAGATAACCATCAGATGTTTGCATTAACACAAAGCCTTGTGTGGCAGTGGTTACCGTTGCTGTAGTAGCATGTAACCAATAGCGCCAGTTGTTTGAAGTGCCTACAAGCGGGGTGTATATAAGACCCGCAATACCCGCTGCGCCTGAGCCTGGTGCTGTTTGCGATGGCAGTGTGGTTGCCTTGTATAATAATGACCATTCCCAATCCTGTGTGTTTAAATTAGCAGCATAAGTGGTTTTATCGGCTGCGTTAGGTATATAATTTACTGTTGCATCAATAGGGGTGCTTACTTTGTTTGACTCCAAACAGCTGCCGCTTGTACCAACAACAGACAGATTATTAGCCGCTGCCGACGGTAGAATGATAGAGTTGGTTGTAGAGCCGACCGGCGTGGGTGATATGTTTGCCGCGGTATTGTTGTCAAAATAATTGTAGCAGGTATAGCCAATAGTAGTGCTGCCGGTAGTAGTGCTGCTGTTTATATACTGTTGTGCTTTACAAATATTTACTGATAGTAAAGTTGCAAGAGCTACGAATGTGATTTTAAGTAATTGTGTTTTCAAAATCTTAGGGTTTGCTTACCCGTAGGGGGCAAAAATGATGCAACCGCAATGATTTTTAGGCAAATAAGGTGAAATGTTCTTGAATAATTTGATTGTGTAATTATTCGGCAAGTTCATTTTCTTTCCCGTTAATAAATTGGGAAAAACAGTCGAAAGGGTAAAGTGAACTTTCCCCGTTTTGGGGATAATAATCCCCATTTGTATTAATCAATAGTTGATATATTAATTAATAATGCTAAAGATTTAAGAGTGGAGCCACTATAAATTGCAGGCGGATTTAATAAGAATAGGATGATGTAATTTATTGGTTATCAATATGCTATGCTTAATACCTGTTTGCCCTGATGGCTCTTACAACTCTCCGGTTTCTGCGGGCTGAGTAAAAATCATTAGTTACCAATATAGCGTATATTATCCCGGGGATCCAGAAAAAAATGGTGAGTATTATGCTGAGTATAAATGACCCGATACGGCCGGTTGTTAAAACCGCGGCTGGTGGGCATATGAAGCAAAGGAAGTAGCGCATGTTTTAAAGTTTTAATTTTATTGTTTGATGATTTTTAGGCGGGGATGTTACAGAAGAGGTGTTAATTTTTAAAGAGGATATTGCTTATAGCCAAAAGTTTCTCCACGCGTCATTGCTTCGTACCTCGCAATGACGCATTTGAAACTATTGGCTTTTGTTTTCTTTTTACTTCCCCGTAAAACTATCCATTATCTTCATTAAAACTATAGCCTCCTCAATGCTGCAGGGGTTTGGGCCTTCGCCTTTGAAATAGGCTACGATCTTTTCGATCATCGGTTGCTGAATGTGCTGGGGATGGGTAAACTCGATGGTTTCTTCACCAAACTCAGTTTCCAAGGTTACATATTTACCGAAGAAAGGGAAGGTGATCTTACCTTTTGTGCCGATAATCTCGCAGGTATCGGTGGTTTCGCTCTCGGCTACGTTGAAGCACCAGGAGCCGTTTACCACTACTTTGTTTTTGAACAGGATATGCCCGGTAACATGGTCATCAGCCGGGGTGTTTTCTGATTGGTTGATTGAGAAGCCGCTGTAAAACTCCGGTTCGCCAAAATAGTAGAGCATGAGGTCGAGCTGATGGGGGGCAAGGTCATGAAAGTAACCACCGCCTGAGAGCTCAGGTTGTACACGCCAGTTACTTTCCACTTTGGCAACAAGTGCTGGCTTGCGAGCCTGCCACATGCGGATCTGCACGGTGCGAACATCGCCAATAGCCTGACTATCCAATAGGTTTTTAACATGCAAAAACATAGGCACTGCGCGGCGGTAATGGGCCACGGTTAATTTTAAGCCGCTTTGCTTAACTGCATCGGCCATTTGTTGGGCTTCGGCAGCATTGCGGGTTACAGGTTTTTCTACATAAACATTAAAACCCTTTTTAAGGGCATCAAGCGCGTAAGGCAGGTGAGATGCCGGTGGCGTGGCTATGTAGATAGCATTTAGCTCCGGATCATTCAGCAGTTCATCAGCATCGCTGTACCATTTGCCAACGTTGTGTCTTTGGGCGTAGTCGGTGGCCTTGGTGGCATCGCGGCGCATCACGGCTGATAGTTTGCTGCCTGCAACTTTGTTAAATGCCGGCCCGCTTTTTACTTCGGTTACATCGCCGCAGCCTATTATACCCCAGTTGATTGTGCTCATGGTTAGTTTCAAAACAAATTGTCATTTCGACCAGAGGGAGAAATCTTCTTCGATCTGCAACGCGTTCATACCTGATGCAGAAGATTTTTCGCTCACACTAGCCAGGCACTACCTGCTCAAGAGATAGTTTCTCCCTTCGGTCGAAATGACAAGGTGGGTTATTATGGTTACTTCAATATATCCTCAATATGTGCCAACTCCTCACTTGAGAAATATGTGTTATCCAAACATTTCATAGAATCGGCTAATTGCTCGGGTTTGCTGGCTCCTATTAATACTGATGTTACCCGAGGGTCCTTCAATATCCATGACAGGGCCATTTGTGCCAGTGTTTGTCCGCGTTTTACGGCCAGGTCGTTTAGCTTTTTGATCTCGTCCAGACGTTTTTCGGTGATCTGACTGGTTTGCAGGAAACCGGTTGATTTTGCCGCGCGTGAATCTTCAGGGATACCATGCAGGTATTTATTGGTGAGCATGCCCTGTGCCAATGGCGAAAATGGGATACAGCCTACACCTTCAGCACCCAGAACATCCATCAGGCCACCTTCAACCCAACGCTCAAACATGGAGTATTTAGGCTGGTGGATAAGGCATGGTGTACCTAATTTCCTTAATATTTCAATAGCATCCTTAGCACGGTCGGCAGGGTAGTTTGATATACCCACGTACAATGCCTTGCCCTGGCGAACGATAAGATCAAGCGCAGCCATGGTTTCTTCCAACGGTGTTTCCGGATCGGGACGGTGATGGTAGAAGATATCTACATAATCCAGGCCCATGCGTTTAAGGCTTTGGTCGAGGCTGGCTACCAGGTATTTTTTTGAACCCCAATCGCCGTAAGGGCCATCCCACATGGTGTAGCCGGCTTTGCTGCTGATGATCATCTCATCGCGGTAGCTGCTAAAATCTTCTTTTAATATGCGCCCAAAATTTTCTTCGGCAGAGCCCGGAGGCGGGCCGTAGTTGTTAGCCAGATCGAAATGGGTGATACCGCTATCAAACGCCAGGTGTAAAATCTTACGGTAATTTTCAGTTACATCAACATGGCCAAAATTGTGCCACAGGCCCAGCGATACTGCCGGGAGCACGATGCCGCTTTTACCGCAGCGGCGGTATTGCATATTTTTATATCTGTCGGGAGAAGCTACGTATGTCATAAATAAATGGTTTGGTATATTGTGCAGGGATACGCAAAGTGTTGCGTGTCTACAGGGGTAAAAATAGAATTTTTAAATTACCTTAAAGCAGAAAATTTGCAGCTGATGGCGAAAAATATTTTTGCTGTAACATTTAAAAAGGTGCCGTATCTAACCCGGCATTAAAATATAAAGAACAAAAAATCCTGACAGGATAATGGCTGATTTTGAAGAAATATACGCGCAGTACTCGCCCCAGATATTTAGGGTGTGTATGGGCTATATTAATGACAGGGAACAGGCTAAGGACCTGGTACAGGAAACCTTTATTTCGGTATGGAAGAACCTGTCGACATTCAGGAATGAATCAAAAATAAGTACATGGATCTTTCGCATTGCTACCAATAATTGTTTACGGGCATTGGAGAGATCAAAGCGGGTGATGACCACAGAACTGCCGTTTCATTTGCCCGATCAGCCACATGAGGAAACGCAGGAAGAGAAGCTTACCTTTTTATACAACTGTATTGCTGAATTGGAAGAAACGGACCGAATAATTATTTCGCTGGTGCTGGAGGACCTGCCGCAGGCGGAGATAGCTGCTATTGTTGGGTTGAGTGCCGTAAATACACGGGTGAAAATTCACAGGGTTAAGGAAAAATTGGCCACTAAATTTAAAGCGCATGGACAATTTGAATGATATAAGAGCATTGTGGCTGACCGCGAAAACGGATGGTCTGCCGAGTTCAGATGAGATGCTGCGGATAGTTAAGAAATTCCGTAACCAGCGGCTGCGAAACAAACTGATTGTAATTTTTACGGCACTGGTTTGCGCTGCTATGATGGTGGCAACTATGTTCGTGTATAAATCAACCATGATTACTACCCGTATAGGCGAGGTGCTGATCATTATTGCCTGCGGTGTACTGGTGTTTACAAATACGCGGTCAATTAAAAGATTTATTGATTTGAAGGATTGCAGTAATAAGGAATTTATAGAGTTTTTGGAGCAGACCAGGCGCAACCAGGTATACTATTACAAAAAAACACAGGTTTTAGGCATGGGAATAAGTTCGATTGGTTTGCTGTTGTACTTGTATGAGATGGCGAGCATAAGCATGGTGGTATTTATAATCACTTATTCCATTGCCATAATATGGACATTGGTATTATGGCTGGTGATAAGGCCCAGGTCGTTTAAAAAACAAAGCCTTAAGCTGGAAGAAACATTGAAGAAACTGGAAAATATATCAAAACAACTTAATTAGAAGAGTATGAGATCTGAGAAATTGCCACGGCGTATTAGTGTAATGATTGCTGTTGGATTGTTAATGACAACTACACCACCCTTAATTAACGATTGGGTGCATATACCCGACTTTTTGCGGGGCGTGGTGATTGGTGTAGGTTTTGTACTGGAGATTAGAGGGATTATACTGGCGAATAAGTGGAGGAAAGCGAGGGTTTGTGGGATAGATGATAATAATGAAATTTTATAAATAATTAAGTCATGCTGAACTTGTTTCAGCACCTCACGCTTCAGGTATAAAACTTGCTTGGTTGCTCGTTTTGTGAGATCCCGAAACAAGTTCGGGATGACGGTCACATATTATAATTGTTATAATCAAACAACCTCTGCCACCACAAAAGTGCTGCCGCCTACAAAAACCAAATCATTTGCCTGAGCGTTTTTTTGCGCTGATTGAAAAGCCGCTTTAACCGAAGGGTACGTATCGCCATGCAACCCTGCGCTTTCGGCTTTCTGCCTTAGGCTTTCCGCTTCCAATCCCCGGGGGATATCTGGTTTGCAGAAGTAGTAGGTGGCATCGGTCGGCAGCATGCTTAGTACTTTGCTGATGTCCTTATCATTTACCATGCCGATGACAAAATGCAGGTGATCATAATTTACCGAGCTGATATTCTTTAATACTTCCTGTATGCCTTCGGGATTGTGACCGGTATCGCAAATGGTTAAAGGGTTACGGCTTAAAACCTCCCAGCGGCCATGTAAGCCGGTTAATGTTTTTACCTGGCGTAAGGCGGTTTGTACATGCTCATCCGTGATCACAAAACCTTGTAAGCGCAGTTCTTCCACTGCTGAGAGGACAGTTTTTATGTTTTTAAGCTGATAGGTACCTGTTAAGTCGAGTTGAAGGTTGAAAGTTGAAGGTTGAAAGTTTTTTTTGTGAATGGTTAGATCCAATAATTCCATATTTTTTGCTTTCGACTTTTCACTTTCAGCTTTTAACTCCACACTCCATTCATCCGATGCAAAAATAATATCCGCTTCTTCCTGGGCCGCTTTGCGGAGGAAGATGTTGGCGATATCAGGCTGGTGTTCGCCGATGATGACGGGGATACCATGTTTAATGATGCCTGCCTTTTCGCCAGCGATGAGTTGCAGGGTATCACCCAGGATATTCATGTGGTCCCAACCTATATTGGTGATGACGGACAGGAGCGGGGTGATGATATTAGTAGAATCTAACCTGCCGCCTAAACCAACTTCTACGATGGCAATATCTACTTTTTCCTTCGCGAAAATATCAAAGGCCAGGCCTACTGTCATCTCGAAAAATGAGGGTTGGATCTCTTCAAAATCCGATTGATGATCTGCAACAAAATCAATCACCTGCTGTTCGCTGATCATTTCGCCGTTGATGCGTACGCGTTCGCGGAAATCGCGCAGGTGGGGCGAAGTGTACAAGCCTGTTTTATAACCTGCCGTTTGCAGTATAGCCGCCAGCATGTGCGATGTTGAGCCTTTGCCGTTTGTCCCGCCTATGTGGACGCTTTTAAATTCATGCTGCGGGTTATTTAAGCGGGCGCAAAGTTCAATGGTATTGGTTAGATCTTCTTTATAAGCCGATGAGCCTATGCGGGTGAACATGGGCAACTGAGTGTACAGGTAATGCAGGGTTTGGGCGTAATCCATTGGTTGAATAATTAAAAGTCTTTTAAAACTTTTCTATTTTATTAGCCCTCTTTGCGGCTTGCCGTAGAGAGGGTGGTCGAGTGGCTGAACGAAGACCGGGTGAGTTGCCGTTTCGCGCTCCGTTGACTCACTCCGACTTCTCTTCGTTTGTCGACCCTCTCTTTGCTGTGCAAAAAGAGGGTTGGGGGAAAGATGTTTTAAGAACGTTTTTGGCGTATATGCCGTTTTATTGCGTAACCAATGAACCAAACAACTGGATATGCCAGCTATCCTTAAACGGTACTTCCCACTTGGTTTTCAGGTCGGCGAGGTTTTGTACCATGTTGTTGAAAACGATGGTATTGGTATTGATGGTTTTGTTTGCCAGCAGTGCTTCAAATGTATGGCGTGGTACGGATATAACTTCGTTGCCGCTGCGGTAGGCAAGGTTAAACCTGTCGAACAAATTAATGCCGAACTGCTGCTCAATTTGTTTCATGTAGTTTACTGATTTATCAATAGAGCAGCCGCTGGCGCCTGCCTGGCTTTCGTCAACTATTAAAATGATGAAACGGTTATAGCGTATTTCGGCTTTGGCTTTTAGCTGGCTGTTATGAGCCGTCCAGCCGGTTGTAAAGCTGTTCAGTTGTTGTTGTAAGGCTGTAGTTTCCGTGTCAGACAATTGCTTATCCGCCTGGTAAATCCACACTCTTGAATTTTCTGAAAATATCATGCACAAATTTATGATTTTATTAACTTTGTAAAGAGGCATGGTGTCATGTTAAGATCAGTTATTTAAAAATTGAAAAAAAGCAGTCTTTTAATAACCATCGTGCTGCTGGCTTTACTGCATTTGAGCTTTAAAACCGGCATGGACGAGCAACAAATGCTTACCTGGAGCAATAAATACTTCAGCACCTCCTACGACCCTTCCGGCGAAGCCAAACTTAAAAAATGGGAACTGGTATTAACCGATGATGCTTTTATCCGCCTGAAAAAAACGTACCAGAACGGTAAACAGGAATACTACTCTTTTCAACTGCGCCGCTTTACCGATATGAATTACCTGGGCACTACTGCAGGTGGTACACTGCAATTAAAAACCAAAGCCGACGATATTATTGTACAAACTTATGACGACCCGAAAGGGGATATCGACTCGATGGCTACGCAATTGAACCTGCCGGTTAAAAATATTGAGCCCGACCAGTTGGATAGTTTGATGACAGCGTTGAATTATTTTAAGGCGAAGGAGTTATAAGATTGTAATTTTACTATTAAAAATTAATGTCATTGCGAGCGATAGCGTGGCAACCTCGTCGTTCCTCCTCGCAATGACAAGTTTGAGCGAACGAAAGTATTTATTTTATAACCCATTCGCTCTTACCGTTATCTCCGCTATATCCAGCACTTTAATTTCTTCCTCTTTATCGCGGTGTTTTACGCCATCGGTGAGCATGGTCATGCAGAAGGGGCAGGCTGCGGCTACTATGGTTGCGTTAGTGATGATGGCCTCGTCTATACGTTCATCATTGATCTCTTTTTTGCCGGGTTCCGCCTCCTTGAACATTTGCGCGCCGCCTGCGCCGCAACATAAGCCGTTTGATTTGCAGCGCTTCATTTCTACCAGTTCGGTGTCCAATATTTCCAAGGCACGGCGTGGCGCTTCATAAACGTTATTACCCCGGCCTAAATAGCAGGGATCGTGATAGGTGATCTTTTTACCTTTGAAGCTTTCGCCGCCTTCGGCTTTTAGTTTACCGTCATCAATCAGTTGTTGGATAAGCTGCGTGTGATGAATCACTTCATAACTACCGCCCAGGCCCGGGTATTCGTTTTTTATGGTGTTGAAGCAATGCGGGCAGCCGGTGACTATCTTTTTTATGTTATAGCCGTTTAGTACCTGTATATTGGTCATGGCCTGCATCTGGAACAAAAACTCGTTACCCGCACGTTTGGCGGGATCACCGGTGCAGCTTTCTTCGGTACCTAATACCGCGAAGCTGATGCCCACGTGGTTGAGTATCTTACAGATATCACGGGTTATTTTTTGTGCACGCTCATCAAAGCTGCCTGCGCATCCCACCCAAAAAAGTATTTCGGGCTCTTTGCCTTGTGCAGCCATATCGGCCATAGTTAGGATTTCGGGTTTCGGATTTTCGATTTCGAACTTAGTTTCGATTTCGGATTTGGTCTCGATATCAGCTTGTCCGTTTATTTCAGGAGTTGTATTTTCCATTGTATAATTTCTTAGCATCTGCATATTTGCACATTATTTCCCCTCTATCCAATTAGCCCTATCCGATGGTGAGTATTTCCACGGTGCGCCGTTATTTTCCATATTGCCGAACATATTGTTGAGGCTGGCAGGTGACTGGGCTTCTTCCATTACGGCGTAGCGGCGCATCTCGATGATGATCTCCAGCGGATTGATGTTTACCGGGCAGGCTTCGGTACAGGCATTGCAGCTGGTGCAGGCCCAAAGTTCTTCTCGGGTGATATAGTTATCTAATAATGATTTATCGTCGTGGTAATCTTTACCATGCAGATCGATGTTTTTGCCCACCTCGGTTATGCGGTCACGGGTATCCATCATGATCTTGCGAGGCGATAGCAGCTTGCCCGTAATATTTGCCGGGCAAACCGATGTGCAGCGCCCGCACTCGGTGCAGGTATAGGCCTCCATCAGGTTTTTCCAGGTGAGGTCGGTTACATCCTTGGCGCCAAAGCGACTACCCTCGGGAGCCGGTTCGGGAACAAAGGACGGGTCGAGCATAGCCTTTACCTCATTAGTAACAGATGCCATATTAGTGAACTGCCCCTTTGGGTTCAGATTTGAAAAATAGGTATTGGGGAATGCCAGCAGGATATGAAAATGTTTTGAATATGGCAGGTAATTTAAAAATGCCAGGATGCCCGTAATGTGGAACCACCAGCATATGCGTTCGGTAATAACTAACGTATGTGGGTTGTTTGACAGCAGCGGCGCTATTAAACTGCTTACCGGAAAACTGCCCGCTTTAATATATTCGCCGAAATGGAGGGCCTGGAGCTTATAGTCGGCCGCGTTCATAGTAAGAAATGCCGACATCAGGAGGATCTCGATACAAAGAATATAATTGGCATCAGATTTGGGCCATTCGGTCATTTCCACGCCACTGAAGCGTTTTAAATGGATGATGTTTCTGCGGATGAGGAACACCACGCAAGCCACCAGCACCAATACCGCCAATATTTCAAAACTGCCGATGAGTAAACCATACAGACTGCCCAGCGGACGTGAAAAAATGCGGTGCGAGCCGAAGATGCCATCAATCATGATCTCCATTACCTCCAGGTTGATGATAACAAAGCCCACGTAGATAAAAAAGTGCATGACGGCAGCAACCGGGCGTTTAACCATTTTGCTTTGACCGAGGGCGACTTTTGCCATCACTTTCCAGCGTTTAGCGGGTTGATCGGAGCGGTCGGTATCTTTGCCTAAGAGGATATTGCGCCTTATTTTGCCAGCGTTTTTGCTGAACAGGTAGATGGCGGCCGCTAAAATTAGGATAAATAGGATTTGTGCAATCATTATGCGTGCATAGTAATTATCAAATATAGTTAATTGGTTGATTTGGCAAATAGCCAATTGGCGATTGAAGATAAAATTAAATTATTTACCTCGCAATCACTTAATTAAAAGCTTTTTTCAAAAAAAGTTTCAATAAATAAAAAAACAAGCTACATTTGCACTCCTCAAAAGGAGGTATCATAGCTCAGTCGGTAGAGCAAAGGACTGAAAATCCTTGTGTCCCTGGTTCGAATCCAGGTGGTACCACAGAAGTCAAAAGCCTATTTTCGCAAGAAAATAGGCTTTTTTTGTGTTTTAGGCATATTTTTGCCCTACTCTTCCATATATGCTCAATCGAGTGATTTAGCGATTTAACAGGTTTTATTGTTGAATTGACCGGAAATTATTGTGAAATAATTGTGTAAAAATTTTCGGTCGCTAAATTTTTAAAAAATGGCTACTGTCAGAGAAGTTATTATTCCGCTTGAAAAAAAGAAAGATGGAACATGGAATGTCAAAATTAGGATCAACCACAAAGGGAAAACCATTAATTTAAAGACCCAGCATTTTATTGGGGAAAAGCAAATCCGTAAGGATTTTACTATCAAAGATCCAATTGTTTTAAAAAGCATCAATCCGGTGTTGGATGATTACAGAACAAAAATTAGTGAACTGGGTGTTAAACTGGAATTATTTGATGTAGCACGTTTAGTAGATTATCTTACCAACAAAGGAGTTGTTACCGCGGACGAAATTAATATTATCGAATTTGGAAGGGAGCGAATTGAAGAACTGAGGAAAGCAAAAAGGGATGCCAGTGCGGCAAATATGACAACCGTAGTTAATAGTCTGGTTGATTATTTTAGGTCCGAACTTGTAGCAGTAACAGAGATAAGGGCCAAGATGCTGACGGAATATGAAACCTATTTGCGTTCTGAAAGGACGATAACCCGCCCTGACCAATTTAAAAATGAATACAAAAGAACAGTTAAAGGACTTAGTGATACCGGCCTGCATAACCACATGCGCGACCTGAGAATTTTATTTAACGAAATAAAAAATCACTACAATGACGAAGACCTTGATATAGTTATCGTTAAGCATTACCCTTTCAAGAAATACAAACTGGTTGATGTTACAGAAAACCATAAACCCAAGCTAACCCCTGAACAGGTAAGATCAATCCGTGATTTCAAAGCTCCAGCCAATAGCAGGATGGAATTAGCGGCAGAACTTTTTATGCTTAGTTTTTACTTATGCGGCATGAATGCAGCCGATCTACATAAATTACCGATAGATAATTCCTTGAAAGAAAGGGTAGATTATAACCGGTCAAAAACAAAGTCGAGAAGAAAAGACAGGGCTTTTATAAGTATTAACATACCTGACACTGCAATACCACTGTATTTGAAATATGCTGGAACTATTCAGCTAAGATATTCTACACATGTTACACTTGACCAGGCTTTAAGTAAGGGGATGCGTAAAATAGGTAAGGAATTAAAAATACCTGATCTCGAATTTTATGATGCTCGTCATGCTATGGGAGATTGGGCACGAAATATTTGCAGATTTAGTTTGGACGATGTTGGCCTTATGTTAAATCACAAAGACCAAAGCAATTCTGTTACTGATATTTATGTTTCAAAGAATTGGAAAATTATCGATGAGATTCAACAAGCAGTACTAGAAGTGCTAAGCAAAAAGGAAATCGAATCAATACTCCTTTAATGATATTGGGTGGAAATATGGCAACTAAAATAGTCAGCAACGCTTTTAGTTATCATTAAGTCATTAACTAATCTATTTTTTATTTTCTCAGATTGTGAATTATAACATTGATATTCAATAAGTTGATAATTCCGTAACAATTTCGGAAATTTAAATAATTTCCGAAACTACATGGAAAATTACTATATCATTTCTGAATGATTTAAAAATGCTTATTGAATTTCTTTTGCAATAGTTTTGATTCAGCTAATTAGAAAGGAATAACCTACCAACGAATTTTAGGTCCACAGTATTTTGTATCGTGAATAAAGGTTTGCACAGTATAAGATCCGTGGAACAAGAAGTCTTGCAGGTTTAAATTTAAAAACTTTATGAATATCCATTGCAATGTATTTGCAGACTATCGGGTATTCTCATTATACCTTATTTAAACTGAACTACAACTAACTAATTATTAAATTACACTAACAATTCCAATGTATGATTAAAGATTACTCACGACAAAAAACAAGGCTAAAAACCTTTTCAGCAGAGCACAAAACAGGTAAGCCTCTTACATTACTATTAACTACTGTTTGCATGTGTTTCCTAACGCTGACGTCCATTACGGTCAGAGCCCAGGGTGGTTCCGATAAGCATCCGGTAAACGGAACCGTGGTCGACGAAACTAATCAGCCTATAACAGGCGCTACTGTACGAATTAAACATTCGCCTAATGGGGTAGGAACTAACATTAACGGAAAATTTACCATCAACGTAGCAAATACAGATACACTACAATTTAGTTATGTTGGTTATATTTCAGTTGACAGAGTAGTAGGTAACAGGCGCATAATAGATGTTGCATTGAAATCTAATACAAAAAATCTAAATGACGTTGTGGTTGTAGGTTATAGCTCTAAGAAGGCGTCGCAATTGTCCAGCTCAGTATCTGTTGTCAGCGGTGATAAGCTAAGGGATGTGACATCTAATGATGTAGCGAGTTTGCTACAAGGTAAAGCCTCAGGGGTGGTTGTTTCTTCTGCTTCAGGCGACCCAACCAAGCCCGCTGGTATACTTATTCGTGGATCAAGTAGTATTAGTGCTAGCACCAGTCCATTAATAGTTGTTGATGGAAATATAGGTGGCACCTACAACGCTTCTGATATTGAATCGGTGACGCTTTTAAAGGACGCAGCTGCAACTGGCCTATATGGCTCAAGAGCTGCTAATGGTGTAATTATCATTACAACAAAACAGGGAAAACCTGGTCAGACAAGAATAGATGTAAGCTCTGTGGTTGGATTATCGACAAAAACAACTGGGAATTTCCATTTAATGGATTCACAACAACTTTATAATTACCAAAAAACGTTTGAGACAGTTAGCCCATCCGTTTTAAATAATAATACTAATTGGTTTGATGTCGCATTTAGACGAGGTGTTACACAAAATCAGACAATATCTGTTTCAGGCGGAACTGATAAAACACAATATTATATTTCAGCCAATTATTATGATCAGCAAGGCACTTTAATTGACAATAATTATAGAAATTATAATATACGTGCCAATATAACAACCAAATTAAGTGATAAGCTAAAGCTTAGCGTATTATTAAATACAATTGATAATCAAAGTACCTATCCTACTGATACTTTACTGCGGGACGCTTATTTAAATCTTCCGTATGATCCAGCTTTTAATGCCAATGGTACACCGACTGATGGTCGTACTTATCCAGGCTGGCAGGGTCGTGATAAGGAAAATCCTCTACAGGGACTACAATATGATTTCTCCAATAGCAGATCACTAACGACTGATGGTGATGTCAATCTTGAGTACTCTATAGTCAATCACCTTACCTTTGGAACATATAATAGGGCGACTTTGTTAAATGATACATATACGCAATATTATGATGCCCGTACAAAAAATGGTGCAGCTACCTCAGGTGCTTTATATATTCAAAATGACTATAGTAATACATTATTAACATCAAACAGACTGCATTATGATAATAGTTTTGGAGAAAATAATCTTTCTGTATTAGCAGTAGGAGAAATCCAAACATACAATTTCAATAATTCTCTCTTAAATGGAAAGGGTTTGCCGCCAGGTAGCCCGGTAATGTCAACCGCGACGGGTGTTATCAGTAATCCAAGTGGTGAAACAGATGGGTATAATTTTGGTAAATACCTAGGGCAAGCTGATTATAATTATGCCGGTAAATATTTTGCAGTCGGCTCTTTTGTACATGAGTATTCCTCGCGTTTTGGAAGTAGTAATCCGAGTGGAAACTTTTTTCAGGCAGGTGCTTCATGGATTCTCACTAAAGAAAATTTCATGCAAGATATTAAGCCCATTAGTTTCCTGAAATTGCGTGCAAGTTATGGTACAACAGGTAATGCAGAAATTGGAAATTACGCTGCTTTGGGATTATATACAATTAATCAGTCAGCAAATTATGGAGGTCTAGCGGGTGCGTATCCCTCGCAAAAAGCTAACCCGAATTTGACATGGGAGAAAATCAAAACAGCTGACATCGGGCTTGACTTTGGATTATTTAAAAGGATCGATGTTAATTTTGATGTTTATCAGAAAACATCAAGCGCTTTGTTGTTTAACGTTCCACTACCTGCAACTTCAGGTTATTCTTTCGAGTATGAGAATGTTGGGTCTGTTCGAAACAGAGGGCTTGAAATTAATGTAACTTCTCGAAACTTAATTGGTGCTTTTAAATGGGAAACTAATTTTAATATCGCATTTAATCGCAGTGATGTACTATCTCTTAACCAAGGATCAACAATGGTTAATCCTGGTGGAGATTTGCCCGTTGCTTTGGGACACGATATAAATGATTGGTACATGCCTATATGGGCCGGGGTTAATCCTGCAAATGGTGCTCCTCAATGGGAAGTGTTATCAACGTTAAATGGTAAAAGCACAGAGACGGTAACTAGCAGCTATGCTGCGGCAACCAGACAATTTACCGGAAACTCTGCTTCTCCGAAATTTACTGGGGGTATAACAAATACGTTTTCCTATAAGGGCTTTTCATTAAGCACATTTTTCAACTTCGTCTATGGAAATGAGGTATATAATGATAGCCGTTTTTATTTTGACAATGACGGCTTATATAATAGTTATAATGCAATGGTGCCAGCCAGTGGATGGACACGATGGGAAAAACCAGGCGATATTGCCACTGAGCCTAAAGCTGTTTTGGGCGGAAATAATAATTCAAATGCTCTGTCATCCAGATATTTGGAAAATGGAAGCTACCTTCGACTTCGTAATGCAACTTTAGGATATCAGCTACCTCAATCTTGGATTAGTAGTTTGAAAATAAGAAGTGCCAGAATATTTTTAAGCGGGGACAACTTACTAACGTTCACGAAATTTTCAGGAGTTGACCCCGATGTTTCTTTAAATTCTAGCGGGATAACTCAAGGTACTTATGGCAGCAACCAAGGTACATCAATTTTCACCTATCCAATCAGCAGAACAATTTTGTTAGGTATAAATGTTGGATTTTAATTTAAGCACAATGAAAAATATAAACTATATAAAATTATTAATTGCATTCGGAAGTTTAGTCATTCTTGCCGGGGCATGTAAAAAAGAATTGCCATCAACTTCGATAAGTGATAGCGAAGCATTATCCAGCCCTGCAAGTCTAGCAACCGCTACATTAGGAAATTATGCTGAGCTGGTTAATAATAATTACACAAAAAGTGGTCACTTTTTAATGGAATATCCAAGTGATGATGTTGCACAAAGCCAGCCGTCCTCTAATAATCTCTCCGCTTGTTATAGGTATGTCACACAAATTCCAACAGGCACACATGCTACAAATTTCTGGGTTCAGGGTTATCACATAATTGCTGCAGCAAATAAAATCATTGCAGTGATACCTGATAATTCAAACTCAACTCTCCTACAATTAAAAGGTGAAAATCTCTATTTGCGGGCGATGGTCGAATTTAATTTGGTCCGAATGTTTGGTCGTCCATTTACCCAAGGAAATGGTAGTAATCCCGGTATTCCTCTCATAAGTGAAACAACAACAAATATAACTCCAGCAAGAAGCACTGTAGCACAAGTATACACTTCGATAATCGCTGATCTGGTGAAAGCCGCAAGTCTTATGACAACTGCTAAAACCAATATTTATGCTTCTAAAGAGGTTGCCGAAGCTTTATTGTCACGTGTTTATTTGTATATGAACGATAATACCGATGCAATTACTTACGCAAATCTTGTAATTAATTCTGGCCGTTATACATTATTGCAGGGTAGTGCATATTCAAACTATTTTAGCGGTGTGCCTGAAAATAATACTGAAACTATTTTTTGTGTAAAATACACAACGACACAGGATCAGGGTATTGCCTCTATTGGCTCTTTGTACTATAGCGGTCTTGGACCTGATGGCAAAGGCGCTATCACAACACCTGGTGGCCAGGGAAATACAGGTTATGCTGAGATATATGCTTCCCTGACATATTATCAGGATTTAAGTCAAAACCCGACTGACCTTCGACTTAATTTTATTGCCCCATATACCATTAGCGGCGTATTGCAGTACAATAAAGCGCTTACACCGGCTACACCCATGTATTATATAACCAAGTATAGCTTTCAGCAAGGAGTCGTTACATTGAGCTCGCCTGTTTATATACGACTAGCTGAAATGTATTTGAATAGAGCAGAGGCTAATGCAAAACTGGGTAACAGCCAGGCAGCTATAGACGATATCAATATCATTCGTACACGCGCTACTATTCCTACACTTACCCAGGCAGGTTTGGGAGCAACAAGTGTACTTAGTGCTGTGCTTGAGGAGCGCAGATTAGAATTAGCATTTGAAGGCCAACGTATGTATGATTTGTATAGAAACAACCTGCCAATGGTAAGGAATTACCCTGGAACACAATCGTTGGACAACACGCCAACTACTAATGTTATGCAAACCGTTTTGCCTACTGCCGCAAGGGTTATAAATTATATTCCGCAGACAGAGTTAGCTCTAAATCCAAATCTTACTCAAAACCCCTAATAAACATAGCAAGACCCCGGTTTTATTTCGGGGTCTTCTTTGTAATGATTTGTAAGATTTGCTTGAAACTAAAAATAAATTAAACAGCATGTTATCATCGATATTGGCGCAGGGAGATCTTTATATTAACGATACTTTTAATAAATAATAGCATGTACAAGAAAATATTTTCTTTATTAATTTGGTTAATAGCCGGGTTTAATTGTTCTATTGCTCAGGTTGGTTACCTGGGCAATAAACCCGGGATTGCCTCAATCAAAAAAACGAGTAATACCATAATTATCGAAAATAAGGTATTGGCCATGAGCTTTTCCACTTATGGGAAGAAACTAAATATCGTGAGCTTTAGCGATAAACAAACTCATGAACAATTGGCATTAAGCAAAAGTCCTTTATTTTCCTTATTGGTAGGTAATAAAACCATAACTTCTGATGATTTTAATATCATAAGTTCCATATCTATTTCTGACATAACTGGTAACGAGAATGCAATTAAGTACGCAGATAAACTGTCTGGTAAAAAACTAACTGCTGATCTGGACGATGATAAAATAGGTCTTAAAATTCACTGGGAAGCAAGCCTATTAAATGAGGGAAACTACATTCGCCAGGTATTTACTTTTAATGCTAGCGATTCAGTTAAGATATCAAAAATCACATTAATACAGCTTCCTTCATCAAAGGGGATAAGAAAAGAGGGGACAGTTGATGGTTCTCCGTTGATTCACAATGATATGTTCTTTTCTATAGAACATCCTATGAGTCAAATCTTAACTGAAATAAATGATGTATCCATCTTCTTGCCACGATTAAATGCAGTTTATAAATCTTCTCCGCTAATTGTTTCCTCAGTTTGGGGAACAACACCAGTAAATCAATTGCGCCGTGGTTTCCTGTATTACATTGAGCGAGAACGAGCGGTACCATATCGCCAGATGTTGCACTACAATTCCTGGTTCGATATTTCATGGGAAGACCGCAAGCTTAATGATAGTGTTTGTTTAGATAGGATAAAAGTATTTAAGGATAGCCTTATCGATAAACGTAATGTAAAATTAAAAGCGTTCTTGTTTGATGATGGTTGGGATGACAACAAGACTTTATGGCAATTTAATTCGGGTTTTCCTAATGGTTTCACCAATATTGCTAAAGCAGCGAAAGATGCAAATTCTACCATTGGCGTTTGGATATCCCCATGGGGCGGATATCATGAGCCCAAATTGCAGCGCATGGAGTACGGAAAAAAACAGACACCGCCTTTTGAAACAAATGCAAATGGTTTCTCTTTAACAGGGCCAAATTATTATAAACGTTTCAAGTCTGTAACTACTTCCTTAATCAGAGACTACAACATCAGCATATTTAAGTTTGATGGAGTAGGCGCAGGTAATGGGGCAAGCGGAGCAAGCATTATTTATCAAAAAGATATAGAGGCCCTTTTAAAACTAATAACTGAGTTACGGAGCGAAAAACCAAATTTATATCTAAGCTTAACTGTTGGTACCTGGCCTTCTGTTTACTGGTTGAAATATGGTGATGCAATCTGGCGTGCAGGTCATGATACAGGCCTTGACGGTGAAGGAACAAAAAGGCAACAATGGATAACTTATAGGGATGCACAAGCTTACATAAACGTAGTAAAGCGCGCTCCGCTGTTTCCTTTAAATTCAATTATGTACCATGGTATATGCATCACCGACAACGGATCACCGGCTACTTTTGATATGGACGATAAGGACATAAGTGATGAGATTTGGGCTTTTTTCGGTAACGGTTCTAGTTTGCAAGAATTATACATAAACCCACATAAACTAAATGCCAGTAATTGGGATTGCTTACGTGATGCTTCCAATTGGTCCAAAGAAAATGCTGAGGTGCTAATTGATACACATTGGATAGGTGGCGACCCGTCAAAAGGTGAAGTATATGGCTATGCCGCTTGGACAGATCAAAAGGGGGTGCTTACTTTAAGAAACCCAACAGCTCATGCAGAAACATTCATTGTAAATGTAAAACAAGTTTTTGATTTACCTGAGGGATTTAATGAAGAATACCAGTTTTATGACGCAAAAAGCAAGGCAAACAAACTACTATTTACTGGAAAAAACTTCTCTGTAAATTTGGCTCCATTTGAGGTCAAGGTTATGGATGCTAGACAATTATAATAAACTTAAAATGCCCTTATAATCCGAGAAAATGTGCGGGCACGTAAGTAAGTTAATGTACACGCAATTGTGTTTTCAAAGTGAATTCAATAGGTCCGGTTCAAACTCCAAACCTAAAGTCGTCGAAATTCACTAGCGTTATTCTATAATCGGAATTCCAATACAACTCGTCAAACTCAAAGATTATGGTATGTCAAATTGGATTTTTAAAACAATTAAAATACCAATAGAAATTCTAAAATTAATAAATAATAGTATAAAAATGCTTCAATTAAATTTATTAGAAGAAACACGTTACGAGAAAATTCCTGTTACGGTCTATGAAAGTCAATCTTCAGCCGCTGTAACGATCGCAAATCGTATCGCTTCTTTAATTAGAGATAAACAGAAAAATAAAATTCCGGCAGTACTTGGATTAGCAACCGGAGCAAGTCCTTTATCACTTTATGCCGAACTTGTAAGGTTGCATAAGGATGAAGGTTTAAGTTTCAAAAATGTGATAACATTTAACCTGGACGAGTATTATCCCATGAAACAGAATTCTCCTCATAGTTATGTGGAATTTATGTATAAAAATCTTTTCAGCTTAATTGATATAGACCCAGATAACATTCACATACCCGACGGAACTTTAGGTATAGACGCGATAACATCATTTTGTTTAGAGTATGAACAAAAAATCAATCGCCTCGGCGGTCTCGATTTACAAATTTTAGGTATAGGCAGAACTGGGCACGTTGGTTTTAATGAACCAGGTTCAGCTCCAAATTCCGGGACTCGCCTTGTGTCCTTGGACGATCTGACAAGGAAAGATGCAGCCCATGAATTCGGAAGTAAAGAAAATGTTCCCACGAAGGCTATTTCAATGGGTATTGGAACCATTTTTAAAGCTAAAGAAATCGTTCTCTTAGCCTGGGGAGAAAAAAAGGCTGACATTGTAAGGCAGGCGGTTGAAGGTGATCTTTCATCGGCCATCCCGGCAACTTTCCTTCAGTTGGCTGAAAACGTAGAATTTATTATCGATAAAGATGCAGCTATTGAGCTTACTCGTTTTAATACACCTTGGTTAGTTAAGGATTGCGTCTGGACTGATACATTGATAAAAAAAGCAGTTACATGGTTGGCCAAAAAAGTACAAAAACCAATTTTAAAACTGACAGAAGAAGATTACAACAATAACGGAATGGCTGCCTTAGCAACAGAGAAAGGACCTGTTTATAATATCAATATAAATATTTTCAATCAAATTCAACAAACGATAACCGGATGGCCTGGTGGTAAACCAAACGCTGATGATAGTCAAAGGCCTGAAAGACGTTTTCCAGAAAAAAAGCGTTCCCTGATCTTTTCGCCACATCCTGATGATGATGTGATTTCGATGGGAGGAACGTTTATTCGTTTATCAGATCAGGGTCATGATGTTCATGTAGCATATCAAACATCTGGAAATACTGCGGTCTGGAACGACGATGCCTTGCGGTTTCTGGAATTCTCAATCGACTTTAACAAAGCCATTTCTAAGGATTCTGATCAGCTAGCAGAAATCTACAAAGAGATACGTAATGATCTTGAAAACGGAAAATCTTGCGATAGATATGAAAAGGAATTATTAATAATTAAAGGCCTGATACGTAAAGGGGAGGCCATTGCCGGTGCACGTTTCGCCGGATTAAAAGATGACCATATTCATTTTATGGACCTTCCATTTTATGACCGCTCCAAAGTGATGAAAGATGCAGTTCAAGATGACGACGTTGCGTTTACAATGAATTTGCTGAATAGAATTAAACCACATCAAATATTTGCCGCTGGCGATTTTGCCGATCCTCACGGAACGCATAAAGTTTGTTTTGATATAATAAGAAAGGCAATGCAGGTATTACGCAAAACAGAAGACTGGACAAAGGATTGCTGGCTTTGGATGTATCGCGGCGCCTGGCATGAATTTGAAATCTCAGAAATAGAGATGGCTGTGCCTCTTTCACCAATAGAGGTTGAACGTAAACGTTTGGCAATTTTTAAACATCAATCTCAAAAGGACACTCCGGTTTTTCCGGGGGATGACGCGCGCGAGTTTTGGGTAAGAGCAGAACACAGAACTAGAGAAACAGCCTCATTGTATAATTCACTGGGCTTTGCTGAATATGAAGCCATAGAGGCATTTGTTCAATATAAATTTGATTAGCAATACTTGAAATGGGTTCTGTTTTGCCGATGATACTTGCGGCAAATAGTAATTAAAATAAGGAAATAAAATGACTTTAATTAAATCAATTTCTGGAATAAGGGGTACAATCGGTGGTTACGAAGGTTTCGGCTTTACGCCAGCGGACATAATGAAATACTCTACAGCATTTGGTACCTGGATAATTAATAAGACAGGCAACAAGAAAATTGTTATAGGTAGGGATGCCAGATTATCCGGAGAGATGGTGAGAAACCTGGTTATTGGTTCACTTCAAAGTATAGGCATAGATGTAATAGATATTGGTATATCGACAACCCCAACTGTTGAAATGGCGGTTACCCATGAAATGGCTGGAGGAGGAATCATTTTAACTGCTAGTCATAATCCGAAAGAATGGAATGCATTAAAATTACTTAACGCAAAAGGTGAGTTTATTAGTGAAGAGGATGGAAAGGAAGTACTTGAGATTGCATCAAGTGATTCCATTGATTTTGCTCAAGTAAATGAACTTGGCAAAGTTAAATTCAGCGATGCCTATTTGGATTTTCACACAGGAAAGATATTGGCACTTTCGTTAGTGAAGAATGAAATTATAAAGGATTTAAAATTGAAAATTGTTGTTGACTGTATAAATTCTTCGGGTGCAATATTTGTTCCTTATTTGTTAAAAAAGCTTGGGATTTATAATTTTATACTTATTAACGAAATTCCAGATGGAAATTTCGCACACAACCCCGAGCCATTACCTGAGCATCTTATCGACCTTTCGGCAGCAGTTTTAATGAATAAAGCCGACCTGGGGATAGCAGTAGACCCGGATGTTGATCGACTTTGTTTTGTTTGTGAAGACGGTTCAATGTTTGGTGAAGAGTATACCCTAGTAGCTGTTGCTGACTATGTACTTAAAAACTCAAAAGGGAATACTGTATCCAACCTATCTTCAACCCGCGCATTAAAAGAGGTCACTGAAACGAGCGGCAGTAAATATTATGCATCAGCAGTTGGTGAAGTAAATGTGGTGACCAAGATGAAAGAAGTTAATGCTGTCATTGGCGGCGAAGGAAATGGTGGTATTATCTATCCAGAACTTCATTATGGACGAGACGCATTGGTTGGCATTGCTTTGTTCTTATCTCATCTAGCTGATTCAAAATTGCCTCTTTCTCAATTGCGAGCTAAATATCCTACTTACCACATGGCCAAGTCGAAAGTGAATTTAACTGACGATTTAGATGTAAAAGTGCTATTAGAGTATATAAAAAACAGATACGATGAATATCCGCAAAATACCATCGATGGATTAAAAATAGAATTTGAAAAGGGCTGGGTTCATCTCCGGCAATCAAATACTGAAGCGATTATAAGGGTATATTCTGAAGGACAGTCTATAATAATTGCTAAAGAGCTGGCAGATTCGGTTATCTCAAACATTCTTGAATTCACAAAAGAATTAAAATCATGAAAAGTAAAATATTAGTAACAGGTGGCGCGGGTTATATAGGATCACACACAGTTGTTGAGTTGGTTAATGCTGGTTATACCCCAATAATTGTAGATAGCTTACAGAATTCAAATAGCCTGATCATTCAACAAGTTGAAAAAATTACAGGGGTAAAAATAGAATTTCACCAGATCGATCTTTGCGAAAGTGAAGAGATAGAGCGTCTAATCACAAATAACCCAGACATACAGGACGTAATCCATTTTGCGGCTTTTAAAGCAGTCAATGAATCTGTTAGCTTTCCATTAAAATATTATAGGAATAATCTTTATTCATTGATAAATGTTCTTGAAGCGTTTAAGGGAAGACACGTAAATTTAGTTTTTTCTTCCAGTTGTACTGTCTACGGACAACCAGATCAACTTCCAGTTTCTGAATCGGCCACTATTAAAAAGGCGGAATCTCCTTATGGGAATACGAAACAAATTGCAGAGGAGATTTTAGAAGATTTAGCTTCAGTTGACAAGAATTTCAATATTACATCCCTAAGATATTTCAATCCTGTGGGAGCGCATCCTTCAGCAATGATTGGTGAACTACCAAATGGAACTCCACAAAATCTGTTTCCTTACATCACCCAGTCTGCTACAGGCAGAAGAGGTTTAAAGGAACTAACCGTTTACGGTGATGATTATAATACACCCGATGGAAGTTGTATTCGGGATTTTATTCATGTTGTTGATTTGGCTAAGGCGCATGTAGTTGCTTTAGAATTCATGAAAAACAACCATCAGACAAACTATAACGTGTTTAACATCGGAACGGGCCGCGGATATTCTGTGCTTGAAGTAATTAAGGAATTTGAAGAATTAACCGGTGTGAAATTAAACTACAAAATAGGACAGAGAAGATCGGGCGATATAGAAAAGATATTTAGTGATGTCAAAAAATCCAGCAAGGTTTTAAAATGGAAAGCCGAAAACGGTTTAAAAGAAATGATTCAGTCTGCTTGGGCCTGGGAAAATATATAACAGATTTATCATATGGAGAAGAAAAAATTCACACAAACTGAACTTACCGGAATACTTAACAAATACAAGATTGCCGGAGGTGCTAAGGATATTATCCCATTTGGTTCCGGTCATATAAATGAAACATTTCGAGTTAGAAACATTCAAATTGACTGCCCGGATTATTTATTGCAAAAAATCAATGGAAATGTCTTTCATAATATTCCGGATGTCATAGATAACATAAGAAATGTTACTCATCATTTAAAAAAGAAACTAATTCAAATTCCAGGGGCTAATCCCGACAAAGAAGTTTTGACTTTGTTGAAGGCAAAAGACGGAAAATATTTTGTTTTAGATGAAGAAGGAGGATATTGGCGTTTACACTATTTCTTGAAACATACAAGGAGCTATGATGTCGTAACCACTAAACAACAGGCGTTCCAAGGTGGTAAAGCTTTTGGAAAGTTTCAGGCATATTTAGCTGACTTGCCAGTAAAGAAAATTCATGAAGTTATTCCGGATTTTCACAATATCGACCATAGGATCAATCAATTCAAATCGGCTTTGTCTCAGGATCTGGCAGGAAGAAAAGACAAAATTAGTCGAGAGATAGATTTCGTCATTGAAAGAGAGGTAGAAATGAGAACAATCATTAAATTGGGAAATGAGGGAAAAATTCCTTTACGAATCACTCATAACGACACCAAATTTAATAATGTACTATTGGATAAGAATGACAGCGCTCAATGTGTAATTGATCTTGACACTGTTATGCCCGGTTATGTCGCTTACGACTTTGGTGATGCCGTAAGGACAATTATTAATAGTGCGCCAGAGGATGAACCAAATTTGGAAAATATACAGCTTAACGTGCCTCTTTTTGAAGCATTTACGGAAGGATTTATTAATGAAACTTCAGAGTTTTTAACTGATAACGAGGTTTTAACACTTGGGCATGGCGTTTTTTTACTTCCATTTATTATGGGTGTAAGATTTTTGACGGACTATCTTAATGGTGATATCTATTATAAGACATCTTTTGCAGAACACAACATCCAAAGATCTAGGGCACAGTTTGAACTCGTCAGAAAGTTAGAGCAAAATAGGAAAAAGATAACAGAAATAATTTATAACTCCTATGAGGTGAAAGAGATTTAAATTATGAAAGAACTGCAAGTTTTAGAAATTGAAAATGATGTGGAAGTTGTTGATATTAACAAAATATCAGTTTTACTGGAAAACTATAAAAAATATCAACCTATACAACAAATTTGTTGGCAGGATTTTCCTGACAAACCATCAGTGGCGTTTTCTATGAATTACAATTTGAGGAATATCTTCTTAAAATATTTTATCTGGGATGAGTCTGTCAGAGTAGTAAACTTCAATATAAATGATAGAGTATATGAAGATTCTTGTGTTGGTTTTTTTGTTTCGTTTGATGACGGTAATAGCTATTATAATCTTGAATTTAATTGTTTAGGTATTTGCCGTGCTGGTTATGGTAAAAATAAAGAAGATAGGGTTCTATTATCAACTGAAACAATAACACAAATAATTTGCAAACCACATTTTATGTCTTCCAGAATCACCGGAAAAACTAACTTTTATTGGGAATTAACGCTAAGTATTCCAATCTCCATTTTCAAGTCCGAACCAGATTTAAAATTAAAAGGAAGATCTGTCAAAGCTAATTTCTATAAAAGTGGTGATTTTTCGCCGAAACCGAATTTTTTATCGTGGACTAGAATTGAAAGCGAACAACCCGATTTTCATCTGCCACAATTTTTTGGAACCTGTAAATTTCTATAGTTTTTATTTGGTTCCGCATAAGATCTTGTTTGTTAATAGACAAGTTTAGTTGATTTGAGCGACCCTTTTTTTAAAGGGCGCTTTTTTCTTTGCTGGTCCATCAGTCAAGTAATAAAGTTAATCCTTAGAAGTGGTAATAAAATGATTTTTTAATAATATATCGGTGACGGTTCTGATCGATAATCAAACCTGAATCTTATAAATTAATTTGTTTATCTGCAAATTAAAAAAAATGCCCCAAAACTTCCCTGCTGTTACATAATATGACTTTACCTTCAACCTAAATCATAAAAATCATGAATAAAAATTATCAAAACTTAAGTTTTAAGGACTTCGAAAACATGGAAGGTTTAGACCTTCATCAAACTGCTCAAGAATTTAGTAATTACATTGAGGATTGGGATGGACGAGATCATTGGAATTACAGGCAGGAAAGTCTTTCTGGTTGTAAACCTGACCTTGATGTAATGCACAAGGGTATCCTATACAAAAATTGTGTTGGCTTGGTATTCAACGACTACCTGGGTTTTACGAATCATCCTAAAGTCAAACAAGCTGCAATTGAAGCAATAGAACGATATGGCGTTGGAGCCGCTGCTTCACCTGCTATTGGCGGTCACATGAGTTATCATCGCCAGATTGAAGAAAAAATAGCTGAATTTTTCAAACGGGATAGTGCTATGATTTATACAACTGGCTATACTGCGAACAGTGCCACAATTCAGGCCTTATTAAAAAAGGAAGATCTGGCCATTTTAGATGAAGGGGTTCATGCGAGTATGTGGGAAGGCGCTCAAATGACCAACCTGATTAAATTTCCTCATAACAATATGGATCGGCTCGAAAGGGCACTAAAGGAAAGCCAGGGGAATTACCGTAACAGGATGGTGATTATTGATGGGGTTTATTCGCAACAGGCGGATATTGCACTTTTAGATCAGATTGTAAAACTTTGCAAACATTATGGTGCTTATTTGGCGATGGACGATGCTCACGGCATCGGTGTGATTGGAAAGAACGGTCGGGGTGTAATTGAGCTTTATGATTTATATCAGGAGGTCGATATTATTACCGGGACTTTCAGTAAGACGTTCGGGCATCTGGGTGGTTATGTCATTGCAAGTCCAAATATTATCAAATACCTGCAATTCCAGTCCAGGCAACATATTTTTTCCGTAACTGCAACACCAGCTTCAGCTTGTATCCTTAAAAGTATTGACCTGATAGATGAAGAACCTTTTTGGAAAGATAAACTTTGGGAAAATATCAATTACTTAAAGAATGGATTAATAGGAATGGGATTTGATTTGGGCAATACCCAATCTGCTATAATACCGGTTATGACTGGGAATCCCAACTTGAATGCTGAAGCTTGTCACTTGCTAATGAAAGCCGGTGTATACGCTAACCAAATCGGCTATCCGGCAGTGCCAAAAAAACGTGCTCGGATTAGGATGAGTATCATGGCAACGCATAGCCTGGAGCAAATGGATAAATTATTAAATGCCTGGGATTGGGTTGATAGGCAACTTCTAATTACTAAAAAAAACAATATAAATAATGGCGACACCAAGAAAGAAGAACAAGAAATGGAACGGCGAGGAAACTAAGCGACTGATTTTAGAAACAGTATCTACTATCATGAATGAAAGTGGGTACACCAACCTACAGGTAATGAAGATAACAAGACGTATGGGTAAAAGTAAAGGAATGATCGGTTACCATTATAGAAACCTTAACGAATTGTTAAAACTTTATATTCAGCAAAAGGATTATTGGCCTCCACTTTTCGAACGTTTTAACTTTACCGAGCACCCTGGAGAGGAAAAGATCAAACATTTGTTCACCGAACTGATGCAGGACAATCTGAAGTTATTCCAGGAAACAACTGAAATGCAAAAGATTATCCTTTGGCAAATTAGCCAGGATAGTCCCATGCTTAGGAGTGTATCGGAAGAACGGGAAAAAGGCGGCGAGCAGTTACTCGGTCTAGCAGCACCCTATTTCATTCATACAGGAATAAATTTCAAGGCGATTATCGCCCTATTGCTTGGCGGTAGTTATTATATGGTTTTACATAGCCGTACAAATAAAAGTTCCGTCTGCGGTATTGACCTGAACTGGGATCATGATAAGGAAGAAGTGCATAAGACTATTCAACAAGTGATTACTTGGGCATGGGAAAAAGCACAGGAAAAACGAGCTTCCTGATTTTATAAATTCACGTATCTTTGAACAACAATAAGATTCAATTAAGAAACAGATAAACATTTTTAATAAACATATTATTTAGCGTTCACTACGCTTCTCGAAATAGAAAACTGGTAATTTTTAAATAAGAGCGAGAAACATGTGTAACGCCTACGCGAAAGCGCGGGCGTCCTTGTTTTGCTTTTTTGGGTATACCAGTACCTCTATTTCATCTCAGGTGATGTCCCGCGCTTTTACATTTAAAAATGTAAATGATTCTCACCCAAACCGGGCACGAACAAATAAAAATCAATTTAATGGAACCACATTTAACTTGCTAATTAAGCGAGTCGGGATCTTTTGTGCATTTGTGTCCGGCCAAAATTACAACTATGAAAGACACTATAAATAACCTGTATAACGAATTGAAGGAAGACATATTTATCTATTCCGATCTGGGAACCACTCCAATCAAAAGATTAACCGGCGGTTTGAATACGACAGGCGAATCATTAAAGAAATTGAAAGACTTTGTAAAAGAAACGCCTTTTGAAAATCAACTGGAGGAAATTAGATTTTTTAAATATGAAAAGCCGCGTTTCGTCGCTGAACAGATATATGCATTAGAAATATATACGATTGAAACCGGTAAACCACTTGGGGATGAATTGTTGATTCGGAATTTTTATGAGCAGGAATTGAGATTTATTAAAAGGTACTTTATTCAATATCAATTCCTTTATCAATACTATCAATTGGATGCTTGTGATTTAGATCATTTGTTTTTTGTCAGGGGTGCGAAGCCATCTGATATCTTAATACCCGAAGCCCCTGGTTTAGATCCGGTTTTTTCCACAAGCTGTGATTACCTGTTTGCCAAATTTATGGCCTACGAAAGGATACAGGATTACATTATGGATTGCCTTTATGGGCAGGGTAAGGCTTATCAATCGTTCACAAGTAAAAAGGGGCGATCACTTACTTGGACTGGTGATAAGAGTAACCTTATTGAACTTGCGTATGCTATTTATGACACCTTGCAGATTAATAACGGTGAGGTGGATATTTCAGACATTATCGACTGGTTGGAGCAGAGCCTTCAAGTTAATTTGGGCCGATATTATAAACGTTTTTCGGAAATTAAAATGCGGAAGAATATCAGTCGTACCCGCTACCTGGACTTTATGGTAGAAATGATTGTAAAACATATGGAAGAAGGTGACGGCTTCCAGCCCCAACCATTGAAAGCTGTTTCAGGTTCAAAACTTCGCCCCTGAATATAAATCATACGTGCGCACGCTCGTGCTATTGAAAAAAGAATTTGGCAGCCCGCCATCTTTGTTTCGTCATCCTTAGCCAAAAGGCTTTTGGATGACGGAACAAATGAAACTGAAAGATTTTGCTCATTTACTGAAAATCTCCGTAACAGAAGGCGCTGAAAAAGCCCTTTTCAATAATGGAGATTTAATGGCTCGCTGCACAAAAGCAGAAGCATACCGTCACTACGGCCGCAGCAATGTGGACCGATGGGTACAGGAAGGGCTTATCCAAATTACCAACAAAAACTTTGACAGAATAAAACTGGAGCAGATTGCTGCTTCCAGTAACCGGATAACCTATCTGCCAGTGGCGGATAGATAAGATCAGCTATTGGCTGATTTTAGTTCTTTGACATTTGGGGATGAATAATTATCCTGTGCGAACAGGAAATATTGCGAAGCTGAGATCATATCAATATTGTGAAAACGCATAGGCAGGCGTTGGCCCGGTTTGTAGAAACCGACTTGAGTATATCCCGAATCTAAATATAAGGGGACATTTTGTCCCCTTTTTTTATGCCTATGGATTTACAAATATCAACGCGTCAATTACGCTTTATTATAGAGCAAGCGGCGGAAATGGGCGCTTATCTGGCACTTACCCGGACTGGTAAAATACGTCCTTACCTGAAAAAAGCAGAAGCCTTCCGAAAATACGGCAGGCCCAATATTGAACATTGGATTGAAGAAGGATTGGTAACCCCCCGAAAAGACGGCGATCATTCAGCATCTTGGCGTATCGACCGTATGGAAGTGGAGGCTATTGTTAAAGCCCGTCTGCTGCTATTGCAATTATAAACCAGCTTAAAAAAATAATTATGATTAAGAATGTGCAAATAAAAGCAAAAGACATTAAGGAAAACGTTTCGATTGCTGACCTGCTGGCTCGTTTGGGCTTTCAGCCAAAACGTAGTATCGGGAAAGAAATGTTCTATTACAGCATGCTCCGGGACGGTGATAATACCCCTTCATTTACAGTTGATGATAAACTGGGCGTATGGTTCGATCATGGCATGGGAAAAGGAGGAAACGTTATCGACTTCGCCATGCTTTTCTGGAAGAATTTATCTTTCCAGGAGGTATTGGAAAGGATCGTTACGGTGGTCAACATGGAAATCATCGCTAATTCACAGGTTAATGAGAACCGCCGTAAACGCAGCGCTGTAAAGATCCCTAATTATGAGATAGAAGATATTAAAGACTTAGGGAATAATCCTGCTATTACTGATTATCTCGTCAGTCGATGTATATGGCAGGAAGCACAAAATGATATAAAGGAAGTCTATTACTATGTTGAGGATCAGAAAAAGCTCCGCAAACATTTCTTTTCTGCAGGGTGGAAAAATGAATTGGGGGTATGGGAAGTGCGGAATCAGCATTTCAAAGGCAGCCTCGGGCATAAGGCTATCAGTTTTATTCCAGGCGATGAAAACATCGTCTCCGTATTTGAAGGGTATATGGATTATTTGAGTTGGAAAGCGGAAAACCTATTTATTGGTGATAGTGTTATTGTCTTAAATTCAACCAACCTGATCCAATCAGGCATTGCAAAAGCAAAAGACTTTCAGACCATATCCATTTTCTTTGACCGTGACCAAACTGGTCACCAGGCCACAAAGGATTTTATAAAGGCCCTCCCACAAGCCTGTGATTGTTCCTCGGTATATACAGGGCATAATGATTACAACGAAAAGCTGACCGCAGAAAGCAGGTCAGTTTGTATATCTCGTTAACGGGATACTTTATATCCTGATATAGATACTCCTTCTTTATATCCTTGCCTATCATCTTACCTATTAACATTTTACTATATGCTCAAACACGCAAGTTTGTTCAGCGGTATTGGCGGTTTTGACTTGGCCGCCACCTGGATGGGTTGGCAAAATATTTTCTCCTGTGAGAAAGACCATTTTTGCAGAGAAATCTTAAAATTCCACTGGCCCGAAACAAAACAATATGAAGACATATACCAATTCGATGCAACTCAATATCGAGGATGTGTTGACATCCTTAGCGGGGGATTCCCCTGCCAGCCATTCAGCAATGCCGGAAGACGAAAGGGCAAAGCAGATGACCGCTATCTCTGGCCGGAAACTCGAAGAATTATTACCGAAGTCCGGCCCAAATGGATCGTTCTTGAAAACGTTGCTGGACTGTTCACCATTCTGGAGCCGGAGAGTTTATCTCAAGTGGAGATCAAAGCGATTGAGCTTTTTTGTACGGACAGTGAACAGGAAGCAAACGCCACCATTATCCGCCTCCAGCGAAGAATCATTGGAAGCATTATTACAGAAATTGGATCAGCAGGATATTTACTGCCGCAATTGGAAGACGGCACACCAGTCGTTCTGTGTGTTCCAGCTTGCGCCGTTAACGCCCCGCACCGCCGGGACAGAACCTGGTTTGTTGCCCACGCCAAACACCGTTCAGATTGGCCGTATGATCATCAACCAGGAAACGCTGAAAGTAACGGAACGGACAGGCAGGGACGGCAAACCACGGCAACGTTCTATAAAGGACGGACTGGTCATGATGGCGGCGAAGAACGGGCTGATCCCAACGGTTACCGCGATGGACAGTACGCAGTCAACCGCGAAAATGAGGTCATCGCAGGTAAAGGAGGGCAGTATGCACAGCATGACCCTGAGCAGGCTCATCGCTTTGCTACCCACGCCTACGGCAAGGGATTGGAAAGGGCCACAAGCGATGGAACACAAGGGAGCGGAAGCGATCAGCCTTCCTGGCACGATGCGGTTCCTGGCTGGGATGACTGGCCCACTCAATCCCCGGTTTGTGGCCGAGATGATGGGCTTTCCCGTGAACTGGACGGAATTACCTTTTCAAAATGGCGCACAGAAAGTATAAAGGGCTTTGGTAACGCCATCGTCCCGCAGGTCGCTTTGGAACTATTCAGGTCGATAGCGGCAATTCATAAAACACCATAGCGAGTTAAGGTATCCCGATACGCAGATACTTTTTGGTTTTTATCCTTGCAAGATGTACGATTGTCCGACAAAAACTCCTCCGTCGTAATTTGTCAGTCAATCGAATCTTGCCTTAAACTTTCGCTCCGTTCCTCCGCTCAAGATTAAGGTGTATCGGAATTTCGCAACTCAATTCCTCTTTTCATGTCAGCTTCAAAAAAAGCAACAGGCAGGCCACTACTAACAGAGGGAAGGCGCATCAAAAAAATAGATGCGCGGTTCACAGAAGAGGAATATAAAATAATTCAGGCATTAGAGAATGAGTTGGGCATTCGCAAAACGGATCTCGTGCGGACAAGGTTATTGCAGAATGCACCGGCCATTCTTATTAATGCCAAAGAGGCTATTCTTTCTCTGGATGCCATAGGGGCAGAATTAGGCCGTTCAGGCAACAATATTAATCAACTTGCAAAATATGCTAATATATTACAGAATAAGGGGGCCTTGTCCCCCGTAGTTATAGAACGGTTCAATATGCTGTTTGACGCATACCTTGAAAATCAAAAGTGTTTGGAAGCAACACTTCGCAAAGTCATCAGGGTTTTGGGCAGGTAATGTTTCATTAGGTATCGGGATAGTTAATAGCCGAATATTTTTTACAAAGTATCCAGCTATAAAGTAGCCATGTATCGGGATACGAAATACCACGGTACTTCAGGAATTAGTATCCCGGTAGTTTTGAGCCGGATATTAAGTAGCCAGCTATTAAGTTACAGTATATCCCGATACGATGTACCGCAGGACATGAGGAATTGTTATCCCGGTAGTTTGTATCACAGGAACGGGATATATAATAGCCTGCTATTATATATCCTGATACCTCCTATCCCGGTAGCTTTTATCCCGGTAAAAATATCCCGGTACATGATTGTTAAAATATTTACTCCGATTGCCACTTTCAAAGCCGTCAGCTATAACACCAATAAAATTGAAAAGGATAAAGGCGTGCTGATGAAGGTATCAGGTTTCGGCCATTCACAAGCAATGGGGTCTACCAGGCCGGAGGATTACAGGAACTATCTCGAAATGGTTTCAGCCACGAATAAGGCGGTAAAAAAACCGCAGTTCCATGCGGTCATTTCTGCGCCGGGTAAGGCTTATGATGCCATGGCTTTAACGGAAATAGCCACCCAATGGCTGGCTGCAATGGGCTATGAAAAGCAACCCTACTTGATTGTTTTCCATAAAGATACGGATAACAATCATGTACACATGGTATCTACCCGGATAGCAAAGAATGGCAAAAAGATAAGCAGCGGGTTTGAAAATCTACGCGCCATCCAAAACCTGAATAAGATATTAGGGATCGATGAAAAGCATAATGTTAAACTGGATATAGCCGCTGCCTTATCCTACCAATTCTCTACAAAAGCACAATTCCTGATGATACTAGAAAGTAATGGCTACGTTTTAAAAGGCGTAGACGATAAACTGGAGGTGATCAAATTCGGGGTAAAACAGGATGAGGTCGGGCTTAAACTAATTGCCGATAAACTAAAAGGCTATCAATCGAATGCGGAACGAAAGGCTCAGCTTAAAGCAATATTCCATAAGTACGCTAAGATTTACGATACCACATTAAAACCAAATATGGTGTCTTCAGCGGGCGGTTATCAGCAAAAATCAAATGGCTATACTTCTGAATTTTCGGAATTTCTGAAAGAAAAGATGGGTATCGTGTTGCTGTTTCATGCAAAGGATGCTCAATCTCCTTACGGTTATTCCATTATTGACCACAGCGGTAAGGCTGTTTTTAAAGGAAGTGAAATAATGGCTTTGGCAGAGTTGCTGAATATCGACGCAGGTAAGAAATACTTTGTAGAGGATGAACACTTGATGGGGGGGAATGCCGATGCGGAAACCAAAGCTTATTATGCGGCACTTTTAAAAGCAGCTTTATACAATTACCCTGACCTCGTGCAGGGCCTGCATCACCAGGGATTAAGCATCAATAAAAATGGGGATGATTTTACATTGGTGGATGCAGGCGCACAACTATTTATACCCATTGATGAATTATTGGACAGCACTGACTATAACTACATGGTTGAACAATTCGGCCGTGCGGCTGAAGTAAGCAGTGAATTTGACAGGCAGTATGATGACATTCAGGGCATAAACATAGCAGGGGACGTTGACGATGAAGCTATTCACGGGCGTAACCGCAGGCGGCAAAAACAAGCACGCACCAACACCAGGTAGTACAAACAATTTATAAACTTATGATCATAATAATAGGAAACCAAAAGGGCGGTGCAGGGAAAAGTACACTTACCTTATTACTGGCGAATTTTCTTACCATAGCCAAAAAATGCAAGGTCACCGTCATAGACATGGACTATCAGCAATCTATCTGGCAGAAGTATGAGAAAGCAAAATTGCTCGAAAATACCGAACCCTACGAGGTCATTGCGGCAGGACTTGACCAATACCCGACCTTATTTGAGGTATTTAATTCAAGCCCTAAAGAGGTAACGCTGATCGACCTGCCCGGTAAACTGGATGATGATGGTTTGATACCTGTTTTTCAATCTGCCGACCTGGTGGTATGCCCGTTTTCTTACGATGAATTCACTTTTGAATCGACGGTGCTGTTTTCGGTCGTATTGGGGAAGATCAATCCAAAAGCGAAAGTTGTCTTTATTCCCAACCGCATAAAGGCGAATGTCAAATATGAAACCCAATCCGATGTTGACGAGCAACTGGCCCATTTTGGGTTTGTAACCGTTCCAATACCTGATCGTATCGATTTCCAGCGGGTCAATACATTCGGAACACCTTTGGCCATTTACCCGGTCATCATCCCGGTTTTTGAAAGAATCTACAAAGATCATATCCATAAACACACCCATGAATGAAATTAAATCACTGGCTGACCAGGTGCGGAGCAAGCTCGCGCAACCGGATACCCCGCCGGAAAAAACAACCGCCATAAAGAAAAAGGCCGATAAGCCTGCGGTACTTTCGGCGATCGTGGAGCAACTGCGTGCTTATGATATTGCCAATCATAAGAGTATGGCGCATATCCGTTTTGACGGGCAAACAGCTCAAATGTTGCATCACTTTAAAATGGCGACAGGTGTTGAAATTACCCGCCTCGTCTGCTTTTCGGTCAAACAGCTTTTTGACCAGAACCCCGAACTAAAAACAATTATTAAACAACACATCCAAAAACTCGAATTATGAACTGGATACATTTCTCACTATGGGTTGCCGGTATTTACATTTTGTATTACCTGGTGATGTTAATGATCGACATGGCTGGTACCGAGAGTTCCCCGAATTCAAATGGCGCAAACAATGAACTCACCTTTTCGGAAAGTACCGCGCCTAAGATACTCCGTCATGAACCCGACAAGGTAAAACCGAAAAAAGCAGGCGTGGCGCATGCCAGCCTCAAAATAACGCCGGAACCTGAAGTGATCGCTTCCGGCGGGCTTTCGCTTAAAGACCTGTTCACACAATCAAGGCTTGACACCATTATTTACACCCGCGCGGTCAGCTTTTCATGATGAGAAAGATCCTGACATTCTGCTTTTGTCTGTTTGAATTGAGTGCATGGGCACAGCCGGGGCTTGACGAAATGCAGCAGGCCCGGCAGGATCTGGATGCCTCTTTTTTTTCGGCCATTGACTGCTCACTGGTACTAGCTGCCATTTTGGGAACTTTCGGCGCAGTTCGGATTTACCATAACTGGCAAATGGGCAAAGACAGGGTTGATATAGAAGTAGCTGCCTGGCTTTTTGCCGCCTTTTTCATGGTACTCTCCGGAGCTTTTTTGCGGGCGATGTTCGGCCTTTAATAACAGCCTTTAATACCCCTTTATAACCAGCGGTTCCCGACAAACGGGGCCGCTTTTTTATTACTAACAATTTAATACCCCAAACAAATGACTCAAAAAATTAAAAGAATGTGGGCACTCGCTGTCGTGTTGTCCCTTGACCTGGACCTTGTTTTCGCCCAAAGCGGGGTGACGGGTTTAAACACCACTACAACTACCCTGAAAACTTATGTCGACCCGGTTACCAATATAGCGCTGGTGATCGGCGGCATTGTCGGGATCGTCGGCGCGATCCGGGTGTATTCCAAGTGGAATTCGGGTGATCAGGACATTAACAAGGAACTAATGGGCTGGGGAGGAAGTTGCGTATTCCTCGTGGTTTCCGCGGTGGTCATTAAAGCTTTCTTTGGCTTAACCTAATGGCAAAACGGTTTGCAGTGTACAAGGGGCTTCAAAAGCCCCTTGTATATAGGGGGTTCAAAGGAAAGTTTATTTACTGGGGCTTAGGTTCCTTATTAGCGGGACTGGTGCTGGGCGCGTTGACCGTCGCCCTTATTAATATGTGGCTGGGTGCCCTTGTCCTTATTGGCAGCATCGTTGGCGGCTTGTTCTTTACCGCAAGTAAGCAGAAGAACGGCCTCCATGCCAAATCCCGCTCAAGGGATATTTATATACACCAGGTGAACCTTAAAAAAATCAATTTATATGGCCGGAAAACAAGTATTTAGAATACCTTACCTGGGGGTTGACAAAACCAGCGGCCATGAGTTGCTGGTTGGCGTTAATGGTGAATGTTCAGTTATCATAAAGATCAATAACCCGGTTACCCGTTACTCGGCCGCGCCGTCTGGTTATGATGAATACCATAACTTATTGATCAATCTCGTCAAGATTTTGGGTGACGGATATATCCTTCAAAAGCAGGATATGATCACACGTATAACCTACCCGCTGAAGAAAGCGGATGAATATTTGCAGCAAAAATACCACGAACATTTTGCCGGGCGTGATTTTATCAGGGTGGATACTTATTTAACCATTACCAAGCAAGTTAAGAAGGGGGCCTTTTACGTCTTTGATCCAAAGGCATTAAGGGATTTTCGACAGTCGGTGGATAAAGTCATTGATATTCTAGAAGCGGCAAAAACAGAGCCACGTGTACTGAAAGAGGGCGAGATTAACCTTTTGGTAATGCAAATACTGGCGATGGATTTTAACACTAAAAACATTGCTTTAAATAACCTGTCGCCAAATGAAACGGAGATAAGAATGGGTGACCGCTCGATTCGAAACATCAATATGATCAACATTGATAATATCGACCTGCCACAAGAAGTAGGGACGCATATTGAACTCAATGAAAAGGAAACCTTGAAAGGCTTCCCGGTTGATTTCCTATCTTTCCTGTTCAAGGTTCCCGATTTTGACGCGATCCTGTTTAACCAGCTCATTGAAATTCCGAGCCAAATTATGACCTTAAAGAAGCTGGAACTAAAGAAAAAGCGGCATTCAGGGATTCCAGACCCTGCGAATTTATTATGCGTGGAGGATATTGACCTCCTTTTAAATGATGTGGCAAGGGAAAACCAGCTTTTGGTCAACTGCCATTTTAATATCGTGATCGCGGCAGGGCTTGAGCAAATACAAAAGGCAGGTAATTTTATAGAAAGCTCCTTATTTCAGTTGGGTATCATACCGAGCAAGAACGCTTACAACCAATTGGAGCTGTTCCGAAGTGCATTGCCCGGCAACGCTGTTGAGTTGCAGCATTACGATTGGTTCTTGACCACCTGCGATGCGGCCCTTTGCTTTTTCTTTAAGGAATCCATGCCGAAAGATGAGCCGTCCGATTTCCTGATACGTTTTACTGACCGGCAGGGAGTGCCGATAGGCATCGACCCCGCCGATTTGCCGATGCGTACTAATAGAATCAATAACCGAAATAAATTTGTGTTGGGGCCGAGCGGTTCGGGAAAATCATTCTTCATGAATGCTTTAATTGAACAGTATATGCTTTTCAATATGGATATGGTCATTGTGGATACAGGCCATTCCTATTCGGGCTTATGCTCCTATTATAATGGGAAGTATATTACTTATACTGACAAAAAGCCCATTACTATGAATCCGTTTCAAATAACGGAAGAAGAATATAACATTGAAAAAAAGGACTTTTTAAGCACGCTGATCGGGCTGCTGTGGAAGGGTGCGGAAGGCATATTTAACCCGGTGGAACGGGATGTTATTTCTAATTTGCTTAGCGCATATTTCACCAGCTATTTTAATTCGGACTTTCCGGGCTTGAATGAAAAGCAGGAATTGGAAATTCGTAATCGGGTGTTGGCTGATATGAAAATCACTTTTGCCAGTGAAACTACCTTGTCTGATTTAGATTGGGAAGAGTTTTTTGCAGAAGCCCCAAATGAATCTGAATATATTGAATGGGATATGCCATTTGAAGAAATGGCAGACGCTTTGGAGGTGTTAAAAGAGCCAGAGGAAAGAAAGCGTTTTTACAATACGGTATTTCAACAGGAATATCAGGCTGCCATAAAAGCGGAAACACGCTTAGCCAAAAGGAAACATGAAAACAACCGGGTCGCCGTTCTTAATTTCAATTCCTTTTACGAGTTTGCGATCTGGAAAATACCTGAAATAAAAGCGGAAGAAAAGATAAGTTTTGATACCGATGAATTCCGTTATGTGCTCAAGAAGTTTTATAAAGGTGGCGAATTCGCGCCGATACTCAATGAACCTGCCGACCAATCTTTATTTACAGAACGTTTTATTGTTTTTGAAATAGATTCTATAAAGGAAAATCGTGTCTTATTCCCGATTGTTACCCTCATTATCATGGATGTTTTTATCCAAAAAATGCGTTTCCGACAGGATCAGCGGAAGTGCTTAATTGTAGAGGAAGCGTGGAAGGCAATCGCAAGTCCCTTAATGGCAGGGTATTTATTGTACCTCTACAAAACTGTCAGGAAATTTTGGGGGGAGGCGATTGTCGTAACGCAGGAGCTTGGGGACATCATTGGGAATGCGGTCGTAAAGGATAGTATTCTTAACAATTCAGACACGATTTGTTTATTAGATCAAACTAAGTTTAAAGATAATTATAAGGAAATCGCAGCCCTGCTTTCCATTAACGAAACCGAACGTAAGAAGATATTTACCATTAATCAGCTGGATAATTCGGAAGGCCGGGGGCGGTTTAAAGAAGTCTATATCCGGCGTGGTTCGGTTGGTGAAGTTTACGGCGTAGAAGTGTCACTTTTTCAATATTTGACTTACACCACTGAAAAGCCCGAAAAATCCGCCGTGGAAGTTTACACCAAAGCTTTTGGTTTTTATCCCGCAGGGCTTGATGCTTTCGTAGCCGACTTAAAGCAAAGTAAAGCTGCTTTAGGGGAATTTATCAGCCGTGTCAACAGAGCCGGCAAGCCCATTCATTAATCATCCATTTTTTAATTAAATAACTATGAAAGGAATTTGCTTTACGCTATTGCTATGCTGCTTTTTTAAGGCAGTGATTGCGCAGGAACTGGTCGTTGACCCCACCACTTCTGCCGCCATAGCGATCAACAGCGTAACCATAAACGGCCAGCTAAAAACCACCAATAATAACTTAAGCCTGATACAAAAAGGGCAGTTAGCGGTAACGGGGCAGTTAGTTATTGTAAATAAACTACAAAGTGATATTTACAAGGGATTAAGCCAGGTCGCTTCTGTCATCAATAACCTGAGTTCCATCAAAGAGATCGCGGATTGCGGGACTGATATTGTCAGCGATGTAGAGCAATCTGTAACCCTTGCCAAATCAGACCCTGTATTATTGCTTTTTGCCGAACAGGGTGCCAGGGATTTTGAAACATGCGCGGTCACGCTGGCAACCGATGTTAGCGCCTTTGTGCTTAAATCAGGCGGAAGTAACCTGATGGATTCGGGTGAACGGGGCAAGCTGCTCAATCATATCGTTTCCGAAATGCAGATACTCCGGGGGATAGCCTACGGCATGCAACGCGCCATGTACTGGGCAAAAGTAAACGGCCTCTTTCGCTCCCTTAACCCGTGGGCGGAATGGCAGAATGAAGATATACGTATCGCCAACGATGTTATAAACAATGCCCAAAACTTAAAGCAATGAAGAACCTATTCACACTTTTGGCTTTATGCTTTAACCTTTCCGCTTTTTGCCAGCAAAGCACCATTGACGTAGTTGGGATGCACCAGCTAATTGACCAGTCGAAATCGGAACACACTTTACAAGTTGAGGCAAGAAACAACCAAACTACTGCAACTGCGAACGAACAGGCCAATTTGACGTTGCTGGCTAAATTGAAAAATGAATACAGGACTTTACAGCAACGCTACAATACTTTAGGTACAGCGATCGATATCACTGAAATTGGTATTTATGCTACGCCGATGGTCAAACAGATCGTCAGTTATCAATCGCAGATCTTACAGCTTACGGAAAAAACGCCTGTGTTGGTCGTATTGGGACTGCAAACTGAAATTGAGTTTGCCGAAAAAGCAGAGGCCTTGTTGGGTTACGTGACAGGGTTGAGTTTATCCATCGGAGATGTTAACCAAATGAAAGCGTCTGATAGGAAGATACTGTTTGACTATGTGATCTCCGAATTGAGCCGGATACAGGAACTTTCCGACAATCTGGTTGTGACCCTCCAATCCTCCAGCCTGAATTCTTTGCTCCAGTCAATTAACCCTTTCCAGAATTATATCGACAAGGACAAGTCTATAGTGGAAAGTATCCTCCAAAATGCCAGATATCTCAAACAATGATGAAAAGAACATTAGTCCTCCTTTTACCTTTCACTTTTTACCTTTCAGCTTGTTTTTCGCAGGAATATGTTTTCGACCCGCAGGTTTTTGCTTCGGTAACGGCCAATGCCGCCGTCCGCAGTAGTGCAGAGGCGGCCCATAATAATTACCTCGTTAAGATCAAACAGGATATACAAAATATCAATACCAATATGGGCTCGGTCGTATTGGCGCAGGATATTATTTATTATGGTTTATCGGGGGTGAATTCGGCTTTGAAAGATGGTTTGGAAGTAAAGAACATGACTTTCATAACTGCCGATATTATCAGTTACCTCAACCAGTCCTTGGAACTCGCAAAGGGCCAGCCCTATCTTTTGCTCTTTGCCACGAATATCGACAACGAAATGAGGCTTAAAGCAATCAGCCTGGTCAGCGATGTTTCGGGTTATATACTCAAAGAGGGTGATAACGTTTTGGCGGATTATGGCGCCCGTGATGAATTACTAAGAAAAGTTACTCTCAAATTGCAGGTTCTGGACGGACTTGCCTACGGTGCCTGGAGAGCGATGTTTTGGGCGAAAGAAAACGGAATCATCACCTCGGTTAATCCATACGCCAATTTTATTAATAAAGACAAATCCTTTGTCACTCAAATTATTGCAAACGCTAAATACTTAAAACAATAGATCAATGAAAAATCTCATTCTACTTTTCGCTTTCAGCTTTATACTTTCGGCTGCCTATGCGCAGGAAGAAGTTAATGACGAAGCAGTTCGCTACCAACAGCAGCGTATGGTTTTCCAGCAATGGAACCAGGGCGATTTTAAACCGGGTAAAGGCTTTTTGGACACCAACCCATATTACTGGCTGGTGTGGGGTCTGTTTGATCCCAATTACCATAAAACGGATCTGCGGCCATTAAGTCCGACCGGTCCACAAACGCAAAGGCTGGCTTTGGTTGGCGCGATGAACAGCACAGACAGTAAATATAAACTTCATTCCGATACAGTCAGGAACACCGCGCTTTCAGAGATCGCCAATCAGTCAGGTTTGCTTTCGGATGCCGACCCTTTATGGCTGTTATATTATAAGCAGCAGCTTAACCCCGTCATTAATGATTCTATGGTTTCCATTATGGCGGGCCTTTCGCCGCAAGTCAGCGCCAAACTGGTTTCCGAGGGGCTGTATGGCTGGTATAAAAATGAACTTGACATGCTCAAAGAAAGGATTCAAGGCGCACGGACAACGAACATGGACAGGGGTTCAAGGATCATGTCCTATTACCGTTTTTTGAATGAGTACCGCAGGTTGTCAGGTGTATGGGCGATACGAACCTCATCGGCGCAAATGACCCTGAACATGACCAGCCAGCAGTTACAACTGCAAACAGGAAAGACCACAGTTCCTGACTGGACGCCAAATTCGGATGTCCAGATAGCAAACAAAGTTTTACAGAATGCTCAATATTAAAACATGAAAAAAATAGTATTGCTTTTAGCTTTTACCTTGCTGCTTTCAGCCCGTTCTTTCGCCCAAACTGCCATTGATACGACCAGCTATAAACAGTCCCTGCAATTCCTGCAAGGGAACGGTGTTTATGAAGAAGGTGTGATGGTTTTCTTAACGGGCCTGAAGGCTTCTATCTGGTCTCACTTTAGTATGTTCATCGGTGATGCCCAGGCATTGGCGGCCATATTTATGATCATCTTTTTCTCCATTAAATCTTATGAAATGATGGTCGGGGATAAAAAACTGGAGATCATGCCGCTGCTCCGGCCATTCGGGTTAGCCATGATCATATTATGGTGGGGCGCGTTTACAAAAGTCGTCGCTTTTCCTACCGACTTGGTTGCCAATCAAACGGAGATCATGTACCAGAGTGAACAAAGCACTGTCGATGACCTGCGCTTTACCCGCGCCAACCTGATGCTTGCCGTTGCTAATTCGCTTTATACCTATCAGGCGCAAACAGAGGTCGCGGAAAAAGAAAGTGATACATGGTACGGGCAGGCGTGGGATTCTGTCACCAGTACTGTAAAGGAAGGGATCTCTACGGTCATTTCACCGTTACTGGAATTGAAGAACCGGCTGACCATAGGGATGCAGTTATTGCTCACACAGCTTTTGGAACTTTTGGGGATATGGATACTGCGGATTGCAGTGTACATAATTTTTATGATACAGATTATCTATTCAAGTATCCTGATCATCCTGGGGCCGTTTTCAGTAGCGGTTAGTATCCTCCCTGCATTCCGGGACAGCTTTACCACATGGATAGCGCGGTTTGTTTCGGTCAACCTGTATTCGGGTATTGCTTACCTCATCATGTACCTATGCGGGCTAATGCAGGAGTATGCTTTGCAATCGGAGATCAGCAAATACCAGGAACTGGTGGGCACGAACGGCTTAAGCGCCAACCTGGAGAAAATGGCATGGTTTGCCAGTAACGGCATCCTTTCTTTTGGCACGGTGATCATTGTCTTCCTCATCGGTGCTATTTGTATGTTCACCGTTCCGAGTATCTCGACCTGGATCATTTCTACTTCAGGCGTTACTTCAGCTACCTCAAGTGCAGGGCGTGGTGCTGCAACCGTTATGACTGTGGCCCGCAGGGCAGCCGGTAGTTTCATTTAACCCAATCATTATGATCATCAAAAACATTGAAGCCAAGATCAAATTGGCCACTTTTGTCGCGGGCGGCAGTTTGCTCGCCGCCATTTTCATTTCGCTTATTTCCGGGTACTTCGCCTATAAACAGGTGGCCGACGCTCGCAGAAGCGTATATATAGTCGATAACAATATACCCATATTGGCCAACCAGACGGATGTTACTTTAAACCGCCCGGCAGAATACCGCGCTGACGTTGACCTTTTCCATTCATTGTTTTTCTCGCTCACGCCGGATGATAAGTATATCGAATACCAGCTAAAAAAAGCGATGTACCTCGTGGATGAATCGGGTATTGAACAAACAAATAATCTCAAGGAGAACGGCTATTTCAACTCCATTTTGTCGAGCAGTTCAGTGCTTACCCTGCAAACAGATTCTATTTCGCTGGATATGACGAAGAAGTATTTCCGGTATTACGGCAAGCTGAAAATTGACCGGCGAAGTTCGACCGTCATCCGTTCCTTAATAACGGAAGGCTATTTAAAGGACATCCCCCGTAGCGACAATAATCCACATGGCGTACTCATCACCAATTGGAAAACCTTAGAAAACAAAGACCTCGAAAATGTTCAAAAAAATACATTCTAACCGCGATCCTCAAGGTACGGTATACAGCGAGTTGAAAAAGGAGTTTGCCGTTTATTTTGCGGCGGCCGAAGGTTTTGGCAGACGTATTACCGAACGCTACCCGAATTTCCTTTTCGGGGTGATGGTACTTATGATGCTCACCTCTATGGTTTTATCATTTACAGTGTTCCATAAGGCAGCGCCGCCGCCTCAAATAAAAGCCGCCCCCAAAGCAAGTATTTCACCATTAAGTAACGGCTTTGACCAGATCATGGCCACCGGGGCGGCCTTAAAAGAAACCATAACCTTAAAAAGACAGGTCGATAGCCTGACCGCTAAAAAGGTATTAAGCGCGGCAGATAGTACCGTACTGGAAAAGGATTTGGACAGGCTCCAGCAGATCAATAACCATTTAACCAAATAACTTATGAACAAGATCAATTTCAAGCAACCCAAATACATCCTGCCTTTGATCGCGCTGCCTTTTTTGTGTTTGTTCTTTTATGTCTATCACAGCAGTTTTGCGAAAAAGAAGCCGTTAACAAAAGAAATGGTAGGTATCAACGGAACCGTTGGCGAAGTATCAGGTGATGTTAAAAAGAAACAGTTAGCCGATAAACTCGATGCTTTCAGAGATACTTACAAAGAAGGCGACGGCAATACCGCCATGACGGCGATACCAGGCGAAACCTCCAGTAATGCGGCTTATAACAACGCTTATTCGGATAAGGAAAAAAAGACGCTGGATTCGATCAACCAGGCGATGAAAAATAAGTTTGCTGGCGGAACAGCTACGTCAGGCATATCGCCAAAAGATAAAGCGATGGCTGATGCTTTAGCGGGGTTATCACATCGTCAAACAGGTCGTCAGAACTTAGCGCCGCCCGAAAAAGATGCCGATCCTATGTCAGTTTTTAAACAGCAGATGGCATACATGGACAGCGTAAATAAAGCCAATGACCCGGCGGCCAAAGCGGAAAAGCAGAAGAAAGACGCATTGGCCAAAGCAGAAGCATTGCACGCCAAGGAATCAATTTTAGCGGTCTGTAAAGCAGACGATAATTCAGCAGACTTTAATACCCTGCTGCCGGGTAAAAAGGATGCCTTTATCATGGCGATCATTGATGAAAATGTGACCGGCTATGCAGGCTCAAGGATTAGGCTTCGCCTTTTGGAAGATATAAAAGCCGGAAATATACTGGTCAGAAAAGGGACTTACTTATATGCGCTTGTAAGCGGCTTTGAAGGCCAGCGGGTCACATTGGAGATCAAATCTATTTTGTATGATAATAAACTCCTGCCCGTTAAGCTGAATATTTATGACCTTGACGGTTTGCCAGGCCTGTATGTTCCTGAATCTGCTTTTCGGGATTTTACAAAAGATCTGGGCACCAATTCCATGCAGGGCTTCAATATTGATGGCAGTTCTTCCACGGGCAACCAGTTTGTCATGAGTGCGGTAGATAAGGTCTTTGAATCTACTTCATCCGCTATAGCCGGTATGATCCGCAAAAACAAAGCAAAAATAAAATACAATTCCTATCTCTATTTAATCGATAACGATGCGCTGCAAAACGCGCAGAAAACCTACTAAAACCATGAAAAAACTAATCTATTTTTTCGCCATTCTAATAATGGTGAGTGGGCATAGCTATGCACAAAATACCCCTTTTGCTGACGGTGTAAAAAGGGCCGCTTTGCCCATTGTTTACCTGCTGGACAATGTTTCGGTGCATTTCATATCACCAGAACCTATCCAGTATGTAGATATTTCTACGAAGAACATTATTGGTGATATTCCGCTTAAAAATGTGTTGCGCATTAGGGCAAAGGACTCGTTAAAAACCCAGGTTGATGCGATAGTTACTATTGCCGGGGAAAAGTTTATCGCACAATACCATATTATATCCGCAGGCATCATCACGGGCAGGAACGTTGTTACCGATATTGATATACTGCCTGCCGATAGCAGGTCACTGGATATTTCGGGGATAGAATTATCTCAGCCCCAACTTAAAAATATCGCGCTCAATATTTTCTCGGCGAAGCGGGGCCATGAGATCGAGCATGCCACAGCATTTGGCCTGCATAGTGCCGTGTATCATATTTATGCCGTCGACGATTATTTTTTTATCGACCTGGGATATGATAATCAAACGAACCTGGTCTATGATATTGACCAGTTCCGCTTTACTATCGATGATAAAAAAGTAACCAAAGCATCGAATGTACAATCATTAGAGATAAAGCCTGAATATGTATTATTTGATAACCCATCATTCAAAAAATACTACCGTAATATATTCGTGTTCAGGAAAGTCAGCTTTCCTGGCAATAAGGTATTTCATGTTGAATTGAGCGAAAAGCAAGTGTCAGGACGCATCATATCTACCGCTGTATCTTATAAAGATATTCTCAATGCAGATATTGCTCGCTAATATTTTGATTATTGATTACACGTTAAGAATTATGAATTATTAATTTATTAAAAACAAGGCATCTATACTATTTGGCGCATTGTAATTATGCCTGTACCGTCTTGCCTTAATATTGGCTCCTCCAGGCACAGAATGATCGGATGAAAAGGTAAAGCTTAGATATTCAAAATTCGCTGAGGGAGGTAAGCCGCTCATTTTAAAAGAGGCTATTGAATTATGTGTTCTTAAATATTTCCAACTTATTAAATCGTATTCACGGTTACGTGTATAATTGAAATTTTTAAATTCAAAGAAGATGGTATATTCGTCATGTGTCGTATTGTAACCCAGACTTGTAATATGAACATCCCGGACATTTGATTTAGATACAGCATTAAAGATTATTTGCTTTCCGGTTTTGTCAAGGACTTTAATCTCCAACTGGCAATCACTCAGTATTTTAAGATATGGGGCCAATGAACTTGTGTCTAGCCAAGCGTTGCCCCCAAATATCTCGTCAGATGTAAAACGCATTCCCGGTGTTGGAGCCGAAAAGGCTTGTTTTTTAAAATCTGGCGTACCATCCTGATCCCGGATGACATATTTAGATTCAAAATCCCTGCATACATCTTGAATAAGCCCAAAAGCTGTACCTGTAGCATTCGCGTTCTTCTCCAACCGGAAGGTAAATCCTATATTAACCCGAAAAGGTGCCAACGGGTTTAAAACGACATCAGTCTGTGAAATGATACTATCTTCTTTTGTTAAAGCATCTTTCTGTTTATCGAGTGAAAGCGCAGATAATTGGAGATTCTTTAACGTTAAGGTGTCTACTTTTTTTGTAATTCGCAAAGCTAAAAGTAACCTTTTACTGAGTTGATTCCCCGTATTTATTATAGTATCAGTTTTTGCTTTGTAGGTATAATCCTGAATCGCCTTTTCATCTGCAAGCTGGGTTTTTTCTTTTGTGATACTGCATGAATTTAGTTGATCTATTTTCTTGATGTTCAAAACGCCCCAAATGCTCAAACTGCCACCAATCAGGATTCCAACCATTGCTACCCAAGCCCATCGGGTTAGCGATTTGGTTTTGTAGACCTTCCCTTTTACGATGACTTCCTCCTCTTTTGATGTTTCTGCAAAAAGTGCCAAAAGGGCTGAGGCAATGGTAATCAAAGGGGCAGCTATATCGATAAATTCTTTTAGGTTTTCAAATGGTTCGACGCTTTCGCATTTCAACGCATTCGATTTTTGAAGTTGAAATTCCAGCCTTTTGAGAGCATCGGGCACCTGTTGGATCTTTTTTGCCCTAACGCTAATAATAGCGAAGCTAATAAAACAGAAAAGCAGCGTAATTCTGCGCATATAATAAAGTGTTAAGGATTAGCCTATTAACCGATACCAATATAATATTTTTTAATTATCTATTTATTAAATAGTTGACCATTCAGTGGTCGTATTTTCTCAATAATAGCTTATGGAAGAAACACGCGAACAACAAAAATTACATGGTTTCCTGCAATGTTTGATCTATTTATCAATTGCGTTGGAAGCTTCGATATTCGTTTATATAAAAGCCCCTTTTTGGGGCTTTTTTGTTAATGCGTTGATTAAGATCAGCCACATTACAATTTACCGGTTTTTGGTATATAGCAAGCTGTTCACCTTTTTACTGATCTGCCTTGTCAGTATCGGTACTTTGGCCAAAAAGAAGCAAGACCTTGACCCAAAAAAACATATTGTTTACCCGCTTACTTTGGGGTTGCTTTTATTTTTCGGAAGCATCATTTATTGCGGCAGGCCATCGCCCTTTGCTTTTGCTTATACCAGTTGGTTTAACCTGCTCTATATGGCATGTTCCTTAGTTGGCGCGGTCATGACCAGCGTGGCGATGGACAATGTTTCCAAGATCATCCGGTCGGGTTTAGGCAAGGATAAATGGAACACGGAAGGGGAAAGTTTTATGCAGCAGGTCAAAGCGGATATTACCCCTTATTCGGTCAATATACCCATGCAGTTTTATTTCAAAGGCCGTGTAAGGGATGGCTGGATAAACCTAGTCAATCCTTTCCGGGGTACGATCTTAATTGGCACACCAGGTTCGGGAAAGTCCTTTGGCGTGGTCAATCCTTTTATTCGGCAGCTTATTGCAAAGGAATTTTGTACCTGCGTATACGATTATAAATATCCTGACCTGGGCAAGATCGCCTATTATCATTTCCTGTTGGCCAAACAAAATGGCAAATGCCAAAAGCACGAATTCCATGTGGTCAATTTGAATGAGCCGGAAAAAAGCAGGCAGATCAATCCCTGGCGCAGCGATTACCTGCGAACATTGGCGGATGCCTCTGAAACTGCCGAGGGTTTGGTAGAAGCCATGAAAAAAGGGGATAAATCCGGCGGTGCCGACCAATTCTTTACGCAGTCTGCCATTAACTTTTTAGCATCCTGCATCTACTTTTTCAGCAAATATGGCGGTGGTAAATATTCAAGCTTTCCGCATGTCTTATCCTTTTTAAACCATTCCTACGAGGATATATTTAACACCCTTTTTTCAGAACCCGAATTGGTACCTTTGTTGTCGCCATTCCGCAGCGCATACCTAGCTAAAGCCTTCCCGCAATTGGAGGGGCAGGTCGGTACATTAAAAATATTTATATCGAGGCTGGCCACAAAAGAAACATTCTGGGTGTTTTCCGGTGATGATTTTAACCTGAAAATATCCGACCCGGAAACACCAGGTATCTTGGTGCTGGCTAATGATCCGAACACGCAAAATATCAATTCAGCGTGTTATTCGGTCATTATGAACCGCCTGACCAAACTCATTAATACCAAAGGTAATTTGCCATCTGCCCTTATAATTGACGAGGTGCCGACCTTATATACCCATAAAATTGAGAACCTGATAGCGGTCGCCCGCTCGAATAAGGTAGCCATACTCATGGGTTTACAGGAACTACCGCAGTTCAATCAACAATACGGCAGGGAAACAGCGGCGACCATTACTTCGGTAGTAGGTAATGTGCTGGCTGGTTCGGTGCGAAATAAGGAAACATTGGATTGGCTGGAAAGGCTTTTTGGCAAATCCAAACAGATCGGCGAAAGTTTATCAATTGACCGTAATAAAACCTCTACTTCCCTGCAAGAGAAACTCGAAGCATTGATACCTGCCGGGAAAATGGCGGCTTTAAATACAGGAGAGATGGTTGGTCTGATTGCTGCCGACGTACGGGAAAACTATACCGGTAAATTTGATACTTCCGCTATTAATTGCAAGATCAGTCTTAATAAAAAAGAATTGGCTACCGAGGAGAGCGGATATAAAGACTTACCGGTGTATTATGATTTTGGCGGCAAAAAAGAAGAAATACTTCGGCAGAACTTTACCCGGATCAATACCGAGGTAGAGGACGTGATTGCGGAATTTAAAAAGTCCGCGCCTCTTACAGTTCTGCCCAAGGCGAGTATGAAAGCTAAACTTCCTAAATAATCCATTAACACTTTTCTTATGAACAGAACGGATGACTTAACGGGTTCGCTTGTTTTGGTACACCCTGACTTACAGGATGACCCTGCCAAAAAGCAGAATCAGATTGGTATTATAACCCATGCCGACATTGAAAATGATAATGTTATTGTCAGTTTTGGTAAAGGGGAACAGGCGCTTTATAGCACGGATGCCTTATTGACCCTTAAATCTGCCAATGACATCTATCGTGATCTTTTAAATAATAATAAAGATCTCGATAAATCCGATTTCAAGGCCCTGTTCCAGATCAGCCTTTTGCAGGAATACGGTACTTCCGGCCAAAATAAATCAGCGATAGAACTGGCCATGAAGAACGATACGCTACGTAATTACAGTATGGTTACGCTGGAGGATTCCTTGAAAGCAAACCTTTCCCAATCTATAGAACGATGACCAGGTTAATGTTTTTGGCTTGGCTGGTATTCCTACCGCTAAAGCACATCTACCTAACCTCGCCTTATGGTTATAGGGTTCACCCGGTAACCGGTCAATATAAGTTTCATGCTGGTATTGACCTGCGAGCAAGCCATGATACCGTGTTTGCCATCATGGACGGCATTGTATCCGGGGTGGATTATAACCCGCTTTTAGGTACTTATATCCGGTTGGATCATGGCGAATACCAAAGCTGTTACGGGCACTTGTCCCAGGTATTTGTTCTTCCCGGTGATACAGTTTTCGCAGGTAATGCTATTGCAATAACCGGGTCAAGTGGCCGCGTTACAGGTGAGCATTTGCATTTTAGTGTTTCTTACCATCATCAAAATATAAACCCGCTGGAATTTCTTTACCGGCTAATTAATCAATCTCAAAATTATGAACGCAAACTTTAAACCATTGCAAGAACAGATCGCTGAAAAGCTGATCGCTGCGTTAAAGGACGGCACTTCACCGTTTCAAAAACCATGGACAGATGATAATTCTGCCGGGTATATTACCCCTTTAAATCCGACAACTGATAAGAACTACAGAGGCATGAATGCCTTATGGCTGGCTATGCAAGGCTTTGAAGACCCGAGGTGGATGACCTTAAAACAGGCCTCGTTTAATAAATGGTCCGTTGAGAAAGGTGCAAAAGCTACCATGATCAATTTCATAAAGAAAACAGACATCCGCCCAATACTGGATGAAAAGGGTGAGCCTGCACTGAAAGAAGATGGCAAGCCAAAAACAGAGGTCGTTAAACTGGATAAACCGATCTATGTCAATGCCTTTGTGTTTAATGCCGAACAGATCAAAGGCATACCTGAATGGGAACGGGCTTTAACGGAAAAGCAAGCTTTACAGCAATGGACACCAATCGAAAGAGCGGAACAAATTGTCGCTGCCAGCGAGGCTCACATTAAACATGGTGGTAACGAGGCTTATTATACCCCGTCAAAGGACTTCATTCAATTACCTAAAAAAGAACAGTTTGAATCTGCTACTAAATACTATGCCACATTATTGCATGAATTAGGGCATTGGAGCGGAAATGAAAACAGGTTGAAACGTGACCTGAGCGGTAAATTCGGAACATCTGATTATGCGAAAGAAGAATTGCGGGCAGAGATCGCTTCCCTGATGATCGGCAGCGAGATAAATATCGGGCATAATTTCGGCCAACATGCAGCTTATGTCGAAAACTGGATAAAGGTGTTGCAGGATGATCCTTCGGAACTGTTCAAAGCATCCGCCGACGCGCAGAAGATCACCGATTATATCATGGCTTTTGAGCAGAAAGTTGAACGGGCACAGCAATTTGATAATAACATTGTAAATCCTGAAAAACTTTCAGCAGGCGAAGTCATTTCCTATAATGAAAAGGAATACAAGGTACTGGCCGAACTGAAAAACAATGTGATTCAGATGGAAGAATCTACAGGACGTAAGTTCAAGATCAGTCCCAAAGATGGCGTTTATACCTCTCTTTTAGAAGCAAGAAACAACCCAATTGAACAAGCGGTGAATCAGGAAAACACAATAGTTCAGCAAGACCTTGCTGAACAGCAAAATGAAACCACTTACAAATTAGAAAGATAAAGACCACAACATGATAAAGCAAATATATGATGAGCGGGCGCTTCCGATGAAAGACCTGGAGGCTTTGGGTTTAGCAGAGGATGGTAAACTTAATATCGATAAAAATGACCTGGAAGCCATATTGTCCGGCAGGCGCACGGATATGTTAAGGCTGGAAAATTTATCAGCCCAGGGTATTCATATTCCGGCCCTTGACGCGAAATTGTCCGTAAAGCTGAACGTCGATGGCGGCCTTGAGTTACTGGTTCACCCCATTTACAGGAAGGCGGAACATCCTTTTTATTTAACGGATACCGAAGCCGAAAATCTGGAAAAAGGAGAGGCTGTTAATATCCAAAAACAGATCATAGACCAGCAAGGCAGGAAAAGAGAGATTTTAGTTGAATTTGACAAAGACACCCAGGAGTTTATCATCACCGATAGCGAAAGGATATTAGTGCCGGATACGGTCAATGGCCAATACCTCTCTTTAGAACAAAAGGAGCGTTATCGGAAGGGAAAGGAAGTAGAATTGCAGGATGGCACTACGTTTCAATATTCCGCCAGTGAACCAAAAGGTATCCGATCAAATAAACTGGCGCTGATCGCTTCAGTTTTAATAGATGGCGGCTTATCCTACGTACTTTACACAGGGCTGCATGCTTTATTCGGCCAAAAACATGACAAGGAAAAGGCGAATACCTTTAGTAAGGGTTATCATGATGACGTGGAGAAAATGCAGGAACAAGAGGTGGAACAGGAATCCGAATACAGTAACAAGGCGGAAAATCAATACAGCCGTGGTTATTCGCAGACCAATTCGAGGTAATGCACCCTTACCTGACAAAGCTGGGTATCCGGCCTGACGTGCAATTTTTCTTTCAACCTTATTTTAATTCCGATAGTATAGGGAACCTGGTGTTTAACTACCATGACAGCTTTGAGCATTTTGGTTTTGCTTTTCACCGGGCCCCTGATTCGGAATATTTATGGCTGGCCGGGAATACAAATTTTCACCAGGTACGGCAGGTATTTATTTGCGGTTCTGCTATGGATGCGATCTGTTTTTTAAACTTTAACTATTCCCATTTCCGTCATACCCACAACCTGATTTTTCTCTCCACCGGCATAAAGCCAAATGGGGAACAGGTGCGCTGGATAAACGAAACCCTGAATGATAAGTCATTTATACTTGTTTTTGCTGATGACCTTTTAGGAAGAGTATGCGACCTTAAAGTTGCAGCAGGTATTAGACGATTACCGATCACTGTATCTATAACTGGTGAACAAGTGGTCGTTACTTTCAGGCTCAGGGTCTTCACCTTTTCTTTTGATTTATTCAGTTTAAACGCCTTTGAGAAGGCTTCAGGTTTTCGCTTCAACATCAGGACAATGAAACCCAAAAACGCTGTTACCTATTTTTCCTTGCTGAACAAAAAAATATTTAATAATCAATCTTAAAATTATGGACATACAAGAACTATCCGAACAACCGGCTTTATTAATTAAACCTGCGATCCTGTTTGCACTCCTTAAAACAATACCCTTTGTATTCGCCGCTATGGCGTTCCTTTACATAGCCTGGCATTTCTATCCCAACCTTATATGGATAAGCCTAACTATAATGGTTTTCGCCCTTTATCGGTTTATGTACATCAGGAAAATAGACTATATCTTAACAAACGAAATATTGAGGATCAGCCGGGGTATCTTTTTTAAAAGAACGGATACGATAGAGCTTTACAGGATAAAAGACTACATATTAACCCAGCCACCTTTATTACAAGTATTCAGGCTGATGGACTTAATGCTGAAAACGACTGACCCGGAAAACCCTGTAATTTGGTTAAGGGGGATACCGTTATCCAATCTTGTTGACACGCTACGCAGCTATGTCCAGGAGGCCCGCCAGCGCAGTAAAATAGTTGAATTAAATTAAACTATTATGGCAATAAGTCATCCAAATAACTAAATAATTTAGTATCTTTAAATATGAAAACCGCTATCTATTTCATCATTTCCTGCCTTATTTCAACCGGGTCGTTGCTGGGTGGTTTACATGCCAAGAATCCATTCCCGAATTTTGCAGTAGTTATTGCAGTTTGGGCTTTATTCGCATGGGGCTATAACAGGCGTTCTAAAAAGGAAGCAGATAAGCGATCCGGGGAACGGCTCTTTGCAGAATATATGCGGTCAAAAATCCGGAATGACCGCCGCCAGTATTAGCCTGAACATTTGAATCGCTGTTGAAAAAAATATTTATAAGTTTGCTGTTCATTTAGGCAGGCAACCCGCTTGCTTATTGTGATAAGGTTTAGGTTACCCCCCCGGCGGCGAGCGCTCAGGGGGGTATTTTTGCAAATTATCAGACTATTTTATTTATTAAAAATACCGTGAAAATACGGTTGTATTATTAAATAATATCACTTAGTTTTATAGCATTCAACTAATTAAACTTAGTTAAGTACTTCTATTTCAATTAAGTCCAAAATTTATTTTTTTTGACGTTTCTGTCCTAAGCTGTCACAAATATTGAAATAATGAAACAAAAGTTCGGTTTTACATCACAGTTGTTATTTTTAATATCTATGATCTCATTGGTATTAAATTTTAGTTGCAGACAAAAGCCTGATGACACTAAAATCAATAAAAAACCGAAACCTGTAAGAAAGATCACGAGTCCGAATTATGTTCCGATCAGTGGTCAGTATATTCTCGTACTAAAGGAACCGCTCGCTAAATCACTCACCCGTTTTGAAAATACAAAAGAAAGGGAAGCCGCATTATTAAGTGCTGGGGCGAAGACTTCCTCAGCACGCTTTTTTAACAAATTATTTGCTTACTTAAAAGTCAAAGAAGAGGATATCAAGTCTGTATACAGAAATCTGGTAGTTGTAAACCTGGATACCATAGCGTTCAGAAAGGCGAAAAAAGATAAACGGTTCAAATACGTTCAGCAGAATTACAGAATTCTGAAACCATATGGAAACCCCGTTCTTGTTTTTCAGCCTGTGCCTATGGCTTTGTACTTCAATGAACAAGAACAAGATAAAAATTGGGGAGTAGACAGCATACTGTCAAAGCCGAGACAAAACGTTAATTCGGCAAAAAGAGTTTGGCTGGTTGACGGGAGTGTTGATAAGGACAATAAGGAGTTGAATATTGATATGGCCTTATCGAGATCATTCGTGCCGAACGTGCAATTTTATGATCTGACTATAAAAAAAATGTTTTACCACGGGACACACGTGGCCGGAATTATCGGCGCCAGGTACAACGGATTGCGGGTAATCGGGGTCGCGCCAAACGCGAGAATCGTGGTTATGAAAGTCGTTGACAATGAAGTTGTCGATTATTCGCAATATTTAAAAGCACTGCAGGCCGTATATCTCGAAAGCAAACCGGGCGACATACTTAACCTGAGTATTGAAAATACATTAGGATCGCAGGAGGAGATCGATGACATTCACAATATTGGAAGAAAAGGGGTGTCGGTTGTCATAGCTGCCGGAAATGACGATGAGAATATTGTTACCCATCCGTTATATCCGGCAATGATTACAGGCGTCAATATCTATACGGTCTCGTCCTATGATCAATATAAACACTTTTCAACGTTTTCAAATTTCGGGAAACCAATTATTATCTACTGCGCGCCCGGAGAAAATATTTATTCCACCTTTCCGGGTAACACTTATCAAGCTCTTAGTGGTACCAGCCAGGCGGCACCGATGGTGACCGGCCTTTTGTATTTGGGCATCTCTTTAAAATCCGCCGGGACTTTATTATGTGCCGGTGACAAAAATAAATATGTATTAGTCCATGAATAAATAACTCCATTGCTAAAACAAATTAACAACCGAACCCACACCTAAATCCCTTAAACTAATGAAAAAGTTAACACTATTTACCGCCCTACTGGCTACAACATTTTATGTAAGCGCACAGCAAATGATCAGTTATGATCGGTCCGGCAACACTGAAAAAACGAAAAGCGAAATTTTTCAAATTACATTTGAAAAAGCGCCAAATGGTCATTCAGCATCCGCAACTTCGATAACCGGCGTCATATCCCCGATAATAGGACTGGCGATTGATTTTGTAAATGCAAAAATCGCGAAAAATAAACTAAAGTATTCGGCTACGTTTTCAAATCAGGTGACTTTTCCTCTTACGGCGGTAAACTACACTGATCTAGAAACACAGGGTTATACTATTCACCTGAAAAGGTATACACTCAACAATTTGGGAGACAAACTGGACTCGACAAATATGGTTTGTGATTATGGATTTACGGTTTCAAATTTCGGGCCTGATTATATCCAGCTAAAACTGTCATCAGCTAACTTAATAAAATCAAAAGCCAAGATAAAAAATACCGAGGACAATTTAACCGTTTCAATAGACATGAAAATCTCCACTTCAGCGATAGCGGCAACGAAAGATACCTCAAAAAATAAACCGACCAGTGGTGAAGCTATTGTTAAAATTCCAATTATCCGTCCGGGCTTTGACAATCAAAACATGAATTATTCAACAATTAATGATGCCTTTTTTCCAGGCATCCCGTCGCCAGATGGTAAGGTAAATATGATGACAATTGCTGTAACTGTTACCGAGGCGAATATTGACCACCTTGATCCAACGACAGTAGAAGGTATACTTAAAAACAACAGCAGCGATATTACATCTGTCATAAAAGCACTTTTCCCTTCGGCCTCAACAAGCAAATAACCGTGGGATGTTAATCTGCATAAAGTAAACAACCCCCGCATGAGGCGGTGTTGTTTACTTTAATTTTTATCTGAAATTCCTTCCCTTGTGAAAAGCCTCTTGGCTATCCGGCCTCGGTGCCGTTGTTTCATCCGCACGCGCCAATGTTAACAGCGGTAAGTTATCGTCATTAGCCACTGTTAAACCGCGCAGCAGGTTGTTCAGGTTAAAACAGCGTCTGGCAATCACATGGATCACTTCGCCCTCAATCTGCAATTTTCCTTCCACCATGAACAAACGGGACTGGATGATCTCCTTGCGGAATTTATCAAAGAGTTTTTCCCATACCACGATATTGGCAGCCCCGGTCTCGTCCTCCAGTGTCATAAAGAGGATACCCTTAGCCGTGCCCGGCCGCTGACGAACGGTGATCAGACCGGCTACTCTTACCGGATCGCCATCTTTCATCGTTTTTAAATCACCAATTTTTGTATTGCGCAATAATTCCAATTTTTCACGAATCAGGGCTGCCGGATGATTTTTTAAGGACAATCCGACAGCCGCATAATCTTGAACCACATGCTCGCCCTCAGTCATGAGCGGCAATTGTACCTGTATCTCTTTTACGCTTTCCGACGGTGTGCCCTCGAATAAGGCTAAGGGCCGGTCACCCAATGCCGATACTTCCCACAAAGCCTTTCTGCGGTCTGAACCCAATGAGCGGAACGCATCCGCGTCCGCAAGTTTTTCCAAAGCGGCTTCAGAAATACCTGCCGCCCGTAGCTGGTCAACATGGGTATAAGGCTTATTACGTTCTGCTATTAATAGTTGCATATCTTCTTCCCGTAAACCCTTGACCTGCCGGAAGCCTAATCGCACCACATAGTAAGCGCCGTTTTTTTCTTCCAGCGTATTGTTCCAAAAAGAATGGTTGACATCCACCGGTAATACTTTAACCCCATGATCCTTTGCATCCCGGACAATTTGTGCGGGCTGGTAAAAGCCCATTGGCTGGCTGTTTAAAAGCGCTGAGCAGAACACATCGGGATAATAATATTTCAGCCAGGATGATATGTATACTAATAAGGCAAAGGAAGCGGCATGACTTTCCGGAAAACCATAACCTTCAAAGCCCTGCAATTGCTTGAACACGCGTCTTGAAAATCCTTCCTCGTAACCCCTGGCGACCATGCCATCTACCATTTTCTTTTCATATAGATGTAGTTTGCCATTGGCTTTAAACGTGGCCATGCTTCGCCGTAATTCGTCTGCTTCTGCTGGGGTAAAGCCTGCGGCGACAATGGCGATTTCCATCGCTTGTTCTTGAAATAATGGTACACCCAATGTACGACCCAAAATATCTTCCAGTTCTTTGGATGGATATTCCACCGGTTCCTCGCCGTTACGGCGGCGCAGGTAAGGATGCACCATATCGCCCTGTATCGGGCCGGGACGGACAATGGCTACTTCGATTACCAAATCGTAAAAGCACGCAGGCTTTAAACGTGGCAGCATGGACATTTGCGCCCGGCTTTCAATCTGGAACACGCCGATGGTATCCGCATGGCAGATCATTTCATAGACTTTGGGGTCATCTTGCGGCACATTGGCGAGTGTTAATTTTTTGCCATAATATTGTTGCACCAAATCAAACGCCTTACGGATCATGGTGAGCATACCCAAACCTAATACATCCACTTTCAAAATGCCCAAAGCTTCCAGGTCATCCTTGTTCCACTCCAATTGGGTGCGGTTTTCCATGCGGGCATTCATCACTGGACAGAGATCGGACAATTTGTTATCTGTAATGACGAACCCACCGGTATGCTGACCTAACTGTCTAGGGAAACCCATCAACAGCGTTGTTAATTCCAGTACTTTGTAAATAAGCGGGTCGCGCGGGTTTAAACCCTGTTCAGTTGACCTCTTCTCATCAAAACCTTCTTCGCTGAAATCCCATATGGTTGCACCAATCCGTTTAATGGTATCTTCCGACAACCCCATCGCTTTACCCACGTCCCGGATAGCGCCCCGGTGCCGTTCCTGTGTAACGGTGGCTACAATCGCTGCATGTTCGCGGCCATAATCCTCATAAATATATTGGATAATCTCCTCGCGCCGTTCATGCTCGAAATCCACATCTATATCGGGCCATTCTTCCCGTGCATCAGACATAAAGCGGGAAAACAATAGTCGTGACTTCATCGGGTCGACCGCTGTAATAGACAGGCAATAGCAAACCGTTGAGTTGGCTGCAGAACCGCGCCCCTGGTGCAGAATACCCAATTCTTCGGCTTTTTGCGTGTATTTATATACCCGCAGGAAATAAGGGGCCAGTTTGCGCTTCTCAATAAAAGCCAGCTCAAATTTAAGCTGATCGGAAACTTTTTGAGGTACTTTTTCGCCATACCGCTCCTTAGCACCTGCCCATGTATATTTTATCAAACGCTCCTGCGGGCTGAGGCCATCCATTATTTTTTCTTCCGGCTCAATATATTTTAAAGTGTCTAATGAAAAGGTACAGACATCTGCAATTTTAAGCGCATTTTCAATCGCTTCAGGATAAGCCCGGAACAGCCGTTGTAATTCATCTACAGGCTTTAAGTAACGTTCTGCGTTACCATACAAGCGGAAACCAGCATTATGAATCGTGCATTTCTCCCGGATGCAGGTTAATATATCCTGCAATTCACGGCGAACCGCTTCGTGGTAATGCACATCGCCTACAGCTGCCATCGGAACGCCCAATTGCGAAAGTCGATATAGCCTTTTGGCATCATCCCCGCTGTACGAACGGGTAGCTGCTACATACAGTGAATTGCCAAATGCCGTATGGTAGTCCTTAACATTCCTCTTGAAATCATCATCATAGTCAAACCGTGTGTTCAGCGAATCAGGCGGAACAATGATGAATTTAATATCTTCTTTATACGCATAAACATCCGCCTTATATAAATGGCATTCTCCTTTTTCCGCCCGCAGGTTTCCTACGGTTAGTAAAGCCGAAAGCCTGCCATAAGCATCCCGGTCGGTCGGGTAAGCCAATAAGCTGGGGCCGTCCAACAGATCCAAACGGCAGGCGGGAATAAATTTAACATCCAGTTTTTTAGCGGCGATATGCGCGCGGACAATACCCGCCAGGCTATTGCGGTCGGTGATGGCAACAGCCTCATAACCATAGGCAGCAGCCTGTTCGACCAGTTCCTCCGGGTGTGATCCGCCCCGCAGGAAGCTGAAATTGCTGGTTGCCTGTAATTCCGCGTATCTCATATCCTTATGCAAAAAATCCATGTAAATACCATTCCGGTGCGGCATCATAATGCCCTAAACGGAACAGCCAGTAACGGCCGCCGTCCGCATCTTCGACCGCATAATAATCCCTATGCTCGCCCTTGTCCCGCCACCATTCCCGCTCGATCCGTTCGGGGCCATCAGCTTTTTCGACCATATGCCGCCTGCCTTTATAGGTAAATACTTTTGGTGGGTAATCGGGCAATAGTGCCATAACCTCGACCCGTTCCGGGCGGCGCAGCAAGCGCAACGGGCGCGGCCTATCCGTCCGCCATTTGGTTGCCGGTGTTTCTGATAGGGATGCCGCCGGTTTTATGGAGCGTTCCGGCCAGTAACGTTCGGCAGGTAAATAACGCCGGATACGTTCCGGGCCGACCTTAGTGGCAATCCGGTCTAATAACTCTGCCAACGCGGTGTCTTGTAAACCGGGGTTACCGGCCCATAATTTTTCCTGTGTCGTATCAACATCCTCGACTTTTGGCGCTTCTAACAAAAATAACTCGATACCCAAAGCTGGTTCGATCTTGCTGACCTGCAATTCAAACAATTTGAACAAGTGAGAAGGGCTATGCGAACCCCGGTTGGTACTGATCCCCGTCTGCACCATTTTGCCATCAATACGGTAACATTTGAGCGTGGCTTTACGAACGCCTTTGCCTTCGGCCTGTAACCGGGCACATAAGCCTTCCAGTAATTTTTGGATGGCAATTTCAATCGCTTTAGCTGTTCTGACCGACTCCATGCAGGGCAGGCGCTCGGTATAAGGCACGGGTGGAATTAATGGTTTAATGATCTCATCCTCCAGGCCTAAAGCCTGCGCCAGCCGTAATAAAAACCCTTCTCCAAACCGCCTGCGCAATGTGGATCGGTGTATCAGCATAAAACTTTTGACGGTATTGAAGCCCAATTTTTGCAGCTTTTCCAGTACTAACGGCTCTAAGCGTAGTGCAACAGGCGGTAAATTTAAAATGGCTTGCGCCTGCATACCGCTTTCAATGATAGGTGTCGTTTTTCCATAACGGGCAATCGCCCAGGCGGTGCCGATAGTATCGGCTATTGCCGCCCGTGCATCGTAACCTGACGTCCGCAATTTATTGATGATCTCTTTTAAATAACCCCGTTCATCGCCCCATAAATGAGTACAGCCAGAAATATCCAATATTAATCCATCAGGCAGATCAACGGAAACGGTGGGGGTATAACGGACGCACCACAAACCTAATTGGCGTAATAGTTTTGCTTCTTTCCCTGGTAGGTGATCGAGTACCTGCAAATTTGTGGTGATTGCTTTGGCATCCGCTGCTGCCATGCCTCGATAAACGCCTTGTGCTTCTGCCAATGGGTTAGCGGCTGTAATAATAATACGGTTGCGCTCTGGAGCTGCAAAAACAAAAGGCATGTCTTTGAGCTCCGGCCTGCGAAGGGTCAGCCAGTCTGTCGTCAGATGACGAAACCATATAGCCATAAAACGCTTTTGCATCACTCACCCCACTAATAATTTTTGTTGCTGGAAAGCCTGTTTTTCAATCGGCTTAAACTTACCATCCGACCATTCTACAATCCAGTTACCAGGCTGGCCGTTGCGAACGCGCAGTAGTTCGACCTGCCAGCGAGGGAAGCCCAAACCCGGCAAGCCATCTACCGATTCACCCGGTAGCGGTTTTATTTGCCAGCGGGCAGCGCAGGCGGTTGAACTCATTTTATTGGATTGATTACGCAAGACAAAGCCGGTTACCTGGCTTTGCTCCACCGCCAGTTGTAAACGGCGTGATTGCTTAAAATCCATCTCCCTCAGTTCGCCGATTACTGCCGCCAGACCCGCGCATTTCAGCGCTTCTTCCATGGCCCAAAGGACATCTTTATCTTTTGAAAGCGTAATAAAGATTACACGATCCGGTTCAACGCCAAACGCTTTTAAAGCCGAAGGAAACAAGTTTCCAGAAAGCCCGATCCACAAACAGGCCCCGCCATTTTGCATCAGCACTGAAAGCAAACCAGTCACGAAACCACCGCAGGCAGTAGCCTGTTCTGTATTGCTGCATACGAGTTCATGTACTGTACCCAAAGGAAAGACACCATTTGGAAAAGCAGCCTCAACAGGTCCTAAACCCACCAATTCCCGAGTACCGGCAGGTGGCGATTTGTAGCCTTCCCATTGCAAAATATTTTTTTGCAATTGGCTGATCAATTCTCTTTTGGTATCGGGCATGACTTTAAATTGCGGGCCACAAATTTATGCTAAAAAAATTAGTATTTTGTATAAAGTATTACAAAATATTTTCGACTTTTGTTTTTAAATGATGAACAATGCTTATTTGGTGAACGACGCAAGGGCATGGCTAAAACGCAAAAATGGACCTGATGAGGTCATACGCATTGTATGGGATCTGGAAAGTAAAGACGCGGAGCTCTGTTATAATTTATATACAGCCTATGATGAGGAGCCGGACTATATGGGCAGGATATTGTTTGATGTGCAGGGTTTTTGGATCTATGACGGTGAAACACTGACGATCAACGAGCAGGAACAGGTGGCGAAGTTTATCATCAATTATGAAGATGTGCTATGAGAAAAATCATTAATTACCGGTTGACCGAGGCGGAAAAGCAAAGTCTGAAAACTAAAAAAGTCAACCAAAAAATGTTGCCGGATTATACGCCGGACGAGGTCGCCTCCTTGCTGAACGCTTCGCCGCAGCGCGCAAAAGAATTACAAGCATTGGCAGAATTTCAAAGCATTCCTTCGCTGGGTATCAACTTTGCAGAAGAACTCATTAACCAGGACTATTATTCACTGGAACAGCTTAAAGGAAAATCTGCAGTAGAACTTTTTAATGCCTTTGAGCATCATTTCGGAGTCTGGGCCGATCCCTGTGTTGAGGATTCTTACCGTTTGCTGGTCCATTATATCGAAACCCCCGATGACACTAAACGCTGGTGGGACTTCACCGCTGAGCGTAAAGCTTATCGTAAAGAATTCGGTTTCCCTGCTGACCGGCCGGCAAAACCCTGGTATCAATTACCACAATATCAAAAATGATGGAACAGTTAAGTTTTTTTGCAGAAGCGGGGCAGAGCAGCGGATTGCCAAAAGAGCTATTGGAATACCATCCCGGCTTTATCGATGAACAAATCAGTGACTACTTACTGCAAAAGCTGATCGCCGAAGCACCGTGGAAACAAAGCACCCAAAAAATGTGGGACAAGGAATACCCAACGCCCCGCCTCACCGCCTGGCATGGTGACATAGGAACGGATTATTCCGTTTCCGGTAAAATTTCCAATCCCAACCCATGGACACCAGAGTTACTGTTATTGAAGGGAAAAGTCGAAGCTATAGCCGGGATAAAATTCAATAGTGTCCTGTTAAATTATTACCGTGATGGCAACGATTCTGTTGCCTGGCATAGTGACCGTGAAAGTGTTTTAGGAAAAAATCCCATCATTGCTTCGGTCAGCTTTGGACAAGTGCGCAGTTTTGACATCCGTAACAAAACCAATCACAAGGAACACTACTCCATCAAATTGGAACACGGCTCGTTCTTGCTCATGAAACCTGGCTTGCAGGAAGTGTGGGAACACAGGATCGCCAAATCGATTCGGCGCATGAAGGCAAGAGTGAATCTAACATTCAGAGTGGTGACGGGCTAGGCTGATAAAATCGCAATATTAGCCCCTTATTAGGTAACCCGGATCGTGTTCAATGCGCAGGTCTGCCGCGTCAAGCAAAGCAGCAGACCTGCTTCCCGAAAAGCCCCGTCTGTCAAAATCATGTTTGACACCATTTAGCCCGCTGACAGACAAAAAATTACTAGTCGCTTTCAGCTGGACCATCCCTGGGGAGTTGCGGGCATTCCAGCTGTAAAATGTGCTAAAAAGCAATTTATTGTCCAGCTTTAATCTGTGCTTGGTAAATTTCAGTCGTTCTTCGGGAGTACAATGTGAAATTCCAGTGTCTGGGAGCCCTTCGAGTTTATCGGTTAAATACCATTTGAATTCGTCGTAAACCTGGTAGTCCAACAGATTTTCAAATGGCTTGAACATTTCAGAAACCCGGTTACTAAACGCCTTGTTTTGTTTATATAGCGTGAGGGGTAAATCTCGATCAATTAATATACGGGCACCTTTAGCTAATTTTTCGAGTCCTGCCGCCGTTGTTACAGCGTTGCCAAGGATTAATCGGCCAAGTGAATGATTCTGATTTGTTTCAATAATCTCTCCCTGTGCCATCCCGCCACGGGAAAGAAGGCCACAGCTGATTGCAAGGTGCATATAACTATGGCCAAAACTAACCACATCGGTTATTTTATCTGACCAGGCGAAGAAACAATCCGATAGTTGCGCCACTTTTACTTTTGGAAATTGAAGTTCCAGTTGCTGAAGTATCCGGCGAAACTCCACTAATATAGTGGCTGCTAAGAACTGATTATTATGCGGATGCCCTGAGCCTTTAAGCCATGGTTCAAAATCTTCCTTCTTAAGTTCAATTTGCCCATTGGTAAGTGCACTGAAACCCAAAATATCTACAAATAAAACAGCGCCTTTATAGGCGCGTAAATCCTGACCCATATTTAATGTTTTTTTAAAAGTACCAGTATATCCGGAGAAATGAAATCGGCCGCCACCCTGTTGTTATATCATGAAATACCGCTTTTAGACGAATTGGCCTTACTCATCAATAAGCAATTATTAGTCCTTTTCATCGATGAGGTCATCCAAATACTTGAAACAAAATGAAGATTATCGACCATTACGAAGCCGTTGATAATCCGATAGATTTTAGAAAAACAATTGCCGCCATAATCGAAAAAGTGGAGTAGATAAAGAAAACGGAATTGAATATTTAGCGGTGATGGATATTGTATTTGGTTTGGTCACGGCCAATCCTCAACCTTTCAATTCTTTTCGCTTCCGTTTCAACCTTCGGTTGGTCATAATCGTATTCATCAAACACCTTGCCTTGGCAGATATGTTCATTTAGCCGTTGTTCAATGCGATGAGCTTTACAGATGCCATGATACACTTTTCGGCCCCTGTAATATAAAATATAGTTGATCGTATCTTTCTGCCCCCTTAAAATCCTATCCAAAGCCAGGCCGACCAGTACAAAAGTACCGAGCCTTAATAAGGATTGTTGCGGAGTGAGCGGTTGAGTTTGATCGATCATAAAACTAAAGTTATGATTAAATCGCCATACTTGATGCTCCGGGCGGATTATATTTATTCAAAAATATCGCTAAACTTACTTTTCTTAAAGTCTTAGGGCCGGTTCGCTGAAAAAGGTAATCTTTCCCAATATCAAAAAAAACTGGGCTGCCGGTTTCTGACCAGCTTTTACGTTCATTTTTCCAACGGAAGCCGTATAAACCCTTCCAGCGTCTCATCGTATGGGAACGGTCTTCCTCCAGTTGCTTTTCACTTTCTTCCCTTGAACTTTCGATCACTATTTGTTCTGCCTGATTAAAGCTTTCCATTTCATCGGTTAAATCGCTCAATTCGCTGTTGTATTTATCAAGCTGTTTTTGCCAGCCATCAAAATGCTTTTTTGTCAACTCATAATTATGGACGTAATACGCCTTTACTTTTGAGATAACCATAGTTTGGTAATCAGGAATAGTATTATTAGCTTCCGCGATCTTTGACTGGACGGACTCTTTTTGATAGTTTAGTTTTTCTAATAAAGGAACTGGATCGATAGCAAATAGAAAGCCGGCCTGTTTATGCTGATAAGAAACCAATTGTTCCAACGACCGTACTGCATTGAAAATCGGGAACATACTGTGCTGTTCCTGTATCGGAATAGCTATACTCACGACACATTTCAATTGAACAATCTCTTGAAATGCTAATATTTTATATAGAATATTTCCGGCTTGATACGGGGGAGCGATGTTGATTTTATGGATTGCTTTTTCAATTTGTTCCAGCTCAACGGCTAATGATTTTTGGGTACGTTGATGTGCCCGATATTCTTTAAAATAGTTGGTTAGGTCGTAAATGGAATAATAATTCGCCTCTTCATACCCATTTTTCATCTCATCCCATTTAGCCATTGAAGCTAATGCTACGGCAGTAATTTGTTCCGGGTTCTTAAAGTAAGATTCCATGTGGAATTTAGCGCTCGAAAGCTGTTCTTTGGTCGATCTTATTTCCCGCTCCTTCTTGGCGATCTTTTTTCTGAATTCTTCCATTTCGGTGCGGTAAAAATAACTGTCCATCGCAAGGCTTTTCCGGTTATCTTCTTCCAGCTCTTTTAATTCTTTGGTCACTAAACTCCAGATATTTAAATGCTCCATAAAGTTTTTAGCATTGATCACCCAAAACATTTTACCGTAAAAGGTTTCCCGCGCGCTAATAGTCGACATCGAGATCGGGGAATTTTGAAACTCGATTACAATACCATTCTTGTTTTGAATATCGGCGATATGCTTTTTCCCATCCTTTTCAATAATTACTTCTCTTTCGTTTCCCGCCCACCTTTTTTTCCAGTTAAGGTGCCATGCCGTTTCTGGTTCTTTCCAGCTATCGCAATCAATCGCTTTATAATGATGCCAGTGCCAGGCATTGATATCCCCACAGTGGGCGATCAGTACATTGCCGCATAACGGGCAAACACTCCGCCCGTTTTTGAATGGCTCGATACGCTGGCCATGTTCATCAACACCAAATTGCATTCCCTGCCTGCCCATTGAATATTTCAGCTCTTTTTTTAATTATTAAATATCATGGTTTACCGCTTATTTAAGCTGAGCAATAAATTGTAAAAGTCCGGTTTCTTCGGCAATATCGTACTGGAATTTTGCAAGCGGCCGGCGATGAAATTCATCATAGGCCATATAGTTGCCGACAAAATGCCGATAAACCTGCTTTTCATTTTCAAACAATTTGCTACCCTTAGGTGACTCTAACCGGAATTTCTTTAAATAGTCTTTTGAACTGTCCGTGGTCTTCATAAAGAGTTCCCGTGCGATCTCTGAATGAATTTTGTATATTTTCTCGATCTTGAAAAGCTCCGAAGTATTAACAGCCCGGTCAACTTCGTCTGAAGGCGCGGCTATTGTTTTAAGCGCGACCGGCACCTCCATATCAGTGTCTTTCAGGAAATCTTCCAAAGCAATACCGGTACGGAATTTCATCAGATGATGGTATCCCTCAATATAGGGATGCATGTATTTGTCCAGGTCCATTTCCTTTTGGCCTTTGAGGGAAGAATTGCAAACCTTGCAGCTGGGAACCAGGTTATAAAATGATAAAGCTAAATAAGGATATAATGATTGCGGGAAAAAATGATCGAACTCGGGCCGGATGATCTTCTCGTAAGTTAGAGGATTTTTAGTATGGTCCGTAAAAATCACGGTATTGGTATATTGCCGGTTACAATAGGGACAAACATCTACTTGTAATTGCTCAGCCAAACGATAGGCGTCCCAGTTATCTTTCCTTTCTTCTTTTTTCAGGAATTTTGATTTGTAATCGAATATATGGCCAAGCCAGTAAGCAATGGGCAGGAATTCCTTTTTAAATTTAATTTTTCCTTCCTCGTCAACCTTGCGATAAGGCAAGATTAAAGGGTCTAACGTATCTATGTAAGGTTGTAGTTCGCTGGGTAACCCTGTGATGATCTCATGCCAGTTATGGTAGATTTTAGAAAGGATTTGGTAACCCGATTCCAGCACTGGCGTATCAGCATATAATTCAGCTAATAATGCGATATATTTCGGTTTCGTCTTATCGCCAAGCTGTACGTCCAGTTCGTCAAGCTCTTTAGCCGGGAACGCGGCCGCATTCCGTTCACGGTACACGATCTCATAAAGCTTGAAGATCGGCTCAAGCCGTCGTTTAAAAGCCCAGGGAGTAATGCCGTCATAATGCATGATCGCATACCCGCTTAAGTTTAGATGGTTCAGCGCTATCATTGGTTTTGGTTTAGATAAGCAGCGAGTTTTTCCGTTAAACGGGACTTGATCCAGGGTTCGCCTACTTCTTCAATTAAAGCTGTTATTTGAGGTATACTCCAATGAACAGCAACCTCTTTGTTTTCCAATCTATCCATGATCTTATAAAGTACATCTTTGGCAAATTCTCCCATGTGCGCCCCATCGAGAAAAAATGTATCTGAAAGCAGGTCGTGAATATTTGAAGCAAATGTTTTTTCCGGGCCGGCAACAACACGGGCGGTTGGGAAAATAATACCCCTATTTCTACCTTTTTGCTTGTTGACAGGCCCTTTCTTCATGAACAAAAGGTTCGCCGGAGGAAGATCACTGGCAAGGAACGGCGAGTGTGAGGTCAATATGATCTGCATTTTTTTTTTCGGAAATATCAATGGCAATACATCATTTAGGAACTTCAAATATTGGGTTTGCCATTTGGGATGAAAATAAAGGTCGCCTTCATCGATGAGAATGACCAGGTTATTTTCACCGGTTTCGATTTCCTGGCTTAGTGATCTTGCGCCGGAAACCAGCGCATAAAACCTGGAAAAAAGTGTCAGGTAGCCTAACTCCCCGGAACTTAATCCCGGTAGCATGAAATCAAGATAATGGGTAATATATAGTGATCCGACATAATGACGGTAGAGGTCCAATGAATCTTTATCAAAGGGTACTAAAAAACCATTGTTAAAATAGATTGGTCGTTGTTTGTAAAACGGCGCAAGACGGGTGTTAAATTCGCGGAACTCTGCGACAACTCTACTGATCCGGCCACTCCCCAGGTCAACTGGGTTTCCTAAAAAAGAAACTTTAGAAATAACAGTTTTTTCCAGCTCCAGGCATTCATTTATTAATTTGTCGAGATCGACTACCCCCTTACCTTTATTGAAAAGATCCAGTAAAATCAAGAAGACTTTATGGGTATATGCCTCGTAGCCCGGATAGTGATCCTCTAAACCGTTTTTCTCATCTACAATGTAATTGAGAATCAACTGGCTGAAATAAGCCTGGTGGACCATTTTTTGCAATGGCTTGGATCTGCCGAACCAGGAATACTTTTTACACAGGTTAAACCATCTTTTTACCCAATTGGATAGCCGGGATTTTTTCTCTGGGTCATTCTCAATGGGCGCCAGCCATTGATTTAAGATCATCTGCGCATGCCCGTTCGCCTGTATCTGGTAGTCTTCAGGCACCGCGAACGGAAGCCTGTCCTTATATGGCAGCGTAAATTCAAATTGCCTTTTATTTTCCATCAACCGGTGTGATTCAGCATCGGCCTCCCGTACCCGGTTGTTTGTTCGCGTTTGGCCATCGGAGCGGATCAGGCAATTGGTGCTGATGTTCAGCAGCCCGTTAAAGGCAAGTTCAGGTTTGTTATCAAATACATTAGAGTAAAAGATGAACCTCGTTGCCGCAAAGGCAGGCATGTCTTCCCAGCAGATGTGCTCATGGTTGTAAACAATGGAATCCTCATCTATTGTATAATCGGTTTCATTAAAAATATTTCTTCGGCCGATATGCCAGGCGGCACCTGCATTGATCATGATCTTAGGTTTTTCGCCGCTGTCAACGGTATAAATAACAATGTCGCGCGAGGTTTTCTTGTCCGTTACATCAATATCATGCTCATGGGCTTTTGTTGAAAGATAATGCAATAAAGTGCTTTTTCCGGCCCCGTTTTCACCGACAATACCTTTGACATCCAAAATGTCCTCATGAAATATATGAGGTAGTTTTTTTTCAATGTGTTTAATGCTTATTCGAGGCTGACCGTAAGCGCCATTCTGGGTAGGTTTTTCATAAGTTAGGTCTATTTGATGATCCGAACTCAGGTTGAATCCCTGGTCCTGTATATTGCCAAACTTGTGAATGAAAAGGTAGAGGATTTTAATCATAAAATTTAGATGGTAATACGATTTGATTTTTAAATAAGACAGATTTAAAATTAGCTATTTATTTTTAATTGCTGTTATGCCGTTCCCTGCGGTCGGGCTTTCCGTTCCAATCTTTTTCAAAGGATTTCCCCTGCAATCCATTAGGTTTGTTTTATTTGGACTGGAAGGCAGTTCCGCTGAAACGCCGCTTAAATGCCGTTTTATTAAAATGACACACTTAGGATGTATTGTGCATGGCATTTACAACTCCGTTTTTTTTATTGTAATTTGAGGCCCATTAACCTATTCTTATGACCTTTCTTTCCACACGCTTATTTGACTTACTTGTAAATGAAAAAATAACGCCTCTTGATGTAGAATTTGATTTAGATAAAGTCAAGTCTGCCATTGCTGACGCTAGCCCAGATGAACTTTTATTTTTCAGGGTACTGGAGACATTCAACAATTTTTATTATGAAGCTATAAAATTAGTTTTTGACACGTTAGAGGAATACCAGTTTACCAGGGACGAATTGATCAATGGGTTTTTCGCCAAGGCCAATATGCACTGTATCTCTGTTTTAGAAAGTTCTTTTCAATCGGCAATGTACAGGGAGGTTTCACCTGATATGGAAAGGATGCGCTTTTCGAAAACGGTTGACCACGATGGTAACGAGGTTATTTCAAAAGACTCCATAGAAATTGTGGCCGATGTGCTGAACGTTATTTTAGAGCATCAAATTAAGTATGGCATATTTAACAAGTATAAAGATGATGAAGCCAAACATGAAAAGGACGACATCTATAAATGCCTGCAATCGATCCATTATTATTTTAACCTGATTTTTAATTTAAAGTCGGCGTATGATGACCTGATTTATCTGGAGGCAGAATTTACCTTAGATACAGAGGGGTTAAAAATTATCCATGCCAGGCCATCCATAGAGTTTGTCGGGCTTGCAAACGATACCCGGAAAACGAGTCATTTTAATGAAATATTGATGCCCCTGATGATGGCATTCCAGGGGAAAACAATAAAAGGCAAATCCATTGGAACGATCAAGATCGCTGATAGCGATATGGCGATAAAAGTAGTAACCGGTGATATTAAAGCGGATGCTACCCTGTTTTTAGATATGAGGTTGGATCAAACTCATGAATACCTCCGGGGACTGGAGTTAGCTGCTTTTGAAAATTTCAAACTAAGTGATTTGTTGATCTTGCTTAATAAATTAACGGATATAGTCAGCTACTACCAAACAGGAAATCAAATCAAAAGTGGGTTGATCGAAAATGCTCCGGCGAAGCTCAAAGAAGAAACTCTTATTGAATACTTGGTTCAAGCCACGGATTATCCCCGTTCTTTAATTGGGAAATTTATCCAATCACTTTTATTCGACGGTTCGGTAAGCCTATGGAGAGCGCCGATCTATCAACAGGGGGAATTTATTTACCTGGTTTTCTCCGTTTTGTTCGCCCCAAATCACGACCTCTACATCGACCGTTGGTTAAGAGTTTCTGGCATCGAGAACTCTAAGCGTCAGGCCATGTGGAGTGATCATGTTGGTAGCCATCTTTTATGGACAAGCGAGCAAAAAGAGCAGAAGATCAAATTCGATGTCTTAAAAAAGGAGGCTATCGGATCGGTCCCGGAAAATTTGGTATTTATCGAAACCGGCTCACAGGTACTGGCCCTACTTTGCATTACCTATGATTTTCCTCTCGAAGATGAAAACCGCAGGAAAACACTGATGGATATCAGCCAAATATTTGAAACGTTAAACCTTGACACGGTTAGTAACTACGCGCAGGAACAAAATAAAAAACTTTTACTTATCGGCCTTAGCAATTATTTAGATCTATCAGGGCTGGTATTGAACGGGATTCCAATACTTGATCTTACTTTATTATTGAATTATATATCGGTAGGGAAATCACAAAAAGTTAAAGCTATTGGTGATGGATCTAATTTTCAAGTCAGGCAATTTTATGAATTCAAGTATTATGATAACCAGGCTGAGTTTGAAGAGAATTTAGAAAAGTTCCTTTTATTCCCTTACCCGGTACATTCCATTTTATCTAAACTGCGGATGAAAATGATCGAGGTTTTACCGGCAGAGGCGACACCAAGGATTTTTAACCAAGCGGTGGAAATGGTAAGTGAGGAAGAAGAAACGGCCTTGGAAATAGAGGATCTTGACTATGTTTTGAAACGGGAATATCTGGTTGATGAGCGTAATAAAAACAATGACCAGGTAATTTTCCAGCTATTGAGCAGGCTATTCACAAAAATCGATAGCATTAAAGTGTACAACCCAGAATTGATCATTCAGACAGTAAGAGCAATCAAGACATCTCAAAGAATTTCTTCAGTTCATTTAGCATTTTATATGGTAAAAATGCTTGACCGGTTTCAAAAGCAAAAATTCCAAAAGCATAATAAGTTTACCCATCAGTCGTATGATGAAAACGATCTTGATTTTATTTCCGATAAAATCAACACAGGGGTTAAAGGTAATACATTGCAATTATCTACTTATTCTGACAAGTTCGCTTTTGAAGAATTAATTCGGGCAAAATTTATTAGCTTCCTGATTGACAGTATTGGGAATATGCCATTAAAAAAAATGAGCATGAGTGAGCTTAAATTCATTTACACACAGGTAGTATTTTTAAAAGGGTTTTACGAGGATGAATTGGTAGTGGAATATATTTATAAGGCCATTGGAAATTTCATCGAACTGCTCAATTTCAACCATGAATACCAAATGGCAAGAGATATCGCAGAGGAAACATTGATCTTTTCTATCTCTATTAATCAAAAAACTCATGCCTGGTATATTCTGTTCAACACCTATACAAAACAAAAGAATATTATGTATGCCGGCGTATATGGTAATTTGCTGTTTACATCGCTACATAACCAGGTTACGATTGACAAAGAATTATTGATAGATAGCCTTCACGCTGCGATCAAATATTTCAGGGAGTTCAGGTATCTCGACTTAATAAAATCGATTATAAAATTTGCTAAATCCCTCGGATTAAGTGATTATGACAATCAGAAATTTACCCTCATTTACTTTAATTCCAGGTTGGTTGTCGGCTTAAACCGCGACAAAGGACTGCCGGAGGAAATTGGGAAATATTTAGCAAAACAAAAGAACAATATTATAAAGTTTGGAGATATCGGTTGTTTTCCGTGGATCGGATTATTGATAAATTTCAAACATGCAGCCGAACATTACGGGCAAAAAGTTCCACAGCAACTCTTGGATGATCTTGCATTTTTTGAAGCTGCCCTTCATGATAAAGAGGTTTATCAGAGCATCGAATCCATTACTATGGGTGAAGAGGTTAATACTGCTCAAAATCTAGTAGGTGCATTAACAAAGACTTTTCAAACCCGAAGTTTTGAAGATTACCGTTACGAGATTCAAAATTTGAGCAAATTAGCACAGACATCCTTTATTCTTGGTTTGGCAAATAAAGACTTCAATATTCTTTTACTCAACTCGCTGATTTTAAATGACCAGCGATTAAGTTTTGACAATATTTATGTAAAAGATGGGACTGTAAAAGAATTTGGAGCGCAGGTAAATAAAGAATTTTTAAACTATCTTCCAGATTATATCGACTATATCAAAGGAAAGTTAAATTTAAAGCAAGGTCAGGCTTTATTATGGCTGTTTGAAATAGTAGATCAGACCTATTCGATAAAAATCGATGCGGATTTTAACCTGAGTATTGCAGAGCACGCCAATTGGGATTTGCAGAAAATGCGCTATTGGCTTAAAAACTCACTACCCAAATTTTACTTTAACAGCCAGAAAAACAAGTATTACGATTATCAGGCACAGGACCTGATCTATAAGGAATTACTTAATAACCTCTCCGATTTCGACCTTGGATTGCATTTAGATTGCCAAGAGTTACTTGTATTAAAAAGTGTTGATATGTCGGCCTATCCTGATAATATGCTGGTCAATAAGGGCGATCTTCTTATAAGAAATATGCCTATTTGTAATATCTTAAATTTAGAGCATTATCTCCGCAATAATAATGATTATATCATTGAAGAGTTGTCTATCACAGCCTGGATACCCCGTAAAGGGTTAGATATAACGATCAGTTATGGTTATGAATCGTTAAATGAAACTTTGGTTAGTCATAATGCTATAATTTATGAGGATATTACTATTAAGCCCCCTCAAGAGACAAGTTTAAATATTTTTCTCGCACATGGTAATATTGGGCGGGACGGGTTTAAATATGTAGAAGCAGGGGAAGATGCAATGATTATTAACTTTGAGATGTTTGGTAAGGGGGATATTGCAGTTTTGTTTATATGTAGTTCCGGTTCGCAAAAGGAAGACTTTTTTTCACAAGATGTTATATCGTTAGCACAGGAATTAATAGCTCAAGGGTATAAATCAGTGATTGCGCCGTTTTGGAAATACGATGTTACAATGGCACAAATCTGGTTAAAAGAATTCTTGCTAAATTTAAAAAACGGATATTCGGTAAGTGAGGCGGTGCATCTTTCAAATAGAAAAGTGGGTGAATATGACAACGAATCAGGTAAGTTATTCCACGATCCGGCCGGATGGGCCGCAATGCATTTATACGGAAGTCCAAATGTCTTTATAAAAAATGATATAAAAAATCATGAGGTTAAATGAATGTGATGGCCAATAGCGATCTCCCGACAATAGAATTTTACATAGGCGCGCCGATCATATACCGGTCGGAAATTCTTTGCATTCACCATTTTATTGACCTGTTAAAAAAAGAGCGATTAACCGCAATCCTAATTGCAAATGTGAACATCAATTTAAGGCAGATCGACCTTATAATAGCCTTGGAAAATAAAACAATTGTGGTTGAAATTAAGGGAAGTCACTTGCCAATTTCAGGAACGGTTAATGGTGATTGGCAAATGCAGTTACCGAACGGTGAGAAAAAGGTTATTGGGAATTACTATAACCAAACTCTTAACGCAAAACATATTGTAAAGGACATGATAACTACCGTTAAAGGTGCGGACACTGGTTATCCTGAAAGTTTATTATTATTTCAACCTTTTTTGCCTTTGGGCTCTGCTATTCCCGAGAGCGATTTTAAAGTAGCTATCAAAAATCTGAATAACGTAAAATCTTTAAATGAATTTAAAGCGACTTCGGGATTTGATTTTACAAGTTGGAATAAGTTTATTGTACAGCAAAATCTTCAAAAGGTAAAAAATAGTGAAGAGTTATTTAATCAGGATTTGCGCTCAATCGAACTTCATCTTAGTAGATATACTGCAAATTATACAAGGAATTATGAACATGAATTGCAGCAATTTGTTGATGTCGAATTAGCAGTAGGAAGTCAAACGCTTTCAAGTAATCAATTTAACGATCTGTTGATTGCTCCCGACAATCTAATTATTAGTGGTGAAACCGGTTGTGGTAAATCTTTATTAGCCAAGAAAATCGGGAATGATGTGATTAATCAAGGCGGCATACCTATTTATTTAGAGGCTAAATACTTTGAAAGGTTACTTGGCCCAATGATCGATATAGAAGTTGGCCTGTTAGAATATAAATCAAGCAGGGAGCTTTTTAAAGATGCAATTTCTTCCGGCAGGCTTATTTATTTGATTATTGATGGCTATAATGAATGTGATACGGATTTAAGAGGCCAGCTGGTCAGGTGTTTACTTGCATTGTTGAGGAGATATTTAGTTAAGATTATTATAGTAGGCCAGGAACGATATGAAGAACTCTCTCCTCTCAGGGGACAATCCATAATGGTCAATAAACCAAGTGACGAAATAAAACAAAAGATTGCGGGGCAATTTTGCGACCAGGACACTTTAAATGCATTATTACCATTATTACAAAGTGTTAGTTCAGGAATCGAAGCCAATGTTATTGGCAACTTATCTAAATTCGACATATCGGAAAAAAGCAGGTTTAGCAGATTCGACCTTTTTATACGTTCAAGGTTAAATGGTTCAAACAAGTCCATCGAAATTTTAAATGAACTCGCTCATTTCCTCGCACAAAAATTAGCCTTCAGTCTTTCCGCAAGGGAAGCAGACATCCTGCTTTCAGAAAATAACTTGCATGGTAATGATTTTGAAAAAGTCGTTAAATCAGGTGTAATAAAAGTATACGGGAACAATGTAAGTTTTGCGCATGAGGAGTTCCTAAACACTTATATCGCTGATAATATAGTTCGAAAATCCAATAATGAAGTCAATAAAATAATAAGTTCTTTAAGCGAGCCTAAAAACAAAAAGCGGGATTTTATGATAATTGGAGCCATAGAGGATTTAACTATACTCCACGAAGTACTCGAATGGACGATTGATTATAAAATCATTGTCTCCTGCATAAAGAAAGATTGTGGAAGCTTCGCATTCCATTGGGCGACAAACAAAATGGAAACCTTGCTTATTAGCATCAGTACAGAAATTGAAGGAATAATATTTCAAGTTACAGGCGACAGTATGTTTAATATTATCACTGACCCTCAATCACTCCTGTCTTGGACAAATCAGCAAATGGCATTCGTTATTGCCGCCAAAATATTATTGCAGGACGGGTATTATTTCGAAGAAGCTATTGGTCTGATTAACAAAATGGACTTAAAGATAATGCAAGCAACAACTGACTTAGCTGAAACTATAAAACAGCGAAAGCAGTCAATATTTTCCGATTTGTTTTCTTGTGTTTATATGTCCTTCGGGAGAAAAGAGATCCCGGCACTTACTACTATAGTTTCTGACATTCATTCTTCGCTCCCATTTAACCAGATCAGAAACCATGAACAGATTTTTGAATATATTAAATCATACTTAAGCGAGAATCAAACCGTTGGCTATGGGGCATTTTACTTTATCATGGCATTCGTAAGATATAAGCCTCATGCGCATATTCTATTTCCTTACCTTTTGGATTATACAGCAGAAAAAAGCACCATTTTACCATATCACTTTAGATTGGAGATTTTTGACCGACTGCCACACTGCTGGCAAACAGAGCAGGAGAGGTTGGCCTTAATTGATAATCTTAATTTACTATCAAGTTCAAATCCGTTTACCAACAGTTCTATTTTTGAGGCGCTGCAGGCGTTGGGGGCAACTGAAAAGGATGAACTGGAATATCAATCCCAGGCAATCGAAGAAGTAAAAAGGGTACTAAACGAACCAGATAATCCACAAGAATGGACTATCGCATATGGTATTTATTTTAATCAGATAGATCATCCGTATGGTTCTGCATATTCCTACGCTATAAATACCCTTACCGAAGAAGACAGCAAATTGTTTTACCTTTTGGCATTAAGGGGGGCCAATAAGGATATGTTTATGCCTTCATTAATCTGCCGGACTGAAAACTATAATTTTGATGAATATGGAGCAATTTTAAAGAAATGGACCATTATTCCTGAGAAACTTGGAACTGCACCACAGGAAGATGTCAATCTATTATACCTCAGCCACATCATGTTGGGCAGAATTAAATCTGATTTAATATCCCGGCTGAACACCTATTCAAATCCTTGGCAAAAAACATTATGCGCAACATCGGAACTGCTATATTGGGTGAATCGCCCCGATCTTGAAAAACAAGAACTAGAGATAAAAGGGAAGGATGTAATTAGTTATTTGCTGGATGGCTTTTCCGAATATTCGTTTGATGCTATCTATCAGGTGATGCACACGATTAATTACCTGCAATTTGAAGGAAAGACATTTATTCCAATTGAACGAAAATTACCAGAGTTAATGTTGACGCTTGCAAGAAAGGCTATTAAATTCGCCTCTAGACAGAAATCAATTTACAATTGGCATAAACCCAACGAAGTGGTTTCACATGCTATTTACAAATTGGGAACTATAGGTAATTTAACTGATGTTTTATTGTTGAAAAACCTTATCAACGATAGTGAATTAGGAACCGATGCCGTTGCAGCCATTATTACTTTGCAGGGTTAAAACATTTATTGCCTGATGAAAAAACTGTACATCATTGGAAATGGTTTCGATATTTATCATGGGATGAAAACAACATATGCTGACTTTCATCAATATCTCAGCCAATATAATGTTGATTTAGAGATCAAACTTGAAAATTATTTTAACTTCAAAACCGATCCAAACTATTTATGGACTGACTTTGAAAATGATTTATCTTCTTTTGATTACAGGTCTTTATTTAATGATAGTAACAATATTGATGTTCTAAGTGATAGTTTTAAACTAAGCGAATGTTATGGTCTTGAGGATGATATTAATGAGCAAACTGAAGAATTAATTCAAAATATTAAAGATGATTTCCATTCCTGGATAGAAGGAATAGAATATCCTCTTAGTGGTAATACCAATACTATTTATTTTGACCCTGATGCAATTTTTTTAAATTTTAATTATACCGACACACTCGAGGAGCTTTATAACATCCCCAAGAATAACATTCTTTATATTCACAATAATGCAAATGACTTGAGCGGTGAACTCATATTCGGTCATTCGCAAAATGCTGAATCTGACCCCGAAATGGATGAATTTGATGCGGAAGGGAATAGCAATAGAACCATGTTTACCGATTCTGAAAATGCATCCAGAACGCCGTTCTATGCTTTTCAAAAAAACACGACCGAAATTATCGATCAGCACAGGCAATTCTTTGAAAGTTTAGGTTCGATCACCCAAATTTTAGTACTTGGGCATTCCCTTGGTAAGGTCGATTGGCCCTACTTTATAGCTGTCGCTAAAAATATTCCTCAAGCAAATTGGTTAATAAGTTACCACAGCGAATTTGAAAGGGAAAGCAAAAGGCAATTTGCTAATGAGATGTTTAGCTTAAAAAAGGTTAACATCGAGATGATTCAAATAGGAGATTTACGTTTGTAAATTAGAGCAAAATAATATCTAACAACGTTTGAATTTTTTAAGATGAAGGTCATTATCGATAACGATACCGAATCAATAAACATTGTTAAAAGAGTGTCAAAGCCAATAAAGATATAATTGATCAGATTGCATTTGACATATCTGTTATTATATATTTGCAGAATTTGCAAGCACTCGCTCGTTCCTGTTTATACCACCTGCAATCTGATCGAATTCCGCACTTAGGCAGATGCTCTTCAATAGGTATCATGTTTAAAACACTTAACGCCTTTGCTGTTATTGAGCATTTATTATTAATCCATTGTCTACATTTTGAATCAATGCAATTATTAACGAACCTAAAATGTTCAATAGGGTTAATATTTTGACTAATGCAGTTCTGATTAAAATCGTGGTTTAATTTTATTGGGATAGGTAAGATTCCTATTGTCCCATCTTGTTGTTTAACTCCTAATATTCTCGATCCTTCGCTTACAGCCGAAGAAGGGCATAAGAATAATTTTGATTTTCCCTTATTTTCCACATTTTTTAAATTAATATTGGAGTCTTAAGTTATTTAAAAATTAATCCTAAAATAATAGTAATTGGATCATCAAACGATTCTTTAGCCAATTGTTTGGTTATTGGTGAAACGGTGAAATTGTTTGAGCCTGCATTTTCAATTAAGACCTTTGAGACTAACTTTTCAATCCCATTCTGAATTTCTTGCGATTGCTTTTCGTTTAATTCTATGGTAGAAAGATCAACTATAAATTTTTTTCCTTTCATATCTATTAAATTTTATTTACTAAAATAGAATTAAAATTTTGATTATAGTTAATTTGTAATATCTTAGTATAAAGATCTTTATGTTATAAAGCTAATTGAAAACTTAGAGATTTTTGAATTATAATTATCAACATAAATCTAAATCTTAAAGCAATGAAAGCCAATGTAAATCTTGAGATGAAGTCATCTCTTATCACATCTACAAATGTTGTTACTCTTGAGACAGATCCGACTTCCTCAGTGAGCTTTGATCTTCAAAAAGTTAAAATGACAAGTGAACAGCATAAAATTGTAATTAAGCTATTTAGCCAAAATCCATCCATGATTGCTGCTGATGAAGAACACTCTCCCGCTGATGAACAAGGAAAAGAAGGCCCGGGAAGTAAATATTTAAGCAGAGATGAATTTGAAAGCATACGCACATTGGGAGTAAGACTTGGGCCAGTTACAAATCAGCCGCTTGCAGTTATTGCTGATTTTTGTATTCATGCCATTATCCTTCCGAAACTAAAGTAGATACCTTCGTAGTTGCATGCAAGGAAAACTAAAATTTGATAGCGTTTTCATTGAAAATATGATTGACCAATATTTTCAAAATATTAAATTATCGTCAACGACGCAATACTACAGAATTAATGACTTTCCTTCAAACATATATGGGGAGTATTATAGAGTTCTGCTTGAGTCGTTTAAAGATTTAACTTTAGTTTATCAAGTTAAATTAAAAAGTTCAATTGCATCAGACCCTTTTTTAACGTCTAGACTTTTGATGCGCGGCTTTGAATTAGAATTGGATATAAATTACATATATAGTCTAGCTGATGCCATTAAAACGTCGTCGTTAATTGAAGCAATGCGGCTACAGTATATCTGTAATTACTTCCTAAAAAGAGGTAATCAAAGTTTTGTCTTTTTAAATTTTTTTAACCAATCAAGTTTATTCATAAATACTTTAATATCTATTTCTAATGATCCTCATATAAAAAAAGAAAAAAGCATTTTGAACTATAATTATGGATTTGAAATCGGTTGAACTTGATTCAAAGAACGGACTTCTTCTTGGTTTGGCATGGATTAATGAGAATTTACATGAATTTGCCATTCCAAATGTAAAATCAAGCTCTTTTACTAATGAGGAAATTGTACTTCTCAAACCTGCATCAGAATTAGCGTTGACGGTTTGTCTATTGAAAAGATGTAAAATAGATATTCCAGTTCTTGACCGACTGGCCGACTGGCTTTGGACACAGGCCAGTTTTGGAAGTACTTTTAGTCATATTTTAATTGCGAGGAATGATTTCCTTCCAGCATGTGCATTTTATTCATCGCTTTATCAACTTGGATACCGGTCTAAAGTATTGTCCTCTATTTTAAAAACACTGGCAATTTCAGATTTTTCTAAATTTTTGCCGATTCAACCTTGGGCTCAACTTGCTATTGAATATAATTTATGGAAACTTAGATTAATTCCGTTTAAAGAAATTCGGCAGAATAATTTATATGTAACTGGACTTCCTGAGCCTTGGGTAATTTCAAACGAGATTGCATATGCGATTACACATGAAATTTTTTATTTATCCGATTTTGGCTTCAGAAAATTAAAAATTAGACACTTAAAAGACTACCTTTTATTGTGGATTCCATATTGGACAAATACATTTATATCGGAACATGATAATGATCTTACATCAGAATTTTCTATGATTTATAGTTCAATACAAGGTGAGGAACATGATATTTCAAAACATCCTTTAATCGGTTTGTTTATTCAACAACAATCGAATGGATTAGTAAAGGGACCCGAAGGAGCAGGGTCTTATCTCTTCAACAAAGGTGATACTGAAAATAGGAGAAATTTTTTATCCAATTATCATACCACTTTGGTATTTATTATGGCGAATGCTCTTTTTTTAAGGAATTCTAATAAAATAACGAAAAGTAAATTATTAAGGGCTTAAAACTGCATGTAACCAGTACGATTTATATTGGTCCGCCATATTTATTTATGAATTATTCGAGATCGAAAATCGGGTAACAACTGACCAAGGGGTAACCGTATTGAAGAGGGAATAAAGGGGGAAATTCTCCCTTTATTCTAAAGAAATTATACTACTGAATAAATCCTTACTTCCGGCGCAGAAGCTAACAATGAAGATGACTTTTAACAACATCATTGTTATATCAACCTTTAATTTACTGGCTTGTAATACTAATACAGAGTTACCACATAAATTTTGATACTCAATCTGATTGCTATAAAGTATTCTAATGCTTGATTAGCTGTTCATTTTGAGGATTTCTTAAGATGATGCTCTTTTCATTTAATAAATCCTTAAGGGGGGCAATTGATATTGTATCAAGCAAACTATATTTAAGGTAATACAATTGATAGCTGTTATCTTTTTTGATCCATTTATAAATTTTACAATTACAGCTTGCATTTTCAGGTGTATTGGAAAGATTTTCTAATACGCCTCCTTTACCTTGTTTTATATAAACGTTTCTGGCACCAATTATATCATCTTTCCCCCCTCTGTCAAAACTCCAAGTTGTGGCAATACTACTTATTAGTTTCTTACCTGAATCCAATAACATTAGCCCAGAAGTTGAACCTTCCATCTCATCATTATCATTCATAATATGAGATTTGATGAAAACAAGGTTAGGGGCTTCAAACTGCATGTAACCAGTGTGATTAATATTGGCACCGAACCTGCTGAAAGTAAAGTAACCGTCATTATATTTTATTTCTAGGATGTTATTGACCACTTTGTGATAACGACTTGAATCCGATGCACGGGCTTGTGGTGCTCCCGTATAGTAGACCCATATTCCACTTAAACTATCAATTTCAGCCTGTGTTGGTTGATAGGGCATTATCATGTAATCTTTTTTGATCCTCTGCCATTTCTTAAAATTCCATACATATATAATTGAAATGGTGACTAAACCTATTAATGAAATGACAAGAGCAGCGTATAATTTATTATTCCTTTTTTTCAAAGCAATAATTTTTTCTTCATTTTGTCTCGGCAATGACGGTAGTTTGTTTGTCGAGGATTTATCATTATAAATTAAGTTTTGATCTTGTGGATTTTCTTCAAAGGCTTTCCGCCCCATACCATACAGATAAATATAACAGGCATCAATTAAAAATGGCCGTGGATTATTTACGACTCCATTATATGCATCTTTAATTTGACTACTAGTTATATCATATTTTCGATGTGGAAATTCAAGCTTGCCAACTTCAGTGTCGGGAGGGTAAATATCATGACCGAACTGAATATTAGAACTAGGGAGTTCATTACTAATAAGGCTAAGGCGTTTTGCCAAGTCTTCATAGTTTTTTCTATTTGTATTTTTTATAATAGATGTTCCACCTTCGAGCTCATATTTCTCAATTACTTTGGTTAGTAAATAAACTATCTCATCCTTGCCAGTTTTTAATTTCATTACATTGATATTCAATAGGTTATAAATTTCGGTAAAATTTCTGAAATTATCTAAATTTCCGAAATCTAACTAGAAATTTCTATATCATTTCTGAATGATTTAAAAATCTCTATCGGCCTTCTTTTCCAATAATTTTGGCAGAACCAATTACCGAGTGAATAACCCGATTGCTGAGTTTTGACGTCTGAGTATTTTAGTCCTGAATGGCTGTTTGTGCAGTTACAAAGTTACAGTAAAATTTACTTAATGATTATAGACAGGAAGTTATGCCGGTTAAAACTTTAAAAATATGAAAAAACGCTACCAAGTACTCGCATTACTTTCGGCTCTTGCCGTTATAACTTATTTAGATCGAACCTCAATTTCAGTATCAGGTCCAAGAATCACTCAAAGCCTGCATCTAACTGAAACGGAATATGGCTGGCTTCAGGCGGCCTTTTCAATCGCTTATGGGCTTTTCCAAATTCCAATGGGTATACTGGGAGATCGTAAAGGTGTCAGAACAGTGTTATTAATTGTTGTTATTTGGTGGTCATTGTTTACTTTCTTAACCGGCTTATCCAATACATTTGCCATATTATTAATTGTTCGTTTTTTGTTTGCCGTCGGCGAGTCTGGTGCATTTCCTAATATTGCAGTCGCGATATCAAAATGGTTTCCTGTACAGGAACGTGCAAGAGCACAAGGATATATTTGGATGTTTAGCAGAATCGGTGCCGCATTATCACCATTAATCATTGTACCACTGCAAAAGGTTTATGGGTGGCATGTAGTATTCTTTGTCTTCGGTTTTATCGGTATTGGCTGGGGATTGATATGGTATTTTTGGTTCAGAGAAAATCCATCTGAAATGCCCGGAATTTCTATAGAGGAAATTAAAGAAATTGAGTCCAATCGAAAGATCAAGAAAAATTCTGCCCCCTTATCTTTTCGGCAACTGATAAATAACCGAAACTTGTGGGCTCTAGTATTAATGTATTTCTTTTATATGTTTGGGGCCTATTTCTTCTTATCCTGGTTACCTCAATATTTGAAAAATGGAAGGGGGCTATCGGAAAAGGATATGGGGTTATTTTCCTCTTTACCTTTTGTATTGGGAGCTATCGGTTGTTGGTTAGGCGGTTATTTATCAGACTACTTTGTAAAGAAAACGAACCTTAAATGGGGACGCAGAATTGTTGGATTTTCAGGCTTAATACTTTCGGGTATCTGTATTATCGCCGCATCTATTTCGGTAAATAATCAAGTTACAATCATCTTTTTATCCTTAGGATTGGCCTTTAAGGATTTAACTTTACCAGTTTCCTGGACTGTCGCTACCGAGATAGGGGGTAAAAATTCTGGCGCAATATCTGGAACAATGCATATGTTTGGGCAATTAGGCTCAACAATCATGACAATTGGTTTTGGGTACATGGTTGCAAAAAATCATAACTGGAACTTGCCAGTAACCTTAATTGGGTGCGTTGCAATCGTCAGTGGCTTTCTATGGTTTTTGATTGATGCAAGTAAAACCATTGAGAATACCGAAAAATTCGAACCGACGGAATAAAGAATACTTCTTTTTTGATAATCACTAGGGAATTGGTTATATTTGGTTATACAGATAACGATCTGCATACTTTGTTGTGAATTAATTGTGAACTTGTTAAAGTTTATTGTTAATCATTTGTAATACAAGTATATACGAAGATAGAACAAACGACTGAAAATCCTTGTGTCGCTGGTTCGATTCCAGCTGATACCACAAAATTAAAAAAGGTCTTTTTCGCTTGAAAAAGGCCTTTTTTCGTATATTTTGACTTTTTTTAAAGGCTAACGCCGACTGTCAGGAACGACCCGTTCCGATAGCTTTTACATAATTTTTTGTTGAACTTCACGAAAAAAGGGCACAAATAGGGCATAAAACTATTTGGACTTTTTTCGCCAAACAGATTATGTCATGAAAGCGGCGATCGATTCATTATCAAGATACCAGGCTTTGGAATTGGGAAGCAGAAAAATAAGAGTCAATTCCATTGCTCTGGGTGCCATTGAAACGGATTTCGGGGGCGGTGCCGTCCGTGACATTTCAGATTTAAATAAATTCTTAGCCTCAGAAACAGCTTTAGGAAGAGTTGGTTTGCCGGATGATATTGGAAGTGTGGTCACAAATGTCTAAACCCATTAAATAACTTGTTATTTAGAGCCTATTTGTATACTGTTATGTAACAGGTAACTATTTTAAAAGACAAGTTTCATATTAATATAGAAAACGAGGTAGGTTTTAGAGGCTTGATAATCGATGGCAATTTAGCCTTGATGATCAAAGCCAACCGAATAAATTTGTTTTTTATATTCACGGGGAGATATTCCTGTGAATTTTTTAAAGGTCTTTGAAAAATAGGACAAATTTTCAAAGCCTGTTTGCAGGCTGATATCTGAATAGCTCATTCGACTCGTCGCCATTAGATATTGTGCCCGTTCAATACGCTTCTCGTTAATATAATTTATTGGTCTTTCTCCGGTGTATTCTTTGAACAGTCTGGAAAAATAATCTATATTTTGATTAACCCTTGATGCCAAATAAGAGACGGAAAGCTCTTGATGGAGGTTAACCAAAATATAACTTAGTGTTTCGGTTATTTTAACCGGTATGATTTTTTTTTCGTGGTATTTATAGATTTTCGGATTCAAAAACCTAGCTACTAATTGTAAAAGTATACCCTGCGTTTCCATGTAGGTTGCTATGTTTTGTTGATTATTAAGTTCCTGATATTCTTTATAGAAAATATTCTTTTCGTATACTTTAGGGTTATCAGAGCGGTTAATGCCCCTGCCTGGATTGATTTCCAGCAAACGGATGAATAGTTTTATATCTATATCACTTGCTTCAGCCTTTAATATGGTTCTGTTATTAGAAAATAGTGAAGTGCCGTCATTAGATTCTTCAAAAAACTGCACGAAATATTGACCGAGATGGTCGTTACAGCTCAAATTACATAGCGTAAAACTAGGAATGATATACAAATAACCAGGTTCAAGTTTTAATAAGACTGTTGGGTCTGATATTTCGCCGGCCCCACGATTAATATAATATATCCTGTAATAGGGACTGATGACGTTCCTGTAATTCCATTTTGTATTAAGATGGACATAGTCGACATTCAGCAGCGAAAAGGTGTGTTGTAAGGCTCTCTTAATCATATCTAAAAAAATATAAATTAAGGGTGTAATATATACAACAATTTTAATTTTTTTACATTTTGTAAAGTCGGATTTGTACAACAAATAGTCCAATTAAATCAAATTTTACAGGCTTATTCACTGTAAATTTGATTATTCGCAGTAAGCTGCAAACCAATTATTTTTAAAGTCTTGTTTACCGGGAGCATCCAGTTTACTCATTTTTGAGTAGCCTCATTTGCGCTCAGTGATTGCCGGATTTTAACGACTTATACTCACTAATGAATTAAAATGGAGACATATCAATCTTATTATCTAATTATAAGCTAATGGGTGCTTTATCACAATCGAGGAATGAAGTTTGGGGTTTTGTACCACGTCAGAATTTGTTATCATTTTCGCTGGTTACCATGTTGTTTTTGATTTGGGGTATCCCGAATAACATGAATGATATTTTGATAAAACAGTTCATGAAATCATTTGAATTGAGCCGTACCCAGGCAGGCTTGATTCAGTCGGCCTTTTATATGGGTTATTTCTTTTTGGCGGTGCCATCCGGGCTTATCATGAAAAAGTACTCCTATAAAGTAGGCCTTATTGCCGGTTTACTGCTTTTTGCATTAGGGTGTTGCCTGTTTTGGCCCGCAGCAGTTGCAGGTAAATATGGCTTATTCCTGTTCGCCTTATTTGTGATCGCCTCGGGCTTAACTTTTTTAGAGACCGGTGCCAATATATTTATTGTTGAACTGGGCGAATCCCAATCAGCGGAGCGCAGGCTTAACTTTTCGCAGGCATTTAACCCTATAGGTGCTGTTTTGGGCGTGCTTATAGGTACTATATTTATTCTTTCAGGCATTGAGCACGATCCGCTGAAAATTGCCGCCATGAAACTATCCGGCGAATACCAGCATTACCTGCAGCAGGAAACCATGCGTGTGGTAACGCCTTACCTGGTGTTGGCTGCCTTTGCTGTGTTATGGAGTATTTTCCTGATGTTCACCAAATTTCCGAAGGGTAGGGATGAGCTAAAAGAAGAAAACGCCGTTAAGGCCAACAGCAGGGAACTGTTGAAGTACCCGCATTTTTATAAAGGGGTGATTTCTCAATTTTTTTACTGCGGCGCGCAAACCTGTACCTGGAGTTTCTTTATCCAATACGTGCAGGATTATACAGGCCAGCCCGAGAAAATAGCCGGGTATTTTTTAACAGGCACATTGGCGGCTTTTGGGGTAGGCAGGTTTTCGGCCACCTATATCATGCGCTATGTATCGCCGGGCAAACTAATGGGGATATATGGGTTTGTCAACGTAGGGTTGGTAGCCATTGCCATATTAATACCCGGGTTTATAGGTGTTTGGGCCATATTTTTCACCAGCTTTTTTATGTCGCTGATGTACCCAACCAATTTTGCGCTGAGTATCCGTAACCTGGGCAATAACGCAAAAATTGGCGGATCAATTATGGTGATGGCTATTGTGGGTGGGGCATTCTTTCCGCCAGCAATGGGTTTAATTGCCGAATCAACAAAAAGCATGGCTATTGCTATGGTTATACCATTAATATGCTACCTGTATATTGCTTACTATGCGTTAAGGGGTTCAAAAATACCCGGTGAACTTATTGAAGAAGTTGCAGCATCTGCCAAAATATTACCTACACATTAATTATTATGCCAGATAAAAATTTCAAACCATACACTTTTGATATGCCGCCGGTAGTTTTCGGCACCAGCGGTTTAGGGAATTTGTTTGTGGCCTTGCCTGATGAGATAAAACAAGAAATAGTAAAGGAATGCATTACCCATACCAACGGCAAGCTCATCTTTGATTCAGCGGGTAAATACGGGGCAGGTTTAGCGCTGGAATCATTGGGTAAATGTTTAAAGGCCTTAAATGTTGATCCTGAAGATGTAATCATCAGTAATAAACTTGGGTGGGTACGCACCGAGCTCAAAACACCCGAACCAACATTTGAGCCTGGCGTTTGGCGGGATCTAAAGTATGATGCGGAGCAGCACATCAGCTATGATGGCATAATTGAATGTTTTGAGCAGGGCAATGAACTGCTGAACGGCTATATCCCGCAAATGGTATCGGTACATGATCCGGATGAATACCTGGCTAAAGCGCAATCAGCAGATGAGGATGAGAAGTTATATAACGATATTCTGGAAGCCTACCGCGCGCTTGAAACCTTAAGGCGTGATGGTAAAGTTAAAGCGATAGGCGTTGGCGCTAAAGACTGGCGTTCTATAGCACGTGTTTATAATGATGTTGACCTGGACTGGGTGATGATAGCCAACAGCATGACCATTAAAAGCCACCCGAGATCTTTGCTCGATTTTATGAAAAAACTGGAGGACGATGGCGTACAGATCATCAATTCCGCGGTGTTCCATTCCGGTTATTTAATTGGCGGCGATTATTTCGACTATAAACTTATAGCCGCTGATGAACCTCAAAATAAAACACTGGTAAAATGGCGTGAGGACTTTTTTAAGCTCTGTGCTAAATTTAACATAAAGCCTGCCGAAGCCTGTGTGCAGTTTGCCTTAATGGCACCGGGGGTTAAAAGTATAGCCTTAAGCACTACCAACCCAAAAAGGGTAAAGGATAATATAGCGATGGGCGGGGTGAGTGTGCCAAAAGCATTTTGGGATGAAATGATCAGCCAGGAATTGATCGATAAAAAGTATTTTGAATTCAACACCAATACCTTGTCATGAAAAGATACTGTTTGACACTTGACCTGAAGGATGACCCGGCATTAATAGCAGAATATGAACATTGGCACAAAAGTGAAAATAGCTGGCCGGAGATTAATAAAAGCATTAAGGATGCTGGTATTATATTCATGGAAATATATAGGGTAAGTAATAGACTTTTTATGATAATGGCTACCATTGACGCTTTTGATTTTGGAAGGAAAGCAGTAGCTGATGCCAATAACCCTAAAGTTCAGGAATGGGAGGAATTGATGTGGAAATTTCAGCAGCCGCTGCAATGTGCCAAGCCCGGCGAGAAATGGGTATTGATGGACAAGATATTTCAATTGAGTTGATATATGTTAAAGGTTGATTCGCATCAGCATTTCTGGTAATACGACCCAGTTCGACATGGATAGATCGTATGAGGGTTAATAGAATAGTTTTATCAGAAGTATCATTAAATTTTATAAATATATAAATACCGGAATAATGGAAATACTAACATGCATCGAGCCGGGAATACTCGATTATGGAGAACGAAAGAAGCCAGTGTTAATCAAAGATCACGCGATAATCAAGATCAAAAGGATTGGCATTTGCGGAACCGACTTGCATGCATTTGAAGGTACCCAACCCTTTTTTAACTATCCTCGGGTGTTAGGGCACGAACTCTCCGGAGAATTAGTAGCATTTGATAATGCGCCTGGATTTGAAATTAATGAAAGCGTAACTTTTACGCCATACTTTAGTTGTGGGCATTGCATAGCATGCCGGTCGGGCAATACGAATTGTTGTGTTAGCATTCAAGTTTGCGGTGTACATATAGATGGGGGAATGGCTGAATACCTGATGGTTCCTTCGCATACCTTGTTGCATGGTGAGGGACTTAGTTTTGATGAGCTGGCGCTTGTTGAACCATTGGCCATAGGTGCTCACGGCATCAGACGTGCAGCCGTTACAGGTGGTGAGTTTGTGTTGATAATTGGTGCCGGGCCTATTGGTTTAGGCACGATGGAGTTTGCCAAGCTACGCGGTGCAAAAGTAATTGCTTTAGATATTAATGAAGAGCGACTTAACTTTTGCCGGGAAATACTTAATGTAGATTATACTATCAATGCTTCCTCTGTTGATGTGGTACAGCAATTAAAAGATATAACCGGCGGAGATATGCCAACTGTAGTTATTGATGCGACAGGAAATCTTAAAGCTATTAATAACGCCTTTCAATACCTGGCACATGGAGGCAGGTATGTTTTAATAGGATTGCAAAAAGGGGATATATGCTTCAGCCACCCTGAATTTCATAAACGGGAAGCCACTTTGATGAGCAGCAGAAATGCCACTGTTTTGGATTTTGATTATGTAATCAATTCTATCAAAAAAGGATTAATAACCCCTTTAAAGTATATAACGCACAGGGTGAAATTCAGTGAGGTTAAAAGAGACTTTACAAGTTGGCTAAAACCGGAAAACGGTGTGATAAAGGCTATGATTTCAATGGATGATATCTATTAAGGGCCTTCCTAACAGTATATAAAAAACACAAATACATTTTCAATGAAAAGAAGGACATTAATAAAAGGTTTAGCCACAGGACTATCTTCTATATACCTGTCGAAACTTTACGGAAGTAGTTTATTGCAAACTCATTCACATTCGGGTATTGCTGCCGGGCCATTTGAGCCAACATGGAAGTCGCTGGCGCAATATCAAGTTCCCGATTGGTTTCGCGATGCCAAGTTTGGGATATGGGCGCACTGGGGGCCACAATGCCAACCAGAACGTGGTGACTGGTATGCCCGTGGTATGTACGAAGAGGGCAGCGACCAATATAACTACCACATTCAAAAATATGGGCACCCTTCAAAATTTGGCTTCAAGGATGTGATCAATGATTGGAAAGCCGAGAACTGGGATCCTGGTGAATTGGTTGGCTTATACAAACGTGCCGGTGCCAAATACTTTATGGCTTTGGCTAATCATCATGATAACTTTGATTTATATGATAGCAAATACCAGCAATGGAATTCTACAAAAATTGGCCCTAAGAAAGATCTGATTGGCGGCTGGGCTAAAGCTGCTAAACAACATGACCTGCCTTTTGGTGTCACAGTGCATGCCTCGCACCCATGGACCTGGTACGAGGTTGCCCAACGGGCGGATAAAAGTGGACCTTACGCGGGCATCCCTTACGATGGCAAGCTTAACAAGGCAGATGGTGCAGGCAAATGGTGGAACGGGTATGATCCACAGGAATTGTATGCCCAAAATCATGCCTTGAGTCAGGATAGCCTTGACGACAATAGCATGGGCGGCCATTGGGCCTGGGGCAATGGCGCAAGTATACCTGATAAAGCCTATTGTGATAAATTTTTTAACCGCACTATTGAACTGATTGACAAGTACGGCCCCGAGCTCATTTATTTTGATGACAGTGTGCTACCGCTTTGGCCAATAAGTGATGTGGGCCTAAAAATAGCAGCGCATATGTATAATACCAGTATTAAAAAGCACGGCGAGTTGCAGGCAGCATTGTTTGGCAAAATACTGGATGAGCAGCAACGCAAATGTATGATATGGGATATTGAACGCGGGCAAAGCAACCAGATTGAGCCACTGCCCTGGCAAACGGATACCTGCATTGGCAATTGGCATTATGACCGCCGTATTTATGATAATAAAAGTTATAAAAGCGCCAAAACAGTGATCCATACGCTGGCTGATGTGGTAAGCAAAAACGGCAATCTATTGTTAAACATCCCGGTACGCGGTGATGGCACTATTGACAGCGAAGAACGCGCAGTTGTTGAAGAAGTTGCCGCCTGGATGCAGATCAACAGTGAAGCTATTTATGGTACACGACCGTGGAATGTGTTTGGTGAGGGCCCGGCTATGGAGTCGGCGGCACCAATCAGCGCACAGGGATTTAACGAAGGTAAGGGTAAACCACTTGGGGCTGAAGATTTTCGCTTTACAACCAAGGGCAAAACGCTTTATGCTGTTATGATGGGCTGGCCAAAAGACAATAGCGCTCTAATAAAAAAATTAGCGGCCAGTGATCTGACTGGTAAAGTAAGCGAGGTGAAACTGCTTGGAAATGATAAGTTGAGTTTTGAGCAAACCGCGGCAGGCCTCAAGGTCAAGCTGCCGGAACAGTCTCCGGGGAAAAATGCATTCGTTTTAAAAATAGAAGGAGCTATTTAGCACATTCTTATGAGTCTGAAATTTCATTACGCCCTGAGTGCTGTCATTTTACTGGCAGTTCCTTGTTTTGCACAAACTTTTAAGCTGGTATCACCGGATAAAAGAACTGTTGTAGAAATAAACAACGATAACCGGTTGCAATATACTGTTTCCAGTAACGGTTTAACAGTCATCCATCCTTCATCACTTGGGTTCGAGTTTAAGGATGAACCGGCTATTGGCGCCAATATGAGCATAATCGGTCATGTGGAACATGCCGTTGACCAAACCTGGATACCGGTGGTAAAAACAAAGCACCAGGTTATAAGTGATCGTTATAACGAATTGGTGTTGTCATTGGTAGAGAAATCCGGGCAGTTGCGCCGGATGAATGTGTATTTCAGGATTTATAATGATGGTGTCGCTTTTCGTTATCAGTTATTTGGGGCGGATAAAATCGGTGACCGGCAGATAACCAGGGAACTTACCAGCTTTAATTTACCAGCCGCTGCAAAGGCCTGGGTTGCAGATTATGGCAGTTATACCTCCTCGCAAGAGTCCGAGTTCCAGCCGAGAACCCTGAACCACATCACGGAAAAAACAATTGCCGGCTTACCCTTACTGGTAGAATTGGATGGGCGCCATTACGCGGCTATTACAGAAGCAAATATTGATAATTATCCGGGATTTTATATAGGAGCGCTAAAAACGGATACCGGTGCGACCGATAAAATCGACCTGGTCACCAAGTTGTCGCCTTTGCCAGGCGAAGGGGAGGACGGGGTTAAGGCCCGGTTTACAAATGATCTGCTCACACCCTGGCGTGTGATCATGCTGGCGGATTCGCCGGGCAAATTAATTGAATCGGAGTTGATACAGAATTTGAACCCTCCCTGTGCGCTAAAAGATGCCAGCTGGGTTAAACCTGGTATGAGTGCCTGGGATAACTGGTGGAGTGGCGACGTGAAAATGGATATGCCAACCATCAAAAAATATATAGACATGGCATCGGCACAACACTGGCCCTATATGCTCATTGATTGGCAATGGTATGGGGCATTTAACAAACCGGAGGCGGATATTACCAAGCCTGCGGCACAATTAAATATGCCGGAAATTTTAGCATACGCTAAAGCCAAAAAGGTTAGATGCTGGCTTTGGTTATACAGTTCTGATGTTAACCGAAATGATAATTTTGAAAAGGCTTTTCCAATTTATGAACAATGGGGTATTGCCGGGATAAAAATTGATTTTATGGACCGGGACGATCAGCAAATGGTAAACTGGTATCATCGGATTATTGAAACAGCTGCAAAATATCACCTAATGGTTGATTTTCATGGCGCTTATAAACCGGATGGAATTATTCGCACCTACCCGAATATGATCACCCGTGAAGGCGTTTTAGGAGAAGAGTATTCCAAGTTTTCAACCAGGATAACAGCGGGGCACAATACCACATTGCCATTTACACGTATGCTGGCCGGGCCAATGGACTATACTCCTGGTGGATTTTTGAATGTAAAAAAGGATAAGTTCAGAATGGGTAGTCCTACCGAGATAATGAACAGTCGCTGTGCTGAACTAGCAAAATTTGTGATTTACGAAAGCCCATTTACTGTTTACTGCGATGCACCAGAGCATATTTTAGGCCAGCCCGGAGCTGATTTCTTAAACAATATGCCTACGGTTTGGGATGATATCAGGGTACTTGGTGGGTTTCCCGGCGAATATATCATTATTGCCAAAAGAAGCGGAAAATATTGGTACGTTGGCGCAATGACCAATGACTCTGGAAGGACAATTCAATTAAAAATGGATTTTTTGCCGCCGGGTAAATATACATTATTATCCTGGGCGGATGTCTTATCCTCACCCTCCAATTTAATACGATCTGAAAGAGAGGTTTCGGCAAGTTCAGTTATCAATATTCATTTGGACGCCGCGGGAGGATGGACTGCGAAGATTGTGGCCAATCATTAAGCACGAACTTTTCTTACCCGGAATCTGTCGGCATGATATGCGGTATCCTAGATTATTCAAACTTTGTTGTTTTATCCTTTAAGCAAAGTCTTTTTAGTAATTGAACTTTTCGTACTCCATTTGTTAACTTTTGTACCCGGTAATTCAATTTTCATTGCTATAATTTTGCCCGTCAATCAGAAAAAATTGATAAGGTTTTTAACAGAAAGCAGACTACATTACAAATTATATATTCAGTAGGCACTTGTTTTTTTGTTGAATCATCAGAAAGATTTATTTAATGAAAAAATTAATTCTACTCACTTTTTTATTTTCTGCAGCTATACAATTTAATTGTTTATACGCGCAGCAATTACCTCAATTAAAGCATGAGGGTAATATAACCAGATTGTATGTTGATGGTAAGCCATTTATTATGGTCGCTGGAGAGTTGCATAACTCTACATCCTCCAATTTAACATATTTACACCCCATTTTTCCCAAATTAAAAGAAATGGGACTTAATACAGTTCTCGCATCTATTGCATGGGAACAATTCGAACCTCAGGAGGGTAAATTTGATTATTCTATTATTGATGGGATCATATCCCAGGCTCGTGAAAACAAACTAAAACTTTGTCTCCTATGGTTTGGAAGCTGGAAAAATGGACTTTCCACGTATCCGCCACTTTGGGTAAAAAAAGATTCAAAACGTTTTTTTAAACTGAAGCAAAGTAATGGGAACACCGGCGAAGTAATTTCACCTTTTTGCAGGGAAGCGCAAATTGCAGATGCTAAGGCATTTGTGCAATTAATGAGACGGATAAAGGAAATAGACAAAGAGCATACTGTAGTAATGATTCAGACCGAAAACGAAGTTGGAGCATTCCAGGATATCGATTACAATAAACAAGCACTTGATTTATTTAATTCGCAGGTTCCGGAAACCTTAATCCGGTATTTACAAAAAAATACAAATAATTTGAGTCCTGAAATCAAAGATGTTTGGCAAAAAAATGGGAGTAAAACTGAAGGTACATGGTCTGAAATTTTTGCAGATACCATGAAAAGTGCACAAAATTTCTTTATGACCTGGCAATATGCCCAATATATAAATGAAATATGCCGCCTAGGTAAAAAGGAATTGAACCTTCCAATGTATGTAAATGCCTGGCTGGTTCAAAAATCTACTGATTTACCAGGAGTATATCCAAACGGCGGCCCTGAATCCAGAGTAATTGATATTTACAAAGCCATTGCACCTGATATCGATATCTGCGCACCTGATATTTATGCGCCTAATTATAAAGAAATATTGTCGATGTATCATCGTCCTGATAATCCGCTTTTTATTCCCGAAAGCACCACTGAACAGGCACGGGCTTTTTATGCCTATGCAGAGCATGATGCCATTTGCTTTTCTCCATTTGGCATTGAAGACGCTTATACCAATTTAGCCTATCGCCAGGCAATCTCTGTAATAAATGAATTAATGCCTTACCTATTAAAATATCAGGGTACAGGTAAAATGCGGGGATTTATGCGCATTAAAAACAGGGCGGCCGACACGCTTGTATTCGGCGGGGATAAAGTAATTGTAGCCTATAATAATTGGGACGATACAGGATATGGCCTGGTTATTCAAACTGCTCCGGATGAATATTTAGTAGCAGGCATTACTGCACAACTAAGATTTGAATCCCAGAATCCATCAAAAAAGATTCGTATTGGCCAGGTGTTTGAAGGAAAGTTTGAAGGAGGGCAGTGGATAACTACCCGTATGCTTAATGGCGACGAAACCTGGCATAATGACTGTCTGATTGTAACAGGGCGTAAAGCGATGATCTCTCAAACTGTGGAAGGACAGATAGTTCCTCCCCAGCCGGGACCTAACCAATCTGCATTAGAATCAGCTAAGAGTACAGAAGTTCAAACTCCCGCGATCTATAAAGTGGTTACTTATGAATTGAAATGAAAATATGCTGTTTTAGAGTTGATGAAAGTCCGCAACTCAGCGATCATTTTGTTAAAATACAATCCTCCCGGATAAAAGTTGATATTTCTTCCAAATTGAACATTTCACACTCTATTTAAAGACTTTTGTACCCGTCCAACCATTTTTCTCTTCTATAATTTTACTGCCAGGTTAATAAACTTAATAGTGCCTAAAACATTGTAGTTAAATTTTGGCTGTTGTTGTCACGCCTGCGCTCGATGCTATTAAAGTACGTTTGTTTTATTAACTATCCGCCCGCCTTGCGGAAAAAAAATTAGCCAATTATATACATACGCCTTTTCAGACTTGTTTTTATTTCATATTGAAAAATGAAGCTGATATTAAATTCATCTGTAGCCAAAACGGTTACGGGCTTATTATTAGTTTTTTTAAGCCAGTATAATACTGTAAAAAGCTACTGGTACACCTTGCAAAAAATGTTAGATGGTGATAATACCGGCCCGAAGGCGGTAATAAATCAAACTACCATTATCAGCACGTATGTAAAACCTGGTGGCTATATAATAAGCCTCCTTAATCTATCCAGTTGCCTAACACCTTAAATTCCAAATAACCAATTATTCACTGCGGCAAAATTGATGCGCCGCGATTTAACCAATTTTATTATGAAAAAAACTTTAAATTATTTTTTATGCATCCTGGCAATCCTGGCATTTACAAGATGCAGTAAGAGCGAAATTGCTAATCCAAGTGCTAAATCGTTTATGACAAAAAAAGGTAGCGGCAAATCAAATTTAGCTTCGTACCCGAGTTGGAACACTAACCCGATCGCGCCAGATCAAACAGGGATGACCAGTACCGCGACTCAAATTGCTGCCAACATCACGTTAGGGATTAATATCGGCAATACCATGGAAGCTCCCGGTAACGAACAAGGATGGGGAAACCCCATGATTACCCAGGCGCTAATTGACAGCTATAAACAAAGGGGTTTTAATGCCATACGAATCCCTTGTAATTGGGATTGGTCGCACATTATAAACACGTCAACAGAACAAATAGACCCGGCCTGGCTTTCCCGTGTGCAGACGGTTGTCCAATACTGCGTTAACGATGGCATGTATGTGATATTAAATATACATTGGGACAACGGATGGTTGCAGAGCAATGATACAGTTACCGCGCAGGCTGCAACCAATGCTAAACAAAAGGCGCTTTGGGAACAAATTGCAACGCAAATGCGCGGTTTTGACCAACACCTGCTATTTGCCAGCACGAACGAACCGGGTGGGAACACTGCCGCCGCAATGAGTGTTCTGCTTTCGTATCATCAAACATTTATCAACGCGGTAAGGTCAACCGGTGGGCACAACAGCTACAGGACCCTGGTTATTCAAGGGCCGGGCGGAGCTGATATTGTTACAACAAACAATCTGATGAACACGATGCCAACCGATCAGGCATCTAATCGTTTGATGGTGGAAGTCCATAACTACACGCCTTACAACTTCTGTTTGATGGGCTCGGATCAATCATGGGGCAATGTGTTTTATTATTGGGGCTCGGGATATCATACCACCTTCGATGTTGCGCACAATCCGACCTGGGGTGAGGAATCGACCCTAAGTGGCTACTTCCAAATGATGAAAACAAAGTTTGTTAACAATGGCATCCCGGTAGTAATGGGCGAATTTGCAGTACAGGGCCTGAATCTTACAGGAGATACTTTAAACTTCAATCTCGCTTCCAGGGCGTATTGGTATAATTTCAATATGCACCAGGCATTCGCGAACGGTATGCTTCCATTTCTTTGGGATACCGGTTCGATCGTTAACAGGTCGACTTATGCAGTACAGGATCAACGGGATTTAGCGGCACTTGTACAAGGAGCACAAACTGGCGCATCCTCGGCATTTCAGGTTGGCAGTGTATACCAGATCATCAACAGGTACAGTTTTAAGCCTTTAGAGATCTGGGGCTGGGGTACTGCTAATGGATCGACGGCAGATCAATGGGATTATGCTGCCGGACAAAACCAGCAATTCAAAGTGCTAAACGCGGCCAATGGCAGTTATTTATTAACGCCTATGCATACTAGTGGCAAGTGTTTGGAAATATATAATTGGTCTGGCGCCAATGGCGGTATTGCGGATATATGGAGTTACACAGGTACAGGCGGGGCTAATCAAAACTGGTTAATTCAGGCAACTGATAATGGATATTATAAGATCATAAATGTAAATAGTGGGAAGGCCCTTGAAGTTACTTTAGGGACCAATCCGGCAATTCCATTCAGAAATGGCACTGCGGTTGATCAATCGAGTTATACTGGAGGAAAAAATCAGCAATGGGGATTTGTGAAAATATAACGAAGCATAGATAGATTAATCTTTTTTACAATTTACCCCAAAACTCTAATACCCCATTTTAAAATAGGGTATTAGAGTTTTTTATATTATATGCTGAGGTTAAGTCTTCCATTATTATGAGCATCCACATTGCATTTGGTTTTTTTATTTAGAAGGAATGAGCTCTTGGGCGATTTTTTATCGAATTGAACATTTCGCACTCTATTTTATGACTTTTGTACCCCTTCTTCCACTTTTCCTCTCTATAATTTTATCGCCGGATTAATAAACCTAAGAACGAATTAAATATTGGCAGCTTAAATTTTACCGCGTTGGGACGGTTTGGGACACCTGTTTTTAAACAGCGCTTGTTTTATTAATTATTATTTCGGTTTGCGAAAATGAGATATAGCCAATAAAACGAACAAGTTGATATAAACCTGGATTCATGATAAAAACAAAAATTATGTTAAACCCTGCGCTGTCTAAACTAATGGCGGCAATTCTATTACTTCTAATTACAACAATACCTGTTGCTAACGCCTCTGTTAAATCCTATAAAAAAGAAGCTGACGGGCTTTTATTTACATTAGATAAAGGCCTGATGAAGGTTACCATTTGCAAGGACGATATCATCGAAGTAAAATACACCATTTTTAACGACTTTGTCAGCAAGCCTTCACTTATTGTAAACGCAAAATGGAGCCGCCCGTCTTTTAAGGTTTCAGAAGATAAGAATAAGGTTATTATTACAACGGCTAAGCTGAAAGTAATAATAAACAAACTCACTGATAATGTTACTTACCAAGACTTTTATGGTAAGGAAATAACCTCCGAAGATAATAAAAGCATTACGCCGGCTACCATAGCCGGCATAAGCACCTATAACATAAGCACCCAATTTAATTCACCTGCGGATGAAGCGCTTTTTGGCCTTGGCTGCCATCCTGTTGACACTGGTTCTATCAATTATAAAGGCAGAAACCAGGATTTGGCAATAAAATACCTTACCGGGGCTGTCCCTGTACTGCTATCCACTAAAGGTTATGGACTGATGTGGGATAATTATTCGGCATCAAATTTCTACGGCGCCGAAGCAGAAAATACCAAATTTAAATACGTATCCGAAAGTGGGAGGCAGGCCGACTATTACTTTTTTTACGGCCCGGGCTTTGACCAGATTATCAACCTATACCGTACAGCCACCGGCAAGGCTCCGATGTTTGCAAAATGGACATTTGGGCTGTTCCAGTCACAGGACAGGTATATGAGCCAGGATGAAATACTTTCAGTAAAGGACAATTACCGCAATAATCACATCCCGGTAGATGTTATTGTACAGGATTGGTATTATTGGGATCCGTTCCCTATTGGTGCACATGTAATGAACCCTGCACGCTATCCTGACCCCAAAAAAATGATCGATGAATTACATAAATCAAATATTCATGGGATGATTTCCATCTGGCCGGTGTTTGGCAAAGGAACCAGAGACTTCGATACCCTGCAAAAGATGGGAGGGCTAACAAATATAACCTGGGATAATATTGTTACCCATACATTTGATAACTACTATGATGCGCACAATCCTAAAGCCCGTGAATTATATTGGGATATGGCCCGCGACAGCCTGATTAAAAGATATGGTTGGGATGCGTGGTGGGTTGATCAATGCGAACCTGACAACGGTCTGTTATTGGATGAACGCCGCAAGAGTGATTTTTGGATAGGAAAGGGTATCAATTATTTTAATACCTATTCGCTCGAGCATTCCACAGGGTTATACCAGGGCTGGCGCCGGGATATCCCGAAAAAGAGAGCGTTTTTTTTACTCCGGCAATCTTTTGCGGGTGAGCAACGAAATGCTGCAACTCTTTGGTCGTCAGACATTTCCTGCACGTTTGATTCGTTTAAGAATCAGATACCGCAGGGTATTAATACCTGCGTGTCAGGCATTCCTTACTGGACATCAGACATAGGCGGATACCACTATAATTGGGGGGTGCCCGATTGGTCGAAACCAGAATTCAGGGAGCTGTTTACCCGCTGGTTTCAATTTGGCACATTTTGCCCAATTATGCGCATCCATGGCAAGGGTGAACGGGCTATATTTTCAAAGAATTGGGACGAAGGAACAAGGTCAATCCTGTTAAAATATGATAAGCTGCGTTATCGCCTGTTGCCTTATATTTATTCGCTTGCCGCAAAAACCACGCTTGATAATTATACTATGATGCGTTCGCTGGCATTTGATTTCCGCAATGATAAGAATGTATACAAAATACCAGATCAATATATGTTTGGCCCTGCATTTTTGGTTAACCCAGTTACCGGAAAAGGAGAAACGGAAAGAAAGGTTTATTTGCCGGGATCGGACCTGTGGTATAATTTCTGGACAGGAGAAAACCTCAGCGGAGGTAAAACGGTTAATGCTGCTGCACCGATTGATGAGATGCCATTATATGTGCGTGCCGGTTCTATCGTCCCGATGGGCCCCGAAGTGGAATATGCTACCCAAAAAACCAATAAGGTTATTGAACTGCGGATCTATCCTGGTGCAGATGGCCGGTTTACCTTTTATGAGGACGAGAATGATAATTACAATTATGAGAAGGGTCAGTATTCTACTTTTACATTCGCTTGGAATGATAAACAGAAAGAACTAAGCATATCGGCTACCAAGGGTAATTTTCCGGGGATGTTAAGACAGCACGTTTTTAATATCGTATTGGTTAGCGGCCAGCATGGTAGCGGCCCCTTGACCACTAAAGTTGTTGACGAAACGATTAATTATAAAGGTAAGGCAATAATTGTGAAAGTAAGATAAGTGAACAAAACTGAAAATTGAACGATAAACCAGATTACAGTTGATAACAGCCTTGAAGTTAATTCATATCATGGCGATGCGTTCCGTAGGGTCAGCTACGGACGCATTTTTTATTTAATAACTCACCCTTTGATGGTTAGCTTTAAAATTGAAAAATGTCCGTTTTAGTAAATTGAAATTGGCTGTTGATGCAATACTTTTATTACCTTAGTGTACTAGCTTTAAGAAGTTAACCTGTTGATTTTGGGCTTTTTCAATAATACCGCTATGCGCGTAAAATTTTATTATCTTCTTGCGGTTACATTAATTTTTGCATGTAATAAGGCTTTCGGTAAAAGCAACCAGTACCGTTTTTCACAACTTGATATAAGCAGTGGACTGTCTCATAACCGGGTGAACAGCATTTTTAAAGACTCGGAAGGCTTTATGTGGTTTGGTACTGCGTCGGGCCTTAATCGTTATGACGGTTATACGTTTAAAGTATTTAAACATGATAGTAACAATAAAAACTCTGTTATTGATGACTATATAGAGGGCATTTCCGAAGGCCCCGATAAAAAAATATGGATATTAACCCGGAATGGGTATTGTTTTTACAATCCTGAAACAGAGCAGTTTAATAGTGACATGTCAGTGTTGTTACGTCCTTTAAAACTCCCTGTTCATCAGAACCTCACTAAGATTGTGCAAACGAGCGCTACAGACTTTTGGTTTTTATATCCTGATTCAGGTATTTACAGGTATAATGCCTTGACCAAGCAAACAAAACGGTATGATCATGGCATTAACGCCACCCCATCTTTATATTCAAACGCCATTACGGATATCACCTTTGATGTTAAACACAATATATGGATAGTATACAGCGATAGGGTGGTTGAGATGTTGGATATTAAGGCTAATAAAATCACCTATCACACGGATATTTTTAATAAGGTAACCAATGACAAAAACAGTAAATATTCGTTAATTGTCGATCAGGATAATGATTTGTGGTTTTACGCGTCATATGGCGATTTGGGCATATTTTATTATGAGCCTTCAACCGGGGTACTCCGACACATTGATAAGGAATCAGCCAGGGCGAAATTAACTACGAACGTCATAAGCAATATTATTCAGGCCGATGATGGCTTGATATGGATTGCCACAGACCACGGGGGCATAAATGTGCTGGATAAAAAGGATTTCAAAATTACTTATTTACTAAACCGGCAGGACGACGCAAAATCGTTAAGGCAAAACAGCGCGGTTCTTTATAAGGATAACCTGGGTATAATTTGGGCCGGAACATTCAAAAAGGGAATAAGTTACTATCATAAAAATATTATCAGGTTTCCGCTTTACCGGCATCTTGCCTCAGATCCAGCCAGTTTAACTTTTGACGATGTTGACAAATTTGTTGAAGATAAGCTTGGGAATCTATGGATTGGCACCAACGGAGGGGGGCTAATTTATTTTAATCGCAAAACCGGAAAGTTTACACAGTATAAGCATGACCCGGCAAACCCCAATAGTCTGAATAACGATATTATTGTTAACTTATGTATTGACCACGACCAAAAGTTATGGATCGGCACCTACTTGGGCGGACTGGACTGTTTTGATGGAAAGACTTTTACACATTACACGCACGACGATAAAGTAGCCACCAGTATTGCTGACGACAGGGTATGGAGCATTCTGGAAGATTCTTTGCACCGTTTATGGATTGGAACATTTGGAGGCGGTTTGGAGATTTTCGACCGTTCAAAAAAAATATTTTATCATCCTTTTAAGCAGTCCGATATAAGGTCTTCGGTGGTATCCTCAATCTTTGAGGATAAACAAGGCAATATATGGATAGGTGGTTTTTCGGGGATTGATGTGATATTAAAAAAAACGGGACGAGTGATCCATTATATTTCAAATGGAAATGTCGCAAGTGGTGTAGTCGACAATACCATAAATAGTATCAACCAGGATAGCCGCGGTTTAATATGGATAGCAACACCGAGCGGATTGAGCATTCTAAATCCTAAAACAAATGGTTTTACCTCACTTACAACAAAAAACGGGCTGGCCGCTAATTCGATATTGTGTACATTGGAGGATAATAAAGGAGCCATGTGGCTAAGTACCTCGAACGGGTTAAGTCGTGTCACCTTAACACCAACAGCTAATACTTTTAATTTTCGCTTCGAGAATTTTGATGAGATGGATGGCCTGCAAGGGCGGGAATTTAATATAAATTCTGCTTTGAAGACACGCAGCGGTGAGTTGATATTTGGAGGCGGTGATGGCTTTAATGTTTTCGATCCAGCAAGCATAGAACCCGTTACAAACAAACTCCAGTTAGCCTTTACCGATTTTCAGTTGTTCAACAAAAGTATATCAGCCAATGAAGCTATTAATGGCCATGTAGTACTTACAAAAGCCATAACAGAAACACGTAGCCTGACACTTAATCACAATGAAAATGTCTTCTCTGTAGAATTTGCCGCCCTTGATTTTTTTGATCCGGGAAAAGTAAAATATCAGTACATGCTCGAAGGTTTTGACAAAGGGTGGGTTAACACTGATAATAGAACGCGAAAAGCTAACTATACTAACCTGGATGAGGGTGATTATGTATTTAAGGTACGGGCTTTCAATTCAAACGGGAAATCGGACCCGGATTATATATTTTTAAAAGTTAAAATATTGCCGCCATTCTGGAAAACAACCTGGGCATATATTGTTTATTTAATCATTATTGCGGGAACGCTGTACCTCATTCGCAGACGCGGGATACAAAAAATCAGGATGCAATATGCTGCAGAAAAGGAGAAGCAGGAACAAAATCAACTCATAGAACACGAGCGCCAGGAAGTTAAGCGTATGCAGGAACTCGACCAACTGAAAACTAAATTTCTGACGAATGTAAGTCATGAGTTCAGAACGCCGCTATCATTGATTATGGCGCCGGTTGAAAAAATGTTTACTCACGCTGACGAGGAACAGAGACAACAGCTAACCATGATAGGGAAAAATGCGAGGCGTTTGTTACACCTGGTAAACCAGTTGCTTGATTTTCGCAAGATGGAAGTTCAGGAGTTAAAGCTGCATAGCAAGCCCGGAGATATTGTGAAGTTCATCAAAGAGATAAGTCTATCCTTCTCCGATATTGCCGAAGGGAAAAAAATTGATTTTATATTTGATACCACTGTTGATTCTCTATTTACCAGCTTTGATCATGATAAGATAGAAAGGATATTATTTAACGTGATATCAAATGCCTTTAAATTTACTCCAACGGGCGGCCATGTGAGCGTTTTACTTAACGTGACGAGGGGCAATCAGGTTAGTAACGACGGTTTACTTGAAATTAAGGTAATGGATACAGGGATTGGTATTCCATCTGAAAAGCGCGATAAAATTTTCGAACGTTTTTTTCAACATGATGTTCCGACGTCAATGATAAACCAGGGCAGCGGCATTGGTCTTGCAATTACACGTGAATTTGTGAAGATGCACGGGGGCGAAATATCGGTTGAAAGTGAACCGGATCACGGCAGTTGTTTTATCATTAAACTACCACTTGTCGTTATTTATGCTGGTAGTGAAACGGATAAATCCTTGGACAAGGATACTGATATTGAAAGTCTGAACCACATCAGTGGCAATGAAAATAAGATTATCCTCAAACAGCAGAACTCAAATAAAAAGCCACTGATTCTTTTAGTTGAGGATAACGACGATTTCCGTTTTTACCTGAAGGATAATTTAAAAGATATATTTTTTATAATCGAAGCTTCAAACGGGAGAGAGGGCTGGCAAAGGGCGCTATCTCAACATCCGGATATTATCGTAAGTGACATCAGTATGCCCGAAATGACAGGGGTTGAGCTTTGCAAAAAACTAAAGAATGATAAACGTACATCGCATATTCCCGTGGTTCTGCTAACAGCTTTGACCGGTGAGGATGAACAGTTAAAAGGTTTGGAAATAGGTGCTAATGACTACATTACAAAGCCTTTTAATTTTGAAATACTTCTTTCGAAAATCAAAAACACCCTTATCCTTAGGGATAACTATAAACGGACATACAAAAAGCAAATGGATGTGCAATTACAGGAAACACCTTTGCAAGACGAAGATGAAAAACTGTTAAAGAGTATAGTCGAATACATAGAACTTAATATCTTAAACGACAACTTGTCAGTGGAAGAGTTAGGTCGCCAGATGAGCATCAGCCGGGGGTCGCTTTATAACAAGGTTCTGATGCTTACCGGTAAATCACCCGGTGAGTTTATCCGTTCCATAAGGCTAAAAAAAGCGGTGTATTTGCTTGAGAATAGCCATATGACCATTAGCCAGATTTGCTACCAAGTCGGCTTTAATACGCCCAAACATTTTACGAAACTGTTCAAGGACGAATATAATATCCTTCCTTCTGCGTATATCAATTCCATCCGTCAGAAAAAAAGTGTATCCGAAGCTGAAAGTAAAGAATAATGGCTTCCATGTTGTTTGTTTGTTATAAATGCGAGCGAAATGAGTCACAAGCCGGGCAGGAACATGCCTTCAAAAACCGGCTGCAGGAAATAACGGATGCCTTTTACCGTTCGGTAAGCTTTGGAAAGAAGGATAGGATTTATACAGTAAGCGGGCGGGCTTGGATATAGCAATTATTGTCCGACAGTTTGTTCCAAATTTCGTTTCCTATTAAAGGCGAAACAGCGGTCAGCGTTTGTTTGGTCTATCAAAGGCCATTATCTGCACTTTCATAACGGTTCAATCTATTCTACATGCTTGCTTAGTTCGATTTTTATGGTGGAATGAGTTTGTTTTATGTGTAATATACTGATTTTCAGTCAATTGAATAGTGTTGGATTTTTCGTCTACCTTTTTGTTCAAAACAGCCCTTTCCTTTTTTTAGGTTATCATAGTTTCATCCCTCGGAACATGTGTTTAATATCATTGTTTAATGCTGCCTTAAACAATGTTCCACCAATTATTAATAGAGCCAACAGTTAATTTATTTTCTGACTTAATAAACAGCGTCTGACTGTGTTTAAAGTTTTTTCTGACAGTTCACGCAGTTTAATGTGCGTAAACCGCCAGAAAGGTAGATTTTAAAGGTCTTTTGCCGCGTTCGTGTATCCATAATTTAAAATTAAAATAAATATGAATGAAAATTAAAACCAATTAAACACTAACCAAAACCAATTAACCTAATTATTAAAAAACTTAAAAATTCTTTATCAATGGATAAAAATTTACAAAAAAGAATGAGATACCGTATTTCGTTATTTATAGCAAGCATGTTGCTATGTCTTTCAGGATATGCGCAAACCATCGGTATCTCCGGAAAGGTAACAACCTCTGAAAAATCAGAACCGATTCCTGGAGCAACCATCAGAATTAAAGGCTTAGAAACCGCAGTTGCGTCCGCTACTGATGGTACTTATAAAATAATGGCAAAGCCGGGAGATATACTCGTCTTTAGCTTTTTAGGTTATGAACGCCAGGAAATAACGGTTAAAAACAACAACACAATTAATGTTAAACTAAATCCTACATCCAGCGATTTAAACGAAGTGGTTGTTATTGGTTATGGTAAGATTGCGAAAAAAGATCTTACCGGTTCCGTTAGCTCATTAAAGGGAGCAGACTTGCGCCAAACACAGCCAACTACTTTTGACCAGGCCCTGCAGGGAAAAGTTGCAGGTGTTGTAATACAACAGATATCAGGTCAGCCTGGTGGTGGCGTATCTATTCAGATACGTGGTGTATCGTCAATAACCGGCTCTAATTCGCCATTAGTTGTAATAGATGGTGTTCTTATTCCTCCATCTAGCGACCCCGGGAATGGCGGCAACCCATTAAATTCCATTAACCCTGCCGATATAGAAACCATAGACGTATTGAAAGATGCATCTGCAACTGCCATATATGGTTCGCAGGCAACTAATGGCGTTATCGTTATTACCACAAAAAGAGGTAAAATTGGAGCACCAACCATAACTTACGATGGCTATACCGAACAGCAGTTGAGGCCAAAGGAACTCCCTACCATGAACCTGCAGCAGTATGCTACTGTAATAAATGCCCGTTCTGCCGTATGGGGTTTCACCACTGATGCTGCAGAACTTGCCAATCCACAATATTTAGGTGCAGGTACCGACTGGCAAAAAGCATTATTTCAGAACGCACCGGAGCAAAGCCATACCCTAACCATAAGTGGTGGTAGTGAAAAGAACCTATATTTAATATCAAGCACTTATTTCAACCAGCAAGGTATTGTGGCCGGGTCCGATTTCACCAGATACTCTGTACGGGTGAACTTGGACAATAAACCCGCCGATTGGCTAAAAATGGGAACCAGCCTTCAGTTAATACACAGCAAGCAAAATCAAAATACTACAGCCAACGGCGGAATAAGCAATGTATTAAGCGAGACACCCAATATTCCGGTACAATATCCCAATGGATCCTATGGTGGCAATACCAACACAGAAGGTTGGGTGAGTTCTGTTGCAAATCCTGTAGCTATTTCCTTAATTACAACAAATAATCAAACAAGAAATCAAGTATTTGCCAACCAGTATTTCGAAATAAAATTCACTAAAGACCTCTCATTCCGCACGGAAGCATCGGGTAATTTCGATTTTAATGGCAATAATAGTTTTAGCCCAACTTATAATTTTGGTACATCTGTTAATGGTACCAACGGTGGAGGCCAAGGCCTGTCGGAAGATATTAGCTGGACATTCCGCAATTTTTTAACTTATGACCACAATTTCAATAAATTAAGAATCAACGTATTGGCAGGGCACGAAGCTACTTCGGATTGGAATGAAAGTGTTAGTGCCAACCGTACAAATTTCCCTTCAAACGATGTTATATCTGTTAGTGCCGGCGACCCTACCTCGGCTACAAACTCAGGCAATGTTGGTCTCGGTGGTGCAACGGAATCTTATTTCGGCCGCCTTAATTTATCATGGGACGATAAATACCTGATCACTGCTAACATACGTAACGATGGTTCTTCTAATTTTCCATCCAACAACCGCTGGGCTCTTACCTATTCAGGTGCATTTGCCTGGAAAATTAATAACGAAGTTTTTTTGAAAAATGTAAAACAGATAAGTGAGTTAAAACTGAGGCTTAGTTACGGGCTTACCAACAACCAAAACGTACCGGGCAATTCTTATGTGGGGTTGCTTTCAACTCAGGTTAATGGTTTAGGTACTACAGAGTTTCAAACCCAGTTGCCAAACCCCAAAATAAAATGGGAGCAAACAGATTATTACGATGCCGGACTTGACGCGTCTTTTTTCAATGGTCGTTTCAGCCTTACGTTCGATGTTTATGACCGCATAACAAACGGACTTCTATTGAAAGAGCCGCTTCCAATATATTCTGGTACTACCACCGGTTTTTCGCCGGGGGCCATGTCAGCCCCTTATGCCAACGTAGGTTCTATGCGAAATAGCGGGTTCGACTTCCAGATCAGCTCTACCAATATTAGAAGTAAAGATTTTTACTGGAGAAGCGATTTTACCTTATCGCGCAATGTTAATAAAGTGCTTAGTTTAGGTAATGGCGGCTCTGATGCCAGCTTATCAGTAACAGATGGTGGCAGTGGACAGGTGGCCGAAAAAACGGTTGTAGGCCAGCCAATTGGTGAGTTTTACGGCTATATTTTCGATGGCGTGTTTGCAACTCCCAAAGATTTTCAAACACATGCCCTGCCTGCTAATCAGGCTGGTGTGCCTTATCCAATTAGTCCAAATGCTGGTGGCATCTGGTATGGAGACCGTATGTTCAAAGATTTGAATGGGGATGGTATCATCGACTCAAGAGATGAAACTTTTTTAGGTTCGCCAATCCCGAAATTCCAGTATGGTATCGGTAACACAGTCACCTACAAAAAATTCGAGCTGAATATTTTCTTTACTGGTGACTATGGCAACAAAGTTTACAATGAAGTATCGGAAAGCCATACCGACCCAACACAAACCACCGCCTGGTTTACATCGGTATTAAATTACTCGCGGTTGGCTATGATAAACCCCAATGGCTCTGCATCCGATGTTAACAATGTGTATGTTACCAATCCTAATACAAATATTGTGAGTTTGAGAAATGATAATACCAACGAAAACAACCGCCCTTCTAGCATATATATACAAAATGGTTCATTCCTGAAGTGTAAAAATATTACCCTGAGTTACAATATGACAGATGGTATTTTGAGCAGAATACACGTACACTCTATGCGGGTATATGCTAGTGTAACTAATGTGTTTACCATTACCAAATATGTGGGTATGGATCCTGAAATTGGTTCATGGAACCCGCTTCAAGCAGGTTGGGACCAAGGTTACTATCCTCAGCCACGTGGATTTACTATTGGTGCAAATATAACTCTTGACAAATAAAATAATCATCGATTTTAAAAGATATTTATGAAACGAATTAATAAAATTATAGCTATATTGTTATTGGGTGCGACGGTAGTCGGATGCAAAAAGAGCTTTTTGGATCGCCCCTCTACCACCCTAATTAGCTCTGCGAATTTTTACAAAACCCAAGCCGATTTGCGGCTGGCAACCGCGAACCTATATGGCGGCGCCCCCTGGTGGCAATGGCAGCAACCCTGGTTACTTTTAGGCGATGCTTTGCCAGGAACAGCCTTTTACACCTATAATGGTGATATAATGCAGCTTTATTCACGTACAATTACATCGCAAAATAGTGTTGTATTGAGTGGCTGGACAGGTTTGTACAATGTTATTGGTCAGTGTAATACGGTTATTAGTGCCATAAACCAATCAACCTCTGGTTCTTTATCGCCCGCAATCAAAAACCAGGCCATTGCCGAAGCAAGGTTTATCCGCGCCATGGCTTATTATCATTTGGCGGTTTATTGGGGTGCCGTGCCTATTGTTACGGATAACTCCGTATTGGTAAGTAATGCTTTGCTTAACCGTAATACTGTTGCGGATGTTTATAAATTTATAACCATCGATCTCACTTTTGCAGCGCAAAACCTTCCCCTTAAAGATCAGGCAGGCCGGGTGACTACCTGGTCGGCGCAAGGCTTATTGGGCAAAGTTTATTTAACCATGTCGGGTTGGGGCTCAACAAATGGCATGCGCAACCAGGCATTGCTGGACAGTGCCGCGAAATACGCTGGCAATGTGTGTAAAAATAGTGGGTTAGCACTGTTTGCCAGCTATTATGACCTTTTCAAGGTGCAAAACAACAATAATCCTGAAGATTTATTTTCGCTTGAATGGGCCCCGGGTGTGGGTTACGGATATGGTAATGTTTTGGAAACCTATTATTCGCCCAGTGCCCTTATAAATTTTGGGGCCAGTGGCGGATGGGAGACCTTGCAGCCAACCTGGGATTTGTATATGATGTACTCGGCTAAAGATACCGTGCGGCGCAAAGCTACCATTATGAGAACCGGAGATCATTATCCGGAATTGGATATGGCAGATGGTGGTTTTACAGCAGGTGGAAACTGTATGAAAAAACATATTGTAGGCAACAATGCAGATAACAACTCGCCAACAGCTACGGTGTGGTCATCCCCAGAGGACTTCGCGATGCTGAGGTTGGCCGATGTATATTTGGTTTATGCCGAAGCGCTTTTGGGCAACAATACTTCCACCACCAATGCCGATGCCCTAACTTATTTTAATATGGTTCGGAAAAGAGCCGGTGTAGACCCTGCCTTAATCTTAACTGCCGATACTATACGTAGGGAAAGAAGGGTTGAGTTGGCTTTTGAAGGTCAATATTGGATAGATTTGGTTAGGTGGTCTTATTACCAGCCGGCGGCAGCTGTTGCATTTCTTAATGCCCAGGATGCCAATCATGATCGGCAGCCGTTTACTTATGATCCTAAAACGGGTATAGCTACAAGGGATACTACTGCTGCCCCTTCTGCTACTCCGGCAACCATCAATTCATATACATTGCAAATTCCGGCGTCGGAGTTATCAACCGATCCGAAATTGGCGGCGGCACCAGTTCCTTATTATTAATTAAAAAATTACAATATATAATTATGAAAAAGAAATCATTAATTGGCTCGTGTTTATTGGCGCTCTTCCTTGCGATGGTGGCTTTATTCCCTGCCTGTAAAAAGAATAACGAAGGAGCCCCCTCTATTTCAGATGTAAGGCAATACGTTGCGTCGCCGGGCGATACCGTTTTGAGTACTGGTAATCCTAATACAAGTCCTAACCTATATGGAAATGGTGGTAATTATGTGGTTATACAGGGCATCAATCTGCAAAATGCCACCGAAATTGATTTTGACGGCGTTGCTGCCAACTTTAACCCTGCTTTAATTAGCTCGAACAACGCGGTGGTACCAATACCAACAATTAACTATACAACGATTGATGCTGCTAAACTTTATAGCATTACTTATAAAACTAAAGCAGGCTCAACAACGTTTTTGTTTAAATTAGGGCCTCTGCCTCCAACTATTAGTGCTATTTCCAATGTATTTGCCAACCCTGGTGATTCGGTTTATCTTTATGGTAAAAACTTAGTATTGGTTCAACAGTTTGTATATGGGGGAACCAAGATTTTATCGTTTAACTCAAGCCCTGACGGAACTGCCCTTGGTTTTCTTATGCCGGCAGCAACACCCAGCTCTCAAATAATAGTAACCACCAAGAGTGGTACTGCTTTAGATACAATAAGGGCCACACCAACTATTACCGGTATTTCCAACGAAGATGCAGCGCCGGGCGATTCCGTTTATATTACCGGTACTTATTTTCAAAGTAGTCAATCGCTGGTGTTTGGTGGTACTACAATTACTTCCTTTAAGGTATCAAAAGATTTGAAGACCATTGCTTTTGTTATGCCTGCACTAACAAGCTCACAAAACGGCGGGCCATTATCTATTACTACAAAGTTTGGTACAGCTACTACTGTTTTCAATGTTGAAGATTTTGTTGATGGCGTGTTTCAAAACTGGGACAATGTTAACACTTATCCATGGGGGCTTAGCAACACATCAAACAGCGACTTTCCGGGCAACACTGGTTGGTATGGCGAACTGTATAACACCCAAAGCGGTGGTCAACCTTTGGGGCCGTACAATAGTAGCTGGTACAATGGTGGCCAGGGAATAAATATGGGCGGTTCACAATGGGTACCTACTGCTAATATTTCAAGTAGTCCTGCTAATTATGCGGTTAAATTTGAATTATATGTGCCCAAATCCACACCGTGGCTTTATGGGGATATTTACGTAGCAGAAAATTATAGCTTTACGTATATCTCCCGTTACACGCCTTGGATAAACAAAGCGGGTACAATAACCCCATATTATACAGATGGCTGGCAAACTGTGACTTTACCATTGTCGAGTTTTGCAACAAATAATGGCAAAGGCACACCAGTACCATCAATTTCAGCATTGCTTGGCTCAAGTGGTAACACAGGTATGAATATCTGGTTTCTAAATGATAGCTCAGTTACCGTAAAATCTTATTCTTTAGCAATAGATAATATTCGTGTTGTAAAAATTAAATAAACTATAGCCCCGCGGCAACACATTGCTGCGGGGCTTTTTAAATAAATAGAATATGAAAATGATAAAAAAAATAGGAACTGTATACAAAATTGCTGCACTATCTATCGCGGTTTTATTTGTTGTTTCCTGCAAAAAAAACGGTATAAGTGCAGCGCAACTTACACAGGCTAACGTTACGGATACCATACCGATGGTGGGCGGAACTAAAATGCTAACATTTAATTCGAATGCCGCCTGGAGTATCGATACTGCTGGTTTTGGATGGCTGCAATTAAGTCAAACATCGGGTGGTAGCGGTAATACTGTCATTACTTTAACAGGTAAGGCTAACAAATCGGGCGCAAGCCGTTCATTGCAATTAGTTTTAAATGCGACTAACGGTCAGACCCGGAATATCACAGTGTGGCAGGATGTCATTATTTATCCATCCTACAATACATCAGCCATAGCAGCTGATGTAACTGGCATGGGTAGTACTGCTATGCAAATAGCTAATAATATTACCTACGGTTGGAATTTCTATAACACTATGGAAGCACCTGGTGGAGAAACCGGATGGGGAAACCCGCCAATTACCCAGCAACAGTTTGACTTGTTAAAAGCAAATGGTGTAAATTCCGTAAGGATACCTATTCGTTACGATGGGACTGTAGCGAACGGTGGACATATAATAAACGCTGCAACTGCCCAAATAGACCCAGCCTGGCTTGCCCGCATTCAACAGGTGGTTCAATATGCTATTAACGATGGTATGTATGTAACCATTAATATCCATTATGATCCTGGAACTACACTTACAGGTGCTGCACAGGATACCGCTAATGCTAAGCATAGGGCATATTGGGAGCAAATAGCTACAGCTATGCGCGATTTTGACGAGCATCTGATGTTTGCCAGCCTCAACGAAACCAGCGCTGTCGATGTACCATCAACTGTTACCTTAATGCGTTATCACCAATCGTTTATTAACGCAGTGCGAAGTACTGGCGGTAAAAATGTTTATCGTACTTTAGTTATTCAGTCGCCTTCTGCATCAATAGATGCGGCTAATTCATTACTCAATCCGGCTAACGTGTATAAAACACCTTCGCTACCTACCGATATTACACATAATAGAATGATGCTTGAGTTCCACTATTATAGCCCGTCGCAGTATTGCATATTGGGGGGTAACGATAACACAGCGGTACCTCAAGACGCAAGCTGGGGCAAAGAGCTGTATTTTTGGGGAAACAGAAATACGTATTCTGTAAACGGCACGTATACTAACTATCATACCACAAACTCACTTTTCCTGGATCGCAATTGCACATCTGCGAATGAAGAAGGTTATGTAGATTCTATAATGCACACCGTGAAAGTAAGATTTGCTGATAAGGGCATCCCATTGTTTATGGGCGAATATGCACCGAATGATCACTTTGCGAGATTAACAGGGTATCCGGCAGATTCGTTAAAATCAAGAGCATCTGAGACGCATTTCACTGCTTATGTTGCACAACAAGCCAAAGCAAATGGCGTAATACCGTTTTTATGGGCGGGTATATTTAACCGGCCAACTATCATAGCCAACGGATCCTCGACAGGAGTAGCATCGGGGCCCGCAGTTGTAGGAGACCAGGTAACACTGGATTCTGTAAAAGCTGCCGTAGACAGAGGTATAGCTGCTTATGGACAAGGCGTACCGTTTAAATAGGCTACTCTGAGTTTTTAGAGGCTCTCTATAGTAAAAGAGGAGCGTATGGAGAGTCTTGAATAAAAGTTATTCAAGACTGATGACACAAAGAACTGCCGGTATCATTGGATAAAACATTTTTATCTGTGATACTGGCAGAATTTTGGGCTTTAAGTCCACAAAGGTATTCATAACGAGTTTGGTCCTTTTACAGTTTAATCGAAAAAACGTATAACGCTTGCAAAAACAATATTGCAGTGATACTTAGGCTGCAAAAATAATATATGAAAAAAGGTTTAATAATTGGTGCTATTTTATTGTTTTCATTAAATCTCTTTGGGCAGTTGCCCTATCAGGACCCTAAATTAACCTCCGAAGCGAGAGCTAAGGATTTAATATCCCGCCTGTCCTTACAAGAGAAAGCTACCCTGATGTGTGATCAGTCTGAAGCCATTCCCCGATTGGGAATAAAAAAATTCAATTGGTGGAGCGAGGCTTTGCATGGTCTTGCGCAAAGCAATGACGTTACTGTTTTTCCTGAACCAATTGGGATGGCCGCGTCATTTGATGATAGGCTTCTTTACCATGTATTCGATGCCGTTTCTGATGAATTTCGTGCCAAATACAACCAGGCAAGGAAAAATGGCGAAGAAAACCGCGCATTTTTGAATCTTTCGGTTTGGACGCCCAACATCAACATATTTCGCGACCCGCGTTGGGGGCGGGGACAGGAAACCTATGGCGAGGATCCGTATTTAACCTCGCGTATGGGGATTTCGGTTGTAAACGGACTTCAGGGCCCTCCTGAATCCAGGTATAAAAAACTTCTTGCTTGTGCCAAGCATTTTGCTGTTCATTCTGGCCCGGAATGGAGCCGCCATACATTGAATCTCAATAACGTAAATCCCCGCGATTTATGGGAAACCTATTTGCCCGCCTTTAAATCGCTGGTGCAGCAAGCCGATGTCCGGGAAGTGATGTGCGCTTACCAGCGTTTGGACGATGAACCCTGCTGCGGGAGCAACCGCTTACTCGAAAGGATACTTCGCGACGATTGGGGCTTTAAATATTTGGTCGTTTCTGATTGCGGTGCGATTGCCGATTTCTATACGAATCATAAAGTTTCATCCGACGACATTCACGCAGCGTCCAAAGCTGTTCTGGCCGGGACGGATGTTGAATGCGGGTTTGGATACGCATTTGGCAAATTGCCCCAGGCAGTGAAAAATGGGTTGATTACCGAGGATGAGATAAATAAGCATTTGATGCGGGTTCTGGTTGGTCGTTTCGACCTGGGCGAAATGGACAACGACTCACTGGTTTCCTGGTCAAAAATTCCAATGTCTGTGGTAAATTCTAAGGGTCATCAGCAACTGGCGCTTCAAATGGCACGGGAGTCTATGACATTATTGCAGAACAAGAACAGTATTCTTCCATTGTCCAAATCAGTAAAAAAGATTGCGGTAATCGGTCCGAATGCGGACGAAAAAACTATGATGCTGGGTAACTATAATGGGTATCCGGAAAATACCGTTAGCGTCCTGGAAGGGATTAGATCCAAACTGCCTGCAAACGCGGTATTTTATGATAAGGGCTGCGATCTTACTGAGGATATGATCACCGAAAATCTTATAGGAAGATGTTCATTTAATGGTAAAGCAGGAATAAAGGCAACTTATTGGAATAACAAGGACTTCAAGGGGAACGCGGTACAATATGATCAGCTCATCACTCCGATACAATTAACAACGGCTGGACAGCACCAGTTTAGCCAGGGCGTAAACCTTAAAGGATTCTCCGGTACCTATGAAACAGTTTACAAAGCGTTACAGTCTGAAATGCTGGTCTTCAAACTGGAGTATGCCGGAAAATGTCAACTGATCGTTAACGGCGATACCTTACTCAATAAGGATTCGTACCAGGCAGTGCCGCTCAGGGTACCTTTCAAGGTTGCTGCCGGAAAAGAATACAAAATTGAGATCAGGTTTTCGGCGGTTTTTGAATGGGTGAATGCCAGTTTAAAATTAAACTTTGGCAGGGAGATACCTGTAAACTATGACGATTTGATCAGCAAACTAAAGGGAATAGATGAAGTGGTTTTTGTTGGCGGAATTTCCCCCAAATTGGAAGGCGAAGAAATGCCGATAGATATTCCCGGGTTTAAAGGCGGCGACCGTACGAATATTGATCTGCCCGCATCACAGCGTAAATGTTTACAAATACTGAAAAAAGCCGGCAAAAAGATTGTTTTTGTAAACTGTTCCGGTTCCGCTATAGCCTTAACGCCGGAAACTGAAAGTTGTGCTGCAATATTACAGGCATGGTATGGAGGACAATCAGGTGGGCAGGCTGTAGCCGATGTCCTGTTTGGAGATTATAATCCGTCAGGTAAGCTGCCTGTGACATTCTATAAAAATTCAGATCAACTGGGCAATTTTGAAGATTATTCAATGAAAGGGAGAACATACCGGTTCATGAATGACGCCCTTTTTCCTTTCGGCTATGGATTGAGTTATACAACCTTCAATGTTAGAAACGCCCGGTTTAATAAAAATGCTATAAAGGCGGGTGAACCAATTGAATTAACAATTCCCGTGACAAATACGGGTAAACTGGATGGTATCCAGGTAATACAGGTGTATGTCCGTAAAGTGAACGATACCGATGGGCCATTAAAAACACTGAGAGGGTTTAAACGTGTGGAAATTCCTGCAGGAAAAACCCTGCAAGTTGCTATTGATCTGGATTCTTCGGCTTTCGAGTTTTTTGATTGGGAGCAGCAAAAAATGATGGTTACTCCGGGAGAATATGAAGTGTATTATGGAACCAGTTCTGCTATTAAAGATTTGAAAATGGCTAAAGTCACAATCCTGTAAATGAAAGCAAAAATTAGCAGTCAATAAGAGATGGGTTTTCGGATGATTTAACTGGGTTACAGTATTTTAAGTTCAATTAGGTGTTTTTTTTAATAATGTTATAAGCCATTCATTAATAAAATGTTGTATAGAAAAATGAAAAGAAGAAAGGCCTTCAAAGGGCCTGACGAGCTTCAGAAAACATATAAACGGGCTTCTGAGGCGCAGACAAAGGTATTTTTTGAACAGGTACGTACACAAACTGGGGATGAGAGATTCTTGAGTGAATTAATTGAGTATATCAAGCAGAACATATCAAACCCCAATCTTTCTGTTGAAACAACTAGTCGTGAGATGAAAATGTGCCGGG
>NZ_JACHBY010000013.1 GCF_014200495.1 Mucilaginibacter geliditolerans
GGCATCTTCAATCTTATTTAAACGAGTTTACTTTTAAATATAATCATAGAGCTAACAAATCGAATTTTGACCTCCTTCTCAATAGAAGTTTAATGCCAACTGTCTTATGATGGGCTATTACTCTCTTGAGAGGGGTTAGGGGTGTGTTATACATTATGCATTTGGGCGTAACCTTCGGCCCGTGCTATTCGCTCATACTGCACAGGCCTGCACTGAGGCTCTCGAAGTGGCCGGTATCCGCTATTATCACTAACGCAGAACTTCGCAGCGCTCCGGTTGACTCACCCGACTACGCTGCGCTGGTCGCCCTCTCTTCCGCAAGCGGCAAAGAGGGCAAAAATTGAGTATGAAAATAATATTTCACTAGCCCTCTTTGCGGTTTACCGCAGAGAGGGTGGTTGAGTGAAGCAACGACCGGGTGAGTCAAACGGAGCGCGTTTTTACCAACTACCTTGCCTTTTTAACCGTCCTCACATAAAAAAAGAAATGAACCAATATAAAAATTGCACCAGTAATAAGGTCAAACAATTTATTGAGCATGCTTAACGGCATAAGTAATACGGTAACAACAAAAACTATTGACCCTGAAAAATAAAGTAACAGCCTGACCCATACAATATTCCAGAAGTTAATATTAGCCAGGAAAAGCATTGGCGATGCCATAATGGTTAAAATAATAGTCAGGAAAAACGTGCCGCCGGTAATTAATGGTACCGCGTGCTGATAATCCTGCGTTAAATTACGCTGTATATAAGCATAATAAATGCTGTTTGCAGCAATGGCCAATATGGTTGAAAAAATAAACGTCTTAAACAGATTTACCGGAAGTCCTTTCATGATGCTGCAAAAATAAATAATCAAAATCTATTCTGAGAATAATAGCTTACCGGTAGTCTGGGGCAATCGTAATTTTTTAATTACGTTATCATCTCAAAACAACAATACCCGGATAGAATTGTTATTTTGCAATATGGATGTTTCAGGCGTTGTAGAAATACCTGCGCTGTTTCAAAAAAAAACAGCTAAAAGGCTTACGTTCACTACAGAGGGCATAATGGTTGAGAAACCGTTAAGCTTCAGTTCGCCTGTTTTTATTCCTGCCGAAGATATCTGCTCGTTCAGGTATAGGGTCGTGGTTTTGCGTGGTTATGCATTCTCCTTTGGCCGGCAATATATTATTGAAACCAGGGATTTTCAGAATAAGGTATTTCTGATAAAACTTACCAGCTTTTACAGTATCAGGCACGAGGCGTACCACAAATTATGGTATGCTATATTTAACCAATTATGGGAAAATTACTTCAGTAGTACGCTTAACTATTATATTGAATTATACAGCATACAACAGGTGTTTGAATTGGCCGGCGTAAAGTTCCATACTGATGGCATTAGTTGGGATAAACGGAATAAACTGCTATGGCATGAGATAGCCCTGAGTAATTACCGCACCTATTTCATGATCCACCATGTTGAGAACCCACATCAAAATAAAAGCTGCAGTTTTTCAATGGATTGGAACGCACTGATCCTGCAAGTGTTGTTAAAAAATATTGTAAAACAGCACAAGCAAAGCCGCGAAATTTATTGATCAGGCTATCCTTTTACAGCTTTCAGCCAGGCCTCAGCCATTAAGCTTGCACCGGCAGGGCTAGGGTGCACACCATCAATCGACCAATATTTAGCCGGTGCTACTTTTACGGCTTCGTCCATAACCTTTTGGTAGGGTACAAACACCGCCTCAAATTCATCGGCCACATCCTGCGCTGCCTGTCTGTAAGTGTCAAACGCCGGGTACCATGATGCATCAACCGCTTTTACATCCTTAAGGGCAAAAGGTTCGCCTATAATTAATTTTGCATCGGGCAGGGCCTGTTTGGTACGGTCTAATAGTTTTTTATAATCAGTTCTGTAAGTCTCAATAGTGCCTTTATAGTTGCCGCTAAGCGTATGCCAGTAGTCGTTTACGCCAACCATAATGCTTAATACATTTGGTTTTAACGCTACAGTGTCCGTATCCCACCTGTCGGCCAGTTGATACACTTTGTTGCCGCTTATACCCGTATTATGTATTTGTAGATTTTTAGCCGCATAATCACGTAACAGTACAGTTGCAGTAAGTAATACATATCCCGATCCTAATGCACCGAAATCATTAGCTGCACTTTTACTTTTATCACGGCCCCATTCTGTAATTGAATCGCCCTGGAAAAGTACCACATCATTATCGCCCAGTGTTACTTTTTTAGTTTTTGATGCTGATGCAAAAGCTGATGATATAATACCCGGTACAGCTAAAGCAGCTATAGTGCCTACGGCGGCGTTCCTGACAAAATTTCTACGGTTGGATGGTATAAGTTTACTCATGATTTTTTATTGCAGATGTTTACAGATCTATATGTGCTTTTAAGCGCACTATTTTGGTTGTGCTAATATAGCTATTCTCTCATAACCATATCATGTATGCTAATTTAGTAGTATAAAATGTGAATAATGTATCATACAGGCTCTGCATCAACTATGTTACGCAAGGCATTAATAAAAAAATAAAAACTGGTAACTTCGCGGCATGTATTCTTTAATAAAACCTATACTATTTAAGTTCGATCCTGAAAAGGTACACTATTTTGTAACCCGCAACCTTAGGCGCTTTAACCGTTTCCCGGGTGGAGCCGCAATAAGCAGGGGACTATGGGATTTGAAAGATGAACGACTTGAAAAGGAAGTATTTGGCCTTAAATTTAAGAACCCGGTTGGTTTGGCTGCCGGTTTTGATAAAAATGCCGATGTGATCAGCGAAATGGCTAACCTTGGCTTTGGTTTTATTGAAGTAGGCACGGTAACCCCATTGCCACAACCCGGCAATCCAAAGCCGCGCATGTTCAGGCTGCCACAGGATGGCGCGCTTATAAACCGCATGGGTTTTAATAACTTAGGGGTTGATGTTGTGGCGGAGCATATTGCCGCTTATCGCAAAAACCCATCAGCATCACAAAAAGGATTGATAATAGGCGGCAACATCGGCAAAAATAAGGTTACGCCTAATGAAGATGCGGTAAGCGATTACATTAAATGCTTCGACCGTTTGTTTGATGTGGTTGATTATTTTGTGGTGAATGTAAGCTCACCAAACACGCCGGGCCTGCGCGAACTGCAGGAAAAGGAACCACTATTGCAATTGCTGGATACCTTGCAGAAACGTAACTCTAAGCACGGCATCAGCAGGCCTATCCTACTAAAAATAGCGCCGGACTTAAGTAACGAACAACTGGATGATATTGTGGAGATAGTTCAAACCGCAGGTATTGCGGGTGTTATAGCTACCAATACTACCATCAGCAGGGATGGCCTCGCATCATCCGATAAATTGAAAAGCGAAATGGGTGGACTAAGTGGCAAGCCACTAACACAACGATCAACAGAGGTGATCGCTTATCTGGCTAAAAAATCAAATGGCGCATTCCCGATAATTGGTGTGGGAGGGATACATTCAGAGAGTGATGCTATAGAAAAGTTAAACGCCGGTGCATCGCTTGTGCAACTTTATACAGGCTTTATTTATGAGGGGCCGGGATTGATAAAGCGCATAAATAAAAAGATCTTAGCTAAATAAATCACACTCAAAACCCGAACCCCATTGCATTATTGTTTAGTAACATATGGTTCAAGAGGTGATGTACAGCCTTTTATCGCTTTGGCTTTAGGGTTAATGGCTAATGGGCACACAGTAACGTTAGCCGCTCCCGGGAATTTTAAACCGCTGGCTGATAGCTACGGCGTTAATATCTACCCCCTTTACGGCGACGTGGAAGTATTGGTTAATTCGTCCCAGCTTCGGAAATCTATTAGTACGGGTAGTAACATCACATTTGTGCGCTCAATGTTAAAGGAAACGCATAATATGCGGGGCCCGCTGTTTGATGGCATTTGTGAGGCTTGCAAAACAGCCGATGCTATGATTGTGGTAAACACCTGCATATTTTATGTGGCAGCCATTGGAGAAAAATTTAATAAAAGATGGCTCATTGTGCAGCTAAATCCGCCAATGATACCCACAAAGGCGTTCCCGATGCTGATGTTTAAGTTTCCCGATATCTCATGGCTGAATCCGTACTCCTATCGAATTATAAATTCAGTATTATGGCAGGTGAGTAAAAAGGACAATGCCGAGTTCAGGCAAAGGGTGGGTTTAGCGCCTTTAAAAGGATCTCTTTATGATAAGATTCTACACGATAAAGTGCCGATGATCCATGCTTATAGTCCTGAATTAATAGCAAAACCTTTCGACTGGGAAGAATATTTCACGATCTCCGGCTTTTTTACATTGCCCAAAATAACTAATGATAAAAGACTGCCGGTTGCCTTACCCGATGGTTTAACAGAATGGTTAAACGCTGGTACTAAACCCTTATATATTGGATTTGGCAGCATCCCTTTCCCCGATGAAAAGAAACTTGCGGGTATGATAAACGATATATTAGCTACATCAACTACCCGCATTGTTTATTGCCTGGGCTGGTCGCCATCACCCGAATTGAAGTCGCACCCAAATCTATTAGTTATCCGTCAGGCTGATCATAGCTGGCTGCTGCCGAAATGCTGCGCTGCAATTATCCACGGGGGCATAGGTACTGTTGCGGCCGTGTTAAAAGCAGGCATACCGGCTATTGTTGCATCTATATTTGTAGATCAGCCGGCATGGGGTAAAATCATAGAGCAAAAGAAACTGGGTGTTCATATCCCGTGGAGGAAACTTTCGGCAGCTGTCGTTTTAAAAGCATTGACGAAATTGAAGCAGTCGCATATTGCGGAAACAATAAAGGAGGCTAGCAGCAGGGTGAACAAGGAGGATGGAGTGGGAGCGGCTGTTAAGATGATAGAGGCGTATTGTAATATTTAAATCTTGTCATTCTGAGCGATAGCGAAGAATCTTTCAGGCGTACGGCAAGCGATAAGATTCTTCGCTAGCGCTCAAGATGATATTTGTGTGCCTCAAAATCTTACACAATAAAAAATCCTGCCGGTTAATAACCAGCAGGATTTATAATCTCTTGAAATAATACTAAAACGTAATAAATACGCCTCAATAAATGATAGAATTATTTACCGGCAGCTTTTAATAAAGCAGCGTTGTTTTTAGCTATCTGGCTGTTTTTAGGTTCAGCTGAACGGCTTCCTGGCTCCAGGTTGGTAGCATTTTTTAAAAACTGTACCTCTAATCTTGAAGTGGTTTTGTTTTTTCTATCTTTTCTTTTTAAACGAGTAACGCCCATGACTTTTATTTTAAATTTTTTAAACCTCGAGGTCGGGAGCGGATTCGAACCGCTGTAAAAGGTTTTGCAGACCTCTGCCTAGCCACTCGGCCACCCGACCATTTTTAAGGATTGCAAAAATAGTTATTTATTTAATGGATGCCAACTTTTATTTAAAGCTTTTCCTGTTTATTTCTGAACAAAAAATTGCAGTGGCTATTCCCACATTCAAAGATTCGGCTTTACCCATGCGCGGAATGGTTACTGCCCTGTGTACCAGCTTTATAATTTCGGGTCTTAAACCGTTGCCCTCGTTGCCCATTATTATCAGTCCTTCAGTACTGAAATCGGTTTGGTAAATGTTGGTACCATCGAGCAAAGCGCCAAATACGGGAAGTTTTATGTTTGATAAGAAGTTTTGCAGATCAATATAATGCACATTTATGCGTGATAATGAGCCCATCGTTGCCTGTACAACTTTTGGGTTATACACATCAACCGTATCATCCGAACAGATAATATGTTGTATGCCAAACCAGTCTGCCGTACGTATAATGGTTCCCATATTGCCCGGATCCTGTATACCATCAAGCACAATTGAAAATTTTTGCCTTAATAAATTATGATCCAGAATGGGCCATTTGGGCATTTTTACCAGTGCCAGCACCTCTTGCGGAGTCTTTAAGGTGCTGATTTTTTCAAGATCATTTAACGAAATTTCATTTAAGTTTATATTTCGCGATAATTTCAGCAAATTTGGGTCGAATGCAAAGGTGTGATAAATAGCTTCGATTTGGTAGGCTGAATCAATGAATTCTTTTACTGATTTGATGCCCTCTACCAAAAAAAAGCCATGTTCCATCCTAAACTTTTTTTGTTGTAAGGATTTTAATAAACTGATTTGTGATTTTGAAAGCATATAGCAACTGTAATAATTTCCGCCTTGCAATATTAAGTATAATCCTGGTTTTTACACTTTCAAACTGTAGTTTAACCCGTCGCCTAAAACCAAATCAGGCCCTGGTACGCAAAATTACCATTAAAGGCATGGATAAGGAGTTTGCCCTTAATGCAGTAAATTATGTAGATAAGGAACAGCAGCCTAACAATGTTATCAATCTCGAATTCTATTATTTATTCAGTAAGAACGGGAAAAAGGATATAGGTGAGGCTCCGGCTATTTTAGATAGCAGCCTGGTTGAATTTTCGCGTACGCAGATAGAAAAATATATCCAGAACAAGGGTTATTTAAAAGCGAAAGTATCCGACTCTATAGTAGTAAAGAAGAAAAAAGCCGAATTGATATTTACCACAGTTCAGGGGCCGATGTTCAGGGTGCGTGGTTTTAAGGATAGTATAGCCGATAAAAGGGTTGAAAGTTTATACCAGGCAAACAAGGCCATTTTTGCAAATGTTAGTAAAGGCAGCCGCTTTGATACCGATAGTCTTTCGGCTGATCGAGATGGGTTTTACCAGTTAATGAAGCGTAATGGTTATTTTGATTTTTATCGCCAGTACGTCACCTTTATTGTTGATTCTACCTTTGATAAGGGTGTGGTTGACCTTAAATTCGTAGTAGATAACCCAGATGGAAAATCAGCACACCCAATTTACAAGATCAACAATACATTAATTACTATTTCAAAAAGTAATGGCAAAACCACGGGCAAGGCCGATACCATTCAGCTCGATTCGCAGTTCAGGTATGTTGATTTCTCGGGTAAGTTTAAGCCCCATACCGTAACCGATTACATTTTTCAGAAAAAGGGCGAGCTATACAATATTGATAAGCAAAACCTCACTACAACGCGGCTATCACAGTTAAATGTGTTCCGCAATGTGCCCAACCCAACCTATACAAAGCTGGCTGATAGCACCAACAGGCTTGATTCAAAGATTGATATCATCCCGCTGAAGCAGATGTCGGACAGGATTGAGGGAGAGGTATTGTTTAATGCCGGTCGGTATGGCTTCAACGTAGGTAACACGTTTACTGATCGTAATATTTTTAAACAGGCCGCCATTTTACAGTTTAAAATTAATGAGAGTATTTTACTGGATAATAATAATAATGTTGTTAACCAGGGCAGTATAGAGAACCAGGACCTGAATATTGGGTTAAACCTTATTTATCCGCGTATTATTTCGCCGTTTAATTTTGCTAAGCCCGGTAAATATGGCGTGCCGCATACAACGTTTGCAACAAATTTCACACTGTTCTTTCAAAAAGGTTTAGTTGAGCGCGAAAGTTTCCTGAGCTCTATTACTTATGACTTTTTTGAAACTCCCGATAAGCAGCATATAGTAACTCCGATAGCCTTTCAGTATTCAAGAGGTATTATTGATCCGAGCGCGTACCAGGATTTATTAAAGGCTAACTATTACTCCTATATATACCTTATTGGCCGCACCATTTTTACCTCGGGCAGCCAGTATAGCTATGTTTTAAATGCTAATAAGCTTAATACCTATAGTAACTTTGTCTATTTCAGGGGTAATATTGATGTAGGGGGTAACACCCTATACTTGTTAAGCAGGTTATTTAATACGCCTAAGGATACGCTTGGTGAGCGTACTATTTTTGGTTACACTTTTTCGCAATACAGCAAGGCCGAGATCGATCTCCGGTTTTACAAAAGCCTTGGAGGCGAGCAGCAATTAATATTCAGGATAAACCCGGGTTTGGGTGTACCCTACGGCAATAGCAACCAGTTGATATTTGAAAAGAACTTTTATGCCGGCGGCTCTGATGATATGCGCGCATGGCTGCCACGTACATTGGGCCCGGGTAATTTTAATAGAGCTAGCTATGGAGTTGGCGGTGCTGCCGATACTTTGCGATCGCGCCTGCAATACCTTGATCAGTTTGGTGAGGTAAAACTGATCACTAACCTTGAATACAGGTACAAGCTTTCTGACGACTTTTTTGGATGTATACTTAGAGGAGCCGTATTTATGGATGCCGGTAACGTTTGGCGCTTACATAAGCAGGAGGAAGATCCGCAGAATCCGTTGAATACACAAATAGAAAACCCTAACGGAGAGTTCAGGTTCAACAATATACTGCAATCATCCGCAATTGGTATTGGTACTGGATTAAGGTTTGATCTTGGTTTCTTTGTATTCAGGTTTGATGCCGCCTTTAAATTTAAAGACCCTGAATTTAACGGTTCAGATCAATGGGTGCTGATCAATCACTTTAGTGAGTTGTTCCACACCGGTCCATTTAAAACTGCCTATACACAAACCAATGGCATAAACTACAATTTTATGCAGCTGAATTTTGGTATAGGGTTACCATTTTGATTTGATAATTGTTTAATTTGAAGATTTGAAAATGACTATAAAAATAATCTTCAAATTCTCAAATCACCAAATCTTCAAATTAAAATATACTCTTCAACCCATCAATTATACTCTCAAAAAACGTGGGGACGCTTAAGCCGTTGTGGTAATTAAAGTATACAAATATGCAGAAGATGATAGCAGCTATAATAATGAACCGCTTAAACATATAGGCCAGTAGTATAAGGCCAAGCGGTATACACAGCATAGCTATCCAGCTAATGTGGATACAATTTAGTTTATCGTTTTTATAAATATAATAGAGCATGGCGTGGGTGCCGCTATCATTTATATGTTTGGCATATATAAAACTGGAGTGTTGCAGCTTATGGTCATAAAAGGCAACGCCTTTATTAAATTTCAATACCTCTTCAAACCCATTTATGGTAAAGGTGAACTGGCCGTCAACGTCTGATTGTGTATTGTTTAATGAGTCAGTTGCTACAATAGCCACCTGGTCCTGCGCAAAAGGGTTTTCCTTTACTACAAAATGATTTATAGCGATGGTATCAGCAAAGGCAAAGCTGACAGATGCGGTTACCAGGCAAAATAATAAGAATAGCTTCTTCATTTTAAACAATAGGTAGTGTTATAAAAGTGTATATACACGCAACTAAAAGTACATTTTTATCAGCGCCTGAGTAAAAAAAAATAAGATTTAATATACCCGAAAAGCTTAATCACGGTAACAAAACACAAGTATCCATGCTGTTACTTTGTTATGTTTGGCTGATAAAATAGTATATGGCTATAAACCAAATAATTAAGTATAAGTTTTATAATGTTAAGAAGAACGTTTTTTATGGATACGACAGCCCTTGTAATGCTGATCCCTCATAAAAGAAGGGTTCAAAGTTTTCATCAGCCAGCTCACAGGTTACCTGCATGGTGGTGAAAATGATGTCGCCAAAAATGTTAGCTATGGCCGTATCCGCAGCATCGCGACCGTTGGCTATCTTCACCAGTCCGTTTAGCGGTACTAAGCGTGTAGCATCAAACAAAACCCATTCGCCGCCCAGGTAAGCCTCAAAGCAGGCATGAAAATCTGCCGGTTTAAGGTGATAGGCATAACCCGTAAAGTAACGTGCAGGGATGGTTAATGCACGGCACAGGGCAATACCTAAATGCGCAAAATCGCGGCATACGCCGGCCTGTTGCGTTACCGTATCATAAGCAGAGGTTTGTGAATTGGAGAATCCGCTGATGTATTGCACGTTAGTATTTATCCAGTTGGTAAGTGCGATCACTTTTTCAAATGGGTCAGCAATTTTGCCAAAAAGGTTATCTGCCAGTCGGTATAGCTTGTCCGACTGACAATATCGGCTCGGGTAAAGGTAGGGTAGGATAGCACTATCCAAATGAGCAACCGGTGTTTCTTCCCTATGTGTATGATCACTTATGGTAAAACTATTATCAACTGTAGCATTATAAGTTACTTTAATATTTCCCGGTTCAGGAATTTCAAAACGAACCAGGCGGTTGCCGCTTGGCTCAACCAATTCCTCAAATTTTATATATGGAGCAATTGTAAATGTTTCGTTTAAAATAGTTTGATTGGGTGTTCTTAAGGCATGGATATTCAATACCAGTGTCCCGGGGGAGTTAACGGCATATTCCATTTCGGTGAACACATCAAATTTCATAGCAGGTATATAGTTTAAATAGTTTCTTTTTCAAGCTTGGTAAAAGCCTCATCCATCCAATCTTCTTTTATATTTTCCAGCGCATGTTTCAACTCCTCGGCCCATTGGGTTGAGATATTTTCCAGGTCTTTTTTCTCATAGCGTTGTTCTACCATATGAAAACTGTCTTTTTTATAAAGCACTACATCAATGGGGAAATCCACATTATTTGAGCTCACCCTCGTTGAGTCAAATGATAAAAAGCCTGTTTTCAGTGCCAGCTTTAAGCTCGAATTTTCAGTAAGTGTACGGTTAAGTATAGCTTTACCATGCCCTGAGTTGCCTATGATCACATATGGCGCTCCTTGACCCAGTTCAACCCAGTTACCTTCCGGATATAGCAGGAACAGCTTATGCTCATCATCATCCTTCAGTTGGCCGCCAATAATGGTGTTCAAGTCGAAATTAAACCCCGCTCTTTCCAACGATGCCTTATCCTCAGTTGCCACCCGCTTAACCTGTTCGCCAAAGGCATTCACAGCTTTGTATAATTTGTTGAATTCCTTTGTTTCGAGCAACTCATTAAAATATACAATAGCCTTGTCCCTGGTTGATCTTAAGCCGCTGGTCATAATGAAAAGAGAAAAGTTATCTTTTTGTTCTATCGAAATCTTCTTTTTTACGGTAGTATCAGTTCCCGAAGTGATGCGTGTATCGGCAAGGGCCAGCAGGCCTTCTTTAACCTTTATTCCTAAACAATAAGTCATATGCTATAAAACAGGTATGTTAAAAAAAAATAGAGTGCCAAAATAGCTAAATAATGAAGTAATTGCAGAACAACATAAAATATTAATGAACTAAGTGTAATATTATGAAAATCCCTGTATCTAACCCTCAAAATAAATAATACATGAATAATCAACAGGATAGTATTTTAAAGGTTACAGGCCTGAATGTACAATACGGTTCATTTACCGCTGTAAAGGATGTTTCTTTTGATGTACGCAAAGGCGAAATATTTGGGCTGCTTGGGCCCAACGGTGCAGGCAAAACAAGCACGTTAAGCTCAATTGAGGGCCTCGTAAAATTCAACGCAGGCTCGGTTGTGGTTGATGGTTTTGATGCCCGTGAGAAGCCGCTATATGCCCGTGCGGCGATGGGAGTGCAGTTGCAGTCGACCAGCTTTCAGCCTGAATTAAAGGTATCTGAGATATTGCAGCTATACGCAGGTATATATGGTGTACCGCTTACTAAAGATAAGTTAGAGGAGATTCTTAAAGAAATAAAATTGGAAGATGCTGCATCCAAAAAATTTGGTGAGCTTTCAGGCGGGCAACAGCAAAGGGTGTCATTAGTGATATCAACAATACACAACCCGCGACTGGTTTTGCTGGATGAACCAACTACCGGCCTCGATCCGCAATCGCGCCGCCAGCTTTGGGAGCGCATTGAAGCCATCCGCGAACGCGGGCATGCTGTGTTATTAACCACGCACTCTATGGAAGAAGCGGAATCCGTTTGCGACCGTATAGGTATCATCGACCATGGTAAAGTGATCATTATTGATACGCCGCAGGCACTGATAGAAAAATATAAGAACGACCCCGAAGTAATAGCGGTATCGCGCAGGGGCAAAGTAACACTTGAAGATGTATTCATAGCGCTAACCGGCAGAGCTGTTAGAGCATAATTAAATTAAAGAATGGAAACAATTATACCAAAAACATCCACTGTATTTTCGGCATTATTAAGGGCCGACCTTACCACACAATGGCGCAATCGCCGTGGCGCAATACTGTCACTAATGGTGCCTGTAATAATTTTAATTTCATGGAAAGGCTATATAGCCAAAATTGGCGGGCCCGCTACATTGGCCAATAGCTTGTGCTACGGTTTAATATCCCTTGGACTGATGGGCTATTCAAACTCCATTGCCCGCGACAGGGATAAAGGTATATTCCAGCGATTGAGGGTTGCGCCTTTGCCATCCTGGGCTATAATGATGAGCAGGCTTGCTGTGCAATTGATAATGATATTGATTATTACTACAGCCATTTTTATTGTTGGTTTTAATGTTGATAAGATCACTTTATCGCCAGCGGGTTATTTGGTTACCTATTTTACTGCCGCCGTAGGTGGTGCTGTATATTTAGCACTTGGACAAGCAATAGTGGGCCTAACGAAAAATGCAGAAACGGTTAACTCTGCTTCGCGATTGGTGTTTTTGGCCTTTATACTGATAGGCACGTTCGGCGGATTAGGCGCGCTGGGCCCGCAAATACAAGAAATTACCCATTGGACACCCTATGGCACTGTAGAAACCATAATGGCAGCCGGCATGGCACCTGCAAAGTGGGATATGGATGCGACCAATGCACTACTGGTAACTTTAGGTTATATAATAGTATTTGCCACCGTTGGTATTAAGCAATTTAAGTGGGAGAGTAAGTGAACCAGGATTCTGAACCAGGATTTATTGGATTTTGAATATTGACAGGATGATATAATCTTCCTGGACCCCTCTTTCCGCCGCAGGCGAAGAGAGGGGCGACCAGCGTAGCGTAGTCGGGGTGAGTCAACGAAGCGCGTCGAAGCTCTATCGCGTTTTATCCCCACCCAGCTGGGGTGACCAAAAAGGTAAAAAACTATTTTGGTCACCCCAGCTGGGGATAAAAATGTTTAAATCGCATTACAACAATAATAATGCACTTTTTTCCTACTCTGGTTAATCAACATCTTAGCATAGATTGCTTTTTAACAACCAATGTTGAATTTAATTGAAATCATTCCCTGATTACTTACATACATAATTTTGTTATGTATGTAAATTGTTTACATTTGTTGTTATGAATACTAATCCATTATTAAAAGGCACACTGCAAACTATTATTTTAAAGTTGCTGGAAAGTAAAGACCGGATGTATGGTTATGAGATTACGCAAAAGGTTAAAGAAGTATCGGAAGGCGGGATTATACTTACAGAAGGGGCACTATATCCTGCATTACATAAATTAGAAGCCGATGGCTTTTTGGAAACGACGGTTGAAGTAGTGGATGGCCGGGCCCGGAAATATTACCGGCTCACTGAGCATGGCGGGAAAGAAGTAACCAGCAAATCAAAAGAAGCACAGGCTTTTATTGATCAGCTGCAGAATTTGTTGAACCTTAAACCGGCTATAAGATGAGACTAACGGAGCAAGAAGATCAGCTTTTGAAGCAATACTTAAGTAAAATACTAAAGTACCGCGAAACCTACGATGAGCTTTATGATCATATTATTACTGCTTTAAGCCATAAAACCACGATCACATCCTTTGAGCAAACTATTTATGATATTATAACGGATGATTTTGGAGGCCATGATAATTTAATGAAACTGGAAAAGGCTTCTAAAAGGGCGGCCTTTAAGGATACTATCAGGCTTTTTTTAATTTCTTTTATCGGCTATTTCAAATTTCCCAAACTGTTGTATACGGTTGTGGGCGCTGGAATGACGTATTATTTTACCCTGCATGTTCAATTAAGCCTGTGGAATTTACGGACAATTGGTTTGACCATGATGGTTTTACCAGCGATATACACTTTTGCAAGGAGCGTAAAAATGTACGCTTTTGTACAAAAAGAAGATATAAAAGCAGGGCGTGATTTTAACCGGCATAAATTTAACCGGCCTAAAATTAAACCTTCATTAACCGGGAGTGCCACTATTGTAATATTGACAATAGCTGCCTTGCCACTTATGTTTCCCCATCTGTGGCTGCCGATGATATACTATCCCGTATTTGTAACATTATTTTTACTGTTCTGCGCGTTGTATAATTTATCATTAGCGAGGTTCTACAGAAATGATTTAGCAAGAACCAGGGCCATAATATTAGCTGCTGATAAACTTTAACACCATGTAAAATGAAATTAACCGCTATTGATTTAGATTATATTAATAATCGTTTAAAAAACGACATTAAAAGTATATACCAGGAACCTTATGATGAGATCAAAGATCACATTATTACAGCTATTGAAGTGGCCCGCGAAAACGGTGATCAGCGTAATATTGCTTTTGTTTTTGATGAGCTAATGGAAACACATTTTAAGGATTACCGGACTTTTGAAAAAATAATAAAGGAGTACCCATTGACCTATTACAAAAAGATAACCAAGCTCCATTGGGCCAATATAAAATATTATTTAAACTGGCAGGCCGCACTGCTAATCACGCTATTTGTTATAACCGGATTTTATCTGCCTCAAAATAAAATAACATTTTTTTCACTAATAATTGGATTAATAGCCACAGCGTTTATGCCCGCTATTTATTTTTTTTATCAATCCAAAATACTAATTATTAAAACTGATAAGGGAAAGAGTTCAATTGTAAAGCTCTCAATGCAAAGCATGTCTACACTTTTAATATTCATAGGCATTATACTTAATGGCATTTGCCAGATAGCAAGGATTTTCCATTTTTTTAACCCCGTTTTTCATCCTGTGGTTTATATCCTGCTGTTATCCTGCTTCGTAATTTATGGGTTAAGTAGTATGCGTTTATGCCGGCAGGAGTTTAAAATTGCAAGATAAGTTCCCCCCTGGGGCTGACCTTTTTGGTCAGTCCCGTGTCGACGGAGGGGGTAAAACGGAGCGCAGCAGCATTTTGTAGAGACGCAATACTTTGCGTCTCCCACCTATATGTTTAAAAGACGCAAAGTATTGCGTCTCTACATTTAGAAAAGATTCCGCGTTAGGGACAGTAGTGGGTACCGGCCTCGCGCCTAAAGCCTGCAGGCGTATGAACGGATGGCCCGGCCCGCTGAATAGCGGGAACGCCCCAACAATCTGAACCCGAATTTGGGGAATTTAAGAATTTATAGAATTCTGCAAATTCCTTAATTCAAAAAAATCTGATCCAGACAATGACCCGATGACAGCGCAGCGAAATGACTAATGACCAACCGACTGGCGCATCCTCACCAATACTATTTACTATAAACGCAGCTAATACTAAAAGATCAGCTTTGAATACGTTTAAATTTATAAATTTGGCGACTACAATTTTTTCAATTACGAACTATTCGATTATAATATAATGAGCAAAGGGGTTATAAGCAAGGAAGAAGATTACTCGCAGTGGTACAATGATTTAGTGATAAAAGCTGATATGGCGGAGTATTCGCCGGTTAGGGGTTGCATGATCATTAAGCCGTATGGCTATTCCATCTGGGAAAAAATGCAGGCTGTGCTTGACAAAATGTTTAAGGAAACCGGGCATAGCAATGCTTATTTTCCGCTGCTTATACCTAAGTCGTTCTTCTCGAAGGAGGCCAGCCACGTTGAGGGCTTCGCTAAGGAATGTGCCGTGGTAACCCATTATCGTCTTAAAAATGATGGTAACGGCAATATTATTGTTGATGAAGATGCCAAGCTGGAGGAAGAACTGATCATCCGCCCAACATCTGAAACTATCATCTGGAACACTTACCGTGGCTGGATACAATCTTACCGTGACCTGCCTATTTTGGTTAACCAATGGGCTAACGTAATGCGCTGGGAAATGCGTACACGCCTGTTTTTGCGTACCAGTGAGTTTTTATGGCAGGAGGGCCACACTGCTCATGCAACATCCGACGAAGCTATTGCTGAAACCGAGCAAATGCTAGGAGTTTATGCTGATTTTGCCGAAAACTGGATGGCATTGCCTGTTGTTAAAGGCCGTAAAACGCCAAATGAGCGCTTTGCAGGTGCTTTAGATACTTATTGTATTGAAGCCTTAATGCAGGATGGAAAAGCCCTACAGGCCGGTACCTCACACTTTTTAGGGCAGAACTTTGCCAAGGCGTTCGATGTTAAATTCACCAATCGTGAGAATGTTCAGGATTACGTATGGGCTACCTCATGGGGCGTTTCAACCCGCTTAATAGGCGCGCTGATCATGGCGCACTCTGATGACGCAGGTTTGGTTTTACCGCCAAAACTGGCACCTATACAAGTAGTTATTGTGCCGATATACAAGCACGATGAAGAGCTGGAAAACATAACGGCCTTCGTTACCGCATTAACTAAAGAACTTAAAGCGAAAGACATATCAGTTAAGTTTGATAAACGCGATACCCACCGCCCAGGTGCTAAGTTCGCAGAATACGAACTAAAAGGCGTGCCTTTGCGCGTTGCCATCGGCAGCCGAGATATGCAGAATGGGACGGTTGAGCTGGCCCGCAGGGATACCAAAACTAAAGAAACGGTTAGTCAGGATGGCTTGGCTTTGCATATCGAGGCTTTACTGGATACGATTCAGGAAAATATCTACAAAAAAGCATCCGACTTTAGAGCAGAAAACACTACCGAGGTGGATACCTACGAGGAATTTAAACGCATGCTGGATGAAGAGCCGGGGTTCCTATCTGCCCATTGGGATGGCACAGCTGAAACTGAGCAAAAGATAAAAGATGAGACTAAAGCAACAATCCGTTGCATACCTTTGGATAATAAACTGGAAGAAGGCAAGTGTATTTTAACGGGCAAGCCGTCGAAACAAAGAGTATTGTTCGCAAGAGCATATTAGCCGAGCCCCCCAGCCCCCTGAAGGGGGCGCTTTGAAAAGCATGGTGGGGTTACCGGGGATAAATAAAATTATTAACAAGATGTCGGACTTTAAAGTCAGCATCGCAAATCAAAAATCCCCCTTTAGGGGGCTAGGGGGCTATGAAATTCGCAACTAAAGCTATACATGCAGGGCAGGAGCCCGATCCGTCAACCGGCGCGGTGATGACGCCGATATATCAAACATCAACCTACTGGCAAAAATCCCCAGGCGATAACCAGGGATTCGAGTACTCTCGTGGAACAAACCCAACCCGCAAGGCTTTGGAAAATTGCCTGGCTGCTTTAGAAAACGCCAAATTCGGACTGGCATTCTCCAGTGGAATGGGCGCTACCGACGCGGTGATGAAACTGTTATTGCCGGGTGATGAAGTAATTACCGGCAATGACCTTTATGGTGGCTCATACCGCATGTTTACCAAAATATTTACGCCTTACGGTATCAAGTTTCATTTTATTGATCTTTCAGACCCTGAACTGATCAACCAATATGTAAACGAAAATACAAAACTGATCTGGATAGAGACGCCAACCAACCCAACCATGCGTATTGTGGATATAGCGGCGGTGTCAAAAATCGCTAAAGCTAAAAATGTGAAGTTGGTGGTTGATAATACTTTCGCCTCACCGTACCTGCAAAATCCTATCGACCTGGGTGCTGATATTGTGATGCACTCGGTCACTAAATACATTGGCGGTCACTCTGACGTGGTAATGGGCGCCTTAATGCTGAACGACGAAGAAACCTACAAAAAGCTATGGTTCATCTATAACGCCTGCGGTGCTACACCGGGCCCTATGGACAGCTTTTTAGTACTGCGTGGTATAAAAACCCTGCACCTGCGCATGAAAGCACATTGTGAAAACGGTAGGGTAATAGCAGAATTTTTAAAGACACACCCTAAAGTTGAAAAGATCTACTGGCCGGGCTTTACCGATCATCCAAACCACGACATTGCCAAAAAGCAAATGAAGGATTTCGGCGGTATGATCTCCATTGTATTAAAAGACGCAGACCTGCAGGAAACTTTCCGCGTGGCGTCATCATTTAAAGTATTTACCCTTGCCGAGTCATTGGGTGGCGTAGAATCATTGATCAACCACCCCGTAAGCATGACCCACGGCTCCATACCAAAAGCCGAGCGTGAGAAAGCCGGTGTGGTAGACAACCTGTTGCGCCTAAGCGTAGGGGTAGAGGATATTGATGATTTGCTCGAGGATTTAAAGCAAGCGCTTAGTTAGGTTAGTATCAAGTAGCTAGTACCAGGTATCAAGTAAATGATTTTAAGTCTATTTACTTAATACTAAACAAATAACAGAGCGTCATTGCGAGGAACGAAGCAATCTCTATGCTATACAGAGCGAATAAACAGTTTTAAACTTGCATAACCGCCCTGCCTAAGTAGAGATTGCTTCGTCCCTCGCAATGACGCTTGGAGATATTCATAATGATAGAGAATCTCAAGGAGTTTTTAGATTTTAAAGTTGCCCAATACAACCAACCGGGCTTCATCACGAACGATCCCATCTCTATCCCGCATCTGTTCACTAAAAAGCAGGATATCGAGATCATGGGTTTTTGGGCAGCAACCTTAGCCTGGGGGCAGCGCGTTACCATCATCAACAAATGCAAGGAGCTGATCCAGCTGATGGATGGCGCGCCTTATGATTTCATCATTAATCACGAAGAATCCGACCTTAAAAAGCTGCTGAATTTTAAGCACCGTACTTTTAATGATATTGATACGCTGTATTTTATTGCATTCTTCAGGTATCATTATGAAAGAAATGAATCGCTGGAATCAGCGTTTCAGCCCCCCAGCCCCCTAAAGGGGGAGCATGATGTAAATCATGAAACTCCCCCTTTAGGGGGCTGGGGGGCCGAAGCTGCCCTCAATCACTTCCGTTCCTATTTCTTTTCCCTGCCCGATTACCCGCATCGTACAAAAAAACATGTATCCTCACCATCGCAAAAATCAACCTGCAAAAGGCTGAACATGTTCCTGCGCTGGATGGTACGTAAGGATAATTGCGGTGTTGATTTCGGTATCTGGAATCAGTTAAAACCAGCTGATCTCATCATGCCCTGCGATCTGCATGTCGACCGTGTATCGCGCAAGCTCAACCTCATCACCCGCAAACAAACCGATTGGCAAACCGCCCTCGAACTCACCGAACGCCTCCGCGAATTTGACCCAGTTGACCCTGTGAAATATGATTTCGCGCTGTTTGGGTTGGGGATAGAGGAGAAGTTTTGATGATAACAATGAGTATCAATTACTTAAATATTTGAGTGATTGATACTCATTGTTATAGCATTTTTAATATTAATTTATGCAAATGCCACACATTTGTATGAGGAAATACAGTCGTTTGGTATTCCGTAATTTTCAACCCAAGAATAATATCCAGGCCCTAATACACCACCAACCGGAGTTATAAAATTTGCATCCTTATAAAATTGCCACATACCGGAAACAATAATAAAAGAAGATACTTGATCGTTCCAGGCATCTCCAATGTAATTTACATTCAAGTTGGTTCTGAAATCGGCTCCTCCAAAATTGACATCCCAATAAACAACTACTTCCGGTATTTGAGAACCGGCAGCATCAAATTTGCCTTCTAAGGCTTCAAGTTTTAACTTTGCCATAATAATAAAGATTAATTTTTCTCCTACTCTTTTTGGTTTTCGGAATCCCCATATAATTCCTCCTAAATTAGAGTAGTTGTAGTTTAGTTAAATCCGTGTTATCCTCATATTTATTGTAGTGTTTTCACCTATACTTGTATTAAATTCAATGATTTTTATGAGTAATATATTTGATGATACCATGCCAGATTTATCAGCATTCCTCTTCGGCAAATCAGAGCAAACGTTAATACTCTTTAAGCACTTTGTAAACGAATATCAAAAGATAGCACCCGTAACCCTTCATCCCGCCAAAACTATGATCGGTATAGCAAACGATCATCGACGGATTGCCTGGGTAACGCAACTGGGTAGGAATTTTGTGCATATAGTGTTTCCGTTCAAACAAGAATACCCCGATAATTTATGCTTCCAGAAAATAGCGCAGGTACCCGGCGATGCGCACCAGTTTAACCATCATTTCAGGATGTATAATGCGGAGGATGTGAATGAAGAGGTGCTGAGGTTTATGCAGATGGCGTATGAGGATGAATAGTTAATTGTCCCCACGCGTCATTGCGAGGTACGAAGCAATCTCTATGCTATACAGAGCGAATAAATAGGTTGAACTTGCATAATCGTCCTGTCTAAGTAGAGATTGCTTCGTACCTTACAGCAATGACGCGGTTTTATAGAAGTGCCTACGCTTCCTCCTTAAAAAATACCTTATAATAATTCATGCGCTTATCATCGTCAAAACCTTTCTCAATCAACTCCTTATCGCCATGAATATAAATATGGAAGTTCTTATCCAGCTTTAACACGCTCTTATAATCGCGCGCCTGCTTTTTAACGGCGTTGCCCGATATCTCGAAGGTATTGGCGATCGGCGAATCAAACTCCTGCTCGTACTGGCTTTTAAATGTTTTGAACGATTCAATGGCTTTTTCATTACCGATCACCTCATTGCTAAACTCATCCATATCAAAAGTTTCTTTCTCCTTAAAATACTTCATGGAGCGGTTCAGCAGGTCTATCTTATCAGCCTTGCTCATTTCAAATTCATCGTCGAGTTTTTGGGTTACGAAATTTTTGTAGACACCCAATGTATTACTGGTTTGGTTAAAACTGTCGTTACGGATCTTTAATTGCAAAAACTCATCTTTCCAGTAAACGGCTGCATCTTGCCCGCTGTTATTTTTATCAATAACAACTACTTTGTAGCCGTTTTCTTTTTCAATATTAAAGATGAGCACACCTTTATCAAGTTTGTTGATATTGATGGCGTTATCCTCGTAATCAACACCAAATCCGCCATCTTCAGGATAAACCTTTAAATAAGTTTCCTTATTCTCCGATTTAAAAATGCCGATAGTATCTAAAGGATTGCCCTCAATCTGCACTTTATTGAAGTAAACTACATACAATTCACCCGGTTTAATATTGGGGTGATTAGATACTTTATAAAGGTGCTTGGCTATTTGCTCCGATGCCTCATGAAACTTGCTTTTATCCTCAAACACCTGTGTGGCAAAGTGGTGGAGCTCGTTCAGGTTCAGCTCGCCACTGGTGTGCATCAGGTGGTAAACCTCGTTTGCTTTTTCAAAAGGCTTTAAAAAATACTGCATCAGCAGGTTGGGGATCATCTCATCCTTTAGCTCAAGCGGCTTGGCCGACAACGAGTAAAATTCATTTTGCGCCTGGTTGCCAATGTGATGGACCGAGATAGTATCGAGCGAAGCTTCAAAAAAAGTTACCATAATTACCGGCGAATTTAGAGTTTTTTGGCAGATGACAGGCGATATTATACTTACAAAAAAATGGCAGGAAGATTGGCCTTAAATAACGACTTTTGCAGCACGGTTCATAGTTCATGGTTGATAGTTCATAGCAATTATGCAAACCAATGACCAGTGACAGCGAAGCGAATGACAAATGACTAACAAAGAAGAGACAATAGTTGCCCTTGCCACACCATCCGGAATAGGTGCCATTGGTGTTATACGCCTTTCGGGGCCAGATGCCATTAGCATTGCCCAAAGTATTTTTAAGGGGAAGGATCTAACCAAACAGGAATCACATACCATCCACTTCGGCAATATAGTTGATGGCGATATGATTTTGGATGAGGTATTGGCTTCCCTATTTGTAGCACCGCGCTCTTATACCCGTGAAAATGTGGTGGAGATCTCCTGCCATGGTTCGGCCTATATTATTGAGTCGATCATTAAACTGCTGATAAAAAAGGGAGCGAGGGGGGCTAAACCGGGTGAATTTACTCTGCGCGCTTTCCTTAATGGCCAAATGGACCTGTCGCAAGCCGAGGCCGTTGCTGATTTGATCGCTTCCAATTCCAAAGCATCACAACAGGTAGCATTACAACAATTGCGAGGAGGTTTTAGCAACCAACTACAAAACCTGCGCGAGCAACTGGTTCAATTTGCATCACTGATAGAGCTGGAACTTGATTTCTCGGAAGAGGATGTAGAGTTTGCCAACCGCGATCAGCTTAAAAAGTTAACGCATGATATTACCCGTATTATCGGGTCGCTCATACAGTCTTTTGAGTTGGGTAATGCTATTAAACTTGGCGTAAACACGGTAATAGCAGGCCGCCCAAATGCAGGTAAATCTACCCTGTTGAATGCCCTGCTAAATGAAGAACGTGCCATAGTAAGCCATTTACCCGGCACTACGCGCGATACTATTGAAGAAGTGCTGAATATCCGCGGCATTAATTTCAGGCTGATAGATACAGCCGGTATCCGCGAAGCGACAGATGCTATTGAGCAGATAGGGGTACAGCGTACGATGGAAAAGATCAGCCAATCGGCCTTGCTAATTTATGTTTATGATGCGGAGCAGATCACCATTGAAGAACTAAACCAGGATATTGCAAGCCTGCAAAAACCGGGTATCTCTATGCTCATAGTGGCTAACAAAATAGATCTTTTATCAAATGCACAGTTGAGCGCATTGCCGCATAGTGAAAACTCGGTGATGATCTCAGCCAAAGACAAAGTAAATATAGATGACCTTAAAAACGCGATATACCACGCTGCTATAAAATATGAGCTAACGGGCAACGAAACGCTGGTAACCAATATCCGTCATCTGGAAGCACTCCAAAAAACCGAAGAATCACTCATCAAAGTACTTAGTGGAATTGATAGCGACATCACATCCGATTTTTTAGCCACTGACATTAAACAAGCCCTCCACTACCTCGGTGAGATTACAGGAGCCGTTACTACAGATGATCTGTTAGAGAATATATTTAGTAAGTTCTGTATCGGCAAATAGCCAATTTAAATCATTGATTTTCAATAACTTGCGATAAAGTTTCAGAAAGTCAAAATCCAACTCTTTATATAAATGCCACATTTTCAGGTAATTGAATATAAAATCAATTGGCAGATTTTCATGTTTTGTCCTAAATTACTCGCCTCGGAACTTAATAAAAATTTTAAAAAGTTTATAATATTTTGAAAAAGTTAAATAAATATTATATTTGATGATAGTATTTATTTTTAATAAATTATTTAATGCCGGATTTTACGCTCTTATCGGCAAGTTCAATTGCCATTATTAAAGCAATTTATTTTAACCCTGATTCAACCTGTTTGGAAATTAGTAAGCAGGTTGAAAACAGCATACCTAATGTTACCAAAAACATAAACGACCTGATTAAAAACGGGATAGTTTATGAAAATGGCTATGGCGACTCGCGCGGGGGCCGGAAGCCGCTGTTGTACTCGCTGGTAGCGGATAGCTTGTACATTATAAGTGTAGCCATGAACCAGTTTAATGTGCAAACGGCTATAATGGATATTACGGGTAATATTATTTCGGATATTATTGAGTTCGATATTGATATTTACAAGGATGCCAACACGCTTGAGCTTGTAATTGAAAAGGTTTTGCACCTGATTGATGTTTCGCCTGTTGACAGGCATAAGATTATGGCAGCAGGGATATCAATGCCAGGGGTTATTGATGTAGAGAAGGGTGTAAATAAGAGTTATTTTAAAAATAATGCAAAAAGCATCAGGGATATGCTATCTGAAGGGATAGGTGTTCCCGTTTTTATAGATAATGATTCGGCAGCCATAGCTTTAGCCGAATTGAAATTGGGTTTGGGCCGTGCCATAAAAGAAATTATGGTGGTAAACATGGGCTGGGGAATTGGGCTGGGCATGATTGTTAACGGCAAGATCTTTCGGGGCTCTACAGGTTATGCCGGTGAATTTAGTCATATCCCATTGTTTAAAAATGGTAAAGTATGCCGCTGCGGTAAGGTAGGTTGTTTAGAAACCGAAACCTCGCTTATTATTATTGCCAATAAAGCAAAGGCCGAAATTGCAGAGCTTCAGGCATTAAACAGCAGCAATATGCTGGAAATTATTAACGCGGTTTTTGCGCTTGCACGGGAGGGTAACCCGGCAGCAATCAGGTTAATTACTGAAGCCGGGTATCATTTGGGGCAGGCTATCGCTATCCTTATCCATATCATGAACCCGCAGGTGGTGGTTTTAAGCGGAAAAGGTCGCGAGGCCGGAAGGGTGTGGCTGGCCCCAATTGAACAGGCAATAAATGAGTTATGTATCCCCACCTTACTTAATGAAAGCGGTGTAGCACTATCACCAATTGAAAAATTCGCCCAATTAAAGGGTACTGCCGGTATGATTGTAGAAAACCTTGACGATGTCTTGTTAAAAAAAGAACAGAATAAAAAGCAATTAATCCATCATTAAATCACGCAGTATGGTAAAGTTTTAAAATATCTTAATCTCAGCAGCAATATGCCGTATTCGGTAGTATTGTTACGAGCTATTTGCTTATAAATGAATGCACTGATCCTTAGTAATTGATTGAACATAATCCGGATTGATATGGAACTTAATGAAAATGAACTAATACAAAAAATATCGCAGGACGATAGTATTGCTTTTGAGGCATTATATAATCATTACAGGAGCGATATATACAGGTTCATCTATAAATTTATCAAGTCGCCTGAATTGTCGGACGATCTTTGCCAGGAGATATTTATACGGATATGGGAGAGCCGCAATGGCCTTGTGGTGATAAAAAGTTTTAAGCCCTATTTGTATACCATAACCAAAAATCACACATTAAATTTCTTAAAAAGAGCATCTGTCGACTCAAAAGCGATGGGGGTTATCTATTCTACATTCAGTGAAAAGCGGAATGAGATGGAGGATAACTTAATAACAAATGAATACCTGAACCATTTACGCAATATTTTAAATACACTCCCGCCACAAAGCCGCGAAGTATTTAAACTATGCAGGCAGCAGGGGCACAGCTATGATGAAGTTGCCCAAATGCTTGGCATATCACGTAGTTGCGTTAAAAAACATATGGTGCGTTCCATGCGCACATTAAAGCTTTCGGTAGTAAAAGAGTTTGGTATCTCGTTAAGTTTATTCTTGATTTTAACAAAATTTTAAAATATTTCGTTACAGGGGTACCCTCCGGCCATATTTAATTGTCTTAGTTCATAAACAGCCCATATTTTATGGATGAGAAGGAATTTCAACAAAAATTAATACAACGCTATTTAAATAATCAATGCACCGATGAGGAGCTTGAGGCTTTTTTCCATTTAATTGAAAAAGGCCTGATAACAGATACATTGATACAGGAGATGGATGTAGTGTTAAATACTGATGAGGACTCAAACCATGAAGATGAGCAGCCAGATCCGGAACTTAAAAGAAGAAAGCTAAACCTGATGCGGCTTTTAGGGTATGCCGCAATGCTGTTGGTATGTTTTTCAGCATGTTTTTATTTCTTCCAACACCGCATTCACACAATTAATACCGCAGCGCTTGTAAAGTATGATACTGTAGAAACCCAAAGGGGTGAAATTAAAAGAATAGAGCTTGCCGATAAGTCGGTATTGTTTTTAAATGCGCACAGCCGCTTACGTTATCCCGAAAAGTTCAACGGCAACATCCGCCAGGTTGACCTTTTAGAAGGGGAGGCATATTGTGCTATTTATCATGATAAGAATAAGCCATTTATTGTACGGTCGGGCAACATCAACACACAGGTTTTAGGAACAGCTTTTAATATCAGTTTCTATAAATACCTTAAATCTGTTAGCATTTCAGTTACCCAGGGCAAAGTTTCTGTGATCAACTTCGGTCAAAACAGGCAGCCTGCCAAGTCGATTTTAGTTGCAGGCGATAAAATTTCAATCAACAAATTATCAGGCAAAACAACCTATTCTAAAATTGATGTGGCCGATGATGCAATGGGCTGGACTACCGGTAAACTGATATTCGATAACAAGAGCCTTAGTGAAGTTGCCCATGTTTTGAGCGATAGGTTTAACACCGAGATAGGGTTTGCTGATAATAGCATAATGCGTTACCATGTAACGGCAACATTTAATAGTACAGATCGCCTTTCGGATATCATTAAAATGCTGTGCATTTCAAATAAGCTAAAGTACCGTACAACTGACCAAAAAATAGTTTTAATGTTTAATTAATTTATAACCCCTTAAAAATAAAGCGTATGAATATAAAATTTTATTAACCCACTTAAAAAAGAAGTACCGGATAGCTTTAAAACTTTCCGGTACTAAATTTAATAATACCGGTGTTGTAACGCCAATCACGTACCGGTAATTATTATGTTTTCAATTAACTCATTATTCATTAATAAAAACTAAATAAAGGTATGAAAAATTATGCCCGGGGCATACTATCAGATATTTTCCGTATTATGAAGTATACGTCTTATATTTTCTTAATCGTTGTATTATCGTCTCAATTACTTTGGGCGAGTTCATCTAATGGCCAAACTGTTAAAGATGTCAGGATAGATATCACGCTACAGAACAAGTCGTTAAAAGAAGCCTTTTCACAAATAAGTAAAAAGGGTGGATTTGAATTTATTTACAATGAAGGTATGGTTAAGCCTTACCAGGAGGTCAATATATCAGCAAAAAACAAAACGATAGCTGATATATTAGGCATGCTACTGCTTAACACAAGGCTCGACTATAAGGAGCAGCAGGATAAAATAATTGTTATTGAAAAGCCCGTTGTTGAACGGCCAATTACTATCCCGGTTACGGGTAAAGTAGTAGATGAAAAAGGTAGCCCATTGTTTGGTGCTACGGTATCTATAAAGGGAACTGCAATAGGTACCCGTACTGATGAAAACGGCGTTTTTAAATTAGATGTAGCTGATAAAAAAGCCATTATAGTAGTTTCTTATATTGGTTATCAAAAAAAGGAAATTGCTGTAAATGATCAAACAACGTTTAATATAGCGTTGGCTCCCTTGGACAATAAGCTTAATGATGTAGTTGTAACTTCTTTTGGTATAAAGCAACAGCAAAAAGCGCTGGGTTATGCCACAAGTACCATAAGCGCAAAAGACATTACCGAGGCCGGAAGTACCAATTTCGCATCAGCATTATATGGAAAAGCAGCGGGTGTAATTGTAAGGACACAACCTGGTGGTGCCAGCAGCGGGGTTAGTATACAAATCCGTGGTATCAACTCTATTAATTACAATCAACCTCCATTATATGTGGTTGATGGTGTGATTATCCGTAACCAGCAGCAATACGGTCAGGCCGGATTTAACAACAACGGCTTTTATACCGACCAAAGAATTGAAGGCAATGGTATATTAGACATTAATCCCGATGATATTGAAACAATAAATATACTTAAAGGTGGTAGTGCTACAGCATTATATGGTTCTGATGGTGAAAGCGGTGTAATTGTTATTACTACCAAAAAAGGGGTAAAAGGCAAAGGCCCAACGGTTGATTTTAATTATTATGGTACCGAAGAGCAAGCTGCTTTTTTACCAAATTACCAGAATGTTTATGGACAAGGTTACCCGGTTGATGTAAATTTAGAAGTTGGTGCCAGTGCTGACGGTACTTTTCCTGATGCTAATTCTCCATCGGGATGGCGGCCGAATTTTAGGGCTTATGCCGATTTTGGACCTAAAATGCTTGGGCAAAAGGTACAATGGTGGGATGGTTCAATACAATCGTACTCTCCTCAGCCAAACAATTACAAGGATATCTTCCGTACCGGTTTCAGCTCAAGCGCGAATGTGTCTTTATCAAATAAAACCGAAAACTCTGATTACCGCATATCATATACCAGGCTTGATTATGATGGGATACAAAGAGAATCGGGTGTACATAAAAATACTTTTGGCTTAAACAGCAGTTTGCTTTTAAGCAAAGGAGTAAGTGTTGACCTGGTTGCCAATTATGTAAATACCATAACAGATAACCGCCCATATCAAACCAACAGGTTAGCCGATTCATTCGATGGTTTCTTTGGCCGTGAAGAACATATGGGTTTAGTAGAGCAGAAGTACCTTACCAGTGATGGCTTTGAGTATGTGCCTTACAACCAAACTCAGCGTAACCCTGCGGAGGCTTTCGTATTTAACGTTAGGCCTAATTTATATGATTATTTCTTCAGTACGCTAAAAGACCAATATACAGAGACTGAAAACAGGCTATATTCAAGCGCTACCTTAAACTGGGAAATTATAAAGGACCTGAAATTAAGGTTAAGAATGGGTAATGATTATACTGCTCGTAATACAGATGCTGAAAATTATAACAATTATCCGGTAGCATTTAATACCGGTGGCACCAGTACTGGTGCCTATAACGTAACATCAGGCATTTATTCAATATTATATGGTGATGCATTATTAAGTTACAGTAAAAAGATCAATAAAGATTTTAGCGCTACATTAACAGGTGGTTTCACGGCCAGGCACGAGAGCTATCTTGACCAGGCATCAGGCACAACAGAGGGTTTAGTTGCAGAAAACTTTTTCTCGCTTAGCAATTCAACAGGAATTCTTAGTACTTCATACCAAAGGCAATACCTGATAAAAAAGGGAACATTTGGCTTGCTGGATCTCTCTTTTAAAGATTACCTGTTTTTAGAAGCAGCATACCGTCAGGAGGTTTCATCAACATTGCCTCCGCAAAATAATACCTATTACTACCCTGCTATTAACGGAAGTTTTGTTTTTAGTGATCTGTTAAGAAAAAGCCTGCCAGCGTTTTTAAGCTATGGTAAACTAAGGCTTTCTTATACGCAAAATGGTAATCCTGCACCAATATATGCATCAAACATTGCTTATTCACAAACTTCGTTGCAAACCATTAATGGCTCGGTACCGCAGCTTAGCATACCATCGGCTTATGGTAACAACACCCTGCAGCCTGAAAGGAAACATGAATATGAAATTGGTACTGAATTGCGTTTCTTAAATGACAGGTTAGGCGCTGATGTAAGTTTTTATACAAACAAGATCACTAACCAGATCTTAGGGCTAACAACAGCTCCCAGCAATGGGGCCGCAAGCCAGATCGTTAACGTAGGTACAATAGGCACTAAAGGCCTTGATGTTGCCTTAAACGCTACTCCTATCCTTACAGGTAACTTTAAATGGGACCTTAGGCTTAATTATTCATTCTTTAACACAAAGGTATATGCCCTTGCTCCCGATGTGAAAGAATTAATTATGCCGGGTTCAAGTTTTGAAGGTGGTGCTATTAAGATTGTTGCAAGGCCAGGCGAAGAATTAGGTAACATATATGCTTATCCTATTCAAACATTAAATGGCAAACCTTTGGTTGATGCTAACGGATATTATGATAATGACCAAACCCGCTATGTAAAATCAGGAAATATTAACCCTAAAGCTGCGGGAGGAGTATCCAATACTTTTACCTATAAAAGCTTTTCGTTAACCACCCTGGTTGATTACAGGTTTGGTGGTCAATTGATCTCAACCCCTTTAAAATACGGTATAAACGCTGGTATGTATACAAGCACGCTTAAATACAGGGATACCCAGGATGGTGGTTTAACCTATTATACTAATGCTAATGGTGTAAATGTACAACTGCCATCAAGCGCAACATCCGGGCCGACTGGTCAAACTGTATACCATGATGGTTTAATACAATCAGGAGTTTTAGCAGATGGAAAAGCTAATAACATTATCATTTCAGCCGCTGATTATTATTTTAACCAATTTGATGCGGGCGATCCTAATTCAGTAAACCAGGGAACAGCTATTTATAACAACAGTTATGTTAAGCTTCGCGAAGTTGCCTTAGGTTATAATTTGCCAAAAGGTCTGGTTAAAAATCTGGGCTTGTCAAAAGTACGATTCTCATTAATTGGACGCAACCTGCTATACATATACCGTACGCTTAAAAACCTTGATCCTGAAACCACTTTAGGAAATCAATGGTACAACCAGGGTATCGATAATGGTTCAATACCATCAACAAGAAGCTATGGATTTTCATTGAATGCCACTTTTTAATTTTTTAAGATTAGTAAAAACATGAAAAAGATATTTATATATACATCTGTTTTGCTTACGCTGGCTGTATCGTTTAGCGCATGCAAAAAAACGATTGATCAGGACTATCTTAATCCTGAGCTGTCAACAAAACCTATTATCAGCGGGTTCTTTACCGAAATGTTAAATAGTGACCGAGTTAGGCCTGCTTATTGGAACCTGCGTACCTATTTCTTTCCCCAGCTTTCGGTTTACGCGCAAACCACAACATTTGATAATGGCCCGGGGCTGTACCAGCAAAGTGATTCATATGTTGGCAATTATTGGTCTGATTATTACTATCCTGCAGGTAATGGCAGCGGCCCTATGGCGGTATACCGTTCAATGCAGGTTGCTTATGCCGGCCTTTCAACAGCAAATCAGGCAGATCAGGAAGTGTATTTAGAAGCAGCAAAAATAGTGCTTGATGACAGGACCGCTAAAATGGTAGATGCATTTGGCGATATCCCTTTTTCTCAGGCAGGTAACCTGGAGACTGCAAGTACTATAAAGAACCCTGTATTTGACGACCAAAAAGCCCTTTACACATCGTTGATCAGTGACTTGAATGATGCGGCCACCTATTTTGGATCTGTAAAATTAAGTGATAATGTACAGTCGGCTTTTAGTAAAGCTGATATATTAAATCAGGGTACTTTACTTAAATGGCAGGAATATGCGAATTCGGTACGCTTACGCTTGTTAATGCGCATATCGTATTACGATGAAGCAACAGCAAAGGCAGCCGTAACAGCCATGTTAAGTGCCCCGGCATCTTATCCGCTGATTGATGGTGCAGGAGTGGCAGATTACAGCCCTGCAACTACCGATGTGCTTTTGCAGCCTTTAACAACTACAACCAGTAGTACATTATATTCGGCATTAACAGAAATTGATAGCTACTGGGCACCTGATTATAAGCTAAATACTGTAATGCTACCTGCAAACGACCCACGCATACCGGTTATGTTTGATAAATACGGATCAACTGTTAATGGTGTATTTGTTCCAAACGCTACCTACAAGGCAATGCCTGTAACTTATGGATCGGGCCAGCAGGATACTGCTTATTCGCACTATTCAATTGTTGATTCGGCTACATTTTTAAATAACATAAAAATGCCTGGTATAGTTATAACAGCATCAGAGGTTAACTTCCTTAAAGCTGAAGCTTATGAACGCTGGGGATTGGGTGTTGCAGCAACTGCTTATAATTTAGCCTTAAACCAATCTGTTTACTTTTATCAGTATTTGAATAGTATAGGAGGAGGCACTGTAGCAACTCCAACTGATGCCGCCATAGCTACGTGGGAAGCAAGCCCGACCGTAAGCTATACAGCAGCAACCGATCAAACGCATAGATTAGCTTTAATATGGGTCCAAAAATGGGTGCATTTTGGCTTCTTGCAATCAGACGAAGCATGGGCGGAATTCCGCAGGACAAAGTACCCGGTTTTAACTTTCCCTATATCCAGCCCGTCGGATTATGCGAACGCCCCAACAAGGCTTTTATATCCAACAGTTGAAACTACTTATAACACGAATTATAACAGCATAAAAGCTAAAGATACCAGAACAACCAAAATATTTTGGGATGTTAAATAGCAGGTTAATAGTTGTAAAATAGCGTACAAGCGGTTGGCTACCGATGTGCCGCACCAACCAGTTGAAATAATGAATCCGGTCATTGTATTTTGATCAAGGATAATTATAAAAATACTGACAATTATAATAGTTGATTAGTTTAGTTTGTGTTGACATAACCGGAGCCTGCTCCGGTTATGTTTTTTTATTCTTTGGACATGAATGCAATAGCGTTAAAAAGCCTTTATTTCCTGCGCTCAAGATTTTTTCATTGTTGTTGGGGATATCCCAGCGTAGAAGATCATTTAATTATTGAAAAAGCAAGTAGTCAATATAAATAATTGATAATCAATTATTTATTAACTTTTAGCAGAAAGTAAAAGCCCTATTTTATTTTCCTTAAGTATCATGTATTCAATTAGTTACAAATAAAACCAATTGGTATTTTTGCATATTTTGTTATTAAAAGTCGTTTTTTGGTGCTTATTTGATATAGTCACTTGGCCGCAACCCTGCAAAATGCAGAAAGATATTGCTGAGCGTCGTAACACTTTCATAACCGGCGCTTACAGCCACCATATTAATGTTCATGTTGTTTTCGGACAGTAATTCAGTGCACTTTAATATCCTTAAATATTGCAGGTATTCAATAAAGCTGGCACCTTTTGCATAAAACAACCTACTGAGCGAGCGATCATTAAAGCTAAATTTTGAGCTATAAAGCGGCATTAAGCTTATATTCTAAATTCTTTTGCATTTAGTTTATAACGGTCGTTCATTTTTTGGCGGTATAAATCCCAGTAAACTGTTGAGGCAGAAAAGCCCAGCGCCCTTGCGATATCTTTTATAGAGCCAGCTTTAAACATATTGGATACAAATAAACTAATAAGAGAAATATCGGATTGTATAATTGCTATTATGGTTTATTTGGCAGCATTTGCGTTGATTTTTGTCCATTAATTTTAAATTATGCTTTTATCTAATTAACATCGCTTAACATTAACCAGCGGCGCTTAAACTAACATTACTAAGAGCATTTTCATGAAATTATTTTATATCACTTTAGTAATTGTTTACGGTTTTTTATTGCCGGGATTGCAGTTAAAAGCCAATGCGCAGGCTACGCAAATCATGTACCTTTCCGGTACTGATAAAGATCATACGGTGACGTGGGATTTTTTGTGTACCACGGGCAGAAATAGTGGGCACTGGGATAAAATACAAGTGCCCTCTAATTGGGAGCTACAGGGCTTTGGCACTTATAATTACTTTCAGGATACGAAAAACCCGGATGAACAGGGATTGTACAAACATCATTTTAACATTGGCGCAGCATGGAATAAGAAAAAAATATTCATCGTTTTTGAAGGCGCAATGACGGATACTAAGGTAATGATCAATGGCCGATTAGCAGGGCCCATACACCAGGGCGATTATTATCGGTTTAAATATGACATTACTAATCTGGTAAAATCGGGCGATAACCTGCTTGAAGTTACGGTAAGCAAGAAGTCGGGAAATGCATCTATTAATCTTGCGGAGCGGCGAGCCGACTTCTGGCAGTTCGGGGGTATATTTCGTCCGGTATATTTAGAGATTGTTCCTCAGAATTATATTGATCATATAGCGCTGGACGCTAAAGCAGATGGTAGTTTAACTGTTAATGTCTTTACACCTGAATCTAAAAGTGAAAATAAGATAACTGCCGAAGTACAGACAATAACCGGTCAAAAAGTAGGAGAAACAATTTCTGCGAAAGCAATAACAGGCCAAATCCCGACTATATTAAAAGGCAATTTTAAAAATATTGTAGCGTGGAACCCTGAATTTCCCCGGTTATACAATTTGGTTGTCTCCCTAAATGATGTCAATGGAATCACCATTCACCAAATTAAACAACGTTTCGGGTTTCGTACTATAGAGCTGCGCCTTCATGACGGGATATATGTAAACGGTAAAAAAGTAATTCTCAAAGGTGTTTGCCGCCATAGCGAATGGCCGGAATCAGGGCGGACATTGAGTAAAGCACTCAGCATAATGGATGTGAACCTGATGAAGGATATGAATATGAATGCAGTAAGAATGTCACATTATCCACCTGATCAACATTTCTTGGATGTTTGTGATTCGCTTGGTATGTTCGTACTTGATGAGTTAACGGGCTGGCAAAATAAATACGATACAGTTGTTGGGAAAAAGCTGGTTAAAGAAATGGTGGTACGCGATGTTAATCACCCATCTATCATATTCTGGGATAATGGTAACGAAGGCGGATGGAACACTGCACTTGACGATCAGTTTAAAATTTATGACCCCCAAAATAGAGTGGTACTTCATCCCTGGGAGAAATTTAATGGCACCGATACACGGCATTACCCAGATTACAATTACGTAGTAAATTCGGCACTATATGGGAATGAAGTGTTTTTCCCTACGGAATTTATGCACGGCAATTATGATGGTGGAGCAGGCGCCGGTTTAGAAGATTTTTGGAACGCGATACTCCAGCACCCCTACGGAGCGGGTGGGTTTATATGGGTATTTGCTGATGGTGGTATAAGGCGGGTAGACCAGGACAGCACAATGGATACTGCAAATGACAGCGCTCCGGATGGCATTCTTGGGCCGCACCGGGAAAAAGAAGGTAGCTTTTACACTATTAAGGAATTATGGTCGCCGATCGTCATCGATAGAAAAACCATTCCTCCTGGTTTTGACGGCAATTTAAGCGTGGAGAACCGTTATATCTACACTAACCTAAACCAGTGCAAATTCTTTTGGAAGCTGGTTAAATTTCCTTCGCCTACCGAAAATTCTGTTAAATACGAGGCAATAGCACAAGGACAAACACTATCTCCTTCATTGTCTCCCGGAGAAAAGGGATATCTGCACATTGATTTACCACATGACCGGCAAACATCCGATGCCTTATATTTAACAGCCATCGATCCACATGGCAGGGAGTTATTTACCTGGACCTGGCCGATCAAATTGCCGGATCAGGTTAAAAAGCCCGGTAATTATTTGTTAGCCTCAAAAATTACTGTGGAAGACTCTGTAACCAGCTTGATAGTCACTGCATCAGGGATAAAATATTTTTTCAATAAAACTAACGGGCAGCTTCAAAAGGTCATAAATGTTAAAGGCGAAATTTCATTAACAGGCCCTGTTGAGGCAGGATTTGACCACAAGCTTGTGCAACTTAAAAGCTATACCGACGGCGCAAACTATATTGTAGAACCTGTTTATCAGGGGGATACTTATTTTAATGTCAAATGGACTTTCGCTCCCGGTAAAGCAGTAGAACTGCAGTATCAATATACGTTAGAAAAACACTGGTCGCAGCAAACAGGTGTTGATTTTGCCGGGATAACGTTTAATTATCCCGAAGAAAAGATAACCGGCATGAAATGGTTGGGCCGCGGCCCTTACCGGGTATGGAAAAACAGATTAAAGGGACAGCAATTTGGTGTGTGGCACAAGAATTATAATAATTCGATCACGGGGGCAAGTTGGAATTATCCCGAATTTAAAGGTTATCACGCCGATCTGTATTGGGTCGTAATTGAAAATAAAGAATCACCATTTACGGTTTACACTGATGATGAATCCATATTTCTTCAAATGTTGAAACCGGATCATTCAAAGTATGAACATGAAAGTATTAAAGCGGCATTTCCAAAAGGTGATATCGGATTCTTAAACAGCATTGCCCCCATAGGTACCCGTTTTCAAGATCCGTTGCTGTTAGGGCCGCAAAGCCAAAAAAACATTCAGCTTAACTATAATATAGTTAAAGGAACGTTATGGTTTGACTTTAGATGAACAATTTAACGCCAACTTTTATAAGTATCACTTCGACTGAACTTGGAGCACGGAATCACATGGTCATGCCTCCCGGAATATCTAATTCGGATAAAAATGCCAGGATACTAAGCATCAGTGGAAAAGCATGTCCCACAGCAAGTATAAATTTAGCGTTAGAATAATAAAGGCGACAACCCAGGCCACTACTTTCGTAAAACTGCGGTTAACAAATATTCCCATCTTCAAAGGATCATTGGTAAATATGATGAGGGGTATTACTGCAAAGCTCAGCTGCATGGAAAGGATCACCTGGCTCAATACCAATAAAGAAGCCACTCCTTTTTCACCCGAAATCATGGTAACAATAAACGCCGGAATAATGGCGATCAGCCTGGTAATAAGTCGCCGTAGCCACGGTTTTAGCCGGATATGCAGGAAACCCTCCATGACTATCTGTCCGGCAAGTGTTCCGGTAAGCGTAGAATTCTGACCGGAGGCCAGCAGGGCGACTGCAAACAGGATGCTGGCCATGCCTGCACCCAGCAAAGGTGACAATAGCTTGTAGGCCACAGTAATATCCGCCACATCCTTATGCCCGCTGGTATGGAAACTGGCAGCCGCTACGATCAGAATGGCCGCATTGATAAAAAAAGCAAACAGTAAGGCAAGGGTGCTGTCAATACCGGCGAATTTGATCGCCATCCTTTTCCCGCTATCTGTTCTCGGGTAATCCCTGGTCTGTACAATACTGGAATGTAAATATAAGTTATGCGGCATGACAGTTGCCCCCAAAATACCGATGGCAATATACAGCATGGACGGATTGGTGACTACTTGCAGTTGAGGAAGCAATCCTTTGATCATGGGGAAAATATCCGGCCGCGAGGCAATGATCTCATAACCAAAGCAGCATAGAATAACCGTTATTAAAGCAGCCACAATGCTTTCGATCAGGCGAAAACCTTTGCGCTGAAAGAATAAAATAAGCAATACGTCCAGCGCGGTTATCAGTACCCCAATGGTTAAGGGAATGCCAAATAACAGGTTAAATGCCAACGCCGAACCGATCACTTCAGCGAGGTCGCAAGCGGCAATAGCAATTTCGCACAATACCCACAATCCGAAACTTACTGCGGGGTGATAATGGTCGCGACAGGCTTGGGCGAGGTCACGTTCGGTAGCTACGCCAAGTTTTAAGGCAAGGTACTGGAGTATGATCGCAAAAAAGTTGGATATCAGGATCACCGATAACAGCGTATAGCCAAACTGCGCGCCGCCTGCAATATCTGTCGCCCAGTTGCCGGGGTCCATATAACCAACAGCGACCATTAAGCCGGGGCCGGAAAAGGCCAGAAGTTTCCGCCAGAAGCTTCCGTTCATTGGAACCTTAATAGATGAGAATACTTCGGGCAGGGAATGGGTATCTTTTTCCTTTCTCCATGCCTGTTTGCGTTTAGCTGTTTTATTCGTTGATAGTAACATATATTTTTTGTGCTGTTTCTTTGGTGATGATAAATGAAGAACCTCCATTAGGCTTAATTTCAACAGAATGGTTATAATCTATTAATGATTTGACCTTAAACTTTTGCCCAATGAGTAGCCCTAATTTTTCGATATAGGCCAAAAAAGGTTTGCCGCTGTCCCGGAAACCGGAAACTTTTGCCCCCTGGTTAACCTTCAGATCATAGATCTCCATACGTTCCGTTTGTGGTATTTGCCCTTTGGCATCCGGAATAACCTCGCCATGCGGATCATATACCGGATAGCCGAGGTACGCTTCCAGGCTGTTAATTAACAAATCGCTGTTTATGCACTGTAATTCATTCGCCATAGCATGTACCTCTTTCCAGTCAATTTTCAGATTTTCTGTAAGGAACAGTTCCCATAAGCGGTGCCTGCGGATAACCTGCAATGCCATTTGTTCGCCACTCTCTGTAAGACTAAAGCCGTGGCTTTTCCGGTAGTTCACCAATCCTTTTAAGGTTAGCTTTTTTACCATATCGGTAGCAGAAGAAGGCCTGGCCCCGACCAGCTCAGCCAAAACATGGGTGTGCATAGGTGAATGGCCATTGCTGATGCCTAAATAGATTTGCTTGGTGTATTCCTGCTCTGCCGCCGTCATGATTGATCTATTGTTTGATTAATGGGTACCGCTGGTAATTCCAATAGGGATAATGAGCTTAAAGCCTATATTCCTGCCCATGTTATAAATACCTTCGCTTTGCTGAGTAACTATAGCAGGGACGCGTCCAAAGTTGGTCGGTTCATTCGCGCCGTTATATGCCCAGAAATATTGCGTTCGGGCGGTATGGTCCACATAGGCAATGTTCATCAGGTTGGTACAGTTAATAAACAGCGAGCACAGCGTGCGTTTGGTTTTTTTGCCGACAAAATTCGTCCCTATGCCTGCATTAAATAAAGTATAAGCAAAAGAAGGCAGTTCAGTATATTGCGCACTGTAAATGTCATTCTGGGCCCAGTCGTGCTCTGCCCCAAACTCAAAGTAAGCTCCTTTAAAAACTGAGGTGTTCTTGTCAGCTAACTTAAACCTAACGTTCGATGTTAAACGGGGAGTGGGTGTCCATGGCAGATGCCGGGTTGAATCGGTTTTACCGGGCAGAAAAGTATAGATATAAGTAAACCCGTTATCTATTTCAAGCCACTTTGCATCGGCAGGATGTATATTAAGATACGCCGAAACCCCAGTGATAATGGCCGTATTGGCAGTGTATTTGTAAACAGGTTTTCCCAGAAGAATGGAATCTGCCCCATTTTTGCCGGCAAGCCGGTTTGAAAATATAAAGTTGTTGATGTAATTGTAAAACCCATCTACTTCAAAATTAACGTCTTTGCCATTATTGCCATAAGCGGCATCTACTTCGTATCCCTGTTCGGCTTTAAGGTTAATATTTCCTAATTCATAAGCAAAAGCTCCTGGATTCAATTCATTACTGGTTAATTCATTTATTGCAGGGGCCCGGTAACTTTTTGCCAGGTTTAACTTTACATAGTTATGATCAGGCAGTTGATAAGTTGCGCCTATACTTCCTGAAAATCCGGTATAGGTTTTGCTAACCGATGGGAATTGCGTATAAGCTCCGGGTGTTCCTGCCGGGACTTCTTCCTGTTCCGGCGTAAAATAATTAGCCAGGTACATGGCTTGTCCGGTTATACTTCTTAAATCATAACGCAGTCCGCCGCTGATGCTTAAGTTTTTAAAATCCTTTTCCAGAATGCCATATCCACCCATATCAAAAATATGGTAATTGGGTATTTCAAAATCACCGATATAGGGAGAGGGTGGCTCGGGGCCATTGTTCATAAATTCGTACATCCCGTTAATACCCGTGGTTAGCTTCAGTCCTGAATTGTTTTCTACCTGGTACTTCAGTGAGTAAGGGATGTCATGAACAAACATGTTTTCTTCGGCAACATTTCCCGTGTCTATTTCATGGCGCACACTTGCGGTGTAACCAATATCCGCCCCAATGCTCCCAGCACCAACATTAACACTATTTTGCCACCATACTTCATCATGGTTTAAGATCTGGTAACTTGATACGTCGGGATTGTACGACAAAAAGTTGGCCCTGTTAGGAAATACTTGCCCGCTACCGGGAACATACTTTCCGTTTACAAACTGTGCCCCCAATGGCACGTCAAACTCAAACCGGCCGGTGGTACTGTCGCGGTTCCCATCTGGTATCTCTATTTGGCGGTGAAGGGTACTCACCATCAACCGGGAATAACCCCAATCCCTGTTTATGCCGATGGTTGCCTTGATATTATCCTGGCGGAAAGCGGTTCCCCAAACATATCCGTCATGAGGGTCTGAATAACTATGGGCTTCTTCATAGCTCCCCCTGATGTCCCATATCAAACCATTGTTGTTCCCTCCAATGTCTACCGAATTTCCGATCAGCCCGTTATTGGTTTGGTATTCCGACGTTATACTGCCGCTTACAGCACCACTTTCACGGGAGGGCTGTGATTTGAAGCTGACCACGCCGGCCATAGCATTGGCGCCGTATTGCAGGGATGCCGCGCCCCTGATAATTTCAGCATTGTAAACCGCGTTGGGGTCGATCAGTACGCCGTGCTCATCGCCCCACTGGAAATCTTCCTGCCTTTCTCCGTCCATTAGGGTCAATACCCGGTTATAGCCCAATCCGTTAATTTCAGGTTTGGAAACACCCGGGCCGGTAGTAATTGCGGTAATGCCCGGCAATTTGGCTATAGCGTCGATCACATTGGTTGAAGCTTGCTGGACAAACGCCTCGTGGGAAACAACGGTAACGGGTACCGGCGCACGCCGGATAGTAGTTGCAATGCCAAGTGACGTGATGACCACTTCTTTGAGTGAAGCGGAATCAATCTTCATTTCAATGTTCAACAGAGTTATATCTTCTTTTTTAATGGCCACTTTTATCTTTTTAGTTTGGTAACCGACACAGGTAACTATTGCCTGATAAGTGCCTGGAGTAATGTTCTTGATCTCATAATATCCTTTGTCATTTGTCGCAGCACCCGTTGTTGTGCCGGAAAGGACAACCGTGCTAAATGCCAGCGGGTCGCCACCGGCAATTACTCGACCCTTTAATGTCCCGTTTTGAGCCGAAGCCTTAAATATGCTGAACGCCATTATTAAAAAGTAAATTCGTTTCATAGTACTATAATACATTGTGCAAACATATTATAATAATTTTACTTATTAAATTTATATAATTAGATAAGACTAATTATATAAATACATAAATATTAATTAAGTTTGTTATCAGCTAATTAAATTTCATGTACACGCTATCAGAAGAAAATTATCTCAAGGCTATTTATCGGCTATCACAGGAGAAGGGGCAGAAGATTACGCCAAAAGGCATCTCGGATGTTCTCGGTAATAATCCGGCATCGGTAGTTGATATGATCCGTAAGCTGGCCGAAAAGCAACTGATTGATTATGATAAGAAAAAGGGAGTTCGTTTAACCATACAGGGAGAAAAGAATGCTGTATTAATTGTCCGCAAACATCGCCTTTGGGAAGTGTTCCTGCTGGAGAAGCTCGGTTATCAATGGGATGAGATCCATAATATAGCCGAAGAACTGGAGCATATCAAGGACGATACCCTTGCCGACAGGCTGGATAAGTTTCTCGAATTTCCGGAATATGACCCGCATGGCGACCCTATCCCAAAAGCAAATGGGAAAGTGCCCAAATCCTATTCAGTGACCTTGGCCAATCTAAAAGAGGGTACACGCTGCCGGGTGGCGGCTGTTCGTGATACGAGCAGTACATTTTTACAATATTTGCTGAAACTCGATATTGGTATCAATACGACTATCCAGCTAATCGAAAAAATACCTTTTGATAGCTCCCTGGTAATAAGTATCGGTGGAAAAGATAAAACCACAGTTTCTCAGAAGTTCGGGGAAAATATCCTGGTGGATGGGATATGATAGTTAATGAAAACCTCATAATCTTTTGTCAATAAATTGGGGCTGAAAATAATTAATTATATCTTGATTTTAAGGGAATTATCCACAATTTTATCTTCAAACTTTGCCTTAAAAATTGTGTAACTGAATTGTAACTCAAAACGTGTAACTTGCTGATATTCATAGTGTAATTGCTTTTTGTATCGGGCAAGCAGCTATGGTAACTAATTGATTTACATGCAGTTGCAGTATGTTTGTAAAAGGTCAAACCCCCATTTAACATTTTATAAATAACAGGTTTTTAGGTAATTGCAAATAAGATCGATTGGTATATTTACATGTTTTGTAACTGAAAACTGTTTTTTTTTGTTGCTTATTTGTTACTCAAAACAGCGATTGTTTCTCGGGTTTTAATCCCGGCTAAATCATTGTGACTAACAGCACTAAAGAGTACAAAACACCACAAAAGGTAGGAGAAATAACAAGGGATTTCCAACTCTTAATTTTTATACGTTAAATGTTCAATTCTGATTAGATTTTGAAAATTTAACATATATGAGTTCAAACTTTACGATCCAAAGAAAATATGTGCAGGCAGCATTGCTGCTTGGTGTGTCACGTAATCTCATCTATCAATTAATAAACGCAGGTAAATTGAACACCTGCAACCTCTCAATTCGAAGGACAATTATTCTTAAAAAAGGCATGGTTTACTATTTCAGACAAGGGCGCTTATAGTCATTCCTAAAAGAATTCACCCAAAACAGACGATTGTTATAATATGAGCGAGCTTCATGAAAAAATCAAAATTTCAGAAATGTATTCTTCAGATACGAATGATTTAATCATTTACATGTAAACGATATAATTTAATAAAAACTGTGCAAACGTTTGCATTACATTCATTGCAATACTTATAGTTTTAGCAAGCTTGAAAGCTGATTTTTATAAGCACAATGAAAATATTCGTATTAATTAAAAAATTCCTGATCTTATAAAATATGCTCTCAGTAAAAACCATATGACCCTCCCACAAAATTCAAAATACCGGTTAAAAACCTGCCTTATTATATAAAACAAACGTTTGCGCTGTTTCTTTTTGAAATAAATATTCATTCGCATCATATTTTTACTGATAAATTCCTGAGAACTATTTCATTATCAGTTTAGTTTAAACCAATGCCAGCGCATCAGCCATACGAAGATCATGAATTACTTTTGATGCTAAAAGCTAATGACGAGCTTGGCCTTAAGTATATTTATGACAAATACTGGAAACGGCTATACCTTTCCGCTTTTAGCATAATCAGGGATGCGGGCCCGTGTGAGGATATTGTGCAGGATGTTTTATTACAGTTATGGCTCAAAAGGGGCGAAGTAATTATTCATTCGCTTAAATCATATTTATTTACCGCGGTACGTTACAAGGTTCTGTCATTTATCAAATCGGCTGGACAGCGTAAAGTTTTTATTGATACCGGTGAATTAGAACAACTGGGAGGAATTGATGAATTAAAGGACCGTTTACATGAACGTGATATTAACGAGATGCTTGATAATGGCATAGCCTCACTTCCGCAACGTTGTAAGGAAGTATTTATGCTTAGCCGCAAAGAATATCTGAGTAACAGGGAAATTGCCGAACGGATGGGTATTAGTATAAAAACAGTTGAAGCACAAATGACCATTGCCCTCAGGCAGCTAAAAATAAACATGAGTGAGCTATTATCCGGGCTGATTTTAATCCTTTACCTGATCAAATAAAATATTTTAAATTGTTTTAGGGGTTAGCCTTGGCTATACAGACGTATAGGTATGGACCAACCCATGACTAATGAAGAATTTAAAAAACTGGCAGCCAAATGCCAGGATGGAACAGCTACTGCAGCTGAAAGGGAGGCTTTTAGTAAAGCTTATCAATTATTAGCTACCCGGTATGCCGAGTGGGATAGCGAATTAATGGGTGACGAAGAAACCATAAAGTTCGAAATATATTCATCCCTTATTACCAAAGTAACCGATAGAAAAAAAAATAGCAACATTCGCCGGCTTTACAGATACATGGCGGCAGCATCCATTTTAATATTTCTTTCTGCCGGGGTTTACCTTTTATTACATAAATCAACACCCACACAACAATTTACTCAAAACTTAAACGATCTGAAGCCTGGCGAAAACAGAGCTACTTTAACATTAGCTAACGGGCAAAAGATCGTTTTAACCAAAAGCCTTACCGGCAAGCTTTCGCAACAGGGCAACGTAACCATAAAAATGAGTGCCGGCGGAACGGTTACTTATATTCCTGTTTCCAATGGGCGTACAGCAAACGGTACAATAGCTTATAATACACTAACTACTAAAAAAGGCGAACAATTTCCATTGATTTTGGCTGACGGTACACAAGTAACACTTGATGCTGCGTCATCTATTACTTACCCTGTATCATTCATCGGTAAGGAAAGAACGGTTACTGTAACAGGTCAGGCATACTTTAAGGTGGCACATAACGAACATCAACCTTTCCAGGTACTGGTCAACGGCCAAACCATCAGGGATATTGGTACTGAATTTAATATCAATGCCTACGAAGATGAGGGGATGATAAAAACTACATTGCTGGAAGGTAGTGTAAAAGTTTCAAAAGCAGCAGAATCGGTGATATTGATGCCGGGTCAGCAATCACAGGTAACAACCAGCAGCAATACTATCACCGTTGTGAAAAATATAGATACGCAAAGTGCTGTAGCTTGGAAAAACGGTTTATTTCAGTATAATAACGCCAACATACAAGAGGTAATGCGACAGTTTGCCCGGTGGTATGATGTAGATATACAATATGAAGGAACCATTTCTCAGCGTGAATTTTCGGGTAAGATGCAAAGGGACCTGAATGCTTCACAGGTATTAGACCTGCTTAGCTTCACCAAAATACATTTCAGGATTGAAGGGAAGAAAATTATTGTAACACCTTAATTATAACGAGCAATTAACCCAATTATTTAAACTAAACTAAAAAAATATGGCTGGCAGAAACTAACAATCAAAGGTCACCAAACAAAAAACCGGGCAGTGAGTCGAAGCACATCCCGGTATTAGTTTGAGCAAACCTTCCCGGATAACCGGGTAAACAATTTGGACAATTGACAGAATCTTAACTCAAACCATACAAATGTAATGAATTTTACTGCTTTTTTTAAAGCGATGCAATACGTATTGCTTAATCCCCAACAGGCACCGATTTCTATAACGGAAGCTATCCGCAGACATCCGGTACTGTTTAAAAAAATACTTATGCGGGTAAACGTAACAGCACTTCGGGTAAACGTAACAGCACTTATTATTGTGATTGGCCTGGTACAAGCCAGTGCAGCAACATTTGCGCAAAAGATCTCATTGAATGAAAAAAATGCCCCTTTAGCAAAGGTCATTTCTTCCATTGAACAGCAGAGCGGCTATGTGTTCTTTTATGATAACAAAGATCTGACGCAGGAAACCGTCACCATTCAATTAAAGGATGCCAGCATTGTTGAGATACTGGACCAGTGTTTTAAAACATTACCGCTAAGCTACAAGATAGCCAATAAAACCATCGTGCTATCTAAAATAGAGCCAACGTTGCTGGATAAGCTCAAGTCTGCGTTATCCATTGCCACTACTGTTACAGGGACAGTTTTAGATGAACAAAATAAACCGTTGCCGGGTGTAACGGTGATCATTAAAGGTACGCCGACGGGTACAGTAACAGATGACAAAGGTAATTTCAGCATCGCTGTAGCTAATAAAGACGCCGTTCTTACTTTTTCATTCATCGGTTATGAAAACCAGGATGTTAGTGTTGATAATAGGCGTGTTGTTAACGTAACAATGAAACCCTCTGCAAAGGCTTTAAGTGAGCTGGTAGTGGTGGGCTACGGTACACAAAAGAAGATAGACCTTACAGGTTCAGTTTCAACTGTTAGCGCCGCGCAGTTAGAGAACCGTCCTGTTACAGGAGTTGCCAACGCGCTTGAGGGGACTATGGCCGGTGTTACCGTTCAGCCGGTATCAGGTCAACCCGGCGGCGATCAGGGTTCAATAACCATACGAGGTACCGGCACGTTAAATGGAGGGGCTTCGCCATTGGTTGTTATTGATGGTATAAATGCTACTACAGGAGATCTGGGCTCTATAAATCCTGAGGATATCGATAATATCTCGGTGTTAAAGGACGCCGCTTCAGCCTCAATCTATGGTAATCGCGCAGCTAATGGTGTGATTATTGTAACCACTAAAAAAGGTAAAAAAGGAACATCCCAGGTTACTTACAGCGACTATTTCGGTAAGCAAAAGGCAACGGCCTTGCCCGACTTTCTTCCATCATGGCAGGCAGCAACGCTATTCAACCAGGCGCAGGTTAACGAGGGCGAAGCACCTACTTACACTGCTGAGGATATAGAGAAATTCAAGAACGGGTCTGACCCAATCAACTACCCTAATACCGACTGGCTTGGCCTGCTTTACCAGGGGAGCGGATTCCAGCAAAATCATTACCTGGGTGTTAATGGCGGTACCGATAAAACACAGTACGCGTTTTCGCTCGGTTATTTCGATCAGGATGGTATCATTCAAAAAACCAATACCCAGCGCTATACTACACGTTTAAACATTACTACTAAAATAAACGACAAATTAAGCGCGAATGCTGATTTGTCGTATACTTATCAACCGGTTACAGAACCACAGAATCCTTATGGCAGCTTTGGGCAGATGATATCTGAGATCAACAGGATCTCACCGATATTACCACTTAAAAATGCCCAGGGAGAATATGTTAAAGATCTGGATGGCAGTCCTATAGCCTGGCTGAATTCGCCCTCATATGAAAATGATGACTATTACACCCTGAGCGGCATTGCCGGGCTCGACTGGGAAATAGTAAAAGGATTACACCTAAGCCCCTCACTGGCTTATAAACTAAATATGTATCAGGGTAATGTATTTCAGTCGTCACTTACTTATTATAACCTGGATGGATCAGTAAGCGGCTCACCTACTACAAGCAGTGCGAGTGATTATTACACCAACACTACTGATGTAACCCCGCAAGTGCTGTTAAACTATGGCATAAAAATAGGCGATCATAACATTCATGCGCTGGTAGGCTATTCGCAGGAATATATAGGCTACTATGCTTTGGATGGTTATGGACAAAATTTTATTAATAATGATCTGAGCGCGCTTGACCTGTTGCCGCAATCACAAACGCATGCCAGTTCAAATGCTAATCAATTGGCGTTTCGCTCTATTTTTGGCAGGGTAAACTATGATTACAAGGGGAAATATTTATTTGAGGGCGATATCCGCGATGATGGCTCCTCACGTTTTGCGTCTGCACATCAATGGGGAGTTTTCCCGGGTGCATCTGCGGGCTGGCGGGTTTCAGAGGAGGATTTTTTCGCGCCGCTAAAATCTGTTGTTTCCAATTTAAAGCTGAGAGGGTCATGGGGAAGGTTAGGTAATCAAAGTATAGGTTCAAATTATCCGGCTATTTCCACGCTATCAACAGGTGGCCAATCTTATGCTTTTGGGGGAACACCGGTACCTGGACAAGCGGCAGTGTATCCCGCCAATCCTGAACTGGTATGGGAAACTACTACTACTACCGATATTGGTTTGGATGCCAACCTTTTAAAAGATAAATTAAGTTTTACAGCTGATTATTTTGTTAAACAAACTACAGGTCTTATTACACAGGTTCCGGTTGCAGCAACATATGGCAACGAAGCTAATGAGCCTTATGTAAATAACGCCGGCGTACAAAATAAAGGATGGGAATTTGCATTAACTTATCATGGCAATGCAGGTAGTTTTGTTTATAATATTGCTGCAAATACTTCTTTTGTTCAAAATAAAGTAACTAGCCTAGGTGGTGGAGCCCCTGAGATTGGATCGGGTACCATAACTGAAGTAGGCTTACCTATCAACTCATTTTATGGTTATCAAACATTAGGTATTTTCCAAACCCAGGCACAGGTGAACAGCTCGCCATCACAGAGTGGTATATCGCCGCACACAGCGCCAGGCGATCTTATTTATAAAGATGTAAATGGTGATGGTAAAATTGATGCAAATGACCGGGTATACCTGGGTAACAATTTTCCGAAGGTGACGTTTGGCTTAAACCTAAATGCAGCATATAAGAATTTTGATCTGACCGCATTCTTCCAGGGCGCGGCAGGTGTGAAAAATACACTCGGGGACAATATTTTAGGACAGATAAGCACCAGCAATGGCAAGCCTACAGCTGCATTGCTGGATAGCTGGACACCAACTAATACCTCAGCAGCTTATCCAAGAGTTTTGATCGATTATTCAGAAAACAATCCGGCATCAAACCCTTCATCATTTTGGATAAGAAATGCCAGTTACGTTAGGTTGAAAAATCTGCAGGTAGGTTACACTTTACCTCAGCAATGGGCCAACACTATTCATATTAAAAAACTGAGAGTTTATTACAGCGGTCAAAATCTGCTCACCTTCACTCAGTTTTATAAATGGGTAGATCCCGAAATACCGATGGGTGAAAATGGTTCCACTTACCCGCAGGTAAAGGTGAACTCGATAGGTTTAAATGCAACATTTTAATAGCTACAATTATTAAAAAATCATGAAAAAAATTTTAATCATATATATAGTTTGCGCTCTCTGCACGCTTACTGCCTGCAAAAAGGCATTTTTAGACAGGCAGCCATTGGATTCCTATAGTGCTTCCAGCGGCGATCCGAACGCGCTACTTGCCGGCGTTTATGCAGGCCAGTCTGACCCCAATTTCGAGTGGTGCGCTCCTGCATGGTCCAGCGGATCGGCAGTAGTGTATTGGGATTGTATGAGCGATAACGCTTACAGTGCGTATTATTGGGAAAGAATACAGGGCTACGGTAATGGTACCATCACCCCATCATCCAATTATTTCATAAATAACTGGAACTACACCACCATTAATAAGTGCAATTTCTTTTTGACTAATATTGGTAACCTGGAAAAAGATACGGCCACATTACATAATATGGTAGCGCAGGTAAAATTTATCAGGGCGTATCAATACTTTATAATGACCCAGTTATATGGTGATGTACCGCTGGTAACCACACAGCTCACACCCGAACAAGCCGATGAAAGCGTAAGAACGCCCAAAGCCGAGGTGATCCAATTTATTTTGAATGAACTTAAAGCTGCGATACCGGATCTTTCACCAGAATCAAAATACAAAGGCACTCCCGATGAAGGACACATAACCATTGGAGCAGCCACAGCGCTTAAAATGCGTGTGGAACTGTACAATCAGGATTACAAAGATTGTATCGCAGATTGCCAGAGTTTGATGAGTATGGGATATTCTCTTGACCCGGATTACACTGATCTGTTCAAAACTACTAACCAGTACAACAACCCGGAAATCATTTCTGCCATACAGTACAGCGCAAGTTCGTCATCAAATACAAACGGTGTTCTCGCGGTGATGCCGTCAAATTCAATGGGCGGGCAGGCCTCTATTTGCCCGTTACAGAGTCTGGTTGATGCGTATGAAATGACTAATGGTAAAGTAATTACTGATCCGGCTTCCGGTTATGACCCATTGCATCCGTATACTAACCGTGATCCGCGTTTAGCAATGACCATACTATACCCGGGCGAAGCCTTTACCTATGCCGATGGAACAAAGAGTTTTTATGACCCATTGGATCAAACCTCACAGGATTATTATCTGCCGCCGCTAAGTAACAGATCGGCAAGTGGATATATCGTAAAAAAATTCACCTCAAACTTGGCGGATTACAATACTTATGGTTTATACCAAACTGGTTTAAATATGATCATTTTCCGGTATGCCGAGGTGCTGCTTTCTTATGCTGAAGCAAAGGTTGAAAGCAACCAGATAGATGGTACAGTTTATACAGCTCTTAACTTAATACGTAACCGGGTGGGCATGCCTAATGTTGATCAAAGCATTTACAGCAGTCAGACTTCGCTCCGCAGTTTGGTAAGGCGCGAGCGCAGGGTTGAGTTAGCCATGGAAGGATTACGCTATTACGACATACAGCGCTGGAAAATAGGCCCGCAAACATTGAACGGGCAAACCTATGGCGCACGCATGGGTACAGTTAACCCTAATACAGGCGCTTATACCATAACCGGCGATAGCCTGAAGGTGGAAAACAGGATCTTCGCCGATAAAAACTACCTGTGGCCAGTACCACAAAATGAAATAAACCTGGATAAAAATTTAAAACAAAACCCAGGTTTCTAATATAATAAACTGCCTTTATTGTAGGTAATAAAGGCAGCTATTTACATCGTTATAACTTACAAATTATGAGAATAAAGGCCACAAAGGCACTAGTAGTATTAATGCTTTTTGCAATCACTGTTGCTGCACAGCAACACATTAGCCTTAATGGTACGTGGCAAATAGCACAGGGCTCCGCTTTAACGGCGCCCGATAATTTCGGTGCCACCATTCCTGTGCCGGGTTTGGTTGATCTTGCTACACCAGCTTTTACCGAGGTTGGCATCCGCAGCAAACAACGCGAAGCATTTTGGTATAAACGTACTTTTAAAATGCCGGCAGGCAAACTTCCGCAAATAGTACGCTTAAAAATAAACAAGGCCATGTACGGTGCAAGGGTATTGATCAACGGAATGGTTGTAGCCGACAGGATGGAGAACTTTGTACCGTTGGAAGTTAATATCCGCGAAGCACTGAAAACTGATGGATCAGACAATGAGATCATGATCCGTGTTTTAGCTAACCGCAGTGATGTACCGTTACAGGTCATCAGTGGCCGCGACCTGGAACGTGTAAAATACCAACCCGGTATTTTTGATGATGTGAGCCTGCTTTGTTCAGGTACACCGGTTATTCAAAGTGTGCAGGTGGTACCAAACATAAACGATGGTTCTGCCGGTTTCCAGGTTTTACTGGTGAATGATAATGGCAAGCAAACATCATCGCCGGTTAAATTCATCATCAAAGAAAAAGCATCAGGCAAAATTGTTACAGAGCAAACCATAGCGCCAGTTTTTTTTGAAGGCTACGAAGAAAAAACGATCAACCCCAAAATAACTATACCTAATGTAAAGCTATGGAGTGATAAATCTCCTTTTTTATATGAGGCGGAGATTACCACCCAAAGCGACAAATTTACCACCACGTTCGGTATGCGTGAGTTTCATTTCGATACTTTAAGTCATTTAGCAAAACTCAATAACAGCACATTGCCTATGCTGGGTACCAATGTTTGTTTCTACCGCTTTCTGGAAGATTCATTGCACGGGAACCTGGCCTGGGATACAGTTTGGGTACGCACCATGTTTAAAAAATTTAAAGCGTTAAACTGGAACTGCCTGCGTTTCACTATTGGGCCTCCGCCGCAATTCTGGTTTGATATTGCTGATGAGGAAGGTATCCTGATACAAAACGAATATGCGGTTTGGTTGCAGCCCCACAGTGTATTTGGCCCCGAAGCTGATTTTGTTGACAGAAAACAATTAGCCAAAGAGTATGCCGCATGGATGCAGGAAGATTGGAATCACCCTTCTGTGGTGATCTGGGACGCGCAGAATGAAACCTTTAACGATCAAACTACGCCAGCTATGGAAGCAGTGCGGCATCTGGACCTCTCGAACCGCCCTTGGGAAAATGGCTGGGAGCATAGCAGACGCATCACTGATGCGCAGGAATCGCACCCTTATCTGTTTTTTTCACCGGATTGCGACCTGGCTTATCTGCAAACCGTTACCCGTGATAAATTTTTGATCGGCTGGGAAGAAAATGATAATCATCCATACCGTAACGCGCAGATCATTAATGAATTTGAATGGCTTTGGTTGGACCGGAATGGGCAACCTACCGAGGGTTCTAAAGACCAATACGCCCAATTTCTTCCCGGTTCAACCGAAGCACAACGCAGGGGGTTCTATGCAAAAATAATGGCGATAGATTATGAGTTCTGGCGTACGGCCAAAAGGCGAGCAGCGGCCATTATGGAATTTTCATCGCTATGCTATTCCCGCCCGCAGGGACCACACAACACCACCAGCGATCATTGGTTGGACCTAAAAAAACTGACCTGGGACCCATACTTCGCGGCAGCAGTTAAGGAAGCTTGTTCGCCGGTTATAGCAGTTGTAGATTTTTACCGGAAAGATCTGGTAGCAGGTAAATCGCAAGCTGTCCCAATTGTAGTTTTAAATGATTCAGAGAAAAACTGGCAGGGCAAGATAAGCGTGGCCCTATTGAAAGGGGATAAAAAAGTATGGAACGCAGAAAGGCAGATCAGTGTAGATAGTTTTGACCGCAAGGATATTTCGTTTGATGTACCAATGCCTGTAACTGAAGGTAATTACAGGTTAGTAGCTACTTGTTTCGATAAAACAAAAGTTACCAGCAGTCGTGATGTGATACTACGCAAAGCTGATAGCTATGGCTCAGCGCTTTGGCAAACGGCAACAGCATCATCCAGTAATCGTGATGCAGAAATTCGCTACCTGTCACAATTTGCTGTAGATGGTAATGAACATAGCAAATGGACCTCAAAACCGGGTAAAAATGAAGCGCAATGGTTGGAAATAAACTATGCTGCCCCGGTAGCCATCAGCCGGGCCGAAATACATTGGGGGAGCGGTTTTCCGCAGCAATACGAATTGCAGTATGCTGATCAAAACGGGAATTATATAAGACTGCACAATGAGCAAAACGGTAAAGGCGGAACTGAAACGATCAGATTTCCGAAAATAACAGTTAACAAATTACGCTTATACATCCCGCCTCAAAAATTGCCTGATGCACAGGAGAAAATGACAAACATCGGTATTAAAAGAGCGATGGATGGAGGCTTCTCAGTACAGGAATTGAAAACGTTTTAAAAGAATATAACAAAACAGATGAGATACTTTTCAAATACCTTTTTTATGATAGCGTTCCTGCTTTATTGTAGCGGATGTAATCAACCGGCAGTGAATAAAAGCAGCCTTGACTTGCAGCCAAACGGTCAGGCATGGGGCGCTTTATACCAGCAACGTGCCGCCGAATATAAGGCACTTGCCTTTCAGGCTTATAATTTAGCACAGCTTAGGCTGGATCAGCAATTAAAACTAAAATCTAATAAACCATTGGCTATCATTACTGATATTGATGAAACAGTGTTGGACAACAGCCCCTATTTTGTTGCATTGGCAAAACAAGGGGAAGTATACAGTGATTCATCATGGGTAAAATGGACGGCTTTGGTGAAATGTGATACGGTACCCGGCTCTGTACGGTTTTTGAAATACGCGGCAAGTAAAGGGATAACTATTTTTTATATCACCAATCGCTTTGAACAGGAGCGGTCACCAACATTAAAAAACCTGAACAAATGGGCCTTACCCCAGGCTGACAGCGCGCATCTGTTTTTAATGGGTATGGACGATAGCAAAGAGCAGCGCCGCATGCTGGTAGAAAATAAATATCAAATAGCACTGCTGCTTGGCGATAGCCTGGGCGATTTTGATAAGTTTTTTGATCATTTAACCGATAGCGTACGAACTGTACATACACAGCAAACGGCCAATTTATTTGGTGACAGATTTATTGTGCTGCCAAATACCATGTACGGTGCCTGGGAGGATGTTTTGTACAAAGACAAAAACGCGAACTCTATTGATGATAAGAATAAGGTACTGGAAAACGATTTGAAATAGGAAAACAACAGCAGGTATATACTGCAGTAATGAATGTTTTATAAAATTATTAAATAATGAATAACAGACGCTCTTTTATTAAAAATGCTTCAGTTTTAACCCTCGGCGGCATATTGGCTACAAAGGAATTAGATGCTTTTGCCAAAGAAAAGGCAAGTAAAAATATCAAAAGGTCAATAAGGGTAGCTCATATAACCGATATTCACTTGCTAGACACTGCGATGCCTAAAGAGGCATTCAGGCGGGTGCTGCATGCTATTAATACCATGCCCGATAAGCCCGAATTGATCATAAACTCAGGCGACTCGGTGATGAATATGAATGACGAAACCAAAGATCATGTGGTATCATTATGGAATGCCTGGAACGAAGTTGCAGCCATAAACCATGTGCCCATGAAAGCCTGTATCGGCAATCATGATGTTTGGAACGTTCCGCAACCAGAATCGGCTGCGGATAAAAGTGACCCCTTATATGGCAAAAAAATGGTGATAAAAGAATTAAATATGCCTTCGGCTTACTATTCTTTTAAACAAAACGGATGGAAGTTTATCGCTTTAGACAGTATAAACGATAATAAGGATGGCCTTGGATACGAACTGGGCGAAGAGCAATTGGCCTGGCTGGGGAATGAACTTGACAAAACAGATCCATCCATGCCGGTGTTGATATTTTCACATATTCCCATTGTTGGTGTAGCGCCAATTATGTATTACGTTAACCGTGATCCGATAAATAAGGTACGTTACCCGGGTTACGACCAACATGCCGACCTAAAAAAGATCAAGGACCTGTTTTATAAACATAAAAATGTTAAAGTAGCGCTGAGCGGCCACATACATTACCTGGATATGGTTGATTACCTGGGTGTAAAATACCATTGCGGCGGCGCGGTATGCGGTAACTGGTGGAAAGGATCATTGGATGAGTTTGCACCCGCATACTCCATACTCGATCTGTATGAAGATGGCAGCAGCCATTATGAAACTACTTTTTATAACTGGAATAGCTAAACAATTCGATAAATGATTAGCAGAAAAAAGTTCATAGGCCAGATTGGTGTAGTTACCGCGGGTTTGGCACTAAGGCCAATCATATCAAATGCCGCTTGGAAAATAAATGTTAACAGCATAACGGAAGAGCGTTTGAATAGCCTTGTTGCATCAATGACGCTGGAAGAGAAAATTGATATGCTATCGGGCTATAATGATTTTTACATACGCCCTTTGCCGAGGCTCAACATCCCGGAGCTAACCATGTCCGACGGGCCACTTGGTATTGCCTCATGGGGCATTAATGGGCGAGCCACTGCTTTCCCGGCAACTATTGCTTCAAGTGCCAGTTGGAACAAGGATCTGATAGCTAAAGCTGGCAAGGCCTACGGACAGGAGTGGCGTTCGCGCGGCATTCATTTTATGTTGGCCCCGGGTGTAAATATTTACCGGGCATCAAAAAGCGGCCGTAATTTCGAATACTTTGGTGAGGATCCTTTCTTGTCATCAGAAATGGTTGTCCCATTTATAAAAGCTGTGCAGGGGGAAGGTGTAATCGCTACCGTAAAACACTATGCCGCTAACAACCAGGAGTTCGACCGGTATACTGTAAGCTCCGAAGTTGATGAACGAACATTGATGGAAATATACCTGCCCGCATTTAAAGCTGCCGTAAAAAAGGGTGGTGTGTGGGCGTGTATGGCCGCCTATAACCCAGTAAACGGTGTGTGGAACACCCAAAATAAATGGTTGATCAATGATGTATTAAAAAAACAGTGGGGGTTCAAAGGCCTGGTAATGTCAGACTGGGGATGTACCTATTCCACAATTGAAGCAGCCAATGCCGGGTTAGACCTGGAGATGGGTAGTAATGATTATTTTATTAAGGAAAAAATGCTGCCGGCTATTAAAGCAGGTTCAATTTCCATCGATACCATTAATGATAAAGTAAAACGTATTTACAGGCCATGCATTGAGCTTGGTTTTTTCGACCGGCCACAGCAATTAACTAATATACCCCTCTATAATACGTTTGCTAATGAAACTGCAAAAGATATAGCACGTGAAGGCTGTATATTGTTAAAAAATGATAATGAACTTCTTCCATTTAACCGGTCTACTATCAAATCAATCGCCATTATTGGACCCAACGCGCAGCCAATATTAGCAAGCGACAGGTTTTTCCATTCCGGGGCATTTGCTTTTGGCGGTGGTGGAAGTTCAAAGGTTAATCCTTGGGTAATAGAGTCGGTTTTGCAGGGCATCTCTGCTGTTGCGGGCAAGGATGTTAAGATATTTTATGATGAGGGAATCTCAAACCGTTATGAAAGCAAGGTGTACCAAACTTCAGTTTTTGAAACCCCGGACGGACAAAAAGGACTTAAAGGGGAATATTTTAATAACAATGGCTTTAAAGGTGAACCTGTTTTAACAAGAAATGATGAGCATATCAATTTTAGTTTTTGGGATGATAGTCACCATATAAAAGGCCTGGGCAATAAAGATTATTCCATTGCCTGGAGCGGTTACATAGTACCTGAAAAATCGGCAGAAGCTAATGTGTTTGTAAACAGCCAGGGCGCATACAGGTTGTTTTTAAATGATCAATTGGTAATAGACCGTTCCAAATCGCAATCCTTAGCTAATGATTATAAAACGATAAATTTTGAGAAAGGTAAAAAGATCGGGATACGGCTGGAATTCATCCAAAAATGCAACCCTTCTGAGATCAGGTTTGGCTACGCTTACACACCCAACTGGAATGAATCAGAAGCCATAAAAATCGCAAAAATGGCTGATGCGGTTGTTTTTTGCGGTGGGCTCGATTCTGAAATAGAACTGGAAGGAACAGACCGCGGATTTAACCTCCCTTACGGGCAGGACCAGTTAATAAATGCTATTACACAGGTTAATAAAAATGTTGTAGTTACCATGCTTGCCGGTGGCGGTGTAAACATGAGCAATTGGGTTAATAAGGTGCCTTCCATTTTGCATACCTGGTATCCGGGTATGGAAGGAGGGACGGTAATAGGTGAAATATTATTCGGTGATGTGAATCCATCTGGAAAGTTGCCTATTTCTATTGAAAAGCGCTGGGAGGATTCATCGGCATACGGCAACTATGACGAAGACAGGGCATCGGGCAAAGTATATTATCGCGAGGGAATTTTAGTTGGTTACCGCCACTTTGATAAAAACAAATTAGAGCCTTTATTTCCATTCGGGCATGGATTAAGCTATACACAATTTAAGTACGATGACATTACTTTAAATGTAGGCAGGGTAACAAAAGGCCAATCTTTACAAGTAAATTTTACCCTTACAAATACAGGTAAACGAGATGGCTTTGAAACGGCACAACTTTACATCAGCGACTTGAAGTCATCTGTATTACGGCCCCTAAAAGAATTAAAAGGATTTGAAAAAGTCTGGATCAAGGCCGGAGAAACAAAACAGGTCACTTTTAATATTGATGAATCTGCCCTGGCATTTTATGATATAAAAACAAAAAGCTGGATTGTTGAGCCAGGAGAATTTGAGGTACATATTGGCAAATCATCTCGTGATATTCCATTAAAAGCAACATTCCGGTTTAGTTAAAAATGCGATTAACAATTCAGAATACTCAAACGTTCTTTATAAAGTTAGATTAGTTAGTAATGATGAGAAACGGAACGGTCCAGGAGTGGAAGTTCCGTTTTAAAAGATGCGGGATTTTCATGGTAAGGTGGCTTGCAAAGGCTGGTATTAATAAAAATATTACATTCCATTGTTTCAGGCATACTTACGCAACTTTACAACTTGAATTTGGAACAGACGTTTACGCCGTTTCTAAGATGCTTGGTCACAAACATATTAAAACTACCCAAGTTTATGCGAAGGTAGTGGACAGGAAAAAAAATCAAACGCGTAATAAAATTAAGGTTAATATAGGCAGGCTAAATATGGTTGAATAAATCTCAGTGGCATCAATAAAGGGCCGGATTGATGCCGGCCCTTTATTATAATTCGGTAGTTAACACATTTAAATTAACGGCGGCCTGGTAGTGCAAGTACGCGATAGGGACGCAATGCCCGTAGCTTTAGCAACTCAATCCTACTTCTACTTCCATTTTTTCTTTAGCCACGCCCTGACAGGTTCATCATAATATTTTAAGCTTAGGTAGGCGAATATGATCGATATCACGAAAGTTAAAGTGCCATAGATCAGCTTTAGTTCCAGCGGCGCTTGTTTATTGTCACTTACCCAACCGGTATAGATATAAATAAATGCATAATGAGTGATATAAATTGGGTAGGATATATCCCCAAGGAACCTGCAAATTTTGTTTTCCTTAACACCCTTAATGATGCCGCTGGCGCCGAGATAGACAATGAATGGAAACACAAAAATGATGCTTAGCGATTCAAATAGACCGTTTAGCCAGGCGTGCTGTGGATCACCAATCCTCGGGACACAAAAGACAACCAAAAGCAATATGCTGCATAGCAGAAAAGCATTGTTAATGTGGCCCGGCTTTACAATTCTTGAAAGCAGCAGTCCGGCGAAAAAGGGGTAAACCAATCGGGTAAACCCGATTCGCAGCTGTTCCTCATTCAGAGACCAGCCGCCGGTCAGGTCGCCTGCCTTACAGGTAACGGAGTATTGGATTAGTACTGCGGCTGCAATCAGTACGAACACTGTTAACGCTGTTTTGGAAAGCTTACGCAAACCGATGGCGTACAGGATATTGGCCACATATTCAAAAAATAACGACCAGCCAGGTCCGTTGAGCGGATGCATTTCCTGCCAGCCGCGGATATCCCAGGAAACGGGTATGGGAATTAACGTAAACCCAATCAGCATAATCAGCAGCATCTTCCAAACCGGCACAGTATGGATCAGCGGCCACATATGGGAGTCGCCAAAATAAAAGCAAGCTGCGCCGATAAGCATTCCCATTACAACCATTGGCTGCAACCGCTCCAGGCGGCGTTTAAAAAATCCTCCTATGGTAAGCTTGCCCCATCGGTCATCGTAAGCGTAACCTATCACAAACCCCGACAGAACAAAGAAGAAATCGACTGCCAGATAACCGTGATTAATCAGCTGGTCATATGGGCCGGTGGAATTTGCTTCACAAAGATGGAATAGTACAACGATCATAGCGGCAACCCCGCGGAGCCCATCCAATATCGGGTAATGCGGTTTGGATTTTATAGAATTTGCGTCCAGCATTTTATTTTTATTAAAAATTTAATTTAGGGTGAATAAGATTTTTGTCCTGATATCATCCGATGCGGCTCCGATAAGCGCTGTGAAGTCGCCCGGTTCGGCAACCCAATCATGTTTAGCAGCATCGAAATAGCTTAATGCTGATTTGTCAATTGTGAAAGTAACTGTCTTTTCCTCGTTTGGCTGAAGCGCGATTTTTTCAAATCCCTTTAATTCTTTAACAGGCCTTGGAACGGAACTTTTGAGGTCGCTGATATACAGCTGAACGACTTCTTCCCCGGCCCGTGTTCCTGTATTTTTTACTTTGACTGAAAAGGTGATTTGGTCCGACGGTGACATGCTTTTTTTGTTACTTGTCACTTTTCCATATTCAAAGGTAGTATAGCTAAGCCCATGACCAAAGGCGAACAGCGGCTTGATATGTTTTTCTTCCGCCCAGCGATAGCCTACAAAAATGCCTTCTTTATAAGTGACCTGATCTGTCCCCGGAAAGGCGTCTAAAGCCTGCGCACCATTATCGTTAAGTTTTACCGGAAAAGTAAAAGGGAGCTTTCCTGAAGGATTAACGTCACCCATCAGGATTGCTGCAAGCGCATTGCCCGACTCTGATCCCAGGAACCATCCCTGAACGATAGCGGGTACCTGATTAACCCATGGCATGGCAACGGCGTTACCGGAAATATTTACAACGACCACGTTTTTGTTAACCCTGGCAATCGCCGCAATTACATCGTCCTGTCCATAAGGAAGGTTTAAACCGAGTCTGTCGAAGCCCTCATCGTCCTGATGAGGACTCTTGTTCAGGCCGCCTACAAAGATCACCACGTCCGCACTTTTGGCTACACGCACCGCTTCATCGATGAGCTGGGCCGGCGTCCTGTTATCAGCGAGGTGCTGCCCCGTAACCACTCCGTTATAGTTTCCGGTTGTATCGCCAACATAGCCGCGTGCGTAAATAATTTCAGCCTGATTGCCGATTCTTTTTTTGAGCCCTTCAATCGGCGAGATCTCGTACTTTGCTTTCAGGGACGAGCTGCCGCCGCCAACCGTCATCCATTTGATCGCATTTTCACCGATAACCGCGATCCGTTTTACCTTATGCATGTCGATCGGCAGTAAATGCTTATCGTTCTTTAACAGTACGATCCCTTCTTCGGCAATCTTACGTGCTGCCAGTGAATGCTCCTCCGACCCCAGTGAACCTATGGGTCGGTTCTTATTCATGGTTGTCAGGAAACACAAACGGAGGATGTGGCGGACCTTATCATCCAGTTCTTTGGTGCCTACCTCACCCGATTGAATCATTTTCAGGTAAGGCGCAGCCAGATAATAGTTGTCGTAGGCATTGCTTTTCCCAAAGTTCAAGCCATTTGTCCAGCTGCCAAATTCCATATCCAGCCCGTTAAATATGGCCTGCCTGGTATCATGGGTACCGCCCCAGTCGGATACGACGACACCTTGAAATCCCCATTCTTTGCGTAAAATATCATTAAGAAGATATTCATTCTGACAGCAATATTCTCCTTTGTACCTATTATAAGAGCCCATTATTGCCCATACTCCTCCTTCCTGGACTGCTGCCTTGAATGCAGGTAAGTAAATTTCGTAAAGAGTTCGGTCATCAACATTTACATTAACCGTATTGCGGTTACTTTCCGAATTGTTCAGCGCAAAATGTTTCACACATGCTGCGACACCATTTTCCTGAACTCCCTTGATGTAAGGGACAACCATTTTGGAAGTAAGAAACGGGTCTTCGCCAAAATATTCGAAGTTTCGGCCGTTCAATGGGGAGCGGTAAATATTGACACCCGGCCCGAGCAGTATATTTTTATTGCGGTAGCGGGCTTCTTCGCCCAGGGATTTGCCATATAGGTGGGACATGTCCCTGTTCCAGGTCGCGGCCAGGCAGGTAAGCGCCGGAAAGGCCATACAGGAATCATTGGTTTGCCCTGCTTGTGTCCACTCATCCCACAATACGTCCGGCCGAATGCCGTGAGGTCCGTCATCGGCCCAGTTTTCAGGAATGCCAAGGCGTGGAACACCTGGCGAGCTGAATTTGGATTGTGCGTGGATCATATTGATTTTTTCCTGTAAAGTCATCCGTGATAAGGCATCGTCGACCCTCACATTGATTGGCTGGCTGTCATCCAGGTAAACCGGGACATGATTTTGCGCCTTGCTGATTGTACTAGCAGCTGAAGCAATAAAGAGTAAAGCAATTATTTTTTTGAACATAGCATGAATTATTTAAGCGTCAATTTTGCAGATTTTACATCGCGGCTATTGGTGCCGATCATGATATCAAAATCTCCAGGTTCGGCCTTATAGGCCAGTTCAGCATTGTAATACTTAAGCATGTCGTTATCGATGGTAAAGCGTACGGTTTTGACTTCGCCTGCTTTTAGGTGGATCCTCTGGAATCCTTTAAGCTCCTTAACTGGGCGTACTGCGGAACCTACACGCTGATGGATATATAGCTGGACAATTTCATCACCGTCATCCTCGCCGTCATTTTTTACTTCGATAGCCGCGGTGACATTGCTTTTAGCACTGAACTCCGATGCGCTTAACTTTACATCGCCGTAGGCAAAATGGGTATAGCTTAAACCATAGCCAAAGGGATAAAGCGGCGCGTTTTTTTCGTCCATGTAATTGCTCCTGAACTTTTCAAATCCGTGATCGGAGGCAGGGCGGCCTGTGCTGAAGTTATTGTAATACAGCGGTATCTGGCCAACGCTCCGTGGGAAGGTCGACACTAATTTTCCGCTGGGACTAACTTTACCATATACAACATCGCCGATAGCATTTGCGGCCTCGCTGCCGCCAAACCAAACGTTCAATATCGCCGGGACATTTTTATCTTCCCATACCAGTGTTAACGGTCGGCCGGTAAATAGTACCAATACCACAGGCTTACCGGTTTTTACCAGTTCTTTAAGCAAATCTTCTTGCACATCGGGTATAGAAATATCCGTGCGGCTGCTGGATTCACCGCTCATTTCCGAAGCTTCGCCCATCACAGCCACGATCACATCCGCTTTATCAGCGGCCTGGATAGCTTCGGCTCTCAGGTTAGCGTCGCTGCGGTTGTCACGATTCAGCTTTCGTCCGAACATGGTCCCATTGGCTTCCAAGGTTGAATCAGCAAATAGATTAGAGCCTTTAGCGTAAATAATTTTGGTGTCCGGTCCGGCAGCGGCCTGCAAGCCTTCCACTACGGTCGCCGGTTTGGTCAGGTCAGCTGCAACGCTCCAGGTGCCAACCATGTTTGAGCGCGTGTTTGCAAGAGGGCCGATTACAGCAATCGTTTTTCCAGGCTTCAGGGGTAGCAGGTTCTGTGCATTTTTAAGCAGTACAAAACTTTCTGCCGCAGTTTTACGGGCAATAGCTAAGTGTTCCGGTGTGTAAACAGATTTACTTGCGCGGCTTTCGTGACAATACTTATAAGGATTAGCGAAAAGGCCCAGCTTGTACTTTGCTTCCAACATTCTGCGGCAGGCAGCATCAATTTCCGCAAGGGTAACTTTTCCTTCCTGGTAAGATTTCTTCAAGGTTGACAAATATCCCTCTGAAACCATATCCACATCGAGACCAGCTTTCAGGGCGCGTGCGGAAACTTGTTGAATATTTCCCATTCCATGACTAACCAATTCGCCTACACCATCGTAGTCGGCGACCGTAAACCCCTTGAAGTCCCATTGCTTTCTAAGTACGTCTGTCAGCAGCCAGCGGTTAGCATGGGCGGGAGTGCCGTTTACCGAATTGAAGGAAGCCATTACGCTGCCTGCACCGGCATCTATTGCAGCCTGGTAAGGGTACAGGTAATCATTGAACATGCGGAAAGTGCTCATGTCCGCCGGATTATAATCACGGCCTGCTTCTACAGCCCCATATAATGCAAAATGCTTTACACATGACATGATATCTGTATTGGAGGAAAAGTTATCTCTCCCTTGGTAACCGGTAACCATCGCCTTGGCAATTTGCCCTCCAAGATATGGATCTTCGCCCCCAGCTTCCGCTACGCGGCCCCAGCGTGGGTCACGGGTAATATCAACCATCGGGCTGAAGGTCCAGCAAATGCCGTCTGCGCTTGCTTCAATTGCCGCAATACGCGCGGATTGCTCAATTGCTGGCATATCCCAGGTGCATGCCAGACCAAGGGGAATGGGAAAGACAGTCTCGTAACCGTGAATCACATCCATGCCGAATAGCACCGGTATCTTTAGGCGGCTCTGCTCAACTGCAATCTTCTGTATAGCCCTGATTTTTGCAGCACCTTTAATGTTAAACATCCCGCCAACCAAGCCCTTTTTTATCCTTTCTGTACTTAGGCTATTGCCACCCGAACCGGTGACGATGTCGCCTTCCGTCTGGAGGTTTAGTTGACCGATCTTTTCATCGATGGTCATCTTTTTCATCAGTTGCGTAATGAACACATCCATTTTGGCATCTTTGGGTTGCTGGGCATGCAACGCCACAGCAATGGCGCACGCCAGGAGCGTGGCTAATAATTTTTTCGGCATGGTATAGTTTTGGGTTTATATAGTTTAGTTGCAGTCAGACAACCGAGTGTAAAATTAGCGGGATAGGATGGAAGGTTAAATAGCTCTATAAAAATAGTAGTAAATATTAGTAGCTATACGACTGATAATTAATCATTTAATAACGAATTAGATGCAAAAAAAGTAGTGCGGGGGAGTATTTTTACGGCTGAAAATCGATGCTGCCTATTTTCATCACTTGCGACTCAAACGTATCACGAGATACCGCCGCTTTATTACGTGCTGCTGTGCGATAGTTATATATTGTACTTAGAGAATAACGCAAAAAAGATGCGATTTTAACGCTATCAGTGATGCCCAACCGGATTAAAGCGTAGATCCGTAATTCAGTGTTTAAATATTCGCCGGCTTTTACTATTATTTTCTCCTCGGGAATCAGCAGAGAATTGAATTCATAAACAAAATTAGGATATAGGCTTAAAAAAATATTGTCAAATATTTTATAGAGTTCATCAGCCTCATTGTGGACCATTTGGGTAGAACGCAGCATCCGGAACAGGTCTTCCAACTGTTTATCCTGCGCCTTTTTATTTAAGAGCTTACGGTAGTCTTCCAACTTGTTGATGTACGTGGAGCAGAGGTCGAAAAATTGCGCAATATATGTTTCCTTTACCTTGTTAGCTTCCGACAATTCGCCGTTAATATTATTGAGATGTGCATTTTTCTCACTTATTTCTTTATTTAGCGCGCTTAACTGCTTTCCGGTTTCATCCAGTTCCTCCTTTATCCTGGATATGTTTTTCATTTGCTTATATAAGTAAATTACGGCTATAACAAGAAAGCCAGACAGAATGCTAATCAGCGCTAAATAAAATTTCAATTCTGATTTTCCTTTTTCTTCTTTCTTCTGATAAGCGGAGTTAATTATGGTATAGAGTTCGGACATATACGCCGTGCGAAATTTTACATTGCTAAAGATCGCATCCTGAATTGCCGACTGGGTAAATATATAAGCATGATTGATGTCACCGGTTTGATAGCAAACCAATGCCAATGCCTGCATGGAGGCGTTATCCTTAATAGCATTTTGCACGTCCGCAATTGCTGATAACGCGTAATACTTTATGGCGGAATCTGGCTTATTCTGCAATTGATAACTGGATCCTAAAAGGTAGGTAGCCATCGCATAGTCGGCAAAACTTTTCCCTTTGGTAATAAGCATAGGCTTCAATAGATCATCGGCAGCCTGGAACCTGTCGGAGTTGATATATTGTTGTGAAAGATTAATATCATACGCCGTTGAAGAACGTGGCAATATTTCTAATAAGGAATCGCGGTAAGATTTTATGCGGTTCCGGTTGGCCAGGGTATAGGTACCGGAATTATAATGTTCATAAAGCTGTATCTGAGCCTGGTAAAAGTCAATTAAATTCTGTCCGGATAAAGTAACCCGGCTTATGGAATTCAGTAGGTCTTTGGCTTCAAGGTATCGGTCTGAAGACGAATAAAGATTGGTTAACTGCAGCTTGGATTCAATCAGCAGATCGCCTTTATTGAGCTGTTGTGCTATATTTATGTTCCGGGTTGCATAAATTACAGCGGAATCGATCCGGAATTTTTGATACTCCTCGTATAGCAATTTATTAGCCTGATACTGATTGGTAGGGGACCAGGCCCGCGATACCATTTTTTTAATGGCTTCAATGCGCGCCTCTTTTTGTGCTATAAATTCAGATTTTTGACCAATGGCCAAATTAAGTGAGTTTACAGCAACGGTCTGCGCATAGATATTTTGGAAAAGTAAAATGGTAACAGCAATAAGTATGATTGAAAAATTTCGTGCGCGCATCAATCTTGTAGTTGTATATTTCGTGACACTCTTATCCTCATATAATGCGACATTTTTTAACTGGTTATTTAATTCCGCCATTCGGTTTGCATTTTCTGTTTAGTTATTTTATTGCCTGTTAAATATGCATTTATGCCAATTATATATTTTCTTAAAGATAAGATCAATAGTTAAGAATTTAATCAGGGATCCAGATTCACAAGCAGCTTAAAGGCCGGTGTGTCGGGTCGCCTGACTTTTCCAAAAACATCGTTTTCCACCGGTGATCCCTGTTTAAGAAACACAGGCTTTTTCTTTTGATATTTCAAGGATGATTTTAAATGACAAATAGTTTTTTGCAATATTATGCAAATTTGCATAATATTGCAAAATGGCATTGATTAACGATTCCCCTGATATTAAATCAGTAACCAAAGCAAAATTAGCTACACAAGCCATATTCCTAATATGCGGCTTGGGCGTATCCAGCTGGGCGGTCATGGTTCCATTTGCGAAAAGCCGCCTGCACCTCAACGATGCTGAACTTGGCGGGCTGCTGTTGCTTTTAGGCGCAGGCTCTGTAACAATGATGCCCTTGACAGGTATCCTTATGGGGCGTATCGGCAGCCGATGGCTCATTTTTATCGCCGCCCTCGTGATCGCGCTTTGTTTACCTTTATTATTGATCATGGACACACCCTTGACACTTGGTATTGCCTTATTCTTTTTCGGCGCGGGTATTGGAACGATTGATGTGGCAATGAATGCACATGGTGTACAGGTACAAAAGTTATACGGCAAACCAATCATGTCTTCGTTACATGGGCTTTTCAGCGTGGGCGGGTTGTTAGGGGCTTTTGGATTGGGCTTCCTGATCCGGTTGGGGGCGCAGCCATTCTACGCCGCTGTGATTATTGCTTTGAGTTTATTGTTTATTGCAATTATTGGCTATCGTTTCCTTTTAAGCCCGGAAATAGAATTTGCGACAGTCAAACGTTTTTCCTCCGTTATAAGCGGAAAAATCGGCAGGAAAGCAAATGCCTGGCTAAACCCTGCTGCATTATTCCTCGGGGTTCTTTGTTTTACAGCTTTTTTAGCTGAAGGGGCTATGTTGGATTGGTCGGCCCTTTTTTTAAAAGAATATAGAAAAGTTGATGCCTCACTTGCCGGTTCCGGTTATGCTGCCTTTTCAGTAGCAATGGCTACCACCCGTCTTTTTGGTGACAGGCTGGTGGCGTGGCTAAAGAGTGATCGAATTGTTATTTTCGGTTCGTTCATTGCCGCGATAGGCATGTTTATCGCTGTTAGCCTGCCCTGGCTTCCGGGTACTTTATTTGGATTTTTTCTGATTGGGCTTGGGGCTGCCAACATTGTCCCGGTTTTCTTTAGCGAGGCAGGAAATCTAAAGGGCGTAAGCAGCGCGATGGCTATATCGGTAATTGCTACCTTCGGTTATGGAGGGCAATTAGCAGGGCCTGCATCTCTGGGCTTTATTGCCCAACGGTTTTCATTGCCTGTTGCACTTGGCGTTGTAGGCGTTTTACTTATTTTTGTTACCATTACGTATGGAATTCGCAAAATGAGGGTAGCTGTTAAATAAATTGATTGAATGATAAAGGAAGAACGATACGAACTGATCCTTAAAGTGCTTGAAAATGATGGCAAAGCAGGGTATGACGATCTTGCCATTAAACTTGGCGTCTCTTCCGATACCGTCCGGCGGGACATTGCACAGTTAAACAAAATGGGGATCCTTTCAAAAATCAGGGGAGGAGCGGCTGTCCGTTCAATATTGTCTTTTGCATTTCAGGATCGAGCCCAGGAGTTCAATGAGGAAAAAAATGTTATTGCCCTTAAAGTACAGCAATTAATAGAATCAGGCCAGACCATTTTTATGGATGGCGGCACGACCAATTGCGCGGTCGCAACCCATTTTCCCGTCGACGTTAACGTACGGGTTATCACCAACAACATCGCCTTACTGCCGATACTTTCCCGCTTTCCCAAAATTGAGATCATCGTTTTAGGCGGCGTCTACTTTAGGGAACTGGAAGTCAATGCGGGGCAGTTAACCTGTGACAACATAGCCCAATATGTTGCAGATCTGTATCTGATGGGTGCTTGCGGAGTCGACCACGCTATGGGTATTACGGCAAGTCTTCGCGAAGATGGCGAGACAAAGCAAGCTATGCGCTGCGCCGCCCGAAAAACGGTGGTACTTGGGTCACAAAAAAAACTCGGGATCGTCGAATTCTTTAAAGTGGCTGATCTGTCGGAGGTGAATGTGCTCGTTACTGACCTGCCCAGCACACATCATTCTTTAAACCCTTATCGGTCGTTAGTACCACAAATAAAGTAGTTTTTTAGTTTTAAAATATGGTCCCCGCCGATGGAGAGTCAGCTAAGGGACCATTACCAATTAAAAAAACCAATTAAGAAGAGATCATATGAAATTAATATTGTTATCTGCTACTGATAAGGGATACACTGCCAACCCCATTTAATTTCAGGATGGTCTGATCCTGATTTACCGCTTTAAATGAGAGCTTTTTATCTGGTGCTAAATTAGAAAATGGGTATAAATGTCGAGGGGGGCTATTCGTTCAAATAACGGGGACAATAACCCCAAACAGTAAAAAATAGGCTGGTTTATTCTTCAGATTGGCTTTCAGGGTAAATTCACCCCTTTGTTTAACCCGATAGCCCCCTCTATGCTAAAGCGTGTTCAATTATTTTCGGGGCGGAATAATTTTAAATAAACGCATCATCCGTGCATTAGCTTAAAATGTATAATCAAAGCGTAACTCAATCATAATTTTCTAACCATGAAGCGTATAGTACTTCTTATTTTAATCTTTCTGAATTTTTCTACAAACATATTTGCGCAATTAATAACCTACAAAGCTCCGGTAGGCATGGCTTTAAATAAAGACTTTTCTGTTAAAGTAAGGCAGAAAGGTAAAGACTGGTACCCTCTTCCGACCTATTTGGCCAAAGTTGCCGGTGGTGTAGGGGCTGACGGCAAGATGCATAGCGAAAATACTTCATTTTGTTATTTCGACTTTTCAGGCGTAGTTGAAGTTGCGGTAACCTTTAATAAGGGAATAGTGAAAAATGCCCGGGTAAGGCCATTTTTAGGTGCCGATTCTGCAAAACTATCCGGCAATGTTATTTCATTCACATTAACGGGTCCACGAAATCTTTCTGTAGAAGTGAACGGTGATATTTTTCATAATCTGCAGCTATTTGCAAATGGCTTGGAAAATTATCACGTTAAGCCCAATGATACCAATGTAATATATTTCGGCCCCGGCATACACCAAATAGATACCGTAAATCTTACATCAAATAAAACTGTGTATATAGCCGGGGGAGCTGTGTTAAGGGGGAGCTTCAAAATAGATCATGCGAACAATGTAAAAATCATCGGGCATGGAATGATTGAGCATTCGCCAATGTCGGTGGAGATCAGCAATAGCAAAAACATCACGGTTGACGGGATAATTATGCTGAATCCAAAGCACTATACAACAACCATAGGCCAATCAGATGGTATCACCGTAAAAAATATAAAATCTTTCAGCAGTGAGGGATGGGGTGATGGCATCGACATTTTTTGCAGTTCGCACGTAACACTTGACAACTTGTTTATGCGAAACTCTGATGATTGCATAGCAATATACGGGCATCGCTGGAAATGGTTTGGTAACACAACGGACATAGCCATATCAAATGCTATCCTTTGGGCCGATGTTGCTCATCCCATATTGATTGGCACACATGGTGACACAGTACATCCGGACACATTAGGCGGTATGAAGTTTGCTAATATTGATATCCTGGAACAAAATGAAAATCAGATCGATTACCAGGGTTGCATCGCATTAAATGCAGGAGATAACAATTTGATCAGGAATATCCGCTTTGAAAATATCAGGATAGATGATTTCAAAAAAGGGCAGTTTGTAAATCTTCGCGTAATGTATAACCGGAAATATAACACATCCCCGGGCACGGGTATAGAAAATGTATATTTTAAAAATGTTACTTATACCGGCACACATGCTAACACTGCAATAATTTCGGGTTATAACGAGGATAGGAAAATACAGAACATCGTATTCGAAAACTTGATTCTAAACGGAAAGGTAATTTCAGACACCATGCCGGATAAACCTGGCTTTTATAAAACTACTGATATGGCCAATATTTTTGAAGGCGAACATGTAGAAGGGCTTCGCTTTATTTCAACGGAAAAGTAAAGCGTAATCAAAAAAAACAGGGATTACGGGAAAAGTAGCCAAACAGTTAACAGCGATATTATTTTGTGCTCCATCTTGTTTCAAATTTTGGTTCTGTCTAAATCACCCTGTTGTTTGACCTATTAACCCCCTCTCTCCGATTACTCTTTACTATACTTTCGCTATTTAATTATAACACTGCGCAAATGTAGCCTTGTCATTTTTTGGTATCATCTGATAATTTGAAGAGTTAACCAATAAGACGAGTCCGGTCCCCATTATTGCGTTCGTGGTGATAATTATAAACCTGTTAGTATTAATTAATATGTATAATAGAATAGTCCTGGTTGTATTTTTTTTACTTTTTTACAATAATGGAATAGCACAAACAATGGTTTTCGACACTTTACGTGTGTATTCCCCCGATCACCGCCAATTAGTTAAATTTTATCAGAAAGAGGATTATGTCAAAAAAAGAATGATGTACTACCAGGTATTTCACAACAATAAACCGGTGATACTTGAATCCCGTCTGGATATACAATTGGATAATAACCTATCTGAAAAAGCAATGGCACTAAAAGTTGATAAACATGTAAGATGGTGCGAAAATCTGGTAGTTGACAAAGTGAGTTCACTAACAAAGGATACCGTATGGGTACCTGTAAATGGTGAACGGGCAAAAAATCGCGACCATTACAATGAGTCGGACATTGAACTGGTAAAGGACGATAATGCTATTTACGTTATGCAGGTTCAAATACGCGCTTACAATGAGGGTATCGCCATTCGTTATTTTTTTCCTGAAAATGTTAAAGGAACTTATTATAGCGTAACTGCTGAAAATACAACGTTTCACCTGCCCGCTGGTGTCGAAGCTTGGTTTGCAAACTGGGCACAGGGGCCATATTATAAACTTCCAATATCAAATTGGCCCGGTGAAAGCGAGCGCCCACTTACAGTGGAGTTAGCAGACAGTCTCTCTATATGCCTTACTGAGGCAAGAATGGTGGATTATGCACGCACTAAATTTAAACTGGATACTGGCGCGCCAAACACTATTGTTACTGCGATGTATGACAGGGCCGATCTGATCTCGCCGGTAGGTACGCCATGGCGGGTTATCATGATTGCAGATAAGCCCGGCGATTTAATTGAACATAATTATCTTATTCAAAATTTAAATGATGCCAGTAAAATAACTGATACCGGATGGATAAAGCCGGGTAAAATTATGCGGGTAATGACGCAGACCACTGCCGCTGCTAAAGCCAATATTGATTTCGCGGTAAAACAAAACTTACAATATATACTGTTTGATTGGAAATGGTATGGGCCTGCATTTGATTTTGCCTCTGATGCCACAAAAGTTGCTATACCTGATTTTGATTTGCCCGAAATAATTCGATATGGGAAAGAACGTAATATAGGAGTCTGGCTGTATGTTAATCAACAGGCCGCATTAGCTCAGTCCGACAGTCTTTTTGCAGTATATCACAAATGGGGTATAAAAGGCGTCAAAATTGGTTTTGTACAAGTTGGCTCACATAGATGGACCACCTGGCAGGAGAAGGTTATTCAACAAGCAGCAGACAATCATATTATGCTTAATATTCATGATGAGTGGCGGCCTACGGGTGAGCAACGGACATGGCCCAATCTCCTGACCGCGGAAGGTGTCCGCGGGAATGAAGAAATGCCCGATGCGACGCATAACACAATACTGCCATTTACCAGGTTTATTGCAGGTGCTGCAGACTATACTATTTGCTATTTTGATAAGCGAATTAAAACCACTCATGCTCATCAGCTGGCGCTGGCTGCTATTTATTATAGCCCATTGCAAACCCTTTTTTGGTATGATAAGCCATCCGATTATCACAACGAACCAGAGCTGGAGTTCTGGAATAAGATCCCCACAACATGGGATGAAACAAAAGTTATACAAGGCGAACCAGGTAAATTTATAACAACTGCCCGGCGAAGAGGGCAAGACTGGTTTGTAGGAACCATTACCAACAACGATGCGCGTACGTTGACTTTCACGCTTAACTTTTTAGATAAAGGCAGGCAATATGTAGCGAAAATATTTGATGACGATACTTCGGCAGCAGGTATGGCACAAGTGAAAATTGAAAGTAAAACCGTTACTGCAAATAGCTTAATTAAAGTCAATCTGAAACCATCGGGAGGGCAGGCTATTTATATAACGCCAAAAGATTAGATCAACAAAAAATACTATTATAACATATATGCAAATAAATGAAGCATCACCAACATATATTTTAACTACTGATATCGGCGGTACACATATCACCTCAGCTATATGTAACCTGGAGCTAAAAATGATTATCCCGGAGAGTTTAATCAGAGTTGAAGTATTTAGTAAAGATACAGCGGATCACATATTTGCTGCATGGAATATGGCATTCCGGCATTCTGTTGCTAATTCTCCCGGTGCTGTTATGGGCATGGGAGTGGCGATGCCCGGTCCGTTTGATTATGAAAACGGGATTAGTTATATAAAGGGTTTGGATAAATACGAAAGTATTTACGGCTTAAATATAAAAAAGCAATTTGCCGAAAGCCTTAATTTAAATAGCTTAAACATTAGGTTCAGAAACGATGCCGAATCAACCATTGCAGGCGAAATTATAGCAGGCGCAGGTCAAAAATACAACGATGTTGTTGGTATTACACTTGGCACAGGCTTTGGATCTGCTTTTAGTAAAAACAAAATAACCAGGGATATTAATTGGGGAAGCGATAAATATAAAAATTCAATTGCCGATGATTATTTTTCTACCAGGTGGTTTCTGACCCGTTACCATGAGCTGAGCGAAAGCTTTATTCCGGGAGTGAAGGAATTGGCAATTTTGGCAGAGAATGATGGAAATGCCATAAAGGTATTTAATGAGTTTGCCGTTGAACTAAATGCATTTTTGAAACAAAAGCTGCCCGTTTTTTCGCCGCAGGCATTAGTTATATGCGGAAATATTGCAAAGGCCAATCACCTTTTCCTCCCATACCTGAAGGAAAACCTTAGCCCGGTAATTGTCGAACTGGGGCAATTGGGTGAGCACGCTTCGCTTTTGGGTGCCGCATCTTTATTTGAAACCCCATTTAATGTTGTCGTGAATACGTCTGTAAATTAAATTATTATGAGCGATTTGATGTAATGTTTTTAAGCTACCCAGCTCCTAAGCCTTTTTTAGTCTTTCATTAATGAAGAAAAAAATTACCATAGATGATATTGCCCGTGCGTTGAATGTGTCAAAAACGGCTGTGTCTTTTGCGATAAACGGAAAAGCCCGTGAAAAGCTGATCAGTGTTGAGTTGGAAAATAGAATCATGAGCTATATAGAAGAGGTAGGTTATCGGCCCAATCATTTTGCTCAGGGTTTGCGGACCGGTAAAACTAAAATGATTGCCATGATGGTTGAGGATATCTCAGATCCGTTTTTTTCCGCCATCGCGCGCCTGATGGAGGAAGCCGCCTACAAAAGAGGATATAAGATTTTATATAGCAGTACCGAGAACGATCATCAAAAAACAAGGGATTTGATTGATGCATATCGGGGGATGCAGGTTGATGGTTACATCATCGCCCCGCCTTTAGGCATTGAAAATGAGTTAAAGGGATTAACCGATGACGGTTATACGGTGGTCCTCTTTGACCGTACCTTACCTGGCATTGAATTAAATAGCGTTGTGGTGGATAATTACACAAGCAGTTATTCAGCCGTAAAATATTTATTAAATAATGGGTATGAAAATATAGCCATGATTACCTTATTATCTGAGCAGGTACAGATGGCAGAAAGACGGTCCGGTTACTTGTCTGCTGTGACCGGGGCGGGTAGGCCTTATCTGCTCAAAAGGATAGCATATCACGATCAGCAGGAGCATGCCATTTTTGAAATAGAGGAATTTTTAAAAGCGAATCAGCAAATAGATGCTGTTTTTTTTGCAACAAACTATATTGCAGACAGTGGCCTTGAGGCCATCAGAAATCTAATGCTGCAAATACCTGATGATATTGCCGTGATCGTATTTGATGATGATAACTTTTACCGTTTGCATACACCCTCCATAACAGCAATAGCCCAGCCAATCAAGGAAATTTCGGAACAGGTTATCAATATGATCTTAAAGCTATTGGCCAGCCCCATGCCGGCCAGATCTGTCAACTCTATTGTTCTACCCACAAAATTAATGATCAGAAACTCTACTTTGCCCAAAGTATCCAATAAGAACTAGTGTCGTGTCAACAGTCTTTCGTCGTAAGTCTAAAGCCAGATTTCGTTCTTTTGGGACTGTGACTTTTGACTTTAGGCTCACGACTAGCGACATTTTATGATTGACGCGACACTAGCATCATGTTTTTGTTCTATGATCTTTGATTTAACTGTATTATCAACACTAAATACTTGTTCATAAACTTGTTTGAAAAAATAAACATTATCTTTAATACACTTCAGATAAACTGTTTATCAATAAGTTTTCTATGCCTCAGATAATTAATTTTTCAGCCACTTGCATCTTACGCCGTTCAACTGCGTGTTTTTATTTAAATCGGCCTTTTTTCGCATTTATACCCCTCTTGTTTGACCCAATAACCACCCTCTGAATTTGTTTGAGCCCTATACTTTAGTGACTGGATAATTAGAAATTGATGATTGCGTGTCCATTCGCATAAATCTATAAATCCATTTAGTAACCAATTATTTATTATTAACCTATTTCAAATTATGGAAAATTTTACTTTTCAGTCCCGCTATAATATTGCGGCGATTTTTCTTTTTTTGTCCTTATTGTTTAGTTTGAATTCAATGGCCCAGACGACTGAGATAAGGGGCAAAATCATTGACAAAAAAACAAATGAAGATCTTATTGGTGTCACCATAAAAATTAAAGGCACAACAGTAGCAACTACTTCAGATATGGTTGGAGAGTTCAAAATTAAAGCGGCCAAAGGCGATGTACTGCAAATAAGTTATATTGGTTACGATCCGCAAGAAATCGTTGCCGATCCAACTAAAGAAGTAACTGTTACATTGTCACCTAAAAGCAGTAACCTCGATGAGGTGGTTGTAGTTGGTTATGGAACGCAAAAGAAAGCCACGGTAACCGGTGCAATAGAAACAGTAGGCAGCCAGGCATTTGCAAGTAGGGCAGTAACAGACCCATTGTTGGCTTTACAGGGTGAAACCCCCGGTTTATTGGTGACCAGAACCTCATCCCGACCGGGTAACGAGGGAATTAGCTTACAAATCCGCGGGGCAACTTCCGTAAATGGTGGTTCACCATTAATTGTGATCGATGGCGTACCTGCTTCAACAAGCAACGCGTTGACTACGATGAACCCGGATGATATCGAATCAGTGACTGTGTTAAAGGATGCCACAGCCGCGATATACGGTGCCCGATCTGCAAATGGCGTGATATTGGTGACCACTAAAAGAGGTAAAGGCAAAATCCATTTGGACTATACGGCCAATGTACGTATGAATACCATTGGTATCAGAACGCCGGTGCCCAGTGAACAGCAATACGCCACATTTTGGATAGATGCCAATCAGCAGGAGACCGTACCTGATTACTGGGGATGGGGATCGCTGGCTAACCTTGAAAAAATGCAACAGGGTGTACAGGGAATCTATTCAACCGTATACTGGGGTGATATTTTTATCGGACAGGCAAACAGGATTGACGAGTTATTTGCAACACGTCCATCCAACCAGCAAACGATGAGTATTTCCGGATCTGATGACAAAACGGCTTACCGCCTATCACTGGGTTATGCCAATAACCAGGGAAACCTGGCAACAGCCTATGACGGACAAAAACAATATAATTTAAGGTTAAACTATGATTATAAGGTAACAGATTGGTTTAAAGTGCAATCCAGCGTAACTTATCAGAAAGATCAAACTTCCGGCCCTTCAAGCGGTTTGGGTTTTGACCTTGCTGCGGAAGATCCACCGTTTTTTCCTGCGAAAAATCCATATGGTGAATGGTATGCAAATTTTGGGAATGCCGGAAACCGCAACTCGGTAGCCAGTACGACAGATGGCGGCAGGAATATCAGTGGAAATGAATTGATACGTGCGGATTTGAAAGCTGACCTGGAATTGACCAAAGATCTTGAATTGGAAGGTTCTGCATCAATTCAATCCAACCAATACTCAAACACTACCTATAATCTTACTGTCCCACAGTATGAATGGGACGGAACCTTAGCTCCTTCAGCACTGAATCCACAATCAAATATCAGTGAAGCATCCAATAATAATTACTATCAGAACTATGGCGTGTTGCTGCGCTATAATAAGTCTTTCGGTAATCATCATATTACAGCAGTAGGAGGTATGACCGCTGAAAAGAACGAATACAAGGGCCTGAGTGCCAATCGTACCGGAATAACAAGCGACGGTGTATATGATCTTAATGCTGCACCTACTACCCTTGAAACCAACGCTGGTGGTGCTAACGATTGGGGATTTTTATCATACCTGGCCAGGCTAAATTATTCTTATAAGGATAAATATCTGGTGGAATTACAAGGCAGACGTGACGGGTCATCATATTTTGCACCCGGTTACCAGTATTCTAACTTCGGGGCAGCCTCAGTAGGATGGGTAGCAACAAATGAAGACTTCTTTAAAAATCTTGATCTAACCTGGCTGAACAACCTGAAACTGCGTGGCAGTTACGGTGTAACTGGTAACAATTCTGGAATTCCATTATACGGTTTTCTTTCTACCATTAACCAGGGCTCGCAAATTTTTGGCAGTGTAGCAGCCAATCAGCCAACTGCCTATTTAAGCGGTATAACTACGAATGATCGTACCTGGGAGCGCGTAAAACAGGAAAATATTGGTATCGACCTTGGATTTCTTAATAATCGCCTTACTTCCTCTTTTGACTACTACAAAAAACAGAATGATGGAATGTTGATCAATGTTAATTACCCTTCTGTATTGGGTGGTACAGCCCCTTTCACCAACAGTGGCATTTTGCATACGCAAGGTTGGGAATTCCAGGTGGCCTGGAAAGACAAAGTTGGCGAAGTCAATTATAATATAGGATTTAATGTGGGTAACAGCACAAATAAATTAATCAAACTATATGGCCAAAGCACAATTGCTGCCGGTGAAAATGGCGCTTTAGAGGGTTATCCGCTTAATTCCTGGTTTATGTATAAAACAGATGGTTATTTTCAAAACCAGGCCCAGGTAAATGCCTATTATGCCCTGTATGGTGGTAAAGGAGAAATACCTTCTCAAACCGATCCTACTGTAGCATTACGGCCGGGCGATACCAGGAAGGTGGATCTGGATGGTAATGGCATTATCAGTGCCGTTGGCAGTAACGGGAGTTCAGGTGATTTAAAATATATGGGCGATGCCGCCCCGCATTACCAGTTCGGTTTAAATCTTGGTGCTTCATGGAAAAACTTCGATATAAGCTCATTTTTCCAGGGGGTAGGTTTACAGCATCTTGAACGTACAGGAACTTTGGAATACCCGTTTTACGCAGTCTACCTCAATTCCGATATTTCTTATCTGGGAAAAACCTGGACACCGCAAAATCCGAACGCTGAGTTTCCGCGATTAACCGTTTACGGTGCGCGTGCACAATGGGATTATTTACATAATGACTTTATGTTGCAAAATAACCGGTATATCAGGCTTAAATCTTTAATTATAGGCTATACACTTCCTAAAGAGTGGTTTTCTAAATTAAATATTGCTAAGGTGAGGGTATATTTTTCAGGGGCCGATCTGTTTGAATTTAGCTCAATTAAAGATGGTTTCGATCCGGAGCAGGGCGCGACCTCACAGAACGATGGCTATCCGTTCATGAGAACATGGTCATTTGGCGTGAACGTGACTTTCTAACTTATTTATTATTGATCAGTTAACGATAACCGATATGAAAAAATTATTAATATTTCTGGCAATTGGCACTGTTGTTTTTACGGCGCCTTCATGCAAAAAAACTTATCTGGACCTGGTTCCTGAAGATGTACTTACCCAGGCCGCATATTTTAAGAATCCAGCCCAATTTAAAGCCGCAGCAAGTGACTTTTATAATAAAATGATCAGCTGGCAGTCACTTAATGGCAGTAACATCTATGATTTTATGGACAACGGATCTGACCTTTCTGCAAACGTAACCGTAAACACCGAAGGTGGATACCAAGGTTATGGACGTGGAACTGTAAATCCGGAAAGTACGGACCAATATTGGGACAATTCCTATGCTTACATCAGAGAGAATAATGTGTTACTTCAACAGGCAGCTGCTTATACAGGCAGTGCTTCAGATATTACTCAATACGTAGCAGAAGCGAAGTTTTTCCGTGCATGGCATCATTTTTTCTTACTTAAACGTTTTGGGGGCGTTCCGATTGTAACAAGTGTTCTGGATCTTAATTCGCCCCAGCTGCAGGCGCCTCGAAACAGTCGCTATGAAGTGATAACACAGATCCTTTCAGACTTAAATGATGCCATTGCAGGCCTGCCTACTGAACAAGCTATACCTTCGGCCGATAAAGGCCGTGTAAGTAAATGGGCAGCAGAAGCATTCAAAGCCCGCGTTGAGCTTTATGAGGCAACCTGGCGTAAGTATACCGGTACAACAACTGATTTTACAGGATCAGGTGGCCCGTCATCAAACCAGATTTCTCAATTTTTAACTGATGCTGTCGCGATGGCAAAGGATGTGATGACCAACGGCGGTTATTCTTTATGGAATTACAATACTCAACTCAACAACCGGAGCTCCTACTATCTTTTTAGCATAGACGGCTCAGGCTCAAATCCGCTCGGATTGGATAAAACGTCAAACAACGAATTTATTTTAAAAAGTATGTATGACTTTGTCCTGCATCAGGGTGGAATAAACTTGACCCATACAGTTACCGGCTACATGACACCAAACCGTAAAATGATGGATATGTACTTATGTTCCGACGGTCTGCCTGTTGATAAATCGCCACTGTTCCAGGGGTACCATACAGCAGCTTCTGAATATCAGAACAGGGACTACCGCTTATATGGGTATGTGCTTGGCTATGGCAATGCGCCAACTGCGGGTTCCGTTCCTTTGACAACTGGTACCTCAGGCTATGGCAATGAAAAATTTGCGGCCTATAACTATCCTACTTATCGTAATGATAATCAGGAATCTCAGGATTACCCGCAAATACGCCTTGCGGAAGTTTATCTTATTTATGCAGAGGCAACATTTGAATTAAATGGTAGCATCAGCGATGCTGATCTCAATCTTTCTATTAACCTGTTAAGGGCAAGGGCAGGGGTTGCACCGCTGACGAATACTTTGGCATCTACTTATAGTTTAGATATGCTTACTGAAATCAGGAGGGAAAGAACCATTGAAATGTGGGGCGAGAACTACCGCTTTGATGACCTGAAACGTTGGGGAATTGCTGAAGCATCCTTAAACGCCCCTTTGTGCGGCCAGGTATTAGGCGACGCGGCTTACACAACAGATTATATTAATGCCAGCGGAAACCCGACCAGTTTGTACACGCCTAGCTTGTATGTTTATGGTGCAACAACGGTTGCTACCGGAAATGGTAACCTGCCGGCCATAACCATTGATGCCGCCGCAAACAGGAATTTCAAACGGATGCACTATTTGTTCCCTATTCCATTAAAGCAAATCCAGTTGAATTCACACCTCGCACAAAACAATGGTTATTAATATTGAAAACATATAACACCCTCATCAAGGGTTATTTAAGTTGAAAATTAAATATTAAAATATTTATATCATGAAATCGTATTTAAAAAAAATAAGCTATTTCCTGGCAATGTTTTGTATCATAGTCAGTTATGTTAGCTGTAACAAGCCGGCCAATATAACGGTTTACTCTTATCCCGCGCCGCTGCCTTCAGGTATGACGCCTACATCCGGTTACCCTTTAACCAATGTTACCATTACCGGCAAAAGCTTTGGTACCTATCCAAATGCGGTGACCGTTTATTTTGGTGGCATAAAGGCCGATACCATAAGATCATGTACGGATAACCAAATTGTTGTTCAGGTACCTGCAAACGCGGCCAGTGGAAAAGTGACTTTAAAGGTTTGGACACATACCGTGGATTCCATTGGTCATTTTACCGTTATTCCTCCTCCAACCATTACTGGTACAAGTGCCAATGCTGCATCACCGGGTGATACTTTTATCATTACCGGTACAAACTTCGGAACCAGCACATCCGCAATACAGGTAACATTTAAAGGGGCAACGGCACCCGTAAGCGCTACAGTTACAGCTGTTACCAACACACAGATAACCGTTACAGTTCCTGCTGATTTTTCATCTGGTCCTGTCACTGTTTCAATCAATGGTTATCCTCTTACCGGCCCGTCCATTGCTTATTTGGTTGACGTGCCCGCACCTGTTTATCAATTGGATTTCGAAAATAATTTAAGTCAAACGCTTGGCATTGCCCCGGCAACCTATATACAGGGGTCTGCTTCTCCAATAACTTATATAGCAGGCATCAGCGGAAAGGCTGCGTACTTAGCCGGTTATTTGTCTACCGCTTCCGGTGATAATAATCAGGCCATTTCGCTACCTCAAAATGTAGCACAATATAATGAGCTTTCTGTCTCCTGCTGGGTGCTATATGATGGCTCGGGCCCTAACTCTGATTACGGGACACCAATATTTAGTTTTGGACATACACGGGGGAATAATATAACCTTAGATGCATCTACCGGGTATCCGGATCTGAACCAGCAAATTTCTGCAACAGTTGTCTTCGAAAATGTACCAGGGTTTAGCGGTTACAATAGTTATCAGCTAAAAACTACAAAATCAATTGTTGGTACAGCATGGCATCATATTGTTATGACGCTATCAAAGAGCAGTCTTACTGAGAACATTTATTTGGATGGAGCTGTGATCGCAACACAAACGCTGCCTGCTGCCTACGATCTAACTGCTTATGTACAGGATCGTAATTATTTAGGGGTAGGATGTGTATCCAGCACTGGTGAACCGGGAATGAAGGGAGGAATAGATAAATTCCAAATTTATAATTCTGTTTTAACAGCCAATCAGGTATATACCCTTTATTATAAAAAATAGCCAAAGAGTAATTAAAGCGGGTTCGTTTTTTACCCGCTTTAATTATTTGATATAAATATTAATAACCAAAGCATTTATACTATGAAAAGATTATGTTTTTATATTCCCTTGCTGGCTTTTAGCTGCTTGTCATTTGTCTCCTGTTCAAAGAAAATCGGGGCTTCACCGGCAGGTGATACAACAGCCACAAAAACAACTACAAGTTCGATTAAATACATCGATACACTTGCCGATAATGTTCCGATGAAACATAATGGCATCCTGGCTACAACCACTGATTTTACACGCATTAAGGCGATGGTTGCAGCTGGTACGGAGCCCTGGGCCTCCGCATGGGCAAAATTAATTGCCAATTCACATGCACAGTCATCATATAATCCAAACCCTACAACGTTGCTGATCAGGGGCGGCAGTTCTCCTGAGCAACCTTTACCGGATAACTATCCAAATGCAATGAATGATGTGGCGGCAGCCTATCAGCTGGCCATCAGGTGGCAGGTAACCGGCGATACACAGTTTGCGGATAGGGCCGTTTATATACTAAATAGATGGGCAGCCACCTGTACAGCGGTAAGTGGTGATCCCAATGTGGACCTAACGGCCATTTATGGTTTTCAGTTCGCTGTTGCAGGAGAAATGATGAGAAGCTATACGGGGTGGAAAGCGGCTGATTTTACAGCTTATCAACAGTGGATGCTCAAAGTGTTTTATTCCGAAGAGAATAACTATTTGCTGCATCATCAAAATAGCTGCTGGCAGCTGTTTTGGTCAAGTTGGGATTTATGTAACCTGCAGTCAATTATGGCGATTGGTATTTTGACCGATAAGCGCGTAATATACAACCAGGCCATCAATTTTCTACAGCATGCCGAAAGCAACGGGAACCTGGTGTATGCCATTAATAATGTGTATACAGGCGCCAATGCGGGCTTAGCGCAAATGGAAGAAAGCGGACGTGACCAGGGGCACTGTACACTTGATATTGCCTTATTAGGAGCAATATTCCAGGTGGCCTGGAACCAGGGTGATGATTTCTTTTCATTTGATGATAATCTGTACCTAAAAGCGTGCGAATACGAAGCAAAATATAATGTAGCAAACCTGGATGTGCCTTTTACCAATTACAACTATTATAATTGCCAAACTACAGTAACACAAACTGTTGTGAGTTCCGATTCCAGGGGAACCGTAAGGCCAATGTGGGAAATCGCCTACAATCATTATGTAAAGATTAAAGGCTTAACAGCTACCTACACACAACTGGGCGTTAATACCACACGGCCCGAAGGTGGCGGTGGTGATTATGGCCCTAACAGCGGGGGATTTGACCAGTTGGGCGAAGGTACCTTGTTATATGCACTGCCATAGAGATTGCTTCACATCATGAAGGTGTGAAGTGAAATATAAAACAGCATCCCGGGTTAATATGGGGTGCTGTTTTTAAATAAAAGGCATCATGTGGACATTTTTTGCGCTTTGGGTAGTAATAGGCCTTATAGTAGTTTGGTGTGCTACAAAGCTCATGCCCGGTGATGAGAACGATGATTGAAATGCTCTAAATCAATAATAAATCATTTAATTTAACCTGAAAATTTGATTATATTTATACTGTAATCAATTATTTAAGCCGTTAATTAAAAATCAAATTTGTAGCCAATTTGGCTATGAAATGTATTTCTAATTTTTCATATGGGATGAAAGTTTATAAACTATTATTAATGCTTCTTTTTCTGGGTATTTGCGGGCTTGCACAAGGTCAGCAAATATCATTTTTGGGCATTGATCAGGGGTTGTCAAATAACTCTGTAAGATGCATCTACCAGGATCATGAAGGGTTTATGTGGTTTGGATCTTACGATGGTCTTAACCGGTATGATGGTTATGACTTTAAAATATTTCGCAATAAATTCGCCGATTCCAGCTCATTAATTAATAATTATATCTTTTCTATCGATGAGGATCATGCCTATAATATGTGGATCGGGACCCATGGCGGCGCATGCGTTTATAATAACCTGTCTGGTCAGTTCTCACCTGTCAGTTATCGCTCCAGAACAGACGGGCGGGTCAGGAAAATAACAGTCGGTGTCCGGGTCATAAAATCAGGGCTTAGCGGGGATATGCTCCTGGGAACTTTGGGAATGGGAATGCTGGTTAAAAGTGAGGCCAGTCAGTTTCCGGTTGAAATCCCGGTAGTCATCGGTAATAAAAAATTATGGGATTATGATGTCCAATCCATCAAGATAAACAGTAGGGGGGAAACATGGGTATTCGTTCCCCAGGTTGGCCTGTGCACGCTTAGCGCCGACCGCCACCAGTTAACTGTTATCAGTCAGGCAGTACGCAGCGCTTTTTGTATTGAACCACAGGGCGATAATATTTGGATAGGCACCGGGTATGGGTTGTTTTTGTTCAACGGCCAGTCAAAAGCGGTCGTTAAGGTCCTCGATGAGGCTCCCGGCAAGCTTACTTTTAATAAGGTTTCTGACATGAAGCTGGACCAAAAAGGGCAGTTATGGATGGCCATTAACGGGGGAGGGGTCAATATTTATAATACGCTAACACACAGGGTAAGTTACCTGAATACGGATAAAGCTGAAAATCCTGTTTCAAGTGACGCCGTTTATACCATATATCAGGATAAAGACAGCCGGTTTTGGATCGGGATCCTGAACGGAGGTGTTAACATTATAGATCCGCAAAAAGAACGGTTTAAAACCCTGAGACATGATCCGGGGAATCCTAACTCACTGCCCAAAAAATCAATATACGGTATATATGAAGATGGTAATAACGACTTATGGCTTGGAACAGAGGGGGCGGGTATTGCGGTCTGGAATCCGCAGAAAAATGTCTTCAGCCAATTTAAAAATCAACCAGGCAACCCGAGGTCGCTCAGTGACAATTTTGTAACAAATATTATTAAGGACGATGAAAATAATATCTGGGTAAGTACATTTTTCAACGGCATCAACAGGTATAACCGTGCTTCACATACTTTTGAACGTTACAAGTGCATAAATCCCATTAGTGGCATCGAAAATAAAGTGGTTTCCACCATTTGTTTAGCTGATAAAACGGTTTGGGTCGGAACTTTAAAAGGGGATGGAACCAATGGCGCGCTCTACCGGTTTGATAAGGTGAATAATCGCTTTATTGCCTTTGATACAAGTCTTTCAGACTTGTGGTGCTTAACAGCCGACCAGCAGAACAGGCTTTGGGCGGGAATGCTGACGCAGTTGGTCCAAATAGACAAACAAAACCGGAAGAATCATTTTTTTGAGCTGGGCTATTATATACGAAGTATTTACGAGGACCGACAGCACAACTTCTGGGTGGGTACCGAAGGTGGCGGATTGGTTCTTTTCGACAGGGTAAAATCCATAATCAAGGCGCGTTATACTACAGAGAATGGCTTATGCAATAATTCAGTATTAAATATACTGGAAGATAAGGAGGGCAACCTTTGGCTAAGCACCTTTAACGGATTAGCTAAGTTTAATCCTCAAACCAAAGTTTTTAAAAATTACTATAAAAGTGATGGCTTACAAAGTAATCAGTTCCATTATAACTCGAAGGCTGTTTTACATACCGGTGAACTGGTATTCGGAGGAGTAGAGGGCGTTAATATTTTTCAACCTGAAGGTGTGAATGATATCAATGATCATCCCGAATTGGTCTTATCCGGAATGTCCATTAATAACGTTCCGCTTGAAAAGAATGCGTCATGGGTTAAGAAGATTTCTGCAAACAGAATAAAAAAGATAGAAGTTCCCTATAATAAGGCTGTTTTTTCTATTCAATTTACTGCGCTGGAGTACACTGCTCCCGACAAGATCAAGTATGCCTATTTTATGGATGGCTGGGATCGCGGATGGACCTATTCAGAAAATATACGTTTTGCAAATTATACCCACCTGGATGAAGGTACTTACACTTTCAGGGTAAAATGTACCAATGCAGAAGGGAAATGGATGCCAAAGGAAATATCCCTTGAAATACATGTGCTGCCACCATGGTACAGGACCTGGTGGGCCTATCTTTTATACCTGGTTGTTATCGCAGCGGCTATTTACGGTTATATATTCTATCATAAAAAACAATCACAACTAGAATACGAAGTAAAGTTTGTAAAGGAATTGAACGAAAAGAAAATAGCCTTTTTTACCAATATATCTCATGAACTGAGAACGCCACTCACGCTGATCGTTAACCCGATAAAGGATTTGCTGCACAGCAATGGTGTGAACCTGGATTTAGTTGATATCAGTGCAGTTTATCGTAATTCCAGGCGCTTGCTCAGTTTGGTCGACCAGTTGCTGCTTTTCAGAAGTTCGGAGAATGAAATATCAGATCTGAAGCCGGGATGGTTAAATTTAAAGGACGTATGTTACGAGATTTTTTTATGTTTTAATAACCAGGTAAAAGCTAAGAATCTGGACTATACTTTTACTTGTAGCGACAATGAAACCTTAATATTTGCCGATCGGGAAAAATTCGAAATAGTGCTGTTTAATTTACTTTCCAACGCGATAAAGTATACACCAAATGACGGGAAAATCAGCCTTGAAGTAAATGAGAATGATCAGACGATAGAGATCCTGGTAAAAGATACAGGGCATGGTATTCCGGTAGAAACCGGCGACAAATTATTTGAAAAATTCTACCGTTTTCATAATGCTGATGAAATTATGCAGGAAAGCGGATTTGGAATAGGCTTGTTTCTGGCAAAGAAATATATGGACCTGCACAAAGGCAGTTTGACCTATACCAGCCAGATAGGTGCAGGTACAACCTTTAAGATCGTATTTCCGAAGGCAGATCAGCAACTACTGCCCGATGAGTATGTACATCATTCAATTGCTAATACCAACTCCCTGCTTAAAGAGCTTATTACCGAGGGCGATGAAACGCATGATAGTCTGAAATCAAATAATGATCATGTTGACGAGCTATTGGAAGGAATTGTGAACAAGCGCCCCGTTATATTATTAATTGATGACGATGCCGGGGTACGGGCTTACCTTAAAAATTTATTGAAAGACGACTACACCGTTTACGAAGCTTCTAATACAGAAAAGGGATTTGAAATTGTGCTTGAAAATGAGCCGGATATTATTGTTTGCGATGTTGTTATGAAAGGTATGAGCGGGGTAGAGTTTTGCTCAAAAATAAAGGAGTCTCCGTCATTCAGCCATATTCCGGTCATCCTGCTGACCGGCAGTTCATCACCGGAAATTAAATTAAAGGGTATCGAATGCGGTGCGGATGATTATATAACCAAGCCTTTTGAGAATGAATTGCTGGTTGCCCGGATCAAAAGCATGTTAAAGGGAAGGGATACGCTGAAGAATTATTTTTTCAATGAGATCACGCTAAAGAACAACAGCTTAAAGATTCCTGCCGAGTACAGCGATTTTCTGTCAAAATGTATTTCGATTGTGGAAGATCACCTGGACGACGAGACATTTTCCCTGAAAACTTTTACTGACGAAATTGGGATGAGCCGGTCAAAGCTATTTAGGAAAATTAAATCGATTTCAGGTTTATCCAGTACGGAATTCATCAGGTATATCAGGCTGAGAAAGGCAGCCGAGCTGATGATCCAAACGGATCTTCAAATTAAAGAGATATCATTTAGAATAGGGTTCCAGGATATTAAATATTTCAGGGAACAATTTCACAAATTGTTTGAAATGAACCCTTCCGAATTTATAAAGAAATACCGGAAGACATTTATTAACAGCCACAACTTAAACTCGGGAATATCCCACCAAAAAAGCAGGGTTTAATAGCTGCTTATCTGGTTAATAGCCGTACATTTCTAAAGTTTTTGCTATTGCGAAAAAGAAAAAACGAAAATAAATGCGCTGTATCATGAATAATACCCAAGTACAGTTTTACCCCCTTTTTAGACCCATTTACCACCCTTTATTTTTCCGCGTCGCATTTACCTTAGCACTTTATAACCAATTAAATTACGCAATAAAAATTTGCAGCCATAAGTTAATATTTAGCTGACAGAACAGCTCTTCATCTATGTACAAACGACTCTTTTTTTATCTTTTTTATCCCCTGGCTTTCTTACTATCCGTTCCTGATGCCAGGGCACAGCAGTCAAACTGGCAATGGTCTGTGCCGGTTAGCCATACACAATATGTACAGGTGCCATCACGGGCTTATTTATGGATCCCCGTTGACTGTAAAAAAATCAAAGCGGTCATATTCGCGCAAAATAACATGGAGGAGCAATCGGTGCTGGAAAATACCATTTTCAGAAAAGCCATGGCCCGGCTCGGCGTTGCCGAAGTATGGGTGAGCCCGGCATATGACCTGCTGTTTAATTTTGATAAGGGTGCGGGTGATGTTTTTAACGGAATTATGAATGATTTGGCGGATGTTTCCGGATATGCAGAACTTCGTTATGTGCCTTTTATTGGCATGGGGCATTCTGCTGCTGCCAGCTCCCCTTATTATATGGCGGCCTGGAACCCCGAAAGAGCGCTGGCAGCTATCTCTGTTAGCGGGCAATGGCCCTATTTTCGCCATCCCTCATTTGCACCCGATATATGGGGTAAACAAACTATTGATTTTATTCCCTGCCTGGAAACCATGGGCGAATACGAGGCAGCTAATACCTGGTCGGCTGAGGGCTTGCTGGAAAGGCAGCAGCATCCTTTAATGCCGCTCAGTATGCTGGCCAGCCCTGCACAAGGGCATTTTGCTGCTACTAATGAAAAATGCGCTTATATCGCCCTGTATATAAAAAAGGCAATGCATTACCGTATCCCTGCGCATACGCCAAATGATGCAGCTCCGAAACTTATCCCGGTTGATCCAACGAAGAGCGGTTGGCTGGTAGATAAATGGCGGTATGATCAAAAGCCCGAAGCCCCCGCAGGGCCGGTCAGTCAATATTCAGGAGATCCGCAACAGGCATTCTGGTTTTTTGACGAGGAAATAGCTAAGGCAACTGTTGAATATGAAGCCACCCACCGGTTCCAGAAACCACAATTGATAGGCCATGTTCAGGACGGTAAAATGGTTGCCCAATATAACACACATCAGCAGGTTAACCTGAAGTTTGAACCGGAAGCCGATGGGATAACCTTTAAATTGCATGCCGCTTTTTACGATACTATTGGCAGCGGAAGCCCCAGGTTGGCAATGTGGGCAAATATGCCGGCCGGCAGTGCTATTGGGCATGCCACCGATGGCGGTCCGATTGTTATCGACCGGATAACCGGTCCTGTTATTAAAGTAGATGATTCTACATTCCGGCTGAGCCCGCAGCAGGGTTTCTGGCAGGATCCGCATAGTTATGAACTCTGGTTTGCCGCAACGCATCCGGGGAATAAAGACTATAAACCTGCTGTTCAGCAGGCGCAGATGCTGGTGCCGCCGCGCAATAAGGATGGCAGGGAGCAGCATATTACTTTTTTACAGGTTGCCGGTCAAAAGCCGGGCGCAAAAAACATCAGGTTACAGGCTGTTTCTGATGCGAAAGTGCCGGTATCCTTTTATGTACAGGATGGCCCTGCTGTAATACATGGTAATAGCCTCGACCTGACGGCCATACCACCCAAAAGCAAATTTCCGGTAAAAGTTACGGTGGTAGCCTGGCAATATGGTAACAGCAACGAACCCAAACTTCAAACGGCTGAGCCGGTTGAACGAGTGTTCTGGATTAATAAATAGTTCTGCGCAATAACAGTATTCTATCACTATGAAATGTATCCATAAAGTATTAACGATTATTTGCTGCCTGTTTTTAGTGGGCAGTCTTTCCCGTGCAATTGCGCAAGGTTTTACGCACCCCGGCTTGTTACAAAATACAGAAGATCCTGAAAGAATAAAACGAGCGGTAGCAGATAAGCAAGAGCCGATATACAGCGGCTATCTGGTGTTCGCGGCAGACGCGCAATCGCAATATACTTATCACATGCAGGGACCAATGACCATGGTTGGCCGCAACCCTACCGTAGGCCAAAATATATACGATACGGATGCCGCTGCAGCCTATCAGAATGCCATAATGTGGGTCATCACCGGAAAAAAAGAATATGCCGCCAAGGCAGAGGAGATCATCAATGCATGGTCATCCACCCTGAAATCTATAACCGGACGTGATGCCGTATTAATGGCCGGCCTGGGGCCGTTTAAAATGGTCAACGCAGCCGAAATATTGCGCTATACTGATGCAGGGTGGTCGGCCGCCGATATTGAAAAGACAGAAAAGCACTTTAGAGAAGTGATTTACCCGGTGATAAAAAATTACGCACTGTTTGCCAATGGTAATTGGGACAGCGCTGCCATTAAAACCGATATGGCCATAGGCGTATTTTGTAACGACAGGGCGATTTTTGAAGACGCGCTGCGTTACTATGTAAACGGAGCAGGCAATGGCCGGCTTTCAAATTATATTATAAATGATACCGGTCAATGCCAGGAAAGCGGGCGTGATCAGCAGCATACCCAACTGGGTATCGCGCATCTGGCTGATTGTGCCGAGATTGCATGGCACCAGGGTTTAAATCTTTATGCCTATGATGATAATCTTTTATTAAAAGGGTTTGAATATACTGCAAAATATAACCTAGGGCTGGACGTACCCTATATTCCGGTTATTGATAAAACAGGCAAATATCTGCATAAGCAGATATCCGTAGAAGGCCGCGGACGGTTCCGCACTATATATGAGCAGGTTTATAACCATTACGTAAACCGGATGGGACTACCGGCGCCTTATACGCAGCAGGTTGCCGAAAAAATAAGGCCAGAACAAAAAGGCTCGGGTGGCGATAATGTTGGTTTTGGTACCCTGCTTTATTCGAGACCAGGATCGTCAAACAAAAAAACTGCTATTACAGCGCCAGCGCCCCCGGCTGGTTTAATAGCTGAAACCACACCTGAAAACGGAAATATAATTAGTTGGATTGAACCGGTAAACGCCGCAAGCTATACGATTAAAAGGAGTGAATCCCCGACAGGAACTTTTAAAACACTCGCTTCGACTATTAAAAAGTCTGTTTATGCAGATCACGATGCCATACATGGAAAATCCTATTATTACACAGTAGCAGCGGTTAACAGTGCCGGGCAGAGTGGGGACGCCTATCCTGTCGGGATAACTTCGGTGCTTCCGGTCGGCTGGCATTTAGCCGCATTGGATACCGTTAAGCAAGGGTATGCCGCATTTGATGGCAGCGCTTTTATCATACAAGGCGAGGGGGAACTAACCGATAGCGTACACGACTCCGGGCAATTTTTATATCGCCCATTGACCGGGAATGGTACCATCATAGCTCGCTATGTGCCGCAGATCAGTTCACAGCTAACCAGTTTTGGCCTTACCATGCGGCAGGGGCTGGAGGCTGATGCCAAACAGGTTTCCTTACTGATAAGTCCGGAAGCATCCCGGCAGGTTGAAGCACCGCACTGGAATCTGAAATTGATGCTCCGTAATGCTACCGAATCGAACGCGTTAACAGCTGTAAACGTTCCCATAGAGGATGAGCCGATAGTTACTTTTAGTCGGCTTACCGGCTATTGCTGGCTTAAATTGCAGCGGCAATATGGCAAATACTCAGCCTACTATTCAACCGATAGGATCACCTGGAAAATGATAGGCACAGTAAGTAATTCGTTTGACAACCAGTTATACATTGGTTTTTTTGTAGCCTCCGGCATGCCCGGATTGGCAACGACGGTTCGCCTGGATCAAATATCAGTTAACAACGAGCCATTAAGTAAAAATTAAATAATAAGCGATGTTATCTTAGATTGTTCAGTTGAATGCCTTTAAATTTAACCTTCATGTATTTAAAAAAGATCTGTAAGTTTTCGAGCCTGATGTTCATACTGTTCCTAATGGCAGCTAATACCTGTACGGCCGCCGTATGGCAATGGTCTATTAATGTAAAAGGTGTAATTTCTTCGGAAACCAATGACCATCCTACAGCCTTTCTATGGATCCCGCCAAATTGCAAGCAAGTGAAAGGAGTTGTTATTGGTCAGCACAACATGCTGGAAGAAGGTATACTGGAACATCCGGAGTTTCGTAAGACCCTGGCCGATTTGAATTTTGCCGAAATTTGGATCACCCCGAGCATCGATATGGTGTTCGACTTTAACACAACTACACCGGCGTGTTTTGAAGGGATGATGAAGGATCTCGCAAATGTATCCGGTTACCAGGAGCTGGCTTTTGCTCCCGTGGTACCTATTGGCCACTCCGCAGCTGCAAGCTATCCATGGAATTTTGGTGCCTGGGATCCGGCCCGAACATTGGCCATATTGTCCATACATGGAGATGCACCTTTAACCACGCACACCGGCAGTGGGAAGCCAAATCCCGATTGGGGCCAGCGTAATATTGATGGCATACCCGCCCTAATGGTGATGGGAGAATATGAGTGGGGCGAACAACGGATATTACCGGCAATGCAATATAAAAACGATCATCCTCAAGAGGCACTGTCATTTCTTGCCGATGCCGGGCACGGGCACTTCGATTATTCTGATGAACTGGTCCGTTTTCTGTGTTTGTTTTTGAAAAAGGCGGCAGAAAATCGCCTTCCGGCAGTAATGCCATTGGATGGCCCCGCTAAACTAAGGCCGGTTGATCCGGCAACAGGTTGGCTTGTTGACCGCTGGCGACTAGACAAACCGTTGCACGCGCCAGCTGCACCCTTTAAAGATTATACGGGTGATCGTAGTGAAGCGTTTTGGGTGTTTGATAAGGAAATGGCAAAGGCCACAGAAAATTATTATAATGAAGCCCGGGGTAAAACCAAGCAATATATCGGTTTTGAACAGCATGGCGACCTACTTTCAGGCGGTAATTCCTTCGTTGGCAATAAAATAGAATTTATTCCGCATACAGATGGGATAACCTTTAATCTCAGCACCGCATTTAAAGATTCTGCACAGGCACGAATTGCCACCGATAAACATGCAGACGGCAAGATCAATATTACCAGGATCTGCGGCCCGATAGAAAAGATAAACGATACCACCTTTCGTATCTCTTTTTACAGAATGGGATTTAATAATCCCAGACGTTCGGGCGATATATGGCTAATGGCCAGCAGCCCCGGCGACAAAATCTATAAATCAACAGTACAGCAGGCCAATCTTAAAATACCGGTACGTAATCAGGAAGGAGATGATCAGCAGATCAGTTTCCCGGCTATCGCCGATCAATCTTCAAAACAGAAGTATATTGAACTAAAAGCCAGCTCCAGTGCCGGGGAGAAGGTTTATTATTATGTTAAAGAGGGCCCCGCTGAAATAGATAGTGACAGGTTGATGCTTACAAAAATTCCACCGCGGGCCAAATACCCGGTGAAGGTTACCGTTGTGGCCTGGCAATGGGGTAAAACTAATGCACCTAAGCTAAAATCTGCAGAACCGGTTACACAAAGCTTTAATATTTATTAAGGTGGAACTTGCTGCTACAATAAAATTCCCCTTTGTTTGACCTGTTTAACCCCCTTCCGTATCTGTGGTAATGGATACTTTTAGCCACCGATTTAAATAACCATTCACCCAGGTTTGTTTTTGATGAAATATTCAATTTTTTCGTTTTTATTTATTTTCATATTGTTGAACTGCTACAACGGTTTTGCCCTAACCAAAAATGATTATAAAGTAGTTTCCCCAGATAGATCTACGATATTACATATTGGGCTTGATATACAATGTAAATGGGTTTACCGTATCGATTATGATCATCAGGCCAATGATTTAAACCGACAGCTTAACAAGAATATTATAATTAGTAAGGTACTTTAAGATGGAAAATTTGACTATCATTAATGAACTTATAACACGTTTGATGAAAATGCAAACCGCTTTAAAAAAACTAATAGCATTAACATTATTTTGGGGGATGAGTTGCCTGATGGTATTTTCAGCATCTGCAAATCCAAGGAGTATCTATGTAGCAAAATCCGGCAACGATAAAAATTCAGGTAATGCAAGTTCTCCCGTACTAACCATTACAAAGGCCGAATCTATAGCTCTTCCCGGCGACAGAATTATTATACATAAGGGAACTTATCGTGAGATGGTCATTTTCCATAAAGGCGGCTCGCCAGGCGCAGCAATTTCTTATAGCGCCTCACCGGGTGAGGAGGTTATCATCAAAGGTTCTGAAAGGGTGCGAACATGGGTAAAGGCAGATGGCCGCACATGGCGTGCGACGATTAATGACGATTTTTTTAATGGAACTAATCCTTTTAAAGAATGGATCAACCATGATTCCTCCTACCGGCATTTAGGCGAGGTTTATCTGGATAACAAACTACTTAACGAGCAAAAGATGAAGGGCGATGTTGAACGGGTGATCTACAGCTGGTTTACCAGCCAGGAAAATGGTAAAACCATCATCACTGCGAATTTCGGTGCAAATGACCCCAATCAGAAATTGACAGAGATCAATGTAAGACCCTCAGTGTTCACCGCGGAAAAACCGGGAATAAGTTTTATAGTTATCGATGGTTTGAAGATCACTCAGATTGCCAGCGCGCCTGCCTTTGTTAATGGTGTGCAGCCGGGCGCGATCAGTGTAAATGGTGGTACGCACTGGGTCATAAAAAATTGTTCACTCAGCTACTGTAAATCTGTAGCTATCTCAATTGGGCAAACAGTGCATGATTACCCTGCCTCCAATCCGGGTAATCCGGAATATCGTGATCTTTCACAGGATATCTCAACTGTTGGTCATGATACCATCATCCACAATCATATATCCTATTGCGGGCAGGCCGGGATATTTGGCCTGCTGCATGGCACACAAAGTATAATTGCCGATAATTTGATTGAAGATATCAACTCAAGCAGTGACTTTCCGGGCAATGAGATAGCAGGCATTCGGCTTGCGCTTGCCGTGGACGCCCTGGTCAGCCATAACCTGATACGAAGAGTACACGGCGCGGGTTATGGCATTTATCTTGGTCCGCTTTTCCAGGGCGCACGTATTAGCCGTAATATTATCACCGAAACCAGTCAAAGCGCAATTTACCTGTACAATAGTCATGGCCCCGCGTTATTCGATAACAATATCATATCAGGCCCCGGAAAATCAACCGGTGAAGGCGTAAAAATGATTAGTGCAGAAGGTAATGTATTTGTTCAGAACTTATTTTATGACTGTGCTTTTATCAATCAAAAAGTATCGGGGCGTACATTTGCTACCAGTAATTTTTTGCCGCATTCGCTGGTCATCAAACAAACCATACCCGCACTGGCGATGGATGACCGCTGGTACAGTAATGTGTTTGTAAAGAGTGGCCTTGATAAGCTCAATAATGACCCGGATTGCCTTGCTGATTACAACGCCTATATACAGGGTGCGTTGCCAACTGCCTGGGGAGATAAGCAAAGTCACACTATAGCAGCAAACGCAGGCTTTGCACTGATCAATACCGCTAATTCTGCAAAATTGATGCTGGATCTGAAAGCCATACCGAAAGTTACCTGCCCAGTACTTAGCCCCGAGTATATTGGGTTCTTCGCCCTTAGTAAGCAATATCTTGAATACCCCAATGGCAAAGCCATCACGATAAATGCAGACTTTAAACATAAGCCAAAGGATGCATTATCAGGTTTCCCCGGTCCGTTTTATCAATATCGGGCAACCTTGGATAACAATCAAACATTATTATTCGCTTATTAATCTGGCAGCAAGATGAACACGATATCCCGATCTGAACGATTTTTAAAAGATAAGCATACCCGGATAGCTTTATACGTTATGCTATTGCTGCTGGTGACTTGCTGCCCCAATCAGCTGCAGGCGCAGGTGCTTAAATTGGATAGTCCCGCTTCCTATCACCCGCAACCTTTCGTACATCCGGGGCTCTTGCATACGGCAAAGGACCTGCAAAGAATAAGGGAAATGGTGGCAAAGGGTGTAGAACCATGGAAAAGCGGCTTTGCCGTATTTAAAGCCAGCCCTTACTCAAGCGCGGAGTGGGTTCCTCATCCTGCGGAACATGTGGAACGGAGCTTGCTCGCGGGAGCAGGCAAAAATATCGGCGATCTGGAAAAAGATGTTTGCGCTGCTTATCAGAATGCATTAATGTGGGCGATAACAGGGGATGAGGCTCATGCGAAAAAAGCCATAGAAATACTTAATGCCTGGTCGGCAACACTCAAGGTTTTTGATGGTACGGACGTAGAGCTTGGGGCGGGACTCTGCGGCTTTAAAATGACTAGCGCCGCTGAAATTATGCGTACTTATCCCGGATGGGCGCCCGCTGATATAAAACGATGCCAGGATATGTTTATGCAGGTCTTTTATCCACCTATTCAATATTTCGCCTTATGGGCACACGGCAATTGGGACCTGGCCTGTATGAAGGAAATGATGGCTATTGGCGTATTTTGTGATGATCATGCGCTTTTCAACAAAGCTGTTGATTTCTTCTATAAGGGCCCCGGTAATGGAAGCTTACCCCATTATATTATTAATGAAACAGGGCAGGTACAGGAGAGCGGACGAGATCAGGCCCATACGCAATTAGGGATCGGCCATTTATCGGAGATGTGTGAAATTGGCTGGAGTCAGGGCATGGATATGTACGGTGCCAACAATAACCGGCTGTTAAAGGGTTTTGAATATTCCGCAAAATACAACCTGGGCGAGGATGTGCCTTTTCAGCCTTATACGGATATAAGCGGAAGATTTCCCGCAACCCATATTTCTGATAACGGGCGGGGAAAGTTGCGTTCGATATATGAAATGGTGCTGAATCATTATAAATACAGGGCGAAATTACCTGCTGGTGAATATAAATATACGCAGATGGCTGCCGACAAACTAAGACCCGAAGGAGCGGGGTTCAATGCTGATAATCCTGGCTATGGCACCCTGTTATTTTCATTGCAAGCGAATTAATAGAAGACAATTGTACATTTTAATAAATAATAAATTGAAAAAATTAACAACAGCAATCATCATTTTACTGGTTTTTAATATGACGGCTAAAGCGCAGTCGAAACTGGTAACACTCGATTCCTATTTTAACGATGAACACCGGAAGAACGCTGAAGGAGCATTGGAGTCCTATCATTATAAATGGGAAGAAACAGATAACAATGGCTTTTCTATTTTGGCGGATGTTTTTAAAAAACATGGTGCGGCATTAAC
>NZ_JACHBY010000014.1 GCF_014200495.1 Mucilaginibacter geliditolerans
GATTACATGGTTAAGAGAATGACACTTGAAGAAAAAATTAACATGCTGCACGGCAATGCTTTGTTTTCTTCAGGGGGGGTAAAACGTTTGGGTATTCCCGAGCTAACCTGTGACGATGGCCCATTAGGTGTGCGCGAAGAAATAAAGCGCTTTGACTGGAATTCGGCAAACTGGACAACCGATTCGGCTACTTTTCTGCCCAACGGCTCGGCCATAGCCGCAACCTGGAATCCCGGTATGGCACATAAATACGGTGTGGTTATAGGCGAAGAGGCAAATGCCCGCAAAAAGGATATTATGCTTGCACCGGCATTCAATATCTGCAGAATGCCGCTTTGCGGCCGTACCTATGAGTATTATTCAGAAGATCCGTATCTGAACGCGCAATTGGCCGTGCAGGCGGTTAAGGGCATCCAAAGCCAGCATGTGGCAGCCTGTATCAAACATTTCGCGGCAAATAATCAGGAAACAGACCGCAATACCATAAATGCCATAGTTGACGAACGGGCATTGCGCGAGATTTATTTCCCGGCCTTTAAGGCGGCAGTACAGCAGGGAAATGCTTACACCGTCATGTCAGCTTATAACAAGCTAAATGGCTATTGGTGTTCGGAGAATGATTTTTTGCTGAATAAAGTATTAAAAAAGGAGTGGGGCTTTAAGGGTGTGGTTATGTCTGACTGGGCCGGCACACACCATACGGTTGCCGCGGCAAATGCCGGGCTTGATATTGAAATGGGATCGAGCGGGCCGTATGATAAATGGTATTTTGCCGACCCTTTGCTTGCGGCAGTAAAATCGGGTCAGGTTTCAGTAAAAACAATCGATGATAAAGTGAGGAGGATATTGTGGCTAATCTATCATACATCCATGAGCTCAAATCACCCTAAAGGGTCTATTGCTACACCGGCGCACGCCAAAGCTGCCTATGACATCGCCTCAGAATCTATAGTCCTGTTAAAAAATGATGCCCATTTATTACCATTAAAGGCAAGCAACATTAAAAGTATTGCGGTTATCGGCGATAATGCTACACGTACGTTTGCTTTAGGCGGGTATGGAGCAGGCGTAAAAGCGCAACACGAGATAACAGCATTAGAGGGCATAAAATCAAAGTTCGGTAAAACGGCCAGCGTCACTTTTGCCCAGGGTTACAAGGCTAAGTATTTAGCGAACAATACTGACGCGCAAAATAGTGGTTATGATCAGCCCGACCAAACCCTGATCGACCAGGCCGTGGCGCTCGCAAAAACAACCGACATTACCATTTTATGTATCGGTTCCAACCGGGAATATGAAAGTGAGGGGCATGACCGCAAAAACCTTGAACTTCCCTTTGGGGAGCAGGCATTGGTTAATGCAGTTACCGCTGCCAATCCAAATACCATTATTGTGATTATGGCGGGCGCTCCTTACGATCTGAATGAAATAAAAAAGTCAAATCATACCATTGTTTGGTCGTGGTTTAATGGGTCGGAGGCCGGGAATGCATTGGCCGATGTTCTAAAAGGCGTAGTGAATCCATCCGGCAGGTTGCCTTTTACTTTCCCTGTCTCGTTAAACGACTCACCAGCTTCTGCCTTAAATACTTATCCGGGTAAGGACCTGACTGCTGAATATAAAGAGGGGATACTGGTTGGCTACCGCTGGTATGATACTAAGAAAATTGATCCTTTATATTGTTTTGGTTATGGATTGTCATATACCAATTTTACTTATACTGATTTGACTACCAATAAGAAAACCTACAAACCGGATGACAAAATAACGGTATCCCTAAAGGTTAAAAATACAGGCAGTGTTGCGGTAAAGAAGTTGTACAGCTTTACATCAGCAAACTAAACTCTTTGGTTTTACGGCCAGAGAAAGAATTAAAGGCATTCAAAAAGATCATGATTTTACCGGCAAAGACAGCTGCTATTTCAGTAAATATAGATGTAAAAGATCTCGCCTATTTTGACAGTAAATTGAGTAAATGGACGATTGAACCCGGCCAATATCAGCTAATGGCTGCTTCATCTTCAAAAGATATCAGGCAAACAGTCGGGTTTAATATTAAGTAATTTAAAACGGAAAGCGAAAATATCGGGTATCAACAATTGTCCAATTTTCCAACTGACAATTGAGGGATCCACGGAAAATGGCAGGCTTATAAAAGCTGCAGAACTATGTCAAGTATTAACAGGCCTCTGGCAACATGGGGTGCATATTTATAAAATGAAAAGGAAACATTTACTACTTATTTTGGGAAGCTTACTTTTAACTAACGTATTTGCCCAAAACAAAGATCAAAAAGACCACGCAGGTACCGAAAGAATTATTCAGGTCGATTTTAATAAAGAAAAAGGGCCGTTGAATACTTCATTTAAAGCGTGTGTAGGTGCTGGGCGTGCAAATGAAGGGCTACGGGCTGACTGGCAGCAGCAGCTCGCTATTGCGAGGAAAGAATGCGGCTTCAAATATATCCGGATGCACGGGCTGCTAACTGATGATATGGCTGTTTACAGCGAAGACCGTAATGGTAATCCGCAATATAATTACCAGTATGTTGATGCATTATATGATTATATCCTCAGCATAGGGATGAAGCCCTTTGTGGAATTGGGGTTTATGCCGGGAGCACTTGCCAGCGGGAGCAAAACAATTTTTTGGTGGAGAGGTAATGTAACGCCGCCCAAAGATTATAAAAAATGGGCAGATTTAATTAGTAACCTGACCCAACACTTTACAGAACGGTATGGTGCGCAGGAAGTAAAAACATGGTATTTTGAAGTTTGGAACGAGCCGAATCTGAAAGACGGTTTCTGGATCGGATCGCAGCAGGATTATTTCAAATTATACCAATACAGCGCACTGGCAATAAAAAGCGTCAACGCTGCTTACAAAGTTGGTGGGCCCGCCACAGCGGGTGCTGCATGGGTGCCTGAAATGATAGCTTTTTGTAAAAATAATTCGGTGCCTATTGATTTTATCAGCACGCATGCTTATGGCGTAAAGCAGGGGTTTCTGGATGAGCACGGATCGTCGGGTACCGTCCTTGACAAAAACGAATGGAGCGTTAGTGGCGATGTTTTAAATTCACGAAAACAGATTCAAAATTCGGCCATCCCCGGATTGGAACTGCATTATACAGAATGGAGTTCGTCTTATACCCCTGCTGACCCCCTCCACGATAGTTATCACGAAGCAGCATATATACTTAAAAAATTAAAACAGGTTGGATCGGCGGCCAATTCAATGTCATACTGGACATTTACTGATATTTTTGAAGAGTCCGGTCCACGTTTTACCCCTTTTCATGGCGGATTTGGCTTAATGAATATCGAAGGAATCAAAAAGCCTGCATTTTTTGCCTATTCTTTTTTAAACAAACTTGGTGAAACTGAATTAGCCAATCGCGACAGTTCTTCGTGGGTCTGCAAAAATCACAAAGGTGATGTTCAGCTCTTGCTATGGGATTATACCTATACTTTGCCGGATTCCATAAATAACCAGGCTTATTATATTAAGGATTTACCTGCCAAAACTAAAGGCAAAGTAAAAGTTAATTTATCGCATATCCTTGCTGGAAAGTACACGATGGAAATTTACAAAGTTGGTTACAGGGTGAACGATGCTTATACCAGCTATGTGGACATGGGTAGGCCTGGGCAGCTAACATTGCAGCAGGTTAAAAAGCTAAAAGAACAAAATGGATCTCCTATAGCTATCCAGCAAATTGAAATAAAACCCGGCACCTCGTTTTCGCGCGAATTGGATATTCGGGAAAATGATGTTGTCATGATCAACCTGATTAAACATTAACCGGTAAATATTTAACTACCAATGATAAAAATAACGAACAAATTTTTTGTAATAATCTCCCTACTGTTGCTGATGGGCTTGTCGGCCAATGCTCAAACATTATACGTGGGCACCAATTATCATCCACATGATGATAAAGACCCGGAAAAAATAAAGAAGGATATTATGCTGATGAAGGCTGCCGGATTTAAGGTGGTCCGAATGGGCCATTTAGCCTGGGACAGTTATGAACCTTCTGAAGGTAAGTTCGACTTTCAATGGTTTGATACGGTAATGGATATGATGAATGATGCAGGGATCAAGGTAATACTTGATATTGCTATTCGTCCGGCACCTATTTGGTTGCACCATAAGTATCCTTCAATTGACGTTACCAGCCCGGGAGGCAGTGTGCAATATCCCAACCATCGCTACATGGATGATGTGGGCGACCCGGTGTATCAAAAATATGCTGTACGCTATGCGGATACACTTACAAAACATTATGCCAAACACCCGGCCCTCTTAGCTTTTGGTATTGATAATGAATCTGGTGATGGCCCTATTTCCTATTCAGAAACGGTACGAAAAAGGTTCGTTGTTTGGTTGACGAATAAATATTCGAACCTCGATAATTTAAATAAAGCATGGGCTACACAACGTTGGTCCAGAAGGATTAATGAGTTTGATGAGATTGGACCACCCGTAACGGGTGAAAAAAATGGCGCCCCGGAGAAGATATTAGATTTCAGGCGTTTTATTTCCGACGAAGTCAATCAGATCTTATTCAAAGTACTCGATAAGGTTAATACCAATGCCCCTGGTGTACTTACCAATACCAATGCCTGGTACTTCAGTTCAATGAGATATTTTGACTATTCTGAAATTGCCTATTCCGGGAAAATGGCCCGCGAGGGTTGCGGCTTTTACCCTGGAAACTCATTAACGACCAATTGGGGGATCATGAACTCAGCCTTTGTAATGTCTCGCGGCCAGTTTGAAAGCACGAACCCTTTCTGGTGCAGCGAGTTTACGACAATGACTGCGGTACCCAATTCGATCAGAAAATCAGCCTTTGCCACGCTGATGTACGGCAATCAAATGGTTTGCGGATGGACCTGGCAAAGTATGTGGGGAGGCGAAGAACAATACCTGGAAGGCATGCTTGATTGGGACGGAATTCCTAACCGCAAATATGATGAATACAAAAAGATAGCCACCGAGTTTAAAAAGATCGAAAAATTCTTTCCTTACAAGCCCAGGCCGGAAGTTGGTTTAGCATTCTCCTTTCCCAGTCAGATAGCCAGCAGCTCTTTCCCGGAGCAGCAAGATCAACAGTTACAGACCTGCTGGAATTTGTTTTATTACCGCAATATGGATTCCCGTGTTGTTGAGATCAGCAAAAGCCAATTGAACTATAAATTACTTTTTGTGCCTGGCGTAACAGTAATGGATGAAACGACTGCCAATAAAATCCGGGATTTTGTAAAAAATGGCGGGACTGTTATTATGACAAGTAATTCCGCCGTGGTTGACGAAACCGGGAAGGTATTTGCATCCACCCATCCAGGGCGTTTAAGCGATGTGTTCGGAATACGGGTTGCAGGTTATGAAGAAACAGAGGCGATGAACGAAATATCCCGTGACTCGTTGAAAGGCAAAAAAATTGAATTAAATTATCAAGGGAAAACTATTGGAACTGAATCAACCCGATATGACGTTATTGAATCCAAAGGTGCTGAAATTCTCGGAAGTATAACGAGCTTGGATAAAGATTACCCGATTATTACTGCTAATAAATATGGCAAGGGCAGGGCAATTTATGTCGGTTTACCTGCAAGCGGCGAGGTCCTGGGCCCGTTGCTTGATAAGCTGATTGATGAGTTGGGTATCAAAAAAGGACCCCAGGTACCCGATGGAATCCTGGCAAGGCAGATTGACAAAAATCATATCCTGTATCTCAACACAGGACGCGGTCCGGCAGAAATCAAGTTGAAAGGCACTTTTAAGGGCATACTTACCGGCAAGACCTATGTCGATAGCTTTACACTACCCTCTGAAGAGCCTGAATTGATCGAAATTAAGGAATGATAACAGGTAAGTGTATTATGAGTAACTGTTTGAAAAAGAAATAAGCGGTTTAGATCAGTGAACTACTTTTTCACTGATGAGAAATGTGTAAAGACATCAAAACAAGGCAGAGGGTATTTGAAATCAAAAGTTGCACCCAGTCGATAGTAAGAAATTATATATGTTTAAAAGACTAATAAGATATTGTAGCATTTGTTTTTTTTTGGTGTTCTGCGCGATAAAAGGAATATCGCAAAATGTGCAGCAAATAACTCTTGCTAAAAGAACGAAAGCGTGCTTTGATTTTAACTGGCAGTTTCATAAAGGTGACATAGCGATGAAACGGCAGGTTAAGGCCGGCCAGCAAGGTGGTTTAACAGACATAAATGTCCGCACCATTTATACCAAAGACACGGTTATAGACTACACAGACCCAAAAAGCGCTACCATTTTTTATCCAAAAGACTGGAAAGAAATCGACCTTCCGCATGACTGGGCTGTGGAGGGGACATTTGTGGACGACAATTCACTCGGCAGCCAACCAGCGGGCAACGGATATTTGCCAACCGGCATAGGCTTTTACAGAAAGGAGTTCGTTATACCAGCAAGTGACACCGGGAGAAAAATATCAATTGAATTTGACGGAATATTCAGAAACAGCACTGTTTGGGTAAACGGACATCTTTTAGGAAACCACCAAAGTGGCTACACTCCTTCAAATTATGATTTGACTGATTATTTAAGATATGGTAAAGAGGGCAAGAATGTAATATTGGTCAGGGTAGATGCCAGCCAAGCGGAAGGCTGGTGGTATGAAGGCGCGGGGATCTACCGGCATGTATGGTTGATTAAAACCGGGCAGTTACATGTAGGCAGGTTTGGCACGTATGTGACTACGCCGGTCATTTCCACGGATAGCGCACAGGTACACATTAAGACCACGATAAAGAACGAATATGGCGTAGCTAAAAAAGTCACACTCGTTTCAAAAATAATTGACAAAGATGGCGTGGTTCATGCCACAGAAACGTCGACGCAAGAGATCGGCCCCTTCGAATCATCTGAGATCGCTCAGCAAACAGTGATAAAAGCCCCGCTACTTTGGTCTCCTGAAACTCCTCATCTATATAAAGTGCTTACAGAAGTACGCGAAGGTGATCATATAGCGGATACTTATGAAACCACTTTTGGAGTTAGATCGATTGATATTAACCGAAATGGCGTATTTCTGAACGGCAGGCTTTATCCGATAAAAGGAACATGTAATCATCAGGATTTTGCAGGTATTGGCGTGGCACTTCCTGATAAAATAAACAGGTATAAATTAATGCTGCTAAAAGCGGTAGGTAGTAACGCTTACCGCTGCTCACATAACCCGCCCACGCCTGAACTGCTCGATATGTGTGACAGCCTTGGTATGCTTGTGCTAGATGAGAACCGTTTGCTGTCAAGCAATGAGGCAGGTTTGAAAGATCTGTCAACCATGCTATACAGGGACCGTAACCATCCCTGCGTATTTATGTGGAGCATGGAGAATGAAGAACCTCTTGAAGGAACAGTAACAGGGGCTAGAATACTGGAGACGATGGTTAAGACCGCGCACGCGATAGATCCATCCCGCAAAGTAACGGCCGCCATGAACCATGGCCGCAATAGTGGAGGATACAGCGATGTGCTGGACGTAGTTGGTTACAATTATGGCGATAAAGGGTTGGCTTACGTAAAAGACCATGAGCAATATCCGGGCCGTGTCGAATTTTGTACCGAAAGCACCAGTTTTGTATCCACCCGGGGTGAATATGAGAATAACTGGGGAAAGGGCTATGTTTCGAATATGGAGAAATGGCAGCCCGATTGGGGGCCGTTTCCGGGAGAAGACTGGGCTGACATTGTTAAGTACCCTTACCTTGGCGGATTCTTTGTATGGTCGGGTTTCGACTACCGTGGCGAGCCAACACCTTATCAGTGGCCTTGCGTTACATCTCATTTCGGTTTCATGGATATTTGCGGCTTTCCAAAAGATGGCTATTTTGCCTATAAAGCAGCGTGGGATGCAAAGCCGCTGGTCCACCTGTTCCCTCATTGGAATTGGCCCGGCAAAGATGGATCCCTGGTCAAAGTACAATGTTACACCAACTGTGAAGAAGTAGAGCTGCTGTTGAACGGGAAAAGCATGGGCAGGAAAAAGGCCATCCCTTTCGAAAAGCTGGAGTGGCCGCTTGTTTATCATTCCGGCCGTTTGGAAGCCCTGGGTTATAAAGCTGGAAAAGTAGTGACGAAGGATGTGATAGAGACCACTACATCTCCTTCAGCAGTAGCCTTCAATAGTGATTGTACTATATTAAAAGCTGATGGTTGCGATGTGGCGGTTATCAAGGTTTCCATAAAAGATTCAAAAGGCAGGGTCGTTCCGGTGGCTGATAACCTGGTTACATTTTCTATAGAAGGGCCGGGTAAAATCATTGGTACAGGTAATGGCAACCCAAGCAGCCACGAAGCAGATAAGGCCAGTCAGCGCAAGGCTTTTAACGGGTATTGTTTGGTGTTGGTTCAATCCTATAAACAGGCCGGGGAAATTAGGTTAAAGGCTTTTTCAAAAACACTTAAAGGAGACGAATTGATTATTAAAGTTCAATAAAGCTGAGCTACCGAAGTATGCTTCCTTAAAAAACAGATCATTATGAAACGGTATAATAATATTGAATATCACATGAAAACGATAGTTACTGCTTTTTTGCTTTTGGCCGGCAATATTTTATGTAACGCCCAAAAATCCGATAAAATTGAGCGAAAACAGCTATTTGATTATAACTGGAAATTTTATCAGGGAGATACAGCAGCGGCAAAATCAAAGGACTTTAACGATATAAGTTGGCGGAGCCTTGATTTACCGCACGATTGGAGCATTGAGGGCAAAATAAATTCTAAAAATCCGACCGGTGGATCGGGTGGATACTTGCCCGCAGGTATTGGCTGGTACCGAAAACCATTTAAGGTTCCGAATGAATGGAGAGGCAAAAAAGTTTCTATCTATTTTGAAGGAGTCTATATGAATTCAGAAGTTTTCATTAATGGAAAATCTCTTGGAATCTATCCTTATGGTTATTCATCATTTACTTATGATCTATCACCCTATTTGAATTTTAATAATGAAAATGTGATAGCTGTCAGAGTAGATAATTCGCAACAATTGAATAGTCGCTGGTACAGTGGTTCCGGTATCTATCGCCATGTTTGGGTGATGGTTACCGATGCCGTGCATATAGCTAATTGGGGTGTTTCAATCACTACTCCCGATGTTTCTCCGAAAAAAGCAACCGTTGAAATCAAAACATTAATAAAAAACGAAACCGGTTTACCTCAAAGCGTTGTTGTTAGCACCCGGTTGCAGGACGCAAACGCTAAAGATGCAGGAAATAATCAAATAAGTGTCGAAGTGGGGCCTAATAGCGAGAAGGAAATCTGCCAAAGCATAATTGTTGTAAATCCCCGGTTATGGACACCGGAAGTACCTTATTTATACGATGCTAAAACGCAGGTGGTGCAAAATAAAAAAGTAGTTGACGGGACTAAGACCAATTTCGGCATACGCTCCATAAAATTTTCGGCAGAAAACGGTTTCCAACTCAACGGAAAAACGATAAAGATGAATGGCGGATGTATGCACCACGATAATGGATGCCTGGGAGCTGCCGCTTTTGACCGTGCTGAAGAACGAAAGGTGGAATTGCTTAAAGAAGCGGGATTTAACGCTGTGAGGACTTCTCATAATCCCCCATCTGAGGCCTTTTTAAACGCGTGCGACAGATTAGGGTTATTAGTTGTTGACGAAGCATTTGATTGTTGGCGGTCGGGAAAAAACAAGCATGATTATGCACAATATTTTGACCATTGGTGGAAACGCGATTTAGATGCAATGGTTTTGCGCGATCGTAATCACCCTTCAATTATTATGTGGAGTATTGGCAATGAAATAGTGGAGAGGGGTAGCCCCGAAGCTGTTGAAACTGCCAAAATGCTCGCGGATGCTGTAAAGAAAATAGATACTACCCGCCCCGTTACATCCGCTATTGTGGAAGATGGTAAGGAGTGGGCAATGCTTGATCCCCTTATGGCGGCGCATGACGTTGGCGGTTATAATTATCACCTGGGGAGCGCTCCTTCGGATCATCAGCGGGTTCCTTCGCGGATTATTATGCAAACAGAGTCATATCCCAAAGATGCTTTTGCCAATTGGAAATTGGTAGAAAACAACAATTATGTTATTGGAGATTTTGTCTGGACGGCGGTGGATTATCTCGGAGAGTCAGGAATAGGCCGTTGGTATTATTCAAATGAGATACCAGGTGAACACTGGGAACATGATCTCTTTCCATGGCATGGTGCCTATTGCGGTGATATAGATTTGATAGGTTGGAGAAAACCCATATCCCATTATAGAAGTATGTTGTATAATAACACTGAGAAACTTTACATGGCCGTACGTGAGCCTAATCCGGAACCTTTGGAAATTAAGAACACATGGTGGTCGGTTTGGCCCACATGGGAAAGCTGGACCTGGCCAGGATATGCAGGAAAGGACATTCAGGTGGAAGTTTATTCAAAGTATCCTAAGGTCAGGCTATACCTCAACAATAAACTCATTGGCGAAAAGCCAACCACTGATGGACAGGAATATAAAGCTGAATTTACAGTAGCTTATGCTCCAGGCGTGCTTAAAGCAGTAGGGGTGGAGAATGATAAGGAAGTTGAATCAACCATATTGAAAACTTCCGGCGATGCTGCAAAAATTCAATTAACGGCCGACCGAAAAGAAATAATAGCTAATGGACAAGACTTGTCGTATGTTACCATTGAGATAACGGACAAGGATGGTATATTTCAACCCAATGCCACAAACAGGCTTAACTTCAAGATTGAAGGCCCCGGCACTATTGCAGGAGTAGCCAATGCGGATATGAAAGACACAGACTCCTATGTGGGAAATTCCCGCAAAGCGTGGCACGGACATGCATTGGTTGTAATCAGGAGTACCCACGGTGTCGGTGATATTAAACTAACAGTAGGTTCATCAGGTTTATCCGGGGCTACTTTAAATATCAAATCATTACTGAAAAAATAACTCATGCAAGAGAAAACGGAAAGGCGTTCTGGTATGACTGGTGTCTTAGTTTAAAAAGTAAAAAAAATGAAAATGTCTAAAATTGTTAAAGCCTGTCTATTTACAGCCGTCTTTTTCCTATATAGTTTTGGCAGCCGTGCGCAAAAAAATGCACCTGCACCATGTGGACCAGTCCCTTCAGAAAATCAAATGAGATGGCAGGAAATGGAATATTATGCCTTTGTGCATTTGTCATTGAATACCTATACTGACCAGTCCTGGGGATACGGTAATGAAGACGTTAAACTCTTCAACCCAACAGCATTGGATTGCCGCCAATGGGCTCGCATTTGCAAACAGGCAGGCATGAAGGGAATTATAATCACCGCCAAACATCATTGCGGTTTTTGCCTGTGGCCTTCTAAATACACGGAATATTCCGTAAAAAATGCGCCCTGGAAAAACGGGAAAGGGGACGTGGTTCGTGAGATGGCAGATGCATGCAAGGAATATGGTTTAAAGCTCGGCATCTACCTGTCGCCCTGGGACAGGAACCGGGCGGATTACGGCAAACCGGAATACATTACGTATTTCCGCAACCAGCTCACAGAATTACTTACCAACTACGGCCCGATTTTCGAGATTTGGTTTGACGGTGCTAACGGCGGCTCCGGTTATTATGGCGGTGCTAATGAAACCCGCATGATTGACCGTAAAACCTATTATGATTGGGCCAACACCTATAAACTTGTACGTAAACTACAGCCCAATATTGTCATCTGGAATGATGGCGGAGATCGTGCTGATTTACGGTGGGTGGGCACTGAAGCCGGATCCGTCGGCGAAACAAATTGGAGCCTGCTAAATGCCACCGGGGATGTACCGTACGATATGTTGCATTACGGGGTGGAGAACGGCGATGCGTGGGTGCCCGCAGAAGTAAATACTTCTATCCGGCCTGAATGGTTTTACCACCCTAATGAAGATAAGAAAGTGAAGTCTGTGCCGCAGCTTATGGATATCTACTACAATTCCATCGGCCATAATGGTAGTTTACTCCTCAATTTTCCAATTATGCCCAACGGTCTTATCCATCCAACAGATGAAAAAAATGTATTGGATTTTGCAGGGGCAGTAAAAGCTGCGTTCTCGGTAAACCTGGCGAAAAAAAAGCCGGCAACGGCGTCTAATGTACGCGACGGAAGCAAAGATTTTAGCGCAGACAATGCGACCGATGATAATAAAAGCACTTATTGGGCCACAGATGATAATATTAAAGCGGCTTCGCTTACCATTGATTTAGGCCGACCAACAAGGTTTAATCGCTTTTTGGCGCAGGAATACATTCAATTAGGGCAGCGTGTAAAAGCATTTACCGTTGAAGCGCTTGTTAATGGCCAGTGGCAGGAATTGGCAAAAGGGACAACTATCGGCTATAAGCGCATAGTAAGTTTTCCTGCTGTGAATGCCACTAAAGTGAGGCTTCATGTTTTGGATGCTAAGGGTTGCCTGGTTATCTCCAATGTCGGGATTTATTATGCTCCGCAAATACTCGCCGCCCCTTCCGTTATCAGGAACCAGGCAGGAGAAATAACCATAACACCGGTTGATAAGGAATCGATAGTTTACTATACAACAGATGGCAGTACGCCAACCTCAAGTTCAATAAAATATAAAGGGCCTTTTCTGGCGGGCGGCAAGCCGGAGATACGTGCGATTGTTTACGACTCCGCTAATCATCAAAGTAGCTCCGAAACGCATGAAAAATTTGATATAGCAAGGAAAAACTGGAAAATTGTTGGCATTGATGATAAAAAAGCTGAAGCTGTTTTAGACGGCGATCCATCTACCGCATGGCACCAGGGCAAAGACAAAAAAATGCCGGTTGATTTGGTGATTGATTTAGGAAAAGAAGAAAGTCTATCCGGTTTCAGGTATCTGCCGGATCAGGGCCAATGGGGCGGCGGTATTATTGCTGGATACGAGTTTTATATTTCGGACAATGGCGCAGACTGGAAACTGGTTAGTAATGGTGAATTTCCTAATATAAAAAACAATCCTTTGTGGCAAAGCATAAAATTTAGCCCTCAAAAAGCGAGATATATTAAATTGAGAGCGATAAAAAACACTGAAAATAGCAATGAAACGGGCTATGCGGATATAGATATAATTACACAATAAAAATAGCACATATTAAACCACCGAAGAAGATTTATGAAAGCTTTCAAAATAGCCATAATTATTATAACGCTGTTTTTTTGCCCGGCGCGTTTGCTAGCGCAAACAAGCTTTTTCGTCTCTCCTGATGGAAAGGATAGCAATCCGGGCACAGAAGCAAAACCTTTTGGTTCTATTTCAGGGGCTGTGAAAGAGGCTCGCAGCCGCCGGGGGAAAATTAATCTATACTTGCTAGGGGGAATATATCGCCTGGATAAGCCTGTGGTTTTTACCGCTGAGGATTCAAGGCCCAAAGGCAGCACGCTTACGCTAACCAGCTATAAAAAACAAAAAGTGATTATTAGCAGCGGCGCAGTGCTTCATTTAAAATGGGTGCCTTACAAAGATGGCATTTGGAAAGCAAGCGTAGACCAAAGTGTTCAGTTTGACGAACTGCTCGTTAACGGGCAGTTACAGCATATGGCCCGCTATCCCAATTATGATTCTTCTGCCCATTATTTGGGCGGCACCGCAGCGGATGTGTTATCGCCAGAACGTGTTGCCCGTTGGAAATCGCCAGAGGGAGGGTATATACACGCGTTGCACCCGTCTCAATGGGGCGATGTCCATTACCGAATCACAGGGAAAGATAGTAAAGGGGAACTTGTGCTGGAAGGGGGATGGCAAAATAACCGTCGCATGGGTATGAGTGAAAAATACCGGTTTGTCGAGAATGTTTTTGAGGAGCTCGATACAGCGAACGAATGGTATTATGATAAGAAAGCGAAAACGCTGTATTATTTTCCACCCATTGGTCTAAACCTGCAAACTGCGATATTTGAATCGCCGCAGCTTGCTAGCTTGTTCGAGTTCCGGGGCACGGAAACAAAACCCGTGAAAAATATTACTGTGTCAGGCTTGGTCTTCACGCAAACGACCAGAACTTTTATGCAAAATAAGGAGCCGTTGCTACGCAGTGACTGGACTATCTACCGTGGCGGCGCTACGATATATGAAGGCGCGGTAAATTGCAGCTTGGTTAATTGTGCGCTGGTTAATCTTGGGGGTAATGCTGTATTTTTCAGTAAGTATAACCGTAATTGCGAAATATCGGGTTGTCAGATTTCGGACGCAGGAGCAAGCGGTGTTTGTTTTGTCGGCGATCCGGGCGCAGTTCGTTCCCCTCGTTTTGAATATAACGAGTTTGTTCCAATAGCGGAAATGGACCGGACACCAGGCCCCAAAACCAACAATTATCCCAAGGACTGCAGCGTATATAATAACCTGATGTTTAACCTTGGATTGGTGGAAAAACAATCTGCAGGTGTAGAATTGTCCATGTGCCAAAGTATCACTGTCAGCCACAATACCATCTATGATGTACCCCGCGCCGGCATAAATGTGAGTGAAGGGACATGGGGCGGTCATATAATTGAATACAATGATGTTTTTAATACGGTTAAAGAAACCGGCGACCATGGAGCCTTTAATTCCTGGGGCAGAGATCGTTATTGGCATCCCGACAAAAGAAAACTGGATTCGATTGTGGCGGCATACCCCGGTTTAGCGCTGCTTGATGTAACTAGACCAATTATTTTGCGCAATAACAGGTTTCGTTGCGACCATGGGTGGGATATTGATTTGGATGATGGCTCCAGCAATTATATCATTTACAACAATATTTGTTTAAACGGAGGTATTAAGCTGAGGGAGGGTGTGAATCGTATTGTTGAAAATAACATCATGATAAATAATACTTTTCATCCTCATGTATGGTTTAAGAACAGCAATGACATATTCAGGCACAATATCGTGGGCGGAGGCTATCTCCCAATCGGAATTTCGGTATGGGGAAAAGAAGTTGATTATAACGTGTTCCCTGACTCTGCCTCGTTATCCGAGGCACGGGGGAGAGGAACTGATATGCATTCTGTATACATGCCCGAAGCATTTGAAAACCCGGCAGAAGGAGATTTTCGACTTAAACCCAATGCTGCTGCATTTTCAGTTGGTTTCAAAAATATAGCGATGGACAGTTTTGGAGTGATTTCCCCAAGGTTGAAAGCACTGGCAAAGAAAGTGACTTATTCTAATATTGTAAAGCCAATCCAGGCTGCCGAAAGTGAAACAATTGATTTTCTGGGTGCAAAAGTGAAAAAGCTGACCACTCTTGGGGAACGATCAGCAACAGGAATGGATGGTATCCGGGGGCTTTTGGTGATAACTGTAGCACCCGGTCGATCCCCAGCTTTTTTCCAGGTAAATGATGTGATCATGTCACTAAACAACAAACCAACAAATAGTCTGAAGGAATTGCAAGAAGCAAGAATATCGGTCACCGGAGCATCTGCAGAAATTGTCATTTTTCGTAACCAACATGCGTCTGTTGAAAGAGTCGAATTTGATAAATATAAGTAGCCCGGCTTGCGAACTATATTTAGGATATGGTAAGTCACAAAATACGCAGACCGGGGAGCTTGTTATAACGGAATAGTTTGGTTAACTGATTTAATAGGCAGCTGGCTTATTTGTAAACTGTTTATTGTGTTGGTTTATACATTTCGTCTATATTTTTAGTCATTTCTGCCCCTTCGCTTTTTTTAAGTTACCATACTTTCGCTCCCAAGAATATAGTCTCAACACGGTGTGCTTAACGACACTGGTTTGAACAGTGTTCCACCAATTATTAATTGAACCAATATTTAATCCATTTCTCGACCTGGTAAGTAGCTGGGCGTGCTGAAAATTTATAATGATATGTTAAAAAGATCACTGACAGGCTGTGATGGGCTTTTTAATGTCGAAATTCGACAATCGATTGCATATACAAAGCCATTAAATATATTTTACCAAAGTTTCTTACGGGCAGCTATTCCCATCCTAAGCATTCCTAAATAATCAACCAATAATTCACTTAAATTTTAAATTCATGAAAAGAAAATTACTAGCACGATTCCTGATTTTTTTCGGGATGACCTTATCAATTGTCATGATAAGTCCGCCGGGTTATTCCCAAACGGGAAAAATTGTCGGAAAGGTTTCAGACAAAGATGATGGTTCCCCCATGCCTGGTGTAACCGTTAAATTAAACGGCACGGCAGAAGCCGTAAGTACGAATTCCGACGGGTCCTATTCTATAAATGCTGCCCAGGGCAGTGTATTGATTTTTTCTTTTATCGGCTATGATAAAAAGGAAATAGCTGTTCCTGTATCGGGTAAACTTGATGTAGCCTTGTCTAAGGCTGCTAATAATCTTAATGAAGTAGTCGTAATAGGCTATGGTACCGCTCGCAAAAAAGACCTGATAAGTTCTGTTAATGTCGTGGCCGCAAAAGATGCAGGTTCGACTACCTCATTAAGTCCCGCGCAATTATTAATAGGCAAAGCTCCTGGCGTTCAGGTGGTACAGGCAAGCGGTGTGCCAGGCGCAAACGCACAGATTATTATACGTGGTACCGGCTCATTTACAGATGTCAGCCCGCTTTATGTAATTGACGGTATACAGGGAGATGCTAACCTTTTTAATACGATCAGCCCACAGGATATTGAAAATATAACCATATTAAAGGACGCTGCCTCTACGGCTATATATGGTGTTGCGGCAGCTAATGGAGTTGTTATGATCACCACAAAAAAAGGAAAGGCAGGACCCACTCAAATATCATTTACGTCGCAGGTAGGTATTTCAAATGTGCCGAAGGAACTTGATCTGCTAAACTCCGCCGAATATGTAAAGCTCCTTCAGGATATTGATGCTTCGAACAATGTTCCGGTACCGGCAAAACTTACTACACCTTATGTTTTGGTTGACAGGACCAACTGGCAAAAGGAAATCTTTAAAACGGCTATATCAACTCAAAACGATCTAACCCTAAGTGGTGGAAGTGATAAAGTTACTTATAACTTGTCGACGGGATATGTAACGCAGCAGGCCATAGTTAAAGATTATGATTTTGACAGGCTTAACAGCCGGTTTGGGCTGGAAGAAAAATTAGGCCGTTTTCATTTCGGGGAAACTTTAAATTTAAGGTACACCGTAACCCAGGGACAAACAGCGGGTATAGGTAATGCCCTTACCTATGCACCTTATCAGCCTGTGTATGATTCTTCTATCCCGGGCGGTTACTCTATTCTTACCAATGTGGATGACAACAGCAATGCTGTAAATCCTTTGCAACCATTAGGTGTACAAACAGAAAGCAGCCATGAGATGGTATTATTTCCACAAGTATTTGGCGAAGTAAGGATTATTGATGGTTTAACTTTCCGTTCGCAGGCATCAGGGGTATATGGCAGCAGTGTAAGCGATTCTTATCAGATACCCTACGTGACTTCCAATAACCTGGCTTACGACCGGCAGGCGGGCCGCAGTTATGGCAACTTCTCCAATTATACAATTGAGAATTATTTATCTTACAATCATAGCTTTGGGAAAAATAATATTTCATTGACAGCGGGCACGAGCTATATCGATGCCGGCAGTTCTAAAAGTCTTAGTGTATTAGGTACCGGGATGCTAACCGACGCTGTAAAGGACATTGGTGTAGCCCCAACCATAACCAGCACGGGTAATTCCTCAGGTTATTACACTGAATTTGGCGATGCACAATCTTATTACGGACGTTTGATTTATTCTTATGACGATAAGTATATTTTTTCAGCCAGTATAAGGCGGGATGGATCTTCCAACTTTGGTCCTTTAAGTCGTTATGGTAATTTTCCGGGTGCGGGTTTCGCCTGGCGCTTCAGTCAGGAAGACTTCATCAAAAAGGCTTTGCCATTTATCAGCGATGGTAAACTGCGCGTAGGATGGGGACGGACAGGTAATAACAAGTTTGGCCTGACCAATACCAACGTATTTACCTTTAGCGGAACGCCTACCGGAAACCTGGTATATTCTTTAGGCCAGAACGAACAATTCGTCACCGGAACGACAGTTACCACAATCGCAAATCCGTCGTTACATTGGGAAACAACCGACCAAACCGATGCCGGAATTGATTTAGCTTTTCTCAACAATCAAATAACATTTACAGCCGATTACTATAACCGGAAAAGCAGTGGGTTGATAGTAGCAATACCCCTGCCACCAAGTTTAGGAGTGGGTATAAATACTTCCGGTAGCAGCGAGATAGTGAACGCTGCTGATGCACAAAACAAAGGTTTTGAATTTCAGTTAGGTTACCGCTCTGAGGTTAAAAATGGCTTTAGCTATAATGTGAGTGTCAATGGTGCCTATAACAATAATAAAACACTATCGTTAGGCACCCAGTCGCCAACCCCGATAATTGGCGGAGCCTCCGGTGTGGAGACATTGACCCAGCCGGGCACACCTATCGGCGCATTTTGGGGTTATAAGGTTGCTGGTTTAGCCAGCACCCAGGCTCAAATTGATGCATTAAATAAAGCAGCACAGCAAAAAACCGGCAACCCAACTGCCGTTTATCAAACCGGGCTGCTTCCAGGCGACTTTATATATAAGGACCTGAACGGAGACGGGGTCGTTGACTCGAAAGATCAGCAATATTTGGGGAGTTCTATTCCGAGGTTTATTTATGGGATTAATTTGGGCGCCACTTACCATAATTTCGACCTTAACGTCGTGTTATCAGGCGTGCAGGGTGTACAAATTGGCAATTCGCTGCTAACCACCCTGGATTTCGCAGCAACAGGGCATAATGCCTCAACCGCTATATTAAACAGGTGGGAACAATCCGGCGACAATGCTGCCTTGCCGAGAGCAGGTCAGGATGCAACCGCTTCCGGAAATTTAAGGCCTTCAGATTTCTTTATACAAAATGGTGCTTATTTACGTGCCCGTAACGTAACCCTTGGTTATACGCTTACAAAAGCTGCCTTACAATCATTTTCGGGTAATGTTTTAAGCAGACTACGCTTATATGTTGCTGCGGAAAATTTGTTTACCATAACCGGCTATAAAGGGTATGATCCTGAATTAAGCACAGTTAACGGTGATAACAACACCTACGATACTATTTTTAACCGCGGTATTGATACTGGCCAAATTCCGCAGCCACGCACATTTTTATTCGGGATACAGGCAGGATTTTAAATAACATTTTTAAAGATAAAATTATGAGAAAATATATAAAATTCTTTATGACGGGAGGTCTTTTGATCCTCTCCATAGGGTGTAAAAAAGATTTAAGTCTGGTTAATAAGAGCGCTTACACTTATGATACTTATTTTACCAGTGATGCTGCCATAAATCAGGCCGTTATAGCCACTTATGCGGGTTTATTGCATACTGGTTTATGGGCACGCGAGTGGTATTATACTTTTGATTTGCTGGGTTATGATGCCAAAAACAACCAGCCCCTGGTAGGTGACCTACTGCAACTGGCCCAGTATAATTTTGGTCCGGATCTTGACATTATGGACGAAAACTGGTCATCTTTATACCAAATAATAGCGCGCGCCAATGTCGTTATTGATCGTGCGCAGAATGCATGGAAGCCAGCTAATGCCACAGAAACAACTGACCAGGCGCAATATATTGGCGAGGCCAAATTTTTGCGTGCTTATGCTTATTTTCAACTCGTTAATTTGTACGGGCGGGTGCCTTTGCATACGCAGTTTATAGCGCAGCCAACCCCTGCAGAAATTAACCTGCCGAGATCACCTGTTGCCGACGTATGGGCGTTAATTGAAAAAGACCTGCAAGATGCAGAGAAGGGGCTTCCGGTAACGTATGCTGCTGCCAATTATGGACGTGCTACACAAGGTGCAGCAGTGGCGCTTTTGGGTAAATCATATTTATATGAGAAAAAATGGGGCCAGGCACAAACAGAACTTACGAAGTTGACCCAGGCGCCTTTCACTTATGCACTCGCGCCTGTATATAACAACCTTTTTGATGATCCGAACCAGGATAGCCCGACTTTGAACCCTGAAACCATCTTCCAGGTGATGAACCAGCAATGGACAGATTGGGGTATAGGTAACCAATACTATCTTTTTGGTGGTCAGGAAACCTGGGGCGGAAAAGCGACACATTCAGACCGTGCGCAGGAATACGGATTTAATGATTGGAGCAACGTTTATATTACTACAACTGCTGTAAAGGCATTTACGTACCCGAACCCACAAAACCCTTCTGTAAATTACGTAGATCCACGTGCAGCCTTTACCTTTTATGGTGATGCCGCGAGTGGGGGACAAACACAATATTGCCAGCAATGTTCGACTGGACCTGTGGCTTATCCTTACGCCACAAAAGGGTATATGTGGCTTAAATACGAATACTATAACAAAGTTTCCACTTTTGGCGGACCGCAGAGTGGTATAAACGGCCAGGTAATACGCTATGCTGATGTATTGCTTATGCTGGCAGAAGCCTACATACAGCAGGGAAATACGGGAACGCAACCATTAGCATTGATTAATCAGGTGCGCAGCAGGCCAAGCGTCAATGCTCCGCTTTACACCTCACTGGGTAGCCAGACTGAAGCCATGATCATCTTAATGCGGGAAAGGCAGTTAGAACTAACCGGTGAACAAAGCCGTTATTTTGACCTGATACGTTGGGGTATTGCGAAGCAAACTATAAATGCTGAAAGGCAAATTGAGGACGGTACACAACCATTTCAGGATAAAAACGTGCTGTTCCCAATTCCTTTAGCCGAGAAGAATGCAAATGGTACAATTGCAAAAGACATTTCAGGTGACTGGAATTAGTTAATGGTGGTTTTATAATTGATCAGAGCCTGCAACATTAAACGTTGCGGGCTTTTTTGTAGCAAGCACCCCAGGCACTTTAAGCAATAGGGTTTGTACCAATTTGAACATTTTACACACTATTTAATGACTTTTGTACCAGTTCATTCAATGCCTTCTTCAATAGTTTTGCTCCACTCATAAAACGAGTATTTGTTAAAAACAAATGCTATCTAAAAACAATAAACATTATTTTAACAGGCATTGTATTTTCAATACCTCATAATTGACAAATGAAAAATAAATATATAATCAAAAGGGCACATCTTGTACTGTTACTCTTCATAATAAAAACAGGCATATATGCACAATCCTCAATATCTTCATCAAAACGCGAGCATTTGTCAATGGACAATGACTGGCGGTTTGCGTTGGGACATGCCTATGATCCTGCAAAAGATTTTAACAACGGTACGGGCGGATTCTCTTATTTTGCGAAGGCCGGATATGGGGATGGCGCGGCGTCGCCACAGTTTGATGATAGGGGCTGGCGAAAAATTAACCTGCCGCACGATTGGGCGGTTGAGCAGCCCTTTAGCCCCAAAGGCAGCACGAGCCATGGATCAAAGGCTATAGGGCGTAATTTTCCTGAAGCGAGCGTTGGCTGGTATCGCAAAGCATTTTTTGTTCCGGCTGCTGACCTTGGCAAACATATTTCCATTGCTTTTGATGGTGTTTTTCGTAACAGCATGGTTTGGGTTAACGGGCATTATTTAGGTACGGAAGAAAGTGGCTATAGCAGTTTCGAATATAATATATCTGAATACCTTAACTATGGCGGTAACAATGTTGTGGCAGTGCGGGTGGATGCCACTATGGAAGAGGGCTGGTTTTATGAAGGTGCTGGTATTTACCGTCATGTATGGCTCAACAAAACCAGCCAGCTGCACGTTGCGCGCAACGGTACATTTGTAACCACAAAATTAAATGGCAACCAAGCTATTGTTAGTGCCAATATCATATTAACGAATGATAACGCCATGGCAATCGGCAACTTTACCATAAAGCAAACAATTCTTAATGCCGATGGTAAAACACTTGCATCAACAGAACAACAAGTAACAGGTTTGCAACCCCTGGAAAGTCAGGAATTTTCAAGCGAACTTAAAGTGTCCGACCCTAAACTTTGGTCGATTGACACGCCATACCTGCACAAATTAGTAACAACTATAATTAAGGACAATGCAGTTATAGATAAATATGAAACTACGTTTGGTATCCGTACCATCAGGTTCGATGCTAATGAAGGGTTTTTCCTTAATGGCAAACACTTGGAAATTAAAGGGACTAATAATCATCAGGATCATGCTGGTGTAGGTGTTGCTATGCCCGATGCTTTACAGGATTTTCGAATAAAAGCGCTGAAAAGCTTTGGTTGTAACGCTATTCGCTGTTCGCATAATCCACCAACCCCCGAGTTTCTGGATGCTTGCGACAGGTTGGGGATGCTGGTTATTGATGAAAACCGCCTGATGGGGGTAACCCAATATCATTATAACGAGTTAAAACAAATGATGTTGCGCGACAGGAACCATCCGTGTATCATAGCATGGTCAATAGGTAATGAGGAATGGGCCATGGAAAACACTATTATCGGCGCGCGTGTTGCCGCAGCTATGCAGGCCTACGGCAAAACCATCGATTCAACCCGGTATTTTACTGAGGCTTTTAGTGGTGGTGTAGGCAGCGGCATTACAACAGTTATTGATTTGTTGGGCTACAATTACATCGCCAATAAAAACACTGACGAACAGCATAACAAATTCCCTAACCAGTTTAGCTGGGGAACCGAAGAAGGTGCAACAACTGCAACAAGAGGAGCATATGTCGATGATAGAAGTAAGCATCAATTGGTTGCGTATGACCGGAAACGAGATAACTCTTCATCAAGCATTGAGGAAGGCTGGAAATATTATGCCAAGCGGCCTTACCTGGCAGGTATGTTCATCTGGACAGGCTTCGACTATCGCGGCGAGCCTACGCCTTTTGGCTGGCCATCAGTTTATTCTTATCACGGCATGTTGGATGCCTGCGGCTTTCCAAAAGACGATGTCTGGTACCTGAAATCATGGTGGACAAATGAGAATGTACTGCATATTTTGCCGCATTGGAATTGGAAAGGCAGGGAAGGACAGGAAATCAGGGTATGCGCCTATAGTAATTGTGATGAGGTTGAACTTTTTCTGAATAAAAAAAGCCTTGGTAAGAAAACTATGGAACCAAATGGCCACCTGGAATGGCAGGTGAAATATGAACCCGGAACGCTGGAAGCCATAGGCTATAAAAAAGGTTTAAAAGCTGGTTACGATGTTGTTAAAACTACTTCAAGCCCGTATCAGGTAAAGCTACAGGCTAATGAACCTGTAATCAAAGCTGATGGAAAGGATATTGCTATAATAACGGTAAAAACAACTGACAAAGACAATTTGGTGGTGCCCACAGCTGATAATGAGATCGGCTTTTCAATTAATGGTCCCGGTAAAATTATAGGGGTAGGTAACGGAAATCAAACTTCGCATGAGCCTGATCAATATTTAGAACGGGTTGACCTGGTCAATATCGGCAACTTAAAAGAAAAATTTGTGGACAATTTAAATGTGACTGCTGAAGTGGCTGCCAGATACGACGATAGTGGTTGGCAAAATGCGTTTAAAGATACCAGGGATGATGCGTTTGGTCAAAAGGTGAAAGCTTTGGTTTATAGGGCGAGTTTTAATATTCAGGCTGATGGTACATTCATGACTGCTACTTTTTTCAGTAAAAGTATAGGCAAAACGGAAAGCATTTTTATTAATGGCAAAGAGATAGCCCATCAGATAAATGATGATAATGAAAGGCATGAATTTAAACTTGATGCCTCATTGCTGCATCTTGGATCTAATACCATTGCTATAGTTGCCACTCCATTGCTCAAAGCAAATATATGGGCTGATGTCAATACCGATCCGGGCTTAATCCAGTTAGTTTATCCGGCATTGCCATATAAAAGAAAGCTATTTAATGGTTACGCCCAGGTTATTATACAATCAACCGGCCAGCCGGGTACAGTCGTTTTAAAAGCAACATCGCCGGGCTTAAAAGAGCACGCTATTGAAATTACGGCAGTGAACAGGTAATGTTCATAAAGCTTTAAGCAAAAAAGCGCGTTTTCAAAACCATGTAAGGGGTATCGAACTTCTTAGCGGAATGCTAACGGTTGGCCAGGAGTTAGTTACGGTTCAGTAAAAGGGGACGATTTTTGAAAACTCAGGCAGTAGCCAAACTAGTTTGTTTATGCGGAGAATAAGTATTAAATTCTCCGCAAATTTGCGGAGAATAAAGATTATATTTACCGAACAATTGCGGAGTTATGTATATACATCAATTAAAAGACTGGCCTTTCTTTATATGGAATACTGAATCGATACACTTTCGTTTAGGTGAAGTACGACACCGACAAGGACGGATATTAGGATTGATGAGTTCGGCTGGTTTCAAGTTGCAAGAGAGCGCGGTACTGAATACCTTAACTTTGGATGTTACCAAGTCTAGCGAGATAGAGGGCGAAAAACTTAATACCGACCAAGTAAGATCTTCAATAGCGCGCAGGTTGGGTATAGAAATAGCCGGAGCAATGCACGCTGACCGAAATGTGGATGGGGTGGTCGAAATGATGTTGGATGCAACTCAAAAATATACAGATGATTTAACTGCAGATCGTCTATTTGACTGGCACGCAGCTTTATTTCCAACTGGAAGAAGTGGTATGCATAAAATCAAGGTTGCCGCCTGGCGTACACCACAAGCCGGGCCGATGCAAGTGGTATCAGGAGCAATGGGCAAAGAGAAAGTTCACTTTGAAGCACCCGAAGCAGGGCGTTTGCCAGTAGAAATGGATTCATTTTTAAATTGGTTTAACGCTAAATCAACGACTGATGCGGTATTGAAGGCAGCAATAGCGCATTTATGGTTTGTAACCATACACCCATTTGATGATGGTAACGGTCGTATCACTCGAGCTATAACTGATATGCAACTTGCTCGCGCTGATAAAACGCCCCAACGTTTTTATAGCATGTCAGCCCAAATATTAAAAGAGAGAGCAGCCTATTATGCTATGTTGGAACAAACACAAAAAGGCAGTTTGGATATTACCCCTTGGTTGAGTTGGTTTTTGGATTGTCTATTTCACGCTATGGATTTTACTGAGGAGACTTTATCTACAGTTGCGACCAGAACCCAATTTTGGGAAAAGAATCGCGGAATCCTGTTAAATAGCCGTCAGCAATATATGGTCAGCGCTTTGCTCGACGAATTTCATGGCAAGCTAACCAGTACAAAATGGGCTAAGATGACGAAAAGCTCTCCGGATACTGCATTAAGAGATATACAAGATCTCATAGAAAAAGGTATACTGGAAAAAGAACCCGGTGGCGGCCGAAATACGACCTACGCTTTAATAACAATTTAGTGTTCGTTCCTACTATGGCCAAGGTCACAAGTTAAATTTCAATTCAAAGAAATGCTTATAGAGTCGAAATTTAAAATCATATATTGTTAATTATCAATTTTTTAACTAAAATTTGCGTTTATATAGACTCATAATCTTTTGGTCCCTGGTTCGAGCCCAGGTGGGCGCACTTCAATAAAAAGCCGTTTTTCTGTGAAGAAAACGGCTTTTTTCGCTTCTATGAGCAGATTTTTGGTTATCTGCGCCACTGACTTGGCAGTCGTCCATTGTCAGGATTTACACGATTTTTTGTTGGATTTCACGCAGGAATGTTACGAATATGTTACAGTCCTGTGTGCTTAATGAATGTAAAATGGCTACAGTTAGCGCAAAGGTGTTTAAACATCACAAAAAAGCAGATGGAACATTTAATGTTAAAATATGTCTCTATCACAAAAGTGTACGCAAGTACATGGATACTTCTCATTTCGTTTCTGAGAAGCAATTAAATAAGCGGTACAAAATAAATGACAAGTTTATCAATAATTTAGTTGAGAAAACACTTCAGGAATACCGTGAGACAATTAGTGAATTAGACTCCAAGATCGGCTTTTTTAGCTGTGAAAAATTAGTTGATTACCTAGAACAAAAACATCATGTTATAGATTTTATTTTATTCATAAAGGAACACATTGCCCAGTTGATAAAGGAAAATCGTGAACCCTATTCCAGATGTTTTAGAACTGTAAAAAATAGCTTGATTGACTATTTTGGCAGTGAATCTGTATCAATTAATGACATACATTCTAATATGTTAAAGTCTTATGAAAGATTTTTAAGAAGCGAAAGAACAATAAAGCGTATTAACCAATTGGGTAAGATAATTCAAACAAAAGAAAAAGGATTGTCAGACAGCGGCCTCCATAATCATATGCGTGATCTGCGCACGCTCTTCAATGCTGCTAGAGATCATTATAACAATGATGACCTCGGATTATATAAGATTAGGCATTATCCATTTAAAAAATACAAAGTTGGTGCGGCACCGCTGACTAAAAAACGGAATATCACTATTGAACAAGTTAAATTAATAAGAGACTGCAATCCAGTGCCTGACAGCCGTGCAGAATTGGCAAGGGATCTATTTATGTTATCATTTTATCTATGCGGAACAAACGCTGTTGATTTTTATAACCTGCGAAAAAAAGACATTCAACATGGTCGGATTGATTATAACCGGGCAAAAACAAAAAGCCGCAGAAGAGATAATGCCTTTATTAGCATCAAGCTAATTAAAGAGGCTAAGCCATTATTAGAAAAATATATAGAAATACTTCCCCAACGATACAAAAAATACGATGGTCTTGACACAGCTTTAAGCGCTGGTATGAAAGATTTGAGAAAAATAACCGGCATTGATGACATCACCTTTTACTGGGGGCGGCATACATTTGCGAATACTGCCCGTAATGCTTGTCGGATGAGTAAAGATGATGTTGCATTGGCCTTAAATCATATTGATGAAGGCCATCGTACTACGGATATTTACATTGCTAAAGATTGGAAGATTGTGGATGAAGTGCAGGAGAAGGTGGTGGGGTTGCTGATATAGGAGTTTTTTGTATGGCATACCCCAAGCTAATGGCATTTCCGCCCTTCAAAATCAACATCTCCAGCAACTCATCGTCGGAAGCTAAAGACTTCGCTATAATAACCTTAATCTTGTTAATGGTATCTGTATCTAAAAACGAGGAACTTTTTTTCATGTGGTAATAAATCAGATTTACGCTTGCACAAAGAGATTACAGGTTTTAAAAAATCAGTTTAAATTCAATAACTAACCTATTTCGGGTTATATAATGAACTCACTATCCACGTCTGATCAGGTAAATTTCAAGTTCAGTACTTTACTTATCGGCCGTTGCAAGTTTTCACCGAAAATTCGGATTTTTAATATGGTCTCAGTACCCCGCAGACCGGGGTTGACAATTGCTATCCTTAATGGCGCCTTAAACAGGTTTTCCGGTATACCATGCTTTAAATCACCGATGGCCTGTTTGATCAGATATTTGCCATTTGATTTGTTAACCGTTGGATACCCCTCATTCAGATTGGCAGGCGGATCCGGTGCATAACCTCTGCTAACCCCGTTAGATGTATTAAGATTGATTTGTCTGCAGTATATCTTTTCCGGGACCAATAGATTTTCAGCGCTGTCTATTTCTATTTCGAATGATGCGTTTCTGATATACTCTTCCCCGTTATTTTGGATTGTTGCATTCAGCTTATAGCTGTGATGTTCCCGGATAGCATAAGTATCCTCATCGGCGAAATTAGTAGCAGCAACTGAAATTAATGACCTGATCTCATTAACATTCATGTGTTCCAGAGAGAGTTCGCTTTGAGGACCGGTGGGCCTATGGTGGTCGTATGCCTGAGTTATGTAGTCACGATTCTCCTTTTCCCTGATAACCCTTTCCGCACGACGTTTGAAAACTATGGAAGGTAATTCGAAATCTTCTATAATTTTAATTTCAAGATGGTTAGAATTTGTTTCTTCAAAGAACAGTTCAACTTCACCCTGAAAAAAAATTGATACTGACCGCTGTTCAAATATCCGGTCAATGTCGGCCCTTATCAATCTGCTCGTCGAACTGCCTTTTCTGATAAATGATTCTCCTTTTTGTAATCGGGTATAGTCCTTCCTCATCATATACGGCTGATCCGAACAACCATGAATAATAAAGGCAGTCAAAATTTTATTGTCGTATTGAAAATGTACATACTCAAATTGGATTTCGGGTTCAATATTTTCGTTAATCAGTTGTGCATACCTGGACGAATCAGTTGGATTATCAATACCCGTAATTATTTTTTCGGTATCATTTTTAAGCTCTACACCGCATATGATAAAGCGCGGACCGGCATAATTAATGTTAGCCATTGCCATAACGTCTTTCAACAAGCCAGTATACGCAGTTGCAGGATATTCTGTTTTTTTGAAGTCGATATTGCGACTTTCACCCTCATTCTGCACAATCTCTTTTAATTCATTGATGTATTTGTTCATTTCGCCCGGCAGTTCTTATTATTAAGCCAAATGTACCAAATCAGCACAAAGTAGACTATTGCTGATTTTTTCGCTATGTTTAAGTATGAAAGTTGCTATCATTGCCTGGGGATCATTATGCTGGGATCCTCGTGACCTTTCAATATCCAGCGAAAACTGGCTTGTTGACGGACCGGAATTGCCGGTTGAATTTGCGCGTATTTCCAATGATGGCAGGCTGACCCTGGTAATTAAACTTGGCTGGGATAAGGTTACCACGCTGTATGCCATTTCGTCCTTTGATACTCTCACGGATGCCATAAATAATCTGCGTATAAGAGAGGGCACCACGGAAACCAATATTGGTTATTACAATTTTCTTACATCAGAATATAGAATAGGAAGAGCTGGAAATGAAATAACGAAAAATCTTTTGCACTGGAAAGCAACACATAATACCGCATCCAGTAATCCATCACCATCCAAGTCAGCAAATATGGGAGAAATCCCGGCTTTGTTAAATTCTGATGGATCAAACAATGATTTTGAAGAATTGGCAAATGTCTGATAACCAACCATAGTACTAAAGTAAGTTACATTTGCGCCCTGGGTTGCGTTAACGGTCATCAGGTCCGACCTGCCATCACCATTAAAATCCTGACTTATTACAAAAGTGCTTGGTGACCCGGGTACCGGATATGGAATTGGTATAGGATTTTGAATAAGAACAAATGTTGCGATTTTGTCCGTTGACTTTGTCTGATTGATATACATCCTGCAACTATTCTCATTCCAAAAGAATAGATCTATTCTCCCATCTCCATTAAAGTCACCCCAAAGGTAATTGTCTTTGCTGTTCCTTACGATTGGAATGTTAGTTGGAACTTTGGTATAAATCAGCCTGCTGGTATCCTTTGTGCCCTGGTAAATTTCCATATTTCCGTTTAGCGGAAACTTAATTAAATCCATTACTCCATCTGAATTAAAATCAAGACTTTGTAACGTATCTGTCGATGAACATGGGATGTTTGTCTGTCTTACCATTTTATATTTACGTTCGCCAGATCCCGTCCACCGGAATCTAACAGGTAAGTGTTCCGAACCATCCGCGCCGGATTCAATAACCGAATCTAACTCAGACACACCAACGGTCTTGCTATCGTAATACAGTTTATACGAACGGGCGACCTTATCCTTAAATAGGCTCGTTACTGACGACAACCTTTTTGTACAGGATACCATCTGGTATCCTTTGAAATATCTTGAAATGACATCGTTACGACTTTCGTAGCCGAAAACAACCCTACAATATGGCGTTAGCCCGGCTTGTAGATTTCCCGTATAATCCATATGGTCGGGGTAATATTCACCTGTAACTTTGTCTGTGTTATAAGTAATTGTATAGTAGTTACCTTTGGTGTCGGTAACTTTGTTAATTAACCAATAAATCGGTACTGAACCGTTCAGTCTTATTTTGGAGTCATCAGTGTTGCCGTATTCCATCGTTAATCCTGATTTGGTTTTTACGATAAAATAAGATGGCGCTTTAACCCCACCAAAGTCTGCATCAGTTTCTATTATTTTTGAAAATGTTTGTTGTTCGGTAATATACACTGCGCCATCATTGCCATAGATTGCGGCAGGATCTTTAAGCACCATTCTTTGACCATCCAGCGCGAACCTATCCGTATTTGAAAGGGAGATTCCTGTAAGATTCCCATCCTGCGCATACGTTTGAGATGCACGGGTAATCGCTGATAGGCCCTGCAGATTCCAGCCATAACCCAAAAGCCCGTTATTACTTTGACTACTATAGGTAATTGCCAAATTAGGAGCAGTACCACAGGTTCCAGGTGAAAGCACGAAGGGGATGCTATAGGTTGCTGCCCCACCGTCGGAAACCCCAAACGACCCTATGGTGTACCCAAAGGTTTTACCTGGGATCTTATTATATTTCATCTGTGAATACGCTGAAATAATAATAAGTAAAAAGAGCAGTGACAAAATTAGTTTTTTCATTGCTATAAAGTTTAAGTTACTCTAAGATAGAGTTTTACAAATTGAATTTCAAAACTTTTTTAATTTTATTTTAATATTATTTCATAAATATTATTTAAATTTATCTCAGCCTTTATCAAACGTTCCACACGTATTCATTTATCACAATTATGCCATTGAATTTCAAGACCAACCGAAAACAATTTATTAGTCAGGTAGCCATGCTTGCCGCAGGTCTAACGGTTATGCCAAAATCGCTATTAAGGGCGGCAACTCCCTTAGATGATAGGGATTTTACCATGAATGAATGCGCCATCATCGATATGCATTGCCATCCCTCGATGAAGATGTTTTTGTGGGGAAAAAAATTCTGGAATGCGCACTGGTCGGTCGGTAAGGGAGACAACCTCTTTCCAATGCAGGAAAACGAACGGCAGTTCAGTTTTGGTAATGTCAGGGGTATTATGGCTGCACATTATCTTCTGGAGGCAGCTACAGAGCGGGAATGGCATACGTTGAAAGCGCTTTATCCCATTTTGAAAGTTATTCCTTTTCTTGGCCTTAATGAAAAAATCGAGCATGAAGATCCAACCAATTTTGATCAGGTGATGAAGATGATCACTATCCTTGAGGGCCAGATGGATGAAGAAAACAAAAGAAATACCGGAATCACCTATAAAATTGCGAAAAACTTTGCGGAATATGAAGCGGCGCTTGATGATGTTTCAGGAAAAACTATCGCCATTGCCCATGCAATTGAAGGTGGGCACGCACTGGGCCGGGACCTGCCGATCTCGCATGAGCGTCAGCAAAAAATGGCAGCGGCGGGGGCTAAACGTCAGCGGATGTTTGTTCCACATTTGTCACCGGGCGACCCGTGGGACCCCTACATAACCAACCTTTTAAAATTCCATGAGAAAGGTGTTTGCCTGATGACGCTTTCACATTTTTTCCGGAATGATTTGGTATACCCTGTTGACGGCATATCACCTGATGCTAAGAAAACGCCGGGTATGGCCTGGGAATATACACCGGATCAGGACAGGGAGCTAACTGTTATCGGTGAAAAGGTGGTAGAAAAAATGCTGGAGATCGGCATGGTCGTAGACCTTACACATACGGCGCCTATGGCCAGGCACCAAGTTTTTTTGCTCAACCGGGAGGTGACTAAAAAACGCATGGATAAAGGAAAGAATCCGAGGCCTGTTGTATTTACCCATACGGGTGCGCAACAGATTTATGAATATTATGACCAGGGGCATTACCCCTTTTATAAAGCGTATTGTGCCAGTGATGAAGAAATTGCGCTCATCGAAGAATGCAATGGCGTAATCGGTGTGATCGCTGAGGATTTCTGGCTTACTGGTGCCGACGCTAATTTGAAAAAGGAATTTCGACCGGCTCAGTTTCGCGATGGCATTTCGTATATCATCCAGACGATGAAGTATATAAATTCCAAAACAGAAAAAAAGAGATTTGACAATATTGGGATCGGAACGGATTTTGACGGATTAGCAGATAATCCAAAGGATCTCTATAAAAACAAGCAAATAAAAGACTTGATTGACGCGATGAAACGAGATCCGGAACTGAACATAGAGGGTGAAGATTTTATTTCAAAGATCACTTACAAGAATGCAAAGCGAGTTTTGAAGGACGGTTGGGGATAGTTAAAAAAATAGCCCATTTTCAAACGACTTTTTCAAAAAGTTTTTTGATGTTTGAATTATATGCCAGCATGTAGAGGAGACGAACCCTTAAAAATTTCTGCTAAATAGCAGCTAAAATCTGTAAATTTTGCAGAAAATGGTTCGAGCTTAGTCCGATTGGGGCTCCATCTCAAATCAATCGGAGCAGAGACGAAACTCGAACCACATTTTGAATATTTGCAGCACCTAGCAAATAGTTTACTATTCAATTAGTTTTAACTGATTGCTAATAAAAAAGGTTTCGGATATGATCTTATCATCCTTTAAATCAAAAACTGGGCAGACTCCCACCGTGTACAGAAGAAGTAAGATTATTGAATAGTTATTCGCATGTGGCCTTTATATAACAGATCTTTCTTTTGTGTATAATTCGTATTTTAACATTGTAGGTTCCATCTCTTTTTCTTTGATTTTTTAAAATTTTAGTTGCTACTGTAGCCATATTTATAATTTAATGTAAAGGGGACAAAAGTATTTGTTCCCTTTACATGGCTTAGCAAAAATTACTTAAACTTTAAATTTAGATGGGATATCGGTACCAGTTTGCACTCGTTGTGTTTATAATCGGTTAGTAGTCGAATAACTGATTCCTGAAGTTCATCGATAATGCCCCAATTTTTTGAAATATAAATATCAGTGACAGAATTTGTTTGGTCTTTATGATTTAAAGCTAGTCCCACGTCATCCTTACTATATCTGCATTTATTACGTGCCCAATCAGCAAAGGCATGACGAGCATCATAAAATTCAAGATTTGGAATTGCCAATTTTACACCTATTTCCCGTAATCCCTTACTTAAGGCTCGGTCAAGATTATTATGGGTACTGTATCTTAATTGAAGTTTTCCAGCATATTTTGAATATAATGATGTTGCAATTTCAGGAATAGAGATGCTGATAAATGCTCTGTCCTGTCTTCTTGACTTTGTTTTTGAACGATTATAGTTGACTCGGTCATGTAGAACTTTATCAGGTGTCAGCTTATGGAGGTCTACCGCATTCATACCGCATAGGTAAAAACTTAACATAAAAAGATCCCTTGCTAATTCCATTCTACTATTTGGCAGCACATCAAAATCCCTAATTGATATAAGCTGTTCAATAATTAATTTAGGTTTATTCCTCTCGGTAACATTAACAAGTTTGTATTTTTTGAAAGGGTAGTGTTTTACTATTGCGATTTCCAAGTCTTCATCGTTGTAATGATCCTTAATGTTGTTAAACAGGATTCGTAAATCTCGCATATGGTTATGGAGCCCTGTATCACTCAAACCCGGAACTGTCCGAAAATGTGGTTTAAACTGATTAGTGCGTTCTAACTTTCTTTCAGAGCGTAGGTACTTTTCATATTCAAGTAACGTCTTCGCACGAATTTCTGTAATTGGCACAAAGTCTGATTTAAAATAGTCAACCAAGCTATTAATAACTGTACGCATATTTGAAGCACTCGCTTTTCTACCAGCCGCATTTAATTCCTCAACTTTTTTGCGGCCAAACTCGATTACATTGACTTGATCTGCAGCGGTTACGTCATTATTTGTTAAATAGTTAATTAAACGTGACATATTATATAATTCCAGCTTAGGTCCAAGTTCACTAATCTTGGTTCGATAACCATCAATCACTGGATTGATAGCTCTTAAAATGATAGGATCTTTAATAGTGTTATCCTTTCGTAACTGGTTTTGCCTAATAAAATGCTGAGTTTTTAGGTAATAGACCTTCCTTTGGTGAATAACTCGAATTTTGACATTGTAAGTACCATCCTCTTTTTGTTGATTTGATAAAATCACTTCCCGTATAGTAGCCATAAATAAAAAAATTTAGCGACTGAAACCTTATAAACTTTGATAAAAGGTTACAGTTAGTTTAATAAAAAAACTATTGAATTGCTAAATCCCTTGATTAGCACACATGGAAGAGTGACACAAATATAAATCTAAAAATTGAAAAGTCAATAAAAAGCCGACCACTGGATGCAAAATTTGCAGATGGAAAAGAGATCCACTTGGCGGTAAGTCGCTGGTTATTATTTGATAAATAATGATGGGCAGGTACTACATGGACAACTTTACCCTTTTTCTCTAACTGGTCGGTTTGACCAATCGTAACGACAAAGCCTTCATCAGCATTGAAAAATGTAAGTGCTTCGACTACACCGTCCAATTCCCGGTTGATATTATCAGGGCTCGCTCGGTATTGTTTAATCAGTTTAAAAATTAGTGCATGAAACACCGTTAAACTATCTTACGAACTGGCGCATGAGGCATGCCCAGAAGTTATTAATGATGGATAAAAGCAATATATCCGAAATTGCAGCAAATGTCGGTTATCAGTCGGAAGCGGCTTTTAACCGGATATTTAAATCAAAAACAGGGCAAACTCCCGCAGTATACAGAAGAAGTAAGTTTTTGAAATGATTCTCAGCTATCGTTTTTCATCAATAGTTATGAGTCTAATCGAGCAGCTCGGTGCTTATATCGAAGATCATTATTACTAATCTGTGACCCGAGCGGACTACCCGGATGATTACATTTGCTTGTAATATTTAAGTAATTGATGAAGAAAATAGGATTTTTATCATTCGGGCACTGGTCTGACCATCCCTCGTATCAAACCCGTACCGCGGGCGATACTTTGCTGCAGTCGATCGACTTGGCTATTGCCGCGGAAGAAATAGGTTTGGACGGGGCCTATTTCCGGGTTCATCATTTTGCACGCCAACTGGCTTCTCCATTTCCTTTGCTTTCGGCTATTGGTGCCAAAACCAGCAAAATAGAAATCGGGACCGGTGTTATAGATATGCGTTATGAAAACCCGCTATATATGGTGGAAGATGCCGGCGCTGCTGACTTAATCTCTGGTGGACGATTACAATTAGGCATAAGTCGCGGGTCGCCCGAGCAAGTAATTGAGGGGTGGCGTTATTTCGGCTATGAACCTGCTGAAGGGGAAACCGATGCAGAGATGGGACGACAAAAAGCTTTGGAGTTTTTGGATAAATTAAAAGGTAATGGATTTGCCCGCCCTAACCCTAATCCGATGTTCCCGAATCCGCCGGGCTTGTTACGCTTGGAGCCGCATTCGGATGGACTGCGGGAACGTATATGGTGGGGAGCCGGCTCTAATGCAACTGCGGTTTGGGCGGCCGAGAACGGCATGAACCTGCAAAGTTCTACTTTGAAGTTTGACGAAAGCGGCAAACCCTTCCATATCCAACAGGCCGAACAGATCGGGTTGTATAAAGAAGCCTGGAAAAAAGCAGGGCACCAGCGAGAGCCAAGGGTTTCGGTAAGCCGTTCTGTTTTTGCACTGGTAAATGAGCAGGATAGGTATTATTTCGGACAGCAAGGAAAGGGGTCTGATAGCTTTGGTTACATTGAAGCTGATCAACGGGCAGTCTTCGGCAAGAGCTATGCAGCCGAACCAGATCAGCTCATTAAAGAATTGGCGCAGGACGAAGCGATCAAGGAAGCGGATACTGTGCTCCTGACTATACCGAACACTTTGGGTGTTGATTACAATATCCATGTGTTATCTGCTATTTTGGAGCATGTTGCCCCTGCACTGGGTTGGCGATGAATAAGTCTATCACCATAATTTCTGGTTAAATAACGGACTGAAGTATTATAAATGACTCATTTGATGCCAAATACAATTTTATTCGATAGTAAAATACAATTGATTTCTACAGAATCGTATTCTCAAGTTTTGAGTAACAGATTAATAAATGATTCGAAAAACGCATATTTGAATATTGTTTATATGGAAAAACATCAAAAATGAATTACAGCATATCATTCTCTGAGATGAACAAACTGGCTCTGGCAATCAACGCAAAAAAGCCCCAAATTTCCTTAGAGGATATGAGAAGGCAAGTGTCTCAGTTGAAAAGCAGCAGTGTTTCAAAGACGAAGAAACAACAGCGCTAATAGCTTTTGCCAATCGTATTATAGGATCGTGTTACAAGTTTGCATTTATGCCATCGCTATAACTGGTCAATATACTGATGAATCCTAGCCAACAACTGATCAAAATCGGGTTGGCCGGCATAATATAGCGCTGCGGTGTCCGCGTATCTTTTTTTATAGGAAGTCCTGAGCTGTGCATCATTTAAGAGAAAAGCTTCGTTTTTATTCACTGGGATAGCTAAATCGGGTTTGGGGAAACGATCTTCTTTGTGTGCTAAATACTCGGGCGTTCCGATAAATGCCTGTACGTCTTCGCGGCCTAATAAACTGTAGACATCATAATATTGGCGCATAAAGTTTACGCCGGTATTGCCGGTTTCCCTTTCCCTGCGAAATTTTGTGGCGATGGTTTGCAACTTTTCTACGAATGTATAGCCGGGGTTGTAGCAGGCGATATCCTTAGCTCGATTATCGATAATCTCAACACCTTGCGCAACTGCCCGGTCGTAGGCCCAGGAACTGATCGTTAATTTTTCATTAGGAGTAACCCGGTCAAAACCTGCTTCCAAAAGTATTCCCGCCTTTATTCCTTCCACCTGGTCAATAAGGTTGCCGTAATACAGGCGTATCCCACCGCTGGAATATGACTTGGTATTATCGAAATCGGTATCACGTTCCACCTGCACAATACCTTCGATGCTAATATCCGCTGCCAGCCAGTCATAAAAATTCTTACGGGCAGCAACGTTGGCCGGCTTTTCATTTTTGGGATTCTCGTTCACTTTTTGATCTTCCGGCGGCTTAATATGGATATCAATATCTTCCGAGAACCTTTCAATGATCTTGTAACCTTTTGAAAGCGAAGTACCGCCTTTTAGTTCAAAATCATATTCTTGTGACTTCAGACCATACAGTACATGCATGATCCAATAGTCTTTTTCGATTAAGGCCGCCTGTATGTCGGTTTCGCTCTCCAGTATGCGGAGTAATTCGCGGAATTCAGGATGTTGGTGAAGGTATCCAGCCATAGTTTTATGCTAAAACCGGTGCCAGCAAACGTTTAGCTTTGCCGTTGCCGTAATGATCGAGTGCATGCCGTAGTTCAGTCTTGTTCATGTTACCGGCTTTGGATAGAACATTGTTTTTTATCTGTTGCTGATCTTCTGCCAATCGGTCTAAACTGCCAGCCAGGTCGACAAGTAAAAATTCAGGTGTCAACTTTTCAGGAAAATGATGTTTCACTTGAAAATCAAAGGTGCGGTTACCCAGTTTGAATTTCCCATGCCGCTTATGATTGTAGACAGTGCGCTGATTATAGAGTTGTGTCGTCCCCACACCCAGCGCATTGTATAGATTTGGTGAGGTCATTAAAAAACGATCATCTTTCAGAAAGGAACGAACCAAGGCTTCTTCTTCCGGCGGTGTTTGACCAAATGCTGAATTTTGGGGATAATAATAAACGCCCTGAGATAGCTTTTGCAATACACCTTCTTCCAATAAGGCATGCAAGTGCCTGTCTACCGACCGCGACCATTTAACGAGGTCGTTCCTTCGGTAAACCCTACCTTTCTGCAAATGCATTTTAAGTTGTTCCAGCGCCGACATTGCTAATATTTTTTTCAAAGTTCGACATAAATCAACTCTTTTGCAAGAGAAATTATTGAAAATTCATGCATGTATTTCTAAGGTTTATTACCTTATGTGAGTATGTTATAAATGTGTTACAGTCGATTTTTATTTTTCAAAAGTTTAGAGATGTCACAGTAAAATAATAATTGAACAGTTGTTCAAAAATTATGTTCAATTTTCTATTATCTTTCTACCTTTGATGCGTACATTAGTTTGGACAGCACAATAAAATGAAAATGGAAACGAAATTAGACGAGTCAACAGAAGCGAAGATAAAGGAGGCAGCCAGAATTGTCTTTACGCAAAAAGGTTATGATTCAGCAAAAGTGCGGGACATAGCAAAGGAAGCCGACATCAGTGTTTCATTGTTGAACTACTACTTCAGAAGTAAGGAGAAATTGTTTCTTTTGTGCATGGCGGAAAATTTACAACGCCTATTAGCCGGTGACGAACCTATCCTTAACGATGAGTCGACCACGATAATAGAAAAAGTTCAAAAGTTAGTCGTACTGCATATGGATATGTTATTAGAAAATCCTGATTTTCCGACGTTCGTCGTCAATGAAATGTTATCAGGAAGCTCAGATTTGCCGGAAATCCAACAACGTATAGATGTGATGGCAAATTCGGTTTTGGCCAAACAGCTGATGGCTTTAAAAAATGAAGGGAAACTGGAAATGTATCCGATGCAGCTGGTAATGAATGTTGCGGGGATGATGTTATTCCCATTTTTGGCCAGGCCGCGATTGGTTAAAAACTGCGGAATTAACGATATGGAATTTTACCAAATGATACAAGAACGCAAAAAGATGATACCCCTCTGGATCGCGCAAATCATAGGGGTCTAAATTTTTTTGCCATAAAATTGAACAACTGTTCAGAACAATATTTTAGAACAGAGCGACAAATTGGTATTAAGCTCGAATAAGAAAATGGAAAATAACCAGCGAAAAAAAATACAGATAGCTGCAGCAAAATTATTTGTTCAGAAAGGATTTCATGCAACAAGTATTAGGCAAGTTGGCAAAGCGGCGGGCGTAAACAGCTCCATGATCTCTTATTATTTTAAGTCAAAAGAGCTTTTGCTGCTCTCCATTTTTGAACCGTCAATTCACGATATGGAAACGATCAAGTCACACCTGGCAGACAGCAGTAGTACAGCAATGCTTCAACTGTTTTACATGATTGACTTTTACACGGAAAGGGTAATGACTGACGATACCGGCATTTATTTAATGCTTCAGGAACAATCGTTCAGGAGTATAGAAGGATCAACCAACCTGTTGGATCAAATCAAAGAACAGCAATTTGCTTTATTTCAGGGCATTGTTAATGTAGGGATACAAAAAGAGGCGTTCAGGCAGGATGTGAATACCAGGATGATTTTTTATACCCTGATTGGCACCATCCGGTACATTATTATCGAACATAAAGGATTATGGCTTCAACAAAACCTGCCGGCATACCAGGAAATTTTTCGGAAGGCTATGACAGATGCCAACGCCTATCTCAAATCTCTTTTAGTAAAAATGCTTTTGCCCGAAACTCAACCGCGTTAAAAGCCACCGCACCATCGAGATGCAGGACGGGCATATTATCGATCACAATAAAAAAATTGACAAATAACATAAATACATTTTTAAAAGCATTATTAAAAATTAAGAAAATGGCAGAAATAGGTTTAAGGAAATGGGTGATCACCGGTACCGTTATTATGGGCGCATTGCTGGAGTTAATTGATACGACGGTTGTCAATGTGTCTTTTCCGCAAATCCAGCGGAATCTCGGCGGCGGGTTGAGCGATGCCGCCTGGATGATCACCGGGTACAGTATTGCGAATGTTATTATTCTACCGATGTCCGGCTGGCTGGGCAACTACTTCGGTCGTAAAAATTATTTTTTAATATCCATTATTCTGTTTACGCTGGCATCTCTGTTATGCGGGCAGTCACATACCCTTGGCGAGCTGATAGGCTTCCGGATATTGCAGGGGCTCGCCGGAGGTGGCCTGCTCTCTACGGCACAAGCGATCCTGCTGGATACCTGGCCACATGAACAGGCCAGCACAGCTACCGTCTTGTTTAGCGCAGGCGCCATTTTTGGTCCTACAGTAGGCCCTGCAATCGGCGGTTATATTATAGACCATGCAGCCTGGCGCTGGATATTTTATGTAAACATTCCTTTTGGGATTTTAGCCGCGGCCTTCACTTACTGGTTTTTGCGGCCCACACCGCATGCAGGTAAAGGCAAACAAGTCGACTGGTTGGGTATCGGACTGCTGGCATTAACCGTCGGCAGCTTACAATTCATTTTAGAAAAGGGACAGGACTTTGGATGGTTTTCCAACACTTATATCGTATTGCTGACCATTGTAGCAGTAATCGGACTTATACTGTTTTTACGCCGTGAATTAAAAATTGATTACCCGGTGGTCAACTTTAAGATCATGCGCCACAAAAGTTTCGCTGCCGGGATGATCACATCCTTCGTATTTGGAGTGGCCTTCTACGGATCGTTATTCCTATTTCCGATATTTTGTCAAACCATACTGGGCTTTTCAGCACAAAGAACTGGCTTGTTGCTTGCGCCAAGCGGTCTGTTTACTTTATTGACCATGCCGGTTGTCGGTGTTTTATTGAAGAAAAAAGTACCTGCACAATTCATAGCAACATTTGGCGCTATCCTCTTTTTTAGCTTTTCTTTTTGGCTGGGCCATTTTGGAATGTCATCAACCCCGGGTGATTTCTTTTGGCCTTTAGCCTTGCGGGGGGTAGGCATGGCGATGTTATTTGTTCCGATACTCAACGTGGCTGTAGCCAATTTACAGGGAGCGGAAATCGGCCAGGGAACCGGCTTGAACAATATGATGCGCCAGTTGGGCGGCTCATTGGGTATCGCGGTGATCACCATTTTTATCCACTTCCGTTTTTTGTCGCATATACAAGCCCTCCAACCTGTAGCAGGCAGTCTAACGGCTGCTGCTAATAAACAGGGGCTGCTGCTGACTTATCATGATTCTTACCTGGCAGTAGGCCTCATTATGCTGATAGGAATACCCCTGTTATATATGGCACCGCTTAAAAAGCGCGCGGCATGAAAATAGACGAAGAAATACAAAGCATTAATTTTGAGGACAATTACCAAAGGGCAGTTACCAATATCCATTACACTTGTGGCTGGTTAAACAATGTTCTGCGAGGCGAAATGAAAACAAGAGATTTTTTAGTGGGCAATCTTTCCGAAGAAGAGGCCGAAACGTTAAGTAATCTTTTGGACAAAGTGAGGGGATGATTTTACCAAAAAATTAAAAAATTATTTTATGCTTATATTTGTAGCGAGTGTTACATTCAATACAAATTTATGCCTCGGGTTCAATTATTTGATAAGGAAAAAGTATTAAAAAATGCCATGGAGGTGTTTTGGAAAAAAGGTTTTAACGGTACATCCACTCGCGACCTGGAAAAGGCTACAGGTCTGGGGACTTCCAGTATCTATAATTCATTTGGCGATAAAGAGTCTTTATTCTTTGAAACATTGCAATATTACCTGGAAGCTGAAAAGTTTAAAGTCAGTCAAAGCATACAGGGTTCAACATCTGCCCTTCAGGCCCTCAAAGCGTTAATTGAGTGCCTGCTACATAAAGGAGGTACGGCCGAAATAGAGGTTATGGGTTGCTTCATGGTCAATTCCATTACCGAACTGGCTAACCATCATCCCCGGTTAAGTCAATTTGCTATCGACACAAGGACGGGCGCAATTACTAAATTAAAGGAACTTCTTCAAAAGGCGCAGCAACAAGGTGAAATTCCCAAAGGGAACGATTCAAGTCAACTGGCCGTTTACCTACACACCGTTATCATGGGATTGAAAGTATCCGGCATGCTGGCGACAGATCCAAAAGAACTACAATCGGTCATTGATATCACCATTCAAAACCTGACAAAATTATGATGTTTATTTATTTGTAGCGATCGTTACAAATAAATAGATTTGTAGCATACGTTACAAACTAACATCATAAATCATGAACACGATTAACCAAGTAACACCGCAATCGGCGGGGGCATTGGCCTTCAGCCCTGACGGTGTCCTATTCTTAGGCGATAATAAACTGGGAGCCGTTTTCGCCTTTGAGACCGAACGCGGCCAGGCCCCGGCCTTGCTTGATCCCTTCATTTTCGAATCGATTGACGAGAAGATTGCCGCAAAGCTGGGCGTTACAGCCAAAAGCCTGGTGATGAACGGAATGGCAGTCCATCCCGTAACACGCCAGCCATACCTGTCAGTCGGCGTGCGCAAAGGCGATAGTCTGGAGCCAGCAGTCGTAAGTGTCTCTCTGGATGGGGAGGTTCACCCGTTCGATCTCTCATCGTCAAATGTGACGGTGCACCGATTGACTGACGTTCCCGACGAAAACAAGCACTTTAAGTCACGGGCAGGCACTTTCCCATACCCGCCAGCGGAAGTCTTTGAAGCGAAGGCGCGAACACCGCTTCGTTCTATGACAATTGTGGATTTGAAATTTCACGCTGGAGAAGTTTATGTCGCCGGTGTCTCGAACCAGGAGTTTTCTTCTACTTTGCGCCGGATAACTTATCCGTTTACCGGTGCGGCCAGTGAGACGCAATTAGAAATTTATCACGTCGCTCATGGCATCTACGAAACCCGCGCGCCGATAAGGGCAATGCAATTTGCCAACATCGATGGTGAGGATACACTTGTAGCCGCCTACGCCTGCAGCCCACTCGTTACCATTCCGGTTTCCGAGCTTAATCATGGCGCGAAAATAACGGGTAAAACAATCGGCGATATGGGCAACGGTCAACCAATAAGCATGGTTGCCTACCGTGACGGTGATCAGGATAAATTGTTTATCACTATTCTTGGTCGCGGTCCTATGATAGTTCCGATTTCCGGAATTAGCTCTGCCGAAGGCTTCACACCTGAGAACCGTCCTGCCCAGGGCCCTATGCTGGATCAACACCCTGCTATGCCTGCCGGGCCGGTTGGCAAACAAGTGCTATTTGTCGGATCCTCTTTACTGGCTGATTTGTTTAGTGATCGATTCTTTGTCTCGCTGACCCGTTACCCTGATACCGGCGATCTGACACTTGAAACCCTGATGGTTAGCCCACTTCCCGCAAGGATAGACAAGATCTGGGTTGAGTTCGATTTCCCAGGTGTCGAGTTTTCAATGAAGCCAAAGGCAGCTCAACACGCATAGTTATGCAGATCCGCATCTCTCCCGAGGCCAAGGTGCTTCCCACAAATACCTTGCGGTTCTACATACATTTTTCAAGGCCGGGAGAGGCGCACTTTTATCGTGAGCAGCTCCGGCTGATAAACGAGGGGGGGCAGGTTGTACCTGACCCTTTTCTTGTTCTATCTCAGGAGCTATGGTCTCGTGATGGGAGCCGCCTGACGGTGCTGATGGAGCCTGGAAGAATTAAACGCGGAATGGGTGAAGACCCTTCTCACGAGCCGGCATTTGTCGTCGGGCGAATTTACAGCCTTGTCATCACAGCGCTCGGACAAACAGCGCGCCACACCTTCCGTGTAAGCGATCCCGTTCTGGAAGCGATCGACGAGATCGGCTGGCGTATCGTTTCACCAATGGTGGGGAGCCTCGATCCCGTCGTCGTGCATTTCGACAGGGTTATGGACGCTGCCCTTTGCGAGGATGAGATTAGGATTTTGACATCTTCCGGAGAGGTAGTTCAGGCGCGTATATCACTCGCACGGGACGGGACCACAATGCAGTTTATTCCGAGCCACCCCTGGAACGCCGGGGAGCATAGCCTCGTCGTCTCAGATCGCTTCGAAGACGTTTGCGGCAACAGATTGGGCGAGGCACTGGATCATGACCTGAACGCAGCCGGAAGACCACGGGCCGGGATGATCAGTTTTATTCCGCGCAGCTAAAATTGTATTTAATTTCTCTTATAAATAACACATCGTTACAAAGTAAACATTATGAAAAAATTAGAAAATAAAGTCGCTGTTATTACTGGCGCTACCTCGGGCATGGCCCTGGCAACAGCCAAATTATTCGTAGAAGAAGGCGCTTATGTATTTATTACCGGTCGCAGGCAAAAAGAACTGGATGAAGCCGTTGCAGCCATTGGCAGCAATGTGACCGGATTTTTGGGTGATTCGGCAAACCTGTCAGACCTCGACCGCTTATTCGAAACGGTTAAGCGGGAAAAAGAACATATAGATGTATTGTATGCCAGTGCCGGTGTCGCAGACTTTGTACCCTTTGGAGAGGTCAGTGAAGAAAGCTTTGATAAGCAGTTTAACCTCAATGCAAAGGGTACTTTTTTTACAGTGCAAAAGGCGCTCCCATTGCTCCGTGACCACGCGTCTATCATCATGACCGGCACAATAGCCGCAAGAAAAGGAATGCCAAACCTAAGTGTATATGGTGCCAGCAAGGCCGGCCTTCTGACTTATGCCAAAGCATGGACCAACGAACTAAAATCAAGGGGCATCCGAATTAACGTCATTAGTCCAGGCCCAATTGAGACGGCTGCTTTTGAAGGAAAGGATGACATGAAGAAGCACATGGCTTCACTTATTCCGATGGGGCGTATGGGGCAATCTGAAGAAATCGCTACTACGGCGCTATTCCTGGCATCAGCAGATTCGAGCTTCATTACAGGTAGTGAAATTTGTGTTGATGGTGGTATGGCACAGGTATGATTTAATTACTAAAGCAAATGATCAATGAAACGTTCTCCTTTTAAAAAGCTAAAAAAATTAGGAGGACGTTCATTGATGGCTTTAACAGAAGAAATAAGTTTTGGCGTGATATAGCTTCCTGTATTACGCCAAAATCATACAAAAAGAGTGAGTTTTGGCGCGATATAACTTTTTATATCACGCCAAAACTCAATAAAGTTGGTTAAATAACAGACTGAATAATCATTAAATGATTCATTTAATGACAAATACAAAAATTGTTCGTTAGTAAAATACAATTTCGTTTGATAATAAAATACAAAGTAAAAAATGCGTCTAATGTTTTTTTACCTTTTACTAAATGAGATAGGCATATGTTAAGGGGCGGAAGATTTGCAAGATTTATTAAAGTTATGTGAGTAGTCAAGGAAAACTTGACAGCTGCAAATTTAAAATCTGAAACTTAATGTGATTGTTAAATACGGGGAGATACATTTTTAATTATTCAACAGTTCGGTTTTTCCGAACTGTTGAATTTTGATAAGACCAAAAGACTATTTCAATTTTTTAAAATATGTTACAGTTGTGTTACAGCTCAATTTTGACCTTTCAAAAATAATCCGTAAATTGGCCTTTGTAAATCAGAAACGATGATTTGCCTCATGGTAAGTTGGTTACCCCGAAAGCCTCATAATCTGAGCCTTTAAATAACCAGTCAATTTTTATTTTCTTGAAACCAACTAAGCCGATTCCATCCAAAGTTTTCACGATCATTATGAAATTGGTTTGCAATCTGGGCATTAAATTAGAACAACCTTTCTTCTAAAAGGTCTTTCCAAATAATAAATCCTTTGTTGTCATCAGAGTAGTCATGCACGATGCGGCTAAACTGTTCAGGGTTAGTTTCAAGATATTGTTGCCGCCCTTGTGATCGAATCTGTCCAAGGAGTCCATCTATCCGCTTTATATTCCGGTCAAGTTCATAGGCCAACTTTTCAATGTGCCATATATAAGTTGCCTCTTCAGTATCTAATGTTTCCCAAACCAAATGATATTGATTATTACCGGAAAGTAAAAACACAAATGAGAAAGGCTCCAATACAAAACGAAGTTTCAATATGGTTCGTTCGTGTTTTTGGGAAAGGTAACGGAGATGACGATGGTGCTTATATTGTTTAAGTGCCAAAATATTTTCTAATAGATCATCTTCGTTTGTATAAATCAATTGTTCATTGCCACCTTGTATTTGCACGACATCCAATAGGTTTTCTTCACCTGCTGGGATGCCTTTAATGATTTCTTTATTTAGGAACCGGAACCTTACACTTTCAATGAGCTCGCGGTTTATTTTATTAAGATCTTTGGAGGATGCTGATTTAAATACCAGCCTGTTATGTTGGAGAGTAACCCGGATATTAATCAACACAGTTGTGCATTTGAGGAACCGGATAAAGTAAGGTTTAAGAACCGTAAACTCTGGCCTGATATTTAAATTTTCTATTTCAAACTCAACTTCTTTTCCATTAAAGTCAGCAACTGCATATTTAAAAGCAATGCTACCAAACCTAAACTCCAAGTCTTCAATAGGCACTTCAATTTTTTCACTAATTTGATTGCTTACTGCTTCGCTTTCATCTATAGGACTTGTTAGGCCACTTTGATCAAGCTTTTTATAATACAGGTTCCTTTTCTGAAATAGTCTTTCCAGGTAGCTGATCTTGTGGTCGCGATAATCGTAAATGGCAGGTGATACTTCTGATCGCTGTACCCTACCAATGTATTGTATTAACTTGCCTTCAAAAGCGAATGGATAAACTAAGAATAGACATTCTATATTCTGAATGTCGGTTCCTTCGCCAAAATATTGACCTGTTGTGATCAGTACCTGGAAATCCCCTTTAGTTATGGCCGCCCATTTAGATTTTTTAGATAAGTCGGAATCTTCGCCACTTAACGCTATGGTATCGTAATGCTGTTTTAAATATTGTTGCAGAGAAGTAATATGCTCTTTTCGCTCTGTAATAATGACAGCTTTCTTGCCGGAATTTAGCTGTGGTACCACATCATTTAAAATAAGTTGATTTCTTGCTGAATCATGGATCAAAATCTTAAAAAGTGTTTCGAACTTGTCTGTTTTGGTATTGAAAGGAACAAAGAGGTCGGTATCCCTAATGATAATTTGTGTACCTGTTTGATTTTGCACCTCCGGTGCTTTAACCTCATGGATGATTTCACCCAAATGAATAAATATCAATTTGCCATCGTTGTATTTCCTAAATGGCGTTGCAGTTAGTCCATACAGGTAGAAACTATTCAGTTTGCCAATAACCCGCTGATAAGTTTCCGCTGGAACATGGTGGCATTCATCAATGATGATGGTACCGAAAGCATTTATTAGCTCCGGGGAGTCTGTGGATTCTAATGCCTTTTCCATACTTTGGATCATGGCAACAGTAATGTGTTTACCGGGCTTATTCTTTCCTTGCCCAATACGTCCAATATCCTTTTTAGGAATTCCCAGGAAGGATTCTATGCGTTCTATCCATTGGTCTGCCAGTTGCTTGCGATGAACTAAAATGAGGGCTGGTTGCTGCTTGTCTTTTATAATGGCCAAACTCAATACCGTTTTACCGGAGCCTGGCGGCGCGACAATAATTCCGAAATCTTTTTTAGTAGCTGCTTGCTGCGCAGGTAACTGATATTCCCTTAACGCTATAGAACCTTTAAAACTGACTGGTTCTGCCTTTTTTCTTTGATCTTCGAGAACGTAGTCAATTTGTTGCTCTTTACAAAACCGTAATAATCTACCAATAAATCCACGGGGGATTGAAATTGATTCTGATGTTTCGTTCAGCAGTTTAAAGTAGCGTTTTACGCCAAATGTATTTTTATTGATGTTCTTTTTTATCTGGTATTCATTGTTGGCAAAGTTTAGTTCCTCTTTTAGGAAAGAGACAAGGGAAGCAGGCAATCCTATTCGGTTAATATGAATTTCATTGTTTAATATAATCTCCAGCTTACCCGTTATAGGCTGTTCTTTTTGAAATAATCCTGCAGAAAGTTCGTCGTAATTAGTTTGCTCTTTGTAGATGTAATTGAGCTGACTTATGGTAATTCTGTTGATTGTTTTTAAAAATGCCCACTGATCATCAAAGGGCTTTAATGTTTCAGGGTCAATAAAACAACTGTTGCCATTACTCAAACTCGTCTTATTTAATGGTATGGCAATGAGGTTACCTAAACCCTTTTTTGAGTGGTAATCCTGATTAGGAAAAAGCCGGTCGAAACTTGAGTTTTTATCGAACACGGAAATCACGCCTACTTTTTGTAATAGAGACATCATTATCTTTCTGCTTCTGAATGCTTCATAAGGCTCTTCAAAAAATATCCATACGTGGCCGCCTTTGCCGGAACGAGAACGTTCTAAGTAGGCAGGTACATCATACTCCTCACAAATTTTAATAAACGTCCTGCATTCCTCAATCCAATTCGCTTCATCAAAATCGGCAGCGATGAACCAGGATGTGTTATCCTGCAATAATGGGTAAAGGCCTACGACCTGTTCGCCTTTAAGATGTTTAATTAAATGATCGTCAGTCAAGAGTTGGTAAGTCTTATCAGTAAAGGTTTGAAAAGTACCTCCTTTCATTTGATGTAGCTTGTATCGGTGGGGATCTAAATTGTAAACTGGCATATAGCTGCTTTTGCCACTTTTCTCCCATCTTATTGCGAATACATCTTCTCTGCCTTTGAATAGGGATTTATACAGATTTAATCGGTCTTCTTTCATAATGAATAATCTGTCAATCTTTTAAGATATTTGAGTAGTAATTAATCAATTACTACAATTCAGATTTTATTTCAATTTATAAGTCTTTTACGGCTCAACGATCTTCAATATATATTCATTCCCTTCCTTAAAAGCATCGCTTCTTATCAAAGTATCATGTATATGTTCCATATCTTCACCTACAAGCGTATTACTGAAAAGCTGTGCCCTTCCAAGCATACGTATATAAGTATCAGTGTTTTCTTGACGTGTTAATACCCTTAATGCTCCTATGTAATCTTCACGAAAAACTGTTGGAATAATAATCCTTGTTTGTTCTGCCTTGACTAACTCTGCATTCATCATTACTCTTGCCATTCTACCGTTACCATCTGCAAATGGGTGAATCTCACTAATAAAGAACATCATATAGGCTGCTTTGGCAAACGGATGCTGCAATGCTCTATAAAAGTCGAATCCTGCATGCAGTGTTCCTCTAACCAATGTATGATCAACGAATTCAGTGTCTCCCGCATGGTTATTTTGCGTTTTGAACTCACCTGGTTTTTTTGATGGACGGGCAGATAGCATTATTCTGTGACGATATTTTAATATACGAATTAATTCCTCTGGTGTAGTAGGGGTTATTTGCATTTCTTTCTTATTGCTAACGATATGATAAGTTCCTAATATGTCATGTGAATCTTCATCACGAGAAGGCATCGGTTCCCCCGTTTCTATAATCCTTTGAGCATCTTCTACCTTAAATTTTGTACCTTCAATAAAATTTGAAAAGTAAGCTTCATAAAATGAAAAATTACGAAATGCTTTTAACGATATATTAATATCTGGAAAATCGGCGAACACTTGTTGCTGAAGTTCTATAAACAGTTTTTCAAAAAGTGAAATACGAGAGGAATCATAAGGATTCCCAAATGCTCGTGCAATAGCTACAGGTGAAGATAGCAGATTGGTGGACCTGGTATTCAGCAATGCACCAATTATTTTATCCAATTTGGCAAACTCCTTTTCCATGTCTAATTCACTGGCAATTTGCCTGGCTTTATCCCGAAGTTCATTGAGCCCTTCTTCCCCTCTGATTTGAATAATTTTTTCCAGTTTTTCTTCTATTTCCGGTAAGGCTAACGTTTTAGAATCAGGGCCTATTTTCCTTGATTCCTGAAGGTTTTCAAGCATTGCACGTTCTTGTCCACTGACATTCAAGGATGCCGTAAATGGGTAATCGCCTTCGATCATGGGCTTACCTTTCATAATATTTAGGGTTAGACCCGGAAGTTTGGCCTTGCGTTCAAACGTGTAAGTTAGAAATAGATTTCCATTGGATGTAGGTTTAAATTCTAGCGCCGACCGATGGCTAAGTTGAATTCCTGGATAAAGATGTCCTATAATTTTAAATGCATTACGCCTTACTATTTCTACCGGGTTCTCAGTTAAATTAGATGTAAATATTTTGGGCGCGATTTTAAGCAGCTTGCCTTCATTGTGTAATTGAGATATGCTGCGACTAATATGAGGTGTACTGGAGGAAAAAATAATCTCCTGCAGGTGTAAAGGCGTGTGTTTGTCCATGGATCACTGGTCTTAGTAATATTTACTGCTAAAATACCGTATATTACGTTAATAGGCAAAAATTTAAGGCTAATTGGTATTTTATTGCAAATTATTAAGGCTACTTGCATTGGATTGCAAAAAAATAAGTTTAACTATCTTTAATAAATATTAGTCGGCAAATTTTTGAATCTAAATGTTAACATTTCTATAATAATTCAGATTACTTCAGATAGACCAAAAGACTATTTACTTTTCAAGAGTACTGTTACAATTATGTTACAGCTCAATTTTGATCTTTTAAAAATTACCTGTAAATTGGCTTCTGTAAATCAGAAACGCTGTTTTGCCCCATCTAAAATCGGTTAGAGTAGAAGACTCATAATCTTTTGGTCAGCTTCAGCAAGTTTTCTTGTAGAACTTAACGAAATATCGCTCCTAACATCAACTTAGCCATCTTTTAATCCCCAAATTACGGTCGGTTAAATACTGTAATCTTGCGGCTAAATCAAATACCATGGCTACGATTTCAGCATTAGTTTACAAACAACAGCAAAAAAATGATGGCACTTATAATGTAAAAATTAGACTGCATCATAAGAACGAAAGACGACTTATAAAGACCCAGTATTATGTATCTCAACGACATCTGAATGATAAGCTGCAAATTACAGATCCAATTATTAATAATTTGACGAACGACACCATTTACGATTATCGAAGGATTATAAGTAAACTCGGCAAAGCACTTAAATCTATGTCCTGTGACGATCTTAAAAATTATCTTGAAGGTGGTGATAGTATAGACTTTATAAAGTTTTGTGATGAACATATAGCTATGCTAAAAGAAGCAGACAGAATTGGTACAGCAAATAATCACAGGACTATAAGAAACAGTTTAGTAGATTATTTTAAGAAAGAATGCGTAACTATAATTGAGATTAATTCTAATATGCTGTTCGCCTATGATTCTTATTTGCGAACTGGAAGGATAATGAAAAGGAAAAATCATTCAGGTTTAGAGGTTATAATCAAAAAGACTGGGTTAAGTGATAATGGATTGCATAGTCATATGAAAGATTTACGTACACTATTTAATGCAGCCCGGGCACGCTATAACAATGAAGATTTAGGTATATATCAAATAGAGCATAATCCTTTTAAAAAATACAAAGTAGGTCCATCACCGCTAACTAAGAAACGAAATATATCTATCGAAGAATTAAAGATAGTAAGAGATTGTAATACAGAACCAGGCAGCAGAGCAGAACTCGCAAAGGATCTCTTCATGCTTTCATTCTATCTCTGTGGTATGAATGCGGTCGACATTTACAAACTAAAAAAAGAAAATATCCAAGACGGAAGGATTAGTTATAATCGCTCTAAAACAGTACGCCAGAGGAAAGATAATGCATTTATAAGTATCAAAATTATCGAAAAGGCACTTCCTTTATTAAATCAATATATAGAGCAGTTATCATTAAAGTATAAAAATAATTTAGGTTTAGATACAGCGCTTAGCAAAGGCATGAAAGAGCTACGTGAGATTACGGGTATTCCTAATATTACATTTTATTATGCCCGACATACTTTCGCAAATACAGCCCGCAATGCTTGCAGAGTAAGTAAAGATGACCTTGATTTAGCTTTAAACCATGTTGATCAGAGGCATAGGATTCTTGACATCTATTTGGATAAGGATTGGGGGATTATTGATGAGGTGCAAGAGAAAGTAGTGCAATTGTTAACAAAATAATAAAGATTGTAGGCCATTCAGATGATGGCTGGTTCGAGCCCAACCTCAGGATGAAGGTGGTAGCAGGATATTTGTACAGTTGATGCATACCGGCAGGATCGGTCATGAGGATAACCTGCCGCGCGGGCTGCATTTGGTAAGCAGCGCGGCTGTAAAAGCGGCAGGGCCCATCTTTACCGATACCAAGGGCATCCAGGAAAATTCTGAGCCGGTAGCGCTGACAACCGAAGGCGTTAAAGATGTTATCAGGGGGCACGTTGTAGCGGCAAAAAATGCTATTGCAGCAGGTTTTGATGGTATTGAACTTCACGGCGCTAATGGCTTTTTGATAGCCATGCGCCCTCCAAACAACCGGGGCTGTAAGCATAATAGCAGTCAGATATATTTTTTCAATTTTTGCGTTCGTTAATTTACCCTGCTTTGCTGTTCCGGGGAAATGGAATCTGTTATATGAAAAAAGTCAAAGTCAGCCGATCCCCCTATATTTTTTGTAGCATAATTAAACAAAGCAAAACGATAGCCCATGAAATGCGGGAAGGTATAGGCCATTTTTAATTGTGTGCCCAATGGTATCCACGTTTTCCCGTTCAGGCTATAAAAAAAATCTGCCACGTCTTTTCTGTTCGTAAAATTGCATTCCGCCTTAAAGTATACTACCTTTTGGTCCAGGGGGATTTTTTGTACTTCTACAGGTTTTCCGGTGCTTGCATTGATCATGACGACAGCTTTGCTATCACCGGCTATTTTGACGCCAGCCAACCCGTAATTTTTTTGCAAAAGGCCCAAACCTGCAAAATCACCATCTTTCATGTTAGAAATGTCGAGAGAAACTGCCCCGGAGCATACCGGGCCTATAGTGCGTTGTGTCAATGAATTTCGTGCCATCACGAAATCAGTGTCAATCCGGCCGGTGGTGAGTCGTAAATATCCTTTCCGCGCAGTAACAGACCACAAGCTATTATCCGGGTTATGGTTCCATTGCCAAACCAGCGGTAATGCCCGTTCGCCTTTTTTACGAGTAAATTCGTCCGAAGCAACAATGCCGGGAATCAAACCTTTACCGGCCGGCAAATCGAGAGTATCGGGCACTTTGCCCTTAGTGCCCAAAACGGGCCATCCATCCTCCCACTTTACAGGAACCAAATAGGGAATACGGCCCACTGCGCCATAATCGCGGAACAAATAAGAATACCAGGCCCCATTTGGCGCTTCCACCAATCCGCCTTGCGCCACACCTAAATCCTGGAGGCCAATTCGTCCTTCGTACGGCCCGGTGATTTTATCTGCCCGGTGTATGATAACAGTGCGTACGTGGCCCGGTGGCCATGTAATATTGAAAAGATAATATTTGCTGTTTATCTTAAACAGCTGAGAGCCCTCCGGACCGAGACCAGTGCCGCCCGAAGGCACGTTTGCCTTTTTAATGATAATTTTGTCCGTTCCGCCGGGTTTTATACCAGAAAGATCGTCCTTTAATTCAACTAACCTTAAATCTCCGCTCCCGCTAATCATATACACTTTTCCGTCATCATCAAAAAACAAGGAGTGATCACCCAGGTCGGGGGCAAATGACCTGGCTTTCCACGGACCTTTTTCGATATTTTTAGTACTGTAAATGTGCGTTTTATTGGTATTTGCAGAAAATGTGCTTACATAATAGGTGCCATTATGGAAACGAATGGAACTTGCCCACGACCCCTGCCCATATGCGTTTTTGCCATTTGTGAGATTTAATGCATCAACGTTTCCTAAAGTATCATATGCATAACCCACCATCTTCCAGGTCACCAGGTCATTCGACTTCATAATCGGTACACCGGGACTCATGTGCATCGTTGTGCTGCTCATGTAATAGCTATTGCCTACGCGTACTATTGATATGTCTGGTACATCTGCATAAATAATAGGATTAGTGGCCTTTTGCGCGTATAAACACGGCGCTATAAGCGTGATAATTAAGGCCGTCATCCATAACCTGTAAATCGCATTTCTCATATTCACATTTGTTTTTTTGTCCTACTATTCGTAGCTGGTTTTAATTATTTAGTTAATGTATTTATTTGAAGCACGCTTACTGAATATGGATCGAAAGTCCTTGTAAATTTAGCGCCGGCTACTTTTATTTTGGAGGTAACGGGAACTATTTTTACCGGATCGCTGATCGTGTTCGTATCTTCGGGTTTATCGCCTTTTATTACCACGAGTGTGCCCTCTGGAGATAACTTTCCAGCCCCATTTAAATCGATATCTACCTGCTGCGGCTTTCCTGTTGCATTTACTACTTTAAGAAACAGTTTCCCCGTTTTGGTGTCCTGGGTAGCTACATAAAACATGGTAGGTATGGGTTCGGGCATTTTATTGGCGGCACTGTCCTGCTTGGTGGCAGGCCGCGTTTGGGTTGGAATATTGATGCCGGATACAGGGACTACCTTATCGCCGATATAGCTATTAAACATTGCTTGTACATAGTACGAGGGTGAACCAAAACTTGTCAATGCATCATAACCTATCAGGTTTGATTCCCATTGCCATGCTTTCGGCGCGGTTGGGGTAGCCTTATTTACATTTGCAAATAAAGGCGCGTAGCATGAGCGTATAACGAGGTCTGAGTTACGTTCCATACCGGTCATCCAGGCAGCATCACCGAGGGCAGCATTCAAATTGGTGGTCGGCTTGCCTTCCGTTGTTGCCCATTCACCTACAAACACTTTATATCCATTGCGGTCGTAGTTATCGTAATGTGCCGCGTCCGCTTCCATCCCCCAGGCATCGCGGTAGTAATGTTCATCTACAACTTCGGGCTCGCGAATTGTTAATTTACCTCTTCCCCCAAGCCAATCCTTACCGCCGATTGTTGCAATACAGTGAAGGTTTGGATATTTGGCTTTAATGCCATCATAAAACTGGGCAAAACGTCCACCGTAACTACCAGACTCATCAAACCCGTCTTCGTTACCAATCTCAACATAGCTGAGTTTAAAAGGTGCCGGGTGCCCATCTGCCGCGCGCTTAGCGCCCCAGTACGTGTGTATGTCGCCGGTAACATATTCAATTTCATCCAACGCATCATCTACATATGGTTTTAAAAGCGGCCCCGCGTCCACATGGTCACCATCAAGTGAATAGCCGGCATAAACGGCAAGCAGCGGTTCCATTTTAAGGTCTTCGCACCATTCTAAAAATTCAAGTAATCCCATTCCGTCAGTGGGGCGGTAGCCCCATGAGCCGGTATGGCCGGGCCGCCCCTCAAGCGGCCCCAAAGTGGTCTTCCATGGAAATGCATCGTTCAATTTGGGGCCTTCAAGGAAATTACCGCCGGGGAAACGCAAAAACTTCGGCTTCATATCAGCCAATAACTTCATTATATCTTTCCGGTTCCCGTTGGGACGGTTGTGATAAGTTGGCGGAAATAACGAGACGAGGTTAAAATAATAAACCCCTGTGCGGTTTGTTGAAATAACAAAACGGGCGGCTGATGTTGGTTTAACATCAGCGCCTGTTGTTAATTTAAGTTCATATTTTTTCCAAAAGGTGCTTTTTACCAAATTAATAGTGCCCGAGGCATATACCGTTTTACCGTCATTGCTTTCTATGCTTACGGTTATGGGCCCGGCCGTGTTATCCGCAATTACCGGAACAGCAACTGTAGGCTTGGGATCCCAGGGGTGGGGGGGGAATGGCTTGTTGTCCGTACCCTTAATATAAAAAGAAGCGTTATAAGTTGTATTAGGCAAAACAGGTATGCCCCAATAACCTTCATTTGCAATACCGGCCCTGCCACCGCCGGTATCAACCACAAGTCTTAAACAAGTAGTTAACGCGCCATTAATTGCCTGGCGCTGCTGATCAGTAGGTACATTGCCGGGGTTTGCGGCAACTAATTGAATCGTGGCCTTCGCACCTCCCTCCCTGATCAGACTCCATGCTTCCGGCGTATTTGGGTTGTCCTTAAATATCCGGTTTTTGATCAGTTCGGCATACAAACCACCATCATACGAATGGTTGATCTCTTCGGTCATTAACCCATACAGTTGCGGACTTACGTTTGCGCCAGGTTTAGTTAAATCAAGCGTAAGCTTAGGGTTTTGCGCTTTCAAGCTTGTTGCAGTGAACAGGAACAGGCACAAACTTGAAATGGGTAATAATTTTTTCATCATGAAAGTTAATTTTATTTATTGTATTTTTAACACTTATTTTATAAGGCCAACGGGTCATTTCAATTAAAATTTCCCTCGGGTACAAATCTTACGCGAACGACTACATTAAGTAAATTCTTAAGCCCTTATTTCTAATTGAATTTCCACCAGTTGAAATTAAACAAATGTCCCTGGCTACCTTTAAACACAAAGTACACATCGTGAATACCCCTTTCTTTGTTAACCGCAACAGATTGGGTTCCCCATATTTCCAAACCGCCTGTGTTTTTTACGGATAAAGTACCCAGTAAGAAACCGTCAGGCTTGTCAATGCGTATCTCTATTATACCCCCATCAGTATTTGCTGCCACATTCGCATAAAATGACTTTGGGTCTCTTTTAAAATCGACGCTTCGTACTTTAATATAATCACCACTATCTATATTTGTTACGTATATTCCATTATTACCTGTTGCGGTACTAACGCCCGATTCCCAGGCTATTGTTTCTGCCTCCTGACGAACAAAAGGATCCAGGTTTCTTACTGCATTGATCACGCCTTTGGTAGTCGGGGTGATCATAGGAATTGTACCATCAGGTTGATAAGTAAATTGATCAATACAAACCGACCTTGTAAAGCCCCCTCCGCCCGGTAAAGCTTGGTCATGATAAAAAAAGTATGATATACCATGGTAATCTATCATCCCAGGGTGGTTTGTAAATGCGCCGTTTTTTTGAATAATGCGCATAAGTGTATCCCGGTTCACCCAAGGACCAGTTGGCCCCGCACTGGTAGAATAAGCGATGTGCTCCGGCACACCACCGGCAGCATATACCATGTAGTATAAATTGTTTCGTTTATAAAACCAGGGCCCTTCCTCGTATTGGGTAAAACGGTTGGAATTTCCGGTACGTTTCCCAAACCCTTGCCCTGTAAGCGGCACTGTTTGTATCTCTCCTGAATAAGAGATCATATCCCGATTTAATTTCACATAAAACAACTGTGGGTTTCCCCAATACAGATAAGCCTGCCCATCGGTATCAATAAATACCGTAGGATCAATATCGCCACGACCAGTATAAGCTAAGGGATGGCCAATGGCATCAATAAATGGCCCTTCGGCTGTTGGGCCAACGGCTACCCCAATAGCCATACCTTTGCCGTCGGCCCGGTTCATTGGCACATACCAGTAAAATTTACCATTACGAAAAATACACTGCCCGGCCCAGGCTTCTTTATTTGCCCATGAGAATGTTTTTAACGATAACGGCGCGCCCCTGTCGGTCCAATTCACCATATCTGTGGTTGAAAATAAGCGCCAATCTTGCATATTGAAATCGTTAGATGTCGTCACGTCGTGGCTTGTATACAAAAACACGGTGTCGTGGTATACCATGGGTGCCGGATCGGCTGTAAATGTGGTTTGGATAATTGGGTTTTGCGCTTTCAAGCTTGTTGCAGTGAACAGGAACAGGCACAAACTTGAAATGGGTAATAATTTTTTCATCGTGAAAGTTAATTTTATTTATTGTGTTTTTTACACTTATTCTACAAGGCCAACGCGTCATTTCCCTTATTCGGGATGCGCTCAAACATTGCAGATTTTTTAAAAATTTAGTTGGCAATATTTGAATGGCACCAGCGTCTCTCCTGCTTAAAACCCTCATTTATAGCTTTTTATTTGAGCGCGTATTGCCGTTAAGGTAACTTTAATTAAGCAACGATAGTTTTAACAAAGCGGCCCCGTGTGTATTGATTGTTTTTTTATATCCTTTTTTAAAGGTACCTACATCTTCTTTTTCCCAAAGGTCCCGAACGGCTATCTTTCCTTCCAGGCCAAGTTGGGCAAAGTTTACATCCACATCTTGCGGCTGCCCCGCCAGGTTGAATAAAGCGACATAAATATCCTTACTATTGGGCACGTGCGAATACCAAACCATTGCATCATTAGTTTTGTATAACTGGCGCGGTTCGGTCCCATGTTGGTTAACGGCTATCACCTCATCGTTTGTGAACAGTTTCAATTCCTGTTCCCTGTTTTCGGGCATGTTGCCGCCCAAAATTAGCGGGGAGCGGAAAATCGTCCAAAATGTCATATGCGAATACTCCTCGTCTTTTGTAAAACGGCTATAACGCTCGGCACCTACAGGGCCCCGTTTCGACAACTTGCCTATCTGTATCATATCACAATCGGGCCAATGGCCGGGCCCGCCAACGCCTTCCCATTGTTTGCCATAATTAAACATTTGCAATACGGCGTTCCACTCGTCCCAAAAGTCATTGGCCACCCGCCACATATTGGCATTTTGTTTTACGTTATCAGCTTTATCAACAGGCGTAGCCCCCGGTGATGTACTGAACACGATGGCCCTGCCGCAATTATCAATTGCCTTCCGGTAGCCCTCAATCTCCGCAGTGCTATAAGGACTCGATAAGTCATCAACCTTAATAAAATCAACGCCCCAAGCGGCATATAACTTCAATATTGAATTCAGGTATTCCTGCGCACCGGGTTTAGCCATATTCAGGCCAAACATGTGGTTCATCCAGGCGCATTTTGAATTAGTATCGGCTATCATATCAGCAGTTATGCCATTAGTGCCCATTACGGGTGATTTTGCCCATACTGCCTGGCGTGGGATGCCACGCATTACATGAATACCAAATTTCAACCCCAGCGAATGGACATAGGCAGCCAATGGCTTAAACCCCTTACCTCCAAATGCCGACGGAAACTTAGTTGTATCAGGAGTTAAACGCCCCCATTGGTCCATCGCCAGCCAGGGGCTATATGAGCCATTTGCAAGTCTTTTTTGATCCGGGTTGCTACTTCGGCTATCTAAGGACCATAAAAAATCCACCACTATATATTGCCAGCCATGCGCCTTCAGGTTTTTCGCCATGTAATCAGCATTTGCTTTTACCTCATCCTCATGAACCGCCATACCGTAACAATTGTAACTGTTCCATCCCATGGGGGGGGTTAGCGCAACACTCGTGTTTTGCGCTTTCAAGCTTGTTGCAGTGAACAGGAACAGGAACAGGAACAAACTTGAAATGTGTAATAATTTTTTCATTATCAGAATTAATTTTATTTATTTATTGTGTTTCTTTTACACTTATTTTACAAGGCCAATGAGGCATTTCCATTATTCGAAATCCGCTCAAACATTGGCGATTTTTTTTAAAATGTTGTTTGTGGACTAAGGTTATTATATTTTCACAAACGCCCATTGCTGGTTTTTGCCCCCAAAGTAATTAAATTGGTCTGCCACACTACCATTTCTGAATGGAATTGCCGCATTATTTCCTAACCCAACTTCGAGGGCTTTTCCGCTATTTACGTTGATGATTTCATAGAATCCATCGTAGGTGGGCTGAATTAACCAGTTTTGATTGGGGCTGCCCGTACCTGTATAATCCCACATATCCACGGCCCCGCTATTAGATTGAGACCCACCCCATACTTCCAAACACTTCCCGCTAACGTGCATAGGGGTTAACAGGTAGCTGCCATTTGCAGCAGCTTGCACTTTAAATTGCTGATTTGCTCCGGCATCATAATCCCATTGATCTGCCAGTGCCCCATTATTACTTGCCCAGCCACCGATCTCTAAAGGCTTAAAACTATACCTGTTGATAATCTGGTACACACCACCAACCTGAAATGCAGAGGACGCGCCAGTTTGTGTTCCTTGTAGAAGGGCCGCTAATTCACGTTGATCTTGTACCGCGTAACTCGACCTGCCGATAATCGAACCAGTATCCCAAAGGAATGGGATCAAGCCGTTCCCCAAAGCCTGGTGCATAACGTAATTATACCAATATGCTTTGGAAGCAAGGTTGAAGTTTAAAGAGTCTCCAGTAAGGTTTCGGTTTACTACTGCAAATTCGCCCATTATTACCGGGATTCCATGGTCAACGAATTTTGTCTTCATCTGCCCGAACGATGTATTCACATCCGACTCTTCACCATAGGTGGCATTGCGCGTAGGATCGAACGTGGTGTGATACCCCGAACCCCAATAGTAAAACATGTTGCCCCATGATGCGTCTGAGGTCATTATACAGAAGTTGATTGGAGTATAGTAATGTATTTCCACCATCAAACGATTAGATGCCGGATCGGTAGGCATAGTGTTCATCAAACTGTTTGTTTTTGTAATATCGGTGCTTGGTCCCTGAATAACCAAAGTCCTGTAGCTGTTGTGCCCGCCGGTTGACCTCACCGCGTTGATAAAAGTTTGATGATAAGAAAGCAGGACCCTCATCCCTGTGGTATCCGTTGCGTTAGGTTCATTCGCGCTGGCAAAAAGCAGGTGTTGATCAAAACCACGCATTTGTGTTGCAATTTGTTCCCAAAGTGCTTTTTGTTTGGCATTAACAGCGGGCTGCGCGGTGGTTGTACAATTATTCTCCAACCATCCGTTGTCCCAATGTATATTTAATATCACATACATTCCATCGTTAACGCAGTATTGCACAACCTGCTGCACACGGGTAAGCCAGGCCGGGTCTATTTGCTCGGTTGATGTGTTTATTATATGTGACCAGTCCCAATTACAAGGTATCCTTATGGCGTTAAACCCCATTCGTTTATAGCCGTCAATTAGTGCCTGGGTAATATTGGGGTTTCCCCACCCGTTTTCGTTATTTGGGGCTTCCATGGTGTTACCAATATTAATCCCTAACGTCATATTTGCAGCGATTTGAGGCGCTGTACCGGTCATCCCTGTTTGATCGGGCGGAAGTGGTGACGTGTTATAACTCGGGTAACTCAATGCGGCGAATGTCTTATTAACTTTGTTTGTAATAAGCGGCTTAATGCCTGAACCTATTTCTTGCTTGCTGCATCTTGTTAATACAAGGACTGCCAGGATGCATAAAAGATTGATTAAAGTTTTCTTCATAAAAAATTGGTTAAGGTTGCGGCTTTTATTGCCGCTATAATAAATTGGTTAATTGCATTTTAAGAGATCTGGTAACACGGTAAATTTGGTTTATATGTCTCATTATAAATATGTTATATGTACTATATTGTGCGTAATTTTGTTTATAACTACCTTCAGTCGGGCAGCTATAATTAAAAAACCATATGACTTTTTGCATTGCATAAAGGCCGGGTTTCGCGGTAATAACACCGAGTAAAAAGACTAATAATAAGGTAGTTACTATTCCTGACAGGGATGAGTCTAACATTAGTTTCATTTTTCAGTAAGAATAAAATAAGTCTGGACCGGTTTAATTGGTTAAATTTCATTTTTTGCTGGGCAAAAAAAGGTAGTTAATAAAAACAAGGGCGCTTTAAAATCAGCCAACCATAACGGTTGGATTGACAGCAAATCTCTTTAGTAAAATTTTTGCGTAGTATTGGGTTTATTAACCTGGCGGTAAAATTATAAAAGAGAAAAATGGGCGATGGGGGAAAAAAGTCAGAAAATAGAGTGTAAAATGTCAACCAAATCTGCGGCTATCCCAACATAACTAACTGATTTTAATTGTTTTTAATGTTATGTGCACAGTATTGATAAGCCAGTATGTCAAAATGCCCAGATGTAAATGGGGCCATAGTTGCCTTCAAAGAATTGATGAACAAGGAAGATGGTTTTTTAGGGCAATTCAAAAGCGAATTAGCCAATAGCACTTTTCATTATTAAGAGTAGCTTTTATTTATTTTTGATAATATAATAAAATTGTTCTTTTGTTGAATAAATTTCCTACCTGGATCAAATTGAGAAATTGGGGCCGCCGCTTAAAGGTCATCCGACGAATGGTCGATACGTTCTTGTTGCTGCGGTTCTACCTTTTTCTCAATCAATTCGTCAAGGTATTGAAATACGACATATATTTTTATTTTGATTACCCATTTAATAATTTTACTTAAATTTTATGCAAAAAATAAGATTAAAGCTTATGTGTTTTATTGTGCTAAATTGCTAGCTTCTGTAACAAATATATTACTTTATCATACTGCCATACAAGTTACACTATTAACTTTGGGACTCTCAACGATACCTTGATGCGTGCAAAATTTTATTTTCTTCTTGCAGTTATATCTTTTTTAGCAGATATAAATGCTTTTGCGCAAAACAGCCAGTACCAGTTTTCACGGCTCAATATAAGTAACGGGCTGTCGCACAACCAGGTTACCTGTATTTTTAAGGACTCTGAGGGCTTTATGTGGTTCGGCACGCCTTCGGGACTTAACCGTTATGACGGTTATACTTTTAAAGTATTCAAGCACGACGTAAATAACAAAAATTCCATTAATGATGACTTTATAAATAATATTTTTGAAGGGCCCGACAAAAAATTATGGATAACAACCCCGAGTGGATATTCCTTTTATGATCCCGAAACAGAGCAGTTTAATAATGATGTATCATCAGCGATCGATTCTTTCAAACTTCCCGGGTATCCGTTCGCTTCCAAGATACTTCACAACGGCAAAGGCGACTTTTGGTTTTTATGTCCTGGTTCTGGCCTTTGCAGGTATAATGAGCTGAAAAAAACTGCCACGCGTTATTATCATAACCATAATTCCAATCCATCTTTATATTCAAGTTTTGTTACAGATATTGAGCAGGATACAACCGGCAATATATGGCTTGCTTATGATGACGGCGTAGTAGAGCTATTTGATATAAAACACAATGCAATTACATACCATACCGATATTTTTAAAAAAGCTGCTAATAATAAGGGTAAGGATTACTCGATAACTATTGACAGTGACGGCGATCTCTGGGTGTTTACCCCCAACATGGATTCCGGCGTGTATTATTACAACCGCCGAACGGGACGGTTTAGGTACATCACAAAAGAATCGTCAGAAACACCGCTTACATCGAACATCATCACTAGTATTATTCAGGCCGACGATGGCCTCATGTGGATCTCTACTGATCATGGCGGCATAAACTTATTGGATAAAAAAAGCGGGAAAATTACTTATTTATTAAATAGGGAAGATGACCCAAAATCATTGGGACAAAACACTGTAACGCTTTACAAAGACAACACAGGCATTATGTGGGCCCGTACGCTTAAAGAGGGGGTAAGTTATTATCATAAGAATATAATCAGGTTCTCGTTATACAGGCACTTTGCTTCAGATCCCACGAGTGTTGGGTTTGAAGATGTTAATAAATTTGTTGAAGATAAAAACGGTAACTTATGGATTGGGACCAACGGAGGCGGTTTAATTTATTTTGATCGCAAAACAGGTAAGTTTACCCAGTATAAGCACGATCCGGGAAACCCCAATAGTCTCAGCAATGATATTATTGTAAGCCTATGTATCGACCATGATCAGCAACTATGGATAGGTACGTATTTTGGAGGGCTGGATCATTTTGACGGAAGAAAATTTATTCACTACAAACATAATGACAAGGTGCCCACGAGCATTGCTGATGACCGGGTATGGAACATTCTGGAAGATTCATCGAACCGATTATGGATAGGCACTTTTGCGGCGGGATTGCAAATATTTGACAGAGAAAGAAAAATATTTTCCCCTCCCTTTAAGCAAACGGATATCAGGTCGCCTTTTATATCCGCACTCTTTGAGGATACCAAAGGTAATCTCTGGGTAGGAGGATACATTGGGATAGATAAAATATTAAAAAATGGGCGTGGCGTTATACATTATAATAAAAAGAAAAACGACCCTAACGGCTTGATCAGTGATGACATCCACAGTATCATGCAGGACAGCCGCGGCCTGATGTGGATAGCGACAAGGGAGGGACTAAGCATATTGAACCCCGAAACTAATCGTTTTATCTCGCTCACGAAAAAGGACGGGTTGCCCGAAAACCAGGTTTTGAATGTATTGGAAGATAACAGGGGGGCCATGTGGCTAAGTACATCAAACGGGCTGAGCCGGATAACGTTGACACCGGGCAATGGCACCTATAAGTTTCAATTTGAAAACTTTGATGAGACGGATGGCCTGCAGGGCAGAGAGTTCAATATAAATGCAGCCTTAAAAACCAATAAAGGGGAATTGGTATTTGGCGGCTCGCACGGCTTCAATATTTTCGACCCACTAAGTATACATCCGAATATCGATGAGCCTAAATTAATTTTCACCGATTTTCAGCTATTCAACAAAAGTATAGCAGCCGATGAAGAAGTTGACGGCCATGTGGTGTTATCTAAAGCAATTTCGGCCACAAAGGAAATAACGCTGAACCACAGTGAAAATGTGTTTACCATTGAATTTGCCGCCTTAAATTTCTTTAACCCCAATAAAATAACGTATCAGTATATGATGGAGGGTTTTGATAAAAGCTGGATTACTGCAAACAATGCTACACGGAAAGCTACCTATACCAACCTTGACGGAGGCGATTATACTTTTGAGGTACGGGCTATTGGCCAGGAGGGAAAATGGAAACCCAGCTATATAAAATTAAAAATTAAGGTATTGCCCCCGTTCTGGAAATCGCCAATTGCCTATTTTATATATGTTTTCTCCGTCATAGCGATATTGTATTACATCCGCAAACAAGGCATTAAAAAAATAGAAACCCGGTTTGAGATCGAACGCGAGCGAAAGGAAGCACAGGATAAGCACGAGCTGGATATAATGAAAATAGATTTTTTTACCAACGTTAGTCACGAATTCAGAACGCCTATCGCGCTGATTATGGCGCCAGTTGAAAAGTTGTTAAAACAGGCTGATGATAATTATAGTCGGCGAAAGCTTCAAATGATCCACGAAAATTCTAAGCGGCTACTTAATATGATTAACCAGCTATTGGATTTTAGTAAAATGACGGTAAAAAAACTTCAGCTTGACCTGCGTGAAGCTGATATCATTAAAATTATTAAGGAAGCATGCGATTTATTTACCGATCTGGCGGATAAAAAACATATCAGTTTTTCATTTAACTGTGATACTGATTCAGGATTTGCTTTTTTTGATCAGGATAAAATTGAAAGAATACTCTTTAACCTGCTTTCAAATGCATTTAAGTTTACCCCTGACTTTGGCAGTGTAGCGGTTGAAGCAAAGTTGTTGCAATCCAATAGCGTGGAAATGACCTTGCTTGAAATTAAGGTAATAGATTCGGGTGTCGGTATTCCGGCTGAGAAACACAATAAAATATTTGAGCGGTTTTTTCAGAATGACATGCCCGCTTCGTTAATTAACCAGGGAAGTGGTATTGGCTTGTCAATTACTAAAGAGTTTGTTGACCTGATGGGTGGCGCTATTTCTGTTGAAAGTGAACATGCGAAAGGGAGTTGTTTTATTGTGCGGCTGCCATTAAAGATATCCCCCCCCAATAATTTTACCGGTAATGAAAATACCCTCGAAGAAGTGGAAGCTCCTAAGCCCGACAAGCCAAGTCAGGAAAAACGCAATAAAAATATTACCATTTTAATTGTAGAGGATAATTCCGATTTCAGGGCCTGTCTAAAAGATGATCTTAAGCATTTATATGCCATTGTCGAAGCCGTAAATGGTAAAGAAGGCTGGCAAAAGGCACTAGCTTTACATCCCGATCTGATCATCAGTGATATTAACATGGCCGAAATTGATGGTATTGATTTTTGTAAAAAGATCCGTAGCGATAAACGCACCGAACATATACCATTTATATTAATTACCGCCTTCACTGGCGATGAAAAGCAACTGGCCGGTTTGGAGACTGGGGCGAATGACTACCTTTCCAAGCCTTTTAATTTTGACATATTACGCTTTAAGGTTCATAATTTACTTAAAAATCAACAGGTAGTAAAAGAAACATATCAAAGGCAAATTGAAGCGAAACCGGGCGATTTGGAAATCGAAACTCCCGATACGAAATTTATGAAGAAGTTATTGGCGGTAATTGAAGAGAATATTCCAAATACCAGCTTTTCAGTTGAATTGCTAAGCAGCCAGATGAATATGAGCCGCACAGCATTATATAATAAAGTTTTTAATCTTTCTGGCAAAACTCCGGTTGAGTTTATTAGGTCGGTAAGGTTAAAAAGAGCAGTACAATTCCTACTCACAAAACAATTCACCATAGCCGAAACTGCCTATGAGGTAGGTTTCAATGATGCCAAATATTTTTCTAAAGTATTTAAAGAAGAATTTTCGATGACACCTTCCGAGTACCTGGAAAGTATAGATTGATTTTCTCACATCAATCCCACTCATTCAAATAGTTTATAGTTCCGAAAAAAACTGCCTTTTCCAAAGGGTCAGGATGATCTTTTTTCCTCTGCTGTTTATGTTAATTATCTGATAATCAATTGTTTGATTTTTAATAACATTGACATTTTTTATACCAATCACCCACATTAGCACACTCGGCGACCTGAGCATACAGGGTATATTTATCCCAATATAATACGTCCCAACTTATTATATGTAAGCCAAGATTTATAAACCAATTATTTAGATTATGCCTAAAAACCGCCGTTTACACGTTTATCGTTTTTTATTTTTTCACCCTGCAGGAATGTCTTTGCTTGGGAGTTCCCCGCTTTGGGGTAACCTCAATATAAAGCCTTTTGATATGAGCAGATAATTGAACCGCTTTAGCTTTTTGGCGGATACCTGATTGATACATTAAATAATATTAAACAATAAATTTTAAACCAAGTAAAAATCACCCTATTAAATTATGAAGAAAAAATGAGAGTAAAAACCTAACAAACACCAAAACCAATTAACCTAATTATTAAAAAACTTAAAAATCCTTTAAAAAATGGATAAAAATTTACAAAGAAGAATGAAACGCGGTATTTCCCTATTCATAGCAGGCATGTTGCTCTGTCTATCAGGCTATGCGCAAAATCTTCGTATCTCAGGAAAGATAACAAGTGCCGACGACGCTAATCCGATGATGGGGGTTAGTATTCATGTAAAAGGGATTTCAACCGGGGCCCAGTCTGCTGTTGATGGCAGTTATGTAATAACAGCAAAACAGGGCGATATACTCGTCTTTAGTTATTTGGGCTACACATCTCAGGAAATAACCGTTAAAGAAACAAACGTAATTGATGTTAAGCTAAATTCAACATCCAGCAACTTAAACGAAGTTGTGGTTATTGGTTATGGCAAACCGATATCTAGAAAAGACGGAACGGGTTCTATAAGTTCCATAAAAGGAGACAACCTGCGCCAAACGCAACCAACTACTTTTGATCAGGCCCTACAGGGTAAAGTTGCGGGTGTTGTGGTGCAGCAAATATCAGGTCAGCCGGGTGGCGGCGTGTCTATTCAAATACGGGGTGTGTCTTCTATAAGTGGCACTAATTCGCCACTGTATATAATAGACGGTATTATTATCCCCCCGGTCAGCGACCCTGGCAATGGTGGTAACCCTTTAAACGCTATTAATCCTGCTGAAATTGAATCAATAGACGTATTGAAAGACGCTTCCGCTACTGCCATATATGGGTCGCAGGCAACTAATGGAGTTATTGTTATTACTACAAAAAGAGGCAAAGCCGGGGCGCCAACGGTAAGTTATGATTTTTATACCGGTGACCAGGAACTGGCCAAGAGACTCCCTATAGTTAACTTGCAGCAATTCGCTACTTTATTGAATGCCCGGGCACAAGTTTGGGGCTTCGATGCCAGGCCTCAATTTGCCGATCCCCAATATTTAGGTACAGGTACCGACTGGCAGTCAGCATTATTCCGCAGGGCGCCAATGAACAACCATACCCTAACAATAAGCGGCGGCGATCTCAAAACCCAATATTTATTGTCAGCATCCTATTTTGACCAGGAAGGTATAGCACTTGGGTCTGATTTTAAAAGATATTCCGTTAGACTGAACCTGGATAATAAAACCACTAATTGGCTAAAAGTAGGCACCAGCCTTCAATTGGCCCATACTTATCAAAATCAAAATACTTCAGCCAATGCTGTAATTGGTGATGTATTAAACATTACACCCGATATTGCCGTAAAAAATTCTGATGGCTCATATGGCGGTGTTACCAACCCCAATGGTTATACTGTAGCTGTTCCGAACCCGGTGGCTTTAGCCCAACTTGTAACAAACGTGTCAACAGGGAACCAAATATTTGGCAACGCATACGCAGAAATACAATTTTATAGAGATTTATCGTTGCGCACTGAAGTATCCGGTAATTTCTTTTTTAATACCGCCGATAATTTTACCCCAACTTATCAATTTGGTTTAGATGTTAATGGGGTTAACAATGCTTCTTCGACCATGGGCCAAAATTTTTATACCGTATTACGCAATTTTTTAACTTATAACCATAATTTTAGTAAATATAGTGTAAATGTTTTGGCAGGACATGAAGCGCAGATGAGCTCTTACGAAAATCTTTATGGCTTTCGGTCAAATTTCCCTTCAAACAACGTCACTGCCCTTAATGCCGGCGATGCTACTACAGCCAAAAACTCGGGCGATAATTCAGGCCCTACAGGTAATGGCGGCACGGCGCAGGAATCTTATTTCGGACGGGTCAATTTTTCCTGGGACGATAAATACCTGATCACCGGTAATATTCGGGACGATGGTTCTTCGAATTTTGCACCTGGTCATAATTGGGCTACTACCTATTCGGGCGCAGTTGCCTGGAAAATTAACAATGAGGCATTTTTGAAAGGTGTAAAAGGTATAAATGAATTAAAGCTTCGGCTTGGTTATGGGCTTACCAACAACCAGGGTATACCGGGCAATACTTTTGTGACCCAACTTACATCGGTGGCCACTGGCTTATCGGGTATTTCACAGTTTCAAAACAATTTGGCAAATCCTAACGTAACCTGGGAAAAAACAAATTATTACAACGCGGGCCTTGATGGTACGTTCTTTAACGGGCGGATAAATTTTTCATTCGATGTTTATGACCGCGAAACCCATGGACTTTTATTAAAGGAACCGTTTCCATTGTACAGCGGTACTACCGCAAATTATTCGCCTGGAGCCATGCAGGCGCCTTATGTCAATGTCGGTGCTGTCAGTAACAAAGGGTTCGACTTCCAGATTAGTACTACCAATATCAGTGGTAAAAGTTTTACCTGGAAAACTGATCTTACTTTATCGCGGAATGTTAATAAAGTACTTAGTTTAGGTTCCGGCGGAGCTGATGCCAACTTGAGCGAAACCTCTAATGTGATTAACGATGTAGTGGAAAAAACGGTGGTGGGGCAGCCCATTGGCGAATTTTATGGCTATGTATTTGACGGCGTATTTGCAAATGCGAATGATTTTAAAACGCATGCCTTGCCGGTTAACCAGGCGGGGGTACCTTATCCAATTTCCTCGGCAGGAGGTGGTATTTGGTACGGCGACCGTATGTTTAAAGATTTGAACGGCGATGGTATTATTGACTCAAGGGACGAAACTTTTTTGGGTTCGCCGCTCCCAAAATTCCAGTATGGTATCAATAATTCATTTTCTTACAAAAACTTCGACCTGAACATTTTCTTCAGCGGCGACTATGGCAATAAAATATTCAATCAAGTGGCCATAGCACAAAACAATCCGCAGAATAATACCGCCTATTTTACATCGGTATTAAATTATGCAAAATTGGCTTTAATTAACCCCGCCGGCTCAGCATCCGATGTTAACAATGTATATGTTACAAACCCCAATACAACTATTGTAGGGTTGAGAAATGATAATACCAACGATAATAATCGTCCTTCTAATTTATTTATCGAGGATGGGTCATTCCTGAAGTGCAAAAACATCACATTAGGTTACCGCCTGCCTGAAAATGTTTTGTCGAAAATATACGTGCATTCCATCCGGGTATATGCTACGGTAACCAATGTGTTTACCATTACAAAATATACAGGCATGGATCCTGAAATTGGTTCATGGAACCCTCTTCAGGCAGGCTGGGACAGTGGTTATTATCCTCAGCCCAGGGTATTTACCATTGGTGCCAACTTAACATTTAACAAATAAGGAATCACTAATTAAAAAAGATTTTTATGAAACCAATTAACAAATTACTGATTTTTTTGCTGTTTGCAGCAGCAATTGCCGGATGCAAAAAGAGTTTTTTGGACCGCCCTTCCAACTCGCAGATAAGTTCTCAAAATTTTTACAAAACTACTTCCGATTTACGGCTGGCCACAGCAAACCTGTATGCCGGTTCGGAGTGGTGGCAATTCCATATGACTTCTTTGTTGCCACTTGGGGACGGAATGAGCGGAAATGCCTATAAAGGATATTATGGGGATTTCCAGCAGATTTTTACGCGTACCATTACAGCGCAAAATGGCATTGTATCAAGTGCCTGGATTGGCTTGTACAATGTTATAGCACAATGTAATACGGTTATTAATGCGATACAAAGCCAGGCATCTCCTTCAATTTCCGCAGCTGATAAAAATGCTGCAATAGGCGAAGCAAAATTTATCCGGGCTGTATGTTATTATCATTTGGCAGTTTATTGGGGCGCCGTACCTATTATTGAGGATAACACTAAACTAATTCAAAACTCTTTGCTTAACCGTAATATTGTTTCTGATGTATATAAATTGGTTACCAACGACCTGACTTTTGCGGCGCAAAACCTTCCGGCAAAAGATGTAGCTGGCAGGGTAACCACATGGTCGGCGCAAGGGATGCTGGGCAAAGTATATTTAACCATAGCGGGCTTGGGACAAAGTGGCGAACGCAGTCAACCCTTGCTGGACAGTGCCAAAAAATATGCAGGCAATGTATGTAAAAATAGCGGACTGTCATTATTTCCAAGCTATTATAATCTTTTTACGGTGCCATTCAACGATGTCCCCGAAGATTTATTTGCCCTTCAATGGGAGGGAGGCGTTGGCTATGGTGCTGGCAACACATGGGCCGGAATCCTTGCGCCAAGCGACTCTGTAACCGCGCAGGGCCAAGGTGCCTGGGGTACCCTATTGGTCACCTACGATTTTTATCTGACATATACAGCGAAAGATACCGTAAGGCGCAAAGCCACTATTATGCTCACCGGAGATCATTATCCCGAATTAGATGCTGCGCAAGGTGGTTATACGGCAACACAGCCGAGTATGAAAAAACACATTATCGGTAACGAGAAAGATAACAACTTGCCAACTATGGATATTTGGTCATCTCCCGAACATAATGCAATGCTTAGGTTGGCCGATGTGTACCTGATATATGCCGAAGCTATTTTGGGCAACAATGCTACCACTGCCGATGGAACCGCCCTGCAATATTTTAACGCGGTGCGGGCAAGGGCAGGTGTAGATCCGGTAAAGGTGTTGGACCCTGCAACGATACTAAATGAAAGAAGAATTGAATTAGCTTTTGAAGGACAATATTGGATTGACCTGGTAAGGCTTTCTTATTATGACCCGTCAACGGCTATCAATATCCTCAATAACCAGAAACGGGTTACTTTCAGTTATAAAAATGGGGTTGCAACAACAACGCCGGCAGGTCAAGATGGTGGGCCTCAAACTGTTAATCCGGCAACAATAGACTCATTTACATTGCCAATACCAGCATCAGAGGAGACCAGCGACCCCAAATTGCTGAATCCGCCGGTACCTTATTATTAATTTTTTTAACAATTAAATTATATTGAAATGAAAAGAAATTTAGACATCCGCTTGTATTTTCTGCCGCTATTCTTGATGATGGCGGCTTTAATGTCGGCTTGCAAGAAAAACAATGAGGTCTCGTCTACCCCTCCTATGATTACAAGCGTAAGAATGTATCGTGGGCCAGGCATAGATACCCTTCTAAGTACTGGTAATCCTCAAACTGATCCTACCTGGTCCGGAGGAACAGGACAATATGTGGTTATAATCGGGCAGAACCTGAAAAATGCAACGGAAATTGATTTTGACGGCGTTTCTGCATCCTTTAACCCTGCTTTATTTGCGCCAGGCAGCGCGGTGGTACAAATACCAAACATCGTGTTTTCGCAGATCGATACCGCTAAGCTCTATAAGTTAACCTATAAAACTCCAGCAGGTTCAACAATGTTTTCGTTTAAATTGGGGCCTCCGGTACCTGCTATTTACTCTATATCCAATGTATTTGCCGCCCCGGGCGATTCGGTTTATCTTTTTGGTGCCAATTTATTATTTGTTCAGAGCTTTACGTATGGAGGACTCAAAGTTCCACACTTTAATACGAGCTTTTATGGAGACTCTCTTGGCTTTGTGATGCCGAGTGGAATACAAAACAGCAAGCTAGTAGTAGTAACTACTAAATCTGGTACGGCCGTGGATACCATAAATGCGAAGCCGATCATTTTCGGCATTTCCAACTGTAATGCCAACGTTGGTGATTCGGTTTATGTTTATGGTAATTACCTTAAGACTATCCAGTCAATTTCTTTTGGCGGTGCTACTATTACAAATTTCACATCAAGTCCAACTGGCAGTTATGTTTCGTTTCTGGCTCCAGCTTCGAACAGCTACTCTTATGGACCAGTGACCATTGTTACCAGTTATGGAACGGTTTCTACTGCTTATAGTGTAAATACTCAAAATGGGGATCAAGTAGGTCTTTTAGCAGATTTTGAGTGGGGTAATAATTTTGGTTTTGGCTGGGCCGCAAGTGAAATTTTAACTGATGCCAATCCCGCTTTTAATGGTCCGTTGGGAACAGATAATAGTCAGTATATGGAAATTAATAATCCTGTTTTAGCTGGCGGTGCAAGTGTGTACTTCCCATTGGGTAATTCTAATACGGGTAATCACTGGGTACCTGTGGCAAATGTTACAGATCCTCCTTCAAACTGGGCTCTTCAATTTGAAATGAGTGTGGCTCACCCATGGAATGGAGGTACTCTTTATATTGAAACTGCTTTTGCAGGTGACAGTTATGTTGCGCGTTATGAGCCATGGAAAATTACTGGTTCAAATGTTACCAAAGCTTTTATAACGAAAGGTTGGGAAACCGTAACTATTCCTTTATCTGCGTTCAAATCAAAAGTTAACGAATTAGGGGATGGTGTATCAATTACTCAAATAAGCGATTTATTAGGGCCTACTGGTGCGAGTAGTTATAATATGTACCTTGAAAATTTCGATACTTCGCCAACTGCAACTGATTTTTATGCCGCTATTGACAATATTAGGTGTGTGAAAATCAAATAGCCTACAGCCCCACGGCAGCAGTTGCTGTGGGGCTTTTTTACCAATCGAAAGCATTGGATTCGCTAAACGGAGCAGGATTTTAGAGCCACGAAATTAACAGTAAAAAGATCAACGTACAATAGAGCCTCTATCATTGCAGGCGACAAAAAGATATCATACCGATATTTTTTAGTGCGGGTGGCTGTTTATGCGATTTTTTAATTAAATAATAGAACAAAAATGAAAAAAAACTATTTTTTTAAATCGATAGTATTTCTTACTGCGATTATTACGCTTTTCGCCTGCAAAAAGGCGACAACTACGGCACCTGCACTCACGATTAGCGTGTCGACGATTACTTTTGCAGGTAATGGGGGTACCCAGGACATAACCGTTACCAGCAACGCTGACTGGAGCGTAAGCAACCCTGCTTTGTCATGGCTGCAATTAAGCGCAACTTCCGGTAAGAGCGGCAGTACCGTTATTCATGTGACAGCGACATCGCCAAATAATACAGGGGCAAGCCAGTCGGCAATTTTAGAAATAAGTTCGTCAAACGGACAGGCAAGAAGGGTGACGGTTTCTCAGGCCGCCAACCTGTACCCAAGTTATAATACATCGCCGATAGCGCCGGACATGACCGGAGTGACCAGTAATGCCGTGCAACTGGCGGCAAAAATGGCAACGGGAATGGGAATGAATTTTGGCAATACCATGGACTCCCCAAACGAAGGTGATTGGGTGTCTGGTAAAATTACCGACGCGCAGGTGAAATTTGTAAAACAGTTAGGTTTCACTGCTGTACGGATTCCCTGTAACTGGGTTTGGACTCATTTAAGCAATCGGTCAAAGGCAACAATTGACACTGCATGGCTTGCGCGGGTGAAACAAGTGGTTGGATATTGTGTGGCTAATGGTGTGTATGTGATAATAAATGCTCACGCGGATCTTGGCTGGCTGGAACAAAATGTCAATGCCACAAAGAAAGATTCCGTTAATGCAATGCAAAAGGCGATTTGGGAGCAGATTGCTACAACCTTGCGTGATTTTGATGAGCACCTTTTATTTGCCAGCACGAATGAGCCTCAGGCTGATAATGCCGAGCAGATGGCCATACTCAATGGTTATCACGAAACATTCATCAATGCAGTTCGCTCTACCGGAGGCAGGAACAGTTACCGGGTGCTGGTTGTGCAGGGGCCCCACGCTGATCCTACTAAAACTGCTACTTTGATGACAAGCCTTCCTACCGACCCGGTACCTAACAAGTTGATAGTCGAGGTGCATGACTACACACCTGCTGGATTTACGATACTAACGGATGGAGATGCAAGTTGGGGCAACATGATTTACTACTGGGGGGCTGGGAATGTTTCTACTATTGAGCCATCGCGCAACGCCACCCCTGGAAATGGAGACGAGAGCGCGATCGCTGCTGAGTTACAAGGGATGAAACAGAATTTTGTTGACAAAGGTATCCCTGTGATTCTGGGTGAATATGCAGCCCCGAGGAGAAATAATCCCAACGAGCCTATGCCTTTGGATACGGCGGTGAGCAACAGGTCTGTGGATTACTGGAACACTTTTATGACCAAAACGGCTAAAACGGATGGTCTCCTGCCATTTTATTGGGAGGTAGGGAATATGATAGACAGGGCTAATAATGTGGTAATAGACCAGCGTACGTATAATGCCCTTGTGGCCGGATATAAGTAAAATTAATGTTGGATTAAAGCTTTTTCTGGAATAGCGGTACTGTGAACAGATTACACAGTACCGTTTTCTTGACGTATATGATTGGTATTGATTGTGAAAATATAAATTAAACTAACAAAAATGAACTATATAATAAATATAAGAAAGGGGCATGGGATATTTTTAGGCTTGCTATTTTTGGTCCCATTGCTTTCTTTTTCCTGTAATAAGAAACAGGTTGCGCCTCAACCTCAACCTCAATTCACTGTTTCTTCCGCGCAAGTTGTTTTTGAGTCGGAAGGCAGTAGTTCTAATGTTTCTATCACCAGCAATGGTAATTGGACAGCGACATCCAATAGCTCAACTATATGGTTCACGATAAGTCAGGCATCGGGAGGCTCGGGCAATGTTACGCTTAAATTAACCGCGAGCGCTAACAACACGGGGGCTGGCCGCGAGGCGATAGTGACTATCAAAGCTTCGAATGGTGATGCCACGCAAATTGAAGTTTCACAGCCAGATAATCAAGATCTGGTAGCAAAATTCGCAATGGTTTCGCCGAAACTTCTCACCAATAATGGGAATCCTTTATTAGATTTTATGTTTACGGCCGACCCAACAGCTATAGAATACAATGGAAGAGTTTATGTGTACACCACGAATGATCAACAACAGTATGACACGGTAGGACCGGGTGGGAAAAATAATTACGGGTATATCCGTACACTGGTCATGATGTCTTCCGCTGATATGGTCAACTGGACTTATCATGGCGTCATAAATACAGCAAAGCTGGCGCCATATACTTATGCGTCCTGGGCGCCTTCCATTGAATCCAGAATGGAAACAGATGGTAAAACGCATTTCTATATGTATTATTCCAATAGCGGTACTGCCACAGCCATGCTTACTTCCACCTCTCCCGTTGGCCCCTGGAAAGACCCATTAGGAAAGAACATAGTCGACACCAAAACCCCCGGTGTGGATGTCGATAATCCATTCGATCCCGGAGTTTTGATTGACGGCCAAGGTACAGGCTGGCTGGTTTTTGGAGCCGGCGCGGAAAAAACACCCTATCTGCCGGACAATGCCAGAATCTTCAAATTAGGGCCAGATATGATCAGTTTGGCCGGCAGTATTTCTAAGATACCCGCTCCTTATTTTAATGAGGCCAGCGACCTTAACTTTATCAATGGAACCTGGGTTTATAGCTATTGTACGAATTGGGATGCACGCAATGTATGGCCTTATAGCAATATTGCTAAACCAAGCGCCGCCTGCATATCTTATATGACGAGTAAAGCACCCTTAGATTCGAATAGTTGGCAGTATGGCGATAATTACTTTAGGAATCCTGGCGAAAACGTAGGTGATAACGTGGGTCCTTTGACAAACAATCACTCTCACTTGTTCACGTTTCAAGGGAAATGGTATTTTGCTTACCATGCCATGTATTTACAGAATTATTTTAACACTACGGGTGGTTTTCGTAATGTGGGTATCGAGGAAGCATCGGTGAATACAGCTAATGGCGTGAACATCCCCATGATCAACGCAACCTTTAAAGGCCCGTCACAAACTCAGCTATTAAATCCATTCGTTGTGCAGCAAGCAGAAACCACTGCAGGCACTTCGGGGCACGTCAAGTTCGATACTGCTGGTATTGTGGGTAATATGGTTGCCATAGGACAAATAGATAAACAAGTTCTCATGGTCCGGGGAGCCGATTTTAGCAAACAGATTCCTTCCAAATTCGAAGCCAGGGTGAAAGGAACAGGTCAAATTGATGTTTATGTAAATAGTCTTGCCGGCCCAGCTCTTGTTTCCCTTAAGTGTGATGTGAAGAACTGGACTACGCTCTCAACGCAAATAACACAGAAGATACCTAATGGAGTAGGGAATATCTATTTTGTATTTTATGGAGACGGTTTTTTGTTTGATGATTGGCAATTCGAGTAATTCCGGTTGCTGGTTTATTGATGCTATTTATAAGTAGATGTTCGATCAAAACGGCTGTTATTGCCGATTCGGCGAAACCGTTAAGCCTTTCTTTTGGGAGCCGGAGGCAAATAAACGTTGATTCAGCAACCCGTGAATTATTTAAGACAATGACACTTAAAACTGCCGGTATCATGAATAAGAGTTTATTCGTGATACTGGCATAATTCCACAAGCTCAAACTAATTTATACGATTAACTCTAGGGTATTAAAAAAAGGGGATTATGGAAGATCAAATTATTTCAAAAGCGCTGGAATTGGATGAGAGCGAAATTAAAGGCTTGATAGAGGATTTTGATACGATTGGTATTTTACTTAGAGGTCATCTCACAGTCTTTAATAGTCCTGTATTGACGCCAAAATCCAAAAAAATGTGTAACGATGGCTTGGTCCTTATTAAGAAGTTCACTCAAAAATGTTTAAAGCATTACGGGTTAAGTCACCTTCAAAATGAGATTTTCTACAATAGGTTTCATTATATTCAAGATGATAAATAAAACATTGGCTGCAAATTATTTCAAGCCCAACAGCACACTGAACTTCCAGCAATATGAGATAAAGTATATTTTTCCGTAGTACCGGCAAATTCCGGGCATCCTTCGAAAGAGGGTTTCAAGAAAGTTATATATGATAGAAAAACTGACAAGTGGGAACTATTTGAAATTCAATTGGATGTTTTTGATTTTTAATAATATTATAAGCCATTAATTAATAAATGTTGTATAAAGCAGTGAAAAAGAGAAGGGCCTTTAGAACATCTGACAAGCTTCGGAAAACATATAAACGGGCTTCTCAAGGGCAGATAAAGGTGTATTTTGAACAGGTAGATGCACAAACAGGGAATGAGAAATTCTTGAGTGAATTAATTGAGTATATCAAGCAGAACATATCAAACCCCAATCTTTCTGTTGAAACAACTAGTCGTGAGATGAAAATGTGCCGGG
>NZ_JACHBY010000015.1 GCF_014200495.1 Mucilaginibacter geliditolerans
CAGGCTAACATCAAGCCGCCTAAGACTCAAATGTAAAATAAATTATGCAGATTACTTGTATATCAACACAGAATCTCGCAATGACGCGCGGGGAGTTAATGCCTTTTATTCCGTTCGTCCGTTTTTATATACCAGCTAAAAGTGTAACAAACCGAACACCCCTATCCAGCCCATGCATCAATGAACTAATGAACCAGTGAACTAATGAACTAATTATTTACATTTGATTTCAACCTTATTTATCACTAAAAATGAAATTACGCCCTATTAATATTATTGAAATTATTACAGCATTATTATTTATCGTTGGCCATTTGCTTAAAAATGCACATATCCCTTACATGGGTCTGCTATCAGCATTGAGCGGTATTACACTAGCCATATTGTATTTTAACCTGGGCTTTTCATCACTTAAATCACCTGAGATCGCTGTAGGGAACTCGATAGTTTACGGATTCTCGTTTGGCACTGCTGTAATAGGTCTTATTTTTAGTTTTCAAAAATGGCCCTTTTCAAAATTTTACCTAATTGTATCTATTATTGTTCTTTTGTTACTGGCGCTAATAAGGGTCATTGCTGTATACCTGCTAAAGAACGACAAAATATTAAAGTACAATAAAGGTATAGCTATAAGGTATTTATTACTGCTTGTAATTACAGTAGGTAGTTTAGCTTTTATGCTTTAACTTTAAATAATCATCACACCCATGCAACAAGACCACACCCGCCGAAAATTCATCACCAACCTCAGCTTAACCACCGCTGCCGTTATAGCCACGCCGACTTTAACCAGGGCCGATACCTTTTTCAAAACCGATGGCAGCTATACCGTTGGGCAAATTATGGATATGTTTATCCAAACTGTGCCTGGTGCACCTTTCCCTAGTACCGTTGATACGCTTAAGGCGGGTAACAGGGAGATTGTGGTTACAGGCATTGTTACCACCATGTTCCCTACGGTGGATGTGATTAGGAAAACCATCGATCTGGGTGCTAACTTCATCGTCTGCCACGAGCCTACTTTTTATAACCATACCGATGATGTGAGTTGGCTGCAGAATGATGAAGTATATACTTACAAAGCCGATCTGCTTAAAAAGCATAACATTGCCATCTGGCGTAATCACGATTATATACACAGCATTAAACCTGATGGTGTACTTACCGGGGTTATTGCCAAACTGGGCTGGAAGGATTATCAGCAGGGCACAAATACTTTCATTTTCCCGGGTATTACCTTGAGTGCTTTGATCGATCAGCTTAAACAAAAACTGGGTACACCCGGCGTGCGCTACATTGGCGATCTATCGCAAATCTGTAAAAACGTAATATTTGCAGAAGGTGCCGCAGGAGGCAGAACGCAGATTGAGGCCATAGCCAAATACAAGCCCGATGTTTTGATATGCGGCGAGATCTCCGAATGGGAAACTGCCGAATATGTGCGTGATGCCCGTGCCGAGGGCCGCTCAATAGCTTTGGTGGTAACGGGCCATATCCCCAGCGAAGAAGCAGGGTCAGCCTTTATGGCCGACTGGCTTAAACAACGCATCAGCAATGTAAAAATAACGCATGTAGTTTGCGGCAATTCATTATCATTTGCTTAAACCTCATTAGGCTCTGTGCCTCTTAGTGTCTTCTCTCAGTGACCTCTGTGATTAAAATCCCACATAGAGCACAAACAATTCAAAAAGACCACTAAGGCACTAATTAATATTCCATATGTTAAAACACACAAAAGAAAATCGTACGCTTAAAGAAAACCTGATGCTGGCCTCGTCAACAGCATTTGTATCAGGGATGACCAATGTTTCAGGGGTTGTTGCTTTTTTAGCTTTTACCGCTAATGTAACGGGGCACTTCTCCAATCTTGCCGAAAATATTATCGAACAAAACTTCCAGCAGGTTATTGTATTTTCGCTATGGTTGTTTCTGTTTCTTGCGGGTTCGTTCACCTCTAATTTTTTGGTACGCTGGCAATCGCATAAAAGTAATTACAGGGCTAATGCGCTGCCTATTATCATTGAAATCATTATTCTGTTATTCGTAGCATTCTATGGCCAGCACTATTATGACGAAACCTTACGTGAAAAGCAGGTTATCACCGGTGCCATTATCCTATCCATGGGTTTACAAAACGGGCTGGTATCAAACATATCAGGCGGATTGATCAAAACATCACACCTAACCGGCTTATTTACCGATCTGGGTGCTGATATAGCCGAATGGCTGCACCCCGGTACCCCAAAAACACCTGCATTAAAAAACCGGCTGTATATCCGCTTTACCATACTCGGCTTTTATTTTTTTGGGGCACTTATAGGTGGTTATTTCTTTGACAAATACGAATTCGCTATATTTTATTTCATTCCGGTGATATTGTTTACCATTCTATATTACGATCTTTCGCCCATAGCTTTACGTAAGCTTGCGCGAATATTTCCAATAAACGAAAAAAAGGCAGATATTTAACCCGTAAATAATACATTAACTACCATGTCCCCCCAAATATATAAACCCATCCACGATACTAACACCATAACTTACGAAACCCTGCTGCAGGGTAACAAACAGTTTGTTGAAGAAACCCTAAAGGAAGACCCGGATTATTTTACCAAACTGGCCAGCGGCCAAACCCCGCCGGTATTATGGATAGGCTGTGCCGATAGTCGCGTACCCGCCAACCAGATCACCAATACCAGTCCGGGTGAAATATTTGTACACCGTAACATTGCCAACATGGTAATCCACTCCGATATGAATATGCTTTCGGTACTGGATTACGCAGTGAATGTATTAAGGGTAAAACACGTAATAGTAACCGGCCATTACGGCTGCGGTGGTGTAATGGCTGCCATGACCCACCAGCAATTCGGCCTGATAGATAATTGGCTGCGCCATATAAAAGATGTGTACCGCCTGCACGCCACCGAGCTCGACCTTATAGCAAACGAAAAAGAGCGTACCGATAAACTAGTGGAATACAATGTAATAGAAAACGTGTACAATCTCTGCAAAACCTCCATCGTGCAAAATGCCTGGAAAAACGGTCAAAAACTCGGCGTACATGGCTGGGTTTACAGCATCGAAACCGGTATTATAAAAGATATGAACGTTAGCACCTATGATAATGCTAACATGGAGGATGTGTTTAAGTTCAAATAGTTCATTGGTTCTATATACGTGAACAATTAACTGTCGTTCGTCCGTTTTTAAATACGGGTAACATAAAACAAACCGAACAACACCAAATCCGCTTATCTCTCACCGAGCGCAATTGCGAAGAGGAACGAAGCACCCTTAACTGTACAGATCGTCTGTTACTTGTCTCATGGTATCGCTCATAGCCGCTAAGGCTTAGTCCTTTTGTCTTCGCCACAAAAGGACCAAAAAGGCAAGTCAGTAGAAATACTTCTTTGCCGCACAGGCCATTACCCTGCAAATCAGGCAAAACCTGGGCTGCTATATTTTTACCCTGCTGTCGCTACTCACCTGGCCTTTACGCTTCAGTAAAAATCTGCTATGCCCTGCCACGCGCAAGGCCACCATCGTTTTGCCTGCTTTCACCCGAAGCTGTTCTACTGACGGGGAAAGAGAAAAAAGCGTCGACCCTGACAACAAGGGCGGGCCAGCGTAGGCGGGAATGCCGGTTTAGCTTTTTGTATGATGTGAGGTACGAAGTACCGAACAGCGAAAAAAGCGTAAAGAACCGGCAGGGAGCGGTGGAAGCATCCTTGTTGTCTTGATTTATTCACATGTTGTCTGTTTTTTAAGGTGTTCATGAGCTCCCTACGGTCGGTATTTTGGTTACTTTTTGTATCAAGACCATAGGTGTTCGGAAGATGGAAAAAAGAAGCATCGGCCTTGTGCGATTCCCGCCTTGGGGCGGGGAAGGGTGGGGTTTAACAGCTTATTTGGTGTATAAACCCCTCCCTGCCACTTCACATCCAACCGCGCCCCTCCCGTGGGGAGGGAATTAAAAAACAAAAATGCAATCTTCCGAACACCTGTGGTATCAAGACAAAAAGTGACGTCTTAGCGACAAGCGATACCATGAGACAGGTATACGAGAAGCAATCCCGCTCTGCACAATCGGGGATTGCTTCGTTCCTCGCAATGACGCTTGGCGAGAAAAATGCCACCATGAACAATAAACAAATGCAAAAAGGCGAAAGAGTATTGCACATCTTTCGCCTTTTTTAACTTTCCCTATTCGGAGAGAGGGCTAAACCTCTTTATTCAAAAACGGATATCTATAATCCTTCGGCGGATCAAAAGTTTCCTTTATAGTTCTTGGTGATACCCAGCGTTGCAGGTTAAGGGCCGATCCGGCTTTATCATTGGTGCCTGATCCCCTGGCGCCGCCAAATGGCTGCTGACCAACCACTGCTCCCGTTGGTTTATCATTTATGTAGAAATTACCTGCTGAATTACGTAAAGCATAAGTAGCCTTAGCAATAGCATATCTATCTTGTGATATTATTGAACCGGTTAAAGCGTAAATAGAAGTTTTATCAACAATATCCAACAGTTCATCAAACTTGGCATCTTCATACACATAAATAGTCAGTACCGGGCCGAAAAGCTCTTCGCACATGGTCACGTAGTATGGGTCGTCAACTTTAATTATAGTTGGGTCAACAAACCAGCCCTGGCTCTTGTCATAAGTGCCGCCAGCTACCAGCTCAACGCTTTTATCAGCCTTGGCAGCATCAATATATTTAGCCAGTTTATCAAACGATGCTTCGGTGATCACCGCGTTAACAAAGTTGCCAAAATCCTCAACCGGACCAACTTTTATGCTGGCTACATCACGCTGCACATTCGCCTTCACCGCAGGCCATAACGATGCCGGAATGTATGCCCTTGAAGCTGCCGAACATTTCTGCCCTTGGTACTCAAACGCGCCACGCACCAGTGCAGTGCTTACCACATCAGCATCAGCGCTTGGGTGTGCCAGCACAAAATCCTTACCACCGGTTTCGCCCACTATACGTGGGTAAGTGCGGTATTTATGGATGTTATTGCCAATGGTCTGCCATATATTCTGGAATACTTTAGTTGATCCTGTAAAGTGGATACCCGCGAAATCGTGGTGATTAAATATTACCTCGCCAGCAACCGGGCCATCAACATAAATAAGGTTGATAACGCCATCAGGCAAACCGGCTTCCCTCAGCACCTGCATAATTACGTTAGCGGCATATATCTGCGGATAAGCAGGCTTCCAAACCACAACGTTACCCATCATAGCGGCCGATGCAGGTAAATTACCTGCTATAGCTGTAAAGTTGAAAGGTGTAAGCGCGAAGACAAAGCCTTCAAGCGGGCGCTGCTCAACCCTGTTCCATACCCCTTTTGGCGATATTGGCGGTTGCTGCGCATAGATCTCCTCCATATAATGCACATTAAAGCGCAGAAAATCTATAAACTCACAAGCCGCATCAATTTCGGCCTGGTAAGCATTTTTTGATTGGCCAAGCATAGTAGCCGCGTTAATTTTAGCGCGGTATGGGCCCGAAAGCAGTTCGGCAGCCTTTAAAAATATCGATGCACGTTGCTCCCACGGCATTTCCTCCCAGGCAGCTTTGGCAGCTAAAGCAGCATCAATAGCAGCGTTAACGGTTGCAGCATCGCCCTCGTGAAAAGTGGCCAGTAAATGTTTATGATCATGTGGCGGGCGAATCTCCAGCTTTTTGCCGGTATGCACCAGTTTATCGCCGATGTACATCGGTATGTCAATTACCTTGCTGCGCGCCTCGTCTAAAGCGGCTTTGAGAGCACCACGCTCCACACTGCGCGGCCCGTAATTCAATACAGGCTCGTTCTGCGGTTGCGGAACGCTGAAAAATCCTTTAAGCATAATGATAGTCAGTTAAAACAACCAAAGATAATAATTAATGCGCAGATGTGCGGTTTTGCAAATGTGCAAATTACATGTAATTGATAATCGGGCTTTTGATTTGGGATTTGGGATATCGGATGTTCAATTTCGAATTTTCCACTACTGTCATGCCGAACTCGTTTCGGCATCTCACATGCTAAGTAATCCGCATGCAGTATACCTGTCTTGTCGGATCCTGAAACAAGTTCAGGATGACGGTGGGGTATTTTGCCGGGTTCTCCTCTTGAGATGGGTTAGGGGTGGGTATGGCGTTAGCAATATAAACTTTAGCTTAACATGGGCGTTTCCCGCTATCCAGCGGACCGCGCTGTACGCTCATACGCCTGCAATGCATTAGGCGCGAGGCTGGTATCCGCTGCCATCGCTAACGCGGGCCTCTTCGCCATGTCATTGCAAGGAGGAAGACACGTCTGCACCGGGAGCGGACAAACGCTTTCAAGTCAAAAACTATGCCCTATCGACTAAAGATACATGCTCAGCTACATAATTATTTACCAGCGGCAGTTAATACTTCACTGTTTAGCCTTACATATTCGGCACTGTTGCCTGCCTTAGCAGCGGTAATGCCATCCTGTGCAGCATTTATGGCGGCAGCCTTGTCGCCTTTTTTTAGTTCGACCCTGGCCAGCCATAACTTAACTACATAGGGCGGAAAGCCGGGTGCTGTTTGCAAAGCCAACGCCCAGGGCAGCGCCTTGTTCATATCCTTATTATTGTTCCAGTAATAAATAATGGCATCATAATAAGGTTTATTTGCTGTCTGCATCGCCGAATCGATCCTGGCCATCACTTTGGCATCTATGTCTGTCGTTATATGGATCGACAGGGCGGTATGCTCCCAAAGGAGGTTCAGGTCAGCACTGGTGGGAAACACGTTGGTAAACTGCATGGTCAGTGTTTCTACGTTTTCAGTTATTTTGATGGGCTTAATTGTAAAACGCAGGTAATCATCGGCAGCTTTGTAATCGTAAGCGCCCCACTGTTTCGCGGTTTTATTTAAGATGATGGTCCATTGATCTTCACCAGGAATGCTGAATAAAGCATATGTGCCCGGAGTAACCAGGTGCCCTTCCATCATAACCTCATCGGTAAAGGTGATTATAGTAGCGGCATTTGCCCCGGTTCGCCATACCGCATTGTAGGGCTCAGTATAACCAAATATTTTACGGCCCTTTACATTAGGGCGCGAATAATTCAGCGTGATTTTTCCAAGGCCAAAATCTTGTATAATAGTTTGCGACGAGCTTGGCGCAGGTGTAAGCTGGGCAACGCTGTCCAGGGTAAAAAACAAACAGGCCAAAGTAACGAGTGATGATAGCGTCTTTTTCATAATTGTGGTTTATGATGATCGTTTTCCTGGTTAAAAATAAATAAAAATTTATATATATTCCGCTCCCGCGGGTTTAGCGTAGCGTAACCCGTGGTGGCTATTGTGCAAGCTTTTTAGCTTGCATCTGCTACATGTTGTTGTTTAAGCTGTAAGCTTTAACTATGCCAAACCACGGGTTACGCTACGCTAAACCCGCGGCGGCAATAAGAAAAAGATCATCCGCCACTGCACCAATGAACTAATGAACCAGTGAACCAATGAACGGAGAGACAACAGGCAAACCCGGCCCACATGCAGAGTGGCTGGCTGGCTGCTCTTATGCATGTGGGTGTGCTGTTTCTGCTGGCTGGCTTACAGGCACTGGTAGGCTTGCTGTTGGGGTCAGTATGTCTTTATCACTTTCTTAAAGCTTTGTTTGGTACCCTGACTAACCTGCACAACGCAAACCCCCATAGGCACATTGCTGATATCGATAGTCTGGGAAAATGTGGTACTGCTTTTTGAAGCTGTGTATATAGCGTATACCTTACCCTGGTTTACATCGGTTACTTTTATGGTGATGGCACCGTTAATATCATTATTCAAGGCTATGGTTGCGAACCTGGCTGTTGGGTTAGGGAACAGCGTAATGCTGGCATCAAACTTATTGGCGTTAGCTATATCATTATCCAGCCGGGCCAGGTTTGTGGCAGCAGTTTCGGCTACGCCGGATGGTATTACAAAGGTTGGGGTTTCGGTTGCGTTTAATGTTAGCTTGCCACCCACCAGTTTTACTTTGTTTGATGTCATGTCATTAGCGCCCGCTACCGGGTTGTAGATGTAGGCTGAATCAGCCGCACCCAGATCAAGCGAATAGTTTACCGTGCTGCCGGTTTGTGTTGGCATCACCAGCACATAGGCAGGCTGGTTATTTGGCGACAGGTACATATCAACTATCGGACTACTGTTGAGGGTTTGTTTATAGGTGTAGTTGCCAAACACTTTATTCACCTGGTACAAATAATCCGCAGCAGGGCGACGGCTCTTATCATCATTGATTAATCCTGATGAAGCATATTGTGTTGGGGCTGCGGCATTATCATCATACTCCTCGTAAAAGAATACGCGCGCGATGCCGTTACGGGCATATAGCAATGAGGTGCGGAGTATCCAGTCGGCCTCTACCTGCGCGGCTGTTTTGCTGCCTATTGGCGGAGCTTTTTGTATGCTGCCCTGGTTCATATCATACCCGGTTTCAGTTACCCATACCGGCATATCGGCGGCATAGGTATGCGCCATTTGTATAAAGCTTTGCGCGGTTTTTGCAGCGATGGAACGCTCGGGGGCTACGCCTGTGGTGGCATAACCTTCGGGATAAGCATCGTTAGGGTACAGGTGATAATTGATGACATCCCAGCAGATATTCACAGTGCCATCGGAGCGGTAGCCACGGTGCAGGCGGCACCACTCAATCATACCATGTACATAGCTTGGGTCGGCTGATGCTATGCCCCCCATTACCACCTGCATGGTGGGGTCGGCATTTTTAACACCTACGCCCGGGCCCATGGCATTCTTATTGCCATCATAAAAAGCCGACAGGTTTGCCGCATATTCATATGAGGTTTGATAAGCCGGGCGACCTTTCCACCATTTATCGCGCTCGTTATCACACTCGATATAATGCACCAGGCCGGTTCCTTTTTTTATGGTATTCTGCGGGTCGGCAGTCCAGCGGATGCTGGTATCCACACTTAAAGTTGATGAGCTCACAGATGAATTACTGCCATAGCGTGCCGCATATTGATAGGCTACTTTAGCTTGCAGGATATACGAGTTAGGATCGGTAAAATCACTACCATAAGGCACAGGCACATTTTCTGAATCCTGTTGACCAGATGGATAGGTGGCAATCATCCAGCCGGGCATGGTTTTGAGGTCGGCCAGCACCATAATATTGTTAGCCTGGCAGGCCTGGTACATGGCATCGTAGTTCCATCCGCCACTATGTACAGGATTAAAAGTGTACATACCCTGGGTTGATTCCAGTTTATTCCAATCCATATAATGCCGCAACTGTGTAAAGGATTCGGCAGCGGCCAATAAAGTCGGACTAACTACCAGCGGACTATTCGGATCTTCAAAATTCCATTCAAAGGCGTTTATGCCGAAGTACTGATTAAGCGGATAACTCTTTTGCACTAAAGGCGTAACAGCCGGTGGCGCAGTATAATGGCCATAAAACTCAATTTCGGCAGGGAACTGGTACCAGCAATTCAGCACAATGAATTTAACATTCTTCATGGGCGTGGTAAGCAGTTTTGAAGTATCACCGGGGCGTGGGCCATCCCAGGTCATGTAGCCACCGCCCGAATACGTACCAATTACGGTACGTGTACCCGTGCTGTCAATAACCGAAACGGTTAAGGGATATGGCCCGAGCGAGCCTTCATAATTATAGAAACGCATGCTGGTAAGGTCAATCTTCTCGCCGGGCATAACGGGGTAATAAGCATCATAATTGGTCACCAGCTTACCCCAGCCGGTATTTACCATATCGGTGAGGTCGCCATCAAACAATCCCCCTAACCCACCGCTGGCATTGGTTAGCTGGAACCAGCGGGTGGTATCAATAGGGATCTTCACAATTTGGTTGGTATCAACAGGGGTAACAGGCGGAGTAATGGCTGCAACAGTATCGGGGTAACCGAAAATATCAACCTTTTGGGGGATATTGTTGCTGTATTTATGAATGATGATAGCATCAGCCTCAACTGGTGTGGCTAATGTAAAGCCATCCCAAACCATATAAGCCGGACCGGTAAAAGTGCCCAGGAAAGTTTTGGTAGTGCCGTTAAGCGCGTAAATAGAATCCGGCGCATCGGTAAAAACGCCCTCATAATCATAAAAGGAAAACCGGGTGATCTTGCTGCGCTGGGTTAACTTAAGAGTAACATCAACCCAAACAAAATTATTGAGCCAAACCTCCTGCACCAGTGAGTCGACATTATCATTTAGCCAGGGCGAGTAATCCATCCCGGTATTAATGCTGGATGTTATAGTATCGAACTTTATACGTTGTTCCGTTTGGGAAAAGCCGTTTAAGCTATAAAGGCACAACATTAAGGCGATACAAACCGGTAGGGCAATGACAAATTTAGGGTAAAGTATCTTCATATTCTATATGCTGCTGCTGCCACAATAACGTATTAAGTGCAGATTAAAATAAACCAACAGTTAATCACAACACACCGTATTACGAAAATAAATCAGGAATGTTACAGTTATTTCTGTTCATTTTTATTCACTGATAAATGCAGCTATAAGCCCTATTGAATAAGTGGAAAAACCAGCTGTAACCACAATTAATATTGCTTTTATTTACTATACTTGTTAAGCATGAAGCGTTTACTAACCAACTTAACCTTCCAGGTTATTATAGCCATAATACTGGGTGTAATTGTGGGCATATTCTTTAAGGGATTTGCCCCTACCGCGCAAATCATCAGCAAAACATTCATTAATATGATAACCATGCTGATAGCACCTATCATATTCTTTACCATTGTACAGGGCATAGCCGGTATGCAGGATATGAAAAAAGTTGGCCGTGTGGGTGGCAAGGCGCTCCTTTATTTTGAGGTAGTAACCTCATTTGCGTTGGTTATTGGTATTACGGTGGCTAATATTCTACAGCCGGGAGCCAATTTTATTAATCACCCCGCGGTAAACGCCGCCGCAAAAATTGCCGACTACGAAAAGGCTGCCGCCGATATGAAATGGGGCGAGTTTTTCGCTCATATAGTGCCGGGCAACATATTTGATGCTTTTGCCAAAGGCGATATCCTGCAAATATTATTCTTCGCCATACTTTTTGGTTATGGATTGAGTAAGATGGGTGATAGCGGCAAAGTGATTGTTGATGCTATAGATAAGCTATCCAAAGTATTCTTTAACATTATGAAAGTAGTGATGCTGGTAGCCCCAATAGGCGCTTTCAGCGGGATGGCTTATACGGTGGGCACTTATGGCGTGAGCACCCTTAAACCCATGCTAAACCTGATGGGTTCGGTTTACCTCACCATGTTTCTGTTTATTTTTGTGGTGCTGAATATCATTTGCCGTATTTATAAGTTCAGTTTGTGGCATTACCTTAAATTTATAAAAGAAGAGATATTGATCGTACTGGGTACTTCCTCATCAGAATCGGCACTGCCGAGCATGATGGAGAAGATGGAAAAATTCGGCTGCTCAAAATCGGTGGTGGGTTTGGTTATCCCTACGGGATATTCCTTTAATTTGGATGGTACTACTATTTATTTGTCAATGTCGGTCATATTTTTGGCGCAGGTATTTCATATACCCTTATCCATAGAGCAGGAACTGGTGATCATAGGTATACTAATGCTTACCTCAAAAGGAGCGGCAGCAGTTACCGGCGGTGGTTTCATCGTGCTTACCTCAACCCTGGCGGCCATAAAAATCATACCGGTTGAAGGTGTGGCTATATTGCTTGGTGTGGATAGGTTTATGTCGGAAGCAAGGGCGATCACTAACCTGATAGGCAATGGTATTGCTACTATTGTGATAGCGAAGAGTGAGGGGGAGTTTACCCCCCAGCCCCCTGAAGGGGGAGTTTAAAGGAAAGGTTTGGAGAGCGTGTCCGGAGTATCCGCACAGCCTTACATTCCGACCGGATAGGGCAATCAACTCATTACCATCCGTCATCCCGAACTTGTTTCGGGAACTCATCATAAAAGTAGCCAGCATGGTGATTACTGACCTTGTGGGGTGCTGAAACGAGTTCAGCATGACGGGTTGGAGAAACGACATGCGGAAGAGAGTGGTTGAAAATGTTAATTAATCTCATAATCACTCCCAAAAAAAATATTAATATTACAGTAATGAAATCAATTAAATCACTGATCCTGCTACTATTGCTCGGTACCGCTACTGCTTTTGCCCAAACAGATACCAGGCTCACCAAAAAGCTAAACGAGCTTACAAAAGACTTTCACGGGCAGGTAGGTATTTATGTACAGAACCTTAAAACCGGTAAAACAGCGAAACTCAATGCTGATACCCTCTTCCCCACTGCCAGCATGATAAAGGTGAGCATTATGTGCGGCCTGATGGATAAGATACAAAAAGGCGATCTCGATTATCACCAGAATTTGGTTTTTAAGGATTCATTACGCTATGATACAGGTGATATCCTCGGCTCGGTAAAGGATAATGATACCATTGCACTCAGCAAAGTAGCCATGCTCATGATCACCATGAGCGATAATACGGCCAGCTTATGGCTGCAAAAACTGGTAACCGGCGAATACATTAACAACTGGCTACAGCAAAATGGGTTCGACTATATGCGGGTAAATTCCCGTGTAAAGGGCCGTGAAAAGATCCGCAGCATATATGGTTGGGGTGTAACCACTCCGCGCGAGATGTGCAAGCTATTCACCATGATACGTGAGGGCAAAGCGGTGAGCCCTGCGGCCAGCGAACGTATGTATCGCAACCTGTCGCATATTTACTGGGATGATAATGCGATATCGCAGGTACCGCCTTACATACAAACCGCCAGCAAACAGGGTTTTGTAGATGCATCCCGATCTGAAACGGTAGTGGTAAGCGCCCCGCATGGCGATTATGTATTCAGCATTATCACCAACCATCAAAAGGATACCAGCTATAAGCACAACAATGAAGCATTTGTATTGATACGCAATGTATCGGCCCTGTTATGGCATTATTTTGAGCCTGATGATAAATGGCAACAGCCAGCGGGGTATGATAAGTTTATGAATGTGGATAGTGAGTAGGCGTTCATTGGTTCACTGGTTTATTAGTTCATTAGTGCAGTGGCGGAGAGTGCATTAAAATACTTAAACACCTTAAACTTTTATCAGCTTTATCAGTTGTCTAAACAATAACCCATTAATCATGCCCGTAACCAATATCTGCCAAAAAAAATGGCCCGAACTTGCTTTCGAAAGCCTGAAAGACACCCTTGCCACCGTACAGCTATGGACGCAGATTGTCGGCAAGATCAGGCTGATAAAAACGCCCTGGATAAACCATAGTTGGCACGTTACGCTCTATGTATCACCAAGGGGTCTAACTACGGGCAGCATTCCTTATGTGGATGGCAACTTCCAGATAGATTTTGATTTTGTGGCACATGAACTGCTTATCATTGCCAGTAATGGTAAAACTGAGAAATTAAGTCTTTACCCGCGTACCGTAGCCAGTTTTTATGCCGAACTATTTGAGAAACTCAATGCCATGGGTATTGAGGCAAAGATCTACGCCAAACCAAATGAGCTTGACCCTGCCATACCTTTCGCGCAGGATGAAGTACATAAAAGTTACGATGCCGTACAAATGAACCTGTACTGGCAGGCGCTGATCAACATCAATTCGGTATTTGTAAAGTTTAGGTCGGAGTTCACAGGCAAATGTAGCCCTGTACACCTTTTTTGGGGCGCTTTTGACCTCGCAGTAACCCGTTTCTCGGGCCGTGAAGCACCTTTGCATCCCGGCGGTGCGCCCAACATGCCCGACCGCGTAATGCAGGAAGCCTACTCGCACGAGGTGAGCAGCGCCGGTTTCTGGGGTGGCAGCGAACAATTCCCACATCCGGCCTTTTATGCCTATTGCTACCCTACCCCGGCCGATTTCGGCCAACAGGTTGTAGAACCATCTGAGGCGTTTTACAGTAATGAAATGGGCGAATTCTTTTTATTGTACGAGGTAGTACAGCGTTCCGAAAACCCCGAAGTCAAACTATTGCAGTTCCTGCGGTCAACCTATATCGCGGCAGCAAAAACCGGTAATTGGGATAATAAGTTGCAGTGTGATTTAACGGGGTATGAGAAATAATTATTCTTTTCCTTACAGGCTTCAGTTTGCAACTGAAGCCTACTGATGACGATGCTTTCGTGTACTGAATGATTTTTCAGTTTGCAACTGTGTACATGCTTGTTGAGTCGCTTAGTATCGCTCATAGCCGCTAAGGCCTATTTCTTTTGTCTTGATACAAAAGAAACAAAAAATCAAGTCAGCAGAAATGCTTCTTTGCCGCACGAGGCCTCTTCCCTGCAAATCAGGCAAAACCTGGGCTGCTATATTTTTACGCCGCTGTCGCTACGCTCTTAGCCTTCACGCTTCTGTAAAAATCTGCTATGCCCTGCCACGCACAAGGCCACCATTGTTTTGCCTGTTTTCACCCGAAGCTGTTCTACTGACGGGGAGCCTCACCCAACCCTCTCCAAAGGAGAGGGCTTTAATTGAAACGTAATAAAAAGCGGGTAAATGCCCGACAAAAAGCGCGGGCCTGGGTGTTTTGCATGTGGGTGGAAGGATCTTTTTGTCTTGACTTTATTCATTTATTATTTGTTTTAATAGGTATTCATGAGCTCCCTACGGTCGGTTTTGGTTCTTTTGTGTCAAGACAAAAGAACTAGCCTCCGCGGCAATGAGCGGCTACACAAGATATGTCTACAATATGCAACTTCGCCCTACACAGTCGTGGATTGCCACGTTCCTCACAATGACGCTTGTAATAACACTTTATTCCTACAGCCCTCTCGTCATATCCTTCCCCACATATATCATATAAAAACCATAGCAACTTGTAGCCACTGCTACGCCAACGCCTAAAAATGCAAGGATGGTAGCCTCAGTAGCTATATCATCCATGATTGCTATGATGGCCGATAGCGCTACTACACAAGTCCAGGTAGCGAGGTAATAATCAATGGTGCGTTTAAATATGCTGGCCATCGGGTAAAAATGCAGGCCAACTACCATGGCTATGGCGGGTACAATAAAATTAGTTTTCTGAAAGTATACTAGTGCACCAGCTACAATAGGTATGACAACTCCCTCCGCACCAAATATTACGCCATACCATATACTTAGTCTTTTAGCTTCTGCTTTGTCCTTTTCATTATTAGGTGTGGTAAAGTATTTGGATAGGGTGAACATCTTTATCCCATAAATTATAAATGAGATGCTGATAATGCCAAACACCACCAATATAGCCCAATGACCTGCGCCGGGCAACCCGCCGGATGCAATACCTGCCCATGCCATGGTAAACAAGGCCATCAACAATAGGCCGCCGCCAATACTCTTTATTACAATTTTAGGAATGTGTGCTTTTTGGGGCTGCATAATAATGGTTTGGTTTAAGTGTATGTTATTGTTGGATAACAATGGGGTGGGTTTGTTACATATGTACTTTGCAGATTGACTTATTCACCAAGCGTCATTGCGAGGAACGAAGCAATCTCTACTTAGGCTATTCAACCATGTTGGTTCAAAATCTTTCAATTCGCTCTGTATAGTTTAGAGATTGCTTCGTTCCTCGCAATGACGCCTGGTGAATATGGAATTACAACACAACTATCACAATTAACTACCAAACTAATAGGGATTTTACTAATTTCGCAACCTCATACGTGTAAATCAAAAAATGGACTATCAATTTAAGGATATAGAGCAAAAGTGGCAGCTGTTTTGGGCCGAAAATCAAACCTTTAAGGCCGAAGATAACAGCACTAAACCCAAGTATTATGTGCTGGATATGTTCCCCTACCCTTCGGGCGCGGGGCTGCATGTGGGGCATCCGCTAGGCTATATTGCTTCTGATATTTTTGCACGTTACAAGCGCCTTAAAGGCTTTAATGTGCTGCACCCTATGGGTTATGATTCCTTTGGTTTACCGGCTGAGCAGTATGCCATACAAACCGGACAGCACCCTGCCTTGACTACCGAGGCTAATATTGCTACATACCGCCGTCAGTTGGATCAGATCGGTTTTTCGTTCGATTGGAGTCGTGAGGTACGCACCAGTTCACCGGGCTATTATAAATGGACGCAGTGGATCTTTATGCAGCTGTTCAACTCCTGGTACAACAAAACGGCCGATAAAGCTGAGGGAATTGATAAGCTGATCGCTCATTTTGAGCAGAACGGATCAGCAGGCATTAACGCGGTGAGCGATGAGGAAGTTTTATCTTTTTCTGCGGATGAATGGAAGGCGCTGAGCCATGACGAACAGCAGGCTGAGCTGTTAAAATACCGCATAACCTACCTGCGCGAAAGCACCGTTAACTGGTGCCCGGCCTTAGGTACGGTATTGGCAAACGACGAGGTAAAAGACGGCTTTAGCGAGCGCGGCGGCTACCCTGTTGAGCAAAAGAAAATGATGCAATGGAGCATGCGCATAACCGCCTATGCACAGCGTTTACTGGAGGGTTTGGACAAGATCGACTGGCCCGAGCCATTAAAGGAAATGCAACGCAACTGGATAGGTAAAAGCGTTGGTGCGAGCGTTAGGTTCCCAATTGACAAGTCAGCCCACAATGCACAGCTTGCAATCGACTATATAGAAGTTTTCACCACCCGTGTTGACACCATATTTGGCGTAACTTTACTGGTAATTGCACCCGAACATGAGTTGGTAGCATCCTTAACCACACCTGAGCAAAAAGGTGCTATTGATGCCTACATCGCCCAAACAAAAAAGAAATCAGAGCTCGACCGTATGGCTGATACCAAAACGGTATCAGGCGCATTTACGGGCAGCTATGTGCTTAACCCGTTAAATAACGAGAAAGTGCCGATCTGGATTGCAGACTATGTGCTTGCAGGCTATGGCACAGGTGCGGTAATGGCCGTACCATCAGGTGATCAGCGTGATTATTTATTTGCTAAACATTTTGATCTGCCTATAGTGCCGATCATGGATATACAAAATATTGAGATTGAAGCCGACCCTACTAAGGACGGCCTATACATCAACTCCGATTTTATCAACGGCCTCACTTACAAAGAAGCTACCGCCGCGGTAATTGCCAAACTGGAAGAATTGGGCGCAGGCAAGGCGAAAGTAAATTTCAGGATGCGTGATGCGATCTTCGGCCGCCAGCGTTACTGGGGTGAACCGGTACCGGTTTATTTTAAGGATGGATTGCCATACTTAATTGATGAAAGCGACCTGCCTTTGGTATTGCCGGAAGTTGATAAATACCTACCAACAGAAAGCGGCGAACCACCTTTGGGTCGTGCTACCGACTGGAAGTATAAAGGTATCAGCGAATATGAACTTTCAACCATGCCGGGTTGGGCTGGCTCAAGCTGGTACTGGTACCGCTATATGGATGCTAATAACGATAAGGAATTTGCATCTGAAGCAGCGGTTAAATACTGGAAGGATGTGGACCTGTACATTGGCGGCAGCGAGCACGCTACCGGGCACTTATTGTACAGCCGTTTCTGGAATAAGTTTTTGAAAGATATAGGCGTAGTGTTTGAGGAAGAGCCCTTCAAAAAATTGATCAACCAGGGGATGATACAGGGCAGATCAAACTTTGTATACAGACTGGTTAAAACCGATAAATTTGTTTCAAAAAACATTTTCAAAAATCTCCTTGAATATGCAAGTTTGATAAAAAAGGGACAAGTAATACAACTCTTCGAAGATGATATTAATTATGATAAGCTTTATAATGACAACGTTTATAATGAGGATGATAAAACTTATTTCAATTACAATGGAGAATTACTTATTCAAAATCTGCACGTTGATGTAAATATCGTCACTAATGATATTTTAGACATTCAAAAGTTTAAGAAATGGAGACCAGAATTTACTAATTCAGAGTTCATACTTGAAGATGGCAAATACATCTGCGGAGTTGAGGTTGAAAAGATGTCAAAGTCTAAGTTCAACGTTGTAAATCCAGATGATATCATCGAACGTTACGGCGCCGATACCCTGCGTATGTACGAGATGTTCTTAGGCCCGCTGGAGCAAAGCAAACCATGGAATACCAATGGTATTGAGGGTGTGTTCAAGTTCCTGCGTAAGTTTTGGCGGTTGTTCCATAACGATCAATGGCAATTCAGCGTATCGGGTGCTGAGCCATCTAAAGCAGAGTTAAAATCATTGCATAAGATCATCCGTAAGGTGGAAGAAGATATTGACCGTTTTTCGTTCAATACCTCAGTTTCCAGCTTCATGATCGCGGTTAATGAACTGACTGATCTGAAGAGCAGTAACAAGGCTATTTTACAGGACATGGTGGTTATCCTGTCGCCATACGCGCCGCATATTTGCGAGGAATTGTGGACTTTATTAGGCAACGCAGCCGGAACATTGTCATACGCTGCATATCCTAAATTTAATCCAAGCTATTTAGTTGAGGATGAATTTGCATACCCGATCTCCATCAACGGTAAAACAAAAATGAACCTGAACATTTCATTGAGCCTTGCTCCTGCCGAGATAGAAGCTTTTGTACTGGCCAATGCCGATGTACAAAAATACCTGGATGGCAAAGCACCTAAAAAGGTGATAGTGGTTAAGGGCAGGATCGTGAATATGGTGGTTTAGCCCCCTACCCCCTGAAGGGGGAATAAAAAATTGCTCCCGCGAGTTTAGCGCAGCGTAACCCGTGGGCGGCATTGTTCAAGCTTATTAGCTTGAACCGGTTGACAAGCTGAAAGCTTTGATCATGCTATACCACGGGTTACGCTACGCTAAACCCGCGGCAGCGTTAGCTAAACCTGCGACAGCATCGAATGATTTAACTTCATTCGTTTTAGCACCATTTTTAGCCCTAACTTAATGATAGTGTAACAATTACAATATGTAAGCCAATATTTTCATTAAAATGACACTCGGATTGTAACATTTCAGGTATTTTCGTCTCCAATTACCAAAAATACCTTACATTACATGAAACGAATAGTTATACTCATATTATTTTTCTGCTCCGTTATTACCGCTAAGGCCCAATTTGGAGGCGGTTCAACCCTCACGGGTAAAATATCGGGCACTGTTATCGACTCCGTTACCAAAAAACCTGTTCAATACGCAAGTATTGCTATATACTTAAGTCAGGGTAAAGCTCCTATCAACGGTGTATTAACCGATGAAAAAGGAAGTTTTAAGCTGTACAGCATTAAACCGGGCAGTTACAGGATCACCATCACCTTTATTGGCGGTTACAAAACCAAAACTATCAATCCGGTAGTTACCACCCCATCAAAACTTGATAACAATATGGGCAATATCATATTATCACCTGATAATAAGGTATTGAACGAGGTACAGATCACGGGTAAAGGCCCGCTTATTGAAAACCATATTGATAAGCTTGTTTACAATGCCGAAAAAGACATTACCAACACAGGCGGTAATGCAAGTGATGTATTGCAGAAAGTTCCGTTGGTAGCGGTTGACATTAATGGTAACGTTTCCCTGCGTGGCGATGCTAACGTTAAGGTATTGATCAACGGCAAACCATCAGGCGCCATGTCGGCCAGTTTATCTGATGTATTAAAAACCATCCCTGCCGATCAGATCAAAAGTATCGAAGTGATCACCTCGCCATCTGCAAAATATGATGCGGAAGGTTCAGCAGGTATCATCAACATCATTACTAAACAAAAAAATGCTTCCGGCTTAAGCGGCTCTGTTAGCGGTGGCATTGGTACACGCCAAAACAACGGTAACTTTAACCTTAACTATAACAAAAACAGGTTTAGTTTATCGGCTAATATTGGTGGTAACCTTACTTGGCCGCAAACATCAATCACTAAGTTTAATCAAAGTATAACCAGCGATACTTCACACTATACTTTGCAATCAATACGTAATAGTACTATTAAAAGGTATGGTACTATTAGCTCCTTAACAGCAGGCTATGATTTCAACACTTACAATAGCATAACATCTACATTCAGATACAACAGAGGGGGCTTTAACCAAAACGGACCTTCAACTACCAACTCAGCTACCAATTCATCTTCAGTTATTCATGGCGTTACTGTGGATACATCTTTCTCAAATCAGTATCAAAACAATACCATCCAACATAACTTGTTTTATGGCTTTGACTGGAGCATGGACTATACCCACAAATTCCACAAAGAAGGTGAAGAACTGGACCTTTCGGCACAATGGAGCCATAGTGCAGTTAATACCAACTATACCAACACCTACACAGGTGAATCGCCTTATGTAAATCAAAGAGGATTAAATGATGGTACTAACAATGAGTATACTTTCCAGCTTGATTATACTTTACCAATAAGCAAAATATTAAAATTTGAAGCGGGTGGTAAAACAACCATCAGAAGGCTTAATAGCAATTTTGATACTTTTGGTGGCGATGACCTTGATATAATAGATCCGGCTAATAGTGATCTTTATAATTACAATCAAAATGTTTATGCAGGTTATTCAGTATTTACATTTACACTACCTAAAAGTTATACTATTTTGGCAGGAGGCAGATTTGAAAATACAGCTATTAATGGCGAAGCAATAAGCGACGAGCCAAACCTGCCGCCTGTAGATCAAAATTATAATATTTTTATCCCGAGTTTAACCATTCAAAAGCAATTTGGCACGTCACAAACAGTAAAATTAAGTTACAGCAAACGTATAACCCGCCCAAGCTTAACTTACCTTAATCCGTTTGTTAACATGAGCAACCCACAGAGTGAATCGGAAGGTAACCCTAATTTGAGCCCTGAAATATCACAAACAATCGAGTTGAATTATAATACATTTATTAAAACATCTGTTATCAACTTTTCTGTTTATTATAAACACATCAATGGCTTAATAGAAAGTATATTAGGGACAAACAGCCTTAGCGATTCAACAAAAGGCACGATAAGTACTTACCAAAATATTGGTAGCAATAATTCATGGGGATCAAGCTTCTTTGGTTCAATAAACCCTGTGAAAATATTAACTATAAGGGGAAGCATTAACGCTTATACCTACAACCCCGACCCGAACGGTGCCTTTGTACAGGATCATAGCGCCGAAGGTACCTACATACAATACAACGCGTTTGCAATGGCGGAAGTTGATTTAAAAACCATAGTTGGTCAGGTTTTCGCGATTGAAAATTCACCACGCCGTACTATACAGGGTACCAACCCATCTTTTAGCCTGTTAGGTTTTGGTGTAAGAAAGCAATTTGATAATAAAAAGGCCTCGATTGGTATTAACGTATTGCAACCGTTTAACAAATACAAATACTTCGACCAAAATATAAACAGCCCCGGTTTGGTGCAAACTAGCAGCACCGCGTTTCCGTTCCGTTCGATTGGTTTAACGTTTAGCTATAGTTTTGGTAAAATTACCTTTAGCAACCCTAAACCCAAAAATGGAAATAATCCTGATGATGAAAAACAGGATGACCAGGGCGGTGTAGGCAGCGCAGGTGGTAGCAAATAGCACTGAATAATAGATCTCTTTATAAAGCCAAAAATGCCCTTCGATATCGAAGGGCATTTTTGGCTTTATCTATTCCGCATCCACATCAATTCCTATCTGTTTCAGTAGTAGCGATGCATTAAAGGTTTTGCACTCGCCATGTTTTATCTTGTAATCGAAAAGCATTTCGCCATCTTTTACCTGTATATCGAAGTAATAATTGCGCACGTAGTCCGGGTATTTTTGTTCAAGATGAGCTATTTGCAGATCGTGGGTAGCCACCATGCCTACCGCGTTCTTACGGATGAGCTGCTCTATCACCGCTTTCGATCCGAGGTATTTATCAACCGAGTTGGTGCCGCGCAACATCTCATCTATTAAAAAGAAGATCTTAGGCTCCGTTTCAACAGCGGCCAGCAACATTTGCAGCCTGTCGAGTTCAGCTTTAAAAGTTGATGTACTCTCATTCAGCGAATCCTTTATACGCATGTAGCTGATGATAGTGATAACTGATACCTCCATCCCACTTGCACAAACCGGCGCGCCTGCTAAAGCCAATATTGTATTTATGCCGATGGTGCGCAAAAAGGTACTCTTCCCCGCCATGTTTGAGCCTGTGATGATATCGATATGAAAAGCATTTTCCAGCTCATAATCATTATCCACCCTATTGTGTGGATAGATGAGGGGGTGGGCCAGTTTTGTGGCCATTAATGTGTAACCATCTCCATCCGCTATTTGCGGGAATACCCACTCCGGATAATTGATATGCAGCGATGCCAGGCTCATGAGCGCCTCAAACTCCGCTATTACATCAAAGGCAGCTTCCAGGCTTTCATGGTTGTTGCGTTTCCAATCCTCAATAGCTATGATCTGGCGGATATCCCATATAAAAAACACGTTCAACAAAAAGCCTACTATAATATTGAGGTGATAATTGAGCTTGTTGATCAATACCGACAGGTCTTTTATCCTTTGCGATGTTTTACCTGCTATAAGCACCTGCGCCAAATCCTTGCATCGGGCTGATTGCCATTGCTGCTCCTCAGCCTTTTTAAAAACCTGCGCGTAACCGGCTAAGGTGCTGCCAATTTTATCGGCAATCATGCTGGTTTTTTTAATGTATTCCGCCTTTGAAAACACCAGGGCCATATTAACAAAACCAATCAGCACGGCTATATCCTTGGCATAACCGCTAAAGAACGAACCTATAATTGCTGCCGACAATAACCATGGCGCTATTTTAGCATAAGTACCCAACCATTTTTCGCCCGATAAATTAAGTGGCAGGCCCAGGTAAATAAAAAGTCGCTTTAACTGATCGGTATCCTCTGTTTTGGCAAAATACAGACTGGCCTGTACATCCAGTTTCCAATCGTTTTTAGTCGCCAGCTCCTTTACGGCATCCTGTCTTAGTAAAACAGTTGCTTTTGCCGATGGCGCATTCAACCACTCCCCCAGCTTATTAATACCCGGTATAGTTGCCGCGCGACTAATTAACTGGTATAATGATGCCGGGCCAAATATGTCCAGATCTGCCGTGTAATAATGTTTTTCGTTGGCAAAGCGTGCGCCATTGTCATAAATATTAGCATGACTTATAATACTGCTTATCTCATTCTCATTCACCTTTACCAGGTTCTCAAAGTATTTCTTTTGTATGTCAAAAGCGCTTTGTTTTGATACCAGCCAGGCAAAACACAATAACATAATAACAAAGCCTATTGCAATAATGTTAAAGTTATCTTGCATAATGGCAACAGACACCGCAACTATAAATAAACCAAACACGCACAAACGCATAAGGGAATAAGTATTCACTAGTTTTTTGTATTTGCTTACCTGTTCCTGCGCGCTTAGTATCCTTTGCCAGTAATCGTTTTTAATATCCTGTTCCATTTAAAAAATAAAATTCAGGCTAAATAAACACTTATATTTTAAATAAACGCTTATTTTGTTTTCAATATGAAGATCACTTTTTTAACCGTTGGCAAAACTGAGGATGCTTATTTAAAAGATGGCATTGAAAAGTATGTAAAGCGACTGAAGCATTACACCCGGCTTGAAATTATTGAACTTCCCGAATTAAAGAACACCAAAGCCTTAACACCCGAGCAGCAAAAAGCTAAGGAAGCCGAAATGATCCTGAAAAAAACAGGCGTTACAGACCATGTTATCTTGCTTGACGAGAACGGTATGGAGCTTACTTCCAAACAGTTTGCCGGCTATATCAACAAAAAAGCAGTTTCATCGGGCGTAAACCTCATCTTTATAGTAGGTGGCCCTTATGGTTTTGATGAACAGGTTTACCAGCGCGCTAATGATAAGCTATCACTCTCACTCATGACATTCTCACATCAAATGGTGCGCTTATTTTTTACTGAGCAATTATACCGTGCCTTTACCATCATAAAAGGCGAGCCATACCATCATTCCTGAACATTGTAGAGATTTAGTCAAATTTCTGTAAAAACATTTTTAGGGCTTTTTGCTTAAATGCAATGCACCTATCTTTATTCTTTCAGTTAATTAATTCTCTACCCATGCATCAAGTATTTACTGAACTCACCTCGGGGAAATTCATTTTCTTCTACGTACTCATCATTTCTACCATAATCATACATTATCGTGGTAAAATGCGGTATAAGTTTTTCAGGCAGCTTACAGATCACTCCACCTTTATGGCCCCTATTAATGTACCCATGTATGCCCTCTCAGGCGTTGAAAACAAACCTTATATAAAAACTGATTCATTCCCGCAACTAACCCTTTTAAAAGATCATTGGCAAACCATACGCGATGAGGCCATTTTACTGGAACGCGAGGAGCTGATAAAGGGCTCTGATAAATATAACGATGTAGGCTTCAACTCATTTTTCCGCCGCGGTTGGAAACGGTTTTATTTAAAATGGTATGACGATTTTCATCCATCAGCCAAAAAATACTGCCCGCAAACTATTGAATTAATTAAGCAAGTACCCGAAATTAAAGCAGCCATGTTTGCTGTATTACCTGCAGGCAGTGAGCTTTTACAACACCGCGATCCTTATGCAGGCTCATTGCGATATCATTTAGGTTTGATCACCCCAAATTCCGAAGCTTGCAATATCGTGGTGGACGGACAGCCTTATTACTGGAAAGATGGCGAAGATGTATTGTTTGATGAAACCTATATCCACTACGCCGAAAACAAAACCGATATGGACAGACTCATATTGTTTTGCGATGTGGAACGCCCGGTAAAAACCTGGTTTGGCCGTGGCTGGAACAAATTTTTCGGCTGGTTCATCATGGCAGCGGCAGCATCACCAAATATGGGCGACGACAAAACCGGCAACATTAACAAAGTCTTCCGTTACATATATTCTATCAGATTAGTTGGTAAAAAATTGAAGGCTTATAACCGCAACCTGTACTACGCCGTAAAATACGCGCTGATGGTGCTTATATTGTGGTTAATATTCAGATAACCTGCCAATTCTAACCTGCTTTTAATACGCATGTTAATTCACATTTAACATTAATTGGTTAGCTTTGCAGCATGTCAGGTCATTCTCATTCACATGATCATTCACACGGGCATGGCCATGGGCATCACCACCATGATCATACCCCAAAGATTGATAACTTAAACGCCGCGTTCATCGTAGGCATCATATTAAATTCAGGATTTGTAATTGCCGAAGTAATTGCCGGTTTATATAGCGGCTCACTGTCATTACTTACCGATGCAGGCCATAACCTGAGCGATGTTGCAGGCTTAGCGCTTGCGTTGCTGGCATTTAAACTCACCAAAGTAAGCTCAAATAGTCAATACACTTATGGCTATAAGCGTTCAACTATTATCGTATCCTTTTTTAATGCTGTAATATTATTTGCATCGGTTGGCATTATTGCCTACGAGGCGATAATGAGGTTTATGCGCCCCGAAGTGATCTCAGGCAGTACCATGGCTTTTGTAGCCCTGGCGGGGATATTTGTAAATGCCATAACCGCCTACTTATTTGTTAAAGGCAAGGATAAGGACCTGAATGTTAAAGGCGCTTACCTGCACATGCTAATGGATGCTATAGTCTCATTTGGCGTGGTTATATCAGGCGTTATCATCTATTTTACGCACTTGTACTGGATAGATAGCATTGTGAGCTTAATCATAGCCATTGTTATATTAAGAGGCACCTGGAGCCTGCTAAAAGACAGTCTGCGCCTGGAGATGGACGGCGTACCGAAAGAAATGGATCTGGAAAAGATCAAAACTGAGCTAATGAAAGCCAAAGGGGTAGTGGATGTTCACCATATGCACGTTTGGGCATTAAGCACTACCGAAAACGCGTTAACCGCCCATTTGGTAGTTGATCCCGCACATATCACCTTGTTTGATAACATCAAGCACGATCTTCGCCACCGCCTTGAGCACCTTGATATTACCCATAGCACCTTCGAGCCCGAGTTTGCCGATGAAAAGTGCAAGCAACCGGATTGTTAGCCCCCTAAAGGGCATATAAAAAGTTTTGAAAAGGCATTGGTTACAACCCATGCCTTTTCTTTTATGCTACATTTTGTGGCTAAAAATTAAAACGCGTCATTGCGAGGCACGAAGCAATCTCTACGTAAGCAAGTAACTCATGCAAATTCGCTCTGTATAGTCTAGAGATTGCTTCGTACCTCGCAATGACGCTTGGAAGGAATTTCTTCCCCCGTCAGTAGAATAGCTTCGGATGAAATCAGGCAAAACGATGGTGGCCTTGTGCGTGGTAGGGCATAGCAGATTTTTACAGCAGCGTAAAGGCCAGGTGCGTAGCGACAGCAGGGTGAAAATATAGCGGCCCAGGTTTTGCCTGATTTGCAGGGAAGGCCTTGTGCGGCAAAGAAGCATTTCTAATGACTTGATTTATTCATCTATTATTTGTTCTTCATAGGTATTCATGAGCTCCCTCCGGTCGGGTTTTGCTACCTTTTGTATCAAGACAAAAGTAGTAGCCTCCGCGGCAATGAGCGGCTGCATAAGGCAAGTAGACGACATGCTAATTCACTCTGTACAGTCAGGGATTGCTTCGTACCTCGCAATGACGATAGATTAAGAAGAATTAAAAAAGCGCCATTACAAAACACCAAACAATTTGGATTGCTTCGTATCTCGTGATGACGCTCTAAGAAAATATTTGTCTAAAACTTACTCAGCTCTTCTTGGCTTGCTAACAGCCTTAGGCTTTGAAGCAGCTTTTGGTGCCGGTTGTTTTGTTACCGCTTTAGGAGCAGTAGTTACAGGCGCTTTTTTAACCTTAACCGCTGCTGGTTTTTCACCCTCAACAGGTGCAGCTTCTTCAGCTACAGGTTCTGCTGCCGCTTCTTCCTCTTTAAAGAAAGGCATATCCTTTAACAAATGATACCATGATATCACCTTTTTCATATCAGAGGCATAAACTTTTTCCTCATCATGGTCAGGCGCTACTTCATTAAAAAACTCTCTAAGCTTTTTGCCGTCGACCTTAGCATCAGGTACATTTTGGGCGGCTTTAATACGCGCAAAAATATCTGTTAACTTAATGTCATCGTCATAACCAAAAATGGTTATCTCGTCTAAAGCGGCTAATTTGGCTGTTGAAAGATTAGCAACCAGTTTAGTTTTTTGCGCGTCCAAACTCTCTAAAATAAAGCCTGTTTTATTTTGCGACAGTGCTTTCCACAATCCTGGTTTGCCGGATACGGCTACAATTCCCTGTAGGTTCATATATTTTTATTGAAAAGTTAAAAGTTGAAGGTTGAAAGTAAAAAGAGACAGAATATATCTTCAACTTTTTACTTTCAACTTTTAACTCTAAAATTAATCTTCTATTACTTCGATATTTAAAATTTTATCGCCCTGGCGGATATCGTCAACAACATCAACATTTTCAATCACCTTACCAAAGCAGGTATGGTTACGGTCTAAATGAGCGGTGTTGGCACGGCTGTGGCAAATAAAGAACTGTGAACCACCTGTATTACGACCAGCATGAGCCATTGATAATACACCACGATCATGGTATTGGTTCTCGCCTGTTAATTCACAATCAATTTTGTAACCGGGGCCACCAGCACCTGTACCGGTTGGGTCGCCACCCTGTATCATAAAGTTAGGTATCACCCTGTGAAAAGTTACATTATCATAAAATCCTGATTTAGCCAGTTTTTTAAAATTTGCCACTGCAATAGGCGCGTCGTTATCATAAAACTCGACAGTCATGTCGCCTTTTTCGGTTTTGATAATTGCTTTACTCATTTCTAATTTTTAAATAGTTGGCAAAGGTAATAATTTGGGGCGAAAGGCGAAAGAGTAAAGAATGAAAGGTTTATGTGTAATAGTTCCCCTCTTGAGAGGGGTTAGGGGTGTGTTAGCCGATGTTATTTCTGTGGAGCAAATCTTGCCTTTGGCGCAAGTCTTGTGGGCTGGATAGTGGGTTGTGGACTTGTGCCTTATTAAAACACAAGTCACCAGTTACACAGCCTAACAGATAAGACTTGCGCTAAGTGGAGCTGACTTGTGCCTTATTAAAGCCCAAGTCCGCCGGCACACATTTCCCCGCACAAGACTTGCGCTAAATAAAATAGTTTCGATGATTATTCGTTAAATTTGAAAATGAAGCATTGCCTCAAAAATCTTTCTGCCTTCACCTTTCTGCTTTTAGCTTTAAGCCTTTTACCGCTCATAACAAAGGCTGCATCCATCCTCATCCCAATGGATGATGAGCAAAAGGATCACCTGAAATCATATGGTATCGCTTTTTGGGTGCTCAAAAATGGCGAGGAAGTCGACTGGCTGCTCAACTACCGCGGCGGCAGCTTCATGACCAAGTATGATAAACGAATTGAGGACGAATGCAAAATACGAGGCGTTAGTTATGAAGTTATTACCGATGCTAAAGAAAATGAAATAGTTACCGAGGTAAGCGATCCATCCGTAAATATGGATATTGTAAAGCTGGACAAAGCGCCGCGCATGGCCGTTTACTCACCAAAAGACAAACTGCCATGGGATGATGCCGTAACACTGGTACTTAAATATGCCGAGATACCTTACGATGTGGTATATGATGAGGAAGTGATCAGGGGTGATTTGCCCAAGTACGACTGGCTGCACCTGCACCACGAGGACTTTACAGGGCAATACAGCAAGTTTTACGGCGGTTTCAGGTACGCGCAATGGTATAATGACGATGTACGCAACCAGGAGGCTATGGCGCATAAGCTGGGCTTTAAAAAGGTATCGCAGATGAAACTGGCAGTTGCCGAACATATCCGTGATTTTTGTGCGGGAGGCGGCTTCCTGTTCGCCATGTGTTCGGGTACCGATACTTTTGATATAGCACTCGCTGCCCATAATACTGATATTTGCGAGAGCATGTTTGATGGTGATGCCGCCGACCCTGACGCGCAATCGAAATTGGATTTCAGCCAGACTTTCGCCTTTCAGAATTTCACGCTGGACATGAACCCGCTTTCGCACAGTTTCAGCAATATTGATGTTACCCCTACCCGGCAGATTGACCAGGCGCATGATTTTTTTACCTTGTTTGATTTTTCGGCCAAGTGGGATGTGGTACCCAGCATGCTCACACAGGATCATGATAAGGTTATCAAAGGCTTTATGGGTTTAACTACCGCTTTTAACGAGAACAAACTTAAACCCGGAGTAATTATTATGGGCGAAATGAAAACTGCTAACGAGGCCCGCTATATACACGGCGAATACGGCAAGGGGCAGTGGACATTCTACGGCGGTCATGACCCTGAAGACTACCAGCACATGGTTGGCGACCCGCCAACCGATCTCAAGCTTCACCCCAATTCACCCGGATATAGGCTCATATTAAATAATGTACTGTTCCCGGCAGCGAGGAAGAAAAAGCAGAAAACGTAGTCTCAGTTGGCCGTTTTTAGTTTGCAGTTTGCATAGTTTATCAGCAATTTTTATAACTAACTGCTTGCTTTTAATTTGTAAGCTGCTAACAGCGGACTGCAAACTGAAAAACTGCCAACTTAATTAAAGAATGTCCACGCTACCCCAAACTTAAGCTGGGCATCCTGCATAGGGTAACGGTTTACGGTATAAAAGCCTTTGCTGAACAGGCCCTGGTTAGCATATTCATAAGCCACAAAAATATTGGTACGGTATAGCGTAGCCTTTATAAACACGTTTGCAACAGGATATGACGAGTAAGTAATACTTGGCCCATTATAAAACTGCTCTATCCCTACTGCATATGATGGGGCTACATAGGGCGTATTATATCTCACATCGGTACCAATATTGGTGTTCAACACATTAAAAAGCAACTTTGAATAATACAGGCTGCTATAAGTATAAGCCTCGGGTGTACGCATTACATCCGGATTATCGGTTTTTTGATATACCAGTATATTATCAAAGTGCCACCTGCGCCATGCCAGGTTCTTGCTCAACGTTACTTTAAGTAAATTAATCGGGCTTGTTGATTGTGTTGGGTGAGCATCATTGCTATTATCAGTAGCTGTAAAATACAGGTAATCTGATAATAAGAAATATTCGACTTTTAAATCGAGCTGCAGCGCATCATTAATATAGTTAAATGAAAAACTGTTTGTTTTTTGATTAGCGAAGCTATTATGAAAAATATAATGATTTGATATCCAATCCGTATATATTAATGATGGCGTACTACTTTGCGTATAGGCATCCAGTATTATCTTGCCCGCATAATTGCCGCCGGCTATCATCAGCTTTGCATCATATATAAAGTCGCCAAAATCGCGCCCCTGTACAATCTGATTTACATTTCCCTCAAACGCTGCCTTGTCGCTTAGTTTGTAGGTTAACCTCCCTTTTACCGTAAGATCCTGAAATGTAGTTTTGTTTTGTACGGTAGCTACCTGCGTAACCTTAGCACCTACTTTGTTTATGGTTGAATCGCTCACATACTGCGCATAACTATAAATATCCTGCGTTAGGCCTAAGTCGAGCTTTGCCTCATTTTTTACATTTTTTTGAGATTTGCTGCGCAGATAAAAACTATAGGAGAAATCGTTTTGCAGATGTGTCTCTACCAACGAGTCGCGCGAACGGTTGTAGCTATAATAATAATCAGGGAAAACATGGGCAGTATCAGCATCATTTTGCAGGAAATTATACTTACGCACATTGTAGTAAAATGTATAAGCCACGCGCTGTGTAGGCAATATCTTTGATATATCACCTGCTTTTTTCACGGTATCAATATGGCCGATATAATAACTCTGTTTCAGGTAAAAGCCATTGTCTTTCCAGTTTTCCCAGGTATTGGGCAGCTTTACAGGCGTATTAGCTTTACTAAAAGCAAGGCTGGGGGGTGTAGTGAAAATATCATCATACTGCGATGCTAAAGAACCTGTTTCAGGCGACTTTAAATTATTATATATTAAATTACCCAATAAGTTATACCGCTTATCTTTCGACTCATACCAGGTAAATAAGGCGGCGTTGATATCGCTAACATTTTGTGCCAGCAGGCCCGCGTTACTATAATCGCCTCTTGACCCAACAAAGTTTAAATTAAATCCAAAATTCCAGTTAGGTTTAATATTTTGTGTGTGAATAGCCTTGAATATCTGCTCTGCCTTTCCCCCCGATACCAGCGATAATACTGTATATGGCACCCTGGCATTGTAGTAATTTATATCCTCGGGGTTTAACAAATAAGCATCCAGCGCATGCAGGCCCACATCAAAACCTATTTTTCTATCAGGCACAAACAACATATCTTTCTCCGACCTGCCTGTATTACCCAAATTAATTTTAGGATCGCCCGGCTGGTAAAGCGGACTGTAATTCTCAAAATTTTTAAGGCCCGTATCAAGCGGGAAGGTTTGTGTGCTATCCCTGAGCAACCGCTCACTGGTTACCCTAATGAATTTAGAAGTAAAAATTACACTGTCGCGTTTATTTTCCTCTTTTTTACGCAACGTATCCAATTCCTGGTCGGTAGTTAACGTCTGCGTTGTTCTCCGGGTGGTGTCAGAAAAATTAGAACGTTGCTGCTGCCCCGGATAATTTGACTGGTTGGGTTGTGGGTACTGGGCAAAAGCTGCCTGTGCCGATACACATATCAGCAATATTAAAAAGTATTTTAGCTTCTTATAAGGCATCAAAGACCGGCAATTAATTCTTTAAGTATCAATGTTAATTTGGGTTCTGCTTCCTGCGCTATCGCTATAATTTCATCTATTGATACTGGTTGCAATTCTTCATTAAAACCCTCATCGGTAAGTACTGATATGGCAAATACCGGTAAACCCATATGGTTAGCTACAATTATTTCGGGTACGGTGCTCATACCTACAGCATCGCCGCCAATTATCCGCAAATATCTATACTCTGCTTTGGTTTCCAGATTTGGGCCGGTTACAGCTACATAAACTCCTTTATGGCACGTAATATTGTTAGCTACCGCGATATCTAAAGCTTTATTTACCAGCTTGCGCTCGTAGGGCTGGCTCATATCCGGAAAACGCGGGCCAAGCTCCTCTTCATTTCTGCCAACAAGCGGATTCTGCGGCTGCAGGTTAATGTGATCATTGATCACCATCAGATCGCCCTTTTTAAAATCGGGGTTAAGCGAACCGCTGGCATTTGATACCAATAAGGTTTTTATACCCAGCATTTTCATCACCCGTACCGGGAAAGTGATCTGCTGCATATTATACCCCTCATAATAGTGCAAACGGCCCTGCATAGCTACTACCTTTTTGCCTGCAAGCGTACCAAATATCAGTTTACCTGAGTGAAATTCGAGCGTAGAGATGGGAAAATCAGGAATATTACCATACATCAGCTGCTTTTCAACCTCAATTTCCTTTACCAGCGCGCCAAGGCCGGTACCTAAAATTATACCAACCTCGGGTTCAAAATCACCAATGCGGTGTTTAATATAGTTGGTGGTGTTTAATATACTATCTAACATAATTAATAACAAAATTGTTAAACTGCTGCTGTGTACCGTTTAGGAAATTTACACCTATAGGTATCACTAAAACAGGCAGTTGCTTTACAAGCGGCAACAGTTCATGTTCCACTAAACGCTGCGCATCTTTTTCTGTTGTGATGATCAATTTATTTTTTGATGTGCATGCCGAAAATTCCCCGGCAAGTTTACTGATATTTTTTAAGCTAAAGCGATGATGATCGGGATAATTATGATGGATAATATGTGATGTTGATTTTTCAATATACCGGATCAGCGGATTTGCGTTGGCAATCCCTGTCAGTAAAAAAACAGTGGTGTCGGGCTTTATGGTAACATCAGCGGCCTTATCCTCCAGATTGTGTAAAGGTTGATATGCTATAGAAGTAAAGAATACCTGTTGATATTCAAATGGCCTGATCCGCTTTATAATAGCAGCCTGTTCATCTGCGGATAATATTTCGGGGCACTTACTAATAATAATAACATCGGCTCTTTTGCGCCCGCTGAATGGTTCGCGCAAGTTACCCGCAGGTAATAACAGATGGGGCTCATTTACCCGGTTATAATCAAATAATAAAATACTCAGCCCCGGTTTAAGTGCCCTGTGCTGGTAAGCATCATCCAGTATAATAAGATCATGCTCGCTCTGCAATTGCGTTACCCCCTCAACCCGCGCCTCACAAACCGCCACCGTAATATCCGGAAACTTTTGCACAAACTGCCCCGGCTCATCGCCTATTTGCCTGGCGATGGTGAGTGGTGAATCTGCTGTGGGTACTGAAGATCTCTTTCCTGACTCTTGACTCTCGACTCTTGACTCTTTAACAATAAATCCTTTAGTCGCTCGCCCATATCCTCTGCTTAAAGTGGCTAGTTTATGGTCGTCTTTAAACAAGCGGATCAAATACTCCGTCATGGGGCTTTTACCGGCGCCCCCAACATCCAGGTTCCCTACAGATATAACCCGAACATCTGCCGAATAGCTTTTAAATATACCCGCATCATAACACCAGTTTCGGATAACCACAACCAGGCCATATAATAATGAGAAAGGAAACAAGAGCCAACGCAGGTATTTCATATATTGCCGTAAAGATATAATGATTTTATTTTTTTCACCCAAAACCATAGCGATGAGTTTGAAACCCATCGCTATATACTTCTTGTCATTCTGAGCGACAGCGAAGCACCTATCCGCGTTCAAATTTACTGCATGTATAACAGATGCTTCGTTCCTCAGCATGACAAATCAAAAAATTAATCCGAAACGGCTAAGCCCTCTTGAACACCATTGAAAACAAACAATAGTGAAAAATCCGAAATCAAAAATACTACCTTTGTTCTCCATATAACAAACACCATGTCGGTACACAAAGAAGTTAAACGGATAACTACTCATACTTTACAGGAGATGAAGAACAGCGGCGAGAAGATAGCTATGCTTACCGCTTATGACTATTCCATGGCAACCATTGTTGATGATGCGGGGATGGATATAATTTTAGTGGGCGATTCAGCCTCGAATGTAATGGCCGGGCATGAAACTACCTTGCCTATAACGCTCGATCAGATGATCTATCATGCTTCATCAGTAGTGCGTGCAGTAAAACGCGCGTTGGTAGTGGTTGACCTGCCATTTGGCTCATACCAGGGTAACTCTAAGGAAGCATTGAGTTCAGCCATCCGTATTATGAAGGAAGCCGGCGCACATGCTGTAAAGATTGAGGGTGGCGTGGAGATTGCCGAATCGGTAAGTCGTATTTTAACGGCGGGCATACCGGTTATGGGGCATTTAGGTTTAACACCACAATCTATATATAAATTTGGCACATACACCGTACGTGCCAAGCATGAGGCCGAAGCTAAAAAACTAAAGGAAGATGCGCTTAAATTACAGGAACTGGGCTGCTTTGGTATAGTATTGGAAAAGATCCCTGCCAAATTAGCACACGAAGTAAGCGAAAGCCTGAGCATACCTACTATAGGTATAGGCGCTGGCCGGCATTGCGATGGCCAGGTGTTGGTGATCCACGATATGCTGGGCATTAACAAAGGCTTTAAACCACGCTTTTTACGCCAGTACGCTTCATTATATGATGTGATGAACGGTGCTATAAAGAATTACGTGAGCGATGTAAAGGCAAAAGAATTCCCTAACGAAAAGGAGCAGTATTAGCCCCCAGCCCCTAAAGGGGAGCAATTTAACTTACGGAACTCCCGACTTACTGACTTTCTGACTAAAAAAATGGCCAAACCCGAATTTAAATATACCAATTACGATATAACCGACAGCGATGTGCTGTATGAGGATAACCACCTTATTGCCATAAACAAGCGGGCGGGCGATATTGTACAGGTTGATGATACCGGGGATGAATCGTTAGAGGATAAAGTTAAAAAATACATCGCCAAAAAATACAGTAAACCCAATGGCGCGTTTTTGGGTGTGGTACACCGGTTGGACAGGCCGGTGAGCGGTGTAATACTCTTCGCCAAAACCAGCAAGGCTTTGGAACGTATAAACCAGATGTTCAAGGCCCGCGAAATGCATAAAACTTATTATGCCGTGGTGCGCAACAAACCACAACCAACGGCAGGTACACTGGTACACTGGCTCATTAAAAACCCGCAGAAAAACGTAACCAAGGCTCACGACCGTGAAGTTGTTGGCAGCTTGCGATCGGAACTTAACTACAAACTGGTTGCCGAGCTCAACGGCTACTATTTAATTGAGGTTGATCCTATAACCGGTCGCCCGCACCAGATCCGGGTACAGCTATCCACATTGGGCTGCCCCATTGTTGGTGATAACAAATACGGCTATCCGCGTGGCAGTTTGCGTAAAAGCATCTGTTTACATGCCCGCAGATTACAATTCATCCATCCTATTAAAAAGGAACCTATACTCATTACTGCTCCGGTGCCTAAAGATGGTTTCTGGGAGAAGTTTGAGGGGATGATGGGGTGAGGATGTGCGGATAAAACGGCATTACAGTAGTAAGCATTATCACCCAGCGTCATTGCGAGGAACGAAGCAATCCCCGACTTTGCAAGTCAACGATGCTTTTCTATTCGCTCTGTACAGTTAGGGATTGCTTCGTTCCTCGCAATGACGCGTGGTGAATACTCATTAATATTATCATAATTCCAACACCTGCTCCCAAATCCTTTCATCCACCAAAACGCCTTCCTTTAAACTCTTTTCCCTTGCTCTTAAAGTATTCTCTCCGGGATAAGAAATTGAATCACCCTCTTTTTCAGGCCGACTGGTTTTGGTGTAGCTGATTATTTCTTCAACAATATGTTCAGCATAGGCATCATCCTGTGGTTTTATGCAGATGAATATCTGCGACACACCTGTCTCCTTCTCCTCTTGTGTTATAGCAGCGGTTGATCTGCCACCGCTCAGCACACTTGCCAGCAGATCAAGCACTAATGATAAGCCAGATCCCTTCCAAAAACCAATAGGCAACAATCTTTTTGATTCAAGTATAGTTGTGGCATCGGTACTTAAATTACCTGCAGCATCATAGCCGCCGGGCAATGGCAACTGCTCATTGTTCGATTGATATTGCCGAAGCTTACCCACCGAATACTGCGAAATAGCCATATCCAGTACCACATGCCCCCCTTTTCTCGGCACTGCAATTACCAGCGGGTTATTCCCCAATCGCGGATCAATACCACCCCAGGGCGGCAAATTGGCAATGGTGTTTGTAAAGCAAATACCAATAAGCCCGGCATCGGCCGCTTGCCAGCCATAGGTACCGCCGCGCATCCAGTGATTGGTGTTTTTAAGGGCTATGCAGCCTATCCCGTTTTCCTTTGCCAATTCAATGGCACGGCTCATACAGATTTGCGCATTCAGCATACCCGGCCCAAGGTTACCGTTCCATTGTTCAAGCGCGCCAAGGGCACTTTCCTTTGCAGGTTGGGCTTCAACCTTAATTAATCCGTCCTTTACAAACTGTACAAAAGCCGGGAAACGGTTTAAGCCATGTGTATATACCCCATCCCTGCTGTTCTCCGCAAAAATGGTAGCACATTGCGCCGCTTTATCTGCGTTAAAATCCAGTGATAACAGTATCCGCTCAAATTCAAATCTTAATTTTTCAAAAGGTACTCTCATTGGGTTCAAAGTATATAGTTTAAAGTCGAAAGCTCTGTTTGTGTTTGGGCACATATATAATTATTATATATTAATTCCCCTTTCCTGCGAATCATAAAATCATGTGTAATAATTAACGTGTAAAACAGTTATAATTACCTGCCTGCAATTTTTTACTTTTGCTGATATTTTTTTTGAATGAAAAATAAGATCCTCTTTCTATTCCTACCGCTCCTGATCATTATCAGCATGGGTATAAATTCCTGCAAAAAGGATTCCCAGATCTCATCAATACAAACACTTTTTACAAACGGCACCTGGCAACTGGCATCAGAGGTTCAATTTAACTACCTTGGCAGCAACCAGTTACCAACCGACACACTAAATACTACCTGCGATACCACACAGTTATTTACTTTCACCAATAACAACAGCTGCAGTTATACTAATTATGGTTGTGTTGATCAATCTTCGACAGGAAGCTGGTCATTATCAAGCGATGCGCTTTATTTAATGACTAACCTTAGTTTTAAACAAGCCGGTGATACCACCACAGTTAAACCATTTACCTACTGTAAAATAGTAAACCTTGGTCAATACTCCATGGTATTGCAAACTGGTGATATATCGGTATACCCTTCACCAACTACAAGAATAAAGATTTACCAGTATGGTTTTGTACGCCAGAAAATAAAAGCGAGCAATTAAAAACAAACTGGTTTGTAACTAGGGATATTTAGGATGAAAATTTTATATTTGGATGGATATAAATATTGATCTGTCATTTTGAAAAAAAGAATAGCCATTTTTGCTTCAGGTTCCGGATCAAACGCCCAAAAGATTATGGAGCATTTTAAGCGCAGTTCCGAAGCGGAAGTTGTGCTTATACTTACCAATAACCCGCAGGCCTATGTATTGCAGCGTGCCGATAATTTCGAGGTACCTTCGCATATATTCACCCGCCATGAGTTTTACCAAACCGATGATGTAATTAAACTGCTGAAAAATTTGCAGGTTGATCTCATTGTGCTTGCAGGCTTCCTGTGGCTGGTACCCGTACCGCTGTTAAAAGCATTCCCTAACCGCATTATTAACCTGCACCCTGCCCTGCTGCCCAAATATGGTGGTGCAGGCATGTATGGTGATCATGTGCATAAAGCTATACTGGCGAATAAGGAAGAAGAATCAGGCATTACCATACATTTTGTAAATGCTGAGTTTGACGAAGGAGAGATCATCCATCAATCCAAGTTCCGCATCGACCCGGATGATACACTTGAGATGATCAAATTTAAAGGTCAGCAGTTGGAGCATCAGCATTTTCCGAGAGTGGTGGAGAATCTTCTTAAGAAGATGAAGAGCTAAAAACCATGCGTCATTGCGAGGAACGAAGCAATCTTTAGGCTATACAGAGCCTTTTGCTTATCTATTGAGTCGCATGGTATCGCTCATAGCCGCTAAGGCCTATTTGTTTTTCGCAAGTTGTTTGTTTTTTAAGGTGCTCAAGAGGGCTTCGCCGTATTGTCTTGATACAAAAGAAACAAAAACCGACCGGAGGGAGCTCATGAATACCAATGAAAAACAAATAACAGATGAATAAATCAAGTCATTAGAAATGCTTCTTTGCCGCACAAGGCCACTGCCCTGCAAATCAGGCAAAACCTGGGCTGCTATATTTTTACCCTGCTGTCGCTACGCACCTGCCTTTACCCTTCTGTAAAAATCTGCTATGCCCTGCCATTACACACAAGGCCACCATCGTTTTGCCTGATTTCACCCGAAGCTGTTCTACTGACGAGGAAGATAAAGTACTAATCTCCATTTTGTCATTGCGAGCGCTAACGTGGCAACCTCATCGCATGCATATATTAAACGCGAAGAGGTTGCTTCGTCGTTCCTCCTCGCAATGACATTTTTAAATAAGTGCGCATTTAAAAAAAGCGTGGACCCCGACAACAAGGGCGGGCCAGCGTGGAGGCGGGAATGCCGGTTTAGCTTTTTGGGTGATGTGAAGGCACGAAGTACCGAACAGCGAAAAAAGCGTGAAGAACCGGCAGGGAGCGTGGAAGCATCCTTGTTGTCTTGATTATTCATCTATTATTTGTTCTTCATTGGTATTCATGAGCTCCCTACGGTCGGTTTTTTTGGTTACTTTTTGTATCAAGAGAAAACGGCGGAGCCCTCTTGAGCGCCTTAAAAAAACAAACAACTTGCGAAAAAAGTAACTTCTTAGCGAAAAGCGATACCATGCGATAGGTAACCAGCTTGTATGTCCGCTCTGCACAGTCGGGGATTGCTTCGTACCTCGCAATGACGCGTGAAGAAGATACATGACTAAACATGCATTCTGACTCTCAATCGATAACATCAAAAAAAATAATTATTAATGATTAATCTCTAATCCCTAATTCCTACCTTTGCGGCTCAAAAAATTCATTGCTAATGAGCCAGTCTGTTCAAATAAAAAACGCGCTAATTTCTGTTTACTATAAAGACAACCTTGAGCCTATAATTCACGAGTTAAACCGCTTGGGTGTAAAAATATATACAACCGGTGGTACCGAAACTTTTATACGTTCACTTGGGGTTGATGTAATTGCTGTTGAGGACCTTACCTCTTACCCGTCCATATTAGGTGGCCGAGTAAAAACCTTGCACCCTAAGGTGTTTGGCGGTATACTGGCACGCAGAAATTTTGAAAGCGATGAGCAGCAATTAGCTCAATACGAGATCCCGGAAATTGACCTGGTTATCGTCGACCTTTATCCGTTTGAGGAAACTGTAAAATCAGGCGCTGGCGCCGATGATGTAATCGAAAAGATCGACATTGGTGGCATCTCCCTTATCCGCGCAGCGGCTAAAAACTTTAAGGATGTGGTTATCGTGGCATCTAAGGATGATTACGGTCAGCTGGAGAACCTGCTTACCACACAAGGTGGCACAACTACATTAGATCAGCGCCGTACATTCGCTCAAAAAGCATTTAATATTTCATCAAACTATGATACCGCCATCTTCCAGTATTTTAACCAGGAAGAGCCTATGCCGGTATTTAAACAAAGCATACAAAGCAGCCAGATCTTGCGTTATGGCGAAAACCCGCATCAAAAAGGTGTTTTCTATGGTAACCTTGACGCTATGTTCACCAAACTGAATGGCAAGGAATTATCATACAATAACCTGGTTGATGTTGACGCTGCTGTTGCCCTTATTGATGAGTTTACCGAGCCAACCATCGCCATATTAAAACATACCAATGCTTGCGGTATTGCTTCGCGCTCTTTTATTAAAGAAGCATGGATTGATGCTTTAGCCTGCGACCCGGTATCGGCCTTTGGTGGTGTTATCATCGCTAATGACGAGATTAATGCAGAAACAGCAACTGAGATCGATAAAATATTTTACGAGGTATTAATTGCACCTGCTTACACCGATGAGGCTGTTAAGATCTTACAAGGCAAGAAAAACCGCATCATCCTTATCCGCCAGCCGGTTGAGCTGCCTGTTAAACAGTTTAAGACATTATTAAACGGTGTTATTGAACAGGATAAGGACGCGGTTATTGAGGGCCCAACTCAAATGACCACAGCCACTACAAAACAACCAACCGAGCAGGAATTGAAGGACCTGTTCTTTGCAAACAAGGTGGTTAAGCATACCAAATCAAACACTATCGTATTCGCTAAGAATAGCCAGCTGATGGCAAGTGGCGTGGGTCAGACTTCAAGGGTTGATTCATTAAAACAAGCCATTATAAAAGCTGAAGGCTTTGGTTTTGATTTGAAGGGAGCCGTTATGGCGTCTGATGCTTTCTTCCCGTTTCCGGATTGTGCCGAGATTGCTGCTGATGCAGGCATCACTGCTATATTACAACCCGGCGGATCGATCAAGGACCAGGATTCCATCAACATGAGCAATGAAAAAGGCATAGCGATGGTTACCACCGGCGTACGCCATTTTAAACATTAATTTTTGCCGATTAGTTAAGTGGTTGATTGTGTGGCCGGGTTATTTTAATTAACTTATGCAACATAATCAACCTAAGTCAACTTTATCAACTAATCAATAACATAACAACAATAAATTTGAGATTTTAACGCTTAATTACATTATTAATTAATTTTTTTAAGCGTATTTTTATCAACTTTGCAAATTATTTGAAGCAAACTACAAATGGGTTTATTTAATTTTTTTACGCAAGAAATTGCCATTGACTTAGGTACCGCAAATACCCTCATCATACATAACGATAAAGTAGTTGTCGATGAACCATCGATAGTAGCTTTTGATCGTACAACAAACAAAGTTATTGCCATTGGGCGCCAGGCCATGCAAATGGAAGGTAAAACGCACGATAATATCCGTACCGTTCGCCCGCTTAAAGACGGTGTAATTGCCGACTTTAACGCTGCCGAGCACATGATACGCGGCATGATAAAAATGATCAACCCGGGTAAGGGCTGGTTTTTCCCATCGCTGCGTATGGTGATCTGTATACCATCGGGTATTACCGAGGTGGAGAAACGTGCCGTACGTGACAGCGCCGAAATTGCAGGTGCCAAAGAGGTTTACTTAATACATGAGCCAATGGCTGCCGCGGTAGGTATTGGTATTGATGTGGAAGAGCCTATGGGCAACATGATCATTGATATTGGTGGTGGTACTACAGAGATCGCCGTTATAGCGTTATCAGGTATCGTGTGCGACCAGTCTATCCGTGTTGCGGGCGATAACTTCGACTCTGATATTGTACAATATATCCGTCGCCAGCATAACATCATGATCGGCGACCGTACTGCTGAGAAGATAAAAATTGAGGTTGGCGCGGCATTGCCTGAACTGGCAGATCCACCGGCTGATTTTGCCGTACAGGGTCGTGACTTAATGACCGGTGTACCAAAGCAGATCATGGTATCTTATACCGAGATTGCACATTGTTTAGATAAATCTATCTCTAAAATAGAAGAAGCGATATTAAAGGCGCTGGAAATTACTCCGCCGGAGCTTTCGGCTGATATTTACCAAACCGGTATTTACTTAACTGGTGGTGGCGCGTTATTACGTGGGCTTGATAAACGTGTGGCATCAAAAACCAAACTACCAGTTCACGTTGCCGAAGATCCGCTTCGCGCCGTAGTACGCGGTACAGGTACCGCTTTAAAAAATATTGGTAATTTTAAATTCTTAATGCAGTAGTTTAGAGATCAGAGACAAGAGGTTAGAGATTAGTTAATACATGATTTGTATAAGTTAGATTTTATAATATTTAATTTATGAGTTCCTTTACCGATCTTGAAGTTTGGAAGAAATCAAGAATTTTACGGAACAACATATCAGAATTAACTAAGACTTTCCCATTGGAAGAGAAATATCGTTTGACAGGCCAGATTATCCGTGCTTCAAGATCTATTGGAAATAACATCGCTGAAGGACATGGCCGTTACCATTATGCAGATGCCGCTAAGTTTCTCATCAATGCTCGTGGTTCGGCAGCTGAAACAATTGATCATCTTATTATAGCATTAGATAATAATTTTATTAATAGTAGTATTTTTGAATCATTTAAAGAAGATTGCGAGGAGTGTATGAAAATGATAAACGGATATATAAACTTTCTTAGGAAACAATCAGCCGCCAATAATATTAAGCAATAACTTGTAGTTAACTAATCTCTATTTAACTGGTCTCTAGCCTCTAAAAAATGCGTAATCTTTTAATCTTCATTACTAAGTACAACGCATTTTTTTTATTCCTTATTTTTGAGATAAGCGCGCTCATTATTTACGTTAAATACAACGCCTTTCAAAAGGCCTCTTTTATTAACAGCTCCAATGAAGTTACCGGCAAATTGTACACCCAGGTTAATGGCTTGTATGAGTATATGTCGTTAAAGGCAGTGAATGATAGCCTGGCCCATGAAAATGCCAACTTGCGCAATCAGCTTAAATCATCATTTTATATTGACACTATAGCTAAACACAAAATAGCCGATACGGTATTCAAAATACAATATGAATACACTCCGGCTAAGGTGATCAACAATTCATTTAACCGTGCTTATAACTACATCACCATAAACCGTGGTAGTTTGGATGGTATTGCTGTGGGCATGGGCGTTATCAGCAGCGCGGGTATTGTTGGCAAGGTGGTTAATGTTACGCCGCATATGGCCAATGTACAATCCATGCTGAACAAGTATAGCCGCTTCAGCGTTATGCTGGCTAATAACAAGGAAATAGGATCGATACAATGGACAGACGACCTTGACCCGCATAAGGCTGTTTTGGTTGATGTAAGTACCAATGCGCAGCCAAAAATTGGTGAAGCCGTTTTAACATCGGGCTACTCATTGTTTCCTGAAGGGATAATAGTTGGCAGGGTTAGTAACCTGCGCGCTAAAGGCGGAGGTATGGAAATAACACTTGCTGTTGATTTCAGCAAATTACAATACGTAAACGTAGTAGATAACAAATTTCAAAAAGAGCAGGACGCTATAGAAGCACTGCAAAAAAAGGATGATCAGGACAATACTCGTTAATTTTATCCGGTTTGTATTACTGGTGTTTATACAGGTGTTTTTGTTAAAAAATATCACCCTGTATAACCTGGCTACGCCCTACCTGTACATTTTGTTTATCATGCTGCTGCCCTTTGATACGCCAAACCTGCTACTGTTTGTACTGGCGTTTGTAATGGGCCTAACTATTGATGCTTTTTATGATACGCCCGGCCTGCACGCCGCCGCTTGTGTGGTACTGGCATTAGTGCGTATATTGTTCATCAGCATAACGGTACAAAAAGAAGGCTTTGATAACGAACCCGAACCTACCCTGAGCATTATGGGTTTCAGGTGGTTTTTTACATACGCGCTAACACTTACCCTGTTTCATCACTTTTTCCTTTTCAACCTTGAAGTTTTTCGAATTTCTGACATACAATATACACTAAGCCGCTTTGTTTTAAGTTCTTTATTTACCGTATTTTTAATGTTAGTTATAGGCTTGTTATTTTTCAGGAAGAAAGAACGTAAATGAATACTTTTTTTGTACGGCGGTATGTCATCGCAGGGATCTTTATTACTATCATACTTATATTGCTGGCCAAGCTGTTTTATATACAGATAATTGACAAGCAATACAGCATTTACGCCACCAAAAACGTACTCAGGCAAATTAAGATCTACCCGGCCCGCGGGCCAATCCTCGATCGTAATAACAAAGTGCTGGTACAAAACCAGGCCTTTTATGATATTATGGTAACCCCTAAACAGGTAAAACCATTTGATACGCTTGAATTTTGTAAACTGCTAGACATCACCAAAGATGATTTTGATGTTGCCTTTGCAAAAGCGAAGAAATACTACCCTAACCAGGCATCACCGCTGGTAAAGCAATTATCGGCCGAAAAATATGCATCTATCCAGGAAAGACTTTCCGAGTTTCCGGGCTTTGACGCGGTTACCCGCTACCTTCGCTTTTATCCCGATTCAGTTGCCGCGCAGTTCCTGGGATATATTGGAGAGGTGAATGACGATCAGATCAAACGCTCACATGGCAATTATCATCAGGGCGATTATATTGGCATCACAGGTGTAGAAAAATCATACGAGGACGTATTGAGGGGGCAAGTGGGCATAAAAAACATGGTGTACGACTCGCACAACAGGCCAAAGGGCAGCTATATGAACGGCGTACTTGATACTCCTGCTGTGGCTGGCGAACGGCTTACATCATCGCTTGACATGACCATACAAAAACTTGGTGAACAATTGATGCAAAATAAAGTAGGCAGTATTATAGCTATTGAGCCATCAACCGGCGAAATATTATGCTTTGTAAGCAGCCCAACTTATGATCCTAACCTGATGGTAGGACGAGAGCGTGGTAATAACGCTGCTAAGATGTACAAAAACCCGTACACCCCATTTTTGATAAGGCCAATACAGGCTTATTACCCGCCGGGATCATCATTTAAACCATTAAATGCGCTAATTGCTTTACAAGCCGGACTTATAACTCCAGAAACTTCCTATTACTGTACCGGCGCCTATAAAGGCGGGCTGCCACGCTGCGATGAGCCTCATGGCCAATCAGACCTGGCACGGGCTATTGCCGTATCATGTAATACTTATTTTTCCAGCGTTTTTGAAAGGCTGATGAATGTTAACGGCGCGAAGAATATTGATACAACTTTTGTTGACTGGCGTAAAAAAGTGAGCAGATTTAGTTTTGGTGAAAGGCTGGATATTGACTTACCCAATGAGGGCAGGGGCTTTTTACCCACAGCGCAGCTTTATAATAAAAAGTTTGGTGTTAACCACTGGCGCTCAAACTCCATACTTTCGCTGGCAATTGGTCAGGGTGAGTTAGAAGCTACCCCTTTGCAAATGGCTAATATTGAGTGTACCATTGCCAATCACGGTTTTTATTACAGGCCGCACCTTATTAAAGCCATCGGCGATAAAAAAATTACCAAAGCCGAATATACACAACGTAATTATGTAGGCATTGATGCGCAATACTTTGAGCCTGTAATTAACGGCATGCAACAGGTGGTTGAAAGTGGCACGGCCCATAATTCACAGATCCCGGGTATAATAATGTGTGGTAAAACAGGTACAGCACAAAACCCGCATGGTAAAAACCACTCTATATTTGTAGCTTTTGCACCAAGGGAAAATCCTAAGATCGCCATAGCGGTAGTTGTTGAAAATGCCGGGCAGGGCGCATGGTATGCAGCCCCTATTGCCAGCTATATTGTTGAAAAATATTTAACAGATACCATTAAACGGTCAATGAGTGATTTCAACCGAATAAGGGACGCCAACTTAATGCCTGATCCTACCTTCTATTATTCTCAAATCAGAAAAGAAGCGGCAAGGGATAGCATTAGAAAGGCAAAAGCCGATAGTATCCGTAAAAGAGGTACCATAAAAAGTGTAGCCACAAAAAAGCGTACTGATAACAGGGTAGCAGTTTTAACATCAGCCATAAAAAGAGAAGGAAAATGAGTAATCCGCAACGCAGCTTCTTTTTTAATGTCGACTGGATCACGGTGTTCCTTTACCTGGCCCTGTGCACTATTGGCTGGCTTAATATCCACTCTGCGGCATATAACCCAAAATATCCGGGCTTGTTTAATATCGCTACCGATTACGGCAAGCAGTTCATTTATATTAATATAGGCATCGTATTAGGTATCTTTATTCTACTGCTTGAAAGCCGGCTTATTACCACACTTGCGCCCGCCTTTTATGGCATAACCACCTTATTACTGTTACTTGTGCTGGTAGTTGGCCGTAATGTTGGCGGCAACCAGGCCTGGATCTCGTTAGGCGGCGGCTTCAGGCTGCAACCATCGGAGTTTGCCAAGTTTAGTACCTGCTTAATGCTGGCGCGCTATTTAAGCGGAACCAATATAAAAGTAACCGAATTAAAATCGTTCCTGGTAGCGGCGGGCATCATACTTTTCCCAATGGCGCTCATCATGCTGCAACCCGATGCCGGTTCAACCCTGGTATTTAGTTGCCTTATATTCGTTTTATACCGAGAGGGTCTATCGCCCTATTTCCTGATACTGGAGGGCTTGTTCATCACCCTATTCGTACTAACCATAAAGCTCAACAACCTTACTTATATAGTTGGGGCATTAATTATTATAGCGGCAATTATTATATTTTTTGCAAAGCGGAACCGTAAACTGGTATCAACCATATTCATCGGCCTTTGTATAACCATCGCCTTTGTTTTCAGCGTAAAATTTCTTTATAACGATGTATTAAAACCGCATCAAAAAGTACGTATTGATATTGTATTAGGCATTACATCCGATCTGAAAGGTAAGGGCTACAACGTAAATCAATCCAAAATAGCCATAGGCTCGGGCAAGCTGTGGGGCAAGGGCTATATGCAGGGTACGCAAACAAAATACTCGTTTGTGCCCGAGCAAAGCACCGACTTTATTTTTTGTACCATTGGCGAGGAATGGGGTTTTGCAGGTTCGGTTGTGGTTTTGGGCTTGTACCTGTTTTTAGTACTCCGCATTATCCGAATTGCTGAAAGGCAACGATCACCATTTTCACGCGTATACGCCTATGGCGCAGCTTCGGTCATATTCTTCCACGTGGTGATTAATATAGGTATGACCATCGGTATAGTGCCATCTATCGGCATACCGTTGCCATTCATCAGCTACGGTGGGTCATCATTAATAAGCTTTACATTACTGCTGTTTGTACTAATCAAGCTCGACTCAAACCGGATGGGTATTGTTTACGCGTAACGGCGTTTTAACAAGGCATAAAGCTTTTTGGTAGTTTCAGGTTTACTGTCCCAGTTATTTTTGGCCACGTAATTCTTTTTCAAAAAAGTATCAGCCTCTTCAAGTGAGGTAAAGCGGTTTAATATTTCTATCGCTTCGCTGTAGGCCAGGCTGTAGCCATTAAACAGGTCTTTTATATACAGCAGTTTATCATTAAGGTTGATGGCTTGTTTAAGGTCATCTATTTTTTGCACGCCTATTTGCTCTGTAACATTACCATTTTTGCTTGCAAGCTGGGCCGATATCCTTTCATTAATAGTAAGCACTTCTTCCTTTACAAATTCTCTTTTTTGTGGGGCCGGACTTTCAAAAACAGGTTTTAGTTCTTCAATATGCACTACCTCTAAAGGTTTGGCGGCGGCAGGTGGTACAGCAATTATTGGTTCTTCAACTATTGGCTCTTCAATAACATCAGCTATAAGCGCAGTTTCATAACTCTCATCCTCATCACTCCAATCAGCCTCATCCAGTATCAATTCATGCCGTATGGTTTGAGGCTCTTCACGTATGTATGAATAACTATCTTTATCGCTGTCGGTTTCCAGGTCTATCTGTGGTACAGGTAAATCCTCTGTATGATTTATAACGGGCTGGTTTACCGAATGTACAAGCGGTTCAAAATATCTTGGCTCAGGAGTTGGTTCCGGCTCCGGTTCTTTAACGGGTATGTGCTCAACAACAGGTTCGGGGGCTTCAACCAAAGGCGGCCATTCTTCATCTGCTTTTATTTTTTCAATAACGGGCTCCGGGGCTTCAACTAGTGGTGGCAGTTCATCAGCAACAAGTTTTATGGGCTCAACAACCGGTGGCTTCTCCTCAATAACAGGTTCCGGCGCTGGTGCGGGGAGCATTTTTGAGTTTAACTTATTAAGGATCACCACATGATCGGTTAAGAAATGTGAATTGGCTATGAATAATTCCAATTCAAGTTCATTCAGCTGCCCGTCTATTGTTTTCAGGTATTCATATTGATCGCTTAACTCTTTTATAATTACGCCTATCTTTTTAAATACTTCCTGTTGCTTCATGGCTTCAATATTGAAAAATGCTACCCAAAAATAAGATTAAATTCTGATATTTGGCGCCTGTAAAAGTTCAACATGCAACACACCGAAGATGTTTTTAGAAGAAGAGGAGAAAGTGGCGGCAGCATTGAAGTTATCTGCGGTTCAATGTTCTCAGGCAAAACTGAAGAGCTTATGCGCAGGCTTAAACGCGCCCGTATAGCCCGTTTAAGTGTTGAAATTTTTAGTCCGAAGGCCGATACCCGTTATAGTGATAACGCGCTTGTATCGCACAACTCAAACTCTATCCCATCCATGCCGGTTAGCAAGGCATCATCCATATTATTACCTGGCAGCCAGGTACAGGTAGTGGGTATTGATGAGGCCCAGTTTTTTGATGATGAACTACCCGAAGTTTGTAACGCATTGGCCAATAAAGGTGTACGCGTTATAATAGCCGGCCTTGATATGGATTTCCAGGGCAAACCATTCGGCCCCATGCCCGCCCTTATGGCAATTGCCGAGTCAGTAACCAAGCTGCACGCGGTATGTGTAAAATGCGGCAACCCGGCCCTTTACTCTTACCGGATCGTACCCGGTGATGGCCAGATATTACTGGGCGAAAAGGAAAGCTACGAACCCCGCTGCCGTATATGCTATAATACCTAACAGTAAAAATTCGGGCTGATAATAAATACTGTTTCATAAACATTAATCATATAGCTTTTAGGAATATTTCGACTATAATTGATTATATTGGCTTCTGTTTTCCCCTATCTTTTAATTTAATCCATTAAAAAAGCCAAATCTTAAAACAAAAGGTATGGCAATTTATGTTAATAGGTAAAATCAGGTGCGATATAAACCCGCAGGCTTTTAATAGAACACGGCTTACACTTTTATTACAATGCATTTATGGAAGGCACAATCAAAAAAATTCTGGTAATTGAGGATGATAAGGATATAAGAGATACTATTGTTTATATTTTAGAAGAAGAACAATACGAGGTAATATCATCAGAGGATTCCAAAATTTTAAAATCAATAGATAGCATTAAGCCCGATCTTGTGCTGCTTGATAACTGGCTAACCGACTGGAAAAGCGACGCCAACGGGCAGCAACTGAGTAAGGAACTAAAAACCAATCCTGCAACGAGCCATATACCGGTTATCATTATTTCGGCAGTAAGCAATATAAAGGAAATAGCCGAAGCCGGCCTTGCCAATGGCTACCTGCGCAAACCCTTTGACCTTACCGAACTTGTCGGCATAGTGAAAAAGCATCTGGATAAGTAATTGCTTTTTTCGAATACCTTCTTACACTACCTCTCAAACTGTACTAGCACTAACCAATTCTTCTTAGCGCTCTGCATCAAACAGATATCTTATTCTGATTATTTATAAAATTTTAAAATGCAAGGTTTAATTAATACTTTTACCTCCACAGTTTTAAACCAAAACATTTATAATTCTATAAAAACCACCTGACTAACAGGCCGCTCTATATAGAATGCATAAATTAGGCGTTATACATAAAACCAATTAATAAACAAGAATAGATTTTACGATTATGAAGAATGTTTACTTATTGCTAGTGGGGCTTTTGCTCGTTAGCGTTAGTTCCTGTAAAAAAAGCTCCGTTTCCGGGAACGATACCGGAGGTGGGACAACTACTACAAACCCCACGGGAGTTGATGTACCTGCAGGCGATGGCGATGGAGTTACTTTTATTAACTCCGGCAAATCGGTAGTGTTTAACCTGTACGCACCGGGGAAAAAATCAGTATCCGTTATAGGTGATTTTAACAGCTGGACACCCACCGCCATGAAAAACTCAAAAGATGGTACCCGCTGGTGGGTTGAGGTTGATAACATCGACCCTAATACCGAATACTCTTATCAATACTATATTGATGGGTCGCTTAAAGTAGCCGACCCATATAGCCATGAGGTGCTTGACCCGGCCAACGATCAATATATAACGGCAAGCGTATACCCTAATTTAAAGGCCTACCCTACCGGCAAAACAACCGGCGAGGTGAGCGATTTTGAAGTTAACGCGCCTGTATACTCCTGGAAAGTAACTTCATTTACCCGCCCTTCGCCAAAAAACCTGGTGGTTTATGAATTACTGGTACGCGATTTTGTTGCTACACACACCTACCAGGAACTTACCGACTCGCTTAATTATATAGCCAGCCTTGGTGTAAATGCTATTGAGCTAATGCCGGTAAACGAATTTGAAGGCAATGATTCATGGGGCTATAATTCCAACTTTATGTTCGCGCTCGATAAATATTATGGCACCCCAAATGCCTACAAAGCTTTTATTGATGCCTGCCACCAGCGCGGTATAGCTGTAATACAGGATATTGTTTTGGAAGATCAGTTTGGCTCATCGCCATTGGTGCAGATGTATGCTACCTCAACAGGGGCACCATCGGCAAGCAATCCATGGATGGACCAGGTAAACATGCACCCCGATGCCGTAGGTTATCAAATGAACCATCAAAACGCGGCCACACAATATTTTACCGAAAATGTAATGAAATACTGGATGCAGGAATACCATATTGATGGTTACCGCTTTGATGAAGCAAAGGGCTATACCCAGGTAAATTCGGGCACAGTATCTACCAATGCAACTGAAGCTGCCTGGGCCGCTTATGACCAGAGCCGTGTTAACCTTTGGACAAAATACAACACCTACATGAAAGGCCTCGACCCTAGTTTTTATGTGATACTGGAAATGTTTTCAGCAAATACAGAAGAGTCGGCATATGCTAATTTAGGTATGATGATGTGGACCAACCTGAGCACCCCGGGTGAGCAGGCAACCATGGGCTATCCAACCAACCCCAGCTGGGATATTTCGGGCCTGTTTTATGATGGTTACGGATTTACACAACCTTATGCACTGGTAGCTTATTTTGAAAGCCATGACCAGGAGCGCCTGCAATATAAAAACGAACAATATGGTAATGATCTGGTCCCTCCCTATAAGGTTACCGATATACCAACAGGCCTAAAGCGCGATGAAATGGGTGCGGCATTTATGTTCTCATCTCCCGGCCCTAAACTGGTATGGGAATATGGTGAACTGGGGTATGATGCGTCTATAGATTCCCCAACCAATACCGACGCCAGCAGAACTGCAGACAAACCTATTTACCCTGCCTATAAAACAGATGCGAACAGGAAAGAATTATTTGGGATTTATAAGAAAATGATAAACATGAAGATCAAAAACGCGGTTTTTGCAACTACCAATTTTACTTATAGCCTTGCCAGTTATGTTAAAACCATCCAGTTGCTTGACCCTAGTGCAAATGTTGAGGTTGTTGGTAATTTTGATGTGATAACTCAAACAGCTATAGTAAACTTTCCTTCAGCGGGCACATGGTATGATAACCTGTCGGGAACGAGCATCACTATTAACAATACAGCGTACAGCATGACCCTCGCCCCAGGTGAATATCATTTGTATAGTAACGTTGTTTTAAACCAATAATTTAACTTAATTTTCCCAATACTTAAGAACAAGCCCTTATGAGGTAATTATTAATTTATACGGGTTTGTTCTTATTAATTTTATGTAGATTTTGCGTTAAAATAACAAGCAAGAAAAATTCATCACATTGATTGGTTAATTAATTTGATGGATTGTATATTCGCTGACCCTAAAATTTAACCACAATAAGTAATGAGAATACATTTTTTTAGCAGGACTGATTTATCGGGAAGATCTGCTTTTTATTCTTATTACATCTTTCAAAATCTAAAAGCGGTAAAGCTTACCTGTATAGTTTATTTTCTTTTTTGCGTTTTAGTAAGGATACTATTCATGGTATATGGCACACAGGTGCAAACCATTGCCCATATAGATAGTTTTAATGATGCCAATTGGCTGTCCCTCGCAATAACCCCATTATTTTACATTGCCAGCATCTATCTTATAAGCCACTATAAAACAAAAAGCAAATTTCTGGTTATCTCCCAAATATTTGTTTTTCTATTTGCTTTATATATTATTACCAGCGGCATGCGCAACAGCTTCTTTTACATGTACAATCCCCGCAACACCCTGTTAATGTATATGACGGGTTTAATATTAGTAAGCATATTTTTAACTTTTGAGTATTACGAAACCATTCTTATCACCTTAATAACCGGCCTTATTTTTAGTATAATGCTACCTTTTTATATCCATAGCTTTAATGAGCTGGCTATTAATAACTTAGCATCACTGTTGGTACTAACCGTATTTTATTTTATATCCCGGTATTCATTTTCATACAGGGCCGATAATTTTTTCAAGTTGAAGGCCATTAACGAAAAGAACATCGAAATTGAGAATACCATACAGGCAAAAAATGAAATATTAAGTATAGTTGCCCATGATTTGCGCAACCCGCTTACCATCATAAAATCTGTTACCTCATTACTCGCTTTAGATGATGGCCCTGGCGAAGATTATCATGAAAACCTTCAATTGATAAGAGCATCATGTGATAAGGCAAGCTCCATTATAAACGATTTGCTGGAGACTGCCCAAAACGAAATAGTTAATGAATTTGCACTGGAAAGGATTGAGCTTAGCGAGTTTCTTACCATAATAATTGATGAATGGGTCCAGAATAAAATGAGCCAGGTTAGTATTTCTTTCCGGCATGCGGGGCAGCCGGTTTATGCATATGTACATAAGGAAAAGATGCAGCGCGTTATGGATAACCTGATCAGCAATGCCCTTAAATTCTCCGGCAAAAATGATTGTATAGAAATTACACTGCACGATACGAATGAGAATATTTGTATTGATGTAAAAGATTTTGGAATAGGCATCCCCGCTGACCTGTTACCTTATATTTTCGACCGCTTTTCAAAAGCACGCCGCGATGGTATACGTGGTGAGATATCAATTGGCTTAGGCTTAAGCATAGTACAGCAGATCATCAAAAAGCATAATGGCGAGATAGCTGCCACCAGCACCGAAGAAAACGGAACCACATTCAGCATAAAATTACCAAATGTAAAAGATTAAATTTATTACTGCGTTTTATAACTCAATCCTTTAGTAGTTTTTAAACTATCAATTTTTACCGGCGGTGCTTGCCTTATACCCTGTAAGGCTAAATAGGTCTTCTTCCATTCGTCAGGATTAGCTTTGGCTGATTTAGAGGTATCCGCGCTGTTGTAAAAAGCTATTATATCTGTTTTAAGCGATTGAGTAAGATCATCAAATTTATTATCCTTCAACTTGCTTACCATCTCATCATAAGTTTTATCGGTAAGGTTATATTCACCATACTTAATAGGTTTTCCCGTATCAAAATCAACATTGGCAAGCTTTATGTTTTCGTATTGCAATTCAGTAACAGCAAGCGCATAATGCAGGCTTACGGTATCAAAACTTGCTATAAATAATTTCTCTGACGTTGAATCCGGTTCTTTGATCCTTAAAGCCTTAAGCGGGCCAACTTTAGGCAATATCTCTATAAAAAAGGCAATAATATTATCTCCAAAAGTTACCTTTTGCCTTGTTTTGCCAAATTCAAGCTGATAGTCTTTCTTTTTCATTTTATAATGAAAACTTTTACTGGTTGCGCTTGGGTTCAGCTTTTTAATGTCGCTCTTTTTCATTACCCATGCAGATCGTGTAAGTGTTGGCAAAAGGCTCCTAACCGCCCACCTAAAGGTTGAAATAGCCAGGTCAAGATCACCGAATACTACATTAATATCCTGTCCGTAAGTTTTTAAAAAGGCCCGTTCCAATACAGGCTTGGCTACATTAAAGCCTATAAAATCATGATAGGCCTGCGTAGCATAATTACCCCTGGCTATCTGCAGCACATCAAAAGATATTTCAACCCGGCTATGATCTACCGGGTTATCCTCATAAGTAGCTACTTTGCCGTATTTCTTTTCAACCTTGTTATACATCATTGGCACCGCGTAGTTAGTACCTAAGGAATGCCCGTATTTATCGGCCATATAATGGCTTAACGCCCCAATCGAAAATGCATATTCATTCAGGTTTTGCGATTCTGATAAAAGTGCCATTACAAAATCACCTGTACGAACATAATGTGCGAGGTTGGTAAAATATTTGCTGCCAAAGGGGAAATAACCCATATCGGCAATCATGCAGCCGCCATAGGCATATGAATGAGCAAGGAGCAGTTCGCTATCTGTGGCCGCCGGGTATTTTTTTTTCAATAAGGGCCGGATATACTTTTGCCAACTCGCATCTACCACTGCTTCATGCGTGAGTACTGAATAGGCTTTTGAGGATAAAGGACTAAAAAACAGCAGAACAACAAGTATAAGTAAACAGCTGTTTACAGTAAATGGCTTCATGTAATAATTGGGGTATTAAGACTATGATAGAAGCGCTGAACCTGCTAAATGTTTTAACAAAAAAATCAAGAATAAAACGTTAGGAATCAGGAGTTACCATGAAAAATTATTTGATGACTTCCCAATTTTTTATCTTGATTCCTGATCCCTCGCTCTTGGCTCTAAACCGAACATCCGGTGTATCAAAACCGAACGGTTTAAATCGATAATACTTTCACAATAATCTAACTATCAATATTTTATATAGATGGCATATTCTTAGCGATTACAACAACAATTGTTGCGTAAAAATCATTGATATGTTTAAAAGCTATTTTAAAACCGCCTTTCGTTTTTTGTTGAAAAACAAAACGTTCAGTTTTATTAATATTATTGGCCTGGCCACAGGTACACTGTGCTGTTTGTATATATTATTATATGTGCAGGATCAGTACAGTTATGATAAGCAGCATAAAAATGTAAATGATGTTTACCGCGTAACCACAACGCTGCAATTACCCGGCGATAATCATAAAAACTCAACCTGCTCGCCGCCTATTGTGCCGGCCATGAAGCATGATTTTGCCGAAATTGAGCAATATACCCGTGCTGTACCAGCCGAAAACTTTGGAGCGGCAAAAACCCTGCTTACCTACAAAGAAAAATCCTTTTATGAAAAAGACCTGGTTTATGTTGACTCTACATTCTTCGATATCTTCAACTACCATTTCACCAATGGCACTTCTATAAAATGTTTAAATGAGCCTTACACCGTTGTACTCATGAAACCCGTTGCCGTTAAGCTCTTCGGCAATGAAGACCCGGTTGGCAAAGTGATAACCCTCAACAATGGCTTTGGCAAACATGATTTTAAAGTAAATGGTGTTATTGACGAAAGCGCGGGCAAAACCAATATAAAGGGCAGCATATTTATTGCCATGAACAGCGGCGGCCTGGGCGATTATACCATGAAAGACCAGGATTGGGGAGGCAATAATTTCACCTATTCCTTTGTACGTTTACGGCCGGGCGCCAGTGCCGCTTTGCTCGAGAGCAAACTGCCATCCTTTTTAAACAAATACGGTGCCCAGCAAATGAAAGCCATAGGCATGACCAAGCAATTGCACCTGCAACCGGTTAGAGGTATCCACACTACAACGGGTTATGAGGTTGATATGTCGAAGACAGTTAGCCCTTCGTTCCTGAATATTTTATTGCTAATTGCCATACTCATACAGGTAATAGCCTGTATAAACTTCATGAACCTTTCAACTGCGCGCGCATCAAAGCGGGCCAAGGAAGTTGGCGTGCGCAAAGTAATAGGCGCAGGCAAATTCGACCTGATAAAACAATTTTTAGGCGAATCATTCCTGCTGGCGTTTATTGGGGTGATAATAGCGCTACCACTTTTATGGTTACTGCTCCCTTATCTCAATCAGCTTACCCAAAGTGATATTCAACTATCCATTTTCACCGATTATCGTTTATGGCTGATGCTCATGGTACTCATACTAATTACCGGCTTTGTTGCGGGCAGTTACCCTGCATTTTACCTTTCAGCATTTAAAGCGGTAAAGGTTATAAAAGGCAATTTCAGCAACCAGGTTTCTGCTGCGGGTATCCGCCGCTCATTGGTGGTATTTCAATTTGTATTGTCGATTGTATTAATTACAGGTATCATTATTATTTACAGCCAGTTAAGTTATATTAAAAACAAGGACCTGGGTTTCGACAAGAACCAAAAGCTGGTTTTCAGTTTTTATACCGGTGATACACAAAAACAGCTGGACGCCTATGCCAATGACCTTCGCCAATTGGCCGAAGTAAAAGCTGTGAGTAAATCAGATAATTACCTAAGTCAGTTTGTACCGCATGACCATGGTGTTTATCCTGCCGGCGGCAATATGACCACTGCTATTGACGCTCAAAATATTATCACCGATGAAAACGTACTTAAAGCAAATGGCATAAAACTAATAAGCGGCCGCAATTTCAGGCTGAACGATACCGGAAAGGTTTTGATAAACGAAACCCTGGCAAAAAGGCTTGGCCTAACTCTGGATAAAGCTCCCGGAACACGATTGTACACACAATATGGCAATAACCCGTTAACCTTTGTTGAGGTAGCCGGCGTGATGAAGGATTTCAACTACAACTCGCTGCATGCTGACATAAAGGCCTTTATGTTTGTTTATGATAACAACCCCGGCAGTTTTAATGATCTTGTGGTATCAGTTAACAGCAAAAACTATAAAGAATTGCTGAGCAAAATTGAAGCTATATGGCACAAGGATATGCCTTCAACGCCTTTTGAATATTTGTTTTTAGACCAGGAGGTACAAAAGCAATATGAGGCCGAGATCACCATGTCGCAGATCATCAATTCATTTACTTTAATGGCTATACTCATCTCCTGCTTGGGTTTATTTGGCTTAGCTGCCTTTAGCGCCGAGCAGCGTAACAAGGAAATAGGAATCCGCAAAGTATTAGGCGCAAGTGTAAGCGGCATAGTACAGTTATTATCTAAGGATTTTTTACAGCTGGTGCTTATCTCTTTTGTAATAGCAACCCCAATAGCATGGTACGCCATGAATAAGTGGCTACAGGCTTTTGCCTACCGTATATCCCTCAGCTGGTGGATGTTTGCCCTGGCCGGTGTGATAGCGGTGTTTATCGCCTTGTTCACGGTAAGCTTCCAGGCCATAAAAGCTGCGCTGAACAATCCTATCAAGAGCTTAAAAACCGAATAACAGTATAAGTAACTTCTTCATTATTAATGATTTTACATACATTAGTGTAAACATTGTTAATAATGAAGAAGTATATTATTTCAGGCATTAAATGTTTAATGCCTTTTTTATTGGCAGCTTGTTTATGCACATCCTGCAAAAACCAGCATCAGGATTTAAACGATGTTGATATTGATAGCGCGGTTGTAAAAGACAGCGTAACTGCCCTCACCGTTAATATAGCTCACGACCTCTCTACCAAAGGCCCGGTTGCATGGCTTAATTATTTCCAGGATAACCCCAATTTTTTTATGGCGAATGAGGGTCAGTTGGCATTGCATAACTATCAATCGGCAAAAGCATTTATACAGGATACACTGGTTAAAAGCATCAAAAAAATAAACCTGCAATGGAGCCATACCCGGATTGATGTATTGTCACAGAACATTGCCGCTATTGGCAGCGATTTTCATGAGGATATTACTTTTGCATGGGGGCAAACCACGCCTTTTGATGGTTACTTTACAGGCGTAGCCATTAAAACCCCAAAAGGCTGGAAGCTGAGGAATGCGCATTGGTCAATAAAACCTCCCCCTAAATAAGCACTACAAATCGTGCATTTTTATCCGGATCGGCATTGTAACAAATTTGTTTGATATACCGATGTTATAAATATGCCTGTATATTTTAACTTTGGCTCACTGTACTTATTACCTGAATATAACCTATGAGAAAATTACTGCTGGCCGTAGTACTACAGGCCGCATTTATACCGGCATCTATGGCGCAAAAGTCCATCTACCATAAAGGATGGGTTGATTTCAATAAAAATGGTAAAATGGATGTTTTTGAAGACTCATCACAACCCATTGACAAGCGCATTGCCGACCTGCTGAGCCAGATGACCGTTGAGGAAAAAACCTGCCAGCTGGCTACCTTATATGGTTATAAAAGGGTACTAAAAGAGGAAATGCCTGCCGACTCCTGGAAAAATGAGGTTTGGAAAGATGGTATTGCCAATATTGATGAAGAGCTGAATAACCTTACCTCGCATACTGATGATGCGCCAACACAATACAGTTTCCCTTATAGTAAACATGCGGCGGCTATCAACACCATACAAAAATGGTTTGTGGAGCAAACCCGCATGGGTATCCCGGTTGATTTCACCAACGAGGGTATCCACGGTTTAAACCACGATCGCGCTACTCCCCTGCCCGCGCCAATAGGCATAGGCAGCACGTTTGATAAACAACTGGTACGCCAGGCAGGCCAAACTGTAGGTCGCGAAGCAAAAGCATTAGGCTATACCAATGTATACACCCCTATACTCGACCCTGCCCGCGACCAGCGCTGGGGCCGTGTGGTTGAATGTTATGGCGAGGACCCTTACCATATTGCCGAAATGGGCAAACAAATGTGTTTAGGAGTTCAGGAAGAAGGCGTTGCATCAACCTTAAAACATTTTGCCGTATATAGCGTACCCAAAGGTGGCCGTGATGGCGCCGACCGTACCGACCCGCACGTAGCGCCAAGGGAAATGTACCAGATCTACCTTTATCCGTTCAGAAGAGTGATACAGGAAGCACACGCCATGGGCGTAATGAGCAGTTATAACGATTGGAACGGCGAACCTATAACCGGCAGTTATTATTTCCTGACTGAGCTATTAAGACAAAAATTTGGATTCGATGGTTATGTGGTATCTGATAGTGAAGCCGTAGAATTTTTATACAGTAAGCACCATGTAGCAGGTGATATTAAAGAAGCCGTTCGCCAGGCTATTGAAGCCGGATTGAATGTGCGCACCAACTTCACCATGCCGCAAACCTATATTTTTCCACTGCGCGAACTGGTTAAAGAAGGCAAAGTATCTATGAAAACCCTCGATTCCCGCGTAGCGGATGTGTTAAGGGTGAAATTTAAACTCGGTTTATTTGATGAGCCTTATGTAAAGGACCCGAAAGCTGCCGATAAAATTGTGCACACCGCAGCAGCCGAAGAAATGGCTATCCAAATGAACCGCGAGAGCATGGTTTTGCTAAAAAATGCAAACAATTTATTACCGCTTGACAAAAGCAAAATTAAGAACATACTTGTAACAGGTCCGCTGGCTGCCGAAACCAATTACGCCATCAGCAGGTACGGACCATCGCACAACCATGTTACCAGTGTATTGGATGGTATTAAAGACTACGTAGGCACAAGCGCCACCGTGACATACACCAAAGGCTGCGATATTGTTGATGCCACCTGGCCCGAAAGTGAGATCATTGAAACACCGCTTACCGACAAAGAGCAGGCAGACATAAACGCCGCTGTTGAGCAAGCCAAAAATGCCGATGTAATTATAGCCGCAGTTGGTGAAGATGTTGACCGTGTTGGCGAAAGCCTTTCACGCACGGGTCTTAACCTTCCTGGCAGGCAATTAAAACTGATACAAGCCTTGCAGGCAACCGGCAAACCAGTAGTAATGGTGATGATAAACGGCCAACCACTGACCGTAAACTGGGAAAACAAATACGTGCCTGCCATATTAGAAGCATGGTTCCCCAGCGCTGAGAGTGGTAAGGTAATAGCCGAAACTTTATTTGGCGATAATAACCCGGGGGGTAAGCTATCCATCACTTTCCCAAAAACCGTTGGGCAGATAGAATTTAACTTCCCATTCAAACCCGGCTCACAGGCATCACAACGCGGCGAAAACAGTTGGGGAAATACCAGTGTAAATGGTGCGCTATATCCGTTCGGATACGGCTTGAGCTATACTACTTTTGAGTACAGCAATCTACAGGTATCCCCTGAAAGTGGGCATTCGCAAGCCGATGTACAAGTAACCGTTGATGTAACCAATACCGGCCAGCGCAAAGGCGATGATGTGGTGGAATTATACCTAAAACAAGAGATAAGCAGTGTGACCACCTATGAGTACGACCTGCGCGGCTTTGAGCGTGTACCCCTAAATCCTGGCGAAAAGAAAACCGTTCATTTCACCCTGCACCCCGATGACCTGGCCATCCTGGATAAAAACATGAACTGGACCGTTGAACCCGGCAAGTTCCAGGTAATGATAGGTGAATCATCACAGGATTTGAAGTTGAAGAAGGAGTTTGTGGTGGAGAAATAGCCACATTGTCATTTCGAACGATAGAGAGAAATCTTTTGCGCGTGCCAAGTATACAGCAGAAGATTTCTCCTCGTACCTCGTCGAAATGACAGGATTTAAAATACCCGCACTTTTAGCGCAAGTCTTGTGTGTTGGAGTAGAGAAATGGCTGACTTGTGCTTCTTAAATTTATATCACAAGTCATCCTCACACAAACAGCCGCACAAGACTTGCGCTAAATAAGGTGAAAGGATAAAGGTAAAAGCTATTCTCAAACGCGTCATTGCGAGGAACGAAGCAATCCCCGATTAGCAGAGCCGCTCTGTATAGTTTGGGATTGCTTCGTTCCTCCTATGTTTGTTTTAAATCTAAAAGATCAATAATCAACTATCTTTAGTAAAGTTCTATAAGTGAAAAAGAGTGAAAGC
>NZ_JACHBY010000016.1 GCF_014200495.1 Mucilaginibacter geliditolerans
TTTGAGGATGGCGCCATACCAACAGTAAATCATCCCATATTTAAAACTTCTACCAAGCTTTTTATGAAGGATGCCTGCGCGATTACCGTAAGCGGATCAGCCAAAGCTGAGCTATGGTCGGGCAAATCAATTATTATGGCAAGTGCCGCTTATGGCAAAGGAGTAGTACTGGCCGTGGGTGATCCATGGTTGTATAACGAGTACGTGAACGGACGTTTGCCGGCCGGATTTACCAACGATAAAGGAGCTGATGACCTGGTTGTATGGCTATTAAGCAAGACTGCGGATAAAAACCGGCCATCATCCGGAGGGAAGTGATACGAAGCAGGCATCATCCTGCACCTGCCTGTGATTTGCTACCTGGTTATCTTTCTTTTTGCATACCGGTTCTATAAAATAAAATACTGACGAAGCTAAAGGTTAGTTTTCTGCTACCGTCAGCCGCCTATTTGCGATGCCCTCGGGCATCGCAAATAGGCAGTAAAAAGGACTATGATTTTACTGAATAATGCCCGATAGCGAACCAATAAACAATAACGTTATTGCCTGTAATTACTGGTAAAATAAATATTACGCCGATTGAAGATGATGCCTGGACTGCATCAAAAATTCCCGTTGGTACTGAGCCGGGCTTTTGCCAGTTATTTGTTTGAAGTGTTTATGAAAGCTGGAGAAATTGTTGAAGCCGCTTTCATAGCATATTTGTTTTAAATTAATATCTTCTTCGATAAGTAATTTGCAGGCATTACCAATTCTTATTTCTGTTAAAAATTGAATGTAGGTTTTTCCTGTACGGGATTTAAAAAATCTGCAAAATGAATTTGGGCTAATACTAGCCACCCGTGCAATCTCTTCCAATCTTATCTGCGATTTGAAATTACACATTGAATATTCATAAATGGCATTTATCCTGTTCGTATCTAATTCTTCAAAATGGTAGTTAAACCCTATTGACGATAATTGATTGATGTGTTTGCTGGCGCCGATAAGACTCAGCGCTTCCATAAGACGAATAATCTTATATGGCCCCTCTGCCTGAAGAAGATCGTTTAATACTGTTTCAATATTTTCGGCCATTCCATCGCTAATTTGGATGCCGCGCTTAGCATTATCAAGGGTTGTTTTTATTAATTTATTTTCTGGCAGATTAAGAAAATCATTACCCCAAAAGTTCTCATTAAAATGTATCACGCTCACATCGGCGGTAGCGTTTACTTCTTTTTCGAAATATATATCATCAAATCGCCAATAATGTGGCAAATATGAACCAACAAGCACCAGGTCTCCCGCCTGGAAACGTTTTACGGAGTCGCCGATGAATTGCGTGCCCGTGCCTTTTTTAAAGTAAATAAGTTCAACCTCGGGATGATAATGCCAATGGTTATTAATATAGGGCACGGTATCTCTTCTAATACTAAATGAACTAACAGCAGTATTGGTTACTTTTAATAACTGGGGTTTCATAGCAATTACAATTGGTAATCCAACCTACGAAAAAATAAACAATATTTACAACTATTTGCTAAAATTAGATCAAAAAATGCCAATTATACTTACAATTGATTGCATTAAAATCTATTTTATCAGGTTATTGGGTAACAATAAACGTCACCCAATAACCAAATCAAGCATGATTTTTTTAACTTAAAAATATATCTTAATTTATAATGATACACCTCGTTTCCAGGGGATAAAATCATCCTGGCCCAGCTGTACCGCTTTGGGCTGTATAACGCCGCTTGCAACCTGTATAATAAAATCCAGGATACGCTCACCTGTTTGTGGTATGCTTTCCTTTCCGTCTATTATGGTACCGCAATCAATATCAATAATATCAGGCATCCGGTTAAAAAGTTTTGTGTTGGTTGATAATTTTATCACTGGTGATATCGGGTTGCCGGTTGGTGTACCTAATCCTGTAGTAAATAATACAACATTGGCTCCTGATGCTACTTCGGCGGTGGTGCTTTCCACATCACTGCCGGGGGTACATAAAAGATTAAGTCCGTTTTTGGTTACTTTTTGCGGATAGTCAAGAACATCTATTACCGGTGATGAGCCTCCTTTTTTTGCAGCACCTGCTGATTTAATAGCGTCAGTAATTAAGCCATCCTTTATATTTCCGGGCGAAGGGTTGGCATAAAAACCCGAGCCATCGGCTTCGGCCCGTGCATTATAGGTTTTCATCAGGTGCATAAATTTTAAAGCGATGCTTTCGTCTGCGCAACGGTCGCTTATTTCCTGCTCAACGCCGCATAGTTCGGGAAACTCCGCCAGTATTACGCTACCGCCTAGTGATACTACCACATCTGCTACATAACCCAAAGCCGGATTAGCCGAAATACCTGAAAACCCATCAGAGCCTCCGCATTCCAACCCTATACAAAGTTTTGATAGAGGGGCCGGTTTACGCTCATGTTTATTGATCTCTATTAAACCGGCAAATGTTTGTTTTAAAGCAGCTTGCAACAGGTTTTTCTCGGTGCCTAACTTTTGTTGCTCTAATACTACTAACGGTTTGTTGAACAGGGGATCGCGTTTTTTGATCTCATCCATTAAAATATCAGCCTGTGCATGCTGACAACCTAAACTAAGTACCGTTGCACCCGCCACGTTTGGATGGGTAATATAGCCGGCAATCAGGCCGCATAAGGCATCCGAATCCGAACGTGTACCACCACAACCCATATCATGGTTCAGGAATTTAATGCCATCAATATTTGCAAATACCTTTTTTGAAGCTGTTTCTGTTGCTGATGATTGGAGATCGGCACTTAAGATTTCTTCTACCGACTTGCCTGCCTGGTATAGGCTGAGCAAGCCATCCACTTCGGCCTCATAACTTTTCGGCTTTTTAAAGCCCAGTTTAGCAGTTAGCGCTTCTTTCAAAACCTCAATATTCCTGTTTTCACAAAAAACTAATGGAATAACAATCCAGTAATTAGCTGTACCAACCGCCCCATCGGCGCGGTGATAACCCATAAAGGTTTTATCTGTAAAATTAGAAACATCAGGTTTTTGCCAATCTGTTTTACGCTGACCAAGTTTAAATTCGCCAGCCGCATGATGTATATTGTTAACTGTAATAGCGCTGCCGCGGGATATTACTTCATTCGCTTTTCCTACCAGCACACCATACATATATATATCACTCCCGACAGAAAGTGTTTCCATTGTGAACTTGTGTTTGGCCAAAACGGGGGTGGCCAGATTAAACACCTGCCCATTGAAATTAATAACTGTCCCTTCTGCCAGATCCTGCAATGCCACCAGGACATTATCGCTCTCATGAATTCTTAAATATTTTTTTGTGGAATTTTCCATTGAGTAATTATCAATTAGCTTTTATTACTAGTCTCTGTAATGTTAGATTGTACAATCCATCGGTTCTAAAATGGAGCAAGTAAAGAAAGTATATTTTTATATCTTGCAATGATACTTTATTGGCCAACTAATGAGCGATATTAACCTATATGGGTTGTCAATATATTGTTAATGGGGAATGTTTAAGGGTTGATCAGGTGCGAATGTACGAGCCAACCAAATCTGATCCGAAATTAAAGGCATCTCAGGACACGATGCTCATAACGCGTTTGGAGTAAATGAAACTCTCTGTTAAGATCAATAATTACCCCGCTTATTTTAAGATTTGTTTTCTTTTTTTCAGAACCTCTAATTAGATTGACTTGAAATAATCTGTTTGTCTTTTGTAGAGTGGTCAAAAAAACATTTTAAACAGAAAAGGCGCATTTTCATGCGCCTTTTGACTCTAAACTTTAGAAGACTTTTATCTTCCAGTGATCCCGCTGGGATTCGAACATTGTCCGAAAATCAGCGTTTAAATAGTATCTGGAATGGCTTTGCTTTTCTACTCACCGAATTACTCACCATTTGTATGTGCGTTTTAGCTGCAATTGCTATAGTATAAATATACCTGTTTTAAGTGAGGTTTCAAAATGTTTATGCTGGCTTTTTTACAAGACCAAGTGTAAACTAAAAAGCGGACAAGACCAAGTGGTAAATTCAAGTTTTGACTGATAGACTTTTAATGTACGGCATTTAGAATTTAAAAGCTACTCCAATGTTTAGAAATGAAAGACTTTGGTAACCTAATTCGGCATAGATGGCGGTGCTGGGTTTAAAGTAATATTTGCCCCCGGCAAAAAGGCCAAAACCAAGGCCACTTGCAGTACTGCCCAAAGAGCCCACATTATCACTTACACTTATTGCAACATAGCCAAGGCTAGCCCCACCATAAAGGTCAAATTTAGGGTCAATGTTAAGTGCCTGATTAAAATGATAGGAGCCCCTGGCACCTATATAAATAGCATGCTCTTTAAAGCTGTAAGCATCATTAAAGCCATCATCAAACTTTGAACTTGCATACGATAGCTGACCACCGATACTGATTGCATCTGTTATTCCTTTTTCATAACTTATTGATGGATTAATTGGCAGTGATGCCTTATAACCAGAGCCGAAAAAAGGACTGCCTATACCAACACCAATGTTAAGGAGGTTATCGCCATCGTTAAACGAAGATTTGGTTTGGGCCATCCCTGCGAATGTGGTAAGAATAAATAATGCGATCAGGAATAATTGTTTTTTCACTTTGTTTGTAGATTTAAGTTTAAAATTTCTTTAAAAAGTATAGCTCGTCGGTATTGAAATCCCAAGTCCCGACCCTGTATTGGTTTTCTTAATTACCCCGTCAACATATATATTCACCGTTATCGTTGATGAGGCACCAGTTCCTGCACCCTCAGCTGCAAAAATTACACTTTCCTGTGATGCGGGGACAGTTATTTCGGGACTTGTATAGGTAGTGGCATTAAGCCCATTTAGGCTCGTTTGGTCACCCTGGGCGTCAGTATAACTAACTCCATCAATGACTGCTCCATTTGTCGCCGTGGCTTTATAGATAATTTTATGACTGGTGCTGCCCGATGGTTTGTTGTCACTACTTTTGCTGCACGATACCAGTAAGGTTGCAGCCATAAATAATGTAAAAATGCTTAGCGTAATGCTTTTTAAGGTAATTGTTTTCATAGTGTTTATTTAGTCGTCAACATTGATTTCACAAAGTAACTGAACCAAAAAAGCGCAAACAATCGCACTTAACTACTGTTTATTTCTAATGGTTTTCAGGTATTTTTAGCAGTGGGGACCGCGTATCTGGAATAGTTCCATATACTTGTGAAGTATGGCTCGTTTCTATTTTATATTTTTTTTTCTGATAAACTGTTCGTTATGGTGTAAGGGGCAGAAGTCTGTAAATGAACATGGATTTACAGATAGTCTTGAGACTGTTTTGCGACAGACAAACTCCGACAGCATAAGGGCGAGAACCAATTTTGCTTTATCAGAATTCTGGGCAGCAAAAGACAGTATCAAAGCATGGAAATACCTCAATAAAGGCAGGCAATTCAGTGAAAAAAACAGCTATTTACGGGCCCTCTATTATTACTATAATGCCCGGCTGCTCGTTCAAACCAATTGGGATAAAAGCGAAAAGATTTATATGAAAGCAGATACGCTGTTAAACAGTTTTCAAACAAACGATGCTTATCTTTTCAAAGCTAAAGTATGGTATGAATATGGAACAGTAAGGCAGAGAAAAGATGATTATAAGGCATTTGCCAACATTTTATTAAACAAGGTTATTCCACTAGCGCTAAAAGCCAATAATAATGTATATGTTGGCAAAGCCTATTTGGCCTTAGGTATTGTTTTTAAAAATGCCGGTCAATTCGATAAGGCCGAAGTCTATTGTTTAAAGGGTATACAGATTTTAAAAAGTACACAGGCATCTTCGGGCGAGTTAATATCAGCCTATCATACCATTGCCGAAAATTATATTTTATCAGGTAAAAGCCCCAAAGCCAGAGCTGCTTTGGATAGTGCATCGCGTTTACTTACCGAGTATCCTAACTCAGTATATTTACTGAACCATTACGCGGCAGAGGGTATGTTTTTTACCGTGAGCTCCCAATTTAAAAAAGCGTTGGAAAGCCTGGACAAAGGAGTGGCTCTTGCCAAAAAACTTGGCCTGCGTTATGAAGAACAGCGTCTGCAGTTACAAAGATTTTATGCTTTATATAATGACAAAAGTTATGCTGCGGCAAAAATTGTACTGATATACCTGATGAAGCAAAGGGAAATGATGAAGATGGCCACCAACAGGCTTCAGTTATACTACGGGATGGCCGTGGCAGATCAGGGGATGAAAGACATGATAGGAGCATTTGACTGGCTGAAGCGCTATAGTGAATTAAGTGATAGTGTATCACAAAGCAAGTTTAAAGACGATATTAATGCCATGGAGATAAAATACCGAAATGCAGAAAATCAAAAAAAAATAGCCATTCTTGAAACAGAGAAACAAAAGGCCACGCTTTCAGCTAAAAATAGTCGGCTAAATATCTTGCTTTTAGGTACGGCAAGTATCTGTCTATTAATTGTTGCTGCTGCTTCAATATTTTATTACCGCAGTAATAAAAAGTTGTTTATGCAGAAAGAGATCAACCATCACCAACAGTTAAAGGACCTGGAACAACAGCAAAAACTTACTGTTACCAAAGCCATCCTGACAGGGGAAGAAAAAGAACGAACCAGAATGGCCCGGGATTTACATGATGGATTAGGGGGTATGTTGGCAGGAGTGAAAATAAACTTGTCGGGTTGGATGGCCAGTCATGATGCTAAAAAGCAGGATGCGGAATTGCATCAGATAATTGGCCAGCTTGATCATTCAGTAAGTGAACTCAGGCATATTGCACGTAACATGATGCCCGAAACCTTACTTCAGTTTGGGTTAGAAACCGCCCTTAAAGATTTATGCGAATCATTGATGACTAAAGATATTCATATAGATTTTCAGACGTTTGGCATTGAAAAAAACCTATCGATATCGGCTCAAATAGCCATTTACCGGATTATACAGGAAATTATGGCTAATGCTATTCGCCATGCTCAGGCCACTAGTATTGTATTGCAGTGCAGCCAGAATAATACTGTTTTTTTTATAACAGCGGAAGATAATGGGGTTGGGTTCGATACAGGAACATCAAACAAAATGACGGGAATGGGATTGAACAATATTAAAAATCGGGTAGATTATTTAAATGGAAAGCTGGATATTACATCAGTAATTAACGAAGGTACCACCATAAACATCGAACTAAATGTTGCATGACCAAAGTAAGGTAACACTCGTAATAGTAGATGACCATCCCATTGTTATCCAGGGTTTAAAAACATTACTGGCAGATGAAACGCGGATTGAGATTACCGGCAGCTTTACCAATGGATCTGCTATTATTCCCTTTTTACGGGAGCATCAGGTAGATGTAGTTTTATTAGACATTATGCTTCCTGATATGAATGGGGTGGAGTTGTGCAGGGAAATAAAGATAATTTCTCCCCGTACTTGCGTATTAGCGCTAAGCAATCATACTGAACGAAGCCTAATCATGCAAATTTTACAGAACGGTGCCGGAGGCTATCTTCTAAAGAATGCGTCTATAGAGGAGTTAATATCATGTATTAACAAAGCCTTAAACGGTGAAGTTGCCTTTAGCAAAGAAGTAGAAGACATTATTATGCGCCCTTCACTGAACGACCTCAAAGGAAGGCCTCAATTGACGAAAAGAGAAAAGCAAATATTACAACTCATTGCTGAAGGCAAAACAACGGCTATAATGGCCGAAGAGCTTTTTATAAGCCCTTTTACCGTAGAAACCCACCGCAGAAATCTAATACAAAAATTTGAAGTAAACAATGCAGCTGAATTGATTAAGATAGCCATACAACAGCAATTATTAACATAAATTGCGGATGATATTATTTATAAGGGACGGCTTATTTTACTGGAGAAATAACCATGTGAAATGGCCTCCACCTACTCCAAAATGGTGATATAAGGTCAGTCATCTCATTCCCGTCTTTTAATAACAAGGCCTTGCCTACGGTGTTGACAAGGCTTTGTTATTAAACTGTGAATTATTTTGTATTTTTCTGTTTTGTTACCTCTTTACGTATGTCGGTAGCTTATACTTTAGCCTGCTGCAACGCATTCCTTAAACGGGTACCGGCTACCTTATTGCCTTTGGAAAAAAAGCTTCCGCTTCTTTTTCGGTGTCTGTGATCAATCGTTTTAATCCCTGGAACTTTTCCATGGCTTTTAGATTTTAAGCTTATAGATATTGTTAATTGCTATATAAGCGTGCAAAAATAATATTTTAGCTTATATGAACATTCATCAGAATCTCCTATGTTTAGTGCCGAAATCACCTTGCTATACCGGTGCGTAGGGGAATTGAACCTATTGGCTAACTGTCATATTTTTAGCACCTTACAAGCGTCAGCTTTCCGGACTCCACGAATAGCTCACTGTGCTTGAATACGTTTTAGCTGCAATTGCTATGATATAAATGTAACGATTTTTAAGTATTTTTCAAAATATTTATTTGACAGGATATTATAAGGATAAACGTCAAACTAGGCAATTAGAAGTAGATGAGATATCGGCATTGAAAATGCAATAGTTTAGGCCCCGCTGTAAACAATTTAAAATATCTCTCCCCATTGTGAGTTGCGTGAATTTGAATCTACTTGCCTCATTATTCATTTAATTGAACGTATTTAAATTAAAAAATAAGTATTATTACTATTATGAAGGACGTTCTCATTATAACTGATGTTGAATTTTGGATAGGCGGAGCGGGACATAGAGTGCGTATAAATGAAATTATCCTATTTTTAACAAAATCATGTACTCTAACCGTGGCATATATCGGTCACGCGGAGGCAACAGTAATTGCTGACCTAAAAAAATATTTTGGAATTTCATTCTGTTCGCTGAGTATCGTTCAAAATGGCGACATTAAGGAATATGGGATCAGCCAATTGAGCATATTCTAATACATCTTCAACAATTTTCAAACTATTTATTGTAGGGGTTCTCAAGCCAAAATCTAACAAGCTGAACTCTATCTTATCACTTTTTAATAGCTTATTTACAATCATTTTTAGATAGTTGAAGTCAATTGGCTAGTTTCGATAAATTACTTTTGATTTTAATGATTTTGATATCGCGATCTTTCATATCTTCTTCAGATTTATCTAAATCTAAAATTGATTTTTTAATGTCACAATTGTGTTTTTTGGCGTACCTTAAAATTTTAATCCAATTAGATCCGGACTCATTTTTTTCATCAATTACCTCGACCATGTTTTCATTTTAAAAACATACCATAAACCCTCGGCATTTGTTAGGAAATCAATATTTTCTGATAATAGTAATCGATTTTTTTGGGAGAGGGTAATTGGTTTAATGTTGGTTTTTATGACCGCTTTATTAAAAATCGATTTCTCTGTTGCATTTGTATTAGTCAAAGCGACTTGATTCAGCCCTAAATTTCCCCAATCAAGTTTGGGCATATAATCATTCTCTTTAATTCTTTTAGATAAAATACCCATATTGACAAGAAATCTCAACTCGTCAATACCTCGATAGTTTGGATAAGAAATAAAAAAAGACTGAGCTTAAATTATTGGTTTGCCATCGTGTATTGGTCCTTGCTTGTTTTTTCCTATGGCGATTTCTTCCATGTACAGCCTCATCCTCCACATCTTTTTTGATGTTTATATGGGTAGGGCTAATTTAGTTGTCAAAGGACTGGTCTATGGTGTCGGGAGATAAATGAATACCTCGTGCTAATTCTACGTCTGGCTGATCTTCTGCAAGGCCGGCGCCTGAGTGCATGACTTCTTCTTCCTGATTGCCGTATTTCCATCTGCACCCGCTCGGCCAGGTTACCGTTCTTCTGCGCATTGGCATACCCAATTGTGTCTTTAAGTTGCATGTCAGACTCAAATAATTTGCTTCGTTCTTGCTGTTGCGATTAGCCGCTTTTTGAGCGGCGTTTGCTTTTGCTACGGCGGTTTGGACCGCATTGCTTTTTACTTCTGTGGCTGCGCCGTTCTTGGTAGCTGTGCCATTTTCATTGTGGAATTCCATTTTAAATGGGTTTAAAGAGTTAAAGAATTTGTTAATTTTTCCCTCCTTCACCCCTTTCCCCTGAAAGCTTTTTTTTTAAAGCTATAGCTGAAACACCATTTATTAAAAGATTATATGTGGGGAAAGGCAAGGGCAGGACTTCCGGATGGGCGGACAGCATTTCCGGGTTAAGCGGAGCGTACTGTGAAATTCGGGCAGCGGGCGGGCATACGGCAGGCCTACGCTTGCACCCGGCGAGGAAACCGGGTGAGGAATGCAGCGAAGAGAAATGACGAACCGGGCTTAGGCACAAGGCCGCATTGGGGGGTGGCGCGGCATCCTGCGGAGCAATTATTGGGGTTGGCCATAAGGTGCAGGCTGGAAGGGATAAGAGGGTAAAATTTTGCTGTCATAATATGACAAACTTCAGCCTACATTTTCAAAACGCAGCATTATCCCTGGGACATTTTTCTTCTTTTCCCTTCACTGAAAAAAGTTGCCACCATTCACTACCCGTGGCAGTCCTAACTTTCAGAAAATCGAATCATTAAGGGAGTTTGTTCCGCTATTCCATTGACTTTAAGACCAATCATGACTATCATTTCTCCAATAAGGGATCGAAAAAAGTTTTTATTACTTGCTTCTGGTAGGTGTCCTTTAATGAAAGAACTCCCGCATGTTGTAAAGTCGTTCTTGTAAATCTAAATGCTATTTGGTATTGTAAAATAAATGTTACTTTTACTTCTATAACCAGTTATAGAGCACTTTAAGCTTTATCTACTTTTAACCTGATTAAGAGATGAAAAAAAGTTTACATGAAGATTATTCTTTGTGGAAATGCTTTATCCACGGTGATGATGATGCATTTGCGTCTATCTATTCGGGGTACATTGATGTTTTGTATGCATACGGTAAAAGGCACCTTGATGATGAGGATCTTATTCAGGATTGCATACAGGACATGTTCATCGACCTTTGCCAATACAGGGCTAGACTCTCTCCGGATGTTAATATTAAGTTTTATCTGTTTAGTGTGCTAAAACACCGGATAAACCGCTGCCAAAAAAACATTAAGGTAATTGAGCAGGAAAGCTCATCATATGATTATCAAAGTTCAGGGACTTTTAACTTATGCTTCAGTGCAGAAGAGTCGCTGATACGGGCTGAAGAAACCACCGAATGCCTCAAACCGCTGATCCAGGAAATGAACCTGTTACCCTCCAGGCAAAAAGAGGTACTTTACCTCAGATTTAACGCCGAACTGGAATATGAGGAAATTGCAGCATTGATGAAAATATCTGTTTCTTCCTGCCGTACAATGCTATTCCGCGCCGTTAAACAATTGCGGAAAAGGTTAGAAAATTCCCCGGCAAAAAACCTCCTTATGCTGCTGCACATAATAATTTGATTTTTTTTTAATACTTCGTCTATATTCTACTTTTTTTTTACTCTGTATATAAAAGGGCGTTATTATGGATGAAGGCAAAAAAATAAAAGCAGAAGATATTTTAAGTTCTACTGATCATTTGAAAGACGACTCATCCGCTTCATATGAACAGAAGCAATTAGCTAAAAATATCAAAAATATCATTTCGGCAACTGGAAATGAAACCTTGGGCCCGGAAAGAAAAGAAAGGATATGGAATCATATTCTCACTCATTCACCACATTCCGAACCTTCCAAACAAAACACAAAGGCCCTTAATTTGCGCCGCTGGGCCGCTGTTGCTGCATCTGTTTTATTAATCGTTTCCATAGGCTTGTATCTACGCGGACATTATTCAACCATCACCGGTCGGCAGTTAGCAAACCGTCTGGTCAAGCCCTATAAAAATGATGTGCTGCCTGGCGGGAACAAAGCCGTGTTGACTTTGGCCAATGGTTCCAGGATCATATTAGACAGTGCCAAAAACGGATTATTGACCAGCCAGGGCGAAACGAAAATTAGTAAAACGTCCAAAGGACAGATCGCATATCACCAGAACTTAGCCTCATCCGCACCTGCACAAATGAACAGTATCAAAACACCCCGTGGTGGTCAATATGAAATCATTTTGCCCGACGGCACTAAAGCCTGGCTTAATGCTGCATCTTCCCTGCATTTTCCTACAGCATTTACTGGTAACGAAAGACATGTGCAGATGACCGGTGAGGTTTACTTCGAGGTTGCAAAAAATAAACACATACCTTTCAAAGTGAATGTTAATGGTACTGTAGTAGAGGTATTAGGAACTCATTTTGACATTAAAGCTTATGATGACGAGAAAGAAATGAAAACTACTCTTTTGGAGGGATCTGTTAAGGTCAGCAAAAATGCGACCCTTGTATTCCTGGTGCCAGGGCAACAGGCTTTGGTCAATAATACGTCCGGTGAGATCAATGTACAACAAGCGAATATAGATGCTGTAATGGGCTGGCAAAAAGGCATATTCATTTTTAAAGGAGAAAATATCCAAAGCATCATGAGGGACGTTTCCCGATGGTATGATGTGGATATTGCCTATGAAGGTGATTTTACCAACCAGGTTTTCTCAGGGAGGATATCCCGTTTTAAAAATATTTCCGACGTATTGAACTTATTGGAATTAACAGAGGACGTCCACTTTAAAATTGAAGAAAGGAGGGTCTCCGTTATGCCTTAGAATTATACTTAAAGTTTGGTGACCAAAAAAGAAAAAACCAGGAGCGATTGAGACGCCCCCGGTTCGTGTCCGAGGCATCAAATTCACTATCAGCTTGCAACCAATATAAATTATTCACCTAAAACATTCAAAGATATGAAAATTAATGCTCCGTTAGGAAGCATGCATAAGACCTGCATTTCAAAAATCTTTTTGGTAATGAAATTAACGCTTTTCTTTTTAATAGCAGTCTTATTACATGTTCATGCCAGTACTTATGGCCAAAAAATCAATTTAAAGCTCAGCAATGCCCCCTTAGAAAAAGTATTTGACGAAATTACTATTCAAACAGGATATAATTTCTTATACAACGATAATCTTTTAAAAAAAACCCATCCTATCAACCTTACTTTTAACAATGCCCCCTTAAATGAGGTATTGGACAAATGTATGGCGGATCAACCAATCGCCTATACCATCAGTCAGAATACCATCGTGATCAAGAGGCGCACGGATATCAAAAAGACGGTCGCACTGATCGATATATCCGGAAGGGTGGTTGATAAACAAGGACGGCCCTTAGCAGGCGTGTCGGTGAAATTAAAAGGAACCTCGCAAGGAGGTGGTACCGATCCGAACGGCAATTTTACAATCAAGGCCATTGACCGGAACAGCGTGCTTGTGTTTTCTTTTATCGGTTTCATTTCACAAGAAGTGATGATCGGCGACAAAACTGTAATCAATATTACTATGCTGGAGGAACCCAAATCATTGAGCGAAGTAGTTGTGATCGGCTATGGTACGCAATCCAGGGCGACCATTACATCCGCCATTTCTACCGTGGATGGCAAAAATATTGGTAATCAGCCAGTAGGAACGCCCCAGGAAGCATTGGCGGGCCTGGCTCCGGGGGTGCAGGTGCAGAGCGACCAGGGGGCCAAACCAGGTGCTTCCCCTACCGTACGCGTCCGTGGTGTTACCTCATTAAGTTCTTCCACCGATCCCTTATATGTAGTAGATGGTTATCCACTCGAGTCTTCCGCTGATTTCACACTGATCAATCCGGGGGATATTGCATCCATTGATATATTAAAAGATGCTGCTGCTGCTTCGATTTACGGCTCAAGAGCGGCCAATGGCGTCATCATTGTAACGACCAAGCGCGGAAAGACCGGAAAAACGGTGTTTTCATTTTCTACTTATACCGGTCTTCAGAAAGTAACCGGTCTGATTTCTGTACTTGACCGTGACCAGTTCATTTCTTATGCGAAAGATGTCGCCCGGATCAGGAATCAAACCTATCCTACTAATTTTGATGCCAGCCCTGGTAGTTTACCCGATGTGAACTGGCAGGAACAACTCTTTAGAACGGCGCCGATAACAGACGTGGAGTTCAACGCTTCAGGCGGAAATGAAAAAGTCAGGTTCAATGCTTCTGCCGGCTATTTCAACCAGGAAGGCGTAATGATCGGTACGTCCTATAACCGCACTACGATCAGGATGAATTTAGATGCCGATATTGTTAAAAATGTAAAATTAGGTTTCTCTGTATCACCATCGTACTCGGAGCAATATCGTGAACCTGCTTCCGGGCAGTTCAATGGGTCCAACGGTGCTGATCAGTTGGTGGGTGTACCAGGCCTTATAGGGAATTACACGCTCTACAGCCCGTTAAATCAGGCTTTGACCATGCCCCCTGTGGTGCCGGTTTACCGGGCCAATGGCGATTTTGCTGAGGTTACGGACGCGAATTTGCAATATACGCTGCCTAATTCTACGGCCTTTTACTTTCCGACCAGTTACCTGAACCCATTGAATATCGTCAGTCAGGCCATCAACCGTGACCGGGCTTTTCGGACAATCAGCAATGCCTTTTTAACCTATACCCCTGTCGACGGTTTAACGCTGAAAACCTATTTGGGTGGCACCCTCGAAAACGAATTGGTACATGCTTATATACCTGCTACTATGGCTTCTGCACAAGCACCAAACGCCTCATTCTCAAATCCTTCTCTTGCCGGTATTTATGCTTCTGATAATGCGCGTAATAGTTTTGACTGGGTTTGGGAAAACACCGCAACGTACGACCGCACCATCGGCGACCATCATTTTAATCTCCTGGGCTTATTTTCTGCACAGAAGTATAATTCGCAGACCAATTATACAGCAGGCGTGCCCGGAACATTTGTGACCACTGCTGTACAAAGTCCCTTAGCTTCGCCCAATACGCTGGGTACCGAAACCTTCGATGCCAGTGATTTTGTATCATATGCGGCCAGGCTTACTTACGATTTCAAAAAGAGATATTTGTTTACGGCTGCCGTAAGAGAGGATGGGTCGTCGCGGTTTGGCCCCAATAACCGCTACGCTGTTTTTCCGTCTTTTTCGGCTGGTTGGCGCCTGAGTGAGGAGCAGTTCGCTAAACCCATCTTAAAGGACTTGGACATCAGTGAGCTTAAACTTCGCGGAAGCTTTGGTAAAACCGGGAATGCCGATATTGGAAGCTTTACCTATCTTAATTCCATTGCGTTTAACCACAATTATGCTTCAGGGAGTACGCGACTTTTTGGCACACAGCAAACCGGGTTTGCCAACCCGGACCTGACCTGGGAAAAGAATACAGAAACGGATTTGGGTATCGATTTGGGCCTGCTTGATAATAGAATTTATTTTACCGCTGATTATTTCGACCGTACCACTGACGGCATGCTGCTTAACAAGGCATTGCCGTTAATTGTTGGCTACGCAACCTCTTACCAGGCAAATTTAGGCAGCTTGCAAAACAAGGGCTTAGACTTTGGAGCAAATACCAATTTTTCAATCGGTGCGGTGCATTGGACAGTGAATGCTAACCTGTCCACCTACCGCACTAAAGTACTTAGTCTGGGTGGGCCATCTTCTTTGCCCGCTGTGCCTGCTGTTTTCGGCTGGAACAATGCTTACCAGGTTAAAGTTGGACAACCCCTTGGGGTTATGTACGGCTATACCGTAGAGGGCGTATTTAAAAACGCAACCGATTTGGCAGATCACGCGCAGGTTACAGGAGGCAATCACATAGGCGACTGGATAATCAAGGACCAGAACGGTGATGGAAAGATCGATGCTAACGATATTACGCCATTAGGGCATGGCCTGCCTGATTTCACCTATGGCCTGACCAATAGTTTTCAATATAAGAGTTTTGATTTAAGTATTCTGATACAGGGTGTCCAGGGTGTAAATACAATAAATGGTAATTTAAGACAGCTTTACGGCGGCAACGGTAACCTGAATACAACTACCAAATACTATCAAAACTATTTTGACCCTGCCCAACCTAATCGTAACGTAGAGTTTCCACTGCCTGGTAACAGCAGCAGTATTAGCACCGCAAATGCACTTACCAATGTGGATGTAGAAAATGGTTCTTATTTGCGGGTACGGAATATTACTTTAGGCTACCGTTTTAGCGATGCGTTTGCGAAAAAAATATCGCTTAAAACGCTTCGGCTTTACGCCACGGCCCAAAATCCCTTCCTGATCACCAAATACAGCGGCTACAACCCCGAAACCAGTGTGAATGGCGCAGACCCAACCACACCTGGTGTAGACCAGGGGACTTATCCAATCGCACGGACATTCATTTTCGGAGTAAACGTCGGATTTTAACAATTAATCAGATTCAACATGAAAAATATTAAACTTAAAACGGGGCTGCTGACATTCATGGCATTGCTTTTTTCAGCTTCATCCTGTAAAAAATCGTTTGTTAACCTCACCCCTCAGGGCGTAGTGCCTGTTTCAAGCTCTTATGCCACCGAAGTAGACATTAAAAGCGCCTTAAACGGCATTTACAGCAGTTTGCGCCCCATTTATAATTCCCAATGGGCATTTTCGGAACTGCCATCAGACAATACACAAACTTCCGGTGAAAGTGAGTCACAATGGGGCGAGGAAGACAAGTTTACCTGGACACCCGCTTCGACTAATATCCAGAGTGCCTGGTCTCGTTTTTATAGCACTATTTCCTATTGCAACTTGTTGCTCGACCATATAGGCCCTGTGCCTATGGCACAAACCGACAAGGATAGTTTTACCGGTCAGGCCGAATTCGTCAGAGCGCTGATGTATTTTAATCTTGTTCGTATGTTTGGCGGGGTGCCTTTAGTGCTAACAGAAATTACCTCCGAAAGCCAGGCTAATAGTTATAACAGGGCGGCGGCAAGTGCTGTTTACGTGCAGATAGAAGCTGACCTGATGGATGCCGCATCAAAACTACCGGCATCTTATACCGGTAGTAATATCGGCGAGGCCACTTCGGTTGCCGCCAAAGCTTTACTTGGAAAAGTTTACCTGTTTGAAGACAAGTTTCCACAGGCAGAAAGCTTACTGGCAGGAATCACCCCATTGGCACCAACTCCACTTATCCCCTACGGCCAGGCATTTGGTGTCGGACACGATAATAATACCGAAATTGTATTTTCAATCCAATACCTCACGGGCGGATATGGTGAAGGGAACTCCTTCGCTGCGAGCTTTGTGCCGCAGGCCGCTGGTACTACGATCACCGGTGTGAGCGGAGGAAGTTTCAATCTCGGCACTCCGGACTTATATAATACTTTTGAGCCGGGCGACCTGCGCAGGGATATATCCATCGGCATATTTAATTCGGGCACATATATCTATTATTATGCCAAAAAATTTGTCTATCAGGGGGTACCGGCAGGAAATGAAGGGGATAATGATTGGCCGGTCATACGCTGGGGCGACGTGTTACTGATGTATGCCGAGGCTGCAAACGAAGACGGCAATACTGGTAATGCACTCAATGCACTTAATTTGGTAAGAAATAGGGCCGGGCTTGCACCTGACCTCGGACTTAACCAGACCGACGCGCGTACGGCTATTCAGCACGAACGCCGTGTAGAACTTTGCTTTGAAGGAGAGCGATGGTTCGACCTAATCCGTTGGAACGAATACACGCAAGTAATGCAAAATTATAAAAACACCTACATCCCGCCAAGCGGTGCATTTGCCAATATTGTTCCAACAATAAAGCTGTTTCCAATTCCATCAAGTCAAATTACCTTAAATCCGAATTTAGCTCAAAATCCGGGTTATTAACAGTATCTTATATCCTGCCGGATGATCATTCTCCGGCAGGTTTTATTACACAAAAATGATCACCTATGCAGCGCGTCTTATAGGCAATATCTTTATATTACCATTATCAACCTACTCAGCAGTTTTTGGCGCAGGTTGCTTAGCAAGATTTGTTGTTAAAATAAATACTCAACAGAACAGTGAACTACATCCAAACCATGAAAAAAATATACTTAGTAACTATATTTATTCTGTCGCACAATGCTTTATTTGCGCAGATACCAGACAGCATTAAAGTCAATATTTCTATTATCAAGCAACACATTTATGCGGATTATAAAGGGATGTTCAGAAAGCCGGTGGGGCTTTTGCATTATCCTTTCATCGTACCAGGCAGCGTTTCTTATTCCGATGCCTTGTGGGACTGGGATTCCTGGCTCACTAATGTCGCATTACGGCAGATCCTGGAGGACCAGGGTACAGAAAAGGATAAGAGCGAGGCCTTGCCCTATGAACAAGGCTGTGTGCTTAATTTTTTGGAATACACTAGTTCGGATGGTTATATGCCTATTCAGATTACCGCTAATGCAGACCCTGATAAACTAAGGCCTGCTAATATCTACAAGACGAATATGCACAAACCTGTTATTGCACAGCATGCCGCATTTTTAACCAGGCTGAATCATGGTAATGCGGATTGGCTTAAGGAAAAGTTCAGTATAATGCAGGGGTTTATCAATAATTATGAATTCCATCACCGAGACCGGACTACGGGTCTGTACTACTGGCAGGATGACCTTGCCATTGGCGTGGACAATGACCCATCTACATTTTTTCGGCCGGCCGGTAGTTCAGCATCCATATACCTGAATTGTTTAATGTACAAAGAATTGAAAGCGATGGTTTATTTAGCCAATTGTTTAAACCTGAAGGAAATAGCTACCGAATACAATAAAGATGCCGAAGACCTGAAATCCGCTGTCCGCAAAAATTGTTGGGATGAAAAGGATGGGTTTTATTATTCTGTAGACCTGAATTTAAGACCTATTACAGAAGAGCCCGCTGTGATATTCGGAAATAAATTTATTTTACACAGCGGTTTTCCACGCAGCTATAGCTGCCTGATACAGCGTCTAGGCGTATGGTCTGGCTTTATGGCTATGTGGGCCGGTATTGCCACCCCTGAGCAGGCAAAAAGAATGGTGGCTGAAAATTATGCAGATAAAAAAACATTTAACGCTCAATATGGCATACGCAGCTTATCCAGGCTGGAAAAGATGTACAGTGTCCGTGCCAGTGGTAACCCATCTAACTGGTTGGGGCCAATCTGGGGGATATCCAATTACATGATCTATCGTGGTTTGTTAAATTATGGTTTTAAAACCGAAGCCTGGGAAATGGCCTACAAAACGATCATGCTGTTTGGCAAGGACTATGAAAAAAACGGCGCCCTGCACGAATATTATGAACCGGATACCGGTGCACCGATCCTCAATAAAGGCTTTCAGAACTGGAATTACCTGGTGATGAATATGATCGATTGGGTAAACGGAAAACAGGTTATCGAAGAGTTTTAAAAAATATTAAAATGGCCAAAAGATCAGTTAATTTTTATGGGGACAGTGTTTTAGTGCACTATGGCAGCACTTATCGCCAAGTTCTAAATTATTACGTTAAATGTTGCAGCTATCTATTATGACTAAAAGATCCCCTTTCCTCAAAATTAAAAAACTTGTGCTCTTACTGTTCCTGCCGGGGATGGTGACTTGCTATAGCCAAAATAAACTGAAGCTATGGTACAAAATACCTGCTAAAGCATGGACAGAGGCCTTACCAGTAGGAAATGGCCGTTTGGGGGCTATGGTTTTTGGCGGTATTAAGCAGGAACTGATCGAATTGAATGAAAGTACGCTATGGACAGGAGGACCTGTTCGCACTAATGTAAATCCAAATGCATACGCTAATTTATTATTAGCCCGCGAAGCACTATTCAAAAATGAAGATTATTCGGCGGCTTTAAACTATACAAAAAAAATGCAGGGTTATTATAGTGAATCGTACCTTCCATTGGGAGACCTTATCATTAGCCAAAGTTTTCAGGATACCGCCTCAACCAATTATTACCGTGACCTTGACATAAGAAATGCGATATCTACTACACGTTTTACTGTTGCGGGTATCACATTTAAAAGACAAGTTATCAGTTCGGCCCCCGATCAGGTTATAGTTATTCATTTCACAGCTAGCAAAACCGGGCAATTAAACTTTAAGCTAAATATAAATAGCTTAATAAAACACGAAAATCAGGTAATTTCGGGTAATGAGATCGCAATGAATGGAAGAGCACCATCGCATGTTGAACCGAGTTACATGCCATCTGCCAATCCGGTAACTTACAATGATAGTACAGGAAAACGGGGAATGCGATTTGAGCTGTTAGTGAAAGCAATTAACAGGGGTGGGTATGTTCACACTGATACCAGCGGAATCACCGTCCGGGGTGCTAACGAGGTTACTGTTTTTCTTTCGGCCGCAACCAGTTTTAACGGATTTGATAAAAGCCCCGTTACCCAAGGAAAAGATGAAGATAAAATAGCAAAAGACTACTTGAGTAAAGCTTTATTAAAAAGCTGGCCGATATTGCTGAACCGGCATTGCACCGATTATCACTATTATTTTAATCGGGTGAATTTTGACCTGGCTGCTCCGGCAAATTGTACAAAAAAACCACTTCCTACCGACGAACGCCTGCTTAAATACACAGAGGGCGCTAAAGACCCGGCTTTGGAAACGTTATATTTTCAATATGGCAGGTATTTATTGATTTCCTGCTCTCGTCCTGGGGGTGTTCCTGCAAATTTGCAGGGGATATGGAACAAAGAGATAAGGCCACCATGGAGCTCAAATTACACAACAAATATTAATGTGCAAATGAATTATTGGCCTGCTGAGGTGTCAAATTTATCTGAAATGCACTTACCATTTATAGATTTTATTAAAACCGTGGCTGTTACTGGTAAGGCTACAGCTGAGGAATTTTACCATGCAAGAGGTTGGGCAGTTCATCATAATACAGACATATGGGGCTTGTCAAACCCTGTTGGAGATTTAGGGAACAGTGACCCCAGAACAGCTGACTGGGCCATGGGTTCCCCATGGCTATGCCAACACTTATGGTGGCATTACCAGTTTACGCAGGACAAAAAATACCTCCGTAAAACTGCTTATCCCTTAATGAAAGAAGCAGCACGATTTTGCATTGATTTGCTGGTCCCTTATAAAGGTTATTTGGTCACGGCTCCATCAACATCTCCCGAAAATAGTTTTTTTGACGACAATAAAAAACAGGGCAGCGTATCCATCGCGACCACGATGGATATGTCGATCATTTGGGACCTGTTCACTAACGTTATTAATGCTTCGAATCAATTAGGGGAAGATAAGGCATTTCGCGATACAGTTATTGCCAAGCGAGCATTGCTTTACCCGCTGCATATTGGGAAAAAGGGAAATTTACAGGAATGGTACAAAGATTGGGAAGATCCCGATCCTCATCACCGGCATGTATCGCAGCTATTTGGTTTGTCCCCTGGAAATGAAATCTCGCCTATACAAACACCTGATCTGGCTATGGCCGCAAAGAAAACATTGGAATTGAGAGGTGACGAAGGTACAGGTTGGAGCCTGGCCTGGAAAATCAATCTTTGGGCACGGTTATTAGATGGCAACCATGCATACAAAATGATACGTGATCTTTTACATTTAACCGGTGCAACCGGAACCAATTACGCTAACGGCGGTGGCTCGTATGCCAACTTATTTGATGCTCACCCACCGTTTCAGATCGATGGAAACTTCGGCGGATTATCCGGGATGTGCGAAATGCTCCTTCAAAGCCAGGGGGGTGAAATATACATGTTACCAGCGATCCCTGATGAGTGGAGCGAAGGAAAGATTTCAGGCTTAAAAGCCAGGGGGAATTTTGAAGTTACAATGAACTGGAAAAACAAAAAATTAGTTAAAGCATCTGTTTTGTCCTGTAGCGGAGGCATTTGTCATATTCGTACTTCTACCCCTATTAGCGTTGCAGGCTTAGTAGCAATACAGACTAAAACCCCAAATGGCTATGTTACCGCATTTCCAACAAAAAAGAATACAAGATATAATATTATTGGTGAGAATCAGGTGCTATAAAGATAAAGAATTGATAAAACGAAGATTGACCAGTGTTGGCAGTAGATTATTGCAAATAGTATTTTTTTAATTTAAGGAATTAATAACACGCGCGAAAAGCTAAGGTAAATAAGGTTATCCATTGAGGAATAAGATCGACTAGGTAAAGGGATTAAAATGTGAGACTTCCTGAATTGAACTCAATCTTTTACTATTTGCTGCGTGTAAACGACTTATTTTAGAATATTAACAAATTGTATTTATTGTAAATATAAAGATATGAAAGTGGGAAAAAATTTGACACTTGCTATATTGAGTATTTTTACGTTAGGAGCTCGCTCGCAAGTTCGCGTCTTAAATCTGCGATGTGAGTACAAGAAAGACCCCATGGGGATTGAGACTCCAACACCACATCTCGGCTGGGAAATAGAATCACCTAAACCCAACCTAAGGCAAACAGCTTGCCGGATATTAGTTGCGGACAATGAATCCAGACTTACGCCAGGAACGGCGAATATTTGGGATTCGGGTAAAATAGTAACCAGGGAGTCCGTCCAACTCGAATACAGCGGACCTGAACTCAAGGCGGATAAATACTATTATTGGAAAGTGATCATTTGGGACAATTACGGTCATAAATGGTCATCTTCAGCTATCGCCCGCTGGCAGATGGGGCTTTTAAACGACCATGACTGCATATACACATAAAAATGATATTACAAGTAAAATTTGTCGGAAAATTTTAGTTGATTTTTTCTTTTGCATAATCTTATTGCTAGTGGCAATTGAACCAATTATTCTATAGTTAGGTTTAATAACCATTTTTAGATTGCCGATCTAAGCAGAACCTATAAAGTTACTTATTTTCTTGATTCAAACTTGGTCAAAGGCTGTAAAAAAACACCAAACTCATTCCGAACAAAAACGATGGCTGGATAAAAGAATGCTTTAAAGAAAGAAATGTGCAAATTCAACATCTTAAATTGAATATTTAATATTTATTAAAATAAAGGACTCCATATTTCCCAGTGATACGACCGTTACCATTTACCGTTATGTATCGTTATGGAAATACCTTCCCTTCAAAAAATAAATAATTTTAGACATGTAAATTATTAAAAAAGAGTGAGTATCAATTGTCATTTTTTTTGTCTCATGAGCAAAAAATTATACATATGGAGAAATGCAAACGAGTAAACATATGCCCGGCCCAATTCTTCAAGCGCCCTTTTGCAAATGTTTACAACTATTGCTAAGAGACTTTTTGTGGAAGATAGCTTGAATTAAAAATTATCGTACAATCTTACATCCTAAAACTTCAATACTTTTTATGCAAAATTTGAGCGAATATAAAACCAGAAGAATTCCCGGTGGCCGTATTCATTATAATTTGCTTAGCTTGACGATGCTGATTGTTTTCATTTTAACCATAAATATGAGTGCCGTTTTGCAGAAATTACCCAATTTGGAAAAAAGAGGCCAGGCAGTTCAATTAGTAGTCGATGGTAAACCATTTCTGGTATTGGGTGGTGAAATGTATAATTTAAGTTCGTCTAACTTGGTCTGAAGCCTATCAAAATGGCCAAGTTGAAAAATAACCTAATAAAATATATACTGAGAAAAATGAAAAGAATCGGTGCTCTTACAACCCTAATCTTTACCCTGACTGTTTTTTGTTCTGTATTTCCGCTGGAAAGCGCCAATGCACAAATAAACAGATCTGATTTACCGCATCCGGTTGTGCCTGACTATGCGGCCGATCCTTCAGTGGTTTGCTTTGGCAAAACTTATTACTTGTATAGTACCTCTGATATTGGTAAAGGATTACAGCAAATGGGGCCACCGGTTGTTTGGAAATCTACCGATATGGTCAACTGGAGTTTCAGCGGCACCCTGATCCACGGAATGCAATGGGATAAGCCCTATACCTTTGATGATGCAAAAGGGAACAAGAAGACCGGGTATTTTCGCTATTGGGCGCCCGGAAAGGTATTAAAAAAAGGCAATACTTATTATTTATATGCAACTATAGTAAAACCCAATGGGGCTGCTGGAACTTACCTGTTGCTTGGAAAAAAACCAGAAGGCCCGTTCCATTTCTGCAACGGGACTGGTGTTTATTTCAATGAACTAGATAAAGTGAATGAAGAAGCAAAACCCGTAGCCCCAGATATCGACGGCGACCCGTTTGTTAATGACGATGGTAAAGCTTACCTGTTTTGGAGGAAAAGAAAGGCATCAATTTTGAGCGATGATTGGAAATCATTGACAGGGCCACTGGTAACTATTTCTACAACGAGAGACGGCTACTCTGAAGGTCCGTTTATGTTTAAGCGTAAGAATATTTATTATTACCTCTACACCTTATCAGGTAATGCAAATTATTTTTATCCTTATATGATAAGTAACACTAGCCCATTGGGGCCCTTTGTTGCGCCAACTGGCCCTGATGTAATATTGTCTTCCAAGCCAAAGACTGGGATATGGGGCCCTGGCCATGGGAATGTGATTCAGCTTCCGGGTACAGATACATGGTATTTCTTTTATCTTGAATATGGCATGGGCGGCACCACACGGCAGGTGTATGCCAATCGGATGGAATTCAATGCGGACGGTACTATTAAGCCTGTTCAAGTGGACCAAAAGGGTATAGCATCTAATTTTCAGGCTTCCCGAAAAAAAAACATTCTGCCGATTGCATTGACTGCATCAAGCTTTAAAACTGATACTATGATCAGGGCAACAATTGATACCGCTGTAGCCGACCGGCAGCCGGGAACACGTACAAACCCTACCGATATCATCGCAGTACAAAGAACGGTGACATTTCGGCCTGAAAACGCGGCGGATGGTTCTAACGGAACCTATTGGATGGCTGCTTCTGGCGATCAGAACGCCTGGCTCCAGGCAGATCTCGGGGCGATAAAAAATGTGCGGACTTGCTCATTATATTTTTTTAAGCCAACGCTGGGTACGGCCTGGAAACTGGAAAAGTCGGACGACGGTAAAATTTGGAAAACGGTAAAAACGGAGAGTTCGCCGAAGATAATGTCACCCCATGTTGCAACCCGAATTGGCCGGACACGATATTTGAAGATAACCATCCTGTCGGGAGCCCCTGGCTTATGGGAAATCAAATTGGATTAAATGAACGATATAAACGATTAAAAAAAGACGTGAATTAAAACAAAAAGCTGATGAATAAAAAAATTATGATTTTGGTTGCAGCCACGCTGCTGAGTAGTGAATTGCGGGCGCAACAGCCCAAATTAACCCTTGATTTAAGCAAGCCAGAAGTAGATGTTAGTCCGAAATTATATGGACTTATGACAGAAGAAATTAACCACTCTTACGATGGAGGTCTGTATGCCGAACTGATCAGAAACAGGGTTTTTAAGGATAATCCCAAAGCACCTGATAACTGGAGCGTTTTAGAGCAGGGTGGCAACAAAGCCACTATAGAGTTAGATACAAAAGATCCGCTAAACGAGGCTTTACCCGTATGCTTAAAGCTACATGTTGAAGAACGCGTCGGTCGTGCCGGCATTATAAACGAAGGTTACTGGGGTATACCTGTAAAACCACAAACAAGCTACAAAGCGTCATTTTATGCCAAAGCAACGGACGAAGCAATAGGACCTGTGAATGTGAGTATTGAAAGCAACGATGGCACGATAACGTATGCAAGCGCGGTAGTTTCTTTGGATAAGGGCGATTGGAAAAGATACGCAGTTACGCTAAGTACCAACGGCAATATTAAACCAACCACCCAGGCACATTTTGTTATCTCGGTAAAAAGTGCAGGCACTTATTGGTTTAACCTGGTATCCTTGTTTCCGCCAACATTTAACAATACGCCCAATGGGAACCGTAGCGATATTATGCAGCTTATGGCGAATATGAAGCCTACTTTCTTGCGCCTGCCAGGTGGCAATTACGTGGAAGGTGATATGTTTTCGAATCGTTTTAACTGGAAGAACACTTTAGGGCCTTTAGAAGGCAGACCCGGCCATCCCAGTTGCTGGAACTACCGCTCGTCTGACGGAATGGGATTGCTTGAATATTTGGAGTGGTGTGAGAACCTTAAAATTGAACCTGTGCTTGCTGTTTTTGCAGGCTACGTATTAAAGGGCGATTATTTGCCTGCCGGTCCGCTTTTAAAACCATTTGTTGACGAGTCATTAGAAGAAATCGAATATGTGACAGGCGATGTGCATACCAAGTGGGGTGCTCAGCGTGCAAAAGATGGCCACCCACAGCCTTTTAAATTGACTTATATCGAGATTGGTAACGAAGATGGCTTTGATAAATCGGGTAGTTATGATGGACGTTTTACCCAGTTTTACGATGCCATAAAAGCAAAATATCCGCAATTGCAGATCATATCAACCATTGGCGGTCGCGATCCTCTTGGCAGCCGGTTCAAGATAAAAGACCGGCGACCAGAGTTGTTTGACGAGCACTATTATCGCAGTGCTTGGGAAATGGAAGCTGATGCCACACATTATGATGATTATGACCGTAGCGGGCCAAAAATATTTGTAGGTGAATGGGCCACTCGTGAAGGCAGCCCGACACCAAATATGAACGCCGCGCTTGGCGATGCCGCCTGGATGACAGGTATGGAACGCAATTCAGACCATGTTGTGATGTCGTGCTATGCCCCATTGTTTGTAAACGTTAATCCCGGTGCCATGCAATGGAGCTCGGATTTGATTGGCTACAACGCCATATCCAGCTATGGTTCACCATCATATTATGCCCAGGTAATGTTTAGTAATAACATTGGCAATAAAGTAGTGCCTGTTGTCGGCGAAAATATCCCGACTCAAACCCGAAATCCTACTAAAAAGGATACATTGGCAGGAGTAATGCCTAAGCCTATCCCAGCTTTATTTTATGTAGCAACACGCGATAACAAGTCCGGCGTAATTTATTTAAAAGTGGTAAACACCTCCGCTAAAGCACAGCAAGTGGATATGGTGATTGATGGTGCCGTGAAATTAAAACCTGAAGGAATGATGACTGTAATGAAAGGCAGCACACCTGAAGATACCAATACTATTAAAGAGCCGGAGAAGATAGTACCTGTAACCACGTCAATAAAAGGGGTAGCCAAATCCTTTAACAGAATCTTTGATGCATATTCCATTACCATTCTGAAACTAGAGATACATTGAATAAAAATGCATTGATTATCAAAAAACAGATGTAATTTCATTTACGGTCAAGAAGTTAAGGCATCTGGTAAAATCCAGGCGATCATTCGACAAGTGGGTTTTAAATTGCTTTAAGAAACCTACGCCACCTGTAATGGACGGCGTAGGTATTCAAAACTTTATTTTCCGAAATCAAACCATAAAGTACCGTTTACAGGCGTAGCCGAAGGTGTGTTTTTCTGGCTTTGCGGCCCCATAAGCTTAGCAGCCTGAAACTTAGTGCCTATGGGAGGTATTGCACTTAAAAAGCCAATATTACCATCGGGGAAAGCAGGTTCTACGTTGTTGTTTTTTAGCGCGTCTTTCTCGCGCGATGGGCGTAACATTTGAAAGTACATGTTTTTATTGTCGGTATAAACTGTAAACGGCGATTCTTTATTTTCTATCACCACCCAATTCACTTCAGCATGGTAGCCTTTAAATTCAGGGTAACCCCAGGTTTCGCCTGTTATAGCATCGTTATAATCTTTGTGCCATACGCCAAACTGCTGGCCTTTTAACCTGTTTTTCCAAACCCTGTACGGTCCGCGGCCTTCCCATTTCATGCCGGTAATTTTATCCTGGGGATAATTAAAGGTGATCCCTATAAAATCGGCATCGCCCTGCTGGATATACTTGTATTCAAGTTTTGCATCTACGTTTGTAGCAAATGTCCATTTTATGTGGAGCGAACCTGTTGCACCCTGATAGTCGGCCTCAACAATACATTGGCCATTGGAAGCAGTGTGTGTAAATTGTTTCAGGTTGCAATTGATGCCTGCCAAGACCGGCCCTCCGGATAACGAAACCTCGGTTTTAGGCGTTATTACTTTCTCAATATACCCCGTCTTTTTATCGAAAACGTATTTAAGGTCTGCGCAGTTAACTATAAAATCGTTATTACTTTCGGTTGTTATAATGCGGCTTGGATGTGTTTTAGCTGGTGCAGATGGTGGTTTTATTGCCCAGCTCCAGGTACATACTTCTTTTTGATCAGGCCCATAAGCCGTTAAATATAAAGCATCAGCACTGCCCCATGTTGCAGGTAAGTTTAACAGCAAGGTACCTTTAGCACCGGGTGCTATGTTCAGTTTAGTAACAGTACCTGTAAAAATAGTTTTAGATTGTATGTCTTTATCGGTTGCAGATGGTAACCATAGCAGTTTCCACACAAATTTACACTGGTTTATATTGGTGAAGGAGTAACGGTTCTCAATATCAAGCCTGCCATTAAAAGTAGAATCAATTGCCTGGTTGCTCACCTGTACTGGCGACCATATGTTTTTGATGGTATAAAAGCTGGCCTCTTTTTCGCGGTGCGGGCCAACAATACCATCTGGAGCGTGGTTACCGTCCGTATCATAAGCCCCGTCTTTGTCGGTGCGGATAACAGCTTCATCTAAAAAAGCCCAGATAAAGCCCCCGGCGCCATGCGGGTGCTTCAACATCAGGTCCCAAAAATCATCTAAGGCCGCGCCTGCACCGCCATCATATAAACCGTGCATAAACTCCGTTGGGAAGAAAACATCCTGCTCTGTAGCCACCGAATTAAGCATATATGCATAATCAGGGTAGTGCTTGGTATTTGTGCCGTTCAATTTAGCCCATGGGTGAATAACAACACGGTTTTGAGGGTCATATAATGTGTAATCATTATCCAAATGAACATTCCATCCGCCTTCATTACCATTATCCCATATCATAATCGACGGGTGATTCACGTCGCGGGTAACCATCTCTTCTACCAGTTGATGCCCTACCGTATCATCATAAGCTGCATGCCAGCCCGTTAATTCGTCCAGTACATATAAACCAAGCGAATCACATACGTTTAAGAAATCCACATCGGGTGGATAATGCGACATGCGCACCGCATTCATATTCATTTCCTTCATTAGCTTTACATCCATCACCTGAATATCATGGCTAAGCGTACGGCCCGTCTCGGGCCAAAAACTGTGCCTGTCGGTACCCCTGAACATAATTTTCACCCCATTAACATAGAAGCCGTCGTTTTTACGCAGTTCAACCGTGCGAAAACCGAATGCCTGTTTAAGGATATGGTACGACGTGTTTTTAACTTTAGGGTTATTGATGGATACCACCACTTGATACCTATTTGGAAACTCGCTGCTCCATAGCAAAGGATGATCAAAATTACTTTTCAATTCCTGCTTTTTGGCCGATGGGGTAACTTTAACAGAAAATGGTTTACCTAGGTTCTCCCCATTTAGTTTTTGTACCTGAGCGATTATATAATCGTCCTTGGTGGTATTCTGAGCATATACATCCATTTTAAACGAACCATCTGCTTTAGCATCAATAGCAACCCTGTCAATAAATTTCTCAGGAACTATCTCTAAATAGACCGGACGGTAAATACCACCAAAAATCCAAAAATCCCCATTGCGTTCGGCGTGATTAACAGAAGCATTTGCGGATGTTTTACTTACCGTAACTTCAAGCAGGTTTTCTACCTCTGATTTGAGCAATCCGGTAATATCATATTTAAACCTATAAAAACCGCCCTGGTGTATGGGCCCGGCTAACTGGCCGTTAATTTTCACTTCGGCATCAGTCATCACACCTTCAAAAACAATAAAAACCTTTTTACCAACTACTGCTGGTGAATTAAATTTGTACTTATATAAGCCTTGCTCGTTAGCCTTGGTTTTATCCAAACCATAATTATAACTTCCAAAACCTTGCAGCTCCCAGTTTGATGGTACCGCAATTTTTGTCCATTTATTGCTATGCTGTCCTTCAGTACAATTAAAATCCCATTGTACAGTGTGGTCTTTATCCGTTCCGGACAGGTATTTAATTGTAGTTTCCTGAGAAAACGCGGCGCAGGAAATTACAGCAAACAAAATTTGCAGACATATTTTTTTCATCGTAATGTTTATATTAAGCCATAGCAACAACATATCCTTTTTATTACAGCCTGCAATACATTTTTTCGCCCCGAAACGAAAAGCCGGGCCGTAAATAAGGCATCTTTAACCCATTATTTTACAAGTTCAATTTTCACTATGGCTGGCTGCAAGCCATCGGCTGTAGCGGTCAAATTAACGTTGCCTGTGCTGTAATTTGATTGCAGAATAACCAATGCCTTGCCATTAAAGGCCTTACGATAGCTAGCCTTAAAAGGATCGTGGCTTGTCGGGTCGCCATTATCAACACCGGCTATGAAAGCATTGCCATTGACTTTAAAACTTACCTTATTATCAGCATTGGGCACCAGGTTTCCGTCCTTGTCCAAAATGTTTACTGTAATGAAGGACAGGTCGACGCCGTCGGCCTTAATTTTACTTCTGTCGGCTTTGACTTCTATTTTGGCAGGCTCTCCGGCGGTTTTTACTTCGCTTGTCAAAACTACCTTCCCATTTAACCTGGAAACGGCCTTTAGCGTTCCCGGTTCAAAGGTCACACGCCACATTACATGCAGGTCATCTCCGATTTTCTTTTTAATACCCAGCGACTTTCCATTCAAAAATAATTCAACCTCATCTGCCTGGTTATAATAGGCCCAAACATCAACAACCTTACCCGGTTGCCAGTTCCAATGCGGCAACAGGTGCAATACTGGTGTTTTAGTCCATTCGCTTTGGTACATATAATATACATCCTTTGGAAATCCGGCCAGGTCAATAATGCCGAAATAAGAACTACGCGCAGGCCACGAATAAGGCGTAGGCTCACCAATGTAATCAAACCCCGTCCATATAAACATCCCTGAAAGGAAATCATATTTCTTTATAGTTTTCCAGGCTTCCTCGTGAGTTGAGCCCCACCTTGCCGTAACATTGTCATATGCCGAAACTGTAAAGTCATCATTCATTTTTCCTGTGCTGTTTTTTGAAACAGGCCACTTGCGTATACTATCTGATGGCATATCATAAATCCCGCGGGTTTCTAAAGCCGAAGTTGTTTCGGTGCCCATAAATTTCTTTCCGGGGTAACGGTCATGGAATTTAGGTAAATCATTGTTGTGATAATTATACCCGATCAAATCAATAGCGCCCGATTTAATAATTTGGTTTCGGGTATCCGGGCTGCTGTTTGCAGCTGTGATGGGCCTGGTTAAATCAAGGTTGCGTACGATAGCTGCAAGCTCTTTAGCCAACCTGAACCCGCTGGTATCCGACTGTTGCGGAATTTCATTTCCTATGCTCCACATGATGACCGATGGGTGGTTTCGATCGCGCAATACTTGGTCTTCAAGGTCGCGTTTGTGCCACTGGTCAAAAAATAAATGATAATCATACTCTTCTTTTCCTTTTTGCCAACAATCAAATGCCTCATCCATTACTATAAAGCCCATTTTATCGGTCAGGGTCAGTAACTCTGGAGCTGGTGGATTGTGCGATGTGCGGATGGCGTTACAACCCATAGCTTTCAAAATTTCAAGCTTTCGCTCTAACGCGCGGGTATTGAAGGCTGCACCTAATGCGCCCAGGTCGTGATGGTCGCAAACTCCTAATATCTTTAAATGCTTTCCGTTTAAACTAAATCCTTTGTCGGCATCAAAATCAAAATAGCGTATGCCAAGTGGGGTTTCAACAATGTCTATCGTTTTGCCGGCCGAAATTACTTTTGTTACAACCTTGTAAAGGTATGGTCTATCAACCGACCATAATACCGGGCCGGCAATATTAAAATCCTGGCTTAGTGTGGTTAAAGAATCATGAATGGCTACATTGGCCAACGTATTGGTAGCGGTTATCTTTCCGTCAGCATTGATAATGCTACTTATAATACTAATGTGTTGCAAGGTACCAGAATAGTTTTTAATGCTAGTTTTTAAATTTACTCGCGCCGTCTGGGCATTTACTATAGGTGTGGTAACAAAGGTGCCCCAATGGTCAACAGCCACCTTATTTTTTGTGATCAACCACACATTACGATAAATACCCGAACCAGAGTACCAGCGTGAATTTGGCTGACTGGCGTTATCAACTTTTACAGCAATTATATTTGGTTTAGTGCCATAATTTAAAAATGGGGTTATATTATATTGAAAAGAAATATAACCATTGGGCCTAAAACCGATGTAATGCCCGTTAACCCATACGGTGCTTTTTTGATACACGCCGTCGAAAGCAACGAAAATTAGTTTGCCTTTATCTGCAAGTGGCAATGCGAACTTTTTACGATACCAGCCAATGCCACCTGGCAACGCACCTCCATCAGGTTTGGCAGGATTATCTTTATTAAACTCGCCTTCGATGCTCCAGTCATGCGGCAAATTTAATTTGCGCCATTTGGTATCATCTAAACCAGTATTTTGCCCATCACCTACATCGCCAAGGTTAAATAACCAGTTTTGGTTGAAACTTTGAACGGCGCCGGATATTTGTTGTGCGGATGCTGGCCTGATAAGCATACACGTGAAGCACAACAATAGTAATTTAGTTTTCATTTTGGTTTTCATTTTGTTTCAGGATAGTGTTTTTTTATAATTAAAAAGTAAGCATTTGGCCAATCGGATTGTCTTTTTTTATTATTAGTTACCATTTGTCCAATATTTGTCGATTAACGATACCTAGTGTCACCACTGGTTGTTTTATAACTGTTCCAAATACGCCTCCGGCAGATAAGCAATGTGCGTGAAATAGAAACTCGAGTAATGTCAAAGAAGCAGTACAAAGGAAAGCAGACTTGCTGATACCCGGTCGCCAATTCCTTTCAATCCCACTCGTTTGACCTAAAAAAGAATATCTGCTCAATGAATTATTAAACGAATTACTTATTGAATGTAATAATCCCCACATTAAAAATAAAGAATTAACAAAAATGAAGGCACAATAGACTTCTTCTTAGCAAAAACTGCCCTTAGGTTCATAATAGGTTGGTTATGGTTTGTGTGTTATCGCCCGGCTAGATTTGTACAGGTGGGAACAAACCGGCGGCGCCTATTAACGCCGCGCTTTCGCTCAATTGTCCAAATTGAATGTTTGTTGCAGGTAACTGCTTTTTTAAATGAGGTAGAAAATGATTTGAGGCTTTTGCAATATTGCCGCAAATAACCAATACATCGGGGTTTAACTGTTGTACAGAAGCATATAGAAACCCGCCCATATTTAGGGCAAATTCCTTAAAAATTTGACGTGCGGTATTGTTGGTAACAGCTAATAATGCCAGCTCTTTTACCCCTTGTACACTTACCCCGCTCAATTCAGTATAGCGCTTTAAAAACCACCGGGTTGATAAATGATCATCGGCAATGCTGTTTTTAAAAGGCGAGCTGCCTAAATTCAGGTCCATGCTTACGCCGTTAAGGCATTGTGCCGAACCGAAACCTGTGCCCAAAGTAATCCCCATTACATTTTGAAAATCTTTACCTGCACCCGCCAAAACCTCGCCTGCGATGGTAGCCTCGGCATCATTTCTAAACCTTATCAATGCGGGGTCTAACTTTAACACATCAGCCAGATATTGCTTGATATTCATTTCGTATAAGGCTTCATATTTATTTAACCCTTTTATATATGATATACCTTTTTCATAGTCGAACGGCCCCGGCATAGCAAGACCCAATGCCGAAACCGGCAATTGTACGCTACTTATTGATAGTTGAAAAGCCCTCTCCCATGCTTTTAATATGTTTGCTGCCGAGCCTTTACTGCTTAACTCTATCCTGGTTAGGCTTGCCGGTATAATGGTGCTGGTTTCAATATTACATATAGCCGAAGTTATATGTGAGCCACCGATATCGGCGGTTAAAACATAGGGGGTTAATAATCCATTTATTTGTATCATTTTTTAACAATTTAGCTTAAAAATAAAAACTCGGTTAACTATTCTATTTCACTTGTCCAGGTACATGATCTACCCGCCTGAACCCGGTTTGATATTCAATATTTAATACCTGATAGAGGGTATATTTACTGTTGTGCGTGTCAGGATTTCTTTTAAAATTCTTGTCGCCTGCTGTGTTCAATAAGCCATATGTTCGTCAATATTAATAGCCTGGGCGCTGGCATAAACTACAGGCAATAAAAAGCTTTGTTATTTATTTTTCATCCGCATAAGCAATTACTTTTCCATTCATTATTACTTTTCGATCCACTGTCAACATCACTATCATTTTTGAAGAGGAATGAATTTTACATTCTCCACATTTTCACCTATAAAAATATTGGACATATCACCTGTTTTATAAAAAACCGGCTTATCAGGCATAGTATCGGTAATCACCGTTCCATTTATGATTAAATTTTCAAAAGTTATATTTTTAATAAGGCGTTGTTCGTCATACCCGGCTATTACAGACATATTTGCATGAGTTCCTTTATAAGAAACATTTTTAAAGTAAATATTTTCAACCCCATGCCCCGGTGCAGTATTATACTTATGGTTATACATCACGCGCAGGTTAAATAGCTGCCCCTTCCGGATGTCTTCAATACGGATATTATCAAAAACGATATTATTAATCAAATTGGCATCACCTGCATTTAAAGCCATACAACCCTGGTAGTCTAATTGGTTTTCATGCTGATCTAAAATGTCAATATTATTGAATCTCATATTGCTAAGTGTATCCGGATGCGGCGGGTCGCCGTGGGTACCCATCAATATTGGGTGCGCAACATCAGCCCAAAGAATTGCATTGGATACGGAAATATCTTTTGTATTGCCATAAAACTCCCACCTGTGGCCATAAATGGCTATGCAATCATCAGCATTACGCATAAATATATTATTGATGGTTACATCGGTGCTACAAAAAATGTCAAGGCCATCCGCATTCCCTTCTGAACTGAACGACTTGATATTATTGATCTTTACTTCGTGCGATTGGCCTATAAGAACACCATATTTATGTGGCAAAATTATCGGGCCGTCTACTTCCACATTTTTCGAAAAGTTAATGGTCAGTTCATCGTTGCGCGACTGGATAGGGCGGCTTTCTTTTGAACTACCAGCCGTGAGTGTATTAATCGTACCTTCTGGTGCGCCAAACTGCGTTAAAATTCCATGTCCTAAAATGCGAACGTTTTCAACCTTATTAATTAAGAATTGCCCTTGTACAATAGCGCCTCCGGCTATATAAACGGTTTTGTGCGACGGTACTATCAATGTACCTACCTGGTGTATTCCGGGTCCATAATAAATAATATTGGTATCGGTTTGTAGTGGCTTGTAGGTTTCAATTGCATTAGCAAATAGTTGCAGGTTATGAAAAATGTCACCATTTATTTCGAGAGATAAATTGCGCGGTTGCGTTAAATTGAAAGTTAGGGTATTGCCCGATATTTTTGGGGCAATGCCATACGATAACGGTCTGACGCGGATGTTCTTTACTGATTTTTTATTAGCAGTAACTGCTACCTCTACTTCGCCTTTGAAATCAAAGTAAGCGAATGAAGTATTTTCAATAATACTCACGGTACCCGGAACATTGGCAACATTGGCTAAATAAATGGCTACGGGATGCCAGGCTTGCCCCTTTTGCCTGACACTGACCGTGAAATCGGTACTTAGCGTGCTGCCTTTGGGAGCTTTGTAGGTAAGCAGTTGGGCATCGGTGTAACCCGACATGATTGATAGTATGGAAATAAGGAGGATGAGTTTTTTCATCAGGTATGTAATATTTTTTGCCGTAAAGTTTTTAAAAAATGTAAGCTGGTAGTTACCGGCTTACATTTTTACACTAAATAGAAATAAGAAAAGGAACGGGATCAATAACCCGGGTTTTGAACCAACTTATTATTAGCATTGATCTGATCTTGCGGCAGGGCAAATAAATAGTTTTTTTTGGTCATGGGGGTTGTTGGTGGCGCATATAAATACAATGCCCCGTTAGCAGGATCTACTCCATATGAATATATCTTCGGATTATAAACTGCCAGTTTAGTATACGGGTTAATAATGGTCGCTGCCTGCGTAGGGCTTCCATTATATTGTACCACAAATCCTTCGGCAGGTGCGTTAAGTTCTTTCTCGGCAGTACCCCAACGGAAGAGATCCTGGAAATGGCCGTTACCAAGCTCGCCGTACAATTCCAGGGTCCTTTCCCTGCGGATCTCTCCCAGCATAGTTAAACTCGGATAAGGGGCGATAAGCGCGTTAGTTAACGGCGCCACTCCGGCGCGGGCACGTATCTTATTGATAGAAAGGTTAAGATCTGCATCTGAAATAGACCCTCCGCCTAATTCACATTTAGCTTCGGCGTAAATTAGATACACCTCTGATAAACGTATCTGTGGCCAGTTCCATGATTCGGTATAGTCGGCACGATTTGGCGCCTCGCTAACCCATTTGCGGTTTAAATAACCACTTGTACTTGGCGTTGATGCCAGGTTGGGGTAATAGGCATTGATGAATGAAGGCCAGTTAAACAAATTAATATAGTTGGCCAAAGAGTAATTGGCGCCGTTTGATGACCCAAATCCCCAATATTTATTAAGTGGGATTTCCACCAGGTTTCTTAAGCGGTAATCCCTGTTTTGAAATTCGTCAGTCAGGTTATTATATCCTTTAAAAACAGGTGATACCGAGGGTGGCAGACCGTCGGTACATAGATACATGTCGATCATTTTTCGTGTAGGAATCAGCCCCCCGCCGGTATGCGTAATATTAGCATTACCTTGCAAAAGTGTATAATCATACACGTTGTACATGATGAATTCTTTATTGGCCGTTTTTGTTAAACCTAACGGATTCGATAAGTTATCATCCAGTGTAAACAGGTAGTAAGAGGCTAATGAATCGAGCCCGTTAAAGGTGAACAATTGGTAATCAGAATAATCCATAACTGTAGCAGCCAAAGAAGCAGCCTGGGTGAGGTAAGCAGACGTATTGTCTACCGTTTTTTGGTTGGGCGCAAAATCGGTCGCCGTACCCACATATTTTTCGTAAGTAGCCTCAAATAACAAAACCCTTGCCTTAAAAGCCATGGCAGCTTGCTGGCTGATATGACCTTTATCTGCAGAAGCAATGTTGGCCTCTAATGGTAACCCTGCAATAGCAACGTCCAGATCACTTAAAATCTGTTTGATAACATCATACCGCGAACTTCTAGGGCCGTACAACACAGGTGTAGTCAGGCTTACCACGGTGGTAACAATAGGTACTCCTCCATAGCGCTGTAACAGAAAGAAATGCTGCCATGCCCTGAAAAAATAAGCAGCAGCTACATACTGACTTATACCTGACTGGGCTCCTGTATACTCAGTTGCCTTTTGTATAACCACGTTAGTTGCCCGGATATAAGCGTAGGTATTGTTCCAGTAAATGTCCGTCTGGCTTAAAACGGTAGGCCATCCATAGCCTCCTCCATTAATATCACTTCCACTGTCTTCAAAGCTGTATATGTTACTGCCGTTTACCGGCCTTAACGCAATTACCCCACTATACAAAGCATTGCTGGCAGCTTTGAAATCTGCGGGAGTCTTAAAATAAGTAAGTTCGGTTGGAGCATCTAAAGGTTTCACATCCAGGTATCTTTTACAGGCTGTGCCGAGAGTAGCTATAAGAGCGACAATAGGCACCAAATAATTTATCTTTTTCATATCTATTTTATAGTTAATTATAGTTTTAAAACGCAACATCAAGACCAAGTGAAAATGTCCTGAACAAAGGATAGCTACTATCCGCACTTGTTCCCCGTTCAGGATCAAAACCATCTTTTACAGATGACAGTAAAAACAGATCGCTACCTGAGAAGTAAACCCTTACCCTGCTTAAGTCCAGTTTACCTAACATGTCTTTAGGTAAAGTATAGCCAAGGATCAATGATTTTACACGGGCGTATCGCTCGTTTTGAACATTTACATCATTGTTGCTCCAGTTCCAACCGTTACGATTATTGTCAAATGAGAGTCTCGGGTATTCCGCATTAGGGTCTTGAGGCGTCCAGGTTTTACCTATATAAGTAGTATTGACATTTACATAATTCCTGAAAAATGGTCCTTCCGTGTTTCCGGTACGTAAAATATATTGTCGTAATTGACCTTGTATAAAGGTCGAGAAATCAAACCACTTCCACCGCAACCCAAGATTCATTCCAAAGGTATAATGGGGGGCAGTATCGCCGTAATAATACACGTCGCCGCTTCCTTTTTTCCCGTTTCCAGTCGGACTAATGGTGCCATCGCCGTCAAGGTCAACCACTTTCAAATCACCCGGACGCAGTACACTGTTCCCTGTCATTGCAGATAAATTGCCCCGGTTGCCATATTCCGCGTAATAAGCGTTAACCTCTGCCTGGGTTTGGAAATAACCTGCTGTTTTGTAAACAAATAAAGAGTTTAATGGGTAGCCCTGTCTGATCGCCGTAACCCCTGCATTCCAGCTATCTTTTCCGGCGTATGAAGTAACCACATTCTGGTTATTACTGATATTAAAGCCAATATTGTAAAATACCTGCCCGGCTTTATCCTTCCAGTTGGTACTAAATTCCCAGCCCCTTACACGAAGATCGCCACTATTGGTAGTTGGCGCAGTTGCCCCCAATACTGTCGGGTACACCAAACCGATCAGCATGCCTATATTTGTTCGTTGGTAGACGTCTATACTACCAGTCAACTTGTTATTTAACACCGTATAATCGAGGCCAATATTTTTATTTTCCATTCGCTCCCATGTCCTCAAATTGGTTGCAATACCCAACGTAGCTATTTGCTGCAATGCCGGGGCCGAGCCAAATAAAGCGGTACCCGTTGCGTTAACGGTTGAAATATAATCGTAAGGACCTAAACTTGCTTGTCCGCCGGTCTGCCCATAGTCAGCCCTGATCTTCAGGTAATTGATAAACCTAACCTGTTTAAGGAAGTTTTCTTGTGAAAGGACCCAGCCGCCGGACAGGTTATAAAAATTGGCCCACTGGTAAGTCGGGTCAAACCTAGATGAACCGTCTCTGCGCCCCAATGCTTCAAAAATATATTTTTCTTTGTAGTTGTAATTAAAACGGGCAATATAAGATACCAACCCAACCTGGTTCTCCGATCCGCTGTTAGTAGCATTAAGGGAGGTGGCCGTATTTAAAGCATACAATCCGTCGTATAATAAATTTGTTCTGCCTGCTGTAACGGCCTTGGTATCGGTGAATTCCCCTGTATTGGCGGCCATAAATGAAAAATTGTGATAATCGCCTACCGTAGTTTTATAATCAAGCTGTGCGCCAAAATCTTGGTATAAAACTTTTCCATAGCTTTCGGTTATAGCCTGGGTAGGGTTTTGCGTATTGTCAATTAAGGTATTTAAGTAGTTATAAAGATTATAAGAAAGGTTATAAGCAGTGCCCGATGTGGTATTATTGGTATAAGCGGCTGTACCTGTAAACTTTAACCCTTTGATGATATCAATGTTAAGCGCTGAATTTAACCGTATATAATTATAATCATTTACGATTGTGCCACCCAATTTTGTAGCTGCAACAGGATTACGGTAACCGTAGTCATCATAAAAATTACCCCCTATGTTATAGGTTGGGAAAATAGGCGCGTCAAAAAAACCTGCGCCAATGCCATTTTTCGGGCTTTGAACATTCCGGTCATCATACGAAATTCCCGTTTGCAATTTTATTCTTTTGCTGATAATATAGTCATAATTCAGGCGGACGTTATACCGGATCTGCCCGTCAAAAGCGGTTTTCAGTAAAGATTGATCCTTAGAGTATCCTAAAGATAAGGCATATGCGCTATTATCAGTTGAACCCCGGACAGCAAGGCTTTGCTGATCCGACCATGACGGAGCATATAGTGCTGACTGCCAATTGTTATTTGCATAGCCATGGGTTACCCCAGCCGGATCTGTATAGGTAAAAGGTTGATTAAGCGTCATTCGTTCTAATGTTGCGTTTGTCCATTGCGGCAGGAATTGGACCGGGTTTCCGTTAGCATCAACACGGTCATCGTAAGATGCTTGCAAATAAAGCGATGCCCATTGCCCCATGGTAGCCCATGGGACCTTAACTGCAGCATCATTGTAGCTAAAATTGGAATTCAAGCTAACCTGGGGTTTTCCGCCCTTTCCGCGTTTTGTAGTGATCAAAATAACACCGTCCTGCGCCCTCGCGCCGTAAATCGCGGCAGAACCGTCTTTCAATACAGTAACAGATTCGATATCGGCCGGATTGATCTGGCTTAATTCATTTCCGCCTACAGATGGCACGCCATCAATAATAACCAACGGCTCGATACCGGAAACGGAAGATTCGCCTCTTAAACGGATACCTAATCCTTCATTGCCCGGTCGGGTTGATGTTTTGGTTATCGTTAAACCCGGAATTGCACCCTGTAAAGCCATTTCCACGTTGGGCACCGGCCTGTCCTTGAACACTTCCTGCCCCACCGTTGATATGGCACCGGTTAGCACTGCCTTTTTTTCTGTACCATAACCAACAACAATAACATCGCTGAGGTCATTATTATTAGGGGAGAGCTTAATTGCCATGGGCTTGCTAAGATCCGGGGTTATTGTTGTCGTAACATAACCAACCATTTTAACTTCCAAAACGGCGCCAGTAGGTACCTTTATTCTAAAATTACCGTAAATATCCGTGGCAGTGCCGATGGTTGTCCCTCTGACTAATACTGTAACACCGGTTAAAATTTCGTTGGTCTTGCCGTCCGTTACTTTACCGGTCACTTGCCTGGTCTGCGCTAACAGTTTCAAACAGGGGCTAAGAAATAAGAAAAGCATAAGCATGATCCTTATGCAACTTTGTAGAATTTTTCTCATTGTTTTTTAAATTAGAATTCGATTAATAATTGGGTGTGTTATAGGTTTGTTTGATATAGGTTTATTGGCATTCTTTGATTAATTAAGGAAGATATCTTCTTCAGATAGTTTAAATGAGAGCCGAAGCAGCTGCAATGCCCGGAAAACATGATTGATCACCGATTGATATTGTATACCGGTGATCTGGGCAATTTTCCGGTAATCCATCTCTTCATAATATTTAAGATGAAGGATCTCCTTTTGCCTTGCCGGTAATACATTTAATGCCTTAACCATAGTATATTTCAATGCCTGGTCATGTTCTGCATTCAACAGTATATCTTCCGGCGAAAGCGGTATTTCCGACTCTAGATTTTTTCCCAACCGGTCATTTCGAAATTTCTTCAACCGGAAATAGTTAAATGTAATTGACCGTGCAGTGGTAAAAAAATACGATTTTACATGATTGATCGGACCGATATTCACCCGGTTTTGCCATAGTTTGATAAAAAGATCCTGTAAAATATCGTCCGCTACGGCCTCGTCTTTTACCATTTTTAAAATATAACTATGCAACACTGGGAATAATATCGCGTGCAATGACCCATATGCCTGGTGGTCACCATTAATGGCCATTGCCCAAAGATCTGAATGATTAAATGATGCGTTCAAGTAAGGTTCTTGCATTAATTCGTTTACTTATGTAGTCGTTAATTTATTATGATGGCCTAAATTGATCTTCTCTTTGAGCGATTTTTCCGCTTAGCTTATTATAGGTTTTCTTTCCCTTTCAAGTATTCAACTAAAACATTTTATAAAAAGAGCTATTCAGCTACTAATCAGAAAATTGCAAAAGACTTTTAGATTGATTCCCTTTTGCTATTTACCCGAACTAGTGGAACGAATTGGTTCAATACTATAATTGGTGCTGTAAAATTGGAATATAAAAATGAAAGCAATAGGGGACAATTTGCTCAACCATAGGCGGTGAAAAATGAGCATTTCGATGATTTTAAGTATAATCGAAAAAAGATCTATTTATTGCTTATTTTTTTTCAGGGCCAAATTGCCATTGAGGTTTAAATTGGAAATGAAGGCTTTTCGATATTTTCTGATAAATTCAGAAGGGTTCATCTCAAATAATTTATGAAACTGTTCTCTGAAATATCTGACATCCTGGATTCCGATCCTGTATGCGACTTCTTTGATTTGCAAATCGGTTGATATCATAAGCTCGGCGGCTTTTCTTAGCCGGATATACCTGACGAATTCACTGTTAGAAAGTCCTGATATCGATTTGATCTTACGGAAAAGCTTGGCACGGCTCATGCCTATCTCTTCCGTAAACGTTTTTATAGAAAATTGTTCATCATCCAAGTGATCTTCGATAATGGCTATACATCTGGAAAGAAAATCGCTATATTCTGCAGGTATTTTTAAACTATTATTTTTTAAGGTGATCTCATTGAAAAAATAGTCTTTTAATATCGTACGTCCTTTTAGAAGACTTTTTATCCTGGCGATCAGTAAATCGCTTTCGAACGGTTTGGTAATATAATCATCAGCCCCGCATTCAATTCCCTTAAGCTTTATTTCGGGAGAGGAGCTTCCGGTCAGCAAAATGATAGGGATATGGCTGAATGAGGGAGAATCCTTCATTGTAGAACAGAATTCTACCCCGGTAGTTCCATTCATGATCACATCACATACGATGATATCTGGTTCGTTTTCAAGGATGATCTCTAAACCTTTTTCAGTATTTCCGGCCTCCGAAATAATAAAGGCATCTCTTAAAAGGTGTTTGATGTAATTTCGCATTTCTGCATCGTCATCTATTATAAGAATAATAGGTCTTTTATTTACAACCCCATCCAATATTTCTTCAACATGCTTCTTTTCAGATGATTCCCCCCTAAAATTGTCATTATCCCCATCAGTGATGATCTCTTTGATCAGTGGCAATGTTTTAGAGATGTAATGGTTATTAACAGAATTCACCAGATTCTCATGAGCAAGCGGTAAAATGATTTTAAAAGTCGTTCCCTTATTCTCTACGCCCGAGTACGAAATTTCTCCATGATGAAGGTCCACGAATTTCTTAGCAAGAAACAGACCTATACCAAAGCCACTTTTCTCTACCGTTTCAGTTTCATGTGGTAACCGGTAAAATTTCTCAAACAGTTTCTGTCCGGTGTCTTCGGGTATTCCGCAACCGGTATCAGAAACAAGTATTTCTGCATTTTTAGCTGAAACAGCTATCGTAACCATTACAGCCCCATTTTTGGGTGTGAATTTTATTGCATTGGAGATCAGATTGAACAAAATTATTTCCAGCTTTTCCCGGTCCGCCCATATAGTGATGGCGTTATCCGGCGCAAGGAATTGATAATCTATATCGTTGCTTTTTACCTGGTTGTTAAAACACAGAAAAACTTCATAGCATACTTCCTTTAGATTTAGTGGCGCTGGGTTCAATGCCGATACCTCATTTTCTGAGCTCCTGAATAAAAGTAGCTGGTCAACAAGGCTGAGTAATCTTCTCGAATTCCTGTAAATCGAACTAATATCGATCAGATCCAGGTTTGCACCATTATTTTGAAGCAGGTATTTTATCGGGTTAACGATCAAGGTCAACGGCGCACGCAATTCATGGGATATATTCGTAAAAAAAGCGATTTTCTTTTCATTTACCTCCTCGACAAGTTTTACCTCATAGCGCAGTTCTGTTTGTTTTTGATGATAGAAAATATAGCCATAAATAGCTGCAACGACAAAGGCAAGGTATAAAATATAGGCCCACCAGGTTCTATACCAAGGGGGTAAGATGTGTATATTTAAAGCCACCTCTTGTTTACTCCACGATCCCCCAGCATTTGTACACTTTACCCTGAAGATATAGTTGCCGGCATCAAGGTGGGTATAGTTTGCAGTGCGAATATTTCCCGAATAGGTCCAGTTGTGGTCCCAGTTTTCCATCATATAGGCATACCTTATTTTATCAGGAGCGGTATATTCGAGCGCCGCGAAATCGAGAGCAATCACGGCCTGATTATAAGGCACCTCGATTTTTTTGATCTCATCCGGTGTATATTGCTTCACCAGTGAAGAGTTTTTTTCCAATACAGTATTGTTGACGGCAATTCCGGATAAAACAAGTTCCGGTTCACCAGTGAGGTCGACAATCTTTTTGGGAAAAAAACGGCTCAATCCGCTGATCCCGCCAAATACAAGTTCACCTGAACTTAGCCGGACGGAAGAATTATAGTGAAACTGGTTGCTCTGAAGTCCGTCACTCTTGTAGTAATTCTTAAAGATTTTGGCTACGGGGTCAAATTTAGATAACCCATAAAATGTGCTTAGCCATAAATCTCCCTTATCGTCCTCCTGTATATTCAAAACGGAGTTATTACACAGACCGTTTTCCGTTGAATACCGTGCTGCTATTCTGGAATTATCACGGTCAAATAATACAAGTCCACCTCCCTCTGTACCAATCCAGAAACGCTTTTCACGATCTTCATAAATAACCCTTATATAATAACCCAAATCTGAAAATTTATGTCGGCGGTTTTTCCTGTCTATTTGTACCAGTTGGGTAAGCATGCCCGCCCAAAGCCGACCCTCATTGTCGGGTTTAAGCGTAAAAATATCGGAAAGATTGGTGTCAAAAGCTTTAAATTGATCCCTAGTCTTGTCCAGTAAGTATAATGCGCCATTTATACCATTGCCCTTATGAGTTCCTATCCAGATATCATCATTTTTATCTTTACAAATTGTAGAGATCGTTTTATTTTCAATAAGCGATAGCGGATTTATACAGCGGTAATGCTGAAAGGAATTGGCCGATCTGTTGAATCTGTTTACCCCATTAAAAAAAGTGCCCACCCATATGTTTCCTTCGTTGTCACCTGTGATGGTTGATACAATATTATCGCTAAGCGATCTTGGATTTCCTTCTTCATGATCATACGCTCGCAAATTGCTCTGATTTTTGTTCCATACCAATATACCGCCGCCGTCCGTACCTATCCATAGATCATGGTTAATATCTTCATATAACGCGTATATAGGTTTGTTGGGTAAAGAATGCGGGTTAGATGGGTCGTGGGCCATCGTTTTGAATCTGTCTGGCTGAGGGTTAATAATATTAATTCCCCCGTAGAGTTCACCTACCCATACCCTGGAGTCTTTATCCTGGTAAATGCAATAGGCAGCATCATTGGACAGTGCGCTGGAACCATTTTCTTTTTTAAGATAAGTGACTTTCCTGGTGGTAGTATCATATTTGTTAACTCCTGCGCCGTTAATGGCCAGCCATAACAGACCGTTGTGGTCAAAAACCATATCCGCAACCGTGTTCAAGGAAAGCCCGGTATTTTTATCAAGTATTTTTTCAGTTTTTCCAAAATGCCGGTCGTACCGGAACACACCGTCAGCTGTCCCTATCCATATTTTTCCATCTTTACTAGGTTCAATGCAAAAGGCATTCCGGATAGCGTCAGTCAGAATTGTCAGCTTACCACGATCTCTATTTAGTAAACAAAGGCCTACTTGCGGAACGAATACCCAGGTATTGCCTGCTATATCCGATTTGATTGCCTGAACGTCATAATTCCAGATATCGCCTAAAGCCGTCTTTATAGGGATTTGCTTTGCTACAGCGGCCTTCTGATCCTTAACAAGCAACCCAACACCCAAAGTTCCCAATAGCATGCCACCGCCCAGTTCCGCTTTAACTATTCTTACCCCAACAGTTATCCTTTTTTTTGGGGTGTTGTTGTGATCCATATAATAGACCGCAGAAAAATTGCCGGAAAGATTATTGTATATACTCGCGCCTTCATGTGTTCCGACCCACATATTGGATTCCCGGTCTTCTGCGATTGAAAATATATAATTATTGCCCAGTGAACTGGTATCATTGATTTTGTTCCTGAATACCTTAAAACTATAGCCATCGTACCTATTAAGTCCATCAAAGGTGCCAAACCACAAAAAGCCTTTATGGTCCTGGAAAATACACCTTACAGCATTATTGGACAACCCTTGATCGATACCCACGTAGGAAAGCGACTGGGCAGGAGACCGGGTACAATACAGCAATGTAATGCAGATCATTATAAAAAGATGTGATACTTTCCTTTCCATAAAATGTCTGAGGGTGGCAATACTGAAATTGGCAGATAGTCGATTTTATTGATCCCTAGATTATTTCTTTATTGTGCTGTCAGGTAAAAATACTGTAATTTTTTGACAGTGAGCTATCGGTAAAACTTAAAGGCGTCCGGGTTTCTTATACACCATGGCATCCTTCTCTACCACTACACCGTCTTTTATAATCACATATCGGGGGATGCTATAGCCTTTTCGTTTTGGGGCAGCCTTTTTTGTGATACAGTGATAACACTGACCATAGGCTAAACAGAGTTCAAGACTGGAGTTTATTCGTAGCTTATAGTACCGAAATAGATAAAGCGGGAAACTTTTTTTGCGTACAACTCATATTCTTTTCCATATCTTTTCAAGAGTTGTTTCTCTTCAACAGTAATCGAAACGATTGCGCTTGAAACAACTACTAAAACAAGAAAAATCAGCAGAAAGTAAGACTGAAAAAAAATGTTTCTCCAAGAAGAATGAAATAAATGCCTACCTAACTGTGGATTGCAAAGCTTAGCATACATTCCATACGTGACTAATTTATTTGGTTCTGCTTTCAGGAAAATTATTTTGTTATTAATCTGGAGATTACGAGATGGTTAACCAGCAGATTCCGTGCGCGATAGAGTACCTATTAGTGTAGGAGATGAAGTTAAATTGTAATTAGCAATCAATAATCTAACATGGTCAAAGTGTAACGGAATTACCTGTACGACATTTTCAGAATAAGCTGGTCAAGGATTCCATATTTTCCAGCATGATAGAGTAAATGCTCGTTGCGCTGAACATAGCCAAGCTGATTGGTCAGCAATTTTGTATGACCTATTTTAAACTCAGGAATATTTTGGTGATGATGTCCGTAAATCCAATAATCCGGCGTGTTATCCAAAATCAAATCATCTAATATCGTTGCAAAAACTTTGCGCTTCTTCATTATTATAGATAATAACGCTGATAAAACTCGTAGGTACTTTTAAGCGCCTATCCATTTCAAAACAATTCCTGGTTCAGCCGGTAGCGGTGTATCAACAGCCGGAAATCATCGTGATGATCAATGCGGCAGACAAAACGCTCGCAAAGAGAAAATGTAATGTGTAGCTCATGGTTTACAACGGGTATATGAAGCGCTTTGGCAAAGGCTTTCAAAAATTTAAATTACGGCTGGGTAACGAACGCTATTAAAATTTAAGTGTCTATTTCATAATAGCAACCAATCTATATTAGTAAAAGAGCTGGGATATAAGCTGCCCAGCTTTTTTACTAACACTTATTTAAATTGTCCAAATGTTGGAATAATGTCTTCCAAAAGAATTTGAAGAAGTTTTCCGCCATCTTCGCTTTCCCATCTGTCAGTCAATTCGGTAACTAATTGATTGATAACGTTAGTACGTACACCATATTTTTCCCAGGTAGCTCTGGCAACATCATCCGCAATTTCAGTCGGAGAACCTCCTGCGTCAATCACAACCTGTACATCGAATCCTTCCTCAACCATGGAAATTGATGGATAAACAATACAAACATCGTTTGTAAGTCCAGCCATAATCACGTTTTTGCGCCCATCCGCAGCTTTTAAAACTGCCGCTTTGAAATTCTGGTCATCCCAGGCATTGGTAATTCCGGTTCTTTTTACCCGGTTAGCGTATTGTTCCGGTAATATTTCCTGTAATTCAGGAAGTGTTTGTCCCTGCATATGATCTTCCATACTGGTGGTAAGCACAATAGGCATGTTCAGAGCCTTTCCAATTTTAGCCAATGCTTTTGCGCGGCTGATGATCATTTCCTTTGGCCGGTTGGTGGCCATGGTAATAGTTCCTACCTGGTGATCGATCAATAAGATGATCGTGTCATCTTTTTTAAAATGTTTCATAGGTTTTTTAAAGTTAATATTGATATTATAGTTAAAGTATTCCCTGTAATAATTGTCTATTTAGATATGTTTAGTCACCGGGTTATTTTTTATCAAGAAAATTCGGTGGGTAAACTATTTGTCCGTGCTTTTGCGCGATTGCCTGCAATTTTTTTATGGATTCAGGATCCATTGGCGGCGGGGGAAGAAATTCGCCAGCGGCCACAGGCTCACCTATTTCTTCAAAGAACTCTTCCAGCCCAGCAGGGACAACTGTACAAAGCAAATGAGCTAACTTATCGCTTGCATTTTTAAAATAATGCACTACACCGCCTTCTGGTATTACCACAAAGGAACCTTTTTTTGCCGTATATGATCCGGCTTCAGAATGGACCTCCACCTCACCATCGATGATATAAAAGGATTCATAGAAATTGGCATGTGAATGTGGCCCAGGGCCGCTTTGAGGAGGTATCAGCATGTCAATTGTGGAAAAGGCCCCATTAGTTTGCTTGCCTGATACAAGTACACGGTAATTGTCGCCTACTACTGATAATATTTCCCCGCCCTTCGGGTCGACCGTTATTGGCGCTGGTTTTAAATTTTCCATATTGATGTTTGTTTTGTATAAAAATTTGTTTTTTTCTACTAAAATAATTTGAGGTACAGTGCTGTGAAAATTAAAAAACTTAACAGCGAAATAAGTGTTCTAATATCATTGTAAAATTGCCAGCGCTTTCTTATATCTTTCCAGTTTAAAGGCGCTGATTCTGTTGTCCAGCTTATAATCTTATTGTTCATAGGTACCTCAATCAATACGGTGATCAGTAATGCTGATATAATCAAAAGAATCGAACATGGATATAAAAGAAATTCTACAAAACCTTTTTGAGGAAATAACCAGGCACTCAGGATCATCAGAATAATACAAGGAATGGAAATTATTCGCATGGAAACTCCAAGATTGCGATTAATAATTTGTGCAATGTGGACGAATTCACTTAGCGGAAATTCATGGAAAGAACGGCCAATGGAAAGCCAGGAACCCCAGAACACGCCTGATAATAAAAATAGAAGACTGAGTGCCGCAAATTGAGTTATATAAAATGCCATTTACTTAAAATTAAAGTAGATCCGTCTTACTTTAAAAATAGGTCAACTACAAAGGATTGGCAAGACAAAAGAATAGTCGGAAAAATCGTTATATGTGGTTTTTTTTGGAAAATAGTCCATTTGGTCGCAAAATGATTATTTTTAAACGAGCACAATTACTCATTTAAAATTTAATAGTAATAAAGGGCCATCAAGTTTGAATCATAAGTTAACAGGACCCAATAGCATTATGCCGATCGAATTCGAATTTAAAGTCAGGAAAAATTATCATTTCATAACAGCCTTTGCCAGTCACTTTAACGCAGTTGTAAAAGGTGACAAGGTATATCTTCCCGACTGTTTGGGAGATGGATATATTCAGCAAATCTACCTTGACGGTATGGCCCTTTTTATTCATAACTATAAATTAAAACAGGAGCTAATCTTAAAGCGGCAACCAACTACTACGAATGAAAGCATTACGATAAAATTTGATCGGTCAAAATATTTATCAAAATACAGTCAGCAGGATTATGACCCATTTTCTGATCAATTACCAGAATTTGAAGTTGAGATGGCAACATCTAATTTCTATGCGGAACTAACGATACCTGAAAATAAGCAAATCAATTTCCTCATAATCGGCACTTCAAGAAGCTACTTAATCGACTTACTTAAATCAGAAAAATCGTATACAATATTGGATTTGGTTAAGACACATCCTTCATTTGTCATCCATGAGCTAATTAGGCCTGAAATGGATGGTATGCTAAAGCAGATAATTCAGGTAAATGAGACTACTGAATTACCTATGTTACTTTATAAAACTAAAGCACATGAGTTGATCTATTATCTTTTTAAAAGCTTATTTAAACGCCCTATCAACGTACCAGTTAATATTAAACGGGAAGACGCCGAGAAAATTTATTTAGTTCGCATTGCCCTGCTCAGAGATTTTAGTAAATGTCCGCTGCTCCCCGAGCTTGCGGAGATGTCAGGGTTAGGTTTAACTAAACTACAAAAGCTGTTTAGCCAGATATTTGGACAAAGTATTCATAATTATTACCAAACTGTGCGAATGATGCAAGCATGCAGCCTGCTTACTCATCTTTCTGTATCTGAGACTGGCCACAAACTGGGCTTTACCAATCTCAGTCATTTTACGAGGTTATTTGAAAAACATCATCAAATAAAACCAAAACATTTTAAAAACCGCTTGATTAGCGAATCTAATTACACGGAATAGTCCTTTTTGATTGAGCTCTATGCTGTTTACTTTTATTGTTTTTCCTATAATCGCAAAATCGAAAAGTATAAATTTATAAAACGAAAAGTATAAATTTTGAGCTTTTGTGAAAACCAGGCCCTTGATGTAGTTTTTTTGCTTCTTCATGTAAAAAAGCAGACTGAAATTAGTTTTCATAATAAACTGATTAAAAGGTTAACAAAAGTAGCCTTACAGTCTAAAAACGTCAAGATGTTCAATTATTGAACTTGTTGTATAACAGATAGTTACACTTGATTCGGTGAGTAAACAGCCTTCTTAAAACTACTCACCGGATAACTCACTTTTTTTATGCGAACCGGCGCATATTTTGGGGTCTGTCTAAAAGACAAAAAGCCTGCAATCATTTGATTTGCAGGCTTTTAAACGAATTTGATACTCTGATAAGTGATCCCGCTGGGATTCGAACCCAGGACCCCAACATTAAAAGTGTTATGCTCTACCAGCTGAGCTACGGAATCATAATTCGTTTCCGTTTAAAGTGGTGCAAATATAGGAGTATTGGGGCTTGTGTGCAAGTGTTATTTTAAAATATTTTAAACTAAATAATAAGCGCTTCATTGTCAATTATCTATGGTGTTAAAATAGCTATTTTGCCCTTACTGCCAGCTAATAAAACAAGATTTCCATGTTTGGCTTTCCTGCAAACGTTAAAGTTGGCTGTGTTTATTTGTACCCAATTTTTACCGCCATCGGTTGTAATGTTGCTTCCGGCTGTGCCGGTTGAAAGAAAGGTATCGGCATTAATGTATTCTACACATGATTGATAACCTGATGGTGAATTATGCGTTAATTGCCAGGTAGTTCCATTATTATTAGAGTAACAGGCTGTAGAGTCTGCGTGTTTATCATGCTGATAGTCGCCGCCAACAATGAGCAGTTGGTTTTTACTTTTTGCTATTGAAAAAGCCCCTTGACTGCTCTTTCCATGAATAATAGGGATAGATGTTTTACGCCAATCCTTATTTGGAGCCAGAACAAAAAGATTAGAGGTTGAGCCACCTGTTACAATAAGGATATTATGGTTTATTGTACGTAAACAAGTACCACTGGCTGCGAATGCAGCTTCGTTGGTTGAAGCAATGGGACTGTCATTGTATTTATTCCAGGTATTCCCGCCGTCTTTGGTTTCGAGTAATAAAAATTTATTCTTTATGGGATCGCCGAGTATGAAACCATGCCGGGCGTCATTAAAGCCTATCGCATCCAGGAAAAAGGAAGTATCGGTATTGCGATATTTTAGTTGCCAGTTTGCACCGCCATCAATAGTTTTTAATATTAGTGCAGGTGTGCCGGAACTCATGATCACGGCCTCTTTGTTGGAAAATGCTTCAATGCCCCTAAAGTCGGCCTTTTCAAAGCCTTTTATTTGTTGCCATTGCCATGTTTTTCCACCATCATTGGTTATGGCGATATATCCGTTACTGCCGCTTATCCAAGCTGTTTTATCATCAATTACGGATAAGCCGCGGATGCTTGTTGGTTTGCCTTGTTGCAAAATAACAATACGTTGTGCGATAACGCCATTTATAAAAGTAAAGAATAATAAAAGGGTAGAAACAATAAATGGGCGGATTTTCATTCGTCAGTTTTATCCGAATTTATTCTTTACCAAGACAAATTGCAAGGCATGAGCGATTTTTATATTTATTTAAGTGCTTTTTAGCTGAAAAAAGTATATTTGCAACCCCGTATACTTACAGCCATTAAATTGACAAGTGTATAAGGTGTACTTTAATGCCCGGATGGCGAAATTGGTAAACGTTGCGGTCTCAGAAGCCGTTGAGAATTGTCTCTTGAGAGTTCGAGTCTCTCTTCGGGCACATCCTTTTCTTAAAGTAAAAAGTCTTTAGTCTTAAGTTCAAAGTTAAATAACCGAGGATAGCAGACTAAAGACTTTTTTCAATAACAAGCCCGGGTGGCGAAATTGGTAGACGCACCATCTTGAGGGGGTGGCATTCGCAAGGATGTACGAGTTCGAATCTCGTTCCGGGCACTTTGAAAATATATAACTTATCTGTGAGAAATTATTTTTCAGTATTTGTATTGATATACTATTCGAATTTTAATCCTTTATCGGAAGTCTAATCAAATGCTAGATTTCTTAATTCTATTTTGACGATATTTTTCGATAGGATTTGTAACAAGCAAATCAAGAATTATACTGAAAGCAATGACTACTATTAAGGCTGTAAATCCAACGCTGATAATTTTAGGAAATTTTTTTATAACAACTATCTTATTAATTAGACTTTGGCTAATATAAATTGGATATGATAGATTACCCATAATTCTATCAAACTTGCTTTTCTTTGATATTAAGAATGATGCAGGAATCAATGTTGTGACAGCGAGAAATAGTATTATTTGCTTAATATAACTTTCCGTGAAAAATTGATAGTAAAGTAAGATTATAAAAAGAAAAGTTAAGTGCATAACCATTAGCATGGTTTTATTAAAATTAATTGCGTTTATTTTTTTATAGAGATTATAAGACAAAACACCCGCCATGAAAAACATTAGTTGGTTCGGAAAAAACATATAATTCCAAGGGGAATTGACGTAACCAAAATGAGCTAATAGTAATCTTAGAACTAAACTCAATAATAATATTGTAACAGGGTAGATAACTTTTTTCTTAACTATAAATGGAGCGATTAGGTAAAAAAGTAATTCAATTCCAACTGTCCATGCAATAGTATTAAAAGCAAAACTGTAGACATGAGGATCAGTTTTATTGAAATCCGGTGTAAAAAACAATGAACCATTTTTCTTGATCCCAAAAAAGAAGATGCTGTCTAAGCCAATTATTAATATATTAATAAAAATGAAATAAACAGCAGTTAATATTGGTAATGAAGAAGCAATTGAATAAAATGATAATGTCGAGGGATAACCAAGTTTGAACACAAGTATTGACCATAATATTAAAAGAATTAGATTGATCCAATAGATAGGATATATTTTTAAAGCTCGATTAGTGTAAAATAAAAGATTAGCACCTTTTCCGACATATTTTTCATTCAAAATTAAGGCCATATAAAACCCTGAGATTATGTAAAAAACCTGAACCGCTAAGTCTCCAGATAAAGGACTATAACCCAAAATCAATGAAGTATGACAAAGAACTACTGCACAGGCCAAAATGAATCTAATCAATCCCATAAATTGTAATAGAAGTTTAAATTAAGGCTCTAATATAATTTATTATACTAAACTTATTCAATTGGATAAAAAATGAGTTTGGTCTGAATATTAAATGATATGATTATATACCCGTATAATCATGTGAATTGTTTAAGTTTATTAATGAAAATAGTATTATTTTAATTAGCAAATTCAAATCTTGACGCAAGCACTTCAAATATCAGACAGTCACCTTGTATTCGTTTTGGTAATACCACTCTAAAAGATAAGCCCCGTCACTCCACGATAATTTTCCGTCCGCTGCAACCTTGGCAATAAGTATAGATAAGTTGTGAAAGAAAGCACTTTTAATATCACCCCCCAGTTGTTGTAAAACATTTACTGCGCAGGCAGTTATTTGAGAGGGATCATTTAAATTTCCACAATTATCTGCTAACTGAAGTTCGGTTAAAATTCCAGGCAATTTAGCACGAAGCAGGTTTTTTAGCTCATCATCCAGATCGCCGGGAATAATAGCGGTTAATATATCCGCTGCCGGTGAGTCGACAAATGATTTAATATTTTCGGTAATGATAACGCCAATATGAATGGCGGTTTTTAATTCGGCAGGTATTCCATCGAACAGACTTTTTATTTCTGCCCATATTTTAGATAAGAAGGTTTTTAAACTCATGTTTTATATATTATTTAAATTGTTTGTATTTGATTTCCTGTACTTCCTGTTGTAAAACACTCACGGAGAATGTGTTGTCGACCGAGCCGTTTACTTGCGGGGAGAGGTCGACGGGTTGCAGGGGGTACATGAAAACGCAGGGAAAGGATGCGTCGTCGGCGAGTAGGTTGAGCTCGTTTTGGGTGCCGTAGATGAATGTTGGGGCGCTGCTGAGGGTTTGGGTTATGGATTGTATTTGATTGCGGATCATATTTTTTGTTTATTGGTTCAATGGTTTATTAGTTCATTGGTGGTTGGTTGGTATGGTTGGTTTTGGGCTAGAGGATGGGGCTCGAACCTGTCTGGATGCGTCATTGCGAGGAACGAAGCAATCCCCGACCGTACAGAGCTAATTTGTATATTGTAGACTTGTCATGTGCAGCCGCTCATTGCCGCGGAGGCTACTAGTTATTCACAGTTGTCTGTTTTTTTATAGGTGTTCATGATTGCTATCGCAATTTTGTCTTGATACAAAAGGTAGCAAAACCCGACCGGAGGGAGCTCATGAATACCTATTAAAAACAAATAATAGATGAATAAATCAAGTCATTAGAAATGCTTCTTTGCCGCACAAGGCCATCGCCCTGCAAATCAGGCAAAACCTGGGCTGCTATATTTTTACCCTGCTGTCGCTACGCACTTAGCCTCTGCGCTTCTGTAAAAATCTGCTATGCCC
>NZ_JACHBY010000017.1 GCF_014200495.1 Mucilaginibacter geliditolerans
CTTTTAAATATAATCATAGAGCTAACAAATCGAATTTTGACCTCCTTCTCAATAGAAGTTTAATGCCAACTGTCTTATGATGGGCTATTACTCTCAAGAGGGGAACTCTGGTGGTGACTTTTTGCAGCGCTCAGTTGACTCACCCGGTCTTTGCTTCGCTCGCCCCCCCTCTCTACGCTGCACGCAAAGTGGGTAAGTGCCATGATGATATTCTGTATAACGAAAATATTTAAAACGAAGGTTTATTGCATAAAAAAGGCCGAAAAGACTCTCGCAGTTTTTCGGCCTACATCTACCTATGAAAACAACCCTTTTTGAGTAAGGGCATTATCGTATAGTCAAAAGCAATGCCAATTGCTGAAACACTATAATTTAAGCTAAAAGTTAACTATTTAAAATTGGGGCATTTTTCGTTTGTGGAACTCATTACCCAAATTACGGGCAAAAATTACACACACGCATGCAATCGATGGAATTTTATTAGGGAAATAGCCTGATTGGGGAAATAAAAAAATCAAACCAGATAAACCGCGTCTTCAGCATCATTTTCAATTAACGAAACATCAACGCGCTCCTTTAATACTGTTGACAGGGCTAAACCTGCATAATCGGTGGTTATTGGGAAGTTTTTGTGGTTGCGGTCGACCAATACAACGGTGCGCAATTTTTTAAGGCGCACATCAATAAAAACACCAAAACCATAGGCCAGGGTTTTGCCACTGTTCAATACATCATCAACCAAAATAACTACCTTATCGCGGCAGTCGTTTACATCAAAATCAATTTTAGCTTTTAGCGTACTGCTCTGTTTGTCCAGTCCGATAGTAAGCAGCCTGCTTTTAAAGGGGGCTATCTCATCCAGTATTTTTTTCAGGCGTTGGGCAATATGGTTGCCACGTGGCAATATGCCGGCTATCAGTATTTCTTCCTCATCAAAATTGTCTTCCAGTATCTGGTAGGCAATACGATCAATCTTTTGCTGTATCTGCTGCTGATTTAATATAAGGAGTTTTTTTGCTGACATGGTATTCTTTCCTATCGTTTACACCCTCTAAGGTAGAAATTAAATTAAAATTTATGCTTTGCTATATGTTAAATGTAGAATTGACTTGTATGGCTGCTCTGTATAGTCGGGATTGCCACGTCGTTACACTCCTCGCAATGACGATGAGGACTAAAACTTAATCCTTTACGTATGGAAAGAATACGAAGTTGGCGCCTTCGGGTACTATTACAAATACGCACATAAAATCGTGCGGGTTTTTATAGGTATCAATAAAGCGTTGTTTTAGCTCTTTTTTTATTACGCCGCGCTCAATAAATTCTTCGAGGGTTGAGGCGTGGATTGACCATTCGCTGTTGATATCATGCCTGTCGAGGATCACTTCGCCCAGGGCTATCTCATGCTGATGGGCGATGAAGATAGGGTATGACGATAAACCTTCAACCATTATCTCAATAGCTACTTCTTTTATTGATTCATTAAAAAACCTGAGATCAGTCTCCAGGCTCAGCAGCGGGCTCTGCTTTTTATCGTTATTATTTTCGTTTAATAGTTCTTCGGGTTCCATTTTCCTTTTTTGATTACACTGATTTTTTGAGAGATTTCACCGATTATTAAATATGGCGATCATCTTCAAATCATCAAATTTTCAAATTAGCTCATTAATTATTCCGCAATACCAATAGCACCACATTCTCCACATGCTGGGTGTGGGGGAACATATCAACCGGTTGTATTTTTGCGGTATCGTATTTTTCCTTTAGCACCAGCAAATCGCGGGCCTGGGTGGCGGCGTTGCAGCTTACATATACAATTTTAGGGGCTTCAATTTCCATTAAACGGGCAACCACATCAGGGTGCATGCCTGCGCGCGGCGGATCGGTAATGATCACATCCGGCTTACCATGTTCGGCAATAAAATCTGGCACCAGCACATCTTTCATATCACCAGCGTAGAACTTAGTGTTGGTAATGTTGTTAATGGCCGAATTGATCTTCGCGTCCTCAATCGCCGTAGGCACATACTCTACCCCTACTACTTCTCTAACTTTTCCGGCTACAAAATTAGCTATTGTTCCGGCACCTGTGTACAGGTCATAAACCAGTTCATCGCCTTTAAATCCGGCAAAGTCGCGTGTTATTTCATACAGACGTAAGGCTTGTTCGGAGTTGGTTTGATAGAATGATTTCGGGCCAATCCGGAAACGGATGCCATTCATCTCTTCATATATGTACTCCGGACCACGGCATGCTACTACATTCTGGTCAAAAATAGTATCGTTCTTCTTTTGATTTACGATGTATAGCAGCGAAGTGATCTGCAAAAAGGTATCGCCAATGAAATTCATCATTTTGCTGATCTCTTCTTCGGTTACATAGGCAAACACTACGATCACCATCAGCTCACCGGTTGATGAAGTGCGGATGATCAGGTTGCGCAGCGCACCTGCATGCCCTTTCAGGTCGTAATAGCTATAGCCCTCGCGTTTGGCAAACTCATCAATGCTGTTACGGATGGCGTTTGACGGGTCGGCTTGCAGGTAGCAATGCTGAATGTCCAGTATTTTATCAAACCTGCCGGGGATGTGAAAGCCAAGAGCATCCATTTCGGCTGGCTCATCGGTACGGTTCTCGCCGTCCATTAGCCAGCGTTTGTTGCTGAAAGTAAATTCCAGCTTGTTGCGGTAATATCTATCGGCAGGCGATGCAACTATGGGCATCATGCCCTCTACATCAATCTTGGCTATACGGCCCAGCGCGTCGGTTACTGATTTTTGTTTGAATTTTAGCTGTGCCTCATAGCTCATGTGCTGCCATTTACAGCCGCCACAAGTACCAAAATGCGCGCAGAAAGCCTCAACCCGGTATTCGGATGGTTTTTTGAGATCGATGATCTTTGCCTCGCCGAAATTCTTTTTGCTGCGATATACCTGTACATCGGCAATATCGCCGGGGATAGCTTTATCAACAAATAATACAAAATCATCTGTTTTACCTACACCCTTGCCCTCTTCGGCAATATCGATTATCTCAACGTCCTCAAAAATTTTATTGTAGTTAGCTTTGTTCCTGCTCATATGCGGGTGCAAAGGTAATACTTTGATTTCGGATGTGGGATTTTCGATTTGGGATTTGTTGATGGGTGGTATTGGATGATGACACCGATGTTTAATGGCAGCATTTGTTGAGGCCAAAAAGTAACAATACTATTACACCACTCCGTTCATCGATACATATCTATCATTCGTCGATACATGGCGCATTTAGTTATAACCTACAGGAAAAAATCTCACTCAAAAGCACTTATTTTACCTTTAACTTAAAAGCTGAATGTGCTTTCAGTAAAACTTATTCTTTAATCCAACATATGAAAAAACCTATAACCTTGCTGGGAGATATCTCCCCTCATTATCGACGTGCGTCAAAATCAATATGCCATTTCCGAAATCACCAGGATCTGTTACCGCTGATCATTCAATTTGATTTCTCATTTAAAAAAGAAAACACAAACCATAAACCCATCCAATAACATTGAATTAAATGAAAAAACTTTCCATCTTATTAATTCCAATTATTGCTATTTCGTTTTTTTCCTGCAATAAGGATCAAAATTCTGAGAACATTAGTGCAACAACTAAAAAAAATTCAGTATCCGGCGCAAAAACGCTTGATGCAATTACTTCAATTACCCCGTTTGTACTTTTGAGCTACCTGGGAGGAGAAAACCAAATCACACCTACTAATCCCAATGGGTATGCCCTATATAATATAGGGGCTTATAATAATACTGGCGATAATAATTATAATGTAGAAACCTGGTTTGTAAATACAGCAATTGGCACAACCTTTGGCGATGAAACTCAACCCAATGGTTCAGGATTGGCATACGCCAACGTTCCGTTAGCGTCAGGGAATTACGAAGCTTTTTTTAAATATAACTCAGGACCTCTCGCCGGGAGTATTTTAAATACCTATTTCACTGTTTATCCTCAACCGGGTTTTACAGGAACCGCCACTACATTTCCAAGCAATTACGCAAGTACCAAATTCGAGGCAACTATTGTCCCTCCACAAGGAAATAGCACACAAATATCCAGAAGCCTCACCCCTATACTAACTGTAGGGCAATCGCTGTATTCGCCCAATGGCCTTACAGAGTTAAAGCTACAGGCCGATGGGAACCTAGTACTATATGTACATAATGCAGATGGATCAAAAACTGGCATATGGGCTTCAAACACAGTAGGAAAAGCTTCTGCATCCCTAACTTTTCAACCAGATGGTAACCTTGTAATTAAAAATTCCAGTGGAACAGGATTATGGGCATCAAATATTAACAGTGATGATGCAGCGTTTAAAACACAAACAAGTAATGCACCATATTATAATTTACAAAATGATGGCGGCTTTGTTTTATATTGGCCCGAGCATTATGCCGTTAATGGGCCAGCAGAAGAAAGTTCATGCTATGTAATAACTGCCTCCGCTGACGCAACTGTTGGCCATCTTTCTACTCATAGCGGCAACCTAAACCATGTTTTCACATACACAGCTTCGGGCATACCGGAAGTGGCAGCTAATAGCTTTGTTTTAGCTGGCAGTGGCTTTTTATCTAACTAAATAGTAGTTATAATAATCATTCGGGATTACGCCAAAACCGATACGGTATTATGAATTAATCATAATCTCTTTACCGTTGATTATTCAATCTGACTTTGCATTTCTACAAAAAAGAAAATACTAACTCCTAAAATTAAATCACATGAAAAAGCTTTCTATTTTATTAACTGCAATTATTGCGCTCTCGTTTTTTTCTTGTAATAAAGATCAAAATTCCGCGAATACTGTTGTACCAACTGCTAAAAAAAACCCATTGAAATCAACAGCATTGGGCGCTAATCCTAACGCCGTTTATGTATCATTAACCTATCAGGGCAACGGTGTATACAACGTTTCTGCGCAATTAAGCTCTTTTGAAGATGGCTGGTATCACTTTGAAGTATTTGGACCTGATGGTTTTTCACCAGGTGGTGAAACGTTTATCACGGTAAACAATACGAATACATTTTGGGACAATAATAATGCACATGCGTCCAGCATTTCTCTTACACCTACAGGAAACTATTTTGTTCAAGCTCAAGTTTATGATAGTTCGAGTTCAGTGGAACAATTGATTAATAACAATTTTACCGTTTACCCTCAACCTATTTTCACAGGAACAACAACTACGTTCCCAAGCAATTATGCAAGTACAACTTTTGAAGCTACTATTGTACCGGCACAGGGAAATGGCACACAAATATTCAGAAGCCTTACCCCTGCATTAACTGTAGGGCAATCATTGTATTCGCCCAATGGCCTTACAGAGTTAAAATTACAACCCGATGGAAATCTGGTATTATATGTGCATAATTCAGATGGCTCAAAAACCGGTATATGGGCTTCAAATACTGTAGGAAAAGCTTCAGCATCATTAACCTTTCAGCCGGATGGCAACCTGGTTATAAAAGATGCTGCAGGAAATGGTTTATGGGCCTCAAATATAAATAGCGCCGATGTTGCTTTTAAAACCCAAACAAACAATGCACCTTATTATAATCTGCAAAACGATGGAAACTTTGTTTTATACTGGCCGGAGCATTATGCAATTACTAATGCTGCAGGAACATCAGCGGGAGAGAATGCATGCTATGTGATTGCCGCCGCCGCTGATGCCACTGCAGGTTCTGCTTCTATACATTCCGGCAGTTTAGTACATAATTATAATTATGGCGGTAGTGGCACAAACTACTTACCTCCTAATAGTTTTAAACTACAGGGCAGCGGTTTTTTATCTAACTAATTTAAATACCTGTATAATAATGGAATGGTTCTTCAGCCATTCCGTTATTATCGAAACCTTTTCAGCAACCCACACGCTGAGTTAACAGCATGCGGGTTACATATATAGTGAAATCCCGGATCGAGCCGGGACGAGGGGGCGGCCCAGAATGTATTGCTACATTACCGCCTTTATCTTTATCTGCCCGTCGGACAGGGTGCGTATGATTAGTTTTTCGCTGGTTGGGTATATGGCCTGTATATCCATATCCTTTATAGTAACATCCGAGTGTATGTTATTGCCCAGGTCGCGGCTTAATTCGCCTTGCAATTTAGCTTTGTTTTGGGTAATAAATGAAGAGAAGTTATAAACAGCCTTCTCGCGTATCATCTCGGTTATTTTGGCGTTGAACATCCATTTCGCCGCCTTTAATATCCATGCCTTTGTTTGCAGATCGAAGGTAAGATCGGGGAACGACAGCTCGTGCGTGGCAGCATTATAGGTTGGCGTACCTACCAGGTAAACCGTACCAGTGTTTGATCCGGTGAAATCAACCTGCATCACTATTTTTTTGCCTATACCATAAACTTTGGTAGCAGCAACAACAAAATGCTTACCCTCTGCATCCATTTGCTGCCCTACCACCTGCTGGCTTACTATGGTGCTAAGGTGGTCGTAATTTTCCAGCAGATCGAGGTAAATATTAAAGCCGTTAGCCGGAGTATAGGCCGATAAATTTGGCAGCGGCTTTGGCGGGGACGGATTACTCACCACGGTTACCACCGGCTTTGCCGATAAACCCACCGAGAAATTCAGCTGCGAACCATTCAAACTAAAATTGCTCAGGCGCACGCTTTGCGGGTTAATGTTCAGGTAGCCAATATCGCTTAGTTTAATTTCGGTGGCTATGTTTTTCCATAGCTGGTCAACCATTGGCTTTACGTTATAGGTGGCAATGCGGGCATCTACCTGCTTGCCCAGATCGTTGAGCGGGCCGCTGATGTATTGGATCAGCCTGTCGGTAATATCAATATTGCCCATCAGCACGTTGCACCTGTCGATAGGGTTTGGAGCCGGGTATAAAATGGTTTTGGAGCGTAAATGGTAATCGGGCGTTACGTTGATGGTGGATTGGTAGGAGATCTCCATTCTGCGCGGCGGCTCAGCCCCCATACCGCATTGCGCCGAAACTACCGGCACAATACATTGCTGTGTACCCAGCAGCGTGGTACACTTGGCACAGTACGATACCGTGAAACCGTAACTGCCGGTAAATTTCAGGTTCACCACGTTATTGCTCCCCGTAATGGCGAAGGGTGTGCGGGTAAACACATAGTTATAACGCAGGCCCTCGCAGGGTTGTTGGTTATCCGAATATTTATTGGGTACCGAGTTCTCGGCCTGTACAAAATAGCTTTTCAGCTCGGCAGTAACGGGTACCTCCACGTTTGATACGGGCTGAACTATCTTAGGGATATCAACACCGGTATCAGTTGGCGCAGGCGGTTTTACTACGGCGCAGGAATAAAAAACCAGGGAAATTGTACAAACGGCGAGGAGTTGGGGTATTTTAAATTTCATATAAGGCGGCCACTTTTCGGCCCGTGGATTAGCAATTAATTATGCGGGGTTAATTGGCAGCTAAAATAAGGATTTGAACCGGAATTTAGATGATTTTTGGGATTTACAGGATGTAATCATTAAATAAAACCCGTCATGCTGAACTTGTTTCAGCATCCCAAGCGTTGAGTAAACCGACATGCTGGACACCCGGCTTGTGAGATCCCGAAACAAGTTCGGGATGACGGGGTAGTTTGAGATCATTACTAAATAAAATCTTGTCATGCTGAACTTGTTTCAGCATCTCACATGCTGGGTAGCGGACATATTGATCTACTATATTATGTTAGACACTTTGAGCGTTTCCCTACGGGCCGCGCTGTACGCTCATACGGCTGCAGGCCTTAGGCGCGGGCCGGTATCCGCTGCCATCGCTAACGCATTGTCTAAACCATGATTAAATGGATTTGAGGATTTGCTTGATTGGACTTGCATGTTGGCCACAAGCGAGACGCTTGCGGTAGCGGAGGGCGCGAGGCCGGTATCCGCTGCCATCGCAAAGTCTGAACAATGATTAAATGGATTGAGGATTAGCTTGATTGGACTACATTGATACATGAGGCATGCGTGCGTTAGCCGTGGCTTCATTGCGCACGTATGCTAGCGATTGCTATACATGAATTATACAATGATTTATATCTGCCCAATTCTTTGTATCGTTGTACAACTGTGTTTTTAAAAAATATTCATTTCTAAAGTTCATTCTAAATGCACTAGAAATAGTTTCGTGATTACATGCATTTTGTTTGCCATTATTCTTTGCAAAATGAGAAAATGCCTTTATAAAATCATGCCCGTTGCACAGTTGGAACGGGTTTGGATTTGTTCTTTTTAAAGAATCAATTTCATTTAATATAACAGAAAGATCATTTATTCTAGCATTTGGCGATTTAGATAAAACTCGGGAAAAATACTGATCAAAGTCAATCTCCCGATTTGCAAATGAAATTAAATCCTGAAACCCCGATTCAAACTTTAGTTCTAAGTTTTGAATATAGTTAAGATATTTTAAATATGATAATTGTTCAAGTATCTTCAGGATGTTATTTCTAGCATCAAAATGATGTTGCTTTGGAATATCCGAATACTCAAAAACCAATGCGCTGAATACTTCATCTTCACAAACTAAGCTCATTTCCATATCGTGATTATCAGTCAAAAACATATTAGTTTTTGAATATGGAATTGTATCAAGTTTAATAAAATCCGAATCTCTAATGCCCAAAACTAAAGGATAAACTTTGATTAATTCTTCAACACAATCTTCGAGCCTAGGATTCCCTCCAGGAATACATTCAACTTTGCAGTTATCTAAATTAAAAAATTTCCTAAAAAGTCGTATATCACTTTCCCCCTCGACAAGTATGAAAACCTGATTAGAATTATTTGGATGTGAAATATCAAGTCTTAGTTCATTTAACTTTTCTTGATATGTAATATCTTTTTTTGTCATTATTAATATTCAGTTTTTAAATTATACACCAAATCCCACCTATCGTCAATTATGGATGGTGAATGCGTTGCAATCAATACCTGAATATTTTGTATTTTTATAATTTTAAGCAAATCATTTAAGAATTCTTTTTGCCAAGTTATATGAAGAGAAATTTCCGGCTCATCGATTAGAACTAATACATTAGTTCTAACATTAAAAATCAGCTCATACAATAGCACCACTTCATGCTGCTCACCTGATGATAATTGATTCAATTCTAACTCTTTTCCTTTTATTGTTTTAAAATAGAATCCATTATTTCTATTAACAAATATTGATTTAAATGTAAATCTACGTTCATTTAAAATATTTGTAAATAACTCTAGCTTTTCTAGCAATGCATCAAATACACCTAACTTTAATTCAAAATCCTTCAAATACACAGAAAGTGCTTTCGCATCTTCTTGGCTATATGTTAAAAATTCTTGTTTACTTTCATATAACCCAAATTCTGTGAGCTTTTTTTGCTTTGACTTTAAAGTATTATATCTACGCTCATACTCATCTTCAGATAATATATTTGTTTCGCTTCTTAATCTATTTGGATAACTACTATCTAACTCTTGGGTTTGAAAAAATGATCTTTGAGAAAATTCAGAAATCAGTTGTTTTAATTCTTTAGAATAAGTTTGGATAGTCTCAATCATTATAGCCTCTTCTTTTTCTGCTCTATAACTCCTATCAGCACTTTGAACTTTCTTAAAAAGGCGTTGTTCCTTAATTAAGTGCACTTGGATTGAATCTAAAATTTTATTTGCTTTGTCACTTTTTATTCTCCAAACATTTTTGCTTACCTCTTCAGGCAACTGGTCCGCATACTCATTTATTAACTCTTCCATAGACAGAAGTCTACCGCTTCGATTGTCAATCCATTTATCTTGATCAACTCGTCTTACAGGTAGATACCTTTGTATGCTTCTTTCTATATCAATTTCTGTTTTATTAGAAAAATGAAATTCTTCAACTATTTCCCCATCTTGAAAAAAATGAAATTGGGTTGAAGACTTATCATCATTTTCGATAATCTTATCTATTATTATTACAAATTTGTCATCAAGAAATATTGTTATTTGGCTAAAAACAAGCTGTTGGAAAAATATAAATCTCCTATTAAATAGACTGTATATTATGTTTAAAACCATTGTTTTCCCGAAACCATTCGGGCCTGTTATAATTAAAATATTCTCATTGCTGTTAAAAGAAATATCATAATCAAATATTTCAAAAAGCTTATTTATTCTGATTGAGTTAATTCTCATTGCTTTTATTTTATTTTTCTAAATTAGACAAAATAGTGATAGGTATATATGCAATGTTATGTTAAGCCCATTTTTTATGCCGCCCCCCGCTCCCGCAAGCGTCCCGCTTGTGGTTAATCAAAACAATTTCCCCATAAATATTATTAGGGTATTAAACTAATTATCACCCTATATGAAAATAATATTTACCATAATGCTGTTATGTAGTGGCGTGTGTTTGTTTGCGCAGGGTACTAATGTTGGGCCTAATATCACTAAGGCTTTTATTTCGCATGGTTCGGATAAACCCAAGGCTGGCAAGGATACGGTTATTGAGTCGGATACCTCTAAAGAGAATAAGGAGCCGCGGTATTTCTACCTATCGGTTAACGCGGATGTGTTTGTGAATGCCAGAGGTGGTGTGGCAAAAAGGTTGTCGCCGGCGGTGGAGTTCGGCCGCACCTATGGTATTTTTGATATCGGACTGGCTACTGGCCGCACCAATTCGCTCAGTTCGGGTAGCGACACTACAAGGTATATCGAGTTCAGGCCCACTATAAATATCTTCTCCAAAGGTCGTTTTGCCGAGGCGCTTTGCCTGGGTGGTGGTTACTTGTTTAAAGCCAAACAAGGTTTAATGACGGAGATCTGTAACAGCATCAACTTTAATATATCCGAAACGGTGGCCGTCGCGGTTACACAGGGCTATTACTTTTTCGATGGTACAAACAGCAGTCGCAGTACACAGTATATGGGTTTCGCGTTCACTTATAACTTCCTGCATCCGCATAGCGTTAATAAGCAGCGCAAAAAGGCGGCTATAGTTAGCGATAATTGAGCCCCCAGCCCCCTAAAGGGGAGCATTTAGCACGATAGAGTTCCCCGCTGTTCGACCCTCCGACTTCGAACCACTATACCAGTAGTTTACAAAACATTCCACTGGAGCTGTTGCTATATGCGCAAACAGTATGTGTGATAGTCTTGAGCAATTAAACATGATACTCCAGCCAAAAGTATCATTGGAGGGGATACATTTTTATTAACTGTTAAGGTGTGCCACTTTGTGCCAAGTGTGCCGGGTGTTTCATGCGTTCGGTGGCACAGTGGGCAGTTATTGCGGAAGATGGCTTACCACCCGTCATCCTGAACTTGTTTCAGGATCTCACAGCACAAGTCGACTGTATGGCGGTTGCTTAGCGCGTGGGGTGCTGAAACAAGTTCAGCATGACTGTGTGGAATGTATAACGCAACACACCCCTAACCCCGAACTGAAACTTTCTTAAATAGTTATAGCCGCTTTCACCAAATATGGCAGTATTTCTTTTTGGAATGATACGAAGTTCTTGCGTACATCGGAGTCGCTTACCGAGGTAAAGGCAAAGCTGAATACAATGCTTTTACTGCACTTTACCAAAAAACGCAGCTTTTGCAGGTAAGCATCATGCTTGCGGATACCGTTCAACTGTGAGAATGCGTATACCAGCAGTTCCTCCAGCTCATTGGATAAATTCTTGAGGAAAGCCTGTGAATTGGCCGATTCACGTATGAAATCCCAGCCGATAAATTCGTTACAGATGGTATACGACAGGCGGCAGGTTTTCATAATGAGATTATTGAGCTGTTCCTCTTCGCCCATATCAGGGGTATTGGTGTGGATCAGTTCATCAACACTCACTTTAATATAGTCCATGAGCAAGGCGTGCAAAACGGCTTCCTTACTATCAAAATACTTGTAGATGGTTGCTTTGGCTATTTTAGCCTTTTTAGCAATTTCATTAACGCTGGTTTTATGATAACCGAATTTGCGGAATAGTTCCTGTGCCGCCCGCTTTATACTATCTTTAATTTTATCGGCTTCCATTTAATAATTCTGAATAATGATGTTATATCCGGAATCAACAAACACGCTGTATTGCAGCAGTGATTGTGTAGCCGGCTTTTTTACAGGAGTACCGTCATATAAAGAGAACTTTGCTCCGCTGCAGGGGTCGGTCACGGTCAAATCTCCGCTATCAATAGTTACCGCGCATCTCTTTTCAGGCTGATAACTACTGCAACGGTCATAGGCCACATAAGCGCCATCGGCCCTGTGGTATACAACTATACCTGCTACCCCACCACTAATATTAATGGCAACACCAACACCCCTGAGCGCGCTAAACTGAGGACTCAGTAACGAACCCTGTATATATACGGCAACATTGGGTATAGGATCACTGTTTTTACCGCATGACAGGCAAACAATGGCCATTAATAGTATAAGGTAGCTCTTTTTCATATGATCTCGGTTTGAAACTGCTTTAAGAAACGAACATCGTTCTCAGAGAACAAACGCAAATCACGTATAACATATTTTAAGTTGGCAATTCTTTCAATTCCCATACCAAAGGCAAAGCCGGTATATTTCTTACTGTCTATACCGCAATTTTCCAGCACATTAGGGTCAACCATGCCGCAGCCTAATATTTCAACCCAACCAGTGTATTTACACATGTTACAACCAGCCCCCTTGCAAATGGTGCAAGAAACATCCATCTCGGCCGATGGCTCGGTGAACGGGAAGTATGACGGCCTGAAACGCACTTTGGTGCCTTCGCCGTACAGCTCCTGCACAAAGTGGTAAAGCGTTTGTTTAAGATCGGCAAATGATACGTTCTCATCTACATACAAACCCTCAACCTGGTGAAAGAAGCAATGCGCACGGGCCGATATAGCCTCGTTACGGTAAACCCTGCCCGGCATTATCGCACGGAACGGTGGTTTGCCGCTCTCCATCATCCTAACCTGTACCGATGAGGTATGCGTACGCAAGGCTATATCGTCCTTACCGCTATTTTTCTTTATGAAGAAGGTATCCTGCATATCACGTGCAGGATGTTCCTCGGGGAAATTTAGGGCCGAGAAGTTATGCCAGTCGTCCTCAATCTCCGGGCCTTCAGCCACTACGAAACCTAATCGCTTATAAATATCGATGATTTCGTTACGTACCAGCGAAAGCGGGTGGCGTGAGCCGATGTTGAAGCCATCACCGGGTAGTGTTAAGTCTTTATCTAAGTCCTGAGCCTGAGGCCCTGAGTCTAAAGTTTCCTTCAGCTCCGCATATTTAGCTTCGGCCAGTTGTTTAAACTGGTTAAGCACTTTGCCGAATGTGCGTTTCTCTTCCGGACCAACAGTTTTAAACTCTTCGAACAAATCTTTTATGATACCCTTGGTACCTAAAAATTTTACACGAAAAGTTTCCAGTTCATCAGCATTAGCCGGTGAAAAGGCGTTGATCTCAGCAGTATATTGGTCTATTTTTTCTTGCATTATGTAGCAAATTAACAAATTATTTCAAAACTCCCAGCTCCTTACCCACCTTGCTGAACGCGGCAATAGCTTTATCCAGGTGAGCGGTTTCATGCGCGGCAGATATCTGTACCCTTATGCGGGCCTTGCCCTGCGGCACAACCGGGTAATAAAAACCGATAACGTAGATACCTTCATCCAGCATTTTAGCGGCAAACTCTTGGGCCAGCTTGGCATCATACAGCATAACCGGCACTATAGGGTGTACACCTGGTTTTATGTCGAATCCTGCTTCCGTCATTTTTTGGCGGAAATATTGGGTGTTTTTCTCCAGCTTATCGCGCAGGTCGGTAGTTTCACTCAGCATGTTCAGCACCGCTATTGATGCACCTGTAATTGCCGGGGCAAGCGTGTTTGAGAACAGATATGGACGTGAGCGCTGGCGCAGCATATCAATGATCTCTTTACGGCCCGATGTAAAACCACCCGAAGCGCCACCCAAAGCTTTGCCTAATGTACCGGTAATGATATCTATCTTACCCATTACATGATGATACTCATGCGTACCACGACCTGTTTTACCCATAAAACCCGAGCAATGGCTCTCATCAATCATCACCAAAGCCTTATATTTTTCGGCCAGTTCGCAAATTTTATCAAGCTGGGCGATGGTTCCATCCATTGAGAATGCGCCATCGGTAACAATAATACGGTGACGACAGCCGGCAGTTATTTTTAACTTCTCTTCCAGGTCGGCCATATCATCATGCTTGTAGCGCTGGCGCTGAGCCTTGCACAAACGCACACCATCAATAATTGAGGCATGGTTCAACTCGTCAGATATTATGGCATCCTGATCATTAAATAGCGGCTCAAATACACCACCATTGGCATCAAATGCGGCGGCATAAAGTATGGTATCCTCCGTGCCTAAAAACTCGGCTATTTTAGCTTCAAGTTCTTTATGGATATCCTGCGTACCGCAGATGAACCTTACGGATGACAATCCATAACCATGCGTATCCATAACTGCTTTTGCAGCTTCAATAACTTTTTTATTGCCTGAAAGGCCCAAATAGTTGTTGGCACAAAAGTTTATTACTTCCTTACCACCTTGTACGGTGATGTCAGCACCCTGTGCCGAAGTTATAATTCTTTCCTTTTTGTATAAGCCAGCTGCTTCAATATCTGCAAGCTCCTGCTGCAATACCGGTTTTAGTGTATCGTACATGGTCAGTTAATTTGAGCTGGCAAAATTAAGCATTAACAGGCAAACGGTTAACTTAAATTTCATCATTAAAATATATTGATGCCTGCATGAAACATTTTAGCTGTAAAAAGTATTTATAAGTATCCTATGTTGAGACACTTACTACTTATTTTCACTCTATTTATTGCTCTTTCAGCTTCAGCCCAGCAATATACTTTATCGGGACATATTACCGATCAGCAAAACCATGCTGTTGAGTTTGCATCAATTTATATTAAAAACAGCACCTATGGTACCACTGCCAATGAAAGTGGCCGGTATCAATTTAAGCTAAATCCGGGTACTTACAGTGTTATTTATCGCTTTGTGGGATATAAGGAAAGGACAGAATCTGTAACCATTACCGACCACGATGAAGTACGGAATGTTAAAATGGAGAATGAGATATTTGAGCTCCCAACCGTACAAATACAGGGCAAACACGCAAGGGATACCGCTGCCGATGATATTATGCGGCAGGTTATAGCCAAGCGCGAATTTTATTTGAACGAGGTGAATGAATATTCCTGCGCGGTATATATTAAGGGGGTGCAACGGCTGCTTAGAGCGCCGAAAAAACTAATGGGCAAAACTGTACAAGAGAAACTTGATCTTGATTCAATGGGCCGCGGAATACTATTCCAGGCTGAATCATTTTCAACATTGAGCTTCCAGCAACCCAACAAAATAAGGGAAGAGACCATAGCCTCTAAAACTGTGGGGCTAAACCCAACATTCAATTATACCAAGGCATCCGATCTGAATGTGAACTTTTATAAGAATATATTTTCCATACCAGGTTTAAGTAATCATGGCTTTCTTTCGCCCGTGGCAAGTAATGCTTTTAATTTATATAGATACAAACTCGTAGGCCGGACAACTGAAAATGGCCATGTTATAGATCAGATACAGGTGATACCCCGCCATGATCATACCCCCACCTTTAAAGGCAGCATTTATATACTGGAAGGTGACTGGCGCCTTTATAGTATCAACCTCTATCTGACAAAAAAAGACAATGGCCTTAATTTTATTGATACCATGAAAGTTAGCCAGCAATACATCCCCATAAAGGATAATATCTGGCAATTGGTTTCATCGCAGTATAGTTTTTCAGGCACGGTACTGGGCTTTGTTTTCGGCGGTTATTATAACAGCATTTACAACAACTATAACCTCGACCCTAAATTCCCCGATGGTTATTTTACCGGCGAAATCTTACGCTTTGATACCGCTGCAACAACCAAAAGTGCGAGTTATTGGGCCAGTAACCGGCCTGTACCGCTTACCGTACAGGAGGCAAAGGATTTAAATGAAAAGGATAGCCTGGCCAGTATAAAGCGAACAAAAGGCTATCTTGACTCATTACAGCATTCCAACAACAGGTTCCTGCCTATTCCGTATACAATATTCGGACATACGTCTAGCTATAAAAATGGGGTCGACTCGGTATATCTTTACCCTTTCATCAACACGCTTTATTATAATACGGTTGAGGGTTACGGACTAAACCTGCAGGCCAGATATACGCATAAGATCAATGATCTGCAGTCGTATGATTTTACACCCGAGCTGCGCTATGGCTTTGCCAATAAAATGTTTACCGCCAATGTAAATGGTGAATACAATTATGACCCATTTCACAACGCCAAATTTTTTGGAGGTTTTGGCAGCGCTATACTCGACCTGAACAATGTGGGTACACGCTCACTATACTTCAATACATTGAGCACACTCCTTAGTGAACGCAACTTTGTTAAGTATTATAAATCAGAATATGGCGATATTGGCTATCAGCGCGAAATTGCCAACGGGATATTATGGACCGCCAGTTTAACTTACGCCGACCGCATCCAATTGTTTAACACCTCTTTTAATCACGTAAATACGTTTAAGGACAGGTCATATACATCGAATAACCCTTTAATGCCTGATGCTCCTGCCGACGATAAATCAATATTGTTTCCCGAGAACAAGGCATTAACTTTTAATACATCGTTCAGGCTAACTTTCGATCAGCAATATATTACCCGCCCAACCGGCAGGATCGACCTGCCTTCAAAATACCCGGTTGTAACAGTTGATTATCGCCAGGGTATTAATAGCCTGGGATCTGATGTTAAGTATAATTTCGCATCCCTAAATGTAGCCCAAAACCGGATACCAATTGGTTTGATCGGCTATTCGGCATTCAGTTTAACCGCGGGTGATTTCTTTAATCGCAGTAAGCTGTATTTTATGGATTACAATCACTTTTTAGGTAACCAGGGTACCACTTTCGACCCTACCTATGTAGGCAGTTTCCACTTTTTACCTTTCTATACTTTTAGCACCGATCAGGCTTTTTTAGAAGCCCATTATCAGCATAATTTCTCGGGCGTACTGCTTAACAAGTTCGATTTTTTACGCGACCTGAAACTGGAAGAAATTATAGGCGCCAACTATCTTGCAGAAAAGGGCCATCCCGACTATACGGAGTTTTATGTAGGCCTGCAACGTTTTATCTTCAGGGTTGATTACGGCATTTCCTATGCCGGCGATAAAAAATACATGCAGGGATTCAAGATTTATTACGGGATAAGGTAGTCTTTAGTCCGGAAGTCAGAAAGTCCGCCTAAGTCCGAAAGCATTTTGTCATTGTGAATATTCGTTAGAGTTATACAGGGCTTTCCGTCTTTTCGGACTTCCTGGCTTTTCCGTCTTTCGGACTTTTCCAAACTTTCGGACTTCCTGACTTTTCCGTCTTTCGGACTTCTCAAAAAAATCACTAAATTTGCGCCTCATTTAACACTGTTTGCAGCAGTATCAATGATTGTATGGAAAAGTATAACACACTACTATACTATTGTTATTCAACAATAGCTGATGCGGAGCAATTTGCTGCCGATCATTTAAAATTTTGTAAATCTCTTGGATTAACAGGCCGCATTATTGTAGCTGAAGAAGGGCTTAACGGCACCGTTTCAGGCACTGCCGAGGCTTGTAAGCAATACATAGATACCGTACATGCCGACCCGCGTTTTGCCGGCATTGATTTTAAGGTGGATGAGGTTGATACCCCATCATTCGTTAAAATGCATGTGCGTTATAAATCAGAGATCGTACACTCAGGCCTGCGCAACCCTGAAATCATCGATCCAAAAAGCAAAACCGGCAAGCACCTTAATCCCAAGGAATTTATGGAGATGAAGGACCGCGATGATGTGGTGGTGCTTGATGTACGCTCAAATTATGAGCATAACCTGGGTAAATTCAAGAATGCGATAACGCTTGATATCGAGAATTTCCGCGATTTCCCGGCTATGATCAATGAGCTTGCCCAATACAAGGATAAAAAGATACTTACCTACTGCACCGGCGGCATTAAATGCGAAAAAGCATCAGCACTGCTATTGCATGAAGGCTTTCCTGAAGTGTACCAGCTGCACGGCGGCATTATAAAATACGGCAAGGAAGCGGGCGGTAAAGATTTTGAAGGCAAATGTTATGTGTTTGATGGCCGCTTATCGGTTGATGTAAACTCGGTTAACCCGGTTGTAATATCAAAATGTTTTAATTGTGGTACAGTTACCGATAAAATGATCAACTGCGCTAATCCGGAGTGCAATGAGCATTTCACCCAGTGCGATAACTGTGGCGAAGCGATGGAAGGCTGCTGCAGCGATGCTTGTAAAACACATCCGCGCAAGCGTGTTTATGATGGCACAGGGTATTATGTAAAAGTACCGCAACCGATTAATACCGATAAAAAAGGATTAAAACTGCAATATTAAATTGCTTTAACCATCTCAGTTTTCTTGTCACTTCGAGCGGTAGCGAGAAATCTTCTGCTGCAGGCCTAACACGCGCAAAAGATTTCTCCCCTTTTTAGCGCAAGTCTTGTGTGTTGGGGTAGAGAAATGGCTGACTTGTGCTTCTTAAATTTATATCACAAGTCACCATCACACAAACAGCCGCACAAGACTTGCGCTAAATAAGGGATTAAAGCTGCAATATTAAATTGCTTTAACCATCTCAGTTTTCTTGTCATTTCGAGCGATAGCGAGAAATCTTCTGCTGCAGGCCTAACACGCGCAAAAGATTTCTCCCTCCGGTCGAAATGGCATTAGTTTTTTTGGATGTTATCATACAACGCCCTTTATTTAAAATAATATATATTTACTGCATATCAACCGGGATTATTTACCGTTAACTCTAGTATTATGCGTAAAAAAATATTATTGCCTTTTCTGCTGTGCTTTTTAAGCGTGGCAATGCCTGTTTTGGCAAAGGCGCAAGCCACGGCAACCTATGACCGGGGAAACTTCATAGCCAAGGGTGATACCCTGCCCTACCGCATCCTATTTCCGCTAAATTTCGATCCGGCTAAAAAATATCCTGTACTTTTTGTGCTGCATGGCGCAGGCGAACGCGGCAATGATAACCAGGCACAGCTTATACACGGTGGCGACCTATTTTTAAAGGGCGATGTTCGCCAGCAATTCCCGGCGATAGTGATCTTCCCGCAATGCCCTAAAGACGGTTTTTGGAGTAATGTAAAGGTAAAAACAGATTCAAGCAGCTTTACATTTACTTTTCAAACTGATGCCCCGCCAACAAAAGCCATGCATGCTTTAATGGCTTTTATTGATGACTTTCTGGATAAGCCTTATGCAGATAAGCACCATGTTTATGTTGGTGGCCTATCCATGGGTGGCATGGGTACATTTGAGATAATTGGTCGCGAGCCCAAGATATTTGCCGCGGCATTTGCTATTTGCGGCGGCGATAACACACTGAACGCTAAAAAATATGCTAAGAAAGTCCCGTTATGGATCTTCCATGGCGCTAAGGACAAAACCGTATCACCCGATCATTCGCAGGTAATGGTGGATGCCATTAAAGCGGCTGGTGGCGATCCTAAATTTACCCTATATCCCAATGATGACCATGATAGCTGGACCGATGCCTTCGCCGAACCGGAGTTATTGCCGTGGTTGTTTTCACATAGCAAGTAGATATTAATTATCTCTATTGTCATTGCTGTAAGGAGGAACGACGCGGCAACCTCGTCGCTTGCATATCGAACGCGACGAGGTTGCCTCGCTATCGCTCAGCAATGACATTTTTTTATTCTCTATCATTGAGTCTGTCACAAATGATTTTTCCCCGTGTCTATTGTAGTATAAAAACTGCCTTGGCACATAAATATGAAAAATCTTATCCTTGCCCTATTACTTATTACCATAAGCCTGCAATTACATGCCCAAAACAAGCCCATTGCCACCTTACCATTTGAGCTAAAAAGCGATAATCGCATCTACATAAAGTGCCGCGTTAACCAGTCGGATACCTTAACTTTTTTATTTGATACCGGTGCAGGTGCCATGGTTATTAACCAATCCATTTTAGGCAAGAAGCTAAACCTGGTTTTAGATTCAACAGCAAATAATGTAGGCACCAATGGAGCAGGCAAAGTACAGGAAAGCACGCACAACAAACTCTCATTTGGCAATATTGATATAGATAGTGTTACTTATTTAGCTATTCCATATGGTGATGCTCCATTCGATGGCGTATTCGGTAATAACCTGATGAAGAAATACGTTATCGAAATCAACTATCATAAAAAGCGCTTATACTTTTATAACATTAAGGATTATGTTTTAAATGCTAAAGCCTATGATAAATTCCAACTGAAATTTACCCTGGATGTGCCTACAATAGATGCTTCTTTATTTATCGACAGCGCGCAAATAAAGGGGGCATTTGAAATGGATACAGGCAGCGACAGTGGTTTAATTATCTCCGATTATTTTTCAAAAAGCAACCATATCGCTCAAAAACTAAAAGAGGTGGCCAAAGCTGGTTCAGTAGGATCTGACGGGGTAAAAACAGAAACCTCAATAGTTATAATGCCCGAAGTTTCACTGGGTACAAAAAGTTTCTACAGGATACCTTCCCTGTTGTCCGGGGCGCAATCGGGTGTATTGGGCAGTCAGCAGCTGGCGGGTATTTTTGGGAACGCCTTTCTTAAACGCTTCGATGTGATACTGGATTTTCAGCATAACCAGCTCTTCTTAAAACCAAATGATTATCTGTACACGCCTTATTATGAGTTCCTGGTCAAATAAGCCTAATAAATACACCTTTAGCGCAAGTCTTGTGTGTTGGGGTAGAGAAATGGCTGACTTGTGCTTTATCCATATCACAAGTCATCATCACACAAACAGCCGCACAAGACTTGCGCTAAAAACGGGTGTCATGGAGAAAAAGCCCCCTCACTCTCGTTCAGGCTGACAATCTTTTTTAAAATTCTTTGTAAGGTTCTTCCTACCTTTCCGACTAACCGTCAGATCAACTTATATATAAGTTTTAAAATGAGCACTGAAAGCTATCAATTAGACCCGCACAAATGGGTTAAAGCTTACGCCGATTACCTGTATGCCTACGCCATAAGGCGCATAAGCAATGAGGAGCTGGCAAAGGACCTGGTACAGGAAACGTTTTTAGCGGCGCTTGAAAAAGCAGCAAATTTTGAAGGCAAAAGCTCCGAGCGTACCTGGCTCACTGCTATTTTAAAAAACAAGATCATTGATGTTTACCGCAAAAAATCATCTGGCTTAACAAAGGATGTGCAGCAGGCGGAACATGAGCAGCAGGATTTTTTTGAAAGTGACGGGCATTGGAGCCCGGCCCACAGGCCGTTGGAATTTGGCATTGAAGATAAGGACCACCTGGGCAACAAGGAGTTTAACGCTATTTTACAGAAGTGCCTGCAAAAACTGCCGGCATTGTGGATGTCGGTTTTTACCATGAAACATATTGATGATGAGGACACCACGCTTATTTGTACTGAGCTGAAGGTTTCGCCATCCAATTTCTGGGTGATCATTCATCGTACTAAACTCAACCTGCGGGCTTGTTTGCAAAAGAACTGGTAATAAAATTTGGATTATGGGTTATTTAAGGAAAATTCAGTACAACTGTAAACAGGCTACTTTTCTTATCGAAAAGAAAATGATCCGCAGGCTCACCTTTCGCGAGATGATAGAACTGCGCATTCACCTGGCGGGATGTTCGGTATGTGTGTTATACGGTAAGCAAAGCCGCGTTATTAATCAAATGGTGCAGGAGCTTTTCCGCAGTTCCATGAAACCCGAAATACGGCTTGATGATAACTTTAAAAAAGAGTTACAGGAGCGTATTGAAGAGGAGTTGAACAAACATTAAAATATTTTGTAAGGATTACAAAACCCGCCCGACTAAACATGTGATTATTAAAAATTAAAAAGAATCACATGAAAACGAACGTAAAAAAATCTATCCTGTCTGCTGCATTTATCGCAGGCATATTTTCTATCTGTTTAACTGTTAATGCTGCCACTACACTTAAAACAGTAAACGCTATTGCTGCAAGTGATACCGGTAAAATGAGCAAAAGTAAGATGAGTAAGGACAGCAAAATGAGCAAGGGCAAAATGTCAAGCGATAAAATGGCTTCTGACAAAATGAGTAAAAGTAAAATGTCCGCCGATAAGATGAGCAGCGACAAGATGTCGAAAAGCAAAATGTCAACCGGCAAAATGAGCAAAGGCAAAATGTCAAAAGACTCAAGTAAAATGTAAACCCCTATGCTGCCACGAGTTACGCTACGCTAAACTCGCGGCAGCAATCTAATTTTTATTTACTCTTCCGCATTTATCACCAGTTCCCCGTCAACCACCCCTTCAAGTTCCTGCGGGCTATGACTTACGATCAGTACGGTCATTTTCAATTCAGCAAACAATAATTTCAGCTCAGCAATCAGCGCCGATTTCATTTTAGAATCAAGCGCCGAAAAGGGTTCATCCATCAATAATAGCTTGGGCCTAATGGCTATGGCACGCAAAATTGCCAGTCGCTGTTGCTGCCCGCCGGATAGGTGTTCGGGTTTATGATCGCTTAACGTTTCCAGCTTGCCTATTTTTAACAATCGCTGTATCCATTGCGCATCATTACTGGCATATTCCAAATGCTCCTGAACCGTCATATTGGGGAACAGCGCATAATTTTGAAATACAAACCCCACCAGCCGTTTTTGTGGTGATAGAGATATTTTGGATGAAGTGTCCAACCATGTAGTATTATCAACTGCTATGATACCTTTTTCAGGCATCACCAACCCGGCTATGATCTTTAAAAAAGTAGTTTTACCCGCGCCCGACGGGCCGTAGATCTTGGTGATACTGCCATCGGCAAACTGATGATCAATTTTTAACCATTGCTGCCCGCTGTAAGCCTTTAGCTTTTTTTCAATGTTGATACTGATCATTCCAGCGGACTTTTAGCGTGGGCCTTGTTAAAAATAAATACACCTATCACCATTACAAAAGTAATGATGAACAGGATAAGCGAATAAACATTAGCGGTGCCATAATCCATATTCTCCACCGAATCGTACACCGCTATAGAGGCCACCCGGGTAACATTGGGGATATTGCCGCCTATCATCAGCACCACGCCAAATTCGCCCAAGGTATGCGCGAAGGTGAGCACGATGGCGGTTAATAATGATGGTTTTATATTAGGCAGCAGCACCCGCAAAAAAGTTTCCCGCTCGCTTTTGCCTAAAGTGTATGACGCCTGCGCCAGTGATTGTGGCAATTGCTGCAAGGCTGATTTTATAGGCCCTATCATAAAAGGCATACTGTAAATTACCGATGCCAATACCAATCCCTGAAAAGAAAATACAAACTGGATGTTAAAGGTATTCAGCAGCCATTTACCCACCCCATGCTGCGGACTAAACGCTATCAGCAAATAAAAACCCAATACCGATGGCGGTAATACCAACGGCATGGTAATAATAGCCTCCAGAATTATTTTGAATATCGATCGCCCTTTCGATAGCCACCAGGCCAGCGGCAAACCAACCAGCAGCAATAGCAAAGTGGTAATACTTGCCAGTTTTAAAGTGAGCCAAATGGGTGACAGGTCCATTAAATATTGATGTTGTTATTCAGCGTATTACTGCACATAATAGCCATATTCCTTAAATATACGCTTAGCATCGGCGCTTAAAATATATTGGTAAAATTTTTCGGCGTTTGCGTTGCCTTCAGCATGTTTTAATATCACTATGCCCTGCTCAATAGGCGAGTATGTTTTAGGGTCGATAACTTTATAGTAAAGGGTGGTTTTTGAGTCCTTTATCAACGCCTGGGTAGTAAAACCCACATCAACCGAACCTGTAATAATATAAGTATTTACCTGCGATATGCTTTCGCCATAAACGGTTTTGCTCTTTATTTCGCTCAGGATACCCTTTTGCTGCAATGTCTCTTCAGCTGCTTTGCCATAAGGGGCGATGGTTGGGTTAGCTATGGCAATTTTCTTTATTCTTGAGGTTAGTAACATACGCTCCCAATTTTCAAAACCCAGGTTTTGCGTACTGCAGATAATTAAACTGCCCGATGCATATACCACCGGCTTTTGTAAGGTAAAGCCATCAGCAAATAAATTTTTTGGGAAGCTCATATCAGCAGATAAAAAAACATCAAAGGGCGCACCGTTCTTAATTTGTGCCACCAGGTTGCCCGATGAACCTACAATAGGGTCAATCCCTATACCTGTTTTTTTAGTAAAATCATCACCCAAAACTTTTATAATACCCTGTAGGTTAGCGGCAGTTGCCACTTTTAAATTTTGCGCGAATGATGAGGCAGAGATCAGCAGCAAAGCTATTAAAACGCTGGCCCGGCTTATAAATTTTTGTTTGAATAATATATTGTTTTTCATAGATGCTATTTTAGAACCAAGAGTCAGGAATCAAGAACCAAGATAAGGCAATCTGTGCAAAAAATCATTATTCTATATATTATTCGCCGCTTTTCTTGATTCCTGGCTCTTGATTCCTAACTCTTTCCCCAAACTGCAACAATTATGTTACTATTCATTTAATAAACTATTTCTTATGACCTTTGTCTATAATAATATCAGATTGATAAATAATAAATGAAACCCATAAATACAGTTAGAATATTTTTTTATTTAGCTGTTTTGCTATTCGTGGCAAAGCCCTTTATGGGCTATAGCATTTTTTATGTCGATCACCAGGTTACACAACCCGGTAACATACTGGTTAAAATATTTTCACAACGTAAGCCTGAAGATTTGGAGGACGCTAAAATTGTAGCAGCCGATATCCATCATAAACTGACTAATCCACCTGTATTATTATCCATAATGGCATTGCTTGGGCTTCTGTTCCCGGCGTTATATAAACGTGCCATTGATATTAATAACAGCTTTATAAATAATATGAACGTCGCTTTAGTGCCCGTTCATCAGCCCTATTTCCTCAGCGGCAAGCTTACTATTTGATTTTTCTCTTCTTTTCATCTTCGCTATCGCGATGATATCTGAATAGCTCGACCCAAGCGGTCTGCTTATTCCCCATTTTTCTATTTCATTTTATTAATTCTTAAATCAAATGTTAAGTTTAAAAAGATGCCTGTGCATTTTGCTGGTGCTGATAACAGCAGCGGCTCATGCACAGCAATCACCAGCACCTGTTACCTTAAAACAGTTGCTGAACAGCGTTAATCAAAAAGCACCTACATTGCTTACCGATTCCGCAGCTATCGCTATTCGCCAGGCCCAGGCCGCCGAAGTACGGAACAATTGGCTGCCCGATCTTACCCTTAATTACCAGGCTGATATTGGTACAGCAAACAATGTCACCGGGCCATATTTTGGTTTCGGCATTGTGCCCTCAAGCTCAGGGGGTATACATACTACCAATGTAACCACCACCATGGCCGATAATTTAGGCATTGCGGCTTTTAACTGGGAAGTGTACAACTTTGGTAAATACGGCGCACAAAATAAGGTGGCCAATTCTGATGTGCAGGTACAGCAAAGTCAGTTTGCTGAGTCTAAATACGACCTGCAGGCTTATACCATCAATTATTATTTACAACTGGTTCGTTTGCAGAATTTCCTGGGTATCCAGCTCCGCAACATCCAGCGCACACAGGAGATCAGGCGATCTATTGAATCGCTGGCAAAAAGCGGTGTACGCGCCGGGGTTGATACCAGCATAGCCGAAGCCGAGCTGTCAAAAGCTAGATTAAACTATATTGAGCTGAACAACCAGTTAAAACATGTGCAATTACAGTTATCAGCTGTAAGCGGTTTTAACTACCAGTCGATAGTACCTGATACCACCGTTGAGCTAACGTTAATAGATGAGCCTACTGCTTATTTATTCCCGGCGGATACGGCCAATCATCCTATCATTAATTACTACAAATCTGTTTATCAGAACAGCCTGCAAAGGGAGAACCTGGTTAAAAAGTCATATAATCCCAAAATTTCATTACAGGCTGCAGCCTGGGCCCGTGGCTCAAGTGTTGATGCCGAGGGGAATTACAATGATCTGAGCAGCGGCTATGGGTTCGACAGGGGGAATTACCTGGTTGGTATAGGCATATCCTATAATCTTTTTGACCTGCGGCGTAAGCAATTAAAGCTGCGTACCCAAAGGGCAAGTACCGATTATGCCATGCAAAAACTGTCGGAGCAAAAAGAACTGCTCGCCGTTAGCGCCACTCAGGCCGATGTTGAAATGCAAACCGCGTTGGATCGCCTAAAGGAAATTCCGAAACAATTAAAAGCAGCAAATGATGGTTACCGGCAAAAGCTATCCCTCTATAAAAACGGCTTAACCGATATTATAGAGCTGGATGCCGCGCTTAACATTCTTTATCGCGCCGAAACAGATTATATGCAGGCAAAATATGATTATGCCAACGCGCTGTTCCAGAAAGCAATAACCGAGAACCAGGTAACTTCTGTTTTAAACTATTTAAAATAATCAAATTATGTCAATGGTCACATCCGCACTCAAAAGGCCCATCACCGTTGTGGTGATTACCATGAGCCTTTTAATATTTGCAGTGCTCAGTGCAATAAATATACCGATAGATATATTCCCGAAGCTCAATCTTCCTACAATATATGTTATCGAATCGTACGGCGGTATGTCGCCGCAGCAAATGGAGGGCTTTTTTGCCACCGGTTTGCAAAACCAGTTTTTGTATGTTGATGGTGTAAAAAACATCAGCAGTAAAAGCATACAGGGCTTAACCATAGTAAAAATATCATTTTACGAAAGCACCAATATGGCCGAAGCTTCGGCGCAGGTGGCCCTGCAGGTTAACCGGGCGCAGAGTTTCTTCCCTCCCGGCGCGCTGCCTCCGCAGGTTATCCGGTACGATGCTTCATCGTTACCCGTTGGGGAATTGGTGCTGGATAGTAAATCAGAAAATCTGAAGGATATTTATGATTTAGCCGCCACCCGCATCAGGCCAATGTTTGCTACTATCCCGGGGCTATCTGCTCCGCCGCCTTTTGGATCCAATGCAAGGTCAATCATATTGAGTGTTGATCCCGATAAGCTCCGCAGCTTTAACCTTACGCCCGATGAAGTGGTTGACGCGCTGGCAAAATTCAACGTAATGTCGCCGTCAGGTAACCTAAGGGTAGGCAGCATGATGTACCTCACTACCATGAACTCGCTGATCACTAACTCGGAGAGCTTTGGTAATATCCCCGTGATAACTAAAAACGGTGTACCTATTTATGTAAAGGATATAGCACGCGTTACTGATGCCGCCGATATCACAGTGGATTACGCGCTCATCAACGGCAAACGCTCCGTTTACATCCCGATAGTAAAAACAGCTTCCGCATCAACCTGGAGTGTGGTGCAGGATTTGAAAAGCAAACTGCCCGAAATGCAGAACCTGTTGCCAAATGATGTGAAGATCTCTTATGAGTTCGACCAGTCGGTTTTCGTGGTAAATGCGGTAAAAAGTTTAATGACCGAAGGCAGCTTAGGCGCTTTGCTTACCGGCCTGATGGTACTGCTCTTCCTCCGCGACTGGCGCAGCAGTTTAATTGTGGTGATCACTATCCCGGTTTCTATATTAATCGGCGTATTGCTGCTCAGTTTATTCGGGCAAACCATCAATATCATGACGCTGAGCGGTTTAGCGCTGGCTATCGGTATCCTTGTCGACCAGGCTACGGTAACCATCGAGAACATCCACCAGCATTTGGAAATGGGTAAATCAAAACGGCTAGCTATCTACGATGCCTGCGAGGAGATCTCATTCCCCCTATTGCTGATATTGCTTTGTATACTGGCCGTGTTCGCGCCATCATTTATGATGAATGGTGTACCTAAGGCCATGTTTTTGCCGCTATCCATGTCTATCGGTTTAACCATGATCGTGTCTTATGTACTGGCGCAAACTCTTGTTCCAATTTTAAGCAACTGGATGATAAAAGCCGAGCGTTACCAGCATGGCCATCATGGGCAAATCCACGCACATGCAGGCGAAGCCTTGGATAAGAACGAAGAAGACCAGATCAACGAACACAGGCAGGCAGAAACTGAGCATCCGGCGGATAATGATTTCTTTGAGAAAGTAAAATCGCGCTTTATTATCATCATCAATGCTTTAATGCCGCGTAAAAAGGTAATTATACTGGTTTACCTGTTTTCAGTAATCATACTTGCCGGTATTGGCTTTGTGGTGATAGGTAAGGACATGATGCCGAAACTCAATAACGGGGAATTTCAGATCAGGCTTAAAGAACCTGTAGGCACAAGGCTCGAGGTAACCGAAGATAAATTTAAGCAGGTGCTATCCATCATCAATAAAACGGTGAATAACCATGTTAAGATCTCATCAGGCTATATTGGTTTGGTGCCCAGCAGCTTTGGTAGCAGTAACCTGTATGTGTTTAACACCGGTACCCACGAAGCTGTTTTGCAGGTGAACCTTGATGAGGATTACAAAATAAACATGGATGAGCTGAAGGACGCGCTGCGCAAAAACATAGCGCATGAGCTTCCTGAAATGACCATCACCTTTGAGCCTATCGATATGACCGAAAAGATCATGAGCCAGGGTGCTAACACCCCGATAGAGGTACAGGTTGCCGGTAAGGATATGCAGCAGATTGAAGGTTATGCCAACAAGGTTTTAGCCAAGCTAAAAACGATCCCTTACCTGCGAGATGTGCAGATAAACCAGCCGCTGAATTATCCTGTAATTGCTATAACGCTCGACAGGTTGAAAGTTGCACAATTGGGCCTGAACGTAAGCGATGTTGCCCGATCCGTAACAGCCAGTACTTCATCAAGCCGTTTTACATTAAAAAACTTGTGGCTCGATCAGAACAACTCTTATACCTACCAGGTGCAGGCGCAGATCCCGGAATATATCATGAACTCCATGGATGAGTTAAAGGAAATACCGCTGGTAAAAGGTCAGAGCAGCCCTACCCTTGCCGATGTTGCAACCTTTAAACAAACAACCGCTCCCGGTGAGTATGACCGTACAGGTCCGCGTCGTTTTATTACGGTAAGCGCCAACATCTATAAAATGGATTTGGGTACGGCAACCAGCGATGTGCAAAAAGCATTGAAAACAGTGGGCACACCACCTAAGGGCTTAATCGCGACCATCGGCGGTATGTCAAATTTATTGACCGATACCTTAAACAGTTTACAAAACGGCCTGGGCTTTGCCATCCTGGTGATATTCTTATTGCTGGCAGCCAATTACCAGTCGTTTAAACTATCGCTTACCGTATTGGTTACTATACCGGCGGTAATATTAGGATCAATAACAGCCTTATTGTTAACCGGCTCAACATTAAACCTGCAATCCTACATGGGTATGATCATGTCCACCGGGGTATCTGTTGCTAACGCGATATTGATTGTTACCAATGGCGAAAGTTTGCGATTAGAGTTTAAAGACGCTACCAAGGCGGCAATCACCAGCGCATCAGTAAGGTTAAGGCCGATACTCATGACCAGCTTTGCCATGATAGCGGGTATGATCCCGATGGCATCGGGCATGGGCGAGGCTGGCGAGCAATCGGCACCACTGGGCCGCGCGGTTATCGGCGGTTTATTTGCCTCAACACTGGCAGCATTATTCATACTACCACTGGTATTTGCATGGGTTCAGAACAAGACTACTTATAACGAACCATCATTAATGCCGGAAGAAAAAACATCCATAGAAAATTTAAATACATCACATCATGAAATATAGATTTTGTCTATTAATAGTTATTTGCTTATTTTTTGCTGCCTGTGGCGGCAATCAAAAGCCCGTTGACCTAAGTGGCGAAAAAACGCAGAATGCAACCAAATACCAGTTGGGTACAGTGGCAGAAGAAGCCCTATCAAGCTCGGCAAAATTGCCGGGGCAACTGGTTCCTTTTAACGATGTTAACCTTTTCCCGAAAGTAAATGGCTTTGTAAAAGAGCTATTTGTTGACCGTGGTTCCGTTGTAAAACAGGGGCAGCTATTAGCCGTGTTAGAAGCACCCGAAATGGAATCTCAATTACAGGCCGCCAATTCACGTTTTTTGCAGGCACAGGAAAACGCCACCGCCAGCAAAGAAAAATATGAACGCCTGAAAGAAGCCGCTAAAGAACCCGGCTCGGTATCCCCATTAGACCTGGACGATGCCTCATCAAAAATGAAAGCCGACCAGGCCATGGCACAATCTGAACATTCAAACGTGGAATCAGTAAGGACAATGCAAGGGTACCTGCGCATATACGCCCCTTTTGACGGGATGATCATCGAGCGTAATGTTTCCCCTGGCGCATTAGTATCACCAGGCAAAGCCACCGACCAACCCATGTTTATTTTGCAGGATATCCACAAAATGCGCCTTACCGTTGATATACCGGAAGATTATGTAGATAAGGTTGATCTGACCCAGCCGGTAACCTTCACTTTTAATGCGATGCCAGGCACACCTTACACCGCTAAGATCAGCCGCTCGGCAAATGCGCTGGGCAGCATGCGGTCGGAAGCTATTGAAATTGATGTGCAGAACAAAGGCGGGCAACTAAAACCCGGCATGTATGCCGAAGTGCAAATACCCATGGTATCGGGCGCGAAATCGTTACTGGTGCCAAACAACGCCATCATACGCTCAACCGAACATGAGTATGTAATATCAGTAAACGATGGCAAAGCCAATTTAGTTGATGTGAAGGAAGGATTGGCCAGCAGCGACTCAACCGAAGTATTCGGCAATTTAAAAGCAGGTGATAAAGTTGTACTCCACGGCAATGATGAGATCAAGCAGGGAGATAGTATAAATTAAAGAGCTGAGTTTTTATTGTTTTTTGTTTTTACTAACCAAGCGGCCCCATAAGGGCCGTTTGGTTTTTATGGGTGTTGGTGTTTCCCCTCTTTCCGCCGCAGGCGAAGAGAGGGTGGTCGAGCGAAGCAAAGACCGGGTGAGTCGGCGGAGCGCGAAAGGGTCTGCATCATAGTTCCCCTCTTGAGAGGGGTTAGGGGTGTGTTATACATTTGCATGGGGCGTTGCCTGCGGCCCGGGCTTTCCACTCATACTGCACAAGGCCTTAGCCACAGGCCTACACTGAGGCCCTCGAAGTGACCGGTATCCGTTTCACTCCCTAACGCGGAACTTCGACGCGCTCCGCCAACTCACCCCGACTACGCTTCGCTGGTCGACCCTCTCTGCCGCAAGCGGCAAAGAGGGTGAATACAATATTTATAAGGCAACTTAGCTCCATTATCATCCGTCTTCACAATAGTTATCAAACAAAAATTAACTTAATATTGTATCTATTCTAACCACACCATCAATGAAATCGATCATGAAAAAACTATTCCTTTTCGCTTTACTAATTTCATGCGGCGGCTTTGCTTTTAGTCAGAGCAAAATGGCTTGTTGCAAGCAGTCGGCTACGGAGCAATTCGCTATGCTGGCATCAAACAAAAAGTTTGTGATGTCGCATCCTAAACCGTTGCCTATACATTTCCAGAGCAGTATTGGCAAAGCCATTACTTATACTACACCCGATGGCAAAACAGCAGATGCGTATGAGCTAAAGGCAAAAACACCTACCAATAATTACCTGCTGGTAGTTCACGAGTATTTTGGCCTTAATGATTATGTTAAGCGCGAATCAGAGCGGATATATAATGCGCTGGGCAATGTAAATATTATCGACCTCGACCTGTATGATGGCAAATCAACAGACGACCGTGCCGAAGCCGGCAAACTGATGCAGGCTGTTAAAGAGGACCGTGCTATTGCTATTATAAAAGGTGCCATAGCTTATGCTGGCCCTAAAGCGCATATTGCCACTTTGGGCTGGTGTTTCGGTGGTGGCTGGAGCTTGCAAACTGCACTGTTAGCAGGCGACCAAACAGTAGCATGTGTAATGTATTATGGTATGCCCGAGCAGGATGTGAACCGTTTAAAAACCCTGCATAGCGATGTACTGGGCAACTTTGGTAATAAAGACCAGTGGATAAACACAAAGGTAGTTGCCAAATTTGCTGACGACATGAAAGCCGCCGGCAAAAAACTTTACCTGCACCAGTATGATGCCGACCATGCGTTCGCTAATCCAAGTGGCCCAAATTCCAATCCCACAGCTACCGCTGATGCCAATAAAAATACTTTAGCTTATTTAAAGGCAAGGCTGAAGTAGGTTGCTGGTTGATAGTTCATGGTTCATAGCCATATGGAATTTGTTTTGACAGTTTGCTATGAACTATCAACCATGAACTATCAACTTTTTCGTAACATTGCACAAAAAACCTACCGTTTGACTGCATCTGCAAAAAAACTCTTTTCATTTCTGCTTAAAGCCTCCATAGTGGTTTTGGCTTTTGTTTTTATATATCACCAATATTTAGAAAAGGGCGACAAGCTAAAGCAATTTGAAACACTCATAACTGCTATAGACCATACCGAGGTTGCTATCGTAATGTCGGTAGTTGTGATATTGATGCTGGTGAACTGGTCGTTAGAGTCGTTTAAATGGCAATATTTAACCCGTAAATTGGTGAAAATATCCGCATGGGAATCCATTGAGGGTGTTTTTTGCGGCTTAACCTGGGCCGTATTTACCCCCAACCGTATCGGCGAATATGCAGGTCGTGTGCTATTTTTACCTAACCGAAAACGCATACATGGCGTATTTGCCATGGCAGTGGGCGCATTCGCGCAAAATACGGTTACCAATGTAGTGGGGTTGGGCGCTTTAATGTGGTTTTTGTATACGTTTATACACCTTAACACCTGGTTATATATAGGTATTGTAGTGGCATCGGTGCTGTTTTCTATTTTTATCTGCATTTTCTATTTCCATATTAAATGGCTGGTAAATATTCTTGACCATATCCCGTATATCAAAAAGTACCACCGCTTTTTTGACATTATGCAGCGCTACAAAAAACAGGAGCTTATTAATATAATGTTCTTTTGCATTACACGATATGCTGTGTTCTCATTTCAGTATTATCTTATTATCCATCTGCTCATACCCGAAATTCCCGCAGCTGAAATAGCATTACTGATCTCCGTCTTCTTTTTCATCCAGTCGGCCCTGCCCTCGCTCGATCTGCTGGATATTGGTGTGCGCGGTACTGCTGCCACCCTGCTTTTTAAGCATGTTACCGATCAGTCCGTTGCCGTAATTGTTACCGTATCATTAATATGGTTCATAAACTTAATTATTCCTGCTATTTTAGGCTCTTTATTTGTTTTTAATCTTAAATTCTTTGATCGTAATTCATAGTACTATTTCTTTATTACTTACAGGCTTATACCTGCTGGTACTCATCTACCTTATTCGTGGCTGGTCTAACTTAAAACGACCGCAGTTAAAGCCCATCAACTTTAAAACCAAGGTTACCATACTCATAGCCGCCCGCGATGAGGAAGAAAAAATAGCGCTTACCATTAATGATATCTTAGCGCAGGACTACCCAAAAGAGCTGACTGAAATCATCATTGTTGATGATCACTCCACCGATCGCACCGCCGAGATCATCCTGAGCTATGCAGATCAGGGGGTTAAGTTATTGCAATTGAAAGAGGATAAACCCCTCAACTCCTATAAAAAGAAAGCCATTGCCACCGCCATTGGCCTATCAACCGGCGACCTGATGGTGGCCACCGATGCTGATTGCCGTATGGGCTCAAAATGGTTATCATCGGTAGTAAATTATTACGAGACAAAGCAGCCGGTCATGATTTCATCGCCGGTAACTTATTTTGAGGAAAAGAGTTTATTTGAGCGCCTGCAAACACTGGAGTTTGGTTACCTGGTGGCTATGGGCGCTTCGTTTATAGGCAATAACCGGGCATCAACCTGTAACGGGGCCAATTTTGCTTACCGCAAGGATGTATTTTACGAAGTCGGCGGTTTTAAAGGTATCGATGACCTGGCATCGGGCGATGATGAACTTTTACTGCAAAAAGTGGCAGAGCGTTACCCAGGTAAAATTGGCTTCTTAAAACTTAGTGATGCCATAGTTTACACACACGCCAAGCATACCTTAGGCGAATTTTTAAATCAGCGCCGACGCTGGGCCTCTAAATCAACAAAATATAAAGATAAAAAGGTAGTGGCGCTGGCAGTGGGCATCTGGCTGTTCAATGTATCGTTATTGGTAAATGCCGGCCTGAGCTTTTACAACATTTGCTTTTTTAAGCTGTTCCTTACCCAATTCTTGTTAAAATTTATTTTTGAGGCGATATTCCTGCTGCCTGTATTCACTTTCTTTAAACGGCTGCAATTGGTATGGCTGCTTATTTTGCTATCGCCAATACACATTATTTATTTTGTGTATGTAGGCCTGATAGGCAACACCCGTAAGTATGTTTGGAAGGGGCGGAGGGTTAGATAATAGTTAACTGTTCATCACCCAAAGTTCTGGAAAATCCCGCTCTCCCTCTGGGATGGTGCGGCTGGCAGCATATTCCAGGTTTATCTTAAATCCAATTTTTATTTGAATCCTTACATATACCACTGATTTTTTGTTAATAACAACTATAAGTAGCATAAATACAACTATAAGTATTTGTATTTTTTTGATTCTGGAAATGCAGCCGGATACCTTTGCAGTGTCGAAAGAATAAATAAAAAGACAGCACCTATGTTAAACACTAAAACCATCGGCAATAAAATTACCGAAGCACGAAAGAAAAAAAATATTTCTCAAGCGCAACTTGCTCAATTTCTATTTATAAGTCCACAAGCTGTTGGAAAATGGGAGCGTGGAGAATCAAGTCCTGATATCATTACTTTTAACCGGCTCTCGGAAATTCTGGATGTCGACCTGAACTATTTTTCAGAAAACTTCCAATCCACCCACAATGAAACGGATTCTAAGATGCCCCTTGACAGTACCAGCGACAGTGAGCAAACGGCACAGGAGCTTGCTAACCTTTCCGGCACACAGGAGCGCCAGGTGCGGATAAACCTCACTGCGGTCAATCTGCAAGAAAGTGACTTCGCGGGCGTTATTTTACACAAAGGAAAATTCAAGACGAGCCCGTTGTGGCGTGCCGACTTTGCTGGCGCCGACCTGACCGGTAGCTCCTTTGAGGTCAGCGATGCGCGTGAAGCTAATTTTGACGGGGCAAATCTAACAGACTGCACCTTTTCCACCACCAACCTTGCGGATGCGAGCTTCCGCAAATCCGCCCTTGTACGTACCGACTTCAACAAGTCGTCGCTGGCCGGAACAAAATTTACAGATGTAAAACTGACCGACGTGAAGTTGACCATGGTCGACCTTAGAAAAACAATCTTTGAGAACTGTATTTTTAACGGCGTGGATTTCAAATATTCCGACCTGAGAGGGATGCATTTTGACGGGCATACCTTTATTGGTGTCCAGTTTGAAAAGTCTGCACTGAACGACGTTTCGTTTACGGGAGCTACACTCAGGAACGTATCGTTCCGTCTTCCTTTTTCCGTGACAAATAAATCTTACAGGGCCTTCAAAACCGTCTGTTTTGACGGCGCGATGATGGATAAGCTGACCTATGCTGCGCTTAAAGGCCTATGGGTTGTCGATTTGTCAAACGTTACCGTTATATAAAGAGGAAGGTATAGGCAAGACAACAATTGTAAAAATCCTTACCTCGCTACTGAAACAAGACAACGGAAAGGCGATGGTGAACAGGTTCGATGTTGCCTTAAAGCCAGACAGCGCGCGGCAGTCGATTAGCGTGACATCCCCCTCCGTTGATTTGCAAAGTGGCAGGGAGCGGCCTATACGCTAAAATATCCCTGATTCCTTAAAACAATCTCCACAAACATTGCTTTTACTCCTATAAAGAATAAATATTTGGTGTGTTGTAATATATTTTCATGATATTTATACTAACCAAACCTAGTATTATTACAACCACAGGTTTATAATACGCCTTTTATAAAAATCAAAAAGGACTATTTTTAGAAATAATTTGTTTTATTTTAGGGAACCCTATTAAAAGAAATGCAATTGGATAACGATCGCTCAGGCGAGGCTGAACTCATACGGCTACTGCTTAAACGGCAGTCTGAATTAAACTCCTTATTGGAAGTGACCCGGGCTATCAATAAAAATACCGCCACCCCGGTATTGATCCAAATGCTTGAAGTTATTTTACAAAACTACCTGCAGATCGGCAGGTTCCGCTTCCTGATCCAACAAGACGACAGCTTTGTTTGCATCTCAAAATACGGCGGTGCAATTGAACCGGTAAGTGCCTTGCACCGGGCCTGTATAAGTTTTAAAAAGATAAAGGTTCCCACGCCGGTATCCAGCCATAGCAATAATGTACTTAAACAGTACGATTATTTTATCCCCATATATCATAAAAGCAAAGCCATAGCATTCGCGCTTATAGGCAACTTCAATACCTCGGCCGAAATGGTCAGTAATGATCTCACCTTTATCCAAACGCTCATAAATGTGATACTGGTAGCATTAGAGAATAAAAAACTCTTTAAAGAGCGCCTGCAATCAGAACGTTTTCAGCGCGAAATGGAACTTGCTGTTGAGGTACAGAACATGCTGGTGCCTGTGCGCATACATAAAGATAAAGGTGTTGAGATTGATGCCCGCTACCTGCCGCACCAAAACATTGGCGGCGATTATTTCGATTTTATCCGCCTTAATGAGCATGAGTTTTTATGGTGCATTGCCGATGTGTCGGGCAAAGGGATTTCGGCGGCGCTGCTGATGGCCAATTTCCAGGCCAGCCTGCATGCCTGGGCCACGGTAGAAAATGACCTGGTAAACATTGTTGAGCGATTGAACAAAATAGTGCTTAATAACACCAAGGGCGAAAGGTTTATCACCCTGTTCCTGGCAAAATACAATGAAAAAACCCGCCTGCTTAATTATATAAATGCGGGCCATAACCCCTCTATCTTATACTCAAAAGGTGAGGCCGTACAACTTAAGCTGGGCACTACCATGCTGGGCGTTTTTGAAGAATTGCCTTTTATAAACCAGGGTGAAATAGATATTGACCCCGAAAGTCTGCTCTTTAATTATACCGACGGATTAATGGACTACGAATACCAGGGCGCTAAAAGCTGGAATGAAGACAAGCTGTTAAAATTCCTCCTGCAACATGGCGAGCAATCTCCCGATCATTTTAACCAGAGCCTGCTTGATCATATAAAAGTGGTTACAAAGGGCAAGGCTATTGATGATATTACTTTGCTGACGTTACGGATATTCTAGTCTCTTACTTCCCCCACTGTCATCCTGAGCGATAGCGAAGGATCTATTATACAAGCAGCCGGTAACTATGCGGATAGTTCCTTCGCTATCGCTCAGGATGACAAGTAATTTATTCCTATCTTTTCAACACCCTAAAAATCCCGCCTTAGCGCAAGTCTTGTGGGCTTGGTTGCGGGATGGTGACTTGTGATCTAACGATTTACAATTAAAGCACAAGTCATCAGCGCTCATTTCCATCAGCACAAGACTTGCGCTAAATATGGGCTTTGTCAGAACGCTGGTAGTTCCTTCGCTATCGCTCAGGATGACAAAAATTTCAACACTCCAAAAATCCCATCCTAAAAAATCAGATATTTGAAAAAAGATCAGCATTAATGTTATTAGCAAGGTATCAACATGAGTTTATTGAAGCGGGTTGCGATGAAGCGGGTCGTGGTTGCCTTGCAGGGCCGGTATTTGCCGCTGCCGTAATATTACCTGATGATTTTGACCATCATTTGCTGAATGATTCCAAACAGCTTACCGAAGCAGTAAGATATAAACTTAGGGCCGAGATAGAACAAAAAGCCATAGCGCATGCTGTTGCATCGGTTGATAATCATGAAATTGATGAGATCAATATCCTCAATGCCTCTTTCCTGGCTATGCACCGGGCTATTGCCAAGTTGCACTTAAAGCCACAGTTTTTGATCATTGATGGTAACCGCTTTAATAGATACGCGGATACCCCTCACCATTGTATTGTGGAGGGCGACGCCAAGTATTTCAGCATCGCGGCAGCATCCATCCTGGCTAAAACTTACCGCGATGATTATATGAAGCAAATTGCTACCGAACATCCCGAGTACGATTGGCACAGCAACAAAGGTTATCCAACCATAAAACACCGCGAAATGGTTTTAAAAATAGGTTATACGCCCTATCATCGCCGCACTTTTCGCGTAAGCGACCCGCAGTTAAGTATTTTTTAACCAGATGTTTTGATATAGTGCTTGCGGATGGTATTTTTGTTACAAACCAAATTAACCAATTGAAAATTCTTATACTGGCTTCCCGTGTCCCATTTCCGCAGAATGGCGGATATCAGATTGTGGTATATAATACCATTAAAGGTCTGGTCGACTTAGGTCATGAGGTATCTGTAGTGGCGCTTAAAACAAAAAAGCACTATGAAACCAGCGAGCCGGATGATGAGCTGATCAGCAAAATAAACTACCGGGCCTATAATATCGACATAAATGTTTCGGTATTTGAAGTTGCCATGAACCTGTTCAGCAAAACCTCTTTTAATATCAATAAGTATTACGATCCGGGCTTTGAGCGGCTGCTGGCGGTTGAGGTTAGGAACAATGCCTATGATATTATCCAGTTTGATGGACTGATGGTTTCGCTATATCTTTCCGCTGTACGTAAAAACTCCGGGGCCAAACTGGTTTACCGGGCACATAATATCGAAAACCAGGTATGGCAACGATTGGCCGAGCAAAAGAATGATCCATTTAAAAAATCGTACTTAAAAATGCACGCCCGGCGCATAAAAAATTATGAGCTGGAGCAACTCAATAAATTTGATGCCATAACCGTATTTACCGAGCAGGATAAAACCACCCTGATGGAATACGGCACCAAAATATCCATTGATATTTTGCCTGTAGGTTTAAACATGGATAAGTATCACCCCGATTACAGCAAAACCGAGGTGCCGAGTTTATTCTTCCTGGGATCATTGGATTGGCTGCCCAACCGCGAGGGAATTGAATGGTTCCTGGATAATTTTTTAAAGGAATTTGTTGAGGGCGAATTACCCGTTAAGTTTTACGTAGCGGGAAATGATATCCCCGAGCGTTTTGATGATTACGAGGTAATGGGTAAGATATTTATACAAGGCGAAGTTGATGACGCGCTTGAATTTGTGAACAGCAAATCCATTATGATAGTGCCACTTTTATCGAGCGGGGGTATGCGGGTAAAAATTGTGGAGGGCATGGCAATGGAAAAATGCATTATCTCCACATCGCTGGGTGCTGAGGGCATTAATTATACCAATGGTGCTAATATACTGATAGCTAATGATGGCGAAGAGTTCTTCGAAGCCATGAAACGCTGCATATCCGACGAGGAATATTGCCGCCAGATAGGCCTGAATGCCCGCAAGCTGATAGAGCAGCAGCACGATGTTGGCGTAGTTACCAGCAGACTGGTCAGTTTGTATCAAAGATTACTCCCTGCCCTTATGTTGGGCTAATTTTATTACTTTTGCCGCTTCAATATAACTGATTTTATGAAAAATACCGCTTTAACCGATATACACATTAAAGCAGGCGCCAAAATTGTGCCTTTCGCTGGTTATAACATGCCTGTGCAATATGCAGGCATCAATGCTGAACATGATACCGTACGCAAGTCGGTAGGTGTGTTTGATGTAAGCCACATGGGCGAGTTTATTTTAAAAAGCGAACACGCTATCGACCTGATACAAAAAGTGAGCAGCAACGATGCCACTAAATTATATGACGGTAAAGTACAATACTCATGCCTGCCAAACGAAGATGGTGGTATTGTTGACGATCTGCTGGTTTACCGTATTGACGAAAAAACCTACATGCTGGTAGTTAATGCCTCTAATATCGATAAGGATTGGGCATGGATATCAAAATACAATACCTGGGGTGTCGATATGAAAAACATATCCGACCGAACTTCATTATTAGCCATTCAAGGCCCAAAAGCGGCTGAAGCTTTACAGAGCCTTACTGATATCGACCTGCCATCAATGGAGTATTACACCTTTAAAAAGGGAACATTTGCCGGCATTGATAATGTAGTGGTATCGGCAACAGGTTATACCGGCGCAGGTGGTTTCGAGGTGTATTTTGATAACGATCATGCTGAACATATCTGGAACGCTATTTTTGAAGCAGGCAAGCCATTCGGCATACAGCCAATTGGTTTAGGCGCGCGCGATACCCTGCGCTTAGAGATGGGTTTCTGCCTTTATGGTAATGATATTGATGATACCACATCGCCACTAGAAGCAGGTTTAGGCTGGGTAACCAAGTTCACCAAAGATTTTGTTAATGCCGATGCCCTGCAAGCGCAAAAAACACAAGGTGTAAGTCAAAAACTGGTTGGTTTTGAAATGATTGACCGTGGCATCCCCCGCCATGATTATGTGATAGCTGATGCGGAAGGCAATACTATTGGTAAAGTAACTTCGGGCACACAGTCGCCATCGTTGCAAAAAGCAATAGGCATGGGCTATGTAAAAAACGAGTTCGCCAAAGAAGGTACTGAGATCTACATCAGTATAAGAGATAATAAAGTTAAGGCAAAGGTGGTTAAACCGCCATTTTATAAATAGGCAGCCCCCCAGCCCCCTGAAGGGGGAGTAATTATATAATAATATGTCAATAGAAAAAAACACTCCCCCTTTAGGGGGTCGGGGGGCTGGGGCTGAATTAAATGTTTGCCTTAGCCCTTCGCTCATCCCGCTTTTTGAGGTTGAGGATTATATAGTAGTTATCATAGATATTTTCAGGGCCACATCATCCATTTGCTATGGTATTGATAATGGCGCTGAGGCTATTATCCCTGTATCCGAAGTGGAGGAATGTGTAGCTTACCAGGGGAAATACTCGCATTATTTACTGGCTGCCGAACGCGATGGCAAAGTAGTTACCGGGTTTGATTTTGGTAATTCGCCATTCTCATATACCAAGGAAAAGGTTGCGGGTAAAACAGTGGTGCTTACTACTACAAATGGCACGCACGCGCTGCACTTATCCAGAAATGCAAAAAAAGTGGTTATCGGCTCTTTTCTAAATTTAACCTCCATTTGCACCTGGTTAAAAACACAGGATGACAACATCCTGCTCGTTTGTGCCGGCTGGAAAAATAATTTTAACCTGGAAGACACCCTATTTGCAGGAGCAGTGGTCGACCAGTTAAAAGGTGGTAGCTTTGTATTGGATGATGCCGCCATCGCATCTAATGATCTGTACCAGATTGCAAAAGATAATCTGGATACCTATCTTAAAAAAACATCCCACAGCGAGCGTCTTAAAAAATTAGGCATCGAGGCGGATATAGCTTTTTGTTTGCAGGTTGATATTACTACGGCTATCCCTGTTTTAGAGGGTGAGAAGTTGGTGAAGTTGGTGTAAACGAATCCTTTAGTGTCATTGCGAGCGATAGCGTGGCAACCTCGTCACTTGTATATCTAAACGCGACGAGGTTGCTTCGTCGTTCCTCCTCGCAATGACACAAAGAAGATGATTATCTCACTTCAACTTCTCATTATTCCTATGCCTGTCAGCGTCCCTGATGCTTTTCTTTTGCATGTTCTTTTCCAAAGCGTCTGTCAGGTCAATACCTGTTTGGTTAGCCAGGCATATCAATACAAAAAGCACATCAGCCATTTCATCGGCCAGGTTTACTTCTGTATCCGATTTTTTGAAGGATTGCTCGCCATATTGCCGGGCCATAATGCGGGCAACTTCACCAACCTCTTCCATTAAAATAGCAGTGTTAGTTAGTTCATTAAAGTAGCGGATGCCCATAGTGTTAATCCACTTATCTACTAAATTCTGTGCTTCTCTAATTTCCATAACCACTAATGTCACTAATTTGTTCGAATTACACGAATGCGCTTGGATAGTAGTTTGTTCTCTAAATATTAAAAGATCACTCTTTGATATTCTAGCGATGGTGCACCGAAGTTGATCACCATACCCAACCTGAGACCAGATGCTTTAAGATAGTTTAATGTTTGTTTGATATAGGGTTCTCCAATGTAGCTGCCAATTTTTATTTCAAGAATGATTGTATCATAAATAACAAAATCAGCAATAAAGAAATGTTTAAGTTTTTGCTCTTTATAAAAAATGGTATAAGGTTTTTCTTTTACGAAAAGAATAGCCAATCTATTAAATTCTAATTCCAACGCATCTTTGTAAACCGCCTCCTTAAACCCGTGACCTAATACATTATGAACCTCAAAACATGCTCCAATGATTTTATAAGGTTCTTCTTTAAATAGTATATCAGCCATATTTATAAGTCACTAATGACACGAATTTGTTCGAATTACACGAACAACAGTAGGTACTAATTTCACTATTTAAGTCGAATTGCACGAATGATATATCGAGGATATTAGCGTAATTCGAAATCATCTGTGTTATTAGTGTTATTTTCATTAGTGAAATTCGAACAAATTAGTGGAATTAGTGCTAATTTATTTTTAGTGATTGTCTTTATCTTTTGTATCCATTATAATAGTAACCGGGCCATCGTTCAGCAGTTCAATTTTCATATCGGCACCAAAAATTCCGGTTGCTGTTTTTTTACCGGTGATGGCGCTCAGCATTTTTATCATTTGCTCGTATAGCGGTATCGCCTTATCGGGCCGTGCCGCACGGATAAACGACGGCCGGTTCCCCTTTTTAGTTTGCGCGAACAAGGTGAATTGCGATACCAATAAAATATCACCATTAATATCAGCCAATGCTTTGTTCATCAGGCCATTTTCATCGCCAAAAACACGCAGACCGCAGATCTTTTGGGCCAGCCATTGCAGATCGTCCTCGGTATCAGCATCCTCAATGCCTAATAAAACCAAAAAACCTGCATCAATTTGCCCGGTAACTTCGCCATCTACGGTGCAGCTGGCCCGGGTAACGCGTTGTATTACTGCTCTCATAAAAATAATAAACACTAATTAACACTGATTTTATCGAATTTCACGAATCTTATCACTGACAACTTATTGTAAAATTCCTCTTTTTAGTGAAATTCGAAGTAATTCGTGAAATTAGTGTTACTTCATATCGAAATAAATCGTGAAATTCGTCCCCTTCAATAATACAAGTATATAATGACTGCTAAAAGAGGCTTTACAACCACCCTATTACACTCTGATCGCCTGGGCAAACCCGAGCATGGCGCTATGCATAAACCCGTTCATACCTCGGTTGCTTATGGTTACGATGATGTGCAGGACCTGGTGGATGTATTCCAGAATAAAACAAAAGGTTACGCATATTCACGCCAGGGCAACCCTACCGTTACCGCTTTAGAGCAAAAGGTAACGCAAATGGAAAAAGGCTTATCCACCATCGCTTTTTCAACAGGTATGGCAGCTATATCAGCTACCATTATGGCGCTGATCAGGAAAACAGATCATATTGTGGCCAGCTCTTACTTATTCGGTAACTCTCGCAGCATATTCCAAACATTTATTGAATTAGGACTTGATTTTACTTTTGTTGATACAACTTCAGTTGACAACGTTCGCGACGCGATAAAGGAAAATACTAAAATGGTGTTTCTTGAAACCATTGCCAACCCCGCCACACAAATAGCTGACATGGCAAACATAGGCGACCTATGCGCTGAAAAAGGATTACTTTATGTGGTGGATAACACCATGACCTCGCCTTACCTTTTCAACCCAGTTGATGTTAAGGCTACGCATGTGATCAACTCGTTAACAAAATATATTGGCGGCCACGGTAATGCGCTGGGTGGCAGTGTTACCGATACTGGTTTATTTGATTGGGAAAACTACCCGAACATTTACGATGTATTTAAAAAGGGCGATGTAAAAGCCTGGGGCATGACCCAGATCCGCAAGAAAGGCTTGCGCGATGCCGGCGGTACATTAGCCCCGGAAGCGGCTCACTCTATATCTGTAGGTTCTGAAACATTAGCCCTGCGTATGGAACGCGCCTGCAATAACGCCCAAAATTTAGCCGAATATTTGGATACGCACCCGCTCATCAAAAAAGTATATTATCCAGGCATACAAACCCACCCGCAATATGAATTAGCTACTGAGCTTTTCAAAAAACACGGCAGCTTACTGAGCTTTGAGGTAGACGAAAGTGTTGATTGCTTTGCCTTTTTAAACAAACTGCAGTTGGTAGTAAAATCAAGTAACCTGGGTGATACCCGCACACTGGCTATCCCTGTTGCGCAAACCATCTTTAACGAACTAGGTCCTGAAAAACGTGCCGAAATGGGTATCTCTGATTTTATGATCCGCCTTTCGATTGGGATTGAGGATATTGAAGATTTATTAGCAGATTTTAAACAGGCTTTGGAAGGATAGTTTTAAAGAGTCAAGAATTAAGATTCAGGAATCAAGATAGACGATCTATATAATGCTATCTTGACTCCTGGCTATACACCCATTCAAACGCCTAGGCTTGAATGATAATAAATATGAGCGTCCTCGCTCGTTTATAAAACTAGGCATTGCACTGTAGTTTTATATTGTTATTTTAGCATCAATATAAATACGTAATAAAACCTTATCCTGAATGCCTTTTAAAAATATCCTACCCCTCCTTATCGTGGTGTGCTTCCTTTCCGCCTGTGGTAAAAAACAAACCCCAAGCCCTGGTCAACAAAAATCAACTACTCCTGTAGATATATACATGGCTGGTGCGCAATTAACCAGCACAGGTAATTATGTTGCAACCTATTGGAAAAACGGCATTGCTTTTAGGTTAGCGGATAGCTCGTCAGCATCTTCTGCTGTAGCTATTTCGGTGAGTGGCTCTAACGTTGCTGTAACAGGGGATGCTACAATTAATGGTAAGGAAACACAGGTTTATTGGAAAAATGGGGTTATGACACCTCTTAGTACTTATGAGGGAGCCATAGCATTTTCAGCTCACAACGTGGCAATTAGTGGCGATGATGTTTACGTTGTTGGCGAGTCAAATGAAAATGCTTCTGGTCAGGCATCCTACTGGAAAAATGGAGTTTTTACAACTTTCCCCGTAATCTCTGATCTGAGCTTCGCTCAATCAATTTATATAAATGGCAGTGATATTTATATAGCAGGAACAACAATTAAGAATTTTGCTAACTATGCTACTATTTGGAAAAATGGTGTTCCTACCGTTTTTCCAAATATTGATTCGCGGGCGAACGATGTGGTTGTAAGCGGTAATGATGTATATATAGCAGGGTATATAGGAACTTCGGCAGCCTACTGGAAAAATGGAGTTGCCTACACCGTACAACCAGATAATACCATATCTTCTACCATGGCAAATAGTATTGCTGTAAGCGGAAATAATGTTTATTTAACCGGAATCTCCGTACTTCTCAATTCCACCGTCAATACTAACGCTATAGCAACCTGTTGGAAAAACGGCGTTGCTACTTATATTACTCCAAAAATTGCCATTCAATCAAATTCCTATGGATCTGAAGGCCAAGCCATTGAGGTGAACAGCGGTGATATATATGTAGCGGGATGGTTTTTGAATAATTATAACTGCTATTGGGAAAATGGGAAACTTGTTCCGCTAACAGGAACATCTGCTACAACAACTGTAAACAGTATGACTATTGCTCCTCGTTAAGGTCTTATATGTTCAAACATGGACGCTTGAACTAGAGAAGTTTTCCTGACCCTTAACTCCTGATTCCTAACTCTGGCCTAACCGCGGGTGTCATTCCCATTATAAATACTCAAATAACTCTCATAGCGGGATAATTCAATCTCACCATTTTCAACCGCTTCCAGCACGGCGCAGCCCGGCTCATTAATATGGCGGCAGTTATTAAAGCGGCAATCATGCATCCGCTGGCGCATCTCGGGGAAGAAATGGCTCAGTTCCTGTTTTTCTATGTCGATAACACCCAATTCGCGGATACCGGGGGTATCAATAATGAAACCGCCTTGAGGTAGTTCAAATGCTTCGGCAAAAGTGGTGGTGTGCATACCTTTATCGCTCCAGTCGGATACTTGGTGAGTGCGCAGTTCGAGATCAGGCAATAAACGGTTTATTAAGCTTGATTTTCCAACACCTGAATGGCCCGAGAATAGCGTTACTTTATCCTTTAACAAAGCTTTTACTTCATCAATATTAGTCCCCTGTAATGCTGATACCGTATAACATGGATAACCAATATTCTCGTAAACTGCCTGGTATTCAGCTAAAATATCCAAACCCTCCTCGCTAAACAGGTCGAGCTTGTTAAAAACCAGTCGTGCCGGGATATCATAGGCCTCAGCGGTAACCAGAAACCTGTCGATAAAGCCTAATGACGTACGTGGTGAAGCTAAAGTAACCACCAGTAAAGCCTGATCAAGATTGGCAGCGATGATCTGCGCCTGTTTGCTCAGGTTGATGGATTTACGGATGATATAATTTTTACGCTGCTGCAGGTTGGTGATCACGCCAGTTTCCTGTTCGGGTTCCATTTCAAAATCAACAATATCGCCCACGGCAATTGGGTTTGTGGTAACAATGCCCTTGGTACGAAACTTCCCTTTTATACGGCAATCTATTATTTGCCCGTCGGGGGTTTGTACCTGGTACCAGCTTCCGGTTGATTTGGTGATGAGTCCCTGCATATAAGCCTCAAAAGTAATAATAATTATAGCTTATCGCCTTTCATAGCCTGGTTTAGTGAAGCGATGCTTGCCCTGATCCCATCGTCTGTATTTTTCAGGTATTCGCGTACCTTTTTCCTGCCCATGTTAATGGAGTTAGCCATGCCTAAATGTTTCCGTGTATATATGCCAATTAAATACTCAGGGCTATGTTGATAGTAGCTTAGATTCCTGAACAAATCGTTTTTGGGTACAAAATAGATGTCGAATATTTTATAGGTGTATTTATTATCGGTGCAATTAATTTTTATAGAAAATATAAGGTAAAAGGTGTATTTAACTACCGATACCGATGTTGTTGTCATTTTAAAAGTTACCCCAGCCTGGTTTAATATAGCGCTATTGGAATCGCTGTCTTTTGACAAGGTGTCGGGACGGTGATATTTAAAATAGCTAAAAAACCATTTCCTTGCCGTCATGTACAATTGGTTTTTGTTGTGATTATTTAATGTAACGGTATCTGCATAAATTAAATGCTCATTCACCATTGGCATTTGATAAATAAATGCACCCTGGGTATCAACGGAATCTTTCCCGGCTTGCGAAAAGCCCGCTTTAGTTATTAATAAGAGTATAGAGAGAAGTAAGAGTTTATTCATATATACTGTAATTATAAGAATAAGCACTTTTAAAATTATCAAAAGACTTTATAAAAGCGAAATAAATCCGACTAAGTAGTTTAGGGAAGAGCCTTGCGTTAGTGATGGTAAGGGTTTAGCCCGACGAAGGAGGCCCGGAGCAAAACGCAGCGCTGAACAGCACGGGCCGGAGGCAACGCCCAAATCTACCCCCCGTCATCCTGAACTTGTTTCAGGACCCCACAGAACAAGTGACCTGCATGGCGGTAGCTAAGCGCGTGAGGTGCCGAAACAAGTTCGGCATGACATATTGGTAAGATCCTTTCACCCCGACTACGCTTCGCTGGTCGACCCTCTCTACGGCAAGCCGCAAAGAGGGTGAGCTCTTATTTTACCTCCCCAAACAAAAAATAAAACACAAACTTCTTGCTATTTCAAAAATTAACTGCTTATTTTACGGCGTCTTACAAAAAGACCATAAAAATGATAACAAACGGCACCATTATTACAACAATTATTACCACCGGGATAATACCTGGAGGAAGATAATCGTATGGTGTAAAAACATAAAAAAGAAACCAAATGAACGCCTTCCTCCGACAAAGAGGAAGGCGTTTTTGTTTATAACACGTATAATGAAAATTTTAAAATTTGGCGGTACTTCCGTAGGATCAGTAGCAAGCATCCAAACCTTATTAAACATTTTAAAGAACGAGGCTAAAGCCGAAAAGCCGGTTGTTGTACTGTCTGCCATGAGCGGGGTAACTAATTTGCTTGTTTCGATGGCTGAGGGTGCCGCTATTGGCAACGAGTTTACCGCACAATTAGCTGAGCTGGAACGCCGCCACTTTGATGTAATAAAAAGCCTGTTGGATATTCAGCACCAAAACCCGGCCTTTACCCGCCTTAAAATTCACTTTAATCATTTAGAGGATCTGTTACAGGGTGTTTTAACCTTAAAGGAACTTACCCCAAAAACACGCGACCTGGTATTAAGCTATGGCGAACGCTGCTCTACCTTAATGGTAAGCAAAATTGCCGCGCAATACTTCCCGGAAGCTCTTTTTGTTGATGCATCGGAACTGATAAAAACTGACAGCGCCTTTGGTCAGGCTAAGGTTAATATGGAGCTTACCGAACAACTGATCCGTGGTTTCCAAAAAGAGAACAGCGATAAAATGCTGTTTGTTACCGGCTTTATAGCTGGTAATGATGCAGGGCAGATCACTACATTAGGCCGTGGTGGTAGCGATTATACCGCGGCAATATTTGGTTCGGCATTAAATGCACAGGAGATCCAGATCTGGACCGACGTTAACGGCATGATGACCGCCGACCCTCGCCTGGTTAAAAAAGCATTCTCGTTACCGGAGCTTACTTACACCGAGGCCATGGAGCTTTCGTACTTCGGCGCAAAGGTGATTTATCCGCCAACCATGATCCCTGCATTCCTGAAAAAGATCCCTATCGTTATAAAAAACACTTTTGAGCCTGAGTTTGAGGGTACCGTTATCCGCCACGATTGTAAGGCATCAACTTTGCCAATCAAGGGTATCTCCACCATCAACAACATCAGCATCCTTAATCTGGAAGGCAGCGGTATGGTAGGCAAATCAGGCTTTAGCGGTCGTTTGTTTTCCTTATTGGCGAGGGAGCAGATCAATATCATCCTGATCACCCAATCATCATCAGAGCACAGCATCACCTTCGCGGTGCAGCCTGATGATGCCGAAAGAGCAAAAACATTAATTGAACAGGAGTTTGAACTTGAACTGCTGGCTAATAAACTGGAAAAACCTGCCATTGAGCGCAGCCTTGCCGTATTAGCCGTAGTTGGCGAAAACATGAAGCAAACCCCCGGTGTATCCGGTAAATTGTTCCATGCGTTGGGCCGTAATGGTGTAAACGTGAGGGCGATTGCGCAAGGCTCATCAGAATATAATATTTCGGTGATCATATCAGCGCACGACCTGGCTAAGGCTTTAAATGCGGTACACGATGCATTTTTTGTACAGCTTACCAAAACGCTGCATGCCTTTTGCTTAGGTACAGGCAACATCGGTAAAACATTGTTTAAGCAATTGAATGCTCACAGCGATTTTTTACAGGAGCATAACGGCATCCAGGTAAAAATTGCCGGCGTAAGCAATACCCGTAAAATGGTTTTTAATGCTGATGGTATCTCATTGGATACCTGGGAAGATGATCTACAGGCTTCAGATGAAAAAGCTGATCTGAAAGGATTTATCGAGCGCATGAAGAGCATGAACCTGCCGAACTGCGTGTTTATAGATAATACCGCCAGCCCAAAACCTATTGAGTTTTACGAGGAAGCATTTAAATCCAACATATCGGTAGTAACCTGTAATAAAATAGGTAACTCGGCTTCCTACAAACAATACACCACTTTCCGCGATACCGCGAGGCAGCATGGGGTCGATTTCTTTTACGAAACCAATGTTGGCGCGGGCCTGCCTATCATCCGTACCTTAAAGGATCTGATGAACAGCGGCGACAGGGTGCAGCGCATTGAGGCTATACTTTCGGGTACTATATCATTCATCTTTAATAACTTTAAGGGCGATGCTAATTTCCACGATGTGGTGAAGATGGCGCAGGAAAAAGGCTATACCGAACCCGATCCGCGTGATGATTTACGTGGCACCGACTTTATGCGTAAAATGCTGATCCTGGCGCGTGATGCCGGTTACGCTTTAGAGGCATCGGATGTGGAGATAGAAAGCATGTTGCCAAAAGCTTGCCTGGATGCACAATCTGTTGATGATTTCTACGCTGCATTAAAAACTGAGGATGCTTTCTTCGCCAACCTGAAAAACTCAGCAGAGCAAGACGGCAAGGTTTTAAGGTACATCGGTAAGCTGGAAGATGGTAAGGTAGCCATCACCCTGCAAATGGTTGATGAGAACCACCCGTTCTTTACCCTGTCAGGCAGTGATAATATCATTTCTTTCACTACCGATAGGTATAAAGAACGACCTTTGGTAGTAAAAGGCCCCGGTGCAGGTGCCGAGGTAACTGCCGCAGGTGTATTTGCTGATTTAATAAATGTGGGTGCTAATTAATACACCCCCCAACCCCCTAAGGGGGAGCTTTTGAATAACCATATGGAAAATAACATAGAAGAAGTGAAAGCCCCAACTATAATATCGGCTGGCCGTCCGTCCGTACAGGTCTTTGCCCCGGCCACGGTGGCCAATGTTGTGTGCGGCTTTGATGTGCTTGGCTTTGCCGTTAACGAACCCGGCGACGAGGTGATCATGCGCCTCACCAACAAGCCGGGTATCACCATCAGCAAAATTACCGGTGATGATGGCCGTTTACCGCTCGATCCGGCTAAGAATACCGTGAGCGTAAGCGTGCAGCATTACTTAAAGAGTGTCGACCGTTTGGATATTGGTTTGGATATCGAACTCCATAAAAAAATGCCTATCGGCAGCGGATTAGGTTCAAGTTCTGCCAGTACGGTTGCGGGTTTATATGCTATTAAAACTTTATTGGGCGATGAGTCTGATCCGGCTAAACTATTGCCTTTTGCCATGAAGGGTGAGGAAATGGCTTGCGGTCATGGTCATGCTGATAACGTGGCACCGGCTTTATTGGGTGGTTTTGTATTGATCCGCAGTTATGAGCCTTTGGATGTGGTGCGATTACCGCATCCGGCAGGTTTATATTGCGCTATTGTTTTCCCTGATGTGGATGTGCCCACCCGCGAGGCAAGACAGATCATCCGCAATAAAATATTTATGAAGGATGCCGTTACGCAATGGGGTAATATCGCAGGACTGGTAAGCGGTTTGTTTATGCAGGATATCGACCTGATAGGTCGTAGCATGACCGATATTTTGGTTGAGCCCGTACGCTCCATGCTCATCCCCGACTTTTACAAAATGCGCGAAATAGCCATGGGTATGGGTGCGGTGAGCTTCGGTATCTCGGGCTCAGGCCCATCCGTATTCGCCTTTACCCGCGATGAGGAAACAGCAAAGCTCATCACCCAAAAATTACAGCAGCACTTAACCAGCATTAAAATAGGGTCGAATATATATGTGTCGACTATTAATGATCAAGGGCCGAGGGTGATAGGGTAATTGATGTGCAGATGTGCGAATATGCAGATGTGCAAATGAAAAAATAAAAAAAGCGTCATTGCGAGGAACGAAGCAATCCCAAACTGTACAGGGCGGACTTGCATAGTCGGGGATTGCCACGCTAACGCTCGCAATGACGGGCGGAGAAAAAAAATAAATCCGAAATCGAACATCCGAAATCCGAAATCAAAACAATGGAATTATACAGTACTAACAACCCCAACACCAGGGTATCATTTAAAGAAGCGGTTTTTAACAGCATGCCGCAGGATAAAGGCTTATACATGCCGGTTGAGATCCCCCGTTTGGATGATAAATTTATTACGCACCTCGATCAGTATTCCCTGCCCGAGATCGCTTTTCATGTAGCTAATCATTTACTGGGCGATTCTATCCCTGCGGATGACCTGAAGGCAATTATTTACGATGCCATCAACTTTTATGCGCCCATTGTAAAGCTGGAAGATAAGGTTTATGTGCTGGAGCTTTTCCATGGCCCGTCGTTAGCGTTTAAGGATTTTGGCGCACGCTTTATGAGCCGGGTAATGAGCTATTTTCTGGAAGAAGGCGAAAAACAACTGGATGTATTGGTAGCAACCTCCGGCGATACCGGTGGCGCAGTGGCTCTGGGCTTCCTGGGTGTGCCGAATACCCGTGTTACTATATTATACCCTAAAGGCAAAGTTAGCGATATACAGGAGCTGCAATTAACCACCAACGGGCAAAACATCCGCGCCCTTGAGATCGACGGTACATTTGATGATTGCCAGGCTTTGGTGAAACAGGCCTTTACTGATAAAGAACTGAACGAAAAATTCAGGCTGACTTCAGCAAACTCTATCAATATCGCACGACTCATCCCGCAAACATTCTATTACTTTAATGCCTATGCGCAATTGCTGCGCAAGGGTAACGATAAAGCCGTATTCGCCGTGCCGAGCGGTAACTTTGGTAATATTGGCGCAGGTTTATTAGCCTGGAAAATGGGCTTGCCGGTTGAGCAGTTCATCGCCGCTACTAACGTTAATGATACCGTGCCCGAATACCTTAAATCCGGCATTTATGAGCCTAAGCCATCGGTAGCAACACTATCAAACGCTATGGATGTGGGCAACCCGAGCAACTGGGTACGCATTGCCGATATGTTTAAGGGCGATATCGACCAACTAAAAACCCTCATCACCGGTTACAGCTTTGATGATGAAGCTACATTAGCCGCTATAAAGGAAGTTGATGCCGAGGATAACTATGTGGTTTGTCCGCATACCGCTATAGCCTGGCAGGCCCTTAAAGACTGGCAACAACAGCACTCCGACAGCGAAGCAACCGGTATATTCCTGTCCACCGCCCACCCCTGCAAGTTCCCCGATGTTTTCCCTGATAATATTGCCGAAAAGATTGTTGTACCCGAGCAGGTTAAAGATCTGGAAGAAAAAACCAAGCATTCCGTTATCCTGGGTAAGGAGTTTGGGGAGTTTAAGGATTATTTGTTGAAGCATAATTAACACACCAAACCCGTTAAGGGCGCACTATATAAGTTTATATCATGAAAATGAATTACCTGCTAAATATCCTGTCGGACGACCGAAAAGGATTGATGAGTATAATCACCAGTATGTTAAACCGTAAAGGCATTGAGATTGAAAGCATCAGCGCCGCAAAAACCGATATTCATACCCAGGTGCTTATTAACATACAGGTAATTGCCCATGATGCCGATATTAAACTAATGGCCTTTAAAATTGAAAACATTATTGAAGTTTACAAGGTTGAAGTGGAGCTGCTACAGCATGCCGCTTACCAAAAAGTAGCACTGTACACGTTGCTTAAGCAAGGCTACAGCACCCCAATAAATAACCAGATACAAAAGTACGGCGCCATAATAGTAGGTTATGACAATGACGTAATAACCATACAAAAAACCGGCAGAGATGAGGATATACAGCTTTTATACAACGCGATTGAAGGTAAATACCTGAAAAGCTTTAGCAAAAGCGCAGTTATATCCCTTAAAGCAATTACTGTGGATGACGACACCGTCATTAGTAAGGCTGCATCGATAACCAATATCAAAAGCCTTTGTTCTTAACGGAGCAGGGCTTTTGTTTTAAATATGATTTCCTCAGGGCGTTTCCCGCTATGCAGCGGGCCGGGCTGTTCACTCATACGGCTACAGGCATTAAGCTCGGCCGATGCTTGAGACCCTCACTTGGCCGGTATCCCTTACCATCCAACGCGAACTTATAAATCAAGCCGTCCTGCTGTCCCCGCTGCCGCAAGCGTCCCGCTTGTGGCCCGCATGCAATTTAGCCGCATTGCAATAATTA
>NZ_JACHBY010000018.1 GCF_014200495.1 Mucilaginibacter geliditolerans
TAATCATAGAGCTAACAAATCGAATTTTGACCTCCTTCTCAATAGAAGTTTAATGCCAACTGTCTTATGATGGGCTATTACTCTCTTGAGAGGGGCGAGGGGTGTGTTAGTAAAGCGGATAGACACACCCCTGCCACCACAAAGTCTACGCGCGCCCTCTCAAGAGGGGAACTATTTTGAAAAAAGGGATGTTATTTGGCATCCCTTTTTTGTTGTGTGTCATGCTGTTCTCACAAAAAGTGTTGATTGCTGTTCCTTAACGGGATTTTTGGTAATTTTACTAATAACCCAATCTCAAAGCGTCATTGCGAGGTACGAAGCAATCCCTAATTATACAGAGAAACTTGCATAGCTGACCTGCAAAGCCGGGGATTGCTCCGTACCTCGCAATGACGATGTGGAAGAGAGATTGACTAACATTAAAAAGAAAGCGATACTATTGAATACTGCCCGTCCTCCAAAAAATAAACGCCCTGAACCCGTAACCCTTAAGGAACGCCTCGACGCGCTCCGTAACCTTCCTGCATTTTTTAAATTAGTTTGGCAAACCAGTCCATGGATGACATTGGTTAACTCCGTGCTGCGTATAATGCGATCAGCAACGCCACTGGGCTTGCTGTATGTGGGTAAGTTAATTATTGACCAGGTAATAAAAATCAGCCATAACCATGATCTCGGCACACACTATTTATGGCAATTGGTAGCTGCCGAATTTGCATTGGCGCTCATATCCGATGGCTTAACCCGCGCCATCACTTTAATGGATAGCTTACTGGGCGATCTGTTCAGTAACCATACCTCGGTAAAGATAATGGCCCATGCCGCCACACTCGACCTTGACCAGTTTGAGGATGCCGAATTTTATGATAAGCTGGAACGCGTCCGTCAGCAAACCGTAGGGCGTACCATATTGCTGTCGCAGGTAATGAGCCAGGTGCAGGATCTGATCACTATGGGCTTTTTGGCGGTTGGTTTAATGGCCTTTAACCCCTGGCTTATTGTACTGTTACTTATCGCTATTATACCTGCATTTTTGGGTGAATCGCATTTTAATGATCAAAGTTATGCCCTTACCCGCGGACAAACACCCGAGCGCCGCGAACTGGATTATATCCGCTACTTAGGCGCCAGTGACGAAACTGCAAAAGAGGTAAAGATCTTCGACCTGTCGGGATTTATTATTGAACGTTTTAAGCTACTCTCCAATAAATTTTACTGGGATAACCGGCGGCTATCTATCCAAAGATCGCTTTGGGGTACGTTTTTTGCCATGCTGGGCAGTATAGGTTATTATGCTGCTTACGTATTTATTATTGTTAAGGCTGTAGAAGGTTCGGTGAGTATTGGTGAGCTTGCGTTCCTTGCAGGATCATTCAGGCAATTACGGGCCTTATTAGAGGGTATATTGACCCGCTTTACAGCAGTATCACAAGGTGCTATCTACCTGCGCGATTTCTTTGAGTTTTTTGAGATCGAACCAAAAATAACATTATCCGCAAAGCCATTGCCGTTCCCTAAAACTATACAACAGGGTTTTACTTTTGAGGATGTAGGCTTCCGTTATATAAACTCAGAACGATGGGCCAACAGGCATTTAAGTTTTACCCTGCATCCGGGCGAAAAGCTGGCTTTGGTAGGGGAGAACGGTGCAGGTAAAACCACGCTGGTAAAACTATTGTCCCGTTTATATGACCCGACTGAAGGCAGGATATTATTAGATGGCATCGACCTGAAAGAATATGACCTTGCCGATCTGCGCCTTAACATAGGCATCATCTTCCAGGATTATTTGCGCTATCAGATGAGCTTTGCGCAGAACATCGCCGTAGGCAACATCAACCAAAAAGAAAACAGGCCTTTGATCGTTAATTCAGCTAAGCAAAGTCTGGCCGATATACTGGCAGCAAAATTGCCGGGCCAATACGACCAGCAATTAGGTAAACGCTTTGCCGACGGCGTTGAACTATCGGGCGGTGAATGGCAAAAAGTGGCGCTGGCCCGCGCTTATATGCGTGATGCGCAGTTACTCATACTGGATGAGCCAACATCGGCCCTTGATGCCCGCGCTGAGTATAACGTTTTTGAGCGCTTTGCCGAGCTTACCAAAGGCAAATCTGCTGTATTAATATCACACCGTTTCAGCACCGTACGTATGGCCGACAGGATACTGGTATTAGAAAAGGGCGAGCTGGTCGAGATTGGCAGTCATGAGGAATTATTGATAAAAGGAGGCCGCTATGCCGAATTATTTGATCTGCAGGCAATGGGGTACAGGTAATACTTTTTATGGATTACTACCGTTAACTGTAAACACAACCTTGTAATCAAAACTTCTCACTATGAGGAAAAACCTGCTTTTTATCACAATAGCAATTTTTTCATTGGCGGCCTGTAAAAGGGATGATATTGGAAAAGCATCTTTCAGCACATCAAAAAACAGCTATTACCTTACTGAAGCAGTTACTTTTATTAATGCATCTACCAGCGCCAAAAGCTATAGCTGGGATTTTGGTGATGGGACCTATTCCACAGATCAATCGCCGCAGCATGCCTATACCAAGGCTGGTATTTATGTTATCAGGCTTAATGTAAATGGTTCATCAATTATTACCCGGTCTGTAACGGTTCATAATGGTACTGCAAGCTACCAGATCCGTAATTTAACAGATTATGATATTCCACTGGTTTCGTACGGAATAGACGGGTCAAACAATTTACTGAATTTTACGAATGCAGGAACAACAGCGTCAGGCACAACCGATACCATTTTTACCACAAACAGCCAGGTATATGTTGGCGGAACCTTACCTAACGATAGTACTTTTGTAGTAGTACCTGTATACACAATTAAGCCATTGAGCAATAATGTACTGGTAATTGATAATAACACCCAGATCTATGTTAATGCGATTCCAGACAAAGGAGATACTAACCAGTTCTCTCAGTTAAAAACAAACTCAATTAAGCGCAAGCTTGCACCGCAAACAGATGCGGTTAAACAAACTGTTCAATAATTTGCTGTAGCTGGTTTGCCTGTACCACACCGCTTTGGCGCCATTTGGTTTGCCCGTTCTTAAATACGATGAGTGTGGGTACACCTTGTATTTTATAGGCATTAGCGGCTTCGGGGTTTTTGTCTACATCTATTTTTATAATGGTTACCTTATCGCCCAGGTTATCTTTTACCTGTTTAAGTATAGGCGGCATCATTTTACACGGTCCGCACCACTCAGCCGAAAAATCAACCAGTACAGGTTTGTCTGACGCTATGATCTCCTGAAAATTTGCCATTTGTTTATTCCTCCTTAATTACCAACGCTTTTATTAAAGATAGGTTTTATTATACATTAGTTAGCAATGGCTTATCCCCATTTGTTAATTATTGCTTCCAGGTGATCAATGGTAAAGGGTTTGCTTAAAAAATCCTTCATGCCGGCTTGTTTACATTCAATTTCATTCTCGCTCATCACGTTTGCCGTCATAGCTATAATGGTAGGGGCGTTATCACCATATTTATCAAGTATATAGCGGGTTGCCTGCAGGCCATCCATTTCGGGCATTTGTATATCCATAAAAATAATGTCATATGATTGCTGCTCCAGTTTTTGGATGGCTAGCAGACCATTATCAGCAATATCAATCGGGTAGCCTATTTTTTCAAAAATACGGCGCGCAATTAACTGGTTCATTTTGTTATCCTCAGCCAGTAAAATACGCAGGGGTTTGGGCAGGTGCGGCCCTTTAGCATCAGTGAGTTTAGTGTTGGTAACAGGCATAATGTTTTTTGTAATTGCTAGGGGCACGCTAAAGCTAAATATGGAGCCTTCCATTTCCTTGCTTTCTACCCAGATTTTCCCACCCATCATTTCCACCAGTTTTTTGCATATAGACAGCCCTAAGCCCGTACCCCCGTATTTTCTTATGGTAGTTGTGTTGGCCTGCATAAATGGTTTAAATAGCTGTTCAAGTGCTTCAGCGCCTATGCCTATACCACTATCGCTTATCTGGAAAGTTACTTCCTGTATATTAAGCTGATTGCCTGTTACGGTTACATTAAGTGTAACAAATCCCTGCCCGGTAAATTTAATAGCATTGCCTATCAGGTTTACCAGTATTTGCTGCAGGCGGCTCTCATCGGCATTTACATGATCAGCCAGTTTGTTATCAATGCTACAGCTGAGTTTTATAGCCTTATCAGCATTATCAATAGCGGGGCGGCATATATCAATAACGGTTTTAATACATTTTCTGATATTAAAATCTGATGGGATGAGCACCAGTTTGTCGGCCTCAATTTTTGAAATATCGAGTATATCGCTAATAATGTTGATGAGCAGGTTACTGCTTGATTGCAGGGTTTGCAGTAATTCTTCCTGCCCGGGTAAAAGCGCCGACCTTGATAACAATTGGGCGGTACCAATAATGCCATTTAACGGCGTGCGTATCTCATGGCTCATATTAGCCAGGAAATTTGATTTGGCGAATGTAGCCGCCTCAGCCTGGTCCTTTGCGGCAGATAGTTCTGATTGGGATAAGAGCAGCTCCTCGCTTTTTTTAATTAGCCGGTTTTTATCACTTTCATGGCTCTTTTTGAGCACCCCCAGCAACAGGCCAATTATCAGCATGGCTGTTACAGCTGAAACAAGTATATCCAGCTCTTTTGTAGAACCGTTTTCGGGCGGTGATAGCAGTTGGGGGAATTGCTTTTCTACAAAAAAGCAACCTAAAAAAACGGCTATCATTATACCTATAAAAAGCAGATGGTACTTACGTGTAACCAATATTGTGATTAAGGCGATTAAAAAAACGCCCTCCTGCGGTGATGTTCCTTCAATACCACCATTATAAAACCAGCCGAGTATGAATAGTATAATACCTATGGTAACATAGATTAAAACGGTGTTCTCCTTATAACCTTCAACCCTGCTGTTGTAAAATGCTACGGCCGATAAAGCACCAACCATCACTATTAGAATCTCCAGGGATATACTAAAGCCCATTATGATGTTAATCAACAATGATATGAGCATATTCAGGCCAATGATCAGGGAAACGGCATTAAAGAATTTGTTCTCTAATGACATATCCGGATCATCAAATCCACGTAAGTGCTTTATCCTGTTCATGGGGTAAATATAAGAACGGAATTAAATTACCAAATAATTAATTCTTTTAAGGTAAAGAACTTTATTGGTATGCTTTTGAGGCTGTTTTTGATTCGATAAATGGTGAGAAAATCGCTATTCATTTCGATGAAATGGACCCGGTGTTGTAAAATCTGCGGCTATAATTAGGTATAGGTGTATTATATTAATTAATAATATAATATTAATTAATTGCTGATAATCAAATATTTATGTAAATATTATTTATAGATTTAAGTATCATTATTTTTATTATTGATAATGATTTATTTAAACTCTATTTGGTTGGGATGATAGATCAGCACTTCGGGCCGGCCTTTATATTTGGAGAGGTCGCCGGTTACACAAATATGTTTGCCCTTTATATCATCAAAATTTAAAACAATCTCCTTGCCGGTAATAACCACGGTGAATTTTTGATTGGGATAGTTGCCGCCCATATTTAACATGGTGAGGGTATCGTTAAATATCTTATAAGAGTAAACCGTATCACACAGGGTTACTTTTTTGTCTACATATTTTTCAAACTGATTCAGAGAGAATTTCTCCTGGGCCGATACCTTAACAGCAAATGAAGAAATAATAAAAACGATTAGTAAACTCTTTTTCATGATAAGTTATTGATATTCACTTAACAATCAGTGTCAGGCATTTGTTTACGGTTTATAAAATACTACCTGATGTACTGATGTTTGGCAATTATTTTAATGGCCTGCGCTAATAGTGTTTTACCATGATCATTTAGCACAGTGGTTTTATCGCCATTCAGCTCATAAAATAAATGCCCTGCAGGGTCGTCTGCCACATAAAGCTTATCACCATTATTATCATAATTGATGTAGGCGTTGTGCGACAATTGTTCAATACCGGTTTTATCATCATTTAACAGGATAGCGCCTGCATATTCAATTTTAATGGATACACCGTTGCTTTCTGTAACTATAGTGGTGTGTCTCCCTCTGTGGCAAGCAGTAAAAACAGTTGCCATTAACATTGCAATGGCAATAAGTTGTAGCTTTTTCATTTGATTTTTAATTTAATGGTGATGATTAATGTGTTTAATTAAACAAATCTACAATTAAACATAGTAATATGCAATACATAGTACTATTTAAATTAAATATTCACCATAAAAAGCTTTTCATTGTTATTGAAAGGCTTCTTTATAGTATCAATTAACAAAAATTACTTTTTCCGTTCTTCCGTATTAAATGCCGGTGCCTGGTAGTCTTTCGGCAGGTAATCGGCAGGTATGGTGGTGGCATTACCATCGCGCAGTGATTTATAATGCGGCGACATGATCTCTACCCCGGCCTTATTAAAATGATCCTGTATATTGGCGTGCAGGTGCGAGTAAATAACCGATTGCCTGTTGGGGGCCTTGGTGTGGGCATGAATGCGGTAGGTTACATAATAATCATCAAGGCTGGTTTGGTAAACATAGGGCATTGGCTCCTTTTCAACCAGTTCCGTTTCCAGTGCTGCGTCAATTAATAACTGGTGAACCTGGCGCCATGGGGCGTCATAACCAATGGTTACCTCGGTATGTACAATGAGCCCCTTCTCCTGCGCATCGCTGCTGAAATTTATGGTATGGCTGCTTAATACGGTTGAGTTAGGTATGGAGATGATCTCGTTATGTATAGTACGGATACGGGTAACCAGCAGGTTTTTCTCAATTATATCACCTGTAACTTCACCAATTTTTACGCGATCGCCCAGTTTAAAGGAACGCATATAAGTCATAACAAGCCCCGATACCACATTGCTAAGCGCACCTGCTGAACCAAACGTGAACAACACACCCACAAAAACGGATACGCCTTTAAAAATTGGTGATTCAGAGCCCGGCAGGTAAGGGAATATTACAATAAACATAAATGCCATTATAAGCACCCGCAAAATTTGATAGGTGGGCCTGGCCCAGTCGGGATAGAAACCAGGGATAACCAGGTTGCCCTTTGCTATCTCGGATTTAATATAATACATAAAGCGCAGGATGTAATGGAATATAAACACCAACACAATAATGGTAATAAGGTTGGGAACATAATTCCAGATTGCCAGTCCTATTCTTTTTAACGGGCTTGTGATATAGCCCAGCAGGGTGTCTGATATATCGCGTGTAAAGGGGAATATACCAAACAGTACAGGTAAGGCCAGGTAGATAAGCAATAGTATAATAAACCATTTAATGGCTTTTAAAACAAAGTTTACAACTAAAAACTGTTGCTCGGCATTTAAAAGTTCATAGTTGCTCAGTTTTATGCCTTTATTAAACAGCTTATTAATTTTTGCAAGCACCCATTTAAACAGCCGGTTAACCACATAAATAAATACAATAACCAGCACAATAACCAACAGGGCCGACAAACCTTCTTTAACCCGGGTTTCCCAACTGGTTTCATTCTGGTATTTTACAATTGCTTTGGTAATAATAGCACATTCAGCGGCTGCCAGTTTCCCTTTAGTGGTGTTTTGGAACAGGGCATCTTTATCCGAAACAGAAAGAACTATGTAATTTTTGTAAAGGATATCTACCGATTCGTCTGATGGTAAAAATATAAGGGAATCAGGATCAAAGGAAATATCGTGGCCCAGTTTGGCTATACGCTGGCTAATGATTTCGGCACGTTCGCGAGGCGTAAAGCTGCCCTGCCGGTTATATAATTTAAACAGTGTATCATGAAAAGGTATAACCGGGTAGCTTTTTGTGTTTTTAATGAGTGAATCAAGCTGTTGTTTTTGCTTAAGGCTATCGGGCTGTGCAAATAATACAGCGGGTACGAACAAGGCAAAAAATAATAGTTTGAATTGCTTCATAATAAAGGTGGTAGATTTTAAGCAATTTATTCAATTTCATTAAGATATAGTGTAACTTAATGAAAGTATTTAATACAGTGCAGTGTGTAATCCATCCATGCTTAAGCGATTTTTTTCGTACTTGTAGCTTTCCAAACCATCTGCTCCTTTATGTTCTGCCCATTTTTGGGCATGATCGCGTTCGCCTTTATATTCATAATAAGGCACACTAAAACCACAGGAGGTTTGCACTTTATGTATATCGGCAACAATTAGCTGGCGGGTAGCCAGTTGCAATTTAAAATGTGGGGCCAGTTGCTGCCATTCATCATCATCTGGCAAAACAGTATAACCATTGCCATATAGGCGTAATATGTTTGGTGCACCATCAAAGGCGCAAAACATAATGGTAATGCGCCCGTTTTGCATCAGGTGTGCCGATGTTTCGTTACCACTGCCTATAATGTCCATATATGCTACGCGATTGGGTGACAGCACCCGGAAACTGTCAATACCTTTGGGTGAAAGATTAACATGGCCATCGGCGCTAAGCGGGGCGCTGGCTGTAAAGAACATTTTTTGTTTTCCAATAAATGCCTCGTGAATGTCCTGAATACTATCAAAGAATTTTGCCATAATGATGCGGCTTTTGAATTTAATCAAATTTAATAATTAAAAAATGTTGAAACAATACAGCTATAAAAGCATCTAATAAGTATGAAAACAGAAGATATTGCAAACAGGCTGATTGAACTTTGCACAGCGGGCGAATTTATTAAGGCACAGGAAGAGCTATATGATACTGAAATTATAAGTATCGAAACCGATGGCAGCAGGAGAGAGGGCCTAACCACCATGCTGGCCAAAGAGCAAAACTTTTTAGATAGCTTGGTGAAAATAGATAAGATAGAATTTGCGCCGCCGGTAATTGCAGGGAGTTATATTTCAGTAAAACTGATGATGGCTGTTGATTTTAAGAGCATTGGCCCTAAAAGTTTTGAAGAGATCTGCGTTTATAAGGTGGTGAACGAAAAAATAGTTTTCGAGCAATTTTTCAGGGATTGATACCTTGTTTTGGGCAGATGGGAATTGGTGTCAATATTTTTTAATTTAGCCACAGATGAAAGATATCCCGGTACATCAACTACAGGATAGGGTAAGCTCGGGCCTTGAGATAAGGCATTTTGTGCCACATGAAAAGCTGGGAAAAGGCGAAGATCTGGGCGCTCACCGCGACGATCATTATATATTTTTCGTGATGGAAGGCGGAGTTGCTTCGCTGATGATCGACTTTGATGAACTGCATCTGCAAAAATCATCGCTTTATTACATTTTACCCGGGCAGGTGCACCACCGTATCCGTGCTACTGAGGCCGATGGCTGGTTTGTAGCGGTTGATACGCTGCTGATACCACCCGACTATCGCGATGTTTTTGAGAATCAACTGCTATTACAACAGCCTTTTATTTTGAATGAAAGGCAGCTAAATCAATGCCTGAGCCTGCTTGGTTTAATTGATGAAAAACATAACCAGGATGAGGCCACACCCTTTAATATTTCCATTGTACATTCCCTGCTGCAGTCTTTTTTAGGGATAGCCGCCGCCGGCTTTGTTTGTTTAAGCAGCTCGCGGTCCAGTTTATCCAGGCCTGCACAGTTGTCGCATCAGTTTAAAAAGCTACTGGTGCAAAACGTTCGTACGCTTAAAAGCCCGTCGGCTTATGCTTCGCAATTGAATGTTTCAGAATCATATCTGAATGAATCGCTTAAAAAAGTAACCGGGTTTTCAGTAAGTTATTGGGTGCAGAATGAGGTGATACTGGAAGCTAAGCGCCTGTTGTATTACAGTCAGATGAATGTAAAAGAAATTGCCCATATGCTGGGTTACGAAGATCATGCTTATTTTTCAAGATTATTTAAGAAAGCTACCAATATCACGCCATTAAATTTTCGGGCTAACTACCGTAAATAGTCCAATCATTACCCCGAAGCTGCCATTTTTATTGCTGTGATTGTGCTGTTTATTTGTATTATCAAAATGAAAAACATGGAAACATCCACTTTACATAAAATAAAACAAAAGGCCGAACGCTGGTTTGAGCCATCACAATTAAACAAAGGGAGGGTGCTTGAGGTAAGGCACTGGGAGCCCTCAACAGTTATTGAAATTGACCTGCACCTGCCTAATGCTGATATGTACCAATGGACAGAAATACCTTACATAAAATTCAAGGTTGAAACATTTACATACCGGGATTATTCACCATCGGGCTGGGATGCTGAAACTCGTACCTGCACCTTATTTATTGATGCCGCGCATAAAGGAGTAGGGACTAATTGGGCACGTAACCTTAAAAAAGATGATGAGGTAAGCTATTTAAAAATAGGAACCAGTCATCATGCACCCGAAATAACACCGGCAATAATAAGCCTGGGCGATGAAAGCAGCCTGGGGCATATGCTGGCATTGCAGCAAATGGTATTACCTGCAGCACGGTTTTCAGGAGCTGTATTAATGGCCGATGAACATCACCGCGATTTTTTTAACCAGTATTTCCCCGCATCAATACAAACCGTTGCCCGGCACGATGTTTATGGTCACCATAGCCTGATAAAATGGGTTACAGATCAAAACTACTCGTTGGAGAATACCATGTTTTACCTGGCCGGAAACAATATGATGGTAAGCCAATTGCGCCGCATGTTACGTTTACAAGGTTATTCTTCGGGGCAGATAAAGGCGAAAGGCTTTTGGTCATAAAAAAGTGGCTGGTGAGGACATCAGTCATGGCTTAAAAAAGCAGAGACCTGTGCGATTCCTTCCTCGGGGAAGGGGAGGTAGGGGTTTCGTCAGCTTATATAATGCATAAACCCCTCCCTGCCACATCTCAATCCACCGCGCCCCTCCCAGGGGAGGGAATTATAAATAAAATGGCTGGTGAGTATACCAGCCATTTTATTTTAATATAATCCGTGTGCGCTGTCATCACCGCACACTATCAGCTTAATAAAACTTTGGTAAAGGAATTAACCTTGTATCCTGGCGTTGGTGCCAGTATGGGTAAATCGGGTCGGCATCGCTGGCAGCATCCAGCTTTTTAACCTGATCGGTGGTTAAGTTCCATCCCACGGCTTCAAGGTTTTGTTTTAGTTGTTCCTCATTGCGGGCGCCTATTACCAGGTTGGCTACCGTTGGCCTTTGCAAAAGCCAGTTTAATGATATCTGCGCTACCGATTTTCCGGTTTCTTCAGCTACTTCATCCAACGCGTCAACAATGTTATATAAACGTTCAAAATTGGTTGCCGGGCCATGCGCGCCGCCCTGGCTGATCCTTGAATCTTCAGGAATTGGCGTACCCCTGCGGTATTTACCACTTAAACGGCTTGATGATAGCGGGCTCCATACTATAGTGCTCACTTTTTGATCAATACCTAAAGGCATCAGCTCCCATTCAAATTCACGGTCAAGCAGTGAATAATAAGCCTGATGACCAATATATTTTGCCCAGCCATATCTTTCTGAAGCGGATAGCGATTTCATTAAATGCCAGCCCGAAAAATTTGAACAGGCAATATAACGTACTTTGCCGCTGGTGATCAGGTCATCAAGCGTGCGCAGTGTTTCCTCAACCGGGGTATTAGCATCAAAACCATGCATGTGGTAAATGTCAATATGATCGGTTTGTAAGCGCTTCAAGCTGTCCTCGCACGATTTTATCAAATGCTCGCGCGATGAACCGTAATCATTCGGCCCGTCGCCCATTTTAAAGGTAGCTTTGGTTGATATTAAAACCTTATCGCGCAAACCTTCCAACGCTTTACCCAATATTTCTTCGGATACGCCGTGAGAGTAAACATTGGCGGTATCAAAAAGATTAACTCCGGCATCAATGCACAGGTTTACCAGTTTTTTGGCTTCATCTAATTGGGTATCGCCCCAGGCTTTAAAAAATTGATTACCACCGCCAAAAGTTGCTGTGCCAAAACTAAGTACCGGCACCTGAAGTCCTGATGCTCCTAATTGTCTGTATTCCATATGTAGCTATTATGTATTTTCTCAAAGTAACAGGATGCTCAGCACAATTATGTCAGGGTAATTTCAGGTTTTGAACTCAGCTTACCTTAAGCATGCGCATGCATGGCATCCTCCAGCAAATGTTTTACAGTACTGGTAAGATGTGTAAGATCAAATGGTTTGGCAATAAATACATCAGCGCCATAATTACCTAACGACTCCAGCACACGCGGGTAGCCCGATAGCATAATTATGGGTATATGTGATGTTAAAGGGTTAACTTTTAAATGATGGCAGTGCTCGCCGCCATTAATACCTGCAAGCAGAAAATCAAGCATAACCAGATCGGGTTGATGTTGGTTAACACTTTTAATGATATCCTCAGTATAAGAAAGCGCCGTTACTGCATATCCTTCCTGCTCCAATGCTTCTTTTAATAGGTCGAGTGTATGAATGTGATCATCGACAATCATTATATTTCTAGACATGAAAATGTATAATTGGTAGGTATTAAACGATAGTGTTGTGCCATTTGTTTTTGGACGTTACAAAAATGGCGTAATATTTTTAATTATAACGACATTGTTGCGTTAAGCTTTTATGAACATTGCATAAACAAAATGGGAGCAAAGGTTTATTTGTTGCTTATGCAAAGCATTCTTTTTTGGCAATATTACAGAGGCTTTAAAAAATCGCCATCAATGATCAATAGCTTTACTCCGCTTACTGATGTGGAACGATGCGAGCTAAGTTCGTCTGATACGATATAGCTCATGCCTGCACTCAACGATATGCTTTCGCCGTTTTCCAGCTCACTTACAAACTCCCCTTCCAAACAATAAACAATATGGCCTTTTTGACACCAGTGATCGTTTAAAAAACCGCTGCTATACTCAACAATACGCAGCCTTAAGCCATCTAATAGTACGGTTTGCCAAAAAGATGTGCCTGTTTCGCCAGGATGCTCTGTTTTTTTAACTGATTGCCAGTTGATGGTTTGAAATGGGATGGTATACATTTTTTAATTGCTTTATAAACGACCAACTGCAATAATTCCATGTTTTACTTTTGGCTTAGCTGTATAATCTCAGTCATGCTTATAACTATACTGTCCAGTTCATTTATTGATACGGCTATGTAATTAATGGCTTTGGCCTTTTCTTCCTCATCCAGATCGGCAGTGCATAACAGATTTGCCACGCCCATTATATTTGCTACGGGCCTGCGCAGGTCGTGCGACGTTTTAAAGGCAAATTCTTCCAGTTTACTGGTATAACCTGCAATTGCAAGCTGTGCGTGTTTGCGTTCTGTTATATCGCGGGTTATACCAAGGCAGCCGATAATTTTATTTTGCTTGTTATAAACCGGCGATATATAAATTTCAACATAATATTCAACGCCATTGTTATCCCTTTTCTCTTCAAGATGAATTAATTCTCCACTTAAAGCGCGTTCATAAACAGGCATCCATTTTTTACACATTTTGTCATCAACATGCTTAAAAATGTTATCTCCAATACTTAAAACCTTATTATTTGACCGGCGGCGGGCTTCTAAAAATGCCTTGTTTGCAGTAACCAGGGTAAAGTTGGTATCAAATGACCATACCCAATCAATATAAATATCAACCAGGGTTTTCATATTATGATTTTCAAGTTCCATTACGGCATCTAAATGCCTTGTATTATTAGTAACTATACAAACCGCATGGCCCGGGCTGGTAACTATGCATTTTAACTGGTAAAAGCTCGATCCCTGGGAAAACTCAATACATTGCAGTTTTTCTGTGGTAAAGACCTTATCCAGAAAATTTTTGAGTAATTCTGTTTGTGAAGCGTTAAAAAGTGTTGTGAAATTTTTACAGGTATAATCAACACCCCGCTCAAAAAGATGGTCGTTAAAGTCTGCATCAATATTTAAGATAATACCGATGCGTGACAACATGAGCGTTGAATCGAACATTAAATTATTTAAGGTTGCCGTTATCTTAGTACTAAGATAATGTATTATAATTCAGATTAGTACATAATGGCAGAGAACTTTATTTGGTGTAATAAAAGTTCTGTATATTCTCATGATCTGTTGAAGTGCCATCATAAGTTTCAGTGTAAATATCTACTGTGTGAAATGACAGGCTGGTACTGCTAATGCTAATAATGGTTACTGTATGGGTTATGGTTGTAAGGGTGGGCAAGGAGGTAATAATTCCTGAACCTAAAGTGCCTGTAACTGTAAAATCGAGGCCCGTAACTGTTGGCGTAAGGTTAAAGGTAGTTTTAGAAAAGCTGTATGTGCCGCCAACACTAGCACTTATAGCTGATAGGAGTGATCCGTTTGTTACAAGTGCGTTACTTGTACTTGTAAAGGTGCTGTCGTTATTAAATTTTGCAATACTATGAACACTATCTGATGCCACGCAGGTTGTATCAGTTACCAGTACATTATTTATATACGATACCAAAGTTTGCTTTTGTAATTTCCATTGGCCAACTATCAGGGTTTGTTTTATTTTAAGGCTATCTGGTGCAGGATTTATTTGTATGCTGCTGCTGTTCTTTTTACAAGCGCAAAAGCATAAAAGTAAACCAGCTAATACTAAAACGAATGTATTACGAACCATAATACTTAAGAATTGGGCCTTAAAGTTAAACAATATCAGCAAATAATATTTTATTAAGCAATAATATTCTTTCAGGAGTTAAAGTTATTCAGGTGTGCAAACATCTAAATGCGACGGGCCTGAATTGTTGAGTTTATGTAATTATTACAGCGGTTTTGTGTAACAATCTGAATGAATTGAATTTGTTTACTGCATAATGAATAATTTACACGGGATCTGCTTTTATAACTGTAATTAATCTAAAATTAATCCATTTGTGATTTTTGCGAAAAAACAGGATGAACTAAACCTGCACCTGATTTCAGTTTGGGGCGCTAAAATTAAAACGGGTTCAGAAATTAATCTTGAACCATCATCTATCGTGTTAAAAAATTAGGATCACATGAAAAAAGAACCATTCACCTACCTGCTGGCCCGGTTACCTATCGGGATGAGTTTTTTTGGTCACGGACTGGAACGATTGCCCAAGCTTGATGCATTCAGTCATGGTATGGCAGCGTCGTTCAGCAAGTCTATACTTCCCGAAGCACTGGTATTACCCTTTGGCTACATTTTACCGGTACTTGAACTGCTTACAGGCATATTATTACTGCTGGGTTTGTTTACCCGCTTTGCAACAATTTTGGGCGTAGCATTGATGCTGGCGCTCATACTTGGCTCGAGCATGATAGAGCAATGGAACAATGTTTTCACACAGATCATTTACGGAGGATACCTGGCTTTACTGTTCTATTTTGCGCAGTATAATACCCTCTCAATTGACGGATTGAGAGGGTAAATAGATTTATTGTATATGCACAGTTTGTTCCTTCAAATTCCAACCGCTTATGCTTAGCAATGGCGTGTTTGGGTATTGATCTGTATCATAATCTATAGTAACAGTTCTGCTGCTGCCCGGTAATACTGATACATAGTTATCGCTATAAAAGACAGGTAACAAACGTTGATTTGTTTGCCCATCTACTAAAGATAATCTGTTAAAAAACGCCACAGGTGCATTTTGAGGATTGCTTAACGTAACCTCAATTTTGCCTTTGGCTACTTGCTTTGCTGATGTTGTTACCTGCGATGCAGGCATTGATTGCAGGCCGGTGTAGTCACCCTTTTCATTAGGTACCCAGTAAATATTCTGGCTGATGATCTTTTGATTGTAATCTAATAGTTCAAGATCGACAAAAGCGCCTTTATCTTTGGCCAGCTTATCAAGTTCTTGTTTTATGGAGAAATACCTTTTGGTGGTAGTAGGTGTTATGTCTGAAAAAACTTGTGTAAGCAGGTTGTCTTTACCATTCATGTCATAGGTTTTAACCACTATCATCATGTTGGTATGGGTTTTAAAGGTATTGTTGGCTACCATCACTGTACCATCACCGGGGTTATACATAATGTGCAGTGGTTCGCTGCCGCTGTGCAGGCCATAAAGGCAAGCATTTGGGTCGAGGTAATAATCATACATCTGCCCGCGTAAAGCTGTCCATGGGTTTTGTGTTTTCCAGATGATAACACCGGTATACCAATCCCACATATGCGAGCTGAAGCCCTCCATTAAACCGCGATACTGATCGTAATTTACCAGCTGCGCTTTCGCCGCGAAATCCTCGAGATCTTTTGCCTTGCCATATTTGTTGATAGAGGTATCATAGCCAATATATTTGTGGTACTCCCAAACAGAATCAGTTTTTGTTTTACCTGTTGATGCATCATATTCAGGCGCTATCCTATTTTGCACAGGCATAAAGCGTTTAAATGCCTCATAATCGTTTATGCCAATTGAGCCAACTTCGGAGTTGAACGGAAATGTCCGGTGATCCCAGAAAGTAGATAGCGGCTGTATGCCATAAGGCCCGTCGCCATTACCACCTAGCACATTGCGCGACATTTTTTCGGAGTTGGAATACTCCACAAACCAGCGTGTATTATCCAGTCTTGGCATAATGGTGTCACGCAGGGCTACCAAAATATCCTCAGGAGGGGTGATCTCATTACCACCACACCAAATGGCAAGTGATGCATAATTACGCACCATTTTTACCTGGTCCTCAATTGATTTAATGTATAACGCATGGTCATCCGGATATTTACGGCGGGTCCATTGGTCATCAAGTTTCATCGGGTCAACCCAGCGGCCATTACAATCGCCCGATCCCCACATATCCTGGAAAACCAGCATGCCGTATTTATCGCAGGCAGCATAAAATTCAGGCCGCTCTATCAATGCACCACCCCAAACCCTGATCAGGTTCAGGTTCATATCGCGGTGAAAACGTACCTCAGTATCATATCGTTTGTCGGTAAAGCGCAGCATCTCGTCGGATATGATCCAGTCGCCGCCCTTAATAAATATCTTTTGCCCGTTAACATTGATCTGCCTGCTTTCGGTACGCTCGTTCCACTCACTGGTTAGCTGGCGTACGCCTACTTCAATATTGTTTTGGTCGGATACCTTACCCGCAGCAACGAACTGCAAATTTAAGCTATACAGGTTTTGTGGTCCATAACCATTCGGCCACCATAGTTTAGGGTTCTTCAGGCTATAATCATCCAATTGTACCGTTTGTGTTGAATTGGCTTTCAGTGTGATGGTTTTGCTTACCGCCTTGCCATCCAAATTATATTGTAATGCACCGGTAACAGGGGTATTAGCTGCATTTTGCAATTCGGCTGATACTTGTATAATAGCCGGCTGCTGCAGGCCCTCAGGTTGCCTTACGCCCGGCACCAGTGTGATCACATGCGGATCATTGATCTTTACCGCGCCTGTTTTTTCAATGGTTACCTTATCCCAAATACCTGTGTTGCGGTCTTTAATCGGTTGTATCCAGTCCCAGCCGGCGGTATATTGTATGCTCACGTTGCGGGCAATGGTACCATCGCCACCCTGGCCGCCATTGGGGTTACCTACCACATCTGCCGGATAAACTATAACAGCCACACGGTTATTGCCATCTTTTGCCAGCCATTTAGTAATGTTATAGCTCTGGCGCAAAAACATACCTGAGTGCAACTTGGCGTTGAGCTTATGGCCGTTTAAAAATACATCGCAGCTATAATTTACCCCGCGAAAGTTGAGATAAACCTGGTTGTTGCCCTGTGGTTGTGCTTCTTTAAAATCTTTCACAAACCAGTAAGTGTAATAGTCGCGCCCGGTTTTATAGATATCGGGGATGCGTTCATTGTTCATCCCATAAAAAGGATCGGGAACTTGTTTGTTATTGAGCTGGGTGGTAAGCACTGTTCCAGGCACAGTTGCGTTTTCCCAGTTATTTATGGGGAAATTATTTTTTGATATCGATGCGCCATCGGTATGAATATCAGTCGCTTTTCCGCATTTCCAGCCGGTGTTTAATTCGTACTGTGATTGGGCAATTACTTTGGTTTGAGAGAGGAATGTTAAGAGTAAAACTGCTACAGAAGAAGCAAGGATATTTTTAATAGACATGGTGGTATCAGTAATGATATAATTAAAAGGATGGGAATATAGATATTCTAAAGAATAAAACAAAAATTACCCTGCTAAAACCTTTTTTGTCATGATGAAATTAGACAGGAATTATCAGTAAAATGTCAGTCTGCGGTCCTTAAAACATCGTTTTGTCACGATTGAATGTTTGAACATTTATAACCAATAAATCATTATATTTTTGTGTCACAAAAGCATTAAAATATATGATCAAAATTTACAAAACCAATATTGAGAATGCGAAAAAAAAGAATCGCATTGCCGATATCCTGAATAACATCACCGGCCCTAAATTCTGGAACATTGATCTGGAAGACAGCGACAAGATTTTGAGGGTTGATGCTACCAGGCAAAAAGTAAAACAGGTGGAAAGCTTACTGAGAATGGCTGGCTTTTACTACGAGGAATTACCCTATCAGTTATAATTTGAAAAAACACTACTAACAATAAATATCATGAGCATTCACAGCCTTATCCCCGAAAAAGTAATTGTAAAAGCAGTATTTGCTTTGGGCTGGTTATCGCAAACTATATTTGCGGCTGCACTGCCTGATATTTATCAATCCATGCCTAAACAAATGGTAATAGTTTTCCTGGGCCTAACACCTGAAAGCTTAAGCCGTTTAAAATACTTTACCCCGGCATTGGTAGCCACATTGGTATGTTATCTGCAACAAAAATTTAGCTGGGTTAATACAAGTACACTATACAGGCAGCAGGAATTTAAATGCTGTCCAGGTAGCTGATCCATTCTTTAGCTCCAGGTAATTTTTTTGTTATACTGATTATACATTTAACATACCATCAGTATCTTTATAGCATGAAAAGACTGCTTATTTTAACCTCATTTATAGCGCTGCTTGCGTTTAAGGCATCGGCACAAACTACCATCCCTGCAAAAGATGCAGCAAGGCATATTGGCGAAACCGTTATCATTTGTGATAAAGTTTTCGGCACCAAATTGCTTGATGGCCCAAACATTACTTTTTTAGATCTCGGTGGAGCGCACCCAAACCAGGAACTCACCCTTGTAATAAAAGGGGAGGACAGGAGCAAATTTAAAGGTAAGCCCGAAGTTGACTATAAAGACAAAAATATTTGCGTTACCGGTGTGCTGGTTGATTTTAAAGGCAAGCCCGAGATTGTTGTAAGCGACCCATCACAAATAAAAGTGTCGGAATAAGATACAAAAAGCAAACTCCTATAAAACATAAAAAAGCTCCCGGATAAATATCACGGGAGCTTTTTGTATGCAGATCAGTTTTCTATTTAAAGATACCTGTTTGGTGATTGGCTAATGCCGCTGCCTCTCCCAAGGTGATGCCAAAATGATCGGCAATTAACTGAGGTGGATTGGAGTTCAGCCAATCATTTAATGATAGCTCCTGGTAAATAGGGCTGTTAAAAAGTACAATTAGTTTTAATGTTTCTGTCCCGGTGTTTTCAATATAGTGGCCATAGCCCTGTTTAATAAAGGCTACCATCCCTTTGCTGTAAGGCATGGTTTTTACACGGCCATGCGAGCCAAAAATGCTCAGGTTGCCGCTGCCGCTCATTACATATTGCCATTCATCAGCATTAGGGTGCCAGTGCAGCTCGCGGATAGCTCCCGGCTCAATGTTCATGCGCATAGAGGTAATGGTAGTTTGGATAGGAAACTCAAGCGATGAAACCAGTTTTACCGATCCGCCTTTAAATTGCTGGTACACACCATCAGCCTCCATACGGAATTTATGTGATGAGTTGCTGTACGGGATGCCCGCGTTTATATTCTGTGGCCTTGGTTCAACTGCAATTTTTCCTGTGCCTATATAAAGTTCTTTTTTGGGAAGTGTGGTGAATACACGCTCAGGCAAGCCGGTATTCCGGGCTAATATTGCAGGCGAGGTATGGCTGATCCAGTCGGTTATGCTGAAGGTACCAAATTCAGAGAAATGGCCATTATCAAAGCCTAATAGAAAATGACAAGGTTTATCGCCCAGGCATTGTAGCATATGGCCATGCCCTTTTGGAAAATACCAGATATCGCCTTTTTCAAAATCATCTGTCGAGGTTGTGCCGTCAGGAGTTATAACGGTTGTACGTACCTGGCCTTCCAATATATAAGCCCATTCCGCAGCTATAGAATGCCAGTGTAGCTCACGGAAACTGCCAGGGTTTAAGTGCATGGAAACCCCCGCAATGCTTTGCGAGATGGGGAACTCTTCTACAGTAGCTTCTTTAGCCGTACCACCGGGGCTTTCATAGCCCGTGCTGCCATTTTCAATATCGTAAACAAAGTCTTCCAGCTCCGCCTGTACTTTGTTAGCTGGTGATTTAATGGTTTGTTTTGTGCCTGCTTTTGCTTTTTCAGGAATTAATGATCCAATGGTTGAAGCGGCTGCAACCAGGCCCAGTGATGACACTGATGCTGTAGATAAAAACTTGCGTCTTGTAGTTTCCATGATCTATTTAATTTAAATATGGAACAAATCTAAATAACATATTTTGTAAATCCTAGTAAAACATCATATGTTTTATTTAAACATATGATGTTTAAAAACAATAGAATTGAACTATTGTCTATTTACAACTGTAATTGTATGATTTGTAGTCGTTTGTATTGGGTAAGGAAGTTGAATGTGATGTTTTTGATTAGCTGAAAGATCGGAAGTAAAATAAAAACATCGTATGTTTGTAATTAAACATCAGCTTAGCAGTATGAAACTTTACGATAGGATAGTAAGCCAGATAAAGGAAGATATTACCAGTGGTAAATATAAAGTGGGTGAGAAAATACCAGCTGAGCCTGAACTGATGCAATTGTATGGCGTAGGCAGATCAACTATCCGTGAAGCTATAAAAACGCTGGCTATATCAGGGATTTTAAAGGTGCAGCAGGGCTCAGGAACATTTGTAAATAATAGTTTCCAGGGTGTGAGCATGGAGCAGCGGCTTCGCAGGGCTGATTTTGATGAGATAAATGCCGTAAGGGCATTCCTTGAAAAAGAGATCGTAAAACTGGCCACCGTAAACCATACTGATCAGCAGTTAGCCGATATAGAACAAGCATTGGAAAGCCGTAAGCTAGCTATCCAATCAGAAAAGCCACAGGAATGTGCTGATGCGGATATTGCCTTTCACATGGCTATAGCCAATGCTTCGGGTAATACCGTATTATCAGATTTGTACTACAGCTTTACCTTAATTATGCGTAATTTTTTTTCAGCAAGAGATCAGCAGGGTATCAGTCATTTTGCAATGAACCATCATTTGCATGAGCAATTGTTTAAAGCCATTAAAAGCAAAAAAACTAATCAATCGCAGCAGGTGCTGCAAAAGATCCTGGATAATAACTATTGATCAGCCAGTGCTATTTCACATAGCTCACCATCCACTGTATGCCGAACTTATCGGTGAACATCCCAAAAAATGAACCCCAGAACTGGTGAGCCATAGGCATCATTACTGTACCATCTGCCGATAATCCGTTAAATAGTTTTGTAGCCTCCTCTTCGCTGCTGGTATCAAGCGTTAGCATAAAGTTATTGCCCTGGTTAACAGTTCCGCGACCTGCCGGCATATCCATACCCATTAATATCGCGCTGCCTATCGGGAATGACATGTGTAATATTTTTTCGCTTTCTTCGGCCGACATAGGGGGAGCGCCGGGTATATCCTTCATTCGCTGTAAATTGCTGAATTCGCCGCCGAATACAGATTTATAAAAGTTGAATGCGGCCTCTGTTTGCCCATTATACACCAATGTAATGTTGATCGCTTTCATAATTATAATTGATTATTGATAAACAAACATACTCAAATGGATGCATTTGAAGAGGGTACATTTAAGCCCTTTTATGGGGTGTTTCGGGACAAAAATCCAAATGTCTTACCCCATTGTCATTTCGAACGAGGAACGAGGAGAAATCTTCTGCTGTAGACCTGGCGAACGAAAAAGATTTCTCACTATCGTTCGAAATGACATTGGTTTTTTAGAATCATGCAATAACTTTTAATTGCATAAGCCATCAGATATATAATTCCGGCTTAAATCTTTTCGCCAGCAAACCGGTAGCCTTATCCAGGTCGATATCAGCAATAATTACTCCGACCGTTCTATAAGCCTGGTTGGCCAAACATTTGCCATCCGGTGCTATAATGGCGCTGCCTGATTCAGGGTATTGCATAGTGTAATTGGCGCTTGCAAAATAGATGGTGTTTTCCATGGCCCGCATTATCATTGCCTTTTCATAATAGGGGTTATCCTTGTGACCCCATTCGGTAATTTTCCGGCCGCCGGTGTCGTTGCCTGTACAATGCGGATGAAAAACAATTTTTGCATCCCTGCGGGCAGCCCACCTGGTTGCTTCGGGATAACGGAAACCCTCATGGCAAATAACAATTCCAAACTTTGCGCCGCTCACTTCAAAAATACTCCGCTTATTGCCCGGGATAAACATGGTATCTTCACTTGGGTCCAGTTGATTTTTTGTTTGATAACCCATGATCGCGCCTTTGTTTGATATTACATAGGCCACGTTGAGAATGCCTTCGGGATGGTCCCAATCCATGGGTAAAATAACGGCAATAGCATATTCCTTTGCTAGGATACATACTTCATGCAATGCTGCTTTCAATTTTTCAGGCGAGTGTTCCCCAACTTCCAACCGGTAACCGGGAATATACGACTCCGGGAAGCAAACGATCTCCGCCTGCTGCTCCGCAGCATCTTTTACCAGCTTTTCAATCCAGTACAAACCATCATCTATTGATTTTGGAAACGGGGGAGAGGCTATGGCGACTTTCATGATTAAAGTTACAAATTATAAAAGAGTTGGTTTAACTAATCTTCAATCTTGAAAAATGTTCCGGTTATATCATCCCTTACAAATTCAGATCCCACGGGTTCATCTAATAAATTAATGAAGCTATCATCTATATTTAAAACCTTACCAATTGCAATATATTGGAGGTTTTTGCTGTCATCAACATATTCCTGAGTTTCATAATCACCCATAAATGTCCAGCCTGTTTCATTTTCATCTTCCGGTTCTTCCCAATAAAGTCTGCCTACCTTATAGCCATCATGCATAATATGATTTGATACAAAGCACTTTTTCAAGTATTTACTTATATCGTTTGTGTCCTTGATATCCAAATCATTGAGTGTATTATATTGAATAATGTGCTGTCTACTAAATCTAACCTTATTGCCCAATTTAATGTCCTTAATATGAAACGGATCATTATTAAGTTTGCCAACAAAGGAGCCATCTTCATTAATAATCTCAATGATTACCCACATACGTTCAGCAGCAGGCACATCAGGTTCATCGGATTCAAAACGGAAAATAAGTTTAACTAAATCTCCAGGCTTTAAGCTGTCAATTATTTCATCTGGCGGTCTGTAAAAAGTATATGGGAATTCTTTTTGAATTTCCACAGCATTATCCAACGACCAACTTTTATATTCCATTTAAATAAATTTTATTCTAAATATAACTTCAAAGAGTATTTAAAACAAAACAGCCCGGTAATTTACCGAGCTGTTAGCATTATATTTTAATCAGCTTAAACTGTTTTATCATCGTTATTGCTTACTGGTTTTTCAACTACTGCTTCATTGGCATTTTGCAGCTTCTTCAGCATTTCGCTGCCGATGAGGGCATCAATCATGCCATTACCACCGCCGTCTTTACCACTCACTAAAATATCAGGTACTAATTTAATGCCATGACTAGCCAAAGCTTCAGCAACACGTACTATGGCATACTGTTCTGTACCCATGGCAGCAGTTTTTTGCTTGGTTACTTCCGCTTCTGATAAACCTATCGCTTTAATCTTCGCGGCTTCGGCAATACCATTTACCTCGGTAGCGTTAGCATCGGCTTTGGCATTTACTGTTTTGGCTTCCGCATCGGCCTTGGCAATGGTTATCCTTACTTCGGCATCAGCTTTTGCATTAATGGTTTTTGCCTCAGCCTCACCCTTAGATGCAGCAACCTTTGAGGCAGCCATTTGGGTATTGATCTCCACCTGGCGGGTTGACTTTACCACCTCCGGCTGCATATCGGCACCGGCTTTAGCGCTTTCAAACTCCTTACGCTCAATCTGCGCGTTACGCTGTGTTTCATAAGTGACTTTTTCCTGTTCGGCTATTTTACGGTCAGTTAAGGTTTTCATTAGCGCTGCCGGTGGCACTATGTCGCCTATCAGGGTATCCACGCCAACTACGTTATAGTTGTCCAGTACTTTGCTGATGTGCTGCTTGGCATCATCCTGTCTTTGTATACGGTTTGCCAAAAATTCAATCACGTCGCTCTTTTGGGCCGAGTTACGGAAATAGTTGGCGATTGTAGGTTCCAATACCTGCGATACCAGGTTCTTCATATTACCGAAACGGGCAATAACCTTTGGCGCCTCATTGCGCGGTATGTGTATGATCTGCGATACATCCAGGTTGAACGTAAAACCGTCAGACGAACGAACAGTAATGGTACACAGGTTCTTATCCAGCTCATGCGCCTCAGTGCGACTATCGGCCCAGTTAAGTACGATGTTGGTTGTTGGCACTATCTCAACGGCATGGGTGTAAATATTTACAGGGTGTTTACCAGGATCGAGCGGTTGTTCCCATACACCTTTTTCATTACGCTTAACAATGTTGCCATGTTTAAAGCCATCGCCGCTGGTGTCCTTACCTTCAGGGCCTACGAACGAGTTGACCACACCTACATAACCAATCGGGATGTAGATCATATCTACCTGCTCCACAATTACAAACCATGGGTTAAGATAATAAGTACCTGCCAATATAACATCCTCCTGCAAGCCTTTCATACCGCCGGCATTTATGAACGCTATCGGATCCTGGTAATTTTTGTGGCCAACTACGGATATGCCGGCAATTTCGCCTTTTTCCAAAGGTTCCCCATCCAAAGTTGTAATAATACCCACTTTGTTTTCGTGTATCTGGGTTACAGGCACCATCTCTATCTCAAACAAAAAGTTATTGATACGATAGCTACCCGGGGTTAAGAATGCTGCCTGCGGACCTTTCTGACCATTGTTGTTCAGGAAAGCGATCGCATCCTGAAACTTGTCGCAATCCACCGGTTTGCCCAGCACACGGCCGGTATCCATTGATGCGCCATCTTTAGCCTTTACCAGCCCCAGCTTACCCTGTTCAATAATAGTGAACGGCGCCATGGTAATGCCGTATTGCCACGGCCACATGCCCCAGTATAAACCCGGTGCAAGTGCCCGGCCCTGCATACCCGCTTCGCCATCAATAGCGATGATACGGCCATCGGGCAAACGCTTGCTGCCTGATAGGGTATACTTTTTAACCACTAAACCAATACGGTCGTCTGGCACGATGATCATACCAAAAAACACGCGCAAAACGAACTTGTACATCACAAGAACAACTATGATAGGCACAACCCACCATAGTGAAAAAATTAAATTAGCCATTTTTTATTTGATTGTTATATCCGGAACCCTTAAGGTGCGGGCCCTCACAATAACTTACAGCTTTAATCTGAAGTACCTTAGCTGTATAGTGATTATAAGATGGCAAGGGTTAGGGTTTGTTACAGTAATTTGTGAAAAAGTTTACCAAATATGGTTGATGGATTTTGGTTTTGCAAGGGTGTTGAGAAATAATAATTAAACAATTGTTGGGAGGTTTTTTCACCCTCTTTGCGCGCAGCGGAGAGAGGGTCGACCAGCGTAGCGTAGTCGAGGGTGAGTCAAATGGAGCACGTAAAAGAAAATTACTATATGTCATGCTGAACTTGTTTCAGCACCTCATAAACAAGGTATACATCATGCGGCTAATTGTCCTGTGAGATCCTGAAACAAGTTCAGGATGACGGGAGATATTTTGGGCGTTGCCTCTGGCCCGTGCTGTTCAGGGCTTCGCTTCGCTCCGGCCCTCCTTCGTCGGGCTAAACCCTTACCATCACTAACGCGGAACTTCGACGCGCTCCGCTGACTCACCCGGTCATCGCTCAGCCGCTCGACCTGCCCTCTCTTCCGCAAGCGGTAAAGAAGGCAAGCAGCATTATTTACCCTCTTTCCGCGCAGCGAAGAGAGGGTCGGCCAGCGTAGCGTAGCCGGGGTGAGTCAAGCGGAGCGCGCAAAAATTCATCTTTCACCCACTTTTCGCAGTTTCCGGTTTATTAATTATCTTCGCAGCCCATAACGAATTTGTAGACTTCATGAAATTATTAGAAGGAAAGATCGCGCTGATCACAGGCGCGTCAAAAGGCATAGGCCGCAAAATAGCTGAAAAATTTGCAGAACATGGCGCTGATGTAGCGTTCACCTATTTATCGTCTGTTGAAAAAGGACAGGCTTTAGAGCAGGAACTGCAAAAATTTGGAACTAAAGTAAAAGGCTATCGCTCTGATGCTTCTAAATTTGATGAAGCCGAAAAACTCATCACCGATATCGTTGCCGATTTTGGCACCCTGCATATTGTAGTTAACAACGCCGGTATCACCAAGGACGGTTTGCTTATGCGCATGACCGAAGAGAACTGGGACGAGGTATTGGATGTGAACCTGAAATCAGTATTCAACATAACCAAAGCGGCATCAAAAATTATGATGAAGAACCGTAATGGTGTGTTCATTAACATGAGCTCGGTAGTAGGTGTACAGGGTAATGCAGGGCAGGCCAATTACGCGGCATCAAAGGCTGGTATTATTGGTTTCTCAAAATCTATAGCTAAAGAATTAGGCTCACGTAACATACGCGCAAACGTAATTGCACCGGGCTTTATACGTACCGAAATGACAGAAGTGCTCGACCCTAAAGTGGTTGAAGGCTGGGCACAGGCCATCCCGCTTAAACGCGCCGGCGAAACAGAAGATGTGGCTAATGCCTGCGTTTTCCTGGCATCAGATATGGCAACCTATATCACCGGGCAGGTAATTCCTGTTGATGGTGGTATGTTGTAAGTAGAGATTATACCACCCTGTCATGCTGAGGTACGAAGCACCTATTATATAAGCGACAGAGAAATGTTTTTTTCACTGTTTGTGTCCTCACCATAGGTGTTCGGAAGATTTTGATTTATCCCCTTAAGTGAATAACTAGGCTATAGAAATCTGTTAAATAGCTGATAATTTGCATTATGGAAG
>NZ_JACHBY010000019.1 GCF_014200495.1 Mucilaginibacter geliditolerans
TTCACGCTTTTTTCGCTGTTCGGTACTTCGTACCTCACATCACACAAAAAGCTAAACCGGCATTCCCGCCTGCGCTGGCCCGCCCTTGTTGTCAGCCCAATGCTTTTTTGATCACGTTTCAATTAAGCTTCTTTTTCCCCGTCAGTAGAACAGCTTCGGACGAAAGCAGGCAAAACGATGGTGGCCTTGTGCGTGGCAGGGCATAGCAGATTTTTACAGAAGCGCAGGCAATGTGCGTAGCGACAGCAGGGTAAAAATATAGCAGCCCAGGTTTTGTATGATTTGCAGGGAAAAGGCCAAGAGCGCAAAGAAGCATTTCGACTGACTTGATTTTTTGTTTCTTTTGTATCAAGACAAAAGAAATAGGGCTCCGCGCCTATGAGCGGCTTCACGCGATATTCACGTTTGTATGTTCGCTCTGATTGCTTCGTTCCTACAATGATGCGCAGTGAGATCACTTCCCATTCACCACAACCACCTCCATCCCAATCAACTCCTTACCCCTCGTCCTCACATTCAAAAACTTAGGCTTTAGCCGACTTACCCAATAAGTTTTAAGACTATCAACCACATGCACACGCCATCCTTTAGCAACAAGGCCATTTACAATATCAGTTTTTGCGTAAAGCAGGAAAGTATTTACCGGTGGTGTTTTTATGGTGTCCGGGTTAATGGCAGCTAATGGCTGATTCAGATAAAATTCCATAGGCCAGTTACTATCATCACATTGTACTACCGGGTAATTTTGCGGGTTATGCTTGTTTAGCCACCGGGCCGCCTCACTGCCGGCCTGGTATTTCATAAGCGAAGGATAAAACGCCAGGTTAATGTACAGATTTACAACAACGGCCGCCAAAACGGTACGCATAATTACTTTTTGCATAGTAATATTGCCAACCCTGCCCGGTAAAAATATCAGCAATAAAAAAGCAATACCTATCAACGTAACAACGGGCCATGTAAAGCAATCCGGCACAAAAAAGTATTGCAGGGCGCAAATTACCAGCAACATCAATACCATAACTATTACCTGCGTAATACGGATAGTCTTTATACTTTTCACACCCGCTACACTATACAGGTATTGCGCTGTAATTATAGCGAAGAAAGGAAACACGATATTCATATAATACGGCAGCTGGAACTTTGATGCCGAGAACAACAGGAAAGTTAACAAAGCGCCGCTGATACAATACCATTCCTGCCCCTGCACATTCTTTACCCCAGTTTTAATGAACCGGAATATCGACACAAAAAACAACAACGACCACGGCAAAAAGGCCCACAGCGTAGTATGCACAAAAAAGAAAGGGTCGCCGCCGCCTTTGATCGGGCCAGTATTAAAGAAACGCCCAAACTGACTATCCCAGAAAAAAAACTTAATCCCTGAAACACCTTTTTGCCCAAAAATTACTTTTTCGGGATGAATATCAAACTGCCGGTATAAACAGTAGAGTTCAGGGATAATGAATATTAGCACCAGTACAATAGCTATCAACCAGCGCCAGGCAAAAAGCTGTTTCCATTGTTTGGTGATGATAAACTGCCCTACAATAGCCCCGCCAATAGGTACAATGGCAAACATGCCCTTGGTCATGATAGCGCTGGCGGTAAACAAGCTGCCAAATAGCAGTTGCCAAAAGCTATTACGGGTATAAGCCTTATAAAAATGATAAACCGAAGCGATGATGAGTCCGGTTAAATAAGGCTCGGCACGCACATCGTTATTGGAGATGATGATATGTTCAGCTGTAAGCAATATTAAAACCGACCACAGGGCCACTTGCTCGTTATACAGATCCTTTGCAAAGCGATAGGTATATACTGCACCCATCAGCAAAAACAAAATACCCGGCAGCTTATAGGCCCAGGTTGATATACCAAAAACATTAAAAAACAAGGCAGTAACCCAAAACGGAAAGTGAGGCTTATCCAGCCAATCCTTACCGCTTACAATAATATCAGCGTAATTATGGTGCAGCACCATGGTTTTGGCAATGGTAGCATAAAGGGTAGCATCAGGAGCTATTAGTGTTACAAACAAGCCGCTAAAATTTACCGCGACAGCCATCGCGATAAAAAAACAAAGCCACTTTAACTGATTCGCCGGAACTGTTTCGCCCATATAATTTGCCCCTGAGGTGGTGTCAAATATAATGAGTTTTTGGTGGATGGGGATTTGGTAATTAAGCTTAAAATAATTCTATGCCATTGCGAGCGATAGCGTGGCAACCTCGTCGCTTGCTTATTGAACGCGACGAGGTTGCTTCGTCGTTCCTCCTCGCAATGACATGTGCTATTTGATTGAAAAAATAATACTCAATCACGTAAACATTTTAGCCGCTTATTGTTTTACTACATACACTTAAACATTGCAAAGATTATGAAATACGCTTTTGTTTTAGGCACAAGTGCCTATATCGTTCCGCATGGTGTTATCAGTTATGCCAATCATGAAACCTCAAATCCGATCATAAAGATCAATTCCATTTATCACGACAATGATCCTGATTCTTTTTTAAGCGTTGATCTGGATATTAAAGACATGCACGGGAATGGCATTATTGTACATAATAACACGGCCTTGGGTACAGGGGTTAAAATTTTGACGGAACAAAACAGCGTAAAGGTTTTTGGCGCAGATGGCCATGTGATTATCCACGTGCACCAGATTGATGATGAAACCGCCATGAGCCTGCAACTTAATATTACCGCCGAGCTTGAACGAAATGCACCAATTGCAGTAATACGCATATTTGGCGATTTCATGACCCACGACCTGCGCATTTCAGCTGAAAACGAGAAACTTTTTATTAATGATGACGGCTATGCCACCTCAGCACTGGCAGGTAATGACCTGCGGTTTACAACGGCAGGTGTAGTATTGTAAGACATTCCTTTACAAATATTCTCACCGCCAGGTAAATCCCCCTCCTTGGGGAGGGGTGTGGTCGGCTGTGACGTGGCAGGGAGTGGTTTATACGCCAGATTTAGCAAAGTTCAAGAAACCCCTCCCTGCCCCTCCCATGGGAGGGAATCGCGCAGGCCCGGGCTTTTTATTTTATTTTTTCTCCCCGAGTCGGTGCCCCCACCGACGACCTACAAATAACTCAACCACCATTGATGATGCGTTCTCTTGTAATTGCTGAACCATTTACATGGAAAATACAATATACCTATAACCACCAGCCAAACCAGGTAAACTACCCATAACGGAAACCCGAAGGAAAGCGGTTTAAACAGGAAAGTTTGATTTGGCGTAACGATCTGACTGCTGTTATACCCCATGGCAAAAAACAGGATGATATTGATGAGCCTGATCAGGTAAAAATGCAGCACATAGTAAAAGAAAGGCACATTGCCATATACTATTAAAAAGGATGTAAATTTATTAAGGGGCTTTTCGGTTAGTGAAAGGATTACGAGGGCTGTGCCAACCGTCATACATGAATACAATAACGAAGGCGGGTATTTGCTTACGTTGAAGAACGAAATTATGGTGTGCACCGTATTGCGCTGTACCTCCCATGGCGCGGGGTCGCCATATTTGTTGATCAACCTTAAAACAACAAAAACGGTTAATGTTGCCAGGCCTGTATACAGCAATATCTTTCTTCTTTTCTGCGGATCATATTCGGGCCGGTAAAGCGATCCGAAGCAATAGCCCAACAACATTACACCCGTCCACGGGATAACGGCATACAGGTCAAATATAAAATGATTGCTGTTTATGGTGAACAGACCGCCGAACGCGGTAAGGAAAAGCTTTAAGAAATCAGCCTCTATTATGGATTTAGGCGCTTGTACATAATCCAATATATCGTGCCCGAAAAAGATGAGCACGCCGATAACCGCTATCCACTTTAAAGGCAAACGTACCAATAAACCCAGTATGATCATGCTAAAGCCGATGGCCCAAAGCACTTGTAATACCAATACGTTATAAAATGGATTAAGGGTTAAAGCAAAGGTGATGAGTACAAGTTCTACCACAATAAGCCAGATCCCTCGTTTAACCAGGAAACCGCTCAATTCGCTTTTGGTACGCCGTGTGCCGGCGAGATAGGCCGATACGCCGCTCAGGAAAACAAAGGTTGGCGCGCAAAAATGGGTGATCCACCGGGTGAAGAACAATATGGGCGTAGTAGTAGCCATATTGGTTGGATCAGCGAGTGGCCCGCTGTAATAAATAAAATCCCGGATATGATCGATAGCCATAATCAGCATGATCATACCCCGCAAGGTATCAATTGAATTTATGCGTTGTTTTAATGGTGGAGAGTCAGTATTGGTCATGTACCGGCAGGTTTAAATTTATACCACAATATAAGAAATATCGAGTATAAGATAAAAGCTTATGCCGGTTTGTTACAATTTACAATTGAAAAAATACAAATTGTTTTTACCAACAAACAACTGGACCACAACAGAATACTAAACAACATCAGTATTCCAGCTCCCGGCAATCAAACCCAACGGATTGCAGTAATGACTCCACTTTACGCGGACTCAAATTATTGGCAACCACCCTTAATATGTGATCGCAATCTTCCAGGTCGAAATTCCATTGCGCAATAGCCGGTACGGCAGTTAATAAGGGTTGTACCTTATCAACTGCCTTGCGGTTATAAACACTCGTTACAAATACCATTACATCCATAATCATGTGTTAATTAATTTTAATTGTTATTCGGTTGGTTTAGGGGCTTCTTCGGTAGTGGTATAATTATCCCAATCGGCAAATCTTCTGCCGCGCGGGCCACCAAAGCCACCGCAACGCTCGTTCCATTTTTGTTTGAATTTTTCCTTTTGTTCGGGAGTCATATGCTTAAAGTGCTCTTCCATACGGTGGCGCATCCATGGGGCACCGCCGCCAAAGCCACCACGATGGCCGCCTTTACCAAAGCCAAACAGAATTTTGCATAGGATGAATAATCCCGCCGCCTGCCAGAAAGTGATCACCCCAAGGTGAAAAATAACAGGCATCAGGTTATTCCATAACAGCATTACCACAAAACTTGCCAGCGTGAGGAAAGCCGCTACTGCCAGCGGTATAAATATAAATCGTCCTCTAAAAAATATTCTTTTCATTTTCTTTAATTTTTAATATTGTGTAATCTCATCATACAATTGTTTAAGCCGCTTGCGCAGGTGCAGCACCGCATACCGCTTGCGCGATACCAAGGTTTGCACATTGTCGCCGGTAAGGTCGGCCATTTCAGCAAAGGACATATCTTCCAGCTCGTTCCATATAAAAACCTGGCGTTGTTTTTCGGGCAGTTCATCCAGTGCGAAGAATAGCTGCTCCCAAAAAAGGTTGCGCAGGTATTCTGTTTCGGGGGTTTTTGCCTCGGTTAATAGTATATCCTTAAAATCTGGTGTGTCGTCCTCATCAGCGTCGCTACTTACAACCATATCATCAAGCAAGGTCTCTGATTTTTTACGGTGCTTGTCGGTTATCTTGTTATTAGCAACTTTATACAGCCATGCACCGGTTTGTTCAATCGGTTCCGAATTAATGACCGAACTAAACTGGTACCAAACATCCTGCAGAATGTCTTCAGCATCGGCATCGCTTTTTACGCGCCTGCGGATAAAGCCCAGCAAGTTCTTACCATACGATTTAATTGTTTGTATGATGTGGCTGTTCTTATCCTCGGGCATTACGGCTGTTACCAATGTATTGTGCATTTAAAGATAAGACGATTGTGAAATAAAAACATTTTAAATTATTTTGAATAAAAAAAGAGGCACAGTATTGTGCCTCTTTTTTTATTCAAAATAATTAGTGATTAGCGGTTAGTGATTGGTTATTAGTTTGCCCTTACATTTTATTTAGTTGATGTAACATAATGCTTTTTTACCACCGCGGTTACTTTATGCCTGATATGGGTTGATATATTCTTCTCCCATACTATTTTATAGGAGCCATCCGCCCTTTGAAAAAGCGAGAAATAATCTCTCAGATCGCCGTTAATTTCACTGGGATTTTTTAAAGCTATTTGCTGTATCTCTTTGTTAAACTCGTCCATAATTCTATTTTTTGCTAAGCTAAAGATTTAATATAACATACAATCCGTCTGCTTAACATAATGCAATGAACCAATGACCTAATGAACATTCTTCCGGTTATACCACGATATCACCAGCCTTACCATCTGGTTATAGGTCTTCAACCCTTGCGGCTGGTTATTTGCTTTTAAGAACTGGTCGTAGAAAATACTGCTTACAGCGTTGATCTCACTTTCGTGGGCCATCCAGTAGTTAAACTCAATAACAAAATCTTGGTGCACCGTTGGGGATACACGGGGCTTTAGTTGTTTGTGCAATACCGTATCACGCATATAAATATCGCGCATAAACTCATCTACCGCTTCATGATAGGCGGAGTAGCGCAATAGCCTATCCTTAGAGTTTATCCCCGCCAGAAAACCTACAAAATTGGCTTCATCCTCTGCGCCATAGCCCATTTGGTGCGACATTTCATGGCAAGCCACAAACGGACGGATAAATATGGGCATCTGGTAGTTCATCTGCGCCTCGCTGGTAAAGGGGTTATAATAGCCCGATGTACCCATCATATTGATCAATGGCGTAAACAGGGAAAGCTTAACATCCGGGTCATAGGTATAAAAATCAGCCGAACCAGCCGAGAGTGTGCGGATTGCCCCTATTGCCGTTTGGCGAATAGTGCTGTTACTTTGCTGCAGATCGGCGGTGGTGACACGTGCCCGGGTGGCGTTGGCACTGTCGATCAATATTTTGGTAAGCGAGGTAAGTTCTTCGGTGCTGTAACTGGTATCCACCAGTTTTAACCGCTCGGCAGCCGATGGCCTGAAATAGTTTATCCCCCAAAGCAGGTAAAAGGCCAGCATGCCTATCTGCACACCCATTATCATCCCCAAACATAAAATACCGGCTTGTTTAAACAGCTTTTTAAATAACAGCCTGATAAGCATTACCAGGTAATAGATGATAAAGCCGATAACTATGAGATACAATACATCGCCCACACTAAAGGGCAGCAAATTAAAAACCGGGTGAAAAACCCGGCAAATAAAAAGGTATACACCTTTGGAGTAATACCGCTCAATAAATTGTGGATGATCCTCCAGCAGGCCCAGTAAAAAAAGAGCAAAGGCAAGAATTATAATGGTGATAATCCTTGCCTTTGCTACATTTTTATTCTTTTTATTAAGCATTATTTGATGACCCGGAGATTTGATAATTTAAAAATGGTTTATTAATCTCTAATCACCAAACACTAATTACTGTAACTACTTAACTTTAACCGGGATTTCCAATTTATCCCAGATCATGCTAAAGCCTTTATCGGTTACTGTGTAGATCATTCTTTCATGCATCGCAACTGTCACTGGTTTTACTTTTACACGCAAAACATCTTTGCTCTTGTCATATTTAAATGCCCCCCATTGGTAGGCAACACTGTTAAAAATAACTGTCCATGCACCTGTTTTAGTTGGGATAACAAAAAATCCATAAGTACCGGCAGGCAGTGATTTACCTTCTACCTTAATTGGCTTGTCAGTAGTAAACCTGGTAGCCTCATTAGCACCGGCTCTGTAAACGGTATCATATGGTTCTAATTTGCCCCATATTACGCGTCCTCTTACCGATGGGCTGCCATAGTTAATAGTGATGGTTGCTTCGTTAACTTTACCACTAACACTATCACGTGGACTAAGCGGTGGTTTTTTAGCGTCCTGTGCTTTAGTTGTTAGTACCGAAAACATACAGGCTACTGCAAAAAGCAATACAGCCTTTAATTTAAATGATCTGTTCATAATAGGATGGGATTAATTATTAGTGTATAAAGGTATAATGAAATTTCAATCGCTGTTTATAATGACTGATAATATCCGGTTTTGTTACAAAACAATTAAAATTTGGCATGAAATATGAACGAATTAATTGAAACCCACATTGCAGTTAGGAATTGACCGTAAAAGGTTAAACAATTGTTGTGAGTTTTTGCCCTTGCCGTGAGGCAAGGGTTTTTTATTGGCCAAAATTATCCTGCAATAAAATAAAAAAATATTGGCGCATATCATTTACTTTGCTGAATGAAAGAAAGGAACAGGCAGTTCTACATCTTATTGTTTGTTTTGGCTATTGTGGTTAACCTGGCAGGTATCAGCGTAAAGTTTTTTACGGATGATCCCGGTTTATATGCCTCCATTGCTAAAAGTTTCATTTACAAAAAAGAACTGCTGGGCCTGTTCACCTATAATCAGGCCTGGCTCGATAAACCCCACTTCCCTTTTTGGGTTATCCTGTGCAGCTTTAAAATATTTGGCATAAGTGCCTGGGCATACCGGTTGCCTGCACTGTTCTTTTTTGCACTCAGTGTTGTTTACACTTTCCTGTTCACCAAAAAACATTATGGGTTCGAAGTAGCCGCCATTGCTGCTTTAATTTTGATGACGGCACTAAACTCCCTCATGAGTAATGTAGATGTAAGGGCCGAACCTTATTTGATGGGCTTAATTATAGGTAGTATCTATCATTTATCCCGCCTCGAAGAGCGCTTCAGTATTACAGACCTGTTACTGACTGCCCTGTTTACCGCCTGCGCCATGATGACTAAGGGTGTATTTGTTATAGTTCCTATTTACGGGGCACTATTGGGGCAGCTTTTATTGCAGCATAAATTAAAACACCTATTTAATTTTAAATGGATAGTACTGATACTGCTCACAGCTATATTTATTCTCCCTGAGCTGTACGCGCTATATGTACAGTTCGACCTTCACCCCGAAAAGCTGGTTTTCGGCAGGCATAATGTATCGGGCATTAAATGGTTTTTTTGGGATAGCCAGTTTGGGCGCTTTGCCAACAGCGGCCCCATTAAACGGCAATCGGGCGATATATTTTTTTATGTACACACCCTGCTATGGGCTTTTGCACCCTGGTGCCTGCTGTTTTATTACGCCATATTCAAAAATCTGAAAGAAATAGTATTGAAGCGCAAAATGGCTGAGTATTATACTTTAAGCGGAGGTTTATTGCTGTTGTTGCTCTTCTCTGTATCAGGTTTTCAGCTTCCTTTTTATACCAACAGTATTTTTCCGCTTTTCGCCATTATAACCGCGCCTTATTGTTATATGCAACTGAGCAAATTTGGCACCAAATTCAGGTTGATAGGCCAGTGGCTGTACATCGTTTTGCTGCCCTTAGCCATAATAGCAATTAATTGTTTTATGAGGCCCGTAAACCAGTTTTATTTTGCTTTTGATTGCCTCATATTCGGGATACTTATATACCTTATTGTTACCCGAATTAAGGAAGATTATAAACGGGTATTTATGCTCAGCTGCGCGGTAATATTATTTGCCAACTTTTACCTCAACACCGTTTTTTATGAGCAATTAACCGTTTATAAAGGGCAGATAACTGCTGCTGATTATGCTAATCAAAAGAATTTTGATAAATACCATTTGTACTCGTTGCGGATGGAGAACAATATTTTCCAGTTCTATTGCAAAAGGCCGGTTGATTATGTTCCGCTGGAGCAGTTCAGCACATTTAAACCTGCGGATAGTTCAGCGTTTTATGTGAGCCAACAGTCAATGGATCAATTGGTGCAGGCGCATGCTGATTTTAAGGTGATCAAAGCTTTCCCGAATTTCCCGCAGGAAAACATGTCGCTAAAGTTTATAAACCTGGCAACCCGGCAAACCACATTGGACCACGTTTATCTGATCACCAAATAAATTAGTTGGCAAGGGCATCTGCAGGTGCATCATCCTTTATTTCCTGCCAAAAAATTGTCTCAATATAGATGTTGTTTTTTATAGCTACCTGCGCCTTTACCTTTTCAAGCTCTTCTTTTATTTTATCTTTTTCAAGCTCCCCGTTCAGGGTGTGGTAGTAAATCACATAACCAGTCGCGCTGTTTATGAGTTTAAAGTGTTTGTCCTGCGCTTTCATCATCCATTGCTTTAATGAGTATAAAACAATTGTATCAGGAAATGGTTTTTTGCTTTGCGCGTGAAGTTCTAAATAATGACGCTACGCTTACTAATGCGTCATTATCAATCGTTTCGGGGTTTTCAAATTGTTGCATTATCAATGTTATAGGGAATGTTATACCACCGCCGGTGGTCTTAACCAACACGTTCTCCGTTCGGACAGTGTGGCCTTTATAGTCGCCTATTAACTCATTATAATGTGATAATCTCATCAATAATTCAACAATTGCGTATGCGGGGATATTGTTTTTAGGCATATAGCGCAAATTTACGTTAACAAATCAAGAGCTATTAATTAAAGTTACGTAAAATGTTTATTATTGGTTAACATGAATTTAACAAAGTTTATTTTTTCTTAGTTCCCCTCTTGAGGGGGGGCGCGGTAGGCAGTGCGGCTGCAGGGGTGTGTTATGCGCAGAAAGGACACACCCCTCCACCCCTCTCAAGAGTAATAGCCCATCATAAGACAGTTGACATTAAACTTCTATTGAGAAGGAGGTCAAAATTCGATTTGTTAGCTCTATGATTATATTTAAAAGTAAACTCGTTTAAATAAGATTGAAGATGCC
>NZ_JACHBY010000020.1 GCF_014200495.1 Mucilaginibacter geliditolerans
TATAAACCCCTCCCTGCCACTTCACATCCAACCGCGCCCCTCCCGTGGGGAGGGAATTAAAAACAGAAATGCAATCTTCCGAACACCTATGGTATTAAGACAAAAGAAATAGGGCTCCGCGCCCATGAGCGGCTTCAAGCGATATTCACATCTTGCATATTCACTCTGCACAGCATAAGAATTATTAATGTTGTGCTTGTTTTTCAATGGTATTCATAAGCTCCCTCCAGTCGGTTGTCTTCTTTACAGCAATGACGCTATTTATTTAGAGAGCTACGATTACTTTTTATGCTGATTCAGATCGAATATTTCATAATGCGGGTTAACGTCACCTTTTCGGTATAATATGCGCAGCATGCTTGGTAACACTATTAGTAACAGTGGCAGTGCAACCAAAAAACCGCCAATAACAGCTATAGCCAATGGTTGGTGAAGCTGCGCGCCGGCACCAATTCCTAGGGCTAATGGCATTAATGCAATTATAGCGCCTAAGGCAGTCATTAATTTAGGCCTTAAACGGGTGGAAATTGAAAATATGATGGCATCGTTAACATTGCTTTCCAGTGCGCTTAATTTAAACTGCATAAAGGTGAATATGGCATTTTCGCCAATAATACCCACTATCATGATGAGGCCGGTATAGCTGCCTACATTTAGTGGTGTATTAGTAATAAGTAAGGCTAAAAGGCTACCCGCAGTACCTAAAACTGCTATAAATAAGATTAGAAAAGCAATCCTGAATTGTTTAAAAAGGAACAATATAACACCAAACACCAGCAAACATGCAGCCACCAGTATATATAGTAACTCTTTAAATGATTGTTGTTGCTGCGCATATTCGCCACCATACTCCACGTGATAACCCTGGGGTAGATTTACTTTTTGGGTGATATTCTTTTTAATCGCCGTCATTACTGTACCCAGATCTGTATTTTCCATACGGGCGCTTATTATGCCCATTGATTGCAGGTTTTCGCGGGTTACCTCTGCATCGCCGGGGTTAAGGCTAACGTTGGCTACCTGGTTTATAGGTATCATCTGGCCCTTAGTTAAAAATATGTTCATGTTTTTAACCTGGTCAATACTTAAAGTGCGGTTACCCGGATAAACCATGCGGATAGGGGATAACTGTTCCTTTTCAATGATGTTACCTACTATGTTGCCTTCCAGCGCGGTTTGTGTTTGTGATTGCAGTTCAACCGGGGTAATATTATACTGTGCCAGCTTATCATAAATAGGGTTGATAGAAACGGATGGCCCTGCTATAACAATACCATCGAAAACATCTGCAGTACCTTTTACACTGCTAACAGCATCAGCTATTTGTTTTGACAGTTGCTGTAGCTTTTGCTGATCATCGCCGAAAACTTTTATTTCTATAGGCTGTGCCGATGACATCAGGTCGCCAAGCATATCGGTTATCACTTGTCCAAAGTCTATAATTAACTCAGGCTGGGTTGATGCTATTTTTGTGCGCAGGTCGCTTATTACTTCCTCTGTTGTTTGTTTATGATCTCTTTTTAGCTGGATAAGATAATCGCCGGTATTGGGTTCAGTTATAAAAAAGCCCATCTGGGTGCCGGTACGGCGCGAATAAGCTTCAACATCTGGCTCTTTAATAATTATCTTTTCAACCTCGCGCAAAATACGGTCGGTCTCCTCCAATGATGTTCCGGGAGGAGAGGTATAGTCCAATACTATACTGCCTTCATCCATATCAGGTAAAAAACCGGTTTTTAGCATTGGCAGTACTAATACAACTGCGGCAATAAGCGCTACAATAATGATAATACTAAGCCATGGGCGCAGTATAAACCACGATACCCACTTTTGTTTTTTAACATGTTCGGCTTTGTGTTTCTTTTCCTGGAGTTTACCATTGAAGTTTGGCTTGCGGGTTAGCAACAGGTAAATTACCGGTAATCCTATCCAGGTAACAAAAAATGAGCATACCAGGGTAATTATCATGGTATTGGTAAGCACGGTGAAATAAGCACCGGCAACACCTGTCATCAGCAGAAAAGGAATAAAAATTACTATTGTGCTTATTGATGAGCCTATCATTGCCGGGAACAGGTAATCAATAGCTTTTTTTAGCAGGTTGCGGGTAAGCTCATCGGGGTATTCCTCATGCATGCGGTGTATTTGCTCCACCACTACAATAGCATCATCAATAATTAAACCTATTGATGCTGCCAGGGCACCGAGGGTCATGATATTAAATGTATAACCAATGCAATACAGTACAATAAGTGTAAGGCATAAGGTAACAGGTATGGTTATTAATATTGTTGCACTTGCCTTTACCGATCGCAGGAAGATGATAGCAACCACTATAGCTAATAGCAGGCCCACCCATAAGCTGTCACTTACGCTTTTTACGGCATCATTAACAAAATCGGCCTGTACATAGTATGGTTTTATGGTAACATCGGCAGGGAGTATTTTTTGCAGGTCCTTTACCTTTTGGTCCATATCGGCTGATACAGATACCAGGTTGGCATCCGGTTGTTTTACAACCGCTATTAATACGCCATCGTGCCCGTTAGCATTTATTTTGGTGTATTCAATCCCTTCACTTATCTGTACATCAGCAACATCTTTTAGCTGGATAACCCGTTTACGGTCATTGCTGATGACCATATTTGCCAATTCATCTTTTGTGGCAAGCGTGGCATCCGTTATGGTAAGGTACATTCGCTTATAATCAGATAAATAGCCACCTGATTTTACAAAATTGGTTTGGTTTAATGCATTACTGATCACATCGGGCGTTATGCCCAGTGAGCTCATTTTTTGTGGCTTAAGTATAAGCCAGTATTCTTTTGCTTTACCACCTATAACCCTTATTTCTGATACACCATCAACCTGTGATAAAAAGGGTTTAACGGTGTAGGTTGCCAGTTGCCTCAGCTCTATAGGGCTGCGGTTATGGCTCTCCAGAGTGTAACCGCTTACTGGCAGAATAGATGGGTTCATCTTTTCAACCGTGATATTTACATCGGCCGGAAGATCGTTTTTTACCTGGTCAATAGCAGCCTGGATTTTGGTCTGGCTCATATCAATATCGGCATTCCAATCCATAAACGCAGATATCTCGCAGCTGCCGCGACTGGTCGTGCTTCGAACCGTTATTAATGAGGGTACTTTTTTTATGGCGTTTTCCAATGGTTTGGTTACCGTAACCATCATTTTATTTACCGGTTGCAGGCCCTCATCGGCTATTATCTTGATTTTTGGGAATGTAATATCCGGGAATAAGGATGTTTGCAGCTTGGAGTATGCAAACATACCGGTCACGATAATAAAGAACAGTACGAGTGCTATCGGCTTTTTATGTGATATGAAATAATCTTTGATAGGGGTCATTACTGTACAATTTTAACTTTAGCAGTATCAGGCAAACCATAATTTCCGGTTGCTACAATTTTATCCTGCGGCGAGAATTTTGGTGAAAGTATTTCAACTCTGTCGCCAACCTCAATACCTTTTTTAACAGGTACTTTAATGGCGGTTGTTGAGTTGATGAGTTTCATCACCCAAAATTCTGTTTGTGTTTCATTGGTTAAAACAGCCGATTTTGGTAACGATGCCGTGTTTTGTTTGAATGTTCGGATCACCCTGGCCTTAGCTACTAAATTTTCGGGTATCTGTTTATCGCTGTTTATCTTGATAACCACGCCCTGGGTTTGGGCAGCGGTATCAACTGTTGGCATAAATGATGCTATTTTGCCATCAATCTTTTCGCCATCAGGCAGGGTAAGCTGCACATCCTGGTTTAGCTTTACGGTATTTTCCATCTCATAGGGCAACTGCATAATAAACGCGAAGCTACTGCGGTCACTGATAACGGCCAGCTGTTCGCCATCCTGCACATAATCACCAACCTGGTGGTTCAATTGGGTAATATAGCCGTGCTCCGGTGCTGTAATGCGGTTAACGCCCGAAAATTTGAAAGTGGTATCTAAAATATTTACGCTGTTACCAATGCTTTGCGCTTCCTTGGTTTTAACGGTGAATACAGTTTCGCCTTTGTTTACATAATGGCCAATCTGCGTATTAACCTTTTGGATATATCCGTTGGTGTTTGATTTGATATAGTTTTTTTGCTGAAATGCCGATTGCGCGTTCAGCGTAGTATAATCAACCATGCTGCTATCGTTAACGCTGGTAACAGTAACGGCTACCTGTGCATTAACAGCTTTATCATCATCGCCGCTATCGCCCTTACTACCGCTGCCGCACGATGTTAGCAATACCGCAATGCAGGCTAGTAAAAGCAGGGGCGAAGTAACAGTATATTTAATTATCGATTTATTCATGGTTATTTTGTCCAATAATTTAACTGGTTAATAAGTTGTAACCGGCTGATAACGGTTTGGGTCATTAAATTTTTTATGCTGAGGTAATTGTTGATGGCCAGTATCAGGTCGGCAATTTTCAGGTCGCCGGTTTGCAATAGCTGGGTATCAACCTTTATCAGGCTTTCGGTATATTTGGTTTGATCTTTTATCTGCGCTATCAGCGTTTCATTCTCGCTGATCTGCTGGTTGTACTGCGCTATTTGCTGATGATATTGCACATCAAAAAAGGCCTTGTAGTTTTCGCGGGTTTCTTCCTGCAGGGACAGCTTTTTGTATTGCATTTTACGTTGACCGCCATCATATATCGGCAGTACAAAGCCAAAACCTGCGCTTACCCCAAAGTTTTTGTAAGCCTGACCCATAAAATCGCTGTTATAACCACCATCAGCAAAAACATTAATCTTTGGTTTATAGCTGTAATCAATCAGTTGTTTGCTGTTGATGATCTTTAAGCTATCCAGTTTGTATTGCTGAAAATAGATGCTGGTGCTGGCATCGGGCGGGGTAAGTTTTTTTAGAAGAGGTTCATCCAGGTCTCTTATCGTAGTATCAGCCACCCCTGCCAGGTAGTTTAGCGTAGCGTAATCGTTTTTGTAAACCAGGCGTGCCTGTGTAAGTGCCAGTTCCTGTTGTTTTAAAGTTACCAGGAAAGTGAGGTAATCGCCTTGGTGGTATACGTTTGAGCGGGTGAGCTTTTTAAGTATGCTTTCTTCATTTGTAAGCAGATCAACCACCTGCTGACTGAATTTGTATTGCTGAAGATCACCATAAGCGGTGATATATTGGGTGGTGACGGCTTTCTTTAGATCCTGCTCGGATATTTTGGAGGCGTTGGTTAATGACAATGATTGCAGCGTAATAGCCAGCAACTGCGCGTTGATATTGTTTTTACTTGCCAGCGATTGGTTAACACCAAGCAAGCCATTTAATGTATGGTTATTGGTAATAGCTTCGGAATAACCATAGCCATTTACAAGAGGGGCATATAGACCGCCGCTGTTGAGGTTTACCTGTGGTTTATAGCCAGCTTTTAAACGCAGACTATCAATCTCATTTGATGCGATCTGGTTGTGTAAATCCTTTAACAGTGGGCTGTTACTTTTGGCAAGTTCAAGATAATGATCCAGCGTATAGGACTGCGCCTGGGCAAAGTTATATGTAAATGCGCATATGATTATGCTGAAAAACCATTTCATTAAGTATAAATATAAGGCTTTATATTCAGCTAAATTATAACATAATTCTGTATTAATTTTGAATGGAATGCATGTTTTTATTACAATAGAATTATTTAAAAAATAAAGTTGTCATTTCGAACGATAGAGAGAAATCTTTTGCACATTGCATGAAGCTTTGCATTTCACGGAAGATTTCCCGACATATCTTCTCGAAATGAAAAGGGAAATTTAATGTATTTGACAAACACGTTGTCATTCGTCATGATAGTGGGGCATCTTCTTCAGCTTGCATCTTCGCTTTGAATTTCGCAGAAGATTTCTCTCTATCGTTCGAAATGACAAAGAGAAATTTAAACTTATTACTATGTGGTGGATATACGCATTACTATCGGCATCGTTTGCTGCACTTACAGCAATTTTTGCAAAGATTGGCATTAAAGGGGTTGATACCGATTTGGCTACTGCCATACGTACAGTAATTATACTGGTACTGGCCTGGGCGCTGGTGTTCGCCAAGGGGACAAACAATACCATCGGCAGCCTTACACGGGTGAACTGGATCTTCCTGATCCTGTCAGGAGCGGCAACAGGCTTATCATGGATATTCTATTTTAAAGCATTACAAATAGGAGAAGTGGCTTGGGTTGCACCTGTAGATAAATTGAGCGTGCCTATAGCTATTGTATTGGCAGCCATTTTTTTAGGTGAGCCGTTGACGGTGAAAACGGTATCGGCAGCTTTATTGATTATGGCGGGTAGTTTTATTTTGATATTTGGGAAATAAGCATAGGCCACGTGCGATTCCCCTCTTGAGAGAGTAATAGCCCATCATAAGACAGGTATATTTTGTATATTTAAAGCAAATGAATGTAAGCGAGGTATTTACAAGGTTTTCAAGTCAGGAATC
>NZ_JACHBY010000021.1:0-3926 GCF_014200495.1 Mucilaginibacter geliditolerans
AACGCGAACTTATAAATCAAGCCGTCCTGCTGTCCCCGCTGCCGCAAGCGTCCCGCTTGTGGCCCGCATGCAATTTAGCCGCATTGCAATAATTAATTTGTTATACGCCTGGCTACCTAAACGTGTACCACAAGCGGGACGCTTGCGGTAGCAACAGCAGGGGAAACGGACGGACAAACTATTAATGATAATCCTCCTAACCGTCATGCCGAACTTGTTTCGGCATCTCACCTGCATGGTCTGCGATCTGTATTCGGCTCTGCTAATGGGGTGCTGAAACAAGTTCAGCATGACGGGGGGTGTTGACACAAAAGGTTCTAAACGCAGAAACCCCTCAATCTATTCGATTGAAGGGTTCTGGATTCACAGCCTTTTGGCTGATAAGATTGGGCACCGACCTACTCTCCCACATTTTACTGCAGTACCATCGGCTCTGGCGGGCTTAACTTCTCTGTTCGGAATGGGAAGAGGTGGACACCGCCGATATAGGCACCTGAATGTCTTTTAGTCATTGGTTATTGTGTCATTAGTCATTACTGACTGATGACCATAACCATAACTTATTTTTTATTTGTTTGTATTGGCTTTTGCTACTGTGCTTAGTTCTAATGACTAATGACACAATGACTAATGACCACAAACAATGACATATTATTGAAAGAAGTAAATAATTAAGAGAAAACAACAATATATAATTTGTTCAATTATCTGTTTGTTGGTTGTTCGTGAGCGGTCCATTGCTGAACCACTCACTATTTTCCATCACGAAGAAAGCTTCGGGCAATTAGTATTACTCGGCTATGATGTCACCACCTTTATACCTGTAACCTATCAACGTAGTAGTCTGCTACGACCCTCAATGGAAGTCTCATCTTGTGGCTAGTTTCGCACTTAGATGCTTTCAGCGCTTATCTATTCCCAACGTAGCTACTCTGCAATACAGCTGGCGCCATAACAGATTCACCAGAGGTTAGTCCAACCCGGTCCTCTCGTACTAAGGTCAGCCCCACTCAAACTTCCAACGCCCACAACAGATAGGGACCGAACTGTCTCGCGACGTTCTGAACCCAGCTCGCGTGCCACTTTAATGAGCGAACAGCTCAACCCTTGGGACCTTCTCCAGCCCCAGGATGTGACGAGCCGACATCGAGGTGCCAAACCTCCCCGTCGATATGAGCTCTTGGGGGAGATCAGCCTGTTATCCCCAGCGTACCTTTTATCCTTTGAGCGATGGCCCTTCCATGCAGAACCACCGGATCACTATATCCGTCTTTCGACCCTGATCGACTTGTCTGTCTCACAGTCAAGCAAGCTTATGCTATTGCACTCCGCGTACGGTTACCAAGCGTACTGAGCTTACCTTTGAAAGCCTCCGTTACCTTTTTGGAGGCGACCACCCCAGTCAAACTACCCGCCAAACAATGTCTCCCTCATAAAGGGATTAGACACCAAATACAGAAAGGGTGGTATTTCAACGTTGACTAACCGACTCCTAGCGAAGCCGGATCACAGTCTCCCACCTATCCTACACATCCTGTATCCGATATCAATGTTAAGTTGTAGTGAAGGTGCATGGGGTCTTTCCGTCCCGTTGCGGGTAACCGGCGTCTTCACCGATACCACAATTTCACCGAGCTCATGGCTGAGACAGCGCCCAGATCGTTACACCATTCGTGCAGGTCGGAACTTACCCGACAAGGAATTTCGCTACCTTAGGACCGTTATAGTTACGGCCGCCGTTTACCGGGGCTTCGATTCAATGCTTCGCCTTGCGACTAACATCCCCTCTTAACCTTCCGGCACCGGGCAGGTGTCAGGCCATATACGTCATCTTTCGATTTTGCATAGCCATGTGTTTTTGTTAAACAGTCGCCTGGGCCTTTTCACTGCGGCTTCATTGCTGAAGCGCCCCTTCTCCCGAAGTTACAGGGCCATTTTGCCGAGTTCCTTAGCCATGATTCACTCGAGCACCTTAGGATTCTCTCCTCGACTACCTGTGTCGGTTTACGGTACGGGTTTTTATAACCTGAAGCTTAGCGGGTTTTCTTGGAAGTCTGATTACCTGAACTATCCTCTTACCCGAAGGCTCAAGGTACTATCAGCTTTCAGCAAGAGTCACGGACTTACCTGTGTCTCCTATACCTACGGCCTTTAACGAACTATTCCGTCAGTTCGCGTCAGTGTCACTACTCCGTCACCGCATCGCAGTTATAAAAAGTACTGGAATATTAACCAGTTGTCCATCGGCTACGCCCTTCGGCTTCACCTTAGGCCCCGACTAACCCTGATCCGATTAGCGTTGATCAGGAAACCTTAGTCTTTCGGTGGGCGGGTTTCTCTCCCGCCTTATCGTTACTTATGCCTACATTTGCTTTTCTATTCCCTCCACAGTCGCTTGTCGCTCCTGCTTCACCGGACAATAGAATGCTCCCCTACCAGATGCATTACTGCAAATCCATAGCTTCGGTATACCACTTAATGCCCGTTTATTATCCATGCCCGATCGCTCGACTAGTGAGCTGTTACGCACTCTTTAAATGAATGGCTGCTTCCAAGCCAACATCCTAGCTGTCTGTGCAATCGGACCTCGTTAGTTCAACTTAGTGGTAATTTGGGGACCTTAGCTGATGGTCTGGGTTCTTTCCCTCTCGGCCCTGGACCTTAGCACCCAGAGCCTCACTCCAGCGTATATTAATAAGCATTCGGAGTTTATCTGGATTTGGTAGGATTTGACTCCCCCGCACCCAATTAGTAGCTCTACCTCTTATTAACTCAACCGCCAGGCTGTTCCTAAAAACATTTCGGGGAGTACGAGCTATTTCCCAGTTTGATTAGCCTTTCACCCCTACCCACAGATCATCCGGAAACTTTTCAACGTTTATCGGTTCGGTCCTCCAGTACCTGTTACGGCACCTTCAACCTGTCCATGGGTAGATCACAAGGTTTCGCGTCTACCCCCTCTGACTATACGCCCTTTTCAGACTCGCTTTCGCTTCGGATCCGTGTCTTAAACACTTAACCTTGCCAGAGAGGAGTAACTCGTAGGCTCATTATGCAAAAGGCACGCCGTCACGGAACATGTCCGCTCCGACCGCTTGTAAGTACACGGTTTCAGGTTCTATTTCACTCCCCTGTTCGGGGTTCTTTTCACCTTTCCCTCACGGTACTGGTTCACTATCGGTCTCTCAGGAGTATTTAGCCTTACCGGATGGTGCCGGCAAATTCCCACAAGGCGTCTCCGACCTCGCGGTACTCAGGATACCACTATCCTATTATCCATTACCCGTACGCAGCTCTCATGCTCTATGGCCGGGTTTCCCACCCCGTTCCGGTTTTGTTTAATATTCATGTTGTGGTCCTATAACCCCGGCTATGCCGTAACATAGCCGGTTTGGGCTTCTTCCATTTCGCTCGCCACTACTCTGGAAATCACTGTTGTTTTCTCTTCCTCTGCTTACTTAGATGTTTCAGTTCAGCAGGTTCGCGCATTTATGCAACTATTCTTCAAATAGTTAGGTTTCCCCATTCGGAAATCCGCGGATCAATTCATATTTGCTGATCCCCGCGGCTTATCGCAGCTTATCACGTCCTTCATCGCCTCTGAGAGCCAAGGCATCCCCCGTGTACCCTTTCTTACTTTCTTCTACTATACCGCCTTTTGCTCGGTATGTATGCTTTTTTTGATAGGATTGTCGTTCATTGGTTCACTCGCTCATTAGTTCATTGGTCTTACGACTTCCTGTTCCTCTTTACTCGTAATCCTTTAAAGCCAACAACCGTCTCTATACTGTTGTCTTCTCTTTTTTTTTACTTCTTCCAATATGTCAAAGAACGTGTCCCCTTGCTTTTTCAGCAACTTGCATGATATCCTATCCCTTTCAGGAAACGGAGGGAATGTGGAGAATAACGGATTCGAACCGTTGACC
>NZ_JACHBY010000021.1:4021-5633 GCF_014200495.1 Mucilaginibacter geliditolerans
AACCTGCTCCAGAAAGGAGGTATTCCAGCCACACCTTCCGGTACGGCTACCTTGTTACGACTTAGCCCCAGTTACCGACTTTACCCTAGGACGCTCCTTACGGTTACGCACTTCAGGCACTTCCAGCTTCCATGGCTTGACGGGCGGTGTGTACAAGGCCCGGGAACGTATTCACCGCATCATTGCTGATATGCGATTACTAGCGAATCCAACTTCACGGGGTCGAGTTGCAGACCCCGATCCGAACTGTGAACAGCTTTTTGAGATTGGCATCCTGTTGCCAGGTAGCTGCCCTCTGTACTGCCCATTGTAGCACGTGTGTAGCCCCGGACGTAAGGGCCATGATGACTTGACGTCGTCCCCTCCTTCCTCTCTATTTGCATAGGCAGTCTGTTTAGAGTCCCCACCTTAACGTGCTGGCAACTAAACATAGGGGTTGCGCTCGTTGCGGGACTTAACCCAACACCTCACGGCACGAGCTGACGACAGCCATGCAGCACCTAGTTTCGTGTCCCGAAGGACTGATCCGTCTCTGGATCATTCACTAACTTTCAAGCCCGGGTAAGGTTCCTCGCGTATCATCGAATTAAACCACATGCTCCTCCGCTTGTGCGGGCCCCCGTCAATTCCTTTGAGTTTCACCCTTGCGGGCGTACTCCCCAGGTGGAATACTTAACGCTTTCGCTTAGACGCTGACCGTATATCGCCAACATCGAGTATTCATCGTTTAGGGCGTGGACTACCAGGGTATCTAATCCTGTTTGATCCCCACGCTTTCGTGCCTCAGTGTCAATAAAACCATAGTAAGCTGCCTTCGCAATTGGTGTTCTGTGACATATCTATGCATTTCACCGCTACTTGTCACATTCCGCCTACCTCTAGTTCATTCAAGCCCGTCAGTATCAAAGGCACTGCGATAGTTGAGCTACCGTCTTTCACCCCTGACTTAACAGGCCACCTACGCACCCTTTAAACCCAATAAATCCGGATAACGCTTGGATCCTCCGTATTACCGCGGCTGCTGGCACGGAGTTAGCCGATCCTTATTCTTACCGTACATTCAGCTTCCTACACGTAGAAAGGTTTATTCCGGTATAAAAGCAGTTTACAACCCGTAGGGCCGTCTTCCTGCACGCGGCATGGCTGGTTCAGGCTTCCGCCCATTGACCAATATTCCTTACTGCTGCCTCCCGTAGGAGTCTGGTCCGTGTCTCAGTACCAGTGTGGGGGGTCATCCTCTCAGATCCCCTAAACATCGTAGCCTTGGTAAGCCGTTACCTTACCAACTAGCTAATGTTCCGCATGCCCATCTTCACCCTATAAATATTTGATTATAAAATAATGCTATCCTATAATGTTATGCGGTCTTAATCTCTCTTTCGAGAGGCTATCCCCCTGGTGAAGGTAGGTTACATACGTGTTACGCACCCGTGCGCCACTCTCATGGAAAGCAAGCTCTCCAATCCCGTCCGACTTGCATGTATTAGGCCTGCCGCTAGCGTTCATCCTGAGCCAGGATCAAACTCTCCATTGTAAAATGTCTCGTTTGTTCACTGACCCTATTATTAATAATAGAATCTGTATATAAAATTATTCTTTTTACAGTATTCAC
>NZ_JACHBY010000022.1 GCF_014200495.1 Mucilaginibacter geliditolerans
GCTCTAAACAGGCTAACATCAAGCCGCCTAAGACTCAAATGTAAAATAAATTATGCAGATTACTTGTATATCAACACAGAATCTCGCAATGACGCGCGGGGAGAGAATGATCAATATAACTTAGCGTTTCTCCACCCTATCATAAAACCCACCAAAACTATTATTCCTCACCGCTTCTTCCTTAAAGAAATCGCCGGGAAAACCGAGTTGTATTGCGCTGGCTTCATCTAATCTTTTAAGCTGATCATCACTCAGGGTAACATCAATAGTTTTAAGGTTATCCATAAATTGATCAACTTTAGTTGCACCAATAATCGGAATACAAGAAAAACCCTGCTGCCTTGTCCACTGTAGTGCCACATTCCCGGGCGACACCCCTAATTCATCAGCAATATCAACCACAACTTTGGTAATAGCTTCGCTACGGTCATTCAGGCGGTTGCTTTCTGGTTTTATGCGGCCCTTTTCACCGCGCAGGTATTTACCGGTTAATGCTCCGCCTGCCAATGGCGCCCACGGTGTTACGGTTATGCCAAAATGTTTTGCCATCGGGATCAATTCACGCTCAGGTGTTCGCGCCAGCAGACTGTATTCAACTTGCAATGCCACAAACTGGCTCCAGCCCATCAATTCGGCAAGCGTGTTACCTTTGGCTACTACCCAGGCAGGGGTATCGCTAATAGCGGCGTAATTTATTTTGCCCTGGCGTATCAGGTCGTCCATTGCGCGCAGCACCTCATCAATCGGGGTTATATCATCCCAAATGTGCAGGTATAATATATCCAGGAAATCAGTTTTGAGGCGCTTAAGACTTTGCTCAACACTGCGCATCATATTTTTGCGGTTATTGCCCGATGCGTTTGGATTGGTGATATTATCCTTTAACGTATATTTTGTAGCCAGCACAAAATAATCACGGTCCTGGTTACTGAGGTAATCGCCGATTATCTTTTCACTGGCGCCGAGTTTATACATATTGGCGGTATCCAGAAAATTGCCGCCGGCATTGGCGTAGGCATCCATAATATCAAAGCTGGTAGCAGCGTCGGCACCCCAGCCTGCTTCGGTACCAAAACCCATTGTGCCCAGGCACAGTTCAGAAACTTTAAGGCCCGAACGGCCTAGTAATTTGTATTTCATAGTGGTGATGTATTATATCCCCCACTGTCGTTTCGAACGAGGTACGAGGAGAAATCTTCTGCAACGTGCATGTGGCCATGTATAACTGCAGAAGATTTCTCACTATCGTTCGAAATGACAGGAGATTTTATCTGAAACAATATTATTAAACTTTCGGTTGTAAATAAATATAAAAAGACAGTTTATATGAAAATCATCACATTGCATAAGCCTGTTAATATAAACAGCCTTTATAATCATCTTCAGCAAAACTTAAACCCACTGTTTCGTAAACAGCGTGACAGCAATATCGATTTTTTAATTGAGAACAAAGGCGACACTATTGAAATATCTCAACCCGGGGTATCTGAGGACATATTGTTCAGCATAGCCATAAATGCCGATGAGCTATGGATAACACGTTCCGAACATTATGTAGATGATGTTAACTCGTTAACGCTGGAATCAATACTGAATAGTTTATTCGAGAATATATCGGGTAATGGGGGGACGGATCTGGTATTGGAGGGATGAGAACCAGGATTTTGTAAAACCGTCATTGCGAGGTACGAAGCAATCCCCGATTGGCAGAGCCGCTCTGTATAGTTTGGGATTGCTTCGTACCTCGCAATGACGCACGGAGAAAAATTAGCTATTTATCCAGCTAAACTTATATTCCAGCATTGGGTTTTTCATTCTATCGGCAACGCGCAGTAAACGGTCTGGGAGGTTCATGATATAATCACGCGCTTTTTCGCCGGTTTCGTTTAAATCCGGCATATCTGCAATGTGCCAGTCTTCGATCAGTTCTTTCAGTATATCAACGTAGTCAATAGCTGTATAAATACCCAAACGTTGTGCTGCATCAGTAAAATGACCAAAGGTTTGGCCTATTTTTAGGCCTACTTCACGTAAAAAGTGTGCAGGCATTACAATTTTCTTGCGCATCATATCCTCAAAGGCCAGCATAGCGCCATTAGGATCAACCTCAAAAACCTTCTCTATAAAATATTTGTAAGCTTTAGCATGGCGGGCCTCATCAGATGCTATAACACCGCACATTTTTGACAGCAGCGTATCGCCATCCTTTTTAGCCTGCGATGCTACACGACGGTGCGAAATATTGGTTGCCAGCTCCTGAAACGATGTATATATAAAGTTACGGTATGGATCATGCCCAGTACCTATATCAAAACCATCGGCTATCAGGTATTGGGTTGATATTTCCATCATGCGCATATTTACACGGCCTGATAGGTAAAGGTATTTGTTTAATAAGTCGCCATGACGGTTTTCTTCAGCTGTCCAATGGCGGTTCCATCGCATCCAACCACCTTCTTCATCGTCGGATACATTCTGAACCATGGCCAGCCATGATTCGTAACTAGGCAAAGCCTCTTCGGTAATAGTATCGCCAATTAAAACGGCAACCAGGTCGTATGATAAACCCTGTGCACTTTCCTGAAGTTCTTTAATCTCTGTAAAGAAAGTATCTTTTGAAGCATCGGGTAAAAAGTCTGATGGTTGCCAAATGGTATCAATGGGCTTCAAGTATTCATTCATCTTTTCGAGCATGAATTTCTCGATATGAACCATTACTTCCCGTCTTTTATCTTCAAAAAATTTCATAACAAATAGTATGCATCAAATGTAGTTATTTTAATATTAATAAATATACCCTTAGCCACGTTCAAAGCCACGTTTTTAAGGGTATTATTTAAACATAATAGCATACCTTTTGTTAGCTAATTTCTTTCCAACTACGTATTAACCTGAAAGCTATTTTCACCACCATCTTATCGGTATAGGCAATATTCTATTTCTTGATATGACTTTTTAATATTTAATGCTTGAATTTTTAATTTCTATATAAATATAATTTCATTAAACATTAATTTTCATGTATTTTTAGTCACGCTAACCAATTATAACCCTAACTGATTCTTTTTATATTTTCAATAAATCAGAATGTTCATCCAAGTAACTAAAGAGGAGTTCTCGACAGAAATATTAAAAAAAGCCTGGCACCAAACAAACATTATTGTCTTCACAATTGCACTGCTCTATCCCTTATTATGCGTTGTTGATTACCTATATGTACCCGCTTTATGGCTACAGTTTTTTATAGTTCGTTTAGTTATAAGCTTGGCTATTTATGCGCTGCATGGTCTCTTCCAACGCAAGCAGTATGATTACCGGTTATTGCTGCATATATCCTTATTGCTTATATCCATAACATCGGCTGCGTTATGCTCCCTGGTAAATATTAGTCAATTGAGTCTTTACTTTTTATTGTATTCACTGATCATACTATTTTTTAACCTGCAGGTTTTCTGGGAGCCCGTAAATTCCATTATACAAGCCTTAGTAGCATTTTTACTGATATTGATATGCTATAAGGCTTTTAGTCATTACGATCTTAATCTTTTTATTAGTAAAGGCGGACAATTTTTTGCCCTAACGACTGCCCTATCGTGCCTTATACCAAATGCCCAGTATAGAATAACTGAGCGTTATATCCATTCCCGCATCCTGATAGAAAAATCAACAGAACTGTTCAAGGAGCAACGCCATGATCTGAACGAAAAGGATAAACTAATTGATTTGCAATATGAGCAATTGCGTAAGCTAAACGAACATAAAAACAGCTTTATTAATATAGCCGGCCATGATCTTAAAAATCTGACAGGCTCTATTATTATGAGCAGTGTTTTAATACAGGAAGAAAATTACAGGCTAAGCACCGAACAAAAAGAATATATCAATTACATTACCGAATCTGCCGATAAGATGCAATACTTGTTAAGCAAACTGGTAAATGTAAAAGAAATCGACTCGAATGAAATCAGTTTTAACCTGGAAATATTTGATATTAATACGGAGGTGAACCAGGTTGTTAAAGGTTTAAATGAAACGGCGCTAACCAAAAATATAAACCTGGTTAATAACATATCAAACAGGCCTTTACATGTTAGGCTCGACAAGGTGTTTGCGGGCCAGGTGTTCCAAAACCTGTTATCAAACGCTATTAAGTTTTCACAGTTAAACAATACGCTGTTAGTTACCACAAGTTTACAGGCGCAAAAATTTGTGTTCGAAATTATTGATGAAGGCGTAGCCATCGGTCAGCACGAGTTAGACTGGATGTTTGATAAATTGAAAACATTAAACGATGCTTCAACATCAAAAGAAAGCAGACTGGGCCTTGGCCTCTCCATAGCCAAGCTCATGACCAAAGAAATGGGTGGCGAATTAAGTTATCGTAGCAATGCCGATGGTAACTATTTCAGGGTGGAGTTTTTTGCCATGAATTAATATGTTAATGTTTCCTTTCAGGGCGTTTCCCGCTATGCAGCGGGCCGGGCTGTCCACTCATACGGCTACAGGCATTAAGCTCGGCCGATGCTTGAGACCCTCACTTGGCCGGTATCCGTTACCATCCCTCCTATGTTTGTAATCGTTATTCTTGTATAGATTATATAAGTGAAAGAGAGTGAGAGCCGGGCTATCCCTTAATAGCTATTTGCA
>NZ_JACHBY010000023.1 GCF_014200495.1 Mucilaginibacter geliditolerans
TTTTTTCGTGTCAGAACTAATATTGTTCCCGTTTTAACGGGCTGCAAAGGTATAAACCTTTTTGCTATTCACAATATTTATTTTAACCTTTTTTTTCACCCCCTCAAAAGCAACATCGCGCTACCCTTTTTTGCGGGTTGCAAAGGTAACTACTTTATCCATACCTGCAAAAACATTTTAACAAAAACACTGTATCACCCTATAACTATCTGTTAATTAAGCTAAATAATTTACAGGCTTCACTGCCTTAATATATAAAGGCTGGCAATTGCCGAAATCGTATCTTTGGAAAACGATATGGATAAGCTCAATTTCCCTGAAAAATTTTTAGAATCATTAGCCGGTGAGCCTGGTTTTAATGAAGAAAAGTTTACCAATGCGCATCAATATATTGACTCGCCTACCTCAATAAGGTTAAATCCTTTTAAACCGGCAGCCATAAAAACCGGCGAACAGGTGCCCTGGTGCCCTGAAGGGTACTATTTAGATGTGCGCCCCTCCTTTACTTTTGATCCATTATTCCATGCCGGCTGCTATTATGTGCAGGAAGCATCGTCAATGTTCATCGGCCATATCCTTAAATATATAAAGCCCGATGGCGAACCGGTGCGGATACTTGACCTGTGCGCGGCACCGGGCGGCAAAAGCACCTTGCTTAATTCGGCCATGGATCCGGCCGATCTGTTAGTGGCTAACGAGATCATCAAAACACGTGTACCTGTGCTTACTGATAACCTTAGCAGATGGGGAACGGCTAATACTATAGTAACTAATAACGACCCGAAAGATTTTACCCGGTTGAAAAGCTTCTTCGATATTATACTGGTTGATGCGCCATGCTCCGGCTCGGGCATGTTCCGGAAAGATCCGGCAGCGATGGATGAGTGGAGTGAAGCCAACGTAAGCCTGTGCCACCAACGCCAGGAACGTATACTGGCGGATATATATCCTTGTTTAAAGGAAGGCGGACATCTTATATATTCTACCTGCTCCTACTCCCACCAGGAAAACGAGGATATACTGGATTGGCTTTGTAATTCATTTGAGCTGGAAACTTTGCAGATACCTATATATAAGGAGTGGGGTATTGTTGAAACACAATCGCAGCAGCAACAGGCATGGGGTTACCGTTTTTATCCCGGACAGGTAAAGGGCGAAGGATTATTCGCCGCATGCCTTAAAAAAACCGGCGACAGCGGCGAGCTGGGCGGCTTTAAAAATAAGGAACAACAGAAATTAGTAGGCAAAGAGATTGACCTTATTAAAGGATATATAAATAACCCGCTCGATTTCTATTATTTTAAAGCTAATGATGACTGGATGGCCATCTATCGCCAGCACATCGAGAGCCTTAATATCTTACAGCGCAATTTGTATATCAAAAAATCGGGTGTGAGGATTGGCAAGCTGGCCGGTAAGGACCTGATACCGGACCATGAACTGGCGTTAAGTACTATTATTAATAAGGACACCGTTTTACAAACCGAGCTGGACAAGGACCAGGCCATACAGTATTTAAGGCGGGAGAATATTGATATAACTGTTAATGGCAAAGGCTGGAGCCTGATGCAGTTTGAAGGACAGCCTTTGGGATGGGCCAAGCTGCTGCCAAATAGGATTAATAATTATTATCCGAAGGAGATTAGGATATTTGCTAGCCCCCCAACCCCCTAAAGGGGGAGTTTTGGATTAGCAAAGTTTTCAATGCTTTTGGCGAGACGCAATATTGCGTCTCTACATTTAGAAAAGATTTTGCGTTAGATTCTGTGTTGAAATACAAGTATTAAATAGATTTTTTATCTTTGAGTCTTAAGGCGGCTTTATGCCAGCCTGTTTAGGGCGGTC
>NZ_JACHBY010000024.1 GCF_014200495.1 Mucilaginibacter geliditolerans
GGGATTGCTTCGTTCCTCCTATGTTTGTTTTAAATCTAAAAGATCAATAATCAACTATCTTTAGTAAAGTTCTATAAGTGAAAAAGAGTGAAAGCACGTCGTTCCTAAATAGCTATAATGCATATTGGTTGTGAGATAAAGCTTCATTCTTTTCACTTTCTTGAGTTTGAACAGAATGTAAGGAATACAGCATTGCAGTATATCCAGGATAGCCAGCAGGAGTAAAAACGAAGGAAGGTTTTCACTTAGGAACTATAACAAGCAGTTCTATGAAAAAAAAGTTATTAAAACAGGTGGTTGGTATTGATGTGGCCCACAAGGAATTGGTGGTATCGTTAGGTAATATGGACCAGGAAGCATCAACCCATATTTATGCTTACAAGACCTTTGTGAATAACGAAAAGGGCTTTGCAGCAATGATGTTATGGGTCAAAAAACATACGGATAATGATTCACCATTAAGGTATGTGATGGAAGCAACCGGCGTATACCACGAAGCCTTGGCTTATTTTCTTTCTGACAGGAACTACGCGGTAAGTATCATTATGCCTAATAAAGTCACTAACTTTTTCAGGACATTGGAGATTAAAACAGTTACCGATAAGTCGATGTCAGAAGCAATTGCCCTGTTTGGCTTAGAAAAGAAAGTAGATGACTGGGTACAGCCCAAAAGGGTATTCAGGGAATTGAGACAGGTAACCCGTGAAAGAGATCAGCTCATAGCGGAAAGAACGATACTGAAAAATCAGTTACACGCAGAACAGATAGAGGCTTACCCGAGTGAACAAACCATCAGCCGGATAAGGATCCGGATCAAAATGGTTAACGGGCAACTAAAGGAGACTTTGTCTGAAACTACTGCGGCCATAACTAACGATCAGGAAATAAACCGCTCTGTTAAACTTCTTACCTCAATACCGGGAATAGGTTTGTTAACGGCGGCGGTGATCATGGCTGAAACCAACGGGTTCGAACTGATCAGAAGTAAGAAACAGTTGACAAGTTACGCGGGACTCGATGTCAAAGAAAAAGAATCAGGTACATCAGTCAAAGGTAAACCACGGATATCAAAAAGAGGTAACCGCCACTTACGCAAAGCGATGTATATGCCTGCCCTTTCGGCCATCAGGCATTCGGAAAGATACAAAGCCATATTTGTAAGGATCGTTTCCAGGAATGGCATTAAAATGAAAGGCGCCGTAGCTGTACAAAGAAAACTACTGGAAATGACCTATACCGTTTATAAAACCCAAACACCTTACCTGGAGGATTACCTACAAACAGAAAACCAACCCTTATTAAATAGTTAGAGCAGCTACTTTAAAAAAAGAGCCGCTCTAAACAGGCTAACATCAAGCCGCCTAAGACTCAAATGTAAAATAAATTATGCAGATTACTTGTATATCAACACAGAATCTCGCAATGACGC
>NZ_JACHBY010000025.1 GCF_014200495.1 Mucilaginibacter geliditolerans
ATCCCTCCTATGTTTGTAATCGTTATTCTTGTATAGATTATATAAGTGAAAGAGAGTGAGAGCCGGGCTATCCCTTAATAGCTATTTGCATGTTGTGCGTTAGATATGGCCTCACTTTTTTACTTTTTTGAGTTTGAACAGAATGTAAGGAACACTGCAAAGCGGCGTATCCAGTATAACCGGCAGGAGGAAAGACGAAGGAAGGTTTTCACTTATGAGATATAAAAAGCAACAGATGGAAAAGCGATTATTAAAACAGGTAGTGGGTATTGATGTAGCCCAAAAAGAACTTGTGGTTTCTTTAAGTAACATGGATGAAGAAACGACAACAACTATTTATGCTCATAAGGTCTTCTCTAACACCGAAAAGGGATTTAGCTTATTGATGACATGGGTAAGAAAGCAAACAGTTGCCAATTCTCCCGTAAGATATGTAATGGAAGCAACTGGTGTATACCATGAAGCATTAGCTTATTATTTAGCTGACCGGGTATGTTCCGTTAGTATCATAATGCCTAATAAGATTACTAATTTCTTTCGGACACTTGAAGTTAAAACTGTTACTGATAAATCCATGTCTGAAGCTATCGCTTTATTTGGCCTTTCAAAGAAACTGGAAGACTGGATACGGCCAAAAGCAGCATTCAGGGAATTAAGGCAGTTAACCCGTGAAAGGGATCAGCTTATAGCTGAAAGGACAATGCTGAAAAATCAGTTACATGCCGAGCAAATAGAAGCTTATCCAAACAAAACGATTATAGGCAGAATGCGGAGCCGTATAAAAATGGTCACTGTACAACTCAAGGAGGGCCTTGAGGAAGTAACAGCTGCTATTAAAAGCGATGCACAAATAAATCAGTCGGTCAAGCTGATCACGTCTATACCAGGCATCGGGCCAATAACGGCCGCTATAATTATGGCTGAAACCAATGGCTTTGAACTTATCAGAAGTAAAAAACAGTTAACTAGCTACGCAGGTCTCGATGTGAAAGAAAAGGAATCAGGCACTTCGGTTAAAGGCAAACCCCGGATATCCAAAAGAGGTAATCGGTATTTACGAAAAGCAATGTATATGCCGGCCATGGCGGCTATCAGGCACTCGGAAAAGTATAAAGAAATATTTGTAAGGATCGTATCTAAGAATGGCATAAAAATGAAAGGTTGTGTTGCCGTACAAAGAAAGTTACTGGAAATGGCATACACAATTCATAAAACTAAAGTCCCTTATCAAGCAGATTACCTGCAAAATCAAATAGAAAGTGAATTGGTATTAAATAGTTAGGGCAGTCACTTTAAAAAAGGACCGCCCTAAACAGGCTGGCATAAAGCCGCCTTAAGACTCAAAGATAAAAAATCTATTTAATACTTGTATTTCAACACAGAATCTAA
>NZ_JACHBY010000026.1 GCF_014200495.1 Mucilaginibacter geliditolerans
ACCATAGGTGTTCGGAAGATTTATTCAGGTGATATTTTAAGGTGTTTATCAACCATATTAGGATCTCCACCACACAATATAACAAAGTCTTTCATTAACGATTTTTCCAGATCATGAACAAATTTTTGTTTCATGATCTTATATCCTTTAAGCCCATTTTGTTCTTTATAAACGATCAATAATATCGCTGCTATCAATGTGCAATACAGCATAACTTTGATACCATTCTCGCTTCTGTTAATTAGGTGACTAAAGTTTAGCTCTTGCTTGATGAATTTAAAAAACACTTCAATATCCCATCGTTGTTTATATAACATGGTAATATCTGCTGCGCTCAGTTGTTTAATATTAGTTATAAAGGTGATTTTTTCTCCTGTTTCCTTTCTGAATGCTTCAATGCACCTAAGCGGATATTTTGCCTTTAAGCCCTGTGCTTTAAACAGATAAACAGAACGATCACTGGAAATATTCAGGGTAGCTGTTTCTATCGGTTGTTCGAGCTCATTGCCGGTTACTGCCTGCAGTTTACCTTTTATGCCGAGCCTGGAAATAAAAGGAATGTCTTTTTCTACAAAATCATCATAAGCTTTACGGGAAGTAAGTCCCCTGTCAAATATGCTGATCATATCCCCTTTACCTGATTTAAATGATAAAACAGCTGTTTTAAGTGACTGATTTTCGCCACTGTACATTTGTTCTGTAAAGAAATGAACTGCTACAGGAAGGTTAGACAAACCTATCGTAAACTTTAACATCTTTAGATGAGCTGCATTACCTCCTTTGATCTGGTAGCCCACTTTTAACAGTTTGCCTGACAAGGCTATTATAGTTGAATCGAACCGTATAAGTGAATCCTTCTGAGGGGTTAAAAGGGCACTATACTTTTCAATACATTGCTCATATAGCTTTTCAAAATATACAGGGTTAATAAGAGAAAGTCTTTCACTAATGGAACTGTAGCTGATATGTCCGCTTGGTTTTTTTGCATTTAAAAGCTTAAATCCAATAGATTCATATGCCGATTCCATGGTCCGTAAGCTATTATCCTTGAAAGAAAGAATACAATGAAGTAATAACTTAAAAACAAGCTCACCATGAAGTTTTTTAGTGAACTTATTTACATTGGTCGATAAAGCCAACTCCTCAAGGAGGTCATCCGGTAACAAAGAAAGTAGCTGACTAACTTCCATAATGCAAATTATCAGCTATTTAACAGATTTCTATAGCCTAGTTATTCACTTAAGGGGATAAATCAAAATCTTCCGAACACCTATGGT